>NZ_NEVL01000006.1 GCF_002261335.1 Bordetella genomosp. 1
GATTCGCGCGTGCGCACGGCGGCGAGCTTCGCGGCCGACCCGACCGGCTCGACCAGCTTCACCTCGCTCGGCGCCACGCCGATCAAGGACACCGGCGTGCTGGTGCTGGGCGCCACGCTGGCGACCCACAAGAACCTCACCATCGGCCTGAACTACACGCTGGAAGCGGCGAGCGGCTACACGTCGCAGACCGGCGACCTGCGCGTGCGCTACGCCTTCTGACGAGGCAAGCCGGCCGGGCGCCCTGCCCGGCCGGGTCCGCAACCCGATGGCCCGCAAGGGCGGTCGGCGAGGACATCGCGGCCGGCGCCCTGCCGGCCGTTTTCAATGGGCGGGCGCGCTGTCGAAGATCGGCGCGTGCCGGACCGGCGCCTTCGGCACGCGGCGCAAGGTGCCGCCCAGCCCCTCGAGCAGCACCCGGATCGACGCCGCGTCAGCGAGCAGATCGGCGTCCGGCTTGCGATCGATGTCGGGCGCGTAGAGCAAGGCGCTCAACAGGTCGAGCGGATTCAGCCCGTCGCGCCCAAGGTGGGCATCGAGCGCGCCGCGCGCCTGCGCGATCGATTGGCGCACACCCGGCTGCGCGGCCGCCTGCTGCAACACGTCGCGATGGGTCTGCGACAGCCCCAGCCATCCCCCCACGCTCATCATCTGGTGCAGCACCTGCGGCCACTGCGCTTCGAAGGCGCGCCGGTAGTAATCGACCGCCGCGGCCCCGAAGCCCGCCTGCTCGCACGCCAGCGCCTTGTCGATGTGCGCATTGTCGGCGCCGAAAAACGCCAGCAGCGTCGCCGACGCGCCGGAACCGAAGGGAGGATATTCGCCGATCTTGCGCAACGCCCCGCCCGGCCCTTTGCCCGTGCGGCGCACCGCCAGCGAATAGACTTTCTCCGTGAGCCGGCACTGCGTGCAGCGGTAGCGCAGATGCAGATAGAGCGGCGCCTCGCCCACGCGCGGCGCCTCGTCGCCACATTCGAAGCGCTGGAGTCCATCGCACATCTCCGTGCCGCAGAACAGCCGCAACGCGGGCGGCTGCAATACCGGCCCATCGTCCGTGCCCACCAGCAGGTCGGAGATGGTCGAGTACCCGCCGGGCGGCAGGTTTTCCATGAAACGCTTGAAGCGCAAGAGAGACTCCCGGCGAAGGGGAACGCCGCGTCGATCGAAACCCATGCAGTCGCGGCCGAAAATCATGTATGGATTTTTTGGAATATTGTATGGATTCACGCGACGCCGATCAAACCCGTCGCCCGCCCGCCTGTCCCCGAGGCCGTCGGCCGCGGACGCCTCGCCATGCGCCCCGCGCCATATTTGGTAAGACTTTTATTGGCTTGGTATAGCCCGTTAACAAATCGCCCATCCCCTTGCGGGGCATGGGGATATATTGCTGATCTTTGCCGTTGCCGCCGCGCCCGGGGTCCGACACCGCGCCGGCTCACGTCCCGCGGCGGCGACGCGTCCCCCTTCAAATTCACTCTGGCCAAGAGAACCCGCATGCGTCTACGTGCCGTTGCTTTGCTCGTGGTTCTCGGTGTGTTCGGCTCGCCCGCGCACGCCGAGTTTGAACAACAGCTCGGCCCGCTCGCGGGCGCGGTGCGGCCACAGCTCATGCAGGGCTGGACCGCCAGCGTGCAGGATGGCTGGTTCACGCTCTACAACGCGAAGCAGCGCGAGAGCGAGCAGACCCTGCTGGTGCGCGTGGGGCCGCCGCCCGAATCGGGCCGCGTGACCAATCTCAATGTGGTCGTGCGATCGGAGCATCCCAAGGCGGCCATCGGCGTGATGCTGAACAATCAGCAGCGCAAGAGTCTGTGCCTGATGGAGATCACGGCCGACCGCAGCACGCACCTGTTCTGTCTGGAAAACGGCAAGCGCCGCGAAGTCGCCACCGTGCCGAATTCGGCCAAGCTCGACGGCTCCGACCGCATCCGCGTGATCGAGGTGCCGGGCGCCGCGCGCTTCCTTCTCAATGGCCAGAAGGTCGGCGACATCGAGGACACGCCCGCGCTCGATGGCGACATCGGCATCATGGCCTACGACGTGGGCACCTTCGGCCTGGCCGAGTTCACGATCGACAACGACCTCGACCGGGGCCGTCCGGCGGCCGCGCCCGCGCCGGGCGCGCAGCCGCCGCGCACCGGGTCTCCCGCGCCCAACTCGCCCCCGCCGCGCCGCGAAAGCGGCGGCGCAGGCGGCGCAGGCAACAGCGTGGCCGGCACCGGCCCGCTGCCGCTGTTCGGTGGCGACAGCAAGCGCACCACCTCGGTGTACATCGGCCTGGTGCGCAGCATCTTCCTGCACGAGTTCGGCCACGCCCTGATCGGCGAGCTCGAGCTGCCCTCCACCGGCGCCGAGGAAGACGCCGTCGACATCTACTCGGCGCTGCGCATCGTCGAGCCCACCATGTATCCGTCGCAGAACGCCGATGAGAACGACATGGTGCGCGACGCGGCCGTGTATGCCGCGCTGCAATGGTTCTACAGCGGCAAGCTGGCCGAGGCGCGCGGCGCCGGCGAGTCGCCCTGGCAGGACGAGCACACCGGCGATCTCAAGCGCTTCCGCAACATGTTCTGCATCATGTACGGCGGCAACACCGCGGCATTCGCCTCGCTCGCCAACGCGGTCGAGCTCGACGGGCGCACGCGCAGCCGCTGCACCGACGAGTTCAACAAGCAGAACCGCGCCTGGCGCAAGATCCTCGCGCCGCACACCCGCGTGGGCACCTGGTCGCCCGACGGCCAGCAGCCGGCCAACGCGCCCGGCGCGCCGGTGAACGTGGTGTTCGAACCGTCCAAGAGCAAGGTCGGCAATCTGTTCGCCAACAACTTCGCCGAACCGCTGGCGCAGAACTTCAGCCAGCTGGGCAAGACCTACGTGCTGCCGCGTCCGGTCAACGTCACCTTCAAGGACTGCGGCACGCTCAACGCCTGGTACGACCCGCGCGCGGGCTCGGTGACCATGTGCTATGAGCTGCTCGAGCACCTGGCGGTGATGATCTCCGACATCGAAATGGGCACCGTGGGCGGCATGCCCAAGGGCGACGCCGCGGCCCAGCCCGCCCGCCAGCAGGGCGCGCCGGGACAGGGCGCCGGACAGGGCGCCGGCCAGGGCGCCGCGCCGCCGCGTGCCATCGACGAGCTGCAGGACATGGGCATCCCCGCCACCGCGCTGCTGTTCTCCTCGCCCTACAAGGGCCCGACGCCGAACAAGCACTTCAACGCCCAGATCATCCGCACCGAAGACTTCCTCGTGCTCGCCAAGAACCATCGCGACATGCTGCTGATCGACACCAGCGGCCAGATGGAGACCATCCCGAGCGCGATTTCGCTGGCCGACGCCGGCTCCGACGGCAGCGTGACCGACTCGCTGCAATCCGCGCTCGACGCCTGGCTCACCAAGACCGCCGGCGAGGGCCGCAAGGCGCCGCTGGTGTTCTTCGGCGCCGGCCTGAACGACCGCTCCTCCTACAACGCCGCGCTGCGCGCCGCGACGCTGGGCTGGCCGACCTACTGGTATCGCGGCGGCATGCAGGCCTGGAAGGCCAACGGCGGCACGACCGTGCCGCTCAAGAGCCGGAAGGACGCGCCCCAGCAGTAAGCGCGCAGCTCCCTCCAGCCGGGATCACGGCAACGCGATCCCGGTGGCGTCCTGCAAAGCGGCGATCAGGCGCGCCTGGAAGGCCGCGTCATGCACCGCGGGATGCGGATCGCGCCGCTGCTGGTGATGCCAGTAGCCCCCGCTCTCCAGCGCCTGCGCATCATCACGGGTCGCGAGCCAGGCCTGCGTGACATGCCCGAGGCTCAGATCGTCCGGCGCGTTCGGGCCGCCCATCTTCGTGGGCACCCAGCCCGGGTCCACCGCCTGGCTCTCCACCTCGGGCCAGCGGCGCGCGAGCGCCGCCGCGAACGCCGTCACGAACAACTTGCTGTCCGAATACGAGGCGCTCTCGCGGGCACCGTCCCACGCCATGCCGTCGAGCGCCGGGCGGCCGTCGTAGTGCATCTCGCTGCTCAGGAACACCAGCCGGCGCGGCCGCGGGATGAGCGCGGTCAACACGTAGGGCGCCACCACATTGACCGGCAGGATCGCCGCACCGGTGAACACGCCCGCGTTGTGGATCACGGCATCGAGCGGCCCGGCCGCCTCGACCTGGCGCGCCAGCTCGCGTGTCTGCGCCAGGTCGGCAAGATTGCCTGCGACCGCGCGCGCACCCGCGGGCAAGGCCGCGCGCACGTCGGCCAGGCGTTGTTCGCTGCGGCCATGCAGCAGCACCTCGTGTCCTTGCGCGACCAGCGCGCGGGCGGCCGCGAGGCCCAGCCCGTCGGTGGATCCGGTGATGAAAATGCGCGCCATGATGCGTCCTCCCGTGAGTCGGTCAGGCCCGGCCGGGCGCCGGGTCGACGATGCGCCAGTGTAGGGGCGGCAGCGCGCGCACAAGGCGATGACCCGACGAATCACCGGGTATATCGCGCGCCGTGACCGGGCGCGCATCGGGCCCGGCACGGGCGCCTGCCCCGCGGATTCGGCATCGGCGGCATGGGGCTTTATCATCTAGGACAGCCACGGCGCCGCCGCGCCGCGGGTTTCCCGGCTCGTAGAGGAGATTTATTAGTGGTTCGATCCGCAACGACAGCATCGCATTCTTCCCCGCCCCGCATCCATGCCGCCAGCCTCTGGCGGCTGCGCCGCGAGAGGCCCTGGCTGGCAGCCCTGCTGCTGGCGGCGATGCTGAGTTGCCTGGCCATCCTCTGGCAGGGCGCGGCCGTGGCGGCGCCCGCCCAGGCCGCGCCGGACACCTCGGCCCAGGCCCAGGCACCGGCGCTCACGCCGGCCGCGCTGGCCGACATGCTCGACAATCCCGAGATGCGCAAGACACTGATCGAGCAGTTGCGCGCGCAATCGTCCGGCGAGGGCGCGGCGGCGGCGCCCCGCGCGGCGGGCGCGGCCAGCCAGCCCGCGCAGCCCACGGAACCCGGCCTGCAGGAGCGCATGGCCGACGGCGTGCAGCGCTTTCTCACCGGCGTGGCCGCCGACATGGGCCAGGGCGTGGACGATCTGCGCGTGCTGGCCGCCGGCGGCAGCCTGCGCATGGACAGCGGCACCGCGAGCAATGCGCTGCTGCCCCTGCTGCTGGCCGCGGTCGCCACCATCATCGCGTTCATCGTGCTGCGCATGATCGCCATGCGCATCTACTCGCGCATCGACCGCTGGGTGGCCGTGCACGGCGCCGAGCCCGACCCGCAGGCCCGGCGCGGCGCGCCCGCCTCCATGCGCGCCCTGGCGCGGCGCATGGGCGCCATCGTGGGCGCGCTGGCCATCGACGTGGGCGTGGTGCTGCTCGCGGCCATGGCGGGCGGCACCGCCGCGCTCTGGAACACGCCGGGACGCGGCAACGTCGACACGCTCGCGGCGCTGTTCCTGCAGGCCTTCGTGGCGGTGGAGATCGCCAAGGTGCTGATCCGCACGGTGTTCGCCGTGCGGCATCCGCACCTGCGCCTGCTGCCCATGTCCGATGCGCTGGCCCGGTACTGGAACGGCTGGCTGGTGCGCATCGTCGCGGCCGCGGGCTACGGCACGCTGCTGATCGACCCGGTGATCTCGGCCTCGCTCTCGCCCG
Organism: Bordetella genomosp. 1; assembly: GCF_002261335.1. Lineage (GTDB taxonomy): Bacteria > Pseudomonadota > Gammaproteobacteria > Burkholderiales > Burkholderiaceae_B > Bordetella. The sequence goes on from NZ_NEVL01000006.1 coordinate 5,618, forward strand.
CGCTCGGCCGCCTCACCAGCATGCTCATCATGCTGGCCGTGTACGTGTATGCGGTGAGCGTGATCTGGCAGAACCGCCAGTCGGTGCGCGACCACATGAATCGCCGTGCCGCCGGCGCGGCCACCTTCATGGGCTCGCGCCTGCATTTCCTGTCGCGCATCTGGCACGTCCTGGGCATCGCCTACTTCACCGTGCTGCTGGTGGTGAGCCAGGTCGACCCGACCAACGCCCTGCCCTTCATGGCGCGCGCCACGATCCAGACGCTGCTGGTGATCGGCGTGGGCAGCCTGCTGATCCTGCTGCTCAACACCGTGCTGGCCAAGCCCATCCAGCTGCCGGCCGACGTGCGGCGCCGCCTGCCCCTGCTCGAGGCCCGCGTGAACGCCTACGTGCCCGCCGCCCTGAAGCTGGTCGGCTGGATCATCCGCATCGTCATCGTGCTGCTGATCCTGGATGCCTGGCATGCGTTCGACCTGTCGCGCTGGCTCGCTTCCGACGCCGGCGCCGCCGCGATCAAGGTGGTGCTGAACGTCGTCATCGTGCTGCTGATCGCGGCGCTGGCCTGGACCGTCATCGCCAGCGTCATCGAGCATCGCCTGAGCCAGAGCGAGGGGCGCGGCATGCCGAGCGCGCGCGAGCGCACCCTGCTCGCGCTGTTCCGCAACGCGGCCCTGATCGTCATCGTGACCATGACGCTGCTCGTGCTGCTGTCGCAGATCGGCATCGACATCGGCCCGCTGATCGCCGGTGCCGGCGTGGTCGGCCTGGCCATCGGTTTCGGCGCGCAGAAGCTGGTGCAGGACATCATCACCGGCGTGTTCATCCAGCTCGAAAACGGCATGAACGAAAACGACGTGGTGCAGGTCGCGGGCGTGTTCGGCACGGTCGAGAAGATGACCATCCGCTCGGTCGGCATCCGCACGCTCGACGGCGGCTACCATTTGGTACCGTTCTCGTCGGTGGACGTGGTGGCCAACCACATGCGCGACTTCTCCTACCACCTGGGCGAATACACCATCGCGCACCGCGAGAGCGTGGACGACGCGATCGTGCACCTGCGCGCGGCCTTCGCCGAGCTCATGACCGACTCGGTGCTCGGCCCCGAGATCCTCGAGGAGATGACGGTGGCCGGCGTGACCGCGGTCAACGACAAGGGCGTGACCATCCGCATCCTGATCAAGACCACCCCCGGCATGCAATGGGCCGTGCAGCGCGGCTACAACCGCCTGCTCAAGAAGCACTTCGACGCCGCCGGCATCGAGCTGCCCTACCCGCACACGGTGGTGTACTTCGGCCAGGACAAGCGCGGCTACGCGCCCGCGGCCAACGTGGTCATGCAGGCCGAGCGTGCCGACGAGGGCGAGGACGCCCGCGCCGCCGGCCACACCCGCCGTCCGCTGCAGGTCGATAGCGGCGGCGGCGACGCCGCGGAGGTGCTCGGCAACGAGCTCGAGGCCCGCGAAGAAGGCGAAAGCGAGGGCGACACGCCCCCGCCCAAGCCCGCCTGATGGCCTCGCGCCGGCGCGGGTGGCGCGTGCGCCTGCCCGCCCCGGCGCGGTCCTGTCAGACGCGTCAGAAGGTGCCGCGCAGCGTCAGGGTGGCGTTGCGCGGATCGCCGTAGAAGCTGCCCCAGCCCGGCGCACCGATGGTCTGGTAGTACTTCTTGTCGAGCAGGTTGTTCACGTTCAGCGCGGCCGACCAGTGCTTGTTGAACTGGTAGCCGATGCGCGCGTTCCAGATGGCGTAGGAGCCCTGCGACACCCGGACATTGCGCGTGTCGGTGTAGCTGCCCGACTGGAAGTTCACGCCCCCGCCCAGCGTCCACGCCGACAGCGCGCCGGGCAACCGGTAGTCGGACCACAGGCGCAGGATGTGCTTGGGCGTCACGGTGCGGCCGAAGTTGGTGGTCGACACCTCCGTGTCGTCGAGGAACTTCAAAGTGTTGAAGGTGTAGCCCGCGAAGAGCTGCCAGCCCCGCGCGATCTCGCCGCTGATCTCGGCGTCCACGCCCTGGCTGCGCACCTTGCCGCTCGACAGATAGCAGATGTCGCCCACGCGGCACGCGCTCACCATGTCCTGCTGCGCGCGATTCTTCTGGTCGATGCGGAACAGCGCCAGCGAGGTGTTCACCCGCCCGTCCATCAGCTCGCCCTTGATGCCCACCTCGTAGTTCTTGCCCACGATGGGATCGAGCAGCGCGCCGGAGGCATCGAGCGCGTTCTGCGGCTCGAAGATCTCGGCATAGCTCACGTAGCCCGACCACTGCGGATCGAACGCGTAGATCAGGCCGCCGTACGGCGTGACGACGCCGTTCTCCTTGTAGGGATCGGTATAGGGCGCACCGCCGTCACGATAGCGGCCGGTGTTTTCATACCAGCTCACGCGCGCGCCGGCCACCAGCGTGAGCGGATCGGCCAGGCTGAAGCGGCCCACGCCGTACACGCCGGTCTGCTTCATCCGCACGATGGTCGCGGCGCCGCGGTAGGCGTTCTCGCGCAGCCACGCGTCGGAGGGCTCCGGCACATGGTGATCCGGGTCGAACACGTTCATGGCCCGGTTCAGGCGCGCCGTGGAGAAGTCGTTCTTGCTGACCAGCTCGTTGACGCTGCCGCCCACGCTGAACTTGTGCTTGCGGCCCAGCGCCTCGAAAGCGCCGTCCACGTCGAGGTTCAACGCCTTGTTGTGCGTGGAGAGATCGAAGATGCCGGCGTACATCGTGGGGCCGAGCAGCGTCTGCGGATCGACGGCGCCTTCCGTGAAGGCGTACTTGGAATCGTTGGATTCCTGCGTGGACGTGGCGGTCAGGCGCAGCGACCAGTCCTGGTCGAAGCGATGCGCCAGCTCCGCGAACACGGAGGTCTGCTTGCCGTTCCAGCGGTTCCAGTCCTGCGCGAGCGAGGTCGAGCGCTTGAGCCCGATGTCGTCGCCGTTCACGTAGTGCGGCAGGCCATGGAAGAACGGCGTCGAGCGCAGCTCCTCATAGCTGATGCCGCCCGTCAGCGTGGTGTCGGGCCCGAAGTCATAGCTCAGCACGCCGTACAGCACGCCGTTGCGGCTCTTGGCGGTGTCGTAGAAATAGTCGCGATCGTTGTAGCTGACCACGCCACGGCCGCGCAGCGAGCCCGATTCGTTCAGCGGGCCCGTCGCGTCGATGTCGGCGCGGTAGTTGTTCCAGGAGCCGCCGCTGGCCATCACCTGGAGCTGGTTCTCGGCGAGCGGGCGCTTGCGCACCAGGTTCACCGCCGCGCTGGGCGAGCCCGCGCCCTGCAGCAGGCCGGTGGCGCCGCGCACGATCTCCACCCGGTCCAGGATCACGGTGGTGCTCGTGAAGCTGTTGGCCTGCGGGTAGTAGAACGCGCGGTTCACGCCGTCGAACTGGTAGCTGTCCACGCGGAACCCGCGCGAGTACACGTAGTTGCCGCCCATCGGGCTCTTGTAGAGCGTCATGCCGGTGCTGTTGGCGAGCACGTCGTCCAGCGTGTTGGCGTTCTGGTCGTCCATGCGCTGGCGCGTCACCACGGTAACCGACTGCGGGATCTCCTTCAGGGTCTGCTGGCCCTTGCCGATGGTCACGGTGCGGCTGGTGTAGCTGCCGGTGCCTTCGGTGGTGGCCTCCGACAGGCCCGTCACCATGACCGGCGCCAGCGTCGACACGCCCGACGAGGCCTGCGGCGCGCGGCGCAGGTGATAGCCCTCCCCGTTGGCATTGGCGACCGCCTCCAGGCCCGTGCCCGCCAGCAGCGCCGCCAGCCCCTGCTCGGCGGTGTAGCGCCCGGACACCCCCTGGGTCCGCACGCCGCGCGTCAGCGCGGGCGATGCCGCCACGGTGATCCGGGCCGCCACGCCAAACTGGCCCAGCGCCTCGTCCAGCGTGGTCGGTGCGATCGCAAACGTGATGCCGCCCGCGGCGGCGGATTGCGCCCAGGACGCGGCCGGCGCGGCCAACGGCAAGGCCGCGGCGAGCGCGAGATGAACGGCAAGGCGCAGCGCGGCGGGCCGGTGGCCGTGCCGCGCGGCGAAGGCGGGAGAGAGTGAGGACTGGCGTAGTGCCATGACGGGTTCCTGGTTCGTTCGACAGAATGGCCAGGCCCCGTGCGCCTCGGGGCCTGTCTCTATGTCTAACGCGCCAGAATCGGGAATCTTCGACGGCGTTACAAATTCGTTGTGGCGGCAACCGATCCGGACCGGGCCCGGCATCCGTGCGCCCTCATGCGCGGCCCACGCTCACCCAATAACGCGTGCGATAGCGCAGCCTGAGGTCCAGCACGCCGGCCAGCACCTGCAGCGCCCTGTCGGTGTCGTCGATCCGGAAGGCCCCCGTCACCTCGCGCGCTGCCACGTCGTCGTCGCAGCGCAGCAGGCCCGGGCGATAGCGCCCCAGTTCGACCAGGAAGCGGTCGAGCCGCATGCGGTTGGCCACCAGCATGCCCTCGCTCCAGGCCGGCCCCTGCCCCTCGGCGGGCGTGGCGGCCGACACCGCGGCCGCGTCGAACGAGGCCTGCTCGCCGGCATGCACCACGCGCGCCGCCTGCGTGCGCGCGGGCTCTACCCGCACCGCCCCTTCGTACACCGCGAGGTGCGTGGCGTGGCTGTCCGCCTCCATCTGCCGCACCGCGAAGCGGGTGCCCAGCGGCGTGAGCAGCCCGTTCGGCGTCATCACCCCGAACGGCCGGCCCGCCGCGTCGGCGGCCGTGGCGATCAGGATTTCGCCGCTGCGCAATTCGACGCGGCGCTGCCCCGCGTCGTAGCGCAGCGCCACCACCGAACCGGTATTCATCGTGAGCAGCGTGCCGTCGGGCAGCGTCATCTGGCGCTGCTCGCCGGTGGCCGTGCGATACACGCTGGCGCCGTCCCACAGGCCCTGGCGCGCGCCCAGCCATCCCAGCGTGCCGAGCCCCACGGCGCCGACCGCCCACTTCATCGCATTGCGGCGCGTACGCTGCTCGCAATAGCGCAGGATGGTCTGGCCCGCGGCACCGCCGGAGAGGTTCCGGCCGGTGGCGGCGCCCACGTCCTGGCTGATGCCCTGCAGCCGCTGCCACGCGAGCTCGTGCCGCGCGTCGGCCTCGCGCCAGCGCGCACAGGCCGCCTGCGTGGCCGCGTCGGGCGCATCGCCGGTGCGCATCATCCATTGGGCGGCCTGCGCGATGATGTCGGGATGCAGCCGCTCGCTGTGCAGGGCGCTCATGCGTACAGCACCGCGTAGCAATGCTGCCAGGCCTTCACGATGTCGCGCTGCACCGCCGCCACCGACACGCCCAGGCGCTCGGCCACCGCCAGATACGGCAGCCCTTCCACCTGCGCCAGCACGAACACCTGCCGCACGCGCGGCGGCAACTGCTCCATCATGCGGCACACCGCGTCCAGCGCCTCGACCACCAGCGCATGCGTCTCGGGCCCCGGCTCGACCTCTTCGGCACGCGCCGCCAGCGTCTCGAGGTAGGCCTGCTCGATCGCGCGGCGGCGGGATTGATCGATCAACAGCCGCTTGGCCACCGTCGTCAGGAAACCGCGCGGCTCCGCGAACGCCGCGCGCGACTCGCTGCGCATCACGCGCTCGAACGTGTCGTGCGCCAGATCCGCCGCGTTCTCGCTATTGCCGCTCAGCCGGCGGCGCAACATCTGCACGAGCCAGCCGTGATGCTCTCGATACAGGCTGACGAACTCGTCAGAGGACGCAAAGTCGACAGGGCGCACGGGACTTTCCGATCAAACGGTAATGGGAATGATTTCTAATTGTAGACGATCATTCCGTGCGAGGGCGCCGTGCCGCCCGCCGCCGGCACGCCAGCGCTCAAGCGCCCAGCCGCTGTACCCAGGCCAGCAGCCAGCTGCGTACCATGGGTTGCGTCAGCAACACGCAGGCCGCCACGTTCAGCAGCGCCGTGAGCCAATACACGGCCAGGAACGACGGCTTGGACGACTTGTGGCGCAGCATCTGCTGCGCCACCAACGCGCCCGGCCACCCGCCGGCCAGCGCCAGCATGTGCAGCGTGCTCTCGGGAATCCGCCGCACCCCGGCGCGCGCCGACGACTTGTCCGCGGCGTACACCACGAACGCCAGCACGCTCATCCCCGCATACACCAGCCCTAGCCAGAGCGGCAGCGCCCCGAACGCGATCGCCGCGACCAGCCCCGCCACGACCAGCCCGAGAAACAGCGCCGTTTTCGCACCCAGCCCGTGCACCACCCGTCCGCGCGCCGGTGCCGGCGCGCCCTGCGCCGCATCCAGCAGACGCACCTGCCGCGCCCGGGGCCGACCGTCCTTGCCGGCCTCGACGAAGAACCGCACCCGCTGCGCCAGGTCCGGTCGCCCCGACTCGAAGGCGGAGATATGCACGAACACCCCCTCGCCCCCATCGTCCGGCGCGATGAAGCCGAAGCCACGCGCATCATCCCAACGCCGGATCCGGCCTTCTTTGAGGCCTTTCATAGGGGAAGACTCGGGTCGGATGGATTCATGGGTGTTCGTGTCGGCAACGATGGCATCGTGGAAAGCCCGGCCACCTCGGCGCCAGAGGTCGACCCGTGCTTCCCGTTGATCGGGTCCTGCAGTGTGCCATCAATGCCAGCCCGGGTCGAAAGCCAAGGCCGCCGACCGCTGCCGACGCGTGCTGCAGAAAAAGGCCATCGTGCAGGCTGCGGGCTGAGCCCGCGCACGCCCGAGCTCGGCGCTGTCCGCCCTACTCGCGCGTGCGCGCCTTCGCGCTCGCCTCGAACGCATCGGCCAGGCGCAGCTGCTCGCGCTTGTAATCGTCCAGCGTGCCGTCGTAGCCGTCCAGGAAGAGATCCCGCCGCGCCCTGTCCATCGCTTCGGATGAGGCGGCCTGCCTGACGAAGGCGGCCAGTTGCGCGCGCACCGGTTCGGGGATCCCGGTGCGCACGGCCACGCTGTAGCTGCTGTGGAACACCATGTCCGGCACGCCGAGCGCCGCGAAGGTCTGCACGCCGGGCAGATGGCTGGTGCTGCCCGGCCGGCCGGTATAGGCCAGCACCTTGACGTGGGGATTGTCCTTGACGCTCTGGGTCGTGCCGAGGGTGGTGAAATAGCCGTCGATCTGGCCGCCGAGTATGGCGGTGAGGCCCTCGGCACCGCCCTTGAACGGGATCGGGCGGTAGTGCACGCCCAGCCCGGCGGCCAGTCTCGTGGCCAGCATGGAGTACGTGCCCACGCCCAGGTCGGCGATGCCGATGTCCAGTTCGCGCTTCACCCCCTTGAGATCCTCGAGCCGGTTCCAGCCGCGGTCGGCCGGGACGATGAAGGCGTAGCTGCTCTGGGCCAGCGGCGCCAGGATCTCGAAATCGGAGAATTCATAGCCTGCGCCCGGCGTGGTGAACTTGGCGCTGTAGAAGCCCTCGGCATGGACCAGCAGCGTGTAGCCGTCCGCCGGCCGGCTGTTCACCGCCGTGATGCCGATGGCCGAGCCCGCGCCGGGCCGGTTCTCCACGACCACCGGCTGTCCCATGATGGCGCCGAGCTGCTGCGCAAAGGCGCGCGAGATGGCATCGGTGGCGGCACCCGGCGGATACGGCACGACGAGCCGGACGGGTTTGGTCGGGTAGTTCGATTGCGCGGCGGCCGTCACGGACAACAACGCGCTGATGAGCGCGCCACCCAGCAGCAGGCGACGTCGAAGGGCGATGGGCATGGCGTTGTTCTTCTGCAGTTGTCTCCCGCCAAAGTGTATCGATCGCGCCGCCACGGGATTGCGCCAAATTCCGGAGAACTCTTCTGCAGAAAACGCAGCAGGCGGCGCGCGCCACGCGCTGCGGCCGTGTCGGCCCACTCCTTCGATTCGTGCAGTTCTGATCTGCGCAATCAGCTATAGCCAACCCGACGGCGCTTCCTAGAATTTAGAGCTTCCCATAATTCAAACATCCTGGAGACGCTCATGACCCATCCCTTGCCCAAGCGACGGGCGATGCTGCTCGGCGCCATGCTCATGGGCCTGGGCATCAACGCCGTTGCCGCCCCCGACACCTGGCCCGACCGTCCCATCCGCCTCGTGGTCGCGGGCTCGTCCGGCGCGGGCGGCGACATCTTCGCAAGGCTGGTGGCGGCGCCGCTGGCAAAGGCGCTGGGCCAGCCCGTGGTCGTGGAGGCCAAGCCCGGCGCCAACGGCATGATCGCCTGCGAGACGGTGGCCAAGGCCACGCCCGACGGCTACACGCTGCTGTTCGCGCCCTCGTCCGCCATCCTGCTGAACCCGGTCGTGCTGCCCTCGCTGCCCTACGACACGGAGAAAGACCTGCTGCCCATCGCGCAGGTCGGCGCGGCCGGGATCCTGCTGGTCGCCAATCCGAGCACCGGCTTCAAGAATCTGGCCGACATGGTCGCGTATGCCAAGGCCAATCCCGGCAAGCTCGCCTATGGTTCGTGGGGCACCGGCTCGTCCGGCAACCTGGCGATGGAAGGCATCAAGGCCCACTACGGCCTCGACATGCCGCACGTGCCCTACAAGCAGCTGGTCACCGAGAGCACCGACCTGATCGCCAACAACATCAGCGTCGGCTTCATGGACATCGCCTCGCCGATTCCGCACATGCGCGCGGGCAAGCTGGTTGCGCTGGGCCAGACCGGCTCGCGCCGCTGGCCCGCCTCGATGGACGTGCCCACGCTCGCGGAGCAAGGCTACACGTTCGAGGCCGACGGCTGGTACGGCGTGTTCGCGCCGGCAGGCACGCCGCCCGCGATCGTCACGCGGCTGAACGCCGAGATCTACCGCGCCCAGCACGCCCCCGACGTGCGCGAAAAGATCGAAGGCCAGAACATGATCGTGCCGGCCAACATGTCAGCACAGGACTTCGCCGCATCGATCAAGCGCGATGCCGTCATCTGGCAGGGCCTGGCGAAAGTCGCCGACCTGAAGAACAAGTAGGCGATGACCATGGAAACGGCACCCCGCTTTGCCTACGCCGCCGACGCGCTGCACGGCCGCGTGGCCGTGGTCACCGGCGCCACCGGCGGCATCGGCCTGGCCATCTGCACGCACCTGCGCGCGATGGGCGCGACGGTGGTGCAGGCGGACCTGAACGCCGCCGACGCCGCCGCAGACTCGGCCGGCCTCCTGACTTTGCACTGCGACATCGCCGATCCCGCGTCGGTCGCGGCACTGGCCCGCGCGGTGCGGGAGCGCTACGGCCGCTGCGACGTGCTCGTCAACAACGCGGCCGTCAGCGCGGCGCCGGTGGGCCTGGAAGATTTCCCGCTCGATCTGTGGGACCGGATACTCCGCATCAATCTGCGCGGCGCGCTGCTGTGCGCCCAGGCCGTGTTTCCCTTGATGCGCGACCGGCAGGCCGGCAGCATCATCAACGTGGCCTCGATCTCCGCGCACGCCCCCACGCGGCTCGGCGCCTACGGCACCTCCAAGGCGGCGCTGCAGGCGCTCACGCGCCAGATGGCCGTCGAATGGGCGCCGCGCGGCATCCGCGCCAACTCGATCAGCCCCGGCATGATCCGCACGCCGCTCTCCGAGAAGCACTATCACGACGACGACGTGCTGCAGAAGCGCATCGCCCACATCCCCGCGAGACGCATCGGCCTGCCCGCCGACATCGCCGGCGCCGTGGGCTTCCTGGCCAGCGACGCCTCGCAGTATCTGAACGGGCAGGACATCGTGGTCGACGGCGGCTTTCTCAAGGCATCGCTGAGCAATCTGTACGCGGGGTGAGGCGCGCGGGCTGAACCTAGCTAGGCACACCCAAGACTTCTGCGCGCGACGAGGTTTCGAAAAAGCTGTGCCGCGTCAGGGATTTCAGCGATATCCGTTGCCGGGCTGAGTCCCGGCGCGGCCGGTATATGGATTTTGGTTTCCCTTCGTCGACCAGTTGTTGTTCTGCGAAGCATCAGGCATAGATCGCTGATGTGGCGCCACATACGTACCGTCGCGGCGCGTATACCCGTCTACTGTCGTGCTGTTCCAGTTAGAGCCCGTGCCATAGCTTGGCATCGGGGTCCGCGGCGCAGATGGCGCCGAGTATCCGCTTCCGCGGCTCGAAGCCGAACCGTAAGCGTTTCCCCCGTAATACTGCGCAAGCGCAGAACCGCCAAACGTCAGAGCGCAAACGGCAAAAATGAATCGAAGCGTGTAGCGCATCTTTCCTCCCAAGATTAGAACCAAGAACCCTCTTTTTCGAAAAGCGATGGGGCTCTCTAGCTTGCCGCTCCGGCCTCACCGCCATAGAAACCGACGGTTTTACGAAGGGCGTCGGAGAAGCTGTATATCTCATCAATCGACGAAATCGGGTGACGTGTCTCAGTTTTGTTTTCGTCGAAGATGCCCACGTACTTCTGAGCGCGATTGAAATGAAGGCGGCATATAGGCTTGCGGTTGTTGTCGTCCAAAAGTATGCCCATATAGCTTTGGGTATCTCGCTGAACGACTCGCTTGACGTCCACGACCGCCCGCACAATTGCCTTTACAACGTGGTAGCCCTCGATTTCCTCCAGTGTAGTAGTGATGGAATCGTCCGCGGTGTCGGCAATGTCTTCCGCCTCTGGCGTCTCGGCAACTACTGACGCGACTGCGTTGTTGCTCATGGCCGACTTCAGGCGCTCGTTGATCTGATCATTCAAGAATTGACTCAACGCGCGCTTTGTCAGCGCCGAGAACTGATCTCGAACGCGTTGTGTGATGGCACCGTCATAAACACGGGAGGCAAAGAGTCTTACGAAGTCTTCCTCGGGGGCCACGAACTGATTGGCTACGACCTTCTTAATTTGACTGAGATACTTCAGTTCGCCAGCGGCACTAATGACCGAATCCAGGTCAAACGCGCCTTTGGTAAGCTTCTTAAGCTCCGGCACGACATAGTCGTCGATGTCGAGCAGGTCAAGTTCCAAGAATGGCTTTTGGTCCATCTTGTTAGGTGCGTCCAGATCAGTGAAGAACTGGTAGTTCTGCCCATTCGTCAGAATGGAGACTCGAGCAGTGGTGACGTGGAAGTAACGGAACAACTGCGATGCATGATTGATGTGCAGCGGGTCTCCGAACTTCTTGCACTCAATCAGTATTTGAATCTCCGAATTCAAAAGGATGGCGTAGTCGACCTTTTCACCCTTCTTGGTTCCCACGTCGGAGATGAATTCCGGTGTCACCTCATTGGGATCGAATACGTCGTATCCCAAAATGTTGTGAATGAACGGCATGACGAACGCGTTCTTTGTCGCCTCCTCAGTTTTGATCGCCGGGCCTTGCTGGCGAATCTTCTCTGAAAGACTTCTGAGTTTCTCCATCAACTCCATGCTCTACTCCGATAGGTGCACAAGCCATCGCTCGCGCGGACTTAAGGGCAATCAAGACACGAACACGGCTGGTCGACTTGGAGGCACTTGCCAGTTCGACCGCGCGGCACTGCACGTCAATCGCCAGCCGCTTAGTCAAGCCACCTCAATCGACTCGTCTACCGCAGTGAATCGAACTTCCTTCGCTATTCACTACGGCATGCTACCGATGTAACCTGATACTACTTCACACCCTCTGCGGGAGCAAAGGCTTTCGACTACGCTCCTGCAGAAATGAATTACGTTCGTCGTGAGCCGACGAGCGCCGCCAGAACGCTGTTATGCAGGGCGTGCAAGGTTGAGCAGTTGCGGTGGTCTAAACTGATTTCCAACAGTCGGTAGCCTTTAACCCGCCGCAAACCCGAAGGGTCTAGTAAGGTGAATCCTTCTCCGGCATCCGTGCTCTGCTGCCCGTTGGAACCATAAATATGTCCGTTGCCCGACCATTTTTTCTTTTCACTTTTTCCTGCATCGCATGCGCATCGGTCGTCGGCTGCGCGGACAATCCGCCAAAACGAACAGGTATGGACTATCAAAGTTCGCCCTCTGCGGCAACGTCTGATCGGAGCAGCGAGACTGGAAGGACGGGGCAGCGCCTGACCATTCAGTCAGGGGAAGGGGAGCAGTTAAATCTGCCCTGGTTCATCCAGGACACGCAGGACTGGATCAACAGCAATTGACTCCCCATCCCCCGTCTCCCGTAGCCCAACGGGTCGCGCAGGTTCTTCCGCTTATTTACTGAGGCTTCATCGACGGTGATTGACCGCGCGGGACCGAGCGAATACCGACACGCACCGCAGATATGTTGTGCTCGCAACGACTAAACCCACTTCGCAGATCTCCTCGGATTCTGCAACACTCTCGCAACGATTTCTGACAATCCCCCCGGTAAACTGCGCGCTTGTTGCGGCGCCGCCGCCCTGGCCCGTCGCGCACACCCCCTGGAGAGCAGCACCCCCATGTTCCGTCATCTGGTCTTCGCGGCATTCCTGACCGTGACCGGCAGCGCCGTCGGTCGATTGCGCCAAGGCCGCCACGCCGATGGAAAAGTCCCTGCGCGGCAGCATCGATCTCGGCAACCCGGACGCGGCGGTCGCGCAGCAGTACAAGGCGGTGCGCGGGTGGCGGTCGGCGTCATCCCGCCCCCGGGCGTCGAGGACGACGGCTTCGGCCCGCCGTTCTGCGGCATGAATGGCAGCCTGCGCGGCGACGGGTTTTCGGTGCGCTGAGGCGAGCCGACGGCCGCCCGCAGCGCTTGCGCTACATCGACGTCCGGCATGACCAAAGGCCGGCAAGGCCCGCGCAGATCGATCGTTTGCGGTCGCACGTGACGTTGAAGCAATCCCTTTCACTGACTCAACCTGGACCCACGAAAAAATGAAAAAAATCGCACTGTTTGTCGTCCTGCCGGCGTTGCTCGCGGGTTGTACGTCCGCGCAGATGAGCATGCTGACGGGCAAGCGGAACAAAACCTACAACGACGTCAATGCGGTGTGGGTCGGCAGCTCCGAAGAACAGCTGATTTCCAAGTGGGGCCCGCCCAAGAAGAGCTACACGCTGCAGAACGGCGCCAAAATCGTTTCGTACGAAGACATCTGGGGCCCGATGTCGGCGTATCACGTGTGCGTCGAAAAATTCATGATCGAGAACGGCATGGTGACCAAGTGGGGCATCTCGGATTGCCCGGCGCGCATCTCCGGCTCGGTCCCGGCCGACACGCCGATTCCCGAGCCGACGCTGTAACGCGAAAGCGCGAAAGCGCGTTGACATCGCCTCGGACGCGCTGATCCGACTGGCGCGCCGACCTGGCGCACCGTGGGGGCATTGCCGATACCCGTATCGGCAATGGTCTTGTTGCGCCGCGCAGCCAATAGAACAATCCGCGTCCACAAGGAGAAAGCATGGAAGTCACGTTGCACGGCGTCATGGGCGGCCCGGAAACCGGCGTGCGCTACCTCGCCGCCATCGTGCAATGCCGGTCGCGGCTCAAGGCCGCGCTCGCGCCGCTCGCGGTGCCCGGCCTCGCCACGCTCGATCTCTCGCTGTGGATCGGCGGCAGCGTGACCGAGCACGGCGCCAACGGCTTCGATGCCAAGGGCCGCTACCAGGCCGCGCGCGAACAGCTCGGCCTGGTCATCGCGGTACCCCGCCCGGAGGCCGAGGCGGTAGCGGAAGGCGCCGAACCCGACACCCTACTCGACTGGATCGGCCGCGGCCTGGCGGCACCGACGCTCTCGGCCGCGGCGCGCAAGCTGGACCTCGAAACCGTGCGCGGCGCGCTGGGCTCGCGGCCCTGATGACCGCCGACACGATGCTGTAACGCCATGACTGGGGAACACGGAACGGCAGACCGCTCAGGGCCTGCCGTTCGCTTCACGGCCGGCCGGCGCCAGGCGCAGCCATCGCCGTAGACCCTGGTTCAGCGGCGTGGAATATCCGCGCGACACCAGCACGCCCAGAAGAGACGAGCCCACGATGAACACGCATAGCAAGCCGACCCGGCCAACACCCTGGCATTGGGCCGGCGGCAACCATGTTCGCAACAGGCCCAGCACGAGCAAGTGCAGCAGGTAGATCTCATAGCAGTCGCGGCCGCAGCGGCCGAGCAGGCGCCGGACCAGACTGGTCGACGAGGGGGAGACCGTGGTTGCGCCAAGCAGCAGCAGCGCCGCGCCCAGCGCCATCGCGCTGGCGCCGAGGACGTTGCTCTGGCTGATCGGCCTCTGGCCTGCGCTGCTGGTCTATGTGAAGCGAGTAGGGGCGCGGCCCGCCGTGCAGGCTGCCCTGCGCGCCGAAACCGTGCAATAACCTGCGCGCAACCAAGAGACATCCTGTGTGTCAACTTAGACGAATTCTTCGTCATCTAATTCAATCTAGATGGTCCCATTTCAGGGGTTTTCACGGTTAGCGATTTCCAGCAGCCTACGGATAACCCCTTAACAGCCTAGATTTCATTGCTTGCGAGCCCCTTAACGAACCTGAAACGTAACTATTGACCAAATTTGCATCTTCAATGAGCTTCTACATTTGGAGGCTCCGGCCCAGTTTTGTTGCGAGAGGTTCGAATCGCCTATCCCGCAGATTCGTCCTTCTTGACGACATTTTGTCGTGCTAACCTTTGCACGACAAAATGTCGTATCGCAAAGGAGCAACTCCATGAGCCACCACTCCGAGTGCCCGACAGGGCAAATTGACCAGGGCGCTGCTGATCCGCTCTGGCGCTCCCCGGCCGGCGGGGAGATCCGCGACGCACGCCTGAAGTCCGGGCGAACCCAAAGTCAGGTCGCGCAGATCCTGCGTGTGAGCGAACGCCAGCTGCAGCGCTGGGAGGCTGGCGAGCAGGACATGCCCCCTGGCGTCTGGCGTACCTTTACCATGAGCTGCGGGCAGCACTTCCCAGCCGATTTCGAGCTGGCCATATATAGCCCCTCTCGCGGCTGGGACCTCGAGCGTGACAAGCGGCGCGATACCATCCTCAAGGGTGATCGGGTCCACCTGAAAGCGATCCAGGACGGCACTCTGATCCAGGTCATGATCTGGCTGGATAGGACCGATGGCCTCATCGACGACAACTCCTACGGCGGGACGGTCGTCGATTTTCCCGGAGAGCCGGAGGCTGGCCAGGAATTCGGTGGCTTTTATCTGGGCGAAAAGGTGACCTTCTCGTTGCGGAATGTCCTGCATGTGGAGCAGCGCCTGCCGGCGCACCTGTTCAGCGACCAGGCGTAGCAGGGGAATTCGCCATGGACTACGAGATCGCGCCTGAAAATCGTCGCCCCAAGACGCAGCGCCGCGGCCGCCTGCGCGCAAAGACCTGGCGGCGGTATTGCGAGGCAATGGCCACCTGGCACACCCGAGCAGACGCGGGATGGCTTGCCGCTGAGGCACGCGAAATCGCGGACGGTACCCATCCGAGTACCTTTTCGGGAGACTGGTCATCGGCGCAGGCCGCCATCAACCACACTCTTGCAGCGCGAGCCGCAGATCTACCGCGCACGTGCTCATCTACATGCTGGGAGCGGCGCCAGCGTGGGGCGTCCGTCAAAACGGCGAATCAAAATCGACGCTTGGCGTCCGCGCCGGTCCCGCGTGGGGCTGGGCCATCACCTGCAGGCCGGCCAAGGCGCGCTGCTTCATCTCGGCCACTGTAGGTGCGAGGGCGTACAGGGAAACGCCGAGGCTCGTGGCATTGAGCCGCACTAGTGTGGCCAAGTCGTCCTCGGTCATCGTTCGCATGGTGACTAGCAAATGCGCGCACGCCAAGGCGAGCGCCTGTCGATCCGGTAGGTTGGTCGATTGCGCCGCGACCGCTTCTAGGTAGGTGTCGATCAGGCCTTCTGCTTCCATAAAGCTGTCGGCGGCCGCTTCGCCGTCGTAGTGGGACAGCGAGTCAGTCAGCCGGGCCCACAAGTCGGCGTTAGAGGCATTGAGCTGGGCTTGGTCGGCAGGTTTGGGCATCGGCGATCCTCAGTCGGTGTCAGGTTCAGATTTTGCCGTCACGACCAGTCAGCGACAACGCAACCAGTACAGGCATTGGCCGAGCAAGCGCGACTGATCCTGTGTCTCCGCTACTGTCGTTGATGCAGAATTCCAAATTAAGCGACGTTATCCTCGCAAAATCACCATCTTAGGTGAACGTCCGATCCAAAACTGAATGGCGCGCCCATGCATAGGTCGTTGATTTGCAGACGCAGTAGAGATCGGTGCCGGTGATGTTCGACATGGCCGGCCGGCTCGAGCCAATTTCCTCCTAGGATACGGCCAACTTCAGTGGACCACATCTCGAGTTGAATAGAATTCGACACGGGGACTGCTCCCGCACATACATTAGTTCTCAGTTCAGCACTTGCTGAAGTCCTACGCCGTGAAGCGTCGACGGCAGCGACTGATCTAGCGCTGCTCAAAGCGGTACCGAACGGAGCCACTTCGCACGACTCGAAATTGATCGCGCGTTCTTGTGCCAACCGGGTTTGGCAGGGTCATCACCATCCAGCGGGTCGGATCAAACACGAACGGCACGTACAGGATGCGGTATCTGCGCTTGTTATCCTCTCTTGCACTCCCGGCGACTTCGAGCTCTCGTGCCGTCAGCTCGAACTCGCCGCCGACGTCGAGCGCCGACTTGACCTCGTAGAGATATTCGTGCCGCGCAGTCACTACCCGAAAGTCGTAGCCCAAGGAGTCGTCGCCCTCCGGGCCGGTGCAGAATTTTTCGCGGTTTGACGAAACCCAGCACTCGTCGGACATCTCCTTCGGGTGGCGCCGGAAGAGCAGCTTCCAAACTAGCCACTCGCTCACCATGCCCATGGTCGTGCGCGTTGCGTCGGACGGCTGGTTGCGCCAGGTTCTGCCGCCGCCGCCTCCGCCCGCCCCCTTCCACGATTTGCCTGCTTCCTCTTGCTGAAGCAGGCGAGCGACGCGACTGCGAGTGAACCACTCGTCGCTTTGAGCGATCGCCGTGTCAGCAATGCTCTCGAACTCCTGGATGAATCCAGGGCTTCCCGTGTCCAGCGAGCGTCCGGCGAAGGAGACGCTGCGGCGAGCAACCTCGGACTTCAGACGGAGTTCCAACACCTCTTTTTCCTCGTGCTTCAAGTCTTCCCCGGTCAGGCCTAGATCACTCAGGGACTCGGTGGTCGGCATACTCGTCGGCCACCAGCCTTGCCGGAGCAACAACGTCGGCAACGCGCCAGGTGCGATCACCTCGAAGTCCAGCAGGCCCGCCCGGTCCAGTTCGCGCACCAGTTGCTGGGCATCGGCCGAGCCCACGCCTGTCGGTTGTTGAATGCAATTCTTCCTGCACCAGGCGCGCACCAGGTTCGTCAGGTCCGCATGACGCGCCGTGACCAGCCTTCGGTTGGCCGCCGCAACAACCTCCAGGGCCTCAAGCTCAACGGAGGGGTCGTCGGCCCCAAGCCTTGCCTCGACCACCTGTTCCACGTGGGAAACGACGTGGGCTCGATCAAGCTCCTCAAACTGTCGCGGCCACTGCGAGTCGAACTGGACGAATTCGAGCGTTCGCAGGGTCACGTACTCGTCAAGTGGTGCAGCGCCACGCCAGGCGGGCAGAAAGGCCCGCCTCAGCCGAGCGCGTATCGAGGAGGCCATCTCGGCGAGGTATGCGCTGAACAGGCGGCGGAAGTCCGCCTCATCGTTCATCGGCGGATAGCCGAGCTCGGCGAGAGTGCAGCCGAAGGCCGCGAAGTCCAGGTTGAGCCGCGCGCAGATTGCTTTCTGATCGTCTGTCTCGGCGACAACCTCGAGCAGTTGGTTGACCACCCTCTCGGGCAGCTCGCCCGCGAGCCAGGACCGAAGCTGCAGAGCGGGGCCGAGCTGTGCGTGCCTGTCCCGAAGCCGCTCAGCGGCATCTAGGCCCTTGAGGAACGCCAAAGCAGGTAGCACCCCCTCGACGCGGCGCTGCACGCCACCTTTGGTCGCGGCGAAGTACTCGTGCACAACGCTGACGTCTCTGCCAATAGCCCTGGCCAGCATTTCCTCGGACGGCCCTACCGCTCCGCCGTCGTAGCCGTCTCGCTGCAACCTTCCCAGCATAAGCTCGAGTGTGTTGCGCCGCGACCCGAGCATCTTGGTGAGAGCCTGCGACGCCTCGAGCAGTAGGGAGAGGTCGATGGAGTCGACCGTCTTCACGAGCAGCGTCGGGGCACGTGCGTCCTGCACGGCGTGGACACGCTCCCTTCCGCGCACCGGTATATTGAGCCCCGAGATGGTAAGGGCAAATCCACCGCAGCGCCTGACGCGTATCGCGCGAAGCCGACGGTCGAGTTCGTCCGGGGGCAAAGTCCGCGTCTCCAGCGGGTCCCCGAGGTGCTCGTGCGCAAGAATGGCAAGGTCGCACAGCCACGACAGCTCTCCGGCCACCAACGGCGGGTCGTCGGGCGAGGCCTCGAAAAGAACGCCATCGACCACCAGTTGCACCTCGCCGGAGTTCGTCAGTCGAGGAGAATAGCGGCCAGTCTCCTTGAGCAGATCGCAAATCAGAGTGGCATCCGTCTCCCCCACGTCGAGCACCGCCTCGCCTGCGTCGCTGAGCGAGCGTGCGGCGAAGCCCTGAGGCTCGCTCGTCACATAGACTATCGGTGGACCCTGCTCGCGACCCTGCAGAATTTCGAGGCTTCCCGAGCGCTCAACGATCAATTGAAGCGAGGAGGGCAGCACGCTGCGCCGCTCTGCGACGTCATCCCACGCGCGGCGGACTTGGTCGCGCAAGTCGCGTCTTTCGGCCGCCGACAGCTCCGGGAGCGCCGCAGCGAGCGACGCCAGCCGGCCGGGCGCGCTAGACGGGTCTGACCAGTCGCGAAGGCCAATTTTGACGTCGAAGAGAATTGAAGGGAGTTCTTCGCGGATGCCGGGCGAGGACTTGAACCGCGCCACGAAGCGGGGGGGATGCAGACGGGGCGCGGTCGTAGACCAGCTGTCGCAAGGTCGTGCGAAGACGACCTGGTCCAAGCGAGTGCTCGCAGGCCATCGACCATGTTGCAGGAAAACGTAAAGGGGGGTCGGAAGGGTGACGGATTGCTGTTCGCGCTTGTGGTGAACGCTGAACTGGAAGTGCGCGTCGCCGTGGGCCTTCAGGTAGGTAACCAAAAGATTTGAAAGAAGCTCCTTCGCCGACTCCGGAAGATGCTCGTGCTCGAGCTGCCCCGGTATCCTCCAAGCCTCCCCGCGCATGTTGTAATCGGTCTGCGGGTAGAGCAAATCTCTGTGGGAGATGATCTCGGTCCAGTTCGCGTCGAACCCTTGGTCGGCTTTTCCGTACCGGAGAAGCTGGTTCCAGTATCCGTTTGGGGTGCCAATGCGCCGCATCGTCGCGGGCATGGGTTCAAGTCCGTCTCTTACTCCTAGTATCGTCAGAAACTCCGCCCAGTCTTCGCGGCGGTGGTTGCCGCCCACCTTGGGCCAACTGGAGAAGGCGACGAGGAGGCGCTTGCGCTGGTCCCTGCAGTCCTTGGACGTAGCTGCCGCCTCATCGAAGTACTGCTCAAGCGTGCCACCGAGAGCGCTCCAAGACGCGGACATAAGTGCCTCTCTGGCGCGCATCCAACCGCCCGAGCACGGCACCATCAGGTCGGCTTCGTTCAACACGGCTTCGACAGTCTTGTCCCTGTCGGTAAGCCACACGCGGAAGGCCCACGTCAAGGCCTCGTGCCGCTGATTCTCTGTCGCGGATCCCAGCGCGCCCTTCAAGGCCTTCAGCGCTTCGACGGGGTCGTAGTGCCGCAAAAGGCCCGCTCTCACGAACTTCTGCACTACATCTTCGGGGATTCCGGCGTTTTGGTTGAGGAAGCGAAACTTGCGAGCGACAGCTGAAGGCGGGTTGGGCGCGCCCTCGCCGCGCCTGCCGCGTGCGCTTGCCCTTCGCGCGAACACCGGAGGGGCGTCTCCCCGCGTATCCGCTGTCGCGACGAGAAGCTTCTTCTCATCGCTGAGAAGCACCTTCCTGCCCACTAACTCCTCCAGGCTGATATTGGAAGCGGCGAACAACGCGAGCGCGTCCGCGTACAAGTCTCGCCATGCGGTCGCGCCAGGCTTGGTCTTCTTTGCGAGGTGTTCGGCCGTCGCCTCGACCCATCGGGCCAGGTGCGTCCCATTCATGTCGAGCGGATGCCCGACGGCGGCAGCGAGTGCCCTGACCCGCGCGAGCTGCCCCTCAGAGACGCCGAACAGGATGTCAGCCTCAGCGAGTGACCGAAGACGCGCCGGCAAGATCTGCTTGGTCCGGATGTCCGGCCATGCGTAGAGGGTCTGGAACGAAGCCCAGTGGACGCCAATGTTGGACGCGGCGGGCCAAACGGCAGCTCTGTAGAGCGGTCGCCCGTTTTTCTGAAACGCGGCGACGATCTTGGAAATGAGCGGCCCCGACCAGGCGGCCATGTCGACGACGGCGCTCGGCGGTAATGCCAAGCCCTCATCAACGATCGCCAAGCAAGCCTTCGCCGCGGTGTCGGCTGCGGCCTCGATTAGGAGTTGATTCAACGGCAAGTCGCCCTTGATGGTGCGCCGATCAATATCCGCGAAGAACGGCGCATCAATGTTGCCAGCCATAGGCGAGACCGCGTGATCGTCCATCGGAAGAAAGTTGTACAAGCGCGGTGCTATTGCCTTGTCCAGGCAAACGGCTATCGAAACGACCGCATCACCCTTCCAGGCGAGCCAACGCTTAAGCGGCGGTGCCGCCGGTATGCTCCTTTCTACCGCCGCTAACACAGCGCCCTTCTCCAGCGTCTGGCTGGCAATGAGGAACGTGCTTCCGTCGCCTAGCTTCACGCGTTGCATTCGAATGCTCGAAGACGGATCCCCTAAGAGTGATTCCACCCTGCGGGATAGCGAAGCCCTTTTTACCTCGGAGCCCGACTGAACGATCGAGATCTCCAGTGACGCAAGGCGATCGAGAAAGAGCTGGACTGGCACTTCTGCGTCGGCCAGCGCGGCCACCTGCCTCTCAGCCAGATCAACCTCCCGCGGGGAAGCCAGTGGCAGGCAAACGACCGTCGCATACCCCCGCTCGGCAAGGCGGCGCACCTCCTCCGTCTGTTCGCTGACGGGGACGTGGACGGGGACAAGGTAGCGCGGGATGTTGTCGGCCACCTGAGCGGCCACCTCCGGAGAAGCCCCAATCTCCTCCAAGAGTGCTGCGATCTCTTCAGTGGACGCAAATCGGAAGCAGTAGCCGTCGAACGTGGGCGCCGGCATCTGAGCGCCAGCGGAAAAGATGTGGACATCGTTGGTAAGCGCCTCGACGCTTCTGAAGCCGAGACCTTTGTTTCCGATTCCTTCGCCGATTTCCTTATCGCTTGTTCCGATGTTGCGGATCGCCTCGAAGTTCGAGCCGGAGAAGGGACGCCCCTTGTTGGCGACGAGTAGTACGCCCGTACGGTCGTTGGAGACCACGAGGTCGATGGCGACCTCGCCCTCCTCGCCTTCGGCGTGCGCATCGTGGGCGTTCTGAAGCAACTCGAAGAGAACTCGGTCGCCATACTGCGTACCGATGACCTCATTCAGGCTCCTTAGACTTTCGTACACCCTCAGGCCGCGCCGCTGTGCGTCCAACGCGTGTTCAAGCTGCGAGCGAGTGATACCACCGATAAGCTCCGCGGCAGACGCGAGCTGCGTTGCAGCCGCATCCATCAACTCCTCGGTGCAGCCGTCTTCCATTTGCGTCACCACTTCATCCATGCTCGCCCCTTTTTGGTTTGACCCGATTAGACAACACTCCGCGAGACGGAAGCGAAATTCCGATGTTGCCTACGGGACTCGTAGCGCGATGAGAGCACGCCGATCATTCGCGCCTCAGGCTTGCAGTGCGAAACGCGTGATGTGCGGTTGGTGAAGGCGACAGAGGGCCCAGGAATTGGCAAGCCATGCCTGACGCTTGAAGCCTGGGACGGGATTTAACCGTAGGAAGCTACATCCAGGCAGCACTCTCATCCTGGTCAGGGAATCGACGTACTCATGGAATTTGGTTCAGGCGGCAAGCCTGTGCTCATAGTACGCGCGCGGCCGATCATCGAGAATCGCGTAACAGGCAGCAAGATCGCGGTGGTCTGGGTTCAACCAGGCGTGAACATTCTCGGGTTTGATCTGCACGATGCAGCGATCGTGGCCAGCCGCGGCCACCTCCGGGGGGCGGCTCGTCCGTGATCGCAGCAAATGAAAGAAGCCGTCCTTCCGGCCCCTTCCACTCAGCCCATAGGCAAGCAATCAGCATCTCCTGGGCGGGCTCGGGCGAGAACTCAAGAATGACGTTCTCCTGCTTTTCACCGGGCGCGAGCTCCCGTCCCTCGAGCGCGTGCTTGGCGACGTGCTCGTAGAACTTGCTGACAACAATGATGCCGTGCTTGAAGCCGAACATCCTTCCCCAGAACCCTTCCAGTTGTTTCGGCGAGCGTTGTAGGTTCCGGGGTACTGAATGTCAAACTTTGCTGGCCCCCCCTCGGGACGGCATTGATAGCGCATCGGCCGAATGAGCCGCTCGCCGGATTTTTCCACAATGACGGGCGCATAGGTTCCCGGAAAGATGCGGCTGTCTGCCAGCTGCTGCCCCACGCTCTTCAAACTTCCCAACTTTTCCAACGCGCGCTTGATCTTCTTCGTGGCAATGCGTAGGTCATTCTCTGCTTTCTTAGTCACCTTCTTCTGCAGCGCTTGCTCAGCGGAAACGAGGCGCGCGCGCTGCGCGAACACGAGCACCAGTGTCAGCACCAGCGTGGGCACGATCCGCGCCAGACGCAGCAGCCAGAACGAGGCCGGTGCGATGGCGCGCAGGCCGCCCCAGCGCTCGAGCGCGTTGCGGGTGACCAGAAAACCCGAGATGACGAAGAAGATCGTCACGCCGTAATTGCCATTGCGCGCCACGGCATGCACCAGCGGCATATCGCGCAGCGGATACGCGATATTGAAGTGATGCAGCAGCACCAGCAGGATCGACAGCCCGCGCATGATGTCGATGCGGTCATCGCGCGTCGCCACGTTCATGGTCCGCGCCGGCTTACTTGCGCAGCGCATCGACCATGGCGGGCCAGTCGCGCATCAGTTCGTCGCGAGCGCGCAGGCCGGCATTGGGCTTGGTGGTCCGTTCGTCCTGCACCAAGCGCGCGAACACCAGCCGCCGGCCGTCCTTTCGGGCCCAGCCCACGAACCAGCCGTAGGCGTTGGCAGACGTGTAGACGCCGTTGCTGCCGGGCGAGCCGGTGCCGGTCTTGCCATACAGGCGCCAGCCTCCGACCTCGCCGACCTCGAACAGGTTTTCGGCCAGCTCGTAAGCCGCCGTCTTGACCGGCAATTGCCGGTTGACCACCTTGCGCAGAAACGCCAGCTGCTCCAGCGGCGAAATGCGCAGCGACGAGATGATCCACGCGCCGTCCGTGCCGTTGTGCTTGCCGGGCTCGCCCGAGACATCCTCGTTGCCGTAGCGGAACGCGGACGTATAGCGCTGGAACCTTTCCTGCCCCAGCGCCCGCGCGATCAGCTGCGAGTACCAGACGACCGAATACTTGATCCAGCGCACCGGATCCGTGGGCTCGCGCCAGGCATCGCCGCCCCAATCGGGATAATCGGCCCGGTAGTTCCAGACCGGCTCGTGCGGTCCTTTCAGGACGCCGGCGTCCGCGCCCATCAGGGCGATGGCCAGCTTGAAGGTCGAGGCCGGCGTATAGCGCGCGGCGCAGGCCTGTTGCGTGCCCTGCTGGAACACGATGCGGCCGTCGGTGGCATCGGCCACCACGGAGCAGAGGACGGCAGCCTGCGCAGCGGGGCCGGCCATCGCGGACAGGGAAAGGGCTGCGCCGAGGGCCCGCAAAGAGAGTCGGAAGGTCAAGATAGATGAAGCGTAGTGGAGGAAATCAGAGAAGAACGCTCGGGCGCGCTCGGGTGGCCGTTGAGCAGGACCAGCGTCAGATCGCGGTCGTCCATACGGACGCGCATGGCCAGGCAGCGCCCGGCTTCGGTCGAGGTGCCGGTCTTGGATAGAAGGATGTCCCAGCCCTGCGCGCCGACCAGCGGATTGGTGTTGTGATACCGGATCCGGTTGCCGGCCGTATCGACCGTTTCCACGACCGAGGTGGTGTCGCGGGCGATCTGGGGGTAGCCCGCGGCCGCGCTGACGATCCGCCCGATGTCGGCTGCGCTGGCGCGGTTGGCGGGTGACAGCCCGGTGGGCTCTTCCAGTGTGGTGTGTGTGAGGCGCAACGCGGCGGTCTTCTGGTGCAAGGCCAGGGTGAAGGCCGCCTCGCCGCCGGGATAAGTGCGCGCCAGGGCGTGGGCGGCGCGGTTGTCAGACGCCATCAGCGCCAGCTTGAGCAAGGTGTCCAGCGTCACGCGGGCGCCCACCGGCAGCGACGACGGGGCGCCGGAGGACGTTGCGCGCGCGTCGCGCTCGTCGATGCGCACGAGGCGCGACAGGTCCGGCGCGGTGTCCAGCACCACCATGGCGGTCATCAGCTTGGTCAACGAAGCGATCGGCACGACGTCGTTCTCGGCACGGCCGAGCAGCGTGACGCCCGAGCGCGTGTCCAGCACCAATACATGGGCTGCGCCACTGGACTCGATCAGGCGCTGGACCGCCGGCAACCGCGCCATCAGACGTTGCGCTTCCTGCGCCGACAGCGGCGGCATCGGTTGGGCCGTGAGCGCAGCCCAGGCGCCGAAGCCGGCCAACGCCCAGGCCATCGCCAGCACGGGCAGCGCCACCACGCGGCGACCGGCGAGCGTGTCGGGACGCACCAGGCGGCGGATCCGGTCGAGCAGGTCGCCGTCTCGCGCAGCGGGCGCCACCGGCGCTGGCGCATCGGCGGCGCCTCGCTCCAGGGCGTGCAGGGCGCGTGCCAGCGGCATGGGGCTGCCGATCAGGGCGGCGGCCATCTGGTCGGCGATGCGTTCGCGCTCGATCCGCAAGCGGCGCGAGAACCACCAGATCGATGGGTGGAAAAACAGCAGCACCTCGGCGGCGTGCTGCAGGAGGTTGACGAGGTAATCGTGCCGCCGCACATGCGCCAGTTCATGCGCCAGCAGCGCTGCCAGCAGATCCGCCGGCATGCCGGTGACGAGCGAAGCCGGCACCAGGATCACCGGCTTGAGCCAACCCGCCGTGACCGGCGACGACAGGTTGCGCACCACGCGCAGGCCGACCGCGCGCGACAGCCGCAGGCGGCGAGCCATGTCCGCCACGCGCGCTTGCCAGGCGGGATCGTTCCAGGGCTGGCTGGCGCGCAGCACGCCTCGCAGCCAGCCCAGTCCCATCAGCAGCCTGGCCGCCGCGAGCACGCTGCCCACCGCCCAAGCCAGCGCCAGCCACAGCGGCCAGCTCCTGACGGCCGGTCCCGGCGGCGACGCGCCCGCGGCGGGCAAGCCGTGCCAGGCGAGCGCCACATCCGTCGCACCGATGGCCACGCTGCCGAGCAAGGCCGCACCCAGCAGCGTGTAGCGCAGCCGGGCATTGCCGGGACGCGCCAGCGACAGCAGCGCCAGCGTGGCCGCGTGCAGGCACAGGATTTTCCAGGCAGCCGCCGGCAGGCTGGCGCCGAGGGTCCAGGCCGCAGAGAGCAGGAAGTCGGTCACAGCTTGTCGTCGCGCAACAGCGCTTCGATTTCAGCGCGGTCCTTCTTGCTCACATGGCCTTCGCGCAGCGCCGCCAGCACCAGCGCCTTGCCCGAACCGGCGAAGGCCTTGCCAATCAGATCCCTGACCAGGCTGCCCTGCGTCGCCTTCTGGCTCTGGGCGGCGGCATAGACATGCGAGCGCTGGCTTTCATCGCGCGTCAACTGGCCTTTGCCGTGCATGATCTGCATCAGCCGCAACACATTGGCGTAGGTCAGGCCGTCGCGCCCGGCCGCCATCGCGGCGTGGACCTGCTTGACCGTGGCAGGACCGGTCTCCCAGAGCGCCTGCAACACGGCCAGTTCGGCGCTGGTCGGCTTGGCGCGGACAGGGTGATTGCTCATCATGAAGAAAGGACGTCGACAAAGGATCGATCTAGAATAAATGTTCTAGAATAAACTGTCTACTTCACCGCCTCCCGCCTTAATGCGGCCCCAATATCCCACGCATCGAATATGTAACAGCGCCGGCCCCTCCCCTTGAACCGTCAGAACTCATCCCTATAATTAGCACTCGTCGCCGGTGAGTGCTAACAACGCTCCCGCGCCAACTACCGATCATTTCTCTCTTCTTTAGAAACAGGAGTTCCTCATGGCCCTGCGTCCCCTGCACGATCGCGTGATCGTCAAACGCCTGGACAACGAGCGCAAAACCGCCTCGGGCATCGTCATTCCGGACAGCGCCGCTGAAAAGCCTGATCAGGGCGAAGTCGTGGCCGTCGGCCCCGGCAAGAAGACTGAAGACGGCAAGGTCCTGCCGGTCGACCTGAAGGTCGGCGACAAGGTCCTGTTCGGCAAGTATGCCGGCCAAAGCGTGAAGGTTGATGGCGAAGAGCTGCTCGTCATCCGCGAGGAAGAAATCCTCGCCGTGATCCAGTAACTGCGAAACCGATTCAAGAAAGGAAGCTAAATGGCTGCCAAACAAGTTCTGTTTGCCGATGACGCCCGTGTGCGCATCGTGCGTGGCGTGAATGTCCTCGCCAACGCTGTCAAGACCACCCTGGGCCCCAAGGGTCGCAACGTCGTGCTGGAGCGCTCGTTCGGCGCCCCGACCGTGACCAAGGACGGCGTCTCCGTCGCCAAGGAAATCGAACTGAAGGACAAGTTCGAAAACATCGGCGCCCAGCTCGTCAAGGACGTGGCCTCGAAGACCTCGGACAACGCCGGTGACGGCACCACCACCGCCACCGTGCTGGCTCAGGCCATCGTTCAGGAAGGCCTGAAGTACGTTGCCGCCGGTTTCAACCCGATCGACCTGAAGCGCGGTATCGACAAGGCCGTGGCTGCCGCTGTCGCCGAGCTGCAAAAGATCTCCAAGCCGGTCACCACCAGCAAGGAAATCGCGCAAGTTGGCTCGATCTCGGCCAACAGCGACACCTCGATCGGCCAGATCATCGCTGACGCGATGGACAAGGTCGGCAAGGAAGGCGTCATCACCGTCGAAGACGGCAAGTCGCTGGAAAACGAGCTGGACGTCGTCGAAGGCATGCAATTCGACCGCGGCTACCTGTCGCCCTATTTCATCAACTCGCCCGAAAAGCAAGTTGCCGCCCTGGACGATCCGTTCGTCCTGATCTACGACAAGAAGATCAGCAACATCCGTGACCTGCTGCCCGTGCTGGAGCAAGTCGCCAAGTCGAGCCGTCCGCTGCTGATCATCGCCGAAGACGTCGAGGGCGAAGCCCTGGCGACCCTGGTGGTCAACAACATCCGTGGCATCCTGAAGACCACCGCCGTCAAGGCGCCTGGCTTCGGCGACCGCCGCAAGGCCATGCTCGAAGACATCGCCATCCTGACGGGCGGCACCGTGATCTCCGAAGAAACCGGCATGTCGCTGGAAAAGGCCACCCTGCAAGAACTGGGTCAAGCCAAGCGCATCGAAGTGGCCAAGGAAAACACCACGATCATCGACGGCGCCGGCGACGGCCGCTCGATCGAAGCGCGCGTCAAGCAGATCCGTGCCCAGATCGAAGAAGCTTCGTCGGACTACGACCGTGAAAAGCTGCAAGAGCGCGTGGCCAAGCTGGCCGGCGGTGTTGCCGTGATCCGCGTCGGTGCTGCCACCGAAGTCGAAATGAAGGAAAAGAAGGCTCGCGTCGAAGACGCCCTGCACGCCACCCGCGCTGCAGTGGAAGAAGGCGTTGTGGCTGGCGGCGGCGTTGCGCTGCTGCGTGCCAAGCAAGCCATCGCCGGTCTGAAGGGTGACACCCCCGACCAGAACGCGGGTATCAAGCTGATCCTGCGCGCTGTCGAAGAGCCCCTGCGCACCATCGTGTCGAACGCCGGTGAAGAAGCCAGCGTCGTCGTGAACAACGTGCTGAACGGCAAGGGCAACTACGGCTACAACGCCGCCAGCGGCGAGTACGTCGACCTGGTCGAGCAAGGCGTGCTGGATCCCACCAAGGTGACCCGCACCGCCCTGCAGAACGCCGCCTCGGTGGCCAGCCTGCTGCTCACGGCCGAAGCCGCCGTGGTCGAGCTGGTGGAAGACAAGCCCGCTGCCCCGGCCATGCCGGGCGGTATGGGTGGCATGGGTGGCATGGGCGGCATGGACTTCTAAGAAGTCCCGTCCCAGCCGGCGCCCCCGCCTCACCGGGGGCCACCCTGCTAAAAAGCCCCGCAAGGTTCGCCTTGCGGGGTTTTTCTTTTGGGGCGTGACGCGCGCCGGGCCCATGAAAGACGCCCCGCGCGGTCAGCCCGCCGGGGCGTCGTTCGACCGCGGAGCGCGGCGCTCAGAACACCTTGATGTCGCCGTCCTTCACGACCTTGGCCCAGTGGTCGGTCTCCTTGCGCAGCCAGACCGCGATCTCGGCCGGCGTCATGCTGACCGGCTCGGAGCCCAGCTCGGCGAAGCGCTGCCGGGTGTCGGCCTCGGCCGTGATCTCGGCAATGGCGGCATGCAGTTTCTGCACGACGGCGGGCGGCGTGCCGGCCGGCGCCATCAGGGCCTGCCAGGAACCGGTCACGAATCCGGGCAGGCGCTCCGACAGCGCGGGCGTATCGGGGATGGCGCCGAAGCGCTGCGGGCTGGCCACCGCCAGCATGCGGATCGCCCCGCCCTTCACCAGCGGGTAGGTCGCGAGAAAGCTGTTCATCGCCACGTCGATCTGGCCGCCGGCGAGATCCGACAGGACCTGCGAGCCGCCCTTGTAGCCGATGTAGTTCCACTCGATGCCGCTCTGGCTGGCGAACAGCACGCCGGCCAGGTGGGTGATCGAGCCGGGTGTCTCGCCGAAATTCAACCGGCCCTTGTTGGCCTTCGCATAGTCGACCAGCTCCTGCACGTTGTGCACCGGCAGCTTGTTGCTCACCACCAGGATGTGCGGCGAATAGGCCACGATCGAGACCGGCGCGAGGTCCTTGGTGGGGCTGTAGTTCAGCTTCATGATGCTGGGCGAGATCGTCAGGCTGCCCGAATCCATCAACAGCAGCGTGTAGCCATCGGCATCGGACTTGGCCACGTAGCTCGCGCCGATGCTGCCGTTGGCGCCCGATTTGTTCTCGACCACCACTGGCTGGCCCCACTTCTCGGTGAGCTTCTTGCCGAGCAGCCGCGCCATGACGTCGGAAGCCCCGCCGGCCGGGTTCGGCACGACGATGCGGATGACTTTGTCGGGATAGCGGGCGGCGTCGTCGGCCGCGTGCGCGGCGCCGCCGATCAGGCCGGCCAGGCCGGCGACCGCCAGGCGGACCAGGGCGCGACGCCGGCCCCGCGCTGACGCGGGCGGATAGGGGAAAAGCATGATGTCTCCTTGTCATTGTGCGAAGCAGGCCGACAACCAGAGACGGCATGCGCCCGCGCCCGGCAGTGGCTGCCTGGGCGGAGACATCTTCCGCCTATCCTGTAAAATCTGTCAATAGCTGATAAACCCTAGATCGAATCGGGCTCACTGCCCGAACAGGCGCGCGATGCCGCCCTGCAGATGCGCCACCATGGCGGCCCGGGCCGCCGCCGCATCGCCGGCGGCGATAGCCTGCACGATGGCGTGATGCTCGGCCACGACGCGCTGGCGCCGCTCGGCCGGCACCGGCCCGGAGAGCTGCCGCACCAGATCGATGCTGAAGCGCGTCTGGGCCGCGAGCGCGGTGATCGTCATCGCGAAAAAGCGGTTGCCGCAGGCCTGCGCGACCGCGGCATGGAAGGCGATGTCCTCGTCGATGCCGGGGTTGCCCGCCTGCAGCGCACGCTCGAATTCGGCATGCCGACGCTCCACCTCCGCGATGGCCGCCGCATCGCCGCGGGCCGCGGCGCGCGCGGCGATCTCCCCCTCGGTGGCACAGCGGAATTCGAGGAAGGCCTTGATGTCGGCGATGCTGCTGAGCGCGCCGAACTCCACGATCTCGGCCTGCGGCTTGAGCGCCTCGACATAGTTGCCCGAGCCCTTGCGTGCCGAGATCCGCCCTTCGGCGCGCAGGCGCGCGAGGGCCTGGCGCAACACCGGCCGCGACACGGAGAAGCGGCGCGCCAGCTCGATCTCGCCGGGCAGGCGCGCGTGGATCTCGAAGCCCTCGCTGCCCAGCAGCGCCAGCAGTTGCTCGTAGACCATGTCGCTCAGACGGCGATCGGGAGATGCGTGATTCATGGGGCGGGAGTTTGCAGCATGGGGCCCGGACCGGCAAGGCAAAGGTCTGCGGCCCGTGTCCGGCCCTCGGCACGATTGACAGATTTTACAGCTTTGTCCAAACTAACTCGTCCTCCCGCCCCTACCAAGGCCTGCCCATGTCCCGCATCACCGCCCTGCGCACCTATCGCAGCCCCGACCGACCCAGCCTGATCTGGCTGGAGATCGATACCGACGAGGGCCTCACCGGCCTGGGCGAGACCTTCCGCGGCGCCGCCACGGTCGAGACCATGATCCATGCCGAGATCGCGCCGCAGCTCCTGGGGCGCGACGCCAGCGCCATCGAAAGCCTCAACGCGCTGCTCACCCAGCCCTATGTGGGCTACAACGCCTCGGGCGCCGAGATCCGCGCGGCCAGCGCCGTCGACATCGCCCTGTGGGATCTCGCCGGCCAGCGCCAGCGGGTACCGCTCTACCAGGCGCTCGGCGGCGCGGCGCGCGAGCAGATCCCGGTCTACAACACCTGCGCCGGCTATGCCTTCAACAGCAGCGGCAAGCGGCGCGACATCGGCAGCGACGACGTCGCCGCCGGGCCCTACGACGACCAGGTCGCCTTCATGCGCGACGCGGGCGCGCTGGCGCAGAGCCTGCGCGAAGAGGGCTACGGCGCGATGAAGATCTGGCCGTTCGACATCTACGCACCCAGGACGCAGGGCCAGACCATCAGCCTGACCGACCTGAAGACCGGCCTCGAACCCTTCAGGCGCATCCGCCAGGCGGTGGGCGACGACATCGAGGTGATGTGCGAGCTGCACGGCCTGTGGGGCAACCACGCCGCGCTGCGCATCTGCCAGGCGCTGGAAGACCACGGCGTGTTCTGGGCCGAGGATCCGATCGCCAAGATGGACGACATCCACACCCTGGCCGACCTGCGCAGCCGCACGCGCACGCCGATCTGCGGCAGCGAGTCCCTTGCCGGCCTGCCGGTGTTTCGCGATGCGCTGGCCGCCAATGCGCTCGACGTGGTGATGCTCGATCTGGGCTGGTGCGGCGGCATCACCACCGCCCGCAAGATCGCGACGCTGGCGCAGGCCTATGCCAAGCCGCTCGCGCCGCACGACTGCACCGGCCCGGTCGCGTTGATGGCCGGCCTGCACCTGGCCCTGCACGCCCCCACCGCGATCTACCAGGAGGTGGTGCGCGCCACCCTGGCCACCTGGTATCGTGAACTGGTCACCGATCTGCCCGAGATCCACGCCGGCCTCGCGCAACCGCCGCGCGGCCACGGCCTGGGCACCCGTCTGTCTCCCGCCTTCAAGGCGCGCACCGATCTGCAGGTGCGCACCAGCACCCCTTCCTGAGGACATCCGCCATGCAAATCCTGGTCGCGGGGCTGCACGCCCCCAACGCGCCGCGCCTGGCCGCCCTGCTCGGCCCGGACTTCGCGGTGCACGCCGCCAAGACCCTGGCCGCCGAGGGGCCCATCGACGCCGACGTGTTGATCACCAATCGCTTGAGCGCGAGCGAGGCCGCGCGTTTCGGCGGCAGGCTGGTGCACGTGCCCGGCGCGGGCACCGATGCGATCGCGCTCGATGCCCTGCCCTCGTGCGCGGCGGTGTGCAACGTGCACGGCCACGAGATTCCCATCGCCGAATACGTGGTGCATGCGCTGCTCGAACACTGCCTGCAGCCGTGGCGCCTGCCGGCGCGGCTCGATGCCCAGGCCTGGCCGGCCATCTACGCCGACCGGCCGTATCACACCGAGGCCCACGGCCGCACGGTGGCGATCCTGGGCTACGGCCACATCGGCGAGGAGATCGCGCGGCGCGTGCGCGCGCTCGGCATGCGCGTCATCGCGGTGACGCGCAGCGGCAAGGTCGATGCCGCCACCGCGCCGGACGAGGTGGTGACCGCGGCCGAGCTCGAGCGCGTCCTGCCGCGCTGCCTCGCCCTGGTGCTGTGCTGCCCGCTCACCGATGCCACCCGGGGCCGGGTCGGCCGCGACGCGCTCGCCGCGCTGGGCCCGGAGGGGCTACTGGTGAACGTGGCGCGCGCCGAAGTGGCCGACGAGCAGGCGTTGTACGACTGCCTGCGCGACGGCACGCTGGGCCGCGCCGTGCTGGATGTCTGGTATCGCTACCCGGCCGCGGGCGAGACGGAGGTCACGCCTGCGCGCCTGCCCCTGCATGCGCTGCCCAATGTGCGCGCCACGCCCCACGTGTCGGCACTCACGCCGGGGCTGCTCGAGCGGCGCTACGCCTTCATGGCGGACAACATCCGCGCCCTCGCGGCCGGGCGGGCGCTCGCCGGCGTGGTGCGCCCGCCGCGCTGACGCCCGCGCCGCCGTGGCGCGGGGCGCGTTGTCCCCGGGGTCGGCGCCCCGCCAGGCACGGGTCATGCTGGGACGACGGGCGCGGTTGGGGTAAGGTTCCCGAATGGGCGACCTTCCCGTCCGCCCTCCCGAGCCACACACGGACCTGTTCAACCCATGCGATTTCCCACCTTGCTGCGCTTCCTGCATCCCCGGCAACTCTGGGGGCTGCTGCTCGATTCGGCCCAACAATGGTCGCGCCACCGCG
This sequence comes from Bordetella genomosp. 1, assembly GCF_002261335.1. Classification (GTDB taxonomy): domain Bacteria; phylum Pseudomonadota; class Gammaproteobacteria; order Burkholderiales; family Burkholderiaceae_B; genus Bordetella. The sequence goes on from NZ_NEVL01000006.1 coordinate 38,157, forward strand.
CCTCCAGCAAAGGGGCGGCGCTGGCGCTGTACATGGTGTTTTCGCTGGCGCCGATGCTGATCCTGGTGATCGCCGTCGCGGGCGCGTTCTTCGGCGAGGAAGCGGTGCGCTCCGAGCTGTTCGGCCAGGTGCGCGACCTCACGGGCGAACGCGGGGCCGAAGTGATCCAGACCGTGCTGGCCAGCGCGCACGAATCCGGCAAGGGCTGGGTGGCGGCGCTGATCTCGATCTTCGTATTGATCTTCTCGGCCACCACCGCCTTCGCCGAGCTCAAGGCCAGCCTGGACGAGCTCTGGGAAGTCGACCCCGACAAGAGCAGCGGCATCCAGGGCATGGTGCGCAGCCGCATGCTGTCGTTCGGCCTGGTGCTGGTGCTGGGCCTGTTCCTGCTGCTGTCGCTGGCGGTGAACGCGGCGATGGGCGTGGCGCGCGGCTACTACGGCGAGCTCTGGAACAATTCCTACGTGGCGGTGATCGGCGAATGGGTCTCCAGCCTGTTCTCCTTTGCCGTGGTGACCGCACTGTTTGCCGTGGTGTTCAAGCTGCTGCCCAGCGCCAACGTGATCTGGCGCCACGTGATCCCGGGCGCGGTCGTGACGGCGGCGCTCTTTCTGATCGGCAAGTGGGGCATCGGCCTGTATCTCGGCGGCGGCGGCGTGACCTCGGCCTACGGCGCGGCGGGATCGCTGATCGCGCTGCTGCTTTGGATCTATTACTCGGCGCAGATCTTCTTCTTCGGCGCGGTGTTCACGCGCCAGTATTCGTTGCGCGCCGAAAGACTCGAGCGCGGTGAATCGACCGACGGCACGCCCGCCCCCGCTGCGCCCGCCGACGCCGTGCCCGCGCAGGCCCCCGCGCCGTCCGCCGCGCCCGCGCAGGCGCCCGACATCACGCTGGACGCGAACGGCGTGCCCGCGCCGGCGCGCCACCCGCCGGGCTGATCGACCGCCTCAGGCCGGCGGCGCCACGCCCAGCCGCTGGCTCCAGTCCAGCATCTCGCGCCACAGCCCCGGCTCCACCGGGATTCCGTGCGCGAGGCGGTCGCGCTCGGCGCGTGCCTCCGGCTCGCCGGGCGCCAGGGGCGCGCCCGGTTGCGCGCGCAACTCGGCGACCATGCCGGCCACCACGGCCGCGAGCATCGCCCCGCCCGCAAAGCGCGCCGGGTCGATCACGATGAAGAAGGCCCCGAGCCGGCGCGGCTCGTCGAGGCGCTCGTACATGGGCGAGATATGCGGCCCGAACGGATTGCCGTTCAGGGGCCCGCACAACAGCTCGATCATCATCGCCAGCCCGTAGCCCTTGTAGCCATACTCCGGACCGCCGAGCGGGCGCAGCGCCCGCACCGCCTGCGCATCGGTGGCGTCGCCGCCCTGCGCGTCGAGCGCCACGCCGGGCGGCAGCGCGGCCTGCTCGCGGCGCGCGTTCATCACGCGGTTCCAGGGGATCGAGGTGCTCGCCATGTCGAGGCAGACCGGCTCGCCGCCCGCGCGCGGCACCGCGATCGAGATCGGATTGGTGCCGAAGAATGGCACGTGTCCGCCGAACGGCGCCGCAATGGAATCCGAATGCGTGAAGGCCAGGCCGATCAGCCCCGCGCGGGCGGCGGCGCGGCTGTACAGGCCCACGGCGCCGCAGTGCGAGGCGTCGCTCACGCCGACCGCGGCCACGCCCGCGTCGCGCGCGAGCCGGATCGCCTCGGCGTTGGCGCGATGCGCCACGATGATGCCCAGGCCCTGGCCCCCGTGCACCTGCGCGGTCGCGGGCCCCGTCTGCTGGACGCGCATCTGCGGCCGCGCCAGCACCGAGCCGTGCGAGAGGCGGTTGAGGTAGTGCGGCAGGCGCGCGATGCCGTGCGAATCGATGCCCCACAGGCTGGTCTGCACCAGGCTGTCGGCCAGGGATTGCGCATCGCCGGCGTCGAGATCCTGCGCGCGCAGGCAGGCCACGGCCCAGCGGGTCAGGCCCGCGGCGTCGATGCGGCGCGGTGCGGAGAGGTTCATGCCAGCGCCTCCTTGACGGTCGCGGCCACGCCGCGCGTGCGCAACAGGCCGAGATGCCGCGTGACCGCCGCGATCAGGGCCGGGTTGCCCTCGAGATCGCCGAACACCGGCCGGAACGCGACCAGGCAGGCCGCCTCGGCCTGCGGTCCCGCCAACGCATGCGCGGCCGCCTCGGCCAGCCGCTCCGCGAGCGGCCGGGCAAGCGGATCGTCGATCGCATAGCGTGCGCCGTGCTCGTCGTAGCCCCGCAGATAATGCAGCCAGCCCGCCACCGCGAGCGCCAGCAGCTCGATCGTGCCGCCCGCGCGCAGGCGATCGCGCACGGTGTCGAGCAGGCGCTGCGGCACCTTCTGCGATCCGTCCATGGCGATCTGCTGCGTGCGATGCGGCAGCGCCGGGTTGGCGAAGCGCTGCAACAGTTGCGCGCGAAACGCCGCCGCGTCGAAATCCGCCGCGTCGGCCAGCGTGGGCTCGACCTCGTCGCGCAACAGCCGTTCCACGAGCTTGTGCAGCCAGGGCTGGGCCATGGCCTCGGGCACCGTCTCGAGCCCGGCCATGGCGCCCAGGTACGCCAGCGTGGAATGCGAGCCGTTGACCATGCGCAGCTTGATGCGTTCGTACGGCGCGGCCCGGGCGACGAAGCGCACGCCTTCGACGCGGTCCCAGGCCGGCCGGCCCTGCGCGAAGCGGTCTTCGATCACCCACGACAGGAACGGCTCGCCCACCACCGGCCAGGCGTCGGCCATGCCGAGCTGCGTGGCGATGCGCGCACGGTCGGCGTCGCTCGTGCGCGGCACGATGCGGTCGACCATGCTGTTGGGAAAGGTGCACTGCAGGCCGATCCAGCGCGCCAGCGCCGGATCGACACGATCGGCGAAGGCCAGCACGAGGCCGCGCAAGGTGTCGCCGTTGGCCGGCAGGTTGTCGCAGGACAGCAGCGTGAGCGGCGCCATGCCGCGCGCGTGCCGCAGCGCGAGCCCGTGCACCAGCATGCCGAGTGCGCCGCGCGGCGCATCGGGTCGCGCGAGGTCGTGTTCGACGTCGGGGTCGTCCCAGCGCAGCGCGCCCGTGGCCGGGTCGTGGCTGTAGCCCTTCTCGGTGATGGTGAGGCTGACGATGCGCGTGTCGGGGTGGGCGATGCGCTCGAGCACCGCCTGCGGGTCTTCGCTGGCCACCAGCACCTGCAGCACAGCGCCCACCACCCGCAGTTGCTCGCGCAACGAACCATCAGGCCCCGCGTCGCGCAGCGCCAGCGTGTAGAGCCCCTGCTGCGGCGCCAGCGCGTCGCGCGTGCCGGGCTGGCGCAGCGACACACCGACGATGCCCCACGCCGACTGCGCCGGATCGGCCAGCACACGATCGGTGATCTCGGCCTGGTGCGCGCGATGGAAGGCGCCGATGCCCAGGTGCACGATGCCGGCTCGCAGGCGCGCGCGATCGTAGGCCGGGCGGCCCACGGCGGCCGGCAACAGCGACAGCGCCTGTGGCTGCAGTCGGGCGGGCATGCCGTTCACCAGTTCCAGAGCGTACCGTCGTGCGCCAGCCGGTTCACCGGCAGGTAGGCGCGCTGGTAGGGATACTTCTCAGCCAGCTTTTCGTCGATCTCCACGCCATGGCCGGGCACGTCGCCCGGGTACATCATGCCGTCCTCGAAGGTGTAGGCATGCGGGAACACGGCGTCGGTCTCCTCCGTGTGGCGCATGTATTCCTGCACGCCGAAGTTCGGCACCCACAGGTCGAAATGCAGCGCGGCGCCCATGCAGGCCGGCGAGAGGTCGGTGGCGCCATGGCAGCCGGTGCGCACCTGGTAGATCGCCGCGAGGTCGGCGATGCGGCGCAGGTGCGTGATGCCGCCGGCATGGACCACGGTCGCGCGGATGTAGTCGATCAGCTGGTTCTGGATCAGGTCCTTGCAGTCCCACAAGGTGTTGAAGATCTCGCCCACCGCGATCGGCGTGACCGTGTGCTGCCGGATCAGCCGGAACGCCTCCTGGTTCTCCGCGGGCGTGGCGTCCTCCATCCAGAACAGGCGGTAGGGTTCGAGCGACTTGCCCAGCCGCGCCGCCTCGATGGGCGTGAGCCGGTGGTGCACGTCGTGCAGCAGGTGCGTGTCCCAGCCCACCGCCTCGCGCACCGCCTCGAACAGCTTCGGCGCGTGATCGAGATACTTCTCGGTGGACCAGTCGTGTTCCGACGGCAGGTCGGCGTCGGCCGGCTCGTAGAACATGCGGCCGCGGCCCACGCCGTAGACGGCGTTCAGGCCCGGCACCCCGCTCTGCGCGCGGATCGCGCGATAGCCCATCTCGCGATAGCGCAGCACCTCCTGCACGGTCTCGTCGATGTCGCGGCCGTTGGCATGGCCATACACCATCACGCCGGTGCGGCTCTTGCCGCCCAGCAACTGGTACAGCGGCATGTTGGCCGCCTTGGCCTTGATGTCCCACAGCGCGGTGTCGACCGCCGCGATGGCCGCCATCGTGACCGGCCCGCGCCGCCAGTAGGCGCCGCGGTAGAGGTACTGCCAGATGTCCTCGATCTGGTGCGGGTCGCGCCCGATCAGGCACGGGATCACGTGCTCGGTGAGATAGGCGGCCACGGCCAGCTCGCGGCCGTTGAGCGTGGCGTCGCCGATGCCGGAGAGGCCCTCGTCGGTCTCGATCTTCAGGGTCACGAAATTGCGGCCCGGACTGCAAACGATGACACGTGCCTGGGTAATCTTCATGTTCCGCCTCGGAATGAAATGGGTCGCGCCTGCCGCCCGGATGCCTACATCACCGCGCCCAGGGCCCAGGGCACGAATTCGTTCTGGCCGTAGCCGTGTTCCTCGCTCCTGCTGCGCCGTCCCGACGCGGTGCGCAGCATCAGATCGAAGATGCGTTCGCCCATCTGGGCCACGCTCTGGGTGCCGTCCACCACCTCGCCGCAGTTGATGTCGATGTCGTCTTCCTGGCGCTGCCACAGCGCCGTGTTGGTCGACAGCTTGAGCGACGGCGCCGGCGCACAGCCGTAGGCCGAGCCGCGCCCCGTGGTGAAACAGATCAGGTTGGCCCCGCCCGCCACTTGGCCGGTGGCCGACACCGGGTCGTAGCCCGGGGTATCCATGAACACCAGGCCCGGCGTGCTCACGGTCTCGGCGTACTCATAGACGTCGGTGAGATTGGTGGTGCCGCTCTTGGCGATGGCGCCAAGCGACTTCTCCAGGATGGTGGTGAGGCCGCCCGCTTTGTTGCCGGCCGAGGGGTTGTTGTCCATCTCGGCCTCGTTGCGCGCGCAATAGTCTTCCCACCAGCGCACCCGCGCCAGCAGCTTGTCGGCCACCGCCTGGCTCTGCGCGCGGCGCGTGAGCAGGTGCTCGCCGCCGTAGATCTCCGGCGTCTCCGACAGGATGGCGGTGCCGCCGTGGCGCACCAGCAGGTCCACCGCCGCGCCCAGCGCCGGGTTGGCGCTGATGCCGGAATAGCCGTCGGAGCCGCCGCATTGCAGGCCCACCACCAGATGGCGCGCCGGCACGGTGCGGCGCTCGACCCGGTCGGCCGCCGCCAGCATGCCTTCGACCAGCTCGATCCCGCGCGCCACGGTCTTGCGCGTGCCGCCGGTGTCCTGGATGTTGAAGGTGTGCAGCAGGCCGCTCTCGCGCAACCCCTCCTGCGCCATCAGGCCGCCGATCTGGTTGGTCTCGCAGCCCAGGCCCACCACCATCAGGCCGCCGAAGTTGGCATGGCGCGCATAGCCGCCCAGCGTGCGGCGCAGCACCCGCAGGGGCTCGCCCTCGCTGCCGGTCGCACAGCCCGCGCCGTGCGTGAGGGCCACCACGCCGTCGACGTTGGGATAGCGCGCCAGGGCCTCGGGATGGATGTCGCGGCGGAAATGATCGGCGATGGCGCGCGCCACCGTGGCCGAGCAGTTCACGCTGGTGAGGATGCCGATGTAGTTGCGCGTGGCCACGCGCCCGTCGGCGCGCACGATGCCCTCGAACGTCGCGGCCGTCTTCGCGTAGTCGGTGGCGTGCGCGTCGGCGCCCACCGCGTAGTCGCGCTCGAAATCGGAGAATTCCAGGTTGTGGCTGTGCACGTGCTGGCCGGGCGCGATGTCCTGGCGCGCCACGCCGATCACCTGGTTGTAGCGCCGCACCGGCGCGCCGGCCGGGATCGCGCGTACCGCCACCTTGTGGCCGGGCGGCACCAGACCGGCCACGGTCACGCCCTCTTCGTCGAGGCGCGTGCCCGACACCAGCTGGCGCCGGGCGATCACCACATTGTCGGCCGGGTGGATACGGATCACGGCGGCCTGGTTCTGCGTAGTCATGCTGTCTCCTTCCACCCGCGCCGGGGATGTCAGCCGTCGATGCGCGCCGGATCCCAGGCATACACGCGCTGGTGCTGTTCTCCCAGCCCCGCGATGCCGAGCTTCATCTCGTCGCCCGCCTTCAGGTAGATGGGCGCGGGCTTCTGGCCCATGCCCACGCCGGGCGGCGTGCCGGTGCTGATCAGGTCGCCCGGGTTGAGCGTCATGAAGCGGCTCACGTAGCTCACCAGCTGCGCGACGTTGAACACCATGGTGCGCGTGCTGCCGTTCTGGAAACGCTTGCCGTTGACCTCGAGCCACATGTCGAGCGCCTGCGGCTCGGGCACCTCGTCGGCGGTGACGAGCCACGGCCCGACCGGGCCGAACGTGTCGCAGCCCTTGCCCTTGTCCCAGGTGCCGCCGCGCTCGATCTGGTACTCACGCTCGGAGATGTCGTTGACCACGCAATAGCCGGCCACGTGCGACAGCGCGTCGGCCTCCGACACGTAGCGCGCACGCTCGCCGATCACCACGCCCAGCTCCACTTCCCAGTCGGTCTTGACCGAATCCTGCGGCAGCACCACGGCATCGTTGGCGCCCACCAGCGCGGAAGAGGCCTTCATGAACACCACGGGTTCGGCCGGCACCGGCAGGCCCGACTCGGCCGCGTGATCGGCGTAGTTCAGGCCGATGCAGATGAACTTGCCCATGCCGGACCACGGCGGCGCGATGCGGCCGGGGCGCTCCACCAGCGGCAGCCTGGCCGGATCGAGCGCGCGCAGCTTCTCGAGCGCGGCCCGGTTCAGGCCGGCCGCGTTGAGATCGGCGATCACCCCGGACAGGTCGCGTACGCGGCCCTGGGCGTCGAGCAAGGCGGGTTTTTCCTGGCCCTTGGGGCCATGTCGCAGCAACTTCATGTACAGCTCTCCTTCGACAAGATCAGTTGGACCAGCCACCGTCGATCAGTTGCACGGTGCCTGTCGTGAATGCGGATTCATCGCTGGCAAGATACACCGCCAGCGCGGCGATTTCCTCGGCCCGGCCGATGCGGCCCATGGGCTGGCGCGCCACGAAGGCGGCCTCCACCGCGGCCAGCGGCTGGCCGGACGCCGCGGATTGCGCTTCCATGCGCTGGCGCAGCGACGGTGACTCGACCGTGCCCGGGCAGATCGCGTTGGCGCGGATGCCGCGTGCCACGAAGTCGGCCGCCACCGACTTGGTGAGCCCGATCACGGCCGCCTTGGTGGTGCCGTAGACGAAGCGGTTGGGCACGCCCTTCACGCTGGAGGCGGCCGACGCCATGTTGATGATGGAGCCGCCGCCGCGCTCGAGCATGCCGGGCAGGCAGGCGCGGATCAGGCGGTACATCGCGCGCACGTTCAGCTCGAAAGAGAAGTCCCAGGCCCGGTCGTCGCACTCCAGGATCGTGCCGGCGTGGACGTAGCCCGCGCCGTTGAACAGCACGTCGATCGGCCCCGCCGCGCGCGCCAGGGCCTCGATCGCACCGGCGTCGGTCACGTCGGTCACGCGGGTCTCGCAGCCCGGCAGCTCGGCCAGCAACGCGGGGTCGATGTCGGCGGCCACCACCTCGGCGCCCTCGCGCACGAACGCCAGCGCCGTGGCGCGGCCGATGCCCTGGCCCGCAGCCGTGACGAGCGCTCTCTTTCCTTGCAGCCTCTTGGCCATCATTTCACTCCCATGCCCATGACGTTCGGCAGCCACAACGTGATCTGCGGGATGTAGGTAATGGCGATGAGCGCCACGAACAGCGGCACCAGCCACGGCAGGATGGCCATGGTGGTGCGCTCGACCGACAGCTTGGCCACCCGCGCCAGCACGAACAGCACCATGCCCAGCGGCGGATGCAGCAGCCCGATCATCAGGTTGAGCGTCATGATGAGCCCGAAATGGATCGGGTCGATGCCGAGCTTGAGCACGATGGGCAGCAGGATCGGCACCAGGATCGTGATGGCCGCGATCGTGTCGATGAAGCAGCCCACGATCAGGATCAGCAGGTTGGCCATCAGCAGGAACACCCACTTGTTCTGCGTCACGCTCAGGATCGCATCGGTGAGCGTCTGCGCGGCCTGCGTGGTGGTGAGCAGCCAGGCGAACACCGATGCCGCGGTCACGATGAACAGCACCGACGCCGTGGTTTCGATGGTGTCGAAGGTGGCCTTGGCGAGCGTGCGCAGCGTCATGGAGCGGTAGCGCACCAGGCCCAGGAACAGCGCCCAGATCACCGCCGCCACGGCCGCCTCGGTGGGCGTGAACCAGCCCAGCGTCATCCCGCCGATCAGGATCACCGGCGCCATCAGCGCCATCACCGCCGAGAAGTTGAAGGTCCAGTCGAGGATCAGCAATGCCGCGAACGCGATGCCGGTGGCGATGTTGGGCGTGACGCCCGCCTCCACCATGATCCAGATCGAGAGCGGAAACGACAGCACGATCAGGACTTCGAGCGACGCCCCGCCCAGGCGCTTCCAGTTGAACGCCACGTCGCCGCCCCAGTTGTTGCGGCGCGCGTAGTAGGCCACGGTCAGCATCATCAGCAGGGTGAGCACGGCGCCCGGGATCAGGCCGGCGAGAAACAGCGAGCCGATCGAGACATTGGCCATCATGCCGTAGATCACGAAGGGCAGCGACGGCGGGATGATGGGGCCGAGCGTGGCCGAGGCCGCGGTCACGCCCACGGCGAACTCGGTTTCGTAGCCATGATCCTTCATGGCCTTGATCTCGATGGTGCCCAGCCCGGCCGCGTCGGCGATGGCGGTGCCGGACATGCCGGCGAACACCACCGAGCCGATGATGTTGACCTGGCCCAGCCCGCCGCGCATCCAGCCCACCAGCGCGACGGCGAAGTTGTAGATGCGGCCGGTGATGCCGGCGATGTTCATCAGGTTGCCGGCCAGGATGAAGAACGGCACGGCCAGCAGCGGAAACGACTCCACGCCCGCGATCATGCGCTGGGCCACCACCACGTCGGGCACGCTGCCCGACACCAGCACGAACAGCAGGGCCGATCCGGCCATCGCCACCGCGACCGGAACCCCGAAAATCATCAGCAATAGAAATGCACCGATCAGAATGCCCATGGTTTGCTCCGCAATGGCACCGAATGGGTGAGCGCGGCCGCGCTCAGTCCAGCGACTCGTAGGCCGAGGGGTTTTCGAGGATGGAATAGCCCTGTCGCCAGTTCTGCACCGAGACCTGGACCGAACGCACGAACATCATCACGAAGCCCGCCAGCGCGACCCAATACACATAGGCCTTGTTCCAGAACAGCGTGGTCATGGGCTCGTCGCCCACCAGCGTGATGTAGCGGTAGACCAGCCAGACCGCATAGCCGAAGAACGCCGTGCGGATCAGGTCGACCAGCGTCGAGAACAGGCGCCCGAGCGGCCTGGGCAGGTAGCGGTACAGAAAGTCGACCTGGATGTGGCGGCATGCCCGCACGCACATGGCGGCGCCGAGGAACACCACGCCGATCAGGGCGTAGACCGCCAGCTCCTCCGTCCAGGCGAACGAGTCGTTCATCACGTAGCGCGAGAAGAACTGCAGGAACACCAGCCCGCCCATGGCCCAGAACAGCGCCAGGCAGAGCCAGTCTTCGAAGTGATAGCCGGACAGGTCCACGCGCTGGTGCTCGTCGGCTTCCTCGAAGCTCTGCACGATCTCGCTGACCGAGGCCGGTTGGTGCGCCGGCCCTTGCGGCGCGGGCTCGGCCGCCGCGCTGGCGCGCATCGGCTCGTGGCCGGGCAGCCCGGCGGTCTTGGCATTGGAGTACATGGCTCCCCCTTGGAGGCATGGCGCCGGCGGGGTGCGCGAACGCCCCCCGGCCGTGCGGCGCCTTACTTGATGGCCTGGATGCGATCCCAGTCGGACTTCTCGTAGCCGTACTGCTTGAACGGCACCTTCTCGAGCACCGTCTTGCGGAAGTCCTCGATGTCGACCTCGGTCACGTTGAGGCCGCGCTGCTTGAACACCGCCACCATCTTGGTCTCGTTGTCGGCCACTTCCTTGGACGCCTTCTCGGCGGCCTGCTGCGCCACTTCGGTGAAGATCTTCTTGTCTTCATCCGACAGGCTCTTCCAGAGCTTGCCCGAGATCACCGTGTTGAGATGGTCGACGATGTGCGCAGTGAGGATGATGTTCTTCTGCACCTCGTAGAACTTCTTCGCCTCGATGGTGGTGAGCGGGTTCTCCTGCGCCTCCACCGTGCCATTCTGCAGCGCCAGGTAGACCTCGGCGAACGCGATCGGCGCGGTGTTGGCGCCACACGCGCGCGGCATGGCGAGATAGGCCGCCACGTCGGGCACGCGCATCTTCAGCCCCTTCATCTCGGCGCAGGTCTTGAACGGCCGGTTCGAGGTCGACTGGCGCGTGCCGTAATAGGTGGTGGCGACGATGTGGTTGCCGCTCTTCTCGTCGTAGCCCTTGGTGAGCTCTTTGTAGACGTCGCTCTTCGTGTAGGCCAGCAGGTGCGCCGGGTCACGGAAGATGTAGGGGTAGTAGGTGACGCCGATGCGCGGGAAGCTCTTGGCCGCGAAGCTCGAGCCCGAGATGATCATGTCGACCGTGCCCAGGGTGAGGCCCTGGTTGATGTCGTTTTCCTTGCCCAGCTGCGACGCCGGGTACACATCGATGTGATAGCGCCCGTTGGTGCGCTTCTCGATCTCCTGCGCCGCCCACACCGATGCGGTATGGAAGGGCTCGGAGGTTTCGTACACGTGCGCCCACTTCAACTTGTTCTGCGCCAGGGCGCTGCCCGACAGGGCCAGCGTGGCGGCAGCGAACAGCACCTTGACGGCGTTGCCTCGTTTCATGTTGTCTCCTCTCCTGAGGTGGTGGAGCGCGGCGGGTTGCCCTTGATGGGTCGTTATGGCCCGCCGGCCCGGCTGGGGTCATGATTCACATACAAGCTGCACCTTGGTACTGCGAGTGCGGTCGGCCGCCAGTTCGAACGCCTCGGCGGCGCGGTCCAGCGGCAGTTGCGCACTCATCAACGGCCGCACATCCACCCTGCGCGTGCGCAGGCAGGTGACGGCCCAGTCGAACTCGATACCCGCGCGAAACGCCCCGACGTAGTCGAGCTCGCGCGCCATGATGTTGTTGGCCGGGAAATGCACACCCTCGGCCGGCAGCGTGCCCACCTGCACGATGCGCCCGCCGCGGCGCGTGGCGGCCAGGCAGGTGGCGAGCGCGGCCGGGCTGCCGGCGGCCTCGATGCTCACGTCGGCCACGTCGGCCAGCGCATCGGGCGGCGCCTGGTCGGCGCGCACCGTGCTGTCGGCCCCGACCGCGGCGGCCATCTCGAGCGCGCGATCGGCGATGTCGCTCACGATCACGTGCGCGGCCCCCGCCAGCCGGGCCGCGATCACGCTCATGCAGCCGATGGTGCCGCCGCCCGTGATCAGCACGGTCTTGCCCAGCAGCGGGCCGGCGCGGTTCACGCCATGCAGCCCGATGGAGAGCGGCTCGGCACAGGCGATCTCGCCCAGCGAGATGTCTTCGCTCACCGGCGTGAGCTGGCGCTCGCCCATCACGAAGCGCTCGCGGAACATCCCCTGCACGTGCGGATAGACGCTGGCGCTGCCCAGGAAACGCATGTTGCGGCAGAGGTTGTCGCGCCCGCCGCGGCAGTAGTCGCAGTGGCCACAGGGATGCGAGGGATTGATCGCGACCTTCATGCCGGGCTGCACGCGCGTGACGGCCTCGCCCACGCGCATCACGATGCCCGAGGCCTCGTGGCCGGGAATCAGCGGTTCGCGGATCACGAACGCCCCCACCTTGCCGTGCAGGAAATAGTGCAGGTCGGAGCCGCAGATGCCGGCCGCGCCGAGCCGCAGCTCGACCTCGTGCGGCGCCAGCGGCGCGGCGTCCGGGTCGGTTTCGAGGCGCAGGTCGCGCGCGCCGTGGATGCGACAGGTCAGGCTCATGAGGACGACTCCGCGTGGGAACGGCTCGCCGCCGCCCCGGCGCCTTCGGGCGCGGCGGCCCAGTTGGCGGTCAGGCGATCGTGCGAACAAGACAGGTGATGGCGCATCGCATCGCGCGCGCCGATCGGATCGCCCAGCGCGATCGCATCGATCACGCGCCGGTGCTCGGCAATGGCCGAGGCCCAGCTGGCGGGGTTTTCGAAGTAGTCGCCCAGCTTCACCGACAAGGGATTGTGGCGCTCGTCGAACAGCTCGCTCACCACGCGCACCAGCACCGAGTTGTTGGCCATCTCGGCCACCCGCAGATGGAACAGGCGGTCGCCGCGGATCGGCACCCGGCCGCCGGCGGCCTCGTCTTCCATGGTGTCGACCGCCTCGCGCAGCCCCTCGACCGCGGCCGAGCCCGCCAGGTGGGCGGCCTGGGCGGCCTGCGCCGCCAGCTCGCCCTCGATGACCTGGCGCGCGCGGATCGTCTCGAGCGGGCTTTCCGCCACGAGGCTGGTCTGTGCCGCACGCTCCGGCGGCCGCTTCACGTAGATGCCCGAGCCCATGCGCACCTCAACCCAGCCTTCCACCTCGAGCGCGATCAGCGCCTCGCGCACCGACGGGCGCGACACGCCGAGCTTGATCGCGAGGTCGCGCTCAGGCGGCAGGCGGGCGCCTTCGCGGAACTCGCCGGCCTCGATCAGCAGACGCAGCTGGTCGGCAATCTGGCGGTAGAGGCGGCGCGGTTCGATGGTCTGGATCGGCATGGACAGGGATGGGGCGGAATCGCGGAACGACGAGCGGCACGGCAGGACAGGCGGCGATGCGGGACTGGCGTTGCGGTATTGCGGATCTGGCGGGTGCTGCGGACTGCGGTGCGACGGAAAGCGGCAAGGCAGACTGCGGGGACGACGGCACGGCGGTGTTGCGGTGCTGCGAAAGCGGGGAAAGACGCCTGGGCGGCGCGCTCCCGGAATGCGGGAAGAACCGGGCCGGGATGGGGCGGAAACCGCACCACATCGCGGCGAAAATGTTCAGGTTTCGGTAAAGTGGCCTTACCAATTTGCCGCATCTTGCGCTCTGGCGCAGATAGGTCACAATTAGGGTTTGTACTGACTCGATGGCCGCTTACGCGCGCCGCCCCACCCCCGCCGAATTCCGCCCGCGCGCCCCATACGGCTGCCATGGATATCTGTTAAAAAGCCGCCACACCCGGCCTTTTGATATTCCTGCCCATGACGCCTACGCCTCACCCCTCGCCCTACAAAAGCTCAGGTGGCCTGCGCCGCATTTTCAATGCGCTGCGCTATTCCCTGCAGGGGCTGAAGGCCGCGATCAAGTACGAGGCGGCGTTCCGTCAGGAGCTGGCCCTGGCCGTGCTGCTGATCCCGGCGGCGTTCTTCCTGGGCCGCACGACGGACGAAGTGTTCTTCCTGATCGCTTCGGTGGTGCTGGTGCTGGTGGTGGAGCTGCTGAATTCGGCCATCGAGGCCCTGGCCGACGCGCTGTCGGTCGAAACCCATCCCCTGTTGGGCCGCGCCAAGGATCTTGGCAGCGCCGCGGTGATGTTGATGCTGCTGTTCACCGTTGCGGTGTGGGTCGGCGTCGCCGTCAGCCGCTTCGTCATGAACTGAGTTCGGGAGAGGCGGAGGTCACACCTCCGTATGCTCCCCTTTGTCGCGCGGCCCTCTTATACTGAGTCTCATGATGCCCAACGCGACCCCTGCAAACACCGACCGTATCGTGATCGTCGGCGGCGGCGCCGGCGGCCTGGAGCTGGCAGCCCAGCTCGGCCGCAAACACGGACGCGACCGCGTCACCCTGGTCGATGCCCGGCCTTTCCACATCTGGAAACCCTCGCTGCACGAGGCGGCGGCCGGCACCCTCGACATCCACCAGGAAGGCCTGTCCTACCTGATGCTGGCGCACCTCGCGCACTTCACCTTCGCGCAGGGCCGCCTGCTCGCGGTAGACCGCGACAACCGCAGCATCACCATCGATGCCGTGAAAGACGCGCATGGCCAGGAAGTGCTGGCGCAGCGCCAGATCGCCTACGGCACGCTGGTGCTGGCGGTGGGCAGCACCTCCAACTTCTTCAACACCCCGGGCGCGGCCGAACACGCGGTCACGCTCGACACCACCGAAAACGCCGAGCAGTTCCGCCTCACGATGCTCAAGGCCATGGCACTGGTCGACCAGGCCAAGGTGCGCGATCCCGCGGCCCGCCTCGATCTCGTGATCGTGGGCGGCGGCGCCACCGGCGTCGAGCTGGCGGTGGAGCTCACCGAGGCGAGCCACGTGGTGAGCGCCTACGGCCTGCCGAACTTCCGCGCCGAACGCGACCTGGCCATCACGCTGGTGGAGGGCGCGCCGCGCATCCTGTCGGCCCTGCCCGAGAAGATCTCGGCGGCCGCCACCACCCGCCTGCTGGAGCTCGGCATCAAGGTCGAGACCGGCTGCCGCGTCTCGGAGATCACCGAAAACTCGGTGAAGACCGCCGACGACCGCGAGTTCCCGGCCACGCTGTGCCTGTGGGCCGCCGGCATCCAGGGCCCCGCGATCCTGGGCACGCTGGGCATGGAGCTCAACCGCTCCGGCCAGCTGATCGTGAACGAGCGTCTCGAAACGCCCGATCCGCACATCCTCGCCCTGGGCGACTGCTGCGCCGCGCCGTGGGGCGACCGCACCGTGCCCGCCCGCGCGCAGGCCGCGCACCAGCAGGCCGACTACCTCGCCGCCAAGCTCACCGCGCGCCTGCGCAACCAGCCCGAGACCGACAAGCCCTACGTCTATCACGACCACGGCTCGCTGGTGTCGCTGGGCCAGGACGCCGGCGTGGGCAGCCTGATGGGCAAGCTGGCCGGACGGGGCCTGTTCGTAAGCGGTACACTGGCGCGCCTGATGTACATGAGCCTGCACCTGATGCACCACCGCGCGGTGCTCGGCGTCTCGCGTACCGCCACCCTCGCCCTGGCGCGCCTGCTGATGCGCCGCACGCGCCCGCGCGTCAAGCTGCACTGAGCGCAAGCCGGCGAACCCGCCCCCGATGCCCATGAATTTCAAACAACGACTCGACCACGCCTGGACCACCCGCAACTCGCTGTTGCAGGTGGGCCTGGACCCGGACCCGCAACGTTTCCCGCGCGAGCTGGACGGCAAGCCCGACGCCATCTTCCAGTTCTGCCGTGACATCGTCGACGCCACCGCGCCGTATGCGAGCAGCTTCAAGCCGCAGATCGCCTACTTCGCGGCGCACCGCGCCGAAGCGCAGCTCGAGGCGCTGTGCGATCACATCCGCAGCGCGCATCCCGAGCTGCCGATCGTGCTCGACGCCAAACGCGGCGACATCGGTTCCACGGCCGAAAACTACGCCCGCGAGGCGTTCGAACGCTACCAGGCGCACGCGGTCACGGTGAGCCCCTACATGGGTCTGGATTCGGTCGAGCCCTACCTGGCCTGGGGCGATCGCGGCGTGATCGTGCTGTGCCGCACGTCCAATCCCGGCGGCTCCGACCTGCAGTTCCTCAAGATGGAAAACGGCGAGCCGCTGTACCTGCACGTGGCCGGCCTGGTGGCCGACCGCTGGAACGCACAGGGCCAGTGCGGCCTGGTGGTGGGCGCGACCTTCCCCAACGAGCTGGCCGCGGTGCGCCAGCGCATCGGCGACGACGTGCCGCTGCTGGTGCCGGGCATCGGCGCGCAGGGCGGCGACATCAACGCCACCGTGAATGCGGGCGCCAACCAGGCGCGCACCGGCATGATGATCAACTCCTCGCGCGCCATCATCTACGCCAGCAACGGCGAAGACTGGCGCGAGGCGGCGGCCAAGGCCGCCGAGGGCCTGCGCGACGCGATCAACGCGGTCCGCTGAGGCGCACCGCCCGCTTCAACGCACGGGTCGACCCAGGCGCGTCAGCGCCGGTCGGCCGGCGAGCCGATCAGCTCCAGGGCCCCGCGCAGCGCGAATTCCACCGCGGCGCGGCGCACCTGGGTGCGATCGCCGCTGAACACATGCGTGACCGCGCGCGACGAGATGCCGCCCGCGGCGCGCAGCGCAAAACCAAAGCACACCATGCCCACCGGCTTGCCCGGGGTCGCCCCGCCGGGACCGGCGATGCCGGTCGTCGACACGGCCACGTGCGCGCCGGCGCTGGCCAGCAACACGCCATTCGCCATCTCGAGCGCGATGGGCTCGCTCACCGCGCCGAAGTGGTCGAGCGTTTCGGCCGACACCTCCAGCTGCTCCACCTTGGCCTCGTTGGAGTAGGTGACGAAGCCGCGCTCGAACCAGTTGCTCGAGCCGGCCACTGCGGTGATCGCGCCGGCCAGCAGGCCGCCGGTGCACGATTCCGCGGTGCCCATCATCCAGTCGCGCTCCATCAGCGCCTGTCCCAGCATCTCGGCCAGTCCGAGCAGGGTGGCCTCGCTCACCGAGGCCGGCGCCAATCCGTCGTGGTTATTGTTGTCGAGCACGCTCATGCAATGACTCCGGTACGTAAGAGGATCGCCAACACGATCAGGGCATAGCCGGCGGCAAGCAGGTCATCCCACATGACGCCGAAGCCCCCTTTCATGCGGGCGTCGAAAAACTTGATCGGTGGCGGCTTGACGATGTCGAACAGGCGGAACAGCCCGAACGCCAGCGCCTGCGCCAGCAGGGTCGCGGGGGTGAGCCACAACACCAGCCAGAACGCCACCATCTCGTCCCATACCATACCGACGTGATCGGACACGCCGAGTTCCCGGCCCACGCGGTCGCAGGCCCAGCAGCCATAAGCGAAGGTGAGCACCAGCAGCGCCGCGGTGAGCGCGTCGGGCATGGCGGGGAGCAAGACCCAGATGCCCCAAGCAAGCAGCGTGCCCCAGGTGCCGGAGGCCGGCCGCAGCATGCCGCTGCCGAGCCCGAACGCGAGCAGGCGATGCGGATCGCTGGCCACCCAGCGCCACGACGGATAGAGGGCGCGGGCGCGTTCGCGCATGGACGGGGAATGCGGATCGGAGGGGGAGGACATGACTCTGTGGACGACACGGCACACGCCGTGGGGCGATGGTATCAGGGAAGCATGCCGCGCCGGCGCTCGCCGGCACGCCATATCAGGCGGGGCCGAAGTGGTCGAAACCGCCGGGCAGATCGGCCAGCGGCCGGCCCTGCGCATCGCGCACCTGGATGCCGGCCTCGGCCGTGATCGCGCCCACGCGGGCGACCTGCGCGCCGGTGCGCGCGCCCGCCGCCAGCACGGCGTCGCGCGCCTCGGGCGGGGCCGTGAAGCAGAGCTCGTAGACGTCGCCGCCGCCGAGCGCCGCGCGCCGCAGCACCGGCTCGGGCAGGCCCGCGAGCGCGTCGGCCAGCGGCAACGCGGCGTAGTCGATGCGCGCCCCCGCCTTGCTGGCCGTCAGGATGTGGCCGAGGTCTTGCAGCAGACCGTCGGAGAGGTCGATGGCGGCATGGGCGATGCCGCCCAGCGCCTGGCCCAGCGCCACGCGGGGCTCCGGCCATTCCAGCGCGCCGCGCGTGGCCGCCAGCCGCGCCGGGTCGGCCGGCAGCTGGCCGTCGAGCAGGCGATAGGCCACGTCGGCCGCGCCCAGGCGGCCCGAGACCCAGATGTCGTCGCCGGGCTTCGCGGCGTCGCGCCGCAGCGCGCGCGCCGGGTCGATCGCGCCGAACACCGTGACGCTGATGACGAGATCGTGGGGACTGCGGGTGGTGTCGCCGCCGATCAGCGCGCAACCGTGCCGCGCGGCCAGGGCATGGAAGCCTTCGGCGAAGCCGGCCAGCCAGGCGGGCTCGGCCGTGGGCAGGGCCAGGCCGAGCAGGCAGCCGATCGGCCGCGCGCCCATGGCGCCGAGGTCGGAGAGATTGACCGCCAGCGCTTTGTGGCCGAGCGCGCGCGGGTCGACGTCGGGATAGAAGTGGCGGCCCGATACCAGCAGGTCTTTGCTGGTGGCCACCTGCATGCCGGCCGGCACCGGGAACAGCGCGCAGTCGTCACCCACGCCCAGCACGCCGTCGGGCGCGGGGCGGGTGAAGTATTGCGCGATCAGATCGAACTCGGACGGCACGCGGACTCCGGGAGGGGGCCCGATCCGGCCAGAACCGGCCGGCGGGCCGGACCGGATCAGCGGCGTTGCTTGGCGGCGGCTTCGACTTCGGCCGGACGCACGTCGGCGGCCAGCTTGTCGAGCACGCCATTGACGAACTTGAAGCCGTCGGTGCCACCAAACGACTTGGCCAGCTCGACCGCCTCGTTGATGGCGACCTTGTACGGCACCTCGACGTGATGCACCAGCTCGAAGCTGCCGATCAGCAGGATGCCGTGTTCGACCGGCGACAGCTCGGCCAGCGGACGGTCGACGTAGGGCGTGAAGCGCTCACGCAGGGTGGGCGCCTCGCGCAGCACGCCGTGCAGCAAGGTCTTGAACCACTGCGCATCGGCCTCGGAAAAATCCTCGGCGTCGCGCAGATGAGCATCGATCTCGCCCGCGTCCTGCGTGCCTTCGCCACCGCGCAGCAGCCAGGCGTAAACGCCCTGCAGCGCGAATTCACGCGCGCGGCGGCGGGCGCTGCGCGCGTTGGCGCGGGCCTGGACCGCGCTATCAGCGCTGGTCGTCGTCTTCTTCGTCGTCAAAATCTTCGTCCTCGTCTTCGTCTTCGTCTTCGTCGTCTTCCTCGGGCTCCAGCGCGGCGCACAGGTTGGCCATTTCGACCGCGACCTGGGCGCAATCGCGGCCCTTGCCTTCGGCGCGGGCCTGGGCCTGCTCGTCGGTGTCGACGGTCAGGACGCCGTTGGCGACCGGGATGCCGGTTTCGAGGGAGATGCGGGTGATTGCAGTGGCCGTTTCGTTGCTGACCACTTCGAAGTGGTAGGTTTCGCCGCGGATGACCGCGCCCAGCGCGATCAGGGCGTCGAACTCGAACGACTCGGCCATGCGGGCCAGCGCCACGCCCAGCTCGAGGGCGCCCGGCACGGTGGCGACCATGACGTCGCGCTCGTCGACGCCCAGCTTGGCCAGCTCTTCCAGGCAAGCAGCGAGTTCGGCCTGGCCGATCGCTTCGTTGAAGCGTGCGCACACGATACCGATGTGCAGCCCTTCGCCGTTCAGGTCGGGGGTGAGGATATAGGGGTTCATGTGTGGGCCTTATTCGTTGTTGCGGGAAGCTTGCGCAGGGGCGCAATCGTAACCTGTAATCGTGAGGGCAAAGCCGGCCATGCTGGGCATCTTGCGCGGCCGCGCCAGCAGGCGCATCTGGCCCACGCCGAGATCACGCAGGATCTGCGCGCCAATGCCGTAGGTGCGCAGGCCGAAACGCTCGCCGTCGGGCTGGGCCGGACGGTGCGAAGGATCGGACCAATGATTGATCTGGCCGAACAGATGCTCGACCGACGATTGGCAGTTCATCAGGACCAGCACGCCCGCGGGCGAGGCCGCGATGGCCTCGAGCGCCGCGCCGACGGTCCAGCTGTGCGCGCTGGCGCCGGTGTCGAGCACGTCGAGCAGCGACGCCGGCTCGTGCACCCGCACCAGGGTCTCGCGTTCGGCCTCGACGTTACCATGCACCAGGGCCAGGTGGGGCGCGCCGGTGGCGTCGTCGCGATAGGCGATGGCGTTGAAGGTGCCCCACGGGGTCTGCATCTGGCGCTCGCCGACGCGGCCGATCACCGATTCGTGCTCGCTGCGGTACTGGATCAGGTCGGCGATGGTGCCGATCTTGAGGTGGTGCTCGCGGGCGAACTCGACCAGGTCGGGCAGGCGCGCCATGGTGCCGTCGGGCTTGAGGATCTCGCAGATCACCGCGGCGGGCGTGAGGCCGGCCATGGCGGTGAGGTCGCAGCCGGCCTCGGTGTGGCCGGCGCGCACCAGCACGCCGCCGGGCACCGCGCGCACCGGGAAGATGTGGCCCGGTTGCACCAGGTCGGCCGGCTTGGCGTCGCGCGCCACCGCCACCTGGATGGTGCGGGCGCGGTCGGCGGCCGAAATGCCGGTCTCGACGCCCTCGGCGGCCTCGATCGACTGCGTGAAATTGGTGCCGTATCGCGTGCCGTTACGGCTGGCCATCAGCGGCAGGTCGAGCTGGCGGCAGCGCTCTTCGGTCAGTGTGAGGCAGACCAGGCCTCGGCCGTGCGTGACCATGAAATTGATCGCTTCGGGCGTGACGAATTCGGCGGCCATGACCAGGTCGCCTTCGTTTTCGCGGTCTTCTTCGTCGACCAGGATCACGATGCGGCCGGCGCGCAGCTCGGCGATGATCTCGGGCACGGAGGCTATGCCGAAGGATTCCGGCGCGGAACCGGCGGCAACTTGGGAAATCTGGGCAGACATGGAATGCAGGGCTATGCCAGGCGGGAAAACACGGATTTTACCGCCTCGCGCGCCCGGGCGCGCGGGTGACGCGCTGCACGTTACACTGCGGCCAGAGAAAGCCCCCCAGAACGAAAACGCATAACAAGGAATCTCCCCATGCAAGCCCTGGCGGCCATGCCTGCCTCCGTCGCAGCTTCGGTACGGACCGTCCTGACGGACATCGACGACACCCTGACCACCGACGGCCGCCTGCCCGCGGCCGCCTACGCCGCCATGGAACGGCTCGAGCTGGCGGGCATCCGCGTCGTGCCCATCACCGGCCGCCCCGCCGGCTGGTGCGACCACATCGTGCGCATGTGGCCGGTGCGCGCCGTGGTCGGCGAGAACGGCGCGTTCTACTTCGCCTACGACCGCAGCGCCCACCGCATGAAAACCCACTATTGGGCCGACGACGCCACGCGCGCGGCCGACCGCCTGCGCCTGGACGCCATCCGCGACCGCGTGCTGGCCGAGGTGCCGGGCAGCGCGCTCGCGAGCGACCAGGCCTATCGCGTGGCCGACCTCGCCATCGATTTCTGCGAAGACGTGCCGGCCCTGTCCGACAAGGACGTGAGCCGCATCGTGCAGATCTTCCGCGACGCCGGCGCCGAGGCCAAGGTCAGCTCGATCCACGTCAACGGCTGGTTCGGCGACTACGACAAGCTGTCGATGACGCGCACGCTGTTCGAGCGCGAACTGGGCCAGACGGTGGAACAGGGACTGGAGTCCACGCTGTTCATCGGCGACTCGCCCAACGACGAACCCATGTTCAAGTTCTTCCCGCTGTCGGTCGGCGTGGCCAACATCCAGTCGCAACTGCACCGCATCAAGCATCGTCCCGCCTTCGTGGCGAGCGAGCGCGGCGGCGAGGGCTTCGTCGAGATGGCCGAACGCCTGCTGGCGGCGCGCCGCAACCGCTGATTGCCATGAGCGCCACCAAGACCGCGAAGACCGCCAAGGTCGCCAAGGGCGCCGCATCCGACGCCGTCGCCCGCCCGGCGGCGGCGGCCGCGGACGACGGCCGCCGCAGCATCCAGTCGGTGGAGGTCGGCTTTCCGCTGCTGGCCGCGCTGGTCGATGCCGGGCGCCCGCTGTCGCTGCGCGACCTCGCCGCCGCGGCCGGCATGACCTCGGCCAAGGCGCACCCCTATCTGGTGAGCTACACCCGCGTGGGCCTGGTGCAGCAGGACGCCGTCACGAGCCACTACGAGCTCGGCCCCTTCGCGCTGCAGATGGGCCTGGTCAGCCTGCAACGCCTCGACCCGGTGCGCGTGGCGCTGCCGGAAGTCGCGCAGTTGCAGACCCAGATCGGCCACACGCTCGGCATCGCGGTGCTGGGCTCGCACGGCCCCACGATGATCCACATCACCGAGGCGAGTTACCCGGTGCACGTGAACATGCGCAAGGGCACGGTGATGTCGATGCTGCACACCGCCACCGGCCTGGTGTTCGCGGCCTGGCTGCCGCCCAAGGTGGCCGAGCACTACATCGCGCGCGAGGAGGGCGACACCGCCGTGATCGCCAGCCACAGCCCGCGCACCGCCGCCAGCCCCACCACGCTGCAGGCCATGCTGGCCGACATCCGCGTGCACGGCATGGCGCGCGCCGTCGGCAACCCCCTGCCCGGCGTCGATGCGCTGTCGGTGCCGGTGTTCGACAACACCGGCAACATCGTGCTGGCACTCACCAGCATCGGCCCCTCGGGCCTGTTCGACGTGGCCTGGAACGGCGCCATCGCGCGGCCGCTGATGGCCTGCGCGCAAGAGATCTCGCACAAGCTGGGCTACCGCCCCTGAACGCGGCGCCCGCTGGCGCCGCGCTTCGGCGCCTCAGCGCTGCTTTTCGTACTTCAGGTAATCCAGGTGGATGCCGATGTGGTCGGCGATGTATTTCGCGTCGTGCCACACCCCCCAGATGAATGAGGACGACCGGTTGGTCTGGTTCGGCAGGCCGAGGAAGTAGATGCCTTTCTCGGTGGAGATTCCGCGCTTGTGGATCGGATAGCCCTTCTCGTCGAAGGTGTCGATTTCCATCCAGCTGTAGTCCACCTTGAAACCGGTGGCCCAGACGATAGCCGTGACGCCGGCCTGCGCCAGGTCCAGGCTCAGGATCGGATGCGTCAGGCAGTCGGGGTCGTCGAGCAGCTTCCAGGCCTCGGGCTCGGGCGGCAGGTCCAGGCCGTTCTGCTCGACGTAGGCATCGGCCTCGCGCAGCACCTCGAAGTAGTCTTCGTCGCCTTGCGCCACGTTGCGCGCCAGCCCTTCCTGGAAATGCATCACGCCGTCTTCGAAGCGTTCGGTGATGCCCACCAGCTGGATGCCGCTGTGGGCCAGCCGGCGGAAGTCGATGGTCTTGCCGTTTTCGTAGCCGCTGACCGCGAAGGCGACGTGCTCGCGCTTGGGCTTCTTCTTGACCTCGTCCCACATGCCGAGCGCGCCCAGCCACCAGCAGTAATCGCGTTCGCGGTAGGAGCGCGGCGGGCGATAGTGCTCGCCCACCGACAGATACACCGTGCGGCCGGCCTGGCGCAGCTCTTCGGCGATCTGCGAACCCGACGCGCCCGCGCCCACCACCAGCACGGCGCCGGCCGGCAGCTGGGCCGGATTCTTGTAGGCCGACGAATGCACCTGGGTGAGCCCGGCATGCTGCGGCACGATCTGCGGGTAGCTCGGAATCTGGAACGCGCCGGTCGCGGCCACGACGTGCTGGGCCTCGATCACGCCAGCGGAGGTGGTCACCGTGAAGCCGGGGCGCTTCTGGTTGCGCGTGACCTTCAACACGTTCACCCCGGTGCGCACCGGCGCCCCGATCATGGCCGCGTAATCCTCGAAGTACTTCGCCATGCGCTCCTTGGGCGGAAACACGTCTGCGCCCACGTCGTCGAACGCCAGGCCGGGAAAGCGATCGTGCCAGGCAGGACCGTTGGCGACCAGCGAATCCCAACGCTCGGAGCGCCAGCGTTCGGCGATGCGATTGCGCTCCAGCACGATATGGGGAATGCCGAGCTTGCCCAGGTGCTCGCTCATCGCAACGCCGGCCTGGCCGGCGCCGATCACCAGCGTATTGGTTTTCTCTACTGACATTTGCATTTCCTAAGAAGGGTCGAGACCGGATCTGTCTTCAGCCGATGGTCATGAGCACGCTCACTCATGGATGCGGCGCAGTGTGAGCCAGATGCCGCGACTTGATAACTTCGTTTTTTGGACGCGGGACTTAGGAAAAAGCAAATCACTCGGCCGGCGCGCGCGGGGACGCACGCGCGGCGCCCGCGCGGGCACGCTTTCGTTTTTTCCGATGCCCCGCATCAAGATCGACAACGCGCCAGCGCCCGACCGATCCCGTAGTCTTCGACGCAAGTCCTCGCGCCGCGCCCTGCCCGCGCCGCGCGCTCCGCGTTTCCCCGAATCCCGTCTTGCCGCGAGCCGCCATGCAGAACAGCCCCTTGTCACCGGAATCGTCCAGCGCGGTCAGCCTTGAAGGCGTCGTGAAGAAGTATCACCAGCAGACCGTGCTGCATGAGCTGACGCTCAAGATCCGGCGCGGCGAGCTCCTGACGCTGCTCGGTCCGTCCGGCTGCGGCAAGACCACGCTGCTCAACCTGATCGCCGGCTTTGCCGATGCCGACAACGGCGAGATCTTCATCGACGGCCAGCTGGTGACCCACCTGCCGCCCTATCAGCGCGAGATCGGCATCGTGTTCCAGAACTACGCGCTGTTCCCGCACATGACCGTGGAACGCAACATCGGCTATGGCCTGCGCATGCGCGGCATGCCCGCCGCCGAGATCGCGCAGCGCGTGCAGGAGGCGATGGCGCTGGTCAAGCTCGACGGTCTGGGCGAACGCAAGCCGAAAGCGTTGTCGGGCGGCCAGCAGCAACGCGTGGCGCTGGCGCGCGCGCTGGTGATCCGGCCCAAGGTGCTACTGCTCGACGAGCCATTCTCGGCGCTCGACAAGGGCCTGCGCGGCGCCATGCAGGTCGAGATCCGCGAGATCCAGCGCAAGCTGGGCGTCACCACCGTATTCGTGACCCACGACCAGGGCGAAGCGCTGGCCATGTCGGATCGGATCGCCGTCATGTCGGGCGGTGCGATCCGCCAGATCGCCACGCCCGACGAGCTCTATCGCAACCCGCAGGATCCGTTCGTGGCCTCATTCCTGGGCGACGTCAACATCCTGCCGGCGCACTATCACGGCACCGACCCCGACGGCATTCTGCTGCGCCTGGGCGCAGGCCTGGTCCGGGTCAATCGCGAGCGGCTCGTCGGCGGCTCGCACGAGGGCCGCCGCCTGGACATCTACGTGCGCCCGGAGCAGATCCGCCTGGAGCCGCTGCACGGCAGCTCGGTATTGAGCGGAACGGTGGTGAATCACGTCTTCCAGGGCGATCACATCGACACCTACATCGACGTGGACGTCCCGGTGGCGGGACGCCAGCGCGTGATGGTGCGCAGCGCCGGCCTGAGCGCGCAGCAGCAGTGGCCGGTCGGCACCGTGACCGGCCTCGCCCTGCCCGACGACGGCATCAGCGTGTTCAACGCCTGAGCCTCCCCCCACGCCCCGATCTTCCGCCATGACCGCCCTGCCCGCCACCATGCAAGCCATCATCGCCCGCACGCCGGGCGATGCCAGTGTCCTCACCCTCGCCGAACGCCCGGTGCCGGCGCCGGGGCCGGGCGAGGTCCTGCTGCGCGTGCTGGCCGCCGGCGTCAACCGGCCCGACGTGATGCAGCGCCAGGGCCTGGCGAAGCCCGCGCCCGGGGTCACCGACGTGCTGGGGCTGGAGGCGTGCGGCGAGGTCGTGGCCTGCGGTCCCGGCGTCCCCGCCGACATGCTGGGCCGGCGCGTGATGAGCCTGTTGCCCGGCGGCGGGTACGCGCCCTGGTGCACCGCCCGCGCCGAGCTGTCGCTGCCGGTGCCCGACGGCCTCGACGACGCCGCGGCCGCCGCGCTCCCCGAGGGGCTGTTCACGGTGTGGCACAACCTGTTCGAGCTGGGCGGCCTGCGCATGGGCGAAACCGTGCTGGTTCATGGCGCGGCGGGCGGCATCGGCACCCTGGCGCTGTCGCTGGCGCATGCCGCCGGCGCGCGCGTCGTCGCCACCGCGGGCCGGGCCGAACGACTGCCCGGACTGCGCGCGCTCGGCGCCGATCTGGCGCTCTGCTATCGCGACCGCGATTTCGTCGACGCCTGCCACGACTTCACCGCAGGACGGGGCGTGGACGTCGTGCTGGACATGGTCGGCGGCGACTACGTGGAACGCAATCTGCGCGCGCTCGGCTTCGGTGGCCGCCACGTCAGTCTGTCGTTCCTGCAAGGCTCGCAGGTGAACCTCGACCTGCTGGTGCTGATGCAAAAGCAACTGAGCCTGCATGCCTCCACCATGCGGCCGCAAAGCGCGGCGGAAAAGGCCCGCATGGCGCTGGCCATCACGCGGCACCTGCTGCCGCTGGTGGCCGCCGGCCGCGTGAAGCCACGCCTGCACGACGGCCTGCCGCTGGCGCAGGCCGGCCGCGCCCACCAGCTGCTGGAAAGCGGCGAGGTGTTCGGCAAGCTGGTGTTGCGCCCCTGATCCCCTTCCCACGCCCGCCAGGACGTTCACGATGCTCAAGTTGCTCCATGCCCCCACCTCGCCGTATGTGCGCAAAGTCATGGCCTGCGCCCACTTCTGCGGACTGGCCGACCGGATCGAATGGCTGCCCAGCGCGGCCCACCCGGTGCAGCGCGACGGCCGGATCGCCGCGCACAATCCGCTGGCCAAGGTGCCGACCCTGATCCTGGAGACCGGCCAGGCGCTGTTCGACAGCCGCGTGATCTGCGAGTACCTGGCCGCGCTGGCCGGCGATACGCGCCTGTTCCCGAGCGCCGGCGCGGTGCGCTGGGAAGCGCTCACGCGCCAATCGCTCGGGGATGGCCTGCTCGACGCCGCGCTGCTGGCGCGCTACGAGCGCACCGCGCGGCCCGCCCAATCGCAGTGGGACGCGTGGCGCGACGCCCAGCTCGTCAAGGTCGAGGCATGCCTGGCCGAGATCGATGCGCAGGCCCCCGCGCTGGCGCGCGAGGCCCCCACCATCGGCGAGGTCACGTTCGGCTGCGCGCTGGGCTACCTGGACTTCCGCTTTCCCGAGCTCGACTGGCGCGCGCGCCATCCGCAGGCCGCGCACTGGGAGGCGGCGTTTCGCGCGCTGCCGCCGATGCAAGCCACGCTTCCCCATGACCCGCAAGGCTGATCCTCATGACCGCACCCGTTGAAACGATCTGGTTCCTGAATGGCCCCAACGCCAATCTCTATGGCCTGGACGCCAACAAGACTTATGGCAGCGAGAGCTTTCCCGTGCTGCAGGCGCGCTGCGAGACCAAGGCCGCCAGCCTCGGCCTCGGTCTGAAGTTCGTGCAGTCGAACTGGGAGGGCCAGCTGGTCGACTGGATCCAGCAGGCGCGCGGCGAGTCGAAGGGGCTCATCATCAATGCCGCCGGACTCACCTACTCGTCGGTCCCGATCCTGGATGCGCTGCTGGCGTTCCCCGGCCGCATCATCGAAGTCCACATGAGCAACATCTGGCGCCGCGAGCCATTTCGCCATCACTCCTACATCTCGAAGGCCGCCGACGGCGTGATCGCGGGCCTGGGCGGCGCGGGCTACGCGCTGGCCATCGAGGCCATGGCGCAACTGATCGCGCAAGCCGACTGAGGCCGACCGATGACCCAGCCTTCCGCACTCACGCCCTCCGGCTCGCTGGTTTTCTACAGCGAGTTCGACGATTACACCCTCTGGAAGCAGGCCCTGCAGGCCTGCCTGCCCTCGCTGAAGATCGTGCGCGCCGGTGAGGTCGAGAACCCCGCCGACGTGCACTACGCACTGGCCTGGAAGCCGCCCGAAGGCTTCTTCGCGTCGATGCCCAACCTGCGACTCATCATCAACCTGGGTGCCGGCGTCGATTCGCTGGTCGGCCGGGGCGACCTGCCGGCCGGCGTGCCCATCACCCGTATCACCGACCCGAACATGGGCCGGATGATGGCCGGCTACGTGCTGTTCGCCACGCTGCGCCATGCGCGCGACATCCCCTGGTTCGAACAGGCCCAGCGTCGTGGCGAGTGGGCCTATCGCCACCCGCGCGCGCCCGAGGACATCCGCGTCGCCGTATTGGGCCTGGGCGAGCTCGGCGCCTGCGCCGCGCACGAACTGCAGCGCCAGGGGTTCGCGGTCACGGGCTGGTCGCGCAGTCCGCGCCGGATCGACGGCGTGCGCTGCCTCGCCGGCATGGACACGCTCGACACGGTGATCGCCGGCGCCGACATCCTGGTCGTGATGCTGCCCCTCACGCCGCAGACGCGCGGACTGCTCGACCGGGAGCGGCTGCAACGCCTGCCGCGCGGGGCCGCGCTCATCAACGTGGCGCGCGGCGCACTGGTGGACCAGGAAGCCATGACCGACTTGCTGCGGAGCGGACGTATCGGCGCGGCAACGCTGGACGTGTTCGAGCGCGAGCCGCTGCCCCCGACCGACCCGCTGTGGCGGATGGAGAACGTGCTGATCACCCCGCACCTGGCCTCGGTGGCCATTCCCGCCTCGGCCGCGCGCCAGATCGGCGACAACATCGCCCGCGTCACGCGCGGCGAGCCGCCGCTGCATCAGGTCGATCCCGCCCGCGGCTACTGACCGCTTGCGCTCGAAAAAAGGCGGCGCCGGATCGTTCATCCGGCGCCGCCTTTTCTTTGGCCTGGCGCGGCTCAGTGCGTCTCTTCGATATTCAGGATCCGGCCCAGCCCGAGGAAGTAATTCGCAAAGGCGAGCAGGCCGGCCGTCACGACGATGTAGACGACGGAGAGCGCGGCCAAGGTGGGATCGGCGAACTCGCGCACGTAGTTGTACATCGATACCGGCAGCGTCTGCGTGGCCTGGGTCGTGACGAACAGCGATGCCGTGAATTCGCTGAACGACATGATGGCGGCGAACAGCCAACCACCGAACAGGCCCGGCGCCAGCAGCGGCACGGTGACGGTGAACATCACCTTCAGCGGCGACGCGCCCAGGCTGGCAGCGGCCTGTTCCAGGCGCTCGTCGAGGTTCTCCATCGAGACGTACACACTGCGCATCACGAACGGCAGCACCAGCATCACGTGGCACAGGATCACCAGCCCGTAGCCGCGGTCCAGGTCGAACTGCGCCACCAGGATCAGCAGCCCAAGCCCGAGCGTGAAGTGCGGGATCACCAGGGGCGACAGCAGCACGGCCTGCAGCAGCGCCTTGCCCGGGAACGTCATGCGCTTGACCGCGATCGCGAGCGCCGTGCCGACGGCCAGCGCGATGAACGAGGCCCACAGCATCACGATCAGGCTGGCCCGGAAACCCTGCTTGAAATCGGGATAGGTGAAAACGCGCTCGAACCAGCGCCACGACCACGCCTGCGGCGGAAACGTGAGAATCGCCTTGTCGTTGAACGAGGCCAGCGTGACCACGACCACCGGCAACAGCACGAAGGCCAGGATCAACACGATGAGCAGCGCGGCGCCGACGCGCAGCACCCAGGGCAGGGGGTGTTTGGTGTGCATGTCAGTGGCCTCCCACGGCCTTCAGGCGCCGGGTGGCGCGGCTCAGCAGCATCAGGGCGGCGACGGTGAGCGCCAACCCCACCACGCTCAGACTTGCCGCGAGCGGAAAATTGAGCGACGAGAAACCGAGCTGGTAGACCAGCGTCGACACCGTCGGCACGCGGCCACCGCCGATCATCTGCGGCGTGGCGAACGCGCTGAAGGTCCAGGCGAAGGCGGTGGTGATACTGGCGATGATGCCGGGCATCGAGAGCGGCAGCGTCACGGTCAGGAACGTGCGCACCGGCCCTGCGCCCAGGCTCTGCGCCGCTTTTTCGTAGTCGCGGTCGATGTGCGAGATCGCGGTGGCCAGCATCAGCACCACCACTGGCACGGTCACGTGGACCAGCGCGATCAACACGCCCAGATGCGTGAACATCAGGTTCAGCGGCGTCTCGATCAGGCCGAGCTGGCGCAGTGTCGCG
This sequence comes from Bordetella genomosp. 1, assembly GCF_002261335.1. Taxonomy (GTDB): domain Bacteria; phylum Pseudomonadota; class Gammaproteobacteria; order Burkholderiales; family Burkholderiaceae_B; genus Bordetella. The sequence continues at coordinate 67,720 of NZ_NEVL01000006.1, forward strand.
TTGATGAAGCCGTTGCTGCCCAGCACGATGATCCACGAGTACGTGCGGACGATCTCGCCCAGGAACAGCGGCGTGACCGACACGATCAGGATGAACGACTTCAGCAGGCGGTTGCGCACGCGCACCAGCGCGTAGGCCAGCGGGTAGGCCACCAGCAGCGAGAACACGGTGGTTTCGATGCTGAGCAGCAGGGTGTTGGCGAAGGCGTCGAGATAGATCGATTTTCCCAGCCCGCTGAAGTTGGCCAGCGTCAGGCCACCCACCTCCATCGACCCCGGGATGAAGGTGCGCACGCTGTACTGCAGCACGGCGGCCATCGACACGCAGATGCACAGGGCGACGAAGCCCGCCGGGGAGATCAGCCATCCCCTCAGACTGGAACGCGTATTCATGTCTCGGTGTTTCCGTTCAAGCCAAACAGAATGCCCGCGTCCCGGCAGGCGAGCCGGCCAGGACGCGGGCGGCGGCACGCGCCGCCGGACATCAGTTCATGATGTTTTCGGTGAACCACTTGCGCCACTCGGCCGTCTTCTCGGCGCGCAGCTTGTCGTCGATCACGATCGCCTGGGTGTCCCACTGCTCCTTGGTCGTGAAGACGCCGGGCAGCGCCGCGTCCTCGGCCGAGACCTTGGCGTTGTCGACCACCGGGCTGGCCTTCTTGTAGGCGACGATCTTGGACTGCACCTCGGAAGACAGGGCGATGTTCATGAATTTGTAGGCGAGATCGGCCTTGCCGGTGCCCTTCATGATGCCCATCGTGTCCACGCCCAGCACCGCGCCCTCCTTGGGCATGGCGACCTTGATCGGCACGCCCTGGCCGATCATGTAGTAGGCGTTCATCGACAGCAGGATCTGCACCGGTGTCTCGCCGGTGGCGATCAGTTGCTGGCTGTTGGCATCGTTGGTGTAGAAGGCCTTGAAGTTGGGCTTGAGGGCCTTGAGCTTGTCGTTGCCCTTTTCCCAGGTGGCGGCGTTGCCGCCCGACAGCATCGCCGAGATGTTGATGATGTGGCTGGGGTCGAAATCGGGCGCCGACAGCTTGGCTTTGAGCGCCGGATTCCAGAGGTCGTTCCAGCTGTCGAACTTGATGTCCTTGGGCACCAGGTCGGGGCGATACCCGATGGTGTACACATAGGCCCAGCTGCCGATGTGATACGGGCTGATCTTGGCGCGTTCCACCAGATGCGAATAGTTGGGCAGCTTGGCGGTATCGAGTTTCTCGAACAGGTCGCCGTTCACGTACAGCCAGCCGATGTGCGAGGTCGTGAAGGTGATGTCGCTCTCGGGCGTCTTGGCCAGCTTTGCCTTGTTGAGGCGATCGATGGTGCCGCCGGTGATGTACTTCACCGGCACGCCGGTCTGACGCGTGAACTCCTTGCCGATGTTTTCGTCGATCAGGTCGCGGAAGCTGCCGCCCCAGGTGCTGATCACCAGGGCGTCCTCGGCCCGCGCCGCACTGCAAAGAAGCACGCTGGAGGCAAGCCCCGCCAGCATCATTTTTCGAATCATTGCAAACCCCTTGTGATGTTTTATCCGCCGAGCGCTTCCGACTGGAGCCCAGATGATGGAAGCCGGCCCCCCCAGGGGCCAAGTCGCCTTTTCCTTAGGCATGGCTCGCAATTCCTGAGGCGCGGCGCGGTGTCGGTGATAACCCTGGCAGGTCGGAAATTCCGAGACCGCCCAGCGGAAAATACAAATTGGCGGCGGCCCGCGTCGGCCGCGACCATGCGTGTCATCCCAGCGCCCGGGACAGTCCGGGCCCCACCGACCCGAGCCGCCATGAAACACAAGCGCATCCGCCCCTTCAACACCAAGGCCACCTACCCCGAACAGAACCTCGACAACGACCTGTGCCAGGCCGTCGTGGCGCGCGGCAGCACGGTCTTTCTGCGCGGCCAGATCGGGCAGAACCTCGATACCTCCGAAAGCGTGAGCATCGGCGACGCGGGCGGCCAGGCCGAACAGGCCATGGCCAACATCGAGATGCTGCTCAAGGAGGCCGGCGGCGAGCTCGAGGACATCTGCAAGATCACCATCTACATCATCGACCCGCGCTACCGCGAAGCCGTCTACCGCGTGGTGGGCCGCTGGCTCAAGGGCGTCTACCCCGTCTCGACCGGCATCGTGGTGTCTGCCCTGGCGCGCCCGGAGTGGCTGGTCGAGATCGACGCCACCGCCGTGATTCCCGACTGACCCCGATCCGAGGCGCCCCATGACCTTCTCGATCCTCGCGCGCTGCCCGGCCACCGGCCAGTTCGGCGCGGCCGTCTCGTCCTCGTCGCCGGCCGTGGCCGCGCGCTGCATCCACGCTCGCGCGGGCGTGGGCGCAGCGGTCAGCCAGAACATCACCGACCCGGCCCTCGGCCCACTCGCGCTCGACCTGCTCGAGGCCGGCCGCACCCCGGCCGAGGCGCTGGCGGAGCTGCGCCAGCGCCCGCACATCGAATACCGCCAACTGATGGCGATCGACGCCACCCACCCGCCGGCGGTCTACACCGGCAGCAGCGCGCTCGGCACGCTCGCCAGCGCGACGGGCGAACACGCCGCCTGCGCCGGCAACATGCTGGCCTCGCGCGACGTGCCGGCCGCCATGCTGGCCGCCTTCGAGCACGCGGACGGCCCGCTGGCCGAGCGCCTGATGCAGGCCCTGCTCGCCGGCCAGGCCGCCGGCGGCGAAGAGGGCCCTGTCCACTCGGCCGGCCTGCTGGTGGTGGGCGAACTGGACTGGCCCATGGTCGATCTGCGGCTGGACTGGGTCGACGAGAATCCGGTCGAGGCGCTGTACGAAACCTGGAAGCGATACGCGCCGCAGGTCGATGCCTACATCACGCGAGCCCGCGATCCGCGCGCCGCGCCGAGCTTCGGCGTGCCGGGCGACCGCTGATCGGCCCAGGCCGGCGGCCCGCTGGCTGCGTGGAGTGGATACACTGCAGGCTCGCGACGGCCGGTCTTCCCGAACGGAAGCCTGCCGCGGTTCCGATCCTGTTTCCTCGAGCGTGACCATGCTCAATCGCATCTCTCTGCGCCAGATGGAGTACTTCGTGGCCACTGCCAAACACGGCAGCATCGCCTCGGCGTCGTCGCAGATCCACATTTCGCCGCCGTCGATCTCGGCCGCGATCGCCCACATCGAGACGGAGCTGGGCGTGCAGCTGTTCGTACGCCATCCCTCCAAGGGGTTGGCGCTCACGCCGCTCGGCACCCAGGTCATGCAGGAATGCGAAGACCTGCTGGAGCGCGCGTCGCGGCTGTACGAGATCGCGTCGAACTCGGGCGATTCGATCCAGGGCCTGCTGCGGGTGGGCTGCTTCCAGCCGCTGGCCGCCATGATCGCGCCCGAAGTGATCTTCGGCTTCTCGCGTGCCTTCGAGAAGGTCGAACTGCACATGGCGGAGGGCGACCAGCAGGAACTGATCCACAAGCTGCACACGCTGGACATCGACGTGGCGCTCACGTACGACCTGCAGCTGGGCGACGAAATCGCATTCGAAACGCTGGCGCACATGCCGCCGCATGTGTTGGTGAGCGAGCTCCATCCGCTGGCGCAACAACTTGCCGTCACGCTCGATGAGCTGGCGCACCAGCCCATGGTGCTGCTCGACCTGCCGATGAGCCGCGAATACTTCCTGTCGATTTTCGTCAAGGCCGGCCTGGAGCCCAACATCGTGGCGCGCTCGCGCTCGGAAGACGTAGTGCGCTCGATGGTGGCCAATGGCATCGGCTATGCGCTCTTCAACGTGCGGCCGAAGTCGACCCAATCGCTCGACGGCAAGCGCCTGGTCCGTCTGCGCCTGGCCGGCGAGCAACGGCCCATGCTGCTCGGCATGGCGACCTACAAGCCCATGAAACCCTCGCGTCTCACGCAGGCCTTCATGCAGCGCTGCCGCGCCTACATCTCGGATCAATACATCCCGGGCATGAGCGCGGCCAGCTTCTTCGACCCCTACATCTCCGGCGCCGCGCGCGATGCGGCGCCCTGACCTTACTTCCGCGAGTCCGCGCATGAACCTGCCCCTCCCGACCACCAGCCTCGACCTGCTGCGCGAGCTGATCGCGATTCCGTCGGTCTCCCGCCAGCCCAACAGCGCGTTGATGGATCGCGTGCAGGAGGTGCTCGGGAGCGCGGGCATCGCGTCGCTGCGCGTGCCCGATCCCGCCGATCCGTCGCGCTGCAACCTGTTCGCCAGCGTCGGGCCGGCGGGCGTGCCGGGCATCATGCTGTCGGGCCACACCGACGTGGTGCCCACCGATGGCCAGCCCTGGACCTCGCCGCCGTTCGAGCCGGTCGAGCGCGATGGCCGCCTCTACGGCCGCGGCGCCGCCGACATGAAGGGCTTCGTGGCCTGTGCGGTGATGGCGCTGGTACGGGCCGCGGGCCAGCCGCTCCAGCGCCCCCTGCAGATCGCGCTCTCGTTCGACGAGGAGATCGGCTGCGTGGGCGTGCGGCACCTGCTGCGTGCGCTCGACGACATGGACCCGCCGCCGATGCTGTGCGTGGTGGGCGAGCCCACGCTGATGAAGATCGGCACCGGCCACAAGGGCAAGGCGGCGTATCGCGCGTTGTGCTGCGGGCAGGCCGGCCATTCGGGCCTCGCGCCGCGTTTCATCAACGCGATCCACACCGCCGCCGACCTGGTGGCGGCGCTGCGCGACGTGCAGCACGACCTGGCCGAGCATGGCGCCCGCGAAGACGGCTATGCCATCCCCTACTCCACCGTGCATGCCGGCACGATCCACGGCGGCACCGCGCTCAACATCGTGCCGGACGCCTGCGAAGTGAACTTCGAGGTGCGCAACGTGGCGGCCGACGAGCCCGCGGAGATCCTGGCGCGCGTGCTCGACCGCACCCGCGCGCGCATGCGCGAGGCCCACGCCCTGCCGGAGGCGCAGGCGCCCGCCGTGGAGCTCGTCAACGCCTATCCCGGCCTGTCGGTGCCCGACGACGCGCCGGCCGTGCGGCTGCTGGCCTCCATGCTGCCGCCCGACACCGCGCTCACCAAGGTGGCGTTCGGCACCGAAGGCGGCCTGTTCCGCCAGCAGTGGCAGCAGACCGCCGTGCTGGTGTGCGGCCCGGGCAGCATCGAGGTGGCGCACAAGGCCGACGAGTACGTGGAGATCGCACAGATCGCGGCCTGCGATGCGATGATGGCGCGGCTCACCGAGCATCTCTGCGCCTGAGCGCAGGTCCCGATATTTGGTTTTTCGATAACGAAATCTGGACACGCTGATTCGCCCGAATTCGAGGCGAATCCGCAGATTTCGGCGTTGACGCGCGTGTAGAATGCCTGAGATTCCCAACATTCAGGAACGCTGCATGGACAAGACACTGCTCAAGGGGCTGACGGTTCTGGAGGCCGTGACCGACGTCGAACACCCGTCGCGCACGATCGAGGAGCTGGCCGCGCGGGTGGGCCTGACACGCAGCAACACGCACCGCACGCTGCAGACCCTGATGCACGCCGGCTACATCGAGCGCGACGACGACACCGGCTATCGCGGCGGCATCCGGCTGTTCGAGCTGGCCGCGCGCCAGCTCGGTCACCTCGACCTGCGCCGCATCGCCGGGCCGGCCATGCGCAAGCTGGCGGCCGACACGGGCGAGACCGTGCACCTGTCGGTGCTCGACGGCATCGAGGTGGTCTATATCGACAAGATCGACAGCCCGCAGCCGATCCGCGCCTATTCCATGATCGGCGGCCGCGCGCCGGCCTACGCGGTGGCCACCGGCAAGGCCCTGCTGGCCTACCAGCCGGAGGGGTATCTCGAAACCTACGCCGAGACGCTGGCGCGCCACACCGGCGCCACCATCACCACCCTGCCGCTGCTCAAGGAAGACCTGCGGCGCGCGGTGCGCGCCGGCTATGCGCTCAATCGCGGCGAGTGGCGCGACGGCGTGGGTGGCGTGGCGGTGGCGATCTTCAATGCCCTCGACGACGTGGTGGGCGCCATCGGCATCTCCGGCCCGCTGGATCGTCTGTCGCTGGGCCGCGCCAAGGAGCTGGCCGTCGAGGTCAAGACCTGTGCCGCCGACATCTCGGCGGCGCTCGGCCACAAGAAGCCCTGAACGGCGGGCGCGGCCGGCGCCCGTCGGCCCGCTCGTACTTCACGCGGCCAGCGCGCGCTCGGCCGCCTGGGCCTGCACCCACTGCGCCAGCGCCTTGCGATCGACCTTGCCCACGGCATTCTCGGGCAAGGCCTCGCGCAGATAAACCGCCTGCGGCACATAGATGCGACCGAGCCGCGCCTGCACCAGCGCGCGGATGTCGGCATCGGCCGGCGGCGCCGTGTCGGCGGCGGCCACCACCACCGCCACCGGCACTTCGCCCAGGTCGGCATCCGCCTGCGCCACCACGCAGCACGCCGCGATGCCGGGCAAGGTCACCAGCACGTCCTCGATCAACTTCGGCGAAAGGTTCTCGCCGCCGCGGATGATCACTTCCTTGATGCGGCCGGTGATGCTGAGATAGCCGTCGGCGTCGAAGCGGCCCAGGTCGCCGGTGCGCAGCCAGCCGTCGCGCACCGGATCGTCGCCATCGTGGCCGAGATAGCCCAGCATCAGCGCGTCGCCGCCGATGCAGATCTCGCCCTCCGCGCCGTCGGGCACGCGATTGCCCGCGGCATCGAGCAGCGCCACCGCCTGCCCGGCCAGCACCGTGCCGACCGTGCCGATGCGGCGCGCGCCCGGCGGGTTCATGGTCGAGGTGCAGGTCGCCTCCGACAGGCCGTACGACACCACCAGCTCGCAGCCGGTGAAGGCCTCGATCTCGCGATGCAGCGTGGTGGTGATGGGCGCCGAGCCGCAGCGCAGCAGCCGCAGCCGTGCAAAGGCGTCGGGCGCGAAGGTCTGTTGCAGCATGCGCGCATACATGGTCGGCACGCCGGTCAGGATCGTCGGCTGGAACTGCGACAGCACCTGCGGCAGCGCCTCGGCGCGAAAGCGCTCGGCCAGCGCAATGGCGGCGCCGCAGGCCAGCGGTGCGAACACCTGATTGTTGATCGCGTTGGTGTGGTGCAGCGGCATCAGGTGCAGCAGCACGTCCTGCGGGCCGAGCGCCGTGTGCGCGAGGATGCCGGCCGTGTTGCGCGCCAGCCCCCGGTGCGACAGCAGCACGCCCTTGGGCTTGCCGGTGCTGCCCGAGGTGAACAGCAGCAGCGCGGCGTCGCCCGGCGCGGGGTCTGCCGCCCAATAGGGCGGCGCATCCTGCAGGGCGTCCCAGGCCAGCAGGTGCGCGGACGCCAGGCCGGAGGCGGCCGCGCACGCGGCGTTGTCGCCGTCGTGCACGATCCAGCGCAGCCCCACCGCCTGCACGCGGCGCGCGGTTTCCTCGGCGGCGATGCGCGGCTCGAGCGGACACGGGCAGGCGCCGGCGGCGATGCAGGCCAGCAGCGCGATCACCTGCGCGGGGCCACGCTCCAGCGCCAGCGCCACGTAGTCGCCCGGCTGCACGCCGGCGCGGCGCAGGCCGCCGGCCGCGCCGCGCACGGCGTCGTCGAGCTGCCGATAAGTCCATACGCGCCCGGCGGTGACGAGCGCCAGGCGATCGCGCAGCTCGGGCGCGCGCCACACTGCCTGCCAGGTCTGCGGCAAGGTCGGGATTGCGTTCATGGCCTGTCTCCGCGCCGCGCCTCAGCGCAGCTTCACGTTGGCGTCGCGTTCGAATGTTCCTTGCGGGTCGAGCGCGGCCAGGGCTGCGCGCTCCGCGGGAGTCGGCATGGGCGTGGGCACCGCGCCCTGCGCGTCGAAGGCGAAGTCGGTGCGCTCGCGCACCTCCTCGAGGCTCGACTCGGGATGCCAGGACTGCAGGGCCAGCTTGCCGTCGCGCTTGATGAAGATCGCGATCGGCGTCACCACGCCGTGGAACCCGCCCCAGGAGGTGCGGAAGTCCAGCTTCTGCACGAAGGTGCGCGGCGAATGTTCGGTGCGCCAGGTGCAGGCGCGCCGCGCGGTGGGCAGCATCACCGCGCCGCCGCCGCCGCCCGGCAGCCGCACCTTGGGCTGGTGCCAGTCGCCGATGCAGGAGTTGTTGGCGCAACCATCGCCGTCGATCTGGGCCGCGCCGAGAAAGGTCAGGTCCATCTTGCCGCGCGTGCAGAGGTCGTAGAAATCCTCATTCGAGAAGATCGACGCGGTGTGGGCCGCCAGTTGCGGGTCGGAGCTGGAGATCGGGATCGAGGCCGGGCGCGGGTCGACGCCGCCGGCCACGTTGATGTAGATGAAGTCGAAATCGTAGGCCTGCTTGGCGAGCAGGCAGGCCAGCATGGGCGGCGTGGAGTTCACGCCGCTGAACGTGATCTCGTTGGGGCGGATGAAGCGGGCCAGGCCCAGCACCACGTGTTCGAAGGGGGAAAATGCGTCAGACATGCGCGGCCTCCTTGAGCTCGGGCACCTCGGCCATGTGGGCCGCCAATGACCGTTCGGTGTCCATGTAGCGCTCGACCGCCGGATAATCGATGTCGTAGTACGGCGTGCACGAGCCCGGCCAGGCGCTGCCCGGCAGCACGGTGAAGGCCTCCACCATGAAGTACGGCAGCAGCGTGGCCTCGGGCTGGGCCTCGAACACCTCGGTCTCGACCAGCCGCTCCGCCACCACCAGCACCGTGCCGGCCGAACGCGACATGATGCGGTCCCAGTGCGCCGTGCCGTGCACCCGCGCGTTGCCCAGGCGGTCGATCTCGGAAACCTGCAGCACCGCGAAATCGGGCTTTATCGCCGGAATCAGGTAGGTGCTGGCGCCGCTGCCATACGGGTCGTCGAGCAGCTTCCAGTCGTTGAGCGCCGGCAGATCACTGCCGTGCAGGCCGCCGCACGGCATGAACGGCACGCCGAAGGCCGCCGCGCGCAGCCCCGCGGTGAGGCTGGCGCAGGCATGTTCTTCGAGCTTGAGCTGGCCGCGCTCGATGGCCTTGCGGTACCAGGGCGCCAGGCCGAAGTTGCCCTCCATCGCCACGATGCCGGCGCGCGCACGCGTCGCCACGCCGGCACGGCACAGGATGTCGATGTCGTAGCCCGGCGACTGCTTGATGATCTCCAGGTCGCGGCGCTGCTGCCGGATCAGTTCGCGCACCAGCGCGAACGGCCCGCGATGCAGGAAGCTGCCGCCCAGCGCCACTGACGCGCCGTCCGGAATACGGGCCGCCAGCGCCGACAGCGCGATCTGCTTGCCCGGTTGATTGAAGCCTGATGTCATGTCTCACTCCAGAAACGCCGCGCTGCTCGCTGTCAGCGTCGGCATCAGAACCTAGGGATTCAGGTAAGCGTGGATGCGGTCTTTCAGCCCCGGCGCCGCCGCCGATCGCACCAGACTGGCGAGGTCGGCATCGTGCTGCGCGCCACCCAGCACGGCATGCAGCTGCGCCCGCGTGGCGGGGCTGAGCTCGCGCGCGCTGTCGAGCGCCGCCGTGGCGATCGCGGCCCATTCGTCGACGTGCGCCAGGCGGGTCGCAAAGCCCATCTGCAACGCCGACTCGGCGGAGAACGTGCGGGTGTGGATCAACACGTCGTGCGCCGTCTGCGCGCCCACCAGGTCGGCGAAGCGGCGCGTGCCCAGCACCAGGCCGAACTTCAGCCCGGGCATGCGAAAGCTCGCGTCGGGCGTGGCCACGCGCAGGCGGCAGGCGCCGAACAGGTCCACGCCGGCGCCGAAGTTCTTGCCGTGCGCCAGCGCCAGCGTGAGGGCGGGCGAGGCCGCGACCTTCTGCAGCAGCTGCTCCAGCCGCACGAAGCGCAACAACAGGTCGCCCTCGCTCTGTTCGGCATAGCCGCCGAAATCGAAACCCGCGCTGAAATTCCGGCCCTCGCCCCGGAACACGATGGCCGCGCTGTCGCGCGCATGGGCCTCGTCCACCGCCGCGATCAGCGCATCGACCAGCTCGGCCGACAGCGCGTTCATCTTGTCGGCGCGTTGCAGGGTGATGCGGCACAGGCCTGCATCGTGGCTCACGTCGACCAGGCTCATGCCGGCTCCTTCTCGGCGGCGCGCAGCGCGCCCAGGATTTCATCGGTGTGCTCGCCCAACGCGGGCGGACGCATCCGGATCGGCGTGCCGGCCCCGTCGATGCGCACCGGCGCGCCGACGCTACGGGTGGTCTGGCCGTTGGGCAGGGTGAGCGGCCGCACCCACTCCATGTGTTCGACCTGCGGATCGGCCAGCACCTCGGAATAGCTGTTGATCGGCGCGCACGGCACGCCTCGCTCGCGGAACTTGCGCAGCCAGTTGGCGCCGTCGTCCTGCATGAACAGCGCCTCGAGGAAGTCGCGCAGCTCGGCCTGGTTGCGCGCACGCAGGGTGGTGGTGGCGTAGCGCGGGTCTTCGACCAGCTCGGGGTGGCCGACGATCTCGCACACCGAGCGCCACAGCGCATTGTTGCCGGCCGCCATGCCGAAGTAGCCGTCGCGGCAGCGGAACGCCTGGTAGGGCGCGTTGCGCGGGTGGGCCGAGCCCAGCTTCTGCGGATCCTTGCCGCTGCCGAAGTATTCCGAGGTCTGCAGCGCCGCGATGCCGAGCGTGACGCCGAGCATGGCCACGTCGAGATGCGTGCCCTGGCCGGTGCGCTCGGCCACGCGCAGCGCGGCCGAGATCGAGGTGGCGGCGTAGAGGCCGGCGGTGAAGTCGGCCAGCGGCACGCCGCATTTGACGGGCGCGCCGCCCGCCTCGCCGGTGACGCTCATGATGCCGCTCATGGCCTGGATGGTGAGGTCGAAGCCGCCCTCCTGCGAGCGCGGCCCGGTCTGGCCATAGGCGGAGATCGAGCAATAGATCAGGCGCGGGTTGCGCGCCGACAGGGCCGCGTAGCCGAGCCCGAGACGTTCCATCACGCCGGGCCGGTTGTTCTCCAGCAGCACGTCGGCATCGTCGATCAGGCGCCGCGCCAGCTCGGCGTCGGCCGGGTCCTTCAGATTGAGCGTGACCGAACGCTTGTTGCGATTGAGGGAAGCGAAGTTTTCGCTATAGCCCGCGTTCATCGGCGGCCAGGCCCGCAGGGTGTCGCCGCCCTCGGGATGCTCGATCTTGATGAGATCGGCGCCCATGTCGGCGAGCAGCATGCCGCAGAACGGGCCCGCGGCCACATTGCACACCTCGATGACCCGCACGCCGGCCAATGCTTGCTTGTGATCCATGTCGCCTCGCTGTTTTTGAATCCTGATTCTTGTGAATCGAGTCTCAAGAGAAACCCTGAGATTTCGTTCATTGCTTGACCAGAATATCACCGCGTGGGATTCTTGTTAAGCCTAATTTGGGATGCACTTCCTATATTTTAGGATTCATAAGAAGCAGGCCGCGCAGCTTGCGGCGACAAAAACACAACGGAGACAAGCCATCATGCGCAAGTACCTACTGCTGTTTCTCGCCGCTGCCATCAGCGGCAACTTCGTCGCCGCCGCGCACGCGGCGGACTGGCCCGACCGGCCGATCCGGATGATCGTGCCCTACCCGCCGGGCGGCGCCACCGACGTGGCCGCCCGGCTCTACGCCCAGCACATGGGCGACTTCCTGAAGCAGACCGTGGTGGTCGAGAACAAGGCGGGCGCCGGCGGCGAGGTGGGCGCGGAGGCCGTTGCGCGCGCAACACCCGATGGCTACACCGTGCTCATGGGCGCGCTCGGCAGCCTCGCCATCAACGCGTCGCTGCTCGACAAGCAGAACTACAGTTTCGTGAAGGACTTCAAGGGCGTATCCGTCGCGATCACCATGCCGATGGCGCTGGCCGTGAACACCGCGGTGCCGGCGAAGTCGGCGCAGGAGCTGATCGCGCTGGCCAAGGCACGGCCCGGCAAGCTCACGATGGGCTCGGCCGGCAACGGCAGTTCGCAGCACATGGCCGGCGAGCTGTTCAAGCAGATGACCGGCACCGAGATCCTGCACGTGCCCTATCGCGGCAGCGGCCCCGCCGTGACCGACCTGCTCGGCGGCCAGATCGACATGGTGATCGACACGCTGCCCGCGCTGCTGCCGCAGATGGCGAGCGGCAAGATCCGCATCCTGGGCGTCACCACCGACACGCGGGCGCCCGCGCTGCCCGACGTGCCGACGCTGGCCGAGCAAGGGGTGCAGGGCTACGCGGTAGCCACCACCTACGCGCTGCTCGCGCCCAACGGCACGCCGCCGCAGGCCATCGAGAAGATGTCGCAGGCGATGCAGAAGGCCGGCGCCCTGCCGCAGCTGCGCGAAGGCGCGGCCAAGCTGGGCGCGCAGGCCACGCCCACTACGCCGGGCGGCACCGACAAGGTGGTGTCGGCCGAAATCGAGAAGTGGGCCGCGGTGGTGCACCGCTCCACCACCCGCACGGCCAAGAAGTGAGTTCCCGGCCCGGCCGCACGCGCGCCGGGCCGCCCCATCCCGCACCAAGGAGTACTCCAGCATGTCCGCATCCCGCGCGCACGTGGCCATCGTCGGCGGCGGCTCCGTCGCCGTGTCGTTCCTGTATCAGCTGATCGAGGCCCTGCCCGCCGATGCGGCGCTGTCGATCGCGCTGTTCGAACCGCAGCCGGAGGTGGGGCCGGGCACGGCCTACCAGGCCGATGCCGCCAGCAATCTGCTCAACATCCCGGTCAACCGCATGTCCGCGGTCTGCAGCGAGCCCAATGGCTTCCTCGACTGGTTGCGGCAGCGCGACGCCCGCTTCCTGTCCGACATGGGCATGGGCACGATCGATCCGGGCGGCTTCGCGCCGCGACCCGCATTCGGCCTGTATCTGCGCGATCTGTATGCGCGCGCGCTGGCGCTCGCCGCGCGCCGCGGCATCACCGTCACGCGCCACGCGGAGCGCGTGATCGGCGTCTGGCCGCAGGCCGAAGGCGACGCCGTCGTGGCGGGCGCCGAGGGCACCCGGGTGCGTGCCGGGCGCGTGGTGCTGTGCAACGGCAACCTGCCTTCGGTGGCCTTTCCCCGGCTCGCCGCGCTGCCCGGCTATTTCAACAGCCCGTATCCGGTGGCCGAGCTGAACGCGCGGCTCGCGCCGGACGACGCCGTCTGCATCATCGGCACCAGCCTGAGCGCGATCGACGCCATCGCCGCGCTACAGGCGGGCGGCCATCGCGGCGCCATCCACTGCGTGTCGCGCAACGGCCGCCTGCCGGCGGTGCGCAGTCCGCACAACAAGGGCGTACGCCTGCCCACCCTGCCCGAGCCCGAGGCCGATGGCCGTGTCACGCTCGACGGCCTGCTCGACAGCCTGAGGCGGGCCCTGCGCGCCGCCGGCGGCGCCGAAGACCCGAACGACATCCTCGGCCTGGCAGGCGACGCGCGCGCCGCGCTGGACGAGGAGATCGGCCGCTCGCAGGCCGGGCCGCGGCCCTGGCAGTCGGTGGCCGCCGCCACCAACGATCGCATCGAACACATCTGGCACGCGCTCGACGCCGACGAACGGGCGCGCTTTCACCGGGATTGGCGCACGCTCTGGATGGCACGCCGCGCCACGTTTCCGATGCGCAACGCGCTCACCTTGCAGGCCCTGCTGCGCGACGGCCGCCTGCACGTGCACGGCGGCTTCCGCAGCGCGGCCTACGACGCGGCGCGCGGCGAATTCGCCGTGCAGACGCGTGCCGGCGAGCTGCGCGCGCCCTGGCTCATCAACGCCACCAGCTTCTCGCTCGACGTCGGCACCACCGCCGATCCGCTGGTCAGGCAGCTGTGCGACGAGGGCCACGCCCGTCCGCACGCGCTCGGCGGCTTCGACCTGGACTTCGACACGGGCTGCCTGCGCAATGCCCGGGGCGAGCGCCTGGACGCCGTGTCGGTACTCGGCAGTCTCGCCGCCGGCACGTACTTCTGGACCACGTCGATGGAGGTGAACGCCCGGCTCGCACAGGGCCAGGCCGCGCGGCTCGCCGAACAGCTGCGGGCCGGCGTGAGCGCCTGACCCACCCCGGGCCGGCCGGCGCGAGCCGCGCGTCAGGCCACGCGCGGCCGATGCCGGCGCTCAATCCGCCAGCAGCATCTCCGGCGCACCACCGGGCAGCGGCTTGAGCGTGAGCTTGGGCGCGCGATACACCAGGCCTTTCAGGGATTCTTCGAGCAACGGCAGGCCATGGCTGCCGGCGCTGGGCGCCTGGCGAAAATCCGCGATGCTGGCGGGCAGGCGTTCGAAGGTCATCGATTCGATCGCACACATTTGCTTGGACCCGCGCGTGTTCGTGCACAGATCGGCCATCCTGGGCTGGTCGTCGGGCAGCACGAAACCATCGGTCAGCACCACCTCGCCCTCTTCCAGCGTGATCTCCGCGATGGGCGCAAAGGTGAGCTCGGTGTTCAGGACCGGCACCAGCGATCCCTCCGCCTTGTTTTCCTTCAGCGCGTTGCGCGCGGCGACCTGCCAGCGGTATTCGCGCGCCGCCTCGTCGCAGCCGCCGCCAAACTTCAGCACCACCTCGCAGCCCTCGCCCAAGCCATCGTCCTGGCCCATTGCGCGGGCCGGCCACGGCCCGGTCTTTTCGATGTCGCGGCCGACGGACTTGGTGAGCGTGGCCAGGCCGCGCTTTGCCAGCAGCTCGGTCGTCGACGCGGTCCTGCCGCGCGGCATGACGCCGCTCATCTGGCTGTAAGTGATCGTGTTGAGCCGGTATGTGCCGGGCACCACCGAGATCACCTGATACAGCAAACGGCCGCGGGCGGTCTGGAATCCCGCGCCGAACTCGGAGTAATCGCGCCTGGCGGCGCCGTGTCCGACCGCGGCGCCGGGCCGCGCCTTATCCGCGTTGCGCCAACGCATGAGCATGCTCCGCTGGCGCGAATAGCGCTCGCGCGTGGCCTCGTCATCGAAATCGCGCTGCGGCTCCGAATCCAGGTTGAGCGTGGGAATGACGAGCAGCGCCATCTTCTCCTGCGGCGCGTGGCCCAGCATCCGGTCGGTGCTGCCGCGAAACCGCTCCATCGACGCCGCCCACTCCGGCTTGAGCTGCGACCGCTGCGCGGTCGGCGGGGCAGCCTGTGCGGCGGCATGCGCGCCGAGGGCCAGCAGACACGCGCGGACGAACAGGGAGGGCAACGGCATGACGGGGTTCCTTATGTGAGGGGTGGGGAAGCGGCCGGGTCGAAAACCTATTCTTCGCTCGCGATCACGAGCAGCACTTTGGCCGGCTGCGTGCCGACGGAAGTGATCTTGTGCGGAATGCTGGAATTGAAGTGGGCGCTGTCGCCCGCACCCAGTTGCTCGGTGCGGCGCGCCAGTTGCAGGCTGATCTTGCCCTTGAGCACGAACAGCAGCTCCTCGCCCTTGTGATGGCTCATCGGATGGTTGCGCACGGGCTCGTCGGTGGGCGACAGCACGAACGCCACCATCTTGTGGCCCGGCAGCGTGCCGGACACCAGCCGCGGCCCCGGCTCGCCGCGATGCCTGCCGGACGGCGCGCGGTTGATCACGACCGGATCGCTTTCCGAGCCCTCGGCGAACAGCTCCTCAACCGTCACGCCCAGCGCCTTGGCGATCCGCAGCGCCGCGCTGATCGACGGCGTCGACACGCCGCGCTCGAGCTTGGACAGGTAACTCCGGGTCAGTTCGGTCGCCTGGGCCAGCTCCTCCAGGGTTTTCCCCGACTGCACACGGAGCAATTTCAGCTTGACGGACATTTCTTTCCTTTAGGACACTTGTGTCCTAGAATCGCTTTTGTGTCTTAAATAACAACAGAGTTCCTATTCGACACTGCCCCCTTGGAGAAAATGTCATGGCGTTCGGAAACCGTTGCAAACCGCTCATTTTCGCAGCCCTGTTTAGCATCAGCGCTGCCATGCCGCAAATCGCGGCCGCCGATACCTACCCGTCGCAGCCGATCCGGCTGATCATCCCCTTCGGCGCCGGTGGCATCACCGACGTCGCCGGCCGCCTGGTCGGCCAGTACCTGGGCGAAGAGCTCAAGCAGCAGGTGGTGGTGGAAAACCGCCCCGGCGCGGGCGGCGCCATCGCCGCCCAGACCCTGACCGGCGCCAAGCCCGACGGCTACACGATCCTGCTCGGCACCGTGGGCACGCAGGTGGTCAACAAGATGCTGTATTCCAAGCTCAACTACGACCCCGCGGCCATGACGCCGATCTCGCTGGTGAGCAACTCGCCCTATGTGCTGGCCATCGGCGACGTGCCGGGCGTGACCGACCTCAAGAGCCTGGTGAGCTATGCCAAGGCGAATCCGGGCAAGCTCAACTTCGGCTCCGCCGGCAATGGCAGCTCGCCGCACCTGGGCATCGAGCTGTTCAAGCTCGCCACCCAGACCGACATTCTGCACATTCCCTTCAAGAGCGGCGCCGAGGCGGTCAACGCCGCGATCGGCAAACAGGTCGACATCGTCATCGACGCGATTCCGGTGATTCAGCCGCAGGCCAAGGCCAATCGCCTCAAGGTGCTGGCCATCGCGGCCGCCAAACGCAGCCCGGCGGAACCGGGCATCCCGACCAGCGTCGAGCAAGGGATTCCCGACTTCCAGATCGGTTCGTGGAACGCGCTCGTGGCGCCGGCCGGTACGCCGGCGGACCGGGTCGAGGTGTTGAACCAGGCGCTGACGCGCGCGCTGCAACGTCCGGAAGTCGTGTCGCGTCTCACGGAGATGGGCATCGAACCCCTGCCCACCGGCCCGGAGGCCTATCGCCAACACGTTGCGCGCGAAACCGAAAAATGGTCCAAGGTCATCCAGGCCGCGGGCACCCGCCTCGACTGAAGGAGCACGACGATGATCCTGTACGACACCCTGCGTTCGGGCAACGCCTGGAAGGTGCGCCTGATGGCGAGCCTGGCGGGCGTGCCGCTCGTGCGCCGCACGCTGTCGATCGACCGCGGCGACCTGGCCCGGCCCGAGTTTCTCGCGCTGGCGCCGATGGCGCACGTGCCGGTGCTGCAGCTGCCCGACGGCTCGCACCTGCCCGAATCGCAGGCCATCCTGTTCTATCTGGCGCAGGGCACCGCGTGGTGGCCCGCCGACACCGTGGCCCAGGCGCGCGTGCTGAGCTGGATGGGGTTCGAGCAGGATCGCCACATGAAGCCGCTCGCGCAGTTGCGCCTGCACCTGGCCCTGCATCGGGATGCCGACCCGGACAGCCCGCTGTTCGTCGGCCATGCCGCGGCGGCGCGCGCCGCGCTGGACGTGCTCGAGGCGCAACTCGAACGGCAGGGTCCGGCCGGGTGGGTCGCCACGCCGACGCATCCCTCGATCGCCGACGTGGCACTCTATCCCTACACACGGATGGCGCCGATGGGCGGCATCGCGCTCGACCCCTATCCCGCGATCCGGCACTGGCTGGCCCGCCTGGAGGCCCTGGACGGCTACCAGGCGCTCTTCCCGGGCCAGCCCGAACGCAATCTTTCCACGGCGGAACACGCCTGAGGCTTCACCATGAACCAACCCGACACCTTCAATCTGGACAAGGCCACGCTGGTTTCCCAATCGACGAGCAAGATGGACGCCGAGTTCGCCGACAGCGCCTACACGCTGCGGCAGAAGCTCGCGCTCACGTGCCGGATCCTGTTCGACAACGGCCACGACTCGGGCCTCGCCGGCCAGATCACGAGCCGCACCGGCGTCGAGGGCCAGTTCCTTACGCAACGGCTCGGCTTTGGCTTCGACGAGATCTCTGAGGACAACCTGCTGGTGGTCGACGAGCACCTGAACGTGCTCGAAGGCGACGGCATGCCGAATCCGGCCAACCGCTTCCATTCCTGGGTCTACCGGGCCCGCCCTGACGTCAACTGCATCATCCACACCCATGCGGCGCACACCGCCGCGCTCGGCATGCTGGAGCAGCCGCTGGTGGTCTCGCACATGGACAACTGCGTGCTGTACGACGACGTGGCCTTCGTCGGCCACTGGCCCGGCGTGCCGGTGGGCAACGAAGAGGGCGAGCTCATCTCCGGCGCGCTGGGCAGCAAGCGCGCGCTGATGCTGTCGCATCACGGCCTCCTGATCGCCGGCTCGTCGGTGGAGGAGGCCTGCGTGCTGGCGCTCGCCTTCGAACGCGCCGCGCGCATGCAACTGCTCGCGATGGCCGCGGGCGAGGTCAAGCCCATCGACCCGGCGCTGGGCAAGGAGGCGCATGACTGGATCCTGCGCCCCAAGCGCAACGCCATTGCGTTCGACTACTACGCGCGCCGGGCGCTGAAGAATCCGAAGAACGCCGACTGCCTGGGCCGCACCGCCTGAGGTCGCTGTAGGGCCGGCCCGGTTTCATCGGGGTCGGCCCGGCTTCATCGGGGTCGGCCCGGACTGACCGGGACCGGCCCGGCGCCGCGTTTCCCCGCGCCGCACGCCTGCCAGCCCCCGGCGCGCGCGGCGGCCGGCGCCGGCAGGCCGGCCGCGCCCCGGACTGTCTTCCCCGGGGCCATCCCACCCCTGCGGCCGATTGCCCGCATCCGGTCTACACTATCTGCGCCCCGATTCAGCGGGCCTGCCCGGTCTTGGCCGGACGAGCCCGCCGGCACCTGTTTGGGCAACGCAGCAAAAGAACAATACGCATCCAGCCGCCAAGGACCTTGGCCCGGAGACACTGGACGACGTAGATCTGGACACGCAACCGATCACGGATCTGGCGTGCCGTCCGCATCCACCCGATGCGGACGACGCGCCGATGCCTGCCGCTATGGGTATATCTCTGCCATGAACACGAATTACCGCAAGCCTCTTCCCGGTACGTCGCTCGACTATTTCGACGCGCGCCAGGCGGTCGAAGACATCCAGGCCGGCGCCTGGGCCACGCTGCCCTACACCTCGCGCGTGCTGGCCGAAAACCTGGTGCGCCGCTGCGATCCGGCCACGCTCACCGATTCGCTCAAGCAGCTGATCGAGCGCCGCCGCGACATGGACTTCCCGTGGTTCCCGGCGCGCGTGGTGTGCCACGACATCCTGGGCCAGACCGCGCTGGTCGACCTGGCCGGCCTGCGCGACGCCATCGCCGATGCCGGTGGCGACCCCGCCAAGATCAACCCGGTGGTGCCGACGCAGCTGATCGTCGACCACTCGCTGGCCGTGGAGTACCCCGGCTTCGACAAGGACGCGTTCGAAAAGAACCGCGCGGTCGAAGACCGGCGCAACGAAGACCGCTTCCACTTCATCAACTGGACCAAGCAGGCGTTCCGCAACGTCGACGTGATCCCGCCGGGCAACGGCATCATGCACCAGATCAATCTGGAGAAGATGTCGCCGGTGGTGCAGGTGCGCGACGGCGTGGCGTTCCCCGACACCTGCGTCGGCACCGACAGCCACACTCCGCACGTGGACGCGCTGGGCGTGATCGCCATCGGCGTGGGCGGCCTGGAGGCCGAGAACGTGATGCTGGGCCGCGCCTCGTGGATGCGGCTGCCGGACATCGTGGGCGTGGAGCTCACCGGCCGGCCGCAGCCCGGCATCACCTGCACCGACATCGTGCTGGCCCTCACCGAATTCCTGCGCCGCGAGAAGGTGGTGGGCGCCTACATCGAGTTCCTGGGCGAAGGCGCGAGCGCGCTGACGATCGGTGATCGCGCCACGATCTCCAACATGACGCCGGAGTTCGGCGCCACGGCCGCGATGTTCTACATCGACGGCCAGACCATCGATTACCTCACCCTCACCGGCCGCGACGACGCGCAGGTGAAGCTGGTGGAAACCTACGCCCGGCAGGCGGGCCTGTGGGCCGACGACCTGAAGCACGCCGAGTACGAGCGCATGCTGGGCTTCGATCTCTCGACGGTGGTGCGCAACATGGCCGGCCCCTCGAACCCGCACAAGCGCCTGCCCACTACCGACCTGGCGGCGCGCGGCATCGCCGGCGCCTGGGAAGAGAAGCCGGGCGAGATGCCCGACGGCGCGGTCATCATCGCCGCCATCACGAGCTGCACCAACACCAGCAACCCGCGCAACGTGATCGCCGCCGCGCTGCTCGCGCGCAACGCCCGCCGCGCCGGCCTCGCGCGCAAGCCCTGGGTGAAGAGCTCGCTCGCGCCGGGCTCCAAGGCCGTGCAGCTCTACCTCGAGGAATCGGGCCTGCTGCCCGATCTCGAAGCGCTGGGCTTCGGCATCGTGGCGTTTGCCTGTACCACGTGCAACGGCATGAGCGGCGCGCTCGATCCGGTGATCCAGCAGGAGATCATCGATCGCGACCTCTACGCGACCGCGGTGCTGTCGGGCAACCGCAACTTCGACGGCCGCATCCATCCCTACGCCAAGCAGGCTTTCCTCGCCTCGCCGCCGCTGGTGATCGCCTACGCCATCGCCGGCACCGTGCGCTTCGACATTGAGCGCGACGTGCTGGGCACCGATGCCGCCGGCAAGCCGGTGCGGCTCAAGGACATCTGGCCGAGCGATGCGGAGATCGACGCGGTGGTGGCTGCCAGCGTCAAGCCGGAGCAGTTCCGCAAGGTGTACGAGCCGATGTTCACGTTCGCCGAAGCGAGCGGCGAGAAGACCGATCCGCTGTACGCGTGGCGCCCGCAGAGCACCTACATCCGCCGCCCGCCCTACTGGGAAGGCGCGCTGGCCGGCGAGCGCACCCTGCGCGGCATGCTGCCGCTCGCGGTGCTCGGCGACAACATCACCACCGACCACCTCTCGCCGTCGAATGCCATCATGGCCGACAGCGCGGCCGGCGAATACCTGGCGAAGATGGGCCTGCCCGAGGAAGACTTCAACTCCTACGCCACGCACCGCGGCGACCACCTGACGGCGCAACGCGCCACCTTCGCCAACCCCAAGCTCATCAACGAGATGGCGGTGGTCGACGGCGAGATCAAGCAGGGCTCGCTGGCGCGCATCGAGCCCGAGGGCAAGGTGGTGCGCATGTGGGAGGCCATCGAGACCTACATGGACCGCAAGCAGCCGCTCATCATCATCGCCGGCGCCGACTACGGCCAGGGCTCGTCGCGCGACTGGGCCGCCAAGGGCGTGCGCCTGGCCGGCGTGGAGGCCATCGCGGCCGAAGGCTTCGAGCGCATCCATCGCACCAACCTGATCGGCATGGGCGTGCTGCCGCTGGAATTCCTGCCCGGCACCAACCGCAAGACGCTGGCCATCGACGGCACGGAGTCGTTCGACGTGATCGGCGCGCGCGTGCCGCGCGCCACGCTCACGCTGGTGATCCACCGCCGCAACGGCGAACGCGCCGAGGTGCCGGTGACCTGCCGCCTCGACACCGCCGAAGAGGTCTCGATCTACGAGGCCGGCGGCGTGCTGCAGCGGTTCGCGCAGGATTTCCTGGAATCGACGCAGGCGGCTTGAACCTCATCCCGGCGGCGCTCGCGTGAGCGCCGCCGCAGTCTGCAAGGACGCAACGACATGGCTTACCTTCCCCAGCTCCGCATTCCCGCCACCTACATGCGCGGCGGCACCAGCAAGGGCGTGTTCTTCCGCCTGCAAGACCTCCCGGCCGCGGCGCAGAAGCCCGGCGCCGCGCGCGACGCGCTGCTGCTGCGCGTGATCGGCAGCCCCGATCCCTACGGCAAGCAGATCGACGGCATGGGCGCGGCCACGTCCAGCACCAGCAAGACCGTGATCCTGGACCGCAGCACGCGGCCCGACCACGACGTGGATTATCTGTTCGGCCAGGTCTCGATCGACAGCGCGTTCGTCGACTGGAGCGGCAACTGCGGCAACCTCAGCGCCGCCGTGGGCGCCTTCGCGATCTCGGCGGGCCTGGTGGATCCGGCCCGCGTGCCCGAGAACGGCACCGCCGTGATCCGCATCTGGCAGGCCAACATCGGCAAGACCATCCTGGGCCACATCCCGATGGTGAACGGCGAGGTGCAGGAGAGCGGCGACTTCGAGCTCGACGGCGTCACCTTCCCGGCGGCCGAAGTGCAGCTCGAGTTTCTCGACCCGGCCGACGAGGGCGAAGGCGATGCGGGCGGCGCGATGTTCCCGACCGGCAACGTGGTCGACACCTTCGAGGTGCCGGGCTTCGGCAAGCTCGAGGCCACCTTCATCAACGCCGGCATCCCGACCATCTTCGTCAACGCCGAGGCCATCGGCTACAGCGGCAGCGAGCTGCAGGACGCGATCAACGGCGATGCCGACGCCCTGGCGCGCTTCGAAACCCTGCGCGCCCACGGCGCGCTGCGCATGGGCCTGATCCAGGACCTCGCCGACGCCGCCAAGCGCCAGCACACGCCCAAGATCGCCTTCGTGGCGCCGCCCGCCGACTACACCGCGTCGAGCGGCAAGGCAGTCAAGGCCGGCGACATCGACCTGCGCGTGCGCGCGCTCTCCATGGGCAAGCTGCACCACGCGATGATGGGCACCGCAGCCGTCGCCATCGGCACGGCCGCCGCCATTCCCGGCACGCTGGTCAACCTCGCCGCCGGCGGCGGCGAGCGCGAAGCCGTGCGCTTCGGCCACCCCTCCGGCACCCTGCGCGTCGGCGCCCAGGCCCAGCTCGAAAACGGCCAGTGGCGCGTCACCAAAGCCATCATGAGCCGCAGCGCACGGGTCCTGATGGAAGGCCAGGTCCGCGTCCCCGCCGAAACCCTCCAGGGCCTGGACTGACCTCCCCCGCTCGCCCCCAAAGAAAACGCGCAGCCTGCCCTCCCCGGGGGCACCTGCGCGTTTCTCTTTCTGCCGGCCCCAAACAAAGGCGTCCAAACAAAGGTGTCAGACTGCATTTTTCGTGGATGCCCTGGACCCAAACAAAGGTGTCAGACTGCATTTTTCGCGGCCGCCCTGGACCCAAACAAAGGTGTCAGACTGCATTTTTCGCGGACGCCCCGGACCCAAACAAAGGTGTCAGACTGCATTTTTCGCGGACGCCCCGGACCCAAACAAAGGTGTCAGACTGCATTTTTCGCGGACGCCCCGGACCCGAACAAAGGTGTCAGACTGCATTTATCAAGGCGAGCAACCATCTTGCCCACCCCCGCAGGGGATGCCACATCACCCTGAGCGGGCGGAAAAAATGCAGTCTGACACCTTTGTTCGGAGGCAACGCGTTCCGAAAAATGCAGTCTGACACCTTTGTTGGGTTTCGCGACCTGGCCGTGCCGTAGAGGCTGCAAGGGCGGCGCCTTCGTTCATGCCGATGGGAAGTGGTAGTCTGGCCCCCGAGCGCGCGGCAAAGCATCGTCAGCGCACAGGCCCGCCATACTCCGCCGCACTGGCCGGCGGTTGTCGTGAGATCCCGAGTGAATAAAAAGACCTACCGATTCGGCATCCTGGTTTCCCTGATTCTCGCCGCCTGGCTCGGCGCGCTGAGCCTCTTCGCGATCTCCAGCGACAACCTCGGCTGGGGCGCCGCGGCGCTGCTGAGCTACGCGATTTTGTTCGGCGGACCGCTGGCCGTCCTGTTGGCCGTCACGTGGATCGCCTACATGCTGCGCGATCGCGCGCAGATCCCGGCGTGGGCGCATGCCTGGATGCTGCTGCCCACCCTGCTCGCGGTATCGATCGTGCCGGTGAGCGAGCAAGTAAGAGAAGGCCGCCAGCAGGCGTTCCAGGAAGCCCATCCGGCCATCGTCGAAACCCACGTCAACTTCACCGGCAGCGACCTCTGGCTGGATCTGCGTGGCAGCGTGCCCAGCACCGGTGCGCAACGGCATCTTGCGCCCAACGCCGCCGACGAAATCCGGTTCGCCCGCTTCAGCCGCTACCCGACCCAGGGCGCCACCGAGAGCGGCGAATTTCCCTATGACGGCACCCGGCTGAAATCCGACGTGGCGCAATATCGTTATGCGTTGCCCGATGGCAGCCCGGGCCCGGTGCGGCCGCTGCGGCAACTGCCCTATCCTCAGTTCGACGCCCTGCGCAAGGCCTACAAATACGGCGAGGCGGGGCTGGTCGTTTACCAGTACTTCCATTACCCGGATCACGTGGAAGTCGCGCCGGCGCTCGCGCGCTTCTCTGGGATGACCGAACAAGACATGGAAGCGGCGCAAATCCCGGGGCTCACGATATTCACCGTGGAAAATCACGGCGGCCAAGCGCTGGCCAGACTCGAAATCAATGGCCAGACCCACGACCTGGGCGAGCGCGCAATCCCGCCGCAAACGGCCAGAAACTGCAGCCCCGCCCACACCGCCGGCCCGGCGCTCGTCCACCTGAACCAAGCGCTGCGACTGCGCTGGCAGACCAGCGACGCGCCCGCACGCTGGCACGAAGCCAGCGTCCCCGTGCCCGCCTTCAAGCAGGCAGACACGAAACGCGCGGGCATGGCCCGGGTCCGGCTCTATGTGTTGCCGGATGGCACCGTGGCGGCGGAGCGTTTCGAGGAAGTCCGCCTGCCCAAGAATGCGCTCGCCCTGCGCACCACCGGCATCCCCGACCCGGCCAAAGCCGTTACGGAGTGCGAAGGCGCCTTTTCCAGCTACAACCCGCAGACGGTGCAACGCATCGTCGACTGAAGGGCTCCCACGGAAGCCCGCCGGTATCGTGGCCAGGGGTCGCCCGGACGCCCGGACGCCCGCAAAAATACGGCTTGCTCGCCGCGCTTCTCGCGCCCGCCGGCTGTCGTCGTGGCGGCCTTCGGCTGCGTCCAGATGGTTTCTGGTGCATCGCGTCTCCTGCAATAATTTCCCGTCGCAGCAAACCAGAAGGAGCGTTCCGAAAATGCATCCCTCCCATTTCCGACCGTCGGCCCACGGCGTGAACACGATCATTTTCGACCTGGGCAACGTGCTCATCCGCTGGGACCCGCGATTCCTGTACAGGAAAATCTTCGGTTCCGACGAGGCCGCCATGGAACACTTCCTGTCCGAGGTGTGCTCGCCGGCGTGGAACGAGCAGCAGGACCGCGGCCGTCCGTGGCAGGACGCGATTGCCGAGGCCGTCGCCCGGCATCCGCAGCATGAAGCTCACATCCGCGCCTATTTCGACCGCTGGTCGGAAATGATCCCGGGAGAAATGACCGAGACGGTGGCGGTCCTGGCGCAGTTGCGAGAGCGCAATTTCCGGCTGCTGGCGTTGACGAACTGGTCCGCAGAAACCTTCCACGTCGCCGAGGCGCGGTTTCCGTTCCTGCAGTGGTTCGAAGGCATCGTCGTCTCGGGCCGCGAGCGCCTGATGAAACCGGAGCCGGCGATTTTCAGGCTCATCATCGAGCGCTACCAGCTTCAGCCGGCCGCGACCGCGTTCATCGACGACAGCGCGCGCAACGTCGAGGCCGCGCGGCGCGAGGGCCTGCAAGGCATCCATTTTGTGAATGCGGAAGACCTGGTGGCCAGATTGCGGGACGTGGGCATCATGCTGGCGTGAAGCCGACCGCAGGCGGCCGATGCACGCGATCCGACTATCGTTCGAACGCCATCCGGACGAGCAAGGACGGCGCCACGCGCGCCGCCGTGATCACCGGATCTGCACCGAAAAAATGTAGTCTGACACCTTTTGGGAAAAATGCAGTCTGACACCTTTATGGATCGGCGCACCCAGCGCGCTCAGCGGATCACGACGCCGTCGGTGATGCAGGCCTCGAGCTGGGCCAGGGCCACCACGCCACCCACGAACCGACTGCGCGCGACCGAGCCCGATAGGGATTTGACCGCGGAAAAGTCGCACCCCTCGAAGACGCAGCTGATGAAATGAACATCCGAGAGATTGGCTTCGGCAAACGTGCAGTTCACGAACCTGCAATCCGTCGCGAAGGATCTGGACAGGTTCGCGGATGAGAAATCACATCCCGCAAACTCGACGCCCAAACGCGCGCCATTGAGTTTCGCGCCGACGAAACTGCAGCCCTCGAAGCGCCGCCGGACGAACACGCGTCGCATATCGATGCGGTCGAACCGGCATGCTCTTGCCTAGGACTCATTGATGCTCGCGCCGTCCTTGAACACGGCATCGGAGAGGTCGACGCGTTCGATCCCCAGGTAGCGCACGGGCTGGGCGAGCGTTATCCCGCGATAGTCCGCGTAGCCCGCCTCGGTCGATCCGAAGGGCGACTCCGGCATCGGCCGCATCCGCATGGAGCGGGCCGCTTCATGAAGACGTTCTTCGACCGCGCGCAACTGCTCGGTCTGCCATCGGCCACGTGCCTGTTTTGCCTGCATTCCCACGCCCTCGAGAGCCAGTAATTGAAACGGGTGTCGGAGCCCATGGTACTTCGCGTGCAGAACCGCCCCTGGACGCCAGCCCCGAAGCCACTGCCCCGGCCCTGCCGCTGACGCAAGCCCACACACGCTGTTGGGCCTGTCGAACCGCACTGGCCCGGCCGCCCCGAGCGGCTCGACACCGGCCCGACTGCGCGCCCGTCCGCCCCCTTATCCCGAAGCACGTTCCTTCGCACCTGTCGCCCTCCTTAAAACGAAAGAAAAGCGAACATTTCGAACAAAACCCGAAAAGAAACAAAGGGGTTTTCCCAGGTTCGCTGCGCGTTTGTTTGTGTTTGAATGCGGTGACATGACATAAATCTGTCAAAAAGACACAAAGAGGAGACACTCATGCAAGCCTCGCGCCTGCTCGCAGCCGCCGCATTCACCACGTTCGCCCTCGGCATGCAGTCCGCAAACGCCGCCGACACGTGCGCCAACCGCGGCGACCTGGACTCGATGTTCTGCGATGCCAACAAGGACCTGGTGGCGGACACGCCCACCGATGCGTCGAAACAGAAGACCCCGTCCACGCTGGTGTTCACCTACACCCCGGTCGAAGACCCGGCCGTGTACGAAGACATCTTCAAGCCGTTCACCAAGCACCTCGCGCAGTGCACGGGCAAGCGCGTGGTGTTCTATCAGGTGCAGAGCAACGCGGCCGAAATCGAGGCGATGCGCTCGGGCCGTCTGCACGTGGGTGGCTTCTCCACCGGCCCCACCGCCTTCGCGGTCAACATCGCCGGCGCGGTGCCGTTCGCGGTCAAGGGCTATGCCGATGGCTTCCAGGGCTACAACCTGATCGTGATCGTCAAGAAAGACAGCCCCTACCAGAAGCTCACCGACCTGAAAGGCAAGAAGCTCGCGCACACCTCGCCCTCGTCGAACTCCGGCCACATGGCGCCGGTCGCGCTGTTCCCGCGCGAAGGCCTCACGCCCGACAAGGACTACAAGGTGCTGTTCTCGGGCAAGCACGACCAGTCCGTCATGGGCGTGAACTCGGGCGACTACGACGCCGCCGCCGTGGCCTCGGATGTGTTCCACCGCATGGTGCAGCGCGGCCAGGTCAAGGAAGAGGATTTCCGCATCATCTACACCAGCGAGAAGTTCCCGACCTCGTCGTTCGCCTACGCGCATGACCTGGAGCCGAAGTTCCGCGACCAGATGCTCAAGTGCTTCTACGACTACCGCTTCCCCGACGAAATGAAGAAGGCCTTCGACGGCGCCGACCGCTTCTACCCGGTGACCTACCAGAAGGACTGGGCCATCGTGCGCGAAGTCGCCGAGTCGGGTGGCGAGAAGTTCAACCGTGCGGCCTACGATCGTGAGACCGCCAAGAGCAAGGGCAAGCAGTAAGCATGGCAACGTCTCTCCGCATTACCGGCCTGGTGAAGGAATACCGGGCCGGCACGCCGGTGCTCAACGGCATCGATCTGCACGTGGCGGGCCAGGGCCTGACCGCGATCATCGGGCCTTCCGGCACCGGCAAAAGCACCCTCCTGCGCTGCGTGAACCGGCTGATCGAGCCGACGCGCGGCGAGATCGTGCTCGAAGGCGCCGAAGGCGCGGTGGACCTGGCGCGCGTGCGCGGCCAGGCGCTGCGCCGGGCGCGCCGCCGCATCGGCATGGTGTTCCAGGAGTACAACCTGGTCGAGCGCCTGACCGTCATGGAAAACCTGCTCACCGGGCGGCTCGGCTACACCTCGGCCATCAAAGCCTGGATGCGCCGCTTCGACGCGGCCGACATCGAACGCGCCTACCAGTTGCTCGACACCGTGGGCCTGGCCGGCTTTGCCGACCAGCGCGCCGACGCGCTGTCGGGCGGCCAGCGCCAGCGCGTGGGCATCGCCCGCGCGCTGATGCAGGGCCCGCAACTGCTGCTGGCCGACGAGCCCACCTCCTCGCTCGACCCCAAGACCTCGGTCGAGATCATGGAGCTGCTGACCGCACAGGGCAGCGCCAATGGCATCCCCGTGCTGGTCAACATCCACGACGTCGAGCTCGCGCGCCGCTACGCCACGCGCATCATCGGCATGTCGGGCGGCAAGGTGATCTACGACGGCGACGGCCAGGGCCTGGACGCGAACATCCTCAAGTCCATCTACGGAGGCGAGTCATGGCTGCAGTGAGGCCGGCCCGCCGGCCCTTTGCGCTGTCGTGGCAGACGCGCTCCATCGCGTTGCTGGTGCTGGTGTATGCGGTCTACGCGGCCGCGCAGCTCGACGTGAGTCCCGCACGCGTTCGCGCCGGCCTCGACCACGCCGGCACCTTTCTCGCGCGCATGTTCCCGCCGAACTTCGAGAAGCCCGACACGCTCATCAAGGGCATCGTCGAGAGCCTGGAGATCGCCGTGCTGGCCTCGGTGCTGGGCATCTTCCTGGCGCTTCCCGTGGGCCTGCTGGGCGCGCGCAACCTGATGCCGGCCTGGGTGTCGTGGCCGGCGCGCGCCATCGTGGCGCTGTGCCGTTCGCTGCACCCGGTGATCGTGGCGATCCTGTTCGTGAAGGCGGTGGGCTTCGGCGCACTGGCCGGGATCCTGGCGCTCACCGTGGCGTCGATCGGCTTCATCGGCAAGCTCTTCACCGAATCGATCGAGGAAATCTCGCTCAAGCAGGTGGAGGCGGTGCGCGCCACCGGCGCGTCGTTCACCAACGTGATCACCTTCGGCGTGCTGCCGCAGGTGTTCGCGCGCTTCGTCGGCTTCGCCACCTACCAGTTCGACTCGAACCTGCGCAACTCCACCATGGTGGGGATCGTGGGCGCGGGCGGCGTGGGCGGCACGCTGTTTTCGGCGTTCCAGCGCTTCGACTATGACTTCGTATCGGCCATCCTGCTCACGCTGATCGCCATCATCATGCTCGGCGAAGTGCTGGCCGGCGTAGTGCGCGCGGTCCTGCTCGACAACCTCGGCTTCGACCGCATCCTGCAACGCCGCATCGCGGCCGCGCGCGGGCTGGGCAGCAGCACGGGAGGCAAGCCATGAACGCGAGCACCCTGATGCAGGCGCAGACGGCGCCGCGCACCTGGCAGCGCTACACGATGGGGCAGCGCCTGCTGCGCTTCGCGCTCTACCTCGTGCTGGTGGTGGCCGTGGTGCAGGCCGCGCGCAGCGTGGAGATCATTCCGGAGTTCCTCTACGACGCGCCGGAACAGATGGGCGACCTGCTGTCGCGCATGTGGCCGGTCGACTGGAGCTTCTACCCCGAGGGCGTGCACGACGCGCTGATGGAGACGCTGCACATCGCCACGCTGGGCACCCTGCTGTCGATCGTGCTGGCCGTGCCGGTGGGCCTGCTGGCCGCGCACAACCTCACGCCCAGCCGCATCGTTAACCAGTTCGCGCGGCTGATCCTGGTGTCGAGCCGTTCGGTGAACTCGCTGGTGTGGGCCCTGCTCTTCATCGCGATCTTCGGGCCGGGCGCGCTGGCCGGCACGCTCGCCATCGCCTTCCGGTCGATCGGCTTCGTCGGCAAGCTGGTGGGCGAAGCGATCGAGGGCGCCTCGCGTGGCCCGATCGAAGCGCTCACCGCGACGGGCGCCAGCAAGGGCGCGGTGATCTGGTATGGCTACTGGCCGCAGATCCGCCCGGCGTTCTGGTCCATCGTGCTGCTGCGCTGGGACATCAACGTGCGCGAATCGGCCGTGCTCGGGCTGGTCGGCGCGGGCGGCATCGGCATGGCGCTCGATACCGCGTTGAACCTGTTCCAGTGGGACCGCGTCGCGGTCGTGCTGGCCGCCATCTTCGCCGTGGTGGTGGTGGCCGAGATCGTGATCACCCAGGCCCGCCGCCGCATTCTGTAAATCTTTGCAACGCCGACGCCGCTGCCGCCCATCCGGGCCGCAGCGGCTTTTCATAGGGGGATTGCGGAAAATCAAGGGCCGCATCCGGCGCCGGCCCATATTTCGGATTTATGACCGGTCATCACAGATGACGCATGGCATGATTACTATCCGCACTTTTGTATGTGGGCAGTGCAGACATGTCAGAACAAGAGTTGAAGCTCCACGTGCCGGCCGACGCGGTCGCCGCCATCCGCCGTGAGCTCGGCCAGCGCCAGTCCAGTCGCGTGCGACTGCGCGCCATGTACTTCGACACCCCCGAGCGCGAGCTGGTGCACGCCCGCATCGCGCTGCGCCTGCGCCAGGAAGGCCGGCAGTGGGTGCAGACGGTGAAGATGCCGGGCGCCAACGCGATCACCCGCATCGAACTGAATCACCCCCGCCCCGGCCCGGTGCTCGACCTGTCGCTCTACGCCGGCACCGAGGTCGGCGACGCGCTCGCCCGCATCCAGGGCGAGCTCGGCGTGCGCTACGAAACCGACGTGTCGCGCCAGCTCTGCAAGCTGCGCAGCCGCTACGGCACCGTCGAGGTCGCGCTCGACATCGGCCTGCTGCGCGCCGGCGCGCTCGAGCTGCCGATCTCCGAGGTCGAATTCGAACTGATGTCGGGCCGCCCCGAGGCCATCTTCGCGGTGGGTCGGCAATGGCAGAAGCGCCATGGCCTGGTGCTCGACGTGCGCAGTAAGTCCGAGCGCGGCGACGCGCTGGCCGAGATGGCGCGCACGCTGGCGAACCTGCCCGACGACGACGGCGCCGCGGCCGCGCGCCAGGAGGCCGTGAGCCGCTTCTGGTCGCCGCGTGGCGCGCGTGCCGTCAAGCTCGATCCCGACCTGGATGCCGTGCAGGCCATGACCGTGGTCGCCGGCGAATGCCTCGAACAGATCGTGCGCAACGCCGCCGCGCTGGCCGAGGTCGACACCGCAGGCATCTACGAAGCCGGCGGCCCCGAACACGTGCACCAGCTGCGCGTGGGCATGCGGCGCCTGCGGTCGGCCTGGAAACTGTTCGAGGGCTGGGTGGCCGCACCCGCCCCCGCGCTCGACGAAGGCATTCGCCATTACTTCGGCGCCTTCGGCGCCAGCCGCGACCAGGACGTGCTGGCCGACACCATCATCCCCGCGCTCGAACGCGCCGGCATGCCGCCGATCCCGGCCGAGCCCGTCGCGCGTGGCGCCGACGCGCGCGCGCTGGCCAGCAGCACGGCCTTCCAGGCCTGGCTGCTCGAGCTGTTCGAGTGGAGCATGAACGTGCAGCCGGCGCCGGCCGAACCGGTTGCGGGCGCAACCGACACGCCGCCCGCCGACGAGGCGCAAGACCACGACGACGACGACGGCGCCATCGGCGATCGCATCGTTCCCACCATCATCGGCCTGAACGCCGCGCCGCCCGAGGCCGCGGAGCCGGCCAGGCCGCAGCTCGCGCGTCTGCTGGCGCGGCGCCTGCGGCGCTGGCACAAGTCGCTGGCCGAAGACGGCCTGCGTTTCACCGAGCTCGATCTGGAAAGCCGCCACGAGCTGCGCAAGCGCGGCAAGCGGCTGCGCTACAGCCTGTCGTTCGCGGAGTCGCTGCTGCCCGCCACGCGCCTGCGCAGCTATCGCAAGCTGCTGGCGCAGGTGCAGGACCTGCTCGGCGAGATCAATGACCTCGCGGTGGCGGCCGAACACTACCGCACGCTGACCGACGCGCATCCGCAGGCCTGGTTCGCGCTGGGCTGGATCTCGGCCCGTCTCGAAACGCTGGTGAAGCAGGCGCAACCGGCCTTCGACGCGCTCGCGCACGCCAAGCCGTTCTGGAAGTAAGCGGCGCACCGCGCCAAAACGCAACGGGCCGTCGATGACGGCCCGTTGTGCGTGGGTGTGGCCTGAGCGCGGTCAGTCGGCCAGCAGCGCGGCGGCGAACTCCGACGCCACGAAGGGCTGGAGATCCTCGATGCCTTCGCCCACGCCGATCCAGTAGACCGGCACGGCGCGCACGCCCTGGCTGCCCGCGGCCACGGCGGCCAGCGTGCCGCCCTTGGCGGTGCCGTCGAG
The DNA here is from genome assembly GCF_002261335.1 of Bordetella genomosp. 1. Classification (GTDB taxonomy): domain Bacteria; phylum Pseudomonadota; class Gammaproteobacteria; order Burkholderiales; family Burkholderiaceae_B; genus Bordetella. The sequence continues at coordinate 99,549 of NZ_NEVL01000006.1, forward strand.
CTTGGTGACGACCAGGCCGGTCAGGCCGATCGCGGCGTCGAAGGCACGGATCTGCGTGAGCACGTTCTGGCCGGTGTTGCCGTCGACCACCAGCAGCACCTCGTGCGGCGCGCTGGCGTCGGCCTTGGCGATCACGCGGCGGATCTTCTTGAGCTCTTCCATCAGGTGCAGCTGCGTGGGCAGGCGGCCGGCGGTATCGATCATCACCACGCCGGCGCCGCGCGCGCGGCCCGCGTTGACCGCGTCGAACGACACCGCCGCCGGATCGCCACCCTCCTGGGCGATCACGGTCACGTTGTTGCGGCTGCCCCATTCCATCAACTGCTCGCGCGCGGCGGCACGGAAGGTGTCGCCGGCGGCCAGCAGCACCGAGGCGCCCTGGCGCTGGAAGGCATTGGCGAGCTTGCCGATCGAGGTGGTCTTGCCGGCGCCGTTCACGCCCGCGATCATCACCACCAGCGGCTTGGCGCGCTGCAGGTCGAAGCCGCGCTCGAGCGGCTTGAGGTGATCCGTGAGCAGCTCGCGCAGCGCGGTCTTGACCTTGGCCGGGTCTTCGATGCGCTCTTTCTTCACGCGCGCGCGCAGCGCGGTGAGCATTTTTTCGGTGGCCTCGATGCCGGCGTCGGCCATGATCAGCGCCGACTCGAGCTCCTCGAACAGATTCTCATCGACCTTCACGCCGACGAACAGGCCGCCCAGGCTCTGGCCGGTGCGCGACAGGCCCTGCTTCAGGCGCGACAGCCACGACGACTTCTTCGGCGCGGCCTCGGCGGCTTCCTCTGGCGCCGGCACGGGCGCCGGCACGGGCGCAGCGACGGGCGCAGCAGCGGGCGCGGGCGGCGCAACCGGCGCGGCGATCGGAGCCGGTGCGGGCGCGGCCTGAACGGCGGCCGGGGCCGGCACGTCGACGGGCGCAAGCGGCGCGGGCGCGGGCGCCGGAACAGCAACGGGTGCAGCCACCGGCTCGGCAACGGGCACGGGCGCCGGCGTGGGCACGAACGCCGCCGGGGCCACGGGCGCGGCGGGCGCCGCGGCCGGGGCCGCCGCAGCCGGCGCGCTTGTCACGCCGACGACGTCCTGCGGCCGGATCTCGGGGACCGGATGCGCGCCCTCGTGCGGCAGGGGCGGCACGGCGGCGTCGGGCGCCTCGGCCACGCCATGCTCGGGCGCCACGGGCGCGACCGCGGGCGCCTCGGCCGGTGTCGGCGCGGGCGGCGGGGATTTTTTCTTGAAGAAGCTGAACATGGGCGAAAGTATATTCCGGAACCGGTCCCCCACCGGCCCGCCCCGCGCCGCCTCGCCCCGCGGCGGCGCCCGAGGGCGCTACTATTCGCGCAAACCCCTTCTTTTCTGGCATTTCCGATGAAATCCTCCCCGAAAGCCGCCGCCCCCGGCAGCCGGACCATCCGCATCGTGGGCGGTCAGTTCCGCCGCACCCCGATCGTGGTGCCCGACGTTTCCGGTCTGCGCCCCACGCCCGACCGCGTGCGCGAGACGCTGTTCAACTGGCTCAATCACCTCTGGGCCAGCGAATACGCCGACAAACGCGTGCTGGATCTGTTCGCCGGCAGCGGCGCGCTGGGCATGGAGGCGGCATCGCGCGGCGCGGGGCTGGTGCAGATGGTGGAGCGCGACCGGGGCGCGGTGTCCGCGCTGCGGACGCTGCGTGACAAGCTCGGCGCCGACGCCGTGCGCATCCATTCGGGCGATGCCCTGCAGGCGCTGGAGCGCATGGACGCCTCGCGCTACGACCTGGTCCTGCTCGATCCGCCCTTCAACCAGGGCTGGCTCGAGCGCCTGTGGCCGCTGCTGCCCGCGTTGCTCACGCCCGACGGGCTGGTCTACGTGGAGTCGGAAGCGCCCCTGGCGCCGCCCGAAGGCTGGACGCTGCTGCGCCAGGACAAGGCCGGCGCCGTCCACTACGGGATTGCCCAATTTGCTGCATTGCGCAATTAGATCAATAATCCGGTTTCGGAGGATGGTGTAAACCACATAACAACGGTTCGGAGCTCGCATGATCATCGCTGTATACCCTGGCACGTTCGACCCGCTCACCCGCGGTCACGAAGACCTGGTGCGCCGCGCCGCCGCCCTCTTCGACAAGGTGGTCGTGGGCATCGCGCACAGCCGCAACAAAAAGCCCTTCTTCGCCATCGAAGAGCGCGTGGAGATCGCACGCGAGGTGCTGGGCCACTATCCCAATGTCGAAGTGCAGAGTTTCGGCGGCCTGCTCAAGGATTTCGTGCGCGAACAGAACGGGCGCGTGATCGTGCGCGGCCTGCGCGCGGTGTCCGACTTCGAGTATGAATTCCAGATGGCCGGCATGAACCGCCATCTGCTGCCAGACGTCGAAACGCTCTTCATGACGCCGTCCGACCAGTACCAGTTCATCTCGGGCACCATCGTGCGCGAGATCGCCCAGCTGGGCGGCGACGTGTCCAAGTTCGTGTTCCCGTCGGTCGAGCGCTGGCTGCAGGAAAAGGCCAAGGAGCGCCGCGAACAGAGCTGGCCCAGCGGCGTCTGAGCCGGCGGCGGGCCCCCGGCCCGCTGGCGCTACAATGGATCGGTCTGTCCTTGTCGGGCAGGCCGATTTTCTTTTGGCGCCCCGCGCCCGCCCCACGATGGCCCTCCTGATCACCGACGAATGCATCAACTGTGACGTTTGCGAGCCCCAGTGCCCGAACGAGGCCATTTCCATGGGCGACGAGTTCTACGTCATCGACCCCGACCTGTGCACCGAGTGCGTGGGCCATCACGACGAGCCCCAGTGCAAGGTGGTGTGCCCGGTCGAATGCATCGAGCTGCATCCGCAATGGAAGGAAGGGCAGGAAGCCCTGATGGCGAAATACCGCCGCCTCACGGGTGCGGCATGAGCGGCGGGGATCCCGCCGCTTTCACTTCCGATCACCGCCGCGGCGCAAGCGACTTCTCCGTCTCCGCCCTCGTGGCCGGCTTCGTGGCCGTGCTGGTGAGTTTCGGCGGCACCGCCGTGCTGATGGTGCAGGCCGGCCATGCCGGCGGCCTCGACGCGGCTCATATCGGCTCCTGGCTCGGCTCCATCTGCCTGGCCCTGGGCGCGGGCGGCGCGCTGGTCAGCCTGCGCACCGGCGTGCCGGTGGTGTTCGCCTGGTCCACGCCGGGCGCCGCGCTGCTGGTCACCGCGCTGGTGGGCGTGCCGTTCGACCAGGCCGTGGCCGCCTTCCTGCTCGCGGCGCTGCTCACCATCGTCTGCGGCGTGTTCGGCTGGATCGATCCCATCGTGCGCCGCATCCCGGCCGAGATCGCGGGCGCCATGCTCGCGGGCGTGCTGCTGAACTTCGGCCTGGGCGTGTTCCGCAGCATCGGCGCGCAGCCCGTGCTGGTGCTGGGCATGTGCGCGGCCTACCTGCTGTGCAAGCGCTGGGTGCCGCGCTACGCCGTGCTGGCGGTCCTGGCGGTGGGCATGGTGCTGGCCGCGGCGCTCGGGCTGCTGGAGCTCGGCGGCGTGCAGTGGGGCCTGACGACGTTCGTCTGGACCACGCCGCACTTCACCTGGCAGGCCTGCATCAGCCTCGGCATCCCGCTGTTCGTGGTGGCCATGGCGTCGCAGAACCTCCCCGGCCTGGCGATCCTGCAGGCCGCGGGCTATCGTCCGCCCGCCTCGCGCCTCATCACCCTGACCGGCATCGTGGGCGCGCTGGCCGCCCCCTTCGGCGCGCACAGCATCACGCTGGGCGCCATCATCGCGGCGATCTGCGCCGGTCCCGAGTCGCACCCCGATCCCGCGCGCCGCTACGTGGCGGCCGCCACCTATGGCCTGAGCTACGTGCTGCTGAGCATCGTGGCCGGCGCGGTGGCGGTGTTCTTCGCCGCCCTGCCCGCGCCATTGATCGCCACGCTCGCCGGGCTCGCGCTGCTGGGCCCGATCATGGGCGGCATGACCAGCGCCATGGCCAACGCCGAACGGCGCGAGGCCGCGCTGGTGACCCTGCTGGCCACCGCCTCGGGCATGAGCTTCTTCGGCATCGGATCGGCCTTCTGGGGCCTGCTGGCGGGCCTGGCGGTGCATGCCGTCGTGACCCTGCGCCGCCCCGCCGCCTGACGCCCGGTCCGCCCGCGCCCATGAAAAAGGCCGTCGCATCGACGGCCTTGTTTGTTGCGGCGGGGGAATGGCGTCACGCGGACGGCCACTGCACCGGCGGCGTGTCGGGATGCAGCTTGAGCAGGCGCGCCGGCACGTTGAGGTAGTTCGACAGCCACGCGGCCGCCAGCTCGCCCTCGTCGACCACGTCCACCGGCTGCTGACGCACCAGCATCTGGTAGCGCACGCTGTCGTCGTCTTCGATCACGTCGAGCGGCACGTCGAGCCGCAGCATGCCGGGCGCGCGGATCACGAGATAGCCCAGGCGCAGCTCGAGCGAGACCTCGGCCAGCTTGGGCGCGAGCTCGCGCGTGAGCCATTGGCCGGCGTCGTTGGCGACGAGCCAGCGGCGGTGATAGTCGGCGGCGCGTGCGTCGGCCACGAAGCCGCATTCGGCGATGGGTTGGAAAGCGTCGCTCATTTGCCCAGAATGCCCTTGATGGCCTGGTCGATCGGCAGCGCGGCGCCCGCGCCGCTCTTGCCGCCGATGGCTTCCTTCAGCTTGTTTTCGAGGGTCTTGCGCAGCGCGCCGGTCACGGCCTGGCGCCACTGCACCGTGTACACCGGCGCGTCGAAGGTGCCGGTGAGCAGGATCGGCACGGTCACGTTCTGCAGCTCGGCGAGGTCCTTGCCGTCCTGACCGGTGGAGGTGTTGACCACCCGCACGCGCGCCAGGAAGTTGAACGCGCTGTTGACGAAGTCGATCGTGGCCGGGTCGCCCTGGCTGATGCGCAGGAGCGGCGCCTGCACGTCGAGGCGCTTGACCGTGCCGATGCCCTTGGCAATCTGCAGGTCGCCTTCCATCGAGGTGAAGTCGGTCTGGCGCTCCTGGCTGGCAGCCACCACCGCATCGTTGGCCTCGCCGCTGAAGGTGGCCTTCAGGTCGCGCAGCACCTGGGCGATGTTGATGCCCTTGACCGCGCCATCGCGCAGCCGCACCTGCACCGTGCCGGCCAGGTTGTTTTTCAGTGCATACGGATTGGCGCCGGCGGTCTTGAGGTCGAGCGCGAGGTTGCCGGTGCCCGACAGCGTGCGCTGCTGCGCCACGTCGGTGAGCAGCGGCTCGATGGCGATGCCGCTCAGGTTGAGCTTGCTGACCATCGCGTTGTTTTCGGCCGCGTCGACCGAGAACGCCCCGCCCAGCTTGCCGCCGTAGAGCACGGCGGTGAGGGCGGAGAGATCGAGCTTGCCGCGGGCCAGCTTGATGTCGGCGCCCACTTCCGAGGCCTTCAGGCCGCGCACGACGAGCTGGCCGACCTTGATGGTGCCGGTGGCGGTCTTGTTGAGCAGCCCCGACAGATTGATCGTGTCGTCGTCGGCCTTGGCCGGCGCGGCGGGCTTGGCCGGGGCCTTCGACTCATCCTGCTTGCCGTCGGTGGCGGGCTTGGCCGGCGCCACGCCGATCGGCGGCACGAGTTTGTCGAGGTCGAGCGTGTCGACGGCGAGCGCGAACTTCACCTCGGGCTGGGCCGAGAGCTTCGCCACGTCGGCGCTCAGGTCGAACTTGCCGCCTTCCAGCACCGCGTTGATGCGCGCGCTGGCCTGGTCTTTCAGCAGGTTGGCACTGAGGCTGCCGATCACCGGAATCGCCAGGCTGCCCTTGGGCAGGCCGGGGTCGGTGATGTTCACGTCGCCCTTGAGGGCCTGCAGGCTGGCGCTGCGCTGGAGCAGGTTCAGGCTCACCGGCGAGGCGAACACGGTCTTGACCACGCGCTCGCCCTGCTTGAAGGTGCCGTCGAACTTGACCTCTTTCACGTCGAGCTCGTAGGCGTTGCCGCCGATGCCGTTCAGGCCGAAGCTGGCGTCCACGCCCTGCGCCCGCACGCGGCCGGTCAGGCCGTCGCCGCTGGCCGCGGACGGCGAGATCGCCAGGCCGGGCGCGTCGAGCGCGAGCTCGAACGGGCCATCCGGCATCGCGCCCTTCAGGCGCACGGCGGTCTTTTCGAGCTGCAGCTGCGTCTTGTGCGGATCGATCGCCAGGCGCGGCACCAGCATGCTGGCCTCCACGCCGGTCATCTTGGCGGCCGGGTCGGTGATGTCGCCCTGGAACAGCAGCTCCAGGCCGGAGACGTCGAGCGAAGACGTGGCGCCGTTGAAGGCCACGTTGCCGCGCGCGGCCAGGCTCTTGGCCTGCGCGCCGGGGATCAGCCCGTCCATGCGCAGGTCGAGCTTCTGCGCCGAATAGCGCTTGGCCGAGGGATTCAGCCGCAGCAGGCCCTGGCCGGTGAGGCCGGCGTCGAAGCGCGGATTGCCGCCCTCGACACGCGCCGACATGCTCACGTCGAAGGGCTGGTCGAACGTGACCCGACCGGTGTTGGCATTGAGGCGGCTGACCGTGACGGCCATGCCGCTCATCGCATCCTGCATCTGCAGCTCGCCATCCTTCAGGTCGAGGCCCGCGATGTCGATCTGCATGTTGCGCGGCGTGCTCGGCGAGCCGCCCGTCAGGGCCTGAGTGGCACCGGCGATGACGCCCGCGCCGGCCTCGGCCGCGTTGGCAGGCACCGCGGTGTTCTGCACGGAGCCGCCCACGAGGTTTTCGAAATTGAAGTGGCCATCCTTGTGGCGCACCACGCGCGCCTTGAAGCCATTGATCGTGACGTGATCGACCACGAAGCTGTTCGACAGCAGCGGCCACACGGCCACGGCCAGGCGCATGCTGTCGATCGAGGCGAACACGTCAGTGCTGTCGGGCTCGGACAGCGATACGCCCTGCACCGCGAGGCCGATGCGCGGGAACAGCGACAGCTCGATCTCGCCGTCGATGGTCAGCGTGCGCTGATAGCGCTCCTGGACGATCTCTTCGAGCTTGTATTTATAGGCGTTGGGATCGAAGGTAAGGAGGAAGATGGCCAGACCGACGACGGCCACGACCACCAATACCACCAAGCCGATCACTATGCGCTTGAACCACGTCTTCATTGCTGCCCCGTCGATCACTCGACTTGGATGGATCCTGTGAATCTGCCGGTTGCACCGGTCAGGCGTGTACAGCGCCATGCGTCGCTGTGGGGTGTTGCATCGCCGGCCGCGTGGCGGCCCCTGCCGGAGCGGGCCGTGGGCCCTGGCGCCAGCGTGGCGGGTCAAAAGTTGGGAGCGTCCGTGAACCAGAGGTCCGGGCAAACCACCCCGGGATAACGCTATCGTAACAAATCGGGGGCCCGCCAAGGCCCGGAGCGGCGGGCAAATAGCATGCGAGACGCAACAGCATGCATCAGCGTGCGCGCCGCGCGCGCCGGCGGCCTATTCCTCGAAGCCGTCCGGCCCGATCCGCTCGACCAGGTAATCCACGAAGGACGCGATGCGCGATGACAGCGCCGTGTTGCGGTAATACACCGCGTTGATGGGCTGGCGCACGTCCAGCGTATGGCGTGGGAACAGCTGCACCAGGCGCCCGGATTGGCGGTCGGCGCGCGTCATGAAGTCGGACAGGCAGACGATGCCGGCCCCTTCCAGCGCGAGCTGGCGCAGGGTTTCGCCGCTGGAAGAACGTATCGTGGGCGTGATGTGCAGCTGGCCGTCGTCGGCGTCGCGCAGCGGCCATTCGTTGAGGCTGTCGGGCTGAGTGAAGCCGAGCAGCACGTGCTGGGCCAGGTCTTCGACGCGGCGCGGCCGCCCGGCCGCCTCCAGATAGGCGGGGCTGGCCAGCACGCGCAGCCGGCTGCCGCCGATGGGCCGCGCGTGCAGGGTGGAGTCCTTGAGCCGGCCGATCCGGATCGCCACGTCGGTGCGCCGCTCCAGCAGGTCGATCACGCCCTCGTTGCTCATCAGTTCGAGCTCGACCTCCGGGTGGCGTAGCCGATAGCCGGCCACCAATGGCACGATCACGTGCAGCATGAAGGGCGTGGCCGCGTCGACCCGCAACCGACCTGCGGGCCGCTCTCGCCGCGCCGCCATCTGTTCCTCCGCGCCCTCGACCATGTCCACGATCTGGCGCGCCTGCTCCAGAAAGCTGGCGCCCTCGCCGGTGAGCTCGAGGCGCCGGGTGGTCCGGCGCAGCAGCGTGGTCTGCAGCTTCTCTTCGAGGCGCGACAGCGTGCGGCTCGCGCCCGACACGGTCTGGCCGAGCTGCTCGGCCGCCTTCGAGATCGAACCCGCGTCGACCACGGCGATAAACGTGATCAGCTCGTCCAGCGTGGTCTTCATTATTGACTCCGGCGCAAATGTATTTGGCTTATAGACGACTTTTTCGGCAAATGTAAAGCCCGCATACTGGCCTCCATTCGAAACTAGGAGCATGCAATGGGCATCCCCGCTATCGGCCTGGGCACTTTCCGCCTGCAGGGCCAGACCGTCATCGACTCGGTGCGCAACGCGCTCGAGGTCGGCTACCGCGCCATCGACACCGCGCAGATCTACGGCAACGAAGCCGACATCGGCCAGGCCATCGCCGAATCCGGTGTCGCGCGCAACGATCTCTATCTCACCACCAAGATCTGGACCGACAACCTGGCCGGCGACGCGCTCATCCCGAGCCTGAAAGACAGCCTGCAGCGCCTGCGCACCGATCGCATGGACCTGACGCTGATCCACTGGCCCTCGCCCGGCCAGGCCGTGCCGCTGGCCGAAACCCTGCAGGCGTTGGCCGAGGCCCGCGCCCAGGGGCTCACCGGCGCCATCGGCATCTCGAACTTCACCATCGCCCTGAGCCGCGAAGCCCGGGCGCTGGCCGGCGCCGACGCGATCGCCACCAACCAGGTCGAGATCAGCCCCTATCTGCAGAACGCCAGGCTCGCCGCCTATGCCCGCGAGAGCGGGCTGCACCTGACCTCGTACATGACGCTGGCCTACGGCAAGGTGCTGGGCGAGCCGGTGCTCAACGACATCGCCCGCGCGCACGGCGCCACGCCCGCGCAAGTGGCGCTGGCCTGGGCCCTGCAGCTGGGCTACGCCGTGATCCCCTCGTCGACCCGGCGCGAAAACCTGGCCGGCAACCTCAAGGCGCAGGACCTGCGCCTGACGGCCGACGACATGGCCCGCATCGCCACGCTCGATCGCGGCGAACGCCAGGCCAATCCCGACGGGCTCGCGCCCGCCTGGGACTGAGCGGAGCGCCCCATGTCCGCCCTGCAACGCCTGACCCAGGGCGGCTTCAGCCTCGGCCTGGAGCTGCCGCTCGACAACGATTGGTCGCCCGATGGCGAAGCCCGCCGTCTGCGCGACGGCCGGCCGTTCGGCGTGCCGGACATCCGGCAACAGAATGCGCTCGCGATCCTGGCCGACCAGCTCGGCTTTCGCGCGCTCTGGCTGCGCGACGTGCCGGTCTATGACCCGGCGTTCGGCGATGCGGCGCAGGTGCACGAGGTGTTCACCTACCTCGGCTACCTCGCGGGCGTGACGCGCAACATCCTGCTGGGCACCGCGGCCGTGGTGCTGCCGCTGCGCGAGCCGGTGCTCACGCTCAAGGCGGCCGCCAGCGTCGACCAGCTCTCGGGCGGTCGGCTGCTGCTCGGCATCGCCAGCGGCGACCGGCCGGTGGAATACCCGATCTTCGGCCGCGACTTCGATACGCGCGGCGCCGCGTTGCGCGCACAGGTGGCGCAGTTGCGCGGCGGCCGCGGCGCGCTGCCCGAGGGCATCGACGTGCTGCCGCGCCCCGCGCAGGCCGCGCTGCCGCTGCTGGTGGCGGGGCTGGCACAGCAGACGCCGGAATGGGTCGGGCAGCACATGGACGGCTGGCTCGCCTATCCCGGCACGCCGGAGGACCACGTGCGCCGCGCGGCGCTGTGGCGCGAGGTGGCGGGCGCCAAGCCCTACGTGAGCTTCATCCACCTCGACCTCGCCGAGGATCCCGACGCCCCCTTGCAGCGCTACCGCTTCGGCTGCCGCACCGGCCGTCGTGCGCTGATCGAGGAGCTGGAGGCGATGCGCGCGGCGGGCGTGGCCCACGTCGGCCTGCAACTGCGGCGCAACCGCCGCCCGCTCGAGGAAACGTTGCACGAGCTGGCGCAGGAAGTCATGCCGGTGGTGCAGCGCGCGCCCGCGGTCGCGGGGGCCGAGGCCGAGGCCGCTTGAACGCAGATACCCACACTTCTGCTACACAACTTCACACGTCGCGGCCCGGCGGCCTCTAGAATCCGGTCTCGAGGCCGCCCCGCGCGGCGGCCTGACCGACCTGCCGTCCGCCGGAGTCCCGATGCCCCCGTTCTTCCCTCTCCGATCCGCCCGCCGCGCCGTGCGCACGCTGGCCTGCCTGCTGTCCGCCTGCAGCGTCCTGGCGTGGGCGCCCGCGCAGGCCGGCGAAACGGCCACCGCCTTCGTCGCCACGCAGGCGGGCCAGGACGCGGCGGACGCGGCCGCCCGCCTGCCCATCGCGCCGTTCGAGGCATTGGAATACACCACGTCCAACGGCGTGCGCCTGTCGTACCGGCTGCTGCCGCCGCCGCAGATCAAGACGGGCGAACGCTATCCGCTTGTCGTGATGCTGCACGGCTCGGGCGGCATGGGCAACGACAACGAAAGCCAGCTCGGCGGCCTCGCCCGCAGCTGGGCCGCGCCCGACCTGCGCACCCGCTACCCCGCGTACGTGCTGGTGCCGCAGACGCGCACGCGCACGGCCCGCTACTCGCGCGACAGCCATGGCGTGGTCACCGCCGAGGCCGGCCCGGCGCTGGCCGACGTGCTCGCCGCCATCGCCTACGTGCGCGACAGCCACGCCGTCGATCCGCAGCGCATCTATGCCGTGGGCTTCTCCATGGGCGCCAGCGCCGCCCTGCAGGCCGCGCTCGCCAAGCCGGATCTGTTCGCCGGCATCGTCGCCATCGCGGCGGTGCCGCCCTCGTCCAAGCGCGCCGCCGCGGCCGCGACGGCCGCCGTCCCTCTGTGGCTGGTGCACGGCGACGCCGACGACGAGAACCCCTATGCCGGCAGCCAGGCCTGGTATCGCGACCTCAGCGCCGCCGGCGCGCCGCTCGAGTTCCACACCTACACCGGCATGGACCATCGCGTGCCGCCCGACATGCTCACCGGCCAGCCCTGGCGCGATTGGTTGTTCGCGCAACGACGTCGGCCGCCCGAAGCGGCGCCGGGTTCCTGAGCCGATGCAGAGGCATCGCGAGTGCCCGCAAGGATCGGCGGGCTGGCGGCAGCCCTGCAGCCGCAGCACCGCGCCGGGCCATGGCGCTTGCGGGGCGCTGCAACGCCCCGTATAGTCAGGCACATGAAGCCCACCGCGCCCGCCCGCCGCATCATTACCGCCATTCCCTGAACGGCGGGCTGCGCACGACACCAACCCGCCAGAAGGCGGGTTTTTTCGTTCTTCTGGCGCCTGTTTCCCACGAGGAGCCCCGCATGAGCGACCATACCCTGCGCCACGTCATCGAAGCCTGCGACCGCGCGATCACCGCCGCCGACTACGACACCCTGATGACCCACTACGCGGACGACGCCGCGCTGGTGATCCAGCCCGGCCACGTCGTGCACGGCAAGGACCGCATCCGCCAGGCCTTCATCGCCATCGCCGCCCACTTCCAGCACAAGCTCAAGGTTACGCAGGGCGAGATGCAGGTGATCGAAGGCGCCGGCACCGCGCTGGTCATCATGGAGACGCACCTCGAGATCCCCGCCGCCGACGGCACGCCCACCCACATCACCCGCCGCGCCACCTACGTCTTCCGCCACGACCCCGACGGCCAGTGGCGCTGCACGGTGGACAACTCGTACGGGACGGATTTGTTGAGCGCGCAATGAGGGCCACGGGCGTGCACGTCATGCGTGTGCGCTTGCCGCGGCCCCGTCGATCCGCCCGCTGGGCCGCAGGCTCAGGAAACGCATGCTTGCGCGGATCGCGCGCGCGTTGACGCTGCCACCCGATGGAATCGGCACCGTCAGGCGCCGGCGATGTCGACGCGAAGACTGCGGCCGCGCACGCGTATCTGCGCGAGGATCGCATTGAAGGCCGGACTCTCGTGGGCGACTAGCGCGCGCCCTAGCGTTTCCGGTGCGACGCATATCTGCTGCGCAGCGCGGTCCAGGCCGCGCACGCGCACAATGTCGCCCAGCGCCGCGTGCACCAGTCGGCCATCGCCAGGGTCCTCGGCCAGGCAAGCGGCGAGGTACATCGCGGCGGCTTCATCCGCCTCGAGCGCCTGAGCGGCGTCCCACCGGGAAAATCCCGCGGGTGGGCTGTGAACTGCAGCGAGGCTCGACATTCAAAATCTCCACATGCGGGCCAGAACGCTGGCCTTTCTAATGTCCATATCCTGAGTGCGCTTGTTGCCACCGCAAAGCAGCACGATGGCAGCGTGGTGACGAATGAAATACACGCGGTAGCCGGGCCCCACATCGATGCGCATCTCGGAGACTCGCCCCGCAACCGGTCGCCAGTTGCCCAGACTTCCACAGGATGCAAGGCGGATACGCGCATGGATTCGTGCCCACGCAATCTTGTCACTCAGCCTGTCGTGCCATGCCCTGAAATCATCGCTTTGGATAATTTCGAGCACATCCATCGTCAGCCGGCCGGGGGCTCTGCTCTATATCGAGCAACGAACACCTGGCACGGACAATGATGGAACGCATACTGAATGCCCACCATGAACCGCCTCGGTCGAATGCGGGCCACGCACAGGCGTGGCGCATCGCGACTCGTATCATCACCGCACGCGCCTCGCGCGCGTGGCCGGTCGTTCAGGATCAGGACGGGTCCCCACCTCGGGGGGACCGGAAGGACCGCGACGTCACGGCCGGCAGCGCATGCTGCGCGCTGCGGCAAGCATCAACCCGCAGGCAGACCTGCGGCGGCCGCGCCGCGATCTCACCCCTTCCGCGCGGGTCCCGCCTGCGCTTCCCAGGCCAGCTTGTCGTTGGACAAGAGGTCTTCGCCGTCCCAGCGATAGGCCACCAGCGGACCGCCGGCCGCCGCCGACCAATCCAGGCATGCGAGCTTGCCGCTCTCGATCCTGGGCGGCCCCTTGAACCAGTGATGGCCGATGAAGATCGGCGCGCCGCTGATGGGCGTGCGATCGAAGCCTTCGGGCAGCGCCAGGCCCAGTATCTGCGCCTCCTGCCCCGCAGGCACCAGCGCGACCTCATGCAGGGCACTCGCCCAATCGCGCCAGTTCGCGAGCCGCACCTCGTAATGACGATGCCCTTCCTTGTCCTCGATGTAGCGGCCTTCGGGCAGCGCCAGCTCCACCCCCGAGGTCAGCCGCTTCCTCGCCTGCTCCAGCGCCGAACCCTTTCGATGCGTGGCCAGCAGCACGGCGTCGTCCAGGCGCTTGCCCGGCCTCCAGCCCGCATCGGATAGCGTGCTGACCGCCGCGTCGTCCCAGCTGGCATGCGCCACGCGGATGCCGCCCAGGTCCATAAAGGGTGGCAGTTGGCGAAACCAGGCCACCCACGCCGCATGGGCCGCACTGCCTTCTCCGATCTGCGCGATGAACGCGCCGTGTTGCTTGCGGTTCTTGCGGCTCTTCTCCGAGTCGCCCCGGTTGGGGCGCAGGAACTCGCCCGGACTGTCGGGATCTTCCGTGACGTAGCCGATGGCGTTGAATTCGTGGTTGCCCATGATGCACAGCGCCTGGCCCTCGTCCACCATCGCGCGGACGATTTCCAGCACCCGGGCCTGGCCCGGACCCCGGTCCACCAGATCGCCCAGGAATACCGCCTGGCGCCCAGCGGGCGCGCGATAGCCCCTGCCCGCCGGCACGTACCCGAGGTGCTTCAACAGACCTTCGAGCTTCCGGTCTTCCCCATGGATGTCACCGATGATGTCGTACATGCCTGCGCCTCCGTGCCGACCGCTGAATTGCCGCGTGCGCAACCTTCCCGGGAAAGATCACGCCATGTCCACATTGTCTGCGATCTCGAAGCCCCCTGCGATACCCGAACGACGGCGCTGCTCGCCGAAGCGCCGGGCCGGAACCGTCGTCGAGTGACCGCAAGCTCGAGCGTGCAGGCGGCGGCCCGATGCGACGTATCCGGCTGGACGCTTGCGCCGCCCGTGCCCGCGCGCGCCGCGGCGCCGCCCAAGAAAAAACCCCGCAGGCTCGCGCATGCGGGGTTCGTTCGGCAGCCGGCGGGGCGGCGGCGGCGGCGGCGGCGGCAGGCCTCAGACGTTGAACAGGAAGTTCATCACGTCGCCGTCCTGCACCACGTATTCCTTGCCTTCGGCGCGCATCTTGCCGGCTTCCTTGGCGCCCTGTTCGCCCTTGCAGGCGATGTAGTCGTCGTAGGAGATGGTTTGCGCGCGGATGAAGCCGCGTTCGAAGTCGGTGTGGATCACGCCGGCGGCCTGGGGGCCGGTGGCGCCGATGGGGATGGTCCAGGCGCGCACTTCCTTCACGCCGGCGGTGAAGTAGGTTTGCAGGCCGAGCAGCTTGAAGGCGGCGCGGATCAGGCGGTTCAGGCCCGGCTCTTCCATGCCCATGTCCGACAGGAAGGCCTGGCGGTCTTCGTCGGGCAGGTCGACGATTTCGGATTCGATCGAGGCGCAGATGGCCACGACCGGGGCGCCGCGCTCGTTGGCGAACGCGGTGAGGCGGTCGAGCAGCGGGTTGTTGGTGAAGCCGTCGTCGCTGACGTTGCCCACGTACATCGCCGGCTTGGCGGTGATGAAGCAGAGCTGCTGGATCAGCGCGAGCTCTTCGGTCGACAGGCCCAGCGAACGCACCGGCTTGGCCTGGTTCAGGTGGGCGATGCACTTCTCCAGCACCGTGACCAGGCGCTGCGCTTCCTTGTCGCCCGAACGCGCGGTCTTGGAGTGGCGGTGCAGGGCCTTCTCGGCGGTCTGCAGGTCGGCCAGCGCGAGCTCGGTCTCGATCACTTCGATGTCGGCGATCGGGTCGACCTTGCCGGCAACGTGGATCACGTTGGGATCCTCGAAGCAACGCACCACGTTGACGATGGCGTTGGTTTCGCGGATGTGCGAGAGGAACTGGTTGCCCAGGCCTTCGCCCTGGCTGGCGCCCGCCACCAGGCCGGCGATGTCGACGAACTCGACCGTGGCCGGCAGGATGCGCTCAGGCTTGACGATCTCGGCGAGCTTCTCGAGACGCGGGTCCGGCACCTCGACCACGCCCACGTTGGGCTCGATGGTGCAGAACGGGTAGTTCTCGGCCGCGATACCGGCGCGGGTCAGAGCGTTGAAGAGCGTCGATTTGCCCACGTTGGGCAGGCCGACGATGCCGCATTGCAGAGCCATGGAAATCCTGTGTCAGTACGATATTTTGCGCGCCGTTGCGCGATTCAGGGTGCAGTTTAACGCCAGTACCCCGGTCTTGCTGGCGCAGCGGTATCCGCCGGCCTCGCCGGACGCCGCCGGCGGGGCCCGCCCGGCCAGCGCGGGCGTTCTCAGGTGGCCGCTTCCGGCAACACCTTCATCAGGCCCCAGATCAGCAGGATCGGGCCGGTATTGAAAAAAGCATGCAGCATGATGGCCGCGCCGATGCCGCGGCGCATGCGCATCCAGCCCAGCACCAGCCCCGTGAGCCATTGCGGCAGCACGAGCGCGGGCATCAGCCACCAGGGCATCTGGCTGAACTTGAAGTTGCTCAGGTGCACGGCGGCGAACGCCAGCGCGCTGAGATGGAAGAACCAACCAAAATACTGCACGTACCAGCGGCGCCAGCGCGTGTTCCAGCCGCGCAGCTTCGCGGCGCCGGCGCGCAGCGGCCAGGCGGCCAGCACGACCAGGCCGACCACGGTGATCACGACCCAGGTCTTGGGGCCGTTGATCACCACCGCCACCATCACCGGCACCAGCCAGAGCGCCTGCAGGGGCCGGCGCAGGCCGTAGCGGAACAGCATTTCCTCGACCAGCGGCGCCCAGAAGATCGCGGCCAGCCACGGGATGTTGTTCGGGTCGAGGCGGTGCATCGCGCCGCCGGCGCCCGCCGCGGCCACCGCGATGGGGCCCAGCACGAACAGGTTGATGAGCCACAGCAGCGCGGCCCAGGCGAGGATGCGGCCCGGACGCACGCCGGGCCAGATGTCGCGTTCGAGCCCGCTGCCGGCGCGGCGCGGACCCAGGCGGCCGCGCGGCGTGGGCGCGCGCAGGTAGCGCCACCAGTCGGCGATCTCCTGGCGCAGCGTGAGCGGGCCGGGCCGCGGCAGGGGCGCGCGCCGCGTCACGCGGGGTTTCCGCCGTGCAGCTGGCGCGTGGCCTGGGCGAAGTCGCCGCGCAGCATCGCGGGCACCACGGCGCGCGAGCGGCTGATGACGTCGTCGATGCCGCCCTGCTCCTCGCGGCGCGGCGGATGCAGCACGAAGTCGGCCACCTGCTGTTGCAGGCCGAGCGTGCGCGGATGGCCGATGCCGATGCGCAGGCGCCAGAAGTTCGGGCTGCCGAGCGCGGCCTGGATGTCTTTCAGGCCGTTGTGGCCGGCGTGGCCGCCGCCCTGCTTGAGCTTGGCCTGGCCGGGCAGCAGGTCGAGTTCGTCGTGCAGCACCAGCACCTCTTCCGGCGCGACCTTGTAGAAGCGCGCGAGCGCGCCCACGGCCTGGCCGGAGCGGTTCATGTAGGTGATGGGCTTGAGCAGCAGCACGTTCTCGCCGTCGACGCGCGCCTTCGCCACGAAGCCCGAGAAGCCTTTCTCGAGATTGAAGGTGGCGCGCAGGTCATCGGCCAGGTGGTCGGCGAGCCAGAATCCCGCGTTGTGGCGGGTGGCTTCGTACTCGGGGCCGGGATTGCCCAGCCCGACGATCAAACGTATGGGTGCAGACATGATGCGTGTGTTTAGAACACAAAAAACCCTGCGCGTGCAACCGCAGGCGCAGGGTCTGTGCGGGGCGCAACCCCGCGTGCCCGGGACGAGCCCGGGGCAGCCTTAGGCAGCCGGAGCTTCGGCGTCGCCTTCGTCGGCGGCAGGGCCGCCCTTCGACACGGCCGACACGATGACGGGGTCATCCGAGCCGTGCGAGGTGAAGGTCACGCCCAGCGGCAGCTTGACGGCCGACAGGTGCACCACGCCGCCACCCAGCAGATCCTTCAGATCCACTTCGATGAATTGCGGCAGGTTGGCGGGCAGGCAGGTCACTTCGACTTCGGTGATCGGGTGCGAAATGATGTTGCCCGACAGCTTCACGGCCGGCGAGATGTCGGCGTTGATGAAGTGCAGCGGCACCTTGGTGTGCAGGGCCTGGTTGGCGTCCACGCGCTGGAAGTCCACGTGCAGGACTTGTTGCTTGTAGGCGTGCCATTGCACCGAGCGCAGCAGGACTTGTTCGCTCTTGCTGCCTTCGATCGCCATGGTCAGGATCGAAGCGTGGAATTCTTCCTTGCGCAGGGCGTGGAAGATTTCGTTGTGGTCGAGCTCGATGTTCAGGGGGGCAGCCGTACCGCCGTAAACGATGGCGGGAACGCGACCCTCGCGGCGCAGGCGGCGGCTCGCACTCGTACCCTGGACGCTACGCGAAGTGGCATTGAATTTCATGGAAAACTCCAAACAGTCTGGCGGCAGGACCGCCACGTAAATTCACGCCGCACAACATGCGCGGCGTGTGATCCGCCTGCTGCCGCGACCAGCAACAGGCAAATGGGGGCTGTGGCGCGCAGCCGGGAGCGGATCGGATCCGCCCCGCGCGGCGTCGCGCCGGGGTCGTTCGCCTCAGTCGGCGAACAGCGAGCTGACCGATTCCGCGTTCGAGATACGCAGGATGGTTTCGCCCAGCAGTGCCGCGCACGATAGCTGGCGGATCTTGCCGCAAGCCTGGCCCGCTTCGGACAGCGGGATCGTGTCGGTCACCACGAGCTCGTCCAGGGACGAGGCTTCGATGCGTTCGATGGCGCCACCGGACAGGACCGGGTGCGTGCAGTATGCGTAGACGGCGCCGGCGCCGCGCTCTTTCAGGGCCTGGGCCGCCTTGCACAGCGTGCCGGCCGTATCGACCATGTCGTCCATGATGATACAGGTGCGTCCGTCGACCTCACCGATGATGTTCATCACTTCGGAGACGTTGGCGCGGGGACGGCGCTTGTCGATGATGGCCAGGTCGGCTTCGAGCTGCTTGGCCAGCGCACGCGCACGGACCACGCCGCCGATGTCGGGCGACACCACGACCAGGTTCGAGAAATTGCGGCGCCAGATGTCGCCCAGCAAGATCGGACCTGCGTAGATGTTGTCGACCGGGATGTCGAAGAAACCCTGGATCTGGTCGGCGTGGAGGTCCATGGTGAGGACGCGGTCGACGCCGGCCACTTGCAGCATGTTGGCCACGACCTTGGCCGAGATGGCCACGCGCGCCGAACGCGGGCGGCGATCCTGGCGGGCATAGCCGAAATACGGGATGGCGGCGGTGATGCGGCCGGCCGACGCGCGGCGCAGGGCATCGACCATCACCATGATTTCCATCAGGTTGTCGTTGGTCGGGGCGCAGGTGGGCTGCAGGACGAAGACATCCTTGCCGCGCACGTTTTCGTTGATCTCGACCATCACTTCACCATCCGAGAAGCGACCCACGGTCATCTTGCCGAGGGACATGTCGAGATGGTTGACTACGTCCACGGCCAGGCGGGTGTTCGCCGTGCCCGTGAAAATCATGAAGCTATCGTTTGCCATGATGCAGGTGATGGTCGTTTGAAACAACGAGGCACTAGGCCAGGGGCGGCACCGGAATGCCTGACCCGCTTGCGCAGACCCCGAAAAACAAAAAAGCCGCTGAACTGGTGCCGGTGTCTGACGGGCTCATGTTCAACAGCTTTTTTATGTATTGGTTTGGCTGGGGAGGAAGGATTCGAACCTTCGCATGCCGGAATCAAAATCCGGTGCCTTAACCAGCTTGGCGACTCCCCAACTAGCTTTCAATCCAGTTCCGCAACGGGTGTTCTGTCAATCCGGCAACTGCCTTCACTAACCGAAACCCGGGATGCGTTTGGCTGATTGTTTTATCAGCGCCGCGCATTGTAGCGGTAATTTTCTGTTCTGCCAAAACGGCTTCGGAGATTTCCGGGAATTCAGCGTAAAGACACGCTCCAGACCCTGACATGCGCGCCCGGATTCCCAGGTTTGCAAGCCACCGTACCGCCCCCGACACTGCCGGGAATTTCCGGAAAACCACCGCTTCCATATCATTCTTTCCGAAGAAAGAATTAGGCGAAGCAAGAAAGTCCGTTATTGTGACGTGCTTTGAATCCCTTGTCAAATCCTCTGCCGAAAAAATTGCAGCGGTGGGCACGCTCGCGTCGGGCTGGGCGATCAGATAGGCGGCGGGCGGCAGGGCCAGGGCCTGCAGTTCTTCGCCCACGCCCTCGGCAAACGCCGACTGGCCGAACACTAACACGGGCACGTCGGCGCCCAGCGGCAGCGCGAGCGCCATGAGGTCGCGGCGCGACAGGCCGGTGCCCCACAGGCGATTCAGCGCGATCAGCGTGGTGGCCGCGTCGCTCGAACCCCCGCCCAGGCCGCCCCCCTGCGGAATGCGCTTCTCGAGCCCGATGCGGGCGCCCTGCGTCGTGCCGGTGGCGGCCTGCAGTGCGCGCGCGGCGCGCACGACCAGATCCTGCTCGGGGGGCACGCCGGGCAGCGCGTAGGCGCGCTCGATGCGGCCATCGGCGCGCGCCTCGAAATGCAGGGTGTCGGCCAGGTCGACGAAACGGAACGCCGTCTGCAGCAGGTGATAGCCATCGGGCCGGCGCCCCACCACGTGCAGGAACAGATTGATCTTGGCGGGAGCGGGTACGTCGTAGAGCGTCACGGGAAAGACACGGAAGAAAGGTTGCGCCGGAAACGATCGGGGCGGCTCGTGCCGCCCCGTGGGATGCCGGTCAGGGCTGGTTGACCACCAGCCGCACGATGATGCGCCGTCCGGGCTCCTGGCGCTCCAGCACCAGCAGCTGCGGGCCGAGCGTGTCGTAGCGCGACAGGCGGGCGGCCCAGCCGCCCTGCTCGAAGGACGCGGGACGCCCGAGCTCGTCGCGCTGCACGTTTTCGGCGGGCGCGGTGTCTGTGGCCAGTTGCCCGCGCAACCAGCTGCGCAGGCCCGAGACCGGCACCGGGCTGCCCAGCGCATCTTCGGCCAGGGCATCCGGGTTGGGCGCCTGCAGCGTGGTGCCGTTGGCGCGCGTGAGCGTGGCCACGCCGGGCGAGCCCTGCACGCGCGCCTCGATCGAGCCAAGCGGGTTGGTGAGGTCGAGCACGTATTCGCGGCCGGTGTCCTGCCAGGTGAAGCCGCCCTGCACCGCCTGCTGCCTGCCGTCGGACTCGGTGGCCGTAATGGCGAAGCGGCCGGCGCGCGAGAACGCGTCGCCCTTGGGGGCTTCGGCCTCGGGCAGCGAGGTGCAGCCGGCGATCACGCCGACCACCAGCACGGCCGCGGCGGCGCGCAGGCGCGAGAGGCCGGCCATCACGGCTTGACCCCGAGACGCTCGAGCGTCTCGAGCACGGTGCGGTTCTTCGGATCTTTCTTGTAGCCGGCGCGCAGCAGTTCAGTGGCGCGGTCGCGCTGACCCTGCTTCCAGAGCACTTCGGCCAGGTGCGCGGCGATGTCGGCCTCGGGGCGCTGCAGGTAGGCGCGCTTGAGATACTCGGCGGCGGCGGGCAGGTCGCCCATGCGGTACTTGACCCAGCCCATGCTGTCGAGGATGAACGGATCCTCGGGCGCGAGCTCGAGCGCCTGGGTGATCAGGTCGAGCGCCTCGGGCAGGCGCTGGCCGCGATCGGCCAGCGTGTAGCCCAGCGCGTTGTAGGCGTGCGCATGCTCGGGATCGAGGGCGATCACCTGGCGCAGCAGGCGTTCGAGCTGATCCACCTTGCCGACGCGCTCGTACAGCATCGCGAGCTCGTACTTGATCTCGACCGTGTCGGGCATCTGCTGGTCGGCCTTGGCCAGCATGGCGATGGCCTGGTCGACGCGGTCGGCGTCGCGCAGGATCTGCGCCTTGGTGAGAATGCCCAGCACCTGTTCTTCTTCGTCTTGCGCACCGGCGGCGTCGATCAGGCCCAGCGCGTCGTCGATGCGGCCCTGGCGGGCGCGCAGCGACGCCTGCCGCATGTGGGCCTGGAAGCGCATCGACGCGTCGTCGATGCGGCCCAGCTCGGCGATGGCGTCGTCGTAGCGGCCCTGGTCTTCGGCGATGCGCGAGAGCAGCACGTGGGCGTCGGCCGCGGCCGCGCCGGCATCGGTGGCGCCGGGCGCGGTGGCCTGCTGGCGCTGGTTCTGCACGTCGAGATACTGCTGCAGCAGGGCGCGCGCCTGGTTCAGGTTGCCGGCCTTGTAGGCCAGCTGCGCCTGCATGAACAGCAGATCGAAATCCTCGGGCGAGCGGCGCGACATGGCCTGCAGCTCGGCCTGGGCGGCGTCGTACTCGCCGCGCTCGGCGAGCTGGCCGGCCAGCATCAGGCGGACCTTGCGGGCGTTCGGGTTGCGGGCGATGAAGGCGCGCGCCTGCTCTTCGGCGCGCTGCGGATCGACCTTGCTGCCGTATTCGAGCACGCGCTGCGCGGCCGGCTCGGAGCGCGGGTCGGCGGCCAGCGCGGCGCGCGATTCGGTGAAGGCGCGCTCGTAGTCGCCGGCGGCCTGGGCCACGTCGGCCAGGGCCAGGCGGGCGACCGGCAGCTTGCGCACGTTGTCGGACAGCGCTTCGTCGAGGATGCGCAGGGCCAGGCGGCGGTCGTTGAGCCGGCTCAGCACGCCCATGGCCTGCGCGATGGCGCCGGCCTTGTCAGGCGTGGCGTCGATGCGCTTGCGCAGCGCCTCGGCCAGGCCCTTGGTCTGGCCGTTGGCCGCGGCCAGGGCCAGCTCGGTGGAGCTGGCTTCGATGTCGTTGGGCGCGAGGCGCGACCAGATGCGCGCGGCCTCCAGGGCGCCCGGCAGGTTGCCGCCGGCGAGCTGGAACTCGAGCCCGCGGCGCGCCAGGCGCGGATCGCTGGTTTCGCGCGAGAGGTTGACCAGCGTGGCCGCGGCGCTGCCGTACATGCCCCGCTGCGCGGCGATCTCGGCCGCCAGCACGCGATAGAAGATGTCGCCGGTCAGGTTGACCAGCGGCAATTGACCCGGACGGAGGTGGATCACCTCGGTTTCGGGCTGGCGCTGCTGAGGCACCAGTCGCGGCCCGGTGGCGTCTTTGGGACGCACGTCGGCGGCGAGGGCGGGGACCGCCTGCAAACCTGCCAGCACCAGGGCCAGCGAGGCCAATCGGAGATTAATGTGTTTGAGCGACAACTTCACGCGGCCCGTCCGGTTGGTGGCACAATCTTTCGTACACGTAATTGCTGATCTTACACTGGCTCATGCCGGAACTGCCTGAAGTGGAAACCACGCGTCGAGGAATCGACGCCGTCATCACCGGCCAGACCCTGCGCCATCTCGTGGTTCGCGAACCCCGCATGCGCTGGCCCGTCCCGCCCGAACTCCCTGCCCTGCTCACCGACCGGGTCGTGCTCGAATGCGCGCGCCGCGGCAAATACCTGCTGCTGCGCTTCGAACACGGCATCCAGTTGGTGCATCTGGGCATGTCGGGCTCGTTGCGCCGCGTGCCGCTGGATGAGGCGCCGCGCAAGCACGATCATGTCGACTGGGTGTTCGATCACGCCATCCTGCGCCTGCACGACCCGCGCCGTTTTGGTGCAGTACTGTGGCATCCGGCGCAGGACGGCCCGATCGAGGCCCATCCGCTTCTGACCAGCCTGGGCATCGAACCGTTCGATCCGCGCTTCGACGGCAAGTGGCTGCACGATCAATTCCGTGGCCGCGCCATGGCGGTCAAGCAGGCGCTGCTGGCCGGCAGCGCGGTGGTCGGGGTGGGCAATATCTACGCATCCGAGAGCCTGTTCCGCGCCGGCATCGACCCGCGCCTGGCGGCGGGCAAGGTCTCGCGCCCGCGCTGCGACAAGCTCGCGGCCGCCATCCGGGCCACCCTCACCGACGCGCTCGACTCCGGCGGCAGCACGCTGCGCGACTACGTCGGGGCGAGCGGCGAGCCGGGCGCCTACTTCACGATCCACGCCGCCGTGTACGAGCGCGCGGGCCAGCCCTGCCGGGTCTGCGGGACCCCGATCCGGCGCATCGTCCAGGGCCAGCGGGCCACCTATTTCTGCCCTGTCTGCCAGCGGCGCTGAGGGGCCGGATCCCTAGGGAATTCGTTTATAGCGAACGTATTGCACAAAGACTAACGCCGGGATATATTGCCTCCACACATCAGAACAACGTGGCAGGAGACCCCATGAGCAAGCAATTCGCGTCGCACGGCGACCTTCAGGACAAGGTCGTTTCGTTCGAAAAGCTGTCCGACAACGCCTATGCCTACACGGCCGAAGGCGATCCCAACACCGGCATCATCATCGGCGACGAGTCCGTGATGGTGGTCGACACCCAGGCCACCCCGGTCATGGCGCAAGACGTCATCGCCCGCGTGCGCGAGGTCACCGACAAGCCGATCCAGTACATCCTGCTGTCGCACTATCACGCCGTGCGCGTGTTCGGCGCCTCGGCCTACAACGCCCAGGAAATCCTGGCCAGCCGCGACACCTACGACCTGATCGCCGAGCGCGGCGAGCAGGACAAGGCCAGCGAGATCGGCCGCTTCCCCCGCCTGTTCCGCAACGCCGAGTCGATCCCGGCCGGCCTGGTCTGGCCCACCATGACCTTCAAGGGCGAGATGACGGTCAACCTGGGCAACCTCGAGGTCAAGCTGCTGCAGGTGGGCCGTGGCCACACCAAGGGCGACACCATCGCCTGGCTGCCCGACCAGAAGATCCTGTTCGCCGGCGACCTGGTCGAGTACCAGTCCACGCCCTACTGCGGCGACGCCTATTTCCGCCAGTGGCCCGTAACGCTCGACGCGCTCGCCGCCTTCGGTGCCGAGAAGATGGTGCCGGGCCGCGGTCCGGCGCTCAAGAGCGCCACCGAGGTGCGCCAGGGCCTGGCCGGCACGCGCGCCTTCCTGACCGATCTCTACGCCGTGGTCAATCGCGGCGTGGCCGAGGGCCTCGACCTCAAGACCATCTATCGCCAGGCCTACGACTTCATGAAGCCGCGCTACAGCGACTGGGTGATCTTCGATCACTGCATGCCGTTCAACGTGTCGCGCGCCTATGACGAAGCCACGGGCCACGACGATCCGCGCATCTGGACCGACAAGCGCGACATCGAAATGTGGAAGCAGCTCGAGGGCTGAACGCCTTCGCCGGGGCCCGGACGGGCCCCGGACCGCCGTACCGACAACATATATATAGGCAGTCCGAGGGACGGCCCCGCAGAGGGACCGCCGTCGACGACGGCCGCCCGTGCCCCGCGGCCGGGCGCACAACAGAACAAACACCACGCAGGAGACACTCGTGGGAGACATCGATTACCAGGCGCTGGAGTTCGCCTACCAGGCGCACGTCCGTAGCGACACCCCCGCCACCCATCCCGTCGTCATCGTCGGCGCGGGCCCGGTCGGCCTGACCACCGCCATCGACCTGGCGCGCCAGGGCGTGCCGGTGGTGGTGCTCGACGACGACTTCCGGCTCTCGACCGGCTCGCGCGCGATCTGCTTCGCCAAGCGCACCCTCGAAATCTGGGACCGCCTGGGCGTGGGCCAGCGCATGGTCGACAAGGGCGTGTCGTGGAACGTGGGCAAGGTGTTCTTCCGCGACCAGGAGGTGTGGCGCTTCGACCTGCTGCCCGAGTCGGGCCATCACCGGCCCGCCTTCATCAACCTGCAGCAGTACTACGCCGAGGGCTATCTGCACGAGCGCGCCTGCGCCGAGCCCAACATCACGCTGCGCTGGAAAAACCGCGTCACCGGCGTCGAGCATCACGACGACCACGTGCTGGTCACGATCGACACGCCCGACGGCCCCTACACGCTGGCCGCGCAATGGCTGATCGCCTGCGACGGCGCGCGCTCGCCGGTGCGCAAGCTGCTGGGCCAGGAAGCCCACGGCCGCGTCTTCAAAGACCGCTTCCTGATCGCGGACGTGAAGATGAGCGCGCCCTTCCCGGCCGAACGCTGGTTCTGGTTCGACCCGCCATTCCATCCCAACCAATCCGTGTTGTTGCACATGCAACCGGACAACGTCTGGCGCATCGACTTCCAGCTCGGCTGGAACGCCGACCCGGTGGAGGCGGTGAAGCCGGAGAACGTGCTGCCGCGCATCCGCGCGCTGCTCGGCGCCGACACGCAGTTCGAGCTCGAATGGGTGAGCGTGTACACCTTCGCCTGCGAACGCATGGACACCTTCCGCCACCGCCGCGTGCTGTTCGCCGGCGACTCGGCGCACCGCGTCTCGCCGTTCGGGGCGCGCGGCGCCAACAGCGGCGTGCAGGATGCGGAGAATCTCGCCTGGAAGCTGCGCCTGGTGCTGGCCGGCCAGGCACCTGAGGCCCTGCTCGACACCTACGCGGCCGAACGCGAGTTCGCCGCCGACGAGAACATCCTCAACTCTTCGCGCTCGACCGACTTCATCACGCCCAAGAGCGAGGTCAGCCGCACGTTCCGCAACGCCGTGCTCAACCTGGCGCGCGACCATGCGTTCGCGCGCACCCTGGTCAACAGCGGGCGGCTGTCGCTGCCGGCCACCTATCGCGACTCGCCGCTCAACACGCCCGATCGCGACGCTTTCACCGGCGTGATGGTGCCGGGCGCCGTGGCGGCCGACGCGCCGGTGGCGGGCGGCAACGGCAAGCCCTGGTGGCTGGAACAGCTCGACGAGGGCTTCACCGCGGTGCTGTTCTGCGGCGCGCAGGCCCCTGCGGAAGACCTGTTGCAGGCGCTGCGGCGGCGCGGCGACCAGGCGATCGCGTTGCGCACGCTGCTGGTGGCGCCGCCGGACGCCGCATGGCAGGCGCCCGCCGGCCTGTCGTGCGTGATCGATCGCGACGGGCTGCTGGCGCGCCGCTACGATGCCACGCCCGGCACCTGCTATCTGATCCGCCCGGACCAGCACGTCGCCGCACGCTGGCGTGCCCTGGACGCCGCTGCGCTCGGCGATGCGCTCGACCAGGCGCTCGCGCGCGCCACCTGCACGCACTGAGGACCGCCATGCCGCTCATCACCGCCCCCAATCTGCCCTCGCCCGATGGCTTCTACGAAGCCCTGATCGACACGCATCGCGACCTCGGCGACGCGCAGAGCCGCGAGCTCAACGCCGCGCTGATCCTGCTGCTGGCCAATCACATCGGCGACATGGCCGTGATCACCGAGGCGCTGGCGCTGGCCCGCGCCTCGGTCGCCGCGCCCGCCACGCCGGCGCAGTAAGCCGGACACGGCGCGGGCAGCGCCACCTACAATGGCGCATGACCTTGCCGCCGTTGCTCCGGACCGTGCTGCGCACGGCGCCGCGCCGCTATGCCGTGCCCGGCCTGCCCGCCGATACCGGCTCGGGCAGCCGGCCCGAGACCGCGCTGGCCGCCGCCATCGAACGCGGCCGGCTGGCGCCCGCTGACGCCGAGGCCGCGCCGGCCTTCATCGCCGCGCTCGCGCGCGTGACGCACGACGCCTGGCAACGCGACGCCGCGTTCCAGGCGGCCGTGCTGCGCCATGCCTCGCCCTCGGTGCGCGAGTACGCGTCGATCTCCGCGCAATACGCCGCCCAGGACCGCCGCAGCCTGCAGTCCGCCGTCCATGGCTTTGCCCATCCCGCCAAACTGGCGCGCCTGCCGCAGGGCGCGGCGCGCGCGGCGCTGGCGCAGCTCGCCGCCCTGCTCGACCGCGCCGACTGGCCGGGGCTCGAGCGCGCCGTGGCCCGCTTGCTCGCGGCGCCGCCGTCGGCGGATCTGCTGCCCGCGCTGGAAAGACTGCAGGCCCTGCCCGCGCTCGCGCGCCTGCGCCGCCTGGTCGAACTCGAGACAGAACCGGAAGTGGTGCGCTATCGCGCGGTGCTGGCCCTGCTCGGCCCGCGCCAGGGCAGCGACGACGCATTCGCGCAAGGCGCGGCGGCGCGCGAGCGCGGCGACTCGGCCGAGGCCGAGGCCGCCGACGCCCTGCGCGCCCTCGCCGCCCGGCTCGACCGCGCCGACGCGCCGCGGCGCTATCGCGTCGTCACGTCGTTGCGCGTGCCCGCGTCGCTGGCCAGCGACGCGGACCGCGCCAAGAGCGAATGGGATGTCGTGCTGCTGTGCCAGGCAGGCGCGGCGGCGCAGGCCTGGGACCTCTGCCTGCTGGTCGAGGTGAAGGCCTCGGCCGACGCGGCGGCCACCGACCTGCCGCGCCTGGCGCGCGGCCTGGCGGTGCTGGCTGCGGCCGATCCCGCCATGGACTACGCCTTCGCCACCACCCAGGGCACGGTGCCGATCAGCGGCGCCTCGCTGGCCGCGCTGTCGGGCGCCCTGGACGAAACGGTGCTGTACTGCTGCGGCGATGCGGCGGCGGAACAAGACGGGCGCAGCGGCGTACGCGTGCTCAGCGCGGCCGCGCGCATGCAATTGCTGTCGGCGCCGGCCACGCTCGACTACGCGGCCCGGCTCGCGGCCGGCGAGCCGCCCGATACGGCGTTGCTGGCGCCGCTGTGGACCGAGCTGCTGCATGCCCCGCGCTGGCAGCCCGTGCGGGATCAGTACGCGGTGCTGCAACGGGCCCGCGGCCTGATGGTGCACACCGCGGACCTGCGGCGCGCGATAGCAGAAACCGCGTAGAAGAAGCCGCGCCCGCTCGCCCCCGGCTCAGGCCGGGCGGCGCGTCACGATGCCGCGCTCGACCAGGCGGACCAGCAGGCGGGCGTAGCTCGGATGCGGATCGGCGGCGTTGTCGGCCAGGATGGCCACCAGCCGGGATTCGGAGGCATCGATGCGGCGGTAATGGCTGCCCTCGTCGAAGCCGTCGGGCTGGAAGGCGGCGCACAGGTCCACGATGGCCTGGTACTCGGCGAGCCGCAGCTTGTGCGACTCGCGCGCCGCCATCATGTCGGAGGTCCAGCCCACGGCGCGATCGGCCGCCGCCAGATACGCGGCGAGATCGTAGACCGGCATCCATGCCGGCCCCGTGATGCCCTCCCCCGCCTGGAACAGGTCGGACAGCGTCATATGCGGATGCGTCATCTGCGGCATTCTCCGTCGCGTAGAGGGCGGCGCCCGGCCGGCGCCGGCCCGTAGACCGCGCCCGCCCGAGGGCGGCCACGGCCAGCCCAGTGTACGGGGCTTCGCCGGGTGGCGGACGATGGCGGCCCGCCTTTTTTCGGCCGCCCGGGACTGCGCCGCGGCGCCCGCCAGCGTCAGCCACGTGCCGCCGCGCCCGGCGCCGCCCGATCGCCCTCAGATCCGGTCGGCGAAGGTCTCCACGATCAGGCCGCGCAGCCACAGATTGCCGCCGTCGCGCTGCAAGCGCCGGTGCCAGTACAGATTGGTCTGCAGCGCCGGCACGCGCACCGGCGGCGTCAGCACCTGCAGGCCGAAATGCGGCGCGGCGCTCGCCGCCAGCTTCTGCGGCACCGTGGCCAACAGGTCGGTGGTGCTCACGATATAGGGCACGGCCGCGAAATGCGGCACGCTGAAGTGCGCGTCCAGCCGCACCCCGGCGCGTTCCAGCGACTGGTTCACCTGCCCGTAGGGCGCGGCGCGCGACACCACCAGGTGCCGCTCGGCGCGGAAGGCCTTCAGGCTCATGCCCGCGCGCGCGCTCGGATGGCCGGCGCGGAACAGCGTGGCATAGCCCTGGCGGAACAGCATGCGCTGGACCACGCCGCCGGCGAGGTCGTCGAAGGCGCCGACCGCCAGATCGACGCGCCCGCCGTCGAGCTCGCGCTGCAGGTCGGCGCCCTGCAGCCGCAACGAGTCGATCCGCACGCCCGGCGCCACCCGCGCGCAGGCCTCCATCAGCGAGGGCATGAAGTGGATCTCGCCCACGTCCGACATCGCGATGCGGAAGCGCCGCGTGCTCGCGGCCGGCACAAAGCGCTCGTCCGACTCGTCCACCATGTGCGCGAGCAGGTCGAGCGCCTCGCTCACCGGGCCGGCCATGCGCTCGGCACGCGGCGTGGGCTGCATGCCCTGGCCGGTGCGCACGAACAGCTCGTCGCCGAAGGTCGTGCGCAGGCGCCGCAGCGCGTTGCTGACCGCCGGCTGCGACAGGTCGAGCTTGCGCGCCACCGCGGAAATGCTGCGCTCCTGCAGCAGGTGCTGCAGGATCACCAGCAGGTTGAGGTCGAGCGAGCGCAGGTCGGTCATGGCCCAATATTCATAGCGTGAATAATCTGTATTTATACATTCCCGTATCCATCGCTGGGAAATGTGCGCAGAATGACGCATGGCTCGTGCATCCCTGCGCGGCCGAATAAAACCACCCGGCCAGCGCCATCGCCGCTGCCGCCAGGAGACAACCATGCCCCTGCAATACCAATCCGGCTTCGGCAACGCCTGTGCGACCGAAGCGCTGCCCGGCGCCCTGCCGCAAGGCCGCAACTCGCCGCAGCAGTGCCCCTATGGCCTCTATGCCGAGCAATTGTCGGGCTCGGCCTTCACCGCGCCGCGCGCGGAAAACCGCCGCTCCTGGCTCTACCGCATCCGGCCCGGCGTGGTGCACAAGCCGTTCGCGCCGTTCGACGGCGCGCCGCACTGGCACGGCGACTTCGGCCACGGCCCGGTCACGCCCAACCAGCTGCGCTGGAGCCCCCTGCCGCTGCCCGACGCGCCCACCGATTTCGTGGCCGGCGTGCACACCTGGGGCGGCAACGGCAGCGCCGACGAGCAGGCCGGCGTGGCGATCCACCTGTACGCCGCCAACCAGTCGATGCAGGGCCGATTCTTCTACAACGCCGACGCCGAGATGCTGATCGTGCCGCAGCAGGGTCGCCTGCGCCTGGCCACCGAGCTGGGCCTGATCGAGGTCGAGCCCTGCGAGATCGCCGTGATCCCGCGCGGCGTGCGGCTGCGCGTCGAGCTGCTCGATCCGCAGGCGCGCGGCTACCTGCTCGAGAACTTCGGCGCGCCGCTGCGCCTGCCGGAGCTCGGCCCGATCGGCTCGAACTGCCTGGCCAATGCGCGCGACTTCCTCGCGCCGGTGGCCTGGTACGAAGACGTCGAAGGCGACTTCGAACTGATCGCCAAGTTCACCGGCGGTTTCTGGCGCGCCCCGCTCACGCACTCGCCGCTCGACGTGGTGGCGTGGCACGGCACCCACGCCCCCTACAAATACGATCTGCGCCGCTTCAACACGATCGGCTCGATCAGCTACGACCACCCGGATCCCTCGATCTTCACGGTGCTGACCTCGCCGTCCGACACCCCGGGCACGGCCAACATGGACTTCGCCATCTTCCCGCCGCGCATCCTGGCGATGGAAGACACCTTCCGTCCGCCCTGGTTCCACCGCAACGTGGCCAGCGAGTTCATGGGCCTGGTGCAGGGCGTGTACGACGCCAAGGCCGAAGGCTTTGCGCCCGGCGGCGCCAGCCTGCACAACTGCATGAGCGGCCACGGCCCCGACGCCGACACCTTCGAGAAGGCCAGCGTGGCCGACACCAGCAAGCCGCACTACATCCGCGATACGATGGCCTTCATGTTCGAGACGCGCCGCGTCATCCGCCCGAGCGCGCAGGCACTGGCGTCGCCGCAATTGCAAGGCGACTACTACCAGTGCTGGCAAGGCCTGAAGAAGCATTTCAATCCCGAGCGGGCATAAGCGCCGGCCCCGATGCCGGCCGCGGCCGCCGTCCACGCGGCAATGGTCCTGCGCCATTGCCGCGTCGTCATTGGCGCCGCGCACGACCCGTTGAACCCTCCTGGAACCGAGACACTGCGACCATGACCCAACTGAACGAAACCCACGATCCCGCCCTGACCAGCTGGGTGGCCAGCGCCAACGCGCCGGCCAACGGCTTCCCGCTGCAGAACCTGCCCTTCGCCGCCTTCCGCCGCAAAGGCTCGCAGGAAGCGTTCCGCGTGGGCGTGGCCATCGGCGACGCGATCGTCGACCTCGCCGCGCTGGCCGATGCCAAGCCGGGCGCCCCGTTCGAGGGCGCCGCGCAACAGGCCTTGCAGGCCGGCCGCGAAACGCGCGTCAACGCGCTGATGGCGCTGGGCCAGCCGGCCTGGAGCGCGCTGCGCCTGGCGCTCTCGCGCGCGCTGCGCACGGGCTCGCCGCTGCAGGGCCTGATCGCGCCGCTGCTGGTGCCGCAGGCCGAGGCCGAGTTCGCCACGCCGGCGCAGATCGGCGACTACACCGACTTCTACATCTCGGTGCATCACGCCACCGCGATCGGCAAGCAGTTCCGCCCCGACAATCCCCTGCTGCCCAACTACAAGTGGGTGCCCATCGGCTATCACGGCCGCGCCTCCAGCATCGGCGTGGACCAGCAGTTTGCCCGTCCGGTCGGCCAGCAGCGTCCGGCCGCCGAAGGCGAGGCGCCGCAGTTCGGCCCCTGCAAGCGCCTGGACTACGAGCTCGAGCTGGGCGTGTTCATCGGCGCCGGCAATGCGCTGGGCGAGCGCGTCACGCTCGACCAGGCCGAGTCGCACGTGTTCGGTCTGTGCATCCTCAACGACTGGTCGGCACGCGACATCCAGGCCTGGGAGTACCAGCCGCTCGGCCCCTTCCTGTCGAAGAACTTCGCCTCCACCATCTCGCCGTGGATCGTCACGCTCGAGGCGCTGGCGCCGTTCCGCGTGGCCTACACGCGCGATGCCGCCGATCCGCAGCCGCTGCCCTACCTGTCGTCGGCCGCCAACAGCGCCGAGGGCGCGTTCGACGTGCGGATGGAAGTGCTGCTCACCACCGAACAGTCGCGCGCGCAACAACAGGCGCCGGCCAAGCTCTCGGCCAGCAACTTCCGCGACGCCTACTGGAACGTGGCCCAGCTGGTGGCGCACCACACGGTCAACGGCTGCAACCTGCAACCCGGCGACATGCTGGGCACCGGCACGCTGTCGGGCCCCAAGCCCGACGAGGCCGGCTCGCTGATCGAGCTCACCCAGGGCGGCAAGACCGAGCTGAAGCTGCCGTGGGGCGAATCGCGCCTGTTCCTGCAGGACGGCGACCAGGTCCTGATCCGCGCGCACTGCGAGAAGCCGGGCTACCCGCGCATCGCGTTCGGCCAGTGCGCCGGCACGGTGCTGCCCGCCCGCGTCTGAGCGACCGCGTCCGAGCGACCGCCTCTGAGCGCGCGCCGCCCCAAATGAAATCCCCGGCCTGGCCGGGGATTTTTTTACTTGCGTTCAGCGCTTCGCGGCGTCCTGCGGCGGCAGGCGGTACTTGCCTTCGCGGTAGGCCCAGCTCGGCCACAGCGCGTGCGCCAGCGCCTCCTCGGCGAGCTCGGGGTGCGCGCCGACTTCCGCGTAGCCCTCTTCCTGGTCGAGCGGCCTGCGCGTGTATTCGTAGATGTGCACCGGCTTGCGCGGCTCGATCACGGCCAGCGTGTTGCCCTTCAGATAGCCGAAGTTGTCGCCGTACTGCATGATCGCGCGATCGGGATCGCGCACGGTCAGGTCGGCGCCCAGCAGCGGATTGACGTTGTCCAGCCCCATCAGCGAGAGCAGGGTGGGCGCCATGTCGATCTGGCTCACGATGCGGTCGTCGCGGCGCGGCGCGATGCTGCCGCCCAGGATCAGCGCCGGAATCTGGAAGTGGCGCACCGGCACGAGGTTGGCGCCGTAGACGCGCGAGTCGTGGTCGGCGATAACCAGGAACACGGTGTTGTTCCAATAGGGCGCCTGGCGCGCGCGCTCGAAAAACTTGCCCAGTGCCCAGTCGGCGTAGCGCACGGTGTTGTCGACCGAGGCCGGGTCGCCCTGCGGCGTGATGCGGCCGGCCGGATACTCCCAGGGCGAATGGTTGCTCACGGAGAACGCCAGCGTGAAGACGGGCTTGTCGCCATCGTTGCGCAGCAGGCGGTCGACCTGGTTGAACATGTCCTCGTCCGAGGCGCCCCACGAGCCCACGAACACCGGATCCACGAACGACTTGCGGTCGACGATCTCGTTGAAGCCGTTGCCGAGGAAGAAGCCGCGCATGTTGTCGAAGTGCGATTCGCCGCCGTAGACGAAGCGCGAGTGGTAGCCGTGCGCGCCCAGCAGCGCGGCCAGCGTGAAGAAGTTGGTCTGCGAGCGCGGCAGCTTCACCACGGC
Source organism: Bordetella genomosp. 1 (assembly GCF_002261335.1). Lineage (GTDB taxonomy): Bacteria > Pseudomonadota > Gammaproteobacteria > Burkholderiales > Burkholderiaceae_B > Bordetella. The sequence goes on from NZ_NEVL01000006.1 coordinate 132,586, forward strand.
CTCGGCCACGGTGGGCAGAAAGCCCGCGGTCACCGCCTCGATGCCGCGCACCGAGCGCGTGCCGGTGGCATAGGCCCGGCCGAACATCCAGCCCTGCTTGCCCAGCGCATCGATATGGGGCGTCAGGTCGCGCCCGCCGAGGCTGCCGACGTACTGCGCGCCCAGGCTTTCCTGCAGGATGATGACCAGGTTCAGCGGCTTGTCGCGCCGCACGCTGGCGCGCTGCACGTGTTCGCTGGGATAGGCGGGATCGAGCGCCGGCGCCGTGAGGCCGGCCGCAGCGCGCACGACCGCGTTCATGCGGTCCACGGGCAGCGGCGGATAGAGCGCGGCCGACGAGCGTTCGTCGCGCATGCGGTAGGCCGCGTCGATCACGTTGTAGAGCGAGTTCAACGGCAGCGTGTTGACCATCGCGTCGCTCGAGAAGGCCACCACCGACGGGTTGATCGGGCGGTGCTGCAGCGTGCCGCGCGCGGCCAGCACCGTGAGCGCCACGATGGCGAGCGTGGCGAGCGGGCGGCGCCACCAGCGCATGAACGGGTCGGGGCGGCCCACCGGGAACAGGCGGCGCGACAGCCAGGCCGCCAGCACCAGCACCACGAAGGCGCCGAACAGCACGCCCTTGTAGCCCTCCCACAGCATGCCGGCCACCTCGCGCGGATGCACCAGGTACTCGAAATACAGCCGGTTGGGCCGGGTGTCGTACTCGGCGATGAATTGCGGCGTGGAGACTTCGAGCAGCACGAACAGCATCCACCACAGCCGATACCACCAGGCGGTCAGGCGCACCGCGAATGGCCGGTGGCCGAACCACGGCGACAGCGCGGCCGGCAGGCCCAGCACCATCGCGCTCAGGCACAGGTCGATGCGCCAGCCGCCCAGCAGCACCGGCCACAGGCCGCCCGCCTCCTGCACGCGCTCCCAGAGCCAGAACGACAGGGCGAGCCGGCTCAGCGTGAGCATGACCAGCACGGAAATCAGGAAGCGGAGGGTAAGCCGGCGCAAGAGGCACTCCAGGGCGGCGTGGCGGTCCGGCGCCTCGCCCGGCAGGCGAGGCCGGCGCGGCAGGGACGCGGGGCTCGGCGTCGCACGGGCGGCTCCGCAAGCGGGAAGCCAGGGCCGGACGACGGGGCAGGACCGGAAGCGGGACGGCGGCGCAATGCGCGCCCGAGGCCGACGCCAGTTTCAGGGAGCCAGAAGCATACTCGCCCGGCGTCAAATTTCCGTCAAAGATTCGTCAAGACGGGCTCCGGGAGTGTCACCAATCGAAAAAAAAACGGCCTACCGGATCAACGGCAGGCCGCGAGCAGACCCGGGCGCGGTGAGCGCCCGGGCAAGGGGAACGGATCAGCGCAGGGCTTCCGGCTCCACCGCCTTGATCAGGTCGGCGAGGATCTGGCGCTCGGCGTCGTTCAGTTCGGTCAGCGGGCTGCGGACCGGACCGGCCGCGTGGCCGACCAGTTCGGCGCCGGCCTTGATCATGCTGACGGCGTAGCCGGCCTTGCGGTTGCGCAGGGCGATCAGCGGCAGGTAGAAGCGCTTGAGCAGGTCATTGACCGTGGCAGTGTCGTTGGCGCGGATGGCTTCGTAGAAGCGCACGGCGGTGGCGGGGATGAAGTTGAACACGGCCGACGAGTAGGTGTTCACGCCCATGGCCAGGTAGGCCGGTGCGAACACTTCGGCGGTGGGCAGGCCGCCCACGTAGACCAGGCGGTCGCCGATGCGGTTCTGGATCGACATCATCAGTTCGATGTTGCCCACGCCATCCTTGAAGCCGATCAGGTTGGGGCAACGGTCGACCAGGCGCTCGACGGCGTCGGCGTTGAGCTGCGAGTTGGCGCGGTTGTAGACCACGACGCCCAGCTTGGTCGATTTGCAGACCGCTTCGACGTGATCGACGATGCCGTCCATGCTGGCTTCGGTCAGGTAGTGCGGCATCAGCAGCACGCCGCTGGCGCCGTTGGCTTCGGCAGCCTGGGCGTAGGAGATCGCCGCGCGGGTGCCCTGGCCGACACCGGCCACGATCGGGGTGTCTTTCTTGCAGGTCTCGGTGGCCGCACGCACCACGTTGGCGTATTCGCCCAGCTCCAGCGAGAAGAACTCGCCGGTGCCGCCGGCCGCGAACAGCACCGAGGCGCCGTAGGGCATCAGCCATTCCAGGCGCTTGCGGTAGGTCTGCTCATTGAACGAGCCGTCGGCGGCGAAGTCGGTCACCGGGAACGACAGCAGGCCATTGCCCAGGAGATGTTTGAGGCTGGCGTGGTCGAAATACATGGAAAGCTCCGTGGTGTCTCAATGCGCCGCAGGCTCCCCCGGAACCGGATGGCGGCGTTCATCGGTTGTGATCGTGCCGCCGGGTCACGCGACCCGGCAGTTGCGGCCAGACAGGGCGATTTGCTCGCCGCCGTCCAGTTGTACGACATCGTATATCTGAAACGGCCGTAATACAAGTACGGTGTTGCAGCGAGGGGAAATCAGCGGTCCTGGGCGCGGCGCAGGCGTTCGCGGCTGTTGCTCAGGTGCATGCGCATCGCGGCTCGGGCGGCCTCCGGATCCTGGCGCGCGATGGCCTGCCAGATGTCCTCGTGCTCCTGGTTCACGCGCGCCAGGTACTGCTCGCGGTCTTCGTGGGCGATGCGCGCCGAATTGATGCGGGTGCGCGGGATGATGGCCGAGCCCAGGTGCGACATGAGGTCGGCGAAGTAGCGGTTGTCGGTCGCCTGGGCCACCAGCAGGTGGAAGCGGAAGTCGGGCGTGACCGTGTCGCCGCCGTGTGACAGGCAGCCCTTGAACTCGTCGAGCGCGCGGCGCATGTCGGCCAGTTGCGCGTCGGTGCGGCGCAGGGCCGCCAGGCCGGCGGCCTCGCTCTCGAGGCAGATGCGCAGCTCGAGCAGCACCAGCACGTCGCGCACGGTGGCGATGTCGGCCGGATCGACGCGGAAATCCGTGCCGCCGGAGGGCTCGAGCGCGTAGGTGCCCACGCCGTGATGGGTCTCGACCAGGCCGGCCGCCTGCAGGCGCGACAGGGCCTCGCGCACCACCGTGCGGCTCACGCCGAACTGGCGCATGATCTCGGATTCGGTGGGCAGCTTCTGCCCGGGCGCGATGTCGCCGCCCCGGATCCGCTCGGTGATGGATTCGACCAGGCCTTGCGCCAGATTGCGCGGACGGCGCTGCGGCAGCGAGGTGGTTGCGGGGGCAGTGCTCATCGAGGGATATCCCGGGTGACGTGGTGCTTGACGCTAAAATTTGGGGCTCATTATACTGCCCGGACGTTGTACGATAACGTACCTGATGCACACGGAGCTACCCGGCATCACCCTGCCCCGAGGCACCGTAGGCCCCCCACACGCTGAGCGCTGCACACGATGACCATGGACTCCCTGGCAGGACGCAGTCGACGTTTGCTTCTCACCGGTGCCGCCGGCAACCTGGGCCAGGTCCTGCGCCCGAGGCTCACGGCCTGCACCGACATTCTGCGGGTTTCCGACATCGCCGCGCTGGGCCCCGCCCTGCCGGGCGAGGAATCCATGCCTTGCGACCTGGCCGACGCCGCGGCCGTGGATGCGCTGGTGCGGGACTGCGACGCGATCGTGCACCTGGGCGGCGTCTCCGTGGAACGTCCGTTCGACGAGATTCTGCCGGCCAACATCCAGGGCGTCTACAACATTTACGAGGCCGCGCGCAGGCACGGCGTGCGCCGCATCGTCTTCGCCAGCTCCAATCACGTGATCGGCTTCTACCGCCAGGGCCAGGTGATCGACGCGGAGGTGCCGCTGCGACCCGACGGCTACTACGGCCTGTCCAAGGCCTACGGCGAGAATCTGTCGCGCTTCTACTTCGACCGCTACGGCATCGAGACGGTCTGCCTGCGCATCGGCTCCTCGTTTCCGGAGCCGCGCGACCGCCGCATGCTGGTGACCTGGCTCAGCTACGACGACCTCGAACAACTGGTGCGCCGCGCGCTCTACACGCCGGACGTCGGCCACCTGATCGTCTACGGCGCCTCGGCCAATCGCGACCGCTGGTGGCAGGACGAGGCGGCCGCGCGGCTCGGCTACGTGCCCAAGGACAGCTCCGAACGCTTCCGCGCGCAGGTGGAGGCGCTTCCCGCCCTGCCTGCCGAAGACCCGGCGGCCCAATTCCAGGGCGGCGCCTTCGTCAAGGCCGGGCCGTTCTGACATGGCCGCCTGCCAGCGTATCGGCGACATGCTGTGCGAGGTGGGCGAAAGCCCGCTGTGGCACCCGGCCGAACAGGCGCTCTACTGGACCGACATTCCCGCGCGGCGGCTCTGGCGCCACGATCCCGCCAGCGGCGCGAACCACAGTTGGACGCTGCCCGAGATGGCGGGCTGCATCGCCCGCACCGCAGACGGCTGGCTGCTGGCCATGCAGACCGGCATCTACACCCTGCCCGCGCTGCAGCCAGGCGCGCCGGCCGGCGCGCTCGCCCGCGTGGCCGGGGTCGCGCATGCGGCGGCGCAGATGCGCTTCAACGACGGCCGCTGCGATCGCCAGGGCCGCTTCTGGGCCGGCACCATGATGATGGACATGGCCGCGGCCGAGCCGGTCGGGCGCCTCTACCGCGTGGCGCAAGGCCGGCTGGCGCAGCCGCTCGCCGACCCCTTTCTCACGCCCAACGGCATGGCGTTCAGCCCCGACGGCCGCATCATGTATGTGTCGGACTCGCATCCGCGCCGGCCGCCGGCCGTGTGGGCCTACGCTTACGACGCCGACACCGGCACGCCGCATACGCCGCGCGTGTTCATCCCGGCACTGGCCAGCGGCCGGCCCGATGGCGCCGCCGTCGACGCCGACGGCTGCTACTGGATCTGCGGCAACGACGCCGGCCAGGTGCACCGCTACACGCCCGCGGGCAAGCTCGACCGCAGCATCGCGCTGCCGGCCGCCAAGCCGGCCATGTGCGCGTTCGGCGGCCCCGACCTCGCCACGCTCTACGTCACCTCGATACGCCCCGCCCACAGCGCGGCCGACGCCCTGGACGGCGCCGTGTTCGCGCTGCGCCCCGGCGTGCAAGGCCTGGAGGAACCCGCTTACGCCGGCTAGCCACCCGCGCCGGCCCGCGCCGGCACCGTACCCCTCGATTTGAAGCGCATCCCATAACACGACATAAACTCCTCCGGAGGTAGACATGCCGCGCTTGACTTCACTGCGTGCCGCGCTCGCCGCTGCCACGCTCCCCTTCGCGTTCGCCGGCGTTGCCGCACAGGCCGCCGACCTGCGATCCGCCGACATCCATCCCGACGACTACCCCACCGTGCTGGCGGTGCGCCACATGGCCGAACAGGTCAGGCAGCGCAGCAACGGCAAGCTCAACATCAAGGTGTTCTCGGGCGCCGCGCTGGGCAACGAGAACGACTCGATCGAACAGGTGAAGCTCGGCGCGCTGTCGATGGCGCGCGTCTCGAGCGCGGCCATGCACAACATCTGCCAGACCACCCGCGTGCCGTCGCTGCCGTTCCTGTTCCGCTCCAAGGAGCACCTGCACAAGGTGCTGGACAGCGACATCGGCGAGCAGATCCTGAAGTCGTGCGAGAAGGCCGGCTTCATCGGGCTGGCCTGGTACGACAGCGGCTCGCGCTCGATGTACACGCGCAACAAGCCGATCAAGACGGTGGCCGACACCAAGGGCATGAAGATCCGCGTACAGCAGTCCGACCTGTCGGTGGCCATGGTGGAAGCGCTCGGCGGCAACGCCACGCCCATGCCGATGGGCGAGGTCTACACCTCGCTCAAGACGGGCCTGGTCGACGCGGCCGAGAACAACTTCCCGAGCTACGAAAGCGCGCACCACTACGAGGTGGCCAAGTACTACTCGCTGACCGAGCACACCATGACGCCGGAGATCCTGCTCTTCTCCAAGCGCCAGTGGGACAAGCTGTCGAGCGACGACCAGAAGCTGCTGCGCGACGCGGCGCGCGAATCGGTGCCCTACATGCGCAAGCTCTGGGACGAACGCGAAGGCAAGTCGCGCGCGATCGTGGAGAAGGCCGGCTCGCAGATCATCGAGCCGGACAAGGCCTCGTTCTCGGCGGTGATGAAGCCGGTCTACGACAAGTTCGTGACCACGCCCGAGATGAAGGACCTCGTGGCCCGCATCCAGGCCGTGAAGTAGGGAGAGCGCCATGTCCGCGCAAACCGCTGGCCGTGCGGCCACGGAGGCGGACGGCGAGGGCCAGGCGGCCCTCGCCGCGCCGCTGTCCGCCTATACCCGGGGCTGCGCCTGGCTCGCGCGGGTCTGCCTGAAGCTGAGCCTGGCCGGTCTGATCCTGCTGCTGCTGGCGGTCTCGCTGCAGATCTTCGGCCGCCACGTGCTCAACAACACGCCCACCTGGGCCGAGAGCCTGTCGCTGCTGCTGGTGCTGTTCGTGACCATGCTGGGCGCCGCGGTCGGCGTGCGCGACGCCGGTCATATCGGCTTCGAGTCGCTGGTCGAGCTGCTGCCGGCGGGCGGCCAGCGCAACCTGAAGTTCGCGATCCATGCGCTGGTGCTGGTGTTCGGCCTGCTGATGGCCTGGAACTGCGCCGTGCTGGCCGAATCGGTGTCCGACTACGCCATCCCCAACCTGGGCATCTCGGAGGCCTGGAAATACGTGCCGGCCACGATTTCCGGCGTGCTGATCTCGCTGTTCTCGATCGAACACATCGTGGCGCTGGCGCGCCACCAGAAGGTGGAAAAAGCATGGCACTGACACTGCTTTCCGTCTCGTTCATGGCGCTGCTGGTGATCGGCGTGCCGGTGGCGTTCTCGATCGGCCTGGCCTCGATCACGGCCATCTGGTACGAAGACCTGCCCATCGCGGTGGCGTTCCAGCAGATGACCTCGGGCATGAACGCGTTCTCGTTCCTGGCCATCCCGTTCTTCATCTTCACCGGCGAGCTGATGCTGTACGGCGGCATCGCCGACCGCATCGTGGCCTTCGCCAAGTCGCTGGTGGGCCACGTGCGCGGCGGCCTGGGCATGTCGAACGTGGTGGCCTGCACGCTGTTCGGCGGGGTCTCGGGCTCGCCGGTGGCCGACGTCTCGGCCATGGGCTCGGTCATGATCCCGATGATGAAGCGCGAGGGCTACTCCGCCGACTACGCGGTGAACGTGACGACCCACGCGGCGCTGGTGGGCGCGCTGATGCCGACCAGCCACAACATCATCATCTACACGCTGGCGGCGGGCGGCAAGGTGTCGATCGCGGCGCTGATCGCGGCCGGCGTGGTCCCCGCCATCATCCTCACGCTGTGCAATCTCGCGGCCGCCTACCTGGTGGCTCGCAGGCGCGGCTACCCGGCCGGCACCTTTCCCGGCTGGGCCATCGTGCTGCGCTCGATGGTGGCCGCGGCGCCGGGCCTGTTCGTCATCGTGCTGATCCTGGCGGGCATCCTGAGCGGCGTGTTCACCGCCACCGAGTCGGCGGCCGTGGCGGTGCTGTATGCGCTCGCGCTCACGGTGTTCGTCTACCGCTCCCTCGCCTGGGATCAGTTCACGCGCGCCGCGGCCAAGGCGGTCAAGACCACCGGAGTGGTGCTGCTGCTGATCGGCATCTCCGCCACCTTCGGCTACCTGATCGGCCTCTACGGGGTGGCCGAGAAGACGGGCGAGCTGATGGCCAGCGTGTCGACCAGCCCGTGGGCGATCTTCCTGATGGTGAACATCGCGCTGTTCCTGCTGGGCACGTTCCTGGACATGGCGGCGACGATCCTGATCTGCACGCCGATCTTCCTGCCGATCTGCATGCAGTACGGCATGAGCCCGGTGCAGTTCGGCATGGTCATGCTGATCAACTGCGCACTGGGCCTGAACACGCCGCCGGTCGGCACCACCCAGTTCGTGGGCTGCGCCATCGGCGGCGTGTCGGTGGGCACGGTCATGCGCACCATCTGGCCGTTCTATGGCGCGCTGATCGCGGCGCTGGCGCTCGTGACCTACGTGCCGGCGTTCTCGATGTGGCTGCCGGGCGTGCTGCTGAACTGAACCGGCGCGCGGCGCTGACGGATCAGGCGGCAGACGGCGGCGGCGCGGGCGCGTCGGTGCCGTCCAGGCGCAGCACGAAGCGCGTGCCGCGATCCTCGGCCTCGCGCGACGAAAACACCTGCAGCGTCCAGCCCTGCATGTCGCACACGCGCTTGGCGATCGCCAGGCCCAGGCCGCCGGGCAGCTCGCCCGCACCGGCCTCGCCGGAGTCGCGCAGGCGGCCGCTGTAGTAGCGCTGGAACACGAACGGCAACTCTTCGGGCGCGATGCCCCGGCCGTTGTCGGCCAGCACCAGCGCGCCCTCGATGTCGAGCGAGGCCACCAGCTCGGCCGGGGCCGCGTGCTCGATCGCGTTGCGCACGAGGTTGCGCAGCACGGTCAGCAGCGCGTAGCGATCGAGATTGCGTTCGATGTCGTCGGGAATGGCGTTGACGAAGCGCAGCCCGGCCTGCTCGGCATTGACGGCAAAGCCCTGCCAGGCGTCGCGCATGCATTGCGCCAGGTCCACCGGCTCGGGCGGGCGCGGCTGGTCGCGCGCCAGCGCACGCGCGCTCTCGAGCGAGCTGGACACGCTGTCGACGTTGTCGACGATGCGTTGCAGGCGTGTGCGCACCGGCGCGGCCAGGCCCGGGTCGAGCAGCATCATCTCGCTGTCGGAACGGATGCCGGCCAGCGGCGTACGGATCTCGTGGCTCAGATTGGCGGCGAACTCGCGCTCGCGCGCGATCGAGCGGTCGACCTGGTTCTGGACCCGGTTGAAGGCCTCGATCAGCCGCCCGGCCTCGTCGTCGCGCTGCACCGCGAGGTCGGCCGCGCCGGGCGCCCAGTTCGACAGCCGCTGCGTCAGGTCCACCAGCGGCCCCACCGCGACGGCCGCGATGCGGCGCGACAGGCCGTAGGCAAGCACCACGCAGATCGCGCCGATGCCGAGCACGAACAGGCCGAAGTTCTGCACCCGCTCCTCGTTGTCGGTGGCGTCGTAGAGGAGGTAGACGCGGCCGCGATGCCGGCCGGCATCGGCCACCATCACGTGCCAGGTCTCGGCGCCGGGCTCGATCATGGTGAGCCCGTTGTCGAGCCCGCGCAGCGGCAGCGGCAGCATGTTGTCGGGCTGGCCCGGGCCGATCAGCCAGGCCCGCATCGAGCCGCCCAGTTCGCGCGGGCCCTGGCCGCCATCGGCCATGAAGCGCTCGCCGGTGGCCAGGTGCTGGATCAGGCGCTCGGTTTCGGTGGTGAGGATGTCGTTGACCAGATCGTCTTCCATCTGGTCGAAGGTCAGGTACGACAGCAGCGCCAGCACCGTCACGAACACCGTGACCGTGCCGGTCAGCGCCCAGACGACGCGCTGCGTCAATGCGCCGGGTCGGCTCATGGCGCTCCCTCAGCCCTTGGGCGCCGTGATGCGCCAGCCCGTGCCGTGCACGGTCTCGATGCCGTCGAAGCCCGCATCCGACAGCGCGCGGCGCAGCAGGTGCATCTGGCTGCGCAGGGCATCGGAGGCCGGCGGCTCGTCGCCCCACAGCACCGATTCGAGCGCCTCGCGCGGCACCACGCGGCCGGGGTCGCGCAGCAGCGTCTCGAGGATCAGGGTGGACTTGCGCGCCAGGTGCACCACCTGGCCGGCCACCTGCACCTCGCGCGTGCGGGTGTCGAGCGTGAGCGCGCCGCAGCCCAGCACCGCATCGACGACCGCGCCGCGCGCACGCTGGATCAGGGCCAGCAGCCGCGCGTGCACCTCGGCCAGCGCGAACGGCTTGGTGAGGTAGTCGTCCGCGCCGTGCGCGAAACCGGCCAGCTTGTCTTCGAGTCCGTCGCGCGCGGTCAGCACCAGCACCGGCAGCGGCAGGCGCCGCTCGATGCGCATGGCGTGCAGCACGGCATGGCCGTCCAGGCCCGGCAGGCCGATGTCGAGCACCACCGCGTCGAAGCCATGCTCGTCGAGCAGGGCGAGCGCGGACTTGCCGTCATAGGCGGCGTCCGGCACGAAGCCCTTGCCCAGCAGGTATTCGTAGAGATTGCCCGCGATGGTGAGATCGTCTTCGACGATCAGCACGCGGTAATTCTTGCCGGCAGGCAGTTCCACCATGGCTCGCTCCAGAGGCTGTGGCCGCCGGCGCTCAGGCCTGCAGCACCTTGCCGGGGTTCATCAGCCCCTGCGGATCGAGCGCGCGCTTGATCCGCTTCATGAGGCCGAGTTCGAGTTCGCTCTTGTAGCGCGGCAGCTCGTCGCGCTTGAGCTGTCCCACGCCGTGCTCGGCGCTGATCGAGCCCGAGAAATCCAGCACGCTGCGATGGACCACGTCGTAGACCTGCGGCTGCATGGCCAGCAGGTCGGCCTCGGTCTGGCCGGGCGCGCGCGCCACGTTGTAGTGCAGGTTGCCGTCGCCCAGGTGGCCGAAGATCACGTTTCGCACGCCCGGGAAGCGCGCCTGCAGCAGCGCGTTGGTGGTGTGCACGAACTGCGCGATCGACGAGATCGGAATCGAGACGTCGTGCTTGACCGCCTTGCCCAGCTCGGCCTCGGCCAGCGGAATGCTTTCGCGCAGATGCCAGATCGCCTGGCTCTGCGCCAGGTTGGCGGCGATGGCGGCATCGGTCACGAGGCCGTCCTCGATGGCGGCGCCCAGCACCGCCTCGAAGCGTTCGCGCGCATGGGCCTCGCTTTCGCTGTCGGACAGCTCGAGCAGGGCGAACCAGGGCGAACGCAGGCTCTCGCCCTCGAACGGCAGCCGTTGCTGCGGGAACAGCTTCACCACGGCCTGCAGGCAATCGCCGGCCATCAGCTCGAAGCCGGTGAGCGAAGCGCCGAAGCCGGCACGCGCGCGCGACAGCACCTCGACGGCGGCATCGATCGAGTCGAGCGTGAGCAGCGCCGTGCACGACGCGACCGGCAGCGGGTACAGCTTGAGCGTGGCGGCCGTGATGATGCCCAGCGTGCCTTCGCTGCCGACGTACAGATCGCGCAGGTCGTAGCCGGTGTTGTCCTTGCGCAGCCCGCGCAGGCCATGCCAGATCTCGCCGTCGGCCGTCACCACTTCGAGGCCGAGCACGAGTTCGCGCGCGTTGCCGTAGCGCAGCACCTGGGTGCCGCCCGCGTTGGTGGCGAGGTTGCCGCCGATGGTGCAGCTGCCCTCGGCCGCCAGGCTGAGCGGGAACAGGCGGCCGGCCTGCTCGGCCGCGTCCTGCACGGCCTGCAGCACGCAGCCCGCTTCCACGGTCATGGTGTCGTTGTCGGTGTCGATGGCGCGCACGCGGTTCAGGCGCGCGGTGCTGATGACCACGGCGGCGCCGCTGTCGTCGGGCGTCGCGCCGCCGCACAGGCCGGTATTGCCGCCCTGCGGCACGATGGGCGCGCCATGCGCGAGGCAGGCGCGCACCACGGCCGCGACCTCTTCGGGGGAACCCGGCCGCACCACTGCCTGCGCGCGGCCGCGATAGCGGCGGCGCCAGTCTTCGAGATAGGGCTCGGCATCGGCGCCGGTCAGTACATGGGCGGGGCCCAGCAGGGACTGCAGATCGGTAAGCAACGACATCGTGATCAGCTCGCACGGGGCCGCCGGCGCGAGCCGGACGGCGCAGGTCCAGGAATGCGGCCTATTGTAGTGTGCGGCCGCCCGGCGCTGGCGGGAAATGCCGCCCCGCGGCGGGCGCGGGACCCAACGCGAATCGGACCTGCGCGCCCTAGCTGGCGGCGCGGTGATCGCTCCAGTCGGTGATGCGGTCGAGGCGCGAGCCAGTGAGGCCCGAGCAGAAGGCCGGCGACGCGATGCGGTTGAGCAGGAAGGCGCGGTCGGGCATGGCGAGGCCGGGCATGTCGCCGATGGCCTGATAGGCGCGCCGCAGCGCATCGCCCCGGGTCACGCCATAGACCACCAGATGCGCGCCGGAGCGGCCGGACGCGACGCAGGCGCCGATGCGCACGTCGAGCGTGTGCGGGGCCAACGGCTCCAGCATGCAGGCCGGCGCGTCGGTGTGCTGCTCGACGCAGGCATCGAGCAGCCGGAACATGCCGGTGGCGTCGTCGAGCGAAAACGAGACGGTGCCCATGCCGCGCCATCGGCGATCGATGGCGATCTGGCGGGCGACGGCGCGCAGGGCCTGCTCGATGCCTTGCGCGAGCCGCGGCGCGGGACATTCGGCGATCAGGACGCGGGCTTCGCGCCAGACGCTGCGCTCCCAGGGACGGCCGGCCAGCACCTCTTGCTCGCCGGCGTGCACATGGAGATCGAGCCGGCGTTCGAGTCCGGCGGCCGGGCCGGAGTGGCCGCTGGAGCCGCCCGGCGGCAAGCGGCGGCGATTCGCGCCGCGCCCGCTTCCGACAAAGGACACGTTGGCTCCCATGGGCCACCTCCATTCAAATTCACCTCAAGCGTAGCACTTTCGGCGTGACACCCTTTTTCCATGCAAAAAGCGTGCCGGACAAAGCTGCGTGCGCAACCGTCCCGGATCGGAGCGGCCGCAGGTACGCGCGCAGGTGCGGCAGAAGGCGCCCCCTCAGCTGCGGCCGCAGCCCCGGCAGCAGCCGCGCCTGCACCGGATTGCGGCACACGGCGGGGCACGGCGCACCAAGTTGAACCGGGTTGCCGCCGCCCTGGCCCCGGACGGTGCGTCGCCGTATTTTCCGGGCGCGAGACTTGCGAATCGGGGATAATCTCGGCGATGTGCTGCCCGGGCAGCGCCCGCCGCGCTTTTTTTGTGCCGGCGCTGGCGCCGCTCGCCAGACTCATGAAAAGGAATCCCTCGTGTCCACCTCACCCTCCTTCCCGGCCTCGGTCTTCAAGGCCTACGACATCCGCGGCACCGTGCCCGACCTGATCGACGCGACGTTCGCGCGTGCGCTCGGCGGGGCGCTGGCCGCCCGCGCCCGCGCCGCCGGCATCGGCACGCTGGTGGTCGGCCGCGACGGACGCCTGAGCAGCGAATCGCTCTCGACCGCGCTCCAGGAAGGCATCCTGGAAGGCGGGGTCGACACGCTGGACATCGGCCAGGTGCCCACCCCGCTGGTCTACTACACGGCCTACACCGAGCAGACCGGCTCCGGCGTGGCGATCACCGGCAGCCACAATCCGCCCAAGTACAACGGCTTCAAGATGATGATGGGCGGCCGCGCCCTCTACGGCCAGGACGTGCTGGCGCTGCGCGATGCCATGCAGGCACCGGCGCCCGCCGCCGCCAGGCCGGGCACGCGCCGCACGCTCGACGTGGTGCCGGCCTATCTCGAACGCATCGTGTCCGACGTCAAGCTGGCGCGCCCGATGAAGATCGCGATCGACTGCGGCAACGGCGTCGCCGGCGCGATCGCCCCGCAGCTGTTCCGCGCGCTCGGCTGCGAGGTCACCGAGCTGTTCTGCGAGGTCGACGGCACCTTCCCCAATCATCACCCGGACCCGGCCGATCCGCACAACCTCGAAGACCTGATCCGCTGCCTGCGCGAGACCGATTGCGAGCTGGGCCTGGCCTTCGACGGCGACGGCGACCGCCTCGGCGTGGTCACCAAGTCGGGCGAGATCATCTGGCCCGACCGCCAGCTGATCCTGTTCGCGCGCGACGTGCTCACGCGCTGCCCGGGCGAGACCATCATCTATGACGTCAAGTGCAGCCGCCACGTGGGCCTGGCGATCGAAGCCGCCGGCGGCAAGCCGCTGATGTGGCAGACCGGCCATTCGCTGGTCAAGGCCAAGCTGGCCGAGACGGGTGCCCCGCTGGCCGGCGAGATGAGCGGCCACATCTTCTTCAAGGAGCGCTGGTTCGGCTTCGACGACGGCCTCTACACCGGCGCGCGCCTGCTCGAGATCGTGTCGCGTCACGCCGATCCGTCGGCCCCGCTGGAGGCGCTGCCGCAGGCCGTCAGCACGCCCGAACTGAAGCTCGAAATGGAAGAAGGCGAACCGCACGCGCTGATCGCGCGCCTGCAGCGCGAAGGCCGTTTCGATGGCGCGACCAACCTCGTCACCATCGACGGCGTGCGCGCCGAATACCCGGATGGCTTCGGCCTGGCGCGCGCCTCCAACACCACGCCCGTGATCGTGCTGCGTTTCGAGGCCGAGAACGCCGAGGCGCTGGCCCGCATCCAGGCCGACTTCCGCCAGCAACTGCTCACGCTCGCGCCGCACGCCCGCCTGCCCTACTGATCCGATCGCAGCACGATGAACGCACCGCTCACCATGGGACCCGCCTGGGCCGACTTCAAGAACGCTGTCGAGACCGCCCAGGTCCATGGCGAATCGTTGCGTGTAATCGAGGCCGCCGGCCTGCAGGTCGACCTCAGCGCCCAGCCGCAATCGGAAACCCTGGACCGCAGCGGCCTGGCCCTGCTCGAACAGCAGGGCTTCGCGCAGGCGCGCAGCGCCCTGTTCGATGGCGGCCTGGCCAACTGGACCGAGCGGCGCGCTGCCCTGCACACCGCCCTGCGCGCGGCCGAGCCGCCGCCCGCGGTGGCACGCGCCATCCTGGGCGAACGCGAGCGCCTGCGTGCCTTCGTGGCCCAGGCCGACGCGGCGCAGTCGTACCGTTACGTGCTGCACCTGGGCATCGGCGGCAGCGACTGGGGCCCGCGCATGGTCATCCGCGCGCTGCGCCATCGCGGCCTCAAGCGCGAGATCCATTTCGCCTCCAATGTCGACTCGCATTCGGTGGCCGACGCCCTGACCCACCTGGATCCGCACCAGACCCTGGTGATCATCGCCTCCAAGTCGTTCACCACCACCGAGCCGCTGGCCAACGCCGAGGTCGCCATGAACTGGCTGCGCGCGGCCGGCGTGGCCGACCCCGTGCGTCAGGTCGTGGCGATCACCGCCAACACCGACGCCGCGCTCGATTTCGGCATCTCGCCGCAGCATGTGTTCCGCTTCTGGGACTGGGTGGGTGGACGCTATTCGCTGTGGTCCGCCATCGGCCTGCCGATCGCCCTCACCCTGGGCTGCGAGGCGTTCGACGCGCTGCTGGCCGGCGCCGCGGCGATGGACCAGCACTTCGCCCAGGCCGCGCCCGAGCACAACGCGCCCGTGCAGATGGCCCTCACCGGCCTGGCCAACCGCAGCGTGCGCGGCTTCGATTCGCTCGCCATCGCCCCCTACGATTCGCGCCTCGAGCATCTGGTGCCGTGGGCGCAGCAGCTCGAGATGGAGTCGCTGGGCAAGGTCGCAACGGCCGACGGCACCCCCGTCGGCGTGCCCACGGGCCCCGCCGTGTGGGGCATGCCGGGCACCGATTGCCAGCACACGTTCTTCCAGTGGCTGCACCAGGACAGCCTGGGCGCGCCGGTGGATTTCATCCTGAGCGCGCGCCCCGACCACGATTACGCCCAGCACCATCAGCTGCTGATCGCCAACTGCCTGGCGCAACGCGCCGCGCTGCTGCGCGGCAAGTCATACGACGAAGCGCTGCGCGAAACGCTGGCGACCGAATCCGATCCGCAGCGCGCCGAGCTGCTGGGACGCCACAAGGTGCACCCCGGCGGGCGCCCCTCGACGCTGATCGTGCTGCCCTGTCTCGACCCGCAATCGCTGGGCGCGCTGCTGGCGCTCTACGAACACAAGGTGTTCACGCAGGGCGTGCTGTGGGGCATCAACCCGTTCGATCAATGGGGCGTGGAGTTCGGCAAATCGCTGGCGCGCAACATCCTGGGCGAGCTCAACAGCCCGCAGCGCGACGCGTCCGACCAGGATCCGTCGACCCAGCACTGGATCGCCCGGCTCGCGGGCGGCAGGCCGAGCTGCTAGCGCGCCAGCAGGCGCGCGTAGATGTCCAGGTGCCGACCGCACACGTCGGCAATCGAGAATTCCCGTTCGGCCAGCCGGCGCCCGGCCTCGCCCATGGCGCGGCGGCGCTGCGGATCCAGCGCCAGCGCCGCAATCGCGGCGGCCAGCGCGGTCGCGTCGTGGGGCGGCACCAGCACCCCGGTCTCGCCGGGTTCGATGGCGTCGCGGCAGCCCGGCACGTCGGTGGTCACCACCGCCCGGCCGCAGGCGGCCGCCTCGATCAATGACTTGGGCAGCCCCTCGCGATACGAGGGCAGCACGGCGATGTGGCTCGCCGCGTACAGCGCCGCCACGTCACGGCGCTCGCCCAGCAGCTCCACCACGCCCTCGTCCTGCCAGCCGCGCAGTTCGTCGGCGGTGATCGACGCGGGATTGCCCGGGTCGATGCTGCCCGCCAGCCGCATGCGCACCGGCAGGCCCTGCGCGCGCAGCAGGCTCGCGGCCTGCACGAACTCGCGCACGCCCTTGTCGCGCAGCAGCCGCGCCGCCATCAGGGCCACCACCGGCTCCTGCGGCTCGGGCACGGCCTGGTACTCGGCCAGGTTCACGCCCGAGCCACGGATCATCTCGACCTGCCCGTCGCGCACCGCGCCGATGTTGCGCAGCTTGTCGCGATCGTCGGTGTTCTGGAACACCACCGCGCTGTTGCGATGGCCCAGCGCCAGGCGATACAGCAGTCCCACGACCGAGCGCACCAGCGCCGCCTTGGCGCCCTTCGCGACGAACACGAAGCCCAGCCCCGAGATCGCCGCCACCACCGCGGGCACGCGCGCCAGCCTGGCGGCCAGCCCGCCGTACAACACCGGCTTGATCGTGACCAGGTGCACGAGGTCGGGGCGCAGCGTGCGGAACAGGCGCGTGAGCGCGCGGATCGTGCCCAGCTCCTGCAGCGGGTTCTTGCCGCTGCGCGTCATGGGCACCGCGTGATGCGTCAGGCCGAGCGCTTCGATGTCGGCCACGGCCGGGCCGGCCATCGTCGCCACGTGCACGTCGTAGCCGGCGTCGCGCGCGGCCAGCGCGAGCGGCACCCGGTGCGACATGAAGAAGGCGGGGTTGTTGACGACGAACAGCACGATCTTGCTCATGAGGCGCGGCGCTCCTTTTTTGCGATGCGGCGCCAGGTCTCGCCGTAGGCCTGCACCATCCGGGCCAGGTCGAAATTCTCGAGCACGCGCGCGCGGCCCGCCGCGCCGGCCGCGGTGCGGCCCCGCTCGGAGATGCGCAGCATCATGGCCTCGATGCCTTCGGCCAGCGCGCGCGGATCCTGCGCCGGCACGACCACGCCGGTGTCGCCCACGATATGCGCGGCGTCGCCCACGTCGGTGACGACGCAGGGCGTGCCGCAGGCCATGGCCTCGGCCACCACGTTGGGAAAGCCTTCCGCGCAGCTCGACAGCACGTGCACGTCGAGGCTGTTCATCACGGCCGGCACGTCGTCGCTCGGACCGGCCAGCAGCACGCGGCCGCGCAGGCCCTCGCGATCGATCAGCGCGCCGAGCTCGGCGTTGGCGGCCGACATGCCGCGCCCGACCAGCACGCAGCGCAGGCCCGCGTCGCGATGCTCGCGCACCAGATGGCCGAGCGCGCCGAGCAGATTGGCGTGATCCTTGAGCGGGTCCCAGCGGGCCACGCAGCCGATCAGCGGCGCGTCGGGCGCCACGCCCCACACCTCGCGCATCCGTGCCCCCGCGCCGGCATCGGGCGCGTAGCGGGAGAGGTCATAGCCATTCGGGATCACCACCATGCGCTCGCCGCGATAGCCGAGCTGCTGGTGGCGCTGCGCCGCGTCGCGCGCGGCGCACACGATCGCGGCCGGCAAGCGGCCCGACAGGCTGGCGCACAGGCGCAGCACCAGCCGCGCCGAGCGGCTGCTGCGCGACAGATGTTCGCCGGAGTTGCGGATGCCCCAGGCCACGGCATGAATGCCGGCCAGGCGCGCGGCCACGCCGCCGATCAGGTCGGCGTGGTACATCCAGGTCTGCACCGCGTCGGGCGCCTCGTCGATCAGCAGGCGCCGCAGCGCCAGCAGGCCGGCCAGCGTGACGCGGCCGCGCGGCATGTCGAGCGTGTGCACGGCGATGCCGGCGGCGCGCAGGCGCGGACCGTAGACGCCCTCGTCGGTGAGCGAGATCACGAAGTGGCGATCCGACTGCTCCGGATAGGTGGCGAGGCGGAACAGCACCGATTCGGCGCCGCCCTGCCCCAGGCCCGTGATGATGTGAGCGATACGCATGGGGTCGTCTCCGCGTTATGCGGTGCGCCGCACCTTGGCGAACAGGTCATCCCATTCGTCGAGCACGGCCTGCAGCGAGTAACGCCGGCGCACCGAGCGCGCGCCCTGTTCGCCGAGCCGCGCACGCAGCGCCGCGTCCTGCATCAGGGAGGCCAGCGCGGCGCGCAACTGATCGCGGTCGCCGGGCGGCACCAGCAGGGCGTCCTGGCCCTGCCGCGTGATTTCCTCGGGGCCGCTGGTGCAGTCGAACGAGACGGCGGGCAGGCCCACGGCCATCGCCTCCAGCAGCACGTTGGGAAACCCTTCGACGGCCGAACTCAGCACGAAGGCCTCGCCGCGCGCCTGCTCGACCCAGGGCTCGGCGGTGCGGCCGGGCATCTGCACGCGGCCCTCCAGGCCCAGCGTGCGCACCTGCGTCTCGAGCTGCTCGCGCAGCGGGCCTTCGCCCCAGATCCAGAGATCCCAGTCGGGGTGCTCGGGGGCCAGCGAGGCGAACACGTCGATCAGCAGGTCGAATTGCTTGTCGGGCACCATGCGGCCCATCGCGATCAAACGCTTGCGGCCGGGCTCGGCCTGGCCCACGGTGGTGAGCGGCGCGTCGAGCAACTCGGGCGGCAGCGGATTCGGGATCACTTCCAGGCGCTCGATGCCCGGCACGTCCTGGGCAAAGGGCTTGGCGGTGGCATGGGCCTGCACGGTCACCATGGCCGCGCGCGGGTAGAAGAAGCGGCGCAGCTTGCGCCAGCGCGATCCCACGGTCTTGTCGGCCACGGGGTTGGTGCGTTCGCACGCGATGACCGGCACGTTCAGCCCGAAGGTGGCGATGATGGCGGCCACGTTCACGTTGGTGAGAAAGGACACCACCACGTCGGGGCGGCGCTCGCGGATCACGCGCCGCATGGCCCACAGGCGCTTGATCGCCGTGATCGGGCCGGCGGAACGCTCGCCGACGACGTCGGCAAGCCACAGCAGCTCCACCTTGTCGGACAGCGGGTAGAAGCAGGAGCCCTTTTCCGAGAAGGTCGGCATGAGCGTCACGGTGTCGCCGCGTTCGGCCCAGGCGCTGACCAGGGTGGCGGCGACGCGCTCGGCGCCGCCGGCATGCATGGAACTCACCAGCATCAGTATTTTCATCGGCCCGCGCCCTCGCCTATGCGCGGGGCGGGGGGTTCCACGGCGTCGCCGCGACGGTATTGATCCAACCATGCCTGCATCATGAGTACTCCCCAGAGGTGACTGCTCCAGTTGCGGTGGCCGCTCGCATGCTCGCGCCACTTGCGCAGGATGGGCTCGGGTTCGAACCAGCCTTCCTGGCGCAGCCGCACGGGATCGAGCAGGGCTTCGGCCCAGTCGCGCAGCGGACCGCGCAACCAGGTGGACAACGGTACCGCGAAGCCGCGCTTGGGCCGGTCGACCAGCGCTTGCGGCACGTGCCGGTACAGCAGTTGGCGCAGCAACCACTTGCCGGTGTTGCCGCGCACTTTGTAGTTGAAGGGCAATTGCCAGGCGAACTCGTAGACCCGGTGATCGATCAGCGGCACGCGGGTCTCGAGACTCACCGCCATCGCCGCGCGATCGACCTTCACCAGGATGTCGTCGGGCAGGTAGGTGACGGCGTCGAGCTTCATCATCGCCTCGAACAGGCGGCCGTCGAGCGGCTCCTCGAACGGCGAACGCGGCTCCACGCCGCCCTTCACCACGCGCGCCGGATCGGCCCAGTACGACACGAACTGGCGATAGAACTCGCCTTCGTTGTTGGCGCTGAGCAGCTCGCCGAGCTTGCCGACCTTGCCGCGCCAGGCGCCCGAGCCCGGCAGCGCGGCCGAGCCGCGCATCACCGCGCCGGTCAGGTGGCGCAACGGGCCGGGGACGCGGCCGAACTTGTGCCACCAGCTGTTGACGCGGAAGTAGCGCGAATAGCCGCCGAACAGCTCGTCGCCGCCGTCACCCGAGAGCGCCACCGTGACGTGCTGGCGCGCCATGCGCGTCACCAGCGAGGTGGGAATCTGCGACGAATCGGCGAAGGGCTCGTCGTACATGTCGGCCAGGTGCGGCACCACGGCCAGCGCATCCTCGGGCGTGACATACAGCTCGGTGTGGTCGGTGCCCAGATGGGCCGCGACGGCCTTGGCGTGTTCGGCCTCGTTGTAGTCTTTCTCGTGGAAGCCGATGGCGAAGGTGCGCACCGGCTTGCTGCTCTGCGCCTGCATCAGCGCCACGATGGTGGAGGAATCGATGCCGCCCGACAGGAACGCGCCCAGGCTCACATCCGACAGCATCTGGCCGCCCACGGCCCGGCCCAGCACGGCCTGCAGCGCATCGACCGCGTCGCCATCCTGGCCGAACGACAGCGGATTGCGGCGGCCGGCCTCGGCGGCCTCGAGTGCCGACCAGTAGACCTGCGGCGCCGGCATCTCGCGCCGGTGCATCTGCTCGGTCGAGATCTCGAGCCAGCTGCCCGGGGGCAGCTTGCGGATGCCGGCGTAGATCGATTGCGGCGCCGGAATGTAGTTGTGGCGCATGAACGAGGCCAGCGCGTTGCGATCGATGTCGCGGCCGAAGCCCGGCACCGGCGTGAAGGCCTTGAGCTCGGAGCCGAACAGCAGGTTGGCGCCCGAATAGCCGTAATAGAGCGGCTTCTCGCCCATGCGGTCGCGCATCAGCGTGAGGCTGCGGCGCTCGCGGTCCCAGAGCGCGTTGGCATACATGCCGACCGCGGCCTTCATCGTGGCCTCGACCCCGCGCGCGGCCAGATAGGCCAGCACGGTCTCGGTGTCGGAATGGCCGCGCCAGGCCGGCGCCTGGCCGGCCTGCTCCAGCTCGGCGCGCAGCTCGAGGTGGTTGTAGATCTCGCCGTTGAGGATCAGCACGTAGCGGCCGCAGGGCGACACCATGGGCTGGTGGCCGGCCTCGGTCAGGTCGAGAATCGCCAGGCGCACGTGCGCGAGCGCGACACCGGTCTCGCGGTCTTCCCAGAAGCCGTTGCTGTCGGGGCCGCGATGGCGGATGCGCTGGCAGCTCTGCGCCAGGATGGCTTCCTTGCCCTCCAGGGGCCCCCAGATACCGACTATTCCACACATGATGTAGAGGATCTCACCTTCATCGCACGGGCATCGCGTCAGCCGCGGCGGCCGACACCCAATGCCTCGTCGAACAATTTTTGCCACAGGCCGAGCACGTGCTCGGCCGAAAACCGGGTGCGCACGTCGATCGCGCGCTCGCCCATGCGGGCGCGGGCGTCGGCGTCGCCCATCATCTGGTCGAGCGCCTTGGACAGGGCCAGCGCGTCGCCCGTGGGCCGCACCAGCACGCCGTCGACGCCGTCGCGGATGATCTCGCGCGGGCCGGTGTCGCAGTCGAAGCTTACCGCCGCCAGGCCGCTCGCCATCGATTCGAGCAGGGTATTGGACAGCCCCTCGAAGTGCGACGACAGCGCATAGAGGTCGGCTGCGTCATACCAGTCGCCCACGTTGCCCATGCGGCCCGGCATGTGGATGCGCTCGGTAAGGCCGGCCGCGTCGATGCGGCCCTGCAGATCGGCGCGCTCGCCGCCCTCGCCCAGCAGGATCAGGTCCCAGTCGGCGCGCTTGGCCGCGATGCGGGCGAACGCCTCGATCAGGATGTCGAAACCCTTGTCGGTGTGCAGCCGGCCCACGCCCAGCACGTAATGGCGCCCGGGCACCGCGGGCGGCGCGCCCACCGGCGCATTGCGCGGCAGCGGCCAGTGCACCGGATTCGGGATCACCGCGAGGCGGCTGCCCGGCACGTGGCGCGCGAGCCAGTCGGCCGTGCCCTGCGTGAGCGCCACCACGCGCGCGGCGCGCGGATAGGTGAGGCGGCGCAGGCGCTGCCACATGCCCGAGAGCGTCTGCGACGGCGGATGGGTGTGTTCGGTGGCGATGACGCGGCAGCCCAGGCCCCGCGCGGCCAGCACGGCCAGCACGGACGCCGTGGTCATCATGCCCAGCACGATGTCGGGCCGGAACGACTTGATCAGGGCGCGCAGCGCGCGCACCCGCTTCAGATTGGCCAGCACGCCGCGCAGCCCGCCGCCCTCGCCCGCCGTGTGCAGCACCCGGCGCTGCACGCGCGGATCGAGCGCGTAGACGTCGCCTTCGGCCGAGGCCTGCGTCACCAGCATGACCTCGCGGCCCTGCGCCACCCAGTGCGCGCTCAGGTCGGCGGCCACGCGCTCGGCGCCGCCGCCATGCAGCGAGTGGATGAAGATCAGCACACGCGGACCGGGGACCTGCTCGGACATTCAGCTCTGCTCCTTGTCGGGTTGGGGCGCGGGCGCCTCGACGCGCCGCAGCGCGACGGCGACATAGCAAACATACGACAACAGGTACATCAGGCTGGTGGCCAGCATGATGCCCTGCGTGCCCATGCGCGGTGCAAGAACAAGATTCATGCCCGCCTTGAGCAGGAAGTTGGCCACCGCGATCGCGGCCATGATGCGATAGCGGTTCTGGCTCGCCAGCAACTGCACCAGGATCAGCACGCCGAAATAGAACGGCAGCTGCAACAGCCCCCAGCGCAGCACGTCGGCCACGGCCTGGGTATTGTCGGCCGTGAAGGCGCCGCGTTCGAACAGCAGCTTCACGCCCCACGGCGCGAGGAACCAGCCCACCACCACCGCGGCGGCGCCCGCTCCCACCATCACGAACGACCACTTCAGGGCCATGGCGCGCGCCCGCACGGCGTCGCCGCGATGCTGCACGTCGGCCAGCACCGGCAGCGCCGCGCGGCCCACCGACACCGCGCCGATGCCCAGCACCAGCGACAGCAGCCGGCTCGCATAACCCAGCGTGGCGTTGGCGTTGGCGCCGAGGTTGGCCGCGGCGTACTGGTCGAGCGGATTGACGAAACTCATCGCCACCTGCCCGATCAGCATCACGCCGGCGGCGCTCATCAGCTCCGGCCAGTGCGGCGAACGCAGCGTCAGCAGCGGCGCGCCCCAGAAGCCCTGGTCGGCGCGCGCGGCCAGCCAGGCCAGCCACACCATCTGGATCACATAGCCGACCAGCGTGCCCCACAGCAGCGGCCCCACCTGGTCCGGCGTGAACGTGGCCAGCATGACCCAGCCCAGCGTCGTGATCGCCGGCACGCTGTCGAGCAGCGTGTTGACGTGGCGCTCGTGCGAACGCAGTCGCGCCGCGCTGATGCCCGCCACCAGCAGGATCGCCGACACCGGTGCGAAGGCCCACAACAGGTCGCCCGTCATGGCCGCGACCTCGGGCGACAGCCCCTGTCCCAGCGTGCGCAGCACGAACGGCCAGGCGAACCAGGTCAGCAGGCCCAGCAACAGGCCGCCGGCCAGCGTCCAGCCCTGCAGCTCGGACACGAAGCGGTCACGCTCGGCGCCCCCCTCGCGGCGCAGCTTCACCAGCACCGGGATCAGCACCACCGACAGCACGCCGACGATGGTGACGGGCAGCCAGTTCGCCATGGTCATGGTGAACTGGTAGGCGTCGACCGCATCGCTGACGCCGTAGCGGTAGGCCACCGCCATCTCTTTGATGGCGCCGGCCGCCTTGCCGAGGATGAGGAAAACGGCTACCCGGAACGCACCTTTGAAGATCCGCTGGTGGTCCGGGTGGATGTTGCCGAGCTTGCGTATCAGCGCTTTCAAATCAACCCAGGAATCGCACGTACCAGGGCATCGCCGCATCCAGGCCACGCAGGATGTCGAACTGCGGCGCGTAGCCCAGCAGGCGGCCGGCCTTGCCGATGTCGGCCTGCGAGTGGCGCACGTCGCCCGCGCGGAAATCCGCGTGGACCACGTCCTTGTCGTAGCGCACGCCCTGGCGGCCCAGGCTTTCCTTGAGGAAGCCGAACAGCTGGTTGAGCGTGGTGCGGCCGCTGAAGGCGACGTTGTAGACCTGGTTGCGCGCCTCATCCGAGGCCATCGCGCCGAGGATGTTGGCCTGCACCGCGTTGTCCACGTAGCAGAAGTCGCGGCTGGTCTCGCCGTCGCCGTTGATGGTGACGGTCTGGCCCTGGATCATCGCGGCGGTCCACTTGGGGATCACGGCGGCGTAGGCGCCGTTCGGATCCTGGCGGCGGCCGAACACGTTGAAGTAGCGCAGTCCCACGGTCTTGAAGCCATACGAACGGGCGAACACGTCGGCGTAGAGCTCGTTGACGTACTTGGTGACGGCGTAGGGCGACAGCGGGTTGCCGATGTTTTCCTCGACCTTGGGCAGCGCCGGATGGTCGCCGTAGGTCGAGCTGGAGGCGGCGTAGACGAAGGCCGAGACCTTGGCGTCACGCGCGGCGACCAGCATGTTGAGGAAGCCGCTGATGTTCACGGCGTTCGTGGTGATCGGGTCGGCCAGCGAGCGCGGCACCGAGCCGAGCGCGGCCTGGTGCAGCACGCGCTCCACGCCTTCGGTGGCGCGCTTGCAGGTGTCCAGGTCGCGGATGTCGCCCTCGATGAACGAGAAGCGCGCCCATTGCTCGGCGGACACCAGGCCCTGCACCTCGTCGAGGTTGCGCTGGTGGCCGGTGGCGAAGTTGTCCAGGCCGACCACGGTCTGGTCGAGCTTGAGCAGGGTTTCGACCAGGTTCGAGCCGATGAAGCCGGCGCAGCCGGTCACCAGCCACTTGCGCGGCTTGGCGCGCAGGTCGGCGCAGACGGATTCGAATTGCGTACTCATCGACAACTCCCGGATCAAAGACGCAGATCCGACGCGTCGGCCGGCAGCACGTACTTCAGGTCATAGAGGATGTGGGCGGGCTTGCCCAGCTTGCGGATCTCGTCGGCGCCCATCTTCACGAACTGCTCGTGCGACACGGCCAGGATCACGGCGTCGTACTTGCCGGCCTGCGGGGTCTCGACCGGCGTGATGCCGTACTCGTGCTCGGCCTCTTCCTTCTCGACCCACGGATCGTAGACGTCCACGGCGACGTTGTATTCGCCGAGTTCCTTGACGATGTCGACCACGCGGGTGTTGCGCAGGTCGGGGCAGTTTTCCTTGAAGGTCAGGCCCATCACCAGCACGCGCGCGCCTTCCACGTAGATGCGCTTCTTGGTCATCGCCTTGACCAGCTGCGACACCACGTAGCCGCCCATCGAGTCGTTCAGGCGGCGCCCGGCCAGGATGATCTCGGGGTGGTAGCCGATGGCCTGCGCCTTGTGCGTCAGGTAGTACGGGTCCACGCCGATGCAGTGGCCGCCCACCAGGCCCGGACGGAACGGCAGGAAGTTCCACTTGGTGCCGGCGGCCTGCAGCACGGCCTCGGTGTCGATGCCCATCTTGTTGAAGATGAGCGCGAGCTCGTTGATGAGCGCGATGTTGACGTCGCGCTGGGTGTTCTCGATCACCTTGGCGGCCTCGGCCACGCGGATGCTCGGCGCCTTGTGGGTGCCGGCCACGATGATCTCTTTGTAGAGCTGGTCGACCAGCTCGGCCACTTCCGGCGTCGAGCCCGAGGTCACCTTCTTGATGGTGCTGACGCGGTGCGCCTTGTCGCCCGGGTTGATGCGCTCCGGGCTGTAGCCGGCGTAGAAGTCCACGTTGAACTTCAGGCCCGACACGCGCTCGAGCACCGGCACGCAGTCTTCCTCGGTGGCGCCCGGGTACACGGTCGATTCGTAGATCACGATGTCGCCGCGCTTGAGCACCGCGCCGATGGTCTCGCTCGCCTTGACCAGCGGGGTCAGGTCGGGCTGCTTGTATTCGTCGATCGGGGTCGGCACCGTCACGATGTAGACGTTGGCGCGGCCCAGCTCGGCGCGGTCGGCCGTGTAGCTCAGCGCCTTGGCCGACGCCAGCTCGGCGTCGTCGACTTCGAGCGTGTGGTCATGGCCGGCCTTGAGGGCGTCGATACGACGGGTGTTGATGTCGAAGCCGATGACGGGGCGCTTCTTGCCGAATTCGACGGCCAGCGGCAGCCCCACATAACCCAGGCCCACGACGGCGAGTTTCACATCCTGAATACGCAAGATAAATCTCCCTAATACCGATGACGGCTACGGAATTCTAAGTAAATTGGGTGGTTGGCAACAGGCCGGCGGCGCAAGGCCGCGGCCCGTCTTTCCGTTGATCAATGCGTGCGCAGCACGGAGGGCAGCAACAGCCACCCGGGGCGCCGCCACGAAACCAGCCGCACGTACAGCCAGGTATAGACGCCGGCGAACACGAGGATGCTGGCGCACAGGGCCCAGGCGTTGTCCCACCAGATCGTGGCCGGCACCAGGCCGATCAACGCCAGCACCCACATATAGGGCGAAGCGAGCGCGTTGCACAGCGCCGGCACGGCATGGCGGCGGCCGCGCGAGAAGGTCACGCGCACCAGGCGGCGGAACACCAGCTGGTGCAGGTGCAGCGCGTCAGGCTGATCGACCGGCACGCCGCGCTTGAAGCGGCGGCGCCAGATCGAGAAGCCGGTTTCGAACACCGGATAGAACAGCACGGCCAGCGCGTAGAACGGCGACACGGAGGGGTTGCGCACCACCAGCAGCACCGCCAGCTCGGCCAGCATGAAGCCGAGGAAGTATGCGCCGCCATCGCCCAGGAACACCCGGCCGAACGGAAAATTCCAGACCAGGAAGCCCAGCGTGGCCGAGGCCAGCGCGGCGGAAATCATGAAGATGGGCATGTCGCCCACTTGCAGCGCGACCAGGCTGATCGAGACGGCCATCAGGGTGGCGACCATGCCGGCCAGGCCGTTCATGCCATCGACGATGTTCAGCGCATGGGTACAGCCGCCGACCGCGAACATCGTGAACAGCAGCGAGACGGGCCAGTACGACAGCACCAGGTCCACCCACGGCATGCCGACGCGGCTCACGCCGCCGAGCAGCCACCACGCGATCGCCGCCGACGCGAAGGCCGCCAGCAGGCGCTTGCTGGCGCCGATGTCTTTGGTGATGTCTTCGAGCAGGCCCGCCACGAACACCGGCAGCGCGGACACGAACAGCGCGGGCCAGAGCCAGGTCAGGGTCATGTTGCTCGGGCCAAGCACCAGCAACCCGGCAAGCGAACCGGCCAGAACGGCGAGGCCGCCGACGCGCGGCGTGGCGCGCGAGTGGGAGGCTTGGGGCTTGTTGAGATCGCTGTCGCCAGTAAATGCGCCGTGCCAGCGCTCTGACGCCACGATGAGTCCCCCCACCATGAATGCGACCACGCAGATATACAGCCAGGTCACAGAATCACCTTTGGTTGGTCTATCGAGACAGGTCCGCCATTATCTGGGGCAGGTGTAACGACCATATATGGGACGAATGAACAAGTGCAAGTCAGGGGCACAGAACGTAACGCCAACGCGTTTCCCCTGAATCGGGCCCCGCAACCAGGCAGCGGGGCGTGGCCTTCCGCAGCCTCGCCGGGCCTGACCTGTTTCGGAAGGCCGCAAGCTTGCGAGGGTCTGCGTGGGGGATTGTAGAACTTTCCCGCTCGGCGCACCGGACTATTTAGGGGAAAACGCGTACGCAGCCCGGCAGGGGCCCAAAAATGGGGACGCTTTGGCGCGGGATAAAAAAAAGCCCGAGATCGTAAGATCTCGGGCTAAATCCACCAAAGGAGGAGGGTGGAGGAGACAACCGTGGCACACCGGGACGGCATCGGGCGGGTGGGACCTGCCCGGAACATCCTGCGAGGGGGAGCGCTGCATTCTGCTTGTCGCTCGGACCGCTCTCGCGTTTCGGCATCCGTTGAATGAATAGTAGAGCATTGTTTTGTGCGATGCAAGATTTTTTTCGGGCTCCGGATTTGCATCTTGTTGCTGTTGGATCTGCGCATCAACTGAGCAGCTCACCGGCCGCAAAACCGCGCCAGCGCTCACTCTCAGGCAACGGAAGGGTAAAGCCCCAAAGGGAAAACCCTCTCGGGCTTACCCTAGGCGGCTCACGGAACTGAAAGGCTCGGTGACATGAAAAACGGGCGCCGGGCGCCCGTTATATCGCATTGCACCATCCGCCCCCGCTATTCACCCGGCCCCGACCATAGTCGGGCGGACGTCCTACACGCGGTAGGCCGTGGTGGTCATCACCTTGGACATGGCGCGCATGGCGGCCTTGATCGGACCCGGCAGCGGCACGGCGCCGGCGCGCTCGGCCGTGGTGCGGTGGCCGATTTCGTCGATCTTCATCTGCTGCACTACCTCGCGCGAGCGCGCGTCGGCCGGCGGCAGCGTCTTCAGGTGTTCGTCCAAGTGGGCTTCGACCTGGCGCTCGGTCTCGGCCATGAAGCCCAGGTTGCGCGGCACGCCGGCCACGCTGGCCAGCACGCCCAGCGCGAACGAGCCCGCGTACCAGACCGGATTCATGAGGCTGGGCCGGCTGCCGAGCTCGCGCAGGCGGGTGTCGCACCAGGCCAGGTGATCGACCTCTTCGGCGGCGGCCTCGAGCAGCAGCTCGCGCGCGGCCGGCTCGCGGCAGGCCAGCGCCTGGCCCCGATACAGCGCCTGGGCGCAGACCTCGCCCACGTGATTGACCCGCATGAGGCCGGCCGCGTGGCGCTTGTCGGCCTCGCTGAGGGCCTGCGGCGCCTCCTGGGCCTGGGCCGGATAGGCCCGCCCGGCCACGACGCTGCGCGACAGCACCTGCAGGGCGCAGTCGATCTCGCCCAGCAGCCCGTCGAGCGGTCCCGCGCGCCGGATCAGCGGGCTGGAAGCTGGGGCGGTATGGGCAAACGACATGGCGGCTCCTTGAAGCGAAAACGATGAGGCGTGACCATCCCCCGTTCCTCGCAGGGGCTATGGCCGGTCCATTGTAGCGGCCGGTTATGATTCCCCCTTGATGGCGCGCAAGCCGCGCGCAGCGAGCAGAGGACACGAAGATGGAATGCACGATCGACTGGGGCGGCCCCTCGGGCATGCTGTTCACCGCCAGCACCGGCAGCGGCCACGTCACCAACATGGATGGCGCCGTTGAAGGCGGCGGCCACAACCTGGCGCCGCGTCCCATGGAAATGCTGCTCGCCGGCACCGGCGGCTGCACCGCCTATGATGTCGTGCTGATCCTCAAGCGCGGCCGTCACGACGTGACCGGTTGCAGCGTGAAGCTCAACGCCGAGCGCGCCGACACCGATCCCAAGGTCTTCACCAAGATCCACTTCGCCTTCACCGTGACCGGCAGCAAGCTGCCGCAGGCCGCGGTCGAACGCGCCGTGGCGCTGTCGCACGAAAAATACTGCTCGGCCTCGGCCATGCTCGAGAAGACCGCCGAACTGACCTTCTCGGTCGAGATCGTCGACAGCCAGGCCGCTGCGAGCGCAGCTGCGAGCGCCGCCTGAGCCCTGCCCGGCCGGCGCCCGCGATGGCGCGCCGGCCCTCCGTCTTTACCGCAATACCCGCGCACTCCGCCCCATGAAACAGTATCTCGACCTCGTCCAGTCCATCCTCGATCACGGCGCCTGGCAGCAGAACCGCACCGGCATCCGCACCCTGTCGATGCCGGGCGCGATGCTGCGCTTCGACCTGCAGCAGGGCTTTCCGGCCGTGACCACGAAGAAGCTGGCGTTCAAGTCGGCGATCGGCGAGCTGGTCGGTTTCATGCGGGCCTACGACAGCGCGGCCGACTTCCGCGCGCTGGGCTGCAAGGTCTGGGACCAGAACGCCAACGAGAACGCGCAATGGCTGGCCAACCCCTACCGCGACGGCCCTGACGATCTCGGTCCGGTCTACGGCGTGCAGTGGCGCAAGTGGCCGGCCTACAAGCTGGTGCCGCGCGCCAGCGCGGGCCAGATCGCCGACGCGCTGGGCCGCGGCTATCGGCAGGTTGCCGAGGTCGACGAAGACGGCGCGCCGCACGTGCTGCTCTACAAGGCCGTGGACCAGCTGCGCCAGTGCCTGGACACCATCCACCAGAATCCCGCCGACCGCCGCATCCTGTTCCATGGCTGGAACTGGGCGCAGCTCGAAGAGATGGCGCTGCCGCCGTGCCACCTGCTCTATCAGTTCCTGCCCAACGCCACCACGCGCGAAATCTCGCTGTGCCTGTACATCCGCTCCAATGACGTGGGCCTGGGCACGCCGTTCAACCTCACCGAAGGCGCGGCGCTGCTGCACCTGGTGGGCCGCCTGACCGGCTACACGCCGCGCTGGTTCACGTACTTCATCGGCGATGCGCACATCTACGAAAACCACCTGCCGATGTTGCGCGAGCAACTGACGCGCACGCCCTACGAGTCGCCGCGCCTGGTGCTGTCGGATCGCATTCCCGACTACAACCAGACCCAGCGCTACGAGCCCGAATGGCTCGAACGCGTGGAGCCCGCCGACTTCGTGCTCGAGGGCTACCAGCACCACGCCCCGCTGACCGCCCCGATGGCGGTCTGAACCCGCCCACGTCTTCGCATCCTCACCATGACCAAGCCCGTCCTGAGCCTGGTCGTGGCCTATGCCGCCAACCGCGCCATCGGCCGCGACAACGCCCTGCCCTGGAAACTGCCGGGCGACCTCGCCCACTTCAAGCGCACCACCCTGGGCCGCCCCATCGTGATGGGCCGCAACACCTGGGAATCGCTGGGCCGGCCGCTGCCGGGACGCCAGAACATCGTGGTGAGCCGCAACAGCGCCTACGCCGCCCCCGGCGCCGAGGTGGTGGCGTCGCTGCCCGAGGCCATCGCCGCGGCCGGCAACGAGGGCGAGATCTTCGTGATCGGCGGCGCGCAGATCTATGCGCAGGCCCTCGCGCTGGCGCAGCGCGTGATCGCCACCGAGATCCATGCCGAGGTCGATGGCGATGCGTTCTTCCCGCCCCTGCCCGCGGGCTGGGTCGAGACCTCGCGCGCGCCGCAACCCGAGGAAAACGGGCTGCGCTACGACTTCGTGGTCTACGAACGGCAGGCCTGACGGCGCCGCGTCACGCGGGCGCGCAGGCCCGGCGCATGAAGCGCCACAGCTCGCCCGCACCCGAATACGCCACATTGAAGCGCAGCCACGGCGTGTCGTTGTCGGCCGCATCGAAGTAGCTGCCGGGCGCCAGCCAGATGCCGTCGCGCAGCGCCTGCTCGGCCAGCGCCGAGGCGCCGCGATCGCGCCAGCGCCCCGAGGGCCGCGCCCACAGAAACAGCCCGGCCTGCGGCCGTGCCGCGATCTCGAATCCCGAATCGTCCATGTGACGGCAGACCTGGGCATGGGCCTGGGCCAGCCGCTCGCGCGTGCGCTGCACGTGGGCGCGCAGGCGGCCCTCGCGGATCACCTGGTGCACCACGCGCTCCATGATCTCCGGCGAGGTCAGCCCCACCGCCATCTTGGTGCGCGCGATGTCGCGGATCACGTCGCGGTGGGCCACCACGTAGCCCACTCGCACCGAGGGGCTGATGATCTTCGAATAGCCGCCGAGATAGACCACGCGTTCGCCGCCGTCGAGCGCCGCCAGCAGCGGCCCGGTGCCGGGCAGCAGGTCGCGCGAGATGTCGTCCTCGATGAGCCACAGGCCGTGTTGCTCGGCCAGCTGCAACAGCCTGAAGGCGTTGGCCATGGTCAGGCTCATGCCCGACGGATTCTGCAGCACGGTGTTGACGAACAGCGCGCGCGGGGCGTGCGCCTGCACCAGCCGTTGCAGCTCGGCGATGTCGAGCCCCGCCTCGTTGCGCGGCACGGCCAGCACGTGCAGGCCGTTGAGCCGCAGCAGCTGCAGCAGGTTGGCATAACAGGGCTGCTCGACCAGCACGGTCTCGCCCGGCCGCAACAGCGTGCGGATCACCATGTCGAGCCCGTGCGTCACGCCCTGCGTCAGCACCACCTGGTCGGGCTCGGCCAGCAGGCCATGGGTGGCGAGCGCCGCGGTCACGCTCTCGCGCAGCGGCGCGTAGCCGTAGGGATGCCCGTAGCCCGAGATGCGCAGCGCGGGTACACGGCCCATGTGGCGCAGGGCCTGGTGCAGGCCCTCTTCGTTGAGCCATTCGCCCGGCAGCCAGCCGCAGCCGGCCTTGATCGGGATGGAATGGTCGGCATAGATGTCGGAGAGCAGCCAGGCCGGGCTCACGCGCGGCGGGGTCCAGGAGGCGGCCGGACCCGCGGGCCGGGCCGGCCGGCCGGGCGAGATCACGCGGTAGCCCGCGCCCGGACGCGCGGCCAGCCAGCCCTGCGCCACCAGCCGGCTGTAGGCGCTGGCCACTGTAAAGGTGCTGATGCCGTGCTGGCGCGCGAACTCGCGCACCGAGGGTACGGACATACCCGCACGCAGCACCTGCTGCTCGATGGCGCGCGCGAACGCCTGTATCACCTGCTCCACGAGGGTGGGGCCGCCGTCGCGGCGGCGCACGGGCTGGAAGTCGATCACGTTTCTGTACGGCTCGAGAAGATCAATCTATACAGTTTGGGGCTTTTGCATGGATTGTATATTTTCATTCGAAAACGGGCGGGCCAGAATCGCTGCATCTTTCCTGGCGGCCGCCGGCTGTCAGGCACCTCTGTGCTGGAGTCCCCCATGAACGCCCCCGCCGGCCTGCCCGACCTGTCGCATCTCTGGATGCCTTTCACCGCCAACAAACAGTTCAAGGCCAATCCGCGCCTGCTGGCGAGCGCCAAGGGCATGTACTACACCTCCGCCGACGGCCGCCAGATCCTGGACGGCACGGCCGGCCTGTGGTGCGTGAACGCCGGCCATTGCCGCGAGGAGATCACCCAGGCCATCGCGCGCCAGGCCGGCGAGATGGACTACGCGCCGGGCTTCCAGCTCGGCCATCCGCTCGCCTTCGAGGCCGCCACGGCGGTGGCCTCGATGATGCCGGCCGGACTGGACCGCATCTTCTTCACCAACTCGGGCTCCGAGTCGGTCGACACCGTGCTGAAGATCGCGCTGGCCTACCACCGCATGCGCGGCGACGCGCAGCGCACGCGCCTGATCGGCCGCGAGCGCGGCTATCACGGCGTGGGCTTCGGCGGCATCTCGGTCGGCGGCATCTCCACCAACCGCAAGACCTTCTCCGGCGCCCTGCTGCCGGCCGTCGACCACCTGCCGCACACCCACAACCTCGAACACAACGCCTTCAAGAAGGGCCAGCCCGAATGGGGCGCGCACCTGGCCGACGAGCTCGAGCGCCTCGTCGCGCTGCACGACCCGTCCACCATCGCGGCCGTGATCGTCGAGCCGATGGCCGGCTCCACCGGCGTGCTGATCCCGCCGCGCGGCTATCTCGAGCGCCTGCGCGAGATCACCTCGCGCCACGGCATCCTGCTGATCTTCGACGAGGTGATCACCGCCTTCGGCCGGCTCGGCAAGGGCACCGCCTCGGAATACTTCGGCGTGACGCCCGACCTGATCACGCTGGCCAAGGGCGTGAGCAACGCCGCGGTGCCGGCCGGCGCGGTCGCCGTGCGGCGCGAGGTGCACGACGCCATCGTGAACAGCGCGCAGGGCGGCATCGAGTTCTTCCACGGCTACACCTATTCGGCCCACCCGCTGGCCGCGGCCGCCGTGCTGGCCACGCTCGACATCTACAAGCGCGAGCAGCTGTTCGAGCGCGCCACCCGCCTGGCGCCCGCGTTCGAGGCGGCCGCGCACGCGCTGCGCGACGCGCCCCACGTGGTCGACATCCGCAACATCGGCCTGGTGGCCGGCATCGAACTCAAGTCGCGCGACGGCGCGCCCGGCGCCCGCGCGGCCGAGGTTTTCCACAAATGTTTCGACAGTGGATTGCTGGTGCGCTACACCGGCGATATCCTGGCCGTCTCGCCGCCGCTCATCATCGACGAAGCGCAGATCGGCGAGCTGTTCGACCGTATCGGCAAGATCCTCAAGGAAACCGCCTGACCCTCACGCCCTGACCGGCGGCGAACGCCGCGCCCACGGGCGCGGCGTTCATGTTCCAAGCCACGCAGCAGCACCGACTCTCATGAAAAAGATCACGCACTTCATCAACGGCCAGTCCTACGAAGGCCGCAGCGGCCGCTACACCGAGGGCTTCGACCCGGCCACCGGCACGGTGAGCAGCACCATCTCGCTAGCCTCGCCCGACGACGTCGGCCTGGCCGTGGCCGCCGCCCAGGCCGCCTACCCCGCCTGGTCCGAGACCCCGCCGCTCAAGCGCGCGCGCATCCTGTTCAACTTCAAGGCCCTGCTCGACCAGCACCAGGACGAGCTCGCCGAACTCATCACGCGCGAACACGGCAAGGTGTTCTCGGATGCGAAGGGCGAGGTCACGCGCGGCATCGAAGTGGTGGAATTCGCCTGCGGCATCCCGCATCTGCTCAAGGGCCAGTACACCGACCAGATCGGCGGCGGCATCGACAACTGGAGCATGCGCCAGTCGCTCGGCGTGGTGGCCGGCGTCACGCCGTTCAACTTCCCGATGATGGTGCCCTGCTGGATGTTCCCGGTGGCCCTGGCCTGCGGCAACACCTTCGTGCTCAAGCCCTCGGAGCGCGATCCCTCGGCCGCCGTGCGCCTGGCCGAGCTGCTCAAGGAAGCCGGCCTGCCCGACGGCGTGTTCAACGTGGTGCACGGCGACAAGACCGCGGTCGACGCGCTGATCCAGCACCCCGACGTGCAGGCCCTGTCGTTCGTGGGCTCGACCCCGATCGCCGAATACATCTATTCCGAGGGCACGCGCCGCGGCAAGCGTGTGCAGGCCCTGGGCGGCGCCAAGAACCACATGGTGGTGATGCCCGACGCCGATCTCGACCAGGTCACCGATGCGCTGATGGGCGCGGCCTATGGCTCCGCCGGCGAGCGCTGCATGGCGATCTCGGTGGCCGTGGCGGTGGGCGACGTGGCCGACAAGGT
Organism: Bordetella genomosp. 1; assembly: GCF_002261335.1. Lineage (GTDB taxonomy): Bacteria > Pseudomonadota > Gammaproteobacteria > Burkholderiales > Burkholderiaceae_B > Bordetella. Next base: position 167,247 of record NZ_NEVL01000006.1, read on the forward strand.
GATCGAGCGCCTGAAGCCGCGCGTCGAAAGCCTGATCGTGAAGAACGGCATGGAAGCCGATGCCGAGATGGGCCCGCTGGTCACTTCGCAGCATCGCGGCAAGGTGCTGGGCTACATCGAAGACGGCATCGCCGCCGGCGCGACGCTGGTGGCCGATGGCCGCAAGCTCAAGGTGCCCGGCCACGAAAACGGCTTCTTCCTGGGCGGCACGCTGTTCGATCACGTGCAGCCGCACATGAACATCTACCGCGAGGAAATCTTCGGCCCGGTGCTGTGCGTGGTGCGCGTGCCCGACTTCGCCAGCGCGGTCGCGCTGATCAACCAGCACGAGTTCGCCAACGGCGTGGCCTGCTACACCTCGGATGGCGGCGTGGCGCGCGCCTTCGCGCGCCAGATCCAGGTCGGCATGGTCGGCATCAACGTGCCGATCCCCGTGCCGATGGCCTGGCACTCGTTCGGCGGCTGGAAGCGCTCGCTGTTCGGCGATCACCATGCCTACGGCGAGGAAGGCGTGCGCTTCTACACGCGCTACAAGAGCGTGATGCAGCGCTGGCCCGACAGCATCGCCAAGGGCGCCGAGTTCACCATGCCGGTGGCCAAGTAAGACCCAGCGGGGCGCGCCCGGACGGCGCGCCCCGTGCATCGACGCATTACCGCATTACCGCACACGGAGACGCAGTACCGCATAACACCTCAGAACGCGCCCGACGCGTCGGCAGTCTGCGAGCGATCAAAAACAACTTTCAACAAGGGGTTTTCCGATGCGTATCGGGATAGGCGGCTTTCAGCACGAAACCAACACGTTCGCGCCCTCGCGCGCGGCCTGGGAAGATTTTGCCGACAAGGGCGGCGGCTGGCCGAAACTGGTCAGCGGCGAGCCGATGTTCGCCGCGGTGGCCGGCGCCAACATACCGGTGGCGGGCTTCATCGAAGCCATGCCGCAGCACACGCTGCTGCCCACCACCTGGGCCGCGGCCAGCCCCTCCGGACCGGTGACGCGCGACGCGTTCGAGCGCATCGCGACCTTGATCCTCGACGGCCTGCGCCGGGCGCTGCCGCTCGACGGCGTCTATCTCGACCTGCACGGCGCCATGGTCACCGAACACCACGACGACGGCGAAGGCGAGCTGCTGCGCCGCGTGCGCGAGCTGATCGGCCCCGACGTGCCGCTGGTCGCCAGCCTCGACCTGCACGCCAACATGACCCAGACCATGGTGCGCAACGCGGACGCGCTGGTCTGTTATCGCACCTACCCGCACATCGACATGGCCGAGACGGGCGCGCGCGCCGCCGCGCTGCTGCAACGCCGGCTCGACGGCATGCCGCGGCCCAAGGTGTGCCTGCGCCAGTTGCCCTACCTGATTTCGCTGTGCTGGCAATCCACCGACATCGAACCCGCCCGCGGCCTCTACCGCATGGTGGACGAGCTCGAGGCGCGCGGCGTGTTCAGCCTCTCCTTCGCCACCGGCTTCCCGGCGGCCGATTTCCCCGAGTGCGCGCCGGCCGTCTGGGCCTATGGCCAGACGCAGCGCGAGGCGGATGCGGCGGCCGACGAAATGGCGCGCGCCGTGCTCGACGCCGAGGCGCAGTTCGGCGGCAAGATCTACAGCCCCGACGAAGCCGTGCGCGAGGCGATGGCCATCGCACGCACCGCCACCAAGCCGGTGGTGATCGCCGACGTGCAGGACAACCCGGGCGCGGGCGGCAGCTCCGACACCACCGGCGTGCTGCGCGCGCTGATCCGCAACAAGGCGCAGCACGCCGCGATCGGCCTGATCGTGGATCCCGACGCGGCGCTCGCGGCGCATCGCGCGGGCGAGGGCAAGACCGTGCGTCTCTCGCTGGGTGGACACTCGGGTATTCCCGATGACGAGCCCCTGCAGGCCGACTTCATCGTGGAAAAGATTTCCGACGGCCGGTTCGACACGCACGGCGCGTTCTACCGCGGCTTCCACATGGACCTGGGGCCCTCGGCCTGCCTGCGCATCGACGACGTGCGCATCATCGTGGCCTCGATCAAGGTGCAGATGGCCGATCAGGAGATGTTCCGTTTCGCCGGCGTCGAGCCCACGCGCGCGGCGATCCTGGTGGTCAAGAGCACCGCGCATTTCCGCGCCGATTTCACCGACATCGCGCACGTCATCCTGGTGTGCGAAGCGCCCGGATCGATGCTGATGGATGCGGCTAAACAACCATGGACACGGTTGCGGCAGGGCATCAGAATGGCGCCATGCGGTCCGGCGTTCGCGCGCCAGGCGGCATGACAGACCCCGGGCCCTCGCGGCCCGACTCAGCAGACTTACCCTGAGGCCATCCGCGTTCGCGGATCGGCTCCTCCACAACGACGGCGACGCGCGAGCGCGCGCCGCCCGCTGCACGATAAGGGGATTTCCGATGCTCAAGTTTGTCCGTACGGCCGCGCTGGCCGGCGTCACGCTGTTTGCGGCGCATGCCGCCAGCGCCGAGACCGTCATCAAGGCGGTCATGCATTCGCCGCTGCGCCTCACCGATCCGCACGCCACCACCGCCTACATCACCACGTGGCACGGCTACATGATCTACGACACGTTGCTGGCCACCGACGCCGACAACAAGATCCAGCCGCAGATGCTCGAGAAGTGGGAGGTTTCGCAAGACGGCAAGACCTACACGATGACGCTGCGCGCCGGCCTCAAGTGGCACGACGGCAAGCCGGTCACGGCCGACGACTGCGTCGCGTCGATCCAGCGCTGGGCCGCCGGCGACGGCATGGGCCGCACGCTGCTGAAGTTCACCGACAAGATCGAGAAGGTCGACGACAACACCTTCCGCATCGTCATGAAGGAGCCCACCGACCTCGCGCTGCGGGCATTGTCCAAGCCCACCGGCACGGCGGCCTTCATGATGCCCAAGCGCGTGGCCGAGGTGCCGATCGGCAAGCCCATCACCGACATGACCGGCTCCGGCCCGTTCAAGGTCGCCGAGTTCAAGCCCGGCGTGAAGACGGTGTACGTGAAGAACACCGACTACGTGCCGCGCAAGGAGCCCGTCAGCGCGCTGGCCGGCGGCAAGGTCGTGAACGTGGACAAGGTCGAATGGGACGTCATGCCCGACGGCCTCACCACCGCGAATGCGCTGCTCGGCGGCGAGATCGACTTCGTCGAACAGTTCCCCTACGACCTGCTGCCCATGGTCGAGGGCAATGCCGACCTGAAGGAAGAAACGCTCAGCCCGGTCGGCTACTTCACGATGTACCGCTTCAACTTCAAGTACCCGCCCTTCAATAACAAGAAGATCCGCCAGGCCGCGATGTATGCCATCGGCCAGGAAGACGTGATGAAGGCGCTGGTGGGCAATCCGAAGTACTGGCAGACCTGCGCCTCGCTGTGGGGCTGCGGCACGCCGTTCTCGAGCGACATCGGCAAGGACGTCACCGTGCCGTCGAACATCGAGAAGGCCAAGCAGCTGCTCAAGGAAGCCGGCTACGACAACACGCCCATCCTGGTGATGCATGCCACCGACGTCGGCACGCTCAGCGCCCAGCCCGTAGTGATGGCCCAGGCCCTGCGCAAGGCGGGCTTCAACGTGAACCTGGCCGCCATGGACTGGCAGACCGTGGCCACGCGCCGCGCGTCGAAGTCGGCGCCGGCCGAGGGCGGCTGGAACATCCACAACACCAACTGGTACGCCACCGACATCATGGACCCGGTGCGCTCGGCGCCGGCCGCGGCCAACGGTGACAACGCCTGGTTCGGCTGGCCCGACATGCCGGAGATCGAGGCGCTGCGCACCAGGTTCGCCCTCACCTCCGACCCCGCCGAACAGAAAAAGATCGCCGACGAGGCGCAACGCATCGGCATCGACGAGGGCCTGTACGTGCCGCTGGGCCAGATGTCCGTGCCCACGGTCTATTCCACCAAGCTCTCGGGCCTGGTGCACGCGCCGGTGTTCGCGTTCTGGAGCGTGAAGAAGGCGCCGTAAGCCACGGTCAGCCTCGCGCCGGGCGCCCGCGGGGCGTCCGGCAGGCCCACCGGGCCGGCCCGCCCCGCGGGCTCGCAACACAGCAGGGGGAAAACATATGCTGTCGTTCCTTTTTCGTCGTCTGCTGGCGACCATACCCGTGCTCATCATGGTCGCGGTCGTGGTGTTCGCCATCCTGCGCGCCAGCGGTGGCGATCCCGCCGTGGCCATGGCGGGCGATGCCGCCACGCCCGAACGCATCGCGCAGATCCGCCAGGCCATGGGCCTGGACCAGCCGCTGGTCAAGCAGTTCTTCATCTGGAGCGGCCAGCTGCTGCAGGGGAACATGGGCCAGTCGCTGATGTCCGGCGTGCCGGTGGCCAAGCTGATCGGCCAGCGGCTCGAGCCCTCGCTCAGCCTGGCCGTGCTCACGTTGCTCTTCACGCTGCTGGTGGCGATACCGCTCGGCGTGCTGGCGGCGTGGCGCCGCGGCAAGCTGCTCGACCGCGCCGTGATGGGCTTTTCGGTGCTGGGCTTCTCGGTGCCGGTGTTCGTCACCGGCTACGTGCTGATCTGGTGCTTCGCGATCAAGCTCGGCTGGTTCAACGTGCAGGGCTACACGCCGCTCGAGAAGGGCCTGTGGCCCTTCCTGCATCGCCTGATCCTGCCCGCGCTCGCGCTCTCCACCGTGTATGTGGCGCTCATCGCGCGCATCACGCGCACCAGCGTGATCGAGGTCATGGGCGAAGACTTCATCCGTACCGCGCGCGCCAAGGGCCTGAGCGAAACCGGCGTGCTGCTCGGCCATGCGCTGCGCAATGCGGCGGTGCCGATCGCCACCGTGGTGGGCGTCGGCATCGCGCTGCTGATCAGCGGCGTGGTGGTCACCGAGTCGGTGTTCAACATCCCGGGGCTGGGCCGCCTGGTGGTGGAGGCCGTGCTCGCCCGCGACTATCCGGTGATCCAGGGCCTGACGCTGTTCTTCGCGTTCGTCTACGTGTTCATCAATCTGCTGGTCGATTGGGCCTACACGATCTTCGATCCGCGGATCCGGTACTGACGGTAAAGGACTTCCATGACGCAGACTCAAACCGAAGCCCTCGCCGACGGCCCCCTCCCCGGCGAAGGCACGCCCCAATCGAGCGCCTGGACGCGCGTGCGCCAGGAGCTGCGCAGCTGGCCCGTGATGCTGGCGCTGGTGGTGCTGGTGCTGATCGCCGCGTGTGCGCTGCTGGCGCCGTGGCTGGGCACCACCGACCCCACGGCCATCAACCCCGGCGCGCGCCTGAAGCCACCGTTCGGCGATTTCCTGTTCGGCAGCGACGCCTTCGGCCGCGACGTCTGGTCGCGCGTCGTCTACGGCGCGCGCATCTCGCTGGTGGCCGGCCTCGGCGCCGCCGCCATCAGCGTGGGCCTGGGCCTGGTGATCGGCCTGCTGGCCGGCTGGTTCCGGGTGCTCGACGGCTTCATCATGCGCACCATGGACGCCATCATGGCGATCCCCGGCATCCTGCTGGCAATCGCGCTGGTGTCGGTCAAGGGCGCGAGCCTCACCACGGTGCTGATCGCGATCACCCTGCCGGAAATCCCGCGCGTGGTGCGGCTGGTGCGCGGCCAGATCCTGAGCGTGCGCGGCGAACCCTACGTGGAGGCGGCGCTGGCGCTCGGCACGCCGCTGCCGCTGCTGCTGTGGCGCCACATGGTGCCCAGCACCATCGCGCCGCTCACCGTGCAGGGCACCTACGTGTTCGCATCGGCCATGCTGACCGAGGCCATCCTGAGCTTTCTCGGCGCCGGCATCCCGCCCGAGATTCCCTCATGGGGCAACATCATGTCCGAGGGCCGGATGTACTTCCGCATGCTGCCGGGCCTGATCCTGTTCCCGGGCCTGTTCCTGTCGCTGACCGTGCTGGCGGTCAACATCCTGGGCGACGCGCTGCGCGATGCCCTCGACCCGAAAATGGCACGCCGGAGCTGACACCATGAACTACTCCCCCACTCCCGCCGCCGGCGACACGGGCGACGCCGTGCTGGCGATCCGCAACCTGAGCGTCGAGGTCGAGGGCGCCGGCAACCGCGTGGTGCGCAATCTCAGCCTCGACGTGAATCCAGGCGAAACCGTCTGCGTGGTCGGCGAATCGGGCTCGGGCAAGTCCGTCACCTCGCTGGCCGTCATGGGCCTGCTGCCGCAGGGCATGCTGCGCGTGGCCAGCGGCTCGGTCCGCGTGCAGGGCGAAGACATCAGCACCGCCACGCCGCGCCGCCTGCGCGAGCTGCGCGCCACCCGCATGGCCATGGTGTTCCAGGAGCCCATGACCGCGCTCAATCCCGTGCACACGGTCGGCAAGCAGGTCGACGAGGTGTTGCGCCTGCATCGCCGCATGAGCGCAGCCGAGCGGCGCGAGAAGGTGCTGGCCATGTTCCGCTCCGTGCACCTGCCCGACGTGGAACGCATCTACGCCTCCTATCCGCACCAGCTCTCCGGCGGCCAGCGCCAGCGCATCGTGATCGCGATGGCGCTGATCCTTGAACCCAAGCTGCTGATCGCCGACGAGCCCACCACCGCGCTCGACGTGACCACGCAGAAGCAGATCCTGGCGCTCATCAAGGAGCTGCAGCGCGAGAACCAGACCGCCGTGCTGTTCATCACGCACGACTTCGGCGTGGTGGCGGAGATCGCCGACCGCATCGTGGTGATGAACCGCGGCGACCTCATCGAGAGCGGCTCGCGCGACGACATCCTGGCGCGTCCGCAACAGAACTACACCCGCCGCCTGGTGTCGTCGGTGCCCAGCCTGGTGCCGACCCGGCGGCCCGCGCCGCAGGGTGCGCCGGTGCTGACGGTGCACGGCCTGGGCCGCGTCTACGACAGCGGCGGCGGCATGCTCGGGCGCGGTGCGCACCGGGTCGTGGCGGCACAGGACGTGAACCTTACGCTGCACAAGGGCGAGATCCTCGGCATCGTGGGCGAGTCCGGCTCCGGCAAGTCCACCGTGGCGCGCTGCATCGTGCGCCTCATCGAGCCCAGCAGCGGCCAGCTGCGGCTGGGTTCGCAAGATATTGCCCAGCTGTCGGGCAGCGCGCTGCGGCCCCTGCGCCAGCGCGTGCAGATCGTGTTCCAGGATCCGTACCGCTCGCTCAATCCGCGCCGCACCGTCGGCGAATCCATCATCGAGGGCCTGCTCAACTTCGGCGTTGCGCGCGCAACCGCCGAGGCCAAGGCCGCCGAGACGCTGACCGTGGTGGGGCTCGCGCCCGACGTGATGCGGCGCTACCCGCACCAGTTCTCCGGCGGCCAGCGCCAGCGCATCTGCATCGCGCGCGCGCTGGTCATGGAGCCCGAGGTGCTGGTGGCCGACGAGGCCGTGTCGGCGCTCGACGTGTCGGTGCAGGCCCAGGTGCTGGAGCTGCTGGAGCAGGTGCGCGAGCGCACCGGCGTGGGCGTGCTGTTCATCACCCACGACCTGCGCGTGGCGGCCCAGATCTGCGACACCATCGTGGTGATGCAACGCGGCAAGGTGGTCGAGAGCGGCAGCGCCGAGTCGGTGCTGACCCGGCCCAGCCACGACTACACCCGCGCGCTGATCGACGCGGCGCCCGGCCGCGACTGGGATTTCCAGCATTTCAGGCCGCTGTCGGCGGCCGCCTGAGCCATTCACGATTCGCCAGGCGGCGCCCTCGCGCCGCCGGTCACGACAAGGAGCAGTAAATGCGTTGGCTGTTGGCAATGATCAAGCACGAGACCAATACGTTTTCTCCCGTGCCCACGCCGCTCGCGCGGTTCTTTCGCGGCAATCCCGAGATCCTGGCCGGCGAACGCGCCATCCAGGCCTACGAAAACACCGACAGCGGCCTGGGCGGCTACATCGAGGTGGCGCGCCGCGAAGGCGCCGAGATCGTGGTGCCGGTCGCGGCCGAGTCGTGGCCGAGCTCGCCCACCGACGCCCGGACCTACGCCACGCTCTCGCAGCTGATCCTCGACGAGGTGAAGAAAGGCGGCTACGACGCGATCCTGCTCGACCTGCACGGCGCCATGGTGGCCGAAGGCATCGAGGACGCCGAGGGCGACCTGCTGCGCCGGCTGCGCGAGATCGATCCGGACACGCCGGTGGGCGTGACGCTCGACATGCACGCCAACGTGTATGACGACATCATCCGCAACGCCAACGTGGTGACGGGCTTCCACACCTACCCGCACGTGGACATCCGCGAGAGCGGCGTGCGCGCGGCCAACACCATCGTGCGCATGCTCAAGGGCGAGATCAAGCCGGTGATGGTCTGGGGCAACAAGCCCATGCTGCCGCACATCATGTGTCAGGGCACGCACGCGGAGCCCAACAAGTCGCTGCAGGAGCGCTGTCGCCAGATGGAGGCCGACGGCGCGCTCGCGGCGTCGGTGTTCGTCGGCTTCCCGCACGCCGACATCCGCGAGGCCGGCCTGTCGGCGGTGGTTTGCGTCGACGCCAACCGGGCCCAGGCCGAGCAGTGGCGCGACGAGCTGCTCGACACCGCCTGGCGCAATCGCGAGCAATGGGTGTTCCACCCCGAGCCGCTCGAGCCCACGATCGCGCGCGCCAAGACGCTGACCGAGGGTCCCGTGGTGCTGCTCGACCACTTCGACAACACCGGCTCGGGCGGCACGATGGATACCACCACGGTGCTGGCGGAGATCCTGCGCCAGGAGCTCGACAACGTGGCCTTCTATGCGATCTGCGACCCGCAGGCCGCCGAGGAAGCGGCCGCCGCCGGCGTGGGCAAGACCATCACGCTCAAGGTGGGCGGCAAGCTGCCCATGCCCGCGCTCAAGGTGCAGTCCGCCCCCCTCACCGTCACGGCCCGGGTCAAGCTGATGTTCGACGGGGTCTACCTCAACCGCGGGCCGATGTACCGGGGCGTGCGCAACGACACCGGCCTGACCGTGGTGCTCGACACCGGCCGGGTCGAGATCGTGGTGGTGTCGCGCCACCAGGAGCCGTTCGACATCAACTGCCTGCTGTCGGCCGGGATCGATCCGCTGCAGAAGCGCTACGTGGTGCTGAAATCCCGGGTGCACTGGCGCGCCGGCTTCTCGGCCATGGCGACCGAGATCATCGAATGCACCGGGATCGGCGTGACCACCTCGGACTATGACCAGATCGAATTCAAGAACGTGCGCCGCCCGATCTATCCGCTCGACGCCATGTAGTATCAAGTAAGGCGCGTTCACGTTTGTCACACACCTTGAAACGGATGTGCCGCTATACTCCGTGCGGGTTTACCCTTGTTTTCCCGGCCTCGCGCCGGGAAAACGCCATCATCCGATCAAAAAAGGTAGAACAACGATGAAGAAAGGCGTGGCGATCACCGCAGGCGTGGTCATTGTGGGAGCGGGGCTCTGGCTGGGTGGCACCTGGTACACCGGCCAACGGATCGAGGCCGAGTCGGCCGAGCGCCTGGCGCAGGCCAACGAGGACCTGGCCAAGGCCATGCCCGGCTACAACGTCAAGGTCGAGCAGATCAGCTTCTCGCGCACCTTCTTCCAGAGCGACGCCCGCTACGCCCTGACCTTCGTCGTGCCGCCCGAGCTGGCCGACGCCTTCCCCAATGGCGGCCGGCTCGAGTTCGACGCGCACTACCAACACGGCCCGTTCCCGGGCAAGGCGCTGGCCGCGGGCCACTTCGCCCCGTCGCTGGCCTTCGTGCACAGCGAGCTGGTGCGCACGCCGCAGACCGAGACCTGGTTCAAGCTGTCCGGCGACAAGACGCCGCTGTGGAGCGACATGGTCCTGGGCTACAGCGGCAACGCGACCATGCACTCCGAGATCGCCCCGCTCACCTTCGCCGAAAACGACGTGAAGCTGGCCTTCTCGGGCGCCGTCCTGAAGGGCGACTACACGCGCTCGAACAAGGGCACCAAGGGCACCATGACCGCCGCCTCGTTCACGGGCGAAGGTCCTGACCGCTCGGAAGGCGCCGCCCCGGGCGCGCGCACCGCGCTCAAGGCCACCGACCTGGCGGTCGACTTCGACCTGCGCCAGGGCAAGTTCGACATGCAGACCGGCTCGACCGAGATGCGCATCAAGGACGCGAGCGTCGACAGCGCCGAGTTCAAGCTGGGCATCAACGACTTCGCCTACGGCGCCAAGTCGGAAGAGACCGATCAGTTCGTCAACGGCTCGATCTGGTATCGCGCCGGCGCGCTCAACGTGAACAGCCAGGCGCTCGGCAGCCAGCAATTCACGATGAAGCTCGACCGCCTCGACGGCAAGACGCTGGCCAACGTGGTCAAGCTGTACAACCAGGTCGCCGCCGAACAGATGGCCGCCGGCCAGCCCGCCGACCAGCTGCCGCCCGAACAGCTGCAGAAGCTGGGCGAAGCCGCCCTGCCGCTGCTGGCCAACAACCCCACGATCGCCCTGGAACCCGTTTCCTGGAAGACCGACAAGGGTGAAAGCACGCTGAACCTGAAGCTCACGCTGGCCCAGCCGGCCAACGCGAAGGTGCCGGCCGTGATGCTCGCGCAGCAAGTGATCAAGTCGCTCGACACCAAGCTGGTGCTCAACAAGACCATGGTCACCGACCTGACCGCCAAGTTCCTGCAGCTCAAGGGCCTCACGCCCGACGTGGCGCTGGCCCAGGCCAAGGAGCAGACCGACCAGCTCGCCGGCATGGCCGTGATGATGAACGCCGGCAAGATCGAAGGCGACAACATCATCAGCACGCTGACCTACGCCGACGGCAAGATCAACCTGAACGGCCGTGAAATGCCGGCTGACGCCATGCTGGGCGCCATCCCGCAATAAGCACCGCCAGGTTCGGTCCATGCGCCCCGCCCCGTGCGGGGCGTTTGCATTTCAGGCGCGGATGCACCGCGCACTTACATTTTGCAGGCAGCCGTAACGATGTGGCGGAACGGGGGCCATATGCGCTGGCTATACTCGCCGCGGGCAAGAGCCCCGGGCCGGGGCCCGGCGCGGCAAGACGCCGAAAGGCGCGCGCGCATTCATGGAGAGGCTTCAAGCATGAAGAAGAGTGTCGCGGTCACGTCCGGCGTGATCATCGTACTGGCGGGTGCCTGGCTGGGTGGCACCTGGTACACGGGCAAGCGCATCGAGGCGCGCGCGCAGGAATCGCTGCTGCGCGCCAACGAAGAGCTCAAGGCCGTCGCGCCGCAGCTCGCGCTGCGCATCGAACTGGTCAAGTACGAACGCGGCTTCTTCTCCTCCGACGCGCAGTATGTCGTCAGGAGCGACATGCCCTCCCTGGGCAAGGACATCCCCGAAGGCCTGCGCTTCGACGCGCACATCCAGCACGGCCCCTTCACGCAGGGCGGCATCGCGCGCGGGCAGCTGCTGCCCCATCTCGCCTTCGTGCACGCCGAGGTCGGCCAGACCGAGGTGCTGAAGAAGGTGTTCGAACTGACCAAGGGCGCCACCCCGCTGTGGACCGACACGGTGGTGTCGTACGGCGGCAAGGCCCACGTCAAGGGCGGCGTGCCGGCCGTGGAATACAGCGACGAGCAGGGCACGCTGAAGTTCACCGGCGCCGAGTTCAATGGCGAGTTCGATCGCAAGACCTTTGCCGGCTCGGGCCACCTGAGCAGCAAGGGCATGACCCTGGCCATGAAGGAAGAAGGCAAGCCCTTCGACGTGAACATCGCCGACATCTCGGTGGATGCGCAGAGCCAGCGCGGCAAGTTCGGCATCTCGCTCGGCAAGAGCAGCATGCAGATCAAGCGCATCGGCGTGAACGCGCCCCAGGAAAAGCTGAACGTCACGGTCGATGACCTGACCTATGGCGTGAGCATCGGCGAGACCGACGCCAAGCTGCAGGGCGACGCCACCTACCGCGTGGCCAAGGTCAAGGTCGGCGAATACGACTTCGGCGGCGGCGAGCTGACGGTGAAGGTCGACAACATCGACGGCCAGGCCGCCCAGCGCCTGAACGACATGTACACCAAGGCCATCCGCGACCTCTCCACCGGCGATTCGGAGAGTTCGGACTCCTACGACGCCCTGCTGGTGCAGGCCATGGGCGCGGTCAGCACCGTGCTGGCCGGCAACCCCACCATCAAGGTCGAGCCGCTGTCGTGGAAGACCGACAAGGGCGAGAGCCGCTTCACGCTGGCGCTCACGCTCGGCAAGCCCGACAGCTTCGACGGCGACCGCGCCGAGATCCTGCGCCAGCTGGTGAAGAACCTCGACGCCCGCCTGACGCTGCACAAGCCGATGGTGAGCGACCTCGCGGCCAAGGTGCTGCAGATCCAGGGCTCCGACGCCGAACAGGCCAAGAAAGAGACCGAGGAACAGATGGCGATGCTGACCGGCATGGCCGAGATGATGAACTTCGCCAAGAACGACGGCGACGCCCTCACCACCACCTTCACCTACGCCGACGGCAAGGCGCTGCTCAACGGCAAGGAAGTGCCGGTCGACGACCTCATCAACGAGATGGTGGGCGGCATGAATCCCGACGACATGGACGCCGGCGACGATCCGTTCGGTGCCGACGACATGGACATGGATACGCCCACCGCCGACAGCGACACGGTGCGGTCGTTCGACCCCGACTTCGTGGCCAGCCTGATCGAGCAATCCGGCTACACCTACGAGCAGCAGGACGGCGAGCTGGGTCCGGTGTTCATCGTCAAGGGTGACCTGGCCGCGCAGGAAGTGCGCATCGACCTGAACTGCGACTTCGACGAGGGCTGCCTGGAGATGGCGTGGACCGCGACCTTCAAGCAGAAGCAGGCCGCCTCGCTCAAGGCCATCAACACCTGGAACCGCGAGCATCGCTGGAGCCGCGCCTACGGCGAGGACAACGGCGCCGCCGTGCTGCAAATGGACGTGGTGGCCGAAGGCGGCATCGGCAAGACCAACGCGCGCTACCAGTTCGACGCGTTCCTGGACATGATCGAAGAATTCCCCAAGGTCGTCTACGGAACCCCGGCGCCGCGCTGAGCCCCGCCCCGCAGCAAAAACAAAACCCGCCTAGGCGGGTTTTGTTTTGCCTGTCGCGCGCCACCCTCAGGCGGCGCGGCGAGCGGGATCAGGCGTAGGCTTCGATCGGCAGGCAGGCGCACACGAGGTTGCGGTCGCCGTAGGCGTTGTCGACCCGTGCCACCGGCGGCCAGTACTTGTTGTCGCGCACGGCAGGCAAGGGATAGGCCGCCTGCTGGCGCGGGTAGTCGTGGTGCCATTCCTCGGCCAGCAGCATCTGCGCGGTGTGGGGCGCGTTCTTCAGCACGTTGTCTTCGCGATCGCGTTCGCCGTTCTCGACCTGCGCGATCTCGGCGCGGATGGCGATCATCGCGTCGATGAAGCGATCGAGCTCGGCCAGGCCTTCGGACTCGGTCGGCTCGACCATCAGCGTGCCCGGCACCGGGAAGCTCATGGTGGGGGCATGGAAGCCGTAGTCCATCAGGCGCTTGGCGATGTCCTCGGCGCTGATGCCGCTGGTTTCCTTGAGCGGACGGGTGTCGAGAATGCACTCGTGCGCCACGCGGCCGTTGCGGCCCGCGTACAGCACCGGGTAGTGCTCGCGCAGGCGCGACGCCACGTAGTTGGCGTTGAGGATCGCCACCTCGGTGGCCTGGCGCAGGCCTTCGGCGCCCATCAGCGAGATGTAGACGAACGGGATCGGCAGGATGCCGGCCGAACCGAACGGCGCGGCCGAGACCGGACCGACCGGCGTGTCGGCGCTCATGCGGCCCTGCTCGTTGACCACGCCGGGCAGGTAGGGCGCGAGGTGCGAACGCACCGCGACCGGACCCACGCCCGGGCCGCCGCCGCCGTGCGGAATGCAGAAGGTCTTGTGCAGGTTCAGGTGCGACACGTCGGAGCCGAACTTGCCCGGCTTGGCCACGCCCACCATGGCGTTCATGTTGGCGCCGTCGAGATAGACCTGGCCGCCGGCGGCATGCACCCGCTCGCAGATCTCGGTGACGGTTTCCTCGAACACGCCATGGGTCGAGGGATAGGTGATCATCAGCGCGGCGAGCTTGTCGCCCACCTGTTCGATCTTGGCGCGCAGGTCGGCCAGGTCGACGTTGCCGTTGCTGTCGGAGGCCACCACCACCACGTCCATGCCGACCAGCTGGGCCGACGCGGGGTTGGTGCCGTGCGCCGACGCGGGGATCAGGCAGATGTTGCGCTGGTGTTCGCCGCGGGCGCGGTGGTAGCCGCGAATCGCCAGCAGGCCGGCGTATTCGCCCTGCGCACCCGAGTTGGGCTGCAGGCTGATGTTGTCGTAGCCCGTGATCTCGCACAGGTCGGCCGACAGGCGCTCGATCATCTCGCGGTAGCCGGCGGTCTGGCTGGCGGGCGCGAACGGGTGGATCAGCGCAAACTCGGGCCAGGTGATGGGGATCATCTCGGCGGTCGCGTTGAGCTTCATCGTGCACGAGCCCAGCGGGATCATGGTGCGGTCGAGCGCCAGGTCCTTGTCGGCCAGCTTGCGCAGGTAGCGCAGCATGTCGGTTTCGGACTGCACGCTCGAGAACACCGGGTGCGACAGGATCGGCGTCGTGCGGCGCACGGCGGCCGGGATGCCCTCGGGCGCGTCCAGCGTGGCCGCGTCGAGCGCGATGTCGTCGTGTTCGAGGCCGGCGGCGAACAGATTCACCAGGGCCTGCAGATCCTGCAGCGTCACGGTCTCGTCGAGCGACACCGCCACGTGCGCGCCGTCGACGCGGCGCAGGTTGACGTGGGCGCACTCGAAGGCGGTGATGATGGCGGGCGTGGCGCTGCCGGTCTGGATGTGCAGCGTGTCGAACCAGGTGTCGTTGACGACCTTCAGGCCGAGCTTGCCGAGCTGGTCGCGCAGCACGCCGGTGTAGGCCTGCACGCGTTCGGCGATGCGGTGGATGCCGGCCGGGCCGTGCCACACGGCGTAGAGGCCGGCCATCACGGCCAGCAGCACCTGCGCGGTGCAGATGTTGGAGGTGGCCTTCTCGCGGCGGATGTGCTGTTCGCGCGTCTGCAGCGCCAGGCGCAGCGCCGGGTTGCCCTGCGCGTCTTTCGAGACCCCGACGAGGCGGCCGGGCATGTTGCGCTTGAAGGCGTCGCGGCAGGCCATGAAGCCGGCGTGCGGGCCGCCGAAGCCGAACGGAACGCCGAAGCGCTGGGCCGAGCCCACGGCGATGTCGGCGCCCCACTCGCCCGGCGGCGTCAGCAGCGCCAGGGCCAGCAGGTCGGTGGCGCAGGCCACCACGGCGCCCTGCGCATGCGCGGCCTCGGCCACGGCGCGGTAGTCGGCCACCGTGCCCAGGCTGGCCGGGTATTGCAGCAGCACGCCGAAGCACTCGGGCAGGCCGGCGGACTCGTCGCCCACCACCACCTCGATGCCCAGGCCCTCGGCGCGCGTGCGCACCACTTCGAGGGTCTGCGGATGGCAGCCGGCCGACACGAAGAACACGTTGCTGCGCGACTTGGCGCCACGGCGCGCCAGCGTCATCGCTTCGGCGGCGGCGGTGCCCTCGTCGAGCAGCGAGGCGTTGGAGATGTCCAGCCCGGTCAGGTCTGCGACCATGGTCTGGTAGTTGAGCAGCGCCTCGAGGCGGCCCTGCGAAATCTCGGGTTGGTACGGCGTGTAGGCCGTGTACCAGGCCGGGTTCTCGAGCACGTTGCGCAGCACCACGTTGGGCGTGAGCGTGCCGTAGTAACCCTGGCCGATGTAGTTGCGGAACACCTTGTTGCGCGACGCGACCTGCTTGAGCGCGGCCAGCACGTCGGCTTCGCTGCGCGACGCCGGCAGCGCGAGCGGCGCTTCGTTGCGGATGCGGGCAGGCACCACTTCTTCGATCAGCGCATCGAGGCTGGCGGCGCCGATGGCGGCCAGCATCTTCTGCTGGTCGGCCTCGGAAGGGCCGATGTGGCGGGGAATGAATTCGGAATGAGTGTCTAGGGCGCGCGACATGGTGTTCTCGGAGTGACGGCAAAGCGGGCCGCCGATGCGGCCCGCGCGGCGGTGATCAGCCGTTGGCGACGGCTTCGTAGCCGGCGGCGTCGAGCAGCTTCTCGACGTCGGCGGCGTTGGCCGGCTTGATCTTGAAGATCCAGGCCGAGTAGGCCGACTCGTTGATCAGGTTGGGGGTGTTCTCGAGCTCCTCGTTGAAGGCGACGATCTCGCCATCGACGGGCGCGTAGATGTCGGAGGCGGCCTTGACCGACTCGACCACGCCGGCGGTCTCGCCCGCCTTGAGCTGGGCGCCGACGTTCACGTCGCCCACGAAAACCAGGTCACCCAGCTGGTCCTGGGCGTTGTCGGTGATGCCGACGACGAACACGTCGCCTTCGGCTTTGACCCATTCGTGGGAGGCGGTGTACTTGCGATCGGTAGGCAGGCTCATGAGAGATCCTTTAGGAAATACGGGGATGAAAAGTTCTGCGCGCCTGCGCGCCGGCCCATTCCGGGGGACGGCACGCAAGCTTGGAGTTTACGAGTGTTCGACGGCTTTGCCGTTACGCACGAACGGCAGCTTGACGACCTGGGCGGAGACCCACTTGCCCCGGATGTCGACCTCGGCGCTGTCGCCGGCCTTCACGCCCGCGGGGAGGCGGGCAAAGCCGATCGACACGCCCAGCGTGGGCGACATGGTGCCGCTGGTGATCTCGCCCTCGCCCTGCGCGGTGCGCACGGCCATGTGGGCGCGCATCACGCCGCGCTCGTTGAGCTTGAGGCCGAGGAAGGCGGCGGGCGTGGCGAACTGTTCGATGGCGTCGCGGCCGATGAAGCGGCGCTCGGCATCCTTGGACCAGACGGTCCAGGTCAGGCCCGACTGGTTCGGGTGCGTGAGCTCGTCCATGTCCTGGCCGTAGAGATTCATGCCGGCCTCCAGGCGCAGCGTGTCGCGCGCGCCCAGGCCCGCCGGGCGCACGCCCTGCGCGGTCAGGTCCTGCCAGAGGGCCACCACGTCGGCGGCCGGCAGCACCACTTCGAAGCCATCCTCGCCGGTGTAGCCGGTGCGGGCCACCAGGGTGCCGGCGTCGATCACGGCGGCGTTGAACGGCGCCAGGCCCTCGGTGGCGGCCTGCCAGGCCGGGCGCGCGGCCCGCAGCTTGGCGCGGGCGTTGGGGCCCTGCACAGCCACCATGGCCAGGTCGCGGCGCGGCGTGATGGCCACGTCGAAGCCCTCGGCGCGCGCCACGCGCTGCATCCAGGCGATGTCCTTGTCGGCGGTGCCGGCGTTGACCACCACGCGGAAGCGGTCGGCGGCGAAGAAATAGATGATCAGGTCGTCGATGATGCCGCCCTGCGGATTCAGCATGCAGGAGTACAGCGCGCGGCCGGGGGTCGTGAGACGGGCGACGTCGTTGGCGACGAGGCGGCGCAGGAAGGCGGTGGCATCGGCGCCGATGACATCGACGTTGAGCATGTGGGACACGTCGAACATGCCGGCGTCGTTGCGCACGGCGTGGTGCTCTTCGAGCTGCGAGCCGTAGGCCAGCGGCATGTCCCAGCCGCCGAAGTCGACCATGCGGGCGCCAGCGGCGACATGGGTGTCGGCCAGGGGGGTACGTTTGAGCGTTGCGGACATGCGAAGGGGCTCCGGCAGAGTCAGAAAACGGACGTAGCCGGACCCGATAGCGGAAATCGCCCGGACGACCGGCTGGATTTTCCGCCCCTCTGTCCTTTTGCCTGAGAGTTGCCCCGCTGCGGCCGTGGCCTTGCGCGGGTTTGCACCTTCGGCGCCTGGTCGTACCGCAGCCTCGTGATAGGGCTGCGGTGCCAGGTCTCTCCAGAGTGCCGTTACGGCCGCGCGCGCGTTGAGCGCCATACGGCCGATGCAGTCGCGGTATGGGTTACCTGAGCGATTCCGGGCGAATTGCGCCTTCGGCGGCGGGGTGGTTCCCGCTCTCTCCCGCGACTTGCGTGACAGCGGAGCGAAGCATACCGCGAAAGCGGGTCGCCGCGAAAGCCGGAATGGCCCGGAGCGACGCGCCGTGGCTGTGTCCCCGCTTAGTCTCAGCCGAGTGCCGTGTCGAGCAGCATCATGAGCACGAAGCCCAGCATCAGGCCGGTGGTGGCGTGCACCTCGTGGCCCTTGCGATGCGACTCGGGAATGATCTCGTGGCTGATGACGAACAGCATGGCGCCGCCCGCGAAGCCCAGCCCCCACGGCAGCAGCGTGGCGGACCAGCCCACCACCACGGCACCCACGACCGCGCCCAGCGGCTCGACCAGGCCCGACAGCATGCCCAGCGTGACCGAGAAGGCGCGCGAGTAGCCCGCCCCCAACAGCGCCAGCGCCACCACCATGCCCTCCGGCACGTCCTGGATCGAGATGCCGGTGGCCAGCGCCCCGCCCTTGACCAGGTCGCCGCCCGCGTAGCCCACGCCGATGGCCAGGCCCTCGGGCAGGTTGTGCAGGGCGATGGCAAACACGAACAGCCAGGTGCGGCGCAGCTTCGACGCCTCCTTGCCCTCGCGGCCCTTGATGAAGTGCTCGTGCGGCAGCACCCGGTCGAGCAGCAGCAGCGCGGCCGCGCCGAGCAGGATGGCGCCGCCGACCAGCAGCCCCGCGCCCCATTTGCCGTGGCCCAGTTCGGCCGCGGCATCCAGGCCCGGGATCACCAGCGAGAACGCGCACGCCGCCAGCATGACGCCGGCGCCGAAGCCGAACAGGCAGTCCTGGGTGCGCTCGGACAGGCTGTGCGAGAACATCACCGGGACCGTGCCCAGCGCCGTGGCGCCGGCGGCCACCATGCCGCCCGCCATGGCATACGCCACGTGCGGCGCGTGCACGTCCAGGTAGGCCCAGAGCTGATACAGCGCCAGGCACGAGGCCAGCAGGAGAAACGTCCAGATGCTGATGCTGGTCAGGGCGGGACGGACACGGTGACGACTGAAGGTATGCATGGCGTGCGCCGGTCGAGGATCAGCCCAGGGCGGCTTCGTAGCGGCGCGACACTTCGTTCCAGTCCACCACGTTGTAGAAGGCGGCGATGTATTCCGGACGGCGGTTCTGGTACTTCAGGTAGTAGGCGTGCTCCCACACGTCCAGGCCCAGCACCGGCGTATTGCCGTGCATCAGCGGGCTGTCCTGGTTGGCGCTGCTCTCGACCAGCAGCTTGCCGGCCGGCGTCACGGACAGCCAGGCCCAGCCGCTGCCGAAGCGCGAGATGGCGGCCTTGGTGAAGGCTTCCTTGAAGGCCTCCAGGCCGCCCAGGTCGCTGTCGATGGCCTGGGCCAGGCGGCCCGAGGGCGCGCCGCCGCCCTGGGGCGACATCACGGTCCAGAACAGCGAGTGGTTGGCATGGCCGCCGCCGTTGTTGCGCACCGCGCCGTGGATCGCCTCGGGCAGCGCGTCCATGCGGCCGATCAGCTGCTCGACCGGCGTGTCGGTGGGCAGGCCGGCGCCTTCGAGCGCGGCGTTGAGGTTGTTGATGTAGGTCTGGTGGTGCTTGGTGTAGTGGATTTCCATCGTCTGCGCATCGATGTTGGGTTCGAGCGCGTCATAGGCATAGCCCAGTTTGGGAAGGGTGTACGGCATGGTGTCTCCGAAAGCGGTTGCGCGTGCAAACAATGAAAAACAGCCGCTCAATGCGGCTGCGCGGGAATCGGCAGGGGCGACCAGGCGGCGCTGCGGGTCGCGCGCGGGTGGCCGGGGTGGCGCTGCAGAAAGCGCTGCAGCTGTTCGAGCGCGATGCGGGCATGGCGCCACGCGGCATCGCGCCAGGCGTGCGCCAGGCCGTCGTCCTCGATGGCGTGGATCAGCGCCTCATAGGCCAGACAGAGATGCGCGGCGGCCGTGTCCGGCGCGCCCTGCGCCTCGAACATGTCGGCCAGGTTGTGGTGCGAGATGACCAGCGCGGCCAGGGCCGGGTCGGGATCGACGCTGTCCAGCCCGTACAGGCCATCGGCCAGGCTCAGGGCGGCGCGGTAGTGCGAGAGCGCGCCATGGCGATCGCCGCGGGTGTGCGCGCGGTTGCCGCGCACGGTCACGCGCTGCCAGCGCTCGATCGCGCGCTCGGTGGTGGCGTGCTCGCTGGCGCTGGCGTGCGGATACGGCGTTGCGGTCTCGATCATGTCGCCTCCGGTCTAGGGCGGTGCCTCCCGGGGTCGGACGGCACTAATACGAATGATAGTAATTACTATTCATTTGAACAGCAAGCCGGGCCGATCCGCGGGTGACGGCGGACGGCGGCAAGACCGGAGAGTCGCCAGCGTCCGGGCGCGGCGCGCGCCCGACGGACGGCGCACGCAGGCAGCGCCCGCAAGGCGCGTGCCGCGCCGGGATCGAAAGGAAGGAAGGCCCGCGCGCGGACGGCGCGGGCGGGTGGCGCCTAGAGGGCGCGGCCGCAGGCCACGCCGGAGGCCCAGGCCCACTGGAAGTTGTAGCCGCCGAGCCAGCCCGTCACGTCGACCGTCTCGCCGATGAAATACAGGCCGGGCACCTCGCGCGCCTGCATCGACTTCTGGTCGAGGCCGCGCGTGTCCACGCCGCCGCGCATGACCTCGGCCTTCTTGTAGCCGGCGGTGCCGGTGGGCACCAGGCGCCACTGATGGATGCGGTCGGCCAGCGCGCGCAGGCTGCGGTCGGGCACGTCGGCCAGCCGTG
Organism: Bordetella genomosp. 1; assembly: GCF_002261335.1. Lineage (GTDB taxonomy): Bacteria > Pseudomonadota > Gammaproteobacteria > Burkholderiales > Burkholderiaceae_B > Bordetella. The sequence goes on from NZ_NEVL01000006.1 coordinate 187,726, forward strand.
CCTGCGCCAGCTCGCCCTGCCCCTGCGTCAGCCAGGTGTCGGCCAGGCGCTTGGGCCAGAGGCCGGCCAGCACGGTGTGCATCTGCTGGCGCGAGCCCGACTTGGCGGCCAGCAGCTCGTCGGCCAGGTCGCGGCCCGGGGCCAGGTCCAGCACGATGGCTTCGCCCGGCTGCCAGTAGCTGGAGATCTGCAGGATGGCGGGGCCGGAGAGCCCGCGATGGGTGAACAGCAGGTCTTCGAGGAACTCGCCGCGCGTCTTGCCTGCGCCCGTGCCGAGCCGCACTTCCAGCGCCACGCCGGAAAGCTCGGAGAACGGCCGCCAGGCCTCGGGCTCGAACGTGAGCGGCACCAGCGCGGGCCGCGGCTCGATCACCTTCAGGCCGAACTGGCGCGCCAGCTTGAGGCCGAAATCGGTGGCGCCCAACTGCGGGATCGCCATGCCGCCGGTGGCGATCACCAGCTTGCGGGCGCGCAGCGTGCCGGTGGAGGTGGCGAGCACGTAGCCGCCCTCCTCGCCCGCGACCTCGTCGACGCGGCACGGCATGCGCCACTTGACGCCGCCGCGCTCGCATTCGGCGCGCAGCACCTCGATGATGGATTCGCTGGAGTCGTCGCAGAACAGCTGCCCGCGGTGCTTCTCGTGCCAGCGCACGCCGTGCTCACGCAGCAGCGCGAGGAAATCCTGCGGCGTGTAGCCCGCCAGTGCGGAGCGGCAGAAGTGCGGGTTGGCCGACAGGAAGTTGGCCGGCGTGGTGCCGATGTTGGTGAAATTGCAGCGCCCGCCGCCGGAGATGCGGATCTTCTCGGCCAGGCGCTCGGCGTGGTCGACCAGCACCACGGACAGCCCGCGCTGGCCAGCCACCGCCGCGCACATCATGCCCGCGGCGCCCGCGCCGATCACGGCAACGTCGAACATCGATTCGTATCCCGGAAAAAGCGGATGGGCCTTGCGGCCCATCCTGGTTCATCGCAATGACGCTTGCGCGTCTCAGGCGTCGGATTCCTTCAGGCAGTCGACGTAGTAACGCTTGGTGCCGTCTTCCGCCGTGTCGTCCGCCAGGCCGTGGATGTAGGTCTCGAAGCCCGGGAAGCGCTCGTTGAACTCGCGCGCGAACTGCAGGTACTGCACGATGGTGCGGTTGAAGCGTTCGCCCGGGATCAGCAGCGGAATGCCCGGGGGATACGGCGTCAGCAGCACGCCGGTCACGCGGCCTTCGAGCTCGTCGATCGAGACACGTTCGACCTCGCGGTGCGCCATGCGGGCGAAGGCATCCGACGGCTTGAGGGCCGGCACCATGTCGCTCAGGTACATCTCGGTGGTCAGGCGAGCCACGTCGCGCGCGCGATAGGCCTCGTGGATTTCCTGGCACAGGTCGCGCAGGCCCATGCGTTCGTAGCGGCGGTGATCGCGGCAGAACTCGGGCAGGATGCGCCACAGCGGCTGGTTGCGGTCGTAGTCGTCCTTGAACTGCTGCAACGCGGTCAGCAGCGTGTTCCAGCGGCCCTTGGTGATGCCGATGGTGAACAGGATGAAGAACGAATACAGGCCGGTCTTCTCGACCACCACGCCGTGCTCGGTCAGGTACTTGGACACCAACGCGGCCGGGATGCCGGTCTCGCCGAAGCTGCCCGACATGTCCAGGCCCGGGGTGATGATGGTGGCCTTGATCGGATCGAGCATGTTGAAGCCCGGCGCGAGGTCGCCGAAGCCGTGCCAGTGGTCGTTCGATTCGAGGATCCACTCGTCGCGGTTGCCGATGCCTTCGGCCACCAGGCGGTTCGGGCCCCAGACCTTGAACCACCAGTCGTTCTTGCCATACTCGGATTCGACCTTGCGCATGGCGCGGCGGAAGTCGAGGGCTTCGCGGATGCTCTCCTCGACCAGCGCGGTGCCGCCCGGGGGTTCCATCATGGCCGCGGCCACGTCGCACGACGCGATGATCGCGTACTGCGGCGAGGTCGAGGTGTGCATCAAGTACGCCTCGTTGAAGACGTTGCGGTCGAGCTTGCGGGTCTCCGACTCCTGCACGATGATCTGCGAGGCCTGCGAGATGCCGGCCAGCAGCTTGTGCGTGGAGTGGGTCGCGAACACCATCGCATCCTTGCCGCGCGGCCGGTCCTGGCCGATGGCGTGCATGTCCTGGTAGTACTCGTGGAACGAGGCGTGCGGCAGCCAGGCTTCGTCGAAGTGCAGCGTGTCGACGTAGCTGCCCAGGCGCTCCTTGATCATCTCGACGTTGTAGATCACACCGTCGTAGGTGCTCTGCGTCAGCGTCAGGATGCGCGGGTTCTTGTTGACGGCCTCGCGCGCAAACGGATTGGCCTCGATCTTCTTGCGGATGTTTTCCGGATCGAACTCTTCCAGCGGGATCGGGCCGATGATGCCGAGGTGGTTGCGCGTCGGGCGCAGGAACACCGGGATCGCGCCGGTCATGGTGATCGCGTGCAGGATCGACTTGTGGCAGTTGCGGTCGACCACGACCACGTCGCCGGCCGCCACGTTGGCATGCCACACGACCTTGTTCGAGGTCGAGGTGCCGTTGGTGACGAAGTAGCAGTGGTCGGCGTGGAAGATGCGGGCGGCGTTGAGCTCCGACTCGGCCACCGGGCCGGTGTGGTCGAGCAGCTGGCCGAGTTCGTCCACGGCGTTGCAGACGTCGGCGCGCAGCATGTTTTCACCGAAGAACTGGTGGAACATCTGGCCCACCGGGCTCTTCAGGAACGCCACGCCGCCGGAGTGACCGGGGCAGTGCCACGAATACGAACCGTCCTGGGCGTACTTCACCAGCTCGCGGAAGAACGGCGGCGGCAGGCTGTCGACGTAGCTGCGCGCCTCGCGGATGATGTGACGCGCCACGAACTCGGGCGTGTCCTCGAACATGTGGATGAAGCCGTGCAGCTCGCGCAGGATGTCGTTCGGAATGTGTTCCGACGTGCGCGTCTCGCCGTACAGATAGATCGGGATGTCGGCGTTGCGAAAGCGCAGTTCGCCGATGAACGAGCGCAGGTTCTTGATGGCCAGCGCCACGTCTTCGGGCGAGTCGACGTCGAACTCTTCGTCATCGATCGACAGGATGAACGCGCTGGCGCGGCTCTGTTGCTGGGCGAACGAGCTGAGGTCGCCGTAGCTGGTCACGCCGATGACCTCCACGCCCTCGGCCTCGATTGCCTGGGCCAGCGCGCGGATACCCAACCCCGAGGCGTTCTCGGAGCGGTAGTCTTCGTCGATGATGAAAATGGGGAAGCGGAATTTCATGCGGGCGCTCCTGGCGGGCAAGGCAAAACGGACGCGAGTGTACAGCGAGTCGCAGACGGTCTGGTGACAGCTTGGCCCGCGGGACGGACCGCGACTCGCGCGAGAATTGTAGGACGGATTGGCGAACGCCTCCCGGACCGGCCGGCAGGGCGGTCAGGCGAGGCGGACAAGGGAATGGCGGTCGGCCCGGTCAGGGTCAACGGATCGTCTCGGCCCGGCCGGCGGCCAGGGCGGCTTCGAAGCGCTGCAGCGCGGCGCTGACGGGTTCGGCGTGGGCGCCAGTGAGATAGCGTTCGACCCGCGAAATGCCGCACAGACAGACCTCGGCCTCCTCGGGCCCGGCGACGAACACGACCGGGTCGTCGTTGTCGCAGACTTCGTAGAGGCCGCCATGGGCGCGGCGCAGGGTTTCGTAGAGGTAGGCCGCAGCGCCGACGCGCTGCATGGGGGTGAGTGCCAGGTCGCCGGCGCGCACGCGCGCCAACGCCTCGTCCAGGGCCGCCATGCTGGCGGGGGTGTAATCGAGGCGGCCATGGCTGGCCGCGACCGCGCGGAAGTCTTCGGCGGCCGCGCTGACGCGCTCCACGAATTCTTCCTGCACTTCCTGGTCTACCTGCGGGGTCGAGGTCTTGAGAAAACCGAACATCGCTGGCTCCTGCGCTGGCATCCGCGCGTGACGACAAGTCCATTATATTGGGGCCAGGGGGCTGCGCGAGCCCGAACTTCCTACCGGAGCACCTGTGAATCCATCGAGCGTACGTCAATTATCGGAGGCAGATGCTGCAGAGTATGCCGAGCTGCGGCTCGCGGCCCTGCGGGACGCGCCCACCGCGTTCGGATCCAGTTACGAAGAGGAGCGGCTCGTCACGCCGGCCACCTGGCGCAGCCGGATCGCCGGCGGGCTGCACCAGGCCACGTTTGGCGGGTATGTCGACGGGGGTCTGGCCGGCCTGTGCACTGTGGTGCGCGAACAGAAACTGAAACAACGCCACAAAGCGTATCTGTACAGCGTTTACGTTGCGCCCGAGCAACGGGGACGGGGCCTGGCGCGGCAGCTGATCGAGGCCGCCATCGCCTACGCGCGCTCGCTCGAGGGCGTGCGCCAGCTGCTCCTGACCGTCACCGACGGCAATCTGCAGGCGCAGAAGCTCTACGCCGGCCTGGGCTTCATGACCTACGGCCGCGAGCCCGACTCGCTGATCGTGGACGGCCGCCCCTACGCCGAGATCCTGATGTGCAAATCGCTGGTCAGCTACTGAAGGAGGCGCCATGCGCCTGCTGGTCAATATCGACGTGCCCGCGCTCGCGCCGGGCATCGCCTTCTATACCGAGGGCCTGGGCCTGAGGCTGGTGCGCACGCTGGGCGGCCGGGTGGCCGAGCTGGACGGCGCGGGCGCCCCCGTGTACCTGCTCGAGAAGCCGGCCGGCTCGCGCCCCGCGCCGGCGCCGGCGGCGGCGCGCGACTACGGCCGCCACTGGACCCCGGTGCATCTGGACTTCGTGGTCGATGACGTGGACGCCGCGGTGGCCCGCGCGGTGGCCGCGGGCGCCACGCTCGAGGGCGCGCCCGCCGACCATGCCTGGGGCCGCATCGCCCACCTCGCCGATCCGTTCGGCAACGGGCTCTGCCTGATGCGCTTCACGCAGGCCGGCTACGACGCCGTGGCCGATCCGGCCTGAAACGCGCGCGCGCAAACACGACGGCCCGCCCCTTGCGGGACGGGCCGTGGCCGAGCACCGGTTGCAGACGGGCGGATCAGGTGCGCGGCAGCGTGACGCCGCGCTGGCCTTGGTACTTGCCGCCGCGATCGGCGTACGAGGTTTCGCAGATCTCGTCGCTTTCGAGGAACAGCATCTGCGCGCAGCCTTCGCCGGCGTAGATCTTGGCCGGCAGCGGCGTGGTGTTGGAGAACTCCAGCGTGACGTGGCCTTCCCATTCGGGCTCGAGCGGCGTCACGTTGACGATGATGCCGCAGCGCGCGTAGGTGCTCTTGCCCAGGCAGATCGTGAGCACGCTGCGCGGGATGCGGAAGAACTCGACGGTGCGGGCCAGCGCGAACGAGTTCGGCGGGATGATGCAGACGTCGCCCTTGAAGTCGACGAACGAACCCTCGTCGAAGTTCTTCGGATCGACGATGGTCGAGTTGATGTTGGTGAAGATCTTGAATTCGTCGGCGCAGCGCACGTCGTAGCCGTAGCTGCTGGTGCCGTAGCTGACGATGCGCTCGCCACCGGCGGTACGGACCTGGCCGGCCTCGTAGGGTTCGATCATGCCGGCTTCGGCAGCGCGGCGGATCCAGCGATCGCTTTTGATACTCATAGGGGTGCCTTTGGAACAATGCCGCCTATTTTATCGCGAGCCGGGGCGCGCGGCGGTGCGACTCATTTCGGGGTCGGATAGCGGGGCCGCCCGCGGCGGCCCCGGCCTCAGTCGTCGATCAGCCAGCGATACACCAGCGCGATGCCGTTGACCGTGCCGCCCTTCAGGTCGAGCGACAGGCCGCGCGCGATGCGGTAGCTGGCGCGGCCCACGGTTTCGCTGCCCGACAGCGCCTGCTCGATGCTCAGCGTGATGTCGTTCGAGAAGCGCTTGCTCGCCACCAGGAACTGGGTCGCGAGGTCGCTGTCGGAGTCGCGGTTGACCTGGCCGGCCACGGTGCGGTCGGGCAGGATGCTGCCCGAGCTGCCGATGGCGCCGGTGCGCACGCTCACGTCGTCCAGGCCGAACTGCTTGTAGAGCGGCTCGCCGCCGCCCAGCAGCGCCGTGCCGATCGACAGCAGCAGCGCGGTGTCGCCACCGCCCGAGTCGGGGCCGCGGCCCAGCACCAGCCACGACAGCTTCTCCACGTCGCTCACGTCCGGATAGGAGACCAGGTCGATGCGCGGACGCTGGGCGGTGCCCGAGACGCGCACGCCGGCCTCGACCTGCTCGCCGGTGCGCAGGGCCTCGATGTCGAGCAGCGGATTGTCGAGCCGTCCCTGGAAGGTCAGCGTGCCGCGGCGCAGGCGCAGCTTCTGGCCGTAGGCCTCGATGCCGCCGCCGCGGGTGCGCAGCGCGCCCATGCCGGTCAGGCGCCCTTCCTGCAGCAGGATCTGGATGCTGCCCAGCAGGCCCGCGTCCAGCCCCATGCCGGTGATGTAGAAGCGCGGGCCCATGTCGAACTTGAGGTTCATGCCCACCTGCATCGGCGTGCCGCCGGCCGCCTTCTTGTCGCCGGCGCGCACCACCTTCACGTCATCGTCGAGCGAAGGCACGCCCTGCAGGATCTCCAGGCTGACCCAGCCGGCGTCGGCCGTCAGGTCGCCGGTGATGTCCAGGCGCGGCAGCGCGGCGTTGATGTCGATGTTGCCCGACACCATGGCGTAGCGGTCGGACCGCTGCAACGCCGGGAAGCGGTGCAGCTGCACCCGCACGTTGCCGCGCGAGGCGCTCAGCGCCCACTCGCCGCGCGCCTCCACGAAGCCGCCCTTGGCATCCTTGTTGGTCGTGATCCATTCCTTGGTGCGCCATTCGGCCGGCATCACGCGCAGCACGGCCGGGAAACGCAGCGAATCCAGGATCACGCGATCGTCCTGCAGCCGCGCCCGCAGCGTGCCGTCGAGCAGGCGCACGCCGTCGTCGATGCGCACCACGCGCAGCTTGTCGCCCGCGATGGTGCCGGTGGCGCTCCACTTGCCGGCCAGGGTGCCCTGGGCCTGCACATTGGCCTTGAGCGCGCCGCCCAGCTCCAGCGCGTCGCCCACGAACAGGCCCAGCCAAGCCAGGTCGGAGATGTCGGCGTTGACGTTGGCGCGGATCGGCTGGCGCGGGTCCAGCGCGAGCCCGCGCAACGTGGCATTGGCGGTGGCGTTCACGCCGCCCATTTTTTCGGTCTGCAGGGCCAGGTTGGCGGCCAGACGGCTCGCCCCGCCCTCGCCCGGCGTGGCCGTGGCGTCGAGCACCAGCGTGCGCAGGCCGAGCGGGATGGGCGGATCGCCCGGCACCATCAGGTCGCCGTCGCGGCGCGCGATGCGCACCTTGCCGCCCAGGCTGCCGGCGAACTTCAGGTCCCAGCTGGCGTCGAGCGCGATGCGACGCTGCGCCGCCGGCGAATCGGGATTGACGCGGCCGGCCTCGCGCTCGGCGCGCGCCACCGCTTCGGGGTCGAGCGCCATCAGCACCTGCCGCAGCATGCTGGTGCGCAGCACGAGATTGTCGGCGCCGCCCGCGGTCTGCCACTGGCCGGTCCGGCCCTGCGACGCCGCATGGCGGATCGACAGCGTCTGCGCATCGGGGAAGCGGGCGGTGAGCGTGGCCGCGCCGACGCGCCATTGCGGCGCGGGCGCCACCGCGTCCGGCACGTAGGCCAGCGCCACGGGCCCGGCGATCTCGGCGGAGAAGCCCGCGCTGGCGGCCTGCACGCGCGACACATTGCCGCGCCAGCCGGCCGTGCCGGGCTTGCCGGCCTCTTCGCCCCAGCCGCCCTCGAAACGCAGGCTGGCCTGCGCGGGCGCGCTGCCCAGCACGCGGGGGCGCGGCGACGGCGGGGTGTAGGTGGCCTCGAGCGAGCCCTTGTGCGAGGCCATCGCGCCGTCGATCGCGAACTTCGCCGTGGCGCCGCCGGGCAGGCCGGGCCAGAACGCGTCCAGCCGCGGCGCCTGCACGTCGAGCTGCAGCTTGCCCGTCGCTTCGGTCAGCGCACCGTTGCCGCGGATTCGGTTGGGCCCCAGCTTCAGGTCGGTCTCGAAACGCGGGATGCTGGCACCGGCCGGCAGACCCGGCAGGCCCTGTCGCGCGGCCGCCTCGCCTTCGGCCGGGACGCGCGTGGCCCATTCGGCAGCGATCCGGCCCGACAGCGGCTGGCGGTTCCAGCGGCTGTCGTCGCCCAGCTTCAGCGAGAGCGTGGCCTGGCGCAGCACGGACAGATCCTGCAGTTCGGCGTCGAGCTCGGCCTCGGCGCTGAGCACCGCGGGCGGGATCAGGTCGCCGAGCAGGCTGCCCAGGTCCAGCTTGCTGGCGTCCAGGCGCGCCTCCAGCCGATGGCGCGCGGGTGCGTCGGGCACCGGCGCCAGGCCCAGGCGGGCGGCGAGGCTGGAGCCGTCGTCGCGCTCGATGTCGAGGGTGGCGCGCTGCACCGGGAAGGCGGCCTGCGGCAGCAGATCGGCCAGCGCATGCACGCTGAGGCCGCTGCCCGTGCCGTCGAGCACCACGTTCAGGGCCTCGAGCGAGCCGCGCGCCTCCAGCTTGAGGCCGACCGGGCACAGGCCGGTGGCGGCCATGCCGTCCAGGCGCGCCAGCGCCGCTTCCATCAGCGCGGCGTCGCCGTCGAGCGCCGGCTGCATGAGGCGCTGCGCGCCGGCACCCGCCACCTCGTTGGCCGCCTGGCCGCCGGCGATGCGGCCGGCCTCGGTGCGCAGCGCGCGCGCCGAGGCCGCCCCGGGCAGCTTGGCGCCGAAGCACAGCGCCGAGTCGCGCGCGGGCGCGGAGCCGGTGAGATCGAGGCGGGCCACCGTCGGCCACGGCGCCGCCAGGCGGGCCACCTCGGCCTCGCCCTGCAAGGCCAGCTGCGCCTGCGGGTGCCGGGCGCGCAGGCTGTCGATGCGCAGGCGCGCACCCGGCGCCTCGGCCGTACCGGCCTGCAGCGAGGCCACCAGATCGCCGAGCTCCAGCGGCAGCAGGTCGGTCACGCTGCCGTCGGCGGCGCGGCGCGTGAGCGCGAACGCGCCGAGCGCGACCCGATCGAGCGCCAGCGCCACCGGCAGGTCGAGATGATCGAAGGGCTCGCCGGGCGGCGTGTCGGGCTCGGCTTCGGCGGCGGGCGGCAGGCCCACCGCGATCCGGTCGGCGGAGAGCTCGCGCACGTGCAGGCGGCCGCGCGACAGATCGCTCCAGTCCACGTCGAGCCAGAGATTGGCGGCCTCGATGTCGGTGTCGGCCACGCTGACCTGCAGCCTGCCGACCCGCAGGCCCAGCAGCACGCTGCCCTCGACGCGCTCGACCTGGCCGCCCAGGTACTGCACGGCCGAGGTCACGAGCAGGCGCGAGCCGGTCTGCGAACCGAGCAGCCAGAACACGCCCAGGGCCAGCAGCACGGCGCACATGGCCAGGCCCGGCAACCACCAGACCAGGATCTGTCGGAGTAGCGCGCGCAGGAACCTCAAAACGCGATCCCCAGCGAGAAGTGCAGGCGCAGGTCGCGCTCGCGCTGGCCATAGGCCACGTCGAGGAACAGCGGGCCGGCGGGCGTGCGCACCCGCGCGCCCACGCCGTAACCCAGCGCGATGTCCATCGACCCGAACGACTCGGCCGCGTCACCGGCATCGACGAAGAAGCCGATGCCCCAGCGGTCGTTCAGGTAGTGGTCGTACTCGAGGCTGGCCACCGCCAGGGTCGGCGCCCCGACGGTCGCGTCGTTCTGCTTCAGGCCGATGCTCTGGAATTTGTAGCCGCGGATCGAGCGCGCGCCGCCGGTGCGAAAGCCGAAGTCGTCGGGCACGCGCGTGCGGGTGTTGGACCAGACCCGGCCGACCTCGCCGCGCAGCGTCAGCACGTCGCGCTCGCCCACCGGCCACCACTTCTGGCCGCGCAGGCGCAGCCGGGTGTAGGGGCTGCCGTCGTCGAGCGTCACGCCCACGCCGCCGCCCAGCGCGATCAGGTTGCCCTCGCGCGGATCGTATTTGTTGTCCACGTCGCGCCGCAGCCATTCGCCGGTCACGGTGGCCGTGGGCAGGTCGTAGGTGTCGCCGCCATCGATCTTGACGTGGTCGTGCGCCAGCAGCAGACCCCAGCGGGTCTCGTACTCGACGCGGCTGTCGCCCGCGCCCTTGCGCTCCTGGCTGCGCGTGAGACCGAGCGCGTAGCGGGTCACGTTCAGGCCCTGGATGTCGGAATGATCGAACAGCAGGCCGATGGAATCGCGCCGGCCGCGCGCATCCGGCGGCAGCGTGAAGTCGGCATAGGCGCGCTGGCGCAGGCGGTCCACGCCGAAGCCGGTTTCCATCGTGAGCGGATGGCCGAACACCACGTTCTGGCGATAGAGCGCCTCGAGACGCGCACCGGCCTCGTCGTCCACGCCGATCGATACCGACGCCCGCTTGGGCGGCGCCTCGACCACGCGCACGTCGACCGGCAAGGTGACCTCGCCATCCGAATCGACCGGCTGGGCGCGCCGCACGCCGGGCGCGCCGGACACGTCGGGATCGCCGGCCGGCTGGGCCGCCGCCAGGCCGCTCGAGCCGGGCGCGCGCGCCTCCTTGCTCGGCGCGGTGGCCTGTGCCGGCGCCTCCGAGCGCTCGCCGTCGGGCTGGCGCAGCGTCACGAAGGCGCCGCGGAAGAACGCGGTCGACTGCAGCTCCTGCTGCCATTGATCGAGCTGGTCCTGGCTGTAGTCGGCGCCCTCGCTGTAGCGCACGTAGCGGCGGATCAGACGTTCCGGCACGCGCTCGAGGCCCTCGGTCTGGAGCGCGCCGAGGCGCACGCGCGGGCCGCTGTCGATGGTGACGGTGAGATGGACCAGGCCGCTTTCCGCATCGACCTCGGCGCTGGAGCCGGTCATGCGCGCCAGCAGGAACTCGCGCGAGCCCACGGCGTCGAGCAGCGACGACTTGGCACGGTTCCAGTCGGCGTTGATGAAGGGCTGGCCCTGCTTCAGCGACCAGCTGTCGCGCAGCTGCTGCACGCGCGCGGCGTATTCCGCGCGGGTGATGCGGCCGGTGAAGGCCAGGTCGACGTCGGCCACGCGGGCCTGCGGCCCGGCCTTGATGACGATGTCCCAGGTTTCGCCGCCCACGTCGGTGCCCGGCGTGAGCGTGACCTCGGGCGTGAAATAGCCCTGCGTGGCGAGCGCGGCCAGCGTGGCGTCGCGCGCGCGGCGCCGCAGCCGGTTGATTTCGCCGCCGTCCTGGTCTTCGGCCAGGCGCGCGATGGCGCCGACCGCCTGCGTGATGGCCTGCAGCGCGGCAGGCGGCACCCCGCCCGGATCGATGACGATTTCAGGCAACTCGGCATACGCCGTTTCCGCCACCAGAAGGCTTGCGAGCAATACCCCGCCCAGGAGCCTCCGCATGCCTCAGCTGGGCCGCTGCTGGACCACGACGGAGGGCATGCGGCCCGCCATGTCGCGCGGCAGCGCGGCGACTCCCGCTGCCAGTTTGATCGCGATGTCGCGATAGCGTTTTGCGGCTTCGCTGTCGGGCGCGGACACCACGGTGGGCGCGCCGGCGTCGGTGCTCTCGCGGATCGCGAGCTCGAGCGGCAGGCTGCCCAGCCAGGGCACCGTGTATTGCTCGGCCATGCGCTGGCCGCCGCCCTCGCCGAAGATGTGTTCGGCGTGGCCGCAGTTCGAGCACACGTGGATGGCCATGTTTTCGACGATGCCCAGGATCGGCACCTCGACCTTCTGGAACATGCGCAGGCCCTTGCGCGCGTCGAGCAGCGCGATGTCCTGCGGCGTGGTCACGATCACCGCGCCCACCACCGGCACCTTCTGCGCCAGCGTGAGCGCCACGTCGCCGGTGCCCGGCGGCATGTCGACGATCAGATAGTCGAGGTCGCGCCAGTTGGTCTGGCGCAGCAACTGCTCGAGCGCCTGCGTGACCATCGGGCCGCGCCAGATGGCGGGCGAATCGGCGTCGATCAGGAAGCCGATCGAGTTGGCCTGGATGCCATGGCCGACCAGCGGCTCCATGGATTTGTTGTCGAGGCTCTCCGGCTTGCCGCTGATGCCCAGCATGGTGGGCACGCTGGGGCCGTAGATGTCGGCATCGAGCACACCCACCTGCGCGCCCTGCGCGGAGAGGGCCAGCGCCAGGTTGACGGCGGTGGTGCTCTTGCCCACGCCGCCCTTGCCCGAGGCGACGGCGATGATGTTGCGCACGTTGGGCAGCGGCTTCAGGCCGCGCTGCACCGCGTGCACGCCGGCGCGGCCGTCGATGGCGATGTCGGCGCGCACGCCGGCCGCCGCCAGGGCGGCCTGGGCCCGGGTGGCGAGGTCGCGGGCGGCATCCTGCGACGGATAGCCGAGCGCAAGGCGAACGCGGGCCGCATCGCCCTCGATCTGGATGTCACGATCTTTTACAGTTGCGCCGACGTCCACGCCGCTCGCGGCATCGGTCAGACCGCGCAGCGCGGCGCGGATTTGCTCTATCGTTATACTCATGACACTATGATTCCATAGGCAGTCAAGGCTGCCCTTAAGTCTGTTACCGCAAGGATAGCGGATCGGCGGGAACCTTTAGCTGTGATTTACATCCTATATACATGATCGACGCTCTCATCCGTTTCCTTCGCGCCATCCCCGTCATCCTGCTGGGTATCGTAGGCATGCTGATGGCATTGGTCTTCATGGCCTCGACCGCGGTCGCCCTGGGCATCCTCTACGTGGTGGCCAAGGTGCGCGGCAAGCCGTTCGGCGTGCGCTCCTACTGGAGCCAGCGCCAGGCAGGCCGTGCAGGCAGCCCCTTTGCCGGCGCCGCGCCGTTCCGCAATCCGCCGGCTGGCGACGTCATCGACGTCGAGGCCCGCGAAATCCGCTGATCCCCGCCCTCTCCTGCCCCGCCCTCTCCTGCCCCGCCGGCGCGCTGCCCATGGCGCCGCGCTGATGCCAGGCCTCCCGACCAGGGACAGTCGCCATGCGCGCCTGTCCCTGATTGCGTCTGCGCCCCGGGCCGCGACGCCGCCTTGACGCCTCCGGGCGCCCCTGCGCGCGGGGCCGCGGCCGAATGGCCCTAAAATAGCCCGCTCATCCCGCCCTTCAACCGTCAGATACGTCATGTCACGCACGCTATTCGTCACCACTGCTTTGCCTTACGCCAACGGTTCGTTCCACATCGGCCACATCATGGAGTACATCCAGGCCGACATCTGGGTCCGTTCGATGCGAATGGCGGGGCACACGGTGCACTTCGTGGGCGCGGACGACGCGCACGGCGCCCCCATCATGTTGAAGGCCGAGAAGGAAGGCATCACGCCGCAGGAGCTGGTCGCGCGCTACGCCGGCGAGCGCCCGCGCTATCTCGATGGCTTCCACATCCGCTTCGATCACTGGCACAGCACCGACTCCGCCGAGAACGTCGCGCTGTCGCACGAAATCTATGGCGCGCTCAAGGCGCAGGGCCTGATCGAAACGCGCTCCATCGAGCAGTTCTACGATCCGGTCAAGGGCATGTTCCTGGCCGACCGCTACATCAAGGGCGAGTGCCCGCGCTGCCACGCCAAGGACCAATACGGCGACTCCTGCGAGGTCTGCGGCGCGGTCTACGCGCCCACCGAGCTGATCAATCCGTATTCGGCCCTGACCGGCGCCACCCCGGTGCTCAAGAGCTCCGACCACTTCTTCTTCAAGCTGTCGGATCCGCGCTGCGTGGAATTCCTGCAGCAATGGACCAACGGCAGCAACCGCCAGGGCCAGCGCCATCTGCAGGCCGAGGTGCAGGCCAAGACGCGCGAGTGGCTCGGCGGCGACGATGGCGAGGCCAAGCTGGGCGACTGGGACATCTCCCGTGACGCGCCCTACTTCGGCATCGAGATCCCCGATGCGCCGGGCAAGTACTTCTACGTCTGGCTCGACGCGCCGGTGGGCTACCTCGCCTCGCTGAAGTCGTACTGCGCCGTCAAGGGCCTGGACTTCGACGCGCTGCTCGACCCGGCCGGCAGCACCGAGCAGGTCCACTTCATCGGCAAGGACATCATCTATTTCCACGCCCTGTTCTGGCCCGCCATGCTCAAGTTCGCCGGCCGCAAGACGCCCGACGCGCTGAACGTGCACGGCTTCATCACGGTGAGCGGCGAGAAGATGTCCAAGAGCCGCGGCACCGGCATCTCGCCGCTGCGCTACCTCGAGGTCGGCATGGACGCCGAGTGGCTGCGCTACTACATCGCCGCCAAGCTCAACGCCCGCGTCGAAGACATGGACTTCAATCCGGAAGACTTCATTGCGCGCGTCAACAGCGACCTGGTGGGCAAGTACGTCAACATCGCCAGCCGCGCCGCCACGTTCATCACGCGCCACTTCGATGGCAAGCTGGGCTACCAGGGCGACACCGCCGCGCTGGCCGCCGAGTATGGCCGTGCCGCCGACGAGATCCGCGCCGCGCTCGAGGCGCGCGAATACAACCGCGCCATCCGCGAAATCATGGCGCACGCCGACCGCATCAACCAGGCGTTCGACGCCGCGCAGCCGTGGGTGCTCGCCAAGGGCCTGGCCGACGCGCCGCAGTCGCAGCGCGACCAGCTCCAGGACGTCTGCTCGCGCGCGCTGGCCGGCTTCAAGGCCCTGTCGGTGATGCTCGCGCCGGTGCTGCCCGCGCTGTCGAACCGCGTCGCCCGCGAGCTGTTCGGCGCCGCGCAAGACTTCGTCTGGGCCGATGCCGCCGAGCTGCCCGCCCAGGTCGCGCCGTTCAAGCACCTGATGCAGCGGGTCGAGCCCAAGATGCTCGACGACCTGTTCGAGCCGCCCGCGGCCCCGGTGGAAGCCGCCCCGCTGCCCGGTGGCGAGGCCCTGGCCGACACCATCACCATCGACGACTTCGCCAAGGTCGATCTGCGCATCGCCAAGATCGTCAATTGCGAGCACGTCGAAGGCTCGACCAAGCTGCTGCGCCTCACGCTCGACGTGGGCGAGGGCCGCCATCGCAACGTGTTCTCCGGCATCAAGTCGGCCTACAAGCCCGAAGACCTGATCGGCAAGCTCACGGTGATGGTCGCCAACCTGGCGCCGCGCAAGATGAAGTTCGGCGTCTCCGAGGGCATGGTGCTGGCCGCCAGCCACGCCGACGAGAAGACCGACGCGGGCATCTATGTGCTCGAGCCCTTCCCCGGCGCCCAGCCCGGCATGCGCGTGCGCTGATCCGGCTGGCAAGCACAAAAAACCCGCCTGGCACGCCAGGCGGGTTTTTTATTGCCTGCGCGGATCAGGGCTGCTCGGGCGCCAGGGCGGGATCGAGCGAGATGCGCTCGTCGAACACGAAGCAGTTGCCCTCGTAGCCGGGGCCGCCCGTCTCTTCGAAGTACTTCAGGATGCCGCCCTCGAGCTGGTAGACGTGCTCGATGCCGATCTCGTTCATGTAGATGGCAGCCTTCTCACAGCGGATGCCGCCGGTGCAGAAACTCACCACGGTCTTGCCTTCGAGCTCGGCGCGATGCGCCTGCACCGCATCGGGGAACTGCGTGAAGCGGTCGATGCGCCAGTCGATCGCATTGGCGAAGGTGCCGACGTCGACCTCGAACGCATTGCGCGTGTCCAGCATCACGACCGGACGGCCGGTGTCGTCGGCGCCCTGCGCGAGCCAGCGCGCCAGGGTCTGCGCATCGACGGCGGGCGCACGGCCCGCCTCGGGGCGGATCGTGGGATGGTTCATGCGGATGATCTCGCGCTTCACCTTCACCAGCATCTTGCCGAACGGCACGTCGGCCGATTCGCTGTACTTCACCTCGAGATCGGCAAAGCGCACGTCGCGCCGCAGCTCGGCCAGGAAGGCCTCGATGGCCTCGCCCGCGCCGGCCAGGAACAGGTTGATGCCTTCCTCGGCCAGCAGGATGGTGCCCTTGAGCGCGAGCGCGGACGTGAGCGCGCGCAGCTGCGTGCGCAGGACATCGGGTTCGTCGATGGTGACGAACTTGTAGGCGGCGATATTGACGACGAGAGTCATGATGATGAGGCCCGCGCGCGGCGCGGGCAGAAAGAAGAACGGCGGCTGGCGATCAGGGCGTGACGACGCGCTGTTCGATCACCGCATCCAGCACCCAGCGCACGGCGGATGCGTCGGCCGGCGGATTGGGATCGCGCTGCTCGACCACGCGCAGCCGGTATTCGATGCCGGGCTGGAAATTGAACCCCACGATCTCCCCATACCACCGCTGCCAGGGCAAAGCGGGATTATCGCGCACCTGGTAGCACATGGCCTGGCCGGCGCCCGCGCTGCACGGCACGCGCTGGCCCGCCACGTACACCAGCTTGGTCGGACCCTGCTGGCCGCCCGCGATCGGATCGTTCTGTCGCGCGAAGTCGAGCACGTCGCCGCTGGCCAGCACCAGGGTCAGGCGGGCGGCGCGCGTGTCGTCGTTGAGCTTGCTGGCCGTGATGCGGGTGAGGCCCTCGAGGAAGTCGCGCTCGCGCTGCGCCGCGTCGCTGGACAGGCACGCCATCCGGGTCGAGATCGGCGGCTGGGTGACCACCAGCGTGCCGTTGGCCACCACGTACTCGCTGGCGTAGTTGTTGCAGCCGGCGAAGCCCGACAGGCGCGCGCGGCCCTGCTCGTGGGTGAACACCATGGTGATGGGCCGCTCGGCCTGGTGGCTGTGCGGCACCGGCCGCAGCGCGCCGCCGGGGCGGGTCCAGCGAGCCAGCTCCCAGCTGGTCTGGGCGAGCACATCCGACGACGGGGTGGCGGGGCCGCTGCCGCGCGGCGCGCTGGCGCAAGCCGTGAGGCCAAGAACGAGGGCCAGCGGCCAGAACAGGCGCAGGGAAAGAAAGGCGGGCATGTCGGCCTCCGACGAAACAGGGTGGGACGCGCGGCCGCCCCGCGGCCGGCGTCATGCCCCTATTTTAAATAGCCCGGACGACCCGCGCCGTATCAGGGTGTAGGCGGATCCTGACGCCGGTCAAAGTCCAGCACCGCGCCGGACGACAGGGTGAAGGTCAGATGGCGCGGCGCCCCGCCCGCGTCCAGCGTGAAAGAGCGGATGTCGGTGAGCGCCTTCAGATAATCCGCTTCGAGTTTGCCGCGCGCCGGATCGGCGCAGGCCATGCGGGTCGAGGCGGGCGCGGTGATACTGAGTCGGCCGGATTCGAGGCGGTAGCTGCCCATATACCGGTTGCAGCCCGAAAATCCCTCGACCCGATAATTCTTGCCTTGCGCCAGGAAGGTCAGTTTGATCGGCTCGCCATTATCGCCATGCGGTATCTCCCGCAGGCTGCGGTCGGCTTCGGTCCAGCGCGTCAGCTCCCAGGAAGTCTGCGCGAACGAATCCGCGCTGGTGCTGGCGTTGACCGCAGCGCTGCCTTCGGGGCGCGCCTGTCCGGTGTGCTGCGACGCGCAGCCGGCGAGCGCGGCCATCAGCAACGACAGCATGCAGACGCGCGCATAGCGGGAATTCGACATGAACTAGCCTCCTGATTCGAAACAGCCCTTACTGTAACCGCAGCATCTGCCGTGCCGCGACTAGCGCGCACGCGCGCCGATGTAAGCGGCCAATACCTGTTCGAGCTGGCATTTCTCCTGCGAGCTCAGTTGTTCGTAGTCGGAGAACGGCACGGACAGGAAGGGCCAGCCGCCCGGCCCGCCACAGCCGGCGGCCGGCGGGAACGTGTCATAGCGGCGCGCCAGCGCCTCCGCGTCGCGCGCCAGCATCGGGCCCTCGCCCGAACTGAGCCAGAGCGGCGCCACGCGCAGCGCACGCGTCAGCTTGATGAGGGCCTCTCCGCTGGGATGCAGCCGGAGCCCGCTTTCATAATTGCCGATGGCACTCTGCGACAGTTTGCTGGCGAGGGCGAGGTCCTTTTGTGTCCATCCGTGGAGCATGCGCGCGTTGCGCAGACGATGGCCGAAAGTATCCACTCGAAAGACTCGAAATCTGGTTTGAATTTTATGGATCGGATTAAAGCACCAGCGATGGCGCGCCAAACGAGGCATTAAACCCGATTTACGAGCCAAATCAAAATTTTTTGTTACATGTATCAGGGGAGTGCGAATTGCGCGCAAAAGTTCGTATCGCCCAGCGAAGTGCATGCAAACTTTCGGGTTCATCCGGAACCCCTGCCCGCCCCGGACGTGCGCGCGGAACCATGTGACCGGCGGGTCGGTAAACGCGACGCGCGAGACCGTCGTCACATATCGAAAATACTGTATAGAAATGACCACAATGCCGATCGGGCCAAACGGTTTATTTTCTCCCTGCTAAAACAAGATAGCGGCGCGCGCGAAAAAGTAACAACGCAGTTAAACAAGAAACGTATATTCACAAAGAATCACAAGCGTGTTTAAATGAAACACGACCGTGACTTTCGCGCGGACGGGCAACGCACCGAACCGTGTGCGGCCCGCCGCACGAGACGCGCCGCCCACCCGCCCGGATTGCCTGCGCGGCGGACCTGGCGCCAGTCCGACGTCGATCTGGACAGCCAAGGGGAGAACGACGCGCCATCCTGCCGTACTACGCGGCCGGCGCGGGCACGGGGCATGGGGAGATGCCACCGATCGCGCCGCCGGTACACCGGCGTGGTGCGATGACCGTGCCCGGGCATCGCGCGCCGGGACACGACCGCGCCGCCGCGCGCGCCCTGGCAGCTGCCCAGCGTTCGGCGCCCGGCTGTCCGACGAGTCGCGACCCTAAGCAGATTCGGACGAATTAATGAACAGTACGCTGGATGTCATCTTTCTCGTCAAAGACGATGCCACGCATAAGCAGCAGCTGGACAACCTCACACACCTGGGCTTCAAGGTGCGCGCCTGCGCCGAGATGGTCGAGCTGTACGATCACTTTGCCCGCCAGCCCTGTCCCCTCGTGGTCTTGAGCGCTCCGCTCGCCGACATTCACATTGCGGCCGTGCGCCTGCGCGCCATGGACCGCACCGTGGGCATCATCGCGATGGCGGCCTTTGCCGACAGCGAGAGCCGCGTCCGCACGCTGCTGTGCGGCGCCGACGCCTGCCTCGACGCGGCCGTGAGTGGCCTGGAGCTCGCCGCGGTGCTGCAGTCGCTGCTGCGCCGCATCGCCAGCACGGCGGGCATGCAATGGGGCAACGACGCGCTGGACCCGCGCGCGGCCGAGTTCGATGCCGCGCCTGCGGAACGCGACGACATCTTCGGCGAGACGCCGGGTGGCGCAAGCAAATGGCGGCTGGCGAACCAGGGCTGGACGCTGGTGAGCCCGAGCGGCCGTTCGCTCGGCCTGACCACCGGCGAGCGCGAGTTCCTCTCGCGTCTCATGACGGCGCCCGAGCGCAAGATCAGCCGCGACGCCCTGCTGACCGACGACATGCCCGCCACCGCCGATGGCGGCGCGCAGCGCAGCCGCTTCGTCGACGTGATGATCAGCCGCCTGCGGCGCAAGGCCGCGCACAACCAGATGGCCTTGCCGATCCGGGCCGTGCACGGTTGGGGCTATATGTTTGCGGCCGACGTGGCCGAAGCGTTTCACTGGCACGGCGACGGGCACGGGCGTTGAGCCCGCCGCCGGCCGGCATCAGCTGTTGGGCGGGCGCCGGATCAGGGTGGACTTGCCGAACAGGCTCTCGACCAGGTCGACCGCGATCGTGGCGGTCTTGTTGCGCACGTCGAGGGCGGGATTGAGCTCGACGATGTCGAGCGAAGCCATCAGCCCGGTATCCGCGATCATCTCCATGCAGAGCTGCGCCTCGCGGTAGGTGGGGCCGCCGGGCACCGTCGTGCCCACGCCCGGAGCAACGTCGGGGTCGAGGAAGTCGACGTCGAAGCTGACGTGCAGGTGCGTGTCCGGATCCAGGCCGTAGAGCGCCTGTTCCATGGTGACGCGCATGCCGGCCTCGTCGATGTAGCGCATGTCGAACACCTCCAGCCCCGCTTCGTGGATCAGGTGGCGCTCGCCCTCGTCGACGCTGCGGATGCCGATCTGCCGCACCCAGGAGGGATCGAGCGTCGGCACGTGGCCGCTCATCTCGACCAGCGGCGCCGGCCCGCGGCCGCACAGGCAGGCCACCGGCATGCCGTGCACGTTGCCCGAGGGCGTGAGCTGGTTGGTATTGAAATCGGCGTGCGCGTCGAGCCACAGCACGCGCAGCGGCCGGCCGCGTTCGCGGCAGTGGCGCGCCACCGCGCTGATCGAGCCCACGCCGAGCGAATGATCGCCACCGAGCATGATGGGCAGCCGGCCCGCGCGCAGCTGCGCGTAGACGGCGTCGTGCACGAGCTGGTTCCAGGCCGTGACCTCGTCGAGGTGGCGATAGCCGTCGGCGGGCTTCTGCCAGGGATTCGCCGGACCGGAGAGATTGCCGCAGTCGTGCACGCGCAGACCACGGCCGGCCAGCAGCTCGGCCAAGCCGGCGACGCGCAGCGCCTCCGGGCCCATGGACGCGCCGCGCGCGCCCGCGCCGATGTCGGTGGGCGCGCCGATCAGGCTGACGTCGGTGACGGGAATATTCATGGCGGGGCGGTCCTCCGGAAACAGGCCATCAGTGTGCATCGAGCACGGCCTGCAGTTGATCGCAGGCCCAGTCTATCTGCTCGCGCGTGACAATCAAGGGCGGCGACAGGCGCAACGTCTGGCCGTGCGTGTCCTTGACCAGCATGCCGCGTGCCGCCAGCCGCTCGCACATCAGCCGCGCCGGCCCGGCATCCGCCTCCAGCTCCAGCGCGAGCATCAGCCCCCTGCCCCGGGCCTCGCGCACGGGGCCGCGCAACGCGGCCAGGCGCTCGAGGAAATAGGCGCCCTGGACCCGCGCGTTGTCGATCATGCCCTCGTCGTGCAGCACCGCCAGCGCGGCGCGCGCGACGGCGCACGCCAGCGGATTGCCGCCGAAGGTGCTGCCGTGCTGCCCGGGCTGGAACACGCCCAGCACGCTTTCGTTCGACAGCACGGCCGACACGGGATAGAAGCCGCCCGAGAGCGCCTTGCCGATCAACGTGACGTCGGCCTCGATGCCCTCGTGTTCCTCGGCCAGCATGGCGCCGGTGCGGCCCAGGCCGGTCTGGATCTCGTCGAGGATCAGCACCACGTTGCGCGCGCTGCACAGCTCGCGCACCCGCTTGAAGTAGCCCGGCTGGGCCATGATGACGCCGGCCTCGCCCTGGATCGGCTCGACCAGGAACGCCACGGTGTTGGGCGTGATGGCCTGGGCCAGCGCGTCGGCGTCGCCGAACGGAACGACGCGGAAGCCGGGCGCGAACGGCGCGTAGCCGCCGCGCGCGTCGGGGTCGGTGGAAAAACCGACGATGCCGAGGGTGCGGCCATGAAAGTTGTTCGCGCAGACAATGATTTCGGCCTGCCCTTCGGGCACGCCCTTGACCTCATACCCCCATTTGCGCACGGCCTTGAGCGCGGTCTCGACCGCCTCCGCGCCGCTGTTCATGGGCAGGACCTTGTGGGCGCCAGTCAGGCGGGCGAGGTCTTCGTAGAGCGGCGCGAGCTGGTCGTGGCGGAACGCACGCGAGGTAAGCGTGAGGCGCTCGGCCTGCGCGGTGAGCGCGGCCAGGATGCGCGGATGGCAATGGCCCTGGTTGACGGCCGAATAGGCCGACAGGCAATCGAGGTAGCGGCGGCCCGCGGTGTCGTACAGCCACACGCCACTGCCGCGCGTGAGCACGACGTCGAGCGGATGGTAGTTGTGGGCGCCCAGCGTGCGCTCGACACGGTCGCGGTGCGGCGCGGCGGGATCCGGGTGGCCCTGCCACTTGGTTTCCCCTGCCTGGTCCTGGCCCGCATGCGCTCGGGTTTGCGTGTCCATCATTCTCTCCGGAAGTTGGCCGGCCCTCGGGACCGGCATGGCTCCATGGTAGGCAAAGCCCGCGCTAGCGGATAGACAGGAATCTGGCAATAATGCTCAGGCCGCAAGGCACTTTGCCAGGTACTTTTGATCAAAATGTCAGAAACGCTCGATTCCCTCGACCGCCGCCTGCTGGCGCTGCTGCGCAGCGACGCCCGCCTGCCCACTGCGCAGCTGGCCGAACGCCTGCACGTCTCGCGCGGCACGGTCCAGAACCGCATGACCCGTCTCGAGCGCAGCGGCGTGATCTCGGGCTACACGGTGCGGCTGCGCAACGACGGCGACGACGACGGCGTGCATGCGATCACGATGATCGAGGTCCACGGCGCCGCCACCGACAGCGTCATCGCCGGGCTGCGCCGCATTCCCGAATCGGTGCACGTGCATTCCACCAATGGCCGCTGGGATCTCGTGGCGCAGTTCCATGCCACCGATCTCAACGCCTTCGACCGCGTCCTGCGCGAGCTGCGCGCCATCGAGGGCGTGACCAATTCGGAAAGCCACCTGCTGCTGGCCGCGTACAAATAACGGTCATTCCTTGCCGCTACAATGGCCTGGAACCCACTGTCCGGCGGCCTGCCCGCGGCCGCCGCCCGCTCGATGGCAGATCCTGCCCCCTCCTCCCGTCCCGCCGCGCAGGCAGGCAGCCCGCGCGAACAGGCTGCGCGCTGGCTCGTCATGGTCCAGAACGGGCCGCTCACGGACACCGAACGCGCCGCCTTCCGCGCCTGGTACCGCGCCGATCGCACGCACCGCAGCGCTTGGCAACAGGCCGAGCGGCTGGGCCTCACGCTGAACCTCATCGACCCGAGCGCCACGCGCTACCTGACGCATGCATGGCGGGCGCCCTCGCGCCGCCAGGTCTTGCAGGGCATGGGCGCGCTGCTGGTCGGCACGCCGCTGCTGGCCGCGACGCTGCACGCCGAACCCTGGGAAGAATGGACCGCCGACGTCGCGACCGACGTCGGCGAACAGCGCCGCATCACGCTGCCCGACGGCGGCAGGCTCCTGCTGAACACCGATACCGCGATCGACGTGGAATACGGCTCGCGCTGGCGCGCGATCCGCCTGCTCGAAGGCGAGCTGCGCGTGCGCGCCGCCGTCACGCGCGATGCGCGGCCCTTCATCCTGAGCACCGACCACGGCGTGCTGATGGGCACCGACTACGTGGTGCGCCAGCACGACGACGCGACGCAGGTCACCGCGCTGGGCGCCGGCCTGCGCGTATCGCCGCAGCGCAACGACACCGCGACCCAGGATCTGGCGCCGGGCATGTCGGTGCGATTCGGGCCGACCGTGGTGGACGCGCCGATGGCGGCCGATGCGGGCGCAACCGCCTGGGTCGACGGCCGGCTGCTGGCGCGCGACACGCGCCTGGATGTCTTCCTGGCCGAACTGGCGCGCTATCGCAGCGGCGTGGTGCGCTGCGCGCGCGAGGCGGCGGGGCTGCGCCTGACGGGGGATTTCGCGCTGGCCGACACGGACGCGGTGCTGCGTGCGCTGCCGCAGCTCCTGCCGGTACGGGTGAACGCCAACAGCGCCTTCTGGGTCAGCGTGCGACTGGCCTGATACGGCCGGCGAGGTGCGGCCGGCGAGATGCGGCCGCAAGATGCGGGCGACAAGAAGCGGGCTACAAGAAGCGGCCGGCCTGTTGCGCCGCCCCCCTTCAGAACGCCGCCACCGCGCCGTCGGAGCGCGGATCGAAGCCCCCTTCCATGGCGCCCCCCGCGGCGCGGAACAGACATCCCGCGTGGCCGAAGGTCTCGTCGAAGTCGCCATAGACCTCGACGTCGTGGCCGCGTGCGCGCAGGGCCTGCACGGTGGCCTCGGGAAACCGCCCTTCGAGCTTGAGCGTGTCGGAGGTCTGGCCCCAGGTGCGGCCGAGCAGCCAGCGCGGCGCCTCCACCGCGGCCTGCGGATCCATGCCGAACACCACGCTGCGCGTGAACACCGCCGACTGGCTCTGCGGCTGGCCATCGCCGCCCATGTTGCCGTAGACCATGGTGCGGCCGTCGTGCAGCAGCGCGAGGCCCGGATTGAGCGTGTGGAACGGCTTCTTGCCGGGCACGAGCGCATTGATGTGGCTCGGATCGAGCGAGAACGACGCGCCACGGTTCTGCCAGGCGATGCCGCTCGAGGGCAGCACCACGCCGGAGCCGAACTCGTGATAGATGCTCTGGATCAGCGACACCGCGCGGCCCGACGCATCGATCACGCCCAGCCAGACCGTGTCGGCCGGGCCCAGGCCCTTGCCCCAGGGCGCGGCCTGCGACATGGAGATGCGCGCGGCCATCGCATCGAGCGCGGCCGGCTCCAGGAACGACTCGGCCAGCACGCGCATGTGGGCGGGGTCGGTGATGTGCAGGTCGCGCACCGCGAAGGCCTGCTTCACCGCCTCGGCGGCGGCGTGCACGTAATCGGCCGACAGCGGATCGAAGCCATCGATGTCGAGCCGGTCGAGCAGGCCCAGGATGATGAGCGACACCAGGCCCTGCGTGGGCGGCGGCATGTTGTAGACCCGGCCATAGCGGTGCTGCAGCATCAGCGGCGTGCGGCGCTGCGCGCGATGCGCCTGCAGGTCGGCGCGGCGCAGCGGCGAACCGCTGGCGGCGAGTTCCTCGGCCATGCGCTGGCCCAGGTCGCCGCGATAGAAGTCGTCGAGGCCCGCGCGCGCCAGCTGCTCGAGCGTGGCGGCCATGCGCGGCTGGAAAAACAGGCTGCCGGGCTCGGGCGCGCCGCCGCGCGGCAGGAACACCTGCGCGAAACCGGGCAGGTGTTCGAGCTCGGCGCGCTTGTTGGCGGTGTTGCGCGCCTGGCTGCGCGTCACGGGCACGCCGTTGCGGGCGTAGTCGATGGCGTCGGCCAGCAGGCGCGACACGGGCAGCCTGCCGCCGAAGCGCTCGCGGCTCACGGCCAGCGCCTCGTCCCAGCCGGAAACGGCGCCGGCCACGGTGAGCGCGGCGCTGCCGCCGCGAAACGGGATGGGCGCGCCGCCATAGTGTTCGGCGCGCACGCCGGCCGCGGCCGCGCCACAGGCGTCGATGCCGATCACCTCGGGTTCGCCGCCGGGCTCGTGGATCAGCCAGAAGTTGTCGCCGCCCAGCCCGTTCATGTGCGGGTACACGACCGCGATGGTGGCCGCGGCGGCGACCATCGCTTCGACGGCGTTGCCGCCTTCGCGCAGCACGGCAAGGGCGGATTGGGAAGCGAGAGCATGGGGCGCGACGGCGATGCCGCGGCGGCCGCGTACGGGTTGGGTCATGGTGCAGGCAGGCGAGTGAGGGCAGCGGAAGGGTAGCGTGCCCGCCGGCCATGACGCAGCCATGACCAGCGCCGCCAACCGGAAGACCCGGCGCGGCGCGCGACGGACGCAGGCCCCAGCATAGTCAGCGCGGCCGCGCCGGACAAGCCCGGGCACACCCGGTTCCGGCAGGCGGAAACCGGCGCGCTGGGGTCCGTCTGATCCGCCTGCGGCCCGGCCTCAGAGCTCCAGCACCAGCCGGCCGCCCTTGGCGCGCGAACAGCAGCTCATCATCTTGCCGCCCGCAGCGCGCTCGGCCGGGGTCAGCACCACGTCGCGATGATCGATCTCGCCGTCGAGCACCCGCACCTCGCAGGAGCCGCACAGGCCCTCCTCGCAATCGCTCTGCACGTCGATGTTGGCGCGGCGCAGCGCGGCCAGCAGCGTCTGGTCGGCGGGCACGGACAGCGTCATGCCGGAGTCCTTGAGCTCGACCTCGAAGGCGTGTTCCCGGGACGGGTCCAGCGCCCCGAGCGTGGACTGGAAGTGCTCGACCGTGAGCGCGCCTTCCGGCCAGTGCGCCGTGGCGGCGGCCAGGCCGTCGAGCATGCGCTGCGGCCCGCAGGCATAGATGCGCGTGCCCGGCGCCGGCTGCGCGAAGCGCGCGGCGAAGTCCTGCCGCCGTCCTTCGTCGCGGGCATAGACGTGCAGGCGCTCGCCGTGCAGCGCCTGCATGCCATCGAGCAGCGCCATGCGTGCGCGCGCCGAGCCGCTGTAGTGCACCTCGTACGACATGCCGAGCTCGCGGGCGCGGCGCGCCATGGCCGCGATCGGCGTGATGCCGATGCCGCCGGCCACCAGCACCACGTGGGCGGCGCTCTCGTCGAAACGGAAATGGTTGCGCGGGCCGCGCACCCGCACCCGGTCGCCGGCCGCGAGGCGCTCGTGCACCCAGGCGGAGCCGCCGCGGCTGTCGGGGTCGCGCAGCACCGCGATCTCGTAGGTGTCGCGCTCGGCCGGATCGCCGCACAGCGAGTATTGGCGCGACAGGCCGGTGTCGCCGCATTCCACGTCGAGGTGCGCCCCCGGGGTCCAGCGCGGCAGCGCCGCGCCGTCGGGGCTGGCCAGGCGCAGATGCAGGATGTCGGGGCCCACGCGCGTGGCCTCGCGCACCACCAGCGTGCGGCTGATGTGGCGGGTGGACGGCTCACCGATGCGCACCGGCACGACGCGCGCGAGCAGCTCGGGCCGCGTGCGCTCCGGGTTCTGCGCGGGATCCCATTCGACCCACAGATGCTCGGGGCCGCGGAACGAGGTATTGGGCACGTAGCTGAAGGTCTGCTCGGCCAGCTTCAGGTGCGGCAGGCGGCGCGTGATCTCCTCGAGGAAGATCTGCATTTCCATGCGCGCGAGGTTCTTGCCCATGCACTGATGCGAGCCGTAGCCGAAGGTGAGCTGGTCGCTGGCGTTCTCGCGCCGGATATCGAACAGGTCGGCGTCGGCGAAATGGCGCTCGTCGTGGTTGGCCGACGAGGTGACGATCAGCAGCTTGGCGCCGGCCTCGATCGGCACGCCGCCCACCACCGTGTCGCAGGTGGCCTGGCGGCGCCAGGCCGCCACCGAGCCGTTGTGGCGCAGGCACTCTTCCACCGCGTTGGGGATCAGGCTGGGATCCTCGCAGATCTCGCGCCAGGCGTCGGGATGCTGCAGCAGCAGCTTGAAGGCGTTGGCGCTCGCGTTGGCCGTGGTCTCGTGGGCCGCCACGATGCCCGCCATCATCATCGAATGCAGGTAGGAGTCGGTCACGACGTCGGGCTGCTCGCGCTGCTTGCGGATGCCGTATTGCATCCAGCCCGGCTGATCGGGATCGGCGCGCATCTTGTCGAGGATGCGGCCGGCCAGCTGCCAGAAGTTGCCGACCGCGTGCGCCACCTCGACCTGCTGCTCGGGCCGCGGACGCCCCCAGGTGTTGACCGTGTGCGCGATCGAGTACTGGCGCAGCAGGTCCATGTCTTCTTCGGGCACGCCGAGAAAGTGCAGCGCCACGGTGAGCGGCACTTCCCACAGCATCTGATCGACCAGGTCGGCGCGGCCGTCGTCGATGAAACGGTCGACGTATTCCCGCGTGAGCCGCCGCACCATGGGCTCGTGATGCACCAGCTCCTCGGGCGTGAACGGCGCCATCAGCGCCCGCCGGCGCGGCATGTGGGCCGGCTCGTCTTCGTTGACCAGCGTGCGGTTCATCGCATAGCCGTACGAGGCCAGCACCGCGTTGGCCTCGGGCCCGGTCGGCGTGATCTTCTCAAGCGCGATGGCGGGGCTGAACGTGATGTTGTCGCGGAAGATCGCCTTGATGTCGTCGTAGCGCGTGACCACCCAGTAGCCCAGCTTGGGGCTGAAGAACACCGGCTCCTGCTCGCGCGACCAGCGTACGTATTCGGGCGGGTCTTGCTGGTAGCCGTCTTCGAACGGGTCGAATTCGGCCGCGCGCGCGCTCACCGGACAGCCGGCCGCGGCCAGCGCCCGGTGATCGACCGGACACCCTGAGGCGATGGGGCGGGCTTGCGACATGACGATCTCCTTTGCTGCGGCGGACGGCCGCGGGCGCGGCGCGTCCGCTTGATACGGGTTCAATCCAGCTTGATGCCCAGGTCGGCGATCAGCTTGTTCCAGCGGGTGCGTTCGGTGGTGAGCAGCGCCGCGTATTCCTTCGGCGTGTTGGCCACCGGCTCGATGCCGAAATCGACCAGCTTGCCGCGGATGGCCGGGTCGTTGAGCGTGGCGACCAGCTGCTTGTTGAGCTTGTCGATCACCGCGGGCGGCGTGGCCGCCGGCACCGAGACGCCGACCAGCGCCGCGGCCTGCACGTTGGGCAGGCCGGCCTCGGCGAAGGTGGGCACGTCGGGCAGCTGCGGCAGGCGCTGCGAATGCGCCACGGCCAGCGCGCGCACCTTGCCGCCCTTGATGAAGCCGGCGCCCGCGGCCAGGTCGACCATCATGGCGGGGATCTGGCCGCCGGCCACGTCGGCCAGCGCCGGGGCGGCGCCGCGATACGGCACGTGCACCAGGTTGAGCTTGGTCTCGACCTTGAACAGCTCCATCGCCAGGTGATGCGGGCTGCCCGCGCCGGCCGAGCCGTAGTCCAGGCCGGTGGGGCGCGACTTCGCCAGCGCGATGAATTCCTCGACCGTCTTGGCCTGCACCGAGGGGCCCACCACCAGAATCATCGGGAAGCGGCCCATCAGCGTGACGGGCGCCAGATCCTTGACCGGATCGTAGGACAGCGTTTTGTACAGCGCCGGGTTGAACACCAGCGTGCCGTTGTCGGCGGAGACCATGGTGTAGCCGTCGGGCGCCGAGCGCGCGGTTTCGGACGCGCCGATCGCCGTGTTGCCGCCGGGCTTGTTGTCGACCACGATGGTCTGGCCGACCCGGGCCGACAGACCCTGGCCCACGGTGCGGGCGAGGAAGTCGGAGCCGCCGCCTGCGGCATAGGGCACGACCCAGCGGATGGGCTTGCTGGGATAGCCGTCGGCGGGATCGGCGGCGTGGGCCGCGGGCGCGATGGCGAGGGCCGCCAGGGCCGTACAGGCCAGGGCGAGGACGGAACGATAGGACTGCGGGCGATAGGAACGCACGGGTTGTCTCCTGATGCGTGATGAGGAACACGACTTTTGTTTTGCGTAAAGTCTATACGCAATGCGTAATTCGTCAAGACCCGGCAAACCCGCCCCTGGCCGCCCGGCGCCAGCACGTAGAATCCCCGCCATGACGACCACCACCCCCGCTTCCGCCGCCCGGCCGCGCGAACGCCGCCAGCGCGTGCAGGCCGCCGAGACCGGCATGGCCGTGCTCAAGGCGCTCGCCCGCCTGGGCGGCCGCGCCAGCCTGACCGCCCTGGCCGCCGAGGTCGACGAACAGCCGGCCAAGGTGCACCGCTACCTGGCCAGCATGATCGAGGCCGGCATCGTGGCGCAGGACAGCGGCTCCTCGCACTACCGCCTCGGCCCCGAAGCGCTCTACATCGGCCTGGCCGCCATGCGGCAGGCCGACCCGATCCGCGTGGCCGAGCCCGCGCTGATCCGGTTGCGCGAGCAACTGGGTGTGACCTGCTTCATCGCGGTGATGGGCAACAAGGGCCCCACCATCGTGCGCTTCGAGGAGCCCGGGCTGCCCGTGACGGTGAACGTGCGCGTCGGGTCGGTCATGTCGCTGCTGTGGTCGGCCACCGGCCGGGTGTTCCTGGGCCTGCACGACGACGCCCAGGTGCGCCGGCTGGCGCTCGAAGAGCTGGACGGCGCCGACGCCGCCTCGCGCGGCGCGCTCGATCCGGCCGATCCGCTCGGCCCCCTGCAGCGCGAGGTGCGCGCGGCGGGCTGCTCGATCGTGATCGACACCAACCTCAAGGGCATCAGCGCCGTCAGCGCGCCGATCTACAACCATGCCGGCCAGGTCTGCGGTGCCCTCACCGCGCTGGGCACCACCGGCGGCTTCGACGCGCGGCCCGACGGCCCGATCGCGGCGGCGGTGCTGGCCGAGGCCCGCGCGGCCAGCCACGAGCTCGGTTACGCCAGCGCGACGCCGTGACGCAGGCCAGGCCGCCCGGCTTGCCCTACAATCCGCCATCATGAGACCCGTGCGCGCGCAACGATCGCTACGCCACGCCGCCACCCTGTGGCTGGCGCTGGTGCTGTTCGCGCTCAAGGCCCTGGTGCCGCCGGGATACATGCCAGGCACGCATGCCGACGCCAACCTGATCGAGCTGTGCTCGGCCGCCGGCCGCATCTTCGTGCAGGGCCCGGCGCCGGCCCACGACCAGGCCGACGAGCGCCATGCCGCCCAGGCCGCGGCCTGCCCGGTGGGCGCGGCGGTGGCCGCGGTGCCGCTGCCGCCTTCGCTGCCCGTCCTGGTGCCGGTCGGCACGGCCTACAGCTTCCCGTTCCGTGCCCGCGCGCCGCCCGTCGTCGCGCTCACCGCCTTCGCCGGCGCCCCGCTCGGGGCCCGCGCCCCGCCCGTCCCGCTCGTCTAGTTCGCCCCGGCCCGCCCGCTTGCGGCGGTATCGCCTCCCTAGACCGAGACTTCTCCATGAATCCCCCCTCCGCCAGGACCGCCGTCCTGCCGCGGCGCATGCGCGCATGGCGCGTGCGCCTGCCGCACACCCTCGCCTCGCTCGCGCTCGCGCCCGCCGCCAGCCTTGCCCAATCCTCGCCCCCGGTCGCCACGCTGCCCGGCGTCACGGTGGCCGCCGACGCGCCCGCCCCCGCCCTGCTCGAAACCACCGCCACCGGCTCCCTGCTCGGCCTCACGCCATTCGAGACGCCCGCCAGCATCGACGTCATCACCGAAACGCAGCTGCGCGAACGCGCGCCGCGCAGCATCGGCGAGGCCATCAGCCAGGCCCCCGGCATCAGCACGATGCGCCATCCCGGCAACGGCGGCGCGGCGCTGTCCTCGCGCGGCTTCACCGACACCAACTCGGTGGCGCAGCTCTACGACGGCCTGCGCCAGTACGGCGGCCTGGGCCAGACCCTGGTCGCCTCGCCCTGGGCCGTCGAGCGCATCGAGGTGCTGCGCGGCCCGGCCTCCGTCATCTACGGCGAGGGCGCGATCGGTGGCGTGGTCAACGTGGTGCCGAAGAAGCCGACGCGCGGCCCGATCGAGAACGAGATCGAGACCACGGTCGGCACGCATGACACGCAGCGGCTGGGCTTCGGCTCGGGCGGTGCGCTGGACGAGCGCTGGTCGTATCGCATCGACGCCAGCGCCGAGCACACTCATGCCGACATGAGCCTGGGCGGCGCCCGCAATGCCTCGCTGTCGGCCGCGCTGCGCTTCGACCTGAACCCCGAGCTCAACGTCACCTTCACGCAGGTGCTGGGCTGGCAGGAGCCGACGCGCTACTTCGGCACGCCGCTCATCGACGGCACGATGGACTACGGCCTGCGCCACCAGAACTACAACGTGTCGGATGCGCGCATCATCTATCGCGACAACCGCAGCGAGCTGCGCACCGAATGGCAGCCGAGCGACGCGGTGCTGGTACGCAACCGGACCTACTACATGGGCAGCCGGCGCGACTGGCGCAACGCCGAGGAGTACGCCTGGCAGCCCGCCACCGGCCTGATCGAACGCAGTTCGTACACCAACATCCTGCACGATCAGGAACAGGTGGGCAGCGTGACCGACGCCGTGTTCAAGGGCACGCTCGCGGGCCTGCGCAACCAGTTCGCCGTCGGGCTGGAACTCAATCGCGCGAGCTTGAAGCACACCAACAACTCGCCCTACGGCGGCACCTCGGTGGTGGATCCGTATGACGTGGACCACGGCGAATTCGTCAACCTGGCCGGCACCACGCCGCGCTACCGCAACACGGCGCACCAGTTTGCGCTCTACGCGGAAGACCGCCTGTCGCTGACCGAGCGCTGGACGGTGCTGGGCGGACTGCGCTACGACCGCATCGCGCTCGACCAGCGCAACCTCGTGGCCGACGAGACCGCCTATCGCCGCACCT
The DNA here is from genome assembly GCF_002261335.1 of Bordetella genomosp. 1. Lineage (GTDB taxonomy): Bacteria > Pseudomonadota > Gammaproteobacteria > Burkholderiales > Burkholderiaceae_B > Bordetella. The sequence goes on from NZ_NEVL01000006.1 coordinate 219,171, forward strand.
TCAACAACATCGGCTGGCGCGTGGGCACGGTGTTCGACCTGACGCCGCAGACCGCGCTCTACGCGCAGTACGCCGAGGCGGCCGACCCGGTGGGCAGCCTGCTGATGCTGTCGCCGGCCAACCAAGGCTTCGACCTCGCCACGGGCCGGCAGGTCGAGGTGGGCGTGAAGCAGACCTTCTGGGACAACCGCGGCGAATGGACGCTGGCCGCGTATCACATCCGCAAGAACAACCTGCTCGCGCGCGACCCCGCCGATCCGTCGCTGCGCATCCAGGTCGGCGAACAATCGAGCCGCGGCATCGAGGCCAGCGTCGGCGTGGCCCTCACCCCCACGCTGCGCGTGGACGCCAACGCGACGCTGCTGCAGGCGCGCTACGACGACTACACGGAAGCCTCGGGCGGACGCACGGTCTCGCGCAACGGCAACGTGCCCACCGACGTGCCGGAGCGGCTGGCCAATCTGTGGGTGAGCTGGAAGTTCCTGCCGCAATGGACCGCCAGCGCGGGCGTGCGCTACGTGGGCCGCCGCTATGCCGATGCGGCCAACGAGATCGAGATGGCCGGCTACACCACCACCAACCTCGCCCTGCAATGGGACGCGCGGCGCGACCTCACGCTGGCGCTGCGGGCATACAACGTGCTCGATCGCCAATATGCCGAGACGGCGTACTACAACCAGACGCAGTGGTTGCTGGGCACCGGCAGGCGCGTGGAACTGAGCGCCAACTACCGATTCTGAACGGGGCGCCGAGCCCGCAATCAACCGCCGCCGGCGCAGGCCGGCGGCACGCAAAGGTGAATTCATGACGACCGACACCGCCGGCACCCTGGAAAAAGAACCGGTACGCGCCTCGCAACTCTATCGCGCCGTGTGGCGCTGGCACTTCTACGCGGGCATGCTGGTCGTGCCCTTCCTGCTGATCCTCGCCGTGACCGGCGCGCTGTACCTGTTCCACAACGAGATCGAGGACGCCTGGTACCGCGACCTGCGCAGCGTGAGCGTGCAGCAGACGCCGGCACTCGCCCCCGAAGCGCTGGTGGCGCGGGCGCAGGCCGCGCATCCGGGCCGGGTGCTCAAGTATCTGCCGCCCGCCGCCCCCGACCGCAGCGCGGCCGTGGTGCTGCGCCCCGAGGGCGCGGCCAACCTGTCCGTCTATCTCGATCCCTACACGGGCGCGGTGCTGGGTGCGCTCGACGAACGCGGCACGCTGATGTGGACCATCCGCCAGCTGCACAGCCTCTCCTTCTTCGGCCCGATCGCCAATGGCGCGATCGAGATCGCCGCCGGCTGGACCATCCTGCTGGTGCTGACCGGCCTCTATCTCTGGTGGCCACGCGGCCGGCGCCAGGGCGTGGTGAGCGTGCGCGGCACGCCGCGCCAGCGCGTCTTCTGGCGTGACCTGCATGCGGTGGCCGGCGCCTTCGCCGCCGTGTTCATCCTGTTCCTCGCCATCACCGGCATGCCCTGGTCGATCGTGTGGGGCGCCAAGGTGAACCAGTGGGCCAATGGCAGCAACTTCGGCTATCCCGACGGCGTGCGCGTGAACGTGCCGATGTCGGCACTGCGGCTCGCCGACACGGGCAAGACCCCCTGGTCGCTCGAGCAGGCGCGCATGCCGATGTCGGCACCCGCCGCCGCTGCCGCCGCCACGTCGGGCCACGATCACGGCCAGCACGAGGGCGCGCACGATCATGGCCAGAACGACGTGGCGCACGATCACGGCCAGGCGCCGCCGCCCGAGGTGGCCCGGCCCGACGGCGCCCCGCCGCCCGTCGGCCTGAACGCGGCCGTCGCCACCTTCGACCGCCTCGGCCTGGCGCCCGGCTACGCCATCAACCTGCCGTCCGGCCCCACGGGCGTGTACACCGGCTCCGTCTATCCCGACGACCTGGCGCGCCAGCGCGTGGTGCACCTGGACCAGTACAGCGGCCGCCCGCTGCTCGACATGAGCTATGGCGATTACGGACCACTCGGCAAGGGTCTGGAATGGGGCGTGAACGTGCACATGGGGCAGGAATATGGCCGCACCAACCAGATCGTGCTGGCGCTCGCCTGCCTCGCCATGGTGCTGATGTGCGTGGGCGGCGTGGCGATGTGGTGGAAGCGGCGGCCCGCGGGCGGACTGGGCATTCCGCCGGCACCGACGCAGCGCGGCGCGTTGCGCGGCGTGCTGCTGCTGATGATCGTCGGCGGCTGTCTGTTTCCGCTGGTCGGCGCGTCGCTCATCGTGATGCTGCTGCTCGACGCGCTGGTGCAACGCGTGGGCCGCGGCAGCGCCCCGCCGCGCCACGCCTGAGCCGCCGCTGGCTGGCGCGCCCGCGAACCCGATGTCGCGCGCGCGCCACGTCCCCGAGCCCTCGCCGTGCGCCCCGTCCCGGCGTGGAATCGGGGGTTTTCAGGGCGCCGCGGGCGGGCCGCGCGCACGGCGATCGGGCGGCGGGCCTTGTGCCGTCTGCATCGCGGCGGCATGCCGATCCGGCCCCGCCATCGGGGCGCCCGCACTTTCAAATTCCTTAATCGTCTGTCAATTACCGGCAACGCAAAACAAGTGGGCCGCGCGGGTTTGCATTCGCCCGGCGTTGGCAGTAAGGTGGCCCCAAATTTCACAAAAATTTCACATTCCACAATCTGCGTAGCCCCGTCCGCGCCGCCGAGCGCACGGGCGTTTTCGCCTTCATTAGCTGGATCACCCGCGTGACGAACCCACTGCGCATCGTGCATGCCGAAGCCGCCATCGGTTTCGGTGGCCAGGAACAGCGCATCCTCAAAGAAATGACGGCCATGCGCGAGCGCGGCCACCACGTCGAACTGATCTGCCAGCCGCATGCGAAGCTGGTGGAGCGCGCCGGCGCGGCCGGCTTCAAGGTGCACACCGTACAGATGGGCGGCCTGCTCAATCTGTTGCGCGGCCTGCCCAAGGTGCGGCGCATCCTGCGCGAAGGCCGCTTCGACGTGCTCAACACGCACAGCCGCATCGACACGCTGCTGGCCGGCATCGCCGCGCGCACCATGGGCTTTCCGCTGGTGGTGCGCACGCGCCACCTGAGCAACCGCGTGAATTCGATGTTTGCCTACACCTGGGTGCCGCACCGCGTGAGCACGGTGAGCAACCACGTGCGCGACTACCTGATCGAGCGCGGCGTGCCGCCCGCCCGCGTCGAGACCATCTATTCGCCGATCAAGCTGCCGCCCGCCGGCCTGCAATCGACGATCCGCGCCGAGCTCGGCATCGGCGCCGACGATATCGTGATCTGCTGTGTCGCCATCCTGCGCGCCACCAAGGGCCATCGCGAGCTGATCGAGGCGCTGCGCCCCATCATGCTGGTGCGCCCCGACATCCACCTGGTGCTGGTGGGCAGCGGCTCGCCCCTGTTCGAACAGCTCCAGGCGCTGATCAAGGAGATCGGCCTGGAGAAGCAGATCCACATGCTGGGGTTCCGCGACGACGTGCCGCAGATCCTGTCCGGCAGCGATATCTTCGCGCTGCCCACGCTCAAGGAAGCCTCGGGCACCGTGTTCGTGGAAGCCGCCGCCTGCGGCCTGCCGGTCGTCGGCGTGGACACGGGCGGCGTGAGCGAGATGCTCAAGCCGGGCGAAACCGGCCTGCTGGTGCCGCCCAACGACATTCCCGCCCTGCGCGACGTGCTGCAGCGCCTGATCGAATCGCCCGAGCTGCGCCGGCAGATGGGCCAGGCCGGCGAGCACCTGGTGCGCGACGAGGGCAAGTTCTCCTTGCCGCGCCTGGCCGAGCGCACCGAAGAGGTCTATCGCAAATGGCTGGCCGAACGCCGGCCCGGCCACGCCGCACGCTGAACGCCCGCCGCAACACCATCGCCATGACGCCACCGCTCGCCACACCCGCCACCCCGAACGTGCTCTCGCCCCAGCCGGCCGAACTGGTCGCGCAGGCGTTCGCCATCGCCACCGTGCCGCACGCGTTCCAGGTCATCGACCTGACGCAGGCGCGCATCGTGGCCTCGGGCAGCGAGCGCGACGTCTACGAGCACCCGACCGATCCGAACCTGCTGATCAAGATCGTGAACCGCGCGCGCGCCAACGAGCCGGGCCGCCGCGCCCATTGGCACAAGAAGTTCCATCGCGAGCAGGCGCACCGGGTCTTCCTGACCGAACTGATCGAGTATGTCTCGACCACGGTCCAGCGCAACGCGCCGGACGGCAACGTGCTGCTGTCGCGCATCGCCGGCCTGGTGAACACCAGCGCGGGCCTGGGCCTGGCGGTGGAGAAGATCGTGGACGAAAGCGGCCACGTCGCGCCCACGCTGCAGCAGGTGGTGAAGGACAGCGGCTTTCCGGCCGCGTTGCGCCGCCAGGTGCGCGACTTCTTCGTGGCCCTGACCGAGTCGCACGTGATCTTCAACGACGTGAGCGCGCGCAACATCGTGGTGGGCCGCAACGCCGACGGCGTGGCGGGCCTGTACCTGGTCGACGGGTACGGCCCCAAGCAGCTGCTGCCGTTCTACGCCTGGAGCAAATCCATGAACCGGCGCCGCATCATGCGCAAGTACGTGGAGCTCGAGGGCAAGCTCGAGCGCATGGGCGCGCAGGCCCTGAGCCTCAAATCCGCGCCCGCATCGCTTGCGGGGCAATGAAGAAGCCGGCCTCGAGGCCGGCTTTTTTTTGGGTCGATACCGGCGGCTATTTGTTGACGAGCTTCGCCGGCTGCGCCAGCGCGATCAGCGCACCGATCGTGAGGCAGCCCGCCAGCATGTAGAGGCCGGTGTTGGTGGTGCCGGTGAGATCCTTGAGCCAGCCGACGAGATAGGGGCTGACGAAGCCGGCGAGGTTGCCCACCGAGTTGATCAGCGCGATGCCCGCGGCGGCCGCGGTGCCGCCCAGGATGGCCGTGGGCTGGCTCCAGAACAGCGGCAGCACCGTGCAGATGCCGATGTTGGCGATGGTGAGCGCGACCATCGCGAGCGAGGTGTTGCCGCCCCACAGCGCCGACAGCACCAGGCCGATGGCGCCGAACAGCGCCGGGATGGCCAGATGCCAGCGGCGCTCGCGCCTGCGGTCGGAGCTGCGCGAGATCAGGATCATGCCGATCACCGCGAACAGATTCGGGATGGCGGTGAGCAGGCCGATCATGAGCGGGCTCTGCACGCCGCTGCCCTTGATCAGCGTCGGCATCCAGAAACCCACGCCGTACAGCCCCATCACGAACGAGAAATAGATCAGCGCCATGGCCCAGACGCGCGGATGCGACAGCGCGGCGCGCAGCGGCGGGTCGGTCTTTTCGGTTTCCTCGGCGGCGACGTGGCGCATGAGCACCTCCTTCTCGCGCGCCGACAGCCACTTGGCGCGATCGATGCGATCGTCGAGGTACATCAGCACCGCGATCCCGATCAGGATCGACGGGATGCCCTCGATCAGGAACAGCCACTGCCAGCCGCTCCAGCCATGCGCGCCGTGGAAGGTCGACATGATCCAGCCCGACAGCGGGCCGCCGATCAGGCCCGACAGCGGCACCGCGGTCATGAAGAAGGTCGTGATGCCGCCGCGGCGCGCGTTGGGATACCAATAGGTGAGGTAGAGGATGATGCCCGGGAAGAAGCCCGCCTCGGCCGCGCCCAGCAGGAAACGCAGCACATAGAACATCGTGGGCGTGCTCACGAACATCATGGCCGTGGAGATCAGGCCCCACGTGATCATGATGCGCGCGATCCAGATGCGCGCGCCCACCTTGTGCAGGATCACGTTGCTGGGCACCTCGAAGATGAAGTAGCCGATGAAGAAGATCCCCGCGCCCAGGCCATAGACGGTATCGCTGAACTGCAGCTCCTGCAGCATCTGCAGCTTCGCGAAGCCCACGTTGACGCGATCCAGGTAGGCCACCACGTAGCACAGCACCAGGAACGGAACCAGCCGCCAGCTGACCTTGCGGTAGATGGCATCTTCTTCGCCGGCGGGCACGGACGGGGCCGCGCCGGAAGCGATCGTGCTCTGCATGATTGTCTCCTTCGATGAACGCGCGCCGGCTCTTTGCGGCCGGATGCGCGCGGGGCCGGGACGGCTCGCATATAGTGAAGGAGGCTAGAGGCGAGCGATGACAGCAACCTGAATTTTCGGGTAATCGAGCAGCCCCGATGCGGCGAGCGATGCTCGCGAAACTCTCGCCGTTGCCGCTCAGCCTGCGTCGTCGTGCAGCGCCTGCGCCATGCGCACCAGGTCGGCGAGCGAGGCCGCATCCATCTTGCGCATCACATTGCCTCGCCGGACCTTGACGGTGATCTCGCTCACGTCGAGCCGGTCGGCCACCTGCTTGTTGAGCAGACCCTCCACCACCAGCGCCATCACCTGGCGCTCGCCCTCGTTGAGCGTCTGCCAGCGCGCACGCAGCCCCTCGCGCGCGGCCTGGCGCATGCGGCGCTGGCGATCGCGCCCGATGGCCTGCTGGATGGCGTCGAGCAGGTCCTGTTCGCGAAAGGGCTTGGCGAGGAAATCCACGGCGCCCTGCTTCATGGCGCCCACCGACATGGCGATGTCGCCGTGGCCGGTGATGAAGATGACGGGCAGGTGGATCCCCAGGCCCGCCATCTGGCGCTGGAACTCCAGCCCGCTCAGGCCCGGCATGCGCACGTCGAGCACCAGGCAACCCGGCGCGTCCTCGCGCGGCGCGTCCATGAAGGCCTGCGCGGACGCGTGCGTGCGCACCTGCAGGCCCACCGAGGTGAGCAGGTCGTCGAGCGCCTCCCGCACGCCGGCATCGTCGTCCACCACGTGCACCACGGGTGCGCGTTCATCGTTCGGGAGAGAGGTCATGCATGGGCTCCTGCGGTAATGGCGGTGGCGGTGGCGGGCAGGCTCACGCGAAACACCGCGCCGCCGGCGGGCGGCGACTGCGCCTCCAGGGTGCCGCCCTGGGCTTCGACGATGGCGCGGCACAGCGTGAGACCGAGGCCGATGCCGCCTTCCTTGGTGGTCCAGAACGCGTCGAACAGATGCGTCTGGGCCTGCGCGCTCAGGCCCGGGCCGGTATCGGATACCGTCAGCATCACGCGCGTGCCGTCGCGCGAGGTCGCCAGCGAGAGCCGGCGCGTGGCGCTCTGCTGCATGGCCTCGACCGCATTGAGCACCAGATTGCCGAGCACCTGCTGCAGCTGCACGGGGTCGGCCAGCACGCTGGGCAGGCCCTCTTCGAGGTCGATGGCGAGCGCGATGTCGTGGCGGTCGATCTCGCCGCGCGCGATCGCCACGGCCTCGATCACCGCCGCGTTCACGTCCAGCGCCAGGCGCTGCGGCGCCTCGTTGCGCGCCAGGCTGCGCACCCGCGTGATGACGTCGCTGGCCCGCTGCGCGTCGGCCACCACGCGTTCCACGGCGCGCTCGGCGCGCTCGAGATTGGGCGGCGCCATGCGCAGCCAGCGCAGCCCCGCGTGCGCGCTGGCCGAGATCGCCGCCAGCGGCTGGTTCACCTCATGCGCGATGGAGGTGGTGAGCTCGCCCAGGCTGCGGATGCGCGCGATGCGCGCGAGCTGGGCCCGCGCCTCGTGCGCGGCCGCCTGCGCGGCGGCCAGCCGCAGCGCGAGATAGGTGGTGATGCCGATGGCGGCAATGCTGATCGCCCCGTTGATCAGGCCGGACTCATGCATGCGCAGGCCCGACGCGGTGATGAGCATGCTGACGAGCGTCAGCACGACGCACGCCACCGCCACCAGGATCACGCCGCGGCGCGGCAGCAACAGCATCGCGAGCAGGATCACGAGCACGTGGAACACGGCCACCGCGATCTCCAGCCGCGTGACCGTATCGGCCACGAACACCCCGGCCATCAGCGCGGCGATCAGCCCCGCGCGCGCGGCCAGGCGCACCGGTGCGCGGGCATCGGGCTTGGGCGTGACGCTGGACACATCGGACACGGACATCGGAAACCCCGGCGGTGGACGAGCTCGATTTTAGCGGGGCGCGCCTCAGGCCGGATCATCCAGGCTGAAGCGCTCCGCCTCCTCGTCGTAGGCATACAACTCGGCATAGCGGCCCCACTGGACGACCGCCTGCAGCGTCTGTTCGGCATAGCCGGGCGACATGTGGTCCTCGAGCTCGTCGCGAAAGCGCCGCGCCGGCGCCTGGTGCGCGGCGCGGTCGTCCAGCACGCGGCGGATGTGGGCGGCCAGCGGCACGTAGCTCTGCAGATGTTGCGCGAACAACTGCTTGCGCTGGTCCACCCCGGCCTGCACGTAGCGCCGGCCGGCGGCCAGCAGCCGCAGGTCCCCGTCGCCGAGCTCCGCGAAGCGCAGGTGCTGGAGCGTTTCCGCCACCGGGAACAGCTCGTCGGCCTCGTAATGCAGGGCCGCCGCCAACTGCGGCAGGTCGGCCTTGCCCTCGTAGGGCGCCGCCGCCAGCGTCTCCAGCAGGCCGGCCATTGCGTTGGTCGAGACCGGCGCGAGCACGCCGGCCAGGCCCGCGGCGGCGCTCGCGGGCGCGGCGGGCCGCGCGGGCGCCGGCTGCGTCATGCGCACGTAGATGTCCTCGACCAGCGCGCGGAAGGCCGGATCGTGGCGATCGCGCGGACGCGGCAGGTCGATGCGCAGCTCGGCCATGACACGCCCCGGGTTGGACGAGAACACCAGCAGCCGGTCGCACATCAGCACGGCCTCCTCGATGTTGTGGGTCACCATCAGCATGGCCTGGATCGGCATGCGCCCGTCCGCCCACAGGTCGAGCAGGTCGGATCGCAGGGTTTCCGCCGTCAACACGTCGAGCGCGGAAAACGGCTCGTCGAGCAGCAGCACGTCGGGGTCGACCACCAGCGCGCGCGCCAGGCCCACGCGCTGCCGCATCCCGCCCGAGAGCTCCTTGGGATAGGCGTTCTCGAACCCGTCGAGACCGATCAGGTCGATGGCCTGCAGCGCGCGGCGGCGCCGCTCGCGCACCGGCACGTGACGCGCCTGCAGGCCGGTCTCCACATTCTCGAGCACGGTCAGCCAGGGAAACAGCGCGAAGCTCTGGAACACCATGGCCACGCGCGTGTCGTCGGCCCGCGCGATGGTGCCGCCCGAAGGCGCGATGAGGCCGGCGATCGAACGCAGCAGCGTGGACTTGCCCGAGCCCGAGCGGCCCAGCAGGCCCACGATCTCGCCGGCCGGCAGGCGCAGGTCCACGCCGTCGAGCACCAGGCGGTGGCTGCCCTCGCCCTTGCCGTAGACGTGGCGCAGGCCGCGCACGTCGATGAGCGCGGGGGAAGTGATTGCAGTCATGGTTCTCTCCTTGCAGAGGCGCGGCGCGTCAGGCCACGCGGAAACGGCGCTCGGCGACGCGGTACAACGGCCGCCACAACAGATGGGTGAACCCGAGCACGAACACGCTCATCACGATCACGCCCAGCGCCACGGCCACCGTGTCGCCCTGCTCCGTCGCCTGTGCGATGTACGCGCCCAGGCCGGTGGCCTGCAGGTGGCGCTGCCCCCACGAGATGGATTCGGCCACGATGCTGGCGTTCCACGAGCCGCCGGCCGCCGTGAGCGCGCCGGTCACATAGAACGGCAGGATCGCGGGCAGGATCAGGCGGCGCCAGCGCTGCCAGCCACGCAGGCCGAACACCTGCGCCGCCTCCTTCAGATCGGCGGGGATGGCGCTGGCGCCGGCGATGACGTTGAACAGGATGTACCACTGCGTGCCCAGCACCATCAGCGGCGACAGCCACACCTCCGGATCCAGGTGCCAGCCCACGATCGCCATCACGGCAAACGGAAACAGCACGTTCGCCGGAAACGCCGCCAGGAACTGCGCCACCGGCTGCACGCGCTGGGCCCACGCGGGCCGCATGCCCACCCACACGCCGACCGGCACCCACAGCAGGCTGGCCAGCACCAGCAGCACGGTCACGCGCAGCAGCGTCAGGCAGCCCAGCCACAGCACCTGCCCCACCTGCGCCACGCTCAGATGCGTGACGGCGAAATCCGCCAGCAGCCAGGCCGCCCAGCCGCAGACGGCGGCCACGGCGCCGCGCCAGAGCCAGCGCGACAGCACCCCGGGCGGGCGCTCGACGGCCGGCGCGCGCGGCGCACGCCGCGGCCCGACCTCGGCCAGCCATTGCAGCAACCGCCCGATCAGCGCGAACGGCAGGCGCAGCCACTGCGTGCGGCGGATCAGCGCATAGACCCAGGAGCGCGGCCGCGACGACGCCGCGGTGAGCTCGACGCGAAACTTGTCGGCCCAGGTCACCACGGGCCGGAACACGAGCTGGTCGTACAGCAGGATCACGACCGCCATGGCCAGCACCGCCCAGCCGATCGCGCGCAGGTCCTCCTGCGCGATCGCCTGCGCCAGCCACGAGCCGATGCCGGGCAGCGCCACGGTGGTGTCGCCCACGGTGATGGCCTCCGAGGCGACCACGAAGAACCAGCCGCCCGACATCGACATCATCGTGTTCCAGATCAGGCCGGGCATGGCGAAGGGCAGGTCCAGGCGCAGGAAGCGCTGGCGCCGCGAGAAGCCGAATTGCCGCGCCACCTCGTCCAGGTCGGCCGGCACCGTGCGCAGCGACTGGTAGAAGCTGAAGGTCATGTTCCAGGCCTGGCTCGTGAAGATCGCGAACACGGCCGCGCACTCCACGCCGAGCTGGCTGCCCGGAAACCAGCCCATGAAAAAGCTCACGGTGAACGAGAGAAAGCCCAGCACCGGCACCGACTGCAGAATGTCGAGCGCGGGCACGATCAGCGCCGCCGCGCGGCGGCTGCGCGCCGCCAGCGTGCCCACCACGAAGGTGAACACCAACGACACCGCCAGCGCGGCAAACATGCGCAGCGTCGTGAGCAGGGCATAGAAGGGCAGCCGCGCCAGGTCCAGCGGCATGGGCCGGGCCTCGAGCACCGCCAGCGGCACCCGCATGCGCATCACGCCGTGCACCGCCAGCACCGCCAGCGCGGCCAGCAGCAGTAGCGCCACCGCATCGGCCCAGCTCGGCCGCAACGACCGGCCGAGGCCGGGAGAAAGCAGGCGCGCGCCGCGCGTGACATCGAAGAAGAAAGCCATGATCCACCTGCCGCATCAAGCTGGGATTGCGTCGGGATCAGGCTTCGGACAGGAGGAGAAACCGGGCCCCGACAGGACGCGGCAAACAGTAGCACCGGGCCCCCGGAGCGGGCCACGGGCATTTGGCATCGTGCGGATATGCGACGGGCAGGCGGCGATATACCTTGGTATCGCGCGCCCCGTGCAGGTGGCGGTGCAAGCCCGCCGCGAGGGTCAGGCCGGCCCGCCCGATGGCATCAACCCTTGGCCCAATCGCCCCGGTTCCAGACGCCGGCATCGAGCTCGGCGCGGCCATTGGGCGCCTCGTCGGCGTCGGCATAGCGCGCCTGCGCCCGGCCATCTTCGGTGAAGCGCACCAGCAGCAGCGTGGCGCCGTCGGGCCGCACCGCGTTCAGCGTCGCGGTGCGCCAGTCGGTGGCGCCAGCCGCGCGCCATTGCAGCGCGATGGGCGCCGCGGCATCGCGCGCGCCGTAGCGGCACGCCGAGTCGCCGGTCGCCACGCCGGCCTGGCCGGCGGCAGCGGTCAGCGGCGTGTCCTTTTCCTCGAAGCGATACTCGACCGCCTTGCCGCTCTGGTTAACCGCGGCGCACGCGATCACCGGTGGCGCGACGTCGGCGCGCATCCGGTTGTAGGCCACGGATGAGAACGTGACCGCGACCGCCAGTACCGCGATTGCGCCGAACATCCAGCGTTTGCCGACCCGGCGTTGCGTGCGAGTTTCCATCCTTGGGCTCCTGATTCTGCGAGGAACCGGCTCTACAGCACGTCGCGTGCCCGCGGTCGCGGCGCGATCAGGGCGCGGCCTTCAAGTTGGCCTCGCGCACGATCGCGCTCCAGCGCTGCTCTTCGCTCGCGACGTAGGCGCCGAGCTCGGCCGGCCCGCCGATCTCGGGCACCAGGCCCTCGACCTCGAGCGCCCGGCGGAATTCCGGCTGGTCCGCCGCGGTCCGGATGCCCTGGTTCAGCCGCGCCACCACGTCCGCCGGCGTGCCGGCCGGCGCGAATACCGCGTACCAGCTGTCGACGAAATAGTCGGGCAGGCCCGATTCCGCCACCGTCGGCACGTCCGGATAGAGCGGCGAGCGCTTGCGCGTGGTCACCGCCAGCGCGCGCAGCTGCCCCGCCTTGACCTGCGCGCTGACGCTGGCCGAGGTCGAGAAGATCATGTCGATCTGGCCGCCGATCAGGTCGTTGATCGCCGGGCCCGAGCCCTTGTACGGCACGTGCAGGATGTCGAGCTTGCCCTGGCTCTTGAACAGTTCGCCGGCCAGGTGCGCCGAGGTGCCGTTGCCATACGAGCCGAAGGTGAGCTTGCCCGGATGGGCGCGCGCATGGGCCAGCAGATCGGCCACGCTCTTGAACGGCGACTTGGCCGACACCACCAGCACGTTGGGCGACTTGCCGATCATGGCGACCGGTGTGAAGGCGCGGTCGGTGTCGTAGGGCAGCTTCTCCTGGATCGCCGGATTGACCGCGTGGGCGAAGGTCGCCATCAGCAGCGAGTAGCCGTCGGGCGCGCTCTTGGCCACGTTCTCCGTGCCGATGATGGTGCTGCCGCCCGCGCGGTTCTCCACCACCACCGTCTGCCCGAGGTCGTCGCCCAGGCTCTTGGCCAGCTGGCGCGCCACGATGTCGGTGCCACCGCCCGGCGTGAACGGCACCACGATGCGCAGCGGCCGCTCGGGATACTCGGCCTGCGCCGCCTGGCCAAAGGCCAGGACGGTTGCGGCCAGGGTCGCGGCGGCCAGCAGCCGGCGCGCGAAAGTGCTCTGTGTCATGTCATGTCTCCAGTTGCATCCGTGCCGGTCTGTGCGGCACTGGAAAAGTGGGCGCGGCAGCCGCGCCGGAAGGTCAGCGCAACACCGCCACGCCATCGGCGGCGACCACGCCCTGCCCCGGTTCGCGCACGAACAGGGGATTGATCTCGGCCTCCACCAGGCGCGGCCCCAGCGCCAGGGCCATCGCCGCGAACGCGATCACCGCGTCGACGAGCGCCGCCACATCCGCCTTGGGCCGGCCGCGATAGCCATCCAGCAGGGGCCAGGTCTGCAGCCGCTGCAATGCCGCGCGCACCGTCTCGCGCGACGGCGGCGCGCCGTCATCGGGCAGGAACAGCAGCACGGTGTCGCGCACCAGCTCGGCCACCACCCCGCCCATGCCGATCAGCAGCGCCGTGCCGAGCGGATCCTTGCGCACGCCGAGAATCACCTCGGCCACGCCGCCCGACATCTGCTGCACCAGGAACGCCTGCGGCGCCCGGCCTGTGTGCGCGGCGACGTCGGCGCGCATGCGCGCCAGCGCGGCCTCGACGGTGTCGGGGTCCAGCCCGAGTGCCACGCCGCCCACCTCCGACTTGTGCGTGATCTCGGCCGACAGCAGCTTGAGCGCCACCCGCGGGCCCAGCGCCGCGGCCGCCCGGCGCGCGCCGGCGCCGTCGTGCACCACCTGCTCGCGCGCGCCCGGCACGCCGAAGTGCGCGAACAGCGCCTTGGCCTCGGCCTCGTTCAATGACCCCGCGGGAAGCGGAGTGGGAAGGGGCGTGCGCAGCGGCGTGCGCAGCGGCGTGGCCTGCGCCGGCGCCGTCGCCTCGTGCGTGACGGCGGCCTGGCGCAGCGCGCTCATCGCGGCGCCCACGCTCTCGGGCGCGTGGAACGCGGGGATGCCATAGCGACTCAGCACCTCGGCCGCGGCCGGCGCGTGCGGGCTCACGTAGGCCATCACCGGCTTGCCGCCCTCGCCCATCGAATCGCGCAAGGCGCCCGCCATCAGCTCGGGCTGGCCCACGCCGGAAGACCCCACGATCACGACCAGCGCGTCATAGCTGGCGCTGTCGAGCAGCACGCGGATGATCTTGCGCAGCAGCGTCGGCTGCAGCCCGGCCAGCGTCACGTCGATGGGATTGCGGTCGAGCACCGCCTGGGCGCCCTCCTGCAGCGCGCGCAGCGCCGCGGCGGTGGCCGCGTCCGGTGCAGGCAGGTCGAAGCCGGCCAGGCCGAGGCTGTCGGCCACCAGCGTGCCGGCGCCGCCGGTCGAGGTCAGCACCGCCACGCGCTTGCCGTCGAGGCGCCGGCCCGCGGCGAGCGCGGCCGGCATGTCGAGCAGGTCGGCGAATGTCTGCGCGCGCAACACACCGGCGTGTTCGAACAGGGCGTCGTACATGCGGTCGGCGCCCGCCAGCGCGCCGGTGTGCGAGGCCGCGGCCTGCGCGCCCGACTCGGAACGGCCGATCTTGAACGCGACCACCGGCTTGCCGGCGGCCGCCGCCTTGCGCGCGGCCCGCAGGAACGCCGCCGGGTTGCGGATGCTCTCGACGTACAGCGCGATCACGCGCGTGGCGGGATCGTCGGCCAGCATGTCGATGAAGTCGGCGAGCTCGAGGTCGGCCTCGTTGCTGGTCGACACCAGCTTGGAGAAGCCGATGCCGCGCGCCGTGGCGCGCGACAGCAGCGCGCCCAGGATGCCGCCGCTCTGCGACACCAGGCCGATCTCGCCGCGATGCAGCTGGCCGAGCTCGAGCGCGCCGCTGGCCGACAGCGTGATGCCGTCGGTGAGGTTGACCAGGCCGATGGTGTTCGGCCCCAGGATGCGCATGGATCCGGCCGCCGCGCGCAGCGCCTGCTGGCGCGCCGCCCCGGCCTCGCCGGCCTCGGCGTAGCCGCTCGCCAGCACGATGGCCGCGCCGGTGCCCCGCGCGGCGAGCTCCCGCACCGCATCCTGCGTGCGCTCCGCGCCCAGCAGGATCAGCGCCACGTCGGGGGCCTGCGGCAGCGACGCGATGTCGGGATAACAGCGCAGGCCCTCGATCTCGCTGGCGCGCGGATTGACCGGATAGATCTCGCCGCGAAAGCCGTGCTTGAGCAGATAGCCCACTGGCCGGCCCGAGGTCTTGGACGGATCGGCGGAGGCGCCCACGATGGCCACGCTGCGCGGCGTCATCAGGCGTTGCCAGAGCGTCATTGCCGTGCCTCCCGGGCCTGCGCCATCTGCGCCAGGAACGCCTGCACCGAGGCGCGGTGTTCCGCACTCGTGTAGCACACGCCCTGCGCCTGGCTGCCCATCGCGAACACCTGGTCCGCGGTCAGCTCGAAGCTCTGGTTGAGGATGGATTTGCCCAGCGCCAGCGCGGTGGGCGACGCCTGCGCCAGCGCGCCGGCCCAGGCCTGCGCCTCGGCCAGCAGCGCCTCGGGCTCGGCCAGCCGGTCGGCGATGCCGAGCGCGAGCGCCTCTGCGGCATCGACCTTGCGACCGCTGAAGATCAGGTCCTTGGCGCGTGCCAGGCCCACGCGGCGCGGCAGAAAATACATACCGCCGCCGTCGGGGATCAGGCCGCGCGCAATGTAGCTCCAGGCGAACGAGGCGCTGTTCGACGCGATGACGAAGTCGCAGGCCAGCGCGGTGTCCGCGCCGAGTCCGGCGGCTGCGCCGTTGACCGCGGCGATCGTGGGCTTGGGCATGCGATACAGCAGCCCGACCGCATGGTGCACCACCTGCTGGCGCGACCAGCCATTGAAGGCCACCTCGCCCGCCGGCGCGTCCATGCGCTGCTGCATGCCGGCCACGTCGCCGCCCGCGCAGAAGCCCTTGCCGGCACCGGTCAGCACCAGGGCGCGGATCGCGCGGTCGTGCATGACGCGCTCGAGCGCGGCGATGAATTCCGCGCGCATGGCGTCGGTGAAGGCATTGCGCTTGTCGGGCCGGTCGAGCGTGAGCGTCGCGACCCCGTCCTGCACCCGCAGGTCGATGAATTCGTACTGGTCCATTCCTGTCTCCGTGATGGCGCGCCGCGTTCTGGCGCGGCGCTGGCATGGGGGCCACAGTACGCGCTAAAGTGCGGCGACACACCCGCCCATTTCCACTGGATGGAATTGCCATGACCGCTGCCCCGCGCCGCGCCGCCCGCTTCGACGGCCCCGGACAGAACCGCTCGCTCGAACGCGGCCTGGAGATCCTGCGCGCCTTCCGTCCCGGCACCGACCTGCTCGGCAACGGCGAACTGGCCGAGCGCACCGGGCTGTCGCCGGCCACCATCAGCCGCCTCACGCAGACGCTGGTGGCGGCAGGCTTCCTGGAACACGATGCGGGCGCGCGCGCCTACCGGCTGGCCGCGCCGGTACTGAGCCTGGGGCACGCCATGCGCGCAGCATCGCCGGTGCTTCAGGCCGCGATGCCGTTGATGCACGAAGCCTCGGCGCGGCTCAAGGTCAATGTGGGGCTGGCCAGCCCGGATCGCGGCGACATGATCTATCTCGAGTCGATCCGGCACCACCGCAAGACGACGCTGCGCACCGTGGTGGCGGGCCAGCGCGTGCCCATCGAGCTCACGTCGCTGGGCCGCGCCTACCTGGGCACGCTGGACGGCGCCGCGCGCCGCCACCTGCTGGCGGCATTGCGCGCCACGCACCGGCCGGCCGCGTGGCGCGCCATCGCGGCCGGCGTGCGCACGGCGCTGGTCGACCTGGAGCGGGAGGGATTCTGCCGGGCCTCGTGGCAGCCGAACGTGCTGGCGCTGGCAGCGCCGCTCGCGCCGATGCCCGGCATCGCGCACGCAATGGCGCTGAACTTCAGCCTGCCCTTCGATCCGGCAGCGGGGGAGGCGCAGCCGCTGGCGGCCGCACTGGCGCCGGCCCTGCTGGCCCTGCGCGATCGCATCCAGCAGGCCCTGCAAGGGCGCGCCGACGCGCGGTGAGCGCGGCGGCTAGCGCGGCCACGCGGTGCAGGCTAGACGCCGTCAGGCGTCGGTCTTGTCGATGCGGTGCGCGCGGGCGCGCGTGTCGGGGTCGGTGCTGAGGGCGTCGTCGGTGGTGTTGCGCAGCGCCGCCACGTTCGCCACCGGGCTCACCATGGCGGGCGCGAGGCCGGCCGCGGCGGCCAGCTGCTGCGGCTGCACCGGCGGATTGCCCATCGCGACGCGATACGGTTGCAGGGGCAACAATCCTTCGATGGTGCCGAGATCATTCGCCGCGGTCGCACGCGCCTGCAACCCGGCCTGCTCGTCGTGAAAGGCCTGGACCGCGGAGCGCAGCCGGTCGGAGGAAAACTGCTCGCGCAGGCGGTCGACGCCGTTGGCGGGATCGCCCGCGACGATGGCGAGCGGCTTGCCCGCCGGCGCGGCCGTGGCGGCGCGGGCGCGAACGGCGTCGGCGCGGGCGGCCTCGGCGCGCGCCGCCTGGACCCGCTCGAAACGGGCGGACTCGGCGCGGGCCGCCTGCGTGCTGGCACGCATTTCCGCACGGACGCGCTCGGCGCGGTAGGGATCGCGCACCGCGTCGATGCTGGCCGGTGCGATCCGGTCGATGGCACTGATGCTCATGGCACCTCCCTGGCCGCGCGCGACGGATGAGCGCGGCGTGCTGTCGAATCCAGCATACCGCCACCCATTCGATGCCGCAAATGCGGCCTCATGAATCCGCCCTCGCCGCGCTACAGCAGGCCGTCGCGCAGCTGCTCGTCGATGCGGCTCCACCAACTGCCGCGCTCCAGGGCGGCCGCATCGCGGCCGCGCCAGGCCCGCTCGAGCTGGCGCAGCGCCTCGGCGCGATCGAAGGCGACGTCTTCCGCCCCCTGCCTCGGCCGGATGTCGCCGCGCTGCAAGGCCTCGAGGCGCGCCTGCATCTCGGCCTGCGTGTAGACGCGCGGCGCGCCGTCGGCACGGCTCGCCAGCGTTTGAAAATGCTGGAACGCCGCCAGGAAATGCAGGAAGTTTTCGATGCGGGTGTTCACGAAGACGTGCGCCTCGCCCTGGCCCGCGGTCATCACGCGGCCGTCGGGCAGCACCACCAGCCAGAGCTCGTCGGCCCAGGGTTCGCGCGCGATGACCAGGCCTGCGCCATCGCCGAACTTGCGCATCGCGGGTTTGACGAACTCGATGAGCGGGATGGCGGGCTGCGGGCGCACCGGCATGCCCGGGTCGCTGAGCCAGGTACAGGCCTGGGGATCGAGCCCCGCATCGGCAAGCGCGCTCGGGTCGAGCCGGGCGGCGCCGCCGGCGTATAGACCTGCCAGATTGTCGTGGGTCATCGTGTGTGCGCGTGCGCGCCCTCGCTAGGGAAGGGCCGTCGCCCGAGGCAGGCCGCGGCCGGGTGCCCCACGCATGCCATGCCTCGGCAGGCCGGGACGCTGGTTCGAGTATGGCACCGCCCGCCCCGGCCCGGGAACCCCCGCCACGTTCACATGTGTCGCAAAGCGAAACGGCGCGCGGCCTACATCCGCGCCGCCTGCCAGCTCGCGCCGCTGGCCGTCTTGCCGCTCATGGTCTTGCCGTCGACCTGGCCGGTGTAGCGCTCGCTGCCCACGTCGAAGCTGATGCGCGCGCCGTCGAGACGCGTGTTGCTGAGCGCGAGTGCGTTGTCGCCCTGCCCCAGCCGGCCGCCGAACTTCTGGAATTTCTGCTCCAGCACCAGGGACTTGCCGCCGAGCGACCAGTTGCCCTCGACCTTGGCCGGCACGATCCACAGAAAGGCGTTGCAGAAGCTGCTGCAGCCTTCCGAGACGCGCACCGAGTCGTCGGGCTCCCAGTCGTCCATGGTGAAGGAGTTGGACACCACGCGCGTGCCCGGCTTCATCTCCAGCAGCGTCGGACGCAGCCGCAGGTTGAGGTCGGACAGCAGGAATAGCGTCACCACCGTAGCCTTGGAGAAATCGGTCTTGAAGATATCGGCCTGCTCGAAGGTGGCGCGGTCGGCCACGCCCTCGCGCTTGGCGGCCTGCTGCGACAGCGCGACCAGATCGCCGTTGAACTCGATGCCGTGCGCACGCGTGCCGCGCTGCGCGGCGGTGATCACCGTGCGGCCGTCGCCCGAACCCAGGTCCACGAGATAGTCCTCCGGCGTGACCTTGCCCAGGGCCAGCATGCTGTTCACCAGGCCCTGGTTGGTCGGTACCCAGATCACGTCCTTGCCCGATTGCCCCACCGTGGGCTCGTAGGCGCCGCCGCCGGCCGTCTGGGCCGACGCCGCCGCGCCGAAGGCCAGCGCGCAGGCTGCCGCGGCGACCGATTTACGAATGCTCATCATGGGGACTTCTCCTTGGGTCGGGCTGTGGGAGGTGGCCCGCGCACTGCCGCGTGGCGGGCGCGAGGCGCGGTGGAATGCGGGGCGGCGGGCGCCGATGGGGCGCGCGGCCGGACCGGCAACGTTCAGCTTCGAGACAGCTTGAGCATACCGTCCCCATCCAGATCGGCCAAGGCGCCCCCGCCCTCGGCGCCGGCTTTCGAATTGCATCGATTGCCGGCGATTCGCGGTCAACGTCGGGGAACACGTCCGCTCGAACGGCGCCGGAGCTCGGATTAGGCTGAAAATATAAGGGGACGCATTAGGGGCGGGAAAGTGTCCGCCACGGATGGCGGCGCGGCAGATTTCCAACACCTGGCAGGCGCAGCCGCGCCGATTTGGCAAGGTTAAAACGTCGCAGATTGACAGGCGCAGCTGCACTAAAAATAATAACTATTCCCATTAGCAAGTTTCCGCGGTTGTCGGCGTCGCTCCCCCCGGTGGTAGTCGCTCGATCCCCAGGCTCGACCTTGACCACGCCCCACGCCCCCACGACCGTCGAATCGCTCTACAGCCACCATCACTCGTGGCTGCGCGGCTGGCTGCAGCGGCGCCTGGGCAATCCCGACCACGCCGCCGACCTGGCGCAGGACACGTTCATCCGCCTGCTTTCGAGCGAGCGCGTGCCGCCCCGCATCGAAGAGCCGCGCGCCTTCCTGACCACCGTGGCGCAGCGCCTGCTGTCCAACCACTGGCGCCGCGAGAAGCTCGAACGGGCCTATCTCGACGCGCTGGCGCAGGCACCGCAGGAATGGGCCAGGTCCCCCGAGGAGCGCGCCCTGATCCTCGAGACGCTGTTCGAACTCGACCGGTTGCTCGACGGCCTGCCCGAACTCAGCCGCCGCGCCTTCCTGCTGTCGCAGCTCGACGGCCAGACCCATGCCCAGATCGCCGAGACGCTGGGCGTGTCGATTCCGACCGTGAAGCGCTACATCGCCCGCGCGCTGCAGCGCTGCTACTTCGCCGACCTGGCGTTCACGGCTTGAGCATGATGGCCGCCTCGACCTGGTACCGCGCCACCTCGGACGCCGGCGCCCTGCCCGCCGACGTGGCGGAGCGCGCGCTCGAATGGCTGATCGACCTGCAGGAATCGCCCGGCTCGCCCGACCTGATCCAGGGCTGGCGCGCCTGGCGCGCCGCGCATCCGGATCACGAACGCGCCTGGCAGCGCATCGAATCGGTGCAACAGCGCCTGCAGCCGCTGGCCGAGCCCGGCCAGTCCGGCCTGGCCCGCACCGCGCTGGCGGCCCCCCGTTCGGCGCAGCGCCGGCGCGCGCTCAAGGCCATGGCCGTCGCCCTCCTCGCCGGCGGCACCGCCTGGACCGTCGAGACGCGCGTGCCGTGGCGCGCGTGGTCGGCCGACTACCGCACGATCTCCGGCGAACGGCGCCGGCTGGTGCTCGACGACGGCACTCACCTCGTGCTCAACACCGGCAGCGCGATCGACGTGCGCTTCGATGCGCACGAACGGCGGGTCCGGCTGCTGGCCGGCGAGATCCTGATCACCACGGCGCACGACGACCGCGCCGCGCCGCGCCCGTTTCTGGTCGAGACCGAACACGGCACCGCGCTGGCCCTGGGCACCGAGTACGCCGTGCGGCGCCACGCCGACGACACCGAGGTGAACGTGTTCGCAGGCGCGGTGCAGGTGCGCGCGCGCCTGAACGCCGACCAGACCCGCGTGCTGCAGGCCGGCTACCGCGCCTGCTACACCGCCAGCCGCATTTCCGAGAACGCCCCCACCGACGACACCCGCGTCGCCTGGAAGGACGGCTACATCGTGGCGCGCGGCATGCGCCTGGACGCCTTCATCGCGGAGCTGTCGCGCTACACCGACGAGTCGATCGCGTGCGACCCGGCCGTGGCCGGGCTGCGGGTGTCGGGCTCGTTCCCGGTGGCGGACGTGGGCAAGGTGCTGGAGACCGTCAGCACCACGCTGAAGATCCGCACCGAAACGCGCCAGCGCCTGTGGCGCGCGCAGCGCCGCCTGGTGCCGGCCTGAGCCGCGCCGGGCTCGCCGTTACAAAATAGTTGTCGCTGGGCTGATCCGTTTTTCGTTTTCGCGGGTCATGGCAGATGAGAACGCCAACTTCCGTCTTCCAGAAAGGCCCCGTCATGACCCAGCTCCCGGCCGCCGCGCGCGCCGCCTCCCTTCTCCAGCCTCGCTCCGCGCTGGCCCGTGCCCTGCGCCAGGCCCTGGGCGGTGCCGCGCTCGGCGCCGTCGCGCTGGCCGCGCCCATGGCGGTCCACGCGCAGGCGGCCGACGCCCGCGCCTATGACATCCCCGGCGGCCCGCTGGAAGACGTGCTGGGCCGCTTCGGCCGCGAGTCGGGCATCATGCTGTCGTTCACGCCCGACGTGACGAACGGCCTGCGCAGCCCCGGCCTGAAGGGCAGCTACACCGTGCGCGGCGGCCTGGACACGCTGCTGGGCAGCACCGGCATCGCCGCCACCCGCCAGCCCAACGGCAGCTACGTGCTGAACCGCGCGCAGGTCAGCGGCGACACCACGACCCTGCCGGCGGTGACCGTGGCCACCGGCGTGGTCGACGGGCTGGCCCCGGCCTACGCGGGCGGCCAGCTCGCCCGCGGCGGTAGCCTCGGCGTGCTCGGCACCTCCGACATCATGGACGTGCCGTTCAACACCACCAACTTCACGGTCGACACCATCGAAAATCTGCAGGCCCGCTCGCTCGGCGACGTGGTCGTGAACGACTCGTCCGTGCGCACGCTGACCTCCAGCGGCGGCTTCGGCGAGGAATTCCAGATCCGCGGCTACAGCGTCTCGGCCGGCGACGTCGGCGTGAACGGGCTCTACGGCATGGCGTCGGCCAGCCGCATGCCCGCCGCCATCATGGAGCGCGTCGAGGTGCTCAAGGGCCCGGGCACGCTGATGAACGGCATCGGTCCCAACGGCAGCATCGGCGGCAACATCAACATCGTCACCAAGCGCGCCGGCGACGATCCCCTGACCCGCGTGACCGCCACCTACGCCAGCAGCGCGCAGTTCGGCGGCCTGCTCGACATGGGCCGCCGCTTCGGCGAGAACAACGAGTGGGGCATCCGCGTGAACGGCGCCTATCGCGACGGCGAGACCAGCATCCGCGGCAGCGACCAGTCGCTCGGCCTGGGCGCGCTGGCGCTGGACTACCGCGGCAGCCGCCTGCGCTGGTCGCTCGATGCCTACGACCAACGCGAACGCATCGATGAATTTCGCCCGCAGATCAGCTTTCAGAACGACCTGACCCACCTGCCCAAGGCGCCGTCCGCGCGCGAGAACTTCTATCCCGGCAGCCGCCTCGACCTGCGCGACTCGGCCGTGATGTCGCGCATCGAGTACGACGTCACCGACGCGCTCAGCGTGTTTGCCGCGGCCGGCTACCGCTACGGCAAGTCGCAGCAGGATTTCCCTGGCGCGGCCTGGGGCCAGGCGGTCGACGCCGACGGCAACTTCGGCGTGCAGAACGCCTGGTATGACGCCTATTCGCGCAGCAAGACCGGCGACATCGGGCTGCGCGCCCGCTTCGACACCTTCGGCGTGAAGCACAACCTCACGCTGAGCGCGACCACGCTCAAGCAGGAGCAGGGCTACTTCTACGCCACTTCCGCAGGCTCGGTGCCGTCGAACCTCTACGACCCGGCCGAGCTGCCCGCCATGAGCACGGAGCGCGGCTCGCCCAGCAAGACCTCGGAATCGACGCTCTCGAGCCTGACCGCGACCGACACGCTGTCGTTTCTCGACGACCGCATCCTGCTCACCGGCGGCCTGCGCCAGCAGCGCGTGAAGACCGACAACTTCGACATGTCGAGCGGCTCGCGCACCTCGCGCTACAACGAAAGCGCGATCTCGCCGCTGGCGGGTTTCGTGGTCAAGCCGCTGGAGAACGTGTCGGTGTACGGCAACTTCACCTCCGGCCTCACCACCGGCGGCACCGCCCCCGAAGGCACGCTCAATGCGGGCCAGGCCTTCGCGCCGTACAAGTCCAAGCAGTACGAGGCCGGCGTGAAGGTGGATTGGGGCAAGATCATCACCACCGCCTCGGTGTTCCAGATCGACCGACCCAGCGGCGTCACCGACAGCGAGGGCTACTACAGCCTGGACGGCCGGCAGCGCAATCGCGGCCTGGAGCTGGCCGCGTTCGGCGAAGTCACGCCGGGCCTGCGCATGACGGCCGGCACCACGTTCTACCACGCCCGGCTCGACCGCACCGAAGGCGGCGCCAACGACGGCAACCGCGTCAACAGCGTGCCCGACTACACCTTCAACGTGGGCGTGGACTGGGACACGCCGTGGGTGCGCGGCCTGAGCCTGAACGCGCGCGCCATCCACACCGCCTCCGTGTAC
The DNA here is from genome assembly GCF_002261335.1 of Bordetella genomosp. 1. GTDB lineage: Bacteria > Pseudomonadota > Gammaproteobacteria > Burkholderiales > Burkholderiaceae_B > Bordetella. The sequence continues at coordinate 242,558 of NZ_NEVL01000006.1, forward strand.
TACAACGCCGACAACACCGCCAAGCTGCCGTCGTGGACGCGCTACGACGTGGGCGCCCGCTATGCCACCGAAGTGGCCGGCCGCGCCGTGGTGTTCCGCGCCACCGTGGAAAACGTGTTCAACAAGAACTACTGGCTTTCCAGCGGCAGCTCCTATGCCACCGTTGCCGCGCCGCGCACCTTCCTGCTGTCGGCACAGATCGATTTCTGAACCGCGGGCACCGGCAGGCCGTTGCGCACGCAACGGCCTCGACGACAAAGGGGCCGCGAGGCCCCTTTTCGCTGGCGTCGCGATACCCGCGATCGGCCGATGCCGGCGAGCAGGTGATATAACCCTGATCGGGCCTCTCGCCGGCCCACGTACTGCCGCGGCCCCGCGCCCATCCGGCGCACGCCGCGGCCGCCCTCGTCCTCTACAGCGACCCGCCCGATGCCCCTGCCCGCACGCCTTGCACGACGCACCCGCCCGCCCCTGCTGTCCGCCTGCCTGGCGTTCGCGCTGATGGCGCAGGCCCACGCCGCGCCCGATGACGCGGCCATGGACGCGGTCGGCGTGGTGGCCGACGACGGCAGCATGACCACGTATTCCGATCCGTTTTGCGCCGGCTACGCCGAGACCTTCAAGAAGCAGGGCGGCGACAAGGCGCTGGTGCCGGAATGCCCCGAGGAGCCGGTCGAACCGCTGTCCGACAGCGGCATCACCAAGGGCGAACGCGCGGGCGCCGCGTCGGCCAAGGCCTATCTGCAGTTCAAGAAGCAGCAGGCGGCGGCGCTGGCGCAGCGCCCCGGCGCCCCGGTGCTGGCCGGCTTCTACGACAAGTCGCGCGATGCCTGGGTCAGCAACGAGCCCGGCATCTATCCCATCAACAGCTTCGACGGCGGCCGCTACGCCACCATCAGCCGCGAGGACGTGGGCATGGGCGTGATCGACCGCAACGGCCTGATCGTGGTGCCGCTCGCCTATCCGCAGATCGGCTTCGAACAGGGCGAGACCTTCATTACGGTGCGCGACAAAGCGGACAAGGTTGGCGTCTTCGACGGCCAGGGCAAGACGCTCGTGCCCGCGCGCTTCGCCAACGTCCTCATCCTGGACAAGAACTACCTGATCGGGCAGAACCCCGGCAAGAACGAGGTCTTCGACAACACGGGCCAGGTGCTGTTCACGCTCGACCGCGACGTGGTGCCGGCCGGCGAAGGCCTGTTCTGGTTCATGCAGGAGCCGCAACGCTGGGGCCTGGTGGACGCGCGCGGCCGCACCGTGGTCAAGCCGGAGTTCACCTACACCTCGAGCTTCCAGAAGGGCCGCGTGTCGTCGCAGAAGGCCGACGGCGAAAACTACACCATCTACGTGAACGGCAAGGTCGAGAAGCAGCGCCGCTGAAGGCCTGCGCACAAGCGACGACGGCGCCGCAATCCGGCGCCGTCATCGCGGATTCACGGATCGTTCAGCCGGGAATGGTGAGGCCGCGGGCCACCGCCGGACGCGCCACGAAGGCCTCCAGCACGCGGCGCACGTTGTCGAACGCGTCGAAGTCCACGAGCTCGCCCGCGTCATAGAAACCGATCAGGTTGCGCACCCACGGAAAGATCGCAATGTCGGCGATGGTGTATTGCTTGCCCATCACCCAGTCGCGGCCGGCCAGGTGCCGGTCGAGTACGCCCAGCAGGCGCTTGCTCTCGGCCACGTAGCGGTCGCGCGGACGCTTGTCTTCGTACTCGGCGCCGGCAAACTTGTGGAAGAAGCCGAGCTGGCCGAACATCGGGCCGATGCCGCCCATCTGGAACATCACCCATTGCAGCGTCTCGAAGCGGCCGGCGTCGTCCTGCGGAATGAACTGGCCGGTCTTGCTGGCCAGGTAGACCAGGATCGCGCCCGACTCGAACAGCCCGAACGGCTTGCCGCCGGGGCCGTTGGGATCGAGGATCGCGGGAATCTTGTTATTCGGGCTGAGCGACAGGAATTCGGGCGTGAGCTGATCCTGCGTGTCGAACGCGACGCGATGCGGCTCGTAGGGCAGGCCGGTTTCCTCGAGCATGATCGAGGCCTTCACGCCATTGGGCGTGGGCAGCGAGTAGAGCTGAATGCGATCGGGATGGCTGGCCGGCCACTTGCGGGTGATGTCGAACGAATCCAAGGCGGTCATACGAGGGGCTCCGGTTGCGGCGCCGTTGCGCCGGGTCTGGCGGCCATCATAAAGAGATCCTGTGCCGGCCGCAGCCTTTGTCGGGGCCCTTTTGTGACGCCGCGCGGAACACTGCGTCCGGCCGGAAATCCCTGTCGATGACAGGGTTTTACGCCCTGCCCCCGCTGCCCGCCGCGGCCGGGACGCCGGCCGACGCCAGCGTGCGCGCCAGGATGAGCGGGATCACCCCGCCGCGCGCCAGCAGCTCGGCCTCGAGCTGGGTCTCCACGGCCGCCACCGCGGCGAGCGGCTCGCGTCGGCCATCGGCGCGCACCACGCTGACCGCCACCGCCTGGCGCGGGGCGACGCGCTCGGCACACACCTCGATCCGGTCGCCCGGTTGCAGGCGCAACGTGTCGGGCCCGCATCCGGCGGCCAGCCGCAAGGGCAGGATCCCCATGCCGATCAGGTTGGCGCGGTGGATGCGCTCGAAACTCAGCGCCAGCACGGCCCGGATGCCCAGCAGCCGCTGGCCCTTGGCGGCCCAGTCGCGCGACGAGCCCGTGCCGTAGCGCTCGCCCGCCACCAGCACCACCGCCTCGCCGGCCTCGCGATGGCGCGCGGCCACGTCCCAGATCGGCAGCAGGTCGCCGGTGGGCGCATGCACGGTATGGGCCACCGGCGCGCCGGGCGCCAGCAGGTTGCGCATCGTCTTGCTGTGGAAGGCCGCGCGCAGCATCACCTCCCAGTTGCCGCGCCGCGAGGCGAACACGTTGAGATCGTCGCGCCGGTCGCCGCGCGCCACCAGGAAGTCCGCCACCAGGCTGTCGGGCGGAATCGCGCTGGCCGGCGAGATGTGGTCGGTGGTGATGTCGTCGCCCAGCACCAGCAGCGGATAGGCCTGGTAGCGGCCCAGCTGCGAACCGTAATCGAGCGCGGCGAAGGGCGGCCGGCGCAGCGTGGTCGACGCCGGGTCCCACGGAAACCGCGGCGCATCCACCGCCTCGAGCGCATGCCAGAGCGGGTTGGCCTGGGCGATCTCGAAGCAGCGCCTGAAATCCCGCGCATCCAGCGCGCGCGCCTGCGCATCGGCAATCTCCTGCGGCGTGGGCCAGAGCTGCGCCAGCGTCACCGGTGCGCCCTGGGGCGTGTGCGCCACCACGCCGCCGGCCACGTCGCACTCGGCGTCGCCGGCCAGCGCGTAGGCGATCACCAGCGGCGGCGACATCAGGAAGCCCAGCTCCAGGTCGGGATGGATGCGGCCGGCGAAGTTGCGATTGCCGGACAGCACCGCGACGGGCCGGATCCGGCCGGCCGCGCTGGCCTGCGCGATGGCGTCGGGCAGCGGGCCGGAGTTGCCGATGCAGGTGGTGCAGCCATAGCCCACGATGTCGAACCCGACCGCGCCCAGGTCGTCGAGCAATCCGGCGCGCGCCAGATAGGCGGCCGCCGCGGGCGAACCCGGGCCGAGCGAGGTCTTGACCCACGGCGGCACCCGCAGGCCCAGCGCGCGCGCCTTGCGCGCCAGCAGCCCGGCCGCCAGCAGCAGCGCGGGGTCGGAGGTGTTGGTGCAGCTGGTGATGGCGGCCACCGCCACCGGATGGCGCGGCATCGCGCCGCCGCTCGCCGGGGTGAAGGCAAGCTGCGCCAGCGCGGCGGGGATCCCGGCACAGGCAAGCAGATCCTGCGGCCTGCGCGGCCCGGCCGCCTGCATGCCGATCGCGTCCAGGGCGATGTGCAGGGTGCGCGTGTAGCGCGGCGTGGCCTGCGGGTCGAACCACAGCCCGGTGCGCTCGGCGTAGGCGCGCACCCGCGCCAGCGCCTGCGGCTCGCGCCCGGTCTGGGCCAGGTAATCGAGCGTGCGCGCATCGATCGGGAAGTAGCCGGTGGTGGCGCCGTACTCGGGCGCCATGTTGGCCACCACGGCACGTTCGCCGGCGCTCAGGGCGGCCACGCCCGGGCCGAAGAACTCGACGAACTCGCCCGCCACGCCGATCTCGCGCAGACGCTGCGTGACGGTGAGCGCGAGATCGGTGGCGAACACGCCCGGCCGCAGGCTGCCGCTCAGGTGCACGCCGATCACGTCGGGGATGCGCAGCATGGTCGGCATGCCGAACATCACGGTCTGCGCCTCCAGCCCGCCCACGCCCCAGCCCAGCACGCCGATACCGTTGATCATGGGCGTGTGGCTGTCGGTGCCGATCATCATGTCCGGCACCGTCCAGGTGCGGCCATCGGCATCGACCTGCGTCGTCACCACGGTGGCGAGCTGCTCGAGATTGATGGTGTGCATGATGCCCGTGCCGGGCGGATTGATGCGCACACCGGCCAGGGCGCGCGAGGCCCAGCGCAGGAAGCGGTAGCGCTCCTGGTTGCGCCGGATCTCGAACGCCATGTTGGCCGCGGCCGCGTCCGGCCGCGCATAGGCCTCCACCGCCAGCGAGTGGTCGACCGACACATCCACCGGCAACACCGGATTCAGGCAGGACGGGTCGGCGCCCGCCTCCGCCAGCGCATCGCGCATCGCCGCGATGTCGACCAGGGCCGGCGTGCTGGTGGTGTCGTGCATCAGCACGCGCGCGGGCTGGAATGCAATCTCGGCCTCGCTGGTGCCGTGGTCGAGCCAGCCGAGGATCGCGCCGACGGCCTGGTCGCGCTCCGCGCCTGTCGTCTTGCGCACCACGTTCTCCAGCAGCAGGCGCAGCACCACCGGCAGCGTGCGCAGGCGCGCACCGCATATCGCGGGCAGATCGACGATCAGCGTGGACGCGCCCGACAGCGTCAGGACGGCGGGTGCGTAAGCATTGGTGTTTTCCATAGGCGCATTATTGCATTTTGACGCCTTAAAATTCAATCAATCGGCACCCGGGGTTTTCCTGATCCCGTGGCGCCGGCATAACACCGGAGACATCATGACCCCTGCCCTCAAACCGCTGGGCGCCGCGCTCGGCATCGCCGCCGCCCTCCTTGGCGCAGCCGCCACGCCCGCCGCCGCCGCCGACTTCCCCGCTCGTCCCATCACCCTGATCGTGCCGTTCTCGGCCGGCGGCGGCGTGGACGTGATGGCCCGCCTGCTGGCCGAGAAGCTGCGCGCCGGCCTGGACCAGAACGTGATCGTGGAGAACAAGCCGGGCGCGAGCGGCATGGTAGGGGCCCAGTTCGTGACCAAGGCGCCGGCCGACGGCTACACGCTGCTGCTGGGCTCGGCCGGCGAAACCGCGATCAACAGCTACCTCTACAAAGAGCGGATGAACTACAAGCCCGAGACCGACCTGGTGCCGATCAGCCTGGTGGCGCGCGTGCCCAGCGTGCTGGTGGCCGGCCCCGCGCTCAAGGCCGCCAACGCGGCGGAGCTGCTGGCGCAGGCCCGCGCCAATCCCGGCAAGCTGAGCTACGCCAGCAGCGGCATCGGCAACCCGCAGCACCTGAACGGCGCGCTGCTCGAAGCGCTGGGCAAGGTGTCGATGATGCACGTGCCCTACAAGGGCGCGTCGGGTCAGCTGAGCGACGTGGCGGGCGGCAATGTCGACATGACCTTCGTCAGCTACGCCGCGGCCCAGCCCTTCATCCAGTCGGGCAAGGTGCGCGCGCTGGCGGTCACGTCGGCCAAGCGGGCGGCGTTCGCGCGCGACGTGCCGGCGCTGGCGGAGACGCCGGGCCTGGAAGACTACGACCTGTCGAACTGGTTCGGCGTGTTCGCGCCGCGCAATACGCCGCCCGCCGTGGTGGACGCGCTCAACCAGGCCATCAACGCCGCGCTGCGCGACAAGGACCTGGCGCAGCGCCTGAGTGACCAGGGCGGCGAAGTCAGCCCGATGCGCCCGCCCGAGTTCACCGCCTTCATCGCCGCGCAGAACCAGCAGTTCCGCCGCATCATCGACCAGGCCAGGATCGTTGCCGAATGAACGCCCCCGCGACCGCTGCGTTTCGCCACGCCTACGTCGGCACCCGCACCACGCGCGAACGCAACGCGCGCGGCGAGGGCATCAGCGTCTACGCCTTCGATCCCGCCAGCGCCTCGTTGCGATGCATCCAGGTGGTGCGCGAGCTGGTCAATCCCTCGTTCCTGGCCGTCGACGCGGCGCGCACGCGGCTCTACAGCGTGCACGGCGACCAGCGCGAGATCAGCGCCTTCGCCATCGCGGCCGATGGCACCCTGGCGCCCCTCAACCGGCAATCGACCGGTGGCCTGAATCCGGTGCACCTGGCTCTCGCGCCGGCGGGCGGCCATGTGGTGGTGTCCAACCATATCAGCGGTGATCTCGCGGTGCTGCCGCTCTCGGCCGATGGCGCGCTCGAGCCGGTGTGCCAGCAGATCGCGCTGGAGGGCACGCCCGGCCCGCATCGGGTCGAACAGCCGCACGCGAAGCCGCACCACAACCCGTTCGATCCGGTTGGGCGCCATGTGGTCGTGCCCGACAAGGGGCTGGACCGCGTGTTCGTGTTCCGCTTCGACGCCGGCCGGCTGCACCCGGCCTCGTCGGTGCCGGCACGCGAGGGCGCGGGGCCGCGCCATCTGGTGTTCCATCCGCGCCTGGCCATGGCCTATGCCATCAACGAGCTCGACTCAACCGTGGTGGCCTATGCCTACGACGCGACCCGCGGATCGTTGTCTGCGCAACAGCTTGTGCTGGCCCTGCCGCCCGGGCACACCGGCAACAGTCGCGCCGCGGCGCTGGTGATCGCGCCCGACGGCCGCCATCTGTACGCATCGCATCGCGGCGCCGACTGCCTCACCGTGTTCGCCATCGACGCGGACAGCGGCCATCTGCGCTACCTCGTCGATCAGCCGAGCCTGGGCCGCACGCCGCGCTTCGCCACCTTCACGCCCGACGGCCGCCACCTGTTCGTGCTGAACGAGGACAGCGACACCATCGTGGCGTTCGCCCGCGACGCCGCCACCGGCACGCTGCGCCCGCAGGGCGCGGCGACGGCCTGCGCCAGCCCGGTGTGCATGGTGTTCGCCTGAAGGAGCGCGCACTTGCGGACGCCAGACAGCCGATTCACTTCGCCGCGGCTGCGACGGCGCACGTCGAGCGCACCGCCACCGTCTGCTCAGAGGCGCGGATGATCCCGTTGCTGTACGTAATAAAGCCGGATCCAGACAATGCTCCCGGCGATCAGGAAGAGGCTGACGTAGGGCACATAAGCATCGATGAATTGGCGCTGATCGGAAACATCGAGATAGCCGGCAAAAGCAATCGCCATCGTTCCTGCCATGATGAGTTGCGGCCAGAGGCGGTCGCCATATGAGCGCAACACGGCCAACGCGTACATCGCACAGTTGCTGGCAACGTAGTGAACCAGGACATACGGTAACGCCGCCATGAAGATATGGGCGGCCTCCTTGTCCGCGGTCAGCGCGAACTTCAGGAAGTCTCTTCCCAACAGAACCATGCCGGCCATGGCCACCGTCAAGACGATCATGTTCAGGAAGCGCCGCCAGACGATGTCGTTCACGGGCATTCGGCTTTGCGCCCTCCTTGCCACATCGATGCTCGCCATCTGACAGATTCCCACAATCGGAACTTGAGCAAAGAAGACCACGGCCCCCGCCGTCGCCAACGCGCTGGTCGACGCAGCGCCGAACCTGGCGACCGCTGCCGTCAGCACATAGACGGAATATCGTTGGGCCAGTTGGCCGACCACGATCGGAACACCGACCTTGAGCGGAAGCAAGCGCTCGCCGAGCTGCGACACCCGTACGTCGAACGACGGCCGCGCCCGCGTGAGCACGCTCAACGCGCTCAGCGCTGCCAGCCCGACCAGATCGGAGGAGACATACGCCCACGCGATCGCAAGCACGCCCCCCTCTCGTACCACGACGATGAAGACCGCAGTGATCTGCCAGAGCAGTTGCGCGAGCTTGACCCGTGCCACGCGCGGAGCCTCACCGGCAGCCTCCAGCGCGATGGTCAGCACCGCAATGAGTGCGAGCAGCGGAATGCTCAGAGACAACACGGGCAGCGCGGTGTTGACGGAGCAGGATATCGAGCCGATGTCGGCACAAGAAGCCGCCGTGCTCGCGAGCGTCAGCACCAGGCTCGCGATCGCGGAAATGCCGCCATACGTGATCAGCGCCGCGCCCAGGAGTCTGCGAAACTCAGCAGAGATTCCGTCGGCAGCTGCCCGTGCGAATTCCGCTTGCAGCCCGATCTGACCAGACGTAGAAATGACGAAGAAGATCGACGCCATCGCGAGCAACAGCGTCAACTCCGCCAAGGTTTGGACACTGTAATGGCCCACCAGCGCAAGAATGATGTTGCTGCCGGCGGGGATCGCGCTGCGGCTGACGGATATCGGCAGCGATTCTTTCAGATCGCCAAGGAAAGCCAGACGCCACTGCGCCAGCGCACCGCCCGGACCGCGAGTCCCGTTCATTCGATCACGGACAAGAATCCCGGAAGCGGCTCCCGGAATTCCTGTTCGTACATGCGTTGTTCATGTTTCCTCATGCGAGGTCACTGGTTCACTTCATGACGCGATTCGGCCGAATCGATTTCATTACAAACCAGGCCCGCTCACAAAGAACGCGCTCCCACCCTATCTCAGACATTGGATCCGTCGTGCTCGATCACGCCTGCCATCGACGCGGAGGCTGGAAGAACAACGACGTCAGTTGTAGTGCTTCGCCTCGCGATGCGCCGCCGGCACCGGCTCGCGGCGCATGTCGAACTTGTTCTGCGAGGCATCGAGCAGCTCGGCTTCGACGTGGCCGTCCTGGTAGAAATGCAGCAGGATGGTCGACGGCGCGGGCGGGAATGGGGTGGGCACCTTGAGCAGCACCATCGCCTCGTGGCGCTCGAGCGTCTTCTGGCCTTGCTCATAGCGGTTGGTCTTGAGGTCGTAGCGGTTGCCGAGCTCCCACACCACGCGCAGGTAGCGGGTTTCGCCCGGCGCGAAGTCGCGCGGCTTGGGCGCGCGCGGGCCCATCACCGAGCCGCCGTTGGTGTAGGCGCCGACATTGCCCATCCAGCGGCCGTCCACCCACACGGTATGGATGTAGCGGTCGCTGTAGTTGAAGGCGAAGAGGGTGAGAAATTCGGGCGGCCTGCGCCCGCCGGCAGGCGGCCCGCCGCTCGTGCAGCCGCTGGCCGCCACGGCCAGCAACGATCCCAAACCCAGCAAGGCCTTGCGACGTACGGACTGCATCGTTTCTCCCTGTTCTGTCTGGCGCGCCTTGCGCGACCCCGCGCAGGCTCGCGCAAGGCGCGCCGATCGCGCAGCAAATAAGCTACGTCGAATATAGTATTTGAGCGGCCCATGCCTGCCACCTAGACTGCGACGATCCCCCAACCGGCCCTGCGCCGGCCCTCGTTCCGTCATCAGGTGCTGCATGCGTTTCCGTCCCCTCGTCTTCGCGCTACTCGCGGCCACCGCCGCGTTCTCCGGCCCGGCCTCGGCCGATGCGCCGCTCAAAGAGATCAAGCTGGATTATGCCTACTACTCGCCGCCCAGCCTGCTGATCAGGAAGAAGGGCTGGCTCGAGGAGGCCTTCAAGGCCCAGGGCACCGAGGTGAAATGGGTGTTCACGCGCGGCAGCAACAACTCGCTGGAGTTCCTCAACAGCGGCGCCTCCAACTTCGCGCTCACCTCCAGCGTGTCCTCGTTCGTGGCACGCGCCAACGGCCAGCCGGTGAAGGTGATCTTCAACTATTCCTGGGCCGAGCCGAGCACCGTCGAAGTGCTGCCGAACTCGCCGATCAAGTCCATCACCGACCTCAAGGGCAAGAAGGTGGCGGTCACCAAGGGCACGGATCCCTACTTCTACCTGCTGCGTGCGCTCGGCGAAAACAAGCTCACGCTCAACGATGTCGAGATCGTCCACCTGCAGCACCCCGAGGGCAAGACCGCGCTCGAGCAGGGTCGCGTGGACGCCTGGGTCGGCATCGATCCGCACCTGTCGGCCGCCAAGGTGGGCGGCTCGCGCACGGTGTACTCGAACCCGAAGTTCGCGCTCGGCGCGGTGCTCAACACCAACGAAGCCTTCCTGAAAGACAACCCCGAGGCCGTGAAGACCGTGATTCGCACCTATGAGCGTGCGCGCCAGTGGATCATCGCCCATCCGCAGGAGATCGTGGATCTGGTTGCGGAGGAAACCAAGCTGCCGAAGGAAGTGGCCGCCAAGCAGATCGGCCGCATCGACTTCACGCGCTGGATTCCCGGCGACTACACCGTGCAATCGATCGAGCCGCTGATCCCGCTGCTGCAGGAATCCGGCATCCTGCGCAAGAATGCCGACGCCAGGCAGGCGCTCTCGACCCTGGTCGACGCCGGCCCGGCCACGGCCGTGTCCAAGGAGAAGTGAGATGGGCCGCGGGCCGGATCACAGCGCCGCGCTGCCCGACACGCTGTCGGGTGCCTCGGCACGGCCCGCGGGCCGCGCCTGGCGCCTGCCGGGCTGGCTGCGCGGGCTGGTCCTGCCCGTGCTCGTCTTCGCCGGCCTGGAGGCCCTGGTGCGCAGCGGACGCGTGCCCGATTACCTGATGCCGGCACCGAGCCAGGTATTCGAGACGATCCTCGACCTGGCCCACGGCCCGCTGTGGCAGCACATTGGCATCAGCACGTTCCGCGTGTTCAGCGGCTTCGCGATCGGCGCCGCGCTCGCGCTCCTGATCGGCACCTGGGTCGGCCTGAGCCGCCGTGCCGAAGCCTATCTGGAGCCCAGCTTCCAGGCACTGCGGGCGGTGCCCGGCCTCGCCTGGGTGCCGCTGCTACTCATCTGGCTCGGCATCGACGAGGCCTCCAAGATCACCCTCATCGCCATCGGCGCCTTCTTTCCGGTCTACCTGAATCTGGTGGCCGGCATCCGCAACGTCGACCGCAAGCTGGTCGAGGTCGGCGCGCTCTATCGCTTCTCCAGCTATCGGCTGGTGCGCCATGTGTTCGTGCCCGCCGCGCTACCGTATCTCTACACCGGCCTGCGCCAGGCCCTGTCGATGTCGTGGCTGTGCGTGGTGGCCGCGGAGCTGCTGGCCGCCACCAAGGGCATCGGCTACCTGCTCACCGACGGCCGCGAGACCTCGCGGCCCGACCTGGTGCTGGTGGCGATCATCCTGCTCGCCGTCATGGGCAAGCTCACCGATTCGATACTGCGCTACGCCGAGGCCCGCAGCCTGCGCTGGCGCGACAGCTACGCCGGCAAGCCGGGCTGAACCAGGAAACCGCCATGCCTTCATTGCTCAGCGTCCGTGTCGACGAGAAATGGTTTGGCGCCAGCAAGGTGCTGGACCAGGTGGAGTTCGAGCTGGTGGACAAGCAAGTGGTGGCGTTGCTGGGCCCGAGCGGCTGCGGCAAGAGCACGCTGCTGCGCATCGCCGCGGGCCTGGACACCGAGTTCAAGGGTCAGGTGCGCAAGGGCGCGGCGATCGATCCCGCGCGGCAGGCCCCGATTTCCTACGTGTTCCAGGAGCCGCGCCTGATGCCGTGGCTCAGCGTGGCCGACAACATCAGCTTCCTCGACAGCGGCCGCACGCCGGACCGGGCCTGGGTGCAGGCGCTGATCGACGCGGTGGGCCTGACGGGATTCGAACGCGCCCTGCCCAAGCAGCTCTCGGGCGGCATGGCGCAACGCGCGGCCATCGCGCGCGGCCTGTATTCGCGCCCGCAGGTGCTGCTGCTCGACGAGCCCTTCAGCGCGGTGGATGCCTTCACCCGCATGAACCTGCAGCAGCTGGTGCTGGACCTGATCCAGCGCTTCGGCATTTCCATTCTGCTGGTCACGCACGACATCGACGAGGCGCTCTATCTCGGCGATGACGTGATCGTGCTGGGCGCGCGGCCGGGCCGCGTATGCGCCCGGCTGGCGGTGGAACTGGCGCATCCGCGCGCGCGGGGCGACGCCGCCCTGGGTGTGTTGAAGGAACGCGCGCTGGCCGAACTGCACGACGCACACGCCTTCTGAGGCGGCGTGCCGAACATTCTGATACCAGTTGCGGCCACAACCGTTACCTGGCGGTCTTAAGATCCTGCCATCGACATCGCCCGCGAGCCGCGCCGCCTCCGGCGCCGGCCGCGGCACGCCCACGCTCGAGGATCTCATGAAGTCCGCCACCGCATTCCGTGTCCTGCTGGCCGCCCTGACCGCCTCCGGCCTCGCCGCGCCGGCCGCGGCGCAGACGGCGCCCGCCGGGCCGGCCGCCGCATCCGAGGCACAGCGCACGCCCCCGACCCGCGCGGAGTACGAGGCCATGCTGGTGCGATCGTTCGAGAAGCAGGACCTGGACCGCGACGGCTACCTCGCCAGCAACTGGCTGCGCAGCGAGCACACCCCCGAGCAGCTCGCCGCCATGGATGCCGACGGCGACGGCCGCATCAGCCTGGCGGAATGGGTGGCGCACGGCATGACGCGCGCGCCGCAGCAGTGAGCGCGGCGGCGCGCCGCCGCCTTGGCTAGGCCCCGCTGTCCCAGGAGGCGCCGGAACGCTGCAGTGAGTCGCGCAGGCTGGCGATGAAGGCCTTGGCCGCCTCGGGCAACACGCGTCCTGCCAGCGTCTGCACCTCGAAGTGCCGCTCGTTCATCTCGCGATCGCGCAGCGGCACGGCCACCACCTGGCCCCAGCGCAGCCGGTTGCGGATCGCCAGCTCGCCGCAGAAGGTCACGCCGCCGCCCGCGCCGGCGAAGGCCACCAGCGCATCCACGCTGCGGCTGGAGAACACGGGCTCGATCTGCAGTTGCTGGCGGCTGCAGCTGATGTCGATCAACTGGCGCAGCGTGGAGTCGGGATCGGGCAGCGCGAGCGGATAGGCCGTGAGTTGCGACAGGGACAACTCGGCGTGTCCGGCCAGGGGATGGTCCACCGCCACCACCGCCCGCACCGGCGAGGGCATGCGCAGCTCCACCCGCACGTCGCGATGGGAGGTGAGGCTGAGCGTGATGCCGATATCGGCCGCGCCGTCGCGCACGCGCAGCGGCGCGTCGCGTTGCGAGCAGATGTCGAGCGTGAAGCGGATCCCCGCGTATTGCTTGCGAAAGGCCGCGATGGCCGACGGCACGAAGTCGTGCGCGAAACCCTCGGTGCACACCACCCGCACCAGGCCCTGGCGCAGTCCGCGCAGGCCCATGATCTCCCCCGCCACGCGATCGACGTCCTGCTGCGCGCGCTTGGCGTGGGCCGCCAGCAGCTCGCCGGCGGCGTTGAGCGCCATGCCGCGCGCGCGCCGCTCGAACAGCAGCGTGCCGAGTTCGCGTTCGAGCCGGGCGATCTGGCGGCTCACGGCCGAGGGCGCCACGTCCAGGCGCTCCGCGGCCACGCTCACCGAGCCGCAGCGCGCCACTTCCAGGAAGTAGCGCACCGCCATTTCTTGGAGGATTTGCGGGTTCATAGGGTTCACCCCTAGTTTGCGTTAAACGCAAAGCACGATTCTAACCATTCATATTGCTGCAACGAGACAGGCGCGCCTAGGATGTGTCCATCCGACGACATCCACCGTAACGCACGCGCCGTCATGACCCTGTCTCACCCCCCGCTCTCCCCGCAATGGCATGCCGCGCTGCACGCCGCGAGCCCGGTCCTGTGGCTGCGACCCGACGGCACCGCGCCCGCCGAGGCCGCGCCCTACACGCTCGCGGACGTCGAGGCCGCGCAGGCCCGCTTCGCGCGTTTCGCACCGCTGCTGGCCGAGCTGTTTCCCGAGTTGCGCGCCACCGACGGCGTCATCGAATCCCCCGTGCTGGCGGCGCCGCGGATGCAGGCCGCCTTGAAGCTGCCCGAGGCATCGGGCCGGCTCTGGCTGAAGGCCGATCATGCCTTGCCGGTGGCGGGCTCGATCAAGGCACGCGGCGGCATCCACGAGGTGCTGGAGTTCACCGAGACGCTGGCGCTGGCGCGGGGCCTGATCGCACCGGGCGACGACTACCGCAGACTGGCCGAGCCGCGCGCGCGGGCCTGTTTCGCGCAGTACCAGGTCGCGGTGGGCTCCACCGGCAATCTCGGGCTGTCGATCGGCGTGATCGCCTCGGCGCTGGGCTTTCGCGCGGCGGTGCACATGTCGGCCGACGCCAAGGCCTGGAAAAAGGCACGCCTGCGCGCCCGCGGGGTGGAGGTGGTCGAGCATCCCGGCGACTACGAGAAAGCCGTCGCGGCGGGCCGCCGCCAGGTGGAGGCCGATCCGCACGGCTACTTCGTGGACGACGAACGCTCGGCGTCGCTGTTCCTGGGCTATGCGGCCGCCGCCCTGACCTTGCGCGGCCAGCTCGATGCGGCCGGCATCCGCGTCGATGCCGAGCATCCGCTGTTCGTCTACCTGCCCTGCGGCGTGGGCGGCGCGCCGGGCGGCATCGCCTACGGCCTGTCGCTGCTCTACGGCGCGCACGCGCACTGCTTCTTCGCCGAACCGGTGCAGTCGCCGTGCTTTCTGTTGCGCATGATGGCGGGCGCCGGGCAACTGCCCGGCCTCCCGGTGCCGCCGTCGGTCTACGACATCGGCCTGAACAACCAGACCGAGGCCGACGGCCTCGCGGTGCCGCGCGCATCGGACCTCGCCTACGCGGCGGTGGGCGGCACGCTGGCCGGCGCGTACACCGTGGCCGACGACACGCTGTATGCCGACCTCGCCCGCCTGCACGACACCGAAGGCCTGCGCATCGAACCCTCGGCCGCCGCCGGCTTCGACGGCCCGCGCCACCTGCTGGGCAGCACGGCGGGCCAGGATTGGTTGCGCACGCAAGGATTGCTGCCGCACATGGCGCGCGCCACGCATCTCGCGTGGACCACGGGCGGGCTGTTCGTGCCGGCCGAAGAATATGAAAGATTCCTGCGCCGCGGCCACGCGCTCGCGGCGGGAAATTAAAGGCGCCGACAGACGCGCCCCCACTCCACCACCCTCACGAGCACGACCATGAAGACTGCCCTCATTGCCCTTGGTGTATCTCTTGCCGGCGCCCTCGCGCTGGCTGCCCCGGCCAGCGCCCAGAACGGCTATCCCACACGTCCCATCACGCTGGTCGTGCCCTTCCCGCCCGGCGGCGCCACCGACGTGCTCGGCCGCGTCGTGGCGCAGAAGCTCGGCCAGGAACTCGGCCAGACCGTGGTGGTGGAAAACCGCGCCGGCGCGGGCACGGCCATCGGCGCGGCGTACGTCGCGAAGGCGGCGCCGGATGGCTACACGCTGCTGGTGAGTTCGGGCACCACGTTCACCGTGAACCCGGCCATCCAGAGCAACCTGCCCTACGACCCGGTCAAGAGCTTCGAGCCCATCGGCATCGTGGGCCGCACCGGCCTGGCGTTGCTGGCCAATCCCAAGGTGCCGGTCAAGGATCTCAAGGAAATGGTGGCCTACGTAAAGGCGCGCGGCAACGAACAGCCGCCCTACGGCTCGTTCGGCGCGGGCACCACCGCGCACTTCGTGGGCGAGGCGTTCCTGTCGGCGGCCAACATCAAGATGACGCACGTGCCGTACAAGGGCAGCTCGCCCGCGATGACCGACCTGATCGGCGGCCAGATCCCGTTCTCGGTCGACACCGTGTCGGCCGCGCTGCCGCAGAGCAAGCAGGGCAAGGTGCGCGTGATCGCCGTGTCCGCGCCCAAGCGCTCCGCCTTCCTGCCCGACGTGCCGACCTTCGCCGAGCAAGGCTATCCCGACGTCGCGATGGACACCTGGCTGATGCTCACCGCGCCGCGCGGCCTGCCCGCCGACGTGAAGACCCGGCTGGAGTCGGCGCTGCGCGCCACGATAGACTCGCCCGACGTGCGCAAGAGCCTGGAGGCGCAGGGTTTCGAGCCCGCATTCTCGAGCGGCGCCGAAGGCGAAGCCCTGATCCAGAAAGAACTGCCGCTGATGCGCGAGGTCGCGCAGCGCGCCAACATCAAACTCGATTGAAGGAAGCACAATGGCCCTGGACGACTCGCTGGTCTCTCTTTCGGCGGTGGAGCTGCGCCGGCTGATCGGCGCACGCCAGCTCTCGCCGGTGGAACTGCTCGAGGCGTGCATCGCACGCGTCGAGGCCGTCAACCCGTACATCAACGCCGTGACGGCCACCGCCTACGACCGCGCCCGCGCCGAAGCGCGCGAAGCCGAACGCGCGGTGATGGCCGGCGAGGCGCTGGGCCTGCTGCACGGCCTGCCGCTGGGCGTGAAAGACCTGGAGCCCACGGCCGGCCTGCTTACCACGTACGGGTCGCCCATCTATCGCGACCATGTGCCCACCGAGGACGTCACGCTGGTGGCGCGGCTGCGCCGCGCCGGCGCCATCGTCGCGGCCAAGACCAACGTGCCCGAGATGGGCGCGGGCGCCAACTCGCGCAACACGGTCTGGGGCGCCACCGGCAATCCCTTCAACCCCAACCTCAACGCGGGCGGGTCGTCGGGCGGCTCGGCCGCCGCGCTCGCCAGCGACCTGTTCCCCGTGTGCACCGGCTCGGACACCGGCGGCTCGCTGCGGATTCCGGCGGCCAAGTGCGGCGTGGTGGGCTTTCGCCCCTCGCCCGGCGTGGTGCCCAGCGTGCGCAAGCTGATGGGCTGGACGCCGATCTCGGTGGTCGGCCCGATGGGCCGCACGGTGGCCGATGCCTGCCTGCAGATGGCGGCCAGCGCCGGTCCCGACGCGGGCGACCCGCTCAGCTATCCGCTCGACCCGCTGCAGTTCCTCGCGCCCGGCAGCGCCGACCTCGGCCGCCTGCGCATCGCCTACACCGAGGACTTCGGCGTGTGCGACGTCGACGACGGCATCCGCGCCACGTTCCGCGCCAAGATCGCCGCCATGCGCCATCTGTTCGCGGCCTGCGATCCGATCGACGTCGATTTCGGCGAGGCGCATCGCTGCTTCGACGTGCTGCGCGCCGAGGCCTTCGTGGCCGGCATGCGCGATGCCTACGAAAAGGATCCCGCGAGCCTGGGCCCCAACACCCGCGCCAATTTCGAGATGGGCGCCGCGATGAGCCTGAAGGACTGCGCCTGGGCGCAATCGGAACAGACGCGCCTCATCAAGCGCTTCCAGCGCGCCTACGACGACTACGACCTGATCCTGTCGCCCACGACGCCGGTCTCGCCCTTCCCCTGGACGCAGCTGTATGCGGAAACCATCAACGGCAAGCGCCAGGAGAATTACTACCGCTGGCTGGCGCTGACCTACGTCATCACGCTCACCACCCATCCCGCGCTCACGCTGCCCTGCGGCCGCGACCACAACGGCATGCCGTTCGGCCTGCAGATCGTCGGCCGCTTCCGCGGCGATCGCGAGGTGCTGGCCGCCGCGCAGGGCATGGAGCAGGCGTTCGCCGGCATCGCCGAGCTGCAGCGCCCGCGTCCGGATCTCGACGCGCTGAAGGCCGCCGAGCCGCCGCTCAAGTCCATCGTCACGGCCCCGCCGGTGCTCGACGGCAAGGGCAGCACGGGCAACGTGTCCGCCGTCTAGACGCGGCCCTCCGCCCGCGCCGGCCGGATCTCCCTGGCCGGCGCCTCCCCCAGCGCCAGCGCTGATCGCGCTGGTTGCGCGGCCGGCGCGCCCTGCACCGGCCGCGGCCAGGCCTGCGCCGCACGCGCCTGCGTGCTGCCCTCGCGCGGCGCCACGCCGAGACCACACCTGCACCACACCGCCGCACCTCGGCCCGGGTAAACCCGCGGCCCGCGCCCGGCCGCGCCGCCGCGCGGCCCGCCTGTCGCTTGCGGACAATCCCAGTGCGCGCCCTGGCAAGGCGAGCGGCCGGCGGGCCGCTAACAATAGCCGCACTCCCATCCGCGTCCGGCCAGCCCATGATCACGCTCTACGACCATCCCCGTTCCGGCAACTGCTACAAGGTGCGCCTGTTCCTGGCGCTGATCGGCGTGCCCTGTCGGCGCGAGTTCGTCGACGTGCTGGCGCGCAAGAACCAGACCGAGGCCTTCGAGCGCATCAGCGCCTGGCGCCAGGTGCCGGCCATCGAAGACGACGGCCTGGCGCTGTGGGACAGCCACGCGATCCTGCTCTACCTGGCCCAGAAGCACGCGCCGCAATGGCTCGCACCGCTGCCGCACAGCGGCCAGATGTACGCGTGGCTGTCGGTGTCGTCCAACGAGATCGCCAACAGCCTGCAACCGCTGCGCCTCACGCGCGTGGTGAGCCACGCGGAAGCCGCCCACCACCTGGGCGTGCGCGAGGAGATGCTCGACCTGGTGGGCCTGCGCCAGCGCACCGACCGCCTGCTGGAACGGCTCGAGCACCGGCTGACGCAACAGGAATGGCTGGCCGGCGTGCGCAGCGTCGCCGACCTGGCCTGCTACGGCTATTTGGCGCTGGCCGAAGAGGCCGAGATCGATATGCGTGCCTACCCGGCGCTGTCGGCCTGGCGCCGGCGCATCGAACAGCTGCCCGGCTACATCCCGCCCGGACACGCCGGCTGAACGCCCCCCATACCAACAACAACATCACATCGAGGAAAACATGGACGCGATCCCCAACGCGGGCGCCGTGGCGGCGCCTGCCCACAAGCCGAATCTGTTGCGCGTGTCCGTCGCCACCGTGGTCGGCACGGCCGTCGAGGCCTTCGACTTCCTGGCCTACGGCACCGCGGCGGCGCTGGTGTTCAACAAGATCTTCTTCCCGCAGTTCGACCCGCTGACCGGCACGCTGGCCGCGTTCGCGGCCTTCGCCAGCGGCATGCTGGCGCGTCCGATCGGGGGCATTCTGTTCGGCCACTTCGGCGACCGCATCGGGCGCAAGTCCATGCTCACGCTCAGCCTGCTGATGATGGGCATCTGTACCGTGCTCATCGGGCTGCTGCCCACCTACGCGCAGATCGGCGTCTGGGCGCCGATCCTGCTGGTGCTGCTGCGTGTCGGCCAGGGGCTGTCGTTCGGCGGCGAGATGGGCGGCGCGATGCTGATGGCGGTGGAGCATGCCCCGCCGCGCTGGAAGGCGCTGTTCGGCAGCCTGCCGCTGGTGGGCGCGCCGCTCGGCATCCTGCTGTCGGTCGGCGCCTTCGCGCTGGTCACGCGGCTGCCCGAGGCCGACTTCCTGTCGTGGGGCTG
Source organism: Bordetella genomosp. 1 (assembly GCF_002261335.1). Lineage (GTDB taxonomy): Bacteria > Pseudomonadota > Gammaproteobacteria > Burkholderiales > Burkholderiaceae_B > Bordetella. Next base: position 261,627 of record NZ_NEVL01000006.1, read on the forward strand.
GCGCCTGCCCTTTCTCGCCAGCGCGGTGCTGATCGTGGTGGGCTTCCTGATCCGCCGCGGCATCGACGAGTCGCCGGACTTCGCCCGCGTGAAGTCGCAACGCACCCAGGTCAAGCTGCCGGTGGCGGAGCTGGTGCGCAAGCACGGCAAGGCGCTGCTGCTGTGCATCGGCTGCAAGCTGGCCGAGGTCACGCTGATCTACACCTTCCTGGTGTTCTCGGTGTCGTACGCCGTGTCGACGCTGGGCTTTGCGCGCAGCGATGCCCTGCACGCGCTGCTGTATGGCGCGGCGGTGCTGACCTTCACGATTCCGCTGTTCGGCGTGCTGGGCGACCGCTACGGCGCGCGCCGCGTGTGCGGCTGGGGCGGCATGCTGCTGGCGCTGATGGCGATCCCGATCTTCATGGCGGTGGGCAGCGGCTCGCTGTTTGCCTACAGCGTGGCGGTGTTCCTCGCCATGGCGCTCAACTACGCCATGATGATCGCGCCGCAATCCAGCCTCTACGCCGCGCAGTTCCCGGCCGAGCTGCGCTATTCGGGACTGTCGATCGGCGTGCAGTTCTCGGCGGCCATCGGCGGCGGGCTCGCACCCATCGTCTCCGCCATGCTGGTGGCGAAGTTCAGCAGCATCGTGCCGGTGGGCGCCTATCTCGCCGTGCTCGGCGTGGTCGCGGGCACCTCGGCCTTCCTGATGAAACCGGCCGGACGCGAACGGCGCGGCGAATGAAGGGCCGCCCGGCGCGCTAGGAGGCGGGCCGGGCCGTCTCGCGATAGCGATTGGGCGGACAGCCGAAGCGCTGCTGGAAGCGGCGGCTGAAATGGCTGGCATCCTGGAACCCGCACGACAGCGCGATGTCCTTGACCGGCACATGCCCCTTGCGCGGATCCTCGAGCGCCGCGCGCGCGAGCTGCAGCCGGCGCTCGCGCACGTATTGGTTGTATTGCGTGCCCTGCATCTGGAACAGCCGGTGCACCCAGCGGCTCGAGGCGCGCAATGCGCGCGCCACGCCCGCCACCGAGAGGTCCGTGTCGGCGATGTGCGCATCCAGATAGCTGGTGAGCGCCTGCCAGCTCTCGATCGGGCCGCGCTGCGCATCGGGAATCTGCTCCAGCGCCTGGCTGGTGTAGATCGCCGCCAGCAGCGAGATCAGCGCCTGCTCGGCAAACATGCTCGAGGCGGGGCTGGTGTCGGCCTCGTCGAAAAACACATGATCGAGGCAGCGATGCGCGGTGCGCACCATCGGCAGCGCGGCCGCGGCCCGCTGCGCGGTGAACTGCGAGCTGTCGTGCAGGTGCATGCCGAGCAGGTGCAGCAGCGATCCCTTGATCACCACGAGGTGGGAGTCGGTCAGCATGCGCACCTCCGACGGCAGCGCCGTGGTGCGGAAGATGATGTCGCCGGTTTCGACCGGCAGGCTGGCGCCGTTCTGGGTGATCACGCCGCGGCCTGCGATGATGAAACTCGCCAGGAACTCCGCCTGCAGCGCATCGGCCGCGTGCTCCGCACGGTGCTGGACCGCGATCGGCGTGGATTCGAGGTTCACCGCCAGGCCGCCGGCGCGCAGCCGACAGGCCTGCAGCTGCAGGCGCGGATGCATGGTGAGCGCGCGGAAGTCGCCCGGCAGCACCAGCTTGTCGAGCTGGGCCTTGTAGCCCGAGAGCTCGGCCTCGTAGAACGGCCGGAACCGCGGGGCGAAATTGAGGTCCGGCTCGGGCGAGGCGGACGGAGCGGAAGACAGGGCGTGCATTGCAGGACGGACACGAGCGGCGCGGGCCCGGCGCCCGCGTTTCATTGTATCGGCCGGCACATCGCAGGCACCTGCCGTTTACCCTAGGTCGTGTCACTCTTGGACAAGCGCAGTGCGCCTGCGGTCAATCGCATGCACGGCGGGCCACGGTGTAATGCCACACCAGTCCTTCATCAGGAGACGAGTGTGGACGACAAGCAGCTGCAATCCGACGCGTTTTTCCAGCGCTCGGCCAACAAACTCGATTTCGGCAACTGGACCGAGCAGGAAAAGATCGCCCTGAGCTGTCGCATCCTGGCCAGCGAGGGACACTCCGAGACGCTGGCCGGCCAGATCACGGTGCGCAACGAGGACGGCACCTACTACACCACGGCGCTGGCCCAGGCCTTCGACGAGGTGCGTCCCGAGAAGCTGATCCGCATCAACGAAAACATGGAGGTGCTGGAGGGCGAGGGCGTGCCCAACCCGGCGGTGCGCTTTCACTTCTGGGTCTATCGCGCGCGGCCCGACGTGCGCTGCATCATCCACACCCATCCGCCCTATGTGTCGACGCTGTCGATGACCGGCCGTCCGCTGGTGGTTTCGCACATGGACGCGACGCCGTTCCACAACGATTGCGCCCACCTCGCCGAGTGGCCGGGGCTGCCCATCGCCGACCAGGAAGGCGTGATCATCTCGGCGGCGCTGGGCCGCAAGCGCTGCGTGCTGCTGGCCAACCATGGTTTTCTCGCCGCCACCTCGTCGGTGGAGGAAACGCTCTACCTGTCGGTGCTGATCGAACGTGCGGCGCGAAACCAGTTGCTCGCGGCCTCGGCCTACGGCGAAGTGCGCCCGGTCGACGACGCGCTCGCCGCCGAGTCGCACGATTTCCTGCTCAAGCCCAGCATCGTGCGCGCGAGCTTCGCGATGTTTGCACGCCGCATCGAGCGGCGCCCGGGCTGAGCACGCCGCCTGCGCGCAGGTGGCCGGGCGGCGCGAGGCCGGGAATGTGTGTGGCCGTGCCGCCCGCCGGCGTGCGCGCGCCGATGGCGCGCGATACTGCGCTCAGCGGCCCGTCTTCACGCCGGCCGCCTCCAGGCGTTCGTACACCGCCTGGTAGCCGGCGCGCGTCATGTCGGTCTTGCGGATGGCCTGGTCGCAGGCGGCTCGATCGTCGGGGCAGCCACTGACTGCCGGCATGTCGTTGGCCACCACGAAGTAGTCGACGACGAAGCGCGCCACATGCTTCTCGACCGGCTTGCCCGCCAGGTAGGCGGCGATGTCGGCGCGCAGCCGCGCGACGGCGGCCTCGGCCAGCGGCGTCCAGGCCTGGCATTGCGAGAGCGTCGCGGCGCCTTCGGCCCAGGCCAGCTTGCTGCAGACCAGCCACAGCGCGGGCTTCGCGCCCTCGGGCAGCACCACGCGCACGGGCACGCCGGTGGTGCCCGGCAGCGTGACCCGTCCGTCCTGCGTGCGCTCGGCCCCGGCCGGCACCTGGAACACGAGCGACTCCTCGATCACCGCCGGGAAATCCGTCGTCGGACCTTTGACGTAGGCCTGCGACACGACTTCGGCGTCCACGCGCTGGATGCCCATCTGGCGCCCGAGCATGCGCTGGTCGCCCTTCAACAGCGCATCGTGCTCCTCACGGATACCGTATTCCAGCACCGCGTTTTCGATGGGCTTGGGGGTGTAGGCGGCCGAGGCCAGGGCGGGAGTCAGCGTGGCCAGGGCCAGGGCCAGTGCGCGGAAAGTGGGCGTCATGTGTGGTGTGTGCGTAAAAAGCCGCAAGCGTAACCCAGATGCGGCCCTTATTTGAGTCACACCTTCGGGGCGACGGTTTTGCGTTGGATGCCGGCCGGTGCCCGCCGGGTTGGCCGTGCCTGTCCACGACGAGCCAACCGAGCCGGTCGGCAGACGCCGCAGCGCAGGGTCGGACGGCCAAAGAAAAAGGCCGTGATCTTCATCACGGCCTGGCGGGAACAGCGTCGTTCAACGGCCCTGCATGCTGCCATCGGGGTGGAGAGCGCGGCAGGTCGACGACCCGCCGGGGTTCTCTGCGATGCATGGGCAATCAACCTGCCACGGGCGGGTAGTCCAGCTCGCCGGTCGATTCGAGGCCAGCGGCGCGCGCGCTCGACAACTCCTGGCGAACCTGCGCACGCGTTACTTGCGTGCTGGTCGAGCGGGCGGCGTACACGTCGCCTTGTTCGGTGGTGGCGACCAGGCCTTCGTCACGCGCCAGCTTCAGATCGGCCACGACCTGGGCACGGGTCAGCGTGCTCGCGCTGGTATCGGCGGCGGGGTAGTCCAGTTCACCGGCCTGGGCGGCGCCGGCGAAAGCGGCGGAAACGGCAACAGCGGCAACGAGGGTCTTGAGCGAGTTCATGATGGGTTCCTGATGGATTCGATTGGCTTCGGTCGAGTGTTCAGTGCGATAGCGTGATGTCGGGCGATATCGATGCGACGTCGGCGCGATCAGCCAGCCACGGGCGGGTAGTCCAGCTCGCCGGTCGATTCGAGGCCGGCGGCGCGGGCGCTCGACAGCTCCTGGCGAACCTGCGCACGCGTCACTTGCGTGGCGGCCGAGCGGGCGGCGTACACATCGCCTTGTTCGGTGGTGGCGACCAGGCCTTCGGCACGCGCCAGCTTCAGATCGGCAACGACCTGGGCACGGGTCAGCGTGCTCACGCTGATATCGGCGGCGGGGTAGTCCAGTTCACCCGCTTGGGCGGCGCCGGCGAAAGCGGCGGAAACGGCAACAGCGGCAACGAGGGTCTTGAGCGAGTTCATGATCTATTTCCTGTTCGGTTCGGAGTTTGTGTTTGCAGCGCGCCGTTGCGTGCTGCCTTGAACAGAACTTTAAAGATCGGAACGATATGCCGGTAGACGGCAAAACTTCGCCTCAGCGTCTCATTTTTAGAACGACTAGCCGCTGATTCCCCAACACTGGCCTCAGGCCGCATTTCCAAAAATGCGAGTCAGACTGCAATTACGAAAATCGAGTCAGACTGCAATTACCGCCGCTCCGAAAAACAAAGGTGTCAGACTGCATTTTTCCGCCAGGCGCCCTCGCACAGCGCCCACACCCACCGCACCAAAAAACAAAGGTGTCAGACTACATTTTTGAAAAATGCAGTCTGACACCTTTGTTCGGGGCGCCCGAGTTCAGCCCCCCTCGTCCGCGCCCCATCGACACCCGCCTCTGCCGCAGCGCGCACACCCCTCCCAAATCACCCAGGCCGCGCGCCAAAACAAAGGTGTCAGACTGCATTTATCGCGGCACCGCTCCGCCAGATCAGCCCTCCAGGTTCGCCCCAAAAAAACAAAGGTGTCAGACTGCAATTTCGTAAATGCAGTCTGACACCTTTTCGGAATCCCTTGCCGGGCGAGGCCGCTGTACTGCCGTCGCCGGGCCCGGTATCAGCGGGACGCTTTCAAGCGCAGCGCTTCGCCTTCAGCGCTGCGGTGCGATGTCGAAGGTCTCTGCGCCGCACGCCTGCACCAGCTCCGGGTCGTGGCTCGCGAACAGCACCACGCGGTCGCGGCCCCAGATCCTGAACTGCTCGGCCAGCACGCTGCGCGCACCGGCATCCAGGCCATTGCTCGCGCCGTCCGCCACGACCACCGCCGGATCGCCCAGCGCCGCCGCCGTGAGATAGACCTTGCGCCGCGTCCCGGTCGACATCTGCTCGAAGCGCTTGTCCAGATGCGGTTCGAGGCCGAGCCGATACGCCAGATCGAGCACCGCCGCGTCGAGCGGCACGCCCTTCTCGGCGGCCACCTGCTCCAGCAGGCCACGGCCGGTCTGCTCGGGCAACGCCAGACAGTTGTCGGGCACATGAGCCACACGTGCGCGTACCGGCGCAGGCGCCTGCGCAAGCGGTTGCCCGTCGACCCACACTTCTCCCGCGTCGGGCGCGATCACGCCGGCCACGATCCCGAGCAAGGTCGACTTGCCCGTGCTGTCTTCCTCGCACAGTGCGTAGCAACCCGGCGCGAACGTCCGCGTCAGCCCCGCGAACACCACGTGCTCGCCGTAGCGCTTGGTAAGTCCCTCGATCCGCAACATCACAGCCCTTCCCCGTAAAGGTGTCAGACTGCATTTTTCCACCAAACGCCGGCCAACGGCTCAACACCGCGCGACGAACGCGTGAAGCCCCAGCGTGCAGAACGCAAGCCCGTCGACCCCAAGCCCCGACTGGCTCGCGCCGCCAGCGAAAACCCCTCAACCCGGCAATCGCGCCACCCGCCCGTTGCGCACGACGGTGCACGCCGGCCGTTGCCCGATCCAGTACACCAGCGCCTCGGCGCGCGCCACCGGCCACAAGACGAAGTTGGCGGGCCTGCCCGATGCGATGAAGCCCTGTGCGTCGCCGAGCCCGAGCGCCGCGGCCGCATGGCGCGTGATGCCGGCGAGCGCTTCGGGCGCGGTCAGCCCGAACAGCGTGCACGCCATGTTGGCCATGAGCAGCAGGCTCAGCGCGGGCGAGGTGCCGGGGTTGTGATCGGTGGCCACGGCCATGGGCACGCCCGCGGCCCGCAAGGCGGCCACCGGCGGCACGTGCGTGTCGCGCAGGGTGTAGAAGGCGCCCGGCAACAGCACGGCAATCGTGCCCGCACGCCTCATCGCGGCAATGCCGCGCTCCGACAGATGCTCGATGTGGTCGCACGACAGCGCGCCGTACCGCGCGGCGAGTTCGGCACCCGCCATGTCCGACAACTGCCCGGCATGCAGCTTCACGGGCAGGCGCAATCGTTGCGCGGCCTCGAACACGCGCTCGGTCTCGGCCAGCGAAAACGCCATGCGCTCGCAGAACACATCCACGGCGTCGATCAAACCCTCAGCCGCCAGCGCGGGCATCATCTGCGCGCACACCATGTCGAGGTAGTCGCCGCGTCGATCGGCATACTCGGGCGGCAGCGTGTGGGCGCCGAGAAACGTGGTGCGCACGGTCACGTCGCGCAGCGCGCCCAGCCTTCGCGCCACGCGCAACTGCTTGCGTTCATGCGTCAGCGCAAGCCCATAGCCCGACTTGATCTCGATGGCGGTCACGCCCTCGGCGAGCAACTGATCCAGCCGCGGCAGGGCCTGCGCGAGCAACGTCTCCTCGCTCGCCTGGCGGGTGGCCGCGACACTGGAAACAATGCCTCCGCCGGCCCTCGCCACCTCCTCGTAGGTCGCGCCCGCCAGACGCATGGCAAATTCATTGGCGCGGTCACCCGCGTAGACCAGATGGGTATGGCAGTCGACCAGCCCGGGCGTCACCACCTGCCCCTTGCCCTCGAAAGCGCGCAGGCTGGCGTAGCGGTCCGGTACACGCCGCTCGGGGCCCACCCATGCGATGCGCCCCTTCTGCACCACGATGCAGGCCGCCTCGTCCAATGCCATCGGCACGTCCACCGCATGCAGCGCAGGGACCAGACGCAGGCCGAGCCAGCGCCCGTCGGCCGGCGGTGATGGCGATGAAGTGTGGGTCACGGCGAATCCTCCACGAAAGCGGCAGGCGGTTCCGAGGGCGCGCGCATCAGCGGCCGGGCAGCAGGTTCATCGGCATCAATTCGCGCAGCCGGCCGCTCGCCAGGAGGGTGGCCGCGGCGTCGATGTCCGGCGCGAAAAAGCGGTCTTCCTGGTAAAACGGCACGGCCTCGCGCAGCAGCGCGCGCACCGCTTCGAGCCGGGGCGAGGTCTTGAGCCCGGCGCGGAAATCCAGCCCCTGGCACGCGCCGAGCCATTCGATGGCCAGGATTCCGCGCACGTTCTCGGCCATGGCCCACAGGCGTTTGCCCGCATTCGGCGCCATGGACACGTGGTCCTCCTGGTTTGCAGAGGTCGGCAGACTGGTCACGCTGGCCGGATGGGCGAGCGAGATGTTGTCGCACGCCAGCGCGGCGGCGGTGACCTGCGCGATCATGAATCCCGAGTTCACGCCGCCGTTGTTCACCAGGAAGGCGGGCAGCTGCGACATGTGCTTGTCCATCATCAGCGAGATGCGCCGTTCGGACAGCGCGCCGATCTCGGCCAAGGCCAGCGCCAGATTGTCGGCGGCCATCGCGACCGGCTCGGCGTGGAAGTTGCCGCCCGACACCACCTCGCCCGCCTCGGCGAACACCAACGGATTGTCGGAGACGGCGTTGGCCTCGACGATCAGCACGTCAGCCGCCTGCCGCAGCTGGGTCAGGCACGCGCCCATGACCTGGGGCTGGCAACGCAGCGAATAGGGATCCTGCACCTTGCCGCAGTCCGCATGCGAGCGGCCCACCTCGCTGTCGTCCTGCAGCAGTTCGCGCAGGATCGCGGCAACGTCGATCTGCCCCTGCTGGCCGCGCGCCGCATGCACGCGCGCATCGAAGGGCATGCGCGAGCCCAGCATGGCCTCCACGCTCAGGCTGCCGCAGACCAGGCCGGCGGCCAGCAGGTCTTCGGTCTCGAACAGCCCGCGCAGCGCGTATGCGGTGGACACCTGGGTGCCGTTGAGCAGCGCAAGCCCCTCCTTGGCCGCCAGCGTGAGCGGTGCCAGGCCTGCGACCGCCAGCGCCTCCGTGCCGGACAGCCATGCGCCACGATGGCGAGCCTTGCCCTCCCCCAGCAGCACCAGCGACATATGAGCGAGCGGCGCCAGATCGCCCGATGCGCCCACCGATCCCTTCAAGGGAATGTGGGGATAGACCTCGGCGTTGACCAGGGCGACGAGGCTGTCGATCACGACGCGGCGCACGCCGGAGATGCCGCGCGCGAGACTGTTGACCTTGAGTGCCATGATGAGGCGCACCATGTCGTCGTCGAGCGCGTCGCCCAGCCCGGCCGCATGCGACAGCACCAACGCGCGCTGCAACCGCGCGAGGTCGTCAGTGGCGATGCGGGTGGACGCCAGCAGGCCGAAGCCGGTGTTGATGCCGTAGGCCGTGCGGCCCTCGGCGATGATGCGGTCGACGCAGGCCACTGCGGCATCGATGGCTGGACCCGCGTCGGGAGAGAGCGCGATCTTCACCGGCTGTTCGTAGAGCTTGCGCAGATCGGCCAGGACCAGCAGGCCGGGTTGCATGAGCATGTCCGTCATGTGCGTTCCTTTGAATGGCGTGCGCAATCGGCCCGCGCGCGGCGCTAGGCGGCCACCATGGGCAGGTTCAGACCGTGACGCACCGAGGCCGCCACGGCGCTCTCGTAGCCCGCGTCGGCGTGCCGCATCACCCCGGTGGCCGGGTCGTTCCACAGCACCCGGTTCAGGCGCGCTGCCGCTTCCGGCGTGCCGTCCGCCACGATCACCACCCCGGCGTGCTGCGAGTAGCCCATGCCCACGCCGCCGCCGTGGTGCAGGCTGACCCAGGTCGCGCCGCTGGCGGTGTTGAGCAAGGCATTGAGCAGGGGCCAGTCGGACACCGCGTCCGTGCCGTCCTTCATGGCTTCGGTCTCGCGGTTGGGGCTCGCGACCGAGCCGCAATCGAGGTGATCGCGCCCGATCACGATCGGCGCCTTCAACTCACCCGTCCTCACCATGTCGTTGAACGCCAGCGCTGCCTTGTGACGCTCTCCCAGGCCCAGCCAGCAGATGCGGGCCGGCAAACCCTGGAAGGCAATGCGGTCGCGGGCCATGTCGAGCCAGCGATGCGTGTGGGTGTTGGCGGGAAACAGCGCCTTGATCTTGGCGTCGGTCTTGTAGATATCCTCGGGATCGCCCGACAGCGCGACCCAGCGGAAAGGGCCCTTGCCTTCGCAGAACAACGGCCGGATATAGGCCGGCACGAAGCCCGGAAAATCGAAGGCACGCTTCAGGCCTTCGTCGTAGGCGACCTGCCGGATGTTGTTGCCATAATCGACCGTCGGAATGCCCATCGCCTGGAAGTCGAGCATGGCCTGCACGTGCTGCACGCAGCTGCGCGCCGCGGCCCGCTTGAGCGCGGTGTGCTGCGCGGGGTCGGCCATCGCGGCCTGCCAGTGCGGCACGCTCCACCCCTGCGGCAGATAGCCGTTGACGAGATCGTGCGCGGAGGTCTGGTCGGTCACGATGTCGGGCCGCAGGCCACCCGCGCGCGCACGCCGGACCAACTCGGGCAGGAGGTCGGCGGCATTGCCCAGCAGGCCGATCGACACCGCCTCCTTCCTGGCGGTGTGATGCGCGAGCTGCGCCAGCGCGTCGTCGATGTCGCGCGCCTGCTTGTCCAGATAGCGGGTTCGCAGGCGAAAGTCGATCCGGGCTTGATTGCATTCGATCGTCAGCGAGCAGGCGCCCGCCAGGGTGGCGGCCAGCGGTTGCGCGCCGCCCATCCCGCCCAGGCCAGCGGTGAGTACCCATCTGCCGGACAGGTCATTGCCGTAGTGCTGTCGGCCCGCTTCGACGAAGGTCTCGAAGGTGCCCTGCACGATGCCCTGGCTGCCGATGTAGATCCAGCTCCCCGCCGTCATCTGGCCATACATGAACAGGCCTTTGCGATCGAGCTCGTCGAAGGTTTCCCAGCTTGCCCACCGCGGCACCAGATTGGAGTTGGCGAGCAGCACGCGCGGCGCGTCGGCGTGGCTCTTGAAGACCCCCACCGGCTTGCCCGACTGGATCAGCAGCGTCTCGTCGGCCTCGAGGCGTTTGAGCTGGGCCAGGATCTCATCGAAGCACGCCCAGTCGCGCGCGGCGCGGCCGATGCCGCCATAGACCACCAGCGACTGCGGGTCTTCGGCCACGTCGGGATCGAGATTGTTCTGCAGCATGCGGTAGGCGGCCTCGGCCAACCAGTTCTTGCAATGCAGCGTGGCCCCGCGCGGCGCGCGAATGATGCGGGTGGGATCCCGGCGCGCATCGTGGAGAAAGGCCTGCGGCAAGGGGTCGTCGACGTTCATGATGGTGTCCTCGAAGAAAGACAGCGGGCCGGCCGGAGGGCTCCAGGCGCGGGCAGAGTCGTGATTCGCGTTGCGTCAGCGCCCCGCGTCCACGCTTTCGTGCGGGTAGATCATCCGGGGCGGAACCCGCATGGTCTTGCGGGCCAGCGGGTAGTACACGAGCGAGGTGATGACGAGACTGACCAGCCACGACACGTCGGCGCCGTCCATGGCCTTCGCCAGCGCACCTTCGTACATCGCCTGGTTGATGAACGGAATCTGCACCACGATGCCGAGCACATAGCTGGACAAGGCCACGCCGTTGTAGGCGCCGTAGCGGCCGCGGCTGTCGTACAGCGCGGGAATATCCACCTTCTCGCGCGACACGAGGTAGTAGTCGACCAGATTGACGGCGCTCCACGGCACAAACACCATCAGCAGAAGCAGCACGAAATTCTTGAAGGTGGCGAGGAAGTGGGCGCTCGCGAGCAAGGCCACCAGCACCGTGACCAGCACGAAGCCGACGATATAGGCCACGCGGGCCGCCGGCGAAAACGACTTCCTGCCGTCGTAGGCGCTCACCGTGGTCAGCACCGTCATGAAGCCGCCGTAGGCATTGAGGCAATTCACGGTGAGCTTGCCGGTCACGATCACCAGATAGATCAGCAACGCGAGCGGCCCGGCGAGCTCGCCCAGGAAGCCCACCTGATTCTTCACGAAATCGCCGCCCGCGGCGGCGACCAGCGCGCCGAAGCTCATCGCGAGCTGTGAACTGATGACGCTGCCGCTCCAGGTCGCCCAGAAGGTCGCGGCGGCCGGCGTGGCGCGCGGCAGATAGCGCGAGTAGTCGGCGACATACGGCGCATAGGTCAGCTGCCAGCCGGCCGCCAACGCCACGGCCGTGAGAAAGCTCGTCCAGCTGAACGGCCGCTGCCCGATGAGCTGCGCCAGGTCGTATCGATGCAGCAGCTGCCACGCCAGATAGCCGAAGCCCAGGATGCCGAACAGGGTCGAGATGCGCCCCATCAGGTGAATCAGGCGGTAGCCGACGATGGCGACCAGCGCGGTGAGCGCGCCAAAGAGGGCGATGCCGACGGCCGGGGCGCTGAATCCGAGCAGCAGGTTGATCGCCTGCCCGGACAGCACGGTGCCGGTGGCGGCAAACCCGACATACATCAGGATCACCAGCACCAGCGGCAACGCCGCGCCCTTGACGCCGAACTGCACGCGGCTCGAGATCATCTGGGGCAAGCCCAGCCTCGGCCCTTGCGCGGCGTGCAGTGCCATGACCACGCCGCCCAGGATGTTGCCGATCAACAGCCCGGCAATCGCCGTGAGCGCCTCCGCGCCGAAGACCACGGCCAGCGCGCCATCCACCACCGCGGTGATCTGCATGTTGGCGCCGAACCAGAGCGTGAACTGATTCGACGGCCTGCCGTGCCGCTCGTGCGCCGGAACCATATCGATCGTCCGGGTCTCGATAGCGACGGCCGAGGCCGATGCAGCAGCTTCCTGAGGCATGGTCCTTGTCTCCTGACATCGCGACGGCGCTCGGGGAGCAGCATCGAGCCCGGGGCTTTTTGTATAGACATATTCTGTCGCTGCAACGGCGGACCCGTCAATTGTCTATACATAACTTACGCACAGGAATCACCGGGCTGGCAGGCGAAGAGGAAGGGAAAAGCACCTCCCAAAACAAAGGTGTCAGACTGCATTTATCTCCCGCCGGCCCGCCCCGAAAAGGTGTCAGACTGCATTTTTCGAGATGCGGGGCTTTCCCGGACCGAAGGACGCGCGCGCGCCCGATTCGGCAAGCGCCTCCCGCGCACGGGAGCGCGGCTCGGTCGCGTTGATGCAATGCGGGGACAATGCTGGTGTAATCCTGGGTAATGGACACCCTGCCCCCCGTTTCGCTGCACACCCGGATCCTGGCGGAGATAGAACAGCGCATCCTCAGCGGCCAGTGGCCGCCGGGTTTCCGCATCCCTTCCGAGATCGAGTTGAGCGAGCGCTTCCAGTGCTCGCGCATGACGGTCAACAAGGTGTTGACGCAGCTCGCGCGCGCAGGGCTCATCGAACGGCAGCGCAAGGCGGGCAGTTTCGTCACCCGGCCGCATTCGATTTCCGCCGTCCTGGACATCCAGGACATCCGCACCGAGGTGCTCGCTACCGGTCAACCGTATCGGATCGAATTGCTGTCGCGACGGCGGCGGACCAGCACCCGTGCCGACAGGGCGGCCCTCCAGCTTGCGCAGCCCGAACCGGTGCTGCACCTCGTGTGCCTGCATCACGCCGGCGCGCGTCCGTTCTGCCTGGAGGATCGCATCATCAGCCTGGCGGCGGTGCCTGCGGCTGCCGACGCGCGCTTCGACGAAGCGGGGCCGGGCGCCTGGCTGGTGCATCATGTGCCATGGAGTTCGGCCGAACACCGCATTCGCGCCATGGCCGCCACACCCGAGGTCGCCGCGCGCCTGCACCTGCACGAGGCCGCCGCCTGCCTGGCGATCGAACGCCGCACCTGGAGCGGCGAGCAGCCCATCACCCACGTGCGGCTGATCTACCCCGCCGACGGCCACGAACTGGTCGCTCGCTTCTCCCCCTCCTCGACGTCCCCCGAAGACACCTGACCCCGCCGCGAACCGGCTGGCGACGGTCAAAAGTCAAAAAGGAGTCAGACTGCAATTAATCTGTGCCACCGCCTCGCGCCGCGCCGGAGAATTGCAGTCTGACTCCTTTCTCAGAATTGCAGTCTGACTCATTTTTTCTTGGCTCAGCGGGGATGACGGCCGCTCCCCGCGGGTTTGGTTTGCCGCCCCCCCGGGGCAGCTGATCCCGCAGGCAAAAACAAAGGTGTCAGACTACATTCTTCGAAAATGCAGTCTGACACCTTTGTTTTCTGCTTGCTGCATGCAGCGGTTGCCGTTTCTTCCGGGAGCGATCAGTCTCCGCCAAGTCAGTTGCAACCCAGTACGACCGCTTTGGGTCGGCGGCGGCCTTCGTCGACACCCGGTCCCGGCCAGGAGCAGACGGTAAAATTAACTCTCCGTCCGACGAGATTGTCGATATGCATGAATCCAACTCCAACCTGCGTTCATTTTCGTTCGTACTTGCCGTCCCCGACCTCGAGCGAAGTGCTTCATACTTTCGAGACGTGCTCGGCTTTCGGCTTGAATGGCCCGAAGGCTCCGGCTGGCAACTCGCGTCGAGAGGCGGTGTACGTATCATGATGGGCCATTGTCCAGATGCGATTGCGCCTTCTTCAATGGGTGACCACAACTATTTTGGTTATTTCAATGTCGACGACGCGGATGCGCTACACACTGAGTTCGTCACGAGAGGGGCCCTGATACCTCAGCCTCCCGTCGACAGACCCCATGGAATGCGGGAGTTTGTCGTCGTCACGCCTGATGGACATCGATTTATGGTCGGCCAGGATCTCGCCGCATCTCGCTAAACCACGTTAGGGCTGCCGCCTGTTTTGTAAATCAGCAATGCTAGCTCAGGGCCGGAAGCGCGCCTTTTTGGGACGGCTAGCGACCAGGATCGGTCATCATGCAACGGCTATTCCAACAGCTAGCTGCTTAGTAGCATGACTGACTTCCGCGAGCGGTGCTAATCAGCCGGGACTCATCTGCGTAATGGGGGATGGCATGGATCGTATTGCTGACCGCTACTTGAGGTTTGCAAAGATCGAGGCGGCGGGTCGCTCGCCGTTGTATGAAAAATGGGCATTGCATGTCGCGAATTCGTTTGACGCACTGGCGTTTTTGCAGGGTCTGCCTGTAGATAAGCAGCAACCAAACCTGCTGTTTGCAGCGTTCCGCCGTACCGTAGGTGCGCCTACCTCGACCGCGGAGTTCGATGTAGGCTTGGCGCAGCATGGCGACACCATCCGGGCTCTTATGTTGGCGCGTTCCACGCAGACCAACGAACCAGGGCGCTGTGCGGTATTGCTGCCCGCTCTCGCTTCGATCGCAGGCAAGATAGCGCTCATCGAGGTGGGGGCCTCCGCAGGACTGTGCCTGCTGATGGACAAATACGGCTACGACTGGGGCTCCCGACGCCTGGTTCCGTGTCGAGACGATTCGGACTATCCAGTATTCCCTTGTGAGGTCATCGGCGCGGGTCCGCTCCCCCACACCTATCCTGAAATTGTGTGGAGGGCTGGACTGGATTTGAGCCCAATCGACGTTCACTGCGACGAAGATAGGAAGTGGCTTGAAGACCTGGTGTGGCCCGAGGATGGCCATCGACTAGCACGCCTTCAGTCGGCGCTACGGATCTGCGGACGCGAGCCGCCTCAGATCGTCCGGGGCGATCTGCTGCGGGATCTTGCTTCCTTAATCGAAAAGGCTCCGGCGCAAGCGACCGTGGTTGTGTATCACTCCGCTGTTCTGAACTACGTTATGGACCAGGCACTGCGCAATGAATTTGCACGCGACATGTTGGCCTCGCGTTGCGTCTGGATCAGCAATGAAAGTCCATTGGTATTTCCGCAGTTCTTGCCGGCGGCCACGCCGCAACCGTCCGGCATGTTCCTGTTATGTACCAATGGCCATGCGTTGGCCTGGACGGATCCGCATGGTGGCGCGTTGCAATGGCTGTGATCCAACGCTTTCTTTGCTAACCGCCCTCGGAATCTTCGAAACGTCGAGATGCGAGAGACCACTTTGGGTCGGGATCGGTCTGTCGTCATATGCTGCTGGCAGTCTCCCCGATTCCGTCCTACATATTCGCGTGGTGGGTTACAGACTACCAACGCTACGCTCAAGCATCTCGAGACGATTCAGATGCTCTGCACCTAGCAGAAATCGCGCGTATGGCGACCCAACGGCCTCGCCGCCGTATAGCGCTCGTGCCGTGACGACTGGCGCTGGAGCGCCAGGTCAACAAGCCACTCTCACACATCATGCGTGGCGACGGATCACTGACAGTTCGGTCGCGGCCATGGTGGACAATTATCTCTCTTAACCGCTCTTTGGTTTCCCGCATGCTCTCCTGCACTTGATGAAGAGGAGTTGAAGGGCGCTGTTGGAATTATTGGCGCACTGGTCGCCGACCTCGATGCCGCCGATCTCACCATCGCGCACGCGTTGGAACTTCTGAACTCGGGCTTGCCGGAAACGGCGCTCAGGTAGTGCCCGGTGTGCAAGGAGGTCGCAAACAGCACGTGCCAGTTGCCGGATGCAGTCGAGCCTGTCAGGTAGGCCGTGGAGCATATGAGTGCCTGGGACGCACTGGTGCAAGCCGCCTGCCACGCCTGGCCAACTTACGACGGCCATTTCACGCCGAACGTCTGCGGCCTGCTATGTCGAGCCCGGCGACACGTCCGCCAGAAGCGTGATGAGCGCATCGAGGTCCACGGGCTTGACCAGATGCGCATCGAAACCGGCTTCGTGCGAGGTGCGACGATCCTTTTCCTGTCCCCAGCCACTGAAAGCCACGATCACGACGTCCTTGCCCCAATCGAGCTGGCGGATGCGACGGCAAGCTTCGTGACCGCTCATGCCCGGCATGCCGATGTCCATCAGAATCACCTGCGGCCGCATCACTGCGCCGATCTCGATGGCCTCGGCGCCGCTGTAGGCCAGTCGGGCCTCGTGCCCCTCGAGTTCGAGCAGCGCGATCAGCGATTCGACCGCATCACGGTTGTCATCGACCACCAGCACGCGGCGCGCTTCGCTCTCGCGCGCGTGGGGCCCGGCGAGCGGCTCGACATCCGGCACCTCGGTCACCGGCAAACAGACAATGAAGTCGCTGCCCTGCCCCAAGCCGGCACTCTCGGCGCGCACCGTGCCGCCATGCATTTCGACCAGGCGCTTGACCAGCATCAGGCCGATGCCCAGGCCTCCCTGGGCCCGCTCTTCGGTGTGGTTGACCTGCGTAAACATCTCGAAGATCCGATCCAGCTGATCGGGCGGAATGCCTGAGCCGTTGTCTTGAATATGCACCTCGACGTGACCATCGGGCCGGATCACCCGCAGCTCGATGTCACCGCCGGGCGGTGTGTACTTCGCCGCATTCGACAGCAGGTTGCCGAACACCTGAGTCAGGCGGGCCGGATCGCCTCGCAACGTGATTCCGGCCTGAGGCTGCACGACTTTCAGGCGGTGGCCCTGTTTATCCAGCAGCGGCCTGCACGCCTCGACGGCATGGCGCAGCACAACGTCGAGCGAGAGAGACTCGAGCCGCAATTCGAGCTTGCCGCGATTGATGCGGTTCACATCCAGAAGGTCATCGACGAGCCGCACCAGTTGCCGCACCTGACGATCCATCACGTCGTGCGCGCGCCGTGTCATGGCGGGGTCCTGAGCTGCGCGCCTCTGCACCTCGAGCATATTGCGCAGTGCCGCCAGCGGGTTGCGCAGCTCGTGGGCCAGCACGGCAAGGAATTCGTCCTTGCGCAGACGCTCCTGCGCCAATTCGGCGTCGACCTGATGCCGCTCGATCAACTCGGCCGCCTGTCGCGCCAGCAAATCGATGTAGCGCAAGGCCTGCGGACTGGGCCCGCCCGACCATCGGTAATGATTGTTGAGCATGCCCAGCAGCCGACCGTCGCGGCTCATGAGCGGCGTGCACTGGATCGAACGAATGCCGTCTTCGAGCACGATCTCGAGCCCGAGCGTTCCCTGCAGGCCGTCGAGCTTCTCGACGTCCTGCACCACGAGCCGCTGTATCTGTCTGGCCGCCTCGCCGCAACTCGCGTCCCAGCCGTCGTCCGCGAAATGCTCGACCAACCGTTGGCTCAGGCCCTGATGCACGACGATGCGCAGCGTCTGCGTGGCCGGATTGAAAATCTGAATGTTGCCCTTGTCGGTGCCCGAGATATCCGCCGCCGCCGCCAGGATTTTCTTGAGCATGGGCTCAAACGCGCCAGGTCCGACAAGCTCTGCGCTCAGTGCCTGCAGCCGAATGAGCGACTGCATTTCGGTGTTCATGAATGCGGTCGACCGGTCGCGCTCCACCACGATGCTGGCGATCAGCGCACCGCACTCGGCCACGCGCTTCTCCCAATCATTGGGTTCGCGAGCTTCCGACAGACACAGGAAGAACGAGCCGACGGCCAGCCCGTTCGGCCCGATTGCAGGGTGCGAATAACATGCACGGATATCGTTGGCGAGACACAGGGAGCGCCAGGGCGCAGCCCACTGCGTTGAGTGCTCGACATCGGCACACACCACCGGCTTGCCCGCGAAAATCGCCGCACCGCAGGTGCCGATCAGCGCCTCGCCGATGGGCGACCCCTTGATCGACTTGGCAAAAGACGGCGCGAAGTGCGCAGAATAGCCATTCCCGATGGCCGAGCGATCGGCATTCGCAAGCAACACGCAGGCGCGCGTGCCTGGCGCGAGACGAGCGACTGCGTCCGTAAGCGCATCCAGGCACGTCTCCATCGCCGCGCCCGATGCGACCAGCAGCAGAGCCTGCCGCTGCTCTTCATCCAGATGGGCGGCGCGCTCGAAGTCGGATGGCAGGGAGCCCAAGGCTTGCTCCTGATGGTTAAAGCTTCCGTGGGCGGGCGCACGCGAGCCGGAAACTGATCAGGACCGTCTTGAACCATGACATGTTTCGCGACGATCAAGAAGTTTATCGTGCCACGAAACTGTTCGTAGAAATGTTGCCAATTGTCCCCGCACGGGCACTCGTGGGGGCCGCAGATGCGAGCAGGGGAAAGGAGCAAACGGCCGACCTCTCCGGGTCGAAGGGCGCCATAGCCGGACGACGGCTTCCGGGCCAAGAGCCGCCGTTGGCGACCTCAAGAAGCAGACACTCAACTCTTCGTTCACCGTTCGCCAAAGGCGACGCATCGGAATCGCTGCTTGGGCATCAGATGCTGCCGAGCCGCAGTAGAAATGACGGCTGCGGTCTCCTTCGACCTGTATCCGGTCGCCGCCAGCCCGGATATGCTGCGTCGGACCGGCGTGCCGGTCGTCCTCGCGCCCATCGTGCGGCATGTGCCGCGACGCTCGACCTTGCGTTTGGCGTGCTGACGCTGCTGCCGCACGGCTGCACCCGGCAACCGCTGTGGGTGGTGCAGACGGTCTCATCGCGGCTAGGCCGCGATCATCATCACGCCGCTGCCCAGCATTGGTTCATCCCCTCGGCCCCAAAGTCGAAAAATTTACCGATGCTGGCAGCCTTGGCACTGCGGCATGAGCGCGAAGCCGTCACGTCCGGAGAACGCGAATGAAATCCCTGAGTTTCAAGCTCATTCACATGCTCTCTTCCACGCGGCTGTTCGACACCGGCGTCGACTCGTCGTTCTGCTTGCGGGGTGTTGCGGCGGGACATCCAAATGGTCGCCGCCGTGGCGCGGGCGGTGAGCCTGGCCCACTAGTCGCTCACCGCGACCACGGCCGTGCTGGAACCGCTCACCGGCAGCATCCTGTTCACATCATGCAGATGCCGCTGTCCAAGCTCTGGGACAGCTGGTCGCTGGGCCTGTATGTCGTCGCCGTCGCCTGCTAGCTGCCGGTGGTGCGTTTACAGATGTTGATGCGCGACGCGGCCGCGGCAGCAGATGGATCGGCCCGGCCCTGCCCGCGCCGCACTGGCGCAGGTTCGTCTGGTGGGTGCAGCTGGGTGCGGTGGCCCTCGTCGCGCGCTTGGCAATTTCCACCTGCTGGTGTCCTAGCCGGCCTGAGGGTTCGCGCCCGCGTCCAAGTCAGGAACGTTTGTTGCGGCGTCCGTTCGCAGTCCGCCGCAACTCAGGGCAACACTTTCAGGAGAGCGAAATGGAAAGAGATTGCGGTAGAGCTGTCGAACATCTGTTGGACTGGCTACGCGACGCCCACGCGATGGAAGAGCAGGCCGAGACCATGCTGACAAGTCTGGCGCGCGGAATCGAGACCTATCCGAGGTGAAGCAGCGGATCGAGCGTCACATCGTCGAAACGCGAGCAATAGCGCCTAGTGCGGGGCTGCATTGAACGGCTGGGTGGCGACACGTCGATGATCAAGGACCTGACCGGCACGATGATGGCAACGTTCCAGGGATTTTCGGGCGTCTTTGCCAGCGACGAGATCATGAAAGGCGCGATGTTCAGCTACGCCTTCGAGAGCCTGGAAATCGTGGCATACGGCCAGTTGGTCGAGGCCGCCAAGTTTGTCGGCGACGCGGAAAAAGCCGCCGTCTGCGAACGCATCCTGCAAGAGGAGCGCGCCATGGCGCAGTGGATCGAGCACAACACGCCGGGCCTCATGCGGCGGTTCCTCATGCGGGCGGATGACCCGGACAGCCAGCCAAAACGCTGAGCCACAACCCCGCGCGGCGTTCATTCAAACGTGCCGCGTACCAACCATCCCGGTCGAGCGCTGGGGATCAGGAGAACGTTATGTTTGCACACAACAAACGACTGCAATACACGGTACGTGTCAGCAAGACCAACCCCGGTCTTGCCAACCTGTTGCTGGAACAGTTTGGCGGCCCACAGGGCGAACTTGCGGCGGCCTGTCGCTACTTCACGCAGGCGCTGGCCGAAGACGATCCGGGCCGCAAGGACATGCTGCTCGACATCGCCACGGAAGAACTGAGCCATCTGGAGGTCATCGGCACACTCGTCGCCATGCTGAACAAAGGCGCCAAGGGCGCGCTGGCCGAAGCCACGGAATCAGAGGCCGAGATCTATCGGCGCCTGAATGGCCCGGGCAACGATTCGCACGTCACGCAGGTGCTGTACGGCGGCGGACCGGCACTGATCAATTCAGGCGGTCAGCTCTGGAATGCCGGCTACATCGACACCATCGGCGATCCTTCGGCGGATCTGCGGTCCAACATCGCCGCCGAGGCACGTGCCAAGATCATCTATGAGCGCCTTATCAACGCCACCGACGATCCCGGCGTCAAGGATGCCCTGGGCTTTCTGATGACGCGCGAGGTGTCGCACCAGCGCTCTTTCGAAAAGGCCCTGTACTCGATCGAACCGAACTTCCCGCCCGGAAAGCTGCCCGGCGATCCACGCTTTGCATCCGTCTACTTCAACATGTCGCAGGGTGACGGCGACACGCGCGGCCCGTGGAACAGCGACGCCAACTTCGAGTACATCTCTGATCGCGAGGAACAAGGGTCCATCGACGGCGACGGCATGCCCAACGTCAACCTGACCGAAGACGAAGTGCTGGCGCTGCAGGCAATGGCCGCCCGCACGGCGTCGGACCCGAGCAGCGACCCGGTTACGGGTACGGAACTCGGGCAGGTGAATGCGCCTGACGAATTGAAGCAGCCCTGACGAACCCGGTGCAGCCAAGCGCATCCCTACCCCCGCCTCGCCCTTTCGGTCGGGCGGGGCTCATTTTTTCGGTGGGGTGGCTGGCCTTCTACGGACCGGTTGTCGATGGGCGGCGCGTCCGGCGTGGCGCGGCCCGCGTCCCACACATCCGCGGGGTCCATCCTGGCGGAAACTGACGGCCCGCGCCCGTGCGGTTCGGATCCGCCGGGCGATCCGATAATGTGCGCTCGCCCGGCGGATCCGACTTGTGGTCCGCGTCAGCGGGGTCGTTTTGATGAGAATGGGGTTTGATGCTAATCGCGCGTCTCCTTGGGGTGTGCAAACCGCGCCAACAAGCCGTGTGCCGCCGCCGTGACGGGTCGCCCGTCAGGGAAGCGGCTGCGCTACCGCCCACGCTTGCACCTTGGGCATACGTCCCTCTCGCCGCTCCCGGTCCCGATCTGCGTAGAAATACGCCACCGTGCGCGCGATGCCATCGACCGGGTGCACGCGGGGCGACCAGCCCAGGCTGCGCTGCGCCAGCGAGATGTCGGGGCACCGGTGGGTCGGATCATCTATCGGCAACGTACGATGCACCACAGGCACGCGCGATCCGGTCACCTCACGCACCACGTCGGCCATTTCCAGCATCGTCAACTCCGCGGGATTGCCTAGATTCACGGGCGTGGAGACGTCATCGGCGCTTTCCATCAGGCGCACCAACCCGTCGATTAGATCGTCCACGTAACAGAACGAGCGCGTCTGCGTGCCGTCTCCGTACACCGTGAGTGGCTGGCCAGCCAGCGCCTGCACGATGAAGTTGGACACCACCCGGCCATCGTCGGGCGCCATATGCGGACCATACGTGTTGAAGATACGCGCAATCTTCACGACCACGCCTTCGTGGTGCGCGTACTCCATGAATATCGTCTCGGCGCACCGCTTGCCTTCGTCATAACAGGAGCGCGGGCCGACGGGATTGACGTGGCCCCAGTATCTCTCGCACTGAGGATGCTCCAGCGGATCACCATAGACCTCGCTGGTGGAAGCCTGCAGCACCCGCGCGCCGGTGCGCCGCGCCAGTTCCAGCAGCTGCATGGCGCCCAGGACACAGGTGCGTAGCGTCTTCAGCGGATCGGCCTGGTAATGCACCGGCGACGCGGGGCACGCCAGGTTGTAGATCCGGTCTACCGCCATGTCACCCAACGGGTCCACCACGTCGTGCCGCATGACCGTAAAGCGAGGATGCGACGCAAGCGCCGCGACGTTGCAGGCTCTGCCGGTCTGGAAATTGTCCAGGCAGATCACCTTCCAACCGTCATTCAGCAGCCGCACGCAGAGATTCGATCCCAGAAAGCCGGCGCCGCCAGCCACCAGCGCGCGGCCGGTACGGGGAATTGCGTCCATCATGCCGCCTCCATCAACGTCTCGAACACGTCGACCCAATCCGACACGAACCGGTCCATGCCGAATCGCTGCAGCGCCATCTCGCGCCCGGCCGCGCCCCAGGCGCGCGCAAGCTCCGGCTCCGCCAGCAATTGGCGGCCCACGTCCACCAGCCGGTCCAGGCGATTGTCCACGTAGCCGTTCTCGCCATTGCGGACCAACACCGGCAGTTCCGTACCGCCAAAGCCCACGACCGGCACGCCGCAGAGCATGGCCTCGATCAGCGACAAGCCCAGGCTCGCGTAGCGGATGGGGCTAAAAAAATAGCGGTAGCGCGCCATGAACGCCGCCACCTCCATGTTGGGCACCTCGCCCAGCCCGCCAAGCTTCTCGGATTCCATGCCGATCAGGTCCAGGGGCGTGCGCGCGCGCACATGCTCGAACACGTCGACCCCAATGCGGCGGCCGCGACGGCCCAGATGGTTGACCACGACGATGCCCTTTTCGAAGCTGCCGTCGTAGGACACGGACGGCACCGGCATGCCATGCTCCACCACGCGGCAGGGCATATCCCCGCAATCCCACATGACGGCGTTGTACGGCGTGACGTGCACGATCATGCCCTTGTCGTGGCGGAATACGTGGTTCGTGTCCGTGGGATGCGGCATGGGGGCGCCGTGTTCCAGATACGCGGCCGGCAAGGCGCGCTGCTCCTCACTGAGCAGCAGGCGCGCGTCTTCCAGATTCTGGCGGGACTGGTACAGCACGCAGTCAAACTGCATGTCACGCAGTACGTTGGCGGACACCTGCGTCAGACCTCGTCCCCACGGGATGTGGCTGCCCAGCGCCCCGTAATGCGGCACGCGCCCAGGCAAGCCGGGCACGATGAAATCGTGCGGCACCTGGCTCAACGCATACAGGTAATTGCCATGGACGTGCCATGTCAGAATGCGCAGGCGGCGCTGCGGGCGGACGGTTGACGTCATTGTCTTCCCCTAGCTAACTGGCGCTTCACTTCGCGTAGCACCTGGGGCACCGTGACGGCCAGCGCGCACGGGTGGCCGATGGGACAGTGCTCATGCGTACACGGCCGGCACGGCGCATCGCCGGCAAGCACGACGTGCAGATCGTGGTTCGTGGGCGCCCAACGCCGCGGGTCGCTGCCGCTGGCAATGACGACGCTGCGCGCACGCACGGCCGCCGCGATGTGCGAGATGCCGGTGTCGTTGCATAACAGCAGCCGGCTCGTCTGCACCAGCGACGCCAGGCTGCCCAGCGTGGTCTTGCCGCACAGGTCGGGCAGATTTCGTCCCGACAGGCGCCGAACGTCGGCCGTGAGCGGCCGTTCCGACGCGGTGCCGGTCAGCGCGACCTGCCACCCCTGCAGCAAGAGTGTGGTGGCCGTCCGCGCATAGCGCTCCAGCGGCCATCGGCGCGAAGGCAGGCGCGCCCCGACGTGCATCAGCACCAGGCGCGTCGGATCAAGCGAGTGCTCGCGCAGCAGGTCCGCGGCGCCGCGCTGGTCGTCTTCGGCACATGGAAACTCCAGCGCGTCGTCCTCCGTCGGCAGTCCCAGATGCCGCAGCAGCGCAAGGTAGCGGCGCGGCTCGGGCAGCTCATCCGGCCAGGGCAGCCACTGTCCGGGGACGCCTTGGCCGGACTGCGCCACAAAGCCGCCGCAACGCCTGGCGCCCAGTTGCCCCACGATCGGATTACTCTGCACGCCGCTGCCTTGCATCTGTAACGCCACGTCAAACTGCACGATGCGCACGCGCGCATAGAAATCCGGCAGTTCGTCTTCGCGGGCGGTCTGCTCGGGAAACGCCTGCACACCCGGGAACTCGATCAACTCGTCCACGTAGGCGCGAAAGCGGCTGACGAACTCACGCGCATTCGGAAGGCCGATCAGCGCGATGTGCGTATCCGGAAACGTCTGGCGCAGCGCGCGCAGCGCCGGCAGCGCACAGAGCATGTCGCCCAGTTGCAGCGCCCGGAAGACCGCGATGCTCGCGGGGGCCGGCGACGATCCAAGCAGCGGGGCGTTCATGCTGCGCTCCTGCCGAATCGCAGCAGCCCAACCGTCCGCCAGAAGACGGACAAGAGCGGAATGCACGCCGACGTGATCGCCAGGTCGATGACATTACGTGACGACCGGCAGGTGCCGCGTAGCCGGCGCACGAAGAAGTGTGCCGTCAAGGCGGCCCAGATCGCCGCTGCCGCCGTCGCCGCAGCCGTATGGCCGGTGGCGAACAGACCCGCCGCCAGCAAGAACGCGGCAGTCACGCCCAGGTAGAAGCGCGGGCCCTGGCGGATGCGCTCCTGATACAGCGCCGGATACTTGCGGCGCAGCAGCATGTCGAACATGACCTTCTTCTGCATACCCAGCCCCGCCGCGAAACGCACGGGCCGTACCGGGTGCTCCACCCGCGCGTGCTCACAGCGCGCGATGCGGAACCCCGCGTCCAGCAATGCGAACTGCAGGTCCGAGTCCTCCCGCCATGCCATCGTGTAGCGCGTATCGAATCCGCCAACCGCCAGCAACGCCGAGCGCCGTACGAAGCAGTTGGCGGTGATGAATTCGGCCCGTGTCAGCCCCGACGCGTCTCGCTCATAGTCGCTGGGCGGGTCGGGAATGGGCATTTCCGTAATGCCAGTCACCGCTGCCACATCGGGACCGAAGCCACGCAGCCCCTGCGCCAGCCAATCCGGATGAGGAATCGTGTCGTCGTCGGTAAAGGCGATGATCTCGGCCTCGGCGCTGCGCCAGCCCAGGTTGCGCGCGCCGGATGGACCACGGCTGCCGGATACGGCCAGATAGCGCAGCGCGGGCGCGCCCACACGATCACGCGGGAACTCCTCGACCTGTCGGCGTGTGGCGTCGCAGGCGGCATCGTCACACACCAGGATCTCGTACCGCGCGAGCAGTTGCTGCCGCACCAACGCGTCCAGACAACGCGCCAGCAGATCGGGCCGCTTGTAGGTCGGCACCACGACCGACAACGCGGTTTTTTCTCCCGGGGCCGTCATCGCGGCTTCTCGACAAGGTATGAGCCGATGACCAGCGCATCCAGCGGTGACGTCCAGAAACACTCGATCGCATCGCGCGGTGAACACACCACGGGCTCGCCCCGCGTGTTGAACGACGTGTTGACCAGCACGGGCACCCCCGTCAGCTTTTCGAAGGCGGCCAGCAGGTCGTAGTAGCGTTCATTCTGGTCGCGCCGCACGGTCTGTACGCGCGCCGTCCCATCGATGTGCCGCACAGCCGGGATCTGCCTGGCCCGGTGCGGCAGCACGTCATAGACGAACAGCATAAACGGCGCGCAGATCGACGCCGTGTCACGGCCATCGAACCACTGGGCCGCGCGCTCTTCCATCACGACGGGCGCCACGGGACGAAAGTCCTCGCGGTCCTTCAGCCCGTTCAGGCGGGCCTGCATCGCGCTGTCGCGCGGCGACGCCAGGATCGAACGGGCCCCCAGCGCACGCGGGCCGAACTCCATGCGCCCCTGGAACCAGCCCAGCACTTTCTCGTCGGCGAGCAGCGCCGCAGCCTCGCCGGCCACGTCCTCCAGCCGGCGATACGTCAGATGCGATTTGTCCAGGAAGTGCTCAATCTCGTCATCCGGATACGACGGCCCCAGATACGCGTTCTCCATCGTCCACGCGCGCTTGCCGCCGCGCCGGTGGTAATCCACGTACAGCGCCGCGCCCAGTGACGTGCCCGCATCGCCGGCGGCCGGCTGCACCCACACCTCTTCAAAAGGGCCATCCCGGGCGATGCGTGCGTTCATCACGCAGTTGAGCGCCACGCCGCCCGCCATGCACAGGCTCTTGGCGCAGGTCTTCTCGTGCAACCACTGCGCCATGTGCAGGGCGGTTTCTTCCAGCACGTATTGCAGCGAGCTGGCCACGTTCTTGTGGCGCTCCTCGAACGGCGTGCCGCGCCGTCGCGGCGGGCCGAAGCGCTCGGTCAGGCGGGTCGGCTGCAGCGAATACCCGCCTTCTTCCTCCAGGCGAAGGATCTCGCGGAATTCCTTGCGGTACTCGGGCTTGCCGAACGAGGCCAGCGCCATCACCTTGTACTCGTCCGACGAATGCAGAAAGCCCAACCAGGTCGTGACCTCTTCGTACAGCAGGCCCAACGAGTGCGGCAGGTCGATCTGCTTGAGCCGCGCATATTCGCCGCCCGAGAAGTGGCCGTAGCTGGTGGTCGTGCGCTCGCCACGGCCGTCCATGGTCAGCACCGCGCACTCCGCACACGGCGCCGCCAGAAAGGCGCTGCTTTCATGCGACAGGTGATGGTCCAGGTAGATCCAGCGGTCCATGATGTGCTGCAGCGTCAGGTCGTCGAAGCGTGGCGACTTTAAGTGCAGCGGGACCCCGTCAAGCAATTGGCGGGGCGCGTTCACCAGGTACGACAGGAATAGCGGATCCCATGGCGACGCACCGTCTACGCCGGGGCCAGCGCGTGAAGGTTCCAGCGGCAGCACGATTTCCTGCGGCTGCGCCGCGCCGTTGGCCAGCAGCGCCGGGTCATACGAATACACGATGTGATCCACGTCGCGCAGCCGGATGCCCGCCTCGGACAGGCAATAGTCGATCGTGTAGTACGGCAGTTGCCACGTCGTGAATGGAACCGGCCGCTTGCCGTGCTTGACACGGGTGAAACGCTCTTCCTCGGCAGCCGCCACCACAACGCCATCGCGGACCAGCGTGGCAGAGCAGTCGTGATACGCCGCATTGATGCCTAGCGTGAACATGAAGTCATCTCCTTGACGGCGCGCGGGCCCGTCTAAAACCTGCGGCTTTGCCCCAGCAGTTCCCGGGCCGCAAACGCGACACGCTCGGGGCCGACGCCAGTGAGGCACGCATGGTGTCCCTCAGGGCAAACGCTGCGGTAGCAGTATTTGCACGGCACATCGTTGTTGAGCACCCGGGCGTCGGTGCGCCAGGGCGTGTGCTGCGGATTGGTCAAGGCGTACAGGTCCACGACCGGTGCGCCCACTGCCGCGGCGATATGCGCCGGGCCGCTGTTGTTGCAGATGACCACGGCCGCGCCTTCCAACGCCGCGCCCAGCTCGCCAAGGGTCAGCCCGTCAGACAAGTCGATCAGGCCCGGCAGCAGCCGCCGCCCATCGGCCAGCGCCGCAGACAGCGCCGGATCCTCATGGCCGCCCAGCAGCAGTATGCGGCGGCCATCGCCGCGCAGTTCGATTAACGCCTGCACCATGAGCTCGGCCGGATAGCGGCGCGACGAGGCGGTGGCGCCTGCGTGGACACAGATCCACCCCTCGGCTTCGGTCACGCCTGCGTGGTGCAGCTTTTCACGCAGCGACGCGCGGTCGCCCTCGCGCACGCGGAACGACAGCCGGTCGTCATCGCTGTGCGCGCCCACGGTAGCAACGAGATCAAGCTGGCGCTGCACCTCGTGGCGGATGCCGTCCTGCGGCTCGGCCTCGCGCACCCAGTCCGAGATGAGCCGGTACGGGTTCTCCCGGCAATGCGCAAGCACACGCGGCACACCGGCCAGGTGGCACAGCAGCGCCGCGGGCAATGGGCTCTGGCTGAACGTGGTAAAAATCACCGCGGCGTCGGGCGTGAGCGCGCGTAACCGGCCGATGGCGTCGACGTCTTGGTCCCGCCCCTGCGATCCGTTCTTGACCCACGCGGCGTCATAGGCCATGACCGTGTCCACATCCGGCATGAAGGGCGCCAAGCGCGCGCCGGAAGGCGACGTCAGCAGCGTGATCCGGCGGGCGCCTGCCTGCCGCAGCGCGCGCATGGCCGGCGTGCACATCAGGACGTCGCCCATGTTGTCCAGCCGGATGCACAGCACGTGCGCGTCGTGCGGCCATGACGGCTCGTCATTCATGATTGCGCTCCCGGCCTCAGCGTCGCGCCGGCCGTGATGATCTGCGCCGCTGCGTCGAGGTCCGGGGCGCGGCACGTCGGCTCGCGGTGCGGACCGGTGCGCCATTCCGTTTCATTGCCCACGTCCAGCAGGACGGTGCGGCAGCCGGCGCGATTGCCGGCCTCCACATCGTCCAGGATGTCGCCGATGAACCAGGATGCGGGCAGGTCCAGTTCTAACTCCTGTGCGGCCAGCAGCAGCAGCCCGGGCTGGGGCTTGCGGCAGTCGCACGCAATCGCATAGGCCTCGACCACGCCCTCGGGATGGTGTGGGCACCAGTAAAAGCCGTCCAGATGCGCGCCAGCTGCATGAAACATGGCGGCCAGCTTGACGCTGACGGCGTTGAGCGCATCGGCGGCGAACAGCCCGCGCGCGACGCCCGGCTGGTTGCTGATCACAACCAGACTCAAGTCCGTCCGCGCCAGCCGCGACAGGCCAGCCAGCGCCATCGGCGCGTAAGCCATGCGACCGGGCTCGACGTTGAAGGGAACGTCCGTCAGCACGGTCCCGTCCTTATCCAGGAACACGGCTGATCTCAAGGCCATGACGTTTCCTTCATCGGAAGCACCATGACTTCAGGCACCACGGTTTCCGGCGGTTGCGTCAGCACGAAGCGCACCGCACGCGCGACGTTGGCCGGGTCTTGCAACGTTCCCGTGTCGATATCCGGAAACCGATGAAGCAGAAACGGCGTGCGCATGCCGCCCGCGATGACCGCGCTGACCTTGATGCCCATGCCACGTAGCTCGGCATGCAACGCATGCGACAGCCCCATCAGCCCCCACTTGCTGGCGTGGTAGGCGCTGGCATTAGGCCATGCCCGCCGAGCGGCGGTGGACGCCACATTGACGATATGGCCGCCGGGGCTGAGCCGGTTCTTGCCCAGCTTGGCCATCAGGAAGGGTCCCGTCAGATTAGTTCGCAGCACGCGTTCCCAGACGTCGGCATCGAGCTGGTCGATGGGGGCCGTCACATCTACGCCGGCGCTGTTCACGATGGCGTCCAGCTTGCCGAACTGCCGCACGACGGCGTCCAGGCACTCGGCCACATCCGCTGCCACGCCAACGTCCATGACGCAGGCCATGACCTCGGCGCCGCCCTCCTTGAGCTTGCTTGCCACCGAGTGCGCGCGCTGCTCGTCGATATCACTGACGGCGACGCGCGCACCTTCCGCTGCAAGCTGCTCGCACAGCGCCGCGCCCAGTCCGCTGCCGCCGCCGGTCACAAGGATTACCCGCCCGTCCAAGCTCTCGAATTCGTGCATGGCTCCGCTCCATTAAGCCGCGATGCGTGCGGCAATCCGATCTTCCCGAGGCGAGTCGGCCACCATGCGTCCATAGACGGACAGCAGGTCCTGGCCCACGCGCTTCCACGTGTAAAGGCGACGCGCGCGCTTGCGCCCCGCCTCGCCCATCCGTTCGCACAACGTCCGGTCCGCCGCCAGTTCGGCGAGCCTGTCCGCCAGGCTGTCGGGATCCTTGGGCGGCACGAGAAACCCCGTTCTTCCATGCACGACTGTGCTGCGGATGCCGCCGGTATCCGCGCCGATCACCGGCCTGCCGCAGGCCATGGCCTCGACAGGCGTGATGCCGAACGGCTCATACCACGGCGTCGTGACGAACACATCGCTGGCGCTGTAGTACGTAGCTAGCGCCTCACGACCGCGACGCCCCGCGAACTCGACCCACTCGACCACGCCCTCTTGCTCGGCAATGGCGCGCAGGCGACCGATCTCCGGCGTGGCCTGCACGCTTGCATCTTCGGTGTTGCCGCCCACCACGCAAAGCCGCGCCTCGATGCCATGCCGCTGGCGCAAGCGCGCAAGTGCGCGGATAACGTTATCGACACCCTTGCGCGGTACCATGCGTCCAAGCTGCAGCAAGGTGAACACGCCGTCGTCCCACCCCAATTCCCGGCGCGCCGCCGCCATGGGCGGCGGCGTCATTTCTGCGGCGTCATAGCCGCAAGGCACGATGTCGATGCGGCGCGGATCCGCGCCATACAGTTCGATGAGATCGCGCCGGTCCTGCGGGCATTCTGCAATCAGGCGATCCGCGCGCCGCGCGATGTCGTCTTCGATGTCGAAACGCGAATCCGGGAACAAGTCCGCATCCTGCTGGTACTGCCTGCGCACCTTTCCCAGCGCGTGGAATGTTACGGCGAGAGGCACGCCATGCCGTTGCGCGACCGGTAGGGCCGCCATCGCCGACATGAAGAAATTCGCGTGAATAACGTCATAGCCAATACGCTGTCGGGCGAAGTGACGCATCAAGTACGCGGAGAATTCATCCATGTACGGAAGCATCTGCTCCTTCGGAAGAAAGCTCGCGGGTCCCGCGGGAACGTGGATCACCTTGACGCCGCGCATCCATTGAAACTCGACTTCCAACGCCGCATTGTCCCTACGGGTAAAGACATCAACCTCCATGCCGGCACGGGCCAGCTCGCGCGTCACGTGTGCGACATAGACGTTCTGTCCACCGCTATCCACGCTGCCCGCCAGCGCCAGAGGCGATGCGTGTTCGCTGATGATGGCAATCTTCTTCATGAGGGCAGCTCCGTTCGTCGGGCGAGTGCCCGGCATACACATCGTCACGAGCAAGTGATGTGCCGAGCCGCTGCCAACAGTGCGCAGGCGGAACAGCGCTTCCATCCAGCACTTCTTACAAGCCCAGGTAAAAAGTGCTGACGCCGCGATGTCATGAGGCCTCGCGCTGCGGCTGCGCGTGCACGGCAGGCCGCAACGCACCGACGGTTGCCAGCAGCTGGTTCGGGTCGACGGGCTTGGACAGATGCACTTGAAAGCCGGCCAACAGAGTGCGCAGACGGTATTCATGGCTGACGTGGCCCGACAGCGCAATGGCGGGCAATCGATGCGATAGCGCTGCTCCACGCTCCGCTTCCATCACACGCACACGAGCCACGACTTCATATCCGTCGACGTCCCCCAGCGACAGGTCGCAGATCAGCACCTGCGGCCATTGCGCGGCCGGCGTGGCTGCAAACGCCGCAATCGCGCTGCCGCCGTCGGCAAATTCGGCTACCTGCGCGCCGTTCTCCTTCAGGATCTCGGCGACCATCTCGCGCGCCTCGGACTGGTCATCGACCAGCATGACGCGCGCGCCCGCGAGGTTCGGCAGATTCACGTCCACACGCAGCGGCGTGGCTTCGACGGCGCGGACCGGAAAATCGACCGAATAGCTAACACCACCGGAAGGTGCCGTAACGCTGTGGAAGGCGCCGCCCTGGCGCTGCGCGCGCACGGCAAGTTCGGCGGAGTCCAGCGCGGCCGCGATGCGCAGGGCGTCGGCCGAATTCAGCAACGGGTCGGCTTGCAAAAGCGCGGGATCGAACTCGTGCTCCGTGCGCCCGTCCGTGACCGCCAGACGCGTCATCGGTCCCTCGCGGCGCAGACTGATCTCGATGCGCCCGCCGGGCGGCGTGACCGCTATCGCATGCAGGCACAAGTCCCATACCAACTGCTGCAACGCGCTGGGATCGCCCGTAATGCGCGCGGCCTCGTTGCCAATGAGCGTGTACACGTTCACGCCCTTTTCCTGCGCCAGTTCGCGTGAGCCGTCCAGTACGCCCGCCACCACCGCCACCAGGTTGACCGGCTGCCGGGTGTCGCGGTCCATCGCTTCCTCCAGGGCCGATTGCTGGCGCTGCAATATCCACATTTGCGCGTAGATGCCCTGCGACTTGAGAAGGTCTTCGTGGCGGCCCTGCTCGACCACCCTGCCCCGGTCAAGCACCACGATGTTGTCCGCATGTACGATGGTGGATAACCGGTGCGCAATGATCAGCGTGGTCCTGCCACGCGACAGGCGCTCGAGCTCTGCCTGGATCGCGCGCTCAGTGCGCGTGTCCAGCGCCGAGGTCGCCTCGTCGAACACCATGATCGTGGGATTTTTCAGGATCGCCCGCGCGATGCCCACGCGCTGACGCTCTCCCCCAGACAGCTTTACGCCCCGTTCGCCCACCGGCGTGTCATAGCCGCCCGGCAGGCTCTCGATGAACTCATGAATGCGCGCGCCCCGCGCCGCCTGGACGATTTGATCGCGTGTAGCCTCGGGCCGGCTATAGGCGATGTTGTAGGCGATGGTCTCGTTGAACAGCATCGTGTCCTGCGGCACGATGCCCACCGACCGCCGTACGCTGCGCACGTTGACTGCGCGCAGGTCGTGGCCGTTGATAAGCACCCGCCCTGCATCGGGGTCATAAAAGCGCAACAGCAGCCGGCCGAGCGTGGACTTTCCCGAGCCGCTGCCGCCGACGACGGCCAGTGTCGTGCCAGCCGGCACCGTCAGATCGACGCCCCACAGAATCTGGCGCCCCGGGTCATAGCCGAAGTCCACGCTTTCAAAGCGCACCTCGCCGGGTCCCGCCTGCAGCGACGGCAGATTGGCGTCGCCCCCCGTTTCGGCGGGATAACGCAGCAGGTCGCAGACGCTCTCGGCATTGACGAAGGCTTCCTTGGCCTGGCGGAAGATCAGACCAAGCGTATTCAGGGGCAGACAGATCTGGATGATGTAGGCATTGATCAGCACAAGATCGCCCACCGTCATCTCGCGCCCCACGACCTGTTGCCCGGCCAGCAACATCACTGACGCCACGCCGCACGCAATGATGCCGCTCTGCCCCACATGCAGGCGCGACAGCGAGCGCTGATTGCGCTCCCCCACCCGCGTCCATTCATTCAGCACGCGTGACAGCCGGTCAGATTCCAGCCCTTCATTGGCATTGAGCTTGACTGCTTCGTAATTGAGCAGGCTGTCCACCATCTGCCCACTGGCGCGCGAATCCAGTTCGTTGAGCTGCCGCTGATACGCGACGCGTTTGCGCACGAGCACGGTTGTATAGGAGAAGTAGGCAATGAAGGTAATGATCACGATGAGCGCGAACCAGATGCTGTACCCCATGACCAGGATCAGCACCACCGACACGATCTCGACCAGCGTGGGCAACAGGGTGAACAGCGCGGTGCCCATCAGGAACCCGACGCCTGCCGTGCCGCGCTCGACGTCACGCGCCAGCGCGCCCGTGGGCCGGCCGCCGTGGAATCGGGCGCCCAGCTGCTGCAGACGCGAGAACACACTGACGGTGAAATCCGCCACCGTGCGCAGCGCCACGCGCGCGAACACTACATCACGCAGTTCAGTGAAGACGCCGCCACCAAATCGCATGAGCGCATATCCCAGCAGCAGAAACACGGGCAGCACCAGCGGTCCCGGCGCGCTGAACATGTCGACGATGGCCTTGAGGACCGCCGGCACCGCCACCACCAAGAGTTTAGCGGCGACCAGTAGCGCGATGGCCACCGCCGTGCGGCCTCGATATTTCCATAGTGCCCGCAGTATGGTCCGGTTGACCTCCTTGCGGGAAAAATCACTGGCGCTGGCGTTCGGCTCGCTCATGGTGCATGCCCTCCTGCGAAGCCCGGCGAGCCAGCAATTGGCGTACCGGAGCGGCCGGCCAAGCCGGGGTCAGCGTGGACGCAACCTGTCTCGGCGGCCCTGCACCACCGCCTTGAACAGCGCTGCCACGGCGGCGGCAAATGCCTCATCGAACCAGGGGTTGGCGCCGCTGACCGCGACAACGATGCCATCCAGGCACACGCTGCCCCATACTTGGCTGTCCTCGGCCTGCAGCAGATGCGGCTTGAGCGCCATGATCTCGTGCGTGGCTAGGCCCGTGCGCCAGCTCACGCGCGCCTTGCCGCGCGCGTAGGCGCCATAGTCCGCATCCCATGCCGCGGGATCGCCGATGCTTTCTTCGTACAGAATCGCGTCGGCGAACTCGCAACTGCCAGGCTGCGCAAGCGGATTCATAACCACCACATGCAGAAAGCCGCTTTCGCCAACGCTGGAGTTGGCCAGTGCGGCATCCAGCATCGGCCGCGCGAGTTGCACGGCCTCTTGCGCGGCGTCACGCTCCCAATAGGCTGGCAAAGGGGTGGCTGGCATGGGGAAATCCTCCAGGGAGATGTAGTTGATGGAGTGGAAACAAGCGGGGGTGCTCGCAGCAAACTGCATACCTGCATACCGCCGTAGCAACCCACCATGTCAATCCGCCAAGGCGAAACGCAGCTTGCCGCGCTGCGCGCACGAACGCCGGATGCTGCGATGCGTATTGACCACGCATAGACCGCATGCGCCAGTACCCCGAACGGCGAACAGGAGACAGACATGGCGAACCCCGCATACAAACGTGTCATGAAGGTGGTGGCAGCCGCCGCCGACGGCAGCACCTACCGCATCGACAAAAACTGTTCGCAACCCCCGGCCGACGCGAACAGCAGTTCCTATTGCTGCCTGCCGGACGGGCAGATCGTGACATGGGAAGGCGATGAGCACTACAAGCTGCCAGATGGCACGATCGTCACGAGGGTGGCATCGAGACTCTGCAATAACGCGCGCTGGCACCGACTGACTTTGATGTGTCTCGCACCAAGCAGCTACATCCCGCGAATCAACAGTCCAACGATGAACAGCACGGCCTCGGCGCCAATCCAGGCGGCTAGCATCAGCCAGAGTCCCCGGCCAGTCTTGGCGTCGCGCCGGGCCGGTATAAACGCTTCAATCCACCGGTACAAGTGCTGCATCGTGCCCCCAGTCGCCAGCACTAAGGAAGAAGTGTGGATCGCGCGTCAGATCGGAGAACTTTTGGCTGACCTTTCGGGAGGGTTCATACCGACAGCGGAAGCCGTCGGCCGAGGCCTCACTGAGGCCGCCAAAATCATAGGCCACGGCAGTGTGTCGGCAGGCGCAGAAGCGATCGGCATTCCGCGCGGCTCATACTCAGCCTGGAAACGAGGGGACACCCGCCCGCCAATCACCGCCCTTCTTGCGGCTGCTGCGGGTGCAGAAGTTGAACTGGTCTCAATCTTTCACGGCGAACTTAGAACGCACCGCGACGAGAAATATCCGAATCTCATGTATCACGTGCGCCACCGTAAGCCACTCTTTACCGAAGCGGATGCCGAAGCCATGATTAAGGCGGCGCTTGAGGAGACTCCTCCGCCAGGAGCTTACGTGATCGCCGATCGGCTCCACATGCATGAGAGGACGCTCACGCGGCGCTATCCGGAATACATGGCGCTCCTTCGCGAAAAGGGGCGAGAATATCGGGAGCGAAAGCGTCTGGAGAGGATGCAAGAGGCGTTGGACTTCATCGAACAGACTGCGCCCAAATTACGTGCAGAGGGGAAGCCTGTAACGTTGGCGCGTCTTGCGAAACTCCACTCGGGGATCTCGTTTCCCACTGACGCGTTCAAATTCGCTTTCGAGGAATTTTCGGAAAGAGAAGAGATAAGAGCGCGACCGAACACTTAATTAAAACAAGGGCTTAACGCGATGGCACCGCGGTGTTTGCCATAACATTGCAGTAATTCCCTGACCACCATAACGTTTCAAACCTGCAAGGTTATGGTGATTTCCACATGCGCCTGAGCGGATCGAAGGAAATCTGGAGCGGGTGATGGGAATCGAACCCACGCTTGAGGCTTGGGAAGCCGCCGTTCTACCATTGAACTACACCCGCGTCGGTGTGTCGTGCCGGGCGCAGGCCCGGCAGAGACAGGGATTATAGCGGGGTTCAGACCGGTGCGCTGCGGGATTCGCGCCCGTTCGCCAAAGCACGGGACGAGCCGCATCGCAAAGAGGCACAGCCGAACCGAGGGCCGGCCGAACGCCGCCGGCCGCGCCCGGTTCGCAGACGATCAGTTGGCCGAAATGTTCGCCGCCTTGACGACCTTGCCCCAGCGATCCAGCTCTTCCTGGGTGTAGGCGCCCAGCTTGGCGGGATCCATGTATTCCGCTTCGGCGCCCTGCTCGGCCGCCTTCTTGCGGAACTCCTCCGTCTTCATGATCTTGGCGATCTCGCCGGTGAGCTTGTCGATCACGGGCTTGGGCGTGCCGGCCGGCGCATACATGGCGAACCACGACGACACGATCAGGTCGGGATAGCCGGCCTCGGCGGCGGTGGGCACGTTGGGCAGCGACGGCAGGCGCTTGTCGCCGGTCACGGCCAGCGCGCGCAGCTTGCCCGCGGCGATGTGGCCGAGCAGCGGCGGCGGCGTGGTGATGGTCATGTCGACGGCGCCGCCGAGCAGGTCGTTCAGCGCCGGGCCCGTGCCCTTGTAGGGGATGTGCGTGATCTGCGTGCCGGCCATCTGGTTGAGCAGTTCGGTGGCCACCTGTTGCAGCGAGCCGTTGCCCGACGAGGCGTAGTTCAGCTTGTTCGGATTGGCCTTGGCATAGGCCACCAGGTCCTTGAGCGACTGGATCGGCAGGTCGGGGCGCACCACCACCACCTGCGGCGCCGACAGGATGTTCGCGACCGGCGCGAAGTCCTTGATCGGATCCCAGCCGAGATTCTGCGTGACGTGCGGCGTGATGGCCTGGAAGCCCGAGTACTGCAGCAGCAGCGTATAGCCGTCGGGCTTGGCGCGCGCCACGGCCTGGGCGGCGATGCCGCCGGACGCGCCGGGCTTGTTGTCGACGACGACGGTCTGGCCCAGGGCCTGCGACAGCGGCTGCGCGATCAGGCGCGCGGCGATGTCGGTGGTGCCGCCGGGCGCGGCCGACACGATCAGCGTGATCGGACGGTCGGGGTAGCTGCCTTGCGCCAGCGCGGCGCCGCTGAAGCCGGTCAGGCCGGCGACGGTGCCGGTGGCGGCGAGCGCGAGCAGCGCGCGGCGGGTCAGGGTCGGTTGTTGCTTCATGATGTCTCCTCTGCGTTTTTTGTGTGTGGGTAAAGCAGATCAGGCGGGCGGAAAGCGCTCGGCCAGCCAGGCCGGCGGTGCATG
This sequence comes from Bordetella genomosp. 1, assembly GCF_002261335.1. GTDB lineage: Bacteria > Pseudomonadota > Gammaproteobacteria > Burkholderiales > Burkholderiaceae_B > Bordetella. Next base: position 298,479 of record NZ_NEVL01000006.1, read on the forward strand.
CGTCGCCAGGCGCGGGCCGGCGGCGAGCAAGGGGTTGCTGAACGCGCGCTGCACCAGCGCGGGCAGGCCGCGCACCACTTCGAGCAGCGGCGCGAGCGTGACGCCGGTGGCCACGCCCATGCAATCGAACATGTGCACCAGCTCCTCGGTCGCCACGTTGCCGCTGGCGCCGGGCGCGAAGGGGCAGCCGCCCAGGCCGCCGGCGGCCGCGTCGAAGCGCGTGATGCCGGTCTGCCAGGCCGCGATGGCGTTGGCGAGCGCCATGCCGCGCGTGTTGTGCAGGTGGATCGTGATGGGCGTGCCGGGAAAGCGTTGCTGCGCGGCCGCGCTCAGGCTCGCCACCTGCGTGGGGAACGCCATGCCGGTGGTGTCGCACAGCGTGATGCCGGCGGCGCCCGCCTCGACCAGGCGGCGCGCCAGGTCGAGCACGTCTTCGGCCGGCACATCGCCGTCGAAGGGGCAGCCGAACGCGGTCGAGAGCGACACGTTCGCCGGTAGCCGATGACGTGCGGCCACGCCGAGAATGTTGGCCAGCTCCGCGAAGGACTGCTCGCGCGTCATGCGCAGGTTGGCGCGGTTGTGCGTCTCGCTGCACGACATGACGAGGTTGAGCTCGTCCACGCCGACCTCCAGCGCACGCTCCAGCCCGCGCACGTTCGGCACCAGCGCGGTGTAGATCACGCCGGGGCGACGCGCGATGCGGCGCATCACGTCCTGCGCGTCGGCCAGGGCCGGAATCGCCTTGGGCGAGGTGAAGCTGGTGACTTCGATGCGCGCGAAACCACAGGCCGACAGCGCGTCCACCAGCGCCACCTTGGCGTCCGTCGGGACCAGCGCGGCCTCGATCTGCAGGCCGTCGCGCGGCCCCACTTCATTGATCTCGATGCGGGCCGGACCGGCCGGCAGCATGGGGTTGCTCATGTCGTTTCCTTGAAACGGGGTGACGCCTCAGGCGATCACTTTGCGGGCGCGCAGCGCGGCCAGCCGTGCCGCGTCGATGCCGGCATCGGCCAGCACCGCATCGGTGTGTTCGCCCAGGCGCGGCGCGCGCGCCTGGATCTCGCCCGGGTTCTGCGACAGCAGCGGGAAGATCGCCGGCATTTCCACCTCGATACCGCTGGCGGCCTGCACGCGGGTGATGGCGCCGCGGGCGCGGTAATGCGGATCGCGCGAAATGTCGGCCACGTTGTAGATGCGGCCGCTCGGCACGTCCGCCTCGCGCATCGCCTCCAGCACCTCGTCGATGCTGCGTGCCGCGGTCCAGGCGCCGATCGCGGCGTCGAGCTCGTGCGCGCGGCGCGCGCGGCCGTCGTTGTGCGCCAGATCCGGATCGTCGCGCAGATCGGCACGGCCGATGCGGCCCATCAACCGGGTGTAGATGGCGTCGCCATTGCCGGCGATCAGCACATAGCCGTCGCGGCACGGATAGGCGTTGGACGGCGCGATGCCGGGCAGCGCCGCGCCGGCCGGCTCGCGTATCGCACCGAACACGGAGTACTCGGGCAGCAGGCTTTCGCTGAGGTTGAAGATGCTTTCGAACAGGGCCGCGTCGATCACCTGGCCGGTGCCGCCGCGCGCATCGCGCTGATAGAGCGCCAGCAGCACGCCGAGCGCGCCGTGCAGGCCGGCGATCGTGTCGCCCAGCGACAGCCCGGCGCGCACCGGGGCGCGGCCCGGCTCGCCGTTCAGATAGCGCAGGCCGGCCATGGCCTCGCCGATGGCGGCAAACCCGGGTTCGCCCGCCTTCGGGCCGGTCTGGCCGTAGCCCGACACGCGCAGCATGATGAGACGCGGGTTGGCCGCATGCAGCGCTTCCCACGACAGGCCCCACTTCTCCAGCGTGCCCGGACGGAAATTCTCGATCAGCACGTCGGCCTGCAGGGCCAGCTCGCGCACGATCTCCTGGCCTTCGGCCTGGCGCAGGTCAACGCACACCGATTGCTTGCTGCGCGACTGCGCCTCCCACCACACCGAGGTGCCCTCGTGCAGCAGGCGCCACTTGCGCAGCGGATCGCCCTGCCCCGGCGGCTCGATCTTGATGACCTGCGCGCCAAAGTCGGCCAGCGTCTTCGCCGCGAACGGGCCCGCGATCAGTTGCCCGAGTTCCAGCACGCGGATGCCGGCAAGAATCTGCCCAGCCATGTCACCTCCAGATCATTGTTCTTGAATGCAGCCTGGAGTGTGCGCGCGCCGGGCGCGTGGCCGGAATGCCCGATGCGTGAAAGGGGGTTTCCGCAAACGCGAAAGCCCCCTGCCCGCTACCCCTGCGCGTCGGCCCGCAGGTGCGCCAGCAGCAGCCGCGCCGCCACCGGCAGGGTCTCGATGTCGCGCGCGCCGAGCAGCAGATCGCGCTGGGCCCAGTCGTCGGTCAGGCCGATCAGGCGGACCTGCATCGAGCGGGCGTGGGGTTCGGCGGCGATGCGGGGCAGGATGCCGATGCCGCCGGTCGCCACCACCATGCGGCAGATCGCGTCGAAGCTGCGCACCTGGATGCGCAGCCGGATGGCCTTGGCCAGCCGCTGGCTCTCTTCCTCGAGGCGGGTCGCGAGCGAGGTCGCGGGCGGCAGGCCCACGTAGTCGAAGTCCAGCGTGTCCGCGAAGGCCACCGCCGCGTGCAGGGCGAGCGGGTGGCGCTGCGGCGTGATCAGCACGAGCTCGTCGAGCCGGTAGCGCACCGTGACCAGCCCGGGCGCCGGCGTGCGGTCGGCGAAGATGCCCAGGTCGGCGCGGTTTTCCTGCAGCGCGGTCACGATGTCGCTGCTGTTCATCTCTTCGAGATGGATGCGCACGGCCGGATGCAGGGCCATGAAGGTGGCCAGGTCCTCGGGCAGGAACTGCGTGATCGACGAGGTGTTGGCGGCGATGCGTACCTGGCCGCGCACGCCCTGCGCGAAATCCGACAGCACGCCCGCCATCTGCTCGACCTCCTGCAGCACGCGCTGCGCGTGGGCCAGGCAGGTCTGGCCCGCGTCGGTGAGCTCGACGCCGGCCGCGTTGCGATAGAACAGCGGCGTGCCGAGCGCGGCCTCGAGGTCGGAGATGCGCTTGCTCGCCGCGCCCACCGCCAGGTTCGAGGCGCGGGCCCCGGCCGAGATGCTGCCGTGGCGCGCAACGGCCACGAACAGCGCCAGGGTCACCAGATCGAAGCGGGCGAAGTTCATGTCAGGCGGCGTCGTCGTCCCACTGCAGCGGCAGGTCGCGCCGCGCGAGCGGATGGGCGATGCGCGCGTTGCCGTGGCTGCCCAGCACCCGGGCCACCACCACGTGATAGCCGTCGAGCCAGCGCGACTGCGCCTGCTTGGCCTCGCGATGCAGCGGCAGCTGCATCAATTGCTGCAGGGCCTCGCGGGTCTCCCAGTAGTACACGTTCGACACCAGGCCCGTGGCGGTGTTCTCCCAGGCCTCCTCGCCGAGATAGCCGGGAATGGCGCGGGCCGCCTGGGCGATGGCCTCGTCCAGCGCGTGAAAGTCGGCGTCGAACTGCCCTTTGGCAAAAGTGAAAGTGGACGAATACATCGGCGCGCTCGAATTCTCCAGGTGTATCAAGGGGGTGCGCCGCGGTGGCGCAAGCGCAGTGTACGGCCATCGCCGCCTGCACGGCCGCGGTACGCACCCCGAGCAAGCCGAGCCAACAGAGCTAGCCGGCCAACCGAGCAGGCCAAGCCCGCCGTGTCAGCCGAGCCAGCCGTGCCAGCCGAGCAGGCCGGGCCCGCAGCCCACCCCAGCCCGCCCAGGCCGCCCCGTCCGCCAGCGGCCGCCCGGCCGGGCCGACCCCGGCCGGGCCGATCCTGGCCGGGCCGATCCCGCCTGGATCCGTCCCCGCCCCCAAGCCCCCCGCCCGCCTACTACAATCCCGACTTATGAATACGAATACTCCCGCGGACAAGCCCGTGAACACCCCCGAACACACCGCCGACGACGCGCAGCCGCTGTCGCAAGGCACGCAAGACGCGCTGGCGCAGGCCGGCCACGCGCCCGCCAGCCCGGGCGCCACCCATATCCGCAGCTTCGTGCACCGCCGCGGCCACATCACGCCGCGCCAGCGCGACGCGCTCGAGCAGCTGATGGACAAGTGGGCCATCCCCTATGCCGCCCGCACGCTGGACGTGCCGGCCGCCTTCGGCCGCCAGGCGCCGACGATCCTGGAGATCGGCTTCGGCATGGGCGAGACCACCGAGAAGATCGCGCAGGCGCGTCCGGGCGACAACTTCATCGGCGTCGAAGTCTTCAACGCCGGCGTGGGCTCGATGCTCTACCGCATCGAGACCTCCAAGATCGAAAACGTACGCATCATCCAGCACGACGCGGTCGAAGTGGTGCGCGACATGATCGCCCCCGACTCGCTCGACGGCGTGCACGTCTACTTCCCCGATCCCTGGCCCAAAAAGCGCCATCACAAGCGCCGCCTGCTGCAGCCGCCGTTCGTGGCGCTGCTGGCCAGCCGCATCCGCCCGGGCGGCTATTTCCACTGCGCCACCGACTGGCAGGACTACGCCGTGCAGATGCTCGAGGTGCTGGGCGCCGAGCCGCTGCTGGCCAACACCGCGGCCGACTACGCGCCGCGGCCCGATTACCGCCCGCAGACCAAGTTCGAGACGCGCGGCCTGCGCCTGGGTCATGGCGTGTGGGATCTGATCTTCAAGCGGGTCTGAGACCCGCGCCGGGCGCGCGCGCCCGTTTTCCATCTGTGTGAGGGTAGCGATGCTGTATCCGGCGCTTGAGCCTTATCGTCACGGCATGTTGGACACTGGTGACGGTCACCAGGTCTATTGGGAGCTCTGCGGCAATCCCCAGGGCAAGCCCGCGGTGTTCCTGCACGGCGGCCCCGGCAGCGGCTGCTCGCCGGTGCATCGCCAGCTGTTCGACCCGCGCCGCTACAACGTCCTGCTGTTCGACCAGCGCGGCTGCGGCCGCTCGCAGCCGCACGCCAGCCTCGACAACAACACCACCTGGCACTTGGTGGCCGACATCGAACGGCTGCGCAGCGAGATCATGGGCGCCGAGAAGTGGCTGGTGTTCGGCGGCTCGTGGGGCTCGACGCTGGCCCTGGCCTACGCCGAGACCCACCCCGACCGCGTGAGCGAGCTGGTGGTGCGCGGCATCTTCTCGCTGCGCCGTTCCGAGCTGCTGTGGTTCTACCAGGAAGGCGCGTCGTGGCTGTTCCCCGATCAATGGGAAGGCTATCTGGCGCCGATCCCCGAGGCGGAGCGCGGCGACATGATCGCGGCCTACCGCAAGCGCCTGGTCGGCGACGATCCCGCGGAGCAGCTGCGCGCGGCCAAGGCCTGGAGCAAATGGGAAGACAACACCATCACCCTGCTGCCCAGCCCGCGCCACCAGCAAAGCCACGCGGCCGACCGCGCGGCCCTGGCCTTCGCGCGCATCGAAAATCACTACTTCGTGCACGCCGGCTTCATGGAAGAAGGCCAGTTGCTGCGCGACGCCCACAAGCTGGCCGACATCCCCGGCACCATCGTGCAGGGCCGCTATGACGTCTGCACCCCGGCGCGTACCGCCTGGGACCTGCACCGCGCCTGGCCGCAGGCCAGGTTTCACCTGGTGCCCGATGCCGGCCACGCCTTCGACGAGCCCGGCATCCTGGCGCGCCTGATCCAGGCCACCGACGGCTACGCCAATCAATAAGGAGTTTTTCAAGATGCACATCACGCTCAACGGGCAGGCGCGCGAGCTCGCGCCCGCCACCACGGTCACCGGCCTGCTCGAGTCGCTCGGGTATGCCGGCAAGCGCGTGGCGGTCGAGCGCAACGGCGAAATCGTGCCCAAAAGCAAGCACGCCGAGACCCCGCTCGCCGACGGCGACGAGATCGAGATCGTCGTGGCGGTGGGCGGCGGCTGAGCCGTCCGTCTGAAAGCGGCGGCGCGCCGGCGCAGCGCGCCGCCCGACTAGCATGTCGTTACACATTGCGCTCGCGCGCGTCCGCCTGCCGCGACCATAATCAGCCCCACTGCACCTTTTTCCCTCAACGCAAAAAGGAATGACCATGGGCTTGCTGAATTTCATCAAGGATGTGGGCGAGAAGCTCTTCGGCGCGAGCGAGGCCAAGGCGGCCACCGCGGAAGAGCTGCAGAAGGAGCTGGCCAAGCACGGCCTGTCCGCCTCGGGTCTGAAGATCGACGTCAACGGCGACACGGTCACGGTGTCGGGCGAAGCCGCCTCCACCGAAGAGGCCGAGAAGATCGCGCTGGCGCTCGGCAACACCGTGGGCGTGGCCAAGGTCGACAACCAGCTCAGCGCCAAGGCCGCAGGCGCCGAGGCCAAGTTCGTGACCGTGCAGAAGGGCGACACGCTCTGGAAGGTGGCGGAAGCCGCCTACGGCAAGGGCCACGGCGACAAATACAAGCAGATCTTCGAAGCCAACAAGCCGATGCTGTCGGACCCCGACAAGATCTATCCCGGCCAGGTGCTGCGCGTGCCGCCGCTCTCTTGAATCCAGGACAGGCCGGCAGACCCCGCAGCGTTTGCCGGTTTGTATCGGGACAGGCTATCCCCGCCATGTCCCGATCGATTCGGCCAGACGCAAGGTCTGGCCGTTTTTTTGGGCCGCGGAACCGCGCGTTGCGCGCGGACCGCGCCGGGCTCAGCGCAGGCCGCCGAACTTGCCCAGGCCCTTCAGGCCGCCCATGGCGCGCATCATCTTCGCCATGCCGCCCTTCTTCATCTGCTTCATCATGCCCTGCATCTGATCGAACTGCGACAGCAGGCGATTGACCTCCTGCACCGGCACGCCCGCGCCCGCCGCGATGCGGCGCTTGCGCGCGGCCTTGATCAGCTCGGGCTTGGCGCGCTCCATCGGCGTCATCGAGTTGAGGATGCCTTCGGTGCGGCGCAGCTGCTTCTCGGCCTGGCCGCCCTGGATCTGGCCCGCGGCCTGCTGGAACTGCGCCGGCAGCTTCTCGAGCAGCGAGCCCATGTCGCCCAGCTTCTTGACCTGGCCCAGTTGCTCGCGGAAGTCGTTCAGGTCGAACTTGTTGCCCGACTTGATCTTGGCCGCCAGCTTCTGCGCCTCGGCAATGTCGATGTTTTTCTGCGCCTGCTCGACCAGCGACACGATGTCGCCCATGCCCAGCACGCGCTGCGCCATGCGCTCGGGATAGAAGGGCTCGATGCCCTCGAGCTTTTCCGAGACGCCGACGAACTTGAGCGGCTTGCCGGTGACGTGACGCACCGACAGCGCCGCGCCGCCGCGCGCATCGCCGTCGAGCTTGGTGAGCACCACGCCGGTGAGCGGCAGCGCGTCGGCAAAGGCGCGCGCGGTGTTGACCGCGTCCTGGCCCTGCATCGCGTCGACCACGAACAGCGTTTCGATCGGATTGACGAGGTCGTGCAGCGCGCGGATCTCGCGCATCATGGCCTCGTCGATGCCCAGGCGGCCGGCCGTATCGAGGATCAGCACGTCGTAGTGATGACGGCGCGCGTGATCGACCGCGTTGCGCGCGATGTCTTCGGGCTTCTGGCTCGGATCCGAGGGCAGGAAGTCGACGCCGGCCTGCGCCGCGACGGTCTTGAGCTGGTCGATGGCGGCGGGACGATACACGTCGGCCGACACCACCAGCACCTTTTTCTTGCCGCTCTTGCGGCCGCCCTGCTGGTGTTCGCCCGCGGCGAGCCAGCGGGCCAGCTTGCCGGTGGTGGTGGTCTTGCCGGCGCCCTGCAGGCCGGCCATCAGGATGACGGCGGGCGGCTGGGTGGCCAGCGACAGCTCGGCCGCGTGGGGGCCGAGATCGCCGCCCATCAGGGTGGTGAGCTCCTTGTGGACCACGCCCACCAGGGCCTGGCCCGGCGTCAGGCTGGAGGAAACCTCTTCGCCCAGGGCTTTTTCTTTGACGCGCGTCACGAAGTCGCGCACCACCGGCAGGGCCACGTCGGCCTCCAGCAGCGCCATGCGCACTTCGCGCAGCATCTCCTGGGTGTTGGCCTCGGTCAGCCGGGCTTCGCCGCGAAGCGTCTTGACGACGCGCGACAAACGTTGAGTCAGGTTATCGAGCATGAGAGGCGTTTCCGCTTACACTAGTTGATTGAATCCCGGCCTGCGGGCGCCACATGCGCACCGGGCCCGTCATCACCCAACGGTTTCTATGTCATCAGGCATTGTATTTCACGCCGTGGCTGCTCTGGCTTACGCCATTCTGGGCGGCTCGATGTGGCGCCGCCTGGCGCAGCGCGGCAGTGTCGAGCAGACCGGGCGCATCGCCCGGGTATGCCTGCTGGGCGCCCTGGTGCTACATGGTATCGCGCTGTGGCAATCCATGTTGGGGACGCAGCATCTGTTCATCGGCTGGGCGCTCGCCATGTCGGCCGCCGTCTGGCTCGGCCTGGTCGTATTCTGGCTCGAAAGCCTGCTGGTCCGCATCGACGGCCTGCAATTGCTGCTGCTGCCCGCCGGCACGCTGGTCACCGCCCTGGCCGCGCTGTTCCCGCAGGGCCAGCTGGTGCCGCACGCCGACAACCCCTGGCTGCGCCTGCACCTGCTGATCGCGCTGGCCGCCTATGGCCTGATCACGATCGCCGCGCTGCAGGCCATGCTGATGGCGCTCCTCGACCGCCACCTGCACCGCCCCCTCGAAGCCCCCGCCGAGCGCAGCATCATCGGCCGCGTGCTCGACGCCCAGCCGCCGCTGTTGATCCAGGAGCAGCTGCTGTTCCGCGTGATCTGGATCGGCTTCCTGGTGCTCACGCTGGCGGTCGGTTCGGGCTCGGTCGCCTCCACCCTCATCTCCGGCAAGCTGCTGCCCTTCGACCACAAGACCGTGTTCACGCTGCTGTCGTGGCTCACCTTCGGCGTGCTGCTGGCCGGTCGCCACGTGCGCGGCTGGCGCGGCCGCGTGGCGCTGCGCTGGACCCTCACCGGCTTCGCCTTCCTCATCCTGGCCTACACCGGCAGCCGCTTCGTGCTCGAAGTGATCCTGCACCGAACCTGACGCATCATGGGCAAGATCCTTTTCTGGGTGCTGGTGGCGCTCGCGGTCATGATGATCGTGCGCATCGCCGGCGCGCGCGCCGCGCAACGGCGCAACGCCCCGCCGGCCGGCCCGGCCCGGGGCGCCAAACCCCCGGCGGTGCGCCCCGCCGAGGCCATGGTGCGCTGCGCCCATTGCGGCATACACCTGCCTCGTTCCGAGGCCGTGCTGCAAAACGGCCAGACCTGGTGCAGCACCGACCACGCCCGCCTCGGCAAGCCCGGCGCCTGAGCGCCAGCCGCTTTCTTTTGCATCCCGCCGAGCACCCGGCATAATGCTGCGATTGCGCGGCGACGCCCCCGTCCGCCGCGCCCCATTCGCACGAGGCCCCGCCTCGCGCCCTGCCGCAGACTTCGTCATGCAATCACTGACTCTGGATCGTCACGGCTGGCTGGTGGCCGGCGCCGGCGCCACCCGCCTGCCCTCGCCCAACACCGACGCCCGGCCGGCCGGCACGCAGGTGAGCCTGCTCGTGCTGCACAACATCACGCTGCCGCCGGGTGAATTCAGGCGCGCGGGCGGCCCCGACTACATCAGCGACCTGTTCCTGAACCGGCTCGACCTGGGCGCGCACCCCTGGTTCGCCCGCCTCGAAGGCCTGCGCGTCTCGGCGCACTTCCTGGTACGGCGTGACGGCAGCATCGTGCAGTATGTGTCCACCGATGCGCGCGCCTGGCACGCCGGCGTGTCGCGCTTCGAGGGCCGCGAGCGCTGCAACGACTTCTCCATCGGCATCGAGATGGAAGGCACCGACACCCTGCCCTTCACGGATGCGCAGTACGCCACGCTGCCGCGTCTCACCGCGGTGCTGCGCGCGCGATACCCGCTGCGGGCCGCGTGGGGCCACGAACACATCGCGCCGGGGCGCAAGACCGACCCCGGCCCCGCATTCAACTGGTCGCGCTTCGGGCGCGACTGCGGCTTTTTCCGGCGCGAGCTGCCGCCGCGCTGAACTCGAGGACTCTGCATCATGTTGAAAATCTGGGGAAGACTGAGCTCGCTGAACGTGCAAAAAGTGATGCTGGCCGTGCGCGAGCTCGCGCTGCCGCACACCTTCGTGGAGGCCGGCGGGCAGTTCGGCGGCCTCGACACGCCCGAGTACGGCCGGCTCAACCCGAACCGGCGCGTGCCGCTGATCGACGACAACGGCTTCGTGCTTTGGGAATCGAACGCCATCGTGCGCTACCTGGCCTCGCGCTACGGCAGCGGCTCGCTCTGGCCCATCGACCCCTGCGTGCGCGCCGACGCCGACCGCTGGATGGACTGGCAGGCCACCGAATGGCAGCCCGCCATGGGGCCGGCCTTCCTGCAACTGATCCGCACGCCCGAAGACAAGCGCAATCCCGAGCTGCTCGCCAAGGTGGTGGCCCAGTCCAACGCCTGCGGCCAGATCCTCGAAAACGCGCTGCAGGGCCGCGAATTCATCGCCGGCGCGCAGTTCACGATGGGCGACATCGCACTGGCCTGCGCCGCGCACCGCTGGCTGGCCCTGCCGATCGAGCGCCCGGAAACGCCGGCGATCGCCGCCTGGTACCGCCGCGTCATGATGCGGCCCGCCACCGCCGGCGTGCTGACGCTGCCGCTGGCCTGACACGCCGCCACATGCACGAAGGGCAGGCCCATGGGCCTGCCCTTGTCGTTTGTGACCGCGCCATCCGTTGCGCGTGCAACCGGATGGCGGCGCCTCAGACCTGCCAGCCCAGCTCCGCCGACAGCCGCGCCGCGGACTGCTGCACCGAGGGCACCATCTCGCGCATGCGCTCGAGCGACATGTACGGCACCGTGCTGGACACGCTCACGGCCGCCACGATCCGGCCGCTGGCATCGCGCACCGGCGCGGCGACGCAGCGGATCGAGGGCTCGTTGTCTTCCAGGTCGAAGGCATAGCCGCGCGTCGCGTAGTCACGCATGCGCTCCACGAACACGCGCCAGCCGGCCTGCGGATCGACCGCGCGCGCGGCCACCGGCGTGCCGACCTGGTGCAGGGCCTGCCAGAGGTTCTCGTCGTCGTCGAGCAGCAGCGCCTTGCCCACGCCCGTGCAGGCGAGCGGCATGCGGTGGCCCACGCGCGAGCGCATTTCCAGCCCCTTCTTGCCCGGGATCTTCTCCAGATACAGCACCTCGGCGCCGTCGCGCACGCCCAGATGGATGGTGTCGCCGGTGAGATCGGCCAGCGCGGTGAGGTGCGGCCGCGCCAGCGTGACCATGGGGATGGCCTCGCGCGCCTGGAAGCCGAGCTCGATCAGGCGCGGCCCGAGCGCATAGCCCAGCGAGGGCAGCACGCGCAGGTAACGCTCCTGCACCAGACAGCTGGCCAGCCGGTGGGTGGTGCTGCGCGCCACGCCGATGCGCGCGCAGATCTCCTTCAGATCGCGCGCGCCCTGCGCCACGGCCTGGATCACGGCCAGGCCGCGCATGAGGGTCTGGGTGCCGGCGGGCGCGCCGGCGTCGGGATCGAGGGGGGACTGGGAAAGCGCGGGTCGGTTCATGGCTTGCGGCAATAACGGGTGCGTGAAACCCGCCGCACGAGGCGGCGGCTGCCGGGGTGGCCCTGCGGGGGCCAGCGCGCGCGGCGTTCCAAAACTCGCATTCTATCCCAATATATGAGATTCAATTCTATATTTTGAGATTTTTTGGCCGCTCGACTAGAATTTTTTGCATCGGGCCCACCGCCCCTACAAACCGGCCACGACACGTGGCGGACAACGAGACAGCTTTTCCATGACTACCGGCAAGCCCGACACCGCGGCGCTGATCGCGCTGGACTGGGGCACCTCCTCCCTGCGCGCCTATCGCATGGATGGCCGCGGCCAGACGCTGGATGCGCGCCATCTGCCCTGGGGCATCATGAATCTGCCCCAGCCCCTGCAGGACGGCGCGCTCGCCGCCGGCGCGGCCGACCAGGACGCCCGCTTCGAACTCGCGTTTCAACATGCCTGCGGCGATTGGTTGCGCGCCGAACCTTCCCTGCCCGTGATCGCCTGCGGCATGGTCGGCAGCGCCCAAGGATGGCGCGAGGCCGCCTATCTCGACGTGCCGGTCGACCTCGGCCAACTCGCCGGCCAGCTCACCCGCGTGGCGCGCGACGGCACGCCGATGCACATCGTGCCCGGACTGATCCAGCGCCACGGCCTGCCCAACGTGATGCGCGGCGAGGAAACCCAGGTGGCCGGCGTGCTGGACACGCTCGGCGCCGACGCCGACGACCTGCTGATCGGCCTGCCCGGCACGCACTCCAAGTGGGTGGCGGTGCGGCGCGGCCGCGTCACCCACTTCGACACCTTCATGACCGGCGAGGTCTACGCCGCGCTGCGCGGCCACACGATTCTCGGCCGCACCATGAGCGACGGCGCCTCCGACCCCGAAGCCTACGCACGCGGCCTGCGCGTGGCGGGCGCACCCGCCGGCCGGGCCGGCGTGCTCTCCACCATCTTCAGCGCACGCACGCTGGGCCTGACCGGCGCGCTCACGCCCGCCGCCAGCCCCGACTATCTCTCGGGCCTGCTGATCGGCCACGAGATCGCGGCGCTGGCCGAGATGCTGCGCCAGCAGGGCGCGATGCCGCGCCTGGTGCTGTGCGGCGACGACGCGCTGTGCGAGCGCTATCGCCTCGCCCTCGATCACTACGGCCTGGGCACGCCCGCCCAGGCCCGCCACGCCACGGAACGCGGGCTCTGGCACCTGGCGCTGGCCGCCGGGCTGGTGCGCGCGTCCGTCACGGAGACGCCATGACCACCTCTTCCGCCCGACTCGCCCTGGCCATGCAGGCCTGCCCCCTGGTCGCCATCCTGCGCGGCATCCGCCCCGAGGAAGCCGCCGGCATCGGCCAGGCCCTGTACCACGCGGGCTTCCGCCTGATCGAAGTGCCGCTGAACTCGCCGCAGCCGTTCGACAGCATCGCCGCCATGCGCGCCGTGCTGCCGGAGGATTGCCTGCTGGGCGCCGGCACCGTGATCGATCCCGACGACGTCACGCGCGTGCGCGACGCCGGCGGCGCCATCATCGTCATGCCGCACAGCGATCCCGCCGTGATCCGCCGCGCCAAGGCCGAAGGCATGCTGAGCCTGCCCGGCGTGGCCACGCCCACCGAGGCGTTCGCCGCGCTGGCCGCCGGCGCCGATGCGCTCAAGCTGTTCCCGGCCGAACAGGTCGGCCCGTCGGTGCTGCGCGCCTGGCGCGCCGTGCTGCGCGCGCCGCTGCTGCCGGTCGGCGGCATCACGCCGCACAACCTTGCCGAATTCGCCGCCGCCGGCGCCTCGGGCTTCGGCCTGGGCTCGGCGCTCTACAAGCCTGGCCTGTCGGCCGACGAGGTCGGCGCACGCGCGCGCGAATTCGTCGCCGCCTGGCAGGCCATCGCCCCCCGCTGATTTCACGATCCCACGCAGAGGAGACCCTCTCATGAAAATCACCAAGCTCACGACCTACATCGTCCCGCCGCGCTGGCTGTTCCTCAAGATCGAGACCGACGAAGGCGTGGTCGGCTGGGGCGAGCCCGTGGTCGAGGGCCGCGCGCACTCGGTGGCCGCGGCGGTCGAGGAACTGGCCGACTACCTGATCGGCAAGGACCCGCGCAACATCGAAGACCACTGGACCGTGCTGTACCGCGGCGGCTTCTATCGCGGCGGCGCCATCCACATGAGCGCGCTGGCCGGCATCGACCAGGCGCTGTGGGACATCAAGGGCAAGTCGCTCGGCGTGTCCGTGTCGCAGCTGCTGGGCGGCAACGTGCGCGACCGCATCCGCGTGTATTCGTGGATCGGCGGCGACCGCCCGGCCGACACGGCCGCGGCCGCCAAGAACGCGGTGGCGCGCGGCTTCACCGCCGTGAAGATGAACGGCACCGAAGAGCTGCAATACATCGACTCGTTCGACAAGGTCGAGAAGTGCCTGGAGAACGTGGCCGCCGTGCGCGAAGCCGTGGGCCCGAACGTGGGCATCGGCGTGGACTTCCACGGCCGCGTGCACAAGCCCATGGCCAAGGTGCTGATGAAGGAGCTCGATCCGTTCAAGCTCATGTTCATCGAAGAGCCGGTGCTGAGCGAACACTACGAGGCGCTCAAGGAACTGGCGCCGCTGACCTCGACGCCGATCGCGCTGGGCGAGCGCCTGTTCTCGCGCTGGGACTTCAAGCGCGTGCTGTCCGAAGGCTATGTGGACATCATCCAGCCCGATCCCTCGCACGCCGGCGGCATCACCGAGACGCGCAAGATCGCGGCCATGGCCGAGGCCTACGACGTGGCGCTGGCGCTGCACTGCCCGCTCGGCCCGATCGCGCTGGCCACCTGCCTGCAGATCGACGCCGGCTGCTACAACGCCTTCATCCAGGAACAGAGCCTGGGCATCCACTACAACGAAGCCAACGACCTGCTCGACTACGTCAGCAACCGCGAAGTGTTCGCCTACGAAGACGGCATGGTCACGATCCCGCAGGGCCCGGGCCTCGGCATCGAGGTGAACGAAGAGTATGTGAAGGAGCGCGCGACGGTGGGCCACCGCTGGCGCAATCCGATCTGGCGCCACGCCGACGGCAGCTTCGCCGAGTGGTGATCCCCTGCCGCGCCGGCGCCTGACAGGCGCCGGCGTATCCCGGCCAGTGGCGTGCGGACAGGGCCGCGCGCCCCGCCCGCGCCGACCGAGCAAGCCCCCTGCAGATTCATAACATGCCCGGCGACGCAGACAGCACACGCCGGGCCCCCCAAGCCCCCCGAGGAGACCCGCCGTGTCCATCGCTACCGCAGCCGGCGCGCCGCTCGCGCAGAAACCCACGCGCAGCCGCTACATCATCATGGTGATGCTGTTCATCACCGTCGTCATCAACTATCTCGACCGCAGCAACCTGTCGATCGCCGCCCCCGGCATCAAGGACGAGTTCGGCCTGTCGACCGTCCAGGAAGGCCTGATCCTGTCGGCCTTCGGCTGGACCTACGCCGCGATGCAGATCCCGGGCGGCTGGCTGGTCGACCGCATTCCGCCGCGGCTGCTGTATGCGCTGGCGCTGATCCTGTGGTCGGCCGCGACCTTCTTCATGGGCTTCGCCGGCAGCTTCGTGCTGCTGTTCGTGCTGCGCCTGGCCGTCGGCGCGCTCGAAGCGCCCGCCTACCCCATCAACAACCGCGTGGTCACGACCTGGTTCCCGGAACGCGAACGCGCCACCGCGATCGGCTTCTACACCTCGGGCCAGTTCGTGGGCCTGGCGTTCCTGACGCCGGTGCTGGCCTGGCTGCAGCACCACTATGGCTGGCACATGGTGTTCGTGAGCACCGGTCTGCTCGGCATCGCCTGGGGCGTGGTGTGGTGGCTGGTGTATCGCGAGCCGCGCGCGTTCAAGGGCGCGAACGAGGCCGAGATCGAGCTGATCCAGAAGGGTGGCGGCGTGGTCGACCTGGACCGCCGCAACACCGAGAAGAAGGCGCCGTTCTCGTGGGCCGACCTGGGCCTGGTGATGAGCAAGCGCAAGCTGTGGGGCGTGTACCTCGGCCAGTTCTGCCTGACCTCCACGCTGTGGTTCTTCCTGACGTGGTTCCCGACCTACCTGGTGAAGTACCGCGGCATGGACTTCATCAAGTCGGGCTTCCTGGCCTCGGTGCCGTTCCTGGCCGCCTTCGTCGGCGTGCTGTGCTCGGGCGTGCTGTCGGACTTCCTGATCCGCCGCGGCGCCAACGTGGGCCTGGCGCGCAAGCTGCCCATCATCCTGGGCCTGCTGATCTCGACCTCGATGATCGGCGCCAACTTCACCGACTCGACCAGCTGGGTGATCTTCTTCCTGGCCGTGGCGTTCTTCGGCAACGGCCTGGCCTCGATCACGTGGTCGCTGGTGTCGGCGCTGGCACCGACCCGCCTGCTCGGCCTGACCGGCGGCGTGTTCAACTTCATCGGCAACATCTCGTCGATCTCGACGCCGATCGTGATCGGCTTCCTGGTCTCGAAGGACAACTTCGCGCCCGCCATCATCTACGTCTCGACGCTCGCCCTGCTGGGCGCGCTGTCGTACATCCTGCTGGTGGGCAAGGTCGAGCGCATCGAAGCGTAACGCCTGCCGGATGCGCCAGCAAAAAGGCCGATGCGTTGTCCGCATCGGCCTTTTTTCATGCGTCGGCGGGGCGCTGGCGGCGCCGCCGCGCACGCACCGTGAGCCACAGCATCGCCACCGCCCACAGCGCGAGCACCAGGCCGTAGACCGGCCAGAGCAGCAGCCAGCGGACCCATTCGTATCCCGGCGCGACGCGCTTGAGCATGTAGGGCGGATGCACCAGCACCTCGGCCTGCTTGCCCAGCAGGCTGTCGGCCACGTCGGTCACGGTGAGCTCCAGCACGCTGTTTCCGGCCGGCAGCGTCACCGCCGGCGGCAGCACGCGCTTGCCGCCTTCCAGCGCAATCATCGGACGCAGCTCGCGCATCGCATGGCGGTTGCTGAAGGCATCGACGAACGAGCCGTCGAGCTGCAGGTCTTGTCCCTGCGGGCCGCGCAGGCGCAGCATCAGCAGATCGCCGGCGCGCATCTCACTGCCATGACCCACGATGCCGCCGGGCGCGGCGGGCCGCTCGGCGCCCGGAGCGGCCGGCGCGGGCAAGGGCAGCAGGGCGTGCATCCACAGCGGCGCCTCCTGGATGCGATACAGCTCGAGCCGCACGGTGGCGCCCGGCCGCAGCTCGAGCTCGCCGCGCGTGGCGGTAGTGGCCATGCTGTAGGCAATCATGCAGGCGCCGAACGCCACGGCGGCCACCGCCCACAGGCCCCAAAGGTACACGCCGAGTTTGCCGCGCATCGCATCCGCTCCACTTTTCGATGCGGCAAGCGTAACCGATGCGTGCGCAACCTGTTCCGGCTCAGCCCGCCTGGCCCTCGGGCAGCTTCGCGATCACCTTGATCTCGAAGTCGAAGCCATAGAGCCAGGTAACGCCGACCGCGGTGATGTTGGGGAACGGCGCCTCGCCCCAGTACTCGGGCACGACGGTCCAGATGCGCTCGAAGGTGTTCTGCGGATCGACCATGAAGACGGTCACGTCGACCACGTCGTCGAACGTGGCGCCGGCCGCGGCCAGCACCGCGTTGAGGTTCTCGAACGCGCGCCGCACCTGGGCCTCGAGCCCGGGCTCGGGCGACCCGTCCTCGCGGCTGCCCACCTGTCCCGACACGAACAGGAAACCGTTGCTGCGCACGGCCGGCGAATACCGGTTGCGTTCATACAGGGCCTGGCGGCCCGCGGGAAAGACCACATCTCGCTTTGCCATCTGAATTTCCTCCATGAGAAGCCGGCGTCGCGCCGGCCATGACGACACCCTCACTGTAGGCAGCGGCGGGCGCGCGATAAATACGCGCGCGCGGCTAGCACTGTTTGTAGAATCCAAACAATCCGTCCGCTTCCTGGAGCCCCCATGGACCGCTTCGATGCCATGCAGGCCTTCGCGCGCGTCGTCGAGACCGGCAGCTTCACCAAGGCCGCCGACACCCTGCGCCTGAGCCGCGCCACCGTCACGCAGCTGGTGCAGCAGCTCGAGGCGAGGCTGCGCGTGCGGCTGCTCAACCGCACCACGCGCAAGGTCAACGTCACCGCCGACGGCGCGGCCTATTACGAACGCGTGATCCGCCTGCTGGCCGACATGGACGACGCGGAGACCAGCCTGTCGGCGGCCGCGGCGCAGCCGCGCGGCCATCTGCGCGTGGACGTGCCCAGCCCGCTGGCGCGCATGATCCTGGTGCCGGCCCTGCCCGCGTTTCACGCGCGCTATCCCGACATCCAGCTCGACATGGGCGTGAGCGACCGCATCGTCGACATCATCGACGAGAACGTCGACTGCGTCGTGCGCGGCGGCGAGCTCAGCGATCAGTCGCTGATCGCGCGGCGCGTGGCCGACCTGCGGCTCGGCGTGTACGCCGCACCCAGCTATCTCGCGCTGGCCGGCACGCCCGCGCATCCGCGCGAGCTCGAGGACACGCACCATCGCATCGTGGGGTTTCTGTGGTCGCGCACCGGCCGGGCCTTTCCCTACGCCATGCATCGCGGCGACGAGCGCATCCAGGTGCAGGGCCGCCATGCCTTCGCGGTCGACGACGGCAATGCGTATCTGGCCGCTGGGTTGGCCGGGCTCGGCGTGCTGTGGCTGCCGGATTACATGGCGCGCGAGCACGCGGCGCGCGGCGAACTGGTGCCGCTGTTTTCCGACTGGCAGCTCGACAGCATGCCGCTCTACCTGGCCTACCCGCCCAATCGCCACGTCAGCGCCAAGCTGCGCGTGTTCATCGACTGGATCGTGGCGGTGATGGCGCAGCATGCGCCGGTGCAAGGGCCGCCGCCGCGCACGGTTGCGCGCGCAACCAGACGCCGGCGCTGAGCGGCGCCCGCCCCTCCCGACGTGGCGGGCGCGGGCCTCGGCCCCGGTCCGATCCTGAAAGACCCCCATCGTTCTTAATTTGGAACGCTGAAGCGAATTTTCGCCCTCTACCGGCGTTTTCGAGCTATCTATAAAGTTCTGTTCATGGCAGCGACGCACCGAAACGCGACGCCGCAAACGGCGCCGAACCCGTCGGCACCCACCAGACACCCCACTTTTTCAGATAGAGAGAACGCAAATGACCAAGCCCTACGCCAAGCTCGACAAGAACAACGCCGCCGTCCTGCTGGTGGATCACCAGGCCGGCCTGCTGTCCCTGGTGCGTGACTTCCAGCCCGATCAGTTCAAGAACAACGTGCTGGCGCTGGGCGACCTGGCCAAGTACTTCGACCTGCCGACCATTCTCACCACCAGCTTCGAGCAAGGCCCCAACGGCCCGCTGGTGCAGGAGCTCAAGGACCAGTTCCCCGACGCGCCCTACATCGCCCGCCCCGGCCAGATCAACGCCTGGGACAACGAAGACTTCGTGAAGGCCGTGAAGGCCACCGGCAAGAAGCAGCTCATCATCGCCGGCGTCGTGACCGAAGTGTGCGTGGCCTTCCCGGCACTGTCGGCCCTGGAAGAAGGCTATGAGGTGTTCGTCGTGACCGATGCCTCGGGCACCTTCAACGAAATCACCCGCGACGCCGCCTGGGACCGCATGAGCAAGGCCGGCGCGCAGCTGATGAGCTGGTTCGGCGTGGCGTGCGAACTGCACCGCGACTGGCGCAACGACATCGAGGGCCTGGGCACGCTGTTCGCGAACCACATCCCCGACTACCGCAACCTGATGGCCAGCTACTCCGCCATCCAGGCCGCCACCAAGAACTGATTGCGCCCCCCCCCCCCCGGCGTCCCCAAACAATGGTGTCAGACTGCAATTTCCAAGATCGCGCCCGCCGCGAAAAATGCAGTCTGACACCTTTTCGGAGGGCAACCCAAAGGATGCGCCCGGCATACCCATGCACGATGGCCTGGCCTCGCCGCCAGGCCTACGCTTCACCTCACCCGAACAACCCCGCCTGACGCTGGTGCCCGAACGGCCCGCATCCCCAGGCGTACCGAACCTCGCCTGGAGATAACCATGTCGTTCTCGCTCATCACTCCCACCGACTTCAGCGTCGCCCGTACCAACCAGCTGCTGCAGCGCGCCCGCAATGTCGCGCCCGCGATGATCGCGGCCTTGGCGCTGCTCGCCCTGATGCTGCAATGGGGTCCCGCGCCCGACGCCAGCTTCCCGGCCGTGTCGCAGCAGGCGCCGGCGACGCTGGAAGTGGCGTTGGCGCCCGAGCTCGCGATGGTCGCGCTGGTGACCGACACGCAGGCGCGGCGCTGAGCGGCCAGGCAAAAGCCCGCGAACGCGATCACGCGTGCGCGGGCTTGTTCGTTGCTGCATTTGCGGTGGCCTGACTGCCCGACGTGTTGCGAGCGGTCCGCTGGCCGTCGAAGGCCAGCGTGCGCCGCATCGCGTTGCCGCGACACCCTGCGGCACACCGGCCCGCGGGCGTCATGCCGATTCAATCGATACCGGGACGACCCATCAGAGCATGGCCATGCGGCTGTTCTGCAGATCGGTCACCAGCATGTGCCCCGGCGCGTGCGTGATGCAGAACTCCGGCCGCACGGCGGCCACCACCGATTGCGGCGTCACGCCGCAGGCCCAGAACACCGGGATCTCGCCCGCCTTGATCTCGACCGCGTCGCCATAATCCGGCCGGCCGATGTCGGCAATGCCGATGAGCGAAGGATCGCCCAGGTGGACGGGCGCACCATGCACCGACGGAAACCGCGACGTGACCTGGATCGCGCGGATCGCGTCGGCCGCCTTGAGCGGCCGCATCGACACCACCAGCGGACCGCCGAACACCCCGGCCCGCTCCGTCTCGATGTTGGTGCGATACATCGGCACGTTGCAGCCCTGCTCGATGTGGCGCACCGGCAGGCCGTTGTCCAGCATCGCTTCCTCGAACGAGAACGAGCAACCGATCAGGAACGACACGAGGTCGTCGCGCCAGTACTCGCTCACGTCCGTCGGCTCGGCGATCAGCTCGCCGTCCTTCCACACGCGATAGCGCGGAATGTCCTTGCGGATGTCGATGTCGCGGCCCAGCGTGGGCAGCGCCGGATCGCCGGGCTCGGACATCGCGAGCAACGGGCACGGCTTGGGATTGCGCTGGCAGAAATGCAGAAAGTCGGCGGCGAGCGCGCGCGGCAGGATGGCGAGATTGGCCTGGACCTGACCGGGCGCCAGGTTGGCGGTCGGGCCGGTCAGCCTGCCCGCGCGGGCATCGAGACGGGCCTGATACGCCAGTTCGGCGCCATTGCGTGCTTGCATGGACATGCGGTTTCCCTTGTGACGGCGCGGCCGCGTCGGCCGCCTGATGCGAAGCATTGCACCGCAAGCCCGCGCCGCGCGTCCAATCACAAGTTGCGATACACCCCTATCAATATTTCTTATGCGGGGTTTTCCCGTAGGCTTCGTGGGTCTGCGTGTCAGGTTCGGCTCGCGCGGCCGGTTGCCGGTCCGGAATCGACGCGTCCGTGTGCCGTCCCCCCATCGTTCGTCGCGCACGCAACAAAAAGGGCACCCCTCGCGGGATGCCCTCGTTCAGACGTCAAGGCAGCGCGTCAGACCTTCAACAGCAGCGCGTTCAGGCGCTTGACGAAGGCGGCCGGGTCGGCGATCTGCGCGCCTTCGGCGAGCAGCGCCTGGTCGAGCAGCAGTTGCGCCCACGCGCCGAAGTCTTCGTCGGCGGTGTCGCGGATGCGCGCGACCAGCGGATGGTCGGGATTGATCTCCAGCACCGGCTTGAGATCGGGCGCTTCCTGGCCCGCCGCCTTGAGCATGCGCAGCAGGTGCGGGCTCAGCTCGTTCTGGCCCACCACCACGCACGCCGGCGAATCCACCAGCCGCAGCGTGACGCGCACTTCCTTGACCTGCCCGTCGAGCGCCTGTTGCAGGCGTTCGACCAGCGGCTTGAACTGCTCGGTCACTTCGGCCTGGTGCTTCTTCTCTTCGTCGTCGGCCAGCGCCTCGATGTCGAGACCGCCCTTGGCCACCGACACCAGCGACTTGCCGTCGAACTCGCGCAGATGCGACAGCATCCATTCGTCGACGCGATCCCACAGCAGCAGCACTTCGATGCTCTTCTTGCGGAAGATCTCGAGGTGCGGGCTGTTGCTCGCGGCCGAATAGCTGTCGCCGGTCACGTAGTAGATCTTGTCCTGGCCTTCCTTGGCGCGGGCCAGGTAATCGGCCAGCGTCACGGTCTGGGCGGAGCCATCGCCCTGCGTGGACGCAAAGCGCAGCAGCTTGGCGATGCGCTCGCGGTTCGACGGATCCTCGCCCACGCCTTCCTTCAGCACCTGGCCGAACTCGGTCCAGAACGCGGCGTAGTCTTCCTGCTTGTTTTCCGCCAGGTCTTCGAGCAGCGACAGGATGCGCTTGGCCGAGCCTTCGCGGATCGCGCGCACGTCGCGGCTTTCCTGCAGGATCTCGCGCGACACGTTCAGCGGCAGGTCCGCCGAATCGATCACGCCGCGCACGAAGCGCAGATACGACGGCAGCAGCTGTTCGGCGTCGTCCATGATGAAGACGCGACGCACATACAGCTTCACGCCGCGGCGCGCATCGCGGTCCCACATATCGAACGGCGCGTGCTTCGGCACGTACAGCAGCTGGGTGTATTCGCTGCGGCCTTCGACGCGGTTGTGCGTCCAGGCGAGCGGATCGTCGTAGTCGTGCGAGACGGTCTTGTAGAACTCGCGGTACTGCTCGTCGGAAACGTCGCCCTTGGAGCGGGTCCAGAGCGCGTTGGCCTGGTTCACCGTTTCGTATTCGTCCTTCGTGACCTGTTCGCCCTTCTCCGCATCCCACTCTTCCTTGGCCATGCGGATCGGCAGCGAGATGTGGTCGGAGTAGCGGCGCAGGATCTCGCGCAGCTTCCAGCCGTTGAGCAGCTCGTCTTCGTCGGCACGCAAATGCAGCGTGACCGAGGTGCCGCGCGTGGTCTTGTCGGACGCGCCGATCGAGAACTCGCCCTGGCCGTCGGATTCCCAGCGAATCGCCGCTTCGGCCGGCTCGCCGGCGCGCAGGCTGTGCACCGTGACGCGATCGGCCACGATGAACGAGGAGTAGAAGCCCACGCCGAACTGACCAATCAGCTGCGCGTCCTTCTGCTTGTCGCCCGTGAGCTGCGAGAAGAATTCCTTGGTGCCCGAGCGCGCGATCGTGCCCAGGTTGGCGATGGCCTCGTCACGCGACAGGCCGATGCCGTTGTCGGTGATCGTGATGGTGCGCGCGGCCTTGTCGTAGTCGACACGGATTGCCAGCTCGCTGTCGCCGGCCAGCAGCGCGGGGTTGTCGATGGCTTCGAAGCGCAGCTTGTCGCACGCATCCGACGCATTCGACACCAGCTCGCGCAGGAAGATTTCCTTGTTGCTGTAGAGCGAGTGGATCATCAGGTGCAGCAGCTGCTTCACCTCGGCCTGAAAGCCCAGGGTTTCGGCAGGAGACGTTGCGTTCTGAGTCATTGGCGTAATCAGTGATCAAAAAGTGAACAATTCAGGGGAAGCTGCCAGCGCTCTGGCCAGCTCCCACCCCCGGCAGGAACATCGCCGCACCCGTGCCTGCACGGACGGCGGTATGCCCCCAAATGGGGCCTCTGCCAAAAATTTCAAGACCGCATATAATGGCACGCTTTCCTCCACGCGAAGCTCACACAGAGCCCTCGCGCCATCCGTGCCCGGGTGGTGAAATTGGTAGACGCAGGGGACTCAAAATCCCCCGCCGCAAGGCGTGCCGGTTCGATTCCGGCCCCGGGCACCACTCAAAAATCCCTAGTATTTACAAGCCTCTAGCGCGATTTTTCGTCTTGCCCTGACACCAGGGGATTATCCAAGTTGGTGAGCCAGGTACAGTTTCGGTACAGTGGCGAAGCACCGAGCGTACTTTCGGAGCTTTTACACGCATGGCTACTATCGTTAAGACACCCTCCGGTACCTGGAAAGCCGTCATTCGAAAGACTGGCTGGCCGACTTCGTCTAAAACATTCAGAACCAAGCGTGATGCTGAGGACTGGGCGCGACGTACCGAAGACGAGATGGTGCGAGGCGTGTATATCCAGCGCGCGCCAGCGGAACGCATGACTGTGGAAGCGGCCCTGACTCGTTACCTCAAAGAAGTCACGCCAACCAAACGCGTCTCAACGCAGACAGGGGAACACAAGAAAGCGCAAGTTCTAATCCGGCACCTTGGCAAATACTCGCTAGCCGCCCTCAACGCTGAAATCGTGGCTCAGTTCCGCGACGCGCGACTAGCAGGGGATGCCGACGATAGCGGCAAGATCATTCCGCGCAGCAACAACACGGTACGCCTGGAACTAGCACTCCTCAGCCACCTGTTCACTGTAGCAATCAAGGAATGGGGTATAGGCCTCCCCTCCAACCCTGTAGCCAATATTCGCAGGCCGCCCCCTGGTGCGGGGCGAAATCGACGGCTGACACCAGCAGAGAATAACCGTCTGTTGGCGGCCGTAGATGCGTACTCGAATCCGATGTTTAGCTGGATCGTTCGTATTGCTTTGGAAACGGGGATGCGGCTATCGGAGATTGGTGCGTTGCGGCTTGGCCAGGTTGACTTGCAGAAGCGGATCGTAAGGCTGGACATCACCAAAAATTCATCCCCCCGAACTGTACCTTTGACAAGAGCAGCTACAGTTGCCTTTCAAGCGGCCATCAACAACCCAATTCGGCCAGCTGAGACAGAGCTAGTATTCTTTGGCGAGCCGGGGCGAGACGGTGTGCGCAGGCCCTATCTGTTTGACAAGGCATGGACTGATGCGAAGAAAGCCGCTGGTTTGGTGAATTTCCGATTTCATGACCTGCGACACGAAGCTGTTAGCCGATTAGTGGAAGCAGGGCTATCAGATCAAGAAGTGGCCGCAATCAGCGGGCACAAGTCTATGCAAATGCTGAAACGGTATACGCATTTGCGGGCTGAGGATTTGGTAGAAAAACTGGATAAGCTTGGGTCATGAATGGCCTGTCTCGACCCGAACGGGACTTCACTACTCGTATCTCGTTGCCATAGCGTCTTCCTGCTCCTCCCTAGGAGCCTTCTCGCTGGTTAAATACAGTGAATGCAAGTTGCCTGCTGAATCAGATAATATATTCAGTAACAACTTTGCGAGGAGGCCGACTTGAAGCTCACGAAAGCGCATATAACGAACTTCCGAAGCGTTCTAGACTCAGGCGAATTCACGCTATCTGGTGTGACCTGCTTGGTGGGCAAGAATGAATCAGGGAAAACAACTGTTCTCCAAGCACTCGAACGCATCAATCCGGTCGATGCGTCAAAGAAGAAATTCGACAAAGACCTTGAGTATCCGCGTGGCTACTTAGCAGAGTACGAAGCGCGTCATCCATCGGATGAGGCAACAGTCATCACCACGACCTGGACGCTGGATTCGGAAGATGTCGCGGCGGTGGAGGCTGAATTAGGTGAGGGCTGCCTTAAATCCCACGAAATCGTCGTCTACAAGAAGTACGGTGAGGACACCACGACCTGGACTGTGCCGCTTGACGAAGCTCAGATCGTTATCTCTCTCCTTACAAGGTTCGGGGTTAAAGCGGCTGAGAAGAAGCAGCTTTCCGTCCCGACGGTTACCGACCTCGTTGCCAAGATTGCAGCACTTGAGGAAGCGTCGGACGAGGCCAAGGCAGCTGCAGCCGAGGTTGAAAAGTTCAGAAAAGGTAGCGCCGTCCTCAAGGCCATTGATGTTCTCTACGTACGAATGCCTGAGTTCCTCTACTTCTCCAGCTACGACCGCATGGACGGTCGTGTCCAACTTGAGGCACTAGAGACAGCGAGAGCCAATAAGACGCTCAATGCTGGGCAGCAAATCTTCCAGGACTTTCTCGACTTTGCCGGGACAAGCGCACAGGAACTGCAAAGCGCTACTACATTCGAGAAGCTCAAGGCGAAGGTGGAGGCGGCCTCAATATCAATCTCGAAGCAGGTTTTCGCCTACTGGTCCCAAAACAAGAACCTGAAGGTCGAATTTTCCCTTGAGGCCGGTAGGAGTGGTGACCCAGCGCCGTTCAATTCCGGCCACGTCATGCATACACGCATTCGAAACAAATTGCATGACATGACTGTCCCATTCGATGATCGAAGCGCCGGCTTCACCTGGTTCTTCTCGTTCCTAGTTAAATTTTCCCAGGTCCAGAAGCGCCAGGGAAACGTGGTCATCCTTCTTGATGAGCCGGGATTGAATCTTCATGCTAAGGCCCAGAGCGACCTGCTTCGATATTTCAAAGAGAAGCTGGAGCCCAAGCATCAGGTCATTTACACGACGCACTCCCCGTTCATGGTGCCGACAGATAACATCATGTCGGTGCGCACAGTTGAGGATGTTGTCGCTTACCGTCAAGGAGAAGAGCCGGAAGTGTTCGGGACCAAAGTTGGTGATGAGGTCCTAAGCACAGACCGCGATACGCTGTTCCCTCTTCAGGGTGCGCTTGGTTATGAATTGAGCCAATCACTGTTCGTCGGCGAACACACCCTGCTCGTGGAAGGGCCTTCAGACGTTTTGTACCTTCAGGCATTCTCCAATGCGTTGAAAGCCCTTGGCCGAGAGCACCTTGACCCACGGTGGACGCTTTGCCCCGCTGGTGGAGTAGATAAGGTCTGGGCTTTTGTTTCACTGTTTGGCGGCAACAAACTGCACGTCGCAGCACTCATCGACTACGCGAACGGACAGAAGAACAATGTTGAGAAGTTGCGCAAGAGCCAGCTGCTACGCGACGGGCACGTACTCCTGGCAACTGACTTCTGCAACCAAGCCGAGGCCGACACCGAAGACTTGCTGGGCGAGGAGCTCTTCCTGGAGCTCGTAAATAGTGCGTATTCGTTGCCCGAGGCCCAGAAACTGGTAGCTGGCTCGTTACCAGCTGGCCCAGGTGCGAACTTGCGGGTCGTGCCCAAAGTTGAAGCTGCTATGAGGCTGGTGCCGCTCGCTCAAGAGTTCGACCACTTCCAGCAAGCATCGTGGTTGATTCAGAACCCGAACGTGCTGGATGCCACGCGGCACGCCATGGCCTTTGACACCTTCAAGCATCTGTTCGTTACTCTCAACAAATTGTTGACGTGAGATGACGATAAGCCGGTTGGCGGTTAGTTCAGTCGAGAACCGCAGATCTGTCGCTCTCAACTTTCGCTTCTGGCCGCGAGCCGACCTTGTCGAAAAGCCGAGGACGACCCATAGCGGCCGACTCACAGATGCAACTACGGGTTCGCAAGAATCCTTGGCCGTGCTATTTGAGTTCAATCGGGCGGTTTTTACACCGCGGACACAATGATAACCAGGAGTAAAGAATGTCTTTTGATGATTTTATGACGGATGATATCAGTGTGCGAAAGCAAAACGGTGATTTGCTCGAAGGTTTGAAAGCTAGCGTACAGCGCGATAAGATTTTTTTAGATCGCTCCGACGTTCTCATTGAGCCAAGGGATCTAATTGAGCGGCGCGCATCCAATGGCGCCGTTGAGACTTTCGAAGTGATTGATCCTGGTTTTCACGAAGCCTTTCACGGAATCGAGGCTCACTATCAGATGTCAGTACGAAAACTGGGTCTTCCTGAGGCAAAGCAGCGTATTGAGAGTATTATTTACAATATCACAGGTCATAACGCTCGCATCAACAATCACTCAGTCGATAAATCGACGAATGTCATAACCATCGGCGCTGACTTTCGAGACTACATCGACGGCCTACGCCAAGTCGTGCAGAGCCTGACTGATGCTAAACAAAAGCAAGATGCGCTGGAAATTGTCAATGCAGTAGAAGCGCAGCTTGCGTCGCCAAAGCCCAGCAAGACGGTCGTGTCAACCTTGTTGAATGCATTGCCTCACGTGGCAAGCATTGCCACACTAGCATCTGCGATTATCTCTGGACTCTAATCGATGTCAAAATTGCTGGGCTGAGGATTGTTTGACCAGCGTTGGATCAGATGAGCGAGTTCTTGTCGGACCGCTGCTGGCCGGCGTATGCCTTTCGCAGATCTCTCCCAAACAATTTCGAATCTACGGCCACGGAGGTGATGCTCTAGCAGCCGCCTCCAAAAGATGACTAGAATGGATTTTATCTTCTCTTATGGCAAGAAAATTTATTCGGCAGCGGCAGCAGACGAAAGATGAGATGTTCGACGCAGTCGTTAAGAATGCAATCGACTTCATCGATTCATCGCTCGACAATCTAGGCAAAAGGCCGAAGAATGGGATTGTCGATTTCTATACCGCGATAGAACTCTTCCTCAAAGCGAGGCTCATGGCAGAGCATTGGACTCTCATTGTCAGTAAGTCAGATTCAGCCAGTTTGTCCAGCTTTAGCGTCGGAGACTTTCATTCGGTTTATTTGGAGGATGCCGCCAAGAGGCTCAAGGACGTCGTGGGCGAAGCAATTGAAGATAAGGCACTGAATAATTTCAAAGCTCTCGCGGAGCATCGAAATCAAATCGTGCACTTTGCCCACACTGACTACGCGGATGTAGGTGGTATGAAAGCAGGCGTTGTAATGGAGCAGTGGATATCGTGGCATTACCTTCATGAACTGTTGACCATGAAATGGAGGGACACCTTTAATGCTTATATCCCTGAATTTGAACGTCTCCATACAAGAATCCTTGCCGAGAAGGGTTTCATCCAGTCTAGATTTCAAGACCTGCAACCTGTTATCCAGCGGAAGCAACAGGACGGAGGAGTATTCGTCGAGTGTGGCAGCTGTCAAACAATTGCTGGGCTTGTCAGTGAGACGAATCCGTGGGGGGAAAGCTATGTCTGCATGGTCTGCCAAAAGGCAGGAGTAACGATCAGATCCACTGCTGAGACGGTTCCCTGCGACAAATGCAGTCATGAGTTTGAGTTTTTCAACTCTACGGTGAACTCGTGTCCAAATTGTGCTCAGACTATCGACACAGATAAGCTGATTTCTCTGTGCAAAATAAAATACACGACAGGTGACGATTGGTGGGAAGAGGGAGCTCCGTGCGTGGCTTACTGCCATGAGTGCCAGCATCCGAAGCCGTCAGTCTTTTATATTGATGGTTTGTGGAGTTGTGTCTCCTGCTTTGATAGAGGCTGGCAAGCGATTGCATGTCCCCACTGTGATGCGTTTGTGACAGGGGACATGGAAAGAATTGAATACTTTGCTTGCTACAAGTGTGAGGATGAGGTGAGGCAGAAAATCATGGGCGGGACTAATCGCTAATAAGGCCCCTAACAGACGTGCTGCTGTGCCTTCAGTTGCGGCAAAAGTTCTCGGCTTAGGGACGCCTTCACCTTTAGATTGAACGCCCGATTTAGATAGGGGGAAGCGACAGCTATTGGCCGATAACAACTCTTTAGGGGCCGATTTCGACCCAAAGCGAACTGGTTGCCCAAGAATTTAAAGATGTCTGCTAATTTGCCGCTAGCCGTCGTTAGTCGCCATACTTTTCCCGAAGGGTCGAAAAATCAGTCTTAATGAAACTTCGGTCTAAAACTTGGATAGGCGATGGCTTTCCATACTGAAGCTTTATCAAGTCGGCAACACCAAAGTGAACCTTATTAACCTTTTCTTCGAACGCTTGGTATTCATCCGACTTTTCCTCGCCATCCAAGGTAATGAAGAATGACTTAATGGCTTGTAGCGCCTTGGTCAGTGACACCGCAAGAATCCTTGCCTTGACCTGGATGTCCTGCGGTAAATTGTTTGGACCGGGCCGAACAGCGTACTCCCGGTCGGCAACAACAGTTGACTGAATGGCGTGAATCGCTGCCTGCCATGTTGGATGTTTAACTTGGCAAAGCCATTTATAGTGGAAGTAACCAATCGTCCAGTTATCCTCATACATTTTCGGGGTCTGCTTCTCCCCACGCTCTTCAGCTAGCCGCATTTCACGCTTTGCATCAAGCTGGCATAGTTCCTTAGCTCCCCAAGGAATCTGGGCATGTTTTCCCTTCTGAGCTCGTAATGCCAACTCTTTAGACCCGGCTACTACAGCAGCCGTTAACGCGTTTTCGAACATGGCAGCCGCGACTGCAGCCGCCTGAGAGGTATAACCTCGTTCTACAAGTATCCACACCCCACGGAGGTCATCAAGCGTACATTTCAAGAATGGGGCTGCTGTTGTTAGCCGGAGGTCACTATTCCTGGTTGACGGGACCATTGGAGCAAGTGCTCCCGCTTCAATGCAACACGAAACCAATTCTTCCCAAGGCTTCAGACTTACGTCTAGTGATTCTCGACTGACACGTTCCAGTTCTGGAAGAGACTCCCAGATACAGTTGACGGTATTTATTTTCCTCGATGCCATAGCTCATGGAAACACAGAAAGTGAGATTAGAAAAGCATAACACTCGACCGCTCTACGAGCGGAAACCGCCCTTCTGATGCTGCAATTTGGCAGCAATGGTGCGGCTGCTTCTGGCGGCAAGCGACCGCTCGCCGGCCCGGATGCATCAAACCTCGGTTTGCTCAGCCAACTCAAGAGCATCGTCGACCTCGATGCTGAGATAGCGAACTGTGCTTTCCAGCTTCGTACGCCCGAGTAGCAGCTGTACTGCTCGAAGATTCTTCGTCCGACGGTAGATCAGCGAGGCTTTTGTACGGCGCATAGTGTGGGTGCCATATGCGGTATCGTCGAGTCCAATCGATGCGACCCAGCGATGCACAATTCGGGCGTATTGCCGCGTCGACAGATGCGGCAATGCATGCAACCGGCTGGGAAACAGAAAGTCCGCCGCCTTTAGGCCTCGCACATCAATCCACGCTTCAAGGCTCTCACGAGTTTGCTCTGTGATCTCGAATTGGACCGGACGCTGGTTTTTTTGTTGCATGATGGTGGCTCTCGCGGCCACGTGGCTTCCGTGACGGACGTCCTGCACCTGCAATCGCGTGAGATCGCAAGCTCGAAGTTTGCTATCGATTGCGAGATTGAACATCGCGAGTTCCCGGATGTTCGATGCCATCTGAAGTCTCGTTCGGATTGCCCAAATTTCTCGCAGCTTCAGCAGCGGCTTCTGCCCGGTGAGTTTGCCCTTGTTCCAGGGCACACGGCGGTCGACGGCGGCATTGTCGGATTCCATGGCAATCACCTTTCGATTAATGGGGATTCAGTGTGCTCCCACGGAGGGTCGTTCTCCGACCCTGAGCGGACTTTCACTTTCCTGAATAGCTCGCCGCGCAGCCGTCGTCCGCCTCCGATGCAAACGCCGCCGAGATTGCACAGGTCACGCGAAGGGCGCTTGGCTAAGATTTGCCTTCGCTTGGACAAGGACTAAGCAACGTTCCTTCGCACGAGTGACTGCGTTGTAAAGCAGCCGCCGCTTTTGATCGTCGCTTCCAGCAATGGCCGCAGGCCAGAGCACGATGACGTTGTTGAATTCGCGATTCTTAGCGCCATGGACTGTCATACCTTTCCAGCCTTGTCCCTCCCTCCTCTGGACTCGTCGACGCTGAGCAAAGCCTTGCTCGATTACCCTCGCAATTTCCTCTTTGGAGAACGTCACCTTGGAGCGCGCCCTTCTCTGGATATCCATCCAATCGGCGACATCCCTGGCAGCGCGTGGATCCCCTGCCTCAGAGAGGAGCGCGACAACCGACGGGATGTCGTTCACCTCCTGCAATGCAAGTTCGGCAAGAAAGCTGCTGGCGGATTTAGCCTCTGACGCCTCCCACGATACTGAGTACGGCCCGGCTCCCTTCGTTGTCTTGTTGTTTGCGGTCCAGGTCACCGCTGCCTTGGCAAACGCACCCATGGCAGGGGTGATGATGGCGACGCTCTTTCCTCCACCGTACCAGCAAAGATTTCCGCTAAGCCACGCTCCGGCAAGTTGCGGTTTAGGCGTCAACTCCACCTTGAAGAGCTTCCCCGATTTGGGCGCCAGACCGCTTCGGATAGCAGCTGCTGCATCAATAAGTTCCACGACATTCGTGCGCTTGGACTGATTGAGTTCCTCTGCGGGACACACTTTAGCAAGCCATGCGCATGCAGGATTGGGGCGCAGATCCTCGTTCAGGCACTGAAACTCATCGGCTGCCACAAAGACCTGCAGCCTTACGGCCAACCCTTCGACCAAGCGGAGGCGATTTGCAGTCAAGTCTTGCGCCTCGTCCACCAAAAGGACCGGAAACGTAGCGGCTACCCAGCCGCAAACCTCTTCAATTTGCAACAGGGCGCCGGCCGCGTCACACACGCGTTCATACTGATTCGATTCGATGTCGGCATAGCCGAGTGTGATAGCAAGAGACCGCCACCTTCGGATCAACCGCCATGCAAAGCTGTCAATCGTCGAACAGTCTGTTCGTCCCCTTAGAACACCCAGTTGTCCAAGGCGCTCTTCCAGCCGGCGGCGGGAGCCATGCATGAACGTGAGCGCAAGGACCTTCTGTCCGTCCTTCAGTGGTGCAACCTCCAAGTGGGCGCTCAAGGACTGCATCAGTTGATAGGTCTTGCCGCAGCCTGCCCCCCCGGTGAACGCTTGGACTGTCACGGCTGAAACACCCAAACCCCATGGGCATCGCGAATGAAGCGGTGCGACGCATCCGACCCTGCGCAAGCGCACGCAAGCCCCGCAAGAAGGTCAGCAGCGCGTGCACGGCACGCTGGTGTCGTGGAGATAGCTTCCGCGACAAGCTCATACGCAATGACGTCCATCTTCCTCGCCTTAAGGTACGCTATGACATCTTCTGCGGAGGTAGGAGGAACCTGTGATAGCTCCGCTAGCTTAGCGATGGCAGCAGCCTCGTCCGCTGAGAGGATCCAGCCGACCGAATCCTCAATCATGGCTCCGTCGTTCCAACGAATGACCGAAGCTGGAGGGGGGACTGCGGCTTGTAAACGACCTACGTAGAGCAGTCCTTCATCGTCGCCATCGACCAGGCAAGACACACGCCGATGTAGTCTTGCCATCAGTAGATGGGTTTCAATAACTTTGGCGTCTTCGGTCGGGACCACGCCGACCTCGATGCCGAACGGCCTGCTCATGGTGTCGGCCCAACCAGCGGTCATCATCAGAGGCCTCAAGATGCATCGAAGCAGCTGGAAGTCGGCTCTTCCTTCAGGCACGAGCAGTGACGGTTGCATCAACGCGCCGAGCACATCTACCCGGCTGTGCTGAAAGAACTTTCGTTGCCAATTTGGTGCCGTGGCGGGCAAAGGAGCTTCGAGAAACGACTCCGCAGACAGTTCACCATCGTGCTTCTTCAAGATCAGCACGGAGGTCGGGTCTGCCATGCTTGCGACCAAAGGCGAATGGGTGGTAACGAACGTTTGGGTGGAGAGTGCCTGCACACGCTGAACCAAACGCTGCTGAGCGGATGGAGGTAGATGGACCTCTGGTTCTTCCAACGCCATCAGAAACTCGCCGCCTGCCGCTGCACGGGCGCGCCCGAGTTCTAGCAACAGCAGCAAGCCTTGCATCGAAATCAGCCCGCTGCCCTGCCTCGCGGCGGGAATGCCGATTCCGTCTGCCGTAGCGAAATGAGCCGATACCGCCTCCATGACAGAGCGGCTATCTGTACCGGTCAGCCGGAGCTGGACTCGCGGCGCGTTGGGGAAAGACTGTGCCAACTCGTTGTTGAGGTTTTGGATCAGCGGCTCGATACATGGGTCCGCATCAATTGGCTGTTCGGGGGCACGTAGACGATCACGCTCCGCAAGCAACGCAACTGCGGGCTGCGCCGCAGCTGCGAGGACGGTACGCTTGAACAGCTCATTTCCCCAAGAGAAGACCTTGTCCCACGTCCGGCTTGCCCGCACTAAGTAGAAGCTGAGTTCTTGGATTAGCTTCCCTGGGACGACCGCTGGCGTGTCTTCCGCAAAAGGATCGACAGGGTCGTCGTGATCGTGAAAGAACCGAAGCATCTCCACGGAAAGTGACTCATGGTCGAACCTAGCCTGGACGGCGATCTGACAGCACAGCTTCCAATCCTGGTGATCCCGCATCGGATGCACGGCGCCGGTGATCTCGTCCAGCCATTTAATGACTGCTCTACCTTCCCGAAACCAATGACTGCTGTGCTCTGGATCGTCATTCGGAAAATCAGTGATGGTGCCCACAAGCTTGATGCGATCGACCGGCTGAGGACAAGAGCCGTAAAAATCATGTTCGGTCAATTCCCGAACCAGCCGATCTCGCCCCAGGAGAAGAGTCAATGCTTCGATGAGGGTCGTCTTGCCGGTATTGTTGTCTCCAACAAGAACCGGATGCCTTCCAAACCGGACGAACCCCGAACGCACACCGCGGAAGTTTTCGATCTTGAGGTTGGCGACTCTCATTTCATGCTCTTATGGTTTGATGGGGCGCTTGATCCCCGACATTGGGGCATCCGACCCTTGCTACGCGCCCGACGTAACCTTTAATGTATCAGATAGAAACCAACAAAGTTTATTTGATTCCAATATATGCATCATGTCCGCGTCATGGTTGCATCAGTTCCGCATCACATCTGCATCATCAGCGCTCATCTGCATCACATCTGCACGAGATGTGCATTATTTACATTGAATTTTCCTGCGCCTAGTCTGTACTTACGTTAATTGCGTAAGGACAAGAAGGATGACCACCGAGGAATTTCTCTTCAAGCAGTTCGGCTCTGCATTGCTTACATTGCCGCAGCTAGCTCAACTCCTGAACCGAAGCCCAGCCGGCCTACGTATTACCCTCGCAGGAAATAGTGAACTGGCCCGCAAGCTGCGACCTGCGCGACGGAAACTCGGTCGCCGGGTGTACTACAGCACTGCCGACCTCTCAAGGGTACTGAACGACCCGGACTCGTTTGGGGATCCGGATGGCCGCCATTAAAGACGCGCTTCTCCACGCGGGAAATCCAGGCGGAAATATGGAACTGCCCGCCCCACTCACACCTCCTGACTGCAACTTGCAAGGCTTCCCATTCATGAAAATGGATGTTCAAGGTCTTCGGGACAGCGACCTTGCCATCCAGGCAACAGGAGAAGAGTTTCGGTGCGCCCTCCTTCTATGGTGTGCGTCATGGCATCAAATACCCGCTGCGAGTTTGCCGGATGACCCGCGTATTCTCGCCATGCTGGCCGGTGTTGGCCGTGACTTGAAGGAGTGGAAAAAGCATGAAACGGGCGCGTTACGTGGTTGGGTCAAATGCAGTGATGGTCGCCTTTACCACCCAGAAATTGCGGAACAAGCACGCAAAGCCTGGGCGTCCAAGCATGAGCAACGGCATAAGACCGAATGCGCACGTATCAAGAAACACAACCAACGACATGGAACCAGGATCCCATACCCTAACCTTGAAGAATTCCTTGCTCAGGGGCCCGTACACCTCGTACCTCGAGACGTCCCCGCGCGGTCGCCGGAGAAATACCAAGATGTCCCAACGGTGTCCCCGGGGACATGCCCTCCAGAGAGAGAGGGAGACGGAGAAAAGAAAAGCGGCAGCAGCATCGTAGATAGAAAGACACTGGTCGATAAGCTACACGCGGCGGGTATAAAGGCGATCGCCTCCGATGCTCGGCTAGAGCGATGGCTAAGTTCCGGTCTGACACAAGCAGATGTCAACCGAGCCATCGAGGCTGCACACGCGCGACGAGCTCATGCTAGGTCAACCCAACCCATCAACCTTGGGTTTGTGGACCGTCTCTTGGACGACCTCATTGCGACGCGTACTATTGGCGCCTCGCGTGCACTCGGTGAAAGTTGGTGGGAAACTGCATCCGGCATCACAGCCCAAGGAGACAGACTTGGGCTGCAGCAACACCCTGATGAGCCGTTCCCTCTGTTCAAGGAACGGGTCTTCACCGCGTCGGGCGATGGTCCCTGGGTCTGGAAATCTCGAGGACTGAACACGGCGCGGGGAGGTGCCCTCCCCCCATCCGCCCTACACTTCGCTTCGGTCGCGCCGTCGCCCCCCTCGGGGCACCCCTGCAGGGTTCCCCCACGCCCTACGGGCGCGGCTCCCCCTCCCTCTTCGGTTCAGCAGCGGCATCAGCCGGCCAGCGTCTCGAACCACCCGCTAAACGCCTGAGATGCATGTCCGCCAGATCCGCCATTATCAATGGACCCGGGGCCGTTTTTAGCCACTTTGCACACGCCTTTGGATTGTGCAATCCAAAACTATCTTTTCCTGTCTCAACGCTTAGAAATCGAGGACACCCGTGGACATGCATTTCATTGTCATAACTGCCAATGCGGAATCGCAGAAGTGGCTGTTTTTCGTCGGAATGAATGACGCCAAGCGTCCCATATGGGGAGAGCCGGGCAACGCGATCCATTTCCCGACTTTCCGGCAAGCCCGCCGCATCGCCCGCCGTGTCGGCCATGCACAGGTTTGCTCTTCTATCGTCCACCAGAAGGCCATTAAATGAAAGACAAAAAAAGGACCATCCTCGCGCTATATGTAGCGGCAAGTCTGTTCGCCGGCAGCAGTAAAGCGACGGCACAGGAACAACAGAATGGCGAGAAAGAGACAGAAGCCGCTCCCAGCGTCGAGTTCTACTACCGGGATTTCGGCGCAAGGCTAAATGCCGAGGCCAAATGCCTCCAGAATCCTGATATCGCCAAAACAGAAATATGTATCAACGCCCGCAAAGCCGCGAATCGGATCAGGATGGAAATAGGCATGAAACCGGAATACCCGGAGGTTGAAGATGGCAGCAGGTAGTTTCACAATCGTTGAGCCCCTCTTCAACAAGATAGACTTTCTGACGCGAAGCTTCGTTACGGATATTTCATCAAGGGTAATTGCTGAGATCACCCCTGTAGTGTCTGTCAGCCTGACACTGGCTTTCATAAGCTATGGCATGCTCGTCATTCGGGGCGCGGTGGAGATGCCGGTTGCGGAATTCCTGCACCGCTACCTGCGTGCAGGCATCATTGTTTCCATCGCAATGGCCGGAGGGCTCTATCAGCCAATGATTGCCGACGCGATCGTGAGCACACCGGATGCGCTCGCGCAGGCAGTTTCTGGCAGTCCCGGCGGTGCATCAGCGGCAAATATCATCGATCAAGCGGCAGCGCAGGGAGCAGACTATGTCTCCAAAGCATTGGAGGAATCGAGTTTCTTCAGTTCGGAAGGCCTAACGTATGCTGCTATCGGGGTCATCAGCGCCGTTGCCACTGCAGCGGTGGTTGGCGTGGGCGCGGTGTTCGTAACCGTAGCTAAGGTCGCCCTCGCCATTCTTGTAGGACTTGGGCCACTTTTCATCGTGGCATTGCTGTTCCAGCCGACCGCTCGCTTCTTTGAGCAATGGACCGCTCAGGTGCTGAATTATGCGCTGACGATTGTGCTGTTTTCGGTCGTGTTCACGTTGTTGATGGACATCTTCCGTGGGTACATGGCAGGCGCTGAATTCGATGGCGCCCAGAATGTCGGTTACACGCTTATCGGGATGCTGGTCATCTCCGTCGTTTCAGTTGGTCTTCTGCTGCAATTGCCAAGCATTGCAAGCGGTTTGGCGGGCGGCATTGGCATTAGCTACTGGTATGAGTTGCGTGCGATGCGTAGCGGGGCCGGTGGTGCCTATCGGGGAGGCCGTACTGCGGTGCGTGGCGCGATGGCCGCTCCTGGCACGGCAAAGAACGCTGTTGGCGGTGCAGTCAACATGACAAAGACCGTAGCTGGCGGCGCTGCTAGTGTGGCCCGCGCCGCTGCCGGATATTTCCGTGGCCGCAAAGTCGGATGACTACATAATGCACTACTTCTGCATCACCCTTGCATCATATCTGCACCGTGAGAGTAGAGAACAGCACCATTGCCGCATCACATGTGCATCATCGCTGCATCATCTTTGCACGATACCGATGAGCCGCAGCTCATCGGGGTAGTTTGGGACTCTCCGGATGGCCCTTAAGCCCATCCGATAGCCCTTAATCGGGCTATACACCATACGCACCTCGCGGCGCCTCGCATCCAATTGATTCTAAAAGGATTTTTCTGAACAGAGCATTCCTGTTCGTAGTGTTCGACTACTACAAACGGGCTGAAAGTCCGCATGAATACTGGCCTTGATGCACTACAAGAGGCACTACAGGAGCAGTCGAATGCTCAGCATCGCTGACATGGAGGACATAACAATGGACAAAGGCGAAGTGAAGCGAATCGGCAACACGCCGTGGACCACAGAAAGGGACAGCATGGGTAGTTTGCAACAGTACCTCAACGCTGCATTCAGGCATGCGAATCGAACTTTCCAAATCGCCTGCGCGGTGCTTCTTTTGGCCCTCGGCGGCCTGTTACTGGCAACGCTGGTTCTGCAAGCCCCCACCCTCATCAATAGCTCGCTCTCGGGAGATGAGAGGGCGGTTGAAACTATCATCGGGAGTACAGCCGGCGCGGGCCTATGCTGGCTACAGTGGCGGTATCGGCATGTGGTCTACCCGCGATTGCGACGGGACTTCCGCATTAGGAAACGGGGAGCCTCAATCATCTCGCACCGGTCTGTATGAGCGCTATTGCACCTCTGATTAGAGCTTTCACATGATCTCATTAGAGCTTTCACGCACGGGCCAAGGGTTCAAGCCTCCCCGCGCTTCACTCGGGACAAGTAGCGTTCGATGATTTGGCCGAGGTCTAGCTCACCAAGGATGTAACGGTCAAGCTCAACGACGACTAGCGGATCGGGTTCCAAACCCGCAAGCCGTTGACTGGCGAGCGCATTATCCGCCGCGTGACGGCGCTCGGTAATTTCCTCCGGAGCTAGCGGCTCGGCGATCGTGCTCGCCTGCCGCTCATTAGAGACATCGCCTCGTGGCGTTTGGGTCATATCGATTAGAGATTTCACGTGACTCAACGACCGACAGCTCCTAGCCTAAACACTAGGGAATACGACTTGCCGGAAGCCTAACGGATCTTTGGCATTCCCTTGTTCTCGGAGCTGAGGATCCTGCGATTCTCTGCCGTCATCGCATTTTGACAATTTGGAGTCTTCCCCAGCTCTCCGGGGTTGTTGGCACACTCCTTTATCTTGGCAGCACGAATGTCATCATGTTCCATGTAGTACTCAACGGTCTGAGTTTTTTCGGACGGGGAGCAGCCAGACAGAAGAAAAGCCCCAAGGATCGCGATGACGGTGATTCTTTTCATTGGTGAGTTATCTCCACAAGACTGAAACTTATCAACTTACAAGTCCAACAACTCCGCGGTTACCCGCCGCACAATTTGCATAGCATGCGCAGGACTTCCCGGAGCGACGGGATGATCGGCATCCAGGCGCAATGCGGCGCGCAACCGGTCTGGATCACGACTACCGTCTACGATAGTTTGCATGGCCGCACGAATAACTTGTGCGCCGCTACAGCCATCCTCACGACATGCCGCAAGATAAGCCCTTTTTAACTCGGGCTCGACTGTCACAGTTAGGATAGCCATATTCCTCCCCTCGACTAGAACTTGACACGACGTCAGGCAAAGTGCCCGAGCATGTTCATATCAACGCAATGAGACATAGAATAAGCGATGTAGTTTATAGGAGGCGGGGATGACTTCACAGCAAGAAGCACAAGTGACTTGGTTTCGAGTAACGCCTGATGTTAAGAAACACGGTCCGATCTTTTGTGTTCTGGGACTGATCTTCGGCGTGATCCAGGTTTTAGGGTACCGGTATTTCGATGAGGCGCAATTGGGTAGCACACTGCTACAAGAGCAGATTGCTTTCTACTCATTGGCATTGATGCTGATGTTCTTATTGCCCGCCAGAGGACTGACTCTATGGCTATCTCCGCGCTACCCTGTGCGGCGCATAAAAGCTTTGATAGAGCGTGTCGCTCAGCAAGCGATGGTCATTGGCTCAATCGCTGCATCGGCCATTATCGGCTTCGCAATCGCGGCCGCAATCTTTGGCGCTTACGCGTCCTCGGTCAAGTTTGTTCACGCAGGCGTGTATTTCTTGGCACTTGCCGAAGTCGCAGCCAATCCGGTGCGAGTATCCGAGGCATCCAAGGGCTATTCCATGGCAATGGGTATGCTCATTGCCACCCCCTTTATTTACTAGATCATCGCAACCACTCATCAGAGAGGCTGAAAGCGTGCGGGGATCCCGCAGGGCTGGCAACGGTCCAGATGACGAGAAAAAAAAGGGAACATGAAGTGGAAGGAACCCAAATGTCTCATCTATACTCGGCAACGAACCACGATTGGGACTTGACCCTAAGGGCTGCTTGGTGCTTGCTGATGACGGGCCAGGCAGTGAAGCACTTGCCCACGCCAGGTACTGAAGAAGAAAAGCGCTTTTCTTGCTTCACTGGATCGATGCTGCTGTCATTCAGCACGATAGAAAGCTTCTCGGCATCCGTAGCGTTCTCTATGCCACAGCACGAGAGGTTCCAGGCGTTCGATTTCAAGCAGTACTGCGCGACGAAGCGATTCTGGGGCAAGCTCGAAATGCTATGCGCCGCCATCCCGTATACCATTGATAGGTCCCAGGGACTCTTTCAAAGCATCGGTGAGATGCAGCAATGGCGCAATTTGGTGGCACACGCATCCCCCTACGAAATCGAAGAAACTCCAATCGGGGATCCACTCCAGACACCAAAGCTGCACACCCCTTTCCATAGCAAGGAATACACCCGAAAGGTCAGCCTCAAGTGCGCCCAAAAGTTCTACGCCACGGCGTATGACTACATCGTCCTGATCACGACAGAGACGGGGATCGATCCGCGCGCCAGCGCTACCTACGTTGTCGGCTCCACCAATGCCGATGCACACCGTCTTAGCTCTGCTATGGCGAAGCGCCAGTAACCTCTAGTGATCAAAGGCCCTGTTTGGCCTCTATACTCAGACTATCGCAAGTCAAGTGAGCCGCATGCCATTGTTGAAGGCCTATGACCCGATCCGGTACCTCTCCAGATCCGGGTACAGCTTAGGTACAGTGTAGGTACAGTGACTGGTTTTCACTGATTTCGCGAAATTACGCCAACCCATTGATTTTTAATTAATTTTACCTACATCCACTTACTCCAGACTTCGCGCAACTTACCTAGACAAACAGCCTAGCACGCCAACTCAAAATCCCCCGCCGCAAGCCGTTTGGATTCGATTTCGGCGCCGGACGCCATCCGGACTTTCTGAATATTGTTAGTTCAGAAGCGTACGCAGTCTTAGCCTCAAGCTAGGCCACTCCCCGCTCCCACGTCAGGTACAGTCTCAGCACATCGATGCTGTGTCATCGCTCGCCCTCATTGGAGGACGCGCGTGGTTGAGTTGTTTTCTGGGCAGATCCAGGTTCAGTATGGTCAGGCCTATATCGGGTTGACCGGCCCCTTCGACGGGGACATGGGCGGCTGTTTTCTGGGGCAGGGTAATGGGCTTTGTGGTGCGCGGGTGCCGGCTATTCTGTTTCTTGTGACCGGGCTGCATACCGGTGTAGTCGGTATCGATATCCGGTTGTGTGACGCGGAGCCCGCGCTGGATGAGGGGTGGGAGGAGATCGTGGAGGTTTCTTTCTCGGCGCCGGTGGGGAGATCAGGCTGGTGGAGTGGGCGGCGGATGAGGGTGTGCGGATGCCGCTTGCGGCCGCGCCTTATCGTGCGCGGTATCAGGCGCGGGGGATGGAGGCGGGGAATGCGTTGAATACCAACGACGCGGATACGCCGGTGGATGGGTATCGGCTGGATCGTTGGGCAGCGCCGCCAGCGGCGGATCGCGTCGTCAAACAGACTGCCGATATCGCTGCGTATTGGCATGACTGGGCGCGCCAGCTATCCGTATGAATCCGTGCAGCTGCCGTCTGCATGAATGGGCGCGCCGCGACGCGTCTGCGATGGCATGAATGGGGCGGCCGGCTTGGCGTCGCTAGAGGCGGTCGAGCGGCTGGGTCGGCGGCGGCCTACTGCACCACCTCGCGCCACATCGCTAACTCGGCGCCCAGCGCCTAGGCACGCCGGCCAACAGGGCCAGCGGCGCCCATCGTGTTTGCCCGGGCGCATGAGTGGGCGCGATCTGGCAGAGGCGCGGCTGCGCCTGCACGGATAAGCCGCGCAGAGTGGGCGTCTGGCGTATGAGGCGCCAGTTCGCGAGCAGCGTCGCCGCCACCGTCCGACAGATGGCGGGCTCTAACTAAAACGCGCCCTTACTGTTTCCCGACCGGTTGCGCCGGCTCGAACGTGACGGTGACGCCTTTCTTGCGGTCGCGCTCCATTTGGGGCGGCCAGTAGGAGGGTGCGGGGTGGCCGACGCGCAGTTCGGTGTCGGAGACCCAGGTCAGCGTCAGTTTTTCGACGGGGCTGGGGCTCAGGAAGGTGGCGAGGACGGGTTCTTTGGCGGAGTAGCACTGCTCGTCGGCGCCGGCCCGGGTGACGAAGACTTCGTAGCGGATGTCGCGGGTGAGTGAGCCGCGCACCTGGCATTCGCGCACCTGCACCTGATAGGTGCCTAGGGGCGAGGGCACGAGTTTGATCTGTCTGTTGGTGTTCAGGCATGCGGTGAGCAGCAGGCATGGCAGGATCGCGACAAGCAGTTTCTTCATCGTGCACCTTCGGATGAGGGGTGTGGGTGTGCGTTTTCCATCCGGCTGCACACCGGCGGCTCCGCCCTGACGATATTCCAGCGGCATTATTCCACGAGCGCGACAGCCGCCCCGCCCTGTGGCTTGGCTTGCCCTGCGGTGCCTTGCCTTGGCTTGCCTAGCGCTGCCTCGCCCTGCCCTCGCCCGACTTGGCCCGACCTGACCTAAGCTGACCTAACCTGACCTAACCTGACCTGCCTTGACCTGCTTGGCCTGGCCGCGCAGTGACTCGACGCCCCGCGCCGGCCCAGATCTTCAATGCCTCCCCCCTGCCCTGCCTCACCATCCAGAAAGCTACGCCGCTCACGCGCGCCTGGCTGGCATGAGGCTTCGCGCCCTGTGGCCAGAAAACCCGCCAACAAAAAAAGGAAGCCGAAGCTTCCTCTTTGCGCCTGCGCACGCGATGCCATCGTCACCGGCTACCCGCCGGCCGATCACGCACGCCGCTCAGAACTCTTCCAGGAAGCGCATGCGGAAGCGCTTGCCCTTGATGCTGCTGTTGGAGATCTTGGAGAAGGCCTGCTTGGCGATCTTGCGGTCGAGCGCGACGTAGGAGTTGAACTCGGTGATGTTGATCTTGCCGACCTGCTCGAACACCAGGCCGCCGTCGCCGGTGAGCGCGCCCAGCAGGTCGCCGGGGCGCAGCTTGTCTTTCTTGCCGCCCTGGATGCAGAGCGTGATCATGGGCGCGCGCAGCGGGCGGTCGGCCTTGGGCTTGAGGGCCTTGATGTCGGCCCACTTGAGCGGGGCGCCCTGGTATTGCTCGATCAGGTTGGCGAAGCGCATTTCCTCGGGCGAGCACAGGCTGAGCGCGAGGCCCTTCTGGTCGCCGCGGCCGCTGCGGCCGATGCGGTGCACGTGCACTTCGGTGTCTTTGGTGACGTCGACGTTGATCACGGCACCGAGGTTCTGGATGTCGAGGCCGCGCGCGGCCACGTCGGTGGCGACCAGCACGGCGCAGCTCTGGTTGGCGAACTGGATCAGGATCTCGTCGCGGTCGCGCTGCTCGAGGTCGCCGTTCAGCGCCTGGGCGCTGATGCCGGCGGCCTGCAGGCGCTCGACGAGGTCGTGGCTGCGAACCTTGGTGTTGCAGAAGGCCAGCGTGGACACGGGGCGGTAGTGCGCCAGCAGCGCGACCACGGCGTCGAGGCGTTCGCCCTCGCCGATCTCGTAGAAGATCTGTTCGATGCGGCTGGCGTCGTGCTGGGCCTCGACCTTGACCTCGGCCGGGTTGCGCAAAAAGCGCGCGGCGAGCTTGCGGATGTTGTCGGGGTAGGTGGCCGAGAACAGCAGGGTCTGGCGCTTGGCCGGGCAATGCGAGGCGATGGCGACGATGTCGTCGTAGAAGCCCATGTCGACCATGCGGTCCGCTTCGTCCAGCACCAGCGTGTTGATGCCGGCGAGGTCGAGGCTGCCGCGCTCGAGGTGGTCCTGCAGGCGGCCGGGCGTGCCCACGACCAGGTGCGCGCCGCGTGCCAGCGACTCGGCCTGCGGGCGGGCCGCGGCGCCGCCGCACAGCGTCAGGATCTTCACGTTGGGAATCTGGCGGGCCAGGCGGCGCAGCTCCTGCGCGACCTGCTCTGCGAGCTCGCGCGTGGGGCACACGACCAGGCCCTGCGGCGTCAGCCGGTTCACGTCGAGATTCTGCAGCACGCCGAGGCCGAAGGCCGCCGTCTTGCCGCTGCCCGTCTTGGCCTGGGCGATCAGGTCGCGGCCTTCCAGGATGAGCGGCAGGCTCTGGGCCTGGATCGGCGTCATCTGTTCGAAGCCCAGGCCTTGCAGGTTTTCCAGCAAGGCGGGCAGGAGGGGCAGGGAGGAGAAGGAGGTGGTCACGGGAGTGCCGGTCGCGAGGACCGCAAAAAACGGAGTCAACCGACAGTGTATGCGCTTGCGGCACAAAGCCGGTCCGCCAAGCGCTCGCCGCAGGCGCCCCTGCCGTCATGCGACCCGCCCCGGCGCGCAGGCTGCGCCCGCGCAGGAAACAATTTGTCGGCGGCGCCCGCAGCCCGTCACCCGACCCTGCCGCAGGCTGCCTAGAATACGCTGCGCGGCGCCCCGCCGCCCCCAACCCACGACAGGAGCCCTTCCCCATGCCCTCGCCCGCGAGCAAGACCGAACGGCACGCCCGGCTGACGGCCGCCATGCAGCGCGCCGGTTGCACCGATCCCACCGACTGGGTCAACAGCGAGGTGCGCGAAGACCTGCCGCAGTTCGCCCGCTTCCTGATGCTGCGCGAGGTCCACACGCTGGCCGACGCCGTGGACGATGCCCTGGAGGAGACGCTGTTCGATCGTCCCGACCTGGAACAGACGCTGGCCGCCGCGCGCAAGGCGGTGGGCGCCGAGGCGCTCGACGCGCTGCTGCTGGCCTAC
Source organism: Bordetella genomosp. 1 (assembly GCF_002261335.1). Taxonomy (GTDB): domain Bacteria; phylum Pseudomonadota; class Gammaproteobacteria; order Burkholderiales; family Burkholderiaceae_B; genus Bordetella. Next base: position 342,722 of record NZ_NEVL01000006.1, read on the forward strand.
GGCAAGACGCTGGGCAACAGCTTCGTGATGGTGCTGGACGACGGCCCCTCGGTGCAGGGCGAAGACATCCCCGGCTGGCAGCTGGTGGAGACCGATGCCGAAGCCGAGCCCACCGGCCGCCTGGTGCAGGGGCTGCACGAGGACTATCCGGACTTCGAGGGCGCATACGTGCGCGACGCCGACTAGGCCGCGCGGCGCTCGAGCAGGCCGGGATGGTTGCGCACGCAATCGAGCGGCGCCGACGGCGCGGTCCGGGCGTGGATCGAGAATGCCAGGCAGAGCAGGCCCGGGCCGATGACGGTGTCGCCCCCAGGCGCTGCCCCCGCGTCAGCGCACGGGGAAGTAGGTGCCGGCGAAACTGCCGCCCGCGCCGCAATACGGCGGATGACCGGTGTCTTTGGCGCCCTGGCCCGGGGCCTGCGTCACGGCCAGGCCCGATCCCTTGCGCGCCAGCGCCAGCGTCCAGCCCTCGGCCTTGGCGTCGGAGAACACGGCGCCCTCGCCCTGGGCCGGGGCATCCGCCTTGATCTCGCAGACCCAGCGGCCGTCGTTCGGCTGCATCGCAGCGCCTTCCACATGCAGTGTGCCGTCGGGCTTCTGCGTCACGGTGAGCGTGCCGTTGAGGTTCTGCCACTTGCCGACGACGCCGGCGCGCTTGCCGCCGTCGATCGACGTCATGAACCGGTTGCGTTCGGTGAGCCGCCAGAGCAGCTCTTCGTGGCCGGTGTTCTTGATGCCGGGATCTTCGTGGGTCTCGTCGCGCACCTTGACGAAGCGCTCCTGGTCCTGCGTGAGCGCGCGGCTGGTGGCGCCGTCGAGCTCGCCGCGCGCGCGCTGGTACTGCAGCGCGATGCTGCGGTCGAGCTCGGCGAAGTTGCCGAAGTCGCAGATGGTTCTTTCCGCCTTGCTGCGGGGATGCTCGCAACTGAAGGCGGGCCCCTCGGCGGCCAGCGCGGGCGTGGCGAAGGCCGAGCAGGCGGCGAACAGGATCCAGGCGGACGAACGGAGATGCATGAAGGAACTCCCTCAGGGGTGATGGCTCGCCCGGGCCGACCCGCCGCCCCGGCGCGCGCAAAGAAACGCGCTCGAAAAGATGCGCTATTGAAGGCGAAGAGGCGATCGCGATGTGTGACCGTGGGTTGCAGCCTGCAGCAACCCGTGCACGCGTCGCCAGCGCCGGGGCGCGCCGCCCGTGCGTTCGTATCCTCGATGCAACGCTCCGGCCGCCGGGCGCAGGCGCAAATCCGCCCTGCCACACCGGATGGCTATACTTTTCCCACCCCACGCGACCCATCACGCCGGCGCCGCCGCGCCGCCCGCAGGCCATGTCCGCACTCTTTCTACGCTGCCTCCTGATCCTGTCGTGCTTCGCCGCCGCGAGCGCGCAGGCCGCGCCCACGCTCGAACAGTGCCACGGCATCAAAGACCTGGCGTTCGTCGCGCACCTCGACGACGACCTGCTGTTCATGAACCCCGACATCGCCTCCAACATCCAGGCGGGCGGCTGCGTGCGGCTGGTCTACCTGACCGCGAGCGATGCGGGCGAAGGCGAGCCCTACATGCTGGGACGCGAGAAAGGCGTGCGCTCGGCCTATGCCTACATGGCGGGCAAGCCCGACGAATGGCGCGCCGACGCCGGTTTCGCGGGCGGGCGCGCCATCGCGCGCTTCACGCTGCGCGGCAATCCGCGCATCCAGCTCTGGCACATGCGCCTGAAGGATCCCTGGCTCGGCAAGGGCTGGGGCAGCCTCACGCCGCTCAGCCGCACCGAGTCCGAGCCCAACCAGACGGTGGATACGCTGGGGCCCTATCCGCAGGTGTACACGCGGGTGCAGCTGGTGGACACGCTGGCCGCGCTGATCCGCGACTACGATCCGACCACGGTGCGCCACCTCGACGACACCATCGTGGTGCCGTACACGCAGCTGTGCTGGCGCTGTGCCGGCCATGGCCACCCCGACCACATCGCGAGCGCGCGGCTGGTGCGCGAGGCCATGCTGCGCGCGCCCGGCAACTACGCCGAGACCGGCTACATCGACTATCCGAGCCAGGAGCGCGCCACCAATCTCAACCCGGCCGAGGCCGAGGTGAAGTCGGTGATCTTCCAGCACTACGCCTGGAACGACTACCACTACTGCGCCGGCCCCACCGGCTGCAAGGAGCCGGCCGGCCCGGCCGCCGCCTGGGTCCAGCGCGCCTACTACGTGTCGCGCCAGGACATGGCGCCGCAGCTCTATCCGGACGGCCGGGGTGGCCTGGTGGTGTTTGCGGCCGGCGAGACCAACGCCGCCGTCAACGAATGGAATCCGGGCGAGCGCCGCTGGCAGAGCCTGGGCGGACGCACCTCGGGGCCGCTGGTGTCGTTCGCGCATGCCGACGGCACCGCCGGCCTGATCGCGCGCGATCCGCTCGGCGGGCTGTGGGCCAACAAGCAGCGCCACGACGGCACCTGGCAGGGCTGGCAGGCGCTGGGCGGCGTGCGCGTGACGCAGATCCCGGCCGTGGCGCCGCGTGGCGAGGCGGCCGCCGTGGCGCTCGGGTACGACGACCAGCTGCACTGGATCGCGCCGGCGGGCATCGACGGCAGCTGGGGCACCTGGCGCGCCCTGCCCCCGCTGGAAGGCGCCACCGCCAGCCCCGCCATCGCGCGCGGCGCCGATGGCCGCTACGTGGTGTTTGCCTCCGACATCGAGGGCCGCGTGTACACCACGCGCCAGATCGCCGCGAGCCCGGCGCCCGATGCCGGCTGGCAGGAATGGCGCCGCGTGCCCGCGCCCACCGCGGCCGGCGGCCTGGCCGCGATCCGCAACGGCGACAAGCGCATCGAACTCTATCTGCGCCGGCGGGGCGACAATCATCTGTTGCGCCTGCAACAGACTTCGCGCACCAAGGATCGCGAGCTCGCGTGGAGCGAGGCGCAGGATCTGGGCGTGTCGTATATCGGCCGGCCCGCGATCGAGGCCGACCCGCAGGGCAATGTGACGCTGGCCGTGCTCGAGAAGGCGGGCGGCGCGCTGTGGCTGGTGGAACGCGGCAAGCCCGTCGCCCTGGGCGCCACGGCGGCCTCGCCGCCCGCGCTCAGCATCATCAATGGCACGCTCTACGTCGTGGCGCGCACCGCCGGCGGTCCGCAGCGCTATCAGGTGCTGTCGCGCCACGACGGCAAATGGGCGCAGGCCCTCACGCTGGACGACCTGCCGGCGGGCGGCGGCGGCCCGTTCGCGGCGATGGCGCCGCGCGCCGCCGACCTGCCCAACCTGGGCGCCAACGCCACCAACCGCGCGGTGGTGGTGCGACCCTCGCCGAGCGAGCCCGACGCGCTGACGGTCGAGCGCCTGCCGACGCAGGCGTCGCGCCCGGCCACGCCCACGTCCACCTCCACGCAGTGACGTCTCAGTCTTCGTTGGGCTGCGCGGGCGTGGCCAGCACCTTCTGATAGAAGGCCAGGTCGAGCCAGCGGCCGAACTTGTAGGCCACCTCGCGGATCACCCCGGCCGAGGTGAAGCCAAGCCGCTCGTGCAGCGCGATGCTGGCCGCATTGGTCTGGTCGATGCCGCCGATCATGGTGTGCACCTCGCGCGCCGTCGCCTCGTCGATCAGCGCGGTGAGCAATTGCCGGCCCAGGCCGGCACCGCGGCTGTCGTGATGGATGTAGATCGAGTGCTCGACACTGTACTTATAGGCCGGCCAGGCGCGGAAGGTGCCGTACGACGCGAAGCCCAGCAGCCGGCCCGCCTCGTCTTCGATGCCGATCACCGGGAAATCGTTGCGCCGCTTGGTCTCGAACCACCCGGCCATGGCCGAGGCCGGCCGCGGCTTGTAGTCGTACAGTGCGGTGGAGGTGGCGATGGCGTGGTTGAAAATGTCGAGGATCGCACCGGCGTGGCGGTTTTCGGAGCAATGGATCAGAGGCATGGCGGCAGATTCCGTCGATTCATATAAGAGACATAACGTATACTATAGTGTACGATGAAAGACGACAATCCGGCGGATGCCTCCATGAATCTCGATGACGTGATCGCGCAACGCCTCGCCGCCCTGCGCGGCGAGCGGCAACTGAGCCTGGCCCAGTTGGCCGAGCGGTCGGGCGTGAGCAAGGCCATGATTTCCAAGATCGAGCGGCGCGACAGCAGCCCCACCGCCACCGTGCTGGGCCGCCTGGCCGCCGGGCTGGGCGTGCCGCTCACACAACTGCTCTCCGAGGTGGCGCCCGCGCCCGCGGAGCGGGTGCGGCGGCGCGCGGCCCAGGAAACCTGGCGCGACCCGGCCACCGGCTACGTGCGCCGCCAGGTGGCCGAGCTGGACCCGGCGAGCGCAAGCGAGCTGGTCGAGATCGCGCTGCCCGCAGGCGCCCGCGTGGACTACCCGCGCTGGCACAGCGGCACCTATCGCCAGCGCGTATGGGTGCTGGAGGGCCAGCTCGAAGTGCACTACGGCGACGAGCAATTCCTGCTCGAGGCCGGCGACCAGCTCGACTTCGCAGTGGACCGCGCGCTGCGCTACGCCGCACCCAAAAAGCACGCGTGCCGCTATCTGCTGAACATCCTGCACCGCTGATCGCGAGCCGCCGCGCGCGCTTTAGTTCCGGCCAGCGAACTTTCAGGGAACTCCCCCATATTCGGCCCGCGGCGCGCCCGATACCATGCGGCGCTTCCTGCCGACAGGCAGGCTCACCACAATACGAAGCGCGGGCGCGCGGAGACTCTATGAAAGCACTCAAACTGGCTGCGGCAGGCGCCGCATTGTTCGTTTCGTCGTGGACGGCGCAGGCGGGAGTCACCTTCGACAACGTGAAGAACAAGGGCTTCGTCCAGTGCGGCGTGTCCACCGGCGTGGCCGGCTTTTCGGTCAACGACAGCAAGGGCGGCTGGATCGGCCTCGACGTGGACCTGTGCCGCGCCATCGCGATCACGATGTTCGGCGACGCGTCCAAGTCCAAGATCATGGCCGTGAGCGCGCTGCAGCGCTTCACCGCACTGCAATCGGGCGAGGTCGACGTGCTGCCGCGCAACACCACGCTCTCGCTCACGCGCGACACCACGCTCGGCCTGATCGGCGTGGGCGTGAACTACTACGACAGCCAGGGCATCATGGTGAACCAGTCGCTCAACGTGAAGAGCGCCAAGGAGCTCAACGGCGCGACCGTGTGCGTGCAGCCCGGCACCACCACCGAACTCAACCTGGCCGACTGGTTCCGCGCCGAGAACATCGCGTTCAAGCCCGTGGTGGTCGAGCGCCTGGACGAAGTGATCCGCGCCTTCGCGATGGGCCGCTGCGATGCCTTCACCGGCGACAAGTCGCAACTCGCCGCCGCGCGCACCACGCTGCAGAACCCCGAGCAATACGTGATCCTGCCGGAAAACTTCTCCAAGGAGCCGCTCGGCCCGATGGTGCGCCAGGGCGACGAGAAGTGGTTCAACGTGGTGCGCTGGACCCTCAACGCCATGCTGGAGGCTGAAGAATACGGCGTCACCTCGAAGAACGTCGACGAGATGCTCAAGAGCAGCAACCCCAACGTGCAGCGCCTGCTGGGCGTGACGCCGGGCATGGGCAAGAACCTCGGCGTGGACGACAAGTGGGCCTACAACATCATCAAGCAGATCGGCAATTACGGCGAGAGCTTCGAGAAGAACCTCGGCCTGTCCAGCCCGATGAAGCTCACGCGCGGCCTGAACGCCTCGTACAAGGATGGCGGCCTGATGTACGGCTGGCCGGTGCGCTGATGCGTTGACGCAGCGCGCGGCGCGCATGTTGGCAGGGCGAGACAGCAGCGCTGCCCCTGCGATGGCAAGGGTGGCTACCGCCGCAGCACCACCTCGAACTGCTCGCACGCGATCTCCAGATCGTCGTCCACCGGCACGCCCGTGCCGGCCAGCACGCGGGTGAAGTAGTCGTGGTGGGCCTGGCGCCACCATGCCAGGCTGCCGTCGCCCTCGCCTTCGAGCGCGGCGAACGCGGCGTCCACCTCGTCGAAGCGGCGCACATCGACGGCGAGCGTGCGCAGCACGGCCGCCGCCTCGCCGGCCCAGTCGGTCACAATGGCCAGGTCGCCGGGCCGCGGCACCGGCGCACCGGCGAGGCGCAACTGCGCCAGCGCGCAGGCGGTCGCGCGCTTCTGGCCTTGCAGCACCAGGGCCAGGCAAAGCGCCGCGTCGGCAGGGTTGTCGCAGAAGTGATAGACGTCGGGCGGCGCGGCGGGCGCGTCGGGATCGAGCGCGCGGTAACGCTGCCACAGCGCGTCGACGGAGGAATGCGGCTGAGTCATGGGAGCACCGGATGGGCGCGCGACACGCGCGCCAGGCGCCTCATTCTGCCCATGATGGACGGCAGCGCGCAACGCGCGCGGAGCCGAAGACCCGCGTCGCGTCGTCCGTCAGACGCGACGGCCGAAGGCGGTCAGCTGGTAATGCGCGTCGATCAGATCGGCCAGGTCGGCGTCGTCGGCATCGGCCGACAGCGGCTCGGCCAGCGCGGCATGCATGGCGCAGGCCACGCGCGAGCCGGCGCTGAAGGCGCCGGGTTCATGGGCCTGGACGGCGGTGCTCAGGCTGCACGCCGCAACGCCCAGGCAGATCACGAGGGCGGCGAAGGGGTGCGACATGATCACTCTCCGGCGGCGAGCAACACGCCCTGGGCCATGGCGAGCGTGTCGCGCAGGCCGTAGTAGGGCTTGGCCGCCTGCACACAGTCGGCGACGTCGGCACGCGCTTGCGCGCCGTCCGACTCGAGCGCGGCGTGCGCATCGGGCAAGGCGATCAGCGCGAGCAGCGCGGCGCCGATGGCGAGGGCGAGTCCATCCGGCAGCTTGAGCGCACGCGCACGTACGAAGGCTCGGGATTTCATAGGCTTCTCCTGATTCAGTTTGTCTTATGATAGTCCTAGACTACTAATTCAAGCCATTGAATTGATTCAATGTATGAAATAGGTTTTTCCAACAGGGCTATGGGGCACGCGCGACTCGAGCGCATCCGGATCTTTGCTGCTTGGTTTTGAGTCACCGGAAACTGCATTCGAGGCGCGGCCGGCGCATCGTGATGGCAAGGCGCGTTCCCAGCGCGCCAGCGCCACCGCAACCGGCAGGCCTTGGGATTAGCGTACTGAGGCGGCGTGACACCGGGGCATCAAGTTGTAAGTGAAGGCAAAGCCCGGGCGCCCGGCGGCGCACGATATAGTGGCCAACCTGGGTTTCTTTTCCTTTTTTTGCCATGAGCGCAGTGTTCGAGGGCGTCCGCCCCGCTTCCGAATCGTCGATCGAAATCGGCTTTAGCTATCAGGGCCGTGTTTGCGTCGAGCGCCTGCGGCTCAAGCCGACGGCCGCGAATCTGCGGCGTGCGACCGAGCAACGGGCCGAGATCGTGGCCGCCATCGAGCGTGGCGACTTCGACTACGCAGCCGCCTTTCCCAAGTCGCGAAAGGCCCCGACGGGCGGCTGATCGTCAAGCATCGCAAACATGCAAGCAGACGCGACAAGGCATGACCGCCGTTCGCGTTTTTGCGCACATTTTGCGCAGCGAAACCCGCGCCTGGCGCGCGTGACACGTCATCTGCGCGCGCAACCACTTTCGCCGGCGGGCGCCGCGCAGGTACTTCTTTCACCCGGTTTCCGGCACCTGTGCGCGCCCTGCCTTCGGCGCTACAGTGGATCGTCGTCCCGATCGAAAGGAGCTGGCATGCGTTTTTTCTTTCGTGATTCACACGCCTATCCCGGCTGTCCCGTGCGGGTGCAGAGCGCCGGCGCGCACACCGGGGCGGCCGCGCCCATCGTGGCCGAATTCGCCGACGGCACCGGCGCGCTGGGCTCAGGCATGCTGATGCCCGACGGCGAATTGTGGCTGGACCTGGACGCCTACGACACGGCCAAGGGCCATCGTGTCGCCCCGCACCGCTGGGCGCTGGTGCGCGTGGCGGTGATGGGCGATTCGGCGGACGGCGAATGGAAGGTGGCGCGGCGCCTCACGCCGCAGACTTGAGCGAGACGCGCGCGCGGGAGCGGGCCATGAAACAACGACATGCGAGTGTGAGCGCGGGCCTGGTGGCCCTGGCGCTGGTGGCCGGCACGGCCTGGATGTGGCAGAGCGTGTTTCACGCCCCCGGCCACGTGCTGGGCCACCGCCATCCCGACGCGCGGGCGCTGCAACAGATGGTGGCGGCGGCCGAGCGTGGCGATGCCGGCGCGCAGTACGCGCTGGCATCGATCGTCACGTACCAGGATGTCTCGCACGCGGTGCACAGCCTCGCGCAGGCCGCGGCGCAGGGCTACGCCGTGGCGCTGCATGAGGTGCAATCGCTCGGTCACTGACCGGGCGAGCCGGCGCGTCAGGCCAGCGGCACGCCCGGCGCGCTGGCCGAGCGCGTGCCCGGCACGGGCTGGCAACTTTCGGGATAGTAGGTGTGCACCAGCGACAGCTTCACGGCGCTCGACGCATTTTGCTGGGCGGCGTGCAGCGTGCGGCAATGGAAGAACACCGCGTCGCCCGGCGCCAGCTCGGGGCAGACCGCGCGCGCGATCCACTCCTGGTTGGCCGGCAGATCGGGGCGGAAGAATTTCTGCTCGTCGAAACGCTCGGGCTCGAAGGCCGCGCGATGCGAGCCGGGCAGGAAATACAGCGCGCCGTTGTCCGCGACTTCGCGGCCCAGCGCCAGCCAACAGGACACCAGATCGGTGTCGGAAAACGACCAGTAGCGGATGTCCTGGTGCCAGCCGGTGAGGCTGCCGAACGCGGGATGCTTGGTCATCACGCAGTTGTGGTGGACGGTGGAGAGCACCGGCGTTTCGCCCGCGTAGTACTCGCGCAGGATCGCCGCGATGCGCGGATCGGTGGCCCAGTCGCGAAACACCGGGCCGCGATGATAGGCATCGAGCAGCCGGCGCACGGTCAGGCCGCCTTCGGCTTCACGGGATCGGGGGGCTCCGGGATACTTCAGGTCGGCTTCGTACTCGACCGGTGCAACGGCGTGTTCCAGGTCGTGTTGCGCGGCGGCAAGCAGATCCAGACGTTGCGGGGGGGACGCAAAGTTGCGCACGATCACGAAACCCTGCTCACGCAGGGCCGCGACCAGCTCGGCAACCGAAGGCGCGGACATCTTATTCCTCTCTCAGGCAAGGGTGCCGGCACACCGGGAAATCGCTCCCGGCGCGACGACGCCTAGCATACTCCTTTGACAGAGGACGCGGCCGCTACTCGCGCACCGCTTCGGCGCGCACGGACTCGCCGGGCAGGCGGTCGTGGTCGCGTTGCGTCTCGACGCTGCGCACCCACTCGCGCCAGATTGCCACGAGCAGCGCCATCAGCACCGGCCCCACGAACAGGCCCACGATGCCCATCGTCTTGACGCCGCCCACCAGGCCGAAGAAGGTCGGCAGGAACGGCAGCTTGACCGGGCCGCCGACCAGGCGCGGACGGAGGGTCTTGTCGACGATGAAGAGCTCGATGGTGCCCCACAGAAACAGGCCGATGCCCTCGACCAGCTGGTTCGAGCCGACCAGGTACAGCGACACCAGCGTGAACGACAGCGGCGCGCCGCCGGGGATCAGGGCCATGAAGCCGGTGATCGCGCCCAGCAACACCGGCGAGGGCACGCCCACCACCCAGTACGCCAGGCCCAGCACCACGCCCTCGCCCAGGGCGATCAGCGTCATGCCGGTGACGGTGGAGCTGACGGTTGCGGGCACAACCCGCGAAAAGCGCTGCCAGCGCGCCGGCAGGATGCGTTCGCCCAGGATGTCGAGCTGGCCGACCATGCGGGTGCCGTCTTTGTAGACGAAGAACAGCGTGATGAGCATGAACAGCACGGTGAGCAGCAGCGTGAAGACGTTGCCGGTGGCCGACAGCACCATGCGGTAGATGTTGCCCAGGTGCTGGCCAGAGATCATCTCGACCAGCGCGCCGAGCGCGTGCGGCTCGCCGAGGTAGGTTTCCCAATAGACCGACAGGCGTTCGCCCACGCCGGGCAGCGACGAGATCCAGACCGGCACGTCCACGCCATGCTTGTTGGCGGCGAGCGCCCACGCGACGAAGTTGCTGGCTTCTTTGATGGCGTACGAAAGCGCGAACGACAGCGGCACGATCAGCACGAGGATCACGGCCATCAGCGCGAGCGTGGCGGCGAGGATGTTGCGGCCGCCGCAGAAGTCGACCAGGCGGCGATAGAGCGGCCAGGTGGCCAGCCCGATGATGAGCGCGGCGAGCGCCGGCACCAGAAAGCCCGACAGGAAATAGATGCCCGCGAGCAGGAGCAGCAGCAACAGCCAGCGGGCGATCAGGGAAGCAGGTAGTACAGGCTGCATGGGCGGGGCGGCTCACTCGAATGTCGGTGGGAACCTCCGCAATATACCCACTTTTCCCGTCGGGTCTCCTGGCGGCGGCAACCCGGGCCGCCGCCGGGGCCTCACATGACGAATTCGGGCGTGTCGTGCGGCACGCGCTGGCGCGTGGCCAGGGCCGCCTCGGGCGACAGCTCGGGCTGTTGCACGCCGAGGTTGCAGGCGCCGTATTCCATGTCGGTTTCGTCGCGGCCGCTCAACAGCGGGCAGCGCGCGAACAGCTCGGCCACCCAGTCGGAGAACACCCGCACCTTGGGCGAGAGCTGGCGGCTCTGCAGATACAGCAGCGAGATCGGCACCGGCGAGGGCTTCCATTGCGGCAGCACCTCGACCAGCTCGCCCGATTGCAGGTGCGGCAGGGCCATGTAGCGCGCGGTCTGGATCAGGCCGAAGCCCTGCACGCCGCAGGCCAGGTGGGCGCCGAGGTCGTTGACCGACACGATGCCGGGCACGTCCACCGTCTGTTCCTTGCCATCGACCACGAAATCCCAGCTGCAGTTGCGCCCGCCGCTGCCGAAGTAATGCACGGCGTAGTGGCGCTCCAGGTCGGCCAGGGCGTGCGGCACCCCCTCGCGCTCCAGATAGGAGGGCGCGGCGCAGGTGAGCGTTTGGAAGGTGCCGATGCGGCGCGCCACCAGGCTGGAATCCTCGAGCGGGCCGGAGCGGATCACGCAGTCGACCGCCTCCTGCACCAGGTCGACGCGGCGCTCGCCCATCCCGATGACCAGTTCGACATCGGGGTAGCGGGTGTGGAATTCGCACAACGCCGGGATCAGCACCAGGCGGCCGATACAGGCCGGCACGTCGATGCGCAGCCGGCCCTGCGGACGCAGCGCGGCATCCTGGAAGCAGGCCTCGGTCTCCTCGACCTCGGACAGGATTCGGGTGGAATGTTTGTAGTAGGCCGCGCCATCGGGCGTCAGGCTGATGCGGCGGGTGGTGCGATTCAGCAGGCGCACACCCAGGTGCCGTTCCAGGTTCTGAATGATGGTGGTCACGGTGGTGCGCGGCAGCGCCAGGATGTCGGCGGCTCGGGTGAAGCTGTTGGCTTCGACCACCCGCACGAACACCTGCATGGCTTGAAAGCGGTCCATGGTTTCGTGTCCTGATTGTCAGACGTGCGTGCAGCATAACCCGGAATCCGTCCGGATTGTACGGTCAGAACAAACAGTATTGCCGAAATACGATTGTTTATTCTGGCCGTCAAAAGACGCAGAATTCGCCCATCTGTATCGGCCAGACCGGATTTTCTGCCCTTCCCGCCTCGCGCACCCTCCCCGCGCGGACAGCCGGCCTCCCCGATCTCCCCAATCCGCAAATCAAGGAATCACCATGACGGTCTCCCGCCATCGTATCGCCGTTTTGTCGATCGCCGCCGCGCTTGCGCTGGGCGCCGGCACCTACTACTGGAGCCCCGGCAAGGACGGCGCCGGCACCGCGCACGCCCAGGGTGCCCCGAGCGCCCCGCCCGTGGACGTGGCCCCGGCGTTCTCGCGCTCCATCGTCGACTGGCAGCGCTATTCCGGCCGCCTCGAAGCCATCGACCGCGTCGACATCCGCCCGCTGGTCTCGGGCACGCTGACCGAAGTGCACTTCAAGGACGGGCAACTGGTCAAAAAGGGTGACGCATTGTTCACCATCGACCCGCGCCCCTACGTGGCCGAGGTCGACCGCGCCCAGGCCGCCCTGGCCGCCGCCCGCGCCCGGGTGTCGTACACCGCGTCGGACCTGAGCCGCGGCCAGCGCCTCATCACCGAGAACGCGATCGCCAAGCGCGATTTCGAAGAGAAGCAGAACGCCGCGCGCGAAGCGGCCGCCAACCTGCAGGGCGCGCAGGCCGCGCTCGAGACCGCCAAGCTCAACCTGGGCTATACGCGCATCGTGGCGCCGGTCGACGGCCGCGTCTCGCGCGCCGAAGTCACGGTGGGCAACGTGGTCAACGCCGGCGCGCAGTCGGTGGCGCTGACCACGCTGGTCTCCGTGGCCGAGATGTACGCCTCGTTCGACGTGGACGAGCAGACCTTCCTGAAGTACGTGAACCCGGCCCGCACCACCGGCGCCGACGTGCCGGTGCAGCTGGGCCTGGCCAACGAAGACGCCTACTCGCGCGAAGGCCGCGTGCAGTCGATCGACAACCGCCTGGACACCACGTCCGGCACGATCCGCCTGCGCGCCGTGTTCGACAACGCCGACGGCAGCCTGCTGCCGGGCCTGTATGCGCGCGTGCGGCTGGGCGGCGGCGCGCCGCGCGATGCCGTGCTGATCGACGAAAAGGCCGTCGGCACCGACCAGAACAAGCGCTTCGTGCTGGTGGTGGACGACCAGAACCAGGCCACCTATCGCGAGGTGGTGCTGGGCGCGAACGTCGGTCCGCTGCGCGTGGTGGAGAAGGGCCTGACCGTGGGCGAGAAGATCGTGGTCAATGGCCTGCAGCGCGTGCGCCCCGGCGAGAAGGTCGCGCCGAACCTGGTCTCGATGGACACCGCGCCCGCGGCCGTCAAGACCGCTCAGGCTTCGCTGCAATAAGGCGAACCTCACGTACCTGAGTACGGAACAACAATGAACATCTCAAAATTCTTCATCGACCGCCCGATCTTTGCGGGCGTGCTGTCGGTGCTGGTGCTGCTGGGCGGCCTGCTGGCCATGTTCCAGCTGCCCATCTCCGAGTATCCCGAAGTCGTGCCGCCTTCCGTGGTGGTGCGGGCCCAGTATCCCGGCGCCAACCCCAAGGTGATCGCCGAGACGGTGGCCTCGCCGCTGGAAGAGTCGATCAACGGCGTGGAAAACATGCTGTACATGCAGTCGCAGGCCAACAGCGACGGCAACCTCACGCTCACGATCAACTTCAAGCTCGGCGTGGATCCCGACAAGGCGCAACAGCTGGTGCAGAACCGCGTGTCGCAGGCGCTGCCGCGCCTGCCGCCGGACGTGCAGCGCCTGGGCGTGACCACCACCAAGAGCTCGCCCACCCTGACGCTGGTGGTGCACCTGATCTCGCCCAACGATCGCTACGACATCACCTATCTGCGCAACTACTCCATCATCAACGTCAAGGATCGCCTCGCGCGCATCACCGGCGTGGGCGAAGTGACGGTGTGGGGCGCGGGCAACTACTCGATGCGCGTGTGGCTCGACCCGCAGAAGGTGGCCCAGCGCGGCATGACGGCGACCGAGGTTGTCAATGCGATCCGCGAGCAGAACGTGCAGGTGGCGGCCGGCGTGATCGGCGCGTCGCCCAACGCCGGCGACGTGCCGCTGCAGCTCAACGTGAATGCGCGCGGCCGTCTGCAGACCGAGGAAGAGTTCCGCGACATCATCCTCAAGACCTCGCCGGACGGCGGCGTGACGCGCCTCGCCGACGTGGCGCGGGTGGAGCTCGACGCCCAGGAATACGGGCTGCGCTCGCTGCTGGACAACAAGCCGGCCGTGGGCATGGGCATCATGCAGTCGCCGGGCGCCAACGCGCTCGACGTGGCCACGCAGGTGCGCGCCGCGATGCAGGAGCTGTCGCAGGACTTCCCGCCCGGCGTGGAATACCGCATCGAATACGATCCCACGCAGTTCGTGAAGTCCAGTATCGAGGCCGTGGTGCACACGCTGCTCGAGGCCATCGCGCTGGTGGTGCTGGTGGTGATCCTGTTCCTGCAGACCTGGCGCGCCTCCATCATTCCGCTGCTGGCGGTGCCGGTGTCGATCATCGGGACCTTCGCGTTCCTGCTGATGTTCGGCTATTCGATCAACGCGCTGTCGCTGTTCGGCATGGTGCTGGCGATCGGGATCGTGGTCGACGACGCGATCGTGGTGGTCGAGAACGTGGAGCGCAACATCGCGGCGGGGCTGTCGCCGCGTGACGCGACCTATCGCGCCATGCGCGAGGTGAGCGGCCCCATCATCGCCATCGCGCTGACGCTGTGCGCGGTGTTCGTGCCGCTGGCCTTCATGACCGGTCTCTCGGGCCAGTTCTACAAGCAGTTCGCCATGACCATCGCCATCTCGACGGTGATCTCGGCCTTCAACTCGCTGACCCTGTCGCCCGCGCTGTCGGCCCTGCTGCTCAAGGGCCACCACGAGAAGCCCGACTGGCTCACGCGCGCCATGAACAAGGTGTTCGGCCGCTTCTTCGCCTGGTTCAACGGCGTGTTCTCGCGCGGCTCCGACCGCTACGCCACCGGCGTGACCGGCGTGATCCGCCGCAAGAGCTCCGCCATGGTGGTGTACGCCGTGCTGCTGGCCGCGACCGTGGGTATCTCGTACCTGGTTCCGGGCGGCTTCGTGCCGGCGCAGGACAAGCAATACCTGATCGGCTTCGCGCAGCTGCCCAACGGCGCCTCGCTCGACCGCACCGAAGACGTGATCCGCACCATGTCGGACATCGCGCTCAAGGAACCGGGCGTGCAGAGCGCCATCGCCTTCCCGGGCCTGTCGATCAACGGCTTCACCAACAGCTCGAGCGCCGGCATCGTGTTCGTCACGCTCAAGCCGTTTGCCGAACGCAAGGACGCCGCGCTGTCGGGCAACGCCATCGCCGCCGCCCTGAACCAGAAGTTCGGCGCCATCAAGGGCTCGTTCGTGGCGGTGTTCCCGCCGCCGCCGGTGCTGGGCCTGGGCACGCTGGGCGGCTTCAAGCTGCAGATCGAAGACCGCAGCGCGCTGGGCTACGAGGCGCTCGACCAGGCGACGCAGGCGTTCCTGGCCAAGGCCGCGCAGACGCCCGAACTGGGTCCGGGCTTCTCGAGCTTCCAGATCAACGTGCCGCAGCTCGACGTGGACCTCGATCGCGTGAAGGCCAAGCAGCTGGGCGTGCCGGTCACGGAAGTGTTCGACACGATGCAGATCTATCTCGGCTCGATGTACGTGAACGACTTCAACCGCTTCGGCCGGGTGTTCCAGGTGCGTGCGCAGGCCGATGCGCCGTTCCGCTCGCATCCCGACGACATCCTGCAGCTCAAGACCCGCAACGCCGCCGGCGACATGGTGCCGCTGTCGTCGCTGGTCACGGTGAAGCAGACGTTCGGCCCCGAGATGGTGGTGCGCTACAACGGCTATACGGCCGCCGACATCAACGGCGGACCGGCGCCGGGCTATTCGACCAACCAGGCCCAGGCCGCCGCCGAACGCGTGGCCGCCGAAACGCTGCCGCGCGGCATGAAGTTCGAATGGACCGACCTGACGTACCAGCAGATCCTGGCCGGCAACGCGGGGGTGTGGGTGTTCCCGATCAGCGTGCTGCTGGTGTTCCTGGTGCTGGCCGCGCTGTATGAAAGCCTGACGCTGCCGCTGGCGGTGATCCTGATCGTGCCGATGAGCGTGCTGGCCGCGCTGGCCGGTGTCTATCTCACGGGCAACGACAACAACATCTTCACCCAGATCGGTTTGATGGTGCTGGTGGGGCTGTCGGCGAAGAACGCGATCCTGATCGTGGAATTCGCCCGCGAGCTGGAGATGCAGGGTGCCAGCCCGCGCGAGGCCGCGATCGAAGCCAGCCGTCTGCGCCTGCGCCCGATCCTGATGACCTCGATCGCGTTCATCATGGGCGTCGTGCCCCTGGTGCTCGCCACCGGCGCCGGCGCCGAGATGCGCCATGCCATGGGCGTGGCGGTGTTCTTCGGCATGCTGGGCGTGACGCTGTTCGGTCTGTTCCTCACGCCGGTGTTCTACGTCCTGCTGCGCACGCTGAGCAAGCGCAAGCTGCAATCGGCCTCGCATCACGATGCGCCGCTGCATGCGCCGCACACGCCCAGCGCCAGCCATTGATCCACGGAGCCTGACATGAAACAACGCTATTTTCGCGGCTCCGCCCTGCTGTTCTCCCTGCTGGTGCTGGCGGGGTGCGCGGTGGGACCGGAGTACGACAGACCGGCGGTGAGCACGCCCGCCGGCTACAAGGAAGCGGCCGGCACGCCGGTCGCGCTGGAGGCCCACGAGGCCGGCAGCTGGAAGCCCGCGACGCCGTCGGAAGACGCGCTGCGCGGCGAATGGTGGAAGATCTTCGGCGACCCCGCGCTCGACGCGCTGGAAGCCGAGGCCATCCAGGCCAACCAGAACCTGCAGGCCGCGGCCGCGCGCCTGACCCAGGCCCGCGCGCTGCAACGCGACGCGCGCTCCGATTACTTCCCGCGCGTGGACGGTGCCTTCGGCCCGTCGCGCCAACGCCAGTCGCCGGCCTCGCAAGGGCTGGCCGATGACGCGCCCTCGTCGGCCAACACGCTCTGGCGTGCGCAGGCGTCGGTGGCCTACGAGGCCGATCTGTTCGGCCGCGTGTCGCGCAACGTCGAGGCCGCGACGGCCGACCAGCAGGCCAGCGAGGCGCTGTACCGTTCGGTGCTGCTGGCCCTGCAGGCCGACGTCGCGCAGGCCTACTTCCAGGTGCGCGAGTACGACGCCGAGTCCAAGCTGTATCGGCAGACCGTGAAGTTGCGCGAGGAAACGCTGCAGTTGATCCAGCGCCGCTACGACGCGGGCGACATCAGCGAGCTCGACCTGGCGCGCGCCAAGTCGGAACTGGCGTCGGCGCAATCGCAGGCGCTGGGCGTGGACCGCCAGCGCGCGGTGGCCGAGCATGCGCTGGCCGTGTTGCTGGGCAAGACGCCGGCGGAGTTCACGATGCCGGCGCAGCCGCTGCAGCCGGTGCTGGTGCAGATCCCCGCGGGCCTGCCGTCCACGCTGCTGGAGCGCCGCCCCGACATCGCGGCGGCCGAACGCACCATGGCCGCGGCCAACGCGCGCATCGGCGTGGCGAAGTCGGCGTTCTTCCCGCGCCTGGACATCACCGGCGCCTTTGGCTACGAGTCGTCGTCGCTGGGCAATCTGTTCGAGTGGTCGTCGCGCACCTTCCTGCTGGGCCCGCTGGTGGGCGCCGCGCTGTCGGTGCCGATCTTCGACGGCGGCCGGCGCCAGGCCGGCGTGGACCGGGCGCGCGCAGTCTACGAAGAGGACGTGGCGCAGTACCGCCAGACGGTGTTGAACGCGTTCCGCGAAGTCGAGGACAACCTCGCCAACCTGCGCATCCTGGCCGACCAGACCCGCGCGCAGGACAGCGCGGTGGACTCGGCCTCGCGCGCGGCGCGCATCTCGCACACGCAGTATCGCGAGGGTTCGATCAGCTATCTCGACGTGATCGAGGCCGACCGCACCGTGCTCGCGCAGCAGCGTGTGTCGGTGCAGCTGAGCGGCGAACGCGCCCGCTCGGCCGTGGCGCTGGTGCGCGCCCTGGGCGGCGGCTGGGACACGCCGCTGCCCGGCGCCGAACCGCGTTCGGCCGATGCGCAGAAGACCCCGCCCGCGGCCGCCCCGTCGGCCCAGTCGGGCGGCGACTCGCGCCTGGCGCAGCGCTGATCGGGCAGGCGTGGCGGGTCCTTCATTGGTGAACGGACCCGCCACGCCGACACACTCGATCCGCTCGCTCCGCAAGCGGCACCCGCGCGCAGCCGCTTCCAACAAAGGTGTCAGACTGCAATTTTCCTTCGTCCGACATACCAAACAAAGGTGTCAGACTGCATTTTTCGGATGCTGCGTGTTCCCCGACAAAGGTGTCAGACTGCATTTTTTCGTGCAGCTTCCCGCGCAAACAAAGGTGTCAGACTACATTTTCCGTGGCGGAGCAAGCTGCCGAAAATGTAGTCTGACACCTTTGTTTTGGAGGCCGGGCGAGCGGGAAAATGTAGTCTGACACCTTTGTTTTGGTTGGACGCGGGCGGTGCGAGGTGGCCGCGCCTTTTCGGCGACGTCTGGGCGTACGGGGCGACGCGCGCCGGTTCATAATGCAGGCATGAGCCCGCCCGCCACCCGCCTCTTCTTCGCGCTCTGGCCCGCGCCCGACGTGGCGCAGGAGATCGACGCCGGCTGGACGGCGCCGGCGCACGCGCATTGCGGCGGGCGCAGGATGCGGCCCGACACGCTGCACCTCACCCTCGCCTTCCTGGGCAACGTCGACCCCGACCAAGTCGCGCCGCTCAAGACCATCGCTCGCGCGCTGCCCGTGCCGCCCGGCACGATCCGGCTCGAACGCTACGGCCGCTTCGACCGGCCCGGCGTGGTCTGGACAGGCCCCGCCGAAGCCGATGCCGCGTTGCTGGCGCTGCATGCCGCGCTCTGGCAGGCGCTCGCCCCGCTGGGGTACGCGCCCACCGAATCCACCTACCGCCCGCACGTCACGCTGCTGCGCAACACCCGCACCGAGCCTCCCGACGCGCCCGCCCCGCTGGTGTGGCACTACGACCGCTGCGTGCTGGTCCGATCAGACCCTGGCGGCCAGGCCCGCTATCACGTCATCGCCCACTCCGGCGGCTGATCCCGACAAAGCTGTCAGACTGCATTTTTCAACAATGGTGTCAGACTGCATTTTCGACGAGGGTTTCGAACGGCAGACGCCGGCCGGCCCGCCTCAAAAAATGCAGTCTGACACCATTGTTTCGGACGGCCGGCGGCGGCTGGCCCGCTTCCAATAAATGCAGTCTGACACCTTTGTTTGAGGGCACGGTGCACGCGAAAAATGTAGTCTGACACCATTGTTCGGGATGTCGGACGAAGGAAAATTGCAGTCTGACACCTTTGTTTTTTGGGGTGGCGGATGGGCGTGGCACAATCGCGGCAGGTTTTTTTCTGGGGTGTGTTCAGCCATGCTGGTCCTGCTTGATCAAGACGGGGTGCTCGCCGATTTCGAACATGCGTTCATCGCCGCGTGGCGGGAGCGGCATCCGGAGATCGCGCCGGTCGCGTTCGAGAATCGCACGTCGTTCCACATCCTCGACGACTATCCGCCCGAGCTGCGCGCGAAGGCGGAGGCGATCTATACGGCGCCGGGCTTCATTCGCAACCTGCCGCCGGTGCCGGGCGCGATCGAGGCGTGGCGCGACCTGAACGCGCTGGGGCTGGACGTGCGGATCTGCTCGTCGCCGCTGCGCCAGTTCGAGAACAACGTCGCCGAGAAATTCCTGTGGGTCGAAAAGCATCTCGGCCGCGCGGCCACCGAGAAGCTGATCCTCACGCGTGACAAGACGCTGGTGCAGGGCGATCTGCTGATCGACGACCGGCCCGAGATCGTGGGCGCGGTGCGGCCGCGCTGGCAGCACATCCTCTATGACGCGCCCTACAACCGTCACGTGGCCGACCGGCCGCGCCTGACCTGGCAGAACTGGCGCAACGTGCTGGCCGGCGCGCTGTATCGTGCGGACGGCTGACCCCCTGCCAGCGGTCACGAATTAGGGCTATCCTGACCGATACGTCCGGCGCCTCATGCGCCGGCGGTCCGGCCAGGAGCCCTACATGAATCTGCATCGCCTGCTCAAGCAACGCGAGGCCGACGGCAAGCCCTTGCGGGTTGCGCTGATCGGCACCGGCAAGTTCGCCTCCATGTTTCTGTCGCAGGCCCAGCGCACCCCCGGCCTGCGCCTGGTGGCCGTGGTCGACGCCCATCCCGGCAACGCCCGCGCCGCCCTCACCCGCGCCGGCTGGCCCGCCCATGCGCTCAACGCCAGCAGCATCCACGAGGCATTCAAGTCCGGCAAGGTGTATTGCTGCGACGACGCGGCCACCACCATCGCCGACCCCGACGTCGAGATCGTCATCGACGCCAGCGCGGGCGCCGCGGCCGGGATCGAACACGCGCTGGTCTGCGTCGAATACGGCAAGCACATGATCATGGCCAACGTGTCGGCCGACGCGCTGGCCGGCCCGCTCATGGCGCGCCGCGCGCGCGAGGCCGGGCTCGTCTACTCGCTGGCCTATGGCGACCAGCCCGCGCTGATCTGCGAAATGGTCGACTGGGCGCGCGCCAGCGGCTTCGAGGTGATCGCGTCGGGCAAGGGCACCAAGTACCTGCCCGAGTTCCACACCTCCACGCCCGACACGGTGTGGCCGTACTACGGCTTCACCGACGAGATGGTGGCCGCAGGCGACTTCGACGCCCAGATGTTCAACAGCTTTCTCGACGGCACCAAGAGCGCGCTCGAGATGGCCAGCACCTGCAACGCCACCGGGCTCACGCCGTCGCCGTCGGGCCTGCATTTTCCGCCCTGCGGCGCCGACGACCTGGCGCGCGTGCTGCGGCCGCGCGAAGACGGCGGCACGCTGCATCATCGCGGCCAGGTCGAGGTCGTGAGCTCGCTCGAGCGCGACGGCCGCCCCGTGTTCCGCGACCTGCGCTGGGGCGTCTACGTCACGGTGGCCGCCGACAGCGACTTCGTGCGGCGCTGCTTCAAGGAATACGGCATGATCACCGACCCCAGCGGCAACTTCGCGGCGATGTACAAGCCCTATCACCTGATCGGGCTGGAGCTGGGCATGAGCGTGGCGAGCGTGGGCCTGCGGCGCGAGCCCACCGGCTCGCCCACCGCCTGGCATGCCGACGTGATCGCCACCGCCAAGCGCGACATGGAGCCCGGCCAGGAGATCGACGGCGAGGGCGGCTACACGGTCTTCGGCAAGCTGATGCCGGCGCGCCAGTCCGTGGCCGACGCCTATCTGCCGCTCGGGCTGGCGCAGGGCGTCACGCTCAAGCGCGCCGTGCGCCAGTCGCAACCGATCCGCTGGAGCGACGTGGCCAGCGACGAAGAATCGCGCGCGGCACGCTATCGCCGCGAAATGGAACAGATCTTCGGCTGAGCGGCGCGCCATGGGCTACCTGCTTCAGCTGCCGGCCGCCATCGATGAAGGCGACGGCACGGTGCTGCACGAATGGCTGTGCGACGAAGGCACCGCCGTCACGGCCGGCACCGCGCTGGCCGCGATCGAGACCGGCAAGACGGTGGTCGACCTCACCGCCCCGCAGGACGGCACGCTGGTGCGGCGGCTTGCGCTGCCCGGCACGTCGCTGCGCGCCGGCGACGCCGTCGCCGTGATGGCGCTGGCCCACGACACCGAGGCCACGCTGGCGCCGTTGCTCAAGCGCGCGCCGCCGGTGCGCGGCACGGCCACGGCCGAGGTGCAGGCCAGCCCCGCCCTGCGCCGCCTGGCCGCCGAGCTCGACGTGGACCTGGCGCAGATCACCGGCACCGGACCGCATGGCCGCGTATCACGGCGCGACATCGAAACCGCTCACGAACGCCAGCGACTGCATCCCGCCGCACGCAACCGGCCGCCCGCGGCCGACCAGCATGTGGCGCACACGCCGATGCGGCGCGTGATCGCGCGCCGCATGAGCGAGGCCAAGCGCACCATCCCGCATTTCTACCTGAGCGTGGACTGTGCGATGGACGCGCTGCTGCAATGGCGGGCCGGCTTCAATCAGCAGACCCAGGCCCGGCTGTCGGTGAACGATCTCATCGTGCGGGCCAGCGCGCTGGCGCTGCGCGAGGTACCCGAGGCCAACGTGAGCTGGCGCGAAGACGGGCTCGTGCGGCACGGCCACATCGACGTGGCGATCGCGGTGGCCACGCCGGGCGGGCTGCTCACGCCCATCCTGCACGACGCCGACAGCGTGCCGCTGGCCGACTACGCGGCCGCCACCGCCGAGCTCGCGCGCCGCGCGCGCGACGGGCACCTCCGGCGCGAAGACTATATCGGCGGCTCCATGACCGTGACCAATCTCGGGATGTATGGCGTCAGCCGCTTCGGCGCGATCATCAATCCGCCGCAGGCGCTGATCCTCGCCTGCGGCGCCGCCGAAGAACGGCCGGCCGCGGTGGACGGCAGGCTCGCGCTCGCCACGCTGATGAGCGTCACGCTCTCGGCCGACCATCGCGCGGTCGACGGCGTGCTCGGCGCCCGCTGGCTGGCGGCGTTCCGGCATCTGATCGAGCATCCGGAACGCCTGCAGGGCTGAGACCCGAGCGCGTCGCGAGCGCCGCCCCGCACTACTTGCTCAACGCAGCGAAGGCCTCGTCCAGACGGGTCTGCGCCGCGCCCAGGCGTGCGCGCGCCTGCTTACCCCACTCGCGGTCCGAGGCCAGCGTGGCTTCGGCCTGCTTCTGCATGCGCGCCACTTCCTTGGGCTGCGGTCCGCCGATACCCAGGCTGGCGTTCACCATGTTGCGCGCCGTCAGCGACTCGCGGAAATCGGCCTCGGACAGGGGCAGCTGCGCGTTCTCGATGCCGAAGCTCTTGGCCGACTCGGTGTAGATGCGGCGCACCTGGTCCATCGGCAACTCGGCGGGCTTCAGGTCGTTGGCGCGGCCGTAGCTCACCAGTTCGGAGGCGAAATGATGGCCCACGCGGAACGGCACGTCGGCCTTGCGCTGCAGCTCGTCGGCGAGCTCGGTGGTGGTGGAGTAGTCGGCGTTCACCTCGGCCAGCGCGCGTTCCGGATTGAGCACCAGTCCGCCGAGCAGGGCCGACAGCTTGCGGTACATGTCGGTGGCGCCATCGACCGCGTCCTGCGCCTGCTCGCGCTTGTAGTCGGGCATGCCCGGCGTCACGTTGTGCGCCACCATCAGCGCGGTGATGGATTGGCCGATGGTGTCGCTGGCCTGCAGCCGCGTCACGTTCAGCGCATAGGGATTGCGCTTCTGCGGCATGATGCTGCTGGTGCCGGTCAGCTTGCCCTCCTGCAGCATCAGCCAGGGCTTGGGCTGGTGATACTGCGTATGCACGTCCTGCACGAAGGCGCCCACGGTCAGTGCCATGGTGCTCGCGAGCATGGCCGACTCGGCGCCGATGTCTATCTGCGCCAGCTGATTGGCGTCGTAGGAGTTCTCCGCCACGCCGTCGAAGCCGAGCAGGTCGGCCAGCCGCTTGCGGTCCACCGGGAAGCTCGACGTGCCCAGCGCCGCCGAGCCCATCGGGCTGAGGTTCAGCCGCGCATAGGCCTGGCGCACGCGCTCGGCGTCGCGGGCCAGTGCCGCCGAGTAGCCCAGCAGATAGTGGCCATATGTGATGGGCTGGGCCTGCACGCCGTTGGTGTAGGCCGGCACGATCACGTCGGCGTAGCGCGCCGCCAGGGTGTTGAAGCGTTCGTGCGTGTCGTTGAGCGCGTCATACAGATCGAGCATGCGGTCGCGCAGCATCACGCGCCGCGTGGTGGCCAGGATGTCCTGGCGGCTGCGCCCCGAATGCATGCGCGTCGCGTCGGGCCCGGCGATCTTGGTGATGAGCGGTTCGAGCTGCAGATAGTCGCCCGGCCGCTTGCCGCCCGGCTTGTCGCCGTCGGCGATCACCTGCGCCACCGCCTGCGCGGTCTTCACGCCGAGGTCGCGCGGCAGAATGCCCTGCTCCACCGTCATCACGGTGGATGCCTTGTTGAATTCGCCCAGCCAATAGAAGTTGTCGCGCCGGGGCGCGCCGTCGGCGGCCGTGGCGGTGGCGCAGGCGCCGGCCAGCAGCGCGGCGGCCAGGGCGCGCGCGATCCCGCGCACCGGAAATTGCATCGTGGACATGACTGTCTCCAGGGTTATCGCGCACCGCGCCGCGGTGCGCTGGCGGGCTCGCAGATGGCCCGATTCGAGGCATCTTAGACAGCGCCTGGAGAAACGTAAAATATATGCGCCAAGGCCAAAACATACTTTTAATATATGGCGATGGAACTTCGACACCTGCGCTATTTTCTTGCCGTCGCCGAGGCCGGCCACATGACCCGCGCGGCCCAGGGCCTCGGCCTGCAGCAGCCGCCGCTGTCGATGCAGATCCGCGCGCTGGAGCATGAGCTCGGCTGCGTGCTGTTCGAGCGCCTGCCGCGCGGCGTGGCCCTCACCGCGGCGGGCCAACGGCTGGTGCCGCTGGCGCGCCGGCTCGTGGGCGACGCTGGGCAGCTCATCGACACCATGCGCCGCGTGGGCGCGGGCATGGCCGGCGAGCTCGCGCTGGCCTTCACCAGCTCGGCGTCGGCGCACGCGCTCACCGCGACGCTGCTGCGCGCGCTGCGCCAGTCCCACCCGGGGCTGCACACCGCCGTGCGCGAACACAATGCGGCCGAAATCATGGAGCAGGTGCGCGCCGGCCAGCTCGACGCGGGCCTGCTGCGCCGCACCGTACAGGCCGAGGACGGCCTGCGCTGCGACGTGTTGCTCGAAGAGGAGATGCTGCTCGCCCTGCCGCTCGACCACCCGCTCGCGCGCCGCTACGACGCCGACGCCCCGCGCTCGCGCCTGCCCACGCTCGCGCTGGGCGAGCTCGCGCAGGAATCGTTCATCCTGGTGCGCCGTCCCGGCGCGCCCGGCATGTATGGCGACCTGCTCGAACGCCTCACGCAGCTCGGCCTGCGCGTGCGCATCGCGGCCGAGGTCGAACGCATGATGACCAACCTGAACCTGGTGGCCGCGGGCGCGGGCGTGTCGGTGGTGCCGGCCTCGATGCGCGGCAAGGACAGCGGTGGCGTGGCCTACTTCCGCATGCGTGCCCGCGAGCGGCTCACCGCGCCCATGACGCTGGTGTACCGCCCCCAGCCGGGCAACCCCCCGCTCGACGTGCTGGTGGCGCTGGCGCACCGGCTGGGCGCGGAACGCGCCCGCGGCTGATCGTTGCCGGCGCAACCATTGCGCCAGCGCTCATGCCGGCCCTGCTTGCGCCTCCGCGCAACGGCGCGGCGCGGGCAAAAAAAAATGGTGCGCCGAGGCGCACCATTTTTCTCAGGCGAGACGCGATCAGCGCTTGAGCTGGCTCAGGTCGCGCACGGCGCCGCGGTCGGCCGAGGTGGCCAGCGCGGCATAGGCCTGCAGCGCCTGCGACACCACGCGCTCGCGGTCGACCGGCTGCCAGGCCTTGTCGCCACGCGCCACCATGGCGGCGCGACGCTCGGCCAGCAGGGCGTCAGAGACGGCCAGGTGGATGCGGCGGTTGGGGATGTCGATCTCGATGGTGTCGCCATCCTCGACCAGGCCGATCGTGCCGCCTTCGGCCGCTTCCGGCGAGGCATGGCCGATCACCAGGCCCGACGAACCGCCCGAGAAGCGGCCATCGGTGAACAGCGCGCAGACCTTGCCCAGGCCCTTGGACTTCAGGTACGAGGTCGGGTAGAGCATTTCCTGCATGCCGGGGCCGCCTTTGGGGCCTTCGTAGCGGATGATGACCACATCGCCCGCCACGACCTCGTCGTTCAGGATGCCGTCGACCGCATCTTCCTGGGCCTCGAACACGCGCGCGCGGCCGGTGAAGACCCACTGCGATTCGTCCACGCCCGCGGTCTTGACGATGCAGCCCTTCTCGGCGAGGTTGCCGTAGAGCACGGCCAGACCGCCATCCTTGGAGTAGGCGTTTTCCTTGCTGCGGATGCAACCGGTCTTGCGATCGGTGTCGAGCGTGAGGAAGGTCTTTTCCTGGCTGAAGGCCACCTGCGTGGGCACGCCGCCGGGCGCCGCGCGGTAGAACTTCTGCGCGTCCTCGCCGGCGCCGCCGGCCACGTCCCAGGCCGCGATCGCGTTGCCCAGGGTGCCGCTGTGCACGTTGCCGCAGCTCAGGTCGAGCAGGTCGGCGCGCGCGAGCTCACCCAGGATGCCCAGGATGCCGCCGGCGCGGTGCACGTCTTCGATGTGGTATTTGTCGGTGGCGGGCGCCGCCTTGCACAGGCACGGCACCTTGCGCGAGATGCGATCGATGTCGGTCATGGAGAAGTCGACACCGGCCTCCTGGGCCGCGGCCAGCAGGTGCAGCACGGTGTTGGTCGAACCGCCCATGGCCACGTCGAGCGCCATCGCGTTTTCGAAGGCCGACTTGGTGGCGATGCTGCGCGGCAGGACCGAGGCGTCGTCTTGTTCGTAGTAGCGCTTGCACAGGTCCACCACCAGGCGGCCGGCCTGCTCGAACAGGCCCTTGCGCCAGGCGTGCGTGGCAACGATGGTGCCGTTGCCGGGCAGGGCCAGGCCGATGGCCTCGGTCAGGCAGTTCATCGAGTTGGCGGTGAACATGCCCGAACAGGAACCGCACGTGGGGCAGGCGCTGCGTTCGATCTGCTCGGCTTCCGCATCGCTCACGGTAGGGTCGGCGGCCTTGATCATGGCGTCGACCAGGTCGATCTTGGCCAGCACCTTGCCGTCGGTGGGCGAGATCACCTTGCCCGCTTCCATCGGACCGCCCGAGACGAACACCACGGGGATGTTCAGGCGCATCGCGGCCATCAGCATCCCGGGGGTGATCTTGTCGCAGTTGGAGATGCACACCATCGCGTCGGCGCAGTGGGCATTGACCATGTATTCGACGGAATCGGCGATCAGCTCGCGCGACGGCAGCGAATACAGCATGCCGCCGTGACCCATGGCGATGCCGTCATCGACCGCGATGGTGTTGAATTCCTTGGCGACGCCGCCCGCCTGCTCGATCTCGCGTGCGACCAGCGCGCCCAGGTCGCGCAGGTGCACGTGGCCGGGTACGAACTGGGTGAACGAATTGACCACGGCGATGATCGGCTTGCCGAAATCGCCATCTTTCATGCCAGTGGCACGCCAGAGAGCGCGGGCGCCAGCCATGTTGCGGCCGTGGGTCGAGGTGCGGGAGCGGTAGTGCGGCATAGCCTTCTCGAAATAAGAGGGGTTCGGCAAAGCGGTAAATCATACGCTGGAACCGCCCCCGGCGTGCTGAAGCCCGCCTGACAGGGCGCCCTCCCCCGCCCGGATCAGCGCCGCCGCGAGCCCGCCAGCGCCGCCGGCCGGTCGGCGCTGAGCGCCTGCAGCATCTCCACCACCTGGCGCAGCGCGCGGCTCAGCGGCTTGTCGCGCCGCATCACGATGGCCAGCCGCCGCACCAGCCGCGGCGTGAGCGACTGCACCCGCAGGCCCGCGCGGTTGCCGGCCCGGGCCACCGCCATGCGCGGCACGATGCCGCAGCCCAGGCCCGCCCGCACGAATTCCTTGAGCGCCTCGGTGCTGCCCAGCTCGGTGGCCGGGCGCACCGCCACGCCGGCGTCCTCGAACCACTCGTCGATGATGTCGCGCGTGCGCGCGCCCGGCTCGAACAGCACCAGCGACTGCGCGGCCAGCACCTGCGGCGTGACGCGCGCCACGGCGGCGGCCGCCTCCGGGAAGATCACCACGAATTCGTCGTCCATCAGCGGCGTGACCTGGAAGGCGCGGCCGGCGACCGGCAGCGTCACCAGGCCGAGATCGAGCTGGTTGTGCTCGACCTCGCGCAGGATGTCGGCGGTGTTGCCCACGCTGGCCACCACCTCGATGTCCGGGTAGCGCCCGCGCAGGCCGGCCAGCGCCTGCGGCAGCAGGTAGGTGCAGGCGGTGGCGCCGGTGCCGAGCCGCACGCGCCCCGACACGCCGGTGGCGAGCGACTGCATGGCCTGGTCGGCGTCGGCCACCGCGGCTTCGATGCGGCGCAGGTGATCGACCAGCTCGGCGCCGGCCGCCGTGGGGCTGACGCGCCGGCCCAGGCGCTCGACCAGCCGCAGGCCATAGCGGCGCTCGAGCGCGCGCACCTGCTGGCTCACGGCGGGCTGGGTCAGGCCGTTGCGCTCGGCCGCGGCCGAAAAGCTGCCCAGCTCGAAGATATCGAGCAACACCCGCAAGTGATCGAGATTGAGTCCGCGCATCCGGCCGTCCGCGGGCACGGGCCGGGAGGCCGGTGCCGAAAAACGCTCATCATACGGCGGCGGCCGCGTCGCCCCAGCGGAAGTAGTCGCGCGGCGACACGCCGAGCGTGCGGCGGAACATCGTGGCGAACGCGCCGGGGCTCGCGTAGCCGAGCCGCAGCGCCACGTCGGCGATGGCCGCGCCGCGCGACAGCAGCGCCAGTGCCTCCATCAGCAGCACGCGCTGGCGCCATTCATTGAAGCTCGCCCCGGTCTGGGCGCGGAACATCCGGGTCAGGCTGCGCCGGCTGAGCCCGCCGTAGGCGGCCCAGGCGTCCAGGCCCTCGCGGCTGGCGGGATCGCGCAGCAGCGCCTGGCAGATGCGCCGCAGCCGCGGCTCGGCGGGCAGCGGCACGTGCAGCGAGGCAGGGCAGACCTGCCGCATCTCGTCGAGGATGAGCGCATGGATGTGGCCGGCGCGCGCGCTGGGGGCCTCGGCGCGCTGCAGCTTGATGGCCTCGCCGATCAGCGCCTGCAGCAGCGGCGAGACCTGGATCGGCTGACAGTCGGTGGGCAACCCGCCGAGCTGCGGATCCATGTAGAGCGCCCGGATCGCCACGCTGTCCCAGCCGCGCTTCTGGTGCAGCATGCCGGGCGGCAGCCACAGCGCCTGCCCGGGCGCCACCACCCAGTTGCCGGTTTCGGTGAGCACGGTGACCACGCCCTGCAGCGCGTAGAGCAGCAGGCCGCGATCGTGCCGCTGCGGCGCGCTCACCGCGCCGGCCGCGAAATCGTCGGCGCGCGCGGAGATCGCACAGGGCGGATGCGGGCGGGAGTCCTGAGGCGAGGCCAGGAAGGGGTCGGGGAAGACGGGCGCAGGGGCGGGGGCAGGGGTTTTCGCGATCGCAGGCATGGAGCAACGTACTACGTGTGAACAACGTACAACGGCGCAACGAATGAAACGACGGCGACCCTGGCGGGGCGCAAGCCCCGGTCGGCGTGCGGCGCCTGGCGCTCCATCACGAGGAGGGCCATGACGCGGGTCTGCAGGCGGCCGGAAGGCTTGCAGCATGATACGGCAAGCCCGCCGCCCCGCCAGTGCGGGTTAACGACTAGGTCCGTGTCACCCCGACATATAAGATTTGCTTATTCAAACCATAAAAACAGAAACCTTCACTTATTCTCGACGGCGGCGCAAACTTATGCCTGGCCGTGATCGACACGGCCGCGAGCCCCTGAATTCGCGCCTCTCGGCGTGCCAAGACCATGAATGCGCCCCTTCCCCTGACTCCCACCGTGCTGGTCCGCGACACGATCGACGCCGACCTGCCCGCGATCGCCGCCATCTATGCCCAGCACGTGCTGCATGGCACGGCCTCCTTCGAACTGGAGCCGCCCTCGGAGGCGGAGATGCGCCAGCGCCACGCCACGGTGATCGGCCATGGCCTGCCCTACCTCACCGCCGAGTGCGGCGGGGCGGTCGTGGGCTACGCCTATGCCACGCCCTATCGGCCGCGGCCGGCCTATCGGCATACGGTGGAAGACTCGGTGTATGTGCAGGCCGGGCGCGCCGGCCTGGGCATCGGCGGCAAGCTGCTCGCCGCCCTGATCCAGCGCTGCACCGAAGGCGGCTGGCGCCAGATGCTGGCCATCGTCGGCGACAGCCGCAATGCCGCCTCGCTGGCCCTGCATGCGCGCCAGGGATTCCATCCCGTGGGCACGCTGCGCGACGTGGGCTTCAAACACGGCGAGTGGCGCGACACCGTGCTGATGCAGCGCGAGCTCGGCGACGGCAGCCGCACGCCGCCGTCGCGCTGAACGCTGCCGTTCAGGCGCCCGGGCCGTCGGCCTGCCGCGCCGCCTTGTCTTCGACCCAGCGTTCGAAGCCGGCCTTGCGCAGCACGCAGGCCGGACACTGGCCGCAGCCGTGGCCCCAGGCGTGGCGCATGCCGCGCTCGCCCAGATAGCAGGTGTGGCTGTGTTCGACGATGGTGTCGACCAGCGCCGGGCCGCCCAGCTGCTCGGCCAGCGCCCAGGTTTCGGACTTGTCGATCCACATTAGCGGCGTCTCGATCGTGAGGCGCGTGCCCAGCCCCAGGCCCAGCGCCACCTGCTGCGCCTTGATGGTGTCGTCGCGGCAATCGGGATAGCCCGAGAAATCGGTTTCGCACATGCCGCCCACCAGCACGTCCAGCTCGCGGCGATAGCCCAGCGCGGCGGCCAGCGTCAGGAACAGCAGATTGCGGCCCGGCACGAAGGTGTTGGGCAGGCCGTTGGCCTGCATCTCGATGGCGCGATCGCTGGTCATGGCGGTGTCGCCCACCTGACCCAGCACCTTCAGGTCCAGCAGATGATCCTCGCCCAGGCGCGCGGCCCACTGCGGGAACTGCGCGCGGATTTCGCGCAGCACGTTCAGGCGCGCGTCGAGCTCGATGCGATGGCGCTGGCCGTAATCGAAGGCCACCGTCTCGACATGTTCGTAGCGGTCCAGGGCCCAGGCCAGGCAGGTGGTGGAATCCTGGCCGCCGGAGAACAGGACCAGGGCGCGTCGTTGATGGTTCAGCATGGGGAAAAATCGCAAGAGCCGCGGCAGCGCCGCCATGGCGAGAATGTACCGCAGCCGGTGCAGGGAGGGCGCCCCGCGTAAGGATCGCTGCTTACAATCGACGCATCGTCGTTTCCACCCCAGACCGCCACACCGCCTTCCCGTTTCCCCTCCCTCTCACGGATCCTTGATGAACGCCTCACGCTCGCAGTCCGATGCCGCCGAACCCCTACGCCACGATATCCGCCTGCTGGGGCGCTATCTCGGCACCGTGATCGAGGCCTGCGAAGGCAAACGGGTCTTCGACACGATCGAGACCCTGCGCCGGACTGCGGTGCAATTCCGGCGCGAGGGCAAGGAGGCCGACGGCAAGCTGCTGCAGGCGCGCGTGCGGCAGTTGCGCGGCGACGATCCCAATTCCGTCGCGCGGGCGTTCAGCTACTTCCTGCACCTGTCGAACATCGCCGAAGACCGCGACCAGAACCGGCGTCAGCGCGCCCGCGCGCTGGCCGACCCGACGCCCGCCACCGGCAGCATCGCGCAGGCGGTGGAGCTGCTGAAGTCGCAGGGCGTCACGCCCGCGCGGATCCGCAAGCTGCTCACCGAGGCCTGCATCATGCCGGTGCTCACGGCCCATCCCACCGAGGTGCAGCGCAAGAGCACGCTCGACGAACACCGCGAGATCGCCGCCCTGCTGGTGCAACGCGAACAGCCGCTTACCGCCGAAGAACAGCTCGCGCTCGACCAGGCCCTGATCGGCCGCGTGGCGACGCTGTGGCAGACCCGCATGCTGCGCTACACGCGGCTCACGGTCGCCGACGAGATCGAGAATGCGCTTTCCTACTACCGCAGCACCTTCCTGCAGGTCATCCCGCGGCTCTACGCCGATCTGTCGCGCCTGCTCAATCGCGAGTCCGCCTCGCCATTCGGCCGTCCGCCCGAGCCGCTCGAGCCCTTCCTGCGCATGGGCAGCTGGATCGGCGGCGACCGCGACGGCAATCCGAACGTCGACGCCGGTACGCTCGAGCGCGCGCTGCTGCGCCAGGCCACGGTGCTGTTCGAGCACTACCTGCAGGAGGTGCACGCGCTCGGCGCCGAGCTGTCGATCACCACGCTGCTGATCGACGCCAGCCCGGCCCTGCTGGAGCTGGCCGAGGACAGCGGCGACGATTCCCCGCACCGGCGCGACGAACCCTACCGCCGCGCCATCGTCGGCATCTACGCGCGCCTGGCCGCGACCGCGCGCGAGCTCACCGGGCAAGACCTGGCGCGCCGCGCCACGCGCGCCGCCCGCCCCTACACCACGCCGCAGGAGGTCGCCCGCGACCTCGCCGTCATCGCCGAGTCGCTGAGCGATCACCACGGCGCGCCGATCGCACGGCTGCGGCTGTCGGGCCTGCGCCAGGCGCTCGACGTGTTCGGCTTCCATCTCGCCACCGTGGACCTGCGCCAGAGCTCGGACGTGCACGAGCAGGTGCTGGCCGAGCTGTTCGCGCGCGCCGGCGCGCAGCTCGACGGCAAGCCGGTCGACTATGCCGCGCTCGATGAGGATTCGCGCGTGCGGCTGCTGCGCGCCGAGCTGGCCCAGGCGCGTCCGCTGGCCTCGCCCTGGATCGCCTACGGCGAACTGGCCACGCGCGAGCTCGCCGTGCTGCGCGCCGCGGCGGCCGGCCGCGCCCGCTACGGCAGGCAGGCCGTGCGCCAGACCATCGTGTCGCACACCGAAACCCTGAGCGACCTGCTCGAAGTGCTGGTGCTGCAAAAGGAAGCCGGGCTCACCGCGCCCGCGGGCGCCGACATCCCCGCCGAAGACGGGCTGATGGTGGTGCCGCTGTTCGAAACCATCCCCGACCTGGAGCGCGGCGCCGCGATCATGGCCGCCTGGCTCGACCTGCCGGAGGTGCGCGCGCGCGTCAGCGCCGCCCAGGACCACACGCAGGAGGTGATGCTGGGCTATTCCGACAGCAACAAGGACGGCGGCTTCCTCACCTCCAACTGGTCGCTCTACCAGGCCGAACGCGAGCTGGTGGACGTGTTCCGCAAGCGCGGGGTGAAGCTGCGCCTGTTCCACGGCCGCGGCGGCTCGGTGGGCCGCGGCGGCGGCTCGAGCTTCGATGCCATCCTGGCGCAACCGCCGGGCACGGTGGCCGGCCAGTTCCGCCTCACCGAACAGGGCGAGGTGATCCAGAGCAAATACAAGGACGTGGAGATCGGCCGCTGGCACATGGAGCTGCTGGTGTCGGCCGTGCTGGAGTCGTCGCTCGCGCCCCACGCCCAGGCCGCCGAGGCCGAGGACGCGCACATGAGCCGTCACGGCCAGGCGATGTCCTTCATGTCGGATCATGCGCGCAAGACCTATCGCGGCCTGGTCTACGACACGCCCGGCTTCACCGACTACTTCTTCGCGGCCACGCCGATCAGCGAGATCGCGGGCCTGAACATCGGCTCGCGCCCGGCCTCGCGCAAGCAGGGCCAGCGCATCGAAGACCTGCGCGCGATCCCCTGGGGCTTCTCGTGGGCGCAATGCCGTCTCATGCTCACCGGCTGGTATGGCGTGGGCTCGGCACTCGAGACCTGGCTCGAGCAGGGCGGCCCGGGCGCGCCGCGCGCGCGCCGCACCCGCCTGGCGCAGCTGCGCGAGATGGCCGCGCAATGGCCGGCCATGCGCACCTGGCTCTCCAACATGGAGATGGTGCTGGCCAAGTCGGATCTCGCCATCGCCGCGCGCTACGCGCAGCTGGTGCCGCAGCGCGGCCTGCGCGACCGCATCTTCGGCGCCATCGCCGACGAGCATGCGCGCACCCTCGCCATGCTGCGGCTGGTGAACCAGCGCGACCTGCTGGCCGACAACCCCGGCCTGCTGGCCTCGCTGCGCGAGCGCTTCGCCTACATCGACCCGCTCAACTATCTGCAGATCGAGCTCATCAAGCGCCACCGGGCTGCCCAGGCCCGGCCCGACGCCAGGCCCGACAAGCGGGTCCAGCGCGCCATCCACCTGACAATCAATGGCATCGCCGCGGGCCTGCGCAACTCCGGCTGACCCCTGCGGTGCAGCAAACGCGCCGGCCCGATGAGGGCCGGCCGATTTTGCTGCACTGCGTCCATGCAATGGTCACATTGGGGACGCAGCCGGCGCCGACCGTGCGGCCGGCCCTTGCCACAAGGGCTGGCGCGAACCAGCGCAAGATTCTCGCGTCCATAGAACGGACACTACGGCTGACCGGCCTCGCGAATCCTCGTTACTATCGTCGGAAATTCTATATACGCACAAATGTTCGCATATAGAACAACAACGATTTTTCTGGCCACGGGCACGGAAAGGCACCCACGGAAGAGACGACCGGCGCGCCGGTAGCCCTACAGGGACGCCTGCCGCACGCCCGGGCCGCGAGCAAGCGAGCAACTTCATGGATCTCCCCATCCAGAATCTGGCGGTCGTCGGTGCGGGCGCCATGGGCAGCGGTATCGCCGCCCTCTTTGCCTCCCGGGGCATCAACGTGGTCCTGATCGATCCGGTGGCCGGCGCGCTGGAGCGCGCCTCGGCCGTGATCGAACGCCAGGTGGGCGTGTACGCGCCCGACGCGATCCAGGAGACGCTGCGCCGCATCCGCATGGAAGCCGGGCTGGAAGCGGCCTGCGGCAGCGACCTCGTGATCGAGGCCGTGCCCGAGAAGCTCGAACTCAAGCGCGACATCTTCGCCCGCCTGGACACCCTCTGTCCGGCGCACACCATCTTCGCCACCAACACGTCCGGCCTCTCGATCAATGCGATCGCCGAGGCCGTGACCCGGCGCGACCGTTTCGTGGGCACCCATTTCTTCACCCCGGCCGACGTGATCCCGCTGGTCGAGGTGGTGCGCTGCGACCAGACCACCGAAGCCACGGTGACGCGCGTGATGGATTTCCTGCGGCTGGGCGGCAAGAAGCCGGTGCTGGTGCGCCAGGACATCCCCGGCTTCATCGCCAACCGCATCCAGCACGCGCTGGCGCGCGAGGCGATCTCGCTGCTCGAGAAGGGCGTGGCGAGCGCCGAGGACATCGACGAGGTGGTCAAGTGGAGCCTGGGCATCCGCCTGGCGCTCACCGGCCCGCTGGCCCAGCGCGACATGAACGGCATCGACGTGCATTACGCCATCGCCAGCTATCTCTACCAGGACCTCGAGAACCGCACCACGCCGTCGGACCTGCTGCGCGAGAAGGCCGAGAGCGGCCAGATCGGCGCCAAGGCGGGCCAGGGCTTCTACACCTGGCCGGCCGAGGACCGCGACCGCGTGCTGCGCGAGAAAAGCGCGGCGCTGGCCGAGCTGGTGGCCTGGCTGGGCGACAAGAAACTGAGCTGAACGATTCCAACCCGCCCGGCGGCCATCGGGGCCGCGGGGCATTTCAACACGCGCGGCCAAACAGGTTGCGCGCGCAACAAAACCACAGCGCACCGGGACAACGGGGTCTGTTGGAGGCAACATGAACAAACTCGCTTCTTTCTTCACGGAGCTGATGCGCAAGTATCTGCCCGATCCCTTCGTCTTCGCGATCGCGCTGACGCTCCTGACCGTGCTGCTCGCCATGGGCGTGGAAGGCCAGGCGCTGCCGCAGATCACGCGTGAATGGGGCAAGGGCTTCTGGAGCCTGCTGGCCTTCACCACCCAGATGGCGGTGATCCTGGCCATGGGCTACGTGCTGGCCACCGCACCCCTCACCGACCGCTTCCTCGACCGCATCGTCAGCCACGTGCACAACCCGCGCACGGCCATCATCGTGGCCACGCTGGTCGGCGGCGTCGGCAGCTACCTGAACTGGGGCTTCGGCCTGGTGATCGGCGGCGTGGTCGCCAAGAAGCTGGCGCTCAAGGTCAAGGGCGTGCACTACCCGCTCATCATCGCGGCCGCCTACAGCGGCTTCACGATGTACGGCCTGGGCCTGTCGGCCAGCATCCCGGTGCTGGTGGCCACCCCCGGCCACCCCACGTCGGGCCAGATGGGCGTGATCCCGCTGTCGGAAACCATCTTCTCGGTGCCGATGCTGATCACCAGCCTGGTCATCATCGTCACGCTGCCGCTGCTCAATGCCTGGCTGCATCCCAAGCAGGGCGACAAGATCGTCGAGGTCGACCCCAACATCGACCGCGACAACGGCCCCGCCGCCGCCGGCCACAATGCCGCCGCCGAAAACACCATCGCCAGCCGCCTGAACAACAGCCGCATCCTGAGCCTGCTGATCGGCCTGCTCGGCATCGCGTACGTCGTGTTCTATTTCATGGACGGCAAGTCGCTCGACCTGAACCTGATCAACTTCATCATCCTGTTCCTGGGCATCATCCTGCTCGGCACGCCGGCCGCCTACGTGGCCAAGCTGAACGAGGGCATCAAGACGATCTCGGGCATCATCCTGCAGTACCCGTTCTATGCCGGCATCATGGCCATCATGGCCGGCTCGGGCCTGGTGACCACGATCTCGAAGATCTTCGTCGACGTCGCCACGCCGGGCACCCTGCCCTTCTGGGGCCTCATCAGCTCGTTCGTCATCAACTTCTTCGCGCCGTCGGCGGGCGGCCACTGGGTGATCCAGGGCCCGTTCATGATCGATGCCGCCAAGGAAATCGGCAGCGCGCTGAACCAGACCACCATGTCGGTCATGCTGGGCAACGCCTGGAACGACCTGATCCAGCCGTTCTGGATCCTGCCGGCACTGGCGCTGTCCAAGCTCAAGCTGCGCGATGTGATGGGCTACACCGTCATCATGATGATCTGGGTCGGCATCGTGCACATCACCGCCGTGCTGGCCTGGGGCATGCTGACCCACTGACGCCACGCGACGACACCGGAGAATCCCCATGAAACCCACCGCTTATCTCGTCACGGGCGCCAGCGCCGGCATCGGCGCGGCCATCGCCCGCGCGCTGCTGGACGCGGGCCACACGGTGGTCAACATCGACTACCGCCTGCCCGATGCGCCGCCCGCCGGGCTGGTGTCGTTCCAGGCCGACCTGACCGACCTGGCCGCCACCGAGGCGGTTGCGCGCGAAGTGAACGCGCAATACGCCATCGTCGGCCTGGTCAACAACGCCGGGGCCACCCGCCCCGGCACGGCCGACACCGCCTCGATCGCGGACCTCGACTACGTGGTCAACCTGCACCTGCGCACCGCCCTGATCCTGATCCAGGCCGCGCTGCCCGCGATGCGCGAGGCCGGCTTCGGCCGCATCGTCAACATGTCGTCGCGCGCGGCGCTGGGCAAGCCGGAGCGCGTGGTCTACTCGGCCACCAAGGCCGGCCTGATCGGCATGACGCGCACGCTGGCCATGGAGCTGGGCGGCGACGGCATCACCGTCAACGCCATCGGTCCCGGCCCGATCGCCACCGAGCTGTTCACCAAGAGCAATCCGGAAGGCGCGCCGCAGACCCGGCGCATCATCGACAGCATCGTGGTCAAGCGCCTGGGCCAGCCCGAAGACGTGGCGCGCGCCGCGATGTTCTTCCTGGCGCCGGAAAACGGTTTCGTGACCGGCCAGGTGCTGTACGTGTGCGGCGGCACCACGCTGGGCGTGGCGCCCGTCTGATATGAAGACCGCTGCCGCCTCTCGCGCGCCTCGCGCGGCCGGATCAGCGCCGCAGCAATGCGTCGTTGACGCGCCGCGCGGCCTCGCGCAGCGGCGGCAGGAACGCGGCCAGCATTTCGTCGCGCGTGTAGCGATTGACGTGCCCGCTCACGTTCATCGCGGCGATCACCCGGCCGCTGCGATCCACGATGGGCACGGCCACCGATTGCAGGCCGGGCTCGAGCTCCTGCACCACGCAGGCATGGCCGTCGCGCCGCACCGCGGCGAGCGCCTCGCGCAACTGCGCGCGGTCGGTGA
This sequence comes from Bordetella genomosp. 1, assembly GCF_002261335.1. Classification (GTDB taxonomy): domain Bacteria; phylum Pseudomonadota; class Gammaproteobacteria; order Burkholderiales; family Burkholderiaceae_B; genus Bordetella. The sequence continues at coordinate 379,821 of NZ_NEVL01000006.1, forward strand.
GGGTGCTGGCCGTGTAGACGCGGATCTGGCTCTGGTCGAGCAGGCGTTCCTGTTCGGCCTCGGGCAGGCCCGCGAGCAGCACGCGGCCCATCGACGTGACCCAGGCCGGCAGCCGGCTGCCCACGGCGAGATTGATGCTCATGACCTTGTGGGTGGACAGGCGCAGGATGTAGACGATGTCGGCGCCATCGAGCACCGACACCGAACACGACTCGCGCGTGAGCTCCGCCACCTCTTCCATGTAGGGCAGCGCCAGGTTCCACAACGGCGTGGCCGACAGATAGGCATAGCCCAGCTCGAGGATGCGCGGCGTGAGGGTGAAGCGGCGGTCTTCGGCCGTGACGTAGCCGAGATGCTCGAGCGTCAGCAGGATGCGGCGCGCCCCGGCGCGCGTGAGTCCGGTGGCGGCGGCCACCTCGGTCAGCGTCATCTGCGGACGCTGCGGGCCGAAGGCCCGGATCACCGACAGGCCGCGTGCGAAGGATTGCACGTAGCTGTCGCTGGGCTGCTGACTGGGGGTTTCAACCATGAGACTCGATCAAACAGAATTTGGGCCCGCATCGCGCGGGCGAGGGGCCGCGGCATCGGGGGCTTGCGGCGCCGTCATCCGACCGGGCGCGCTGCCTTGACACTGCGCCACAGCCCTGAAACGATGTTCTTCAACAGAACATAAGTTCGACTGAAGAACAAATTATCACACGCCACCTCTATTGCAGACACCTATGATTTCAAAGCTCGTAGCAAGCGCGGCGGACGCCCTGGCCGATGTGCCTGATGGCGCCACCATCATGATCGGCGGCTTCGGCACGGCCGGCCAGCCCATGGAACTGATCGACGCCCTGCTCGAGCAGGGCGCCAAGGACCTGGTCATCATCAACAACAACGCGGGCAACGGCGAGACCGGCCTGGCCGCGCTGCTCGGCGCGAACCGCGTGCGCAAGATCGTGTGCTCGTTCCCGCGCCAGGCCGATTCGCAGATCTTCGACGGCCTCTATCGCAGCGGCAAGATCGAGCTCGAGCTCGTGCCGCAGGGCAACCTGGCCGAGCGCATCCGCGCCGCCGGCGCCGGCATCGGCGCCTTCTTCAGCCCCACCGGCTACGGCACGCCGCTGGCCGAAGGCAAGGAAACGCGCGAGATCAACGGCCGTCATTACGTGCTCGAATATCCGCTGCACGCCGACTACGCGCTGATCAAGGCGCAGCGCGGCGACCGTTGGGGCAACCTGACGTATCGCAAGACCGCGCGCAACTTCGGTCCCATCATGGCCAGCGCGGCGCGCGTCGCCGTGGCGCAGGTGAGCGAAGTGGTCGAGCTCGGCCAGATCGATCCCGAGACCGTCGTCACCCCCGGCATTTTCGTGCAACGCGTGGTGCAGATCGCCACGGGCACGACCAAGGAGCAGGCATGAGCACCAAACTGACCCGCGACCAGATCGCCGCGCGCGTCGCGCAAGACATTCCCGAAGGCGCCTACGTGAACCTGGGCATCGGCCTGCCCACGCTGGTGGCCAACCATCTGCCCACCGATCGTGAAGTGCTGCTGCACACCGAGAACGGCATGCTGGGCATGGGCCCGGCGCCGGCCAAGGGCGAGGAAGACTACGACCTGATCAATGCCGGCAAGCAGCCGGTCACCGAACTGCCGGGCTGCTCGTTCTTCCATCACGCCGACTCGTTCGCCATGATGCGCGGCGGCCACCTCGACATCTGCGTGCTCGGCGCGTTCCAGGTGTCGGCGCAGGGCGACCTCGCCAACTGGCATACCGGCGCGCCTGACGCCATCCCCGCCGTGGGCGGCGCGATGGACCTCGCGATCGGCGCCAAGCAGGTGTTCGTGATGATGGAACTGCAGACGCGCGAAGGCCAGAGCAAGCTGGTCGAGGCCTGCAGCTACCCGCTGACCGGCGTGCGCTGCGTGTCGCGCGTGTACACCGACGTGGCCGTGTTCGACATCGACGCCAACGGCGTGACCGTGACCGACATCTTCGGCGAGACCACGCCCGACGAGCTGCTCGCGCTCACCGGCCTGCCGCTGAAGTTCGCCAACTGAGGCTCGTTTTTCTTCCCGCGCCGCGCCCCGTCGCGGCGCCGTCCCACCCAGGAGAATCCTTATGCTGTATATGGCTGAAATGCAGGTCAACCTGCCCGCCGACATGCCCGCCGAACAGGCCAACAAACTGAAGGCCGACGAAAAGGCGCTGGCGCAGAAACTGCAACAGGAAGGCAAGTGGCAACACCTGTGGCGCGTGGCCGGCCGCTACGCCAACGTGAGCATCTTCGACGTGGCCGACCACGACGAGCTGCACAACATCCTGTCGTCGCTGCCGCTGTTCCCCTACATGGACGTGCGCGTCACCGCCCTGGCGCGCCACCCCTCGGCCATCTGAGCCCGGAGCCGCCATGCCCTACATCATCGAAACCTTCGACAAGCCCGGTTCGCTCGAGCTGCGCAAGCAGCACCGCCCGGCCCACCTGGCCTTTCTGGAACAGAACAAGGCGCTGCTGCTGGCCTGCGGCGCCAAGCTGCATGACGACGGCACCGACATCGGCGGCGGCCTGTACGTGGTCGATGTGGACACGCGCGAGGCGGCCCAGCAATTGATCGAAGCCGATCCGTTCTACCAGGCCGAGCTGTTCGAGCGGGTCAACATCACCCGCTGGCGCAAGGCCTACGTGGCCGGCCAGAGCTATCTGTAATGTCAGTGTGCGCCGGGCCGGTCCCGGCGCTTTTGCATCAGGAAATACCATGTCTTATGCCGATCTGAGCCAGGCCCGCCTGTACTACGTCATCGACGGTCCGGCCGACGCCCCCGTGCTCGTGCTGTCCAACTCGCTCGGGACCTGCGCCGATATGTGGGCGCAGCAGATTCCCGAACTCTCGCGTCACTTCCGCGTGCTGCGCTACGACACCCGCGGTCATGGCAAGTCGTCGGTGCCCGAAGGCGAATACAGCTTCGCCCAGCTCGGCGGCGACGTGATCGAACTGCTCGACCATCTCGGCATCGCGCGCGCGCACTTCTGCGGCCTGTCGATGGGCGGCCCCACGGGCCTGTGGCTGGCGCTCGAGCATCCCGGCCGCATCGATCGCCTGGTGCTGTGCAACACCGCCGCGCGCATCGGCTCGGTGCAGGGCTGGACCGACCGCATCGCCGCGGTGCGCGAGAAAACGCTGCAGGCCATGGCGCCCGCGCTGGTCGAGCGCTGGCTCACGGCCGAATACCGCGCCGCCCATCCGGGCCTGACGCAGGTGCTGGTGGACATGCTGCGCCGTACCCCCGACGCCGGCTACATCGGCAACGTCGCCGCGCTGCGCGATGCCGATCTGCGCGACCGCATCGGCGCCATCACGCAACGCACGCTGGTGATCGCCAGCACCCACGACCTGGCCGCCACGCCGGCCGACGGCCGGTTCCTGGCCGACACCATCCCGAATGCGCGCTACGTCGAGTTCGCCACGTCGCACATCTCCAACTGGGAACAACCGGAAGCCTTCACCCGCACGGTGGCCGACTTCCTCACGGAGTAAAGCCATGCAACGCTGGAAAGTCCGTCCGCCCGGCTCGAACTGGGGCGACTTCGGCCCCGACGACCAACTGGGCCGCCTCAACCTCATCACCGACGAGGTGGTGCTGCGCGGCGCGCGCGAGATCCGCGCCGGCAAGACCTTCTGCCTGTCGCTGCCGCTCGACCTGCCCGGCGGCAACGTGCTGAACCCGCGCCGCCACCCGCCGCAGCTCTCGCCCACGCGCCTGCAGGACACGCCCTACGTGAACTTCCCGCTGCGCAAGCTCAATCCCGACGCGGTCGACGTGCTGAGCGACGACCAGGTGCTGCTGTCGATGCAGTACTCCACGCAATGGGATTCGCTGGCGCACGTGGGCGCGCTGTTCGACGCCGACGACGACGGCGAGCCCGAGCTGGTCTACTACAACGGCTATCGCGCCGGCATCGACGTGGTCGGCCCGATGGACGGCGACCACACCGGTTGCGGCTGCAACAGTGGCGGCCCCTCGGCCGCGCTCAAGATCGGCATCGAGAACCTCGCGCAGAAGGGCATGCAGGGCCGTGGCGTACTGGTGGACCTGGCGCGCCATTACGGCACGGGCCGCACGCTGATCGGCGCCCGGGAGCTGCTGGCCGTGCTCGAGAAAGACGGCATCGCGGTGGAACCCGGCGACATGCTGGTGCTGCGCACCGGCTACGCGGAGAAGGTGGTGGAGATGGCCGGCAAGCCCGACGCCGACGTGCTGCACGGCTACGGCGCCGCGCTCGACGGCACCGACGAGGCGCTGCTGCAATGGATCTCGGACAGCGGCATCGCCGCGATCTGCGCCGACAACTATGCGGTCGAGGCCTACCCGGCACGCGAGAAGCAGGGCCCGCGCGCCATGCTGCCGCTGCACCATCACTGCCTGTTCAAGCTCGGCCTGCCGCTGGCCGAGCTCTGGTACCTGAAGGACCTGGCCGACTGGCTGCACGCGCAGGGGCGGCATCACTTCATGCTGACCGCGCCGCCGCTGCGCCTGCCGCACGCGATCGGCTCGCCGGTCACGCCCATCGCCACGGCCTGACGCACGCGTCTGCGCCACGAAAAAAGCGAGCCGCGCGGCTCGCTTTTTTCATGCGGCGCGGTTGCGCTCAGGCGCCCTTCAGGCAGGTGCTCATGAAGGTCTTGCGCTTGTCGCCCGACAGGCCCTGGGTGCCGGCCTTGGCATTGCAATCCTTCATCCGCTGCTGCTGCGGCGTGAGCGCCTTCTCCGGCGCGGTCTCGCCCTTGAGGCAACTGCTCATGTAGGTCTTGCGCTCATCGCCGGACTTGCCGGTGGCGGACTGGTTGCAGTCGGCCATGCGCTTTTGCTGCGGCGTGAGCTCCTTGGCGGCCGGCTTGGCCCCGGAGGTGGCGGGCGCGGTGCCCTGGGCCAACCCCGCCTGGGCGGTGAACAGGCCGAGGCACAGGCCGGCGGCAATGCAGGTGGTGCGGAAAGACATGGTATTCCTCCCAGGCTTCCGGCGCCGTGCATGCGGCATGTGCCAGAAGCGATGACGCCGGCCAGCATCCACCGGCGCACTCATCTTCGATCAAACCGCGGCCCGCGGCAAGCATTCCGATGGCCGAGGCGGCCGTCAAACCTGGCGACAAAAGTTACGGACGCGGCGTTGTTCCGCCCCGGGCCGGCCGTTATGGTGAAGACGTCGCCGTTTCCGGAAGACCACCATGAAAAAGCGTATCGCCGCCCTGCTGCTGTCGCTGGCCGCCTCCGCGGCCGCCGCCCAGAGCCTCTCGTATGGCGTCAACCTGGGCAATCTCGAAGCCGTGCGGGACAACAACACGGCCGAAACCGTCATCACCGGCACGCTGGCCAACCTGAGCAACAAGCGCATCGAACACGCCGAGGTGGAGTTCGCGCTCTACGACGCCGACGGCCGCGAGATCGGCCGCATCCGCGATGCCAGCGACAAGCCGCTGGATCCCGGCGAAGTCTGGCAGGTGCGCGCCAGCACGCCGCTCTCGATCGCGCGCTTTACCGCCGTCCACATCAAGGCCGAATAACCCTTTGAAAGAAAAGGTTATTTGCGACGGCGCCCAAGCCGTTGTAAGGCCGATGTGGGAAAATCCCGTTTGTCCCCCGCAAGCCGGCGCAGGTTTTCAGGCGAGGTTTTGCTCGCGCGTCGCCGGCGCCCGCCTCATCCGCGGGCCGGGCCTGCCGGCCGATCCAGGCCGCCCCGGCGGGGGCCGAACTCCAGGAAGGACCCATCATGTTTCCCAAAAGACTGACCGACGGCTATCAGGCGTTCCTGCAAGGCCGCTTTCCCAGCGAGCGCAGCCGCTATGAAGCCCTGGCCGAGAAAGGCCAGACCCCCGAGATCCTGGTGATCGGCTGTTGCGATTCCCGCGTCTCGCCCGAAGTGATCTTCGATGCCGGCCCCGGCGAGCTGTTCGTGGTGCGCAACGTCGCCAACCTGGTGCCGCCCTGCGATCCCGATTCCGAATCCTCGTACCACGGCACCAGCGCCGCGATCGAGTTCGCGGTCAACGGCCTGAACGTCAAGCACATCGTGGTCCTGGGCCACGCCTCGTGCGGCGGCATCCGCTCGTTCTACGACGAGTCGCAGCCGCTTTCGAAGATGGACTTCATCGGCAAGTGGATGTCGCAGATCGCCCCCGTGGCCGAGCGCCTGGGCGCCAGCACCGGCGACCGCGACAAGGACATCAAGCGCATGGAACTGGCCGTCGTCGAGCACAGCCTGCGCAACCTGATGACCTTCCCGTCGATCCGCCGCCGCGTCGAGAAGGGCGAGCTGCAGCTGCACGGCACGTACTTCGGCGTGGCCACCGGCGTGCTGTTCGTGCGCGATCCGGCCACCGGCGAGTTCAACGCCTGCGTCGAGACCAGCCCGGCCAACTGAGGCCGGCGCATCTTCTGTCCAGACAGCCGGGACGGGCGAGTCCTTCTTTCTCAGGGCTCCCCACCCGCCCATCCCGGCCCGGACACGTCAGCCCGGCAAACCGAACGCGCGCAGGTCCGGCGTGCGCCGGTGCCAGTCGCTGGCGGCCTGGAAGGCCATGCCGATGCGGCCCAGCGTCGCTTCGTCGAACGGTTTGCCCAGCAATTGCACGGAGACCGGCAGGCCCTGCTCGCCGTGGCCGGCGGGCAGCGCCAGGCCACACGCCCCCAGATAGTTGCCGGCGCGCGAGAAGGCCGCGAGCGGCGTCGCCGCCTCGTCCACCTGCGCCAGCGTGCGTGCCTCGAACGGCAGCGCCGGCGTGAGCAGCGCGTCGTATTGCGCCATCCATGACTGCCAGTGCGCGCGCGCCTGCTCGTGTTCGCGCAGCGCCGCCAGGTAGTCGGCCGCGCCGATGCCCTTGCCGCCCATGACGCGGGCCCGCACGAACTCCCCGATCGGCAGCGCCGCATCCTCGATGTAGTCGCGATGCAGCGCGTAGGCTTCGGCGGCGATGATGCGGCCGTTGGCCACCATCATCGCGTTGAAGTCGAACGGCAGCGCCGTCTCGACCACCTCGGCGCCCAGCTGCGCGAGCAGCGCACGCGCGTCGTCCATCGCACGCGCGACCGCCGGCGTCACGGCGATCGGATAGGCCTCGGCCGGCATCACCGCGATGCGCGCGCCGGCCAGCGGGCGGGCCACCGCGCGCGGCAGATCGATGCGGAAGGCGGGCGCGCCGAGCGTGGCCGGATCGGCCGCGTCGGGCCCCGCCAGTGCCTGCGTGATCAGCATGGCGTCGCGCACGTCGCGCGTGAGCGGGCCGATGGAATCGAGCGTCTGCGACAGCGCCACCGCGCCCGCGCGGCTGATCACGCCGCAGGTGGTCTTCAGGCCGGTGATGCCGTTGAGCGCGGCCGGAATGCGCACGGAGCCGCCGGTGTCCGAGCCGATCGCCGCCGGCGCCAGGCCCGCCGCCACCGCCACGCCCGAGCCGCTCGACGAGCCGCCCGGGATCCGGTGGGCCTGCGCATCCCAGGGGTTGCGCGGCGTGCCCATCACCGGGTTGGTGCCCCAGCCGCCGAAGGCGAATTCCACCATGTGCGTCTTGCCCAGGATCACCATGCCGGCCTGCACGAGACGGTGCGCGACCACGCCGGTGGCCTGGCTGCGGCGCGCGCGCCAGGCCTCGGAGCCGGCCGTGGTGACGCCGCCCTGCACTTCGCACAGATCCTTGATCGCGATGGGCAGGCCGTCGAGCGCGCCCAGCGCATAGCCGCGTGCGCGGCGCGCGTCGGCGGCCTCGGCCAGCGCCAGCGCGCCCGCTTCGTCCACCGCCACATACGCATGCAGCGCCTCGTTGGCGCGTGCGATGCGGTCCAGATAGAGTCGCGTCAGTTCGACGGCGCTGTAACGGCCCGCCGCCAAGCCCTCGGCCAGCTCGGAAAGACTGGCAAACGCTAGTTCAGACATCGTGTTCCTCGTTGAGCGAACGCCGGCCGCGCGCGTGGCGCGGCCGGCGCTCAATGCCTGCCGGTAGTCTTCCGGCTCAGCGCTTGTTCCATGCCGGCGCGGGGTACACCGCCTTCTCGACCGCGACGTCCTGCGGCCACACCGGCACCATGCCCTTGCCGGGCAGCAACTGCACCACCGGGAACGGCATCTGCAATTGCTTGCCGGTCTCGTCGATCGCGTACGGACCGGCCATCACCGTGACCTTGCCCGACAGATCGAGCGAGGCCTGCTTGAGCGCCGCGGCATCGGTGGCGCCCGCCTTCTTCACGATCTCCTCGGTGAGCGCGCCCGCGCCATAGGCCAGCGCCGTCTGGAAATCGGGCGGGAATTCGGCCTTGGGGTAGAGCTTGTCGTAGGCCTGCGCGAACTGCTCGCGGGTGAGGCCGGCATCCACCTTCCAGTTGATCGAGGGGTGATAGTTGGTGTGGCTGAAGATGAAGTTCGAATCCGCGCCGATCGCCTGGAACTGCGGCGTGGAGGCGTACACCATGAAGATGTAGGGGAAGTTGATGTCGAGCTGCTTCATCTGACGCGTCATGCTGATCAGGTCGCCTTCATACGACGTGGGGATCAGCGCCTCGGCGCCCATGGCCTTGGCCTTCTGCAGCAGCGTGCTGAAATCCTTTTGACCCTTGGGATATTTTTCGTAGAGCACCACGTCCATGTTCAGGCGCTTGGCGTGGGCACGGCCGCCGTCGGCCAGCCCGGCCGGGAACGGCTCGTCGGAGTACAGCAGCGCCACCTTCTTCACGCCGAGGTTGTTGGCCAGCTCCATCGGCGCGCGCAGCATCGCCGACACGGGCATCTGCGTGCCCGACACCATGTTCTTGAAACCCTGCTTGTAGAGATCGTCGCTCGCGGCCGACCACACCATCATGTACTTGCCGAGGCGCTCGGTCACAGTGCCGGCCGCGGCCGTCAGCGTGGAGCCGAAGGGCGCAAACACCAGATCGACTTTTTCATCCACAATCAGGCGTTCGTAGACGCGCGTGACCATCTGCTTGTCGCTGCGATCGTCCAGCTTGACCAGCTCAACCGGATACTTCTTGCCCTTGATCTCGATGCCGCCGCGCCGGTTCACATCGTCGACCCAGACCTCGACGCCGCGCACGCCCGATTGCGAGGCGAGCGCGAAGCTGCCGGTCGACGAGACCGTCATGCCGATGCGGATCTTGTCGGAGGACTGGGCCGCGCTGGTCGCGGGGCTCAGCACGGCGGCCGCCAGCATCAGGGCGGACAGACGGGATAACCACGGACTTCTGAACATAGGAAAACTCCTTGGATTGCACAAAAGGGGAATACCGACAGCCCGCCGCACAGGGGCAAACCGTGAACTTGCGCAAAGTTTGCACAAATCCGCGCATAGCGTATAACAAATAGGCATGGAGCGCACGCCTTGAATAAACTCAATTACCGCCAGACCGAAATGCTGTGGGCCATCGTGGTCGCGGGCTCCATCAGCGGCGCGGCGCGCCTGCTCGGCATCAGCCAGCCCGCCGTGAGCCGGATGCTGGCGACCACCGAAAAGCAGCTCGGCCTGGACCTCTTCGAACGCGTGCGCGGCCGCCTGCAGCCCACCGCCGACGTGCACGCCCTGTTCGAGGAGATCGAGAAGACCCAGCGCATGATGCAGCGGGTCAACGACCTGGCCGACGCCCTGGCCGGGCACGGCGCCGGCGTGCTGCGCCTGACCTCGATCCCCAGCCTGGCGCAATACCTGGTGCCGCGCGCGGTGGCCCGCTTCCAGGGGCGCCGCGCCGACGTGATGCTGCGGCTCAACACCAATGCCCTGCCGCACCTGATCCCGGACGTGCTCAATGGCGAGGCCGACCTGGGCCTGGTGGTGATGCAGACCAAGCATCCGTTCATGACCTCGATCCCGCTGCACACCGGCCGCATGGTGGCGGCCATCCCCGCCGCCAACCCCCTCGCCACGCGCAGCCAGGTCAGCCTGGCCGACCTGTCGCCCTACCCGCACATCGTGGTCGGCACGCGCATGCCCTTCGGCATGCTCGTGACCAACGCCTTCGAGCAGGCCGGCGTGCCGTGCCGCATGTGCGCCGACGTGCCCTGGAGCCAGCTCGCGTGCGCGCTGGTCAATGCCGGCACCGGCATCGCCATCGTCGACGAGTTCACGGTGATGCAGAACAACTGGCCCGAGGTGGCCATCGTGCCGCTGGCCGAGGACATCCCGCTGCACGTGACCGCCGTCCACCCCAGCAACCGCCCGCTGCCGCGCATCGCGGCCGAGTTCATCGACGACCTGCGCGAGGTGCTGAACGCCTCTTTTGGCCCCAAATAGGGGAAAACACTTAACATCAAGTTATGGTCTTGCTCGGCTGACCTGTTCATAATCGACCCACAACGAAACGGCCCAAGCTTTCCCAACCGGACCGAGAGGGATAATCATGAGCAGCAGCCCCGAAGCGCTGGCAGGCGCCTTGCCCGCCCGCGCGCAGGACCAACGCGTCCTGCGCCTGCGCACCCGCATCGCGATCTCAGTGTTCGTTCTCCTGGCAGCCGCGCTCGCGGTGGTGCCAGCCTCCACCAGCAATATCTCGTTCGCGTTCTACCTGATGCTCTGGGTGACGATGGCGAGCGCCATGAACATCTGCGTGGGCTTCACCGGCTACCTGCCGTTCGGCTTCGTGGTGTTCTACGGCGTGGGCTCGTATGCGACGGGCATCTGCTACAAGCTGCTGCAGTGGCCCATCGTGCCCTCGCTGCTGGCAGCCGGCGTGGTGGGCGTGCTGATCTCGCTGCTGTTCGCGCCCACGCTGCGCCTGCGCGGCGTGTACTTCGGCATCGTGAGCCTGGCGCTCGCCACGATCATGAAGCTGCTGATCTCGAACTTGCCCGACAACTTCACCGGCGGCAGCATGGGCCTGATCCTGTCGAGCGCCAACAACCCCGTGCACAGCTACTACGCGATGCTGGCGGTGATGGCGGCCACGTTGGCCACCGTCACCTGGCTGTCGGTGTCGCCGCTGGGCAAGGCGCTCAAGGCGATCCGTGACGACGATTCGGCCGCGGCCTGCATCGGCATCCATGTGCCGAACACGCGGCTCAAGGCCTGGATGCTGGCCGCGCTGTTCCCGGCGCTCGCCGGCGGCGTGGAGGCCTGGTACACCAACGTGGTCGACCCCGAGTACGCCTTCCACGTGCTGATCACGGCCAAGAGCATCATCTACGCCATGGCGGGCGGCTTCGGCACCATCCTCGGCCCGGTCGTCGGCACGCTGGCGCTGGTCGGCATCGACCACCTCATCTGGCAGAAATTCCCGGTGCTGAACCTGCTGCTGCTGGGCCTGGTCATCGTGCTGCTGATGCTGTTCCTGCCGCGCGGCATCGTCGGCAGCCTGCTCAAGCGCTGCCCCAACCTGCGCCGCTACATCGCCTGAAGGAAGCCTCATGAGCTCACTCATCATCCAGGGGCTGATCAACGGCCTCATCCTGGGCGCCATCTACGGCCTGATCGGCGTCGGCCTGAACGTGGTGTTCGGCGTGCTGCGCGTGGTCAACTTCGCGCACGGCGAATTCCTCGTGCTCGGCGCCTACTTCGCCTACCTGATGCTCGAGTACTTCGGCATCAATCCGCTGCTGGCGCTGCCGCTGTCGTTCGTGGTGTTCTTCGCGGTCGGCTATGTGCTGTATTTCCTGCTCATCCCGCGCCTGTCGCGCGCCGAGGATCCCGAGATCAGCTCGCTGCTGCTGATGTTCGGCGTGTCGATCATGCTGGGCGCGCTGATGCTGCTGATGTTCGAGGCCGATGCCCGCTCGCTGCCCTTCAGCATGGAGCCGGTGTTCCTCAAGTTCGGGCCGGTGCTGATCCCGACGGTGCGCCTGGTGGCACTGGTGATCGCGGTGGCGGTGATCGGCACGCTGGCCTGGTTCCTCTATCGCACGCAGGTGGGGAAGGCGCTGCGCGCCATCATCATGAACCGCGACGCAATCCGTATCGTCGGCATCAATGCCGAGCGGCTCTCGGCCGTGGCCTTCGGCCTGGGCATCGGCCTGGCCGCGGTCACGGGCGTGCTGGTGGCGCTGGTGTTCCCCTCGTTCTCGCCCTTCATGGGCAACGACTACACGCTGATCGGCTTCATCGTGATCGTGCTGGGCGGCCTGGGTCATCCGATCGGCGCGCTGGTCGGCGCCCTGCTCTTCGGCGTCACCGAACAGGTGTCGGTGGTGTTCTTCAATCCCTCGATCGCCACGATGCTCGGTTTCGCGTTGATGGTGGCCATGATCTTCGTGCGCCCCTCCGGCCTGTTCGGCCAGCGCGCGCTGCGCTGAAGGAAGTCACCATGCTGAAGATCGAAAACCTGAAAAAGCGCTTCGGCGGGCTGGTGGCGCTGCAGGGCGTGAGCCTGCACGTGCCGCGCGCCTCCATCCTGGGCGTGATCGGCATGAACGGCTCGGGCAAGACCACGCTGCTGAACTGCGTCAACGGCCTGTACCTGCCCGACGAGGGCAGCATCCTGCTCGACGGCAAGCCGATCGGCGGCAAGCCCACGCACGAAGTGGCGCGCATGGGCGTGGGCCGCACCTTCCAGGTGCCGCGCGTGTTCCCGCACCTGAGCCTGCTCGACAACCTCGACGTGGCGCAGCAGCAGACGCGCCGCAACGCCGACGAACGCTACGCCGAATCGGAATACTGGCTCAACAAGGTGGAGCTGCACCGGCTGCGGCACAACCATGCGGAAGAGCTTTCGGGCGGCCAGCAGAAGCTGCTGGAACTGGCGCGCATCATGGTGGCGCGGCCGAAGGTGGTACTGCTCGACGAGCCCTTCGCCGGCGTGAATCCCTCGCTCGCGCAACTGCTGATCCGCGTGATCGCCGAGGTGCCGCGCGAGCACGACTGCTCGGTGGTGCTGGTGTCGCACGACCTGACCTCGATCTACCAGCTCTCGCACCACATCATCGTGATGAACGAAGGCGCCATCCTGTGCGAGGGCGACGCCGAGCGCGTGAAGAGCGATCCGCGCGTGGTCGAAGCCTATCTCGGAGCCTGAGCCATGGCGGAATCGGTTTTCTCCCTCGACAACGTGACCGTCGCCTATCACGGCGACATCACCATCCTCAACGGCGTGAACGTGACGGCGCGCGCCGGCCAGGTCACCGGCATCATCGGCCCCAACGGCGCCGGCAAGTCCACGGTGCTCAAGACGCTGTTCGGCTTCCTGCCGCTGCGCGGCGGGCGCATCACGCTGCGCGGCCAGGACATCAGCCGCCAGCCCTCGCACCAGCGCGCGGGCAGCGGCGTGGCCTTCGTGCCGCAGCACCGCAGCCTGTTCGGCGAGCTCTCGGTCGAAGACAATCTGCTGCTGGGCTGCTGGCCGTTCCGGCGCGACAAGGCGCGCGTGCGCCGCCGCATCGACAGCGTCTATCAGCGCTTCCCCATCCTGGCGGACAAGCGCAACGATCCGGTCTCGAGCATGAGCGGCGGCCAGCAGCGCTTCGTGGAGTTCGGCCGGGCGCTCCTGATCGAGCCCTCGGTGATCCTGCTCGACGAGCCCACGGCGATGCTGGCGCCCAAGATCTCGAAAGAGATCTACGCGGTGATCCGCGGCTTCGCCGACGAGGGCATGACCGTGGTGCTGGTCGACCAGAACGTGCGCCGCTGCGCCGAGATCTCCGACTACATGTACATCCTCGAGCTCGGCCGCAACAAGGCCGAGGGCGAACGCGCGGCGTTCGAGCAGGAAGGCGGCCTGCGCGACATGGTGGCCTCCTGGATGGACTACAAGATCGATTGATGTGGGGTACCGGCGCGCCAGGCCGCGCCGGCTTTTTTCTGTGCCCGCCGCGCCGGGCGGCGCGCACCGCCCGCCCTGCCGGCACCTCGTCGGTGGCGTACGCAGTAGCGTACACACCGGCAGCGGCCTGAGAAGCATTCACATCTACGGGCCCGCGCGGCCCGCCGAGCCTGCGGCCGCCACGCCACAGCGCGCCGCCCGCCCTTCCCCCGCTCCCCGCAAAGCCGCGCCAGCAAAGGCTCTCCGGCTCAAAACCAGGGCGACCTACCTTATTACCAGAATGACTTAGACGCTGGCTTCGGCCTGCTGCTACGGTTATGTACATAAAACCGTCATGGCGCCTCGGCGCCTCCGCCTGTGTGCGCACCCGCTGCGCGCCGCACCGACACTGTTAGGGCATTGACCATGTATGTGTATGACCCCGTCGACCAGCAACTGGTCGAGGAACGCGTGGCCCAGTTCGCGGGCCAGACGCGCCGGTTTCTCGACGGCCAGCTGACCGAAGACGACTTTCGCGTGCTGCGCCTGCAGAACGGCCTGTACATCCAGCGTCACGCGCCGATGCTGCGCGTGGCGATCCCGTACGGCATGTTGAATGCCGGCCAGCTGCGCAAGCTGGGCCACATCGCCCGCACCTACGACCGCGGCTACGGCCACTTCTCCACCCGCCAGAACATCCAGTTCAATTGGCCGCGCCTCGAAGACGTGCCGGCGATCCTGGGCGAGCTGGCCGAGGTGCAGATGCACGCGATCCAGACCAGCGGCAACTGCATCCGCAACACCACCACCGATCACTTCGCCGGCATCGCGCCCGACGAGCTCGTGAATCCGCTGGTGTGGTGCGAGATCATCCGCCAGTGGTCCACGCTGCATCCCGAGTTCGCCTTCCTGCCGCGCAAGTTCAAGATCGCGGTGTCCGGCGCCGTGCAGGACCGCGCCGCGGTCGGCGTGCACGACATCGGCCTGCAGGCCGTGGAGCAGGACGGCAAGCTGGGCTTTCGTGTCTGGATCGGCGGCGGCATGGGCCGCACGCCGATGGTGGGCCACCTGATCAAGCCGTTCGTCGAGTGGCAGCATCTGCTCACCTACCTGCAGGCCGCGCTGCGCGTCTACAACCTGCACGGCCGGCGCGACAACAAGTACAAGGCCCGCATCAAGATCCTGGTGAAGGACCTCACGCCGCAGGTCTACGGCGAACAGGTCGAGCAGGAATGGCTGCAGATCAAGGACGGCCCCGATACCATCACGCAGGACCAGCTCGACACGATCGCCGGCCGCTTCATCTGGCCGCAGTATCGCGCCGAGGCCGCGCAGGCCGAGGATCCGAATCCGGCGCTGGCCGAGTCCAACCCGGCGTTCCGCCGCTGGCTGCGCACCAATGTGCACGGCCACAAGGTGGCGGGCTACGCCGCCGTGTCGATCTCGCTCAAGCCGACCGGCGTGCCGCCGGGCGACATCACCGCCGACCAGATGGACGCGGTGGCCGACCTCTCCGAGCGCTACGGCTTCGGCGAGCTGCGCGTGTCGCACGAGCAGAACCTGATCCTGGCAGACGTCGAGCGCGCCCGCCTGCCCGAGCTGTGGGCCGAGCTGGTGGCGCTGAACCTCGCCACGCCCAACATCGGCCTGCTCACCAACATCATCGCCTGTCCGGGTGGCGACTTCTGCGCGCTGGCCAACGCCGTGTCGATCCCGGTGGCCGAGTCGATCCAGCGCCGCTTCGACGACCTCGACTACCTGTTCGAGATCGGCGAGCTCGACCTGAACATCTCGGGCTGCATCAACTCCTGCGGCCACCATCACGTGGGCCACATCGGCATCCTGGGCGTGGATAAGGCCGGCGAGGAGTGGTACCAGGTCACGCTGGGCGGCCGCCAGTCGGGCGCCGCGCATCCGCTGCCCGACCTCGAATCCACGCGCGGCGGCGGCGCCGCCGTGGGCCGCATCATCGGCCCGTCGTTCGCACGCGAACAGGTACCTGACGTAGTGGATCGCCTGATCCGCACCTACCTGGATCTGCGCGACAGCGACGCCGAACGCTTCATCGACGTGGTCGACCGCGTCGGCATCGATCCCTTCAAGCGCGACGTCTACGCCGACCCGGCCGTCGCCAAGCCTGCCGCCCGCGAGGCCGCCCATGTCTGAACTCAACACCCCCGACGCCCGCCTGATCCGCGCGGGCAGACTCGAAGTCGACACCAGCCGCCTGTTCGAGGCGCCCGAGGATGCGCCGGACAGCACGCCGGCCGACGAGGCCGGCTGGATCGTGCCGCTGGCCACCTGGCTGGCGGCGCGTGACGCGCTCGCCTCCCGCCAGCATCCGGTGGCCGTGCAACTGCCGCCCGACACCGACCTCACGCAGCTGCTCGATGCGGACGGCAAGCTCGACGCCAGCCGCATCGCGTTCATCGCCATCAGCTTCCCCGCCTATACCGACGGCCGCGGCTACTCGCTGGCGCAGCTGCTGCGCCGCCAGTACCACTGGACCGGCGAGTTGCGGGCGGTGGGCGACGTGATGATCGATACGGTGTACTACCAGGCGCGGGTGGGCTTCGACAGCTTCCTGGTCAAGCCCGGCCACGATCCGCAGGCCGCGCTCGACGCGCTGCACACGTTCAGCGTGCGTTACCAGCAGACCTACCCGGTGCCGCAGGCGGCCTGAGCCGCGCGCACGCGAAAACGCCCGGATCGGCAATGCGCCGGTCCGGGCGTTTTTTCATGCGGCGCGAATGCGGGTCTTTCGGCGCACCGAGGGGCGCCGGCGCGCGCCGGACGGCCGGCGTACCGACACGGCCGACCCGCCGCCCTGTCTCACATGCCTTCCCAGTGCGGACCCGGCACGTTGATGTCGAAGAGCTCCAGCACGCGCGCCACCGTGTGATCGACCATCTGCTCGATCGAGGTGGGCCGGTGATAGAACGCCGGCAGCGGCGGAAACACGATGCCGCCCATCTCGGTGATGGCGGTCATGTTGCGCAGGTGGGCGAGGTTGAACGGCGTCTCGCGCACCATCATCACCAGCCGGCGGCGCTCCTTGAGCGTGACGTCGGCCGCGCGCGTGATGAGGTTGTCGGACAGGCCATGGGCCACGGCCGCGAGCGTGCGCATCGAGCACGGCACGACCACCATGCCGGCGGTCTGGAACGCACCGCTGGCCAGCGTGGCGCCCACGTCGCGGATGCTGTGCACGTGGTCGGCGAGGGCCTGCACCTCGTGGCGCGAGATGTCGAGCTCGTGCTTGATGTTGAGCACGCCCGACGAGGAGATCACCAGGTGCGACTCGACATCGTCGACGCCCTTGAGCGCCTGCAGCATGCGCACGGCATACAGGGCGCCGGTGGCGCCCGTGATGCCGATCACGAGCCTGCGTTTGGACATCAGGCGGTGGCGCCGGATTCGTCGAGCAGCTGCTTGAGTTCGCCCGATTCGTTCATCTCGTTCATGATGTCCGAACCGCCGATGAACTCGCCCTGCACATAGAGCTGCGGGATCGTGGGCCAGTTGGAGAAGGTCTTGATGCCCTGGCGCACTTCGTCGTCTTCGAGCACGTTGACGGTGACCAGCTTCTTCACGCCACAGCCCTTGAGGATCTGGATCGCGCGGCCCGAGAAGCCGCACTGCGGGAACTGGGCGGTGCCCTTCATGAACAGCACCACGGGATGCTGGGTTACCGTTTCACGGATGAATTCTTGCACGTCGCTCATGGTAGGTCTCGCAAAATAGGAAGCGGTTGTTCTTCACTGCATGGGTCAATTATAGGTAGCCGCCGGAAATCCGCTCGATTCCCGCCAGATCCGTACGGCTTTCCACCTGGCGCAGCCCGGCAGCGGTGAGCAGCGCACGCACCGCCTGGGCCTGGTCCCAGCCATGTTCGAGCCAGATCGCGCCCCCCGGCGCGAGCCGTCCCGGCGCCCCGGCGGCCAGCTCGGCCAGCGCCGACAGGCCGTCGGCGTGGTCGGTGAGCGCCCCCTGTGGCTCGAAGCGCAGGTCGCCCTGCGCCAGATGCGCGTCGTCGCGGTGGATATACGGCGGGTTCGACAATATCAGGTCGAAGCGCTCGCCCTCGGGCAGCGCGCCGTACCAGCTGCCCTGGTGAAACCGCACGCGGGCGCCGAGCCGCTGCGCATTGGCGCGCGCCACCGCCAGCGCGTCGGCGCTGAGGTCGGTGGCGCTCACATCGGCGGTCGGCGCGCCCAGCGCCACCGACACCGCGATCGCGCCGCTGCCGGTGCCCAGGTCGACCACGCGCGCGCCGGCGCGCTCATGCAGGAACGCCAGCGCGGTCTCGACCATCACTTCGGTATCGGGACGCGGTATCAGCACGGCCGGCGTGACCGCGAACACGTGGCCCATGAACTCGCGCTCGCCCAGCACATAGGCCATGGGCTCGCCGGCCAGCCGCCGGGCGGCCAGCGCCTCGTAGGCCTGGCGCTGCGCCGGGGTGAGCGCGTCGGTGTCGTGCGCGATCATCCAGGCGCGCGTGCGGCCCAGCGCGCGCTCGGCCAGCATGCGCGCCTCCAGGCGCGGCAGGCGGGCGTCGGCCAGCAGGTCCTTGATCTGGTCCATCGGGATCAGAGATCGTCGCCCAGGGCGGCCAGCTGCTCGGCCTGGTGCTCGGCCAGCAGCGCGCCGGTGAGCTCGTCCAGGTCGCCTTCCATGATCTGGCCCAGCTTGTAGAGCGTGAGATTGATGCGGTGATCGGTCACGCGGCCCTGCGGATAGTTGTAGGTGCGGATGCGCTCGGAGCGGTCGCCCGACCCGATCAGGCTCTTGCGCTCGGCCGCTTCCTTGCTCTGGCGCTCGCGCGTTTCCTTGTCTTTCAGGCGCGCGGCCAGCACCTGCATGGCCTTGTCCTTGTTGCGGTGCTGCGAGCGGTCGTCCTGGCACTCCACCACCAGGCCGGTGGGCAGGTGGGTGATGCGCACGGCGGAGTCGGTCTTGTTGATGTGCTGGCCGCCCGCGCCGCTCGCGCGGAACGTGTCGATGCGCAGGTCGGCGGCGTTGATCACGATCTCGCCCTGCTCGTCGGCCTCGGGCATCACGGCCACGGTGCAGGCCGAGGTGTGGATGCGGCCCTGCGCCTCGGTGGCCGGCACGCGCTGCACGCGGTGCGCGCCCGACTCGAACTTGAGCCGGCCGTACGCGCCATCGCCGTCGATGCGCGCGATCACTTCCTTGTAGCCGCCCAGCTCCGACGCGCTTTCCGACATGATCTCGACGCGCCAGCCGCGCTGCTCGGCGTAGCGCGAGTACATGCGCAGCAGGTCGCCCGAGAACAGCGCGCTCTCGTCGCCGCCGGTGCCGGCGCGGATTTCCAGGAACAGGCTGCGCGTGTCGTTGGGGTCGCGCGGCAGCAGCAGCACCTGCAGGTCGGCCTCGAGGGTCTCGATGCGCGCGCGGCCCGACTTGATCTCGTCTTCGGCCATGGCCTTCATGTCGGGATCGGACAGCATTTCCTGCGCCGTGGCCAGGTCGGCCTCGGTGGCCTGGAAGCTCTTGAAGGCCTCGACCACCGGCTCGAGCTCGGCGCGTTCGCGCGACAGCTTGCGAAAGCGGTCCATGTCGGAGGCGGTATCGGGGTCTGCCAACAGGGCGTCGACTTCAATCAGGCGGTGAGCCAACTGCTCCAACCGGCTGCGCATGGACGATTTCATGGGACCAACTCGAAAAAAAGGCGAAACGGGAACGGACGCGCGCGCGTCAGCTGCGCGCGGCGTGAGGCAGGCGTGTACGGGGACAGCTAACGGCGCGAGTCGCGGCCGGGGAACAGGCGCGGCACCCAGGAGAGCAACTGCTTGCGCTCGTCGCCTTCGCTGCGGTTGAGCGCGGCCAGCGGACCATGCAGATACTTCTGCGTGAGGCCGTGCGCCAGCTGTTCGAGCACCGCCTCGGGCGATTCGCCGCGCGCCAGCATGCGGCGGGCGCGTTCGAGCTCGGCGGCGCGGACGTCTTCTGCGGCCTGGTGCAGGTCACGGATGACCGGCACCACTTCGCGCGACTGCATCCAGTGCATGAAGCCCTGGACGCGAGTCTCGATGATGGCCTCGGCCTGCACCACCGCCGCGCGGCGCGCGTCGGTGCCGCTTTGCACCAGCCGACCCAGATCGTCGACCGAGTAGAGATAGACGTCGTCGAGGCGGCCGACTTCGGGCTCGATGTCGCGCGGCACCGCCAGGTCGATCATGACCATGGGGCGGTGGCGGCGCTGGCGCGTGGCGCGCTCGACCATGCCCAGGCCCAATATGGGCAGGGAACTGGCCGTACAGGACACCACCACGTCGAATTCGGCCAGGCGCTCGGTGAGGTCGGCCAGCTTCATGGTGCTGGCCGAGAAGCGGCCAGCGAGGGTCTCGGCGCGCTCGACGGTGCGATTGGCCACGACCATGGATTTGGGTTTCTGCGCGGCGAAGTGCGTGGCGCACAGCTCGATCATTTCGCCGGCGCCGATGAACAGCGTGCGGGCCTGGCCCAGATCGCCGAACACCCGTTCGGCCAGCCGCACCGCGGCCGCGGCCATCGACACCGAATGGGCGCCGATCGCGGTCTGGGACCGGACTTCCTTGGCCACGGAGAAGGTGCGCTGGAACAGCTGGTGCAGCAGCGTGCCGAGCGAGCCGAGCTCGTCGGCCGCGCGCACGGCGTCTTTCATCTGGCCCAGGATCTGCGGCTCGCCCAGCACCATCGAGTCCAGCCCGCTGGCGACACGGAACGCGTGGCGCACGGCGTCGTCCTGGCGATGGCGGTAGAGATGGGGGGAGAGCGCGGCGGATTCGAGCTGGTGATGCTCGGCCAGCCAGGCCGGCAACTGCTCGGCGGCGACGGCATCGGCGGCGCAGTAGATCTCGGTGCGATTACAGGTCGACAGGATCGCCGCTTCGCGCACCGACCCGCCGAACGCCAGGCGCAGGCCGTCCAGCGCGGGCTTGAGCAAGTCCGCGGGCATGGACACACGCTCGCGCACCGACACGGGCGCGGAAGTGTGATTCAGACCGAATGCAAGAACGGCGACAGACATGTGGGTTCGGCAGGGAGCGACCCCGCCGGCGCTAAGCTGCTAAGTTGTAACAGCGACCGTCCAAGATTATACCCCCCCGCCCCGGGTAAGCCCCGATACCCTACCCCGCGAGTCGGGAGTCTGTGGCGCATGCGCCATAGCAGGGACGGGGATGACGCCGTGCGGGCGAAGGGACGATGACGTGCGCGCGGATGGGGTTACGGCGGACGCCGGACCGACGCGCACCGCGTTGGCGTCGAGATCGGCGAGGCGCGCATCGTGATCCGCGCATCGCGCTGCGCGACATGCGGCGCGACATGCGGCGAGATGCGCATGCGCCGCGCGCGCTTTTTGCGCAGGGAATGCGCAACGCTGCGCAATCCCTGCGCAAAACGGCTGCGCGCTCAACGATTTCTCGATGTTTTTGCCGCTTTACGTGCACACGCGAAAATTTTCATGTATAGTCTCGTTCTTCGCGTTGGCCTGGTAGCTCAGTTGGTAGAGCAGCGGATTGAAAATCCGCGTGTCGGTGGTTCGATTCCGCCCCAGGCCACCAAGAATTCCAAAAGCCCGGTTGCTCACGCAACCGGGCTTTTTCATTTCCGGGCTTTCTCATTTGCGGCGTGCGGCGCATCCTCAGAGCCGGCGCCCCGCCTCCAGCGGGGCGTGGAGCGGGCGGAAATAGCCTTTGATGCATGCCGTGTTGCGTATGCAGAGCTGGATGTGCGTGTCGGTCAGGAAGCCCGCTTCGGGATAGATCGGCGCGCCCTCCAGAAAAGGGCCACGGACCGAGTCGTAGGTCAGGTCGGCGCGCGCGAGCCGATACGCATGGAGCAGATTCATGACGGCACAGTCCAGCCCGCGCCCGGCCTTGTCCGGCGTGGGGCCGACGTTGCGCACCATCGCCATGCCCGCCGCGGCCGAGAGGTCGGCGTAAAGGCCATGCGCCGCACGCACCTGCGCCGTACTATCGCGATCGAACAGATCGAGGCAATGCCTCAGGTCGATGACGGCGCCCACCACGAACGGTCGCAGGATCCTGCCCTGCGCCTTGCGCTGCCGGGCCCACGCCATCGCCCGGCCCGGGCTGCCCTCCCAGAAATAGATGCCGTGGCCGAGCCAATCCCATTTTTGCGCGGACGGCAGCAGATGTGTGTCGCCGCGCAAGACGCGCTCACCCACGACCCGGTCGCAACCGTGGAATCCCAGGACAAAGCTCGGCTGGTACTCATAGGCGGGCCAGACCATGATCAATTTCGGAAGGGCTTGGCCAGCTTGCCCGAGGCCGTGATGATGCCGGCTGCACGCAGCAGCGCGAGCGCGGACTCCCTGGTGCTGGCGTGCTCCCGCGCAAACGCCCGCATATCGCGGATCCGCTCCGCCGGGGTCATGATCCGCACGAACCTGGCCTGCTGCGCTTTCGCAGCGGGCACCCGCTTTGCTTTCTTGGGGGAGTCAGCAGCCATGGAGGCACCTCGCAGAGTCTTTGGGTACCGGCACGCACACGCACGCCGGGCCCTGCGATCGATTCTATCGTCGCGCTCGCCAATGCCAACCCGGGGCAACGACGACACAGGACGTATACATCTCTAGCTTTCGATCTCCCACTGCGCCACCACCCCGAACACCACCGGCTCGGGCACGCGGAAGCGGGCGGCGCGGGCTTCGGCGTCGTCTTGGGGCAGCAGGGCCGGCACCAGCGTGGGGCGGGCCTTGGGGCCGGTCTTGTAGGGCTGTTGCGTGACCGCCTGCCGGGCGGGTGCGAGCAGCGCCTCGGCATGCGGGGCGGGCAGCGCGGCGGTGCTGCTGTTGAGGCTGGCGCGCACGGCGGCGGCGAGGTCGTCGGCGTCGCCGTCGAGGTGCGAGAGGTCGGCGTAGCTGGACAGGTGCGAGGCCGCGACGAAGTCGGCGAAGCTGGCGTGGTCGAGGCGGCTCTCGTCGTCGTCATGCCAGACGCAGGCCACGCCTTCGCGGCCGTCGGCCAGGCGGACCAGGCAGTAGGCGTCGCCGGCGCCGGACTGGGCAAACGGGAAATAGCGGTTGCCGTTCTGTGCGGCGGGGTTGAGCCATTCGTCGATGTCGCGCTGGCTGTCTTCGGGGTCGAGCCATTCGAAGTCATACACCGCCGCCATGGCCGCGCCATCGGGCGTGCCGGCCACGCCGCTGCGATACCACGCGGCGAGTTCGGGCGGCAGTTCGAAGCCTGCCTGGCGTGCGATGTCGGTGAACGTGCTCAACAAATCCATGCGTACCTCCTGAGATCGACGTCCCATTCTAGGGCATGAAAATGGCGCCTTCCGTCATCGCTGCACCCGGTTGCGCGCGCAGCATGCACGGGCCCGGCGCGGCGGTGACGGCCGCCAGGTGCGATGCGCGCGGCGCGCGCCTCAATGATCGAAATGCAGGCGCAGGAACGATTGCCCGTTGCGCTCGCCGGTGGAGAGCCGGTCGGCCAGCCGTCGCAGCAACGCCGACGACACGCCGGCCAGCGCCGCGTCGAGCGCGGCGTGGAAGTTGGCGTCGTCGGTGTCGAGCAACTGCGCGGGATCGACGCGCGCGCCGCCCAGCGGCAGCGGCGGCCCGCTGTGCAGCAGCTCCACGTCGAGGTTGAACTCGTCGAAGCTGCCGCGCACCTGCAGCAGCTCGCGCCCGCCGGCCTGGGCGATGGCCTCGGCGCCTTCGAGCGCGGCGGCCGCGGCGCGCTGCACGGCGTCGCGGCGCGCGCCCCAGACCGCGCCCTGGTGCTCGACGAACTGCACGATGGCGGTGGCCGCGTCGGCGGGCGGATGCGGATAGTCGGCACTGGCCGCGGGCAGCGGCGCGAGCGAGCGCGCCGCGCGCCGCGAGGTGCCGAGGCGAAACAGCATGTTGAGCACGATGGCCAGGATGCCGCCCAGGATCACGCCGTTGCCGACCACGAACTGCAGGGCCTGCGGCGCCTCGCGGGGCAGCGCCGGCAGCAGGATCACGCCCATGCCCGCCACCACCGACAGGCCCACCATGAAGATGGCGCGCGAATCGAGCGCGCGCGAGGCGATCAGCTCGACGCCCGACACGATCAGATAGGCCGCCGCGTAGATCTCGACCGCGCCGATCACCGGCGTCGGGATCAGCGTGAGCGCCAGCGTGCCCTTGGGCATGAAGGCCACCAGGGCCAGCAGGCCGGCGGTGGCCAGGCCCACGTAGCGCGAGGTGCTGCGGCTGATGTGGCACAGCGCGATGTTGGCCGACGAGGTCGAGCTCGGCAGGCCGCCCAGAAAGCCGGTCGCGATGGCCGACAGCGAGCCGGCACGCAGGCCCCGCCCCACGCGCGCCATGTCGGCACGGCGCCAGTCGGCGTCGTCCATCTTGTTCATCAGGATCACGGTGCCCAGCGTGTCGAGCTGCACCATCAGCGAGAGCAAGGCGACCGCCAGCAAAAGCCCGAGATCCACATCGAACACCGGCACGGTGAGCGCGGGCAGCGCGAACAGCGGCGCCTCGGCCAGCAGCGCGCCGCCCTCGAGCCGGCCGGCCAGCCCGGCCATCAGCACGCCCGCGGCGAGCCCGGCCAGCAACGCAAACAGCTTCATGCGGCGCGAACCCCAGACGGAAAAGCCCACCACCACCGCCAGGGCCACGGCCGTGATCGTGACCGCCTGCAGGTCCAGCGCCCCGCCCTTGCCCAGCCCCGTGCTGTGCTCCAGCGCGGGCGTCACCAGCGACAGCCCGGTCAGGCAGATCACCACCCCGGCCACCGTGGGCGGGAACAGCGCGCGCAGGCGCGGCAGCACCTGCGCCACGAACAGGCCCACCAGCCCGTTGACCAGCCCGGCCGCGGCCAGCCCGCCCGGGCCGTAATGCACCAGGATGGCGGCGGCGGTGATGAAGATCACCGGATCGGGGATGTGCACGATCAGGGCGCCGGCGCCGGTGCGCGCACCCCATGCCTGCAACAGCGTCGCCAGCGCCATGCCGAGCACGGTGGCCGTGACCAGGCTGTTGGTCACCGCCACCGGCAGCTGCGCCATGTGGGCGGCCACCAGCACGTAGGCGATCAGCGCCAGCGCGGTGGCGGCGTGCTGCAGGCCGAGGCCGAGCAGCGCGCCGGCGGGCGGGCGCTCGTTGGCGGCATAGACCAGATCGGCGGGACGACGCTGCGGCGGCACGGCGGGCAGGCGCAGGCGGGAAAGCAAGGAGGGGGAGGACACGTGGGCACCCGGGGTGACGGGCCGCCGCGATGCGCGCACGCCCTCTGGGCGTGAGTAACCGCCGCGCGGCCGCGGTTCCCTCGCGGGCGGATCAGGCGGGCACGCCGCTCATGTAGATCTGGGCGTAGCCCTCGCGGATGGCCGAGACGATCTGGTCCATGCGGCGGCCGATGTGCTTTTCCAGGATGGCCACGCATTCGGCCTCGTCGCGCGCCAGCAGGGCCTGGGCCAGCCGGCGGTGCTCGTCCTGCGAGGCCGGCCGGTCGGCGCGCTTCATGTCGATCCAGCGCACGAAGCGGATGCGCGCG
Source organism: Bordetella genomosp. 1 (assembly GCF_002261335.1). Classification (GTDB taxonomy): domain Bacteria; phylum Pseudomonadota; class Gammaproteobacteria; order Burkholderiales; family Burkholderiaceae_B; genus Bordetella. The sequence continues at coordinate 405,028 of NZ_NEVL01000006.1, forward strand.
TTCACGTTCTTGAGCACGCGCAGCATCTCGACGTTGTTCGACATCGCCATCACGCGTTCGTGGAAGGCCTCGTCGAGCGCGACCAGCTCGGCGATGTCGCGCTCGCCCGCGTCGGGGCCGGTGGCGTCGAGAAAGCCGATCAGGGCCTGGATGTCGGCGTCCTGCGCGCGCGCGATGGTCAGGCGCACCGCCGCCACTTCGATCGCGCGACGCAGCTCATAGAGCGAGAAGATCTCCTGCACGTCGAGGTCGCGGCAGAAAAAGCCCTTGCCCGGCAGAAAGCGCAGCAGGCCCTCGATGCTGAGGCGGTTGAGCGCCTCGCGCAACGGCGTGCGCGACACGCCCAGCTGCTTGGCGAGCGCCACTTCGTTGAGGCGTTCGCCGGGCTTGAACACATAGCCGATCGCCATGTCCCGAATCTGTTCGTAGACCTTGTCGACGACGCTGTCGCTGGCGGTGCTCATGGGATCTCCGGTGATGCAAGGTGGGCCACGGGGCCGGCTCGCAGGGCCGCGCGGCGGCCCGGTGATCCGAAGACGGGGCGGCGCTGGCCTGCGTGGTTCCCGGCGATCCTGGCAGACGAGTCAGGCCGCGGCCGGCATCTCGCACGACGCGGCCGCGACGCACCGCGGATAGTAGTCGATCCGCGCGCCGCGCCACCCGCTGGCGGCGCGGCCCGGCCGCCTTACGCCTTGGGCGTGAAGTCGCGGCCGTGCGACTGGGCACGCGGGTCGAGCTTGCAGTGCAGGATCGCGGGCTTGCCGCTGGCCAGCGCGCGTTCGAAGGCCGGTGCGAACTGCGCCGTGGTGTCGACGCGCTCGCCGTGGCCGCCGAACGCCACCGCCATCGCGGCGAAGTCGGGGTTGGTGAGCTGCGTGGCCACCACACGGCCCGGGTAGTCGCGTTCCTGGTGCATGCGGATCGTGCCGTACTGGCTGTTGTCGACCACCACCACGATGATCGGCGCGTCGTACTGCACCGCCGTGGCGAACTCCTGGCCGTTCATCAGGAAGCAGCCGTCGCCCGCGAACGCCACCACCACGCGCTCCGGCAGCTGGCGCTTGGCCATCACCGCGGCCGGCACGCCGTAGCCCATCGAGCCGCTGGTGGGCGCGAGCTGGGTGGCGTGGCGGTGGAAGCGGTGATGACGGTGCAGCCAGCCGGCGTAATTGCCCGCGCCGTTGCAGATGATGGCGTCGGCCGGCAGGCGGTCGCGCAGCCAGGTGACGACCTCGCCGTACTGGAAGTCGCCGGGCAGCTTGCGCGCCACGTCGGTCCAGGCGAGATATTCGGCGTGGGCCTGCTCGGCGCTGCCGGCCCAGGCGGGCGCGGCGGGCACCTGCACCTGCTCCAGCGCGGCCGCGAACCCGCGCGGCGAGGCCAGGATGGCGAGGTCGGGCTGGTACACCCGGCCCAGCTCCTCGGCGCCCGGATGCACGTGCACCAGCGTCTGCTGCGGCACCGGCACGTCGAGCAGCGTGTACGACGACGACGGCATCTCCGACAGGCGGCCGCCGATCAGCAGGATCAGGTCGGCCTCGGTGATGCGGGCCTTGAGCTTGGCGTCGGGGCCGATGCCCAGGTCGCCGGCATAGTTGGGATGGTCGGCATCGAACAGCGCGGCGCGGCGGAACGACGTGGCCACCGGCAGCTTGGCGCGCTCGGCGAAGCGGGCGAACGCGGCGCAGGCGGCCTCGTCCCAGCCCGAGCCGCCCAGCACGGCGATCGGCTTGCGCGCCTTGGACAGCAGCTCGCCGAGCTGCTGCAGATCATGGGGCGCGGGCCAGGCCAGCGCCGGCTCCACGCGCGGCGCGTCCTGCACCTGGACCACGTCGACCAGCATGTCTTCGGGCAGTGCGATCACGACCGGGCCCGGGCGGCCCTGCATGGCGACGCGGAACGCGCGCGCCACCAGCTCCGGCACGCGCTCGGCGCTGTCGATCTCCACGACCCACTTGGAAATGGCGCCGAACATGCCGCGGTAGTCGATTTCCTGGAACGCCTCGCGCTCCTTCATGCTGCGGTCGACCTGGCCGATGAACAGAATCATCGGCGTGGAATCCTGCATGGCGATGTGCACGCCGTGGCTGGCGTTGGTGGCGCCCGGGCCGCGCGTGACGAAGCAGATGCCGGGGCGGCCGGTGAGCTTGCCGTAGGCCTCGGCCATGATGGCCGCGCCGCCCTCGTTGCGGCAGGAGATCACTTCGACGCCGCTGTCGTAGAGCGCGTCGAGCGCGGCCAGGTAGCTTTCGCCGGGCACGCAGGTGACGCGATCGACGCCCTGGGCGAGCAACTGATCGATGAGCACCTGGCCGCCGGTGCGGTCGGCGAGGGGTGCGGGGCTGGCAGAGGTCATGGCAAGCGTCTCGTGGTTGGCGCGAGCTCGTTCCTGGCTCGCGGCGACGGATCGGAAAAGCCCCCGGGGACGCCCGGGCGCTGGCGAATTCGGACTGCGCGGACGGTCCGGCCCGAAAGGCCGGCGCCGCTCCTGCCGCAACCGGACACTGCGTCGCGACGGGTGAAAAAATCATATCACTTGACTGCATACACTCCAAGCATCATCATCTGTATACAGCTTCAAATACAGGTTGTCCCGGATAGCGCCCTGGCCGGACAGCCGGCAGAATTTCCCGATTTTTCAGCCACTTGCACTGCCGGCCGCCGAGCGGCCCAGGCAAGCGGCACCCGCACCCGACACCATGACGGCAACCCTCGCGCCCTCGCCGGCCAACATCTACGACCGCATCAAGGCCATGGCGACCACCTTCCGCCTGCGGCCGGGCGAACGCATCAACGAGGTCGAGCTGGCGCGCCGCCTGGGCGTGTCGCGCACGCCGGTGCGCGAGGCGCTCAACCGGGTGGCGGCGGAGGGCTTTCTGGTGGCCACGCCGAGCCGCGGCTATACGGTGCGCGCGCTCGACGCCCAGCAGATCCTGGCGCTCTACGAATACCGCGCCACGGTGGAGCTGGGCATCGTGCGGCTGGTGTGCGCGCGTGCCACCGAGGCCGAGCTGCTGGCCCTGCTCGAGCTGGCCGAACAGCACCAGGACGAGCCCGAAACCGACGGCCAGGCCATCCGCCTGCTCTGGCGCGACGAGGAGTTCCACGAGCGCCTGGCCGCGCTCACGCACAACGACGAGTTCCAGCGCTCGATCCGCTCGATCAACGAGCGCATCCGCTTTGCGCGCTGGATGGACCTGCGTTCGCGCCGGGCCCACACCCGCACCGATCATCCCGACATCGTGCGCGCGCTGCTCGCGCGCGACCTGGCGCGCGTCGAGGCCCTGATGGCGCGCCACATCGATCACCACCTCGATCATCTGATCGAACTCACCCGGCGCGGCTATGCCGAGATCTACATGGGCAACGCGCTCGCCGACTACGCGGAGGCGCGGCTGGCCGAAACCAGCCTGCTGCCGCCCTGCTGACCCCTCACCCTTCGACCCTCTCAAGGATTCCCATGAAAGCTGTGTTCCTCGACGCCAATCCCACGCTGTCCGCCGTGGCCGAACGCCTGCATCGCAAGGATGATCCGCAGCTGGTGATCAACCGCCAGCCCGACATCACGTCCGACCAGATCCCGGCCAAGCTCGGCGACGCCGAGATCGCGATCATCGACCACACGCACCTGCCCACCGCCATCGCGCGCGAGTGCAAGTCACTCAAGCACGTGGTGTTTCTCGGCACGGGCGCGCGCTCGTACATGAATCCGGAAGAGCTGGCCGAGCTCGGCATCGAGGTGCACATCATCAAGGGCTATGGCGACACCGCCGTGGCCGAGTGCGCGTTCGCGCTGATGTGGGCCGCCGCCAAGGGCTTCGCCAAGATGGACCGCGGCATGCGCGCCGGCAACTGGCTGCGCACCGACGCCGTGCAACTCACCGGCAAGACCATCGGCCTGGTGGGCTTCGGCGGCATCGCGGCCGAAGTGGCCCGCCTGGCGCAGGGCGCCGGCATGAAGGTGCTGGCCTGGAACCGCAGCGCCAAGAGCCATCCGGGCGTGACCTTCGTCAGCCTCGAAGACCTGCTGGCGCAGAGCGACGTGGTGTCGGTGCACCTGCTGCTCAACGACGAGACGCGCGGCCTGCTGTCGGCCGAACGCATCCAGCAGATGCGCGACGGCGCCATCCTGGTCAACACCGCCCGCGGCGCCATCGTCGACGAGGCCGCCATGATCGCCGCGCTCAAGAGCGGCAAGCTGGGCGCCGCCGGCCTGGACGTGTTCGAGGTCGAACCGATGCCCGCGCAACATCCGCTCTACGAACTCGACAACGTCACGCTGTCGGCCCACTCGGCCTTCCGCACGCCCGAAGCCAGCGACAACCTGGTGCAGGCCGCGCTGAACCACTGCCGTCGCGTGAGCGGCCAGGGAGCGCAGCAATGAGCGAGCGCCTGCCCATCACCCGCCTGGACCAGAACAGCCGCCGCGCGCGCGCGGTGATCCACAACAACACCGTGTACCTCGCCGGCCACACCGCCGACGACCGCTCGCAGGACATCGGCGGCCAGACCCGCCAGGTCCTGGCCAAGGTCGACGAGATGCTGGCCGCGGCCGGCACCGACAAGTCGCGCGCGCTGAACGTGACCATCTGGCTCAAGTCGATGGCCGACTTCGCCGGCATGAATGCGGTCTATGATGCCTGGATCGCGTCCGGCCAGGCGCCGGCGCGGTGCTGCGGCGCGATCGAGCTCGCCGCCCCCGACATCCTCGTTGAAATCATGGTCACGGCCGCCGTCTAGCCCGACCTCACAGAAGCAAAGCAAGCCATGTCCACCTCTGCTACTCCTGCTGAAAAACCGGTGTTGCGGCGCGCCAGCCGGATCGCCAAGATCGAAGTGTCCGAGATCCTGCGCATCGGCGCGCGCGCGGCCCAGCTCAAGCGCGACGGCCGCGACGTGATCGTGCTCGGCGCCGGCGAGCCCGACTTCGACACGCCCGACAACGTCAAGCAGGCCGCGGTCCGCGCGATCGAGGCCGGCGAAACCAAGTACACGCTGCTCGACGGCACGATCGCGCTGAAAACCGCGATCGCGGGCAAGTTCAAGCGCGAAAACGGCCTCGATTTCGGCCTCGACCAGATCACGGCCAGCGCCGGCGCCAAGCAGGTGATCCACAACGCGCTGATGGCCACGCTCGACGCGGGCGACGAAGTCATCGTCGTCACGCCGTACTGGACCTCCTACGCCGACATGATCACCATCGCCGGCGGCACGACCGTGCAGGTCGATGCGCGCGAAGAAAACGGCTTCCTGCTGGATCCGGCCGATCTCGAACGCGCCATCACGCCGCGCACCCGCTGGCTGATGCTGAACTCGCCGTCCAACCCCTCGGGCGCGGCCTACGACGAGGCGCGGCTGCGCGCCATCGCCGACGTGCTGCTGCGTCATCCGCACGTGTGGCTGCTGGCCGACGACATCTACGAACACCTGATCTATGACGGCTTTGCCTTCAAGACCATGGTGCAGGTGGAGCCGAAGCTGGCCGACCGCACGCTCACGGTCAACGGCCTGTCCAAGGCCTACGCCATGACAGGCTGGCGCCTGGGTTATGCGGGCGGCCCGAAAGAACTGATCGCCGCGATGGCGGTGGTGCAGAGCCAGAGCACGTCGAACCCGTGCTCGGTGACGCAGGCCGCCGCGATCGAAGCGCTCAATGGGCCGCAGGACGTGCTGGCCGAACGGCGTGAGTCGTTCCGCCGCCGCCGCGACCTGGTGGTGGACGCGCTCAACGCCATCCCCGGCATCCGCTGCCGCCGTCCGGAAGGCGCGTTCTACACCTACGCAAATTGCGAAGGCGTGCTGGGCAAGACCACGCCGAAGGGCCAGAAGCTGGCCACCGACGCGGACTTCTGCGCCTACCTGCTCAACGACCACGACGTGGCCGTGGTGCCGGGCAGCATCTTCGGCCTCGCGCCGTACTTCCGCATCAGCTACGCCACCTCCGAAGCCCAGCTGCGTACTGCCATGGAACGCATCGGCCGGGCCGTGAGCGAACTGCGCTGACCCTGGCGGCGTGCGCGGCCCCCGCGCACGCCCCACCGCCGGCCATGCAGCACCGGCCGGCGGCGCGGCCGCGCCGCCTTATTTCACCTGGAACGCCTCGTCGACCGGCACCTGCATGGCCGTGACGAGCGCATTGGTCTGCGCCGCCATCCCGATCACCGCCACCAGCTCGGCGTGCGCCTGGTCGGTCATGCCCTTGGCCTTCGCCGCCGCCGTGTGCGAGTGGATGCAGTAGGCGCAGCCGTTCGCCGTTGACACGGCGATGTAGATCATCTCGCGCACCAGCGGCGAGAGCTCGCCGTCGCTCATCATCACCTGCTTGAGCTGGCCCCAGGTGCGCTCGAGCGCCGGCGGATCGTTGGCGAGCGCGCGCCAGAAGTTGTTCACGAAATCCGATTTGCGCGTGGCGCGGATGTCTTCGAACACCGCCCAGGCCTGCGGGTTGTTGCGCACTTCGTCGTCGCTCAGCAATCGCACGGTCGACATGAGGTTTCTCCAGCGATGGCGCACCGGCGGGCGCGCCCTGCGATCGACTATATCCCAGCCGGCGCGCGCGCCACGCCGGCCGGCGCCAGCAGGCCCGGGCGGCCCTCGTGCTCCGCATGGGCGCAGGCGAGGATGTATTCGATCATCATGGCCAGCGCCCGCGGCGGATGGCGGTTGGGCATGTAGAGCATGTACATCGCGCGGCCGAAGATGCTGAGGCGCCATTGCGGCAACACCTGCACCAGCTCGCCACGCGCCAGGTCTTCGTGCACCACGTAGTCGGGCAGCACGCCGATGCCCAGCCCCGACTGCACCGCCGCGCGCAGAAACGCATAGTTGCGCGACACCACCGTGGGCTCGAGCACCACGTGCTCGCGCGGCTGTGCGTCACGATAGGCCGACAGGCGCAGCGGCCGCCCGATCACCGCCGCGCTCACCACCGGCAGCTGCGTCAGCGCGGCCGGCGCCTGCGGCAGGCCGCGGCGCGCCACGTAGTCGTGCGAGGCGCAGGCCACGTAGCGCACCTGGCCGAGCTCGCGCGCGACCAGGTTCTGCGGCGGCTCCGACATGATGCGCACGGCGATGTCGACCTCGTCGCGCAGCAGGTCCTCCACGCTGTTCTCGAACAGCACGTCGAGCACGATGTCGGGATAGGTCTGCTTGAACGACAGCAGCCAGGGCTGCATCACGAACTGGCCGTAGCCGCTCGGCACGCTCAGGCGCACCCGCCCCTGCGGCGTCTTGCCCAGCGTGTCGATCGACTCGCGCGCGGCCACCAGCTCCTCGCGGATCGCGCGGCCGTGCTGATACAGCTTGAGCCCGATCTCCGTGGCCTCGACGTGGCGGGTGGTGCGCCGCACGAGCTGCATCCCCACCGAACGCTCGAGCTGGGTCAGGTGATAGCTCACGTTGGCGCGCGTCATCTTGAGCCGGCGCGCGGCCTCGCTCAGATTGCCGGCGTCGAGTATCTCCACCAGCAGGGTCAGGGATTTGGTGTCCATCGGGGGCTCCTTCGCGCTGATTGTCAAATTTTATTGAACGCCCTGTCAATTGCCGATGCCATTGTCAAGAAGGATTTGCTGAGAAAGAATGAATGCACAACATCAACCGGACAGCGCGGGCCTTGCGGCCCAGCGCCGCCGCAAGGAGACAACGCCCGATGGCCGACACCGCCACCGGCGCCGTACAGGCGCGCCGCCACGACGACCTGCTCGTCCTCACGCTCGACAATCCGCCGGTCAATGCCCTGGGCGCGGCCGTGCGCCGGGCCCTGCGCGATGCCGTGACCGCCGCCCAGTCCGATCCCGCAGTCGCCGCCATCCTGATCCTGGGCGCGGGCCGCCAGTTCAGCGCGGGCGCCGACATCCGTGAGTTCGGCCAGGCGCCGCAACCGCCGTCGCTGCCCGAGGTCCTCGATCTGATCGAGGCCAGCACCAAGCCCGTGTTCGCCGCCCTGCACGGCCACGCGCTCGGCGGCGGCCTCGAGCTCGCGCTGGCCGCGCACTATCGCGTCGCGCTGGCGGGCACCCGGCTCGGTCTGCCCGAGGTCACGCTCGGCCTGCTGCCCGGCGCCGGCGGCACGCAGCGCGCGCCGCGCCTGATGGGCGCCGCCGCCGCGCTCGACCTGATGCTGGGCGGCCAGCCGCTCGCCGCCGAGCGCGCACGCCAGGCCGGTTTGCTCGACGCGATGATCGAGGGCGAGACCCACACGCTCGAGGCGCAGGCGATTGCCTGGGCCACGGCGCGCCTGAAGGCGGGCGCCGGCCCCCGGCCCACGCGCGACGCGCAGGGCCTGGCCGATGCCGCCGCCACGCGCGCCGCGCTGGAGGCCGCAGACGCCCGCAATGCCCGCCAGGCGCGCGGGCTGTCTGCGCCGCCCCGCATCGTCGACGCCGTGCGTGCGGCGCTCGAGCTGCCGTTCGAGGCTGGCCTCAAGCGCGAGCGCGAGCATTTCCTGGCCTGCGTGGCGAGCCCGCAGCGCGCCGCGCTGGTGCACGCCTTCTTCGCGGAACGCGAAGCCGCCCGCGTGCCCGGCCTGGACGGCGCGCAACCGCTCGATCTGCAGGTCTGCGGCGTGGTCGGCGGCGGCACCATGGGCGCCGGCATCGCCGTGAGCCTGCTCGACGCGGGGCTGCGCGTGGTGATGGTGGAGCAGGACGACGCGGCGCTCGCGCGCGGCCTGGCGCGCGTGGAACAGGTCTATGCGCTGCTCGAAGAGACGGGGCGCATGGGCGCCGACCAGAAGGCCGGGCGCATGGCGCGCATCACCGGGGCGACGCGCTACGAGGCGCTGGCCGAGGCCGACCTCGTCATCGAAGCGGTGTTCGAGGACATGGCGGTCAAGCGCAGCGTGTTCCGCGAGCTCGACCGCGTGGCCCGCGCGGACGCCCTGCTCGCCACCAATACCTCCTATCTGGACGTCAATGAGATTGCGGCCGCAACCAAGCGGCCGCGGTCGGTCATCGGCCTGCACTTCTTCTCGCCGGCCAACATCATGAAGCTGGTGGAAGTGGTGGTGGGCGCGGCCACCGGCCCGCAGGCGCTCGCCACCGGCCTTGCGCTCGCCAGGCGCCTGGGCAAGACGGCGGTGCGCGCAGGCGTGTGCGACGGCTTCATCGGCAACCGCATTCTCGCCGTCTATCGCCAGGCGGCCGACCTGATGCTGGAAGACGGCGCCTCACCCTACGAGATCGACGCCGCCGTGCGCGACTTCGGCTATCCGATGGGGCCCTACCAGATGGCGGATCTCGCCGGCGGCGACATCGGCTGGGCCACGCGCAAGCGTCGCGCCGCCACGCGCGATCCGGCGCTGCGCTACGTGCAGATTCCCGATCGGCTGTGCGAGCGCGGCTGGTTCGGCCAGAAGACCGGGCGCGGCTTCTATCGCTACGCCGACGGCGCGCGCCAGGGCACGCCCGACCCCGAGGTGCTGGCCATCATCGCGGCCGAGCGCGCCCGCGCCGGCGTGCAGCCGCAGGCCTTCGGCGCCGACGACATCATGCGGCGCTACCTCGCCGCCATGGTCAACGAAGCCGCGCGCGTGCTGGCCGAAGGCATTGCGCTGCGCCCCTCGGACATCGACGTGGTGTTCCTGCGCGGCTACGGCTTCCCGCGCCATCTCGGCGGGCCGCTGTTTCACGCCGACCGGGTCGGCCTGCCGCAGATCCTGCAGGACATCCGCCGCTTCGCGCCGCAGGACCGGCGCTTCTGGCAGCCCGCGCCGCTGCTGGTCGCGCTGGCCGAGAGCGGCCGCGATTTCGCCAGCCTCAACGCCACGCCGGGCGCCGCCCGGACCTCACAGGAAGCCTCGCATGCGTGAAGCCGTCATCGTCGCCACCGCGCGCACGCCCATCACCAAGGCCCATCGCGGCGAATTCAATCTGATCGCCGGCCCGACGCTGGCCGCCCACGCGATCACGGCCGCCGTGGCGCGCGCCGGCATCGATCCCGCCCTCATCGAGGACGCGCTGATCGGCTGCGGCTACCCCGAAGGCAACACGGGCCGCAACGTGGCGCGCCAGGCCGTGATCCGCGCCGGCCTGCCCGTGAGCGTGGGCGGCGCCACCATCAACCGCTACTGCGCCTCGGGCCTGCAGGCGATCGCCTCGGCCGCGAGCCGCATCATCGTCGACGGCGCGCCCGCCATGATCGCCGGCGGCGTCGAGACCGTCTCGGCGATCCGCACGCGCGACGACGGCAGCGGCCTCGATCCCTGGCTGGTGGCACACAAGCCCGAGATCTACCTGCCGATGATCGAGACCGCCGACATCGTGGCCGCGCGCTACGGCATCAGCCGCGAGGACCAGGATCGCTTCGCGGTGCAGAGCCAGGCCCGCACCGAGGCGGCGCAGCGCGAGGGCCGCTACGACGCGGAGATCATCCCGGTCACCACCCGCATGCGGGTCACCGACAAGGCCACCGGCGCGAGCGAGGAGCGCGAGGTGACCATCGACCGCGACACCTGCAATCGCGCCGGCACGCGCTACGAAGCCATCGCCGCGCTCGAACCCGTGCGCGGCGCGGGCCAGTTCGTCACGGCCGGCAATGCCTCGCAGCTCTCCGACGGTGCCGCGGCCTGCGTGCTGATGGAGGCGCGCGAGGCCGAACGCGCCGGCCTCGCGCCGCTGGGCGCCTTTCGCGGCTTGGCCATCGCGGGCTGCGAGCCCGACGAAATGGGCATCGGCCCGGTCTACGCCGTGCCGCGCCTGCTCGCCCGCCATGGCCTGAGCGTGGACGACATCGATCTGTGGGAACTGAACGAGGCCTTCGCCTCGCAGGCCCTCTATTGCCAGCGCAAGCTCGGCATTCCGATGGAGCGCCTGAACGTGAACGGCGGCGCCATCGCGCTGGGTCATCCGTTCGGCGTGACCGGCGCGCGCCTGGTCGGCCACGTGCTGCTGGAAGGCCGCCGCCGTGGCGCCCGCCGCGCGGTGGTCACCATGTGCGTGGGCGGCGGCATGGGCGCGGCCGGCCTGTTCGACATTTACTGAGGTAGACGATGGATCTGGAATTCACCCCCGAAGAACGCGCCTTTCGCGACACCGTGCGCGCGTTCCTGCGCGAGAACCTGCCCGAGCGCCTCTCGGCCAAGGTGCACGGCGGCAAGCACCTGAGCCGCGACGACATGAGCGAGTGGCACGCGATCCTGAATGCGCGCGGCTGGCTCGCCAGCCACTGGCCGGTCGAGCACGGCGGCACGGGCTGGACCACGGTGCAGAAGTTCATCTTCGAGAACGAGTGCGCGCTGGCCGGTGCGCCGCGCATCGTGCCGTTCGGCCTCAGCATGCTGGGACCGGTGCTCATCAAGTACGGCGACGAGGCGCAGAAGCGCTACTGGCTGCCGCGCATCCTGAGCGGCGCCGACTGGTGGTGCCAGGGCTACTCCGAACCCGGCGCCGGCTCCGACCTCGCCTCGCTCAAGACCACCGCGGTGCGCGACGGCGACAGCTACGTCGTGAATGGGCAGAAGACCTGGACCACGCTGGGCCAGTACGCCAACATGATCTTCTGCCTCGTGCGCACCGCCACCGAAGGCCGGCCGCAGGAGGGCATCAGCTTTCTGCTGATCGACATGGACTCGCCGGGCATCGAGGTGCGCCCCATCATCACGCTGGACGGCGAACATGAAGTCAACGAAGTGTTCTTCTCCGACGTGCGCGTGCCCGCCGCCAACCTGGTGGGCGCCGAGAACCGCGGCTGGACCTGCGCCAAGTACCTGCTCACCTACGAACGCACCAACATCGCCGGGGTCGGCCAGTCCACCGCCGCGCTGGCGCGGCTCAAGCAGGTGGCGCGGCGCCAGCGCCGCGGCGGCCAGGCGCTGATCGACGACGTCGACTTCGCCGCCCGGCTCGCGCGCGTGGAGATCGAGCTCGACAACATGCGCACCACCAATCTGCGCGTGATCGCGGCCGCGGCCCAGGGCGGCGTGCCGGGCGCCGAGAGCTCCATGCTCAAGGTGCGCGGCACCGAGATCCGCCAGGAGATCACGGCACTCAACCGCCTGGCGATGGGCCCCTACGCGCGGCCCTATGTCGCGGCCGCGTTGGAATCCGGCTATGCCGGCGAGCGCATCGGGCCCGAGGGCGCCGACAGCGCCGCCGCGCAGTACTTCAACAACCGCAAGCTGTCGATCTTCGGCGGCTCCAACGAAATCCAGAAGAACATCATCACCAAGATGATGCTCGGCCTGTAGGAAGCCGCATCATGAACTTTGAACACACCGAAGACCGCCGCATGCTGGGCGACATGCTGCGCCGCTTCGTCTCCGAGCAGTACGACTTCGCCACGCGCGACGCGATCGCCACGTCGGACACCGGTTTTCGCCGCGACATGTGGCAGCGCTTCGCCGAACTCGGCGCCGTCGGCGCGCTGTTCGCCGAGGCCGATGGCGGCCTGGGCGGCGCGGGCTTCGACATCGGCGTGGTGTTCGAGGCGCTCGGCCGCGGCCTGGTCGTGGAGCCCTTTCTCGACACGCTGGTGGTGGGCAGCGCCATCGCGGCGGTTGGCACCGATGCGCAGCGCGCACGGCTCGCCGCGCTGATCGACGGCAGCACGGTGGCCGCGCTGGCGCACGCCGAGCCCGACACCGGCTATGCCCTGAGCGAGGTCGGCACCCGCGCCGAGCGCGACGGCGAGGGCTGGGTGCTCGACGGCGAGAAGGCCGTGGTGGCGCTGGGCGACCAGGCCGATCTGCTGCTGGTGTCGGCGCGGGTGCGCGGCGCACGCGACGCGGCCCACAGCATCGCGCTGTTTCTCGTGCCCGCCGACGCGCCGGGCGTGGCGCGCCGCGGCTATCCGCTCATCGACGGCGGCCGCGCCGCCGAGGTCACGCTGACGCAGGTGCGGGTGCCGGCCGAGGCCGCGCTCGGCACGCCGGACCAGGGCCACGACGTGCTGGAGCGGGCCGTGGGCCGCGGCATCCTGGCGCTGTGCGCCGAGGCCGTGGGCGCGATGGACTGCGCCCGCGACGCCACGCTGGAATACCTGCAGACGCGCAAGCAGTTCGGCCAGGTCATCGGCCGCTTCCAGGCCCTGCAACACCGCATGGCCGACCTGCTGATCGAAATCGAGCAGGCACGCTCGGCCGTGATCAACGCCGCCGCCGCGCTCGACCATCCCGACCGCGCCGTGCGCGAACGCGCGCTGTCGGCGGCCAAGGTCACGATCGGCCGCGTCGGCACGCGCGTGGCCGAAGAGAGCATCCAGCTGCACGGCGGCATCGGCATGACCTGGGAGCTGCCGCTGGCGCACTACGCCAAGCGGCTGGTGATGATCAACCACCAGTTCGGCGACGAAGACCATCATCTGCGCCGCTACATCGCGCTGGGCCGCGCCCTGCCCGCGGAGGCGGCGGCATGAGCCCGGCCGACCTCCTGCCGGACCGCCGGGCACAGGCGGAAGGCCGCGCCGCCGCGGCGCCCTCGACGGATGCGCAGGCGGATGCGGCGGCCAGTGCGGCGGCCAGCGCGGCGGCGAGCGCGGCGGCCAGCGCGGCTCCGCCCCTGGCCCCGCCCTTTCGCGCGCCCTTCCCGATCCGCTCGGCGGCGGACGTGCGCCGCATCGAGGCCACGCCGCTGGCCGAGGCGCTGACGGTGCAGAGCACCTACGAGATCTTCCGCAATTCGGCCGCGGCGTTCGGCGACGCGCCCGCGCTCACCTTTCTGCGCACCGCGGATCCCGACGACGCGCCGATCCGCTGGAGCTATCGCACGCTGCTCGGTCACCTGCACCAGACCGCCAATCTGCTGCACCGCCTGGGCGTGCAGCCCACCGACACGGTGGCGATCCTGCTGCCGGGCTGCCTGGAATATCACCTGGCGCTATGGGGCGGCGAGGCCGCCGGCATCGTGCAGCCGCTCAACCCGCTCCTGTCGCTCGACAAGCTCGCGGCGCTGATGAACACGGCGCGCGCCCGCGTGCTGATCGCCTATGGCGCCGAGGCCGATTGCGAGTCCTGGACCAAGGCGCAGGCGCTGCGCGACCGGGTGCCCACCCTGAAAACGCTGCTGCGCGTGGCGCCCTTGTCCGAACCCGAATCGGCCCGGCCGGCGCTGCCCGACGGCGCGTTCGACTTCAACGCGGCGCGTGCGCAGGAGCCGGCCGATCGGCTGGTGAGCGGCCGCCGCATCCGCGCCAGCGACGTGGCCGCGTACTTCCACACCGGCGGCACCACCGGCGCGCCCAAGCTGGCGATCCACACCCACGGCAACCAGGTGTTCACCGCCTGGGCCGCGGTGCAGTCGCAGAATGCCCTGCCGGGCGACGTGATGATCAACGGCTACCCCTTGTTCCACGTGGCGGGCGTGCTGCCGGCCTCGCTGGCGGGCCTGTCGGCCGGCATCGAGATCGTGATCCCGACCACGCAGCTGCTGCGCAACCGCGAGGTGCTGCGCAACTACTGGAAGCTGGTGGAACGCTATCGGGCGACCTCGCTGCTGGGCGTGCCCACGGTGCTCGCGGCGCTGGCCGACACGCCCCTGGACGGGGCCGACATCTCCTCGCTGCGCTACTGCCGCACCGGCGCGGCGCCGCTGCCCGCCGAACTCGCGGCGCGCTTCGAGCGCCAGTTCGGCCTGCACGTGCACGAGAGCCTGGGCATGACGGAGATGGCCGGCATCTCGTCGATCACGCCGCAAGGCGTGATCGCGCCCGTGAACTGCGTGGGCTTTCCCTTGCCCCACGTGCAGGTGCGCATCGTGGCACTGGACGTGGCCGCGGGCCTGCCCGCGCACGACGTGACGCCGGGCCAGCCGGGCATGGTGCTGTTCAAGGCCCCCAACGTGATTCCCGGCTTTCTCGACCCCGAGGACACCGCGCGCGCCTTCACGGCCGACGGCTGGCTGATCAGCGGCGACGTGGGCTTCATGGACACGGAGGGCCGGCTGCATCTGCAGGGCCGCGCCAAGGACCTCATCATCCGCGGCGGCCACAACATCGATCCCAAGGTGATCGAAGACGCGCTGGGCCGGCATCCGCAGGTGCGCATCGCCGCCGCGGTGGGCGCGCCCGACGCCTATGCGGGCGAGCTGCCCGTGGCGTTCGTGACGCTGATCGAGGGCGCGACGGTGACCGGCGAGGAACTCTGCGCCCATGCCGCGCAGCACGTGGACGAGGCGCCGGCGCGGCCGCGCCGCGTCACGGTGCTCGAGCAGATGCCCATGACCAACGTGGGCAAGATCTTCAAACCCGATCTGCGCCGCCTCGCCGCGGCCATGACGGTGCAGGACATCATCGACGGCATCGCGCGCGACAGCGGCGCGGCGCCGTTCGAGGTGCAGGCCGATGCCCAACCGGACATCGCCGTGCGCGCCACCGGGCCGGCCACGCCGGCGCAGTGGCAGCAACTCAGGGAGGCGCTGGCGCGCCTGCCGCTGAAGATCGATCTGCGCGAGTAGCAGCGGCGCGGGCGACATAAAAACACAACATCAGGAGACAACCACCATGGCGAACCGCCAGACCCGCATCACCCGCCGCACCTGCCTCGCCGCGCTGCTCGCCTGCAGCGCGGGCGCCGCCCTGCCCGCCGCCGGCTGGGCCCAGGGCAGCTTTCCCGAGAAGCCCATCACGCTGATCGTGCCGTTCCCGGCCGGCGGCTCGACCGACCGGCATCTGCGCATCGTGGCGCAGGAGGCGGGCAAGAAGCTGGGCCAGCCGGTCGTGGTGGAGAATCGCCCCGGCGCGGGCGGCACGCTCGGCACCGCCACCATGGCGATGACGTCCAAGCCCGACGGCTACACGGTCGCGCTCTACACGCTGGCCATGCTGCGCATGCCGTACATGCAGAAGACCAGCTGGCATCCGATCGACGACTTCACCTTCATCATCGGCCTGTCGGGCTACACCTTCGGCTTCACGGTGCGCAGCGACTCGCCCTACAAGACCTTCAACGAATACATCGAGGCCGCGCGCAAGGCGCCGGGCAAGATCGACTACGGCTCGACCGGCATCGGCTCGTCGCCGCACCTGCTGATCGAAGAGCTCGCCATCAACGCCGACGTGAAGCTCAATCACGTGCCGTTCAAGGGCAACGCCGACATGCAGCAGGCCCTGCTCGGCGGCCACGTGATGGCGCAGAGCGACGCCACCGGCTGGGACACCTTCGTCGACTCGGGCAAGATGCGGCTGCTGGTGACCTTCGGCGAGGAACGCACCACGCGCTGGCCCGACGTGCCCACGGCCAAGGAGCTGGGCTACAAGGTGGTGTCGGTGTCGCCCTATGGCCTCGCCGGCCCCAAGGGCATGGATCCGCAGGTCGTGGCCAAGCTGCACGACGCCTTCAAGGAAGCGCTGTTCAGCAAGGCCAGCATGGACGTGATGCAGCAGCTCAACCAGCAGCCGGCCTACCGCAACAGCGCCGACTACCGCGCCTGGGCCATCGCCACCTTCGCCAAGGAGAAGACCTTGATCGAGCACCTCGGCCTGGCAAAGCAGTGAGGCCGGTCCGGCCGTGAGGCCATCCGGGCGATGAGCCCGTGACGCGGGCGGGGCACGGCGGCTAGCCGCGCCCCGGCTTGCGCGGGCGGCCGGCGCTCGCCAGCACCGCCTCGCGGAATTCCGTCATCAGGGGCGACCAGGTCGTGCCACGGCGCGAGATCAGGGCGATGCTGCGTCGAAGCGGCGGGGTCAGCGTCACCGGCAGCGCCACCACCTCCGGGCTGGCCGCGAGCGCGCTGGCGGGCAACACCGCCAGCATGTCCGAGCCTCCGAGCAGCCGCAGCGAGCCGGCGGAAAAATGCTCGACCTCCAGCGCCGCGGGCGGCACCGCCAGCCCCGCCTCGGCGAATCGGGCATCCAGCAGCCGGCGCGCCACCGAGGTCGGGCGCGGCAGGATCCAGCGCTGCCCGGACAGGTCGCGCAGCGCCAGCCGCGTGCGCGCCGCGAGCGGATGACCGCGGCCGGCCGCCACGCACAGCGCATCCTCGAACATGATCTCCTGGCGCAGCGTCGCGGGCCCATCGGCGTAGATCGGCGTGACGGCGAGGTCGAGCCGGCCGCTTTCGACCTGGCCGTTCAGGTCATCCGAGAGCCCTTGCGCCAGCTGGATGCGCAGCGCCGGCCGGCGCGGCAGCAGCCGCGCCAGCGCCGGCATCACCACGCTGTCCACGGTGGCGCCGGTGGCGCCGACGCGCAGCAACCCCGCCTCGCCGACCCGCAGCTCCATCGCATGGCGCACCGCGTCGCGGTACTCCGCCCACAGCTTGTTGGCATGCTCGAGAAACACCAGGCCCTCGGAGGTCAGGCTCAGGCCGCGCCCCGCGCGCTGCATCAGCGAGAGGCCGGTATCCGCCTCGAGCCGGCGCAGCGACTTGGACAGGGCCGGCTGGCTCACGCCGCAGGCGGTCGCGGCGCGCTCCAGGTTGCCGTGTTCGACGGCGGCGAGGAAATACTCGATGTCGCGCAGCGAAAGATTCATGAACGTTGGTTATCCCGATAACTACTTTTGGGAATATTACGGCGCGCGCCCGCTCCTAGAATCGCGGTAAACCCCCGCTTTCCGAGAGATCCGCCGCCATGCCGAAGTCCCCCAACATCGTTCTCATCGTCGCCGACAACCTGGGCTGGGGGGAGCTCGGCTGCTACGGCGGCGGCGCGCTGCGGGGCGCGCCCACGCCCAACATCGACCGGCTCGCCAGCGAAGGCCTGCTGCTGCAGAACTTCAACGTCGAAAGCGACTGCGTGCCGACGCGCTCGGCGCTGATGAGCGGCCGCCACCCGATCCGCACCGGCTGCCTGCAATCCGTGCCGCCCGGCCTGCCGCAGGGCCTGACGCGCGACGAGATCACGCTGGCCCAGCAGCTCTCGGGCCAGGGCTACGCCACGGCGCACTACGGCAAATGGCACCTCGGCGACATCCCCGGGCGCTATCCCTCCGACCGCGGCTTCGACCACTGGTACGGCATCCCGCGCACCACCGACGAGAGCCAGTTCACCGCGTCGATCGGCTTCGATCCCAGCGTGGCCGACCTGCCCTACATCATGGAGGGCCGCGCCGGCGCGCCCTCGTCCAACGTCAAGCTCTACGACCTGGACAGCCGCCGCGCCATCGATGCCGACCTGGTGGGCCACGCCCAGGCCTTCATGCGCGAGCACGCGGGCACGGGCCGCCCGTTCTTTCTGTATCTGCCGCTGGTGCACCTGCACTTTCCCACCCTGCCCCATCCCGACTTCGCGGGCCGCACGGGCGCCGGCGACTTCGCCGATTCGATGGTGGAAATGGATCATCGCGTGGGCCAGATCATGGCCGAGGTCGATGCGCTCGGCCTGCGCGACGACACCGTCTTCATCTTCTGCAGCGACAACGGGCCGGAGTTCCGCAAGCCCTACCGCGGCACGGCCGGCCCCTGGACCGGCACGTATCACACGGCGATGGAAGGCAGCCTGCGCGTGCCGTTCATCATGCGCTGGCCCGGCCGCGTGGCGCCGGGGCGCGTGTCGAACGAAATGGTGCACGTGACCGACCTGTTCACCACCCTGTCGCACATCGGCGGCGCCAGCCTGCCGCAGGACCGGCCGATCGACGGCCTGGACCAGACCGACTTCTTCACCGGCGCGCGTGCCGACTCGGCGCGCGAAGGCTTTCTGTTCTACATCAAGAACGAGCTGCGCGCGCTGAAGTGGCGCGACTGGAAGCTGCACTTCTATTGGGAACCCGAGGTCAACGAGGGCAAGGGCAAGCTGGAGTCGCCCTACCTCTTCAACCTGAAGCAGGATCCCAAGGAAGAAAGCGACATCCTGATTTTCAATACCTGGGTGCTCGGGCCTATGCTGAAGATGGTGCAGGCCTTCAACCAATCCTGCACCGAGCACCCCAACACCACGCCCGGCCGGCCCGACCGGGAATGATCCGTTCGCGAAGACGAGCGGCGATTCGCACAAGGGGAAATCATGACGTCTGCCTTCCGTAGACATATCGCCTGGCTGGGCCTGGGATGCGCGCTGGCCCTGCCGCTGACCGGCCACGCCGAGCCCATGCTGGCCTGGCCCGGCAAACAGATCACCTGGATCGTCGGCTTCGTGCCGGGCGGCACGGCCGACGTGCTCACGCGCGTCGCCGCGCAGGACCTGGCCACGCGCACCGGCCTGAACGTGGTGGTGGAAAACAAGCCCGGCGCATCGGGCGCGATCGCCCTGCAGCAGGTCGCACGCAGCAAGCCGGGCGACGGCTACCTCATCACCGTGCCGGGTCCGCTCATCTATCCCACGCCGCAGCCGGCCATCGGCAAGGAGCTCGCGCCGGTGATGCTGCTGGCCCAGGGCCCGATGGTCATCGTGGGGCCGGCGCCGCGCGCGCTGCCCAGCCTGGCCGCGGTGCTGGCCGATGCGCGCAAGCGGCCCGACGCCTGGAGCTACGGCAGTTCCGGCAACGGCACGTCGCAGCACCTGGCCGGCGAGCTGCTCAACAAGTCCGCCGGCACGCGCATCGTGCATGTGCCCTACAAGGGCGGCGGACAGGCCGTGTCGGACGTCGCGGGCGGGCAGATCCCGCTGGCCATCCTGGGTTCGGCCCCCGTGCTGCCGCAGATCAAGGCGGGCACGCTGAAAGCCTATGCGGTCACCACGCGCGGCCGCCTGCCGGCGCTGCCCGACGTGCCGACGGTGGCCGAGTCGGGCTTTCCCGACTACGACGCGAGCCAGTGGTTCTCGGTGGCGGCCTCGCCCGGCATCGACGCGGCCGTGCTCGACGCCTTGAACGCCGCGCTGCGGCGCACGGTGCAGGCGCCCGCCTTCCGCGCCGCCGTCGCCAACGCGGGCATGGTTGCCGCGGGCGGTACGCGCGCCGACCTGGAGCGCTTCATCGCGACGGACACGGCGAAATGGCGGACGCTGCTCGACAGCGGCGCCATCAAACTGTCCGAGTAAGGCGGGCGGGTCAGGCCGACGCGCGCTGGCGTTCGAGCAGGAACAGCGGCAAGGCCAGCGCGCCCGCCAGCCGCGCCGCGTGCACGTGGCTCGCTTCGGGCTGCTCGAACGGCATCAGGAAGTTGAAGGTGCCAAGACACTGCCCCGCATGCACGACCGGCACGTTGATCACCGAGCGCAGGCCGAGCCGCGCGATCGCGTCGTGGTCGTCGAAGAAGGCGCGGATCGCGTCCACGCCCGCCCCCACGAACACCTCGTGATCGAGCAGCACGCGCTGCCCCCACGGCGTGCCCGCCTTGTCCTTGCTGCCGCCGGGCGGATAGGCCTGCGGATTGGAGCTGTAGAGCCGCACCACGCGCATGGCCTGCGCGTCGAAGCGGTTGGCGGTGCAGAGCCGGTGCGACAGCGACACCGCGGCAAACGCGTCGATCGCGGCGAACGCGGCATCGAGGTCGCCGGCCGCATGGGCCGCGCACAGGCGGTCCAGCGCGGCGGCCGTGGCAAGCGGAGCGGCGGCGTCGGTCATTCGGCGGTGATCCCCAGTTCCTTGATGAGCTTGCCGTACTTCTGCGCATCCTGCGCCAGCAGCGTGCCGAACTGCTCCGGCGTGGTCTCGGTCAGCACCACCCCCATGTCGTTCATCTTCTTGATCACGTCGGGGCGCTTGAGGATCGCGTTGATTTCCTTGTTCAGGCGGGCCGTGAGTTCGGGCGGCATGTCCGCCGGACCGAAGGCGCCGTACCACACCGCCAGCTCGTAGCCGGGCAGGGTCTCGGCCACCGTGGGCACCTCGGGCAGCAGCGGCGAACGCTCGGCCTCGGTCACGGCCAGCAGCTTGAGCTTGCCCGACTGCACGTGCGGCAGCGTCTGCGTGCCGGCGCTGAACAGCACCTGCGTGCGCCCCGCCACCGTGTCCATCACGGCGGGCGCGCCGCCGCGATAGGGCACGTGCATCATCTTCACGCCGGCCGCGCGCTCGAACAGCACCGCGCTCAGGTGATTGGTCGAGCCCTGGCCCGCCGACGCGTAGGCCACGGCGTCGGGATTGGCCTTGGCGTAGGCGACGAATTCCTTCAGGTCCTTGGCCGGCACCGAGGGGTGCACCACCATGGTGTTGGTCACCAGGGCCAGCTCGGCGATCGGCGTGAAGTCCTTCACGCCGTCGAACGGCATGTTGGTGTAGAGCGCCTGGTTCATGGTGTGCGTGCTCATCGAGCCCACCAGCAGGGTGTAGCCGTCCGGCTTGGCGCGCGCCACGAAGGCGGTGCCGATATTGCCCGAGGCGCCCGAGCGGTTCTCCACCACGACCGGCTGGCCCAGCGACTGCGTCAGCCCTTCGGACAGCATGCGCGCCAGGATGTCGGTCGAGCCGCCCGCCGCCCACGGCACGATGATGGTGATGGGCTTTTCGGGCCAGGCGGCCTGTGCGGCGGACGCCGCGAAGACCAGGCCGGCCGCGAGGCCGCCCAGCAGTTTCTTGATTGGCAATGTCATGAGGTTTACCCCTTGCGTGTGTGAGCCGGTCTGTGCCGGCTGGTATGAAATCGTATGCGCGGCGCGTCAGCGCCCGACCGCGTAGCCCTGCATGCCGCGCGGATTCGCGCCGGCCTTCAGCAGCAGTCCGCCGCCTGCGCGCACCTCGCGCGCGCAGGCGCTGATGCGGCCTTCCGACCACGGCCCGCCCACCACCACGTCGTGCCCGGCGGCGCGCAGCGCATCTAGCGTGGCCGCCGGCATGCGCGACTCCACCGTGAGCCGGTTGAGCGTGGTGGCGCGCGGCCAGAACGAACCGGGGAAGTGATCGATGTGCCACGACGGCGCCTCGATGGCCGCCTGCAGATTCAGCCCCGCGGCATGGCGCAACAGGAACGCGACCGTCCACTGATCCTGCTGGTCGCCGCCCGGCGTGCCGAACGCCAGGTATGGCTTGCCGTCGCGCAGCACCAGGCCGGGCGACAGTGTGGTCGAGGGGCGCTTGCCCGGCGCCAGGCTGCCGGGCAGGCCTTCGTCGAGCCAGGTCATCTGCAGCCGCGTCGTGAGCGGGAAGCCCAGGCCCGGCACCACCGGGCTCGACGACAGCCAGCCGCCCGACGGCGTGGCCGCCACCATGTTGCCGTGCCGGTCGATCACGTCGATCTGGCAGGTGTCGCCCACGAAGATCTCGCGCGCGGCCCACTCGGCCACCGGCGGCAGCGCGGCGAAGGTCGGCTCGCCCACGCCGAAGCGCGTGTCGGCGCGCGCCAGCGTGCGCGCCGCCGCGTCCAGGTCGGGCATGCGCGGCGCGCGGCCGCCCGGCGCGCCCGGGCGCAGCTCGGTGCTGGCCAGCGCGGAAATCTGCGCCGCGCGGGCCTGCGCATAGGGTTGCGACAGCAGCTCGGCCAGCGGCACGTCCACGAAATCGGGATCGCCGTACCAGGCGCAGCGGTCGGCGAAGGCCAGCTTGGCGGCCTCGGCCACGCGATGCACGAAGGCAAAGGAATCCGGCGCCAGGCCTTCCATGCCCAGCTCGCGCAGGATGGCGAGCTGCTGCAGGTGCACCGGCCCCTGCGACCACACTCCGCACTTGGCCACGGTGTAGCGGCCATAGTCCAGCGTCACGGGCTCGTCGTAGGTGGCGCGCCAGTCGGCCAGGTCGGCCTTGCGCAGCAGGCCGCGATTGCGTTCACCGGTGGTGTCGCGGATCTCGGCGTGCGTGTAGAAATCGTCGATGGCATCCGCGACGAAGCCGCGATACCAGACCGCGAGCGCGGCATCGATGCGGCCGCGCCGGTCGGTTGCGCGCGCAGCCGCTTCGGCCAGGATGCGTTCGTAGGTGGCGGCGATGGCGGGCGTGCGCATGAAGCTGCCCGGCGCCGGCACCTGTCCCTGCGGCAGCCACACCTCGGCGGACGAAGTCCATTCGCCCTGGAACAGCGCCTGCACGGCCAGGATCGCCTGCGAGATGCGCGGCACCAGCGGAAAGCCGTCGCGCGCGTACGAGATCGCGGGCGCCAGCACCTCGGCCAGCTCCCAGGTGCCGTAGTCGCGCAACAGGGTCAGCCAGGCGCCGAAGGCACCGGGCACGGTGGCCGGCATCAGGCCGATGCCCGGCACCAGGTCCAGGCCCATCCCGCGGAAGGTCGACGGCGCCGCCAGCGCGGGCGCGGGCCCCTGGCCGCACAGCGCGCGCATGCGTCCTTCGGCCGCGTCCCAGAACAGGATCGGCACCTCGCCGCCCGGCCCGTTCAGGTGCGGCTCGACGATCTGCAGCATGAAGCCGCCGGCCACGGCGGCGTCGTAGGCATTGCCGCCGCGCTCCAGCACGCCCATCGCCACCTGCGACGCCAGCCAGTGCGTGGACGACACGACGCCGTAGGTGCCCTGGATCTCGGGTCGGGTGGTGAATTCGGGTTGCATGGCGTGCCAGTCTGCCGGGAGATGCGATGCAGACCAGTATAGGAGGCCGAAATAACTGGTTTTCGCTATATTCGAATAGCTGCATAACCAATCCGGAATAGCGCCATGACCGCCGCCGCGCCCAATCTCCTGCGCCGTCTCAAGCACCGCCACCTCGAACTGCTGCTCGCCATCGCCCGGCACGGCTCGCTCACGCGCGTGGCCGCGCAGGCCGGCGTGAGCCAGCCGGCCGCCACCAAGGCCCTGCTCGAGATCGAAGACATCTTCGGCGCGCCGCTGTTCCTGCGCACCGGCCGGGGCCTGCAGCCCACGCCGCTGGGCGAGCTGGCCATCAGCCGCGCGCGCCGCATGCTCAACGATCTGGCGCTGTGGTCGCGCGAGGCGCAGGCCTTGCAGGGCGGCCATGCCGCCCACCTGCACGTGGGCGCCGTGCCCTATGTGTCGAGCGTGCTGCTGTCGTCGGCGATCGCGCAGCTGCATGCGCGCCACGGCATCACGGTCACGCTGCACCGCGCCACCACCGACCACCTGCTGCCCATGCTGCGCCGGCACGAGCTCGATTGCATGATCGGCCGCGTCTCGGCCCTGATCGAACTCGACGGACTGACCCACGAGACGCTCTATCACCAGCGTCCCAGCCTCATCGCGCATCGCCAGCTCGCGCGCCGGCTGTCGGCCCGCGCGCCCGACTGGGCCGGCGCCGCCGCGCTGCGCTGGGTCCTGCCCGAGGCCAAGACGCCCACGCGCCAGCTCATCGCCGAACACTTCATCCGCCACGGCGTGATCCCGCCGCACCCGATCGTGGAGGCCTACTCCACCGACGTGATCGAGGGCCTGCTGGGCGGCGACCCCTCGCTGGTGTCCGTGGTGCCGCAGGAGATCGCCCACGAACTCGCCGCGCGCGGCCGCATCGGCGCGGTGCACTGGGACTGGGGCTGGAACCTGCCGCCGATCAACCTGATCCGGCGCGTGCGCGACGAGGTGCGCGGCCCC
Organism: Bordetella genomosp. 1; assembly: GCF_002261335.1. Lineage (GTDB taxonomy): Bacteria > Pseudomonadota > Gammaproteobacteria > Burkholderiales > Burkholderiaceae_B > Bordetella. The sequence goes on from NZ_NEVL01000006.1 coordinate 429,268, forward strand.
GGCCCGGAAGAGGCGCTGGCGGCGATCCTGGACGAACTGAAGGGGCAGATCCCGCTGGCGACCGCCTGAGCCCGCACGGGCCGTTTCCGGCCCTGCGTGACACCCCCGTAGCGCGCAAGCGTTCACCGCAGCCGCCGCGCGCGGGCGGCAGGATCAGAATCGGATCAGGCGTATCGCTCGATGCGCGCCTCGCGGAGACCCGGATGATAGATTCCGATCGCACCTTGCAAGGAGGATCCCATGATCAAGACCACCGTCATGAAACGCCGGCACTGCCAGCTGATACGCCTGCCCCGCGCCGCGGCACTCCCGCGCGGCGTCACCCGCGTCGAGGTCCGCGTGGTCGGCCGAACCCGCGTGCTCGTGCCCATCGAAGATTCGTGGGAGGAGTGGTTCAAGAGCCTCGGCGACGACGTGGACTTCCCGACCGAGCGCGACCAGAGCCCGCTTCCGCCGAGGAAAATCCCCAACCGCTGAAGTACATGCTCGACACCAACATCTGCATCCACGCGATCAACCGCACGCGCGAGGGCGTGCGGCGCGCCTACGAGAGGCACAGCAGCGTTTTGTGTGTGAGTACCGTGACCTTCATGGAGCTGGCCTATGGCGTGCAGAAGTCGAACGCGCCCCTGCGCAGCCGGCTGGCGATGGAAGGCTTTCTCGCCCGCGTCGACATCCTGGACTACGACCAGCCGGCCGCGGTTCGCACCGGTCAGCTGCGGGGTCATCTGGCGCGCGCCGGCACCCCTATCGGCTTCTACGACGCCATGATCGCCGGGCACGCGCTTGCCTGCGGGCTGATCCTGGTCACGAACAACACGCGTGAGTTCGCTCGCGTGCCCGAACTCCGGCTCGAAGACTGGACGCGCGGGACCGGCTGACGTTCCCACGGCGTGCCCGGCCTGCGCCTCGAAGACTGGACGGCCGAGGCGCCCTGAATCCTTGGCCCCGCTGTTGCGCGCACCCTCTCTTGCAGCAGGCGCCGCGCGCAAAACAAAAAAGCCGGCACGCTTGCGCGATACCGGCTCATTGCTGATGGTGTTTCGGGAACACCGTCATGAATTCAACCACAAAGTGAGTGGTCGGGGCGAGAGGATTCGAACCTCCGACTCCTGCGTCCCGAACGCAGTACTCTACCAGACTGAGCTACGCCCCGATTCTCTACTACTGTGTTGCTACTGCTTTACAGCCAACGCTGACCGCGGTCTTGCGACTCACCGGCTTCGCGCTTTTTCGCTGTGCTTTTTACTGCACCGCAAAGGCCGAAAATTTCTTATCGATCTCTGTTTACCGCGAAAGCGCAGAATTCTAACAGAGAATTTTGAAAAGTGGAAATGGGGAAGATCGACAGCGCATCGCGGGCCCGTTGCGCCTCGGCTTCGGCGGCCTGGCGCGCGTGCTCCAGGGCGTCGGTTTGCTGGATGGCCTGGGCCACCGCGGCGAAATCGGCGTCACCGGTGGTGATGGCGTCGCGGATCAGTTGCTGCTGCTCGGGCGTGCCGACTTCCATCACGCGGATGAGCGGCAGCGTGGGCTTGCCCTCGCGCAGGTCGTCGCCGACGTTCTTGCCGAGCGCACCGGCGTCGCCGCTGTAGTCGAGCACGTCGTCGATCAGCTGGAAGGCGGTGCCGATGTGGCGGCCATAGGCCGCGGCGGCCTCTTCCTGCTCGGGCGTGGCGCCCGCCAGGACCGCGCCCACCTGGGCGGCGGCCTCGAACAGCTTGGCGGTCTTGTAGCGCACCACCTGGAGGTAGCGCTCCTGCGACACCTCGGGATCGTGCACGTTGAGCAGTTGCAGCACCTCGCCCTCGGCGATCACCGTGGTCGCCTGCGACAGGATCTGCATGATGCGCATCGAGTCGGCCTCGACCATCATCTCGAACGAGCGCGAATACAGGTAATCGCCCACCAGCACGCTGGCGGCGTTGCCGAACACCGCGTTGGCGGTGTCGCGGCCGCGGCGCAGGTCGGATTCGTCGACCACGTCGTCGTGCAGCAGCGTGGCGGTGTGGATGAACTCCACCACGGCCGCCAGCAGCTGGTGATGCGTGCCCTGGTAACCGAGCGCGCGCGCCACCATGAGCACCATGGCCGGCCGCATGCGCTTGCCGCCCGCGCCGATGATGTAGTCACCGATGGTTCGAATGAGCACGACCTCGGAGTTCAGGCGCTCGCGGATAACCGCGTCGACAGCCTTCATGTCGTCGGCAATGGGGGCGATCAGCTCAGAGAGATTCAAAGCGCTTCCGGGGGAAATGGGCGAGCCGACCCCGCGGCTCGTTACACAGGCCGGCAGACTGCGCCGCCAAGCCGGGGTCGGCCGAATTATACGTGTTGCGCCCGCCCTGCCCCCCGCCGGGCCGCCGCAGGTGTTACAGCCCGCGGGCGCGCAGGTTGGCGTAGAGCGCGCGCACCCCGAAGGTCCAGGGCGCAATGCGGTCCGAACGCCCCACCCGGTTGACCAGCGCGCCCAGGCGCGGCGAGCCGATGCGCACCACGTCGCCTTCCCGGTGGGTGAAGCCGCTGCCCGGGCCCGCGCGGTCCTGGGTCGGCGAGAACATCGTGCCCAGGAACAGCATGAAGCCGTCGGGATACTGGTGGTGCGGGCCGCAGGTCTGGCGCACCAGGTCGAGCGGGTCGCGGCTGATCTCGGCCATGTGGCTCACGCCGTCGATCACGAAGCCGTCCTCGCCTTCGATGCGCAGCGACACGTCGGCGTGGCGCACGTCGTCCAGCGTGAAATGGGCGTCGAACAGGCGGATGAAGGGGCCGATGGCGCAGGAGCCGTTGTTGTCCTTGGCCTTGGTCAGCAGCAGCGCGCTGCGCCCTTCGACGTCGCGCAGGTTCACGTCATTGCCCAGCGTGGCGCCCGCCACCTCGCCGCTGGCGTTCACCGCCAGCACGATCTCCGGCTCCGGGTTGTTCCACTCGGAGACCGGATGCAGCCCGATCCAGGCGCCGGATCCCACCGAGGACATCGGCGGGCTCTTGGAAAACACCTCCGCATCGGGCCCGATTCCCACTTCGAGGTATTGCGACCACTGCCCGCGCGCCTGCAATTCGGCCTTGAGCGCCATGGCCTGGGGCGAGCCGGGCACCAGCTGCGACAGGTCGGTGCCGATCAGTTCGTGCAGGCGCTGGCGGATGGTCTCGGCCTGGCTGGCGTCGCCGCCGGCCTGCTCCTCGATCAGGCGCTCGAGCAGGCTGACCGCGAAGGTGACGCCGGCCGCCTTCACGGGCTGCAGGTCGCACGGCGCCAGCAGGCGCGGCTGGCCGGGCTCGCCCGAGCGCTGCAGCAAGGCCTGGACGGCGCCCAGCGAGGGGCCTGCCGCCTCGCGCGCCACGGCCACGCGGTCGGGACGCTCGAGCAGGTCGGCGATCGTGGGCGCCACCGCGCTGATGTCGATGACCTCGCCACGCCGCACCGCCACGACCGCCGGTCCCGGCACCGGCCCGCCGCGCCAGACCCGGCCCACCAGCGTGGCCTGCTGCAGGTCTTCGGGCAGATCGCGTTCGGGATCCAGGGCGAAATCATCGTAGGACATGGTCGGTCTCCGCATGCTCGGTAGGGGTGGGCGCGGCCGTCTGCGCGGCCGGCGGGAGGGGTGAAGAGGATGCAATGAGTCTAGGAGCGGCCACGCCGCGCCGTCCAATACAATGGCAGTCATTCCAATATGTTGGACAACGCCCGTGAGCGCAGACAAACCCGCCTACGAAGTCCCCGCGCTCGCCCGCGCCCATGCGCTGCTGAGCCGGCTATCCGAACGCGGCGCGCCCATGCGTGCCGCCGAGCTGGCGCGCGACAGCGGCATGCCGCGCAGCTCGCTCTATCTGCTGCTCGAGACCCTGGAGGCGCGCCGCTGGATCGAGCGCGCCGGCGACGGCTATGTGATCGGCCTGACCCTGCTCAGCCTGGGGTCGGCCTATCTGCGGCACGACAATCTGGAGCCGGCCTTCCGCGACGCGGCGGCCGACTTCGTGGCGCGCCACAACGAGGTGATGCAGCTGGCGATGCTGGACGGCGCCGACGTGGCCTACCTGGCGCGCGAGGATGCGCGCCGGCCGGTGCGGCTCGTGACCGATCCCGGCTCGCGGCTGCCGGCGCACGCCTGCGCGCTGGGCAAGGCCCTGCTGGCCAGCCTGAGCGACGCCGAGGTGCTGGCCCGCCTGCCCTCCCCCCTGCCCGCCATCACCGATCGCACCATCACCGACCCGGCGCGCCTGCTGGCGGAGCTGGCGACGGCGCGCCGCACCGGCTTCGCGCTGGACCTGGAGGAGGTGAGCGCGGGCCTGACCTGCTACGCCGCCTACGTGGGCCGCACCCCGCTCGGCCGGCGGGTGGCGGTCAGCACCTCGCTGCCGGCCGACCGGCTCGACCCGCGCCATGCCGACGCGGTGCGGGCCGGGCTGATCGCCGCCGCGCGCCAGATCGCGCTGCGCGCCACGGCCGAGGAGCCCCCGGCGCCCTGAGGGGCGGGCAGCGTTCGCCGCCCGTGGCAGCGCCGTGCGAGGGCGTCCGGGCGCTGGCGGGCGGCCCGGACGCGCGGGGCTCGCGCCACCCCCGACGTGACGTCGACGCGACACCTAAGCCCTTTACCTGCAACACCTTTTTGACTTCTCCACAGGCCCGGGCTAGAATCCCGGATTCGACTTTCTCGTCGAAAAAAGCAAGTGGCGAATTCACGCTTGCCGCCGTCCCGATGTTTTTCCTCGGCACGGCGCTGGCTCCCCCCGAAATCCGGGGCGGGTCTTCCCGGAAAAAGCAACGATGGCAGGCCTCTCGCAGGCACGCCGCCCGCGCCGATCCCAACCCGGTTCGCCTCACATCTTTCCAAGGATATATCCCATGTACGCGGTCGTAAAAACCGGTGGCAAGCAGTATCGCGTTGCCGCTGGCGAAAAACTCAAGGTAGAACAGATACCTGCTGACATCGGGCAAGAAATCACCCTGGACCAAGTGCTGTCCGTGGGCGAAGGCGACCAACTGAAAGTTGGTACGCCTCTCGTCGCTGGCGCCCTGGTCAAGGCTACGGTTCTTGCGCATGGCCGGCACGACAAGGTCAAGATCTTCAAGATGCGCCGTCGCAAGCACTATCAGAAGCGTCAGGGCCACCGTCAGAACTACACCGAGATCCGCATCGAAGCCATCACGGCTTGAGGATCGAGGTTTTTAGGAGCTAAACATGGCACAGAAAAAGGGCGGCGGCTCTACGCGTAACGGTCGCGATTCGGAATCGAAGCGACTGGGCGTCAAGGTTTATGGCGGCCAACAAATCTCGGCGGGTGGCATCATCGTGCGTCAGCGCGGCACCCGCTTTCACCCCGGCGTGAACGTCGGCGTGGGCAAGGATCACACCCTGTTCGCGCTGGCCGACGGCAAGGTCGAGTTCGGCACCAAGGGTGCCCTGAACAAGGCCATCGTGTCGGTCGTCTCCGAGTAATCGGAAGCGATTCGCATCGGCACAAAGCCCTGCCGCACGCGGCGGGGCTTTTTGTTTTCAGGCAGAATGTTCGGAATGGCGGGCCCTGCCCGGCGCCCCTGGCGCTGCCGGCCCGCCTTCCCCCAAGTTTCTTCGCGCGCCTCTTTCGATGCGCGCCGCCCCGGCGCCTGGCGCTGCGGGCTCGCTCCTTGAACAGACACGCACCATGAAATTCGTAGACGAAGCCACCATCGAGGTCGTCGCCGGCAAAGGCGGTAATGGCGTGGCGAGCTTTCGCCGCGAGAAATTCATCCCCCGCGGCGGCCCCGACGGCGGCGATGGCGGCCGCGGCGGCAGCATCTACGCGGTGGCCGATCGCAACATCAACACGCTGATCGATTTCCGCTACGCCCGCCTGCATCGCGCCAAGAACGGCGAAAACGGCCGCGGCTCCGACCAATACGGCGCGGCCGCGCCCGACATCACGCTGCGCGTGCCGGTCGGCACCGTCGTGCACGACGCCGAGACCGGCGAAGTGCTGTTCGACCTCGACCACCACGACCAGCAGGTGACGCTGGCCGCCGGCGGCCAGGGCGGCATGGGCAACCTGCATTTCAAGTCGAGCACCAACCGCGCCCCGCGCCAGTGGACGCCGGGCAAGGAAGGCGAACAGCGCAAGCTGCGCATGGAGCTCAAGGTGCTGGCCGACGTGGGCCTGCTGGGCCTGCCCAACGCGGGCAAGTCCACGCTCATCAGCCGCATCTCCAACGCACGCCCGAAGATCGCCGACTACCCCTTCACCACGCTGCATCCCAACCTGGGCGTGGTGCGCACCTCGCCGTCGCGCAGCTTCGTGGTCGCCGACATCCCCGGCCTGATCGAAGGCGCCTCCGAAGGCGCCGGCCTGGGCCATCTGTTCCTGCGCCACCTGGCCCGCACCCGCGTGCTGCTGCACTTGGTCGACATCTCGAGCCAGGATCCCGACACCGATCCGATCGACGCCGCCGTCGAAGGCGCGCGCGCCATCGTCGAAGAACTGCGCCGCTACGACCCGGAGCTGGCCGACAAGCCGCGCTGGCTGGTGCTCAACAAGCTCGACATGGTGCAGGACCCGGAAGCGGCCCGCACGCGCTTCTGCGAGCAGTTCGGCTGGACCGGCCCGGTGTTCTCGATCGCCGCCATCAGCGGCGACGGCACGCAGGACCTGATCTGGGCCCTGCAGGACTACCTCGACGCCGAGAAGCAGAAAGACCTGATCGCCCAGGACCAGGCCGAAGGCACCTACGTGCACGAAGACCCGCGTTTCGATACGACCCGCGACGCGCCCGCCGCGCCGCGTGGCGGTGACGAATAAGCCATAATCGCAATCCGTCGCCGCGCCGCCCGCAGGCTCTGCCCCCGGGGCGGCATCTTCGAACCCGCTACGCCCGGTCATCGCCATGACTGCCCAATCCGAAAACGTGTCCGTCGTTGCCCAGGCCCAGCGCCTGGTGGCCAAGGTCGGATCCTCCCTCGTCACCAATGAAGGCCGCGGCCTGGACCGCGCCGCCGTTGCCCACTGGGCCGCGCAGATCGCCGCCCTGCACAAGCAGGGCAAGCAGGTCGTGCTGGTGTCCAGCGGCGCCATCGCCGAAGGCATGGCCCGGCTCGGCTGGCGCAAGCGCCCGTCGGTCATGCACGAGCTGCAGGCCGCCGCGGCCGTGGGCCAGATGGGCCTGTGCCAGGCCTACGAGGCCGCCTTCGCGGAGTTCGGGCTGCGCACCGCGCAGATCCTGCTCACGCACGAAGACCTGGCCGACCGCCATCGTTACCTGAATGCCCGCTCCACCCTGTTTGCGCTGCTGCGCATGGGCGTGGTGCCGATCGTCAATGAAAACGACACGGTGGTGACCGACGAGATCCGCTTCGGCGACAACGACACGCTCGGCGCGCTCGTCACCAACCTGATCGAAGCCGACACGCTCATCATCCTGACCGACCAGCGCGGCCTCTACGAAGCCGACCCGCGCAAGCAGCCCGACGCGAAGTTCGTGGCGCACGCGCAGGCGGGCGACGCCGCGCTCGAGGCCATGGCCGGCGGCGCCGGCAGCGGCGTCGGCACCGGCGGCATGCTCACCAAGATCCTCGCGGCCAAGCGCGCGGCCCACAGCGGCGCGCACACGGTCATCGCCTCGGGCCGCGAGCGCAACGTGCTCAACCGCCTGTCGGCCGGCGAGTGCATCGGCACCGAGCTGCAGGCCGTGCTGCCGGTCTGGTCGGCGCGCAAGCAATGGCTGGCCGATCACCTGCGCCTGCGCGGCCGCGTAACGCTGGACGAAGGCGCCGTGCGCGCGCTGATGCGCGAAGGCAAGAGCCTGCTGCCGATCGGCGTGACGGCCGTGGAAGGCGAGTTCGAGCGCGGCGACGTGGTGGCCTGCATCGATGCCGACGGCCGCGAATGCGCGCGCGGGCTGGTGAACTACTCGGCCGCCGACACGCGCCGCATCATGCGCCAGCCGTCCTCGCAGATCGCCACCATCCTCGGCAGCATGACCGATCCCGAGCTGGTGCATCGCGACAACCTCGTGATCCTCTGAACGCGGCAGGCGGGCGGCCTGGCGTGATGCCGCGCCGCCCGCCCGCACCGTCCGTCCGCATCGCCTTCCTGCCGCGCCTGCCTGCACGATCTGGCGCGGCCATCCCGCCGCCACGCGACGGCACCGGCCCGCCTCATGCCTCATCGATGAACAGATAGCCCCAGCGCCGCACCGCGCACACGGGCAGGTCGATGCCGTGCAGCCGCGCCTTGCCGCGCAGGCGCGCCACCGTGACGTCGTCGCCGCGCGAGCCGCCCGGCCCGCCCACGCGCGGCAGGCGTTGATTGGGCGCGGCCAGCAGGCGGCCGATGAAGAGCCCCTCGCCCGGCGTGAGCGGCAGGCGCTCGCCCTGCGGCCCGAACAGATAGCGGCTCGAGGAACACAGGCGCCACCGGCGCGGCGGCCCGGCGGGCGAGGTCGCCCGGCGCCGCTCGAACATCGCGATCAGCTCGGCCGCCATCCACTCGGGCGATTCGTCGAGCGCGCAACAGATGTCGGCGCCGGCGCGCAGCATCTGGATGCGCAGGAACGGGGTGGCGCCGTTCAGCAGCACGATGCACGCCGCCGAGAGCGGGATCTCGCACAGCCGCCGCAATTGCAGGATGAGGGCATCGCCCTGGCGCGCATCGCCGCTCAGCAGCAGCATGTCGGGGGCGATGGCGCGCACCGCCTCGGGCGACAGCACGCGCTCGGCGTGGCCGCGCACGCGCCAGCCCGAACGTCGCAGATTGTCTTCGAGAGAGAGCGTGGCGGCCGCCGGCACGCCGCAAGGCAGGTGCAGCACCAACGGCGCGAAATCGTCGGATGGGTCTTGCATCGTGTCGGGCTCGCGTGGCAAGGGTGGAGACGGGACAGGGGCCGATGGGCGCGGACCGCGCGCGTGCGTATCGTGGGACCGATGCGCAAGGCTCGCGGGGCGACGCCTGCGGCGCGCAGGCAGACGCGCACGGTGCGACGGCCCGCGGTGGCGCCAGCGGCGATTGCGCATCTGAAGCACCGCGCTGCACCGCGCAACACCAATTATTACCTATGTGATATCCAATATCACCACTGTAATAGTGAACCAGGCTCCAATCCTGGGGTGAAGACCTTTTCAGACCGACTGAAACACGCACGCCAACTGCGCGGCTTTACGCAGCATGACCTCGCCCGGGTCAGCGGCGTGTCGCAGAGCGCCATCGGCAGCTACGAGAGCGGACAGCGCCAGACCAGCCGATCCGGGCGTCGGCTTGCGCAGGCCCTCGATGTGGATCCCGACTGGCTGGAGACCGGCGTGGGCGACATGGCCGTGCGCGAGCGCGTTTCGCCCCATACCCTGATGGAGCCGCCCCTGCCCGCCAGCCGTGCGGCCTGGCCCTTCCGCAGCCTCACCGCGGCCCAGTTCCACGCGCTCAGCGCCGAACATCAGGCCTTGCTCGACACCGTGCTGGGTGCGCTGGCACGCGGGCTGGAGCCGCCCGGCCCAGCGCGCGGCAAGCGCCGCAACCCCGCGCGCTGACATCCTTCGCGCCCATGCAAAAAGCCCCCTCGCGGGGGCTTTTCGTTTTGCGGCGTGATGCTTATTGGTTGGGCGAGTTCGACGGCTCGGCGGCACGGCCGCCAGGGGCCTTCATGCCCGGTGCCGGGGCCTGAGCGCCGGCGGGTTGCGGCGCTTCGCCGCGGATCTTGGCGGCGATGGCTTCGGCGGCTTGCGGCGAGCTCACGCTGAAGGCCAGCACGCCGCGGTTCAGCGGCTCGGCGATGCGCGGGGCGGTGACGAGTTCGCGATCGATCACGAGCACCAGCATCTTGCCGACGTTCTTGCCGCTCACGTCATTGAGCTTGCGGGCGCCGCTTTCGTTGAAGCGCAGGCCGACGAAATTCTGGCCCTGGCGGTCCACCAGCGCGGCGGCTTCGCTCAGGTCGGCGCGGGTCAGGACGGGCTGGCGCTCCATGTAGAGCGAGCCATCGGGAACCTTGACTTCGGCAAGGCCGGCGCCGGGCTGGGTCTGGGCGATGTAGAACTCGACCACGGATGCGGCAGCCGGCGTGGCGGCCTGCGCCGTGTCGGCGGGCTTGGCCGCCTTGTCGCCGGTCTTGGAAGGCGTCGTACAACCCGCCAGCACCAGAGCCATGACCGCCACGGCGGGGGCGAATTTGCGCAGAGTCAGTTGCATGATCGAAATTCCTTCATTGGAGTTGCAGACGAATTGGCCGGGACCATCGAATGATCATTCGGTCCCGGCGTTACAAAAAAGTGTACAGGGCTGGACTGTCCCCTGATAGTGCGGACTGCTTCCAGATGTAAAGAGCCAATACGGCGTTGCGGCCGAAACCCGCCTATACTGCGGCTTCGCAGGGGTACTCGCGATCCGGGATCGGGTCGCGTGTTGAGAGAGTCCCTTCGTACCAGTACGGATAATGCCGATGCTGGGAGCGCTTTCCGTCATGGCCCGCCGGCATCGCCGCGGCGCGCGCCGCTACGCGGAATCTCCCCATTCGGCTCCAGATCTTCTCTTGGAGCTTTCCATGAACGCCAATCCCAAGTTCCTGGCCGCCACGGCCGAAGTCGACGCGGCCGCCGTGGCCCCGTTGCCGCAATCCCGCAAGATCTATCAAACCGGCAGCCGCCCCGACATCCGCGTCCCGTTTCGCGAGATCAGCCAGGACGACACGCCGACGATGTTCGGCGGCGAAAAGAACCCGCCGCTGACCGTCTACGACACCAGCGGCCCCTACACCGACCCGAGCGTGCGCATCGACATCCGCGCCGGCCTGCCCGAGCTGCGCCGTGCCTGGATCGACGAGCGCGGCGACATCGACCTGCTCGACGGCCCGACCAGCGAGTACGGCCAGGCCCGTCTCGCCGATCCCAAGCTCACGGCCATGCGCTTCGACCTGCGCCGCCCGCCGCGCCGCGCCAAGCCCGGCGCCAACGTCACGCAGATGCACTATGCGCGCCGCGGCATCGTCACGCCCGAAATGGAATACGTGGCGATCCGCGAAAACCTCCGCCGCGAGCACTACATCGAAACGCTGCGCGCCAGCGGCCCCGATGGCGAGAAGCTGGCGCGCCGCCTGCTGCGCCAGCATCCCGGCCAGTCGTTCGGCGCCGCCCTGCCCGGCAGCATCACGCCCGAGTTCGTGCGCGACGAGATCGCGCGCGGCCGCGCCATCATCCCGGCCAACATCAATCACCCCGAGATCGAGCCGATGATCATCGGCCGCAACTTCCTGGTGAAGATCAACGCCAACATCGGCAACTCGGCCGTGAGCTCGGGCATCGGCGAGGAAGTCGAGAAGATGACCTGGGCGATCCGCTGGGGCGGCGACACCGTGATGGACCTCTCCACCGGCAAGCACATCCACGAGACGCGCGAGTGGATCATCCGCAACTCGCCGGTGCCGATCGGCACCGTGCCGATCTACCAGGCGCTCGAAAAGGTCGACGGCAAGGCCGAGGAACTCAACTGGGAGATCTTCCGCGACACGCTGATCGAGCAGGCCGAACAGGGCGTGGACTACTTCACCATCCACGCCGGCGTGCGCCTGCCCTTCATTCCGATGACGGCCGACCGCATGACGGGCATCGTGTCGCGCGGCGGCTCGATCATGGCCAAGTGGTGTCTGGCGCATCACAAGGAGAGCTTCCTGTACGAGCGCTTCGACGAGATCTGCGAAATCATGAAGGCCTACGACGTGAGCTTCTCGCTCGGCGACGGCCTGCGGCCCGGCTCCGGCTACGACGCCAACGACGAGGCCCAGTTCGCCGAGCTCAAGACGCTGGGCGAGCTGACCCAGGTGGCGTGGAAGCACGACGTGCAGGTCATGATCGAAGGCCCCGGCCACGTGCCGATGCAGATGATCAAGGAAAACATGGAGCTGCAGCTCGAACACTGCCAGGAGGCGCCGTTCTACACGCTGGGCCCGCTCACCACCGACATCGCGCCCGGCTATGACCACATCACCTCGGGCATCGGCGCGGCGCTGATCGGCTGGTACGGCACCGCGATGCTCTGCTACGTCACGCCCAAGGAACACCTGGGCCTGCCCAACAAGAAAGACGTGAAGGACGGCATCATCACCTACAAGATCGCCGCCCACGCGGCCGATCTCGCCAAGGGCCATCCGGGCGCGGCGATCCGCGACAACGCGCTCTCGAAGGCCCGCTTCGAGTTCCGCTGGGACGACCAGTTCAACCTCGGCCTGGATCCGGACACCGCCCGCGAATTCCACGACGAGACCCTGCCCAAGGACTCGATGAAGGTGGCGCACTTCTGCTCGATGTGCGGCCCGCACTTCTGCAGCATGAAGATCACGCAGGACGTGCGCGAATATGCCGCCACGCTCGGCGTGTCGGAGCAGCAGGCGCTGCAGCAGGGCATGCAGGAAAAGGCCGTGGAGTTCGTGAAGAAGGGTGCCGAGGTCTACCACCGCACCTGACCCGTCCGCGCGGTTTGCGAACGCCTCCCGCCGCGCGCCGGCGGGAGGCGTTTTTTCGAGCGGCTGCGGCGCGTGCGGGCGGCGCGCGTCAGGTCGCGGTGTAGGCGGTCTTCACCGCGGTGTAGAACTCCGCCGCGTAGCGGCCCTGCTCGCGCGGGCCGTAGCTCGAGCCCTTGCGGCCGCCGAACGGCACGTGATAGTCGACGCCCGCGGTCGGGCAGTTCACCATCACCATGCCGGCCTGCGATTCGCGCTTGAAGTGCGTGGCATGCTTGAGCGAGGTGGTGCAGATGCCCGACGACAGGCCGAACTCGGTGTCGTTGGCGAGCGCCAGCGCCTCGTCGTAGCTGTCGACCGGGATCACCGCGGCGACCGGCCCGAAGATCTCTTCGCGGCTGATGCGCATGTCGTTGCTGCAGTCGGCGAACAGCGCCGGGGTGAGGTAATAGCCCTCGGTGTCGCGCTCGACCCGCTCGCCGCCCGTGACCAGCCGGGCGCCCTCGTCGCGGCCGATGGCGATGTAGCCCAGGTCCTGTTCGAGCTGGCTCTGGTCCACCACCGGGCCGATGTCCGTGCCGGAGCGCAGCGCGTCGTCGATCTTCAGGCCCGCGAGGCGCTGCTGCACGGCGTCGACGAAGCGCGGGTAGATGCCCTTCTGCACGATCAGGCGGCTCGATGCCGTGCAACGCTGGCCGGTCGAGAAGAACGCGCCATTCACCGCGCACTCCACCGCCACCTTGAGATCGGCGTCGTCGAGCACCACCAGCGGATTCTTGCCGCCCATCTCGAGCTGCACCTTGGCCATGCGGCTCATCGCGGCCTCGATCACGCGGCGGCCGGTCGCGACCGAGCCGGTGAAGCTGATCGCCTGCACGCGTTTGTCGCCCAGGATCGCCTGGCCCACCACGGTGCCGCGCCCCATCACGAGGTTGAAGGCGCCCGCGGGCAGACCGGCGCGGCTCAGGATCTCCGACAGCGCCCACGCGCTGCCCGGCACCAGGTCGGCCGGCTTGAACACCACGGTGTTGCCGTAGGCCAGCGCCGGCGCGATCTTCCAGGCCGGGATCGCGATCGGGAAGTTCCACGGCGCGATGATGCCGACCACGCCGACCGGCTCGCGCGTGATCTCGGCGTCCACGTTGGGCCGCGTCTGCGGCAGCTTCTCGCCCTGGATCCGCAGCGCCTCGCCGGCGAAGAACTTGAAGATGTAGGCCGCGCGCGTGACCTCGCCGATGCCTTCGGGCAGGGTCTTGCCCTCCTCGCGCGACAGCAGGCGGCCCAGCTCTTCCTTGCGCGCCAGCAGCTCGCTGCCCACGGCGTCGAGCACGTCGAAACGGCGCTGGCCGGTGGCATGCGCCCATTCCTGCGAGGCGGCCACCGCGGCCGCGATGGCCTGCTGCGCCTGCGCCGCATCGGCCTGGGCATAGTGGCCGATCACGTCGGCCAGGTTGGAGGGATTGACGTTGGGCTTGGCGTCGACGCCATCGACCCAGGCGCCTCCGATGTAGTTGGCGTGCATGTTGTCTCGACTCTCTTCCAGGGGTGCAGACACCGCGCGGCGGCGCCGCGCGGACCGACAGGCACGGCCGCCCTTCTGGGTGGCGGCGCGTGCGCGGGAGGCCGGCTGGGGCCTCCCGGCGTTCAGGATGCCATCGCCGCGTTACAGCAATTTGCCGGGATTCATGATGCCGGCCGGGTCGAACACCCGCTTGATCTCGCGCATCAGGCGCAGCTCGAGCGGATCCTTGATGTGCAGGAAGTGATCGCGCTTGAGCTGGCCGATGCCGTGTTCGGCGCTGATGCTGCCGCCGTAGCGGTGAACTTCGTCGAGCACGATGTCGGTGATCTCCGCGCCTTCCTGCGCGGCCCACTCGCGCGGCGCGCCCGCCGGGCGCGACAGGTTGTAGTGCAGGTTGCCGTCGCCGAAGTGGCCGAAGATGAACGGCCGCACGTCGGCGTTGAAGGCGCGCAGGCGCGCCTCGGCGCTCTCCATGAACGCGGGGATGCGCTCGATCGGCAGCGACACGTCGTGCTTGAGATGCGGACCGTCGGCACGCTGCGCCTCGGAGATCTCCTCGCGCAGCTTCCACAGCGCCTGCAGCTGGCCCAGCGAGGCCGACACCGCGGCGTCGAGGCAGAGCTCGCGCTCGAGCGCCTCGCCCACCACGGTTTCGAGCAGCGCGTTCAGCGCCGCTTCGTCGGTGGTGTCGGCCAGCTCCATCAGCACATAGGCGGGATAGCGCTGCGCGAACGGCTCCTGCACGCCCTGCGCGTGCGTTAGCACCAGGTCCACGCATTCGCCCGTGAAGAACTCGTAGGCCTGCAGGCGCGCGCCGCAGCGCTGGAACAGCAGTTCGTAGAGCTCGAGCGCCTGGCGCGGCGACTCGACCGCGGCCAGCACCACCGAGCGCACGTCGGTGCGCGGGAACAGGCGCAGCGCCACCGCCGTGATCACGCCCAGCGTGCCTTCGGAGCCGATCAGCAGCTGCTTGAGGTCGTAGCCGGTATTGTCTTTGCGCAGCGTGCGCAGGCCGTTGAAGATCTCGCCGGTGGGCAGCACCGCCTCGATGCCCAGCACGAGCTCGCGCGCCATGCCGTAGCGCACCACGTTCACGCCGCCGGCGTTGGTGGCGAGGTTGCCGCCGATCTGGCTCGAGTCTTCGGCGGCCAGGCTGAGCGGCAGCAGCCGGCCCGCGTCCTGCGCGGCGCGGCGCAGATTGCCCAGGATGCAGCCGGCCTCGGCCACCAGGGTGTTGGCGATGGTGTCGATCGAACGCACCGCGTTCATGCGGTCCAGGCTCAGCACCACGTTGGCCGTGCTGCCGTCCGGCGTGGCGCCGCCGCACAGGCCCGTGTTGCCGCCGCGCGGCACCACCGGCACGCCGGCCGCCTGGCACAGCGCCAGCGCCTGCGCCACTTCGGCCGTGGTGCGCGGACGCAGGACCGCCTGCGCCTGGCCGCGATAGATGCCGCGCCAGTCGGCCAGCCAGGGTTCGATGTCGGCGGGCTCGGTGAGGACCACGTCGGGGCCGAGGGCGGCGCGCAACGGGTGGGAGATGTCGGTGTTGCTCATGGTGTGCTTGGCGGGTTCGAAAGTGGGAAAGAGAGGGGCGCGCTCAGGCGCCGGCGGGCGCGAGCTGCAGGCGCGCCGCCGCGTTGCGCAGATGCTGGCGCACCGCCTGGCGCGCGGCGTCGGCGTCGCCGGCCTCGATGGCGGCGAGCACGGCCTCGTGCTCCTGGTGCACGCGGGCGGCCAGCCCGGGCTGGCGCTGGGTGTTGCTGCGGGCCGTGTGCACGGCCTGGCGCAGCTGCAGATTCAGGTACTGCAGCAACTGCCGGTAGGAGGCGTTGTGGGTGGCCTGCGCGATGGCGCGATGGAAGGCCAGATCGTGTTCGACGCCGCGCTCGGGATCGTCGAGATGGCGGCCGAGCTCGGCCAGCGCGCCGCGCAGGGCCTGCAGGTCGTCGGGCGTGCGGCGGCGCGCGGCCAGCGCGGCGGCCCCGCCCTCGAGCTCCATGCGCAGCTCGATCACCTCGGCCAGCTGGGCGCGGTCCATGCCGGTATCGAACGTCACCTGGAAGCCCTGGTGGGTGGTGCGGGCCAGCACCACGCAGCCCGAGCCCTGGCGGCTCCGGACCAGGCCCTGGGCGCGCAGGCGCTCGGTGGCCTCGCGGATCACCGCGGCGCTCACGCCGAACTCGCGCGCCAGATCGCGCCCCGCCGGCAGCTTGGCGCCCACGGCGTAGAAGCCCTGGGCGATCTGTTCGGCGATGCGGCCGGCGACGCGGTCGGTGAGGGTGAGCGAGTGAGTCAGCATCGCCGCATCATAGCAGCATTGTTCAGGTTATCTGATAACTTTTGATGTATCGAGACCGTCACGGCCTTGCACTCAGGAAGACGGGGCGCCGCTCAGTGGCGGTGGCCGCACACGTCGCAGCCGGGATCGCGCCGCACGTTGACGCTGTGCCACTGCATGCTGCGCACGTCGAGCTGCAGCATGCGACCGGACAGGGTCTGGCCCAGGCCCATGATGATCTTCATGGCCTCGGCGGCCTGCATGGTGCCGATGATGCCGACCAGCGGCGCGAACACGCCGGTGGTGGCGCAGCTCAGCTCCTCGGCCTCGTCGGCCTCGGGAAACAGGCAGTGATAACAGGGCGCGTCGTCGTGGCGCAGGTCGTAGACCCCGATCTGGCCGTCGTAGCGGATCGCCGCGCCGGAGACCAGCGGCTTGCGCGCCGCGACGCAGGCGCGGTTGATGGCGTGCCGGGTGGCGAAGTTGTCGGAGCAGTCGAGCACGACGTCGGCGTCGCGCACCGCGGCCAGCAGCGCCTCGCCCTCGAGCCGGGCCACCAGCGGGGTGACGGTCACGTCGGGATTGAAGCGCGCGATCATGTCGCGGCCGGACTCGGCCTTGGGTTGCCCCAGGCTGGCGGTGGTGTGGAGGATCTGGCGTTGCAGATTGCTCAGCTCGACGGCGTCGTCGTCGGCCAGCGTGATGTGGCCGGTGCCGGCCGTGGCCAGGTAGAGCGCGGCGGGGCAGCCGAGGCCGCCCGCGCCGATGATCAGGACACGCGCCGCGAGGAGTTGCTCCTGCCCTTCGATGCCCAGATCGTCGAGCAGGATGTGGCGCGCGTAACGCAGTAACTGCTGGTCGTTCATTTGCTCTTGGCGGGCTCGACTCCGGACGGCGTGATCGTCATGCGCTGCGTGGTGCCGGAGGCGTTGGGCTTGATGTCGGCCTTGGCCTGCGCGCGTGCCGAGCCCTTCTGGACCGGCTTGCCGGCGAGCAGGTTGAGCGCCTGTTGCAGCTGGAAGTCGTCCTTGCCGCCGAACTCGAAGACCTTGCCGGTGGGCGGCTCGATCGCGCTCGGATCCGACTTCACTTCGGAGTCGGGGCTCTGCTGGTTTGCCAGGTGACGCTGCAGGTCGGCTTCGCGCGGCAGGTTGAACAGGTCGCCGTTGGCGGTGTCGGCCACGATGTAGTCGGGCACGATGCCGGTGGCCTGGATCGAGCGGCCGTTGGGCGTGAAGTAGCGCGAGGTGGTGAGCTTGACCGCCGTGGTCTCGGACAGCGGCAGGATGACCTGCACCGAGCCCTTGCCGAACGTGCGGTTGCCCATGACCTTGGCGCGCTTGTGGTCCTGCAGCGCGCCGGCCACGATCTCGGACGCCGAGGCCGAGCCGACGTTGACCAGCACCACCATCGGCACGGTCTTGGTCCAGGCCGGCAGGTCGGACAGGTAGTTGCCTTCGCCGCGGGCGTATTCCGAGGGGGTGGCCAGGTACTTGTGACGCGAGTCCGGGGTGCGGCCGTCGGTCGACACCACCAGGGCGTCGGAGGGCAGGAACGCGCCCGACACGCCGATGGCGCTGGTCAGCAGGCCGCCCGGGTCGTTGCGCAGGTCGAGGACGAGGCCCTTGGGCGCGCCCTTGGCACCGAGCTCCTTGAGCTGGCGCGCGAGGTCGGAGCCGGTCTTTTCCTGGAACTGGGCGATGCGGACATAGGCCACGCCGTCATCGAGGGTCTTGCTGCGGACGCTGCGCACCTTGATGATGTCGCGCACGATCTTGATCACCAGCGGCGCCGGCCGGTCGGCGCGCACGATGGTGAGCGTGATCGGCGACTTCGGCGCGCCGCGCATGAGCTTGACGGCGTCGTTGAGCGACATGCCCTTGGTGGGCGTATCGTCGATCTTGATGACGAGGTCGCCCGCCATGATGCCGGCACGCGCGGCCGGGGTGTCTTCGATCGGCGAGATCACCTTGACGAAGCCATCCTCGGCGCCCACTTCGATGCCCAGGCCGCCAAACTCGCCCTGCGTGGCGGTCTGCATGTCGCGGAAGGCTTCGGCATCGAGATAGGCCGAGTGCGGGTCGAGGTTGGACACCATGCCGGAGATGGCATTGGAGATCAGCGTCTTGTCGTCGACGGGCTCGACGTAGTTGTTCTTGATGGCGGCGAAGACGTTGCTCAGCTGCCGCAGCTCGTCGAGCGGCAGCGGACTGCCGCGCTGCGCAACGGCAGTGACGCCCACGCTCAGCAACACACCGGCGACGAGGCCGATGGACACCAGACCGAAACCACGAAACTTGCGAGTGCTCATGCACACATCCTGATTTTGTACCGGGAACTACAGGGCCAGCCACTGGGCTGGATCCACCGGAGCACCGCGATGGCGAATTTCAAAGTATAGGCCCGATTCGACCTGACCGCCCGTAGCCCCAACAGTAGCAATAGTATCGCCCGTTGCCACCCTGTCGCCTACCCGCTTGAGCAGCGACTGGTTATAAGCGTAGACCGTCAGGTATTGCTGGCCGTGATCCACGATGATGAGATTACCGAATCCGCGCAACCATTCCGAGTAGACCACAGTGCCGGGCGCCACCGCCTTCACCGGCGTGCCCTCGGCGGCGCGCAGCACGATGCCGCGCCAGACGCCGCCGTCGGGGCGGTCGACCCCGAACCGGCCCTGCACGTTGCCGCGCACCGGGGCCGGCAGGCCCTTGCGCAGGCCGTTGCCGCCGCCGACCAGCGGGCGCGCGGACTCCGAGGGTTCGGCCGCGGCCGTGCGGGTTTCGGGTTGGACCGTCTTTTCGGGTTCGGGTTCAGCGCGGCGGGCGGGCGGCTGGGCAGGCGGCTGTTCCGTGAGACGGCCGTGCGAGCTGCCGGGCACCGGCCGCAGGCCGGCGGCGTCGGGATCGGCCACCACCACCGGGCCGCGCGCGGCCTGTTCGGCCTGCTCGCGCGCCCGCGCGGCGTCGCGGGCCTGGTCGGCCCGATCCTTGTCCTGGGCGGCGCGGCGTTGCGCCTCGGCCTGCTTCTGCGCGTCGCGCTGGGCCTGCGCCTGGCGCGCGGCCTCCGCGCGGCGCGCCTCTTCGGCCCGGCGCGCTTCCTCGGCACGGCGGGCGGCCTCGGCCTTGCGGCGGGCCTCCTCGGCGGCGCGGCGGCGCGCCTCTTCCTCGGCCTGTTTGGTGATGGCCACGTCCAGGTCGCCGATCAGGCGCGACAGGCGCTGGTCGTCGCGACCGAGCTTGCTGGCCTCGGCGCGCTGGGCGTTGATCTGTCCCTCAAGCTTTGCGAGCAGGGTGGCGCGTTCTTTTTGCTGGGTGACCAGCGCGGCCTTCTGCTCGGTGGTTTCCTCGACCAGCCGGCGCGCCTCGGCGCGGCGGGCGTCGGCCCGGCCCTGCAGGTTGGCCAGCCGCTCGAGCTCCTGGCGCACCTCGGTCACGGCCTGCGCGCGGGCGCGCGAGACGTAATCGAGATAGCCGAGATTGCGGCCCAGCTGCTGCGGGTCGCCGCCCGACAGCAGCTCGGTCCAGGGCGACAGGCCGCTGGTGTACTGGGTGCGCAGCTGCTCGGAGAGCTCGGTGCGGCGCTTGGCCAGCACGGCGCTCTGGGCGGTGATCTGCTTGTCGAGCGTGGCGATGTCGAGGTCGGCCTGGTGCGAGGCCTCGCCGAGTTCGCGCAGACGCCGGTTGATGGCCGAGATGGCCGACTCCGAGGTCTTGAGCGCGTCGGCCGCTTCCTTGCGGGCGGCCTCGCGCTCGTCGATCTCTTTCTGCAGCGATCCGATGCGGTCGCGCAGCGCGGCCTGCTGCCGTTCGGCCTCGGACTGGCGTCCGGCCAGATCCGTCGAAACCGCCCAGGCCGCCGGCGTACCCGCCAGACAGCCCAACAACAGCAAACCCGCCGCGAACCGCATGGAATCAGTCCTTCTTTGCCTTGCCCTGCGCGGCCACGGCCGCCATTGCCGCCTCGATCTCGGCGGCATCGCCAAGATAATAGTGGCGAATCGGGCGCAGGTCATCGTCCAGTTCGTAGACGAGCGGCTGGCCGGTCGGGATGTTGAGGTTGACGATGTCGTCGTCCGAGATGCCGTCGAGGTGCTTGATCAGGGCGCGCAGGCTGTTGCCGTGCGCGGCGATCAGCACGCGGCGGCCGGCGCGGATGGCCGGGGCGATCGATTCGTTCCAGAACGGCAGCACGCGCGCCACGGTGTCCTGCAGGCACTCGGTGGCCGGCAGTTGCTCGGCCGGGATCTTGGCGTAGCGGCTGTCGAAGCGCGGGTGGCGCGGGTCGTCGAGATCGAGGGGCTCGGGCGCGATGGCGTAGGCACGGCGCCAGATCAGCACCTGCTCGTCGCCGTACTTGGCGGCCGTCTCGGCCTTGTTCAGGCCCTGAAGCTGGCCGTAGTGGCGCTCGTTCAGGCGCCAGTTCACGCCCACCGGGGTATACATGGCGTCCATGGCGTCCAGGGCGATCCACAGGGTGCGGATGGCGCGCTTGAGCACCGAGGTGTAGGCGAGGTCGAAGACGTAGCCTTCCTGCTTGAGCAACTCACCCGCCTTGCGGGCCTGCTCGCGGCCGGTTTCCGTGAGGTCCACGTCGGTCCAGCCGGTGAAGCGGTTTTCGAGGTTCCACTGGCTTTCGCCGTGGCGCATCAGGACAAGTTTATGCATGGTATCGGCCGCAAAAAGGGCGGGTTGAAGTTGAACAATGAGCTCATTTTATAATTGAGCGATTTTGCCCCAGGCTTTGCCCTCCCGGCGCGCTTTTCGGCGCCGGGCCATCGTCATCAGGCCTGGGCGGGTTTCATGCCTCTTTTTACCCCGCTCGACCGGGGTTGGCGCCCCGCCCGACCGGCCGCACTTCAGGATGCCCCGTGGATCTGCTGCACTTCTTGCTCGACCAGAACAATATCTTCATCGCCGCCGTGGCCGTGGTCGCCGGTGTCATGCTGTGCCTGCCCGGCCTGCGCAAGGGCCGCGGCGCCAACGCCGTCGACATCAATGCCGCCACCCAGCTCGTGAACAAGAGCCAGGCGGTGTGGGTCGACGTGCGTCCCGCCGAGCAGTTCCAGGCCGGCCACATCGCGCAGGCCCGCAGCCTGCCCGCCCAGGACCTCGAAGCCAAGGCCGGTAACCTGCCCAAGAACAAGCCGCTGATCCTGGTGTGCGAACAGGGCCGCTCGGCCCCGCGCATCGCGGCGCGCCTGCGTTCGCAGGGCTTTGCCGACGTCTACACTCTCGAAGGTGGCATGCGTGCCTGGTACGCGGCCAACCTGCCCGTGACGCAAAAGGGCTGAGCCCGCGCCACGTCTGTTTCCCCTGACGGAGCGATCCTCATGAAGAAAGTTGTCATGTACAGCAAGGACTATTGTCCTTACTGCTCTCGTGCCGAAAAACTGCTGCTCGACCGCGGCGTCACCGACCTGGAAAAGATCCAGATCGACCGCGATGCGGCCCAGCGTGACATCATGATCGAGCGCACGGGCCGCCGCACCGTGCCGCAGATTTTCATCGGCGACACGCACGTCGGCGGTTGCGACGACCTGCAGGCGCTCGACCGCTCCGGCGGCCTGCTGCCCCTGCTCAACGGCTGACGGCGCCCGCGCCCACGCCAACCTCCCGCATCAACACCCACACCGGAAATTCTCATGGCTGACCAGGACCAAACCAACCAGCAAGCGGGCTCGGACGCGCCCTCGTTCAATCTGCAGCGCGTCTATCTGAAAGACCTGTCGCTGGAAATGCCCAACGCGCCTCACGTGTTCCTCGAGCAGGAGGCTCCCCAGGTCGAGGTCTCGATCAACGTCGGCGGTCAGCGCCTGGCCGACACCGTGTTCGAATCCACCGTCACCGTGACCGTCACGACGCGCATCAACGACAAGGTCCTGTACCTGGTCGAAGGCACGCAAGCCGGCATCTTCGAACTGGCCAACATCCCCGAAGAGCAGATGGATCCGCTGCTGGGCATCGTGTGCCCGACCATGCTGTATCCGTACCTGCGCGCCAACATCGCCGACGCGATCACCCGCACCTCGATGCCCGCCCTGCACCTGGCCGAAGTCAACTTCCAGGCCCTGTACGAACAGCGCATCGCCGAGCTGCAACAGCAGCAACAAGGCGCCAACGGCAACGATTCCGGCATCATCCTGCCCCCGGGCACGACGCGCCAGTAAGGCTGCCATGAGCTCGATCGCCGCCCGCCGACTGCGCGTTGCCGTTCTCGGCGCGGGCAGCTGGGGCACCGCGCTGGCCGCCGCGGCCAGCCGCCGCCACCCCACCCAGCTGTGGGCGCGCGATGCCTCGCAGGCGCAGGCCATGGCCCGCGCCCGCGAGAACGAGCGCTACCTGCCCGGCGTGGCCCTGCCCGCCGGGCTGGAGATCGGCGCCGACCTCGAACGCACGCTCGCGTTCCTGGCGGCCGGCACCGATCCCGCCCTCATCATTCTCGGGGTCCCCGTTGCCGGGTTGACCGCGATCTGCACCGAACTGGCCGCGCGCCTGCCCGCGCTCGGCCTGCAGGACACCCCCATCGTCTGGACCTGCAAGGGCTTCGAGGCCGACACCGCCCGCCTGCCCCACGAGATCGTGGCGGGCGCACTGGCGGGCCTGCCGGCCCTGGCCGGCGGCGTGCTGTCCGGCCCGTCGTTCGCGCGCGAAGTGGCGCGCGGCCTGCCCGTGGCGCTCACGGTGGCGAGCCATCGCCCCGGCGTCTGCCAGGCCGCCACCGACGCGCTGCACGGCGGCGCCGTGCGGGTCTATGCCAGCACCGACGTGGTGGGCGTGGAAGTCGGCGGCGCGTTGAAAAACGTGATCGCGGTGGCCTGCGGCATCTCCGATGGCCTGGACCTCGGCACCAACGCGCGCGCCGCGCTGATCACGCGCGGCCTGGCCGAAATGAGCCGCTTCGGCGTGGCGCTCGGCGCCCAGGCCGCCACCTTCGCCGGCCTCACCGGGCTGGGCGACCTGGTGCTCACGGCCACCGGCGAGCTCTCGCGCAACCGGCGCGTGGGCCTGGAGATCGGCGCCGGCCGCAAGCTCGACGACATCCTCGCCAGCGGCATGACCGCCGAAGGCGTGCGCTGCGCGCGCGCCGCGCTGGCCCGCGCCCAGGCCATGGGCGTGGAGCTGCCCATCACCGAGGCCGTGTGCGCCGTGCTGTTCGAGGGCGTCGCGCCCATGACGGCAGTGTCGGCCCTGCTGGCGCGCGATGCACGCGCCGAAGCCGCGGAAGATTAAAATTCCCGCCGGCCGCGCAGCGCGCGCGGCCCACGACAACAATCACGACCGCACACCAAAGGAACCCGTCATGTCCCGCCTTCCCCTGCGCCGTCCGGGCGCCGCGCTGTCTGCCGCGCTGGCCGCCGCGCCGTTCGCCGTGCTGATGCCGCTGGCCGCGGCCCATGCCGACTGGCCCGACCGTCCGATCCACCTGGTGGTGCCCTTCCCGCCCGGCTCGTCGCCCGACATCCTGGCGCGCACCATCGCCGAGCCGCTGTCGCAGGCGCTCAAGCAGGCGATCGTGGTCGACAACAAGCCGGGCGCGGGCGGCAACATCGGCACCCGCGCGGTGGCGCAGGCCAAGCCCGACGGCTACACCCTGCTCTACACGATCAACGGCCCGCTGGTCACCGCCCCCACGCTCTACAAGCGCACGCTGGGCTACGACCCGCTCAAGGATCTCGCGCCCATCACGCTGGTGGCCACCAGCCCCAACGTGCTGACCGTGCCGGGCAACCTGCCGGTCGCCAACGTGCAGGACCTGGTCAAGCTGGCGCGCGACAAGGCCGGCGCGCTGAACTACGGCTCGGTCGGCCCCGGCAGCTCGGCCCACCTGGCGATGGAGATGTTCAAGGGCGACGCAAAGATCGACCTGGCCCACATCCCCTACCAGGGCTTCCCGCAAGTGATCTCGGCCATCATCGGCGGCGACGTGCAGGCCGGCTTCATGGTACCCGCCATCGCGATGCCGCAGGCGCGCGACGGCAAGGTCAAGGCGCTGGCCGTGACCAGCCTCGAGCCCAGCCCCCTGCTGCCCGGCGTGCCGACCATGGCGGCCCAGGGCTTCCCCGGCTTCGAATCGATCTCCTGGAACGCCATCCTGGCGCCGGCCGGCACGCCCACGCCGGTGATCGAGCGGCTCAACAGCGAACTGGCCCGCATCATCGACAGCGAGGCCGTGAAGAAGCAGCTCGCGCTGCAATACTTCACGCCCGCCCCGTCCACGCCGCAGGCCCTGACCAAGCGCATCGTCGACGAGAAATCGCGGCTGGACGCCGTGATCGAGCGGCTCAAGCTCACGCTCGACTGAACCCGCGCAGCCATGAAAAAAACCGCCCTCCCGGGCGGTTTTTTTTTGCGCGACGGTCCTGCGGCTCAGACGCTGCCGGCGTAGCCCTGCTGGCGCCAGGCCTCGAACACGGTGACGGCCACCGCGTTGGAGAGATTGAGGCTGCGCTGGCCCGGCAGCATGGGCAGGCGCAGGCGCTGGCCGGGGCCGAAGTGCGCCAGGTGCTCGTCGGACAG
Source organism: Bordetella genomosp. 1 (assembly GCF_002261335.1). Taxonomy (GTDB): domain Bacteria; phylum Pseudomonadota; class Gammaproteobacteria; order Burkholderiales; family Burkholderiaceae_B; genus Bordetella. The sequence continues at coordinate 454,002 of NZ_NEVL01000006.1, forward strand.
GCCGGCGGTCTCGCGGCCGAACACGAACACGTCGCCCGGCGCGAAGGCCAGGCCGACGATGCCGCGCGCGCCCTGCGTGGTGAGGGCGAAAATGCGCTCGGGCGCCGCGCCGGTGGCCGCCAGCGCCGCCTCCAGCGTGTCGTGCACCTGCATGGGCTGCCATTCGTGATAGTCGAGCCCGGCGCGCTTGAGGCGCGTGTCGTCGAGCTCGAAGCCCAGCGGCCGCACCAGGTGCAGCTGCGCGCCGGTATTGGCGCACAGCCGGATGGCGTTGCCGGTGTTGGGCGGGATTTCGGGGCAGACGAGGACGACGTGGAACATGGCGGGGCGATCAGCGGAACAATCGCTATTGTGCCAGCGCCGCGCCCCGCGCCGGCGTGCGTGCCGCCACCAGCACCGTCACCGGCCCGGCCCCGGCGCGGCGCAGCGCCAGCGCGCAGGCCTGCGCCGTGGCGCCGGTGGTGAGCACGTCGTCGACCAGGATCACCGGCCGGCCGGCGCACTGCGCCGGGTCGGCCGCGAACACGCCGCGCAACGCGCGCCGGCGCCCGCGCGCGCCCTGCCCGTGCTGGCGCGGCACCTCGCGCAGGC
>NZ_NEVL01000002.1 GCF_002261335.1 Bordetella genomosp. 1
CCGCTCGAGAATGTCTGGGTCACCGACATCGAGGGCGTGGTCTACGAAGGCCGCACCACGCTGATGGATCCGGACAAGGCGCGCTACGCGCAGAAGACCGAGGCGCGCAAGCTGGCCGACGTGATCGGCGACGCCGACGTGTTCCTCGGCCTGTCGGCCGGCGGCGTGCTCAAGCCCGAGATGGTCGCGGCCATGGGCCCGCGTCCGCTGATCCTGGCGCTGGCCAATCCCACGCCCGAGATCCTGCCCGAGCTCGCGCGCTCGGTGCGCGACGACATCGTGATGGCGACCGGCCGTTCGGACTATCCGAACCAGGTCAACAACGTGCTGTGCTTCCCCTACATCTTCCGCGGCGCGCTCGACGTGGGCGCCACCACGATCACGCGCGGCATGGAAAAGGCGGCGGTCTATGCCATCGCCGGCCTGGCCGAGGAAGAGCAGAGCGAAGTCGTGGCGGCCGCCTACGGCACCTACGACCTGTCGTTCGGCCCCGACTACCTGATTCCCAAGCCCTTCGACCCGCGCCTGATCGTGCGCATCGCGCCGGCCGTCGCCCGCACCGCGATGGAAGAGGGCGTGGCCACGCGTCCGCTGGCCGACCTCGACGCCTACGTCGAGCAGCTGCAGCAGTTCGTGTATCACTCCGGCGCCTTCATGAAGCCGCTGTTCGGCACCGCCAAGCGCATCGTGCGCGAGGGCGGCCGTGCCCGCATCGTGTTCACCGAAGGCGAAGACGAGCGTGTGCTGCGCGCCGTGCAGGTGATCGTCGACGAAGGCCTGGCCCGCCCGATCCTGGTCGGCCGTCCTGCCGTGCTGTCGGCCCGCATCGAGAAGTTCGGCCTGCGCCTGCGCCTGGGCCAGGACGTCGAGGTGACCAACCCCGAATACGACGAGCGCTTCCACCAGTACTGGACCACCTACTGGGAGCTGATGTCGCGCCGTGGCATCACGAAAGAGATGGCGCGCGTGGAAATGCGCCGCCGCCTGACGCTGATCGGCGCGATGATGGTGCGCGTGGGCGATGCCGACGGCATGATCTGCGGCGCCGTGGGCGCCTACCACGACCACCTGCGCTTCATCGACGAAGTGATCGGCATGAAGCCCGGCGCCAAGACCTACGCCGCCATGAACATCCTGCTGCTCAACGAGCGCACGGTGGCCCTGGCCGACACGCACGTCAACGACGATCCCACCGCCGAGCAGATCGCCGAGATCTCGATCGCCGCGGCCGAGGAGATGACGCGCCTGAACCTCGCGCCCAAGGTGGCGCTGCTGTCGCGCTCGAACTTCGGTTCGGGCAGCTCGGCCTCCGGCGCCAAGATGCGCGCCGCGCTCGAGCTGGTGCGCGAGCAGGCCCCCGAGCTCGAGATCGACGGCGAAATGCACGGCGACTGCGCGCTCGACGAGGCGCTGCGGCTGCGCATCCTGCCCTCGTCCACGCTCAAGGGCGAGGCCAATCTGCTGGTCTGCCCCAACGTCGACGCCGGCAACATCGCCTACAACTTGCTCAAGACCGCGGCGGGCGGTAATGTGGCCGTGGGCCCGTTCCTGCTGGGCGCCAATGCATCGGTGAACATCCTGACTTCCAGTTCCACCGTGCGCCGGATCGTGAACATGACGGCCCTCACCGTGGTAGATGCCAACCTTCCCAGATGACGACGCAAGCGCCGGGGCCCACGGGCACCGGCGACCGACCGCCCTGGTCCTGACCGGCGGCGGCGCGCGCGCCGCCTATCAGGTGGGCGTGCTGGGCGCGATCCTGGAGATCCTCGATCCCCAGTCGCGCCCGGGCTTTCCCAATCCCTTTCCCATCATCTGCGGCACCTCGGCCGGCGCGGTCAACGCCGCGGCGCTGGCCTGTCGCACCGACCGGCCGCATCTCGCGGTGCGGCGCATGCGCAGGCTCTGGTCCTCGCTCGAGACCGGCATGGTCTACCGCGCCGACACGCCCGGCCTGGTCGGCACCGGCGTGCGCTGGCTCGGGCTGCTGTCGCTGGGCTGGATGATGACCAACAAGGCGCGCAAGCGGCCGCAGTGCCTGCTCGACAATGCGCCGCTGGCCGACCTGCTCGGCCGCACGCTCAATTTCAACCGGCTCAGGCACAACCTGCAGCGCGGCCGGCTGTCGGCGCTGGCCATCACCGCCTCGGGCTACACCAGCGGCGAGCACCTCACCTTCTACCAGTCGAACCGGCCGATCGAGCCCTGGCACCGCTTCCTGCGGCGGGCCGTGCCCACGCCGATCGGGGTGGACCACATCATGGCGTCGAGCGCGATCCCCTTCGTGTTTCCGGCCCACCCGGTGGAGGTCCAGGGGCAGGTCGAGTGGTGCGGGGACGGATCCATGCGCCAGCTCGCGCCCATCAGCCCGGCCATCCACCTGGGCGCCGAGCGGGTGCTGGTGATCGGCACCAGCTATCACGACGAAACCCATCCCGAGCAGCGCGACGAGGCGCCGCCCTATCCCTCGCTGGCGCAGGTGGGCGGGCACACCCTGTCGAGCATCTTTCTCGACAGCCTGTCGATGGACCTGGAGCGGCTGCAGCGCACCAACCGACTGCTCGACCAGATGGGCCGGCGCGAGGACCCCGCCATGAATCTGCGCCGCGTCGACGTGCTGGCCATCACCCCCAGCCAGTCGCTCGATCTGCTGGCGCTGGAACACCTTCAGGCCATGCCGGCACAGGCACGTACCCTTTTCCGGGTTCTCGGTGTATCGTCCGACCCAAGCCGGCAGGGCGGGGGAGCGTTGATGTCGTATCTGCTCTTCGAATCCGCTTACACGCAGCGATTGATAGATCTGGGGTATGCCGATACGATGCGGCGTATTGACGAAGTCGTGACGTTTTTCGAGGAGGCCCGGGCATGACGCGGAACGGCCAGACGACGCTGCTGAAGCAATTGCGCCGCAACGGGGCAATCGAGCATGATGACCTGGACAAGCAGGACATGGTCAACGCCACGCATGAGCTGGGCATGTCCTTGCTGGTGGCAGACTGCGATCGCGCCCGCAGCCGTTCGGCGGTATTGCGGGCCATTGCCAAGGCGGTCGACTTCCCCGAATTCTTCGGCGGCAATCTGGATGCGCTCTACGATTGCCTGTGCGACACCATCCTCGACAACAAGACCGCCGGCGTGGTGCTGTGGCTCTACCGCCTGCACTCCGGGGATCCCGCGCTCGAAGAAGACGCCTCCGCCATCGCGGCCGTGTGCGACGACGCGGCGCAGTTCGCCACCGACAACGGCCGCTCGTTCTGCTATGTGATCGAGCATGCCGGCCGCCATCCCGATCCCGAACCCGGCGTGGCCGCGCAGCCCTACGGCGAAGTCTGAGCCGCTGTCATCCCGATGCAACAAGGGCTGCCCTGGGCAGCCCTTTTGCCGTCCGGCGCGCGGCGCCCGTCCGTGGCGTGGCCGCTTCAGTGATGCCAGCCCAGCAGCGCGGTGGCCGCGGCGATCAGCGCCAGGCCGGCAGTCTCGGTGCGCAGCACGCGCGGGCCGAAGCGCACCGCCGTCACGCCGGCGCGCGCGGTGTCCTGCAGCTCGGCCTCCGACCAGCCGCCCTCGGGGCCGACCAGCAGCGCCAGGCCGTGCGTGCGCACGTCGTGCGCGGCCAGGGCGCCCGGCAGGTCGGTCGTGGCGTCGGGGTGGCACAGCAGCCGCAGGCCCGGCTCGGGCTGGGCCAGGTAGTCGCGCAGGCTTTGCGGCGCATCGACCTCGGTGAGGCGGTTGCGGCCGCACTGTTCGGCGGCCGACTGGGCGATGCGGCGCCAGTGCTGCACGCGCTTGTCCAGCCGCGCGCCGCTCAGCTGCAGCACGCTGCGCTGCGCCGCCACCGGCACGACCCGCGCCGCGCCCAGCTCGACGGCCTTCTCGATCACCCAGTCCATCTTGTCGCCGGAGGGCAGCCCCTGCACGAGGGTGACGCGCCCCGGCAGCTCGGCCTCGCGCGGCAGGTGCGCGCCCAGCAGGGCGCAGGCGGCCTTGCCGTCGATGCGCAGCGTGCCCGGGTACTCGCCGCCCTGGCCGTCGAAGAGCACGAGCGGCGCGCCGTCGCGCAGGCGCAGGACCCGGGCGGCGTGGTGGGCCAGCGCCTCGGGCAGGGCGATCTCGGTGTTCGGCGCCAGCGGCGTTTCGCAATAGAAGCGGGGAGTGGACATGGGCACAGGGGTGTTTCGGGGCGGGCGCGCAGCGGTCCGGCGCCTGGCGCGTAGGCTATCACGCGGGACCGGGCGCGCGCCGGCCGGCACCGGGAGTGTAACGGCGTGTAGGCGCGGGGGCGGGCCGCGGGCCCGGCGGCATGGGGCCGGGGGCGGTTGCAACAACCGGGTAGGCCGGGTAATCCCTGGATGCTAAAATTGTGAGCTTTCCATCCCACATCGTGGCCGCCGCGCGTGCCTGTGTTGCGCCGCAGCGTCGCCTTACAGAGCCTTCCCAATGAGCAATCCGACCGCCCCCAAACTTGCCTTGGCGGATGCCATCCGCGTACTCGCGATGGACGCCGTGCAGAAAGCGAACTCCGGCCACCCGGGGGCGCCCATGGGGATGGCGGAAATCGCCCAGGCGCTGTGGCTGAACAACCTGCGCCACAATCCGGCCGACCCGGCCTGGGCCAACCGTGACCGCTTCGTGCTGTCCAACGGCCACGGCTCGATGCTGATCTACGCGCTGCTGCACCTGACCGGCTACGACCTGTCGATGGACGAGCTGAAGAACTTCCGTCAGCTGCACTCGCGCACCCCGGGCCACCCCGAAGTGGGCATCACCCCGGGCGTCGAGACCACCACCGGCCCGCTGGGCCAGGGCCTGGCCAACGCGGTCGGCATGGCGCTGGCCGAGTCGCTGCTGGCGGCCGAGTTCAATCGCCCCGGCCATGCCGTGGTCGACCACCACACCTATGTCTTCCTCGGCGACGGCTGCCTGATGGAAGGCATCTCGCACGAAGCCTGCTCGCTGGCCGGCACGCTCAAGCTGAACAAGCTGGTCGCGCTCTACGACGACAACGGCATCTCGATCGACGGCCACGTCGAACACTGGTTCGGCGACGACACCGCGACGCGTTTCGAAGGCTACGGCTGGAACGTGATCCGTGGCGTCGACGGCCATGACGTCGCTGCCGTCGATGCCGCGATCAAGGCCGCCCGCAAGCAGACCGAAAAGCCCACCCTCGTCATCTGCCGCACCGTGATCGGCAAGGGCGCGCCCAACATGGCCGGCACGCACAACGTGCACGGCGCGCCGCTGGGCAACGACGAGATCGCCGCCACCCGCACCGCGCTGGGCTGGAGCGCCGCGCCGTTCGAGATCCCCGCCGAGATCTACGCCGGCTGGGATGGCCGCAAGCCCGGCGCCGCCGCGCAGGCCGAGTGGGAGCAGTCGTTCGCTGCCTACGCCAAGGAATTCCCCACCGAGGCCGCCGAGTTCAAGCGCCGCATGAAGGGTGACCTGCCGGCCGACTACGCCCAGGCCGTTGCGCGCTTCATCGCCGCCACCAACGAAAAGGGCGAGACCGTCGCCACCCGCAAGGCCTCGCAGTTCGCCATCACCGAGCTGGCCGGCCTGCTGCCCGAGATGCTGGGCGGCTCGGCCGACCTGACCGGCTCGAACTTCACCGACTGGAAGGGCGTGGCCGCCGTGCGTGCCGGCGCCGAGGGCCACATCCAGTTCGGCCGCCACATCAACTACGGCGTGCGCGAATTCGGCATGGCCGCCATCATGAACGGCATCGCGCTGCATGGCGGCTACCTGCCGTTCGGCGGCACCTTCCTGACCTTCTCCGACTACTCGCGCAACGCCATCCGCATGGCCGCGCTGATGAAGCAGCGCGTGGTGCACGTGTTCACGCACGATTCGATCGGCCTGGGCGAAGACGGCCCGACCCATCAATCGATCGAGCACGCCAGCAGCCTGCGCCTGATCCCCAACCTGTCGCTGTGGCGCCCGTGCGATACGGTCGAGACCGCCGTGGCCTGGGACTACGCCGTGAGCCGTCCGACCTCGATCGGGATGGACGTGCACGAAGGCGGCCCGACCGCGCTGCTGCTGTCGCGCCAGAACCTGCCCTTCGTGCAGCGTGACGAAGCGACCCTGAAAGCGATTGTCCGCGGTGGTTACGTCTTGCGGGACGCCGAGGGCGCCCGCGCCGTTATCATCGCCACGGGTTCGGAAGTCGCGATCGCGCTGGCCGCGCAGGAAGCGCTGGCCAAGGAAGGCATCGCGGTGCGCGTGGTGTCGATGCCCTCGACCGACGCGTTCGACGCCCAGGACGCCGACTACAAGCGCAGCGTGCTGCCCGCCGGTCTGCCGCGCGTGGCCGTCGAAGCCGGCATCACCGCGTTCTGGCACAAGTACGTGGGCCTCGAAGGCGCCGTGGTCGGCATCGACCGCTACGGCGAATCGGCCCCGGCCGGCGCGCTGTTCAAGTTCTTCGGGCTGACCGCCGAGAAGGTGGCCGAGACCGTCAAGCAGGTTTTGTAAAAAGGAGATCTAGTCATGACCATTCGCGTCGCCATCAACGGCTATGGCCGTATCGGCCGCAACATCCTGCGCGCCCACTACGAAAACGGTAAGAAGCACGACATCGAGATCGTTGCGATCAACGACCTGGGCGATCCCAAGACCAACGCCCACCTGACCCGCTACGACACCGCCCACGGCAAGTTCCCGGGCACCGTCGAAGTCGATGGCGACTTCATGGTGGTCAATGGCGACAAGATCCGCGTGCTGGCCAACCGCAACCCGGCCGAGCTGCCCTGGGGCGAGCTCAAGGTCGACGTGGTGCTCGAGTGCACCGGCTTCTTCACCTCGAAGGAAAAGGCCTCGGCCCACCTGAAGGGCGGCGCCAAGAAGGTCATCATCTCGGCCCCCGGCGGCAAGGATGTCGACGCCACCATCGTGTTCGGCGTCAACGAAAAGGTCCTGAAGGCCAGCGACACCGTCATCTCGAACGCGTCGTGCACCACCAACTGCCTGGCCCCGCTGGTCAAGCCGCTGAACGACAAGCTCGGCGTCGAAACCGGCCTGATGACCACCGTCCACGCCTACACCAACGACCAGGTCCTGACCGACGTCTATCACGAAGACCTGCGCCGCGCCCGTTCGGCCACGATGAGCATGATCCCGACCAAGACCGGCGCCGCCGCCGCGGTCGGCCTGGTGCTGCCCGAACTGAACGGCAAGCTGGACGGCTACGCCATCCGCGTCCCGACCATCAACGTGTCGATCGTCGACCTGACCTTCATCGCGTCGAAGGAAACCACGGTCGAGGAAGTCAACGGCATCCTGAAGGCGGCCTCGGAAGGCGAGCTCAAGGGCATCCTGAACTACAACGTGGATCCGCTGGTCTCGATCGACTTCAACCACAACCCGGCGTCGAGCAACTTCGATGCGACGCTGACCAAGGTCTCGGGCAAGCTGGTCAAGGTCTCGTCCTGGTACGACAACGAGTGGGGCTTCTCGAACCGCATGCTCGACACCACCGTCGCGCTGATGTCGGCCAAGTAAGCAACGCATGGGCGCCGCTCTCGGGCGGCGCCGGAAAACGGGCCAGACAGGCGCGTTGTGGGGCGGATGCCCGGTCACAACGACGATGTCTGGCCTTTTTCTCGGCCTCGCGCAGCGGGCCGATACAAGGGAAATCCGCATACATGTCTCAAGTCCAAACGCTCTCCGCCCTGGCCCGCGCCGGTGAACTCGCCGGCAAGCGCGTGTTCATCCGCGCCGATCTGAACGTGCCGTTCGACGATGCCGGCCGCATCAGCGAAGACACGCGCATCCGCGCCTCCGTGCCCGGCATCCGCCTGGCGCTGGACGCCGGTGCCGCCGTGATGGTCACCTCGCACCTGGGCCGGCCCAAGGAAGGCGAACTCACCGAAGCCGACTCGCTGGCCCGCGTGGCGCAGCGCCTGTCCGAGCTGCTGGGCATGCCCGTGCCGCTGGTGCAGGACTGGGTCGACGGCGTGAAGGTCGAGCCGGGCCGCGTGGTGCTGCTCGAGAACTGCCGCGTGAACGTGGGCGAGAAGAAGAACGACGAGGCGCTGTCGCGCAAGATGGCCGCGCTCTGCGACGTCTACGCCAACGACGCCTTCGGCACCGCGCACCGCGCCGAGGCCACCACGCACGGCATCGCGCGCTTCGCGCCGGTGGCCTGCGCCGGCCCGCTGCTCGAAGCCGAGCTCGAGGCCCTGGGCCGCGCCCTGCATGAGCCCAAGCGTCCGCTGGTCGCCATCGTGGGCGGCTCCAAGGTGTCGACCAAGCTGTCGATCCTGCAGGCCCTGGCCGACAAGGTCGACCAGCTGGTGGTGGGCGGCGGCATCGCCAACACCTTCATGCTGGCCGCCGGCCTGCTGATCGGCAAGTCGCTGGCCGAGCCCGACCAGGTCGACCAGGCGCGCGCCGTGATCGACATCATGAAGCAGCGCGGCGCCGCCGTGCCCATCCCCACCGACGTGGTGGTGGCGAAGTCGTTCGGCGCCGATGCCCAGGCCACCGTCAAGGCGGCCGCGGACGTGGCCGACGACGACATGATCCTGGACATCGGTCCGGACACCGCCCAGACCCTGGCCGACATCCTGAAGAAGGCCGGCACCATCGTCTGGAACGGCCCGGTCGGCGTGTTCGAGTTCGATCAGTTCGCCAACGGCACCAAGGTCGTGGCCGAGGCCATCGCCGCCTCGCCCGCGTTCTCGATCGCCGGCGGCGGCGACACGCTCGCCGCCATCGCCAAGTACCAGATCACCGATCAGGTCGGCTACATCTCCACCGGCGGCGGCGCCTTCCTCGAGTTCCTCGAGGGCAAGTCGCTGCCCGCCGTGGCGGTGTTGCAGGAACGCGCCGCGAAGTAAGCGGCGCGCGCGCGGGTTTGCGGCGTGTCATGCGCCCGGACCCGCGGCGGCGGTAATATCGGCAGGCCCGCGTCGTGCGCAAGCATGGCGCGGGCCTGCTGCTTTCCGACTCACGGACCCGATGATGATCCCGGCTTCGATCTGGCGTTTCCTTCCCGGCATGGACAAATGGCGCGGCATCACGCCCGCGCAGGCGCGCGGCGACGCGCTCGCCGGCCTGTCGGTGGCCGCCGTCGCGCTGCCCGTGGGCCTGGCCTACGCCACCCTGATGGGCGTGCCGGCCGCGGCCGGCCTGTGGGCCGCGATTGCCGGCATGCTGGGCTACGCGCTGTTCGGCGCCTCGCGCACGCTCATCGTCGGGCCCGACACCGCCACCTGCACGCTGATCGCCGCCACCCTCACCGGCATGGCCATCGTGGCGCCCGAGGAACGGTTGGCGGCGGCCGCCGGCATGGCGCTGGTGGTGGGCCTGGGCTGCCTGGCGGCGCGCCTGTTCCGGCTCGGCGCGCTGGCCAATCTGCTGTCGCGCCCGGTGCTGGTGGGCTACATGGCCGGCGTGGCGATCACGCTGGCCGGCGCGCAGTTCGCCGCGCTCACCGGCGTCGGGCCGCGCGGCAGCGACCTGCTGCGCCCGTTTGCCGAGGTGTCGCGCCTGGTGACGCAGGTGCACTGGCCCACGCTGGTGTTCGGCCTGCTGTGCGTGGCCTTCCTGGCCGCGCTGCGGCTGACGCGGCCCAGGTGGCCGGGGCCGATCCTGCTGGTCGCGATCTCGTGCCTGGTGTCGTGGCTGCTGAATTTTCCGGCGCTCGGCATCGCGGTGGTCGGCGACATCCCCGCCGGCCTGCCGGCCCTGCACCTGCCCGAGCGCATGCATGACGTGGACGCGCTGCTGATGGGCGCGGCCGGCGTGCTGCTGGTGAGCTTTTCGAGCGGCATCGTCACGGCGCGCAGCTTCGCCGCCCGCACCGGCGAGACCGTCGATCCGAACCGCGAGCTGGTCGGCTTCGGCGCGGCCAACATCGCCGCCGGCCTGTTCCAGGGCTTCGTGGTCACGGGCGCGGACTCGCGCACCGCCGTGGGCCTGTCGGCCGGCGCGCGCTCGCCGCTGACCAGCGTGGTGGCCGCGCTGGCCCTGGCGCTGGTGGTGTCGGTGGCGACCGGCGTGCTGTATTGGCTGCCGCAGGCCGCGCTGGCGGCGATCCTGCTGCTGGCCGCGCTGCATCTGTTCGACTGGCGCGCCTTCGCCACGCTGGCGCGCATCTCGCGCGCCGAGCTGGCGTTTGCGGTGCTGGCCACGGTGGGCGTGGTGTTCTACGGCGTGCTGACCGGCGTGGTGGTGGCCGTCACCGCCACGCTGATGTACGTGATGTACGTCACCGCCACGCCGCGCGATGCGCTGCTGGGCCGGCTGCCGGGCGACACGGCGCTGTGCAAGCTGCACCTGAATCCCACCGCCAAGCCGGTGCCCGGCACGGTGGTGTGGCTGTTCGAGTCGTCGATCTGGTTCTTCAACGCCGACGCGTTCCGCCGGCGCGCGCGCGAGGTGATGGTGCTGGGGCAGGGCGCGCGCTGGTTCGTGCTCGACGCCGAGGCCATGACGCACGCCGACGCCGACGCCATCGACGCCCTGACGCAGCTCAGGAACGAGGTCGAGGCGCGCGGCATGACGCTGCTGCTGGCCGGCGGCCACGGCAACTTCCGCATGGCGCTCGACCGCTCGGGCCTGGCCGATGCGATCGGGCGCGACCGCATCTTCCTCACGCCGGAGCAGGCGGTCGAGGCGGTGGAGGCGGGCCGCTACGGCCGCGCCGAAGATCTCGCCTTCGACCAGAGTGCGCCCTGAGCCGCGCTCAGTCGATGATCGAGTAGCCGCCGTCGATGTAGAGCGTCTGGCCCGTGATGCGGCGCGCGCCGTCGGTGGCCAGCCAGGCGGTGGCCTCGCCCACGTCGTCGATGGTGACGAGGCTGCGCGTGGGCGCCTTGGTCTGGGCCTGTTCGAGCAGATCGTCGAAGCCGGCGATGCCGCTGGCCGCGCGGGTCTTGAGCGGCCCCGGCGAGATCGCGTGCACGCGGATGCCCTGCGGTCCGAGCTCGGCCGCCAGGTAGCGCGTGGCCGATTCGAGCGCGGCCTTCACCGGCCCCATCATGTTGTAGTTCTCCACCACCATCTGCGAGCCGTAGTAGGTCATGCAGAACAGCGTGCCGCCGTGCGGCATCAGCGGCTCGGCCAGCTTGGCCATGCGGATGAACGACCAGCACGACACGTCCATCGCCATCAGGAAGCCGTCGCGCGAGCAGTCGGTGACCCGGCCGTGCAGGTCGTCGCGCGGCGCGTAGGCGATCGAGTGCATCACGAAATCCAGTCCGCCCCACTCGGCGGCGATGCGCGCGAACACGGCCTCGAGCTGGCCCGGCTGCAGCAGGTCGAGCGGCAGCAGCAGGCTGGCCTCGACCTCGCGCGCCAGCGGTTCGACGTGCGGCAGCGCGCGGTCGTTCAGATAGGTGAGCGCCAGCTCGGCGCCGAGCGCGCGGAAGGCGCGCGCGCAGCCCCAGGCGATCGACTGGTCGTTGGCGATGCCGGTGATGAGGCCGCGGCGGCCCGCCAGCGGCGCGAAGGGGGCGGCGGGCGCGCTCATCGGCCGCGCACCCGGTCGAGCGTGTGCTGCGCGATGATCAGCTCTTCGTTGGTGCGCACCACGTACACGCCGATGCGGCTGTCGGCCGTGCTGATGCGCGGGCCGTGCTGCGCGTTGCGCGCGTCGTCCAGCGCGATGCCGAGCCAGGCCAGGCGGGCGCAGATGGCGGCGCGCACGGCGGCGGCGTTCTCGCCGATCCCGGCGGTGAACACCAGCGTGTCGATGCCGCCCATGGCGCAGCCCAGGCCGGCGATGCCCTCGGCCACGCGCCAGGCGAAGTAATCGAGCGCCAGGCGCGCGCGCGGATCGTCGCTGGCGAGCAGCTCGCGCACGTCGTTGCCCATGCCCGACAGGCCCTTCAGGCCGCAGTCGTGATAGAGCAGGTGCTCGATCTCGTCGTGCGTCATGCCCTGGTTCATCATCCACAGCACGATGCCGGGGTCGAGCCGGCCCGGGCGCGTGCCCATGGGCAGGCCTTCGAGCGCGGTGAAGCCCATGGTGCTGTCCACGCTCTTGCCGGCGCGGATCGCGCAGGCCGACACGCCGTTGCCCAGGTGCGCGGCCACGATGCGGCCGGGCACGACCTCGGGCAGGGTCTGGGTCAGGCGCTGCACCAGGTATTCGTAGGACAGGCCATGGAAGCCGTAGCGCCGCACGCCCTCCTGGTAGAAGCGCTCGGGCAGGGCGTAGTGATCGGCCAGCGCGTCGTGCGAGCGGTGGAACGCCGTGTCGAAGCAGGCCACCTGCGCGATGCCGGGACGGCGCTCGCGGATCACCCGGATCGGTGCCAGGTTGTTGGGCTGGTGCAGCGGCGCGAGCGAGGTGTACGACTCGAGTTTGGCCAGCACGGCGTCGTCGATCAGCACGGGCTCGGACAGGTCGGGGCCGCCATGCACCACCCGGTGGCCCACGGCCATCGGCACGCCGCTCAGGTGGCCGCTCAGCCACATGCCCACCACTTCCTGCGCGTTGGGCACGTCGGCGGCGTGGCTGGGGGCGATGTCGCGTTCGATCATGGTCTGGCCGGCGGCATCGCGCGCGCGCAGGCGCGGATGGCTCGAGCCGATGCCCTCGACCTGGCCGCCCAGCCGCGCGGTGAGGGTATCGCCCGGGCCCACCTCGAACAGGTGGAACTTGATGCTGGAGCTGCCGGCGTTGATGACGAGGATGGTGTCGCTCATGGCCGCGTCCTCAGATCAGGGGCGAGGTGCGGGCCAGGTGGTTGGCGTAGATCGCCGCCACCGCGCACGAGGCCAGCCGCGAGCGGGCGCTGTCGGCGCGGCTCGTGAGCACGATCGGCACGCGCGCGCCCAGCACCACGCCGGCCGCTTCCGCGTTGGCCAGGAAGGTCAGGTTCTTGGCCAGCATGTTGCCGGCCTCCAGGTCGGGCACCACCAGCACCTGCGCCCGGCCGGCCACCGGCGAGACGATGCCCTTGACGCGCGCGGCCTCGGGGCTGATGGCGTTGTCGAGCGCCAGCGGGCCGTCGAGCACGCCACCGGTGATCTGGCCGCGGTCGGCCATCTTGCACAGCGCCGCGGCCTCCAGCGTGCCGGGGATCGCCGGCATCACCTGCTCGACCGCCGACAGGATGGCCACGCGCGGCGTGCCCAGGCCCAGGCCATGGTGCAGCTCGATCACGTTGCGGATGATGTCGGCCTTGGTTTCGAGGTCGGGGAAGATGTTGATGGCCGCGTCGGTGATGAACAGCGGCTCGGGATAGGTGGGCACGTCCATGATGAACACATGGCTGATGCGCCGGCCGGTGCGCAGACCGGTTTCGCGCGCAACCACCTCGTGCATGAGCTCGTCGGTGTGCAGGCTGCCCTTCATGAGCAGGCTGGCCGCGCCGGCCCGCACCTGCGCCACGGCGGCGGCCGCCGCCGCGTGGCTGTGCGGCGCATCGACGATGGGGATCGAGGTGAGGTCGAAGCCGCATTGCTCGGCCACCTCGCGGATCCGGTGCTGCGGCCCCACCAGGATGGGCTTGAGCAGGCCGAGCCGGTCGGCCTCGACGGCGGCGCCCAGCGAGGTCTCGTCGCAGGGATGGGCGACCGCGCAGGTCGAGGGCGGCAGGGCCCTGGCGGCCGCGATCAGGCGGTCGTAGGGCGAGGCATGGGAAACGGGGGAGGTCGGGTCAGGGCGGGGTGCTGCAGCGTGGTCGGTCATCTCGCATCCTGTGGGGAGGTCCCCCATGTTTTACCGTGCTTTCTCTCGGCTCGTCTTGCGCTTCGGCAACGCGCCCGCGGCAGGCTTGGCCGCCGCCGTGGTGCGCGGCGCGGCGCGTTTGGCGGCCGGCCGTGCCGCCGTGGTCTTCGCCGGGGCCTTGGCCGCCGCCTGTCGTGCCGCCCCGCCAGCCTTGGCGGGCGTCTTGCGCGCGGCCTTGGCCGGCACGGCCCGCGTGGACCTGGCCACCGGCGGCGCCGACGGCGCCGGGGCGCCGCGGCCGTCGGGCGCGAGGCGGGCGAGCGGCTTGCGGCCCGCGGCGTGGCCGGCCATCTGTTCGGCGGCGGCCTCTACGTCGGCCTGCGCGTCCAGGATCGGGCGCGTGGTGCGGGCATTGGCGTTGCGGCGGCGCGCGCGTCGTTCGCACGACTCGAACAGGTGCTCCATCTCCTTGAGGCTCTCGCTGGCGTGCTCGCTCAGCGGCGCCGCGGCCAGCACCACCTGGCGCATGGTGTCCAGCGTGGCGGCGATCGCGTCGGCGTCCACGCCTTCGAGCAGCTCGGGGATGGCGCGGATCGCGGCCGGGCCGTCCAGGCGCAGGATCAGCGCCTGCTCGCGCACCATGTCCTTGAAGTCCTGCAGCGGCAGCGCGTTGCTGGCGTTGGCCCGCATGGCGCGGATCAGCGAGAAGCTGCGTTCGTCGATGCTGCCCTCGGCGCTGGTCACGTACAGCAGCAGCCGCATGGCCGCCTCGTGCAGGCTGCCTTCGTGGATCCTGTGGCGCAGGTCGTCGGCGCGCTCGCCCATGAACTCGTGATGCTCGGGCGACACGCCCGGGTGCTTGCGCGGCGCGCCGGGCCGCGCGCCCAGGCCGGCCCAGTCCTGCACCAGCGGCGAACCGTAGACGTTCATGAAGACGCGCTCGACGGTGTCGTCGCGCATCTCGCGGAAGATGTCCAGGCCGCTTTCGATGGCCTGCGACATCATGTTCTGCATCACCAAAAAGGGATTGTCGGGCTCGACCTGGTGGCGCTCGGCGCGCACCTGCTCGGCCACCTGCTTGAACGGCGCGACCAGCGGATTGTGGTCGGAGATCAGCTCATAGGGCAGGCGCAGCGGATGCATGCGCTGCGACCACTCGGCCGTCTGCGGCGTCACGCTCGCCTGCACCCAGGGCTTGAGAAAGCTGCGATACAGGCCGAGGTTGATGTCGGAGATGCGCGCCACGGCGGCGAAGCGGCGGTCGTCTTCCTCGCGCCGGTCCACGATGGCGCGCACGTCGTCGAGCTTGCGCCCGGCGAACGACAGCACGTAGTTGCCGTAGGCCAGGTCGGCGTTGGCGGTCTCGGGCGTCTTGTCGGCAATCTCGGTCTGGTAGATGCCGGGCGGCAGCACGTCGATCAGGTCGATGTTGCTGGTGAATTCCTGGTGTTCCTTGCGGGCCACGCTGCCGGACACGAAGATGCCCAGGTGGCCGATGCTTTCGTGCACGGCATAGACGATGGTCTGGCCGTGCGCCACCACTTCGGCGTCATCCTGGTAGAGGTCCGGGATCCAGCCCAGGGCCTGCGGCGGCGGCGTGATGTTGTCGCCCTTGGAGCAGAACACGATGATGGGCGAGCGGATGTTGCGCAGGTCGATGCGGATGCCGTCGGAGGTCACCAGCCCGGCCGTCGAGAGCCGGTTGCCGACGAACAGGTTGTCGACGATGTACTGGATCTCCGGGCCGTTCAGGTACACGTGGCCGCCCCACCACTTCTCGAACTCGAGATAGCGGGTGGCCTCGGTGTCGACCTTCTCGTACAGGTTGTACTGCTTGCCCCAGAGCGTGTTGGCGGGGTTGAGGTTTTCGAAGTTCTGCACCAGCCAGGCGCCGTCGAAGCGGCCGTTGCCCAGGTCGCTGGTGAGTTCGGTCATCCAGCTGCCGCCCAGCATGCCGCCCGAATAGCGCATCGGGTTGCGGCCGCGCCAGCCGGCCCAGTACGACAGCGGCGCGCCGGCCACGATGATGGGGCCGAACAGCTCGGGCCGCATCGCGGCGGTCATCATGATCTGCCAGCCGGCCTGGCAGTTGCCCACCACCACCGGCTTGCCTTCGGCCTCCGGGTGGCGCGCGATGATTTCCTCGAGAAAGCGGGCCTCGGCGCGCATCACGTCCTCGACCGTCTGGGTCGGGGTGGGCTGCGGCAGGAACGAGGCGAAATAGGTGGGATGGCCGGCACGCACGGCCACGCCGATCTCGGATTCGGGCTTGAAGCCGCCGATGCCCGGGCCGTGGCCCGCGCGCGGGTCCACCACCAGGAACGGCCGCTTCTCCGGATCGACCGGGGTGTCGGCAGGCGGCACGATGCGCAGCAACACGTAGTTCACCGGGCGCGCCAGCTCGCGGCCGTCCAGCACCACCTCCGACGCCATCGACAGCACGTTCGGCGCCTTCTTGGCCATGTGCTTCAGGTACTGGTTGCCGCGCTGGCGCATCACATCGGTGTAGAGCACGCTGCGCTGCCACGCGTCGACCATGTAGCTGCCCGCCTGGAGTGCGAGCTTGGCAAAGGGATTGGCGTCCAGCCCGAAGGGCAGGGGGGTGGCGGGGGCGGCGGGGGCCGTCTTGCGGGTGCCGTTGTTGCTGGCCATAGGCTGTCTCCTGCTTTGCGAAGGCCGGCGCCGGGCCGGCCGCTGCCGGAAAGGGTCCGGCAGTCAGGGCTATCGTTCGACCCATTACACCGCAAACAATGTTGCAGCGCAACATCGGGGACGGATGGTTTCGCGCGCCTGGGCGCAAATGGGGTCAGGCCGGGTCGTGGCAGACCGCTTCGAGGCGGTTGCCGGCGGGATCGCGCACGAAGGCGGCGTAATAGTGGGGGTGGTAGGCGGGGCGCAGGCCGGGCGCGCCGTCGTCGCTGCCGCCGTGTGCCAGCGCGGCGCGATGGAACGCGTCCACGGCGCCGCGGTGGCGGGCCTTGAAGCACCAGTGGCGGCCGTCGCCGGCCTGTGCGCCGTCGTGCTGGTACACCGCGAGGTAGGTGTGGGCGGCGTCGCCGGGCCGGCAGCGCTCGCCGAAGCCGAGCCGGTCGGGCTCGTCGTAGACGCAGGCCGCGTCGAGCGTCTGCATCACGGCATGGTAGAAGGCGCGGGCCCGCGCCAGGTCGGGCACCGCGATGGAGACGTGGTCGAGCAGCTGCATTGCGATCGCCGCGCCGGCCGCGTCAGGCGCGCGCGCTGCGGTTGTGTTCGAGCCAGGCCTGCACGGCGGGGCGCTGCCATTGCGCGTCGGCATAGTCGCGCAGCCAGTCGGGGGCCTCGTCGCCGGCGAGCCGCTTGATCATCACGGCGAGCTCGGTGTCGGCGATGCTCCAGTCGCCGAACAGCTGCGCCTGGCCCGGCACCAGCAGCAGGCCGGCGACGCGCACCAGCTTGTTGGCGGCGGCCTGCGCCTCGTCGCCGAGCGGGCGGCCGGTGGGCGCGTGGAACACGTGTTCGGTGGGGCGCTCGGCGCGCAGCGCGCCGAGGTCGCTGCGCAGCCAGGCCTGCAGCTGGCGCGCGCGGGCGCGTTGCTGGCGGTCGGCTGGATACAGCGCGGTGTGGGCCGGCGCGGGATAGAGCTCGTCGAGATACTCGGTGATGGCGCTGGATTCGCTCAGGTGGAAACCGTCGTGGGTCAGGGCGGGCACGCGGCAGGTGGGCGCGCGATGCTGGTAGGGCTGCATGCGCTGCTCGCCGGCGCCGAGATCGACCAGGCGGATTTCGAAGGACTGCGCCTTTTCGGTGAGCGCGACGAATGCCGAGAGGGCATACGGGCTCAGGAAGTCGGCGTCTACGTAAAGCGTGAGCGAGGGGGCCAAGGCGGGGTCTCCGTTGAGAGCTACAGCGTACCGCACTCGGCGCGGCGCGGGCCCCGTGGCCGCGTCCGGAGCCCTGAAAACAGGGCGGGACGCGGCGGCGCCGCCACAGTCGGCGCGCCGCCGCGGGGCGTTACGACTTCGCCTCGTACGACTGCTTCTTGCGGTTGAACTGGTAGACCGCGTTGTCGGCCGCGCCGAGTTCGCGCGTCTTGCCGGGGCCCTCGATGGTGGTGCCCTTGAACTTCACCACCACCTGCGGCATTTCCGCCGGGCCGGTCACGAAGCCGACCTCGCCGGTGCGCGCGATGCACGGCATCACGGCGCCGCCGTCGCAGGCCGCCGCGTTTTCCTCGTCGGTGGCCACGCGGCCGAGGTAGGTCCACACGTGTTCCTCGATGTTGTCCGGATCCCGGTTGGGGTTGAACACGAACATCGAATAGCCCTTGAGCGTGAAGCCGTTCTCGAACGAGCTCACGGGCACGCCCACGATGACGCGGCCGCCGGCGGTGCGGTGCTCGATCGGTTTGCGTTCCGTGTCGATCTCCTCGGGCTTCTTGTATGCGCCGAATTCGCCGATGGAAAACTCGCTGCCGAGCCAGGTCCAGGCGGGCTTCTGCCCCGGATGCGTGAGCACGAAGGTGGTCTCGGCCAGGTTGACCGTGTCGCCCGGGCCGGCCTCGTCTTCACCCGGCTTGCCGTAGCGTTCGGGGGTGTTCCAGACCAGGCCGGTGTAGTAAGTCTTGCCGCCGATCTCGACCCGGTAGCCGTACCAGAAGTTGGCGGTGGCGCCGTTGGCGATATCGATCGTGGTGGCGTCGTCGGCGGGCTGCACGTCGTGCAGCGCGCCCAGCACGGCGCCGCTGGTGGGCGGCGCGTCCTTGGCGTGGGCCGCCAGGGGCAGCGTCAGCATCGACGCGGCGATCGCCACGCCGGCCAGCGCGTGGCGCAGGGCGGCGTCCAGGCTCGGACTTACCTTCATCATGGATTTCATTTCAAGCACCCTCTGTGGAGCTCGCGGGGAACGGCGGTTGCGCGTGAGCCGGCGGGGACCGGCTGGCGCGCATCGGCGGGACGAAAAAAAAGTGGCATGGGCCACCCGGTGCTCGGCTTGCGGGGCGAGCGCCCGGGCCGCGGGGCGGCGCGATTCGTGCGGCGTCGATGATATCGGCAGGCTTTCGCGGCTGACAAGCCGTCAGGCGCCGCGAGTGCGTGAGCGTTTGTTGCGTGCGCGATTCAGTTGTTACAAAGGCATGGGTGCGCGCGCAACGGAATCGTTGCGTGCGCAAACATCCGGGGGCGATGGCGGCTCAGTCGACGATGAACAGCCTGGCGCCGGTGGGGGTGGAGGAGCGGTGTGGCTCGGCCTGGTCGGCCACCTGGTAGCTCATGCCCGGCGTGAGCACGAAGCGGCGGCCGTCTTCGAGCTCGGTGTGCAGCTCGCCCTCGAGGCAGAACAGGATGTGGCCCTTGCTGCACCAGTGATCGGCCAGGTAGCCCGGCGAATATTCCACCATGCGCACGCGGATGTCGCCGAACTGGCGCGTGCGCCACAGCGCATGGCCGGTGTCGCCCGGGTGGCGGGTGGTTTCGACTTCGGACCAATCGGTGGTGCCGAACGGGATGGCGTGCATTTTCATGGGGAACCTGGTCGGGGGATCAAGGGTTGAGCGCGTCGGGCACGCGCAGCAGCAGGTCGGTGGCGCCGACGTCGGCGCCGGCCTGCGTCAGCAGCGTGGTGGCCTGGCCGCGGTGGTGGGTCTGGTGATTGAAGAAATGCAGCAACAGCGCGCCGAGCTCGCGGCGCGAGGCCACGCCGCGGCTGTTGCGGTAGTCGTGCGGGCGGGCGAGATCCGCGGGCGTGAGGGCGGCCACCCACGCGACGATCGCGCCATCGAGCGCCGTGCGCGCGGCGGCGAGCGCGGTGAGCGTGGCATGCGGCCGGCCGTCGAGCGGACCCGGCGGCGGCGCGGCCCTGACCGGCGCCAGGGCGGCCTGCGCGGCCGCGCTCACGCCGGGGTGCGTGGCGAAACGCTGGAGCCACATCGTGTCGCCCACGATCAGGTGATTGAGCGTGCCGAGGATCGAGCCGAAGAAGGCGCCGCGCTCGGCATCGAGCTCGGCCGCCGGCAGGCGCGCGCAGGCATCGAGCAGTTGCCGGTTCATCCACTGGTTGTAGTCGGCCAGCAGCGCCAGGTCGGCGGGAGAGGGCATCGTGGCCTCAGGCGGCGAGCTTTTTCTGCCAGAACTGGGCCGCGCCGGTATCGCCGCCGAGCGCGTAGTCGGCGTAGCCGGCCTTCAGGTAGAGCTTGCGCGCCGGTTCGTTGCCTTCGAGCACTTCGAGCGTGATCTTGCAGCAGCCCAGGCGGCGCGCGAGGCCCTCGAGCGCGTCGAGCAGCTTGAGCGCGACGCCCTGGCCGCGGGCGCGCGACGACACCATGAAGTCGTGCAGGTTGAGCAGCGGCTGGCAGGCGAAGGTGGAGAAGCCCTCGAAGCTGATCGCCAGGCCACAGGGGGCGCCCGTGGCATCCCAGGCGATCAGCGCATGCGCGTTGGGGCGGCGGGCGAGCTCGCCGATCAGGTTGGCGCGCACGTGCGCCGAGATCGGCGCGCCGCCGCCCATCGGGTCGGTGGCGTATTCGTCGAGCAGCGCCACGATGGCCGCGCCGTGCGCGGGGTTGTGAAAATCGGCTTCGGTGATGGTGACCACGGCATATCCGGCAGACAGGGAAGATCCCGCATTATGCCGCGCGCCCGTGCGTTGAAAAAATGCACAGATGCACCTATCTTCTGTATATCCCGACCGGCGGGGAGAGCCCTGCGCCGGTAGCCTACACCAGGAAGCCGGAACATGGAGTTCAAGGACTACTACAAGATTCTGGGCGTGGAGAGCGGCGCCTCCGAAGACGATATCCGCCGCGCCTATCGCAAGCTCGCCCGCAAATACCATCCCGACGTCAGCAAGGAAGCCGACGCCGAAACCCGCATGCGCGACGTCAACGAGGCCTACGACGTGCTGCGCGACGCCGAGAAGCGCGGCGCCTACGACAAGCTGGCCGCCGGCGTCTCCCCGGATGGCGGCTTCGCGCCGCCGCCCGGCTGGGACCAGGGCTTCGAGTTTCACTACGGCCCCGGGCAGGCGCACGGCGAGGGCGGCCAGGAGTTCAGCGACTTCTTCTCCTCGCTGTTCGGCGGGCAGGCGCGCGAGCGCGCCGCGCGGCAGAACTTCCGCGCGCGCGGCGAAGACCAGCACGCGGCGGTCGAGGTCGACATCGACGACGCGCTCAACGGAGCCACGCGCGAGATCAGCCTGCGTTCGGTGCAGGCCGACGCCCAGGGCCAGCCGCAGATGCGCACGCGCACGCTGTCGGTGAAGATCCCGCAGGGGGTGCGCGAGGGCCAGTTCATCCGACTGGCCGGGCAGGGCATGCCCGGCTATGGCGGCGGCGACCCCGGCGACCTGTTTCTCGAGGTGCGGTTCCGGCCGCACGCGCGCTATCGCGCGGAGGGTCGCGATCTCTACATGAACCTGCCGGTCGCGCCCTGGGAGGCCGCGCTCGGCGCGGCCGTCGAGGTGCCGACCCCCAAGGGCACGGTCGAGGTGTCGATCCCGGCCGGCTCGAAAAACGGCCGCCAGCTGCGCCTGCGCGGCCGCGGCATTCCCGGCGACCCCGCCGGTGACCTGTATCTGGTGCTCGACCTGGTGCTGCCGCCGGCCGACAGCGACGCGGCCCGCGAGGCCTATCGCAGGATGGCCCAGGACCTCGCCTTCGACCCCCGCCACAACCTCGGAGTATGACCATGAGCAAAGTCGTCGTGGCACATGCCACCGTCGTATGTCAGGAGCAGCCCCTCACCGCCGAAGACCTGGCCCGGGCCTGCGATGCGCAGCTCGAATGGGTGGCGCGGCTGGTGGAGGTCGGGATCGTGCGGGTGCCGGCCGGCGTGGCCGCGCGCGGCCCGGCCGAATGGCGCTTCCAGAGCCTGGACCTGCGCCGCGCGCTGGACGCGCGCCGCCTGGAGCGCGACCTGGGCGCCGGGCTGGACGCGGCCGCGCTGATCCTGGACCTGAGCCAGGAGGTGCGGCGCCTGAAGGCGCAGCTGCGCGCGCTCGGCCAGGCCGGCTGAGGCGCGGGCCGCGGCGGCGGCCTGGGTAGAATCGAGGGTTTCCCGATACGCCGCCGCATCCATGTCCGCACCGTCCGCCGGGGCCTGCCCGCCCGAGACCCCCGAGGTTCCCCACCGCCCCCTGATGGCGGGCCTGAAGGCCTGCGTGCCGGTCATGATCGGCTATTTCCCGGTGGCGGTCGCCTTCGGCATCGCCGGGCTGGGCACGGGCCTGGCGCCCTATCAGGTGGTGCTGATCTCGGTGCTGGTGTATGCGGGCGCCAGCCAGTTCCTGCTGCTGGCCTCGATCAAGGCCGGCACGCCGTGGCCCTGGGTGGTGGCGCTCTGCTCGCTGCTCAACGCCCGCCACCTGCTCTACGGGCCGCTGTTGTCGCGCTGGCTGCCGCCGGCGCTGCGCACGCGGCTGCGCCTCGCCTTCTTTCTCACCGATGAGGTGTTCGCCACGGCCCTGCACCGGCTCGGCCTGGTCGAGCCGCGCCAGCGCGCGCGCTGGATGGCCGGGCTGGGCGTGGGCGCCTGGCTGACCTGGATCGCCGGCACCGCCGTGGGCGTGTATGCCGGCGAGGGGCTGGAGCGGCAGTTTCCGATGCTGGCGCAGGTGATGCGCTTTGCGCTGCCGGCGTTGTTCCTGGCGCTGGTGTGCCAGAGCGCCAAGCGCGACCTGTGGCTGCCGCTGGCCGCCGCGCTGGTCGTGGGCGGGGCGCTCGCCGCGGCCGGCCATGGCACGCTCGCCATCCTGGCCGGCGCGCTCGCGGGCTGCCTCTGCTATCGCCCGCGGGGAGCGCGCGCATGACCGGCGGCATCGAATTCTGGGTGGCCGTGCTGGCCATGGCCGTGATCACGTTCATGACGCGGGCCCTGCCGTTCCTGCTGTCCTCGCGCAATCGCCTGCTGCAGCGGCTCTCGCAGGAGGGCTCGCGCCTGGCGGTGCTGGGCCCGGCACTGCTGGCGGCCATCGCGGCCGCCGTGATCGTGCCGGATCTGTGGGGCGATCAGCGCGTGGCCGAGGCCATGCCCTACGTGGGCGGGCTGGTGGTGACCGCGCTGGCGGCGCGCCTGACCGGCAACACCGGCCTGGCGGTGATCCTGGGCCTGGCGGGCTACGGCGGACTGCTGGCGCTGGTCTGAGCCAGGGGCTTTGAACGGCCCGTCGGCGTTCAGGCCGGCGTGGCCTGCGTCTCGCCCGCGCGCATCGCGGCGGCGAGCGCGTCGCGCCACGCTTCGGGCTGGCCGAGGTAGCGGCCCGGGTCCATCACCTGCCAGCCGGCCCGGGTCTGCAGGGCGAAGGTCGGGAAGCCATTGGCGCCGAGCTCGCGCAGCAGGGCGCGACTGTCCTCGAAATGGCCGGCCAGCGGCGCGCCCGAATAGGTCTGCATGTCGGCATCGTAGCGGTCGAGGTCCAGACCCGACTGCGCGGCCAGCTCGCGCAGCACGGCCGGATCGGCCACGCGCAGCCCGAGCACATAGTGCGCATCCTGGATGCGCGCCAGCAGGTCCAGGCCGTCGCCGTCCTGGGCCGCCGCCGCCAGCACCGCGGCGCTGGGCGGACCCGAGTCGAACACCGCGCCGCTGTCGCGCAGCAGGCCATTGAAGTAGGCGTCGCCGAAGGGTTGGCCCGTCATCGCGGCGATGCGGCGGTCGTGCTGCATCACGTAATGGCGCAGCGCCTCCGTGACGGGCTGCCGCCGCGCGCCGGTCATCATGCCGCCGCCATGCGTGAGGATGCGCAGGCCGGGCAGGGCACGCGCGGCCTTCACCAGCGGCGCGGCGCCGTAGCACCAGCCGCACAGCGGATCGTGGACGTAATGGAGGACGGGGAGAAGAGCGGCGTTCATGGGCCGCATCTTAGGCCACTCTTCCGTCGCGGCCTAGCCGGCGGGACGGAAGAGTGTGTTGCGCCAAACGGTCAGATCGACCGGGCGCGGCGGGCCTCAGCCGGAGATCATCACGCCGACCCAGTACAGGCCGGCGGCGAGCAGCATCGAGGCGGGCAGGGTCAGCACCCAGGCCAGCAGGATGGTGCGCACCGTGCTGCCCTGGACGCCGCTGCCGTGCGCGACCATGGTGCCGGCCACGCCGGACGACAGCACGTGGGTGGTGGACACCGGCAGGCTGAAGACGTTGGCCAGGCCGATCGCGCCCACGGCGGTCACCTGCGCGGCCATGCCCTGGGCGTAGGTCATGCCCTGCTTGCCGATCTTCTCGCCCACGGTCAGCACCACGCGGCGCCAGCCGACCATGGTGCCCGCGCCCAGCGCGACCGCCACGGCGATGATGACCCACAGCGGCGCATATTCGGTGGTGGCGGTGAGGTCGGCGCGCAGGCGCTGCAGGTCGGCGCGTTCGCGCGCCGGCATGCCTTCGAGCGCGCCCACCTTCTTGGCCGTGTCGTCCAGGCACAGCAGGTAGCGGCGCACGTTCACGCGCGTGGCGGGCGAGAGTTCCTTGTAGTGCGACACGCCGGCCAGGTCGTGCTGCAGGGCATCGATGGTGGCCAGGGTGGCGGTGGGCTCGCAACGGAAATTCTGCGGCAGATCGGCGCGGCGGCCGGCGGCCGGCAGGGCCAGGTATTCGCCCAGCATCTCGTTGTTGCGGTGATAGAAGGCCTGCAGATGGGTGGCCGCGTCGCGCGTGCGGTCGATCTGGTAGGTGGTGGCGCTTTCGTCGAGCACGAATTGCGCGGGCACGATGCCGATCAGCACCAGCATGATGAGGCCGATGCCCTTCTGGCCGTCGTTCGAGCCGTGCACGAAGCTCACGCCCATGGCCGACAGCACCAGCACCAGGCGGTTCCAGAACGGCGGGTGCTTCTTCGAATCCAGCGCGCGGCGCTGGTCGGGCGTCTTGTGCATCTTGGACAGCGGCAGCCATCGCTTGAGCAGCAATAACACGCCCCCCGCGACCAGGAAGCCCGCCACGGGCGAGACCACCAGCGACATGCCGATGTCGATGGCCTTGCCCCAGTTCACGCCCGCGCCCAGCGGCAGGTCGGTCAGCAGCGCGTTGGCCAGGCCCACGCCCAGGATCGAGCCGATCAGGGTGTGCGAGCTGGAGGCCGGGATGCCGAAATACCAGGTGCCGAGGTTCCAGGCGATCGCCGCGGTCAGCATGGCGAACACCATGGCCAGGCCGCGCCCGGTGTCCACGTTGATCAGCAGTTCCACCGGCAGCAGGTGCACGATGGCGTAGGCCACGCCCACCCCGCCCAGCAACACGCCCAGGAAGTTGAAGATGCCCGACAACACCACCGCGAGGTGGGCCGGCATGGCTTTGGTGTAGATCACCGTGGCCACCGCGTTGGCGGTGTCGTGAAAGCCGTTGATGAATTCGAATGCGAGGACGAAGGTGAGCGCCAGGACGAGGCTCAGACCCACCCAGGGGTCGAGGCCGGCGAAGATGTCGAACATGGGAATTGGAGAGGGGCGGGATGTGTTGTGACGAAATTATTGCAGATTTGTGAAAGCGGCCGGGCCGCCGCGGGCACCCTCGCGCTGCGTTAGGATGCCGATTTGCCGGCGCGTCCCAGGAAGGGAGCGCGCTTTGATGATTTAATTGGTTACAAAAAGGCGGTGCGCCGGCCGATGCCGCGCCCGCCCGCCACCAGGACTCGCCATGACCGCTACGCCCGCCTCCCGTCCCGCCCGCGCCCACCCCGACGAACTGATCGTGGGCCTGGTGTCCGTGTCCGACCGCGCCGCCAGCGGCGTCTACGCCGACCAGGGCGTGCCGTCGCTGCGCGAGTGGCTGGGCGGCGCGCTGGCCTCGCCGTGGCGCGCGGTCGAGCGGCTGGTGGCCGACGAGGCGGCGCAGATCTCGGCCGCGCTCACCGAGCTGGTCGACGTGCAGGGCTGCGATCTGGTGCTGACCACCGGCGGCACCGGCCCGGCGCGCCGCGACGTGACGCCCGAGGCCACGCTGGCGGTGGCCACGCGCGAGATGCCGGGCTTCGGCGAGCAGATGCGCCAGATCAGCCTGCGCTTCGTGCCCACCGCGATCCTGTCGCGCCAGGTCGGCGTGCTGCGCGAGATCGATGGCCATGCGGCGCTGATTCTCAACCTGCCGGGCCAGCCCAAGGCCATCCGCGAGACCCTCGAAGGGCTGCGCGGCGACGACGGCACGGTGCTGGCCTCCGGCATCTTCGCGGCCGTGCCGTACTGCATCGACCTGATCGGCGGGCCCTACATCGAAACGCACGCCAACGTGGTGAAGGCCTTCCGCCCCAAGTCGGCGATCCGGCCGCAGCCCGCGCAGGGCTGAGGCGCGCGGGCCCTGCGGTATAGTTGCCCGCGTTGTCTGCTGATCTTTCGGAAAGAAGAAAATGAAGGTTTCGATTGCACTGCCCCTCGCCGCCGCGACCCTGATGCTCACGGCCTGCGCCAACGTCAAGGACATCAGCAACACCGATCCGGTGTTCTACGGTTCCACCGCGCGCCCCGCCGCCGAATACCTGGGCTGCGTGGCCGCCGCCTGGAAGGGGCAGGGCGTCGACTTCCACCAGACCGAGATCAAGAATGGCGGCGAGCTGGTGGTCGACGGCACGCTCGGCGTCGAGGCCGTGCTGAGCGCGACCACCTGGCGCGGCAAGACCGACGCGCGCCTGACCACGCGCCGTCCGTCGCGGGCGGTCACGCTGTCCGATTCGGCCAATCTGTGCCTGTGATGCAGCGGCGCGACTTCCTCGCGGGCTCCGCGGCGCTGGGCCTGGCAGGCCTGCTGCCGGCCTGGGCGCGGGCCCAGGGCGACGCCGCCGACTACATCACGCGCAAGCTGAATTTCCCGGTGCCGGGCGGCGTGGCCGTGCTGCGCCTGGGCGCCTCGGCCACCGAGCCCGAGGTGCGTTACCTGAACAAGCGCGTGATGGTGCTGCCGCAGCCGGGCAACGCCTGGCTCGCGATCGTGGGCATCCCGCTGTCGGTCAAGCCGGGTTCCGAGTCGGTCACGGTGGGCTCGGGTGCGAGCGCGACACGCGTGCCGTTCACCGTGGGCACGAAGACCTACGTCGCGCAGCACATCAAGCTCAAGAACAAGCGCCAGGTCAATCCGGATCCCGACGACATGCGCCGCATCGAACGCGAGCTGGCCGAGCAGAATGCCGCCTATCGCGCGTTCCGGGCCGGCGTGGTGCCGAGCAACGTGGTGCTCGACGCGCCCGTGCAGGGCCGCCTCTCCAGCCCGTTCGGGCTGCGCCGCTTCTTCAACGGCGAAGAGCGCAATCCGCACTCGGGCCTGGACTTCGCCGTGCCGTCGGGCACCCCGGTGCGCGCGCCGGCGGCCGGCCGTGTGGTGCTGGTGGGCGACTATTTCTTCAACGGCAAGACCGTGTTCGTCGACCATGGCCAGGGCTTCATCAGCATGTTCTGCCACCTGTCGGCGATCGACGTGGCCGTGGGCGACGAGGTCGCGCGCGGCGGCGTGGTCGGCAAGGTCGGCGCCACCGGCCGCGCCACCGGCCCGCACCTGCACTGGAACGTCAGCCTGAACGACGCCCGCGTGGATCCCGCGATCTTCATCGGCGCATTTAAAAAGTAAGCCCCTGTGGGTAGCCCCCACGCCGCGCGCTGCGCGCTTGCTGCCCCCCGAGGGGGCCCCGCCGCCTTCGGGCGGCCGGGCGGCGGCGGGAGTCCCTGTGGGTGGCCCCCACGCCGCGCGCTGCGCGCTTGCTGCCCCCCGAGGGGGCCCCGCCGCCTTCGGGCGGCCGGGCGGCGGCGGAGTCCCTGTGGGTGGCCCCCACGCCGCGCGCTGCGCGCTTGCTGCCCCCCGAGGGGGCTCCGCCGCCTTCGGGCGGCCGGGCGGCGGCGGTCGTGCTTGCCAAGGTCTCGGCCCATCTGCCGCCATCAAAAACAAAGGTGTCAGACTACATTTTTGAAGATAGCCGTCCGTCCCAAAAGAAAGGTGTCAGACTACATTTTCGGCAGAGGGCGTCGGTCGAAAAAATGCAGTCTGACACCTTTGTTTTGCGCGTCGAAAATGTAGTCTGACACCTTTGTTGGGAAGGGGGCGTCGACTGGCGTTTGCCTTGCCCATGAAAAAAGCCATCCCTCGGGATGCCAAACAAAGGTGTCAGACTACATTTTTGAAGATCGCCGTCCGTCCCAAAAGAAAGGTGTCAGACTACATTTTCGGCAGAGGACGTCCGTCGAAAAATGCAGTCTGACACCTTTGTTTCGCGTGTCGGAAAAATGCAGTCTGACACCTTTGTTTTGTACGCCAAAAATGTAGTCTGACACCTTTGTTGGGAAGGGGCGGGCGACGATTGGGGTTTGCCTTGCCCATGAAAAAAGCCATCCCTGGGGATGGCTTTTTCGTTGCGGCGCGCGGGGATCAGGCTTGCGGCTGCGTTTCGGGCTGCGGCATCTCGATCTTGACTTCGAGCACTTCCAGGCTGTCCTGGCGCTCGAGGTGGACCTTGATGTCTTCCGGGTTGATCTTGACGTACTTCGAGATCACGGCGATCAGCTCCTGCTGCAGCTGCGGCAGGTAGTCGGGCGAGTCGCCGCGGCCGGAACGTTCGTGGGCGAGGATGATCTGCAGGCGTTCTTTGGCAACGCTTGCCGTGGATTTCTTCTGGCCGAGCAGGAACGACAGGAACGACATTGCTTACTTTCCTCCGAACAGGCGTTTCAGCAGGCCGGGCTTTTCGTATTCGGTAAAGCGCAGCGAACGGTCTTCGCCCAGGTAACGGGCGACCACGTCCTTGTAGGCCTCGGAGACGTCCGTGTCTTTCAGGTGGATGGCGGGCAGGCCCTGGTTGGAGGCCTGCAGCACCGCTTCGGATTCCGGGATCACGCCGATCAGCTTGATCCGCAGGATGTCTTCGATATCGGAGAGCGACAGCATCTCGCCGTCGTTCACGCGCTTGGGGTTGTAGCGGGTCAGGAGCAGGTACTCCTTCACCGGCTCGTCGCCCTGCACGGCGCGGCGCGACTTGGCGGCCAGGATGCCCAGGATGCGGTCGGAGTCGCGCACCGAAGACACTTCGGGGTTGGTCACGACCAGCGCGTCGTCGGCGAAGTAGGCCGCCATCAGCGCACCGGTCTCGATGCCGGCGGGCGAATCGCAGATGATGTATTCAAAGCCCATGTCCTTCAGGTCGTTGATGACCTTCTCGACGCCTTCCTGCGTGAGCGCATCCTTGTCGCGCGTCTGCGAGGCAGGCAGCACGAACAGGTTTTCGAGCTGCTTGTCCTTGATCAGCGCCTGCTTCAGGTTGGCTTCGCCCTGGATCACGTTGACGAAGTCATACACCACCCGGCGCTCGCAACCCATGATGAGGTCGAGATTGCGCAGGCCCACGTCGAAGTCGATGACCGCGGTCTTGTGGCCTCGCATCGCCAGGCCAGAGGAAAAGCTGGCGCTCGTGGTGGTCTTGCCCACGCCGCCTTTGCCGGAGGTCACCACAACAATACGTGTCATGACGATCAAACCCTTATGTTCGAATAAATCGCGTTATCGTAAAGCAAAAAGCCCCTAATGGCTTCTTACATGTGTGTATTGCGCGGGCCCGCGGCGCCTGGCCGCAAGCCCGTGGATATCAGCCCTTGAGCGCCTCGATGTGCAGGGTGTCGCCCGCCAGGCGCACTAGCGCCGGCTGGTTGTGCAGGGCGCGGTCGAGCTTGTCTTCGACCACGCGATACACACCCGCCACGGCCAGCAGTTCGGCATCGAGCTGCGTGGTGAAGATGCGCGCCGACGTGTCGCCGCGCGCCCCCGCCATCGCCTTGCCGCGCAGCGGCCCGTAGACGTGCACGTTGCCGTCGGCGATCACTTCCGCACCCTGGCTCACCATGCCGATCACGACCACGTCGGAGTTGCGCGCATACACGCGCTGGCCCGATCGCAGCGGCCGCGTGATGACGAGCGCCGAGCTGCTCTGCGGCGCCCCCGCGGTGTGGCGCGCCGATTCGGCGGTGTTGCCGGCGGCACGACCCGGCACGGCGGCATCGTCGTCGCCCGTCGGCTCTTGCGCCCCGGTGGCCGGCGCCGCGTCGGGCGCGGGCTCCGGCGTGGGGCCGTCGGCGTTCATGTCGAGCGCGGCGGCCTGCACCGACGGCACCGGCGTGGCGACGTCGTTGGGCGGCGTGGTGTCGATGGTGGCCGGCACGCGCGGACCCGGCGTGGACAGCTCCACCGGCGTCAGGCCGGCGGCGCGCGCGGCGTCGAGGTTGGCACCATTCGCCACCACGCCGATGGCCGGCAGGTTGTGATCGCGCAGCGCCTGCACCAGCGCGGGCCAGTCGATCGCCGCGTCGACGCGGCTCGCGTCGATCACCACCGGTTCGTTCTCGAAGAAGCTGCCGGCGTCGGCCATGCGCTTGTCGAGCGCGGCGCGCAGGGCGTCGAGGTCGGCGTTGTTCAGGACCACGCGGATGGCGTAGAGCGTGGCGCTTTTGAAATCCAGGGCTAGGGGTTCGTTGGTCATGGTCGGGGTGTGAGCCAGCCGGCGCGCCACGACTGGGCGCGCGCGGGCCGGTTCTGCAATGTCGGGCATGATAACCCGCGAGAGGGTGCGCCGATAAGGTGAAAACCGCGCCGCGCCCCCATGAATTCAGGCCGTATCGCCGCGCTGCTGCGCGGGCACGACACCGCCGAGCGCGCGGGTCAGGGTGCGCGCGGCCGCCAGCACGTCGGCGGCCTGTTCGCGCACCAGCCGCGCGGTGGGCATGGTGAGCGTGACCGCGCCGGCCAGCGCGCCGTCCGCGCCGAACACCGGCGCCGAGATGCCCGACAGCTCGGGCATGCGATCCCCCTCCAGCACGATGACCTGCTCGCGCCGCACCTGGCGCGCGATGGCGTCGTTGGCGCCCGCATAGGCGCTCAGCACGCGGCCGCCCGCGCCGCGATCGAGCGGCAGCAGATCGCCCGCGCGGATGTGGTCGCGGATCGGCTGCGGCGAATCCACGCGATACAGGCAGAGCCGGTGACCGCCCTGGGCCACGTGATAGGCCGCGCTTTCGCGCGTGCGCGCCGCGAGCTCGCGCAGCACCGGCAGCACCAGATCCTGCAGCGCGAACGAGGCCGCGTAGATGGCGTGCAGCCGCGCCACCTCGGCCCCGAGCGCGTAGTGGCCGCTGGCGCTGCGCCGCACCAGCCCGCCGTGTTCGAGCGAGGCCAACAGCCGCAGCACGGTGCTTTTGTAGAGCCGCGTGCGCGCCGCCAGCTCGGCCAGCGGCAGCTCGCCGTCGCCCGCGCGGAACGCGGCCAGCACGGAGAGGGCGCGGTCGACCGCGGCGGCGCCGCCGGGCGCGGCGTGTTCATCGGCAAGCGAGGGCTGGGTGGCTTTGCGGGGCATGGGCGGGCGGCCGCGGCGGTTGACACCGACGCGGCGAAAGGCAAATAATAAATTAATAGAACGTCGTTCTATCTTACGGAACGATGCGAAAAACGTCAAGGAGACAGCCATGCCCGCAGTCTGGGTCAGTGAGGTCGGGCCGCGCGATGGCCTGCAGAGCATCGCCACGATCATGCCCACCGCCGCCAAGCAGCGCTGGCTCGCGGCGCTGGCGCGCGCCGGCGTGCCCGAGATCGAGGTGGCCTCGTTCGTGCCGGCCCGGCTGATGCCGCAGATGGCCGATGCCGCCGAGGTGGTGCGCGCGGCCTGCGCGTTGCCGGCCCTGCACGTGGCCGCGCTGGCGCCCAATCTGCAGGGGGCGCGCGCCGCGATGGCGGCCGGCGCGCACAAGCTCACGCTGCCGGTGTCCGTGAGCGAAGCGCATTCGCTCGCCAACGTGCGCAAGACCCACGCCGAAATGGTCGAGGTGGTGCGCGGCGTGGTGGCGCTGCGCGATGCCGAATTCGCCGGCGTGCGCATCGAGGCGGGGCTGTCCACCGCCTTCGGCTGCACGCTGGCTGGCGCGGTCAGCGACGCGCAGACGCTGCGCATGGCGCAGACCATGGCCGACTGCGGCGTGGACGAGATCGGCCTGTCGGACACCACCGGCTATGCCAACCCCGCGCAGGTCGGCCGGCTGTTCCGCGCGCTGCGGCGCGAGGTCGGCGAGCGCGCGGGCGGGGCCCACTTCCACAACACGCGCGGCCAGGGCCTGGCCAACGTGGTGGCCGCGCTCGAGGCCGGCGTGACCACCTTCGACGCGAGCCAGGGCGGACTCGGCGGCTGCCCGCACGCGCCCGGCGCCACCGGCAACATCGTCACCGAAGACCTGGTGTTCCTGCTCGAGGCCATGGGCCTGGACACCGGCATCGATCTCGATGCCCTGCTGCAGGCGCGCGCCATCCTGGCCGAGGCGCTGCCGGGCGAGCCGCTGTACGGGCACCTGCCCGATGCCGGCCTGCCCAAGGGCTTCGCCTACGCGCGGGAGGCCGCATGAACGCGCCGCACGACACCGCGCCCGACACCGCGCTGCCGCTGGCCGGCGTGCGCGTGATCGAGTTCACGCACATGGTGATGGGCCCGACCTGCGGCATGGTGCTGGCCGATCTCGGCGCCGAGGTCATCAAGATCGAGCCCGTGCAGGGCGACAACACGCGCCGCCTCAAGGGCTCGGGCGCGGGCTTCTTCGCCATGTTCAACCGCAACAAGAAAAGCCTGCCGGTGGACCTGCACGATCCGCGCGGCCGCGAGCTGGTGCTGCGGCTGATCGCCACCGCCGACATCGTGAGCGAGAACTTCAAGCCCGGCGCGATGGCGCGCCTCGGCCTGGACTACG
This sequence comes from Bordetella genomosp. 1, assembly GCF_002261335.1. GTDB lineage: Bacteria > Pseudomonadota > Gammaproteobacteria > Burkholderiales > Burkholderiaceae_B > Bordetella. The sequence continues at coordinate 32,277 of NZ_NEVL01000002.1, forward strand.
CCAGCCTCGAGACGCTGAACCCCGGGCTCATCTACGTCTCGCACAAGGGTTTCCTGCCGGGCCCCTACGAGCATCGCACCGCGCTCGACGAGGTGGTGCAGATGATGGGCGGGCTGGCCTACATGACCGGACCGCAGGGCCGGCCGCTGCGCGCCGGCGCCGCAGTCAACGACATCATGGGCGGCATGTTCGGCGCGCTCGGCGCGATGGCTGCGCTGCTGGAGCGGCGCCAGACCGGGCGCGGCCAGCAGGTGCAGAGCGCGCTGTTCGAGAACAACGTGTTCCTGGTCGGGCATCACATGATGCAGTTCGCGGTCACGGGGCAGGCCGCCGCGCCCATGCCGAGCCGCATCTCGGCCTGGGCCGTGTACGACGTGTTCACGGTGGCCGACGAGGCGCAGATCTTCCTGGCGGTGGTGTCGGACACGCAGTGGCGCGTGTTCTGCGAGGCCTTCGGCTATGCCGACCTGGCCGCCGACGCGCGGCTGCACAGCAACAACGAGCGCGTCGACGCGCGCCCCTGGCTCATGCCGATCCTGCGCGAGCGCCTGGCCGCGTTCTCGGCCACCGAGCTGGCGCAGCGCTTCGAGCGGCATGGCCTGCCGTACGCGCCGATCGCCAAGCCGCAGGAGCTGTTCGACGACCCGCATCTGGCCGGCACCGGCGGCCTGGCCGACATCCGCCTGCCCGACGGCGCGCGCCAGGGCGAGACCACGCGCGTGCCGCTGTTGCCGATCACGCTGGGCGGACGCCGGCCCGGCGTGCGCTCGGACCCGCCCGTGCTGGGCGCGCAGGGCCTGGACGTGCTCGACGCCATCGGCGTCGATGCGCGGACGCGGGCCGAACTGATCGAGGCCGGCGTGCTCGGCCCGGTGACCTGAGCCGGCGTCGCGCCGGCCGATTTCATAACAAGACGGAGACAACCATGAAGTTCTCAAGCGCGCATGCGTTCATGCGCTCCCTGTGCGCGGCCGCCGGCCTGGCCGCCGCGATGGCCGGCGCACCGGCCCAGGCCGCCTATCCCGAGCGGCCCATCAACCTGATCGTGCCCATGCCGCCCGGCGGCGGCACCGACACCGTGAGCCGGCTGGTGGCCGAGCGGGTCGGCGCGGGCGGGGCGGGCTGGTCGATGGTGGTGCAGAACAAGCCCGGCGCCACCGGCAACATCGGCATGGAGTTCGTCGCGCGCGCCGAACCCGACGGCTACACGGTGGGCATGGGGCAGGCCGCGAACCTCGCCATCAACCCCGCGATCTATCCGCGCATGCCCTTCAAGCCGGCCGAGGATTTCACGCTGATCGGGCTGGTGGCGGCGCAGCCGGTGGTGCTGGTGGTGCGGGCCGACTCGCCCTACCGCACGCTCAAGGACCTGCTCGACGACGCGCACAAGCGCCCCGCGGGCAGCCTGCGGCTGGCGTCGGCCGGCAACGGCACCATCGGCCACATGGCCGGCATGATGCTGGCGCGCCGCGCCGGCGTGGAATTCCTGCACGTGCCGTACAAGGGCGCCGGCCCGGCGGTCACCGACCTGGTCGGCGGCCAGACCGATCTCTACTTCATCACGCCGCAGACGGCCTTCGCGCTGTTCAAGGCCGGCAAGCTGCGCGCGCTGGCGGTCACCTCGACCTCGCGCCTGGAGGCCCTGCCCGACGTGCCCACGGTGGCCGAGTCCGGCTTCGCGGGCTTCGAGGCCTCGGCCTGGACCGGCATGGTCGGGCCCGCCAACCTGCCCGCGCCCGCGGTGCAGGCGCTCAACGCACGGCTGCAGACCGTGCTGGCCGAGCCCGAGATGAAGCGCCGGCTGGCCGACGAGGGCAGCCAGGTGCTGGGCGGCACGCCGCAGGCGTTCCGCCAATATCTCGACAGCGAGACCGTGAAGTGGGGCGAGGTGGTCAAGGCCGCCGGCATCCGGCTCGACTGAGGCGGCGCACCATGAAAAAAGCCGCGCGGAGCAGACGCCGCGCGGCTTTTTTTTGCGTTGACGCGGGCGGCGCTCAGGCGCCGGCGGCCCACGAGTCTTTCAGCGTGACGATGCGGTTGAGCACCGGCGCGCCCGGCGCCGAGTCCTTCGCGTCGACCGTGAAGTAGCCCAGGCGCTCGAACTGCCAGGTGTTGCCCGGCTCGGTCACGATGCCCGGCTCCAGCCAGGCCTGCACGGTCTGCTTGGAGTTCGGGTTGAGCGCGGCGAGGAAGTCCTTGTCGCCCGCGTCGGGATGCGGATCGGCGAACAGGCGGTCGTAGAGCTGCACCTGCGCCGGCACCGCGTGCGCGGCGCTGACCCAGGTGATGTTGCCCTTGACCTTGACGCTGTCGGCGCCCGGCGTGCCGCTCTTGGTGTCGGGCAGGTATTCGGCCTGCACCTCGACCACGTCGCCGGCTTCGTTCTTGGTGAAGCCGGTGCAGCGCACCACGTAGCCGTATTTCAGGCGCACGGTGTTGCCGGGGAACAGGCGGAAATACTTCTTCGGCGGCTCCTCGCGGAAGTCGTCGCGTTCGATCCAGAGCTCGCGCGAGAACGGGAACTCGCGCACGCCGGCTTCCGGGTCGTGCGGATTGCGCGGCGCGGTGCAGGGCTCGGTCTGGCCTTCGGGATAGTTGGTGATGACCAGCTTGATCGGGTCGAGCACGGCCACCGAACGCGGCGTGGCCGGATCGAGGTCGTCGCGCACGGCCTGCTCCAGCAGGCTGTAGTCGATGCGGGAATCCGATTTCGACACCGCGGTGCGGTCGCAGAACAGCCGGATCGACGACGCGGTGTAGCCGCGGCGGCGCAGCCCGAACAGGGTCGGCATGCGCGGGTCGTCCCAGCCGTCGACGTAGCCTTCGCGCACCAGTTGCAGCAGCTTGCGCTTGCTGGTGACGATGTAGGTCAGGTTCAGGCGCGCGAATTCGTATTGGTGCGGCAGCGGACGGGCCAGCTTGCCCAGGTCGGCCAGGCGCGCCAGGATCCAGTCGTAGAACGGCCGCTGGTCTTCGAACTCCAGCGTGCAGATGCTGTGCGTGATGCCTTCGAGCGCGTCCTCGACCGGATGGGCCCAGCTGTACATCGGGTAGATGCACCACTGGTTGCCGGTGCGGTGGTGGGTGGCATGGCGCACGCGATACATCACCGGGTCGCGCAGGTTGATGTTGGGCGAAGCCATGTCGATCTTGGCCCGCAGCACCAGGCTGCCGTCGGGATGCTTGCCGTCGCGCATCTCGCGCAGGCGGGCCAGCGATTCGGCCGGCGCGCGGTCGCGGAATGGCGAGTTGGTGCCCGGCTCGGTGAGGGTGCCGCGCTGGGCGCGGATCTCGTCGGCGGTCTGCTCGTCCACGTAGGCGTGGCCGGCCTCGACCAGCGCCTCGGCGAACTCATACATATAGCCGAAGTAGTCGCTGGCGAAGTACAGGTTGTCGCGGCCATCGGCCTTCCAGTCGAAGCCGAGCCAGTGCACGGCCTCTTCGATGGCGTCGACGTATTCCTGGTCTTCCTTCTCGGGATTGGTGTCGTCGAAGCGCAGGTGACAGACGCCCCCATACTCCTTGGCCAGCCCGAAGTTCACGCAGATGCTCTTGGCGTGACCGATGTGCAGGTAGCCGTTGGGCTCCGGCGGGAAGCGGGTGCGGATCCGGGCGGTGTCGGGTTCCCCCGCGGCCTGGACGGCTGCCGGGCCGGGACGGCCCGCCCAGCGCTTGTCCTGGAAGCGCTGGGCGTCCAGGTCTTCCTCGATGATGTTGCGCAGATAGTTACTGGCGGCAGGCGGCGTCGGTGCGTGGGTCATTCTGCAAGAATCGGAAAAAGCGGCGACAAAGCGTCAATTTTGCCACGTTCCCGGCCAGAGGCCGTTGCAATCCTGCCTCCCACGGGGGCGGAACAGGCTCTACACTACCGCCCATCATGAATATCGCCCCTCTGCAGCTGGCTCGAACCCAGTTCATGACCAGCCTGAGCTTTCTGGCTCTGTTCCTGGCCATTTCGCTGGCGTTGGCCTGGTTTCTGCTGTTTTTCAAGATCCGGGCCCGCGGCGCCGGCCAGGCCGGCTGGACCGCGGCCTACCGCCTCTGGGTGCGGATATTCGCCCTGGCCTTCGTGCTGGCGCTCGCCGCCGCCGTGCCGGTGCTGGTCCAGCTGGGCAGCCTCTGGCCCGGCCTGATGGACAAGATCGGCAACGTGGCCGGCCCGCTGATCGGCTTCGGCGTGCTGTCGGTATTCGTGCTGAAGTCCTGTTTTCTTGGCGTGATGCTGTTCGGCCAGCGCCGCGTGTCCGACCTGGCCCACACCTTCGCGGTGTTCATGGTGGCCGTGGGCCAGCTGGTGGCCCTGGGCTGGGTGGTGGCGCTCCAGACCTGGATGCAGACCCCCGACGGCGCCGCCCTGATCGACGGGCGCTACCAGGTCTACGACTGGTGGGAAGTCATCTTCAACCCCTCGTTCGGCTGGCGCGCCGGCGCCACCGTGGTGGGCGCCGCGCTGGCGGCCGCTTTCCTGATGATCGGCGTGCACGCCCTGCAGGCCCTGCGCCGCCCCCTCGACGACGGCGAACGCCTGGCGTTCAAGGCCGCGGTGGTGGTGGCGCTGGTGGCCGCGGCCCTGCAATGGCCGGTGGCGCAGAGCCTGCGCGACCTCACCGTGCGGCACCAGCCCGCCAAGGCGGCCGCGCTCGCGGGCTACTGGCACAGCGGCGGCAAGCCCGAGATCGCGGTCTGGGGCTGGCCCGACGCCGAGAGCCAGGCCAACCTGGGCGCCTGGACGCTGCAGAACACCGGGCAGCGCTGGCTCGCCCTCGACCCCAACGGCCTGTACATCGGGCTCGACAAATACTCCGGCATGCAGCCGCCCGTGGCGCTGGTGTTCTGGTCGCTGCGCGTGGCGGTGCTGCTGGGCGCCCTGATGTTCGTGGCCGCGCTGGTGTCGTTCCTGGGCACCATGCGGCGCGGCTTCGATCCGGGCGTGATGCCGCGCTGGTGGCTGCGCCTGCTCACCGGCATGATGTTCTCGGGCGGGGCCGCCGTGGTGGCCTCGCTGTGGGTGTCGCTGCTGGGCCTGCAGCCCTATCTGGTCAACCGCAGCATCACCCAGTCCGAGGTGCTGAGTCCGGTCGCCGCCTCCACGCTGGGCTACGGCCTGGTCGCGTGGGGCGTGCTCTATTTCATATTGCTGGCGGCCTTCATCGGCATGCTGTTCCACGCGGCGCGCTACGGCGTGGTGCCCGTGCGCAAGACGGGAGGTACGCCATGATCGCCACTCTGGCCGCTTCGCTCGGGCTGGCGCCCGACGATCCGATGTTCTGGATGCCCATGGTCTTCATGGGGCTGCTGCTGTTGCTGATCGCCGCCGGCATCGTGTTCGACGGCTTCGACCTCGGCGTCGGCATCCTGCTGCAGATCGCGCCCTCGGAAGAACGCGGCCGCATGATGGGCCTGCTGTCGCCCTGGCGCGACGCCAACGAGTTCTGGCCGCTGCTGGGGGTCGGGCTGTTCGCCTCGGCCTTTCCGTTCGCCTGGGGCGCCATCACCGGCAAGCTGGTCGGGCCGCTGATGGTGGTCACGCTGGGCATCGTGCTGCGCAGTGTCGCGTTCGAGTTCCGCATCCGCGCGCGCCAGGAACACAAGCCGCGCTGGATCTTCGGCTTCTGGATCGGCTCGCTGCTGACCGCGATCGGGCAGGGCATGGTGCTGGGCCGCATCGCCACCGACTACCAGAGCGACGCGGGCTACGGCTGGTTCTCGCTGTTCGTGGGCCTGTGCGCGGTGGCGGCCTACGCGCTGCTGGGGGCCTGCTGGCTGGTGATGCGCGTCGACGGCGACCTGCAGCGCCGTGCGGCCCGCTGGGCGCGCCATTCGATCCGCTGGACGGCGGCCGGCATGGTGGCGATCGCCGTCACCCTCGGCCTGGCCAACGCGGGCATCTTCTACAAATGGAGCAACGCGGCGCATCTGGGCGCGGCCACGGCCGTGTGGGCCGGCATGCTGCTGTGTTTCGTGAGCGCCGAGGTGTTCCTGGCGCGCGTGCCGACCAAGCCCGACAGCTTCAGCTGGGCGCCGTTCGTGCTCTGCGTGCTGCTGTATGTGCTGATGCTGCTCGGCCTGGCCTACAGCTTCTTCCCGTATCTGATCCTCGACGACATGACCATCTGGGACGGCAGCGGCGCGCTCGGCTCGATGCGGCTGGTGCTGGCCGGCGTGGTGGTCGGCGTGCCGGTGGTGCTGATCTTCAACCTGCTGGCCTACCGCTCGGTGTTCGGCAAGGAGCGCCGCCCGGTGGCGCTGCTGCCGCCGCCCTCGGTGTCCTGAACCGCCCGTTTCCCCATGCAAGAGGCCGCCCGCGGGCGGCCTCTTGCATGGATGGCGCCATCGGCCTCAGGCCGGATCGGTCGGCGCCAGCGGCAGGGTGATGCGTACCAGCAGGCCGCCGCCGCTGTGGTCGCCCAGCTCGAGCGTGCCGCCGTGGGCGCGCGTGATGGCCTCGGTGAGCGCGAGGCCCAGGCCCACGTTGCCGGTGCGGGTGCGGGCGTCGTCGAGACGGGCGAACGGCCGCAGCGCCTCGGCGCGCCGTGGCGCGGCGATGCCGGTGCCGTGGTCGCCCACCTCCAGCACCGCGTGGTTGCCGTCGCGTGCCAGGCGCACGTCGATGGGCGGCGCGCCGTGGTGCAGGGCGTTGCCGATCAGGTTGTCGAGCAGGCGGCCGAGCGCCACCGCGTCGGCCTGCACGTGCAGGCTGTCGTCCTCGGGCGCGTCCAGCGTGATGGCGGTGTTGGTGCTCTGCCAGGCGCCGACGCGGTCGCGCGCCCAGTCCACCATCTCGAGCGGGGCGTAGCGGTAGGCCGCGGGGTCGGTGCCGCGCACGAAGCCGATGAACTGGTCCACCATGTGCTGCATGTCCTGGAGGTCTTTGCGCAGGCCCTCCTTGAGCACGGAATCGTCGGCCATCTCGATGCGCAGCCACATGCGCGACAGCGGTCCCTTCAGGTCGTGCGGCAGGCCCGAGAGCAGGGTGCGTCGCACCGAGTCGGATTCGGCCAGCGCGTCCAGCATGGCGTTGAAGCGCTCGCCGAGCGCCCGCGTCTCGTGCGGGCCGGCGGGCTCGACGCGCTGCGGCTGGCCCGCGGCGAGCTGGTCGGCGGCCTGGGCCAGGCGCGTGAGCGGCCGCGTGATGTGCCAGGAGAACCAGGCCGCCAGCATGAGCACCAGGCCCAGCCCGCCGAGCCAGAAGGCCACCAGCGGCGAGGACACGGGCGGATCCAGGCGTTCGAGCGGGATCACCAGCCATTCGCGCAGCAGCGGCGCGTCTTCGCTGGCCGGGTTGGGCGCGAGCGAAATGTAGACCTCGGCGCGCGGGCCGCGCGACAGCGCCACGCGGGTGCCGTCGTTGAGGCGGATGTTGAGCTCGCGCACCAGGTCGCGCAGGTCGCGCCGCACGTCATCGGGGTCATCGTGGGGGTGGCGCGCGCGCCGCTGCGCCTCCATGCGGCGGAACGCCTCCATGCGCTGTTCGCGTTCGACCGGATCGTCGAGGTCGTCGTCGCGCGGCGGACCGGGCGGGGGCGGCGGCATGGCGCCCGGCATGAAGCGGTCGGGCGGCGGCATGTTCAGGCGCTGCAGGCGCGCCTCGGCCGGCAGCATGCGCGACCACAGCCGCCATTGATTCTGCGACGCGGCCCGCACGAAATCGGCGCGGTCCTCGGCAGGGATCTGCGCCAGCGAGGCGCGCAGCGTGCGGATGGTGGTGGCGATGTAGCCGATCGCGACGTCCTCCATGAACTTCTGGCGGAAGTACGACACGGTGGCCAGCGTGGCGGCCTGGGTCAGCAGCACCGATCCCAGCACGAGCAGGATCAGCCGCGCGCGCAGCGAGCGCGGCACCAGGCGTGCGGGCGAGAACGTCATGGCGCGAAGCGGTAGCCGATGCCCCAGACCGTCTGGATCCAGCGCGGCTGCTTGGGATCTTCCTCGATCGCGCGACGCAGGCGCAGGATCGCGATGTCGATGGCGCGGTCGTTGCGTTCGCCGCTGTCGTCGTCGCGGGCCAGCGCCAGCAGGCGCTCGCGCGACAGCGGCTTGCCGGCGTTGCGCACCAGCGCCTCGAGCAGGTTGATCTCGCCGCCGGTGAGTTTCACGGGCGTGTCATCGCGCAGCAACTGGCGCGTGGTGGGATCGAAGACGAACGGCCCGAAGGAAACCGGCGCGTCCTTGGTGAGGGCCGAGGGGCCGCGCTTGCGCCGCAGCACCGCCTCGATGCGGGCCAGCAGCTCGCGCGGGTCGAAGGGCTTGCCGAGGTAGTCGTCGGCGCCGGCCTCCAGGCCGATGATGCGGTCGACCGCCTCGTCGCGCGCGGTCAGCAGGATCACGGGAATGTCTTCGCCCTGTTCGCGCAGGCGGCGGCACGCATCCGCGCCGTCACCGCCGGGCAGCATGCGGTCGAGCACCAGCAGGTCGGGCACGTAGCGCGTGATGCGCGCGGCCAGGTCGCTGGCGTCGGGCGCCAGCAGCGTGTCGTAACCGTGGCGGTTGAGGTAGTCGGCCAGCAACTGGCGCAGGGCAGGGTCGTCGTCGACCACCAACAGCTTGGTATGCGGATTTTCCATGGATGCCAGTGTCGTTCGCGGCCCGCCAGGGGGCAAGTGGGAAGAAATCGATTGAAAAATATAACGGTAACCAGCCGACCCTGCGTGCACGCCATGCCTGGGCTTAGAATAGCCGGCTCGTGCCCGCCGGCCTTCAAGCAGGCGAGACTTCCCGTGCCGTTTTTTTAAGATCGTTTACAGATGTGGCGCCGCAGACTTTCTAAACTGATTCGCAATATGGCTGCTCGCGAACGTGAAGAAAAGCGGGTCTCGCGCACCATCCTGGCCACGGTACTCGGCGCCAACATGGCGCTGGCCGCCTGCGCCGCGCCCGACGGCCCCACCCCGGTTTCATCCCCTGCCACGCCGCCCGCCGCAGCGGCGGCGCGTCCTGCCGCGCAGGCCAAGGCGCCGGCGCGCCTCGTCGCCTCCAACGAGATTTCACGATATGGCATCGGCGTGCTGTCGCCGGTCCAGCCGCAGCCGGTCGCGCCCGCCTCGCAGCTCGATGCCTACGCCTTGCCGCCCGAACCCGATCCCTGCCTGGCCGTGACCTCGCCCGATGCCGATGCCGCGGCGGCGCCGCCGGCCGCCGCGCCCGGCGAGGGCCTGCAGGTGCAGGACACCCCGCCGCTGGGGCTGGACGCCGCACCGGCCGCGCCCGCTGCCGCCCCGGCGATCGAGTGCGCGTCGCCGTTTCCGGCGGCCTATGACACCACGCCGAACTCGGCCGCCTACTCCTTCGACATCGACGCCGCCGACCTGGCCGCCGCCCGCCCGGTGGGCGGCATGGGCATCACGGCGCCGCGCGCGCGCTGGTTCTCGGCCGTGAGCTCGGTGCCGACCTCTTCGTACTCCGGGCGCAGCTGGCGCTACACGCCCGACGTGGGCGGCCCCTCGCTGGGCGTGGGCAACATCACCAGCGCGGCGCCCTCGTGGGGCAGCAGTGCGCCCATCGGCGGCATTCAGCTGTCCGAGCGCAGTGGCACCGGCCTGCGGGCCGGCGAGCTGGGCTATGCCTCCTCGATCGGGCGCCTGAACCTCATGGACCCGGCCGCGACCTCGGGCGCGGTCGACTACGGCGCCTCGGCCGGCAGCGGCATGGTGCGCTACGGCCTGACCTCCGACGTCACGCTCGAAGGCCAGATGCAGTCGGCGCCGCAGCTCAGCACGCGCGGCTTCGGCACCACCTACCGGGCCGGCGACATCGGCACCTTCCAGGCCGGCGCCACGCAGAGCAGCTTCGATTCGGTCAACGCCTGGCGCTACCGCTTCGGCTACAGCGTCACGATGTCGGATGCGGTCACCCTGGGCGTGACCGGCGAGGACATCGGCGCCGGCTTCAACGACCTGTCTTCCTACACCGGCGGCGCCTCGAGCGCGCGCCAGATGCGCAGCACGCTGTCGGCGGGCGTGCCGATCTCGGGCTGGGGCACGCTCAGCGGCACCTACACCTCGGGCGTGATCGACAACAACGACCCCAACGAACGCCGCGTCGGGCTCGAGCAGAGCATGCTGCTCGCGCCCAAGGTGCAGTTCGCGCTGGGGGCCGACCGCGATCTCGTCACCGGCGAATACGGCTGGCGCGCGCGCCTTTCCATGCCGGTCGACACCTTCATGCGCGGCCGCTGGTTCGGCTTCTGACACGGTCGTGCAGCGGGAGAAACGGGGCCGGCTCAAACGGGGCGTAAAATCCCCGTCATGATGCTATTGGCTGCTACTCATGTCTGAAGAACGCGCTCTGGGCGTGCTCGAGCGCGTTTTCGGTTACGAATCCTTCCGCGGCGACCAGCAGGCCATCGTCCAGCACGTCATCGACGGCGGCGATGCCCTGGTCCTGATGCCCACCGGCGGCGGCAAGTCCCTCTGTTACCAGGTGCCCGCGCTCGTGCGCGAGGGCACCGGTATCGTGGTCTCGCCGCTCATCGCGCTGATGCAGGATCAGGTCGACGCGCTCACCGAGCTGGGCGTGCGCGCCGCCTACCTGAACTCCACGCAAGACTGGCGCATCACGCGCGAGGTCGAGCAGGAATTCCTCAACGGCCAGCTCGACCTGCTCTACGTGGCGCCCGAGCGGCTCCTGACCGACCGCTGCCTGCAGTTGCTCGAGCGCGGCAATATCGCGCTGTTCGCCATCGACGAGGCGCACTGCGTGTCGCAGTGGGGCCATGATTTCCGGCCCGAATACCTCGGGCTGTCGATGCTGCACGAGCGCTGGCCCAACGTGCCGCGCATCGCGCTCACCGCCACGGCCACCGCCGAGACCCGGGTCGAGATCGCGCAGCGGCTCGCGCTCGATGATGCGCGCCATTTCGTCGCCAGCTTCGACCGCCCCAACATCCGCTACCGCATCATCGAGAAAAACGAGGTGCGCAAGCAGCTGCTCGACCTGATCCAGAGCGAGCACGAGGGCGATTCCGGCGTGGTCTACTGCCTGTCGCGCGCCCGGGTCGAGGAGACCGCCGAGTTCCTGTGCAACAACGGCATCAATGCCTTGCCCTATCACGCCGGCCTGGCCGCGCAGGTGCGGGCCGAAAACCAGTCGCGCTTCCTGCGCGAGGACGGCATCGTGATGGTGGCCACCATCGCGTTCGGCATGGGCATCGACAAGCCCGACGTGCGCTTCGTGGCCCACATCGACCTGCCCAAGTCGGTCGAGGGCTACTACCAGGAAACCGGCCGCGCCGGCCGCGACGGCCTGCCGGCCACCGCCTGGCTGGCCTACGGCCTGCAGGACGTGGTGCAGCAGCGCCGCATGATCGACGAGTCGCCCGGCGACGAGACCTACCGCCGCCGGCTCGGGCAGCAGCTCGACGCGATGCTGGGCCTGTGCGAAACGGTGGAATGCCGGCGGGTGCGCTTGCTGGCCTATTTCGGCCAGACCATCACCGCCTGCGGCAACTGCGACGTCTGCCTCGACCCGCCCCAGGCCTGGGACGGCACCGTGGCGGCGCAGAAGGTGCTGTCGGCCGTGTATCGCCTGGGCCGCGAGCGCGGCCAGCGCTACGGCGCCGGCCACATCATCGACATCCTGCGCGGCAAGAGCACCGACCGCACCCGCCAGAACGACCACGAATCGCTCAGCGTGTTCGGCATCGGCGAAGACCTCTCCGAAACGGCGTGGCGCGGCGTGCTGCGCCAGCTGCTCGCGCAGGGCCTGCTGATGGTCGACACCGACGGCTACGGCACGCTGGCCCTCACCGAAGACAGCCGCACCGTGCTCAAGGGCGAACGCCAGCTCATGCTGCGCCGCGAGCCCGAGAAGAAGGCGCGCGCCGGGCGCGGCGGCAGCACCCGCGCCAAGGCCCCGATCATCGACCTGCCGGCCGAGGCCCAGCCCGTGTTCGAGGCGCTGCGCGCCTGGCGCGGCGAGGTGGCCAAGAGCCATGGCGTGCCGGCCTACGTGATCTTCCACGACGCCACCCTGCGCGAGATCGCGCTGGCCCAGCCTGATTCGATCGACGCGCTCGGCCACATCAGCGGCGTGGGCGCGCGCAAGCTCGAGGCCTATGGCGAGGAGATCCTGCGCACCGTCTCCAGCCCCCGGCTGTAGCCGGCGGCGCGCGCAAGGAAAAAGGGCCCGCGAGGGCCCTTTTCCCTGGGTGCCGGCCGTGCAGCGCGCGCCGAGGGGTGGACCGGGCGTCGCGCCGGCCGCGGCCGGCGCGGCGTCAGAACAGGTCGCCGCTCGACGACACGCTGCCCGACGGCGGGGTCAGGCCCAGGTGGCGCCAGGTGGTCTGCGTGGCGACGCGGCCGCGCGGGGTGCGTTGCAGGTAGCCGTGCTGGATCAGGTAGGGCTCGATCACGTCTTCGATGGTGTCGCGCTCTTCGCCCACGGCGGCGGCCAGGCTGTCCACGCCCACCGGCCCGCCATCGAACTTGTGCACGATGGCCTCGAGCAGCTTGCGGTCCATCAGGTCGAGGCCCTGCGGATCGACCTCCAGCATGGCCAGGGCCAGCCCGGCCGACTCGGCGTCGATGCGACCGTCGGTCTTGACCTCGGCGTAGTCGCGCACGCGGCGCAGCAGGCGGTTGGCGATACGCGGCGTGCCGCGCGAGCGCCGCGCCACTTCGCGCGCGCCGTCGGTGGTGATCTCGGCGTTGAGCAGCTTGGCGCTGCGCGTGACGATGTGGGTCAGGTCTTCGGTGTTGTAGAACTCGAGGCGCGACACGATGCCGAAGCGGTCGCGCAGCGGATTGGTGAGCATGCCGGCGCGCGTGGTGGCGCCCACCAGCGTGAAGGGCTGCAGATCGAGCTTGACGCTGCGCGCCGCCGGCCCTTCGCCGATCAGGATGTCGATCTGGAAGTCTTCGAGCGCCGGGTAGAGGATTTCTTCCACGACGGGCGAGAGGCGATGGATCTCGTCGATGAACAGCACGTCGTTCTTCTCGAGATTGGTGAGCAGCGCGGCCAGGTCGCCGGGGCGCTCCAGCACCGGCCCGGAGGTCTGGCGCAGCTGCACGCCCATTTCGTGGGCGATGATGTGCGCCAGCGTGGTCTTGCCCAGGCCGGGCGGGCCGAACAGCAGCACGTGGTCGAGCGCCTCGCCGCGCTTGCGCGCGGCCGCGATGAAGATCTCGAGCTGCTCGCGTGCGCGTTGCTGGCCCACGTATTCCTGCAGCGCCTTCGGGCGCAGCGCACGCTCGATCGACTCCTCGTTGGGGGAGGCGGGCTGGGGCGTGACCAGGCGCGGGGCGTCGGGGCGGGTGGAAAGCGAGTCGGACTGTATGGCCATGGCAATCGGGAAAGCGGGCGGCGGCCCTGGGATCGTACACCCCGGGCGGCAGGGTGCATTGACCGATTTTCGCATGCCCGGCGCGCTTGCGGCGGACCCCCGCTCAGGGCAGAATCAAAGCACTCCTGACGAACGAGGGCAGCGTGATGCGTATCCTTGTCATCGGCGGCACCGGATTCATCGGCCGCCATCTGGTGGCCCGCCTGTCGGCGGCCGAGCACCGGGTGCTGGTGCCCACGCGCGCGATCGCCCGCGGGCGCGACCTGCAGGTGCTGCCCACGGTCACCGTGGTGCAGGCCGACATCCACGACGATGCCGCGCTCGACGACCTGCTGCGCCAGGCCGACGCCGTGGTCAATCTCGTGGGCCTGCTGCACGGCAACCGCGGCCGTCCCTACGGGTCCGATTTCGCCCGCGCCCACGTGCGGCTGCCCGAGCGCATCGCGCAGGGTTGCGTGCGCAACGGCGTGCACCGCATGCTGCACATGAGCGCGCTCGGCGCCGATCCGGCCGGGCCCAGCATGTACCAGCGCTCCAAGGGCGACGGCGAGGCCGCCGTGATCGCCGCCTTTGCGGGCGCCCACGAGGCCGCCTGGACCTTCTTCCGGCCCTCGGTGGTGTTCGGCCCCGACGACCGCTTCACCAACACCTTCGCCGGCCTGGCGCGCTGGTTTCCGTTCCTGCCCATCGCGGGCGCCGATGCGCGCATGCAGCCGGTCTACGTGGGCGACGTGGCCGACGCCATGATGGCCGCGCTGGCCAACAATCACACGCGCGGCAAGGTCTACGAGCTCGGCGGCCCGCAGGTCTACACGCTGGGCGAGCTGGTGCGGCTGTGCGCACTCTGGAGCGGCCATCCGCGGCCCGTGATCGCCGTGCCGATGGCGCTGGGCCGGCTGCAGGCCGCGGTGCTGGGCCTGTTGCCCGGCGATCCGCTGATCTCGAACGACAACCTCGATTCGCTGGGCGTGCCCAATGTGTTGAGCGGCCCGATGGCGCCCGAGCTCGGCCTGGTGCCCACCGCGCTCGACGCGCTGGCGCCGCGCTATCTGTCGGGCCGGGGGTAGGGGCCGGCGGCGCCGTGCGGCGAGCGGCCAGCGGCCGATCGCGTGCAGCGGGCGGCGCGTCGAGGCAAAAAAAATGGCGGCACCGCGTGCCGCCATTTTTGCGTTCTGCGTGCGGGCCGGGCGCGGCTCAGCGCACCAGCGACTTGAGCGCGAGCCGGATGCCATCCGACACGCTCACGCCTTCCGGCAGGCCCTTGAGCGCGGCCTGCGATTCCTTGTCGGAGTAGCCCAGCGCCAGCAGCGCATTGAGGATGTCGGCCTGGCCTTCCTGGATCGGGTGCGCGCTCGCACCGATGTCGGCGCCGAGCTTGCCGCGCATCTCGAGCAGCAGGCGCTCGGCCGTTTTCTTGCCGATGCCCGGCACGCGCGTGAGGCGGCCGGCCTCCTGCAGCGTGATGGCCTGTGCCAGGTCGGCCACCGACAGGCCCGACAGCACCGACAGCGCGGTGCGCGCGCCGATGCCGCTCACCTTCACCAGCTCGCGGAACGCGCTGCGCTCGCTGGCGGTGGCGAAGCCATACAGCAGGTGCGCGTCTTCGCGCACCACCAGATGGGTGTAGAGCGTGACGCGCGCGCCGTTTTCGGGCAGGGCGTAGAGCGTGCTCATGGGCACGTCGATGTCGTAGCCCACGCCGTTCACGTCGACACAGACGACGGGGGGCGATTTCTCGATCAGGGTTCCGGTGATGCGTCCGATCATGGCGTCAGGAAAGAAGAGTGGGGCGCGTGCGCCGATGCCGCGATTCTATACGCTGGCGCGGCGCGGGGCCGGCGCGGCTCAGCCGAGCAGGCGGCCGTTGCGCAGGCGCGTGCGGCCGCTGCTGTTGCCCAGCGCGGTGCCGAGGGCGGCCACGCGGTCCTGCAGCGGACCCACGTGCGAATGGCAGAGGGCGCAGGCCAGCGCGTCGGCCGAGTCGGGCGCGGGCGTGCCGTCGAGCTTGAGCAGGTGCTGCACCATCATCTGCACCTGTTCCTTGGCGGCGCGGCCGGTGCCGACCACGGATTTCTTGATCTGCAGCGCGGTGTACTCGTGCACGTCGAGCCCGCTGTCGGCCAGCGCGCACAGCGCCGCGCCGCGGGCCTGGCCCAGCAGCAGCGTGGAAGCGGGATTGGTGTTGAGGAACACGATTTCGAGCGCGGCCACGTCGGGCCGCGTCTCGCGGGCCACCTCGCGCAGATTGTCGAGGATGACCTTGAGCCGTTCCGGCAGCGACAGCGTCGGCGGTACCACGATGGTGCCGCTGGCGACGTATCGCGCACGCATGCCTTCGGCGTCGATCACACCGAAACCGGTGCGGCGCAGGCCGGGATCGACGCCGAGGATGCGCATCAGTGACGGAAGTGGCGGGTGCCGGTCAGGACCATGGCGATGCCATGCTCGTCGGCGGCGGCGATGACTTCGTCGTCGCGCACGCTGCCACCCGGCTGGATCACGCAGGTCGCGCCGGCGGCCACGACCACGTCGAGGCCGTCACGGAACGGGAAGAACGCGTCGGACGCCACGGCCGAACCGGCCAGCGTCAGGCCGGCGTTCTCGGCCTTGATCGAGGCGATGCGGGCCGAGTCGATGCGGCTCATCTGGCCGGCGCCCACGCCGAGGGTCATGCCGTTGCCGACGAACACGATGGCGTTGGACTTGACGTACTTGGCGACCTTCCAGGCGAACGACAGGTCGTTCATTTCCTGCTCGGTGGGCTGGCGCTTGGTCACGACCTTGAGCGCGTCGCGCGGCACGTTGTAGGCGTCCGGGGTCTGGACCAGCCAGCCGCCGCCCACGCGTTTGACGTCGAAGGCGTTCTGGCCGACACCGGCCGGCACTTCGAGCACGCGCACGTTTTTCTTGGCGGCGAGGATGGCCAGCGCGGCGCCGTCATAGGCGGGCGCGAGCAGCACTTCGAGGAACTGGCCGCTCACGGCTTCGGCGGTGGCCGCGTCGACCGGACGGTTGAAGGCGATGATGCCGCCGAAGGCCGAGGTGGGATCGGTCTTGAAGGCCTGGCGGTAGGCGGTCAGCGGATCGGCGGCCACGGCCACGCCGCACGGGTTGGCGTGCTTGACGATGACGCAGGCCGGGGTGTCGAAGCTGCGCACGCATTCCCATGCGGCGTCGGCGTCGGCGATGTTGTTGTACGACAGTTCCTTGCCCTGCAGCTGGCGGTAGTTGCCCAGCAGGCCGGCCGGACGCTGCGCGTCGACGTAGAAGGCCGCCGACTGGTGCGGGTTCTCGCCGTAGCGCAGGGCCTGTTCCTGCTTGACCTGGATGGTCAGGGTGCCGGGCCATTCGTTGCGGGCCGGCACGGCTTCCTGGGCCGGCGCGGCTTCGGCCAGGCTGGTCAGGTAGGCGGCGATGGCGCCGTCATACGAGGCGGTGTGGGCGTAGACCTTGGAGGCCAGCTCCAGGCGCAGCGCGAACGAGGTCGAGCCGCCCTTGTCCATCTCGGACAGCACGCGCGAGTAGTCGGCCGGGTCGATCACGACCGTCACGCCACCGGCTTCGGTGCCGTGGTTCTTGGCGGCGGCGCGCAGCATGGCCGGACCGCCGATGTCGATGTTCTCGACCGCGTCGGCGAAGGTGCAGTCGGGCTTGGCCACGGTTTCGCGGAACGGATACAGGTTCACGACCAGCATGTCGATGCGGTCGATGCCGTGTTCGGCGATGGTGGACAGGTGCTCGGCGCTGTCGCGGCGGGCCAGCAGGCCGCCGTGGATCTTCGGATGCAGGGTCTTGACGCGACCGTCCAGGATTTCGGGCGAACCCGTGTGGGCGGCAACCTCGGTCACGGTCAGGCCCGACTCCGACAGCAGGCGGGCGGTGCCACCGGTCGAGAGCAGGCGCACGCCGCGGGCGGCCAGCGCACGGGCGAATTCGACGATGCCGGTCTTGTCGGACACCGAAAGCAGGGCGGTTTCGATTTTCATAGCGGTTGGGGATGTTGCGTCCGGGTGGGGCCAGGCCCAGGCCACGGGCGGGGGATCGGAAAAATCTTCAGGGCTGGATGTTGTGGGCCAGCAGCTTCTTGCGCAGGGTGTTGCGGGTGATGCCCAGCATTTCGGAAGCGCGCGACTGATTGCCGTTGGAGCGTTCCAGCGCCACCTCAAGGACCGGGCGCTCGACGCAGCGCATCACCATGTCCCACATGTCGTGGGGCTCGGAGTCTCCCAGGTCTTCGAAATAGCGCTCCAGGCTGGCGCGCACGCATTCTTCCAGGACATCTTTCTTGCTCATTGGAGTACAGATATTTTTATGTGTTGGTGGTACTGGCGGTTATGCCGCCAGCAGGGTTTGCGCGTTGCCGTTCCCGGGTTGCGGGCCGTCGCGCATGATGCTGTCGAACCAGTCGGCGACCGCCTGCCACTGGCTGCGGGTGTCGTCGATCAGGTTCATCCGGGCGCAGAAGGCCGGCCCGCCGGGCAGATCTTCGAGGTACCAGCCGATGTGCTTGCGCGCCGACCTCACGCCGGTGTGCTCGCCATAGAAGCGGTAGTGGTCGTCCAGGTGTTCGAGCAGCAGGTCGCGCATCTCGCCCCACGTGGGCGGGGCCAGCGTTGCGCCTGTGCGCAGGAAATGGTCGATCTCTCGGAAGATCCAGGGGCGGCCCTGGGCGGCACGGCCGATCATGACCGCGTCGGCGCCAGTGTAATCCAGGACGGCGCGCGCCTTCTCCGGCGTGGTGATGTCGCCATTGGCGACCAGCGGAATCTTGATTTCGGCGCGCACCGCACGGATCGTGTCGTATTCGGCCTCGCCGGTGTAGAGGTCGGCGCGAGTGCGGCCATGCAGCGTGAGCGCGGCGATGCCGCTGTCTTCGGCCAGGCGCGCCACGCGCAGCGCGTTCTTGTGCTCGCGGTCCCAGCCGGTGCGGGTCTTGAGCGTGACCGGGATGCCGAGCGGCGCGCAGGCCTCGACCACCGCGTCGAGGATGCGCTTGATCAGGTCTTCGTGGCGCAGCAGGGCGGAGCCGGAGGCCAGGTTGCACACCTTCTTGGCCGGACAGCCCATGTTGATGTCGATGATGCGGGCGCCCTTGTTCACATTGAACACGGCGGCTTCCGCCATCATGGCCGGGTCGGCGCCGGCGATCTGCACCGAGATCGGGTCGATCTCGCCATCATGGTTGAGACGGCGCGAGGTCTTCACGCTGTCCCAGAGGCGCGGATTGCTGGCGGCCATCTCGGACACGGCGTAACCCGCCCCCAGCCGTTTGCAGAGCTGGCGGAAAGGACGGTCCGTCACCCCCGCCATGGGGGCGACCAGCACGTTGTTGGGAAGGGTCCAGGGGCCGATGCGCATGCTCACATTTTAACCGCTAGACCATGGCACCCCGTTTTCACGGCGGCAAACGCGGCCGCGCACGGGGTTGCGCAGGGGAAAACACCGCCAGGCACGCCCGCCGGGCGCGCCGTGGGAAACAGGAAAACGGGCATCAGGTGCGCAGGCCTTGGAGCAGGTGGCGGGCCAATGGCGCCCGCACGGCCGGGACCAGGTCGAGGGTGAGCAGGGCCAGCCCGCAGGCATGCTCGACCGGCGCCAGGCCGGTGGCGAAGATGCGGGGCATCAGGTCGGTCAGGCTGGCGGTGAGCAGGCGGTCGGCGCTGCGGTCGCGGGCGAAGGCGGCCAGCAGCGGCGCCGGATTCTGCTCGGGCGCCTGCAGCCAGGGGGCGAGCGTCTGCGCCAGCTGCGCCGCGTCGCGCAGGCCCAGGTTCAGGCCCTGGCCCGCCACGGGGTGCAGCGTCTGGGCGGCGTTGCCGATGATGGCGCAGCGGCCCTGGACCTGGGCGCGGCGCGCCTTGAGCTCGAGGGGAAAGACGTGGCGCGGCGCCTGGCTGTGCAGCCGGCCCAGGCGGGTGCCGAAGGCCTGGGTGAGCGCCGCCGAGAACCGGGTGTCGTCGAGCGTGGCGAGCTCGGCCGCGCGCTCGGGCGCGCAGGCCCAGACCACGGCGTAGGTGTCGGGCGCCTGGGGATGCGGCAGCATGGCCAGCGGCCCCTCGCGCGTGAAGCGCTCCCAGGCCCAGCCGGCGCGCGGCAGCGCGGCGCGCGCGCTGGTGAGCACGGCGTGCTGGCCGTAGCTGCGCTGCACGTCGGCGCCGCCGGCGCCGTCGCACTGCACCGCCACGCGACAGGCGATGGCCACGTCGCCCTGCATGACCTGCTGGATCTCGCCCAGCGCGGGGCCGAGCCGGGCGGCCGGGCCCGACAGCACGGTCACGCCGCTGGCCGCCACGCGGGCGGCCAGGCTTTCGTGCAGCGTGGCGTAGGCGACCACGCTGCCCAGCTGCGGCACGTCGAAGTCGGTGTGGTCGATCAGCGTGCGGCCCAGCCGGCCGCGCTGCGACACGTGGATATGGCGGATGTCCGCCACCCGCGCGGGAAACGCGCCGAGCGAGTCGAGCAGCACGCGGCTGCCGCGGTTCATCGCCAGCACGCGCGGATCGGCCAGCGGCGCCGCGCCGCTCGCGCCCGAGGGCGTGGCCAGCAGCGCAATGCGCGCAGGATCACGCGCCGCACGCGCCAGCAGCAGGGCCAGCGCCTGGCCCACCGGGCCGGCGCCCAAAATCGCGATGTCGAAGACGGACGGAGTCATCCCCCGATTTTACCCCCCCCCCCCCCCCCCCCGAACAGACCGCCGAAAAGGTGTCAGACTGCATTTTCCAAAAAGGAGTCAGACTGCATTTTTCGAAAAGGTGTCAGACTGCATTTTTTGACGCTGCGGCGAGGCAGCGTCCCCGCTCGCAACTGGCGCCCCGGCTCCGGCCCGAGCGATAAATGCAGTCTGACACCAGTAAGACCAATCCCCGGCGCCGCACGGGACATCGCGCCCAAAAACAAAGGTGTCAGACTGCAATTTCCCCGCTCAAACAAAGGTGTCAGACTGCAATTTCCGCTAGGGATGGGCGCCATCCTCCCTGGGGGAACGCCGCCGAAAAATGCAGTCTGACACCAGTAGGACTGGGTGACAGGGCGAAAAAATGTAGTCTGACACCCGTAGGAACAACGGCAGCCGGTGGCGGGCTCGGAAAAAATGCAGTCTGACACAGATAAGACGGAATCCGGGTGAGAATGCGGGTTACGGCGGTGGGCGGAATTTTGTCGGTGCCGGTCTCGCGCGCGGGGCGGGTCGGCGGAAAATGCAGTCTGACTCCAATAAGAGACGCCGATCAGAAAATGCAGTCTGACACCGGGCACACCGATCAGGGGATATCCGCATGAGCCAGTCGTCGAGCGCTTCGTCTTTGTCTGCGTCCTCGTCCGCGGCGGCTGCCGGGCGGCGGGCGCCGCGGCGCAAGGTCGCGGTGGGGCTGCTGGCCTGTCTGCTGGGATGGGCGGGCGCGCATTGGTGGTATCTGCGGCGCCGCTACGCCTGGGCAGTCACGGTCTACGCACTGGTCTGCCTGGCCGCCACCTCGCTCTATCCGGTCTGGTGGGACAACCCCGCGTTCTTCCTGCTGTTCATCCCGATGGTCGACGGCTTCATCGAGGGCGTGGTGTTCAGCCTGATGCCCGACGAGAAGTTCGACCGGCGCTACAACCCTGGCCTCGGCCCGGTGTCGCGCAGCGGCTGGCCCGAAGTGCTGGTCGCGATCTTCGGCACGCTGGTCGGCGCGATCTGCGGCATGTTCGCGATCGCGATGGTGGTCGTGTACGTGTGGGTGGCGATGGGGTGGCTCGACGGCTACGTGCTGTAGCCGCTGACGGCGCAGCCGCCGCTCATTCGCGCATCAACGCCTCGATCTCGCGCGCGCTCACCGGCACCGCGCGCGTGATCAGCTCGCAGCCCGTGTCGGTCACCAGCGCGTCGTCTTCCGTGCGGATGCCGATGTCCCAGAAGCGCGCCGGCACGTCGTCGGCCGCGCGCACATAGATGCCGGGCTCGATCGTGAGCATCATGCCGGCCTCGAGCGTGCGCCAGGGCCGCGCCTCGCCCGCCGCGCGCGCCGGCCCGCGATAGTCGCCCACGTCGTGCACGTCGAGCCCGAGCCAGTGGCCGGTACGGTGCATGTAGAAGCGGCTGTAGGCGCCCGACTCGATCACGCCGTCGAGCGAGCCCTGCAGCAGCCGCTCGTCGAGCATGCCCTGGGCCAGCACGCGCAGCGCGGCGTCGTGCGCGTCATTGAAGCTCGCGCCGGGCCGCGTGACGGCCGCGGCGGCCTCCTGCGCGGCCACGGTCAGGTCGTAGAGCGCGCGTTGCGGGCCGCTGAACGTGCCGTTGACCGGAAAGGTGCGCGTGATGTCGGAGGCGTAGCAGTCGAGCTCGCAGCCCGCGTCGATCAACACCAGATCGCCGTCGCGCAACACGGCATCGCCGGCGGGGTAGTGCAGCACGCAGGCGTTGGCGCCGCCCGCCACGATGGTGCCGTAGGCCACGGCCTGCGCGCCGTGGCGGCGGAACTCGTACATCAGCTCGGCCTCGAGCTCGTATTCGTGCATGCCGGGCCGCACCGCGCGCATGGCGCGCGCATGCGCGTGTGCGGAGATGCGTGCGGCCTGCCGCATGGTCGCGATTTCGCTCGGATCCTTCACCAGCCGCATCGCGGCCAGCACGCCGCTCAGGTCTTCGAGCCGGCCGGGCGCCTGCACGCCGTTGCGGACACGCGTGTGGGCCTGGCCCAGCCAGCCGCGCGCCCGAACGCCCGAGGATTCATCCGTCAGCCGCAGCCACAGCGTGGGCTGATCCTGCAGCCAGGCCGGCACCAGCTCGTCGAGGGCCGACACCGGATGCGCGTCGTCCATCAGAAAGTGCGCGCCCGCGGCCTCCGGTCCGAAGCGCCTGCCTTCCCAGATCTCGTGCTCGGGATGGCGTTCGCGACAGAACAGGATGGCGCGGTCCTGTGCGCCGGCAATCAACACCAGCCAGGCTTCCGGCTCGGTGAAGCCGGTGAGGTAATAGAAGTCGCTGTCGGGGCGAAAGGGGTATTCGCTGTCGCGATTGCGCGCCGGCGCCACGCCCGCGGCCAGCACCGCCACGCCGCCGCCCTGGCTGCGCATCCAGTCGAGCACGCGACGGCGGCGGTCGGCGAAGGGGGCGAGGTCGGCTACGGGCAGGCTCATGGCGGTGTGCATCCTTTCGGTGGAGCGGCTAGCTTAGCGCACCGCCACGCGCTTGCGGACCGCGCGCCCGGCGCCCGCGCCGGCGCTTTTCCGCGCGGCGGTACGCGCCGCGACGCAGACCGAATGCAGCGCGGCCCGGCGCGCCCGCGGGCCGCGCTGCCTCCCTGGCCGCGCCCCGCCCGTGGCCAGCCGCCGTTGCCGCCGATCGCCTCCACCCACGCGCCCACATTCCCCGCGCCGGCATCGACCCGGTTGTTATCGGACGCTGCTACAATCGCGCCCACTGTCATTGGGGAGTAGCCATCCTTTGAGCCCCAAGGGAGTCAGCGTCAACAAACTTGGTGGTCCCACCCCATGGCGCTGACGGCATCCGTCCACCCGCACGCGCGGGCGTCGCGACGGACACGCCAGGCGAGACCTTTGGCCGCGATGCGTTCACCCAGCCGGGCGAGCCGCATTGTCGCGCCATTGGGTTTCTGCTCGTCCGGCTGTTGTCATCATGTTGTTGTCCATCACCCTGTTCCTGCTCGCTGCGGCAGTGATCTACTTTGCCTGTGAATTCTTCGTCAATGGCGTCGAATGGATGGGCCATCGCTTCCAGCTCGGCGCCACGGCCACCGGCACCGTGCTGGCCGCCTTCGGCACGGCCCTGCCCGAGAGCGCCGTCACCTTCATGGCGGTCGTGTTCGGCAACACGCCCGAGCAGAAAGACATCGGCGTCGGCGCCGCCATGGGCGGGCCGCTCGTGCTGGCGACCCTGGCCTACGCCGTCGTGGGCTTCGCGCTCCTGCGCGGCAAGACCGCCGCCGGCACGCCGCGCACCGCCAGCGGCGTCATCAACGCCGACCAGCGCCGCCTCGCCCGCGACCAGGCCTGGTTCATGGGCATCTTCATCGTCAAGGTGGCGGTCGGCCTCATCGCCTTCGTGTGGAAGCCCTGGCTCGCCATCCTGTTCCTCGGGGTGTATGCGCTCTACGTGAAGCGCGAACTCGCGCACGACGACGAGTGCATCGACGCCGAGGCGCTCGAGCCGCTCAAGCTGCGGCCGCGCGATCCCGATCCGAGTCTGTTCTGGGCCTGTATGCAGGCGGTGCTGGCGCTGGTGGTGATCGGCCTGGCATCGCATGTGTTCGTGCGTCAGATCGAGGTGCTGGGCGTGGCGATGGGCATGTCGCCGCACCTGGCCGCGCTCCTGCTCGCCCCCGTGGCCACCGAGCTGCCCGAGATCATGAACGCGCTGATCTGGGTGCGGCAGGGCAAGGAGCGTCTCGCGCTGGCCAACATCTCGGGCGCGATGATGATCCAGGCCACGATCCCGAGCGCGCTGGGGATCGCGATGACGCCCTGGCTGCTCGACGCGCCGCTGATCGCCGCGGGCCTGCTCACGCTGGCCTCGATCATGGTGCTGTGGCTGCGTTTCCGCAACGCCACCATGACCATCCCCGCACTGTCGTCGGTGGCGGGCCTGTATGCGGTCTTTGCCGCCTACCTGGGCTGGCATTACTACACCTGACAGGCCGCGGGCCGGCCGGGGCGTGGGCGAGGGCCCACGCTGCGGCCCGGCCCGGCACCTTTTTTGCCAAAAACATTGTCCATCAGTACAAACCCGCGTAAACTGGGCCTGTTTTCCACATCAGGAGTTGTTCTGTGAATACCGATTCCGGCGACAGTAGTAGTCGATCTTGCATCGACCGCGCTGCCTGACGAGCGTATTTTCCGCAGAATCACTTCTGCCGCGCCTGTCAGCAGTGTCGAACAGGTAGCGGCGTTTCTTCAGCATTCCGCTTTTGCATTCCCGGCAGGGATCCTCCCCGCCGTCTCTGGATGCGATCGTGCCCGGGCCCAGCCCCGGCGCAGCTGAAACTCTCCCTCCCAAGCCCGCCAGAACCGTCCGTCGTGTTCCTGCCCGTGCATGTGCGCGTGCGCAGCGTTGCGATGCCCGATGCCGTGCGCCTCTCGCGCCCGGATCGTGTCGTCCTGCGTGTGCGCGCCGATCATCGGGGCGGTGGCCCGGCGCGTATCCACGGATTGCTCCCCAAGCTGCAAGGAGGTCGTCATGCGTTTCTTCGACTTGTTCCTGCGCCGTGCCGGTGTCGACCGCACGGCTGCACAAGCCCCGCGTCGTGGCACGCGGCTGACCGTCGTGTGTCCGCGTGACGCGGTCGGCGCATTGCGCAAGCAGATCTGTCTCGACTTTTCCGCCGCCGGCCTGTCGGTGGCGCGCTTTCACGTCGACAGCGCCAATCACAGCGACCTGGCCTCGGCCTGTGTCACCGTCAACTGCCCGCCCGAATTGCGGGGCGAGCTCATGTCCCAGGCCAAGCGCCTGAGCGCGCATCCCTCCGTGCGCGACGTGCGGTTCTCCGCCCGTCATTCCGCCGCGGCGTAAGCCCGCCCGGCGCAACCTCTCCGCCTGACCCGGCCTGCGCATGCAGGTGCGGGCCGTGCGGGCCTCCCGATCTCCGATTTCAGGCGTGCCGCCACCGTGGCGCCGCGCGGGGTGTTGCCGCGCGCGCCGGATCTGGCAATATCTCGCGTCCGCGTTCCGCGCGCACCACGCGCCAGACGGGGCACTTTCGTTTCTCGCACCAGGGGTGCCCATGGTCCTGTCGTTCTCCGTCCCGCGCGTGTCGTCGTTGCGTGCGCCTGCCGCGCTGCGCGGCCTCGCGGCCCTGGCGCTGTGCGGATGCGCCGCGGGCGGCGCCAGCGCCCGCGCCGAGGAGGCCGGCGCGCTCAAGCTCTATGGCGTGGCCGACGCCGGAGTGAGCGTCACCCAGGTCAAGGGCGCCGGCCAGGGCGCCGGCCAGGGCACCCGCAGCGGGCTGCTCGGGGGCGGTCTGGGCGACAACCTCTGGGGGCTGACCGGCACCGAAGCCCTGGGCAACGGCGCCAGCGTCAGCTTCGGCGTGGAGAGCGGCTTCGACCTGGTCAATGGTCAATCCAACGAGAGCGGGCGCCTGTTCGACTACGGCGCCTGGGTCGGCATCGGGCGCGACGGCCTGGGCACCCTCAGTCTCGGCCGCCAGAAAACCGTGGCGATGAATTTTGGCAGCGCGCTCGAAGTGGCATCGTGGCGCGACATGGGCATGGGGGCGCTGTTCCGCGCTTCGGACAACTACCGCCGTGACCATCTGGTCAACCTCTATAGCGCCGACCTCGGCGGCTGGCAGGCCGGCCTCGGTCATGCCTTCGACACCGAGGGCTCCGACGGCCCGGCCCCGGCGGGGCGCGGCCATGCCTGGTCGGCCGGCCTGAAGTACGAGGCCCAGCCGTGGCTGTTCGCCGCCACCTGGGACCGCCTGTCGCTGCCGGCCGGCTCGCCCGCGGCGGGCGCCGCACCCACGGCATGGCAGGTGGGCGTCGCCGCCGATCTCGAGGCCGTGCGCGTGTCGCTGGCCTGGTCGCGGCAGCGCAACGGCTTCGTCGGCCAGAACGGCGGCGGGGTGGACGGCCTGGGTCCGCTGGCCTTCGTGCGCGGCGGCTCGGCCGACACCTGGCTGGTGGGTGCCGAACTCAAGCTGGACCCGCGCAACAGCGTGCTGGCCCAAGGTTCGATGGCCACGCCCGACTGGCACTGGGACGACGGCAGCCGCGCCGCGCGGGTGCGCCTCGTCACGCTCGGCTACCGCCATCTGCTGTCGCCGCGCACCGCCCTGTATGCCTACGCCGGACGCCTGTGGCGCGGCACGCTCGACGCTCCCTTCGCGCAGGACGCGGGCCGCACCACGCGCTACGTGGTCGGGATGAACCACACCTTCTGAGCGCGGTCGGACGGCGGCGGTTTGTTCCCGCGCAAAGCGTGCGCGCGCCGCGGCGGCGCGCGTGCGTGGCAGGGCGGGCAAGCTCCACTACAATCGGCCGAAGGGGAGCGCACGCTTCCTGTCCCGATGGCGTGGCGCCCGCTGGCGCGGCGCGCATCGCCCCGCGGCCCACGGTGGCGCTTTCCGGATCTCACGCATGGACCTGCTCGGCTGGCTCGTTCCCTGGGAGTTCTCGCCCACGCTGGTGCTGGCGTTCGTCGCCTGCATCGCGCTGTTCGTGCGCGGCACGCGCGTGCATCACGTGAGCGCCGCCCGCCAGGCCCTGTTCTGGGCCGGCGTGATCCTGCTCTATCTGTCGCTGCACACGCGCCTCGATTACTACGCCGAGCGGATGTTCTTCATCCATCGCGCCCAGCATCTGGTGCTGCACCATCTCGGGCCGCTGCTGGTGATGGCGGCCTTCCCGGGGTCGGCCATGCGCGCCGGCCTGCCGTTGGCCTGGCGCAGCCGCCTGCGCCGCTGGCTGGCCACCGCGCCGGGCCGTTGCACGGTGGCCGTGCTCACCCATCGCATCTTCGTGCCGGCGCTGTTCGTCGCGCTGGTGCTGGTGTGGCTGATCCCGTCGGTGCAGTTCTATTCGATGCTCGACTGGCGGCTCTATCGCCTGATGAACTGGTCGGTGGTGCTGAGCGGCTTCATGTACTGGAACCTGATCCTCGACCGCCGCCCCGCGCCGCCCGCCGCGATGACGCCGGGCGGGCGCGTGATCTCGCCGGTGCTGACCATGGCGCCGCAGATGGTGGCGGGCGCGGTGATCGCGTTCACCGAGAGCGACCTCTATCCGTTGTTCGAGCTGTGCGGCCGGGCCATCGCGATGTCGGCCCAGACCGACCAGACCATCGGCGGCCTCACGATGTGGATTCCCGCGGCGCTGGTGGAGGTGATCGGCCTGCTGGTGGCGCTGGGCACCCTCATGCGCCTGTCGGCGCGGGGCCGGCTGCGCCGTGTCGACCGCGAGGCGCGCCAGCGCGCGCGGCAGGCGCAGGCCGCCGGCAAGCCGGCCGCCTGAGGCCGCCGTGCGGGCTTACTCGGGGATCAGGCCGTGGTATTTGCGGCCCAGGGCCACGGTGGCCTGGAACATGCCGGCCTTGCTGCCGCAGTCGTAACGCTGGCCTTCGTAGCGGTAGGCATAGACCGGGCGCTCGCGCATCATCGACGCGATGCCGTCGGTCAGCTGGATCTCGCCGCCTGCGCCGGCCTGGGTCGCGCGCAGGTGTTCGAAGATCTGCGCCTCGAGCACATAACGGCCCACCACGGCGAGCGTGGAGGGCGCATCTTCGGGCTTGGGCTTTTCCACGATCAGCGACACGCGCTCGGTGCGCGGCTCGACCGCGCTGGCCGCCACGATGCCGTACTTGCCGGTGTCGGCGCGCGGCACTTCCTGCACACCCAGCACGCTGGCGCTGTGCGACAGCGCGCAGTCGATCAGCTGGCCCAGCACCGGACGGTCGGCGTCGATCAGGTCGTCGGCCAGCAGCACGGCGAACGGCTCGTTGCCGACGGCGGGCTGCGCGGTGAGCACGGCGTGGCCCAGGCCCAGCGGCGCCGACTGGCGGATGTAGATGCAGTTCACATGCGCGGGCAGGATGTCGCGCACGAGCTCGAGCAGCTCGTGCTTGCTCTTCTTCTCGAGCTCGGCCTCGAGTTCGGGCGCGGCGTCGAAGTGGTCCTCGATGGCACGCTTGTTGCGGCCGGTGACGAAGATCAGGTCCGTGATTCCGGCGGCCACCGCCTCTTCGACCGCGTACTGGATCAGCGGCTTGTCGACGACAGGCAGCATCTCCTTGGGCATGGCCTTGGTGGCGGGCAGAAACCGCGTGCCCATCCCGGCAACGGGAAAGACGGCTTTGCGGACGGCATTCATGTGGGAAATCCTGTGAGTTCTGGAGCGGCGTATGGCTTTGGAGCAAACTTTTTGCCCATCTGGCTATCATATTGCCATGAACCGTTCCGACACGACACCGACGAGCACGTTCGCCCGCCAGATCATGGCGGCGGCCCTGAGCCTGACCTTCCTGCTGCCCGCCATGCCGCTGCGCGCGCAACCGGTCGGCCTGCCCTCGATGGGCACGGCCTCTTCCGCCGATCTGCCCCCCATGCTGGAGCGCCAATTGGGCGAGGCCATCATGGCGCAGGGCCGGCGCGACCCGACCTACATCAATGATCCCGAGCTGCGCCAATATCTCACCACGATGGCGCGCAAGCTGTCGGCATTCGCGCCGGGCGGCCTGCCCGATATCGAGGTGTTCGGCGTGCGCGACCCCGAGATCAACGCCTTCGCCATGCCGGGCGGCTTCATCGGCGTCAACACCGGCCTGATCGTGTCCTCGGGCAGCGAGTCGGAGCTCGCCTCGGTGCTGGCGCACGAAATCGGCCACGTCGCGCAGCGCCACATCGCGCGCGGCATGACGCAGCAGAGCCAGAGCGGCATGATGATGATGGCCACGCTGGCGGGCGCGCTGCTCGCGGCGCTGGCCGGCGGTGGCGGCGACCTGGCCATGGGCGTCGCCGCGTTCGGCCAGGCGGCGGCGATCAACCGCCAGCTCGGCTTTTCGCGCGAGGCCGAGCGCGAGGCCGACCGCACCGGCCTGCAGATGCTCTCGCGCGCGGGCTACGATCCCGACGGCATGGCCAAGATGTTCGGGCGGCTGATGAACGCCTCGCGCCTGAATGAAGGCATGGGCGGCGGCGCCTGGGCCAGCACCCACCCGCTGTCCATCGACCGGATGTCGGACGTGCAAAACCGCATCCGCGACCTTCCCGCGTCGCGCTACGTCGACAGCGACGACTTCTGGTACATCCGCGCCAAGATGCGCGTGGTGCAGGGGCGCGACGTGACCAGCCTGCGCACCGCCCAGCAGCAGCTCACCGACGAATCGCGCGCGCTGTCCGGCATCCGCCAGTCGGCCGCCTTCTACGGGCTTGCGCTCTATTCGCTGCAACGCGGCGACCTGCCGGGCGCGGAGAGCGCGTTCGCCCAGGCCACCAGCGGCAATCTCAATACGCCGGAGCTGGCCAAGCTCGGCATCGACATCGCGATCGCGCGCAAGGACGCGGCGCGCGCGCTCTCGCTGGCGCAGGCCGCCACCAAGCGCTGGCCCGACCGGCGCGCGCTGGGCATGGCCTACGCCTCGGCCTTGCAGCTCAACGGCCAGAACGCCGAGGCCCAGGCCTATCTGCGCGGCCGCATCAAGGAGTGGGGCGCCGACGAGCCCACCTTCTATCAGCTGCTGGCGCAGAGCGAGGAGCGTACCGGCAACCTGATCGCGTCGCGCCGCGACATGGCGCGCTTCTACGTGGCCACCGGCGCCTACGCCGCGGCCGAGTCGCAGCTGCAACAGGCGCGCGGCATGTCGCGCGACTTCTACGAGCAGTCGCAGATTGACGTGCAGATCAAGGAAGTGCAGCAGAAGCTGGCCGACGAGCGCGCGCTGCTGCAGCGCTTCAAATCGGGTTGAGGGCGGGCCGTCCGCCATGACAAAGGCCGCCTCCGGGCGGCCTTTGTCGTCGTGGCGCGAGACCTACTTGCCGGTCTCGAAGAAGCGGCCCAGCCGCTGCGGCAGCCAGTTGAGGTGACCCGGGAAGGGGCCGGTGGGAAAGCCGGCATGGCCGCCGTCGGAGGGCTGGTGCAGCAGCACGCTGGCCGAACACTCCGCCGGCGTGGGCAGGGCGTCTTCGGGCAGGAACGGATCGTTGCGCGCGTTCAGCACCAGCGTGGGCACCTTGATGCTGGGCAGCCAGGGCTTGCTCGAGGCGCGCGTCCAATAGTCGAGCGCGTTGCGGTAGCCGTGCATGGGCGCGGTGTAGGCGTCGTCGAAGTCGCGCAGGTCGCGCGCGTGGGCGATGCGCATCACATCGATCGCGCCCGGAAAGCGCTTGGCCTTCTCGAGCACCTTGCGCCGCATCGTGCGCAGGAAGTAGGGCGTGTAGATGCGCCGCGCGATGAGACCGGTGCACAGCGCCTTGCCGCCCGCCACGAGGTCGAGCGGCACCGACACGCCGGCCGCGCCGGCGAGCCAGCTGGTTTCTTCGGCGTGCTCGCCGAGATACTTGAGCAGCGCGTTGCCGCCGAGCGAGACGCCGACCGCGTGCCAGCGCGCATGCGGGATGCGCGCGCGCGCCGTGGCGAGCATGAAGCCGACCTCGGCGGAGTCGCCGGAGTAGTAGGCGCGCGCCAGCCGGTTGGGCGTGCCCGAGCAGCCGCGGAAGTGCGCCACCGCCACGATCCAGCCGCGCGCGCGGAAATGATGCGCGATCGATTGGGCGTAGCGGCTGGTGCTGCCGCCTTCCAGGCCGTGGAACAGCAGCAGCGCGGGCGTGTCGGCCGTGCGCGGCAGCGAGCCCCAGTCGGCCGGTTTCATCCAGCGCGCGGCGGCGGTCTTGATGCCCGATTGCGGCGTGATCGCGTCGATCGGGCTGCCGTCGGCGGCCTTGTGCGGAAACAGGCCCGGCCCGGTCCAGTCGAAGTCGACGAAATCGGTATCGGGCGTGTCGACCCGCTCGCGCACGAACGCGATGCGATGGTACTGGGCGAACGTGGACGCGTAGATCGTCTGGCTGTGCCGGTCGGGCAGCCAGGGCGGTACGGGGCAGGGACTCAGGTCGATGCGGGTAGCGGCCAACGCGGGTATCGCCTCAATGCAGTCGGTCGGGCACGTCGTGCAGATCGAGCACGCCGGCTTCCGCGGGGGCGGGGGACGCGTGGTGCATCACCATGCGCCAGCCCGTCGGACCCTTGTGATAGATGTTGGTGGCATAGCAGTTGACGAACTGCGTGCCTTCGCGCGTGATCGCCGTGACCTGCTCGACCAGCACGTGGACCGCGCACATCATGCTCTGCACCACCACCGGCCGCAGCGGCCGGATGTGCAGCGGGCCATTGGCCAGCACCTGCTGCCACGACTCGTGCACCGCCGTGTGGCCCACGATGCGCAGGCCACCCGGGTGGATGCAGACGATTTCTTCGTCGTCGGCCCAGATCTGCATCAGGCGATCGGTGTCGGCCTGTTCCAGCGCTTCATAGAAAGCGTGTTCCGCTTCGTCAGGAGTGGCGAACATGGCGGCTGCGGTCTGTGAGTGATGTGAGGGGGAAGCGGTGCGCGATCAATGGCCGTGCACGACCGTGCCCGGCTTGAGCTTGTACTCGGTGCCACAGTAGGGGCAGCGGGCCTGGCCGGTGTGCGTCACGTCGAGGAATACGCGCGGGTGCATGCTCCACAGCGGCGCCTTCGGGCTGGGGCAGTATGCGGGCAGGTCTTCCGCGCCGAGTTCGATGACTTCCTGGGAGTTGGCGGCGGCCGGAGCAGCAGCGGTCATGGTGATTCCTAGATCCGTTGGGAAAAGAGGGCGGGCGCGGGCCCGACGCGGGAGGCGGCCGCCGGGCGCGGCCCGGTGGCGTGCGCCGGCCGGGCGGCGCGGCCCGAGAGGCGGGGCGATGCGGGGAAGACGGCGCGCGGCGACTGATCGCCGCCGGCGTGGTCGGCCCCGCCGAAGCGGGTGCCGGATACGGGGCAAACGGACGCATGGCGACCCGGGCCGGTATGCCCCTCTCGCCAGATCGAACCGTTGCGCAATGCCATCGACATGCTGTGCCCCTCTCCAGAGGCCGGTATTGTATCAAGGGCGAGGTTACAATGACGCCTCCCGCGCCATGTGGCCGGGGCGGTGTCGCGCGGAAGCCCATTGATCCGTCCAGCCTCCGGACACACTGCAGGGTCTCAACCTCTTCCACCTCCCATGTCGTTCCGTTCGCAACGCCAGAGGCCGCTCCGTGGCCGCTGAACCAGAGTTGACCGATTCCGACAAGGCGCGCGCCATCCGCGCCGAGCGCATCGAAGCATTCAAGACCGGCGTGCACGCCATCGTGCCCGCACTGATCGCCACCGGCACCTGGGGCATGGTCACCGGCGTGGCCATGGTGAAGTCGGGCCTGACCGAGTCGATGGCCCTGGCCATGACGCTGTTGCTGTATGCCGGCTCCGCCCAGCTCACCTCCCTGCCGCTCATCGCCTCCGGCGCGCCGCTGTGGCTGATCTTCGCGGCCGGCTGCGTGGTGAACCTGCGCTTCGTGATCTTCGGCGCCGCGCTGCAGCCGTACTTCCGCCACCTGCCGTGGCCCAAGCGCCTCGGCCTGGGCTACTTCACCACCGACATGGGCTTCGTGCTGTTCATGCCGCGCTACGGCGACGCCGCCCAGCGCGGCACGCGCGAGCAGCTCTGGTATTTCATCGGCACGATCGCGCCGAGCTGGTTCGTCTGGCAGTCCTCGTCCATCGTCGGCATCTTCCTGGGCTCGATGGTGCCCACGACCTGGTCGCTCGATTTCGCCGCCGTGCTGGCGCTGCTGGCCATCACGGTGCCGCTGGCCAACTCCAAGCCGATGCTGATCTCCATGCTGGCCGCGGGCGTCACCGCCTGGGTCGGGCAGGCCCTGCCGCTGCGGCTGGGCCTGGCGGTGGCGGTGATCGCGGGCATCCTGGCCGGCATCTGGGCCGAACGCTACTTCAAGGGAAAGCGCTGACATGTGGCCCTCGGAAATCTATGTCTACAGCGCGATCCTGCTGCTGACCGTGTGCAGCGTGCTCACGCGCGCCGGCTTCATGTTGTTCGGCGACTACATTCCGCTGCCCGACGGCGTGCGGCGCGCCCTGCGCTACGCCCCCGCGGCCGCGCTCACGGCCATCGTGGTGCCCGACATGCTGCCCTGGAAGGCCGGCCTGGGCCCGATCTTCGACTACAAGCTGGTGGCCGGCGTGGTGGGGGTGATCGTGTTCCTGCGCACGCGCAGCGCGGTGGCCGTGATCGTCTCCGGGATGCTGGTCCTGTGGGGCCTGCGCTGGGCGGCGGGTTGAGGCTGCCCGCCGGGCCCGGTCGAGGGAATTGGTGTCAATTCGGGCACTTCCGGTCGCGTGCGCTAAAATAAAGTTATCCACAGCAATCCGGGCACGCCGTAATTCCGTTTTGTTCTTTTTCCGTGGCCCCGGTATCTGCCCAACTCGATGACTGACTCTATTTCTTCTGCAGCGCCTGCCGCTGACGCGCCCTCGCGCACTTTTGCCGAATTTGGCCTGCACCCGCTTCTGCTGAAGTCCATCGCCGAAACCGGCTACACGACACCCACGCCCATCCAGGCGCAGTCGATTCCGGTGGTGGTGGAAGGGCGCGACGTCATGGGCGCCGCCCAGACCGGCACCGGCAAGACCGCGGCGTTCACGCTGCCGATCCTGCACCGCCTGATGCCACTGGCCAACACCAGCGCGTCGCCGGCACGCCATCCCGTCCGCGCGCTCATCCTGACGCCGACGCGCGAGCTGGCCGACCAGGTGTACGAGAACGTCAAGCGCTACGCCCAGTCCACGCCGCTGCGCAGCACCGTCGTGTTCGGCGGCGTCGACATCGGCCCGCAGAAGATCGCGCTGCGCCAGGGTTGCGAAGTGCTGGTCGCCACGCCGGGCCGCCTGCTCGACCACGTCGAACAGAAGAACGTGAATCTCAGCCAGGTCGGCATCCTGGTGCTCGACGAAGCCGACCGGATGCTCGACATGGGCTTTCTGCCCGACCTCGAACGCATCATCCGGCTGCTGCCGCAGAAGCGCCAGGGCCTGCTGTTCTCGGCCACCTTCAGCAACGAAATCCGCAAGCTCGGCCGTTCGTACCTGAACAACCCGGTCGAGATCGAAGTCGCGGCGCGCAACGCCACGGCCGACACCGTCACGCAGATCGCCTACGAAATGTCCGGCGAAGCCAAGCGCGCCGCGGTGGTGCACCTGGTGAAGTCGCGCGGCCTGAAGCAGGTCATCGTGTTCTCCAACACCAAGATCGGCACCGCGCGCCTGGCCCGCCAGCTCGAACGCGACGGCGTGCGCGCCGAATCGATCCACGGCGACAAGACCCAGGCCGACCGCATGAAGGCGCTCGAAGCCTTCAAGGCCGGCGAGCTCGAGGTGCTGGTCGCCACCGACGTGGCCGCCCGCGGCCTCGACGTGGCCGGCGTGCCTTGTGTCATCAACTACGACCTGCCGTACAACGCCGAAGACTACGTGCACCGCATCGGCCGCACCGGCCGGGCCGGCGCGAGCGGCGAGGCCATCGCGCTGTTCACGCCTTCCGAAGAGCGCTATCTGCTCGACATCGAGAAGCTGATCAAGCGCAAGGTGCCGCGCGGCACGATCGAGATTCCCGCCGAGCTGCTGGCGCACAGCCATGGCCGAGGCGGCGAAGCGCCCACCGAGCGCGGCGAGCGCAGCCGTGGCCGCGGCGGCGACCGCGGCGAGCGTGGCGGCGATCGCGCTGAACGCAGCGAGCGCGGCGAACGCCGCAGCAGCGCGCCGCGCCAGCCGGTCGACGACTTCTTCTCCAAGCCCTACGAGCCCACCGCCGCGCCGTCGTCGGCCGCGCCCGTCGAGGCCAGCCCGCGTGCCAACGGCACGGCGCCCAAGCGCCAGCTGGCCGTGCTGCTGGGTGGCAGCCGCAAGCCCTGAGCGGCACCCGCGCCGCCCTCGTGCGGCCATGAAAAAAGCGCCTCCGGCAGGGCCGGCGGCGCTTTTTTTTTGGCCTGGCGGTTCAGGATGCGATGGCGTCGTCGCGCAGCAGGGCTTCGATCTCGGGCAGGCCGGTGGCCTGCGCCGGCGCATCGGCGCCGAGGCTGTCGAGCAGGCGTTCGAGATGGCCGATGTGCGGCAGCATGGTGCCGTAGAACAGCGTACGGCCGCGCTCGCGCACCAGCAGGGTGGGAAAGTTTTCGACGTCTTCGTCGCCCAGCAGGTCGGGGTGATCCTCGATGTCGATCCAGGCGAAGGTGTGGGCCGGATAGCGGGCGGCCAGGGCTTCGAGCTTGGGCCGGTATTCCTGGCAGGTGTCGCACCAGGCCGCGCAGAAACACGCCACCAGGCGCGTGTCGGGGCGGGCGAGGGCGGCGCGCAGCGCCGGCGTGTCGGGACCGGGTTCGTAGAGGGGCATGACGGTGTTCCACAGCGGGTTTGACTATGATACCCGGCGCGTCTATCTTGCGTCTTGGCCCGGGCGCCGCGCGCCCCGGGTCCACCTCGTCTTTGCTGCAGGATGCGTCATGCCCCCGTCTTACCCCGCCAACGGCGCGCCCCGGCGCGCTTCGCCCGTCTCCGAGGGCGTACGCATCACCACCGCGTTCAAGCGCGCGCTGGTGTCGCAATGCCATCCCAGCATGTTGTTCGCGGTGCTGCTGCCGTTTCTGATCGCGCTGGTCGGCGCGATCCTGTTGCTGTGGCTTTTCTGGACGCCGCTCACCGACTGGCTGCGCCTGGAGGCGGGCCAATGGGAAACCGTCAATGACGTCGACGCCTGGCTGGTCAGCATCGGGCTGTTTTCGCTCAAGATCTGGCTGGTGCCGGTGCTCGCGGCCGCGATCCTGCTGCCGGTGTCCGGCATCCTGGGCCTCACGATCGCCGCCATTTTCGTGATGCCGCTGGTGCTGCGCCACGTGGGCAAGCGCGAGTACGCGGGCCTGGCGCAGCTCGGCCGCAATGCCACGGCGGTGAGCGTCTGGAACGCGATCTGGGTCAGCGTGGTGTTCGCGCTGGGCTGGCTGTTCACGCTGCCGTTCTGGCTCATCCCGCCCATGGC
Source organism: Bordetella genomosp. 1 (assembly GCF_002261335.1). Classification (GTDB taxonomy): domain Bacteria; phylum Pseudomonadota; class Gammaproteobacteria; order Burkholderiales; family Burkholderiaceae_B; genus Bordetella. The sequence goes on from NZ_NEVL01000002.1 coordinate 68,091, forward strand.
GCTGATCCTGTCGGTGTTCTGGTGGGCCTTCGCGTTCTCGCGCATGCTGCGCGTCGACGCCATCGTCGAACACGCCCGTCCCGAAGAACGCCGGCGGCTCATCAAGGAGCGCAACGGCGGCTTCTGGATCATCGGTTTCATCCTCGCGCTGATCAACCTGATCCCGCCGGCCTGGATCATCCTGCCGGTGTACTCGGCGCTGGTCTATGCCCACTACGGCCTGCAGGCCCTCCAGGACCTGCGCGCCCAGGACCCGCTGCCGCGCCCCGACGAGCTCTCGCGCCTGCCGCCCTGAGCCGGCCACGCCGCGCCACCCCTTTTCTTCGAATCCCAGGACCCTCGCAACATGCCCGCAGCCGCTTCCCAGCGCCGTATCGGCCTCATCATCGTCGGCGACGAAATCCTCTCCGGACGCCGCCAGGACAAACACTTCGGCAAGGTGGTCGAGCTGCTGGCCGCGCGCGGCATGCGGCTGGCCTGGGCCGAGATCCTTTCCGATGACCGCGACGCGCTGACGGCGGCCTACCGCCGCAGCTTCGCCACCGGCGACGTGGTGTTCTCGTGCGGCGGCATCGGCGGCACGCCCGATGACCACACGCGCCAGGCCGTCGCCGCGGCGCTCGGCGTGGAGATGGCGCTGCATCCGCAGGCCGAAGAGGCCATCACGCTGCGCACGGCCGAAATGGCGGCCAAGGGGCAGGGCACCACCGACATGAGCACGCCGGAGAACCAGCAGCGCCTGCAGATGGGCGTATTTCCGGTGGGCGCCGAGATCGTGCCGAATCCGTACAACCGCATCCCCGGCTTCTTCATCCACGACCACACCTTCGTGCCCGGCTTTCCCGTGATGGCCTGGCCCATGCTCGAGTGGACGCTCGACACCCGCTATCGCGACCTGCAGCACCTCACGCGCCATGCCGAGCACTCCTTCCTCGTGTTCAGCATGCCCGAGTCGCGCATCACGCCCAGCCTGGTGGAGATCGAGCGGCGCTGGCCGGCAGTGCGGGCGTTCAGCCTGCCGAGCGTCGGAGAAAGTGGGGGCGCACCCCATATCGAACTGGGCGTGAAGGGCGAGCCCGAGCCGGCCGCCGAGGCGCTGCTGTTCCTGCAGGCCGAGGTGGAGCGCCTGGGCGGCATGCGCGTGCCGCCGGCCGCGGCCTGACGCCGCCCTGCACAAATACCGGTTGCCAAATCGGCGCCGGAATTTCACAATACGATAAGCCTGTCGTGCTGCGCTGCGGCATACAGGCCGGCACCGGCTCGTCTCCGCCCGCGCGCGGCAGCCCGCCGGTTCGCAGTATTCAACGCTCTCAGCCTCGCCTATGTCCCGCCTGCCCCGCGTCCCCGCGACCGCGTTGGGCTCCGAACCGGAGTCCGCCGGCCAGTCGCCCATCGCCATCCAGGTGATCGAGCGCGCCATGAGCCTGCTGGACGCGCTCGCCGCGCAACCCGAGCCGGTCACGCTGAAACAGCTCTCGGCCACCACCGGCCTGCACGCCTCCACCGCCCACCGCATCCTCAACGACCTGGTCGTGGGCCGCTACGTCGAGCGCGTCGACAACGGCGTGTATCAGCTGGGCATGCGGCTGCTGGAGCTGGGTTCGCTGGTCAAGGGCCGGCTCAACGTGCGCGAGGCCGCCATCGGCGCGATGCGCAACCTGCACCGCCAGACCGGCCAGACCATCAATCTGTCGGTGCAGCAGGGCGACGAGATCGTCTACATCGACCGGGCCTGGAGCGAGCGCTCCGGCATGCAGGTGGTGCGCGCCATCGGCGGCCGTGCGCCGCTGCACCTCACGTCCACCGGCAAGCTGTTCCTGTCGACCTGCGACACGCGCCAGGTGCGCGCCTACGCCACCCGCACCGGCCTGGCCGGGCACACCCGCAACAGCCTGACCGAGCTCGAGCGCCTCGAGCGCGAGCTGGCGCTGGTGCGCCGCCACGGCTATGCGCGCGACAACGAAGAGCTCGAGCTGGGCGTGCGCTGCATCGCCGCCGGCATCCACGACGACTCCGGCAAGCTCGTCGCCGGGCTCTCCATCTCGGCCCCGGCCGAGCGCCTGCAGGACGAGTGGATCAAGCTGCTCGTCGAGACCGCCGCCCAGATCTCCGAGGCCCTCGGCCACGACACCCTCCCGCCCGGCGCCGAACCCCTGGCCGAAGCCCGCTAGCCGCAGGCAGCGCAAAAAAACCTGGTCCGAGGACCAGGTTTTTTTATTGGACGAAAGAACAGCCCCGCCGCCGCCCGGCCGCCCGAAGGCGGCGGAGCCCCCTCGGGGGGCAGCAAGCGCGAAGCGCGCGGCGTGGGGGCCTCCCGCCGCCGCCCGGCCGCCCGAAGGCGGCGGAGCCCCCTCGGGGGGCAGCAAGCGCGAAGCGTGCGGCGTGGGGGCCTTCCCCCTATTGTTTTTCGACGCCAGCCTTCTTGAACAGGCCTTCCCATTGCGGCACCTGTTGCTTCACCTTGGCGGTCAACGCGTCGGGGTTGGCTTCGGCGGTCAGGACGGTGGCGCCCAGCTGCTTCATGCGGTCCTGGAACTTGGGGTCGGCGAGGCCGGCCTGCAGTGCCTTGACCAGCTTGTCGACCACGGGCTTGGGCGTGCCCTTCGGCACCCACATGCCGTGCCAGATACCCACTTCGAAGCCCTTGTAGCCCGACTCGTCCATCGTCGGCAGGTTCGGCAGGGTCGGCACGCGCTTCAGGCTGGTCACGGCGTAGGCCTTGACCGAGCCGGCGTTGATCTGCTGCGTGGTGTTGGTGGTCTGGTCGCACAGCAGGTCAACCTGCTTGCCCAGCAGATCGTTCATGGCCGGCGCGGTGCCCTTGTAGGGGATCGTCAGCAGGTTCACGCCCAGGGCTTCGATCAGCATGGTGCCGCACAGGTGGCTGGCGGCGCCGATGCCGGCGTTGGCCAGCGAGATCTTGTCGGCGTTTTTCTTGACGTACTCGGCCAGTTCCTTGATGTTGTTCGGCGGCAGGTCGCTGCGCGCCACGATGGTCATGGGCACGTCCACCACCAGGCCGATCGGCTCGAAGCTGGTGTAGGGGTCGTAGCCGGGGTTCTTGTAGAGCGAGGGCGCGGTCGAGAAGCCTGCGTGCATCAGCAGGATCTGGTAGCCGTCGGGCTGGGCGCGCGCGACCTGCGTGGTGCCGATCGTGCCGCCGGCGCCGCCCTTGTTTTCGACCACGACGGTCTGACCCAGGCTGGCGCGCATCGATTCCGCGAGCGAGCGGGCGACGTTGTCGGTCGGGCCGCCGGCCGCGAACGGCACGACCATGTTGACGGGGCGTTCGGGATATTCGGCTGCCGCGGACGCGGCGACGGTCAGGGTGCCGGCCGCGAACAGGGCCGACATCAGGCGGGAAAGACGGGTCATGAAGTCTCCAATGCAGGGGGGATTTTGGCTGCGAGGGTTTATGTAGTTATGACCGGCCTTGGAATGGTTGTAATGGTGGCGCGGTGTGCGGAAAGTGTAGGGAAGTCGTGGGGTTCCGTCACCCCGGGGATTCCCCCAGCCTGTCGGGGCCGGATCAGGAGATCCGCCCTCGTGTTGCGCCGCACAAACTTTTACTTGACACGAAAAAACAAGTGCTTAGAATAGGAATTGTGCAATGCAGCAAACGCGCCTGCGGTGGCAGTACTTCCCGGTCGCGCACATTGACCATTCCGGTCGTAGAGCAGCCTTATTCGCCGGTACAAACCGGCACCCGTGAAGGAGAGACAACATGAGCGCCATCCCCCAACAAGTTCTGGCCCGCCAGAAAGCCACCCTGCAATCGATCGTTGCCGCCCAGTCGGCCGTGTTCAGCGGTTTCGAGAAGCTGATCGACCTGAATCTGAAGGTCGTGCGCGCCACCCTCGACGAAGCGGCCCTGAAGTCGCAGCAGGCCGTGGAACTGAAGGACCCGCAAGACGCCGCCGGCTACGCCAGCGCGCTGGTGCAACCGGGCGCCGAAAAGGCCCTGGCCTACGGCAAGCACGTGTACGACATCGTTGCCGGTGTGCAGGCCGACCTGGCCAAGCTGGCCGAAGCGCAGATCGCCGAAAACCAGGCCCAGCTGCAGGACGCCGTCGAGCAGTTCTCGAAGAACGCGCCGACCGGTTCGGAGTCCGCTGTTGCCCTGATCAAGTCGTCGCTGGCTACCGCCAACAGCGCCTATGACTCGCTGACCAAGGCCGCCAAGCAGGCCGCCGAAGTCGCCGAATCGAACCTGAACGCCGCCGCCAACGCGACGTTCAAGGCCGCCACCGACGCCGCCGATGCCGCCACGAAGGTTGCCGGTCGCGGCCGTCGCGCTGCCGCCTGAGGCCGCTGCGCGACCCGGCCGCCGCCCCTGAGGTAGACCCTCGGTTGCGACGGCCCTCTCTGTGTAGTACCGTTGAGTGACAGAGCAGAGCTGGAATTAGGGCCACCTTCGGGTGGCCTTTTTTTGTCCAGCGCGAATGTTGCGGCCCTTTTTTATGCGGCGCGTACCCGCCTCGTCGCCCTGGGCCCGGCTGCCGGGCCACGCGCCGCAAAACAAAACAGCACCGCATGCGGTGCTGTTTTGCATTCAGACGGCCAGGCGCGGCTCAGCGCCGGGCGAGCGCCTGCACGCACTCGGCCACCAGGGCCGGGCCGCGGTAGATGAGGCCGGTATAGAGCTGGACCGCGTCGGCGCCGGCGGCGATCTTCTCGCGCGCCTGCTTGCCCGACAGGATGCCGCCTACGCCGATGATCGCCATCGACGTGCCCACGCGCTGGCGCAGGCGTTCGATCACGGCCAGCGAGAGCTCGTGCACCGGCGCGCCGGACAGGCCGCCCGCCTCCTCGGCGTGCTGCAGGCCGGCGACCTTGTCGCGCGCCAGGGTGGTGTTGGTGGCGATCACGCCGTCCACGCCGTGCGCGAGCAGCGCGTCGGCGATCACGTCGATCTGCTCCTGCGTCAGGTCGGGCGCGATCTTCACCGCCAGCGGCACCTGGCGCTGGTGCTGCTGGGCCAGCTCGGCGCGCTTGTCGCGCAGTAGCGCCAGCAGTTGCGAGAGCTCGTCGCCGCCCTGCAGCGCGCGCAGGTTCTTGGTGTTGGGCGAGGAGATGTTGACCGTGATGTAGTCGGCGTGCGGATACACGCCCGCCAGGCCGATCAGGTAGTCGTCGGCGGCGCGCTCGATGGGGGTGTCGGCGTTCTTGCCGATGTTCAGCCCCAGGATGCCGCCCTGCTGGCGGAACGTGCTCTTCTGCACATTGGCCAGGAACGCGTCCAGGCCCTGGTTGTTGAAGCCCAGCCGGTTGATCAGCGCGTCGGCGCGCGGCAGGCGGAACATGCGCGGCTTGGGATTGCCGGGCTGCGCGCGCGGCGTCACCGTGCCCACTTCCACGAAGCCGAAGCCCAGGTTGCCGAGGGCGTCGACGTAGGCGCCGTTTTTGTCGAGACCGGCCGCCAGCCCGACGGGATTGCGCAGGCGCAGCCCCATCAGCGTGGTGGGCGCCTCGGGCTGCGCGTGCAGCATGCGGCGCGTGGCGCCGCAATCATAAGCGCGCTGCAGCCCCGAGAGCGTGACCTCGTGGGCGGTTTCCGCATCCATGGCGAACAACGCCGTGCGGGCCAGGGGATAGGCGTGAAATAGGATAGACATGAGGCGCAATTGTAGTGTGTCGGCGGCCGGCCGCGCACCTGTTGCGCGGGCGCCGCTCAGGCCGGGCCGGAGGCCGGCGTTTCGTCCTGCCAGGCGCCGTCGACCAACATCTGCAGCGGGCGGAAGCTGGCCTTGTAGGCCATCTTGCGGCTGTCCGCGATCCAGTAGCCGAGGTAGAGCCAGGGCAGCTCCAGCATGCGGCACTGTTCGATCTGCCACATCACGCTGTAGGTGCCGAGGCTGCCGCGCAGCTCCGGATCGTAGAAGGTGTAGACCGACGACAGGCCGTCGTCGAGCACGTCGATGATGGACACCATGGCCAGGTGGCCGGCGGGCGTGCGGAACTCGACCAGGCGCGTGTTCACGCGCGTGGTCAGCAGGAACTGCGCGTACTGCGTGCGGCTGTCTTCGTCCATGCCGCCGCCGGGGTGGCGGCCCTGCTGGTAGCGGGTGTAGAGCTCGTAGTGTTCGGGCGACCAGGCCAGCTCGGCCACCAGCGGGCGCAGGGTGTCGTGCGCGCGCCAGGCCCGGCGCTGGCTGCGGCTCGCCGCATAGCGCGCGGTATCGACGCGCACCGGAATACAGGCGCGGCAGTTGTCGCAATGGGGCCGGTAGGTGAACAGGCCGCTGCGGCGAAAGCCCTGCTCGACCAGTTGGGAATAGGTGCCGGCGTTGATCAGGTGGCCCGGCGCGGCGACCTGCGAGCGCGCCTGGCGGCCGGGCAGGTAGCTGCACGGGTAGGGCGCGGTGGCGTAGAACTGCAGCGTGGAGAAGGGGAGTTCTTTGAGCTGGCTCATCGAAGCGGCCGGAGAGGGCCCGACAGCGTCGGGCCGGTTCGGCACATATTAACGCCGAACCACCGCGCTGGCAGCAGCGGGAAAGTCAGGGACGGGGCGCCTCGGGCAGCGGATGCAGGCTGCCTTCGGTGTCGAGCCAGCCCGGGCGCCACGTCAGCGGCGGATGCGTGACCGCCTCGCGGACATGGCGCAGGAAATGCGAGCGCGGCACCGGCCGCGCACCCAGGCTGGCGAGGTGGCTGGTCTGTTGCTGGCAGTCGATCCAGGCCACGCCCTGGCGCTGCAGGAACGCCACCAGATGGGCCAGCGCGATCTTGGAGGCGTCGGTTGCGTGCGCAAACATCGACTCGCCAAAGAACATCGTGCCCAGGTTCACGCCATACAGGCCGCCCGCCAGTTCGCCGTCGATCCAGGTTTCGATGCTGTGGGCCTGGCCGGCGCGATGCCAGCCGATATAGGCGTCTTGAACGTGTTGCGTGATCCAGGTGCCGTGCTGCGTCTTGCGCGTGCCGGCGCAGGCACGGATGACCTCGGCAAATGCGGTGTCGACGCGCACCTGCAGCGCGGCCTGCGGCCCCTGCATGCGGCCGAGCTGGCGCAGGCGCTTGCGCAGGCTGTGCGAGGGGGCGAAGTCGGCGCACGGCAGCACCATGCGCGGATCGGGGCTCCACCACAACACCGGCTCGCCCTCGGAATACCAGGGAAAGATGCCGTTGGAATAGGCCTGGCGCAGCCGCGTCACGTTGAGCTCGCCGCCCGCGGCCAGCAGGCCGTCGGGCTCGCTCAGGGCGGTCTCGGGAGGCGGGAAAGGCGCGTCGGCGGCCAGCCAGGGCAGCTTCAAGATCTCAGCGGTGCGATTCGAGCGTGTAGTGATGCATGCGCAGCGTGCCGGCGCGCCGGTCTTCCAGGAAGCGTTCCAGCGTGGTGGCGACGGTGCGGAAGGACAGTTCGTCCCAGGGGATCTCGGCTTCGCTGAAGAAGCGCGCCTCCAGGCTTTCGGGGCCGGGGTCGAGCGCATCGCTCAGGCACTCGGCCAGATAGAAGATGTGGACCTGCTCGACCTGCGGCACGTCGATGATGGTGTAGAGCTCGCCCAGCTTGATGCGAGCGCCGGATTCCTCGAGGGTCTCGCGCGCGGCGCCCTGTGCCGTGCTTTCGCCCAGCTCCATGAAGCCGGCGGGCAGCGTCCAGGTGTCGTAGCGCGGCTCGATGGCGCGGCGGCACAGCAGGATGCGGTCGCCCCAGACCGGCACGGTGCCGACCACCATGCGGGGGTTCTGGTAGTGGATCGCGCCGCAGTGGTCGCAGACGTCGCGCTCGCGGTTGTCCCCTTCCGGCACGCGGTGCGCAACGGGCGAGCCGCACTGGCTGCAGAAGCGCGCACGGCGCGGAGCGGGGAAGTAGCGTATGGGCGAAGTCATGAATCCGATTCTACCGGTTGCGCGCCGTTGCGGGAGGCCCGGCTCGACCCGGATGCGCCGCCGAAACGCGCCTCCAGATGTTCCACGAAGGATCGCACCTTGGGCGAGAGCAGGCGCCGGTGCGGATACACGGCGACCATGGTGAGGGGCGTGTGGCGATAGTCGGTGAGCAGCGGAACGAGCCGGCCGGCGCGCACGTCTTCGCCCACCAGGAAGTCGGGCTGCAGGATGATGCCGTGGCCCGCCAGCGCGGCGGTGCGCAGCACGTCGCCGTTGTTGGCGCGGAAGGCCGGCGTGATGCGGATCACGTGGACGTGGCCGTCGCGCTCGAAGTGCCAGTCGTTGCCGGTGCTGGCATAGCTGTAGTGCAGGCAGCGATGCTGCCGCAGCGCCTCGGGTTCGCGCGGGGTGCCGTGACGCTTGAGGTAGGCGGGCGCGGCGCACACCACGAGCTGCTGCGGCGCCAGTGGGCGGGCCACCAGCGAAGAGTCGTGCAGCGGGCCGATGCGCACCGCCACGTCGTAGCCTTCCTCCACCAGGTCCACCACGCGGTCGTTCAGGTCGAGGTCGATCACCACCTGCGGATAGGCCGCCAGATATTCCGCGATGGCGGGGCCCAGGTTGAGCACGCCGAACGACACCGGGGCGCTGACGCGCAACCGTCCTGTGGGCTGGCGGCCCTGCACCTGCAGAGCCAGGTCCAGCTCGGCGAGATCGCCCAGGATCGGGCGGATGCGTTCGAGAAAGGCGCGGCCGGCGTCGGTGAGGGAGAGCTTGCGGGTGGTGCGATTGAGCAGCCTCACCCCGTATTTCTGCTCGAGAAACGCTACCTGCCGCGTGACGACCGAGCGGGCCAGGCCGGCCTTTTCGGCGGCCGCGGCGAACGAGCCGAGCTCGATCACCTTGGCGAAGGTCTGCATGGCGGTGACCGTGTCCATGGGGGCTCCGGGGCGGCGTTGTTTCGGTTTGGGGAATAATTATTTGCAATTCTGCATGTTTATCTTGTTTTTAGGAATCGACAGAATGCCGCCATCGCTGTTTTCGCGATGTCCCGGTTCCGAGTTGGAGATAACAATGATCGATTCCCGCACTGCCCCTTACGCCGCGCTGCTGTTGCGCCTGGCCCTGGGCGTCATGTACCTGGCCCACGGCCTCACCAAGCTGCTGGTGTTCACCCTGCCGGGCACGGCAACATTCTTCGCCAGCATCGGCTTTGCCGGCTGGCTGGCCTATCCGGTCACCGCCTTCGAGATCATCGGCGGGCTGTTCCTGATCGCGGGCGTGCTGCCGCGCTGGGTGGCGGCGATCGGTGCGATCCAGTTGCTGGTCGCGGCCAGCGTGCACTTCGGCAATGGCTGGGGCTTCGCCAGCCCGAATGGCGGCTGGGAGTACCCGGTGTTCCTGGCGGTGACGGCCGCGGCGCTGGCCCTGCTGGGCGACGGCAAGTTCGTGCTGGTGCGCAGCGGCCGCAAGTCAGCCTGAGCGCCTGCCCGCGCAACGAAAAACCGCGCCCGGGGGCGCGGTTTTTCTATGCTTCGGGCCGGGCCACGAAGCCCAGCCGCGCGGGCAGGTCGGCCCGCGCCACGGTGCGCAGGGGCGCGGGCTCGGGATAGGCCGGATGGCGGATGTGCAGCGTCTCGGGGCTCGGCGCGGACGACTCCAGGCTGTCCCACAGCGGCGTGCCATCGGCGAGCGTGAGCGTGTCGATCACGCCGGCCAGGTCACGGTCTTCGACGGCGCCCGGGCCGGCGTCGGTGCTGGCATAGAGGTGGCCGTTTTCGTCGAGCCACCAGGCGGTGATGGCCTGGATCGCCCGGCCGGTGTGCGTGCGCAGCCCCGCGCCGCGCTCGGCGCCACGCAGGATGTAGGGCGCGGCATCGATGCGCACGTACACGCGTTGCGGGCCGTTCTGGAAAAACCAGCGGCCGTCGGCGTCGTGCTCGAAATTGCGTTCGATGAAGGCGATGATCTGCGGGCTGCTGATCGACTCGCCCGGGCCGCCGTCGGCGGCGGTGCCGCCCGGATGCAGGTGCCAGCGGCCGCGCGCGTCGAGCGACAACCAGCCGGCCACGGCGGGCACGTTGGGCCATTTGACCAGGGCGGCTTTGACGTCTTCATCCATGCGGGAGCTCGATTCTGCAGACCGGCGCGGCGCGCCTGGACACATTATAAAAAGGGCAGGGCGCCGCTCACGGCTGGATGACGATGGCGGGCGGCTGGATCACGATGGCCGGGCTGACCGGCGTCACATATTGCTGCGGATAGACGGCCTGCGGGTAGCCATATTCGGGCCGGCATTTGCGCTTTTCTTCGTAGCGGCCGTCTTTCTTCCACTTGCGCTCGACCTTGCAGGCGCCATCGTAATAGGTCTGCTTGGCTTCGCCGCGATGGTGGTGGCGATGACGGTGATCGTCGCGGTCCGCCCAGGCGGCGGCGGGCACACAGGCCACGGTGAGCACGGCGAGCCATTGTCCGAGGCGGCGGCGCGCAGCGTGCGGGAAAGTCGATTCTTGCATGAGGGCAACGCCAGGCTGGCGCGTAGTCGTCAACGGTTTGTAAGGTAACAAGCCGTCCACGAACCGGGCGTACGCAAGCGTGCGCAAGGGTAACCAGATGCAGGGGGGCGGGCTGCGCGCTCAGTAGTGCGGCGGGAGCTCGTCGCGCAGGCTGCGGAACGTGCCGGGCGCATTGCTGCCCTGTTCGCGCAACTCGTGTACCTCGCGCGCCAGTGCCTCGATCTGCTGTTGTTGGCGCGCGATGATGGCGTTGAGGCTGTCGAGCAGGTCTTCGGCAAAGCTGAACTTGATCTCGAGCTCGGTCAGGCGCGCCTGCGTCTGCTGCAGCGTTTCTTCGGGGGTGGGAGTCGCGGTATTCATAGGGTGGGGTGGGCCGGGGCGGCCGGTGTCGTTTGACGGGCTGGATAAAAGGGTCTAAGGTCTAGCCCCATGGACGTCCGCCCGACCTTTCTTGCTGCAAGCATTATTACCGCCATTATCCACATGGCGGGTCAGGCCACGAAATAGTCCAAGCAATTTCAAAGAACCCGCCCCCGAGGCGGGTTCTTTTTTTCTGTCTCGTGGGCGCTGCCGAAACCAGGAGCCCCCATGTACGACACCGCCGAAGAACCCGCCACCCGCCCCGCCGCCGATCCCGTCGATCTGGCCGCGCACTACGCCCGCAAGACGCTGAACGCGCCGGTCTACGACGTCGCCATCCAGACGCCGCTCTCGCCCGCGCCGCGCCTGTCACGCCAACTCGGATGCGAGGTGCTGCTCAAGCGCGAAGACCTGCAACCCGTCTATTCCTTCAAGCTGCGCGGCGCGTATAACCGGGTGATGCAGCTGAGCCCGGCGGAACGCGCGCGCGGCGTGATCGCGGCGTCCGCCGGCAATCATGCGCAGGGCCTGGCGCTGGCCGCGAAGAAGCTGGGCATCGAGGCCACCATCGTGATGCCGCGCACCGCGCCCGAGCTGAAGGTGCAGGGCGTGCTGTCTCATGGTGCGCGCGCCCTGTTGCATGGCGACGCCTTTCCCGAGGCGCTGGCGCATGCGCAGGCGCTGGCACGCGAACAGGGCCTGGTGTTCATCCCGCCCTACGACGACCCGGACGTGATTGCGGGGCAGGGCACGGTGGCGATGGAGATCCTGCGCCAGCATCCGGGCCGGCTGGACGCGATCTTCGTGCCGGTCGGCGGAGGCAGCCTCGCCGCAGGCGTGGCGGCGTATGTGAAGCACGTGCGCCCGGAGGTGAAGGTGATCGCGGTCGAGCCGGCCGATTCCAATTGCCTGCAGGCGGCGATGGCGGCGGGCGAGCGCGTGGTGCTGGAGCGCGTGGGCGCGTTTGCCGACGGTGTCGCGGTGGCGCAGGTCGGCGCGTATACCTTCGAGGTCTGCCGCCGCTACGTGGACGACGTGATCCTGGTGAGCGCCGACGAGATCTGTGCCGCGATCAAGGACATCTACGACGACACGCGCTCCATCACGGAACCCGCCGGCGCGCTCGCGGTGGCCGGCCTGCGCCGCTATGCCCAGTCGCGCGATGCGAGCGGGCAGGTACTGGTGGCGATCGATTCCGGCGCCAACATCAATTTCGACCGCCTGCGCCACGTGACCGAGCGCGCCACGCTGGGCGAGCAGCGCGAGGCCCTGATCGCGGTCACGATTCCCGAGCAGCCGGGCAGCTTTCGCGCCTTCTGCGAGGCGCTGGGATCGCGCCAGATCACGGAATTCAACTACCGCTACCACGCGGGTGCCGACGCGCAGATATTCGTGGGCGTGCAGACCCATCCCGAACGCGACCCGCGCGATCGCCTCGTGGCGGGGCTGCGCGACAAGGGCTTTGCGGTGCTGGACCTGACCGACAACGAGCTGGCCAAGCTGCACGTGCGCCATATGGTGGGAGGCCGCGCCGACCGGATCGAGGACGAGCGTGTCTATCGCTTCGAGTTTCCGGAGCGGCCGGGCGCGCTGTTCGATTTTCTGAGCAAGCTGGGCGGCCGCTGGAACATCACCATGTTCCATTACCGCAATCACGGTGCGGCCGAGGGGCGCGCGGTGGCCGGGCTGCAGGTGCCGGCCGACGAGCTGGCCAGGCTGCCGGCCGTGCTGGACGCGGTGGGCTATCCCTATTGGGACGAGACCGACAACCCGGCCTATCGCCTGTTCATACGCTGAGCCGCGCGGGCCTCAGACCGTGAAGCGGCTGCGGCCCAGCAGGCGCAGCGCCACGTGGCGGCCGGTGCTCATGAACGGATAGAGGGCGCGCGACAGGCAGGCGTTGCTGAACACCATGGCATTGAATTGATTGAACAGGTCATTGCCGGAGGACAGCAGCGCCAGCCGGTTCACGCAGTCGGCGCCGAAGTAATCCTGGCCGTCGAGATGCAGCAGCATGCCCTTGTCGAGGTCGTAGCCTTGCTCGGCATAGGTGCGCGCGAGCTCCGGATGCTCGCGCACGTTGAGCAGGTCGACCTGCCCCACCGCCTGGCGCAGGCGCACGAGCTTCACGTAGTTGCTGCAGAACGGGCAATCGCCGTCGTAGAGCAGGAAGTTGCGGGACGGGGACATGAGGCGGATCCGGTGGGTGGGACACGGAACCAGCATAGCGCGGATGTGGGCCGGCTGCCCGGCGCGCCTGGCTAGCGGGCGCCCGCCAGCAGGTGCGGGTCGGCCGCCGCGGGCGCAGGCGCCGGGGGTGGCGCGTGCCGGCCGGTGCTGGAGATCCGCAGCTCGCGGGTGCCAAGGCGCAGGGTCAGGTCGATGATGCCGACCTCGGCGCCCGGGGTGTCGGCGGCGAGATCCAGGTGGCTGGCGAGATCCAGGATCCTGCGGCGCGCCGCGTGCTTGTCGGCGTCGGGTGTGGCGGGATAGGCCTCGAGGCAGTCGATGAGCCGGCGCAGCGCCCGCAGCTGCGTGGTGGCCTGGCGGCGTTCGGCCGCCTCCCGACGGGAGATCCAGAGCCCGGTGCCGGCCGCGCTCAAGGACACGAGCGCGGCCAGGATGGGCAGCACGAAGAGGAGGGTTTCAGTCATTTTTTTCCTTGGACAGCAGCATGCATCCGCCCGCCGAAGCGAGCCCGCACGAAAAGATGAGGAGGGAGAGGCGCTTCACGATGTGCGCGTCGAGCGCGTCGTGGCGGGCGGCGGCGATGGCAAGTTCACCGAAGTACATCGTGGCCAGCACCACGACGAGCAGGGTGGTGCCCGCTGTCGCCGTTTTGAGGGTGGCGTGGCGCTGACCGCTACCGATGATCTCACCGAGGGCTGCGCCGCAGAGCGTGGTGGTGACCAGCAGCAACTGACCCTGCCCAACCGCAGTGCCCCAGTCGGGCGGGTCGGGAATGGAATTCAGGCGCAAGGTGGCCGCGATCAGCGGCGTCATGGCCATGAGGACGGAGAAGAAGGCCCATCGGAGCATGTGAGCAAGCATGGTCGTACCTGGTTTTGATGCTCCCCGGAGGGTAATCCTGGCCAGGGCGGCCGTGCGGCTCGGGCGCTCATACCTCGGACAATGTCATGTGAGACATCGAGACGTCGCCTGCAGGTCTTGCCGGGCGCGTGAGCGATTGAGGGGCGGGCGGGGCGGAAGGGCCAAGAAGTTAGATGCCCCAACTGAAACCGTGGGTGCGACGCGGCTCAGGTGCTCGCGATCTGCCTGGCCAGCAGGTGGCTGATGATCTTCGAGAGCGGTTGCAGATCAATCGGTTTGCCAGCCAGGTGCGAGCGGTCTGCCACCTGAAGGGCGTGCACGTATTCGGCACGGTGGTCGCAGAGCAGTTCGGGCAGGGTGCGCTTGCCCGGCAGCGGGCCTCCCAGGCGCGTGTAGAGCGGATTTCCCTCATCCTGCACCAGCTCCCAGATCACCACGGGGCTTCACGCCGGGCGACGGCTCAGCAGGTCTTCGACCTTGTCACGCGTCATGTTCTCGCGCTGTCCCACCACGCTATAGACGAAGGAGATGAGCTGCTGCTGGAATTCATCTTGCGATAGCGGGACCGCGGCGGCCGCCTCGAGGCGAGCAAGCAGTTCGGCGCTGGTGTTCTGGGCGAGAATTTCCATGGTGTCGTTCCTCGGGCTGAATACGCCTGGGGCTGAGCATTCCTGCGATGCGGACCAGAAAAAGTCTAGCAGCTGCTCGGATGGGGGCGTGTCCGCTGTGCCTCGAGGTGGACTGATTCGTCACTTGACCGATTCGTCAGGTGAGTAGCGGGTGGGGCGGGGCGGGGCGGGTCGGGCGCGTGGACGAAAAACTCCCACACGGCGCCGGAAATGAAAAAGGCCCGCCTGGAACAGGGCGGGCCATCATCGGCAGCTTGTGTTGCTGGAGGCGCAAGCCGGAATCGAACCGACGTACACGGATTTGCAATGCGCTGTGGCTGTATGGGCATCCAGCGGTTACCCAGTGGCGCACTGGCCGAAAACGGCGCCACAACGCCCGCAAAACACGGGGCGATGTCAAGATTTCCCCACACCCTTTTGCGCGATCGCGCCGAGGGCATCGGCCAGGTTTTCCGTCGACAGGTGAGCATACCTGCTGGTCGATCGCGCGCTCTTGTGCCCCAGCACCTTGCCCACCGTGTACAGCGGCATGCCGGCCTGCACCATGGCGCTGGCGGTCGAGTGCCGCAGGTCGTGGAAGTGGAGGCCGGGGCGGCCGACCGCCTCTGCCGCCTTGCGGAACCAGATCATCATCGACCGATAGCTGATGGTCGGCGGCAGGTGCCGCGCTGCGTAGCTCGCGATCTTGGGCAGCATCGGCACCACGCGGCGGTCGCCGTTCTTGGTGTCATCCAGCACGAACCGGCCGGGCTCCATCCTGGCGGCCCAAATCTCCCCCTTCCGCATGCCGGTGTAGAACGCTATCAGGATGAGCGCGCGGGCGGGGCGCTTCTTGCACGCGCGGGCGAGCTGCAGCGCCTGCTTGCGGGTCAGGTACTCGTGACGCTCGTTGCGCACCTCAGGCAGCGCCAGGTGCGTCCCGGGGTCGGGCACGTTGAGCCGCTTGGACTTCCAGAAGAAGCGGCACGCCGCGCGCAGCAGCACCAGGCGCTGTTTGATCGTGGCCGGCGCCAGGACGCCCTGGCCGGCGGTCGTGATCTTTTCGCACACGTCGGCCAGGTCGATGAACCGCTTCCCCTCGTAGTGGTCAATGACCGCGGCCAGGTGCCCCATGGCCGTGCCGTGCGATTTCAGCTCAGTCTTCTTCTCCAGGTAGAACTGGACGGCGTCCTCGATGAGGGGGGATTCCTGCTCAATGCCCTGCGCTATCGCGTAGAGGCGGCTGCTCTCTTCCCGGTCGAACGTGTCGGCTTGAGCCTGACTCCATTCTTTTGGAAGAAGCTTCGTAGCCCGGACCCGGCGGCCGGTAATGACACGGTCGAATTCAAAGCGATATCGACGGCGGCTTTTATCGAAGTAGATCGACATTCGTTTTCGTATTGCTCTATGTCTGTGGAGTCGAAACGGATCAGGCGGCCCAAGCGCAGGCACGGGATCGGGCCGCCTGGCGCGGCGAGTCGCCGAACTGTGTTGGGGCTGACCCGTAGCCGGGCCGCCACCTCGGCGGGCGTCATCATGGTCATAATTGCCTCCCAGGTGCCCGCGCTAGACGGGCGTCCATGCGTTGTGGGTGGTGTCCAGCAGGCGCTGGATTGCTTCAGTCATCGGCGCTCGGCCTGTTGTCGATGACGATCTGGGCGGCGACGATAGCGAGGCCCAGGGCCATGCAGATGTAGAGGACGGCCAAGCTACCCATGGCGCTGGCCCTCCTGCATCTTTGCGCCGATCTCGGCGGCGGCGGACACCACGGCCTGATTCGGGTCAAGGGACGTCGCCAGCGTGACTTCTTCGTCGTGGTCCCAGATGACGCAATCCCACCCGCCGCCATCCAGCGGCACCAGCCCAAGCCGCAGCCGCACCTGCAGGCGCCGGTTGTCGCCATCGTCGCCGCGCGGATTCCATTCCACGCCCGATACCTTGCCCGATGGGTCGGCCGTGTCCGGCCGGCGGAAGAGCTGATGCGCCTGAAAGCCGGTTCCGGGCCACACCTCGAGGCCGGCTGCCTTCGCCGCCAGCAGCAGATTTTCTCGTTCGCTACGCATCGTTCTTCTCCTTAGAGGCCAGGGCGGCGCGCCGGCGCAGCTCCCATTCCTTGTTGGTCATGGAAAGGCCGTTCACCACGTCCTCAGGCAGGATGACCGAGGTGCAATGAGGGCAGACTGGTGCCATATTTCGGCTGCGCCAAGCCTCGTCCATGCGCTTCGCCGCCCGGCTGGTCAACGTGTGGGCGGCATCCTCGCGCAGCTGCTGGGCTTTTGCATCGAGTGCGTGGTGACGCTCGACCAGTTGCAGGAACGCGTCGAACGGCTCCACATCGGATTCGCAGTCCTGGCAGTACACGCGCCGCTCGTTGGTGTCATACGCCAGGTGCAGGTGGCGGCAAGTCGAGATGGGCCGCCGGGACATGCCGCGCGCCACCCGCAGATCGCCAATGTCCACCACCTTGACGCCGTACAGGTATTCCATCGGGACGATCGGGTCAGCCATCTTCCCGCTCTCCTTGTTCGGTCTGGGCGGCAGAAAGGGCGGCGCGCTGCTGGCGGTCGGCCAGGACGGCGGCGCGGGCGTAGGCGCGATACTGCTCCCCGTGCATCATGCCCAAGCCAAAGGGCAGCGGCGGTAGCACCACTTCGCCCTCGGCAGGCTGCGGCGCGGGGGTGGACATGAGGGCGCGGATGCATTGAGCAGCATGTTTCGCATGGAAGGCAGCGCTTTCGGCGAACTCCGTCCAATCGCTCCGGGCGTTCGACGGAAACAGCGCGGTATAGGCCGTTTGCGCCGCTTCCTCCAGTGCCGCATTGCGCGCATCCGCGCTGGCCTGGGGCGCGGCGTAGACCGTAACTAGCTCGTATCCATACTTGCGCTGTAGCTCTCGTTCGCTGTCTTGGATGGGGGCATCCTGTAAGGCTTGCCCGGTCGAGTACGACCGAATTTCCCCGTTCTTGTGAACAGCGAGAACTGCGAACGGTCGCGCCTCCCCGGCTACAGGGGCGCTCAAGCGCTGCACGATGCGGCGCGCTACAAACCCCTCCCAGTGCTCGCCAATGGGCGGTCGTTGATCGTCGCAAAGCAACTCGTACACCGCCTGAACCGCCGGCGATTCAAAGGCAGGAAGATTACTTACGGCTGCAGGGGCGCTTGCCTGGAAATCTAGCCCTGACAGCAACGCCCGAATAGCGTTTTCAGCTTTATCCAAGGCGTCTCCTGCGCCTTCGTGGTAGGTACTATTGGTGCTCGAGTCGTCTTCAATTCGGTACTGAAGGGCTATATCTTCAATCACGTTAATTGCCAGCCACATTCCGGCTTTGCGCGATAGCAGCGGCTCGTCGTATTTAGACATGGGATTTCTCATATCGCCCACCGGCTCGCCGCCCTGGCGCAGCTTGTCGAGCACGGCGCGATCCACTGTCGCCGGAATCATGTTTTTTCTGATATCCCAATACACGCTGCGCATGCTCACAACGGCGGGTTTGCCTTCCCGACGCGCTACTCGTTCCATCTGGGCATAGCTTTCGGCGTAGGCTTCGAGAGGGTGGCGGTCGTCGTCCGTCAGCTCGGGGGTGTTGTTCATGCTATGCACCTCATGCTTTCTTCGATGAAGATTTGCGCTTGCTGCGCGTTGATCGCGTTGCCGTAGGCGCGCAGTCGTCCCACGCGGCCGGGAGCCCCATGAGCCAGCGGGAATGTGCCGGGTTCAACTGGCCGCCAGCGGGTCCCTCCTGGATCACAACATTCGATCCAGTCCGCCGCAGCCCAGAACCCATTGACAGGGCCGCAGCCATCGAAAGGTCCTGCGGCGAGCCTTTGCGCTTGATCTCCTTCAGGCTGCCCTCCAGTGTTCGGACGTTCTTCTTCCCATCCGATGCCCTGCAGGTCGGCCAGCCCGCCAGCCGGGCCTGCATGGCCAGGCTGATTTGCCGATGCTCCGCGATGCGCTTGAGCACACCAGGCAGCAGGCAGTCGGCCTTCTCGCCATCCGTGGCCATCGGCGCACGCCACCCAGAAAATGCGCTCTCTGGGTTGGGGCGCGCCGACGCTCGCAGACGGAAACGGGACGGCCCCAAAGGCGTAGCCCATGGTTTCCAGGTCAGCGTGTACAAGGTCGACCCAAGGATCTGCGTCCTTGCTTGCAACCTGCTCTCCAAAGACGATTGGAGGGCGACGCTCTTGAATGAGCCAATGCCAGTGCGGCCAGAGGTGCCGCTGGTCATCAAATGCAGCTCCTTTGCCTGCCGCGGAGAAAGGTTGGCACGGGCAGGAACCCGTCCAAACAGGTCGATCATCTGCCCAGCCGGCACCTCGAAGGGCATGCGACCAGACGCCGATTCCTGCGAAAAAATGGCACTGGGTGTAGGGTCGAAGGTCATCAGGGTGTACGTCCTCGATGCTGCGTTCGTCCACGTCGCCAGGTGCGATGTGACCGGCGGCAATCAGGTTGCGCAGCCACTGCGCTGCGTAGGGGTCAATTTCGTTGTAGTAGGCGCCGCGCGGGGCCATGTCTCACCCCTCCTGGCGCTGCTGGGCGGCGACGAACGACGGCTCGTACTCGAGAGCGACTTCCCAGCGCCCAATCTCGGGGCCGGTGAAACCGTCGAAGATGGCGAATGTCAGCGGCCAAATGGCCTCAAAACCGTCGTGGTTGCGGTAGTAGTCTTCGGCGCAGGCCTCCGCGTCTTCCTCGTCGATGTTGTCGACAGACGAGCGTTGGACAAACTCGGGGGCCAAAGTGCGGCGTTTCGGGCCAGACTGCGGCCAGACTCGTGCGTAGAACCTCATGCTGCACCGCCTTCGCCCTGCTCGGCAGCAATGGCCGCGTCGTAGAGGCGTTGGGCGCGGTTGTAGCCGATCATCAGGCATGCGCTCAGGACGGTCGGGCACGGCTGGCTGTGCGCCTGCACAAGCCAGTTTGCGGCGCCCTGCAGCGGATCGACTTCCCGCGCATCGCCAGCAGCGGGAGCGGCGACGGGCGGCGGGCAGTGCGGCTCGGAGCGTAGGTCACCGTCGTAGTCGAGGATGAAGGGCTCATTCGGTAGTTCACCGATCAGGAACCGCGCGCGGTCGGCCTCGTAGCGAACGCGATCCGGATACTCGGAGCGGTCCAGGGTCAGCGTGACGCCGCCCATCAGGCCGTCACCCTTGCGATACAGCATCGCTGTCCAGTTGTGCTTGCCATTGGACTCGGGCATCGACCCGTACCAGACGGCCAGCTCGGGCTGCTCGTCCTGCTCGCCGGCCGGGATGGCGGGATGGTTGCTGTTCGTCGTCATGCTTGCTCTCCGGTGGCTTTCAGAATGGCGGCGCGAGCTTGCTTGATGCAGTGCTTGATGCCCGGGTTAGTGCTGGGCGAATCCATGTCGAACCGGTCGGCAATGTCGTCGGCTAGCTCTTGGAGCGCCTCCAGCAGTTCCGGCGCGGCGGCGATCAGGCGGGCGTTGGCGTCGCACTCGGCGCGATATGCCGGACGGTGCGGATCGCCGCTGTTGATGCCCCAGGTGGCGGCGACCTTCCGGCCGTTCTCGGCGCGCACGTCGCACCCAAAGCCGCTGCCGATATCGCGGGCCCACGGGCCCGGCGTGTGTTTCGTCGTCATGCTCGTTGCTCCTGGGCGGCGCGCTGCTGGCGCACCAGCGCAATGGCGACCTTTTCCGCTTGCCACAGCGTGGGCACGTCGATCAGGCCGAGGATGGTGTCGATGACGGCGCAGGTGTGGGCCAGCACGGCCAGCTGCTCGTCGGTGAGGGGCGCCGACGCGGCGTAGGCCTGCAGAGCCTCGGCGCCGGCGTTCAGGTGGTCGAGCTCTTCCGCGAAGCGGCGGTTGTTGGCGATGGCCACGCCCACGGTGTGGATGGTGGAGGCGAGGTCGGTGCGCGCATCGTCGTGCGGCGCTGTGCGCAGGCGCGCCAGCGCCAGGTGCATGTCCAGGCTGATCTGGTCGCGCAGCTTGCGCATCATCGGGATGTGCACAGGCCGCTCGACGCGGCGCTGGGCGCGTTGGCGCGCGCGTTGCTGCTCGAGCTGGCGGCGCTGCTGTCGGTTCATGGGGGCGGGCGTGGTCATGGCTGGTACGGAACCCATGCAATTACGGGGCGCTTGGTTCGCTTGCTGATGACGGTCGCTCCGTGGCGGTCGGTTTTCTCGCCGCGCACCATGACCCTCAGCCCGCGAGCCTTGACGGTCCTCTTGGCCAGGGCAATCCAGTCCTCAGCGAACTGAGGCGCATCGAATGCCGCGGAAACCTGCTTGGGCTTGCCGTTCTTCAGCATCTCGGCGGTTCGGTCGCGGATCCATGCGTCGACAGTGGCGGCCGTGACCTCGGCCCGCTCCTGGCTCGACATCTTCGCGAGCCAGGTCTTACTGGCCGCCTCGGCCGACTTCCTAGCCAGCGGCTCGGTGATTCCAAACACGCAGAATGCGGTCATTTTTCACACCTCTTATTGGGAATAGCGAATAGGTGAGCGGTGCCTCGGAGTCCTCGACTGGTGGCGCCGCCCGGCCGGCAGGAGCTAAGCGCGGGCGTGAGGCCTCTTAACTGTTGGCGTCGTCGTTACCCAGCACCCACCGCAGGGCGGCGGCGTACTCGCCCCGGGAGGACTCCAGCGCTGCCTGGATCTGCTTACGGGACTTCATGCGGGGGAGTTCGCCCATGACTGCGGCCTGCTTCCGGCTGCGCTCGTGCGCTTTGGTCCCCTGGCCCGCTTGAACCAACTGGGCGACCTTGTCGCGTTGCTCGTCGACCGGAAGCTTGGAGAGTGCCTTGGCATGCGTCAGGGTGATCTGGCCGGCCTCGATGGCGTCCTGCACGACCTTGGGGCTGTCGAGCAGCGACAACGTGTCGCGCACGGTGGCGACGGTGCAGTTGTAGATCACGGCGATCTGGTCCTCTCCCTTGCCGAGAGCGAGGTGGCGCCGCATCTTCTCCGCTCGCCCAATCGGGGTGTCGGCAGTGCGTGCTTCATTCTCGCTGGCGATGGCGTCCAGCGCCGCCTCGCGCTTTCCGGCATACACGACACCGGGTATGAGCCGCTCGGGGACGCCGCGGGCATGCCGCCACTGATTGGCGAGAATCGCCGCTTTGACGCGCTGGCGCCCGAACACCACCTCCGTTTCCCCGGTTTCCGGATTCTTCGAAACCCCGATGGGTTCCAGCACCCCTTGATAGTCGATGTTGCGCGCCATGGCCTCGTCCACGGGCAGATGCACGCGAGGGTCATAAAGCGGGCTGGATTCGTCGGTCACCAGGACCAGCTTGGTGGGGTCGAAGTTGAGCAGGTTGCTCTGGCCTTCGGCGCCATACACGTCTTTGGATTTTTTAGCCATGCTGAAGTCCTTAGATTTGCTTCTCGCCGCCGAGGGCGTCGACCAGCTCGGCGATGAGTTTGGCGAGCTCGCCGCTCATGAGGGAGAAGTCGGAGTCGAAGCGCTCGGCATCGGTCTGCGAGATCGCATCAGGGTTCTCGGTCAGCAGGTCCAGCGGAGCCACGCGCTTGATGTCGAGCCCTTCGGTCAGTACGAACGACACGCGATCGGCCCAGGTCAGCGCCAGGCGGGTGCACTGCTTGCCGCCCTGGATGTGCCGGCGCACGTCGTCTGCGTCGATCGAGTGCTTCACATAGCGGATCGCGGCTCGGCTCTCGCCGCTGGCGCGCAGCTCGGTGTCCTGGTCGATCGAGAAGTTGGCCGGCGCTTCGTCTTCGGCCAGCCAGCGGGTCATGGCGGAGGCCGGCGATTCGTTCACATAGAGGTTCTCCAGCGGGAAGTCGCCGAGCGCTTTGACCAGCATGCCGATCACGTCGCTGGCGCGCGCGTCGGAGGCGGTATCGATGAGGAGCCAGCGGTGAGCCGTATCGACCCAGACGCGGGTGTCTCGGTACAGACTGAAGGCGCGCGGCAGGAGCTCATCGGTCACGCGCTCCTTGAGCTCCTTCATCTGCTTGCGGCCGGGCTTGTAGCCCTGCTGCTCTTCGATTTCCTGGGCGCGGGCCTTCGTGACCTGGTTGACCACGCCGGCCGGAAGCAGCTTCTGTTCGACGCGCAGCGCCAGGAGGTACTGGCCATTGACGACGTGCACCAGGTCGCCGCCTTCGCGCGGCGGGATCCAGCCAACAGACTGGGCCTCGATGCTGGTGCCGCCCGAGAACTGGTGTTGCTGCAATTGCTCGTTGATCTGCTCGACGGACAGCCGGAACTGCCCGGCAAGGCGATACACCTTCAGGTTCTTGAACCACATGGGGGGGGGACTCCGTGGGGATGGGGGAGGGCGGCGCCGCGTCAGCGGTTGCCTCCATGGGTGTGCAGCGCCGCCCGAGGGGAACTGAGGGAAAAGTGACCGCTAGAACGGAATGTCGTCGTCCATATCGGCCAGATTGGCCGCTGCGGGTCCAGCACCCGCGCGCGCGTCCGGGGCAGCTTCGCGCCGCCGAGCGTAGTCGCTGGGCTGGCCGGAGGCCTGGCGGCTCTGCCGAGGCGCTTCGTTCTGACTGCCGCCGTCGCCGCCTTCGCGGCCGCCCAGCATCTGCATCTGGTCGGCCACGATTTCGGTGCTGTAGCGGTCAGCGCCGGTGTCCTTGTCTTGCCACTTGCGGGTCTTGAGGCGGCCTTCGATGTAGACCGAGCGGCCCTTCTTCAGGTATTCGCCGGCGATTTCGGCCAGGCGGTTGTACATGACGACGCGGTGCCATTCGGTTTCTTCGCGGCGCTCGCCGCTCGCCTTGTCTTTCCACTGACTGGTGGTGGCGATCGAGACGTTGCAGACGGCCGCGCCATCCGGGCTATAACGGACTTCGGGGTCTCGCCCGAGGTTCCCCACGATGATGACTTTGTTGACGCTCGCCATCACGCGGCCTCCTTGCGCAACAAGGCTTCATAGGAGCTCACCACCTTCTCGAACTCGATCAGGTCTGCTTCCATCGCCTCGATGAAATCATCGTCGCGATCGAACACCCGGCACCAGAGCTGCTTATTCACCACCTCCAAGGCAGGGCAGTACAGGCAGATGTGCCAGCGCTTCCGGCCAGTGAGCCACATGCAGCCCTGGGCCTGCTCCATCACCGTGCTGGCATCGTTGTCGACCCAGAAGGCGCGCAGCTTTTCGGGGGCGATGAAGCACTTGTATTCGCTGCCCTCGTCATCCTTGATGAGACCGTCTGCGCTGGCGCCGAAGCGCCCGTCTTCGGTCATGACGAAACCTGCACGCTTCACGAACAGGCCGGTCTGGATTTCGTGCTCCATCCGCGCCTTAGGCTCCAGCTCGTGCCCGCGTCGCATCGAGTGCGTCTCGAAGCCCTCGTCCAGCGGGATTCCGCTGATGCGCTCCACGGCCAATCTGAAGGCGTAGTTCAGTGCAGCCTCGGAATAGTCGCCGACCTTCTCACCGTCAATCGCACGTTGGATCACGTCGGCGCGCGGTGCCGCTTTGTATCCGGCTATCTCGCGTGCGCTCGACTCGGTGCGGCCCGAGAGGATCGCATCCACATACTTCTTCTGCTGCTCGGTCAACCCGTTGACCTTGGCGCGCACCGTGGAGAACATGCTGGCGGTAATGACACCGGCACGCGCTTGGTGCCACTCAGGACTGCCCTGGTCGCATTCCAGTACTTTGAAGCTCATGATGCCCCCATGCGTGATTTTGCTTCGCTCACGGCGGCCCGAAAATCGTCGTAGACCTTGAGCGAATTGGTTTTCTTGATTTCGAGTAGGCCATCACGCCAGACCTGGTCGAGTTCCGCGATGGACTGAGCGTTTTTCGCCGCCTGGATCCAGCTATCGACTGCTTGCTGCGCCGGGGCGTCGAGCGAGTTGGCGTCGTTGTCGTCGCCCTTCTCGGAGATCCCGCAAACGGCCTTGAGCGTGTGGCGCTCCAGGTACGTCGTCGTGGAAACGATGGACTGGATGATGTTTTTGCCGCCGCTATCGTCTGCGGGAGCGTCGAGCGTCGCCGACTTCTCGTGCCCAAGGCGATGCTGCAAGGTGCAGGTGATGTAGATGCGGGCGTTCTTCTGCTCGGGCGTCCAGCTCCAGGAGAACCCGTGGCGAGCCAGCGCAGGGCCGACGGCGTCTACCAGATCGGACAGCTCAGCGTGCTTGTACTGAGTGCGCCCCTTCGAGGTAGCGAAGTCAACCTGTTTTCGCTTGATGACCTCCACCTTCTCGGCCTTGAACGCAGCGAATGCGTCGTTGAAGGCCTTGCGCGCTTCGTCGGCCTCCCATTCCCGCTGGATGGCCATCATTTCCCTGACCTGCTCCAGTGGGATGCCTTGCTTTACCGCGGCCATCATCATGCCCATGGGCGAATTGGCGGGCAGTACCGCCACCTGTCCGGCGACCTGATCAGGTTTGGGGGCCACTGCGCGGGCCTGGGCGTCGATGACTTCAGTCATAGTGTCCTCAATAGGTGATTCGGATCTTGGGAATAAGGCCGTTGGCGATGAGCGTGATCGCCTGTTTGGCGGCGGCCTCCGGTACCCCACCTTTGACCAGCTCTGCCAGGGCAGCGCGGTTAACGCTGCGCTGGTGCTCGACGTCGGCTTCACGGCGCTTGGCTTCCGCCTCGGCAGCCGCCTGTTCGTCGGCGATGCGCTGCCGCTCGGCGGCTGCCGCCTGCTCGGCAGCCGCTTTTTCGCGCCGCTCGGCTTCTGCGGCCGCTTCGCGCTCGCGCGCCTCCGCGTTCCGCCGGTCGAGCTCGGCTTGTTTCTCGGCCGCGATGCGGCGCTCTTCGGCCAGCTGAGCCTCAAGCTTTGCCGTCTTCACGGCCTCGGCGGCTTCAGCTTCGCGGCGGGCCGCAGCGTTTCGCTCTGCCTGAGCGGCGGCATCGGCTTCGCGTTGGGCCTTCTGGGCCGCCTCGCGCGCAATTCGGTCCTCTTTGTCTTTGCGCTCCCGCTCGGCTTCAGCAGCGCGCAGGCGCGCCAGCTCGGCTTGTTCGGCATCGCGCTTCTCGCGGGCGGTCAGCGCGTCCGTCAGGCACGTCGCAGCGCGCTCTTTCACGCGGTGGCCTTCCGCTTCGAACTCTTCATACGATTCATCGACGACGCGGGCCTGCAGCTCAGCAATCGAGCTGCGCAGCTCTGCGGCATCGAGGTCGCGGCATTCATCCGCGCGGAGGCGGAACCATTCGATGTTGGCTTTGTGACGCTGCTGGCGAGCCTCTTCCGCGGTCTCCCAGTCAGTCAGGGGCTGGCGGATCTGTTTCTGGAAGGAATCGAGCACATCGAAAGCGCGCTTACGCTCGGCGTCGATCATGGCCGGGATTTTCTTGTACTGGGCAGAGAGCTCTTTCCCGCGCTTCTCGATGGCCTGCTTGGCCTGGGCGACCTTGAAAGCATCGCTGGCGCATTCCTTTCGGCCCTTGACGGTGCTCATGTCGTAGGCCACACCGCTCAGTTGGACGCGGATCTGTTCGATGATCGGGTCCAGGCCCTTTTCGGCGCTGAAAGTGGCCAGTGCATTCTCTGCCGTGGGCAGCGTGATCAGTTCGGTGGCTTCAGCCATGGTCATTCCTTGGCGGCGAGTTTGGTAGTGCCGCAGCGTTCGCCGCACGTGGGGCGGTCAGTGGATTGGGCGTCGAGGGTGGGCCCCAGCACGCAGGCCAGGACCACAGCGACAATGAGTGCGGAGCCGTTGACGATCAGCTCCCAGTGGGTGCGGAGGCGGCGGATCATCGGGCACCTCGCGCGGCCAGCATGGCGTCGGCGAACTCATAGGCCATTGAGGCCGCCCATTCGGCATAGCCATCGCCTGCGTCGCCTGCGTGGAACTTGCGACCAGCCAAGCCAGCAAGCGCCTGCGCAGCGAAGTAGTCGCGCAGGGTCATGCCGTCCTTGCGCGTGCCGCTGGTGTCGAAGTGCACCCGGGTGTGCGGGAACGCCGGGCCGCCGTCGTTGATCGTGTCCATTACTCAGCCCTCCAGGGGTCGGTATATCGGTGGAGCCGCATGGCGAGGTCGCCCAGCACCGCACCCGCGAACGCGCAGCCGGCCATTACCAGCACGGTGGCCCAGGGGCTGAGAGGCGGGAGGGCGGCGATCATTGGCGCGGCCCGAAGGTGATGTGTGCGCCGTCCATAGCCGCGTCCACCAGCCGGCGGCGCGCGCATTCTTCCGCGGTCACCAGCAGGCGGTTCGCGAGGGATTCGATCACCGCGGGGCCCATGCGGCGCTTCAGCGCGACGATCAGGGATTCGAGCGCGGCCACGGTGGCCGGGCTCGGGTCGGTCATCAGGAACACCGCCGCCGGCACCGGGTTCTCGTGCTGCACGTGCACGCAGCGTTTGAGCACCAGAGCGCGGTGAAACTCCAGGTCGAGATCGGCGTGCAGGCGCTCGCGCTGCCGGTCTTCGTGCTCAGGCTCGCGCTCGCCGGGCGCCATGCCTGGCGCGGCGGTGCGTGCGGGGTCATCCTGGATCATGTGCAGGTTCATGGCGGTGTCCTTGAGGAGTGGGGGTGCAGCGCCCCGGGCCGGTCTCCCCGGCCATTCCCCAGCGTCACGACGCGTGCGCACGCGGCGATGTTGCCGAGGGTGGGTAGGGAGCGGGAGGGGCGCTGCGGGAAGGGGCTCCGTTTCGTGGAGCGGCCGCCCGACTGTTTCACGGGGCCGAGGGTGAGTGAACATCTACTAGGCCGGCTGGCTGTTCGTCACTCGTCGCTTTGGAGGGTGGCCGGAGCTGATCCCGGCACAGCGCGTTCTTCGCGGCGGACCCGCCTAAGTCGCACAGGCACTTACTGCCACGCGCATCAGCACTGCGCATTCACCCTCAACGGAGCCATCTACGGACGGAGTAAGCTGCCTCGCCCGGTGTGCACACTTCTAGCCGGCCCTTGCGGACGTAGATGGCTCCATTGAGGGTGCTGGCCTTTCTCTTCGCCAGCGCGGAAGTGATGCCCGAGAGCAGTAATCGCTGGCCGGAGGCCGGCGCGAGGCTGGATGTCGGGACCATCACATGGTCAGGCCGGGGCCTATCGCAATCCCCAACATTCCGACGCTTCATAGTCCAGCGGATGCCTTAGCTCCACGCCGCTGACCATGTGATGGCCCTTCCTTGAGCGGGAAGGGCGGTAGGCTCACGCGGGGCATGAGCGGTGGCTGTTAGGTGGCTTGCCGATTACGGCACGCAACGCAAAGCGCGTCTTTCTCGATTTCTCTGGCGTCTGCTATTGCGCTTAGTGCTGACGTGTCCTCGTTGACCGGGAAGCCGCATTCAGGGCACGGCCAACGCAGCTTCATTTGCCCACCGTCGTTAATTATTTCCATGCCCTCCATCAGTCCGATCTGTTCAACCCTGGCGCTGCTATCGCACCCGTTGCATTCGTCGCATCCAGTGATTCGACGGCCAAGGTTGTCGTAACGGTAGCCCCGTGCGAAGTCGTGGCGGCAGGCAAGAAGGCCCGAAGCCCTCGCCATAAATTCGGCAGCGTTCATGCGCCCGCCTCAACTCGGCGAGCAGCTTTTTCCGCGATGACTTGGAAGCGCAGGCCCTTGGCGCGCTGATATTGGGCGCCACGCGCATTGCCGATGCGTTCCAGGTTGGCAGCGCCGCGCAGGCAAACGCGTGCGCGCGACGACAAATCGTCGGCCAGGTTGTGAAGTTGGATCAGGCGATGCGTGGTCATGGTCATTTCCTCAGTGCTGCCCCGGCGTTTGGGGCGGTTTGACTGCATCGGTATGCGAATCCGGAAAGAAGCGGGCCGAGTTCTCATCGGCTGGGTGAACCGCTGCACCGTGTCAACCGCCAGCCGATTCCACACTAAGCGCAAGGCAGTGGGGCTGCGTTGTGTCACTGCGGGCGTGAGCGCGCTTCTATCAGCGCCGCCGCTTCTCTCAGGACTCATGTGGCTGCGCCCTGTCACGGCGCGGAGGTGATTAATTCCGCAGCAGCCGAACAATCCGCATCGCACTCTCGTTCCCTCCGCCGCGGAGCTTCGCGACAGCCCGATGAAACTTGAGTTGTTGATGCTGCCCGCGCCTGAACTTTCGATCGCGAAAAAGGCGGCGCTCGACCGAGCGTGAATTGAGGCCCATGGCTTCTCCTTTGTCCATTCATCAGCCATCGCTCATAGAACGGGCTGACAGATGAAATCTGGGGCAGCGCGTCGACTGGCAACTCCCGCTCATCGCGGCTCCAGACTGGCAACTGCCCTCACGCTGCGCCGTTGAACCCGTAGGCCGGCGTTGCAGTGGGTTCCGGACTTCTCCCGGTGGTCATTAATCGATTACCCGCCATCGATCGATCCTTGGCGCTCTTTCGAGACTGAACATGCCTGCGACGCTCGGCGCGTGCCGGCTTCCGCACCACATTGCGGTAACCACTTGGCTGCTCAGTTCTTGCCTATCTTTTTTGTCCAGGGCACGGCGGCTCCCCTGTCGCGGCGCCTCTCGGCGAATGCGGGACGTTTGGTGATTCGGTTGTTAAAGAGCGGGTATCGCATGCAGCCCTACTGGGTCGCCCTTATCGGGTCAGGCCGGTCTTTGCTGCTGGTCCGTTTCCAGACCGTAAACGGACAATAGCAAAACTTTGCTAGTCGGGTCAAGCAAAATATTGCTAAAGCGCGGCGTGCGCGTGAACGCCGAGTGGTTTGGGTGGCGTGCCTGGAGCGAAGAGGATGGGACGAGGGGGGAGGCGCGCGAGCGGCGGTTTCGCCATGCTTCCGCGCGATAACGCGCGCTCAGCCGGCGATACTCGTTTGAAGATGGGCTATGCCCGACCTGCGTCGGTGCAAGCGTGCAGAGACGCCGCCGTTAGGGCCAAGCGGAAGATGCAGGGCGTGGCTGCCTGCATAGAGATTCAGTGCTTTGGGAGGGGCCGCGGCAATCCCGCGGGCGTTACATCGAGGATTAGAGCTTTGCGCCAGCCCAGACAACCTGGCCCAGGATCCGAACAGGCACGCCGTCTTCCAGCAAGATGTCCGGGTAGGCGGGATTGATGGACCTGGCAACCCAGCGCTGAGTCAGCCTGTCCTTCGCTACAGACTTGACCAGCATTTTTCCGTCGTAGTTGATGGCAAAGATCCCGCCGCCGGCCAAGTCGCGCAACGTGAGGTTTTCATTCGGCACCACGAGCAAAGCTGCGCCGTCGCGGATGACCGGCTCCATGCTGTCACCCTTGGCATAAACCACCACGCCGCGACCGCCGTCGGCCCCGACAGATCGGAGAAATGAGCGCCGGAACTGGATGACTCCGGTCTGAAGTTCGCTGTCATTCTCGATTCCGTCTCCAGCTGCCAGCCTCACGTCGGCGAGCTCGGGAACCTTCTCGAACCTATCGTTTGCAGCATGCGGTTCGCCGGGGGCAACGTTCGCGGACACCTGGCCACTAGCCAGGCTCAACGATGGGCGCTCGCGCTCAGATTGAAGCGTCGTCTTGGCGCCGGGCTCCCATGGAGCGGGCGGCAACCCAGGTATGTGCATCGGGAAGGGGTCTTCGCCTGAGTCGATCGGGACGATTCCGCCGCGAGGACGCGAAAGGGGAGCGCCGGAGACGACCGGCGCGGGCTCTACGTGCGCTGGTCGCAGCAAGTCCCACGGCGCTACGCCGAACACTCCGGCCAGAGCCTCGACCTCCCCAAACTTCGCCGACGGCACTTTTCCGCTTTTGCTCGGCTGACGGCGACCTGGGTTCAGATAAAGGCTGATCGT
The DNA here is from genome assembly GCF_002261335.1 of Bordetella genomosp. 1. Taxonomy (GTDB): domain Bacteria; phylum Pseudomonadota; class Gammaproteobacteria; order Burkholderiales; family Burkholderiaceae_B; genus Bordetella. The sequence continues at coordinate 98,103 of NZ_NEVL01000002.1, forward strand.
CGTCTGGCCAACCCCCGAGGCCTTAGCCAGCGAAGCCTGCACATGGCCAGTCTTCGCCATCAAGCGGGCGAGGTTCTCCGCAAGTATCTCGTTTAGGGTGGTCGCACTCATCGGGCCAGTGTGCAATTTCTTGCTAGCAAAGTGTTGCTTGCAGGAATAGCAAAGTTTTGCTACTGTGCCGCCATGAACACTCCCCTTGACCAAGACGTCCGCGATCGCCTCCTTGCTCGGCGAGGTGAATGGCCCACGATCGCCACCGATTCCGGCGTGTCCCACTCGTGGATCTCCAAGTTCGTGCGCGGACAGATCCCGAATCCCGGATACACGACCCTCACCCGGCTGGGCGTCAGCCTGGGCATCCGTGGCCTGCGGCGCACCGCTGGGCCTGGAGGGGGAGAGCACGCGTGACATCAATGCACCAAGCCTCTCACTTCGTCACCGCAGGCCTCGTCCCTGGCGCGGTCAATCTCATCGCACAGCCGATTGAACAGCTCCATCACGGTGGCTTCGCTTGGGTTCTCGAATCCGCGGCGCGCGATGTCTTGGGCTTGCTCCAAAAGCTTCTGGGTCTCGGTCATAGCAATTCGGGTCTGGTTGTCGATGCGAAAAATTTTCACCCACGTCCATGCTGTAACTCACGTTGTAACTCCATGATTTTTTCCTAAGGAAGAGCAGTGCACACCCACTCCGCAGTTGCCCATAGCGCCAGTACGTTGTCGGCGCCCGCCGGTAAACGCTTTCTGCCGCTGTCCGCGGTGGCTGCGTGCAAGACCTTCCGTGAGGCGGTGCGCCTCGCATGGGAGCACCGGGAGAGGCCGAACATGACGCAGCGCTCGCTTGCCGAGGAATGCGGCCTGTACGCGCCGCACGTCAGCAGCTACCTGCACCCCGAACCTCTCGACGGCAAGAATCGCCCACGGCTGGATCTGCCGGCGGACTGTATCGACGCGTTCGAGGAGGCCGTGGGCAACCACGCCATCCGCCAATACCTCAACCATCTGGGCCGGCTGACCATCATGGAAGAAGTCATCGCCCAGAGGGCCGCATGACCTATGACGACGCCCTCGAAATTGCCCGGCGCGCGCTTGATGAAGCGATGCGCCTCCACGGGCAGGACCGCGCCAAGGTCTACGAAGAAATGCGCCTGCGTGAGCAGCAGGACCCCGAGCTGGAGCGCGCGATGAACGTCATCGGCCGGTTTACCCAATTTTCGACGAGGCACTGATGCGCGCTCGCCTGTTAAATCCCAAGTGTTTCGTGCTGGTCGGGCAGAGCCAATTGTCGGCCCTGCTGGATCTGCTGCCTCGCCTGCCACTCGATGCAGAGCGTCCCTACGAAGTGCTGATCCGAGAGCGCCAGAAGTCGCGCTCGCGCGCACAAAACGCGTTTTCCCACGCCTGGTACGGCGAGATCGCTCTGGCGCTGCCCGAAGATGATGCGCTGGGCTGGAAGTGCTACTGCAAGCTGCACCACGGCGTGCCAATCCTGCGTGCTGAGGATGAAGAGTTCCGCGCCGCCTACGACGGCGCCATCAAGCCGCTGGCCTACGAGAAGAAGCTGATCGCGATGCGGGTGTTCCCGGTCACATCACGGATGAGCACGCGCCAGCTGACCAAGTACGCCGATGCGGTGCGCGACGACTTCGCCGCCCGCGGCGTCATCTTGGAAGTGAGGGGGGACTGATGCTCAAGCGCTCCGCACCCCTGACCCGCAAGACTCCGCTCAAGGCCACCGCCGTCCTGCAGCGCACCCCAATGAAACGCCGCGCGCCGAAGAAGCGCCCCGGCCACGAACCGAAGTGCCTGGCCGCGTGCCGCGGCGAGCGCTGCTACCTGCAATTCGCCGGGTGCTGCAGCTACCAAGGCGACCCCACGGTCGTGCCTGCCCATCAGAACGAAGGGAAGGGCATAGGCCTGAAGGTCCACGACAAATTCACCGTTCCCGCCTGCTTCCATTGCCACACGCTTTACGACCAGAGCGGCATCGACCGCGAGGTCAAGCGCGCCACCTGGGACTTGGGCTACACGCGATGGGAACCCGTGCGCGACGGCAAGCTGAGATCCGCATGAATTACTACCCCCACCACATTGGCGACTTCCGATCAGGGACCGTCAACATGAGTCGGCAAGCCCGTTGGATCTACCGCGATCTGATGGACGTCTACTACGACACGGAAAAGCCGCTGCCTGACGATCTGGACCTCCTGTGCGACATGGTCGGCGTCGAGTCCGACGACGAGCGCCGGATTGTTGAGCGTTTGCTGCGTTTCAAGTTTTCCAAAACTGATGAGGGCTACCGGCACGAGCGGTGCGACGCCGAGATTGCCGCCTATCACCAGAAGGCGGCGCAGGCGAGAAAAAATGGAAAGGCCGGCGGACGCCCGCGCAAGCAGCCCGCATCCGATCAGAAACCAAGCCGGTTTCCGGCCGGTTCCGATCCGGATGCAATCGGCAGCCAAGAGCAAACCGGATCAAAAGCTAACCAAGAACCAAGAACCAATAACCAAGAAACAGAAGAACTCCCCCCTACCCCCCGCAAGCGGGGGGCCGGCTTTGACGCCTCATCGATCGATCTGCCGGACTGGCTCGATCGCGAAGACTGGCAAGCCTGGATTGCCGATCGGAAGGCGCGCAAGAAGCCGGTGACGGAGGAGGCGCCAAGCGGCAGCTGCATCAGCTCGCGGCCTACCGCGGCGAAGGGCACAAACCTGCCGACGTGATCGCCAACAGCATCGCCGGGGGATACCAGGGGCTCTTCCCGCCCAGGGCGCAGGCTCAAGCTCGCGCCGGGTCGCCGAGCCGAGGTCAAGCGATGGCCGACTGGAATGACGAGCTCACCCGTGAACTGCGGGGCGAGCCCAACAACGTAATCGACATGGGGACCATCGATGCAACTCACTGACCAAACGCAAAACCACGGGCAGACGCTCGGCAGCCTGGTTGTGCAGGAGATGCGGCTGCTGTACGGCGCGAAGTTCGCCCAGCAATGGCAGGGCCTTGCGCCGAAGGAGCTGCGTGAAGCCTGGGATCAGAAGCTGTGGGGCCTGAGTGAGCGGGAAATTCGCCTTGGCCTGGTGGCCTGCCTGGCGCGTGAATGGCCGCCCACGCTACCCGAGTTCTTGCGCCTTTGCCGGCCGTGGACCAACCCAGAGGTGGCCTACCACGATGCGGTGGCAGGCCTGGCCGCGCGCCGCCGCGGCGAAATGGGCCTGTGGGCCCACCCGGCGATCTACTGGTCCGCCGTGGCCGTTGGCCCGCACGACCTGCTGCAGGGCACCTATGGCGCCATGAAAGCGCGCTGGGAGCGGGTGTTCGCAGCTGAGTTGGAGAAAGGCGAGTGGCCCGAGATCCCGCCGGTGCGCGAGGCGCTGCCGGCGCCTGGGCATACTCGCGCCACGCGCGACGACATCGACCCGGAGATGAGGAAGATGGTTGCGAGCGTGAGCCGGCCGAAGAGGAATCAGCGCGAGTGGGCGAATAGGATCCTTGCCGAGCATGCGCGCAAGGGCGGTCGGCGCTGTTCGATCACCGTGCTTGCGATGGCGAAGCGCGCCGCCGGGGTGGAGCTTACCGAAGGGGAGGCCGCGTGATGGTCACGGGCAAGTATTCGAACAAGAAGACCGTAGTGGATGGCCGCACCTTCGACAGCAAGCGCGAGGCGGCTCGCTACCTCCAGCTGCGGGCGATGGAGCGCGCGGGCGCCATCTCGAGCCTCGTGCTTCAACCTAGCTTTGAGCTGATTCCCCGACAGCGCAAGGCGGACGGAAAGATCGAGCGGCCGGTGGTCTACATCGCTGACTTCGCCTATCAGGAGGCCGGAGAGCGCGTCATCGAGGACGTGAAGGGCATGCGGACGCGGGACTACATCATCAAACGAAAGCTCATGCTCGAGCGGCATGGCATCACCGTGAGGGAGGTCGTATGACGATCATTCAGAAGCCGCGCGCGCGGCAGTTCGGGGCGATGTGGGCGGTCTGGTGCGACCTCGTCGGCCCGACCCAGCGCCCGACGCTCGAGGACGCTTATCGCGCCTGGGCCCAACGCCGCGGGTGGCACGCATGAACGCCGAGCTCTGCAAGTGGGAGATGGCGGATCCGGTCAAGATCCTGATGAGCCGCGAGGCTGCCGCCGAAAAGCGGACCTGCGCGGGCTGCCGCCACGCCAAGGAAGTGGCCGACCCGTTCGGGGGCGTCGTCATGCGCTGCCTGAAGGGCCGGCCGCATGGGAAGAAATGTCACAAGTTCGAGGTGAATCGATGAGCCGCCAACTGACCGGCGACGACCTGCTGTGGAACTGGGCCCGCTGGTGCTGGTCCGGCGCCACGGTGGGCAACATGCAGGCGTATGTCTCGTGGGAAGACGATGGGCGCCCGATCAACACCTATCACGCTGAGAAGGTCGCAGAGATGCACGCCGCGTTGCCATGGCACGAGCGCATGGTGCTCATCGCCGAGTACCCTCAGAAGAATGCCATGTTCGGAGCGCTGGACGCGCGCGCCAGGTGCGACGTGGCGCGCAAGTGGATCGCCGAGACGACCGGCGTGGCACTGACGGGCGTGCAGTACCGCCTCTACCTCGGTCTTTTTCGCGACCAAGTCGCACGGAGGCTTGCGTGAAGTACGCGCACGAGGTGATGGACTTGATGGCGGCTTACCCGGAGCGCCGGTTCAAGATGCGCCAGATCATCAATCATGTGGCGCCGCGAGCAGACCCGCGGCAAAGGGCAATCGTGCGCACGGGAGTTTGGCGCGTCCTGCTCACGCTGGAAGAAACCGGTCACATTGCCAGCTCGCGCGAGGAGATTCCTAACGGCGGCCACGCAGAGTATTGGTGGAAAAGCATAACATCGACTTCTGGGAAACCATCTCAGAAACCATCACAATACGTCCGGGCTCTTGCGCCCTGAAGAAATGAAGCCCCGGGCGATAAATCGCTCGGGGCTTCGTGCTTTAAGGCAGCTCGGCCTTTCGCCTAGCAAGAACATCCAGCCGGAGCGCGGCGTGTTGATCAACCGTTCCGGACAGGGTCATGTTTTCTCGCGAAGGTTTTCCGACCAGAGTCAGGCCAAAGTCGTCCAGGCCGAACACGTTCTCCAAGCCGGGTGCGTGGCGGCTTACCTGAAGATTGATCTTTACCGTATTCCCATCCGCACTTACGCCGTAGGTGCCGATGTACGAAAACGAACTGTCTCCACCGAAAGCGCGGCCGCTTTCCAAAACAATCACGCCCGCGCCGAAATCGATACCCGGCCGTCGAAAGCGCACTGTCCACATCGCTTCAAGCATCTCAATCTCCTCAAGGTGCAGAGGAGGGGAAAGTAGCACATCGTAACGTTTTCTGCTACGCGCAGCGAGCGCGCCATCCTTTTCTTCCAGAGGGCAGAGAGAACCGCCGAGCTTCTATTGGGGGGGGGGGGGGGGGATGGGCGCAATCGAGAATTCCATGACTGAAGCAAAGAAGAAACCCGACTGGGAGCGGATCGAATCCGACTACCGCGCCGGCCTGCTGTCCGTGCGCGAGATCGCCGCGTCGCAAGGCGTGTCCCATGTGGCCATTGCCAAGCGCGCGAAGAAGGAAGGCTGGGAACGCGACCTCAACGCCAAGATCAAGGCGAAGGCCGATGCACTGGTTACCAGCCGCACGGTTACCAGGGAAGTTACCAGCGAGCAGGCGGTAACTGACCGGGCCATCGTTGAGGCCAATGCCGAGGTGATCGCCAACATTCGGATGGCCCACCGCAGTGACATCCGACGCGCCCGGACCCTCTGCATGTCGCTGCTCGCAGAGCTGGAAGCGGAGACCGGCGATATCGACCTGTTCCGCGAACTGGGGGACATCCTCCGCAGCGAGGACGACAAGGGCCAGGACAAGCGGAACGACATTTACCACAAGGTGATATCCAGCGCGGGTCGGATCGACAGCATGAAGAAGCTGGCCGAGACGCTGAAGAACCTGGTGGGCATCGAGCGGGAGGCATACGGGATCGCCGAGGCCGCGAAGCTGGAGCTGAGCGGGCCCAACGGTACGCCGCTCCGCGCCAAGGACATGACTGATGACGAACTCGCGGCCATCCTCGCAGGAGGCGGCGCGTGAGCTGCTAATCCGGCGTCGCGCGCGGGCCAGCATCCTGGACTACGCCAACGCTATCGATGTGCCAGGCAAGCCGGTGGATGCCGAAGACCCGGACACGGAATTCTTCGAGCCCATCGAAACCACGATGGCCGATCACCACCGCTTGCTGCTTACCAAGCTGAGCGAGACGAGCCGGCGCCGGCATGGCCGCATGATGGTGTTCATGCCGCCCGGTTCGGCCAAGAGCACGTACGCATCCGTGGTCTTCCCTTCAGCGTTCCTGGGGGAGAAGCCCGGCCGGCGCCTGATCCTTGCGAGCTACGGCGACGACCTGGCGCGCAAGATGGGGCGCCGCACGCGCTCGATCATCAAGCAGCCCCGTTATCGGGGCATCTGGAATGCGTCGCTGACGTCTGAGTCGTCGGCGGCACAGGAATTCGCGCTGTCGAACGGCAGCGAATACATCGCCTGCGGCATCCTCGGCGGTGTCACTGGCAACCGTGCGCACGGGATCATCATCGATGACCCGATTAAGGGCCGCGAGCAGGCCAACTCGGAGACGGTCCGGAAGAAGACCTGGGACGCCTACGAGGACGACTTGAAGACGCGCCTGATCCCGGGCGGCTGGATCGTGGTGATTCAGACGCGCTGGCATGAGGACGACCTATCGGGCCGAATCCTGCCCGACACCTGGAAAGGCGAGAGCGGGCTGATTCGCTGCAAGGATGGCAACGACTGGGAGGTGCTGTGTCTCCAGGCGCGCTGCGAGGTCGACAGCGACCCGCTCGGGCGTGCCAGGGGCGAATACCTCTGGCCAGAGTGGTTCGATCGGCAGCACTGGGCGCAGTTCGAAAGCAACTCGCGCACTTGGTCGTCGCTGTATCAGCAGTTGCCGACGCCGCTGGATGGCGACCTATTCAAGCCGGACCAGATCCAGGTCATCGACGCGCTGCCTGCTGGCCGCATCGACTGGGTGCGGGGCTGGGACTTCGCCAGCACGGACGGCGCGGGCGACTTCACGGCCGGGCCGAAGCTGGGCCGCCTGCCGAGCGGTCAGTACGTGATCGGCGACATGGTTCGTGGCCAGTGGGGGCCAGACCGGCGCGACAAGGCGCTCGAGAACACCGCGGCGCTGGATGGGCGGCAGGTCCGCATCAGCATCCCGCAGGACCCGGGCCAGGCAGGCAAGACGCAGGTTCTGTACCTGACGCGCGGCATGCCCGGCTACCGCATCGTGAGCAGCCCGGAAAGCGGCGACAAGGTCGTGCGCGCCGAGCCGTTCGCCGCCCAGGTCAACGTCGGCAACGTGCTGATGGTGCGCGGCGACTGGAACAAGCCGCTGATCGACGAGATGCGGTCATTCCCCAACGGCAAGCATGACGATCAGATCGACGGGCTCTCACGGGCTTTCGCCGAGCTGATCACCAAGCGGCCGATGCAAATCAACCCCGACGCATTGAGGCGTGCATGAAGCTATTGAACTGGATCCTGCGCAGGAATGCCCTCGTGGCGCCCGCGCCGGCGCCGGGCGCGCGCCGCGAGCCTGGGATGAAGATCAGCCAGGAGGCGCTGGGACGCGCGAATATCGCGCCAGCCGCGCCCGCAGAGGCGCCGAAGGGGGACTTCAAGCGCCCGGCCGTCCCCCCGTTCGTCATCCCGGAGGACAAGAAGGAAGCCCTGCTGGCGATGGACGAGGTCATGAGCCCCGTGTACGCCTACGTGAGCGAGGCGTACGCCGGCATGGGCTTCCTCGGGTATCCGTACCTGGCCGAGCTGTCCCAGCGCCCCGAATACCGCAAGATGTCCGACGTCATCGCCAAAGAGATGACCCGGAAGTGGATCAAGCTCGAGGTGAAGGGCGACGACGACAAGGGCGACAAGCTCGAGATCATCGAGAAGGCCATGCGCCGGCATCGCCTGCGCGCCAAATTCCGGCTGGCCGCTTTGCAGGACGGTCTGTTTGGCCGGTCGCAGATCTACATCGACGTGAAGACGCCCAGCGGCACGCTGGCCTGGGCCGATCCGGACGAGCTGCAATCCATCCTGGTCAAGAGCCCGGCGAAGATTGCCAAGGGCTCGCTGGTGGGCTTCAAGGTCATCGACCCGGTTTGGACGACTCCCTACCTGTACAACAGCGACAACCCGATGCGGGCGGACTTCTACAAGCCCACGTCCTGGTTTGTGCTGGGGCGCCAGGTGCACAGCAGCCGCTTGCTGAACATCGTGTCGCGCGAGGTGCCGGACCTTCTAAAGCCGTCGTACAACTTCGGCGGCATGTCCATGACCCAGCTGGCGATCCCGTACGTCAACAACTGGCTGAAGACGCGCCAGGCCGTGGCCAACCTGATCGACGGCTTCTCCGTGCCATTGTTCCTGACGAACATGGCTTCGATCCTGAGCGGCGACTCTGGCGACGACGTGTTTAGACGCGTCGACGTTTTCAACCGCATGCGGACCAACCGCGGCGCTTGGGCGATCGACAAAGAGAGCGAGGACTTCCGGTTCGAGAACGTGCCCCTGTCTGGCCTGGACGCGCTGCAGAACCAGTCCCTGGAGCAGCTTTCCGTCGTGTCGGGCATTCCGCTGGTCAAGCTGATGGGCATCTCGCCCAGCGGCCTGAATGCCACGGCCGACGGCGAAATCCGGGTGTTCTACGACGACATGCACTCGGCGCAGGAATCGGTGTTCCGCGACCCGCTGCAGCAGTGCCTGGAGGTGATCCAGCTGAGCGAGTTCGGCGAGATCGACCCCGACATCACCTTCAGCTTCGTGCCGCTGTGGCAGATGAGCGAAAAGGAGCTGGCCGAGGTGCGCAAGCTGGACGCGGATACCGGCGCAGTGCTGGTCGATTCCGGCGCCATCAGCCCGCAGGAAGAGCGCGAGCGCGTGGCGGCGGACGAGACGAACGGCTACCACTCGCTGGACATCAGCGACGACGATGACGACGGTCTGCCGGATGCAGTGCCAGGCGCGCAGCCGCCGTTGGAAGACGAACCCCAGGGACAAGCCTATGCCTGACCTCGTATCCCCTACCGGCCGCGAGGTGCCGCTGCGCCCCGTGCACGCCAACCAGGGGATCGAGGCGGCCTACCGCAAGCGCCTGGACCGTCTGATCGACGAGATGCAACGGTCGGTCGTGTACTGGCTGACCGCTGCCTACCGGCGCAACGTGCCGGAGATCGCGCAGGACGAAAGCCCGGCGATGGCGCTGACCAAGATGATGCACCGGCTCGCCAGGCAGTGGCAGCGGCGCTTCGACGAGGCGGCCGAGCCGGTGGCCCGTGACTTCGCCGAGACCTCGATGAGTGCGGCGGACATTTCGCTGCGCAACGCCCTGCGCCAGAAGGGGTTCAGCGTGCAGTTTCAGCTGACCCGGGCGGCCAACGACGTGTTTCAGGCCACCGTGCAGGAGAACGTCGGGCTGATCAAGTCCATCGCCGCCGAGCATCTGCAGGAGGTGCAGGGCATGGTCATGCGGTCGGTGACCCAGGGGCGAGACCTGGAAGGGCTGGTCGAGGACCTGCAGAAGCGGTACGGCGTCACCAAACGGCGCGCGGCGTTCATCGCGCGCGACCAGAACAACAAGGCCACGGCCACCATCACGCGCGTGCGCCAGCAGGGCCTGGGCATCAAACAGGCTAAGTGGCGGCATTCGCGCGGCGGCAAGCACCCGCGCAAGTCGCACCAGGAAGCCGACGGCAAGGCCTACGACGTCGACAAGGGCATGCTCATCGATGGCGAGTACATCCGCCCCGGTGAGCTGCCTAACTGCCGCTGCGTGGCCATCAGCATCATCCCGGGATTCGACGAATGAAACAGCAGAAGCACCACGGCCTGGCCTTGGACCGCGCCACCGTCCGCACGATCGACGCCGACGGCCGGATGCACGTCGAGATCAGCAACATCAGCAAGGCCACGGTCAATCCGTACCGCGGCAACGAGATCCCGGACTGGGAGACGCTGGGGCTTGACCCCAACCGCGTCTACTTCCTGTTGCGGGATCCGGAAGAGCTGGCGCGCGCCGCGCCCACCTTCAACAACATCCCGCTGCTGTCCAAGCACATCCCCGTCTCGGCCGCCGAGCCGCAGAAAGAGTTCGTGGTCGGGGCCACGGGTTCGAACGCCTCCTACCAGGCGCCGTACCTCAAGAATTCCCTCGTCGTATGGGACGCCGTTGCGATCGCGCTGATCGACTCCGAGCAGCAGAAGGAGCTTTCCCCCGCGTACCGCTATCGCGCCGATATGACGCCCGGCAAGTACGAGGGCGTCGCATACGACGGGGTGATGCGTGACCTGTGCGGTAATCACGTCGCGCTCGTCGAAGTGGGCCGGACTGGCCCGGACGTCGTCGTAGGCGACAGCAGTACCCTCAACCCTTCGGAGATCCCGAAAATGAAACTGAGCAAAACCGCCGCCGTCGTCGCCGGGGCACTCGGGGCGCATATCCGGCCCCGGCTGGCCCAGGACGCGGCACTGGGCGACCTGACCCCCTTCCTGAAGGGCGTCAGCCGCAAGAACCTGAAGTCCGAGCAGCCGCGCATCGTGCGCGCCATGCAGAACCACTTCAAGGGAAAGCTGGCGCAGGACGCCGACCTGGAAGACCTGAAAGAGGTCATCGAGGTTTTCACCGACCCGGCCGTCGCGCCCATCGGTGAAGACGAGGACGACGACACCACGCCGCCGGTCGCGCAAGACGACGAGCTGATGGGCAAGATCCGCGAAATGCTGGGCGAGAAGCTTGGCCCGGAAGAAGCCGCCCGCGTCATGGCGGCCCTGGGTGAACCGGCCGCGGCCAACGACGAGCCGCCGCACACCCCCGGCACGCCGCCCGGCCCGGTCACCAAGCAGGCCATGGACCAGGCCCTGGCCAAGGCCACGAAGGCTGGCGAAGAGGCCGCCGTCGCTCGCATGACTGCGATCCGCGCCGCCGAGCAGGAATGCCGGCCCATCCTCGGCGAGATCGTCGCCCAGGACTCGGCCGAGGCGGTCTACAAGATGGCCCTGGACGCCAAGGGCATCGACCTGACCGATACGCCGCCCTCGGCGTACCGCGCACTGGTCAAGATGGCCCTGGCGCAAGACCAGGCTCCGCAACCCCCGCGCGTGGCGATGGACTCGGCCGCTCAGAAGAGCTTCCGCGATCGCTTCCCGCACATCCCCAAGGTGATCTAAATGGGCTTTCAGAAACAGGTCTACATCGAACCCGCCGCCGCGGTTGCCGGCGATTTCGCCAGCTCGAACCCGCGTTCGACCGTGCTGGCCGGCCCTGGCGCCCTGGTGGCTGACGCCGACGGCGTGACGGTGGGCCGCTTCGCCTGGGCGGACGCGGATGGCTTGGTCAGCAATGCCGGCGCCGGCGTGCCCACCGGCTTTGTGCACCGCGAGCAGCAGGCCGTCATCACCATCTGGCTGGCCGAAGCGACCATGGTCGTGCCGGAGGGCCTGGGTGTCACCCTGCACAACCTGGGCGACTTCTGGGCCCCGACCAAGACCGTGGCCACCATCGGCCAGAAGGTCTTCGCCTCGAATACCGACGGCACGATCTCGACCGGCGCCGCGGGCGACACCATCGCCGGCAGCACGGAAACGGACTGGTTCGTCGCCAGCGCGGGCGCGATCGGCTCGCTGATCAAGATCACCTCCACCAACCTGGGGTAATGCAATGAAACGAAACCAAGACCTCGCGCTGCTGGAGAAGCACTTCGGCATCGTGTTCCCGGGCGCTCAGGACTATCTGCCCGACGAGTTCCGGGCCGACTATGGTCTGGCCATGGACGCGGCCGGCCCGCTGGTGACGGTCAGCAACTCGGGCATCCCGGGCTACCTGCTGAACTACATCGACCCCGAGCTGACGCGCGTCCTCACGACGCCGATGCAGGGCGCCGTGATCCTGGGCGAGTCGAAGAAGGGCGACTGGACGACCCTGACCGCCACCTTCCCGGTGGTGGAATCCACGGGCGAAGTGTCGTCCTATGGCGACTTCAACAACAATGGCCGCGCCGGCGCGAACACCAACTTCCCGCAGCGCCAGTCGTACCACTACCAGACCATGACGGAATGGGGTGAGCGCGAGCTGGACATGGCCGGCCAGGCGAAGATCAACTGGGCGTCCGAACTGAACATCGCGTCTGCGCTGGTGCTCAACAAGTTCCAGGACAACAGCTACTTCTTCGGCATCGCCGGCCTGCAGAACTACGGCCTGCTGAACGATCCGAACCTGTCGGCGCCGGTGGCTCCGATCTCGGTCGGCGGCGTGACCCTCTGGTCGGGCAAGGATGGCCAAGCGGTCTACGACGACATCGTGAAGATCTACGGCCAGCTGGTGGCGCAGACGCGCGGCTTGGTCACGCGGCGCGACAAGCTGAAGCTGTGCATGTCGCCCGAGATCGAAGTCAACCTGACGAAGACGAACCAGTACAACGTCAACGTCAGCGACATGCTGGCCAAGAACTTCCCCAACCTGACCGTCGAGACCGCCGTGCAGTACGCCACGGGCTCGGGCCAGCTGGTGCAGCTCATCGCCGACTCGATCGACGGCCAGAATGTGGGCACCGCCGCCTTCACCGAGAAGATGCGCGCCCATGCCATCGTCCGCGACACCTCCAGCTTCAAGCAGAAGAAGTCGCAGGGCACCTGGGGCGCCGTCATCAAGGTTCCGATGGCCATTGCCAGCATGATCGGCGTGTAACGCAGGTCTCCAGCAACGACCAGGGGCGCCAATCCGGCGCCCCTTTTTATTCGAGGAAGAGAAATGCCGACCGTTACCGTCGCGTGCAAGTTGCCCAATGGGCTGATCCTGGACATCCCCGGCGCCAAAGAGCCGGTGGTGCTGAACGGCGCCAATCACCCGGACGCCATCGCAGGCCATGGCCTCACCGAAGTGCCCGCCGACTTCTGGGAGGCCTGGACGAAGTTGTACCCCGACTTCCAACCCCTGAAGAAGGAGCTGATCTTCGCCCAGGGCGGCGAACGCAGCGCCATTTCGAAGGCCAAGGAACGCAAGGGCGAAAAGAGCGGTCTGGAAGGCCTGGACCCCGACAAGCCCGGCAAGGGCCTCGAGCGCGTGCCCGATCAGAAAAACTAGGAGCGGCCCATGGCTGTCGTCGTCTTTGACCCCGCCGAGTTCCGGCAGATCTACCCGTCCTTCACCACGCTCACGGATGCGCAGTTGAGCCATGCCTTCAGCATGGCCACGCTGTATCTGAGCAACAAGGACAGCAGCGCGGTCTCTGACGTCGACGAGCGCAAGGTGCTCCTGTACCTGCTGACGGCCCACATCGCGGCGCTGACCTATGGCGAAAACGGTCAGGGCCAGCGGCCTCTGGTGGGCCGGATCAGCAGCGCTACGGAGGGCTCGGTGTCCGTGTCGGCCGAGTACAACGTGGCGCCGGGCTCGGCGCAGTGGTACGCGCAGACCGGCTATGGCGCCCAGTATTGGGAGGCCACGGCCAAGTACCGGGTGGGGCGCTACCGGCCCGCGCCGACCGGATACGCGGTCCCCGTGGTGATTCCATGGCGACCGTAGGCCTGAAGGGCGGCCAGTCCCTGGTGCGGCGGCTGGAGGACATGGCCAAGAAGCTGGGCGACGGCGGTTCGCTGCGCGTGGGGTTTCTGGAAGGCGCCACCTATCCGGACGGTACGCCGGTCGCGCTGGTGGCGGCCGTCAACGAGTTTGGCCGGCCGGACAGAAACCAGCCTCCGCGGCCGTTCTTCCGGGCCATGATCGCCGAGAAGCAGAAGGACTGGCCGCGCGCCCTGGGTGCTGTGGCCAAGAACAACGACTACGACATCGACAAGACGCTCGGCCAGATGGGCGAGGGCATCAAGGGCCAGTTGCAGGAATCCATCCGGCAGCTGGACAGCCCGGCCTTGTCGCCTGTCACTGTGGCTCGCAAGGGCTTCGCCAAGCCGCTGGTCGATACCGGCCACATGATGAACAGCGTGGACTACGAGGTCGACACATGAACCTGCACGGAATCGCCGGCCCGATCATCGCCGCGGTGAACCCGATGATCGACGGCACGCTGCGCGCCAGCGACGGCTACGAGCCCGGCGTCGGGCGCAAGCAGGTGCCGAAGTACAAGCCGGACGCGGCCGCGCGCCTGCAGGTCCAGCCGCTGAGCGGCAAGGATCTGGCGCACCTTGAGGCCCAGAACATCCAGGGTGTGCAGCGCAGCGTCTATATGCACGGAGACACCCAGGGCGTTGTGCGCCCGCTGGCCAAGGGTGGTGATCTGCTGGTCTTCGGCGGCCATGTATGGCTGGTGACCGTGGTCTTCGAGACCTGGCCCGATTGGTGCAAGGTCGGCGTGACCCTTCAGATGGACGCGGCGCCATGAGCATCCCTGTTTCCCTCACCGAAGACGCGCTGGTCGACGCGCTGGGCGCGTTCGTCGAGGTGATCGTCGGCGACCAGGTGGCGGTGGCGCGCGGGCAGCAGAACCGCGTGCCGCCGCCGGCCGGCCGCTACGTGTACATCACGCCCATCCTGGCGCCTGCGCTGTCGCTTCCGCGCACCACCTATGAGGACGTGCCAAGCGCCGGCACCATGACCCTGACGCGGCCCACCCAATGGAACGCCCAGGTCGATTGCTACGGCGACGGCGCGCAGGACATGGCCCTGGCCATCTGCATCGCCCTGCGCAGCTCCTACGGATGCGACGCTTTGAAGGCGAGCGGCGTGCAGCCGCTCTACACCGGCGAGCCGCGGCAACTTCCGTTCATCACCGGCGAGGCTCAGTACCTGGAACGCTGGTCAGTCGACGCGGTCCTGCAGTTCAACCCATCCATCACCGTGCCGCAGCAGTTTGCGGACGAACTCCACGTGGACCTCGTCGAGGTCGACACTACCTACCCTCCGGGAGCTTAAAGCTATGTCCATTCCCGCCAGTGAAATCGTCCAGGTCGTCCCTGGCGTGATCGGCGCCGGCGGATCGGCGCTCGACCTGAACGGCCTGATCCTCACCACCGATACGGCTGTGCCGGTCGGAACCGTCCGAAGCTTCGCCACGGCGCGCGATGTGGAGCGCTTCTTCGGCACCACCTCGACCGAGGCGACGCTGGCCGGCATCTACTTCAACGGCTTCGACAACTCGACGCGCAAGCCGGGCAACCTGCTGTTCGCCCAGTATCCGACCGAGGCCGTGGCCGCCTACGTGCGCGGCGGCTCGATGGCGTCGACCACCCTGGCGCAGCTGCAGGCCCTGACGGGCGTTCTGACGGTCAGTGTCGACGGCACCCCGAAGACGTCCAGCACGATCAACCTGTCGGCCGCCACCAGCTTCTCGAATGCGGCCTCGATCATCCAGGCCGCGTTCACGTCGTTCGGCGCGTCGTGCACCTATGATGCGCAGCGCGCTGCCTTCGTGATCACCTCGGCCACCGACGGCGCGGCCAGCACCATCAGCTACGGCAGCGGCACGATCGCGGCCGGGCTGAAGCTGACGCAGGCCACGGGCGCGGTGTTGTCGCAGGGAGCCGCCGCGGGCGTGCCGGCCACGAACATGAGCGCGATCACGGACATCACCCAGAACTGGGCGTCGTTCATGACCACTTTCGAGCCGGACACCGACGGCAAGGTCGCCTTCTCGGCCTGGACGAACAGCCGTGGCAATCGCTACGCCTATGTGGGCTGGGATACCGACGTGGCGGCCGCGCAGCAGGGCAGCACTACCAGCTGGGCCGCGCGCATCGCTGCGAACGAGTACTCTGGCTCGGTGCCTGTCTATCAGGACATCCAGCATGCTGCATTCGTGCTGGGCGCCGTGGCGTCCATCGACTTCGCACGCACCAATGGCCGAATCACCCTCGCGTTCAAAGGCCAATCCGGCCTGACGTTCTCGGTGACCGATGCCACCACCGCGCAGACGCTGATCGACAACGGTTACAACTTCTACGGCGACTATGCCACCAGCAACGACCAGTTCCGGTTCTTTTATCCGGGGCAGATCAGCGGCAGCTGGAAGTGGGTCGACGTGTACGTGAACCAGATCTGGCAGAACGCGGCCATTCAGCAGGCGCTGATGACGCTGCTCACGCAGGTGAACTCGATCCCTTACAACCTGGACGGCTACACGCTTATCGACGCAGCTTGCCTGGACCCGATCAACGCCGGTGTGAACTTCGGCTCCATCCGCGCCGGCGTGACGCTGTCGGCGCAGCAGAAGGCCCAGGTGAACAACCAGGCCGGCGTGGACATCTCGGAATCGCTCCAAACCCGTGGCTGGTACCTCCAGATCAAGGACGCTACGCCGCAGGTTCGTGAAGCGCGTGGCACGCCGCCCATGACGTTCTGGTACATGGACGGCGGTTCCGTCCAGCAGATCACCCTGGCCTCCCTGGCCGTACTGTAAGGGCAAAACATCATGACGACTCTGACCAGTGCCAATTCCGTCCTCATGTTGGGCGTGGGCCTCGTCTTCCCTGTGCCGCAAAAGATCGAGGGGTACGGCACCGATGACGCGTTCACTTTCGACGCGGTTCAACTGGCCCAGGCCGTGATGGGGATCGACGGCTACATGTCGGCCGGCTATACCCCCCAGCCTGTGGTTCAGACCATCACGCTGCAGGCCGACTCGCCGTCGAAGTTCATCTTCGAGGCGTGGATTGCTGCAATGAAGACGTCGAGGGAGGTCTTCTATGCGAATGGCACCCTCGCGATTCCGTCCATCGAGCGCAAGTACACGTTGCGCCGCGGGGTGCTGACCCAGGCGCCGCAGGTGCCGACTGCGCGCGCGATTCTTCAACCCATGACGTTCCAGATCACCTGGGAGAACGTCTCGCCTGCTCTGGTGTGATATGGCCCGAAAACAGAAAGCGATCACCATCACCGAGGCCGGCCGCGACAAGGGCAAGGTGTTCCTTATCACCGAGCTCCCGGCCGCCGAGTCGGAAGAGTGGGCCGGCCGCGCTCTTTTTGCACTGATGAACGCGGGCGTGGAAGTGCCTGACAACATTGCGGAGGCGGGACTCGCCGGCATGGCGGCGATTGGGCTGCAAGCGCTCAAGAATCTGAGCTTTGACCAGGCCCGACCACTCTTCGACAAGATGATGGAGTGTGTCGAACTCGATCTGGGGCGCGCAGGCACGCGAAAGCTGCTTGACGATGATATCGAAGAGGTCAGTACGCGGCTCAAGTTGCGCCGCGAGATCATGGCGCTTCACCTGGATTTTTCGGGCGCCGCCGGCCAATCGACTTCGGCATCCAGCCCTGGCACGGCGGCAACCACCGGCTGATTCGATATGCCAACGTGCCGCCGAATGTCGCCGCGGTGATATCTCGGCACCCGGCTATGCTGCACGACCTGCAGACGGTTTACGGTGCCGAGGACCTATACAACCTGCTTGAGGTGATCGCGGTCGACGCGCACAACAGGCGAGTTTTGTCTGATGTGAGGAAGTAGCCATGGCCACCATCCTGGATGCCCTGTTCGTTGAGCTAAAGCTGAACGCCAAGGGTTTTACCCAAGGCATCGGTCAGGTCCAGGCCGGGCTGAAGCAAACTGGCGCGCAATCTGGCGTCGTGTCGCGCCAGATGGAGGCTAATGGCAAGCAGGCTGCCATGGCATTCAGCCGCGTACGCAATGAGGTGTTGGCCCTGCTGGCAGTCTTCACGGCTGGCGTGGGGCTGAAGAGCTTCACCGCGAACACGATTAACACCGCCGCCAGTCTCGGGCAAATGTCCAAAAACCTGGACATGAGCACCGAGCGGCTACAAGCATGGCAGCGCGCGGCTGAACGCGCCGGCGGGTCGGCGGAAGGCATCACGGCCCAGCTCCGGCAGTCAGCCAGCGAGGTCGCGAAGTTCCGCCGGGGCATGAATGCGGAAACGCTGCCTGCCTTCTTCCAGTTTGGGGGAAAGGTCGAAGACCTGAAGGATGGCAACAGCTATCTGCTGGCGCGTTCGCGCATCGTCTCGGAGTTGTACAAGACGGATCGAGCTCGGGCGGCCCTCGCTGCTCAGCTGATGGGCGTCTCAGATGACCAGTTCGACCTGATCAAGCAGGGGCCGGCTGCGATCCAGCAATTGGTCCAGGCCCAGGAGAAGCGCTCCGCTATCTCAGGGAAGGACGCCCAGGACGCGCTTCGCTTGCGTAACGTCTACCTCGATCTGCGTGACACCTTCGAGGCGGTAGGAACCAAGGTCCTGGTTTCGCTCATCCCGACTTTCGAGAAGCTGGCCGGGCGAGCCCAAAAGCTGGGGGACTACCTGCTGGCCAATCGCGAGGGGATCGTGAAGTGGGTGGATGGACTCGTGAACGGATTCGCCGAATTCGCTGAAAAGGCGGACAAGGCCGCGCAGTCGGTGGGCGGATGGAAGAACGTCCTGGTGGGTCTTGCGGCGCTGAAGCTGCTTTCTATCGTTACGCCGATGCTGTCTCTCGCGGGTGCGCTCGCCTCAATCGGGGCATCCCTTGGGATTATCGGCGGGGCATCAGGTGCGGCAGGGGTTGCCGCTCTGGGATCGCTTGCCACAGTGGCTGGCGGTGTTGCACTGGCTACCTACAGCAAGTCGCTTAACGTCGGTGAGAAGGGCCAGCTCGACGCATTGAACAGCCCCGCGCTGAAGAGCAAGAAGGCCCTCGATGCCATCAAGTTCTTTGAGGGGAAGGGGTACTCGCGCGAGCAGGCGACCGGAATCGTCGCGAACCTGATGGCCGAAAGCAACCTTGACCCGAAGGCGATCGGCGACGGCGGTCAGGCGGTCGGCGTGGCTCAATGGCATCCGACCCGGCAGGCGGACTTCAAGAAGGCCTTTGGCATCGATCTGAAGGACGCCAGCCTCGAGCAGCAACTCGCGTTTGTCGACTGGGAGTTGCGCAACACAGAGATCACCGCCATGGAGAAGCTGCGCGCGGCAAAAACGCCGCAGCAGGCCGGAGACGCGGTCTCCCGGTACTACGAGCGTCCTAAGGACCGTGAAGGTGAGGCAGAGAAGCGCTCAGCAGCCGCAGGCGCGCTGTACGCGGCAGCTCACCGCGCAGACGTCGAAGCGGCGGGCAACTCGTCGGCGATGTCGGCGGTGCAGGCCTCTCCGACTGCGACCGGATTGAGTGAGCGTCCGCTGCCGCTTAGCACCGAGAACAACCACGAGGTCAACATAAATGGCCCCGTCACCATCAACACCCAGGCAACCGATGCGCAAGGTGTCGCGCGCGAGTTTAGTGCGCTGGGGGGGAGCCAGAGTCTCGTTAACCAATCCAACACTGGGATGTTCTGATGCCCTCTATCCCATTTCCTAACGTCCCACAGGTCCCTGGGGTGCCGGCTGTGCTGAGGGACCTCACGCTTCCCTCCGTCTCCGAGCTGGCAAATCTTGGGCTCGGTGGGCTGGCTGCGCTGATATTCGGCATTCCGCGCTGGGGGCTTTACGATTCGAACGGACTGCCAGTGCTCGGCTTCGACACGGTGCTGGGTGTTCGGTTTCGAAATGGCGCGCGAATCTCGACCTTCCCGGTGGAGATGGGTACCTTCTCTTCCTTCAACAAGGTGGACACGCCCTATGACGTTGCTCTACGGGTATCACTGAGTGGCGACATGACCTCGAGGGGCGAGCTTCTGGCGAAACTGGAGGAGCTGAAGAGCAGCACCGACCTCTTCACGCTTGTCACGCCTGAGATCGTCTATCAGTCCTCCAACATCGTCGGCTACTCGTATGAGCGCAGCTCTCGGAGCGGGCCCAGCCTACTCATTGTTGAGCTGTACATCGAAGAGGTGCGCCAGACGGCTGTAGCAGATTTCGGGGAGACTGCAGAGCCTGACGGAGCCGAGGAAGAGAGCAACGGTCAAGTTCAGACCTTCCCGGTATCTGACCCTGCGCCGGTTGAAATTTTCGACGTGGCAGATCCGGCGGCAATCGAAGCCGTGCCTCTCGAAGGAGCTATCCAATGAGACAAATCCCCCTTCGGGCGGTGCCGGCGCAGACCTGCAGCGTGGTGCTCGGTGGACAGAACTGCCAAGTGGCGGTCTATCAAAAGTCGACCGGCGTTTTCCTCGACCTCCAAGTGAACCATCAGCCGCTGGCGCTGGCCGTACTGTGCCGCGATCGAGTGCGCGTCGTGCGCGAGCGCTACAGCCCTTTCGTGGGAGATATCGCTTTCGTGGACACGCAGGGGCGAGAGGACCCCGAGTACGCTGGATTTGGTGGTCGGTTCCAACTGATGTACCTGGAAGAGTCTGATCTATGACGTTCGTCAAACGCCGCATCGACGTCACAATCAATCTCGCTGAGGGTGAGTTTGGCGATGACCTTGGGGCCGCCGTGACCCTGCAGGGCTATCGGGTACAGGCAGCCGTGATTGCCTACAACGGTGATGCGCAGTCGCAGCTTCAGCTGCGCATCTTTGGTCTGTCGCAGGACATGATCAACAAGCTGACGGTGATTGGTCCCGTGCTCACCGAACGGCGCAACAACCGAATTTTGGTAGCTGCCGGTGATGTCGGGGAGAGCGCACTGACTGTGGTGTATGAGGGCACGATTGCCCAGGCGTGGGCCGACTACAACCAGGCGCCGGAGGTCGCCTTCAATGTTGTGGCACTGGCCGCCGCGTTCGAAGCCGTGCGCCCGACCAATGCGAGAAGCTACCGCGGCGCGGTCCAAGCGGAATCGGTGGCGGCCGACATTGCTCGGGCGATGGGCGTGGCATTCCAGAACAATGGCGTTTCCGTCACCCTCTCCAATCCCTATTTTCCGGGCACCGCATTCGAGCAACTCAAATCGTGCGCGCGGGCTGGCCGCTTCAACTTCTCGGTTGACCGCGGGGTCCTTGCGATTTGGCCTTACGCCGGGGCACGCGCGTCAGAGCCGATCCTGATCGAGGCGGGCCGAAACCTGGTTGGATATCCGACTTTCACAGGCGGCGGCGTCGAGTTCTCGCTCTTGTACACGCCCCAGTTGGGCCTGGGTGACTTGGTACAGGTCATCAGCGTGGTTGAGGCCGCGCATGGGGAGTGGATCGTCGTCAGTCTGGTGCACCAGCTCGAATCAGAGGTCCCGGGCGGCGGGTGGATATCGCGGATTCTGTGTCAAAGGTCGATCAATGGTTGAGAAACAGTTCGGATATGGCGGGCAGGCTGGGCCGGCGGCGGGGGCGCAGCAGTATGGTGCCATCACCTTCATGGTGGGCCAGATGCTGAATCGTCTCAACACATGCACCCTGGTGAGGGTGGTGGCGGTGACGAACGACGGCGGGCTCTCCCCGGTTGGTTTCGTCGACGTGCAGCCTCTCGTCAACCAGCTTGACGGAAACGGTAACGCTACACCACATGGTGTGCTGCACCAGCTTCCATACTTCCGCTTGCAAGGTGGATCAGATGCCGTGATTCTGGACCCGAAGATCGGGGACATCGGCATGGCCGCGTTCTCCAGTCGAGATATCTCGGCCGTCAAGTCTCGTAAGGTGCAGTCGAACCCCGGGTCCTGGCGCTCCCACGATATGGCCGACGGCATCTATTTCGGCGGCATGCTCAATGGCACGCCTGCGCAGTATGTGCAGTTCCAGCCGGGGGGAATCTCGATCGTGTCGCCGACGAAGGTCACAGTGCGCGCGCCGGACGTCACCGTCGAGGCCACAAGCGTAACGGTGGATTGCTCGACATCGACCGTGACGGCGTCCGCCAGCGCAGCCGTCACCGCGCCTAATGTGGAACTGGGGGCATCCGGGCAGGAGCTTCGCCGACTGATTACTTCGCAGTTTCAGGAGCTTTTCAACTCCCACACCCACCACGAGAACGGCGCAGGATCGGAGACAAACGCGCCTACGCAGGAAATGACCAGCGACCATATGACCATCACGGTAAGGGGAGGCTGATGAACACGCTTCTTTTGGATCGAACGGTCTGGGACCTGGTGCTGGACGCGTCCGGGAACATCGCCATGGCGTCTAACCCATACGCAGTGGCTCAAGACGTCGCGAGTGCCATCAAGCTCTTCCGTGGCGAACTTTTCTACAACACGACCAAGGGCGTCCCTTACTGGTCGCAGATTTTGGGTGAGCTTCCGCCTCTTGCGGTGGTCGTGGGGGGGCTCCGTGCTGCTGCTCTCCAGGTGCCTGAAGTCGCCGACGCACGCCCGACCGTCACCGCCTTCGAGGGGCGGCGCCTTAGCGGCTACGTCGAAGTGACGTTGACCGACGGCTCCACCTCGACCATCACTTTCTGAGGCCATCATGACTACCTCGCAAGTTCCGCGCGTCCAGTTCACGCCGGCCGGCCTCGTGTTGCCTCAAGAATCCGAGATCTTGGCTGGCGTGCAAGCGGATATGGATAATGCCTTTGGGGGTGGACTGAATCCCGCCCTCGAAACGCCGCAGGGCCAACTGGCCAGCAGCACGACGGCCATTATCGGCTCCAAGAACAACGAGTTCGCCTCGTACGTCAATCAAGTGGACCCTTCGTTTGCGGCGGGTCGCATGCAGGACGCGATCGGCCGGATCTATTTTCTAGACCGGAAGCCGGGTACCGCTACCGCGGTTATCGCAACGTGTACGGGGCTCACGGGTGCGACCATTCCCGTGGGAGCGCGCGCGCAGGCGGTAGACGGCAACATTTACATATGCACGCAGTCGGGCACTATCCCGCTCGGAGGCAGTGTCGATCTTCCGTTTGTTTGCTCGGTGAACGGCCCGATCAGCTGCGCGGCCGGCGCGCTGTCCCAGATCTACCAGGCAATTCCCGGGTGGGACTCCGTTCTGAATGCTGACGACGGTACGGTTGGTAGCAACGTCGAATCACGCGCTGAATTTGAACTTCGGCGTCAGCAGTCGGTCGCGCTGAATGCGCGCGGATCGCTGCCTTCGATCTACGCCGCTGTGGCCAACGTCGACGGCGTCATCGACGCCTATGTCACGGAGAACAATGAGTCGGTCGCGCAGGAGATCGGCGGGGTCATGCTCGCGCCGCATTCGATATGGGTCGCTGCTGTAGGAGGCCAAGCGGCTGACATCGCGGAAGCGATCTGGCGCAAGAAAAGCAACGGCGCTGACTACAACGGCAACACCTCGCAGATCGTCCAGGACACGGAGAACTATCAGTACCCGTACCCTTCCTATGTGGTGCGCTGGGAGACCCCCGACGCGTTGCCGGTGTTGTTCCGCGTCGAGATCGCAGCCAATCCGGCGTTGCCATCTGACGTGGTTGCCCAGGTCAAGCAGGCCATCATCGACGCATTCAATGGCGTTGACGGAGGTCAGCGCGCACGCATCGGCTCCATCATCTACGCCAGCCGATTCTACGCTCCGGTGTCGCTTATCAGCCCGGCGCTCTCCATCTTGTCGTTGCTGATCGGAACGAGCACGCCCACGGCGCCGAGCGTGACGGTGAACATCGATCGCCGGCCGACAGTATCGGCTGATGACATTGTGGTGGTCCTCACATGAGCTCTACACCCAAGCCTGGCCTGGTGGCGCGCACCGTCATCAGCCAGTACGCGAATAGCCCGACGCTGGTCCAGTTGATCAACAACATGGACGATTACATCAATCCCGAGGCCGACTTCGACGCGTTCTACGACTACGTGTGGAATGTCGAGACCGCCCAAGGATTTGGCCTCGATATTTGGGGAAAGATAGTCGGCGTTGGCCGAGAGCTCACCATCCCCGGCGAAGAGACGTATCTGGGCTTCGATGAGGCGTTGAGTTGGCAGCCCTTCGGCCAGGCGCCGATGTATGTGGGCGAAAGCCAAACACAGACCTATCGCCTTGCGGACGATGCGTACCGCCGTCTTATTCTCGTTAAGGCCCTGGCCAACATCTCGGATTGCACTAGCCCGAGTCTGAACAGGCTGCTGTCGAACCTGTTTGAGGGGCGTGGGCGGTGCTACGTCTCTGACACAGGTGGCATGCGCTTTCGGTACACATTCGAGTTCAGCCTGTTGCCGTTCGAAGTCGCCATCCTGACCCAGTCAGGCGCTATCCCGAAGCCGGCGGCCGTGCTCGCGGACATCCTTCAAGTCGACATTCCGTCCACCTTCGGTTTCTCTGAAGGCTCCGGCCTACCGTTCGGTCAGGGCGTCTTTTTCACCTCTTCGGGGCTGATCAATGCAAGCCAGTAACGCACCTTCGAAATCTCCCGTCGCCTTTGCAGAAGGCGGCTCCAAGAACACGATTCCTGTGGCGTCGCAGATCGGCGTGAGTCCGGGAGCGGCATCGTTCACGGATGGATTCCCGCCGTTGACCATGACTCCGGTCACGGCAGGCGGGATCCCGCCGTTCGGCCAGGATTTCAATGGCATTCTTTACTTCCTCAGCGCAGCCGTTCGCTGGACGCAGGCTGGTGGCGGCTATCCCTTCGACGCGGCCTTTGTCGCGGCCGTGGGTGGCTACCCCAAAGGCGCTCGCATTCTGAGCAACGACAGCCTGACCATTTGGGTCAGCCAGGTGGACAACAACGCGGTGGACCCGAACGCCGGGGCTTCCGCAAGCTGGCGCGCTCTGGCGAGCCTGACGTCACCCACGTTCTCCGGAACGCCGGCTGCGCCTACGGCGACTGCTGGCACGAACACCACGCAGATCGCCACCACGGCATTTGTGCAGACCGCGCTGGCGGGAGCTAGCACGCCGGCTGGCGCCATGCTGATGACGTTCGCGAATGCTGCGCCGGCTGGGTACCTCAAGGCCAATGGCGCGGCCGTGTCGGTGGCGACGTATCCGGCCTTGGCGGCCGCGATCTACGTAGGAGACGCAAACAACGCTACCACGCTGTGGGGCTACCGCTGCACGGATCCTGCGAACCCTTCGACCACTCGCAGTACGACCGGCGCTTACATCGTGCTGCCCGACGCGCGCGGCGAGTTCTTCCGGGGCTTCGATGACGGCCGCGGTGTCGACGCGGGCCGCGTTTGGGCGGCATGGCAAAAGGCAACTCTGGTCGCGGCCGATAGCACGGGGACGACTTCGCCCGCTGTTCGGTCGGTCATGAACGGAGACGACAACACCGCGGCGTTGATCGGGCGCATTGGCGGTGACTTGGTCCAGGTCTCCGACTACGGATCGCTCGTGTCTTCGTCGACGTCGAGCACGGGCAGCATCGCTTTCGATGCGCAACAGAACTTCGGCACGCGGCCGCGGAACCTCGCGCCGCTCGTGTGCATCAAGTACTAAGGGGATTCCATGGAAAAAATCGTTTCTCAGCTGACCGCGGATGGCTTCTTTCACTCCGCCGTCACCGCCGATGAGTCGCCGCTTGAGCCGGGTGTCTTCTTGATCCCTGGTGGCGCGATTGATGTTGAGCCGCCGAGCGCCGTGAGGGATGGCATGCGGTATGTGCCCGCTGAGGGCGGTGGCTGGCTGGAGAGCCCCGTTCCCGAGCACGCGCTGTCGCGTGAGCAACTGTCCTCGATCGCCCGCAGTGACCGTGATGTCCTACTGGGGGTCGCGGCATTGCGGATCGCGCCGCTTGAGGATGCTGTCGATTTGGGGATTGCGTCCGCGGATGAAACAGATGCTCTCGCCCAATGGAAAGCGTATCGCGTAGCTCTGATGCGTATCGAGCAGCAGCCAGGCTTTCCCGAGACCATCGACTGGCCGGCGGTGCCGCAACAGGACCACTGATCGCCTACAATCGACGCCCACAGGAGGCATGATGATCTCGATAAAAAAAGCCGACCCCTTCACCCCTGCGTTCATTCTTAGCGGCGGGACGCTGAGCGTGCGCCCGGGGCTCGAAGTGTCCGTCGGTTCCTACGTATTCAACGTGTCGACCTACACGCCCGTGGCGCTGCCGACAACGATGGTTGCCGGCACCGACTATGCCGTGTGGGCGTCGCCGCTTGGCTTCGAGGCCTCTCCGAGTTTTGATAGCGCACCGAGCATGGGCGCCGAGATCGTGGGAGGCTTCCACTACGCGCCGGGCGGCAACGCGACCGACGTCAACACCGGAGGGAATGCCACGCCTCAGATCAGCCCGTATTCCATCTGGGACCTGAATTTCCGGCCTCGCTGCGCCAACGCGCGAGGAATGGTTCTCGTGGCCGATTCCTTCTGGACCGACATCTATCTGCTCGGGGTGGACCACATCGTGAACGGCACCAGCCGAAACGGCGTGGTGATCGCAGATGGCGGCGAGCCCCCCCGCCGGCCGTTGACCTGTGGGGGTAACGGTGTTGCCAAGGCAGCGCTGGACTGGTGGATGGCGAACGAAATCATGATCAGTCACGGCAAGAAGCTCTTGTCGTATGAAGAGGCCTGCACGGCATTCTTTGGCGCGCGGGAAGGGGTGCCACGTGGCAATGACCCGGTGACCACCGGGCTTGCCACGACCAACACTGCAAGCTATGCGCATGACTACATGATGACGTCCAAATGGGGCGTCATTCAGGCGACAGGCTGTCAATGGGTATGGGGCCGCGAGCTCGGGTATTCCGTTGGAGCCTCGCCTTATGACGGGTCCCCGCGGACGCCCCAGATCAAGCCGGACTTCTACGCGATGTCGGATAGCCGCGGCGTTCTGATTCAAGACACGGAGACGGCCACTCGCGGCGCGCTGCTTGGCGGCAAATGGAACGCCTCCGTTGGGCAGCCCGGGTCTCGCTGTCTCGACTGGGCCGACGGCGTTCAACTCACGTCGATATCGATCAGTGCGCGCGGCCGTGCCGACCACTGGATTCGGTAGGCCTGGCGCCCGCCAAGCACAGCCCGCTTCGGCGGGTTTTTTTGTCCCTACGTCGGCAATATCCGACTCTCCGGAGATACAGGTGGCAGACGAACACCTCACCGACGCAGTCCTTAAGTCGATGCATGCGAAGCAATCTTCACTCGAGCTACGCATTGAAGACATCGACACACGCCTTGCTCAGATGGAGCAAAACATGGCAAGCAACACTGACGCGACGAAACGCAACGCGGACGCCGTCGAGCAGATCCGGCAGAACACCCAGGACATCATCGACACGTTCCAGGCGCTTACCGGCGGCTTCAAGGTGCTGCAGGGGCTTGGGAACCTGGCCAAGCCGCTGACCTACATCGTGGTCTTTCTCACTGCCGTCTACACGGCATACTCGACGTGGCGGGGGTTCAAATGAAGCTCGGAACCAAAGTCAAGGGCGGCGCTGCTGCTCTCGTAGCGTCCGGCGCCATCGCGATCTTCTCTGGACCTCTCCAGGAGTTCCTCGGCAAGTGGGAGGGCGACGGGCAGAACATCGTCTATGCCGACAAGCTCGCCGGCGGGCTGCCCACGGTGTGCAAGGGCATCACGCGACACACCAGCCCTGCCCCGGTCGTCGTCGGCGACTACTGGTCGCCCGAGCGCTGCGCTGAAGTCGAACGCATGGTCGTGGGCAAAGACCAGCTGAAGCTGGCCCAGTGCATTAATGTGGCCATCAGCCAGCCGATCTTCGACGCACTCAGCAGCCACGCCCACAACTTTGGTGTGCCCAGCACCTGCGCGAGCCGCGCCGTAGGCCTCATCAACGCCGGCCGCTTGGCCGAGGGATGCAATGCTCTGGCGAACGCGCCGGACGGCTCGCCCGTCTGGTCCTTTGTCACTGGGCCGGGTGGGCAGAAGGTTTTCGTGCAAGGCCTGCGCAACCGCAGGCTCGACGAACGCCGCCTCTGTCTCTCGGGGCTGCAATGATTCCGCGCGCGGCCTGGCCGTACCTGATCGGTGCCGCCGTGCTGGCGCTGGCGCTGGCCGGCTGGCGCATCGACCGGCAGCTGTACGGCGCGCGGCAGTATGACGCCGGCGTCGCCACTGAGCGCGCCGCCACGCTCGAGCGCCAGGCGCGCGTCGAGCGCGCAATGCAGGAGGAACGAGATCGTGCTGATGCCAAATACCGCGGTGCCGTCGTGGCGCGCCAGGATGCTGAAAAGACTGCTGCTGCCCAGCGCGCTCGTATTGACGGGCTGCTGCGCGAGCTCGCAGCCGGCCGGCGTGCCGCGGCTGCCGGAGCCAGCGGCGGACCTCATGAAGCCGGCCCCGACTGGATCGGAGTTATTGGGGCGTGTGTCGCGGAATATGAGCGACTGGGCGGAGATGCTGCAGAATGGGCCGACCAAGTGAACGGGCTGCAGGGCTACGTGCGTTCGCTCAAGCTGGCGCCGTAGCGTCCTCCAGGCCCAGTACCAGATCCTTGCCCACCGCGCGCAGGGCGGCGGCAAGCGTATCGATCTTGGTGGCGTGGCCAAGGTTCACGATTCGCGCAACTTCCTGGCGGGGCACGCCCATACGGCGCGAGAGCTCAACCTGGGTGATGCGCTGCCGCACTATCTCGTTGAGCAGCAGCACCTTTGCGTAGGCGCTCGCTGGCAGGTCCACCATCACCTCGCCGTGCTGCGCGGGCGAGGGCGGCGGGACTGCGCGCTGGTCTTCAAAATAGAACTCCATAGCCGTGAGCAACGCGTCCGAGGCCATGGTCTGTGCTTCCTCTTGCGTATCGCCGCAGGTGAGCGCTTCCGGGATGTCGCGGAACGACACCGTAAAGCCGCCGTCGCCGGGTTCAATCAGTGCAGGGTATCGAGCCATAATGTGCATGCGGTGAGGCCTAGCGCGAGTGGGAAGCCCCTTTCGGGGCCTCCCTTTACTTCAGTCCTAGTTGCTTCAGGATTTTCTTCCTCAGCGGCTCCGGAAGCTCTTTGCTTGGGTGCCGGGGAAGGGTGGTCTGTTTTCCCTGGTAGTAGGCTTTCGTGTGGTTTGTGCCCTCTACGAAAGTCACCCCGTGGGAAGCGAGCCACCGTCTGAACTCGCTTTGCTTCACCGCACCTCCTTGTTTCGTTGACAATGGAATCATTGTACGCATAAATGCATACGCCGTCAACAAAAAAGATGCGTCGCTATACGGTCCATTCCAGCCACCAACCTTGGTAGTACCGCTGGTGCATGATCTCCTCCGAGCCCACGAACATCATGGCGCGCCGGCTGCTGTCCATGAAGATCAGGCGCGGGTCGAGCAGGTCGGGCACTGCGGACTTCTCGATCGCGCCGAACTTCTGCAGCCGGTCAAGGGTGAGCCGGTTCTCCATCCTGGACAGCGCCTGGTTGTTCATGGCGATCAGGCGCACTTCGGCCGGGATCGGCTCGGGCCAGCTGGCGCGCTCGAGCTTCTTTCCAAGGTGGTGGGTGAGGGTGACGGTGCAGGTCCTATGCATGGCGATCAACTGGATATGCGTCCAGTGTAATGCCTAGACCAGGGATTGTTATGGCAGAAAATCCCCACACAGTCGCCAGAATGCAAAAAGCCCGCATCGCTGCGGGCCTTGATTTGCTTGGAGGCGCAAGCCGGAATCGAACCGACGTACACGGATTTGCAATCCGCTGCATAACCACTCTGCCATTGCGCCGGCAGTTCACAAGAAAAAAGGAAGCGCGGCATAAGCCAGTTGCTTCCCTTTTTGATGTTTGGAGCGGGAGACGAGTCTCGAACTCGCGACCTCAACCTTGGCAAGGTTGCGCTCTACCAACTGAGCTACTCCCGCAGATTTCACTTTTGGATTCGCGCCTTTGAACTTCCTTGACCCGTTGGTGGGCATGACGTGCATGCTGGGGTCTGGCTCGATGTCCGGATCACGGATTTCTCGTTTCAGTGCCGTTTTTCAGGCAGCTGCGTGATCAGCGAAGAAAAGAATTATACATGTTTTTTGGATTTGTGCTCAAGTCGCGCGAAAGCCGCATCGATTTCTTCGGCCCCCACATCCCGCACGATGAGGATGAGGGCGCCTGCAAGGGCGCCTGCAAGGGCGCCTGATGGGGCACCTGCTGCGGCGTTTGCTCGAGCGCCGGCTGGACCGCCAGCCGGGATGCCAGACGGCGCATCAGCAGCGCCGCCGGCCACACCGGCAGCGGGGGGCGTGCCATCTCCCGCTGCGTCGTCCGGCGTGCCCGCCGGCCGGGCCAGCGGCTCGGGATGCGAGAACACATGATGCACGCCATGCACCGCGCGCACGGTGCCGTCGTTCCAGCGCAGCAGGCCCTTGGCGCGCAGCAGGCGCTCGCCCAGCGTGCGCTGCATGTGCCGGACCCAGGCGGCGTAGGTCTCCCAGTCCATCGGTTCGGCCGGCTGGCGCCACGCGTACGACACGATG
Organism: Bordetella genomosp. 1; assembly: GCF_002261335.1. Taxonomy (GTDB): domain Bacteria; phylum Pseudomonadota; class Gammaproteobacteria; order Burkholderiales; family Burkholderiaceae_B; genus Bordetella. Next base: position 128,184 of record NZ_NEVL01000002.1, read on the forward strand.
CCATAGCGCAGCACGTGGGCGATCGGCGTGGCCGGGGCGCCGCCGGCCGGCACGGCGTCGAGATGGCGCGCCTGCAGGTTTTCGAACAGGCGCGGCGCGGCGTCGGCGCGGTTGGCCGGTGTGATGCACTGCACCGGCGCGGTGGGGTTGCGCGCGGCGAGCGCGTCGCCGATGGCCGCGATCGCGGCGGCGTCGGCCTGGTCGGTCTTGGTCAGCGCGATGCGGTCGGCGATGGCGATCTGGGTGGCGGCCTCGCGATAGTCGGCCAGCGTGGCCAGGCCATGCAACGCGTCCACCGTGGTGACCGCGCCGTCGAAGCGGTAGTGGCGCGCGATCAGGGGATCGGCCGCCAGCGTGTTGATGACCGGGCCGGGATCGGCCAGGCCGGAGGTCTCGACCACCACCCGCGCGAACGGCGGGATCTCGCCGCGCTGGCGGCGGTAGAAGAGCGACTCGAGCGTGTCCTGCAGCGAGCTGCTCGACGCGCAGCACAGGCAGCCCGAGTCGAGCAGCACCACGTCGGTGTCGTCGGCCTGGCCCACCAGCACGTGGTCGAGGCCGACTTCGCCGAATTCGTTGATGATGACCGCGGTGTCGGCGAAGGCGGGGCTGCGCACCAGCGTGGACAGCAGCGTGGTCTTGCCGCTGCCCAGAAAACCGGTCAGCAGCACCACCGGCAGTGCGTTCGCCGAACCGCTCATGGCCTCAGGCCGCCGGCGCGGGCAGGCCGCGCAGGTAGTCCTGCACCTCGGCCGACGGGATCACGTCGGCATACTTGCAGTTGAGGTCGAACAGGCTCATGGCGTGGCTGGACTGGAAGCGGTCGAACGCCGCCTCTTCGGGAATGATGACCTTGAAATTGTACGAATAGGCATCGACCGTCGTGGCGCGCAGGCAGCCCGACGAGGTGCAGCCCACCAGGATCAGCGTGTCCACGTCGAGGAAGTTGAGGTGGCTCATGAAGATCGTGCCGAAGAAGCACGAGGGCTTCTGCTTGGTGATGCGGATGTCCTGCGGACGCGGCGCCAGCGGCTCCACCGTCTGCGTGGCGTGCGTGTCGGCCAGCACGGTCTTCTCGCCGCCGCGGTGGTTCTTGCCCACCTGCACGCCGCTGTCCAGCAGGTCCGCGCGGCGGCCGCTCTCGGTGTAGAACACCGGAATGTTCTTGTCGCGCGCCAGTTCCAGCAACGGCACGATGTGCGCGACCGCTTCCCAGGCCTCGCGGCCGCAGTGCGTGCGGTATTGCTTCAGGCCTTCGAGAATGTCTTCGGGCTTGTCGCCGCAGAAGTTGTACTGCACGTCGATGATGAAGAGGGCCGGGCGCTTGCCGAAGCCGCCGCGCTTGCCGTAGCCGGCCTGGGCCAGCACCTGCTTGTCGCGCTCGGTCAGAAAGTCGTCCCAGATCCGTTTCTTGGTTTCGCTCATGTCGGTTCCTGTATGCGTCAGAGTCGGTTCAGATAGCGTCCGCCGGGTTGGGCGCGCGCTGCGTCGGTGATGCGGCCATCCTGGGCCACGGTGCGGCCGCGCACGAAGGTGCGTACCGGCCAGCCCTTGAGGGTCATGCCCTCGTAGGGCGAGTAGTCGGCGTGGGATTCGAGCGTGGCGGGATCCACGGTGCGTTCCAGGTCGGGATCGACGATGACCAGGTCGGCGTCCTTGCCCACCGTCAGACTGCCCTTGGACGGCATGCGATAGATCTCGGCCGCGTTTTCGCAGGCCACCTTCACCAGCGTCTCCAGCGGCACGCCGCGGCGGTGATAGCCCTCGTGCAGCAGGATCGGCAGCATCAGGCCGGTGCCGGGAAAGCCATTGCTGGCGGTCCAGATGTCCTTGTCCTTGGTGACGCGCTTGCGCGGCACGTGATCGGTGCCGATCGTGGTGATCGAGCCGTCGAGCACGCCTTCCCACATCGCCTCGACGTCGGCCTGGCCGCGCACCGGCGGATTCACCTTGGCGTAGGTGCCGGCGGGCGACTCGTCGTTCAAGAACAAATAGTGCGGGCAGGTCTCGACATGGATCGGCGGCGCGTTGTGGGTGCGGCGGTGGCGGCGCGCCTCGTCGAGCGCCTCGCGGCTGCTCAGGTGCACGATGTTGACGGCAGCGCCGACCTTGTTGGCGAAGTAGCACACGCGGTGCACGTTCTCCGCTTCGAGGAAGTCGGGGCTCTGCTCGTTCCAGGCCTTCAGGTCGTCGCGGCCGGCGGCGCGCAAGGGATCGCGCAGCACCGGGATCACTTCGACGTTTTCGCAGTGCACGCCCATGATGGCGCCGGGAATGGCGGCCGTGGCGCGCAGCGCCGAATAGAGCAGGCCGTCGTCGATGTCGGTGAAGCCCTTCGACAGTCCGGCGGCGCCCTTGTACATCATGTAGAGCTTGTACGAGGTCACGCCAAAGCGGCGCGAGATCTCGGCCAGCGTGTCCACGTGCAGCTGGCTCGTGATGCCGAAGTGAAAGCCGAAGTCCACGCAGCTCTGCGACAGCGCGCGGGCGTGGGCCGCGTCGAACGATTCGCGGATGTCGGCCGAGCGATGGAACGACAGCACGGTGGTGGTGCCGCCCAGCGCGGCGAAGCGCGATTCCGTTTCGAAGTCGGTTTCGGGCGAGCCGAAGCCGAAGTGCACGTGCGGGTCGATCAGGCCGGGCAACACCCAGCGGCCTTCGCAATCGACGGTTTCGCGCGCGGCCAGCGTTTCGCCGTGTGCGGCGATCACGGCGATCCGGCCGTCGCGCACGCCGAGCACGCCGTCGGTCAGGCCGTGGCCGGGCAGCATCAATCGGGCATTGGTCAGTACGAGATCCAGCATGGCAGTTCCTGCGTTGGCGTTAGTGTCCGGCCGGCGCAGCCGGCGGTGTCAGAAAGTGGTGCAGCACGGCGGCCGGAATGCCGCCCTCGCTCATGAGCTGTCGCTCGGCCTGCGTCAGCACCTGCGCGCTGACCTCGAAGCGGACCTGGCGCGTGCCGTCGTCGGCGATCACCTGGATGGGCTCGCCGTCGAGGATGCCGGCCTGCACATTCTCGAAGGTGTAGCGCTCCGCGCCGCTCAGGCCCAGCGCGCGCCAGCCCTGGCCCGGCGCAAAGGCGAGCGGCAGCACGCCCATGCCGACCAGGTTGGCGCGATGGATGCGCTCGAACGATTCGGCGATCACGGCGCGTACGCCGAGCAGCGCCGAGCCCTTGGCGGCCCAGTCGCGGCTGCTGCCCATGCCGTAGTCTTTTCCGGCCAGGATGATGCTGGCGCTGCCGTCGGCGGCGTAGGCGCTCGCGGCGTCGAACACCGTCTGTCGCGTGCCATCCGGGAAGTGCGTGGTCCAGCCCCCTTCCACGCCGGGCACCAGCGCATTCTTGATGCGGATGTTGGCGAAGGTCGCGCGCGTCATCACGTGGAAGTTGCAGCGCCGCGCCACGTAGGTGTTGAAGTCGCGTGCGGCGATGCCGGCCGCGCTCAGGTACTGGCCCGCGGGCGTGTCCGCCGGAATCTCGCCGCTGGGCGAGATGTGGTCGGTGGTGAGCGAGTCATCGAAGGCCGCCAGCACGCGCGCCTGGCGCAGGCGCTGCGACAGATCGGCGAGCGCGTCCTGCGGCAGGTCGCGGAAAAAGGGCGGCGCGACCAGGTAGTGCGAATCAGGATCCCACGGGAAATGCAGGCCGCGCGGGGCGTCGAGCGCCTGCCACATGGCGCTGTCCAGCGCCTCGGGCGCATACATCTCGCGGTAGAGGCTGGCCTGCGAGGCGTGCGGCAGCAGCGCCGCGATGTCGCCCGGGCTGGGCCAGATGTCGCGCAGCATCACCGGCGTGCCGTCCGCGTCCAGGCCGAGCGGCTCGCGTTCGAAGTCCAGGTCGATCCGGCCGGCGAGCGCGTAGGCCACCACCATGGCGGGCGAGCCGATGTAGTTGGCGCGCACCAGCTTATGGATGCGCCCTTCGAAGTTGCGGTTGCCCGACAGCACGGCGGCCGTCACCAGCTTGCCGTCCGTGATGGCGTCGGCGGCGGCGGGCGTGAGCGGACCGGACTTGCCGCCGCAGGTCGTACAGCCATAGCCGATCACGTGAAAGCCCTGTTCGGCGAGCGGCGCGAGCAGCCCGGCGTCGTCCAGGTAGCGCGTCACCGCGCGCGAGCCCGGCGCCAGCGAACGCTTCATCCACACCGGCGGCGAAATGCCGCGCGCCAACGCGTTGCGGGCCAGCAGGCCGGCGGCCAGCATCACGCCCGGGTTGGAGGTGTTGGTGCACGAGGTGATGGCGGCCAGCACCACGGCGCCGTGGCCGAGCGCGGCGGGCGAAGAAGCGGGCGCGGGCTCCGCGCCGAAACCGCCCTCGGCGATCGGCTGGGTCAGGCGGCGGCGGAAGTCGGCCGGCACCTGGCCGAGCGCCAGGCGGTCCTGCGGGCGGCGCGGGCCGGCGACGGCGGGCTCGGCCTCGCTCAGGTCGATCTCGATCACGCGGGCGTAGTCCGGCGTGCCGCGCGTGGCGTCGTCGCGCCACAGGTGGTGGGCCTGCGCGTAGGCCTGGATGAAGCCGGCCTGCGCTTCGTCGCCGCGCGTCATGCGCAGATAGGCGATGCTTTGCGCGTCGAGCGGGAAGAAGCCGCAGGTCGCGCCGTATTCGGGCGCCATGTTGGCGATGGTGGCGCGGTCGGGAATGCTCAGCGCGGCCACGGCCGGGCCGAAGAATTCGACCATCGTGCCGGTGACGCCGGCGGCGCGCAGGCGCTGCGTGATGAGCAGTGCGGCGTCGGTGGACAGCGCCGGCGCGCGCACGCTGCCGCTCAGGCGCACGCCCACCACCTCCGGAATCGGAAAGGTGTAGGCCTGGCCGAGCAGCGCGGACTCGGCGTCGATGCCGCCCACGCCCCAGCCCAGCACGCCCAGCGCGTTGACCATCGGTGTGTGCGAGTCGCCGCCGATCACGAAGTCGGGATAGGCCCATTCGCCGTCGGCGCGCTGCTGGCGCGCGACCACGCTGGCCAGGTATTCGAGATTGATCTGGTGAATGATGCCGGTGCCCGGCGGAATCACGCGCAGGCCCTTGTAGGCCTGCTGCGCCCACTTCAGGAAGCGGTAGCGCTCGTCGTTGCGCTCGAACTCGCGGCCCAGGTTGAACTGCACGGCCTCTGCGTCGCCCCAGCGGTCCACCTGCAGCGAGTGATCGACGATCAGGTCGACCGGCACGCGCGTGTCGACACGCGCCGCGTCGCCGCCGGCCTCGGCCACCGCGTCGCGCAGCGCGGCGAGGTCCTGCAGCACGGGCAGCCCGCTGGAGTCGGGCAGGATCACGCGCGCAACGTGCAGCGGCAGGTCGGCGCCCACGTGTTCGCGCCAACGCCACAGACGCGCGATTTCCGCGTCGGAGACTGCCGCACCCCAGGCCTGATGGCGGTACAGGTTCTCGAGCAGGATCCGGATCACATACGGCAGGGCGTCCAGGCGGGCAGAGTCCTGTTCCGGGGCGGCGGCGGCCAGGTCGATGGTATGCAGCGACTGGCCGCCATGGACGAACACATGAGTCATGGCGGCGATGTTGGGCGAAAATCTCAACTGGCGATCATCTTACGGCTGCACTCCGGATAGTGTCAACACTATCGCGGCTTACTGTAGTCGATGGCAGGTTGCCAAGCCGCCCGAATTGCCGGGCTCCACACCCAAAGTGTCTGCGTTATTGCGTAGGAAATACCTAGGGTTTTCCCAGGGTTATGCGTGGGCGTCCCTGTAATTTCCCCTCGGATGGTGTGTTTTTCACGCGTCAATCTGTTTTTGCGCTTGTTGGCAAAAGAGTTGACACTTTTTTCGATCGTTTGATAGGCTGTCAACACTATGAGCACTTCCATGCCCACCGAAACCCTCAAAGACGAGCCGTCCGGACCGCTGGCCGACACCGTCTTCGGGCAGGTGCTGGACGCCATTTATCAAGGTCGCCTGGCGCCGGGCAGTGTCATCAACGAGGTGGCACTGGCCCAGGAATATGGCGTGAGCCGCGGCCCCGTGCGCGAAGCCGTGCGGCGGCTGCAAGGCATTCAACTCATCACCCGCGAGCCCTACATGAAGGCGCGCGTGGTCACGCTGTCGGCGGCCTCGGCGCTGGAGCTGTTCCAGATGCGGATGGCGCTCGAGGGCGTGGCCTGCAACCTGGCCACGCGCCGCATGAGCGACCCGGAGATCGCCGACCTGCTCGACGAGCTCGAGCAGGACCGCCAGCAACGCGTGGCGAGCAAGCAGGGCGAGGCGGCAGCGCCGCGCGTGTTCGACTTCCACGAGCGCATCGTTCGCGCCTGCGGCAACCAACGCATCATCAACAGCCTCTGCGGCGACCTCTATCACCTGTTGCGCGTCTATCGCCGCCACTCGGGCACCGTGCTCGAGCGCAAGGACGACGCCTACGCCGAGCACTGGCAGATCGCGCGCGCCATCCGGGCGCGCGACGCCGAACTCGCCGAATCGCTGATGCGCTCGCACATCGAGCGCGCGGCCCAGCATCTTTTCGAACACCTGGCCGGAGGTGCGCCCGCGATCGCGGGGCAGCACGTCCCGGTCACCTGACGTTTCTCTTGGAGCAGCAAGTCATGAGCAATCCCCGCCACCAGTTCCGGCAACTCTTGAAGAACGAGCCCTTCCTCGTTTCGCCGGGCGTCTACGACGGCTACAGCATCCGCCTGGTCGAGGCGGCGGGATTCAAGACGGCCTGCACCAGCGGCGCCGCGCTCTCGAATGCGCTGCTCGGCATCGCCGACATCGGCGTGATGGGCCTGTCGGAGAACGTGGCGCATTGCCGCAACCTGGCGCGCTCGGTCTCGATCCCCATGACGGCCGATGCCGACACCGGCTACGGCAATCCGGTCAACGTCTTTCACACCGTGCGGATGTTCGAGGAGGCCGGCGTCGCGGGCATCAACCTCGAAGACCAGGTCAGCCCCAAGCGCTGCGGCCACATGCCCGGCAAGGACGTGGTGAGCGAAGCCGAGATGGTCAAGAAGATCGAGGCCGCCTGCCTGGCCCGCCGCGACGATGACTTCGTCATCATCGCCCGCACCGATGCGATCGCCGTCGAGGGCATCGAGGGGGCGGTCAAGCGCGCCCGCGCCTACGGCCAGGCCGGCGCCGACATGATCTTCCCGGATGCCGTGCGCACCGAAGACGACATCAAGCGCCTGGTCGACGCGGCCGGCGTGCCGCTCACCATCAACATGGGCTTCGGCATCCGGGCTCGCCCGACCACCCCGCTGATCCCGCTGCCGCGCCTGAAGGAAATCGGCGTCAAGCGCATCAGCCTGCCGCGCATGCTGCCGGCCGCCGCGATCTTCGGCATGCGCCAGGCGCTCGAGGTGATGCAGGGCGTGGTCAAGACCGGCGAGCCGGCCGACCGTCCCGACCTGCTGGTGGGCATCGAAGACATCATGGCGCTGATGGGCTACGAGGAAATGCGCGCCCTCGAAAAGCGCCTCACCACGCTCGACGCCTGAGCGGAGCCGCCGTCATGAACACCGTGCCGCGTCCGCGCTGCATCGTCACGGGCGCATCGTCGGGCATCGGCCTGGCGCTGTGCCGGCTGCTGCTCGCCCAGGGGTGGGACGTGGCCGGCGTGGACTGCCAGCCCGGCGCCGCCGAACTGGGGCCGGGCTATGCGCACCATTGCGGCGACCTCGCCGATGAGGACGCGGTGCAGGCGCTCGGGGCAGGGCTCGCGGGCGCGCCGGTCACCGGCTTCGTGCACGCGGCCGGCCTGATGCGCACCGGCGGCATTGCCGACACCGACCCGGCCGATGCGGCACTGCTCTGGCAACTGCACCTGGCGGCGCCCTCGGCCCTGCTGCGCGCGCTCGTGCCGCAACTGGTCGAGCAGCGCGCGCGCATCGTGCTGGTATCGAGCCGCGCCGTGCTGGGGCGGGCGCAGCGCGCCGCCTATGCGGCCAGCAAGGCCGCGCAGATCGGCCTGGCGCGCAGCCTCGCCGCCGAGCTCATCGGCCGCGGCATCACGGTCAATGTGGTCGCGCCCGGCGCGGTCGATACGCCCATGCTGCGCGATCCGTCACGCGGCGCGCCGCCGCAGGTCGCGCTGCCGCTCGGCCGCCTGATCCAGGCCGACGAGGTGGCCGCCGCCATCGCGTTCTTCCTGTCCGCGGCCGCCGGCGCGGTCACCGGGCAGACCCTCTATGTGTGCGGCGGCGCCTCGCTCGGCGGAGCGCCGCTATGAATACGACGTTGCCGGCAATGCGCGCGCAGCCGATCGACCTCGCCGGCCAGGTGGTGGTGATCACCGGCGCAGCGGGGGATCTGGGCTGGGCCATCTCCCAGGCCTGCCGCGCCGCGGGCGCGCGGGTCGCGCTGTGCGACCACGACGCGGGCGCACTCGCCGAACGCGGCGTGGCCGGCTGCGCCGACGTGCTCGCGTTCGATTTCGATCTCGCCGATGCCGCCGCCGCCGAAGCGGCCGTGGGCCGGGTCGAGGCCGCGTGGGGCCGTGTCGACGTGCTGGTGAACAACGCCGCCGTCGTCACGCCCGGCGCGAAGGTCTGCGACCTCGATCTTGCGCAGTGGCGCGCAGCGCTCGACATCAATCTCACCGGCGCGTGGCTGATGAGCCGCGCCGTGTTGCCGGGCATGCGGCGCGCGCGGCGCGGCCTCGTGCTCAACGTCGCCTCGCAGCTGGGCAGTGTGGCCGCGCCCGGACGGGGCGCCTACGGCTCGAGCAAGGCCGGGCTGATCGCGCTGGCGCGCGCCATCGCGGTGGACTACGCCGACGAAGGCATCCGCGCATTGAGCCTGTCGCCCGGCGCGGTGCTGACGAGCCGCGTGTTGCGCCGCTACGGCAGCGCCGAGGCGGCCACCGCGGCCCTTGCGCCGCGCTATCCGGCCGGCCGGCTGGGCGACGTCGACGAAGTTGCGCAGACCGCCCTGTTCCTGATGAGCGGGGCGGCTGGCTTTATCACGGGCACGGATTTGCGCGTGGATGGGGGTTACACCGCGATATAGCGGCGGACCCGTTTTGTTCGTTTCAAAAGCACAGAGGAACAGAAGATGAAGCAGGGGAATTGCAGCAGGTTCATGGCCCGACGCCGCTGGCTCGGAGGCGCCGCCGCGGCGCTGGCAATGGTGGTCGCACCGCTGGCCGCACAGGCGCAGGAAACCGCCGCCAACTTTCCGACGCGGCCGATCAACATCGTGGTGCCGTTCCCCGCGGGGGGCGCCACCGACATCACGGCGCGGCTGGTGGCCGAGGGTCTGTCGAAGAAGTGGGGGCAGTCGGTCGTGGTGGAAAACCGCCCGGGCGCGGGGGGCAACCTCGGCTCCGAATACGTGGCACGCGCCACGCCGGATGGCCACACCATCGTGCTCGGCGTGACCGGTTCGCACGGCATCAACATCTCGCTCTACAAGAACATGCGCTATGACCCGCGCACCGACTTCGAGCCGCTGACCCAGGCCACGCTCTATCCCAACGCCATCGTGGTCAACAAGGACGTGCCGGCCAACAACCTGCAGGAACTGATCGCGCTGCTGAAGAAGGGCGGCGTGCAGTATGCCTACGGCTCCGACGGCAACGGCACCGCGTCGCACCTGGGCATGGAGCTGCTGAAGAACCGCGGCGGCTTCGAGCTGCCGCACGTGCCGTATCGCGGCAGCGCCCCGATGGTCACCGACCTGCTCGGCGGCCAGATCCAGGTGGGCATCACCGGCCTGCCGGCGGTGCAGGCGTATGCCAAGAGCGGCAAGCTCAAGGTGATCGCGCTCACCACCGGCGAACGCTTCGCCAGCGCGCCCGACTACCCGACGGTGGCCGAACAGGGCTTCCCGGGCTTCGTCGCGCCGCCGTGGTCCGGCTTCTTCGCACCGAAGGGCACGCCCAAGCCGATCGTCGACAAACTCTCGGCAGCGATGCGCGAGGTGATGGCCGACCCGGTGTTGAAGGAAAAGATGGTCGCGGCCGGCAGCGAATTCACGCCGTCCACGCCCGAAGCATTCAAGGCCTTCATCGACAGCGAAATCGCCAAGTGGGCCGAGGCCGTGAAGATCTCGGGCGCCCGCGTCGACTGAGTTCACGGGTTTGTTCGGGCGGCGCCGCGCGGCGCCTCGTCGTACCGGTGCGCGGCCCGCGAGGGCGCGCGCACCACACCGTGCAGTGGGGCCTTTGGCCCGGGGCGACGCGCCGCAGGCCGTCAATCGCCGGTACGGCCGGCGCGCCGTCATTCATGCCAAATCCGCCCGTAAGGGGATTTGGCTCTTTTTTTTGCCGCGCACTCTGGCGCCCGACCCGCCCCGATGGGCCCCGGGATAGCCATGATTGCATACAATTTTTGAGTACATTAAAGTGTGATCTTTCCCCTGGACCCTGCGCGGAGATGCTCATGTCCACCCCCCTGGCCGGCCCGGCCCTGGATGCCCTGATCGGCCGCTTCCTCGAAGAACAGCACCCGGCGCAGATCGCCTTTCTGCGCGAGCTCGTGCGCGTGCCCTCCGACAATCCGCCCGGCGACTGCGCGCCCCATGGCGCCCGCGCCCAGGCGCTGCTCACCGAGCTCGGCCTGACCGTGCACGCCCACCCGGTACCCGCCGACCGGGTGCACGCCAACGGCATGCGCTCGGCCACCAACCTGATCGTGCGCAAGACCTTCGGCCAGGGCGGCCCGGTGATCGCGCTCAACGCGCATGGCGACGTAGTGCCCCCCGGCGACGGCTGGACCCACGATCCCTATGGCGGCGAGGTCGTGGACGACCCGCACCACGGGCCGGTGATGTTCGGGCGCGGCGTGGCGGTGTCCAAATCGGATTTCGCCACCTACACCTGGGCGCTGCTGGCCTTGCAGCACGCGCAGGCGCATGGCGCGGACCTGCACGGCGCGCTCGAGCTGCACTTCACCTATGACGAAGAGGCGGGCGGCGAGATCGGGCCCGGGCTGATCATGGCGCAGGGCCTGAGCAAGCCCGATTACGTGATCTCGGCGGGCTTTGGCTACGGCATCACTTCGGCGCACAACGGCTGTCTGCACGTGGAGGTGACGGTGCGCGGCAAGCAGGCCCACGCGGCCATGCCGCACACCGGCGTCGACGCGCTGGAGGCCGCCACCCACATCCTGCGTGCGCTCTACGACCACCGCGCGGTGCTGGCGCGCAAGCACTCGGCGGTGCCCGGCATCGACACCCCGGGCCTCACGGTGGGCCTGATCGCGGGCGGCATCAATACCAACGTGGTGCCCGACCGCGTCACGTTCCGCGTCGACCGCCGCATGATTCCCGAGGAGTCCGGCTTCGACGCCGAGGGCGAGCTGCGCGCCCTCGTGCAGGCCGCGGCCGCGGCGCGCCCGGGCATCGAGGTCGACGTGCGCCGGATCATGCAGGCCGAGCCGCTGGCCGAGCTGCCCGGCGTCGAGGCGCTGATCGCGCCCTTCGCGGCGCGCGCCCAAAGCGTGTTCGGCGTCGAGATCCCCGTGCATGGCGTGCCGCTCTACACCGACGCGCGCCACTACACCCACCATGGCGTGCCGACCGTGCTCTACGGCGCCGGTCCGCGCACCCTGATGGACGCGCGCGGCCACAACACCGACGAAAACCTGCGCCTCAACGACCTGCTGAAGGCGACCCAGGTGGTGGCGCTGGCGGTGTCGGATATGCTGCGGGCGCGCTGACCGCCGCTCGTCGCACACCGCTTGCCGCGCGCCGCCCGCGGCACACCGATTCCGGCCCCTGACGCACGAGGCCGCGCGATCCGCGCGGCGTTGTGCGTCAGGGGTCGGTGTTCAGGGCTGCGGCGCCGGCAGCAGGGCGTAGCGCGCCAGGTCGCCGTCGTAGCGCTTGGGCAAGGGGCGGGCGAAGTCGCCGAGCTTGCTCGTGGCCAGCCGCAGCGCCACCAGCGACTCCACCAGCTTCACGCCCGCCGTCACACCCTCGACCACGGGCGCGCCGATCTCCGCGGAGATCTGGGCGCACAGGTCGGCCATGCCGGCGCAGCCCAGCACGATCACGTCGCTCCGGTCTTCATGCAAGGCGCGGCGGCACGCTTCGGTGATGACGCGGCGTGCGTCGGAGCGCGGATCCTCCAGCGCCAGCACGGCGAGCTCGCTGGCGCGCACGTTGCGGCAAAAACGCGCGAGCCCGTAGCGCTCGGCCAGGTGCCAGGCCATGCCGCAGGTGCGCGACAGCGTGGTGACCACCGAAAAGCCCGTGCCGATGAGGCTGGCGCAATGCATGGCCGCCTCGGCGATGCCCACCACCGGCCCGCGCGCCAGCTCGCGCGCGGCATACAGGCCAGGGTCGCCGAAGCAGGCGATGACGTAGCCGTCGCATCCCTCGTCTTCTCCCTTGCGTATCTCGTCGAGCAGGCCCGGCACGGCGAGCGCATCGTCGTAATGGCTCTCGATCGACGCCGGCCCCATCGCGGGGCTGACGGCCACCACCTCGGTGCCGGCGGCGGCCACCTGGCGTGCGCAGGCCGCCATCTTGTCGGTCATGCTCCAGGTGGTATTCGGGTTGATGAGCTTGATCTTCATGGGCGTCTCGAATGAGGGAGGGGGGGGGCGTCACGGGCGGGCGGGCCGTTTGCAGAACACCGAATACAGCACCAGCGCCGTGCCCATGCCGATGAACCACGCATAGTTCGCCAGCGGATGCAGCGCAGTGATGAACACGCACGCCATGGGCAGCAGCACCGACGGAATCAGGACGGCGATGGCGGTGCGGTTGTAGCCCTTGTGGTACCAGTAGCGGCCGCCGGGCGTCATCGTGAACAGCTCGTCCACGTCCACCTGCTGGCGCCGCACGATGTAGTAGTCGGCGATCAGGATGCCGAACAGCGGGCCGATGAAACTGCCCAGCACGTCCAGCGTGTAGTGGATCATCTCCGGGTTGTGATAGAGATTCCACGGCGTGATGAAGATCGAGCCCACCGCCGCGATCATGCCGCCGGCGCGCCAGCTGATGCGTTGCGGCGCCACGTTGGAGAAATCGAAGGCGGGCGACACGAAGTTGGCCACGATGTTGATGCCGATGGTGGCGATCATGAAAGTGAGCGCGCCCAGCACCGCAGCAAAGGCGTTGTCGATGCGGCCCACGGTCTCGACGGGATCGTGGATCATCTGGCCGAACACCGGCTGCGTGGCCGAGATGGTGATGACGGTCAGCAGCGAGAAGCCCAGGAAGTTGACCGGCAGGCCCCAGAAGTTGCCGCGCCTGACCGCCTTGAACGACTCGCCGTAGCGCGAGAAATCGCCGAAGTTGAGCATGGGCCCCGAAAAGTACGACACCACGAGCGCGATGGCGCTGAGCGTGACGCCGACAGCGGCCCAGCCCTCGTATTTCACTTCGCTCAAGGTGAAGCTGATGTTGTTCCAGCCCGCCTTGTAGACCAGCCAGCCGGCCAGCATGAACATCACGACGTACACCGCCGGCCCGGCCCAGTCGATGAACCTGCGGATCGATTCCATGCCGTGCCAGAACACGGCGGCCTGCGCCACCCACAACACCATGAAGCTGAGCCAGCCCAGCGCCGACAGCCCGGCGAAGCCGTGCAGCGTGACGTCGGCATAGGGCGCCAGCGTGGGAAAGAATTTCAGCACCACGATCAGGAAGGCGCCCGACGCCAGGTAGGTCTGGATGCCATACCAGGCCACGGCGATCAGGCCGCGGATGACGGCGGGGATGTTGGCGCCTTTCACGCCGAACGCGACGCGGCAGATCACCGGATAGGGCGTGCTGGTGACCTGGCTCGGCTTGGCCACCAGGTTGCAGAAGAACTGCACGATGAGAATGCCCACGATCAGCGCCAGCAGGACCTGCCAGCTCGTCAGGCCGAGCGCGAACAGGCTGCCGGCCGTGATGTAGCCGCCCACGCTGTGCACGTCCGACATCCAGAACGCGAAGATGTTGTATGAGGTCCAGGTTTGTTTTTTCAGCGGCGCCAGGTCGTCGTTCACGAGGTCCGGGTCGTAGCCCGGCTTGATGGCGGCATTGTCGGCATGGGGCGAGGTGTGCGCCATGCCGGCGGCAGGTGTGACGGGGTTCAGCGCTTTCAGTTCGGCATCCATGAGGCGGGACTCCAGAAGTGCCGGTGCGGGCAGGGCTGCGCGCGTCGGCGAGTCAGTGGCTTACAGCTTCGGATCGACTACGGAACGGCGATGATGCGAATAGGTGGTGCTGCGGCCAGGCGGCGCCTGCGGTCTGGAAAAGGGTGGGGTCCGGCGGGGCGCGTACGCGTCCCGCTCAGGTCAGGTCGTCGGGGGATGGGCCGCGCGCCAGTGGCGGGCGATGTCGATGCGGCGCGCCACCCAGACCCGCTCGTGCTTTTCCACGTGATCGAGAAAGCGGATCAGGCCGGCCATGCGTCCCGGCCTGCCGAGCAGGCGGCAGTGCATGCCGATCGACATCATGCGCGGCGTCTCGGCGCCCTCGGCGTAGAGCACGTCGAAACAGTCGCGCAGGTACTCGTAGAAATGCTGGGCCGTGTTGAAGCCTTGCGGCGTGGCGAAGCGCATGTCGTTGGTGTCGAGCGTGTACGGCACGATGAGATGCTGCCGCAGGACGCCGTCGGCGTCGCGCAGCGCGGTCCAGAAAGGCAGATCGTCGCCGTAGTAGTCGCTGTCGTATTCATAGCCGCCGTGCTCCACCAGCAGGCGCCGCGTGTTGGGGCTGTCGCGGCCGGTGTACCAGCCCAGCGGCCACTGGCCCGCGGTGAGGTCGCGCACGATCTGCGTGCCCAGCCGCATGTGTTCGCGCTCGGTGGCCTCGTCGACATTCTGGTAGTGGATCCAGCGCAGGCCGTGGCACGCGATCTCGTGGCCGAGCTCGAGGCAGGCGCGCACCACGTCGGGATGGCGCTGCAGCGCCATCGACACGCCGAACACGGTGAGCGGCAGGCCGCGCTTCTCGAACTCGCGCAGGATGCGCCAGACGCCGACGCGCGAGCCGTACTCGTAGACCGACTCCATGCTCAGGTGGCGCGCCGGATAGGCGTCGGCGCCCACGATCTCCGACAGAAAGCGCTCCGAGGCCGGGTCGCCATGCAGCACGCAGTTCTCGCCGCCTTCCTCGTAATTGAGCACGAACTGCAACGCCACGCGCGCATTGCCGGGCCAGGCGGCATGGGGCGGCCGGCGGCCGTAGCCGATCAGGTCGCGCGGATAGTCGGCATTGGACACGGGCTGAGACGTCACGATGGCGAACTCCCATTCTGCTGCGGGGCCGCTGCGGTGGTGCGCGTGCACGCCCGGCGTCGGCCTGGATGCGTTGATCGATGCGGCTAGGGTCGTGCGAGGGATGCGCCCAGCGCATCCAGAAAGGCCGCCACCGCGATGCCGGCCAGCTGGGCGTCTTCCGCGGTCATGGTTTCGAGCGGGTTGTGGCTGATGCCGCCGTTGCCGCAACGCACGAACAACATGCTCATGGGCACGCGGCGACCGATCAGCATGGCGTCGTGGCCGGCGCCCGAGGGCAACTCCAGAATCGGGATGTCGTGCTTCGCAAGCGCGGTGCGCCACAGCGCCATGTGGGCCGCGTCGCACGGCGTGGCGGCGGCGCGCAGCAGCTCCTCGCTCTCGGCCTGCACGCCACGACGCGCGCAGATTTCGGCGATGCGCGCGTCGATGTCGGCCAGCGCGGCGTCGCGCAGGGCATCGCTGCCCGCGCGCACGTCCAGCGTCAGCAGGCAGGCGCCGGGGATGACGTTGATCGATCCGCCCGGCACCTCGAGCACGCCCACCGTGCCCACCAGACCGGGCTCCTGGCTGCAGCGCGATTCCACGTACAGCGCGATCTCGGCGGCTGCGCAGGCGGCGTCGCGGCGCATGCCCATCGGCGTGGTGCCGGCATGGCCGGCCAGGCCGGTGAGCCTGAGCCTGCGCCGCACGCTGCCGGCGATGGCCGTGACCACGCCGAGCGGCAGCCCGCGGCCGCACAGCACCGGGCCCTGTTCGATGTGCACCTCGAAGTAATGCTGCGGCACTCCCGCCGCAGGCCCCGCGTGCGCGATCGCGGCCGGATCGTGGCCGGCGGCCTCGATGGCCTCGCGCATGCTCACGCCATCGGCATCGCGCAGCTCGAGCTGCGCCATGTCGAACATGCCGATGTAGGCCGACGAGCCCAGGAAGGTGCTGCCGTAGCGCACGCCTTCCTCTTCGGCGAAACCCACCACCTCGAAGTCGAACGGCAGCCGTTGCCCGCGCGCATGCAGATCCGCCACCACCGCGATGGGCAGCAGGATGCCCAGCCGGCCGTCGTACTTGCCGCCGTTGCGCACCGTGTCGAAGTGGCTGCCGGTGCTGACGCGCTGGGGCTGGCCCACGCCGGGCGCGGCGCGATAGCGGCCCACCACATTGCCTGCCGCGTCCTGGTGCACCTCGTCGAAACCGGCCTCGCGCATCCAGGCCTGCAACTGCAGCGCCGTGGCCTGGTGCGCCGGCGTCATGTAGGTGCAGGTGAGGTGCTCGGGGTGATCCGACCACCGGGCCAGGAAGTCGGCCTGGTTCATCACCCGCGCGCCCAGGTCCGGCCGCACGGCCTCATCGGAGGGCAGGGGCTGGGCGGCGGCGGCTGCGTTCGGTGTCATGAAGAGGGCCTGGAGAGTCGGAAGGGAAGGCCAGGATAGCGCGGGGCTGATGGTGTATTTAATCTTAATGCACAAAGATTGTGTACAAAATTGGCTAATGGATTTCCCCTAACCCCCGTGGCGCGATCTCGTCCGCGCCGGCAGCGCCGCGCCCGTCGCCCGCACGCAACGTGTGCCGGCGTTTCGGACGGATGCGAATGGCCCATGCCCGCACCCGCGCGCAGCATCCCTTCGAAGGGCGCGCCGCAGGGGCCGCCCGATACGCCGTGGTGGCGTTGCTCGCGATGCCGGCGGGTGTCCTGGCGCAAAAAAAAGCCCGGACCGCGCAAGCGTATCCGGGCTCTCGGGGAAGGGTGGGCTCAGCCGCCGCGCAACCAGTGCTGATACGGCTCGCGCGTCACGTCGGAGACCGAGGCCAGCACCTTCTGGTGGTTGACCTGATGGCGCAGCATCAGGCGCGCGTCGGCGACCGCGCGCGACTTGCAGAACCAATGACAGCTGTGCTGCAGCAGATAGAGCTCGGCCGACAGGTGATAGGCGCGTGCCTTGGAATCCCAGCCCGCTTCATTGTCGACCACGTACGTCATGCCGTCGGCGTGGATCTGCACCAGCGTACGGAAGTCGCGCAGCATGGCGTTGGGCAGGAAGCGCTCGGCAAACGGCACGCACAGCGACAGCGTGGTCATGCTGGTGGCATTGGCGGACTCATCGGCCAGGCTCTTGGCCAACGCGCGCACTTGCCCCGCCATCGCGCGCTCGGATTGGGCAAACGTCTCCAGCACCTGCAACTGACGCGACTCGTCCGTCTCGCGGATCGCGCGGGCATAACCCTGCGTCAGCGTCTCCATGTGCCGCTCGAGCTGCAGATTGGCCAGGTGGCGGCCGAGCAGGCCGATGCGCGAACGCTGGTACTGCACGCGCAGAAACTGCCATACGGCGAACATCAGCAGGAGGGAGAGTGCAATATCCATCGAAAACCTTTGAGACGAGCCAGGGTGCTGCGGGCCGATCGAAGCGCAATATAAAAGGCCCAGACTTCGCAAAGTTTGGGCCTTTTGGAAATCCGAGCGGGGCGCAAATATCGTCGTGCGCTGGGTCTTGATCCCCTGGAACCGTGTTCCTTCAGGAGAACCAAGGCGGCCTCGGATTGTAGCCGCATTTCCCACGTCGCCCGTGTCGGGTACAGGGAAGAGGAATTCGCCGTCATCGCGTCCAGGCAAGCTGCCGCAGGCGGGGCTGCGGCCTGCCACGCAATCACGCGTCTTCAAATGAATCAGGTCGCGTAATCGAGAGGGCGATGACTGGGCGCGGCCGTCGAACGGTAAGCGAAGGCGAGTTATCTTAGGTACGAACCAGGTAAAGCGTTCTCGCGGACCTATCAGGGCAGTGGTTGAGAATCAACCGGTGCGCATCACTTTTTTGCTGTTCTACACGCGGGGTACTGGCTAGCTATTTCTCCCTCGCAAGTGCCAGTGTAGTGATATCCCTTCTTCATCATGCAGTACTGCAGATCATCAAACTTGCTATCGAAGACCTCCCTTGCCGTTCTGCCATTTAGTTCATCCTCGGAAACTCCGTATTCGCCAATATAGGATCCACCACAGTCCATCCAATCCTTGCGCCGAAGATCAACATTTGCCGATTCCTTCTCCCATTCATCTCTTGTGGGAGTTGGATACAGAAGTTTTTGATAGGCTTCTCGATCGCAATAGGCCAATGGTGTCTGGGGGCCACAAATTGTTCCATTGCCAATGGCGCAACCCGAAAGCACGACAATCAAGACAGCCCCTGGCACAAAGGTTCTGATCGTGAGTGAATTCATCCTGATGCCTCGATGAGTGCAGCGATCGCTTGCCAGACTTCAGGTGGCAGAGCTTCCGACATCGCAAAGGGCGCTGCGGGAGCTATCGCGATAACGGGCCATGTATTTTGTGCTTATCCACCTGCTAAAAATCAAACGGCCCGTCACCTGTTCCTCGCCTTGCACGCAGGAAACTGGCTGGCGATCTCTCCCTCGCAACTGCTTGTGTAGCGATATCCCTTCTTCATCATGCAGACCTGCATCTCATCAAACTTGATGCCCGCGGCCTCCAGGATTTCCCTGCCGTTAAGTTCGCTGTCCGAAATCGAGTACCCGCCGTCAAGGTCTCCCCTGCAATCGATCCAATCCTTCTTCCGTTCATCACTATTTGCCGACGCTTTCTCCCATTCATCCCTGATCGGAGTCGGATGTACCAGCTTTTGATAGGCCTCTCGATCGCAATATGCCGGTGATGTTAGCGGGCCGCAAATTCTGCCATTGCCGATGGTGCAACCCGAAAGCGTAACGATCAGGGCAGCTCCCGGAACAAAGGCTTTGATGGTAAGGATGTTCATCTTGATGCCTCTATGAGGACGGAGATGGCCTGCCCTGTCAGAACGTGACGCGGTTATTGTCAGAGGTGCGAACCCACCAAGGCGTTTTCGCAGACCTATCAGGGCAGAGGTTGAGAATCAACCGGCGCCCGTAACCTGTTTCTCGCCTTGCACGCCGGAAACTGGCTGGCAATCTCTCCCTTGCAACTGCTTGTGTAGCGATATCCCTTCTTCATCATGCAGCGCTGAATGTCATAGAACTTGATTCGGGAAGCCTCTTCAATTGACCTGCCGTCCATATCCTTTTCCGAAATTCCGTAGTCCCCGTTAACACTCCCGCCACAGTCCATCCAATCCTTCTTCCGTTCATCACTATTTGCCGATGCCTGCTCCCATTCATCCCTGATCGGGGTCGGATGTACCAGCTTTTGATAGGCCTCTCGATCGCAATACGCCGGTGATGTTAGCGGGCCGCAAATTCTGCCATTGCCGATGGTGCAACCCGAAAGCGTAACGATCAGGGCAGCTCCCGGAACAAAGGCTTTGATGGTAAGGATGTTCATCTTGATGCCTCTATGAGGACGGAGATGGCCTGCCCTGTCAGAAGGTGATGCGATGATTGTCGGAGGTGCGAACCCGCCAAAGCGTTCTCGCAGACCTGTCAGGGCCAGAGGTTGAGAATCCGACGGCGCTCGTCACCTGTTTCCCGATTTACACCCAGGGTGTTGGCGGGCAATTTCTCCCTGGCAAGGGCCGGTGTAGTGATATCCCTTCTTCATCATGCAGACCTGCATGTCATCAAATTTGATTCGGGCAGCCTCTAGTCCTGTCCTGCCATTCATTTCTTTTTCGGAGATCCCATATTCACCACCCAGATTCCCGCCGCAGTCCATCCAATCCTTGCGGCGGTCATCACTAGTTGCTGACGCCATCTCCCAGTAATCCCTTGTCGGAGTTGGATGTACCAGTTTTTGATAGGCCTCTCGATCGCAGTACGCTAATGGTGTCTGGGGACCACAAATTGTCCCGTTGCCGATGACGCAACCAGAAAGCATCGCGGCGAGGGCAACTCCTGGCACAGAGGTTCTGATAGTGATTGAATTCATCTTGATGCCCCGATGAGTGCAGAGATCGCTTGCCAGACTTCAGGTGGCAAAGCTTCTGACATCGCAAAGGGCGCTGCTGGAGCTATCGCGATAACGGGCCATGTATTTTGTGCTTATCCACCCGCTAAAAATCAAACGGCCCGTCACCTGTTCCTCGCCTTGCACGCAGGAAACTGGCTGGCAATCTCTCCCTTGCAACTGCTTGTGTAGCGATATCCCTTCTTCATCATGCAGACCTGCATCTCATCAAACTTGATGCCCGCGGCCTCCAGGATTTCCCTGCCGTTAAGTTCGCTGTCCGAAATTGAGTACCCGCCGTCAGGGTCTCCCCTGCAGTCGATCCAATCCTTCTTCCGTTCATCACTATTTGCCGATGCCTTCTCCCATTTATCCCTGATTGGAGTCGGATACAGCAGCTTTTGATAGGCCTCTCGATCGCAATATGCCGGTGATGTTAGCGGGCCGCAAATTCTGCCATTGCCGATGGTGCAACCCGAAAGCGTAACGATCAGGGCAGCCCCCGGCACAAAGGCTTTGATGGTAAGGATGTTCATTTTGATGCCTCTATGAGGATGGAGATGGCCTCCCAGACTTCCGATGGCAGAGCTTCCGACATCGCGAAGGGCGCTGCTGGAGCAAGTGCAATGAGCGACCATGCATCTTGTGCGTTGGAAATAAACTTCGAACGGCCACGGCGGGCATTTCCTTCCTTGTCGTAAAGTCCGCTCAATTTCCCGCCGATCATGTCGTGTGGCCCGGCGAATGCCTCGACGATCTTGTCCGCCAGACTTCCTGCGACATACTGAATCCCGAACAATGTTCCCTTCGCTCCCTGAATTCCACCGGTGGCTCCGATTGCTCTTTTTCCTTCGTCGCTTTCTAGGAACTGTTCCAAGGTCATTTCCAGCGACTTGGAATCAAATTTGACGATATTGTTTCTGTCGCGCTGCAGCGATCCATCCGAGTTCGCAACGCATCGCTCATTCTCCACGCCGCAAACAATATCCAGATCAATTCGAGTGCCCCCCAGCTTCTTCCCGTCGCCATCGACACCCTCGCTGACTCCCGAGATGTTGCTCAACGGGACATTGCTGCCGTCGGTGATGCCGGCAAACTTCTTCGAGTCCTCTATCATCAGCCTGCGCATTTCGCTGGCTGCCGCGGAGAGGGATTCTTTGGTGACGGCCGAGGCGCCTGATCCTGTCACCGCGCCGATCAGGACGTTGAGTGCGCGCTCTTGCAGCTTGAGGTCTCGAAGCTCGGCTTCGACTGCCGCCTTCGCTTGCGGATCCTTTTCCGCGGCCTTGAGTTTTTCCTGAAGCCCGGCGCGCTCGCGCTGCGCATACTGGTGCACCTGCGAATACGCCTGCTGCGAGAATGCCGCCGCGATTTCGGCCTGGGCCTTCACCTGGGCGGCGAGCTTCTCCGGGTCCCAGTTCCGGGTCAGCCCATGGGCGCTGTCGCCGGTGCGCACCTCGCGGTCCAGGCTGGACACGGCTTGTTCGGCGGTCTTGCCGGTTTCGGCATGCTGGGCGGTGTGATCGCGGATCTCGGTGACGCCAGCGCTGATGCCGCTGCGGGTGGTGCTGTGCTCGCTGCCGTGCTTCTTGACGTAGCCGGGGGCGCCGGCGTTTGCGCCGGTGCCGAAGTTCTGCCACGACCATTCGCTGCCTTGGCCTGCCACGTTGCTGGCGGGCGCGGCGTCGGATGTCCCGGCCGCGCCCTCGCTCTGGGGACTGGCGTCCGCCTTCCTGTCGCCCGCGCCCATGCCGAAGCCCCCGGACACGCTCGCGCCCGTCGCCCGGTAGGCGCTGCGGTTCTCGAGGTCGCCCGCGGTCAGGGTGCGGGTGCTGAGGCGGTTCAGGCCGTCTTGCACGGCTTTGTCCGTGCTGGCGATCACGGCGCCTTTGAGGCGGGTGTCGCCGTCGACCTCGACGTCGAAGCCGCCGTCGCCCGCCTGGATGCCGCTTTGCTCGCGCACGCTGGCGAAGTCGCCATCGACCTTGGACTTGCCGTAGCTGGCACTGGCCGCAAAGCCGACGCCGGCGGTGACGCTGCCGCCGATATTGCTGTCCTTGCTCTTGAAACGGCTGGTGTCCTGCAGGCTTTCGATATCGAGATTGCCTCCGACGTCCGCCGCCACCTGCCTGCCGCGCGCGACGGCGCCGCGCAGATGGGTGTCGCCACCGGATTCCAGGGTGAGCGTGTCGCCCGCATCGACGTGGGTGTGGGTCCAGGTGACATCCTGGCCTTTGCCGCTGCCCTTGCCGCGGCTGGCGTTGGCGGTGACGCCAAAGCCGACGCCGTTGGCGCCCACCGAGATCGCCACACCGACACCGCCGCTGGACTGGCTGCTGTCGCGTCTGGTCTCGACCGTGTTGCGGGCGGCCAGCAGATCGATGTCGCCGTCCGCCCTCAGGCGGGCGCTGCCGCCCGCGCGCAGCGTGCTGCCACGCACCGTCAGGTTGGCATCGTCGCCCGCGCCGGTGGCGCTGATGCGCATGTTGCGGCCGGCCACCACGGTGGAGCCGGCCGCCGTGTCGTAGTGCGTGCTGGACTGGCTGTCGTTTTTGCTGGCGCCGGCCGTGATGGAGATGCTGATGCCGCCGGCAGTGTCGGGGCTGGCCTGGACGGCGGTGATGGCGTTCATGGCGCTCATGCCGGTCGTGGCGGCCGCCAGCGCCTTCATGCGGGTATCGGCGGCGTCGTCGGCGGCCCGCTTCATCTGCTGGCCGGTCTGCACCGCCGATATCACCGGCGCGGTCAGGGCGACCGTCAGGCCGGACTGGCGGAATTTGCTTTGCTGGGCGCTGGTGCCGGTTTCCCGGGCCTCGACGATGTCGGCCTTCCTGGCGCGGATGTCGACGTCGCCCTTGGGCGCGACGACATGGCTGCCGGTCTGCTGGTAGTGGTCGCCCGCGACCAGCGCCACGTCGCCGCCGGTCGCGCCGACGGTCGAGGCCGCGGCACGGGTGCTCGCGCTGTTGCGGTCGCCGCTCTGTGTCCGGTTGCCCAGGGTGACGGCGAGCCCACCGTCGTAGAGAAAGCCGCTCTTGCGCGATTCCTTGAAATGGCTCTCCTTGCGGGTCTCGGTGGCGGCCTGGAGGGTCAGGTCGCGCTTTGCCACGACGACCGTGCGAGCGTCCGAGACCACATTGCTGCCGGTGATCGTGACGTCCCGCCCCTGGACCGCCACGGTGTTGCCGCTGAAGGTGGTGGACACCGCCCGGGTTTCCGCCAGGCTCTCGCGGGTGGTCCGCCGGCTGGCGCCCAGCAGGCCCTTGAACGTGTGTTGCCGGCCCTCGCTCCAGTCGTTGCCGGCTTGGCCGGCCCGGATGTCCACGTCGCGCCGGGCCACCGTCACCACGGCGCCGCGCTCGCTGTTGACGTGGGCGGCGGTGGCGCTCAGGTCGCGGCCGGCTTGCAGGCGCACGTCGCCGGCCGTCTCGATGCGGGTGCCGACCTCGCGCCGCTCGCCCTGCCTGAGATAGTTGCTGGCATTGCGCACATTGCTTTCGTGCTCGGCAACCGTGACGGTGCCGAGGCTCAGATCGCGCCCGGCGACGATGGCGGTCTGCCCGTGCTCGCCGCGGTTCACGACCCGGGCCGCGGCCAGCGTGGTGTCGCGGCCCGCCGTCACCAGCAGGCGCCCGCCGGGCCGGCTCACGTACAGGCCTGCGACGCGATCGAGATGGGTCCGGCTGAAGTCGCTGAGGCCTGCCCGCCTGGCGTCGCTGCGGGTGGTGCTGCGCACCTCGAGGTCGCGGCCGGCATGGAGCAGGAGCGCCGAATCGGCCTTCATGGTGCCGCCGATGTTGTCGATGTCCGTCCTGGCGTCGAGCGCCACGGCATCGCCCGTGATGCGGCCACCGAGGTTGCGCAGGTTATCCGCGGTGAGCTTTACCGCGGTGCGTCCGGCCACCGTGCCCGAGTTGAGCAGATCGCCTTGGAGGTGCAGGTCGATGGCATTGGCGGCCATCAGCGTGCCGTTGGCGTCCAGGTCGCCCGGCTGCATGCGGACATACACCTGCGGGACCAGCGCACGCGTGGTGCTGCCGTCGGCCAGGGTGACGACGCGCTCCACGAGCCAGACGATATCGCTCGTGAGCTGGGCCATCTGTGCCGCGCTGAGCGCGATGCCGGGACGCAGTTTCCATGCCCTCGCATAGGTGGCGCCTGCGTCCAGCAGCGCGCGGTACTGCGCCTCGTCGTTGGCGTAGCCGGCGAGGAAGCGGCGGCCGGTCAGCTGGTCTATCTGGTCGCGCACCAGTTGCTGCTCGTAGTAGCCGTCGCCCAGGCGCTTGTGTGTGGTGGTCGGGTCGTAGCCCAGCTGGGACAGCAGGTAGTCGGAACTGAGCCAGTTGCGATAGTTGGTGAATCGCGGGTCGGTTTCGATGAGGTAGCCCGCGGCCGCGGGGCCCGCGCGAAACAGGCTGTTGGCAGGGACTTCGGTGTCCACCCGCACCGTGCGTATGACGGCGGGCGCGTTGCCCTGGGCGTTCTCGACGGACTCGGCCGTGCCGGCGCCGGATGGGCCGCCGGCGCTGCTCTGGCCGGTGTGGCGGCCGTCCACGGTAAAGCCGCTGCCGCTGCCGGCCGCGTTCTGCGCGATCTTCGAGACGTCGAGCGCAATGGTCTGCACGATGTCGGCGGGCGTGTAGGCGATCCGGTCATCCCATTTGCGCTGGTGGTAGCGTCGGGTGCCGCCGCGCCACTTGCTGTACGTGAACTGGCTGGTGCCCACCTCGCGGATGATGTGCTCCCCGAAGGCGGCCTCGTTGTGCAGGTTAAGCAGGTCGCCCTGCAAGGTGCCGCCAGCGAGGATCCGGCTTTTGTCGTTGACCAGATCGTCCCCGCGCAGGCGCATGTCTGCGCCGGCGCGAATCATCGACGGCGCGCTTTCGGTGACGTGGGTTTCGTACTCGGTGCGCGTGACGTCGTATTGCGTCCAACTGTCGACCTCGGCGCCGGTGGTCTTGTGCCGGTAGCGCCCGGCGCGGCTCCAGTGCTCCCAGCGGTATTCACCGATGTCGTGCTTGTCCGGGGCGCTTTCGGGCTGGATGAGCATGCTGCGGGTGGGGCCGCCGACCAGGGCCGACACCGTGCTGAAGTGCAGGTTGCGATTGAGCAGGCGGCGGGTGTCGATGGTCAGGCCGCCCAACGATTCGATGATGGCGCTGGCGTTGCGCACCAGGCCGGCGCGGCCGGTCGCGTGATGGTCCGCGTCCAGCGCGCCGCCGATGTTGAGCGCGTCGCTGCCGCGACCGGCGCTGAAGATGAGGGCCTGTTCCCGGTTGTCGAGGGCGCCGGCACCGATGTCCAGGCGCTGGCGCGCCGCGATGGTCGGGGCGTGGCCCGCTTCGTCGCGGTTGTCGAGCGTGCCGGCCTGGATGGCCAGGTGATCGCCGTAGATTCGCCCGGTGCCGACGTTGTCCAGGGTGCCGGCGTCGATGCGGGTCTGGCCGCCGTCGATGAGGCCGCGGTTGCTCAGCGTGTCGCGCGCAATCACGGTGCTGCGGTTGCCGCTCATTTCGCCGGTGGCGGCGTTGTCGATGTTGGTACCGCGCAGTTCGAGGTCGCCGGCCTGCACTACGCCGCGGTTGCTCAGCAGGCCCGCGGTACCGATGACCGCACGCCCATTGGCCCTGATCTCCTCGAGGTTGGTGAAATCCTGCCGGAGGATGAGGCTCAGGTCGCCCCTGGACAGCAGGCTGCCGTCGCCGCCCAGGCTGCCGGCGCTCACGCCCAGGGATCGGCCGGCGAGCAGCGTGCCGCGCTGGTTGATGACGCGATCGGCGGCGACCTCGATGCGGCCGTCCGAAAGGATGTTGCCGCGGGCATTGACGAGCGTTCCGGCGCGAATGTCGAAGCCGGCATGGCTCGCCAGGGTGCCGTCGCCATTGTCCAGCTGCGCCCTGGCCTCGATGCGGCCTGCGGCCTCGCCGCTGTGCAGAACGGTGCCGGCGCGGTTGGAGACGTCCTGCGCGACCAACGAGAAGGCGCCCGCCACCTGCAGCTGGCCGGCGTCGTTGTCGAGTCGGCCGACCGCGATGCGGGCATCGGCTGCGACCTTGATCTCGCCTTTGTGGTTGCCGAGGTCGCCGCCGCTCACGTGGAGCCGGCGCAGGCCGAGGTGGCCGCCGTCGTTGTCGATGCCTGCGGTGGCCGCCACGTCGATACCGCCGCCGGCCATGATGCGGCCGTCCTCGTTATCCAGCGTGGCGGCGATGACCAGCTCGCCGTCGGCCAGCGACGCACCATGCGTGTGGGACGGACGAACCGCTCCGCCGGCGGCGTCGTCACCCCGCGCGCCGTGGGTTTGCCCCGAGGTGCCCGGCGCTGCGGTGTCGCCCGGGTTTCGGGCGTTGTCCGGAGGCGTGGCGGCGTCGGCCGCCGCCAGACCGATGCGGCCGCCGGCACGGTTGGCGAGGAGGGCGGTGCGCAGCGTCAGGCCCTGGCTGCCGGTCTGCTCGATGGCGCCGCCGCGGTTCGTCAGCGATCGGGCATGGGCTGCGACGCGGCGCGCGTTCAGCGTGCCCCGGTCGTTGTCGATACTCCCGGGTGTGGACACCGCCAGGGTGCGGCCCGCGCTGATCGTGCCGGTATTGGTGATGCCGCCGCTCGCATCGATACGGACATCGGCCTGCGCCTGCATCGTGCCGCTGTTCTCGAGGCGGCCATCGGCGGTGACGACGAGCTGACCGATTTGCGCGCCCAGGGCGCCGGCGTTGCGCATGCCGACACCGTGCTCGGTGCCGACCAGCACGATCTTGCGGCTGTACATGCCGCCCAGCGCGCCGACATCCAGCGCGAACGCGGGGGCATCGCCGTCGGATGCGATCGTTCGTACCTCGGCGTGGTCGGCGTCGAGCGCGTTGGCGCCGGTGGTGACCTGCAGTCGCTGCGCCCAGATGCCGGCGTTCACCGCCACGGCTCGGGCGATCAGGTCGGCATACTGGGTATCGCGCGCGTCCATGCCTTGGCCCGAGATCCGGATGGTGCCCCCTTCGACGCGGTAGGCCTCCAGGCTCCCGCCGTTGAAGACCGGTGTGCCGGTGGTGAGGGTGGCGCGCTCGGCGTTGATGAAGCCGCAGCCGTCGCAGGAGATGCCGGTGGGATTCGCGATCACGAGCTGGGCGCGCTCGCCCGCGACCTCGACGTAGCCCCGCAGCAGGCTCGGGTTGCTGGAATTCACTTCGTTCAGGATCACGCGCGCGGCGCCTGTGGCCAACCAGGGATTGCCTTGCACCCAGCCACCCAGTTGCGTGCGGGTATTGGTGCGGGAGTTGTTGAGCACCGCGCCGGGGTGGTCGACGTCGAATTGCCGGTACGTGTTGCGCGAAACGCCGGCGGCGCTGGGCGTCTGGATGTTCACCAGGAGCACGCCGTTGGCGGCGCGCAGCACGGTCGGGCGCTGCTGTGCGGGCGCGTCGGGATCCGCGACGATCTGTGCGCCGGCCATCGGCACGACGAGCGCCTGGCCCAGCGCGATCGCCAGGGCGAAGCGCAAGGGCAGGAGGGCGGCCAGGACTCGGCGACGCGCCGCCGCGGCTCCGGATGCGCCGGGACGCTTGCGGCGCGCCGTTTCTGCGACGACCTGCAACACGCCCAACGCGCGGTTGAAGACGATGCGGTGGAGGTTCCTGTTCATGCCATCTCCTTTATTGCGTGCGCAACTTCAGAGGGACCAGCTGAGGCTGAAGCCCGTCGTGAATGCGTCGGTCCTGAAACCCCCGGGCCGGAACAGCGGGGTGCCGGCAAACAGGTCCCAGTGGAAGCCCTTGACGCCACCTCGCAGGCCGATGACGGCCCCGGCCAGGTCGCGCCCGGGGAGCCAGCGCGTGGATGGGCCACCGACATGCCCGTAGTCGGCGCCGACGTAGAGCTCCTGGCCCGCGCCGAGCAGCAGGCCGAGTTCGTTGCGCCATACCCAGCCGCGGTCGCCCATCAGGGTCAGCTCGCCGCTGAAGCCGCGCACGGTGTAGCGCCCGCCGATGGAGAAGCGGTCCTGCGGCACCAGCGGTGTGCGATTCCATTGCGCGCGCCAACTGCCGATGTAGCGGACGTGTTGCGTTCCGAGCCTCAAGGGAAGCGTCAATTGGGCGTCTGCGGAGATCACCTGCATGCGAGAGGTGCCTTCCCCGAACGCTTCCTCGGGCGCGGTCATCGCGTGGAAGGCGCCGGTGCCGCGCCGGTAGGAGAGGCTCGCATCGAGCGTGCTTGCGCCCAGGTACTCGCGGTGCGTGAGCCCCAGTTCCCAGCCGCCGCTGCGGCGACGCTGGACCGCGATTTCCGTGTCGTCGATGAAGTTGCTCGACGTGCGCATCCAGGCGCGCAGGTAGAGGGCCGTCTTGCGCGTGGCATCGCGATGGATGAGCCGCGACAGCCGCACTTCGGCGTTGCTGCTGGTGCCGCTGTAGCGATAGCGCTGGCTGTAGCCGGCCACGGTCTGCCGGTAGTCGTAGGCGCTGGCGGTGGCGCCGAGCGTCCAGTAGCCGTAAGGCACGCTGTAATGGGCGGTGTAGGCCCGGGTGCCTTTGCCCTTACCGTTGAAGACGTCGTGGTTGACGTAGGCGTAGAACAGGTCGTTCCACATGAGCAGGTCATCGAGCGAGAGCGTGAGCCCGCCCTGCAGCCTGCCCGTGGCTTTGCTGCCGGCGTCGTCCAGGAAGACGGACAGCCTGACCGGCGGGGAGCGCTGGCGCCAGGCGATGACCAGATCGCTTTCGCCGGGCCCGGCGTCCTCGCCCTCGGCCGGTACGATCCGGATGTCTGCCTCCACCGTGGGCACGCGCTTGAAGTTCTCGAGCGCCTGTTCGATGTCACGCAGGTCGAGCAGGTCGCCGCGCCTGGCCGGCACGGCGTTCCATGCGGTGGCCTTGCGCGAGGTGCCGGCGGCATAGCGGATGGCACGAATGCGGCCGGGCACGAGGGTCAGCGTCAGGACGCCGGCATTCAGATCCTGCGGTGCCGCCAGCACGCGGGTGGTGACGAAGCCGCGGGCGACGATGGCATTCTGCACCCGGGCCATCACCCCGTTGATGCCGCGAGCGCCGAGACAGCGGCCGGTGGCGGGATCGTCTGTCGGATCTGCTGCCTTCAGTGCCCAGGCAAAGCGCGCGGCGTACTCGCCGTCCAGTCGAATCCGGGTAATGCGCAAGCACGGCGTGTCATCCGTCGGCAATCGCCCCGGCGGCGGCGCCTGCGACGGCGGCAAGCGCACGTCCGGCGCGGCTTCCTGCTGCTCGCGCAGCACCCGCTCGCGTTCCTGCTGGCGGAGATGCTCTTGTGCGGCGGCGTCGGGCAGGGGTTGTGGCAAGGCCGGAACGACGGGCGCCAGCGAGAGCAACAAGGCCCAAGGCATTCGCAGAATCCGAGTCCCCATTGCGGTCCTCACCCATGTCCGTTTGCGTCGCGTGCAAAAGCAGTCCCGCGCGGAAAGCGTGGCGCTCGACGTTGCTGGTCAGTCAGCGGTGAGGATAGATTTCGATTTGAATAAAGCGAACGCGAGAACGGTCCGAGTATTGATGGGGCGGTGACTTGGCGACGGGGGCTTCCCGACGCGCGGGAGGCACTGCGCCCCACCGGGGGAGGGTGGGGCGATTCGGACAGGGGTGTGGGAATCTTGTCGCACCCTGCCGGATCGAGGGGACGCTGGCCTGTGCTGGCGCGGGACGAAAAAAAAGGCCAAAACCGAGTTTTGGCCTTTCTTCGGTCATTCGTGGACTTGGGCGTCCAGGAACGAAAATTTGGAGCGGGAGACGAGTCTCGAACTCGCGACCTCAACCTTGGCAAGGTTGCGCTCTACCAACTGAGCTACTCCCGCATGGAGTGGTACTGCCGTACTGCTTGATGCCGGTCTGATCGTCTAAACGCTGCAGTTTTTTTGCAATATCGTTTCAACGACAGGCGCGCATTCTACATGGTTTTTTCGGTTTTGCAAACTTGCCTGGAAATTTTCATTTCGCTGTACTTGCTTGCCCCGCCTGCCTGCGTATGCCCCACCGAGAGCAGGATCCGCAGTTCCATGCAGCTTTGCTCTTGCCCGATCCGAAATCAGCCGGTGATCGAAGTCACCGTGGTCGAATCGAGTAATATGAGCGAAGACCAAGACTATAGCATAACCAATCGTATCGATGTCAATCTCCGCAGTGCCCGATCTCGAAAAATCCCTGCACCCTGCCGCGCAGGACCTGACCGCGCTCAATACGCTGGGGCTGGAATGCGCCGCGCGTGCCTGCGTCACGCTCGATGACGTGGCGCAATTGCCGGCGCTGTCGCAGCTGGCGCAACGCTACCGCTCCGTGCTGGTGCTGGGCGGGGGCAGCAATATGGTGCTGCCGCGAGACGTCGACGGCCTGGTGCTGCGGGTGGCCTTGCGCGGCGTGCGGTTGCTGGAGGCGCGGACCGACGCCTGGATCGTCGAGGCCGCCGCGGGCGAGGTCTGGCACGGATTCGTGACCGAGACGCTCGCGCGCGGCTGGGACGGGCTGGAGAACCTGGCGCTGATCCCCGGCACCGTGGGCGCCAGCCCGGTGCAGAACATCGGCGCCTACGGGGTGGAGCTGGCGGACCGGTTCGAGAGCCTGCTCGCCTGGGATCTGGCGCAAGGCCGCATGGTCGAGATGAATGCCGCCGAGTGCGGCTTCGCCTATCGCGACAGCTTCTTCAAGCACCAGCCGGCCGGGCGCTGGGTCATCACGGCCGTGCGCTTCCGGCTGCCGCGTCCGTGGCGTGCGGTGCTGGGCTATCCCGACCTGCAGCGCCACGCCGGCCTCGCCGCCGCGATGGCGCAGGCGGCCGGCCCGACGGCGCGCATGATCTTCGATGCGGTCTGCGAAATCCGGCACGCCAAGCTGCCCGATCCGGCGCGTATCGGCAATGCCGGCAGTTTCTTCAAGAATCCGCTGGTCTCGCCGGAGCAGCGGGAGGCGCTGCTCGCGGCGCATCCCGGCCTGGTCTCGTATGCGCAGGCCGATGGCCGCTACAAGCTCGCGGCCGGCTGGCTGATCGATCAGTGCGGCTGGAAGGGGCGCGCACTGGGCGCCGCCGGCGTGCACGAACGGCAGGCGCTGGTGCTGGTCAATCGCGGCGGCGCGCGGGCCGACGACATCATGGCGCTGGCGGCCGCGATCCAGGCCGACGTGCAGGCGCGCTTCGGCGTGTTGCTGGAGCCCGAGCCGGTGGTGGTGGCCGGCGCCTGATCGTTGCGCGCGCAAATGAATAAAGCGGCCCGGAAGGCCGCTTTATTTTTTGGCATGCGCCGGGTTTACTCGCCCAGCACGGCCTGCATGTCGTACAGGCCGTTGTGCTTGCCTTCGAGGAAACGCGCCGCGCGCAGGGCGCCCTGCGCGTAGGTCACGCGGCTGCTGGAGCGGTGCGTGATCTCGATGCGTTCGCCGGGGCCGCAGAAATACACGGTGTGGTCGCCGACGATGTCGCCGCCGCGCACCACCGAGAAGCCGATGGTGCCGGGTTTGCGCACGCCGGTGTCGCCGTGACGCGTCCAGGTGGCGACGTCGGGCAGGGCGACGTCCCAGGCCGAGGCCACCACTTCGCCCATCTTGAGCGCCGTGCCCGACGGCGCGTCGATCTTGTTGCGATGGTGGGCTTCGAACACCTCGACGTCGTAGCCGCTGTTGAGCAGGCGCGCGGCCAGGTCGAGCAGCTTGAACGTGGCGTTCACGCCCACGCTCATGTTGGGCGCCGACACCACGGCGATCTTCTGGGCGGCGACCTCGATCGCGGCGCGGCCGTTGTCATCGAAACCGGTGGTGCCGATCACGATGTTGGTGCCGTGCTTGATGCAGGCCTCGAGGTGGACCAGCGTGCCCTCGGGGCGCGTGAAGTCGATCAGGCAGTCGGCCTGGGCGAGCGCGTCGAGGTCGTCGGTGAGCAGCACGCCGGTGCTGCGGCCGACCGAGGCGCCGGCGTCCTGGCCGAGGCTGGGCGAGCCGGCACGGTCGAGCGCCACGGTCAGTTGCAGGCCTTCGGTGGCGAGCACGCCCTCGATCAGCATCTGTCCCATCCGGCCGCTGGCGCCGGCAATAGCAATACGCATGGTGTTCCTTGGATTACCTGATGGGCTCGGGCGAGGAGCCCGGCGCGCCCGGATACTGCGTGGCCGGGTTGGCGGGGGCGTTGATCTGCGGACGCGGGGCTTTCTCTTCGCTCTCGTCACGCTTTTCTTCGCGCGCCTCTTCCTTGTCGGTGCGCTTGAGCGCGGCGGCATCGGGCTTGTTGATCTGGAAGGGCTGCAGCTCGGGCTGCTCGTCGCCGCTCCAGCGGGTCAGGCGGTCGTTTTCGAACCAGACCGTGAACTGGCGCTCTTCGGCCTTGCCGTAGCCCGGCTTGAAGTAGTAGGGGTAGTCCCAGCGATCGCCGTGCAGCACGCTGGTGAGCGTGGGGCTGCCCAGCGCGAAGCGCACTTGCTCGCGCGTCATGCCTTGTTGGAGCAGGGCCACCTGCTCGCTGGTGATCCAGTTGCCTTGCTGGATGTCGGCCTTGTACGGGAAACCCCATTTGCCGCCGGAGCATGCGGTCAGGGCAGCCGCCAGGGCCACGGTCACCAGCACCGTCTTGACGGGCCGGAAGGGAATACGTGCAATCATGGACACTACGCGCCCCTATTATTGGAAACGAACAAAACCGTTATCATAAAGGTTTAATAACGAGTTCCGCAGCGCAGTGGGCATCTGGAAGCGCTGGCTTGCGGCCGGCTCGGTAACAAATCGGGGGTCAAGACCCGATCGGTTGCCCGTTCCGGACCAACTCGCAGCCGGTAGGTAGCGCGACGGCAGCCATGTCTGGCCGGCCGATGCGCACCGGATGCAGGGTAATTCCACCCAGCCCATGCCACCGCGGACGGAGAGCGATTACACCATGAGCGACCAAAGCGAATTGAAAAACATGGGTTTGAAGGCGACGTTCCCGCGCCTGAAGATTCTCGACATTTTCCGCAAGTCCGATCACCGCCACCTCAGCGCCGAAGACGTCTATCGCGCCCTGATCGGCGAGAGCGTCGAGATCGGTCTGGCCACCGTGTATCGCGTGCTGACCCAGTTCGAGCAGGCCGGCATCCTGAGCCGCAGCCAGTTCGACACGGGCAAGGCCGTGTTCGAGCTCAACGACGGCGACCACCACGATCACCTGATCTGCACCAACTGCGGCGCCGTGGTCGAATTCACGGATCCCGACATCGAGAAGCGCCAGCACAAGATCGCCAAGGACAACGGCTTCCTGCTCGAAAGCCATGCCATGGTGCTCTACGGCATCTGCGGCAACTGCCAGAAGTCGCGCTGATCCCCGCTTCGGGCCGCGCTTGCGCGGTCCGGCCTCGATCACACGAAAAAGCCCCCGGCGCGCTATGCGTGCCGGGGGCTTTTTTTGGCTTGCGGGCCACCCGCCTCGGAATCAGGCCGAGGCGAGCGGGCGCGTCATGGCGTCGAGCATTTCGCGCGCGTGTTCGCGCGTGGTGGCGGTGATCTGGATGCCGCCCAGCATGCGCGCCACTTCCTCGACGCGTTCGTCGTCGGAGAGCTCGGCGATGCGCGAGCGCGTGGTGCCGCCGGATTCGCTCTTGCTGACCCGGAACTGGGTGTTGCCGCAGGCCGCGACCTGGGGCAGGTGGGTGACGCACAGCACCTGATGGCGCGCGCCCAGCTCGCGCAGCAGCTTGCCCACCACCTCGGCGACCGCGCCGCCCACGCCGCTGTCGACTTCGTCGAAGATCAGCGTGGGCACGCGCGCGGCTCGGCTCGCGATGACCGACAGCGCCAGCGAGATGCGTGACAGCTCGCCGCCCGAAGCCACCTTGGCGAGCGGGCGCGGGGTGGTGCCGGCATGGCCGGCCACGAGAAAGTCGACCTGCTCGTTGCCGTGGGCGCTGGGCGCCGCGTAGGTGAGGGCGGCCTCGAAGCGGCCGCCGGCCATCGACAGGGTCTGCATGGCCTGGCTCACGAGCTTGCCGAGCTCCTTGGCGATCTTGCGGCGCGCGGTGGAGAGGCGGCCGGCGGCGGCGTCGTAGCGGGCCTGCGCAGCGTCGGTCCGGGCCTGCAGCGCCGCAACGTCGCCGGCGGCCGAGAGCTCGGCCAGGCGCGCGCTGCGCTCGGCCAGCAGGCCGGGCAGGGCCTCGGGCTCGCACTTGAACTTGCGGGCGGTCTCGAACACCGCGGACAGGCGGGCCTCGACGTCGGCGAGCCGCTGCGGATCGAGCTCGACGCGGCTGACGTAGTTGTTGAGGTCGGAGACGGCCTCGTCCATCGCGATGCGGGCGGACTCCAGCGCTTCGCCGATGCTGGCGAGGCCGGGGTCGTGGCGCTGCATCTGCGCCAGGCGGCTGCTGGCGCCGTTCAGACGGTGCAGCGCGGAATCCTCTTCGCCGTCGAGCGCTTCGATGATGAGGTTGGCGCCGTCGAGCAGGCTCTGCGCGTGCGCGAGCCGCGTGTGCTCGACCTGCAGGGCCTCCCATTCGCCGTCGCGCAGCCCGAGCTTCTCGAGCTCGTCGGCTTCCCATTGCAGCCGTTCGCGCTCGGCGGCGAGGGCGGCGGCATCCTGGGTGGCGGTTTCGAGCTGGCGCATCAGCGTGCGCCATTGCTTGAAGGCCTGGGCGACTTCCTGGCGTTGCTCGGCGTGGCCGCCGTGCGCGTCGAGCAGGTCGCGCTGGGCGTCGGGGCGCATCAGGCTCTGGTGCGCGTGCTGGCCGTGGATGTCGACCAGGTGTTCGCCGAGCTCGCGCAGCTGCGTGAGCGTGGCCGGCACGCCGTTGATGTAGGCGCGGCTGCGGCCCTGGGCGTCGATCACGCGGCGCAGCGTGAGCTCTTCGGCGGGCTCGAGCTCGCGTTCGGTGAGCCAGGCCTTGAGATGGGCCGGGCTGTCGAAGATGGCGCTGATGTCGGCGCGGCTCGCGCCTTCGCGCAGCACGGACGCGTCGCCGCGTTCGCCCAGCGCGAGCGCCAGGGCGTCGATCAGGATCGATTTGCCGGCGCCCGTTTCGCCGGAAAAGACGGTGAAGCCGGCGCCGAAATGGATCTCGGTGTGCTCGACGATGACGAAGTCACGGATGTGCAGGGTGCGCAACATGGCGAGCGCTGATGAAAGCCTATTCGTTGTCAGTGGCCTGCGGCATCTGATTCCAGTGCAGTTTGCGGCGCAGGGTGGAGAGGAAGCTGTAGCCCTGCGGGTGCACGAAACGCACGGTGTGCGGTGCCCGCTGGACGGTGATGCGGTCGCCCGGTTGGAGGTCCGACCAGGTCTGCATGTCGAAGTGGACGCTGGCGCCGACCTCGACGCGGCCCATGGCGGTGAGTGTCATGCTGAGCACGCCGCTGCCGGGGATCACGATCGGGCGGTTCGACAGGCTCTGCGGCGCGACCGGCACCAGCACCATGGCATCGAGGCCGGGGTGCAGGATGGGGCCGTTGGCCGACAGGGCGTAGGCGGTGGAACCGGTGGGCGTGGCGATGATCAGGCCATCGGCACGCTGCGTGTACATGTAGGCGTCGTCGAGCTCGACGCGCATCTCGATCATGCCGCCGCGGCCCGCGCGGTTGAGCACGACGTCGTTCAGGGCCGAGGCGGAGAACATCTCCTGCTCGCCGCGCCAGACGCTGCCTTGCAGCAGCGTGCGGTCTTCGATCTGGTAGTCGCCTTCGAGCACCCGGGCCAGCGCGCTTTGCGAATCGTGCAGCGCGATGTCGGTGATGAAGCCGAGCCGGCCGTGGTTGATGCCGACCAGCGGCACCCCGTAGGGCGCCAGGTAGCGCGCGACGCCCAGCACGGTGCCGTCGCCGCCCATCACCACGGCGAGCGCGGCGGCCCGCCCGATCTGCTCGAGCGTGGCCTCGGGATATTCGTGCACCCCGGTGTTGCGCGCCGTGTCGGCCTCGACCATGACCTGGCGGCCGGCCTGCGTCAGCATGTGTGCCAGCGCGCGCAGCGGTGCATCCAGGCCGGTGTCCTGGTAGCGGCCGATCAGGGCGACGGTGGGGAAGTGCATAGTGGCGCCGTAGGGAAGGGGAATCTGGTGTAGCTTATCAGGGCATTATATGGGGCCGCATATTGTGATGGCGGACAAAAATCGCCTAGCGCACAACTTTTCCCTAAAATACGCTCATGGATGACCGCGCACGTGCATTGCTCAAAGCGTTGATCGAACGCTACATCGCCGACGGGCAACCCGTAGGCTCGCGTACGCTTTCCAGGGTGTTCGATCTCTCCCCGGCCACGATCCGCAACGTGATGGCCGACCTCGAGGAGCTCGGGCTGATCCACAGTCCGCACACCTCGGCCGGCCGCATCCCCACGCCGCGCGGCTACCGCATGTTCGTCGATTCGCTGCTGGCGGTGCGGCCCTACCAGTTCGAGCCCGCCAACATCAGCGAGATGCTGCCGGTGGCCGAGCCGAGCCGGGCGGTCAACGCGGCCGCGGCCCTGCTGTCGAACCTCACCCAGTTCGCGGGGGTGGTGCTCACGCCCAAGCGGGCCCAGGTGTTCCGCCAGATCGAATTCATCCGGCTCTCCGACAAGCGCGTGCTGCTCATCATCGTCACGCCCGACGGCGACGTGCAGAACCGCATCATGTCGGTGCAGCGCGACTACGCCGACACCGAGCTGATCGAGGCCGGCAATTTCTTCAATGTGCATTTCTCGGGCAAGTCGTTCGACGCGGTGCGGCGCACGCTGGCCACCGAGCTGGCGCAGTTGCGCGAAGACATCTCCCGGCTGATGCAGGCCGCGGTCGAGGCCTCGGCCGAGGCCGCCGAAGATGGCGATGCGGTGGTGATCTCGGGCGAGCGCAAGCTGCTCGACGTGTCCGACATCGCCTCCGACATGGACCGGCTGCGCAAGATGTTCTCGCTGTTCGAGAAGAAGACCGACCTGCTGCAGCTGCTCGACGTGTCGAGCCGGGCGCAGGGCGTGCAGATCTACATCGGCGGCGATTCGCAGCTGGTGCCGATGGAAGAGGTGTCCGTCATCACCGCGCCCTACGGCGTCGATGGCAAGGTGGTGGGCACGCTGGGCGTGATCGGCCCGACCCGGATGGCATACGAGCGCGTGATCCCGATCGTGGACATCACCGCGCGTCTGCTCTCCAATGCCTTGAGCCACAATCAATAACCATAACCGGGGCCTGTCGTCCGCCTCTCGCGGGGAGGATGCACGGCCCGCCGAGAGGTGTTTCGTGTTTCTGCGCACGTTCAAGTATCTCTGGCCCGAGCGCTACCTGCCCGAGCCGCCGCAAGACGATCCTTTCAACGAAGATCCCGCGCCCAGCGGGCCGGGCCGCGTCGGCGTGCTGCTGGTGAACCTCGGCACGCCCGATACGCCCGCGCCGCGCGACATCCGCAAATACCTGGCCGAGTTCCTGTCGGATCCGCGCGTGATCGAGATCCCGCGCTACCTCTGGAAGCCCATCCTGCACGGCATCGTGCTGCGCGCGCGCCCCAAGAAGCTCGAGCCGCGCTATCGCGGCATCTGGCTCGAGGGCGGTTCGCCGCTGCTGGTCTACAGTCAGCGACAGGCCGAGGGCGTGGCGCGCACGCTGGCCGAGCGCGGCTACGACGTCGAGGTGGAGCTGGCCATGCGCTACGGCAACCCCTCGATTCCCGATGCCATCGCGCGGCTGCGGGCGCGTGGCTGCGATCACATCCTGACCGTGCCGCTCTATCCGCAGTATGCGGCGTCTACCTCGGCCACCGTGACGGACGCGGTCACGCGTTACGTGGGGCGCCTGCGCGACCAGCCCGCGCTGCGTTTCGTGAAGCGTTTCCACACCGACCCGGGCTGGCTCGATGCCCAGGCCGCCCGCATCCGCGACTTCTGGGAGACCCGCGGCCGGCCGCAGAAGCTGGTCATGAGCTTTCATGGCCTGCCGCGCTATTCGATCGAACTGGGCGACCCCTACTACCGCGATTGCCTCGAGTCGGCGCGCCTGCTGCGCGAGCGGCTCGATTTCCCGGCCGAGCATATCGAGGTCACGTTCCAGAGCCGGTTCGGTTCGGCGCGCTGGCTCGAGCCCTACACCGAGCCCACGCTCAAGGCCCTGGCCGAGGCGGGGGTGACGGAGGTGGACGTGGTCTGCCCAGGCTTCGTGGCCGACTGCCTGGAGACCCTCGAGGAAATCAGCGAGGAGTGCCGCGACGCTTTCCTGGCCTCCGGCGGCAAGCAGTTTCGTTACATCCCGGCGCTCAACGACGACGCGCGGTGGGTGGCGGGATTGACCGGCCTCGTGGAAAATCAATTGCAGGGATGGCCCGTGCGGCGAGCCTGAGGCCGCGCCCCGGCGCGGGCAAGGTACTTGCTGTATATCCTGACCCCTCTGCAAGTCTTTGATTTTGAAGGAGACCGCGATATGAATGCACCTACCCGCCCGCGCGTCGGCACGTCCGGCGAACCCGGTCACGACAACCTCAAGGAAGACGCGGTCGAGCGCGATCTCGACGAGGCCCTGCTCGAAACCTTCCCGGCGAGCGACCCCATCGCGATCCGCTCCGAAGACGACGATCGCGACGAAAAGCGCGACGAAGCGGTCGACCAGGCCCTGGACGACAGCTTTCCGGCCAGCGATCCGCCGGCGCCGACGCAGCCCGGCAAGCGCTGACCCGCTGTCCCCGACCCGCCCTCAGGCGGGTCTTCTTTTTGGGCGCGCAAATATTTCGCATGACCCGTCTTGAAACGTGGGTATTGGCCCCCATAGAGAGGGCTTGAGTCGAATCACTTTCCGGAGGACCCCCATGTCGGCACCCCACGAGCCGCTCGATTCCGTGCCCACGCCCGAGACGGGCGACGCCATCAGCCAGCAAGACGAAGTGGCTGCGCTGCGCGCGGAGCTCGAAGCCGCCCAGGCCACCATCCAGGCCCAGCAGGACCAGGTTCTGCGCGCCGTGGCTGAAGGCGAGAATGTGCGCCGTCGCGCCCAGGAAGACGTGTCCAAGGCCCGCAAGTTCGGCATCGAATCGTTTGCCGAAAGCCTCGTGCCCGTGAAGGACAGCCTGGAGGCCGCGCTGGCCCAGCCCGAACAGACGGTCGAGACCCTGCGCGAAGGCGTCGAAATGACCCTCAAGCAGCTGAGCGCCGCGTTCGAGCGCAACCAGCTCAAGGACATCAACCCCGCGCAGGGCGACAAGTTCGACCCGCATCAGCACCAGGCGATCTCGTCGGTGCCGGCGCCGCAACCCGCCAACACGGTGGTGCAGGTGCTGCAGAAGGGCTATGTGATCGCCGACCGCACGCTGCGTCCGGCCCTGGTGATCGTGTCCGCTGGCGAAGGCTGAACGATGTCTTCTGGCCCCGATTTTGATCCCAGCCAGGTCTTCGAGACGTTCTCGATGCGCCCGGTCGACAACGCCGGCTTCGATGCCGCGGTCGTCCAGGCGCCGGGCGACGACCTGCGCTGCGTCTTCCTCTGGGGCCAGGACTGCTACAACTGCAATATCTTCAAGCAGACGGCGCTGTTGCATCGCGACGCCCTGCTGGGCCTGGGGCTGTCGTGGTTCCAGGCCGATGTGTACGCCGACGAGGCGCTGGGCCGCCGGTTTT
The DNA here is from genome assembly GCF_002261335.1 of Bordetella genomosp. 1. Lineage (GTDB taxonomy): Bacteria > Pseudomonadota > Gammaproteobacteria > Burkholderiales > Burkholderiaceae_B > Bordetella. The sequence continues at coordinate 167,709 of NZ_NEVL01000002.1, forward strand.
CGCTGCATGGCGTCCCGACATTCGTGTTGTACCGGGCCGGCAAGCGCCTGGGCCGCATCACCGGATGGCCCGGGTTGCCGCAGTTTTCGGCCGCGATCCAGCGATTGCAGTCGGGCTCTTGAAAAACCCCGAGCCCGACCCCAGTTAGGCTGGGACTGAGTTTTTCTTATCTAAATCACTGTTTTCACTAGGTATTCATACCATGAGCAAAATCATCGGCATCGACCTGGGCACGACCAATAGCTGCGTGGCAGTCATGGATGGCGGCCAGATCAAGATCATCGAAAACGCCGAAGGCGCCCGTACCACCCCCTCGATCGTCGCCTACATGGACGATGGCGAGACGCTGGTCGGCGCGCCGGCCAAGCGCCAGGCGGTCACCAACCCCAAGAACACCCTCTACGCCGTCAAGCGCCTCATCGGCCGCAAGTTCGACGAAAAGGCTGTCCAGAAAGACATCCACCTGATGCCCTACGGCATCGTGAAGGCCGACAACGGCGACGCGTGGGTGGAAGTGCGTGGCCAGAAGCTCGCGCCGCCGCAGGTGTCGGCCGAAGTGCTGCGCAAGATGAAGAAGACCGCCGAAGACTACCTCGGCGAGGAAGTCACCGAAGCCGTGATCACGGTGCCGGCCTACTTCAACGACAGCCAGCGCCAGGCCACCAAGGACGCCGGCCGCATCGCCGGTCTGGAAGTCAAGCGCATCATCAACGAGCCGACCGCGGCCGCGCTGGCCTTCGGCCTCGACAAGAACGAAAAGGGCGACCGCAAGATCGCCGTCTATGACCTGGGCGGCGGCACGTTCGACGTCTCGATCATCGAAATCGCCGACGTCGATGGCGAAAAGCAGTTCGAAGTGCTGTCGACCAACGGCGATACGTTCCTGGGCGGCGAAGACTTCGACCAGCGCATCATCGACTACATCATCGGTGAGTTCAAGAAAGAGCAGGGCGTCGATCTCTCGAAAGACGTGCTGGCCCTGCAGCGCCTGAAGGAAGCCGCCGAAAAGGCCAAGATCGAGCTGTCGTCGAGCCAGCAGACCGAGATCAACCTGCCGTACATCACGGCCGATGCCTCGGGCCCGAAGCACTTGAACCTGAAGGTCACGCGCGCCAAGCTGGAAGCGCTGGTCGAAGAGCTGATCGAGCGCACCATCGAGCCCTGCCGCGTCGCGATCAAGGATGCCGGCGTCAAGGTTTCCGACATCGATGACGTGATCCTGGTCGGCGGCATGACCCGCATGCCCAAGGTGCAGGACAAGGTCAAGGAATTCTTCGGCCGCGATCCGCGCAAGGACGTGAACCCCGACGAGGCCGTCGCCGCTGGCGCCGCCATCCAGGGCTCCGTGCTGTCGGGCGACCGCAAGGACGTGCTGCTGCTGGACGTGACGCCGCTGTCGCTGGGTATCGAAACCCTGGGCGGCGTGATGACCAAGATGATCCAGAAGAACACCACGATCCCGACGCGCTTCTCGCAGACGTTCTCGACGGCTGACGACAACCAGCCCGCCGTGACCATCAAGGTGTTCCAGGGTGAGCGCGAAATCGCCGCCGGCAACAAGGGCCTGGGCGAGTTCAACCTCGAAGGCATCCCGCCGGCGCCGCGTGGCCTGCCGCAGATCGAAGTCACGTTCGACATCGACGCCAACGGCATCCTGCACGTGTCCGCGAAGGACAAGGGCACGGGCAAGGAAAACAAGATCACCATCAAGGCGAACTCGGGCCTGTCGGAAGACGAGATCGAACGCATGGTGAAGGACGCCGAGGCCAACGCCGAGGAAGATCACCGCGTGGCCGAGCTGGCCCAGACGCGCAACCAGGCCGATGCCCTGGTGCACGCCACCCGCAAGTCGCTGACCGAATACGGCGACAAGCTGGAAGCCAGCGAGAAGGAAGCGATCGAAGCCGCGATCAAGGACGTCGAGGAAAGCCTCAAGTCCACCGACAAGGCCGAGATCGATGCCAAGGTCGAAGCGCTGACCACGGCCTCGCAGAAGCTGGGCGAGAAGATGTACGCCGACATGCAGGCGCAGCAGGCCTCGCAGCAGGCCCAGCACCAGCAGGCCGCCGACAACGCGAAGCCGGTCGACGACAATGTGGTCGACGCCGACTTCAAGGAAGTCAAGCGCGACCAGTAATGTCCGGTCTATGATGTTCGATTCCCGCCCGGTGGCCGGTTTTTCCGGCTCCCGGGCGGAGTCGTTGAAAGTTCCACGAATTTCGGCTCTTTCCGGAGCCCCGTAACCACCATGGCAAAACGCGATTACTACGAAGTCCTCGGCGTGGCGAAAAACGCCTCGGACGACGAGCTCAAGAAGGCCTACCGGAAGCTGGCCATGAAGTACCATCCGGACCGCAATCCGGACAACAAGGAAGCCGAAGAAAAGTTCAAGGAAGCCAAGGAGGCCTACGAGGTCCTGGGCGATGAACAGAAGCGCGGCGCCTACGACCGCTACGGTCACGCCGGCGTCGACCCCAATGCCGCCGGCATGGGCGGCGCGGGCATGGGCGGCGGCTTTGCGGATGCGTTCGGCGACATCTTCGGCGAGATCTTCGGCGCGGGTCGCCGGGGTGGCGGCGGCGGACCCCAGGTCTATCGCGGCGCCGACCTGAAGTACGCGCTCGAGATCACGCTGGAGCAGGCCGCGGCCGGCTTCGACACCGAGATCCGCGTGCCGAGCTGGGAAAACTGCGACACCTGCCACGGCTCGGGCGCCAAGCCCGGCACCACGCCCAAGACCTGCCGCACCTGCGGCGGCTCGGGCGCCGTGCGCATGCAGCAGGGCTTTTTCAGCGTGCAGCAGACCTGCCCGACCTGCCACGGCAACGGCAAGGAAATCACCGATCCCTGCCCGTCGTGCGACGGCGTGGGCCGCACCCGCCGCAACAAGACCCTCCAGGTCAAGATTCCGGCCGGTATCGACGACGGCATGCGCATCCGCTCCAGCGGCAACGGCGAGCCGGGCGTCAACGGCGGTCCTCCGGGCGATCTGTATGTGGAAATCCACATCAAGCAGCACCGGATCTTCCAGCGCGACGGCGACGACCTGCACTGCGAACTCACGATTCCGTTCACCACCGCTGCGCTCGGGGGCGACCTGCAGGTGCCCACGCTGGGCGGCAAGGCGGAGATCGCGATTCCCGAGGGCACGCAGTCGGGCAAGACCTTCCGCCTGCGCGGCAAGGGCATCCGCGGCGTGCGCGCGAGCTATCCCGGCGACCTCTATTGCCACGTCGTGGTCGAGACGCCGGTGCGCCTGAGCGACGAGCAGAAGAGCATCCTGCGCCAGTTCGAGGCCTCGCTCAACGACGGGGGCGACCGCCACTCGCCGCAGAGCAAGTCCTGGACGGATCGCGTGAAGGAATTCTTCAGCTGATCGGCGCTGGCGCCGCGCTCCTGGCGCGGCATGCATGACAAAACCCGGATGGCGCGCCATCCGGGTTTTTCTTTGTGCCGCGCATGAAAAACGCCCGCCGCCACGGAGTGGGACGACGGGCGCTGGGCCAGGGCGGGGCGGCGTTGCTCGCTTGCGCCGCGCCCCGCCTGGATCGGGGGGCTTACATCGGCGTGCGTTCGGGCGGGTAGTCCAGATTGCCGCGCGACACCAGGCCCTGTTCACGCGCCTGTTGCAGTTCGGCCTGGACCTGCTGGCGCGATTCGCTGCCGACCTTGCTGTCGAGCGACGCCTGCACCGGGTAGTCGAGCTGGCTCTCGGGCAGCATGCCGGCGGTGCGCGCGGCGTCCAGCTCCTCACGCACTTCGGCGCGCGTCAGCGGCGCTTCGGTCTGCACCATGGGGGGCGGGTAATCGAGGTTGCCGTAGGTCACGCGGCCCTGGTCGCGCGCCTGATCCAGCTCCGCGCGCACTTCGGCGCGGGTCGGCTCTCCTTGCGAGGTCATCGCGGATTCCGCAGCGGCGGTACCGGCGAAAGCGAACGTGGCGATGAGCGTTGCGGCCAGCGTCTTGTTCTTGAGCTTCATGATGATGTCCTCCTGGGTTGAGTCAGTCGGGCAAGATGAACCTTGCACGATTCCAGTGTGGCCATCCGGATTGCGGCGGGCAAGCCGCGAATGTGAGTCGATCTTTCCGCTTTGCCGCACGCCCTGGGGCCGCGGTTTTCCAAGGCTTGCGCCGTGTAGCGTTTTCTCACGGGCATGCAAAGGGATCCGACAGAGGTCGCGCCGGATTTTTCGCGACGTGAAATCCACGCGCGAAAAAAAGCCCGCCCTCGGGTCGAAGGCGGGCGTGGCGCCAGCGCCGGTGCGGCAGGCTCAGGGCGCGGTCTTGGACTTGGCCGCATCCGCCGGCGCGGGCGCCGGAGCGGGGGCGGGTGCCGTCTTGGGCGTGTCTTTCACGGCGGGTGCGGCGGCCGGCGTCTTGGGCGCGTCCGACGCATCCTTCTTGAAGTCGCCCGCCACGGCGGTGCTGAAGGCCTCGGGCTTGAGATACTTGCGCAGTGCCGCGTTGACCGCAGCCGGCGTGAGCCCGGCGATCTTCTTGTCCATCTCGGCCGACCAGGCGAAGGTACGTTGCGTGCGCAAGTAGTTGAGCCAGGTATTGGCCACCACGTCGTCCTGCGCACGCGCCAGGTTGCGGTAGTTGAGCAGCGCCTTCACGCCGTCGGCCACCTCGGCCTGGGTGAAGCCATCTTTCAGCACGCGCGCCAGCTCTTCCTTGACCGCCGTTTCGAGGCGGGCGCGGTTCTGCGGCGCGTAGATCGCGTAGATGGTCCAGCTGGCGCTCGGCTCGAACGACGAGACCGACAGCGTGCTGCGCACGTTGTACGACAGGCCGTCGGTTTCGCGCACGCGGTGCCACAGGCGCGAGGTTTCCGAGGTGCCGAGCAGGAAGTTGGCGAGGTACAGCGCGGCGTAGTCCGGATCGGTGTCGCGCAGCTCGATCGGCATGCGCGAGATGAAGAACGCATTGGCCTTGTCGGGCGTGGCGATGTCGAACTGCTTGGCCGGGACCTTGCGGAACGGATCGGGCACGCGGGTGTAGGCGGGCGCGCGCTGCCAGCCTTGCAGGCCGCTCTTGAGCGAGGCCTCGACCTTGGCCGCGTCGAAGTCGCCCACGGCCGCCAGCTTCACGGCGCCGGCGCCGTAGAACTTCTGGTGGGTCTTGACCAGCGTGTCGCGGTCGATGGCCTGCACGTTGGCCAGCGCCTCGTCGAAGGTCGGCACGTAGCGCAGGTCGTCGGCGGGCCAGGGGTTGTCGTTGCGGGCCAGGGCGCGCGAGGCCAGCGCGGTGGGCTCGGTCATGGCGCTCTGGATCGACGTGGTGGCCTGGCGCTTGTACTCGTCGATCTGTTCCTGCGGGAAATTGGCGTTGCGCAGCACGTCGAACACGAGCTCGATCAAGGCCGGGAGGTTCTGGCCGGTGGTCGACATGGACACGCTCAGGTCGGTGCCGCTGCCGTTGAACGAGACGTCGGCCTGGAGCTGGTCGATGCGATCCTGGATCTGCTGGCGCGTGAGCTTGTCGGTGCCGCGCGTGAGCAGGTCTGCCACGGCGCCGATGGCGGTGCGCTGGCCCTTGAGCGATTGCGCATCGCCGAACTGCAGCAGCAGGTCGGCCTGCACGCGGTCGCCGCGCGTGGCCTTGGGCAGCAGCGCCAGTTCGACCTTGCCGTTGGGCAGGTCGAGGACCTTGCGCTGCGTCAGCTTGTCGATGTTGGCCGGGGTGGGGTCGAAGGCCTCGACCGCCTTGAAGTCGGGATCGCCCTTGTAGTCCTTGAACACCGTGGTGAGGTCGACGCGCTCCTGCTGCGGCGCGCGCACCGGCTTCTCGGTGGGCAGGTAGCGGCCTTCGACGGCATTGCTCTGCACCAGATAGGCCTGGGCCACGCGCTGCACGTCGGCCAGCTTGGCCTCGCGCACGCGGTCGCGCTGCAGGAAGAACAGGCGCCAGTCGCCCGAGGCGATGGCTTCGGACAGCGCCACGCCGACCTTCTCGGGATCGCTGTAGGTCTGTTGCCAGCCGGTCAGCCATTTGTTGCGCGCGCGATCGAGCTCTTCGGCGGTGAAGGGCTTTTTCTCTAGGGACTGCAGCGTGTCGGTGAGCGCCTCGAGCGCATCGTCGGGATCCATGCCGGGCTGCAACTGCGCGCCGAACATCGCGATGCCCGGATCGAGCTGGTCCATCGTGAAGCCGAACACGCCGGCGGCCAGCTTGGTGGGCACCAGGGCGTGATACAGCCGGCCCGAGGGCGTGTCGGCCAGGATGGTGGCGGCCAGGTCCATCGGGATGAAGTCGGTGCTGCCGGCGGGCGGCACGTGGTACATCGCGGCGACCATCGGCGTGCCGCCGGCGCGGCGCAGCGTGACCGCGCGTTCGCCGTCCTGCGTGGGCTCGACGGTGTATTCGCGGCGCAGCGTGCGCTTGGGCTTGGGCAGCTTGCCGAGCGTGGACTTGATGTCGGCCAGCGCGACCTTCGGGTCGAACTTGCCGGCCACGATCAGCACCGCGTTATCGGGCTGGTAGTACTCGTGATAGAAGGCGCGCAGCTGGCCCACGTCGACGTTTTCCACGTCGGAACGCGCGCCGATGGTGCTCTTGCCGTAGTTGTGCCACTGGAAGGCCGCGGCCAGCATCTTCTGCATGAGCACGCGGAACGGGCTGTTTTCGCCGCTTTCCATTTCGTTGCGCACGACCGTCATTTCGGAATCGAGGTCGGCCTTGGCGATCGTGGAGTTCACCATTGCGTCGGCCTGCCAGCCGAGATACCAGCGCAGGGTGTCGGGGTTGGCTGCGAAGCTGGCGAAATAATTGGTGCGGTCGGCGGAGGTGGAGCCGTTGGCCTGCAGGCCGCGGCGCGAGAATTCGCCCAATGCATTGCGGGTGGTCGGCGTGCCCTTGAACAGCATGTGTTCGAGCAGGTGGGCCATGCCGGTCTGGCCGTAGTTTTCGTTGCGCGAGCCCACGAGGTAGGTCATGTTGACCGTGGTGGTGGGCTTGGACGCGTCGGGCACCAGCAGCACGCGCAGGCCGTTGGCCAGGCGGTATTCGGTAATGCCTTCGACCGAGGCGACCTCGGAGACACCTGCCGGGAGGGCCGCCCCGGCCTGGAAGGCCATGAAGGACGTGACCACTAGGGTGCCGAGTCGGCCCGACCACCTGATGAGCGAAAGACGCATGGTGAGGAATTCCCGTGATAGCGAAACGTTTTGGAGTGTATCCGTTGCCATAGGTTCCGCCCACACGACTGTTCAACAGACCGTATCAGAATGGATCACTGTTGCACTGGGAGCAACGATCAATCAGCGCGATTTGAATCCGTCCGAGGGTCGGGAGTACCATGGTTTCGTGGCTGCGCGCCACCCGGAAGCCCGCCCACGGCGGGCCTCCGCCACGGGATGCGCGAGCGCTCCGGCCCCGTCCGAGAGTTGTCCCGTCCTGCGTCATGCCTGCCCCGATCCGCCCGGATCGCCGCCCTGACGCCTGTTCGCCCGCCTTCGACGCCGGCCTCCTGCCGGCGTACCTAACCGGAGGAACGTTCCCCATGCTGACTGATACCGTCTCCCGCGCCCTGTCTCACCTGTTGGGCCGCCCGCTGCCCGAGAACCGCATCAAGGGCCATTTCCGCTACGCCTACGCCAGTGACGATGGACGCTATGTGGCCATCTACGGCCACGACACCACGACCTATGTGGTGGACGTGCAGGATGGCCGCTACTGCGCCGAGCGCGGCGTGCAACCCTGCGGCTTTGCCGGCCACGTGCTCGAGGTCGAGGATCCGCGCCGCCACCCGGTTGCGAGCGCACACAATCAATTCGACCTGGATCTGGACGCCGGCGAGATCCATTGGCGCGGCTGCCCCGGCCCGGGTCATCTGCTGGACCAGCAACGCGCCGCCTGAGGCGCGACAACGCACCGGGGCGCTCGCTACAATGCGCCGCATGACGCCAGCCGCCCCGCACTCCGCCTCCCCGACCTTCGCATTGCCACCGGGCGCCCGCCTGGTGGCGTGCACCCATGCGCGCCATGCGCAGGCCATTCTCGACATCCTCAACGACGCGATCCTCAACACCACCGCGCTCTACGACTACCAGCCGCGTCCGCTGGCGGCGATGGCGCCCTGGTTCGCGCTGAAGGAGCAGCACGGCTTTCCGGTGGCCGGGCTCGAAGACGAGGCAGGACGGCTGATGGGGTTTGCCAGCTACGGCACCTTCCGCAACTTTCCCGCCTTCAAGTATTCGGTGGAGCACTCGATCTACGTGGCGCCGGACTTTCGCGGCCGCGGCCTGGGCGAGGTGCTGCTGCGCCTGTTGATCGAGCAGGCGCGCGCCAACCAGGTGCATCTGGTGATCGGCGCGATCGACGCAACCAATGCGGCCAGCATCGCGCTGCATCGCAAGCTCGGATTCGTGCAGAGCGGCCTCATCACGCAGGCCGGCTTCAAGTTCGGCCGCTGGCTCGACCTGGCCTTCTACCAGCTCACGCTGGAGACGCCGGCCGAGCCGGTCGACGGCTGAGCGGCCGGCACGCGCCTCATTTCGCGAGCAGGCGCATCGCCTGCTCGAGCCCCGCCACCGTGACGGGGAACATGCGGTCCTGCATGATGTCGCGCATCAGCGCGATCGACTGGCGGTACTGCCAGTAGGCCGAGGGCTCGGGGTTGAGCCAGACCGCCTTGGGCCAGGCGTCGAGCAGGCGCCGCATCCACACCGCGCCGGTTTCCTTGTTGTAGTGTTCGACCGAGCCGCCCGGGTGCAGGATCTCGTACGGGCTCATCGTGGCGTCGCCGACGATGATGAGGCGCCAGTCGGGATTGAAGCGGCGCAGCACGTCCCAGGTGTCGAAACGCTCCTCGCGGCGGCGCCGGTTGTTCTGCCACAGGCTCTCGTAGGGGCAGTTGTGGAAGTAGAACACCTCGAGGTGGCGGAACTCGCTGCGCGCCGCCGAAAACAGCTCTTCGACGCGCGCGATGTGGTCGTCCATGCTGCCGCCCACGTCGAGCAGCATGAGCACCTTCACCGTGTTGCGGCGTTCCGGCACCATGCGCAGGTCGAGGTGGCCGGCGTTGCGCGCGGTGCTGGTGATGGTGTCGTCGAGATCGAGTTCCATGTCGGCGCCCTGGCGCGCGAAGCGCCGCAGCCGCCGCAACGCCACCTTGAAGTTGCGCGTGCCGAGCTCGACCTGGTCGTCGTAGTCGCGGAACTGCCGCATGTCCCAGACCTTCACGCCGGTGCGGTGGCCGGCCGATTCGCCGCCCACCCGGATGCCTTCGGGGTGATAGCCGCCGTTGCCGAAGGCCGAGGTGCCGCCGGTGCCGATCCATTTGTTGCCGCCGGCGTGGCGGTCTTTCTGCTCTTCGAGGCGCTGCTTGAAGAGCTCCATCAGCTTGTCCCACCCGTGCGCCTGGATCGCGGCCTTCTCCTCCTCGCTCAGGGTCTTCTCGAACTCCTTGATGAGCCAGTCGAGCGGCAGCTCCTTGCCCTCGGGTAGTTGCACCTGCAACTGCTTGTAGTAGGCCCCGAAGGCCTGGTCGTAGCGGTCGTAGAGGCTTTCGTCCTTGACCAGCGTGGCGCGCGCGAGGAAGTAGAAGTCGTCGAGCGTGGGCGGCATGATCTGCGCGCGCAGCGCCTGCAGCAGGGTCAGGTATTCGTTGACCGAGACCGGCAGCCGGTGCGCCCGCAGATGGTAGAAGAAGCCCGTGAGCATGGCGCCGCCTCAGCGCTTGGTGCGCGTCATGGAGGCCAGGCGTTCGAGCAGGTGCACGTCCTGCTCGTTTTTCAGCAGGGCGCCGGCGAGGATGGGCACGGCGGTGGCGGCATGCGCCTCGATCTGCGCGGCGGAGATGTCTTCGGCCAGCAGCAGGCGCAGCCAGTCGAGCAGCTCGGAGGTGGAGGGCTTCTTCTTCAGGCCGGGCGCCTCGCGCAGCGCGAAGAACGTGTCGAGCGCGGCGCGCAGCACGTCGGCGCGCAGCTCGGGGAAGTGCACGCCGACGATGTCGCGCATCGTCTCGCGCTCGGGAAAGCGGATGTAGTGGAAGAAGCAGCGGCGCAGGAAGGCGTCGGGCAGGTCTTTTTCGTTGTTGGAGGTGATGATGACCAGCGGGCGATGGCGCGCGGTGATGGTCTCGCGGGTCTCGTACACATGGAACTCCATGCGGTCGAGCTCGCGCAGCAGGTCGTTGGGGAATTCGATGTCGGCCTTGTCGATCTCGTCGATCAGCAGCACCACCGGCTCGTCGCTGTCGAAGGCCTGCCAGAGCGTGCCCTGGACGATGTAGTTGCGGATGTCGCGTACTTTTTCGTCGCCGAGCTGCGAGTCGCGCAGGCGCGACACGGCATCGTATTCATACAGGCCCTGGTGGGCCTTGGTGGTGGACTTGATGTGCCATTGCAGCAGCGGGCGGCCGAGCGCGCGCGCCACTTCTTCGGCGAGCATGGTCTTGCCGGTGCCGGGCTCGCCCTTGATGAGCAGCGGCCGCTGCAGCGTGAGGGCGGCGTTCACCGCGAGCTTGAGATCGTCGGTCGCGACGTAGCGATCGGTGCCTTCGAAACGGGCGGGCTGGCGTTCGGCTTGCGTGGAAAGAGACATAAGCAACCTGTGGCGTGCGCCCGCGGCGGGGCGCGATTCTCGGGGTCATTGCGTCCGCAGTGCAGCATAACGGCGGGCTTGCTTCCTGAGCAATTATCGTACAATCGATTGGTTTTGCGGCCGGGCCTGGCCCGATGCCATCCACAGCGTCGTTTCAGCCAACAAGAGTCACTCCAATGAAGTTTAATAACTCGATGAAGTGCAAGCTGTATGTGCTGTTGTCCCTTCTGGCCTCCTGTTCGATCAGCGGCCAGGCACTGGCCGCCGATGCCGCCGCGACTGCCGGCAGCGCCGAAAACGCCAGAGACAAGGTCTCCATGTGCATCGGGTGCCACGGCATCCCGGGCTACAAGGCCTCGTTCCCCGAGCTCTACCACGTGCCCATGATCGCGGGCCAGAACGCGAAATACATCGAAGCCGCGCTCACCGAGTACAAGAAAGGCAGCCGCAGCCATCCCACGATGGACGCCATCGCCGGCAGCCTCTCCGACCAGGATATCGCCGACCTGGCCGCGTACTACAGCAATCTCAAATGAGCCGGGGGCACACCATGAAGCGTTCGATGCTGGCCCTCGCGGGCCTCACCCTGATGCTGGGCGCCACCGCCCAGGCCCAGGACATAGCGGCCGGCAAGGCCGTGTTCGACAAACTCAACTGCGCGTCGTGCCATGGCGCCGACGCCAAGACCTCGGTGCAGCCCGAGTATCCGGTGCTGGCCGGCCAGCACGCGGATTACCTGGCCCACGCGCTGCGGGCCTACAAGCGCGGCGCCACTGGCAGCCCGGCCACGGCCAATGTGCGCAAGAACCCCATCATGGGTGCCTTCGCCGCACAGCTGTCCGACCAGGACATCGCCAACGTCGCGGCCTGGCTGGCGGCACAGCCGAGCAGCCTGGGCACGCGCAAGTAGCGCCTGGGCGGCGGCGGGCGCAGCCCGCCGCGCGGTCCGCGCCCCGACCCCGCAAAGCATGGCCCGTGCCAGGTCACGGGCGGTTGCACGCGCGCGCGCGCCGCAGGCGGTTTCTTTCGCCCGCCTGCGCGCACTTCCCTCTAGAATTCAGTGAATGAGGTTTCCCGGCCCGCATGGGCCGTCGTGCTTTTCGCTGGAGATGGACCCGGATGGTCGCAAGCGCTACGCCGTCGCAGGAGGCACCGTTGCGTGATGAGGTCGCGCGCCGGCTCGGCGCGCCTTCCAATCTGTATGCGAGCGAGGCGTCGGGGCTGTGGGCCTACGCGCAGGCCGCCTGGCTCGACAACCCGCTGCCGGCGCTGCTCAAGGAACGGCTGATCGTTCACCTGTCGCGCAGTTGCCCGGCCCGCTACTGTCTCGTGCGGCACGTCGGTTTTCTGCTGGGCGAGGGCCTGCTGGCGGGCGACGCCACGGCCACCGCGCTCGACCTTCCCGAGGTGTTGCGGCTGCTGCGCCGGCCCGCGCCCGACGCCGACACGCTCGATGAGATCGTGGCACGGCTGGCCCAGGAGCCCGAGGCCCGGGCGCTGCCGCCCTCCGGCAGCGAGGCCGAGGCCGAGCTGCTCGACGTGCTGGCCGCGATGTTTCTCGCGCCTTCGCGTTCGGCGCGGCTCGGCGCCGCCGTCCGGCAGGCGTACGGCGCGCAGCGCTTCGACCAGCTCACCCAACTGATGGCCTTCGTGCGCGCGGCGCATCACTGGACCGAGCTGCACGCCGGCATCGACATCGAGCCCGACATGCTGGCGCGGATGAGCGCCCATCCCGAGCTGGAGGCGCTGCTGCGCGACTCGCGCGGCGCCATCGACGCCGCGGAAAACATGCAGCTGCGCCAGGCCCTGCACGAGCTCGAGCGCGCGGGCGGCGCGGTCCAGGAGACCGAGGCGGCCGTGGGCCTGGTGGCCGGCATCGCGCAGGCGACCTGGGAGGCCAACAGCGCCGGCCGGCCCGTGTCCGATAGCCCGAGCTGGCGCGCCTACACCGGGCAGTCGCGCGAAGAATGGCTCGCCAGCGGCGGGCTGGGCGCCATCCATCCGGACGATCGCGAACAGGCCGACCAGGCCTGGCGCGAGGCGGTGGCGCGGGGCAGCGGCATGAATGCCGAGTTCAGGCTCTGGCACGCCGCCAGCCGCAGCTACCGCTGGACCAACGTGCGCGCCGCGCCGGTGCGGCTCGAAGACGGCCAGATCACCAAATGGCTGGGCATGAACCTGGACATCCACGAGCGCCGCGAGGCCGAGACCCGGCTGCGCGAACGCGAGGCCGACCTGGCGCGGGTGCAACGCATCGGCGAGGTGGGCGGCGTGGACATCGACGTGGCGGGCGGCATGCGCAGCAGCCGTTCGCCGGAATACCTGCGCCTGCACGGCCTGACGGAGAAAAACCGCGAAGAGACCCACGACCAGTGGGTGGCGCGCCTGCATCCCGACGACCGCGACCGTGCACAGCGCATCCTGATGCAGGCGCTGGCCGGCCCGGGCAACAGCTATGACAGCGAATATCGCATCGTGCGCCCCTCCGACGGCAAGGTGCGCTGGATCCATGCGCGTGCCGACGTCGAGCGCGATGCGCAGGGGCGCGCGGTGCGGCTGGTCGGCGCGCACCTCGACGTGACCGAGCGGCGCGAGTTCGAGGACCGCCAGCGCGTGCTGGTGGCGGAGTTGCAGCACCGCACGCGCAACCTGCTGGGCGTGGTGCGCGCGATGGCCGACAAGACCGTGCGTTCCAGCGTGAGCCTGAAGGATTTCCGCCACCGCTTCAGCGACCGGCTCGATGCGCTGGGCCGGGTGCAAGGGCTGCTGTCGCGCCTGAACGAGCACGACCGCGTGGCCTTCGACGAATTGATCCGCACCGAGCTGTCGGCCATGGCCGGGCTCACGTCGCGCGTGGTGCTGGAAGGGCCCGCGGGCGTGCGGCTGCGTTCATCCACGGTGCAGATGCTGGCCATGGGCCTGCACGAGCTGGCCACCAACGCGGTGAAGTACGGCGCGCTCGGGCAGCCGGCGGCGCGGCTCGTGATTCGCTGGACCTTCGAGGCAGAGGGCGAGCAGGGCAAGCCCTGGCTGCACATCGATTGGCGCGAGAGCCGGGTGGTGATGCCCGCGCCGGGCGAGGCGCCGCGCGGAACCGGCCAGGGTCGCGAACTGGTCGAGCGCGCGCTGCCGTATCAACTCAACGCGCGCACCAGCTTCGTTCTGGGCGAGGACGGCCTGCATTGCCGCATCTCGCTGCCGGTGTCGGAAACGCTGCCCGACGGCGCCGAGGCGCCCTGAGCGCTGACGGCGTCAGGGGTGCTGGTCGATGACCTGGCAGATGCCGCCCAGCATGACGGCGGTGTTGTAGGGCTTGACGAACCGGGCCACCTGGCCGAACCGGGGCGGGATCGACGTGGCGTCGTAGCCGGTCGTGAACACGAACGGCACGCCCCGCTCCATCAGCCGGTCGGCCAGCGGGAACACCGGCTGGCCGCCGAGGTTCACGTCGAGGATGGCGGCGTCGAGCACCTCGGCGTCCTGCACGAATTTCAGGGCTTCGTCGACATTGCCCACCATGCCGGCCACCGTGGCGCCGGCGTCTTCGAGCTCATATTGCAGAAACTCGGCGATCATGTACTCATCTTCGACGATCAGTATGCGGCGTCCGCGCAGACTGCCTTCAGTCATCTTCGCCTCCCGAGTGGTCTTGTTTTGATGTTCTGGATTGGGATGCCGTGCGCAAAAAGCGTGCCGCAGCCCGCCCCAGTATGACAGCGACAGCGATGTCAGCGCGAGGCGCGCTGACGGATCAGGTCGATATAGACGTCGCTGTCGAGCGGGGTACCCAGGCGCTGGGCCTCCCAGACCACCTGGCCCAGGCATTCCATGATCTCGTGCGCGGCCTGGTGCGCATCGCCGCGGCCCACCAGGCGCTGATAGGCATCCCGGATGCCGCGCGGGTGGTCGATCGAGAGCTGCTCGGCGATCGCCAGGTGCATCGACAGGTGCAGGAACGGGTTGGTGCGGCCTTTCTCGACCGGGTACTCGGCCGTCATGGCGTCGGGGCTTTCGAGGTCTTCGTGGTACTCGGGATGCTCCAGCATCCAGTCGAGGGCCATCAGCTCGAGCGGGGTCATCACCTCATTGGCGCGGTGTTTGCGCCAGGCGGCGATGAAGAATTCGCGGACTTGGTCGCGTGAGGGGTTGAACATGCGGGTGTGCCAGAAAGCAGCTCAAAGGCATATTTTACCGCTGTGTGCAGGGACTTCCGCCGGATGACCCTGGGGGCGGGATAGAATGGGTTGTATCCGGCCCCCAAAGGGCCGCCGCCGGAAACGGGCCGCGCCACAGCGGTGTCTTTCCCGGTGCGACACAGGAAAAAGGCCACGCGCCACGAATCCCTCGGAGCCTCCCGGAGCAGTCATGTCCTACCAACACATCAAGGTGCCCGCCGCGGGCGAAAAGATCACGGTCAACGCCGATAACACCCTGAACGTGCCCGATCAGGTGGTGATTCCCTATATCGAGGGTGACGGCACCGGCGCCGATATCACCCCGGTGATGATCAAGGTCGTGGACGCGGCGGTGGCCAAGGCCTACGGCGGCCAGCGCAAGATCCACTGGATGGAGGTGTATGGCGGCGAGAAGGCCACCCGGGTCTATGGCCCCGACGTGTGGCTGCCCGACGAAACGCTCGAGGTGGTGAAAGACTACGTGGTGTCGATCAAGGGCCCCATGACCACCCCGGTGGGCGGCGGCATGCGCTCGCTCAACGTGGCGCTGCGCCAGAAGCTCGACCTGTATGTCTGTCTGCGCCCGGTGCGCTACTTCAAGGGCGTGCCCTCGCCGGTGCGCGAGCCCGAAAAGACCGACATGGTGATCTTCCGCGAAAACTCCGAAGACATCTACGCCGGCATCGAGTACCCGGCCGAGTCGCCCGAGGCGCGCGAGCTGATCGAGTTCCTGCAGCAGAAGCTCGGCGTCAACAAGATCCGCTTCCCCAACACCACCGCGATCGGCATCAAGCCGGTGTCGCGCGAGGGCACCGAGCGCCTGGTGCGCAAGGCCCTGCAATACGCCATCGACAACGACCGTTCCTCGGTCACGCTGGTGCACAAGGGCAACATCATGAAGTTCACCGAAGGCGGTTTCCGCGACTGGGGCTATGCCCTGGCGCGCAACGAATTCGGCGCGACCCAGATCGACGGCGGCCCGTGGTGCAAGATCAAGAACCCGCGCACCGGCCGTGACATCGTCATCAAGGATTCCATCGCCGATGCGTTCCTGCAGCAGGTGCTGCTGCGTCCGGCCGAATACGACGTGATCGCCACGCTCAACCTCAACGGCGACTACATCTCCGACGCCGTGTCGGCGCAGGTCGGCGGCATCGGCATCGCGCCGGGCGGCAACATCTCCGATTCGGTCGCGATGTTCGAGGCCACGCACGGTTCGGCGCCCAAGTACGCGGGCAAGGACTACGTCAACCCGGGCTCCGAGATCCTGTCGGCCGAAATGATGCTGCGTCACATGGGCTGGCTCGAGGCGGCCGACCTGATCGTGGCCAGCATGGAGAAGTCGATCCAGTCCAAGAAGGTCACCTACGATTTCGCCCGCATGCTGCCCGGCGCGGAGCAGGTGTCGTGCTCGGGCTTTGGCCAGGTCATGATCGACAACATGTAGGCAGGCGGCGACGCCCCGACCAACCGGCCCGCTGGGCCGGTTTTTTTTCGTCAGACGAATGCTTGATCTCGATCAAGCGCCGCGCTCGCGCATCTGTGTGCGGCTCACCGCGACCCGATACGCTACCCATACAAAAAGAAACATCGAGTCATTGTTGGAAGCGTGCGGCGTGGCCGTGCCTTCCGGTTCCTGCGAAAGAGGTGCTTGTGAATCTGTCGAGTCTGCGTACGCAGCTGTGGTTGTTCGTGGTGGCAACGGGCGTGGTGTTGCTGGCGTTGGGAGGATGGGACGCGGCGATGCGCCGCGCCGACCTGGTGGAGGAGCGCAAGGCGGCGTTGCAGCACGCGTTGCAGCTGGCCGAGGGCATCGTGGCGCGCGCCCGGGCCGACGTGGCGGCGGGCAGGCCGGTGGACAAGGCGCGCCAGGATGCGGCGACCCGCCTGTCGGCCCTGCGCTATGGCGAAGATGGCTACATCGGCGTGATGGATGACCGCTACGTGGTCCAGGCCCATCCCGATCCCAAGCTGGTGGGGCGGCGCGTCGGCGACGTGACCGATGCCGATGGCGTGAAGATCTTCGAGGTGCTGCTGCGCGCGGGCAAGGCGGGCGGCGGTGCGGTCGAGTACCGGTTTCCGCGCCCGGGCAGCGACGAGGCGCTGGCCAAGCTCAGCTACGCGGTCTACGACCCGCAATGGAACTGGCTGCTCTACACCGGCCTCTACATGGACGACGTGAACCAGGCGTTCTTCGCCACGCTGCTGCGCCAGGCGCTGGTGGCGGGCGGGCTGCTGCTGGTGCTGGCCGTCGGCGCGCTGACCTTTTTCCATCGCCGCATCCTCAAGCCCATCGACGAGGTGATCGGGGTCTGCGAACGCGTGGCCGAGGGCGACCTGAGCGTGGTGATTCCGCCCGGCCAGGGGGGCGAGGTCGGGCATCTGTTCGAGGCGATGGAGCGCATGCGCCAGCGCCTGGAGCAGGCCGTGGGCGGCATCGTGGCGGCCACCGGCGCCATCGCCGCGGCCGCGCGCCAGATCGCGGCCGGCAGCATCGACCTGTCGGATCGCACCGAGAAGCAGGCCGCGGCGCTGGAGCAGACCGCCGCCAGCGTCGAACAGATCGCCGCCACGGTGAAGGAAAGCGCCGAGTCGGTGGCCGAGGTCAGCCGGCTGGCGAGCGACGCGGCGCAACTGGCGTCGGCCGGCGGCGCGCAGGCCGGGCAGGCCATGGACGCCATGCGCGACATCGCGGCCGGCTCGCGCCGCATCACCGAGATCACCACGTTGATCGACGCGATCGCGTTCCAGACCAACATCCTGGCGCTCAACGCCGCCGTGGAGGCGGCCCGCGCCGGCGAACAGGGCCGCGGCTTCGCGGTGGTGGCCGGCGAGGTGCGGGCCCTGGCGCAGCGTTCCGCGCACGCGGCACGCGAGATCACGCAGCTCATCGAGGTCACCACGACCTCGATCGACACCGGCCGTTCGCGGGTCGAGCAGGCCAGCGGCACGATGGCGCAGGTCTCCGAATCGGCCGGCACCAGCGCGCCGCTGATGGGCGAGATCGCCACCGCCTCGGCCGAACAGAGCCAGGGCATCGAGCAGATCAACCGGGCGGTCACGCACCTCGACGGCGTCACGCAGCAGAACGCCGCGCTGGTCGAGGAGTTCGCCGCCAGCGCCGGCATGCTGCAGCAGCAGGCCGAGACGCTGGCCCGGCTGGTGTCGGCCTTCAGGCTGCGGGGCGCAATCTAGGGTGCGGTTGCAGCGCCTGCAGTGCGCGGCGCAGCCGCTCGGCGAGCTCGGCGGCGCCCGCCATCATCGGCGCCCGCAGCTCGTCGCACAGCAGCCCCTGCAGCGCGAGCGCCTTCTTGATGCCGGCCGGATTGGGTTCGCTGTAGAGCAGCCGGATGAGCGGGCGCAGCGCGTCGAAGCGCGCACGCGCCTCGTCGTGGCGGCCGGTGCGCACGCACTCGAACAGGTCCACGTAGCGCTCGGGCAGCACGTGGGCGCAGGCCGGAATCGCGCCACGGCCGCCCGCCAGCAGGTGATCGAGCAGGGCACCGTCCTCGCCGCACAACGCCGGCAGCGTGCCGCGCGCCTGCAGCACCGACAGCGCGACGGGATCGCATTCCTTGATGGCGACCACGTTGGCGAGCTGCGCCAGCGCCTCCACCGACTCGACCGTCAGCGCGCAGCCGGTGCGCCGGGGCACGTTGTAGAGCACGATCGGCGTGCGGGTGGCCCAGCTCAGCTGGCGATAGTGCCAGAGCATGCCGGCCTGGCTCGGGCACAGGTAGTACGGCGGCGGTGCCAGCCAGGCGACCGGCGCGAGCCGGTCGAGCCGGCGCATCGTCGCGATCACGCCGCGCGTGTCCACGCCGCCCACGCCGAACACCAGCGGCAGGGCATGCGGATCGGCGCGGATGGCGTCGACCATCTCGGTCTTCTCGCTCACGCTCAGCAGATTGCCTTCGCCGGTGGAGCCGAACAGCACCAGTCCGCGGATGCCGGCATCGCGGTAGTAGCGCGCCAGCGACTGCGCGGCGAGCAGGTCGACGCGGCCTTGCCGCATCGGCGTGACCAGCGGCAGCCAGATGCCTTCGAACAGGGCGCCGGCGGCGTGGGGGCGGGGACGGTCGGGCAGGGAAAGAGGCATGAGGAATCTCCGCGGCTCAGGAAATCAGCACGCTGCGCGCGCCATGGGCCGGGCCGAACTCGGCGCGCGGCAGGGTGCTCATCAACAGGTCCATGGCGCGGGCCAGCTCGGTGCTGGCGCCGTGCAGCGTCACGCCGCATTCGCGGCCGGCGCGGGTGCGGCAGGCGATGGCCAGGCGCACGGCCGGGATGGCCCGGCGCAGGGCGGCGCGCATCGGGGCCAGCTGGGCGGTGTCGATGCGCACGAACAGGCTGTCGGGAGCGGGGCGGTGGCGTTGCGCAGAAGCGGGGCGAGGATTCATGGTGTCGGTGCCGGACGGCGGTGGTGAATGACGCCTTCACTATAGGAACGCGGCCGTAAATGCCGCGCAGATAAACCGCCGCCCCGCATAAAAATCGCGTCAACGGCGGGCGCTCAGATCGTGCGCGTGAGGCTGGCCAGCGCGGTGCCGCGGCCCATGTCGCGGCCGTCGGCATTGGTGTAGGCGCGGCGGTCGGCGTTGGTGTCGATGTAGGCCAGCGAGGCGCTCCAGCCGGCGCCGAAGTCCTTGGTGAGCCCGGCCTTCCAGTCCCAGTAGGAGGCATGATCGACGTTGCGCACGTACTGGTAGCCCGCGTGCAGGTTCAGCGTGAGGCCCCAGACGCCGGTGTCGAAGTTGCCGCTCAGGTCGTAGTACTGGCTGTTGCGGCTGCGGGCGAAGCCGAACAGATTGGTGAGGCTGTGCGACACCTTGAACGTCACGGGGCCGGCGCCCAGGCCGGCGTAGAGTTCGGTGGTGTAGGGGCGGGTGTAGCCCGAGGGATAGTCGCCCGGGTAGTAGTACTGCAGCACGCCCACGTCGAGATCGAGCGTCTCGCCGAGCTTGCCCTTGTAGCCGCCGTAGAAGTCCATTTCGAGCGGCGCCGAGACCGCGTCGTTGCCGTCTCCCAGCCAGCTGATGGTCGAGTTCCAGTTGCCGGCATAGAAGCCGCTGGGATGGCTGTAGTCGAAGCCGCCTTGCAGCGCGGGCTTGTTGTTGGTCTGCATCAGGCCGCGATAGCGGTATTGGCTCGCCACCGACAGATTGGCCGTGAGGCTGCCGTCGGCGTCGGCTGCGGCGTGGACGGCAGGCGCGGTGAAGGCCGCGAGCGTGGCGGAAAGGGCGGCGGCCGACAGAAGGCGGGGGGTGTTGCGCGTGGGTTTCATGGTGCTCCATAGGGGTGTGTACCGGGAGCGCCAAGATAGGGGTTGCGGCATAAGCGCCGCATAAATACTCGGACCGCGCACGTAAAGCCCGCGCAAAAAAAGCGGGTTCAGCCGGCGAAGCGATAGCCCACGCCGACCTCGGTGAGCAGGAACACCGGCTGCGCGGGATCGGCCTCGAGCTTCTGGCGCAGGTGGCCCATGTAGATGCGCAGGTAGTGATTGCTCTCCACGTGGGAGGGGCCCCAGACCTCTCGCAGCAGCTCGCGATGCGTCATCACCTTGCCGCGCCGCGCCAGCAGCGCGGTCAACAGCCGATACTCCATCGGGGTGAGATGCACGTGGACGCCCGCGCGCGTGACCACGCGCCGCGCCATGTCCACGGCCACGTCGCCGAAGCTGACCTCGGCCGCGCTGCCCGCGCCGCCGCGGGCGTGTCTGCGCAGCAGCACGCGCAGCCGCGCCAGCAGTTCGCCCACGCCGAACGGCTTGGTCAGGTAGTCGTCGGCGCCGGCATCGAGCGCGGCGATCTTGTCGGCCTCGCCGGTGCGGGCCGACAGCACCAGCACCGGCACCTCGGTCCAGCCGCGCAGCTCGCGGATCAGGGTCATGCCGTCGGCGTCGGGCAGGCCCAGGTCCAGCACCAGCGCGTCGGGCTGGCGCGTGCCCGCCTCGATCAGGCCGCGCCGCACGGTGTCGCTCTCGTGCACCACGCAGCCTTCGGCCTCGAGCGCCTCGCGCACGAAGCGGCGGATGTGGGGATCGTCTTCGACGAGCAGGATCGAAGGGTGGTACTCAAACATGGTCGTATCCGTCTGCGGGCGGCGGTTCGGGCGGGAGGGCGGGCGCGGCGCCCAGCGGCAGGGTGAAGGTGAAGCGCGCGCCGTGCGGCGCCACGGGCTCGACCCAGATGCGGCCGCGATGCGCCTCGACGATGGCCTGGCAGACGGCCAGGCCCAGGCCCACGCCGGGCGTGGCCGACTCGCGTTCGCCGCGCGAGAATTTCTGGAAGATGCGGCGTTCGCTGCCCGGCGGCACGCCGGGGCCATCGTCGCTGACGCTCACCTGCATCTCGCCCTCCCGGGCCTGCGCCGACAGCGTGATCGTGCCGGCCGCGGGCGTGTATTTCGCGGCGTTCTCGAGCAGGTTGCACAGCACGCGCTCGATCAGCAGCGCGTCGCACTCGACCAGCGGCAGGCTCGAGAGCGGCTGCACCACGATGCGATGCGCGGCCAGGGCTTCGCGCGAGGCGGCCAGCGCGGCGCCGGCGAGCTCTTCGATGGACTGCCACTCCGGCTTGATCGGCGCGTGGTTCTGCAGCCGTGCCATGTCGAGCAGGTTCACCACCATCGCGTGCATGCGGCGGGCCTGGTCGCGGATCGCCAGCGCCTGGCCGCGCGCATCGCCGGTGCCGCGCGACAGCGCCTCGGCCATGCCCATCAGGCCGGTGAGCGGCGTGCGCAGATCGTGGGACACCGCCGCCAGCAGCGAGCCGCGCAGCTTCTCCGACTCGACGTTCACCAGCGCCTGCTGCGCCACCTCCACGTAGTGCTGGCGCTCGAGCGCGATGGCGATGAGCGTGGCATAGGCTTCGGCCTGCCGGCGCGCCTCGTGCCGCGCATACAGCGCCGGGCCGTCGGGGGCTTGCAGCACCAGCACGCCGCGCACGCGCATCGGGCCCTTCAGCGGCAGGTAGAGCAGGGGGCTGTTGGACAGCGTGGCGGTGCCGGCGCCGGCCGGCCTGCCGTGGTCGAAGACCCACTGCGCGACCGCGGACTCCGGTGCGTTCATGGCGGGATCGATGGGCGCGGCCAGGTGCAGCCGGTCATCGAGCCGCAGCACGTACAGCGCGCTGCGCGCGCCGAACGCCGCATGCAGGAAGGGCGCGGCGGCCTGCATGATCTGGTCGAGCAACAGGGCCGAGGACAGCTCGCGCGCGAATTCGTAGAGGCCGCGCGCATCGGCCTCGCGCCGCGTCGAGGTCTCGGCCTGTGCGCGCAGGCCGGCGGTGAGCTGGCCGATCAGGAGGCCCACGCCCAGCAGCACGACGAAGGTCAGCAGGTATTGCACGTCCGACACCGCGAACGAGCTGTAGGGCTGGACGAAGAAGAAGTCGAACAGGCCCACGCTCACGACCGAGGCCAGCGCGGCCGGCCCGCGGCCGTGGCGCAGCGCGACGCCCACCACCGCGAGCAGGAAGAACATCACGATGTTGGTCTGGTGCAGCGCCGGGTAGGCCAGGTTCGAGATCGCGGTCGCCACGCCGCAATAGAGGCAGGCCCACAGGTAGGGCGCCACGGCGCGTGCGCCCGGCGTGTCGTCGGCCGCGCGCGGGCGGCCGAGCGCCAGCGGGTCGCGGCCGGGCGGCGGCGCGGCGGGCGTGGGCGGCGCGCCCACGCGCAGCACGTCGACCTCGGGGCAGGCGGCGGCGAGCCGGTCGGCGAAGCTGTGGCGATGCCACAGCCAGCCCGGCGCAAGCAGTCGGCCGAGCCAGGCCGCGGCCGAACCGCCCAGGCGCGCCAGGCGACGGCCATGGCCGCGGCCCAGCACGGCCTTGGTGATGTTGTGGCGGCGCAGATAGCGCGTGGCGGCGTCGACGGCATCCGCGCCGCGCAGCACTTCGACGCGCACGGCCAGCGTGTCGGCCAGCGCCATCGCGCGTGCCAGCCGTTCGCGCGCCGCCGGCGAGGGGGCGCTCATGCGCAGCGGCTCCACGTGGATGGCATGCAGGTCGCAGTCGAGCTGCTGCGCCAGCCGGGCCGCCGCACGCAGCACGTGTTCGGCCTCGGCGTCGTCGCTGATGCAGGCCGCCACGGCTTCGCGCGTGCGCCACACCGGCTCGATCGCGGCCTCGCGGCGGTACGCCTGCACATCGTCGTCGACGTGCTCGGCGGTGCGGCGCAACGCGAGCTCGCGCAGCGCGATCAGGTTGCCCTTGCGGAAGAAGTGGCGCGTCGCATGGCGCGCCTGGTCGGGCACATAGACCTTGCCGTCCTTCAGGCGGCGCAGCAGTTCGTCGGCCGAGAGGTCGACCAGGATGATCTCGTCGGCCTCGTCGAACACGGCGTCGGGCACGGTCTCCCAGACCCGCACGCCGGTGATGCTGCCGACCGCTTCGTTGAGGCTGTCGAGATGCTGCACGTTGAGCGTGGTCCACACGTCGATGCCGGCACGCAGCAGCTCCTGCACGTCCTGCCAGCGCTTGGCGTGGCGCGCGCCCGGCGCGTTCGAATGCGCCAGCTCGTCGAGCAGCAGCAGGGCGGGGCGGCGCGCGAGCGCGCCGTCGAGATCGAACTCGGGCAGGGCGTGGCCGCGGTAGTCCAGCGCGACGCGCGGCAGCACGTCGAGTCCGTCGAGCAGCGCGGCGGTTTCCTTGCGGCCGTGCGTTTCGACCAGGCCCGCGAGCACGTCGACGCCTTGCGCGCGCGTCGCGCGCGCGGCTTCGAGCATGGCGTAGGTCTTGCCCACGCCCGCGGAGGCGCCGAAATAGATGCGCAGGCGGCCCAGGCGGGCCTGTTCATCGGCCTGGTGCAGGCGTTGCAGCAATCGATCGGGATCGGGGCGCGGGGCGTCGGTGTCGGCCATGGGGCACGCAAAAGGCATTGACGGACGCGCTTGCGTCCGTGGAAGCCGGCAGGCGGGCACGCGTTCGCGCACCCGCCATGGGCAGATACTATACGACGGCCGATGCCGCTCAGTGCAGCGCGTCGAGCGCCAGATTCAGCTCGAGCACGTTGACCACCGGCTCGCCCAGCAGGCCGAGCGCGGGCGCGAGCGTGTGCGCGGCGACCAGCGCGCGCACCGGCTCCGTGGCCAGCCCGCGGGCGCGCGCCACGCGCGCCACCTGATACTCGGCCGCGGCCGGGCTGATGTGCGGGTCCAGCCCGCTGCCCGAGGCCGTGACCAGGTCCACCGGCACCGGCGCCTCGTTGCCGGGATCGGCGTCGCGCAGCGCCTGGGCGCGCGCGGCGATCGCGCTGGCCAGCGCGGGGTTGGTGGGGCCGAGGTTGGCGCCGCCGGACGCCGCGGCGTTGTAGGCCATGGGCGCCGTGGCCGACGGGCGGCCCCAGAAGTACTTCGGTTCGGAGAAGGCCTGTCCGATCAGGCGCGAGCCCACCAGGGTGCCGTCGCGCTCGATCAGCGAGCCCGCCGCCTGCTGCGGAAACAGCAGGCCGGCCAGGCCGGTACTGGCCAGCGGGTAGGCCAGCCCGGTGACGAGCGACAGGGCCACGAACAGCGTGAGCGCGGGGCGCAGCACGGCGGCGCGCGGGGAGGTTGCCGTAGAAGATGCGGTCATGTTGGTCTCCATGAGGTTCAGACCCAGCCCAGCGCGGCCAGCACCATGTCGATCAGCTTGATGCCGACGAAGGGCACGAGCAGGCCGCCCAGGCCGTAGATGAAGAGATTGCGGCGCAGCAGCGCGGCGGCGCCGAGCGGCCGGTAGCGCACGCCGCGCAGGGCCAGGGGGATCAGCGCCACGATGATGAGCGCGTTGAAGATCACGGCCGACATGATGGCCGAGGCCGGCGTGGTGAGGCCCATCACGTTGAGCACGCCGAGTTGCGGATAGACGGTGGCGAAGGCGGCCGGAATGATGGCGAAGTACTTGGCCACGTCGTTGGCCACGCTGAACGTGGTCAGCGCGCCGCGCGTCATCAGCATCTGCTTGCCGATCTCCACGATCTCGATCAGCTTGGTCGGATTGGAATCCAGGTCGACCATGTTGCCGGCTTCCTTGGCGGCCTGGGTGCCCGAGTTCATCGCCACGGCCACGTCGGCCTGCGCAAGCGCCGGCGCGTCGTTGGTGCCGTCGCCCGTCATGGCCACCAGCCGGCCCTCGGCCTGGTAGGCGCGGATCAGCTTGAGCTTGGCCTCCGGCGTCGCCTGCGCCAGATAGTCGTCGACGCCGGCCTCGGCCGCGATCGACGCGGCCGTCAGCGCGTTGTCGCCGGTGATCATCACGGTCTTGATGCCCATGCGGCGCAGCTCGGCGAAGCGCGGCTGGATCTCGGGTTTGACGATGTCCTTGAGCTCGACCACGCCGAGCGCGCGCGCGCCGTCGCTCACCGCCAGCGGCGTGCTGCCGCGGCGCGCCACGTCTTCGCCGGCACGCGTGAGCGCGGCGGGCAGTTCGCCGACCCAGGCCGCGACCGCGTCGAGCGCGCCCTTGCGCAGGCGCCGCCCGTCGCTCAGGTCCACGCCGCTCATGCGCGTCTGCGCGGTGAAGCCGATGCTCTCGCTGCCGGCGTCGAGCGCGGCGCGGTCGCCGAGCAGGCGATCGGCGAGCGCCACGATGCTGCGGCCCTCGGGCGTCTCGTCGGCCAGCGAGGCGAGGCGCGCCGCCTGCGCCAGCTCGCGTTCGCTCACGCCCGCCGCGGGCAGGAAGGCGGCCGCCTGGCGGTTGCCGAAGGTGATAGTGCCGGTCTTGTCGAGCAGCAGCACGTCCACGTCGCCGGCCGCCTCCACCGCGCGGCCGGAGGTCGCGAGCACGTTGGCCTGCATCATGCGGCTCATGCCCGCGACGCCGATGGCCGACAGCAGTCCGCCGATGGTGGTGGGGATCAGGCACACCAGCAAGGCCACCAGCACGGTCACCGCGACGACCTGGCCGCTGCCCTGCGCCACCGCGTAGAGCGAGAAGGGCAGCAGGGTGACCGTGACGAGCAGGAACACGACGGTGAGACCGACCAGCAGGATCGTGAGTGCGAGTTCGTTGGGCGTCTTCTGCCGCTTGGCGCCCTCGACCATGGCGATCATGCGGTCGAGAAAGCTCTCGCCCGGGTTGGTGGCGATGCGCACCACGATCCAATCCGACAGCACACGGGTGCCGCCGGTGACCGACGAGAAGTCGCCGCCCGATTCGCGGATCACCGGCGCCGATTCGCCGGTGATGGCGCTCTCGTCGACCGAGGCGATGCCGGCGATGACCTGGCCGTCGCCGGGCACGGTGTCGCCCGGCAACACCAGCACGACGTCGCCCTTGCGCAGCGTGCCCGAGGGCTGCTCCACGGCCAGCTCGCGCGCCGCCTGCGGCGTGAGCGTGGCGCTGTCGGCGTCGCGCCAGCGCTCGAGCACGCGCGCCGTGATGGTGGTGCGCAGGCCGCGCAGGGTGGCCGCCTGCTGCTTGCCGCGGCCTTCGGCGATGGCCTCGGCGAAGTTGGCGAACAGCACGGTGAACCAGAGCCAGGCCGACACCGCCAGCACGAAGCCGGCGGGCGCGTCGGCCTGGCCGGCCAGCGCCAGCAGCCAGAGGACGGTAGTGAGGATGCTGCCGGCGTAGACGACGAACATCACGGGGTTGCGCAGCTGTGCCCGCGGCGCGAGCTTGCGCAGGCAGTCCATCAGGGCGGCGCGCACCAGCCGCGCCGACCACATGCCGGCGCCCGTGTGGCCGCGGGCCGCGGAGGCGTCGAGGGGAAGAGAGATTTTGTTCATGACATCGATCCAGCGTTCATAGGCGCGGTTGCAGGTGTTCGGCCACGGGGCCGAGCGCCAGTGCGGGCACATAGGTCAGGGCGCCGACCAGCAGCACGGCGCCGATCAGCAGCACGACGAACAGCGGTCCGGCGGTCGGCATGGTGCCGGGCCCCTCGGGCAGGCGCGCCTTGGCGCCGAGCGAGCCGGCCAGGCCGAGGATCGCCACGATCACGGCGAACCGGCCGAACCACATCGCGAGGCCGAGCGCCGTGTTGTAGAACGGCGTGTTGGCCGACAGCCCGGCGAACGCGCTGCCGTTGTTGTTGGCGGCCGAGGAAAAGGCGTAGAGGATCTCGGAGAAGCCGTGCGCGCCCGGGTTCAGCACGCCGGCCTGCCCCGCGCCCAGGCTCACGGCCAGCGCGGTGCCGACCAGCACCAGCAGCGGCGTGGCCAGGATCACGATGGCCACCATCTTCATGTCGTAGGCCTCGATCTTCTTGCCCAGGTATTCGGGCGTGCGGCCGATCATCAGGCCGGCCAGGAACACCGCCAGCACCGCGAAGGCGAGCATGCCGTACAGGCCCGAGCCGACGCCGCCGAACACCACCTCGCCGAGCTGCATCAGCAGCATCGGCGGCAGGCCGCCCAGCGCGGTGAACGAGTCGTGCATGCCGTTGACCGCGCCGCAGGAGGCGGCCGTGGTGATGGTGGCGAACAGCGACGTCGCGGCGATGCCGAAGCGCGCCTCCTTGCCTTCGAGGTTGCCGGCCAGCGCCAGCGGCGCGTGCTGCGCGCTCGCGGCGAGCGCCTGCGTATCCTGCTGCTCGGCATATTGCGTGAGCAGCGCGAAGGCCACGAACAGCAGCGTCATCGCGGCCAGCACGGCGACGCCCTGCCTGCGGTTGCCCACCATGTCGCCGAAGCTGAAGCACAGCGCCGCGGGGATCAGGAAGATCGCCAGCATCTGCAGGAAGTTGCTGAGCGCGGTGGGGTTCTCGAAGGGGTGGGCCGAATTGGCATTGAAGAAGCCGCCGCCGTTGGTGCCGAGCAGCTTGATCGCCTCCTGCGAGGCCACCGGGCCCATCGCGATCCGTTGCTCGCGCGTGCGCGTCGCGTCGGTGAGCGGCGTGCCGGCGGCGTCGAGCACGGGCTGGCCCTGCGCGTCCAGGCGCGGCGCGTCGTACTGCTGCACCTGCAGGGTCTGCACCTCGGCATACGGCGAGAAGTTCTGGATCACGCCCTGGCTCACCAGGGCCAGCGCGAGCACGAGCGACAGGGGCAGCAGCACATACAGCGTGCTGCGCACCACGTCGGTCCAGAAGTTGCCCAGCGTGCGGGCGTTGTGCCGCGCCAGGCCGCGGATCAGCGCGAACAGCACGGCGATGCCGGTGGCGGCCGACAGGAAGTTCTGCACGGTCAGCGCCAGCATCTGGGTCAGGTAGCTCATCGTGGCCTCGCCGGCGTAGCCCTGCCAATTGGTGTTGGCCACGAAGCTGATGGCGGTGTTGAACGCCGAGTCGGGCGCCACCGCGCCCATGCCCGCCGGGTTCAAGCCCAGCAGCCCCTGGGCGCGCTGCAGTCCGTAGACGGCCAGCAACCCCAGCACGTTGAAGACCAGCACCGCGACCGCGTAGCGCTGCCAGCCCATCTCGGCCTGCGGGTCCACGCCCGCGGCCCGGTACAGCAGGCGCTCGAGCGGGCGGCCCCAGGCGGTGCCGCGCCAGGCGCCGTCTTCGAGGGCGCGGCGGATGTAGCGCCCGAGCAGCGGCGCCAGACAGAGCAGGACGGCGAGGTAGAGCCCCAGCAGTCCCAGGAATCCGGTATCCATCAGAACTTCTCCGGTTTGAAGAGGGCGACCAGCAGATAGGCAAAGAGCAGGGCCGCGACGACGCCGCTCAAGGCATAGAGCAGATTCATGGGCGATCTCCCGGTTGCAGCGCGGCGCAGAAGCGGATCAGCGCCCAGGTGAGGCCGGCGCACAGGGCGAGCGCGGCCAGATAGATGAGGTCCATACGTTTTCTCCTGGAGGCCGGGGCCTCCGATGCACGGCCGCGCGCCCAGGCGCGGCAGACGCTGCGCAGGTTAGAAAACGGGGCATAAAAACGGGATAAAGCTTGAGCTGGCGCGTGTAAACGCCGTATAAAAACGCGCGGGCCGCGGGGGATTCGCGCGCGCCATGCACCAATCTGGGGCGCGCGGAGCGGGGCGCGACGAGACATTGCGCGTGCGCCAAGTCGGCCCCTTTCATCCCGAAAGTGGGGTCCGAGGCAGGCGATAGGGCGGGAAAGCGGTGAAATCCCGTGTAATCGGCGTGAAATGCACCATAGTGGTGCGTGTCATATGCAAATAAATGCGCCGAATTAGGGCATTCCCCTAGTGTGACAGGCCCGTAGTTGGTGCAGAATCTCTTCCCATGCAGGTGAGGAGACAACGCCCTGCAGGGCAAGACCGGCGGCACCGGTATATAAAAATGAGCAGTACCCAAAAATAAAAAGCAAAACGCACAACGGCTGGCACTTAGTGCCAGCCGTTGTCGCTTCCAGGTCCGGAAAACACGCCGCACCCGCTGCGGCGGCGGCCGGATGGCAAGCCGCGTTTCGCGCCATTCAGGTCAGCCATGCCCGAATTTCGCGTATCGACCGAAGCCACTCCCTACTGGCGCCGCAATGTGCGGCTGATCGCACTGCTGCTGGCCGTGTGGGCGCTGCTCACCTTCGTGCCCGCCATCTTCGCGCGCGCCCTCACGTTCTCCCTGTTCGGCTGGCCCTTCGGCTTCTGGATGGCGGCCTACGGCGCGCCGCTGGCCTACCTGCTGCTGGTCGTGCTGTATGCGTGGCTGATGCAGCGGGCCGACGACCGCGCGCAGGCCGAGGCCGAGCCCCCGGCGCGGGCGGATGACGGCGCCGCGCGCCGTGGCGACGGAGTGCACTGATGCCGTTCAGCGCCGATTCGCCCAAGCAGTTCGAACGCCGGCTCCACAGCATCTATGTGGTCTACACGGCGGGCTTCTGCCTGCTGATCCTGCTGCTCGCGCTGTTCGAGGTGATGGGCATGGCGCGCAACTGGATCGGCTACGTCTTCCTGCTGGTGACCGTGAGCCTCTATGCCGGCATCGGCATCGTGTGCCGCACCTCCGATCAGGTGGAGTACTACGTGGCGGGGCGGCGCGTGCCGGCGTTCTACAACGGCATGGCCACGGCCGCCGACTGGATGTCGGTGGCCTCGTTCATCGGCGTGGCCGGCACCCTCTATCTCTCGGGCTACGGCGGGCTGGCCTACATCATGGGCTGGACCGGCGGCTACGTGCTGGTGGCGCTGCTGCTGGCGCCGTACCTGCGCAAGTTCGGCCAGTACACCATCCCGGACTTCATGGGCGTGCGCTACGGCGGCAACCTGCCGCGGCTGGCCGGCGTGGCCTGCGCCATCCTGTGCTCGTTCACCTACCTGGTGGCCCAGATCTACGGCGTGGGCATCATCACCACGCGGCTCACCGGCATCTCGTTCGAGCTCGGCATCTTCGTGGCGCTGGGCGGGATGCTGGTCTGCTCGTTCCTGGGCGGCATGCGCGCCGTGACCTGGACCCAGGTGGGGCAATACATCATCCTGGTGATCGCCTACCTGGTGCCGGTGATCTGGCTTTCGGTCAAACACACCGACTCGCCGGTGCCGCAGGTGTCGGCGGGCGTGCTGCTGCAGGAGATCACCGAGAAAGAGGTCTATCTGCGCAACGACCTCTCCGAGCTCGAGGTGCGGCGGCTGTGGCGCGAGCGGGCCGCCGAGATGACGCAACGCCTGGACGCGCTGCCGGCCTCCCTCGATGCCGAGCGCGACCGCCTGCGCAAGCGGCTGTCGGAGCTGACCGCGAGCGACGCGCCGATGGTGGAGATCCGTTCGCTAGAGCGCGAGCTGGCCGGCTATCCGGCCACGGTGGAGGAGGCGCGCATCCTGTGGTCGCAGGCGCGCAGCGCCTACGAGGCGCGCGGCTCGCCGCCGGTGCCGCACGCCGAGCCGTACCCCTCGGCCGATCCGCGCGAGCGCGAGGCCATGCGCACCAACTTCCTGGCGCTGGTGCTGTGCCTGATGCTGGGCACGGCGGGCATGCCGCACATCCTGATGCGCTCCTACACCACGCCGTCGGTGGGCGACGCGCGCCGCTCGGTGTGCTGGTCGCTGCTGTTCATCCTGCTGCTGTACTTCATGGCGCCCGCGCTCGCGGTGCTGGTCAAGTACGAGGTCTATACCCAGGTGGTGGGCACCAGTTTCCTGAGCCTGCCCAACTGGGTGCATGCGTGGAGCGCGGTCGATACCAATCTGCTGGAGGTGCTGGACGTCAATCGCGACGGCATCGTGCAGCTGGGCGAGATCAACATGGGCGCCGACGTGGTGGTGCTGGCGATGCCCGAGATCGGCGGGCTGCCCTACGTGATCTCGGGGCTGGTGGCCGCGGGCGGGCTGGCCGCCGCGCTGTCGACGGCGGACGGGCTGCTGCTCACGCTGTCGAATTCGCTGTCGCACGACATGTGGTATCGCGTGGTGTCGCCGCGCATGTCGGCCGCGCGCCGGGTGATGGTCTCGAAGATCCTGCTGCTGCTGGTGGCGTTCGGCGCGGCCTGGGTGGCCGCGCGCAAGCCGGCCGACATCCTGTTCATGGTGTCGGCGGCGTTTTCGTTCGCCGCCTCGTCGTTCTTCCCGGTGCTGGTGATGGGGATTTTCTGGCGCCGCGCCAACAAGTGGGGCGCCACGCTGGGCATGGCGGCCGGCCTGCTCACCACCTTTGCCTACATGGCGCACACGCAGCCGTGGCTGCGCGAATGGGTGTTCGGCGTGTCGCGGGCGCAGCCGGTGGAGCTGTGGTGGGGCATCCAGCCGATCGCGGCCGGCGTGTTCGGCGCGCCGGTGGCGTTTCTCACGATCGTCGTGGTGTCCCTGCTCACGCCGCGCCCGGATCCGGCCACGCTCGCGCTGGTGGACTATCTGCGCGCGCCGGGCAACGCCCGACCGCCGCCGCGCTGAACGCGTCGGCGGGAGCCGGGTGGGGCGCTGCCGGGCTCAGTGCCCGGCGGTCTTGGAGAACAGGTTGATCATGACCACGCCGGCCACGATCAGCGTCATGCCGAGGATGGCGGCGAGATCCAGTGTCTGGCGGAACAGCACGACGCCGACCAGCGAGATCAGCACGATGCCCACGCCCGACCAGATGGCGTAGGCCACGCCGACCGGGATCTCGCGCAGGGTGAGCGAGAGGAAGTAGAAGGCCACGCCATAGCCCAGCACCGTGATGACGGAGGGCAGCAGGCGCGAGAAGCCTTCCGACGACTTGAGCGCGCTGGTCGCGACGATCTCGGCGATGATGGCCACGCCGAGATAGACCCACTTCAACGGTATCAGGCTCATCGGGCGGCCGGCACGGCCTCGCCCGGCAGGCGCATCAGCACCAGCAGGGCGCCCGCACCGCCTTCGCGCTCCATGGCTTCCGAAAACGCCATGACTTCCTTCTTCTGCACCAGCCAGGTCCGCGCCTTGTCTTTCAGCACCGGCTCCAGGCCGGAGTTGTAGCCCTTGCCGTGAACGATGCGCACGCAACGAATGCCGTGTTCGAGGCATTCGTCGAGAAACGAAATCACCGCATGGCGCGCCTGCTCGACGCGCAGGCCGTGCAGGTCGAGCTCGGCGCCCACGCGCCACTGGCCGCGCTTGAGATTGCGGGCGGTGTCGGGCGCGGCGTCGTGGCGCACGAACGCGGTGCCGTTTTCGCTCAGCAGGTGGGCCACGTCGCCGCCGTCGGACACGCCCTGGTCGGCGCGGCGCGGCGTTTCGCCCTGGGCGTGGGCCCGGCGCGAGGCGATGGCTTCGCTGACCCCGGCGGCCGTGGCCGGCCGCTGGACCGGCGCGGCGCGACGGGGGGTCTGCTTGATGGGGGCGACCGTCTGCATGGCGCGCTTGAACGCGGCCACGTCGTCGGGGGTGGACAGCCGCGCGCGCTCGACGGCGGCCACTTTCTCGGCCGCCTCCTTGCGCTGGCGTTCGTCGTTGAGCTGGGTCTGGAGCCGCTTCAGGTCGGCCAGCCCAGCCTTATTCCCCCGCATTCTCCAGCCACCGCTGGGCGTCGAGGGCGGCCATGCAGCCGGTGCCGGCGCTGGTGATGGCCTGGCGGTAGACGTGATCCTGCACGTCGCCGGCGGCGAACACGCCCGGCACGGAGGTCATGGTGGCCATGCCCTGCAGGCCGCTCTTGGTGACGATGTAGCCGTCCTTCATCTCGAGCTGGCCTTCGAAGATGCCGGTGTTGGGCTGGTGGCCGATGGCGATGAAGGCGCCGGTGACGGCCAGGTCTTCGGTCTCGCCGGTTTCGGTGCTGCGGATGCGCACGCCGGTCACGCCGGAGTCGTCGCCCAGCACTTCTTCGAGCGTGTTGAAGAGCTTGAGCTCCATGTTGCCGTTGGCGACCTTGTCCATCATCTTGTCGACCAGGATGGGCTCGGCGCGGAACTTGTCGCGGCGATGGATCACCGTGACCTTGCGGCAGATGTTGGACAGATACAGCGCTTCCTCGACGGCGGTGTTGCCGCCGCCGACCACCACCACGTCCTGGTTGCGGTAGAAGAAGCCGTCGCAGGTGGCGCAGCCCGACACGCCGCGGCCCATGAAGCGCTCTTCGGAGGGCAGGCCGAGATACTTGGCCGAGGCGCCGGTCGAGATGATGAGCGAGTCGCAGGTGTAGACGTTGCCCGTGTCGCCGGTGAGGGTGAACGGGCGCTTGGAGAAATCGACCTTGGCGATGTGGTCGAAGATGATTTCGGTGTTGAAGCGCTCGGCGTGCTGCTGGAAGCGCTGCATCAGTTCGGGGCCCTGGACGCCGGCGACGTCGGCCGGCCAGTTGTCGACCTCGGTGGTGGTCATGAGCTGGCCGCCCTGGGCGAGGCCGGTGACCAGCACCGGATTCAGGTTGGCGCGGGCGGCGTAGACGGCGGCGGTGTAGCCGGCGGGGCCGGAGCCGAGGATCAGAACTTTGGCGTGTTTGGGCGTGGACATGACACTGGTATCTTTAGGTTGATGCCTCATTATAATGAGGCGCATGCCTCGTATTTCCAATGCTTCCCCACGCGCCTCGCGCAACACCCGTAACGGGCCATCTCCGCTGCAGACGCGTATTTCGGCGTTGCTCAGAGAGGCCCGGTGGATCCTGTTCGCCGCGCTGGCCGCCTGGCTGGCCCTGGTGCTGGCCACCTGGAACGCCGCCGACCCCGGCTGGTCGCACTCGGTCTCGACCGGCACCATCCACAACAAGGGCGGCACGCTCGGCGCCTATCTTGCCGACATCCTCTTGTATCTGTTCGGATTTTCCGCCTGGTGGTGGGTCGTCCTGCTGCTGCACCGGGTGCGCGCGGGCTACCGCCGCCTGGCCTCGCAGCTGCGCGTGCCGGCCACCGGCAGCGCGCGCCAGCCCGAGGTGCTGCCGCGCGTGCACTGGGAAGAAGGCATCGGTTTCGTGCTGTTGCTGGTCGGTTCGCTGGGGATCGAGGCGCTGCGGCTCTACAGCTGGGGCATGCACCTGCCCGGCGGCACCGACGGCGAGAGCGGCGCCGGCGGCGTGATCGGCCAGATGCTGGCCGGCGCCCTGGCGCGCGGCGTGGGCTTCACCGGCGGCACGCTGGTATTGCTGGTCATGGTGGCCGTGGGCCTGAGCCTGTTCTTCTCGTTCTCCTGGCTGCAGGTGGCCGAGCGGGTGGGCAGCTGGATCGAGGGCATGGTGCGCCAGGTGCGCGACTCGATCTCGGCGCGCCAGGACCGCAAGGTCGGCGAGGTCGCCCAGGCGGTGCGCACCGAGCAGGTCGTGGCCAAGCAGGAAAAAATGGTGCACGAACAGCCGGTGCGGATCGAGCCGGCCATCACGGTGGTGCCCAAATCCGACCGGGTGGAGAAGGAGAAACAGCAGAGCCTGTTCGCGCCGCCGGCCGGCGAGGGCGACCTGCCCACCATCAGCCTGCTCGACCCCCCGCCCGACCAGCAGGAAACCGTCTCCGCCGAGACCATCGAATTCACCTCGCGCCTGATCGAGAAGAAGCTGGCCGACTTCGGCGTGTCCGTCACCGTCGTGGCGGCCCAGGCCGGCCCGGTCATCACGCGCTACGAGATCGAGCCCGCCACCGGCGTGAAGGGCAGCCAGATCGTGAACCTGGCCAAGGACCTGGCGCGCGCGCTCAGCCTGGTCAGCATCCGGGTGGTCGAGACCATCCCCGGCAAGAACCTCATGGGCCTGGAGCTGCCGAACCCGCGGCGCCAGATGGTGCGGCTCTCCGAGATCCTGGGCTCCCAGACCTACCACGCCAGCCACTCCGCGCTCACGATGGCGCTGGGCAAGGACATCGCCGGCAATCCGGTGGTGGCCGACCTGGCCAAGATGCCGCACGTGCTGGTGGCCGGTACCACCGGCTCGGGCAAGTCGGTGGGGATCAACGCCATGATCCTGTCGCTGCTCTACAAGGCCGACGCCACCCAGACCCGGGTCATCCTGATCGATCCGAAGATGCTCGAAATGAGCGTCTACGAAGGCATCCCGCACCTGCTCGCGCCGGTCGTGACCGACATGCGCCACGCCGCCAACGCGCTGAACTGGTGCGTGGGCGAAATGGAAAAGCGCTACCGCCTGATGAGCAAGATGGGGGTGCGCAACCTGGCCGGCTACAACACCAAGATCCGCGACGCGATCAAGCGCGAGGAGCCGATCCCGAATCCCTTCTCGCTCACGCCCGACGCGCCCGAGCCGCTCACCACGCTGCCGCACATCGTGGTGGTGATCGACGAGCTGGCCGACCTGATGATGGTGGTGGGCAAGAAGATCGAAGAGCTGATCGCGCGCCTGGCGCAGAAGGCGCGGGCGGCCGGCATCCACCTGGTGCTCGCCACCCAGCGTCCCAGCGTGGACGTGATCACCGGCCTCATCAAGGCCAACATCCCGACCCGGATCGCGTTCCAGGTGTCGTCGAAGATCGACTCGCGCACCATCCTCGACCAGATGGGCGCCGAAACGCTGCTGGGCCAGGGCGACATGCTCTACATGCCGCCGGGCACCGGCCTGCCGGTGCGCGTGCACGGCGCCTTCGTGCACGACGACGAAGTGCACCGCGTGGTGGAATACCTGAAGGCGCAGGGCGAGCCCAACTACATCGACGGCCTGCTCGAAGGCGGCGAAGGCGAGACCGGCGAGGGCATGAGCTCGGTCACCGGCATGGGCGATTCGGAATCCGATCCCATGTACGACCAGGCCTGCGAAGTGGTGCTCAAGCATCGCCGCGCCTCGATCTCGCTGGTGCAGCGCCACCTGCGGATTGGTTACAACCGTGCCGCACGGTTACTCGAACAAATGGAGCAGGCGGGTATGGTGTCTCCAATGCAGTCCAACGGCAACCGGGAGATCCTGGTGCCGGCTCGTGAGGAAGCTTGATGCGCAATCGTCTTTCCGCCGCGCTGCGCGGCACCCGGCTCGGTCTGGCCGCGCTGCTCGCCAGCGCCGCCCTGTTGCCGGGCCTGAGCCTGGCCGCCGACGCCCAGGCGCAGCTGCGCGCCTTCGTCGACACCGTGAAGTCGGCCACCGGCAACTTCACCCAGTCCACCGTGGGCGCGCAGGGGCGCACCCAGCCCGCGCAGAGCGGCACCTTCGCCTTCCAGCGCCCGGGCAAGTTCCGCTGGGGCGTGCAGCGTCCCTACGAGCAACTTATCGTGTCGGATGGCAAGCAGGTCTACCAATACGACCCGGACCTGGCGCAGGTCACCGAGCGCAAGGTCGACCAGGCCATCGGCACCTCGCCGGCCGCCATCCTGTTCGGCTCGGGCAACCTGGAGCAGGCGTTCAATGTGGCGCCGCTGCCCGACCGCGACGGCATGCAATGGCTGCGCGCCAAGCCGCGCAATGCCGACGCCGGGTTTTCGCAGGTGGATATCGGCCTGAAAGACAATCTGCCGGCGCGCGTGGAGCTGCTCGATTCCTTCGGCCAGACCACCCGGGTCGAGCTCTCGGGCATCGCGGCCAACGCCGCGATCGGCGCCGAGACCTTCCAGTTCAGCGCGCCCAAGGGCGTGGATGTGGTGAAGATGTAGTGCCGCGCGCGCCAGGCTGGCGCGCGCCGCCGATCACGCGCACGCACGGGGCGTGCGCGGGGGGCCGCCGGCCCCCGCCTTGACCGGGCGCCGTGTCGATCACGCGCCCGGTTTTTTATACGCCACGCATTCCACCTCGACCTTCGCGTCGATCACCAGGCGCGACTCGACGCAGGCGCGCGCCGGGGGATGATCGCCGAAGTATTCGCGGAACACCTTGTTGAAAGCGGCGAAGTCGCGCGGGTCGTCGAGCCAGACGCCGCAGCGGATCACGTTTTCCGGGCCGTAGCCGGCTTCCTGGAGAATGGCCAGCAGGTTGCGGATCGCCACGTGCGACTGCGTCACCACGCCGCCCTCGACCACTTCGCCGTTTTCCATGGGCACCTGGCCCGACACGTAGAGCCAGCCGTCGGCCTGCACGGCGCGCGCGAACGGCATGTTCTGGCCGCCCTGGCCGGTGCCGCCGGACACGCCGTAGCGGATGATGCCGTTGGCGTCGGGCTTGGGAGGGGTGTTGCTCATCAGGATCTCCTTCAGGGGTTGGACGATGCGGCGAAGCTGCCGCGCAGGTCGCCCGCGCGCGGCAGCCAGCGGCCGGCCCGCGTCGCGGCGGCCACGCCGTCACGATACGACAGCGTGCCATTGACCCAGACGGCGGCGATGCCGGCGGCGGGCTGGACCGGCGCGCGGAAGGTCGCCACGTCGCGCACGGTGGCGGGGTCGAACAGCACCAGGTCGGCGTGCCAGCCGGCGTGGATCTCGCCGCGCTCGGCCAGGCCGAAGCGGCGCGCCGACAG
Organism: Bordetella genomosp. 1; assembly: GCF_002261335.1. GTDB lineage: Bacteria > Pseudomonadota > Gammaproteobacteria > Burkholderiales > Burkholderiaceae_B > Bordetella. The sequence continues at coordinate 205,022 of NZ_NEVL01000002.1, forward strand.
GCCGGTCATCTTGTGCACCGCCTGCTCCAGCGGGAACAGGCCGAGGTCGCGGCTGTAGTGGCCGAGCACGCGCGGGAACGCGCCCCACAGCCGCGGATGCGGCAGCGGATCGTTGGGCAGGCCGTCCGAGCCGATCATGGTGAGGCGGTGCGACAGGATGCGCCGCACGTCGCCTTCGTCCATGCCGTGATACACGGCGCCGGCCGGTTGCAGGCGGCGCGCAGCGTCCAAAAGGCTGGTCTGCCACGCGGCCGCGATCTCGGCCAGCGTGCGGCCGGCCATCTCGGGGTGCGGCGTGGACCAGGTGATGTCGATCTCGAAATCGGCGGTGACCTGCTTCAGGTCGAGCGTGGACGAGCTGGCCGAGTAGGGATAGCAGTCGCAGCCCACCGGCTGCATCCTGCCGGCGGTGTCGAGCAGCGACAGCACCTCCTGGCTGCGGCCCCAGTTGCCCGCGCCGGCGCACTTGAGATGCGACACGATCACCGGCACGCGCGCGTGCACGGCGATGTCGAATGCCTCCTGCATGGCCTCCAGGATCTCGGCGAATTCCGAGCGCAGGTGGGTGGTGTAGAGCGCGCCGTGGGCGTCGAGCTCGGCGGCGAGCGCCTTCACTTCGTCGGTGCTGGCGTCGAACGCGGAGGCGTAGGCCAGGCCGGTCGACAGCCCGATGGCGCCGTGCGCCAGCGCCTCGCGCAGCTGCGCCCGCATGGCGTCGATCTCGGCGGCGCTGGCGCTGCGGTCGAGCCGGTCCATGTGGTTGCTGCGCAGCGCGGTGTGGCCGACCAGCGCGGCCACGTTCACCGCCGGCCGCGCGGCGTCGACCGCCTCGGTATAGGCCTTGAAGGTGGGATAGCGGAAGTGGCTGGCGTCGCCCAGCAGGTTCATGGGATCGGGCGGCTCGCCCTGCAGGCTGACGGGGGCGGCGCTGATGCCGCAGTTGCCCACCACCACCGTCGTGACGCCCTGGGTCAGCTTGGGCAGCATCTCGGGCGTGCGGATCACGTTGGTGTCGTCGTGGGTGTGCACGTCGATGAAGCCGGGCGCCAGCACCAGGCCGGTGGCGTCGATTTCGTCGGCCGCACGGGCCCCGTCGAGGCCACCGATCGCGGCGATGCGTCCGCGCGCCAGCGCCACGTCGGCGCGCACGGCGGGGGCGCCGGTGCCGTCCAGCACCCGCGCGCCGCGGATCAGAGTGTCGTACATGTCAGTCTCCCAGCGGCAGGCGGTTCGGGCCGCCGCGGTATTCGTCGAGCGTCAGCTTGATGCGGCGCAGTCGTTCCTGGGTTTCGTCCTGGCGCGCGAGCGCGAGCTCGGTGGCGAGCAGATCGATGGCCAGCAGCATCGCGTAGCGCGAGGCGGAGGGCTTGTAGATGAAGTCGGTTTCGTCGGCGCGCACCGGCAGCACCACGTCGGCCATGGCGGCCAGCGGCGAGTCGGGATCGGTGAGCGCCACGATGCGGGCCTGGTACTGCTGCACGATGCGCGCGGCCGACAGCATCTCCGGCGTGACGCCGGTGATCGACAGCATGACGACGGTGTCGCGCTGGTCGAGGGTGGAAGCCACCATGCGCATCAGCACCGCGTCGTTGTAGGCGGCGATGGGGTAGCCCAGCCGCACCAGGCGCGACTGCATCTCCTGCGCCAGCACCGCCGAGGCGCCGCCCATGCCGAACACGTAGTTCATGCGGGCCGCGGCGATGTGGCCGGCGGCGCGCTCGAAGATCGCCTCGCTGAACAGCGACAGGTGCGCGCGCAGCGTGGTCTCGATGTCGGCGCACAGGCGCGCGTAGAAGGTGCTCTCTTCCTCGGGCGCGGCGCGGTCGAGAAAGCGTTCGCCGATGGCGCTGGCCTGGGCCAGCCGCAGCTTCAGGTCGCGCGTGTCGTCGCAGCCCGACGAGCGGGCGAAGCGCGAGATGGTGGCGATGCTGACCCCGGCCTTCTGCGCGAGCTGGTCCACCGTGGCGCCGGCCGCCCAGGCGATGTCTTCGAGGATGGCGTCGGCCACCTTGCGTTCGGTCGCGCTCAGGCCATCGCGGCAGCTGCGGATTTGGTAGACGATGTCGCGGTGGGAGTTCATGCGTGGTGTTCCGTAAGCTGGGCCCGGGTCAGCCGATCTGATCGAGCCGCACACAGGCCGCGTAGTGGCCCGCGCCGAGGTCCTGGTCGGGCGGCAGCGCGGTGGCGCAGATCTCGGCCGCGTGCGGGCAGCGCGTGCGGAACACGCACCCCGACGGCGGGCTGACCGGGCTGGGAATTTCGCCCTTCAGGAGGATACGCGAACGCGGCGCGCGGGGATCGGGCACCGGCGCGGCCGACAGCAGCGCCTGCGTGTAGGGATGGCGCGGGCGCGCATAGACCTCGCGGGTCGGGCCGCGCTCCATCACGTGGCCGAGGTACATCACGACCACCTCGTCGCACAGATAATCCACCACGGCCAGGTCGTGCGCCACGAACAGCATGGTCAGGCCCAGGTCGCGCTGCAGGTCCTGCAGCAGGTTCAGCACCTGCGCCTGCACCGACACGTCGAGCGCCGACACCGGCTCGTCGGCCACGATGAAGTCCGGTTGCACCGCCAGCGCGCGGGCGATGCCGATGCGCTGGCGCTGGCCGCCCGAGAACTCATGCGGATAGCGGCGCTGGTGATCGCCGTTCAGGCCGACGCGTTCGAGCAGTTCGCGGATGCGTTCGCCGCGCCGCTCGCGCGCGAGCCCGTGCGTGTCGAGCGCCTCGCCCAGGATCTCGGCCACGCTCATGCGCGGGTTCAGGCTCGCGTACGGATCCTGGAACACGATCTGCATGCGCTTGCGCCAGGGCAGCATTTCCTTCTCGGACAGCGCGGTGATGTCGTGGCCGTCGAACACGATGCGGCCGGCCGTGGGCGCGAACAGGCGCAGCAGCGCGCGGCCGGTGGTGGTCTTGCCCGAGCCCGACTCGCCCACCAGGCCCACGATGCTGTTGCGCGGCACGCTGAAACTCACGTCGTCGACCGCGCGCACCACCGGCGCGTTGCGGCCGGCGCCCGTGGGGAAGTGGACCTTCAGTCCTTCGACGCGCAGCAGGGGTTCCTGCGCCTTGGGTACGGCAGTGTGATTCATGCGGGAGTCACCTTGAAACAACGGGCCAGGTGGCCGGCCTGCACGGCCGTCAGCTCGGGCACCGCCTGCGTGCATTCCGCCGACGCGATGGGGCAGCGCGGCGCGAACGTACAGCCGGCCGGCAGCGCGAGCACGCTGGGCACGTTGCCCGGGATGGGCGTGAGGCGCTGGCGCGCGGCCAGCAGCGCCGCGGTCGGGATGCACGACAGCAGGCCGCGGGTGTAGGGATGGCTGGGCCGGTCGAACAGCGCATGCACTTCGGCGTCTTCGACCACGCGGCCGGCATACATCACGGCGACGCGATGCGCGATCTCGGCCACCACGCCCAGGTTGTGCGTGACGAACAGGATGCTCATGCCGGTCTCGGCCTGCAGCCGGCGCAGCAGGTCGAGGATCTGCGCCTGCACGGTCACGTCGAGCGCGGTGGTGGGCTCGTCGGCGATCAGCACCGACGGGTTGCAAGCCAGCGCGAGCGCGATCATCACGCGCTGGCGCATGCCGCCCGACATCTGGTGCGGATACTCGTGGACACGGCGCGCCGCGGCCGGGATCTCGACGCGTTCCAGCATTTCCTGGGCACGCGCGAACGCGGCCGAGCGGCTCAGGCCCTCGTGCAGCATCACGGCCTCGGCGATCTGGTCGCCCACCGTATAGAGCGGATTGAGGCTGGTCATGGGCTCCTGGAAGATCATCGCGATCTCGGCGCCCCGGATGCGCTGCAGGGTCTTGGTGCTGGCGCGGGCCAGGTCGTGCTCCTCGCCCCTGCGGTCGCGGAAGCGGATCGAGCCGCCCTCGATGCGGCCGGCGGGCTTGGGCAGGAGCCCCATGAGGGACAGGCTGGTGACCGACTTGCCCGAGCCCGACTCGCCCACGATGGCGAGGGTCTCGCCGCGGGCGAGGTCGAAGGTCACGCCGTCGACCGACTTGGCCACGCCGTCGCGGCTGTGGAACCAGGTCTGCAATCCTTGGACGGACAGCACGATGTCTCGTTGGCTGGCGCTCATGCTTACAGCTCCTTGCGCAGGCGTGGGTCCAGCACGTCGCGCAGGCCGTCGCCGACCAACTGCAGCGAGAGCACGGACAACACGATGGCCAGGCCGGGAAAGACCATGATCCAGTCGGCCTGGCCCATGTATTGCTGGCCGGCGTTGATCATGGTGCCCCAGGTGGGGATGTCGGGCGAGACGCCCACGCCCAGGAACGACAGGCCGGCTTCGGCCAGGATCGCGTAGGCGAAGATGAAGGTGCCCTGCACCAGGATGGGCGAGATCAGGTTGCGCAGCACGTGCACGCTGACGATGCGCCAGGTCGGCACGCCGAGCGCGCGCGCCGCCTCCACGAAAGGCAGTTCGCGGATCACCAGCGTGGAGGCCCGCACGATGCGCGCCAGGCGCGGCGTGTAGACGATGCCCAGCGCGATCACCACGTTGAGCAGCGACGGGCCGAGCGCGGCCACCAGCGAGATCGCCAGCAGGATGTCGGGGAACGACATCATCGCGTCGATCAGGCGCGAGACGAACTTGTCGGCGCCGCGGAAGAAGCCTGCGATCAGGCCCAGCGCGATGCCGAGCACGCTGGCGAGCACCACCACCGAGAAGCCCACCATCAGCGAGAGCCGGCCGCCGTGGATCACGCGGCTGAACACGTCGCGGCCGAAGTCGTCGGTGCCGAACCAGTAGGTGGCGCTCGGCGGCTTCAGGCGGTTCATGATCGAGAGCTTGAGCGGATCGTGCGGGCTCAGCCAGGGCGCGAGCAGCGCCGCGCCCACCAGCAGGATCAGCACGATGAGGCTGATCAGCACGGTCTTGCGCGCGACCAGCAGTTTGAGGATCTGCCAGCGGTCGTGGCCGGCGTCCATGGTTTGCGTTGCGATGGCCATATCAGTAGCGCACCCGTGGGTCGACCACCAGGTAGAGCAGGTCGATGACTAGATTGATCAGGACATAGATCGCGGCGATCACGAGCAGCGCGCCCTGGATCACCGGATAGTCGCGTCGCTTCACGGCCGAGACCACGAGGCTGCCCACGCCGGGCAGGCCGAACACGGTTTCGGTGACGACGGCGCCGCTGATGAGCAGCGCGGTGGTCAGGCCGAGCACAGTCAGGATCGGGATCAGCGCGTTGCGCACGGCGTGCTTCATCACCACGCGGCGCTCGGGCAGGCCCTTGGCGCGCGCGGTGCGCACGTAGTCGTCGCGCAGCACGTCGAGCATGCTGGCGCGGATGAAGCGCGTGATGAGCGCCGAGTTCACCAGCCCCAGCACCACGGCTGGCAGGATCAGGTGCGAGAGCCGCGTGGCGAGCGATGCGTCGGGGCCGCCATAGCCCGCCACCGGCAGCCAGCCCAGCTTGACCGAGAAGATCTGCATCAGGATCAGGCCCAGCCAGAAGCTCGGCACGCTGGAGGTGAACATCGAGAAGGTCAGCACGGACTGGTCGAGCGCGGTGCCGCGCTTGACCGCGGACAGGATGCCCACCGGCAGCGCGATCGCGCTGGCGATGATGAGCGACATCAGCGTGAGCCAGAACGTGGGCTCGGCGCGGTCGGCGAGCGCCGCCAGCACCGGCTTGTTCAGGAAGATCGATTGCCCGAGGTCGCCCTGGGCGAGCTGCAGCAGCCAGGTCCCGTATTGCACGGGCAACGGGCGGTCGAGCCCGAGGTGGGCGCGCAGCGCGGCCACGTCGGCCTGGCTCGCTTCCGGGCCCAGCATGACCGAGGCCGGGTCGCCCGAGATCAGGCGCAGGATCACGAAGACGATGGTGGCGACCAGGAACATCACCGCCACCATGCCGAGCAACCGGTTCAAGAGATAACGCAACACGGGGACTTCCTCATTCGGACGGCGCCGGGGCGCGCGGCGGCGGGAGTGCCGCCACGCGCCGGCCGTGCATGACGATGGCCGGACTTACTTCTTGGCGGCCGCCTTCCAGGCGTTCCAGAAGTAGGGCCACGGCGCGGGGCGGGTGCCCTGCAGCGCGGGCGAGCGGGCCGACTGGGCGTTGAAGTCGCCGACCTTGATGAAGGGCACTTCCTCGTACACGGCCTGCTGCACGTCGGCCCAGCGCTTGACGCGTTCTTCCTGGGTGCGGGCCTGGTTGAAGGCACCCAGCACCTGGTTGCGGCGCGGCGTGTCCCACCAGCCCGGCGCGTCCTTGGAGGGGAAGTCGATCAGGGCCGGCTCGGGCAGGAACGGGCTGTGGGTGATGAAGATGTCCCAGAGCGCCGGATCCTGGCGGCGTTGCGTGAGCGTGGCCCAGTCCACCACCTGCATGTCGACCTTGAAGCCGGCGGCCTTGAGGTACTCGGCCGCCACCAGCGCCATCTTGTAGTGGAACTCGTACTGCTGGCTGGTCAGGATGCGGATGGTGCGGTCCTGCACGTTGGCGCCGTCGGCCAGCTTCTTGGCGCCGGCGGCATCGCCCTTGTTGTAGAACTTCTCGCCCTGCCTGGTCGCCCAGGGGTAGCCCTCGGGATAGAGGTCGCCGTTCAGGCGATAGAAGTCTTTGTTGCCGAACGCGGCGTACAGCATGTCTTCTTCGTTGAGCGCGAGCTGCACGGCCTGGCGCACGGCCAGGTTGGACATGATGCCCTGCTTGGTGTTGAGCACCAGGCGCGGCCAGCCGAACGGACGCAGCATCACCGGATCCGAGCGGCCGCTCTTGAGCTTGTCGAGCGACTCCACCGGCAGCGAATCGACGTAATCGAACTGCCCGGCCACCGCCGCTTCGACGCGGGTGTTGGCGTTGCTGACCGGCACGAAGCGGATCTCGTCGAGGTATTGCTTGCGGGCGCCGCCGTAGCCGTCCGGCTCGCCGTCGCGCGATTTGTAGCCGTCGAAGCGCGTGAGCTGGATGTATTGGTCGGGCAGGCGCGCCTTGAGCTGATAGGGGCCGGTGCCGACGAATTCGGTGAGCTGCGGCGCGATCTTGCCCTTGGGCAGGATCACCGCGGCGCTGTTGTTCATGGCCAGCAGCGCGGTGAGCGGCGCATAAGGCTGCTTGAGCGTGATCTTGATCGTGTTGGCGTCGGGCGCGTCGATCGCACCGATCAGCTTGGCGGCGGACTTGCCGCGCGACGCGGTCTCGGTCCAGCGCTTGAGCGAGGCCAGCACGTCGGCCGAATCCATCTTCGAGCCGTCATGGAAGGTGATGCCCTGGCGCAGCGCGATGGTGTAGGTCAGGCCGTCGGCGCTCACCTCGGGCATCTTGTCGGCCAGCAGCGGCGTGAGGTTCCACTTCGCATCGAAGGTGTAGAGCGTCTCGAAGATGTGCTGCGTGACGATGCCGACCAGGTCGGCGGTGCTGCTCATCGGATCGAGCGTGGGCGGCTCGCCGATGGTGGCGACCGAGATGGTGCCGCCCTTGACGGGATCGGCGGCGAGGGCGGGCGCGGCGTGCAGCGACAGGCCGAGCAGGGTGGCCAGCAACAGGCGGCCGAAACCGCCCGCGGGGCGGGTGTTGCGCAGATGCATGGTTGGTCTCCGGTGAGGGACTACAACAAACTGCCAGGGGTCAGAAATAGGTTTCGGCGATGCCGGTGACGGTGTGGCTGTCGTCGATCAGCAGGATCTGGCGCCACTTGTCGAAGGTCAGGCAGGGATGCGAAATGTCGAAGGCGATCATGTCGCCCACCGCGATGTCGTCGCCGGGGGCGATTTCCATGAAGGCGTGCTGATCCATTATGGCGGTGAGTTTCCAGTGGGCCGGGGCGGCCTGCGGCGCCGGGGCCTCGCCGCCCGGGCGATACACGGTGGCGGGCACCGGCAGGCCGGCGTCGAACGCCGCGTCGCGCTTGCCCAGCGCCACGATGGCGCGGCCGGGCTCGGGCACGGACTGCACATAGGCCCACACCTGCAGGGCGGGCAGCAGGCCGGGGGCGAGGCGCTGCGCGACCGGGTTGTGCGCGGCGATGCGCTCGGCGGCGCTGCGGTAGATGCCCACGTCGTGGCTCAGGTAGCAGCCGGGACGCAGCACGATCTCGAGCGGCTGGCCGATCTCCAGGCCGGCGAATTCGTCGGCCACCACGTCGAACCAGGCCGAGCCCGCGCCGGAGATCAGCGCGGGGCCGTCCTGGCGCAGACGGCCGTCGGCGGCCAGCGTGCGCAACGTGGCGGTGGCGCGTTGCAGGAAGGCGCGGATGTCGGCCTCGTTCTGCAGCACGCCTTCATAGACTTCGATGCCGGCCAGCGCGAGGGCGCCGGGCCAGCGCGCCAGCTCGTCGAGCACGGCCTGCAGTTGCGCCTCGTCGCGCACGCCGTTGCGGCCGCCGGCCACGCCGAGCTCGATCAGCACCGGCAGCGTCTGCCCGGCGCTTTGGAAGAAGGCGCCGAGCTGCGCGACATTGCGCGGCGAGTCGACCAGGCAATAGAACGAGAAATCGGAATCGCGCAGCAGGCGCGCGATGATGGCCATGTTGGCGCGGCCCACCAGCTGGTTGGCCAGCAGCACGCGGCGCACGCCGTGGTGATAGGCCGCCTGCGTCTGCGGGGCGGTGGCCAGCGTGATGCCCCAGGCGCCGGCGTCGATCTGGCGGCGGAACAGCGAGGGGCTCATGGTGGTCTTGCCGTGCGGCGCGAGCTTGACCCGGTATGCCTCCATGAATTGCTGCATCCACCGCAGGTTGTGCGCGACGCGCCGCTCGGACAGCACGGCGGCCGGCAGGCTCACGTCTTCGGCCAGCAGATTCCAGCCCAGGCCGGCAACCTGGGCGGTGGTACAGCCGGGCTCGAACAGGCCCAGGCCTTTGCCATCGGGGTCGAGCGGGAGGGGGCCGGGCAGCGGGGTCACCATGGCGCGTCCTTGAAAATTTTTACCATCAATCGACGATGGCGAAATTATCCTGAAAATAATTTACAGGCGGGAGTTGGGAGTTTCCCGTATCCGGCCCGCGTCAGGGGCCCCGACGCCCCGCACTGCGGGGGCGCCCGGCCGACCCGCGTGCTCATGGTGTAATTGAGGGTCCAAAGCCCCGTGCCGATTCCTGGATTTTTCTGCTGTCGCCCATGAGCAACGATCTTTTCGATGCCGATCCCACCCACCGGCCCTACGTGCCGCTGGCCGAACGCCTGCGGCCGCGCACGCTGGCCGACGTCGTCGGGCAATCGCATCTGCTGGGCCCCGGCAAGCCGCTGCGGGTCGCCTTCGACTCGGGGCGGCCGCACTCGATGATCTTCTGGGGGCCGCCCGGCGTGGGCAAGACCACGCTGGCGCGCCTGATGGCCGACGGCTTCGACGCGCAGTTCATCGCGATCTCGGCCGTGCTCGGCGGCGTGAAGGACATCCGCGAGGCGGTGGTCACGGCGCAGGTCGCGCAGGGGCAGGGCCGGCGCACCATTCTGTTCGTCGACGAGGTGCACCGCTTCAACAAGGCGCAGCAGGATGCCTTCCTGCCCTACGTCGAGAGCGGCCTGTTCACCTTCATCGGCGCGACCACCGAGAATCCCTCGTTCGAGGTGAACTCGGCCTTGCTCTCGCGGGCCCGCGTGTACGTGCTGCAATCGCTCTCGCCCGAGGAGCTCACGCTGCTGGTCGAGCGTGCGGTGGCCGCCTTCAACCAGGGCCGCGACGAGGCCGTGAGCTTCGATGCCGAGGCCGTGCAGCAGCTTGCCGCCTGGGCCGATGGCGACGCGCGCCGCGTGATCAGCGCGGTCGAGGTGGTGGCCGAATCGGCCGAGTCGGCCGGCCACCGCAAGGTCGACCCGGCCTGGCTCGAAACCGCGCTGTCGCAGAACCTGCGGCGCTTCGACAAGGGCGGCGACGCCTTCTACGACCAGATCAGCGCGCTGCACAAGTCGGTGCGCGGCTCGGCGCCCGACGCCGCGCTCTACTGGCTGGCGCGCATGCTCGACGGCGGCGCCGATCCCAAGTACCTGGGCCGGCGCATCGTGCGCATGGCCATCGAGGACATCGGCCTGGCCGACCCGCGCGCCACCGAGCTGGCCGTGAGCGGCGCCGACATCTACGAACGGCTCGGCTCGCCCGAGGGCGAGCTCGCGCTGGCGCAGGCGGTGGTCTACATGGCCTGCGCGGCCAAGTCCAACGCCGTCTACGACGCCTACAACACCGCACGCAAGTTCGCCACCGAACACGGCAGCGCGCCGGTGCCCATGCATCTGCGCAACGCGCCCACCAAGCTGATGAAGCAGCTGGGCCACGGCCACGCCTATCGCTACGCCCACGACGAGCCGCACGGCTACGCCGCGGGCGAGAATTATTTCCCGGATGGCCTCAACCCGCGCTTCTATCGGCCGACCGATCGCGGGCTGGAGGCTAAAATCCAGCAAAAGCTCGCCTTCCTGCGCGAGCTCGACGCGCAAGCGCGCGACAAAAAGCGCTGAAGGCAACCGCCTTCGCGCCCTTTCAACCCTAGATCCAACACCATGCTAGATCCGATACTGCTGCGCAAAGACCTGCAAACCGTCGTGGACCGTCTCCAAAGCCGGGGCGTCTCCTTCGACACGGAACGGTTCAACGACCTGGAGTCCCGCCGCAAGGCCGTCCAGACCGAGACCGAGTCCCTGCAGGCCCGGCGCAACGCATTGGCCAAGCAGATCGGCCAGCTCAAGGCCAAGGGTGAAGACGCCTCGGCCGTGATGGCCGAATCGCAGGCCGTGCCGGCCCGCCTCAAGCAGCTCGAAGAAGAGCTGGCGCTGCTGCAGCAACAGCTCAACGAGCTGCTGATGGCCGTGCCCAACCTGCCGCACGCCAGCGTGCCGGTGGGCGGCTCGAGCGACGACAACGTCGAAGTGCGCCGCTGGCTGCCCGCCGCGGCCGGCGCCGACGGCAATCCGGCGCCGCTGGGCTTCGAGCCGAAAGACCACGTTGCCGTGGGCGAGCCGCTGGGCCTGGATTTCGACACCGCGGCCAAGCTCTCGGGCGCGCGCTTCTCGTTCATGCGCGGGCAGATCGCGCGCCTGCACCGCGCGCTGGCGCAGTTCATGCTCGACCTGCAGACCGGCGAGCACGGCTACACCGAGTGCTACACGCCCTACATCGTCAACAGCTCCACGCTCTACGGCACGGGCCAGTTGCCCAAGTTCAAGGACGACATGTTCGCCGTGTCCAAGGGCGGCGGCGACGACGATCCCAAGGTCGACGAGCATGGCAATCCCTTCGTGCGCGAAGATCAATACCTGATCTCGACCTCCGAAATCACGCTCACCAGCGTCGTGCGCGACAGCATCGTGGCCGGCGCCGACCTGCCGCTCAAGATGACCGCGCACACGCCGTGCTTCCGTTCCGAGGCCGGCAGCGGCGGCCGCGACACGCGCGGCATGATCCGCCAGCATCAGTTCGACAAGGTCGAGATGGTGCAGGTGGTCGCGCCCGATCAGTCGTACGACACGCTCGAGCAGATGTGCGGCCATGCGGAAGAGGTGCTCAAGCGTCTCGGCCTGCCGTATCGCGTGATGCTGCTGTGCACGGGCGACATGGGTTTCGGCGCGGCCAAGACCTACGACCTCGAAGTGTGGCTGCCGGCGCAGAACACCTGGCGTGAAATTTCTTCCGTCTCGAACTGCGAAAGTTTCCAGGCGCGGCGCATGCAGGCGCGTTTCCGCGCCGCCGCCCAGGGCAAGCCCGAGTTCGTGCACACGCTCAACGGCTCCGGCCTCGCGGTGGGCCGCGCGCTGGTCGCCGTGCTCGAAAACTACCAGCAGGCCGATGGCAGCGTGGTGGTGCCCGAGGTCCTGCGGCCCTATATGGGTGGCCTGGCGCTGCTCAAGCCCTGAGCGGCACCCGCCAAAAAGAGAGCCCGGATGCGAAATCCGGGCTTTTTTTTGCCCGCTCGCCGGGCTTGGGCACGCTGCTTGCTCTAAGAGCTTCGTCTTTGTCGGTGGCAGTACGGAGCCCGGAGATCGCCATAATTCTGTCTTATGGCATTGCTAGACTCCTCGTACTGCTGCTATTGATGTGACAAATATGTACAAGCAATAAAAAGGGCCGCATCTTACGGCACAATAGCTATTGCTAGGCAGGTACGTCACCTTCATTTCAATAGAGGAAGCTAACCATGACTTCACGAATGATTGGCGATTTTCGCGTCCGTTGCAGTGTCGTTTCGCACGAGGACCGGGGTTTTAGCGTTCGCGTGTGGACGCGACGTGTCGGTGGTACCGCACCCGAGAAAGCCTGGGAGATCCCGGGTCTGGCAGCGTATGCCAGCGAGGGCGAAGCCGAGCAGGGAAGCCAGCAGATTTTCAAGAAAATCAATGGTGTACGTTTCAATGGTGAACCGGAGTTTGCACATGCGACCGCATAATGGCTGGTGGAAGACCTCCAGCACGCCGCGCCGCTGGCTCGATGCAGTCCGCGCACAAGACCCGCGCCAGGCCGATGAGGCCGTGACGCAGGTCCCCGTGCCGGCCATCAAGCCGCAGCCGGCTCAGGCCAACGCCTGAACCTGGGGCCTTCCAATGAAAAAGCCGCTCGATAGAGCGGCTTTTTTCATGCCTGTGTGAACCTCAGCGGCGCCAGCCCGGGCCGCCGTGACCATGGCCGTGGCCGCGGTAGTGTCCCGGGGGCGGGCCGCCGCGCCAGTGGCCGCGCGGGCCGCCGTAATAGACGGGCGCCGGATAGACCACGGGCGGCGCCACGTAGACGGGCGGGTGGTAATAGACCGGCGGGGGCGGCGGCGGGGCCACGTACACCGGCTGTGGTGCGACGTAGACGGGCGCGGGATAGACCACGCCCGGCAGGCCGATCGAAATCCCCACGTCGACCCGAGCCATGGCCGCGCCCGAGATGAGCAGTGCGGCGGCGCCGAAACCGGCAATGAGCGTCTTCTTCATATTTGTCTACCTTGCTGCCGGAGCAGCCGAGTGCGAGATGCGTTGAGGCTATTTTCGCGCTTTCGGGGCAGGCATTTGTACGAAACCCTGGGGCAATCGCGACAATCCGCAACGACGGCGGGCCCGGGATGCGGGGTTTTGTCGCGCCGCAGCAGGTGGGCGCCAGAGGGACCGCGGCGGCGCTGAAACCGACTGAAATCGACTGCAAGCCGCTGGAATCGGGGGCGGGAATTACATTCCCTCACCACCATCCTGGCGTGCCAGCCGGAAATCGAGCGCCCAGACCCAGGGATTGGCGCCCCAGGCGGCCTGGCCGTAGCGTTCCGACCACGCCTGGGCGAAGTCCTGCACCGAGGTGCAGGACTCGGCGAGCGCGTCGGCCGTGCTGATCGATTGCAGGCGCTGGACCCGGATGCCCAGCAGGAAGGCGTGGGCGAACGGCGTGCCGTCGAGCAGCGTGAGCGGCACCAGGCCGCCGGGGCGGCCGAACGGACAGACGATCCAGCCGGGCTGGTCTGGCAGGGCGCCGACGGCGGCGTCCTGGGCGAGCGCGAGCCAGCGTTCGGGACTGCGCGGATCGCAGTACCAGCGGCGGGTGTTGGGAGGCGGTTGGGGCTTGAGGATGCGGCGCGTCTGACGCCGGGTGCCGGCCAGGATGGCGGGCACCGAAGTCTGGGCGAACGGTAGCGCTTGCGCTTTCATTCGGGCTCCTGGGTCTCGCGCTGGAGTATGCACGAATCGTGCCCGCTTTGTCAGGCTGGGGCGTGCCCCAAGGATTTGTGCGTGCGCAAGCCCGGCCGCGGCGGCATGTCGGTATACTCGAACCATGACTACGCCACTGCCTCACGATCTCAAGCCCGGGTACTACTGGTACACCATGGAGAAAGACCCGCTGGCCATCATCCACATCCATGACGATGGCGGCGCCACGCTCATGGGCACCGACTTCCGCATGGAGCCCGAAGGGGTCGCCAGCATGGTCCGCCAGGGCGAACGCTTCTTCTGGATCGAGCCGCCCGCGGTCTGATTCGGCCACGCGCGGGGCGCGCTCGCGCCCGCCACATCTCCACTTTCCGCAAGCCGTGCGCGCCTGGCGCGCGCGGCATCAATGCTCGCGCCAGTCCGCCAGCACGACGTCGTTCTTGCCCGCCAGCTTGGCGCGATAGAGCGCGCGGTCGGCCGCGGCGTAGGCCTCGCGCCAGCCCGGCGTGACGTCGGGCGCCAGCCAGATCACCCCGAACGCGGCCGTCACGGCCGGCAGGCCATGCGCCGCGCCGATCTGGCCGAGCGCGCGCACGGCCTGCATCATCTGGCGCGCCTGCTCCATGGCGTCGTTGGGCGACGCGGCCGAACAGATCGCCGCGAATTCGTCGCCGCCGAGGCGGCACAGGCTGTCTTCGGCGCGGCGCAGGCGGCGCTGCACCGAGCGTGCCACCAGGCGCAGCAGGCGGTCGCCGGCGTGATGGCCATGCTGGTCATTGATGCGCTTGAAATCATCCAGATCGAACAGACAGAGCGCCACGCCTTCGGCGCGCGTGCCGGCCTGCAGCGCGCGGCGCAGCCGCGAGGCGAAGTAGCGCCGGTTGTAGGCGCCGGTCAGGTCGTCGGTGAGGGCAAGCGCGCGCAGGCGCGCGTTCTCTTCGTGCAGGGCCTGGAAGCGGGCGGCCAGCGCCGGCGTGAGGCCCAGCGGCCGGGCGCCGAGCGAAAGCGTGCGCGGGCCGATGCGGCGGCGGTCGCTGCCCGGCGGCGTGCCGGAAGGGGGGCGGTAGCGTTTTCGTGCGTCGGTCATGATGCATCGGGCCGCGCCGCGCGAGGCCATGGCGTGCATCGGCATGGCGCGTGCATTGCGGCTCATCCTGGTCTCGTCCATGTCTTGGTCTTGGGCTCGCTAGGGATGGCGATCTGGCGAGCGGGGCGTCGTCTGCAACGGCTTTTCTCTTCTGTGCGTGCGCCACGTGCGAGTCGCATCGCGGCAGGTGCAAGACTAAAGCGTTTCCAGTTGTAGCTGGCGCATGGCATCGTCAACAATTGCAAAGCAGTTCAGACCGCCGCGGGGCACGCGGGTTGCGGAGGGCGTGCCGGTCGGCCATCAGGCGGACGCGCGCGGCCACGGGCCGGCGCGTGGCGCGTTACCGGGCACGGGATGCAACCTGTGCTATATCTTGCAGGTTGTTTTCCCATGGGAGCGGTGTCTTGGCAGCGATTCGGGAAGGACGGGCGGTGAGGTTCGATGGCAAGCGCTATGAGTTCCTGACGGCCGAGCAGGCCATCGGTTTCGCCCGCTTCCTGGAGCAGGGCAAAATGCTGGAGCACGCCTGCCGCACCTGGAAGCCCAAGCGCATCCTGGCCGCCGACCCGTGTGCGATCCCGGACCCCCGTGGCGGCGAGTGAGCCGCCATTTTTCATTTGAGGAGCGACGCAGGATGGACGCCGAATTCTGGCTCGAACGCTGGCGTGATGGCCAAACGCATTTCCATCAGAACCGGGTGACCCCGCTGTTGCAGAAGTACTGGCCCACGCTCGAGGTGACGCCGGGCAGCCGCGTGCTGGTGCCGCTGGCGGGCAAGTCGCTCGACATGGTCTGGCTCGCGAGCCAGGGCCTGCAGGTGCTGGGCGTGGAGCTCGCGCGCCAGGCGGTGGAGCAGTTCTTCGACGAAAACGCGCTCACGCCCACGCGCCGCGAGACGCCGGCGGGCACCGTGTACGCGGCCGGCAGCATCGAGCTGCTGTGCGGCGACATCTTCGGCATGGACGCCGCGCTGTTGGGCAGCTGCGCGGCGGTCTACGATCGCGCCGCGCTGGTCGCGCTGCCGATCGAGATGCGGGCGCGCTACGTGAAGCATGTCTACGGCCAGCTCGCGCCCGATTACCGCGGCGTGCTCATCACGCTCGAGTATGACCAGCGCCGCATGGACGGCCCGCCGTTCTCGGTGGGCGACGGCGAAGTGCAGTCGCTCTATCGCGGCCACTCGCGCGCCACGCTGATCGACCGCCGCGACATCATCGAGAAGGAGCCCAAGTTCAAGCAGCGCGGGCTCGAACGCCTGGACACGCTGGTGTATCGCCTGGACGGCACGCGCTGAGCGGCGCGCCGGCGCATGAAAAAAAGGCCATCGGAGCGCCCGATGGCCAAACGCAATACCCCGGCGCGGCAGGAGCCTCCCGCGCCGGCGTGATACTGCGGCAAGTGTAGGGATACGCGCTTCAGACGATCTTGATGCTGAGCTCGGGCAGGCCATCGACGTGGGCCAGGATCACGTCGCCGCGCACGACCGGGCCAACGTTTTCCGGCGTGCCGGAATAGATGATGTCGCCGGGAAACAGCTCGAAGGCCTGCGACAGCCGCGCGATCTGTTCGGCCACCGACCAGATCATGTGGTCGAGGGTGGCCTGCTGCTTGGTGTCGCCGTTCACCTTGAGCCAGATGTCGCCGTGCTTGTAGTGGCCGGTCTGGGCCACGCGGTGGATCGGCCCGATCGGCGCGGCATGGTCGAACGACTTGCCGATCTCCCACGGCTTCTTCTGGTCGCCCATGCCGCGCTGCAGGTCGCGCCGCGTCATGTCCAGGCCCAGCGCATAGCCATAGACGCAGTCCAGCGCCCGCTCGACCGGGATGTCGCGGCCGCCCTTGGACAGCGCGGCCACCAGTTCCACTTCGTAGTGGTAGTTCTTGGTCAGGCTGGGATAGGGGTGATCGCTCACCTGACCCGGCGCCACGTACTGGATCGCATCGGTCGGCTTCTGGAAGAAGAAGGGCGGCTCGCGGCTGGGATCCGAGCCCATCTCGATCGCGTGCGCCGCGTAGTTGCGGCCGATGCAGTAGATGCGGCGCACCGGGAACACCTCGTCGCTGCCCGCCACCGGAATGGTCGTGGCGGCCACGGTGAAGGGCGTGCGCGGCGCGCTCGCGGCCACGCCGGCGCCCGGCAGCAGGGTGGCGCCGGCGGCCATCAGCGCGCCGGCAGTCAGGGTTTCGCGTTTTTTCATGTCGGTCATCTCTGTCTCCTCGTCGGTTCACAAGGTCATCTCGTTGTGACGACAGATTAGGCGCGCCCGGCACGCGCCACCTGGAGAGACTTACGCAATCCCTGGACGATCTTTGTGCCAGCCGGCGCCGGCCAGCGCGCGGGCGCGCCAGGCGGTCGGGCTCATGCCGGTGTGCTGGCGGAAGCGCCGCGCGAAGTAGGCCTCGTCGGCAAAGCCGCAGGCGTGCGCGATCTGGGCGACCTGCATGCCGCTCTGCCCCAACAGGCGCTGGGCCCGCGCCATGCGGCGTTCGGTGAGCAGCTCGACGAAGGTCTTGCCGGTCTCCTTCTTCAGCAGGTGCGCCAGGTAGTTGGGCGAAAGATGCGCCGCCGCCGCGGCCTGCGGCAGCGAGAGGTCTTCGGCCAGGTGATCCTGGAGGTGGCGGATCACGCGCCGCAGGCTCTGGCGCCGGCTGCTCTTGGCATGGCGCGCGGCCAGGTCCTGCAGCGCGCCGCCATGGCGTCGGCACACCAGCGCGATCAGCTGCAGCAGCAGCCCGCGCAGCTGCGAGGCGGCGCCGAAGCCGCGGTCCGGGTTGGCGGCTTCCATGTCGGCCAGCAGCGCCTGCGCCTGCGCGAAGTCGGCGGGCGCCAGCGTGAAGTCGAGATACTCCTGGAACAGGAAGGGCGCGAGCGCGGGCGCCTGGCTCACCGGCACGTCTTCCAGGTCGAGCGGATCCACCTTGAGCTCGGGCCAGAGAAAATCCTGCGCGAAATTCACGATCACGTAGCGCGAGCCGGGCGGATGGCGCACCAGGTGCACGCGATAGGGCAGCACGAAGCTCAGGGTGCCCGGCCCGAAGGGCCGCACGGTGCCGCCGATGCTTTGCTGCGCCTCGCCCGCCAGGCTCACCTGGATCTGGAAGTAGTCGTGGCGGTGCGGCTGCGCGAGCGGGTCGCGCACGAGCTGGCGGCGTATGTCGAAATCGAAATACGCCGCGCGTTCGGCCATGCCGTAGGTCTTGATGGAGGCGGCGCTCGCCATGGGGCAACCGGGGAAAGGGATCCGGCTCGCACGATACTCCGCGGCCGCGACCGATGCCAAGCCCCGCGGGCGGGTCAGCGGCGCGGCGTCACGCTGGTCCACCACGGCAGCGTCTGGCGCACCGTGATGGGCATGACCGAGGCCAGCATGTCGAGCGCGCGCGGCGCATCGTCGAGCGGGTAGCTGCCGAACACCGGCAGCCGTGCCAGCTCGGGGGCGAGGCTGATGTGGCCGCTGTGGCGCTTGCCCAGTTCTTCGACCACCCCGGCCAGCGTGATGCCGTCGGCGATCAGCACGCCCTGGGCCCAGGCGGCGCGCGCCGGGTCGGCCGGCGCCTGGCGGCCCAGGCCCGCCCGGCCCAGCCGCGCCTGCTGGCCGGCGCCCACCACGCCCAGGACGTCGTGGCCGGCGGCGCTGACCTCGACCGCGCCCTCATACACCGCGAGCAGCGTGTCCACGTCGTCGAGCCGGACCGTGAAGCGCGTGCCCAGCGCGCGCAGCCGGCCCTGCGCGGTATCGACGCGGAACGGCCGCGCCGCGTCGGCCGCGGTCTGGATCAGGATCTCGCCGCGCAGCAGCGTCAGCGTGCGGGCCTGGACGGTGTAGTCCACATTGAACGCGCTCTGCGCGTTGAGCCAGACCTGCGTGCCATCGGCCAGCACCACGCGGCGCGCGGGGCCGGTGCCGGCACGGTGGTCTGCGGTCCAGGCGGCCGTGAGCTCGGGCAGCGCGGTGTGGCGCCAGCCGAGCCAGCCGCCCGCCAGCGCGATGCCCAGCCCCAGCAGCACCTGGCGGCGGCGCCGCGGCGCATGTTCGTTGACCTGGCGCAGCGCGGCCACGGCGGCGTGGCCTTCGCCGCTGGCCTGGATCGGGGCGAAGCGCTGGCCGATGCGTTCGACGTAACGCCAGGCATGCCGATGCTCGGCCTGGGCGTCGAGCCAGGTCTGCCAGGCGGCGCGCTCGCGCGCCGTGGCCTCGCCCGAGCGCAGCAGCGCGAACCACTCGGCCGCGGCTTCCATGGCGGCGTGCGACGGCGCGGTGGCATCGGGCAGGGCGCCCGGCGAGGGGGGCGACGCGGGCATCACGGCGCGGCCCCGGCGTGGCGCGCCTCGAGCCGCATGCAGCAAAGCATGGCCTGCGCCACGTACTTGCGCACCATGCGTGACGACACGCCGAGCGCGTCGGCCACTTCCTGGTCGGTCATGTCGCAGGCCACCGCCATCACGAAGGCGCTGGCGGCCTTGGGCGGCAGGCTGCGCAGCATCGCGTCGATCTCGTGCAGCGCCTCGAGCGCCGCGGCGTGCTGTTCGGCCGACGGCGCGGTGGGCTCGGGCTGCTGCGCGAGCGCCTCCAGCCAGGCCTGCTCAAGGCTGCGGCGACGCCAGAAGTCCACGCACACGCCGTTGGCCACGGTGCGCAGGTAGCCCCGCGCCTGCGGCGCGTTCTCGAACTGGCGCGGCGCGGTCAACAGCCGCACGAACACGTCGTGCGCCAGGTCGGCCGCGTCGGCGGCGTTGCCCAGGCGGCGATGAAACCAGCTTTGCAGCCAGCCATGATGGTCGCCGTAGAGATGGGCAATGCGATGGGACGGGGTTTCCGTGACGCTCATGAAGGGGCAGGCCAGGGTGCCGGAGCGGCCCGCCGCATGCGGGGTCCGGGGGCCGCGCGTGGCGGCCTCAATGCAAATGCGAATGTTTATCGCTACTGGATTATTGCCTTCGCGGCGGCGCGTTGGCAATCCGCGCCGCCCCGGGGTGCGGCGAGCCCACAACACTGGGGGGGATTGAGACGGCCGTGTCATGCGCGCCGGCGGGCCCGGCGCGTTGCGCCCCGGATCAGCCGCGCTCGCTGCGCAGCAGAGCGTCGGTGAGCGCCAGCGCGTCGCGGCTCTTGCCCACGTCGTGCACGCGCGCGATGGCCGCGCCCCGGTCGCGCAGCAGCGAGGTCGAGATGGCGGTCGCCACGTCGCGCTCGCCGAGTTCGCGGCCGGTGAGCGCGCCGAGAAAGCGCTTGCGCGAGGTGCCCACCAGGATCGGCAGGCGGTAGCGCTGCAGTTGCGGCAGCCGTGCCATCAACGCGAGGTTGCAGTCCGGATCCTTGGCGAAGCCGAACCCCGGGTCGAGCACCAGTTGCGCGCGCGACAGTCCGGCCGCATCGGCGATGCGCAGCGAGGCATCGAAAAAGGCGAACTGGTCGGCCAGCGGATCGGCCAGCACCTCGCGCTGGCGGCCGGTGTGCATGATGACCACGCCGGCGCGGGCCTGCGCGGCGACCTCGGCGATGGCGGGTTCGCGCTGCAGGCCATGCACGTCGTTCACGATGTGCGCGCCCGCGGCAAGCGCCAGCCGCGCGGTCTCGGCGCGATAGGTGTCCACCGAGATCAGCGCGTCGGTGATGCGGGCCAGCGCCTCGATCACCGGCAGCACGCGATCCTGCTCCTCGGCGGCGCTGACCTCGGCCGCGTCGGGCTTGGTGGATTCGCCGCCCACGTCGAGGATGTGTGCGCCTTCGGCCAGGCAGGCGAGGGCGTAGTGCTCGGCCGCGGCCACGCTCGCCAGGCGTCCGCCATCGGAGAACGAATCCGGCGTGACATTGATCACGGCCATGATGATGCCGCGCGGCCCGAGCTCGAGCTGGCGGCCATGGGCGAGCGGCCACGTGACGGGCGCGTAGGGATCGTGATCGGGCAGGAGGGCGGCGTGGGTCATGGAGCACCTTCGATGTGAATCAGTGCAGATGATACCCACGCGCGGCGGGCGCGCGCGGGGTGCGGGGGCGTCGCGACGCCGCGCTATCGGACCAGGCGAGCGCGCGCCATGCATAAGGCTATCGGTATGGCCCGATAAAAAAACCTGATCCTGGCCTCATCGTCGCCGCCGATAATCCAGGCAACCCTAACGAGAAGATCGGGAGCAGCAGTGGAGACGGTATATCTCATCGTGGCCGTGGGCGCGGTGGTGGCGGGTTTCGTGCAGGGCCTGTCGGGCTTTGCCTTCGGCATGGTCGCCATGTCGTTCTGGGCCTGGGCGCTCGACCCGCGGCTGGCGGCGGCCCTGGCCGTGTTCGGCGCGCTGACCGGCCAGATCGTGGCGGCGCTGTCGGTGCGGCGCGGCTTCAGCTGGGCCTTGCTGCTGCCCTTCGTGGCGGGCGGCCTGCTCGGCATTCCGCTGGGCGTGAAACTGCTGCCGTATCTCGACATGCACTGGTTCAAGGCCGTGCTGGGCGGGTTCCTGGTGATCTGGTGCCCGGTCATGCTGTTCGCGCGCCACCTGCCGCGCATCACGGCGGGCGGCCGCCTGGCCGACGGCGCGGTGGGGCTGGCCGGCGGGGTGCTGGGCGGCATCGGCGGCTTCACGGGCACCCTTCCCACGCTATGGTGCACGCTGCGCGGCTATCCGAAGGACATGCAGCGCACCGTGATCCAGAACTTCAACCTCTCGATGCTGGCCGTCACGTTCGGCACCTATCTGCTGACCGGCATCGTCACGCGCGACATGCTGCCGTACTTCGCCATCGTGGCGCCGGCCATGCTGGTGCCAACGTTCCTCGGCGCGAAGCTCTACATCGGCATCAGCGAGGCGCGCTTTCGCCAGATCGTGCTGGGCCTGCTGACCGCCTCCGGCGTGGCCCTGCTGGCGGCGTCGGTGCCGCAGCTGCTGGCGCGCTAGCCGCTGCGGCGGCCGCGTGGCGGGTTCAGACCTGCAGATAGAACATCGCCTTGGCCAGCAGCACGATCAGCAGCACGTGCGCGAACACGCTCCGGTGCAGGCGGCGCGAGCGCCGGCCGCGCAGCGTGCCGCGCCGGCGCCAGACCATGGCCGACACGAAATGGCCGAACACGCTGAGCGCGAGCAGGATCTTGAGCGACAGCAGCAGCCCGAACGAACTCGCGAACGGATGCGCCAGGACGGCGCGGTGCTGCCAGGCCAGCCCGATGCCTGCGGTGTAGAGCGTGAGCAGCACCCACGGCATGATGGCGGTGGCGCGGTTGCCGATGGCGCGCTCGACCGCGCGCAGGGTGTCGGCCGGCAGGTGCCTGCGCACGCCCGCCAGCATGACGACCTCGAAGAACACGGTGCCGGCGAACGCGATCGCGGCCAGCAGGTGCAGGGCGAGCAGAAGACCGTAGGGCATGGGCGCTCCGTAGCCGCGTGAGATCAGGGCTTCATTCGGCGCGGCGGCGCGCCACCGCGATCGTGGTCATGGCCGGCATGGCCGCCTTGGGCGCGGCATCGGCGCGCGGCCGGATCAGCAGCGGCGCGAAGCGCCACAGATAGAGCGCGAACGCGAGCACCCAGGCGCCGGCCGAGCCGTGCAGCGCGCCGGGTGCCCACGGGCCGGGGGCCAGCGCCAGCAGCCGCAACGCGGCGGCCGCGAGCACCAGCACGTAGCACCACACCATGAGGCGATCCGTGCGCAGGGGCCGGCCGAGGTGGCCCAGGGCGGTGCGCGTGACCATGCCGATGATGAGCACCGAGAAGCCCGCCACGCCCACGACGTGCACCGGCCAGGCGGCCCGCATCGGTTCGGCCAGCCAGCCGCCCACCTGCACCGCCCAGACCAGGATGCCCGCGCCCATCGCCGCATAGCCGGCGTACAGAATCCACAGCAGCGGCACGCGCCGCACCGCCAGCGGCCGCCAGGCCAGCACGTGCACCAGCGCCAGCACGCCGGCGAGCGCGAGCAGTGCGGCGGCGAGCTGCGGCCAGCCGGCCAGCTGCGCCGCGATCGCCAGCGTGCCGGCCGCGAGCTGTACGTGGCCGCTGCGCGTGTGCATGGGCAGGACCAGCCCCTGCACCGCCCGCGTCGCAAAAAACGGAATCACCCGCCGCGCGATCAGCAGCGCGATGAGCGCCATCAGCAGCAGCCCGGTCTGCAACCGCGCCAGCAGCGCAACGTAGTCGCCCCGCCACGCGGCCAGCAGATACAGCGCGTCCGCCAGGCCCAGGCCCAGCATCAGCAGCGGCACGCCGTAATTGCGCCGGCTGCGCCTGGCGTAGATCGCCCGGCCGATCGCGAGCGCGGTCCAGCCGAAGAACAGCACCTCCGCCACCGCCGCCACTGCGAACGCCGCCGCGCCCGGCACCAGGAAGCCTACCCGCGCCACCAGCCACAGCACGCATGCCGCGCCCAGCGCGCGGCCCTTCAAGGGATTGATGCCGGTCCAGTTGCTCACCGCGGTCAGCAGGAACCCTGCCGCGATCGTCGCCACGAAGCCCCACAGCATCTCGTGCGCATGCCAGAACACGCTCACCAGTTGCCCGCGCAACAGTTGCGGCGCGAACACCCACAGCCCGATCGAGACGGCGGCCCAGAGACACCCGAGCAGGTAGAGCGGCCGGAAGCCGAGCTCCAGGAACGCCGCCCACTGGGGCCGCGCGCGGCCTGCGGCGCCGGGTTCTTCGATGCGGAGGAGATCAGCCATGGAAAGCCTCGAAAGATTTACGCCGAATATATCTTTTAACCGGGGCGCTCCTGCGGGCCGTTGAAGGTTTGTTGACCGGCGTCAAGGCCGGTGCATCGTGCGCAAAACCCGTGCGCGGGATAGGGATATCGCCGCAGCCGTCCCGGGGTAATCTCGCGGTCGAGCCGACACGAATCTGCGCTACGCTCCCAGCCACGGAGAGATTCCAGGACGCATTCCAAGAACAAAGGGGGCGGCAGGTTCATGCGCAGATTCGGTATCAAATCGGTGGGCCTACGCGGGCTGATGCTGGGGCTCGTGCTGGCCGCCGTGCTGGCCACGCTCGTCAACTGCCTGGTCGTGGCGTACAACGTGCAGCGCGATGCGCTGATCCGGTCGTCGCTGGAGGCCAATCGGGCCTACGCGTTCAAGACGGCGTCCAGCATCAACGAGTTCGTGAACTCGGTGCAGGAGCGCCTCGCGTTCAGCAGCGCGCTGCTCGGCGCCGACTTCGCCAACCCGGCGTTGCGGGAAGAAGAAGCCCTGAGGCTGCAGGCGCAGGACTCCGAATTGAATGTGGTGTTGATCACCGACGCGAGCGGACGGGTGCTGCAGACCCATCCCGTCATGCCCGAGATCCAGGGCAAGGCGCTCCACTCCGAGGAACTGACGCAGGCGCTGCGCGAGCGCCGCCCTCTGGTCAGCCACGCCTACCGCGGCGAAACGGGCAACCTGCTCACCTTCGTGTCGCGGCCGATCTTCAGCCCGGCGGGTGAGTTCCTGGGCATCGTGGGCGGTTCGGTCTACCTCGAACAGCCCGGCGTGATGCACGCGCTCATCGGCGAACACCAGCTCGACGGCACCTTCGCCTTCGTTGCCGACGAGAACTACCGCCTGCTCTATCACCCGGACCATGCGCGCATCGGCGAGGTCGTGAGGTCGAGCCCGACCGTGGACGCGGCCCTGCGCGGCGAGGCGGGGGTGATGGAGGCCAACAACTACCTCGGCATCCCGATGCTGGCCGGTTACGCCCCGGTTCCGGGTGCGCAGTGGGCGGTCGTGACGCAGCAGCCGCGCGACGAAGCGCTCGCCCCGTTGAATGCGCTGATGCACGACATGCTGGTCGGGATCGTGCCGGCGGGCCTGGTGGGCCTGGTCCTGATTCTGCTGGGGGCGACGCTGATTTCCCGGCCGCTGCGCCAGCTCTCGGCCGAGGCCACGCACCTGGCCGAGCCGGAGGCGGCGGGGCGCATCCAGGCCGTCCGCGCCTGGTACACGGAGGCGGCCGCGATCCGGCAGGCGATGATCGCCGGCGTGCAGCTGTTGCAGAAGAAGATCACCCGCCTGAGCCGTGCCGCGGACACCGACCCGCTGACCGGCCTGGCCAACCGGCGTGCCATGGGCGCGGCCCTGGCGCAATGGGATGAGGCCGACCAGTCGTATGCGGTGCTCGCGCTCGACATCGACCACTTCAAGCGCGTCAACGACACCTACGGCCACGATGCCGGCGACGTGGCGCTGCAGCACGTCGCGACCCTGATCGCCGATTGCGCGCGCAACCACGACATCCCGTGCCGCGCCGGCGGCGAGGAATTCTGCCTGCTCCTGCCCGGCACGGCGGCCGATGCGGCGCGCCGCGTCGCGGAACGCATCCGCGCCCGCATCGCCGACACTCCCATCGAGGGCATCGGCCACGTCACCATCTCGATCGGCGTGGCCTGGCGCAGCGCCGAGACTCCCCGGTCCCCCGCGGTGCTCAAGCGCGCCGACGAACGGCTGTACGACGCCAAGCGGCTGGGGCGAAATCGGGTGGAGGGGTGAGAGGGGAGGCGCAGCAACGGTGCCGGCGCTGTCCGCAGGGCCGGACGTCGGGCGCCGGACGCGGCCGCGCGCCAAAACAAAAAGGCCCCGAAAGATCGGGGCCTGTAGCGCAGCACTGAGTGCTTTGAATCCTGGCGGAGAGGGTGGGATTCGAACCCACGATACGCCTAAACGTATACCGGATTTCGAGTCCGGCGCATTCGACCACTCTGCCACCTCTCCGTGACGGGTACTGCTGCAAGGCAACTCGAGGAGGCGGTTCGTGGTCTTGAACTCGCAACCCGGTGGATAACGATGCATCCACAACGGCCCTGCTGTATTTACTTCTGTTTTTGCGGCGTCAGGAGCATTTCTGTTCTTGAGCAGCGAAGCCCGCCATTCTACACAAAAAAATCCGTTTGTGTGAGCGGTGATCGAAAAATTTTGCTTTTCGCTCATTCGGGCCTGTCGGTGCAGCCCCGGGCGGGCCGAATTTTGCCAGAATTCGCGAAAGGGTGCCTGGCCCCGGGCGCCCGTTCTCACGCAGGGCCGTGCCCGAAGGCGCGCCGACCATGGATCTCATCACGCTGCTCTTGTTGTCCGCCGTCATCTGCGTGCCGCTGGCGCACCGGTTCGGACTGGGCGCGATCCCGGGCTATCTGATCGCGGGGATGGCGATCGGGCCGTCGGGGCTGCGCATGGTC
The DNA here is from genome assembly GCF_002261335.1 of Bordetella genomosp. 1. Lineage (GTDB taxonomy): Bacteria > Pseudomonadota > Gammaproteobacteria > Burkholderiales > Burkholderiaceae_B > Bordetella. The sequence continues at coordinate 230,826 of NZ_NEVL01000002.1, forward strand.
ACGGACGTGCCGGCGATTCTCGCGGTGTCGGAGTGGGGCGTGGTCATGATGCTGTTCGTGATCGGGCTCGAGCTCGCGCCGCGCCGGCTGTGGGGCATGCGGCGCGAGGTGTTCGGCGCGGGATCCTTGCAGGTGCTGGCCTGCGGGCTGGTGCTCGGACTGGTGTTCGGCGCCGGCCTGCGCCACCTGGCCGGCATGTCGTGGGTGGGCGCGGTGCTGTGCGGGCTGTCGCTCTCGCTGTCGTCCACCGCGGTGGCGTTGCGGCTGCTGGAGGAGCGCGGGCTGCTCAAGACGCCGGTCGGATACTCGGCGCTCGGCGTGCTGCTGTTCCAGGACATGGCGGCCATCCCGATGCTGGTGGCGGCCGGGCTGCTGGGTTCCGACGGGGCCAGCGCGCCGTCGTTCGGCATCGCGCTGGCCGGCGTGGTGGTGGTGCTGGTGATGCGGCGCATGCGCCTGCTGGGCGTGGTGGTGCGCACGCAGATCCGCGAGCTCTTCACCGCCGCCACCCTGCTGATCGTGCTGGGGTCCGCGCGGCTGTTCGACTATGCCGGGCTGTCGGCCGGCCTGGGCGGTTTCCTGGTCGGCGTGCTGCTGGCCGAATCGCGCTATCGCGAGGAACTCGAGCGCACCATCGAGCCGTTCAAGGGGCTGCTGCTGGGCCTGTTCTTCGTGGCGGTGGGCATGTCGGTGAACGTGCGCGAGGCCTGGGAGTACTGGCACTACGTGCTGGCCGGCGTGCTGGCGCTTCTGCTGATCAAGATCACGTTGATCTACGTGCTGGCCCGCATCGTGGGCCTGCCGCACTACCACCGGCTGCTCTATGCGCTGGTGCTGGCGCAGGGCGGCGAGTTCAGCTTCGTGATCTTCAATGAGGCCTGGGACAATCACCTCATGACGCTGGCGCAGCGCGACCTGCTGGCGGTGGTGGTGGCGATTTCGATGGGGCTGGTGCCGTGCCTGATGCGCCTGCTCGAACACCTGCCGCCGCGCTTCGGCGGCATCGCCGGCATGGAGGTGCGGCCGGTGGGCTTCGACGAGGCGCCCGGCACGGCGGCCGATGCTGCGGCAGCCGATGCCGCGGCGGCCGGCCCCGCCGACGCCCGCAATGCCGCCGATCCTGCCGCCGCCGCGCTGCCGGCCGCGGCGCAGGCGCAGGCCCGGCGCGACGGCTGAGCCGCCGGGCGCGGCCCGGCTCAGCGCGGCGCCGCGCTGGCGCCGAATGCGCGCTCGATGCGCTGTACCTGTTCCTCGTCCAGTTTGCCCAGCACGTCCAGCGCGCCGAGGTTGTCGGCGAGTTGCGCGCTGCTCGAGGCGCCGAGGATCACGCTCGTGACCTGGGGATTGCGCAGCGCCCACGCGATCGCCAGCTGCGCGCGTGACGCACCCAGCTCGTCGGCGATGGGCTGCAGGCGGCGCGAGGCGGCGATCATGTCGGCCTCGCTGCCTTCGAACACGAAGTCGCGCAGCCAGCCGAAGCCCTCGGTGTTCATGCGCGAGCCGGCCGCGACGCCGTCGTCGTGGCGGCCGGCCAGCACGCCCGAGGCCAGGGGCGACCAGGTCGTGAGGCCCAGGCCATGCTGCTCGGTCAGCGCGCGGTACTCCTGTTCGACGCGCTCGCGGTGGTACAGGTTGTATTGCGGCTGCTCGAGCTGCGGCGGCACCAGATGGTGCCGGTCGGCGAAGCGGATCAGCGCCTCCACGTCGACGGCCGGCCATTCCGAGGTGCCCCAATAGAGAATCTTGCCCTGCTGCACCAGCGTGTGCATGGTCCACGCGATCTCGGCGATGCTCATGTCCGGGTCCGGGCGATGGCACAGATAGATGTCGAGATAGTCGACGCCGAAGCGCGCCAGCGCCTGGTCGCAGGCTTCCACGATGTGCTTGCGGCTCAGGCCTTGTTGTGTGGGGCGCGAGGCGCGGGCGGGATCGTGTTTGTCGCCGGTGCCGAACAGCACCTTGCTCGAGATGCAGTAGGCATCGCGCGGCCAGCCCAGCGTCTTGATGGCGCGCCCCAGCATGCGCTCGGCCTCGCCGCCGAGATAGACCTCGGCGCTGTCGAAGAAGTTGATGCCGTGGTCATAGGCCTGCGCCAGCAGGTCGCGCGCGCCGCGATCGCGCAGCGAGGTGCCGAAGGTGATCCAGCTGCCGAACGACAGGGCGGAGAGCTTGAGGCCGGCGTGGCCGAGACGACGATATTCCATGGGGGGGCGGGGCAGGTGAGTCGATGAGCCCCGCATCATGGAAGCCCGCGCCGGCTTCGTAAAATATCTTATGCGGGCGCGAATGAGACTTGGCAGATATCGCCGCCCGCGGCGGGCCGCATGCGCTCGCGGATCGCCGCGATGAAGCGGTCGCGGATCGGCGCCTGGCGCCGTGGATCCCACGCCATCAGCAGCTCGAGCTGCTGCAAGGAGGGCGGCGCGTCGCACACCACGGGCCGGAACACCACCGCGTCCTGGCCGGCCTGCGCCATGCTGGCCGGCACCAGCGCCACGCCGAAGCCGCTCGCCACCAGCGCCACCACGGTCTGCAGCCGGCGCGCGTGCTGGCGTATCGAGGGCGTGAAGCCCGCGCTCTGGCACAGCGCCACGAGCTGGTCGTAATAGCCCTGGCCCAGCCCGCGCGGCGACGCGACGAAGGTCTCGCCCGCCAGCGCCGACAGGGCCAGCGGCCCCGCGCCATCGAGCGCATGGCCGGCCGGCAGCGCCACGCAGATGGTCTCGCGCAGGATCGGCTCGAAGCGCAGCGAGGGGCTCGAGGTGCCGGGCAGGCGCATGAAGCCGATGTCGGCGTCGCCCCGTTCGAGCGCGGTCACCTGCTCGCTGGTGCTGGCCTCGTTCAGGCTGAAGGCGAGCGCGGGTGCGGCTTCGCGGAAGCTGCGCAGGGCGCGCAGCAGGGGCGCGTAGGTGGCGATGTTGATGAAGGTCAGGCGCAGATGGCCTTCGAGGCCCTCGGCCACGCGGCGCGTGCGCGCCAGGCCGTCATCGAGCCCGTGCAGCAGCCCGCGCGCGGTGTCCAGGAACGCGGCGCCGGCCGGCGTGAGCGCGACGCTGCGGTTGGTGCGCGTGAACAGCGCGTGGCCGACCTCCTGTTCGAGGCGGCGGATGGCCTGGCTCAGCGGCGGCTGCGCCATGTGCAGGCGCTGGGCGGCGCGATGGAAATGCAGCTCTTCGGCAACCGCGACAAACTGCTGCAACAGTCGGGTTTCGATCATGGGGTCCGGGGGGTGAACGCAGGGGCGGTCCGGGCAGGGGGGCGCGGGCGCGGGGCGCAATGCTGCCACAAAGCCGTGGCGCGGCCATGAAAGCCCGACCCGCCGGCGCGGGATTCGCGGCGCGGCGGCCGCCTGACCATCGCATGAATGTGTGGATTGGCGCGCCTGGCGTGGCCTGTGCCATGATAGACCGGTGCCAGCGCGGCTACACTCATGGCCGTCGCGTGTCCCACCTTCAGGAGAACCTCATGCTCAAAGGTAAAGTCGCAGTCGTCACCGGTTCCACCAGCGGAATCGGCCTGGGTATCGCCACCGCGTTCGCGCAGCAGGGCGCCGACGTCGTGCTCAACGGATTCGGCGACGCGGGCGAGATCGAGGCGCTGCGCGCCCGGCTGGCCGAGGAACACGGCGTCAAGGTGCTCTACGACGGGGCCGACCTGTCCAAGGGCGAGGCCGTGCGGCAGATGGTCGCCAACACGGTGCAGACCTTCGGTCGCATCGACATCCTGGTCAACAACGCCGGCATCCAGCACACCGCGCTGATCGAGGAATTCCCGATCGAGAAGTGGGACGCCATCATCGCGCTCAACCTCTCCGCCGTGTTCCACGGCACGGCGGCCGCGCTGCCCCACATGAAGAAGCAGGGCTGGGGCCGCCTCATCAACATCGCCTCGGCGCACGGCCTGGTGGGCTCGCCGCAGAAGTCCGCCTACGTCGCCGCCAAGCACGGCGTGGTCGGCTTCACCAAGGTCACGGCGCTCGAGACCGCGGGGCAGGGCATCACCGCCAACGCGATCTGCCCGGGCTGGGTGCGCACGCCGCTGGTCGAGAAGCAGATCACCGCGCTGGCGCAGCGCGACCAGGTCGACCAGGAAGCCGCCGCGCGCGACCTGCTGAGCGAGAAGCAGCCCTCGCTGCAATTCGTCACCCCCGAACAACTGGGCGGCACCGCGGTCTTCCTGGCCTCGGACGCCGCCGCGCAGATCACCGGCACCTCGATCTCCGTCGACGGCGGCTGGACCGCGCGCTGAACCTTTCAAGGACGTCATCCCCATGCTGTTTCTGCTTTCCCCGGCCAAGAAGCTCGACTACGACACGCCGCTCAAGACCGAGACCCACACCCAGCCGCTGTTCGTCGACCAGGCGGCGGCGCTGATCAAGGTGCTCAAGACCAAATCGGCCGACGACATCGGCGCGCTGATGAGTCTGTCGCCGGCGCTGTCCGAGCTCAACGTCGCGCGTTACGCGGGCTGGAAGAAAACCTTCACGCTCGACAACGCGCGCCAGGCCGTGCTGGCCTTCAACGGCGACGTGTACGAAGGCCTGGAAGCCGGCAGCCTGTCGGAACGCCAGCTCGAGTGGGCGCAGGATCACGTCGTGATCCTGTCGGGCCTCTACGGCGCGCTGCGCCCGCTCGACCTGATGCAGCCGTACCGCCTCGAAATGGGCACCCGCCTCGAAAACCCGAAGGGCAAGAACCTCTACGAATACTGGGGTTCGGGCATCGCCGCCTATCTGAACCAACGCCAGGAAGGCCAGAAGTCGCCGGTCATCATCAACCTCGCCTCCGAGGAATACTTCAAGGTGGTCGACCAGAAGACGCTCAACGCCCGCGTGGTGCAGTGCGTGTTCCAGGACTGGAAAAACGATGCCTGGAAGGTCATCAGCTTCCATGCCAAGCGCGCGCGTGGCCTGATGGCGCGCTACGCCATCACCCACAAGATCGCCAAGCCCGAAGGCCTGCAGGCCTTCGACAGCGAGGGCTACGCCTACGACGCCAGCGCCTCGTCGGCCGACAAGCTCGTGTTCCGCCGCAAGCAGGCCTGAGCCGGTCATGCCGGCCGGGTTGCGCGTCTTTCTGTTCTTCTCGCTCGGCTACCTGATCTCGTATGTGTTCCGTGGCCTGAACATCGGCTTCGGACCCTACCTGACCAGTGAGCTGAGCCTGTCGGCGGCCGACCTGGGCACGCTGACGAGCCTGTATTTCCTGGGCTTCGCGCTGATGCAGATCCCGGCCGGGCTGATGCTCGACACCTGGGGGCCGCGACGCGTCAACGCCACCATGCTGGTGGTGGCCGCGGTGGGCACGCTGGTCTATGGCATGTCGACCTCGCTCACCGGCCTGATGGTGGGCCGCCTGCTGATCGGCGCCGGCGTGTGCGTCTGTCTGGGCGCCACCTTCCAGGCGCTCGCCCACACCTTTGCGCTGGCGCGCCTGCCCGGCATCAACGGCCTCGTGATGGCGGTGGGCGGCCTGGGCGGGGTGCTGGTGGGCACGCCGCTGTCGGCGCTGCTCGAGCACACCACCTGGCGCATGGTCAGCATCGGCATGGCGGGCGCCACCCTCGTCGTGGCCACGTTGATCTGGTTCGGCTCGCCGCGCGAGACCGGGCCGGCGCGCGCGCCGGTCACGCTCGCGAGCCAGTGGCGCGGCACCTGGACGCTGCTGACCTCGGCCCATTACTGGCGCCTCGCCTCCTTGCCCGTGATGACGGGCGGCGTGTTCTATGGCGTGCAATCGCTGTGGGTGCGGCCCTACCTGATCGAGGTGAACGGCCTGGACGCCGTGCCGGCCGCGTGGCTGGTGTCGCTGCTCGGCCTGGCGATGATGGCGGGCAACATCGGCCTGGGCCTGGCGGCCCGGCGGGTCGAGCGCATGGGGCTGGGCCTCTACGGCTTCGGCGGGCTGTGCATGGTGCTGTTCCTGGTGTTCCAGCTGCTCATCATCCTGCGCGTGCCGCTGCCGCTGGCCGCGCTGTGGGCCGGCTACGGCATCTTCGGCTCGGCCAACATCCTGGTCTACGCGCTGTTGGCCGGGGAGTTTCCGCGCGAGCTGCTCGGGCGGGTGGCGTCCACCACCAACCTGCTGATGTTCCTGATGATCTTCCTGTGCCAGATCGGCGTGGGCTGGGTCGTGGACCTCTGGCCCGGCATCATGGGCGGGTTCCGCGCGGACGCCCACATCGCCGCCTGGGTGCTGCTGCTGGCGGCGCAGGCGGGGGCGGCGGTCTGGTATTTCTGGCCGCGCAGGCGGGTCGCCCCGGCCTGAGCGGGGCGGCGCCGCCCGGCCGACGAAACAACGCCGCTGGCATCAGCTGCGTTGTCGTTTCTGGCCCGGCGCACGGCGGCCTCAGGCCGCGACCGCGCGGGGCCGGTGCTCGCCGGGGTCGGCCACGGCCAGCAGCTCCTGCCGGATCAGCGCGCTGGCGCGCAGCATCTGCTTGAGCGGATAGGCCAGCGTGGCGAGTTCGCCGGTGGTGTCGAACTGGCTCGGCAGGCTGGCCGGGTCGGCCGCCTCGGGATCGAGCTGCTGCACCATGCCGGCCAGCGCCTCGGCCATCGGGGCGGGCGTCTGCGGCAGGGTGGCGAGGATGGGCATGGCGGCGGTGATCTGCGAGGCCAGGATGTGATTCTGGATCAGCAGATTGTTGAACTCGGGCACGTTCACCTGGTGCGAGCGCGGCTCGCTCATCATGCGATAGAAGGCCTCGGCGAAGTTGCTGAACGCGATGTGCACGTTCTTGCGCGCGAGTCGCCAGTGCAGGTCGGCGTCGACCACGGCCTGCGACTCCTCGGCCGCGCCCTGGTGCGCCTGCATCTCGGCCACGTAGGCCAGGCCGGCGCGCAGGTATTCGCGATTGGCACGCGAGGCCGCCTGGGCCAGCGGCTTCATGTAGCGCGCCTCCCACCACGGCAGGATGTAGCTGCACACCAGCGCCAGCACGCAGCCCAGCAGCGTGTCGAGCGCGCGTTCGCCGATCACTTCGAGCGACACCGTGCCGGGCGCGACGAAGTGGAACACCAGCACCACGAACAGCGTGTTGAAGATCGCGCTGCCCATGTAGTTGAGCTGCACCAGGCTGTTGCCCATGATGCAGGCGCCGATCAGCACCGCGAACAGGATCTCCGGGCGGTCGGTGAGCGCAAACAGGCCGAGCGCCAGCGCACAGCCGATCAGCGTGCCGGTCAGGCGCCAGCCGTTGCGCTGCCGGGTGAGCGCGAAGCCGGGCTTCATGATGATGACGATGGTGAGCAGCACCCAGTAGCTGTGCGCCGCCAGGTTGTGCGACAGCCAGGTGCCGATCAGGCCCATGGCCGCGGCGGCCGCCAGCGTGACGCGCAGCGCGTAGCGGAAGTGCGGCGAATCGAAGCGCAGGTTGCTGGTGATCATGCCCAGCCGGACCTCCTGGCGCGACATGAAGCGCGTGAGCGACTTGTTGATGCGCAGCTCGCTGGTGGGCACCGCGTTGGGCTCCTGCGCGGTGTGGCCGGCGAGCTTGTCGACGATGCGCGCGGCGTTGCGCAGCCGGCGCAGCACCTGCACGATCAGCGCCAGCGTCTCGGGCTCGCGCTCGCCCAGCCCCTGCTGCTTGAGCTGCTCGATCTCGTATTCGATGGCGCGCAGCTCGGCCTTGGCGCTGCTGCGATACTGGGTCTGGCGGCCGCGCGACACGTCGAGCGCGATGCGGTTGAGCTCGAGCGACATCTTCACCAGCGCGTCGCGCATGAAGATCAGCGCATCGCTGCCGGCCAGCGCGCGGCGCAGCGCCGCGTAGTCGGTATGGGTGGCGACCAGCGTGTCGAGCATCTGCAGCATGTCGACGAACATGTTCCACAGCATCACCCGCTCGTCGTCGCGAAAGCCCTGGCCGCGGGGCAGGGCGCGCAGCACCAGGTCGCGCGCGGCCTGGTGGTTTTCGGTCATGAGCGACTGGCGCTGGATCAGCGTGCGGTACGCGTCGTCGAGGTCGGCGGTCTCGTCATAGAATGCGGCGCGCGCGGCCATGTAGTCGGCGGTGGAAAACAGCGCGACCGACATCGCCTGGCGCTCCTCGCGCAGCCAGAACACCCGGCGGAACGTGAGCGAGAACAGCAGGTAGAACAGCGCGCCGCCGGCCGTGGCCAGCGAGTGGTACAGCACCTGGTCGGGCGGCAGCGGCGAATGCATGGTCAGCGTCATCAGCAGCAGGCCGGCGAAGCCGATCAGGCCGCCGCGCTTGCCGAACACCGAAAACATCGAAAACAGGAAGCATTGGGCGATCACCACCAGCCACAGGATCAGCGGGTAGGTCGAGGCCAGGCCGGTGAGGGTGACGGTGGCCGTGCCCAACAGGGCGCCGCCCAGCATTTCGTTGGTGCGGTGGCGTTGCGGCCCGCCGGGCTGGTCGATGATGGCCAGGCACTGGGCACCGAAGGTGGCGACCAGGCCGAGGTTGAACTGGCCGAAGATGCCGCCCAGGATGAGCACCGGCAGGAGCATGCCGACGCCTTGCCGCACACCGCCGAAAAAGTAGTGGCTATAGAGAAAGCGGCGGATGCTGGCAATGCGCAGGTCCATGGGGGAAACGCGAGAAAGGCTGGTAATACCGGCAGTATAGAGAGGCTGAGGCGCTTAGGGGGCCAGATCGTGTGTGTCGGATTGTGGCGCCATACCGACAGGTTCGATTTGCTCGCTTTGCCGCAACGCGGTAAATTCGCTCCTCTTGCGCCGGTCTGCCTATCCGATACCGGCGCGCGGGCGAGCAAGATCCGGGCCACCTTCCGCGGTCTGCTGCGCCAGTAACACCTGCTGTTGGCCGCGCCACAAGCGTGAGTTGCCAAGGCTTCCATTTCGACCTCCAGCGTCCCCTTGGGCGTTTGCACTGCGTCTCTGACGAGCGTGTGCCGGGTCGGCAAGGTGTCCGGGTGGCGTGGCTCCGTGAGCCGCTAAGCGCCGGATGTGTTGTCGTAACCGGTTCGGGTTCTGATCGCTGCCGTATCCGGGCAAGCGGTAATCAGTGAGGCAGGGCCGGTACTGAAAGGAATGACAACATGGAAATGAATGGCGCCGATATCGTCGTGCGCTGCCTGGCCGATGAGGGCGTGGAACACGTCTTTGGCTATCCTGGCGGCGCGGTGCTCTACATCTACGACGCAATCTTCAAGCAAGACAAATTCCAGCACATCCTGGTTCGTCACGAGCAAGCTGCCGTGCACGCCGCCGATGCCTACTCGCGCGCGTCGCAGAAGGTCGGCGTCTGCATCGTCACCAGCGGCCCGGGCGTGACCAATGCCGTCACCGGCATCGCCACCGCCTACATGGACTCCATTCCGATGGTGATCATCAGCGGTCAGGTGCCCACGGCAGCGATCGGCGAAGACGCCTTCCAGGAGTGCGACACCGTCGGCATCACGCGTCCCTGCGTCAAGCACAACTTCCTCGTGCGCGACGTGAAGGACCTGGCCGAGACCATGCGCCGCGCGTTCTACATCGCGCGCACGGGCCGTCCGGGCCCGGTGCTGGTCGACATCCCCAAGGACATCACGGTCGCGCAATGCAAGTACACCCCGCCCAAGGGTGAGATCTCGCTGCGCTCGTATGCGCCGGTGGTGAAGGGGCATCAAGGCCAGATCAAGAAGGCCGTGCAGATGCTGCTGGCCGCCGAACGCCCGATGATCTACTCGGGCGGCGGCGTGATCCTCTCCGACGCCTCGGACGAGCTGCGCGCCTTTGCCGACGTGCTGGGCGCGCCCGTCACGAACACGCTGATGGGCCTGGGCGCCATGCCCGCCAGCGACCGGCAGTTCGTCGGCATGCCCGGCATGCACGGCACCTACGAAGCCAACATGGCGATGCAGCACTGCGACGTGCTGCTGGCCATCGGCGCGCGTTTCGACGACCGCGTGATCGGCAATCCCAAGCACTTCGCGCAGAACGCGCGCAAGATCATCCACATCGACATCGACCCCTCGTCGATCTCGAAGCGGGTGCGCGTGGACGTGCCGATCGTGGGCAACGTGAAAGACGTGCTCGCCGACCTCACCGCGCAATACAAGGCCGCGCGCGCCGAGACCAAGCCCGCTTCGATCGAGAAGTGGTGGCAGCAGGTCGAGACCTGGCGTGGCCGCGAGTGCCTGAAATACACGGGCTCCGACGAGGTCATCAAGCCGCAGTTCGTGGTCGAGAAGCTCTGGGAAGTGACGGGCGGCGACGCCTTCGTCACCTCCGACGTGGGCCAGCACCAGATGTGGGCCGCGCAGTACTACCGCTTCGACAAGCCGCGTCGCTGGATCAACTCCGGCGGCCTGGGCACCATGGGGGTGGGCCTGCCCTACGCCATGGGCGTGCAGATGGCCAATCCGGGCACCGACATCGCCGTGATCACCGGCGAAGCGTCGATCCAGATGAACATCCAGGAGCTGTCGACCTGCCAGCAATACCACCTGACGCCGAAGATCGTGTGCCTGAACAACCGGTTCCTGGGCATGGTGCGGCAATGGCAGCAGATCGACTACGGCTCGCGCTATTCCGAGTCGTACATGGATTCGCTGCCCGACTTCGTCAAGGTGGCCGAGGCCTATGGCCACGTGGGCCTGCGCATCGAGCGCCCGGCCGACGTCGAGCCGGCGCTGCGCGAAGCATTCAAGAAGCACAAGGATCGTCTGGTCTTCCTGGACTTCATCACCGACCGCACCGAAAACGTGTGGCCGATGGTCAAGGCCGGCCGCGGCCTGACCGAGATGCTGCTCGGTTCCGAGGATCTGTAAGGAGGCCACCATGAAGCATGTGATTTCGGTTCTCATGGAGAACGAACCCGGCGCGCTGTCGCGCGTGGTCGGCCTGTTCTCCGCCCGCGGCTACAACATCGAGACGCTGACCGTGGCGCCCACCGAAGACGCGACCCTGTCGCGCCTGACGGTCGTCACCGTGGGGTCGGACGAGGTGATCGAGCAGATCACCAAGCACCTGAACCGCCTGGTCGACGTGGTCAAGGTGGTGGACCTCACCGAAGGCGCGCACATCGAGCGCGAGCTGATGCTCATCAAGGTGCGCGCGGTCGGCAAGGAACGCGAAGAAATGAAGCGGATGGCGGATATCTTCCGCGGCCGCATCATCGACGTGACGGACAAGTCGTATACGATCGAACTGACCGGCGACCAGGATAAAGTCCAGGCATTCATCGACGCCCTGGACCGCAGCGCCATCCTCGAAACCGTCCGTACCGGGGTTTCCGGCATCGGCCGCGGCGAACGGATCCTGAAGCTCTGAACGGCGCGACCCGCCGTAGCATCACCCAATTTGTTTGAATTCAACGTATCTAGAAATTCCAAGATTTGGAGCACACCATGAAAGTTTTCTACGACAAAGACTGCGATCTCTCCCTCGTCAAGGGCAAAACCGTTGCCATCATCGGCTACGGCTCGCAAGGTCACGCCCACGCGCTGAACCTGCATGAATCGGGCGTGAAGGTCGTGGTCGGCCTGCGCAAGGATGGCGCGTCGTGGAACAAGGCCGCCAATGCCGGCCTGAAGGTGGCCGAAGTGGCCGAAGCCGTGAAGTCGGCCGACGTGGTCATGATGCTGCTGCCCGACGAAACCATCGCGTCGGTCTACAACAAGGAAGTCCACGCCAACATCAAGGCCGGCGCCGCGCTGGCCTTCGCCCACGGTTTCAACGTGCACTACGGCCAGGTCGTGCCGCGCGAAGACATCGACGTCATCATGATCGCCCCGAAGGCCCCCGGTCACACGGTGCGCTCGACCTACTCGCAAGGCGGCGGCGTGCCCCACCTGGTCGCCGTCTACCAGGACAAGTCGGGTTCGGCCCGTGACATCGCCCTGTCGTACGCCAGCGCCAACGGCGGCGGCCGTGCCGGCATCATCGAAACCAACTTCCGCGAAGAAACCGAAACCGACCTGTTCGGCGAACAGGCCGTGCTGTGCGGCGGTGCCGTCGAGCTGATCAAGGCCGGTTTCGACACGCTGGTGGAAGCCGGCTACGCGCCCGAAATGGCCTACTTCGAGTGCCTGCACGAGCTCAAGCTGATCGTCGACCTGATCTATGAAGGCGGTATCGCCAACATGAACTACTCGATCTCGAACAACGCCGAATTCGGCGAGTACGAGACCGGCCCCAAGATCGTGACCGACGAGACCCGCAAGGCCATGCGCCAGGCGCTGCTCGACATCCAGACCGGCGAATACGCCAAGAAGTTCATCCTGGAAAACGCCGCCGGCGCTCCGACGCTGACCTCGCGTCGCCGCATCAACGCGGAATCGCAGATCGAAGTCGTGGGCTCGAAGCTGCGCGCCATGATGCCCTGGATCGCCGCCAACAAGCTGGTCGACAAGTCGAAGAACTGATGCGTGGCCGCGCCGGGTCCGCCCGGCGCGCCCGCCTCACGGGCGCAGGCCCGGATCACGGCATCTCCGCGTGTGCGGAGATGCCGTTTTTGCTTGTGTGCCCAGGAATGGCGCTTGCTGCCAACGCAAGCGGGGCCATATGAGTTAACCTTTCGACATACGCCGCTCGCGGGACATACCTATACCTATGCCGAATTTCTCCATGCGCGATTCCGAGAATCGCCATCGCAGCATCTACCTGCTGCCCAATGCCTTCACCACCGCCGCGCTGTTCGCGGGCTTCTACTCCGTGGTGCAGGCGATGAACGACCGTTTCGAGACGGCCGCCATCGCCATCTTCGTGGCCATGGTGCTCGATGGCATGGATGGCCGCGTCGCGCGCCTCACCAACACCCAGTCGGCCTTCGGCGAGCAATACGATTCGCTGTCCGACATGACCTCGTTCGGCGTGGCGCCGGCGCTGGTTGCCTATGAATGGATCCTGCAGGACCTGGGGCGCTGGGGCTGGCTGGCGGCCTTCGTCTACGTGGCCGGCGCGGCCCTGCGCCTGGCGCGGTTCAACACCAACATCGGCGTGGTCGACAAGCGCTTCTTCCAGGGGCTGCCCAGTCCGGCCGCGGCCGCGCTGGTGGCGGGCTTCGTCTGGCTCGCGATCGACAACAAACTGCCGATCCACGACAGCGTGATGGCGTGGGTGGCGTTCGTGCTCACGATGTACGCCGGCATCTCGATGGTGAGCAACGCGCCGTTCTTCAGCGGCAAGAGCTTTGCGCTGGGCCGCAGCGTGCCGTTCTGGGGCATCCTGGTCGTGGTCGCGGTGTTCGTCTTCGTCTCCAGCGATCCCCCGGTGGTGCTGTTCGGCCTGTTCGTGCTGTACGGCCTGTCGGGCTGGTTCGTGTGGGCCTGGCGCTGGAACCGCGCGCGCCGCTTCCTGCAGCGCCGCGCCGGTGGCCATCACGAGTGATGGCGCCACGCTCCTGAACGCAGAACGGGCCGCTCGCGCGGCCCGTTTCTTTTGCCGTGCTCAGCGATTGAAGCGGAAGTCTTCGTCGTACATCGGGTCGGGGCCCGGGTGAAAGCGCGTGACCTGGCGGCCGTCGGCGCCCAGGTACACATACATCACCGAATTCCAGGCGTCGGCCTCGCGGTAGCGGTAGGCCCACACCACCTGGCGCGCGCTGCCCCAGCCGGCTTCGGAAATCTCGGCGGGCGGGCCGAACTCGCAGCGCACCTGCTCGGCGCTCCACGTGCCCTCGGCGAGCAGGCGGAAGTGTTCGTCGCGCAGGATCGACACCACCGGGCCGACGCGGCCGTCGGGCGTGACGTTGGTGCCCCAGGCGTACTGGCCCATCGGCTGCTGCGTCCAGATCACGCGGCGGCCGCCGTCGGGGCGGTCACAGAAGAAATTCGGGCGGCCCCACTTGGCCTCGACGTCGGCCAGCGGGGTGCCGGGGGCGGTCTGGCTCAGGTTGGCGCAGGCCGCGAGCGCGCCGGCCACGCTCAGGGCGGCGGCGGTGCGCATCAGAATGCGTGAAATTGGGGACACGACGATCTCCTTACGACGGGTGTAGCGGATGGCATTGGGGGCCGGAAGAGCCGGGGCCGGCCGCCGGCAGGGCGGGGCAGCGCACGGAGTCGGTCCGACAGAAGACGCCCGGCCAGTTTACCGAATCGGCTATAATTGCTGACGCTTTGCATGAAGAGCCGGGTGAGTGCCCGGCTTTATTTGTGTGGAGACGGTTGTACCGAAACCCCCGCGCAGCCTGGAGCTGCCAGCAATATCAAGGGGTTACGGGCAGTCGTGCATGCCGCCAGCCGGGTTGTCGTAATGCCCGGCACGGGCCGGAGAGCATCCCGGCAGGCAAGCCAAGAACACCATTTTTCAAACCCACGTCCGGGCGCCTCGGCCCTGACGCATGTCCGTAGAGGTCATCAAATGTCTGTAGCTGACATCAAGAAATCCGAAATCGTCGCGCAATTCCAACGCGCTCAAGGCGATACCGGCTCCCCCGAAGTTCAGGTGGCTCTGCTCACCGCCCGCATCAACGAACTGACCGGTCACTTCAAGGCCCACATGAAGGACCACCACTCGCGCCGCGGTCTGCTGCGCATGGTCAGCCGTCGTCGCAAACTGCTCGACTACCTCAAGGGCCGCAATCCCGATTCGTACCGCGCTCTGATCGAAAAACTCGGTCTGCGCAAGTGATCGACGGGGCTGGCTCCCCATGACGCAACCGTGGCCGCTGCGACTTCGTCGCGACGGCCACGGTTTTTTCATTTGTAAGGAACAATCGTCATGTTCAATAAAGTGACCAAGACTTTCCAATACGGCCAACACACGGTCGTGCTGGAAACCGGCGAGATCGCTCGCCAGGCTTCAGGTGCGGTTGTCGTGTCCGTTGAGGACACCGTCGTGCTGGCCACGGTCGTGGCTGCCAAGAAGCCCAAGGCTGGCCAGGACTTCTTCCCCCTGACCGTCGACTACATCGAAAAGACGTACGCCGCCGGCCGCATCCCGGGTGGCTTCTTCAAGCGCGAAGGCAAGCCCTCCGAGAAGGAAACGCTGACGTCGCGCCTGATCGACCGTCCGCTGCGTCCGCTGTTCCCGGAAGGTTTCTACAACGACGTGCAAGTGGTCATCCACACGCTGTCGGTGAACCCCGAAATCGATCCCGACATCCCCGCCATGATCGGCGCCTCGGCCGCGCTGGCCATCTCGGGCATCCCGTTCAACGGCCCGATCGGCGCCGCGCGCGTGGGCTACATCAACGGCCAATACGTCCTGAACCCGGTCGCCTCCGACCTGAAGGGTTCGGAAATGGACCTGGTCGTCGCCGGCACCGAAAACGCCGTGCTGATGGTCGAATCCGAAGCCAAGCAGCTGTCGGAAGAAGTGATGCTGGGCGGCGTGGTGTTCGGCCACGAGCAGATGCAAGCCGCGATCAACGCCATCCACGAACTGGTGCGCGATGCCGGCAAGCCCGACTGGGACTGGGCGCCCGCCCCGAAGAACGAATCGCTGATCGCCGCGGTCACCGCCGCTGCGCAAGACGGCCTGCAAGCCGCCTACCAGATCCGCGAAAAGCAATCGCGCACCACCAAGCTGCGTGAAGTCTATTCCGACGTGAAGGCCAAGCTTGCCGAGCAAGCCGCCGCCGCCGGCACCGACACGCCCGACAACGTCACCGTCGAAAACATCCTCTTCGATCTGGAAGCCCGCATCGTGCGCGGCCAGATCCTGAGCGGCGAGCCCCGTATCGACGGCCGCGACACCCGCACCGTGCGCCCGATCAGCGTGCGCCTGGGCGTGCTGCCGCGCGCCCACGGCAGCGCCCTGTTCACCCGCGGTGAGACGCAGGCCCTGGTGGTTGCCACGCTCGGCACCAAGCAGGACGAGCAGATCATCGACGCCCTGATGGGCGAGTACCGTGACCGCTTCATGCTGCACTACAACATGCCTCCGTTCGCCACCGGCGAAACGGGCCGCATCGGTGTGCCGAAGCGCCGCGAAATCGGCCACGGCCGCCTGGCCAAGCGCTCGCTGATCTCGCAGCTGCCCGCGCCCGAAGACTTCCAGTACACGATCCGCCTGGTTTCGGAAATCACCGAATCCAACGGTTCGTCGTCGATGGCTTCGGTCTGCGGCGGCTCGCTCGCCATGATGGACGCCGGTGTGCCGATCAAGGAACACGTGGCCGGCGTGGCCATGGGCCTGATCCTGGACGGCGGCAAGTTCGCCGTCCTGACCGACATCCTGGGCGACGAAGATCACCTGGGCGACATGGACTTCAAGGTTGCGGGTACCGACAACGGCATCACCGCGCTGCAGATGGACATCAAGATCCAGGGCATCACCAAGGAAATCATGCAGGTCGCGCTGGCCCAGGCCCGCGAAGGCCGCCTGCACATCCTCGGCAAGATGCGTGATGCGCTCGACGGTTCGCGCACCGAACTGTCGGCCTTCGCCCCGCGCATGCTGACCATCAAGATCAACCCCGAGAAGATCCGTGACGTGATCGGCAAGGGCGGCGCCACCATCCGCGCCCTCACCGAAGAAACCGGCACCCAGATCGACATCTCCGACGACGGCACGATCGTGATCGCCAGCGTCGACGAGTCGCAGGCCAAGGAAGCCCAGCGTCGCATCGTCGAGCTGACCGCCGACGTCGAAGTGGGCCAGGTCTATGACGGCTCCGTGCTGCGTCTGCTGGATTTCGGCGCCATCGTGCAAGTGCTGCCGGGCCGTGACGGCCTGCTGCACATCTCCGAGATCGCCAACTACCGCATCGCCAACATCAACGACGTCCTGAAGGTGGGCCAGCAGGTTCGCGTGAAGGTCATCGAAGCCGACGACAAGGGCCGTCTGCGCCTGTCGATCAAGGCGATCGGCGGCATCGAGCAGCAACAGGCTGGCGCCGAGGCGCCCGCTGCCGAACAGCCCCAGGCTGAATAAGGCACGAGCGGCGCGCGAGCGCCGCTTGCTGGCAGTACCCGAAACGCCGCGGCCCCGTGCCGCGGCGTTTTGCTTTTCGGGCGGTCGCCGGCGCCGCAATGGGCCACGAGCTCACGCAAGTAGGGTAAATTCGTGCCAAATCAAATCCGTCCGGCCGGGCGGACCGGGCAGCGCGACGTCCCGGATGCCCCGGTGTCCGGAACCGCACGTCACAGGGGATGGATATCGCATGATGGGCAGGGCGCGCGCCGCGTGGGCGGCATGTGTGGCCGCAGTCTGGCTGGCCGGGTGCATCGCGCCGGCCGCCACGCCCTCGTCGGCGCGGGCGCCGGGCCCCAAGGGCGAGGCCATGTCGGCCGACCAGCTGGCCCAGACCGATTTCAATCGCACCGTCACGATCGAGATCCGCGACAACCTCAACAGCCTCTACACGCTGCTCGACAAGCTCTACCGCCGCAACCCGCGCGAGTGGCGCAAGACCGGCGTCAGCAGCCAGGAAGACGCAGTGGCGCGGGTCAAGCGCCTGATCGAGGCCCGCACGCCGCCGCAGGGCCTCTCGGGGCTGCGCGACATCCAGGTGCTGGCCGTGGCGCTCGATCCGAATTATGGCGGCGACCGCGTCGCGGCCTTCATCTACGGCCTGGCCGATACCATGATCGCGGCCCACAACGACAAGACCCGCATCTACGTGTCCGACGTGCTGGACGGCCAGCGGCTCTACAATGCCGCGCGCAACGTCGAGGCGGCGGCCTGGCTGCTGGCGTCGCGCCGCAACGCCCAGGGCGAGCCGCTGCTGCTGGCCAATGAAATGTCCGCCACCGCCACCAATCTCAGTTTCGAACGGGAGTTCGGCGCTATCATCGGCCGGCTGGACCTGATCGCCAACCTGCTGGGCGAGAATTCGCGCCGCATCGGCATCAACTATGCGCAGGGCCTGCTTTTCTTCAATTTCCTGCCTGTCCGCTAGCGCCGTTTTAGTGTGACCAGGGCCCAGACCCGGAATCCATCGTGATCGACCTCGCCGCCATCCAGACCGCCCGCGACCATCTGCGCGGGCAGGTGCAAAAGACGCCCTTTACCTTTTCCCGCACGCTCTCCGACATCCTCGGCGCGCAGATCTGGCTCAAGTTCGAGAACCTGCAGTTCACGGCCTCGTTCAAGGAGCGCGGCGCGCTCAACCGCATGCTCACGCTCACGCCCGAAGAGCGGGCCAAGGGCGTGATCGCGGTGTCGGCCGGCAACCACGCGCAGGGCGTGGCCTATCACGCGCAGCGCATGGGCATCCCGGCCGTGATCGTGATGCCGCGCTTCACGCCCACGGTCAAGGTGGCCAACACGCGCCGTTTCGGCGTCGAGGTGGTGCTGGCGGGCGACACCTTCGACGACGCCAAGGCGCACGGCGAGGTGCTGGCGCGCGAGCGCGGCCTCATCATGATCCACCCCTACGACGACGAAGCCGTGATCGCGGGGCAGGGCACCATCGGCCTGGAAATGCTCGAAGACCAGCCCGACCTCGACGCCGTGGTGATCGCCATCGGCGGCGGCGGCCTGATCTCCGGCATCGCCACCGCGGTCAAGGCGCTCAAGCCGGGGATCGAGGTGATCGGCGTGCAGACCGAGCGCTTCCCGTCGATGTACGCGGCGGTGAGCGGCCAGGAGCTCGCCTCGGGCCACTACACGATCGCCGAGGGCATCGCGGTGAAGTCGCCCGGCACCCTGACCCAGGAAATCTGCCGCCGGCTGGTCGACCGCATCGAGCTGGTGAGCGAGGCCGACATCGAGCACGCCATCGTGGTGCTGCTCGAGATCGAAAAGACGGTCGTGGAAGGCGCCGGCGCGGCCGGCCTGGCGGCCTTGCTGCTGGAGCAGCAGCGCGGCGCCTCGCGCTTCGCCGGCAAGCGGGTGGGCCTGGTGCTCACCGGCGGCAACATCGATCCGCTCATGCTGGGCGAGCTCATCGAGCGCGGCATGGTGCGCGCCGGCCGCCTGGCGCGCATCCGCGTCGACCTGCGCGATCTGCCGGGCGCGCTCGCGCACGCCACCAAGCTGATCGCCGACGCGCACGCCAACATCACCGAGGTGCATCACCAGCGCGCCTTCACCACGCTGCCGGTGCGCAACGTCGAAGTCGATTTCGTGCTGCAGACGCGCGGCCCCGAGCACATCGAGGAAGTGATCGACGTGCTCAACCGCGCCGGCTTCGCGGCCAGCAATCACGATCATTGAGGTGGCGGGCGCGCGCGGCGGCCGGCGGGGTTGCGGGCGGCGCGCGCTGAGCGCCAAAGGCGTGGGCCAGCGGCGTGCGCTGGCGGCGTGTGGTCAGCGGCGTGCGCTAGCGGCGTGCGCCAGCCGCGTGCGCTTGCGGCGCGTGGCTCAGGTGGCCGCGCCGTGGCGCTCGGCGAGGCGGCGCACCCGGTACAGCCGTTCGCGTTGCAGCAGCGCCGACAGCGTCTCGGGCTCGCGTCCCAGTGCCAGCCAGTCGGGCTGCACGCCGGCCAGCGCGGCCAGCAGCGCCTCGGGCTGCGCCTCGAACCAGCGCGCGATCAGGTGGTCCGGATTGAACACGTCCAGGCCCTGGCGGCGCAGCTCCGAGCGATTGAAGTCCTTCAGGTTCCAGGTCATCACCTGCACCGTGGGCGGCAGCTGCGCGCCGCAGCGCGCGCGCCGGGCCAGGCCGGCGGCGATCACGTGGAAGTCCTTCGGGTCGCTGTAGCGCAGGCCGGCCTCGTACACGCCCACGTCGACCTCGAGCGCGCCCGGAAAGCGCGCGTTCATCTCATCCCACTGTTCGGCCATCACCTCGGGCGGGATCGACCACAGGCGCGCGGCGTTGCGGCGCCATTCCTCGCCGATGCGCTCGGTCCAGACCGGCGCGAACACGCCGGCCTCGGCCAGGCGCAGCACCAGGCGGCGCACGATGCCCGACATCAACACGCAGGCGTCCAGGACGATCCAGGGGGCGGGGGAGGGCGGGGTCGGGTTCAAGGTGCGAGGGGCCAGTGGCGGCGCGGTGGATGCGGAGGATGTCGCGGAATGCGGCGCGACGCTAGCGCGGCGGCGCGCGATCGGAGTCGGATATCCCGTTGATTTCCGGGTGGTGCACCCACCCGGGCTCGAACCGGGACGCCTTGCGGCGAGGGATTTTAAGTCCCTTGCGTCTACCAATTTCGCCATGGGTGCATTGGCGGAAGCGGTGGGATTCGAACCCACGAAGGGTATAAGCCCTTGCCGGTTTTCAAGACCGGTGCCTTCAACCACTCGGCCACGCTTCCGCGAGACACGGCTGGCGCCGCGTCCGGGTAACCCTGCTGCCGGAACCGGCAAACGCATGAATTCCCGTAAAGGGCAGCATAATAATCTATTTGCCAGATTCAGGACGGAGGCGTTTCATGAGAGCAGTTGAAATCACCCAGCCCGGCGCACCGGACGTGCTCGTGGCCTGCGACCGGCCGATGCCCGAACCGGCGGCCGGCGAAGTGCTCATCAAGGTCAGCGCGGCGGGCATCAACCGTCCCGACGTGTTCCAGCGCAAGGGCAACTACGCGCCGCCTCCCGGGGCCTCGGATCTGCCGGGCCTGGAAGTGGTCGGCGAGATCGTGGGCGGCGACGCGGCCGCCGGCGGCTTCGCCATCGGCGACAAGGTCTGCGCGCTGGTCGCGGGCGGCGGCTATGCCGAGTACTGTGTGGCGCCCGCGCTGCAGTGCCTGCCCATTCCGAAGGGCCTCACCGAGATCGAGGCGGCCGGCCTGCCCGAGACCTACTTCACCGTCTGGAGCAATGTGTTCGACCGCGGCGCGCTGAGCTCGGGCGAGGCGCTGCTGGTGCACGGTGGCGCGAGCGGCATCGGCACCACGGCGATCCAGATCGCCCGCGCGCTGGGCCACACGGTCTACGCCACGGTCGGCAGCGACGACCGCGTGGCCGCCGTCGAGAAGCTCGGCGCCATCGGCATCAACTACAAGACCCAGGATTACGTCGAAGAGATCAAGCGTCTCACCGAAGGCCGGGGCGTGGACGTCATCCTCGACATGGTGGCGGGCGACTACATCAATCGCGACCTGAAGGCGCTCGCCGACGACGGCCGCATCGTGATCATCGCGTTGCTGGGCGGCGCCAAGGCCACCATCGACTGCAATGAAGTGATGCGCCGCCGCCTCACCGTCACCGGCTCGACGCTGCGTCCGCGTCCGGTCGCGTTCAAGGGCGAGATCGCGCGCAAGCTGCGCGAGCGCGTCTGGCCGCTGCTGGAAGCGGGCAAGATCAAGCCCATCATCCATGCCACGCTGCCGCTCGACCAGGCCGCCGCGGGCCATGCCATGATGGAGGCAGGGGAACAAGTCGGGAAAATCATCCTGACGGTGTGATCGCATCCCTCGGCGCATTTCGCGCTGACAGGGTACAATCATGGGTTTGGCTCGGGGGCTCCCTGGGCCAGTCGTCCCCTGTCCGGCCCTGATGTCCCCCAGGCCCCCAGGATGCGCCGTCCACGGCGCCCGGGGTCTGGCGCGATCGGGCCGCGCCGGGCTTACGCTCACCCTTTATCGCCCACTATTGCGCATGACCCAAACTGCGAATCGCGCCCGCCTCGTGCTGGGCAATTGGAAAATGCACGGCAGCCTGGCCGAAAACGCCGCGCTGCTCGATGCGCTGCGCGCGGCCGACGCCGCCAGCCACTGCCAGATCGGCGTGTGCGTGCCTTTCCCGTATCTCGCCCAGGCCGCGCAGGCCCTGGCGGGCAGCGCCATCACCTGGGGCGCGCAGGACGTCAGCGCGCAGGCCAAGGGCGCCTTCACCGGTGAAGTCTCCGCCGGCATGCTGAAAGAATTCGGCTGCCGCTGGGCGCTGGCCGGCCATTCCGAGCGCCGCACGCTGCATGGCGAGTCGGACCAGCTGGTGGCCGACAAGGCCCGCGCCGCGCTCGAGCAGGGCCTGGTGCCCGTGGTCTGCGTGGGCGAATCCCTCGAACAACGCGAAAGCGGCCAGACGCTGGCCGTGATCGAACGCCAGCTCGCACCCGTGCTGGCGCTGGGCCGCGAGGCCGTGGCCGGCATGGTGCTGGCCTACGAGCCCGTGTGGGCCATCGGCACCGGCCGCACCGCCACGCCCGAGCAGGCGCAGGAAGTGCACGCCGCGATCCGCGCCGCGCTCACCACGCTCGGCGCCCCGCAGGTCCAGGTGCTGTACGGCGGCAGCGTCAAGGCCGCCAACGCCGCCACCCTGTTTGCCATGGCCGACATCGATGGCGCCCTCGTGGGCGGCGCCTCGCTGGTGGCTGAAGAATTCCTGCGCATCGCCGCAAACTAAGTTTCCGTTCGGAGTCTGTAATGTTGAATGTTCTTCCCATCCTGATGATCGTGCAGGTCATTTCCGCGCTGGCGATCATCGTGCTGGTGCTGCTGCAGCAAGGCAAGGGCGCCGATATGGGCTCGTCCTTCGGCAGCGGTTCGGCCGGCAGCCTGTTCGGTGCCTCCGGCGCCGCCAACTTCCTGTCGCGCACCACCAAGTGGGCCGCCGTGGTCTTCTTCGTCACGACCGCCGGCCTGGCCTACGTCACGCACAGCCGCACCGGCGCCACCGGCGTGGACAGCGGCGTGATGCAGCAATACCAGGACCGCTCGATCCCGCAGGCCCCGGGCGCCGCCACCAGCGTGCCGGGCACCCCGGCTCCCAACAGCGTGCCCAGCGCGCCGGCCCAGCCCGACGCCTCGGTGCCGCAGGCCCCGGCGCAGCAGGCCCCGGCCCCCGCCGCCGGCGTGCCCGCCGCCCCGACCCCGGCGCCGGCCGAAGCGCCCAAGCCCGCGCAGTAAGTCGTTTTCACCGGACGCCCGTTCTTGCGATGGGCGTCCGGCTTGAAACGCAGACGAGATTTCCCCGATCAGTTTGCGCTTTCAAAAAATAGTGCTAGAATGCTCGACTTTCCAGGGCAGTGCGAAACAGGCGCCGCCAGCAGCAGACAGGGAAACCTTCCGCCGCACTGGGAAAACCTGGTGAATGCCGACGTGGTGAAATTGGTAGACACGCTATCTTGAGGGGGTAGTGGCGAAAGCTGTGCGAGTTCGAGTCTCGCCGTCGGCACCAAAGAATTCCTTGCAGGTTGTGCCTGCAAAAACAGAAAACCCGCATCTCGTGAGAGTGCGGGTTTTTTGTCGTCCGACGCCGGCGGGGCCGACGTCGGAAACGCATGCAATCAGGCGAAGGCCGTGAGGAAGAACAGCACGATCCAGACCCAGAAGTACGACGGGCTCTGGCTCAGGTGCTTGGCGCGCATCCAGAGATAGACCGGCACCAGGAAGACCATCTTGCCGAATGCCTTGGTATCGACGCCGGCGCGCTTGAGGCTGCGCTCATCCATGATTCCGAGCAGGATGTTCAGGATGACGGTGGCGTACCAGAACTTGCGCGACAGCAGCACGAGCGTGAGCTCGTATTCGCTGTGCGAGTAGATGCCGGAAACAATGCCTTCCAGCATCAGGCCGAGTACCGGCGCAAGGGCCAGCGTCCAGACCCAGCCGCTGCCGATGCGGGCGGCGGGCAGGGGCGGAGGCGTCTGCACCGCACCGAGGTGCGGCGCGAGCTCGGTCTCCTGCACGCGCAGCCAGTCGGTGAATCCGGGGCGCCAGACCAGGGTCTGGCCGGTCACGACATTCTGGTTCATCAGATCGCGCAGCTCGGTTTCCGAAACGCCACTGATGCGCTGGCCGTTTCTCTCGTAGTGCCATTCACTCATTTTTCATTCCTGTAGAGAATCTGGACTCGGGGTGTGGCGCCCCTTCCGGCCAGCGCCACGCCCGACGCAGTGTAAGCGAAAATGACTTAACGTAAACGAGTGAAAAGGCCTTGTATTGCGCCCGAACTCTTGGGTGCGGGTCTTGGTTGCGGGCGCAACCATTCACGCGTCAGGCGCGATTGTCGAGGAACTGCGCCAGGCTCGGGCTCGAGTCCTGCGGCAATGCGTCGGACGTCGGCGGCACGGCGGGCGTGCTGGCCTGCCAGCCCCACAACGCGCCGACCGTGGTCTGGCCCACGCCCAGCGGGGCCAGGTGGTCGCGCTTGAGCGCCTGCACGTAGACCTGCGCGGTCTCGTCGGCGGGGCGGCCCTGTGCGGGCAGGTGATCGGCGGCGCCCTGCGCGATGCGGTCGAGCAAGGGCTCGAGGTCGTTGCGTATGGCCGTCATGGGATAGACCAGCTGGGTGTCGTCCTGCCCGCCGAAGTCGCTCGCGATCAGCGCGGCCAGGTTGTCGTAGTGCGCGTCGGCGAGCTTGTGCTGCAGCCGCTCGCCGCGCAGGTCCATGTTGGTCGCCGCGCGGTTCGACAGCGTCAGCGTGACGTCGGGGCCGCCCGCCGGATCGCGGAACACGGCGTTGAAGCGGGCGGCATCGCTGGCATGGTCCTCCACCCGCAGGAAATTGGCGCGCGAGAACGCGGGGTCGTCGATCCGGGCTTCCAGCGCCTGGCGCTCGTGCGGATCGTCGACCATGTCCTGCAGCGCGCCACGCGCGGCCTGCGCCACGTCGCGCGAGGCCAGCATCTGGTTGGCGGTGCAGACGCCGCTGTTCGCCAGCGCGCCGAGCACGTCGGCCAACACGTCCTTGCCCGTGATTTCGACGGTGGCCAGCGTGAAGCCGCTCACCGACAGCGTGGCGCGGTCCAGGCCGTCGTCCACCGTGACGCCCGGGATCACCAGCGCGCCGCCCGGCAGCGCGCCGAGCTGCTGCATGACGGCGCCGAACTTCTCCAGCATCACGCCCGGGTCGTTCAGGCTGCCGGCCTGCGCATGCAGCAGATTGCTCTCCCGGAACTGCTCGGCAAGCAGCGTGGTCATGGGCGCCACGTCCGCGCCCAGTTGCTGGTGCAGGTGCTGCGCCAGCCCGGTCAGCAGCGCATGATCCTGGAATGCGGCCAGCGTATAGCCGTCGCCGACGGGCAGGTCGTGCGCGCTGGCGAGCGGCTGGCCGTCGACCTCGATCCGGTACGACCAGGTCTGGGTGGCGGGATCGGCCGCCACCTGCAGCTGGCAGGCGCCGGCGTGTTCGGGGCGCAGCGCCTGCTGCAGCACGCCGTAGTGCAGCAGCAGGTTTTCGTGCGCGGCCGGCGTGGCGTAGTCGTCGCGGGCGGGCGGGTGCAGCGCCTCGAACGCCTGCTTGATCGCCTCTTTCTTGACCCCGCCGCGAAACAGGTCCTTGATGCTGTCGAACACGCCCATGCGCTGTGCCTGGTCGAGCGTGGCGGCGTTGGCGATGGTGTCCAGGCGCGACGCGTTCAGGGTCACGCCGTTGAAGTTGACGGTCGGGCTCATGGGATTTCCTCGGCGGGTGGGCCGCGCTCGCGCGCGGCGCAATGCCGGTGAGTAACCGTTGTGGCCGCAACGTTCCCTGGGCCGTGGCTTCAGTGCGGCTCGCGGCCGCGCGCGCCGGCGGGTGCGGGGGGCGCGTGCTGCGCGCGGCCGCGGCCCGCCGCCTTGGCGGCATAGAGCGCGGCGTCGGCCAGTTCGAGCAGCGTGTCCAGGTCGAGCGCGTCGCGCGGGTACATGGCGATGCCGACCGACGCACCGACCGGGCTGAGCACGGCGGGGTAGGGCGCCGACAGCACCCGGATCAGGTCCTCGGCCACGCGCATGGCCTGTTCGCTGCTGGTGTCCTCGAGCAGGATCACGAACTCGTCGCCGCCGAAGCGTGCCACGATGTCGGCGCTGCGCAGCGTGGCGCGCATCCGGTCGGAGGCGATCCGCAGCACGAGGTCGCCCAGCCCGTGGCCATTGGTGTCGTTCACGTGCTTGAAGTGATCGAGGTCGAGCGCGAGCAGCGCCACCGGGCGCGTGTTGCGTTCGGCCGCGGCCAGCGCGTGCAGGGCCAGCTCGCGAAACAGCAGCCGGTTCGACAGCGAGGTGAGCGGGTCGTGATAGGCCAGCTCCTGCGTCTTGATCAGCATGTGCGAGGCATGGGTGAGCGCGTCGCCCAGCGCGACGGTTTCGCGAAAGCGCGTGCGCGGCACCTCGATCTCGCCGCCCGAGCCCAGCGCGACGGCCGGGGCGATGAGCGCGGTGACCGAGCGTTCGATGGTGCGGGCCAGCCAATAGGCCAGCAGCAGGCCGCCCAGGATGATGGCGGCGCCCGCCGCGATCACGATCAGCATCGAGCGGCGCAACTCGGCCGACAGGGTCGCGATCGGCGCGCCCACCGCCACGGCCCAGTGCGAGTCGGCGCTGTGGCTGAACGCCGTGAGCACCGGGATGCCTTCCTTGGTTTCGCTCAGCAGCGTGCCCTCGCCGCGCGTGCGCACCGCCTCGGCCAGGCTGCCCACCGCCGACTGGCCCACGTAGCGGTTCTCGTCGCGGCTGCGGCCCACGATCACCGCGTTGGCGTCCAGCGCCGCCGCCACCCAGCCCACGTCGAGCTGGTGGCGCTGCAGGATCTCGCTGATGCGCTGCGGCCGGATGCCGGCGTTCAGCGTGTAGGGCACGCTGCCGCCGATCTCGACCGGCACGCTGACCGCCAGCGTCAGCTCGTTGCCGATCGCGGTGTGGAACAGGCCCGATATCGCGGTGCGGCGCTGCTGGATGGCCAACTGCTGGGTGTCGCGGGGGATGGCGCTGCGCACCGGGGTCGCGCCGAACGGGCGGTTGGTGTTGATCACCTGCATGCCGTCCGGATCGATGAGGATGTAGCTGTCGACGTTCTGCAGGCGCAGCGCGTCCTCGGCGCGGCGGTGGAACGAGGGCATGTCGCCGTGCGCCAGGTCGTCGGCCGTGGCCAGCACGCGCAGGCCGGCTTCGATGCCATGCAGTTCGCGTTCCACCTCGGAGACGAGATTGCGCGCCGTGGTCACGGCGGACTCGAACACGCGCTCCTTGCGCAGCAGATAGTCTTCGTACACCGCGCCGGCGGCGACCAGCGCGGCCGGCACCGTACAGACGAGCACCAGCGTCAACAAGGCCCGGCGCAATGTCGGTCGGCGTCTCATGGTGTGGGCAGGCGCGTCATCCATAGGGCGAAGCAATGCCTTCTCGGTGGGCGGCGGGGGCAGCTTCGCCGCGTGTTCCGACAAGCGTACCGCTTTGCGGCCTAAATGGGGCCGCGTCGGCGGGGTGGCGGCGCCGGATGTTGCAAGAAAGCGAAGCGCCCCGACGCTGGCCGGCACGACGCCGACCCGGCGGCCGGCACGCCGCGGGATGCGGGCTTTTCCGGACTTGCCGGCGGCCGTGCAAAGGGATTGCGTGAAACGTGTTGGAAAACCGCATTTATTGCGCTTTATGCCGCCGCTGCATGCGCTTTGAAGGTGTATTATCAGCGCTCGCCAAGGCTTGTGCCCATCTGTAACGGCGCGCGCGCAAAGCGCCGTGGAGCCTGCCGGCACACAATCACATCGAGACAAACGGATTTAGGGGTAGTGACATGCAACGCATCAATAAATTGGCCTTGGCCGTGATCACCACTTTCGGCGCCGTCGCCGCCGCGCAGGCCGCCGACATCAAGCTGGGCGTGGCCGAGGCGCTGTCCGGTGGTGCCGCCCAGTACGGCGCATCGATCCGCAACGGCTTCCAGCTGGCTGCCGAGGAGATCAACGCCGCCGGTGGCGTGAACGGCGACAAGATCGCGCTGGTGATCGAAGACGAGCAGGGCAAGAAAGAAGAAGCCATCAACGTCTTCAAGAAACTGATCTTCCAGGACAAGGTGCTGATGGTGTTCGGCCCGACCCTGTCGAACTCGGCCCAGGCCGCCGACCCGATCGCGCAGGCCGCCAAGACCGTGGCCTTCGGCACCTCGAACACCGCCGACGGCATCACCTCCATCGGCAACTACGTGTTCCGCAACTCGGTCACCGAAGCCGACGTGCTGCCCGCCACGATCGAAACCGTGCGCAAGAAGACCGGCATGAAGAACGTCGCGGTGCTGTACGGCAACGACGACGTCTTCACCAAGAGCGGCTACGACAACTTCAAGAAGGCGCTCGAAGACCAGAAGGTGCCGGTGACCACCACCGAAACCTTCGCCAAGGGCGACGTGGACTTCAAGGCCCAGCTCACCAAGATCAAGGGCACCAACCCCGACGCCATCGTGCTGTCGGCCCTGCTGGCCGAAGGTGCGCCCATCATGGTGCAGGCCCGCCAGCTCGGCCTGAACGTGCCGGTGATCGGCGGCAACGGCATGAACTCGGTCAAGATCTTCGACCTGGCCCCCGGCGGCGCGTCGAACAATCTGTGGATCGGCAGCCCGTGGTCGATCGAGAACCAGACGCCCGAGAACACCAAGTTCATCGCCGCGTACAAGGCCAAGTTCGGCGCCGCGCCCGATCAGTTCGCCGCCCAGTCGTACGATGCCCTCTACATCGTGACCCAGGGCCTGAAGAAGGTGAAGCTCTCGGGCGACCTGCCCAAGGACCGCACCGCCCTGCGCGATGCGCTTCCCGACGTGAAGTGGACCGGTGCCACCGGCGCCTTCGAGTTCCGCCAGGCCAAGGACCGCGCCGGCAAGCCCGCTGGCTACGATGCCCAGCAGGCCCCGATCGTCAGCGTCACCAAGGACGGCAAGTACGTGATCGAGAAGTAAGCGGCTCGATCAGCCATCGAGCGAAAGCTCATTCCGGCCGGTAGTGCGTCTCGCGGGCGCATCGACCGGCTGTCTTGAGGGCGGCGCCGGCGTCGCCCTCAAGGTATTTCTGAACCGGACAACTCCATGTTGGAACAACAATTCGTCAACGCCCTGTCATTGGGCTGCGTCTACGCGCTGTTTGCGCTGGGCTTCACGCTGGTGTTCGGCGTGCTCGGCGTGATCAACCTCGCGCACGGCGCCGTGTTCATGGTCGGCGCCTATGCCGCCCTGGTCGTCATCCAGTACCTCGCGCTGCCGCTGTGGGCCGCGCTGATCGCCGCCTTCCTGGTGGCCGGTGCGGTGGGTGCCATCATCGACGTGCTGGTGCTCAAGCCGCTGCGCAAGCGCAACGCGCCCCACCTGATTCCGATGATCGCCACGATCGGCGTGGGCATCGCGCTCAACAACGCCGCCCAGGGCGTGTTCGGCGCCGCCAACCTGCGCTTCCCGCACGGCACGGTGCCCGAAGACGTGCTGGAGATCGCCGGCCTGCACGTGACCGTGATCGAGCTGGGCATCATCTTCCTGTCGTTCGCGCTCATGACCGTGCTGCTGGTGGTGATGCACCGCACCCAGTTCGGCCGCGCGCTGCGCGCCATCGCCGAGTCGCCCAAGGCGGCCTGGCTGCTGGGCATCAACGTCGAGCGCCTGTTCCTCACGACCTCCTTCGCGGCCGCGGCGCTGGGCGGCGTGGCCGGCGTGCTGATCGGCCTGTATTCGAACGCGCTGTTCCCGCTCATGGGCCAGCCGATGCTGCACAAGGGCATCGCCGTGATCATCCTGGGCGGCATGGGCGACATCCGCGGCGCGATGCTGGGCGGCCTGTTCCTGGGCTTTGCCGAGGTGCTGTCGGTGGCCTACATCGGTTCGACCATGCGCGATGCCGTCGCGTTCGGTCTGCTGTTCCTGATTCTGCTGGTGCGCCCGCAAGGTCTGTTCGGCAAAGTGGTGCAACGGAAGGCCTGAGCATGAGCGGATTCGAAAATTTCTGGGCCATTTATGGCAACCTGGTGCTCACGCTGGGCACCAACGCACTCCTGGCGCTGTCGATCTGGCTGACGCTCGCCTGCGGCATGCTGGCCATGGCCAACGCCGCGTTCATGGGCATCGGCGCCTACGCCGCCGCGCTGCTCACCATGAACTACGACGCGCCGTTCTCGGTGGCGCTGCTGGGCGGCATGGCCGCGCCGGCCGTGGTCGCGCTGCTGATCGGGCTGCCCACGCTGCGGCTGTCGGGGGTCTATCTGGCGATGGCCACGCTCGGTTTCGGCGAGGTCGTGCGCGTCACCATCCTCAACACCGAATCGGTCACGGGCGGCGCGCTCGGCCTGAACGGCATCCCGCAGCTCACGCAATGGTGGCACGTCGCCCTGTCGGTGGTGATCGTGGTGTTCGTGCTGTGGCGCGTGCGGGCCTCGAAGGTGGGCCGCGCGTTCGACGCGATCCGCGGCGACGAGACCGCGGCCGGCCTGATGGGCATCAACGTGCGCTCGAGCAAGATGCTGGCCTTCGTGGCCGGCGCGGCGATCGCCGGCCTGGCAGGCGCGCTCAACGCCCACCTGACCTTCTTCATCGGCCCCAACGAATACGGCTTCGACCGTGGCGTCGAGATCCTGACCATGACCATCCTGGGCGGGATCGGCAGCCTGATCGGTCCGCTGGTGGGCAGCTTCATCATCACGCTCTTGCCCGAGATGCTGCGCGGTTTCTCCGACTTCCGTCTCGTGGTCAACGGCCTCATTCTGGTGCTTATCGTGTTGTTCCTGCCGCAAGGTATCTGGGATCCCGCGCGCTTCAAGCGTTGGTTCAAGGGAGGCAAGCATGCTTGAGCTCACCTCCGTCTCCAAGAGTTTCGGCGGCCTGCATGTGCTGCACGACGTCAACCTGAGCGTGCCGCAGGGCGCGATCTTCGGCCTCATCGGCCCGAACGGCGCGGGCAAGACCACGGTGTTCAACCTGATCACCGGCCTGCTCGATCCGTCCAGCGGCAGCATCCGCTATGAAGGCCAGGACCTGCTGCGCAAGAAGCCCTACCAGATCACGCGGCTGGGCATCGCCCGCACGTTCCAGAACATCCGTCTCTTCAAGGAGATGACGCTGCTCGAGAACGTCGTGGTGGGCGCCTATCGCCACATGGATTACGGCTTCGCCAGCCTGCTCGCCGGCCTGCCCAACTACCGCCGCCACGAGGCGCACGCGCGCGAGCGCGCCCGCGAGCTGCTGTCGTGGATGAAGCTCGACCACAAGGCCGACGACCTGGCCGACAACCTCTCCTACGGCGAGCAGCGCCGGCTCGAGCTGGCGCGTGCGCTGGCCACCGAACCCCGCCTGCTGCTGCTCGACGAGCCGGTGGCCGGCATGAACACGGGCGAACGCGCCGAGCTGATGCGCGAGATCCTGGCGATCCGCGACCGCGGCTACACCATCCTCATGATCGAGCACGACATGCGCTTCGTGATGGGGCTGTGCGAACGCATCGCCGTGCTGAACTTCGGCAAGATCATCGCCTGCGGCGGACCCGACGAGATCCGCAACAACGAGCAGGTGATCGAAGCCTATCTGGGCCGCGAGGAAGAAGACGAGCCCCTGCATGCGGAGGAGCAGCGATGAGCATGCTTGAAGTCACCGGGCTGGAAATCAACTACGGCCACATCGAGGCCGTGCGCGGCATCGATTTCGCGCTCGAAGCCGGGCAGGTCACCGCGCTGGTCGGGGCCAACGGCGCCGGCAAGTCGACCTCGCTGCTGGCGCTCTCGGGGCTGTTGCCCAAGGCGCGCGGCACCGTGCGCTTCGAAGGCGAAGACATCACCCGCATGGCGCCGCACCAGATCGTGGCGCGCGGCATCGTGCAGGTGCCGGAAGGCCGCGCCATCCTCACCACCATGTCGGTGCGCGAAAACCTCGAGCTCGGCGCCTATCGCCGCGGTCTCAAGGACGCCGCCAGCGACCTGGAATACGTGTTCCACCTGTTTCCGCGTCTCAAGGAGCGGATCGACGGCATGGCCGGCAATCTGTCGGGGGGCGAACAGCAGATGCTGGCGATCGGCCGCGCGCTGATGGCCAAGCCGCGCCTGCTGCTGCTGGACGAGCCCTCCATGGGGCTGGCGCCGATCGTGGTGCAGGAGATCTTCCGTTCGCTGCGCGCGGTCAACGCCGACGGCCTCACGCTGCTGCTGGTCGAGCAGAACGTGCGGCAGGCGCTGCGCATCGCGCAGCGCGGCTATGTGCTCGAGAATGGCGCCATGGCGCTGTCGGGCACCGGCCGCGAGCTGCTGGGCCATCCACGCGTGCTCGAAGCCTACCTGGGCGCCTGATTCCGGGTTTCCTGGATTGCCGAAAGACCTGGCCGCGGCCAGGTCTTTTCTTTGGCTGCGCGGCAACGCGCCGTACGCTACGCTTGTCGCATCGTTTGCCGCACCGGACTCCGCCATGACCGCCACCGCTCCCCGCATCACGATCAACTACTGCACGCAATGCCAGTGGCTGCTGCGCGCCGGCTGGATGGCGCAGGAGCTGCTCTCCACCTTCGGCACGGATCTCGGCGAGGTGGCGCTGCTGCCGGGCACGGGCGGCGTGTTCGTCATCACCTTCGACGGCGAGGTGATCTGGGACCGCACGCAGGACGGCGGTTTCCCGGAGGCGAAGGTGCTCAAGCAGCGCGTGCGCGACCGGCTCGATCCGGGCCGCGACCTGGGCCACATCGATCGCGTGCACGGCGCCGGCAAGCCGGCCGGCTGATGCCGGCCGCCTGCCATCAGGCCAGGCCGAGCATGTCGGCCAGGCTGCGCTCGGGCTGGGTCTCGACCAGCTGGATGTGCGATTCGAGCTGGCGCAGGTGCAGGTCCATCTCGGCCACCGCCTCGGCCACGCGGCCCTGTTCCAGGAAGTCCACCACGCGCGCGTGTTCGTCGTGTTCGCAGGTGGCGTTGCCGGGCGGCTGGAAGATCGCCACGACCAGCGAGCAGCGCGAGATGATTTCGGCCAGGTAGCGCGCCAGGATCGGGTTGTGCGACAGCTCGCCCAGCCGCAGGTGGAACGAGCTCGCCAGCCGAGCCCACTCGGTCTGCGGATAGCTGTGCATGGCGCGGTGCTCGTCGCGCAGCTGGCGCCGCAGCGAGGCATAGTCGGCGCGCGAGGCCGTCTGCGCCACCAGCGGCAGGATCGCCGCCTCGAGCGCGCGGCGCGCCTCGAACAGCATGCCCACCTCTTCGCGCGTGGGCATCGCCACCATGGCGCCGCGGTTGGGCCGCAGCTCCACCACGTGGTCGTGGGCGAGGCGCTGCAGCGCCTTCTGCACCGTGCTGCGTCCCACGCCGAACAGCTCGCACAGCGCGGCCTCGGGCAACTTGGTGCCGGGCCGCAGGCGCTGGCTCATCACGCCGCTCACCACCGATTGGTAGATGCGGGTCTCGGCGTCTTCGGCCGGCGCCGCGGACGCGGCCGGGGCCAGCGCGCCGGGGCGTACCTTGGGGCGGCCGCGCGGCGCGGGGGCGGCGCGGGAAGGGGAGGCTGCTTTCTTCATGACTCGGTCGTCGGGAGCGGGGCAGGCGCCGGGCCCGCCCCGGGATCGGACTTCATTTTGCCATCGCGGCCGTGGCTGCGGCAGGCGTTTCGGTGCCCACGGCGGCCAGCTGGCGGCCCACGGCGACGGCCAGGCGGATCAGCGCCAGGTCGCTGCCCGCGGGGCCGAGCAGCGACACCCCGGCCGGCAGGCCGTCGGCGCCGATGAACGGAATGTTCACCTGCGGCAGCCCGGCCAGGCCGGCGATCGACGTGATGCGAAACGTGTTGGCACGGATCTGGTCGACCGTGACCGGATCCGCCGTGCGCGAGATCGCCACGCTGGAGGCCGACGGCAGCACCGCCACCGTGTGCTCGCCCAGCAGCGCGCGGATCTGCGCGCGCAGGCGGGCCTGTTCCGCGCTCGCCGCGGCCGCCGTGTCGGCAGCGACGGCGGCGGCCATCTTCCAGCGGCCGGCCACGGCCGCGCCGAACTCGGGCTGCGCCCGCGTGATCCAGTCGCGATGGGTCTGCCACGCATCGTAGGCGGACACGGTCACATAGGTCTGGCGCCACTGCTCCAGGTCGGTATCGGAGCTGGGCGCGTTGCCCACCGGCAGTCCCAGCCCGGTCTCGAGCGCCTGCGTCACCGCGCGCAGCAGCGGCTGGAACACCGGGTCCGCCTGGATGCAGGCGTCGCTCAGCACGACCGCCGCCGACCAGGGCCGGCTGTCCGGGCCGGGCAGCAGGGTGCGCCCGACGCGCTCGAACACGTCGGCGTCGGCGGCCAGCCAGGTCACCGTGTCGAACAGCGGCGACAGGGGCACGAGGTGTTCCGCGCTCACCAGGCCGTGCGTGGTGCGCAGGCCCCAGAGGCCGCAATAGCTGGCGGGCACGCGGGTCGAGCCGCCGGTGTCGGTGCCCAGCGCGAAGTCGACCAGGCCGGCCGCGACCGCGGCGGCCGAGCCGCTCGACGAGCCGCCCGGCACCCGGTCCGGCGCGCGGCTGTTGAGCGGCGTGCCGTAGTGCACGTTCTCGCCCTGGATGCTGTAGGCCAGCTCGTCGGTGATGGTCTTGCCGTGCAGGTGCGCGCCGGCCGCGAGCAGGCGCGCCACCACGGGGCTGGTGGCGGTGGCCGGCGCATGGGTGGCGAGCCAGCCGGGATTGCCGGCGCCGGTGGTGTGGCCGGCCACGTCGAACAGATCCTTGGCGGCGAACGTCAGGCCGTCGAGCGGACCGCGCGCGCTGGGCGGCACGCTGAACAGGCCATGCGGCACCCAGGCGCCCACGGTGTCGGTGAAGGGCAGGGCGCTGGCGCCGGTGTCGGGATGGGTCATGCGAGTGTCTCCTTGGCGCGGGTAAGCGTATCGACGTGCGCGCAGATCGCGCCCGGCGTGGTGAACCAGACAGCGCCGCGATCGCGCTGCTCGGCGATGTGCGCCAGCGCGCGGCGCAGATGGCGCAGCCGATAGGGCTGGCCGACGAGATAGGGGTGCAGCGCGATGCCCATCACCAGCGGCTGGCGCTGCGACTGCTCCAGCATTTCGTCGAAGTTGTCGATGATGAGCTGGGCGAAATCCTTGCCGTCCATCTGGCGCGCCACGATCATCGGAATGTCGTTGACCTCCTGCGGATAGGGCACCGACCACAGCGGCGCCGCTGCGCGCGTGCGCAGCGCGACGGGCTGGTCGTCGTGGCACCAGTTGAGCGTGTAGCGATAGCCGGTCTCGGCGAGCAGGTCGGAGGTCAGGGGCGACTCGGCGATCCAGGGCGAGAGCCAGCCGGCCGGCCGGCTGCCGCTGCGCGCGGCAAAGCGCTCGGCGCAATGCTCGAGCAGGGCCCGTTCGGTGGCCTCGTCGTAGCCGCCCTGGTGTTCGGCGTTGGTGTGGCCGTGCGCGATCAGCTCGTCGCCGCGCGCGAGGCAGGCGTCGATCAGCTCGGGGCAGTGGTCCAGGATCGACGTGTTCGCGATCACGCCGGCCGGCAGGCGCAGCGCGTCGAACAGCTCGAGGCAGCGCCATGCGCCCACGCGGTTGCCGTATTCGCGCCAGGCATAGTTCAGCACATCGGGTTCGCCGAAGCTCGCGCCCAGGCGTGCGCCCATGCCCGAGCCGTAGGCGAAGTGTTCGATGTTGAAGCCCAGGTAGACCGCCAGCCGCGCGCCGCCCGGCCAGTCGTAGTCGGCGCGGCCGTGGATGGGCGAGTAGTCGAAGCGGCCGTGGGTGGCCAGCGGGCCGAAGGCCGCGGCCGGGAAGGGGGCGGGCGCGCTCATTTCTGCGCCAGCCCCGCGCGCGCCAGCAGCCACTCGGCGCTGTCGTTCCAGACGTCCATCTCCACGATCAGGCCGTCGCGCAGCACGTAGCGGTCGACGTAGCGATTGCCTTCGAACGGCGTGCCGTCGAGCCATTCGCCGTAGAGCGTGCCGCGGTTGTAGACCACCGCCAGCTCGGCGGTTGCGCCCGCAACCACATCCGTGGATTCGAAGCGCTTCTTCACCCAGGCATAGCGCGAGGCATTGAAGGCGGTGCATTCGGCCGGGTCGCGCATCTCGCGCCCGCCGGTGAAGCGGATCCGCAGCGCCGGGCTCACGTAGCGCCGGGCGCCTTCGGGGTCCGGCTTCATCAACGTCGTGAGGTAGGCGTCGACGATGGCGCCGGCGTCGGCGGCGGTCCAGTTTGGTGCGGTGTGCATCGTTTGCTCCCATGAGTGCACTGTTTTTGTGCGTGTCGGGTGTGGCCGGGGCGGTGGCGGCAGGCGCGTCGAAGACGCCGTCCAAACCGTTTTTCCCGCCAATAAACCGATTGATTGTCGGCAATAAATACCAATGGATTGCCGGCAAAAATACCTGGGTACACAAGCAAACCCTGTGCCAGGATTCGCGACGAAAAAAGAAAACTGGCATGGCTTTTGCTTGAAGCGGGACAGGGCCGACCCACGCGCCTTCACCAACGAACCCCTTCGGGAGAATTCCATGTCTCGTCTTTCTCGCCGCACCTTTGTCTGCACCGCATTCGCCCTGTTGAGCGCCGGATTCGGCACGCAGGCCCTGGCCGCCGAGCCGATCAAGATCGGTCTGATCACCGCGCTGTCGGGCCAGTCGGCCCTGGCCGGCGAAGCCATTTCGCGCGGCATGCTGGTGGCGATCGACGAGATCAATGCCCGCGGCGGCCTGCTGGGCGGCCGCAAGCTCGAGCTGGTGCGCCGCGACGACGAGGCCAATCCCGCCAAGGGCGTGGTGGCCGCGCGCGAGTTGATCTACAAGGAGAAGGTCGCCGTGATCTTCGGCGGGCTCGACACGCCGGTGTCGATGGCCATCGTGCCGCTGGTGAACCAGGCCAAGATGCCCTTCATGGGGCCCTGGGCCGCGGGCACGCCGATCACCAAGAACGGCGCCAATCCCAACTATGTGTTCCGCGTCTCGGCGGTCGACGAGATCGTCGACGTGGGCATGGTCGATTACGCCCAGAAGAACTTCAAGACCTCGAAGTTCGGCCTCGTCATGGTCAACAACCCGTGGGGCGAGTCCAACGAAAAGGGCCTGGTGGCCGCGCTCAGCGCCAAGGGCCTCAAGCCGGTGGGCAGCGAAAAGTTCGAAGGCAACGACGTCGACGTCGTGCCGCAGCTCACGCGCCTGAAGGCGGCCGGTGCCGACACGCTGTTCATGGTCGGCAACGTCGGCCCGTCGGCACAGGTGGTCAAGTCGCTCGACCGCATGGGCTGGAAGGTGCCGGTCGTGTCGCACTGGGGCCCCGCAGGCGGCCGCTTCACCGAGCTCGCCGGCCCCAATGCCAAGGAAGTCCACTTCGTGCAGACCTACAGCTTCTTCGGCAAGCAGTCGCCGGTGGGCGAGAAGGTGATCGCCGCGCTCAAGGCCAAGTATCCCGACGTGAAGGGCCCGGAAAACATCACGCCGGCCGTGGGCGTGGCCAACGCCTATGACGCCATGCAGCTCACCGCGCTGGCCATCGAACGCGCGGGCTCGACCGACGGCGACGCGATCCGCCAGGGCTTCTACAAGATCGACAGCTACGACGGCCTCATCAAGCAATACAAGCTGCCCTTCACGCCGACCGTGCACGACGCGCTGAGCGACAAGGACTACGTCTGGGCGCAGTTCATCGACAACCGCATCCTGCCCGTCGGGATGGCGCAGTAAGCCCGCGGGCTCACGGAGAAGACAATGCAGTTGCTGGCGGCGCTGATCAGCGGGCTGGGCCTGGGGAGCATGTATGGCCTCATGGCCCTGGGTTTCCACATCACCTATTCGGTCTCCGGGACCGTCAACTTTGCCCAGGGCAGCTCGATGATGCTGGGCGCGGTGCTCTGCTTCACCTTCGCCCAGACCTTGGGCTGGGGCATGGCGCCGGCGATCCTGCTCGCGTTGATCTGCTGCGCGCTGTACGGGCTGGTGGTCGAGTTCGTGGCGGTGCGGCCTTTCGCCGCACGCGGCTCGAACGCCTGGCTGATGTCCACCGTGGCGCTCGGCATCGTGCTCGACAACGTGGTCATGCACACGTTCGGCAAGGAGCCGCGCAGCCTGCCCTCGCCGCTGGCGGTCGCGCCCATCGAGGTCGCCGGCCTGGGCCTGGGCGTGTACCCGCTGCAACTGCTGATTCCGCTCATGGGCCTGGCGCTCGCCGCGGTGCTGCATCTGGTGGCGCGCCGCACGCGCTGGGGCACCGCGCTGCTGGCGGTGGTGCAGAACCGCGATGCCGCGCGCCTGATGGGCATTCCGATCAAGCGCGCGGTGGCCGCCGCCTTCGCGGTGTCCACGCTGTTCGCCGGCGTGGCCGGCATCCTGATCGCGCCGCTGTTCAACGTGAACGCCGACATGGGCACGCTGTTCGGCCTGAAGGCCTTCGCGGTGGCGATCCTGGGCGGCATCAGCTCCGCGTGGGGCGTGATGCTGGCCGGCCTGATCTTCGGCATCGCCGAGGCGCTGGTCACCGTCACGCTGGGCTCGGGCTATACGCAGATCATCACATTCGCCCTGGTCATCGCGGTGCTCGCCGCGCGGCCCAATGGCCTGTTCGGACGGGCGGAGGTCAAGAAAGTATGAACGCCAAATCATTCGCGGCGGGTGCCGCGCTGGTGTCGCTGGCACTGGTGCTGGCGCTCACCCTCAATAGCTACTACGTATTCGTGCTCGCCAACATCGCGCTGATCGCGATCGTCGGCATCGGCCTGAACGTGCTGCTCGGCCTGACCGGCCAGGTCTCGTTCGGCCACGTGGGCTTCTACGCCATCGGCGCCTACACGGTGGCGATCCTCACCACCAAGGTGGGCTGGGGCTTCTGGCCGGCCTGGGCGGCCGGCACGCTGCTGGCCGCCGCCATGGGCGCGCTGCTGGCGCTGCCGGCCTTGCGCGTGAAGGGGCCCTACCTGGCGATGATCACCATCGCGTTCAGCTTCATCGTGCAGCACGCGGCGGTGGAGATGCGCGACCTCACCGGCGGCCAGAGCGGCATCATGGGCATCCTGCCGCCGCAGCTCTGGGCCGGCTGGGGCCCCGAACAGACGGTGGCCATCCTCGCCATCGTCACCGCCACGATCGTGCTGGTGGCCTACGCGCTGCTGGCACGCGGCAGCTGGGGCGCCGCGATGCGCGCGGTCAACGACAGCGAGACCGCGGCGCAGTCGATCGGCCTGAACCCGCTGGTCATCAAGACGGCCGCGTTCACGATCTCGGCCGCCGCGGCCGGGCTCGCCGGCGGGCTGTTCGCGCCGCTCTCGAGCTTCGTCACCGCCGAGACCTTCAGCTTCATGCAGTCGATCCTGTTCGTGCTGGTCGTGATCGTGGGCGGCGCGGGCACCGTGGCCGGCCCGATCATCGGCGCGCTCATCGTGGGCGTGCTGCCCGAGCTGCTGGCATCGCTCGAGGCCTACCGGCTGCTGTTCTTCGGCGCCTTGCTGCTGCTCGTGCTGTGGGTCGCACCCGATGGCGCGGTGGGCCTGTGGCGCCAGCTGTGGCGCGGCGCAAAGCCAGCCGTCGCACCACGCGCGGCCGCGGCCGAGCCCGCCGTGGCCGAGGTGGCGCTGCCGCGTCGGCCGCGCCAGGTGCTGTCGGCGCAGGGCCTGGGCATCACGTTCGGCGGCGTGCGCGCCGTGAGCGAGCTGTCGATGACGGTGCCCGAGGGCGCGGTCACCAGCCTGATCGGCCCCAACGGCGCGGGCAAGACCACCGCGCTCAACATGATGAGCGGCTTCTACCGGCCGTCCGCCGGCGGCTTCACGCTGGGCGCGCGCGCGCTCGCCGGCCAGCCGGCCTTTCGCATCGCCCGCGCCGGCATCGCCCGCACTTACCAGACCTCGCAGCTGTTCGGCACCTTGAGCGTCGAGGACAACGTGGTGCTGGCCATGGCGCGCGGTCGGCTCGGCGGGCTGTTTTCTGCCAGCCGCTTCCACGGCGCGCCGGCACGGGCGCAGGCGCGTGCGCTGCTGGCGTTCTGCGGCTACACCGGCGCGCCCGACGCGCCCGCCGCCGGCCTGGCGCACGTCGATCGCCGCCTGGTCGAGATCGCGCGGGCACTCGCCACCGATCCGGACGTGCTGCTGCTCGACGAGCCCGCGGCCGGTCTGTCGCGC
Source organism: Bordetella genomosp. 1 (assembly GCF_002261335.1). GTDB lineage: Bacteria > Pseudomonadota > Gammaproteobacteria > Burkholderiales > Burkholderiaceae_B > Bordetella. The sequence goes on from NZ_NEVL01000002.1 coordinate 270,293, forward strand.
GAAGACAAGGACACGCTGGCCGCGCTGCTGCGCCGCATCGCAGAGGCCGGCGTCGGCGTGGCGCTGGTCGAGCACGACATGGCGCTGGTGATGGCGATTTCGAATCAGCTCGTGGTGCTGGATGCCGGTCGCCGCCTGGCGGTGGGCACGCCGGCCGAGGTCCAGAACGACCCGGCCGTGAAGCAGGCCTACCTGGGCGAATCGTTGCAGACGCAAGCACCGGTCGAGCGTCCGCCGCGGGCGGCCGGACCCGAACTGCTGGGCGTGGCCGACCTCGTGGCTGGCTACGGCGCCGAGCCGGTGCTGCACGGCATCAGCCTGCAGGTGCGCAGCGGCGAGATGGTGGCGCTGCTCGGCGCCAACGGCGCGGGCAAGTCGACCCTGATGCGCACGCTGGCGGGCCTGCATCGCAGCCAGTCGGGCGGCATGCACATCGACGGCCACCAGCTCGAAGGCCGGGCCGCCGAGGATATCGTCGGCCTGGGCCTGGTGCTGGTGCCGGAAGGGCGGCAGGTGTTCCCGGAGCTGTCGGTGCTGGACAACATCCGCCTCGGCGCCTTCCTGGATCCGACCGACCGCGAGGCGCGCGTCGAGGAGATGCTGCAGCGCTTCCCGCGCCTGCGCGAGCGGCTGCACCAGCGTGCCGGCCTGCTGTCCGGCGGCGAGCAGCAGATGCTGGCCGTGGCGCGCGGCCTGATGAGCCGGCCGCGCGTGCTGCTGCTCGACGAGCCCTCGCTGGGCCTGGCGCCCAAGGTCATCGCGGAGCTGTTCGCCGCGCTCGACCGGCTGCGCAACGAGAACATGACGATCCTGCTGGTGGACCAGATGGCCGGGCTCGCGCTGGCGCTGGCCGACCGGGCCTACGTGGTCGAGGGCGGCCATGTGGTCGCGCAGGGCACGGCGGCCGAGATCGCGGCCAACGACGACCTCGCCAACGCCTATCTGGGCGGCCACGCCTGAGGCGTGGCGCGCGTCAGGGCCCTGGCCGCGCGGCCGGGGCCGGCGCGGGCAGGGTGAACAGCCCGACGAAGCGCGCCAGCGCGGCGCGCTCGCCCGTGAGCTGCGCCTGGCCGGCGCGCAGCACGGCGTCGAGGTCGGCGCCGGCGTAGGTGAGGGCGGCCAGCACCTCGGTGCTGGCGCGTACCGTGGCCTGCGCGTCGGCGCGCGTGCCGCGCGCGATCGCGAAACGGCCGTCGCGCACCTCCACCGCATAGCGGCCCTGGGCCATCTCGATCTGCAACCGCAGCGGCGGACCGCTCAGCGCATTCGGATCCGCCATGGCGCGCCACGACAGCGCCAGCGCGTCGTCGCTCAGCGGCAGGGCCTGCGGCAACTGCGGCGAGCGTGCGCCCCAGGCACCCAGGCCGAGCACGATGGGCTCGAGCTGCTGGCCCCATTCGGTGAGCTCGTACACCCAGGCGCCCGCGGGCGGCGGCAGCTTGCGCCGCCGCAGCACCGCGCCCGCCTCCAGTTCGGTGAGGCGCTGGGTGAGGACGTTGGGACTGATGGCGGGCAGGCCAATGCGCAGGTCGGTGAAACGCTTGGGCCCGAGCAGCAGCTCGCGTACGATCAGCAGGGCCCAGCGTTCGCCGATCAATTCCAGCGCGTGCGCGCTGGCGCATCCGTCGTCGTAACTGCGTTTGCCTGCCATCGTGTTGCCGTCGCGCCGCCAGGGGCCGCCGTGAGAAAGGAGCTTCGATATTAGGAGCGCCGCTGCGGCCCGGCAAGCCCGGCGCGCCGCGCCGGCCAGCCCATACAATGCTCCCATGACGCTCAAACAGCTCGAAGCCTTCTACTGGGCCGCCACCTGCGCGAGTTTCGCGGTCGCGGCCGATCGTCTGCACCTGTCGGTATCGTCGCTGTCCAAGCGCATCGTCGAGCTCGAAGAGGCGCTCGGCCATGCGCTGTTCGACCGCACCGGCCACCGCGCCGTGCTCACCGCGGCCGGCGAACGCCTGGTGCCGCAGGCGCGCGACCTGCTCGCCGCGGCCGACGCCATCCGCACCACGATGGATGCGCGTCACGACCTGGCCGGCCGCTGCCGCTTCGGCGTGGGCGAGCTGAGCGCGCTCACCTGGCTGCCGGGGCTGATCGGCCGCGTGCGCCAGGCGCATCCGGCGCTGGCGCTCGAACCCTACGTGGACATCGGCCAGGTGCTGGAGCGCCGGGTGGCCGACGGCGAGCTCGACTTCGCCGTGGTGGCGGGGCGCTCGTCGCGCAGCGGCATCGTGTCGGTACCGGCCGGGCAGGCCCACTTCGTCTGGGTCGGCGCGCCGCGCGTGGTCGGCGCCGCCACCACGCTCACGCCCGAGCTGCTGCAGCGCTGCCCGCTCGTCACGCTGCCCGAGGGCGCGGGCACGCATCGCGTGCTCGAACCCTGGCTCGATCACCTGGGGCAGAACGAGCAGCGGCTGTCGTGCAACAACTGGGGCGCTATCGTCGGCATGCTGATCGAAGGCACCGGCATCGGCGTGCTGCCGCGCCAGTGGGCCGTGCAGCTGCAGGCGCAGGGCAGCCTGCGCATCCTGGCCAGCGATCCCGAACCCGCCGCGCTTTCCTACAGCGTGCAGTATCGGCGCGACGACACCCGCACCCTGGTGCAGAAGATGCGCGAACAGGTGCTCGCGAGCCTGGATTTCAACGCGGCCTGTCGCATTCCGTAGCGCCCGGCGCGTGCGGGTTGCGGCCGTGTCGGGGCCGGGCTATCTTTGGTTCATGACTTCAGCCCCGCCGACCGGCTCAGCGCCGGCCCGCTCCCTGAGCGGCACCGAACCTTTCTTCATCGTCCTCAACACCGGCTCCGGCCGCGAGGATGCGCACACCACGCGCGACACCATCGCCCGCATCCTCGACGAGGGAGGGCGGCGCCACCAGATCATTGCCGTCGAACGCGGCGCCGACCTGCCGCGCGCCGCGCGCGAGGCGCTCGAGCTCGCCCGCGCGCAGGATGGCGTGGTGGTGGCCGCCGGTGGCGACGGCACGCTCAACGCGGTGGCCAGCGTGGTGCTGGGCTCCGGCGTGCCGTTCGGCATCCTGCCGCAGGGCACCTTCAACTTCTTCGGCCGCGCCTACGGCATCTCGCAGGACACCGAGGTCTCGACGCGCGCGCTGCTGCAGGCGCAGATCGAGCCGGTCCAGGTGGGCATGCTCAATGGCCGGCTGTTCCTGGTCAATGCGAGCCTGGGCCTGTATCCGCAGTTGCTCGAAGACCGCGAGGCCTACAAGCAGCGCTATGGCCGCAGCCGCCTGGTGGCGCTGTGGTCCGGCCTGGTCACACTGTTCCGTCCGCACCGGCAACTGCGCATCACGCTGACCCAGAACGGCGTCGAGCGGCAACTGCGCACGCCCACGGTGGTGGTCGGCAACAACACGCTGCAGCTGCAGCGCATCGGCATTCCCGAGGCCGAGGCCACGCAGCAGGGCCAGCTGGTGGCCATGACGGTGCGGCCGGTCGGCACCCTGGCGCTCTACGGCCTGCTCGTGAGCGGCCTGTTCAGCCGGCTGGGCGAGGCCGACCAGGTCATCAGCTTTGCCTTCGACAAGCTCGGCATCGGCCTGGGCCGCCGGGTGCGCCGCGTGAAGGTCGCGATGGACGGCGAGATCAGCTGGATGCAGACGCCGCTCATGTTCGAGGTGGCCGCCGACCGCCTGCCGTTGCTGGTGCCGCCGCCCGAGCTGCGGCTGGAGCCGGCATGACGCGTCTGCTGCATCTCTCGGACACGCATTTCGGCACCACCGTCGAGCCCGTGCTGCACGCGGTGCGCGAGCTGGTCGCGCAGGCGCAACCCGACCTGGTGCTGGTCGGTGGCGACATCACCCAGCGCGCGCGGCGTGGCCAGTTCGCGCTGGCACGCGACTTCATCCGCAGCCTGGGCCGGCCGGTGCTGGCCGTGCCCGGCAACCACGATATTCCGCTCTTCAACGTCTTTGCGCGCGCGCTCAACCCCTACGGCAACTATCGCCGCGCGCTGGGCGCCACCCTCGAGCCGGTGTTCGACGGCGACCAGCTCCTGGCCATCGGCGTGAACAGCACGCGGCCGCGCCGGCGCAAGGACGGCGAAGTGTCGCCGGCCCAGGTCCAGCGCGTGGCCCAGCGCCTGCGCGCCGCGCGGCCCGGGCAGCTGCGGGTGGTGCTGATGCACCACCCGGTGCGCGCGGTCGAGGAGAGCGACACCGCCAACCTGCTGATCGGCCGCGAGCTGGCCGTGCCCGCCTGGGTCGACGCGGGCGTCGACCTGATCCTCGGCGGCCACATCCACCTGCCCTACGTGGTGCCGCTGTTCGGCAGCCAGGGGCCGCAGGGCCGCGGCGCCTGGGCGGTCCAGGCCGGGACCGCCACCTCGTGGCGGGTCCGCGGCAGCGTGCCCAACTCGCTCAACATCATCGAGCATGCGGTGGGCACCGACGAGCCGGATGCCTGCACCATCGAGCGCTGGGACTTCGACGCGGCCACCGGCGCGTTCGCCCGCGCCGCCGCCCATCCTCTGATCTTGCACCGTCCTGACTGAACCCGGGACACCCTTCCGGGGTCGATATTGCATGAATGAATACGCTGTCTGGGTCGCGACCCATCCGTGGTGGTTTCTTCTGGGCGTGCCCGCGCTGGCCGGACTCGCGTCGGCGGCCGCCTGGCAATTGCTGATCGGGCTGCCGCCTGGGCGCCGCCGCACCGGGGTGTTTCTCGCCATGGCGGGCGTGTCGGGGCTGATCTTTCTCGGGCTGGCGCTGGCGGTGCGGCAGGAGGGCGGGCTGGTCGCCTTCGACCTGGCGCTGGCCCAGGCGCTGAGCCTGGCGATGCCGACCGCGCTGCTGTGGCTGATGTCCTGGTTCACCCACTTCGGCGACCGCAACCTGCTCACGGTGCTGGCGATCGGCCTGCTGCTCGGCCTGCTGTGGCGGCGCCAGTTCGTGCTGGCCGCGGGCAGCGTGGCCGCCACCGCCGGGGGCGGGGCGCTCAACTGGCTGCTCAAGCACGCCTTCGAGCGGGTGCGCCCGGAACACACCCACGGCTTCACCGAGGCCACCGGCTGGAGCTTTCCGAGCGGCCATGCCTCGGCCGCCATGGCGGTCTACGGCTTCTCCTGCTACCTGCTGCTGCGCCTGCTGGCGCCGCGCCATCGCGTGATCTGCGTCGCCGTTTCCGCGGCATTGATCGCGGCGATCGGCGTGAGCCGGGTGCTGCTGCAGGTGCATTTCCTGAGCGACGTGGTCGCGGGCTTCGCGGTCAGCGCCTTGTGGCTGGCGCTGTGCGTGGCCCTGACCGAGGGCGCGCTCAAGGCCCGCGCGGCGCGATGAGCGCGAGCAGCGCCGCCGGCTCGGCCGCGTCCGCGTAGCCGGCGCCCGCGCTGCGCACCGCGTCGCCCAGGCGCTGCGTCCAGCGCGGGTCGCGCGCGCACAGGTCGACGATGAGTTTGCCGGCCACGTCGGCGTTGACCTGGCCGTCGCTGTAGCGCGCCAGGGTGCGGTCCACGGCGTGCCCGTCGGGCAGGGCCAGCACGATCACATCCGACTCGCGCAGGGCCTCTTCCACATTGGCCGCCAGCGTGGCGAGGCCGCGGAAGGTCTCGCAGCGCGCCCCGTCCGGGTCATAGACCGTCAGCGCGAGCTCGGGGCAGTTCGCCGCAACGTCGCGCGCCGCCGCGCAACCCGCCTCGCTGAGGCCGATCACGCTGACGCCGTGCCAGGCGGGCTGGGGGCGGGCGGCGGCGCTCATGGCGCCGGCACCGACCAGGTGCTGACCACGTGCGCAAGCGGCGTGTCGTCGTGCTCGGCATGCAGCACGACCTCGCCCGCGCTCAGCCGGCCCACCTTCAGCAGCCGCGCATCCGCCACGATGGCGCCGGCGGGGCTGCCGCGCAGGAAGTTGATGGTGAGGCTCGCCGTCACGGCCCGCGCATTGCCGGTGGCGCCCACCACGGCGGCGTAGAGCGCGAGGTCGGCCAGGCCCATCAGCATCGGGCCGGCCACGATGCCGCCGAGCCGCTGGTGCGTGTCGCGCGCCGGCAGCACGGCGCGCGCCGTGCCATGGCCGATCTGCGTGACCTCGATGCCCAGGACGAGCGAGAAGGGATGTTGTTCGCGCAACAATTCCGCGAACTGCGCCGGCGTGATGCGCGCGGCGGGCGATGCCGTCAGAGGGTGATCCACGTCAGCTTTGCTCCAGGCGGGTGCAATAGTGATCCAGCAGGGTCTCGGCGTGCTGGTCCAGGGATTTGAGGCGGCGCGTGTGATAGAGCAGCAACAGGCCCATCAGGTAGGTGAACACCGTCATCTGTTCGAGCGCGATGCGCTCGGGCGGCCAGGCGCGGGTGCGCGCCAGCGCCTGGCCGATCAGGTCCACGCACTGGGCCAGCCTGGCATTGAGGCGGTCGTCCAGGTCGCGGCCCAGGCCATGCGGCGCCAGGCCGCGATATAGATAGAGGCCGAGCGAGAACTCGGTGGGACGCTCGGCGTAGAAATTGAAGAAGGCCTGCACGGCACGGCGCGCGGCCCGGGCCGCGCTGCCGCTCTGCAGCTCGGTCGACAGATGCGCATGCAGGCGGTCGAGCGATTCCTCCAGCAGTACCCCATAGATCGCCTCCTTGCCGTCGAACAAGGGGTAGATCGCGCCGGTGGTGCAGCCCGCCTCCTTGGCGATGGCGCGGATGGTGGTCGCCTCCAGCCCGTCGCGCTCGAACACGCGCTCCGCGGCGTCCAGGATGATGCGCCGGCGCACCGCGCTCATCCGGTCGGCGCGCCGGGCGGCGGGTTCGGGCGGGGAGACGCTGTCGGGAGAGGTGGTCATGGCGTGCCGGGGCAGGAGATAGCGGTGGTATTTTCAAATAACAGCGTTATCAGCATACGCCGGATCCCGCGCGCCGGGGCGTTGCGCGGCCAAACCCGCAGGGGAGAACGGGCTAGGGTTAGCCCGTGGGTGCCGGAACTATGGGGGACGGGATGTTGCAAGATCCCAACAATGCGGCCGCAAAGCACGTGTTTTCTGAGCCCGACCATAGCCAGTCTTGGGGATTTTTGATGCAATAGCGTCAACTTCCCTTCGCGGAGTTAGGGGGGCGGCAGGCCAGAATTTGCTGTGTTGCTGCTCTTTGTCACTCAAATCAACGGAGATTTCTTAAATGAAAAAGACTCTGCTCGCTGCCGCCCTGCTCGCCGGTTTCGCCGGTGTTGCTCAGGCGGAAACGTCGGTCACGCTGTACGGCATCATCGACACCGGTATCGGCTACAACAAGGTCAAGGGCGACGGCTTCAGCGAAAGCCGTGTCGGCATGATCAACGGCGTGCAAAACGGTTCGCGCTGGGGTCTGCGTGGTCGTGAAGATCTGGGTGACGGCCTGCGCGCTGTGTTCCAACTGGAATCGGGTTTCAACTCGGGCAACGGTAACTCGGCTCAAGGCGGCCGCCTGTTCGGTCGTCAAGCCACGATCGGTCTGGCCAGCGACTCCTGGGGTCAAATCGACTTCGGTCGTCAAACCAACATCGCGTCGAAGTACTTCGGCTCGATCGATCCGTTCGGCGCCGGCTTCGGCCAAGCCAACATCGGCGTTGGCATGAGCTCGACCAACACCACCCGCTACGACAACATGGTCATGTATCAGACCCCGTCGTTCAGCGGCTTCCAGTTCGGCGCTGGCTACTCGTTCTCGGCTGACGACACCGCCGGTGCTCAGCGCGTTGGCTTCGCCACCGCCGACAACGTTCGTGCGATCACCGCTGGTGCTCGTTACGTCAACGGCCCGCTGAATGTCGCGATCGCCTACGACCAACTGAACGCCTCGAACAACCAATCGCAAGCCGCCGTTGACGCCAAGCCGCGTTCGTACGGTATCGGCGCTGCGTACGACTTCGAAGTGGTCAAGGTCTCGGCCGCCTACTTCCGCACCACCGACGGCTGGTTCACCACCTCGAACCCGACCGGCCTGACCGGCGACGCCGCCTTCGGCACCAACGCCTTCGCTGACGGCTTCAAGGCCAACAGCTACCTGGTGGGTCTGTCGGCCCCGATCGGCGGCGCTTCGAGCCTGTTCGGTTCGTGGCAGCGCGTTGACCCGTCGAACGACGTCCTGACCGGCGGCGATTCGAACATGAACGTGTACAGCCTCGGCTACACCTACGACCTGTCCAAGCGTACCAACCTGTACGCCTACGGTTCGTACGCCAAGAACTACGCGTTCCTGGACGACGTCAAGAGCACCGCTGTCGGCGTCGGTATCCGCCACCGCTTCTAATCACGTGCGGGGCGCAAGCCCCGCTGTGTGATGCACAAGCGCACGGACAGACCTTCGCCCTGTCCGTGAAAAAGCCACCCGAAAGGGTGGCTTTTTTCATGATTGGAATACTCTATTCAACGCATTGAGTTCAGCCGGGAGTCACCGCGCAAATGCTACAATCTGAAGGTTTGTGCTTTTGACGGACGTCTGAATGAACCTGCAACAGTATTTTCCCGTCCTGCTGTTTATCGTGGTGGCCACAGGTATCGGCTTCGCACTGTTAACGGCTGGCTCTCTCCTGGGGCCGCGGCGTCCCTACGCCGAAAAGCTTTCGCCCTACGAGTGCGGTTTCGAGGCCTTTGAAGATGCACGTATGAAGTTCGACGTGCGCTACTACCTGGTGGCGATCCTCTTCATTCTGTTCGATCTGGAAATCGCCTTTTTGTTCCCGTGGGCCATCGCGCAGGGCACCGTGGGCATCGTCGGCTTCTGGACGGTCATGGTTTTCCTCGCCGTTCTCACGGTCGGCTTCATCTATGAATGGAAAAAGGGCGCGCTCGACTGGGAGTGATGCATCGCGCATCCCCTGGGCACGCTAGCAGAGACGAATATGGCTATTGACGGCATTCTCAAGCAAGGCTTCATCACCACCAGCGCCGACAAGTTCATCAACTGGGCAAAGACCGGTTCGATGTGGCCCATGACCTTTGGTCTGGCCTGTTGCGCGGTCGAGATGATGCATGCGGGCGCGGCCCGCTACGACCTCGACCAATTCGGCATCATCTTCCGCCCCAGCCCGCGTCAGTCCGACCTGATGATCGTGGCCGGCACGCTGTGCAACAAGATGGCGCCGGCGCTGCGCAAGGTCTACGACCAGATGCCGGAGCCGCGTTGGGTGGTCTCCATGGGCTCCTGTGCCAATGGCGGCGGTTACTACCACTACTCGTATTCGGTGGTGCGCGGCTGCGACCGTATCGTTCCGGTCGACGTGTATGTGCCCGGGTGCCCGCCCACCGCCGAGGCGCTGGTCTATGGTCTGCTGCAAATGCAGAACAAGATCCGCCTGACCAATACGATTGCGCGCTGAGTCGCCTGCAGGCAGCGCGGGCGCCTGACGGCGGCTCGTGCGCGGCGAAGCAGTGTCCCGGTTTACCTATGCGTACAAGATGATGACCAGGCTCGAAACCCTGAAAAACAATTTGCAGGCCACCCTCGGCCAGGATATTGCCCTGACCGAAGACATCGGCGAACTCACGCTCGAAGTCGCGGCCGACCAGTGGCTCACGGTGTGCAACAAGCTGCGCACCGAGCCCACGCTGCGGTTCGAAAGCTGTATCGACCTGTGCGGCGTGGACTACCTCACCTGGGGCAACGCCTCGCGTGCCGCGCAGGCTGACGAGAAGGTGGCCGGTCCGCAGCAACGCGGCCGTTTCGCCGTGGTGATCCACCTGCTGTCGATCGAACACAACTGGCGCCTGCGCGTCCGTGCGTTCACGCCCGACGACGAGTTCCCGCTGATCTCCTCGCTGCTCGAGTGCTGGCCCGGCGTGAACTGGTACGAGCGCGAGGCGTTCGACCTGTACGGCATCGTGTTCGAGGGCCACCCCGACCTGCGCCGCATCCTCACCGACTACGGTTTCATCGGCCACCCGTTCCGCAAAGACTTCCCGCTGTCGGGCACGGTCGAAATGCGCTACGACCCCGAACAGAAACGCGTCATTTACCAGCCGGTCACCATCGATCCGCGTGAAATCACGCCGCGCGTCGTGCGTGAAGACTCCTACGGCATGGGGCGTTAATCATGGCAGAAATCAAGAACTACACGCTCAACTTCGGCCCCCAGCATCCGGCCGCGCACGGTGTGCTGCGCCTGGTGCTCGAGCTCGACGGCGAAGTGATCCAGCGCGCCGATCCGCACATCGGCCTGCTGCACCGTGCCACCGAAAAGCTGGCCGAGCACAAGACCTATCTCCAGGCGCTGCCCTACATGGACCGCCTCGACTACGTGTCGATGATGTGCAACGAGCACGCCTATTGCATGGCCATCGAGAAGCTGCTGGGCATCGAAGCCCCGCTGCGCGCGCAGTACATCCGCGTGATGTTCGATGAGATCACCCGCATCCTGAACCACCTGATGTCGCTCGGCTCGCACGCCCTCGACGTGGGCGCGATGGCGGTGTTCCTGTATGCCTTCCGCGAGCGCGAAGACCTGATGGACTGCTACGAAGCGGTCTCGGGCGCGCGCATGCACGCGGCCTACTACCGTCCGGGCGGCGTCTACCGCGACCTGCCGGACGCGATGCCGCAGTACGGCACCTCCAGCAAGTATCGTGGCGACAAGGAACTGCGCGTGATGAACGACGCGCGTTCGGGCTCGATGCTGGACTTCATCGAAGACTTCACCAACCGCTTCCCGGCCTGTGTCGACGAGTACGAAACGCTGCTCACCGACAACCGCATCTGGAAGCAGCGCCTGGTGGGCATCGGCGTGGTCGATCCCGATCGCGCCAAGGCGCTGGGCTTCACCGGCCCGATGCTGCGTGGCTCGGGCGTGGCCTGGGACCTGCGCAAGACGCAGCCCTACGAAGTCTATGACCTGCTCGACTTCGACGTGCCGGTCGGCGTGAACGGCGACTGCTACGACCGCTACCTGGTCCGCGTGAACGAACTGCGCGAGAGCAACCGCATCATCCGCCAGTGCGTGGAATGGCTGCGCAACAACCCGGGTCCGGTGATGGTCGAGAACCACAAGGTGGCCCCGCCCAAGCGCACCGCCATGAAGACCAACATGGAAGAGCTGATCCATCACTTCAAGCTCTTCACGGAAGGTTTCCACGTTCCCCCGGGCGAGTCGTATGCCTCGGTGGAACACCCGAAGGGCGAGTTCGGCATCTACATGGTGTCGGACGGTGCCAACAAACCTTACCGCCTGAAGATTCGGGCGCCCGGTTTTGCCCACCTGCAATCGCTCGATGAAATGTCGCGCGGCCACATGATTGCCGACGCCGTCACCATCATCGGTACGCAGGACATCGTTTTCGGCGAAATCGACCGCTGATCCTTCAGTCTAGAGCGCCCGCATAAATCCGGATTCAAACTATGCTGCTTTCCGCACAGGCCTACCAGAAAATCGATCGGGAACTGGCCAAGTTCCCGGCCGACCAACGGCAGTCGGCGATCATGGCCTCGCTTGCCATCGCGCAAGAAGAGAAGGGCTGGTTGCCCGCCGAAATCCTCGAAGACGTGGCCAAGTACATTGGCGTCCCGCCCATCGCGGTCCAGGAAGTCGCCACGTTCTACAACATGTTCGACGTCAAGCCCGTCGGCCAACACAAGATCGCAGTGTGCACGAATCTGCCCTGTGCCTTGCGTGATGGCGAACGTGCTGGCGATTACCTCAAGCGCAAGCTCGGGGTCGATTACCGCGAAACGACCGCCGACGGCAAATTCACCCTCATCGAGGGCGAGTGCATGGGCGCCTGCGGCGATTCGCCGGTCGTGATCGTGAACAACAAGCATATGTGCGTGCGCATGACCGAAGAGAAGCTCGACGCGCTGGTCGACGGCCTGAAGGCGCAAGGAGACTCGGCATGAACGCGCCGGAACTGTACAAGCGGTTGGCCCAGGGCCTGGAGCCCAACCCCTCGAACGACCTGTCGACCTCGATGGTCTTCCACGGCCGGCACATCCAGCCGCAGATCATGGCCGACGTCAACGGCGACAACTGGCGCCTGGCCGACTACGTCAAGCGCGGCGGCTACGAGGCCCTGCGCAAGATCCTGACGACCGGCATGAAGCCCGAGGACGTGATCGCCGAAGTGAAGGCATCGGGTCTGCGCGGCCGTGGCGGCGCGGGCTTCCCGACCGGCCTGAAGTGGAGCTTCATGCCGCGCGCGTTCCCGGGCCAGAAGTACCTCGTCTGCAACTCCGACGAAGGCGAGCCCGGCACGTTCAAGGATCGCGACATCCTGCGCTTCAATCCCCACATCGTGATCGAAGGCATGGCGATCGCCGCCTACGCCATGGGGATCAGCGTCGGCTACAACTACATCCACGGTGAAATCTTCGAAGTGTACGAACGCTTCGAAGAGGCGCTCGAAGAGGCCCGCGCGGCCGGCTTCCTGGGCGACAAGATCCTGGGCACCGACTACAACTTCCAGCTGCACGCGTTCCACGGCTACGGCGCCTACATCTGTGGCGAAGAAACCGCGCTGCTCGAGTCGCTCGAAGGCAAGAAGGGCCAGCCGCGCTTCAAGCCGCCGTTCCCGGCGAGCTTCGGCCTGTACGGCAAGCCCACCACGATCAACAACACCGAGACCTTCGCGGCGGTGCCCTGGATCATCCGCAACGGCGGCCAGGCCTACCTCGAAGTCGGCAAACCCAACAACGGCGGCACCAAGCTGTTCTCGATCACCGGCGACGTCGAACGTCCCGGCAACTACGAGATCCCGCTCGGCACCCCGTTCTCGACCTTGCTCGAGCTGGCCGGCGGCATGCGCGGCGGCAAGAAGCTCAAGGCCGTGATTCCTGGCGGCTCCAGCGCCCCGGTGCTGCCCGCCGACATCATGATGGAATGCACGATGGACTATGACTCCATCTCCAAGGCCGGCTCGATGCTGGGCTCGGGCGCCGTCATCGTGATGGACGAAACGCGTTGCATGGTGAAGTCGCTGCTGCGTCTGTCGTACTTCTACTTCGAAGAGAGCTGCGGCCAGTGCACGCCGTGCCGTGAAGGCACCGGCTGGCTCTACCGCATGGTGCATCGCATCGAAACCGGCCAGGGCCGTCCGGAAGATCTGGACATGCTCGACAACGTGGCCAGCAACATCATGGGTCGCACGATCTGCGCCCTCGGTGATGCCGCCGCCATGCCCGTTCGCAGCTTCATCAAGCATTTTCGCGACGAATTCGCGCACCACATCGAGCATAAGTCTTGTGTGGTCCCGCAATATCTGTAGGTCTCAGGAACAGCAATGGTTGAACTAACCGTCGACGGCAATCAGGTCGAAGTGCCGGAAGGCAGCATGGTGATGCATGCGGCCCAAAAGATCGGCCTGTATGTGCCGCATTTCTGCTACCACAAGAAACTGTCCATCGCGGCCAACTGCCGCATGTGCCTGGTTGAAGTGGAAAAGGCGCCCAAGGCGCTGCCCGCCTGCGCCACGCCTGTCACCAATGGCATGGTCGTGCACACGTGCTCCGAGAAAGCCAAGGCCGCCCAGAAGTCGGTCATGGAATTCCTGCTGATCAATCACCCGCTGGATTGCCCGATCTGCGACCAGGGTGGTGAGTGCCAGCTGCAGGATCTGGCCGTGGGCTATGGTGGCTCGGCCTCGCGCTACGCCGAAGAAAAGCGCGTGGTGTTCCACAAGGATCTCGGCCCGCTGGTGTCGGCCGAGGAAATGTCGCGTTGCATCCACTGCACCCGCTGCGTGCGCTTCGGCCAGGAAATCGCCGGCGTCATGGAGCTGGGCATGCTGGGCCGCGGCGAGCATTCCGAGATCACCTCGTTCGTGGGCCGCTCGATCGAGTCCGAGCTCTCGGGCAACATGATCGACATCTGTCCGGTCGGCGCGCTGACCTCCAAGCCGTTCCGCTACAGCGCCCGTACCTGGGAACTGGCGCGTCGCCGCTCGGTCAGCCCGCACGACAGCGTGGGCGCCAACCTGGTCGTCCAGGTCAAGGGCGACCGCGTGCTGCGCGTGGTGCCGTTCGAAAACGAAGACGTCAACGAATGCTGGATCAGCGACCGCGACCGTTTCTCGTACGAAGGCCTCAACAGCGAAGACCGCCTGGCCGCGCCGATGATCAAGGGCGCCGACGGCAAGTGGCAGGAAGCCTCGTGGGCCGACGCCCTGCAGGCCGTGGCCCAGGGTCTGTCGCGCGTGCGTGAAAGCTTCGGCGCCGGCCAGATCGGCGCGCTGGCTTCCGAATACGCCACCACCGAAGAATTCGCGCTGCTCAACCGCCTGGTGCGCGCGCTGGGTTCGGAAAACATCGACTTCCGTCTGCGCCAGACCGATGCCGGTTTCGACGCCGCCCTGTCGGGCGCGCCGTGGCTGGGCATGGCCATCGCCGACCTCGACACCGCCGACCGCGTGCTGGTCGTGGGTTCGTTCCTGCGCAAGGACCATCCGCTGATGGCCCAGCGTCTGCGCCAGGCCGCCAAGCGCGGCACGCAGATCCTGCTGGTCGACAGCGCCGCCGACGATCCGCTGATGCCGGTCACCGGCCGCCTGACCCTCGGCCCGTCCGAGCTGGCCCGCGGCCTGGCCGAAGTGGCCGTCGCGCTGGCCCAGGCCAAGGAACAGGCCGTGCCGGCCGAGTTCGCCAACGTCACGCCGGGCGAGGATGCCAAGCGCATCGCCGCCAGCCTGGCCTCGGGCTCGAACACCGCCGTGCTGCTGGGCAACCTGGCCGTGGCGTCGCCCGCCGCCAGCACCCTGGCCGCCAACGCGCAGGCCATCGCCCGCCTGGCCGGTGGCAAGTTCGGCTTCCTGACCGCCGGCGGCAACACCGTCGGTGGCTATCTGGCTGGCGCCGTGCCGGGCAAGTCCGGCAAGAACGCCGCCCAGATGCTGGCCGAGCCGCTCAAGGCCTACATCGTGCTGCACGCCGAACCGGCGCTCGACGCCGACAACGGCCCGCAGGCCCTGGCCGCGCTGTCCGGCGCCCAGTTCGCCGTCGCGCTCACCCCGTTCCGCTCGTCGGCACAGGACTGGGCCGACGTGATGCTGCCGGTCTCGCCGTTCACCGAAACCTCGGGCACCTACGTCAACGCCGAAGGCCGCGCCCAGAGCTTCAAGGGCACGGTCGCGCCGTTCGGCCAGACCCGTCCCGCCTGGAAGGTCCTGCGCGTGCTGGGCAACGTGCTGCACCTCGCCGGTTTCGAGGAAGAAACCTCGGAAGCCGTGCGTGATGCGGCGCTGGCCGGTGGCATCGAAGGCCGCCTGTCCAATGAGATCAAGGCCGCTCTCGGCCTGGGCAAGCCCGCCGGCGCGCTCGAGCGCGTGGCCGACGTGCCGATCTTCCGCAGCGACGCCATCGCGCGCCGTTCCGAACCGCTGCAGGCTGCGGCCGCCTCGCGTGCACCCCGTGCGCGCATGAACGGCCGCACGCTGGCAGCGCTGAACCTGACCGCCGGTGTGCGGGTGCGGGTCGCGAGCGCGCAGGGCGCGGTCGAACTCGAAACCGTGCAGGACGACGCCGTGGCCGACAACGCCGTGCGCATCGCCGCTGCGTTCGCAGACACCGCCGCCCTGGGTGGCGCCTTCGGTCAAATCAGCGTGGAGCGTGCCTGATGGAATGGCTCAATCTTCAGGGTACGGCGCTGCTCGGACCCACGGCATGGATGGTGGTCTGGACCGTCATCAAGATCGTTGTAATCGCAGTGCCCATCATCCTCTGCGTGGCATATCTCACGCTGTGGGAACGCAAGATGATCGGCTTCATGCACGCCCGCCTGGGACCGACTCGCGTCGGTTTCAAGGGCCTGCTGCAGCCGTTCGCAGACGTGTTCAAGCTGCTCACCAAAGAAGTGGTGGTGCCGTCCGAGGCCAACAAGGTGCTGTTCATCGTGGCACCGGTGGTCACGCTCATGCCGGCCCTGGCCGCGTGGGCGGTGGTGCCGTTCGGTCCTGACGTGGTCCTGGCCAACGTCAACGCCGGCCTGCTCTACGTGATGGCGATCACCTCGATCGGCGTGTATGGCGTGATCGTGGCCGGCTGGGCCTCGAACTCGAAGTACGCGTTCCTGGGCGCGCTGCGTGCCTCGGCCCAGATGGTGTCCTACGAACTGGCGATCGGCTTCGTGCTCGTCACGGTGCTGCTGGTTTCCGGCAGCCTCAACATGAGCGAGATCGTGCTGGGCCAGAACCGCGGCTGGTTCGCCGAACGCGGCATTTCGTTCATGTCCTGGAACTGGCTGCCGCTGCTGCCGCTGTTCGTGATCTACGTGATCTCGGCCGTTGCCGAAACCAACCGCCACCCGTTCGACGTGGTGGAAGGCGAATCGGAAATCGTGGCCGGCCACATGGTCGAATACTCGGGCATGGCGTTCGCGCTGTTCTTCCTGGGCGAATACGCCAACATGATCCTGCTGTCGTGCATGGCATCGATCATGTTCCTGGGTGGCTGGATGTCGCCGATCGACATCGCGCCGCTGAACTGGATCCCGGGCTGGATCTGGCTCGGCATCAAGACCTTCTTCGTGGTCTCGTTGTTCGTGTGGTTCCGTGCGTCGTTCCCGCGCTACCGCTACGACCAGATCATGCGTTTGGGCTGGAAGATTTTCATCCCGCTGACCGGCGTGTGGCTGGTCGTCGTGGCGGTCTGGATGCAGACGCCCTGGAACATTTGGCGCTAAGCCGCCGGATTGAGGCTGGATATGGAAGCGATCAAAGATTTTTTCAGCAGCTTGATGCTGACTGAACTGCTCAAGGGCATGCGCCTGACGGGCAAGTACTTCTTCAAGCGCAAGGTCACCCTGCGCTACCCGATGGAAAAGACGCCGACCTCGGCCCGTTTCCGTGGCCTGCACGCGCTGCGCCGCTACCCCAATGGGGAAGAGCGCTGCATCGCCTGCAAGCTCTGTGAGGCGGTCTGCCCGGCGATGGCCATCACCATCGAATCGGACCAGCGTGAAGACGGCACCCGCCGCACCACGCGCTACGACATCGACCTGACCAAGTGCATCTTCTGCGGTTTCTGTGAGGAAAGCTGCCCGGTGGACTCGATCGTCGAAACGCACATTCACGAGTACCACGGTGAAAAGCGCGGCGACCTGTACTTCACCAAAGACATGCTGCTCGCCGTTGGCGACCGCTACGAAGCCGAAATCGCCCAACGCCGGGCCGAAGACGCGCCTTACCGTTGATCGCCAGGGTCTGATCCATGACTTTTACTTCTGTCCTGTTCTACATACTGGCGTTCGTCCTGGTGGTGGCCGCCTTCCGCGTCATCACCGCGCGCAGCCCGGTGACCGCCGTGCTGCACCTGATCCTCGCGTTCTCGAACGCGGCCATGATCTGGATGCTGCTGGGCGCCGAGTTCCTGGCGCTGCTGCTGGTGCTGGTGTACGTCGGCGCCGTGATGGTGCTGTTCCTGTTCGTCGTGATGATGCTCGACATCCGCATCGACCACATGCGCCGTGGCCTCAAGACCTACCTGCCGCTCGGCCTGGTGATCGGTCTGGTCATGGTCGTGGAAATGTCGTTCGTCCTGGTTTCGACCTGGGGCGACATCGGTCCGCAGATCGCCCAGGCGGGTGACTACAACAACGCCCGCGCGCTGGGCGAAGCGATGTACACGCAGTACCTGTTCGGCATCGAAGTCGGTGCCGCGCTGCTGCTGGTCGGCATGGTGGCGGCGATCGCGCTGACCCTGCGCCGCCGTCGCGACGTCAAGTACAACGACCCGGTTGCCGCCGTGCGCGTGCGCGCCAAGGATCGCTTCCGCATGGTCAAGATGACGGCCCAGAGCGACCGTGCGCAAGGCCGTACGGCCACGCCGCCGGCCGCTGCCGAAGGCGCCGCCCAAGGAGAAAAACAATGACGCTGACGCTGGCCCATTTCCTGATTCTGGGGGCGATCCTGTTCGCCATCGGCATCTTTGGCATTTTCCTCAACCGCCGCAACCTGATCATCCTGCTGATGTCCATCGAGCTCGTGCTCCTGGCCGTCAACATGAACTTCGTGGCGTTCTCGAGCTGGTTCGGCGACACCGCCGGCCAGGTGTTCGTGTTCTTCATTCTGACCGTGGCCGCGGCCGAGGCCGCCATCGGCCTCGCGATCCTGGTGCTGCTGTTCCGCAACCTGAACACGATCAACGTTGACGATCTCGATCGCCTGAAGGGCTGACGGGGTATTGGAAGAAAATGTCTAGTTCACCCAATCTCTACTTGCTTATCGCGCTGGCGCCGCTGGCGGGCGCGATTCTCGCCGGGCTGTTCGGCACGGGCTTTCTCGGCCGTCCGGTCGGGCGCCGCGCCGCGCATTGCATCACCATCCTGGGCGTGCTGATCTCGGCGATCGGTTCCGTCGTGGTCCTGGGCGACGTGCTCAACGGCCTGCGCTTCGACGGCGCCGTCTACACCTGGACGCTGATCGGCCAGACCAAGCTGGAAATCGGCTTCCTGATCGATCCGCTGTCGGCCATGATGATGGTCGTCGTGACCTCGGTCTCGCTGATGGTGCACATCTACACCATCGGCTACATGGCCGACGATCCCGGTTACCAGCGCTTCTTCTCGTACATCTCGCTGTTCACCTTCTCGATGCTGATGCTGGTCATGTCCAACAACATGGTCCAGCTGTTCTTCGGCTGGGAAGCCGTGGGCCTGGTGTCGTACCTGCTGATCGGCTTCTGGTACACCCGTCCGACCGCGATCTTCGCCAACATGAAGGCGTTCCTGATCAACCGCGTCGGCGACTTCGGCTTCGTGCTCGGCATCGGCCTGCTGTTCGCCTACGCCGGCACCATGCACTACGGTGAGGTGTTCGCGCAGGCCGACAAGCTGGCCGCCATGACGCTGCCGGGTTCCGACTGGATGCTGCTGACCGTCGCGTGTATCTGCCTGTTCATCGGCGCCATGGGCAAGTCGGCCCAGGTGCCGCTGCACGCCTGGCTGCCGGACTCGATGGAAGGCCCGACCCCGATCTCCGCGCTGATCCACGCCGCCACCATGGTGACGGCCGGCATCTTCATGGTCGCGCGTTTCTCGCCGCTGTTCGAGCTGTCGGACACCGCGCTGTCGTTCATCATCGTGATCGGCGCCATCGGCGCGCTGTTCCTGGGGATCCTGGGCATCATCCAGAACGACATCAAGCGCGTGGTCGCCTACTCGACGCTGTCGCAGCTGGGCTACATGACCGTCGCGCTGGGCGCCTCGGCCTACTCGGTCGCGATCTTCCACCTGATGACGCACGCGTTCTTCAAGGCGCTGCTGTTCCTGGGTGCGGGCTCGGTCATCATCGGCATGCACCACGACCAGGACATCCGCAACATGGGTGGCCTGCGCAAGTACATGCCCATCACCTGGATCACGTTCCTGATCGGCACGCTGGCCCTGGTCGGCACGCCGTTCTTCTCGGGTTTCTACTCGAAGGAAAACATCATCGAGGCCGCCGGTGCCGCCAACGTGTGGGGCGCGACCTTCGCGTACTACGCGGTGCTGATCGGCGTGTTCGTGACCTCGCTGTACTCGTTCCGCGTCTACTTCCTGGTCTTCCACGGCAAGGAGCGCTTCCCCGAGCACGGCCACGATCACGGCCACGGCCATGACGATCACCACGCCCACGACGACCATGGTCACGACGACCACGGCCACGGCCACCACGGCGGCAAGCCGCACGAGTCGCCCTGGGTCGTCACGCTGCCGCTGGTGCTGCTGGCCATCCCGTCGGTCATCATCGGCGCGCTGGTGGTGGATCCGATGCTGTTCGGCAAGTATTTCGAAGGCGTGATCACCGTGCTGCCGAAGCACGAAGCGATGGCTGACCTGTCCGAGCACTGGCACGGCTGGGTGGCCTATGGCCTGCACGCGTTCCAGACCCTGCCGTTCTGGCTGGTGGTCGCCGGCGCCGTGATCGCCTGGTACTGCTACCTGATCAATCCCAAGGTGCCGGCCGCGATCCAGAAGAGCCTGTCGGGCGTCAACAAAGTGCTGGAAAACAAGTACTTCGTCGACTGGGTCAATGAGCAGGTCATCTCGCGTGGCGCACGCTGCCTGGGCCGCGGCCTGTGGCAGACCGGCGACCGTCGCCTGATCGACGGCCTGCTGGTCAACGGCAGCGCCCGCGTGGTGGGCTGGGTGGCAGCGGTCAGCCGCCACCTGCAGTCCGGCTACATCTATCACTACGCGTTCGCAATGATCATCGGCATCATGGCGCTGGTCACTTTCTTTGTGCTGATTCCCCAATGATGGCAAGCGAGATGGCATCCAACACTTTCCCCTGGCTCACGCTTGCGATCTTTGTCCCGATCGTATTCGGCCTGCTGGTGCTGGCGGTGGGCCGCGACGACCGGCCCGGCCTGACGCGTGGGCTGTCCCTGATCGGTTCGATCGCGGGCTTCCTGGTCACCATTCCCGTCTACACCGGCTTCGACAAGACCACGGCCGCCATGCAGTTCGTCGAAAAGGCGTCCTGGATCCCGGCCTTCAACATCAACTACCACCTCGGCGTGGACGGCATCTCGATGTGGTTCGTGCTGCTGACCGCGTTCATCACCATCATCGTGGTGCTGGCGGGCTGGGAGGTGATCACCAGCCGCGTGTCGCAGTACATGGCCGCCTTCCTGATCCTGTCGGGTCTGATGGTGGGCGTGTTCGTGGCGCTCGACGGCATGCTGTTCTACGTGTTCTTCGAAGCGACCCTGATCCCGATGTACATCATCGTGGGTGTGTGGGGCGGTCCGAATCGCGTGTACGCGGCCTTCAAGTTCTTCCTGTACACCCTGATGGGTTCGCTGCTGACGCTGATCGCGTTCATCTACCTGTGGAATGCCTCGGGTGGTTCGTTCGACATCCTGACGTGGCACCAGACCAAGCTGGGCTACACGCCGCAGATCCTGATCTTCCTCGCGCTGCTCGCCGCCTTCGCGGTGAAGGTGCCGATGTGGCCGGTGCACACCTGGCTGCCCGACGCCCACGTGGAAGCGCCCACGGGCGGCTCGGTGGTGCTGGCCGCCATCATGCTGAAGCTGGGCGCCTACGGTTTCCTGCGCTTCTCGCTGCCGATCACCCCTGACGCCGCGCATTCGCTGGCGGGCCTGATGATCACGCTGTCGCTGATCGCGGTGATCTACATCGGCCTGGTCGCGATCGTCCAGGAAGACATGAAGAAGCTGGTGGCCTATTCGTCGGTCGCCCACATGGGTTTCGTGACCCTCGGCTTCTTCATCTTCAACGCCGCCGGCGTCGAGGGCGCCATCGTCCAGATGGTGTCGCACGGCTTCGTGTCGGGCGCGATGTTCCTGTGTATCGGCGTGCTCTACGACCGCATGCACTCGCGCCAGATCGCCGACTACGGTGGCGTGGTCAACGTCATGCCGCGTTTCGCGACGTTCTTCGTGCTGTTCTCGATGGCCAACAGCGGCCTGCCGGCCACCAGCGGTTTCGTCGGCGAGTTCATGGTCATCATGGGCGCCGTCGAGCACAACTTCTGGGTGGGCCTGCTGGCTGCCACCGCCCTGATCCTGGGTGCGTCCTACTCGCTCTGGATGGTCAAGCGTGTCGTCTTCGGTGACGTCACCAACGACCACGTGCGCGAGCTTGTCGACCTCAACCGCCGTGAGTTCTTCATTCTCGGCATCATGGCGATCGCCGTGTTGTACATGGGGATCTATCCCAAGCCCTTTACTGACGTGATGCACGTGTCGGTCGAGGCCCTGCTGCAACACGTTGCCGTCTCGAAACTGTAAGACTAGACAATGATGCAATCCCACCTCAATTTCGCTCTGGCCGCACCGGAGATCCTGTTGCTGGTCCTGGGGCTGTCCGTCCTGCTCGTGGATGCGTTCAGCACGCACCCCGAGCGCAAGACCACGTTTGCACTGACGCTGCTGTCGCTGGCCGCGCTCACCGTCGTCTCGGTCATCCAGTGGACCGACGGCGTGCAGGGCACGACGTTCCACGGCATGTACGTCACCGACTCCTTCTCGCACCTGCTGAAGATCGTGTCGTACATCGCGGTGGCCGTGACCCTGGTCTACGGCCGCGTCTATGCGCAGGATCGCGAGATGCTGCGCGGCGGCGAGCTGTATGTCCTGACGCTGTTCGCCCTGCTGGGCCAGATGGTCATGATCTCGTCGGGCAACCTGATCTCGATCTACCTCGGCCTCGAGCTGATGTCGCTCGCGCTCTACGCCCTGATCGCGCTGCGCCGTGACGACCCGGTCGCCACCGAATCCGCCATGAAGTACTTCGTGCTGGGTGCGCTGGCCTCGGGCTTCCTGCTCTACGGCATGTCGATGGTCTACGGTGCCACCGGCAGCCTCGACCTGGCGCAGATCGCCGAAGTGATCGCCGCCGGCAAGGCGCAGCAGCTGGCCCTGGTGTTCGGCATCGTGTTCCTGGTGTCGGGCCTGGCCTTCAAGCTCGGCGCCGTGCCGTTCCACATGTGGGTCCCCGACGTCTACCAGGGCGCCCCGACGGCCGTCACGCTGATCCTGGGCGGCGCGCCCAAGCTGGCCGCGTTCGCCATGACCATGCGCCTGCTGGTCGACGGCATGCACAGCCTGGCCGCCGACTGGCAGCCGATGCTGATCATCCTGGCCGTGCTGTCGCTGGCGATCGGCAACCTGACCGCCATCGTCCAGACCAACTTCAAGCGCATGCTGGCCTACTCGACCATCTCGCACATGGGCTTCGTGCTGCTGGGCCTGGCGTCGGGCGTGGTCGATGGCAAGCCGCAGGCCTGGGCCGGTGCCTACAGCGCGTCGCTGTTCTACATGATCACCTACGTGCTCACCACGCTGGCGAGCTTCGGCGTCATCCTGCTGCTGGCGCGCCAGGGTTTCGAGTGCGAACAGATCGATGACCTGAAGGGCCTGAACCGCCGCAGCCCGTGGCACGCGTTCATCGTGCTGCTGCTGATGTTCTCGCTGGCCGGCATTCCGCCGCTGGTGGGCTTCTACGCCAAGCTGGCCGTGCTGCAGGCCGTGGTCGAGTCGGGCCACGTCACGCTGGCCGTGGTGGCCGTGCTGTTCTCGCTGGTCGGCGCGTTCTACTACCTGCGCGTGGTCAAGGTCGTGTACTTCGACGAGCCCGTGGGCGAGGTCGCCCCGATCCAGGCCGGCTTCGCGCAACGCGGCCTGCTGTCGGTCAACGGCGCGCTGATCCTGATCCTGGGCCTGCTGCCCAGCGGCCTGATGACCCTGTGCATGCAGGCGATCCAGGGCACGTTCGGCAATTGAGCACGGTGGGCCTGTGAATCAGACGCTCGCAGTCTGGCTCCTGATCGCGCTGGCCCTGGTCAGCGCGAACCTGCCGTTTCTCACGGAGCGGCTGTTCGCGTGCTGGCCCTGGAAGCAGGGCGGGGTCGAGGTGGTCAAGCCGTTCTGGCTCCGGCTGGTCGAGCTGCTGGTGTACTACGGCATCGTCGGCGGCCTGGGCTATGCCTTCGAGGTCACGCTGGGCAACCCGTTTGCCCAGACCTGGGAGTTCTACGCGATCACGCTGGCGCTCTACCTGGTGCTGGCCTATCCCGGCTTCGTGTTCCGCTACCTGTTCCGCAAGCCCGCCCGCGCCTGAGCGCAGGCGAGCAAAAAAAAAAGCCTCCCGGTCGGGAGGCTTTTTTTCATGGGGCGCGGGCCGGGCGCCTGGCTCAGGCCTCGAACCAGTTCAGGATGCCGTCCAGGCCGGTGACGTTGAGCGCGTAGCGCGTCTGCTCGCGCACGATGGGCTTGGCGTGATAGGCCACCGGGAAGCCGGCGTGCGAGAGCATCGGCAGGTCGTTGGCGCCGTCGCCCATCGCGATGATCTGCGCCGTGGCCGCGCCGTGTTCCTGGGCGAAGGCCTGCAGGTGCCGCGCCTTGGCGGCGCCGTCCACGATGTCGCCCAGCACCGAGCCGGTCAGCTTGCCGTCGGCGTCCACGTCCAGCGTGTTGGCAAAGCACCGGTCGAGCCCGAGGCGGGCCTTCAGGCGCTCGGTGAAGAAGGTGAAGCCGCCCGACACCAGCAGGGTCTTGATGCCGGCGGCCTGCACCGAGCTCAGCATGCGTTCCGCGCCCGGGTTGAGCAGCAGCTTCTCGTCGTAGACCCGCTGCAGGGTGCTGGCCGGCACGCCCTTGAGCAGGGCCACGCGGCGGCGCAGGCTCTCGGAAAAATCCTTGATCTCGCCGCGCATCGCGGCCTCGGTGATCTGGGCCACCTTGTCGCCCAGGCCCGCCATCGCCGCGATCTCGTCGATGCATTCGATGTTGATCAGCGTCGAGTCCATGTCCATCGCCAGCACCTTGCAGTCGGCCAGGCGCAGGCCGGCCGACACGAAGGCCGCGTCGATGCCATGGCGCTCGGCCCAGGCGCGCACCTCGGCGCGGGTGGCCTCGTCGGCCTGCACGTCGAGCAGGCGGGCGGCGGTGGTGCTGATGCGGGCGATGCCCTGCGCGCTGGCGAGCGCGGCGAGCTGTTCGGCGTGTTCGACGGCGAGCGCCGGCGACTGGATGATGAGGTTCAGGGTGGTCATGGGTGTGAAGGTTACTTGAGCGAGCGCAGCACGGCGCGGACCGCGTCGGCGCGGGCGGCCACTTGCGGCGCCTTGATTTCGATACGCAGGCGGTCCTGGCCCGACAGCTTGATGTGGCGCTGCTTCTGCACCAGCTCGATGATGCGCAGCGGGTCGACGCTGGTCTTGGGTCCGAACTGCAGCAGCGCCTGGGCCTCGCTGGCGTCGATCTTGACGATGCCCAGCGGCTGCGCCGCGAGGCGCAGGCGATGGGTGGTAAGCAGGGTCTGGGCCGCCTCGGGCAGCTTGCCGAAGCGGTCGATCAGCTCCTCCTGGATCTGGATCAGGTCGTCTTCGTCGGCCGCGTGCGCCAGGCGCTTGTAGATCGCCAGCCGGCCGTGCACGTCGGGGCAGTAGTCGGAGGGCAGCAGGGCGGGCGCGTGCAGGTTGACCTCGCAGGCGAGGTTGAAGGGCGCGTCGAGGTCGGGCTCCTCGCCCGCCTTGAGCGCGCGCACCGCCTCGTTGAGCATCTCGTTGTACATCGAGAAGCCCACTTCCTGGATGTTGCCCGACTGCGAGTCGCCCAGGATCTCGCCGGTGCCGCGGATCTCGAGATCGTGCATGGCCAGGTAGAAGCCGGAGCCCAGCTCCTCCATGGCCTGGATCGCCTCCAGCCGCTTCTTGGCGTTGCTCGTGATCGCGTCCTCGCCCGGCGTCAGCAGGTAGGCATAGGCCTGGTGGTGCGAGCGGCCGACGCGGCCGCGCAGCTGGTGCAGCTGGGCCAGGCCGAAGCGGTCGGCGCGGTGGATCACGATGGTGTTGGCCGAGGGCACGTCGATGCCGGTCTCGATGATGGTGGTGCACAACAGCACGTTGTAGCGCTGCTGATAGAAGCCCTTCATCACCTGCTCGAGCTCGCGTTCGGCCATCTGGCCGTGGGCCACGCCGATGCGCGCCTCCGGCACCAGCTCTTCGAGGCGGGCGCGCCGGTTGTGGATGGTCTCGACCTCGTTGTGCAGGAAGTAGGCCTGGCCGCCGCGCTTGAGCTCGCGCAGCAGCGCCTCGCGGATCGTGCTGCCGTCTTCGCGCCGCACGAAGGTCTTGATCGCCAGGCGCTTCTGCGGCGCGGTGGCGATCACGGAGAAGTCGCGGATGCCCTCGAGCGACATGCCCAGCGTGCGCGGGATCGGCGTGGCGGTGAGCGTGAGCACGTCGACCTCGGCGCGCAGCGCCTTGAGCGACTCCTTCTGGCGCACGCCGAAGCGGTGTTCCTCGTCGATGATCACCAGGCCCAGGCGCTTGAAGCGCACGTCCTTGGACAGGATCTTGTGCGTGCCGATCACGATGTCGACGCGGCCGTCGTTGATGCCCTCGACCGCGGCCGCCACTTCCTTGGCGGAGCGAAAGCGCGACAGCTCGACGACGCGCACCGGCCAGTCGGCGAAGCGGTCGGAGAAGGTCTGCGCGTGCTGTTCGGCCAGCAGCGTGGTGGGGCAGAGCAGGGCGACCTGCTTGCCGTTGGCCACGGCCAGGAAGGCGGCGCGCAGCGCGACCTCGGTCTTGCCGAAGCCCACGTCGCCACACACCAGGCGGTCCATCGGCCGGCCCGAGGTCATGTCCATGATGACGGCCTGGATCGCGGCCGACTGGTCGGGCGTCTCCTCGAAGCCGAAGCCTTCGGCGAAGGCCTCGTAGTCGTTGAGCGGCAGGTTGAATTGGAAGCCCTCGCGCGCCGCGCGCTGCGCATACAGCGCGAGCAGCTCGGCGGCCGTGTCGCGCACCTGCTTGGCGGCCTTGCGGCGCGCCTTGTCCCACTGGCCCGAGCCCAGGCTGTGCAGCGGCGCGGCCTCCGGATCGGCGCCGCTGTAGCGGGCGATCACGTGCAGCTGCGACACCGGCACATACAGCGTGCTGCCGCTGGCGTATTCGAGGTGGAGAAACTCCATCTCGCCTTCGCCCATGTCCATGTTGACCAGGCCGTGATAGCGGCCGATGCCGTGCTGCGCGTGCACCACGGGGTCGCCGGCGCGCAGCTCGGCCAGGTCGCGCACCATCGCCTCGACGTTGCTGGTGCGTTCCTGGGCGCGCTTGCCGCCGCGCCGGGCCGGCGAGTTGCCGGGGTAGAGATCGTTTTCGGTGAGGAACACCAGGCCGCACTGCGGCAGGCCGAAGCCCGCCGACAGCGGCGCCACCGCCAGGCCGAAGTGGCCGTGGTCGCGCAGAAAGCCCTGCACGTCGTCGGCCTGCAGGTCGATCGCGATGCGCTGCTCGGCCAGCATCTGGCTCAGCGTTTCGCGCCGGCCGGCCGAGTCGGCGCACAGCACCACCCGCGCGTCGGTGCGGTCGAGCAGCGTGCGCAGCTTGGCCACCGGGTCGTCGGCACGGCGCGACACGCCGACGTCCGGCGCGGCGATGAAGTCCGGATGGCCGCGCTCGGTGCCGAGCGCCAGCCGCGCGAACTGGCGGAAGCCGGCGTGCAGGCCCTCGCCGTCGAGGAACAGCGTCTCGGGCGGCAGCACCGGGCGCTCGCGGTCGCTCTTCAGGAAACCATGGCGGCTGGCGGTGTCCTGCGCGAAGCGCTGCACCGCGCCGTCGATGTCGCCCAGCGTCACCGTGATGGTGTCGGTCGCGAGGTAATCGAACAGCGTGGCGGTCTGCTCGAAGAACAGCGGCAGGTAGTATTCGACGCCGGCGAAGGCGATGCCGCTGCCGATGTCCTTGTAGGGCAGGGCGCGCGAGGGATCGCCCTCGAACACCTCGCGAAAGCGCGCGCGGAAATGGTTGCGCGCGTTTTCGTCCATCGGGAATTCGCGGCCCGGCAGCAGCTGCACCTCGCCCACGGGGTAGAGGCTGCGCTGCGTGTCCACGTCGAAGGCACGGATCGATTCGATCTCGTCGTCGAACAGATCGATGCGGTAGGGCACCACCGAGCCCATCGGGAACAGGTCGATCAGCCCGCCGCGCAGGCAGAACTCGCCCGGCGCGGTCACCTGGGTGACGTGGGTGTAGTTGGCCAGCGTGAGCTGGGCGCGCAGCGCCTGCTCGTCGAGCTTGTCGCGCTGCTTGAACGAGAACGTGTAGGCCGCGAGGAACGACGGCGGCGCGAGCCGGTACAGGGCGGTCGTGACCGGCACGGTCAGGATGTCGACCTCCTTGAGCATCAGCGCGTGCAGGGTGTGCAGGCGCTCGGAGATCAGGTCCTGGTGCGGCGAGAACGCGTCGTAGGGCAGCGTCTCCCAGTCGGGCAGCTGGCGCACGCGCAGGTCGGGCGCGAACTGCGGGATTTCGTCGGTCAGGCGCTGCGCCTCGAGCGGCTCGGCCGTGAACACGACGAGCGGGCGGCGGGCGGCCCGGGCGAGGTCGGCCAGCAGCCAGCCGTCGCCCGATCCGGGCGGACGCGGCTGCGCGTAGCGCGTGCCGGGCTTGAGCGCGGCCAGCGTGGCGGCGGTGGACGGGAGGTGCGGCGCGGCGCCGGTGGAAGAGGAGGATTCAGCCATCAGGGGGAAGATTATAAAATCTCTTGACCATGTCTGAACCTATTGCGTCCATCCCGCGCGAATCCGCCCCGCTGATCGCCCTCGTCCCCGCCGCCGGCGTGGGCAGCCGGGCGGCCGGCCCGGGCGCTTCCGCCCTCCCCAAACAGTACCGGCCGCTGGCCGGCGAGCCCATGTTGCGCCATGCCGTGCGGGCGCTGCTGGCCGATGCCCGCATCGCCGAGGTGCTGGTGGCGGTCTCGCCCGGCGATGGCTGGGTCGAGACGGCCCTGGCGGGCCTGCCGCGCACCCGCTGGCTGCCCTGCGGCGGCGCCACCCGCGCCGACACCGTGGCGCAGGCGCTGGCCGCGCTCCAGGCCGAAGGCGTGTCGCCCGAGGCCTGGGTGCTGGTGCACGACGCCGCCCGGCCCGGCCTGCCGGCCGCCGCGCTGGCGCGCCTGATCGAGGCCTGCCAGGACGACCCGGTGGGCGGCCTGCTGGCGCAGCCGGTGCCCGACACGGTCAAGCAGGCCGGTGCGGACGGCGCGCGCGTGGCCCGCACCCAGGACCGCGACGGCCTCTGGCTGGCCCAGACGCCGCAGATGTTCCGGCTTGGCATACTGGGCGCCGCGTTGGCCCACGCCCGCGCCGCCGGCGTCAACGTCACCGACGAGGCCAGCGCGCTGGAGTCGCGCGGCCTGGCGCCGCGGCTCGTGCCGGGTTCGGCGCGCAATTTCAAGGTCACCTGGCCTGAAGATTTCGAGTTGATGGAAAAATGGCTATGAATTTCCCGTTCCGCGTCGGCCAAGGCTTCGACGTACACGCGCTGGTCGAAGGGCGTCCGCTGATCATTGGCGGCGTCACGATCCCGCACTCCCACGGCCTGCAGGGCCACTCCGACGCCGACGTGCTGCTGCACGCCATCACCGATGCGGTGCTGGGCGCGGCGGCGCTGGGCGACATCGGCCGCCATTTCCCCGACACCGACCCCGCCTTCAAGGGCGCCGACAGCCGCGTGCTGCTGCGCGAGGCGATGGCGCGCGTGGCGGCCGCGGGCTGGACCGTGGTCAACGTCGACGCGACCGTGCATGCGCAGGCGCCCAAGATCGGGCCGCACGCGCCGGCCATGGTCGCCAACGTGGCGGCCGATCTCGGCATCGATCCCGCCGCGGTCAACATCAAGGCCAAGACCAACGAGCATCTCGGATATCTCGGTCGAAAGGAAGGCATCGCGGCCACCGTGGTGGCCATGATCGCCCGCGTTTAACGGCTTGTAGCAAGCGGCGGCGGCAGCGGTCCCGTAAGTGTCACAAAGCGTCGGTAGCATCGCGGCCGACCCTGTTTGGACACTTGCCCGGAACCTGACCGTCATGCCGCAATCCTCCCGCCTCTCTCGCCGCGACGTCCTGAAATTCCTCGGCAGCGCGCCCATGCTGCCGCTCGCCACCGGCGCCGGCGCCAGCGCGCTGCTGGCCGCCTGTGCCCAGGGCCAACGCGGCCAGCCTGCGCAGGTTTCGTTCCTGGCCATGCCGGCGCCCACGCTCGCCGACCCGGCCGCCATGGCGCGCACGACCGTCGGCTCGCGCATGGTGCTGCGCTATCCCGGCGGGCGCGAAGAGACCGTCGCGCTGGCCTACGAGCCGTTCTTCATGACCGGCGACGAGGTGCCCGACGGCCGTGGCGGCACGCTGCTGGCCGGCGGCTATCTCGACATCCGCAACCAGCCCATCATGGACACCTCCGTGCCGGGGCGCGCGCGTCAGTTCTTCTCCGACTGCCCCGACGGCATGTCGATGCTGACGCTGCCCGATCCCAAGGTGGCGGGCGTGAAGGGCAACACGGTGTTCGCCGTGGTGCAGTTCGAATACACGACCTTCGACCAGGCTGGCGGCGAGATGTACGGCAAGCTGCCGTCGCCGATCGCCGTGCTGACGCTCGACCAGGATCCGGCCACGGGCCACCTCGCGCTGGTGCAGTATCGGCCGGTGGACACCTCGGCGGTGCACGGCCTGTGGATCACCTGCGGCGCCAGCCTGTCGCCCTGGAACACCCACCTCTCCAGCGAGGAGTACGAGCCCGACGCGATCTCGCCCAAGGCGAAGGACCTGGCCCAGTTCAAGGCCTACAGCCGCAATCTGTATGGCGACGAGAACGCCGCCAATCCCTATCACTACGGCCATCTGCCCGAAGTGGTGGTGCAGCCCGACGGCTCGGGCGTGGTGAAGAAGCACTACTGCCTGGGCCGCATCTCGCACGAGCTGATCCAGGTCATGCCCGACCGCCGCACCGCGCTGATGGGCGACGACGCCACCAACGGCGGCCTGTTCCTGTTCGTGGCCGACCGCGCCGAAGATCTGTCGGCCGGCACGCTCTACGTGGCGCGCTGGCACCAGCAGTCAAGCACCGGCCCGGGCTCGGCCACGCTCGACTGGGTGCGCCTGGGCCACGCCACCAGCGACGAGATCCGCGCGCTGGCCGACCGGCTGCGCGGCAGCGACATCATGGACGTGAGCGAGACGGACCCGGGCGTGCCGGGCTACACCCGCATCCCGTTCGCGGGCCGCCACAACTGGGTGCGCATCAAGCCCGGCATGGCGCAGGCGGCCGCCTTTCTCGAGACGCACCGCTACGCCGCGCTGGCGGGCGGCAGCCTCGGCTTCACCAAGATGGAGGGCACCACGGTGAACGTGCGCGACCGCGTGGCCTACTCGGCCATGTCGCGCGTGGAGGCCTCCATGCTGGACGGCTCGGGCGGCATCAAGGTCGAGGGGCCCAAGGCCGGCGCGGTCTACGCGCTGAACCTGCGCGGCGGCCAGAAGGACACCGAAGGCCGCGCCATCGACAGCGAGTGGGTGCCGGTGGACATGGCCCCGCCGGCCGCGCTGGTGGGCGTGGACCTGAAGCAGCCCGACGCGCTGGGCAATGTGCACGACGCCGAGCGCATCTCCAACCCCGACAACCTCAAGTTCTCGGAGAAGCTGCGCACGCTGTTCATCGGCGAGGACAGCGGCGGCCACGTGAACAACTTCCTGTGGGCCTATAACGTCGACACCCGCCAGCTCGCCCGCGTGCTGTCCTGCCCGGTGGCCGCCGAATCGACCGGCCTGCAGGCGGTGGACGAGCTCAATGGCTGGACCTACATCACCAGCAACTTCCAGCACGCCGGCGACTGGAACAAGCTGCACGACAAGGTCCGTCCCGCCACCGAGGCGCTGGTGCGCGCCAACTACCGTGATCGCCACGGCGCGACGGTGGGCTACATCACGGGTGTAAAGGTCTGAAGCGCGGCGCGCCGCGCCCGGATTGCGGACGGCCCCTGCGGGGGCCGTTCTGCTTCGTGGGCGAGGCGAGAGTTTCTGTGCGGAATCGGACCGTACCCGCTGGCTAAGATGTTCTTTTTTCGTCGGATCGGCTTATGGTCCTCAATGCCTCCGCCCACCTCTCCCCGTCAGATCCGGCCGCCGGGCCGGCGTCCGGGCGCCGGCCCGCCGCCGTCGCTGCCGCCGCACCGGCGCCCTGGCTCCTGATCCTGGCGCACGACGCCCAGCGTCGCCAGCAGCTCGCGCAGTGGTGCGCCACGGCCGGATTCCAGTGCCGCGCGTACGCCGCGATCTCGGCCCTGCCCGCGCCGCTGCACGGCGGCCCGGCCGGCCCCTGCGCGCCGCTCGATCAGCCCGACTCGCTGGATCCGCCCGGCCCGCTCGGTCCGCTCGGTCCGCCCGATCCGCTCGGTCCGGCCGCGCCCGGTGATCCGCGCACCCCGCCCGGCGCCGCGGCGCTGATGCTGATCGACAGCGCCCAGCCCACCGGCCTCACCGCCCAGGCGCTGGCATGGGCCCGCGAGCAGGGCCAGGGCCGCATCGGCGTGCTGGCGCTGGTGCCGGCCGGGCGCGCCGAGGCCAGCATCGCGGCCCTGTTGCAGGCCGGCGCCGACGACTATCTCGAGGAGCCCGCCACGCCGGTGCTGGCGCGCGCCAAGCTGTGGGCGCTGCTGCGCCGGGTGCAGCAGCGGCAGGTGGGCGGCCATCGCGAAACCTACGGCGAGTTCCTGTTCGATCTCGATGCGCACGAAGTCCTGCGCAGCCGCGAGCGCATCCACCTCACGCCCAAGGAGTTCAGCGTGGCGCTGCTGCTGTTCCGCCATCAGGGCCAGCCGATGTCGCGGCTCGTGATCCAGCAGAGCGTCTGGCAGCACGCGGCCCCGCTCATCACCCGCACGATCGACACCCACGTCTGCATCGTGCGCGCCAAGCTGCGGCTGCGCCCCGAACACGGCTATCGCCTCAAGACCATCTATGGCTTCGGCTACCGGCTCGAGCGCGTCTCCGAGGTGGAGCGCCGGGCGCTGTGCGCGCTGGGCTAGCCGCGCGCCCACGAAAAAACACCGGCGCGAGGGCCGGTGTCTTTCACTGCATCCCGTCTGCCGCGCGGGCAGGGCGGGGGGCTTACTTGCCTTGCGCCTTGAGCGCCAGCGCGGCGGCGTTCACCACGGCGGCGATGCGGCCGGCGTCGCGCAGCTGCTCGGTCGAGAGCCCGTCTTTCTTCAGGTTCTCGTAGTGCGACTGCACGCAGAAGTGGCACTTGCCGATGATCGAGGCCACCAGCGCGAACAGCTCGAAGCGCTTCTTCTCCACGCCGCCATGGGTGGCGTAGGCGTTCATGCGCAGCTGGGCGGGCAGGCTCTTGAGCTGGGCGTCACCGGTCATTTCCACGTAGGGATACCAGGTGTTGTTCATGCCCATGAGCGCGGCGGCGGTCAGCGCGGCGTTGGCGTCGCCCTCCGACAGCGCGCCCTTGAAGGCGTCGACCAGGAACGGGCTGCTCGAGGCGTAGGCCGCGGCCAGGGCGGCGCCCAGCGCGTCTTCCTGCGAGAGGGTCGAGCGCGCGATGACGCTGTCCAGATTCAGGCGGATGTCCTTGGCCCAATCCGGTAGTTGTTCCTTGATGGTAGAAAGGAATTCCATAGTTTTTACCTATAGTCTGGAGCAGGAAAGGCCCGGACGAGCCGGGCCAGGAACTTACAGCGTGGCGCCGCCAACCGTACGGTTGCACGGGCACAGTTCGTCGGTCTGCAGACCGTCGAGCAGACGCAGGACTTCTTCCGGATTACGGCCGACGTTCAGGTTGTTCACCGAAACGTGCTGGATCGTGTTGTCGGGGTCGACGATGAAGGTGGCGCGCAGCGCAACGCCAGCACCCTTTTCACGGACGCCGAGCTGGTCGATCAGGGCACCGGTGGTGTCGCCGAACTGGTAGTGAGCCAGCTTGGAGAGGTCCGGATGCTCACGGCGCCAGGCCAGCTTCACGAATTCGTTGTCGCTCGAGCCACCCAGCAGGACGGCGTCGCGGTCTTCGAAATCCTTGGCCAGCTTGTTGAAGCCGACGATCTCGGTCGGGCAGACGAACGTGAAGTCCTTCGGGTAGAAGTAGATCACCTTCCACTTGCCGGGGAACGAGCTTTCGGTGATGTCTTCGAAGGCCGAGACACCGTTTTCTTCGTGCTGGTTGAAGCCGGGCTTGACGCCGGCAACCTTGAAAGGCTCGAGCTTGTCGCCAACAGTTTTCATGTGTTACTCCCAGTGAGTTGTTGGTGGAGAGGGCTAGTCGCCCAAACCACTAATTCTACGCTATTGATTATCACTGTCTAATTGATAATTCCTAAACTTGGCTTTGGGTAACTCTATCCGAGCCACCAGTCCGCCGCCTGCGCGCGGCAGCATCTTGAGCGAGCCGCCTGCGTGTTTGAGCAGGCGTTCGACAATCGCCAAGCCCAGGCCGGCGCCACTGACGCCGGTACGCGCGGCTTCGCCGCGCGAGAAGGGCTGCAACAGCCGTTCCACTTCCTCGGGCGCGATGCCCGGGCCGCGGTCAGCCACTTCGATCGCGAGCGTATTGCCCTCGGATTGCACCGTCATGACCAGATGCGCCAGGCCGTCGGTCGAGCGCCCATAGCGGCGCGCGTTCTCGATCAGGTTGCTCACGATGCGCTTGAGATCGAGCGCGGTGATGCGGGCGCGCAGGCCCGGCTCGATCGAGGCCTCGAGCTCGCCGCCCAGCGTCGCCGTGTGGCTGCGCTCGCGTTCGTAGAGCTCGGCCAGCACCGAGGAGATGTCGGTGGCGAGCTGGGGCAGGGTGCCGGCGGGCCGCGCGTATTCCATCAGCTGGCCGATACTGTGATCGATCTGGCCCAGGTCTTCGTCGATGGCCTGGCGCGCGTCCTCGGACACTCCGCTCATCTCGATTTCGAGGCGCATGCGGGCCAGCGGCGTGCGCAGGTCGTGCGAGATCCCGGCCAGCATCAGCTCGCGGTCGGCCTCCGCCTGGCGCAGATCCTTGGCCATGCGGTTGAACGAGGCGTTGAGGTCACGGATCTCGAGCGGGCCCTGTTCGGGCAGCGGCGCGGGCGTTTCGCCACGCGACAGCACCTGGGCCGCGCGCGCCAGCCGCGACAGCGGCCGGTTGACGAAGCCCACGCTGACCGCCGCGCCCACCAGCGAGAGCAGCAGCGCGGTCGCGCCCCAGCCCAGCCATTCGATGCCGCCCGTCAGCCCGATCTGCTCGCGCTCGAACACCAGCCAATAGAGATCCTGGTCTATCTGGAAACTGACCCAGAAACCGGGTACCTGATTGACCCCCCAGGCGATCTGGGTCTCGGGACCGAAGCGGGTGCGGATGTGCTGCGCGACGCGCTGCCAATAATCGTCATTGGGCAGGGCTTCGGTGAAATCGGTGACTTCGCGCGGATAGACCTGGATGCCCTCGTTGGTGGCCAGGTCGAGCAGCAGCTTGCTGCGTTCGTCGGTCTGCGAGTAGACCAGCGCGGTGCGGGTGATATTGACGGCCGTGATCACCCGCTGCGCCATCTGATTGGCGCGCGGGCCCAGTTCCATGCTGAAGAACACCTGCAGCCACGCTCCCAGGCTGACCAGCATGAGCGCGGCCAGCAATAGGAAAGTGCGCCCGAACAAGCCCAGGCGCAACCGTGATGTCAGGGTCCTCAGAATCCTGCGCAAGCGGGGCACGAGACTGCGCTCCTGCCCGGGTCGGGGCGAATAATCAACTGCCGCCATCTGGAACAAACACGTATCCCAGACCCCAGACGGTTTGGATGAAGACGGGCTTCGACGGGTTCGGCTCGATCAGCTTGCGCAGGCGCGAGATCTGCACGTCCAGACTGCGGTCGAAGGCTTCGTATTCGCGGCCGCGGGCCAGCTCCATGAGCTTGTCGCGCGAGAGCGGAATCTTGGGGTGACGGGCAAATACCTTCAGCACCGAGAATTCGCCCGTGGTGATCGGCACCTGTTCGCCGTTGCGGGTCAGGGTGCGGGTCGAGAGGTTCAGGACGTAGGGGCCGAAAGCGATGGACTCGTTTTCCTGGCTCGGGGCGCCCGGATGCTCTTCGGTGCCGCGGCGGCGCAGGATCGCATTGATGCGGGCCAGCAGTTCGCGCGGGTTGAACGGTTTGGACAGGTAGTCGTCGGCGCCCATTTCCAGGCCCACGATGCGGTCGATTTCTTCCGCCTTGGCCGTGAGCATGATGATCGGCGTGTTGTCGTGGCCGCCGCGCAGGCGACGGCAGATCGACAGGCCATCCTCGCCCGGCAGCATCAGGTCGAGGACGAGCAGGTCGAAATGCTCGCGTTGCCAGAGTTTGCCCATTTCCTTGGCATCCTCGGCGACGAAGACATTGAACCCTTGTTCCGACAGGTAGCGTCGCAGCAGATCGCGCAGGCGCGGATCATCGTCTACGACCAGGATCTTGCGGGTGGGAGTGGTGTTTTGCGTATTCATGGCCGGAAATGTAACAGTGACAAGAACCGGGGGAAAGAGGGTGTTCACAAGATATTACACATTGCACTGACCGGTAGAAATCGTCCTTACATACGAGGGACGAATGGGTGATTCCGTACAATGGAGGACTATGGAAATCAACTTGCTGGCCTTTGAAACATCTTCCTCCCGCTGCGGCGTCGCGCTGCTGACGCGCCGGGCGGGAAGCACGGCGATTGCCGTGCGCGAACACGAGGGTGCCCAGGAGCATGCCGAACGCATGCTGCCCATGGCGCACGAGCTGCTCGAGGCGGCCGGTCTGGCGCCGGGCGACCTCGACGCGGTGGCCTTCGGCCAGGGGCCGGGGGGCTTCACCGGCCTGCGCGTGGCCTGCGGCGTGGCGCAGGGCGTGGCCATGGGCCTGGACCTGCCGGTGGTGCCCGTGGTGTCGCACCTGGCCGTGGCCCAGGCCACCCATGCGCTGCCGGGGCAGGTGGTGCTGGTGGCGCTGGATGCGCGCATGGAAGAGGTCTATCTGGCCGCCTATCGCCGGCTGCCGGCGCCGCAGGTGCCGGCGGCGGGCCCGTCCGAGGCCGCCGGCTGGGAGACGCTGCACGCGCCCCTGCTGATCGCCGCCGGCGAGGTCTGTGCCTGGGCCGCCCACCATCTGCCGGCCGGGGCCCGCGTGGTCGCCGCCGGCGACGCCTGGACCGTCTATGCGGCGCAGATGCCCTTGCCCGAGGGCTGGCAGCACAGCGACGAGGCGCGGCCGAGCGCGCGCGCGCTGGCGCGCCTGGCCGAGCTCGCGCTCGACCAGGGCATGAGCGTGGCGCCCGAGATGGCGGCGCCGCTCTATGTGCGCGACAAGGTCGCGTTCACCACCGCCGAGCGTGAGCGGGGCGAGGGCGGCAACCCGCGCGCCCGTGCCCAGGTGCCCGAGGCGCCCGCGCTGCGGCTCGCGCCGATGCGCCCGGCCGACCTCGACCAGGTGGCCGCGCTCGAGGCGCAAGTGCAGGCATTTCCCTGGACCCGCGGCAATTTCTCGGACGCCTTGCTCTCGGGCTACGCCTCCTGCGTGGCCTGGCGCGGCGATGCGCTGTGCGGGTTCTGCCTGCTGATGATGGCGCCCGACGTCTCCCACCTGCTCGTGATCGCCGTGCAGCGCGACCTGCAGCGCCAGGGCGTGGGTACGGCGCTGATGGAATGGTGCGAGGCGCAGTCGCGCGCGGCGGGCGTGGAGGGCGTGCTGCTGGAGGTGCGCCCGTCGAATCCCGGCGCGGTGGCCTTCTACGAACACCATGGCTATGTGCGGATCGGCGTGCGCAAAGATTACTATCCTGCCGGTAAGGGCACGCGCGAGGACGCATGGGTGATGCAGAAACCCCTGAAGGACACGAAGGCATGACGCAGGCATCCGCCGCGCCGGCCGCCGCCGGCCTGCGCGTCAATCCGCTGCAGCGGCTGTGGCTGCGCGAGATCGGGATCGAAAAGACCTGGCTGCGCGCCCCGGCGCCGCTGCAGGCCGCGCCGACCGCGGCCGAGGCACCCGTGGCGCGCGCCACGGCCCCCGCCGCCGCGCCATCGCCGGCCGTGCCGATGCCGGCCGCGCCGACGCCGGCCGCGCCGGTCGCCTCGCCTGCAGCCGCGACGCCCGCGCCGGCGGCAGGCGCCGCGCCGGCCGCCGACCGGGTCCGGATTCCGGTGCGTTCCGGTCCGCCGCCCAAGCCCGTCAAGGTCGAAGAGGCGGCGGCCCAGGAAGAACGCACGCCGGCCGAGCGCGCGCGCGAAGTCGCCGCGCGCGCCGGCCGCGCCGACCTCGACGAGCTGGAAGGGCTGGTCTCCGCCTGCACGGCCTGCGGCCTGTGCGAGGGGCGCAAGCATGCCGTGTTCGGCACCGGCGCCCGCCAGGCCCGCTGGCTGGTGGTCGGCGAGGCGCCGGGCGAGCAGGAAGACCGGCAGGGCCTGCCGTTCGTGGGCCGGTCGGGGCAGTTGCTGGACGCGATGCTGGCGTCGATCGGGATGAGCCGCGAGCAGGACGTCTTCATCGCCAACGTGATCAAGTGCCGGCCGCCCGGCAACCGCAATCCCAAGCCCGAGGAAGTGGCGGCCTGCAGCCCCTACCTGATGCGCCAGATCGCGCTGCTCAAGCCCGAGCGCATCCTGGTGCTGGGCCGCTTCGCCGCCCAGACCCTGCTGGGCACCGACGCCACGATCGGCAGCCTGCGCGGCCGGGTCCACAGCCTCAAGACCGACGAGGGCGTCGAGATCCCGATGGTGGTGAGCTACCACCCGGCCTATCTGCTGCGCAGCCCGGTCGAGAAGGCGCGCGCCTGGCAGGACCTGCAGCTCGCGGTCGCGCCCTGAGCGGCGCGGCGCGCGTGCCGCGCCGCGCCCAAACGCAGACTGGCGACCCCGCGGGGTCGCCAGTGGCTTGATTCACAACGGCTTTTTTCAGTGGTGGACGCTGTCGAGCGCCTTGCCGTGGCCTTCCTGGCCGATCTGGTCCTGGAGGTCGGGATTGCGCGCCAGGTTGACGCGCGCCCAGCGGATGAAGACCAGCATCAGGATCGTGACCAGCAGGCCGAACACCACGATCACGGCGTTGATGGGCATGTTGAGCCACAGCATCAGCGTGTACATGGCCACCATCAGCAGGATGTTGAGCTGCTCGTTGAAGTTCTGCACGGCGATCGAATGGCCGGCCGACAGCAGCACGTGGCCGCGATGCTGCAGCAGGGCGTTCATCGGCACCACGAAAAAGCCCGCCAGCCCGCCGGTGAGCAACAGCAGCAGGTAGACGCTCCAGGGCGAGTACACCAGCGGCATCAGCATCACCACCAGGCCCATGGCGGCGCCCACCGGCAGCACGACCAGCGCCCGGCGCAGCGGAATGCGGCCGGCCAGGATCGAGCCGATCACGGTGCCCACCGCCGCCACGCCCATCAGGATCGAGGCCTGGTCGAGCCGGTAGCCCAGGTGGCTGCGGCCCCACTCGATCACGATGAGCTGCAGCGTGGCGCCCGCGCCCCAGAACAGGGTGGTGACCGCCAGCGAGATCTGGCCCAGCTTGTCGCGCCACAGCACCCGCACGTAGCCGCCGAAGGTGCGGACCAGCTTGATCGGGTTTTTCTGCTGCGGCGGGTAGCGCACGTGGGTGCTGGGGATGAGCAGGTTGCACAGCGCGGCCAGCAGGTAGACCACGGCGATCACCAGGATCGCGGCCTCGGCGGGCGTGTGGACCAGGCTGCCGATGGTCGGGTGCGACAGCAGCAGCTGCGACACCTTGGGCGAGATCAGGGCGCCGCCCAGCACGGTGCCGATGATGATGGACAGCACGGTGAGGCCTTCGATCCAGCTGTTGCCCTTGACCAGCAGGTCGGGCGGCAGCATCTCGGTCACGATGCCGTACTTGGCCGGCGAATAGGCGGCCGCGCCGATGCCCACCAGCGCGTAGGCGGCACAGACGAGGTAGGTCTGGTAGACGGGGGGCACGCCGATGTTGGCGTAGGAGAACATCAGCAGACAGCCGGCCACCTTGAGCGCGTTGGTGACGAACATCACCCGGCCCTTGGGGTAGGAGTCGGCGAACGCGCCCACGAAGGCGGCCAGCACCACATACGCCAGCGCGAACGACCATTTCATCAGCGGCGCCATCCAGTCGGGCCCACTCAGCTCCAGGATCAATGCGATGGCCGCAATGAACAACGCATTGTCCGCCATGGATGAGAAGGCCTGGGCGGCCATGACCAGATAAAACCCGCGTTTCAAGAATGTCCCCGCTGGTGCCGCTGGCGGCGTTGTGTGGAATTGGGTATTGATATGCGAAATTGTCAGCGAGTATAGCGTCCGGCCACGCCGCCTGGCGCTGCGATTGTGCCCTGACCGTTGTTCACCTTCGGCCGATCCCCGCCTGCGGTATCATACGACCCATATCAGACCGGCCTTTCGAGGCCGGTTTGCCAATTTGCGCGGCAGGTCCGTTCAACGCCTTCGTTCAACCTACCCGGTCCGTCATCGTACTGTGCGCCTTACCCAGCTAAAACTCGCCGGCTTCAAGTCCTTCGTCGATCCCACCGTGATCCCCGTTCCCAGCCAGCTGGTGGGGGTGGTGGGGCCCAACGGCTGCGGCAAATCGAACATCATCGATGCCGTGCGCTGGGTGCTGGGCGAGGCCAAGGCCTCGGAGCTGCGCGGCGAGTCCATGCAGGACGTGATCTTCAACGGCTCGGGCAACCGCAAGCCGGCAGCCCGCGCCTCGGTCGAAATGGTGTTCGACAACAGCGAAGGCCGAGCGGCCGGGCAGTGGAGCACCTACGCCGAGATCGCGGTGCGGCGCGTGCTCACCCGCGACGGCACCAGCAGCTACTACGTCAACAACCAGCAGGTCCGGCGCCGCGACATCCACGACATCTTCCTGGGCACCGGCTTGGGCGCGCGCGGCTACGCCATCATCGGCCAGGGCATGATCAACCGCCTGATCGAGGCGCGCCCCGAAGAGCTGCGGGTGTTCCTCGAAGAGGCTGCCGGCGTGTCGCGCTATAAAGAGCGCCGCCGCGAGACCGAAAACCGCCTGTCCGACACGCGCGAAAACCTCACCCGCGTCGAAGACATCCTGCGCGAGCTCAATTCCCAGCTCGAAAAGCTGGAGGCGCAGGCCGAGGTGGCGCGCCAGTATCGCGAGATGCAGGCCGACGGCGAGAAAAAGCAGTTTGCGCTGTGGTTCCTGAAGGAAACCGGCGCGCGCCTCGAGCGCGACAAGAAAACGCAGGAGATGGCCCAGGCGCAGAACAACCTCGAGTCCGCCATCGCCGCGCTGCGTTCCGGCGAGGCCGAGCTCGAGTCGCGCCGCCAGGCCCACTACGCCGCCAGCGACGCCGTGCACGCGGCCCAGGGCCAGCTCTACGAAGCCAACGCCCAGGTCAGCCGCCTCGAGGCCGAGATCCGCCACGTGGTGGATTCGCGCAATCGCCTGACCGCCCGCCGCGAGCAGCTGCTGGCGCAGATCGCCGAATGGAACGCGCAGCAGGAACACTGCACCGAACAGATCGCCCAGGCCGAGGATGACCTCGCCACCGGCGCCGCCCGCACCGAAGAGGCGCGCGCCGTGGCCGAGGAGGCGCAGGCCAGCCTGCCCGCCATCGAGGCCCGCGTGCGCGAAGCCGCCGCCGGCCGCGACGAGATGCGCGCCGCGCTGGCCCGGGTCGAGCAGAACCTCGCCCTGGCGGCCCAGACGCAGCGCGAATCCGATCGCCAGTTGCAGAGCCTGGAGCAGCGCCGCGAGCGTCTGCAGCAGGATCTGCGCGAACTCCACACGCCCGACCCCGAAAAGCTCGAAGAGCTGGCCGGCGCCCGCTACGCCGGCGAGGAGCAGCTCGAGACGGCGCAGGCCGAGCTCGCCGAGCTCGAGGGCCGCATTCCCGAGGCCGACGCCGAGCGCAGCCGCGCCCAGGCCGCCGCCCAGCAGGACGCCCAGGCGCTCGCGCGCCTGGAGGCGCGCATGGCCGCCCTGGTCAAGCTCCAGGAAGACGTGCAGAAGCAGGGGGCGCTCGAGCCCTGGCTGGCCAAGCACGAGCTCGCCGGCCTGGGCCGCCTCTGGCAGAAACTGCACATCGAGCCGGGCTGGGAGCCCGCGCTGGAAGCGGCGCTGCGCGAACGCATGGCGGCCCTCGAGGTGCGCAACCTCGACTGGGCGCGCGCCTTCGCCGAAGACGCGCCGCCCGCGCGCCTGGCCTTCTACCAGACCCCCGCGGCCGGCCCCGCGCCCGCCGCGCCGGCCGGCCTCACGCCGCTGGCCAGCCTGCTGCGCATCACCGATCCCGACCTGCGCGCGCTGCTCAACGACTGGCTGCGCGGCATCTACACCGCCAATGACGTGACCCAGGCGCTCGGCGCCCGGGCCACGCTGCCGGAAGGCGCGGCCTACGTCGTGCGCGCCGGCCATCTGGTCGACGCCCACAGCGTGCGCTTCTACGCGCCCGACTCCGAGCAGGCCGGCATGCTGGCGCGCCAGCAGGAGATCGAGAATCTGCAGCGCGAGATCAAGGCGCAGCAGCTCATCGCCGACCAGGCGCTGGGCAACGTGGCGCGCGCCGAGGCGGCCTGGCAGCAGGTGAGCCAGGCCATCTCGCCGGCGCGCCAGCGCGTGGCCGAGGTCACGCGCCGCGTGCACGACATCCAGCTCGAACACTCGCGCCTGCAGCAGCAGGCCGAGCAGTCGGGCGAACGCGCGGCACGGCTGCGCCAGGATCTCGACGAGCTGGCCGTCCAGGAAGAAGACCTGCGCGCGACCCGCGAGGATGCCGAGGCCCGCTTCGAGACGCTCGACGCCGAGCTGGCCGAACACCAGGGCCGGTTCTCCGACGCCGAGATCGACGGCGAGGGGCTGGCGGCGCAGGCCGAGGCCGCCCGCACCCGGCTGCGCGAGCTCGAACGGGCGGCACAGGAAGCCGAATTCGCCGAGCGCGGCGTGCAGGTGCGGATCACCGACCTGCAACGCAACCGCCAGCTCGCCGCCGACCAGAGCCAGCGCGCCTCGGTCGAGCTGCAGCAGCTCGAGACCGAACTGGTCGACCTCGACGCCTCCGCCACCCAGGCCGGCCTGCAGGACGCGCTCGAGACGCGCGCCGAGCGCGAGGAAGCCCTGACCCGTGCGCGCCAGGAGCTCGACAACCTCTCGGCGCTGCTGCGCGGCGCCGACGAAGACCGCCTGGCACAGGAGCGCCTGCTCGAGCCGCTGCGCGCCCGCATCACCGAATTGCAGCTCCAGGAGCAGGCCGCCCGCCTGGCCGAGGAGCAGTTCACCGAACAACTCAACGCGCGCGAAGTCGACCGCGAAGGCCTGGCCCAGGAGCTGGCCAACATGCCCGACGAATGGCGCCGCGCCAGCTGGCTGCAGTCCGAAGTGGGCCGCATCTCGCGCCAGATCGAGGCGCTGGGCTCGGTCAACCTGGCCGCGCTCGACGAGCTCGGCACCTCGCGCGAGCGCAAGACCTTCCTCGACGCGCAGCAGACCGACCTGCTCACCGCCATCGAGACGCTCGAAGACGCGATCCGCAAGATCGACCGCGAGACGCGCGAGCTGCTGCAGGAAACGTTCAACACCGTCAACGGCCATTTCGGCGAGCTGTTCCCGCGCCTGTTCGGCGGGGGCGAGGCGCGCCTGACCATGACGGGCGACGAGATCCTCGATGCCGGCGTGCAGGTGATGGCGCAGCCGCCGGGCAAGCGCAACAGCACGATCCACCTGCTGTCCGGGGGCGAGAAGGCCCTCACCGCCACCGCGCTGGTGTTCGCGCTGTTCAAGCTCAACCCGGCGCCGTTCTGCCTGCTCGACGAGGTGGACGCGCCGCTCGACGACGCCAACACCGAGCGCTACGCCAACCTGGTGCGCAGCATGAGCGAGCAGACGCAGTTCCTGTTCATCTCGCACAACAAGATCGCGATGCAAATGGCAAAGCAATTGGTGGGCGTGACGATGCAGGAGCAGGG
Organism: Bordetella genomosp. 1; assembly: GCF_002261335.1. GTDB lineage: Bacteria > Pseudomonadota > Gammaproteobacteria > Burkholderiales > Burkholderiaceae_B > Bordetella. The sequence goes on from NZ_NEVL01000002.1 coordinate 313,394, forward strand.
CGTTTCGCGTATCGTTGCCGTAGATATCGACTCGGCCGTACAAATGGCCGCCGAAGCCGCATAAACCGACTGAACGTAGGGCGCCCGACAGGGCGCGGGATTGATACATGAGTGATTTGCAGATCGGCTTGATTGCCCTGGGCGTGCTGCTCATCCTGCTGGTGCTGGGATTCAACTGGTGGCAAGACCGCCGCGTGCGCCGCAAGATGCAGGTGCATTTCCCTTCGAGCGAGCAGGATCCCTTGCTGGGCGCCGGCGAGATGCCGGCCGCGCCGCGCGCGCCCGCCGCCGCCACGCCCGCGGCCCCGGTCCAGCGCCGCGAGCCGGGCATCGGTGCGCGCGACCCCGACGAAGATCCGGTTGCCGTCGCCGCCGTGCCCGTGGCCGACCCGGCCGAGCGCGACGATGCCGAAGAGCCGGATCCCGCCAGCGAAGTCGTGATCGAGATCCACTTTGCCGAGCCGGTGCGCGGTGCCGACCTGCTGCCCTACATGCAGTCGCTGCGCCAGATCGGCCGCAAGCCGCTGCGCGTGTTCGCCAGCACCGATCGCGGCCGCCATCGCGCCCGCCTCCACGGCGAGGAATCCTATGCCTCGCTGCAGCTGGCCTTGCTGCTGGCCAACCGCAGCGGTCCGCTCTCGGCCATCGAATGGTCGCAGGCCTGGGCCCGTGCGCAAGACCTGGCCGAGCGTTTCGAGGCCACCATCGAGGGCCCCGACCAGCAGGAAGTGCTTGAGCGGGGCGCGCGCCTGGACGCCACCTGCGCGGCGCTCGACACCCAGGTCGGCCTCACGCTGCTGCTGGGCACCGCCCGGCCCGCCGCAGAGGTCATGAACGTGGCGCGCGAACTCGGCTTCGCCAACGGCGGCACGGGCATGTCCTGGCTGACCGACACCGGCGCCGTGCGCTTCACGCTCTCGCGCACCGACGGCGCGCCGCTGGACGCCGGCATGGGCGGCATCACCCACCTCACCCTGTTGCTCGACGTGCCCTGCACGCCGGCCGACCCGCGCGCCTTCGGCCGCATGGTCGACGTGGGCCGTGACCTCGCCACCCGGCTGCGCGCCGAGCTGATCGACGACCAGGGCCGCGGTCTGGTCGACGGCGCCGACAAGGTCATCGACGAGCGCCTGCAGGTGCTGTTCGGCCAACTCGAAGAGGCCGGCCTGCCGGCAGGCAGCGAACGCTCCAAGCGGGTCTTTGCGTGATGAGCAAGGCGTCGCCCACGCCGGCCGAGTCAGCAGCGCGCCTGCGCGCCGAGATCGAGCAGCACAACATCCGCTATTACGTCCACGACGAACCGAGCATCTCCGACGCCGACTACGACGCGCTGATGCGCGAGCTGCAGGCGCTCGAGGCCGAGCATCCCGAGCTGGTCACGCCGGAGTCGCCCACGCAGCGCGTGGGCGCCGCGCCGCAGGCCGAGTTCGGCAGCGTGCGGCACGCGGTGCCGATGCTGTCGCTGGGCAACGCCTTCGCCGCCGAAGACGTGCACGATTTCGACAAGCGCGTGGCCGACACGCTGCGCGCTGCGGGCCTGCTGGGACTGAGCGACAGCCCGCGCTACTTCTGTGAGCTCAAGCTCGACGGCCTCGCCATCAGCCTGCGCTACGAAGACGGCATGCTGGTGCAGGCCGCCACGCGTGGCGACGGCCAGACCGGCGAGGACGTCACCGCCAACATCCGCACCATCAAGGTGATCCCGATCAAGCTGCGCGGCGATTTCCCGCGCGTGCTCGAGGTGCGCGGCGAGGTCCTGATGAACCGCGCCGATTTCGAGAAGCTCAACGCCAAGCAGGCCGCGCGCGGCGAGAAGGTGTTCGTCAATCCGCGCAACGCCGCCGCCGGCAGCCTGCGCCAGCTCGACCCGCGCATCACCGCGCAGCGTCCGCTGCGCTTCTTCGCCTACAGCTGGGGCGAGGTGCAGGGCCTGGCGCGCGCCACCGGCGATCGCTTCGACGAGCCGGCGCCGGGCACGCGCGAGGTCTCGACGCTGCCGCACGACACGCACGGCGAGATGCTGGCGTGGCTCGCCAGCCTCGGCCTGCCGGTCAACGTGCGCTACAACCACCAGGCCGAGGGCGCGCAGGGGCTGCTGAATTTCTACGAGCGCGTGGGCAAGCTGCGCGCCTCGTTGCCCTACGACATCGACGGCGTGGTCTACAAGGTCGATTCCTTGCCCGCGCAACGGGTGCTGGGCTTCGTGTCGCGCGCGCCGCGGTGGGCCGTGGCGCACAAGTTCCCGGCCGAAGAAGCCACCACCGAACTGCTCGACATCGAGGTGCAGGTGGGCCGCACCGGCGCCATCACGCCGGTGGCGCGGCTCAAGCCCGTATTCGTCGGCGGCGTGACCGTCACCAACGCCACGCTGCACAACGAAGACGAGATCCGCCGCAAGGACGTGCGCATCGGCGACACCGTGGTCGTGCGCCGCGCCGGCGACGTGATCCCCGAGGTCGTGGGGCCGGTCATCGAGAAGCGGCCCGAGGGCGCGCGCGAGTTCGTCATGCCCACGCACTGTCCGGTGTGCGGGTCGGCGATCGAGAAGCTCGAGGATGAAGCGATCGCGCGCTGCACCGGCGGCCTGTTCTGTGCCGCGCAGCGCAAGCAGACGCTGCTGCACGCGGCCGGCCGCAAGGCGCTCGACATCGAAGGCCTGGGCGAGAAGGTCGTCGACCAGCTCGTGGAGAACGGCTGGGTCAAGTCGCTGGCCGACCTGTATGGCCTGAACGCCATCAAGCTGGCCACGCTGGACCGCATGGGCCAGAAGTCGGCCGAGAACCTGGTGGCGGCGATCGACAAGGCGCGCAAGCCGGCGCTGGGACGGCTGCTGTTCGCGCTCGGCATCCGCCACGTCGGCGAGACCACCGCGCGCGACATCGCCCGCCATTTCGGCACGATCGAGCGCATCATGGATGCCGACGAAGAGGCGCTGCTGGCGGCGCCCGACGTGGGCCCGGTCGTGGCCGGCTCGATCCATCGCTTCTTCGCCGAGCCGCACAACCGCGAGATCATCGCCGCGCTGGCCGAGAAGGGCGTGCACCCCGAAGCCGAGGCCGAGCCGCAGGGCACCACCCTGGCCGGCAAGACCTTCGTGCTGACCGGCACCATGCCCAACTGGACCCGCGAGGAAGCCACGCGCCACATCCAGGCGGCCGGGGGCAAGGTGAGCGGGTCGGTGTCCAAGAAAACCGCCTACCTGGTGTCGGGCGAGGACGCGGGCAGCAAGCTCACCAAGGCCCAGGAGCTGGGCGTGGCCATCCTCGACGAGGATGGGCTGCGCGCGCTGCTCGGCATGGCATAGCGCGCCGCGCCCGCCGGCGAGTGCAAAAAGCCCGCGTCAGCGGGCTTTTTCATGTCCGTGCGCTGGCCGCCGCACTAGCCGCCGCACTGGCCGCCGCGCGCCGCGAGCCCGGGCGCCAAGGGGCGGCACCAACGAAAACGCCCGCTTGCGCGGGCGTTCTGTGCAGCGGCGCGCCCGGGGCGCGACCGGCAGCCTTACTGGACCTTGGCCTTTTCGCGCAGGTCTTTCTGGAAGTTGGCCAGCGTCTGCTGACGCAGCATTTCCTCGATCTGCGGACGGACCTGGTCCATCGGCGGGAATTCCACCGGACGGGTGTCTTCGACCTGGATGATGTGCCAGCCGAACTGGGTCTGGACCGGCTTGTCGGCCAGTTCGCCCTTCTTCAGCTTGGTCACGGCCTCGGCGAACGGGGCCACGTAGTTGGTGGGCGGGGCCCAGCCCAGATCGCCGCCGCGCTCGGCGCTGCCGGGATCCTTGGAGTTTTTCTTGGCCAGTTCGTCGAACTTGCCCTTGTTGCCCTTGAGCTGGGTCAGCAGGTCGTTGGCGGCCTTCTCGTCTTCGACGAGGATGTGGCGGACCTTGTACTCCATCTTGCCGGACTGCTCTTTCTTGACCTTGTCGTACTCGCCCTGGACCTGGGCATCGGTGACCGGGTGCTTGGCGAGGTAGTCGGCCATCAGGGCGCGGACCAGGATGCCCTGGCGGGCCAGCTCGATTTCGGTCTGGACGTCGGCCTGCTTGGCGATGCCCTGCTTCTCGGCGGCCTGGACGAACACCTGGCGGTTGATCATCTCCTGCTTGACCTGCTCGCGCAGCTGCGGCGAGTCGGTGGCGCCCTGGCTCACCAGCAGCTTGACGAACTCGTCGAGGTTCTTCTGGGAAATGGCCTTGCCGTTGACAGTAGCCACGTTTTGGGCGAAAGCAGGCACGGCGATGACGCAGGCCGCTGCCAGCATGACGATGCGTTTCATGAAGTTCCTTTGGGAGTTACTTGGAAGAGGGTGCCTGTGCGTCGAGCGCCAGCGCATGTATGGGAAAGGGCATGAGATCTTGCAGTCGATCATACACCAGCCTATGGCGGGCGACCGGCCGCAGACCGACGAATTGCTCGGAGACGATGAGCACGCGATAGTGCGCCGCGCCGCCCCGCGCACCGGCGTGGCCGGCGTGCAGGTGCGACTCGTCTTCGATGTCCAGCTGCAGCGGCGCGAGCGGCGCCAGCCGGGCCCGGATGATTTCGAGACGGTCGAGCGGATCGAGCGGATCGAGGGCAGGGGAATCAGTCATGGGTGGAAGCGGGCTTGTCGCCTTCGGCGGCTTCGGGGGCGATGTACTTGCCGAGCCAGAACGACTGGCCGATCACGAACAGGAAGGTCATGATCAACAGGCCGAAGGCCTTGAAGCTGACCCACTGGTCTTCGGTGAAGGCGCCGGAGAATGCCACGTAGAGGTTGAGGGCACCGGCCACGACGAAGAACGTGGCCCATGCCAGGTTGAGCTTGTTCCAGACCGCGGGCTCGGTGAGCGTGATCTTGCTGCCCATGAACTTTTCGATCAGGTTGCGGCCGAGCACGTAGCGCGAGAACAGCAGCGCGCCGCCGAACAGCCAATACAGCACGGTCGGCTTCCACTTGATGAAGGTGTCGCTGTGCAGGTAGATCGTGGCGCCGCCGAACAGGACGATCACGATCAGGCTGACCCAGTTCATGGCATCGACGGGCTTGCGGCGGATCTTGAGCCAGGCGATCTGCAGCACCGAGGCCGCGATGGCGACCTTGGTGGCGAAGTAGATGTCGGCGTACTTGAAGGCAACGAAGAACAGCAGCAGCGGGAACAGATCGAACAGAAACTTCTTCATTCTTCGCCCTGCGGCTCGAACTTCATCGACACCGAGTTGATGCAATAGCGCAGGCCGGTGGGCTCGGGGCCGTCCGGAAACACATGGCCCAGGTGGGCGTCGCAGATATTGCACAGCACTTCGGTGCGCACCATGCCGTGCGTGGTGTCGGTCTCTTCGCGCACGCGCGCCGGGTCGATCGGCTCGAAGTAGCTGGGCCAGCCACAGCCGGCGTCGAACTTGGTATCGGAGGCGAACAACGGCGTGCCACAGCCCACGCAGCGGTAGATGCCGGGCGTAAAGGTGTCCCAATAGCGGCCGGTGAAGGCGCGCTCGGTGCCTTTCTCGCGCGCGACGGCAAATTCCATCGGCGTGAGCTGGGCTTTCCATTCGGCTTCGGTTTTACGGACTTTATCCATGGCTTTTAGAGTGTCCCCAATCGATTTGGTTCGATCCGGCCGCGAAATGCCCGCCGGAGTGCGAGAGTCGATGATGTTAATCGAGTTTGCCGCGGGCCCTGGCCGATGCCCGCGCCGCGGGCCGGGGTTTCCCCTTAGAGACGCATCCCTGCGATACGGTAAGAATTCGCCATTAACGAATGCATTTGCTTTTGCAGGTGGGTGTTGGCCTTAGGGTTGATCCCGGGTGAGAGGGGAATCCGCAATTTGATACTCTTTTAATCCTATAATTCTTTTTTCTGTATAACTTTAAACAGGCTCCGCGCCCGCCCCGGGCGCACCACAAGAGCCAACACAGGAGACAAAAAATGATGCGCAAGCAATTCGGCTTGTCCGCGGTCGCGGCCGCACTCGCCCTCGGGCTGTCGTTCGGCGCCCAGGCGCAGGTCAAGGTCGGCGTCACCGTGTCCTCGACCGGCCCGGCCGCCTCGCTCGGCATCCCCGAGCGCAACACCGTGGCGCTGCTGCCGCGTGAAGTGGCCGGCCAGAAGATCGAATGGATCGTCCTCGACGACGCCACCGACACCACCCAAGCCGTGAAGAACTCGCGCAAGCTGGCCTCCGACGACAAGGTCGACGTGCTGATCGGCACCTCGGTCACGCCGGGCTCGCTCGCCATGGTCGACGTCGCCGCCGAGGCGAAGGTCCCGATGATCAGCGTGGCCGCCAGCGCCAAGATCGTCGAGCCCGTCGACGACAAGCGCCGCTGGGTCTTCAAGACCCCGCAGAACGACGCCCTGATGGCCGGCGCCCTGGCCGATGCCATGGTCAAGTCCAAGATCAAGACCCTCGGCTTCATCGGCTTCGCCGACGCCTACGGCGACGGCTGGCTGGCCGTGATGCAGGCGGCTGCCGAGAAGGCCGGCATCAAGGTCGTCGCGGTCGAGAAGTACGGCCGCACCGACACCAGCGTCACCGGCCAGGTGCTCAAGCTGGTGGGCGCAAAGCCCGACGCCATCCTGATCGCCGGCGCCGGCACGCCCTCGGCCCTGCCGCAAAAGGAACTGCGCGCCCGCAACTACCCGGGCCAGATCTACCAGACCCACGGCGCCGCCAACAACGACGTGCTGCGCGTCTGCGGCAAGGATTGCGACGGCATGCTGCTGCCGGCCGGCCCGCTGCTGGTCGCGGCCCAGCTGCCCGACAGCAATCCGGTGAAGAAGTCGGCCCTGGCCTACGTCGAAACCTACGAAAAGGCGCATGGCGCCGGCTCGACCAACACCTTCGGCGGCCACATGTGGGATGCCGGCCAACTGGTGGTCGCGGCCCTGCCGCAGGCCCTGAAGTCGGGCGCCAAGCCCGGCACGCCGGAATTCCGCGCCGCCATGCGTGACGCGCTCGAAGGCGTGAAAGACCTGGCCGTGTCGCAGGGCGTGTTCAACATGAGCCCGACCGACCACGCCGGCTTCGACGAGCGCTCGCGCGTCATCGTCAAGGTCGAGGGCGGCAAGTGGGTCTACCAGCCCGGCCTCTGATCGCACGGTTTGACCGGGTTGCGCGGTGCCGTGGCGACGCCTCGATGGCGTAGTATCGCGCTTCCCTGCTGCACCTCGCACCGGCCTCGCGGCCGGTGCGTCGTATTCGCCGTGTCCCGGACGGGGTCGGGACACCAAGAACCATAAGGTAGTTGTTCGATGGATTCCACAATTGCGCTGATACTGCTGCAAGACGGTATCGTGAACGGCGCCATCTATGCCCTGCTGGGCATGGCACTGGTGCTGGTCTTCGCCGTCACGCGCGTCATCTTCATTCCACAGGGCGAATTCGTCGCATTCGGCGCGCTCACGCTGGCCATGCTGGTCGACGGCCGCGTGCCGGGCACGGCCTATCTGCTGCCGCTGCTCGGCCTGGTCGTGCTGCTGCTCGAGCTGGTGCGCGCCTTGCGCACCGGCGTCTGGTCCGGCCTGCCCAAGGTGCTCGCCAGCTGTGTGGCGCTGCCGCTCGCGCTGTTGTGGGTCACCACCTCGTACGCCGCCGCCGGCACGTCGCTGTGGCTCAACATGATGCTCACGCTGCTGCTGGTCATTCCGATGGGCCCGATGGTCTATCGCATCGTCTACCAGCCGCTGGCCGAGGCCACGGTGCTGGTGCTGCTGATCGTGTCGGTGGCCGTGCACTTCGCGCTGATGGGCCTGGCGCTGGTGTTCTTCGGCGCCGAGGGCTGGCGCACGCCGGCCTTCGTGGGCGGCCAGATCGACCTGGGCTTTGCCACGTGGTCGGGCCAGAGCCTGTTCGTGGTGGCGACCTGCGCGCTGCTGATCGTGGCGCTGTGGCTGTTCTTCGGCAAGACGCTGTATGGCCGGGCGCTGCGCGCCACCGCCGTGAATCGCCGCGGCGCGCGGCTGGTGGGCATCAGCACGACCATGTCGGGCAGCCTGACCTTCACGCTGGCCGTGGCCATCGGCGCCATGTCGGGCATGCTGATCGCCCCCATCACCACCGTTTACTACGACACCGGCTTCCTGATCGGCCTGAAGGGGTTCGTGGGCGCCATCATCGGCGGCCTGGCGAGCTACCCGGTGGCCGCCGCCGGCGCGCTGCTGGTCGGCGTGCTCGAAGCGTTCTCGTCGTTCTGGGCCAGCGCCTACAAGGAAGTGATCGTGTTCACGCTGATCATTCCCGTGCTGATCTGGCGTTCCTTCTCGCATCGCCACGTGGATGACGAGGAGTAAGCATCATGAACATGAACCGTATCCTGCTTGCAGTCTTCATCGTCGTGCTCGCGGCGCTGCCCCTGGTGGGCGCGACGCCCGAGTTCTGGATCACCCAGCTCAACTACATCGGGCTGGCCAGCCTGGTCGCGCTCGGCCTCGTGCTGCTCACGGGCGTGGGCGGCCTGACCTCGTTCGGCCAGGCGGCCTTCGTCGGCCTGGGCGCCTACACCACCGCGCTGCTCACCACGCACTACGACGCCTCGCCGTGGTTCGCGCTCGTGATCGGGCTGGTCCTCACGGCCGGCGTGGCCTTCCTGCTGGCGCTGATCACGCTGCGCCTGTCGGGCCACTACCTGCCGCTGGGCACCATCGCCTGGGGCCTGTCGCTCTACTACCTGTTCGGCAACCTCGACTTCCTGGGCAAGCATGACGGCATCGCCGGCATCGAGCCGCTCAGCGTGTTCGGCATCTCGCTGGCGAGCGGGCGGCACATCTATTTCCTCATCTGGATATTCGTGCTGCTGGGGCTGTGGGCCACGCGCAACCTGCTGGATTCGCGGCCCGGCCGCGCCATCCGCGCGCTCAAGAGCGGCGCCGGCATGGCCGAGTCCATGGGCGTGAACACCGGCACCTACAAGATCGTGATCTTCGTGTGGGCCGCGCTGCTGGCGTGCGTGTCGGGCTGGCTCTATGCCCACATGCAGCGCGCGGTCAGCCCGAGCCCGTTCGGCCTGAACTACGGCATCGAATACCTGTTCATGGCCGTGGTCGGCGGCGCCAGCCACGTGTGGGGCGCCGTGCTCGGCGCGGCCGTGATCCTGGGCCTGAAAGACCAGCTGCAGAACGTGCTGCCGCTCTTCATCGACACCAACACCAACGTCGAGCTGGTGGTGTTCGGCGTGCTGATGATCCTGATGCTGCAATACGCCAGCAACGGCCTGTGGCCGATCCTGGCGGGCTGGTGGGCGCGTCTGACCGGCACCGGCGGTTCGCGCCGCAACCAGGCGGCACCACCCGAGGCGCCCGCGCTGCCGCAGCGCACGCGTCCGGCGGCCGGCGAGCTGGTGCTCGAGGTCGATGCGATCCGCAAGGAGTTCGGCGGGCTGGTGGCGGTCAACGACATCAGCTTCAAGGTGCGGGCCGGCGAGATCATGGGTCTGATCGGTCCCAACGGCGCCGGCAAGAGCACCACCTTCAACCTGATCTCCGGCGTGCTGCCGGCCACGCGCGGCCAGGTGCGATTCCTGGGCGAACGCACCGACGGCCGTTCGGCGCGCCAGATCGCGCAGGCCGGCGTGGGCCGCACCTTCCAGCACGTGCAGCTGCTGCCGACCATGTCGGTGCTCGAAAACGTCGCGCTGGGCGCCCACATGCGCTCCGACGTCGGCGTGCTGTCGGGCGCGCTGCACAGCGAACGCGCCCGCGAGGCGCAACTGCTGCACGAGGCCGCGCGCCAGCTGCAGCGCGTGGGTCTGGGCGACTACCTCTACGAGCAGGCCGGCAACCTGGCCCTGGGCCAGCAGCGCATCCTGGAGATCGCACGGGCCCTGGCCTGCGATCCGGTGCTGCTGCTGCTCGACGAGCCGGCGGCGGGGCTGCGCTACAAGGAAAAGCAGGAGCTGGCGCAGGTGCTCGAGCAGCTGCGTGCCGAAGGGTTGAGCATCCTGCTGGTGGAACACGATATGGATTTTGTGATGCGCTTGACCAATCATCTGGTCGTGATGGATTTCGGCACCAAGCTGGCCGAAGGCGTGCCGGCCGAGGTGCAACAGAACCCGGCCGTGCTCGAAGCCTATCTCGGCGGTATCGACGACGACCTGCCCGATGACGTGCAGGCCAAGCCCGCCGCGGTCGGAGGTGTGCAATGAGCCCGTCGCCCGTACTCGAAGTGCGCGACCTCTCCGCGCGCTATGGCAAGGTCGGCGCCCTGACCGGCGCGGCCCTGACCGTGCCGCCCGGCTCGATCGTGACCGTGATCGGCGCCAACGGCGCCGGCAAGTCCACCATGCTGAACGCCGTGATGGGTTCGCTGCCGCACACCGGCCATGCCGCCGGCCAGGTGCAGTACGCCGGCGCGGATGTGTCCGGCTGGCAGGTCGAACGCCGCGTGGCGGCCGGCATGTCGCTGGTGCCCGAGCGGCGCGAGCTGTTCGGCAGCATGTCGGTCGAAGACAATCTGCTGCTCGGCGGCTTCCGGCGCTATCGCGCGCGCGAAGCGGGCTGGCGCGACACGCTCAACGAGGTGTTCGATCTGTTTCCGCGCCTGCGCGAGCGCCGCGCCCAGCAGGCCGGCACGCTGTCGGGCGGTGAGCGCCAGATGCTGGCCGTGGGCCGCGCGTTGATGGCCAAGCCCAAGCTGCTCATGCTCGACGAGCCCAGCCTGGGCCTGGCGCCGCGCATCGTGCGCGAGATCTTCCACATCATCGCGCGCCTGCGCGAGACCGGCGTGTCGATCCTGCTGGTCGAACAGAACGCGCGGGCCGCGCTGCAGGTGGCCGACTACGGCTATGTGCTCGAAACCGGCGAGATCATCCTGCACGGTCCGGCGCGCGAGCTGGCGGGCAACCCGCGCGTGATCGAAAGCTATCTCGGCCTGGGCAAGCACCAGGAGGCCTGAGCCCGGCCACGGCCGGCGCAGGCAAAAAGGCGAGGACCGCGGTCCTCGCCTTTTTCATGCCCGCTGCAGGCGCACCGGTCCGCCCATGGCGGGGTCCGAGATGGATGGCGCGCCGGTCTCCATGCGGCCGGCGCAGCGGCGCGACCAGCCGTCCAGGCCCGTGGCCTCGATCGTGAGGTCGTACCAATGGCCCTGGCGGCTGATGTCGATCTCCAGATCGAAACGGCTCTGGCCGGCAAGCAGCTCCTCGCGCGCGGGCGCCTGGCCGTACACCGTGTCGCTGATGGTGTAGAGGTGCGGCGCGGTGCCGGGGTTGTGCAGCGTGAGGCGCAGCCGGCCGGCCTGCGGCAGGTATTGCAGCGTCACCTCCGGCATGCCCGCCTCGGCGCGGCCGCGCAGGTGCCGGTGAAATCCGTTCGGCCCCAGGACCCACAGGTCGTACTCGCCGCCGCTCTCCTCGAGCAGCCACTGGTCGCGCAGGCGCTTGCCCGCCTCCACAGTGTAGCGGCGCGGCACGCGGTCCAGATGCAGGCGGTCGTACACATGGAACACGGCGCCCGCCGTGCCGCGGTTCACGAAGCTCAGCTCCAGCGTGCCGTTGCCGGCTTGCGCGTGCAGGTCCAGCACATAAGGCAGCGCGCGCGAGGGCCGCGTGCCGCCGGCCTGCACCGCGGGCGGCACCTCCAGCGGCCGCAGCGGCAGCGTGGTGCCGGGCAGCTCGGCGGCGCGCGCGGCCACGGCCGCCGTCTCGGGCAGGCTGTCGACGCGCGGCTCGGGCGGCGCGGCGAAGTCGAACGCCGAGGTGAGGTCGCCGCAGACCGCGCGGCGCCAGGGCGAGATGTTGCTCTCGACCACGCCGAAGCGCTGTTCGATGAAGCGCAGGATCGAGGTGTGGTCGAACACCTGCGAGTTGACCCAGCCGCCGCGCGTCCAGGGCGAGATGATGTACATCGGCACGCGCTCGCCCAGCCCATAGGCGCCCTGCAGGTATTGCGGCAGGTCGTCTTTTTCGTCGTGGCCGAGGATGCGGTGATACTCGCCGGTGGTGTCGGCGGTCGAGCCGCCGGCCAGCACGGCCGAGTCGCCCTCGCCCTCGTAGGAGGGCGGGGCGGGCGGCGGCATGTGGTCGAAGAAGCCGTCGTTCTCGTCGAACATCAGCAGCAGCACGGTCTTGCTCCAGACCGCCGGATTGGCGGTGAGCGCGGCCAGCACCTGGGCGGTGTAGTCGGCGCCCTGCGCCGGGCTCGACGGACTCGGATGCTCCGAGCCGGCCTTGGTCGCGCAGATCCACGACACCTGCGGCAGGGTGTTCTGCTCCACGTCTTCGCGCAGGCGCGCCAGGCTGTAGGTGGTGAGGGCGTTGCGCGCCAGTTCGGCGCGCGCGCCGGCCTCGCCGCGGTGCGCCGCGCGATACTGGCGGAAGCCCGCCAGCGGATTGAGCGAGTAGTTGTCCTTCATGTCCTGGTACACGCGCCAGCTGATGCCGGCCGCCGAGAGGCGCTCGGGGTAGGTGGTCCAGGAATAGCCGCCGGCCTTGTCGCCGCCGGAGAGCTTGTTGTAGGTGTTGCCCAGCGCCGGCCCATGGCCGTGGCCCAGGCCGTCGTTGGTGCCGGTCCAGGCGAACAGACGGTTGGTGTTGGTGCCGCCGGTGAACGAGCAGTGGTAGGCGTCGCACACGGTGAACGCGCGCGCCAGCGCGTACTGGAACGGGATGTCCTGCTCGGTGAAGTAGGCCATCGAATGTTCGCGCTTGGCCACCGGCCAGCGGTTCATCCGCCCCTTGTCCCACGCGTCCTGGGCGTTGGACCAGGTGTGCGGCGTGCCGGCCACGCGCATCAGCTCGAACATGGCCTGCGTGTCGAGCGGAAACGGCGGCACGATGCGGGGATTCTCCGGATCGCTGTCGTTGAGCTGCTGCCACACGGTGGCGCCGGTCAGGCCGGCCTGGTCCTGCACCGGGATCGGAAACCGGTCGCCAAAGCCACGCACGCCCTCGAGCGCGCCGAAGTAATGGTCGAACGAACGGTTTTCCTGCATGAAGACGACGATGTGCTCGACGTCGCGCAGCGTGCCGGTGCGGCGGTCGGGCGCGATGGCGAGCGCGTCGCGGATCACGGCGGGGAAAAGCGCGAACGCGCCACCGGTCAGGGCGGCGCCTCGCAGGAAGTCACGGCGGGAGCTCATGGCGTAGGGGAGAGAGTTGCCGGAATCGGCGAGGGCTTGCGGGGCTTGCGGGGCTTGCGGCCGCGGGCGGGACGGTCATCCGTGGCCCGCGGCGGGTCGGGTCGTGCGGCGGCTCAGCGGCGGCCGGTCTTTTCGGCGTAGTCCATGTAGAGACGATGGGCGCGCTGGGCGAACGGGCCATACGGCAGCTCGCGCGATTCGACGCGGTTCACGTGCACCACCTTGCCGTAGTTGCCGGTGGAGAAGACTTCGTCGGCCGCTTCGACGTCGGCGCGCGTGATGGCGCGCTCTTCGACCTCGACGCCATCGGCGCGCAGCAGCGCCAGCACGCGCTTGCGCGTGATGCCGTTCAGGAAGGTGCCGTTGTCGACCGGCGTGGCGACCTTGCCGTCCTTGGCGAGCCAGAAGTTGCTCGAGGCGAATTCCGCCACGTGGCCGGCGCCGTCGAACATGATGGCGTTGTCGAAGCCCTTGGCGGCCGCCTCGGTGATGGCGCGCTGGCCGTTCGGATACAGGCACGAGGCCTTGGCGTCGGTCGGCGCCATGTTGGGCCACGAGCGCACGAAGCTGGAGAAGCAGGCCGAGAAGCCCTGCGTGCCCGGCATCGGCACCTTGAAGACGTGCAGCACGAACTGGGTCTTGTCGGCGTCGGGCAGCAGGAAGCCGTCGGCGCAGAAGAACATCGGCTTGATGTAGAGCTCGCTGCCGTGCGGGAAGCGCGCGACGGCTTCCAGGCACAGCGTCTGGATCTCGGCGGCGCTGAGCTTGGGCTTCATCAGCATCTTCTCGGCCGAGCGCACCACGCGTTCGCAATGCAGGTCGAGGTCGGGCGTCAGGCCGCGGAACGCGCGCGCGCCGTCGAACACCATGCTCGCCATCCAGAAGGCGTGGTCGGCCGGGCCGAGCAGCTTGGGGTTTTCAGTGGTCCACTGGCCGTTGTGCCAGAACAGGGCATCCATGTCTTGCTTCCTTGTGCTTCTTCTGTGTCGATCAGGGGCGCCAGACGGCGCCGGTTTTCATTTCTTGTCGAGCGCGGCCTGCACCCGGGTGGCCACGTCGGCCGGCACCCACTCGCGCCAGACCTTGCCGTATTGCTTGAGGAAATACTGCGCCGCCTCTTCGGGCTCCTTGCCCTCGTTCTCGAGCCAGCCCAGCGTGGCGTCGATGGCCTCGTCCGGCACGCTGAGCTTGGTGAAGAAGGCGGTGAGCTGCGGCGCCGACTTGGCGAACTCGGCGTTCAGACCGGTGACGACCGGATTGGGCTTGAACTCGGTGGCCACCGGATCGGCGCATTTCGGGTCGGTCATGCAAGTGTAGGCCTGTTGGTCGAAGGCCGGCAGCTCCAGCTTGACCAGGTCGAGCGCGCCCACCAGCGAGGTCGGCGTCCAGTAATAGAACACGATGTCGCGCTTGCGCTTGTAGGCCGACACGATGGCCGCCTTCTGCGCCGCGCCGGAGCCGGGCGCGAACATGGTGAAGTCCTTGTCGAGCTTGAGCGCGCGCAGCAGGTTGTCGTTGAGCGTGCCGCAGGCCCAGCCGGCCGGACAGCCGTAGATGCGGCCGCGATTCGGCTCCTCGGGGTCGGCGAAGGTTTCCTTGTGGCGCGCCAGGTCGGCGGCCTGCTTGATGTCGGGATGGCGCTCCACGGTGTAGCGCGGCACGTACCAGCCTTCGCCCGCGTCGTAGACGTGGCCCACGCCGAGCACCCGGCCGCTGGCCAGCGCCTTCTTCCAGGCGCCCTCGATCTGTCCGGGCCACACCTCGGGCGTGACGTCGACGTCGCCGCGTTGCAGCGCGGCCAGCATCGGCAGGGTCTCGCCGATCTCGACCGTGGTCTTGCAGCCGTAGCCGTGCTCCAGCACGTAGCGCTCGATGCCGGCCAGCACCAGGTTCGATTCCCAGTTCAGGCCGCTGAAGCGCACCGGGCGGTCGACCTCGCAGGTGACGGCGTCGGCCGCGCGGGCCGCCGAGGGCGCCGCCAGGCCGGCGGCCAGGACGGCCGTCAGGGCCAGGGTGCGGAACAGGGGAGCAACAGCAGTGGCAAACGCGGGAGCATGGGGGTTTTTGCGCACGGGGGACACCTGCCAGGTTGGATTCCCACCATTGTAAGGGGGCGCGCGCAGGCCCCAATGACAACGGGGCGGCCAGGCCGCCCCGCGTGGGTGGAACGGCGCGCCGGTCAGGCGCGCGCCGCCCGCCGCCGTTCGAGGAACGCGCCGATCTCGCCCACGATGCCGCGGCGGAAGGCCAGCACGCAGATCACGAAAATCAGGCCGATCACGATGGTGACCGACTCGCCCAGGCGCAGGAACCATTCGACGCCGGTGGCGTTGGCCATGAACTGGCCGAAGTCGCCCACCTTGTTTTCGAGCAGCACCACGATGAACGCGCCCAGGATCGGCCCGGTCAGCGTGCCCAGGCCGCCGATCAGCGTCATGAGGATGACCAGCCCCGACATCTGCCAGGTCGCGTCGGAGAGGGTGGCGGACACGAAGACCAGGGTCTTGGTGGCGCCGGCCAGGCCGGCGATCCCGGCCGACAGCACGAAGGCGAGCAGCTTGAAGCGATCGACGTCGTAGCCCAGCGACACCGCGCGCGGCTCGTTCTCGCGGATCGCCTGCAGCACCTGGCCGAAGGGCGAATGCACCGCGCGCCAGATGATGAGGAAGCCGATCACGAACACGCCCATCACGAGGTAATACAGATTGACGTCGCGGGACAGGTCGATGAAGCCGAACAGCGTGCCGCGCGGCACGCCCTGCAGGCCGTCCTCGCCGCCGGTGAAGCGGGCCTGCAGGAAGAAGAAGAACACCATCTGCGCCAGCGCCAGCGTGATCATGGCGAAGTAGATGCCGCTGCGCCGGATCGCCAGCGCGCCCATCACCAGTCCCAGCAGCGCCGCCACGCCCGCCCCGAACAGCAGGCCCAGCTCGGTGGGCCAGCCCCAGACCTTGAGCGCCTGGCCGGCCGCGTAGGCCGCGCTGCCCAGGAAGGCGGCATGGCCGAACGACAGCAGGCCGGTATAGCCCAGCAGCAGGTTGAATGCGCACGCAAACAACGCGTAGCACATCACCTTCATGGCGAAGATCGGATAGACGCCGGCAAAGGGCAGAGCGGCGACAACGATGGCCAGTACGGCATAGCCCAGCAGTTGACGATTCATTTTTCTTTTCCGAACAGCCCGGCCGGGCGCAGCAGCAGCACGATGGCCATGATGATGAACACGACGGTGTTGGAGGCTTCGGGCCAGAACACCTTGGTGAGGCCTTCGATCACGCCCAGGCCCAGCCCTGTGACGATGGCGCCCATTATGGAGCCCATGCCGCCGATCACCACCACGGCGAACACCACGATGATGAGGTTCGAGCCCATCAGCGGCGAGATCTGCAGCACCGGGGCCGCCAGCACGCCGGCAAAGCCGGCCAGTGCCACGCCGAAGCCGTAGGTGAGCGTGATCATGCGCGGCACGTTCACGCCGAAGGCCTCGACCAGGCGTGGGTTTTCGGTGCCGGCGCGCAGCAGGGCGCCCAGGCGCGTGCGTTCGATCACGTACCAGGTGGCCAGGCAGACCACGATGCTCGCCGCCACCACCCAGCCGCGATAGTTGGGCAGGATCATGAAGCCGAGGTTGGTGGCGCCGCGCAGCGCGTCGGGCGTGGGATAGGGCTGGCCCGACACGCCGAAGAAGCTGCGGAACACGCCTTCCATCAGCAGCGTGAGGCCGAAGGTCAGCAGCAGGCCGTAGAGGTGGTCGAGCTTGTAGAGGTGGCGCAGCAGCAGGCGTTCGATGACGATGCCGAACAGGCCCACCAGCAGCGGCGCGAGTATCAGCATGACCCAGTAGTTCAGGCCGAAGTAGCTCAGGCCCATCCAGGCCAGGAAGGCGCCCAGCATGTAGAGGGCGCCGTGGGCGAAGTTGATGACGTTGAGCAGGCCGAAAATCACCGCCAGCCCCAGGGACAGCATGGCGTAGAACGAACCGTTGACCAGACCGAGCAGCAGTTGCCCTAGCAGTGCCTGTATGGGGATGCCGAAGATGTCAGTCATCTTGAGGAAGTCCTGCGGTACGAAAAAGACGAGGCGAGTGGCGCGTCCGCATGCGGATGCGCCACGATGGACGAGCCGGAATTACTTCTTGACCAGCTTGCAGGTCGACTCGGACAGCTTGGTGTAGACCTCTTCGCCCGGAAGCGTTGCCACCACCTTGTAGTAGTCCCAGGGAGCCTTGGACTCGGCCGGCGTCTTGACCTGCATCAGGTGCATGTCGTGGATCATGCGGCCGTCTTCGCGCACGTAGCCGCCCTGCGCGAAGAAGTCGTTGATCTTGTTCGACTTCATCCACTTCATCATGGCATCGCCGTCGTCGGTGCCGGTGGCCTTCACGCCGCTCAGGTAGAACGCGACGGAGGAGTAGTCGCCCGCCTGCAGCATGGAGGGCTTGCGGCCGATCTTGGCCTCGAACTTCTTGCTCCAGGCGCGCGCGGCGTCGGATTGATCCCAGTACCAGCCATCGGTCAGGTACATGCCCTTGGTGGCTTCGAGGCCGAGCGAATGGATGTCGTTGATGAAGACCAGCAGGCCGGCCATCTTCATCGAGCTGGTCACGCCGAATTCATTGGCGGCCTTGATCGAGTTGATGGTGTCGCCGCCCGCGTTGGCCAGGCCCAGGATCTGGGCCTTGGAGGCCTGCGCCTGCAGCAGGAACGACGAGAAGTCGGAGGCGCCCAGCGGTGCGCGCACCTGGCCCTTGACCTCGCCGCCCGAGCTCTTGACCACGTTGGCCGTGTCGCGCTCCAGCGCGTGGCCGAACGCGTAGTCGGCGGTCAGGAAGAACCAGCTCTTGCCGCCGTCCTTCACGACCGCCGAGCCGGTGCCGCGCGCCAGCGCCACGGTGTCGTAGGCGTAGTGCACGGTGTAGGGCGAACATTGCGCGTTGGTCAGGTCGGAGGCGCCGGCGCCGATGGCGATGAAGGGCTTTTTCTTCTCGGCGGCGACGGCGGCCATGGCCAGGCTGGTGGCGGAGTTGGTGCCGCCGATCAGCACGTCGATCTTCTGCTGGTCGAACCACTCGCGCGCGCGCGCCGAGGCCACGTCGGCCTTGTTCTGGTGATCGGCCGACAGCAGCTCGATCTTCTTGCCGTTGATGTTGCCGCCCGCGTCTTCGATGGCCATGCGGATCGATTCCACGCCGGCCTTGCCGTCGATGTCGGAGTACACGCCCGACATGTCGGTGATGAAGCCGATCCGGATGACATCATCCGAAATGCCTTGTGCCTGGGCGGGTAGCCCGGCGAATCCCAGGCCGGCGACGGCCAATGCTGCAGTGATGTGATGCAACTTCATGGGATGACTCCTCTTTCCTGTGTGGAATGCCGGCCGTGCCGGCGGATGACAGGCTTTTTTCTAGACGCCCAACAGTTCGTTGAGCGTGTCCTGTTTCTGCTCGAGCTCGGCCGCGCCGAAGGTCTCGACGATCTGGCCGTGCTCCATGACGTAGAAGCGGTCGGCGAGCGGCGCGGCGAAGCGGAAATTCTGTTCGACCATCACGATGGTGTAGCCGCGCGCCTTGAGCGCCGTGATCATGCGCGCCAGCGCCTGCACGATGACCGGGGCCAGGCCCTCGGAGATCTCGTCGAGCAGCAGCAGGTTGGCGCCGGTGCGCAGGATGCGCGCCACCGCCAGCATCTGCTGCTCGCCGCCCGACAGGCGCGTGCCCGGCGAATTGCGGCGTTCGTGCAGGTTGGGGAACATGTCGTAGATCTCGGCTAGCGACATGCCGCCGCCGAGCGCGCCGCCCACCGGGGGCGGCAGCAGCAGGTTTTCTTCGCACGACAGGCTGGCGAAGATGCCGCGCTCTTCGGGGCAGTAGCCCACGCCCAGGTGCGCGATGCGGAAGGTCGGCAGCTCGATCGCCTCGGTGCCGTGGATGCGCACCGAGCCCTTGCGCGAGCCGGTCAGGCCGAGAATCGCGCGCAGCGTGGTGGTGCGGCCCGCGCCGTTGCGGCCGAGCAGCGTGACGACCTCGCCCTGCGCCACCTGCATGTCGACGCCATGCAGGATGTGCGATTCCCCGTACCAGGCCTGCAGGCCCGAGATTTCAAGCGCGGGGGTGCTCATGCATGTGCTCCTTGGAGTTCGCCTTCGGTCGTGCCCATGTAGGCCTGCATCACCGCCGGATGACGCGACACCACGCCGTAGGGCCCTTCGGCCAGCACGGCACCGCGCGCCAGCACCGTGATGGTGTCGGCGATCGAGGACACGACGTTCATGTTGTGCTCGACCATGAGAATGGTGCGGCCCACGCTCACGTGCTTGATGAGCTGCGTCACGCGGTCGACGTCTTCGTGGCCCATGCCCTGCGTGGGCTCGTCGAGCAGCATGAGCTCGGGCTCCATCGCGAGCGTGGTGGCGATCTCGAGCGCGCGCTTGCGGCCGTAGGGCAGGTTCACGGTGAGCTCGTCGGCGAAGCCGCCGAGATCGACCTGCTCGAGCAGCTCGCGCGCCGGACCGTTGAGCCGTTCGAGCCCCTTCTGGCTGCGCCAGAAGTGGAACGACACGCCGGTCTTGCGTTGCAGCCCGATGCGCACGTTTTCGAGCACGGTGAGGTGGGGAAACACCGCCGAGATCTGGAACGAACGGATGATGCCGCGCCGCGCGATCTGCGCAGGGCGCTCGCGTGTGATGTCTTTGCCGTTGAAGATGATCGAGCCCGAGGTGGGCGCGAGAAACTTGGTCAGCAGGTTGAAGCACGTGGTCTTGCCGGCGCCGTTGGGGCCGATCAATGCATGAATGCTGCCACGCTTGACGCGCAGGTCGACCCCGTTTACCGCGACAAAGCCGCGGAACTCCTTGGTCAACCCTTTTGTCTCCAGGATCGTATCGTCCATGACGCTGCACCCGCGTTCAGTTTTTCTAAGAGTTGCGGCGAGTATGCGCACCTGCCCCCTAAAATTCCATGAGGGTTTTTCATAGGGTCTTGCAGTGCGGCATCGCGCTTTGTCGGTTAGCCGACAATTCGTTTCGCCACACAGGGAAAACGCTTGGTTTATCAGCCTGAATTACCGCAGCCGCGCTGCAACGAAAACGCCGGCGAGTGCCGGCGTTTTCATGGATCGGTAATGGGTTTTTCGTATGCGCGAAAACCCTCGAGTGGGGCCGTCAGGCCGGCGTCTTCGGTTTGAAATCGCACAGATCCGAGATGCCGCACTGCGGGCATTTCGGTTTGCGCGCGACGCAGATATAACGGCCATGCAGGATCAGCCAGTGATGCGCGTCCTGCATATATTCACGCGGAATGACCTTCTCCAGTTTCAGCTCCACCTCCAGCACATTCTTGCCGGGCGCGATGCCGGTGCGATTGGACACGCGGAAGATATGCGTGTCGACCGCGATGGTGGGCATGCCGAAGGCCGTGTTCAACACCACGTTCGCGGTCTTGCGGCCCACGCCGGGCAGGGCCTCGAGCGACTCGCGGTCGCGCGGCACCTCGCCACCATGGCGCTCGATCAGCAGCCTGCAGGTCTCGATCGCGTTCTTCGCCTTGGTACGAAACAGCCCGATGGTCTTGATGTAGTCGGTCAGCCCATCGACGCCGAGCGCCAACATTTTCTCGGGCGTGCCGTATTGCGGAAAGAACTTGCGGGTGGCGATGTTGACCGACTTGTCGGTGGCCTGCGCCGACAGCAGCACGGCGATCAGCAGCTGGAACGGCGTCTCGTATTCGAGCTCGGTGGTGGGGTGCGGGTTGGCCGCCTGCAGGCGGGCAAAGATCTCGCGGCGCTTCTGGGGATTCATGGTATGCGGCGTTCAGGCGTTGCGGCGCGCGCGGGCACGCGCCAGGGCGCTGGCGATGGCGGCGCGCTTCTTCTCGGCCTCGTCTTCCTCGGGCGCCGCGCTGATGACCGCGGGCGCCTCGGGCTCGGCCATGAGCCGCGCGTTGTCGGCGGCCGCACGCGCCTGGCGCGCCGCGCGGCGCTGGTGCCGCAGCCGGCCCTGTTCGGCATCGGCCGCGGTCCAGGCGCGGTTGGCCGGCACCATCTCGATGCAGTCCACCGGACAGGGCGCCACGCACAGGTCGCAGCCTGTGCAGAGATCCGGCAGCACGGTGTGCATGCGTTTGTTGGCGCCCAGGATGGCGTCGACCGGACAGGCGCGGATACAGAGCGTACAGCCGATGCAATGCGCCTCGTCGATCACGGCCACTAGCAGCGGCCCGGGCTCGCCGCGGCTGGTGTCGAGCGCGATCTCGGGGCGCGCCAGCAGCTGCGCCAGCGCGGCCACGCCGTCCTGGCCGCCGGGCGGGCAGCGATTGATCTCGGCCTGGCCGTCGGCCAGCGCTTCGGCGTAGGGACGACAGCCGTCGTAGCCGCATTTGGTGCATTGCGTCTGCGGCAGCAGGGCATCGATGCGTTCAACGAGCGGGGTACAGGACGGCATGATTCACGACGGACAAAAAAGAAAGCGGGCCGCAGGCCCGCTGTTCGGAGGAGCAGGACCGGCCGGTCAGGAAGCGCGGATGAATGCCGCGATTTTAGGACAGATCAGTTCGCGCCACCGGCGGCCCGAGAAGATGCCGTAGTGGCCCGCGCCCACGGCGGTGTAGTGCGACTTGCGCGCGGCCGGGATGCCGGCGCACAGCTTGATGGCGGCGCGCGTCTGGCCCTGGCCGGAGATGTCGTCGAGTTCGCCCTCGACGGTGAGCAGGGCGGTCTTGCGGATGTCCGCGGGCCGCACCGGCCGGCCGTCGATCTGCCAGGTGCCTTCGGGCAGCCGCGATTCCTGGAACACCACGCGGATGGTGTCGAGGTAGAACTCGGCCGGCATGTCGAGCACGGCGTTGTATTCGTCGTAGAAGCGGCGGTGCATCTCGGCATCGCTGTCATCGCCGCGCAGCAGGTCCAGGTAGAAGTCGTAGTGCGACTTCACGTGGCGGTCGGGGTTCATCGCCATGAAGCCCGCATGCTGCAGAAAGCCGGGATAAACCTTGCGGCCGGCGCCGGGGTAGGCGGGCGGCACGGCATGGATCAGCTGGCTCTCGAACCAGTCGTACGACTTGGTGGTGGCGAGGCGATTGACCTGCGTGGGCGATTCGCGCGGATCGATGGGGCCGCCCATCATCACCATGCTGCGCGGCTGGGCCGGATCGTTGGCCGAGGCCAGCAGCGAGATCGCCGCCAGCACCGGCACGGTCGGCTGGCAGACCGAGATCACGTGCAGATCGGGGCCGAGCGCGCGGATGAAGTCCTGGATGTAGGCGACGTAGTCGTCGAGATGGAACGGCCCGGCCGACAGCGGCACCATGCGCGCATCGACCCAGTCGGTCACGTATACGTCGTGCGCCGGCAGCAGCGCGCGCACCGTGTCGCGCAGCAGCGTGGCGTGGTGGCCCGACAGCGGCGCCACCAGCAGCACGCGCGGGTCGCGGCGCTTGGCCACGGCGCGCTCGTCGCGCTGGAAGTGCACCAGCCGACAGAACGGCTTGTCGTCGGCCACGACCTCGGTGACCCGCACGGGCTTGCCGTCGATCTCGGTGTGGGGCAGGCCCCAGGCGGGCTTCTGGTATTCCTTGCCGATCCGATGCATCAACTCGTAGCCGGCGGCGAGCTGGCGCGAGATGGGCATATAGGACCAGGGGCTGTAAGGGCTGGAGAACAGCTGAGAGCCGGCGTCGGAGAAAGCGACCAGGGGTCGCAGGAACGCCCGCTGCAATTCGTGCATGTGATACAGCATCGTGCCTAAGTCCAGAGATCAGGTCGGCCTATTATTGCCCTGAGTGGGATGGATATAGCGAAATTGTCTGGGCAGTGTGAGGAATGGGCCGGACAGCGGACACTTCTTGTTGCGTAAAAGCGACCCGTCAGTCCGCCCGGCTCTGTCACCAGTAGTTTTCGACCGCCAGATTGCCCGGAATGCCGCGTCGGCCGGGGGCGAAACCGCGCTCGGCGAGCAGTTTGCGGGCGTCGGCCAGCAGGGCCGGATTGCCGCAAAGCATGATCTTCGCGCGCGCCGGGTCCAGCGTCTCGCCGGCCAGCGCCTCGAGGCGGCCGTCGGCGATCAGGGTGGTCAGGCGCTCCTGCGGCACGCCGGGCAGGGCTTCGCGCGTGGCGATCGGCAGGTAGACCAGCTTGCGCGGATCCTGCTCGAAATACGGCGCGAACGCCGGATCGGCGCGCCAGCCTTCGATCTCCTGGCGGTAGGCCAGCTCTTCGACGGTGCGCACGCCGTGGATCAGCACGATGCGCTCGAAGGCCTTCCAGGTGGCCGGATCGCGCAGGATCGACAGGTAGGCGGACAGGCCCGTGCCCGAAGCGAGCAGCCAGAGCGTGCCGCCCGGCGCGAAGCGTTCGAGGGTCAGGAAGCCGTAGGGATTTTTCTCGATGTAGAGCGCATCGCCGGCGCGCAGCTGGGCCATGCGGGGGCTGAATTCGCCCTCGGGCACGACGATCGAATAGAACTCGAGATGGGTCTCGTGCGGCGCGGACACCATCGAATAGGCGCGCCAGATCGTGGGCTCGGCATCGGGCGTGTCGGCAGCCGGCAGGCCCACGCGGGCAAACTGGCCGGCCTGGAAGGCGAAGGCCGGATCGCGCGTCGCATGCACCGAAAACAGCTTGCCCGGCACCCAGGTGCGGACGTCGATGATGGTCTGGCGCGTGTACTTGGTATCGGTCATGGGCAAGGGCCTGTGAACACGCGAGGAGCCTCGCACGGAACGCGTCGGGCAATCACCGGCCGGGCCGCGCGCGGCCGGTGCAGGGATCAGCGTTCCAGGTGTTGCAGCTTGTCGGCCACGCCGTTCCATTGATCGGCGTCGGGCAGGGGTTTCTTGGCGCGGCTGATGCTGGCGAATTCGCCCGACAGCTCCGCGTTGAGCGCGATGAATTTCATCTGGTCCTGAGGCACGTCTTCTTCGGCGTAGATCGCGTTGGCCGGGCACTCGGGAATGCACACCGCGCAGTCGATGCACTCATCGGGGTCGATCACCAGAAAGTTCGGACCTTCCCGAAAACAGTCCACCGGACATACGTCGACGCAGTCGGTGTACTTGCACTTGATACAGTTTTCGGTAACTACGTGGGTCATTCTGGGAAACTCCGGATGCGGCGGGTTGCGCTGGCCGTGGGGGTGCGCCTGGGGTTGGACCTGAGGGAGTGGCCCCGGGGTGAGACCCGGCGAAGCACCTGAGACGCGAGCTGGTTTTTCTGTCCTCGGGATCGGATTTTAACCAATGCGGGGCAGGAGGGCGAACATAACCCTGGCTGCGGTAATGGCGGGCGCTCCAGGCAGGGCCTGCGCCGTGTTATGGTTGCCCGAACTACCATCGCGTGATCATGATAATCACTTCGTTGCTCGATACCGACCTGTACAAATTCAGCATGATGCAGGTCGTGCTCCATCAGTTTCCTGCTGCCCAGGTCGAATACCGCTACAAGTGCCGCAATGCCGGTGTCGACCTGCGGCCCTATCTCGACGAGATCCGCGCCGAGGTGCACGCGCTGTGCCAGCTGCGATTCACCGACGAAGAGCTCGATTATCTGCGCAGCCTGCGCTTCATCAAGAGCGACTTCGTCGATTTCCTGGGTTTGTTCCACCTGCCCGAGCGTTGCATCACGATCGGCGAGGGCGACAATCCGGGCGAGATCTCGATCAGCGTGCAAGGCCCGTGGCTGCACACGATCCTGTTCGAGATCCCGGTGCTGGCCATCGTCAACGAGGTGTACTTCCGCAATACGCGCAAGGACACCGACGCCGACTGGACCGAAGGGCGCGAACGGCTGCAGAAGAAGATGCACCTGGTGCTCGACGATCCCGAGCTGGCCGACTTCCGCGTGGCCGAGTACGGCACGCGGCGGCGCTTCTCCAAGCGCTGGCACGAGGAGGTGGTGCGCACCATGAAGGCCGAGATGGGCGCCCATTTCGCCGGCACCAGCAACGTGTTGTTCGCGATGCGCCACGGCGTGCTGCCGCTGGGCACCATGGGCCACGAGTATCTGCAGGCCTGCCAGGCCCTGGGCCCGCGCCTGCGCGATTCGCAGGTGTTCGCGCTGGAGGTGTGGGCCAAGGAATATCGCGGCGATCTGGGCATTGCGCTGTCCGACGTCTACGGCATGGATGCGTTCCTGCGCGACTTCGACATGTATTTCTGCAAGCTCTTCGACGGCGCGCGCCACGACTCCGGCGATCCCTTCAAGTGGGGCGAGCGGCTGCTCGAGCACTACCGCGCGAACCGCGTCGACCCGCGCACCAAGACGCTGGTATTCTCCGACTCGCTGACGTTCCCGCGCGCGATCGAACTGGCGCGCCAGTTCGCGGGTCGCTGCCGGGTGTCGTTCGGGATCGGCACCAACCTCACCAATGACCTCGGTCACGAGCCGCTGCAGATCGTCATGAAGATGGTCCGCTGCAACGGCCAGCCGGTGGCCAAGGTGTCCGACGCGCCCGAAAAGACCATGTGCGACGATCCGGCCTATCTCGCCTATCTGCGCCAGGTATTCCAGTTGCCGCCGGCCTGAGCGGGCGGCAACCCGTTTTTGTCTCGACCACCGTTCCATTAGGGGAATCACATGAGCAGTATCAAGCGCTACAACGTGGAAAAGCGCCTGTCCGACATGGCCGTGTACAACGGCGTGGCCTATCTGGCCGGCCAGGTGCCCGACGATGCCACCCTCGACATCACCGGCCAGACCACGCAGGTCCTGGCCACCATCGATCGCCTGCTGGCCGAAGCCGGCACCGACAAGACCAAGATCCTGATGGCCCAGATCTACGTGGCCAACATGAAGGAATTCGACGGCATGAACAAGGCCTGGGACGCGTGGGTTGCCGCCGGCAATTCGCCTCCCCGCGCCACGGTCGAAGCGCGCCTGGCCA
Source organism: Bordetella genomosp. 1 (assembly GCF_002261335.1). Lineage (GTDB taxonomy): Bacteria > Pseudomonadota > Gammaproteobacteria > Burkholderiales > Burkholderiaceae_B > Bordetella. The sequence continues at coordinate 339,318 of NZ_NEVL01000002.1, forward strand.
ATCCCGACTTCAAGGTCGAGATCGTGGTGACCGCCGCCATCAACTGATCGGTTGCGTGCGCAAGCAAAAAGCCGCGGCCCGCGCCGCGGCTTTTTCATGGGCGCTCAGAGCGCGGGATCCTCGCCCAGCAGCAGGGTGGCGGCCAGCAGGCCGCCCAGCTCGTGGCAGCGCGCGGCGTCCGCGGCGGCGAGCGTCTTGGGGGCGAGGATCTGTTCGGGCGTCTGGGCGCCGTTGCGCACCAGCACGGGCGCGCCGGTCTGCGCCAGACGCCAGCCGGTGCAGATGCGCGCCATCTGGCGCAGCGCGCCCTCGCCATCGGTGCCGGCGGCGACGGCCAGGCCGACGGGCCGGCCCGCGACGCGATCGAGCGCACCGTAATAGCAGCGATCGAAGAACTCCTTCATCGCACCGCTGAGCGAACCCAGGTTTTCGGGCGCGCAGAAGAGGTAGCCATCGGCCGCCAGCAGATCGTCCACGCCGGCCTGGTCGGCCGGCAGGTGGCGCAGCGCCAGCGCCGCGTGCAGCCCCAGCTCGGTGGCGGCCGTGTGCGCGCCGGCGGCGAGCGCCTCGCTCATCTGGCGCGCGCAGCCGGTCCGGCTGTGCCACACGATGAGCAGGTGCTTCATGCCAGCCGCGCCAGGGTGTCCTGGCGGTAATAGGCGCGCAGCAGCTCGTACCAGTCGGGCAGGGCGGCGGCCAGGGGCGCGGGATCGACGAAGAAATGCTCGGAGCTCACGGCGAAGAACTCGGCCTCGTCGGTGGCGGCGTAGGGGTCGAGCGGCAGCTGGGCGTACCAGGCGTCGGCGGCCTCGCTCTCGGGATCCATGTCGGGCGGGATGTCGGCTTCGATGGCGTCGAGCGCCTCCTGGAACCGGCCCAGGCTGTCGTCGAGCACGTCGCGCCACACGCGTGCGCGCAGTTCCGGATGGGCGTGCAGGCTGGGCATGCCGTCGGCTTCGCCGGCAGCCAGGTCGAGCTTGTGCGCGAACTCGTGGATCACGACGTTGAAGGCGCCCTCGGTGTTGCGCACGTCGTTCCAGGACAGCACCACCGGGCCACCTTCCCAGGCCTCGCCGGCCGCGTCCTCGATGTATTCGTGCACCACGCCGTCGGCATCCTGCGTCTGGCGCGGGATGGAAAAACCGCCGGGATACACGATGATCTCGTCCCAGCCCTCGTAGAGCGTGGGGGAAAGGTGCAGGATGGGCAGGGCGGCCTGGGTCGCGATCGCCAGGCGCATCGCGTCATCGGGCTCGAGCCCGGCCGCGCCATTGATGTTCTTGCTGGCCAGGATCCAGGCCACGCGCTGCTGCAGGGCCTGCTGCTCGTCGGCCGACAGGGGCGCGACGAAGGGGTAGCCCGCGATCACGTCGCGCCACAGTTCGGGCGGGATGCGGGCCTGCATCTCCTGGACTTTCGTATCGGCCGCACCGCGGCCCACCAACCATCTCAGCATCGGGATCCTGTGTTCTGGACGGGCGCGGGCAGGGCCGCGCCTCGGGCTGTGTCAGCTAGTGTAGAGTACTGGGAATTCCATCGAACTCCGTCCCGATCGTCGTTTCCGCCGTCATGTCTGCCCCGCTCGAACCCGTTACGCTCGCGCCTTTCGACGAGGCCTGGCGCCAGGAGACCGGCGCCGGGCTCGATGCCGCCGCGAAGGGCCTGCTGGACCAGGCCGTGGCCTGGGCCTGGCCGCAGCTGCAGGGCCAGGCCATGCCCACCGGCGAGCCGCTGGTCAATCACGCGGCCGGCACGGCGCGCATCCTGGCCTCGCTGCAGACCGACGCGCCCACGCGGGCCGCGGCCGTCCTGGCGGTGCTGCCCTCCGACCTGAACGCGCCGGCACAGGCCCTGCGCAACGATCCCATCGCCACCACCTTCGGCGCCGAGATGGCCCGCCTGGTGCAGGGCGCGCGCGCGTTGCTGCGGCTGGGCATCGTGGCGCGGCAGGCGAGCGACGCCGCCGCCGGCTCGGGCTCGCAGAAGGAAATGCAGCGCAAGATGCTGCTGGCGATGGCCGCCGACCTGCGCATCGTGCTGATGCGGCTGGCCTCGCGGCTGCAGACCCTGCGCTGGCACGCCGAATCCAAGACGCCCTGTCCGCCGGAATTCGCGCGCGAAACCCTCGATCTCTACACGCCCCTGGCCAACCGGCTGGGCATCTGGCAGATCAAATGGGAAATGGAAGACCTGGCGTTCCGTTTCCTCGATCCCGGTCGCTACAAGCAGATCGCGCGCCTGCTCGAGGAAAAGCGGGTCGAGCGCGAGGCCTTCATCGCCGCGGCCATCGAGCGCATGCAGCAGGCGCTGCACGCGGCCGGCATCCAGGCCGAGGTGAGCGGCCGGCCCAAGCACATCTACAGCATCTGGAACAAGATGCGGGTCAAGCGGCTCGACTTCAGCGAAATGTACGACCTGCGCGCGCTGCGCGTCATCGTCGACGACGTGCGCGACTGTTATACGGCGCTGGGCATCGTCCACGAGATGTGGACGCCGGTGGGGGATGAGTTCGACGACTACATTTCCCGCCCCAAGCCCAACGGCTACCGTTCGCTGCACACCGTGGTGAGCGACGCCGATGGCCGGCCGTTCGAGGTGCAGATCCGCACGCGCGAGATGCACCAGTTCGCCGAATACGGGATGGCCGCGCACTGGCGCTACAAGGAAGCCGGCGCGCGCGGCGGCCAGGTCTCGGCCTCGAGCGACTACGATCGCCAGCTGTCGTGGATGCGCCAGCTGCTGGCCTGGAACACCGATGTGGAGTCGGGCGCGGAGGCGCCGGCGGGTGCGACTGCCAGTGCGGCGGCCAGTGCGGCTGCAAGTGCGGCGGCCGCGGCCACTGCGCCGCCCGAGGACGACCGCATCTATGTGTTGACGCCGCAGGCGCGCGTGATCGAGTTGCCGGCCGGTTCCACGCCGGTGGACTTCGCCTATCACCTGCACACGGATCTGGGCCACCGCTGCCGCGGCGCGCGCCTCGACGGCCAGATGGTGCCGCTGCACACGCGCCTCAGCACCGGCCAGACGGTGGAGATCATCTCGGCCAAGTCGGGCGGCCCGTCGCGCGACTGGCTCAACCCGCAGTTGGGCTATCTCGCCAGCCCGCGGGCGCGTTCCAAGGTGCGCAACTGGTTCAACGCGATCGAGCTGGCCCAGCGCATCACGCAGGGCCAGGCGCTGGTCGAAAAGGAGCTGCAGCGCCTGGGCAAGACCGCGGTCAACCTGGAGCAGCTGGCGCAGAACCTCGGCTTCGCCCGTGCCGACGACCTGTACGTCGCGGCGGCCAAGGAAGAGTTCAGCCTGCGGCAGATTGACAGCGTGTTCCAGGCGCCGGCGCCGGCCCCCGCCGAGGAGCCCACCGCGTTCCGCCATGCCCCGAGCAACGAGAGCGCCGAGAAGACCGGCAAGAGCGGCGTGCTGGTGGTGGGCGTGGGATCGTTGCTCACGCAACTGGCGCGCTGCTGCCGCCCGGCCCCGCCCGACGCCATCGCCGGCTTCGTCACGCGCGGCCGCGGCGTGTCGATCCATCGCGCCGACTGCCACAGCTTCCAGGCGCTCGCCGAGCGCGAGCCCGAACGCGTGATCGAGGTCGCGTGGGGCGAGACCAAGGACTCGTTCTATCCGGTCGACATCAGCGTGCGCGCCCACGACCGGCCGGGCCTGCTGCGCGACCTCTCCGAAGTCTTCGCGCGCCTGCGCCTGAACGTGATCGGCGTGAACACCCAGAGCCGCCAGTCCCTGGCCCACATGGTGTTCACCGTCGAGGTGCGCGGCGGCGAAAGCTTGCACAAGGCCCTCGACGCGCTCGCCGAGGTGCAGGGCGTGTCGTCCGCCAACAGAAAGTAAACCGCCCTGCATGCGCGCTGGAGCGCCTGCCGTCCCCCCAAAACAAAGGTGTCAGACTGCATTTTTGCCGCTTGGTGCCGGTCGAAAAATGCAGTCTGACACCTTTGTTTTCATGCGCCGAGCGACGAGAGCAACGAGCGCGCCGAGGCGTTGCTCAAGGCCTGCTCAACCGCCAAAGCGGTGTTCGGGCAGGCCGCGCACGCCCAGGCCATGGATGGCGAACAGGCTGCCGCGCAGCTGGTTGTCGCCGGGGAAGCGGGGCAGCGGGCGGCGCGCCATCGAGGTGACGTAGAGGATGTCCAGTTCCGGCCCGCCGAACATCACGCTGGTGATTTTCTTGACCGGCATTTCGATTGTGCGGTCTAGCTTTCCATCCGGCGTGTAGCGGCACAGCAGGCCGGCGTAGACCTGCGCATTCCAGAGACAACCTTCGGCGTCGACGGTGGAGCCGTCAGTGGCGCCGCCGTCCACGATGCCTTCGCGGGTGAAGGTGCGACGATTGCTGATCGTGCCGGTGGCCTCGTCGTAGTCGTATTGCCAGATCTCGTTGGACCAGGTATCGGAGAAATAGAAGCGGCGGCCATCCGGGCTCCAGCACGGGCCGTTGGAGCAAATCAGGCCCGTTTCCACCTTGTGCAGGGACAGATCCGGATCGAGCCGGTAGAGCGCGCCGTTGGGGCCGGCCTCCTGGGTGTCCATGCTGCCGCAGAAGAAGCGGCCGCGGCGGTCCACCTTGCCGTCGTTGAGCCGGTTCAACGGCTTCTCGGCCTCAGGATGCGCGATCAATTTTGTTTCGCCGGTGGCAAAGTCGAGGGTGTGGAAGCCGGTTGCAAGCGCAACCACCGCACCGCCCCCCTGGCGCAGCGCCATCGAGCCGATCTTGTCCGGCACCTCCCAGGCGCGCACTTCTCGGCCGTCCGCGGTGCAGCGGAAGACATGGCCTCCGAAACTATCCACCCAATACAGGCGTTGCTCTTGCACGTCCCACAGCGGGCCTTCGCCGAGCTGGGTTTTTACGTCGATCAGGACTTCGATGCGCATGGAGGTCTCCTTGATGTTGAGGGGGCTAGCGCCGCCGTTCGCGCAGCCCGACGACGGCGGCCAGCACGATCAGGCCGAACAGAATCGAACGCGCAGCGTAGGGCAGCGAACTGCCGGCCAGCAGGGTCTGCAGCGCCGTCAGCATGAGCACGCCGCCGAGCATGCCCAGGTAGTGACCGCGGCCGCCCGCGATCAGCGTCCCGCCGACGACGACCACGGCGATCGACGGCAGCAGGTAATCGTCGCCCATGCCCAGGCTCGCCTGGCCGGACAGGCCGGTCAGAAGCACCGCGGCGATCGCCGAGCACAGGCCCGACAGCATGTAGGCGCCGATCACCGTACGGCCCACGCGCACGCCCGACAGCTTGGCCACCCGTTCGCCGTTGCCGACGGCGTAGATCGCGCGGCCGAAGGCGGTGCGGTTCAGCAGCAGCACGCCGATAACGACGAACAGCGCGACGAACAGCACCACGGGCGTGACACCGAAGGTTTGGTCGGTCATGAACTGGCGCAGCAGTGGCGAGGCAAAGCCGTCGGGCGTGCCGTTCGAGTAGAGCAGCGCCAGACCCTGAAGGATCGCGTTGGCGGCCATCGTCATCACGATCGGCGAGAGGCCCAGCAGCACGATGCCGGCGCCATTGATGAAGCCGATCAGCAGGCCTGCGCCGAGGGCGGCCGGCAGCGCGTACAGCAGCGCCGCGTCCGAGCCCTTGACGAGGCCGGCGAGCAGGATGCCGCAGAGGCCGATGGTCCACGGAATCGACAGGTCCAGCCCGCCTGTCAGGATCACCGCCCCCTGGCCGAGCGCCAGCACGGCGAGGAAGGAGGCGAGCACCAGCAGCGAGTTGTAGTAGCCACCGTTGGTCAGCGTATGGCCCAGCAGCCACTGCGTGACGAGGATGACCAGCAGCAGGCCGGCGTAGGCGGGCAGCGAGTAGCGCAAGGTCTCGGCATGGCGGAGCCACCAGGACGGGGCAGGCTTCGCCGCGCTCGGGCTCGGGTGCGCCGCAGAGGGCGGCGGCAGAACGATCGGCCGCGGCGTGGCGGAGCGCTGCGTGGCGAGCTGGCCGGCCCGACGCGCCTGCCAACCGATCCGCAACTGGCGCAGGTTGCGGCGCAGGGGGGCGTCGGTGCCGAGTCCGCCCGCCAGCACGGCGGCCAGCAGGATGGAACCCTCGGCGATCGTCGAGTAGAAGGCCGAGACGTTCAGGGTCAGCAGCAGGTTGACCACCAGCATCAGCACGTAGGCGCCGATCAGCGTGCCCAGCAGCCCACCGCGCCCACCGCCGAGCACGCTGCCGCCGACGACGACGGCGGCAAACATCTGCAGCAACATCGGCGTGCCGATCAGCGGATCGGCCGAGCCGGTCTGCGCGCTGATGAAGACGCCCGCCAGCCCGTAGCAGCCGCCGGCGATCAGGTACACGAGGAATTCGGTCGTTCGTGTCGGCACGCCGGCGGAGCGCGCGGCGTCGGCATCGCTGCCGATCGCATAGATGGCGCGACCGAGCCGGGTGTTCTTCAGCCAGCTCCAGGCCAACAACAGCATCAGCAACAGCACGGCGGGCCGGGGCAGCAAGTCGGGCACGGCGTCGCCCAGCAGCAGTTCGCCAAGGCCGGCCGGCACGGCACCGCCGGGTTTGTCCATCACCAGCAGCGTGATGCCCTGGATGATGAACATCGTGGACAGCGTCACGACGATCGGCTGCATGCGCAGCACGGCAATGAAGAACCCGTTGAACGCGCCGGCCAACGCGCCGACGCCGATGCCGGCGAGCAGCACCCAGCCGGTCCCGGCGCTGTCGGGGAATGCGCTGGCGAGTACGACGTTGACGAGCGACACGATGGCGCCGGCCGACAGGTCGAAGCCGCCCGACAGCACCACCAGGGTCTGGCCCATCGCAGCGATCGCCAGCGTGCTGCCGGTGGTCGTGATCGTCGCCACGTCGTAGTAGCCCAGGCTCGCGCTGCCAAAGCCGGAGACCAGCGCCAGCAGCAGCGCCAGCACGACGACGGCGATCAGCAGGCCGCGGTGGCGGCTGAGCCCGCGCTGCAGGGGGAAACCGTGTTCGGCGCGCGGCGGCGCGAGCACCGCGGGTGTGGGCTGTGCGGATTCGATACCGACGTTCTGACTCATGCCGCTGCCTCGTTCGTCGTCGCGGCGGGAGCCAGTGCCGCGGTCGGGCCCAGCGCGGCGTGCAGGATCGCCGTCTCGCTGAGTTCGTCAGCCCGGAGCTCGCCCGCGATTTCGCCGCCGTAGAACACGAGCGCTCGATCGGCCAGATGGACGATCTCCGAGATCTCGGTCGAATAGAACAACACGGCGCCGCCCGCGTTGGCGTAGTCGCGCATCAGGCGATAGATCTCGCTCTTCGTGCCGACGTCGATGCCGCGCGTCGGGTCGTACAGCAGCAGCACGCGGCTTTGCGCCAGCAGCCATTTGGCGATGACGATCTTCTGCTGGTTGCCGCCTGAGAAGGCGCCGGCCCGTGTCCACATGGCGCGGCGCTGGATCTGCAGCCGCTCGAACACTTGCTCGGCCGCCCTCTGCTCGGCCGTCTCGTCGATCAGGAGTCGCCGGGTGTAACGGCCAATCACGGGTGTCGATGCGTTGATGCGGCCCGACAGTTGCAGGAACAGGCCTTCGGTCTTGCGGTCCTCCGGCACCAGGCTGATGCCGATGTTGGCGCGCACTGCATCGACCGGCGAGCGCAGCACGATCGGCGCGCCGTCGACGAGCAGGCTGCCGCCGTGCACGTCGGCCATGCCGAAACCGGCCAGGAACAGGTCCAGCTGGCCCATGCCCTGCAGGCCCGCCACGCCGAGGATCTCGCCCGCCCGCAGCGAGAACGTGGCGCGCTTGAGCTTCTTGCCGGCGCACAGCGCGCGCGCGCCGAGCACTTCGGCGCCGAGCTCCGGCGCGGCCGGGCGTGCCGGGAAGGCCTGCTTCAGCTCGCGGCCGGCGATCATGCCGATGATCTCGGCATCGCTCAGCGCGGCGGTCGGTGCCGTGGTGATGTGCTGGCCGTTGCGCAGCACGGTGACGGTGTCGCAGAAGGCGCGGACTTCGGGCAGCCGGTGCGAGATGAAGATGATCGTGGTGCCGCGGGCCCGCTCGGCGGCGATCAGGTCGCCAAGCCAGTCGACGTCGCGGCCGGCGAGCGTGGACGTCGATTCGTCGAGCAGCAACACGCGGGGCTCGCGCATCACGGCGCGGGCGATTTCCAGCTTCTGCTGCACGGCCAGGTCGAGCCGGGCGATGTCCTCGTCGAGTGGGACGTCGGCCAGGCCCAGCGCGGCCAGCTTCGCCGCAACTTCGTCACGCGCCGCACGGCGGCGCAGCAGTCCCAGCGCGTTGACCGGGCCGTAGGGCAGCAGCAGGTTGTCCAGCACCGTCAGGTTTCGGACGTGGGTCATCTCCTGGAAGGCGGTCTGGATGCCGTGGCGGTGCGCGGCGCGGGGGCTGTTCAGCCGGCAGACCTCGCCGTCGAGTCGGATCGTGCCGCTCGTCGGCGTCACCTGGCCGGCCAGCAGCTTGACCAGGGTGGACTTGCCGGCGCCGTTTTCGCCCAGCAGCGCATGAGCGCTGCCGCGGGCGATCTGGAAGCTGACGTCGTCCACGGCCAGGGTGGCGCCGTAGCGCTTGCTGAGTCGTTCGGCCGCGATCGCTGCGGGCATGGTCGTCATGCTCAGTGTTCGGGCTGGCCGACCAGCGCGGCATTCAGGCCCACCTCCGGCGTGTCCGCGGAGAAGATCGAGGCGAACCAGCCGGGATTGCTGACGACCGACGGCTGGAAGGTGTTGCAACCGGCCTTCATCTCGGCCCAGGAGCCGGTCTGGCAGAGCTTGACCGTCTTGTTGGTCACTAGCGGCAACGGCAAGGTGGTCCGCTTCGGGATCGTCGTGCCTTCGAGTTTCTGTACCGCGAGTTTCAGCGCCAGGGCACCGGAGTAGGGCGGCGAAGCGTAAGAGATGCGCGGCGCGCCCATCGGGGTGTAGGTGCCGTTGGCATTCTCGACCGCGGTGCCGGCGGGGAGCATCTGGACGCGGCCGCCGTTGGAGCCTTCGCCGGCGCAGGGCTTGAGGTCTTCGGGCTTGGCGCCAGCCTCGACCTGCATCGTGTTGGCGGTGTAGCAGCCGACCTGCATCCACAGGCCGTCTATCTGGCCCCAGTTCCGCGTGGCCAGGATTTTGGCCAGTTCTGTGCGCGCGACCGCCTGGCTCCACATGCCGCTGGCTTCGGCGACGACCTTGATGCCCGGATGCTGGGCGAATACCTCCTTGGCAGCCTTGGTGCGGGCGGTATCCACCGACGTCCCCGGCACGCCGCCGATCATCACGATATTGCCCTTCCCACCCATCTTCTTGGCCAGCCATTCGGCGGTGACGCGGCCCGCTTCGGCCTGGTCGATGGTGACGTTGTAGGCGCAGGGTTCGGTGATTTCACCGTCGTAAGCGATCACGACCACACCCTTGCTGCAGGCATTCTTGACTGCCGCGTTCAGTGCCGTCGGCGAGATCGGATAGACGACGATCGCCTGGGCGCCCTGGCGGACCATGGCGTCGATCTGCTGGATCTGTCGCTGCGCGTTGGGGCCGGAGACCTGCACCTGCAGATCGACCTTGTCGGCCATGCTTTTGTGTGCGGCCATTGCCTTGACCATGTTCGCGGCCTCGGCCTGCCAGTCGTTGCCGATATAGCTCATCGACAGGAAGACCTTGAGCTTTTTCGGCTGGGCCGCGGCGGGTGCGGCGGACAACGCGACCAGGAAGGTTGCACCGACCACCGGTGCGAGCAGTTTCGTCAGACGGCGCATGGACTGGGTCTCCGTAATTGATGTTTTTGGCCGCAAAGGCGCTTGCGTCGCCTCTCGGTGAGCGCATCATATGTCTGTGATCACAGATTAAATATACGTATAAACCTGAGTGCGGATTCCGACAGAGTGCCGGCACGGAGCGCCGTCAAAGTGATTTAAGATCACACATACGACCGATAGTCATAGTCTGCTGATGCCTCTTAACCCTACGCTCGACGGTCTCGTCACGCCGTTGACCCGCCAGACCTTGAGCGCGGACGTCTACCGACAGCTGCGCGACCTGCTGATGAGTGGCCGTGTCGTGCCAGGTGAACAGTTCTCCTTGCGCGGCATCGCCGAGGCGCTCGGTGTCAGCGTGATGCCGGTGCGTGAAGCGGTGAACCGGTTGGTGGCCGAGCAGGCGCTCGAGGTCACCAGCAACCGGTCGCTGCGCGTGCCGATAATGTCGGCCGGGCAGTTCCGCGAGATCACCTGTATCCGGACCGAGCTGGAGGGCCTGGCCACCGCGCGTGCCGCGACGGCCCGCAGCGAAGCAGCGCTGAAGGAGATCGTGCGCAGCCACGAGCGCTTCGCCAAGGAGATCACGCTGCCAAAGCCCGATCCCTCCCGGCTGATCGAGACGAACAAGGACTTCCACTTCGCCGTCTACCGCCAGGCCGGCATGCCGATGCTGCTGCAGATGATCGAGTCGCTGTGGCTGCGCATCGGGCCGATCCTGAACTACGATCTGCGCACCGAGTCGTCACGGGTGATCAAGGGCGTCCCGGCAGACCACCATGCGCGCATCGTGGCCGCGCTGCGGGACGGCGACGCCGCTGGCGCCGAGCGCGCGCTGCGTGGCGACATCGAAAGTGCCGCCGAACACATCATCGCGACCGGCGCGTTAGCCACTGCCTCGAGCAAGCCGACCCCGATCAGCAGGCGGTGATGAGCGCCGCCAAAACAAAGGTGTCAGACTGCATTTTTGCCGCTTGGCGCCGGTCGAAAAATGCAGTCTGACACCTTTGTTTGAAATTGCAGTCTGACACCTTTGTTTGGTGTGGCTGGCCGCGCAGGGGCGCCGCGTTGCCTTGGCGCGGCGGGCGCGCAAAAAAAACAGCCATCCCTCGGGATGGCTGTTGTGCTTCTTGCGGGTCGTGCTCAGTGCGCTTTCTTGTCGTCGATGAAGAACGACGCGATCAGGCCGAGGGCGACGCCGAACATCACGTAGTAGGCCGGCGCCATGGGTGACTCGGTCACCTTGATGAGCCAGGTCACGATGAACTGGGCGAAGCCGCCGAAGATCATCACGGCCACGTTGTAGGCCAGCGACAGGCCGACCGAACGCACGCGCGGCGGGAACAGTTCGGCCATCACCGTGCTGAACACGCCGAAGAAGGCCGACACGAACAGGCACACCACCAGCTGCACCACGAGCAGGCGCTCGATCGACGGCGCGGCGGTGAGCCAGGAGTACAGCGGGTAGAGCACGACCAGGTAACCGATCAGCGACGCGATCACCAGCGGACGGCGGCCGATGCGATCCGACCAGGCGCCCATGAACGGCGTCAGCAGCACCATCAGCGCCGCGCCCGCCATCTGCACCATGAAGGTCTGCGTCATCGGCAGCATCAGGATCTTGGTCGAGTAGGTGACCAGATACGTGAAGGTGATGTAGATCGACACCGTGGCGGTCACGACCAGGCCCACGCCGATCAGCGTTTCGCGGGTGTGCTGGGCGATCATCTGGCCCAGGCTCAGGCGCTCGACCTTGCCGGTGGCCTGTTCCTGCTTCATTTCCTTGAAGGCATCGGTCTCGTCGACGTTGCGGCGGATGTAGATGGCCAGCGGCACGATCATCAGGCCGAAGGCGAACGGCAGGCGCCAGGCCCAGGCTTCGATCTCGGCGGTGGTGAAGACTTCGGTGATCAGCGTGCCGAAGGCCGCGCCGATCAGCAGGGCCAGCATCTGGCCGGCCATCTGCCACGAGCCGTAGAAGCCGCGGCGGTCCTTCGGCGCCATCTCGATCAGCAGCGCGGTGGAGGTGCCGAACTCGCCGCCGGCCGAGAAACCCTGCAGCAGGCGAGCGATCAGGATGAAGATGGGGGCGAGAATGCCGGCGGCGTGGTACGTGGGGGCCACCGTGATGAGCGCGATCGACACGGCCATCAGCGAGGTGACCAGCACCATCGCGGCCTTGCGGCCCTTGCGGTCGCCGTACAGGCCGAGCAGGATGCCGCCGACCGGACGCATGAAGAAGCCCACGCCGAAGATGGCGGTGGTCATCAGGATCGAATTCAGTTCGCTGCCCGGGACGTTCGGGTCCACGGGGAAAAACAGCTTCGCGATGATGGGCGTCATGAACGCGAAGACGAGAAAGTCATACCATTCCAGCGCGTTGCCAATGACGGCAGCCACGATGTTGCGGGTGGGTACGGCGCGGTGCTGCACGGGATTTCCCCTTTGGGTTGAGTAACGAAAGGGCGGGATTTTAGGCCTTATTTCGTTTGCTGCTGGGACGAATTCCTTCTTGTGACCTAAACTTATGCCTTTACCCCAAGGGTTTTACAAAATGAATACGCGTTCCTGGCTAGAGACTCTGGTCGGCTTCGATACCACCAGCCGCAACTCGAATCTGGCATTGATCGAGACCGCGCGCGACTGGCTGCAGAAGCAGGGCGTACAGGCGTGGCTGATTCATAACCCTGAAGGCAACAAGGCCAATCTGTTCGCCACGCTGCCGGGCAGCGAAGGCGAGCAGGGCGGTATCGTCCTGTCCGGCCACACCGACGTGGTGCCGGTCGACGGCCAGGATTGGCGCACCGACCCCTTCAAGCTCGTCGAGGCTGACGGCAAGCTGTACGGCCGCGGTTCGTGCGACATGAAGGGCTTCATCGCCGCCTCGCTCGCGCTGGTGCCCGACTTCCTGGCCATGCCGCGCAAGAAGCCGATCCATCTCGCGTTCTCGTACGACGAAGAGGTGGGCTGCGCTGGCGCCCCGTACATGATCGCCGACCTGCACGACCGGGGCATCCGCCCCGAGGGCTGCGTGGTGGGCGAGCCCACCGGCATGCAGGTGGTGGTGGCGCACAAGGGCATCAATCTGTTCCGTTGCCGCGTGCACGGCAAGGCGGCGCACTCGTCGCTCACGCCGCGCGGCTGCAACGCCATCGAATACGCCGCCCGCCTGATCTGCCACATCCGCGACGTGGCCGATTCGTTCAAGGCGCAGGGCCCCTACGACCAGCACTACGACGTGCCGTTCTCCACGATGACGACCAACCAGATCAAGGGCGGCATCGCGGTCAACACCATCCCCGAGCTGTGCGAGTTCTCCTACGAATTCCGCAACCTGCCGGGCATGCCGGCCGACGAGATCCAGGCGCGCGTGCAGCGCTACGTCGACGAAACCCTGCTGCCGCGCATGCAGGCCGAGTTCGAGGGCGCCCGCATCGACATCGAGACCGGCGCCGCGGCGCCCGGCCTGGACGCGTCGGAAGAAGCGGCCATCACGCAGCTCGTGCGTGCGCTCACCGAAGACCGGGTCACCCGCAAGGTGGCCTACGGCACCGAGGCCGGCCTGTTCCAGGGCATCGGCATCCCGACCGTGGTCTGCGGCCCCGGCCACATCGAGCAGGCGCACAAGCCGGACGAATTCGTGGCCGTGGATCAGCTGGCCGACTGCGAACGCTTCCTGCGCCGCCTGGGCCAGTCGCTCTGAGGCCGGCGGCCGGGGTGGGGCAGGAATGCCCGGCCTCGGGTAAAATGACCGGTTGCTGATGGGCCAACTGCCCGATCGGCGACAACCATGGGGTGCCGCGCCTGAGGTGCAAGCGCCCCATGTCGTTTGAAAGCATTGCTTGATGGTGGTGGGCCGGGATGGCCGCGTCCGGAGTCGATTCAACCCGATGCCGGGCTGACGTCCAGGAGCCTGTGCCGGCATGCGCGCCCGCGCGCGTGGCCGGCTGGCCGGTTCCACCGGGCGATTTGACGATGTGTGCGGGCTCCCGCCGCGTCGCGACAGCGAGATGTTTGTGAAACCTTACGACCTTCCAGATCCCAAAGGCCATTTCGGTCCCTACGGCGGCGTGTTCGTGGCGGAAACGCTGGTGCATGCCCTGGACGAGCTGCGCACGGCCTACGATGCCTGCCGCCAGGATGCGGCCTTCCGCGAAGAATTCGAGTACGAACTCAAGCACTTCGTCGGCCGTCCGAGCCCGGTGTACTACGCAGAACGATGGTCCAAGCGCCTGGGCGGCGCGCAGATCTGGTTCAAGCGCGAGGACCTGAATCACACCGGCGCGCACAAGGTCAACAACTGCATCGGCCAGGCGCTGCTCGCCCGCCGCATGGGCAAGCCGCGCGTGATCGCCGAAACCGGCGCCGGCCAGCACGGCGTGGCCACCGCCACCGTCGCGGCTCGCTACGGCATGGAGTGCGTGGTCTACATGGGCAGCGAAGACGTGCGCCGCCAGGCCTCGAACGTCTATCGCATGAAGCTGCTGGGCGCCAAGGTGGTGCCGGTCGATTCCGGCTCGCGCACCCTCAAGGACGCGCTCAACGAAGCGATGCGCGACTGGGTCACCAACATCGAAAACACGTTCTACATCATCGGCACCGTCGCCGGCCCGGATCCGTATCCACGCATGGTGCGCGACTTCCAGACCGTGATCGGCAACGAGTGCATCGTGCAGATGCCCGAGGCCGTCGGCCGCCAGCCCGACTTCGTCGTGGCGGCGGTGGGCGGTGGCTCCAATGCCATGGGCATCTTCCACCCCTACATTCCCTATCCCGACGTGACGCTCATCGGCGTCGAAGCCGCCGGCGAAGGCATGGACAGCGGCCGTCACGCCGCCTCGCTGGCCGCGGGCCAGGTGGGCGTGCTGCACGGCAACCGCACCTACGTCATGCAGAACGCCGACGGCCAGGTCCAGGAAACCCACTCGGTGTCCGCCGGCCTCGACTACCCGGGCGTGGGCCCGGAGCACGCGTGGCTCAAGGACAGTGGCCGGGCGCAGTACGTCGGCGTCACCGACGACGAGGCGCTGGCCGCCTTCCACGACTGCTGCCGCATCGAGGGCATCATGCCCGCGCTGGAGTCGTCGCACGCGATCGCACAGGCCGTGAAGATGGCGCCCACGCTGTCTTCCGACAAGGTCATCCTGGTCAATCTGTCGGGCCGGGGCGACAAAGACATGCATACCGTCGCCGAGCGCGCCGGCATCGAGCTGTGAACCTCCGTCCATGACTAGCGCCAACCAACGCATTGCCGCGGCCTTCGCCCGCGTCTCCGACGCCGGACGCGCCGCCGCGCTGATCCCCTACATCGCCGCCGGCGATCCCGCGCCCGTCGCCACGGTCCCGCTGATGCACGCGCTGGTGCGTGCCGGCGCCGACGTGATCGAGCTGGGCGTGCCGTTCTCCGACCCGATGGCCGACGGCCCCGTGATCCAGCGCGCCGCCGAGCGCGCGATCGCGCAGGGCGTGGGCCTGGCTCGCGTGCTCGAGCTGGTGGCCGAGTTCCGCCGCACCGACGCCGACACGCCGGTCGTGCTGATGGGGTACGCCAACCCGATCGAAGCCATGGGCCAGGCGGCCTTCGCCGAGCGCGCCAGCGCCGCCGGCGTGGATGGCGTGCTGGTGGTGGATTACCCGCCGGAAGAGGTCGAAGCGTTCGCCGCGCTGCTCGACCGCGCCGGCATCGCGCCGATCTTCCTGCTGGCCCCCACCTCCACCGACGACCGCATCGAGAAAGTGGCGCGCGTCGCGCGCGGCTACGTCTACTACGTGTCGCTCAAGGGCGTCACGGGCGCCGGCAGCCTCAACACCGACGACGTGGCAGAGCGCCTGGCGCGCATCCGCCGTCACGTGACCATTCCGGTCGGCGTGGGTTTCGGCATCCGCGATGCCGAGAGCGCCCGCCGCATCGCCGAGCACGCCGATGCCGTCGTGATCGGCAGCAAGCTGATCGAAACCATCGAGCAGGCCGTCGCCAAGGCGCCGGCCGCACAACAGACCGAGGCCGCCGTGCTGGCGGCCGGCGAATGGCTTGCCACCATCCGCCAGGCGCTGGATCAAGTCAAACGAATCAACGCGCCGGCCTGACCGCGCCGCGCCACCCACGGGAACCCATAATGAGCTGGATCGAAAAACTCCTGCCGCCTCGCATCAACAAAACCGCCGACAGCGGCCAGCGCCGCGTGCCGGAAGGCCTGTGGGTCAAGTGCCCGTCGTGCGAATCGGTGCTCTACAGCGAAGACCTCGCCGCCAATCTGCACGTCTGCCCCAAGTGCGACCATCACATGCGCATCGGCTCGCGCGCGCGCATCGATTCGCTGCTCGACGTCGAAGGCCGGGTCGAGATCGGCGAGCACACCCGCTCGGTCGACTCGCTCAAGTTCAAGGATTCGCGCAAGTATCCCGAGCGCCTGGCCGAAGCCACCAAGCAGACCGGTGAAACCGACGCGCTGGTAGTGGTGAGCGGCGCCATCCGTGGCGTGCCCACCGTGCTTGCCTGCTTCGAATTCGAATTCATGGGCGGCTCCATGGGCTCGGTGGTGGGCGAGCGTTTCGCGCGTGGCGTGCAGGCCGCGATCGACAACAAGACCCCGTTCATCTGCGTGGCTGCCTCGGGCGGCGCGCGCATGCAGGAAAGCCTGCTGTCGCTGATGCAGATGGCCAAGACCAACGCCATGCTGACGCGCCTGGCCGCCGAAGGCCTGCCGTTCATCAGCGTCCTGACCGACCCGACGATGGGCGGCGTGTCGGCCAGCTTCGCCTTCATGGGCGACGTGGTGATCGCGGAGCCGAAGGCGCTGATCGGCTTCGCCGGCCCGCGCGTGATCGAGCAGACCGTGCGCGAGAAGCTGCCGGAAGGCTTCCAGCGTTCGGAGTTCCTGCTGCAGAAGGGCGCCATCGACATGGTCGTCGACCGCCGTCAGCTGCGCGAAGAAATCGCGCGCCTGCTCGCGCTGCTGGGCAACCAGTCGGCCGACGTGGTGGCCGTGGCCTGAGCGTTTCCGCCGTCACGAAAAACGGGCCGCGCAAGCGGCCCGTTTTCGTTGGCGCGGGGATTATTCCATCGTTGAGGATAATCGCTGGCATTGCACGATCGGGGGTGCGATTTTGTCGGCAGTGTGTTGCGTGCCGCCTACAGTACGCAGCATCTTGTCCCCCCTTTTCTGATAATGTCGAGAGTGTTTCTTACCGACCGGATTGGAGCTTTCAATGCAAGGCAAATACAAGAAAAACATCCTCGCCGCGGTGGCCGGCGTGCTGTTGGCAACGTGTGGCGTTGCGCAAGCTGAAGGCACGCAGGGCGGTGTCGGTCTGCACCTGGGCATCGGCGAGCACTACCAGCGCCTGTCCATCAACTACGAAACCCCGTCGGTCTGGTCGTATGAATTCGGTGGCAACTGGGGTCGTGTCGACCTGACGCCCGAATTCAGCGCCTCCTACTGGACCGCCAATGGTTCGCGCGATCCCGGCCACGTCTGGCAGGCCAGTGCCATCCCGATGTTCCGCTGGTGGACCGGCGAACGCTTCTACATCGAAGCCGGTATCGGCGCCACGCTGTTCAGCTCGACCCGCTTCGCGGACAAGCAGATCAGCACCGCCTTCCAGTTCGGCGACCACATCGGCCTGGGCTTCCTGGCCACCAAGAACAACCGCATCGGCCTGCGCTATTCGCACTTCTCGAACGCGAACATCAAGCGCCCGAATCCGGGCCTGGACGTGCTGCAGCTGACCTACACGTATCAGTTCTGATGCAAGCCGGCCCCGCGCCGGCCTGGATCGAATCGAACCCGCCTGCCCAGGCGGGTTTTTTATTGGCCGCGACGCGCGCAACCGGGCATGCGCCGCCCAAAACAAAACCGCCCTCCGAAGAGGGCGGTTCTGCATGACGGGGAGGACGGGGCCGGATGCCGGCCCGCCCGGCCTCATCAGTGGTGGGTTTCGACCTGAACCAGCGGTTCGTTCGAGACCTGCGCCACCGGCTTGCGTTCGCGGCCCAGGCGCACGGGCGTCTGGGTGGCGGCGATACGCTGCTGGGTCTGCGCCAGGCGCTCGGGATCGGTTTGAACCCAGGTCAGGCCGGCGGCGTCGACGACGGCGTCGAGTGCCTTCTCGCCACGCACCACGATGGGAGCGGCGGGAGCGGCCTGGA
Source organism: Bordetella genomosp. 1 (assembly GCF_002261335.1). Lineage (GTDB taxonomy): Bacteria > Pseudomonadota > Gammaproteobacteria > Burkholderiales > Burkholderiaceae_B > Bordetella. Next base: position 357,168 of record NZ_NEVL01000002.1, read on the forward strand.
CGGGCGCCTCGGCGACGGGGGCCGGTGCCACCGGAGCCGGAGCCACCGGCGCGGGCGCCGGCGCAGCCTGGACCGGCTCGGCCGCCGGGGTCACCGGGGCGGGCGCGGGAGCGGCCGGTTCGGCGGCGCTGGTCGAGACCGGCGCGGCTTCAGCGGCTTCCTGCGCTGCGACCGGAGCCGCCGGCGCGACGGCAGGGGCGGCCACGGGCGCCGGGGTCGGCTCGGCAGCCACCGGAGCGACCGCGGGTGCGGCGGCAGCGGCGGGCGCTTCGGCCTGCACGGCGGGCTCTTCGCGCACCGGTTCGGACACCGGGGTCACGGCATGGGCCGGGGCCGGGATCACGTCGGTGGTTTCGCTGACTTCGGGCTGCGCCACGGCGGCGACGGGTGCCGGGGACTGGGCCTCGGCATCGGCGTCCGTGTCGGCGCCTTCGGTGCCTTCGGCGTCATCGGCCTGGCCATCGGCGTTCAGCACGGTACCGTCTTCCTGGCTGCGACGGCCACGGCGGCTGCGGCGGCGGCGGCGCTTGCGCTCCGGATCGGCCAGGCCTTCCGCGCCTTCGGCGCCCTCGATGGCTTCGACGCCTTCGGCCGGAGCCTGGGTCTCATCGGTCGGGGCGGTGGGGGCGGCTGCGGCAGCGGCGGGCACGCCGGCGGCCGGCAGGGCCTGGGCCACGGTCTCGGCCAATGCGGCCACCATGCTTTCCTGCTCGCTCATCGGCGCGTCGCTGGTACCGTCCTCGCGGCGGTTGCGGCCACGGCCACGGCGGTTGCGGCCGTTGCGGGCGGGGGCGCCGTCTTCACCGGTGCCTTCGGGCTGGGCGGGGCGGTCGGCGCGCTCGTTGCGGGCCTGCTGCACGCCGGCAGCCTGTTGTGCGTCGCGTTCGGCGCGCGCTTCACCCTGGCGTTCGCCACGGGCGGGACGGTCACCGCGCTCGGCACGGTCGCCGCCGCGTTCGCCACCGCGCTCGCCGCCGCGCTCGCCGCCGCGTTCCTCACCACGGCGGCCGCCGCGCACCTGGTGGCGCGCGCTGCCTTCGGCGGCGTCGCCTTCAGCGGCGGGGGCACCGCTACGGCGGTTGCGGTTGCGGTCGGAGCCATGACGCTCGCCACGGCGATCCTGGCCGTCGTGGGCGCGCTTGCCGCGGTTGCCGCCGCCACGCTTGGGGGCGGTCTCTTCAGCGGTGGGGGCAGGCTTGGCGGTGTCGCCCGAGCCCGTGAGCCAGTTGGTCAGGCGCTTGAACCAGCCCAGGCCGCTGGCCGGTGCGGCGGCGGCGGGGGCAGGGGCGGGCGCGGGGGTCGACACCGGCGCGGGTTGCGACGGGGTGATGCCCTTGACCAGCGCTTCGGGGCGCGACTTGGCTTCGTTTTCGGTCGGCTGCCACGTCAGGTCGGTGGACGGCGCTTCGGCGAGTTCGAAACTGGTCTTGGTGTCTTCGAGGCGCGGATCGTCGTGACGCAGGCGCTCGATGTGGTGGTGCGGGGTCTCGAGGTGCTTGTTGGGGATCAGCACCAGGTTGACCTTCTGGCGGGCTTCGATCTTGGCGATGTCGGCGCGCTTTTCGTTCAGCAGGAAGGTGGCCACGTCGACCGGCACCTGGGCGTGGACCGCCGCGGTGTTTTCCTTCATGGCTTCTTCCTGCAGCAGGCGCAGGACCTGCAGGGCGCTGGACTCGGCGTCGCGGATCACGCCGGTGCCGGTGCAGCGCGGGCAGGTGATGTGCGAGCCTTCGTTCAGGGCCGGACGCAGGCGCTGGCGCGACAGTTCCATCAGGCCGAAGCGCGAGATCTTGCCCATCTGGACGCGGGCGCGGTCGAAATGCAGGGCATCACGCAGGCGCTGTTCAACGGCGCGCTGGTTCTTGCTGTCCTCCATGTCGATGAAGTCGATCACGATCAGGCCGCCCAGGTCGCGCAGGCGCAGCTGGCGGGCCACTTCGTCGGCGGCTTCGAGGTTGGTCCGCAGGGCGGTTTCCTCGATGTCGGCGCCACGGGTCGAACGCGCCGAGTTCACGTCGACGGCCACGAGGGCCTCGGTGTGGTCGATCACCACGGCGCCGCCCGAGGGCAGCTGCACGGTGCGCGAGTAGGCGGTTTCGATCTGGTGTTCGATCTGGAAGCGCGAGAACAGCGGGATGTCGTCGCGGTAGCGCTTCACGCGCTGGACGTTGTCCGGCATCACCACGGCCATGAAGGCGGTGGCCTGGTCGGCGATTTCGTCGGTGTCGATCAGGATCTCGCCGATTTCGGGCGAGAAGTAGTCGCGGATGGCGCGGATGACCAGGCTGGACTCGAGGTAGATCAGGATCGGCGCGGCGTTGTCACGCGCGGCGACGTCGATCGCGGTCCAGAGCTGCATCAGGTAGGAGAGGTCCCACTGAAGCTCTTCGACGCTGCGGCCGATGCCGGCCGTGCGCGCGATGATGCTCATGCCTTGCGGCACGTCGAGCTGCTCCATCGTGTCGCGCAGTTCCTGGCGGTCTTCGCCTTCGACGCGACGCGAAACGCCACCCCCGCGGGGGTTGTTGGGCATCAGCACGAGGTAGCGGCCGGCCAGCGAGATGAAGGTGGTCAGGGCGGCGCCCTTATTGCCACGTTCTTCCTTCTCGACCTGGACGATCAGCTCCTGGCCTTCGCGCAGGGCGTCCTGGATGCGCGCGGTGCGCACGTCCACGCCTTCCTTGAAGTAGGTGCGGGCGACTTCCTTGAAGGGCAGGAAGCCATGGCGGTCTTCGCCGTAGTTGACGAAGCAGGCCTCGAGACCGGGCTCGATGCGGGTGATGACGCCTTTGTAGATGTTGCCTTTGCGCTGTTCGCGGCCGGCGGTTTCGATGTCGAGGTCGATGAGCTTTTGCCCATCGACGATTGCGACGCGCAGTTCTTCCTGGTGCGTCGCATTAAACAGCATGCGCTTCATGAGAGAGGTTCTCCGTTGTCATGACGCGCCGATATCGGCGCGTGACCTCGGGTCACTCGGGCTGCGGACTGAAGCGGCAAGAAGAATGCGGACCGTACCTGGGCTGCGCCCAGGCGTATCCGCCGCGGGTCAGGCGGGCACGTCGTGCCGGTGTACGGCACGGGGTTCTTTCAGCAGGGGGGTCAGCTTCACTGAATGTGGTTGACGAATAAGATTGCTGTGAACGTCAGGTGCGGCGGGATGATTCGGCCTGCGCGCACCTGGTGCGTAATGAATTTTGCGACGATTCTTGCGTTGCTTCAGAGCCGCTTGCGACTTTCGACGGTCATGCCAGGAAGGCGGGCAAAGCGTGCCACACCACCGTCCGGCAGGACTCGGTCGAGCCGGCGACCAAGGGACCCCGGAGCTGAATGAGCAGGCAGTACAATGATGGCCTACGCGCCCGACGGAGACGCGTGGATCGCTCGTGTTTCGAACAATATCCGCATCTCAACGCCAGACGGCTGGTACAGCTCTCGCAGGTCAGCCCCCTCAGTTCAGCCCCTTCAGGCTGTCCCGATTATATGCCGCTTTCCGCAATGCGCAAACAAAGTTCCCCTGCTGTTCCCCAGGTGCGCCTGGTTGAAGTCGACGCCGAACACGCAGGCCAGCGCATCGACAATTTTCTGCTCCGCCTGTGCAAGGGTGTCCCCAAGACGCACATCTACAAGGCCATTCGTGGCGGCGAGGTGCGGGTCAACAAGGGACGCATCAAGGCCGAGTACCGCGTCCAGTCCGGCGACGTGGTCAGGGTGCCGCCGTTGCGCCTGCCCGATCCGGGCGCGCCCAAGCCCGTTCCGGCTTCGGAGTTTCCGGTCGTGTTCGAAGACGACGCGATGCTCGTCATCGACAAGCCCGCCGGCGTGGCGGTGCATGGCGGCAGCGGGGTGTCGTTCGGCGTGATCGAGCAGTTGCGCGCCGCGCGCCCCGAGGCGAAGTTCCTCGAGCTGGTCCACCGGCTCGACCGCGAGACCTCCGGGCTGCTGATGGTGGCCAAGAAGCGCAGCGCCCTGCTGGCGCTGCACGCCATGCTGCGCGAGGGCCGGGGCAACAAGCATTACTACGCGCTGGTGGAGGGCGACTGGGTCAACGACCGCCAGCACATCAAGCTGGCCCTCACCAAATGGACCACCCAGAGCGGCGAGCGTCGCGTCCGGGTCGACCCCGAGGGCACGCCCGCCCACACCATCGTCACGCTCAAGCAGCGTTTCGGCCAGTACAGTCTGGTCGACGCCGAGCTGCGCACCGGCCGCACCCACCAGATCCGGGTGCACCTGGCCGGCAGCGGCTTTCCCATCGTGGGCGACGATAAATACGGGACGGATGAAACCCGGGCCCACTTTGCCCGCATGGGCTTCAATCGCATGTTCCTGCATGCGCACCAACTCACGATCGCCCATCCCCTGACGGGCGAAACCCTCAGGCTGGAGGCCCCGCTGCCGCCCGCCTGTCAAAAGCTGTTGAAGCAACTGGAGACCGCCTGACATGGCCTATTCCCTGGTGGTATTCGATTGGGATGGCACGCTGATGGATTCGACCCACAGCATCGTTGCCGCCATTCAGAATGCCTGCCGCGATCTCGACCTGCCCGTGCCCACCGCCTCCGCGGCGAGCTGGGTCATCGGCCTGTCGCTCGAGAGCGCGCTGCGCCGCGCCGTGCCCGAGCTCACCCCGCAACTGCTGCCGCGCTTTCTCGAGCGCTATCGCATCCACTATCTGCTGCGCGATCCCGAGCTGCGCCTGTTCGAGGGCGCGCGCGAGCTGCTCACCGATCTGGCCAACCAGAACGTGCGGCTGGCGGTGGCCACCGGCAAGAGCCGGGTCGGCCTCGACCGCGTTCTGGCCGCGACGGGCCTGCGCCACATGTTCGACGCGACCCGCACCGCCGACGAAACCTTCAGCAAGCCGCATCCCGAGATGCTGCATCAGCTGATGCGCGAGCTGGTGGCCGAGCCCGAGCACGTCATCATGGTCGGGGACACATCCCACGACCTGCAGATGGCGGTCAATGCCGGTGTGCACGGCCTCGGCGTGTCGTACGGCGCCCATCCGATCAGCGACCTCGAAGGCTGCGCGCCCCAGGTCGTGGTCGACAGCGTGCCCGCCCTGACCGACTGGCTCAAGCCCCGGGTCGGCGCGCCCGCCTGAGCCGCACCCGCCCGGTTGCCGCAGCGCCCGCCTGGCGGGTTGCCGCGGGCGCCGGGAACGCCGCCCCGTTTTTTCAGTCAGATTGGTTCCGTCTCTCGGCCAGACGGAATAACCTGACGGCTGGCGTCGTCTATGCAGTATGGAAGCGTCGTCCGGTCGGTGCCGGCGGCGCTGCGCTCTCGGGAGTAACGCATGTATGTACGCAAGCCTGGCGATGTCCTGCCCTCTGAAATCACCCCGGAAACCGTGTGGCGCGCGCGCCGCGAGTGGATGCTGCGCACCGGCGCGGCGGCCGCCGCGCTGAGCCTGCCCGGCTGGGCCCGCGCCGACGATGCGCTGCCGGGGCGCGCCTCGCCGCTGTCGGTGATGGACAAGCAGACGCCCTTCAAGGACGTCACGACCTACAACAACTACTACGAGTTCGGCGTCGACAAGAGCGAGCCGGCCAAGAATGCCGGCCGCCTGCAGACCCGGCCCTGGACCGTATCGGTGGAGGGCGAGGTCGGCAAGCCGCGCACCTTCGACATCGACGAGCTGCTCAAGCTCGCGCCCATGGAAGACCGCATCTACCGCCTGCGCTGCGTGGAGGGCTGGTCCATGGTGATCCCGTGGGTGGGCTATTCGCTCTCCGAGGTGCTCAAGCGGGTCGAGCCCACCAGCAAGGCCAAGTACGTCGAGTTCGTCAGCGTGGTGCAGCGCGAGAACATGCCGGGCGTGCGCTACGCCGTGCTCGACTGGCCGTATGTCGAGGCGCTGCGCATCGACGAGGCCATGCATCCCCTGGCCATGCTGGTGTTCGGGCTGTACGGCAAGACGCTGCCCAACCAGAACGGCGCGCCCCTGCGCCTGGCGGTGCCGTGGAAATACGGCTTCAAGTCGGCCAAGTCGCTGGTCAAGATCCGCCTGGTCGAGCAGCAGCCCACCAGCTCGTGGATGAAGGCCGCGGCCAACGAATACGGCTTCTATGCCAACGTGAATCCGGACGTGCCGCATCCGCGCTGGAGCCAGGCCACCGAGCGCCGCATCGGCGAAGACGGCCTGTTCACGCCCAAGCGCAAGACGCTGGCCTTCAACGGCTATGGCGACCAGGTGGCCTCGCTCTACCAGGGCATGGACCTGAAGGCCAATTACTGATGTCGCAGGGCAAGCCGAAGTCGCCGGCCTGGTCGGCGCGCGCGATCGGGCGCGCCAAGCCGGCGCTGTTCCTGTTGGGGCTGGTGCCGTTGCTGCGCTGGATCTGGCTCGGGTTCAACGATGGCCTCACCGCCAATCCGGTGGAGTTCCTCACGCGCTCGTCGGGCACCTGGGCCCTGGTCTGTCTGCTCGTGACCCTGGCGGTCACCCCGCTGCGCCGGCTGCTGGGCCAGCCCGCGCTGGTGCGCGTGCGCCGCATGTGCGGGCTGTTTGCGTTCTTCTATGGCGCGCTGCACTTCACCACCTGGATCTGGTGGGACCGCGGGCTCGATCCGGCCTCGATGCTGCAGGATCTCTACCAGCGGCCCTTCATCCTGGTGGGGTTCGCCGCGTTCGTGCTGATGACGCTGCTCGCGCTCACGTCCACCCAGTGGGCCATGCGCCGCCTGGGCAAGCGCTGGCAGACCCTGCATCGCGCCGTCTACCTGATCGGCCTGCTGGCGATCCTGCACTACTGGTGGATCAAGAGCGGCAAGAACGACCTGCAGGACCCGCTCATCTATGGCGCCGTGCTGGCCCTGCTGCTGGGCTGGCGGGTCTGGGCGCGCTGGCGTGGCCGGGCGCAGGCCCTGGCCGCCACGCCGCGCTGAAGCGCCGGCCGCTCAGCGCATGGCCAGCATGATGGCCGCGGTCTCCGCGTCCGGCTGGCCGTCGTGCGTGGCCGGGCGGTAGTGCATCTGAAACGCCGCCAGCACGTTGCGGGTTTCGCGGTCGAGCTCGCCGTGCTGCGGGCAGGCATAGCCCAGCCGCGCGAGCTGCTGCTGGAACCAGCGCACGTCGGGCGTGCCCTCGACCTGCAGCCGCGCCAGGTGGCGCGCCGCACCCTCTTCGTCGAACCAGCGGCCCACGCCGGCCTGTGCCAGCGCGCGCCATGGAAACAGCGGGCCCGGATCGAGCTTGCGCTGGGGCGCGATGTCGCTGTGGCCCACCACGTTCTCGGGCGCGATGCGGTGGCGCGCGACCAGGTCCTTGAGCAGGGCCGTGAGCGCCTGCACCTGCGTGGCGCTGTAGGGATGCCAGATCCGGTTGCCGTCGGGGCCCTCGGTGAAGCCCGTGTTCACGATCTCGATGCCGATGGACGTGAAGTTGAGCGAGGTCTGCGCATACCAGGCGCTGGCGCCCGCGTGCCAGGCGGCGCGATTTTCATCGACCAGCCGATACACGCGGCCCGAGGGCTCGTCGGTGACCAGGTAGTGCGCGCTCACCTTGCCGGTGGACAGCAGCCGCAGCGAATGCGGGTCGTCGGTGGTGGTGTAGTGCAGCACCACGTAGCGCACCCGCGTGCTCTGGCCCGTGGCCGTGATCGAGGTGTCGAGGTTCACGCCGGCCGGGCCCCGGGTCGCGCAGCCGGCCAGCGCCAGCACGGCCAGCAGCAGCAGGCCGCGGCGCAGCGCGGCGGTGAGCAGGGGCATCGTCATTTGGCGCGCGCCGCGAGGAACAGGAACAGGGTGGGCTGCTTGTCGAGCTCGGGCGCCGGGCTCTGCTTCCATTGCGCCACCGTGCGCGTCATCACCCATTCCTGGTCGGTGGTGAGCGCGCGTGCCACGCAGACCCGGGTGTCGGGCCGCAGCGCGGCCAGCAGCGTCGCGAACATCGCGCCGTTGCGGTAGGGCGTTTCGATCAGCATCTGGGTCTGGTCGTGGCGTGCCGAGTGCTGCTCCCAGGCACGCAGCTGCTTGGCGCGTTCGCCCGGATCGACCGGCGCATAGCCGTGGAAGGCAAAGCGCTGGCCGTCCAGGCCGCTGGCCATCAGGCCCAGCAGAATGGAGGAGGGGCCCACCCAGGGGCGCACGGGCAGGCCGAGCCGGTGTGCGGCGGCGACCACCTTCGCGCCGGGGTCGGCCACCGCCGGGCAGCCGGCCTCCGACACCAGGCCGATGTCCTGGCCCTGCGACAGCGGTTCGAGCCAGGCCTCGAGCTGGCGCGCGTCGACCTTGTCGCTCAGGGTGTGGATGGTGATTTCCTGCAGCGGGCGTTCGGTGCCCACCAGCTTGAGGAAGGCGCGCGCCGTCTTGGCGTTTTCGGCGATGTAGATCGTGAGCCGGGAGGCCAGCGCGCGCACGTCGGCGGGCAGCCAGCGCGACACGGGCGCCTCGCCCAGGCCGACCGGGATCAGGTGCAGGGCGCCGCTCATGCGCGCCCCGCGGTCAGGGGATCCAGGCCGAAGCCCGCCAGGATGCGCGTGAGCGCGATCAGCGGCAGGCCGATGATGGCCGTGGGATCGTCGCTTTCGATGCTTTCCATCAGCGCGATGCCCAGGCTTTCCGCCTTGGCGCTGCCTGCGGTATCGTAGGGCTCCTCGGCGCGCAGGTAGGCCTCGATCATGGCCGGCGTGAGCGGGCGGAAGCGGCAGCGCGTGACCACGTCGATGCGTTCGGTGCGCTGGCCGTCGGTCACGGCCATGGCGCTGTGGAACGCCACGGTGCGCCCCGACAGCAGCGCCAGCTGGGCCTGCGCCCCGGCATGGTCGCCCGGCTTGCCGATCGGGGTGCCGTCCACCGTGGCCACCTGGTCCGAGCCGATCACGAGTGCTCCCGGATGCTTGCCCGCCACGGCCAGCGCCTTGGCTTCCGACAGGCGCAGCGCGAGCGCGGCCGGTTGTTCGTCTGCTTGTGGCGTTTCGTCCACATCGGGCGAAATGCTCTCGAAAGGCAGGCGCAGGCGCGCCAGCAGCTCGCGCCGATAGCGTGAGCTGGAGGCCAGGATCAAACGGGGATGGGTCGGGGCGGAATCGGGTGTTGCAGGCTGAAAGACGGGCATGCCAAATTTGACGGTGGGCTGTAAGTCACGGTATTATCTAACGTTTTGCGGCATTTTTGCAGGAAGCTCATATGAACAAGGCTCAAGCGGGCACGGGTAAACCGGCCTCTGACGATCCCCGTTTCGATGTGCGCCGCATGGATGCCATCGCCATGGCCAATCATGGCGGGCACGCGCGTGGGGAGATTCCCATCGTGAGGCTCACCCGGTTGGTCGACGGTCTGCCGGAGCAGAACACGGGCGAAGCCGGCATGGTCCAGTGGGCCGTGCACGGTGAGCAGGGCAAGGGAACCAGCCGTTCGGGCGCCTTGATTGGCGGCCAGCCGTTGTTGCAACTGCAGGTGCGGGCCACCCCCATTCTGGTGTGCCAGCGCTGCAATGCGCCCTTCGAGTACCCGGTGGATTCCACCGTCGTGCTGCAGTTGGTGGATTCCGAGGAGGATCTTGAAGACGACCTCGGCGACCTCGACGACCAGGACGAAGATATTGAGGCTGCGGCCGGACTACCCGAAAAGGTGGTGGGTTCGCATCGTTTTGATCTGTTGGCCCAGATCGAAGACGAACTCATCCTGAGCATTCCGTACGTGCCCCGGCACGACGAGTGTCCAGGGCAGCAGGCCGTTTCGAACGAAGACGAAAATGCGGATTCGTTCGAAGTCAAGCGTCCATCACCGTTTGCGGTGCTGGAACAACTGAAGCGCAAGAATTGAGATCAACTCGTGCCGCATTGGCGTACAATGCGGCCCGTTTCTAGGAGTCATCATGGCTGTTCAACAAAACAAGAAGTCCCCGTCCAAGCGCGGCATGCACCGCTCGCACGATTTTCTGGTGAATCCGCCGACGGCTATCGAACCCAACACGGGCGAATCGCATCTGCGTCACCACATCAGCCCGAACGGCTTCTATCGCGGCCGCAAGGTCCTGAAGACCAAGGCTGACGAATAAGTCATCCGCCGCTCTCGTAAACTGGTCGACCGTCTCAGCAAACAGCTGATCTGGCACCCGTGATACGCATCGCCATAGACTGCATGGGCGGGGACTTCGGTCTGCCCGTTACGATTCCGGCCGCGATCGAGTTCGCCCGGCAGTTCCCGGATACCCGGTTGCTGTTGGTCGGGCTGCCCGATGCCATCGAAGCGGCATTGGCCGAGCAACGCTCGGTGCCGCGCGACCGGATTGAAATCGTTCCGGCCTCCGAGGTCGTCTCGATGGACGACCCCGTCGAGGTCGCGCTACGTCGCAAGAAAGATTCGTCCATGCGCCTGGCGGCTCAAGCCGTCAAGGACGGGCGGGCTGACGCCTGCGTGTCCGCCGGCAATACCGGCGCCTGGATGGCGATTTCGCGCTACGTACTGAAAACGCTGGACGGCATCGACCGCCCGGCGATCGCCACGTCCATTCCCAACCAGACCGGCCGCGCCACCACGGTGCTCGATCTGGGGGCCAACGTCGACTGTACCGCCGAGCACCTTCTGCAGTTCGCCATCATGGGCGCTGCGCTGGCCCAGGCCGTCGACCACCGCGAGACCCCCACCGTGGGGCTGCTCAACATCGGTGAAGAGGTCATCAAGGGCAATGAGGTGGTCAAGGAAGCGGCCGAGCTGTTGCGCGCGAGTCCGCTGAACTTCTACGGCAACGTGGAAGGCAACGATATTTTCAAGGGCACGGTCGATGTCGTCGTCTGCGACGGCTTTGTCGGCAACGTGGTGCTGAAGTCCATCGAAGGCCTGGCCAAGATGCTCTCCAGCGTGATCCGCGAAGAATTCAAGCGCAACTTCGTGACGCTGCTGGTCGGCGCCGTGGCAACGCCGGTCCTGAACCGCCTGCGCCGCCGCGTCGACAATCGGCGCTACAACGGTGCGGCCCTCCTGGGCCTGCGCGGCGTGGTGATCAAGAGCCACGGTTCGGCCGATGCCTATTCCTACGGTTTCGCGCTGCAACGCGCGCGTGAGGCAGTGGTAAGCAAGCTGCTCGAGCGCACGACGCAGACCGTCGCGCAGCTCAACGAGCGCGTGCAACTGCGCGACGCGGCGGGAGGCAATGCCTGATGGACAAGTCCATGAAATACTCCGTGATCGCGGGCTCGGGCGGTTTCCTGCCCGAGCGTGTCGTATCCAACGATGCGCTCGCTGCCGAACTGGCCGAGCGCGGCATCGTCACCTCCGACGAGTGGATCGTCGAGCGCACCGGCATCCGCCAGCGCCACCTCGCCGAGCGCGGCGTCACGACCAGCCAGCTGGCCACCGAAGCGGCGCGCCGCGCGCTGGCCGACGCGGGCATCGAGGCGGCCGATCTCGACCTGATCATCGTCGCGACCTCCACGCCCGACTTCGTGTTCCCCAGCACCGCCTGCCTCGTGCAGGCCAATCTGGGCGCGAAGGGCGGGGCGGCGTTCGACGTGCAGGCCGTGTGCAGCGGCTTCGTCTACGCACTCACCACCGCCGACAGCTTCGTGCGGGCCGGCCGCGCGCGCAATGCGCTCGTGATCGGCGCCGAAGTGTTCTCGCGCATCCTCGACTGGAACGACCGCGGCACCTGCGTGCTGTTCGGCGACGGTGCGGGCGCCGTGGTGCTCAAGGCGTCCGACGAGCCCGGCATTCTCGCCGCGCACCTGCATGCCGATGGCAGCCAGACCAAGATCCTGTGTGCCGCCGGCAACGTGGCCTACGGTGAAGTCACCGGCGACCCGTTCCTGCGCATGGATGGCCAGGCGGTGTTCAAGCAGGCCGTGACGGTGCTCGACCGCTCGGCCCGCGCCGTGTGCGAAGAGGCCGGCATCTCGGTCGGCGAGCTCGATTGGCTGGTGCCGCACCAGGCCAACGTCCGCATCCTCAATTTCCTGGCCAAGAAGCTGGACGTGCCCACCGACCGTGTCGTGATTTCGGTCGACCAGCACGCCAACACCTCGGCCGCCAGTGTGCCGCTGGCCCTGGATCTCGCCCGCCGCGACGGCCGCATCAAGCGCGGCCAGCACGTCCTCATGCAGGGCGTCGGTGGCGGGTTCACGTGGGGCTCGGTGCTGGCCCGCATGTAAGTCAGGCCGTCTGCGCCGGCGGTGTGGTGCGCCACACCGCGGTCCGCCGCAACCGGGCGCCTCGGCGCCCCGATTGAAACGCACACAGATACACGGACATCCATGAAAGTCGCCTTCGTTTTCCCCGGTCAGGGTTCCCAGTCGGTCGGCATGCTCGACGCGTGGGCCGGCAACGCCGCCGTCGCCGACGTGCTGGCGCGCGCCAACGCCGCCCTGGGCCAGGACATCGCTGGCCTGATCCAGCAGGGTCCGGCCGACCAGCTGAACCTCACCACCAACACCCAGCCCGCCATGCTGACCGCCGGCATGGCCTGCTACGCCGCCTGGCGCGCCGCCGGCGGCCCCGTGCCGGCCCTCGTGGCCGGCCACAGCCTGGGTGAATACACCGCGCTCACCGCAGCTGGTGCGCTGGCGCTCGAAGACGCCGTGCGCCTGGTGCGCGTGCGCGCCGATGCCATGCAGGCCGCCGTGCCGGTCGGCACTGGCGCCATGGCCGCCATCCTCGGCCTGGACGACGACACCGTGCGTGCCGCCTGCGCCCAGGCCGCCCAGGGCGAGATCGTCGAGGCCGTCAACTTCAACGCGCCCGCCCAGGTCGTGATCGCCGGCCACAAGGCCGCCGTCGAGCGCGCCTGCGAGGCCGCGAAGGCCGCCGGCGCCAAGCGCGCGCTGCTGCTGCCCGTGTCCGCGCCGTTCCACTCCAGCCTGCTCAAGCCGGCTGCCGAGGTGTTGAGCGCCGCGCTGGCCGGCATCGAGGTGAGCGCGCCGCAGGTGCCGCTGATCAACAACGTCGACGTCGCCACGGTCGATGCGCCCGACGCCATCCGTGATGCGCTGGTGCGTCAGGCATGGCATGCTGTGCGCTGGGTCGAAACGATCCAGGCCATGAAGGCCCAGGGCATCACCCATGTGATCGAATGCGGTCCGGGCAAGGTGCTCACCGGCCTGACCAAGCGCATCGACGCCGAACTCACCGGTCTGGCGATCACCGATCCCGCCTCCCTGGAAGCCGCGCTCGCCGTGGTCAATGGAAACTGACATGGAAAAACACTCGAACGAACTCGAGGGCAAGATCGCCCTGGTGACCGGCGCGACGCGCGGCATAGGCAAGGCGATCGCGGCCGAGCTGGCCGCCCGCGGCGCCATCGTCGTCGGCACCGCCACCTCCGAGGCGGGTGCTCAGACCATCACCGAAGCGCTGGCCCCCCTGGGCGGCCGCGGCGTGGTGCTCGACGTGACCGATGCCGAAGCCACCGATGCCTTGATCGACGCCCTTGGAAAAGAAGGCGGCGGCCCCCACATCCTCGTCAACAATGCCGGCATCACGCGCGATACGCTCGCGATGCGCATGAAAGACGACGACTGGGATGCCGTGATCGATACCAACCTGCGTGCCGTTTTCCGCCTGTCGCGCGCCGTGCTGCGCGGCATGATGAAGGCGCGTTCGGGCCGCATCATCAACGTGACCTCGGTGGTGGGTGCGAGCGGCAATCCGGGCCAGGCCAACTACGCCGCCGCCAAGGCGGGCGTGGCGGGCATGGCGCGTGCGCTGGCCCGCGAGCTGGGCAGCCGCAACATCACCGTCAACTGCGTGGCGCCGGGTTTCATCGATACCGACATGACGCGCGTGCTGGGCGAAGACCAGACCGCCGCGTTGCTGCAGCAAATTCCGCTGGGCCGCCTCGGCGCTCCGGCAGATATCGCCAACGCGGTGGCCTTCCTGGCCGGTCCGCAGGCGGGTTACATTACGGGTACCACCCTCCACGTCAACGGCGGGATGTACATGCAATGAGTTCCGGCACGGATGCGCCGCCTCCAGGGCGTGCATCCGTGTCATCGCAGCACCGCCGAGGTGCCCCGCGGCCACGAGCCGGTGCCGAGCACCACGTGGCCGCAACCGGGGTCCAAGGCAAGGCGCGCGTAGGGAATGCCAGCCGTAGCCCGAAGTTCCGGGATTTTCCAGGCCGGCGTTCCTCCAGACTGAAAACAGTCTTTCGCGAGCTGGTGTTATTTTTGTCACGGCCTGGCGTTTGCATTCCTCTGCGCTTGGCTATAATTCGCGGGATTTTTCCCAATTGGAGATCTGCATGGAAAGCATCGAACAGCGCGTCAAGAAGATCGTCGCTGAACAACTTGGCGTGAACGAAGCCGAGATCAAGAACGAGTCCTCCTTCCTTGACGACCTCGGTGCCGATTCGCTCGACATGGTCGAGCTGGTCATGGCCCTCGAAGACGAATTCGAGACCGAGATCCCCGACGAAGAGGCCGAAAAGATCACGACCGTGCAACAAGCGATTGATTACATCAATTCGCACGGTAAGCAGTAAGCCTGGCCTGTATTCTCCCGCGCGCACCCGACTCGCATTCGTCGGGCCGGCGCCGGGAACTGGGCGGTTTCAGGAAGCTGCCGTGCGGTCGCCGCGACGCATCTCCCCGCTGGGCCTGGCCCCGGGGGCCGCGTCGACGGTCGAGGGCCGCGCGCAGTACCTCCCGAAAACCGCCTTTATTTTGTCTGTTTGAGGAGTCATCCGTGAAGCGACGAGTCGTCATCACCGGCCTGGGTATTGTGTCCCCCGTGGGCAATGACCTAGCCACCGCTTGGGACAATATCGTCAACGGACGTTCTGGCATCAGCCGCATCACCCGTTTCGATCCGTCCAGCCTGACCACGCACATCGCGGGTGAGGTGAAGGATTTCGACATCACGCAGTTCCTGCCGCCCAAGGAAGCCCGCCAGATGGATACCTTCATCCATTACGGCCTGGCTGCCGGCATTCAGGCATGGCGCGACTGTGGTCTGGAAGTGACCGAAGAAAACGCCGAGCGTATCGGCGTCATCATCGGTTCGGGTATCGGCGGCCTGCCGCGCATCGAAGAAACGCAAACCGACCTGCTGGCCAAGGGCCCGCGTCGCATCTCGCCGTTCTTCGTGCCGGGTTCGTTGATCAACCTCATCTCGGGCCAGCTCTCGATCGCCTTTGGCATGAAGGGTCCCAGCTACGCCGTCGTGTCGGCGTGCACCACGGGCCTGCACAGCATCGGCGACGCGGCGCGTCTGATCGAGTATGGCGATGCCGACGTGATGGTCGCCGGCGGTGCCGAGTCCACCGTGTCGATGCTGGGCATCGGCGGCTTTGCCGCCATGCGCGCGCTGTCCACCCGCAACGACGATCCCGCCACCGCCTCGCGTCCCTGGGACCGCGACCGTGACGGCTTCGTGCTGGGCGAAGGCGCCGGCGTGCTGGTGCTCGAAGAATACGAACACGCCAAGGCGCGCGGCGCGCGCATCTACGGCGAATTCGTGGGCTACGGCATGAGCTCCGATGCGCACCACATCACCGCGCCCGACAAGGACGGTCCGCGTCGCGGCATCGTCAACGCGCTGCGCAACGGTGCGATCAACATCGACGAAGTCGACTACGTCAACGCGCACGGCACCTCCACGCCCCTGGGTGACAAGAACGAAAGCGATGCGCTCAAGCTCGCCTTCGGCGATCACGCCAGGAAGCTGGTGGTCAATTCCACCAAGTCCATGACCGGGCACCTGCTCGGCGCGGCCGGTGGCATCGAAGCCGTGTTCACGACGATGGCCGTCTACAAGCAGATCTCGCCGCCCACGATCAACATCTTCAACCAGGATCCCGAGTGCGACCTGGACTACTGCGCCAACCAGGCGCGTGACATGAAGATCGACGTGGCGCTGTCCAACTCGTTCGGGTTTGGCGGCACCAACGGCTCGATGGCTGTGCGCCGGATCTGAGTTGAGCGTCGGCGGCAGTCGTACCCTCGCCGTATTGCGGGTTCCGGTGCATCAGCCCGCCGGTGTCCGCCTCCTGCGCGGCCTGGCGGCCGGGTGGGGCGCGGGCATGGCGGGTGCCGGCGCGGCGCTGGCCCTGGGCTGGCGTCTTGCGCCGGTGCTGCTCGGCAGCGCCGTGCTGGCGGCGGCCGGCCTCTGGGCCGGGTGCCGCCGGCGGCCCGCCGCGGCGCGTGCCGTGGCCGTCGCGCTCGATCCGGACCGCTGCCAGGTGCGCCGCCGTGCGCACTGGCAGCGCGCCGCCCTGCGACACGCCCATCTGGCTCCCCGCCACGTGCGGCTCGATCTCGAGCTTGACGCCACCGCCGGCTGTGTTACAAATAGCAAGATCACCTGCACCGTCTGGCGCTCGGGCGTGTCGTCCGAGCAATGGCGGCGTCTGCGCGTCACCGCGCGGGCGGCCGGCCGTATTGCGGTGTCACGCAGGGGGGCGTCATGAGCGAACGCGACGTCGACGCCGAGCTTGTCGCGCGCGTACAACGCGGTGACAAGAAAGCTTTCGACCTGCTGGTCATCAAGTACCAGCGCAAGATCCTGCGCCTGCTGGCGCGGATGATCCGCGACCCGTCCGAACTCGAGGACGTGGCGCAGGAGGCCTTCATCAAGGCCTACCGTGCACTGCCGCAATTCCGCGGCGAGAGCGCGTTCTATACGTGGTTGTATCGTATTGCTATCAATACGGCACGAAATTGGCTGGCTTCCCAGGGCCGTCGTCCGAGCGCGCCCAACGCGATTGAAACGGAAGACGGTGAAACTTTTAACGAGACCGACAACCTAACCGATATAAGCACGCCGGAAGCGATGTACGCCAGCCGCGAGATCGCCGAGACCGTCAATGCGGCCATCGACGAATTGCCGGAAGAGTTGCGGACCGCTATCGTCCTGCGTGAAATCGAAGGTATGAGTTACGAAGACATCGCCCAGAGCATGGACTGTCCGATTGGCACTGTTCGTTCCCGCATTTTTCGTGCGCGGGAAGCGATCGCCAATCGGTTGCGGCCTCTGCTTGACACCGATGCCGAGCGTCGCTGGTAAGGAGTGGCAGTCATGCAAACTGTAGCCAAGTCCGAGATCGCCGAAGCCTCATGGGAGGAATCGGTTTCCGCCTGGATGGATGGCGAGGGATCGGACGATTTCCCTGAAATTCTGTCGAGCCCACAAGCCCGGCAGGCCTGGAGCACGTATCACCTGATCGGTGACGCGCTGCGCAACCCTGGCCCGGTCATCACGCCGAGCGCCGATTTCCATGCACGCCTGTCGCGCGCCCTGGACGCCGAGCTGCCCATCGTGGCCGCGCCGCGGCGCCGCTCGCACCTGCGCATGGGGCTGTCCGGCCTGGCCGTGGCGGCCGCGGTCGCCACCGTGGTATGGGTGGCGCAGCCCTACGTCACCGGCGGCGTGCCGGCCGGTGGCCGCACCCAGGTGCTGGCCGACGCGGCCGGCCCGGGCGCCGACGACGGCCCGCTGCGCGACTATCTCGAAGCCCATCGCCAGATGGCCGGCCCCAGTGCCGTACGCCAGGTCTCGTTCGAGACCGGAGCGCGCTGATGACACAGTTGCAGTACGTGCGCGTTGCTCCCATCACGCGCATGGCACGGCGGCAACGGCGCTTCGCGGCGCAGGCAGCCTGCGCGCTGATGGCCCTGATGGCGCTGCACGGCGCCGCGCAGGCCCAGGCCGCGCCGCCGCCCGCCGATGCCGTCCAGATGCTTGCCGACATCCAGCAGGCCGCCCGCAAGCAGGATTATGCGGGCGTCTTCATGTACCAGCAGGGCGAGGTGATCCAGTCGTCGCGGCTGGTGCACGTGGTCGACGGCACCGGCGAGCGCGAGCGCCTCGAGATCCTCGATGGCCAGCCGCGCGAATACCTGCGCCACAACGACGACGTGCAGTGCCTCGTGCCCGAGCACAAGACCGTGCTGCTCGAGCGCCGCCGCGGCGACCGCTTTCCGGGCCTGCTGCTCGGCGATCCCGCCGACCTCACCAAGCACTACGCCATCCGCGCCGAGGAAAAGCTGCATCGCGTGGCCGACCGCGAGTGCCGGCTCATCACGATCGAGCCCCGCGACGGCCTGCGCTACGGCTACAAGCTCTGTGCCGACGTCAAGACCAATCTCCTGCTGAAGGCGCAGACCTTCGACCCGGGTCGCGGCGTGATCGAGCAGGTGTCGTTCTCGTCGGTCCGGCTGGGCAGCGACGTCGATCCCGCGCAGCTGGCCTCGCGCTGGAACACGCGCGACTGGAAGGTCGTCGAGATGGCCATGAAGCCGGTCGACCTGGCCGAGCAGGGCTGGCGCATCCCCGCGCCCGAGGGCTTTCGCGCCGTGATGCAGGTGGCGCGTCACATCGGCAAGGGAACCGTTAGCCAGGTGGTCCTGTCCGATGGTTTGGCGGCAATCTCCGTGTTCATCGAGCCTTACGATCCGGAGCGCCACCAGCATCCCCCCGCTGGGTTGATCCAGCGCGGTGCCATCAATATCTACGGAACGCGGATTGCAGATTTCTGGTTGACGGCGTTGGGTGAGGTACCGGTTTCCACGCTCGAGCAGCTCGCGCAAGGAACCGAGTTCGTGCCCACTTCAGCCGCCAAATAAGAACAAGCCTGCAAAAGGTGTTGGGGTCTTTACGGAGCTCAAGTAATGAATTCATCTTCAGTGTCGAACGCTTTTTTCCGGCGCTTTTTCCTGGCCTTGATGGTCGGGACCGTGCTGGCCACCGGCCAGCCTCAACTGGTGCATGCCCAGACGCCCGTCGCGGGCGGGGTGCTGCCCGACTTCACCACGATCGTCGAGAAGGCCGAGCCGGCCGTCGTCAACATCCGCACCACGGCCACCGTGCCGGTGCGCGGTGGCGCGGGCCCCGGCGGCGGCCAGGATCCCTATGAGCTGTTCCGCTGGTTCTTCGGCCCCGAGTTCCAGCCCCCGGGCCCGAACCCCGGCCAGCGCCGCCAGAAGCCGCAGCAGCCGCAGCCCGAAGAGCGCACCGTGCCGCGCGGCGTGGGCTCCGGCTTCTTCGTCTCCGAAGACGGCTACATCCTCACCAACAACCACGTCATCAGCGATGCCACCGACATCTACGTCACGCTGACCGACGGCCGCGAGTTCAAGGCCAAGGTGATCGGCTCGGATGAGCGCACCGACGTCGCGCTGATCAAGATCGACGCCAAGGACATGACCCCGCTGCCCGTGGGCGACACCAAGAAGCTCAAGAAGGGCCAATGGGTGCTGGCCATCGGCTCGCCGTTCGGTCTCGATTCGACCGTGACCTCGGGCATCGTCAGCGCCATCGGCCGCGACACCGGCGAATACCTGCCGTTCATCCAGACCGACGTGGCCGTGAATCCCGGCAACTCGGGCGGTCCGCTGCTCAACATGCAGGGCGAAGTGGTCGGCATCAACTCGCAGATCATCTCGCGCAGCGGCGGCTTCATGGGCATCTCGCTGGCGATCCCGATCGACGAGGCGATGCGCGTGGTCGAGCAACTGCGCGCCACCGGCAAGGTGACCCGCGGCCGCATCGGCGTGCAGATCTCCGAAGTCGACAAGGACGTGGCCGCCGCCATCGGCCTGCCGCGCGCCGAAGGGGCGATGGTCGGCAGCGTCGAGCCCGATGGCCCCGCCGACAAGGCCGGCATCCAGGCAGGCGACGTGATCCTGAAGTTCAACGGCGAGACCATCAAGCGCTGGTCGGATCTGCCGCGCATCGTCGGCGAAACCAAGCCGGGCAGCGATGGCAAGGTCGACGTGTGGCGCAAGGGCCGCAACGTCACGCTGAGCGTCACGGTGGCCGAGCTCAAGAGCGACGTCACGGCCAAGGCCGACGACAGCGAGCGCGAAGCCAAGCCCAAGGTCGCCAACCACCTCGGCCTCGCGGTGGCCAACCTGCCCGCCGACCAGCTCAAGAAGCTCAAGCTCAAGGGCGGTGTGCAGGTCAAGCTGGTCGAGGGCGCGGCGGCCTCGGCAGGCGTCCAGGAAGGCGACATCATCCTGGCGGTCAACGACGCCGACGTGCTCAATGCCGAGCAGTTCGACAAGGTCGTGGCCAAGCTCGACAAGGGCAAGGTGGTGGGTCTGCTGGTGCGTCGCGGCGACCAGGCGCAGTGGGTGGCGGTCCAGCCGTCCAAATAAGCCTCAAGACCGGCTAAAATGGCTGGTTGCCACGAACTGAGGGGGCGCTGGGCGCCCCCTCGTTTTTGGTCCCCCTGGTCCCACGCCCGCTGGCTGGCCGCCCCGCAAGGGCAGGCGCTGGCGCGCAGCACGTCCGCATCAGGCCTCGCTCGGCGAGCCGCGCACGCGCTGGCGGGAAGCATGCCGGCGCAATCGCCGGCCTGCGATCCGGTTGCGAAGCCGGCACCCACCAGGGGTCTGCCCCGTTTGGCGCGTCCGGCATGATTCTGGCCGGTCGACATCGGATTTTCCCGGTTTGCTCTGTCCCTATATAACTCTTCTATGCAGCATATCCGCAACTTCTCCATCATTGCCCACATCGATCATGGCAAGTCGACCCTGGCCGATCGCCTGATCCAGCGCTGCGGCGGGTTGGCGGATCGCGAAATGTCGGCCCAGGTGCTGGACTCGATGGATATCGAGCGCGAGCGCGGCATCACCATCAAGGCCCAGACCGCGGCGCTGGAATACAAGGCCCAGGACGGCAAGGTCTACAACCTCAACCTCATCGACACCCCGGGCCACGTCGACTTCTCGTATGAAGTGAGCCGCTCGCTGTCGGCCTGCGAGGGCGCGCTGCTGGTGGTGGACGCCTCGCAAGGCGTCGAGGCCCAGACCGTGGCCAACTGCTACACCGCCATCGAGCTCGGCGTCGAGGTGGTGCCGGTGCTCAACAAGATGGACCTGCCGCAGGCCGATCCCGAAGGCGCGCGCCAGGAAGTCGAAGACGTGATTGGCATCGACGCGAGCGCCGCCGTGCTGGCCAGCGCCAAGACCGGCATGGGCATCGACGAAATCCTCGAGACCATCGTGGCCCGCGTGCCGGCGCCCAAGGGCGACCCCGCCGAGCCGCTGCAGGCGCTCATCATCGACTCGTGGTTCGACAACTACGTCGGCGTCGTGATGCTGGTGCGCATCGTCAACGGCACGCTGCGCCCCAAGGACAAGATCCTGCTGATGGCGTCCAACGCCACGCATCTGTGCGAACAGATCGGCGTGTTCACGCCCAAGTCGCAGCCGCGCCAACAGCTTTCGGCCGGCGAAGTGGGCTTCATCATCGCCGGCATCAAGGAGCTCGCCACGGCCAAGGTGGGCGACACCATCACGCTCGCGGGCAAGCCGGCCACCGCGCCGCTGCCCGGCTTCAAGGAAGTGAAGCCGCAGGTGTTCGCCGGCCTCTATCCGGTCGAGAGCTCCGAATACGACCAGCTGCGCGACTCGCTCGAAAAGCTCAAGCTCAACGACGCCGCGCTGATGTTCGAGCCCGAAGTCTCGCAGGCGCTGGGCTTCGGCTTTCGCTGCGGCTTCCTCGGCCTGCTCCACATGGAGATCGTGCAGGAGCGGCTGGAGCGCGAGTTCGACATGGACATCATCACCACCGCGCCGTCGGTGGTGTACGAGGTCGAACAGCGCGACGGCACGGTCGTCACGATCGAAAGCCCGTCGCGCATGCCCGAGATCGGCAAGATCGCCGACATCCGCGAGCCCATCGTGACGGTCACGCTGTTCATGCCCCAGGAATACGTGGGCCCGGTGATGACGCTGTGCAACAACAAGCGCGGCATCCAGATGAACATGACCTACCACGGCCGCCAGGTCCATCTCACCTACGAGATCCCGCTGGCCGAGATCGTGCTCGATTTCTTCGACCGCCTGAAGTCGGTCTCGCGCGGCTATGCCTCGATGGACTACGAGTTCCTCGAGTACCGCTCGGCCGACGTGGTCAAGGTGGACCTGCTGATCAACAGCGACCGCGTCGACGCGCTCGCCATGATCGTGCACCGCTCCAACGCGCGCTACCGTGCGCGCGACGTGGTCTCGCGCATGCGCGAGCTGATCCCGCGCCAGATGTACGACGTGGCGATCCAGGCCGCCATCGGCGCCGAGGTGATTGCGCGCGAAAACGTCAAGGCGCTGCGCAAGAACGTGCTGGCCAAGTGCTATGGCGGCGACATCTCCCGCAAGAAGAAGCTGCTCGAAAAGCAGAAGGCGGGCAAGAAGCGCATGAAGCAGGTCGGCAGCGTCGAGATCCCTCAGGAAGCGTTCCTGGCCATTCTGCAGGTCGAAGACAAGTAACCCCCCAACAGGCGGCAAACAATGAGCTGGAACTTTGCACTGATTCTTTTCGTGCTGCTGGTGGTGACCGGCATCATCTGGGCGCTCGACCTGCTGGTGCTGCGCCGTGCGCGTCAGCAGCGTGCGCAGCAGGCCGCGGCCCAGGTCGCGGCGGCGCGCATCGAGGATCCCCAGGAAGCCGAGCGTCAGCGCCGCGAGGCGGTCGACACGGCGATGCGTTCGCCGTGGTGGGTCGAGTACGCGGTCAGCTTCTTTCCCGTGATCCTGTTCGTCTTCGTGCTGCGTTCGTTCGTGGTCGAGCCGTTCCGCATTCCGTCGGGCTCGATGCTGCCCACGCTGCAATCGGGCGATCTCATTCTCGTGAACAAGTTCAGCTATGGCATCCGCCTGCCGGTGATCGATCGCAAGGTCATCGAGACCGGCCAGCCGCAGCGCGGCGACGTGGTCGTGTTCCGCTATCCGGTCGATCCCGACGTCGACTACATCAAGCGCATCGTGGGCCTGCCGGGCGACGAGATCGCCTACCTCGACAAAAAGCTGTACGTGAACGGTCAATTGGTGACGCATACCCGCGACGGCGACTATTTCGAGCCCGACCGGGTCTCGTACATCGCCCAATACAAAGAGAAGTTGGGCGACGTTGAGCACCGTATCCTGCTGGATGAGCAGCGTTCGCAGGATTTTGGCCCGATCTGGAAGTTCCCCAGCGCCGACCAATGCCAGTATCTGCGCAATGGAGTACGCTGCAAGGTACCGCCCGGCAATTATTTCGCCATGGGCGACAACCGCGACAACAGTGCCGATAGCCGCTACTGGGGATTCGTTCCCGACGGTAATATCGTAGGCAAGGCTTTCTTTGTCTGGATGAACTTTGGCGATCTCAGCCGTATCGGCCGCTTCCACTGATAGATCATGTCTTTAGCCACGCTGGAAACCCGCCTCGGTCACCGCTTCACCGACCAGGCCCTGCTCGAACAGGCGCTCACGCACCGTAGCCACGGTGCGCGCCATAACGAGCGGCTGGAGTTTCTCGGCGACTCGGTGCTGAACTTCGTCGTCGCGGCCATGCTCTATCAGCGCTATCCCAAGCTCGACGAGGGCGATCTCTCGCGCGTGCGGGCCAACCTGGTCAAGCAGGCCTCGCTGGCCGACATCGCGCAGCGCCTCGACCTGTCGCAGTTCCTGCGGCTGGGCGAGGGCGAATTGAAGAGCGGCGGTTTCCGCCGGCCGTCGATTCTCGCCGACACGGTCGAGGCCCTGTTCGGGGGCGTGTTCCTCGACGCCGGCTTCGAGGCCGCGCGCAAGGTCATCGAGCGCCAGTACGAGCCGGTCCTGGCCAGCGTCGATCTGCAGACGCTGGGCAAGGATGCCAAGACCCTGCTGCAGGAGTTCCTGCAGGGCCGCAAGATGGCGTTGCCGGTCTATACCGTGGTCGCCACGCATGGCGCGGCCCACAGCCAGCAGTTCGAGGTCGAGTGCGCCGTCGCCGGCTTCGACATCAAAGTGGTGGCGGCCGGCGCAAGCCGGCGTGCCGCCGAACAATCGGCCGCCAAGCTGGCGCTGGAGGCGGCCCAGGCCGTCAGCCCGCCCGCCAAAGCCGCCAAGAAATCCGGTCGCGCGCGCAAGACCGCGCAACTGTCGCTGCCCGTGGCAGTGGCCCAAGAGGTTAAATGAACACCCCTGTTTCCCGTACCGGCTTTGTCGCCATCGTGGGTCGTCCCAACGTCGGCAAGTCCACCCTCACCAATGCCCTGATCGGATCGAAGATCTCGATCGTCTCGCGCAAGGCCCAGACCACGCGCCACCGCATCCATGGCGTCTACACGCGCGAGCACGAGCAGTTCGTGTTCGTCGATACGCCCGGTTTCCAGACGCGCCATGGCGGCGCGATGAACCGCATGATGAACCGCGTGGTCACGCAGGCGCTCAACGACGTCGACGTGGTGGTGCACGTGGTCGAGGCCGGCAAATGGACCGACGGCGACGCCAAGCTGCTGCCGCTGCTGCCCAAGCCCGAGCGCACCATCCTCGCCATCAGCAAGATCGACGCGCTCAAGAGCCGCGACGAGCTGTTCCCATTCGTGGCCAAGCTGATGGCGCTGCATCCCTACGGCGCGGTCGTGCCGGTGAGCGCCACCAAAAACCAGCAGCTCGACCAGCTGCTCGACGAGATCGCCACGCGCCTGCCCGAAGGCGAGTTCATGTTCGAGGAAGACACGCTCACCGACCGCCCGATGCGCTTCATCGCCGCCGAGCTGGTGCGCGAGAAGATCTTCCGCCTGGTCGGCGACGAGCTGCCCTACGGCTGTACCGTCGTGATCGAGCAATGGGAAGAAAACGACGCCGGCGCGCGGATCGCGGCCTGCGTGGTGGTCGAGCGCGACAGCCACAAGCCCATCCTGCTGGGCGCCGGCGGCCAGCACATGAAGCGCATCGCCACCGAGGCACGCCAGGACATCGCCAAGCTGCTCGACAAGCCGGTGCACCTCGAGGTCTACATCAAGGTGCGCAAGGGCTGGTCCGACCGCGAAAGCGCCCTGCGCGACCTGGGCTATGAGTAAACGGGCGCATCGCGTCCATGATTGCCGTGCCTACATGCTCCACGCCACCGCGTGGCGCGAAACCTCGCTCATCGTCCAGACCTTCTCGCGCGATCATGGCTGCGTCGCCATGGTCGCCAAGGGCGCCAAGCGGCCGTACTCGGTGCTGCGCCCGGTCCTGAGCGCCTTCCAGCCGCTGCTGCTGTCCTGGTCGGGCGCCAACGAGGTCAAGACGCTCACCAAGGCCGAGGTCGACGGCATCCACCCGCTGGGCGGATCGGCGCTGATGTCGGCCTGGTACATGAACGAGCTCCTGCTGCGCCTGCTGCCGCGCGAGGATGCCCATCCCATTCTGTTCGATGCCTACGAAACCGCGCTGACCCATCTCGCGCAGGGCAGCCGCGCGGCCGGCGCGCTGCGCCGCTTCGAATGGATCCTGCTGCGCGAGATCGGCTATGGCGTGGACGAAGGCGAGCCCGACTTCAACGACGCGCAACTCGAGCCGCGGCTGCGGCGCGAGCTGCGCGAACGGCTCGACGCCAACCTGGCCGGCCGACCCCTGTCGACGCGGCGCGTGCTGATGGAGCTGCAGCGCGTCTGAGCGCGCAGTGCAGCAGGCCGGGCCGCATGCCCGGCTTTTTTCATGGCTCGCGGGAGGCGCCCGACGGCGCGCGCGCCGGCCCGTCGGCCAGCACGTCGATGATGAGCCCGCGCAGCCAGGCCGTGCCCGGATCGCGCTCGAAGCGCGGGTGCCAGTGCACCGTGACCGTCAGCGGCGGCAGCGCGAAGGGCAGCGGCCGCACCTCGAATCCCTGGGCCGCGTTGAACCACTGCGCCGCCCGAAACGGCAGCGTCACCGTCAGGTCGGTGCGCCGCACGATCTCGGCCGCCGCCGAAAAGTGCGGCAGCGTGAGGTAGGGCTGGCGGTGCAGGCCGGCCTCGCCCAGCACGTCTTCGAGCAGGCGGTGGGCACTGGCGCGCGAGGCCACCATGATGTGGTCGAGGCGGCGGAACTGCGCCCGGGTCAGGCCTTGCGACAGCACCGGATGGCCGCGCCGGCCCATGCAGACGTAGCGCTCGGCAAACAGCTCGGCGTGTTGCGTGGTGCGGCCCAGGCCCGCCAGATTGCCGATGGCCAGATCGACCTCGCCCGACTTGAGCGCGTCGGGCAACTGCTCCATGGGAACCTCCTGCACCTCGACGCGCAGCCGCGGCGCGCGTGCGTGCACCTGCTCCATCACCGCCGGCAGGAACACCATTTCGCCGATGTCGGACATCGACAGGCGGAAGCGGCGCTGGCTGCGCGCGGGATCGAAGGCCTGGCGCAGGTTGAGCGCCTCGGCGAACTGGCTCATGCCGCGCTCGATGGGCTCGGCCAGGGCGTGGGCCACGGGCGTGGGCTGCATGCCGGCGGGCGTGCGCAGGAACAGCGGATCGTTGAACTGCTCGCGCAGGCGGGTGAGGGCGTAGCTCACGGCGGGCTGCGTGAGGTGCAGCCGCTTCGCGGCACGCGTCACGCTGCGCTCTTCCATCACGCTCAGGAAAACCCGCATCAGATTCAAATCGAAGCCCATCCCTGCCTCTCATATCAGCCGCATTTATAAGAAAAATAATACCTATAAATTTGACATATAAATAGTTGATTCCTAGACTGATTTCGCACAGAGCACGGGGCATATGACCCGGTGACGCGAACAAGGGGAATCATGGCGACGCAAAGTCTGACGCTGCCTTCGTTGTTGCTGCAACAGGCCGGACGGTGGCCCGCGCGCGAGTGGATCGTGGCGCCCGGCGGCACGCTCCGCTTCGGCGATGCGCCCGCCCAGGCCGCGCGCTGGGCGGCCCTGCTGGCGGCGCAGGGCATCGGCCGCGGCGACCGCGTGGCCGTGATGGCCGGCAACCGCATCGAGTTCGTGTCGATGGTGCTGGGCTGCGCCTGGCTCGGCGCGGTGGTCGTGCCGATCAACACGGCCTCGCGCGGCCTGCAGCTCGAGCATGTGCTGGCCAACAGCGGCTGTGCGCTGATGGTGGCCGACGAGGGCGCCTGTGCGGCGCTGGCCGGCCTGGACCCCGCACGGCTCGCGCTGCGCCAGGTCTGGCTGCTCGACGCGCCGCTCGTGCCGCCCGCGCTGCCGTTCGACTGCGCGACGATCCCCGCGCTGCCGCAGCCGGATGGCGCGCAGGCCGAGGCCCTGCGGCAGGGCGCCGAGGCCGTCGGGCCGGGCGACACGCTCGCCATCCTCTACACCTCCGGCACCTCCGGCATGTCCAAGGGCGTGTGCTGTCCGCACGCGCAGTTCTACTGGTGGGGCAGGCTCACGGCGCGCAACCTCGGCATCGGCGCCGACGACCGGCTCTACACCACGCTGCCGCTGTTCCACACCAACGCGCTCAACGCCTGTTTCCAGGCGCTGCTGACCGGTGCCACCATCACCTGCGACGCGCGCTTCTCCGTGAGCCGCTACTTCGCGCGCCTGGCGCAGACGCGCGCCACCGTCACCTATCTGCTGGGCGCGATGGTGCCCATGCTGTTGTCGTGCGAGCCCGACGCGGCCGAGCGCACGCATGCCTGCCGCATCGCGCTGGCGCCCGGCGTGCCGGAACGCTTTCACGCGCAATTCGCCGCGCGCACCGGCATCGCGCTGCTGGAAGGCTACGGCTCCACCGAAACCAACTTCGCGATCGGCGGCACGCTGGCCGAACAGCGCGCGGGGCTCATGGGGCGCGTCGCGCCGGAGTTCGAGGCCTGCGTCGCCGATGCCGACGACCAGCCCGTGCCGGATGGCGAGCCCGGCGAGCTGCTGCTGCGCCCGCGCGTGCCGCATGCGATTGCCACCGGCTATTTCGCGATGGACGCGCAGACCGTGCAGGCCTGGCGCAACCTCTGGTTCCACACCGGGGACCGGGTGGTGCGCGACGGGCAGGGCTACTTCCGCTTTCTCGACCGCCTCAAGGACGCCATCCGGCGCCGTGGCGAAAACATTTCCTCGTACGAGGTCGAGCAGGTGCTGCTGGCCCATCCCGCCGTCGCGAGCGCGGCGGTCTATGCCGTGCGCTCGGAGCTGGCGGAAGACGAGGTGATGGCCGCGCTGTGCTGCAAGCCGGGCATGCGGGTGGACGCCGCCGAGCTGCTCGACTTCTGCCAGCCGCGCATGCCGTATTTCTCGGTGCCGCGCTACCTGCGGCAGATGGACGACCTGCCGCGCACCGAGAACGGCAAGATCCGCAAGTTCCAGCTGCGCGACGAAGGCATCACCCCCGACACCTGGGACCGCGAGGCCGCGGGCTACCGGGTGGCGCGCTAGACGATTTCCGGGCGCGATCCACCGACGCGACCACCCCCCACGCTGTACACGAATAACCAACACGACAAGGGGCAGCAACCATGACGATGAGCCAGACCGAGGCGCTTCCCGCCGAGGAAGAGGACGCGCAGCGCCAGCGCACGAGACGGGTCGTAGTGGCCTCGATCGCCGGCAACGCGATGGAGTGGTACGACTTTTTCATCTACGGCACGGCGGCCGCGCTGGTGTTCGGCGATCTGTTCTTTCCCAAAGGCACCGATCCCCTGCTCGGCACCATGGGCGCGTTCGCCGGTTTTGCGGTGGGCTTCTTCGCCCGGCCGCTGGGCGGCGTGATCTTCGGCCACATCGGCGACCGCTACGGCCGCAAGCTCGCGCTCGAATGGACGCTGGGCCTGATGGGCGTGGCGACCTTCATGATCGGGCTGCTGCCCACCTATGAGCAGATCGGTGTCTGGGCGCCGGTGGCGATGGTGCTGCTGCGCCTGTTGCAGGGCGCGGCGGCCGGCGGGGAATGGGGCGGCGGCGTGCTGCTCATCAGCGAGGCGGTCGACGGCCGTCGCCGCGGCTTCTTCTCGGCCTGGAGCCAGCTCGGCGTGGCCGGCGGCTTCGTGCTCTCGTCGGGCGTGTTCATGCTGGCGCAGCAGTTGCCGCGCGAAGACTTCCTGAGCTGGGGCTGGCGCCTGCCATTCCTGCTGAGCGTGATCATCTTCGGCGTGGGTCTCTACATCCGCACGCGCATTCCCGAAAGCGAGGAGTTCGTGCGCGCCCGCAAGAAGAGCGACACGCGCATGCCGGCGCTCGAGGTGTTCCGCCGCTACCCGCGCCAGGTCTTCACCGCGATGGGCCTGCGCGTCGCCGAGAATGGCGGCTCCTACGTGTTCCTCGCGTTCGCGCTGGCCTACGGCAAATTCCTCGGCATCTCCAACGACGTGATGCTGGGCGGCGTGCTGTTCTCGATGTTCATCGAACTGGGCACGCTGGTCTGGTTCGGCCATCTTTCCGATCGCATCGGGCGGCGCACGGTCTACATGATCGGCGCGGGCGGGCTGATGCTCGTCGCCTTCCCGTTCTTCTGGCTGGTGCAGACCCAGCAGACCGTGTGGATCTTCCTCGCGTTCTTCCTGGGCAACACGATCTGCCATGCCGCCATGATCGGCACGCAGCCGGCCTACTTCGCCGAGCTGTTCCCGGCCGAGGTGCGCTACACCGGCCTGGCGCTCGGCCACGAGCTGGCCTCGGTCTTCGCCGGCGGCCTGTCGCCGCTGATCGCCATGGCGCTGCTGCGCCATTACGAATCGGCCACGCCGGTGGCGTGGTTCCTGGTGGGCATGGCGGCGGTCACGGTGGTGACCCTGCTGCTCACGCGCGAGCCGCCGCGCGATACCGGCGACGCGGCGCGCCCGTGATGGCGGCCGGCATCGTGGGCGTGGCGGAGACCGCCTTGATGCGGCATCCGCCGGCCGATTGCAGCACCGCCGGGCTGGTCGCGCAGGCCGTGCGCGCGGCCCTGGCCGATGCCGGCCTGCGGCCCGACCAGGTCGATGGCTTCGGGCTGGCCTCGTTCACGCTGCGTCCCGACCGCGCGATCGACATGGCCTGGAAGCTCGGCCTGGGGCTGCGCTGGTGCCTGCAGGACGAGCTGGGCGGCGCCAGCGCCATCAACCTGCTGCGCCAGGCCTGGCTTGCGCTCGAGGCGGGGCAGGCCGACACCCTCGTGCTGGTGGCCGCGGACCATTTCGCCGGCGCCGACTTCACGGCCCTGGTGCGCGACTACAACGGCACGGCGCGCGATTACCTGAGCCCGCTGGGCTGCGTCGGTCCCAATCCGCTCTTTGCCATGTTGACCCAGCGCCAGATGGACGCGCACGGGCTGACGCGCGCCGACTACGGCGCGCTGTGCGTGGCGCAGCGTGCGCACGCATCCGGGTACGCTGCCGCCGCGTTCCGCGAGCCCCTCACGCTCGAGGCCTATCTGGCCGCGCCGATGGTGGCCGGCCCCTTGTCGCGGCTGGACTGCGTGCCGGTCGTGAGCGGCGCGGCGGCGCTGGTGCTGACCCGCGCGCCGCGCGGCAGGCACGTGGTGCTGCGCGCCGGCGTGGCCGACTACAACGGCGACCAGCAGGAAGGCGATGGCCTGCGTACCGGTCTGCACGCGTGCGCGCCCGCGCTGTGGCGCGACGCCGGCTGCGGGCCGCAGGACATGGACCTCGTGAGCGTCTACGACGACTATCCGGCGATCGCGCTGGCGCAGCTGGCCGATCTCGGTTTCGTGGCCGATGGCGACCTGGCGCGCTTCGTGCACGCCCGCATCGCCAGCGGCGCGCTGCCGGTCAACACGGCCGGCGGCCAGTTGTCGGCGGGCCAGGCGGGCACGGCAGGCGGCATGCACGGGCTGGTCGAGGTGTGCCGCCAGCTGCTGGGCCGCGCCGGCGAGCGCCAGCGCGAGAACGCGCGCCTGGCCGTGTGCACCGGCTACGGCATGGTGCAGTACCGCCACGGCATGTGCGCCAACGCGGCCGTGCTGCAACGCGAGGAGGGCGCATGACGCAGGCGAAACCGATGACGGTGCGGCGCTGCATGGACTGCGGCCATGCCGTGTTTCCGGCGCGCCTCTGGTGCCCGTCCTGCGGCGGCGAGCGGGCCGAGGCGGTGACGGTGGCCGGCGGCACGGTGCTTTCCCAGGCCCGCCAGCGCGACGGCAGCGTCATCCTGACCGTGACGACGGACCCCGGCGTGGCGCTGGTGGCGCGGCTCGAGGGCGAGGCGGTGGCCACCGGGCAGCGCGTGACGCTGGAGGACCGCGGCGAGGGCGTGCCGCTGCCCTGGGCGCGGCCGCGCGCCTGAACGGCGGGGCGAAAAAAAACCCGCAGCCGTCAGGGCATGCGGGTGGGGGTAAGGCGCAGGACAGTGCAGCTGTCCTGTCTGCGCTTTATTCGCGATTGCCGCCGAAGATGCCGAGCAGCATCAGCAGGTTCGAGAACACGTTGTAGACGTCGAGGTAGATCGCCAGCGTGGCCGACACGTAGTTGGTTTCACCGCCGTTGACCACGCGCTGCAGGTCGACCAGCATGAAGGCCGAGAAGATCACGATGGCCAGCACCGAGATGGTCAGCATCAGCGCAGGAATCTGCAGGAAGATGTTGGCCAGCGCGGCGACCAGGATCACCACGGCGCCCGTGAAGAGCCACTTCTGCATCGACGAGAGGTCGCGCTTGATGGTGGTGGCCAGCGTGGCCATGGTGCCGAACACGATGGCCGTGCCGCCGAAGGCCATCATCACCAGTTGCGCGCCGTTGCTCATGCCGAACACGAAGCCCAGCAGGCGCGACAGCATCACGCCCATGAAGAACGTGAAGGCCAGCAGCAGCACCACGCCCAGCGAGTTGTTCTTGTTTTTCTCGATGGCGAACATCATGCCGAAGGCGCCGACCAGGAACACGATGGCCGACAGGCCGGGGCTGCCGGCCATGACGCGGTTGATGCCGGTGTACAGACCCACGGCCGCGCCCAGCACGGTCGGGATCAGCGACAGCGCGAGCAGCCAGTAGGTGTTGCGCAGCACCTGGTTCCGGACGACCTCGCCCGGCGCACCGGCATAACCGGAGCGGTTAAAAGGGGACGGACGATATTCGTTCATTGACGACTCCTGAGTGCGGCAAAAAGAAATTGCCTTGATAGCTTAGATGGGAAGTCTACCTGACAGTTCCCTTAACAATCCAGCGTTTTGCCGAATATGGGGCCGCAATCGCCGCTTTCAAGAGCGCGCCGCGCGGAGCGGGACGGCGCGCCGGAAAAGGCGGCCGCCGCGACGTGGCCGGTGTTCAGCCTGCGCGCAGCCGGGCCAGGGCGCGTTCGATCACGTCGGGCAGCTCGGCCTCGAGCCGGGCGCGCATGTCGGCGGCGGCCCGGTCGGCGGCCGCCTGTACGGCGGCCTCGAGCTCGGCCTGCAGCAATGCGCGCAGCACCGGCTCGGCCGCCGGGACGAGGGCGTCGCCAGCCTGCGGGGCGACCGGGGCAGGGACGCGCGCGTCGGCAAACGCGGCGGCGGGCGCGTCGGCGGGCGCCGAGGCGGCTGCTGGCCAGGCCGGCTCGGCCGCGGCGGCAGGCGGCGCCGCCTCGGGCTCGGGGTCGTGCGGTGCGGGCGGGGGCGTCACGTCCACCGGATCCCAGGGCAGGTCCAGCACGGGCACGTCGTCGAGCGCGTCGAGCGCGGGCGTGTCGGGGGCGGCCGGGGCCGGCTGGGCCGGGGCCGCGACGCGCTGCGTGAGCGTGGGAATGCCGGGATCGGTTTCAGGGCGGGACATGGCGATACGGGAAAACGGCGCGCGGCGCTCAGGCGCCGCGGCTCAGGTCGTGGCTGTGCAGGCTGTGGCCGGCGGCCTGGTAGTCGCGCCAGCGGGCCCGGGCGGCCTGCTTCTCGGCGGCGTCGTCGGACACGATCTCGAGGACGCGCTCGAAACCATCGTACCGGGGCGGGCAGGCATCGTCCAGGTTGAGCAGCCAGGCGGTGGGCTCCATCCCCGGCGCGCTCTGCGGATCCGTGGCCGTCAGCACGACGGGCGTGCGCTCGGCCAGCGGATCCTTGGCCAGCACGTGCGGCACGAAGGCGGTGTCGTCGAAGGCCCAGAGCATGCGATCGAAGGCCGACAGGCGGCTGCCGTCGCTGCAATAGACGACCAGGCGCTGGCCCGCCAGATAGCGCTTGCGCGCCGTCTGGCAGGCCGCGCGCAGGCGGTCGGGGGCGCCGAAGGCGAAGTCGACGCGGGTCATGCCGTGCGCCGCATCAGGCGACCTGATCGAGCAGGTATTGCATCAGCATGGGCACGGGACGGCCGGTGGCGCCCTTGTCCTTGCCGCCCTTCCAGGCGGTGCCGGCGATGTCGAGGTGGGCCCACGGATAGGCCTTGGTGAAGCGCGACAGGAAGCAGGCGGCGGTGACGGCGCCGGCCTGCGGGCCGCCGATGTTGGCGATGTCCGCGAAGTTCGACTTGAGCTGGTCCTGGTAGGCGTCGTCCATCGGCATGCGCCACGCCGTGTCCATCGCTTCGCGGCCGGCGGCGAGCAGGGCTTCCGCCAGGCCGTCGTTTTTCGAGAACAGGCCGGTGTTGACGCCACCCAGGGCGACCACGCACGCGCCGGTGAGCGTGGCGATGTCGATCACGGCGGAGGGCTTGAAGCGCTCGGCGTAGGTCAGGGCATCGCACAGCACCAGGCGGCCTTCGGCGTCGGTGTTGAGGATCTCGATGGTCTGGCCCGACATGCTGGTGACCACGTCGCCCGGCTTGTTGGCGGTGCCGCTGGGCAGGTTTTCGCAGGCGGGGATCAGGCCCACCACCTCGAGCGGCAGCTCGAGTTCGGCCAGCGCGCGGAAGGTGCCGAGCACGCTCGCGGCGCCGCACATGTCGTATTTCATTTCGTCCATCGTCGCGGCGGGCTTGAGCGAGATGCCGCCCGCGTCGAAGGTGATGCCCTTGCCGA
Source organism: Bordetella genomosp. 1 (assembly GCF_002261335.1). Taxonomy (GTDB): domain Bacteria; phylum Pseudomonadota; class Gammaproteobacteria; order Burkholderiales; family Burkholderiaceae_B; genus Bordetella. Next base: position 390,639 of record NZ_NEVL01000002.1, read on the forward strand.
CCAGCACGACCGGGCCGGCCGCGGCCTTGGCCTTCTTGGTGGCCTTGCCGCTGTAGCGCAGCACGATGAAGCGCAGCGGCTCGGCGGAGCCGCGGGCCACGGACACGAACGAGCCCATGCCCAGCGCCTCGACCTTGGCCTGGTCGAGCACCTCGACCTTGAGCGAGGTCTTGAACTCGCGCGCCAGCTTGCGCGCGGTGTCGGCCAGGTAGGTGGGGGTGCAGACGTTGCCGGGCAGGTTGCCCAGCGTGCGGGTGAGGGTCATGCCGCGGGCGATGGCGCCGCCCTCGCGCAGGCCGAGCTGGGCCTGCGCGGTGTCGGCGCGCTCGACGACCTGCACCACCTTCTTCAGCTTGGGCAGGGCGTCGCGGTCGGTCTTGCCGAAGGTCGCGTCGTAGTGATAGGTGGCGGCGCCGGCGGCGATCGCGGCGGCCCGGGCGCGGGCGCGGATCGACACGCCTTCGAGCGGGTTGGCGGCCAGCGTGGACACGGCTTCGGTGAGCTGGGCCGACACGGCATAGGCGGCGAAGCCCTGCTCGGCGGCGGCGTGGGCACGGGCGCTGAAGTCTTCGCGCTTGCCCAGGCCCACCAGCACCACGCGCTGGGCGCTCACGCCCGGCAGGGCGCGCAGCACCAGGGTCGAGCCGGTGCGGCCGCGGAACTCGGCCTTCACGACGGCGCGCACCGCGCCATTGGCGGCGCGATCGATCAATTCCGCCGCCGGGCTGAGGATGCCGTCGGCAAACACGCCCACTGCGAGGGCGGAGGTCTTGATTTGATGCAGGGAAGCGGTGGTCTGTGTGCTAAATTCCATGGGGATTTCCCGAGTGCGTCGTATGTTGCGGTCGATTATCCCGCAAATTCTTCCATGTCTCTATTCAAACGGTCTGTCGTCAGCGAGATTACCAGTCACGCCGGCGTGGTGTTCTCCACTCTCGTCGTTGTGTGGCTGAGTGTTCTGCTCGTGCGTCTGCTCGGTGAAGCGGCCGGCGGCAGCATCGGTGCCGACGTGGTGCTGGGCCTCGCGGCCTTCTCCACCATCACGGCACTGCCCACCGTGCTGGCGGTGTCGCTGTTCATCGCGGTGCTGACCACGGTCACCCGCAACTATCGCGAATCCGAAATGGTCGTGTGGTTCGCCAGCGGTCTGTCGCTGGCCGACTGGCTGCGCCCGGTGCTGCGCGTGGCCGTGCCCGTGGCCGCGCTGGTGGCGGTGCTCACGCTGGCCGCGTCGCCCTGGGCCTATCGCCAGATCGGCGAGTATCGCGAACGCTTCGAGCAGCGCTCCGACCTGTCCAAGGTCGCGGCCGGCCAGTTCGCCGAATCCGGGCGCGGCGATCGCGTGTTCTTCGCCGAAGATCCGACCCGTCCCGGCGACGAGCTCGGCGCGGTGTTCGCGCGCGCCATCGATCCCGAATGGTTCAGCGTGCTGACCGCGCGCAGCGCCCACAGCGAGACGCTCGAAAACGGCGACCGCTTCCTGGTGCTGTCCGAAGGCAATCGCTACGACCTCAAGCCCGGCACGCCGGAAATGCGCCTGAGCGAGTTCGACAAGTACGGCCTGCGCCTCGAGAGCAAGGCCGGCGAGGATCCGCTGGCCGAGGCGCGTGCCGCCGCCGAGCGCTCGAGCAAGGCGCGCCCCACGATGCAGCTGGTGGCCGACAACACCGACAGCGCGTGGTCGCAGATCATGTGGCGCATCGCGATGCCGCTGGCCGCGCTCAATCTCGCCTTGCTGGCGATCCCGCTGGGCGCGGTCAATCCGCGCCTGGGCCGCTCCGGCGACCTGCTGATCGCGGGCCTGGTGGGCCTGCTGTACATGAACCTCATCAACCTCTCGCGCGCCTGGATCAGCAGCGGCAAGATCAGCTTCGGCATCGGCGTGTGGGCGATCCACGCCGTGGTGACGGCGCTGGCGGTGTTCCTGCTCATGCGCCGTCTGCGCGTGAAGGCGCCGCGCGACCACAAGCCGGCCTAGGCGCCGGCGCATCGTTGAAAAAGGCGGCTGCGGCCGCCTTTTTCATGCCAGGTACTGCATCGCGCCGCCCTGGCCGCGCAGCAGCGCGGTGTTGTGCTCCACCGAACGCCGCATGAAGTCCCACAGCAGGCTCACGCGCTTGAGCTTGTGCAGGTCTTCGTGGCAGTACATCCAGAAGCTGCGCGTGATCGCGATCTCCTCGCCCAGCACCGGCACCAGGCGCGCGTCCTGCGCGGCGATGAAGCCGGGCAGGATGGCGAGCGACTGGCCCTGCAGCGCGGCGTGATACTGCGCCACCACGCTGGTACTGCGCAGCATCACGCGGCTGTTGGGCAACACGTCTTCGAGATAGCGCAGCCGTTCGCTGAACAGCAGTTCGTCGACATAGCCGATGAAGGTGTGGCCGGCGAGGTCTTCGCGGCGCCGGATCGGGGCATGGCGCGCGAGGTACTGCGGCGTGCCGTAGAGCATCAGGGTGTAGTCGCACAGCTTGCTGCACACATAGGGGCCGCGCTGCGGCCGTTCGATGGTGATGGCCAGGTCGGCCTCGCGCTTGGACAGGCTGACGAAGCGCGGCACCGGCAGGATGTCGAGCGTGATGTGCGGATAGCGGCGCTGGAAATCGGCGGCCAGCGGCGTGACCACGTAGCTGCCAAAGCCCTCGGTCGCCCCGATGCGCACGTGCCCCGACAGCGCCTGGCCGATGCCGGACAGGCTCTCGCGCGCGGTCTGCACCGTGCTTTCCATCTGCTCGGCGTGCACAAACAGACGCTGTCCGTCTTCGGTGAGCACGAAGCCGGCGCTGCGCGACTTCTCGAACAGCAGGCTGCCCAGCTCGGCCTCGAGCGCGCGCACGCGCCGCGCCACGGTCGTGTGTTCCACGCCCAGGCGGCGCGCGGCGGCGCTCACGCGCTGCGTGCGGGCCACCTCCAGGAAGAATCGCAGACTGTCCCAATCGAGCATCGTGGCGCCCCGGTTTTGGTTGTGCATTCATGCACAATCTATGTGCATTTCTGGCGTTGCTTGTGGATTTTCACACATCTACACTAGGGCAGCCACCCGCCCGCGAGCCCTCGCGGCGACGGCGTGAGCCCATAAAAACACAGGAGACAAGGTCATGAGATCGCATGCGCGCGCTACCGCCGCAGGGTTGTGCCTGGGCGTCTTGTTGGGAGCAGGTCAGGCGGGGGCGGCCGATATGCCGCCGGTGAAGATCGGCGTGCTCACGGACATGTCCGGCACCTACGCCGGCATGGGCGGCGCCGGCTCGGTGGCCGCGGCGCAGCTGGCGATCGACGACTGCCTCGCCGCCGAATGCAAGGGCATGAAGATCGAGCTGGTCTCGGCCGACAACCAGAACAAGGCCGACGTGGGCGCGGCGCGCGCCCGCGAGTGGTTCGACCGCGACGGCGTGTCCGCCATCGCCGACCTCACCAACTCGGCGGTGGCGTTGGCGGTGCAGGGCATCGCGCGCGAGAAGAACAAGGTCGTGATGTTCTCCGGCCCGGCCACCACGGCGCTCACCAACAAGGAATGCTCGCCGGTCGGTTTCCACTGGATGTTCGACACCTATTCGCAGTCGGCCGGCGGCGCCAAGGCCACGGTGCGCGCGGGCGGCAAGTCGTGGTTCTTCGTCACGGTCGACTACGCCTTCGGCCACTCGCTCGAGGCCGACACGGTCAAGGCCGTGAAGTCGCTGGGCGGCACGGTGGCGGGCAGCGTGCGCCATCCGCTCAACGCACCCGATTTCGCCTCCTACCTGCTGCAGGCGCAGAGCTCCAAGGCGCAGGTGGTGGCGCTGGCCAACGGCGGCCAGGACACGGTCAACGCGGTCAAGCAGGCGCGCGAGTTCGGCATCGTGGCGGGCGGCCAGCGCCTGGTGTCGCTGCTGATCTTCCTGTCGGACCTGCGCGCGCTCGGCCTGGAAAACGCCCAGGGCCTGTCGTATGTCGACGGCTTCTACTGGGACTACGACGACGCCACGCGCGCGTGGTCGGCCCGGTTCGAGAAGGCCTTCCGCGGGCTCAAGCCCACGATGACGCAGGCCGGCGTGTATTCGAGCGTGCTGCACTATCTGCGCGCCGTGGCCGCCGCGCGCAGCACCGATGGCAAGGTCGTGGCCGACAAGATGCGCGAGCTGCCGATCAAGGATCCGATCATGCGCAACGCCTCGATCCGCAAGGACGGCCGCGTGATCCACGACATGTATCTCTACGAGGTCAAGAAGCCCGCCGACTCCAAGGGCGGCTGGGACTACTCCAAGCTGGTCGCCACAATCCCGGCGGCCGAGGCCTTCCAGCCGCTGGCCGACTCGACCTGCCCCCTGGTCGCCAAACCCTGACGTTCCCGTATCGGGCGGCCCGCGCAAGGGCCGTCCTCCCCAAGCGCGGCCCCGCGCCGCACCGACCCTGCAGTCCGAGGAGCAAGCAATGAGTGACGTCCCCCGCATCCCGCTCTTGATTGGCGGCAAACTGGTGCAGTCCAAGACCACGCAATGGCGCGACGTGATCAATCCCGCCACCCAGGAAGTGGTGGCGCAGGTGCCGTTCGCCACGCGCGAAGAGCTCGATCTCGCCGTCGCCAACGCCAAGGAAGCGTTCCAGACCTGGCGCAACAGCGGGCAGGGCGCGCGCATGCGCGTCATGCTCAAGCTGCAGCAACTGCTGCGCGACAACACCGGCAAGCTGGCCGAGATGATCACGCGCGAACACGGCAAGACCCTGCCCGACGCCGAAGGCGAAGTGGGCCGCGGTCTCGAGGTGGTCGAGCATGCCTGCTCGATCGCCAATCTGCAGCTGGGCGAATACGCCGAGAACGCCGCGGGCGGCATCGACGTCTACACCCTGATCCAGCCGCTCGGCGTGTGCGCGGGCATTACCGCGTTCAACTTCCCGGTCATGCTGCCCTGCTTCATGTTCCCGATCGCGGTGGCCTGCGGCAACACCTTCGTGCTCAAGCCCTCCGAGCAGGACCCGAGCGCCTCGCTGTTCCTGGCCGAGCTCGCGCTCGAGGCCGGCCTGCCGCCGGGCGTGCTCAACGTCGTGCACGGCGGCCCCGACATCGCCAACGGTCTGTGCGAACACCCGGACATCAAGGCCGTGTCGTTCATCGGCTCGACCCGCGTCGGCACCGAGATCTACAACCGCGCCTCCAACGCCGGCAAGCGCTGCCAGTCGATGATGGGCGCCAAGAACCACTGCGTGATCCTGCCCGACGCCGATCCCGAAGTGGCGCTCAACCAGCTAGTGGGCGCCGCGTTCGGCGCCGCGGGCCAGCGCTGCATGGCCACCTCGGTGGCGGTGCTGGTGGGCGAGGCGCGCAACTGGCTGCCCGACTTCGTCGAGCGCGCCAAGAAGCTCAAGGTCAACAACGGCACCGACCGCCAGGCCGATCTCGGCCCGCTGGTCTCGCCCAACGCCAAGAAGCGCGTCGAAAGCCTGATCCAGCAGGGCGTGGACGAGGGCGCCAAGCTGTTGCTCGACGGCCGCGACCTCAAGGTGGCGGGCTTCGAGTCGGGCAACTTCGTCGGCCCCACGATCTTCGACGGCGTGACCGACACGATGAGCATCTACCAGGAAGAGATCTTCGGCCCGGTGCTGTGCGTGGTCGGCGCCGAAACGCTGGAAGACGCCGTCGCCTTCATCAACCGCAATCCGAACGGCAACGGCGTGGCGCTCTTCACGCAGGACGGCGGCGCGGCGCGCTACTTCCAGAACAACATCGACGTGGGCCAGGTCGGCATCAACATCCCGATCCCCGTGCCGGTGGCCTGGTTCAGCTTCACCGGCTCGCGCGGCTCCAAGCTGGGCGACCTGGGCCCCAATGGCAAGCAGGCCGTGCAGTTCTGGACCCAGACCAAGACCGTGACCGCCCGCTGGTCGGCCCACGGCCGCTCGGTCAACACCACGATCTCGATGCGCTGAGCCCCGCGCCAGCGCTGCACTACGACGAGAGCCCGGGCCTGGCGGCCCGGGCTTTCTTGCTTGCGCCGCGGTTTGGCGGCGCGCTAGCGCAGCCCGCTGAACTCGAGAATGCTCAGCCCGCCGTTGTAGTCCGTCGCGTAGATCAGGCCGCCGGCGTCGACGAACACGTCGCACGATTGGATCACCCGGGCGCGATTCGGCCGGCGGTCCATCAGCCGCTCGGGTCGGGGCGGCACGTACGCGCCGACTTCTATCGGTTGATACGGGTTGCGGATGTCGAACACGCGCACTCCGGCATTCTGGTAAGTCGCGAAGATCAGGGTGGAACTCACGAAGCTGCCCGGCCGGTTTTCGTGCAGGTTGTGCGGACCGAAGTGGCCCGGCTTGCGCTTGTAATCGGCTTCGCCCGGGCTGGGAAAGGTCGAGATGCTGACGGGATTGGACGGTTCGCGCACATCGAACAGCCAGATCGGCTTTTCGCCGTCCTGCTGGTGATCCAGCACGGCCTCGTCCAAGACGACCAGCAGATCCCGCTCCGGCAGCGGCAGGCAGTTGTGCGTCCCGCCGCCAAAGGGCGGGGACCAGTTGCGATGCGCGAGCAAGGCCGGTCTGGCACGATCCGCCACGTCCAGGACGACGAGGCCGGCATCCCGCCACGCGCAGTAGGCGGTGTCGCCATGCACGATCGGATGATGCAGGCCGTAGCGGCGCGATGCGTCCCAGGAGGGCGTCTCTCCGCCGGCGGCATGCATGCCGGGCAGCCAGAACCGTCCGGCCTCTTGGGGGCGCGTGGGGTCGGACATGTCGATCGTGATGAAGATGTAGTCGGTGTAGCCGTCGATCAACGCGGAGGCATAGGCCCAGCGGCCGCCGCTGTACCAGACCCGATGTACGCCGCCTCCTTCGATGGGCATGAAGCCGATCTCGCGGGGGCGGTCGCCTTTCGAAATGTCGTAGACCGCCAGGCCGGCGCGCCAGTTTTTCGGCGTGGCCGAGGCCTGTGCCGTGCCCACCTTGCGGCCCAGCGCGCCGCGATAGTACTCACGCTCGTCCTGGAATTCGTCGGCCGCGAACATGTCTTTCGCATTGATCACCAGCAGCAGGTCGTCGTGCGTCTGCAGGTGGATGTTCCAGGTATTGGGCGGGGCTTCCTGGAACGCGACCGTCCGGGGGCGCTGGGGATCGCGGATGTCCACCACGCTGAAGCCCCGGGAGAACATGTGGCCGATATAGGCGTGGCCGCGGTGCACCATCAGTTGCACGCCGTCTGCGCGACCGCCCTGATCGCTGTGCCCGACGAGGCGCATGTGGTGCGCATAGTCGGGCGTGATGCTGGAAGTCGTTTTCATGTGCAGGTCCGGAATGAAGTATTTGTGCATGACGGTGAAGGCGCGCTGCGCGTCCGCCGGCGAGGGGAGAGGGCGCTCACTTGACGTTCCAGATCCGGCGATAGACGTCGCGGTAGCCGTTGTCCGGGTCATAGACGTTGTCCTTGCCCCCTTCCGCGCCCACATTGGCGTGCGTGACGAGGTGCACGGGCGCCGAGTAGCCGCTCGCCGGCGCGCCGGCAAACGCGCGGTTCAATTCGTCCACCGCCTGCCAGCCCTGTTGTGCCACGGGTTCGGCCACCGTGCCGACCTGGTATTCGTTGTTGCGGATGCGCTGGAACGCCGATTCGCTGCCGTTGCCGGCGGACACCCCGAGCAGCGGACCGGCGCCCTTGTAGCCCGCCTGCTGCAAGGTCGGTGCCATAAAGTCGAAGGGCATGTCGTTGATGGTCAGCGTCCAGGTCCATTTCGCCCCGTAGCGCTGGAGCAGGGTTGCCGAGAGCTGGGGAATGCGCGTCGCGGTGTCCGACAGCGGCGTGTCCTCCACCTTGAGCAGCTGGCAGCCGGCGCATTGCCTGACCAGCGCCGCCATCGCGTCGGCTTTGGCCGTGGCCACTTCGTAGGTCGAGTCGGTGAGGATGACCACCCCGGCCTTGCCCTTCGACGCCGCGATCACGTACATCACCGCCGCCTTCGCGACATCGAGCGGGTCCGTCATGAGGTTGGTGTAGATGCCGTCCTGCGGCGCAGGCCCCGGCCTGGCCGAGGCGTGCCAGCCCACGATCCTGATGCCGCTCGACGCGGCCTGCTGGATCAATGCGGCCTGCTCCTTCGCATCGACGCTGCCCAATACGATGCCATCAGGCTTGAGCGCCAGCGCCTGATTCAATGCGCTGGAGCGGCCGGAGATCGAGCCCTGGCCGTCGATGATGCGGTAGTTCCAGCCAGTCGCCTGGGCCGCCTGCCTGACTGCCTGAGCGACCCCGCGCGGGCCGCTGTCACGCTGATCGGCCGACACGAAGACAATTGTCTTGCCCGGCTGGGCCACGGGCCCGGTGGTGGGGCCCGACCAGGGCAGGCTGGCCCGGGTCGCCTGCGCGGTGTATGTCTCTGCCTGGACGACGAGGTCGTCGGCGGCATGGAGCGTGGCCGACAGGCCGAGCAGTGCGATGGCGGCGGAAAGAGTGATGAGGGGGCGCGTCATGATGTCTCCGGCGTTGTGCTTGGGTCGAGTGAGGGTTCGGGCGGTTTCTGGATCGGCTGCGACCAGGATCAGCCGCCTTGCGTATTCGGTGCGGCGGGTGCGGCGATCGGCGCAGTCTGGCGACGCGGACTGCGCCGGCGCCGCTGCGCGTATCCGGCAATGCCGATCGCGACGAGCAGCGTGGCGCCGTTGAAGAGCGGCTCGACGTAGAACTCCCCGCCCAGCTGCTGGATGCCGGCGATACCCACGGCCAGGATCAGCACGCCGAATACGGTGCCCCAGACGTTGACCCGCCCCGGCTTGATGGTGGTCGATCCGAGGAATGCCCCGACCAGCGCGGGCAGCAGGTAGTCGAGGCCGACACTCGCCTGGCCGATGCGCAGCTTTGCGGCCAGCACCACGCCGGCGAAGGCGGTCAGCAGGCCCGAGCCGATGAAGGCAAGGATCACGTAGCGCCGGGTCGGGATGCCGTTCAGGGCGGCGGCGCGCGGGTTCGCCCCGATCGCGTAGAAGTAGCGGCCGATCGGCAGGTAGTCGGCGGCGATCCACAGGACGATCGCGAGGACGATCACGTACGTGGTGGCGATCGGCAAGCCGAACAGCGATGTCGCGAAGAGCGATGTGAACGGCTCCGGCAGCGCGCCGATGACCTGCCTGCCTCCGGTATGCCACATGGCCAGTGCGTACAGCACCGTGCCCGTGCCCAGCGTTGCGATGAAAGAATCGATCTGCGCGATCTCGACCAGCATGCCGTTCACGAATCCCAGCAGCGCGCCGAGCGCGAGCACGACGAGCACGGCCGTGATCCAGTCGAGTCCATACAGCGTCTGCAGACTGATGGCCAGGATGTGCCACATGACGATGCCGTAGCCGACCGTCAGATCGATTCGGCCCGTCATCATCGGAATCATCGCGGCGAGCGCAAGGAGCGCGATGATCGACTTGTCGCCCGTGATCGAGCGCACGTTCAGCAGCGTCGGAAACGTGTCCGGCAGTGCTACCGAAAACACCAGGATGAGCAGCAGCGTGAGGATGGGCAGGCCGAAGACCGGCAGCAGCCGCGTACAGCGCGCCAGCGGGGCAAGCGCCGCGAGCTCGCGGCGGGTGGGCTCCAGCGCATTCGATTTGAGGGATTGCATGGCGGACTCCGCGGTCGGTCAATGGAGGGATTCGGTCGGCACGGCGCCGCCGTCGAGTGAGGCGCCGTGCAACAGCGCTGACACGCTCAGTTGCGCCTGCGGCAACTCGCGCGCGATGGCGCCGTTGCGAAACACGAGTGCGCGGTGGCAGATCTGTGCGATTTCCTCGAAGTCGGAAGAGATCAGGATGACCGCCATGCCCGTGCCCACGGCGTCGCCAAGCAAGCGGTAGATTTCGGCCTTGGCGCCGATGTCCACGCCGGCGGTGGGGTCCTCGAGCACGAGCACCTGTGCGCCGACGCGCAGCCATCGGGCGATGACGACCTTTTGCTGATTGCCGCCCGACAAGGTTTCGATCAGCGCGTCCGGATCATTGGGCCGGAGCGCCACGCGCCGGCCGAGCTGCTGCGCCTCCTCGGCTTCACTGGCCGTCGAGCGCAGCACGAAGGCCGCGCGTCCGGTCGCCTTCGGATTGATGAAGAGGTTCTCGCGTATGTTCAACCCGGGCGCGATCGACTCGCCGTAGCGGTCGCCCGCGACCAGGCACAGGCCGCTGCGCAACGCGGCGCCCGGGCTCGACAGGTCGGCTCCCCGGCCGTCGAGCAGTACCGTTCCGGACAGGACCGGCTCCGCACCGAACAAAGCCCTGCCGACCTTGTCTTGGCCGGCGCCCCGCAGGCCCGCCAGCCCCAGGATCTCGCCGCAGCGCACATCGAAGTCCAGCGGGCCGGCCTCGTCGGTGACCAGCCGCCGCACGGACAGCGCGACCGGCGCCGCGGCGGTCGCCAGCGCGCGTACGAATACGGCATCGGGCTCACGGCCGACGATGTGGCGGATCAGTTCATCGGGCCGGGTGATCGACGTGGCCTGATCGGCCACCAGGCTGCCGTCGCGCAGCACCACGATGCGATCCGATAGGGCGAACACTTCGTCCAGCCGGTGCGACACGTAGAGCATCGCGACGCCCTGGTCCCGCAGCCCCCGCAACACTCGGTGCAATTGCTCCACCTCGCTTTGCGGCAGGCTGGCGGTCGGTTCGTCCAGCACCAGCAGATCGGCCCGGCACGACAGCCCGCGCGCGATGGCGACGAGCGAGCGTTCGGCGCGCGACAGCGCGGCCACCCGCTCATCCGGGTGGATCGCCCCGCCCACCAGCGCCAGGGCCGCGCGCGCCCGTGCCCGCACCTGGCGCCAGTCGATCAGGCCGAATCGCCTGCGGAACCGCGTGGCGAGCGCGATGTTTTCCGCGACGCTCATCCAATCGACCAGGCCGAGGTCCTGGTGCACGAAGGCGATGCGCTGGTGCGCCGCGCGTGTGTCGACCCGCTCGCCCCGGAACCACAGCTGCCCGGAGGAGGGCGCATGGATGCCGGCCAGCACCTTGATGAGCGTCGATTTGCCGGCGCCGTTCTCGCCCAGCAGCGCCACGATTTCGCCGGGGCGCACATCGAAGCTGACATCCTTGAGGACGGGCACGCCGTTGAAGCGTTTGCCGATGCCCTGCACCGCCAGCAGGGCGGCGGGCGGCGTGGGGCTGCGGGTGCCCTGGCCGGCGGTGGCTGCGTTCATGTTTGTCTCCGTCAGGCGGGTGTCATGGCCTGAATTCGTTCTTTTTGGATAAATTTTTGATTTCGACTATTGTTCAGTGGTGCCGGCAAGGCTTCAATCTAAAAACGGCCACGAGACCATCGAAAAACGGCCAGGCCCAAACCGGGCTTCGCACGGGAGACCGCCATGACGACCGCAACGGCGCGTGCCGACTGGGAAACGCCGCAGGACGATCCGGACAATCCGTTCCGATGCATCGACGCGCTGGCGGAGTGCATGGAGAAAATCAGACCGGGTAAACGGCGCATCGGATCGTTGGGCGACGAAAAGAACAAGATTCTTTGCGTCGAGCAAGGCGCGTTGAAGCTGGAGGGACCGCACGGCCAGTGGACCTTGTTGCCGGCGCACATGGTCTTCATCCCGCATGGCAGGCCCTACCGCATCTGCACGAATCCGGACACGGTGGTCGGCGTGGTGCACCTGAGCCGGCATCACACGGTCTGGGAGCACGAAGGCTGTTGGGCCGCGCCCATCAACGGCCTGGCCAGGGAAATGCTCGGCTACGCGTTGCGGTGGGGCAGGGACCGCGCCGAGGACGATCCCGTCGCCAACGCCTACTTCAACGCGATGGGTCTGCTGTGCAGGGAGTGGTTTCGCTGCTCGCGCATGATGTGGATTCCTTTCGGCGACTCCGTCGAACTCAAACGCGCCATCGCCTACAGCCGCACACGCCTCGACTCGGTCACGATCGAACTGGCAGCCGAGGCTGCCGGCACGTCGGTGCGTACCTTGCGCCGTTACTTCCGCGATGAACTCGGCACCAGTTGGCGCCTGTTTCTGAAGGAGCTGAGGATGGCGCGCGCCATCGAGCTGCTGACCATCAGGCGTCTGTCGGTCACGCAGACGGCGCTGGAGGTAGGCTTCAACAGCGTGGCGGCTTTCACGCTCGCCTTCACCTCGTTCACCGGCAAGACGCCGAGCGCCTACACCCGGGAATTCGCCAGCAACGGGGGCGTGCTGGCGGGATGACTCGCCTCGCCGGACTGTGGCAGCGCCGCGCGGGATGCTGGGGCCCGCAGCCCCGGGACCGCAGCGGGCGGCGGCACGGCATGGATGCTGGAGCGGCGCTGGCTCCGTCCCGCAATCTTTCGATCCGGCCCTAAGCTAAGACAAATAAGTAATATTGAATGGTTTCTATATTACCTATAATCAGCTTCTGTCATCAGGGGCCTGCAATGAACCTTCAACAATTCCGCTTCGTGCGCGAGACCATCCGCCGGGACTTCAACCTGACCGAAGCCGCGCGCATGCTCTACACGTCGCAGCCGGGCGTTTCGAAGGCCATCATCGAGTTCGAAGACGAGCTCGGCATCAAGATTTTCGAGCGCCACGGCAAGCGCATCAAAGGGCTGACCAAGCCGGGTCTGGCCGTGTCGCAGGTGATCGACCGCATCATGCGCGAGGTCGACAACCTCAAGAAGGTGAGCGACGAGTTTGCCCGCCGCGACGAGGGCGGCCTCGTGATCGCGTGCACGCACACCCAGGCCCGCTACCTGCTGCCGCGCGTCATCCCCGCGTTCCGCAAGCAATTCCCCAAGGTCCATCTGTCGCTGGCCGAAGGCAGCCCGGCGCAGCTGGCCGAGATGGTGCTGCACGAGCAGGCCGACCTGGCGCTGGCCACCGAGTCGCTCGCGCTGACGCCGGGCCTGGCCACGCTGCCTGTCTATGCCTGGGAGCACACCGTGGTGGTGCGCCCCGACCATCCGCTCGCCGAGTTGACCTCCAGCGAGGCCAAGCGCATCACGCTGTCGCAACTGGCGGAGTTTCCCATCGTGACCTATGACCGCGCCTTCACGGGCCGGACCACGATCGACGAGGTGTTCGCCAGCCAGGGCGTGCATCCGGACATCGTGCTCGAGGCCATCGACGCCGACGTGATCAAGACCTACGTCGACGTGGGCCTGGGCATCGGCATCATCGCCGGCGTCGCCTACGACCCGCGCCGCGACGGCAACCTCGTGGGCCTGCCGGTGGGCCATCTCTTCGGCACGCACACCACCCGCGTGGGCGTGAAGGCCGGCGTGTTCCTGCGCGACTACGTCTACACCTTCCTCGAAATGCTGGCGCCGGCGCTCACGCGCCAGGTCGTCACCGACGCGGTGCAGGGCGTGCCGCGCTGAGCATCGCGCAGGCTGGTCCCGGACGCCGTCCCCATGTCGGGGGCGGCGTTTTTGTTTGGGCGCGCCGGCCGGTGCGACAGCATCACCGCCGCCGTTTCCGATCGTCCTACGGGGACGCGGACCTGTTGTTCCGTCCGAGGGCTTGAATCCGGTGCAGGTTGAGGTAGATCAGGGGCGAACGCGTCCGTTCGGCGCAAGATCGGAGATGGATCGGTGGCGGAGGCAGGAGCGCCGCTATGCGAATCGAAAGGCCGATTGAAAGAATTAAATAAGAATCACTGCTATTTCGGTTGAGTCCATCAATGGGAATCATTATCATTACTTCCAGATCAACGACCGACGAGGCTTATCATGGTTGCAGGGCTCAGCGCAGTGGTAGTGGGCGCAGACAGGCTAGGCAATATTCCGGACCTCCTCCGGGGCCACAATATTTCGATCACGCACCACATCAGTGGCCGTGATCCTTCGCACCAGAAGAAAACGCTGCAGCTGCCCTCCGGCACGCAGCTGGTGATTCTGCTCACCGACTTCCTCGGCCACAACGTCATGAAGACGTTCCGCAACGCCGCGCAGCGCGGCGGCATCCGCGTCGTGGCTTGTCGACGCTCGGTCTGCAGCATGCAGCAGGCGCTGCAGCAATGCGGACTCTGCGAAAACGCCGCGAACTGCAAGGCCAAGGGCAAACCCAACTGATCTGCAGCGCGGGCGCAGCGCGGGCGCAGCGCCCGCCGCACGTCGGTCGTATCGATTTTTTTGCCGCCGGAAGGCATCGTCGCCGCTTGCTGCCTCCCCCGGACTCCGCGGGAAGGCGCCGGTGTCCCGCCTCGATGGCGGATGCCGGGAGCTGACGCGGCGGCCATGCCAGCCGTTTTTTGTGGGCATCGTCGGAAGATTCCGACGATGCCCTTTTTTGTGGCGGGGCCGCCCGCCACGCGCGGGCGGCCAGCGGCCAGGGCGGCCAGCGGGCAGGGCGGCCGCGGGCTCAGGCGCCGTAGTAGCCCGCGCGCTGCATGACGGCGGCCACTTCCGCGGCGGCGCCGTCGAGCGCCTCGCGCACCGTCTTCCTTCCGTTCAGCGCATCCGCGATGGCGCTGCCCATGCAACCGACGTCGAGCCCGTCCCACGCGGCCACCAGCGGGCGCCAGTCCGGGTCGGCGAAGCACAGTTGCTGCCGCATGATCCGATACTCCGGAAAGCGTTCGAGCACCCGCGCGTCGCGCATCGTGCTCATCCGCGCCGGCACGCCGCCGGCGAGCGTGACCCAGCGGTCCTGCCGCTTCGCGGTCAGCCACTGCAGCAGCAGGAAGGCGGCCCGCGGGTGGCGCGCGTTGGCCGGGATGGCCAGCCCCAGGCCGCCCGTCTGTGATGCCGCGCGCACGCCCCAGGGGTGCAGCGCGTAGGCCACCTTGCCCGCCACGCGCGAGCGCGCCGGATCGCGCACGGCGCCGAACACGAGGGTGGAATCGAGATACATCGCGGCCTCTCCCTGGAGGAAGGCCTGCAGCATGTCGTGCTGGTCGAAGCCGGGCGCGCCGGCCGGCCCGGTGGCGACGATAAGCTTGAGCAGCTCGAGCGCCTCGCATCCCGCCGCGTCGTTCAAGCGCGGGCGCCAGCCCGCATCGAAGACGCGCCCGCCGAGCGGCGCCAGGTGCAGCAGCCAGGCGTGCACGCAGTGATGGCCGGCGCGTGCGCGCGAGGCGAGCGCGCCCAGGCCGGTTCGCTCGCGCAGCAGCGGCAGCAGGTGGCGCAGCTGCGCGTAGTTGCGGGGCGCCTGCAGCCCGAGGCCGGCGAAGAGATCGTGCCGATAGGCCAGGATGGAGGTCTCGGCGCCATACGGCAGGCCGAACAGGCCCACGCCGGGGCCGGCCGGATCGCCGCGCGGGCCGCTCGCGAGCCCGATGTTGTCGAGGTAGGCCGGCACGATGTCGGCCAGGTCGAACGCGGGGTCCGCCAGCGCCGGGTCGCGCAGGTAGGGCGTGAGATCGCGGATCAGGCGGGCGCGAACGTAGGGATCCCGCCATTTGGCGAAGTAGCTGACGAGGTCGTAATCGCCCTGAGCCGCGCTTAGTGCCTGCCCTTGCAGGCGCTTCATCGCCGGGATCGGGCGCCGGTCGACCTCGACGTGGATGCCGGTGTGACGGGTGAACGCGGCCAGCACGCGCAGCATGGCTTCGTAGTGGGGATGCTCGGGAATGCTCATCGCCACTGTCTGGCCGCGGTAGCGCACGTAGCGGTCGGCGCCCGGCGCCGCGTGCGCGCGGCGCATCAGGGGCGCGGCGGTGAGCGCGGCTGCGCGGAGAAAGTGGCGGCGGTTCATGCGCGG
Source organism: Bordetella genomosp. 1 (assembly GCF_002261335.1). Taxonomy (GTDB): domain Bacteria; phylum Pseudomonadota; class Gammaproteobacteria; order Burkholderiales; family Burkholderiaceae_B; genus Bordetella. The sequence continues at coordinate 406,262 of NZ_NEVL01000002.1, forward strand.
GTTCCTTGGGCGGGGACGATGGCGGACGCGAATCGCCGGCGCATGGGGGCGGCGGCGCGGCGCGGCGCGCATCAGGGGGCGGATCGGGTCGCAACCCGCCAACTTAGCGGCCACGCGGCGTGGCGCCACGGTGCGGCCCGGAAATCAGTCGGGATGACGCGATCGCCGTGGGCGGCCAGGGCGCGCGGTCGGCGCCGCAGGTTGCGCGCGCAACAAAAAAGCGCCCGAGGGCGCTTTTTCGTGGGGGCGGCCGTGCGGCTCAGTCGCGCGAGGCGCGGGCCGAGGCGAGCAGGGCGCCGTCGATGCGACGCGCGCCGTTGAAGCGCTTGGACCAGTAGGCCACGGTCATGTTTTCGACGCGCACGACGCCGCCGGCGCTGGGCGAGTGCACGAAGCGGTTGTCGCCCATGTAGATGCCGACGTGCGAGTAGCGGCGGCCCAGCGTGTTGAAGAACACGAGGTCGCCGGGGCGCAGGTCGTTTTTCTCGATGGCGGTGGCGGTGCGGGCCATCTCGGCCGAATTGCGCGGCATCTTGACGCCGAGCGAGCGCTCGACCGAGTAGGCCACGAGGCCGCTGCAGTCGAAGCCGGTGTCGGGGGAGTTGCCGCCGAAGCGGTAGCGCACGCCGAGCTGGTTCAGGGCTTCGGCCACCAGCGCGCTCTCGGACGAGAACGGCGCCTGGGCTTCGCGCTGGCGTTCGCGCTTGAGCTTGTGGGTGACGAGCAGGCCGATGGGATCGTCTGCGGTGGCGACCCAGTCGGTTTCGTAGGGGTCGATCTCGGAATCGTAGCTATACGAACCGGAGGCGGACTTGTTGGCCGCGGTGCCGGCACAACCCACCAGCCCGGCTACGCAACACGCGGCCGCCAGCAGACGCAGGCTACGCTGCGCGTGGCGGGAGAGGATGTCGGGTAGCGCGAGGGTGGAGTGTCGATGCATGCTCGCCAAAACCACGGGTAACGGGGACGCAACCCATGGATGAAAGAAAAATTTTCAGGGATTCTACCAAACCTATTGTGACTATAGGATGGCACTAATGCACCTTTTTGGTGCCGAATGACGGCTGAAGCCTGCTTGATGCTAGGGCATCCCCGTATATTGGTGGCAAGACTCGTGCAAGCTTTGCCGCTGAAAATAAGGAGAAGTAAACCAAGTTGCCCAAGAGCTACCGGACCATACCAGGAGACAAGGATGAAAAGAACCCGGGATTTCCATTACCGTTCTATACAAGACCGTAATGGTTTCTGGCGTGACGAGGCCGAGCGGATCCATTGGGAGACGCCGTTCACCGAGGTGCTGGATTTCTCCCGGCCGCCGTTCGCCAAGTGGTTCGTGGGCGGCCGCACCAACCTCTGCTACAACGCGGTCGACCGGTGGCTGCCGCAACAGGCCGACCGGCCCGCGCTGATCTGGTTCTCGACCGAGGTCGACCAGCAGCAGACCTACACGCGCCAGCAGCTGTTCGACGAGGTCAACGCGGTGGCGGCGATGCTGGTCGAGCTGGGCGTGGAGAAGGGCGATCGGGTGCTGCTCTACATGCCGATGGTGCCGCAGGCCGTGTTCACGATGCTGGCCTGCGCGCGCATCGGCGCCGTGCATTCGGTGGTGTTCGGTGGCTTCGCGTCGAGCAATCTGGCGCAGCGCATCGACGATGCGGCGCCCAAGGTGATCGTGTGTACCGACGCGGGGTCGCGTGGCGGCAAGGTGGTGGCCTACAAGCCGCTGCTCGACCGGGCGCTCGGGCTGTGCCAGTCGCCGCCGGCCAAGGTGGTGATGTACGACCGCGGGCTGGCGGAGGTCGCGCGCGTGGCCGGACGCGACCTGGACTACGCGACGCTGCGTGCGCGCCACGAGGGCGCGCGCGTGCCGGTGACCTGGCTCGAATCGTCGGAGCCCAGCTACATCCTCTACACCTCGGGTACGACGGGCCGGCCCAAGGGCGTGCAGCGCGACACGGGCGGCTACGCGGTGGCGCTGGCGACCTCGATGGAATATCTGTTCGATGGCGAGCCGGGCGACACCTACTTCTGCACCAGCGACATCGGCTGGGTCGTGGGGCACTCCTATATTGTCTATGGCCCGCTGATCGGCGGGCAGGCCACGATCCTGTACGAAGGCACGCCGGTGCGGCCCGACGGCGGCATCCTGTGGCGGCTGGTCGAGCGCTACAAGGTCAACACCCTGTTCTCGGCGCCGACGGCGGTGCGGGTGCTCAAGCGCCAGGACCCCGCGCTGCTCAAGAAATACGATCTCTCGTCGCTGCGCGCCGTCTACCTGGCTGGCGAACCGCTGGACGAACCGACGGCGGAATGGATCTCGCAGGGCCTGGGCAAGCCCATCATCGACAACTACTGGCAAACCGAATCGGGCTGGCCGATCCTGTCGGCGCAGCCCGGCGTCGAACGCGTGCCGACCCGCTTCGGCAGCCCCAGCTTTCCGGTGTACGGCTTCGACGCGCGCATCGTGAGCGAGGCGGACGGGCGCGACCTTGGGCCCAACCAGAAGGGCGTGGTGGCGATCGAGCCGCCCCTGCCGCCGGGGGCGATGAGCACGATCTGGGGCGACGACGAGCGCTTCGTGCAGACCTACTTCACCTCCATCCCGGGTCGCCAGCTCTACTCCACCTTCGACTGGGGCCTGGTCGACGACGACGGCTACTGGTTCATCCTGGGCCGCACCGATGACGTGATCAACGTGGCCGGCCACCGGCTCGGCACGCGCGAGATCGAGGAGTCGGTCAACAACCACGGCGGCGTGGCCGAGTGCGCGGTGGTGGGCGTGGCCGACAGCCTGAAGGGGCAGGTCGCCATGGCGTTCGTCGTCCTCAAGTCGCCCGACCAGGCCGAAGGTGCGGCCGCGGCGCAGGCGCTGGAAGCGGATATCATGCGGCTGGTGGAAGATCAGTTGGGCGCGGTGGCGCGGCCGGCGCGCATCCGTTTCGTGGGGGCATTGCCCAAGACCCGTTCCGGCAAGGTGCTCAGGCGTGCGATCGTGGCGGTCTGCGAAGGCCGCGATCCCGGCGATCTGACCACCATCGAAGATCCTCTTGCCCTGGAACAAATCAAGGAATCGCTCCAATGAAAACCAAACCCGTGCTGGTTGCGGAAGATGTGAAGAAGATCCTGGCGGCCGCCGAAGCGCATGCGCTGGCCAACAAGTGGGCCGTGACCATCGCGGTGGTCGACGATGGCGGCCACCTGCTGGGCATGCTGCGTGGCGACGGCGCCGCGCCGATCTCCTCGCACATCGCGCCGGCGAAGGCGCGCACCGCCGCGCTGGGCCGCCGCGAATCGCGCATCTACGAAGAGATCATCAACAACGGCCGCTATTCGTTCCTGTCGGCGCCGCTGATCGAAGGCATGCTCGAAGGCGGCGTGCCGATCCAGGCCAATGGCGAAACGCTGGGCGCCGTGGGCGTGTCGGGCGTGAAGTCCACCGAAGACGCCGAGATCGCCCGCGCCGGCATCGCCGCGATCGGTCTATGAGTGAAGCGGGCGTGAGTCAGGCGCCGTCCATCGCGGGCGGCGCGCTCAACCCCGGCGTCACGCGCCGCGAGGTCTGGGCCTGGGCGATGTACGACTTCGCCAATTCCGGCTACACCACCGTGATCCTCACGACGGTGTTCAGCACCTACTTCGTCAGCGTGGTTGGCGAGCGGGCCCACTGGGCCACGCTGGCCTGGACCGCGGCGTTGTCGGTGTCGTACCTGGCCATCATGCTGACCATGCCCAGCCTGGGCGCGCGTGCCGATGCGCGCGCGTCCAAGCGCAGACTGCTCTACACCAGCACGCTGGGCTGCGTGCTCGCCACGCTGTTGCTGACGCAGGCCGGACCGGGCGACGTGTGGCTCGCGCTGGCCGCGATCGCCGTGTCCAATTACTGCTATTGCATCGGCGAATCCATCATCGCCGCCTTCCTGCCCGAGCTGGCGCGGCCGCAGGCGCTGGGGCGCGTGTCGGGCTGGGGCTGGAGCTTCGGCTACTGCGGCGGCATGCTCACGCTGGGCCTGTCGCTGGCGCTCGTCACCTGGGGCGAGGGCCGCGGCATGGGCGCGACCGAATACGTGCCGTGGGTGATCGTGATCACCGCGGTGATGTTCGGCCTGGCGGCCTTGCCTTCCTTCTTTCTGCTGCGCGAACGCGCGGTGCCGCATGCGGTCACGCTGCAGGCGCCGAACATGCTGGGCCGCCTGGCGCGAGCCTGGCGCGATACCGGCGCGCACTATCCCGAATTCCGCCGGCTGCTGTTCTGCGGCTCGGCCTACCAGGCCGGCATCGCGGTCGTCATCACGCTGGCCGCCGTCTATGCCGAACAGGTGATGGGCTTCGGCATGCCGCAGATCATGCTGCTGGTGTTCACGGTGAACATCGGCGCGGCGATCGGCGCCTTCAGCTTCGGCTACGTCCAGGATCGCATCGGTCACAAGCGCGCGCTGGCGATCACGCTGGCGGGCTGGATCGTGATGGTGCTGACCGCCTACATGGCGGTCACGGTATCGGTGTTCTGGGTGGCCGCCGTGCTGGCCGGGCTGTGCATGGGCACCAGCCAGAGCGCCGGCCGCACCATGGTGGGCGCGCTGGCGCCGCCGGGGCGCCTGGCCGAATTCTTCGCGCTCTGGACCTTCGCGATCCAGCTCGCCGCCGTGGTGGGGCCGCTCACCTACGGCATCGTCACCTGGCTCACGGCGGGCAACCATCGCCTCGCGATCCTGGTCACGGGCCTGTTCTTCGTGGCCGGCCTGCTGCTGCTGGCGCGCGTCGACATGGCGCGCGGCATGGCACGGCGCGAGGCGGCGGTGCCGCCGTCGTCCCTCCCGCAGGCAGCGCACCCGGCCGGGCCGGCGGGGTAGCGCGATCGCTCGTACGGCGGGCCCCAGGCGGGCCCGCGCCGTTCAAGCGGGCGTTATCCATGGCTGCTATCCTAGAACTTGGCTCACCATGCGGCACCGATTCTGCGACGCTTCCCCCGCTTCGAGCGTAAGGTGCCAGTAAGAGCATGGCGATACGGTTGCGTGTCGGCAAAAACGGCAGCACCAAAATCACTATTCGGAGACAAAACCATGTCGAATGCCATCCAATCCGTCCTGGTCGAAACCCGCGTCTTCCCGCCGCCGGAAGCGGCCGTGAAGGGCGCTGCCATTTCCGGGATGGACGCCTACCGCGCGCTCTGCCAGGAAGCCGAGCAGGATTTCGACGGGTTCTGGACGCGCCATGCGCGCGAGAACCTGCAATGGACCAAACCCTTCACCCAGGTGCTCGACGAGTCCGACGCGCCGTTCTACCGCTGGTTCGGCGACGGCGAGCTCAATGTCTCGGCCAACTGCCTCGACGTGCACCTCACGAACGGCAACGCCGACAAGACCGCCATCATCTTCGAGTCCGACGACGGCAAGTCCGTGAAGGTCAGCTATCGCGAGCTGCTGGCGCGCGTGTGCCGCTTCGCCAACGGCCTGAAGGCGCTGGGCTACAAGAAGGGCGACCGCGCCATCATCTACATGCCCATGTCGATCGAGGCGGTGGTGGCCATGCAGGCCTGCGCGCGCCTGGGCGTGACGCACTCGGTGGTGTTCGGCGGCTTCTCCGCCAAGAGCCTCCAGGAACGCATCGTCGACGTCGGCGCCTCGCTGGTCATCACGGCCGATGAGCAGGTGCGCGGCGGCAAGACCATTCCGCTCAAGCCCGCCATCGAAGAAGCCTTCGCCATGGGCGGCTGCGATGCCGTCACCAAGGTCGTGGTGTATCGCCGCACCGGCGGCAAGGTGGCCTGGAAGGAAGGCCGCGACCTCTGGATGCACGATGTCGAGGCCGACCAGCCCGACACCTGCGAGCCGGTGCCGGTCAATGCCGAGCATCCGCTCTTCATCCTCTACACCTCCGGTTCGACCGGCAAGCCCAAGGGCGTGCAGCATGCGTCGGCCGGCTATCTGCTGTGGTCGCTGCTGACCGTGAAGTGGACCTTCGACGCGCGCGCCGACGACGTCTACTGGTGCACGGCCGACGTGGGCTGGATCACCGGCCACACCTACATCACCTACGGCCCGCTGGCCGCCGGCCTGACGCAGGTCGTGTTCGAGGGCGTGCCCACCTATCCCGACGCCGGCCGCTTCTGGGACATGATCGCGCGCCACAAGGTGTCGGTGTTCTATACCGCGCCCACCGCCATCCGTTCGCTCATCAAGGCCGCGGAAGCCACCCCGACCACCCACCCGAAAAACTACGATCTGGATTCGCTGCGCATCATCGGCACGGTGGGCGAGCCCATCAATCCCGAGGCGTGGATCTGGTATCACAAGAACGTCGGCCGCGAGCGCTGCCCGATCGTGGACACCTGGTGGCAGACCGAGACCGGCGGCCACATGATCACGCCGCTGCCGGGCGCGACCCCGCTCAAGCCGGGTTCGTGCACGCTGCCGCTGCCGGGCATCGCCGCGGCCATCGTCGACGAGACCGGTGCCGACGTGGAGCAGGGCAACGGCGGCTTCCTCGTCATCAAGAAGCCGTGGCCCTCGATGATCCGCACCATCTGGGGCGATCCCGAGCGCTTCAAGAAGAGCTACTTCCCGCCCGAGCTGCGCGGCTATTACCTCGCCGGCGACGGCGCGCAGCGCGACGCCGACGGCTACTTCTGGATCATGGGCCGCATCGACGACGTGCTCAACGTGTCCGGCCACCGCCTGGGCACGATGGAGGTCGAGTCGGCGCTGGTGGCGCACGAGCTGGTGGCCGAGGCCGCCGTGGTGGGCCGTCCCGACGACACCACCGGCGAAGCCGTGGTGGCATTCGTGGTGCTCAAGCGCGCGCGTCCGGAAGGCGAGGAGGCGCAACAGATCGCCAAGCTGCTGCGCGACCACGTCGCCAAGGAAATCGGCCCCATCGCCAAGCCCAAGGACATCCGCTTCGGCGACAACCTGCCCAAGACCCGCTCGGGCAAGATCATGCGCCGCCTGCTGCGCGTGGTGGCCAAGGGCGAAGAGGTCACGCAGGACGTGTCCACGCTGGAAAACCCCGCGATCCTGGACCAGTTGTCGAAATCGTTGTGAACGCAACCTGTCGCGCCGCCGTGTTCGGCTGGCGTACCGCGACAGGCGCATAATGGCAAACCTGCACGGGCTGTTCCGTGCAGGTTTTTTTTTCGTCGCCAGGAGTGGGCCGTGAGTCGCGCGGGTTTCGACCGTACCGGGGTGTTGTTGATGCTGGGCACGGTCCTGGTATGGGCCGGCAGCTGGATCGCCATGAAGCTGGTGGTGCCCTACATCGGCCCCTATGACTTCGTGGTGGTGCGCTACCTGAGCGGCGCCGCCGTGCTGTTCGCCGTGTTGGTCTTCACCGGCCGGCCGCTCGCGATGCCGCCCTGGAAGCTGACCGTCGCGGTGGGCCTGACCCAGACCGCGTCGTTCCAGGGCTTCGTGCAGACCGCGCTGGTGACCGGGGGCGTGGGCAAGGTCTCGCTGATGGCCTACACCATGCCGTTCTGGGTAGTGCTGTTTGCCTGGCTGCTGCTGGGCGAACGCCCGACCTGGCGCCATTGGGCCGGCATCGCGCTGGCCGCGCTCGGCCTGATCTGCTTCGTCGAGCCCTGGGCCGGCGTGGGCGACATCGGCCCCGTCGTGCTGGGCGTGGCGAGCGGCCTGTGCTGGGGCCTGGGCACGGTGTTTTCCAAGCGCATGTTCGAGCGGCACCGCCCCGACATCATCACCTTCACCGCCTGGCAGATGCTGATCGGCGGGCTGGCGATCACGCCCATCGCGCTGCTGGTGCCGCAGATCGAGGCCCGCTGGGGCTGGCAGCTCTGGACCGGCATGACCTATATCGTGCTGATCGCGTCGGCGCTGGCCTGGCTGCTGTGGCTGGCCGTGGTGCGGCGCCTGCCGGCCTCGGTGGCCGGTCTGTCCAGCCTGGGCGTGCCGGTGGTGGCGATGCTGCTGGCCTGGCTGATCCTGCACGAGCAGCCCAACGGCGCCGAGCTGTCCGGCATGGCGCTGATCCTGGGCGGTATTCTGGTGGTGAGCCGCGCCGCGCGGTCCTGAGATTTTCTGATGTTGTCCGGCAACGGGTTTGAGAAGGAACGATGATGATCGATTTGCGCAGTGATACCGTGACCCGCCCCTCCGAGGGGATGCGCGAGGCCATGATGCGGGCGCCGGTGGGCGACGACGTGATGGGCGACGACCCGACCACGCGCGAGCTCGAGGCCGTGCTGGCCGAGCGCGCCGGCAAGGAGGCCGGGCTCTATTGCCCCTCGGGCACGCAGAGCAACCTGGTCGGCCTGATGGCGCATTGCGGCCGTGGCGATGAATACCTGGTGGGCCAGCTCGCCCACACCTACAAATACGAAGGCGGCGGCGCCGCGGTGCTGGGCAGCATCCAGCCGCAGCCCATCGAACACGCCGCCGACGGCTCGCTGCCGATCGAGAAGCTGGCCGCCGCGATCAAGCCGCTAGACGATCCGCACTACGCGCGCACGCGCCTGCTCGCGCTCGAGAACACCTTCCACGGCAAGGTGATTCCGCAAGACTACATCCTGCGCGCCAGCGCGTTCGCGCGCGAGCACGGCCTGGGCGTCCATCTGGACGGCGCCCGCGTGTTCAACGCGGCCGCCGCCACCGGCCTGGACCTGCGCACTCTGTGCGAGCCCTTCGACAGCGTCTCGATCTGCTTCTCCAAGGGCCTGGGCGCGCCGGTGGGCTCGGTGCTGGTGGGCAGCCGAGCGCTGATCGCGCAGGCGCGCCGTTGGCGCAAGGTGGTGGGCGGCGGCCTGCGCCAGTCCGGCATGCTGGCCGCGGCCTGCCTGTACGCGCTCGAACACAACGTGGCGCGGCTGGCCGATGACCACGCCAACGCCAAACTGCTGGCCGAAGGCCTGGGCGCCATCGCCGGCGTGCGCGTGATCTCGCAGCAGACCAACATGGTGTTCGCCGAGTTCGAGCCGGCGCGCTGCGAAGGCCTGACCGCCGCGCTCGACGGCCAGGGCATCAAGATGCGTGCGGTCTATGGCGGGCCGACCCGCCTGGTGACGCACCTCGACATCAGCACCGAAGACGTGCGCCGCGTGGTGCGCGCGGTGGCCGACTACTGCGCCACGGCCGCGCACTGAGGCTCGGCCCGGCCCGCGGCCCGCGGACGGCGCGCGGCGGACTCAGGGCAGGCCGCGCAGCACGTCGCCCAGCGTGCTGAACAGGCGGGCGATCTGGTCCGGCTCGATGATGAGCGGCGGCGACAGCAGCATGGTGTCGCCCGCCGAGCGGATCAGGCAGTCGCGCTCCAGGCAGGCCTGGTGCACGGCGAAGCCGCGCTGGCCCGGCTTGCCGTCCTCGGGCGCCAGCTCGATGGCGGCAAGCAGGCCGATGTTGCGCACGTCCACCACGTGCGGCAGACCCTTGAGCGAGTGGGCCGCGTCCTCCCACAGCGGCGCCAGCTCGCGCGCCCGCTCGAACAGCCCCTCGCGTGCGGCGATCTCCAGCGTGGCCAGGCCGGCGGCGCAGGCCAGGGGATGGCCCGAGTAGGTGTAGCCGTGGGCGAATTCGATGGCGCTGTCCGGCCCCTGCATGAAGGCCTCGTAGACCGACTCGCGCACCAGCGTGGCGCCCATCGGAATGGCGCCGTTGGTGAGGCCCTTGGCGCTGGTGATGATGTCGGGCATCACGCCGAAGTGGCTGGCCGAATAGGCGCCATCGATGCGGCCGAAGCCGCAGATCACCTCGTCGAAGATCAGCAGGATGCCGTGCCGGTCGCAGATCTCGCGCAGGCGCTGCAGATAGCCGCGCGGCGGCACCAGCACACCGGTTGAGCCCGCAACGGGTTCCACGATGACGGCCGCGATGGTCGAGGCATCGTGCAGCGCTACGATGCGCTCGAGCGCATCGGCCAGGTGCGCGCCCCATTCGGGCTGGCCGCGGGTGTAGGCCATCTTCTCGCGGTCATAGGTGTGGGGCAGGTGGTCGACGAAGGGCAGCAGATTGCCGTAGGCCTTGCGATGCCCGGCGATGCCCGAGACCGACAGGCCGCCGAAGCCCACGCCGTGATAGGCGCGCTCGCGGCCGATCAGGCGCACGCGCTGCGCGTCGCCGCGGGCGCGGTGGTAGCCCAGCGCGATCTTCAGGGCGGTGTCGACCGCCTCCGAGCCCGAGTTCGAGAAGAACACCTGCGAGAAGCCCTGCGGGGCCACGTCGATCAGCGCATCGGCAAAGCGGAACGCCAGCGGGTGGCTCATCTGGAAGGAGGCCGCGTAGTCCAGGTCGGCGGCCGTCTGCGAGATGGCGCGCACGATCTCGGGCCGGCCATGCCCGGCATTCACGCACCAGAGCCCGGCAATGCCGTCGAGCACTTCGCTGCCGTCCGGCCGGAAGTAATACATGTCCTGCGCGCCGCTGAACACCACCGGATTGCGCTTGAAGCGCCGGTTCGAGGTGAAGGGCAGCCAGTAGGCGTCGGGGTTGGGGAGTTGAGGCGTCATCGGGCATTCCTGCTAACGGGTTTGCGATGGCGCCATTTTGTATTAATAAATCAAAAAATACAATCGGTGAGTAGACGTGCAAAGGCACGGCCGCATGCCGAGCGGCCGGCTGGCCGTGACGGATCAGGAGAGTTGCAGCGAGGTCTTCAGGTGCTGGCGCATGAGTTGCGCGGCCCATTCCTGGTCGCCGCTTTCGATGGCGGCCAGGATCTGCAGGTGTTCGCGGCTGGAGTCGACCGAGCGCGCCGCGTGGTAGTAGGCGCGGTGCTCTTCGAGGCGGCGCAGCTGGTTCTGCTGCTGCACCGCCTGCAGGATGTAGCGGTTGCCGGAAAAGCGCGCCAGCAGCTCGTGGAACGAGGCGTTCAGGTCGAAGAAGGCGTGCGCGGGCATGTCGACCTCGCCCGCGAGCACGGCCTCGTGCGCGGCGCGCATGCGGGCGAGCGCCTGCGGGTCGGCCTGGAAGGTGGGCTCGAGCAGGCCGGCGCACTCCACCGTCATGCGGAAGCGGTAGCTCTCTGCCAGCGCCTGCGCGTTGGCCAGCGAGGGCGCGAATTGCCAGCCATGGCCCTTGCGCTTTTCCACCAGGCCATCGGCCGACAGCTGCACCAGCGCCTTGGCCACCACGCTGCGCGCAGCGCCGTAGCGCGCGATCAGGTCGCGCTCGGAGAAAGTGTCGGGCAGGGCACGCGCGGCGCGGTCCTCGACCACGCGGCGACAGAGTTCGTCCTGGGTCGGGCCGGCGGCGTGGCCGGCCAGCGCCGCGGCGTCGGGCGTGCCCGCATTGGCCACCGTGTAGCCGCTGTTGGGGCGATGGGCGATCAGGCCCTGCTGCGCCACCAGCCGCAGCGCGGCGCGGATGGGCGTGCGCGACACCTGATAGTGCGCGCACAGCGCCTGTTCGGACAGGTGCGAGCCCTGCGGATAGCGGCCGGCGGCGATGTCGTGCGCCAGGCGGCGGGCCAGGTCGACCTGCAGGGGCGTGGGGCGGGGCAGGGCGGTGGAAGGAGCGGACATCGGCAGGCGGTCGCGGTCAGGGGCAGGCGCTATGGTAGCGGAGCCTGGCTGCCGCGGCGCAGTTTTTGGTGCCGAAATTGTCTTTTTATAAAGAAAAAATCAATCAAGCATGGGCGGCCCGGCTGTCGGCGGGCGCCTGGGCACGTTCCTGCATGCCGTAGTCGCGGATCACGCCGGCGATGCGCAGCCGGTAGTCGGCGAACACGCCGGCGCGGCCGCTGGCCTGGGCCGCGCGGTGTTCATCGAGGTTGCGCCAGGCCTGCACGGCGGCCTCGTCGCGCCAGAACGAGAGCGACAGGATCTTGCCCGGCGTGCTCAGGCTCTGGAAACGTTCGACGGAGAGGAAACCGTCCATCTGGCGCAGGCGCGGCACCAGCGTGGCGGCGATGTCGAGGTAGGTGTCGCGCTGGCCTTCGGCAGGCGTGACTTCGAAGATGACGGCAATCATGGGGCGCTCCGGACGGAAAGCGGCGCCGCTCGGTGGCGCCTGGCGGAAAGTATCGGCGGGCGCGAGGCGGCACGCTTCGGCGCAGGCCGAAGCGTGGCCTGCGGCTCAGTCGCCGGTGCGTGCGGCGTCGATCAGCGCGCGGTAGCCTTCGCGCGAATCCGGCCAGGCCAGCGCCAGGCCGCAGCGGCGCAGCCGCGCGTTGCGCAGGCGCTTGCTGCCCACCGCCGCCGGCGCGGGGCCCTCGGCGGGCGCCGGTGCGCCCAGCATGCGCGCCAGGTCGGCGTACAGCACGTCGAGCGGCAGCGGCGTGTCGTCGGCGCCGACGTAGCAGGCCTCGGCTTCGGGCAGGTGCAGCAGGTGCGCGACCGCTGCGGCCGCGTCGTCGATGTGGATGCGGTTGGCCCAGTGCGGCGGCGTGCGCGGCGCCGCAGCCTTGCCCGCGCGCAACCGCTCGAGCAGCTGTACGCGGCCCGGCCCGTACAGGCCGGCCAGCCGCAGCGACACGCTGCTCACCGGTTGCGCCCGCAACCAGGTTTCGGCCTGCAGCAGGATTTCGCCATTGAAGCCCTGGGGCGCCGGCGGCGTGGTTTCGTCGATCCAGTCGCCATGGTGCTCGCCATAGACGGCCGACGACGACACGAACACGAAGCGCGCCAGCGCCGCGTGATCGAGCGCGGCCATCAGGTTGGCCAGGCCGTCGAGGAACACCGCGCGGTAGCGCTGCGGCTCGCGTCCGCCCGGCGTGGGCAGGTAGGCGACGCGGGTGATGCCGGCCGGCAATTGCGCGAGGGAGGCGGGATCGGCCAGGTCGGCGGCGATCCAGCGCAGCCCGGCCGGGCCGTCGGCCGGCGGCGAGCGGCGCAGGGCCCAGACCTCGTCGCCGCGCGCCAGCAGGCGTTGCGCGGCGCGCATGCCCAGGTCGCCGCAGCCGGCCAGCAAGATGCGCTCAGTCATGTATCGCTCCCATTGAAAACGCCTGCCGGAGGCGATCCGGCAGGCGTCGTGGCAGGCGGGGCGGTGCGCGCCGTCGCGGGCGCGCGCCGTCCGTCACATGCCGTTGTAGACCGGACCTTCGCCACCTTGCGGGGCGACCCAGACGATGTTCTGGCGCGGATCCTTGATGTCGCAGGTCTTGCAGTGCACGCAGTTCTGCGCGTTGATCTGCAGGCGATCGGCGCCGTGGTCGTCCTTGATGAACTCGTACACGCCGGCCGGACAGTAACGCGCCTCGGGGCCACCGTAGGTGGCCAGGTTCACCGTCACCGGGATCTCGGGATCCTTGAGCGTGAGGTGGACCGGCTCGTTCTCTTCGTGGTTGGTGTTGGAGATGAACACCGAACTCAGGCGGTCGAACGTGAGCTTGCCGTCGGGCTTCGGATAGTCGATGCGTGCGCACTGCGAAGCGGGTTGCAGACAGGCGTGATCGGGCTTGTTGTTGCGCAGCGACCAGGGCATCTTGCCCTTGAGCAGCTTCTGTTCGATGCCGGTCATGAGCACGGCCACCGTGCGGCCCTTCTTGAACCACTGCTTGAAGTTGCGCGCGCGATCGAGCTCGGCGTGCAGCCACGACTTCTCGAAGGCGGCCGGGTAGGCGGAGAGCTCATCCTGGCGGCGATCGGCGACGACGGCCTCGAACGCGGCTTCGGCGGCCATCATGCCCGACTTGATCGCGGCATGGCTGCCCTTAATGCGCGAGGCGTTCAGGAAGCCGGCCTCACAGCCGACCATCGCGCCGCCCGGGAAGGTGAGCTTGGGCAGCGCCAGCAGGCCGCCCGCGGTGATCGCGCGGGCGCCGTAGGCAATGCGCTTGCCGCCTTCGAAGGTGCCGCGGATGGCGGGGTGGGTCTTGTAGCGCTGGAATTCCTCGAACGGCGAGAGCCACGGATTGGCGTAGTCCAGGCCCACGATCAGGCCGACCACCACGATGTTGTTGTCGAGGTGATAGAGGAACGAACCGCCGTAGGTGTCGGCATCCAGCGGCCAGCCGGCGGTGTGCACCACCAGGCCGGGACGCGATTGCGCCGGATCGACTTCCCACATTTCCTTGATGCCGATGCCGTAGCTCTGGGCGTTGCGGCCCTCGTCGAGCTTGAAGCGTTCGATCAGCTGGCGGCCCAGCTGGCCGCGCGAACCTTCGGCGAAGATGGTGTAGCGCGCCAGCAGTTCCATGCCGGGCTGGTAATGGTCGGTGTGCGAGCCGTCGCGGGCCACGCCCATGTCGCCGGTGGCCACGCCACGGACGGCGCCCGCTTCGTCGTAGAGCACTTCGGCGGCGGCAAAGCCCGGGAAGATGTCCACGCCGAGGGCCTCGGCCTGCTCGCCCAGCCACTGCGCCACGTCACCCAGGCGCACGATGTAGTTGCCCTTGTTGTGGAAACAGTCGGGCAGCAGCCATTCGGGCGTGCTGCGCGCGCCGGTGGGGCTCAGGAACAGGAACTTATCCTGCGTGACCGGCACGTTCAGCGGCGCGCCTTTTTCCTTCCAGTCGGGAATCAGCTCGGTCAGTGCGCTGGGGTCCATGACCGCGCCCGACAGGATGTGCGCGCCGATGGCGGCGCCTTTTTCCAATACACACACGCCGATTTCCTGATTCTTTTCGGCGGCAAGCTGTTTCAGGCGGATGGCAGTGGCGAGACCGGCGGGACCGCCGCCGACCACCACCACGTCGTATTCCATCGACTCGCGTTCAGACATTACGAAAATCCCCTCTATGTGTCCTGCTCTGGCAGGCGGTATTATCAATGATTGTATTGCAGCCTGCACTCAGGCTGCATGCCCGTGATTACAGGAGTCCGGTGAGTGAACCCTACAGAACCGGCGGCCACGCTTGAAGTGGGCGCCGTGCATCAAATCGATCTGCCGCTGCGCTGGGGCGATTCCGACGCCCTCAACCATCTGAACAACACCCTTTACTTCCGCCTGATGGAAGAGGCGCGCATGCGCATCCTCTATGACTCGGGGCTCACGCTGCCGGCTGAGCAAGGGCCGATCCTGGCGCACGCCTCGTGCGATTTCCTGCGTCCGCTCACCTATCCGGCCACGGTGCGCGTCACGCATACCGTGAGCAAGATGGGCCGCTCCAGCATGGAGCTCGAGCTCACGCTCGAGAAGGTCGGCGACGATGGCGGCCCGTATGCGCGCGGCCGCAACGTGCTGGTCTGGATGGACTACGTGGCAAACCGCTCGGCGCCCTGGCCGCCCGAGGTGCTGGCGCGCCTGGCGGACCAACTGCGCTTGCAGCAATCACGCTAGCCGGTAGAATCGCTGCAAAGCACAAAAGAATATCGAAGGGGGCGCGGCGTATCGTCGTCAGGGCCTCCCGCCAGTTTGATTCTCTATATCAACCAGGAGTTGGAGCGATGGACAAGGTATATGCAAGCGCCCAGGAGGCGCTCGCAGGCATCGTCAAGAACGGCCAGATGATCGCCGTGGGCGGCTTCGGCCTTTGCGGCATTCCCGAGGCGCTGATTGCCGCGCTGCGCGATTCGGGCGTGAAAGACCTCACCTGCATCAGCAATAACGCCGGGGTCGACGGTTTCGGCCTGGGCCAGCTGCTCAACACGCGCCAGGTGCGCAAGATGATTGCCTCGTACGTGGGCGAAAACAAGGAATTCGAACGCCAGTACCTGTCGGGCGAACTCGAGCTCGAGTTCACGCCGCAGGGCACGCTGGCCGAGAAGCTGCGCGCCGGCGGCGCCGGCATCCCGGCCTTCTTCACCCGCACCGGCGTGGGCACCATCGTCGCCGACGGCAAGGAAATCCGCGAGTTCGACGGCCATCAATATGTGATGGAACGCGCGCTCACGCCCGACGTGTCGCTGGTCAAGGCGCACATCGCCGACCGCAGCGGCAACCTGGTGTTCCGCAAGACCGCCCGCAACTTCAATCCCAACGTCGCCATGGCCGGCAAGATCACCGTGGTCGAGGTCGAGAAGATCGTTGATACCGGCACGCTGGACCCCGATCAGGTCCACCTGCCCGGCATCTATGTGCACCGGATCGTGCTCAACACGAATCCCGAGAAGCGCATCGAACAACGCACCACTCGCCCGGCCTAAAGGAGAACAGTCATGGCATGGTCCCGCGATGAAATGGCTGCGCGTGCGGCGCGCGAGCTGCAAGACGGCTTTTATGTGAACCTGGGCATCGGCCTGCCGACCCTGGTCGCCAACCACGTGCCCAAGGGTGTCGAGGTCTGGCTGCAATCCGAAAACGGCCTGCTCGGCATCGGCCCGTTCCCCACCGAGGAAGAGGTCGATGCCGACCTGATCAACGCCGGCAAGCAGACGGTCACCACGCTGCCGGGCTCGTCGATCTTCTCGTCCGCCGACTCGTTCGCGATGATCCGCGGCGGCAAGATCAACCTCGCCATCCTGGGCGCGATGCAGGTGTCGGAGAAGGGCGACCTGGCCAACTGGATGATCCCGGGCAAGATGGTCAAGGGCATGGGCGGCGCGATGGATCTCGTCGCCGGTGTCGGCCGCGTGGTCGTGCTGATGGAACACATCGCCAAGAAGAAAGACGGCACCGAAGACATCAAGCTGCTGCCCGAATGCACGCTGCCGCTCACCGGCGTGGGCGTGGTCAACCTGATCATCACCGATCTGGGCGTGCTCGAAGTCACCGAAGCGGGCCTGAAGCTGATCGAAGTGGCGCCCGGCGTCACGGTCGATGAGATCCAGGCCAAGACCGGCGCCAAGCTCGACGTCTCCGCCGTCAGCTGAACCTCCGTCGGCCGGCCTCGCGCCGGCATGAAAACCCCGCACGGCGTCGCCCTGCGGGGTTTTTTTGCGCTTGTGGGCGGCCCACGCCCCTGAAAATCGTCCGTCAAGTGGACGTTCGCCCCGGTGCACGATGCACCGTGATGGGGCGTCTCCCAGGAGCGAGGCCCATGCACCAGAATGGCCGCAAGGGTATTCCCTAAATATGAAAATTTATTTTCTTACTTAAAATTCGCCGGTAAACAAATTTACATAAAGGGGGCCGCCGAGGCCGCCTTCGCATCTCCGGCACCCGCACGATCCGTCCTCTCCCAACGCCTCCGCCGCACGCCCACTCCCGCCCCTCCATGACCCAGGCCGCCACTCCGATCGCCGAACGCATCGCGCGCGCCCAGCCTACGTTCAGCCGCACCCAGCACCGGATGGCGGAATACGTGCTGGCGCACCAGTTCCGCGTCGCGACCATGACGATCGACGAGTTCGCCGGTGCGGCGGGCGTGTCGGTGGCGAGCGCCAACCGCTTCGCGCGGGCGCTCGACCTGCCGGGTTACCCGCAGTTCCGCGCCGAGCTGGCGCGCGGCTTCGAGTCGGCGCTGGAGCCGGTGGAGAAGCTGCGCGTGGAGCTGGCCCATTCGGCCAGCGCGGTGCAGATCTTCGCCGCCACGCTCGAGGAAGACATCCGCAACGCGCAGCGCACCCTGCAGTCGCTCGACGCGGCCGCCTGTGAGCGCGCGGTGCAGGCCGTGCTGGGCGCGGAGCGCGTGTTCATCATCGGTTTCGGCGCGAGCGGCTTCCTGGCCGGCATGCTGCAACGCGGGCTGTGCATGCATCTGCACTCCTGCGAGTCGCTTGCCGGGCCGGGTGGCGTGTCGCATGCCGCGCGCCAGATGTCGCGCATGACCAGCCGCGACCTCGTGATCGCGATCGGCTTTCCGCGCTACCTGGCCGACACGGTGACGCTGGCGCGCGCCGCCCAGAGCGCGGGCGTGCCGGTGCTGGTGCTGACCGACAAGCCGACCTCGCCGCTGGCGCCGTGCGCCACGGTGGCGCTGTACGCGCATTCGAGCCGTCAGTTGCTGTCGAATTCCGAAACCGGCGCGCTGGGCCTGATCGAGGGCCTGTCGGCCGCGGTCGCGCATCGCGCTAAAGACTCAATCGAAGCCGCCGCTGGCGTGACCCAGTCGGTCATGCCCTGGCTTATCCATGGTGTAGCAGGAGCAGGAAAACGATGATTACCCCCGTGATCGCGATCCACGGTGGCGCCGGCGCGATGGCGCGCGCCGCGATGTCGCCCGAGAAGGAACAGGAATATCTGGACGCGCTGCGCCGCATCGTGGCCGCCGGCCAGCGGGTGCTGGCCGATGGCGGCTCGGCGCTCGACGCCGTGACCGAAGCGGTGCGCCTGCTCGAAGACTGCCCGCTGTTCAACGCCGGCCACGGGGCCGTGTTCACCAGCGCCGCGACGCATGAGCTCGACGCCGCCATCATGGACGGCGCCACGCTGCGCTCGGGCGCCATCGCCAACGTCAGCAACGTGCGCAATCCGGTGCTGGCCGCGCGCAAGGTCATGGAGAACAGCAAGCACGTGTTCTTCGTGGGCGAGGGCGCCGAGACCTACGCCGCCGAACAGGGCCTGGACATCGTCGACCCGTCGTACTTCTCGACCGAGGCGCGCCGCGAGCAATTGTTGCGCGTGCAACGCGAGAACCCCGACGCCGCCGTGCTCGATCACGACGGCCAGGCACTGGTGGCCCGCGGCCAGCCCGCGCCGGCCGATCCGCTCGACAGCGACAAGAAGTTCGGCACGGTGGGCGCGGTGGCGCTCGACGCCCAGGGCAACCTGGCCGCGGCCACCTCGACCGGCGGCATCACCAACAAGCAGGTCGGCCGCGTCGGCGACGCGCCGCTGATCGGCGCCGGCACCTACGCCAACAACCGCACCTGCGCGGTGTCCACCACCGGCACCGGCGAGATGTTCATCCGCATGGTGGCGGCCTACGACATCTCCGCCCTGATGGAATACACCGGCGCCAGCCTGCAGCAGGCCGCCGATCGCGTCGTGATGGAAAAGCTGCCCACCATCGAGGGCAAGGGCGGCCTGGTGGCCGTCGACGCACAGGGCAACGTGGCGTTGCCCTTCAACACCGAAGGCATGTACCGGGGTTTTGGCCGTGTTGGCCAGCAGCCCGACGTTGCCATTTACCGATGACACGGCGCGCGCTGCGCGCCCCGCAAGCACTAGGAATGAATTGAATATGGTTGATCGCGCAAAGCCCCTGGCCCTGCCGGATAACCGCGTGGTCCAGGTCGATGACCTGACGGTGCGCTTCGTGACCTCGGAGCGCACGGTGGAAGCCGTGCGCAATCTGTCGTTCCACGTCGACCGGGGCGAGACCCTGGCCATCGTGGGCGAATCGGGTTCGGGCAAGTCCGTGACCTCGCTGGCGCTGATGCGCCTGGTCGAGCACGGCGGTGGCCGCATCGCCCAGGGTTCGATGAGTCTGCGCCGGCGCAACGGCAATGTGATCGATCTGGTCAACGCCTCGCAACGCGCCATGCGCGACGTGCGCGGCGCCGACATGGCCATGATCTTCCAGGAGCCGATGACCTCGCTGAACCCGGTGTTCACCGCCGGTGACCAGATCGCCGAGACCATCCGCCTGCACCAGAAGAAGGACGCCGCCGCGGCGCGCGCCGAGGCCCTGCGCATGCTGGAACAGGTGCGCATCCCCGAGGCCAGGTCGGTGCTGGACCGCTATCCGCACCAGCTGTCGGGCGGCATGCGCCAGCGCGTGATGATCGCGATGGCGCTGGCCTGCAAGCCGGCGCTGCTGATCGCCGACGAGCCCACCACGGCGCTCGACGTGACCATCCAGGCGCAGATCCTGCAGCTGATCCGTCAGCTCCAGGAAGAGATGCACATGGGCGTGGTGTTCATCACCCACGACATGGGCGTGGTGGCCGAGGTGGCCGATCGCGTGCTGGTGATGTTCCGCGGCGACAAGGTCGAGGAAGGCCCGTCCGAACAGGTGTTCGAGGCGCCCCAGCACAGCTACACCAAGGCGCTGCTGTCCGCCGTGCCGCGCCTGGGCGCCATGACCGGCACCGACCTGCCCGCGCGTTTCCCGCTGCTGCAGGTCGAGGGCCGGGCCCAGCCGGTGGCCGAGGCCGGCGCCGACAGCACCCAGGAAGTGCCGCGCGAGCAGAAGGATCCGATCCTGAGCGTGCGCAACCTCATCACCCGTTTCGATCTGCGCGGCGGCATCCTGGGCCGCGTCCAGCGCCGCGTGCACGCGGTCGAGAAGGTCAGCTTCGATCTGTACCCCGGCGAGACGCTCTCGCTGGTGGGCGAATCGGGCTGCGGCAAGTCGACCACGGGCCGCTCGCTGCTGCGCCTGGTCGACAGCCAGGGCGGCGAGATCCGCTTCGGCGGCCGCGACATCGTGCGCCTGAAGAACAGCGAGCTGCAGTCGCTGCGCCGCGACATCCAGTTCGTGTTCCAGGATCCGTTCGCCTCGCTCGATCCGCGCGTGACGGTCGGCTTCTCCATCATGGAGCCGCTGCTGGTGCACGGCGTGGCCAGCGGCAAGGCCGCCGAGGCCCGCGTGGCCGAGCTGCTCGAACGCGTCGGCCTGCCGCCCGAAATGGCGCAGCGCTATCCGCACGAGTTCTCGGGCGGCCAGCGCCAGCGCATCTGCATCGCGCGCGCCCTGGCGCTGAACCCCAAGGTGGTGATCGCCGACGAATCCGTGTCCGCGCTCGACGTGTCGATCCAGGCCCAGATCGTGAACCTGCTGATCGACCTGCAGCGCGATCTCGGCGTGTCGTTCCTGTTCATCTCGCACGACATGGCCGTGGTCGAACGCATCAGCCACCGCGTGGCGGTGATGTACCTGGGCCAGATCGTCGAGATCGGGCCGCGCCGCGCGATCTTCGAGAACCCGCAGCACCCCTATACCAAGAAGCTGATGTCGGCGGTTCCGATCGCCGACCCGTCGCGCCGTCATCTCAAGCGCGCCTTGCTGTCCGACGAGATCCCCAGCCCGATCCGCAAACTCGACGACGAGCCCGTGGTCGCGCCGCTGGTTCAGGTCGGCCCGGATCACTTCGTGGCGCGCCACCCGGTGGGTGGCGCGTACTGAGATCGTTTTTCGCTGTGTCGTGAGCGTAGCGGCCGCCGGCCGCGCCTCTTACGGTTTTTTCCGCCAATCCGCCTCTCCTTTACGAATCAGGAGTCCGCAATGATGAAAGTACTGCGCCCCACCAAGCTGATGGCCGCCGCCGCGCTGGCCTTCGGTGTCCTCGCGTCGCCCCTGGCGCACGCCAGCAAGGACGTGACCTTCGCCGTGTCGATCGCGCTGGAAACGCTCGATCCGTACAACACGAACAGCACCCTGAACCAGGCGGTGGGCAAGGCCTACTACGAAGGCCTGTTCGAATTCGACAAGGACCTGAAGGTCCAGAAGGTCCTGGCGACCGACTACACCGCCAGCGAAGACGGCCTGGTGTACACGTTCAAGCTGCGCCCCGGCGTCAAGTTCCAGGACGGCACCGACTTCAACGCCGAAGCCGTGAAGATCAACTTCGACCGTCCGGCCGACCCGAACAACCGTCTGTCGCGCTACATCCAGTTCAGCGTGATCGACAAGATCGAAGTGGTCGACAACCTGACCGTCAAGATCACCCTGAAGAAGCCGTTCTCGGCCTTCATCAACGCGCTGGCCCACCCGGCCGCCATGATGATCTCGCCCGCCGCGCTGAAGAAGTACGGCAAGGACATCGGTTTCCACCCGGTCGGCACCGGCCCGTTCGAATTCGTCGAGTGGAAGCCCGCCGAATACCTGAAGGTCAAGAAGTTCGACGGCTACTGGAACAAGGGCAAGCCGAAGGTCGATTCGATCACCTTCCGCACCGTGACCGACAACAACACCCGCGCCGCCGTGGTGCAGACCGGTGAAGCGCACTTCGCCTTCCCGGTGCCGTTCGAGCAGGCCCCGATGCTGGCCAAGAACGACAAGCTGGACGTGGTCGACCACAAGAACTCGATCATGGCCCGCTACCTGTCGATGAACACGCTGGTCAAGCCGTTCGACGACGTGCGCGTGCGCCAGGCCATCAACTACGCCATCAACAAGCAGGCGCTGGCCAAGGTTGCCTTCAACGGCTACGCCACCGTGGTCGACGGCGTCGTGCCGCAGGGCGTGGACTACGCCTACAAGACCGGCCCGTGGGGCTACGATCCCGCCAAGGCGCGCGAACTGCTGAAGCAGGCCGGCTACCCGAACGGTTTCGAAACCCAGCTGTGGTCCGCCTATAACGACGGCACCTCGGTCAAGGTGGTGCAGTTCCTGCAGCAGCAGCTGCAACAGGTCGGCATCAAGACCTCGGTCGAAGTGCTGGAATCGGGTCAGCGCGTGCAGCGCGTGCAACAGGTGCAGAAGCCTGAAGACGCGAAGGTCCGCCTGTACTACGCCGGCTGGTCGTCCTCGACCGGTGAAGCCGACTGGGGCCTGCGTCCGCTGCTGAGCACCCCGGCCTACCCGCCCGTGCTGAACAACGTGTCGTACTACTCGAACGCCAAGGTCGACGCCGGCATCCAGGAAGCCCTGGCCACGACCGACCGCGCCAAGAAGACCGAGATCTACAAGAACGTTCAGGAAACCATCTGGAACGACGCTCCGTGGGCGTTCCTGGTGACCCAGAACAACGTGTATGTGAAGTCGAAGAACCTGACCGGCGTGTATGTCGAACCCGACACCTCGTTCTGGTTCGGTGACATCGATCTGAAGCAGTAAACGCAGTAAACCCAAGAAGGCCGCATTTGGCGGGGGCACGGTGCCCCCGCCGATGTCGCAGGAATTTCAATGCTGACCTACATCGTCAAACGTCTATTGGGCATGATCCCCACGATGCTTCTGGTATCCGTGGTCGTGTTCCTGTTCGTGCACATGCTGCCCGGTGATCCGGCGCGCCTGGCCGCGGGCCCCGAGGCCGACCAGGAAACCGTCGATCTCGTGCGCAAGCAGCTGGGCCTGGATCTGCCCTTGCCGCAGCAGTTCGTGCGCTATTTCTCGAATCTGCTCCAGGGCGACCTGGGCAATTCGTTGCGCACCAAGCGTCCCGTCGCGACCGAAATCGCCGACCGTTTCATGCCCACGCTGTGGCTGACCATCACCAGTATGGTCTGGTCCGTGATATTCGGCATGGTGATCGGCATCGTCTCGGCGGTGTGGCGCAATCGCTGGCCCGACCGGCTCGGCATGACGTTGGCGGTGTCGGGCATCTCGTTCCCGGCCTTCGCGCTGGGCATGATGCTGATGCAGGTGTTCTCGGTGAACCTGGGCTGGCTGCCCACCGTGGGCGCCTCGACCTGGCAACACTACATTCTTCCCTCGATCACGCTGGGCGCCGCCGTGGCCGCCGTGATGGCGCGCTTCACCCGCGCGTCGTTCGTCGAAGTGATCCAGGAGGATTTCGTCCGGACCGCCCGCGCCAAGGGCCTGTCCGAGCGCCGCGTGGTGATCAAGCACGCGCTGCGCAATGCGCTGATTCCCGTGATCACGATGATGGGCCTGCAGTTCGGCTTTCTGCTGGGCGGCTCCATCGTGGTCGAGACGGTGTTCAACTGGCCCGGCCTCGGCCGCCTGCTGGTCGACGCCGTGACCCAGCGCGACTTCACGGTGATCCAGGGCCTCGTGCTGCTGTTCTCGTTCGAATTCATCCTGATCAACCTGATTGTCGACGTGCTGTACGGCGTCATCAATCCCAGCATCCGATACAAGTGAGGGCGGCATGAGCAATCCGACTACCGCCACCGCCGCCCAGGCGGCACCCAAGAACGACGTGCGCACGCCGCTCACCGAGTTCTGGCGCAAGTTCAAGAAGCAGAAGCTCGCCGTGGGCGCAGGCCTGTTCGTGCTGCTGCTGGTGATCGTGGCCATCTTCGCGCCGTGGATCGTGCCGTTTGACGCCGAGAA
Organism: Bordetella genomosp. 1; assembly: GCF_002261335.1. Taxonomy (GTDB): domain Bacteria; phylum Pseudomonadota; class Gammaproteobacteria; order Burkholderiales; family Burkholderiaceae_B; genus Bordetella. Next base: position 429,875 of record NZ_NEVL01000002.1, read on the forward strand.
CTTCTTCGACTACGACGCCATCAATGCCGGCCCGTCGGCCGTGCACTGGCTCGGCGTGGACTCGCTCGGCCGCGACATCTTCAGCCGCATCCTGATGGGCTCGCGCATCTCGCTGGCCGCGGGCTTCCTGTCGGTCGCGATGGGTGCCGTGGTGGGCACCTTCATGGGCCTGATGGCCGGCTACTACCAGGGCTGGTGGGAGCGCATCACGATGCGCATCTCCGACGTGCTGCTGGCGTTCCCCGGCATGCTGCTGGCGATCGGCGTGGTGGCGGTGCTCGGGTCGAGCATGGTCAACGTGGTCGTGGCCGTGGCCGTGTTCAGCGTGCCGGCGTTTGCCCGCCTGGTGCGCGGCAACACGCTCTCGATCAAGCAGATGACCTACGTCGAAGCGGTCAAGAGCGTGGGCGCGTCCGACTGGACCATCATCATGCGCCACATCCTGCCCGGCACGATCTCGCCGATCGTGGTCTACGGCACGATGCGCATCGGCACCTCGATCATCACCGCCGCCAGCCTGTCGTTCCTCGGCATGGGCGCGCAGCCGCCGACGCCGGAGTGGGGCGCCATGCTCAACGAAGCGCGCGCCGACATGGTGATGGCGCCGCACGTGGCGATCTTCCCCGCGCTGGCGATCTTCCTGACCGTGCTGGCATTCAACCTGCTGGGCGATGGCCTGCGCGACGCGCTCGACCCCAAGATCGACCGCAAGTAAATCGTTCTTGCGCCGTCTGGACGTCCCGGACGCGGCCCCGTGCCGCGCCCGGTGCCGCCCAGGCGGCGTTTTGCATTCTGGAGGCCGCCTCGCGCGGCAATGCACATGACTGAACCCGTTCTGCCGCGCATCGGCGTGCTGCCCGCCGGCCCCCGCGACGCCATCACCGACGTGGCCGGCGTGACCGTCGGCCACCACACCCGCGCCAACGGCGCCTGCCAGACCGGCGTGACGGTGGTGCGTGCCCATGGCGGCGACCACTTCCGCGACAAGGTGCCGGCCGCCGTGACTGTGCTCAACGGCTTCGGCAAGAGCACCGGCCTGGTCCAGGTCGAGGAGCTCGGCGTGCTCGAAACGCCGATCGGCCTGACCAACACCTTCGGCGTGGGCACCGTGGCCAATGCGCAGATCCGTGCCGCCGTGGCCGCCAACCCGGCCATCGGGCGCGAATGGGCCACCGTGAATCCGCTGGTGTTCGAGTGCAACGACGGCTACCTGAACGACATCCAGGCGCTGGCCGTGCAGGAGGCCGATTACGTGGCCGCGCATGCCGCCTGCGACGCGCACTTCGCGCAGGGCAGCGTTGGCGCCGGGCGCGGCATGTCGTCGTTCTCGCTCAAGGGCGGCATCGGCAGCGCCTCGCGCCTGGCCCGGACCCGCGCGGGCGACGCCTACACGGTGGGCGCCCTGGTGCTGTCGAACTTCGGCCGCCTGCCCAACATGACCATCGCCGGCCGCCGCTTCGGCCCGCGCATCGCCGAGATCCTGGCGCGCGAGGCCGACGCCCAGGCGCCGGAGAAGGGCTCCATCATCCTGCTGGTCGCCACCGACGCGCCGCTGGACGCCCGCCAGCTGCGCCGGCTGTCGCTGCGCGCCGGCGCCGGCCTGGCCCGCACCGGCTCGGTGTTCGGCCACGGCAGCGGCGACATCGCGCTGGCGTTTTCCACCGCCTATACCGTGCCGCACCTGGCCGACGCCGGCATGCCGGCGGTCGCGATGCTGCACGAAACCCTGATCGATCCGCTCTTCGAGGCGGCCGCCGAGGCCTGCGAACAGGCCATCGTGGCCGCCCTCTGGCACGCCACCGGCGTGACGGGACGCGACGGCCACCAGCGCCGCGCGCTGCAGGACGTCGTGCCGCAGTGGCGCGACTGGCTGGCCGAGTCGGCCTTCTGATTTTTGGACCCGCGGGCGCGGCCCGCGGTATGTGCATGACAGTCCCGTGCAGACGGGGGGTAACCATGAAAATCCTGATTTCCACCGACATCGAAGGCGTGGCCGGTGTCTTCCATCACGAACAGGTCCGGGCGGGCAATGGCGAGTACGAGCGCGCCCGCGCCTGGATGACCGCCGAGGCCAACGCGGCCGTGCAGGGCGCGATCGCCGGCGGCGCCGAAGAGGTGCTGGTGAACGACTCGCACGGCGGCTTTCGCAACCTGCTGCCCGACCTGATCGACGAGCGCGCACGCCTGGTGCTGGGCAAGCCGCGCTACCTGGGCATGATGGGCGGCCTCGAGGAGCGGTGCGACGCGGTCTTCATGATCGGCTACCACAGCCGCTCGCAGGGCCGCGGCATCCTGGCTCACACCATCAACAGCTTCGCGTTCGCGCGGGTCTGGATCAATGGCATGGAGCTGGGCGAGGCCGGCCTGTACGGCGCGCTGGCGGGCGAGCTGGGCGTGCCGGTGGTGCTGGCCACGGGCGACGACGTGTTCATCGAAGAGACCCGGCCGCTGTTTCCGCAGGCCGAGTGGGTGCAGACCAAGGTGGCGCACGGCCTGAGCAGCGGCATCACGCTGTCGCCGGCCGCCTCGCGCCGCGCCATCGCCCAGGCCGCCGAGACGGCGGTGCGCAATCTCAAGCAGGCGGTTCCTTTCGTGGTGCCCGGGCCGATAGAATGCCGTCTGCAGACGCAGACCGCCGCGCTGGCCGATCTGTTCTGCATGTGGCCCACGCTGACCCGCGTCGACGGCGTCACGCTGCAGTTCACGGTCGAGAACATGCAGGCGGCGATCCGCACGCTCAACAGCCTGGCGGCCATGTCTTTCATGCTGCGCTAATCCGCGCGCCCGCCGCGCCGCCCTCGTCCAGGAAACCCATGTCCACCACCGATTCCCGTATTGCCGCCCTGCGCCAGGCCATGCGCCGCCACCAGCTCGATGCCTGCATCGTGCCGTCGGCCGATCCCCATCTGTCGGAGTACCTGCCGGCACGCTGGCAGGGCCGTCGCTGGGCCAGCGGCTTCAACGGATCGGTGGGTACGCTGGTGCTCACGGCCGACTTCGCCGGCCTGTGGGTCGACAGCCGCTACTGGGTGCAGGCCGAGGCGCAGCTGGCGGGCACCGGCGTGCAACTGATGAAGATCGCGCTGGCGACCACGCCGGGCCACGTCGACTGGCTCGCCACGCAGCTGGCCGCGGGCGCCCGGGTGGGCGTGGACGGCGCGGTGCTGGGCCTGGCGGCCTTCCGCGGCCTGTCGGCGGCGTTCGCGCCGGCCGGCATCGAGCTGGTGCTGGGCGTGGACCTGCTGGCCGAGGCCTGGCCCGACCGTCCCGCGCTGCCGCAGGCGGCCGTCTACGAGCACCTGCCGCCGTACGCCACCGAGTCGCGCGCGCAGCGCCTGGCGCGGGTGCGCGAGGCCATGCGCGCCAAGGGTGCCGACGTGCACCTGCTCTGCACCGTCGACGACATCGCCTGGGTCTTCAACCTGCGCGGCGCCGACGTCAACTACAACCCGGTGTTCCTGGCCCACGCTCTGATCGGCACCGACCATGCCACGCTGTTCGTGGCCGAGGGCAAGATCGACGAGGCGCTGCGCGCCCGCCTGGCCGACGACGGCGTGGACGTGGCGGACTATGGCGAGGTGAGCGACGCGCTCGGCTCGCTGCAGACCGACCAGACGCTGCTGATCGACCCGGCCCGCGTCACCTGCGGCGTGTTCCAGCGCATGGACCCCGAGGTGCCGCGCGTGGAGGCCATCAACCCCTCGACGCTGTTCAAGTCGCGCAAGAGCGAGGCCGAGCTGGCCCACGTGCGCGAGGCCATGGCGCAGGACGGCGCCGCGCTGGCCGAGTTCTTCGCCTGGTTCGAGGCCGGCTCGGGCCGCGAGCGCATCACCGAGCTCACGATCGACGAGAAGATCACCGCCGCGCGCGCGCGCCGGCCCAACTACGTCTGCCCCAGCTTCGCCACCATCGCCGGCTTCAACGCCAACGGCGCGATGCCGCATTACCGCGCCACCGAGGCCAGCCACGCGGTGATCGAGGGCGACGGCCTGCTGCTGATCGACTCCGGCGGCCAGTACCTGGGCGGCACCACCGACATCACCCGCGTGGTGCCCGTCGGCACGCCGAACGCCGACCAGAAGGTCGACTTCACGCTGGTGCTCAAGGGCATGATCGCGCTGTCGCGCGCGTCGTTTCCGCGCGGCACGCCGTCGCCCATGCTCGACGCCATCGCGCGCGCCCCGATCTGGGCGGGCGGCGCCGAGTACGGCCACGGCACCGGCCACGGCGTGGGCTATTTCCTCAACGTGCACGAAGGTCCGCAGGTGATCTCGTACCGCGCCCAGCCCGGCCCGCACACGGCCATGGAGCCCGGCATGATCACCTCCAACGAGCCGGGCATCTACCGGCCGGGCCGCTGGGGCGTGCGGATCGAGAATCTCGTGGCCAACCGCAGCTGGCTCGAGGGCGAGCTGGGCGAATTCCTCTGTTTCGAGACGCTCACGCTGTGCCCGATCGACACGCGCTGCATCGAGCTTTCGCTGATGCGCGCCGACGAGATCGCCTGGCTCGACGACTACCACCGCACCGTGCGCGAGCGCGTGGCGCCGCTGGTCGACGGCGCGGCGCTCGACTGGCTCATCACGCGCACCGAGCCCCTCGCGGCCTGAGCCGGCGCGGTCATCGGCGCCAAAAAAAGCGGATCTGCTGCCAGATCCGCTTTTTTCTTGCCCCGGGGAGGGGCCGCCGCTCAGGCCTGCGAGGTCTCGGAGAGCGGCCCTTCGTAGGTGCGGAACGCGCTGCGCGCCAGGCTCGAGGCCAGCACGGCCAGCAGTACCAGATACGCGGCCAGCGCGGCCAGCCCGAACACAGGCATGCCGAGCAGGCGCTGCCAGGCCGCGCTCGAGAGCGCGGCGGCCAGCGGCGCGGCCAGGGCGGCCATCGCGCCCTGCGCCACCCAGAAGGCGGTGGTGCCGACGCCCACGGCCCGGCTCACGCCGGTGGAGCGCGGCGTGGCGGGCAGGGTGTGGCGCACCGCCAGGGCCACCACCAGGCCGGCGGCCAGGGGCAGGGCGAGCCAGGTGAGCCAGGGCACCAGGCCCTCGGTGCGGGCCTGCAGCGCGGCCAGCCAGCCGGCCGCCAGGCGCAGCATGGCGGTCTGCCAGGCGTAGGTGGCGCCGGCGGCGAGCCACACGATCCAGGTGCGGCGCAGGCGCGGCCGGGCCGGACGCGGGTCGTGGCGCCAGCGCGCCACACCCATCGCGGCACGCAGCAGCAGCCAGGTGGCCAGCATCAGCACCAGCAGGTTGATCAGGCTGCGCAGGTTCATGAACAGCGCCAGCCGGGTGAGGGGCTGCGCCACGCCATGCGCCTGCAGCCAGGCGTCGGTGGCGGCGTAGAAGCCGTGCAGGCTGAAGTGGTTCATGCCCTGCAGCCAGGCGCCGTACAGCAGCGCCAGCGTCACGCCGTAGACCAGCGACCAGGCGCGCGGCGCGACCGGGACGCGGCCCGGGCGCGACTGCTGCGCGCGCAGCAGGGTGCAGGCGCACACCAGCACGGCCAGGCAGGCACTGGCCAGCGTGAACGAGACGGTGCCCGCGAGCGACGGACGCACCGCGAGCGGGCCGGCGCTGTGGTCCAGCGACCACATCTGCGCGCGCTCGCCCAGCGCGGCGGCGCACACCGCGAGCAGGGCGGTGATGCAACATGAAACGGCCCACCGGCTGGCGGGCAACGGACGTACTTCGGACATGCGCGGCGGACTCCTGGGGGCTCCGTGCCACGGCGTCGGGCGCGCGGCACGGGGAGTGTACGCCGGCCTCGGATCGGGGCCGGAGCCAGCCCGGCCTGTTACCGAACTGACGTAGGGGAAAACCCATATTTTGGCGCGGTCCCGGGTATAATCCAAATTTCCCGCATGCGCCCGCTCGTCCCGGGTGCTAAATCACGATGACCAAATACGTATTTGTCACCGGCGGTGTGGTGTCATCCCTCGGCAAGGGTATCGCCGCCGCGTCTCTCGCCGCGATCCTCGAATCGCGCGGTCTGCAAGTCACGATGCTCAAGCTGGACCCGTACATCAACGTCGATCCCGGCACGATGAGCCCGTTCCAGCACGGCGAAGTGTTCGTTACCGAAGATGGGGCCGAGACCGATCTCGACCTGGGTCACTACGAGCGCTTCATCTCCACCAAGATGCGCAAGGTGAACAACTTCACCACCGGCCAGATCTATGAATCGGTGCTGCGCAAGGAGCGTCGGGGCGACTACCTCGGCAAGACCGTCCAGGTGATCCCGCACATCACCAACGAGATCCAGGATTTCGTGGCCCGTGGCGCCGACTCCGCCTGGGGCGGCAACACCGACGTCGCCATCGTCGAGATCGGCGGCACGGTCGGCGACATCGAGTCGCTGCCGTTCCTCGAGGCCGCGCGCCAGATGAGCCTGCGCATGGGCCGCAACAACGCGGCGTTCGTGCACCTGACCCTGGTGCCGTTCATCGCCTCGGCCGGCGAGCTCAAGACCAAGCCCACCCAGCACTCGGTGCAGAAGCTGCGCGAAATCGGGATCTATCCGAACGCGCTCCTGTGCCGTGCCGATCGCCGCATCCCCGATGACGAGCGCGCCAAGATCTCGATGTTCTCGAACGTCCCGCTCGACGCCGTGATCTCCGTCTGGGACGTCGATTCGATCTACAAGATCCCCGCCATGCTGCACCAGCAGGGCGTGGACAACATCGTCTGCGAGGCGCTGGGCCTGACCCCGCCGCCGGCCGACCTGTCCATGTGGGACCGCCTGGTCCACGACCTGGAGCATCCGCAGCACCAGGTCACCATCGGCATGGTGGGCAAGTATGTCGACCTGACCGAGTCGTACAAGTCGCTGAGCGAAGCCCTGGTGCACGCCGGCATCCACACGCACTCCAAGGTCAAGATCGAGTACATCGATTCCGAAGACATCGAAACCCGCGGCACCGACCAGCTCAAGCATCTCGACGCCATCCTGGTGCCGGGCGGCTTCGGCAAGCGCGGCACCGAGGGCAAGATCGCCGCGATCCGCTTCGCCCGCGAAAACGGCGTGCCCTACCTGGGCATCTGCCTCGGCATGCAGCTGGCCGTGATCGAGTTCGCCCGCCACGTGGCCGGCCTCGGCGGCGCCAACAGCACCGAGTTCGATCCCTCGGCCCCGCACCCGGTGGTCGCGCTGATCACCGAGTGGATGGACCGCGAAGGCAAGGTCGAGCGGCGCGACAACAGCTCCGATCTCGGCGGCACGATGCGCAAGGGTGCGCAACGCTGCCCGATCAAGCCGGGCACGCGCGCCCAGTCGATCTACGGCAACGAGGTCAACGAGCGTCACCGCCATCGCTACGAGGTCAACAACGTCTACGTGCCGCGCCTCGAAGAGGCCGGCCTGGTGATCAGCGCCCGCACGCCGACGGAAAACCTGCCCGAGATGATGGAGCTGCCGAACCACCCGTGGTTCGTGGGCGTCCAGTTCCACCCGGAATTCACGTCCACCCCGCGCGACGGCCACCCGCTGTTCTCGAGCTACATCCAGGCCGCGATCGACCTGAAGGCGCGGCGCGACCAGAAGGCATGATCCCGGCCGCCCCGGGGCTTTCCGCGAGGAGGGCCGCCGGGGCGGGCTGCTTTCGGATACAACAACTTAGTGTCCGACATGCCTGCGCTGGCTATGATGCTCCGAGCCGGAAGCGCCGTGGCCAGCGGTTTTTTCCCGACAATCTTTGCTTGAAAGGAATCACATGAGTGCGTATCTGATCGCCGACGTCACCGTCACCAAGCCCGCGCAATACGAGGATTACAAGCGCTTGTCCACGCTGGCCATGCGTGCGTACGATGCCAAGATCCTGGTGCGCGGCGGCGAGTCGAAGCACCTCGAAGGCCGCGAACCGGGCCGCACGGTCATCATGGAGTTTCCCTCCATGGCCGCGGCCCAGGCCTTCTATGATTCCTGGCAGTACCGCCGCGCCCGCAATGCCCGCGAAGGCGCCGCCGTCATGAATATGTTTATCGTTCAGGGAATGTAATTACCATGAGTGCAATCGTCGATATCATCGGCCGCGAGATTCTTGATTCGCGCGGCAATCCTACCGTCGAGTGCGACGTGCTGCTGGAGTCGGGGGCCATGGGCCGCGCGGCCGTGCCGTCGGGCGCCTCCACCGGTGCGCGTGAAGCGATCGAACTGCGTGACGGCGACAAGGGCCGTTACCTCGGCAAGGGCGTGCTGCGCGCCGTCGAAAACCTCAACACCGAGATCTCCGAAGCCCTGATGGGCCTGGACGCCCAGGAACAGACCTTCGTCGATCGCACGCTGATCGAGCTCGACGGCACCGAAAGCAAGGAGCGCCTGGGCGCCAACGCGATCCTGGCCGCCAGCATGGCCGTGGCTCGCGCCGCCGCCGACGAATCGGGCCTGTCGCTCTACCGCTACTTCGGCGGCAGCGGCCCCATGAGCATGCCCGTGCCGATGATGAACGTCATCAACGGCGGCGCGCACGCCAACAACACCCTCGACCTGCAGGAACTGATGATCCTGCCGATCGGCGCGACGAGCTTCCGCGAAGCCCTGCGCTGGGGCGCCGAGGTGTTCCACATGCTGAAGAAGCTGATCCACGCCGAAGGCATGTCGACCGCCGTGGGCGACGAGGGCGGTTTCGCCCCCAACGTGCCGAACCACGAAGCCGCGATCCAGCTGATCCTGAAGGCCATCTCGGAAGCGGGCTACGAAGCCGGCAGCCAGATCGCCCTGGGCCTGGACTGCGCCAGCTCGGAGTTCTACCGCGACGGCAAGTACACCCTTGCCGGCGAAGGCGGCGTGTCGCTGTCGTCGCAGGAATTCGCCAACCTGCTGGCGACCTGGTGCGACAAGTACCCGATCATCTCGATCGAAGACGGCATGGCCGAAAACGACTGGGACGGCTGGAAGCTCCTGACCGACCAGCTCGGCAAGAAGGTCCAGCTGGTGGGCGACGACCTGTTCGTCACCAACACCAAGATCCTGCGTGAAGGCATCCAGAAGGGCGTGGCCAACTCGATCCTGATCAAGATCAACCAGATCGGCACGCTGTCGGAAACCTTCGCCGCCATCGAGATGGCCAAGCGCGCCGGCTACACCGCCGTCGTGTCGCACCGCTCGGGCGAAACCGAAGACTCGACCATCGCCGACATCGCCGTGGCGACCAACGCGATGCAGATCAAGACCGGCTCGCTGTCGCGTTCGGATCGCATGGCCAAGTACAACCAGTTGCTGCGCATCGAGGAAGAGCTCGCCGAAGTGGCCTCCTACCCCGGCCGCGACGCGTTCTACAACCTGCGTTAAAGCGCTTCACGCCCGGCCCGCGCAAGCGGGCCGGGTTTTACCGCCCAACCGTTTTCCAGGGTCCGTCGTATGCGCCTGCTGTTTCTGGTGCTCTTCGCGCTGGTGGCTCTGATCCAGTATCCGCTTTGGCTGGGCAAGGGCGGCTGGTTCAAGGTCTGGGACCTGCAACGTCAGGTCGCCGAGCAGCGCGAAACCAATGAAGGTCTGCGTGCGCGCAATGCTGCGCTGCAGGCCGAGGTGCGCGACCTCGAAACGGGCACCGGCGCCATCGAAGAGCGCGCCCGCGGCGAGCTCGGCATGATGCGCGACGGCGAAGTGTTCGTGCACATCCTGCCGCCGGGCGTGGCCCTGCCGTCGGCCAACTCCACGCCGCAGGCCACCGCGCCCAAGCCGCCGCCCGCCGCCAACCGGCCCGGCGCGCCCGCCACCGGCAACCGGCCGGCCACGCCGCAGCGTTGAGCGCGGCCCCCTCGCTTCCGCTTTCCGACACGCCTGCCCTTGCGACGCAATGGCGGGCAGGGGTGCGTGCGCACCCAGACCGGCGGGGCGTCCGGGAATTGCACCGGGTGCGACTGCATGTCGATCTCGAGGGTGAGCTGCAGCGGTAGCGCGCCGGCGGCCAGCGTGGCGCGGGTGCAGGCGTCGGCCGCGCCCGCGGCGAGCGCGCGCAGCAGCGCGGCGCTCCAGGGCGCCAGCGGCCGCACCGGATAGCGCAGCCGCAGCCGCAGGCGGTTGGCCTGGAACACGTCGGGCGCGAGGCCCGGGCGCAGGGCCTGCTGTTCGGCCTGGTGATCGTTGCGGATCGCCGGCCAGCCGCGCGCCTCGGGCGGCAGCGCCAGCCCGGCGCTGGCGTGGCGGGCATAGGCCAGGGTGTCGGGCTGCAGCACCTCGATGCGCCAGCCGGCCGCGCCCGACAGCGCCCGCCGCGCCGCGCGCGGCAGGGCGCGCGTGAAGGCCTGCGCGATGACGCGCGGCGCCGCGTGCGCCACCGCCCCGGCGCGCGCGGCGTCGGTGAGCGCCGCGTAGAGCGCGTATTGCAACGTGTGCCAGCGGCTCGCCTCGACCAGCGTGGTGGCGAGCGCGCACAGCGCCAGCACCGCCAGGGCGGCTTCGATCAGGGCGGCGCCGCGTTGGCGCGGGAAGGGGAGGGGCATGGCCGGAGTATGGCCATGCCGGGACGCGCCGGCGATTGTGGGCAATGCGCAGCGGCCGATGTGTCACGGCCGCCGCGCCCCGCGCGCCGGGCTCAGTGGACGGTGGGGGGATCCTGCTCGGACACGGGCGTGGCCGGGCTGAACAGGCCGGCGCAGTCGACCGGGTCGAAGCGGTAGGGCTTGCCACAGAAATCGCAGGTGACCTCGACCTCGCCGCGTTCGGCCAGGATGTCTTCGACCTCGGCCTGGCCCAGCGTGCGCAGCATGGCCGCCACGCGCTCGCGCGTGCAGGGGCAGAACCAGCGCACCGGCTGCGGATCGAACGCGATCAGCGTCTCTTCCCAGAACAGGCGATGGATCAGGGTGTCGGTGTCGGTCGCCACCAGCTCGTCGCTCTTGAGCGTGCCGCCCAGGTGCAGCGCGCGGCTCCAGGCCTCGCCGGCCACTTCGGCCGTGACCTGCGGGCGGTCCTCGCCGCCATGATCGGGCAGGCGCTGCAGCAGCAGGCCGGCGGCGACGTTGTCGTCGGCGGCGAGCCACAGGCGCGTGTCGAGCTGCTCGGACGCCTTCATGTAGTGCTCGAGCGCCTCGGCCACGGTCTCGCCTTCCAGCGGCACGATGCCCTGGTAGGTCTGCTGGCCGGGCACCTTGCGATGCGGGTCGAGCACCACCATGAAGCGGCCGTTGCCGTTGGGGTTGAGCAGGCTCTGCATGGTGCCGTCGGTCGGCACCTCGTGGCCTTCGCGCACCTTCACGGTGGCGCGCACGCTCAGGTCGGAGCGGCATTCCACCACCAGCAGCGCGATCGGGCCGTCGCCCTGGATCTGCAGGATCAGCGACCCGTCGAACTTGATGTTGGCCGCCAGCAGCGTCGAGGCCGCCACCAGTTCGCCGAGCAGGCGCTGGATCGCGGCCGGGTAGGCGTGATGGGCCTGCGCGTCGCGCCAGGTGTCGGTCAGGCGCACGGCCTGGACCCGCACGGTGCGGGTCTCGAACAGGTATTTCTTGAGAAGGTCGGTCATGGTGAGAATGTTAGCCGATCACCCGCCGCGGGCCGCGTGGCGCGGCGGGGGCGGGCTGGCGAAATTAGGGGCGGGGCAACGTCCCGCCATTGCCTTCCCAGATGGGGGCGGGGCGGGCCGATTGCAAGGCCGGGCGGCGCCGTTTCGCGGGGGCGGATCGCGCGGCAAGGCGCGGCCGCCGAGCGCGCCCCGGCCCGCCGCCCGGCCGCTGTTGTGTTCGCCGCGGCGCGCCTCTGTGTCTGTCGCGCGGCCGAGCGGCGCGCGATACTGGGCGGGCCATCTCACAGGGGAAATCCGCATGTCCTATCCGTTTGCCATCGTCGACGTCTTCACCCGCCACGCCTATCGCGGCAATCCGCTGGGCGTGGTGTTCGATGCGCGCGGCCTGAGCACGGCGCAGATGCAGGCGATCACGCGCGAATTCAATTACTCCGAGTCCACCTTCATCCTGCCGCCGGCCTCGCCCGATAACCACGCGCAGGTGCGCATCTTCACGCCCGATCGCGAGATCCCGTTCGCCGGCCACCCGAACGTCGGCACGGCGGTCGCGCTGGCCGCGCGCCATGCCGCCCAGGGCCTGGCCGTGCCGGCCGAATGGCGTTTCGAGGAGGGCGCCGGCCTGGTGCGCGTGGCGCTCGCCGAAGACGGCCAGAGCGCGCACGTCGAGGCGCCGCTGCCCCTGAGCCGCGCGTCCCAGGCGCCCGCCGAGGCGGTGGCGCGCGCGCTCAAGCTGGCGCCGGCCGATATCCTGCAGTCCGAGCATGCGCCGCAGGTCGTGTCGGTCGGACTGCCGTTCGTCGTGGTGCAGCTGGCGAGCCGCGACGCGCTGCGCCGCGCGGCGCCCGACCGCGACGGCTACGCGGCGCTGCTGCCGCTCGATGGCGCGTATTCGATCTATGCCTACACCCGCGAGGCCGATCCCGGCACCGACGTGCAGGCGCGCATGTTCACCAGCCGCATGACCGAGGATCCCGCCACCGGCAGCGCCACCGCGGCCATGGCGGGGCTGCGCGCCGCGCTGGCCGGCGACGCCGTGTCGCTCACGGTGGGGCAGGGCGTGGACATGGGTCGCGCCAGCCTGCTGCAGGCACGCGCGCGGTCCGGCGCCGACGGCGTGCGCGCCAGCGTGGGCGGCGGGGCGGTGATCGTGATGCAGGGCACGCTGACGGCGCCGCCCGACGCGGCCTGACGTCAGCGCTTCGAGCCGCGGGTGTCCACGCATGCTCCGTCCGATAAGCAGGCGCACGGCATGAACGAGCCCGGCCGCGGCTCGTAAAGTCGTCGCGCCCACGCCGGCGTTTCGCGCGCCGTGGCCCGCGCCGGAATGCCACACCCCGCCCCTGATCCCCCGCGATGCCGATGGGCACACCATCCACCCCGGGGGCGCAAGGACGGAAATGCATACCGCAAACCCCAGGCGCGGCCCCGCCGCGTTCGCCACCGCGCTAGCCGCCGCGCCAGCCGCCGCGCTCGCCGCCGCGCTCGTTACCTCTCGAGCGGCCACCAAGCCCGCCACAGAGCCCGCCGCAAAGGCCGCCACAAGGGCGACCACAAAGGCCGCCACAAGGGCTGCCACAAGGGCTGCCACACTCGCCGCCGCACTGGCCGCCGCCTTCTCGCTGGCCGGTATCACCCCGGCCTGGGCCGGCGGCACCCTGAATCGCGGCAATCCGGGCGAGCCGCGCACTCTCGATCCCGCGCTCACCACCAGCAACATCGAGGATTTCGTGCTCAAGGATCTCTTCGAGGGGCTCACGGTGATCGACGCGGGCGGCAGGATCGTGCCCGGCGCCGCGTCGAGCTGGACGGTCTCCCCGGACGGCACCCGCTACACCTTCGTGCTGCGGCCCGACGCGAAGTGGTCGGACGGCACGCCGGTCACGGCCGACGACTTCGTGTACTCCCTGCGCCGCCTCGAGGATCCGAAGCTGGCCTCGGGCTACGCCAACATCATGTACCCGATCAAGAACGCCGAGCAGGTCAACGCGGGAACGCTGCCGCCCGAGCAGCTGGGCGTGAAGGCCCTGGGCGCGAAGCGGCTGGAGATCACACTGGAGCGGCCGACGCCGTTCTTCCTGGAGCTGCTCACCCACCAGACCGCCCTGCCGGTGAATCGGGCCAACGTCGAGAAAAACCACGCCGGCTTCGTCAAGCCCGGCGTGCTGGTGTCCAACGGCGCATTCCGGCTGACGGCCCACATCCCCAACGACAGCCTGACCATGGTGAAGAACTCCAAGTACTGGGACGCGGCGCACGTGGCGCTCGACAAGGTGGTGTACTACCCGATCGACGACCAGGCGGCCGCGCTGCGCCGCTTCGAGGCGGGCGAGATGGACGTGGTCTACAACTTCTCGGCCGACCAGATCGAGCGCCTGCGCCAGCGCTACGGCACCGGCGTGCACGTGGCGCCGCTGCTGGCGAACTACTACTACAGCTTCGACACGCGCCATGCGCCCTTCGACGACGCGCGCGTGCGCCGCGCCCTCTCGATGGCGATCGACCGCGATTTCCTGGCCACCGAGATCTACGCCGGGGCCCAGATCGCCGGCTACTCGTTCGTGCCGCCCGGCATCCCCTCGTATGGCGCGCCCACCCAGGCCGACTTCGCCGAGCTCTCGCAACTCGAGCGCGAAGACCGGGCGCAGGCGCTCATGCGCGAGGCCGGCTACGGGCCGCAGGGCAAGCCGCTCGACATCGAGCTGCGCTACAACAACAGCCGCAACCACGAGCGCGTCGCCACCGCGATCGCCGACATGTGGAAGCGCGTGTTCGGCGCCAAGGTGCGGCTGCTCAACCTCGACAAGTCCTCCCACTATGCCTACCTGACGGAGGGCGGCCGCTTCGACGTGGCGCGCGCCGGCTGGTTCGCCGACTACGCCGATGCCGAAAACTACCTGTCGCTGCTGACCACCGCCAACAAGACCTTCAACTACGGCCACTTCCACGACCCCGCGTTCGACGCGCTGATGAAGCAGTCCTACGAGGAGCGCGATCCGGCCGCGCGGGCGCGCGTGCTGCACGAGGCCGAGGCCCTGCTGATGAAGCAGCAGGCGGTCGCGCCCCTGCTGTTCCAGAACCAGCTCTGGCTGGTGGCCCACCGGATCGAGGGCTGGCAGGACAACACCTCCAACCAGCACCTGAGCCGTTTCCTGCGCATCGCGAAGTAGGGCGCGCCCCGGGCCGCTGCACCGGGCCGGCCGCGAGGCGGCCCGGCGCTGGCGCCCAGCCGCGCGTCCGGGTGGCGGCGTGGCGCGGCCGAGGCCCGCGTTTGCGCTGCCGCAAGGTTTTCCCGCCGTTCGGTCCGAGAAGCACCCCCTCGACGTCATGGGCAGGGCCCGCGCTCGTACATTCGTCGGCGCCCATGTCACACAACCGTGATATCGGCGGCGCCGGCGCCTGCGTGATCCCAGGCCAGCACCGCGCCGCCCGCGGCACACGCCATGCTCGCCCGGGACAGGAGAAAAACGATGAGACGACAAAAATTCAGTTTCGGCCGCGTGTTGTGTCTGGGCGCGCTGTGCCTGGGCATGATGGGGGCGGCCTCGGCCGAGCGGGTCCTGCATCGGGCCAACGGCGGCGAGCCGCAGACGCTGGACCAGGCCCACACCTCGATCAACATCGAGGAGTTCATCCTGAAAGACCTGTTCGAGGGCCTGACCGTGTACGACGCCACCGGCACGCTCGTGCCCGGCGCGGCGCAGGGCTGGACGATCTCGCCGGACGCCACCGTCTATACCTTCACGCTGCGGCCTCAGGCAAAATGGTCCGACGGCTCGGACCTCACTGCGGCGGACTTCGTGTTTTCGTTCCGCCGGATCGAGGATCCCAAGACCGCGGCCGGCTACGCCAACCTGCTGTATCCGATCAAGAACGCCGAGAAGGTCAATCGCGGCGAGCTGCCGGTCGAGCAGCTCGGCGTCGAGGCCCTCGGTGCGAAGACCCTGCGCATCACGCTCGAGCGTCCCACGCCGTTCTTTCTCCAGTTGCTCACCAACCAGAGCGCGCTGCCGGTGAACGAGGCCAGCCTCAAGAAAAACGGCAAGGATTTCATCAAGCCCGGCGTGATGGTGTCGAACGGCGCGTTTCGCCTGGTGGGCTACGTGCCCAACGACCGCCTCACGATGGCCAGGAATGACCACTACTGGGACGCCACCCACGTCAAGCTCGACAAGGTGGTGTTCTATCCCACCGAAGACCAGTCTGCCTCGGTGCGCCGCTTCGAGGCGGGCGAGATGGACGTGATGTTCGGCTACCCGGCCGACCAGTACAAGCGCCTGAGCGAGCGCTATCCCGGCCAGGCCCATGTGGAGACGGCGCTCGCGACCTATTACTACGCCTTCGATACGCGCCAGCCGCCGTTCAGCGATGTCCGGGTGCGGCGCGCTCTGTCGATGGCCATCGATCGCGACTTCCTGGCGCAGGAGATCTATGGCGGCACCCGGGTGCCGGCCTATGCGCTGGTGCCGCCCGGCATCGCCTCGTATGGCGCGCCGACCGCGCCCACGTTCGCCGCGCTGCCGCAACTGGAACGCGAGGACCGTGCGCTCGCGCTGATGGCGAGTGCGGGCTATGGGCCAGGCGGCAAGCCGCTCGAGATCGAGGTGCGCTACAACACCAGCCGCGACCACGAACGCGTCGCCACCGCCGTGGCCGACATGTGGAAGCGGGTCTTCGGCGCCAAGGTCAAGCTCGTCAACCTCGACGTGTCGTCGCACTACGCCTATCTCCAGGAGGGCGGCAAGTTCAACGTGGCGCGCGCCGGCTGGATCGCCGACTACGCCGATGCCGAGACCTTTCTCGGCCTGAGCGTGAGCGGCAACCAGACCTTCAACTACGGCCGTTTCAGCAACGCGGCCTACGACGCGCTGATGAAGCGCTCGTACGACGAACGCGATCCCGCCGTGCGGGCCCGCACCCTGCACGAGGCCGAGGCGCTGCTGATGCAGGAGCAGCCCATGGCGCCGCTGCTCACCATCACCGACCTGTGGCTGGTGTCGAACCGGGTGAAGGGCTGGCACGACAACGTCGTGAACCAGCACCTGAGCCGGTTCCTGAGCCTCTCCGAGTAATCGCGCGGCGCATTGCCCGGAGGCCTGCCATGCTTTCTTTCGTCCTGCGCCGGCTCGCCAGCGCGGTGCCGACGCTGCTCATCGTCGTCACGCTTTCCTTCTTCCTGATGCGATTCGCGCCCGGCGGACCGTTCAATCTCGAGCGCCCGCTGCCGCCGCAGACGATGGCCAACCTGATGCAGACCTATCAGCTCGACCAGCCGCTGTGGCGCCAGTACACCCACTACCTCGCCAACGCCGTGCGGGGCGATTTCGGGCCCAGCTACGTCTACAAGGACAACAGCGTGGCCGAGCTGATCGGCAAGGGCCTGCCGTATTCGCTGACGCTGGGCAGCTACGCGCTGGCGCTGGCGCTGGTGGCCGGGGTGGCGGCCGGCACGCTGGCCGCGCTGCGGCAGAACCGCCTGTCCGACTACGCGATCATGTCGGTGGCCACCATCGGCGTCACCGTGCCCAACTTCGTGGTCGGGCCGGTGCTGACGCTGGTGTTCGCGGTGCTGCTGTCGTGGCTGCCGGCGGGCGGCTGGGGCGACGGATCGGCGCGCTTCCTGGTGCTGCCGGTCATCGCGCTGGCACTGCCCCAGCTCGCGGTGTTCGCGCGGCTGATGCGCGGCGCGATGATCGAGGCGCTGCACGCCGACCATATCCGCACCGCGCGGGCCTATGGCCTGCGCGCCCGCACCGTGGTGGTCACGCACGCCATGCGCGGCGCGCTGCTGCCGGTGGTGTCGTATCTCGCGCCCTGTGCCGCAGCGCTGCTCACTGGTTCGGCGGTGATCGAGATGATCTTCACGATACCCGGCGTGGGGCGCTACTTCGTGCTGGGCGCGATCAATCGCGACTACACGCTGGTGATGGGCACGGTGATTCTCGTGGCCGTGTTCGTGATCCTGTTCAATCTGGTGGTCGACATCCTGTATGGCCTGCTCGACCCGCGGGTGCGCCATGAATGATGCCGTCCATGCCGGCGCGGCGGCGGCCGGACGCAGCCTGTTCCAGCTCGCGCGCCTGCGCTTCGTGCGCAACCGCGCCGCGATGGTGGGCTGTCTCGTGCTGGCCATCATCGCGCTGTTTTCCTTCGCCGGGCCGCTGTTCGTGCCGCACGGCTACGACCAGGTCTTTGCCGCCTACGTGCTGGCGCCGCCGAGCCTGGCGGCCCGGCCCGACGACATCGCCCTCCAGCGCGCGGCGGCCCAGGTGGCGGCACGCGCGCGCGTCCACCTCGACGCGCTGCAGATCGAGGGCGAGGGCTACGGCGCCACGATCAGCGCGGCGCAGCGCATCGATCCGCGCGTGGTCCGCTATTTCGACCGCGCCAATGCGTTCCGGGACACCCGGGTGGTGGCGACCGAAGACGAGGGCCGCACGCTGCGACTGGCCGGCGGGATCATGCGCGACCACTTCTTCTTCGGCACCGACGCCAACGGCCGCGACCTGCTGGCGCGCGTGATGCTGGGCGGCCAGGTGTCGATCGCCGTGGGCCTGCTGGCGAGCCTCGTGTCGCTCGGCATCGGCGTGGTCTATGGCGCGGTGTCCGGCTATATCGGCGGGCGGCTCGACAACGTGATGATGCGCCTGGTGGAGATCCTCTACTCGCTGCCGTTCGTGTTCCTGGTGGTGGTGCTGGTGGTGTTTTTCGGCCGTTCGTTCATCCTTATCTTCCTGGTGATCGGCGCGGTGGAGTGGCTCGACATGGCGCGTATCGTGCGCGGCCAGACGCTGGCGCTCAAGCGCCGCGAGTTCGTGGGCGCCGCGCAGGCCCTGGGCCTGAGCGACTGGCAGATCATCCGGCGCCACATCATTCCCAACACCGTGGGCCCGGTGGTGGTGTTCGTCACGGTGATCGTGCCCAGGGTGATCCTGCTCGAGAGCTTTCTGTCGTTCCTCGGCCTGGGCGTGCAGGCGCCCCTCACCAGCTGGGGCGCCCTGATTTCCGAGGGCGCCAACAACATGGAGTCGGCGCCCTGGCTGCTGATCTTCCCCGCCCTGTTCTTCGTCGTGACGCTGTTTGCGCTGAACTTCGTCGGCGACGGGCTGCGCGACGCGCTCGACCCCAAGGATCGCTGACATGACCCATCGCAGGGAGCCGCTGCTGGCGGTGCGCGGCCTCACCGTGCAATTCGACGCCCACGACGGCCGGGTGGACGCGGTCCGTGGCATCGACCTCGACCTGGCCGCCGGCGAGACGCTGGCGCTGGTGGGCGAATCGGGCTCGGGCAAGAGCCAGTCGATGATGGGGATGCTGGGACTGCTGGCCCGCAACGGCCGCGTCGGCGGCTCGGCGCGCTACGCCGGCCAGGAGCTCATCGGGCTGCCGCGCGCCGCGCTCGACCGGGTGCGCGGCGCGAAGATCGCGATGATCTTCCAGGAGCCCATGACCTCGCTCGACCCGCTCTATCCGATCGGCCGGCAACTGGCCGAGCCCATCATGCGCCACCGCGGCACGAGCCTGCGCCAGGCGCGCGCGCGGGTGCGCGAGCTGCTCGAGCTGGTCGGCATCGCCGAGCCCTGGCGCCGCATCGACAGCTATCCGCACGAGCTGTCGGGCGGCCAGCGCCAGCGCGCCATGATCGCGATGGCGCTGGGCTGCGAGCCCGACATCCTGGTGGCCGACGAGCCCACCACCGCGCTCGACGTCACCATCCAGGCGCAGATCCTCGAGCTGCTGGCCTCGCTGCAGCGGCGCTTCGGCATGGCCATCCTGCTGATCACGCACGACCTCGGCATCGTGCGGCGCCATGCCGGGCGGGTCGCCGTGATGCGCGAGGGCGAGATCGTGGAGCAGGGCAGCACGGCCGAGATATTCACGCGGCCGCGGGCCGACTACACGCGCATGCTGCTGGCCGCCGAACCCACCGGCACGAAGGGGCCGCCGCCCGCCGGCGCGCCCATGGTGCTCGAGGGGCTGAACGTGACGGTGGACTACCGGGTGCGGCGCGCGGGCTGGCGCGGCGCCTCGCACTTTCGCGCGGTCGACGGCGTGAGCGTGCGCCTGCGTGCCGGGCAGACCATCGGCATCGTCGGCGAGTCGGGCTCGGGCAAGTCCACGCTGGGCCGCGCGCTGCTGCGCCTGCTGCCCGCCGCGGGCACCTTCCGCTACGGCACGCTCGACATCTCGACCTTCGACGCCGCCCGCATGCGGCCCCTGCGGCGCAGCCTGCAACTGGTGTTCCAGGATCCCTATGGCTCGCTGTCGCCGCGCCGCACGGTGGGCGAGATCGTGACCGAGGGGCTGCAGGTGCACGAGCCGGCGCTGGGCCGGGCCGAGCGCGACCGCCGCGCCTGCGCGGCGCTGGCCGAGGTGGACCTGGACCCGGCCTGCCGCAACCGCTACCCGCACGAGTTTTCCGGCGGACAGCGCCAGCGCATCGCGATCGCGCGCGCCATGATCCTGAAGCCGCAGGTCGTGATCCTGGACGAGCCCACGTCGGCGCTGGACCGTTCGGTGCAGGGGCAGGTGATCGCGCTGCTGCGCCGGCTGCAGGAGGCGCATGGCCTGGCCTACGTGTTCATCAGCCACGACCTGTCGGTGGTGCGGGCGATGTCCGACTATGTGATCGTGATGAAGGACGGCAGGATCGTCGAGGAGGGCGGCATCGCGGCCATCTTCGAGACGCCCTGCGCCGCCTATACCCGCGCGCTCATCGGCGCGGCGTTCAACCTCTGAGCCGCCCGGGCGCGGCTCAGCCGATGCGCTTGAGCGCGGTCCGGTAGTGCTGGCCGCGCTCGACGTAGTGGCGCGTGTTGGCGTGCATGTTGGCGATCTCGTCGGGCGTGAGCTCGCGCACGATCTTGCCGATGCCGATCACCAGGTGGTTGTCGGGGATCACCCGGCCTTCGGGGATGATCGCGCCGGCGCCGATCAGGCAGTTGCGCCCGATCACGGCCTTGTTCAGCACGATGGCCTGCATGCCCACTAGCGCGCCTTCCTGGATGGTGCAGCCGTGCAGCATCGCCTGGTGACCGATGGTCACGTTGGGGCCGATGTGCATCGGACAGCCGGCATCCACATGCAGCACGCTGCCTTCCTGGATGTTGGAGCCCGCGCCCACGCGGATGGGCTCGTTGTCGCCCCGGATGGCGACGTGGGACCAGATGCTCACGCCCGATTCCAGGGTCACCTGGCCGATGATGTCGGCGCTGTCGGCGAGGTAGACGTCGGGGGCGACCTGGGGGACGTGCTGGTCGAGCTGGTAAATCGGCATGACGCGTGAAGCTCCTGCAATCAGGCGGAGGGGGGCGCACCGGGCGCGGTGTCGGGGGCGGCATCCGCGCCGGCATCGACTGTGCGGCCGGGGGCCTGCGAGCCGGTGCCGGTGCCCACGCCGGTGCCCGCGCCGGTGTCGGCGCCCGTGCGGGGTGCGGCCGGGGCCGGCACAGGCGCCCGTTCGGCTTCGCGCCGGCGCAGCACGCCGCGCTGAACCTTGCCCGTGGTGGTCATGGGCAGTTCGGCGACGTACTCGATCTCCTTGGGGTATTCGTAGGGCGCGAGGCGGTCGCGCACGTGGTCCTGCAGCGCCTGCGTGACCTCGGCCGTGTCGCGGTCCTGGAAGTCGGGCGTCAGCACCACATAGGCCTTCACCACGGCGCCGCGTTCGGCGTCGGGCTTGGGCACGACGGCGGCATTGGCCACGGCCGGATGGCTGAGCAGACAGTTTTCGATCTCGCCCGGGCCGATGCGATAGCCGGACGACTTGAACACGTCGTCGGTGCGGCCGGCGTACCAGAGGTAGCCGTCCGCATCGATGCGGGCCAGGTCGCCCGTGCGGCACCAGTCGCCCGTGAACTTGTCGGCGGTGGCCTGCGGGTTGTTCCAGTAGCCCAGGAACAGCACCGGGTCGGGAAAGCCGTGGATGTCGAGGCGATTGAGGGCCACCTCGCCGATCTCGCCCGGCGCGACCGGTGCGCCGTTGTCGTCGATCACGGCGACCTGGTGGCCGGGGTAGGGGCGGCCCATGCTGCCGGCGCGCGCGGGCCAGCGGCGGTTGCTGTTGCCCACGATGTAGTTCATCTCGGTCTGGCCGAACATCTCGTTGGGCGTGATGCCCAGCGCCTGCTCGCACCAGCCGAACACGGTCTCGCCGACGTTCTCGCCCGCGCTCATGATGCTGCGCAGGGCCAGGCGGTAGCGCTCGCGCGGCGCCGCGACGGCCTTCATCATCATCTTGAGGGCGGTCGGGAACAGGAAGGTGTTGGTGACCTGGTAGCGCTCCATCAGCTCGAAGGCGCGCTCGGCCGAGAAGCGGCTGCGCGTGCCCACGATGGGATGGCCGAAATAGAGCGTGGGCAGCAGCGCGTCCATCATGCCGCCGGTCCAGGCCCAGTCGGCCGGCGACCAGAACACGTCGCCGGGCTTCGGAAACCAGTCCTGCGAGGCGACGAA
Organism: Bordetella genomosp. 1; assembly: GCF_002261335.1. Taxonomy (GTDB): domain Bacteria; phylum Pseudomonadota; class Gammaproteobacteria; order Burkholderiales; family Burkholderiaceae_B; genus Bordetella. The sequence continues at coordinate 451,785 of NZ_NEVL01000002.1, forward strand.
GCCGGGCAGATTGCCGATCAGCACGCTGTGCGGCAGCAGGGCGCCCTTGGGCGCGCCGGTCGTGCCGGAGGTGTAGAGCAGGATCGCCGGATCGGAGGACTTGGTGGGAATCTGTTTGAATTCACCGGGCTGGCGCGCCAGCAGGCTGCGCCACGGCAGCACGCGCTCGTCGGCGAAGCCGATGCCGATGACCTGGTGCAGGTGCGGGCAGCGGTCGGCCACGGCCAGCAGATTGGCGCTGGAGGCCGCATCCACGATGGCGACCCGCGCCTGGGAATCGGCGAGCCGGGCCTCCAGCGCCTCGGGGCCGAACAGCGCGGAGAGCGGCAGCACCACGGCGCCCACGGTGAAGATGGCCATCTGGGCCACCACCGTCTCGGGCCGCTGGCCCAGCACCACGCCGACCCGGTCGCCGGGCTCCACGCCCATCTTGATCAGGCCGTGGGCCAGTTGATTGGCCGCTTCGGCCAGGCGCGCGTAGGTCCAGACTTCGCGGTTGCCCGCTTCGTCTTCGTAGAAGATCGCGATCCGCCGGGCGTCCGAGCCGCTGGCCGCCCAACGATGGCAGCAAACATCAGCGATGTTGAATTGAGTCGGAACCAGCCAGCGGAAGGATTGGTAGAGCGCCTGATATTGGTCGTTCATGGCCCTTTGGTGTGAGCTCGGTGGCAGCGGTGGTGGGTCTGGCACCCGCGGACATGGGGCAGTCCCTCCAGCTGCAAGCATGAACGAGAGGGCCGGGAACTGCAACATTCCCATGTCCCTATCGGGGACGTATAAGGGTATTTACGGGTGCTCACCTTTGCGACGCAGTGCCGACGGCAGGGCCGGGAGGGCCAGGGGGCGCCGCGCACGCGAACCTGTGGTATCCGTGCCACGCTCGGCCAGGGTCTCGGCCCAGTCGATGAGTTGCAGATTGCCGTCGTGGGTTTCGGCCAGGGCCGACAGGCTCTCGACCCAGTCGCCGTCGTTGCAGTACAGCACGCCGTCGACGTCGCGCATCTCCGGCTTGTGGATGTGGCCGCAGACCACCCCGTCCAGGCCGCGGCGGCGCGCCTCGCCGGCCAGCGCCTCCTCGAAGTGGGTGATGAAGGAGACCGCGTTCTTGACCTTGTGCTTGAGGTATTGCGACAGCGACCAGTAGTGCAGCCCGAGGCGGTGGCGCAGGCGGTTGTAGTGGTTGTTCAGCCACAGCGCCAGCTGGTAGAGGGTGTCGCCCAGGTGCGCGAGCCACTTGCTGTGCTGGATCACGCCGTCGAACTGGTCGCCGTGCAGCACCAGCAGCCGGGTGCCCTTGGCCGTGACGTGCACGTCCTCGTCGAGCACCTCGATGTCGCCGAACGCGAAGCCCACGAACTCGCGGGCGAACTCGTCGTGATTGCCGGGCACGAACACCACGCGGGTGCCGTTGCGCGCCTTGCGCAGGATGCGCTGGATCACGTCGTTGTGGGCGCGCGGCCAATGCCAGTGCTTGCGCAACTGCCAGCCGTCGACGATGTCGCCCACCAGGTACAGCGTGTCGGAGTCGTTGTTGTCCAGGAAGTCGAGCAGGAACTCGGCCTTGCAGCCGGCCGTGCCGAGGTGGATGTCGGAAATCCAGAGCGTGCGCCAGTGCGTGGGTTGGTTCTCGGTCAAGGCGGTCTCCGTAGGGCTTCGTCGCGCGACCATGAAAACAGTTCCGCATGACGTGCGCGTGACCCCGCGATGACGCGGTTGTGACGGTCCCGTGCCCGGTCACATGCGACAATCCGGGCGCATTGTCTTTTTGCCACACCCCATGTCCCGACCCGATCCCGCCACCCCCGTTTCCGCTGCCCCCGTCCGGCGCGCCGTCATCATCGGCGGCGGCCCGGCCGGGCTGATGGCGGCCGAGGCCCTGGCGGCCGCGGGCGGGGTGCAGGTCGATCTGTACGACGCCATGCCGTCGGTGGGCCGCAAGTTCCTGCTGGCGGGGCGCGGCGGCCTGAACCTGACCCACAGCGAGGCCCTGCCGGCCTTCCTGGGCCGCTATGGCGCGGCCGAGCCGCGCGTGGCCGGGTGGCTGCGCGCGCTGTCGCCCGAGGCCCTGCGCGACTGGACCCACGGCCTGGGCGTGGAGACCTTCGTCGGCACCTCGGGCCGGGTGTTCCCGCGCGAGATGAAGGCGGCGCCGATGCTGCGCGCCTGGCTGGCGCGCCTGCGCGGCCAGGGCGTGCGCTTTCACATGCGCCACCGCTGGCTGGGCTGGCAGCCCGACGAGCCGGCCTCGCCGGCGCGGTTGCGCTTCGCCACGCCCGAGGGCGAGCGCGACGTGGCGGCCGACGCCGTGGTGCTGGCGCTGGGCGGCGCCAGCTGGGCCCGGCTGGGATCGGATGGCGCCTGGGTCGAGACGCTGGCGCGGCACGGCGTGCCGGTCGCGCCCCTGCGGCCCGCCAACTGCGGCTTTCTTGCAAACTGGAGCGACTGGTTGCGCGAGCGCCACGCGGGCGATCCGGTCAAGGCGGTGCGGCTGAGCGCGGGCCAGGGCAGTGCCGCCGTGTCGCGGCGCGGCGAATTCGTCATCAGCGCCGACGGTGTGGAGGGCAGCCTGGTCTACGCGCTGTCCGCGCCCATCCGCGACGAGATCGAGGCGCGCGGCCAGGCCCGGGTCTGGCTCGACCTGATGCCCGACTGGTCGCCGGAGCGCGTGTACGCCGAGGTGGCGCATCCGCGCGGATCCCGCTCGATGTCCAGCCACCTGCAGAGCCGGCTCAAGCTCACCGGCGTGCGGGCGGGGCTGCTGCGCGAGCTGGCCAGCCGCGACGACTACGCCGACCCCGAACGCCTGGCCGCCCGCATCAAGGCCCTGCCGCTCACCCTGCTGGCGCCGCGGCCGATCGACGAGGCCATCAGCACGGCGGGCGGCGTGACGCTCGCCGCGCTCGACGAGGCGCTGATGCTCGCCGGCACGCCGGGCGTGTTCTGCGCGGGGGAAATGCTGGATTGGGAGGCGCCCACGGGCGGCTATCTGCTGACCGCCTGCATGGCGGGCGGCCGGGTGGCCGGGCAGGGCGCGGCCGACTACCTGGCTAGGCGCTGACCGGCGCGGCCTTGGCCGGCCGCGGCGGCGCCTCGGCGAGCCGGGTGCCCGCCAGCCGGTCGTGCAGGAACTGACCCGCGGGGTCGAACCAGCTGGGCACGAAGATCGTGAACGGCGCCACCACCACGAACATCGAGACGGCCGGCCAGCCCAGCGCGTGCGAGCTCCACCACACCAGCGCGGCGGTGGCGAGCGGCAGCGGCCACAGCAGCACGTAGCGCAGCACCAGGCGCGGCCACGCCGGCACGTTGCCGTGGCGGTCGAGCAGCTGGATGTTCCAGGTTTTCATGGGCAGGGTCTGGCCGCGCTTGCGCCAGCACAGCACGAAATATAGGCCGATCACGCCGAACAGCCAGGCCTGCCGCACGCCGCGCAGCGCCAGACCGTGGCGGCTCTGGGTCAGGGTGTCGAGCAGGTAGTCGGCGAGAAACACCACGCCGAACAGCAGCACGCCCTCGTACATCATGCAGGCGAAGCGGCGCAGGCGGCTGGGCGTGGCTGAGAGGTGGGTGGCGGCGGTCATGGCCCCGTATTATCCATGGAACCGCGCCGCTGGCGAGCCAGGATTGCCCGCAGTTGCGGGCCGGGCGGCAGCGAAACCTCTCGGCCGGGGCGACCCCGGCACTCCGCTCCGGGCGGGAGCGCGCGCCGCAGCGCCTCGGCCACAGGGCAGCCCCGGGCGGGCAAAAAAAAACCCACCGGTAAGGGTGGGTCTTAAAAGGGGCTTTGCAGCCCCCAAGGGGAAAAACGGTACATCTGCCTTGCTGCGCGTCGGTCGGCTCGAGGGCGGAAGTGCTGCCCGGGCCGCGGCCGCGCGGTTTGTGGTCTGGCGAAGGCGGTATTGCAGATACTGCAGATACGGTAGTGCGGGTGCGTCAGTGCTGACGCGGTCGTGCGGGACGCTGGCGGCGCTCAGGCAGCCGAGTGCACGTTGGCGCCCATCTTGCCGGCCAGCAGCTTCAGGCCTTGAGCCAGCTTCAGCAGACCGTTGCCCAGGGCACGCATCGGGTGCGGGCGGAACTGCTCTTCCATAGCTTGCAGCATCAGCTGGCGTTCGAGTTCGTCGGTCAGGCGGGTGGTGTTGTTCAGGTCGATCACGGTAGCCTCCATCGGCTGTGTGCTTTGCTTAACGATTAGGGTTAACCCGGATTTTAGGGTAAACCCTAGACTTGTGCAAGCACTGCGCAATCTTTTGGTGCAACACGGCGCTGTCCTGGTGCTGATAATGCCCCAATTCAGTTCCCGCGTGGCGCAAGCCCCCACGATAAGCAGACCATGTTGCGGCGCTTTTACAACGCAGCACCCGGAAAACGGACCGAAATCCGTCTTCCGGGCATGTGCTTATGACGCGTCGCGGTAGCTGCCGGAGGTCAGCTCGAAGCTGAACAGGCGGCAATCGAGCGCGCCGTTGAACAGCGGCGTGCGGCGTTGCGCCTTCAGCCGCAGCTGCTGGGGCAGCTTCATGTCGCTCGAAATGGCGTGCAGTTGCCAGCCGCCGAAGGCGCGCTTCAGGTTCGCCGACCAGTCGCGCCACAGGGCTTCTTCGCCCTCGGTGGGCAGCCGTTCGCCGTAGGGCGGGTTGGTGACGATCCAGCCCGATTCGGCCGGCGGCTCGATGCTGCGCGCGTCGCCCACCTCGAACCGGATGGTCTCGGCGGTGAGCCAGGCGCGCTCGGCGTTGGCCTGGGCGAAGCCGATGGCCTGCGGATCCAGGTCGTAGCCCACGAGCGGGGTTTCGAGCTGGGTCTGGATGCGCGAGCGCGCGTCGTCCTTCAAGTCGCGCCAGCGGCGCGCGTCGAAGTCGCGCATGCGTTCGAAGCCGAACGGACGCGAGATGCCCGGGGGCACGCCCAGGGCGATCCAGGCCGCCTCGATCAGGATGGTGCCGCTGCCGCAGAACGGATCGAGCAGCGGGGCGGCCGGATCCCAGCCGGCCAGCGCCAGCATGCCTGCGGCGAGGTTTTCGCGCAGCGGGGCTTCGCCCTTGTCCAGGCGCCAGCCGCGCTTGAACAGCGATTCGCCGGAGGTGTCCAGATACAGCGTGGCGATCGTGCCCTGCATGAACAGCTGCACGCGCGCGTCGGGACGCACGGTGTCGATGCTGGGGCGCGCGCCCTCGACTTCGCGCAGGCGGTCGCAGATGCCGTCCTTCACGCGCAGATTGCAGTACTGCAGGCTCTGCACCGGGCTCTTGATGGCCGAGGTGTCGACCCGCAGCGTGTCCTCGGGACCGAACCAGCGTTCCCAGGGCACGCTGCGTGCGAGGTCCAGCAGGTCGTCTTCGTGGCTGATTTCTTCCTGCGCCACCTGCACCAGGATGCGGGTCGCGAGGCGCGAGTACAGATTGGCGCGCTGCACGCCCGCCCAGTCGGTGGAGAAGGCGCAGCCGGCGCGGCCGGGCTCGGCATCGTCGAAGCCGAGCGCCTGCATCTCGGCGGTGAGCGCCTCTTCCAGGCCCTGCGGGCAGGGCGCGTAGATGCGGAAGGTCTCGGCCTGGCGCGGCGCGCGCGGACGGCGCGTGTGCACTTCGGGCTCGTGGGCTCCGGGCGCTGCGGCATCGGTGTCGGCGTCGGCCTCGGCCGCTGCGCCGGCGTAGACGTCGTCCCAGTCGCGCGGCGCGTCGACCGGCGTGTCCGCGGCGGAGGCGCCGTCGCCTTCGAAGACCTCGTCCCACGACGCGCCGGGCGTCACGTCGAAGTCGTCCTCGCCGGGCAGGGACGTGGGCATGGGCGGCAGGCCCCGGCCCCCGCCTTGCGGCGTGCGGACCGGGTGGCGATCGCCCTGGCCGCTGCGCTCGTTGCGATAGCCGCCGCGATCGCCCTGGCCGCTGCGCTCGCCGCGATAGCCGCCGCGATCGTCCTGGCCGCTGCGTTCGCCGCGATAGCCGCCACGGTCTCCCTGGCCGCTGCGGTCGTTGCGATAGCCGCCGCGGTCGCCCTGGCCGCTGCGTTCGCCGCGATAGCCGCCGCGCTCGCCCTGGCCGCTGCGCTCGCCGCGATAGCCGCCGCGCTCGTCCTGGCCGCTGCGATCGTTGCGATAGCGGCCACGATCGCCCTGGCCGCTGCGCTCGCCGCGATAGCCGCCGCGGTCGCCCTGGCTGCTGCGCTCGTTGCGATAGCCGCCGCGCTCGCCCTGGCCGCTGCGCTCGCCGCGATAGCCGCCACGATCGTCCTGGCTGCTGCGTTCGTTGCGATAGCCGCCGCGGTCGTCGCGCTCACGCGAGGGCGCGCTGGGCGCGTCGGGGTTGCGCAGGCGGTCGATCTGCTCGCGCGCGCGCTCGTTCTGGGCGACCAGGCGCGCCCGCGCGCCCGTGCGTTTGGGTCGCGAGAAATCGTCGCGGGCCGGAGCGTCGGCGCGCGATTTGGGTTTGACCGTCAGCGTCTTGCGCGGACGGTCTTGATCATCAGAAGACATACGGATAGGGCCGCCGGGCGGCCTGAGGATGAAGCGCGAATATCAGAAAGGTTTGACAACGACCAACGCCACCACCAGCACGAGCAGCAGGACGGGGACTTCGTTGAACCAGCGATAGAACTTGTGGGAGCGCGTATTTCGGCCCTGCTCGAACTTGCGCAGGATGACGCCGCAAGCATGATGGTAGCCGATGATGAGGATGACGAAGAACAGCTTCGCATGCATCCAGCCGTTGCCGGGGCCCACGCCGATGCGGTAGCCCACGTACAGCCACAGCCCCAGCAGCACGGCCGGGATGGCCAGGATGGTCATGAATCGGTAGAGCCGGCGCGCCATCCCGATCAGACAGGACTGGATGGCGGGGTCGGATTGCTGGGCCAGGTTCACGTAGATGCGCGGCAGATAGAACAGCCCGGCGAACCAGGAAGCGATGAAGACGATATGGAAAGCCTTGATCCAGAGCATGGCCATGACGCGCGTCCCTTTTTTGTAACGCGCCATTGTACGGCGAGCGGGGCCGCGCATCCGGCCCCTGCGACATCATGCCGCAAGCGCCGGCGCGAGCGGCGGCCGCCGCCGGGCGACTAGCGGACGGTGTCGGCCGCGCCCGGGCGGCGCCGCCGGAACAGCCACATCAGCTTGTAGGCCGCCGGAATGATGAACAGCGACAGCAGGGGCGCGGTGATCATGCCGCCGATCATGGGCGCCGCGATCCGGCTCATCACCTCGGACCCGGCGCCGGTGCCCCACAGGATCGGCAGCAGCCCGGCGATGATGACGGCCACCGTCATGGCCTTGGGCCGCACCCGCAGCACCGCGCCCTCGTACAGCGCCTGGTCGAGGTCCGCCTCGTTGACCGCGCCCCGGGCCAGCGCCGGGTGGTTCTCGATGGCGTGCCGCAGATACATCAGCATCACCACGCCGAATTCCGCCGACACCCCGGCCAGCGCGATGAAGCCCGTGCCGGTGGCGGCCGACAGGTGAAAGCCCATCCAGTAAAGGAACCAGATCCCGCCCACCAGGGCGAACGGCACGCTGGCGATGATGAGCGCGGCCTCGCCGAAACGGCGGAACGCCACGTACAGCAGCACGAAGATGATCACCAGCGTCATGGGCACCATGAGGGCGAGCTTGCGGTTGGCGCGCTCGAGCAGCTCGTACTGGCCGGAAAACGCCACGCTGGTGCCGGGCGTGAGCTTGACGTGTTCGTCGATGGCCTGCTGCAGGTCGTGCACCACGGACACCATGTCGCGATCGCGGGCGTCGATGTAGATCCAGCTGGTGGGGCGGGCGTTCTCGGTCTTGAGCATCGCCGGGCCGGTCACGACCCGCACGGTGGCCACGTCGCCCAGCGTGATCTGCTGCTTGCGCGGGGTGAGGATGGGCAGCGCGCGCAGCGCCTGCGGGCTGTCGCGGTAATGCTGCGGATAGCGCATGTTGATCGGATAGCGCTCCACCCCCTCCACGGTCTCGCCCACCCGCGCGCCGCCGATGGCGGAGGTGACGAACAGCTGCACGTCGGCCACCGACATGCCGTAGCGCGCCGCCTTCTCGCGGTCGATGTCGATGGTGAGGTAATGCCCGCCGATCAGGCGTTCGGCCAGCGCCGAGCTCACGCCGGGCACGGTGCGGGCCACCACCTCGATCTGCTGCGCGATGGCATCGATCTCGGCCAGCACGGTGCCGGAGACCTTGATGCCGATGGGGCTCTTGATCCCGGTCGAAAGCATGTCGATGCGGTTGCGGATCGGCGGCACCCACAGATTGGCCAGGCCCGGCAGCCGCACGGTGCGGTCGAGTTCCGCGATGATCTTGTCCATCGTCATGCCGGGCCGCCACTGCTCCTGCGGCTTGAGCTGGATGGTGGTCTCGATCATTTCCAGCGGCGCGGCGTCGGTGGCGCTCTCCGCCTTGCCGGCCTTGCCGAACACGCGCGCCACCTCCGGCATCTGGCGGATCAGCTTGTCGGTGATCTGCAGCATGGCGGCCGCCTGGCCGGCCGAGATGCCGGGCAGGGTGGAGGGCATGTAGAGCAGGTCGCCCTCGTTGATCTGGGGCAGGAACTCGCCGCCGACCCGGCCCAGCGGCCAGGCGACGGTCAGGATCGACAGCGCCGCCACCAGCAGCGTGGCCTTGGGCCAGTGCAGCACCCGCAGCAGCAGGGGGCGGTAGATGCGGATCAGGACCCGGTTGAGCGGATTGCGGTTTTCGTCGGGGATGCGGCCACGGATCCAGAACCCCATCAGGATGGGGATCGCCACCACCGCCAGCAGCGCGGCGCCGGCCATCGACCAGGTCTTGGTGAAGGCCAGCGGACCGAACAGCTTGCCCTCCTGGCCCTCGAGCGTGAAGATCGGAATGAACGACATGGTGATGATGAGCAGGCTGATGAAGAGCGCCGGGCCCACCTCCACCGAGGCGTTGGTGATCACCTCCCAGCGCGCCGCGTTGTCGAGCGTCTGGTCGGGATGCGCATGGCGCCATTCCTCCAGGCGCTTGTGTGCGTTCTCGATCATCACGATGGCCGCGTCCACCATGGCGCCCACCGCGATGGCGATGCCGCCCAGCGACATGATGTTGGCGTTCAGGCCCTGGAAGTGCATCACGATGAAGGCGATGCACAGCCCCAGCGGCAGCGAGATGATCGCCACCAGCGCGGAGCGGGCATGCCAGAGAAACAGCGCGCAGACCAGCGCGACCACGACGAACTCCTCCAGCAGCTTGTGGCTCAAGTTCGCGACGGAGCGGTCGATCAGCTCGCTGCGATCGTAGGTGGTCACTACCTCCACGCCCTCGGGCAGGCTGTGCTCGAGCGAGGCGAGCTTGGCCTTGACCGCGGCGATCACCTCGCGGGCGTTCTTGTCGGAACGCAGGATCACCACGCCGCCGGCCACCTCGCCCTCGCCGTCGAGCTCGGCGATGCCGCGCCGCATCTCCGGCCCGATCGCGATGCGGGCCACGTCGCCCAGGTACACGGGCACGCCGTCGGCGCCGCTTCTGAGCACGATCCTGCGGAAGTCCTCGGGCGTCTTCAGGTAGCCGCCCGCGCTCACCATGTACTCGGCCTCCGACAGCTCCACCGAGGCGCCGCCGGCCTCCTGGTTGGCGCCGCGCAGCGCCGTGCGGACCTCGGCCAGGCGCACACCGTACTGCGCGAGCTTCACCGGGTCGAGCACGATCTGGTACTCCTTGACCACGCCGCCCACGGACGCCACTTCCGACACGTTGGGGATGGTCTTGAGTTCATACTTCAGAAACCAGTCCTGCAGCGAACGCAGCTGCGCCAGGTCGTGCTTGCCGCTGCGGTCGACCAGCGCATACTCGAAGATCCAGCCCACGCCAGTGGCGTCGGGGCCCATCTCGGCGCTCACGCCGGCCGGCAACTGGCCCTGCACCTGGTTGAGATACTCCAGCACGCGCGAGCGGGCCCAGTAGGCATCGGTGCCGTCCTCGAAGATCACATACACGTACGAGTTGCCGAACTGCGAGAAGCCGCGCACGGTCTTGGCCCCCGGCACCGACAGCATCGTGGTGGTGAGCGGCCACGTCACCTGGTTCTCGACCAGCTCGGGCGCCTGGCCGGGGTAGCGGGTCTTGACGATGACCTGCACGTCGGAGAGATCGGGCAGGGCGTCGACCGGCGTGTGCAGGATGGTCCAGGCGCCCCAGAGGCTGAGAAACAGCGCGCCCATCATGACGAAGAAACGGTTGGCAACCGAGCGCCGGATGATCCATTCAATCATTGCATTTCCTCAGTGCGCAGGCGCCGCCTGCGGCGGCCGGGCGCGCATGCGCTCCAGAGCGCCGGCAATGTTGGCCTCCGAGTCGATCAGGAACAGGCCGTTGGACACCACCTTCTCGCCTTCCGCCAGCCCGGCGCCGATGGCCGTCAGGCCGCCGGACTCCTGCGTCACCTCGACGCGCTTCGGCACGAAATGTCCGGCCGCGTCGACCGTGATGACGCGCTGCTCCGCACCCGTGTCGATCAGCGCGGTGGACGGGATCAGCAACAGGGGGGCGCTGCGCGCCGAGACCTCGACGTAGGCGTTCATGCCGGGCTTGAGCGCCTCGTCCGGGTTGTCGACCTGCAGGCGCAGCTGGAGCGTCCGGGTGGCTGCGTCCATGCTGGGCAGCAGCGTCCAGCGCTCGACCTTGAAGGGGCGGCCGGGCCAGGCCGGCACGCTCACGTCGAGCCCGGCGCCGTCGTGCAGCAGCCCCGCGATCGACTCCGGTACCGCAGCCGTGATCCAGACCGGATCCACGCCCTGGATGCGCGCGACCACGCTGCTCTTGGCCACGTTCATGCCGGTGCGCAGGTCGAAGGCGGTGATCACGCCGTCGATCGGCGCCTTGAGCGTGAAGCGGGTCTGCACCGTGCGGCTGGCGACCAGGCGCTGCAGATCCTCCTCCGGCATGCCCGCCAGGCGCAGGCGTTCGAGCAGGCCGCGGGCGTCGGCGGCCGCGCCGCCGGTGCGCCGCAGCAGCAGGTATTCGCTCTGCGCCTCCACCCATTCGGGAATCGTCAGCTCGGCCAGCGGCGTGCCACGCGCGATGCGGTCGCCCACGGTGAGCGGATAGACCCGCTCGATGAAGCCGGCCGAGCGCGCCTGCACGATCACGAACTGGTACTCGTTGTAGCCGACGTTGGCGGGCAGGGTCTGGCGGTAGGTCAGCATGCCGCGCCGCACCGGCTCGGTCCTGAGGCCGAGGTTCTGCGTCTGGGTCGGGTCGATGCGCACGCCCGCCGCTGCGCCCTCGGCGCCGTCCTCGTCGGCGTATCTGGGCAACAGGTCCATGTCCATGAAGGGCGACTTGCCGGGCTTGTCGAAGCGCGTGTTGGGAAACATCGGGTCGTACCAGAACAGCACCCGCCGCCCGGCCGGCGCGGTGCCGGCCGGCGCGGCATCGGCCGCCGCGGCATCGGCCGCCGCAGCAGCCGTGGCGGTGGCGGGCGGTTGGAAGCAGGCGTACAGACCCGCCGCAATCGCGCCGCCCGCGACCATCGCGCCGAGCACCAGCGCGGCGCTTCTGCTTCGTGTGGAAGTCATGTTCGTTTCCCTCGAGAGAGGCGGGGGCGGGCGCGGGCGCGCCTCACTTGGCGTGGATGGTCTGCAGCAAGGAAAGGTTGCCCTGCTGGATGAAGGTGAAGTCGACCTGGTCGCCCGGCTTCACGGCGCCGAGCCGGGTCTGCGGCGTGATGGTGAAGCGCATGGTCATGGCCGGCCAGTTCAGCGCCGGGATGGCGCCGTGCGCGATGGTCACCTTGTGCGTGTCCGGGTCGATCGCCTTGACCTCGCCCGAGGCGCTGACGGCCTGCGCCGGCGGGGCCGTCGCGGCGGCCTTCATGTCTGTGTTCATGGTCTGGCCCGACGCGGGGGAAGCCGCATGGGCGGGCGCGATCGACGCGGCAAGCAGGGTGGCGGCCGCCACGGTGAGGAAGGGATTCATGAGCGATCTCCAGGGGGGGGTGGGGAACCGGTGGGCGTTCAGTCGGCCCAGCCGCCGCCCAGGGCCGCGTACAGGTCGACCTCGTTGGCCTGGCGCGCGTAGTTCAGGGCAAGCAGGTTCTGGCGGGTGGCGAACAGGGCCCGCTCGGCGCTCAACACATCGAGATAGCTGGCGGCGCCCTGGCGATACAGGGCCCAGGCCCGGCTGCGGGTGATCTCGAGGGCAGCCAGATAGCGCCGCTGCGCCGTGGCCTGGCCGGCGATGGCCGGCCGCAGCGCCAGCGCGTCGGCCACCTCGCGAAACGCGGTCTGGATCTTCTTTTCGTAATTGGCCACCGCCTCGTCGCGGCGCAGTTGCGCGATGTCGAGATTGGCCTGCAGCCTGCCGCCCGTGAAGATGGGCAGTTCGATCCTGGGCACGAAACTCCACATGCCGCTCGCGGCATCGAACAGGGTGGCGAGATCCGGGCTGCGCGCCGAGAGCCCGCCCCCGAGCGTGATGGCGGGGAAGAACGCGGCCCGCGCGGCGCCGATGCTGGCATTGGCCGCCTGCAGCGCATGCTCGGCCTGCTGGATGTCGGGGCGTTGCAGCAGGATGTCGGAGGGCAGCGGCTCGGGCAGGGCCACGGGGCTGAGGTCGGCATCCGCGCGCGCGCCCTCCGCGGGCAGGTCGGGATAGCTGCCGAGCAGCAATTGCAGCGCGTCGCCGGCGCGCGCGAACTCGCCCTCGCGCCGCGCGATGTCGGTGCTCGCCACCTCGACCATGCCGCGCGCCTGCTCGAGCGCGAGCACGTCGGCGCGGCCGTGGCGCAGGCGCTGCTGCACGTCGGCATACGCCTGGCGGCTGTTCTGCAGCGTCTCGCGCGCCACCCGCAGCTGCGCGGCGGCGAGTTCGCGATTGAAGTAGGCGCGTGCCACGCCCGCCACCAGCAGGATGTGCACCTCGCGGCGCGCGGCCGCGCTGGCGTAATAGCGCTGGCGGTCCGCCTCGGTCAGGCTCGCGAGGCGGCCGAACACGTCGAAATCGAAGCTGAGGTTGAGCCCGGCCTGGTAGTCGTGGCGCGGCGTGGTGTTGGTGGCGAGCCTCGCGCTGGTGGTCTCGCTGGCGGCCGTGCCGAGCTGCGGTTCGCGCAGCGCGGCGCTGGCGGCGACCTGGGCGCGTGCCTGCTGCAGCTTCGATACCGCCGCACGCAGGTCGCGGTTGTTGCGCAGCGCCGTGGCGATCAGCGCCCTGAGCTGCGGGTCGGCGAAGAAGTGTTGCCAGCCGCTGTCGCGGTAGTCGGCGGGCGCCGCCACCAGGCCATGCCGCGCCACTGAGAACTGGCGCGGCACCGGCGCGTCCGGGCGCACGTACGCCGGCGCCAGCGACACGCAGCCCGCGAGCACGGACAGGATGCTGAACGTCAGGAGCGTGAAGGGGCGCATGGCGGTTTCCGGCGAAGCGTGCGAGGCCGAGGATCGGCGATCGATGCTTGGCACTCTACGGCGCAGCCACTGTTCGACGCATGACGCGCGAATGACAGATCGGTCACCGGCCCGCGCCGCGCGGCATCGGCGGGCCACAGCGCGAGGGCCGTCGCGTGCCGTGCATCTGAAGCCGGGATGACCCGTTCATGACATCTTCGTCATTCTTCTGAACATTCCTTGCCAACCGAATCGGCATCTCTAGAATCGGATCACGCAAGCATCCGATGGATGCGAGGAGCGGCAATGAAGATCCTGGTCGTCGAAGACGAAAAGAAAACCGGTGAATACCTGGCCAAGGGGCTCACCGAGGCGGGCTTCGTCGTCGACCTCGCCGATAACGGACTGAATGGCTACCACCTGGTGATCACCGGCGAATACGACCTGCTGATCATCGACATCCTGCTGCCCGACGTGAACGGCTGGGACATCGTCAGGATGCTGCGCGCGGCCAACAAGGGCATGCCCATCCTGCTGCTCACCGCGCTCGGCACCGTCGAGCACCGGGTCAAGGGGCTGGAGCTCGGCGCCGACGATTACCTGGTCAAGCCGTTTGCCTTCGCCGAGCTGCTGGCGCGGGTGCGCACGCTGCTGCGGCGCGGGGCCGCGGTGATGATGGAAAGCCGTTTCCAGGTGGCCGATCTCACCGTCGACCTCGGCAGCCGCAAGGTCACCCGCAACGGCACGCGCATCACGCTCACCGGCAAGGAGTTCACCCTGCTCGAGTTCTTCCTGCGCCACCAGGGCGAGGTGCTGCCGCGCTCGCTGATCGCCTCGCAGGTCTGGGACATGAACTTCGACAGCGACACCAACGTCATCGACGTGGCGGTCAAGCGCCTGCGCGCCAAGATCGACAACGACTTCGAGCCCAAGCTCATCCAGACCGTGCGCGGCGTGGGCTACGTGCTGGGAGCGCCCGATGTGGCGTAGGCCGTCGGGCCGGCCGTTCTCGCTGGCCGCGCGCCTCACCTTCTTCATCAGCCTGTCGATGATCCTGGCGTTCATGGCCTTCGCCTGGCTGATGGTCCACTCGGTGCGGCAGCACTTCAAGGAGCGCGACGAGATCGACCTGCGGCGCCTGGGCACCACGATCGAAACGGCGCTGAATCTCACCGAATACCCGGGCGCGCCGCGCCAGCAGATATTGCAGCGAGCCATCGACGACTATGGCGAGGTCGCCATCTGCATCAGCGACGCGACCGGCACGCCGATCTTCCGTTCGCCCGGCGGGCCCGACCTGGAGCGCGTGCTGCGCGTGCCGGGCCTGGCCGAGCGGCTGCGCAGCGGCGACCTCATCTCCTGGACCGATCCGCGCCCGCACGCGCCGCCGCATGCCGACCGCGAGGTGGCGGCGAGCTCCTGGCGCTGGATCATGCTGGCGTTCGGCGAGGCGGGCGACGGGCGGCCCGCCTACCGGCTGCTGATGGCCGTGCCCATGGATTTCCACCTGCACTACCTCGCGGCGCTCAAGCGCAATCTCGTGTACGTGGCGCTGCTGTTCAGCGTGCTGATCATCTTCGTCGTGCAGTTCGTGGTGCAGCGCGGCCACCGCTCGATCCGCGACGTGAGCGACCGGATCGAGAGCATCACCTCGGCCGACCTGAACGTGCGCCTCGATCCCGCGCGCGTGCCGGTCGAGCTGGAGCGCCTCACGGTGTCGTTCAATCACATGCTCGCGCGCATCGAAGACGTGTTCTCGCGCCAGTCCAACTTCTCCGCCGACATCGCGCACGAGATCCGCACGCCCATCACCAATCTCGTCACCCAGACCGAGATCGCGCTGAGCCAGCCGCGCAACCCGCAGGACCTCGAAGACGTGCTGTACTCGAATCTCGAGGAGTTCTCGCGCATGTCGCGCATGGTGAGCGACATGCTGTTCCTGGCGCAGGCCGACAACCAGCTGCTGCTGCCCGAGCGCCGCCGCCTCAACCTCGCCGAGGAGGTGATGAAGGTGTTCGATTTCTTCGAGGCCTGGGCCGACGAGCGGCAGGTGGCGCTGCGCTTCGCGGGCGAGGCCTGCGAGGTGGTCGGCGATCCGCTGATGCTGCGCCGCGCGATCAGCAACCTGCTCTCCAACGCGGTCCGCCACACCCCGCGCAACATGGCGGTGACGGTCCACCTGGCGCGCCGGGCCGACCTCGTATGCCTGACCGTCGAGAACCCCGGCACGCCGATCGCGGCCGAGCACCTGCCCCGGCTGTTCGACCGCTTCTATCGCGTCGATCCGTCGCGCCAGCACGTCGGCGAGGGCAGCGGTATCGGCCTGGCCATCGTGCGTTCGATCGTCGAGGCCCATCACGGCAGCGTGGCCGTGGCGTCCGACGCGCAGTCGACCCGCTTCACCCTCACGCTGCCCCGGCCGCGGCCCTGAGGGTTGGGCTGGCGGCCGGGCCAGGCCGGCCGCCGAGGCACGGGCGGCCGGCTCCGAGCCGCGGCTCAGATCACATACAGGTCCACGTACTCGTGCACCGCCATGCGCTCCAGCACGGCCTGGTCGAGCGACACGTCGAGGATGCGTTGCTGCTGCCGCGGCGGCAGCATGCGGGCCAGGTTGGTGCGGAACTTGGCCTCCAGCAGCGGAATGCCGTCGGCGCGGCGGCGGCGGTGGCCGATCGGGTATTCGCACGCGATCTCGTCCAGGCCCGTGCCGTCCTTGAACGTCACGGTGAGGGCGTTGGCGATCGAACGCTTGGCGGGGTCGTGATAGTCGCGGGTGTAGGCCGGGTCTTCGACGCACACGATGCGGGCGCGCAGCGCGTCGATGCGCGGGTCCCGCGCCACCGCATCCTCGTAGTCGGCCGCGGTGAGGCGGCCGAACAGCACCGGCACCGCCACCATGTACTGGATGCTGTGATCGCGGTCGGCGGGGTTGTTGAGCGGGCCCTGCTTGTCGATGATGCGGATCGCCGCCTCGTGGGTGCGGATCGTGATCCGCTCGATGTCCGCGGCGGTCTTGCCGGCCTGGGCCAGCCGCGCGTGGACCTGCATGGCCACCTCGACCGCCGTCTGCGCGTGGAACTCGGCCGGGTACGAGATCTTGAACAGCACGTTCTCCATCACGTAGCTGCCGTAGGGGCGCTGGAACCTGAACGGCTGGCCCTTGAACAGCACGTCGTAGAAGCCCCAGGTCTTGGCCGTCAGCACGGAGGGGTAGCCCATCTCGCCGGTGCGGGCGATGAGGGCGAGGCGCACGGCGCGGCTGGTCGCATCGCCCGCGGCCCAGCTCTTGCGGCTGCCGGCGTTGGGCGCGTGGCGGTAGGTGCGCAGGCTCTGGCCGTCGACCCAGGCCAGCGAGACCGCGTTGATGATCTCGTCACGCGACAGGCCCAGCATCTGCGCCACCACGGCGGTGGACGCCACCTTCACCAGCACCACGTGGTCCAGCCCGACCTTGTTGAACGCGTTTTCGAGCGCGATGCAGCCCTGGATCTCGTGCGCCTTGATCATCGCGGTCAGCACGTCGCGCATGGTCAGCGGCGGCTTGCCGGCGGCCACCGCGGTGCGCGAGAGCCAGTCGGCGGTGGCGAGGATGCCGCCCAGGTTGTCGGAGGGATGGCCCCATTCGGCCGCGAGCCAGGTGTCGTTGAAGTCGAGCCAGCGGATCATGGCGCCGATGTTGAAGGCGGCCTGCACGGGATCGAGCTGGAACGGGGTGCCGGGCACCTTGGCGCCGTTGGGCACGATGGTGCCGGGCACGATCGGCCCGAGCAGCTTCTTGCACGCCGGGTATTCGAGCGCCTCCAGGCCGCAGCCCAGCGTGTCGATCAGGCAATGGCGGGCCGTTTCGTAGGCCAGCTCGCTCTGGATCGGATGGTCGATGACGTAGTCGGCGATGTCGACCAGGACCTGGTCGGGGTCGGGCCGGACGTTGGAGATGGGTGCGGACATGGCGGCTCCTGGAGAGATGGCAGGCGCAAGGACGCGGCGCCCCGGATCGCAGGGCGCAAAAAACGCCGCGCCCTCGAGGGGCGCGGTGTCGTCGTTCGGGATTTACTTGCGCTTTTCGAGCGGCACGTACTTCTGGTTTTCCGGGCCGGTGTAGTTGGCGGTCGGCCGGATGATCTTGTTGTCGATGCGCTGCTCGATGATGTGCGCCGACCAGCCGGCCGTGCGCGCGATCACGAACAGCGGCGTGAACATCGCGGTGGGCACGCCCATCATGTGATAGCTCACGGCCGAGAACCAGTCGAGGTTGGGGAACATCTTCTTGATGTCCCACATCACGGTTTCGAGGCGCTCGGCGATGTCGAACATCTTGGTGCTGCCGGCCTTCTTCGACAGGCGCCTGGAGACTTCCTTGATGACCTTGTTGCGCGGGTCGGAGATGGTGTAGACCGGGTGGCCGAAGCCGATGATCACTTCCTTGTTCTCGACGCGGCGGCGGATGTCGGCCTCGGCCTCGTCGGGCGTCTCGTAGCGCTTCTGCACTTCGAACGCGACTTCGTTGGCGCCGCCGTGCTTGGGGCCGCGCAGCGCGCCGATGCCGCCGGTGATCGACGAATACATGTCGGAGCCGGTGCCGGCGATCACGCGGCAGGTGAAGGTCGAGGCGTTGTATTCATGCTCGGCGTAGAGGATGAGCGAGGTGTGCATGGCGCGCACCCAGTCGTCCGACGGCTTCTGGCCGTGCAGCAGGTGCAGGAAGTGGCCGCCGATGCTGTCGTCGTCGGTCTGCACGTCGATGATGCGGCCGTTGTGGCTGTAGTGATACCAGTACAGCAGCGCCGAGCCGAGGTTGGCCATCAGGCGGTCGGCGATGTCGCGCGCGCCCGGGGTGTTGTGATCGTCTTTCTCGGGCAGCACGCAGCCCAGCACCGACACGGCCGTGCGCATCACGTCCATGGGATGGCTCGCCGCGGGCAGCGCCTCGAGCGCGTTCTGCAGCTGCGCCGGCAGGCCGCGCAGCGCGCGCAGCTTTTCCTTGTAGGCCTTGAGCTCGGCCTTGTTGGGCAGCTTGCCGTGCACCAGCAGGTGAGCGATCTCCTCGAACTCGGCCACGTCGGCGAAGTCGAGGATGTCGTAGCCGCGGTAGTGCAGGTCGTTGCCGGTGCGGCCGACCGTGCACAGCGCGGTGTTGCCGGCGACCACGCCGGAAAGCGCAACCGACTTCTTGGGCTTGAAACCCGCTTTTTCTTCGACGGGCGCAGCGGCCGCTTTCTTCGAGGTAGTCATGTCTCTCCTACTCCTTCCCATGGGGGTGAACACAGGTGATCACAGGCGCGGCGGCCGCGTGCATCGACGGGCCGCGCGCGATTACTTGGACTTGTCTTTGGCGAACAGCTGATCGAGCTGGTTCTCGAAGTCATGGTAGCCGATGCGGTCGTAGAGCTCGTCGCGCGTCTGCATCAGGTCGATCACGTTTTTCTGGTGGCCGTCGCGGCGGATGGCCTGGTAGACGTTTTCGGCGGCCTTGTTCATGGCGCGGAACGCGGACAGCGGGTACAGCACCATGCCCACGCCGGCGCTCTTGAGCTCTTCGACCGTGAACAGCGGCGTCTTGCCGAATTCGGTGATGTTGGCGAGCACCGGCACCTGCACCGCGTCGACGAAGCGGCGATAGGTGGGCAGGTCGTAGGCGGCCTCGGCGAAGATCGCGTCGGCGCCGGCCTCGGCGCACTTGATCGCGCGTTCGATGGCGGCGTCAACGCCGTGCGAGGCGATCGCATCGGTGCGCGCGATCAGGAAGAAATCGGAATCGGTGCGCGCGTCGGCGGCGGCCTTCACGCGGTCGGCCATCTCTTCGGTGCTGACGATTTCCTTGCCGGGGCGATGGCCGCAGCGCTTGGCGCCGACCTGGTCTTCGATGTGGCAGGCGGCCGCGCCGAACTTGATCAGGCTCTTGACGGTACGGGCGATGTTGAACGCCGAGGGGCCGAAGCCGGTGTCGATGTCGACCAGCAGCGGCACGTCGCAGACGTCCGTGATGCGGCGCACGTCGGTCAGCACGTCGTCGAGCGTGTTGATGCCGAGGTCCGGCAGGCCCAGCGAGCCCGCGGCCACGCCGCCGCCGGAAAGATAGATCGCGCGGTAGCCGGCGCGCTTGGCCAGCAGGGCGTGGTTGGCGTTGATCGCGCCGATGATCTGCAGCGGCTGTTCGTCGCGCAGGGCCTGGCGGAACAGGGCGCCGGGGGATGCGGGTCGGGTCATGAGAGTCTCCGTCGTTATTGGGGGCGCCGCGCACGGGGCGGCCCGCCAGACCGGGGTGCGCACGGCGGAGCCGGGCTCCTGACCAGAACGCAAGCCGGCCTCGTGGGCCAGACCTTAACGCGGATCCGAAACATGAATCTGTCCACTTGGTGACAATTGTTCCAAGCGCACATACCGATGTGCCGGGTGGGGCGGGGCCCACAAGAAACAGGCCCGCGTCGGCGGGCCTGTTTCATTGCGCCGAATTACTTCAGCAGGTCTTTCACGCCATCGCGCTCTTCGAGCAGCTCTTTCAGCGTGAAGTCCAGGCGCTCACGCGAGAAGGCGTCGATCTCGAGGCCTTCGATGCGCTTGTATTCGCCGTTTTCGGTCGTGACGGGCACGCCGTAGATGATGCCTTCGGGGATGCCATACGAGCCATCCGAGGGCACGCCCATGGTGACCCACTTGCCGTTGCTGCCCAGCACCCAGTCACGCACGTGGTCGATGGCGGCGTTGGCGGCCGAGGCGGCCGACGACAGGCCACGGGCCTCGATGATGGCGGCGCCACGCTTGCCCACGGTGGGGATGAACGTGTCACGGTTCCAGGCGTCGTCGTTGATCAGCTTGGCCAGGCTCTGGCCGCCGACGGTGGCGAAGCGGATGTCCGGGTACATCGTGGGCGAGTGGTTGCCCCACACGACCAGCTTTTCGATCTCGGCCACGGCCTTGCCCGACTTGGCGGCCAGTTGCGACAGGGCACGGTTGTGGTCCAGGCGCAGCATGGCGGTGAAGTTCTTTGCGGGCAGGTCCGGCGCCGACTTCATGGCGATGTAGGCGTTGGTGTTGGCCGGGTTGCCGACGACCAGCACCTTCACGTCGCGGCTGGCGACGTCGTTCAGGGCGCGGCCCTGGGCGGTGAAGATCTGGGCATTGACCTGCAGCAGGTCCTTGCGCTCCATGCCGGGGCCGCGGGGGCGGGCGCCGACCAGCAGGGCCACGTCGGCATCCTTGAAGGCGGTGCGGGGATCGCTGTGGGCGGTCACTTCCTGCAGCAGCGGGAAAGCGCAATCGTCCAGTTCCATGATCACACCCTTGAGGGCCTTCTGGGCCTTCTCGTCGGGGATCTCGAGCAGTTGCAGAATGACCGGCTGGTCTTTACCCAGCATTTCGCCGGAGGCGATGCGGAACAGCAGGGCGTAACCAATCTGGCCGGCGGCGCCGGTGACGGCGACACGCATGGCGGGCTTAGACATTAACGTTCTCCGAAGGATATTGGGCGAGACAAAATCTCACTCACAGTGTAATCGCTGGAGCCCTTGCGCCACGTCTGCGGACAGTGCTGCGGAGGGTGCTCCGACAGCCGGCAATCCTAGATTGAATTCACGCATGCGTCAAACGATCTTATATCTTATATAAGACATAAGACGTTGGACAGTATGGGGCTGCTGTGCGAGAATGGCGTGTTTGTCCGAATCCGTGGTCGCCCGGCGTTTTTGCCGCGTCCCAGCTGTGCCGGTGCCTCGTGCCCGCCTCGATTCGGGCGAGCCGAAAACCGACACAGACACCCCATGGCAGACCCCCGGTCCGAAACCCCTCTACGAACGCGTGCCGCGAAACCGGCAGGCGAGGGGGCCGCTTTCAGTCCGCTGTATCGCCAGATCAAGGAACTGCTGGTGCAGAGCCTGGATCGCGGCGAATGGAAGCCGGGTGAGCTGATCCCCAGCGAAATCGATCTCGCCGCGCGTTTCCAGGTCAGCCAGGGAACGGTTCGCAAGGCGGTCGACGAGCTCGCCGCCGAACACCTGCTGCTGCGCCGGCAGGGCAAGGGCACCTTCGTCGCCACCCATCACGAAGCCCGCGTGCGCTATCGCTTCCTGCGCCTGGCCGCCGACGAAGAGGGTGAGGGCGGGCGCGCCGAGAGCCGCATCCTGGAGTGCCGCCGCGTGCGCGCACCCGCCGAGATCGCCCGCGCCCTCGAATTGCGCGCCGGCGAGACGGTCGTCATGATCCGGCGCCAGCTTTCCATGAATCAAACCCCCACCGTCATCGACGACATCTGGCTGCCGGGCACCGCCTTCCGTGGCCTGACGCTGGAGCTCCTGACGGCCAACCGCGCCCCGATGTACGGCCTGTTCGAGTCGGAGTTCGGCGTGAGCATGGTCCGCGCCGACGAAAAACTGCGCGCGGTGGCGGCGAACGAAGAAATCGCCCGCCTGCTGAACATTTCCCCCGGTGCGCCCTTACTCCAGGTGGACCGAATTTCGTATACGTATGGCGACCGGCCGATGGAAGTGCGTCGCGGCCTGTACCTGACCGATCACTATCACTACCGCAATAGTTTGAATTGATGAACTTTTTTTCTACGATTTGATACGAAGCCGATCTCTGGGCGAAAATAGAGCGTTTGTCCGCAAGGACGACAGCAATTTCGCCATCACGATTCCCTAGTTCCGAAACACCGAGGCCGTCATGTCCGACTCAGCTGCCAAGCCGCGTCCGCAGTTTCGCAATATCACCATCCCGCAAATCCTCAGTTATCGCCTGCCCCTGGCCGGCAAACTGTCCATCCTGCACCGCATCAGCGGCGCGCTGCTGTTCCTCTGTTTGCCCTTGGTCATCGTTCCGCTGTTCGGCGCGAGCGTGACCTCGGCCGAGACCTACGCACAGGTCGCGCAGTACGCGGGCAATCCGCTGGTCAAGCTGGTCCTGCTGGTCCTGATCTGGGGCTACCTGCACCACTTCTGTGCCGGCATCCGTTACCTGATCCTCGACCTGCACATCGGCATCGACAAGCAGTCGGCCAAGAAGACCGCGGGCGTGGTGTTCGGCGTCAGCCTGGCGCTGACCCTGGTGATCGCTCTCAAACTGTTCGGAGTCCTGTAATGGCTGACGTCAAAAACTACGGCCCCAAGCGCCTGGTCGTCGGCGCCCACTACGGCACGATCGACTTCATCGTCCAGCGCATCACCGCCATCATCATGGCCGTCTACACGCTGGTGCTGATCATCGGCCTGCTGGTGATGCCCTCGTTCACGTATGAAAACTGGAAGTCGCTGTTCACCTTCCACGTGTTCGCTCTTCCGGTCGGCCAGCTTCTGGCCACCCTCGCTTTCTTTGCGCTGGCCTGGCATGCCTGGATCGGCGTGCGCGACATCTGGATGGACTACGTCCGTTCGGTCGGCGTGCGTCTGACGCTGCAAGTGCTGACGATCCTGTGGCTGGTGGCCTCGGTCGTCTTCTTCGCGCAAACCCTCTGGAGAATCTAAGCCGTGGTCGCTGTCAAGAAATCTTTGCCGCGCCGCCAGTTTGATGTGGTGGTCGTTGGCGCCGGCGGTGCCGGCATGCGCTGTTCGCTGCAACTGGCCCAGGCGGGCCTGTCCGTTGCCGTGCTGTCGAAAGTGTTCCCCACCCGCTCGCACACCGTTGCGGCGCAGGGCGGCGTGAGCGCCTCGCTGGGCAACATGAGCGAAGACAACTGGCTCTGGCACATGTACGACACCGTCAAGGGTTCGGACTGGCTGGGCGACCAGGACGCCATCGAATTCATGTGCCGCGAGGCCCCGAATGCCGTGTACGAACTCGAGCATTTCGGCATGCCTTTCGACCGCAACCCCGACGGCACGATCTATCAGCGTCCGTTCGGTGGACACACCGCGAATTTCGGTGAAAAGCCCGTCCAGCGCGCCTGTGCCGCGGCCGACCGTACCGGTCACGCCCTGCTGCACACGCTCTACCAGCGCAACGTCGCGTCGCGCACCCAGTTCTTCGTCGAGTGGATGGCCCTCGACCTCCTGCGCAACGAAGCCGGCGACGTGCTGGGCGTGACCGCGCTGGAAATGGAAACCGGCGAGATCTACATCCTCGAAGCCAAGACCACGGTGCTGGCCACCGGTGGCGCGGGCCGCATCTGGGCCGCTTCCACCAACGCCTTCATCAACACCGGCGACGGCCTCGGCATGGCCGCCCGCGCGGGCATCCCGCTGCAGGACATGGAATTCTGGCAATTCCACCCCACCGGCGTGGCCGGTGCCGGCGTGCTGATCACCGAAGGCGTGCGTGGCGAAGGCGGCATCCTGCTCAACAAGGATGGCGAACGCTTCATGGAGCGCTATGCGCCCACGCTGAAGGATCTGGCGCCGCGTGACTTCGTGTCGCGCTCGATGGACCAGGAAATCAAGGAAGGCCGTGGCTGCGGTCCTGACGGCAGCTACGTGGTGCTCAAGCTCGACCACCTCGGCGCCGACGTCATCAACAAGCGTCTGCCCTCGATCCGCGAAATCGCGATCAAGTTCGGCAACGTCGACCCGATCAAGGAACCGATCCCGGTCGTGCCGACGATCCACTACCAGATGGGCGGCATTCCGGCCAACTATCACGGCCAGGTGCTCGAGCGCGTCAACGGCGAAAACAAGGTCATCAATGGCCTGTACGCCGTCGGCGAATGCGCGGCGGTGTCGGTCCACGGCGCCAACCGCCTGGGCACGAACTCGCTGCTCGACCTGATCGTGTTCGGTCGCGCCACCGGCAACCACATCGTCAACTCGCACCCCGAGCGCCAGCACGCGCACCAGCCGATGTCGCAGGAGTCTGTCGACGCCTCGCTGGCCCGTGTCGACAAGCTCGAATCGCGCACCTCGGGCGAGAAGACCCAGGACGTGGCCAACGCGATCCGCGTCTCGATGCAGCGTCACTGCGGCGTGTTCCGCACGATCGACCTGCTCAACGAAGGCGTGACGCAGATCGAAGACCTGGCCAAGACCGCCGAACACATCTACTTCAAGGATAAGTCGAAGGTGTTCAACACGGCTCGCGTCGAAGCGCTGGAGCTGGCCAACATGACCGAAGTGGCCCGCGCCACCATCAAGTCGGCCGCCAATCGCACCGAAAGCCGTGGCGCCCACGCGCTCGACGATCACCCGAACCGTGACGACGTGAACTGGCTCAAGCACACGCTCTGGTACTCCGAAGGCAGCCGCCTGGATTACAAGCCGGTGCAGATGCAGCCCCTCACGGTCGAGTCCGTCCCGCCCAAGGCCCGTACTTTCTAAGCAGGATCTGGCATGAGCTCCAAACGAATCGTTAAATTCGAAATCTACCGCTACGATCCCGACAAGGACGAGCGTCCGTACATGCAGAAGCTGGAAGTCGAACTCCAGCCGACCGACAAGATGCTGCTCGATGCGCTGGTGCGCATCAAGAACGACGTCGACGACAGCCTGGCGCTGCGCCGGTCGTGCCGTGAAGGCGTGTGCGGTTCCGATGCCATGAACATCAATGGCAAGAACGGCCTGGCCTGCACGACCAACCTGCGCGAGCTGAAGGAACCGATCGTTCTGAAGCCGCTGCCCGGTCTGCCCGTGATCCGCGACCTGATCGTGGACATGACGCACTTCTTCAACCAGTACCACTCGGTCAGCCCGTACCTCATCAACGACACGCCGCCGCCCGAGCGCGAGCGTCTGCAGTCGCCCGAGGCACGCGAAGAGCTGGACGGTCTGTACGAGTGCATTCTGTGCGCCTGCTGCTCGACCTCCTGCCCGTCGTTCTGGTGGAACCCGGACAAGTTCGTCGGCCCCGCCGGCCTGCTGCAGGCCTACCGCTTCATCGCCGACAGCCGCGACGAAGCCACCGGCCGCCGTCTGGACAATCTGGAAGATCCGTACCGTCTGTTCCGTTGCCACACCATCATGAACTGCGTCGACGTCTGTCCCAAGGGGCTCAACCCGACGAAGGCGATCGGCAAGATCAAGGAACTGATGGTCCGTCGTACGGTCTAGTGTTAGTACTTGGCAAGGCATTGAAATGAGCAGGCTTACCGAATTGGAACGGGCGCGGTTGCGCTGGCGAGCGCGCCGCGGCCTGCTCGAAAATGACCTGATCATCACCCGGTATCTGGATCAATACGAGACCCAGCTGACCGATGAAGACGTAACGGCACTGACGCAGCTCTTCGAGCTCGGAGACAACGATCTGCTCGACCTGCTGCTGGCCCGGAAGGAGCTCGAAGGGGACCTGGACACCCCTCGGCTCCGGACCATCATCAGCCGCATGCGTGAGCTCTGATTTATTGTGAGGAAACAGCGATGAACCTGTCTGACAAAAAAGCCACTCTATCCCTCTCGGATGGCAGCGCACCTATTGAACTCCCGGTGTACAAGGGCACGGTTGGCCCGGATGTGATCGACATCCGCAAGCTGTATGGCCAGACGGGCATGTTCACGTATGACCCCGGCTTCATGTCGACCGCCGCCACGGCGTCGGGCATCACCTACATCGATGGCGACAAGGGCGAACTGCTGTATCGCGGCTACCCCATCGAACAGCTGGCGGTGAACTGCGACTTCCTCGACATCTGCTACCTGATCCTCAACGGCGAACTGCCCGACGACGGCCAGAAGACGGATTTCGATTCGCAGGTCACGCACCACACGATGGTGAATGAACAGCTGCACTTCTTCCTGCGCGGTTTCCGTCGCGATGCGCACCCGATGGCCGTCCTGACGGGCCTGGTGGGCGCGCTGTCGGCCTTCTACCACGACTCGACCGACATCACGAACGCCCAGCACCGTCACGTCTCGGCGATCCGCCTGATCGCCAAGATGCCGACCCTGGTCGCGATGGCGTACAAGTACTCGCAAGGCCAGCCGTTCATCTATCCGCAGAACGACCTGTCGTACACCGGCAACTTCCTGCGCATGATGTTCGCGACCCCGTGCGAAGAGTACAAGGTCAACGAAGTCGTCGAGCGCGCGCTCGACCGCATCTTCATCCTGCACGCCGATCACGAGCAGAACGCCTCCACCTCGACCGTGCGTCTGTGCGGTTCGTCGGGCACCAACCCGTTTGCCGCCATCGCGGCCGGCGTGGCCTGCCTGTGGGGTCCGGCTCACGGCGGCGCCAACGAAGCCTGCCTGCAGATGCTCGAAGAGCTGCAGGCCAACGGCGGCGTGGCCAAGGTCGGCGAGTTCATGGAGAAGGTCAAGGACAAGAACTCGGGCGTGCGCCTGATGGGCTTTGGCCACCGCGTCTACAAGAACTACGACCCGCGCGCCAAGCTGATGCAGGAAACCTGCAAGGAAGTGCTGCAGGCCCTGGGTCTGGAAAACGACCCGCTGTTCAAGCTGGCCATGGAACTCGAGCGCATCGCCCTCGAAGACCCGTACTTCGTGCAGCGCAAGCTGTACCCGAACGTGGACTTCTACTCGGGCATCGTGCAACGCGCCATCGGCATCCCGACCTCGCTGTTCACGGCCATCTTCGCGCTGGCCCGCACGGTGGGCTGGATCGCCCAGTGGAACGAAATGCTGTCGGATCCCGAGTACAAGATCGGCCGTCCGCGCCAGCTCTACACCGGTTCCGTGTCGCGCGACGTGCCCACCAAGCGCTGAGCACACGCGTCACGCCGTACTGGCAACAAAAAACCCCGGAGGGAGACCTCCGGGGTTTTTTGTTGGCGCCGGGAGGATGCCGCGCTGCGCCCGTCCCTGGCCTCGCCGCGCGTCAGTCTGCGGCGACACGGGCGAGGACGTCCTGGTAGGCCGCCCGCACCGCCGCTTCGCCGTACTTCTGTTCGAGCCGCTTGATGGTGAAGTGGCCGCGCGCCATGTCCTGGTAATGGCTGATGAAAAGCGCATTGATGGCCGCGCCGCTGACGGCGCCCACCACCGGCGCGGCCTGCGCGGCGATCTTTTCGGTGATGTTGATGCCGAAGCGCTGCGCCACCACCTCGATGGTCTTGGCGAGCCAGGTGCCGGCCTGCTTGGGCGAGCCGAAATGCGCGGCGACCTTGCCCGCGGAGTGCTTGGTGGCCACCTCGGCCAGCGCCTTGGCGGTTTCCTTGGCCACCTCGTTGAACGCGGTGCGCAGCGCGTAGTAGGCCGATTCGGCGGCGTCATCGTCTTTCGAGTTGCCGCCCATCGCGAACACCTGCACGCATTCGCGCTGGATATCCGGATCGGCGAGCGAGAAGCCTTCGCTGCGGGCGATGTCGGCCACCGAGCGCATCATGATGGTGGTGGAGAAGGGCAGCTCGACCAGCGTGCCGGTGAGGCCGAAGAAGCCGCCGGCGGCGCCGGTGAGCGCGGCGGCCGCGCCGTGGCTGCGGTTGCGCGGCGCGACGGTGCCGGTCTTGCCGTTGAAGGTGCGCAGCGCCGCCGACACCGACTTGTGCAGCGCCGCGTGCACCGCGTCCTGGATGCGCGACGAGGCCGCGCGCGGCAGCTTGCTGATGGCCCATTCGATGGGCGAGCCGATCAGGTTCGACAGGCGGATCGTGAGGGACGGCGACTCCAGCCGCGCCACGGCGGCCTTGAGCGCGGCCAGGTCCTGCGGGTCGTCGTGGATCGAGAGCGTCATGCGGGGTCCTTCAAAGCCCGATGCCGCGCGCCATCAGCGTGGCGAACAGCGGCAGCAGTATCAACAGGTGCGACGACAGCATGACCCAGCGGCGTGCACGCCGGATCTCGGCGTCGTCGGGCACGAAGCCCGGCAGCCTGGCCGCCTGGCGCTTCCAGCGCAGAAACGCGAGCGTGGGCGGGATCGAACAGAGCCCGATAACGACGAACAGCGCGATCTTGGCGTGGAACCAGGGGTTGGGCATCAGGAAGGCGACGCCCTTGGCGCCCAGCATGAGCCGTGCCAGGCCGGTGGCCAGCACCAGCACCGCCGACACCAGGTAGAGCCGGTCGTACAGGGCCAGCCGGCCCACGGTCTGGGCGCTCAGGCCGGGGCGCAGCAGCACCGCCTCCGCGGTGAGCACCACGATCAGGAAGAAAATGGCCAGGAAGTGGGCCCAGGCCAGCAGCGCGTCGAGCACCATGAAGAAAAGTCCGGCAGGGGCCGGCGCGGACTGCGCCAGCGACTTCCTCCCTTTTACCAATTCTGGCGCCCGCGCGTATCGCGCCGTGCCATGCGCGCGGTCGAAGCCGAGGAAAAATCGGGCAGGGGGCGGCGGCGCGGGCAAGGAAGCGCGGGGCGCGCGGAGGCCTCCCGCTGGCGCGGCCCAAGAAAAAGGGCCTCCCCGAAGGGAGGCCCTTTGCCGTGATCGCCGGGGCGATCAGCCTTGCGTGGCTTCCTGCTGCGCATCCACGACGGCGAGGGCCGTCATGTTGACGATGCGGCGCACGGTGGCGCTGGTCGTCAGGATGTGCACCGGACGCGCGGCACCCAGCAGGATGGGGCCCATGGCCACACCGTTGCTGCCCGTCATCTTGAGCATGTTGTAGGTGATGTTGCCGGTGTCGAGGTTCGGCATCACCAGCAGGTTGGCGCGACCCTTGAGCGTGCTGTCGGGGTAGGCCTGCGAGCGGATCGATTCCGACAGCGCCGAGTCGGCGTGCATTTCGCCGTCGACTTCGAGGTGCGGTGCGCGCTCGGCCACGAGGCGGCGGGCGTGCGCCATCTTGCGCGACGATTCGGTCGGACGGCTGCCGAAGTTGGAGTGCGACAGCAGCGCGATCTTGGGGACCACGCCAAAGCGCATCATTTCTTCGCCGGCCTGGATCGTGATGTCGGCGATCTCTTCGGCGCTGGGGTTTTCGTTGACGTGCGTGTCGGTGATGAACAGCGTGTGGTTCGGCAGCATCAGCACGTTGAGCGCACCGTAGGTCTGGCCGGGCTTCTTGCCGATCACTTCGTCGATGTACTTGAGCTGGTTGTCGTACTTGCTGGCCACGCCGCACAGCAGCGCGTCGGCATCGCCACGATGCAGCAGCATCGCGCCGATCAGCGTGTTGTGCTTGCGGATCATCGCCTTGGCGATCGCCGGCGTCACGCCTTCGCGGCCGCGCAGCTCGTAGTAGCCCTGCCACGTTTCGTTGAAGCGGGCGTCGTCTTCGGGATCGACGATCTCGATGTTCTGGCCGGCGATCAGGCGCAGGCCGAACTTCTTGACGCGCATCTCGATCACGGACGGACGGCCCACCAGGATCGGGAGCGCGAGCTTCTCGTCGACCACCACCTGCACGGCACGCAGCACGCGCTCGTCTTCGCCGTCGGCGTAGACCACGCGCTTGGGCGCCTTCTGGGCTTCCTGGAACAGCGGCAGCATCAGCTGGCCGGAGTGGTACACGAAGCCCATCAGCTTGCGACGGTAGGCTTCGATGTCTTCGATCGGGCGCGCGGCCACGCCGGAGTCGGCGGCGGCCTGGGCCACGGCCGGGGCGATCTGCACGATCAGGCGCGGATCGAACGGCTTGGGAATGATGTAGTCGGGGCCGAACGACAGCTCTTCGCCGGCGTAGGCGCGGGCCACTTCATCGTTCTGCTCGGCCTGGGCCAGCTCGGCGATGGCCTTCACGCACGCGAGCTTCATCTCTTCGGTGATGCGGCTGGCGCCGGCATCGAGCGCGCCGCGGAAGATGAACGGGAAGCACAGGACGTTGTTGACCTGGTTCGGGTAGTCGGAGCGGCCGGTGGCGATGATGCAGTCGGGGCGGGCGGCCTTGGCGACTTCCGGACGGATTTCCGGCTCGGGGTTGGCCAGCGCCAGGATCAGCGGCTTGACCGCCATGGTCTTGACCATGTCGGCGGTCAGGACGCCGGCGGTCGAGCAGCCCAGGAACACGTCGGCGCCATTGACCACGTCGGCCAGCGTGCGCGCGTCGGTCTTTTGCGCGTAGCGGCGCTTGTTGGGCTCCATGTTTTCGTCGCGACCTTCCCAGATCACGCCGCGCGAGTCCACCACGTAGATGTTTTCGCGCTTGATGCCGAGGTCGACCAGCAGATCCAGGCAGGCGATGGCGGCGGCGCCGGCGCCCGAGCAGGCCAGCTTGACCTCGCCCATTTCCTTGCCCACGACCTTCAGGCCGTTGAGGATGGCGGCCGACGAGATGATGGCGGTGCCGTGCTGGTCATCGTGGAAGACGGGGATCTTCATGCGCTCGCGCAGCTTCTTCTCGATGTAGAAGCACTCGGGCGCCTTGATGTCTTCGAGGTTGACGCCGCCCAGCGTGGGCTCCAGCGCCGCGATGATGTCGACCAGCTTGTCGGGGTCGTTCTCGGCCAGTTCGATGTCGAACACGTCGATGCCGGCGAACTTCTTGAACAGGCAGCCCTTGCCTTCCATCACCGGCTTGGCGGCCAGCGGGCCGATGTTGCCCAGGCCGAGCACGGCGGTACCGTTGGTGACCACGCCCACCAGATTGGAGCGCGAGGTGTACATGGAGGCGGCGTCGTTGCCCTGGTCGAAGATCGCCATGCACGCGGCGGCCACGCCGGGCGAGTAGGCCAGCGACAGGTCGTCCTGGTTGGCCAGCGTCTTGGTGGGCGTGACGGAGATTTTGCCGGGGGTGGGATAGGCGTGGTAATCCAACGCCCGCTTGCTGAGGGTTTCGTCCATGAGGTACAGCCTTTGCGGCGCTAACTGATAAGCGGGTGAACTGCGGCGAAAGCCGCCGAAAAACGGGTCACGGAGGGCGCGCGGCGCATGACCGCAGGCCGCGCGCGGCTCGGAACAGGCCAGTATTTCAACACAGAAACCCCGCGCGCGCCCTTGCTGCACTGCAGCGAAAAGGACGCGCGGCCGGTTTCAGGCCTGCCAGGGCGGCAGTTCGCGCGTGGCGGCCGACAGCGCGGCGCGCTGCGTTTCCAGCGCCGCGCGCAGGGCCTCCCGCTCGGCCGGGCCGGCATGGGCCGCGGCCAGGTCGAGCGCGTGCAGCACCATCCAGTCGGCGCTGACCTCGAAGAAGTCGCGCAGCTGCGCGCGGGTGTCGCTGCGGCCGAAGCCGTCGGTGCCGAGCGTGCGCATGGGCGCGTGGACCCAGGCGCGGATCTGGTCGGGCACCGCGCGCACGTAGTCGCTGGCCGCCAGCACCGGCACGCCGGTCTCGCCGAGGCAGTGCGCCAGCCAGGCCGGCGCATGCGGCTGGCCCAGCGCGGCCGCGCGTTCGGCGGCGCGCGCGTCACGCGCCAGCTCGCTGTAGCTGGTCACGCTCCAGACCTCGCAGGCCAGGCCATGGTCGGCGTGCAGGCGCGCGGCCGCCTGCAGCGCCTGCGCCAGCGCGGGCCCGGCGGCCAGCAGCCGCACCCCGGGCGCGTCGCAGGCCTGTACGCGATGCATGCCGCGCAGAATGCCCTCGCGCGCGGCCGGGTCGTCGGGCAGGTTGGCCTGCGCGAGATTCTCGTTGGTGACCGTGAGGTAATAGAACTCGTCGTGCGCGTCTTCGAGCATGCGGCGCATGCCGTGCTCCACGATCAGCGCCACCTCGCAGGCCTGGGCCGGATCGTAGGCGCGGCAGTTGGGCACCGTGGCCGCGATCAGGTGGCTGGTGCCGTCCTGGTGCTGCAGGCCTTCGCCGCCCAGCGTGGTGCGCCCGGAGGTGGCGCCGATCAGGAAGCCGCGCGTGCGCTGGTCGGCCGCCGCCCAGATCAGGTCGCCGATGCGCTGGAAGCCGAACATCGAGTAATAGATATAGAACGGCAGCATCGCCAGGCCGTTGACCGAATAACTGGTGCCGGCCGCCGTCCACGACGAGATCGCGCCGGCCTCGGTGATGCCTTCCTCAAGGATCTGGCCGTCGCGCGCCTCGCGATACGACAGCACCGAGCCGATGTCCTCGGGCTCGTAGAGCTGGCCCTGGGCCGAGTAGATGCCGATCTGGCGGAACAGGTTGGCCATGCCGAAGGTGCGCGCCTCGTCGGCCACGATGGGCACGATGCGCGGCCCCAGCGCCGGATCCTTCAACAGCTGCGTGAGCATGCGCACGATGGCCATGGTGCTGGACATCTCCTTGCCCTCGGGCGCAAGCGCGAAGCCGGCCCATTGCGTGGCCGCGGGCACGGCCAGCGCGGGCGCGTCGGCGCGGCGGCGCGGCAGATGGCCGCCGAGCGCGGCCCGGCGCGCCTGCAGGTGGCGCATCTCGGCGCTGTCGGGGCCCGGCCGGTAGAAGCGCAGCGCCAGGCAGTCGGCGTCCGACAGCGGCAGCGCGAAGCGGTCGCGGAACGCCAGCAGCGCCGTGTCGTCGAGCTTTTTCTGCTGGTGCGTGGTCATCTTGCCCTGTCCGGCCGTGCCCATGCCGTAGCCCTTCTTGGTCTGCGCCAGGATCACCGTGGGCTGGCCCCGATGCGCCGCGGCGCGCGCGTAGGCGGCGTGGATCTTGGTCATGTCGTGGCCGCCGCGGCGCAGGCGGTCGATGGCCTCGTCGGGCCAGTCGGCCACCAGCGCGGCCAGCGCCGGGTTCTGGCCGAAGAAGTGCTGGCGGTTGTAGGCACCGTCGTTGGCCGCGAAGGTCTGGAACTGGCCGTCGACCGTGTGCGAGAAGGCGCGTGCCAGCGCGCCGCTGGCGTCGCGGCGCAGCAGGGCGTCCCAGTCGCTGCCCCACACCACCTTGATGACGTTCCAGCCCGCGCCCGCATACAGGGTCTCGAGCTCGTCGATGATGCGGCCGTTGCCGCGCACCGGGCCGTCGAGCCGCTGCAGGTTGCAGTTGACGACGAAGATCAGGTTGTCGAGCTTCTCGCGCGCCGCCAGCGTGAGCGCGGCGATCGATTCCGGCTCGTCCATTTCGCCGTCTCCGAAGATGCCCCACACCTTGCGGCCGGAGGCCGGCGCGAGATCGCGGTGTTCCAGGTAGCGCATGAAGCGCGCCTGATAAATGGCATTGATCGGGCCGATGCCCATCGAGCCGGTGGGAAATTGCCAGAAGTCGGGCATCAGCCAGGGATGCGGATACGAGGACAGGCCGCGGCGGCCCTGCGCGCGCGCCGTGATCTCCTGGCGGAACAGCGCGAGGTCGGCGTCGTCGAGCAGGCCCTCGAGATAGGCGCGGGCGTAGACGCCGGGCGCCGAGTGTGGCTGCATGTAGACGAGGTCCGCGCCGCCGGGCGCATCGGGGCCGCGAAAGAAATGATTGAAGCCCACCTCGAACAGGTCGGCGGCCGAGGCGTAGCTCGCGATATGGCCGCCGAGCTCGCCGTGCGCCTGGTTGGCCCGCACCACCATGGCCAGCGCGTTCCAGCGATTGATCGAGGCGATGCGCTCCTCCAGCGCGAGGTCGCCGGGGAAGGGCGGCTCGGCGTCGGCGCCGATGGTGTTGAGGTAGGCGCTGCGGGTCTGGCCGCCCGCCCGCACCCCCAGGCCCGCCGCATGCTCCAGCAGGCGCGCCAGCACGTAGGCCGCGCGCGGGGCGCCGTCGGCGTGGGTCAGCGCGCTCAGCGCGTCGCGCCATTCCGCCGTTTCCTGGGGATCGCTGTCGTGCTGGGACGGATCGGTGCCGGTGATGCCGGCGGCCTGGGCCTCGCGCATGGGGTGTCTCCGGGTATTGTGAGTCTGGTTGTAGCGCCATCCTAGCCCCGGCGGACGCGCAGAAGTGACCGAACGGGATGCGGGAATGCCCGCCTCTGCAGCATGTACCAGGGTCGAGGCGGGGCGAGGGCGGCAGAATCTGCTGCAAACCGGGGAGGGCGGTCGCCGCAAGGGCCGGCCCTTGTCAGGATATGTCCAGGGTGTGGACGCTAGAATCGCGCGGATGCATCGACAAAAGGAGGTGAGCGATGAATGATGGTGTGCGGGTCCCGGACGACATGTCCCTGCCCGAGCTGACGCTGCGCGGCGTCATTCTCGGCGCCCTCATCACGGTGATCTTCACCGCCTCGAACGTGTTCCTCGGCCTCAAGGTGGGGCTGACGTTCTCCTCGGCCATCCCCGCCGCGGTCATCTCGATGTCGGTGCTGCGCATGTTCAAGGGCGCCAACATCCTCGAAAACAACATGGTGCAGACGCAGGCCTCGGCCGCGGGCACGCTGTCGTCCATCATCTTCATCCTGCCCGCCCTCGTCATGCTGGGCCACTGGAGCGCGTTTCCGTTCTGGCAGACGATGGCCATCTGTGCGGCCGGCGGCATGCTGGGCGTGATGTTCACGATTCCCCTGCGCCACGTGATGGTGGTCAAGAGCGATCTGCCCTATCCCGAGGGCGTGGCCGCGGCCGAGATCCTGCGCGTGGGCAGCGCCGCGCGCGCCGAGGAGCGCGCGCAGGCCACCGGCCAGGCGCCGGCGGCGGGGCGGCCCGCGGGCGGCACCGGCATGGGCGACATCCTGTTCGGCGGCGGCGTGGCGGCCATCGTCAGCTTTGCCACCAGCGGCCTGCGCGTGCTGGCCGATGGCGCCAGCAGCTTCGTCGCCCTCGGCGGCGCCGTGCTGCGCCTGCCCATGGGATTCTCGCTGGCGCTGCTCGGCGCCGGCTATCTGATCGGCATCGTGGCGGGCCTGGCGATGCTGGTGGGCCTGCTGATCGCCTGGGGCGTGGCCGTGCCGGTGCTGACCGCCATGGGCGAGCGCGCGGCCGACCAGTCGCTGGCCGCCTACGCCACGGACCTGTGGGGCTCGCAGGTGCGGTTCATCGGCGCGGGCGTGATCGGCGTCGGCGCCATCTGGACGCTGGCGACCTTGTTCATGCCGATGGTGAAAGGGCTGCGCGCCTCGATGGGCATGGTGGGCAAGGGCGAGCGCCGCAGCGGCCCCGCGCCGCGCACCGAGCGCGACCTGCCGGCCGGCTGGGTGATCGGCATTTCGCTGGTGCTGCTGGCCGTGCTGGTGTTCACCTTCGCCTCGTTCATGAGCGCGGCGCCGCTCACGGCCGGACGCATCGGCGTGCTGGTCGCCTACGCGGTGCTGTTCGCCTTCGTGTTCGGCTTCCTGGTGGCGGCCGCCTGCGGCTACATGGCCGGCCTGGTGGGCTCGTCGACCAGCCCGATCTCGGGCGTGGGCATCGTCGCCATCGTGCTGGTGTCGCTGCTGATGGTGCTCATCAACGACGGCGGCGGCCTGCTCGGCAGCGACGAGGGCGTGCGGCTGGCCATCGCGCTGGCCATCTTCACCACGTCCGCCGTGGTGGCCGTGGCCTCGATCTCGAACGACAACCTGCAGGACCTCAAGACCGGCTGGCTGGTGGGCGCGACGCCCTGGCGCCAGCAGGTGGCGCTGTTGATCGGCTGCGTGGTGGGGGCGGCGGTGATCTCGCCCGTGCTGGACCTGCTCTACAACGCCTATGGCTTTGCCGATGCGCTGCCGCGCGCCGGCATGGACCCCGATCAGGCGCTGGCCGCGCCGCAGGCCACGCTGATGCTCGCCATCGCGCAGGGCATCTTCACCCATCAACTCAACTGGACCATGATCCTGATCGGGATGGCGGTCGGCGTCGCGCTCATCGTGATCGACGGGCTGCTCGCGCGCACCTGCCGGGTGGCGCGCCTGCCGGTGCTGGCGGTCGGCATCGGCATCTACCTGCCGCCCACCGTCAGCGCGCCCATCGTGGTCGGCGCGTTCCTGGCCTGGGTGCTCGAGCGCGCGCTGCGCCGGCGCGCGCAGGCCGCCGGACAGCCCTACGAGCAGTACGCGGATGCGCCCAACCGCCGCGGCGTGCTGATCGCCTCCGGCCTGATCGTGGGCGAGAGCCTGGTCGGCGTGCTGCTGGCCGCCGTGATCGGCTTCAGCGGCCAGAACGCGCCGCTGGCGCTGGTGGGCGAGGGCTTCGAACCGGTCGCGCGGTGGCTCGGGCTTGGCGTATTTGCCCTGGTGGCGGTGTGGATTGGACGCCGGGTCTTGAACCGCGCCTGATTTGCGTCGTATTCTGGAGACAGTGTGGCCGGGCCGGCGAGGCCGACCCGGCAATGACCGATTGCCGATAATGGCGACGCGTAGACAACGTTATGCGCGGCGAAGCCGCAGGCATTCTTGCCAGGAATGCATCCATGTTTGATCTTCGTTGAATGTCACGCGCTTGCAGCAAGACGCCCCCAATATCAAAGGGGTATACTGCCGACACGGCTTTCGAGGCTTGTACGTGCCTTCTGCCCCTGCTATCCGCTAAACGGGAAGCCCGTGTCGCGGAAGGTTTTCCTGCATCGTATGCGAGTGAAGCACTCGTCAAGGTGAAGCGACATTATGTCTACGGAATCAGAATCCAAAGTATCCTCCTATCTGTTCGGCGGTAATGCGCCTTATGTAGAAGAACTCTACGAACAGTATCTCGACAATCCCGGTTCGGTGGCCGACAACTGGCGCGAGTATTTCGACCAGCTGCAACATGCCCCCGCGACCGACGGTCAAGAATCCACGCGTGACCAGGCTCACGCGCCCATCGTCGAATCGTTCTCGCAACGCGCCCGCGCCAATGCATTCCTGCAACGCGCCGCCGAGCCCGACCTTTCCGTCGCCAGCAAGCAGGTCTCGGTGCAATCGCTGATTGCCGCCTACCGTTCGCTGGGTTCGCGCTGGGCCGACCTGGATCCGCTCAAGCGCCAGGAGCGCCCCGCGATCCCCGAGCTCGATCCGGCCTTCTACGGCCTGACCGAAGCCGACCTGGATCAAACCTACTCCGCCACCAACACCTACTTCACGACCGCCAGCACCATGACGCTGCGCGAGATCCTGAAGGCGTTGCGCGACACGTATTGCCGCTCGGTGGGCGCCGAGTTCTCGCACATCTCCGATCCGGCCGCCAAGCGCTGGATCCAGCAGCGTCTCGAATCGACGCTGTCGGCCCCGACCTACTCGGCTGAAGAAAAGCGCCACATCCTGCAGCAGCTGACCGAGTCCGAAGGCCTCGAGCGCTTCC
Source organism: Bordetella genomosp. 1 (assembly GCF_002261335.1). Taxonomy (GTDB): domain Bacteria; phylum Pseudomonadota; class Gammaproteobacteria; order Burkholderiales; family Burkholderiaceae_B; genus Bordetella. The sequence continues at coordinate 488,851 of NZ_NEVL01000002.1, forward strand.
TGCACACCAAGTACGTCGGCCAGAAGCGCTTCTCGCTCGAGGGCGGCGAAAGCTTCATCGCCTCGATGGACGAAGTGGTGAACCACGCCGGTGAAGCCGGCGTGCAGGAAATCGTGGTCGGCATGGCCCACCGCGGCCGCCTGAACCTGCTCGTGAACATCATGGGCAAGATGCCCGGCGACCTGTTCGCCGAGTTCGAAGGCAAGCACGCCGAAGGCCTGACCGACGGCGACGTGAAGTACCACAACGGCTTCTCGAGCGACATCTCGACCCGTGGCGGTCCGGTGCACCTGTCGCTGGCGTTCAACCCCTCCCACCTGGAAATCGTCAACCCGGTGGTCGAAGGCAGCGTGCGTGCACGCCAGGAACGCCGCGCCGACACCGAGGGCAAGCAAGTGCTGCCGGTGCTGGTGCACGGTGACGCGGCCTTCGCCGGCCAGGGCGTCGTGATGGAAACCCTCAACCTGGCCCAGACGCGCGGCTACGGCACGGGCGGCACCCTGCACATCGTCATCAACAACCAGATCGGCTTCACCACGTCGGATCCGCGCGACTCGCGCTCGACGCTGTATTGCACCGACGTGGTCAAGATGATCGAAGCCCCGGTGTTCCACGTCAACGGCGACGATCCCGAAGCCGTGGTGTTCGCCACCCGCCTCGCGCTCGACTACCGCATGGAATTCCGCCACGACGTCGTGCTCGACATCGTGTGCTTCCGCAAGCTCGGCCACAACGAGCAGGACACCCCGTCGCTGACCCAGCCGCTGATGTACAAGCGCATCGGCCATCACCCCGGCACGCGCAAGCTGTACGCCGACAAACTGGTCACGCAGGGCGTGCTGGCCGAAGGCGATGCCGATCAGCTGGTCAAGGACTACCGTCAGGTCATGGAAGATGGTCAGCGCACCATCGAGCCCGTCCTGACCGACTACAAGAGCAAGTACGCGATCGACTGGTCGCCGTTCCTGGCGTCCAAGTGGACCGACCAGGCCGACACCGCCGTGCCGCTGGCCGAGCTCAAGCGCATCGGCGAGCGCATCACGACGACGCCGGAAGGCTTCACCGTGCACCCGCTGGTCAACAAGCTGCTCAACGACCGCCGCAACATGGCCAAGGGCGAGCAGAACCTCGACTGGGGCATGGGTGAACACCTGGCCTTCGCCACCCTGGTGGCCTCGGGCTATGCCGTGCGCATCACCGGCCAGGATTCGGGCCGCGGCACGTTCACGCACCGCCACGCCGTGCTGCACGACCAGAACCGCGAGCGCTGGAACGACGGCACCTACATCCCGCTGCAGAACGTCTCCGAAGGTCAGGCGCCGTTCACCGTGATCGACTCGGTGCTGTCCGAAGAGGCCGTGCTGGCCTTCGAATACGGCTACTCGTCGGCCGAGCCCAACACGCTCACCATCTGGGAAGCCCAGTTCGGCGACTTCGTCAACGGCGCCCAGGTCGTGATCGACCAGTTCATCAGCGCCGGCGAAGCCAAGTGGGGCCGCCAGTCGGGCCTGACCATGATGCTGCCGCACGGCTACGAAGGTCAGGGTCCGGAGCACTCGTCGGGCCGTATCGAACGCTTCCTGCAGCTCTGCGCCGACAACAACATCCAGGTGGTGCAGCCGACCTCGGCTTCGCAGATCTTCCACCTGCTGCGTCGCCAGATGATCCGCCAGTTCCGCAAGCCGCTCGTGATCTTCACGCCGAAGTCGCTGCTGCGCAACAAGGACGCCGGTTCGCCCCTCACCGACCTGGCCGGCGGCAGCTTCCGCCCGGTGATCGGCGAAGTCGACGAATCGATCAAGGCCGCTTCGGTCAAGCGCGTGCTGGCTTGCTCGGGCAAGGTCTACTACGATCTGGTCAACGCGCGCCGCGAACGCGAAGCCGACCACGTCGCGATCGTCCGCGTCGAACAGCTCTACCCGTTCGCCCACAAGGCGTTCGAGACCGAGCTGCGCAAGTACCCGAAGGCGACCGAAGTGATCTGGGTTCAGGACGAACCGCAGAACCAAGGCGCTTGGTTCTACGTCCAGCATCACCTGTACGAAAACATGGTCGAAGGCCAGAAGCTGGCGTACGCCGGCCGTGCCGCCTCGGCTTCGCCCGCGGTGGGTTACCTGGCCAAGCACCAGGAACAGCAGAAGCAGCTCATCGAGCAGGCCTTCGCCGCGAAGTACAAGGGCTTCATGCTGACCAAGTAATCCAGCGACCCAGAACATCAACTCTACGGAATTCATTACCATGGCTATTACCGACGTTGTCGTTCCTCAACTCTCCGAATCCGTTTCGGAAGCCACCCTGCTGACCTGGAAGAAGCAGCCTGGCGCCGCAGTCGAGGCCGACGAAATCCTGATCGAAGTCGAAACCGACAAAGTGGTGCTGGAAGTCCCCGCGCCGGCTTCGGGCGTCCTGTCCGAAATCGTGGCCGGTGACGGCAGCACCGTCACCTCGGGCCAGCTGATCGCCAAGATCGACACGGCCGCCAAGGCCGGCGCTGCCGCGCCCGCCGCTGCCGCTGCTGCCCCGGCCGCCGCTGCGCCGGCCGCTGCCGCCGCGCCGGCTGCCGCCGCCGCCCCGGCCAGCAACGCCGCTGCCGGCGTCGCTTCGCCCGCCGCCTCGAAGATCCTCGCCGAGAAGGGCGTGGACGCCGCCAACGTCGCCGGCTCCGGCCGCGACGGCCGGGTGACCAAGGGCGATGCCCTGGCCGCCCAGGCTGGCGCCGCTCCCGCCAAGGCCGCCGCCGCCCCGGCTGCCCCGGCCACGTTCTCGCTCGACGGCCGTCCGGAACAGCGCGTGCCGATGAGCCGCCTGCGTGCCCGCGTGGCCGAGCGCCTGCTGCAATCGCAGCAGGAGAACGCCATCCTGACGACGTTCAACGAAGTCAACATGCAGGCCGTGATCGACCTGCGCAACAAGTACAAAGAGAAGTTCGAAAAGGAACACGGCGTGAAGCTCGGCTTCATGTCCTTCTTCGTCAAGGCCGCCGTTGCCGCGCTGAAGAAGTACCCGCTCCTGAACGCCTCGGTCGATGGCAAGGACATCATCTACCACGGCTACTTCGACATCGGTATCGCCGTGGGCAGCCCGCGCGGCCTGGTGGTGCCGATCCTGCGCAACGCCGATCAGATGACGATCGCCGACATCGAAAAGACCATCGCCGACTTCGGTCGCCGCGCTGCCGACGGCAAGCTGGGCATCGAAGAAATGACCGGTGGCACCTTCTCGATCTCCAACGGTGGCGTGTTCGGTTCGATGCTCTCGACCCCGATCATCAACCCGCCGCAATCGGCCATCCTCGGCGTGCACGCCACCAAGGAGCGCCCGGTCGTCGAAAACGGTCAGATCGTGATCCGCCCGATCAACTACCTGGCCATGTCCTACGACCACCGCATCATCGACGGCCGCGAAGCCGTCCTGGGCCTGGTGGCCATGAAGGAAGCGCTGGAAGATCCCCAGCGTCTGCTGCTGGATCTGTAATCCGACAGCGACGGGCGAAAGAGCAAAGGCTGTTTCGCCCGTTTTTACGCTGGCCGCCCCACGCGCGGGCGGCTGGTCCCGGCGCACACCGGACGCTGCGATGCGTCCGCGCCGATGGAGCCGCCCACAGGGGCCTCCAGCCTGAACCTCACTCATCGCGAGAACACTATGTCCAAACAATTTGACGTCGTCGTCATCGGTGCCGGCCCCGGCGGCTACATCGCGGCCATCCGTGCCGCCCAGCTCGGCATGAGCGTCGCGTGCATCGACGCCTGGCAGAATGGCGAAGGCGGTCCGGCGCCCGGCGGCACCTGCACCAACGTCGGTTGCATCCCGTCCAAGGCCCTGCTGCAGTCCTCGGAAAACTACGAAGAGGTCAACACCCACTTCGCCGAGCACGGCATCGAAGTCAAGGGCGTGACCCTCAAGCTCGACACGCTGATCGGCCGCAAGAACAAGGTCGTCAAGCAGAACAACGACGGCATCCTGTACCTGTTCAAGAAGAACAAGGTCACCTTCTTCCATGGCAAGGGCGCGTTCGCCGGCCAGGTCGAAGGCGGCTGGGGCATCAAGGTCAGCGGCACCACCGAAGAAGACCTGGTGGCCAAGCACGTCGTCGTCGCCACCGGTTCCTCGGCGCGTGAACTGCCGGGCCTGCCGTTCGACGAAAAGACCGTGCTGTCCAACGACGGCGCGCTGAACCTGTCGGCCGTGCCGAAGAAGCTCGGCGTCATCGGCGCCGGCGTGATCGGCCTCGAAATGGGCAGCGTGTGGCGCCGCCTGGGCGCCGAAGTCACCATCCTGGAAGGCATGCCCGATTTCCTCGCGGCCGCCGACCAGCAAGTGGCCAAGGAAGCGCAGAAAGCCTTCGCCAAGCAGGGCCTGGACATCCAGACCGGCGTGAAGATCGGCGAAGTGAAGGCCACCGCCAAGGGCGTGACCATCCCCTACACCGACGCCAAGGGCGGCGAGCAGAAGCTGGTGGTCGACAAGCTGATCGTCTCGATCGGCCGCGTCCCCTACACCGGCGGCCTGAACGCCGACGCCGTGGGCCTGAAGCTCGACGAGCGCGGCTTCATCGTGGTCGACGCCGACTGCAAGACCAGCCTGCCCAACGTCTGGGCGGTGGGCGACGTGGTGCGCGGCCCGATGCTGGCGCACAAGGCCGAGGAAGAGGGCGTTGCCGTGGCCGAGCGTATCGCCGGCCAGCACGGTCACGTCAACTTCGCCACCGTGCCGTGGGTCATCTACACCTCGCCGGAAATCGCCTGGGTCGGCCAGACCGAACAGCAGCTCAAGGCCGAAGGCCGCGAGTACAAGGCCGGTTCGTTCCCCTTCATGGCCAACGGCCGTGCGCGCGCCATGGGCGACACCACGGGCTTTGCCAAGGTGATCGCCGATGCCAAGACCGACGAGGTCCTGGGCGTGCACATCATCGGCCCGATGGCCTCCGAGCTGATCGCCGAAGCCGTGACCATCATGGAATTCCGCGGCGCCGCCGAAGACATCGCCCGCATCTGCCACGCGCACCCGACCCTGTCGGAAGCCGTGAAGGAAGCGGCGCTGGCCGTCGACAAGCGCACGCTGAACTTCTGATGCGTGTCCGGGCCACCGGCGGTGCAGACCGCCGGCGCCCGGTGCCGCGGGCGCCTGCCCGCGGCCGAATCGGGGCGGATCGCGCGATCCGCCTTTTTGCTTTCTGGAGTGCTGCTCTCCGATGAACGTCCGCGAATACTACGAACATGCCCTGGCCGAGCGTGGCTACAAGCCCGATGCCGCGCAGGAACGCGCGATCGAGCGCCTGCAACGCTATTACGACGACTGGGTGCGCTTCAAGGCGATGCGCTCCAATGCGCTGAAGAAGCTGCTGAATCGTCCCGACGTGCCGCGCGGCGTGTACCTGTGGGGCGGCGTCGGACGCGGCAAGAGCTTCCTGATGGACGCCTTCTACGCCACCGTGCCGGTGGTGCGCAAGACGCGCCTGCACTTCCACGAATTCATGCGCGGGGTGCACCGCGAGCTCGAGAACGTGAAGGGCATGCAGGACCCGCTCGACGAGGTCGCCAAGCGCGTGGCCAAGCGCTACCGCCTGATCTGTTTCGACGAGTTCCACGTGTCGGACGTGGCCGACGCCATGATCCTGTACCGCCTGCTGCTCAAGCTGTTCGAGTACGGCACCTCGTTCATCATGACGTCGAACTACGAGCCCTCCACGCTCTATCCCGACGGCCTGCACCGCGACCGCATCCTGCCGGCCATCGAGCTGATCAAGTCGCGCATGGACGTCATGAACGTCGACACCGGCGTGGACTACCGGCTGCGCTCGCTCGAGCAGGTGCAGTCGTATCACCATCCGCTCGACGACGCCGCCCAGGCCGCGCTGCAGGACGCCTTCGACCGGCTCTCCGACACGCCGGCGCAGGATCCCGTGCTGCACATCGAGCATCGCGAGATCCGCGCGCTCGCGCTGGGCGGCTCGGTGGTGTGGTTCGACTTCGCCACGCTGTGCGGCGGCCCGCGTTCGCAGAACGATTACCTCGAGCTGGCCAACCGCTTCCACACCGTCATCCTGTCGGGCGTGCCGCGCATGGGGCCGCGCCAGGCCTCGGAGGCGCGCCGCTTCACCTGGCTGATCGACGTGTTCTACGACCACAAGGTCAAGCTCATCATGTCGGCCGAGTGCCCCGCCGACGAGATCTATACCGAGGGGCCGCTGGCCAACGAGTTCCACCGCACCGTGTCGCGCATCCTCGAGATGCAGTCGCGCGAATACCTCGAGGCCGAGCGCCGCAAGAGCGCCACGCTCTGAGCGCGCCGCCCCGCCGCACCAAGACCGCGCATTGCGCGGTCTTTTTTTTGCGCGTCAGCGGCGTGCCGGGTGCGCGCGCGGCAGCGTGAGCGCCCAGAACAGCAGCGCCAGCAGGCTGAGCGCGGCGCCCAGCGCGCACACCGCGGCCCAGCCGCCGTAAGCGTAGGCACGGGTCGCGCCGTAGCCGCCCAGCCCGCTGCCCACCGCATAGAACAGCATGTAGACCCCGATCAGCCGCCCGGCCGCGTCGGGGCGGGCGCGCAGGATCAGCGATTGATTGGTCACGTGCAGCGCCTGGCCGCCCAGGTCGAGCAGCAGGATGCCCACGACGAGGGGCCACAGCGACGCCTGCCAGTGCGCCAGCGGCCACCACGCCAGCAGCAGCAGGGCGAGCGCCAGCGCGCTCGCCTGCTGGGCGCGGCCGCGGTCCGACCAGTGCCCCGCCCGCGCCGCGGCCAGCGCGCCGGCCGCGCCCACCAGGCCGAAGGCGCCGATCGCCGCATGGCCGTATTCGTAGGGCGGCGCGCTGAGCGGCAGCACCAGTGCGCTCCAGAACACGTTGAAGCTGGCGAACAGCAGCAGCGCCAGCATGCCGCGCACGCGCAGCACCGGCTCGTCGCGCAGCAGCGTGAGCATCGATCCCAACAGTCGGCGGTAGGGCAGGGGCCGCGCCGGCGGCGGCAGCGCGGGCAGGCGCCGCCACAGCGGCCAGGCCAGCAGCAGCATCAGGCCTGCGGCACAGACATACACCGCGCGCCAGCCGGCGAGCTCGCTGATGGCGCCCGAGTAGACCCGCGCGAGCAGCAGCCCCACCACCACGCCGCCCTGTGCCGCGCCGACCACGCGGCCCTGTTCGGCGGGCGCGGCGGCGGTGGCCGCATACGCGATCAGGCCCTGCGTCATGGCCGTGCCCAGCATGCCCACGGCGAGCATGCCGGCCAGCAGCGGCAGGGCCGAGCGCGCCCCGGCCACCAGCGCCAGCGCGGCCGCGAGCGCGAGCAGCTGGGCCGTCAGCAGGCGGCGCCGGTCGGCCCGGTCGCCCCACGGCACCAGCAACAACAGCGCCAGCGCGCAGCCCGCCTGAGTGGCGCTGACCACCATGCCCACATCGGCGCGGGCGATGCCGAAGTCACGTGCCAGCGCGTCGAGCAGGGGCTGGGCGAAGTACACATTGGCCACGCACAGGCCGCTGGCGCAGGCCAGCAGCAGGACCTGGCCGGGCCGCAAGGGCGCCGGCGCGACGGAGGCGGGAAGGGAGGCGGACGCCTGCATGAAGGGCTCCTTGTGGTTTCAAATAAAAACCAGTTGGAGCATAGGCATTCCGGTTTTAAAATGCAACCACAAAGCGGTAACGGGTAACGGCGGGCGCACGGGCGCCCCTCACAAGGAAACCATGCCATGGCACGTCGCTCCGACGCCGCCGCGTCGACCTGCCCGGTCGCGCGTTCGGCGGATCTGCTGGGAGACCGGTGGGCACTGCTGATCGTGCGCGATGCCTTCGACGGCATGCGCCGCTTCAGCGATTTCCAGCGCAGCCTGGGTGCGGCGCGCAACATCCTGGCCGACCGGCTCAAGCGCCTGGTGGAGGCCGATATCCTGGCCCTGCAGCCGGCCTCCGACGGCTCGGCCTACCAGGAATACGTGCTCACGCCGCGCGGCGAGCAGCTGTTTCCGCTGGTGGTGGCGCTGCGCCAGTGGGGCGAGCGCCATTTGTTTGCGCGCGGCGAGCCGCACTCGGTGCTGCTGGACGTGCGCAGCGGCCGCGCGCTGGCGCCGATGGTGCCGCGCGATGCGCAGGGCGAGGTGATCGCGCCCGCCGATACGCGGGTGCGCAAGCCGCGCTAGCGCCTCAGCGCAGCGTGGCCACGTAGCGCTCGGCCACGGGCTGCAGGCGCTCGGTGGCGAAGGCCTCTTTCATGGCCTCGGTTTCCTCGCCGGGGGTGCGGCCGAAGAAGCGCTTGAATTCGCGGTTGAACTGCGACGGGCTTTCGTAGCCCACGCGGGTGCAGGCGGCCGCGGCCGTGATGCGTTCGCGGATCATCAGCAGGCGCGCCTGGTGCAGCCGGGTCGACTTCACGTACTGGATCGGCGAGGTCTGCGTGACGGCGCGGAAGTGCAGGTGGAAGGCCGCCACGCTCATGCCGGCTTCGTCGGCCAGGCCGCTCACGTCGAGCGCCTCGGCATAGCCCGTGTGGATGCGGCGCAGCGCCTTCGCGATCTTGCCGAAATGGCCGTGCTGCGCGAGCGCGGCACGCACCGCGCCGCCTTGCTCGCCCATCAGCACGCGATAGCTGATTTCGCGCACGATGGCCGGGCCCAGCACCTCGGCCTCGAGCGGATGCGCCAGCGCGCGCAGCAGCCGCAGCGTGGCGTGCGCGAGCGTGTCGTCGAGCGGGGTGGAGAGGATGCCGCAGGGCGGCGCGGGCGCGTGATGGCCCGACTGGTCGATCGCCAGCACCAGGTCGGCCACCGCGGTCATGTCGAGCTGGATCGACATGGCGAGCAGCGGCTGTTCGGGGCTCGCCTGCGTTTCGGTACAGAAGGGCAGCGGCACCGACAGCACGAGATAGTGCTGCGCGTCGTAGATGTAGATCGAGTCGCCCAGGAAGCCGCGCTTCTGGCCCTGGAACACGATCACGATGCTGGGCTCGTAGAGCACCTGCGTGCGCGGCAGCGACCGGTGCGAGCGCATCAGCTTCACGCCCGGCAGCGCGGTGAGGGTATAGCCCTCCGTCGGCGCGAGCTGTTTGACGAGCGCGACGGTCTGGTGCGTGAGGGCGGGGTCGACGTGGGCGGCCATGCTGGAATCTGCTGAGATGAGGAAAGTAGCAATAGACCATAAATCTGCCCCGTGATGGTGCTTGCTCTCAAAAAAATGGAGGAATAGGCAATAACGGGAGAGTCCTGGATATTTCCCCAGTTGCGGGGGATCCCTAAGATGTCGCTCAACGTCGGGAAGGTCCCGGCGGGTGTCGTACCTGAAGGAGTCCAGCCATGAATATCAAGAATCCCGCGCTTTTCTCCCGAGGCCCACGAAGCCATTCGGGGCGCCGGGGCGCGGCGCTCCCGGTGTGGGGCGCGCAGGCGCTGGCCGAGCGTGGCGTCGATCGCGACGCGCCCGGCGATCCCGATCGGTTTCTCGGCACCTGGGTCACGGCCGATGGCGCGGCGCGCCACGAGCTGCAATCCAATGGCCGCTATCAGGAGGCCCGCAACGGCCAGTCGCGCCGCATCGGCGGACGCTTCTGGATCGAGGGCAACTACATCGAATACCGCGACGACAGCGGCCACGCCGCCGATGGCGTGTTCCGCGACGGCAAGCTGCACCACGCCGGCTTCGTCTATCACCGCATGGAGGCATGAATGGATGGCGTCGACGTGATTGCGGATTTCTTCAAGCCCACGCCGCCGGCCCGCCCGCCGGCGCCGGCCATCGCGCCGCTTCCGGCCGAGGTCGAACCCACCGCCCCCGACGCGCCGCCGGCGCCGGACCTCGAGTCCGCCTGACCGGGCCGCGGCGGCCGGCGCTCACGGCGCGAGCGCGCCCTCGTGGCGCAGCAGCCAGGCCTTGGCCTCGAGCCCGCCGGCAAAGCCGGTGAGCGTGCCGTTGCTGCCGATCACGCGGTGGCACGGGGCGATGATGGAGATCGGATTGCGGCCGTTGGCCGCGCCCACCGCGCGCACCGCGCCCGCCGACCCCACGGCCTGCGCGATCTGCGCATAAGTGCGCGTCTGTCCGTGCGGAATCGCCAGCAGCGCGCGCCAGACCCGTTGCTGGAACGGCGTGCCGGCGAAGTCGAGCGGCACGTCGAAGCCGTCACGCCCCCCCTCGAAATACGCCTGCAGCTGCGCGCGGGCGCGCTGCAGCGTGGGATGCGCGGGCGACTCCTGCAGCGCCGCCAGCACGACGCGGCGCGGCCGTGCGGCATCCTGCGGCCACAGCACGGCGGCCAGCGCCTCGCCGCGCGCCACCAGCGTCAAGCGGCCCACCGGGCTTTCGAACGAGAGGCAGGGCAGGGCGGGAGCAGTCATGGCGTGCGGCTCGGTGGCAGGGGGCATGCCGGCATTGTAGGCAGGACGGCGGCGCCGCCGCCTCCCGGCGCTTGCGGCCGAATTCGTCCTGTCACCGCCTGAAATCGATAAAAGTCGCGCGCGCAACGATACGGGTGTCCCGTGTTTAATTAAGAATGATTATAATTTGCGGACGTAGCGCGATCGCGCCCGGCTTTCCGGGTTTCCGCGCCCGCCTGCGTGCATTGCCGCCGGGAGATCGCCCGGTCAGGCATCCCAACGAGACACGGGGCATGTGCGCGGCCGCCAAGGGGGGCGGCCCGCATTCCGTATCACCACAAGGAAAGCAATATGCGCATCATCAAATCCGTCGCAGCGCTCGCGCTGCTGGGCTGGACCAGCATGGCTTCGGCCCACTTCGTGTGGCTCGAGCCCGCCGGCGATTCCAAGGTCCGCGCCTACTTCGGCGAGTGGGCCGACGACCAGCGCGAGAAGGTCGACGGATTTCTCGGCAAGGTGATCACCGAGCCCAAGGTCAACGGCAAGGCCACCAAGCCTGCCGGCAAGGGCGCGGATTACTTCGAGTTCGATGCGCGCGCCGATGCCCGCCTGGGCCAGGCCGTGCTGTTCAAGGAAACGCTGGTCGACTACAACGCCCGCCTGGGCCGCCAGGACACCAAGGGCGAGCTGCCGCTGGAGATCGTGCCGACGGCCGCCGGCTCGAACACCTTCGTGCTGACCTTCGAAGGCAAGCCGCTGGCCAAGACCGAAGTCACCGTGTTCGGCCCGCCGAAGTGGCTCAAGCAATACCACACCGACGAAGCCGGCAAGTTCACCATCGAGACCCCGTGGTCGGGCCAGTACGTGCTCGAAGCCGGTCACGGCGTCGAGAAGACCGGCGAACACGACGGCAAGCCGTTCAAGAAGGTTCGCTACGTCACCACCCTGACTTTCGAACAAGCCAAGTGAAAGCGCCCGTATCCGGCGCAGGCATGCTGCGCTACCGCTTCATCGTCGCATCGCGCGCGATAGCCGCCATCGGCGGCGGCTACGCGCTGGCCTCGGCCGTGGCCGCCTTCCTGGCGGTCTGGCTGCCGATGAGCCGTCTCGACGCCGTCGTGACCGCACAGCTGGCCTCGTTCGTGGTCTACGCCTGCGCCGTGATATGGGTATTTGCGACGCGCACCACGGTGCGCGCCTGGGTGGGCATCATTGCGCCCACCCTGGTTTTCGCGCTGTTGTATTGGGTAGGACGGGCATGAGCACGGTCGCCGAGAATTTGCCGCCGGCCAGGAAGCCGGTTCCGCAGGGTGAAGGCCTGCGCCAAGCCATGTCGTGGCTGCACACCTGGTCGGGCCTGATCTTCGGCTGGGTCCTGTTCGCGATGTTCCTGACGGGCACGCTGGCCTTTTTCCGGCCCGAGATCACGCGCTGGATGCAGCCCGAGATCGAGGTGCAGAAGGTGCCGCCCGCGCAGGCGCTGGCCATCGCCCAGAAGTATCTCGGCACGCACGCCGCCGATTCGAACCGCTGGTTCATCTCGCTGCCGTCCGATCGCGAGCCCGCGATCCATCTGTCGTACCAACGCGAGAAGCCGCCGCCAGGCGAGCGCGCATTCAAGCGCGTCACGCTGGATCCCGCCACCGGCGACGTGCTGTCGGCGCGCGAGACGCGCGGCGGCGATTTCTTCTACCGCTTCCATTTCGAGCTCGAAATGGGCTTCCCGTGGGGGCGCTGGATCGCCAGCATCGCCGGCATGTTCATGCTGGTGGCCATCATCAGCGGCGTCATCACGCACAAAAAGATCTTCACCGATTTCTTCACGTTCCGGCCCAAAAAGGGCGGGCAACGCGCCTGGATGGACGGCCACAACGCCCTGTCGGTGCTGGGCCTGCCGTTCCACCTGATGATCACGTTCAGCGGCCTGATCCTGTTCGTCTTCATGCTGATGCCGGCCAGCATCCTGGCCGCCTACGACAACGATCGCCAGTATTTCGACGAGATGTTCCCGGCCTTCAAGGTGACCAAGCCCACCCGGCAGGCCGCGCCGCTGGTCGACCTGAACACCGTGCTGGCCCAGGCCGAGGCCGGCTGGGAAGGCGGGCGCGCCGGCCGCATCGTGGTCAATCACCCCAACGACGCGGGCGCGGTCGTCACCGTCACCCGCTCCATGACCGAGCGCGTGTCGTTCGGCCGCATGGCGCCGACCAACACCTACAACGGCGTGACCGGCGAGCTCGTGAGCGAAGCCGAGGCGCCCAGCGCCGCCGCCGTCACGGCCGGCACCATCGTGGGCCTGCATCTCGGGCTGTTCGCCGAGCCGCTGCTGCGCTGGTTCTATTTCCTGGTGAGCCTGGCCGGCACGGCCATGGTCGGCACCGGCCTGGTGCTGTGGATCGCCAAGCGGCGCCAGAAGGCGCCGAAGGGCGCGCAGCGCGAGGCGTTCTCGCTGCGCCTGGTCGACGCCCTGAACGCGGGCACCATCGCCGGCATCTTCGCCGCGATGGCCGCCTACTTCCTGGCCAACCGCCTGCTCGATCCGCAGCTCGCCGATCATTCCCGCATGGAAGTGCGTGTGTTCTTCTGGGTCTGGGGCCTGTCGTTCGTCTACGCCTTCCTGCGCCAGAAGACCAAGTGGCGCGACCTGATGGGCCTGGCCACGCTGCTGTTCGCGCTGATTCCGCTGGTCAACGTCTTCACCACGCAACGCCATCTGGGCGTGTCGCTGCTCAAGGGCGACTGGATCATGGCGGGCTTCGACCTGACCTGTCTCGCCACTGCGCTCACGCTGGGCTGGATCACCTACAAGTCCGGCCGCGCCAAGCCGCAGCCCGCGGCCCGTGCCGCGCGCCCGGCGCCCGCGGCCAAGCCCGCCCCCCAGCCGGCGCCCGTTGCGGGCGCCGACCGGGCCGAGGCCAAGCCCGCGCCGATCGACACCAACCCCTCCGCCGCCACGAGGTGACGAAATGAATGCTGCCGCCTTCTGCCTGGCCTACGCCGGCTTCGCCGCGCTCTGCCTCGGCATGGACCGCCACTACGAAGACCTCTTCGACCGCAGCCTGCCGCGGCGCCACCGCGTGTTCCTGCGCAGCCTGGGCTGGCTCGGCCTGACGCTGTCGCTGCTGGCCTCCGCGCGTGCCTGGGGCTGGAGCTACGGCACCGTCGAGTGGATCGGCATCCTCAGCATCGCCGGCCTGCTGCTGATCTGGGCGCTCACCTACCTGCCGCGCGTGGCGCTGGCCGCCGGCGGCGCCTGCGCCGTCGCCGCGCCGGTGTTTGCCTGGGTCGCCTGACGCGGCGCCCGCCGTGCCGGCCGCGTGGCGGCGGGCACGGTAAACTGCAGCCTGTCGTCGACCACTTCCAGGCTTCAATCGCGTCATGAACACCCGCGTCCTCACTGGCATCACCACCACCGGTACTCCCCACCTCGGCAATTGGGCCGGCGCCATCCGCCCGGCGATCCAGGCCAGCACCCAGCCCGGCGTCGACGCGTTCTTCTTCCTCGCCGACTACCACGCCCTCATCAAATGCGACGATCCGGCCCGCGTGGCCCGCTCGCGCCTGGAGATCGCCGCCACCTGGCTGGCCGGCGGGCTCGACACCGATCGCGCCACCTTCTATCGCCAGTCCGACATCCCCGAGATCCCCGAGCTGTGCTGGCTGCTCATGTGCGTCACGGGCAAGGGCCTGATGAACCGCGCGCACGCCTACAAGGCCTCGGTCGACCAGAACACCGCCAAGGGCGTGGAAGCCGACGACGGCGTCACGATGGGGCTGTTCTCGTATCCTGTGCTGATGGCGGCCGACATCCTGATGTTCAACGCCAACAAGGTGCCGGTGGGCCGCGACCAGGTCCAGCACATCGAAATGACGCGCGACATCGCGCAGCGCTTCAACCACCTGTACGGCCGCGAGTTCTTCGCGCTGCCCGACGTGGTCATCGAGGAAGACGTGGCCACCTTGCCCGGCCTCGACGGCCGCAAGATGTCCAAGAGCTACAACAACACGATCCCGCTGTTCGAAGGCGGCGCCAAGGCGCTGCGCGCGGCGGTCTCGCGCATCGTCACCGACTCGCGCCAGCCGGGCGAGCCCAAGGATGCCGACAGCGCCCACCTGTACACCATCTTCCGCGCCTTCGCCACGCAGGCCGAAGCCGCCGAGTTGCGCGCGCAACTGGAAGGCGGCATGGGTTGGGGCGACGCCAAGGAGGCCCTGATCCAGCGCCTCGAGCGCGACATCGCGCCCATGCGCGAGCGCTACGACGCCCTGATCGCCAACCCGGCCCGCATCGAAGACATCCTGCAGGCCGGCGCCGACAAGGCCCGCAAGCTGGCCCGTCCGCTGATCCAGGCGCTGCGCGAGGCCGTCGGCCTGCGCAACCTGGGCAGCGGCCCGGTCAAGGCGGCGCAGGGCGCGAAGAAGGCCGTCAAGGGCGCGCGCGTGGTGAGCTTCCGTGACGACGACGGCTCGTTCCGCTTCCGCCTGCTGGGCGCCGAGGGCGAGGAGCTGCTGGTGTCGGGCAGCCATGCCGATCCCAAGGCCGCTGGCGCGCTCCTGAAGCGCCTGCAGCAGCCCGGCGAGGCCGAGGTGGCCCTGGATGGCCAGGCGGTCGTGGCACGCTTGGAGGGCGCCGAGATCGCGCGCAGCGCGCCGGCCGCAGATGCGGCCGCGGCCCAGGCGCTGCAGGTGCAGGTCCAGGACGCGCTCGCCTCGCTGGCCGCTTGAGCCGGCCGCGCCCGCCCACGTGGCGGGCGGGGCAAGAAAAAACCGCCGGAAGCAGTTCGCTTCCGGCGGTTTTTTTCTTGCGCGTCAGGCCAGGCTCAGCGCTTGAGCTTGGCGAAGGCGTCGGCCATCGCGCTGTTGCCCAGGCCGGCGCCGCCGCGGCCACTGTCGCCGCCCTGCGGACGGCGGCCGCCACGATCGCCACCGCGCGGCGCACCGGCGCCGGCGCCGCCCGCGTTGCCGCGGCGTGCCGGCTCGGCCGGGTCGTTCAGGCGCATGGTCAGGGCCACGCGCTTGCGCTGCACGTCGACCTCGAGCACCTTCACCTGCACCGTCTGGCCCACTCGCACCACGTCGCGCGGGTCCTTGACGAATTTCTCGGCCAGGGCCGAGATGTGCACCAGGCCGTCCTGGTGCACGCCGATGTCGACGAAGGCGCCGAAGTTGGCCACGTTGGTGACCACGCCTTCCAGCAGCATGCCCGGGTGCAGGTCGTTGAGCGTTTCCACGCCTTCCTTGAACTGCGCGGTCTTGAACTCGGGGCGCGGATCGCGGCCCGGCTTTTCGAGCTCGGCGAAGATGTCGCGCACGGTCGGCAGGCCGAATCGCTCGTCGGTGAATTCGCTCGGCGACACGCCCTTGAGCGCCTCGCGCTGGCCGATGATCTGCTTCACGTCGGCCTTGATGCGGGCCACGATGCGCTCGACCACCGGATACGCTTCCGGGTGCACGGCCGAGGCGTCGAGCGGATTGTCACCGCTCGGGATGCGCAGGAAGCCGGCGGCCTGCTCGAAGGCCTTGTCGCCGAAGCGCGGTACCTTGAGCAGCTGCTGGCGGGTCGGGAACGCGCCGTTTTCGTCGCGCCACGCCACGATGTTCTTGGCGAGCAGCGAGTTCAGGCCCGACACGCGCGCCAGCAGAGCGGCCGAGGCCGTGTTCACGTCCACGCCCACCGCGTTCACGCAGTCTTCCACCACCGCGTCGAGCGAGCGCGCCAGCTCGCGCTGGTTCACGTCGTGCTGGTATTGGCCCACGCCGATCGCCTTGGGATCGATCTTGACCAGCTCGGCCAGCGGATCCTGCAGGCGGCGCGCGATCGACACGGCGCCACGCAGCGTGACGTCGAGATCGGGGAACTCCAGCGCGGCCGTCTCGGAGGCCGAATACACCGACGCGCCGGCCTCCGACACCACCACGCGGGTGAGCTTCATGTCGGGGTTCAGGCTCATCATGTCGCCCACCAGCTTCTCGCTTTCGCGCGACGCGGTGCCGTTGCCGATGGCGATCAGCTCGACCTGGTGGCGCTTGCACAGCGCGGCCAGCGTGGAGATGGTGCCCTCGCGGTCGCGGCGCGGCTCGAACGGATACACGGTGGTGGTGTCCACCACCTTGCCGGTGCGGTCGATGACCGCGACCTTGCAGCCGGTGCGGATGCCGGGGTCCAGGCCCAGCACGGTCTTGGGGCCGGCCGGCGCGGCCAGCAGCAGATCCTTGAGGTTGGCCGCGAACACGCGGATGGCCTCGGCCTCGGCGGTTTCGCGCAGCGTGCCGAACAGCTCGCTCTCGAACGCCGTCAGCAGCTTCACGCGCCAGGTCCAGCGGCACACCTCGCCGAGCCAGCGGTTGCGCGGGCTCGCGTCGAGCGCGAACAGATTGCCCAGCTTCAGGAAGCTCGCCACGCGTGCCACGCACGGGTGCGGCACCTGCGCTTCCAGCTCGGCGTCCAGGCCCAGGCGCAGCTCGAGCACGCCTTGCTGGCGGCCGCGCAGCAGCGCCAGGATGCGGTGCGAGGGCAGGGTGCGCACGGTTTCGCTGAAATCGAACCAGTCGCGGAAATTCGCGCCGTCGTTTTCCTTGCCGTCGACCATCTTGGAATACAGCAGGCCGGTATTCCAGAGGTGTTCGCGCATGTCGGCCAGCAGGTCGGCATTCTCGGCGTAGCGTTCGGCCAGGATGTCGCGGGCGCCGTCGAGGGCGGCCTTGGCATCGTTGATGCTGGCTTCGGGATTCAGGTATTGCGCGGCCAGGGCGGCCGGGTCGCAGGCCGGATCGGCCAGGATCGCGTCGGCGAGCGGCTCCAGGCCGGCTTCGCGCGCGATCTGCGCACGGGTGCGGCGCTTGGGCTTGTAGGGCGCATACAGGTCTTCGAGACGCTGCTTGGTGTCGGCGCTGCCGATCTCTTTCTGCAGCTCGGGCGTCATCTTGCCCTGCTGCGAGATGGATTCGACGATCGCGATCCGGCGCTCTTCGAGCTCGCGCAGATAACCCAGGCGCACTTCCAGATTGCGCAGCACCGTGTCGTCCAGGCCGCCGGTGGCTTCCTTGCGGTAGCGGGCGATGAAGGGCACGGTGGCGCCATCATCGAGCAGTTCGACAGCGGCCGAGATCTGTGCGGCGCGGGCGCCGAGTTCGGTGGCCAGTTGGGCAAGGATCCGGGCGTGATCGACGCTCGGCGTGGCGGGCGTGGTGACGGAAATTTCGGACATCTCGATACCGCGGCTAAGGGAAAACAAGGGGCGGATTGTGCCACAAGCGGGGGGTGTCGCCCTGTTACGAGACATGGCCGGCACACCTGCCGTGACAGGTAAATCCCCGTCGAAACGGGGAGGCAACGCCAGGACCCCGGGGACCGGCGCGCTAAAATGCCTGCCACTTTAGCGCACCCACCGCCTCGATGCTGGACCTCAACATTTCGGAATTTTTCGCCGACGACGGCCCGCTGGCCCAAGCCATGCCGGGATACCGTGCCCGGCCGGCCCAGGTCGCCCTGGCCCAGGCCATTGAAGAGGCCATCGTCGATCGCGCCACGCTGGTGGCCGAGGCCGGCACCGGCACGGGCAAGACCTGGGCCTATCTCGTGCCTGCGTTCGTGCAGGGCGGCAAGGTGCTGATCTCCACCGGCACCCGCACGCTGCAGGACCAGCTCTATGCCCGCGACCTGCCGCGCGTGCGGGCCGCGCTCACCGCGCCGGTCACGGCCGCCCTGCTCAAGGGCCGCGGCAACTACGTCTGTCATTACCATCTCGATCGCCTGCAGGGCGACGAGCGCGCCCTGAAGTCGCGCACCGAGGTGGCGCAGCTGCGGCAGATCCAGGTGTTCGCGGGCATCACCAAGACGGGTGATCGATCCGACCTGGCGCAGATCCCCGAAGACGCCGAAATCTGGCAGCGCGTGACCTCCACGCGCGAAAACTGTCTCGGCCAGGAGTGCCCGCGCATCCGCGACTGCTTCGTGGTGAAGGCGCGCCGCGCCGCGCAGGAGGCCGACGTGGTCGTGGTCAATCACGCGCTCTTCATGGCCGACCTGGTGCTGCGCGAAGAGGGCGTGACCGACCTGCTGCCCGAGGTCGACACCGTGATCTTCGACGAGGCGCACCAGCTCCCCGACGTGGCCACGCGCTTTCTCGGCAGCAGCGTGTCCACGCACCAGCTGCTCGACTTCGGCCGCACGCTCGAGGCGGCCGGCCTGGCCTATGCGCGCGAGGCCGCCAAGTGGAGCGACGTGAGCCGCACCGTCGAGACGGCGGCGCGCGAGCTGCGGCTGGTGTGCGCCCCGCTCGAAAAAATGCCCGGCCGCAAGGCCACCTTCGAGGCCATTCCCAATGCGGAGGAGTTCGACGCCGCGCTGGCCCATCTGCGCGAGGTGGTCGACGCGGCCACGCGCGCCCTGACCGGCGTGGCCGAGAAGCATCCCGACCTGATGGCCGCGGCCCGCGCCGGCGCGGCGCTGTCGCTGCGGCTGTCGCGCTGGGCGCAGCCGGGCCGCCAGGGCCAGGCGCAGGGGGCCGACGACGACGCGGGCTTCGGCCAGGACATCAACCTGCCCGCCGATGCCTCGCCCGAGGTGGCCACGGCGTTCGCGGCGCTGGCCGAAGAGGCGCAACACAGCTGGAGCGGCCCGGCCGTGCGCTGGGTCGAGCAGGGCCAGCATCACGTGCGGCTGCACGCCGCGCCGCTGTCGGTGGCCAAGGCCTTCTCGCGCTACCGCAAGGGTGGGCAGGCCTGGATCATGACGTCGGCCACGTTGTCGGTGCAGGGCGATTTCCAGCACTTCCTGCGCCAGCTCGGCCTGGAAGGCGCGCGCACCGGCAAATGGGAGTCGCCCTTCGATTATCCGAACCAGGGGCTGCTGTTCGTGCCGCGCGACATGCCCGAGCCGCACGCGCCGCAGTTCACGGCCCGCTTCGTCGAGACGCTGCTGCCGCTGCTCGAGGCCAGCCCCGGCGGCGCGCTGGTGTTGTGCACCACGTTGCGCGCGGTCGAGCGCGTGGCCGACATGCTGGCCGACGCCTTCGAGGATGCCGGCCACGACTGGCCGCTGCTGCGCCAGGGGCAATCGACCCGGCGCGATCTATTGGAGCGATTCGCCAAGCTCACCCACCCGGTGCTGGTGGGCAGCGCGAGCTTCTGGGAGGGCATCGACCTGCCGGGCGACATCCTCACGCTGGTGGCGATCGACAAGCTGCCGTTCGCGCCGCCCGACGACCCGGTGATCGAGGCGCGCCTGCGCGCCTGCCGCGCCGAGGGCGGCAATCCGTTTGCCGAGTACCAGTTGCCCGAGGCCGCGATCTCGCTCAAGCAGGGCGCCGGCCGCCTGATCCGCACCGAGTCGGATTGGGGCGTGCTGATGGTGGGCGACGCCCGGTTGGTGGAGAAGCCCTACGGCAAGCGGCTGTGGCGCGGCCTGCCGCCGTTTGCCCGCACCCGCGAGATGAACGAGGCGCTGGCGTTTCTCGCGCGCAAGGCCGAGGGCGACTGACGCCGGGCGCTACTGGCGCCGCTCGATGATCTGGCCGCCGCAGGTCTGGAAGCAGCGGTCGTAGGCGGGCTGGCAGTCGCCTCCGCCGTCGCCCATGCCGCCCATCGGGCCGAAATCGCCCCCGCCGCCGCTGCCGAAGTTCCATGAGCGATGGAACGAAAACCCGTCGCCGCCCCCGCCGAAGCCGCCGCCCCCGCCCCAGTCGCCATTGCGCTCGCGGCATTTCTTGCGGTCGTGGTCGTTGCGCGCCGTGCCCAGGCAGGCGGCCAGCGCGGTGCTGCGCGCGATCTGGTTAGACGAGTTGTTGGTGGCATTGGCCTGGCGCGCGCCCGCCGCGCAGGTCTGGGTGGCCACCTCGCAGGTCGCCACGCACTGGCGGCCCGCGTCGGTGGTGGGCGGCACGTAGTCGTAGCTCACGCAGCCGGCCAGCAGCAGCGGCAGCCAGGTCAGCAGCCGGCGCCAGCGCATGGCGGGCAGGGGAAAGGGGCGGGGAAGCAGGGCCATGTCGAATACCTGGTGAGGAGGGCAACCGCAGAAGGTACCCGCGGTGCGCCCGCCTGCCGCATGCCGACGGCGCCTGCGACGCTGCTATCAGACTGGTCCGACGAAATAGTGGCCGTCCCAATGAAAACGGGGGCAATCCCAAAGGACCGCCCCCGTTTTCAATGCCGGCATGGCCGGGTCGTGCGCGTCAGTCGAACGGATTCCACCAGCGCTTTTCCGCCTTCAGGCCGTCCTTGTTGAACTGGCTGTTGGGGAAGTTCTGGTCGAGCACGCGCTGCGCATCGTCACGCAGCTGCGTCATGTTGAGCTTGTCGTAGGAGCGCACCAGCAGGTAGAGCGCCTCTTCGGTGGCGGGCGCGCCGTCGAAGTCGGTGATCACGGTCTGGGCGCGGCCGGCCGCGGCCACGTAGGCGCCGCGCTCGTAGTAGTAGCGCGCCACATAGACTTCGTTCATCGCGATCGCGTTCACGAGCCAGGTCATGCGCTTCTGCGCATCGGGCGTGTACTTGCTGTCGGGGTAGCGCTTGACCAGGTCGCCGAAGGCGTCATAGGACGCGCGCAGGCCCTTGGGATCGCGCTCGGCGGGATCCTGGCCGGTCAGGTTGCTCATGAAGGCGCTGGCCGGCGTGAAGTTGATCAGACCCTTCAGGTAGAGCACGTAGTCGGTGCCGGGATGGTTCGGGTAGAGCTGCTGGAAGCGGTCGCAGGCGGCGAGCGCCTGTTCGTTTTCGCCGTCTTTCCAGTTGACGTAGGCGAGCTCGATCAGGGCTTGCTGGGCGTAGGTGCCGAACGGATAGCGGCTCTCGATGGCCGTCAGACGTTCACGCGCTTCGTTCCAGTTGCCGGCAGAGACTTCCTCCTTGGCATCCGCGTAGAGTTGCTCGGCACTCCAGCCGGCGGTCTTGTCGTACTTGGTGTCGGCGCCGCCGCAACCCGAGACGAGGAGAACGCCAGCCAGCGCGATTGCCGCGGCAAGGACCGCCCCTTTGCGGGGGGCGGTATCGGTAGGAGCAGCGTGGCGGAGAATCACGAGAGTCGTTTCCTTGGTGTTAGCATGCTGGGCTGATTATATGATTTGTCTCCATGTCCGATACAGCCGTCAGCGCCGAAGCGCTTTCCGACGACGAACCCCAACTGCTCACGGTGCCTGAAAACGTTCGGGCCGACCGCCTGGACAAGGTCCTGGCCGGCCTGCTGCCCGACCATTCCCGCAGCCGCCTGCAGGGCTGGATCGAAGGTGGCCACGTGCTGGTCAATGGCAAGCCGGCCAAGGTGCGCCAGACCGTCGGTCCGGGCGACATCTTCACCGTCTGGGAGCAGGCCTCGCCCGAAAGCCAGGCCTTCGCCCCCGAGCCCGTTGCGTTCGGCGTGGTGGCCGACAGCCCCGACTGGATCGTGGTGGACAAACCTGCGGGCCTGGTGACGCATCCCGGCGCCGGCAACTGGAGCGGCACGCTGCTCAACGGCTTGTTGCATCGCTACCCCGAGCTGGCACGTGTGGCCCGCGCCGGCATCGTACACCGGCTCGACAAGGATACCTCCGGCCTGATGGTGGTCGCCCGCAACGAAATCGCCCAGACTCACCTGGTGCGCCAGCTCCAGGCGCGCAGCATGGGCCGCGAATACCTCGCCCTGCTCAACGGCTGGCTGGCCCAGGGCGGCAAGGTCGACCGCCCGATCGGGCGCGATCCGCGGGTGCCGGTGCGCATGAGCGTCGAGCGTCCGGTCGCCCCCAAGCCCGCCATCACCCATTACCAGCCGCAGCGCCTGGGCACGGCGCCGGCCGGCGAACGCGTCACCGAAGTCGTGTGCCGCCTCGAAACCGGCCGTACCCACCAGATCCGCGTGCACATGGCCAGCCTGGGCCATCCGCTGCTGGCCGACACCGTCTACGGCGGCAAGCCGCTGGGCGGCGCCGCGCGCCAGATGCTGCACGCGCGCGCCCTGCATTTCGACGATCCGGGCGGCGGCGGCGAAGTCAGCTTCAGCGCGCCGGTGCCCGCCGACATGCAGGCGGTACAGGAGACCCTCACATGGAACGCATAGAAGCCGGCCTGCCCGTGGTGGCGGGCGCCGACTGGCACGGCGTGCGCTATTTCTGCACCACCCGCGCGGGCGGCGTGGGGCAGGGGCCGCACGCCTCGCTCAATCTCGGCATCCGCGCCGATGACGACCCGGCCGCCGTGGCGGAAAACCGCCGTCGCGTGCGCGCCGCCGTGGCCGGCGAGCCGCGCTGGCTGCGCCAGGTGCATGGCGCCGACGTGCACGACGCCGACCTGCCGGCGCCGGCGGGCGAGATCGCCGCCGACGCCAGCGTCACCACCACCCCCGGCCAGGTGCTGGCCGTGATGGTGGCCGACTGCCTGCCGGTCGTGATCGCGGACGCCGCGGGCACGGTGCTGGGCGCGGCGCACGCCGGCTGGCGTGGCCTGGCGGGCGGCGTGCTCGAAAATACCCTGGCCGCGATGGCGGCCAAGGCGCCGGCCGCGACCGGCCTGCGCGCCTGGGTCGGTCCCGGCATCGGCGCGGCCCACTTCGAGGTGGGCGGCGACGTGCTCGAGGCCTTCGCGGCCGATGGCGAGGACGCACGCGCCTGCTTCGTGCCGCGCGCGGGCGTGCCCGGCAAGTGGCTCGCCGATCTGCCGGCGCTGGCACGCCTGCGCCTGCAGCGCGCAGGCGTGGCGCAGGTCGAGTTGAGCGGGCTGTGCACGGTGAGCGATGCGAGCCGGTTCTTTTCGTATCGGCGCGACCGGGTCACCGGCCGCATGGCCCTGCTGGCCTGGTTGCAGCCGGCCTGAGCGGCGCGCGAGGCGGCGCAGCAATTTGCCGGAAGACCATCGGGTCGCTAGCGCCCGGCGGGTCGTTCCGGATGCATTATCCTAGGTATACCCGCATTGACAGCGTTTGACGCTGCCATGCACCATCGATTCGCGCAGTTCCGATAACAAGGTGTCGAAGTGAACGCCCATCTATCCGCTGCATGGCCCCCGGTGAGCGTGGCACCGGACGCTCTGGCAGACATCCAGGCCGAGTTTTCGCGAGAGTGGCTGAGCCTGTGCGAGCAGGCCAAGTCCGGCACGCTGCCGCCCCTGTCCGACCGCCGCTTCGCCGGCGCCGCCTGGGCCCGTACCGGCTCCCACCAGCTCATGGCCCACGCCTACCTGCTGTCGGCCCGCGTGCTCAACCGCATGGTTGACGCCGCGCAGGTCAGCGAGGCGCTGCGCAGCCGCCTGCGCTTCTCCATCATGCAATGGATCGACGCGCTGTCGCCGTCGAATTTCCTGGCGTTCAATCCCGACGCCCAGCAGTCCATCATCGACAGCGCGGGCAAGGTGCTCAACGCCGGGCTGGCCAATCTGCTGGCCGACCTGAAGCGCGGCCGCATCAGCCAGACCGACGAGGCCCAGTTCGAGATCGGGCGCAACGTCGCGGTCACGCCGGGCGCGGTGGTCTACCAGAATCCGTTGATGCAGCTGATCCAGTACGCGCCCACGACCGACAAGGTCCATCGGCGCCCGCTGGTGATCGTGCCGCCCAACATCAACAAGTACTACATCCTCGACCTGCAGCCCGAGAATTCCTTCGTGCGGCACGCGGTCGAGCAGGGCCATACGGTCTTCATCATCTCGTGGCGCAACCCGCTCGCCTCCGATGCCGACGGCGTCGATGGCGCCACCTGGACCGACTACCTCGACCAGGCCGTGCTGCGCGCGCTCGACGTGGCGCGCGAGATCACCGGCGAAGAACAGGTCAATGCGCTCGGCTTCTGTGTGGGCGGCACCATGCTGGCGTCCGCGCTGGCGCTGGCCGACGCGCGCGGCCAGCGGCCCGTGGCCTCCCTCACGCTGCTGACCTCGCTGCTCGATTTCCACGACACCGGCGTGCTCAAGGTGTTCGTCGACGAGCTGCACGCGCAGTTCCGCGAGCGCCAGTTCGGCAATGGCGGGCTGATGCCCGCGCGCGACCTCGCCACCACCTTCTCGTTCCTGCGCCCCAACGAGCTGGTCTGGAACTACGTCGTCGGCAACTACCTCAAGGGCCAGACGCCGCCGGCCTTCGACCTGCTGTTCTGGAACGCCGACAGCACCAATCTGCCGGGGCCGTTCTTCGCCTGGTACTTCCGCAACACCTATCTCGAAAACAACCTCAAGGTGCCCGGCCTGGCGCAGGCCGCCGACACGCCGATCGACCTGACCCGCCTCGACATGCCGGCCTATCTGTTCGGCTCGCGCGAGGATCACATCGTGCCGTGGGTGTCGGCCTACGCGTCCACGCAGTTGCTGCGCGGATCGCGCCGCTTCGTGCTGGGCGCGTCGGGCCACATCGCCGGCGTCATCAATCCGCCGGCCAAGAAAAAACGCAGCTACTGGGTCGGCCCCGAAAGCGACGACCTGCCCGGCGATCCCAACGCCTGGCTGGCGCAGGCCCAGGAGCAGCCCGGCAGCTGGTGGCCCGACTGGGCCGACTGGCTGGGCAGTCACGCCGGCCCCAAGGTGGCCGCGCGCCGCCAGCTCGGCAACAAACGCTATACCCCGCTCGAAGCCGCACCGGGCAGCTACGTGAAGGTGCGGGCAGTCTAGCAATGCACTACCGGGCGCGCGCCAGACGCGGCCCGGCGTTTCATCCATCAACATGCGTGCGTCACCCAAGGAGGGTTTCAAATGAGCGGAAAACTGGCATATGTGACGGGCGGTATGGGCGGCATCGGAACGGCGATCTGCCAACGGCTGGCCAAGGACGGTTTCCGCGTCGTGGCGGGCTGCGGTCCCAGCCGTAACTACCAACAATGGATCGACGAGCAGGCCGCCCAGGGCTACACCTTCTACGCGTCGGTCGGCAACGTCTCCGACTGGGACTCCACCGTGGAGGCGTTCGACAAGATCAAGGCCGACCACGGCGAGGTCGACGTGCTGGTCAACAACGCGGGCATCACGCGCGACGGCCTGTTCCGCAAGATGTCGGTCGACGACTGGCGCGCGGTGATTGACACCAACCTCAACAGCCTCTTCAACGTCACCAAGCAAGTGGTCGACGGCATGGTCGAACGCCAGTTCGGCCGCATCGTCAATATCAGCTCGGTCAATGGCCAGAAGGGGCAGTTCGGCCAGACCAACTACTCCACCGCCAAGGCCGGCATCCACGGCTTCACCATGGCGCTGGCGCAGGAGCTCGCCAGCAAGGGCGTGACAGTCAACACGATCTCGCCGGGCTACATCGGCACGGACATGGTCCGCGCGATCCGCCCCGACGTGCTCGAGAAGATCGTCGCCACCATCCCGGTGCGCCGCCTCGGCACGCCGGAAGAGATCGCCTCCATGACCTCGTGGCTGGCGGGCGAGGAATCGGGTTTCGCCACGGGCGCGGATTTTTCGCTCAACGGCGGCCTGCACATGGGTTGAGCGGGTCAGGTCCGGCAACACACAGGAGACGCCGGGCGCGTCCGCTTGCAGCGGCCGCCCGGCATTGCACGTAAAATCATTCAAAGTTAAAGAGATCTCCCGATCTCGGGGACAACCATGACGCAAGCTCAGACTGGCGCCGCCCAGCGCCTGATCAAGAAGTACCCGAACCGCCGCTTGTACGACACGCAGACCAGCACCTACATCACGCTGGCCGACGTCAAGCAGCTGGTGCTCGCCAATGAGGAATTCCAGGTCGTCGATGCCAAGAGCGGCGAGGAGCTCACGCGCAGCATCCTGCTGCAGATCATTCTCGAAGAAGAGAGCGGCGGCATGCCGATGTTCTCGTCGAACATGCTGTCGCAGATCATCCGCTTCTACGGCCACGCCATGCAGGGCATCATGGGTTCCTACCTGGAGAAGAACATCCAGGCGTTCATGGAGATCCAGCAGCGCATGGCCGAGCAGTCGAAGGGCGTGTATGGCAGCCAGTTCGGCCCCGAGGCCTGGACGCAGTTCATGAACGTGCAGACGCCGATGCTGCAGAAGATGATGAACAACTACATCGACCAGTCGAAGAATCTGTTCGTGCAGATGCAGGACCAGATGCAAGACCAGACGCGCGCGATGTTCTCGACCTTCCCGTTCCCGCCGGGCACCACGCCCCCGGGGGGCGGCGGCCGCAAGTAAGCGCGCCGATCCGTCGCTGAATTCGTTCCGGGGCCGCACACGCGGCCCCGTTTCATTGGGATCTCGGACCCCCGCCATAGGGCAGCTTAAGGTTGATGTCAGGGCGCCAAAGCTACATTAATGAAAACAGTTCTTGTTTATGAATCTTCGGAACTGCCCCCTGTCACTCAAGGATCCCCTGATGATGAAAAAAGCCCTAGTACTGGCCCTGGCCGGGATGACATTCTCCGCCGGCGCGCTGGCTGCTGAATACCCGATCGGCAAGCCTGTCGAAAAGGGCGGCATGGAAATCGGTGCCGTCTATCTCCAGCCCATCGAAATGGACCCGCCGGGCATGATGCGCCCGGCCAAGGATTCCGACGTCCACCTCGAAGCCGACATCCACGCCACCGCCGGCAACCCCACCGGTTTCCCCGAAGGCGAATGGATGCCCTATCTGGTCGTCAAGTACGAGATCCAGAAGATCGGCAGCGACAAGGTGCAGAAGGGCACGTTCATGCCCATGGTCGCCAACGACGGTCCGCACTACGGTGAAAACGTCAAGCTCGACGGCCCCGGCAAGTACAAGCTGAAGTATTCGATCCTGCCCCCCACCGCCGACAAGATGAGCCACTTCGGCCGTCACGTCGACAAGGAAACCGGCGTGGGCCCGTGGTTCGAGCCCTTCGACATCGACTATGAATTCGTCTTCGCCGGCACCGGCAAGAAGGGCGGGTACTGATCGTGCGAGCACTGTGGGCAGGTCTTTCCGCGTGCCTGGTCGCCATTGCGCTTGCGTGGCCGTACGCCGCGCAGGCGGACGAGCTGCCCACGTTCACGCTCACGTTCAAGCCCGACGGCACCTTCGAGCCCGCACGGCTCGAGGTGCCCGCCGGGCGTTTCAAGATCGAGCTCATCAACGAGAGCAATGCCCCCGTCGAGTTCGAGAGCATTCCGCTGCGCAAGGAAAAGGTGCTGGGCCCCGGCGTCAAGTCGTTCGTGGTCATCACCATCTCCCGGCCCGGCGAGTATCCGTTCTTCGATGACTTCCACCAGGACGTGAAAGGCACGCTGGTGGTCAAGCCCAAAGACTGAACGCGAGAGTAGTCATGGAACAGGTTCTTTTCATTGTCTGGCGCGAGAGCGTCGAAGCGTTGCTGGTGGTGGGGATTCTCTACACCTGGCTGCGCGCCGCGCCGCAGGGGCGCCGTGGCATGCCCTATCTGTGGGGCGGCGTCGTTGCCGGCCTCGCGCTGGCGTTCGCGCTCGCGCTGGTGCTGCTGGGCGTATCCGAATGGCTCACCGACGAAGGCCAGGAGTGGTTCCAGGCCGGCATGTCGCTGGTGGCCTGCGCGCTCGTCGTGCAGATGGTGGTCTGGATGAAGCGCCACGGCCGCACGCTCAAGCGCGAGCTCGAGGGCGGCGCCCAGGACTCGCTCACCCACGACAACTGGTGGGGCCTGTTCATCCTGGTCATGATCGCCGTGGCGCGCGAAGGCAGTGAAACCGTGGTGTTCCTCTACGGCACCGTGGCCGCGGCCCAGGAGCAGGGCGGCATGCTGTCGCTCACGCTGGCCGGCCTGGGCGGTTTCGTCGTCGCGCTGTTCACGTTCTGGCTGTTGCAGCTGGGCGGCAAGCTCATCACGTGGCGCCGCTTCTTCCTGGTCACCGAGATCCTGTTGCTGCTGCTGGCCGGCGCGCTGTTGATCGGCGGCCTGGATCGCCTGATTTCGCTGGGCGTGGTGCCGCCGCTACTCGATCCGGTCTGGGACTCGTCGTGGCTTCTCGACGACAGCAGCGGCATCGGCAAGCTGCTGGCCGACTTTGCGGGTTATCGTGCTTTCCCGGCACTGACCTCGGTGCTGGTCTGGGTGGCCTACTGGCTGGTGGTGTGGCTGTTGCTGGGCCGCGCCAACCGGGCGGCCGCCCGGCCCCAGCCGCGGCCCGCTTCCTGATCCGGTCGGGAGTTCCGACACCGGCGTGGTTTTTTAAGGTTTCAACATGGCAGCTGTGCTCGGGCGGGCGACCGCCCGCTTTGCCGACTTCCTCCGCGACCATGCCCCATTGCTGCGCAAGCTGCAGTGGGGGATCGTCGCGGTTTACGCTTTTCTGCTCATCGTGCCGGCCTGTCTGCCGTTGCCCGACAACGCGGCCTCGGTGGTCAACAACCTGACCATCGTCGCGCAGTTCGCGTTCTGGGGCGTGTGGTGGCCGTTCGTGCTGGTGTCGATGCCGATTCTCGGCCGGGCCTGGTGCGGCTGGCTCTGTCCGGAGGGCATGCTCACCGAATGGGCGAGCGAGCGCGGCCAGGGCAAGGCGATCCCGAAGTGGATGCGCTGGGGCGGCTGGCCCTTTGTCGCGTTCGCCCTCACCACGGTCTACGGCCAGCTGGTGAGCGTGTACCAGTACCCGCTGGCGGTGCTGGCCGTGCTGGGCGGCTCCACGGTGGCGGCCATGCTGGTGGGCTATCGCTACGGCCGCAGCAAGCGCGTCTGGTGCAAATACCTGTGCCCGGTCAACGGCGTGTTCAACCTGCTGGCCAAGCTCGCCCCCTGGCACTTCAAGGTCAACGAAGACACCTGGCGCCATCCGGTGATCCGGATCGAGCCGGTCAACTGTGCGCCGCTGGTGCCGCTGCGCCACATGAAGGGCGCGGGCGACTGCCACGTCTGTGGCCGCTGCAGCGACTATCGCGGCGCCATCCAGCTCACGCCGCGCTCGCCCGAAGAAGAGATCGTGCACGTGGCCCAGGGCGACAACTGGCAGACCGCGCTGATCCTGTTCGGCCTGATGGGCATCGCCATCGGCGCGTTCCTGTGGAGCGCGAGCCCCTGGTACGTCACGCTCAAGCAGTGGGCCGCCACCTGGCTGGTCGAAAACGACATCATGTGGCCGCTCGCCGACAACGCGCCGTGGTTCATCCTGACCCACTACCCCGAGGTCAACGACAGCTTCTCGTGGCTCGACGGCGGCGCGATCCTGGCTTTCTGCGCCGGCAGCCTCGTCTGTGTCGGTGGCGTGGCCTGGCTGGCGCTGTGGCTGGCCGATCGCATCGCGCCGCTCACCGGCGCCGTGGTGGCACCGGGCGATGCCGAGCATCCCGACCACATCGCCCATGGCCGCCTGGCCGGGCTCAACAAGCTGGCCCAGGCCTACATCCCGACCGCCGGCGTAGGCGTGTTCCTCGGCCTGTCGGCCACCACGCTCACGCTGCTGCAGCACGAAGGCGTGCGCACGGGCTGGGCCACGCCGGTGCGCATGACGCTGCTGTCGCTGGCGGTGGCCTGGACGCTGCGCCTGCTGTGGCGCGTGCTGCACCAGCGCAGCCACGGCCCGGTGCGCCGCATTGCCGCCTGGATCGTCGCCGCTGCCGGCCTCGCGCCGTTCTGCCTGGCCTGGTATCTGTTCTTCATCGCGTGGTGAGCCCGCGGCGCCGCGGATGCGATACGGGCCACCCCGCTGCGGGTGGCCTGTTTTTTCAGGCATGCTGTATCGGTGCTTTTTCGCGCGACTGTCTCTTTCGACCGCGCGCCGCCCGTCGGTATAGTGGCCGCTCGAATCCGTGCCGTATCCAAGGACAGCCATGAAGACCTACCGCTACCGCCTGCTCAATGTTTTTGCCGAGTCCACTTTCGGGGGCAACCCCCTGTGCGTGTTCGAAGACGCGCGCGGCATGGACGACGCCACCATGCAGGCGCTCGCGTTGCAGTTCAATCTTTCCGAGACCACCTTCGTGCTGCCGGCCGAAGACGGCGCCGACGCCCGCGTGCGCATCTTCACGCCCGGCTACGAAATGCGCTTCGCCGGCCATCCCACGCTCGGCACCGCCCACGTGGTGCGCGCGCTGCTCAACCGCGGCGACGCCGTGAAGCTGTCGTTTCCGGCCGGCATCGTCGACGTGCAGGCGCAGGGCGACACCTGGACCCTGACCGCGCCCACGCAGGGCGCGCCGCGCACGGCCGCCGCCAAGCTGGCCCCGGCCGTGATCGCATCGCACCTGGGCCTGCGCGAAGACGACCTGCTCGACGCGCCGTCGTGGGTCGACACCGGCGCCGACCAGCTGCTGGTGCCGGTGCGCAGCCTCGACGCCGTGTTGCGCGCGCAACCGGACAGCGGCCGCCTCGAGGAATGGGAGCTCTCCAGCCTGGGCCGCCGCACGGCCTATGTGTTCGCCTTCGACGACGCGACGGCGGGCGCGGGCGCCGGTGCGCGCCGCGCCGTGACCGCGCGCTACTTCTTCGCCAAGGCCGGCGGCGGCGTGGCCGAGGATCCGGGCACGGGTTCGGCCTGCGCCAATCTCGGCGGCTGGCTCATCGCGCGCGGCGAGTCGCCCGCGCAGGTGCGGGTCAGCCAGGGCGACCAGGTGCAGCGCCCGTGCCGATTGCTGCTCGACGTGTCCGCCGACGGCGCGATCCGCGTGGGCGGCCGCGTGATCGAGCTGGGGCAGGGCGAGGTGCGCCTGCCCTGAGCCGGGCCTAGCGGCCCGGCGGCGCAAGATTCAGTGCGCCGGGCCGAACACCAGTTCGCGGTGCACGGCCATGCCGGCCATCGCGCCATCGGCCACGGCGAACGTGACCGAGCCCGCCGCGCGGGCCACGTCGCCGCAGGCATAGACGCCGGGCACGCTGGTGGCCTTCATGGCGTCGGTGCGCACCGTGGATCCCTGCGGCCATTCGTCGAACGCGCAGCCCAGCTGGGCCGGGATCGGGCTGGCCACCTCGATGCGCGTGGCCGTGAAGATGCCGGCAAACGGCAGGACGCGGCCGTCGCGCAGCACCACGTCGGCATCGCCTTCGATCCGCGCCACCGGGGTGTGCTCGAGCGCCACGCCGCGTGCGGCCAGCTGGCGCAACTGCTCGGCATCGGGGGTGAAGGCGTCGTTCAGCAGCAGCGTGGTGGGGCCCCAGTCGGGCAGCAACAGCGCCTGGTGCATCGCCAGCGCCGAGCTGGCGAACACGGCCAGGCGGCCGCGCTCGCGTTCGTAGCCGTCGCAGTACGGGCACATGAACACGTGGCGGCCCCAGCGTTCGGCCAGGCCGGGCAGCGCGGGCAGGTGGTCGCGCAGGCCGGTGGCGAGGATCAGGTGCCGGCCCTGCGCCATGCCGGCGCCGCCGATGGCCACGCGGAACCCGCCTTCGATGCGCTCGGCCGAATCCGCGGTGCCGTCGATCCAGGTGACCGTGTCGTAGGCCTGGACCTGGGCGCGGCCGATGGCCGCGATTTCCGCGGGCGGCTCGCCGTCGCGGGTGAGAAAGCCATGGGAGTGGGCGGCGCTGCGGTTGCGGCGCACGCCGGCGTCGACCACCAGCACGCGGCGGCGCGCGCGGGCCAGTTGCAGGGCGGCGGCCAGGCCGGCATAGCTGCCGCCGATGATGATGGCGTCATGGAACATGGGGATTCTCCTTCTTGGGCGGCAAGGGGCGCGCCGCATTACGAAACTTTTGAAGTTACATGATAGGGCGTGCATGGCCTTTCACGCAACTTATAATGTTTCGTATGCACGCCGCCCGGTGTGCCCGCCCTGGAGATCCGATGCGCAGCGATAGCCGCCTGTCCCGCATGCTGCACGTGCTGCTGCACATGGCGCGTCATGACGCGCCCTATACCTCCGAGCAGATCGCCCGCATGCTGCACACCAACCCGGTGGTGGTGCGCCGGACCATGGCCGGGCTGCGGCAGGCCGGGTATGTGCGCTCGGAGAAGGGCCATGGGGGCGGCTGGTCGCTCGCGTGCGACCTGGCGCAGGTGTCGCTGCTCGACATCCACCGCGCCGTGGGCGGGCCACGCCTGTTTGCCATCGGCAACGAGATCGAGAATCCCGAGTGCGGCGTGGAGCAGGTGGTGAACGCCGCGCTGGACGACGCGCTGCGGCAGGCCGAGGCCTTGCTCGTCGAACGGCTGGGCCGCATCGCGCTGTCGGACCTGGCGCGGGATTTCGACGTGCTGTGCCGCGAGCGCGGCTGGGATGCGAAGCTGGCCGCGCAGGCCCAGGCCTGCGAGGAAATGCAGGCGGGCGACGCCTGAAGCCGGGCGGGCGCGGCGGCGAGGCCCACGCGGGGCAAAAAAAACCGGACCACGAGGGTCCGGAAGATTCGCTCACCGCGAGGATGAACGTGGTCACTTGAGAGCAAGCCGTGCAATGCACGGCGGGGCGGCTGCGCCCTTTACTTCTTCGCCTTGGCCGGGTCGACCTTGACGTTGTTCATGACCTGCTTGACGCCTTCCACGCCGCGCGCAACCTTGGCGGCGCGGTCAGCCTGGTCGGCGGTGCCGACCGTACCGGACAGCGTCACGACGCCGTTGTTGGTCTCGGCAGCGACGTCCAGGGCGCTCAGGTCCTTTTCGGCGACGATGGCGGCCTTCACCTTGGTGGTGATGGAGGCGTCGGAAGCGTATTCGCCAACCGACTGCTTGGGCTTCTCGTCGGCAGCGTAGGCCGAGGTACCGAGGACGGCGGTGGTGCCCAGGGCAAGGGCGGCGATCAGTTTGCGAGTATTCATGGCAGACTCCAAATGCGGTTGTGAGTTGTGGTTCTGGAACGTGCGCGCTCTGGGCGCTGGGCCTGGCATCGAGCGCCGGCCCGATCCGGGGGGCGGCTCCGTCCGCGCCGGGGTTGGCCCCCGGGGTGGGTGCGGTCGGAGCACAGAATCAGACCGGCGCCCGATGCCACGCCCGGGACTACCTCTTGCGCAGCGCGCCGCTCAGGATCGAAAGCAGGGCCAGGACCAGGAACACGAAGAACAGGACCTTGGCAATGCCGGCGGCGCCGGCTGCGATGCCGCCAAAGCCGAGCACTGCGGCGATGATGGCGATCACGAAGAAGACAGCTGCGTAGTACAGCATGGTGATTCTCCTCGGAAGTTTTCCCGATGCGATCGGGGGGCGGACTCGTTACAGCAAGGGGCGTGCCCGTCGGGCCCGCCCCCACTGGCATCAGCGGTTGCGGTCGAAGAAGTCGTCGACTTCCTTCTTGGCTTCTTCCTTGGTCTTGCCGTAGCGTTCCTGGATCAGGCCCGCCAGGCGTTCGGCGTTGCCTTCGGTACGCGTCAATTCGTCGTCGGTCAGGTCGCCCCAGGCGGCCTTGGCCTTACCGGTCATTTGCTTCCACTTGCCCGCGATGATGTCGTTGTTCATCTGCCTCTCCTTGCATTGCTGTCGGGGCCGGGTGCCCTGGCCTGGGCTTCCGGTTCCCCGGGATGTGGGGTTGCTGATCAGCACGTCTTCACCGTACGGGTGCCCGGCTGGGCCTGTCAAAGCCGGCGTGTGGGGAAATGTAAATCCCCCCCTCAGCAACGCTTCCCACGTTCGCAAGCAGCGTGCCCGGGCCGGCGGATGCAGAGCGGCGCATCCCCAGCAAACCCAGTCGGCGCGCGGTTTTTACAGGGAATCGGTAAAAAAAAGGGATGGACCTGGTCCACCCATTTTTTACATTTTGAGCATCAATTGGCCCGTTTTGAGCCCGCCATGCGACCGGATGTAACGGCTAAATCATGCGTTTGAGGGTGTCGTCGCGCTTGACGTAGTGGTGCCAGAGGGCGGCCAGCGCGTGCAGGCCGATCACGAAATAGAAGGCGTTGCCCAGCAGTTCGTGCGCCTCCTTCACGGCCGGGCGCAGGCCCGGGTTCGGCCCGACGACCGCGAACGACCAGTCCAGCCCGATCAGCGTCACGGGGCGGCCATTGAGGTTGAGCAGCAGGATGCCGAGGATGGGCTGGGCCAGGATGAAGACATAGAGCGCCACGTGTGCCGCGCGCGCCAGACAGGTCTGCAGCGCGGGGCCCGGCACCGGCGCAGGGGCGGCGTGGGTGGCGCGCCAGCCGATGCGCACGATGGACAGCAGCAGCACCAGCACGCCGGCCCAGAGGTGGATGCCGGTCCAGAACGCGCGCTCGGGCGCGCCGCGCGGACCGCGGAACTCGATGGCGAAATAGGCGAGGGCGACCAGCAGGAAAATGAGCCAGTGCAGGCCGACGGCGGGGCGCGAGTAGCGCTGCGGCGGGGGAACGGCGGACATCGGAACTCCTCGGGAACGACGGCTTTACGGCAAATCGCCAAAACACCACCGTCAAAGGGTCTGATACTAGCCGCTCCCCCATGACGCGAAGCTGGCAGCGGGCTGTCGATCCGAACAGGTCAGGCGCCGGCAGCGCACCGCACCGGGCCGGCGTGCCGGGTTTCCCACCCCTGCGGCCGATGTGCCCGGCCCGCAAGCCCAAAGCACGCCCGCGGGGCCGCGCGGGCGGATCCGACCCGGTCGCGCGGCGGGCGTGCTGCCGCCGCGCGACCGGGGGGTCAGTTGCCCGCCACGCGGGCCGCGATGTGGGCCAGCGCTTCCTCGACCTGGTCGACCAGGATCAGGCACAGATCGCCCGGGTTGAGGCGGGCGAGGGCACGATCGATGGCGATGAACTCGCCGCGGATCTCCTCGATGTGCGAAGCCCGCTTGGCGTTGTTCAGGCCCTGGCGCAGCAGCGCCAGCACCTCGCCGTCGGAACGGCCGCGCTGGCACTGGTCTTCGTAGAGGATCACGTCGTCGAACACGTCGCCCAGGATCTCGGTCTGGCGCGTCAGGTCTTCGTCGCGGCGGTCGCCCGCGCCGCTGATGACCACGCTCAGGCGCTTGGCCGGCATGGCCTGCACCGCCTGCACCAGCGCGAGAATCGCGTCCGGGTTGTGGCCGTAGTCGGCGATCAGCGTGGCGCCCTTGTAGTCGAACACGTTGAAGCGGCCGGGCGCGGTGGCGGCGTCGTTGACGAAGCTGGCCAGGCCGGTGCGCACCACCTGCCAGTCCAGGCCCAGGGCCCAGGCGGCGGCCACGCAGGCCATGGCGTTCTCGACCTGGAACGTGATGGCGCCGTTGCGGGTGAGGGGGATCGCGGCCAGCGGCAGGCTGACTTCCTGCGTGCCCTGGGCGGCCACGATGTTGCCGCCGTCGCGATACACCACCCGCTTGCCCTGCGCGCGGTGGGTGGCGATGAGCGGGTGATTGCGATCCTGGGCGAAGTAGGTGACCTCGCCCGGGCAGGCGCTGGCCATCTCGGCCACGATCGGGTCGGCGGCGTTGAGCACGGCCATGCCGGTGCTCTTCACGTATTGCACGATCACGCGCTTGACCACGGCCAGGTCCTCGACCGTGCTGATGTAGCCCAGGCCCAGGTGATCGCCCGCGCCGATGTTGGTCACGATGGCCACGTCGCAGCGGTCGAAGGCCAGGCCCTCGCGCAGGATGCCGCCGCGGGCGGTCTCGAACACGGCCGCGTCCACCTCGGGATGGAGCAGGATGCGGCGCGCGCTGCGCGGGCCGCTGCAATCGCCGGTGTCGATGCGGCGCTTGCCCACATACACGCCGTCGGAATTGGTCATGCCGACGTTGTTGCCGGCGCAGGCCAGCAGGTGCGCGCTCAGGCGCACCGTGGTGGTCTTGCCGTTGGTGCCGGCCACGGCGATCACGGGAATGCGGGCGTCTTCGCCGTCCTGGAACATCTGGCCGATGATGGCTTCGCCCACCGCGCGGCCCTTGCCGAACGAGGGGTTCAGGTGCATGCGCAGGCCCGGCGCGGCGTTGACCTCGACCACGCCGCCATGCTGCTCTTCCATCGGCAGATGCACGGTCTCGGCGACCACGTCCACGCCGCAGATGTCGAGGCCGATCATGCGGGCGGCGGTGATGGCGCGCGCGGCCATCTCGGGGTGCACCTCATCGGTGACGTCGGTGGCCGAGCCGCCCGTGCTCAGGTTGGCGTTGTTGCGCAGCACGACCAGGGTGCCGGCCGGCGGCACCGAGTCGGCCTCGTAACCCTGCTTGCGCAGCGTCGCCAGGGCGATGTCGTCGAAGCGGATCTTGGTGAGCGAGGTGGCATGGCCGTCCCCGCGCAGCGGGTCGGCGTTGACCTGCTCGACCAGCTGGCGGATGGTCTGCACGCCGTCGCCCGTGACCTGGGGCGGATCGCGGCGCGCGGCGGCGACCAGCGTGTTGCCGACCACCAGCAGGCGGAAGTCGTGGCCCGGAATGTAGCGCTCGACGATCACCTCGGAGCTGATGTCGGCGGCCGCCTCGAAGGCGGCCAGCACGCGCTCGCGCGTCTCGATGTTGACGGCCACGCCGCGGCCCTGGCTGCCGTCGCGCGGCTTGACCACGACCGGGCCGCCGAGCTCCTGCGCGGCTTCCCACGCGGCTTCGGCGGTGTCGACCGAGCGGCCCAGCGGCACCGGCACGCCGGCCGCGTCGAGCAGCATCTTGGTCAGGTCCTTGTCCTGCGCGATCGATTCGGAGATGGCGCTGGTGCGATCGGTTTCGGCGGCCTGGATGCGGCGCTGGCGCCGGCCCCAGCCGAACTGCACCATGCTGCCTTGCGTGAGGCGATGGTAGGGGATGTTGCGGGCGGTGGCCGCATTCACGATGGATCCGGTGCTGGGCCCGAGGCGCACGTCCTCGTCGAGCTCGCGCAGGCGGCGCAGCGCGTCCGGCACGTCGAACGGCGTGTCGGCCAGGGCGGCGTCGATCAGCTCGCGCGCCAGCGTCATGGCCAGCCGGCCGACCTCTTCCTCGCTGTACTCCACCACGACCTGGAACACGCCGGGTTCGATGGTGGGCGAGGTGCGGCCGAACGTGACCGGACACCCGGCGTAGGCCTGCAGCTGCAGGGCAATGATCTGCAGCACGTGCGCGAGCGAGACCGCGTCGGCGTGGCCCTCGGGCTGCAGCAGCCCGAGCTGGGGGAAGCGGCCGCGCAGCCGCGCTTCGAGTTCGGGGCGTAGGGCCAGCGAGCATTCGTCGTCGGCGCAGGAGGCGACCGCCTCGATGGCCGTGTTGCGGCTCCAGAGATTGGGGCCGCGCAGCGCGCGGATTCGTGAAACTTCCATGGCAGGCGTTCCTGTCGGGAAAGTGCGCCGCTGGTCGCGGCGCTTTATTGGTTGTCAGTCTTGTTGGATCCAGCGGCGCACGAGGTCTATGGTGGGACCGGAGAACGCTTCATCGGATTGCAGCAGTACGAACTCGCCCTGCGCCGGCTGCGTGAGCACCCGGCGGATGGCTTGCGCGTGGTCGGGTTCGTCGACGATCTCGACGGCCCTGCCTCCTTGTTCCAGGCCCTGGCGCAGCAGCGCGCGGGCCTGTCCTGCGGGCCGCTTGCTCTTGACGGTGGCATCGTCGTAGAGCACGACGCGGTCGAATGCCGCGCCGAGCAGGCGGCCCTGCTCGATCAGGTCTTCATCGCGCCGGTCCTGGCCGGCCGAATACACGGCGACGCGCGACTGGCTCGGGAACTGCTCGATCGCGGCCAGCAGCGCGCGCAGCGCCGACGCGTTGTGCACGTCGTCCACCACCACCGACACGCCGTTGCGCTCGAACAGCGTGAACTGCCACGGCGCATCGGCCTGGTCGATGTCGAAGGTCTCGATGCTGGCGCGGATCACGTCGATCGGCACGTCGAGCGCCCAGGCGGTGGCCACGGCGGCCAGCACGTTCTCGACCTGGAACTGCACCCGGCCGCCATGCGTGAGCGGCACCGCGGCGATGTCGGCCAGGCGTTCTTCGGTGCGGCCGCGCGCGAGCACGATGTGGCCGTCGCGCACGAACACGGCGCGCTTGCCCAGCGCCACGTGCGAGGCGAGCGCCGGCACGTTCGGCGTCAGGCCGAAATACATCACCTCGCCATCGCACAGCTCGGCCATTTCGACCACGCGCGGATCGCGCGCGTTGAGCACGCCCACGCCGCCCGGCAGCACCACGTCGATCTGGGTGCGCAGCACGTTGAACAGGCGGTCGGTCTCGTTGATGTCGAAGTCGCCCAGATGATCGCCGTCGTCGATGTTGGTGATCACGCCGACCTGGCAGCGGTCGTAGGCCAGGCCCTGGCCCAGGATCACGCTGCTGTCGTTCTCGATCACGGCCGCGTCGACGGAGCGGTTCATCAGCACCCGGCGGCCGGCCGCCCAGGTGGCGCAATCGCCCTGCTGGACGGCGCGCTTGTTCAGGTACAGGCCTTCGCTGCAGGCCACGCCGGTCTGCTTGCCGGACAGGTGCAGGATGCGGCCCACCAGGCGGGCGACCACGGTCTTGCCGTTGGTGCCGGTGATGCCCACGATGGGGATGCGGCCGTCTTCGCCTTCGGGGAACAGGTGGTCCACGATGGCGCGGCCCACCGGGCGCGCGGTGCCGTCGGCGGGCTTGAGGTGCATCAACAGGCCGGGGCCTGCGTTGACCTCGACGATGGCGCCGCGCTGCTCGTCGAGCGGACGCGAAATGTCTTCGGCCACGAGGTCCACGCCCGCGATGTCCAGGCCCACCACGCGCGCGGCCAGCACCACCAGCGCGGCGGTGTCCGGATGCACGCGGTCGGTCACGTCGAACGCGACGTTGCCGCTGCGCTGGATCAGCACGCGCTGGCCGTCGGCCGGCACGCTGTCGGCGCTGAGGTTCTGGCGCTTGATTTCGAGGCGCGCGGCCGAGTCCAGCCGCACCGGATTGAGCGGATGGTTTTCGGTGCGGCCGCGGCGCGGGTCGGTGTTGATCTGGCTGGCGATCAGGTCTTCGACGGTGTTCTTGCCGTCGCCCGTGATCCAGGCCGGCTCGCCGGCGGCCGCGGCCACCAGCCGGTCGCCCACCACCAGGAGGCGGTGCTCGAGGCCCAGCACGAAGCGCTCGACGATCACGCCGCTGCCTTCCTCCACCGCGACGCCGTAGGCCGATTCGACCTCTTCGCGCGTCATCAGATTGGTGAAGACGCCGCGGCCGTGGTTGCCGTCATAGGGCTTGACGACCACCGGCAGGCCGATGTCCTGCGCGGCCTCCCAGGCGTCTTCGACGGTCTCGACCAGGCGGCCCTCGGGCACCGGCACGCCGCAGGTCGACAGCAGCGACTTGGTGAGATCCTTGTCGCGCGAGATGCCTTCGGCGATCGCGCTGGTGCGGTCGGTCTCGGCGGTCCAGATGCGGCGCTGGCGCGCGCCGTAGCCGAACTGCACCAGATTGCCTTCGAACAGGCGGGTATAGGGAATGTCGCGATCGTCGGCGGCGTCGACGATGCAGGCCGTGCTCGGGCCGAGGCAATGGCGATCGACCAGCGAGCGCAGATCGGAGATCGCCTCGTCCACGTCGAACGGCCGGTCTTCGATGGCGGCCATCACCAGGTCGCGCGCCGAGGCCAGCGCGGCGCGGGTGACCTGCTCGTGCCAGGCGCGCACCACCACCTTGTAGACGCCGACCGTGGAGGTCTCTCGCGCCTTGCCGAAGCCGCCGGGCAGGCCGGCGAGGTTCTGCAGTTCGAGGGTGACGTGTTCGAGGATGTGGCCGGGCCAGGTGCCCTCGCGCAGGCGCTGCAGGAAGCCGCCGCGCACGCCCGGGCTGCAGCGGTGTTCGATCAGGCTGGGCAGCCAGGCGGTGAGCCTTTCGTAGAAACCGGGGATCACGTTGGAGGGGTAATTCTCCAACTCCCCGATGTCGACCCAGGCTTCGAGCACCGGGCGATACGTCCAAATGTTCGGGCCGCGCAGAGCCACGACATCGAGAAATTCAATGTCCTTTTTTTTCATGGAAGCTTGGGGTGCGGTTACACATAGGCGGGGAGGGGTTCCCGGGGCGTGCCGTAAAGCCAGACTGGTGCCGGACGGGGGTGTAGCCTATGTGAGAAGGGTGGCGATTTCCTGCAGTAGAAAATACGAAACTCGGCTGCTACTATACGCCGCCTTTTTGCCCATATAAACTCGCGCTGTTGTAAGGAACGGACACGTTTTCGGTCCGTGGCCGGGGGAACGATTCCCCAGGGCCGGCCGGGGGCGGTGTAATACGCGTTCTGATGAAAAAACACCCAACAACTTCCAGCGCAAACGCGCGCGAGTTACCTGCCCAGTGGCAGGCCGAAGCCGATGCCCGGCTGGGCGAGGACGAGGGCATTCTGGCCTGGCTGGAAACCGACCTCGATGCCCGGCTGCGCTATGCGCCCGGGCTCGTGATCGCCACCGACCAGCGCCTGCTGGCGCGCGATGCCGCCGGCCAATGGCAATCGTGGCCCTATTCCAGTGCGCTGCGCCTGAACCTGCACGATCACGCCGGCGCCGCCGCCTTCGAGCTCGACGACGGCGAGCAACGGCTCGGCATGTGGCGCTTCACGCTGGGCCGCAATCCGGCCGCGCTGCGGCTGCTCAACCAGTTCGAGAGCCAGCAGGCGTTGCGCCTGTCCAACACCCAGGCGCAGGCCAGCGGCGACGCCGTCTGTCCCACCTGCCAGGCCGTGCTGGACCCCGACGACGAAGATTGCCCGCAGTGCGACGGCGAGTCGGCCGAGCCGCCCTCGACGTGGGCGCTGCTGCGGCTGTGGCGCTTTGCCCGGCCGTACCGCTTCCCGCTGCTGGCCGGGTTTCTCCTGACGCTGCTGGGCACGGCCGCCACCCTGGTGCCGCCGTATCTCACCATGCCGCTGATGGACGAGGTGCTGATTCCCTACCAGAACGGCGTCTCGATCGACTACAGCAAGGTGCGCCTGTATCTGGGCGGCCTGCTGGCCTCGGCCATCCTGGCCTGGGCGCTGGGCTGGGCCCGCACCTACATTCTGGCCTGGGTGAGCGAGCGCATCGGCGCCGACCTGCGCACCACCACCTACGAGCATCTGCAGCAGCTCTCGCTGGAGTATTTCGGCGGCAAGCGCACGGGCGACCTGATGGCGCGCATCGGCAGCGAAACCGACCGCATCTGCGTGTTCCTGTCGCTGCACCTGCTCGATTTCGCCAACGACGTGCTGATGATCGCGATGACCGCGGCCATCCTGTTCTCGATCAATCCCTCGCTGGCCCTGGTCACGCTGATCCCGCTGCCCTTCATCATGTGGATGATCCACGTGGTGCGCGACCGCCTGCGCCACGGCTTCGAGAAGGTCGACCGCATCTGGTCGGAGATCACCAACGTGCTGGCCGACACGATTCCCGGCATCCGCGTGGTCAAGGCCTTCGCCCAGGAAAAGCGCGAGGTGCAGCGCTTTCGCGAGGCCAACAATCGCAACCTCGAGGTCAATGACCGGGTCAACAAGGTCTGGTCGCTGTTCTCGCCCACCGTCACGCTGCTCACCGAGATCGGCCTGCTGGTGGTGTGGATCTTCGGTATCTGGCTGGTGTCGCAGGATCAGATCACGGTCGGCGTGCTGGCCGCGTTCCTCGCCTATATCGGGCGCTTCTACACGCGCCTCGACTCGATGAGCCGCATCGTGTCCGTCACGCAGAAAGCGGCCGCCGGCGCCAAGCGCATCTTCGACATTCTCGATCACGTCTCCAGCGTGCCGGAGCCGGTGCGCCCAGTGGCCCTGCCGCCGGTGCAAGGCCACATCAAGCTGCGCGACGTGGGCTTTCGCTACGGCAACCGCCAGGTCATCCGTGGCCTGAACCTGGACATCGCACCGGGCGAAATGATCGGCCTGGTGGGCCACAGCGGCTCGGGCAAGAGCACCCTGATCAACCTGATCTGCCGCTTCTACGACGTGTCGGAAGGCGCGGTGCTGGTCGACGGCATCGACATCCGCTCGCTGCGGGTGTCGGAGTACCGGCGCAACATCGGGCTGGTGCTGCAGGAGCCGTTCCTGTTCTTCGGCACCATCGCCGAGAACATCGCCTACGGCAAGCCCGAGGCCACCCGCGAGGAAATCATCGCCGCCGCGCGCGCCGCGCATGCGCACGACTTCATCCTGCGCCTGCCGCACGGCTACGACTCGCTCGTGGGCGAGCGCGGCCAGGCGCTGTCGGGCGGCGAGCGCCAGCGCATCTCGATCGCGCGCGCGCTGCTGATCGACCCGCGCATCCTGATTCTCGACGAGGCCACTTCCTCGGTCGACACCACCACCGAGAAAGAAATCCAGAAGGCGCTCGACAACCTCGTGCGCGGCCGCACCACCATCGCGATCGCGCACCGGCTCTCGACCCTGCGCCGGGCCAACCGCCTGGTGGTGATGGACCGGGGCCAGGTGGTCGAAGAGGGCCCGCACGAGGCGCTGATGGCGCGCGAAGGCGCCTACTACCGCCTCTATCAGGCCCAGGCCCGCAACAACGACTCCGAAAGCGGCGACGACGATGACGACATCGTCGCCGTCGCGTGACGCCATGGCGCACTCCCTGTCCGAACTGAATCTGCAGCGCAACGCGATGGGCCGCCTGGTCTATGTCGACGAGGCGGGCGCAAC
Organism: Bordetella genomosp. 1; assembly: GCF_002261335.1. Lineage (GTDB taxonomy): Bacteria > Pseudomonadota > Gammaproteobacteria > Burkholderiales > Burkholderiaceae_B > Bordetella. The sequence continues at coordinate 531,361 of NZ_NEVL01000002.1, forward strand.
CCACGACGGCGTGGTGCCGGTCCGCGCGTTTCCGATCAGCGAGCCGGCCGGCGGCCTCTCGTTGATGAGCCCCGACGGCCACGAGCTGATCTGGATCGCCGATCCCCAGGCGCTGGCCCCGGCCGTGCGCGAGCTGATCGAGGCCGAGCTGGCCGGCCGCGAATTCATGCCGGAGATCCAGCGGCTCGTGAGCGTGTCCACCTATGCCACGCCTTCCACCTGGAAGGTGCAGACCGATCGCGGCGAGGTGTCGTTCGTGCTGCGCGGCGAGGAAGACATCCGCCGGCTCGCCGGCCACACACTGCTGATCACCGACAGCCACGGCATCCATTACCTGATCCGCGACGCGCAGGCGCTCGACCGCGCCAGCCGCAAGCTGCTCGACCGCTTCCTCTGACCCGGGTTTCCCGGCTCAGGGGCCGCCGCGGCGGAACGGCGTGTGCGCTTCCAGCTCGCCGCGATAGGCATCGACCGCGCGCGTCTCATCGCCCAGGAATTCGTCGATCGCGGCCTCGAAGCGCGGGTCGGCGATCCAGTGCGCCGAGCAGGTCGCCACCGGCATCAGGCCGCGCGCCATCTTGTGCTCGCCCTGCGCGCCGCCCTCGAAGGTGTCGAGCCCGTGGCGGATGCAGTACTCGATCGCCTGCATGTAGCAGGTCTCGAAGTGCAGGCCGGACACGAACACGCGCGAGCCCCAGTAGCGGCCATACAGCACCTGGCCCCCACGCAGATTGAGCGCCGCGGCGACCGGCTCGCCGTCGCGTTCGGCCAGCACCAGCACCAGCGAGCCGGGTTGATGCGCGCGCAACCGGTCGAAGAAGGCACGCGTGAGGTAGGGCGGATTGCCGTGTTCGAGGTAGGTCTGGCAATAGCAGGCATAGAAGAAGTCCAGGTCGGCGTCGCACAGCGCCGGCCCCTCGACGTGGCGGAACGTCACGCCGGCGGCGGCCACGCGCTTGCGGTCCTGCAGCAGCTTCTTGCGCTTGTCGTGATTGAAGGCGGCCAGGAAGGCGGCCATGTCGGCATAGCCGGCGTTGCGCCAGTGAAACTGCACGCCTTCGCGCACCAGGCAGCCGGCGCGGGCCAGGGCGTCGCGGTCGGCCGCGTCGGGAAACAGCACGTGCAGCGACGACACCTTGAGTTCGCGCGCCAGCCCCACCAGGGCCTCGGCCAGCGCGTCGCGCACCGCCGCGTCGCGCGCCAGCAGCCGGCGGCCGGGCACCGGCGTGAACGGCACCGCCGCCAGCAGCTTGGGGTAGTAGCGCAGGCCGTGGCGATGGTAGGCGTCGGCCCAGGCGTAGTCGAACACGTACTCGCCGCGCGAATGCGCCTTGAGATAGAGCGGCACCGCGCCGGCCAGGGCCTCGCCCGCGCGCAGCACGAGGTAGTAGGGCGTCCAGCCGGTCTGCGGCGTGGCGCAGCCGGTCTCGTGCAGGGCGTGCAGATAGGCATGGCTCAGGCAGGGCTGCCCGCCTGCCAGCGCATCCCATTCTGCCGGGTCGATGCCGGCGAGCGAGGATTCGACGGCGAGGCGGTAAGCGGTGTCCATGGCGCAATGATAAAGTCTGCGCGTGACTTGGCGCGGCATGACCGCGTCGGGTCGATGGCTTCCCGGTATTGGCGGAACTTTCATGAATGCAGCGACCCCGCAGCCCACGTTGCGGTCCCAGGCGCTGGCGGCGCTGTGCGCCGCCGAGTGGCCCGACAAACTCGCGGCGGTGGCCGCCATCGACGACACCCTGCCGGCGGGCGCCGAGCTGGCGCTGGCCGAGCCGGCCGGCCTGCCGGGGCGCCCGCGCGCGCCCGAGCAGGTGCCGCCCGCGCAGGTGCGCCAGCGCTCGGTGCAGACGCCCGCAGGCCGGGCGGCGCTGCTGCACGCCCTGGCCCACATCGAATTCAACGCGATCAACCTGGCACTGGACGCGATCTGGCGTTACGCCGGCCTGCCCGACGCCTTCTATCGCGACTGGCTCGGCGTGGCCCGCGAAGAGGCCTGTCACTTCGACCTGCTCAACCGCCATCTGGCCACGCTGGGTCATGGCTACGGCGATTTCCCGGCGCACAACGGCCTGTGGGACATGGCCGAACGGACCCGCGGCGACCTGCTGGCGCGGCTGGCGCTGGTGCCGCGCACGCTGGAGGCGCGCGGCCTCGACGCCTCGCCGCCGATCCGCGACAAGCTCGCCCGCGCCGGCGACGCGCAGGGCGCCGCCATCCTGGAGATCATCCTGCGCGACGAGATCGGCCACGTGGCCATCGGCAATCGCTGGTATCGCCATTTCTGCGCCGAACGCGGCCTCGATCCCGTGTCGCAATACGGCGTGCTGGCGCGCCAGTACGACGCCCCGCGGCTGCGCGGCCCCTTCAATCTCGAGGCGCGCCGCGCCGCCGGTTTCGACGAGGCCGAGCTGGCCGAACTCGCGGCGGGCATGCCGGAGCGCGCGTCATGAGCGGCCACACGATCCTCACCGTGCTGGCCGGACCGGTCGCGCCGCTGGGCGACAGCGGCAAGACCAGCGCCATCGCCAAGCACGCGCTGGCGGCGCCGGTGGCGGTCGGCCCGCTGGGGCTGGCGGGCGACGAGCAGGCCGACCCGCGCTTTCACGGCGGGCCGGAAAAGGCCGTGCATCACTACGCCTACGAGCACTATCCGTTCTGGCAGCAGGCGCTCGGCGCGCGCGAGGTGCTGACGCGGCCCGGCGCCTTCGGCGAGAACATCAGCACCGTCGGCCTGACCGAACGCGAGGTCTGCATCGGCGACATCTATCGCTGCGGCACGCTGGTGTTGCAGGTGTCGCAGGCGCGCCAGCCCTGCTGGAAGCTCGACGTGCGTTTCGCGCACAAGGGCATGGCCGCCGAGGTGCAGCGCAGCGGCCTGACGGGCTGGTATTACCGGGTGCTGGAGCCGGGCACGCTGCACGCGGGCGCGCAGCTCGAACGCGTCGCGCGGCCGCGGCCCGGCTGGACGCTGGCACGCATCCAGGACCTGCTCAACCGGCGCGTGGTCGACGGCGCGGCGCTGGCCCAGCTGGCCGACATGCCGGAGCTCTCGCCCAACTGGCGCGCGCTGTTCGCGAAACGGCGCGAGGCCGGCGTGGCCGAAGACTGGAACCGGCGCCTGCGGGGTGACGGCTTGTGACACCGCGGGGCGGGGGCTGCGTTTAGAATCAGCGCATGAACCGACCCGTCCAACGCCGCTTCCTTTCCCGCCGCGCCGCCGGCGCCGCGCTCGCCGCCGCGCTCTCCGCCGCGATCCTGCCCGCCGCGCAGGCACAGAGCACCGCCCAGCCGCCCAGCGATGCCGACCTCAAGGCCTACGCCACCTGCCTGGGCCAGTTGCGCCCCGACGCGCTGAAGGCCGGCGTGAGCGGCGCCACGTTCGACACCTACACGCAGGGCATCACGCCCGACATGTCCATCCTCGAGCTGCTCGATGCGCAGCCCGAATTCAAGACGCCGATCTGGGACTACCTGGCCAGCCTGGTCGATGCCGAGCGCATCCACGACGGCGAGCAGGGCCTGGAGCAATGGTCCAAGGAGCTGGCCCGCATCCAGACGCAATACGGCGTGGACCCCGCGACGGTGGTCGCCGTGTGGGGGGTGGAAAGCAATTTCGGCAAGAACCTCGGCGGACGCCCGCTGCTGCAGTCGCTGTCCACGCTCTCGTGCTTCGGCCGCCGCCAGGCCTATTTCCGCGGCGAGTTCTTCGCCACGCTCAAGATCATCCAGGACGAGCACGTCAAGCCCGAGCGCCTCAATGGCTCCTGGGCCGGCGCCTTCGGCCAGACGCAATTCATGCCGTCCACCTATCTGCGCCTTGCGGTGGACTTCGATGGCGACGGCCGCCGCGACCTGGTCGACAGCGTGCCCGACGCGCTGGCCTCGACCGCCAACTTCCTCAAGCGTGCCGGCTGGAACAACGACATCCCCTGGGGCTTCGAAGTGACCCTGCCCAGCGGCCTGGACACCAGCGGCGCGGGCCGGCGCAACAAGAAGCCCATGTCGCAGTGGGCGGCGGCCGGCATCAAGCGCGCCAACGGCCGCGCGCTGCCGGCCGGCGAGCTGCAGGCCGGGCTGCTCCTGCCGGCGGGCCCGCAGGGCCCCGCGTTCCTGGTCACGAAGAATTTCGACGCGCTTTATTCGTATAACGCGGCGGAGAGCTACGGCCTGGCGATCGCGCACTTGTCGGACCGCCTGCGAGGCGGCATGCCCTTCGTGCGCGCCTGGCCCACCGACGATCCCGGCCTGTCGCGCGCCGAGCGCCGCGAGATCCAGGAGCTGCTGGTGGCGCGCGGCTACGACATCGGCAAGCCCGACGGCGTGATCGGCACCCGCACGCGCCAGGCGCTGCAGCAGGTGCAGCGCGAGCTGGGCCTGCCCGACGACGGCCGCGCCGGCCAGAAGACGCTGAAGGCGCTGCGCCAGCAGTGAGGCAAGGGCGAGGCCGCGGCCTGCGGGCCGGGGCCGGCCCTGCGTTCTTTCTGCCGCGTCTAGCCGGCCGCACCTGGCCGGCCGCACCTAGCCGGCCGCACGAATCGTTGCAAATTCGGATGGGGGCGGGAGGATGGCGCGCGGCGTCGCGCGCTAGACTGCGGCTGTCGGGGGCTTGCCCCGTTCTCGAGGAGCGCATCATGAGTCTGTTGGACACGCTTTCTTCGCTGGCCGGGGGCAATGGCTCATCCGGCGGCGCCGCCTCTCTGATTCCCGCGCTGATCGAGCAGATCAACAATTACCCGGGCGGGCTGTCGGGTCTCATCGAGCGGTTCCAGAAGGGCGGGCTCGGTGAGGTGGTGGCCTCGTGGATCGGCACCGGGCCCAACCAGCCGGTTTCCACCGAGCAGCTCGACGCCGTGCTGGAGCCCGGCATGGTCGACGCCGTGGCCAACCGCACCGGCGAATCGCGCGGCGACGTGCTGAGCCAGCTCGCCACGCTGCTGCCCAAGCTCGTCGACCAGGCTACGCCCGACGGCGCGCTGGCCGCCGGCCAGGGGCTTGACCCGGCCAAGCTGCTGGGCTCGCTGGCCGGCCTGCTCAACGGGCGCGGCCAGGCCGGCTGAGACCGCTCAGCGCAGGATCAGCAGGTTCACGGCCGCCTGGTTGAGCAGCGCGGTCGTGGTGCTGCCCAGCACCAGTTGGCGGATGCGCGAATGGCCATAGGCGCCCATCACCAGCAGGTCCATCGCCTGCTCGGTGGCGTGGCGCAACAGCTGCGGCGCGGGCTCGCCGTCGAGCAGCACGCCCTCGGCCGCGAAGCCCGCCTGCACCAGCGTGCTGCGCGCCCATTGCAGCGCATCGCTGCCGTCCTTGCCGTCAGATTGCACCACCACGATCTGGCAGGCCAGGCCGGTGAGCAGCGGGCTGCGGCTCACGGCCTCGACGGTGTGACGCGAAGTCTCGCTGCCGTCGAAGGCCAGCATGAAGCGGGCAGGGGCGCGGAACGGCTGGTTCGCCACCAGGATCGGCCGGCGCAACGCGCGCACCGAGGCCTCGAGCTTGTGGTCGGGCAGCAGGCGCGAGCTGCGCGGCGGGCCGCTGTGCGGCCCCATCACGAAGAGCCGGGTGTCGGCCTCGATCTCCAGCAAGGTGTCCACCAGCAGACCCTGGCGCTGCTTGCCGTCGGTGCGCAGCGCACCCTGGGCGCGGGCGCGCTCGACCGCCGACTGCAGCCGTTGCTGGCCCTGAGTCCGGGCCAGCTCGAACCGGCGTTTGTCGAGTTCGGCCAGCTCGAGCAGCAGGGTTTCCTGGGCGCCCATCCAGATGCCGCCGCTGAGGTCCGTGATCGGCGCCGCATCGGGCTGGTACTCGAGCACGTGCAGGAATTCCAGGTCGGTGTCCAGGCGCTGGGCAGCCCAGATGGCGTGGTCGCAGACATCCTCGGCACGCGGGGTGTCGGCAATGCAGGCAATGACATATTTCATGGCCGTCTCCTCGGGCGCATGACGGCGGGCGGGTAAAGCGCGGTCCGCCCGTCGGCCTCCGGCAGCAGCGCCGGCCTCGCGGCTCGGCCGAACCGGCGGAGGCGGGCGCCCGGCCGCTCGCGGTTCGTTCCGGGTGTGCCGGGTGTCCCGAGTCGTCCCTCTTACTATCGTGCGTTCCGCGCCACGGTGCAAGCCCGTATCCGGCCCGATCCTCCGGGTTTATGCGATTACGACGATCGGGGCATACCATTGGCGCGCCCTGGCGGCTATGATCGAGGGTTTGTGTGTTGCCTGGCCGACAGCGTTATGCGCCAACTCGATCTTCGTCACCTGGTTCTCGGGTTGAGCATTGTTTCCCTGCTGCTGGGCCTGGCGGGCGCCCTCTATGCCAGCACGGTCGTGCAACGCGACATCCTGGCCAGCAGCACCCTCGAAGACAATCGCGTGTTCGCCCAGAAGCTCGCGCATACGGCCGACGTCTTCCTGCGCAACGCCTTGTCGGATCTCGCCTATGGCGCCACCACCATCGGCGCGGCCGACGCCCGGCCCGACGTGGTCGAGGCGGAGCTGCGCCGCATGCGCAGCCAGGGCACCGACTTCAATGCCGTGGCCTTCGTGCGCGCCGACGGCGTCATCACCGCGCAGGCCCCGCCCTCGGCCAACGTGCCGCGCCGCGCCCGCGCGGCCCAGACCGAAAAGGCGCTGAACAGCCGCGAGGCGCGCATCAGCGCCCCCTTCATCACCGATTCCGGCCGCTGGGTCGTGTCGATCTCCCAGCCGGTGTTCCTGGCCGACGGCAGCTATGGCGGCATGGTGCTCGGCGCGCTGTTCCTGCACGAGCCCAACGGCCTGAGCGAGTTGCTCGGCGAGCAGGAGCATCGCAACGGCACGCAGCACTACGTGGTGGACGCGCAGGGCGTGGTGCTCTATCACCCCAAGTACGAAACCGTGGGCGCGCCGCTCGGCGAGACCCCCGTGGTGGCCGCGCTCATGCGCGGCGAGGAGGGCGCGATGCGGCTCGACGGCCCCGGCGACGGCGACCTGCTGGCCGGCTACGCGCTGGTGCGCACGGCCCATTGGGGCCTGGTGGTGCAGCGGCCGGTCGACGCGGTGCTGGCGCGCGCGCCGCAGCTGGTGCGCCAGACCCTGTTCCTTTCGCTGCCCTGGCTGTGCCTGTCGATCCTGTGCGTATGGTGGCTGGCCAACCGCATCGTGCGGCCGCTGTCGCGCCTGGCCGCCGTGGCCATCGACCTGGACCAGTTCCGCGCGCCGCGCCGGATCGAGGCCATCAGCGCCTGGTATCGCGAGGCCGACCAGATCAAGCGCTCGCTGGCGGCCGCGCGCCGCCGCATCGGCAACAAATTCGACCGGCTGCGCCAGGACAGCCTGACCGACGCCCTGACCGGCACGCTCAACCGCCGCGGCCTCGACCAGTTCCTGTCGCACGAGCTGCCGCTGGCCGCGCCGGTGGGGGTGCTGGCGATCGACATCGACCTCTTCAAGTCGGTCAACGACGAGCACGGCCACGCCGCCGGCGACACCGTGCTGCAGGGGATCGCGGCCCTGCTGGTCAAGCGCGCCCGCAGCCACGACATCGTCGGCCGCCTGGGCGGCGAGGAATTCGTGATGCTGCTGCCGGGTGCCACGCACGAAGTGTCGCTGCGGGTGGCCGAGCGGATCCGCGCCGACATCGAGGGCTTCCAGGCCATTCCGCAGGGCGCGCGCACCGTGTCGGTGGGCGTGGCCGCCTACCCGCAGGACGGCGCGACGCTGGCCGAGGCGCTGGGCCGGGCCGACCAGGCGCTCTATCGCGCCAAGGCCGAGGGCCGCAACCGCGTCTGCTCGGCGCACGAGCTGGGCTGACACGTCCGCGCAACGGCCGCATGGCGCCGCTCGCGATTGCCACGGTCAGTCGCTATCATGGCAAGGTTGCCCCCTCCGCTGCCTGCCTATGCTTCTCCCCATACGCGTGCATCTGCGCAGCCTGATCCTGTGGTTCTGTGTGTTCTTCGTGGCGGCCGTCCTGGCCAACACGTTCTATGCCACCTACGTGGTCAAGCGCGACATCCTGCTGCAGGATACGCTGGAGGCCAACCGCGTCTACGCCGAGAAGCTGGCGCGCGTCACCGAAAACTATCTGCGCAGCTGCCGCCGCCTGCTGTTCGCCGTCGGCGAAGACCTCGAAGCGGGGCCGCTGGCGCCGGGCCCGGCGCAGGAGGCGGTCGATCACATGCTGCGCGTGAGCGATCTGTTCAACGAGCTGCTGGTCGTCAACACCGATTCGGTGGTGATCGCCGACACCGATGCGGCGGCCCGGCTGGTCGGCCAGCGGGTCGACAGCCAGCCGGCGCGGCTCGCGCTGGCCGCGCGCGGCCCGCTCACGAGCCAGCCGTTTCGCCGCGGTAAAAACGGCCGCTGGGTGGTGATGCTGTCGCATCCGATGTACGACGCCAACAACGAATACATCGGCTACGTCGCCGGCCTGATCTACCTGCACCAGCCCGCGATCCTGCAGGCCATCCTGGGCGAGCACACCTATCTCGACGGCACCTACGGCTATGTGGTCGACAGCGGCGGCGCCCTGATCTATCACCCCTCGTCGGTGCGCGAGGGCGAGGTGGTGCACAACCCCGCCGAGCAGGCGGTGCGGCGCGGCGAGCGCGGCGCGATGCGTTTCGTGAACCAGGAGGGCGTGGAGATGCTGGGCGGCTATGCGCCGGTGCCATCGGTGGGCTGGGGCGTGATCATCCAGAAGCCCACCGAGGCCGCGCTCGAGCGCGTCGATGCCGCGCTCTGGCGCACGCTGATGTATGCGCTGCCGCTGATCGGCCTGAGCCTGTTCGCCATCTGGTGGCTGTCCGGGCTCATCACCCGGCCGCTGCGCGCGCTCGCGAGCGCCGCCACCGCCATGCAGGATCCGGGCACGCCGGCCACGGTGCGCGCGATCCGCGGCTGGTACCAGGAGGCGGCCGACCTGCGGCGCGGCCTGCTGATCGGGCTCATGGCGACGCTGCGGCGCATCCGCACCCTGCGGCGCGAGAGCGAGAGCGACCCGCTCACCGGCCTGCTCAACCGCCGCGGCCTCCAGAGCGTGGTGGACGCCCTCGCGGCCAGCGGCACGCCGTTCGCCATCATCACCTTCGACATCGACCGCTTCAAGACCATCAACGACACCTTCGGCCACCACATCGGCGACCTGTCGGTGCAGGAGGTGGCGCGCGCGATCGAGCAGCAGGCGCGCCAGCGCGACGCGGTGGCGCGCCTGGGCGGCGACGAGTTCATGATCATCCTGCCGCGCGTGCCCGTGACGGGTGGCGCGGCCTTCGCCGAGCGCCTGCGCCAGGTGGTGTCGAGCCTGCGCGTGGAGGGCGGCCGCCCCATGACCATCTCGGTCGGGGTGGCGCACTTCCCGCTATCGGGCGCGACCGTGGAGGAGGCCTTCCAGAACGCCGACCGCGCGCTCTACGATGCCAAGGAGGCCGGCCGCGACCGCACCTTCGTGTACGAGGCGCACGGCACCCGGCCGGCGGCCGAACTCGACCCGGCCAACGCCACGCATCAGCGGCGCTGAGCGGGCCTCAGCCCAGCAGCCAGGGCAGGGCGAAGGGCGAGGCCACGAAGCACAGGCCGTCGTTGTCCTGCTTCCAGACGAAGCCCGGCGCGAGCCGGCCCGAGGCGGGGTCGGGCAGCATGAGTACGTGCGGCTCGACGCGGAAGTCGCCTTCCCAGCCGATCGCTTCGGCGCGTTCCTGCACCTCGACGAATTGCGCGCGCAACTGATCGTGGCTGAGGTCCACGTCGATCGGCTCGCCGCGTTCTTCGGCGGCCTCGAGCAGCGCGAAGGCCTCGGTGAGGGTCAGGAGAAAGTCCCAGCCCACGTCGATGGGGGCGGTGCGGTAGAGATGCCAGTTCATGAGCGGATCACAGAGAGGGAGGATCCGCCCATTATCGTCCAGACGCGGCTTGCCGCAGCGGCTCGATAGCGGCTCGGTGGCCGCTTCAGTAGCCGCGCCCCGCGTCGTAGAGGTGGGGCAGCGCCGCGCCGCGCTCGTGGAGGTGGATCAGGCGCACCGCGTGGCGGGCCCGGTCGCGCCGCGAGGGCGTCGCGCCATAGTGTGGCGTGACGATGATGCGCGGATGCGACCACAGCGGCGAGTCGGCCGGCAGGGGCTCGGTGTCGAACACGTCGAGCACGGCGCCCGCCAGCCGGCCGCCGTCGAGGGCGTCGAGCAGTTCGGCCTCGTTCAGGTGGCTGCCGCGGCCCACGTTGATCACGGCCGCGCCCTGCGGCAGGCGCGCGAACGTGCGGGCGCCCAGGATGCCGCGGGTGGCGGGCGTGGCGGGCAGCAGGCACACGAGGATGTCGGTGCCGCCCAGGAAGGCGTCGAATTCCTCCTCGCCGGCGTAGGTCTGCACGCCCGCGATCGCGGCGCGCGAGCGGGACCAGCCCGACACCTGGAAACCGGTGTGGGCCAGCAGGCGGGCGCTGGCCGCGCCGAGCTGGCCCAGGCCCATCACGCCCACCCGCACCTCGCGCATGCGGCGCGGCGCCGGCAGCACGTTCCAGCGGCACGCGGCCTGGTCCAGCGCCATCAGGCGCGCCTCGCGCAGCAGCATCAGCGCGGCGGTCAGCACGTATTCCGCCATCACCTCGGGGGTTTCCTCGGTGATCATGCGCGCGATCGGCAGGCCGGCCGGACGCTGCGGATCGGCCAGGATGCCGTCCACGCCGGCGCCCGCGCTGATGATGAGGCGCAGCTCCGGCAGGGCCGCCAGGCCGCCGGCCGGCGGCTGCCACACCAGCGCATAGCGCACGCCGGCCGGATCGGCCTGCGCCGCCTCCCAGCCCAGCACCTCGATGGCGGGATCGAATTCGCGGAAATGCCGTTGCCACTCGGGCAGGGCGGCGGGGCCGCCGGAGGCGATGGTGATGCGCATGGTCACACCGTGTAGTTCAGGGCCAGCCGTCCGCCGTCGACGAACAGCGTCTCGCCCGTGATGTAGCTGGAGGCGTCGCTGAGCAGATAGAGTACCGCGTCGGCCACCTCGGCGGGCTCGCCGAGCCGGCGCATCGGCGTGCGCGAGAGCAGGCGGGCGCGGCCGGCCGGGTCGGCCATCACGGCGTTCTGCGCGAGCTCGGTGGCGATGGTGCCGGGCGCGACCGCGTTGACGCGGATGCCGCGATCGATGAGCGCCAGCGCCATGGCGCGGGTGAGCTGGGCGATGCCGCCCTTGCTGGCGTTGTAGGAGGCGATGGTCGGGATCGCCATCACGGCGTTCACCGAGCTCATGTGCACGATGGCGCCCGATCCTCGCGCCGCCATGCTGCGCGCGACGGCCTGGCCGACCAGGAACGCGCCCTTGAGGTTCACGCCGATCACCCGGTCCCAATCCTCCTCGCTGATGTCGAGGAACTCGCACGGCCGCACGATGCCGGCGTTGTTCACCAGCATGTCCACGCGCTCGCAGCGCGCCAGCGTGGCGGCCAGCGCGGCGTCGACCTCGGCCTTGCGCGATACGTCGCAGCGCAGATAGTGGGCGGTGGCGCCGAGCCCGCGCAGCTCGTCCACCAGGGCCTGGCCCGGCGCGTCGGCCACGTCCCAGATGCAGACGGCGGCGCCCGCCTCGGCGAGGCGGCGCGCGCAGGCCGCGCCGATGCCCTGGGCGCCGCCCGTGACCACGGCCGTCTGGCCATCGAAGAGAAATTGCGTACGGCTCATCGGAGCTTCCTTTGCGTCATGAAAAAAGGCGGGCGCGTCGCCGCGCCCGCCCTGTGCGGTACGGTTCAGCGCTCGACGGTGCGATTCCAGCGCGCGTTGAAGGCCGGTCGGCTGGCGTTGATCACGTCCCAGTCCAGCACCTTGGCGCTTTCCATGTAGCCCTGGAACTGCTTGAGGATGGCCTGGTTGGCGGCGTCGGCCTGCACCTTGCGGTTCGACGGGAAGTGGCCGCCGAACTCGAGCGCCGCGGACTGGGCCTCGGGCGAGAGCAGATACTGGGCCAGCTTCTGCGACAGCGCGGGCTCGGTGTTGTTGGCGATCACGCACTCGCCCACCATCAGGATCACGGAGCCTTCCTTGGGCTGGGCGTATTCCACCGGGATGTCGCGCTTCTTCAGGCGCGCGATGGCGGTCGGCGTGAGCGGGAAGATCGCCGCCTCGCCGCTCTGGATCATCTCGGCCAGCTTGGCCGAGTTCGGAATGTACTCGAGCACGTTGGGGCCGATGGTGTCGCCCCACTTCTTGAAGCCCGGATCGGGATTCTTGTCGTCGCCGCCGACCAGGCGGTTGTACATCAGGAAGGCGTGCAGGCCGAAGGTGCTGCCGGCGGCCGACTGGAACACGACCTTGCCCTTGTACTTGGGATCGGCGAGGTCCATCCACGAGGTCGGCGGGGCCCAGCCGCGCTCGGCGAAGATTTTGGTGTTGTAGCCCAGGCCGGTCATGCCGATGTCGATGCCGGCGGCCATGCGATCCTTCATGATGGCGGTCGGATACAGGTCCTGGAACACCGGTGCGTCGTCCATCTTCTGGCACAGGCCCATCGAGATCGCGCGCGCCATCACGCCGTCATCGAGGAACATCAGGTGCATCTGCGGCCGGTCCTTGTAGGCCTGCGCCTTGGCCAGCACGTCGGTGGAGGTGCCGGGCACCACCACGATCTTCACGTCGTTGGCACGCTCGAACGCCGGGAACACATGCTGCGTGAACGCGCGCTCCATGTCGCCGCCGTTCATGCCCACGTAGAGCGTCTTCTGCGCCATGGCGCCCGCCGACGCCGCCAGCACCAGCGCGCCGGCGACCCACTTCCCCATTGTCTTGAAGCGCCGTCGGGCGCCGCGATTGCGATCGATCATGTTGACTCCAGCGTTTGCTCACGGGACGACTCGGTTCGACATGCGGCGTCATGAGCGCTCGCCGCGTATCGCTCGATGCGGAAGGCATCGATAGGAATGGCCGACGCGCCGTCGACCACCAGTTCGGAAAGCACCTCGCCGATGGCCGGGCCCACCTGGAATCCCGCGCCCGACAAGCCGAATGCATGGAACAGGCCGGGCACGCGCGCGCTGGGGCCGAGCACCGGATTGTGGTCGGGCATGCTGCCCTCCACGCCGGTCCAGAAGCGGATCACCTGCGCGCCGCGCAAGGGCGGCAGCAGCTCGGCGGCGCGGGCCAGCAGAGCGGGCAGGGCGCTGCGGCTCGGGCGGGCGTAGCCGTCGGGCTGCAGCGCGCCGCGGCCGCCGCCGATCACGCAGTTGCCGCGCTCGACCTGGCGCGCGTAGATGCCGCCGCCCTGGATGCCCAGGCTCACGCTCATGAAGTGCGGCAGCGGCTCGGTCACCATCATCAAGGGGTGGATCATCGATTCGGGCACGGCCTCGCCGAAGCCCGCCGCGATCTCGCCGGCCCAGGCGCCCGCGCAGTTCAGCAGCACGGCGGCGCGCACGCGCAGGCCGTTCTCGCAGGTGATCTCGAAGCGCGCGCCATCGTGCGCGGCGTGGTGCACGCGGGTGTCTTCGAGGATGCGCGCGCCCGCCGCCGCGGCCGCCAGCGCGAAGGCGGGCGAGACGAGGCGGGGGTTGGCGTGGCCGTCGTCGGGGCAGAGCGAGGCGCCCGCCAGCGTGTCGGTGAGCCAGCCGAAGCGGCGCCGCAGCTCGGCGGGCCCCAGCAGTTGCAGGTGCATGCGATGGCCGCGCGTGGCGTCGCGATACTGCTCCAGCGCCTGCATGTCCTCGGCGCTGCGGGCCAGCTTGAGATGGCCGCTGCGCACGTATTCGCCGTCGGTGCCGATCAGCGCGGGGAGTTGCTGCCAGAGCTCGTGGGCACGTGCGGTCAGGGGCATCTGCGACAGCGGCCGGCCCTGGCGCCGCACGCCGCCGTAGTTCACGCCGCTCGCCCTGGCGCCGCACGCGCCCATGTCGAGCAGCGTCACGGCGCGGCCGCGGCGGCGCAGGAACAGCGCCGCGCTGGCGCCGATGATGCCGCCGCCGATGATGGCGACGTCGGTGTCGATGAGGCGGTCCATGGCGGCCTCAGGTCGGCGTGCCCGGCATCGTGCCGGCCGCGTGCAGGGAAATCGGGATCGGCTTGATCGGCGGCTGGTTGCGCAGCCGGCCCACCGCCGCGGGCGACACGCCCAGCGCGCCCGCCAGCACCTCGGCCGCGCCCGCGCCGCACATCCGGCCCTGGCAGCGGCCCATGCCGACCCGGGTCAGGGCCTTGAGCCGGTTCATCTCGCTGGCCGCGCCGGTGGCGACGGTGGCGCGCACCGTGCCGGCCGTGATTTCTTCGCAGCGGCACAGCACCACGTCGTCCGCGATGTCGCGGGCCCAATCCTGCGGAAACGGAAACGCGCGTTCGAGCGCATCGCGCAGCCTGCCGATGCGGCGCAGGCGCCGCTCGAGCGCGGCGGCGCGGCGCGTATCCGCGGGCAGGCCCAGATCCTCGAGCAGTGCCAGCGCGGCGCGTTCGCCGGCCAGCTCGGCCGCATCCGCGCCCGCAATGCCGGCGGCGTCGCCCGCGAGGTAGATGCCGGGCGCGGAGGCGCGGCCGGCGGCGTCGCGGCGTGGCAGCCAGTTGCGGTCGCGCGCATCGAAGTCGAAGGCACAGCCGGCCAGCGCCGCGAGCTGAGTCTCGGCGCGCAACGCCAGGCCGAAGCCGAGCGCGTCGCAGGCCATCTCGTGCTCGGCCCCGCCCGCGTCACGCCAGCGCAGGCCCGCCACGCGCTGGCCGCCCAGCACGCGCACCGGCCGCACGCCCGCGTGCAGCGGCACGCCGTGGGCGCGCAGCCAGGCCATGTAGTACAGGCCGCGGCCAAGCAGGGCCGGTGCCGCGAGCATGCCGGGCAGGGCGCGCAGGCGGTCGGTCGTCGCGGCCGTGTCCAGCACCGCGGCCACGCGCGCGCCGGCCTTGGCATATTGGTACGCCACCAGATAGAGCAGCGGTCCGGTGCCGAGGAACGCCACGCGTTCGCCGATCGCGCAGCCCTGGAACTTGAGCGCCACCTGCGCGCCACCCAGCGTATAGACGCCCGGCGTCAGCCAGCCGGGAAAGGGCAGGACGCGGTCGGTGGCGCCGGTGGCGATGACGAGCTGGCGGAACGGCACGGCGTCGGCCTCGCCCTGGCACATCAGGTCGAGCACGCCGTCCTCGCAGTTCCACACCAGCGTGTCGGGCCGGTAATCGACGTGCGGCAGCAGCGCGTCCATCGCGCGGTGCAGGGCGTCGGCCTTGCGGTGTTCGGAGCCGTACAGGGCCGGTTTGCCGCGCGTGAATCCGGGCGGCGGCTGACGATAGATCTGGCCGCCCGCGCGCGCCGCCTCGTCGATCACGATCGGCCGCAGGCCGGCGCGCACCAGCGCCTGCGCGGCACGCACGCCGGCCGGGCCCGCGCCCACGATCACGGGAGCCACGGGCGCGCTCATGACGGCACGCCGGTCTGGGTGCGCACGCGCATGCCTTCTCGCACGAACGTGGAGCAGGCGCGCACGCGGGTGCCGTCTTCCAGCTGCATCCAGCAGTCCTGGCAGGCGCCCATCATGCAGAAGCCGGCGCGCGGCGCGCCGCTGAACTCCGAGCGGCGCAGGCGCTCGCCGTGCGTCAGCACCGCCGTGAGCAGCGTGTCGCCGGCCAGCGCGGTGACGGGCGCGCCGTCGAGCATGAAGGTGAGCGCAGGCCGGTCGGTCTCGGCCACGCGTTTGAGCAGGGGCATGATGCTGCCGTTCTCCGGGATGACGTTCACTTCTGGCCGACCAGCACGCGGTCCAGACCGTAGACGCGGTCGAGGAGCAGCATGGTGACGGCGGTCAGGGCGATGACCAGCGCGGAAATCGCGGCCATCATGGGATCGATCGATTCGGTCGCATACATGTACATGCGCACCGGCAGGGTGACGGTGCTGGGCGCGGTGATGAACACCGACATCGTCAGCTCGTCGAAACTGTTGATGAAGGCCAGCAGCCAGCCGCCCGACACGCCGGGCAGGATCATCGGCAGCGTGACCTTGAAGAACACCGTGGCGCGGCTCGCGCCCAGCGACAGGGCGGCGTGCTCGATCGTGCGGTCGAAGCCCACCAGGGCGCCGATCACCAGCCGCATCACATAGGGCGTGATGACGACCACATGCGCCAGCACCAGCCAGCCGAACGTGCCGGTCGTGCCCATCAGTGCAAAGAAACGCAGCAGCGCCACGCCCAGCACGAGGTGGGGAATCATCAGCGGCGACAGGAACAGGCCGTTGAGGGCGTCGCGGCCGGGGAAGCGATAGCGCGTGATCGCGATGGCCGCCGGCACCGCCAGGCACGAGGCGATGCTGGCCGAACAGAACGCCAGCCACAGGCTGTTGCGGAACGCCTGCATGAAGTCGGCGTGGGCGAACACCGCTTTGAACCAGCGCAGCGAGAATTCGGTGGTGGGGATCGACAGCGTCGATCCCGGGGTGAACGCCACCAGGCACACGATGACCAGCGGCGCGAGCACGAAAGTCACCACGAGGGCATTGAAGGCAAGCGCCACGGCGCCGTTTTTCTGCATGGGATTCTCCTGCTCAGCCCAGGCTGCGGCGGTAGCTGCGCTCGACGATGCGGTTGTAGCTCAGCATGATGATGAGGTTGGCCACCAGCAGCAGCACCGCGATGGCGGCGCCGAGCGGCCAGTTCAGTTCGGTGAGGAACTCGTCGTAGACGATGGTCGCCACCATCTTCAGGCGCCGGCCGCCCAGCAGCGCCGGGATCGCGAACGAGCTCGCGGCCAGCCCGAACACGATCAGGCTGCCCGACAGCAGGCCCGGCGTGGCCTGCGGCAGGATCACGCGCAGAAAGGTCTGCGTGCGCGAGGCGTTGAGCGAGTAGGCGGCCTGTTCGACCGTGGGATCGAGCTTCTGCAGCGAGGTCCAGACCGGGATCACCATGAACGGCAGCATCACGTGCACCAGGCCGATGATGACGGCGGTGGGGGTGTAGAGCAGCGCGCCCAGGCCGAGCGCGGCGGACGCGGCGCCGATGGGGCCGTTCGGGCCCAGCAGCAGGCTCCAGCCGAACGCGCGCACCACCAGCGAGATCAGGAGCGGCGACAGCACCACCAGCAGGAACACCGAGCGCCAGGGCTTGCGCATGCGGCTCAGGATGTAGGCCTCCGGCAGGCCGATCGCGGCGCAGATCAGCGTGGTGAGCGCCGAGATCCAGAAGGTGCGCCAGAAAATCTCGAGGAAGTACGAGTCGGTGAGCACCTGCCCGTATTGCGACAGCGTGTAGCCGGGCTGGATGCCGGTGTTGTAGTCGAATTGCGCGAACGACAGCAGCAGGGTGAGGCCGAGCGGCGTCAGCACCATGGTCAGGAACAGCAGGGCCAGCGGCAGCGAGCCCAGGATGGCCGGCAGGCCTTCGGTGCGCGGCTTGGCCGGGGCGGTCAGGGCGGGCGAGACGGCGCTCATTTCAGGCCTCGCGCGCGCCGGCAGGCAAGACCCGCACGATGTCCGCCGACCAGTCCAGCCCGATGGTCGCGCCGTCGTCGTGCGGCGTGCGGCCGTCGTTGGGCGCCAGTACCAACAAGGGCCCCGCGGCGGTGTCCAGCTCGTATTGCCACTGGCTGCCGAGGAAGTAGCGCGTGGTGACGCGGCCGTCGAGCTTGCCGGCGCCGGCGGCCACCGGAAGCACCTTCTCGGGCCGCAGCGATATCGTCACGCGGTCGCCCGCGCGCATGTCGGTGCCGTCGACGCGCACGCTGAGCGGACCGGCCTGGATCTCGGCGCCCACCGTGTCGACCCGGGCCACGGTGCCGTCCAGCATGTTGGTCTTGCCCACGAAGCGCGAGATGAAGTGGGTGCTGGGGTGTTCGTACATGCGATAGGGCGCGTCCACCTGCGTCGCGCGCCCCTCCTGCATCACCACCACGCGATCGCTGATCGACAGCGCCTCGGCCTGGTCGTGCGTGACCATGATGGTGGTGGTGCCGATCTGGCGCTGGATGCGGCGCAGCTCGAACTGCATTTCCTCGCGCAGCTGCGCGTCCAGGTTCGACAGCGGTTCGTCGAGCAGCAGCACCGGCGGGCGGATCACGAGCGCGCGTGCCAGCGCCACGCGCTGGCGCTGGCCGCCGGAGAGCTCGCGCGGGTAGCGGTCGCCGAGCTTGTCGAGCCTGACCATGGCGAGCGCCTCGCGCGTGAGACGGTCGCGTTCGCTGCGCTCGACCCGGCGCATTGCGAGGCCGAAGGCCACGTTGTCGCGCACGGTCATGTGCGGGAACAGCGCATAGCTCTGGAACACGATGCCCAGGCCACGGGTGTTGGGCTTGGCGTGCGTGATGTCGCGCCCGTCGAGCGTGATGCGGCCGCGCGTGACGTCGGCAAAGCCCGCGATCATCTGCAGCGTGGTGGTCTTGCCGCAGCCCGACGGGCCCAGCAGCGACACGAATTCCCCTTGCTCGACGCTCAGGTTCATGTCGGAGACGACGCACAGATCGCCGTAGTACTTGGAGACCTGCTCCAGCCTGAGAAATGCCATTTTCCGCCCCTTCGGCCGTGGATCCGGCCTTGTGCTGCCGGCCTTGCGGCCGGGACCGGCCGCAAGGCCGGTGCTGCGATGTCGTTGCTGGGCAGTCTAGGTTTGCGCCAAATCGCGGGTCAAGCAGGGTTTTCCGTATATCTGAATTTTTCTTTTATTTATTCTGGATATTGGAAATCCAAGCGTAGAATTTATGAAAATATTCCGTTACAGGAGATTGGGCATGGCCGAAAAAAAAGAGGAAGGCGGCGCGTCGGGCTCGCTGCAGCGCGCCTTCGGGGTGTTGCGCGTGCTTGCCGAAGCGCAAGGCGAGCGGCTGCGCCTGACCGAGATCGCGTCCCGCACCGGCCAGGCTCCCGCCACCGCGCACCGCGTGCTGCAGGCCCTGATCCAGGAAGACATGGTCGAGCAGCCGCCGCAGAGCAAGACCTACCAGCTCAGCGTGGCCTTCTTCGCGCTCGCCGCCTCGGCCGGCAACCGCCATTCGACGCTGCGCGACGTGTGCCGTCCCGCGCTGCTGCGCCTGTCGGGCATGCTCAACGACACCCTGTTTCTGCTCGTGCGCCACGGCTTCGATGCCGTGTGCCTCGATCGCATCGATGGCCCGTTCCCGGTGCGTTCGCACACCGGCGACATCGGCGGCAAGATGCCACTGGGCCTGGGTCAGGCCGGCCTGATCCTGCTGGCACGACTGCCCGAAGCGGAGCGCGAAGAGATCATCCGCTTCAACATTCCGCGCCTGCGCCACCTGGGTTTCATGGACGAAATCTCGGTGCGCGTGCTGCTCAAGGAGTGCCTCGAGAAAGACTACGCGCTCAGCACGGGGCAGGCGCTGTATCCGGGCACGATGGGGCTGGCGGTGCCGATCACGGACCGCAACGGCACGGTAGTGGCCGCGCTCAGCGTGGCCGCCCCGTCCGAGCGCATGACGCCCGAGCGCGTGCCGATGATCGTGGAGATGCTGCGCCGGGAGGCCGTGCAGATCGGGGCGCGCATCAACCCCTTCGACCCGGCGCTGCGCCGGCCGAATCAATTCCTGGGGGGCGGGGGCAGCGTCGACGCGACCTGAATCACCCCTGGCGGGCGCGGGCCGGGCCGGCCGCGCCGTGGCGCGTCGCCGCCGGCTGCGCCGCGCTTCGGCCGGCGCGCATCGGCGTATCGGCGCCGCGCGGCGTCACTGTTCGGTGCTGAATTGCACGTTGCTGTTGGGCGCGACCGCCAGCAGAAAGCCTTCGGAATAGATGTTCTTGATGTTGAAGGGCGAGTCGGCGATCTGGCCGAGCTTCTTGCGCACGCGGTAGATCAGCGTGTCGATGCGGTGCGGATCGAATTCGTATTCGGGGATGCCCAGCGCCTGGAACAGCGCCAGGTGCGACACCGGAAACGCCGGGCTCTGCAGCAGCAGCGAGAACACGATGCTCTCGCGGTCGGTGAAGCGCACCCCCTCGTTGCCCGGCCGGCGCGTGAGCTCGCCGGTGGGGCGGTCGAACACCCATTGCACCTGGTCAGGCGGCGCGCTGCGCTCCAGCGCGGCGAGGCGGCGCGACAGCGTGGCCAGCGTGGCGGTGAGGGTGGGCAGCTTGATCGGCTTGATCAGGTAGTAGTCGGCGCCTTCGGTGAGGCCGCGGATCTGCTCTTCGTAGCGCGTCTTGGCGGTGAGCACGATGATGCCCAGGTGCGGCAGCCGCTGGCGGATGCGCGGAATCTCCACGCTCATGTCGCCGTCGGTGAGCATGGCGTCGGTGAGGAAGATCTGCGGCGTCTGCGTGTTGAGCAGCGTCAGCGCTTCCTGGCAACTGGTGCAGAGCGTGGCCTGGTGCCCGAGCTGCTGCACGTGGTTGAGGATGATCTGGCCCCACTCGGGGTGGTCTTCGGCAATCAGGATGTTCATGGCTGCGTGGCGAGTCTTGGGCCCGCTGGCAGCTTGCGCCAGCACGCCGCCTATTCTGGCAAGGTCGGACAACGGATTCAATGGATTGCGTGGAGGCGCCGCAACCGCCGGGTGTTCGGGGCAAGGGAGACGGAGACGGGCGAGCCCCCGCAGAAGCCGCCACCTCCACGGCAACGGCGAATGCCGCGACATCCGCGACCGCCCCGGCAGCCGCGACGTCCCCGTCTATCGTGACACCTGCGACATTCCCGACATTTCCGGCTATCGCGACACCTGCGACATTCCCGACATTCCCGGCTATCGCGACATCTGCGACATTTCCGATATCCGCAACATCGATGCCGGCCGCGCGGGCGACGCATCGTGGCAGGGCTCGGCACGGGATCGGCCATATGCCGGCGCGCAAGGGCCGTGCGTGCCGGCCTCCCGGCGACTGCGACGCGATCACATCATAGGAAATTTGCCGAGCGCAATCCTCGCGAATCTTCGCAATTTATCGGACAGAATCGTTAGTGAAAGCCCGGGGGCCGCTCGTGTGGCGGCGTACAGTACGATTCTGTAATCAGACGGATCTATCGCCGGAAACTCGTTTCCTGTTTCCAAGTCTTTGTAGAATTTTTTGAACGCGGGCGGCGATGCCCGCCGGCAGCACGGGCGGCATCGCAGTCCATCCGGCGGGCAGGCCGGGCCCGGCAGGGCGCGCCTCCCGTTTTAGCGCGGAAGTCTGTCGATGAGTCGAAACGCAAGCGCTGCCTTGCTGCTGTACCGGTTGTTGTTGCTGCTGTCCCTTTGCTGCCTCTGGCAGCCCCGGATCGCCACCGCGCAGGTTGCCGACGAAACCACCGTCGAGCTTTTTCTGCTCGGTTCCGCGCCCACGTCCTTCGCCGAGGCGCAGGCCGCCTGGCGCGCGGGCGAGGGCAAGCCCGTCGCCAACGATTACGCCGCCGGCTTCGGGCCGCCGCTCTGGTTCGCCGCACGCCTGTCCTATCCCCCCGACGACGACGCCCACATCCTGTGGCTGCGCGTGGGTCCGTACCACCTCAATCGCATCGACGTGTTCGATCCGGGCGGCGTCACCGGCGTGCAGACGGCCGGCAGCATGGTGCGGCGTACCGAGGGCGTGCGCGGCGAGCGCCTGCCGGTGTTTGCCGTGGCCTACCCGGCCGACACGGCCAGCACGGTGGTGTTCCTGCGAGTCGAGACACGCACCACGCGCAACGTGTTCATCGATGCCGGCAGCGAGTTCGAGCTTTCGGGCGACCGGCCCATCAACGGGCAGGCCGCGTTCTTCTGGGGCGGCCTGGTGGTCACGCTGCTGTGGGTGCTGCTGTATGCGCTCTGGCTGCGGTTCCAGTTCTACTTCCTCTATTCGGCCTATCTGATCTGCATCGCGGTCGGCACCATGACGCTGGTCGGCATGCTGTCCGACTGGCTGCCGGTGGGCAGCTTCAACTACGTGCTGTCGTCCACGCTCACGCTGTGGTTCCTGCTGACGGTCGAAACGCTGGGGCTGGCCGCGCCGCAACGCTATTACTCGGTGGCGTTCAACCGCTATCGCTACGCCAGCCTGGCGGTGGGCGTGCTCGGGCTCAGCCTCGCGGCCTTCGGCCGCTACGACCTCGTCTCGCCGCTGATCCAGTCGGCATTCCCGCCGTTCCTGCTCACCGGCGCCCTGCTGATGCTCGCGCCGCAGTTGCGCGACCAGCTGCCGGCGCGGCTGTGCGCGATCGCGTTCGCGATCGAGTTCGTGCTGACCATCGCGCAGCGCTTCTGGAATCTCGGCGCGCTGCCCGAGTTCCCGTTCCTGCGCGACAGCTACCTCTACAACACCTACGTGCACATGATGGTGATGAACGTGGCGGTGATCGCGCGCATGCACGGGCTGCAGCGCGAACGCCAGGATGCGCAGCGCCTCCTGATCGACCACCTGCAGATCGCCGAGCGCAAGCTCGAGACCCGCGTCACGCAGCGCACCGCCGAACTGCGCAGCGAGATCGAGCAGCGCGAGGCCGCCGAGCAGAACCTGCGGCAGGCCAACCTCAACGTGATCAACGCGCTGGCGGCCGAGCGCCGGGCCACGGGCGCGCTGCACGATCTGTTCCTCATGGTGACGCACGATTTCCGCACGCCGCTGGCCGTGCTGCACCATCACCTCGACGGTCGCGCCGACACGCCGCCGGCCGCGCGCCAGGCCATCGATGACCTCGAACACCTGGTCGATCACACCTTGCGCTCGGTGCCGGGCGATAGCGCGGCGGGGAGTGCGCCGCTGTGTCGCGTCGACCTGGTCGACGTCGCCACGCGCGCGGTGGCGCGGGTGCGCGAGGGCGCGCACCGGCATCGCTTCGAGGTCTATCATGCCGCGCCGCAGATGTGGGTCAGGGGCAATCGCGACATGCTCGACATGATGGCCTGCAACCTGCTGCACAACGCGATCGTGCACACGCCGCCGGACACCAACATCACGGTGCTGGTGCGCGCCGAGGGCAACCAATCGGCGCTGGTGGTGCAGGACGACGGGCCCGGCGTGCCTGAAGACCAGCTCGACGCGATCTTCGAGAAGCGCGTGCGCTGCGCCAACACCAAGGCCACCGGCAGCGGGCTCGGGCTGTACCTCGTGGCGCGGGTGGCCGAGTTCCTGGCCGGACGGGTGCGCGCCGAGATCGTGCGGCCGCACGGGCTGCGGCTGGTCATCACGCTGCCCACCGCCGATCCGAAGCCGGCCGTCGCGGTCGCGCCGGTGCCGGCCACCTGAGGCCGGCGAGCGACATCCGGCGAGCCCCTGCGCGTCGGTTGCAGCTGGGCGGTCTGCAGCGTGCCCATGGAAGTGGGGCGGTAGCCGCCGCCAACGCGAGGCGGCCGGCGCGGGCGCAGCAAACCCGCAGGAATCGTCATGCCCCGTCGTGCGATGCGAGCTTTTGAGAGCAAGCTAAGTGCATAAATCTCTTAGATTTCCGGCAAATGTCGCCGCTTTGTATCGGACCGAAATACGGTCCGACGAGGCGGCGGTCCGGGAGCAGGGATGCATTCTTCGATTCGACAGCGACGCTGCAAGCGCCACGGGCTCGCCCGCGTGGCCTTTGCCGTCGCCCTGGCCGTCGCGCTGGCGGGAGGGCTGAGCGGCGTCGCAGCCGAGCCGGCCACCCCGCAGCCCGCCACGGCGGGCACATCCGCCACGGCCAACAAATCCGCCACGGCCAACACACCCGCCAGGGCCAGCACATCGGCCAGGGCCAGCACATTCGCCACATCCGCCACGGCTGGCACAACGGCCAAGGCCGCCCCCGCATCCCGAGCCGCCGCGTCGCGCTACACGCTGGCCGGCAACCGCCTGCGCGCGCCCGCCGCGCCCTCGGCGGGCGACGCCCGCGATGACCCCGCCGACGCCGCCGTCCTGCCCCACCTGGTCGGCATGGCCTTTGCCCGCTATCCGGCGTTGCGCGCGCAACAGCTTCAGCAGGAAGCAGCGCAGGCCGGCGTGGCGGGCGCACGCTGGCAATTCTTTCCCACGCCCGTCGTCTCGATGGAACGCGCCGCCTATGGCTCGTCCGGCAGCCTGGAACGCGGCGACCGCCAGGTCCTCACGGTGGGCCTGCGCCAGCCGATCTGGACCGGCGGCCGCCTCACCACCAATCTCGACCGCGCGCAGCTGCGCGTGCATCAGAGCGAGGCGGAGCTCGAATCGCTGCGGCAGCAGGTGGCGCTGCGCGTGATCCAGCACTGGAGCGACGCGGTGGCCGCCCACGAGGTCGTGCAGGCGCTGGAGCAGAGCCGGGCGATGCACGAGCGGCTGCGCGCGCTGGTGTCGCGGCGGGCCGCCGACGGCGCCTCGCCCGAGGCCGACGTGCAGCTGGCCCGCTCGCGCCTGGAGTCGGTCAATGCCGATCTGGAAGCGGCGCGCGCCCGTCGCGACACCGCCTTGGCGCGGCTCGCGGTGCTGGTGGGCCAGCCGGTGCCCGAGTCGCTGCTGGTCGATGAGCCGCCGCCCGCACCGGTCGCGGGCGAGCCGGCCTCGGCCCTGCGCGCCGCGGCCCGCGAGATGAGCCCCGATATCGCGCGGGCCCGGGTCGCGGCGCAGCTCGCGGAGCGCGACATCGACAGCGCGCAGCAGGCCATGCTGCCCGAGGTCTATCTGCGCGCCGAACGCCAGTACGGCAATTTCAACCAGCGCGGCGCGCCGCCGGAGAACCGCGTGTTCATCGGCGTGAGCACGGCGTTCACTGGCGGGCTGTCGAACCTCAGCGCCGTCGACGGCGCTCGCGCGCAGTACCGCGCCGCGCTCGAGAACGTGCGCACCCAGCAGCTCACGCTGGACGAACAGGTGACCGCCGATCTCACGCTGGCGCGCGCCACGGCGCAGCGCAAGGCCTCGCTCGCGCAGGCGCGCCGCGCGGCGGGCGATGTGTCGCTGTCCTGGGAGCGGCAGTTCCTGGCCGGCCGCAAGCAGTGGCAGGACCTCATGAACTCCGCGCGCGAACAGGCCCAGACCGACGCCCAGCTGGCCGAGACGATCGGCGCCGAACAACTCACCGGCTGGCGTCTGCTGGTCCTTACCCGCGGCGTGAACGCGCTGTTCCAACCATGAACTCGACCCCGGATTCCTCTTCGCCGCTGTTTCTCGCCCTGATGCGCCTGGCGGCGCTGCAGCGGGAAAGCGTGGATGCGCTGGCGCTGCAGCAGGCCGCGCACGAGGCGCAGGCGGCGCCCGATGCGCGGCAGGCGCTGGCCCGGCTGGCCGGCGCGTTGCGGGTGCGTGCGCCGCGTTGGCGCGCCAGCCCCGACGAGGCCAGCCTGCCCGCGCTGATCGCGGCGCCGGATGGCCAATGGGGCCTGCTGCGCGCCCGCGACGCGGCTGGTCAGTGGGTGAGCGAATGGTTCGACGCGGCCACACAGAAATGGTACGAGCGGGCGTCGCCTGCCCTGCCGGGCGAGCGTTATGCCACGCTGCGTCTCACGCCGGCCTATTCGGCCGCGCAGAGCGCCGTGCTGCGGCTGGTCATGGCGGAGGTGCTGTCGCATCGTGGCCTGCTGCTGGAGGCCGCGGTGGGCGGCCTGGTGCTGGCGGCGATCAGCGTGCTGGTGTCGTTCTATTCCATGCAGGTCTACGATCGCGTGATCCCGACCGCGGCCTATCAGACCCTGCTCGTGCTCACGCTCGGCGTGGCGGTGGCGGTGTTGATCGAATACGTGGGCAAGCGCCTGCGCTCGGGGCTGTACGAGCGCGTGATCGATGCGGTGGACCAGCGGCTGGCGCGGGTGGTCTACCTGCGCTTCCTGTCCGTCCGGCTCGATCAACTGCCGCCGGGCGTGGGCTCGCTGGCGAGCCAGCTGCGCGGCTACGAGAGCGTGCGCGCGTTCCTCACCACCTTGCTGTCGCAGACCGTGGTGGACGTGCCGTTCGCCCTGTTGTTCCTGGGCGTGATCGCGCTGATCTCGCCCTGGCTCGCCCTGATTCCGCTGGTGTTCCTGGTGCTGTCGCTGTCGATGGCGCTCTGGCACGCGGGCCGCATCCGTCAGCTCATGATGCGCGGCACGGCGGCATCCAACCTGCGCATCGGCCTGCTGGTCGAGACGGTGGAGGGCGCGGAGATCATCAAGTCGGGGCAGGGCGGCTGGCGCATGCTGGGCCGCTGGCTGGGCGCCACCGACGAGGCGCGCGACATCGACCTGCAGATGCGCCATCTGAACGAGCTGGCGCAGTACCGCGCGGCGGCGATGCAGCAGCTCGCCTACGCCGGCATCGTGGCCGGCGGCGCCTGGCTCGCGAGCCAGGCCGTCATCACGATGGGCGCGGTGATCGCCTGCTCGATCCTGTCCGGCCGCATCCTCACGCCCATCACCCAGCTCGGCGCGCAGATCAGCGGCTGGGCCAATGTGCGCGCCTCCCTGCAGGGGCTCGACCAGATCTGGCGCCTGCACGACGACCACCACGGCCAGGAGCCGGTCTGCGTCGACACGATCCGCGGCGACTACCGCTTCGAGCAGGTGCGCATGTCGCTGCGCGGCAGAGTGGTGCTCGACGTGCCGCGGCTCTCGGTGCGCGCCGGCGAGAAGGTCGGCGTGATCGGCCCGGTCGGC
Source organism: Bordetella genomosp. 1 (assembly GCF_002261335.1). Lineage (GTDB taxonomy): Bacteria > Pseudomonadota > Gammaproteobacteria > Burkholderiales > Burkholderiaceae_B > Bordetella. The sequence goes on from NZ_NEVL01000002.1 coordinate 557,747, forward strand.
GCGGGCAAGACCACGCTGCTGCGTCTGTTCTCGGGCATGTACCGCGCCAGCGAAGGGCGCATCCTGCTCGACGACGTCGACATCGGCCATCTGTCCAAGCCGCTGCTTGCCGAGCACGTCGGCTACCTGCCGCAGGAGGGGCGGCTGCTGTCCGGCACCCTGCGCGACAACCTGATCCTCGGCTTGCTCGACCCCGGCGACGAGGCCATCCTGGCCGCCGCCGTGGCCACCGGCCTGTTCCCGGCGGTGATCGCGCCGCACCCGCGCGGCCTGCAACAGGAGATCAGCGAGGGCGGCGCCGGCCTGTCGGGCGGGCAGCGCCAGCTCGTCAACCTCACGCGGGTCTTTCTGCGCAAGCCACGCGTGTGGCTGCTCGACGAGCCCACCGCGTCGCTCGATCGCGACACGGAACGCGGCGTGATCGCGGCGCTGCAACGGGCGCTGCGCCCGGACGACACGCTGATCCTCATCTCCCACAAGCCCGAGCTGCTGCGGCTGGTCGACCGCCTCGTCATGGTGGCGCACCACCAGATCGTCGCGAGCGGCCCGCGCGATGCCGTGATCGAGAAACTCCAGGCGGAGGCGCGCAAGGCCGCCCCCGCCGTCCCGCAGGCCATGACGACATGAATCACGAGTCCACCCGGCGCTATCCCATCCTGTGGTTCATGGCCCTGGCCATCGGCGCGGCGGTCGCCTTCTCCGCCTTCTTCGAGATCGACCAGTCGGTGCGGGCGCAGGGGCAGGTCATCCCCGGCTCGCGCACGCAGGTGATCCAGGCCGTCGATGGCGGCGTGCTGACCGCGATCCGCGTGCGCGAGGGCGACCGGGTGCGGGCCGGCGACGTGCTGGCCGAGCTCGAGCCCGACCGCGCCCGCGCCAGCCTCGCCCAGGCCCAGGCCGAGGTCCTGAGCAAGCAGGTCGCGTTGGCGCGCGCCCAGGCCGAGCTGGCCGACGACGCGCCCGATTTCACGGCCTTCGGCGCCACCGCGCAGGCCTTCGTCGTGGCGCAGACCGGCCTGTACGTCCAGCGGCGCAAGACCCGCGACGAAGAGCTGTCCGCCTTGCAGTCCTCGCTGGCGCTGGCCCGCCAGGAGCTCGACATGAGTCGCCGGCTCTTCGCCGCGGGCGACCTGAGCCGCACCGAAGTGATGCGGGCGCAGCGCCAGATGCTGGATCTCGAGGCGCGCACCAGCACCGTGCGCAACAAGTACTACCAGGACGCGCGCATCGAGGTCACCAAGCTCGAGGAAGAGCTCGCCGCCAGCCGCGCCCGGCGCGACGAGCGCGAAACCGTGCTGCGCCACACCACGCTGGTCGCGCCCATGGACGGGGTGGTGAAGTCGGTCAAGGTCAACACCGTGGGCGGCGTGCTGCGGCCGAGCGACGAGCTGATGCAGATCAGCCCGGTCGACGACGCACTCGTGGTCGAGGTCAAGGTCAATCCGGCCGATCGCGGCCTGCTGCATGCGGGGCTGCCCGTCACGCTGCGCTTCGACGCGTTCGATTCCAACATCTACGGCTCCGTGCCGGGCCGGCTGCGCTACATCAGTCCCGACACGCTCAGCGAACCCGGCGCGCAGGGGCGCGCGCAGGTCTATTACCGCGCCGAGGTCACCGCCAGCTGGGACGACCTGCCCGCCGGCGGCGCGCGCCGCCTGCATCCGTCCGACATCAAGCCCGGCATGATCGCCACCGCCGACGTGCGGGTAGGCACACGCTCGATCCTGGTCTACCTCGCCAAGCCCGTCACCCGCGCCTTCAGCGGCGCGCTGCGGGAGCGTTGAGCGGGCCACGGGCGAGCGCCGGGGTCGGGCCCGGCTCGAAGCGCGCGAGCCCGCGGGTGGCAGCTGTCCGTCGCCGGCCAGCTGCCGCGCGCCGCCCACCCCTCTCTCAACCGGGTTGCTCGCCGCCGGCCGCGGCAGCGGCCGCAATGGCGCCATGCACGCGTCACCAGCGAGGTTTGACGAGCTTGCCTCGCGCAATCAAGCGATAGATTGCCATCCATGCTGCCCGTACGTGCAAACAGGATGTTGCGTTTTCCCCGGGCGGGTTCCTGGCTAGGAGTCACGATGAAAGAAATCAATCCGCTTTATGCCATCGACGGCCGGCCGCGGCTGATCGCGGTCGGGTTCGCCGCCGATGATGCGTTGCTCACCTGCGCCCGTCGCGAGCCCGGCCTGCGGTTCTCGGCCCTGGCCGACGTCGCCCAGCTCGGCCAGGAGGGGCAGGGCGGCCCGCGGGTGCAGGCCTCCGACCTGGCCCTGCTGAGCGCGCCCCGGCTGGGCCGCAACCTGCTGCGTTCGGTGTCGCTGCTGCGCGCGATCGCGCCGGGCTGCCGCATCGTGGTGGCGGATGCGGCCGGGCCGGCCGGCGTGGCCACGATGGCCTGCGGCGCGGATGTCTGCATCTCCAGCTCGGTGTCGGCGCGCGAGTTCGGCGCCATCGTGCAGCTGCTGCTCGACCCGCCCCGTCCCGGCCGCTCGGCGCCGCCAGCTGCGCCCGGCGCGGCGCCCCGCGCCACGTCCGAGCCCCCACTGCCGCCCGCGCCGGCCTCGTTCGTCGCCGAGCCCTTTGCCGACGCGGCCGGCGCCGGGCCCATCGAGGCGGGGTCCATCGAGGCCGGCGCTCTTGCCGCCATGACGTCCGCGCCGCCACCCGCCCAGTCGAGCGTCTGGCGCATCAATCGCGAGCGCGGCGCGCTGGCCTCGCCCGAGGGCGTGCCGGTCTGGCTCACGCCCAAGGAGGCGGTGCTGATGAACGGCCTGTGCATGGCGGTCAACCAGGTGCTGACCCGCGATCATTGGCTGCAAACCTACGACAAACCGGAGGCGGCCACCGAGGCCGTGCGCAACCTGCGCGCCATGGAGCTGGCGGCCGTGGTCAGCCGCTTCAAGCGCAAGGTGGCGGTGCGCACCGGCATCGAGCTGCCGATCCGCACGCTGCGCGGCGTGGGCTACCAGTTCATGGCCGAGCTGCTCGCGGAGCCGCCCCCGCCGGCGGCCGACGCCGTCGCGGTGCCCGCCACGTCCGCGGCGCCCACCTACGCCACGCCGCAGCCATGATGCGCCCTCACGCCCTCACTGGCGGGCTCTCGCTCACGGCCGTCGGCTTCGAGGTAGGCGGCGTCGTCCTCACGCAGTGCGCCAGCGGCCTGGGCTTTCCCACCCGCGTCAGTCTCAAGCCGCTGCACGAGTGTGCGGATCCCGTGCACGCCGCCGGCCAGGTGCAGCCCGACCTGATCCTGTTCAACGCGGAATGCGTCGCTTCGCCGGCTCTGCTCCGGACCCTGTCCCGGCTCCGTGCCGGCCTGCCGTCGGTGCCGCTGCTGGTGCTCGGTGCGCATCAAACCCTCCGGCTCGCGGCCCTGGCCTGCGGGGCGGATCTCTGCAGCCCGGCCCGGCTGGCGCCGCGCGAGCTGCGCGCCATCGTCCGGCTGCTGCTCGAGCGCGACGCCACCGCCGGCCACGGCGGCGAGGCCGATGCCGAGGCTGGCGCGGCGATGCCTGCCGAGTCGGCCGCCACGTCCGCGCCCGCGCTTCCAGTGCCCGCCATCGGCGATCTTTCGTGTGTGCCGCCCGGCGCGCCGCGCAGTGCGCCTCGCGGTGCGCCTCGCGGTGCGCCCACCTGGTCGCTCGATCCGGTCTGCGGGGCCCTCGTCACGCCGGTGGGCGAGCCGATCTGGCTCACCGCCAACGAGGTGCGGCTGCTCCAGGCCATGTTGCAAGCCGAGCATGGCGAGCTCACCGCGCAGGCCTGGGTGCGCGCGCGCGGCCAGGCGGTGCCCGCAGACGCGCCCGACCGCCTCACGGTGCGCGACCTGCCGGTGGCGATCAGCCGCCTGAAGGCCAAGGTCGCGCGCCAGTCTCCCTTCGAGCTGCCCGTGCGCGCGGTGCGCGGCACCGGCTACCAGTTCATGGACGCGCTCTATCTCACCAGCCTGCTCGTGCCCGGCGAAACCTGGCAATACGACGCGCAGCAGCGCGCCCTGCGCGCGCCGTCGGGCCGTTCGCTGCGGCTGTCGCGCCGCGAAAGCGCGCTGCTGCTCGGTTTCCTGGCCTCGGAACGGCGCGTCATCACCAACACCGCCTGGACGACCGTGCAGCCGGCCCGCCGCCGCAGCCGCGATGTCGCCGAGCCCGTCGATGCACGCAACCTCGCCGTCGTGGTGTCGCGCTTCAAGACCAAGCTGCTGCAGACGCTCGGCGAGCCCGTGCCGGTCTGCTCGATCCACGGCCTGGGCTATCAGTTCGTCGGACGCCTGGAGCAGGCGTCGTTGCTGATGCAGCGCCCCGCGGTCGGCTGAGCCGCGGGCGCGATCTCGCGCTGCGGGTTCAGCGGCACACCCCGAATTCGCTCCTCAGCCGCTGAGCGTCCGCAGCTCCCCGGTCAGCAACCCGGCCAGCGTGCGCAGCAAGAGCGCCAGGATCGACAGGCTGGCCAGCGCGAGAAACAGCAGCGCAATGCCATGCGCATACAGGCTCGGGTGGTACTCGGCGTAGTGCAGCGCGCAGATGGCCGAGGCCGCCAGCGGAAAGCTCACCGACCACCACGACACGCGGAACGGGCAGCAGGTGCCCAGGTGCCGCATCTGCAGGCACAGCACCGCCATCAGGAACACGGTCAGGAAATACAGCGACTGCGCAAACACGTCGTGGTTGCCGGTGACGGTGGTGTAGGTCGAATACCCCACCGCGAAGGGGGCCACCAGGATCATCAGCGAAGGCCGCATGCCCTCGGCCATCGGCGGCTCGAACAGCAGGCGCGCGAAGATCAGCGTGAACAGCGGCACCGAGAAAAACAGCCCCACTGCGAGCGCGAACACGGCCAGCCCGCCGTGCACGGGCAGCCCGAGCGCCGGCATGGCCAGGGGCAGGTCGAGCAGACCCACCACCGGCACGATCCATGCCGGCGTGGCGTCGGCCGCCGCCTGGCGCGAGCCCATCCAGCGATTCACGATCCACCAGGCCAGCAGCGTCATGCCGATCGCGCCGATGACCCATATCGTGCGCGCCAGCATCGGGCTGGCCTCCGCGATCACCAACGGCACCAGCAGAAAGCTGATGCACACCGTGCCGAACAGGCTGCCCACCACCGGGTGGCCGAACTCCTTGCGCACCGCCTGCCACGCGCTCAGGCATTTCCAGCCGTAGGCCAGCACCATGGCCACGAACGCCAGCACCGCGATCACGCCGATGCTGCCGGCCACCCACGCCGGTGCGCCGTACAGGCCGCCTGCGACCCGCCAGGCGATCGACAGACCGACCAGCCCCATGACGGAACCAAACAGCCCCACCGGCAGGTAATCGAGCTGGGCGCGCCGACGCGGCAGGCCGGGAGGGATCGGGGATGTCGTGTCCATGGGCTATTTCTTCCTGGAGCTGCGGATGAGGTGGCGGAATTCCGGTTCGGGCACGAAGCCGTCGCGGTTGGGCATGCGGATCGCCGGCAGCGTCGTCGCGTCGAGCTTCGCGTCGTCCGGCAGCAGCCCGTTGCGGTTCAGCAGGTAGGCCGCCAGGGCGTAGTAGTCGTCGTTGCTGAGCGACCCCGGCGCCTGGTAGGGCATGGCGCGCCGGATGTAGTCGTAGAGCGTGGTGGCATAGGGCCAGAAGCTGCCGACGGTCTTGACCGGATGATCGGTGGCGAGCGTGCCGATGCCGCCGGCGAGCCGGTCCTTGAAGCCGCCCTGCGCGTCGGGCCCATGACAGGCCATGCAATGGTTGTCGTAGAGCGCCTTGCCCTGCGCCACGGTCCCGCTGCCCTTGGGCAGCCCGGTACCGTCGGGCAACACGTCGATGTTCCATTGCGCGATGTCCTCGGGCGTGGCCGGCCTGCCGTAGCGGGGCGGCGCGGCCTGCGCGGCGCCCAAGGGCGCGAGCGGAGTCAGCAGGGCGACAAGCATCACGAATCTAGGCGAGTACATTTGTCACTCCTCCCTGCGCGTCGATGGCCCAGGTCTGCTGGGCGTTGTAGTGAAACAGCGCGTTCTCGCCCATCGTGGCCAGCAAGGTCTTGCGGTCCGGCTGCACATTGCCCTTCTCATCGGTCGCGCGGCTCACGATACGCGTGGGCTTGCCGTCCCACGTCCACGCCGCCTCGAAGCGCACCTGCGCCTTGTGCAGCACCGGCGGATTGATGCGCGCCACGTGCCAGCTGTGTCCGCCGTCGGTGCTGAACTCCACCTTCGCGATCTTGCCGCGCCCGCTCCAGGCCAGGCCCGTGATGCGCTGACGGCCCCGTTCGATGCGCATCGTGCCCGAGGGCGAGGTGATGACGGAGTTCACTTCCTGGTAGAGCTGGAACTGGCGTGATTTCCCGCTCGGCAGCAGCTGCGTGTAGCGGTCGGTCTCCCAGCGCGTCATGAAGGGCTGCTTGCCGAACTTCAAGCGCCGCAGCCACTTGATGCTGAGGTTGCCTTCCATGCCGGGCACCAGCAGCCGCATCGGAAAGCCATGCGCGGGCCGCAGTGGCTCGCCGTTCTGCGCATAGGCCACCAGCACATCGGACAGCACGTCGGGTGTGAGCGGAATGCTGCGCGCCACGCCCGCGGCATCGCCGCCCTCGGCCAGCATCCAGGTCGCGTCGCGATCCACGCCGGCCACTTCCATCAGGTAGCTCAGGGGCACGCCGGCCCATTCGTGCATGCTGACCAGACCGTGGGTTTCCTGCACAGTCAGGGTCGGATCCGCCTTCTTCCAGTTGGCCCAGCCGTTGCCGGAACACTCCATGAAATGCAGCCGCGAGAGCGAGGGCATGGCTTTGAGGTCGGGCAGTGCGAGCACCACGGGATTGCGCACCATGCCGTGGATCAGCAGCCGGTGCCGGGCCGGATCGAGATCCGGCGAGCCCGAGTGGCTGCGCTCGTAGTGCAGGTCCGAGGGCGTCACCGTGCCCTCGAGCTTGTCCAGCGGCGTCTTCGAATTGATCGCGAGAACGGGGTCGACGTTCAGCTTGCCGGGCGACGACTCGGTGATGCGGGCCAGCGCGACGTGGGTCGAACGTTTGCTGTTCAGGCTGATCGGGTCGCCCGGCACCCGGGGCGGCACGTCCGCCAGGGTCTCGGCCAATGCGGGGGCGGCCAGCGCGGCGGCGACGCCGGCGCCCGCGGCATTGAGAAACTTGCGCCGCGACAGCCGCGCGCTGTCGGCCAGCAGGGCACAGGTCTGCGCGTCTTCGTCCTGCGTCGTGGTGTCAGGCGGCCCGGCGCGCCGTGGCGCATGGGGCCGTGGGTGCGGGGCCGGTGTGTCATCGATTGCCATGGAGAGACTCCTTGATAGCGAGCACGACTGGGAAAGCGCCCGGCGCCGGCAGCGGCATGCGCCGGGCGGGGCGCTGGCGGGATCAGGGCGCGATGGCCGCGGCCAGCAGCGTCTCGGCCGGCGCGAGACGCTCGGCCATGCCTGCGGGCAGCCCGTGCTTGCCCTCGTATGCAGCCGAGGTGTCGTAGACGACCCAGGTGCGGCCGGCCTCGTCTTCCCGCACCAGCACCCGCAGCGGCAGGGCCAGCGCGAAGTCGGGCGCGGCCAGCATCAGCGGCGTGCCGGCCTTGGGGCTGCCATAGATCAGCACCGTGGTGGGCGGCATCGCGAGGCCGTCGGCCTGGGCCGCGGCCTGGTGATCGATCGTCGCGAACACTTTCAGCCCCTTGGCGGCGAAGGCCGCGCGCAGACGCTGGAGGGTGTCGGAGAAGGAATGTGCGCTCGCGAGTTTCATGGTGTGGGCTCCCTGGGGTGCCGCGAACGCGGCGGCGCTGACGAGCAGCATGGCGGCGACCGCGCCGTGTCGGACGGATCTGATGAGCAGCTTGGGCAGAGGCATGAGCGATATCTCCAAGTTGAGCCGGGATCGATGGCGGTGGTGGACCGCGCGGCGCGACGAGGAGAAGTTCAAGCCTGTGCACGCCGCTACCCGGCGGCCCAGCGTCGAGGGGATCGGACGATGAGCGTTGGATTCATTGTGGTGTGCGGGGTGGGGGCCATGAAGACGTGTTGGTCTCAGTTTTTGGCCGATTCGTCTCAAGCTGCGGCGCGCGCTCAAAGCGGTTTGCCGGTCCTGGACCAATGGTGTGACGGATGCATCGCGGCCTGCCGGATCGACGCGTTTTTCGCACCCGGCGATCTGGTCTCGCATCGTCACTTTGAGAGTTTTAGAGGATGTTCCGGCGCGATCTCGCCCTATTCTCGAACCATTTCGGGCAGGGAAGTTCGCGAAAACTGACGCCGCCCTGGTGCCCGCGCGGCCCGCGCTCGATGCCCGTTGATCCGCGCAGCATCACAGCCGCTACACCGCGGCTCCGCACCAGCCCGGCGTCCGAATCGTTCTCCTGCATCACCTTGCCATCCGGGCTGCGCCCTCACGCCGCATCCTCTCTCGTCACGGAAACCATCCTATGAAGCTTCAGATCACCAACGTTGCCGCCGGCGGGGCAGTCGTCAAGCCGGTCGAGCCGGGCCAGCACGCCGTCGTCAAGATCGCCAAGGGCCAGCGCCTGGCCCTGGCAGACAAGGCCGCCCCGGGCCAGGCCGAAGATGTCGTCGCCACCCGCGATGGAGAGGCCCTCGAGCTCAAATACGCGGACGGCACGTCCGTGCGGGTCGAGAATTTCTACACCGAATGCGTCAATGGCGAGTGCGAGATTCTGGTCGACGGCGCGGCCGCCGAGCCGGTGTCCCTCACCGCCGAAACCGCCGGCGGCGCGGATGTCGTCTATGCCTACGGCTCGCCGGAAGCCCTGCACGGCATGCTGGGCGATGCCGCTGATGCGCTGCTGGCCGAGGCCACGCCGGTGGCGGGCGGCATGCTCGAGTTCGCCCCCGCCACGGCTGCCGTTGCCGCCGGTGCGGCGCCGGCGGGCTTGTCACCCTGGACGGTGCTGGGCCTGGGCGCGCTGGGCGTGGCGGGCGTCGCCGCCGCGGCGTCCGGCGGCGGTGGCCACGACAACGACGACACCGCAAGCACCCCGAGCGCGCCACAGCCCGTCACGCCGCCCGCCCGGCTCGGAGCACCCGTCCTCGCCCTCAAGCACGACGCGGGTGGATCCGCGAGCGATGGCGTCTCCAACGACGGCCGGATGGTCGTGAAGGGCGTGGATCCCGGCAACACCTGGGAATACACCACCGACGGCGGCACCACCTGGAAGGCGGGCACCGGCGATGAATTCGATCTGCCCGAAGGCGATTACAAGGCCGGCGACGTGAAGGCGCGCCAGATCGATGCGGCCGGCCATAAATCGCCCGTCGGCAACACCCCCACGGCCATCACGATCGACAAGACCCCGCCGACCTCGGGCTTCGATGCCCCGGCCGTGGCCCTGAAACACGACGCCGGCGGCAGCGCCAGCGATGGCCTGTCCAACGACGGCACCATGAAGGTCACCGGCGTGACGCCGGGCAACGGTTGGGAATACACCACCGACGGCGGCACTACCTGGAAGGCCGGCTCGGGCGACGAGTTCGACCTGCCCGAAGGCGACTACAACGCGGGCGACGTGAAGGTCCGCCAGGTCGACCTGGCCGGCAACACCTCTCCCGCGGGCGACACGCCGGCCGCGATCACGATCGACAAGACCCCGCCGACCTCCGGCTTCGATGCTCCCGTGGTCAAGCTCAAGCACGACGCGGGCGGCTCCGCCAGCGATGGCGTCTCGAACGACGGCCGCGTGTCCGTGTCGGGCGTCGACCCGGCCCATCAGTGGGAATACACCACCGATGGCGGCCAACACTGGACCCGCGGCAGCGGCGATGGATTCGACCTGCCCGAAGGCCAGTACAAAGCGGGTGATGTCCAGGCGCGCCAGATCGATCCGGCCGGCAACACCTCCCCCATCGGCAACACGCCCACCGCCATCACGATCGACAAGACTCCGCCGACCTCGGGCTTCGATGCGCCCGCCGTGGCCTTGAAGAATGACAAGGGCAGCAGCGCCAGCGATGGCCTGTCCAACGACGGCACCATGAAGGTCACCGGCGTGACGCCGGGCAACGGTTGGGAATACACCACCGACGGCGGCACCACGTGGAAAGCCGGCACCGGTGACGAGTTCGACCTGCCCGAAGGCGACTACAACGCGGGCGCGGTGAAGGTCCGTCAGGTCGATCTGGCCGGCAACACCTCGCCATCGGGAGACGCTCCCTCGGCCATCTCGATCGACAAGACCCCGCCGACTTCCGGTTTCGACGCCCCCGCGGTGGCCCTGAAGAATGACGCGGGCGGCAGCGCCAGCGATGGCCTGTCCAACGATGGCACGATGAAGGTCACCGGCGTGACGCCCGGCAATGGCTGGGAATACACCACCGACGGCGGCACCACGTGGAAAACGGGCTCGGGCGATGAATTCGACCTGCCTGAAGGCGACTACAAGGCCGGCGACGTAAAGGTGCGCCAGGTCGACACCGCGGGCAACACGTCCGCCTCGGGCGACTCGGCCTCGGCCATCACGATCGACAAGACACCGCCGACTTCCGGCTTCGATGCGCCGGGCGTGGCCTTGAAAAACGACGCGGGCGGCAGCGCCAGCGATGGCCTGTCCAACGACGGCACGATGAAAGTCACCGGCGTGACGTCGGGCAACGGTTGGGAATACACGACCGACGGCGGCGCCAACTGGACGAAGGGAACGGGCGATGAGTTCACCCTGCCCGAAGGCGACTACAAGGCCGGCGATGTCAAGGCGCGTCAGATCGATCCCGCCGGCAACACGTCCCCTGCGGGCGACACGCCGACGGCCATCACGATCGACAAGACCCCGCCCACGTCCGGCTTCGATGCGCCCGCCGTGGCCTTGAAGAACGACGCGGGCGGCAGCGCCAGCGATGGCCTGTCCAACGACGGCACGATGAAGGTCACCGGGGTGACGTCGGGCAATGGCTGGGAATACACGACCGACGGCGGCACCACGTGGATGAAGGGTACGGACGACGAGTTCGACCTGCCCGAGGGCGACTACAACGCGGGCGCGGTGAAGGTGCGCCAGGTCGATCCCGCGGGCAACACGTCTCCCGCGGGCGACTCGCCCTCGGCCATCACGATCGACAAAACCCCGCCGACCTCCGGCTTCGATGCCCCGGGCGTAGCCTTGAAAAACGACGCGGGCGGCAGCGCCAGCGACGGCCTGTCCAACGACGGCACGATGAAGGTTACCGGCGTGGATCCGGCCAACGGTTGGGAGTACACCACCGACGGCGGCAGTACGTGGAAGAAGGGCACGGGCGATGAATTCGACCTGCCCGAGGGCGATTACCAAGCCGGCAGCGTGAAGGTGCGTCAGGTCGACCCGGCCGGCAACAAATCCGCCTCGGGCGACTCGCCCGCGGCCATCACGATCGACAAGACGCCGCCGACCTCGGGTTTCGACGCGCCTGCGGTCGCGCTGAAAAACGATGCCGGCGGCAGCGCCAGCGATGGCCTGTCCAACGACGGCACCATGAAGATCACCGGGATCACCACCGGTAACGGCTGGGAATACACCACCGACGGCGGCAGCACGTGGAAGAAGGGCACGGGCGATGATTTCGACCTGCCCGAAGGCGACTACAAGGCGAGCGACGTGAAGGTGCGTCAGGTCGATCCCGCGGGCAACACGTCCGCGTCGGGCGACTCGCCTTCGGCCATCACGATCGACAAGACACCGCCGACGTCCGGCTTCAATGCCCCGGGCGTGGCCCTCAAAAACGACGCGGGCGGCAGCCAGAGCGACGGCCTGTCGAACGACGGCACGATCAAGGTCACCGGCGTCGATCCGGCCAATGGCTGGGAATACACCACCGACGGCGGCAGCAGCTGGACCAAGGGCACGGGCGACGAATTCACCTTGCCCGAGGGCGACTATCAGGCGGGTAAGGTCAAGGCGCGTCAGATCGACCCCGCCGGCAACAAATCCCCCGCGGGCGATACGCCGACGGCCATCAGCATCGACAAGACCCCGCCCACCTCCGGGTTCGACGCGCCCAGCGTGGCCCTGAAGAATGACGCCGGCAGCAGCGCCAGCGATGGCCTGTCCAAAGACGGCACCATGAAGGTCAGCGGCGTGACGCCGGGCAACGGCTGGGAATACACCACCGATGGCGGCACCACGTGGAAGACGGGCTCGGGCGACGAATTCGACCTGCCCGAAGGCGACTACACGGCCGGCAACGTGAAGGTGCGCCAGGTCGATCCCGCGGGCAACACATCCGTGTCGGGCGCGACGCCCGCCGCCATCACGATCGACAAGACACCCCCGACCTCAGGCTTCGACGCGCCGACGCTGGCGCTGAAGAACGACACCGGTGCGTCGGCCACAGACGGGATCTCCCGCGACGGCACGATGGTCGTGACCGGCGTCGGGGCCGGCAACACCTGGGAGTATTCCACCGATGGCGGCGCAAGCTGGACGCAGGGCAGCGGCGACACGTTCACGTTGAAGGAGGGCAGCTACGCAGCCGACGCCGTGCAGGTGCGGCAGTCCGATGTCTACGGCAACGGCTCCGCCATCGGAAAGCCTGCCACCGCCATCACGATCGACCAGACCCCGCCGCCTGTCGAGCAGACGCCCGCGCGGCTTCGCTTGGTCGAGGATTCCGGCGAAAGCGACACCGATGGCATCACCAACAAGACCTACATCGCCGTGGAATGGCAGGGCAGAAAAAACATCAACTGGGAGTTCTCGACCGACGGTGGGGCGACATGGAAGCTGGCGGCGCGCCTGGACAGGCAAAGAGACCAGTTTGCCGTGGTTGATGGCGTGTATCAGCCCGGCCAGATCGTCGTGCGCGGCGCGCCCGACGAAGCCGGCAACTACAACACGGTCAGCAACACGAGCACGTTCGACATCGATTCGAGCAACTCGCAGCCGGTGGTCACGTTCGAACTGAAGAGCGGCACCGCCGCCGGCGCCGAGGCGGGGACCTTCGTGAGCCAGGGCACGTTCAAACTGACCTCGGCGGTCGTCCCCGGCAATACCTGGCAATACACCTTGGGCAGGAATATCTGGTACGACGGCGTCGGCGACGAATTCACGCTCGACGAGGGCCGCTACGACCTGCGCTTTCTGCGTGTGCGGCAGGTGGAGCCCAAACGTGGTGCCGTCTCCGATTCGTCTGGCCTGCCCGTGGAGTTCACGAACACCACCCGCACCCTCATCGTCGACCATTCCGCCCCGGCCGCGCCGACCTTCGCGCTGAAAAACGACAACGGGCCCGCCAACAATGACGGCATCAGCAGTGACGGCACCATCTCGGTGGCCGGCATCGAAGCGGGCGCAAGCTGGGAGTACTCCACCGATGGCGGCGCCAGCTGGCAGGCAGGCTCCGGCGACAATTTCGTGCTTGCCCTGGGCAGCTACGCCGCCGACACCATCCGCGTGCGGCAAACGGACGCGGCGGGCAACGTCTCGGCCGTGGGCCGCAACGCCGGCGCGTTGTTCATCGGCGTGCCGGCGCCGGTCGTGGCGCTTGCCGACGACGACAACACCCCGGGCGACGGCATCAGCAAGAACGGCCTGGTCAAGGTGTCGGGCGTGAGTGCCGGCAACACCTGGGAGTACACCACCGACGGCCGGACCTGGCAGGCCGGGGTCGGCGATGGGTTCACGCTGACCGACGGCACCTACGTCAAGGGCACCGTGCAGGTCCGCCAGATCGATGCCGCCGGTGTCCGCTCGGCCGAGGCGGAGCCGGCCACGACGCTGGCGATCTCGCAGTTCGGCCTCACCCTGCAGCTCAAGGCCGACACCGGCGAGAGCGGCACGGACGGCGTGACCGCCGACGGCAGAATGGTCTTCTCCGGCAGGGACAACGGGCAATGGCAATACTCGCTCGACGGCGGCCAGACGTGGAGCCGGGGCAAGCCTTCGTCGCACGAGTTCCGGGCGCGCAATGGCACCTACGAGGTCGACCAGATCCAGGCGCGCGACAAGAACGGCCATATCCTCAGCAACAAGCAGCGCTACGAAATCTTGGATGGCTTGATGGATAAGACGCCGAGCCCGGCGCTGGTGCAGGATACCGGCAGCAGCGCCAGCGATCGCGTGACGAACGATGGCACCTTCAAGGTGTCCGGCGGCACCGCCGACCTGCGGCTCGAATACTCTCTCGACGGCGGAAAGACGTGGAGCCCCGCCGTTGGCGACAGCTTCGTCGTGCCCGACGGCAGCTACAACCACCGGAGTACGCTGGACGCGCTCGCCGTGCGATTCGTGGATCCGCGCAGCGGCCAGATGTCGTCGGTCATCACCTACAGACAACCGTTCACGGTGGATACGAAGGCGCCCGACGCGCCGGAGCTGCTGTTGCATGGCGCGCGCAACGGCGTCACCCATGACGGCGCCGTGTCCGTCGGCAGCCTGGAGGCAAGCGGGACCTGGGAGTATTCGGTCGACGGCGGCGCCAGCTGGGTCGCCGGATCGGGCACCGAGTTCGCACTTGCGATCGGCAGCCATGCGGCGGGGCAGGTCGGGGTGCGCCAGTTCGACCGCGCCGGCAACGTGTCGCAGCTGACATGGAACACCGCGCCGATCACCGTTACCACCGGCATGTCGGTCCAGTTGCGCAACGACCTGGGCACGCCCGAAGACGGCGTGAGCCGCTCCGGCACGATGCTGGTCACGGGCGTGGGCCAGGGCGAGCAATGGCAGTACTCGCTCGATGGGGGCGCCAGCTGGAGTAGCAGCTTCGACGCCAGCGTCAAGACCTTCCTGCTGCAGGGCCAGCACTACGACGAGGGCATGGTGCGCGTCCGCAAGACCGACACCGCCGGCGCGACCACCGACGTGCAGGCCATCGGATCGCTCGACTGGCAGGTTTTGCACTGGGATTCGGCCGGGGCCCTGGCCTTCACGCTCGACGCCTCGCGCACGCCGGACGCGCCGCAGGCCAACGTGCTGGCCAATGGCGATACCACCGGCCAGGCCTTGACGCTCGCCCACCTGAATCTCTCCGGCTATCACGATGCCGCGAGCACGCAGGTGCACGTATCGAAGGCGGTCAACCTGTCGTTCACCCGCGACGGGCAGGCGGTGGACACCTTCACGCTCGCCGACGTGGTGGCCGGCAGGATCCGGGTGAGCTACACCCAATCCGGCCAGGACACGGCCGGCACCTTTGCCCATGCCAGCTTCACCGTGACCGATCGCGCCAGCGGCGACGTCATCGACATCCAGCTCGGTGCGCAGCCCGGCTTCCACGACAGCAACGGCCAGTGGCTCGCCAAGCCCGACACGGCGCTGTGGGGCGATCCGTCCGGCGATGGCTGGAAGGGCTCGAACGAGATGCCCGGCTCCGGCCAGGGCGGCGCGGACACGCTGGTCGGCGGCAACGGCCGCGACCTGATCTTCGGCGATGGGTCGGGCGGTGGGCTGAACCTGACCAATGGGTTCGGTGGCGCGCCGGGCTCGGGCGATGACATCATCTACGGCGGGCAGGGCGACGACATCCTGTTCGGCGACGGCTTCGGCAGCGACGGCAGGCAGCGGCCCGTGTTGAACAACGGCGGGTTCGGCGGCGGCGGCGGTGGCGCGGGCGTGTCGGCTTTCAAAACCGGCGGCGCGGGCGGTGTGGGCGCAGGCGCCGGAGGCGACAAGGGCGGCGCGGGCCATGGCACGACGATGGGCAACGGCGACACGGCGCCCGGCGCGGCGGACGATTCCGGGTTCGGCGTCGGGGTCGGCAGCGGCCGCCCTCAGGAGGCCGTGACCGCCGAGGTCGACGGAGCGGGCCAGAACAACCCCGGCTTCGTGTTCGACAACACCGGCAAGGTCACCGACGCGATCACCCAGGTGGAAACCGCCTTCGTCGATGGCGCGAAGGGCGGCAGCGACCTGTTCGCCCAGGACCAGGGCGCCGGCAACGACCAGATCCATGGCGGCGCCGGCAATGACCTGATCATGGGGATGGTCGGAAACGATCTCATCGTGGGCGGCACGGGCAACGACATCATGTACGGGCGCGGCGGTGGCTACGAGAGGCGCGTCATGGAAGACGCCGATACCTTCCTCTGGCAGCGCGGCGACGCCGGCACGCAGGGCACCGCGCTCGACGTGATCCGCGATTTCGGCGGGGACGGCATCGCCGATCACCTCGACATCCAGGGTCTGCTCGAAGGATACGTGGCGGGCAACGACCTGAAAGACTGGGTCTCGGTCCAGACCGGGGTCACCGCGCCTGCCGGCGCGCGCGGATCCGACGTGGGTGCCACCGGCACGCTGATCACCATCGACGTCGACGGCGCCGGCGCGGGCACCACGGTGCAACAGATCTTCCTCACCGGCGTCGACCTCGACACCAACGTCAACAACCTGGTGAACACCGGGGTGCTGATCGTGTAGCCCCGCGCCCGTTCGTGTGCGTTCGCATGCGGTCGCGATCGCGTTCGGCTCCCCGGCCGACGCGTTCGCGCACTGCGCCGCCGCGCCGCGGCGAGGATCTACGTGATTTCGCGGCCCGGCGGGCCCGTAGCATTCGCCCACTGATGCGCTGTGCCGGTCTCCTCCAGGGCAGCGGCGTCATCGGGCACGGATCGTGCAAGGACCATGGACCCGGACCCCATGGAAACGCAGTACCCTGCACGATGCTTCGCGCCGAAGGCCTCGCCTTCGGCGCTTTTTTTGCGTCGTCGTGCCAAAGAGGCGTGGTGCCGTTTCCCGGGCGCATGCGCGTTGGAGCCGCTGCGCGCAGCGCCCGGCCTCGTTGTCGCGACGAGGGTCGGGAGCGGGGCGCCTCGATGCCGCTGGCGTGCGGGACACGAGCGCTGTTCGCGCCGGGGCCGCATCCGCCCCGGCGCCGTGCTGCCACAGGACTGTGGCACGATTTTGACGTACAATATGAAGTTCACCTGGGGCCGATCCGGATTCGACGTGGGTCATGAAACAGCTCAGGGCATGCCGAGCACCAGTAAGCTCGTAAATCCACTGGAAACAAACTAAACGCCAACGACGAGCGTTTCGCTCTCGCCGCTTAAGCGGTGAGCCGCTGCACTGATCTGTCCTTGGGTCAGGCGGAGAGAGGCAACTCTCTAGGGGGGCAACCCTCGAACCGCAGCAGCGTCCTTCACAAGGAATCGGTCTGCGCTGGGGTCACACGGCTCAGACTTAAACTACGTGAATCGCTCTGGTCCGGCCCGTTGATCGGCTAAGTCCAGGGTTAAATCCAAATAGATCGACTAAGCATGTAGAACTGACTGCGGAGGGCTTGCGGACGGGGGTTCAATTCCCCCCGGCTCCACCAAATTTGCAGGCGCAAGCAAGTGATGAAGAGCGGCCCGGGCAACCGGACCGCTCTTTTTTTTGCTTGTCTTTCAGGGATCGGGAAAGCGCCCGGGCCGGGGCGCGGCGGGAATCAGCCGCGGCTGTCGGCGCAGGCGGTGCCGGCCGGGCAGGCGTCGGCGGCGATGGCGTCGGGCGTGGCGGCCGGGCGCGCGGTGGCGCGGCGGCTGGCGGCCATCAGGACGATGGCGACCACGAGGGCGGCGGCCAGGATCAGCGCCGAGCTCCAGCCCAGGGCGGCGAGGCCCAGGCGGTCGATGATGGCGCCGCCCACGACGGCGCCCAGGCCGATGCCGATGTTGGCGCCGGAGATGTTGAGCGAGGCGGCGAACGCGGGCGCCTGCGGAGCCGACTTCATGACGCGCACGTGGCACACGATAAAGAGCGCCGCCTGCGAGATGCCCCACAGGCCGAGCGTGAGCGCGAGCAGCGGGTGGTTGTGCATCACGCTCGTGACGAAGCTCAGGCCGAGCGCCATCAGCGCGGCGAACAGCGTCGTGGTGCCGAGCGGATTCTTGTCGACCATGCGGCCGCCGATCCAGTTGCCCAGGATGCCGATGGCGCCGAAGGCCATCATGCTCCAGCCCACGATCTTGCCGTCGAAGCCGGCCAGGCGTTCCAGCATGTCGGCGAGGTAGGTATAGGCGGTGAACATGCCGGTGAAGATCAGCAGCGACAACACCACGTTGCCCACCACGATGGGGTCACGCACCACGCGCAGCTGGGTGGCGAAGCGGATGGTCTCGCCCACGATGCGCTTCTGCGGGAAGTACACGAACAGCAGCAACGCCTTAGCAAAGGCCACGGCCGCGAGCACCCAGAACGCGGCGCGCCAGCCGAATGCATCCGAGATCAGCACGCCGATGGGGATGCCGAACACCGTGGCGGCCACGATGCCGAACGCGACGGTGGAGATGGCGCGGCCCGCGTAGGCGGGGCCGACAATCTCGACCGCGGTGGCGCTGGCGAGCGACCAGAACACCGGCAGCGTGAGGGCCGGGATGAAGCGCGCCACCGCCATCACCCAGATGTTGGGCGACAGCGCGGCCAGCACGTTGGACAGGCCGAAGACGATGAGCACGCCGATGAACAGGCGCTTGCGCTCGATGTTGGCCATCAGCGCGGTGAGGAACGGGCCGGCGGCCGCCACCGTGAAGGCGAACAGCGACACCAGCAGGCCGGCCTGCGAGACGCTGACCCCGAGGTCGCGCGCCATGGGCGGCAACAGGCCGATGATGAGGAATTCGGTGGTCAGCACGGTGAAACCGGCTGCCGACAAGAGCAGGATGGGCAATAGCATGGGGCTCCCTGCGCTGCGCGAAAGGGCAACGCGGACTGGCCCGAAGATCGGGCTGATGGAGGTGGTGTTTGGGGCAGGAGGCGCGCCGCGGAAGAAATGCGATGCGGCGGCGGGTAGTGTGACTACTGTAAAGCCGATTCGTGACGGGATAAAGGCCGGCGATTCGGAATGACTGTTCGCTCAGTCGGAATAATACGCCGACATCCAAGCAACGTCGCCACGCAGCGCGCATCTTGCCAGAAGATGCGCGCGGCTGCACTGGGCCGCCGAGCGGCGCACGGATCCGCGAGTGCGCTGGCCGCTGCCGCCGCCTCGCTTGATTGCTGCTCCAGCCGCAGCTGCCTTCGTTTGAATGCTGCTCTGGCCGCTGTCGCCGCCGCTGCCTTCGCTTGAATGCTGCTTTGGCCTCTGTCGCCGTTGCCGCCTCGCTTGATTGCCGCGCAACGCCGCCACCCGTTCCGCCTGCGAATCCGTCCATGCCGCCGCCTCACCGCCGCACCGGCGCCCGCGCGTCTGCGGCAGCGCCGTCCGGTCTGTGCCGCCAGCGCGGGCCCCATGACCGGATCGCTGCGCGCGCAACCACTGCGGCGCGGCCCCGGAAGCCCTCCCGAGCGCCACACAATCGGCAATGTGCGGCAATGAAGCGGGCGCGTTTGAAACATGGGTGTACGCAAACGTTCAGGATGGTGAGGCGGACCGCAAATGCGCGTGGGGGCAGGGCATAATCGGCATTCGAGGTCCTGCGGGCGACCGCGGGGCCGGACACGTTTTCGTGAGTCACGATGCCCGTTGATCTGCCCTCCCTGAACCGTCTTTCCCGCGCGCCGGCCGACAGCGATGCCGCTGCGCTTCCCGCCAGCGAGGCGCGGCGTCGGCTGCTGCGGCTCGTGCTGCTGGGGCCCGCGGCGCTGGGGCTTGCCGGCCTTGCGGGGTGCAGCACCGGGCCCGGTCTGCAGGGCAGTTTCCTGCAGCCCTGGCAGAGTCACCTGAGCCTGTCCCGCACGCAATGGCGCCGCCGCATGGGTGAGATGCATGCGTTGGGGTGCCGCGAGGTGGTGCTGCAATGGGTCGGTCTGTACGGCGGCAAGGATCCGGAATGGCGGGTGCCCGACGAGGTGCTCGAAACCATTTTCGAGACCGCCGGGGTGCAGGGCATGAACGTGCGGGTGGGGCTGCCCTTCGACAATCGCTGGTGGGCGGCGCTGCAGCAGGATCCGCGCGGCCTGCAGGATTTCTTCACGCGTTCGCGCGAGGAGGCGCTGGCCTTCATGGCATCGGCGCCCTGGCCGCAGCGGCGCCGCTTCGCGGGCTGGTACATCCCTTACGAGCTCGAGCAATATCACTGGGCCGAGCCCGCGCGCCAGGACCTGCTGTGCACGTGGCTGCAGGCGCTGTCGCAAGGCGCGCAGCAGGCGGGCCGCGGTGCGCCCGCGATGTCCACCTACTTCAGCCGGCTCGAGACGCAGGGCACGCTGCGGCAGCTGTGGTCCACGATTCTCGATCGCGCGCAGATCCGGCCGATGGTGCAGGACGGCGTGGGCGTGGCCGGCTGGCCCAACCTGAGCAAGGTCGCGCCGCTCATCGAGATGCTGCGCGAGCGCGGCGTGCCGTTCGACGTGATCGTCGAGTTGTTCGAGGAGCTGCCCTCGGAGAAGAACGACGGCACGGATTTCCGCGCGCAGTCCGCCGACTGGGCGCGCGTGCAGCGCCAGCTCGAATGGGCGGCACAGACCGGCGCCGAGCACATCGTGGGGTTCGCGGTCGATCCCTGGGTCACCAACGACGACGAGCGGGCGCGGGCGTTGCGCCGCAGCTGGCGCCGCTCCTACTTCTGAGCCGGGCCGTCCTCCGGCCCCGTCTGGCGCGGCCGCGCCACACATTTGGCTACGCATCCGGCGCCCGCGCGCCCGTACTCCGGGAGTATCGTGGCGGCATACCGGGTACGGGGCGTCCGAGCGTGCGCCCGCCCGGGGCTCGCCGGCGCCGCGCGTCTCACCTTCGCCGCCCGCGCCGCGTCACGCTCGCCCTCGCCGCGCGCGCCGGTGCGCCGCGCATCAGGAGTCGCCGCATGGTCAGCAAAAACACCATCTGTCTCTGGTTCGATGGCGACGCGCTCGACGCCGCCACCTTCTATGCCGCCACCTTTCCCGACAGCCGCGTCGGCCGCGTCATGCATGCGCCCGGCGACTATCCTGCCGGCAAGCAGGGTGATGTGTTGACCGTGGAATTCACGGTCGCCGGCATTCCATGCCTGGGCCTGAACGGCGGGCCGGCCTTCAAGCACAGCGAGGCCTTCTCGTTCCAGATCGCCACCGACGACCAGGCCGAGACCGACCGGCTGTGGCACGCCATCGTCGACAACGGCGGCCAGGAGAGCGAGTGCGGCTGGTGCAAGGACAGGTGGGGCCTGTCGTGGCAGATCACCCCGCGCGTGCTGACCGACGCCATCACCGATCCGGATCCCGCCGTCGCCCGGCGCGCGTTCGACGCCATGATGACCATGCGCAAGATCGACGTGGCCGCGATCGAGGCCGCGCGCCGCGGCTGATCCGGCCTGCGCGGCGACGGCGCGCGAGGCCCGCGGCGCAGGCACGACACGCGCCACGAAAAGGCCTATAGTCAGCCCCGGACCTGCCGACGGGGCGCGAGACTCGGCGGCGCGCGCGGCCTCGCCGTGACGCCATCGAGGCCCGACCGACCTGCCGCGTCGCAGGACGCGCGACCCTACACCGATACGCCGTACAAGATGAAAACCGCTCTGCTCGTGTTGTGCCCGGTGGCACCCGCCAACCTGGAAACCCTGAGGCAACGCTATGACGTGACCTACGCGCCGACGCCGGCCGAGCGCCAGGCGGCGATCGCCCAGCACGGCGCGCGTTTCCAGGCGGTGGTGACGATCGGCACCATCGGTCTCACGGCCGACGAGATCGCCGCCATGCCGGCGCTGCAACTGGCCTCCTGCATGGGCGCGGGCTACGAAAACCTGGACGTGGCGGCCGCGAAGGCCCGCGGCGTCGTGGTCACCAACGGGCGAGGCGCCAACGACGAGTGCGTGGCCGATCATGCGATGGGACTGATGATTGCGTGCATGCGCAACTTTCGCGAGCTCGACCGGCTCTGCCGCGAGGGCGTGTGGCGCACGCAGATCGCGCTGCCGCCCAACGCGTCGGGCAAGCGGCTCGGCATCCTGGGCATGGGCACGATCGGCGACAAGATCGCCGCCCGCGCCGGCGCGTTCCGGATGGCCGTCGGCTATCACAACCGCTCCGCCAAGGCCGGCTCGCCGCACCGGTATTTCGACACGGTGCTGGGGCTGGCCGAATGGTGCGACGTGCTGGTGTGCGCCGCGCCGGGCGGCGCGTCCACCCACCATCTGGTGAATGCCGAGGTGCTGCAGGCGCTCGGCGCCGAGGGCTTCGTGGTGAACGTCGGGCGCGGCAGCATCGTCGATACGCAGGCGCTCGCGGCGGCGCTGGCGGCCGGCACGATCGCGGGCGCCGGCATCGATGTGTACGAGAGCGAGCCGGCGCCGCCCGCCGAGCTCGTGGGCCTGGACAACGTGATCCTCACGCCGCACATGGCGGGCTGGTCGCCCGAAGCCGTGGCGGCCCAGTTCACGATCTTCCTGGACAACATGGAAGGGCACTTCTCGGGCAAGGGCGCCGTCACGCCGCTCTGAGGAACCCTGCCATGACCGACCGCCAGATCCTGATTCCCGCCGCCATGCAGACGCTGGCGCAGCGTGCCGGCTATGCACCCGCGGTGAGGGTAGGCGACACGGTGTACTGCGCGGGCCAGGTCGGCCGCACGGCCGACCTGCAGGTGATCGCCGACCCCGCCGCGCAGTTCGTGGCGGCCTGGGAAAATCTCAGGCTGGTGCTGGCCGAGGCCGGCTGCACCTTCGAAGACGTGGTCGACATGACGACCTATCACGTCGACATGGCGCGCCACATGGACGTGTTCCGCGAGATCAAGGACAGCGTGTTCCCGCGCGGCATCTGCGCCTGGACCTGCATCGGCGTGAGCGAGCTCGCGCGGCCCGGCCTGCTGGTGGAGATCAAGTGCGTGGCCGTGGCCCGCTCGCACTGAGACGGGCACGGTCGCTGCACGCGTGGCTCAGAGCGAGCGCCCGATGATCTCGCGCAGGATTTCGCTGGTGCCGCCGAAGATGCGCAGCGCGCGGGCGTCGGCCCAGGCGCGCCCGATGCCGTATTCGGCCGTGTAGCCGTAGCCGCCATAGAGCTGCACCAGGTCGTCGAGCACCTTGCCCTGGATCTCGGTGGCGTTGAGCTTGGCCACGGCGGCGGTCAGCGCGTCGAGCGTGCCGGCCATTTCCCTGGCCAGGCAGTCGTCGAGGAACACGCGCAGCATGGTGAGCTGGGCCTGGGCGTCGGCCAGCTTGAAACGGGTGTTCTGGTAGTCGAACACGCGCCGGCCGAAGGCCTTGCGATCGCGGGTGTAGCTGGCGGCCTCGGCCAGCATGCCCTCGGCCGAGGCGGCCGCGCGCAGGGCGATGGCCAGGCGTTCGCCGGCCAGTTGCTCGCCCATGTACTCGAAGCCCTTGCCTTCCTCGCCCAGCAGGCAGTCGGCCGGCAGCCGCACGTCGGTGAAGAACAGCTCGCAGGTGTCCTGCGCGTGCTGGCCGATCTTGTCGATCGCCGGCCCTTTGGTGAAGCCGGGCGTGTTTTCCTCGATCACGAACAGCGACAGGCCGCGCGCGCCCAGGTCGGGATCGGTGCTGGCCGCCACGACCACCAGGCCGGCGTTCACGCCGTTGGTGATGAAGGTCTTCTGGCCGTTGATGACATAGCCGTCGCCCTCGCGCACGGCGCGCGTGCGGATCGCCTTGAGATCGCTGCCGGCGCCGGGTTCGGTCATGGCGATCGCGCCGATCAGCTCGCCGCTGGTCATGCGCGGCAGCCAGCGCTCGCGTTGCGCGTCGGTGCCATAGCGCATGATGTACGGCGACACCATGTCGGAGTGGATCGAGAAGCCGATGCCCAGGAAATTGGCGCGGGCCAGTTCCTCGATCACGCAGGCGGCGTGGCCGTAGTCGCCGCCCAGGCCATAGGGGTCGGGCAGCGAGCAGTTCAGCAGGCCTTCGGCGCCGGCGCGCAGCCACAGGCTGCGGGGGGTGATGCCGGCGCGTTCCCAGTCGGCATAGTGCGGCCGGATCTCTTCATCGATGAAGCGGCGAACCTGGTCACGGAACAGCTCGTGATCGTCACGAAAAACGTTGCGCATGCAATGACAGCCTAGCGGGTGTACGCATCAGTCCGGCCGGTCTGGCCCGACAATTGGGGAGCGGTGGCGCTGCCGGTCAGGAAAAGACTGTAATGGTCACCGGGTTGCAGGGCGGGCAGGGCCCAGGTCTGGCTCACCGCCTGGCCGCACGTGGCCGTCAGGGAGGCGGTCACGGGGTTGATGGCGCGGGCCTTGGAGGTGGCGGTGGCGACGTCCGCAAACAGCGTGGGGCCGCTCACCACCGTCAGGCTGCCAGCCGGGCAGTCCTTGGCCAGATTGTAGAACCGGATTTCCGCCTTGAGGGCATCCTGGTTGCCGTTGGTGTCGTCCAGCACCTGGAACGGGCGGGCCGCCCCGGGCGTGGGCAGCAGCGTGTTGAACGTGTCGGGGCCCACTTCGAAGGCGCCGGCGGGCTTGCCGTTGATCGTCACGTCGAAGGTCTGTCCGCCCTTGACGATGGCGTAGCTGCTGGCGCGCTGCTTCGGGCCGATTTCCTGCTCGGGGCCGTTGGCCAGCTTCACCTTGATCGGGTCGGTGCCGGGGTTCACCAGGCGCACGAACGACGAGCCGACGGGCGGACGGGCCGCGTACAACTGGGCGAAGGCGCCCTCGGCATGGACGGCGGGCGCGGCCAGTGCGGTGAGCGCGGCCAGCGCGGCGGCCATCGTGGCGGCCTGCAGGCCGGCTTGCGGTCGGGAAACTCGGGTCATTTTGCTTTCTCCGTGGCCTTGCTCGTGCGCGCGTCCAGATACATGCGCTCGAGCTTCTTGCGGTCCACCTTGTCGCTGTTGGTCGTTGGGAACAGGTCGCACGCGATCAGTTCCGAGGGGATCATGTAGGGCGGCATGCGCACGCCCAGCAGTTGCTTCCAGTCGGCCAGCGCCGGCGGCAGCGGGCTCAGGCCCGGCGCGCCCGCCTGGGCGAGTTCGACGAAGCCGATCATGCGCACCAGCGTGCCGTCCGGGCGGCGCAGCGCCACCGTGGCGCCGGCGCGCACGCCGGGCAGGGTGGCCAGCGCCGCGTCGACTTCGGCCAGCTCGATGCGGTAGCCGTGCATCTTGATCTGGTCGTCCTTGCGGCCGCGGAAGGTCACCAGGCCGTCGGCATCGATCTCGCCCAGGTCGCCGCTGCGGTAGGCCCGCTTGCCGTTGTGCATGAACAGCACGTTCTGGTCGAGGTCGGGCCGGTTGAGGTAGCCGTACATTACGTGGTCGCCCGCCATGCAGATCTCGCCGTCGACCAGGAACACCTCCGCGTAGGGCTTGGCGCGACCGATCGGGAAGGGATTGGGCGCCTTCTTGCGCATCGCCGGATCGATTTCCACGTAGGTGGTCGAGCAGGTGGCCTCGGTGGGACCGTAGGAATTGATGATGCGCACGCTCGGAAAGCGCGTCCACAGCTCTTCGGCCAGCGTGGGCGTGAGCGACTCGGCGCCGAACACGAACACCCGCAGGTCGGGCAGGTGCGCGTGGTTGAAATCCTCGTTGAACAGCTGCTGGCGCACGAAGGAGGGCGTGGAGGCCCAGACCTCGATGTGGTTGTGCGCCAGGTAATCGACGAATTCGTCGCGCTGGCCGATCACCTCGCGCGGGCACAGCACGCAGACCCCGCCCAGCACCAGCGCGCCGCAGATGTCGAACAACGAGAAGTCGAACGAGAACAGCATCTGGTTCATGAACGCCGGGGCGGGCCCGAGGTGCAGGCAGTCGCGGATCCAGCCGGCGAACAGCGCCACGCTCTCGCGGCCGATCTGCACGCCCTTCGGGTCGCCGGTGCTGCCCGAGGTGAACATGATGTAGGCCAGGCCGGGCTGCGCGAGCGGCTGCGGATCGCTGCTGGCCGCTTCGAACCGGTCGGCCGTGGCGTCGTAGCGCAGCGGCGCGTGCACGATCTCGCCGATGCGCTGGATACGTTGCAGCGGATTGATGGTGTCGACCGGCACATAGGTCACGCCCATGCGCAGGCAGCCGATCATGGCCACCAGGAAGGCGGCCTCCTTGTGGCCGGAGATCACCAGGGCCGGCCCGGGGGCGATGCCCGCGGCACGGGCCCGGGCCATCCAGGCGTCGGTCGCCGCGCGCAGCTCGCCCCAGCTCATGGTGCCGCGCGCATCCTGGATCGCGGGCGCGTCGGGGGCCGTGTCGAGGTCGGCGAAATCGTAGAGATCGAAGTCGAAACGCATGTCCGGTACTCCTGTGCGGCGTCAGCCCCGCGGCCGGGGCGGCAATCAGCTCTTCTTGTTCTCGGCGATGAACTGCGCCAGCGCCTGCACCGATTCCAGGTGCACGTCGATCTCGGTCGGGGGGATCTTCACGCCGAACTTGCGCTCGACCGCCAGCGCCACGTCGACCGCCGACAGCGAGTCGATCAGGCCGGATTCGACCAGCAGCGTATCGGCATCGACCTTGGTGAGGATCACGCCTTCGATGATGTCGGCGACTTGTTGTTCGAGTGCTTGCATGTCCATGACGGCTCCAGTGCGGGGTTCAGAATTGGAAATAGAGGAAGCGGGTCTCTTTGTGCAGATTCAGCAGGCACAGCGCCAGCAGAAGCAGCATCACGCCCAGCCAGGCCAGGTTCGGCTGCCAGCGCATCCACGGCGTGGGGGCGGGATTGGCGCGCACCAGCGCGGGCGAGTAGCGGCCCATGATCTGGTGTGCGTTCGGCGTGAACCACACGATGGCGAGCAGCACGATCACGTACAGCAGCTGGATGTGGCGGCCGGCCAGCATGCGCCAGCCGTCGGCGAACGACACGCCCGACAGGTAGGAGAACGTCTCCAGCCCTTCAAAGCCGCGCAGGCCCATCATGCCCTGGACCAGCAGCCAGGCGTCGGCGGTGCTGTGCGCGCGGAAGAAGGCCTGCGCCACCAGCACCGCGACGAAGGTCAGCAGCAGGTAGCCGATCTTGGTCAGGCGGCCGGTCTGGCGCGCCGAGGCGGCCTGCCGGCCCACCACGAAGATGCGCCAGGCGTGGTTGATCGACAGATAGCCCGCGTGCAGCAGGCCGAACACCAGGTACTGCAGGCCGGCGCCGTGCCAGATGCCCGCCAGGCCCATCGTGAAGACCGTGGGCAGCACGATGGTGGAGGCGAAGCCGCCGAGCGTGGCCACGCCCGCCGCGCCCACGGGCTTGTCGCGATTGGTGCGCCAGCGCGACACGGCCATCGCCACCGGATAGTAGAGATAGGCCGTGAGATAACGGGTGAGCGTGATGTGCCAGCGCGCCCAGAAGTCGATGATGCTCGAGGCCTTGTAGGGCGAGTTGAAGTTCAGCGGGAAGCGGATGCCGAACATCTTGGCCAGGCCCAGCGCCATGTCGGAGTAGCCGGAGAAGTCGAAATACAGCTGCAGCGCGTAGCTGGTGCTGGCACCCCAGGCGGCCCAGAACTGCAGCGTGCCGGGCTCGGCGAAACCGGCGTCGGCGTAGGGCGCGATCGAGTCCGCCAGCAGCACCTTCTTGGTCAGCCCGATCAGGAACAGCATGCCGCCGATCGACAGGTTCTCCGAGCGGAAGCGGTAGTTATCGCGCTGGGCGAACTGCGGCATCATCTCCTTGTGATGCAGGATCGGGCCGGCGATCAGGTGCGGGAAGAACGTCACGAACAGCACGTACGACAGCAGGCTGCGCTCGTTGACGACGCCGGCGCGGCAGTCGAGCAGGTAGCCGATCTGGGTGAACGTGAAGAACGAGATCCCCAGCGGCAGCAGGATGTCGTCGACCGGGCCGCCGTTGCCGATCCCCATGCCATGCAGGAAATTCACCAGCGTGACGAAGTACTTGTAGTGGAACAGCAGCACCAGGTCGCCCGCCACGCCCAGGCCGGTCACCAGCAGCTGCAGCCTGGGCCGCGCCGCGAGGCTCAGGATGATCTGGCTGACCACGTAGTTGAACGCGATGGAGCCGGCCAGCAGCACCACGAACTGCGGGTTCCACCAGCCGTAGAACACGATGGAGGTGATGCACAGCCACAGCGCCGCCAGCCGCAGGCTGATGGCGCCGACGGCGTAGTGCACGGCCAGCGTGATCGGCAGGAAAACCAGCAGGAACAGATAGGAGTTGAAAAGCATCGCGGCGTCGTCGTTGTTATTTGAGGGCGGCGAGGGCCGTGCGTTCTTCCGGGGTGAGCGGCAGCGACAGCGCCATCTCCGAAAATTCCCAGATCACGAGCTTCAGGCTCTTGGGCCATTTCTGTTGCTGCTTGAACGCGCCCAGCAGGGCGCCGGAAAACTGGCCGCCGTCCATGCTGAGGTTCCAGACCTCGCGCCCGAGGCGATCGCCCAGGCGCTCGGCAAACAGGCTGCGCAGGCCGTTGGAGCTGCCCGCGAGCAGCACCTCCACCGGCGGCGTGTCGTCGAGCAGGCCCCCGCCGCGCACCGGAGCGATGGTCTGCTTCGGCTCCTGATCCAGCGGCGGGCGCCAGGCGGCGGGTGCGTGTTCCAGGCCCGCCAGCACGATCAGGTCGCCCATGCGCGGCTCCGGGGCGCCGGGCGGATCGACCTTGAACGTCTGCGGACCGCGCCCGCCCAGCAGCGGCAGCGCGGCGTCGGCCACGGCATTGGCCGCCGCCTGTGCGCCGACGGCGGTCATGTGCACGTCGGTATGGAAGAACCGCGGCGCATCGCCCTTGGCCAGCGCCGGCCGCAGATCCACGTACGGCACCCTGTAGCTGCCCAGCGCCTGCTGCCAGGCGTCGAGCCGCTGGCGCATCGATTCGGCGTAGGGCAGGCCGCAGAGCCCGTCGGACTGGATGCGCGACTTGTCGGGCACGGGCACGACCAGCACCTGCACGCCCTGCTGGCGCAGCCGGTCGACCCAGTGCTGCATCAGTTTGATGCGGTCTTCGAAGGCGCCGCGCACGCCCGGTTGCGGGCGCAACCCATCACGATAGAAGAGCCAGTCCGGGCAGCCCAGCGCCACCTGCGGGCCGAGGTCGCCGAGCAGCCGGTAGCGCGCGGCAGCCGTGGTCGTGTCGAGCTCCGCCTGGATGGGCAGGCGCAGCGCGGCGTTCAGCGCGTTGCCGGCGTGGCCGTCGAGCCAGGCGGACGGGGCGAGCTGGTCGCGGCTGACGTTGGCGTGCGCCAGCATCCAGATGCCGGAGACGCCCCCCACCGCCAGCAGGCCTGCCACCACGAAGGCGGTCAGGCGGTGCGAAGGCTCGGGGCCGCTGGGCGCGGGCGCCCCCCCGGCTTTCTTGATGCCGGGACCGCCGGCCTTGGCGGCCAGCTTGCCTGCCGCCATGCCCGGCGCGGTCTCGGCGCCCGATGCGTTCGGCTCTTGCACGCTCATGGTGTCATTGCCCCAGGGCGCGGCGCATGCGGCTGCGGAACGTGTCGGGCGTCATGATGGAGGCGTTGTCCCACAGTCCCTGCGCGTTCGGCCCCTGCGAATAGGCCGGCTCGAACATCTGCCACACCAGCACCTGCGGCGGGTTCTGCTTGAACGCGGGCGACTCGAGGTATTCGAGCAGCATGACCCAGTGGCCGATGTTGCCCGGCTTCCAGTTCACCGAGACCGGGCGGTCCAGTTCGTTGGAGAGCTTTTGCGGGAAGCCGAAGTAGGGCTGGACCATGCTGTGGCCGGTCACGTGCACCGGCGCCGGCGCGTCGTCGAGCAGGCCCTGGTTCTCGGCCTGGCGGCGCACCGTGAAGGTGTCGCGGCCGATCTGCTTGCGCTGGTCGGCGGTCAGGAACAGCTCGGCCAGGTCGCCGTAGCGGCGTTCGTTGAACTCCTTGCCCAGCGCCATGCCCGTGCCCGGCTTGCCGGACAGGTTCTTGATGTTCTGCTTGATGTCCGCGGCGACGGCCACGGCGGTCGCGTCGGCGGCGGCCTGGGTCCAGTGCTGGTCGCTGCGGTAGAACACGTCGGCGCCGCCGTCCTTCACCTTCTTCAGCACGGCCGCGTCGTCGATCGCGCGGATCTGCGCATTGCGCAGCTTGCCGAGGATGAGCTGGTAGCGGCCCTGCACCGCGGCGCTCAGCTTCTTGTCGGCCGGCATCTTGTCTTCGTAGAAGCGGGTCTTGTCCGGCAGCACCAGCACCTGCAGCTCGATGTTGCGCTTGGCCAGCGCGTCGCGCGTTTCCTTGATGAGCTGGGTGGCGTTGTCGATGCCCGCGGTGTCGACCTGGGTCAGGCTGCCCCAGGCGGGGAACAGCCAGCCGTCCTTGCCCTGGAACACGATCGAGGAGCCCGCCTGGGCATGGGCCGCGCCGATGCCGGCCAGCGTCAGCACGGCCGCGGCGAGCGGGCGGCGCAGGCCGCCGAGCGATTGGATGAACGAAGGTTTCAAGAAAGTCTCCTCAAGCAGATTGGCGCGTATCAGTAGTAGACCGTCACGGTCATGAAAAAGCCCTTGGCGCGTTCGGTCGCGCCGCCGCCGATCGGGATCCGGTACTGCATCGACATGTTGAAATACGATTGCGGCGCGTTGTAGTGGTCTTCGCGGAACCAATAACGGAAGTCCAGGCCGGGACCCGCGCCGAG
Organism: Bordetella genomosp. 1; assembly: GCF_002261335.1. Taxonomy (GTDB): domain Bacteria; phylum Pseudomonadota; class Gammaproteobacteria; order Burkholderiales; family Burkholderiaceae_B; genus Bordetella. The sequence continues at coordinate 588,007 of NZ_NEVL01000002.1, forward strand.
CGACCAGCTCTTGCCGTTGCCCGAGAGGTCGTAGCTGAGTTCGCCGAGGTTGCCGCCGTAGTCCACGCCGGTCGCGCGATTCTTCTGCCAGAGCCAGTCGGCCGCCACCACCGCGTGCGGGTACACCACCAGGCGGTTGCTGATGCTGTCCAGGCGGAAGCTCTGGCCGGCGCGCAGCTCGGCCGAGGCGAACACCTGGTCGCGCTTGAGCTTGCCGGTGGAATGGATGTCGCGCCCGGGCGCGCCGTTGGCCGTGGTGCCCTGGATGGTGTAGCGCGCCGTGTTGCTGTCCCAGGCGTAGCCGAGCTGCGAATAGCCTTCGACGGTGAGCCAGCTCGGCACGTCCGAACGCAGGCTGTTGCCGAAGTAGTAGCCGTAGGTCATGTACGTCATCCAGCCGCCGGCGTCGCCGTTGAGCTTGTACTTGGCGGCCGTGTTGGCCTCGGCGGCGTTGTCGAAGTCGGTGCGGATGTCGCACTGCGTGCTGCGCGAGGCCGGGTTCAGCGAGCCCTTGCGCGTGGCGGTGCCGAGGAAGAAGCGCCGTTCCAGGCCGAACGACAGGCCCGTGTCCGCCAGCGCATAACGCAGGCCGAGCGAGCCGATCGTGCTGGGCCAGCCGGTCACGGACGAACTGCGCTGGCTCTGGTCGGTGTCCTGGTCGGGCAGCACGCCACAGGGATCGACGAAGCGGGTCGAGCGGAACTCGCTGCCGCCGTCATAGATCGTGTTCGACAGGCGTCCGTAGGCTTCGAGCGTGCCGTAGCGGTTGTTGGTGGCGGGCGGGCGCCAGAACACTTCGGCGGTGCTGAACGCGGCGTCGCCCGGCGTGCTGATGGCCGCGCCGTCGAGGCTGCTGGAGGCCGGCCGCGCGCCGCGGAAGCCCACCGACGCGATGGCGCCCCATTCGCGCGAGAGGCCGGCGATGGCGCCGCGCGTGTTCTCGCGCTGTTGGTCGTCGAGTTGCAGCGCCCCGGTGTCGGCCAGGTCGATCGCGTGCTTGAGCTGCTGCACGGCCTGGCGGTTCTCGCCCATCGCCGACAGCGCATAGGCCTCGTCGAGCACCACGGTGGGCGGCGCCTTGCCCGTGTCGCGCGCGGCGCGGAAATCCTGCAGCGCGCGGTCGGGCTGGCCCAGGCGCTGGCGCAGGTAGGCGCGCTGCATCAGCAGCGAGGGATCCTGCGGCGTCTGGGCGAGCGATTCGTTCAGGCGTTTTTCGGCCAGCGCGGCCTGTTCCTTGTTGCCCGATGCCAGCGTGGTGGTCAGCAGCTGCTGCAGGCCGGCGTTGTTCGGGTCGGCATCGACCGCGGCCTGCGCCTGGCGGATGGCTTCCTGGTAGTCCTGGCGGCCGTAGGCGGCGTAGGCCAGCGATGCCGGGCCGCTGCCGCCGCCCAGCGCATCCGACGGCGCCAGTTCGCACTGGGTGCCGTAGGGCGTGTCGTGGCAGTCCTGCACCGGCGGCGGATAGTTCGCCAGCGTGAGCTGCCGCGGCGCGCTGTTGCTGCGCGCGTTCTTGAGCCTGCGCGCCACCGCGTCGTCCTTGGCGTCGAGCGGCTTGATCAGCTCGAGCGCGCGTTGCGGCTTGCCGGCGGCCAGGGCGGCGTCGGCGGCGATCAGGCGGATGTTGCGGCGCTGGTCGTCGTCGAGCCAGTCCTGCTTGAGCGCGGTATCGAAGTCGGTGTTGGCCGCCTCGGTCTTGCCCTGGCGCTGGCGCAGATAGCCGCGCATCGTCAGCGCCACGGTGTTCTCGTCGTCGTAGGCGATGGCGTCGCTGGCGGCCTGTTCGGCCTCGGCGAGCTGGTTGCTCAGCATCAGCGAGGTGATGAGCAGCAGGCGGTGGGTGCCCACGTCGGGCGCGAGCCGGACGGCCTCGCGCGCGTACGGCACGGCCTCCTCGGGACGGTTGGCGATCAGGGCCTGGTAGCCGTTCTCGGCGGGCTTGACCGCCATGCGACGCTTGAGCGTCTGGCGTCGCGCATCCAGGTCGGTCTTGTTGGGCGCGCCCAGTTTCAGCGCGGTTTCGGCAGCCTGTTCGGCGTCGCCCAGGCGGTTCTGCGCCTCGAGCGAATCGATCCACAGCAGGGCCCACGGGCCCTGCGTCGGGTCGGTGCGGAAGGCGCGCTCGGCGCCCGCGGCCGCGGCCGTCATGTCGCCGCGGTTGTAGTCGGCGTAGGCCTTGGTGGCGAACGGGAAGGCGCGGTTATAGGCGGCGCTGCGGCCGTTGCCGGCCGGCGCGCCCGCCGCCGGACCCTGGCGCAGGTTGGTCACCGCCGCGCGCAGCCCGGGGTCGTCGACGCCCTGCTTCAGCGCGGCCTGTGCGGCCTCGCGCGCCTCCTTGATGCGACCCAGCTTCTGCAGCGTGTAGACCTTCAGCAGTTGCAGGCGGGCGACGTCGGGGCGGGTCTTGAGCGCGCCGTTGACCTGCTCGAGGGCCTCGGCATACTTGCCCGCCTCGTAGCTCTTGTAGGCCTGGTCGGCGTACTGCCAGGCGTCGCCGGTCAGCGGTGCCTCTTCTGCCGCCACGGCGGCGCGCGCCGGCAGCAGGGACGTGCCGGTGGCGGCGCACAAGGCAGCCGCCAGAAGCAGGGGGCGCGAGAGTGCAATCATGTTGTGTTTTGTTTTTCTTCGGCCGGAGCCGGATGGGGATGATTCGGGGTCGAGTTGCCGTGCTGATAGGAGATCGCTTCCTTCAGCGTGGGCTCGTCGAGCCAGCCCTGCTCGAGCAGGATCTGGCCCAGGGGCTTGTGCTCGGTGCTTTGCAACGCCAGGGCTTTGTGCAGGTGTTCTTCATCGACGGCGCGCCACGACAGCAGCAGGTCGCCCAGGCGCTGGCGCTGTTGCGTCAGCTGATCGGCCGAGGGGAAGTCGTGCATCGTCTTGTCCCACACCAGGCGCTTGCGCAGGAACAGGTGGCCGAGATAGAGCCGCCAGGCGCGTGCGGCCGCCATGGCGTTGATGAAGTTGCCCACGATCATGCGCGGCGCGGAGAGCAGCGCGTGCTCCCAGCCATAGAGCCGGCCCACGAACCAGGCCCGCTGGAACACGCGCGCGCCCAGCAGGATGGTGTTGATCCACATCAGGTTCATCACCCAGCTGTTGGGCGTGAACGCGGCAGGGTAGAACGTGGTCCAGAGGCCCGTGGCGTTGAGCAGCAGAAACAGCAGGAACTGCGCCAGCAGCAGGTAGGCCACCATCGCGACGAACGAGGTGAACAGGCCCTTGCGGTCGCGGAACAGCAGGTACTTGGTGGCGAGCGTGCCGGTCCAGCCCACCTGCTGCCAGCCCTGCAGCCCGATGCCCAGCGTCCAGCGCGCCTTCTGGCGGTAGGCCGTGCGGAAGGTGTTGGGGAAGTACTCGCGCACGCCCAGCGGCATGTGCACCGCCACCATCTTCTCGCGGCCCAGGCCGAACCAGGTCTTGCGCTTGGCCACGTAGTCGACCGGGAACTTGCCGAAGATCTGCTTCATGCCGCGCTGCGAGAGGCGGGCGCCGATGTCGTAGTCTTCGGTCAGCGTGTCGGTGTTGAAGGGCTGGTTGTGCGTCTGGGCGGCCAGGTCGAGCAGCGCGCGGCGCGAGAAGCAGGTGCCCACCCCGGCCGACGGCACCATGCGCGACAGGCTTTCGCGCACCACCAGGTCCTTGGTGTGCCACTCGGCGAACTCGTCCATGTAGGTGCCGGCCACGAACTCGTGCCAGTTGCGCTCGAGCGAGGTCACCGGCAGCTGGATGAAGTCGATGCGCGGCAGCAGGTAGTTGAAGTACTTCAGTTCGAGCGGGTGCAGCACGTCTTCGCTGTCGTGCAGGATCACGCCGGCGAAGGGTTCGGGCTGCTTGGCGTCCTGCGCGAAGATCGCCTGCACGATCCAGTTCAGGCAGTCGGCCTTGCAGGTGGGACCATCGTGCGGCACCTCGACGCGCACCAGCTGCCGGTAGCGCAGCTTCATGCGCTCGACTTCCTGGATGGTGCGGGCATCGTTCTGGTAGGTGCCGGCGAAGATCATGTAGTTTTTGTATTCGAGCGTGGCGACCATGTTTTCCAACATGGCCGCGATCACGTCGTACTCCAGCCAGGCCGGCACCATGATGGCCAGCGGCTGTTCCGGTTTCGCGCGCAACTGTTCGGCGGTCAGCGCCTTGTAGCGGCGCTTGACCGTGACCGAGCGCCACGCCTCGCGGATCCAGTACCAGAGGTCGATGAACAGATCATCCAGGCTGGACAGCATGATGAGCACGCCTACGATCACGGTCAGGATTTCCAGACCGCGATAGTAGTCGGCGACCAGATAGGGCCAGTAGAGCGAAGACATGGTCGCCCGCCGCCGTCAATGGTTCTTGCTGCGCTTGTTGGCGCGGCGCGCCATCACGGCCAGGACGATGGCGAGCAGCAGCAGGATGCCGATCAGCGGAACGCCCCAGGCGAGATACTGACGCCATTCGTAGAACGGGCCGCCGCCCATGCCCGCGGGCTGGCTCAGCCCGGGATCGGTGGTGTCGACCCAGGCCAGCGCACCGCGCTCGCCCAGCACCACGGCGTTGCCGCGCGTCAGCATGAAGCTCTCGCCGATGCGGGCCGGATGCTCGCCCAGCGCCTGCCACAGAATGCCGTTCTGCGTGCCCGACTTCACCACCGCGGCGGTGCTCAGGCGGTCCGGGCCTTCCAGGTCGAGCCAGGGTTGCTGGTCCTGCGCGCGGCCGCTCACCGTCAGGCGCTTGCCGTCGGTCACGCTGATCGGCGGCTTGGCGCCGTCGACCGGCACGCCCATCGAGAGGAACGGCTTGGTCGGCTTGAACGGCTGCGCGCCGTCGGCCACCACCAGCTCGGTGCGCACCGGCGACAGGGCGCTGGCGTTGGCGAGGTTGACGAGGTTCTGCAGCGTGGTGACCGGCGCGTCGAGCGCGGCCTGCGGCACCAGCAGCTGCGGCGAGCCGGCCAGCAGCGGCAGCAGGCCGACGAAGGTGCCGTCCGGCTCGGCGCTGGCGGCGCGCACGAAGCTGGTGGGCAGCACGTTGACCGGGAAGCCCTGCGGCGTTTCCGCACAGTTGGGCGAGACCGGCTGGCGCTGGAACGACACGCGCAGGTTGTTGGTCACGCCCAGCGCGTAGCCGGGCACGCGCGCCACGAGGCGCTCCGGGTGGCCGTCGGCGTCGAGTTGCTTGGCGTTGAGCAGCACGCCGTTCCAGAGCACCGAGGCGACCGGCTTGGTCACCGAGGCGCCGGGGGCGGCGGCCAGGTCGAGCACCAGCTCGCCCGGGATGCGGCCGTCGCTGGACACGGCGGCCAGCGGGAACGCGAGGTTCCAGTCGCCGCGCGTGGTCACGTCGAAGGCGGTGGTCGAGCCGCCCAGCAGGCTCAGGCGCGTGGTGTCGCTACCGTAGGTGCCGGCCTGGCCGGCCTGGTAGACGGTGGCCTGGCGCGAGGTCAGGACACGGCGCCAGATGCTGTCGAACACGCCGGCCGCCTGGGCGCCCGCGTCGGGCGACACCGAGATCACCGGCTGGTGACCCAGCATCGCCACCTTGATCTGCTGCGCGGCCGGCTTGTCGCTGGCGAGCGAGGCGTGGCGTTCGCGCCATTGGGCCAGCGCCTGGGTGGCGTCGGCATCGCCCTGCAGCTGCGCGCCGAGCGCGTCGAGCGCGGCGTTGATCTGGCCGATCAGCGCGGTATCGGTGATGGCGAGGTCGCCCGGCACGGCGCCGAGCACCAGCAGCGCGCCGACCTCGGCGGGATCGGCCAGCTTGTGGCCGTCCTTGCCGTTGAGCGCCGCGAAGGCCGGCACGTTGGCCAGCGCCGCCGGCACCTGCACGCCCTTGAATGTCACCTCGTCGCCCACGGCGGGCAGGGCCCGCACGCGGGCGTGCTTGCCCGCGCGCTCGAGCGCCACGCCCACGCGCCAGGCGGCGTCGAAGCTTTGTTTGTCGAGCTTGCCGTTGGCGACCAGCAGCACCGGATTGCCGGGCAGGGTGTGCCAGGCGTCGTCGAGCCCGCCCACGGTGTGCGCGGCATAACGATAGGTCAGGCGCGTGTCGGGCGACAGCGTCAGCACGTTGGCCGTGCGGCGATCGGATTCGCACAGGCGCAGCCCGATCGGCGAGCTCCAGTTCACGCTCAGCTGCACGAAGCCCGAATCGCGGGAGCGCGTGTCCACCGTCAGCGGCCGGCTCAGGTTGCCTTCACGATCCACCACGCGCTGCGCCACCACCGGGCGGCCATCGACCGCGACGTTGAGGGTGGCGGGCACGTCCTCGCCCTTCAGGTAATTGCCTTCAAGCGTGAGCGCCACGTCCGAGAGGGCGACGCCGCGCGGCACCGGCAGGTAGAACTCCTGGCGGTTGTCGCTCTGGTCCAGCACGACGGGGTTGCCGATGCCGAGGTCCTTCAGCGAGAGGGAGCGCTGCACCAGGCCATCACGGCCGAGTTCATGCAGCGCATCGCTCGCGGGGCTGGCGTAGGCGGCGGCCGGCACGGAAAGGCTGGCCAGCAGCAGCGCACGTCGCACGGCATGAAGGCGGAAATTGCGGTTAGTGGTCATGGATGGACTTGGAGGCGGATCAATGGGAGAGGGCCACGTGCGGCCGGCTGGGATCGAATTCGTTCACCTCGCGGCCCAGCAGGGCCGCCACGATACGCGCGCTCGCATGCCCGTCACCATACGGGTTGATGCCGCGTGCGAAGCGTTCATAGTGCGCCGGATCATCGAGCAGCGCATTGACCTCGCGTACGATGCGCGCGGACTCCGTGCCCACCAGCGCCACCGTGCCGGCGGCGAGGGCTTCGGGCCGCTCCGTCACGTCACGCATCACCAGCACGGGCTTGCCCAGGTGAGGGGCTTCCTCCTGGACACCGCCGGAGTCGGTGAGAATGATGTGGGCGCGTCGCATGAACCAAACAAAGTCCAGATAATCGAGGGGATCGATGAGGTGCACATTCGATAGTCCCGACAGCGTGCCCATCACCACCTCGCGCACTTGCGGGTTGAGATGCACCGGATAGACGATATCCAGGTCATCGCGCTTCGCGAGTGTGGCGAGGGCCGCGCAGATATTGCGGAAGCCTTCGCCAAAGCTTTCACGGCGGTGTCCGGTGACGAGCAAAAGTCGGCGGTCCGGATTCTGCCAGTGGTATTTGGATGACAGCGCTGTATTTAATGCCTGGTCAGTGTCAAGCTTTGTTAATGTCAGGTCCAGGGCATCGATCACGGTATTTCCCGTGACGAAAATCCGGCCCTGCAGATTTTCTTTTTGCAGATTCGCGCGCGACGTCACCGTGGGCGCGAATAACCATTGACCCACCACGTCGACGACGCGGCGATTCATTTCTTCGGGAAAGGGCTGTGCCAGATTGCCGGTGCGCAATCCCGCTTCGACGTGGCCGACGGGGATGCGGCGATGAAACGCCGCGAGGCTGCACGCGGTGGCGGTGCTGGTGTCGCCGTGCACCAGCACGACGTCGGGCCGGACCGTTTCGAGCAGCGCGTCCACGCGGCTCATGATGCGGGAAAACAGGCCGTTCAGCGTCTGGTTCGGCACCATCACATCGAGGTCGTGATCGGCGCGGATCTCGAACAGCTCGAGCACCTGGTCGAGCATCTGGCGATGCTGACCCGTGACGCACACGATGCTCTCGATCGCGCTTTCCCGCTGTAATGCCCGCACCAGCGGGACCATTTTGATGGCCTCGGGCCGCGTACCAAAAATCGACAGGATCTTCATCGGACACACCAATCAAGGAAAGTGGTCCCGGGCGCGTAGCTATGCGCGGGCGATGAGTGCCTCGCAATATTCGGAAAGAAACGAATGAAGGCGTGGCAAGAATTAGCCAGATGCTAAATCTTGCTCACTAAAATCTCATATCCGGGACACGTTTGAAAGGGGCGCCGTGTGACAGCGCCCCTGCGGGCCGGCTCAGCGCAGATCTTGCGGCAGCAGCGGTTTGATCACGGACCAGAGGTCGGCCGGGGAGTCGGCCGTGGCTTCTGCGAGCCAGGTCGTGCAATCTTCGTCCTGCCCCACATAGCCGTACGCCGCGGCAACGGCCGGCATTCCGGCCGCGTGGGCGGCCTGGATGTCGCGCAGGTCGTCGCCGACATACACGCAGCGATCCGGTTGGTATCCGGCGACCTCAGCCGCATGGATTAGGGGCAATGGATGAGGTTTGGAATGTGCTGTAGTGTCGCCACAAACCAACACTGCACTGTGCTCGTTGAGCCCAAGATGGGCCACGATAGGCAAGGTTAGGTGCGTGACTTTATTGGTAACAATGCCCCACGCGAGACCGCTTGCGCGGATCTCATCCAGCAATTCCGCGATGCCGGGGAACAGTCGGCTCTGGCTCGTGGAGCCGGCCGCGTAGTCTTCGAGAAACTGCAGCCGGGTGGGCTCGTAGTCGGCGTCGCCCGGTTTGAGTTCGAGCGCTACACGCAACAATCCCCGCGCGCCCTGCGAGGCCACGGGGCGCAGCGTCTCGTAGGGCAGGGGCGCCAGGCCGCGGCGTTCGCGCTGGCGGTTGGCGGCGGCGGCCAGGTCGGGCGCCGTGTCGGCCAGGGTGCCGTCGAAGTCGAACAGAACCAGTGCGCTCATTTGCGGGTCGCCATCAGGTAGTTCACGTCGGTATTGGCGCTGAGCGTATACACCTGGGTGATCGGGTTGTATTCCATGCCGCGCATGCCCGAGGGCTCGAGGCCGGCCTGGCGCGCCGCGGTGGCGAGCTCGCTGGGCTTGATGAACTGGGCGTAGGAGTGCGTGCCGCGCGGCAGGAGGCGCAGCACGTATTCCGCGCCCACGATGGCGAACAGGAACGACTTGGGGTTGCGGTTGAGCGTGGAGAAGAACACCCAGCCGCCCGGCTTCACCAGCGCCGCGCAGGCGCGCACGATGGAGGCGGGGTCGGGGACGTGCTCGAGCATTTCCATGCAGGTGACCACGTCGTACTGGCCGGGCTGTTCGGCCGCCAGCTCCTCGACGGGCACCTTGCGGTACTCGACCTTCACGCCGGATTCCAGGCCGTGCAGGCGCGCGACCTTGAGCGATTTGTCGGCCAGGTCGATGCCGGTGACCTCGGCGCCGGCGCGGGCCATGGACTCCGACAGGATGCCGCCGCCGCAGCCCACGTCGAGCACGCGGCGCCCGGACAGCGGGCCGGCCAGCTCCTGGATCCATTCCAGGCGCAGCGGATTGATGGCGTGCAGGGGCTTGAATTCGCTCTCAGGATCCCACCAGCGCGAGGCGAGGGCGGCGAACTTGTCGAGCTCGGCCTGGTCGGCGTTGATGGGGCGGGTCGAAGTGGGGCTGTCTACGGTCATGGCAGGCACTGGCATGGACGTTCCGGCGCGCGGCGCGCGCGGAAGCAATATGAGAAAAGGGCGCACGGCCCATAGCCTCGATTGTGCCTGAAATCAGGGTCTCATGACGGCACGGCGGCCCGGCGGGCGTGCCGCCCGGGGCGCGCGGGCATAAAAAAAGGCCTCGCCGAAGCGAGGCCTTTTCATCGTGACCGACGTTGCAATTACTTGCGACGGCTGCCGACGATTTCGATTTCCACGCGACGGTTACGCGCGCGGCCTTCGGCGGTCTTGTTGGTGGCGATGGGCTGCAGTTCGCCCTTGCCTTCCGTGTAGACGCGGTTGGGATCGATGCCCTTCGAGACCAGGTAGGCCTTGACCGAAGCGGCACGGCGCTCGGACAGCTTCTGGTTGTAGGCTTCGGTACCGATCGAGTCGGTGTGGCCGACGGCGATGATGGTTTCCAGATCGATCGTGCCAGCTTGCTGGGCCACTTGATCCAGCAGCTGACGGCCTTCCGGCTTCAGAACCGACTTGTCGAAGTCGAAGAACGTGTCAGCGTTGAACACGACCTTGGCGGCCATCGGAGCGGGCTTGTCCTTCTGAGCGACCGGCACGCCGTCGCAGCCGGGGATACCGGTAGCGGGGGTCCAGAACGCATCGCGCCAGCACAGTTCATTGGTGCCGTTCTTCCACACGTCGCCGAACGCATTGCGCCAGTTGTCCACCGTTTGCGGGTAGGACTGGGCCGAGGCTACACCAGAGGCCGTAACGGCGGCGAAGGCGAGCGCCAGAGCGAATTTGGAGGGTTTGTTCATGTTTCTCCTCGTTGAGCTTGAAGCTGGATAAGTGACTCGCAGCGAACCCCCGCCGCATATCAGGAAAACGGGGCCAGTATAGCAACGCCAAGAACAGGTTCAAAGGGCCGCCACTGGGTCTCCTGCGTGCTGGAAACAATCTTAAGGCATTTGGGGACCTTTGGCTGCGTTGCGGCCACCCATCGGCGCAGGATATGACCATTTCGGCGCCCGGCGCGTTTTTCATGTTGGTTTTTGACAACAGGGCTGGTGCGGCCGTTGCGGGCGCTTGCGTTGCCTGGTTGGGGCCGGATCGGAGGCGCCCCGGCGTGGGGCGGGCGTTCGGATGATAGAATTTCCCGTTTACCCGGCCTGGGTTCCTTCTTAAACACGATTCAGTCGTTATATATATGGATTCCTTTGCCAAGGAGACGCTTCCGGTATCGCTGGAAGAAGAGATGCGCCGCAGTTACCTCGATTACGCAATGAGCGTGATCGTTGGGCGGGCACTACCGGACGTCCGAGATGGTCTTAAGCCGGTGCACCGGCGCGTGCTCTATGCCATGCACGAGCTCAACAACGACTGGAACCGCGCTTACAAGAAGTCGGCCCGTATCGTGGGCGACGTGATCGGTAAGTATCACCCCCACGGCGACCAGTCCGTCTACGACACCATCGTCCGCATGGCGCAGGATTTCTCCATGCGCTACATGCTGGTCGACGGCCAGGGCAACTTCGGCTCGATCGACGGCGACAACGCCGCGGCGATGCGTTACACCGAAATCCGCCTGGCCAAGATCGCCCACGAGCTGCTGGCCGACATCGACCAGGAAACGGTCGACTTCGGGCCCAACTACGACGGCAGCGAGCAAGAACCGCTCCTGCTGCCCTCGCGCCTGCCCAACCTGCTGGTCAACGGCAGCTCGGGCATCGCCGTGGGCATGGCGACCAACATTCCGCCGCACAATCTGCAGGAAGTGGTCGACGGCTGCCTGTATTGCCTGCGCAATCCCGCCTGCACGATCGACGAGCTGATCGAGATCATTCCGGCGCCCGACTTCCCCACCGGCGGTGTCATCTATGGCATCTCCGGCGTGCGCGAGGGCTACCGGACCGGCCGCGGCCGCGTGATCATGCGCGCCAAGACCCACTTCGAGGATCTCGAGAAGGGCAACCGCCAGGCCATCGTGATCGACGCGATTCCCTACCAGGTCAACAAGAAGACCCTGCAGGAACGCATCGCCGAGCTGGTCAACGACAAGAAGATCGAGGGCATCTCCGACATCCGCGACGAGTCGGACAAGGACGGCATGCGCCTGGTGATCGAGCTCAAGCGCAACGAAGTGCCTGAGGTCGTGCTCAACAATCTGTACAAGAACACGCAGCTGCAGGACACCTTCGGGATGAACCTGGTGGCGCTGGTCGACGGCCAGCCCCGCCTGCTCAACCTGAAGCAGATGATCGAATACTTCCTGCAGCATCGTCGCGAAGTCGTGACGCGCCGCACGGTGTATCAGCTGCGCAAGGCGCGCGAGCGCGGCCACGTGCTCGAAGGCCTGGCCGTGGCGCTGGCCAACATCGACGATTTCATCGCGATCATCAAGGCCGCGCCGACCCCGCCGGTGGCGCGCCAGGAACTGATGGCCCGCACCTGGGATTCGTCGCTGGTGCGCGAGATGCTGTCGCGCGTCGATGGCGACGCGGCCGGCGGCCGTGACGCGTTCCGTCCCGACGATCTCGCGGCCGAGTTCGGCCTGCAGGGCGATGGCCTGTACCGCCTGAGCGACATCCAGGCGCAGGAAATCCTCAACATGCGCCTGCAGCGCCTGACCGGCCTGGAGCAGGACAAGATCATTGGCGAGTACAAGGACGTGATGGCCACCATCGCCGACCTGCTCGACATCCTGTCCAAGCCCGAGCGCATCTCGTCGATCATCAGCGAAGAGCTGCAGGCCATCAAGGCCGAGTTCTCGACCTCGGCCAAGGATTCGCGCCGCTCCGACATCGAGCACAACGCGACCGAGCTCGACACCGAAGACCTGATCACCCCGATGAACATGGTGGTGACGCTTTCGCACGGCGGCTACATCAAGAGCCAGCCGCTGTCGGAATACCGTTCGCAGAAGCGCGGCGGCCGCGGCAAGCAGGCCACCGCCACCAAGGAAGACGACTGGGTCGACCAGCTCTTCATCGCCAACACCCACGACTTCCTGCTGTGCTTCTCCAACCGCGGCCGCGTCTACTGGCTCAAGGTCTGGGAAGTGCCGCAGGGCACGCGCACCTCGCGCGGCAAGCCGATCGTCAACATGTTCCCGCTGGCCGACGGCGAGAAGATCACGGTCGTGCTGCCGGTCAAGGAATTCAGCGACGACCACTTCGTGTTCATGGCGACCTCGCGCGGCACGGTCAAGAAGACCCCGCTGTCCGACTTCTCCAACCCGCGCAAGGCCGGCATCATCGCGGTCGACCTCGATGACGGCGACTACCTGATCGGCGCCGACCTCACCGACGGCAAGCACGACGTCATGCTGTTCTCCGACGCCGGCAAGGCCGTGCGTTTCGACGAGAACGACGTGCGTCCGATGGGCCGCAACGCCCGCGGCGTGCGCGGCATGATGCTCGAAGAAACCCAGACCGTGATCTCGCTGCTGGTGGCGGGCGACGAAAGCCAGAGCGTGCTGACCGCGACCGAAAACGGCTACGGCAAGCGCACCTCGATCGTCGAGTACACGCGCCACGGCCGTGGCACGAAGGGCATGATCGCGATCCAGACCAGCTCGCGCAACGGCAAGGTGGTGGGCGCGGTGCTCGTCACCCCGAGCGACGAAATCATGCTGATCACCACGGGCGGTGTGCTGGTGCGCACCCGCGTGAGCGAGATCCGCGAGATGGGCCGCGCCACGCAGGGCGTCACGCTGATCAGCGTCGATGACGGCAGCTCGCTGTCCGGCGTGCGCCGCGTGGTCGAAAGCGATGCCGACGAAAGCGCCGACGCCGAGGACGGCGAGGCGGGTGACAATGGCCAGGGCGACGCCACGCCCGACGCCGCAACCGATACTGCAGAACCTACGGAGTAAAAATGGCCCGCCCCTGGAATTTCTCGGCCGGTCCTTCGGTATTGCCGGAGACCGTATTGCAGCAGGCCGCTGCCGAGATGCTGGACTGGCATGGCAGTGGCATGTCAGTGATGGAAATGAGTCACCGGGGGCGCCAGTTCGTGCAGATCTGCGACGAAGCAGAAGCCGACCTGCGCGAGCTGCTGGGTCTGCCGGCCGATTACGCCGTCATGTTCATGCAGGGTGGCGGGCTGGGCGAGAACGCGATCGTGCCGATGAACCTCATCGGCCGCCGCGGCCCGGCCGCCGCCGACTTCGTGGTCACCGGCCACTGGTCGACCCGTTCGCACAAGGAAGCCGGCCGCTATGGTGATGCGCGCATCGCCGCCACCAGCGGCGCGGCCACCCGTCTCGACGACGCCGACCAGGCGCCGTTCACCTGGGTGCCGCCGGTCGAGTCCTGGAACGTGCGCCCCGAGGCCGCCTACCTGCACCTGTGCAGCAACGAAACCATCGGCGGCGTCGAATTCACCGAGTGGCCCGACACGGCCGCGCTGGGCGCGCCCGACGTGCCGCTGGTGGTCGATGCCTCCTCGCATTTCCTGTCGCGTCCGCTCGACGTGCAGCGCGCCGGCCTGGTGTTTGCCGGCGCCCAGAAAAACGCCGGCCCGGCCGGCGTGACCGTGGTGATCGCCCGCCGCGACCTGATCGGCAAGGCATTGCCGATCTGCCCGTCGGCGTTCGATTACGCCAACGTCGCGGCCGAGCATTCGCGCTACAACACCCCGCCCACGTTCGCGATCTATGTCGCGGGCCTGGTCTACAAGTGGGTCAAGGCCAACGGCGGCGTGGCCGGCATGGAAGCCGCCAACCGCGCCAAGGCCGAGCTCCTCTACGGCTACCTCGACAGCTCCGCGTTCTATCGCAACCCGGTGCACGCGCCGGTGCGTTCGCGCATGAACGTGCCGTTCGTGCTGCGCGACGAATCGCTCAACGACGCCTTCCTGCAAGGCGCCGAGGCGGCGGGCCTGACCCAGCTCAAGGGTCACAAGAGCGTCGGCGGCATGCGTGCCTCGATCTACAACGCCATGCCGCTCGAGGGCGTGCAGGCGCTGGTCGACTACCTGAAGGACTTCGAGCGCCGTTATGGATGAGACCCTGCAGGCGCAACTCGCGCCCCTGCGCGCGCGCATCGACGCCATCGATGCGCAGATCCTCGATCTGCTGTCGCAACGCGCCCGCACCGCCCAGGAAGTGGGCGTGGTCAAGCACGCGGCCCAGGCCGACGGCCCGGTGCTGCGTCCCGAGCGCGAGGCCGAGGTGATCCGCGGCCTGCAGGCAAAGAACGGCGGTCCGTTTCCCAACGCCGCCGTCGCGTCCGTCTGGACCGAGATCATGTCGGCGTGCCGGGGCCTGGAGCGCGGCATGACCGTGGCCTATCTCGGCCCGCAGGGCTCGTTTTCCGAGCAGGCCGCGTTCGAGCAGTTCGGCCATTCGGTGCAGGGCCTGCCGTGCGCCTCGTTCGACGAGGTGTTCCGCGCGATCGAAGGCGGCCAGGCCGACATGGGCATGGTGCCGGTCGAAAACTCGACCGAAGGCGCGGTCAACCGCAGCATGGACCTGCTGCTCAACACGCAACTCAAGATCATGGGCGAGCGTTCGCTCCTGATCCGCCATTGCCTCATGACCCGCTCGGGCACGATGGATGGCATCACCACGATTTCGGCGCATCCGCAGGCCCTGGCCCAATGCCAGGGCTGGCTCACGCGCCACTACCCGAACCTGAACCGCGTCGCCGCCGCCAGCAACTCCGAGGCCGCGCGCGTCGCCGCCGAGGATCCCTCGGTGGCCGCCATCGCGGGCGAGGTGGCCGCGCCGGCCTGGAAGCTCCAGGTCGTCGAGTCGGGCATCCAGGATGACCCGTACAACCGCACGCGCTTCCTGGCGATCGGCCACATCGAGCCGCTCTCCAGCGGCAAAGACAAGACCAGCCTGATCCTGGCCGTGCCGCACCGCGCGGGCGCCGTCTACGAGATGCTCAAGCCGCTGGCCGCCAATGGCGTGTCCATGACGCGCTTCGAGTCGCGCCCGGCCCGCACCGGCCAGTGGGAGTATTACTTCTACGTCGACGTGCTCGGCCACCAGCGCGATCCGCAGGTGGCGACGGCGCTCGCCGAGCTGCAGTCGCAGGTTGCCTTCCTCAAGATTCTGGGCTCCTACCCGGCGCAGTGATCCGCCTGCGGCGGCCTGCCCGGTAGGTCTTCGTTCCTTTTTCCGCTCGTCATCATGACCGCACAAAAAAATCTCGTCGCGCCCGCCCACGTGGGCGCCATCGCGCCGTATCAGGCTGGCAAGCCGATCGAAGAGCTGGCCCGCGAATTCGGGCTCGACCCGGCCGGCATCGTCAAGCTGGCGTCCAACGAAAACCCGCTCGGCATGCCGGAATCGGCGCGCCAGGCCATGCTGGCCGCGGCCAACGCGCTGGCCCGCTATCCCGATCCGAACGGCTTCGACCTCAAGGCGGCGCTCGCCGAACGCTATAGCGTGCCGGCCAACTGGCTGACGCTGGGCAACGGCTCGAACGACATCCTCGAGATCGTGGCGCTGGCCCTGCTGGAGCAGGGCACCTCGGCCGTGTATGCCCGCCATTCGTTCGCCGTCTATCGCCTCGCCACGCAGGCCCGCGGCGCGCGCCACATCGTGGTGCCGGCGCGCGACTACGGCCATGACCTCGACGCGATGTTCGATGCCATCGCCGACGACACCCGCGTGGTGTTCATCGCCAACCCGAACAACCCGACCGGCACCTTCGTGCCCGGCGCCGAGATCGCGCGCTTTCTCGAGCGCGTCGAAGCCGCCCACGGCACCCGCGTGACCGTGGTGCTCGACGAGGCCTACAACGAATACCTCGATCCGGAACTGCGTTTCGACAGCACCGCGCTGGTGCGCCGTCACGCCAACCTGATCGTCTCGCGCACCTTCTCCAAGGCCTACGGCCTGGCCGGCCTGCGCGTGGGGTTCGCCGTGGCGCAGCCCGGCCTGACCGACCTGCTCAACCGTGTGCGCCAGCCGTTCAACGTGAACACGCTGGCCCAGGCCGCGGCGATCGCCGCGCTGGCCGACACCGAGTTTCTGCAGCGCGCCTACGAGGCCAACAAGGCCGGCAAGGAGCAGCTCTACCGCGCATTCGAGGCGCTGTCGCTGCGCTACGTGCCCGGCTTCGGCAACTTCGTGCTGGTGCACGTGGGCGACGCGCCGCGCGTCAATCTCGAGCTGCTCAAGCGCGGCGTGATCGTGCGCCCGGTGGCGGGCGACGATCTGCCCGAATGGCTGCGCGTCACGATCGGCCTGCCGGCCGAGAACGAGCGCTTCATCGCCGCGCTGACCGAGATCCTGTCCGCATGAGTCTCGCCGCCGAATCCACCGGCGTCGCGCGCACGCCCGCGATCCCGGTGCTGGCGGTGGTTGGGGTAGGGTTGATCGGCGGCTCGTTCGCCGCCGCGCTGCGCCAGGCCGGCCACGTCGGCCGCGTGCTGGGCGTGGGCCGCAACGCGCAATCGCTCGAGCGCGCACGCGCGCTCGGCCTGATCGACGCCGCGGCCACGCCGGCCGAGGCCGCCGCGCAGGCCGATCTCGTCATGCTGGCCACGCCGGTGGGCGGGCTGGGCGCGGTGCTGGCGCAGATGCGCGAGCACCTGCGGCCGGACACCGTGCTCACCGATGGCGGCAGCACCAAGGCCGAAGTGATCGACGCCGCGCGCACCGCGCTCGGCGATCGCATCGGCCAGTTCGTGCCCGGCCATCCGATCGCCGGCGCCGAGCGCACCGGTCCCGACGCGGCCGACGCGGCGCTGTACCGCCAGCGCAACGTGATCCTCACGCCGCTGCCCGAGAACGGCGCCGCCGCGCTGGCCCGCGTGCGCGCCGCGTGGCAGGCCTGCGGCGCGCAGGTGCTCGACATGGACGCCGCCGACCACGACCGCGTGCTGGCCTCCGTCAGCCACATGCCGCACCTGCTGTCGGCCGTCTACATGGCCCAGGTCGTGCAGGCCGCCGACGCCGATACGCGCCTGGCGCTGGCCGGCTCGGGCTTTCGCGACTTCACGCGCATCGCCGCCGGCTCGCCCGAAATGTGGCGCGACATTTTTCTTTCGAACCGCGCTGCGATGCTGGCCGAGCTGGCCGACGTGCGCGCGGTGCTCGATGCTGCCGAGTCCGCGCTGCGGGCCCGCGATGGCACCGCGTTGCAGGACATGCTCGCGGTGGCGGCCGATGCGCGCCGTGACTGGCGCAAGGAGTCTCACTGAATGAACGCCCAGGCATATCTCGACTTGCCGCGGGTGCGTCACGCGCAGGGCGTGGTGGCGTTGCCCGGTTCCAAGAGCATTTCCAATCGCGTGCTGCTGCTCGCCGCGCTGGCCGAGGGCCGCACGGAGATCACCGGCCTGCTCGACTCCGATGACACCCGCGTGATGCTGGCCGCGCTGCGCCAGCTCGGCGTGCAGGTCGAAGAGCAGGGCGCCGGCGAGGGCGCCGGCACGGGCGCCGGCCAGGTCGCGGTCACCGGCGTGAGCCGGTTTCCGGTGACCCAGGCGGATTTGTTCCTGGGCAACGCCGGCACCGCCTTCCGGCCGCTGTGCGCCGCGCTGGCGCTGATGGGCGGCGACTATCGCCTGTCCGGCGTGCCGCGCATGCACGAACGCCCGATCGGCGACCTCGCCGAGGCGCTCAAGGGCTGGGGCGCGCGCATCGACTATCTCGGCCAGGAGGGCTACCCGCCGCTGCACATCGGCCAGGGGGCGATCGCCACCGACACGCCGGTGCGGGTGCAGGGCTCGGTCTCGAGCCAGTTCCTCACCGCGCTGCTGCTGGCCGCGCCGATCCACTGCGCCGCCAGCGGCCAGCCGGTGGTGATCGAGGTCGTGGGCGAGCTGATCTCCAAGCCCTACATCGAGATCACGCTCAACCTCATGGCGCGCTACGGCGTGCAGGTCGAGCGCGACGGCTGGCAGCGTTTCACCGTGCCCGCCTCGGCGCGCTACCGCAGCCCGGGCCGCATCGCCGTCGAGGGCGACGCCTCCACCGCCTCGTATTTCCTGGCGCTCGGCGCGATCGGCGGCGGTCCGCTGCGCGTGACCGGCGTGGGCGCCGACAGCATCCAGGGCGACGTGGCCTTCGCCGATACCCTGGCCGCCATGGGCGCCACGCTCGAAAAAGGGCCGGACTGGATCGAGGTGCGCGGCGTCGAGGTGGCCCGAGGCGGTCGCCTCAAGGCCTTCGACACCGATTTCAACCTGATCCCCGACGCCGCCATGACGGCGGCCGCGCTGGCGCTGTATGCCGACGGCCCGTGCCGGTTGCGCAACATCGGCAGCTGGCGCGTGAAGGAAACCGACCGCATCCACGCCATGCACACCGAGCTGGCCAAGCTGGGCGCCACAGTCACCTCGGGGCCGGATTGGCTCGAAGTGGTGCCGCCGGCCGCGGGCCAGTGGCATGATGCGCATATCGGCACCTACGACGATCACCGCATGGCGATGTGTTTCTCGCTGGCGGCGTTCGGGCCGGCCGCGGTGCGGATCCTGGACCCGGGCTGCGTCAGCAAGACCTTCCCGGGCTATTTCGACGTCTACGCCGGGCTGGTCTCGGCCTGAGCCGCTGCCGGGCAGGGCGCCGCGCGCCGCCCGGCATTCTTTCGACCGCCGGCCCAGGCCGGCCAGGGCGCCCACCCGGCGCCGCCTTTACTGGAATTTCGCATGAGCTCTACCGCAGCCGCAGGCGCCCCGGCGCCCGTGATCACCATCGACGGCCCGACCGCCTCCGGCAAGGGCACGA
Organism: Bordetella genomosp. 1; assembly: GCF_002261335.1. GTDB lineage: Bacteria > Pseudomonadota > Gammaproteobacteria > Burkholderiales > Burkholderiaceae_B > Bordetella. Next base: position 606,970 of record NZ_NEVL01000002.1, read on the forward strand.
TCGCCCACCGCGTGGCCAAGGCCCTGGGCTTCACGGTGCTCGACAGCGGCGCGCTGTATCGCCTCACTGCCCTGGCCGCGCGCAACGCCGGGGTGGCGCCCGAGGACGAGGCCGCCGTGGTGGCGATCGCCCAGAATCTCGACGTGCGCTTCGAGGGTCCCCATATGTACCTCGCGGGCAAGGACGTGAACCACGAGATCCGCGAGGAGGCCGTGGGCAACATGGCCTCGCGCATCGCCGGCTATCCCGCGCTGCGCCAGGCCCTGCTGGAGCGCCAGCGCGCGTTCCGCCTGCCCCCCGGCCTGGTGGCCGACGGGCGCGACATGGGCACCGTGGTGTTCCCGGATGCGTCCCTGAAGATCTTCCTGATCGCCGATGTCGAGGCGCGCGCCGAGAGGCGCTGTAAGCAGTTGATCGAAAAGGGAATTTCTGCTAACCTACCCGACCTCTTGAAAGATCTGCGTGAGCGAGACGCCCGCGATTCCCAGAGAGCGGTGGCGCCCCTGGCGCCGGCGGCCGATGCGATCGAGCTGGATTCGTCCTCGCTTTCGATCGAGCAGACGGTGGCGGCGGTGCTCGATCACTGGCGCGCCCGGCCCCGCTGAGCGCAGGCGCAAGCCGCGCTGCCCACCGATTCGTTTTCTCCCTGACGTGCCTGTGCACGGCAGGTTTTCAAGGCCCTGACGGCCAGACCGCGCTCCCACGGGACCACCCCGCAAGAGCCCGGCGCAACCGCCAGGTTTGTTCACTCCACTGTGGCGGGCAATCCGCTGTGGTGTGTTTTCACTGGCCATTTTGGCCTAATGGATTCCAACCTAATGTCTTCCGTTTCCACTCAAGCTGCCGGCGGCGAAAGCTTTGCCGCCCTGTTTGCCGAGAGCCTCAAGAGCCAGGACATGAAGTCCGGCGAGGTCATCAGCGCCGAAGTCGTTCGCGTCGATCACAACTTTGTCGTCGTCAACGCCGGCCTGAAGTCCGAAGCCCTCATCCCCCTGGAAGAGTTCCTGAACGACCAGGGCGAACTGGAAGTTCAACCCGGCGACTTCGTCTCGGTGGCGATCGACTCGCTGGAAAACGGCTACGGCGACACCATCCTGTCGCGTGACCGTGCCAAGCGTCTGTCGGCCTGGCTGCAGCTGGAAAAGGCCCTCGAAAACGGCGAGCTGGTCACCGGCACCATCACCGGCAAGGTCAAGGGCGGCCTGACCGTCATGACCAACGGCATCCGCGCGTTCCTGCCGGGTTCGCTGGTCGACCTGCGTCCCGTCAAGGACACGACCCCGTACGAAGGCAAGACCCTCGAGTTCAAGGTCATCAAGCTCGACCGCAAGCGCAACAACGTCGTGCTGTCGCGCCGCCAGGTGCTGGAAGCCAGCATGGGCGAAGAGCGCCAGAAGCTGCTCGAAACCCTGCACGAAGGTGCCGTGGTCAAGGGCGTGGTCAAGAACATCACCGACTACGGCGCGTTCGTCGACCTGGGCGGTATCGACGGCCTGCTGCACATCACCGACATGGCCTGGCGCCGTGTGCGTCACCCCTCCGAAGTCCTGCAAGTGGGTCAGGAAGTCGAAGCCAAGGTCCTCAAGTTCGACCAGGAAAAGAGCCGCGTCTCGCTGGGCGTCAAGCAGCTGGGCGAAGATCCGTGGGTGGGCCTCGCACGCCGCTACCCGCAAGGCACCCGCCTGTTCGGCAAGGTGACCAACCTGACCGACTACGGCGCGTTCGTCGAAGTCGAAGCCGGCATCGAAGGCCTGGTGCACGTCTCCGAAATGGACTGGACCAACAAGAACGTCGATCCGCGCAAGGTCGTGACCCTGGGCGAAGAAGTCGAAGTCATGGTTCTCGAGATCGACGAAGACCGTCGCCGCATCTCGCTGGGCATGAAGCAGTGCCGCCAGAACCCGTGGGAAGAGTTCGCCACCAACTTCAAGCGTGGTGACAAGGTCCGCGGCGCCATCAAGTCGATCACCGACTTCGGCGTGTTCGTCGGCCTGCCCGGCGGTATCGATGGCCTGGTTCACCTGTCCGACCTGTCGTGGACGGAAACCGGCGAAGAAGCCGTGCGCAACTTCAAGAAGGGCGACGAGATCGAAGCCGTGGTGCTCGGTATCGACACCGACAAGGAGCGCATCTCCCTGGGCATCAAGCAGCTCGAAGGCGATCCGTTCAACAACTTCGTGGCCACCTATGACAAGGGCGCCGTGGTTCCTGGCACGATCAAGTCGGTCGAGCCCAAGGGTGCCGTGGTGACGCTGTCGGTCGACGTCGAAGGCTACCTGCGCGCTTCGGAAATCTCGTCGGGTCGCGTCGAAGACGCCACCACCGTGCTGACCGCCGGCGCCAACCTCGAAGCCATGATCATCAACATCGACCGCAAGGCGCGTTCGATCCAGCTGTCGATCAAGGCTCGCGACAACGCCGAGACCGCCGAAACCATCCAGCGCATGTCGGAAGCCAGCGCCTCCTCGGGTACCACCAACCTGGGTGCTCTGCTCAAGGCCAAGCTGGACCAACAGCGCAACGACGGTTAATACGTGACCAAGTCGGAGCTGATCGCCGCTCTGGCGGCCCGCTATCCCCAGCTGGCCGCCCGCGACACCGATTACGCCGTCAAGACCATGCTCGACGCGATGACCCAGGCCCTGGCCTCGGGTCAGCGCATCGAGATCCGAGGCTTTGGCAGCTTCTCGTTGTCCCAGCGGTCGCCACGCGTCGGTCGCAATCCCAAGTCGGGCGAGCAGGTGCTGGTGCCTGGTAAACAGGTGCCGCACTTCAAGGCCGGCAAGGAATTGCGCGAACGCGTGGATCTGGTTGGTAGCGAACAGGGTGGCGATTCGTCCAATGGATCGTCCGACCCGTTGCAGTCCGTCCTCGACCTGCACGCCATGCATTGAGCAGGGCGTGCGCGTCAGGCGCACCGCGAAGGTCGTCTCGACCCACGACAAGGCCTCTCCCCGGAGAGGCCTTGTTCATTGGCGGCCGCCCCGCGCGGCGATCCCCGTCGGTCCTGCCAGGGCCCGTCTTCGGACGGGCCCTGTTCTTTTGGGGCGCGATCGCGCCTGCCCGGCCCGTTATCTGCGCGGCAATGCGCGGCAGGCGGCAGTCCGGGGACGCTTCTCGCTTACAATCACGCGTTGAGTTTCTCTAATTTGGAGCATGCGCCATGCGCTACCTTGTCTGGGCCCTGCGATTGCTCGTGTTCGTTGCGGTGTTGATGTTCGCGCTCAAGAACACCGACCCGGTCGCGGTGAAGTTCTATGCCGACTACGTCGTGCACGACGTGCCGCTGATCGTGGTGATGTTGGTCACCTTCGTGCTGGGCACCGTGTTCGGCCTGCTGCTGACCGTGCCCGCGTCGATGCGCCGCCGCCGCGAGGCGCAGCGCCTGCGCCGCGAGGTCGAGCGCCTGCAGGCCGCCGCCAACGGCACGCCGCAGCCGGTCGTGCCCGAGGCCGTCGCCCCGATGTCGCCCCTCTGAGGCCCATCCGGCGCGGAACCTGCCCGCCTGCACTGATTTTTCCGATACCGTCTCCCGAGACGGTATCTTTGTTATTCACGCAACCCTGCGAGAGCCCAAGCTGTGGATTTTGAACCTTGGTGGCTGATATTCGTGCCCGTGCTGTTTGCCCTCGGATGGCTGGCGGCGCGCTTTGATTTCCGGCAGATGCTGCGCGAGACGCGCACCTTGCCCGATTCGTACTTCCGCGGCCTGAACTTCCTGCTCAACGAGCAGCCCGACCGCGCCATCGACGCGTTCGTCGAGGTCGCCAAGCTCGATCCCGAAACCACCGAGCTGCACTTCGCGCTGGGCAGCCTGTTTCGCCGGCGCGGCGAAATGGAGCGGGCGATCCGCGTGCACCAGAGCCTGCTCGCGCGCTCCGACCTGCCGCAGGCCGAGCGCGAACACGCGCAGCACGAGCTGGCGCAGGACTTCCTCAAGGCCGGCATGCTGGATCGCGCCGAGACCACCTTCGAGGCGCTCAAGGACACGCGCTATGCGCTGCCCGCGCTGCGCTCGCTGATCCGCATCTACGAATCCGAGCACGACTGGCCGCGCGCCATCGAGGCGGTCAAGACCCTGCATGGCCTGGTCGACGAGCCGGTGCCGCAGATCGTGCATTACTACTGCGAAGAGGCGCAGACGGCGCTGTCGGCCAAGCCGCCCGCGATCGAGGCGGCCCACACCGCGCTCGACGCCGCCGATCACGCGGCCGAGCTGGCCGCCAAGAGCGGCGGCACCAGCAAGGCCTCGAAGGTGCGCACCGCCATGCTGCGCGCGCGCCTGGCCGCCGCCACCGACGATCCCAAGACCGAGCGCCTGCACCTCGAATCGGTGCTGAACGAGGCGCCGGATTTCGCCGGCCTGGTCGCCGAGACGCTGCTCAACAACTACCGCCAGGCCGGCCAGCCCGCGCAGGGCCTCGAGGTGCTGCACAAGCAGTACGAGCGCCATGCCTCGCTCGACCTGTTCAACGTGGTGTTCCGCGAGCTGCGCGTGCAGCAGGGCAGCGCCACGGCCTGGGCCTTCGCGCGCAATGCGTTGCGCCACCATCCCTCGCTGCTGGGTCTGGACCGCCTGCTCGAAGCCGAGCTGGCCAGCGCCAAGGACGGCACCGAGGACGGCCCCGTGCCCGGCGCCGACCTCAGCCTGCTGCGCAGCCTGATCCACAAACACACGCAGCGACTCGATCGTTATGCCTGCCGCAGCTGCGGCTTTCAGGCGCGGCGCTTTTACTGGCAATGCCCCGGCTGCAACGCCTGGGAGACCTACGCGCCGCGCCGCCTGGAAGAATCCGAATGACGCGTTTCCCCTCCGCCAAAGTCGCCGCGGCCCGCATCCTGGTCGTGGGCGACGTCATGCTGGACCGCTACTGGTTCGGTGAAGTCGACCGGATCTCGCCGGAAGCGCCGGTGCCCGTCGTGCGCGTCGCGCGCCGCGAAGACCGGCTGGGCGGCGCCGCCAACGTGGCGCGCAACATCGCCGCGCTGGGCGCGCAGGCCACGCTGGTCGGCATCATCGGCGACGACGAGGCCGGCGCCAGCATCCAGGCCCTGGCCGCCGCCGACGGCGTGCGTGCCGAGCTGGTGCGCGACCCGCAGCGCCACACCACGCTCAAGATGCGCGTGCTCGGCCGCCAGCAGCAGCTGCTGCGCGTCGATTTCGAAGAACAGCCCGATGCCGCCGCGCTCGACAATATCGAAGCGGCGTTCGCGCGCGAGCTGGCGCGCCACGACATCGTGATCTTCTCCGACTATGCCAAGGGCACGCTGGATCGCGTCGCGCACCTCATCGCGCTGGCGCGCGCGGCCAACATCCCGGTGCTGGTCGACCCCAAGGGCGACGACTACACCCGCTATCGCGGCGCGGCGCTGGTCACGCCCAACCGCTCCGAAATGCAGCAGGCCGTGGGCCGCTGGAACACCGAGGCCGAGCTCACCGACCGCGCGCAGCGCCTGCGCGGCGAGCTCGATCTCGAGGCATTGCTGGTCACGCGTTCGGAGCAGGGCATGACCCTGTTCACGCAGGAAGGCCGCGAGCACGTGGACGCACAGGCTCACGAAGTTTTCGACGTTTCCGGCGCGGGCGACACCGTGCTCGCCACGCTCGCCGTGATGCGGGCCGCCGGCCAGCCCTGGGCCCAGGCCATGGGCTGGGCCAATCGCGCCGGCGGCATCGTGGTCGGCAAACTCGGTACCTCGGTGGTGACGGCCGCCGAACTCGCAGGAGAAACATCATGATCGTGGTCACTGGCGCCGCCGGTTTCATCGGCAGCAACCTCGTGCGCGGGCTCAACCGCCGCGGCATCACCGACATCATCGCCGTCGACGAACTCACCGATGGCGACAAGTTCCGCAACCTGGTCGATTGCCGCATCGCCGACTATCTCGACCGCGACGACTTCCGCGCGCGCGTGCGCGAAGGCCGTCTGCCCAAGCTGCGCGCCGTGCTGCACCAGGGCGCCTGCTCGGACACCACCGAGCGCAACGGCCAATACATGATGGACAACAACTACCGCGTCACGCTGGAGTTGTTCGAGTATTGCCAGGCGCACAAGGTGCCGTTCCTCTACGCCTCGTCGGCCGCCGTGTACGGCGGTTCGTCGGTCTACGTCGAAGAGCCCGCCAACGAGAAGCCGCTCAACGTCTACGGCTATTCGAAGCTGCTGTTCGACCAGGTGCTGCGTACCCGCATGGACCGCCTGACCGCGCAGGTCGTGGGCCTGCGCTACTTCAACGTCTACGGTCCGCACGAACAGCACAAGGGCCGCATGGCCTCGGTGGCGTTCCACAACATGAACCAGTTCCTGGCCGAGGGCCACGTGCGCCTGTTCGGCGGCTGGGACGGCTGGGCCGATGGCGGCCAGAGCCGCGACTTCATCTCGGTCGACGACGTGGTGGCGGTGAACCTGCATTTCCTGGATCACCCGCAGATCTCCGGCGTGTTCAACTGCGGCACCGGCCGGGCGCAGCCCTTCAACGACATCGCGCACGCCGTGGTCAACGCGCTGCGCGCCGAACGCGGCGAGGCCGCGCTGACGCTGGCCGAGCAGGTGGAGCAGGGCCTGATCCGCTACATCCCGTTCCCCGACGACCTGAAGGGCCGCTACCAGAGCTTCACCCAGGCCAACGTCGACAACCTGCGCGCCACCGGTTTCGTGGCGCCCATGCGCGACGTGCAGACCGGCGTGAGCGAATACGTGCGCTACTGGCGCGCGCTGAAGTAAGCCCTGCCGGCGCGGGCCGAGGCCTCGCTTCGGACCGCGCTGAGGGACGTAAACATGCACTTCGCGGGCCGCGCCGGCTCGCGCTTGCGCACCATGGCACAGGTGCGGCCGCCATCGTGGCGGCCGCCTTTCCCCTGGAGCCTGCCATGTCTCTTTCCTCCTTCATCTCCATGATGCCGCGTGCCGTGCGCCGCGGCCGGGGGCTGCTCGCCGCCCTCACGCTGCTCAGCGGCCTGGTGCTGCCGGGCGGCGACGCCCATGCCATCGACGTCAACCGGGCGGATGCCCAGCAACTGCAGACCGTGCGCGGCATCGGGCCGCAGATGGCCGGCCGCATCGTGACCGAGCGCGACCGCAACGGCCCGTTCGCCTCGCTCGAGGCGCTGCGCGAGCGCGTGCGCGGCATCGGCGAAAAGAAGCTGCAGGCGCTGCGCGATGCGGGGCTGTCGGCCGGCGCGGCGGGCGGCGCGGGCGCGGGCGGTGCGCCGGGCCGGGCGGGGCAGGGCGCCGCGCCGGCGCGTGGCGTTCGGTCCCATTCGGCGGCGCCGCCGGCGCACTGAGCGCCGCCATGGCGCGCCTCGTTTGCCGCAGCGCAATGCGGGGCCGGGCGGCGCCGCGGCCCATCCGGCCCCGTGGCGCCGCACTCTCGCGCCAGGCAGGGGGTGGGCGGGGCCGGCTCCCCGGAGGCCATGACGCCGCCCGGGCTTTTGCCGCCGCGCACAAAAGACGCGGTTATGATCGACTCATGAGCAAAGTCACCTACCCCACCGTCGAACAGACCGTCGGCAACACGCCGCTGGTGCGCCTGCAACGCATTCCGGGCGCGGCCGGCGACCCGCGCGGCAACGTCATTCTCGCCAAGCTCGAAGGCAACAACCCGGCCGGCTCCGTGAAAGACCGGCCCGCGCTGTCGATGATCCGGCGCGCCGAGGAGCGCGGCGAGATCGCGCCCGGCGACACCCTGATCGAGGCGACCAGCGGCAACACCGGCATCGCGCTCGCCATGACGGCGGCGATGCGGGGCTATCGCATGATCCTGATCATGCCCGACAACCTCTCGGTGGAGCGCCGCGCCGCCATGACGGCCTACGGTGCCAAGCTGATCCTCACGCCGGCCGACAAGGGCGGCATGGAGTACGCGCGCGACCTCGCCATGGCGATGCAGGCCGAGGGCAAGGGCAAGGTGCTCGACCAGTTCGCCAACCCGGACAATCCCCGTGCCCACATCGAGGGAACGGGTCCCGAGATCTGGGACCAGACCGGCGGGCAGGTCACGCACTTCGTCAGCGCCATGGGCACCACCGGCACCATCATGGGCGTGTCCACTTACCTGAAGTCGCGCAATCCGGCGGTGCAGGTGGTGGGCGCCCAGCCGGCCGAAGGCGCGTCGATCCCGGGCATCCGCAAGTGGCCCGAGGCCTACCTGCCGTCGATCTTCGACCGCAACCTGGTCGACGCCTACGAGTCCATCGGCCAGGCCGACGCCGAGGAAATGGCGCGCCGGCTTGCCGCCGAAGAGGGCATCTTCGCCGGCATCTCGTCGGCGGGCGCGCTGATCGGCGCGCTGCGCGTGGCCGAGCGGGTCGAAAACGCCACCATCGTGTTCATCGTGTGCGATCGCGGCGACCGCTATCTGTCCACCGGCGTCTTCAACTGACGTCTTCCCCGCAGTCGTGAAAACGCCCGCGCGTCTCGATCGGCACGCGGGCGTTTAACGTGCGCGGGCGCGCGTCAGCGCCGGGGCGCAGCGGCGCCCGGGGCCGCGGCGGCCGGCGCGGCGGCGGCCGCGGCCTGGCGGTCCATGCGCGCCTGCAGCTCGTCGGCCAGGTCGGACACCGCCGTGGCGTAGAAGTAGCTGCGGTTGTACTGGGTGAGCGCGAAGAAGTTGGGCGTGGCGGTGCGATACACCGCCGTGCCGCGCATCTCCTCGGCCAGGTCGATCACGCCCAGCGGCTGGCTCTGCCAGGTGCCGCCCGAGGCGCCCGGCGCCAGGCGTGCGCCGGCGCGTTGCAGGCCGGGCCAGTCGAGCGTGGGGGTCAGGCCGCCGGCCACCAGCGGGCCGGCATTGGCGGGCAGCGTCACCGGCGCGAACACCGGCATGCCGCGCTGCCAGCCGTGCTGGACCAGGAAGTTGCCGACCGACATCACCGCGTCCTCGACGCTGCTCTCCAGACGGATGTGGCCGTCGCCGTCGCCGTCGACCGCGTAGCGCGCGATCGAGCCGGGCATGAATTGCGGCATGCCGATGGCGCCGGCGAACGAGCCGACCGCGTCGATCTCCAGCTTGCCCTGGTACGACAGCGTGATGAAGTCGGCGAGCTGGCCGCGGAACATCTCGGCGCGTTCGGGCTTGGCCGGATCCGGGTAGTCGAAGGCCAGCGTGCCCAGCGCGTCCAGGACGCGGAAGTTGCCCATATTGCGGCCGTAGAGCGTTTCCACGCCGATGATGGACGCGATGATCGAGGCCGGCACCCCGTATTGCTGGGCGGCGCGGTTGAGCAGCGGCGCGTTGGCGTTCCAGAACTCGACGCCCCAGCCGATGCGCTTGGGCTCGATGAAGCGGCTGCGGTAGGTGTTCCAGCTGCGCCAGACCTTCTTGCCCGGCGCGGAGGGCGCGATCAGGCGCGACACCGTGGCGTTGTAGCGGCTCGATTCCAGCGTGCTCAGCACCTGCGGCAGGGGCAGGCCGCGTTCGCGCGCCAATTGCTCGCCGAAGGCGCGCACCTCGGGGCGCAGTTGGCCCGACGGCGTGAGCGTGGCGGAGGTGGGTTCGGGCGTGGGCTCGGCGGGGCCGATGCGCACCGCGCCGGGCTTGCCGCTGGCGGGCGCGGTGGAAGGCGTGGGGGCCGCCTCGGCCGGCTTGGCGGCGGGGCTGGCGCAGCCCGTCAGGGCGGTGGCGAGGGTGGCGGCAAACGCGCCGATTTGCAGGAAACGACCACTGATGAACATAATCTTCCTTATGGAGACCATGTATCTTACCCACCCCTCATGCCGCCTGCATGAAATGGGCAGTTGGCACCCCGAGAGCCCGCAGAGGCTGGATGCCATTTCCGATCAGCTGCTGGCCAGCGGGCTGGCGCCGTATCTCAACGAGCGCCAGGCGCCCGAGGCCTCGCGCGCCGACATCCTGCGCGTGCACACGCGCGCCTATCTCGACAATCTGCGCGAGCGCCAGCCCGTGGTGGGCTACGCCACCATCGATCCCGACACCCTGATGAATCCCTACACCTACGAGGCCGCGCTGCACGCGGCCGGTGCCGGGGTGGCCGCGGTGGATGCGGTCGTGGGCGGCGAGGCCCAGACGGCGTTCTGCGCGGTGCGTCCGCCCGGCCATCACGCCGAGTCCGCCCGCGCGATGGGATTCTGCTTTCTCAACAATGTGGCGATCGCCGCCGCCCACGCACTGGACTTTCACAAGCTCTCGCGTGTCGCGATCGTCGATTTCGATGTACACCACGGCAATGGCACCGAGGAGATCTTCGCGGGCGACGATCGGGTGCTGATGTGCAGTTTTTTCCAGCATCCCTTCTTTCCCAATAGCGGGACGGATCATCCGGCGGCCAATATGGTCAACGTGCCGGTCGACGCCTACACGGCGGGGCCGGCCGTGCGCGAGATCGTGCGCGCACAATGGCTGCCGCGCCTGGCGGCGCACCGGCCCGAGCTGATCCTGGTGTCGGCGGGTTTCGATGCCCACCGCGAGGACGACATGGGACAGATGGGGCTGGTGGAGGCCGATTATGCCTGGATCACGGATCAGCTCGTGGCGCTGGCCGACGAGCACGCGCAGGGGCGCATCGTCAGCATGCTGGAGGGGGGTTACAACCTGTCGGCATTGGGCCGAAGTGTCGTGGCGCACATACGATCCCTTTCAAAGCTGTAGAATCGAAAGAAATTTGTGCAATGCGGGCCCGGTGACATCACCGGGCAATTATTGTTAATTAGGAGGCTGCTGGATGAAGGTGCTGGTACCAGTCAAGCGTGTCGTTGACTACAACGTCAAGGTGCGCGTGAAGTCGGATCAAACGGGGGTGGATATCGCCAACGTGAAGATGTCGATGAACCCGTTCGATGAGATCGCCGTCGAAGAGGCCACGCGTCTCAAGGAAAAGGGCAGCGTCGCTGAAGTCATCGCCGTCTCCTGCGGCGTTGCACAAAGCCAGGAAACCCTGCGTACCGCGATGGCCATCGGCGCCGACCGCGGCGTGCTGGTCCAGACCGACGCCGAACTGCAGCCGCTGGCCGTGGCCAAGCTGCTCAAGGCCGTGGTCGACAAGGAACAGCCGCAGCTCGTGATCCTGGGCAAGCAGGCCATCGACGACGACGCCAACCAAACCGGCCAGATGCTCGCCGCGCTGCTCGACTGGCCCCAGGCCACGTTCGCCAGCAAGGTCGAACTGGGCGACGGCAAGGTCACCGTCACGCGTGAAGTCGACGGCGGTCTCGAAACCGTCGCGCTCAAGCTGCCGGCCATCGTCACCACCGACTTGCGCCTGAACGAGCCGCGTTATGTCACGCTGCCCAACATCATGAAGGCCAAGAAGAAGCCGCTCGACACCCTGAGCCCCGCCGACCTCGGCGTGGATCCGGCGCCGCGCCTCAAGACGCTGAAGGTCAGCGAACCGCCCGCGCGCAAGGCCGGCATCAAGGTGGCCGACGTGGCCGCCCTGGTCGACAAACTCAAGAACGAAGCGAAGGTGGTGTGATGACGACGCTGGTTATTGCCGAACACGACAACGCCCAGTTGAAGGGCGCCACCCTGAACACGATCGCCGCCGCCGCCAAGATCGGCGGTGACGTGCACGTGCTGGTCGCGGGCAGCAACGCCCGCGCCGTGGCCGACCAGGCCGCGAAGGCCGCCGGCGTGAGCAAGGTTCTGCTGGCCGACGCGCCGCAGCTGGCCGACGCGCTCGCCGAAAACGTCGCGGCGCAGGTGCTGGCCGTGGCGAGCGCCTACAGCCACATCCTGTTCCCCGCCACCGCCTCGGGCAAGAACGTCGCCCCGCGCGTGGCCGCCAAGCTCGACGTGGCCCAGATCTCCGACATCACCGATGTCGAATCCGCCGACACGTTCCAGCGCCCGATCTACGCCGGCAACGCCATCGCCACCGTGCAATCGGGCGACGCCGTCAAGGTCATCACCGTGCGCACCACGGGCTTTGACGCCGTGGCCGCCGAGGGCGGTTCCGCCTCGGTCGACACGATCGAAGCCGTGGCCGATTCGGGTCTGTCCTCGTTCGTGAGCCGTGAAGTCGCCAAGAGCGATCGTCCCGAACTCGCCGGCGCCCGCGTCGTCGTCTCGGGCGGCCGTGGCCTGGGCAGCGCCGAAAACTTCAAGATCCTCGATCCGCTCGCCGACAAGCTCGGCGCCGCGCTCGGCGCCTCGCGTGCCGCCGTCGATGCGGGCTATGCCCCCAACGACTGGCAGGTGGGCCAGACCGGCAAGATCGTCGCCCCGCAGCTGTACGTGGCGATCGGCATCTCCGGCGCGATCCAGCATCTGGCCGGCATGAAAGACTCCAAGGTCATCGTGGCGGTCAACAAGGATGCGGAAGCCCCGATCTTTGGCGTGGCCGACTACGGTCTCGTGGGCGATCTGTTCCAGGTCGTGCCCGAACTGACCTCGGCGCTGTAAGGCGCCCGGCCCGGCGCGATACCGCGCCGTGCCACGAGAAGCCGCGGGCCTGGCCTGCGGTTTTTTTTCGTCCATCGCGACACCAGCGGCGACGGCACTATCCGCAGTCTTGCGAATGGTGCTAACGTCTGCGGCACGGTTCCTGACTAGGACCAATCCCCGATTCGCTGCCGCGTCCCGCGCGCACCCTGCAAGACCGCAAGACCCTCCCAAAAATACCCATTCAAGGAGATGTCGGCATGGCTTGGAGCACTTCGGCGGTGCGCGCGATGGCGCGCGATGGAGCAGGGTCATGAGAGACCTCTCCTGCTCCGTGGGATTCTTCAACAGCGTGCCGATCGCCGTGGTGTTCATCGCGGTCGGCCTGGGTTACCTGATCGGCAAGCTGCGCATCGGCCCGGTGGAGCTGGGCGGCGTGTGCGGCACCCTGATCGCCGCGCTGCTGCTCGGGCAGACCGGCTGCCAGGCCAACTTCCAGGTCAAGGACATCGCCTTCGCCCTGTTCATCTTCGCGATGGGCTATTCCGGCGGCCCCGGCTTCTTCGCCAACCTCAATCGCTCCAGCCTGCGCTTCATGGTGCTGCCGCTGGTGGAGGCCGTGCTGGTGCTCGGCATCGCGCTGGCCGCGGCCCTGTTCTTCGGCTTCGATCCCGGCACCACGGCCGGCCTGGCCGCGGGGGCGGCCACCGAGTCCGCGGTGGTCGGCACCGCGTCGGAGGCGCTGCGCCACCTCGACCTGAACGCCGCGCAGGTGCAGCAGATGGAGGCGAACATCGCGATCGCGTACTCGCTCACCTATCTGGTGGGCATGATCAGCATCGTGCTGTTCACCAGCCAGCTGGCGCCGGTGTTGCTGGGCATCGACCTCAAGCGCGCGTCGCGCGAGCTGGAAGAGAAGCTGGGCGCGGTGCCCGAGGCGGACGAGGCCAACGTGCCGGCCCTGCCCAGGCTGGTGGGCCGCTCGCACCTGGTGCGTGATGCCGCCGGGCGCAGCGTGGGCGAGATCGAAGGCGAGCTGGGCGGGCGCACCGCGGTCACGCGCATCTTCCGCAACGGCGCCGCCGTCGAGCCCGATGGCACCGAGATCCTGCAGTCGGGCGATATCGTGGTGTTCATCGGCCTGCGCCGTTTCGCGCTGCGCGGCACCGCGCTGATCGGCCCCGAGATCGAGCTGCCGGCCGAACACGCCGACGCGCTCAACATGGAAGAGCGCAAGGTGGTGGTGAGCCGCAAGCGCGTGAACGGCCGCACGCTGGCCGAGCTGGCCCGGCGCGCCAGTGCCCATCATTCGCGCGGCGTGTTCCTGCTCGCCATCGAGCGCGCCGGCCACGACCTCCCCGTCATGCCCTCGACCGCGCTGCAGTACGGCGACGTGGTCACGCTGGTGGGAACCGACCCGATGCTGGGCGCCGCCGCCGAACGCCTGGGCGGCGAGCTGCGGCGCGACGGCACCACCGATCTGATCTTTCTGTGCGGCGGCATCCTGGCCGGCCTGCTGATCGGCAGCCTGGCCGTCACGCTGGGCGGGGTCCCGCTCTCGCTGGGCAGCGGCGGCGGCGCGCTGGTGAGCGGGCTGGTGTGCGGCTGGATCGCCGCCAAGCGGCCGCACATCGGCCACATCCCCGCGCCCGCGCTGCACCTCATCAAGGAGCTCGGGCTGGCGATCTTCATTGCCTGCGTGGGCTTGTCCGCCGGGCCGCAGGCGATTACGCTTTTGAAAGAGCATGGCCTGGTGCTGCCGCTGCTGGGCCTCCTGGTTTCGCTGGGCCCGGCCTGCGCCTCGCTCTGGATCGGGCACAAGTTCCTCAAGATCGAGGGGCCGCTGCTGCTGGGCGCGATTGCCGGCCAGCACGTCAGCACGCCGACGCTCAGCGCGGTGATCGCCAAGGCCGGCAGTCCGATCCCGATCCTGGGCTACACCGTCACCTATGCGATCGCCAATGTGCTGCTGCCGGTGCTGGGGCCGCTCATCGTGGCGCTGGCCTACCATGTAGGCTAGTGCCGGTATCCGCAAGTCAGTATCCGCCGGCGGGCGGCGCGCCATGGGCGCGGCCCGCCGTGTTCAATTCCACGGAGACACCATGACCTACACCACGCCAGTGCGCGACATCCGCTTTGCCCTGAACGAATTGGCCGGCCTCGAAGAGATTCTCAAGCTGCCGGGATTCGAGGAGGTCACGCCCGACCTGGTGGATGCGATCCTGGAAGAGAACGCGCGCTTCGTGCAGAACGCCATCGCGCCGCTCAACGTGGCGGGCGACACGCAGCCGCCGGTCTGGAAGGATGGCCAGGTCAGCACCACGCCGGGTTTCGCCCAGGCCTTCGCCGAATACGCGGCGGGCGGCTGGCAGGGCCTGCAGCATCCGCAGCAATGGGGCGGCCAGGGCCTGCCGCATCTGGTGTCGGCGCCGGCCGGCGAAAACATCCAGGCGGCCAGCCTGGCGTTCTCGCTGTGCCCGATGCTCACCGACGGCGTGATCGAGGCCCTGCTCACGGTGGGCTCCGAGGCGCAGCGCCGCACCTACGTGCCCAACCTGCTGGGCGGCAAATGGACCGGCACGATGAACCTCACCGAGCCGCAGGCCGGCTCCGATCTCGCGCTGGTCACCACCCGCGCGGTCAAACAAGACGACGGCTCGTATCGCGTGTCGGGCCAGAAGATCTTCATCACCTATGGCGAACACGACCTGGCCGAGAACATCATCCATCTGGTGCTGGGCCGCACGCCCGACGCGCCGCCGGGCGTGAAGGGCATCTCGCTGTTCATCGTGCCCAAGTTCCTCGTCAACGAAGACGGCTCGCTGGGCAAGCGCAATGACGTCTGGTGCGCCTCGCTCGAACACAAGCTCGGCATCCACGGCAGCCCCACGGCCGTGCTGCTGTATGGCTCGGGCAAGGGCGAGGTGGGCGAGGGTGCCGTGGGATACCTGGTGGGCGAGCAGAACCGCGGCCTGGAATACATGTTCATCATGATGAACGCGGCGCGCTATTCGGTGGGGCAGCAGGGCATCGCGCTGTCCGAGCGCGCCTATCAGCTGGCGCTGGCCTATGCGCGCGACCGGGTGCAGGGCCGGGCCATCGAGGGCTCCGCCGGCCCGGTCACGATCTCGCATCACCCCGACGTGCAGCGCATGCTGCTCACGATGCGCGGGCTCACCGAGGCCGCCCGCGCGGTGTCGTACGTGGCGGCCGCGGCACACGACAAGGGCACGCATCATCCCGACGCCGAGGTGCGCGCACGCAACCGCGCCTTCTACGAATATCTGGTGCCCATCGTGAAGGGCTTCTCCACCGAAGCGGCGGTGGAGGTCGCCTCGCTCGGCGTGCAGGTGCATGGCGGCATGGGCTTCATCGAGGAGACCGGCGCGGCCCAGCACTACCGCGATGCCCGCATCCTGCCGATCTACGAAGGCACCACGGCGATCCAGGCCAACGACCTGGTGGGCCGCAAGACGCTGCGCGACGGCGGCGCCACCGCCTATGCCTCGATCGCCGCGATGCGCGACACGCTCAAGGCGCTCGAAGCCGAAACCTCGCGTGCGGACGCGGCCGACCGCGAAGGGCTGCGCCTGCTGCGCGACAACTTCGACCAGGCCATCCAGGCCTACGAAGGCGCGGTGGCCTATCTGCTGGAGCATGCCAGCGCGCATCCGCGCGCCGTCTACGCGGGCAGCGTGCCGTACCTGATGCTGGCCGGCATCGTGCATGGCGGCTGGCAGATGGCGCGCGCGGCGCTGGTGAGCCGCCGCTACCTGGCCGAGGGCAGCACCGATGCCTTCTATCGCAGCAAGCTCGGCACGGCGCTTTTCTATGGCGCGCAGCTGCTGCCGCGCGCGCTCGGGCTGTCGGCCGCGGTGCGCGCCGGCGAGGTCACGGACGCCAGTGCGGCGCTTGCCGATATTGCATAAGGTTATATAAGGTTCTTATTTCCCGCAGGCCAGGTTTGATGCAAGAATCATCTGGCCACTCAACTTGCAGTCAGGAGATTCACGATGGGCCAACTTCGTCTGGGCGATACCGCCCCTGATTTCGAACAAAAGTCTTCCACCGGCACGCTGCGTTTCTACGATTACCTCGGCGACAGCTGGGGCGTGCTGTTCTCGCACCCCGCCGACTTCACGCCGGTGTGCACCACCGAGCTGGGCTACACCGCCAAGCTGGCCGACGAATTCGCCAAGCGCAACGTCAAGGTCCTGGCCCTGTCCGTCGACGGCGTCGACTCGCACCAGCAATGGATCGGCGACATCAACGACACGCAGTCGACCCAGGTCAACTTCCCGATCCTGGCCGACGAAGACCGCAAGGTCTCCGAGCTCTACGACATGATCCATCCGAACGCCAGCGCCACCGCGACCGTGCGCTCGGTGTTCATCATCGATCCGGCCAAGAAGGTGCGCCTGATCATCACCTACCCGGCCAGCACCGGCCGCAACTTCAACGAAATCCTGCGCGTGATCGACTCGCTGCAGCTCACCGACAACTACAGCGTGGCCACGCCGGTGAACTGGACCGACGGCGACGACGTCATCATCGTGCCGTCGCTCAAGGACGAAGCGGTGCTCAAGGAAAAATTCCCCAAGGGCTACAAGGCCGTCCGTCCCTATCTGCGCATCACGCCGCAACCGAATAAGTAAATGACTTTTCTGTAGGCGAGGCCGTTTTTCGACGGGCTTCGCCGGGGCCGGGAGTGCGCTCCCGCCACTATGAAAAAGGCCGTTTTTCCCTGGGAAAACGGCCTTTTTTCATTTTTCGATCGCAGCCGTTCTATATGCCTGGCGGCGATGAACTACCAAATAATGATTCGTTCCGTTCACAACGGCCGGCCGTCAAACTTGCATCCACTTACTCACATACCAAGGATGTACGATGCCTGCCCGTAATGCCGGAATCTTTACCGCGCTCGCCACGCTCGCCCTGACGTTCACCCTGGGCCTGCCTGTGGCGCATGCCCAGCAGAAGCAGACGCTGCTGAATGTGTCGTACGACCCGACCCGCGAACTCTATCGCGCCGTCGACGAGGCCTTCATCAAGGAATACAAGGCCAAAGCCAATACCGACCTGACCATCCGCCAGTCGCACGGCGGCTCGGGCCGCCAGGCGCGCTCGGTCATCGACGGCCTGGACGCCGACGTGGTGACGCTGGCCCTGGCCTATGACATCGACGCGATCGCCGACAAGGGCCTGCTGCCGCAGGACTGGCAGAAGCGCCTGCCGCTCAACAGCTCGCCCTACACCTCCACCATCGTGTTCCTGGTGCGCAAGGGCAATCCCAAGCAGATCAAGGACTGGGACGATCTGATCAAGCAGGGCGTGGAAGTCATCACGCCGAATCCCAAGACCTCGGGCGGCGCACGCTGGAACTACCTGGCGGCCTGGGCCTACGCGCTGCAGAAGAACAACGGCAGCACGGCCAAGGCGCAGGAATTCGTGGGCGAACTGCTCAAGCACGTGCCGGTGCTCGACACCGGTGCGCGCGGCGCCACCACCACGTTCGTGGAGCGCGGCGTGGGCGACGTGCTGCTGGCCTGGGAAAACGAAGCCTTCCTGGCGCAGGAAGAGCTCGGTCCGGACAAGTTCGACATCGTCGTGCCGTCGCTGTCGATCCTGGCCGAGCCGCCGGTTGCCGTGGTGGACAAGGTGGTGGACAAGAAGGGCACCCGCGCCGCCGCGCAGGCCTACCTCGAATTCCTGTACACCCCGGCGGCCCAGGAAATCATCGCCAAGAACTTCTATCGCCCGACCGACAAGACCGTGGCCGCCAAGTATGAGAACCGCTTCCCCAAACTGAAGCTGGTGACCATCGACGATCCGATCTTCGGTGGCTGGCGCAAGGCCCAGAAAGACCACTTCAGCGACGGCGGCACCTTCGACCAGGTGTACCAGCCGCAGAAGAAATAACGCGGCATAGAGCGGAATCGCGGACATGAGTTCAGTCTCCATCACCGCGGGGGGCGCCACGGCGCCCCGCCGTCGCAACGGCCCCGGCGTCCTGCCGGGTTTTGGCATTTCCATGGGCTTCACGGTGCTGTACCTGAGCCTGCTGGTGCTGATCCCGCTGGCCGCGCTGCCGATCAAGAGCGCGGGACTGGGCTGGGCCGGCTTCTGGGACACGGTGACCGCGCCGCGCGTGGTGGCTTCCTACAAGCTCACCTTCGGCGCCTCGCTGCTGGCCGCACTCGTGAACCTGGTGTTCGGCACCATCGTGGCCTGGGTGCTGGTGCGCTACCGCTTCCCGGGCAAGAAGATCGTCGACGCGCTGGTCGACCTGCCGTTCGCGCTGCCCACGGCCGTGGCCGGCATCGCGCTGACCGCGCTCTATTCCAAGAATGGCTGGCTGGGCGGGCCGCTGCTCGCGTGGTTCGACCTGAAGGTGGCGTTCACGCCGCTGGGCATCGTGATCGCGCTGATCTTCATCGGGCTGCCCTTCATGGTGCGCACGGTGCAGCCGGTGCTCGAAGACGTGGAGCGCGAGCTCGAGGAGGCCTCGGCCAGCCTGGGCGCGAGCCGCTGGCAGACCCTGCGCCGCGTGTTGCTGCCGGCGCTGTTCCCGGCGCTGCTGACCGGCTTCGCGCTGTCCTTCGCCCGCGCCGTGGGCGAGTACGGCTCGGTGGTGTTCATCGCCGGCAACATGCCGATGGTGTCGGAGATCACGCCGCTGCTCATCATCGCCAAGCTCGAGGAATTCGACTATGCCGGCGCCGCCGCCATCGCCAGCGTGATGCTGGTGCTGTCGTTCGCGCTGCTGCTGCTCATCAATCTGCTGCAAGGCTGGCAGACCCGCCGTAACGGGAGGCTCGCATGAGCGCCGATCATCGTCCCGACCACCTCACCGAGCCGCGCTGGGTGCGCGGCATCCTGCTGGCGCTGGGCCTGGGTTTTCTCGCCTTGTTCCTGCTGGTGCCGCTGGTGGCGGTGTTCACCGAGGCCTTCAAGCGCGGCTGGGAGGTGTATGTGGCCGCGATCACCGAGCCGGATGCCTGGTCGGCGATCCAGCTCACGCTGCTGGTGGCGCTCATCGCGCTGCCGGTGAACCTGGTCTTCGGCGTGGCCGCGGCCTGGGCCATCACCAAGTTCCAGTTTCGCGGCAAGCAGTTCCTGATCACGCTGATCGACCTGCCGTTTTCGGTGTCGCCGGTGGTGGCGGGCATGGTGTTCGTGCTGCTGTTCGGCTCGCAGGGCTGGTTCGGCGAGTGGCTGCAGGCGCACGACCTGAAGATCGTCTATGCCGTGCCGGGTGTGATCCTGGCCACCTTGTTCGTGACCTTCCCGTTCGTCGCGCGCGAACTGATCCCGCTGATGCAGGCGCAGGGCAGCGAAGAGGAGCAGGCCGCGCTGACGCTGGGCGCGAGCGGCTGGCAGATCTTCTGGCGCATCACGCTGCCCAACATCAAGTGGGGCCTGCTGTATGGCGCCATCCTGTGCAATGCGCGGGCGATGGGCGAGTTCGGCGCGGTGTCGGTGGTCTCGGGCCAGGTGCGCGGCCTCACCAACACCATGACGCTGCACGTGGAGATTCTCTACAACGAATACCAGTTCGCGGCCTCGTTCGCGGTGGCCTCGCTGCTGGCCCTGCTGGCGCTGGTCACGCTGCTGGTGAAGAACGTCGTCGAGTGGCGCAACAACAAATTGCTGCGCGACGCCTCGCTGCCGCTGGAGCGTCCGGTGGCCGCCGCGGCCCCGGCCGCCGTGGCCTGAAGGAGATAAACATGAGTATCGAAGTCCGTAACCTGTCCAAGCGTTTCAACGACTTCCGTGCGCTGGACGACGTGTCGCTCTCGATCGAGACCGGCGAGCTGGTCGCGCTGCTGGGCCCCTCGGGCTGCGGCAAGACCACGCTGCTGCGCATCATCGCCGGCCTGGAGTCGCCCGACCGGGGCAGCGTGCTGTTCTCCGGCGAGGACGCCACCGGCGTGGACGTGCGCCGCCGCCAGGTGGGGTTCGTGTTCCAGCACTACGCGCTGTTCAAGCACATGACCGTGTTCGAGAACGTGGCGTTCGGGCTGCGCGTGAAGCACCGCTCGCAACGCCCCTCGGAGACGCAGATCCGCGCCAAGGTGCACGAACTGCTGCAGCTGGTGCAACTCGATTGGCTGGCCGACCGCTATCCCTCGCAACTGTCCGGCGGCCAGCGCCAGCGCATCGCGCTGGCCCGGGCGCTGGCCGTGGAGCCGCGCGTGCTGCTGCTCGACGAGCCGTTCGGCGCGCTCGATGCCAAGGTGCGCAAGGAACTGCGCCGCTGGCTGCGCCGCCTGCACGACGAGCTCAACGTGGCCAGCGTGTTCGTGACGCACGACCAGGAAGAGGCCCTCGAGGTGTCCGACCGCGTGGTGCTGATGAACGCCGGCAAGATCGAACAGGTCGGCACGCCGCGCGAGGTCTGGGAGAACCCGGCCACGCCCTTCGTCTACGGCTTCCTGGGCGATGTGAACCAGCTGCACGGCCATGCCCGCGACGGCCAGTGGCGCGGCCATGGCGTGGCGCTGCCGGCGCCCGGGCTGGAGCAGGGCCACGACGTCGGCGCGGTGGCCTACATCCGTCCGCACGAGATCGAGGTGCTGCGCGCGACCGACGCCGGCGCCGACGGCTCGGGCGTGCCGGTGCGGCTGGCGCATGCCTATCTCGCCGGCCCGAGCGCCTTTCTCGAACTGGCGCGCGAGGATGCCGACGCGCTGATCGAGGCCGAGGTGCCCGAGCGGCTGTTCCGCGAACTGAATCTGAAAGAAGGCGAGGCCCTGCTCGCGCGTCCGCGCCGTGCCCGGGTCTTCGCCGCGCAGGCCTGAACCATGTCCGACGCCCTCATTCCAGACCCGCACGTCGCCACCCTGTGGCGCGAGCTGCAGGCGCGCCTGGCCGGCATCGCCGCCGAACACCCCGACGCGGTGCTGGCCTCCTCGCTGGCGGCCGAAGACATGCTGCTGACCCACGCCATCTTCGGCGGCGGGCTGCCGCTGGGCGTGTTCTCGCTCGACACCGGCCGGCTGCACGCCGAGACGCTGGCCATGATCGACACCGTGCGCGAGACCTACGGCCGCGAGATCGACGTGCGGCGGCCCGACGCCGATGCCGTGGCCGCGCACGTGGCCGAGCACGGCAAGTTCGCCTTCTATGAAAGCGTGGCGCTGCGCAAGGCCTGTTGCCAGATCCGCAAGGTCGAGCCGCTCAAGCGCGCGCTCGCCGGCCGCAGCGCCTGGATCACCGGCCAGCGCCGCGAGCAGGCCGCCACCCGGGGCGAGCTGCCGCTGGCCGAGCACGACCCGGTGTTCGGCCTGCAGAAATTCAATCCGCTCGCGGCCTGGAGCGAGGCCGACGTGTGGACCGCGATCCGCGCGCTCGGCATCCCCTACAACCCCCTCCATGACCAGGGCTACCCCTCGATCGGCTGCGAGCCCTGTACGCGCGCCATCCGGCCGGGCGAGGACGTGCGCGCCGGACGCTGGTGGTGGGAGTCGTCGGACTCGAAAGAATGCGGGCTGCATGCGGGCAACGCCGCTGCGCCGCGCAGCCAGATCATTTCGGTCGTGCCCGCGGGCACGACGCAATCGCACTGAGGAATAACCATGTCTGTCGTCGTCAACCGCAGCCACCTGGACTGGCTGGAATCGGAAGCGATCTATATCCTGCGCGAGGTCGCGGCCGAATGCGCCCGGCCGGCGCTGCTGTTTTCGGGCGGCAAGGATTCGGTGGTGTTGCTGCGCCTGGCCGAGAAGGCCTTCCGCCCCGGCAAATTTCCGTTTCCGCTGCTGCACATCGACACCGGCCACAACTTCGATGAGGTGATCGCGTTCCGCGACGCGCGCGCCGCCGAGCTGGGCGAGACCCTGCTGGTGCGCAGCGTCGAGGATTCGATCAAGCGCGGCAGCGTGGTGCTGCGGCGCGAGACCGATTCGCGCAACGCCGCGCAGGCGGTGACGCTGCTCGAGGCGATCGAGGAGCTGCAGCTCGACGCCTGCATCGGCGGCGCGCGGCGCGACGAGGAGAAGGCGCGCGCCAAGGAACGCATCTTTTCGTTCCGTGACGAATTCGGCCAATGGGATCCGAAGGCGCAGCGTCCCGAGCTCTGGAACATCTTCAACACCCGCGTGCACAAGGGCGAGAACATGCGCGTGTTCCCGATCTCGAACTGGACCGAGCTGGACGTGTGGCAATACATCGAGCGCGAGAAGCTGGCGCTGCCGCCGATCTACTACACGCACGAGCGCGAGGTGGTGCGCCGCCGCGGCCTGCTGGTGCCGGTGACGCGGCTGACGCCGCCGGCCGAGGGCGAAGTGGTGGAGCGCCTGCCGGTGCGCTTTCGCACGGTGGGCGACATCTCGTGCACCTGCCCGGTGGCCTCCGAGGCCCGCACGGCCGCCGACATCATCGCCGAGACCGCCGTGACCGACATCACCGAGCGCGGCGCCACCCGCATGGACGACCAGACTTCCGAGGCCTCGATGGAGCGCCGCAAGCGCGAAGGCTACTTCTGATCCGCGCGCGACATTCGACTCAGGGACACATCATGAACGCACTCAACGATTCTTTTCTGGGCGGCGCCGACAACGGCGTGCTGCGCCTCATCACGGCCGGCTCGGTCGACGACGGCAAGTCCACGCTGATCGGCCGCCTGCTCTATGACAGCAAGGGCGTGTTCGCCGACCAGCTCGACGCCATCGCGCGCGCCAAGTACAAGCGCGTGGCCGGCGACGGCATCGACTTCTCGCTGCTCACCGACGGCCTCGAAGCCGAGCGCGAGCAGGGCATCACGATCGACGTGGCCTACCGCTACTTCGCCACGCCGGCGCGCAAGTTCATCATCGCCGACGCGCCGGGCCACGAGCAGTACACCCGCAACATGGTGACCGGCGCGTCCACCGCCGACGCCGCCATCATCCTGATCGACGCCACCCGCGCCGCCGACGGCGTGCTGCTGCCGCAGACCAAGCGCCACAGCACCATCGCCAAACTGCTCGGCCTGCGCCACATCGTGGTGGCGGTCAACAAGATGGACCTGGTCGATTGGGACGCGGGCGTGTTCGAACGCATCCGCGACGCCTACGCCGCGCTGGCCGCCAAGCTCGGCATCGCGACGTTCCAGATCCTGCCGCTGTCCGCGCTCAATGGCGACAACGTGGTCACGCTGTCGCCGCGCACGCCCTGGTACCAGGGCAAGCCGCTGCTGTCGCTGCTCGAGGAACTCGCAGTAGACGAAGACGCCAGCAGCAAGCCGCTGCGCCTGCCGGTGCAATGGGTGTCGCGTGAAGGCGGCGATCGTGCCGACGATTTCCGCGGCTATGCCGGCCGGCTCGCGAGCGGCACGCTGCGCGCGGGCGACAGCGTGCAGGTGCAGCCGTCGGGCGTGAGCGCGGTGGTGCGCGAGGTGCGCGTGCATGATCGCGTGCTCGATGCCGCGTACGCGGGCGACTCGGTCACCGTGGTGCTCGACCGCGACGTCGATGTGTCGCGCGGTGATGTGATCGTGCACGAGCAGGCACCCGCGCGCGTGAGCCGCGAGTTCGATGCGGAGCTGTGCTGGCTCGACACGCAGCCGCTCAATCCCGCGCGCCGCTATCTGCTCAAGCATGGCACGCGACTGACCTCTGCGAAGATCCGCGCGTTGCACACGCGTCGCGACATACACGAGTTGCAGGAGGTGCCGAACGATGCGGGCGCGCTTGCGATGAACGACATCGGACGCGTGTCGTTGATCACGCGCGAGTCGCTCGCGGTCGATGCGTATGACGAGATCGCGAGCAACGGCGCCTTCATCCTGATCGATGAAGCCACGCATCAGACGGCAGCGGCCGGCATGTTGCGCTGAACGTCAAGAAGAGACCGAAAAATCGCTGTTGTTTTTCGGCAAAGTGCTTATTAATCAACGACTTGTCCGCGATTTAACAAGTCTTTCGGCAATCCCGCAGACAGCCCGGGATGAGTTGCGGTAAAGTCGGTTAGCGGTTCAGGGCTTGCAAGAAGTACTGGTTTTTTGTACAGTACTTTCATGGCTAGCACTGAACATTCGCTTTCCGCCGGTTCTGGGTCCCCGGCTGCCGCCCCCGCCGCCTCGCGCGGTCGGGGTGCGGTTACTAATGTTCGCCACCGCTTCCAGCAAGACGACCGTGAAATCGTCCATGATGGCTGGCAAGAGGGGCTTGTCGATCTCGACGCCGGGTATCCGGAGGATGGTCACCCCCTGGCCACTCCGGAAGCGGCTGCAGCCGGCGTCCGCGCCGGCCGTTCGCGCCCCGCAGCGTCTGTCCCTGAATATCGTCCGGCCGCCGCCGGGGTTCGCGGTGCCGATGCATGCGCCGAGGCCCGCGGGGATGCCGACGATTCCGTCCCCGAATATTTCGACCACGCCGACGCCGGCTATCGGCGCGAGCGCTTCGACGACGCCTACGATCCCGCCGATTTCCGCCAGGCCGATCCCGACGAGCTCGAGGCGGTCGCCCTGCGCGAGGATGGGTCCGATATAGGTGTCGATCTCAGCCCTGACGACGGCGAAACCACCGTCCGCATCGAGGCCGAGCCCGTCGCTACCGACGACTACGACCTCGCCGTCGACGAAGACTATTCCGATATCGATGAGGGCGGCCGCGGCCGTCCGGCCGGCGCCGCGAGCGTCGCCGGCGTCGCGCGGTCGCGCGGCGCGGCAGCCGCGGTCTCGTCCAGCGCCCGCAGCGGCTTCTGGGATCGCGTCTCCGCCTCCGGCGCCAGTGCCGCCGCGGTGCCGCGCAAGGCCTGGGCAGGGCAGGGCGCCGGCCGTCTGTCCGGCCACGATCCCGATCTGGATCAAGACGCCCTGCACGACCCGCTGCACGACACCCTGCACGATCACCTTCAAGATCGTTCTCACGAGCGCGGGGCCGTTGCGGCCTCCCACCGCCGTGTCCCCGCTGCCGAGGCCGCGCCGGCGCGCGCCGCGCTGGAGCTGCGGGCCGCGCGCACCACCGTGGTCTATCCGATGGCCTATCCGCCCGCGCCGGCGCGCTTCGGCGTGCAGGCGTCGTTGTCGGCGCTGGTGATGCACGATGCCGCGCACGATGGCGCGGATGCCGGGGCGGGATCGCCCAGCGGCGCGCCGCGCGCGTCCGGGCAGGGCGCCGATGCCGATCCGGCCGGTGCCAACACCTCGCCCTACACCGGCGCCGATGCGGGCGCGGCCCGCGCGCTGGCCCTGGCCCTGCAGGCGGCCGCCGCCCAGGCCGCGTTCGACGCGGCGCAGGCGGCCAAGGCGGTCCAGCGGAGCCAGGCAGCCCAGGTTGCTCAGGCTGCGGCCGGCGATGCCGCACACGCCGCCGCGCCGGATGGCCTGTCGGGCCCGGCGCCGCGTGCCGGCGCGGCCGATGGCCACGGCGATGCTGCCGAGGACGATGGCGGCGATGCCGCCCCTGCCGACACCGCGCTGGCGGTGCCGCGCGGGCTGTCCGCCGAATTCGCGCCGGTGGTGTTCCATCCGCGCCGTGGCGTGCTGCCGGGCTCGGTGGCGCCGGCGGCGCCGTCCCGCCACGATGCGGCGGCGCTGCGCGGCGGCGTCCCGCCGGCCGCGAGCATCCTGCCCACCGGCGGCGCGCTCAAGACCACGGTCAAGGCCGAGCAGGCGCGCAAGCTGTTGTCGCGCAACGATTCGCCCGACATTCCGTTCGATCAGGCGGTCAATCCCTATCGCGGTTGCGAGCATGGCTGCGTCTATTGCTACGCCCGTCCCACCCATGCCTACCTCGGCTATTCGCCCGGCCTCGATTTCGAAACCCGGCTGATCGCCAAGGCCAACGCGGTGGAGGCGCTGCGCGCCGAGCTCGCGCGGCCTGGCTATGTGGTCTCCCCGATCAACATCGGTTCGGCCACCGACGTCTACCAGCCCATCGAGCGCACTTGGAAACTCACCCGGGGCCTGCTCGAGCTGATGGACGAAACCGGCCATCCCGCCACGCTGGTCACCAAGAATGCCCTGGTCGAGCGCGACCTCGACATCCTGCAGCGGCTGGCCGCGCGCAACTTGATCACCGTCTACATCAGCATCACCACGCTCGACACCGCGATGTCGCGCACGCTTGAGCCGCGCGCCTCCGCGCCGTGGCGTCGCATCCAGGCGGTGCGCACGCTGGCGCGTGCCGGCATTCCGGTGGGCGTGCTGGTGGCCCCGCTGATTCCGTTCATCAACGACGACGCGCTCGAACACGTGATCGAGCACGCCGCCGCGGCCGGCGCGCGTTCGGCCAGCTACACCGTGGTGCGCCTGCCCTGGGAAGTCAAAGACGTCTTCGAGACCTGGCTGCACACGCATTTTCCGGATCGCGCCCAGCGCGTCCTGCATCGCATCGAAGACCTGCGCCAGGGCCGGCTCAATGATCCCGACTTCGGCACGCGCATGCGCGGCACCGGCGTCTGGGCCGACCTCCTCAAGCAGCGGTTCCAGGTCGCCTTGCGGCGCTTCTCGATCCGCAACGAGCGCCACACGCTGTCGTGCGAACACTTCGTGGCGCCGCAGCTCGCGCCGCGCGTGTCGCGCCGCGAAGCCGCCGAGCGGGCGCGCCGGGAAGGTCAGATGGATCTGTTCTGACGCGTGGGCGTCAGCGTGAATCGTGCCGGTCTTCGGGCCGGATGGGTGGGCCGCGGGCAAGGCGGCTCCCGATGAGAGCGGTGCGCGGCGGCGGTGCGTGTGGCCATGTGGCCGCCGCCGCGCGCCGCCGCTCCACCCGACGGCCGGCGCCGTACCGCAGGCTTGCCCCCAGGCCGCTCGTCTCGGGTTGGCCTCGGGTTTGGCCTCGGGATGACCGCGGGATGACCGCGGGGTTGCGGTGGGTTTCACGCAGTGCGAGGCAGTTCGCGTTCGAGGCGGTTGGATGTCTTGGATGAGTTGGTTGTTTCCCCCGCGCCCAGGCGCGGCCTCAGTTTGGTCACGGCAGCCGATTGCCGTGGCGCTTGAATCTGGTCGAAGTCCTTCGGTTGTGCGCAGTGCGCGGCCGGCCCAGTCCCTCACCTGACTGGCCGTTGCATCGTCCGAGAGAGCCCGCGCGAGCCTATCGCGCAACGGTGTGTCAGATGGCGACGCACCGCGCTCTCCGGCTGTGCGGTCCTTCGGACTTCGCCCAGATGCCCCTCGCGCAGACACCGCGCAGGGCATCACGATCTAAGGAGTGATCATGAGCAGCGTAATCCTTTCCACCGATGGGCTCGACGAACTCGGCGCCGCCGCGGCAAATGGCCACTCGGCCCTGCGTCGCGGCATGCGCCGGATGCTGGCCGGTGTGCTGTCGCGCACGTTCGCGCCGGTGCTGGCGGGCGGCGGGCAGGGCGCGTTGCCCGCCACGCGCCGCTGGCCGTTCCCGCCGCTCGGACCGGCGCGCATGCCCGCCGGTCATCCCGCCAACGCGCCCGCGCAGCACGATGCGCCCGACACGGCGCAGCCGGCCGCGCCGGCAGGCGACGCCGTGGCGGCCGAGATGCCGGTCGGCGCCCATGTGCCGGGCGCCTCGGTATCGGGTGTGGCGGCGATGCGCAAGCCCGGTGGCGCCACCTTCGCCGCCGCGCTCGCGGCCGATCCGGCGCTGCGCAGTGCCTGGCGTCGCCGCCAGGTGATCGATGTGGCGCTGGTGGTGGGCTGGGGCGTGATGATCCCCGCCATGATGTGGGTCGGTGCCGCCGTCGGTTTCTGAGCGGCGCGGGCGGCGTCAGGCCGAGCCGAGCAGCACCACGCCGGCCAGGATGGCGGCGCAGCCGGCCAGGCGCCCGGGGCCGACCTTCTCGCGCAGCAGCAGCATGCCGGCGAGCGTGCCCAGCATCATCGACATCTCGCGGGCCGGCGCCACCAGGCTGAGCGGCGCGCCGTTGCGCAGGGCATACAGCACCAGGATGTAGCCCAGCGGCGACAGAAAGCCCACCGCGATCGCCAGGCGCCAGTAGCCGCGCATCGCGGGCACGTAGGTTTCACGGCGCTTCACCACGTGCGGCACCATCATCACGGTGCGAGTCACGCAGGTGAACCAGTCGAACAGCACCGGCATGATCAGCAGCACCTTCACGCCGTAGGCGTCGACCACCGTGTACGCCGCGATGAAGAGGCCGATGATGACGCCCCAGCGCACCCCGATCCAGGCCTGGGGCTGGCGGAACATCGCGAGTCGGCCCTGGGTGGCGATCAGCAGCACGCCGCCCACCACGCACAGCATGCCCAGGATGCCGCCGGTGGTGGCGGGTTCGCTCAGCAGGATGAAGGCGCCCATGGTGGAGAGCAGGGGGCCGGTGCCCCGGGCGATCGGATAGACCACCGACAGGTCCGCCACCTGGTAGCCCCGTTGCAGGCACAGGCTGTACCCCAGGTGCAACAGGCTCGAGGCCAGGATGCACAGCACCACCGGCCAGCTCCAGACCATCCCTTCGTGCAGCAGCACCCACACCACCCAGGGCGCGTAGATCACGCTGGCGGCCAGGCCGTAGGCAAACACGAACATGGGCCCGACCATGGCGGCGCGCTTGGCCAGCAGGTTCCAGCTGGCATGCGCCATGGCGGCGAGGACGACCAAAATCAGGGATGAAGCGGACATCGGGAAAGCGGCGGTGCGAGCAGCCGCGAAAAAGGTGCCGGAAAGCCATGCAGATTACTGCAAAGCGGCGGCCGGCACAGCTGTTTTGATATGGCGAAAAGCCAATGAAAACGCAGGTTTGCAGCGAAACGTCTAGATGAATGTGGATGCTTCGGCGCGATATGCGAGGCCGTTGGGCGCCGGGTCGGCGACGTTGGCGGCAGGCGCCCGGCGCATGATGGATGTTTGCCGTTTGATGACGCGCGCGGCAATGTTGCATCGATGCCACGCTCCGGCACACCTACGGCAGGGCGGCGGGGCGACCCGGCGCTTGCCCGCCGGTCTCCGGGGAGGCCGCGGGAGGTTCTTTTCGGAGGTCCACCTGGGAAGTCCGCCCGGAAAGTCCACCCGGAAGTCCACCCGGGAAGTCCACCCGGGAAGTCCACCCGGGAACTGGGCGGCCCGCCGGGGAGGTCCCCCCGTCGCGAGCGCTCCCCGGCTGCGGCCGCTGCGCAATAAATGCGCAATTGCGCTGGCTCCCCCGTGATCCCTGGTGTAGAATGCTGGGTTTGCCAAATCTCATCCTCTGCTTGCGGCACTAGTACAACGTACGCCGTGGCGAGCCTTGCGCCTTGAACCCTGCCGGCGACCTCCGGTCAGCGGGGAGCAGCGTCAGGCGCAGGCAAGGGCGCAGAGTTGCGCTGCCTCGTGCAGCGCCGCCATGTGTCCGTGCTGAATGCCCGGTCTTTCATATACGGCAAGAGCAACACCCCGCAAAGGCATGATGATCAAGGAGTTCTTGTGAACCTCATCGCTATCCTGGAAAAGGAAGAAATCACCCGCCTGACCGGTGACAAGCCCATGACCGAATTCGCCCCTGGCGACACCGTCGTGGTCAGCGTCAACGTGGTCGAAGGTACCCGCAAGCGTGTCCAGGCCTTCGAAGGCGTGGTCATTGCCAAGCGCAACCGCGGTCTGAATTCTGCCTTTATCGTGCGTAAGATCTCGTCGGGTGAAGCCGTGGAACGTACGTTCCAGCTGTACTCGCCGCAAATCGCCAGCATCGAAGTCAAGCGCCGTGGCGACGTTCGCCGCGCCAAGCTGTACTACCTGCGCAACCGCTCGGGCAAGTCGGCGCGCATCAAGGAAAAGCTCGTCAGCAAGCAAGCCAAGGCGGCTTGATCGCAGACGGCAGCCGTTTCGGGGAACAGCGGTCTCATGGGTACGCTCATGGAATCATCCCCGAGCGGTTTTCCGGGTTAAAAAGGCACCTGCAGGTCACTGCATGGTGCCTTTTTCGTATCTGACTGGGACTATGTCCGAATCTTCCATGCCGCGCGTCCGGCGCCCCGTCGTGCGGCCTTTGTTCGATCCCATGGCGCAACCCTGGCAGACCGCCGATCGCGGTCTGGCCGCCGTGCCCCCCGCCATCCTGACGCCGGAGCGCCTGCGCAACACGCTGCTCACCCCGGTCGAGACCACCGAGCGCTGGACCATCGACCCGCTCAACCGCGAGGTCGAGCTCTATCCGGGCCGCGAAGGCGCGCCGGTGCTGGCCGCGGTGTTGATCCCGATGTTGATGCGCCCCGAGGGCGTGAGCGTGATGCTGACCCAGCGGGCCGCGCATCTGCACGACCATGCCGGCCAGATCAGCTTTCCGGGCGGACGCGTCGAGGTCAGCGATTCCTCGCCGGTCGCCGCCGCCTTGCGCGAGGCCCAGGAAGAAACCGGCCTGCCCGCCGACCGCGTCGAGGTGCTGGGCAGCATGCCCGATTACCTCACCTCCACCGGCTTTTCGATCACGCCCGTGGTGTCGCTGGTGCGGCCCGACTTCGCACCCGAGATCGATACCTTCGAGGTGGCAGAGGTGTTCGAGGTGCCGCTCACGTTCCTGATGGATCCGGCCAATCACCGCCTGTACCAGGCACGCCTGCCCGACGGCCGCGTGCGCCAATACTACGCCATGCCGTTCGGCGACCGCTTCATCTGGGGCGCCACGGCCGGCATGCTCCGCAATCTCTACCAGACCCTGGCACAAGGCGACACCGCCCGACGCGCGGGTTAGAACGCCTGGTCAGGAACGCCCGGCGAGGGGCGCCCGGTGAGGGGCGCCCGGCGAGGACGCCCCTGAACCGCGCCGGCCGGCGGCCCGGCCCGGCGCGCCCGCCGGTCCTCAATGCGACGATGCGCGGCGTGCCGCGTGCAGCCAGCCCAGGCCGGCGCGCGTGTCGCCGCGCGGGCGATACTCGCAGCCCACCCAGCCGTTGTAGCCGAGCTCGTCCAGGATCTGGAACAGATAGCGATAGTTCAGCTCGCCATGGTCCGGCTCCTGGCGCAGCGGCACGCCGGCGATCTGCACGTGGCCGACGCGGCCCTGCGGGATATAGGTGCGCAGCCGCGTGCTGACGTCGCCTTCCACGATCTGGCAGTGGTAGAGATCCATCTGCACTTTCACGTTGTCGGCACCGGTCTCCGCCGCGATGTCGTGCGCGACCTGCTGGTGATTGAGGTAGTAGCCGGGCATGTCGCGGGTGTTGATCGGCTCGATCATCACGTCCACGTTCATCGCGCCCGCCTGCTCGGCGGCGTAGGCGAGGTTTTCGATGTAGGTCGCGCGCACCTCGGCCGGATCGGCGTCCGGCGGCGGGCAGCCGGCCATCACGTGGATGCGCGGGCACAGCAGGACGGCGGCGTAGTCCAGGGCCTGGTCCAGGCCGGCGCGGAAATCGTCGCCGCGGCCCGGCAGGCAGGCCAGGCCGCGCTCGCCGCGTTCGGCGTCGCCCGGCGGCGTGTTGAACAGCACCACTTCCAGGTCGGCGGCATTGAGATGCTCCTGCCAGGTGCGGGCCGAATGGGCGTAGGGAAACTGCATCTCGACGGCGCGAAAGCCGTCGCGCGCGGCCGCGGCGCATCGATCCAGCAACTCCAGATCACCATACATCGTGGTCAGATTGGCGGCAAAACGCGGCATTGCAACGGTCCTCTGAGGCATGGCCGCGGCCGGGCGAACCGGTCCGCGATCCGAATGACAGGTGTCTCAAAACGAGACGCGCAGACGGTCAGTGTAGCGCCCGACCCGTCAATAGCGTACGCGGGCCGCTTCGTTTTCGGCGAGCAGGCGCTCGTAGAGCGCGTAGCGGCCCGGGTCGATCCTGCCGTCGGAGAGGGCGGCAACCACGCCGCAGCCCGGCTCGCGGCGGTGCGAGCAGTTGTAGAAACGGCAGTGTTCGATGTAGGGCTTGAACTCCGGGAAGCCGCGCAGGATGTCCTCGCCGCTCAGGTGTTGCAGGCCGAAGGCCTGGAACCCCGGCGAATCGATCAGGTCGCCGCCCGGCGCCGGCAGGTGATAGAGCCGCGTGCTGGTGGTGGTGTGGCGGCCCATGTCGAGCGCGGTGGAATGCTCGCGCGTCGCCGCGTTGGCGTCCGGGATCAGGCTGTTGAGCAGCGTCGACTTGCCCATGCCGCTCTGGCCCAGCAGCAGATTGACGCGGCCGGCCAGGCGCGGCGCCAGCAACGCATGCACGCTGTCGCGGTCTTGTGCGCACAGCTCCACCACCGGCACGCCGAGCGCCTGGATCGGCGCCAGCCGCGCGCGTGCGGCCGGCAGGCCGTCGGCGAGGTCGATCTTGTTGAGGATGATGAGCGGCTCGATGCCGGCGCTCCAGGCGCCCGCCAGCGCGCGGCCGGTCAGGTCATCGGAGAAGGTCGGTTCGACCGCGATCACGATCAGCAACTGGTCGACGTTGGCGGCGAACTGCTTGGACCGCATCTCGTCGGAGCGGAACAGCAGGTTGCGGCGCGGCAGCACCGCGTCGATCGCGCCTTCGTCCTTGCCCTGCGGCGAAATGCGCACGAGATCGCCCACGGCTGGGCCGGTTTTCTTGCCGCGCGGGAAACACTTGCGCAGGCTGCCGTCGGCCAGCTCCACGGTGTAGTGGCGGCCGTGGGCGGTGATGATGCGGCCTTCGAGCGCCTCGGTCATGCGGCCGCCATCAGGTGGCGGACGCGGATGGCGGCGGGGGGATGGCTGTCGTAGAAGGCGGAATGCACGGGATCGGGCGTCAGGGTGGCGGCGTTGTCGTCGTAGAGTTTGACCAGGGCCGACACGAGGAAGGTGGCCGAGGTCTGGCTGGCCGCATAGCGGTCGGCCTCGAATTCGTCGCTGCGCGAAAACCAGCTCGCCAGCGGGGTGAACATGAAGGTGAACACCGGGATCACCAGGAAATACAGGATCAGCGCCATCGCGTCGTTGCGCGCGCCCAGTTGCGGCAGCACGCCCAGGCCCACATAGAACCACGGCTGGTTCGCCAGCCAGCCCAGCGCGGCGAAGAACACCAGCGCCAGCGCGATGCTGATCACGTGGCGGCGCACGATGTGACGGCGCGCGAAGTGGCCCAGCTCATGGGCCAGCACCGCCTCGATCTCGTCGGCGTTGAGCTTGTCGAGCAGCGTGTCGAAGAACACGATGCGGCGGGTGCGGCCGAAGCCGGTGAAATACGCGTTGCCGTGGCCCGAGCGGCGCGAGCCGTCCATCACGAACATGCCCTTGACCTTGAAGCCGCAACGCTCGCCCAGCGCGCGGATGCGGGTGGCGAGGCTGGCGTCGGTGAGCGGCGTGAACTTGTTGAACATCGGCGCGATCACGACCGGCGCGATGAAATTGACGAACAGCTGGAACACGCTCCAGACCAGCCAGGCCCAGAACCACCACAGGCTGCCGGCGCTGGCCATCAGCCACAGGATCACCGCCGCGAGCGGCAGGCCCAGCGCCAGGCTCAGCACCACGCCCTTGAGCGTGTCCACCATGAAGAGCTCGGGCGTCATGCGGTTGAAGCCGAAGCGCGCCTCGAGGCGGAACTGGCGGTACAGTGTGAAGGGCAGGCCGAGCAGGCCCAGCACCAGCAGCACCGCCACCAGCAACAGCAACTGGCGCAGCAGCTCATGGCTCGTGATCTGGCTCATCAGCAGATCGAGCGCCTGCAGGCCGCCCAGCAGCGTGAGGCCGACCAGCACCACGGCGTCGAACACCCGCTCGAGCATGCCGAGGCGGATGCGCGCCACGGTGTAGTCGGCGGCGCGCTGGTGGCTGGTGAGGCTGATGCGGGCGGCGAACTCATCGGGCACGGCGCCGCGATGGGCGGCGACGTGCCGGATCTGGCGCGCAGCCAGCCATAGCCGCACGCCGGTGTCGGCCAGCAGCAGGATCACAAACAGGATGGCAAAGGTCGAGGCGGCGTCTGGCACGGGCGCGGTATGCGAAAATCGCTGTTTTACAAGGCAAATGAAATTATATGGCTGCGAACGAAAATCGCCTGGTCTGGCTCGATATGGAAATGACCGGGCTGGATCCCGAGAAAGAACGCATCATCGAAGTGGCCGTGGTGGTCACCGAGCCTGATCTTACCGTGGTCGCCGAAGGTCCGGTGCTGGTCGTGCACCAGCCCGACAGCCTGCTCGACGCCATGGACAACTGGAACAAGTCCACGCACGGCAAGAGCGGACTGATCGACAAGGTCAAGGCCTCGACCCTGACCGAGGCCGAGGCCGAGGCCCAGCTGATCGCGTTCCTGGCGCAGCACGTGCCGGCCGGCAAGTCGCCCCTGTGCGGCAACACCATCAGCCAGGACCGCCGCTTCATGTTCAATTACATGCCCGAGCTCGAGCGCTTCTTCCATTATCGCAACCTCGACGTCAGCACCCTGAAGGAGCTGGCGCGCCGCTGGGCGCCCGCCGTGTACAAGGGCTTCGAGAAGAAGAGCCGCCACGAGGCGCTGGCCGACATCTACGAGTCGATCGACGAGCTCAAGTACTACCGCGAGCATTTCCTCAAGGTCTGAGGCCCGGCGGGTTCCCGGCGCGCCCGGCCTGCGGTACGCTGGGCCGGCACCCTGACTACGCGGCGAGAGCCGCCCGCGCCGCCCATGAACCCGTCCATATCCGACCGCATCCGCCGCGCCGAGCAGCTGGCCCGGGCCGAGGGGCTCGACCTGATGGCGCGCGCGGGCCGTGCCGCCGCCGACTTCATCGCGGCGCGCCATGGCCCCGAAACCCACGTGCTGGCGCTGGCCGGCCCCGGCAACAATGGCGGCGACGCGCTGGTGGCCGCCACCTGGCTGTGCCGCTGGGGCTATGAGATCCAGGTCGTCATGCTGAGCGAGCCGGCGGCGCTGCCGCCCGACGCGGCCCAGGCCTACGCGGGCTGGCGTGCCGCGGGCGGCGTCGAAGACCGGGCGCTGCCGCTCAAGGCGCCGCAGGTCGTCATCGACGGGCTGTTCGGGATCGGGCTGAACCGCCGGCTGGCCGCGCAATGGCAGGCCGCCGTCGATGCGGTCAACGCCTGGCAGGCGCCGGTGCTGGCGCTCG
This sequence comes from Bordetella genomosp. 1, assembly GCF_002261335.1. Lineage (GTDB taxonomy): Bacteria > Pseudomonadota > Gammaproteobacteria > Burkholderiales > Burkholderiaceae_B > Bordetella. The sequence continues at coordinate 642,195 of NZ_NEVL01000002.1, forward strand.
ACATTCCCAGCGGCATCGCCGCCGACACCGGCGCGGCGCTGGGCCAGCCGGTGCAGGCGCGCTGGACGCTCGCCTTCATCGCCACCACGCCCGGGCTCGCGCTCGGCGCGGGCGCCGCCGCGGCCGGCGAGGTGCATCTCGACACCCTCGAACTGGCGCCCGACTGGCTGTCGCGCGCCTTCGACGCGCCGTTGGGCTGAGACGGGGCAGGGCCCGCCGGCCCGGCCTCAGGCGGCCTCGAGCACCGGGCGGCCGCCGAAGCGCGCCAGGATGTCCGGCGCGAGCGGGCGATAGCCCGCGTTTTCCCGTCCCGCCACCGCGTCGAGCTGCGCTTCCGAGGCGTCGAACAACTGCCAGTACAGGCGGCGGCACAGCTCGCGCGCCGGGATGCCCGGCCATTGCGCGGGCAGCATCGGCATGGGCAACTGCGGGTCGTGCAGCACGATCCGGCGCCAATGGTGCAGCAGCAGCACGCGCAGCGCGAAGGCCTGCGCCGGCTGCAGCACCTCGGGGCCGTCGAGCAGCGCCTCCAGCGGCCCGAAGTGGCGGCTGAACTGGCGGTACTGCTCGGCCACGGCGTCGAGGTTCCAGCATTGCGGCGCGAGGCTGGCGATCGGCAGCCCGCCGGCGCCGGCGAGGTCGCGCGCCGACAGCACCAGCGCGCGGTCGGGAATGCCCAGCTTCTCGAGGATGTCGTGCGCGGCGCGGGCCTCGGTGGCCGGGTGCGCGAACAGCCCCGGCGCCACCAGCGCAAAACCCTCCCACTCCAGCTCCCGGCGCAGCTCGGCGCGCTCTGTCAGGCCGTTGCCGCCGGTGCGCGGCAGGGCCACCAGGGTCCACTCGCCGTTCCATTCGGCGGCCGGGCCTTCGTAGATGCGCTGTGACGCCCGCGCCGTGTTGCGTTGGCCCTGCTCGGACAGCAGGTAGAGGCTGCGGCGGCCGTGGCGCTCGGAATGCAGCCAGCCCTGCGCCACTAGGCGGAACACGCTGGTGCGCAGCAGCCGCTCATTGATGCCGACCAGCGCGAGCAGCTCGATCAGGTCGCCCAGCCAGATGGCGCCGCCGTGCGGCCCGAGCGCGTCGCCCAGCAGGCTCACGCACAGCGACTTGGCGCGCGGCGGATCCTGCTTGAGCAGGCGGGCGATGAAACGGTCCAACGGGTCGGAAGGGGAGGCCATGAATGGAGAATCGCGGGTCGTTAGGGTAAGTCCCAGGTGCGCTGCGCCGCAATAACTGCTGAAGCTAAAGCACTGAGCCAGAAGGGAAAAACCATCGGTTCGACATGATACATAAATCCGATGTGATACAGAAATCGGTTTGACAATGGGAATTCTGTATTAAATAATCGATGCATGACAGCGGATCTTGCCCGGACGCCGCTTCGGTTCCGGGCCTGCCGCCGCGCAAGGAGACAAACCATGTACGCTCAACTGGTCGAAACCGGGGTCAAGCAGGTCAAGGGCGTGGACCAGCTGACCGGTCCCGAACAGGCCTTCCAGCAACGCATCGACGACGGCGTTCGCATCGAGGCCAAGGATTGGATGCCCGATGCCTACCGCAAGACGCTGGTGCGCCAGATCTCGCAGCACGCGCATTCCGAGATCGTCGGCATGCTGCCCGAAGGCAACTGGATCACGCGCGCGCCCTCGCTCAAGCGCAAGGCCATCCTGCTGGCCAAGGTCCAGGATGAAGCCGGCCACGGCCTCTATCTCTACAGCGCCGCCGAAACGCTCGGCGTCTCGCGCGACGAGCTGATCGCCGACCTGCACAGCGGCAAGGCGAAGTATTCGAGCATCTTCAACTACCCCACGCTCACCTGGGCCGACATCGGCATGATCGGCTGGCTGGTCGACGGCTCGGCCATCATCAACCAGATTCCGCTGTGCCGCTGTTCCTATGGCCCCTACGCGCGCGCCATGGTGCGGGTCTGTAAGGAGGAGTCGTTCCACCAGCGCCAGGGCTACGACCTGCTGATCCAGATGTGCCTGCACGGCACGCCGGAGCAGAAGGCCATGTGCCAGGAAGCGTTCAACCGCTGGTGGTGGCCGGCCCTCATGATGTTCGGTCCGTCGGATGCCGATTCGCCCAACAGCGCGCAATCGATGCAGTGGAAGATCAAGCTCTTCTCGAACGACGAGCTGCGCCAGAAGATGGTGGACCAGACCGTGCCGCAGGCCGAGTACCTCGGCCTCACCGTGCCCGATCCCGATCTCAAATGGAACGCCGAGCGCGGCCACTACGACTTCGGCGAGATCGACTGGTCGGAGTTCTATGCGGTGATCAAGGGCAACGGCCCCTGCAACCGCGACCGCCTGGCCGCCCGCGTGAAGGCCCACGAAGACGGCGCCTGGGTGCGCGATGCCCTGTCGGCGCATGCCGACAAGCAGGCGCGCCGCAAGGCCGCCTGAGGCGAGCGGGCGGGCCGGCGCGCGCCCGCCGCGCCCGCTCCGCCGATCCGGATACCCACCATCCTCCCCCTACCTGCGCCACGCGCGCGGCCCGCGCCGCGCCTGGCAGGAGATGCATCATGAGCAAAGAATGGCCCCTCTGGGAAGTCTTCATCCGCAGCCAGCACGGCCTGGCCCACAAGCATGTGGGCAGCCTGCACGCGCCCGACGCCGAAATGGCGATCAACCACGCCCGTGACGTCTACACGCGCCGCAACGAAGGCCTGAGCATCTGGGTCGTGCGCGCCGCCGACATCGTGGCCAGCAGCCCGAGCGACAAGGAACCCCTGTTCGAGCCGGCCAACAACAAGGTCTACCGCCACCCGACGTTCTTCCCGATGCCGGAAGAAGTCAAACACATGTAAGGCGCGGTGGCCATGGACAAGAACCTGTTTGAGTTTGCGCTGCGCATGGGCGACACCACCCTGGTGCTGTCGCAACGCCTGTCCGAATGGACCGGCCACGGCCCGGTGCTCGAGGAAGACCTGGCGCTCACCAACACCGCGCTCGACCTGCTGGGCCAGGCGCGCATGTGGCTGAGCCTGGCTGCCGAGATCGAGGGCGCCGGCCGCGACGAAGACCAGCTCGCCTATCTGCGCGATGCGCCGCAGTTCCGCAACCCGCTGCTGGTCGAACGCGCCAACGGCCATTACGGCGACACGATGGCGCGCCAGTTCCTGTTCGACGTGTGGCATTACTTCCTGCTCGAGCGGCTGGTGCAGTCGGCCGATGCGCGCGTGGCCGGCATCGCCGCCAAGTCGCTCAAGGAAGTCACCTATCACGTGCGCCGCTCGTCGGACCTGGTGGTGCGCCTGGGCGACGGTACCGACGAAAGCCACCGCCGCATGCAGGACGCCATCGACGCGATCTGGCCCTACAGCGGCGAGCTGTTCGTCGACGACGAGATCGACCAGGACCTGGCCGCGCGCGGCGTGGGCTGCGAGCTGGCGGCGCTGCGCGCGCCCTGGCTGGCCCACGTGCGCGAGGTGCTGGCCGAGGCCACGCTGGCGCAGCCCGAAGAAGAGGCCGCCTTCCATCCGGCCCATCGCGGCGGCCGCAGCGGCCGTCATACCGAGGCGCTGGGCTTCCTGCTGGCCGAAATGCAGCATCTGCAGCGCGCCTACCCCGGAGCCAAATGGTGAACGCGACCGCGCCGCGCGCCGTGCCGCAGGCCGACCCCGCCGACGTGCTGGTCTGGCTCGAGGCCGTGCCCGATCCCGAGATCCCCGTGCTGTCGGTGGTGGATCTGGGGGTGGTGCGCGAGGTGCGCTTCGACGACGCCACCTGCGTGGTCACGATCACGCCCACCTATTCGGGCTGTCCGGCGATGCGCGAGATCAGCGAAGACATCACGCGCACGCTGCAGGCCCATGGCGTGGCGCAGGTGCGGATCGAGACCCGCCTGTCGCCCGCCTGGACCACCGACTGGATGAGCGAGCGCGGCCGCGCCGCGCTCAAGGGCTACGGCATCGCCGCCCCGGCCGAACGCGCGATCGACATCTCCGGCATCAGCCGCCGCCAGGCCGCGCCGGCCATCGCGTGCCCGCGCTGCGGCTCGCAGAACACGCGGATGATCAGCCACTTCGGCTCGACCTCGTGCAAGGCGCTCTATCGCTGCCTGGCCTGTCACGAGCCCTTCGATTACTTCAAGACCCACTGACGTGGTGAACGCATGAGCCAGAACCCATTCCATACGCTCAAAGTCGCATCGGTCGCGCGCAACACGCGCGACGCGGTGGTCGTGACCTTCGATCTGCCGCAGGCGCTGCGCGAGGATTTCGCGTTCCGCCCCGGCCAGTACCTCACCCTGCGCACCGAGCTCGACGGCGAGGAAGTGCGCCGCTCCTATTCGATCTGTTCGGCGCCCGGAGACGGGCTGCTGCGCGTCGCGATCAAGAAGGTCGACGAGGGCGTGTTCTCGAGCTGGGCCAACCACCAGCTGCAGGCCGGCCAGACCCTCGAAGTGATGGCGCCCGCCGGCAACTTCACGGTCGATTTCGCGCCGGAGAACGCACGCCATTACGTGGCCTTCGCGGTGGGCAGCGGCATCACGCCGGTGTTCTCGCTGGTCAAGACCGCGCTCTCCACCGAGCCGGACAGCCGCTTCACCCTGTTCTTCGGCAACCGCGCCTCGTCGTCGGTGCTGTTCCGCGAAGAGATCGAAGACCTGAAGAACCGCTACATGGAGCGCTTCTCGCTGGTCTACATCATGAGCCGCGAGTCGCAGGACATCGAGCTGTTCAACGGCCGCCTCGACGGCGACAAGGTCGAGCAGCTGATGCGCGCCTGGATGAGCCCCGACGACATCGACTACGCCTTCGTCTGTGGTCCGCAGACCATGATCGAGAGCGTGGTCGAGCGCCTGCAGGCGCGCGGGCTCGAGAAGAGCCGCATCAAGTTCGAGCTGTTCGGCGCGCCCAAGGGCCCGCGCGCGCTGCGCACCGGCCGCGACGCGCCGACCGCGCCGGGCAAGGGGCAGTGCGAGGTCACGGTGGTCCAGGACGGCCACAGCCGCAGCTTCACCATCGACAAGAACAAGGACAGCGTGCTCGATGCCGCGCTGGCCCTGGGCGTTGAGCTGCCTTACTCGTGCAAGGGGGGCGTGTGCTCCACCTGCCGCTGCAAGGTGGTGGAGGGCGAGGTCGACATGGATGCGAACTTCGCCCTCGAGGATTACGAGGTGGCGCGCGGCTTCGTGCTGAGCTGCCAGAGCTTTCCGGTCAGCGACCGGCTGGTGCTCGATTTCGACCAGGAAACCTGATCGTCCGCATCCGCCCGGCCGCTGCCGTCCCTATTGCGAATTCCAAAAATACATCGGAGAACCGCGTGTCCATTGATTTCTTTGAGCGTCATCGTCCCCTGCTGGAACAGGCCGTCAAGGCCGCCGCCGAACGCGGCTACTGGAGCCCGTTCGCCGAATCGCCCAGCCCGCGCAACTACGGCGAAACCGCCAACGACGACGGCCGCGCCGCCTTCGAGGCGCTGCGCGGCAAGCCGTTTGCGCTGACGCTGGCCGATGCCGATGGCCAGGTCGGCGGCGAAGTCTCGCCGTTCGGCTTCGCGCTCGACATCACCTATCCGCACGTCAAGCCGGCCAAGCTGATCGCCGCCTCGCAGAAGGCGCTCGAAGGCTGGCGCCGCGCCGGCCCGCAGGCCTGGGTCGGCGTGTCGCTGGAAATCCTGGCGCGCCTGAACCGCAAGAGCTTCGAGATGGCCTACGCGGTGCAGCACACCACCGGCCAGGGCTTCATGATGGCGTTCCAGGCCGGCGGCCCGCACGCCCAGGACCGCGGCGTCGAAGCCGTGACCTACGCCTGGCAGGAAATGTCGCGCATCCCCGGCGTGTCGCTGTGGGAAAAGCCGCAGGGCAAGAACGATCCGATCAAGATGGAAAAGCGCTTCACCGTGGTGCCGCGCGGCGTGGCGCTGGTGATCGGCTGCTCCACCTTCCCCACCTGGAACGGCTACCCCGGCCTGTTCGCCAGCCTGGCGACCGGCAACACGGTGATCGTCAAGCCGCACCCCGGTGCCATCCTGCCGCTGGCGCTCACGGTGCAGATCGCGCGTGAGGTGCTGGCCGAGGCCGGCTTCGATCCCGACGTGGTCACGCTGGCCGCGCATGCCGCGGGCGACGACACCGCGCAGCAGCTGGCGCTCGATCCGGCGGTCAAGGTGATCGACTTCACCGGCAGCACCGCCAATGGCGACTGGCTCGAACAGAACGCCCGCCAGGCCCTGGTCTACACCGAGAAGGCCGGCGTGAACCAGGTCATCATCGACTCCGCCGACGACCTGAAGGGCGTGGCGCGCAACCTGGCGTTCTCGCTGGCGCTGTACTCGGGCCAGATGTGCACCGCGCCGCAAAACATCTACGTGCCGCGCGGCGGCATCGACACCGCCGAAGGCCACAAGAGCTTCGACGAGGTCGTGGCCGCGCTCGGCACCGCCGTCGAGAAGCTGTCGGGCGACGCGGCCAAGGCCGTCGAGCTCACCGGCGCGATCCAGAACGAGGGCACCGCCGCCCGCATCGACCAGGCCCGCGCGCTGGGCCTGCCGGTGGTGGCCGACTCGCGTGCGCTGGAGCATCCGCAGTTTGCCGGCGCGCGCGTGCGCACGCCGCTGTTGCTGCGCGCCGAGGCCGGCAACCCCGCGATCCAGCAGGAATGGTTCGGCCCGATCTCGTTCGTGGTCGCCACCGACTCCACCGAGCACAGCATCGCCATCGCCCGCGAGACCGTGCAGAAGCACGGCGCGCTGAGCCTGTCGGCCTACACCACCAAGCCCGAGGTGGCCGAGGCGGTGCAGGACGCGGCCGAGGTGGCCGGCGTGGCGCTGTCGCTCAACCTGACCGGCGCCGTGTTCGTCAACCAGACCGCTGCCTTCAGCGACTTCCACGGCACCGGCGCCAACCCGGCCGCCAATGCCGCGCTGTCGGACGCCGCGTTCGTGTCGAACCGCTTCCGCGTGGTGCAGACCCGCCGTCACGTCTGAGGAGCGCGCACCATGGCATACCAGGACATTCTGTTTACCCTCGAGGGCGGCATCGCGCGCCTGACGCTGAACCGGCCCGACAAGCTCAACAGCTTCACGGCCCGCATGCACGGTGAAGTGGCCGACGCGGTCGGCCGCATCGAGCAGGAAGGCGCGCGCGTGCTGGTGCTCACCGGCGCCGGCCGCGGCTTCTGCGCCGGCCAGGACCTGAGCGAACGCCGCCCGGCGGCCGACGGCTCGCCGCCCGACCTGGGCGAAACGGTCGAGAAGTTCTACGGTCCGCTGGTCAAGCGCCTGCAGGCGCTGCCGCTGCCGGTGGTGGTGGGCGTGAACGGCGTGGCCGCGGGCGCGGGCGCCAACCTCGCGTTCGCCGGCGATCTGGTGATCGCCAAGGAGTCGGCCAGCTTCATCCAGTCGTTCTGCAAGCTGGGCCTGATCCCCGACACCGGTGGCACCTTCGTGCTGCCGCGCCTGGTGGGGCGCGCCCGCGCGCTCGGCCTGGCACTGCTGGGCGACAAGCTCTCGGCCAAGCAGGCGCAGGAGTGGGGCCTGATCTGGCAGTGCGTGGCCGACGCCGAGTTCGAGGCCACCCTCGACCGCCTGGCACAGCACTTCGCGCAGGCCCCGACCAAGGGCCTCGCGTTCACCAAGCGCGCCATCCAGCAGAGCCTGGGCAACGACCTGTCGACCCAGCTCGACCTGGAACGCGACATGATGCGCGAGCTCGGCCGCAGCGCCGACTATGCCGAAGGCGTGGCCGCCTTCCTCGACAAGCGCGAACCGAAGTTCAAGGGGCAATGATGAGCGAGACCGTGGCAACGATCCCCACCGACCCCCAGGAACTGGCCGACGCGGTGCGCGACACCATGTATGCCGGCGATGCGGCCTCGCAGGCGCTCGGCATGCAGGTGACGGCGATCGCGCCGGGCTATGCGCGCCTCACCATGACGATCCGCGGCGACATGCTCAATGGCCACAAGACCTGCCATGGCGGCTTCATCTTCGCGCTGGCCGACAGCGCGTTCGCCTTTTCGTGCAACTCGCGCAACGTGGCGACCGTGGCCTCCGGCTGCGTGGTCGATTATCTCGCGCCGGGCTTCGAGGGCGACGTGCTGACCGCCGAGGCGCAGGAGCGCTCGCTGGCCGGGCGCACCGGCGTCTATGACGTGACGGTGAGCAACCAGCACGGCAAGACCGTGGCGCTGTTTCGCGGCCGCTCGTATCGCATCAAGGGACAAGTGGTGGGCACCCCCGACGGGGAGTGACCGCCCGCAATCATGAAGGCGCGCGGGCAGCGGCCCGTGCGCGTTGCAAATCAGGAGAGAGACAACATGTCCAACACCATGAGCAAGCCTGGGCTGGACCCGATCGAGCATGCCAGTCGCGACGAGCTGCAGGCCCTGCAGCTCGAGCGCCTCAAATGGACGCTCAGCCACGCCTACCAGAACGTGCCGCACTACAAGCGCGCGTTCGACGAGAAGGGCGTGCATCCCGATGACCTGAAACAGCTTTCGGACATCAGCAAGTTTCCGTTCACCACCAAGAAAGACCTGCGCGACAACTATCCCTACGGCATGTTCGCGGTGCCGCGCGAGCGCGTCTCGCGCGTGCATGCCTCGAGCGGCACGACGGGCAAGCCGACGGTGGTGGGCTACACCACGCGCGACCTGGACAACTGGGCCAATCTGGTGGCGCGCTCGATCCGCGCGGCCGGCGGCAAGCCCGGCGACATCGTGCACGTGGCCTATGGCTACGGCCTGTTCACGGGCGGCCTGGGCGCGCATTACGGCGCCGAGCGGCTGGGCTGCACCGTGATCCCGATGTCGGGCGGGCAGACCGAAAAGCAGGTGCAGCTGATCAACGATTTCCGTCCGGACATCATCATGGTCACGCCCTCCTATTTCTGCAACATTCTGGAAGAGCAGCGCCGCCAGGGCATTGATCCGCGTCAAAGTTCGCTGCGCATCGGCATCTTCGGCGCCGAGCCCTGGACCGGCCAGATGCGTGCCGACATCGAGACCGAGGCCGCCATCGACGCGGTCGACATCTACGGCCTGTCCGAAGTGATGGGCCCGGGCGTGGCCAGCGAGTGCGTCGAGACCAAGGACGGCCCGGTGGTCTGGGAGGATCATTTCTACGCCGAGATCATCAATCCCGACACCGGCGAGCCGGTGGCCGATGGCGAGCAGGGCGAACTGGTGTTCACCTCGCTCACCAAGGAAGCGATGCCCATCATCCGCTACCGCACGCGCGATCTCACGCGCCTGCTCGCGCCCACCTCGCGCAGCATGCGTCGCATCGGCAAGATCACCGGCCGCAGCGACGACATGCTGATCGTGCGCGGCGTGAACCTGTTCCCGACCCAGGTCGAGGAGCTGGTGCTGAAGATCGCGCAGCTGGCGCCGCACTACCAGCTGGTGCTGTCGCGCAGCGGCAATCTCGACGAGCTCGAGATCCTCACCGAGCTGCGCCCGGAGTTCGGCGGCCTCTCGGAAGACGAGCGCAACACTGTCGGCAAGCAGCTGCAGCACGCGGTGAAGTCGTACATCGGCGTGTCGGCCCGGGTCCAGGTGGCCGAGGCCGGCTTCGTCGAGCGTACGCTGACCGGCAAGGCGCGTCGCGTGATCGACAAGCGGCCGCGCTGAGCGCGCCCGCGCGCGGCCCCGCCCGCCGCCCCGCGGGGCAGGCGGACCGGCCCGCCGATCGACCCCGGTGTCTCGCGACGTCGGGGTTTTTTTATGCCGAAGTGCCTGTTCTGCCGGGCTGAAGCCGGCCGGGGCGCGGGCCGCCCGAGCCCAGCGTCCGGCGCCCGCGGCGCCCGCGCCGGCGCGTTGTCTGCGCACGCAAACGTCGCCGCGACGGCGCACGGCACGCGCGGCGCAGGCGTCCGGTGATCGAACACATTCCCGGCGCCACCCCGTTTGGCGTCGCGGGGCGGCGTGCCATACTTTTTTCCACGGTACCGAGACATAGTCAGGAAAAACTGACATCGGCCGCACGCCCGACGTCTTCCGGAGACGGCGGGGTGGCGGCAACGGCCACTCATGGAGGAGACATCCATGGCACAGCAGCAAGCCCGCCAGCGCCGACGCGTGCTGGCGACGATGGCGTTCGCGCTCTTGGCAGGCATCGCGGGTCCTGGCGCACAGGCCGCGGGTACCTGGCCCGACAAACCCTTGCGCGTGATCGTGCCCTACACGCCCGGCGGGGCCACCGACACCGCCACGCGCGTGGTGATGGAAAAGCTGTCGGGCCGGCTCAAGCAGAACATCATCGTGGAGAACCGGCCCGGCGCGAACGGCAACCTGGGCGCGGCCGTGGCGGCCAAGGCGGAGCCGGACGGCTACACCTTCCTGAGCATCCTGCCGGCCTACGTCATCAACGCCCACCTGTACGAGCTCAACTACTCGCAGGAGACCCTGGTGCCGGTGGTGCAGATGGCGGACTTGCCGCTGTTCCTGTTCGTGACCAAGGACCTGCCGGTGAACTCGCTGTCCGAGCTGATCGCCTACGGCCGCGCCCATCCCGACAAGCTCACCTATGCCTCGAGCGGCACGGGCTCGAGCGCCCATCTCACGGGCGCGGAAATGGCGTTGCGCGCGCAACTGAAGATGACGCACGTGGCCTACAAGGGCAGCGCGCCGATCCTGACCGACCTGCTCGCCGGGCGCGTGTCGATGGTGTTCGACCCGATCCTGGTGCCGATGCAATACGTGAAGGAGGACCGGCTCAAGGCCCTGGCCTTCACGGGCAAGGAGCGCTGGCCGACCGAGACCGCCGTGCCCACGATGGAGCAGGCCGGCATGCCCGGCTTCGTGACGAGCTCGTGGGTGGGCCTGCTCGCGCCCAAGGGCACGGACCCGGCGATCATCGACCGCATGGCGCGCGAGATCAGCGCCATCGTCAAGGAGGACGACGTCAAGCGCAAGTTCATGGACGTGGGCTTCCTGCCGGCCGGCGGCACGCCGGCGCAGTTCGACGCGCTGATGCGCGCCGACTCTTCCCGCTACGCCCGCATCATCAAGGATGCCGGCATCACCGTGAACTGAGGAGGGCGACGATGATCGACAAGTTCGTGGCCGATCCCGCCGAGGCGGTGGCCGACGTGCACGACGGCGCCACCGTGCTGGTGGGCGGTTTCGGCGGGGCCGGCATGCCCACCGAACTGCTGCACGCGCTGATCGAGCAGGGCGCGCGCGAGCTTACCGTGGTGAGCAACAACGCGGGCAATCACGAGACCGGCCTGGCCGCGCTGATCAAGGCCGGCCGGGTGCGCAAGGTGATCTGCTCGTTTCCGAAGGCCTCGCACTCCTGGGTGTTCGACGCGCTGTACCGCGAGGGCAGGATCGAGCTGGAGTGCGTGCCGCAGGGGACCATCGCCGAACGCCTGCGCGCGGCCGGCGCCGGGCTGGGCGGCTTCTACACGCCCACGGGCTACGGCACCGAGCTGGCCGAGGGCAAGGAGACGCGCGAGATCGACGGCCGCCATTATGTGTTCGAGCGTGCGCTGCCCGGCGACTTCGCGCTGGTCAAGGCCGACCTGGCCGACCGCTGGGGCAATCTCACCTACCGCATGAGCGCGCGCAACTTCGGGCCGGTGATGTGCATGGCCGCGCGCACGGCCATCGTGCAGGTGCGCGAGCAAGTGGCGCTGGGCGCGCTCTCGCCCGAGGCCATCGTCACGCCGGGCATCTTCGTGCAACGCGTCACCCGCGTCGCGCACGCGGGCTTTTCGAGCTGAGGGGCACCATGCAGCATTCCTCCCAAGCCTGGCGGCCCTGGACCCGCGACGAGATGGCGGCGCGCCTGGCGCGCGACATTCCCGACGGCAGCTACGTGAACCTCGGCATCGGCATGCCGGTGCACGTGGCGCAGTTTCTCGCGCCCGAACGCGAAGTGGTGTTGCACAGCGAAAACGGCATCCTGGGCATGGGCGGTCCGCCCGCGCCCGGGGCCGAAGACCTGGACCTGATCAACGCCGGCAAGCATCCCACCACCTTGCTGCCGGGCGGCGCCTTTTTTCATCATGCCGATTCCTTCGCCATGATGCGCGGCGGCCATCTCGACCTGTGCGTGATGGGCGGCATGCAGGTGGCCGACAACGGCGACCTGGCGAACTGGTCGCTGGCCCGGCCGGGCGAGGCGCCGGCGGTGGGCGGCGCGATGGACCTGGCGGTCGGCGCGCGCCGGGTCTACATTCTGATGGAACACAACAGCAAGCACGGGGCGGCCAAGCTGCTGCGCCGCTGCACCTTGCCGCTCACCGGGCGCGCGGTGGTCGACCGGGTCTACACCGACCTGGCCGTGATCGACGTCACGCCCGAGGGCTTCCGCGTGCGCGACACCGTGCCGGGGCTGAGCCTGGCCGAGCTGCAGGCGCGCACCGAGGCGCCGTTGCTGGCGCCGCAGACGTAGCCCTTGCCGGCGCCCCGTGCCGGCGCCCCTTTCCGGCGCCCCGTGCCGGCGCCCGTCGCCGGCGCCCCGCGCGACGGCCCGACCCCTGTGGAGACAAGCATGATCTATCCCCCATCCCCCACGCCGGCCTACAAGGTGCCGCTGCCGGCGCAGGCCCATCCCGAGCAGCTGCGCGGCGATCCCGATTTCATGCAGACGCTGGCGCGCGGCCTGCACGTGATCCGCGCGTTCGGCGAGCGGCGCCAGCCCCAGACCGCGGCCGAGCTGGCGCGCCGCGCCGGCCTGTCGCGCGCGGTCACGCAGCGCTGCCTCTACACGCTGGTGGCGCTGGGCTACGCCGAGCAGCACGACCGGCACTACGTGCTCACGCCGCTGATCCTGAGCCTGGGCCACGCCTACTTCGCGTCCACCCCCTTCGTGTCGCTGGCACAGCCGGTGCTGGAGGAGCTGAGCGCGGCCGTCAACGAGACCTGCGCGCTGGCCATCATGGAGGGCAACGAGATGATGTATCTCGCGCGCTCCGAGGTGCATCGCATCCTCGCGACCTCGCTGGGCCTGGGCAGCCGGCTGCCGGCCTATTGCACCGCCATCGGCCGCATCATGCTGGCCCAGCTCACGCCGGTCCAGCTGGCGCGCTATCTCGAAGAGGTCGAGCTCAAGCCCTACACGGAATACACGGTGGTCCAGCGCGCGCGCCTGTGCGCCGAGCTCGAGCAGGTGCAGCGCCAGGACTACGCCATCGGCGACCAGGAGCTCGAGCTCAACGTGTGCGCGATCGGCGTGCCGGTGCGCAGCGCCAGCGGCAAGGTGGTGAGCGCGATCAACGTGAGCCTGAAGACCTCGCGCCCGCAGCTCGACCGCCTCACGCACGAGATCCTGCCGGCGGCGCGGGCGGCGGCGGACAAGATCGGGCGCTTCCTGGTGCTGTAGGGCAGGGGCCGGACGCCGGACTTGCCCGGCGCGTGCGGCAGCGGGCCCCGTGCGCCTGGCCAGCGTCCGCGGGTTTCCCCGGGATGGCGAAGGCGGGCTCACAAAAGTAGGATGTCCAACAACCTACAAGTAGGGGTGCCGCCGCCCAGGCCGGCGCGACGCGACCCGGAGTCCTCCGGGCCGCGCGGGCAGGCCGGCGGCAACCCCCGAGAACATTCCGGAGACCTGGCTTCATGATCTACGCCCCGCTCGATCGTTTCGTCGTGCTCGACCTCACCCGCGTGCGCTCCGGCCCGGCCGCCGTGCGCCAGTTCGCCGATTGGGGCGCCGACGTGATCAAGATCGAGGAACCCACCCAGGTGAAGGACGACAAGCCGGGCGGGGCGGCCAAGTTCAGCGATTACCAGAACACCCATCGCAACAAGCGCAGCCTCACGCTCAACCTGAAGCAGCCCGAGGGGCTCGCGGTGTTCATGGAACTGGTCAAGCGGGCCGACGTGCTGGTCGAGAACTACCGGCCCTCGGTGAAGGCCAAGCTCGGCATCGACTACGCCTCGCTGGCCAAGGTGAATCCGCGTCTGGTCTATGCGAGCATCTCCGGCTTCGGCCAGGACGGCCCCTACGCCGACCGGCCCGGCCTGGACCAGATCGCGCAGGGCCTGGGCGGCCTGATGTCGGTGACCGGCGACGCCGATCGCGGCCCGATGCGCGCCGGCATCCCGGTGGCCGACCTGAGCGCGGGCCTGTTCGCCGCCATCGGCATCCTCACCGCCTTGCTCGATCGCGAACGCACCGGCGCCGGCCGCTGGGTGCAGACCTCGCTGCTGCAGGCGCAGGTGTGGATGATGGATTTCCAGGCCACGCGCTGGCTGATCGACGGCGAGGTGCCGGGGCAGTCGGGCAACGACCATCCCACCAGCTCGCCCACCGGCGTGTATCCCACCGCCGACGGCTACATCAACATCGCCGCCATGGGCTCCAGCATGTTCGCCCGGCTGTGCGACGTGCTGGAGGTGCCGGCGCTCAAGGACGATCCGCGCTTTGCCTCGGCCGGCCTGCGGGTGGAGAACCGCGGCGCGCTCAATCGCGAGATCATCGCCCGCACCCGGACCCGCGACAGCGCCGACTGGATCGCGCGGCTGAACCAGGCGGGCGTGCCCTGCGGCCCCATCCTGGGCATGGACGGCACCTTCGAGAACGAGCAGGTGCGCCACCTGCAGATGACGCGCCGGGTCGCGCATCCGCAGCGCGGCCCGATCGACATCATCGCGCCTGCCGTGAAGTTCGGCGGCGCCGAGCCGCCGCCGGTCGCGCCCGCGCCCGAAACCGGCGCCCACACCGATGCCATCCTCGAAGGCCTGGGCATCGATGCGGCCGGGCGCCAGCGTTTGCGCGCGGCGGGCGCGGTGTGACACCATCGTGGCCCTGACCGCCCCTTTGCCGAGACCCCATGGCCCGTCCTGAAACCGTTTCCGATGCCCTGTTCGGCAGCCTCGCGCGGCCCGACAACCTGCCCGACGAGATCGCGCAACAGATACGCGAGAAGATCGTCAGCCAGGCGTTCGAGCCGGGCCAGCGCCTGCCCACCGAGCAGGAGCTGGCGCAGCGCTTCGGCGTGAGCCGCAACGTGGTGCGCGAGGCGATCGCGCGGCTCAAGCTCTCGGGCTACATCGAGACGCGCCGCGGCGTGGGCAGCTTCGTGGCGGCCGACCCCGGCCTGCATGCGTTCGAGCTGCTGCCGGCCGACCTGCTGCGCGCCGACGCGCTCGAACACGTGTACCAGCTGCGCGTCGAGATCGAGGCGGGCGCGGCCGCGCTGGCGGCCCAGCACCGCACCGAGGCGCAGATCGACCAGCTGCGCGACGCGCTCCGGCAGGTCGACGAGGCCAGCGGCGACTGGCGCCAGGGCGCGGCGCGGGCGCTGGATTTCCACATGGCGGTCTGTCAGGCCTCCAACAACCCGTATTTCGTGCGCCTGCTCTCGCTGTTCGGGCGCGCCATCGGCGACGCCGTGCGCACGCTGCGCTACTGCAGCACCGGCACCGACCGCGTGACGCAGATCGAGCAGGAGCACCACCGCATCTTCGACGCCATCGTCGCGCGCGACAGCGAGGCGGCACGCGCCGCGATGCGCGAGCATCTGAGCAATGGCATGCAGCGCCGCCAGGCGCTGCTCAAAGACCAACCCCCGGCCGCCTCCTAGCGGCCCGTCCAGGAACACACATGAGCGCCCAACGCATTCTGCAGGACCGCATCACCGAACACCTGATCGTCGAGAAGCGCGGCCCCGCGGGCTGGATCACGTTCAACGACCCGGCTCGGCACAATGCGGTGTCGTATGCGATGTGGGAGGGCATTCCGCTGGCGCTGGCCGAGCTCGCCGCCGATCCCGCGATCCGGGTGGTGGTGCTGACCGGCGCGGGCGAGCGCGCCTTCGTGAGCGGCGCCAACATCTCGCAGTTCGACCAGCTGCGCTCCGGCGAAGAGGCGGTGCAGGCCTACGAGAAAGTGGCCGAGGCCGCCCAGCTCGCGCTCTACGACTACGACAAGCCCACGCTGGCGCGCATCCGCGGCTACTGCATCGGCGGCGGCCTGAACATCGCGCTGTGCTGCGACGTGCGCGTGGCCAGCGAAGACAGCAGCTTCGCGATTCCGGCCGGCAAGCTCGGCCTGGGCTATCGCATGACCGCGATCCGCAACCTGGTGCACGCCGCCGGGCCCGCGGGCGCGCTCGAGATCTTCCTCACCGCCGCGCGCTATCCGGCCGCCGAGGCGCAGGGGCGCGGCCTGGTGCACAAGGTGGTGCCGGCCAGCGGCCTGGACGCCGCCGTCGACGACTACGTGGCGCAGATCGCGGCCAACGCGCCGCTCACGCTGCGCGCCGGCAAGATCATGATCCGCGAGATGCAGAAGCTGGCCCCGGGCGTGGACATGGAAGCCATGACGCGCCTCGTGATGGATTGTTTCGAGAGCAACGATTACCGCGAAGGCAAGCGCGCCTTCGCCGAAAAACGGGCGCCCGTCTTCACCGGCACCTGAGTCCCGCGCCGCGCGATCGCGGCGGCCGCATTCCCCCGTTTCACAGGCCGGGCGCCGCCCGGCCGGACCGCGCACGTCCGTTGCGCGGCGCCGGTGGCCGCCCGCGCGGCGCCGGCGCAGGCCGCCGCGAGGCGGCCGGCGGACCGCCCGGGCCGGGCGCGCCAGGCCATGCAGTGCCGATACACCCGTCGTACAGAACACAAAACCACACGGAGACAACGCATGAAACGCATCCTGGCAGCCACCGCGCTGGCCTCGGCCCTGGCCGGCGCCACCCCCGCCGCCGTCGCGGCCTGGCCCGAACAACCGATCCGCATCGTCGTGGGCTACGCCGCCGGCGGCACCACCGACATCCTGGCGCGCGCGCTCGGCGAGGAGCTGAGCCGCACGCTCAAGCAGTCCATCATCGTCGAGAACAAGGCGGGCGCGGCCGGCAACATCGCGGCCGCCTCGGTGCAGCAGGCCAATCCCGACGGCTACACCCTCCTGATGGCCACGGTCTCGAGCCACGGCATCAATCCCGCGCTCTACAAGAAGTCGCTGGGCTACGACCCGGTGGGCGGCTTCACGCCGGTCGGGATGGTGGCCGCCATCCCGCTGGTGCTGGTCGCCAATCCCAAACTCGAGGCCCGCTCGGTGCCCGAGCTCGTGGCCCTGGCCAAGTCCCGGCCCGGCGAGCTGAACTACTCGTCGAGCGGCAACGGCTCGCCGGTGCACCTGGCCGGCGCGATGTTCGCGCAGCAGGCCGGGCTGGAGCTGGTGCACGTGCCGTACCGCGGCGGCGCGCTGGCCAACACCGCGGTGATGACGGGCGAGGCGCAGTTCAGCTTCGCCACCTTGCCGGGCGCGATGCCGCAGGTGAAGGCCAACAACCTGCGGCCGCTCGCCGTCACCACCACGAATCGCTCGGCGCAACTGCCCGAGGTGCCCACGGTGGCCGAGACACCGGGCTTCACCGGCTACGAGATCAACACCTGGAACGCGTTGCTCGCGCCCAAGGGCACGCCGCCCGAGGTCGTGAACACGCTCAACGCCGCGATCAAGTCGGCCATGAGCGCGCCCAAGGTGAAGCAGCTGTTCGAGAAGGAGGGCGCGGTGCCCACCACCACCAGCCCGCAGGAGCTCGCCGTCTTCATCGACGCCGAGCTCAGGAAGTGGGCCGAGGTGGTGCGCGCCGTCAACATCCGCGTGGACTGACGCGCGCGCGCCAAGCAAAAGCGCCGCTCGATCGAGCGGCGCTTTTGCGTCGGGCAGGCGCGGCTCAGAAGCCCACGGCCTGGCCGTCGCGGCGCGAGTCGGAGGCGGCCAGATAGCCACCCTGCGGCAGGCGATGGATCAGCTGGGCCGCGCCGAACTCCAGGCTGTCGACCGGCGCGACGGCGACGTTGTGGCCGCGATCGCGCAGCACCTGCACCACGTCGGCGGGCAGGTGCGACTCGACGTTCACGACCGGACCGTTCTCGACGCGGAAGCGCGGCGCGTCGCTGATGGCCTGCGGGTTCTGGCCGAAGGCGGCCAGGCGCGTGACCACCTGCATGTGGCCCTGGGCCTGCATCGAGCCGCCCATCACGCCGAACGACATCACGGGTTCGCCACGGCGGGTGATGAAGGCCGGGATGATGGTGTGCATCGGCTTCTTGCGCGGGCCGACCTGGTTGGCGTGGCCGGGCTTGAGGTTGAAGTTCAGGCCGCGGTTGTGCAGGCCGATGCCGGTGCCCGGCACGACCACGCCCGAGCCGAAGCCGTGATAGTTGGACTGGATGAACGACACCATGGTGCCGCTGGCGTCGGCGGCGGTCAGGTAGACCGTGCCGCCCGAGGGCGGGGTGCCGGCGGCCGGCGTGGTGGCGCGGTCCATCGAGATCAGGCGCGAGCGGGCGGCGAGATAGTCGGGATCGAGCAGATCGGCCGCGCCCACGCGCATGTGGCGCGGATCGGCCACGTGCTCGTGCAGGTCGGAGAACGCCAGCTTCATCGCTTCGATGCTGACGTGGTAGTAGTCGGCGCTGTCGCGGCCCATGCCTTCGAGGTCGAAGCGCTCGAGCATGCCGAGCGCCATCAGCGCGGCGATGCCCTGGCCGTTGGGCGGGATCTCGTGCAGCGTGTAGTCGCGGAAGTTCTGGCCGATGGGCTCGACCCACTCGGCGCGGTGGTCGGCCAGGTCGGCCAGCGTGAGGGCGCCACCGGTTTCGCGCGCGAAGTCGGTGATGCGGCGCGCCAGGTCGCCCCGGTAGAAGCTCTCGCCGCCCGATTGCGCGATCTCGCGCAGGGTGCGGGCCTGGGCCGGGAAGCGCCACCACTGGCCGGCCTCGGGGGCCTTGCCATCGATCAGGAAGGCCTCGGCGAAACCGGGCTCGTGTTGCAGCTTGGGCGCCTGCGTGGCCCATTGGCGGGCAATGGTGGGCGAGACCGGGAAGCCGTCTTCGGCATAGGCGATGGCGGGCTCGAACAGCTGCGCGAAGGGCAGCTTGCCGAAGCGATCCGACAGCGCCTTCCAGCCGGCGATCTGGCCGGGCACGGTGACCGTGCCCCAGCCGGTCGGCGGCATGGCGTCGCGGCCGGCGAAGTATTCCGGCGTCCACGCGGCCGGCGCCGCGCCACACGAGCTCAGCCCATGCAGCTGGCCGTCATGCCAGATCAGCGCGAACATGTCGCCGCCGATCCCGTTCATCACGGGTTCGACGACGGTGAGCGCGATCGCGGTGGCGATCGCACTGTCGACGGCATTGCCGCCCGCCAGCAGCATGCGCAACCCTGCCTGCGCCGCCAACGGCTGGGTGGTGGCCACCGCATTGGAGGCCAGCACGGGCAGTTTGCGGGAGGCGTAGGGAAGGGTCCAATCGAAAGAGGAAGACATGGATGCTGGAGGGGGAATGAGTCGGTTGAGGATTATTGCGGGGTGATGCCGGCCTGGTCGATCAGCTTCTGCGTGCGCGGGATCTCCGCCTTGATGAAGGCGGCGAATTCGGCGCGCGTGCCGCCTTGCGGTTCGGCGCCGGCTTCCGCCAGCTTGTCACGCAATGCGGGCTGTGCCAACACCTTGTTGACGGCCTGGTTCAGGCGATCGAGCACGGGCGCGGGCGTGCCCGGGGGCGCGACCAGGCCGTACCACGGCGCGATGTCATAGCCGGCGAAGCCCTGCTCGGCGATGGTGGGGATCTCGGGGGCCAGCGCCGAGCGCTTGGCGTTGGACATGCCAAGCGGGATCAGCGCGCCGCTCTTGGCTTGCGGCAGGCCGGTCATGATGGTGTCGAAGTACATCGACACCTGGCCCGACAGCAGCGCCGGGATGGCTTCGCCCGCGCCCTTGTACGGCACGTGCAGGATGTCGATGCCGGCCACCGACTTGAGCATTTCGCCGGCCATGTGCGAGGTCGTGCCGGTGCCGAACGAGGCGTAGGTCAGCTTGCCCGGATTGGCCTTGGCGTAGGCCACCATTTCGGGCAGCGTCTTGAACGGCTGCTTGGTGTTGGCGAGCAGGATGTTGGGCGTGTAGGCCACCATCGAGATCAGCTCGAACTTGTCGGGGTCGTAGGCCAGGCGCTTCTGCAGGAAGCGGTTGGTGACGATGGCGGCCGGGCCGCCCATCAGCAGGGTGTAGCCATCGGGTTCGGCGCGCGCGACGGCGGCGCTGCCGATGGCGGCGGCCGCACCCGGACGCGCCTCGATCACGAACGGCTGGCCGAGTTCCTGCGCCAGCGCGGCGCCGAGCTGGCGCGTGATGAGGTCGGTGGCGGAGCCGGCCTGGAACGGCACCACGATCTTGACCGGGTGTTGGGGCCAGTCGGTGGCCTGGGCGGCGGCGTGCGCGCTCGCGACCAGGCCGGCGGCCGCGAGCAGCGTCCGGACATAACGGAATTTCATGGTTTCCCCTGTATATATGACTGATTCAAAAGCGAAAAAAGGAACGGCCCGCCTGACAGGACGGCGATGCCGCTCCAGCCGGGATTAGACCGGCGCACCGGGGCCGCGCCTATCGGGGATTGCATCTATGGATCACTGGATCCAGTTTATGTTATTTTGCCCTGCAAGGGGTGGGCCTGCGCCTGCGCATCGCAGGCGCGGTCTGCGGCGCGGGCTGCGCGGCCTGGCGCGCGCCACGCGCCTTCGGTGCTCGCTGCCGCGCCGCGCGCGCCCGCGTGTGTCGTCTGTGGCCCGGGTCGTTGCGCGCACAGATATTTCCGTCGCCGCGCGCCCGCCCGTGTCGCGCGCCGCGCAAACCCGTAAACTCTGGCCCTCGCGCCGGGGCGGCGTCAGGCCGCGCCCTCACCATCGACAGGAATCCAAGCGCCATGCTGCAGTTGCAGAAGACGGCAATGACGGCCGAAGAGGAAGCCTACCAGCACATCCAGCAGGAGATCCGCCTGGGCCACTATGCGCCCGGCGAGCGGCTGGTGCCCGAAATCATCGCCGGGCGCATCGGCACGAGCCGCATGCCGGTGCGCGGCGCGCTGCGCCGCCTGGCCTCCGAAGGGCTGGTGCAGATCCGGCCCAATCGCGGCGCGGTGGTGCGCGGCCTGGACCCCCAGGAAATGCGGGAAGTGTTCGAGATGCGCTCGGTGCTCGAAGGCCTGGCGATGCGCAATGCCGTGCTCAATATGGGCCCCGAGCATCTGCGCCGGCTGGCCAGCATGCTGGACCAGCTCGAGCAGGGTTCGGGCGACTATCTCGACTGGACCACGGCGCACCGCGAGTTCCACGAATACCTGTGCAGCTTCTGCCAGCAGCCGCGGCTGCTGCGCCAGATCGCCGAGCTGCACGCGGTGGTCGAGCCCTACATGCGCCTGTGGTCGAGCCAGCCCGGCCGCGCCCTGCGCGCCCGCGAGTCGCACCAGGAGCTGATCGACGCGCTGGCCACGCGCGACCCCGAGCGCTGCGAGGCGGTGATGCGCCGGCACGTGCTCAACACGGTGCCGGCGCTGTCGGCCTTTCTGCAGCAGGGGCACTGAGGCCGCGCGCCGCGGCCGGCCCCGGGCGCGTCAGCGCGCGTAGACCAGGTCGCGCAGGCCGAGCGAGAGGCCCGGCCAGTAGGTGATGACCATCAGGCAGGCGATCACCACCAGCACGAACGGGATCAGCGGCTTGATCAGGCGTTCGAGCGGCAGCTTGGCCACCGCGCAGGCCGCGAACAGGTTCACGCCGAAGGGCGGGGTGATCATGCCCAGCGCCAGGTTCACCACCATGATGATGCCGAAGTGGACCGGGTCCACGCCGAAGGCGACCGCCACCGGCAGCAGCAGCGGGGCCAGCACCACGATCGAGGCCGAGGTCTCGATGAACATGCCGATCACGAACAGCGCCGCATTCACGCCGAGCAGAAAGCCCAGCTTGCTGTCGAACACGCCCGAGAGCCACTGGCCCAGCATGTCCGGCACGCCGGCGCGGTTGAGCAGGAAGCTGAAGATGCCGGCGTTGGCGATCACGAACATGATGACCGCGGTCGACACCACCGACTTGTGCAGCGTGGTGGAGATGCCCGCGAACGACAGCCGGCGGTAGATGAACTTGCCCACGATCACGGCATAGACCACCGCCACCACCGAGGCCTCGGTGGGCGTGAACACACCGCCGTAGATGCCGCCCAGGATGATGACCGGCATCAGCAGCGCCAGCCAGGCGCGCTTGAAGGCCTGCCACACCGGCAGCCGGCCCTCGCCGTCGCGCAGGCCCAGATTGTTGCGGCGCGCATAGAACCACACGTAGAACATCAGCGCGATGCCGATCAGGATGCCCGGCACCACGCCGGCGATGAACAGCTCGCCGGTGGAGGTGTCGGTGGACACCGCGAACAGAATCATCGGGATCGACGGCGGGATGATCACGCCGAGCTCGGCCGCGGACGCCTGCAGCGAGGCGGCGAACGGCGCCGGGTAGCCGTGGCGGATCATGGCCGGGATCAGGATCGCGCCCACCGCGAAGGTGGTGGCCACGCTGGATCCCGCCACCGCCGCGAAGATCATGCAGGTCAGCACGCAGGTGCAGGCCAGGCCGCCCTGGATGCCGCCCACCAGACTCTTGGCGAAGTCCACCATGCGTTCGGAGATCCCGCCGGCTTCCATCAGGTTGCCGGCCAGGATGAAGAAGGGAATCGCGACCAGGGGGTATTTATCCAGCGCGGCGAACAACTGCTGCGCCACCACCAGCGAGGGCAGGCCGGCGACGGCGACGCCGCCCAGGCTGGCCAGGCCGATCGATACCGCCACCGGCACCGACAGGCCGAAGAAGATCAGCATCGTGACGATCATCAACTGCGACATGACTTTCCGCCTTTTCTATTCAATGTGAGCGGGAATGCGGGAATCGGAATCAGCCCTGCGCGTCGTTGCGCACGGGGACGTCTTCCTCTTCGTGGCGGGCCAGGCGTGCCAGCACGGCGATCACCGCCAGCGTCGCGCCCACCGGAATGGCGAGGTAGATCCAGGAGATCGAGATATCCAGGCTGGGCACGTTCTGGAAGCGCACGCGCCAGGTCATCTGGCCGCCGATCCAGGCGATCGCGCCCAGGAACAGCATGCATACGATCCCGATCGCCCATTCGAGGGCGCGACGGGCGCGGCCATGGAGGGCGTTGCGCAGCATCTCGACGCTGATCATGGCGCCGTGGCGGAAGGCCAGCGCCACGCCCAGCAGCACCGTCCAGATCAGGAGCGCGCGGGTGGTGACCTCGCTCCAGTCGGCCGGCGAGTGCAGCACGAAGCGGGCGATCACCTGGTAGAAGGCGGCGCCCGCCGAGGCCACCAGCAGCAGCTGGGCCAGCGCGGACGCGAGTTTGAACAAATAGGTTTCGGCAAGGCACAACACACGCATGACGGCTTCCAGTACCAGAGAAAACGGCACCGGCCGTCGGCGCAGGGCGGACGGCCGGGCGGGGGCGCGGGGGCGCTTACTTGGTGTCGCGGATCGAGTCGATCAGCTTCTTGTCGAACTTCTTGTAGTACTCGGGGTAGGCCGGCTCGACCGCCTTGGCGAAGGCGGCGCGGTCGACCTCGGTCACCTGCATGCCTTCCTTCTTGAGCTGCTCGACGCCCGACTTCTCGATGTTGTCGACGAACGTGCGCATGGCCTGGGCGGAGTCCTTGCCGGCCTTGTCGAAGTTCTTCTTCTGGTCGGCCGACAGGCCTTCGTAGGTGCTGGCCGACATCAGCACCAGCGCCGGGCCGTAGACGTGGCCCGTGAGCGACAGGTACTTCTGCATCTGCGACAGCTTGGCCGAGGTGATCACCGACAGGGGATTCTCCTGGCCATCGATGGTGCCTTGCTGCAGGGCGGTGGCCACTTCGGGCCAGGCCATCGGGGTCGGCAGGATGCCGATCTGGCGGAACGCGGTGATGTGGACCGGGTTCTCGGTGGTGCGGATCTTCAGGCCCTTGGCGTCGGCCGGCGTGGCCACGGGGCGGACATTGTTGGTCAGGTGGCGGAAGCCCTGTTCGCCCCAGGCCAGCGCGACGATGCCGCGGCTCGGGAACTTGGCGAGCATATCCTGGCCTATCTTGCTGTCGAGCACGGCGCGGGCGTGGTTCAGGTCGCGCAGCAGGAACGGGATGTCGAACACGCCGGTCTCGGGCACGAAGTTCAGCGTGGCGCCGGTCGAGACGATGGCCAGGTCGATGGTGCCGATCTGCAGGCCTTCGATCACTTCGCGTTCGCCGCCGAGCGCGCTGTTGGCGAACTGCTGGACCTTGTATTTGCCGCCCGAGCTGGCCTCGATCGACTTGGCGAAGGCGTCGCCGCCCGCGCCGTAATGCGACGAGGTCGACAGGGCGTAGGCCATCTTGAGGGTGGTCTGGGCTTGGGCCGGACCGGTCACGCTGAACGCGCCGGCGGCAAGCAGGGCGGCAGCGAGCCACGTCTTGCGCATGATGTCTTCTCCAGGGGGCTTTTCTATTAGGTATGCTGACGAAAGCTGAGGTTTCGTCCTGCGGCATGATAGCGGGTCGCTGTGTTTACTTGACGGTTCGATAATGATGGATTTCCCTGATGCCTCCGCTCGCGCCGCCCGGCGCACCGGCTTTTTCGCCTCGGTGGCGCTCGGCCTGCGCATGATGGTGCGCGACGCGCGCGCCGGCGAGCTGCGCCTGCTGGTGCTGGCGCTGGTGGTGGCGGTGGCCGCCGTCACCAGCGTCGGGTTTCTGTCGGATCGGGTCTCGCGCGCCCTGGAGCGCGACGCCGGGCAGATGCTGGGCGCCGATCTGCTGCTCGACGCCGACGAGCCCGTGCCGCCCGCCTTCCTGGCGGCGGCGCGCGAACGCGACCTGCGCACCAGCGCCACCCTGCAGTTTCCGTCGATGGCGAGCGCGGGCGACGCGGCCCAGCTCGTCTCGATCAAGGCGGTGGAGCCGGGCTACCCGCTGCGCGGCCGGCTGCGGGTGGCCGAGGCGCCGTTCGCCCAGGACACGCCCACCGATGAGGTGCCGTCGCCCGGCACGGTGTGGGCCGACCCGCAGCTGCTGGCGCTGCTCGGCATCGGCGTGGGCGACAGCATCGGCCTGGGCGACGCCCGGCTGCGCGTCGAACGGGTGCTGACCTACGAGCCCGATCGCGGCATGCAGTTCGTCAACGTCGCGCCGCGCGTGATGCTGCGCAGCGCGGACCTGGCCGCCACCGGGCTGATCGCCCCGGGCAGCCGCATCGGCTACGGCCTGCTGGTGGCGGGCGAACCGGCGGCGGTGGCCGACTACCAGACCTGGTTGCGCGCGCATCTGCAGCGCGGCCAGAAGATCGCCACGGTCGAGTCGGGCCGGCCCGAGGTGCGCCGCACGCTCGACCGCGCCCAGCGCTTCCTCTCGCTGGTGGCCCTGCTCGCGGTGCTGATCTCGGCCGTGGCGGTGGCGCTGGCCGCGGGCCGCTTCATGCAGCGGCATCGCAACGGCATTGCCGTGATGCGCTGCCTGGGCGCCTCGCAGGCCCAGGTCAGCATCATGCTCTGCGCCGAATTCACGCTCATCGGCCTGGCCGCCGCGCTCGGCGGCTGCGTGCTGGGCTTCGGCGTGCACCAGTTGCTGGTGATGGCGCTGTCCGGCCTGATCGACACCAGCCTGCCGCTGCCCTCGGTGATCCCGGCGCTGCAGGGCCTGGTCACCGGGCTCCTGATGCTGCTGGGCTTCGCCCTGCCGTCGCTGGCGCAGCTGCGCCACGTGCCGCCCGCCCGGGTGTTGCGGCGCGACGCCGGCGCCGGGCGCGCGCGCGGGCTGGGCGGCTATGCCGTGGGCGCGGTCGGGCTGTCGCTGCTGATCTGGTGGTTCGCCGGCGATCTGAAGCTGGGCGTGGCCGTGGCCGGCGGTTTCCTCGGCGCCTTTCTGGTGTTTGCGCTGGTGGCCTGGCTGGCGGTGCTGCTGCTCGCGCGCCTGCGCGGCGCGGTGGCGGGGCTGCCGGCGCTGCGCTTCGCGCTGGCCGGCGTGGTGCGGCGCCGCGCCGCCACCATCACCCAGGTCTGCGCGCTGGCCATCGGGCTGATGGCGCTGCTTTTGCTCACGATGACCCGCACCGACCTGATCGACGGCTGGCAGCGCACGCTGCCGGCCGATGCGCCCAACCGCTTCCTGATCAACATCCAGCCCGACCAGCGCGCCGACGTGCTGGCGCGGCTGCAGGCCGAAGGCCTGGGCAACGTGCGGCTGTGGCCGATGGTGCGCGGCCGCCTGCTCACGGTCAACGACCGGGCGGTGGGCCCGGACGACTATGAAGACCCGCGCGCCAAGCGCCTGGTCGACCGCGAGTTCAACCTCTCGTTCGCCGACACGCCGCCCGAGGGCAACCGGCTCGTGACCGGGCGCTGGCTCGATCCGGCCGCGCACGAGGTCTCGATCGAGTCGGGCCTGGCCGAATCGCTGGGCCTGAAGGTGGGCGACCGTCTGCGTTTCGACGTGGCCGGCCAGACCACCGACGTGACGGTGGCGGGCGTGCGCCGCGTGGATTGGGATACCATGCGCGTGAATTTCTTCGCCATCCTGTCGCCGCCGGCCCTGGCCGACATGCCGCAGAGCTGGATCACCTCGTTCCACCTGCCGCCCGACAAGGTGCCGGTGCTGCGCGGGCTGGTGCGCGATTTCCCCAACCTGACCGTGTTCGACGTGGGCGCGATCCTGTCGCAGCTGCAATCGGTGCTGCAGGAGGTCACGCGCGCGGTGCAGCTGTTGTTCCTGTTCACCCTGAGCGCCGGCGTGCTGGTGCTGGCCGCGGCCCTGTCGGCCACGCGCGACGAACGGGTGCGCGAGGCGGCCGTGCTGCGGGCCCTGGGCGCGACCCGGCAGCAGCTGGCGCGGGCGCAGCGGCTCGAACTGCTGGCGGTGGGCGGCCTGGCCGGCCTGCTGGCGGCGGCCGGCGCCACCGCGGTGGCCTGGGTCCTGTCGACCCAGGTGTTCGATTTCACGATTACCATGCGCGTCTGGCCGTGGCTGGCGGGCATGGCCGCCGGCATGGCCGGCGCCTGGGCCGGCGGTGCGCTGGCCCTGCGCGGCGTGCTGCGCACGCCGCCCCTGGTTACCTTGCGAGAAGCCTGATGACGACGACCCGCGTCGAGCCCGTTTTCGAACCGCTCGACACCACCAAGACCATCTTCGAACTGCTCGGCGGCGAGACCGCCGTGCGGGCGCTGGTCGACCGTTTCTATGACCTGATGGACCTGGAGCCCGACTTCCGCGAGCTGCGCGCCGCCCATGGCCCGAGCCTGGACGAGGCGCGCGACAAGCTGTTCTGGTTCCTCTGTGGCTACTTCGGCGGCCCGGACCACTACATCCAGCGCTTCGGCCATCCGCGCCTGCGCGCTCGCCACCTGCCGTTCTCGATCGGCCAGGTCGAACGGGACCAGTGGGTGGCCTGCATGGGCCGCGCCATGCAGGACCAGCAGATCGCGCCGGCGCTGGTCGAGCGCCTGGTGCATTCGTTCTTCGGCGTGGCCGACTGGATGCGCAACCGTGCGGATTGACGCCAACGACCCCGGCGCGCGGCGCCACGGCTGGGACGGGGGCGCCATGCTGTTCGACAGCAGGCGCCTGGGCGCGCCGGATCCGGCGCTGCTGCGGCCCGAGTCCTACGGCAGCACGGCGCGGCCGGTGCAGGCGGGCGGGCGCCAGGCGGCCTGGTTCGTGGATGGCGCCGGCTGGCACGGGGTGCTGCGCGGCTATCGCCGCGGCGGCCTGGTGGCGCGGCTCTCGCGCGACGCCTACCTGTGGCAGGGCGAGGAGCGCACGCGGCCGTTTCGCGAATACCGGCTGCTGGCCATGCTGTGCGCGCACGGCCTGCGCGTGCCGGCGCCGCTCGCGGCCGGCTACTGGCGCAGCGGGCTTACCTATCGCGCCGCCATCCTGATCGAGCGCATTCCCGACGTCCGCCCGCTGGCGCAGGTGCTGGACGCGCCGGCCTGCGCGGCCGCGGGCCGGGCGATCGCCGACATGCACGCGGCCGGCGTCTGGCACGCCGATCTCAACGCCTTCAACATCCTGCTCGACGCCCGCGGCCATGCCTGGCTGATCGACTTCGACCGCGGCACCGCGGGCGGCGTGTCGCCGCGCGCCCGCCAGGCCAATCTCGACCGGCTCAAGCGCTCGCTGGTGAAGGTCGCCGGCGAGCCGGGCGTGGCCGCCTGGCAGCGCATCGTCGCGGCCTATCGGGGCTGACGGGGCTGACGAGGCTGACGGGGCTGACGCCGGGCGCGGGTCGGCGGGCCGATGGCGCGCGCGGGCGCGGGCGCTGTCCGCCCGATGTGCCGCCGGATGTCACGCCCGATGCGCCGCCCGGGCACGATCGCGCGGCGAAAATCCTGGATTGCCGGGCCGGACGCCAACAACCACCCGCTAAAAGGCTTTATCATTTTGCCTTTTGGAAATCCTTACAACGCGAATTAGGCAAGGGGTCGCGATGAAATTCATGACGGGAATGCGCTTTGCGCTGGGTCTGGCGGCGGTCGCCGCCGCGGTTGCACCGGCCGTGGCACAGAACAAGGTCGTCAACGTCTATAACTGGGCCGAGTACACCGCGCCCGACACGATTCCAGGCTTCGAGAAAGAGACCGGCATCAAGGTCCGCTACGACGTCTACGACAACAACGACACCCTGCAGGCCAAGCTGCTGACGGGCAAGTCGGGCTACGACATCGTCGTGCCCTCGACGCACTACGCCTCGCGCCAGATCCAGGGCGGCCTGTTCCAGAAGCTCGACAAGTCCAAGATCCCCAATCTGAAATACCTGGATCCCGACATCATGGCGCTGGTGGCCACGGTCGACCCGGGCAACGAGTACGCGGTGCCGTGGGGCTACGGCACCAACGGCCTGGGCTTCAACGTCACCAAGGTCAAGCAGATCCTGGGCGACGGCGTCGACCTCGCCAGCTGGGACATGCTGTTCAAGCCCGAAAACGCGGCCAAGCTCAAGGACTGCGGCATCTCGATGCTGGACGAGGCGGCCCAGGTGTTCCCGGCCGCGCTCAAGTACCTCGGCAAGGATCCCAATTCCGAAAAGCCCGAAGACTACAAGGAAGCGCTCGAGCTCCTGAAGAAGATCCGGCCGTACATCCGCCAGTTCAGCTCCTCGGGCTACATCGACGAGCTGGCCGTGGGCGACCTGTGCATGGTCTATGGCTTTTCGGGCGACGTGATGATCGCGCGCCACCGTGCGCAGCAGGCCAAGAAGACCTACGACATCAACTACTTCATCCCGAAGGGCGGTGCGCCGGCCTGGTTCGACCTGATGGTGATCCCGAAGGATGCGCCGCATCCCGAAGAGGCCCACGCCTTCATCAACTACATCGAGACGCCGCAGGTGCACGCCGCGATCACCAACACCATGTTCTACCCGAACGCCAACAAAGAGGCGCGCAAGTACGTGGTCAAGGACGTGGCCGACAACCCGATGATCTACCCGGACGCCGAGGTGTCGAAGTCCCTGTACGTCATCAAGGCGCAGCCGCTGCCGGTCCAGCGCCTGCAGACCCGCATGTGGGCCGAACTGAAGTCCGGAAGATAAGTCATCATGAGCGATAGCCGTTACACGGCACAGCATTCCACCGATCCGGACGAATTCGTCAAGATCGTCGATGTGGTCAAGATCTTCGGCGACACCGTCGCCGTCCGTTCGGTCAACCTGGCGGTCAAGCGCAACGAGATCTTCGCGTTGCTGGGCAGCTCGGGCAGCGGCAAGTCGACGCTGCTGCGGATGCTGGCCGGCTTCGAGGAGGCCACCTCGGGCCAGATCCTGCTCGACGGCGAAGACATCACGGCCGTGCCGCCCTACCGGCGGCCGGTCAACATGATGTTCCAGTCGTACGCGCTCTTCCCGCACATGACGGTCGAGGCCAACGTTGCCTTCGGCCTGAAGCAGGAGGGCGTGGACCGCGCCGAGATCCACGACCGCGTGTTCGAGGCGCTCGACCTGGTGCAGATGGCGGGCTACTCGCGCCGCAAGCCGCACCAGCTCTCGGGCGGCCAGCAGCAGCGTGTGGCGCTGGCGCGCAGCCTGGTCAAGCGGCCCAAGCTGCTGCTGCTCGACGAGCCCATGTCGGCGCTCGACAAGCAGATCCGCCAGAAGACCCAGATCGAGCTGGTGAAGATCCTGGAGCAGGTCGGCGTGACCTGCATCATGGTCACGCACGACCAGGAAGAGGCCATGACCATGGCGCATCGCCTGGCCGTCATGACCGAAGGCCAGATCGTGCAGTGCGGCTCGCCGCAAGACGTCTACAACTTCCCCAACTCGCGCTTCGTCGCGGGCTTCATCGGCAGCACCAACCTCTTCACCGGCACCATCGTCGAGGACGAGCCCGATCACGTGGCCATCGAGAGCGAGGCGCTCACGCGCCCGCTCTACGTCAACCACGGCGTGAGCGAGCCGCTCGGCATGGAGGTGCACGTGTCGATCCGGCCCGAGCGCATGGTGGTCTCGCGCAACCAGCCCGAGAGCGACTACAACTGGGCCCACGGCATGGTGAGCCACATGGCGTGGATGGGCAGCTACGGCCTCTACCAGATCCGGCTCGATTCGGGCAAGGTCGTGGAGGCGAGCGTGCCCAGCCTGCAGCTGGGCGCGATGGACGCCCCGGGCATCGACGAAGAGATCTTCGTCAGCTGGGACGCCGACAGCGCCACGGTGCTGGCATCATGAAGCTGGGCGCGTTGCGTAGCTGGCTGCCGTCGGGGCGCGCCCTGGCGGTGGTGCCGCCGTTCCTGTGGCTGGCGCTGTTCCTGCTGGTGCCGTTCCTGCTGGTCTTCAAGATCAGCTTCGCGGAGCTGCAGTTCGGCATCCCGCCCTACACGCCGCTGGCCGAGTTCAAGGACGAGGCGGTGCAGCTCAGCCTGCATCTGCGCGGCTACATCCTGCTGTTCACCGACAGCCTGTATTTCGCCACCTACCTGAACTCGGTCAAGATGGCCGCGGTCACCACCGTGGTCTGCATCCTGATCGGCTACCCGATGGCGTACTACATCGCGCGCTCGTCGCCCGCCATCCGCAACATCCTGCTGCTGGGCGTGATCCTGCCGTTCTGGACCTCGCTGCTGCTGCGCGTCTACGCCTGGGTCGGCATCCTGCGCAACGACGGCCTGCTGAACAAGGTGCTGATGGGCCTGGGCCTGACCGCCAGCCCGATCGAGATCTACCGCACCGACCTGGCCGTGTACATCGGCATGGTCTATGCCTACCTGCCGTTCTTCATCCTGCCGCTCTATGCCAACCTGGTGAAGATGGACCTGCGCCTGCTCGAGGCCGCCTACGACCTGGGCGCCCGGCCCTGGCAAGCCTTCTGGCGCATCACCGTGCCGCTGTCGCGCCCGGGCGTGATCGCCGGCGCGATGCTGGTGTTCATCCCGGCCGTGGGCGAGTACGTGATCCCCGAGATGCTGGGCGGCGCCGACACGCTGATGATGGGCCGCGTGATGTGGAATGAATTCTTCAACAACACCGACTGGCCGATGGCCTCGGCGGTGACCTGCGTGATGGTGCTGCTGCTGCTGGTGCCGCTGGCCCTGTTCCAGTACAACCAGGTCAAGCAGCAACAGGTCGACAGCGGAGGCCGCCGATGAAGGGTCCCAACAAGTCGATGCGCACCCTCGCGCTGGGCCTGGGCTACTTCTTTTTGTATGTGCCCATCCTCAGCCTGATGGTGTTTTCGTTCAACGATTCGCCGGTGGTCACCTCCTGGACCGGCTTCTCGTTGCGCTGGTACTCGGCGCTGTTCGCCGACGACGCGCTGCTGCGCGCCGCGTGGCTGTCGTTCCAGATCGCCGCGTTCACCGCCACGGCCGCCACCATCATCGGCACCTGGGCCGGTTACGTGCTGGCGCGCATGGGGCGGTTCCGCGGCTTCGGCCTCTACCTCGGCATGCTGAGCGCGCCGCTGGTGATCCCGGAGGTCGTGCTCGGCATCTCGCTGCTGCTGATGTTCGTCGAGATGCGCGGCACGCTGGGCTGGCCCGAGCAGAACGGCATGTTCACGATCTGGGTCGGCCACGTCACGCTGTGCATGGCCTTCGTCGCGGTGGTGATCCAGTCGCGCATCCGCGACATGGACCGCTCGCTCGAAGAGGCCGCGCTGGACCTGGGCGCCACGCCGCTCAAGGTGTTCTTCTCGATCACCCTGCCGCTGATCGTGCCGGCGCTGGCCTCGGCCTGGCTGCTGTCGTTCACCCTGTCGCTCGACGACGTGGTGCTGGCCTCGTTCCTGTCGGGCCCGGGTTTCACGACCCTGCCCATGGAAGTGTTCTCGCGCGTGCGCCTGGGCCTCAAGCCCGAGGTCAATGCCCTGGCCACGCTGTTCATCCTGGCGGTCGGCACCTGCGTGATCGTGGCCAACCGCCTGCAAGTGCGCAAGGAAACCCAATCATGAAGCAAACCACCCTCTACGGCCTGACCAAGTGCAGCACCTGCGTGAAGGCGCGGGAATGGCTCACCGCCCATGGCGTGGCCCACGACTTCATCGATTACCGCGATCATCCCGTGCCCGCCGCCACGCTTGAGACCTGGGCCGAGCAGGTGGGCGGCTGGGAAAAGCTCGTGAACCGCACCTCCATGACGTGGCGCGCGCTGAGCGACGCGCAGAAGGCCGCGGCCACGCCGGCCCAATGGACGGCGCTGATCGCCGAGTATCCGGCGCTGGTGCGCCGCCCCGTCACGGTCACCGCCGATGGCGAGGTCAGCGTGGGCTTTTCCGAAAAGCGCTACACCGAACGCTTTGCCTGAGATGACGCGCGTGGCCCCCGGGCCGGCGCTGCCCGACAGCTTCTTCGACCGCGACGCCGCCACGCTGGCGCGCGATCTGCTGGGCAAGGTGATCCGGCGGCGCTGGCGCGGCCTGTGGCTGTCGGCCCGCATCATCGAAACCGAGGCCTACTACCTCGACGAGCGCGGCAGCCACGCCTCGCTCGGCTACACCCACAAGCGCCGCGCGCTGTTCATGGACGGCGGCGTGATCTACATGTATTACGCCCGCGGCGGCGACTCGCTGAACTTCAGCGCGCACGGCCCCGGCAACGCGGTGCTGATCAAGTCCGCGCATCCCTGGATCGATGCGGTCAGCGATGCGCGCGCGCTCGCATGCATGCAGCGGCTCAATCCCGACGCCCAGGGCCAGCCGCGCGCGCCCACCCGGCTGTGCGCCGGCCAGACGCTGCTGTGCCGCGCGCTCGGCCTGAAGGTGCCCGACTGGGACGGCAAGAAGTTCGATCCGCAACGATTCTTCGTGCAGGACGTGGGCGCCGATATGCCGCGCCTGATCTGCACCACGCGGCTCGGCATCCCGGCCGGGCGCGACGAGCACCTGCCATATCGCTTCGTCGATCCCGCCTACGCGGCGTTCTGCACGCGCAATCCGTTGCGGCGCGGCCAGCAGGCCGGCCGCGACTACGTGTGGATGGACCGCGACGGCGCCGAGCTGGCCTGATCAGTCGGGGTCGGGCACGGGCGCCGGCATGCGCGCGCGCAGCGCCGCATACTTGCGCATCACCCGGCGCCGGTTGAGCAAGCGGCTCCAGGCATGGATCGGAATCAACGGCAGCACGCCGAAGCCGTCCACCAGGTACAGGCCGGGCCGGCCCTCGGCGTTGTAGCCGCAGGCCACGTTGCTGGCCGACATGTCGTGGATCACGAGGTGGGCGTCGGCCAGGTCGGCAAAGAATTCGTCCAGCTTGGCCGCCAGCGTGACCGTGAACCGGCCCTGCCGGGCCAGGTCGGCGACCGTGGGCGCCAGCCCGCCGTTGCCGTCGCTGATCCTCTCCACCAGCAGGCCCAGGCCCAGGCTGGTCTGCGCCGCGCCCAGGATGCGCGCCATCGGCACCTGCCAGACCCCCGACGGACGGGTGGTGGTGCACACGTATTCCGAGAATTCGTTGAGGTAGACGCGGTAGGCGCTCTCGCGCTGGAACTGCTTGTACCAGCGCTTGAACGGCCGCGCCTGCAGATAGACCGCGCGCGCCTGCATGTCCATCACCTTGATGAGCAGGCCGGGTTCGTGCGGATGCTGGAACACGTAGCGGTCGCCGCCCTGGGCGAGCGGCGTGGCACCCGACAGATCGATCGGCCCGAACACGGCCTGCACCCCGGGGGCGGCCGCGTCACCGGTCGGGAGCGCCGGGGCAGCAGAGGCGGACGGCAGGGGCGGGGCGGACACGGCGAGGTCGGACCAAAGGAAGAATTCTCGATGTTAACTTTTTTAACCCGGCGCCGGCGCGGCTGGCGCGGCCATACAACAGTCCGGGCGCGCCAGCGCTGGCGCGGATTGAGGCAGAATCGCAGCTGTGCGCATGGCGTGTCTTTGAAGGCAGGGAGAGCGGGTTGGAACCGATGCAGATGTGGGTCATGGTGGGCGCGGGCGCCGCGGTGCTGGCGGCGTTGTTCGCGCTCGGCGCGTTGCTGCGCGCCGGTCGCGCGCCGGGCGTGGACGGGGTGCAGGACGGCCTCGAGCGCCTGGAGCGGCTGGTGCGCAGCGAGATGGCCGAGAGCCAACGCGGGCTGCGCGCGGAGCTGGCCGAGTCGAGTCGGGCGTTGCGCGCGGAGCTGATGCAGACCCAGGAAGACCTGCGCGCCTCGCTGGCGCGCGATGGCCGCGAGGCGCGCGAGGAATATGCGGCTTCGCTGGCACGCTTCGCCGCGCAGTTCGGCGAGCGCCTGCAGGGCCTGGTCGAGCTCAACGACCGCCGCATGGCCGAGGTGCGCCAGACCGTGGACGCGCGCCTGCAGGCGCTGCAGGCCGACAATGGCGCACGGCTCGAGGAGATGCGCCGCACCGTCGACGAAAAGCTGCACGCCACGCTCGAGCAGCGCCTGGGCGAGTCGTTCAAGCTGGTGTCCGAGCGCCTGGAGGCCGTGCACAAGGGCCTGGGCGAGATGCAGACCCTGGCCTCGGGCGTGGGCGATCTGCGGCGCGTGCTCACCAACGTGAAGTCGCGCGGAACCTGGGGCGAGGTGCAGCTCGCGCGCCTGATCGAAGACACGATGACGGCCGACCAGTACGCGCGCAACGTGAAGCCGATTCCCGGCAGCGACGCGATCGTCGAGTTCGCCATCCGGCTGCCGGGGCGCGAGGCGGGCGGCCAGCCGGTCTGGCTGCCGGTCGACGCCAAGTTCCCCAAGGAAGAATACGAGCGCCTGCTCGATGCGCAGGAGGCCGCCGACGCGGAGGCCGCGCGCCAGGCCGGCAGTGCGCTGGCGCGTGCGGTCGAGGCCCAGGCCCGGCTGATCGCGAGCAAGTACGTGGCGCCGCCGCACACCACCGATTTCGCCATCATGTTCCTGCCCACCGAAGGCCTCTACGCCGAGGTGCTGCGCCAGCCCGGCCTGGTCGACCGGCTGCACGGCCTGCGCGTGAACGTGGCCGGGCCCACCAACCTGGCGGCGCTGCTCAACAGCCTGCAGATGGGCTTTCGCACGCTGGCCATCGAGCAGCGCTCGTCGGAGGTGTGGCAGGTGCTGCGCGCGGTCAAGACCGAGTTCGCCAAGTTCGGCGACGCGCTGGCCAGCGTCAAGAAATCGCTCGACAACGCCAGCACCAAGATCGGCGCCACCGAGGTGCGCACCCGCGCGATGCTGCGCAACCTCAAGAGCGTGGAGGCGCTGCCGGAGGCCGAGACGCAGCAGTTGCTCGGCCCCGCCGAAACGCCGGCCGACGACGAACCCGATACACTAGGGCGTTAAGCGCGCCTGCCGCACCGCCCAGCCGCTGGGCGGGCAACGCCGCAATCCGGCAGGCGTCGGTCCGCAAGGAGACGCCATGCAGCCGTTCTTCACGCATGCGGTCACCAATCAGGTGCCGCCCCTGGACGATTACTCGCTCTACGACACCGACCCGGTGCTCGCCGCCGCGCTGGCGCGCGAGGGCGCCAGCGCACACGAGGCCGAGCTGCGCGAGCACGGTGCCTGGCTCGGCCGGGCCCAGACCCTCGCCGCCGGCGAGGAGGCCAACCGCCATCCGCCCGAGCTGCATGCCTACGATCGCAACGGCCATCGCATCGATCGCGTCGCCTTCCATCCCGCCTGGCACCAGCTCATGAGCGGCATCGCCGCGCGCGGCCTGCACAACCGCGCATGGGTGCGTCCCGGCCCGGGCGCACAGGTTGCGCGCGCAGCCGGTTTCCTGATGCAGGGCCAGGTCGAGGCCGGCACGCTGTGCCCCACCACCATGACCTACGCGGCCTATCCGCTGCTCGCGCGCGAGCCGGCCGGCGCGATCGACTTCGCCCATGCCTGGATGCCGCGCCTGGGCTCGCGCGTGTTCGATCCGGCCGACGCGCCGGTCACGGCCAAGCAGGGCGCGCTGATCGGCATGGGGCTCACCGAGAAGCAGGGCGGCTCCGACCTGCGCGCCATCACGACGCACGCCGCGCCCGAGGGCGCCGCCGGCCGCGGCCGGGTCTACCGCCTCACCGGCCACAAATGGTTTTTCTCGGTGCCGCAGGCCGACGCCCATCTGGTGCTCGCGCGCAGCGACGCCGGACTGGGCTGCTTCTTCGTGCCGCGCTGGATCCCCGACGGGCCGCGCAACGCGGTGCGGGTGCGGCGCCTGAAAGACAAGCTCGGCAATCGCAGCAACGCCAGCGCCGAGGTCGAGTTCGAGGAGGCCTGGGGCGTGATGGTGGGCGAGCCCGAGCGCGGCCTGGCGCTGCTGCTGGAGATGGCCGCCACCACGCGGCTGGACTGCGTGCTGGGCAGCGCCGCGCTGCTGCGCCAGGGCGTGGTGCAGGCGCTGCACCACACGCGTCAGCGCCAGGCCTTCGGCCGCGCCCTGCTCGACCAGCCCGCCATGCGCGCCGTGCTGGCCGACCTCGCGCTGGAGTCGGAGGCCGCCACCACGCTGGGGCTGCGGCTGGCGCGCGCCATGGACGAACGCGAGTCGCCCGCCGCGCGTGCGCTGCTGCGCGTGGGCACGCCGGCGGCCAAGCTGTGGGTCTGCAAGCGCGCCGTGCTGGCGCTCGGCGAGTGCCTGGAGGCGCTGGGCGGCAACGGTTACGTGGAGGAGGCGCCGCTGGCGCGGCTCTATCGCGAAGCGCCGGTGAATTCGGTCTGGGAGGGCTCGGGCAACGTGATGGCGCTCGACGTGCTGCGCGCGCTCACGCGCGAGCCCGACGTGCTCGAGGCCGTGCGGGCGGAGCTCGGCATCGCGGCCGGCCGCGATCCGCGCTACGACGCCGAATGCGATCGCTGGTTCGCCCGCGCCGCCGGTGCAAGCGCCGATGGCGAGGCCGGCGCGCGGGCGCTGGCGGCCGGGCTGGCGCGGCTGTGGCAGGCGGCCCTGCTGCTGCGGCACGCGCCGGCGCCGGTCGGGCAGGCCTTCGTGGCGACCCGGCTGGCCAGCGGCGGCACGCTGTGGGGCGAGGGCTGGGCCGGCGTCGATGTGGCCCCCATACTTTCGCGGGCGTGGCCGGGCATCTGCTAAATTGCAGGCCTCGCGCAGGATTTCCTTCATCGCTTTTTTCGCGTACTTCCGCACATGCTCACTCAGCAAGAACTCAAGCAGCAAGCCGCCGACGCGGCCCTCGAACTGGTCGAACAGGTGGCCGGCCCCGATGTCGTGATCGGCGTGGGCACCGGCTCGACGGCCGACCTCTTCATCGACGGGCTGGCCCGCTTCAAGGGCCGCATCCGCGCCACGGTCGCCAGCTCGGAGCGCAGCGCCGCCCGCCTGGCCGGTCACGGCCTGCCGGTGCTGGACCTCAACGAGGTCGAGCACATGCCCATCTACGTCGACGGCGCCGACGAGATCGACGCGCGGCTTTCGATGATCAAGGGTGGCGGCGGCGCGCTCACGCGCGAGAAGATCGTGGCCTCGGTGGCCGCGCGCTTCGTCTGCATCGCCGACGAGTCCAAGCTGGTCGAGCGCCTCGGCGCGTTTCCGCTGCCGGTGGAAGTGATCCCGATGGCGCGCGCCAGCGTGGCGCGCGCGCTGGCCGCGCTGGGCGGCACGCCGCGCCTGCGCGAGGGCTTCATCACCGACAACGGCAATGAGATCCTCGACGTGGCCGGCCTGTCGATCGAAGACGCGCCCGGCTTCGAGGCCCGCATCAACAACCTCCCCGGCGTGGTCACGGTCGGCCTGTTCGCCATCGCCGGCGCCGACGTGGCGCTGCTCGCCACGCAGAACGGCATCCGCCGTCTCGAACGCAAGGCCTGAGCGCCTGCGCGGGCCGGCGCGCGGCAGCGCCCGGCCTGGCGGCTCGCCGCAAGGCGCGAGCCCGGATCGCGTGATCGCGCCCACCCGCGCGGCCGCCGCGCCACACCGGCGCGGCGCGCTTGCAGGGCATCTCCCGCCCATTCATAATCCTGTCACATCCGAGTCATAACCTTGCGGGTCGGCAGGTCCCCCGCGCACATTACCCAGAGGGGACATAACGATGAGATCAACCTCGCAGGGAGTCCGGATGACGGAGCACACCAACAAACAGTTCGATGCCGATCTGGAAAACGTCCGATCGCAGTTCCTCCAGATGGGGGGCGTGGTCGAAGCCATGATCCATGAGGCGATCGAAGCGATTCCCACGGGCGACATGACCCTCGTGGAAAAGGTGCGCGAACGCGAGAAAGAGGTCAACCGCCACGAGGTGGAGATCGACGAGCGCATCAGCCTGATCCTGGCGCGCCACCAGCCCACCGCGATCGACCTGCGCACGCTGCTGGCCGTCTCCAAGATGCTGACCGACATGGAGCGTTCGGGCGACGAGGCCGAGAAGATCGCCACCGCCGTGCGCCGCATGTTCGAAAACAACCAGCAGCAGATTCCGCTGATCGAACTGCGCCACATGGCCCAGAACGTCGGCAACATGCTGCACAACTCGCTCGACGCCTTCGCCCGTCTCGACCCCATCCTCGCCGCGCAGGTCGTGCGCTCCGACAAGGAGGTCGACAAGGAATGGAAGGCCGCGCTGCGCAACCTGATCACCTACATGATGGAAGATCCGCGCACCATCTCGCGCGCCATCGACATGATCTTCATCGCCCGCGCGCTCGAGCGCATCGGCGATCATGCCAAGAACATGGCCGAACGCGTGATCTACATGGTCAAGGGCGCCGACGTCCGTCACACCGGCGTGAAGAACACCGAGCGCCTGGCGCGCGGCGAAGAGGAAGAAACCGAGGGCTGATCCCGGCCCGCGCCGCATGCAGACGACCCCGGCTTCGCGCCGGGGTTTTTGTTTGCCGCCTCAGCGCCCGGTGAAGCGGGGCGCGCGTTTGTCGCCGAAGGCCTGCATCCCTTCGAGGTAGTCGTCGGTGTAGCCCAGCTCTCGCTGCAGCGCGCATTCCAGGTCGAACTGCGCCTCCAGCGTGTTGGCGGCGCTGGCGTGCAGGGCGGTCTTGGTGGCCGCCCATGCGCGCGTGGGCCCCTGGGCCAGCCGTGCGATCAGCGCGGCCGCACGCGCCTCGAATTCCGCGTCGGGCACACACTCCCAGATCAGCCCCCAATCCTGCGCCTGGCGCGCGCTCACCGGTTCGCCGAACAGCGCCGCGCCCATGGCGCGCGCGCTGCCGGCCAGCCGCGGCCAGAAGTAGGTGGCGCCCGCGTCGGGCATGAGGCCGATGCGGGCGAACGCCTGCACGAAGCGCGCCGACTCGGCGGCCACCACCACGTCGCAGGCGAACACCAGGCTCGCGCCCGCGCCGGCCGCCACGCCGTTGACCAGGCACAGCACCGGCGCCGGCAGCGCGCGCAGCCGCAACACCAGCGGGCGGTAATGCTGGCGCAGCCCCTGCGACAGGTCGCGGCGCTGGCCGTCGGGCAGGGGCTTGCGCTGGCCCAGGTCCTGGCCGGCGCAGAAGGCCCGGCCCGCGCCGGTCAACACCACGCCGCGCAGGTCCGCGCGCGCCTCGATCTGGTCGAGCGCCGCCTGCAGCTCGCCCTGCATCACGTCGGTGAAGGCGTTCAGGCGCTCCGGCCGGTTGAGCGTGATGCAGGCGACGCCATCGCGCCAGTCCAGCACGATCTGTTCGAAGGCGGCGCTCATGCCGGCACCTGCGCGGCGTCGAGGGCGGCCTCGTCGGCCAGCGCCGCCAGCAGGCCCAGCTGCGTGGCGCTGTCGCCCAGCAGCAGGTCCACGGCGGTCAGCCGCTTGAAGTAGTCGCCCACCTCCAGCTCGTCGGTCATGCCCATGCCGCCGTGCAGCTGCACGGCCGCCTGCGCGAGCTGGCGCGCGTGCCGGCCCACCTGCAGCTTGGCCTGGGCCAGCAGGCGGCGGCGTTCGCGCGGCTCGTCCTCGGCCAGCGCGGCGGCCGCCACATAGGCCATCGACAGCGCCATCTCGCACGCCACCAGCATGTCGGCGACGCGGTGCTGCAGGGCCTGGAACGCGGCCAGCGGCTGGCCGAACTGATGCCGCGTGCGCAGGTACTCGGCGGTGATCTCCAACAGGCGCTCCATCGCGCCGGCGGCATGGGCGCACAGCGCCGCCGTGCCCCATTGCAGCGCGCGCTCGAGCGCGGCCTCGGCGCCCGCGCCATGCGCCAGCAGCCGCGCGGGCGCGTCGGCAAAGCGCAGGCGCGCGCAGCGCTGGCCGTCCAGCGTGGGCGTGTCCAGCCGTTGCGCGGCGCCGTCCGTCACCGGCACCCACAGCAGCACCTGTTCGCCAGCCTGGGTTACGGCGTTCACCAGCCAGGCCTCGGCCGCGCCGCCGTGCCAGACCAGGTGCTTCTCGCCGCGCACGCGCCAGCCGCCGTCGCGCTCCTCCGCGCGGCAGCCGTCGGCCTGGGTGGCGTAGCGCCGCCCGGGCTCCTGGTACGCCAGCGCGAGCCGCGCCTCGCCCGCAGCGAGGCGTGGCAGCCAGTCCTGCGCCAGCGCCGCGCCCGCCAGGTCGGCGCAGGCCTGCAGCGCGGTGGCGGCCATCACGACCGGGATCACGGGCTCGTCCACCAGCGCCCGGCCCAGCTCGCGGTGCACGGGCAGCAGGCTGGCCGGCGGTTCGCCGAAGCCGCCGGCCTCGGGCGGCAGGCACAGACCGAGCACGCCGAGCTCGGCCAGCGCACGCCACAGGGCGGGGTCGGGCGCGGGCGCGATGCGGCGCTGGCGCCGCCGGGCGAAGGTCCATTGGTCGTCCAGCAGGCGCCGCAGGCTGTCGGCCAGCATGCGCTGCTCGTCGCTGTAGGTGAAGTCCATGTCGATAGATTCCTTGTCCTGGCGCTCAGCTGCCGAGCACCATGCGGGCGATGAGGCCCTTCTGTATCTCGGTCGAGCCGCCGTAGATCGTGGTCTTGCGCATGTCGCAATAGCCCGCGCCCGCGGCCGCCGCCATGTCGGGGCCGGGGCCATGGAACGCGGCATCCGCGTCCAGCCATTGCGGGTCGTAGGGCCAGGCGTCGGGGCCGGCCACCTCCATCTGCAGCACGGCCAGGTCCTGCTGGATCTCCGAGCCGCGGATCTTGAGCACCGAGGCCTCGGGCCCGGGATGGTCGCCGCGTTCGGATGCCACGCGGTACAGCAGCATCTCGAGCGCCAGGATGTCGCCCTCGATCAGGCTGAGGCGGTCGCGCAGGCGCGGGTTGGCGGCCAGCGGCGTGCCGTTGCTGTCGTGGGCCGCGGCCAGCATGCGCTTGAGCAGCGCGAGCTCGCGATGGCAGTGGCCCAGCCCCGCGATGCCGGTGCGCTCGTGGCCCAGCAGATACTTGGCGTAGGTCCAGCCCTGGCCTTCCTCGCCGACCCGGTCGCTCACCGGCACGCGCACGTTCTCGAGCCAGACCTCGTTCACGTCGTGGCCGCCGTCCAGCGTGCGGATCGGCCGCACGGTCACGCCCGGGGCGTGCATGTCGAGCAGCAGCAGCGAGATGCCGCGTTGCGGTTTGGCCTGGGCGTCGGTGCGCACGAGGCAGAACATGCGGTCGGCATACTGCGCCAGCGTGGTCCAGGTCTTCTGGCCGTTGACGATGTAGTGATCGCCCTCGCGTTCGGCGCGGGTCTTGAGCGAGGCCAGGTCGGAGCCCGCGCCCGGCTCGGAATAGCCCTGGCACCACCAGTCGTCGACCCGGATGATGCGCGGCAGCAGCGCCTGCTGCTGCGCGGCGCTGCCGTAGCGCATCAGCACCGGCCCGATCATCTGCAGCCCGAACGGCAGCAGGCGCGGCGCGCCGGCCTTGAAGGTCTCCATCTCGAAGATCAGGCGCTGCACCGGATTCCAGCCGGTGCCGCCGTGCTCGCGCGGCCAGGCCGGCGCGCCCCAGCCGTGGTCGGCCAGGATGCGGTGCCAGCGCACGTAGTCGTCGCGCGCCAGCCGTTCGTGGCGCCACACCTTGGCGCTGATGTCGGCGGGCAGTTGCGCCTGCGCGAATGCGCGCACCTCGTCGCGAAAGCCACGCTCTTCCCGGGTCCAGGTCAGGTCCATGTTCACGCCTCCTCGTGCCGTATCTAGCCACGGGCGCGCGCCGCCGCACAATCTGGCTCTGCAAAAGGGCGGCTTCGGATCAGTGGAAGCGCGGCGCTACGGATGACCTGAAGCCACGCTTCGGCAATGAAGAATGGCCGGCGCGCGGCGCAGCCCCGACACTGGGCGCACCTCAATCCGAAGCAGTGGGAAACGCGATGAGTGCATCGATTCCAGGCGGCGCCACGGGCGTCGAGCAGCAGTACCGGGAGGCGCTGGCGCGCGGCGAATTCCGCATCCAGCGCTGCGGCGCGTGTGCCAAGGCGGTGTTCTATCCACGCATGATCTGCCCGCATTGCGGCGGCGCCGAGCTGGCGTGGTTCGCGCCGAGCGGGCGCGGCGCGGTCTATTCCACCACGGTGGTGCGGCGCAAGCCCGAGGCGGGCGGCGACTACAACGTGGCGCTGGTCGATCTCGAAGAGGGCGTGCGCATGATGAGCTGCGTCACCGGGCTGGCGCCGCAGGACGTGCGCATCGGCATGGCCGTGCGCGCGCGCGTGGCGGGCGGCGACGTGCCGCGCGTCGAGTTCGTGGAGGACCGCGCATGAGCACGCTCAAGGAACTGCGCGGCAAGGTGGCGGTGGCGGGCGTCGGCCAGGCCGGCCTGGGCCAGGCCGCGGGCTATACCGAAATGGAGATCCTGGTGCAGGCGGCCCAGCGCGCCGTCGCCGATGCGGGCCTTTCGATGCAGGACATCGACGGCCTGTGCACCGCCAGCGTGGCCGCCCCGATGTGGGCGATGCCCGTGATCGAGCACCTGGGCATCCGGCCCACCTTCATCAACAGCACCATGCTGGGCGGCAGCAGCTTCGTCGCGCACCTGTTGCCGGCGCTGCATGCGCTGGCGAGCGGCCAGTGCAACGCGGTGCTGGTGTGCTACGGCAGCACCCAGCGCACCTCCACGCTGAGCCGCGCCGAGATCGGGCGCGTGCGCAAGAGCTTCGATCCGCAGCCCTACGAGGCGCCCTACGATCCGCTCAGCCCGCTGAGCTCGTACGCGCTGGCCGCCGCGCGCCACATGCATCAGTACGGCACCACGCGCGAGCAGCTCGCCGAGGTGGCGCTGGCCGCCAATCGCTGGGCCCAGCGCAACCCCGAGGCCCAGCTGCGCGAGCCCGCCACGCTCGACAGCATCCTGTCGGCCCGCATGGTGTCCGATCCGCTTACCGTGCGCGACTGCTGCCTGGTGACCGACGGCGCGGGGGCCTTCGTGCTGGTGCGCGCCGAGCGCGCGCGCGACCTGCCGCGCAAGCCGGTCTACGTGCTGGGCAACGCCACCGCCGTGTGGAACCGCCAGATCTCGTCGATGCACGATCTCACCGTGACCGCCGCGGCCCAGTCCGGCCGGCAGGCCTATGCCATGGCGGGCGTGGGCGCGGCCGACATCGACGTGCTGGAGGTGTACGACGCCTTCACCATCAACACGATTCTGTTCCTCGAAGACCTGGGCTTCTGCGCCAAGGGGGAGGGCGGCGCCTTCGTCAGCGGCGGCGCGATTGCGCCGGGCGGGCGCCTGCCGGTGAACACCAACGGCGGCGGCCTGTGCTGCGTGCATCCGGGCATGTATGGCGTCTTCATCATGATCGAGGCAGTGCGGCAGTTGCGCGGCGAATGCGGCGAGCGCCAGGTGGCCGACGCGCACCTGGCGCTGGTGCACGGCAACGGCGGCACGCTGTCCAGTCAATCCACCGCCATTCTCGGCGA
The DNA here is from genome assembly GCF_002261335.1 of Bordetella genomosp. 1. GTDB lineage: Bacteria > Pseudomonadota > Gammaproteobacteria > Burkholderiales > Burkholderiaceae_B > Bordetella. The sequence continues at coordinate 686,038 of NZ_NEVL01000002.1, forward strand.
CGCTTCCACGCTGTGACCACCATGCCGCACACGACCCTGCAATCCCTGAAGGACGCCACCCGCATCGACCAGGTGCTGGCCTGGCAGGCCGCCCGCCAGCCCGACGCGCCGTGCCTGCGCACCGAGGCCGGCAGCGTGACGTATGGCGCGCTCGACGCCCAGGTGAGCCGCGCGGCCGACTGGCTGCGCGAGGCGGGCGCGGGCCCGGGCGCGCGCGTGCTGATGGTGGGCGAGAACTGCGCCGCCATGGTGGTGGCGCTGCTCGCGTGCAGCCGCGCCGGCGCGTGGCCGGTGGGTGTCAACGCCAGGCTGTCGGCGCGCGAGGTCGGCGTGATCGCGGCCCACGCGCAGCCGGCGCTCACGCTCTACACCACGGCCGTGTCGCGCGATGCCGCCGCCCATGCCCAGGCGGCCGCCGCCACGCCGGCGCCCGCCGCGGTCTGGGGCGAGGGCGTGGCGATGGCACGCGCCGCCGCCGCCGTCGAGCCCGAGCGCGGCCCGCTGCGCGACCAGGTGGCCACCGTGATCTACACGTCCGGCACCACCGGCGCGCCCAAGGGCGTGCTGGTGCCGCACCGCGGCCTGCTGCACTTCGCCCGCATCTCGGCGGCCTCGCGCCGGCTGGGGCCGGCCGACATCGCCTACGCCGCGCTGCCGTTCTCGCACATCTTCGGCATCGCCACCGTGCTGCTGGCCACGCTCTACGGCGGCGCCAGCCTGATCGTGCGCAGCCGCTTCGATCCGGCCGACGTGCTGCAGGCGCTGCAGACCCCCGGGCTCACCATCCTGCAAGGGGTGCCGACCATGTTCACGCGCCTGCTCGCCCACCTGCGCGAGACCGGCGCCGAGCCGGTGGCGCCCGCACTGCGCTATCTCTACACCGGCGGCGCTGCGCTCGATCCGACGCTCAAGCGCGAGGTCGAGGCGCGCTTCGGCCAGCCCCTGCATCATGGCTACGGCATCACCGAATACGCGGGCTCGCTCTTCATCACCGACATCGACGCGCCCCGCCGCGATTGTGCGGCGGGCTGCGCGGTGGAGGGCGTGGAGCTGCGCATCGGCGCGCCCGATGCGCCCGCCGCGCCGGCCGGCGAACGGGGCGAGATCCTGGTGCGCGGGCCCGGCGTGATGCTGGGCTATTACAGGGATCCCGAGCTGTCGGCGCACGCCTTGCCCGAGGGCGGCTGGCTGCGCACCGGCGACATCGGCTTCCTGGCCGACGACGGCGCGCTGCACATCGTCGGCCGCTCGAAGGACCTGATCATCCGCTCGGGCTTCAACGTCTATCCGCTGGAAGTGGAGAGCGTCATCAACGCCTGGCCGGGCGTGCGGCTCTCGGCCGTGGTCGGGCGGCCCGAAGCCGACGGCAACGAGGCGGTGATCGCCTTCATCGAAACCCTGCCCGGCGCCACGATCGACCCGCCGGCGCTGATGGACCATTTGCGCACGCAACTGGCGCCCTACAAGCGGCCGGCCGAGCTGCGCCTGATCGACACGATTCCCACCACCGTCAGCGGCAAGATCCTCAAGCAGCCGCTGCGCGAAAGGCTGGCGGCGCGGCCCTAGGCCCGTACAGACCGGCCACACACCAAAGGAGACGACAGCCATGAAGTTCCCCCTTGCGCTGCGGGCCGGTCTGGCCGCCTGCGTGCTGGCCCTGGGGCCCGCGCACGCCCAGGACACCTATCCAGACCGGCCGATCCGGCTGCTGGTGGGTTATGCGCCGGGCGGCCCGGTGGACACCACCGCGCGCGTGTTCGCCAAGTATCTGGGCGACAAGCTGGGCCAGGCGGTGGTGGTGGAGAACCGCGCCGGCGCGAGCGGCATGATCGCCTCGGACGCAACCGCCAAGGCCACGCCGGACGGCTACATGCTGGGCTTCGCGGCCAGCCCCACGCTCACCATGTCGCCGCAGGTGCAGAAGAGCACGCTGTTCGATCCGCGCAAGGACTTCACGCCGATCGGCCTGGTGGTCGACTATGCCAACGTGCTGCTGGTCGGACCGCAGGTCAAGGCCGACGACGTGCAGGCGCTGGTCGGCTACGCCAAGGCCCACCCCGACGCGGTGTCGTTCGGCTCGGCCGGCGTGGGCGCGTCCAACCACCTGTCGGCCGAGCTGCTGAAGAAACAGGCCGGCGCGCCGATGCTGCACGTGCCGTATCGCGGCAACTCGCCCGCGATGATGGACGTGGTGAGCGGCAAGATCACCTTCATGTTCGACATCACCAGCACCGCGATCCCGTTCGTGAAGAGCGGCAAGGCGCGCGCGCTGGCCGTCACCTCGCGCACCCGCAATCCCGAGCTGCCGCAGGTGCCTACCATGATCGAGGCGGGCCTGCCTGACTACGAGGTGGTGGGCTGGTACGCGCTGATGGCGCCGCCGAAGCTGCCTGCGCCGGTCAACCAGCGTCTTACCGCGGCGCTGCAGGCGGTGCTGAAGGATCCCAAGTTCCGCCAGGCGATGGTGGAGGGCGGCTACACGGTCAACACGGGGGACGCGCAGGTGCTGCAGCAGCGCATCGATCGCGATTATGCGCTGTGGTCGGACGTGGTGGCCTCGGCCAACATCCAGGTGAACTAGCGCGCCTGGCTATCCGCCGCCGGCGCGCGCCGGCGGCACGCTCAACGCAGGAGATCGCATGAACGCCGCCGAGAAGCTGCAAGACCGCACGCGCCTGCCGGTGATCGGCGCGCCGATGTTCCTGGTGTCCGGGCCCGATCTGGTGCTGGCGCAGTGCACCAGCGGCATCGTGGGCACCTTTCCCACGCTCAACGCCCGGCCGCAGGAGCAGCTGCACGACTGGCTCGGCCGCATCGAGCACGGGCTCGCGCAGCACGACGCCGCGCACCCGGAGCGCCCGGCCGCCCCCTACGGCGTGAACCTCATCGTGCATGACGCCAACCCGCGCTGGCGCGGCGACCTGGAAATCTGCGTCGCCCATCGCGTGCCGTTCTACATCACCTCATTGCAGGCGCCCGAGGCGGTGGTGGCGGCCGCGCACGCGTACGGCGCCTGCGTGTTCCACGACGTCACCACGGTGCGCCACGCGCAGCGCGCGGTGCGCGCCGGCGTCGACGGCCTGATCCTGGTGGCGGCGGGGGCAGGCGGCCACGCGGGGCAGCTCAATCCGATCGCGCTGATCAACGAGATCCGCGCCTTCTACGACGGCCCGCTGGCGCTGTCGGGCTGCATCAGCCACGGCAAGGACATCCTCGCGGCGCAGGTGCTGGGCTGCGACTTCGCCTACATCGGCACCCGCTTCATCGCCACGCGCGAGTCACTCGCGCCCGACCGCTATCGCGACATGGTGCTCGAGGCGGGCGCGGCGGACGTGGTCTACACCCCTTACTTCTCGGGCGTTCCGGCCAACTACCTGAGCGCCAGCATCCGCGCCGCGGGCCTGGATCCGGCGCAGGCGCGCGAGGCGCCCGCCGCGGGCCCGATGCTCGACAAGAGCCGCCGGCCGCGCGCCTGGAAGGACGTGTGGAGCGCGGGCCAGGGCGTGGGCGCGGTGCAGGAGATCCTGCCGGCCGCCGAGCTGGTGGCGCAGCTGGCGCGGGAGTATGCGCAGGCGCGCGCTCGGCTGCGCTGAACGCTGTCCGGGCTGGACGCAAGGGGCCGGCCGGCCCCTTGCCGCGCCTGCCTCAGGCGCCGCTCTCGAGCTTGATGCCGGCGGTCTTGATGACCTTGCCCCACTTGTCGATCTCGGCGCGCAGGAAGGCGCCGAACTCGTCGGGCGTGCCGGCGCGCGGCTCGGCGCCCGCGGCCAGCATGGCACGCGCGGTGGCCGGGTCGTTCAGCACGCGCACCAGGTCCGCGTTCAGTCGCGTGATGGCGGCGGCCGGCGTGCCCCTGGGCGCCAGGATGCCGCTCCACGAATACGCCTCGTAGTCGGGCACGCCCGCGGCCGCCACGGTGGGCACGCCCGGAAACAGGGCGCTCGGTTCGGGGTTGCCCACGCCGAGCGCGCGCAGCTTGCCGCCGTTGAGGTGGGGCATGGCCGAGGGGCCGTCGGCAAACATCACCTGCACCTGGCCGCCGAGGAGATCCTGCATGGCGGGCGCGCTGCCGCGATAGGGCACGTGCTGCATCTTCACGCCGGTCATGCTGCAGAACAGTTCGCCCGCCAGATGCGTGCCGCCGCCGGTGCCCGACGAACCGTACGACAGCTTGCCGGGATGCTCGCGGGCGTAGGCGATCAGGCCCTTGATGTCCTGCACCGGCAGGCCGGCGTGCACCACGACCACGATCGGAAACAGCGCGGCCATCCCGACCGGCGCGAAGTCGGTCGTGATGTCGTAGCTCAGGCCGCCACGCAGGCTGGGCAGCACCGCGTGATGGATCGAGGCGAAGAAGAAGTTGTAGCCGTCGGGCGCGGCCTTGGCCGCGAACTGCGCGCCCACGATGCCGCCGGCGCCCGACTTGTTGTCGACCACGGCGGGCTCCGACCAGCGTTGCGCCATGGGCTGGGTGGACAGGCGCGCCGTGGTGTCCACCGGTCCGCCGGGCGGGAAGGGCACGATGAAGTTCACGGGGCGCGCGGGCCAGGCGGCGTCGCCTTTCGCGGCGCTGCCCAGCGCGGGCCAGACGGCGCCGGCGCAAGCAGCGCCCAGCCCCGCGATCACGCGGCGGCGGGTGAGGTCGGTCATGACTGTCTCCGGATATCGGTATCGTTATGGCGCGGCGGCGCGGTGGCCGGCGCGTGCCTATTATTCGGCCGGGGCCGCGCGGCGCCGATTCTTATTTGCCTAAGCCCCCGTTCGGCCAGGCAGCAGTCGGTGTCGGGGCCGGATCCCCGACGCCCGCTCAGGCCGCGTGCGCGGCGCGCTGGATGTGTTCGATGAAATCTTCGGCGAAGCGCGGCAGGTCGCGGCCGCGTTGGCGCACCAGCAGGCGGTCGCGCAGCGACCAGCTGTCTTCGATGCGCAGCACGTGCAGCGCATCCGGGCGGCTGTAGCGCCGGGCGCAGGCGCGCGGCACCACGGCGATGCCCGCGCCGGCCTCGACCATGCGGCAGACGGCCTCGAAGCTGCCGACGTGCACGCGCTGGCAGATGCGCTTGCCCAGGCCGGAGGCGATGTCTTCGAGGAACGACTGGATCGCGCTGTCGGGATGGATGCCGACGAACTGGTACTGGTCGAGCACCTCCACGAAGGGCACCGATTCGCGCTGCGCCAGCGGATGCTCGAGCGCGGTCACGATGGTGAGCTCGTCGCGGAACAGCGGCAGCACGTCGAGCCCGTCGACGTCGATGTTGCCCGCCACGATGCCGAGGTCGCCCGCGCCCGCGCGGATCGCCAGCACGATGTCGCCCGACATCTTTTCTTCGAGCTCGATGTCCACGTCGGCGCTCTGCGCGAGATAGGTGGACAGCGCGTCGGCCAGGAACGAGTTGGTGGCGGTGGTGTTGGCCAGCAGGCGCAACCGGCCCTTGATGCCGCTCGCGTAGGGCTGCAGGTCGGCGTTGAGGCATTCGAGCTGGCGGAACACCGCGTGGGCGTGCTTGAGCAGCACCTCGCCCGCCGGCGTGAGCGACACGCCGGTGGCCTGGCGCACCAGCAGGCGCGCCTTGAAGGCCTCTTCCATGTTCTTGATGCGCGCGCTCGCGGCGGGCAGCGACAGGAACGTGCGCTCCGCGGCCCGCGTGAGATTCAGCGCCTCGCCCACGTGGACGAACAATCGCAAGTCTGTCAGATCGTGTCTCATCTTCCACCACACTGAAGGGGGGTATTTCTATTTTCGAATTCTGCAAACCTGCACCGAAATCTACCATGCTGCAAAGCGCTGCCGTCAAGGCGGGGCGACCATCAGGCGTGCGGTGAACGGACGCGACAGGAGGCGATGCGATGAGTGGCGGCATGATGCAGGGCAAGGTGGTGGTGGTGACGGGCGCGGGCGGCGGCATCGGCCGCGGCATCGCGCTGGCCCTGGGCGCGGCCGGCGCGCGCGTGGTGGTCAACGACATCGGCGTGGCGCTCGACGGCGCCGGCGGCAGCGCCGGCCCGGCCGCGCAGGTGGTGGCCGAGATCGAGGGCGCGGGCGGGCAGGCCTGCGCCAACACCGACAGCGTGGCGAGCTACGAGGGCGCCAACGCCATCATCCAGACCGCCATCGAGCGCTACGGCCGCATCGACGGCGTGGTCAACAACGCGGGCAATCTGCGCGACCGCGTGTTCCACAAGATGAACGAGGAGGAGTGGCGCCAGGTGCTGGACGTGCACCTGAACGGCACGTTCTACATGAGCCGCGCCGCGGCCGCGCATTTCCGCGAGCAGGCGTCGGGCGCGTTCGTGCACATGACGTCCACCTCGGGGCTGATCGGCAACTTCGGCCAGGCCAACTACGCCGCGGCCAAGCTCGGCATCGTCGCGCTGTCGAAGTCGATCGCGCTCGACATGGCCCGCTATGCGGTGCGCTCGAACTGCATCGCGCCGTTTGCCTGGAGCCGCATGACCAGCTCGATCCCGGCCGAGACCGAGGCCGAGCGCGCGCGCGTGGAGAAGCTCAAGAAAATGGAGGCCGGCAAGGTCGCGCCGCTGGTGGTGTACCTGCTCTCCGACGCGGCCCGCGAAGTAAACGCGCAGATCTTCGCCGTGCGCGCCAACGAGATCATGCTGATGAGCCAGCCGCGCCCGCTGCGCAGTGTGCATCTGTCGGAGGGCTGGACGCCGGAAGCCATCGGCGAGATCGCGATCCCGGCCATGCGCAAGCACTTCTACGCGCTGGAGCGCTCGCCCGACGTGATCGACTGGGATCCGATCTGAGGCCGCCCCGATGCCCATTTCCTACGACACCCTGCGGCACTGGCACTTCGACGATATCCGCCACGACTACAGCGAGAAGGACGCGATCCTGTACGCGCTGGGCATCGGCCTGGGCGAAGACCCGCTCGATCCGCGCGCGCTGCGCTACGTCTACGAAAAGTCGCTCGCGGCCTATCCGACCTTGAGCGTCGCGCTCGCCTATCCGGGCTTCTGGCTGCGCGATCCGCGCACCGGGGTCGACTGGGTGCGGCTGGTGCATGGCGAACAGCGCCTGCGCCTGCACCGCCGTCTGCCGGCCAGCGGTACGGTCATCGGCAAGCTGCGCAACACGCATCTGATCGACAAGGGCGAGGGGCGCGGCGCGTTGCTGATCAACGAACGGCGTCTGTTCGACGAGGCCGGCGCGCACCTGGCCACGCTCACCTCCACCACGTTCCTGCGCGGCGACGGCGGCTTCGGCGCGGGCGATGCGCCGCCCGAACCGCTCGCCGCCACGCCGGACACGCCACCCGAGCGCAGCACGGCGCTGCGCATCTCGCCGCGCGCCGCGCTGCTGTATCGCCTCAATGGCGACTACAACCCGCTGCACGCCGATCCCGGCATCGCGCGCCAGGCCGGCTTCGACCGGCCCATCCTGCACGGCTTGTGCACCTACGGGATGGCGGCGCGCGCCATCGTGGACACCTGGTGCGACGGCGACGGCGACGCGCTGACCGAGCTCAACACGCGCTTTTCGGCGCCGTGCTTCCCGGGCGAGACGCTCGAATTCGAGATGTGGCGCCGCGGCGCCGAGATCCGCTTCCGGGCCCGCGCGCCCGGGCGCGGCGTGATGGTGCTGTCGCATGGCAGCGCGAGGATACAGTCATGAACCCAGCCTTTGCCGCCGGCCGCCGCGCCCCGCTCGACGGGGTGCGCGTGCTCGACCTGAGCCGCATCCTGGCCGGCCCGTGGTGCACCCAGAATCTCGCCGACCTGGGCGCCGACGTCATCAAGATCGAGCGGCCCCGCACCGGCGACGACACGCGCCACTGGGGCCCGCCCTATCTTAAGGACGGCGCGGGCGCCGAGACTGCGGAGGCGGCCTATTACCTCAGCACCAATCGCAACAAGCGCTCGGTGGCCGCCGACATCGCCTCGCCGGGCGGCGCCGCGCTGATCCGCGAGCTGGCCGCGCAGTGCGACGTGCTGGTCGAGAACTTCAAGGTGGGCGGGCTGGCCAAGTACGGACTCGACTACGCCGCGCTCGCGCAGGTCAATCCGCGCCTGATCTACTGCTCGGTCACCGGCTTCGGCCAGACCGGGCCCTACGCCAGCCGCCCGGGCTACGACTTCATGATCCAGGGCATGGGCGGCCTCATGAGCATCACCGGCGAGCGCGACGACCTGCCCGGCGGCGGGCCGCAGAAGGCGGGCGTGGCGGTCACCGACATCCTCACCGGCCAGTACGCCACTATCGCGATCCTGGCGGCGCTGGCCGAGCGTGCCGCGAGCGGGCAGGGCCAGCACCTCGACATCGCGCTGCTCGATTGCCACGTCGCCATGCTGGCCAACCAGAACTCCAACTACTTCAACAGCGGCCGGGCGCCGCAGCGCGCGGGCAATGCCCACCAGAACGTGGTGCCCTACCAGGTGTTCGAGGCGAGCGACGGGCACCTGATCGTGGCAACCGGCAACGAATCGCAGTACCGCGCCTACTGCCGCGCGATCGGCGTGCCCGAGCTCGGCGACGACGCGCGCTTCGCCACCAACCGGCTGCGCGTCACGCGGCGCGAGGAGCTCGTGGCGATCCTGAGCGACATCATGCGGCGCGGCCCGCGCGACGACTGGCTGCGCAAGCTCGAGGCCGCCGGCGTGCCGTGCGGCCCCATCAACGACATCGCGCAGGTGTTCGACGACCCCCACGTGCAGGCGCGCGGCCTGCGCGTCGACATGGACCATCCGCTGGGCGGCCAGGCCGCCGTCACGGCCTCGCCGCTGCGCCTGTCCGCCACGCCCGTCACCTACCGCCGCGCCCCGCCCCTGCTGGGCGAGCACACCGCCGAGGTACTGCGAGAAGTCCTGGGCAAGAGCGAGGCCGAGATCGAGGCGCTGCTGGCGGCGGGCGCGGAGCGCAGCTGAGGGCGGGGATGGATGGGGGGCACTTTGCTGCGCGGCGCCCGGCGTGGGCAGGGGCTCGGGCTGGCATTCGGCCGGGAGGTCGAGCCAAGGACGCGCCCGCCCCTGCGCGTTGGGGGTCAACTGACGTCGACGAGGATGTGACTCGACCGAAGATTGCCGGCCGGAGCGATGACGTCCTGAACACTCAGCGTTGCCTGTACGGTAGTGCCCAGAATCGCTTTGAGCCGTTCGTCGTGGTGGTCTCTGAGACGGGTAAGGAGGCATCGATCGAGCCTGCCCTTCACCACCTCCTGCCCCCCCTCCAGTTCGAGATCGAAGCGCTGGCTGTCAGGAGTGATGTACAGAATCCCGGTTTCGGTCCGCTCCGACACCCGGACCTCGATGCTCTCGGTCTTGAGGCGCGCGCCATGGACGGCGTCCCGGTCCAACTGCACGTCATGGTTGCCCGCCACGAGGCGGACGGTCGCGCCGGCCTCATCGATCAACGTGAAGAAGTCGCGGAGCGAGGCCAGCAGCCGTTCGTCGATCAGGTCGACCGAGCTTTCCAGGTCGTCTTGCGCCAGGTCGCGCATCAGCGTGGCGACCTCCCCGACTGCGTTCTTCAAGGCCGGCTCGACGGGATGATCTCGGGCAGAGGTTTCGGATTCTTCGAGGATGAACCCGAAGGAGCCTCGGGCGATCTCGGTGATCATCAGCGCAGCGTCCTGCCCATGAGGCACCGGACCGCGATCCTTCAATGCCTCGCCGCGCGTCGAGCTTGCATGCCTGTTGGCGACGATGTCCTGGAACTTTTCGAGGGCTTTGCCTGCAAAGCTTGCATCCACGCCTAACGCGCCTGTGACGGGCTTGCCACCAAAATGGAGTGCCACGGTTGCACGACATGATGCGGTCTCGCCGGCGCGTCGTACCCGTTCGAGCAACTCGGCGCGACGCGCTGCGAGCTGGAACCGACCAATAGGATCTTCGGATTCCGTCCGGGCATCCAGCAACGCGTCGAGCGCCGCGATGTCGGCGCTCAGCGCGGCCTGTTGCAGATGTTTCAGCATCGAGATTCCCCGGTTCCCGGAAGAAGCGCCGGTCGTTTCTCCTGAAGGAATGCCTCCGCCTCGCCATCGGTGAGCCCGATTCCGATCTGGATCATTCCCTTCCATAGGCTCGTGTCTCTCTGATGGGAAAACAGGCCAAACCAATAGCGCGTGTCATCCACGATCAAAGTTGGCCGCTTTCCGAGGTCTACGAAGTATGCGTCGCACTTGAAGTCGCGCTTGCTCAGCGAGGGGTGAAACAGGTGCGCGTTGTCTTGCAGGAACATGCCGGCCTGCGTTCGATCGCACGGCAGTTGTGCGAACGTCACCACATCGATGTCGCCCGGCGCGCGCTGGAGCCTGGCCTCGACCTTTTCGACGAAACTCCCGTCGATCCATTGAAACCCGTCACAGATGCCGGATGCACGCAACGCCCGCCGATACGCGACCAGTCCTTCCAGTAAATCGAGTCGTTCCACCGACGATGAAAAATACTCGGCGAATTCGAGCATGGTCGTGGCGTAGGGCGACATCGTCGCTCGAGCGGTGGGCGACAGGCCGACGAAGGGCGGAATGACACCGGAAATATTGAAACCTGGAATCACAGGCGCTCCTTGCTTCGCAGATCCTGCCAGTCATGTGTGGATGTGCCAGCGAGCATATCGATTCAGGCCCGGCGCGGGCGGGTGCGGCGTCCAATAGGAGACTCGTGCACCTGTGAGAGAAAGCTCACCGCGCCCCGTGCACCGTCACCACCACCTCGCGCCGGTGCGGCCGGTCGCGGTGTTCCCACAGGTAGATGCCTTGCCAGGTGCCCAGGCCCGGTTCGCCGTCGCACACGGGAATCGTGAGCGACACCGAGGTGAGCGCGGTGCGGATGTGGGCCGGCATGTCGTCCGGACCCTCGGCGTCGTGGCGATAGCGCGGATCGCCTTCGGGCACGAGACGCGCGAAGAAGCGTTCCAGGTCGTCCCGGACGGTGGGATCGGCATTCTCGTTGATCAGCAGCGAACAGCTGGTGTGGCGCGTGTAGACCACGGCCAGGCCGGTGCGGATGCCGCTGGCCCGCACGTCGCGCGCCACGCGCTCGGTGATCTCAAGCAGGGATTTGCCGCGCGTGTCGAGGCGGTGCAGGGTCTGGGCGATCAGGGGGGCGGGAAGGGCGGTCATGCGGCTAGGCTACCGCAGCACGGCGGCGCGGGCGAGTGTTGGTGCACGGCGCCTGTTGCAGGCGCCTGTTGCACGCGCCTGCTGCACGCGCCTGCTACGCGCGTCCGCTGCGCGCGCCTGCTACGCGCGTCCGCTGCGCGCGCCCCAAAAACAAAACCGGCCTCTTGGGCCGGTTCTTGCACGCGGGGCGGGGCGCCGGCCCCGCGGGGCCGTTCGCTCAGGCCGAGGGCGGCACGAAGCCCTGGGCTTCGACGGTGCCGTCTTCGAACAGGAAGCGCTCCATCTGCTGCTGCAGATACTTGCGGGCGCGCGAGTCGGCCAGGTTCAGGCGGTTTTCGTTCACCAGGCGGGTCTGGATCTGCTTCCATTCCTCCCAGGCTTCCTTGGAAACTTCGCGCCAGATGCGGGTGCCGAGCTCGCCGGGATAGGGCGGGAAGTCCAGGCCTTCGGCTTCGCGCTTGAGTTTCACACAGTTGATGGTACGGGCCATGTCATTGCTGCCGATGAGTTGCGGATGCAGCCATTTTAGCGGTCTTGGGCCGGGCCTGCCGCCGGATAGACCCTGCGCTCGGCAGGGTCTATCGCGGGCGGGGCTCAGAGCTTCTTGATGAAGACCAGACTGTTACGCGAGCGGTTGTAGTTGTTCTGCTTCTCGCGCGGCAGGTCGGTGATGCCGCCCTGCACGAAGCCGCGCTTCATGAACCAGTGCGAGGTGCGCGTGGTGAGCACGAACAGGCGCTTGGCGCCCATGGCGCGCGCGCGCGACTCCATGTGGCGCAACAGCATCTCGCCTTCGCCCGAGCTCTGCCATTCCGGGTGCACGATGAGGCAGGCCATCTCGGCCATCTGCTCTTCGGGGAACGGGTGCAGGGCCGCGCAGCCGTAGATCACGCCGTCGTGCTCCAGCACGGTGTAGCGGTCGACGTCGCGCTCGACCACGCCGCGCGGGCGCGGCACCAGCGTGCCGTCGGCCTCGAGCGGCTCGATCAGGCTCAGGATGGCGCCGACGTCGTCGAGCGTGGCCGGGCGCAGGTCGTCGAGGGTGTCCTCGACCACCATGGTGCCGACCCCGTCGTGCGTGAAGATCTCAAGCAGCACGCTGCCGTCGCGGTTGTACGGCACCAGGTGGGCGCGCGCCACGCCGCGCTTGACCGCCAGCGAGGCATGGCGCAGGAAGTAGGCCGTGTCTTCGTCGAGGTCGTCGCCGGCCAGCAGCTTGTCGGCGTCGGCGCGGGCGAGCTCGGTGTCGACCGAGCCGTCTTCGTTGAGCACGCCGGCCGAGCCCGACAGGAAGATCAGCTTCTCGGCGCGCAGCGCCACCGCCACGCTGGTGGCGAGGTCTTCCATGGCCAGGTTGAACGCGTCGCCGGTGGGCGAGAAGCCCAGCGGCGACAGCAGCACGATCGAGCCGCGCTCGATGGCGAACTTGAGCGCGTCCACGTCGATCTTGCGCACGTGGCCGGTGTGTTTGTAGTCGACGCCGTCGAGCACGCCGGCCGGACGGGCGGTCACGAAATTGCCGGAGATCACGCGGATGTGCGAATGCGACATCGGCGTGTTGGGCAGGCCCTGGCTGAAGGCCGCCTCGATGTCGAGACGGATCTCGCCGGCGGCTTCCTTCGCGCATTCGAGCGCGGCGGCGTCGGTGGGCGCCATGCCGCGGTCGAACTGCTGGGTGTAGCCCTTCAGGCGCAGCTGCTCGTTGACCTGCGGGCGCGAGCCGTGCACCAGCACCAGGTGGATGCCCAGGGCCGACAGCAGCGACAGGTCCTGTACCAGGGTATTGAGCGCTCCCGCCTGGACCAGCTCGCCGCCGAATGCCACCACGAAGGTCTTGCCTCGGAACGCATGCACGTAGGGCGCCACGTCTCGGAACCATCGAACGAACTGCGCGGGGGCGAATTCAGGGGCTTCAAGTGCGGAGACGGTGTCAGGTTCCAGGTCGGGCATGATGATGTGGGGTGGCGTTCCGGTAGGGGCGGCCGGAGGACGTTCCGGCCGTCGGGGCCGCGCGGCTGCGCGGCTGACGAAATTATATGGCCGCACCGGGCGCGCCGTGGGCGGCGGACAGCGGGAATTTGCGGCCCGATTTCATTGGTTCCACCGGCGGGGCGGACCAGCGCGGCTGGCCGGTGCGCAAAAATTTATAATGCCGGGTTGACCGGTAGATTTCGTACACATGTCTGACTCCACCCAGCGTCCGCGCGCGCCCCGCGTGCCGGGAGCCGAGCGCGCCGCCGCGGACGAGCCGCGCCCCGCGCGCCCGGCCGCCGAAGGCACCACCCGTCCGGAGGGCCAGTCCCGTCCGGCGGGCACGACCCGCCCGGAAGGCACGACCCGCCCGGCGCGCGCAGCCCGTCCCGAAGGCGCAGCCCGTCCCGAAGGCGCCGCCCGCCCGGCGCGCGCTGCCCGGCCGGAAGGCACCGACCGCGCCGAGCGCGCGCCCCGACCGCCACGTGCGTCCGGCCCGCAGCCCGGCGCCGAGCACCCGCCCCGTCCGGAGGGACAGCGCGGCGGCCAGCGCGGCGGCGAGCGCGGCGGCCAGCACGGCGGCCAGCGCGCCGAGCCGGCCGCCCCGCCGCGCCCGGAACGCCCGATCCCGGTGATCACCTATCCCGAAGACCTGCCCGTCAGCGCGCGCCGGCAGGAGATCGCGCGCGCCATCGAGGCGCACCAGGTGGTGATCGTCAGCGGCGAAACCGGTTCCGGCAAGACCACCCAGCTGCCCAAGATCTGTCTCGAGCTCGGCCGAGGCCGCAAGCGCATGATCGGCCACACCCAGCCGCGCCGCCTGGCCGCGACCTCGGTGGCCAAGCGCATCGCCGAGGAGCTCGACACGCCCATGGGCGAGGTGGTGGGCTACCAGGTGCGCTTCAACGACCGCACCGGGCCCAACGCCTCGGTCAAGCTGATGACCGACGGCATCCTGCTGGCCGAGTCGCAGCGCGATCCGCTGCTCAGGCGCTACGACACCATCATCATCGACGAGGCGCACGAACGCAGCCTCAACATCGATTTCCTGCTCGGCTACCTCAAGCAGCTGCTGCCGCGCCGGCCCGACCTGAAGGTCATCATTACCTCGGCCACGATCGACGCCGATCGCTTCGCGCGCCACTTCGCGCCCGGCCCCGAGCAGCTCGCGCCGGTCATCGAGGTGTCCGGGCGCCTCTATCCGGTCGAGGTGCGCTACCGCCCGGTGCAGCAGCCGCTCTCCGACGACGAGGCCAGCGCGCCCGCCGCACCCCGGCGCGAGCGCAACAACGAGCGCCTGAGCGGCGACGAGGAGCGCGACCTGGTCGACGCCATCGTCGATGCGGTGGACGAGTGCGCGCGCCACGGTCCGGGCGACGTGCTGGTGTTCCTGCCGGGCGAGCGCGAGATCCGCGAGGCCGCCGAGGCGCTGCGCAAGCGCCACCCGGTCGGCACCGAGATCCTGCCGCTGTTCGCGCGCCTGTCGCAGGCCGAGCAGGAGCAGATCTTCCATCCGCGCACCAACGCGCGGCGCGTGGTGCTGGCCACCAACGTGGCCGAAACCTCGCTGACCGTGCCCGGCATCCGCTTCGTGGTCGACAGCGGGCTGGCCCGCATCAAGCGCTATTCCTGGCGCAACAAGGTCGAGCAGCTGCGCATCGAGCCGATCAGCCGCGCCTCGGCCAACCAGCGCGCCGGCCGCTGCGGCCGCGTCGGCCCGGGCCTGTGCATCCGGCTCTACGACGAGCTCGACTACAACAACCGCGCCCCGTTCACCGATCCCGAGGTGCTGCGCTCCTCGCTGGCCTCGGTCATCCTGCGCATGAAGGCGCTGCGGCTCGACGACATCGAGGCCTTCCCGTTCGTCGAGGCGCCGCCCGGGCGCGCGGTGGCCGATGGCTACCACCTGCTGCAGGAGCTGGGCGCGATCGAGATGAACGAGGAGGTCGAGGCCGGCACCAGCCCCGCCTTCGTGCTCACCCGCACCGGCGAAGAGCTGGCGCGCCTGCCGGTCGATCCGCGCATCGGCCGCATGATCCTGGCCGCGCGCGAGCATCAGTGCCTGGCCGAGATGCTCATCATCGCCGCGGCGCTGTCGGTGCAGGACCCGCGCGACCGGCCCATGGCCGAGCGCGAGGCCGCCGAGGCGGCGCACGCCAAGTTCAACGATGACAGGTCGGAGTTCGTCGCCTTCCTCAAGCTCTGGAAGTGGTACGGCGAACAGGTCCAGCACAAGGGCTCGCAGCGCAAGCTGGTGGCCCTGCTGCGGCAGAACTTCCTGTCGCCGATCCGCCTGCGCGAGTGGCACGACGTGCACAGCCAGCTGGCCGCGGTGGTGGGCGAGCAGGGCTGGCGCGTCAACACCAGCGAGGCCACCTACGAGCAGCTGCACCTGGCGCTGATGAGCGGCCTGCTGGGCAACATCGGTTTCAAGGGCGAAGAGGCGGGCCTGTACCAGGGCGCGCGCGACATCCGCTTCCTGATCCATCCGGGCTCGAACCTGGTGAAGAAGGCCGGGCGCTGGATCATCGCGGGCGAGCTGGTCGAGACCACGCGCCTGTATGCGCGCTGCGTGGCCCGCATCGAGCCCACCTGGCTCGAGCGCGTCGCGGGCCACCTGCTGCGCCGCAACTGGTCGGACCCGCGCTGGGAGAAGAAGGCCGGCCAGGTCGTGGCCAACGAACGCGCCACGCTCTATGGCCTCACCGTGTATTCGGGGCGGCGCATCCATTACGGCCGGGTCAATCCGGCGCATGCGCGCGAGCTGTTCATCCGCCAGGCCCTGGTGCCGGGCGAGATCGACACCAGGCTGCCGTTCGTGGCGCACAACCGCAAGCTCATCGCGGGCATCGAAAAGCTCGAGCACCAGACCCGCCGTCCCGACATCCTCGTCGACGACGAGCTGATCTACGCCTTCTACGACCGCCAGCTGCCCGCCGACATGTCGCAGACGGCCTCGTTGGAGAAGTGGGTCCACGGCCTGGAGAAGGACCGCGCCGCGCAGCTCATGCTGACGCGCGACGAGCTGATGCGGCACGAGGCGGCCGGCGTCACCACCGATGTCTTCCCCAAGAAGGTGGAGTGGCAGGGCGTGGTCATGCCGCTCGACTATCACTTCGAGCCGGGCTCGCCGCGCGATGGCGTCACGCTCACCGTGCCGCTGTTCGCGCTCAACCAGCTCGACGCGCAGCGCTGCGAGTGGCTCGTGCCGGGCATGCTCAAGGAAAAGGCCCAGCTGCTGCTGAAGTCGCTGCCGCAGAAGCTGCGGCGCCACTGCGTGCCGCTGCCCGACTACGCCAGCGGCTTCTTCGACCGCTGGTTCGACCGCATCAACGATCCGCAGCAGGGGCTGGTCGAGGCGCTCATCGCCGACATGTGGAAGCAGGTGCAGGTGCGGCCGGTGCCGAGCGACTTCAAGCTCGAAACCCTGCCGGCCCACCTGTTCATGAATTTCAAGGTGGTCGACGAGCACGGCCGCATGCTGGCCGCCGGGCGCAACCTGGCGCAGCTGCGGGCCGAGCTCGGCAAGCAGGCCCAGGCCACGTTCCAGCAGCTGGCCGCGCGCGATACCGACGTGGCGCAGGCGCTGGCACACGAAAACCTCACCGCCTGGACCTTCGGGCCGCTGCCCGAGATCATGGAGATCAAGCGCGGCGGCCGCTCGGTGATCGGCTACCCGGCGCTGGTCGACCGGGGCGCGCACTGCGATCTCGACGTGTTCGACGATCCCGAGGAGGCGCGCCGCCATCACCGCGCCGGCCTGCTGCGCCTGTTCCGCCTGGCCCTGCGCGAGCAGGTGAAGTTCCTCGAAAAGAATCTCACCGACCTCACCAAGATGAGCATGCTCTACATGACCCTGGGCACCCAGGAGGAGCTGCGCGACCAGGTGATCGATTGCGCCGTGGCGCAGGCCTGCCTGGCCGAGCCCTGGCCCGTCAACGAGCAGCAGTTCGAGGCGCGCCGCGCCGAGGGCAAGGGCCGCCTGGGCCTGCTGGCGCAGGAGGTGGCACGCCTGACGGGAGCGATCCTGACGGAGTTCGGCGCGCTGCAGCGCAAGCTGCCGCAGGCCAAGGCCCATGCCGCCGCCTATGCCGACCTGCAACAGCAGATCGGCGCGCTGATGCCCAAGTGGTTCGTGCGCGACACGGCCTATGCCCAGCTGGCGCATTTCCCGCGCTACCTGAAGGCGGCCGTGGCGCGTATCGACAAGCTGCGCGCCGATCCGGCCCGCGACGCCCGCCTGATGGCGGAAATGGCGCCGCTGCTCACGCAGTACCAGCGGGCCCGCGCGGCCCTCAAGGGGGCGGCCGACCCGCGCCTGGACGAGTTCCGCTGGCTGCTCGAGGAGCTGCGCGTGGCGCTCTTCGCGCAGGAGCTGCGAACGCCCATGCCGGTGTCGGTGAAGCGCCTGATGAAGACCTGGGAGTCGCTGCGCCGCTGAGGCGGGCTACCGCGGCGGCAAACAAAAAGCCCGGTCAGGTTCATGCCTGGCCGGGCTTTGTTGCGCGGGTCGGGCGCTCAGATCAGCAGGAAGCCCGCGATCACGAGCACGATCAACGCATACTTGGTGAGCTTGTACACCGTGCGGTTCCAGGCCTTGAAGCGCTTGCGCTGCTGGTCGACCTTCCAGTGCAGGTGGGTGAGCTTGTTGATCGCGCCGGTCTGGTCGCCCGCATCGTTGGGCGAGCTCGCGGCCGACATCACCACGCGGCCGAACCAGCGGTTGAAGGCCTCGGCCCAGCGCCACTTCAGCGGGCGCTCGACGTCGCAGAACAGGATGATGCGGTTGGCCTCGGAGCGGTTGTGCGCCTCGTGCACGTAGGTCTCGTCGAACACCACGCTCTCGCCGTCGCGCCAGCTGTAGTCGTCGCCGTCCACGCGGATGAAGCAGCGGTCGTCGTTCGGCGTGACCAGGCCCAGGTGATAGCGCAACGAGCCCGAGAACGGGTCGCGGTGGGCGTTGAGCTTGCCGCCCGGGGGCAGCTCGGCGAACATCGCCGCCTTGACCTTGGGCAGGCTCTTCAGGATGGCCACGGTCTTGGGGCAGAGCTCCTCGGCCGACGGGTGGCGCGCGTCATACCACTTCAGGTAGAAGCGCTTCCAGCCGTACTTGAAGAAGGAATTGAAGCCGATGTCGTCGTGGCGCTCGGCCGCCTTGATGCGGCGCAGCTCCGCCATCTTCAGGGCCTCCTCGCGGATCACCTCCCAGTTGTCGTCCAGCACCTGCAGCTCGGGAATCTCGCGCGAGGTCAGGTAGGGCGTGGTCGGCACGCGCGAACTCAGCACCATGAACGCGTTGACCGGCGCCAGCAGCACCGAGTGGTCAAGAAACTGTCGGCCGAGCGGCAGGCGCACGCGTCCGCGGAAGTGCGCGAACAGGATGGCGGCCAGCCAGATGCCAGGGATCAACCATTTCATTGTGGGACGGGTCTTTGGGTGTGGAATCAGACGCCATTTTAGCCCCTGCGGGGCCGGGCGCCCCCGCGGCGGTGCAAAGCGGCCGGCGCGGGGCGGCGCGGCCCCGGGGCGGGGTGCGACTGGGTACAATCCCGTCCATGTCCGAAGCCGTAACCAATCCGCCCCCATTTGTCCACCTGCGCGTCCACTCCGAGCTCTCGGTCGTGGATGGCATCGTGCGCATTCCCGACCTGATCAAGCGCGTCGCCAAGCTCGGTCAGCCCGCCGTCGCCCTGACCGATCTGTCGAACATTTTCGGCCTGATCAAGTTCTACAAGGGCGCGCGTGGCGCGGGCGTCAAGCCGATCGCCGGCGCCGACGTGTGGATCACCAACGACGACGATCGCGACAAGCCGTTCCGCGTGCTGCTGCTGGTGCGCAACAACCAGGGCTATCTGAATCTCTGCGAGCTGCTGACGCAGTCGTTCCTGCGCAACCAGTACAAGGGCCGCGCGGAGCTGCGGCGCGAATGGCTGCAGGGCCAGGACGGCCTGATCGTGCTGTCCGGCGCCCGCAATGGCGACGTGGGCCAGGCCCTGGAGGCCGGCAACACGGCGTCCGCGCTCGCGCTCGCGCGCCAGTGGGGCCAGATGTTCCCCAACGCCTACTTCATCGAGCTGCAGCGCGCCGGTTTCGACGGCGACGAGGCCTACACCCAGGCCGCCCTGCGGCTGGCCGCCGAGGCCGGCCTGCCGGTGGTGGCCACCCATCCGGTGCAGTTCATCGACCGCGAGGAATTCCAGGCGCACGAGGCGCGGGTCTGCATCGCCGAAGGCGAGATCCTGGCCAATCCGCGCCGGGTCAAGCGCTTCACGCCGCAGCAATACCTGGCCAGCTCCGAGGAAATGACCGAGCGCTACGCCGACGTGCCGTCGGCGCTCGCCAACACCGTCGAGATCGCGCGCCGCTGCAATCTCTCGCTGGTGCTGGGCAAGCCGCGGTTGCCGAATTTCCCCACGCCCGAGGGCGTGACGCTCGACGATTACCTGGTCCAGCTCTCCGAGCAGGGCCTGGAAAAGCGTCTGGAATTCCTCTTTCCGGATACCGCCGAGCGCGACGCCAAGCGCGATCAGTATTACGAGCGCCTGCGCTGGGAGTGCAAGACCATCATCCAGATGGGCTTCCCGGGCTACTTCCTGATCGTGCAGGACTTCATCAACTGGGGCAAAAGCAACGGCGTGCCCGTGGGGCCGGGCCGGGGGTCGGGCGCGGGCTCGCTGGTCGCCTATGCCCTTGGCATTACCGACCTCGACCCGATCCGCTATGACCTGCTGTTCGAGCGCTTCCTGAATCCGGAGCGGGTGTCGATGCCCGACTTCGACATCGACTTCTGCCAGGACAACCGCGAACGGGTCATCGACTACGTCAAAGAGAAGTACGGTCGCGCGGCCGTGAGCCAGATCGCCACCTTCGGCACGCTCGGCGCCAAGGCCGTGGTGCGCGACGCCGGCCGCGTGCTCGACATGCCCTACATGTTCTGCGACGGCCTGTCGAAGCTGATCCCGTTCAACCCGGCCGACCCCTGGTCGCTGGAGCGCACGCTCAAGGACGAACCGGCGTTCAAGGAGCGCTACGAGCAGGAAGAGGAAGTGCGCGCGCTGGTCGACCTGGCGCAGCCGCTCGAAGGCCTGACCCGCAACATCGGCATGCACGCCGGCGGCGTGCTGATCGCCCCGGGCAAGCTCACCGACTTCTGCCCGCTGTATTGCCAGCCGGGCCAGGAAAACAGCGCGGTCTCGCAGTTCGACAAGGACGACGTCGAGGCCGCCGGCCTGGTCAAGTTCGACTTCCTGGGCCTGCGCAACCTGACCATCCTGGACTGGGCCGTGCGCTACGTGCGCCAGTTCAATCCCGACAAGCGCGACTTCGACGTGATGGCGCTGGAGCTGGACGACCCGGCCGCCTACAAGGTGCTGTGCGACGCCAACACCACCGCCGTGTTCCAGCTGGAATCGCGCGGCATGAAGGAGCTGCTCAAGAAGCTGCGCCCGAACACCTTCGAAGACGTGATCGCCGTGCTGGCGCTGTATCGTCCGGGCCCGCTCGAATCCGGCATGGTCGACGACTTCGTCAACCGCAAGCACGGCCGCGCCGCGGTCGACTACTTCCACAACGATCTGGAAGGCACCCTCAAGAGCACCTACGGGGTCATCGTCTACCAAGAGCAGGTGATGCTGATCTCGCAGATCTTCGGCGGCTACTCGCTCGGGGGCGCCGACCTGCTGCGCCGCGCGATGGGCAAGAAGAAGGCCGAGGAAATGGCCAAGCATCGCGAGCTGTTCCAGAAGGGCGCGATGGAGAAGGGCCACGATCCCGATCTCGCGGTCAAGCTGTTCGACCTGATGGAGAAGTTCGCCGGCTACGGCTTCAACAAGTCGCACTCGGCCGCCTACGCGCTGATCTCCTACCAGACCGCCTGGCTCAAGGCCTATCACCCGGCCGAGTTCCTGGCCGCGACCCTGTCGTCCGACATGGACGACACCGACAAGGTCCAGATCTTCTGCCGCGACGCGCAGGACAACGGCGTCGAGGTGCTGCCGCCCGACGTGAACTTCTCGGGCTACCGCTTCTCGCCGGTCGAGGATGCCTACACGGCCAAGGGCAAGCCGCCGCGCACCATGCGCTACGGCCTGGGCGCGGTCAAGGGCACGGGGCAGGGCGCCGTCGAGGAAATCCTGCGTGCCCGCGAGGCCGACGGCCCGTTCCAGAACCTGTTCGACTTCTGCCGCCGCGTCAGCAAGCACGCGGTCAATCGCCGCACCATCGAAGCCCTGATCCGCGCCGGCGCGTTCGACACCATCGAACCCAACCGCGCCGCCATGCTGGCCTCGGTGCCCACGGCGATGGAAGCGGCCGAGCAGGCCGCGCGCAGCGCCAACCAGGTGTCGCTGTTCGGTGACGACAGCGGCGACGTGGTGGCGGGCGAACTGGCCAAGGTCGCGCCCTGGAACCTGCACAAGCGCCTCACCGAAGAGAAGCAGGCGCTGGGCTATTACTTCAGCGGCCACCTGTTCGATCACTGGCGCGACGAGGTCCGCCGCATCGTGCCGATGCAGCTCGCCCGCGTCGAGCCGCAGCGCGACCTGCAATGGATGTGCGGCGTGCTGGCCGGCGTGCGGGTCATGATGACCCGGCGCGGCAAGATGGTGTTCGCCGTGCTCGACGACGGCACCGCCCAGGTCGAAGTCTCGGTGTTCAACGAGCTCTACGAGAAACACCGCAACCGCCTGCGCGAAGACCAGCTCATCATCGTGCAGGGCAAGGTCAGCAACGACGAATATTCCGGCGGCATGCGCATCGTGGCCGACCAGCTCTACGACCTGCAGCTGGCCCGCGAGGCGCGCGCCCGGTCGCTGCGCATCAAGCTCAATGGCCAGGCCGATGCCGCGCGCCTCAAGCAGATGCTCAACCCGTTCCGCGCCGAGCCCGAGAACGGCGTGCCCGGCGTGCCGGTCGACATCGTCTACCGCAAGGACAACTTCCTCTGCACGGTGCGGCTCGGCGAGGAGTGGCGCGTGCGCATGGCCGACACGCTGCTCGAGAATCTCAACGCCTGGACCAAGCCCGACGGCGTCGAGGTGACCTACTGATGGCGCCTGACCTGCGCGCCGCCCCGCTGAAGGATCCGGGCCATGGCTGAGACTCCCGTGCCGCGCAACGCGCCCAATGTGCCGGTGCTGATGTACCACCACGTCACGCCGGCCGGCGGCATGATCGCCGCCACGCCGGACGTGTTCGAGGCGCAGATCGCCGCGCTGGCGGCGGCCGGCTACCAGTCGCTCACCTGCGCCCAGTTCGAGGCCTATCTGCAGGGGGCGCCGGTGCCGGAGAAGTCGGTGCTGATCACCTTCGACGACGGCTACCTGAACAACTGGGTCTATGCCCATCCGGTGCTGGCGCGCTACGGCATGCGCGCGGTGATCTTCCTCATCACCGGCTGGATCGGCGATGGCCCCGTGCGTGCGCACGCCGGGCCCAACGTCACGGTGCCCGCCACGCCCGACCACGATGAATGCAAGCGCCTGATCGCCGCCGGCCGCGCCGACGACGTGATGCTGCGCTGGAGCGAGATCGAGGCCATGCGCGCCGCCGGCACCTTCGAATTCCATTCCCACACCCACACGCACACGCGCTGGGACAAGCAATGCGCCGGCGACCGCGAGGCCAAGTGCCGCCACATCGCCGAAGAGCTGGCCGCCTCGCGCGCCACGCTCACCGCGCGCCTGGGCGAGGTCAGCAGCCATCTGTGCTGGCCGCAGGGCTATTTCGACGCCGACTACGTGGCCGCCGCCGAGGCCGCGGGCTTTCGCCATCTCTACACCACCGATCCGTTCGGGCAGAACGCGCCCGGCACGGACCCGCAACACATCTACCGCTTTGCCGTGCGCAACCGCGCCGCCGGCTGGCTCAATCGCCGCATCTGGCTCTCGCGCCATCCGGTGATCGGCCCGTATTTCCATGCCTGGAAGGCCTGGCGCAAGCGCTCGAGGAACCGCAAATGACGCTTTCCGTCATCATCATCTCGAAAAACGAATCGGCCAACATCCTGGCGTGCCTGGAGTCCGTCGCGTTCGCCGACGAATTCATCGTGGTCGATTCGGGCAGCACCGACAACACGGTCGAGCTGGCGCGCGACTTCGGCGCGCGCGTCGAGATCACCCCCGACTGGCCCGGCTTCGGCCCGCAGAAAAACCGCGCGCTCGACCTCGCCACCGGCGACTGGGTGCTGTCGATCGATGCCGACGAGCGCGTGCCGCCCGAGCTGGCCGCCGAGATCAAGGCCGTCATGGCCAATCCCACCGCCGACGCCTATGAAATCGCTCGGCTGTCTGATTTTTGCGGTCGTTTCATCCGGCATAGCGGGTGGTGGCCAGACTTCGTGCTTCGCTTGTGGAAGCGTGGCAGCGCGCGTTTCACCGACGCCGCCGTGCACGAGCGCGTCGTGCCGCAGCAGGGCACGCCCGCACGGCTCAAAGGCCATTTCATCCATTACCCCTACAACAACTTCGAAGCCCTGATCGCGAAGGCCAACCGCTATTCCTCCGATGCCGCCGCCATGATGCACGCGCGCGGCAAGCGCGCCACCATCTTCTCGGCGCTCGGACACAGCTTCTGGACCTTCGTGCGCATCTACCTGATCCGGCGCGGATTCCTCGATGGCAAGCATGGCCTCGTGCTCGCCGTCACCGCCGCATCGGGCAGCTTCTACCGCTACGCCAAGTTGATGTTCCTGACCGATCAGCGCAAGTGAAGATCCTCTACACCAACTTCCATCCCCGCAACGGGGGCGGCCACGTCACGTACATCATCAACCTGGCGCGTGCGCTGGCGGCCGATCACGAGATCACCGTGGCCACGCCGGGCACCAGCCGGCTGTTCCGCTACGCGGGCGCGATTCCCGGCGTGAAGGCGGTCGCCATGGATTACCCGTCGCGCCTCACGTCCTGGTTCGGGCCGATCCGGGCGCTGCGCCGCCTGATCGACCGCGAGCGCTTCGACATCATCCACTGCAACGGCTCGTCGGATCACCGCCAGGTCATGATCGCCCTGATGGGGCTGCGGCACCGGCCGCGCGTGATCTTCACCAAGCACAACGATCATCCGCTCGCCAGCCTGGGCAACCGCGTGCGCGCGCGCCTGGCCACCGACCACGTCATCGCGGTCAGCGACTACGTGCGGCGCCTGATCAGCGATTCGCCCTATCGCGACGTGCCCGTCACGACGGTGCACCACGGCATCGACACCAACTTCTACGCCCCGCCGGCCGAAGGCAGCGAGGCCAAGCTGCACGAAATCTATTTCGGCGCCGACTGGCGCGGCAAGCTGCTGCTGGGCAGCGCGGGCGGCACCGATTTCGACAAGGGCTGGCTCGACCTGGTCGACGCCGCGGGCAGCCTGCCGCCCGAACTGCGCGAGCGCGTGCGCATCCTGGTGGCGGGCGATCCGCCCAACGCGGTCAAGCTGGCGCGGGTGCGCGACGCGGGCATGGAGGGCAAGGTCATCTTCCCGGGCCTGCTCGACGACGTGCGCGCCGCGCTGGCCGCCTGCCAGGTGGGTTTCGTGCTGTCCTATCGCGAGGCGCTGTCGTTCGCGGCGCGCGAAATGATGGCGATCGGCCTGCCGGTGCTGGCCAGCAATGCCGGGGGTTTGCCCGAAAACATCAAGCCCGGATCCGACGGCTGGGTGGTCGGCGTGCGCGACGTGCCGGCCATCGCGGCGGTGCTCAAGTCCCTGCTCGCGGACCCGGCGCTCGCGCCGCGCATGGGGCAGGCCGCCCGGGCCAAGGCGGTGCGCGAGTTCAATCTGCACGATTTCGCCGCGGCCACCCTGCAGGTCTACCACGCCGCACTGGCCCGCTGACTGGCCCGCTGACGCGCGTTTCTGCGCTGGTTTTTCCCCCGCACCCCGCTTATATAATTGGGTCGACCCCGGCATCCGGGGCGGCCCGGCGGGCCATCGTCGCGCACGTTCTTCTCCACAGATTCCGCATGAGCTCGATTCCCATCCTGATGTATCACCAGATCGGCCAGCCCAATCCCAAGGGCACGCCGTATCGTGGCCTGACGGTGCATCCCGCGAGCTTTCGCCGCCAGATGACCTGGCTGCGCCGCTTCGGCTATCGCGGCCTGTCGATGCGCGACCTGATGCCTTACCTGCGCGGCGAGAAGCACGGCAAGGTGTTCGGCATCACCTTCGACGACGGCTATCGCAACGTGCTCGAAAACGCGGCGCCGGTCATGCAGGAGTGCGGCTTCACCGGCACCAACTATTTCGTGGCCCACCAGCTCGACGGCGGCAACGTCTGGGACGCCGAGAAGGGCATCCCGCATTCCGGCCTGATGAGCGCCGACGAGATCCGCCAGTGGCACCGGCTCGGCAACGAGGTCGGCTCGCACACGCTCGATCACGTGCACCTGCCGCGCGTCGCGCCCGACGAGGCACGGCGCCAAATCCGCGACTCCAAGGATGCGCTGGAGCAGTTGCTGGGCGAGGCCGTCACGGCCTTCTGCTACCCCTATGGCGACAACAACCCCGAGCATCGCGAGATGGCGCGCGAAGCGGGCTACGACAACGCCACCCTCACGGTGCGCGGCCTGGCCAACGAGCGCGACGATCCTTTCGGTCTGCCGCGCGTGACCGTATCGCGCTCGACGAATCTGCTGCGTTTCCTGCAGAAAACGCTCACGCGCTATGAAGACAGCCGGCGGCGCTGACGCGCGTCTGCGAATTGCCCTGCTGGTCGACCGATTCGGCAAGCGCTTCGGCGGCGCCGAAGCCTATGGCGTCGAACTGGCCCGGGAGCTCTCCCTGCGCCACGACGTCACCGTCATCACCCGGACCTGCGACAGCGACCTCGCCGTCGCGCACCTCCCGATCCGGGTGAGCCGCCGGCTGCCGAGCTGGATCCGCGTGCTGTACTTCGCCTGGCGCGCCAGCCAGCTGGCCCGCGCCGGCCGCTTCGACATCGTGCATTCCCACATGAACGGCTGGGCCGGCGACGTGCAGGTCATGCACGTCACGCCGGTGCGCTACAAGCGGATCTGCGCCGTGCCGGCCTGGCGCCGGCCGGGGATCTGGATGAATCCGCGCCAGCTCGCCTATCTGCTGCTCGAGCGTGCGCGCGTCGCGCCCCGGCCCGACAAGCGCATCGTCGCGGTCTCGCAGCTCATCGTCGAGCAGATGGCGGCCGCCTACGGCGAGGTGCCGCTCACCACCATCGTGCCCGGCGTGCGGATGGCGCCGGCGGCCGATGCGGCGCGGCGCACCGACACGCGGGCGCGGCTGGGCTTCGGTCCCGACCACCTGGTGTGCCTGCTGGTGGCGCGCAATCCCATGCGCAAGGGCCTGCCCACGCTGCTCGACGCGCTCGCGCTGCTGCCGCCGCACTACGGCCTCGTGGTGGTGGGGGCCGACGAGGCCGCCCGGGCGGCCGTGATGGCGCATGGCCACGCCGCCGACCGGGTCCGGCTGATCGAACCCACGCCCGACGTCACGCCCTACTACGAGGCGGCCGATCTCTATACCCATCCCACCCGCAACGACAGCTTCGGCATGACCCCGCTGGAAGCCATGGCGCACCGGCTGCCGGTCATCGTCAGCGCGGCGCGCTACTGCGGCTTCGCGGGCTATCTCACGCACGCGCAGGATGCCCTCGTCCTGGAAGATCCGCGCGACGTACGCCAGCTGGCCGATGCCATCACCCTGCTGGGCGTGGATGCAGGCCTGCGCAGGCAGCTGATTGCGGGAGGAGAGGCGATCGCCCGCGCTCGCAGCTGGGAGCGGGTCGCGGCCCGATTCGAGGCGATCTATGCCGAGGTCCTGGCGGCCCGCGCGGCGCGGGGCGGCTGACTCAGGGCGCGGTGGCGCGTTCCAGGTCGGTGAGCCAGGCCATCGCCTGGGCGCGCGAGTCGCCGCACATCACCACGGAAGGCTGCAGTCCGCCGCACACGGCGGGCCGCTCGGGCTGGCCGAAGATGCGGCAGCCGTGTTCATCGTCGAGCTGGATGCAGCGCACGCCCGCGGGCTTGCCGTCCGGCATGCCCGGGATGGGGCTGGAAATCGAGGGCGCGGTACAGCAGGCGCCGCAGCGGGGGCGGCATTGCATGCTCAAACCCAGCCGCGCATCCAGTACACCAGCAGGCCCGCGTACTCCTTGATGATGGAGCGGCTGGCGTCGAAGGTGCGTTCGTCGGGCAGCCAGAGCGACACGGAACCGTCTTCGGGCAGCACGATCTGGCGCGGCGCGGGGGCGGCGATCGCCTCGACGCCCTGCTTGGAGAAGGCGGCCATGGCGCGCGGCATGTGCAGGGCCGAGGTCACCAGCAGCACCTTCTTCACTTGATGCGCGCGCAACGTATCTTCGGTCAGGGCCGCGTTTTCATAGGTGTTGCGGCTGGCGTTCTCGAGGATCAGCGCCTGCTCGGGCACGCCCTGCTGGCGCATGCGGTGTGCCATGCCCTTGGCCTCGCTCACGTCGCCCTCGAGCGCGCCGCCCGAGACCACGACCTTGGGCGCGCGGCCGGCCAGGAACAGCTCGGTGGCCGTGTCCACCCGCACCACGGTCTTGTCCTTGTCGTAGGGCAAAAACCAGTTGGCGCGGCCGTTGGCGGTGTTGCCGCCCAGCACCACGATGGCGTCCGCCGTGGGCGCCGTCTCGGGCTGCAGATAGGGGTAATGGGCCTCCAGCTTGCCGCCGAAATACAGCGAGGTGACCGGCAGCGACCAGGCGGCCGCCCACAGGACGCCCGCCGCGATCAGCGTGGCGCCGGTCTTGCGCAGCCGGAACAGGCCCAGCACCAGGCCCAGCACCACCAGCGTGATGCAGAGGTTAAGCGGAATGATGAGATTGGTCAGGTAAGTCGAGATCTGCATGTCAATTCTGCGTCTGCCCGGGCATGTCGCCGGCGAGCAAGGCTACTGTCGTACTTTCCACTTCGTCCTGGGCGGGCCAGGCGTTTTCCGCCCCGAGCAACACGGCCCGCGGCGACCACGGGCCGGTGCGGCTGCGGCGGGTCACGCCAAACAGCGTGAGCTCGCGCGCCAGCGCGGCGGCGGCCACGTGCGACACGCCCGAATCATTGCACACCACCAGCGCTGCCCGCTGCGTCAGGGCGGCGAACGCGCCCAGCGGCAGGGGCGGCAGCAGCGTGGCGGTCGGCGCATTGCGTCGCGCGTCGTCCACCTCGGAGGCCGGAGGGCACATTAACACGGTATGGCCCCGTTCCTGCAAATGGCGGGTCAGGCCGTCGAAGCCCGGCCAGACCTTCACGCGGCCCTTGTGCAGGCCGGTGGCGGTGGGCGCGATCAGCACGAACGGCCGGCCCGCCAGCCCGGCCTCGGCCAGGGCCGCGTCGGCCTGGGCCGCCTGCGCCGGCGTCACCGGCAGGTCGAGCGCGGCCGGGGGCTGCTCCGGTCCGGCCGGCAGGCCCCAGGCCTGGAGCGCGGCGCGCGTCAGGAAATACCAGGACTGCACGGCATGCAGCGCCTGCGCGGGCTTGCGCACCGGCCAGCGCAGCAACAGGCTGCGGCCGTCGTCGCGGTAGCCCGCGCTCGGCACCCCGGCGAGCCGGAACACGGCCGCGCTGGAGAGCGAGTCGGGCAGCACCAGGCCGCGGGCGCGACGCGCGCCGGCGCCGAGCGAGCGCCGGTGCTCGCGCACGGCCGCCCGGTCGGCGCCCAGCTTGCCGCGCATGGGCAGGAAACCGGCCAGGTCCAGCCCGGCCAGCAGCTCGCGGGCCCACGGCCGGGCGCAGACCACCACGGGCACGCCGGTCGCCAGGGCCAGCCGCAGGCTGGGCAGGCTCATGCAGACATCGCCGACCCAGTTGGGCAGGCGCACGTAAAGACACGAAATAGACATAGAGGCGTTCACCATGACGGCCGGGGCGCGGCCGGGGAAAAACCGGCCGCCGGCCCAGCGGCCGGTACAATCACGGGCACAATTGTATTAAAGCGAGTGATTCCTTGAATTCTGCCGCACGCAACGCGCAGGCCGGGGCCCAACCGGTGCGCCCCGAACTCTGGCATCGCATCTACAGCCGGGTCGGGTCGTACTGGAAGGGATTGCTGCTGGCCATCCTGTTGATGGCGGGCGCCGCCGCCACCCAGCCCACCCTGGCCGTCATCATGAAGCCGCTGCTCGACGACGGCTTCTCCGGCGCCAAGCCCTCCTACATGTGGTCGATCCCGCTGGCCGTGGTCGGGCTCATCATGGCGCGCGGCATCTGCAACTTCTTCTCCG
Source organism: Bordetella genomosp. 1 (assembly GCF_002261335.1). Taxonomy (GTDB): domain Bacteria; phylum Pseudomonadota; class Gammaproteobacteria; order Burkholderiales; family Burkholderiaceae_B; genus Bordetella. Next base: position 715,285 of record NZ_NEVL01000002.1, read on the forward strand.
ATTACCTGCTGGCCTGGGTCGCCAACAACGTGTTGCTCGGCATCCGGCGCGACATGTTCAACCGCCTGCTCGGCCTGCCCGACGCCGACTTCAAGCGCGGCGACACCGGCCGCCTGCTCAACCGCTTCACGATCGACGCGGGCAACGTCACCGGCTACGCCACCGACGTCATCACGGTGCTGGTGCGCGAAACCCTGGTCGTGATCGCGCTGATCTGCGTGCTGCTCTACATGTCGTGGATGCTCACGCTCATCATCCTGGTGATGCTGCCGGTCTCGGTCCTGATCGCGCGCAGCTTCATCCGCCGCCTGCGCAAGATCAACCGCGAAACCGTCAACATGAACGCCGAGCTCACGCGCGTCGTGAGCGAGGGCATCGACGGCCAGCGCGTCATCAAGCTGTTCGACGGCTATGAGGCCGAGCGCAGCCGCTTCAGCTTCGTCAACGCCAAGCTGCGCCGCTACGCCATGCGCACCGCCACGGCCGACGCCGCCATGACGCCGCTGACCCAGGTCTGCATCTCGATCGCGGTCGGCGCCGTCATCGCCGTGGCGCTGGGCCAGGCCAACGCCGGCACGCTCACCGCCGGCTCGTTCGCCTCGTTCATGGCCGCGCTGGCCCAGCTGTTCGACCCGATCAAGCGCCTGACCAACCTCGCCAGCAAGATGCAGAAGATGCTGGTCGCGGCCGAAAGCGTGTTCACGCTGGTCGACCAGGTGCCGGAGCCCGACAGCGGCACGCGCCAGCTGGCCGAGCCGGTGCGCGGCAAGGTCGAGTTCCGCGACGTCACCCATCGGTTCTCCGACGCCACCCGCGACACGGTTTCCAACGTCTCGTTCTCGGTCGAGCCCGGCCAGACCGTGGCGCTGGTGGGCCGCTCGGGCAGCGGCAAGACCACCCTGGCCAACATGCTGCCGCGCTTCGTGGTGCCCACGGGCGGCCAGATCCTGGTCGACGACGTGCCGGTGGACGACCTGACGCTGTCCAGCCTGCGTTCCCACCTGTCGCTGGTGAGCCAGGATGTCGTGCTGTTCGACGACACCATCGCCGCCAACGTGGGCTACGGCGCGCTCGGCAAGGCCAGCGACGAGCAGGTGCGCGATGCACTCGCCGCCGCCAACCTGCTGGAGTTCGTCGACAGCCTGCCGCAGGGCATGCACAGCGCGGTGGGCGAGAATGCGGCGCGCCTGTCCGGCGGCCAGCGCCAGCGCCTGGCGATCGCCCGCGCCCTCATCAAGAACGCGCCGATCCTGATCCTCGACGAGGCCACCTCGGCGCTCGACAACGAATCCGAACGCCAGGTGCAGGCCTCGCTCGAACGCCTGATGAAGGGCCGCACCACGCTGGTGATCGCGCACCGCCTGTCCACCGTCCAGAACGCCGACCGCATCATCGTGCTCGACAACGGCCAGATCGTGGAGCAGGGTCCGCACGACGAGCTGCTCGCCGCCAACGGCATGTACGCCTCGCTCTACAACATGCAGTTCCGCGAAGACTGAGCGCTGCGCCCGGTTGTCCGCGCAACCCAACGCCCGGCACGCGCCGGGCGTTTCTGTTTGCGCCGGCGCTCAGGCCGCGCGCAGGCGCCGCAGGCTCAGGCCCGTCGCGGCCAGCACCAGCGCCGCCACCGTCACCACCACCACATAGGCGTGGTCGAAGGCGCCATGGGCCAGTTGCAGCAGGTGCTGCGCGGTGCCGGCGTCGAGGCGGGCGGCCGCCTCCATGGCGCGGTCCAGGCTGTCGCGCGCCGCGTCGCCGCCCAGTCCGGCGGGCAGCACCAGCGTGCGGGCATAGATTGCCGTCAGCAGGCTGCCCAGCACGGTCACGCCCAGCACGTGGCCGAATTCGTACGACACCTCTTCGATCGAGGCCGCCATGCCGGCGCTCTCGGCCGGGGCGCTGCCCATCACGGCGTTCGATGCGGCGGTGATCGCCGCGCCCAGGCCCACGCCCAGCACCGACAGGGCCAGCACCTGCGACAGCGGCGGTTGCGCGTGCATCCAGGCGGCCAGGCCCATGCCGACGCCGGCAATGAGCAGGGCGGCGCGCATCACCGGCTGTTGCCCGATGCGGCCGATCAGCAGGCCGGCGACCGGGCCCGCCACCGCCGCGGCCGCCGGCACTGGCAACAGATACAGCGCCGCGTCGAGCGGGCTCAGGCCGAGCACGAGCTGCAGGCGCTGGCTCAGCACCAGCTCCACGCCCACCAGGGTTGAGCTCGCAACCAGTGCCACCACCACGCCCTGGCGGAACGGCGGCAGGCGAAACAGCGCGAAATCGATCATCGGCTGCGCGCTGCGGCGCTGGCGCCGCACGAACAGGACGCAGAACGCCACGCCCAGCAGCGCCGCGCCCGCGGCCGCCGCGTACATCGGCGCGGGCATGCTCAGCTCCTTGATCGCATACACCACGCCGACCATGCCGAGCAGGATCTGCAGCGAGCCCGCCGGATCCCAGGGCCGCACGGCATGCCCGGCGCCGGCCTCGGCCACGCGGCTGGCCGGCCACAGCAGCGCCAGCACGATGGGCACGTTGATCAGGAACACGGACCCCCACCAGAAGAACTCCAGCAGGATGCCGCCCACGACCGGCCCGAGCGCCGCGCCGCCGGCTGCGATCGCGGCCCACACGCCGATGGCCAGCGCGCGTTCGCGCTCGTCGGTGAAGGCATGGCGCAGCAGCGACAGGGTGGCCGGCATCATCATCGCCGCGCCCAGCGCGAGAAACACCCGGGTGCCGATGAGCCAGCCCGAGGTCGGCGAAAAGGCCACGCAGGCCGACGCGATGCCGAACACCACCAGGCCGGCGACGAACATGCGCTTCGCCCCGAAACGGTCGGACAGCGCCCCGGCACCCGGCAACAGGCCGGTGACCGCGAGCGGGTAGGCATTGATGATCCACAGCTTGGCCGACGCGTCGGCGTGCAGCGCGTGGGTCAGTCGCGGCAGCGCCGCATAGAGCACGGTCGCGTCGATGGTGATGAGCAGGAGGGCAACGGACACGATGGCGAGCACGCGCCAGCGCTTGGGGTCGAGCGGAAGGGACTGCATGATACGAACCTCGGCCCGGCGTCCCGCCTCGCGGGGGAGGGCCAACATGAAACCCTGAGCGGATGGCTCAGGCGTTATAATATAAATCCATACGTATGTATTGAAAAGAGGCAAAAAATGGGGCGCAAGCGGACCATCGATCGTGACAAGGTGCTCGACGCGGCGGAAGCCATCGTGGCGCGCGAGGGCGCGGCCGGTCTCACCATCGACGCCGTCGCGCGCGAGATGGGCGTGACCAAGGGCGGCATCCAGTATTGCTACGGCAGCAAGGACGCCCTCATCGACGCGCTGTTCGAGCGATTCGGCAAGGCCTACGAAACGCGCTTTGCCGCCGTGGCCGGCCCCGCGCCCACGCCGCTCGACCGCGTCGCGGCCCACGCCGGCGCCACCTGCGATGCCGACGAGATCTCCAATGCCAAGGCGGCCGGCCTCATGGCCATGCTGATCCAGTCGCCCGAGCACCTGGCCAGCACCCAGGCCTGGTATCGCAGCCGCATCGAAGGGCTGGACGTCACGACGGAGGCGGGCCGCCGCGCCCGCCTGGCCTTCCTGGCGACCGAGGGCGCATTCATGCTGCGCTTCTTCAACTTCATGTCGATCGGCCCGCAGGAATGGCAGGCCGTGTTCGAGGACATCCGCGCCTTGCTCGCCGCGCCCGGCGCGGACCGGCCCTAGGCCGGCGCCGGGGCGGCGCTCCGAGCCGTCGGGTGCGCACCCGAGCGGCGATGCGCCTTGCCGGTGACATGCGCGGCGCCCGGCGGGCGCGGCGCACCTCAGATCAGGATGATGTCGTAGTTTTCCTGCGAGTACGTGGCCTCGACCTCGAGCGAGATCGGCTTGCCCACGAAGTCGCCCAGCATGGCCAGGTGCTGGCTCTCTTCCTCGAGGAACAGATCCACCACGCTCTGCGCGGCCAGGATGCGGAATTCCTTGGGATTGAACTGCCGCGCCTCGCGCAGGATCTCGCGCAGGATCTCATAGCAGACGGTGCGGGGCGTGCGCACGTTGCCGCGCGCCTGGCACATGGGGCAGGGCTCGCACAGCTGGTGCGCGAGCGAGTCGCGCGTGCGCTTGCGCGTCATCTCCACCAGCCCCAGTTGGGTGAAGCCATTCACGGTCATGCGGGTGCGGTCGCGCGACAGCGCCTTCTTCAACTCGCTCAGCACCGTGTCGCGGTGCTCGGCGTCTTCCATGTCGATGAAGTCCAGGATCACGATGCCGCCGAGATTGCGCAGCCGCAACTGGCGCGCGATGGCCTGGGCCGCCTCGAGATTGGTCTTGAAGATCGTGTCGTCGAAACTGCGGCCCCCGACGAAGCCGCCGGTGTTCACATCCACCGTGGTGAGCGCCTCGGTCTGGTCGACGATCAGGTAGCCGCCCGACTTCAGGTCCACCCGGCGCGACAGCGCACGCGCGATTTCCTCGTCCACGTTGGCCGTGTCGAACAGGGGGCGCTCCCCGCTGTAATGGCGGATCCGGTCGGCCACCGAGGGCGTGTAGACGCGGGCCCATTCCTGCAGCTCGGCCGTGGTGCTGCGCGAATCGACCTGGATGGCGCCCGTGTTCGGGCTGACCATGTCGCGCAGCACGCGCTGCGCCAGCGTGAGATCGCGATGCAGCGCGGTCGGCGCCGGATGGGTGCGCGCAGCCGCCTGCACGCTGCCCCACAGCTTGCGCAGATACTCCAGGTCGGCGGCGATTTCTTCGTTGGTGGCGCCTTCCGCCTGCGTGCGCACGATGAAGCCGCCTTTCTCCTCGGCGGGCATCAGCGCCTGGAGGCGTTCGCGCAGCTGCACGCGTTCGACCTCCGAGTCGATCTTCTGCGAGATGCCGATGTGCGGATCGTGCGGCAGGTACACCAGCATGCGGCCCGCGATGCTGATCTGGGTCGACAGCCGCGCGCCCTTGGTGCCCAGCGGATCCTTGATGACCTGGACCATCAGGGTCTGGCCTTCGAACAGCAGCTTTTCGATGGGGGTGGGCGTGTGGCCCTGGCTGCGCTCCAGCCGGTTTTCGCGCAGGTCGGCGATATGGATGAAGGCCGCGCGTTCCAGCCCGATGTCGATGAAGGCGCTCTGCATCCCCGGCAGCACGCGCACCACGCGCCCGAGATAGATGTTGCCCACCTGGCCGCGCTGGATGCTGCGTTCCACATGCAGCTCCTGCACCGCGCCCTGGGCAACCAGCGCAACACGGGTCTCGAAGGGGGTGACGTTAACCAGGATATCTTCAGTCATTGTTTTCCGTGTTGTCAGATCTGCTGTATTTCCTGCGTAGGGTACCGTAAGTCCCGAGGCTCGTGCGGGAACGCCGCGGTGCAAGCGCCTTGCGGCGCATCGTGCGCGCCGGTGCGACGCCCGACCCCCGCGTGCCATTCCTCGCGATGCGCTGTCCGACCGCGTGCGCAGAGCCTCGTGGTGCGCTGAGGCGTAAAGGGTGGATGTCGCTGCTGCCGCCTCGTCTGGCGCGCCGCGTGGTCGAGGCTGCTGGCCCGGCGCGCGCAGGGAGGCACGGCTGAGACGATTTCCCGCCGGTGGTGGCGGCGCAGCAGGTCGCGGACTTCGACGGCCGGCCAGCTGCCGCTCGACATCACACTGGGATGGCCGACCGGGGGGCGGTCTTCCTTCCTCTATATAGAGGACGGTCGGGCGGGGCGCGGGAGGGAATACCGGGGGAGCCCAGTGGGCGGCGCCTCGGGGCGCCTTCCCGCGGCGGCGTGGGCGCGCCATGCGCGCCGGATCCTCGTGCTCCCACGGGGTTTTTCACCTTGCCTATATAGAGGCTTGCCCGACGCCACGTAGGGAGGGCTTGGCTGACGCGGCAGAGCGAGGGCCTCGGCGCGCCGAATCTTTTTTGGAATTCCGGGGAACTGGTCCTGGCGGACCCGAGTCGAACCCCCTCGTTTCGCAGGATAGGGCAGGGTGTCATCCCCGCAATCCGCAGAAATTGACGGTGGCATGACGAAAGTTTGGCGTTTCCATGACACCGCGATTTTTTGTGTGCTATAGTTCGCCCCCTTCGCTGCTCACACATTGATGCGAGCGACGAAGCCGAAGCGGCAAGCAGCTGTTTCCTGGTCTCAAAGCGGTTGCCACTTGAGTGGGACGCGAGACGGAAAAAGCGGCTTTCAGCGCAGGAGAGTGGGGCGTAGCCCAGGTGTGAGTCGAATGACCCGCCGGACTTTCCAGCGTTGCACGGTGAGCTGCAGGATGTGCGACCTGAGTTGCATGATCTGCAAAAATCGTGTTATAGTTTCGGGCTTGGCAGTAATCAAAACATCAGGGTTTGCCCGGGTGTGGCGAAAGCAGCCAAGGCCGCTCGAAGCAGCAGCGTGTTGGGAGTCAGGCGTAGGTGCCGCGAACGACAAGCTGCTCACGATGAGCTGCAAATTGTGCGATGTGAGTTGCACGAAATGCAAAAATCGTGTTATAGTTTCGGGCTTGGCAGTTGTCGAAAATTCAGGGTTTACCCTGATGTTTCGAGAAAGGCCAAGGTGCTGAAAGCACGGCGCTCAAGCAGATGGTGCGGTCGGCAACGACGGCGCCGGAAGCGAGAGAAGAAGTGGTGAGTTGCTCGGTGATGAAAATCTTCAAAACTGAGTTGACAAACGAAAAAAACTTCTTCATAATCTCGTTTCTCTGCTGCTGACAACGCAGCGACAGCGACGAAGCGAAAGCGAGTCACTGAAGCGAAGTTGGCAGCGAAGTCGAAAGACTTCGAGCGTAGCAGGCAAGAATTTGGCAGTACCGCTCTTTAACAACTAAACAACCGATAAGTGTGGGCACTTGATGCGAGTGCGCTGCCACCGGGTTTCGGCTCGGTGGCAAAAGCAAAAGTATCAAAGTGCCGACACAATAGAAGTAAGGTAGTAATACCTCACTTCCTTTGAGAAGCAAGCGAAGTCGCTGTCTACGGATGGCGGCGAAAAACAGAGATTAAACTGAAGAGTTTGATCCTGGCTCAGATTGAACGCTGGCGGGATGCTTTACACATGCAAGTCGAACGGCAGCACGGACTTCGGTCTGGTGGCGAGTGGCGAACGGGTGAGTAATGTATCGGAACGTGCCTAGTAGCGGGGGATAACTACGCGAAAGCGTAGCTAATACCGCATACGCCCTTCGGGGGAAAGCGGGGGACCTTCGGGCCTCGCACTATTAGAGCGGCCGATATCGGATTAGCTAGTTGGTGGGGTAATGGCTCACCAAGGCGACGATCCGTAGCTGGTTTGAGAGGACGACCAGCCACACTGGGACTGAGACACGGCCCAGACTCCTACGGGAGGCAGCAGTGGGGAATTTTGGACAATGGGGGCAACCCTGATCCAGCCATCCCGCGTGTGCGATGAAGGCCTTCGGGTTGTAAAGCACTTTTGGCAGGAAAGAAACGGCACGGGATAATACCCCGTGCAACTGACGGTACCTGCAGAATAAGCACCGGCTAACTACGTGCCAGCAGCCGCGGTAATACGTAGGGTGCAAGCGTTAATCGGAATTACTGGGCGTAAAGCGTGCGCAGGCGGTTCGGAAAGAAAGATGTGAAATCCCAGAGCTTAACTTTGGAACTGCATTTTTAACTACCGAGCTAGAGTGTGTCAGAGGGAGGTGGAATTCCGCGTGTAGCAGTGAAATGCGTAGATATGCGGAGGAACACCGATGGCGAAGGCAGCCTCCTGGGATAACACTGACGCTCATGCACGAAAGCGTGGGGAGCAAACAGGATTAGATACCCTGGTAGTCCACGCCCTAAACGATGTCAACTAGCTGTTGGGACCTTCGGGTCTTGGTAGCGCAGCTAACGCGTGAAGTTGACCGCCTGGGGAGTACGGTCGCAAGATTAAAACTCAAAGGAATTGACGGGGACCCGCACAAGCGGTGGATGATGTGGATTAATTCGATGCAACGCGAAAAACCTTACCTACCCTTGACATGTCTGGAATCCCGAAGAGATTTGGGAGTGCTCGCAAGAGAACCGGAACACAGGTGCTGCATGGCTGTCGTCAGCTCGTGTCGTGAGATGTTGGGTTAAGTCCCGCAACGAGCGCAACCCTTGTCATTAGTTGCTACGAAAGGGCACTCTAATGAGACTGCCGGTGACAAACCGGAGGAAGGTGGGGATGACGTCAAGTCCTCATGGCCCTTATGGGTAGGGCTTCACACGTCATACAATGGTCGGGACAGAGGGTCGCCAACCCGCGAGGGGGAGCCAATCCCAGAAACCCGATCGTAGTCCGGATCGCAGTCTGCAACTCGACTGCGTGAAGTCGGAATCGCTAGTAATCGCGGATCAGCATGTCGCGGTGAATACGTTCCCGGGTCTTGTACACACCGCCCGTCACACCATGGGAGTGGGTTTTACCAGAAGTAGTTAGCCTAACCGCAAGGAGGGCGATTACCACGGTAGGATTCATGACTGGGGTGAAGTCGTAACAAGGTAGCCGTATCGGAAGGTGCGGCTGGATCACCTCCTTTAAGAGCTTAGCGCTCGATGTCAAGTGTCCACGCTTATCGGTTGTTTGAAATATAGCTGCTGGATCGTACAGATCCGAGAGTAAGAGTCTGGGGTCTGTAGCTCAGTCGGTTAGAGCACCGTCTTGATAAGGCGGGGGTCGTTGGTTCGAATCCAACCAGACCCACCAAAGTTATTCCGAGCGATCGGGGTATGGGGGTGTAGCTCAGCTGGGAGAGCGCCTGCTTTGCAAGCAGGATGTCATCGGTTCGATCCCGTTCACCTCCACCAGTGCTTCGCGCACTGCCTGGTAGATACTAAGCACGCAAGAGTTCAACGATTAGTGCTGCGAGTCAGTATTAATCGTTGGGTTTAGGCCTGACAGCTATATTTGTTCTTTAACAATTTGGAAGAAGCACAACGTAAAGTGTTCATCAAGTAATCAACGCAAGTTGACGAAGATGAATACGGGTTGTGATTGCATGATTTTGTTCCAAAGTCTCAAGTTTCGATGGTCACGCAAGTGGCGATCGAAAAATAGCTTTGATGAACGGCACAAACGCGAAATGTCAACAAGCGTCCTATAAGACTTTAGTGTTATAGGATCAAGCGACTAAGTGCACATGGTGGATGCCTTGGCGATCACAGGCGATGAAGGACGTGGTAGCCTGCGAAAAGCTACGGGGAGCTGGCAAACAAGCTTTGATCCGTAGATGTCCGAATGGGGAAACCCACCGCGCAAGCGGTATCCCTGACTGAATACATAGGTCAGTGGAAGCGAACCGGGTGAACTGAAACATCTCAGTAGCTCGAGGAAAAGAAATCAACCGAGATTCCGAAAGTAGTGGCGAGCGAAATCGGAAGAGCCTTCATGTTTTAGCCATCAACATAGTTGAACAGTCTGGAAAGTCTGGCCGTAGCAGGTGATAGCCCTGTAGACGAAATGTCGATGGTGGAACTAAGCATGAGAAAAGTAGGGCGGGACACGTGAAATCCTGTTTGAAGATGGGGGGACCATCCTCCAAGGCTAAATACTCGTGATCGACCGATAGTGAACCAGTACCGTGAGGGAAAGGCGAAAAGAACCCCGGAAGGGGAGTGAAATAGATCCTGAAACCGTGTGCATACAAACAGTCGGAGCCTCCTTGTGGGGTGACGGCGTACCTTTTGTATAATGGGTCAGCGACTTACATTCAGTGGCAAGCTTAACCGGATAGGGAAGGCGTAGCGAAAGCGAGTCCGAATAGGGCGTTCAGTCGCTGGGTGTAGACCCGAAACCAGATGATCTACCCATGGCCAGGTTGAAGGCACGGTAACACGTGCTGGAGGACCGAACCCACTAGTGTTGAAAAACTAGGGGATGAGCTGTGGATAGGGGTGAAAGGCTAAACAAATCTGGAAATAGCTGGTTCTCTCCGAAAACTATTTAGGTAGTGCCTCAAGTATTACTGCAGGGGGTAGAGCACTGTTATGGCTAGGGGGTCATGGCGACTTACCAAACCATGGCAAACTCCGAATACCTGCAAGTACAGCTTGGGAGACAGAGCACCGGGTGCTAACGTCCGGACTCAAGAGGGAAACAACCCAGACCGCCAGCTAAGGTCCCAAATTATCGCTAAGTGGGAAACGAAGTGGGAAGGCATAGACAGTCAGGAGGTTGGCTTAGAAGCAGCCACCCTTTAAAGAAAGCGTAATAGCTCACTGATCGAGTCGTCCTGCGCGGAAGATGTAACGGGGCTAAGCGATAAACCGAAGCTGCGGGTGTATATCTTTGATATACGCGGTAGGAGAGCGTTCTGTAAGCCTGCGAAGGTGGCTTGTGAAGGCTGCTGGAGGTATCAGAAGTGCGAATGCTGACATGAGTAGCGATAAAGGGGGTGAAAAGCCCCCTCGCCGTAAGTCCAAGGTTTCCTGCGCAACGTTCATCGGCGCAGGGTGAGTCGGCCCCTAAGGCGAGGCAGAGATGCGTAGCTGATGGGAAGCTGGTTAATATTCCAGCACCGTCGTACAGTGCGATGGGGGGACGGATCGCGGAAGATCATCAGGGTGTTGGATGTCCCTGTTGCTGCATTGAAGATGGCGCTTAGGCAAATCCGGGCGCGTAAATCAAGGGTGTGGCTCGAGCGAGCATGTCTCGCGAAGTGATTGGAAGTGGTTCCAAGAAAAGCCTCTAAGCTTCAGCTGTACGAGACCGTACCGCAAACCGACACAGGTGGACGGGATGAATATTCCAAGGCGCTTGAGAGAACTCGGGAGAAGGAACTCGGCAAATTAATACCGTAACTTCGGGAGAAGGTATGCCCCGGTAGTGTGAGGCGCCTGCGCGCTGAGCATGATGGGGTCGCAGAGAATCGGTGGCTGCGACTGTTTATTAAAAACACAGCACTCTGCAAAGACGAAAGTCGACGTATAGGGTGTGACGCCTGCCCGGTGCCGGAAGGTTAAGTGATGGGGTGCAAGCTCTTGATCGAAGCCCCGGTAAACGGCGGCCGTAACTATAACGGTCCTAAGGTAGCGAAATTCCTTGTCGGGTAAGTTCCGACCTGCACGAATGGCGTAACGATGGCCACACTGTCTCCTCCCGAGACTCAGCGAAGTTGAAGTGTTTGTGATGATGCAATCTACCCGCGGCTAGACGGAAAGACCCCATGAACCTTTACTGTAGCTTTGCATTGGACTGTGAACCGGTCTGTGTAGGATAGGTGGGAGGCTTTGAAGCGAGGTCGCTAGATCTCGTGGAGCCAACCTTGAAATACCACCCTGGTTTGTTTGCGGTTCTAACCTTGGTCCGTTATCCGGATCGGGGACAGTGCATGGTGGGCAGTTTGACTGGGGCGGTCTCCTCCCAAAGCGTAACGGAGGAGTTCGAAGGTACGCTAGGTACGGTCGGAAATCGTGCTGATAGTGCAATGGCATAAGCGTGCTTGACTGTGAGACTGACAAGTCGAACAGGTGCGAAAGCAGGACATAGTGATCCGGTGGTTCTGAATGGAAGGGCCATCGCTCAACGGATAAAAGGTACTCTGGGGATAACAGGCTGATACCGCCCAAGAGTTCATATCGACGGCGGTGTTTGGCACCTCGATGTCGGCTCATCTCATCCTGGGGCTGTAGCCGGTCCCAAGGGTATGGCTGTTCGCCATTTAAAGAGGTACGTGAGCTGGGTTTAAAACGTCGTGAGACAGTTTGGTCCCTATCTGCCGTGGGCGTTGGATACTTGACGGAGCCTGCTCCTAGTACGAGAGGACCGGAGTGGACGTACCTCTGGTGTACCGGTTGTCATGCCAATGGCATTGCCGGGTAGCTAAGTACGGAAGAGATAACCGCTGAAGGCATCTAAGCGGGAAACTCGTCTGAAGATTAGGTATCCCTGGGGGCTTGACCCCCCTGAAGAGTCGTTCAAGACCAGGACGTTGATAGGTCGGGTGTGGAAGCGCAGTAATGCGTTAAGCTAACCGATACTAATTGCTCGTGAGGCTTGATCCTATAACTCTCAAGTCTTAATTAACCATGTAGAGCGCAACTAACCCTTGCCCCTCGCATGTGACGCTGGCGACATTTCTGCCAGTGCCGTTCAAACATACATCAACGCAACCCATACACACTTTACGTGCTCTCGATGACCCGCCTGGCCACAAGCCCGCGGTGACACGAGCGCGTGCTGCTTCTTCCAAATTCAAGTGTTTGACTCCGCGTCAACCGCTTACCCGGTTACGCCTGACGACCATAGCAAGGTGGCCCCACTCCTTCCCATCCCGAACAGGACCGTGAAACGCCTTCGCGCCGATGATAGTTGGCATTCGCCTGTGAAAGTAGGTCATCGTCAGGCTTTTATTCCTCAAAACCCCACTGGATACCCTCCAGTGGGGTTTTGTTTT
>NZ_NEVL01000001.1 GCF_002261335.1 Bordetella genomosp. 1
TCTTGAACAGCACCGCCTTGCCTTCCATCACCGGCTTGGAGGCCAGCGCGCCGATGTTGCCCAGGCCCAGCACCGCGGTGCCGTTGGAGATCACGCCCACCAGGTTGCCGCGCGCGGTGTAGCGGAAGGCATTGAGCGGGTTGTCGACGATTTCTTCGCAGGCGGCGGCCACGCCGGGGGTGTAGGCCAGGCCCAGGTCACGCTGGGTGACGAGCGGCTTGGAGGCCGTGATGGCGATCTTCCCCGGGGTGGGGAACTCGTGATAGTCGAGTGCGGCTTGACGATCGTTTTGTTGGTTTGCCATGTCGGTCCTCCTTGATGAGCCGAAAGCGATGCGTTTGCGACAGTTTAAGGAGCTGTTATAAGGAAACTATTTTGCTTCTTTATCTATCCATAAGTTGATTGATATGAAGGCACACGCTTTCTTTATAGGGACGTTTCCAAGTGGCTGAGACCCGGTTCGATCCGGACGAGGTGATGCGCCGGCTCACCGCCCGGCTGAAGCTGCGGCACCTGAACCTGCTGCTGATGATCCGCAAGCACGGTTCGCTCACCCGGGTGGCCGAGCACATGGCCACCAGCCAGCCGGCCGTGACCAGTGCACTGGCCGAGCTCGAAGGGTTGTTCGGTGCGCCGCTGTTCGTGCGTTCGGTGCGCGGCATGACGCCCACCCCGCTGGGCGAGGTGGCACTGGCGCGCGCCACCGCCATGCTGCAGGACCTGGATCACCTGGTGCGCGACATGGCCGCCACCGCCTCCGGCATGGCCGCGCACCTGCACATCGGGGTGATTCCGTTCGTCTCGGGTCAGCTCATCTCGGGGGCGATCTCCGCCACGCTGCCGCTGGATCGCCGCATCAGCGTCACCCTGGCGGAAGGCACCAGCGGACAGTTGCTGGCGCAACTGCGTGACCACACGCTCGACGCGGTGATCGGCCGGGCCCAGGCCACCACCGGCATGCAGGACCTGCAGTTCGTGCCCTTGTACCGGCAGCGCCCCCGCCTGGTGGCCAGCCGGCGCCTGGCTGCGCGGCTCACGCGCAGCGCCGTGCAATGGCACGACCTGAGCGATCTCGACTGGGTGCTGGGCACGCCGGCCACGCCGATGCGCGAACAGATCGCGGAGTTGTTTCTTCGCGCCGGGCTGACCCCGCCCCAGCCGCTGGTGGAAACCAATTCGGCCAAGCTGACCGGCGAAATCGTGGCGGCGAGCGAGCGCGCGGTGTCCATCGTGCCCGCCGACATCGCGGACGAGCTGGTGCGCATCGCGGGGGTCACCATCGTGCCCTTCAGCTTCGAATGGACCCTGGCGCCCATTGCCCTCTTCACCCGCGCCGACGGCGAGCCCCGGCCGGTGGATCGCCTGTTCGGCGATGCGCTGGCGCGCCTGTGCGCGCAGGTCCACGGGCCGCTGCGCTGACGCGTGCCTGACCGTGATCGCGCCGGCCCGGGACTAGAATCCCGGCATGGCGCGTTTCTTTCGTCTTCGACACTTTCCCTGGGCGGTGGCGCTGCGCACCCGCCTGCTTGCCGACCACCTGCCGGTGACGCTGGTGCTGGCCGCCGTGATGGGCGTGCTCGGCGCGTTGGCCACGGTGGCGTTTCGCGAGGTGCTGGCGCTGCTGCAACGCTGGCTGTCGGGCGATGCCGAGGCGCACGGGCTGGTGTCGCTGGCGCGGGGGCTGGACGCCTGGGAGCGGCTGCTGCTGCCGGCCGCCGGCGGCATCGTGGCCGGCCTGATCCTGCAGTGGGCGCGGCGCCTGCCGGCGCGCGGCGCGGGCGACTACATGGAGGCGATCGCCATCGGCCGCGGCGTGATCGGCCTGCGCCAGACGCTGGCGCGCAGCCTGTCGTCGGTGTTCTCGATCAGCACCGGCGCGTCGATCGGGCGCGAGGGGCCGATGGTGCAGCTCGCGGCCATGCTGGCGTCGCTCTGCGGCCGCCTGCTGGTGCTGCCGCCACGCCATCTGCGGCTGCTGGTGGCGTGCGGTGCCACCGCCGGCATCACGGCGGCCTACAACGCCCCCATTGCGGGTGCGCTCTTCATCTCCGAGATCGTCTACGGCGCGATTGCCTCCGCCACGCTGGTGCCGCTCGTGGTGTCTTCGGTGGTGGCCAACATCGTGACGCGCCAGATCCTGCACTACGACGCGGTGTTCCACATGCCCGCGTTCGACTTCGTGTCGGGATGGGAGGTGATCTACTACCTGGTGCTGGGTGTGCTGGCGGGCCTGCTCGCGCCGCAGTTCCTTCGCATCCTGGACCTGTCGCGTGCCCTCTTCGCCCGCCTGCCCGTGCCGCTGTGGGGCCGCCTGGCGCTCGGCGGCCTGGTCGTCGGCGCCCTGTCGGTGTTCATGCCCGAGGTGTGGGGCAATGGCTACAGCGTGGTCAACGGCCTGCTGCACCAGCCCGTGGCGTGGCAACTGGTGGCGGCGATCCTGGTGATGAAGATTCTCGCCACCGCGGCCAGCGCGGGCTCGGGGGCGGTGGGCGGCGTGTTCACGCCCACGCTCTTCGTCGGCGCGGCGCTGGGCTATCTGTATGGGTCGCTGTTGCAGGCGCTGTTGCCCGCGGGCGACGTCGCGACGGTGACGAGTTATGCGGTGGTCGGCATGGGCGCGATGCTCGCGGCCACCACGTATGCGCCGCTGATGTCGATCCTGATGATCTTCGAAATGACGCTCAGCTACGAGGTCATGCTGCCGTTGATGCTGGCCTGCATCACCGGCTTCGTGATCGCGCAGCAACTGCGGCCGGCCTCGGTGTATGCGCGCTCGCTGGCGAGCAATGCGCGCATGCGCGAGATGCTGGGCGACCGGCGCGCACCGCGTGCAACCCGCAGTGTCACGGCGGGGAAAACGCTGCGCTGAAGCCACTGCGCGGGTGCGATAAGTTGCGCGTGCAACCAGATTGGCAAATCGCCCGCGCGGCCAAGCACAAAAAAATGGCGCCCCCGAGGGGGCGCCATCTTCATGCGGGTTGCGCTGCCTTACGCGATCGCGTCGACGATCTTGTTCAGCGTGGCGCTCGGGCGCATGGCCTGGGCAGCCTTGGCTTCGTTCGGCTGGTAGTAGCCGCCGATGTCCACGGGCTTGCCCTGGGCGGCCTTGAGCTCTTCCAGGATCTTGGCTTCGTTCTCGGCGAACGCCGCGGCGGCCGCCTTGAAGTGGCCTGCCAGTTCGGCGTCTTCGGTCTGCTCGGCCACGGCCTGGGCCCAGTACATGGCCAGGTAGTAGTGGCTGCCGCGGTTGTCGAGGCCGCCGACCTTGCGTTCCGGCGACTTGTTTTCGTCGAGGAACTTGCCGGTGGCCGCGTCCAGCGCCTTGGCCAGCACTTGCGCGCGGGCGTTGTTGTTGGACTTGCCGAAGAAGTCGAGCGACTCGGCCAGGGCCATGAATTCACCCAGCGAGTCCCAGCGCAGGAAACCCTCTTCGACGAACTGCTGCACGTGCTTCGGGGCCGAACCGCCGGCACCGGTTTCGAGCAGTGCGCCGCCCGCCATCAGCGGCACGATCGACAGCATCTTGGCGCTGGTGCCGAGTTCCATGATGGGGAACAGGTCGGTCAGGTAGTCGCGCAGCACGTTGCCGGTGACCGAAATCGTGTCCTTGCCGGCGCGGATGCGCTCGAGCGAGAAGCGGGTGGCTTCGACCGGCGACAGGATGCGCAGGTCCAGGCCGCTGGTGTCGTGGGCCTTGAGGTATTCCTTGACCTTGGCGATCACCTGGGCGTCGTGGGCGCGCTTTTCGTCGAGCCAGAACACCGCCGGGGTGTTGGTGGCGCGGGCGCGGGTGACGGCCAGCTTGACCCAATCCTGGATCGCGGCGTCCTTGGTCTGGCACATGCGCCACAGGTCGCCCTGTTGCACGGCCTGCTCGAGCAGCACGGCGCCCGAGGCGTCGGTCACGCGGACGGTGCCGGCGGCCGGGATGACGAAGGTCTTGTTGTGCGAACCGTATTCTTCGGCAGCCTGGGCCATCAGGCCGACGTTGGGCACGCTGCCCATCGTGACCGGATCGAAGGCGCCGTTTTTCTTGCAGTCTTCGATGACGGCCTGGTAGACGCCGGCGTAGCAGCGATCGGGGATCACGGCCTTGGTGTCTTCGAGCTTGCCGGCGGCGTTCCACATCTTGCCCGAGTCGCGGATCATGGCGGGCATCGAGGCGTCGACGATCACGTCGCTGGGCACGTGCAGGTTGGTGATGCCCTTGTCGGAGTTCACCATGGCCAGGGCCGGACGCTCTTGGTAGAGGGCGTCGATGTCGGCGGTGATGGCGGCCTGCTGGTCGGCCGACAGGCCCTTGATCTTGGCGTAGAGGTCGCCGATGCCGTTGTTGGGATCGAAGCCGACCTGCTTGAGGGCGTCGGCGTGCTTGGCCAGCACGGGGGCGTAGAACACCGACACGACCTGGCCGAAGATGACCGGGTCGGAGACCTTCATCATCGTGGCCTTCAGGTGCACCGAGAACAGCACGCCCTGCTTCTTGGCGTCTTCGATCTGGGTCTGCAGGAAGCCGCGCAGCTTCTCTTGCGACAGCACCGAGGCGTCGATGATCTCGCCGGCCTTGACCGGGGTCTTTTCCTTCAGGACCTTCTTGGTGCCGTCGGGGGTGGTCAGTTCGATCTTGACGTCGCCGGCCTGGGCGATCAGGGCCGACTTCTCGCTGCCGTAGAAATCGCCGTCAGCCATGCTGGAGACGTGCGACTTCGAGTCGGCGGCCCAGGCGCCCATCTTGTGGGGGTGCTTGCGGGCGTAGTTCTTCACCGACAGGGGCGCGCGGCGGTCGGAGTTGCCTTCGCGCAGGACCGGGTTCACGGCGCTGCCCTTGACCTTGTCGTAGCGCGCCTTGACGTCGCGTTCGGCGTCGGTCTTGGGATCGTCGGGGTACTCGGGCAGCTTGTAGCCCTGCTCCTGCAGTTCCTTGATCGCGGCCTTGAGCTGCGGCATCGAGGCGCTGATGTTGGGCAGCTTGATGATGTTGGCTTCCGGCTTGACTGCCAGGGCGCCGAGCTCGGCCAGGGCGTCGCCGATCTTCTGGTCGTCGCTCAGGTAATCGGGGAACACGGCGATGATGCGGCCCGCCAGCGAGATGTCGCGGGTCTCTACCGTGATACCGGCCGGCTTCGCGAAGGCCTGGACGATGGGCAGCAGCGAACGGGTTGCCAGCGCCGGGGCTTCATCGGTAAGGGTGTAGATAATCTTCGGAGTTTGAGACATGGATCTTTGAACCTTGTTCGGGCGCACAACACCGAGCCGCACGAGCTATGCAGGCCAGCGCCGTAGTGTTTCCGTGAGTGGGTTTTGAGTCGACGCGCCGTGGCCAGCGGCCATGCGCAAGAAAGCGGGCGCCGGGTCGTTCGGGCGGGGCCGCGAACGAATGGGCGTACGTCCCCTTGCGGGGGGATTGGAGCGTCTTCCCACCATGCTCGGACGCCCTCCTTTTTATGGTCTAGCCAGGGGAGGTTCGGCCGGCACAGACTTCCGATTGTAATCCCCCGCCCCGCCGGCGTCAGGTTGGCGCCGTCCACAGGGTGATCCAGAGGGGCTTTGGCAGCTTTTCCCCAGCTTTTCCCGGGGTTTTCCACAAGGAAGTTCACAGGGTTGTCCCGCGCCGTGGACCGCCGGCTTCGGGGGACGCGGACACGGCTTTGGCCGCCGCCGGGCCGTCGTGCTAGCCTCGCAGGCGGTGCCGGCCAGCGGGCCGGCGTGACCTCTCAGGCAGGTGCTGCATGGTTGAAGAGCTGTGGATAAACACGGCGTCGGGCCGCTTGTACGCCAAGCGCTGGCGCGGCGACGGGGCGCAGGCCGCGCCCATCGTGCTGTTTCATGATTCGCTGGGGGCGGTGGACCTCTGGCGCGACTTCCCCGAAAGCCTGGCGCGCGCCACCGGGCGCGACGTGGTCGCCTACGACCGGCTGGGCTTCGGCAGATCCGACCCCAACCCGGCGCGGCTGGCGCTGGACTTCATCGAGACCGAGGCCACCGACGGCTTCGCGGCGCTGCGCGAGCAGCTCGGACTGGCGCGCTTCGTGGTGTTCGGCCACAGCGTGGGCGGCGGCATGGCCAGCAATGTCGCGGCCACTTATCCACAGCAGTGCGTGGCCATGGTGACCGAGTCGGCCCAGGCCTTCGTCGAAGACCGCACCCTCAACGGCATCGCCGCCGCCGACATTTCCTTTGCCGAGCCGGGCCAGCTCGAGCGCCTGGCGCGCTACCACGGCGACAAGGCCGAGTGGGTGTTGCGCGCCTGGGTCGACACCTGGCACGACCCCGCCTTCCTGGACTGGAGCCTGACCAAGGTGTTGCCGCGGGTGCAGTGCCCGGTGCTGGCGATCCACGGCGATGACGACGAGTATGGCTCCCTGGATCACCCGCGCCGCTTCGAGAAGCTGGCGCCGCAGGCCGTGCCGGCCGCGATCCTGGACGGCTGCGGCCATGTGCCGCACCGCGAGAAGCCGCAGGTGGTGCTGGACGTGGTGGAGGCGTTCCTGCGCGGCAAGTAGGCGGGTGCCTATTTGCCGATGCAGAAGCTCGAGAAGATTTCGCCCAGCAGGTCGTCGCTGGTGAATTTGCCGGTGATGGCGGTGAGGCTGTCGTGTGCCAGGCGCAGCTCTTCGGCGAGGAGGTCGAGCACGCGGTCGTCCTGCTTGGCATGCGCGCTGGCGAGCTCCAGGTGCGTGGCGGCGTCTTGCAGCGCGTGCAGGTGGCGCTCGCGCGCCAGCCAGGGCGATTCGGCGCCGGGGTTCCAGCCGGCCAGCGCCAGCAGGCGTTCGCGCAACGCGTCCAGGCCCAGGCCGGTCTTGGCCGAGATGCCGATGGCGTCCGCCGGAATGGTTGCGCCTGCAACCAACAGATCTGTCTTGTTGAAAACTTCCAGCACCGGCGTGCGTGCCGGCAGGCGCGCGGTGATCTGCGCGTCGAGCATGTCGTTGGGCGCGGTGGCATCCTGCAGGTGCAGGATCACATCGGCCCGTTCGATTTCTTTCCAGGTGCGGGCGATGCCGATGCTCTCGACGGTGTCTTCGGTGTCGCGCAGGCCGGCGGTATCGACGATGTGCAGCGGCACGCCATCGATATGGATCTCCTGCACCACTTTGTCGCGCGTGGTGCCGGCGATCGGCGTGACGATGGCGATCTCGTCGCCGGCCAGCGCGTTGAGCAGGCTCGACTTGCCGACGTTGGGCTGGCCCGCCAGCACGACGTGCAGGCCCTCGCGCAGGATCATGCCCTGGCGTGCCTGACGGATCAGCGCGTCGAGCTCGGAGGCGATGGCCTCGAGCTGCGGGCGCGCCTGGTATTTCTCGAGGAAGTCGATTTCCTCTTCCGGGAAATCGAGCGTGGCCTCGACCAGCATGCGCAGATGGATGATGCGATCCGACAGCCCCGTGACCTTGTGCGAGAACTCGCCCGACAGCGACGCCATGGCGCCGCGCGCGGCGGCCTCCGACGAGGCGTCGATCAGGTCGGCCACGGCCTCGGCCTGCGCCAGGTCCATGCGGTCGTTCAGGAAGGCGCGCTGCGTGAACTCGCCGGGCTCTGCCGGGCGGATGCCAAGCGGCTGGCCGGCCTCCAGGCAGCGCGCCAGGATACGGCGCAGCACCGCGGGGCCGCCGTGTCCCTGCAGCTCGAGCACGTCTTCGCCGGTGTAGGAATGCGGCGCCGGGAAATGGAGTGCGATGCCTTCGTCGATCAGCTCGCCATCGGCGCTCTTGAAGGGCAGGTAGTGCGCGTGGCGCGGCGTGAGCGCGCGGCCGAAGAGCGCGCGCACCAGGTCGCCGAGCGCGGGGCCGGACACGCGCACGACCCCGATGCCGCCGCGTCCGGGGGCGGTGGCGATGGCAACGATGGGGGCGGCAAGACTCATGACGATGCAGACGGACAGGTGATCAACAAGTAGGGAATATAACTGTTGCGCGCCCCATTGTTTGCTGGTTATGTTCGACTCGCAGCATGAAGACCCCAGCAGTACGACAGACCAAACACTCTTCCGGGGAGAGCGAAATGGCATTTCGTTTTGCGCGTGGGCTGACCTGTGCGTCGGCCGCAGTACTGATGGCGTTCGGCGCCTTGTCGCAGGCTTCGGCGCGCGACCTGGTGGTGGCGCTCAAGACCGAGCCCAGCTCGATGGATCCGCAGTATCACGCGCTCACGCCGAATACGCAGATTTCGCAGACGCTGTTCGAGTCGCTGGTGGGCGTGGATGCCAAGCTGCAACCGGTGCCCGGCCTGGCCGAATCGTGGACGGTCGACGGCAAGGTCTGGACCTTCAAGCTGCGGCCCAACGTCAAGTTCTCCGATGGCTCGCCCTTCTCGGCCGAAGACGTGGTGTTCACCTACGACCGCGTGCCCAAGGTGCCGAACAGCCCCTCCCCCTTCACGCTCTATCTCGGCTCGGTGGCCAAGACCGAGGCGGTCGATGCCCACACCCTGCGCATCACCACCAAAGAGGTCGCGCCCAACCTGCTGATCAATCTCGCGCAGCTGCCGATCCTGTCGAAGAAGGCCGCGTCGGGCCCCGCGGCCGAAGGCAAGACCACCACCGAGCTCAACAGCGGCGACGGCCTGGTCGGCACCGGGCCCTACAAGTTCGTGTCCTGGAAGCGCGGCGCCGAACTCGTGTTCGCGCGCAACGAACACTACTGGGGCAAGCAGCCCGCCTGGGAGAAGGTCACCTATCGTCCCATGACCAATGCCGCGGCGCGCGTGGCCGCGCTGCTGGCCGGCGACGTGGACATGATCGAGGATCCTCCCACCGACGACCTGCCCAAGCTGAAGGAAAACAAGAAGCTGCACGTCGAGGAAACGCCCTCGGTGCGTGTGGTGTACGTGGCGCTCGACCAGCATGCCGAGCCCAGCCCCGGCGTGCAGGGCACCGACAAGAATCCCATGAAGGACAAGCGCGTGCGCGAGGCCCTGTCGCTTGCCATCAATCGCGACGCCATCGTCGAGCGCGTGATGGGCGGCGTGGCCAAGCCCGCGGGCAACCTGCTGCCCTACCCCATGTTCGGCGCGTCCAAGGAGCATTCGCAGGCGCCCAAGCCGGATGTGGAGAAGGCCAAGTCGCTGCTGAAAGACGCCGGCTATCCCGACGGCTTCTCGATCACGCTGGGCTCGCCCTCGGGCCGCTATGTGAACGATGCCAAGGTGGCGCAGGCGATCGCCGCGATGTGGACGCGCATCGGCGTGAAGACCAGCGTCGACGCCATGGCGCCGCCGGTGTTCTTCAAGAACCGCGACAGCTATCAGTTCTCGGCCTATCTGGCGGGCTGGTCGGTGACCAGCGGCGAGATGGCCAACGCGCTGACCTCGCTGCTCATGACGCGCAACCCCGATGCCGGCCAGGGCACGACCAACCGCAGCCGCTATTCCAATCCCAAGATGGATGAGCTGGTGAAGGAAGCGTCGGCGACCATGGACGACACCAAGCGGGCGGCCCTGCTGCAGCAGGCCAGCAACATCGCGATGGACGACTACGCCATGCTGCCGGTGCACTTCGAGCTGTCGGTGTGGGCCATGAAGAACGACATCCGCTATCAGGGCCGTCCGGACCAGACCACGCTGGTGCAGAACGCGACGCTTGCGAAGTAACGGTAGCTGCTTGTGCTGCAGACCATCATTCGCAGGTTGTTGCAATCGGTCGTGGTGATGCTGGTGATGTCGGCGCTCGTGTTTGCCGGCATCTACATGGTGGGCGATCCGGTCTCGATGCTGGCGAGCCCGGAAGCCACCGACGCGCAGCGCGCGGCCATCCGCGCCTCGCTCGGCCTGGACCTGCCTCTCTGGCGGCAGTACCTCATCTTCATGGGCCAGGCTGTGCAGGGCGACTTCGGCAACAGCTTCCTGACCGGCGAGCCGGCCATGCGTTTGATCCTCGAGCGCATGCCGGCCACGCTGGAGCTCGCCACCGTGGCCATGCTGCTGTCCGTGCTGATCGGCGTGCCGCTCGGCATCCGCGCCGGCCTCAAGCCGCGGGCGCCCGCCTCGCGCGCCATCATGACCGGCTCGGTGCTGGGCTTTTCCCTGCCCAATTTCTGGGTCGGGCTGATGCTCATCATGATCTTCGCCGTGACCCTGCAGTGGCTGCCGGCCAGCGGCCGCGGCGCCACGGCCAGCATCGGCGGACTGTCGCTCAGCATCTTCACGCTCAGCGGCTGGGCCGCGCTGATCCTGCCCGCCAGCACCATCGCGCTGGCCAAGTGCGCCATGATCATCCGCGTGACGCGCGCCGCCACGCGCGAGGCGCTGCCGCAGGACTACATCAAGTTTGCGCGTGCCAAGGGCCTGCGCGAGCGGCGCGTGCTGGGCGTGCACCTGCTCAAGAACATCCTGATCCCGATCGTGACCGTGGCGGGGCTGGAGTTCGGCCAGGTGGTGGCCTTCGCCGTGGTCACCGAGACCGTGTTCTCGTGGCCCGGCATGGGCAAGCTGCTGATCGACTCCATCATCAACCTGGACCGGCCGGTCGTGGTGGCCTATCTGCTGTTGATCGTGTTCTTCCTCGTGATGCTCAATCTGGTGGTCGACATCGTGTACACGGTGCTCGATCCTCGCGTTCGACTGGAGGCGCGCCGATGACCATGCCCGCCCCGCTCGACGCCGCGCCGGTGCGCGCTGCGCCCGCGCGTTCGCCGTGGCGCCAGTTCGCCGCCGATTTCTGCGCCAGCAAGCTGGCGCTGTTCGGCCTGCTGCTGTTGCTGGTGACGGTCGGCGCCGCGCTGCTGGCGCCCTGGATCGCGCCGCAGAATCCCTACGATCTCGGCGGGCTCGACATCATGGACGCCAAGCTGCCGCCGGGCGAGCAGAGCGTCGACGGCAGCATGACCTACTGGCTCGGCACCGACGGGCAGGCGCGCGACGTGTTGTCGGCCATTCTGTATGGCATGCGCACCAGCCTGATGGTGGGGGCGGTGTCGGTGCTGGCGGCGTTCGCGATCGGCGCCAGCGTGGGCCTGATCGCCGCGTATTTCGGCGGCCGCATCGATGCGCTGCTGATGCGCATCGTCGACATCCAGCTGTCGTTTCCCGCGATCCTCGTGGCACTCGTATTGCTCGCCATCCTGGGCAAGGGCGTCGACAAGGTCATCATCGCGTTGGTGGTGGTGCAGTGGGCCTACTTCGCCCGCGCCGCGCGCGGTGCGGCGCTGGTGGAACGCGGCAAGGAATACGTGGAGGCGGCCCGCTGCATGTCGCTATCGTGGGGCCGGGTGCTGTTTCGTCACGTGCTGCCCAACTGCATGGCGCCGCTGATCGTGATCGCCACCATCGACCTGGCCCACGCCATCGCGCTCGAAGCCACGCTGTCGTTTCTCGGCGTGGGGGTGCCGGTCACCGAGCCCTCGCTCGGCATGCTGATCGCCAACGGCTTCGAGTACCTGCTGTCGGGCACCTACTGGATTTCGTTTTTCCCCGGCATCGCGCTGGCGCTGCTCATCATCGCCATCAACCTGGTGGGCGACCACCTGCGCGACGTGCTCAACCCGCGCAACAATGCCTGAGGAGGCCCGGATGCAAGCCGTCACGCCCGCCGCGGCCCGCCCGACGCCCCTGCTGGACGTCCGCACGCTCAAGACGCATTTCTACACGCGCGCCGGCGTGGTCAAG
This sequence comes from Bordetella genomosp. 1, assembly GCF_002261335.1. Classification (GTDB taxonomy): domain Bacteria; phylum Pseudomonadota; class Gammaproteobacteria; order Burkholderiales; family Burkholderiaceae_B; genus Bordetella. The sequence continues at coordinate 11,602 of NZ_NEVL01000001.1, forward strand.
GCCGTCGACGGTGTCGACCTGCATCTGGATCGCGGCGAGATACTGGGCCTGGTGGGCGAGTCGGGGTCGGGGAAAAGCATCACCGGCTTTTCGCTGATCGGCCTGCTCGACGAGCCCGGCCGCATCGTGGAGGGCTCGATATTCCTGGGCGGCGAAGACCTGCGCAGCGCCAGCCCGGCGCGCTGGCGCGCGCTGCGCGGCAACGAGATCGCCATGATCTTCCAGGATCCGATGATGACGCTCAACCCGGTGCTGCGCGTCGATACCCAGATGGTGGAAACGGTGCGCGCGCACCAGAACGTGTCGCGCGAGGCTGCCCTGGCGCGTGCGCTGGAAGTGTTGACGATGGTCGGCATTCCCGCCCCGCGCGAACGCCTGCGGGCCTATCCGCATCAGCTGTCGGGCGGTATGCGCCAGCGCGTGGCGATTGCGATCGCGCTGCTCAACAAGCCGCGCATCATCATCGCCGACGAGCCCACCACCGCGCTCGACGTGACCATCCAGGGGCAGATCCTGTATGAAATGCAGAAGCTGTGCCAGGAGACCGGCACGGCCCTGATCTGGATCACGCACGATCTGGCGGTCGTGGCCGGCCTGGCCGATCGCGTGGCGGTGATGTATGCCGGCCGCGTGGTCGAGACCGGCAGCACGCGCGACGTGATCGGCCACGCGCTGCATCCCTATACGCACGGGCTGATCGCGTCGATCCCGTCGCCCGAGACGCGCGGGCACGCGCTGGCGCAGATCCCCGGCATGACGCCGTCGCTGCTGAACCTGCCGCAAGGGTGTGCCTTTCGCACGCGCTGTCCGCGCGCCAGCGAGGCCTGTACGGTCGCGCCCGAGCCGGTCGAGCTGCGGCCGGCGCACTGGGTGCGCTGCTGGCATGCGGGAGAAGCGCAATGAGCGCCCTCCCGCCGAAACCGCCGCTGCTGTCGCTGCGCGACGTGGAAATGCGCTTCGCGCAGCCGGTCGACCTGGCCGGGCGCATCGCCAACCTGTTCGGCGCCGGCCTGAAGGACCAGGTGGTGCACGCGGTCGCGGGCGTCGACTTGGACGTGGCGGCCGGCGAGGTGATCGGCATCGTGGGCGAGTCGGGCTGCGGCAAGTCGACGCTGGGCCGCATGGTGGCCGGCATCCTGAATCCCACGGCGGGCGCGATCCACTATGAAGGCCAGGATGTGGCGCGGCTGCCGGGCGCGCAGCGCCGCGCCTACGAGCTGGGCGTGCAGATGATCTTCCAGGATCCGTATGCTTCGCTCAATCCACGCATGCGCGTGGCCGACATCATCGGCGAGGCGCCCGTGGCGCATGGCCTGGTGCGGCGCGCCGAGCGGCAGGCGTATGTGGCGCAGCTGATGGGCCAGGTCGGCCTCGACCCGGCCTATGCGCAGCGCTATCCGCATCAGTTCTCGGGCGGCCAGCGCCAGCGCATCGGCATTGCACGCGCGCTCGCGCTCAAGCCGCGCGCCATCGTCTGCGACGAGGCCGTGGCGGCGCTGGACGTGTCGATCCAGGCGCAGGTGATCAACCTGTTCGGCCAGTTGCGGCGCGAGCTCGATCTCACCTATCTGTTCATCAGCCACAACCTCGCGGTGGTGAGCCACATCTCCGATCGCGTGGCCATCATGTACCTGGGCCGCGTGGTGGAGCTGGCCTCGACCGAGGCGATTTTCGGGCGGCCGAATCATCCCTACACGCAGGCCCTGCTCAAGGAGCTGCCCACGCTCACGCCGGAGCGGCGCACCTACCGGCCGATCAAGGGCGAGCTGCCTTCGCCGCTGGCGCCGCCCAGCGGTTGCGCGTTCCACCCGCGTTGCCCGCATGCCATGCCGCGTTGCAGCCAGGAGCGGCCGCTGCTGCGCGAGGTGGCGCCGGGACACGTCAGCGCCTGCCATCTCAACGACACCGCCTGAGACCCCCGCTGCGCGCGGCCGGGGCGGATTACCGCCCGGCACGGCGCGGCGTTATGCTATTGAATTCGCTCTCACGATCGACGCCGGACCACCATGAAAACCATCGACGAAATCGAACGCGCCCACGCCGACCTCACGGCGCTGCGACGCGACATCCACGCCCATCCCGAACTCGCGTTCGAAGAGACCCGCACCTCCGCCCTGGTGGCGCAACGGCTGCGTGACTTCGGCCTCGAGGTGCACACGGGCCTCGGCAAGACCGGCGTGGTTGGCGTGCTGCGCGCCGGCAGCGGCGGCAAGACCATCGGCCTGCGCGCCGACATGGACGCGCTGCCGATGCCCGAGCACAACCGCTTCGCGCACGCCTCCACGATCGCCGGGCGCATGCACGGCTGTGGCCATGACGGCCACACCACGATCCTGCTGGGCGCGGCCGAATACCTGGCGAAGCACCGCAACTTCGACGGCACCATCAACTTCATCTTCCAGCCCGCGGAAGAAGGCGGCAACGCCGGCGCGCGCGCGATGATGGAAGACGGACTGTTCGAGCGCTTCCCTTGCGACGCGATCTTCGGCCTGCACAACATGCCCGGCATGCCGGTCAACCAGTTCGGCTTTCGCGCGGGCCCCATGATGGCGTCCAGCAATCGCTGGGACATCGTGATCAAGGGCGTGGGCGGCCATGCGGCGCAGCCGCACGGCGCGGTCGATCCGATCATCGTGGCGGCCGACATGGTGCACGCGCTGCAGACCGTGATCTCGCGCAGCCGCGATCCGCTCGACGCCGCCGTGCTGTCGATCACGCAGATCCATGCCGGCGACGCCTACAACGTGATCCCGGGCGAGGCCGTGCTGCGCGGCACGGTGCGCACCTACACCACCGCCGCGCTCGACAAGATCGAAGCCGACATGCGCCGCATCGCGACCACGCTGCCGCAGGTCTATGGCGGCACCGGCGAGCTGCAGTTCGTGCGCGCCTATCCGCCCCTGGTCAACTGGCCGGAGCAGACCGCGTTCGCCGCCGAGGTGGCGCGCTCGGTGTTCGGCGAGGAACACGTCAACACCAAGATCCCGCAGTTCATGGGCGCCGAAGACTTCTCCTTCTATCTCGAGAAGGTGCCGGGCTGCTATCTGTTCCTGGGCAACGGCGACGGCGACCACCGCGAGCAGAGCTATCACGGCATGGGTCCGTGCCAGCTGCACAATCCCAACTACGACTTCAACGACGCGCTGCTGCCGGTGGCGGCCACCTACTGGGTGAAGCTGGTCGAAGCATATATGCCCAAGGCATAAGCGCGCGCCCCGCACGGCGTGCGTGCGTGGGGCTGGACCGGCGGCAGGCGCCGTGGTCGGAGCCCCGCAGCACGCGGCTCGTGGCGCTAGTGTTCACTTACAGGGCGGCTTCGGCCGCCCTGTCGCATATGACGCCAGGCTTTGTGCAAACGCCGATTAATTCGTTTGCGGCATGCCGGCGCGTTTTCATAATGACTCGCTCCTGAAATCCATTCGGCCCCGTGTCCACACGCGGGCGACGACGGAGCGATACATGCCCCACCGCAATGCCCCGCACCCGGTCCAGACGCGCGAATCCCTGCGCGACCGCCTGACGCGCTATGCCACCTGCGCCGGCCTGGCCGTGCTGATCGGCACGTTGGCGCTGGCCGCGCCCACGCCCGCGCGTGCCGAAGGCCAGATCCGCATCGTCGAGCAGTACGGCATCGTCTACCTGCTGCTGAACGTGACGCGCGAACAGCAGCTGATCGAGAAGCACGGCAAGGCCGCGGGCCAGAACATCAAGGTTGAATGGAAGAAGCTCTCGGGCGGCGCCGCGGTGAACGACGCGCTGCTGTCGGGCGCGGTCGACATCGCCGGCGCCGGCGTGGGCCCGCTCCTGACCATCTGGGATCGCACGCACGGCAAGCAGAACGTGAAGGGCGTGGCCTCGCTGGGCAATTTCCCCTACTACCTCGTCACCAACAATCCCAAGGTCAAGAGCATCGCCGACTTCAGCGATCGCGACCGCATCGCGGTACCCGCGGTCGGCGTGTCGGTGCAGTCGCGCGTGCTGCAACTGGCCTCGTCCAAGGTCTGGGGCAAGGACCAATACAACAAGCTCGACGCGATCTCGGTGGCGGTGCCGCACCCGGACGCGGCGGCCGCCATCATCTCGGGCGGCACCGAGATCACCGGCCACTTCGGCAACCCGCCGTTCCAGGAGCAGGAGCTCGCCGGCAACCCGAACGCGCGCATCGTGCTCAACTCGTACGACGTGCTGGGCGGCCCGAGTTCGTCGACGGTGCTGTTCGCCACGGAGAAATTCCGCAAGGACAATCCCAAGACCTACGCGGCATTCCAGGCCGCGCTGAAGGAGGCGGCCGAATTCGTGCGCGCCAACCCCGAGGCCGCCGCCGACATCTATCTCAAGACCACCGGCGCCAACACCGACCGCAAGCTGCTGCTGGACATCATCAAGAACCCGCAGGTGGAGTTCAAGCTACAGCCGCAGAACACCTACACGCTGGCCGAGTTCATGCACGGGGTGGGCGCGATCAAGAACAAGCCCGCCACCTGGCGCGATTACTTCTTCGACGACGCGCTGACCGCGCAGGGCAGCTGAGATGGGATGGCGTGACGGCGCGAGCCCCGTGGCCGCCGGCCCGGCAGCGCACGGCCCGCTGCTGCGGGTCGACCGCGCCACGCTGGAATACAAGGCGGGCCAACGCCGCATCCGCGCCACGCACGAGGTGAGCTTCGACGTGTGGCCGCAGGATCGCTTCATCCTGCTCGGCCCGTCGGGCTGCGGCAAGTCGACGCTGCTCAAGGCGGCCGCGGGCTTCGTGGCACCCGTCTCGGGCGCGCTGCTGCTCGACGGCGTGCCCGTGCGTGCGCCGGGTCCGGACCGCGTGGTGGTGTTCCAGGAGTTCGACCAGCTGCCGCCCTGGAAAACCGTGAAGCAGAACGTCGCCTTCCCGCTGCGCACGGCACACAGGCTGCCGCGCCGCGAGGCCGAGGAACGCGCCCTGCACTATCTCGACAAGGTGGGCCTTTCGGCCTTCGCCGATGCCTATCCGCACACGCTGTCGGGCGGCATGAAGCAGCGCGTGGCGATCGCGCGTGCGCTCGCGATGCAGCCGCGCATCCTGCTGATGGACGAACCCTTTGCGGCGCTCGACGCGCTCACGCGCCGCCGCATGCAGGAAGAGCTGCTGCGGCTGTGGGAGGACAGCCCCTTCACGTTGCTGTTCGTCACGCACTTCATCGAAGAGGCACTCATCATCGGCAACCGCATCCTGCTGCTGTCGCCGCATCCCGGCCGCGTGCGCGCCGAACTCAACGCCCATCAATACGGGCTGCACAGCCCCGGCTCGAGCGCCTTCCAGGCAGCCGCGCAGCGCATCCACACCCTGTTGTTCGGCGAAGCCGGGACGGCCGACGCGGCCGCGCGGCGCGCCGCCTGAAAGGATCGTCCCGCATGTCGCTATCCGGAACCCTGCCCGACGGCCGTCCCGAGTATGAACGCGAGCTCGAACCCGTGCCGCCGCTCACGCTGGCGGCGCCCCTGCCGTGGCACGAGCGCCTGTGGGGCCACGCCGCGTTGCGCAAGACCCTGATCCTGGTGCTGCTCGCCCTCTTCTGGGAAGGGGCGGCGCGCTGGGCCGACAACGATCTGCTGCTGCCCGGCGCCTGGGCCACGGCGCAGGCGTTCGCGCAGGAACTGGCCAACGGCCAGTTGCCCGCGCGCGCGGCGCTTTCGCTCGCCGTGCTGCTCAAGGGTTATGTGGCCGGCGTGCTGCTCGCGTTCGTGCTCACCACGGCAGCCGTGTCCACGCGCTTCGGCCGCGATCTGCTGTCCACGCTCACCGCCATGTTCAACCCGCTGCCCGCCATCGCGCTGCTGCCGCTGGCGATGCTGTGGTTCGGCCTGGGCGAAGGCAGCCTGGTGTTCGTGCTGATCCACTCGGTGCTGTGGGCCCTGGCCGTGAACATGTACTCCGGCTTCCTGACGGTGTCGGAGACGCTGCGCATGGCGGGCCGCAACTACGGCCTGACCGGGCTGCGCTACGTGCTGGCGATCCTGGTGCCGGCGGCCCTGCCCGCGATCCTGTCCGGCCTGCGCATCGCGTGGGCCTTCGCGTGGCGCACGCTGATCGCGGCCGAGCTGGTGTTCGGCGCGTCCAGCGGCAAGGGCGGACTGGGCTGGTATATCTTCCAGAACCGCAACGAGCTCTACACCGACAAGGTGTTCGCCGGCCTCGCTGCCGTGGTGCTGATCGGCCTGCTTGTGGAAAACCTGGTGTTCGATACGCTGGAGCGATTCACGGTGCGCCGCTGGGGCATGCAGCGATGAAACCCGGCCCGGGTCGCGATCGAGGGAAGGCTGCGGCCTTCCCTTTTTGTTGGATTCTATGAGACTCGCGTGTCGCTATAGCGCACTGCTATTGGACGTATTGCAGCAATCAAATATCTGGTGTCGCGGTCCTCGCGTATAGTCGGTCGCACCGGTAGGGTCCGGCGCCGCGACGATGCTGGCGCAACATGCCGGTCACGACACGAAGGCCTCGCGCGCCGCGCTTCAATCGCCGCGCGTGCCTCGTGATATTGCGCCGAATCAGGCCGATCGATTGCCCACGGACCACCTTCATGCGCCACCTGCGCGCCGGTTCGTCCCGCGGCTGCGTTTTCAGGAGAGAGAGCATGTCTAACGAGGCAAAGTGCCCTTTCAACCATTCCGCCGGTGGCGGGACGACCAACCGTGACTGGTGGCCCAAGCAACTGCGCTTGGACCTGCTCAGTCAGCATTCCAGCAAGTCCGATCCGATGGAAAAGGACTTCGACTACGCCAAGGCCTTCAACAGCCTGGACCTGGCGGCGGTGAAGAAGGATCTCGCCGCGCTCATGACCGATTCGCAGGACTGGTGGCCCGCCGACTTCGGCCACTACGGTCCGCTGTTCGTGCGCATGGCCTGGCACAGCGCCGGCACCTATCGCATCGGTGACGGCCGTGGCGGTGCGGGCCGCGGGCAGCAGCGTTTCGCGCCGCTCAACAGCTGGCCCGACAACGTCAGCCTCGACAAGGCGCGCCGCCTGTTGTGGCCGATCAAGCAGAAATACGGTCGCAAGATTTCCTGGGCCGACCTGCTGATCCTCACCGGCAACGTCGCGCTCGAGACCATGGGCTTCAAGACCTACGGTTTCGCCGGCGGCCGCGCCGACACCTGGGAACCCGACCAGGACGTGTACTGGGGCACCGAAAAGACCTGGCTGGGCGGCGATCACCGCTACGGCAAGGGTGCGGCGGGCCAGAAGGACGGCGAAGGCGTGATCGTGGCCGACGAGGAACTGCACGGTGCCGAGGAAAGCCGCAACGAGCATGGCCGCAACCTCGAGAACCCGCTGGCCGCGGTGCAGATGGGTCTGATCTACGTCAACCCGGAAGGCCCGGAGGGCAACCCGGACCCGCAGGCGTCGGCCCACGACATCCGCGACACCTTCGCCCGCATGGCGATGAACGACGAGGAAACCGTCGCGCTGATCGCCGGCGGCCACACCTTCGGCAAGACCCACGGCGCCGGGCCGGCCGACCACGTCGGCGATGAACCCGAAGCCGCCGGCCTGGAACACCAGGGCCTGGGCTGGAGCAATTCGTTCGGCAGCGGCAAGGGTGCCGACACCATCACCAGCGGCCTCGAAGTCACGTGGACCACCACGCCCACGAAATGGGGCAACGGCTTCTTCGAGAACCTGTTCGGCTACGAATGGGAGCTCACCAAGAGCCCGGCCGGCGCGCATCAATGGGTGGCGAAGAACGCCACGCCCACCATCCCGCACGCGCACGATCCGTCGAAGAAGATCCTGCCGACCATGCTCACGAGCGACCTGGCGTTGCGCGTGGATCCCGCCTACGAAAAGATCTCGCGCCGATTCCTCGAGCATCCCGAGGAGCTGGCCGACGCCTTCGCGCGCGCCTGGTTCAAGCTCACGCACCGAGACATGGGCCCGCGTGCGCGCTACCTCGGTCCGGAAGTGCCGGCGGAAGCGCTCATCTGGCAGGATCCGATTCCCGCGGTCGATCATCCGCTCGTCGACGACAGCGACGTGGCGGCGCTCAAGGAAAAGGTGCTCGCCTCGGGCCTGTCCGTGGCCGAACTCGTGTCGACCGCCTGGGCCTCCGCGTCGACCTTCCGTGGTTCCGACAAGCGCGGTGGCGCCAACGGCGCGCGCATCCGTCTCGCCCCGCAAAAGGACTGGGCGGTGAACCAGCCGGCGCAACTGGCCAAGGTGCTGAAGACGCTGGAGGGCATCCAGGCCGACTTCAACAAGGCGCAGTCGGGCGGCAAGCAGATCTCGCTGGCCGACCTGATCGTGCTGGCGGGCTGTGCCGGCGTGGAGCAGGCCGCGGCCAAGGCCGGCACCAAGGTCGTGGTGCCCTTCTCGCCGGGCCGGGGCGATGCGTCGCAGGAACAGACGGACGTCGAATCGTTCGAGCCGCTCGAGCCCGTGGCCGATGGCTTTCGCAACTATCTCAAGGGCCGCTTCAGCGTGCCGGCCGAGGCGTTGCTGATCGATCGCGCCCAGCTGCTGACCCTGACCGTGCCGGAACTGACGGTACTGATCGGCGGCCTGCGCGTGCTGCAGGTGCAGGACCCGAAGGACGCGAGCGGCGTGCTGACCGATCGGCCGGGCACGCTGAGCGCCGACTTCTTCCGCAACCTGCTCGACATGGGCACGGCGTGGAAGCCCACCAACGACGCGCGTGAATCCTTCGAGGGCCGGGACCGCAAGACGGGCAAGACCAAGTGGCGCGCCAGCCGCATCGACCTGGTGTTCGGCGCGAATTCGCAGCTGCGCGCGCTGAGCGAGGTCTACGCCAGCGACGACGCCCAGGAGAAGTTCGTGCGTGACTTCGTGGCCGCGTGGACCAAGGTGATGAACCTCGACCGCTTCGACCTGAAGTAAGGCGCCGCGCCGGCATCCGCCGGCAGGGTGCGGGCCCCGGACCGCTGGCGCGCAGCCAGCCTCCGGGGCCTTTTCATTGCCGGCCGGGCGCGAGCCGTCATTGCCGTTGCGGGAAGCTGCGCTCGAACACGCCCTCGGCGATGCGGTTCTTCAGGATCTCGATCGAGCCGCCCGCGATCATCCAGCCGCGGCAACGCCGCACGCAGTACTCCACCAGCGATTCGCGGCTGTAGCCCATGCCGCCCATCACCTGCAGCGCGTCGTTGGCCACCTCGAAGCCGATCTGGTTGCAGTAGGCCTTGGCGATGGCGGTCTCGGTGGCGTCCGGGAAGCCGGTGTCGGCGTGCTGCGCGGCGCGGTAGAGCAGCAGTTGGGCGGCGTCGAGCTTGATGCGCATGTCGGCGAATTTCCATTGCAGCCCCTGGAATTCGCACAGCAGCTTGCCGAACTGCTTGCGTTGCAGCGCCCAGCCGCGCGCCTCCTCGAACGCGTAGCGGCCGAGCGCGAGCGAGCGCGCGGTGTTGCCGATGCGTTCCACGTTGAAGCCGGCGATCTGCTTCTTGAAGCCGCCCTCGCCCAGCACGAGCTGCGCGTCGGGGATATAGACGTTGTCGAAGTGGATCTCGGCCCAGGCCTCATCCGACATGAAGGTGGAGCGCTTGCCGAGCCGCACGCCCTGCGCGCGCGTCTCGATCAGCACCGAGCCGATACCCTGGGTGCCGGGGCCAAAGCGCACGTAGGCCAGGATGAGGTCCGCGTGCGGGCCATGCGTGGTGAAGATCTTGGTGCCGTTGATGCGCCAGCCCTCCCCGTCGCGCGTCGCGCGGGTCGTGAGTTCGGTGACGGCGGAGCCCGCATCGGGTTCGGTCATGCCCACCGCGATCAGCATCTCGCCCGCGAGCAGGCGCTTGAGATACGTTTCCTTCTGCTGCGCGGTGCCGTATTCGGCCAGCACGCGGATCGCGCCGAAGTTGCCGGCCTGCACCACGTCGGCGCTGCGCGGACACACCGAGGCCACCGTCTCGATCGCGATGACGGCGTCCATGAGCGATCCGCCCATGCCGCCATCGGCCTCGTTCATCGTGATGCCGAGCAGGCCCTGCGCCGCCATGCCGCGCGCCACGTCCCGGGGATAGTCGTCGGCATGGGCGCGTGCCAGCGCGTCGGGCTTGAGCGTTTTCTCGGCATAGCGGCGCACGGCCGTCTGGAAGTCGCGTTGTTCGGGAGTGAGGTCGAAGTCCATGGGGAGTTCCTTGTGTCGGATGCGGGGTTCAGGACGCCAGGCGCAGCAGGCCATCGACGGCCACCACGCCATCGGCGCAGACGAAGAGCGGATTGATCTCGGCCTCGGCCACGCGTGCATCGGTGCACGCCGCCAGCTGCGATACCGCGACCAGCGCGCGGGCCAGCGCCGCGCAATCGCCTTCGGGCAGGCCACGGAAGCCGCGCACGAGCCGGGTGTGCCGCACCGCGCGGATCATGTCCCAGGCGCCCGCCTCGTCGATGGGGGCGAGGCGCAACGCGATGTCGGGCGCGAGTTCGGCGTGGATGCCGCCGGCACCGAGCAGCACGGTGGGGCCGGCGAGCGGATCGTCGCGATAGCCCACGATGAACTCGGCCAGGCCGCGCCGGAACTCCTGCACCAGGATGCCGTCGCAGCGTGCGCCCGGGGCGTGGCGCGCGACATTGGCCCGGATCTGCGCAACGGCCGCCTGCAGCGCATCCGCGTCGGCGAGATTCACGCGCACCGCGCCGATCTCGGTCTTGTGGGCGATGTCGGGCGAGCTGATCTTGGCCACCACCGGGTAGCGCAGCGCGTGCTGCAGCGCGTCGGGATCCAGCAGCGCGGCGCGGGCCACGGGCACGCCCAGCGCGGCGAACACCTGGCTGGCCTGGTGCTCGGTCAGCATGCCGCTGCGCGGCAGCGGTGCGGGCCAGGCCCAGGGCCGCGCGTCGGCGGGAGCGCGGCCGGGGTCGCCGAGCAGGGCCGCGAGCGCGTCGGCGCAGGCTTCGGGCGTGCGGAACGCGGCGATGCCGGCGGCCTGCAGGCGCGCCAGCGATTCGGGCGCGTCGGGCGCGAGAAATACCGCGAGCGGCTTGTCCACAGGCTTGTCGGCGGCCTCCAGCGGCGCCACCACCAACTGCGGATGGAACTGCGCCGACGAACCCGCGACGCTCAGCACGGCATCGCACCAGTCGGCGCGCAGCAACGCGTCGAGCAGCGCGCGATACTGCGCGCTGGTGGCGGCCAGCGTGAGGTCGATGATGGGCGTTTCGCGCAGCTTCAGGCCCCGCTCGGCCATGGCCGCGATGAACGCGGGCGGCGGCGCCACCGCGTCCAGGCCGCGCAGGCCCAGGTTGTCCACCACGGTGGCCGCGCCGCCGCCGGTGGTGGTGATCACCGCCACGCGCGGCGCCTGCGTGCGGATGCGCCGGCTCGCGTGATAGCGGCGCGCCAGCGGCGCGAGCTCGAACAGGGCCTCGAGCGTGCGCACCCGCATCACGCCATGCGCGCGCAGAAAGGCATCGACCGCCGCGTCATTGCCGGCGAGCGCGCCGGTATGCGTGCTCGCCAGCGCATCGCCCTGCGCCGATTGCCCGAGCTTGTAGGCGATGACCGGCTTGCCGGCGGCGCGCGCGCGTTGCAGGGCACGCGCCAGCGTGGGCGCGTCGCGCAGGGTTTCGAGAAACAGCAGGATCACGCGGGTTTCCGCGTCGTCCACCAGCGCGTCGACCACCTCGCCCACGCTGATGTCGGCCTCGTTGCCGACCGAGACGGAGCGCGCGAAGCCGAAGCCGCGTGCCGCGGCACGCGACAGCAGCGAGCCCATCATCGAGCCGCTCTGCGACACCAGGCTGAGTTCGCCCGGGATCAGGTCTTCTGCCTCGAACGCGGCGTTGACCGACAGGATCGCGCCGCTGTGCAGGTTGGCGCAGCCGATGCTGTTCGGTCCCAGCACGCGCAGGCCCAGTTCGCGCGCCCGCCGCACCAGCGCCTCCTGGCGCGCACGGCCGGCCTCGTCGGTCTCGGCAAAGCCGTCGGAATAGATGGTGACCACGCGGGCCCCGGCCCGTGCGCAGGGTTCGAGCAGGCTTTCGACCTGCGCGCCCGGCACCATGATGAAGGCGTGCTCGATCGGCTCGGGCAAGGCCTGCAACGACGGCCACGCGGGCTCGCCCAGCACGCTGTCGCGTGCCGGATTGATGGGATAGAGGCGACCGGCGTAGCGGTGCTTGCGCATGAAGCGCAGCGGCCGCGCGGTGTTCTTGGCGGGGTCGGCCGACGCGCCCACCAGCGCGATGCTGGCGGGCGCGAGCAGGGCCTGGGCGCACAGCGCGCGCGGGGAATCTTGAGTCATGGCGTAAGTCCCGAAGCGTCAGGCGTGAGCGGGGGCGTCCTGGGCCAGGCGCAGCGCGGCGACCGGCAGGGTATCGAGGCGCCAGACCGCGTCGCGCAGCTCGGCCGCGCGCGCCCCGCCCAGCACCGGTGCGGCCAGCTCCATGAATTTGTCGTTGAGCTCCGCATCGCTGAGCGGCGCTTCCGGATCGCCCTTGCGATAGGGCGCGTCGTGGCGCAGGCGCCGGCCATCGGCCAGCAGGATCTCGACGCGCGCGGCGCGCTGGCGCGGAAAGCCGCGGGTGAGCGCGGCGTCCTCGTGCAGGTCCAGCCGGCGCATCAACGCGCGCAGGTCCGGGGCCTCGAGGCGGTCGGCCTCGAACGCGGCCAGGCGCACCGAGCCGTGGATCAGCGCGTGGCTCACCACGTAGGGCAGGCTGAACTTGGCCTCGAAGGCCGTGGTGGGCGAGGCATTGCCGGTCACGTCGATCGCGGTGCGATAGGTGTGCACGGTGATGCGTTCGATCTGCTCAGGATCGATCCCCTGCGCGCGCAGCGCGAGCGCGGCGTCGATGGCCGCGAAGGTGTGGCCGCAACAGCCGTGATTCTTCTGCGTGATCTGCGTGATGTTGTAGCGTTCGCCCAGGCCCTGCACTGCGCTGTCCCAGTCGGCCTGGCCGGCCAGGGCCGCGCCGAAGCCCACCTCGCCTTCGAGGATGTCGGGCACGCCGGTGATGCCGTGCGCGGCGCCCAGCGCGGCCCGCACGCCCACGTTGGCGGCGTTGCCGGCATGCAGCGCCTTGCTCATGGCGTCGGAGCGGAAGGCCTGCTGCAGGCCCGCTGCCAGCGTCGCGGCGGTGGCGATGGCGTGGCGCATGACGTCTGCCGATCCCGGCGCCAGCAGCGCCGCGCCGGCCGCCGCGGCGCCCAGGCTGCCGACGGTGCCGGTGGTATGGAAGTAGCGGTAATGCGCGGGCTGGACCGCCGCACCGATGCGTGTGGATATCTCGTAGCCCGCGACCACCGCGCGCAGCAGCGCCAGGCCATGACCCGCGCGCGACTCGGCGAGGGCCAGCGCGGCGGCGATGGTGGGGCAGCCGGGGTGATAGACCGCGTCGCGGAAGATGTCGTCGAACTCGACCGCGTGCGACACGCTGCCGTTGATCCATGCCGCCGTGGCCGGCAGCGCGGTGATGCCGCAGCCCGGCAGGCTGCTGGCGCCCAGCCCCAGCTCGTCGCGATGCGCGGCCAGCAGTTGCGCGCACGGCGCGGTGCGGGTGCCGGGATAGAGGGCCGCGAGCCAGTCCAGCACCGCGCGCTTGGCGTGATGCAGCACCTCGGGGGGCAGGTCGGCGCGCGCTTCGCGTGCGCCATAGTCGGCGAGCGTGTCCAGCAACATGATGTCTCCGTGGGCGGTCGACGGGCCGCCTCTGGACATCAAATCTACGCAAGGGCCGCCGGCCCAGGATTGAAAAAAAGGAAAGCCTGCGTTCGCACCCGCGGCGACGCGGGCGCGGCCCTCACATCGGGTCGGGCGCGGTCAGCGTGTCGAGCAGCTCGGCCGTGGCGGCGTTGAGGCTGGCGACCTCGCGCACGCAGGTGTAGAACTGGCGCTCGGCCCAGGCGTCTTTCAGGCGCAGCAGCACCAGGCCCATGCTGCCGAGGTAGTGGGCGGCGATGCGCTCGGGCACCACGCCCACGCCCAGGCCTTCGCGGATCATGCTGCAGCGGGTCTCGAAATTCGCCACCTGCATGCGCACGTTGGGCGGACGCGACAGGGTCTGGCCCGCATAGGCCAGGAACTGGTCGAGGGAATGGCGCGGGAAATAGCCCAGCAGGTCGTAATCCAGCGCGTCTTCGAGAAACAGCTCGCCCCGGTCCGCCAGCGGATGGCCGACCGGCACCACCAGCCCCACCCGATCGCGCCGGAACGGGAACGACGCCACCCCGGGCACGGGATGGACGGCGTGATAGATGCCGATGTCGACGGTGTTTTCCGCCACCAGGCGGGCGATGTCGAAGCTGTGGGCCTCGATCAGGTCGACGCTGACGCGCGGGCGCGCGGCCAGGAAGCGGCCCATGATGGGCGGCAGGAACTGCAGGCTGGTGGAGGGATTGGCGGCGAGCCGGATGCGCGCCTGGCCTTCGGCCGAGTACTGGTCGATGGCCTGTTCGGCGAGCTGGACGCTTTTGAGGATGGCCTTGGCGCGCTGGTAGAGCAGCATGCCGGCGGGGGTGGGTTCGACGCCACGCCCGTGCCGCACCAGCAGGGTGCGGTCGAGGTGGCGTTCGAGTTCGGCGACCCGTTTGCTGGCCGCAGAGGTGACGAGATTTTCGCGTTGCGCGGCGCGGGAGAGGCTTTTTTCCTCGATCGCCGCGACGAAGATCTCGAGGGCGGGCAGGTCCAGCTTTTTCATGAGCCAGCCCTGCCCTTGCGTGCCATCAGCTGTTGGCGGCCGAGGCGGCCTTGCGCTCGAGGCGGCGGGTGATGGTCCACTGCTGCAGGATCGACAGCGTGTTGTTGACGCACCAGTACAGCACCAGACCGGCCGGGAAGAAGAACATCATCCCGCCGAAGACCAGCGGCATCACCATCATGACCTTGGCCTGGACGGGGTCCGGCGGCGTCGGGTTGAGTTTGATCTGCAGGAACATCGTGGCCATCATGATGGCGGGCAGGATGAAGTACGGATCACGCACCGACAGGTCGTGCACCCACAGGATCCACGGCGCGCCGCGCATTTCGACGCTGGCCAGCAGCACCCAGTAGAGGGCGATGAACACCGGGATCTGCACCACCATCGGCAGGCAGCCGCCGAGCGGGTTGATCTTTTCGGTGCGGTACATCTCCATCATGGCCGCATTGAGCTTCTGGCGGTCGTCGCCGTACTTCTCCTTGAGGGCCTGCAGACGCGGCGCCACCTGCTTCATGCGGGCCATCGAGGCGTAGCTCTTGGAGGCCAGCGGGAAGAACAGCGCCTTGATCAGCACCGTCAGGGCGACGATGGTCCAGCCCCAGTTGCCCAGCAGGCTGTGCAGCCAGGTCATCAGGGCGAACAGCGGCTTGGCGATGATGGTCAGCCAGCCGTAGTCGACCACCAGCTCCAGGCCGGGGGCCACGGCTTCCATGGCCTTCTGGTCTTGCGGACCGACCCACAGCTGCGCGTCGACGGAGGCCGAGGCGCCCGGGGCGATCTGGCCGACCGGCTCGATGGCGTGCGCGGCGTACAGGTTGGGGCCCAGCTGCGTCAGGCCGTTGGTGCGCTGCTTGCCCTGCTGGGGCACCCAGGCGGTGGCGAAGTAGTGCTGCACCAGGCCGACCCAGCCGTTGTCGGCCTGTTTGACGTAGCGCGCCTTGTTCTTTTCGATGTCGCCGAAGGTGATCTTCTGGAACTTCTCCTGCTCGGAGTAGACCGCCACGCCGGTGAAGGTGTGGTAGAAGCTCGACGTGCCGGCGGGATCGCTGCCGTCGCGTTCGAGTTGCAGGTAGACCGAGGGCGAGACGGGGGCCTGGCCCACGTTGGCCAGCGCGTGACGCACTTTGACGTCGTAGCTGCCGCGGTTCAGGGTGAAGGTCTTGGTGACGCGCAGGCCACCCGATTCGCCTTCGAAGGTCACGACCAGCGCATCCTGGCCGTCCTTCAGCTCACGCTCGGTGGAGGTGACGCGGAACGGGGTCAGGTGGGTGGGGAACGCCGCGCCTTCGGGCGCACCGACCACGCCCGTCTGGGCGATGTAGGTCAGGGCCGGCGAGCGGTCGAGCAGCACCATCGGCTTGGGATCGTCGGTGCTGGTGGGGTACTTGAGCAGCTCGGCCCGGACCAGCTGGGCGCCGACCGGATCGAAGGTCAGGCGCAGCACGTCGGACGACACCACGACCTGCTCGCCGCGCACGACGGCCGGCGTGTTGGTGCCGGGCACCGAGGTGGGAGCCGCCGCATTGGCGGGCGACGCGGGCACCGAACCGCCTTGGGCGGCGGGCGCGCCAGGCACCGAGGCCGTCGCGTTGTTGCCGGGGGCGGTTTCCGCCGGCTTGGCCTGCTCGCTGGCCGGCGGCGCGCCAAAGAGCGACGCCTTGCCGTTATGGACTTGCCAGTTGTTCCAGAGGAGCAACAGCGAGAAGGAGAAAATCATCCAGAGGACGGTTCGTCGGATATCCATTGGTGCCTGGGTAGTGAATACGGGCCAGCAAAGCCCGCCAGTTTAGCGTCAATCGCGTCCGGTGCGGGGATGGTGCGTACAGCAGGTCTCGCGCTTTTGACCGGGATCGGGCGGTACCGGATCGTATCCGCCCTCGGTCCAGGGGTGGCAGCGCCCGATGCGGCGCGCGGCCAACCATAGACCGCGCCAGGCGCCATGACGTTCAATCGCTTCGATGGCGTAGGCGGAACAGGTGGGCGTGAAACGGCACTGACGACCGATCCAGGGACTCAGGAAAAACCTGTAGAACCGGATGGGTGCGATCAGCAGAGCCCGCATCATCGCCGGATCCGACCGAAGTGAGCGTCTACTTCGGCGCGCGCGGCCAGTTTCAGCTGGGTCAGCGTCGCGGGCCCGACCTTGCTGTGCAGCCGCACCACGTAATCCTGGGGCGGCAGCGCAAGGCGCTGGTGCCGGAACGACTCGCGGATCACGCGCTTGAGCGCGTTGCGGGTGACGGCCAGGGCGGCGAACCGCTTGGCGATCACCAGCCCCAGCCGGGCACAGGGCGCCGGCGCATCTGCCGTTGCCTCGGGGGCGGCGGCGGGCGTGGGGGGAGCGGCGCTCACAATGAACATCGCCCCTCGGGCCAACCGGCGGCCTTTCAAGGCTGCGGCAAACTCGGAGGGGCGATGCAAGCGCGCCTCCGCGGGAAGCGTGGCGCGCGACATGGCAGACAGCTCGACCTGTTGGTGCCGGATGCCTTGGGTTTCGGATACTGCGGGCCTGGCCTGCGAGGGCCGACCAGGCCTTGGATTCCCGGGCAACTCGGCGTAAGTCCGGAAACCGGACTTAGACGGCCAGACGCTTGCGGCCCTTGGCGCGGCGAGCGTTCAGGATGGCGCGGCCAGCACGGGTCTTCATGCGCAGGCGAAAGCCGTGGGTGCGCTTGCGGCGGGTAACGGAAGGTTGGTAGGTGCGTTTCATGGATGATCCACAAAAAGAACAAAAGTCAGAAGGGGGACCCTGCCTGACGGGTTTTTGGAAGACGCACCCGGGCGGGTATCCGGTGTGTCGGGTGCACGCTGCACCTGACCGGACGGGGCCCGGGCTGGACGACCTCACGAAGCTCCCAATACCAAACGGCAGGCTTGAAACCAAGCTGACTTCGGAGTGTGGGGGTCGTGCGGGTCATCCCGCGAGGCGCCATGAATGGATGGCGCCAGATTCCATTGAGACAGACAGAATTCGGAAAAGCCCACCATTTCAGCAAGTTTTCTCTGCCTTGTCAAACAGTTAGGGGTGCTGTTCCGGCCCTGCGGCGCCCTGGCCTGTGGATAACCTGTGCCCAGAAAGGGTAGAATCGAGGTTTGAACAAGAGCGACATGAAAGAATTCTGGCAGACCTGCGTCAGTCGTCTTGAGCAGGAACTCCCCCCCCAACAAATCAGCGCGTGGATACGACCGCTGGTCCCGCTTGCCTATGACGAAGCGCAAGCGGTGCTGCGCGTGGCTGCCCCCAATCGTTTCAAACTCGATTGGGTTCGCAAGAACTTCTCACATCAGATCGAGGCCCTTGCAACCGAATGGTTCAAGCGGCCCGTCCAGGTGCTGTTCGAATTGCCCAGCCACGGCGCCGCTCCACGCATTCCCATCACGCCTCGCGCGCCGGTCGCGCCGCAGGCGCCTGCCGTTGCGCCTGCGCCCAGCGCGGCACCCGTAGCGCCCGCGCCCGCCGCGGCGCCAAACTCGCCGCTGGCGGCCGTGAATGCGCTCGCCGCCGCGGCAGCCGTGGCCGAGGCCGCGCACCAGGCCGCCGCGCCGGCGCCGGCCTCGCCCGCGATGCACATTCCGGCGCAGCAACCGGCCGCGGCCGATGCCGCCAACATCGTGTACGAGCGCTCGCGCCTGAACACCGACCTCACGTTCGAAAACTTCGTGACCGGTAAGGCCAACCAGCTCGCACGCGCCGCCGCGTTGCAGGTCGCCGAGAACCCCGGCATCTCCTACAACCCGCTGTTCCTGTATGGCGGCGTGGGCCTGGGCAAGACTCACCTGATCCATGCGATCGGCAATGCCATGGTGGCCGCCGGCACCGGGGTGCGCGTGCGCTACGTGCACGCCGACCAGTACGTGTCGGATGTGGTGAAGGCCTACCAGCGCAAGGCGTTCGACGATTTCAAGCGTTACTACCACTCGCTCGATCTGCTGCTGATCGACGATATCCAGTTCTTCTCCGGCAAGAACCGCACGCAGGAAGAGTTCTTCTATGCGTTCGAGGCGATGGTGGCCCAGCGCAAGCAGATCATCATCACCAGCGACACCTATCCGAAGGAGCTGTCGGGCATCGACAGCCGCCTGATCTCGCGCTTCGACTCGGGGCTCACGGTGGCCATCGAGCCGCCCGAGCTCGAGATGCGTGTCGCGATCCTGCTGCGCAAGGCCGAGTCCGAGGGCGTGCCCATGCCCGAGGAAGTGGCGTTCTTCATTGCCAAGCATCTGCGCAGCAATGTGCGCGAGCTCGAAGGCGCGTTGCGCAAGGTGCTGGCCTACGCCCGTTTCCACGGCCGCGACGTGCTCAATGTCGACGTCTGCAAGGAAGCCCTGAAAGACCTGCTGTCGGTGTCCAACGGCCAGATCACGGTCGAGAACATCCAGAAGACGGTCGCGGACTTCTACAAGATCAAGGTGGCCGACATGTACTCGAAACGCCGGCCCGCCAATATCGCCCTGCCGCGTCAGGTTGCCATGTACCTGGCCAAGGAGTTGACGCAGAAAAGCCTGCCCGAGATCGGGGACTTGTTCGGGGGCCGGGATCACACCACGGTGCTGCACGCCGTGCGCAAGATCTCGGACGCCCGCGCCAAGCAAGCCGAGCTTAACCATACCCTGCACGTGTTGGAACAAACTCTAAAAGGATGAACATGCAACTCGTACAAACCACACGCGATGCATTGCTGAAACCGCTGTCGACTGTGGCGGGCATCGTCGAACGACGCCATACCCTGCCCATCCTGGCGAACATCCTGATGCGCAAAGAGGGCAACAAGGTCGCGTTCATTGCCACCGACCTGGAAGTCCAGATCACGACGCACGCCGACTTCGGTGTGGGGCAGGACAACGAATCGACGACCGTCGCGGCGCGCAAGCTGCTCGACATCCTCAAGGCGCTGCCCGACACGGGCGAAGTGAAGCTGGCGCTGGCCAGCAACAAATTGTCGGTGCAGTCGGCAAAGAGCCGCTTCGCGCTCCAGACGCTGGCCGCCAGCGAGTTCCCCACCGTGGCCCAGCCCGAGCAATGGGACGTCTCGCTGACGATGCCGCAGCGCACGCTGCGCCACCTGTTCAACATGGTGCACTTCGCCATGGCCCAGCAGGACATCCGCTACTACCTCAACGGCATGCTGCTGGTGTTCGAACCGGGCCGTGTGCGTGCCGTGGCCACCGACGGCCACCGCCTGGCGCACTGCTCGACCGAGGCCGACGGCATCGCCGAGCGCCATGAAGTGATCGTGCCGCGCAAGACCGTGCTGGAGATGCAGCGTCTGCTCGAAGACTCCGACGAGCCCGTCTCGCTCGACGTCGCGCCCGGCCAGATCCGTTTCCGCTTCGGCCACGTGGAGCTCGTCTCCAAGCTGGTCGAAGGCAAGTTCCCCGACTTCTCGCGTGTGATTCCCACGAACTACACGCGCCACTTCAACGTCAACCGCGAGGCGCTGCAAGGCAGCCTGCAACGCGCCGCCATCCTGACCACCGACAAGTTCAAGGGTGTGCGCCTGCAGCTCGGCGAAAACGTCATGAAGATCTCCTCGTCCAACGCCGAGCAGGAAGAGGCGCAGGAAGAGATCGACATCGACTACGGCCACGAGGCACTCGACGTCGGCTTCAACGTCAGCTACCTGCTCGACGTGCTGGCCAACGTCAAGGTTGAGAATGTGCAGTGGTCGGTGATGCCCGACGCCAACGCGTCGGCGCTCATCACCCTGCCCGACGACGACCAGTTCAAGTACGTCGTCATGCCCATGCGGATCTGATCCGCGCATCGATGGGTGAGTGCCGTCGGCGGGCGTTGCGCCCGCCTTCGGTCTGGCCGCGAGGTCGTACTTTATAGCGTTATCGAACACAGACTATGTCAGATCAAAACACCACTGCCGGCAACAGCGGCTACGGCGCCGACTCGATCAAGATGCTCAAGGGGCTTGAAGCCGTACGCAAGCGCCCCGGCATGTACATCGGCGACACCTCCGATGGCACCGGCCTGCATCACATGGTGTTCGAAGTCGTCGACAACGCCATTGACGAAGCCCTCGCCGGCTACTGCGACGACATCGTCGTCACCATCCACACCGACAACTCGATCTCGGTGAGCGACAACGGCCGCGGCATCCCGACCGACATCCACAAGGATGACGAGTTCGGCCGCAGCGCCGCCGAAATCGTGATGACCGAACTCCACGCCGGCGGCAAGTTCGACCAGAACTCGTACAAGGTGTCCGGCGGCCTGCACGGCGTGGGCGTCTCGTGCGTGAACGCGCTGTCCGAATGGCTGCGCCTGACCATCCGCCGCAACGGCGAAGTGCACCAGATGGAATTCCGCCAGGGCGAGCGCGTGGCGCCCCTGGCCGTGACCGGCACGACCGACAAGCGTGGCACCGAAGTGCGCTTCCTGGCCGACCCGATCATCTTCAACAACATCGAGTACCACTACGAGATCCTCTCGAAGCGCCTGCGCGAGCTGTCGTTCCTCAACAACGGCGTGAAGATCCGCCTGATCGACCAGCGCCAGGGCAAGGAAGAAAACTTCGCCTTCTCGGGCGGCGTGCGCGGCTTCGTCGAGTACATCAATCGAGCCAAGACCGTGCTGCACCCGAACGTGTTCGCGGTGGCCACCGAGTCGTCGGCCGGCGGCGTGGCGGTGGGCGTGGAAGTGGCGATGCAATGGAACGATAGCTACAGCGAAAGCGTGCTGTGCTTCACCAACAACATCCCGCAGCGCGACGGCGGCAGCCACCTGACGGGTCTGCGCGCGGCCATGACGCGCGTGGTCAACAAGTACATCGCCGACAACGAGCTGGCCAAGAAGGCCAAGGTCGAGACGACCGGCGACGACATGCGCGAAGGCCTGGCCTGCGTGCTGTCGGTCAAGGTGCCCGAGCCCAAGTTCAGCAGCCAGACCAAGGACAAGCTGGTGTCGTCCGAAGTGCGTCCGGCCGTCGAAGACGCCGTGGCGCGCTCGCTCGAAACCTGGCTGCTCGAGCATCCCAACGACGCCAAGGCGCTGTGCGGCAAGATCGTCGAGGCCGCCCGCGCCCGCGAGGCCGCGCGCAAGGCGCGCGAGATGACGCGTCGCAAGAGCGTGCTCGAAGGCGCCGGCCTGCCCGGCAAGCTGGCCGACTGCCAGGAGAAGGATCCCGCGCTGTGCGAGCTGTACATCGTGGAGGGTGACTCGGCAGGCGGCTCGGCCAAGCAGGGCCGCGATCGCAAGTTCCAGGCCATCCTGCCGCTGCGCGGCAAGGTGCTGAACGTGGAGAAGGCGCGCTTCGACCGCCTGATCGCCAGCGAGCAGATCGCCACGCTGATCACCGCGCTGGGCACCAGCATCGGCCCCGACTTCAACATCGACAAGCTGCGCTATCACCGCCTCATCATCATGACCGACGCGGACGTCGACGGCGCGCACATCCGTACGCTGCTGCTGACGCTGCTGTATCGCCAGATGCCCGAGCTGGTCTCGCGCGGCCACATTTACATCGCCCAGCCGCCGCTCTACAAGGTCAAGGTCGGCCGTGAAGAGCGCTACCTGAAGGACGACGTCGAAGAGGCGCAGTTCATGATGCAGCTGGCG
The DNA here is from genome assembly GCF_002261335.1 of Bordetella genomosp. 1. GTDB lineage: Bacteria > Pseudomonadota > Gammaproteobacteria > Burkholderiales > Burkholderiaceae_B > Bordetella. The sequence continues at coordinate 33,793 of NZ_NEVL01000001.1, forward strand.
CTGAAAGACGCCGAGCTCATCCCCTCGCAGGGCGCCACGCCGATCAGCGGCGAGGCCCTCAACGAGCTGGCGCGCCAGTACGTGCTGGCCGACGCGGTGATCTCGCGCCTGGCGCGCGTGTTCGACACGGCGGCCCTGTCGGCCATGGCCGAAGGCGTCGAGATCAATCTCGACAACGCCGAGACCACGCAGCAGTCGGCCGATCGCCTGACCGCCGCCATCAACGACAGCGCCGTGAAGGTGGTGGCCAAGTTCGACGAGGCCGCCGAGAAGCATCGCCTGTCGGTGCAGCGCATGCACCACGGCAACGTGCGTGTCAGCGTGATCGACGGTGATTTCGTGGGCGGCGCGGACTACGCCGTGCTGGCCAAGTCGGCCAAGACCTTCCTGGGCCTGATCGGCGCCGGCGCCATCGTCGCACGCGGCGAAGGCGACAAGCGCAAGGAACAGCCCGTGTCCGACTTCCGCGAAGCCATGCAGTGGCTGCGCAGCGAAGCCGAGCGCGGCCTGTCGAAGCAGCGCTACAAGGGCCTGGGCGAAATGAACCCCGAACAGCTCTGGGAAACCACCATGGATCCCAAGGTGCGCCGCCTGCTGCGCGTCCAGATCGAAGACGCGATCGCCGCCGACGAGGTCTTCACGACCCTCATGGGCGACGACGTCGAACCGCGCCGCGCGTTCATCGAAACGCACGCGCTGTCGGCGGGCAACATCGACGCGTGATGCCGGCACGGCCACGGCCGTGTCGCTGTGCTGCGGATCGCACGAGGACGCCCGGCTTAGGCCGGGCGTTTTTCTTTTTGGCGGCCGCAGGGCTGCGGGGGCGAAGTCCTGCCGTCACAATCCGGCGCGCCCGGACGGATGCGTCATCGCGGCGATCGGGGTGGGCCTGGAATGGGCGATTTTGTTTGACTAGCCCAAAATTGGGCTAGTTGAGGAAAATAGCCCAATAATGGGCTAGTATTAGGCATCGGTCAGTCCGACGTGAGCGTCTCCAGCCCCGTCTACACAGCTCCTGCCGACTGCCTCGGAGCTTCCCCGGTTGCCTATGAATCACTATTCCCACGCCGTCGTCATGGGCGACCTCGTGTCCAGCGAAGGCACGGGGTCGGTGCCGCGCCTGCATCACGCGTTCAACGCTGCGATCGACGCCGCCAACCGTACCCATGGCGCGAGCCTGCCTTCCCCGCTCACCATTACCCTCGGCGATGAATTCCAGGGCGTGAGCCGCAGCCTGAGCGAGGGCCTGGAGATCGTTCGGTCGTTGCGCACGCAATTGCTTGCAGACGCGGTCGATTGCCGCTTCGTGCTGGGCGTGGTGCGCCTCGACGTGCCGGTGAATCCCGACCGCGCCTGGAACATGATGGGCCCGGGCTTCGCGGCCAGCCGGGAGCGCCTGGGTGACAAACGCGACCGCAATGCCTACCGCTTCGTCCTGCCGGGTCAGCCGGTGATCGAAACGTTGATGGAGGCCGTTGGCGCGGCGCTCACCGATATCGAAGCCGACTGGACGGACCGACAAAAGGAAGTCGTGCTGGCCTCGCAGCACGAGCGGGGCACGGATGTCGCAGAGCGGCTCGCCATTTCGCCGCCCACGTACTACAAGATTCGACGTGCAGGACGCTTCGACCTGTATGCCCGGGAATGGCAGGCGCTCATGTCGAGCGCACAGGCCCTGGACTCGGCTTATGGACTCGCATGAACATCTCCTGGTGGCTTGACGCAAGATTCGTCGTCTCCGTGGCACTGGCCCTGTTCATGTTGAGCCGGGTCGGCAACTGGCTGTGCGGGAAGATATTGAGCCGCAGCGGGCTGATAGCGGCGATGCAGGCCAAGGCCGACCATGCGGATGCGGTTGCCGCCACCGCTGCGGCCGCGGCCACGGCTGCGAACGCGCCGCCCGCCCCGCCCCTGCGCAAAGACCATCCCAAGGTCGGCAGCCTGATCGGCACCTTCGAGCGGCTGTTGATCGCCGGGGGCGTCCTGACCGGCTCCTGGGAGATCCTGGCCGCCGTCGTCGCGCTCAAGACGGTGGCCCGTTTCAAGGAGCTCGACGAAAAGCTCGATGCCGAGTATTTCCTCGTGGGTTCGCTCTTCAGCATCGTGTGGGCCGTCGTGATCACCTTTGCGTGGATCGGATTCGACCATTTCTGGGGCTATGACCTGCTGGCGACGCTGCGCACCGCGAAGCACTGAGCCGCCGTCTGAACGTGTGGCGCAAGGCAGCTCGATGACGCGCTGGCGCGCGGCGCCGACGTGCCGTCGCTCGGAAAACAAAGGGCTGCCTGACGGCAGCCCTTCGGCATTGTTGGCCGCGGCTCACTCGCCCGGGAAGTGCTCGTTGCGGATGTCGTCGAGCTGGATGCGCATTTCTTCGTAGAGGCCGGGCACGGTGAACGGGGTGCGTTCCTCGACGCGCTTGAGCAGCATCTGGCTGGGGAAGACCAGCAGCGAGGTCTGCTTGTATTGCACGGCCGGGTCGCGGCCGAATTCGTCTTCGACCATGCACCAGTGATAGGCGGGAAACTGCTTGGTGAAGACGCGGCCGAAGGCCACGCCGAGCGATTCCAGCGTGTACTGCGCCTCGGGCTCGATGGTCTTGGTGTCGAGCAGGCGCTGCAGCGCGACGAGGTCTTCGTGCGAGCCGTCGAGCGGTTTGCGGGTGTGGGACTGCACCAGCTCGTCGGCGTGGGCAAACTGGTCATCGAGCAGTTGCTGTTCGGCGGGCGAGAGGGCTTCGATTTTGGGATCCATGGCCCAAGCATAAGCGAGAACGGGTGCGGCGCGATGACATGCCGCCGTGGGGAATGCCGTGCACACACGCTTCGCATTTCCTATCATGGCGTCTGTTTCTCCAGGAGTCCGTCTTGTCCCCCGCCTCTCCCCTGTTGCGCCAGGCCGTGCCTGGCGATGCCGAACGTTGCCACCAGATCGAGATCTCCGCCTATGACGGCGACGAGGCCGCCACGCTGGAGAAGATCCGGCTGCGCATCGCGCAGTATCCGCAGGGCTTTCTCGTGCTGGAGGACGACGGCGGGATCGTGGGCTTCATCAACAGCGGCTGCGCCCACGAGGTCGTGATGTCGGACGAGGATTTCAAGACGCTGGTCGGCCATGATCCCGCCGCGCCCAACGTGGTCATCATGTCGGTCGTGGTGGATACCGCGCGGCAGGGCCAGGGGCATGCGCGCGTGCTGATGGACGGTTTCGTGGCGCGGATGCGCGAGCGCGGCAAGCGCACCATCCACCTGATGTGCAAGGCGCGCCACGTGCCGCTCTACGAACGCTTCGGCTATCGCTACGTGCGGCCCTCTGCCTCCGACCACGGCGGCGTGGCGTGGCACGAGATGGTGATGGACCTCTGAGGGCGCGCGCGGCGCGGGTTCAGGTGCCGGAGATCGCGTACGCGGTCTTGAGCAGCTGCGGCACGATCTCGCGCACGAGTCGCTCCTGCGGGTACTCGTCGGCCGCGGCGGTGACGTTCAGCGCGGCCACCGGCCGGCGCAGGTCGTCGCGCAGCAGCACGGCCGCGCCCACCTGGTTCAGCAGCACCTGATCGCGGGTCAGGGCATAGCCCTGGCTGCGCGCCTGCCGCACCTCGTCGGCCAGCCGCGCCGGATCGGTGTCGGTGCGGGCGGTGTACGCGCTGATGGCGGTGGTGGCGAAGTAATGGTCCAGCGCGATGTCGTCGAGCTGCGACAGCAGCATGCGGCCGGCGCTGTTGCTCCACGCGGGCATGCGGCGCCCGGCCAGCATCTCGGAGAGCGTGAGCTGGCGGCTCGGCAGGCGCAGCAGATAGATCATCTCCGGGCCGTCGAGCACGCTCATGTTCACCGCCAGGCCGCAGCGCTCGCGCAGCGCCACCAGATGCGGCGCCGCCAGCGACACCAGGCGGTCGCTGCGCAGGAAGAAATAGCCGAGCTCCACCACCTGCGGGCCGAGACCATAGCGGCGCGTCTGCGGGTCTTTCACCAGATATCCCAGCTTTTCCCAGGTGTGCGTGAAGCGCTGCACGGCGCTCTTGCCCATGCCGGTGAGCTGCACCAGCTCGGTCAGGCCGAGCGTCTCGCGCGCGCTGCGAAAGGCCTCCAGCACGCGCATGGCCTTGCCCAGCGAGGCCACATAGAGCGGATTCGCGCCGTCGGGGGTGTCGGCGAGGTCGGGATCGAGGGCGGCGGCAGGGGGGCGGGGCATGGCGGCGGGCAGGCCGGCGCGGCCGTGTTAACCCGGATTGTGGGCCACGCTCGCGCCAGCGTATAAATATCTGAATGCAGTACTAAGTATTGTAATGCAATACTTGAGTAAAACACCCGCTTCAAACCGAGGACAAACCATGAGTTGGGAAACCCTGTGCGGCATGACCGCGTTGCAGATGCGCGCCGAGATGGAGGCCGGGCATTTGAGCGCGCGCGAGCTGGTCGACGCGCACCTGGCGGCGATCGCGCACTGGAACCCGGCGGTCAACGCCATCGTCACCCTCGACGCCGATGCGGCGCGTGCACGCGCCCTCGCCTGCGACGAAGCGCAGGCACGCGGCGAGCCGCGCGGGCTGCTGCACGGCCTGCCGGTGGCGCACAAGGATTGCTTCCTCACGGCCGGCATGCGCACCACCTGGGGCTCGCCGGTGTACGAGGATTTCGTGCCGACGCAGTCGAGCCTCGTGGTCACGCGGCAGCAGGACGCCGGCGCGATCACGCTCGGCAAGACCAACATGCCGGAGTTCGGCGCCGGGTCGCAGACCTTCAATCCGCTGTTCGGCGCCACCCGCAATCCCTACGACACCTCGCGCACCGCCGGCGGCAGCAGCGGCGGCGCGGCGGCCGCGCTGGCCTGCCGCATGCTGCCCCTGGCCGACGGCACCGACATGGGCGGTTCGCTGCGCAATCCGGCGAGCTTCTGCAACGTGGTGGGGCTGCGCCCTTCGCCCGGCCGCGTGCCGCAGCTGCCCAATGGCGCGCCCTACAACACCCTGACCGTGGCCGGACCGATGGCGCGCACGGTGGCCGACGCGGCGCTGATGCTGGCCGCGCTGGCCGGCCCCGACGCGCGCGACCCGCTCTCCATCGAGCAGGATCCGCAGCGCTTCCTGGCCGCGCTCGAACACGACTTCAAGGGCACCCGCATCGCTTTCGCGCCGACCTGGGGCGGCCTGCCGACCGAGCCGCGCGTGGCCGCCGCGTTGCACGCGCAACTATCGGTGTTCGATGCGCTGGGCTGCCACGTCACCGAGGCCTGCCCCGATTTCAGCGGCGCCGATGAGTCGTTCCATGTGCTGCGCGGGCTGGCGTTCGCGATCACGCAGGGCCCGACGCTGGCGCGCGAGCGCGCCCGCATGAAGGACACCGTGATCTGGAACACGGAGCTGGGGCTGAACCAGCCGGGCGCGGCGCTGGCGCAGGCCGAGCGCTCGCGTGCGGCGCTGTTCTCGCGCATGCACGCCTTCATGCAGGACCACGACTTCCTGATCGGCGCGGTGAGCCAGGTCGCGCCCTTCCCGGCCGACGAGGAATACGTGCGCGAGATCGACGGCACGCCGATGAACAACTACATCGACTGGATGCGTTCGGGCTACTACCTCTCGCTCACCGGCCATCCCGCGATCTCGGTGCCCTGTGGCTTCACGCCGGAGGGCTTGCCGGTGGGCCTGCAGATCGTGGGCCGCTACCGCGACGAGCTGGGCGTGCTGCGCCTGGCGCATGCCTTCGAGCAGGCCACGGGCTTCTGGCGGCAGGCGCCGGTGAAGCCGGCCTGAGGCCTGCGCCGAGGGTGCCGGGGCGATTGCCCGCCCCGGCGCATCATTCAACCGATCTTTGCATCGACAACGTGGCGCCTTCGCGCGCCGCACACAGGGGAAGCAGTACATGTTGCGCAAATCTCTACACCGCCTGGCCGGCCTCGGCCTGGCCACCCTCCTGACCCTGCCGGGCCTGGCCGCGGCGCAAGCCGCGCCGGCCGCGGGCAACTGGCCGGCCAAGCCGGTGACGCTGGTGGTGCCGTTCCCGCCGGGCGGCTCCACCGACGTGCTGGCGCGCCTGTTCGCCGCCAAGCTGGGCGAGCGCCTGGGCCAGAGCGTGGTGGTGGAAAACCGTCCCGGCGCCAACACGGGCATCGGCGCCGCAGCGGTTGCGCGCGCAACCGCCGACGGCTACACGCTGATGATCACCGGCGCGCCGACCTTCACCACCAATTCGCTGCTCTACCCCAACCTGGGCTACGACCCGATCAAGAGCTACGAGTACGTGGCGATCGCGGGCAGCGCTCCGTTCGTGATCCTGACCAACACGCAGAGCGGGCTGGCCACGGTCAATGATCTGGTCACCAAGTCCAAGGCCGAGCCGCTGAGCTTCGGCTCGTTCGGCACGGCCTCCACGCCGCACCTCGCAGGCGAGTACCTGGCGCAGCGCACCGGCGCCAAGCTGCTGCACGTGCCCTATCGCGGCAGCGCGCCCGCCATGACCGACCTGATCGGCGGCCAGATCCCGCTGTCGATCGATACCCTCGTGGCGGCCCTGCCGCAGATGCGTGCCGGCAAGGTGCGCGCGGTGGCGCTGACCAGCGCCGCGCGTTCGTCGCTGGTGCCGGATGTGCCCACCGTGAACGAATCGGGCGTGGCCGGCTACGACTTCATCACCTGGTACGGCATCGTCGCGCCCAAGGGCACGCCGCAGCCGGTGGTCGACAAGCTCAGCACGCAGGTGCGCGAGATGCTGGCCGAGCCGCAGACGCTGGAGAAGCTCAAGGAGCTGGGTTTCGATCCGTTCTACGCCGATCCGAAGGCGTTTCGCGGCCGCGTCGAGCAGGAGCTCGAGCGCAACGCCGGCGTGATCAAGGCGGCCGGCATCAAGGTGGAGTGATCCACCGCGGGCGGGCCCGGTGCCCGCCCGGCTCAGTGCTGCGCGAAGTGGCGAAAGCGCTTGTCGGTGTCGTCGCGGCGCGACTCGAGCTCGGTGACCACGGCCTCGGGCGGGCCGCGGCGCAGCCATTCCAGCATCTGGTCGACCTGGTCGGGCGTGCCCTGCACCAGCGCTTCGACGGTGCCGTCGAGCATGTTCTGCACCCAGCCGGTGGCGCCGATCATATGAGCCCGGCGCACGGTGGCGTGGCGGTAGCCGACGCCCTGCACCTTGCCCTTGACGACGACGTGGATGGTCTCGATGGGGGCGTCTTGCATGAGTCTGTTTCCTTGGTGATCCAATGGCGCACATGTTGCGCTGCATCCAAATTTTATCGGTTCATTATGACCCGGGCCAGGCGCCCGGCCCGCGAGCGGGGCGTATACTGGCCCCGCCTCGGCACCTGCCGGCGCGCCACGCGGGGCGCACAGACCGCGATTCCTTTCGACCCATCCCATGAGCCAAGATCTCTCCAAGATCACCTGCATCGAAGACCTGCGGGTGATTGCGCAAAAGCGCGTGCCCCGCATGTTCTACGACTACGCCGACTCCGGCGCCTGGACCGAAGGCACCTATCGCGCCAACCAGGAAGACTTCCAGAAGATCAAGCTGCGCCAGCGCGTGGCCGTCGACATGGAAGGCCGGTCGCTGCGCACCACCCTGGTGGGCAGCGATGCCGTGATGCCGCTGGCGATCGCGCCGACCGGCCTCACCGGCATGCAGCACGCCGACGGCGAGATGCTCGCCGCGCGCGCGGCCGCCGACTTCGGCGTGCCCTTCACGCTGTCGACCATGAGCATCTGCTCGATCGAAGACGTGGCCCAGGCCACCGGCAAGCCGTTCTGGTTCCAGCTCTACGTGATGCGCGACCGCGAGTTCTGCGCCAACCTGATCGACCGCGCCAAGGCGGCCGGCTGCTCGGCGCTGGTGCTCACGCTCGACCTGCAGATCCTCGGCCAGCGCCACAAAGACATCAAGAACGGCCTCTCCACGCCGCCCAAGCCCACGCTGCGCAACCTCATCAACCTGGCCACCAAGCCGCGCTGGTGCATGAGCATGCTCGGCACCAAGCGCCGCACCTTCGGCAACATCGTGGGCCACGCCAAGGGCGTGAGCGACCTGTCGTCGCTGTCGGCCTGGACCGCCGAGCAGTTCGACCCGCGCCTGAGCTGGGACGACGTCAAGTGGATCAAGGACCGCTGGGGCGGCAAGCTCATCATCAAGGGCATCCTCGACGTCGAAGACGCCGAGCTGGCCGCGCAGAGCGGCGCCGACGCGCTGATCGTGAGCAACCACGGCGGGCGCCAGCTCGACGGCGCGCAGTCGTCGATCGAAGTGCTGCCCTCGATCGCGCAGGCCGTGGGCTCGCGCATCGAGGTGCTGATCGACGGCGGCATCCGCGGCGGCCAGGACATCCTCAAGTCGGTGGCCCTGGGGGCCCGCGGCGCCATGATCGGCCGCGCCTTCCTGTATGGCCTGGGCGCCTATGGCCAGGCCGGCGTGACGCGCGCGCTCGAGATCCTCTACAAGGAAATGGACGTGACGATGGCCCTGTGCGGCCGCAAGCACGTCTCGCAGATCGACCGCAGCCTGCTGGTGCCAGGCACCTACCCGACCTGATCGCGGCGCGCCTGCCCGCCCTGCACGCCGCCCGTGCGCCCTGATCGGCGCCGGGCGGTTTTTCTTTGCCTGTCGCGCAGCGCCCGAGCCCACGCCCGGCATGGCCCGAGCGCGGCCCTTCATGCCCGCATCGCAGCTTCTCGCACGCGTTCAGCGGCGCCGCCAGGTGCGCGTCGAAACCGCCCGCTTCGCAATTGGTTGCGCGCGCAAGGGTTATCCCTGAATGGGGATAACCCTTGTTTTATGGGGTTTTGGGCAGTGGCTCCTTCAAATCCAAAAAAACTGGAACTATCAGCGGGTCCAGTTTGGATGCAGTATCCGGACTACTTTGTCATCGCCCCGGAGAACGTGATGAGTGGCCGCATCGAAACACTGGAATTTGAACAGATCGAGGAGGCCGTTTCCGGTCTGCGCGATTACATGATCGAGACGCTGCGCGGCATGGTGCAATGCGACAGCCTGCTGGGTCAGGAAATTTCCGCCGCCGAATTCATGGAGAGCGAGCTCGCCAAGCTGGGCCTGCCCTCCGAGCGCATCTACCTGCGCGACGAGCAGCTCAAGGATCTGCCGCTGTACTCGCCCGCGTGCTGCCCGGACGGCGGCCGCTACAACGTGCTGGCGCGCCACGAGCCGCGCAGCGCCGGCGGCCGCTCGGTGCTGTTCAATGGTCACCTCGACGTGGTGCCGACCGGCCCGCATGACATGTGGACCATCCCGCCCTTCTCGGGCGAGGTGCGCGATGGCTGGCTCTACGGCCGCGGCGCGGGCGACATGAAGGCCGGCATCGTGTGCGCGCTGGCCGCGTTCAAGGCGCTGCAGACGCTCGGCCTGCAGCCCGCGGGCGCCGTGGGCTTCAACGGCGTGCTCGAGGAAGAGAACACCGGCAACGGCACGCTCGCCAGCGTGAGCGCGCTGCAGAGCGCGATCGGCGCGGCCAAGCTCACTGCGTTCGACGCGGTGATCATTCCGGAGCCGCTGCAGGAAAAGCTGATGGCCGCGCAGCTCGGCGTGTTCTGGATGTACGTGGACGTGCTGGGCAAGCCCGCGCACGCCGCCTACATGACCACCGGCGTGAACCCGGTCGAGGCGGGCCTGCGCATCGTCGATGCGGTCAAGGCCCTCGAGGCCGAATGGAACCTGCCCGAGAACCGCCACCCGGCCTATCGCGAACACGCCCACCCGATCAACTTCAATCTCGGCCAGATCCATGCCGGTGACTGGAACTCGTCGGTGCCCAGCGTGTGCACGCTCGGCCTGCGCCTGGCCTGCTATCCCGACATGACCATCGAGGAAGCCAAGCGCATCGTCACCGAGCGCATCGACGCCGTGGTGGCGGGCCTGAACGAATCGGACATCAAGGTCGAGATCCGCTTCGAGGGCTTCCACGCGCCCGGCTGCGAATACGACCTCGACAACGCGCCGATGCAGCTGCTGGCCGACGCGCACAAGCGCGTGACCGGCGCGCTGCCCGGCCGCCAGGCCCTCACCGGCACGACCGACGGCCGCCACTTCCGCATGCTGATGGACGTGCCCGTGACCTGCTACGGCCCGATCGCGCAGAGCGTGCACGGCTTCGACGAGCGCGTCTCGCTCGACAGCATGCTGCGCGTCACCACCGCCATGGCGCTGTTCCTCAATGACTGGTGCGGTGTCGAACCCATCGACGCCTGATCACCCGCTGCCGTGCTCGCGGGCGCCGTGCGCGCCCTTCGTAAGACCCCTGTGAGAGATCCGACATGACCTTCGATTCCGTTCGCCGTGCCCTGCTGCAAGGCGCCGTGGCCGCCGCCGCGCTGACCCTGGCCCCTGCCGTGATGGCCGCCGATGAGACGCCGCAATACGGCGGCGTGCTGACCGCCATCCTGAGCCCCGAGCCGCCCAACCTCAACGTGGCCGTGCAGCAGGTGGCCGTGACGCAGCTGGTGGCGGGCAAGATCTACGAGAGCCTGCTGACCTACTCCAGCAAGCTCGAGCCCATGCCCAGCCTGGCGAAGTCGTGGGACGTGTCGGCCGACAAGCTGACCTACACCTTCCATCTGCAGCCCAACGTGCAGTGGCACGACGGCAAGCCGTTCAGCTCCGACGACGTGGTGTTCTCGTACAAGGAAATCCTGTCGAAGACGCCGCGCACGCGCACGCTGATGGGCTTCATCGAAGACATCACCGCGCCGGACAAGGACACGGTGGTGTTCAAGCTCAAGACGCCCTACTCCGCCTTCCTGTATTCGTTCGACATCGGCGGCGGCGCGATCCTGCCCAAGCATCTCTACGCCGGCACCGACCTGGCGCAGAACCCGCACAACAACGCGCCGGTCGGCACCGGCCCGTTCAAGTTCAAGCAATGGCAGCGCGGCTCCTACATCGAGCTGGTGAAGAACGAGCACTACTGGAAGGAAGGCCGGCCCTACCTCGACGGCATCACCTATCGCGTGATTCCCGACGCCGCGTCGCGCCGCCTGGCCATCGAGCAGGGCACCGTGATGCAGGCCTGGCTCAACGACATCGAGCCGTTCGACCTGCCGCGCCTGGCCAAGCTGCCGCACGTCAACGCCATCCAGCGCGGCTACGAATACTGGTCGACCATGAACTGGATCGAGTTGAACCAGGGCCGCAAGCCCTTCGACGACAAGCGCTTCCGCCAGGCGCTGATGTACGGCATCGACCGCCAGTTCATCGTCGACAAGATCACCTTCGGTTCGTCGACGCTGGCCACCGGCCCGATCCACCACAACACGCGCTTCTACGACGCCAACGTCAAGAAGTATCCCTACGATCCGAAGAAGGCGGCCGCGCTGCTCGACGAGATGGGCCTCAAGCCCGACAGCAAGGGCGTGCGCGCCACGGTCGGCCTGATCCCGCTGCCCTACGGCGAGATGCACCGCCGCATGGCCGAGTACATCAAGCAGAACCTGTCGAAGATCGGCATCGCGGTGAACATCGAGAACACCGACGTCGGCGGCTGGACCACGCGCGTGGGCAACTGGGACTACGACATGGGCATGAACGGCGTGTTCCAGTACGGCGACCCCGCCATCGGCGTGGCGCGCACCTACCTGGGCTCGAACATCAAGAAGGGCCTGATGTTCACCAACACCTCGCAATACAACAACCCCAAGGTCGACGAGCTGTTCAACAAGGCGGCCGTCGCGCCGACCGACGAAGAGCGTCAGAAGCTCTACTCGGAAGTGCAGCAGATCCTGGTGGAAGACGTGCCGGTGGTGTGGATCGCCGACACCAACTACACCACCTTCCTCAACAAGCGCGTGCATGACGCCATCACGACCGGTCTGGGCGCGGTGGACACCTACGCCGACGCCTGGCTGTCCAAGCAATGAAGAAGATCGGCGCATTCCTCGGGAGACGCGCCGTCAAGAGCATCCTGGTGCTCCTGGCGATCGCGCTGTTCAACTTTTTCCTGGTACGGGGCGCGCCCGGCACGCCCGCCGAAATCCTGGCGGGCCAGTCGGGCGCGGCCGACGCGCAGTACATCGAGCAGCTCAACAAGGAGTTCGGGCTCGACAAGCCGGTGATCGTGCAGCTCGGCCTGTACCTGAAGAACATCGCGACGCTGGACCTCGGCTATTCGTACCGCCAGCAGGAGTCGGTGTCGTCGCTGATCATGCAGCACCTGCCCGCGACGCTCGCGCTCACGCTCACCGCCTTCGTGTTCGCGGTGCTCACCGGCGTCAGCCTCGGCACGCAGGCGGCGCTGCGGGTCGGCAAGTGGGGCGACACGGCCATCACGGTGCTCTCGATGCTGGCCTACGCCACGCCGCTGTTCTGGGTCGGGCTGATGCTGGTGCTGATCTTCTCGGTGCAGCTCGAATGGCTGCCGGCGTTCGGCTACGAGACGGTGGGCGCCAACCTCAGCGGCTTCGCCCGCTTCCTCGACATCGGCCAGCATCTGCTGCTGCCTGCGCTCACGCTCGGCATGTTCTACATGGCGGTGTACACGCGCCTGACGCGGGCCTCGATCCTGGAGGTGAGCCAGCTCGACTTCGTGAAGACCGCGCGCGCCAAGGGGCTGTCCGAGCGCACCGTCATCACGCGCCACGTGCTGCGCAACGCGCTGCTGCCGGTGATCACGTATGCCGGCATCCAGGCCGGCGGCCTGATCGGCGGCGCGCTGCTGGTGGAGACCGTGTTCGCGTGGCCCGGCATCGGCCGGCTCGCCTTCGATGCCCTGCTGCAACGCGACTACAGCATCCTGCTGGGCGTGTTCTTCGTGGCCTCGCTGCTGGTGGTGATCGTCAACCTGGTGACCGACATGCTGTATTCGGTGGCCGATCCTCGGATTGAGTTGAAATGACGTCGTTCTTCGCATCCTTTTGCCGCAACAAGGGCGGCATCATCGGCCTGGCGGTGCTGGCGGCGGTCTGCCTGCTGGCGCTGGTGGCCGGCTGGGTGTTCCCGGGCAGCCCCTGGGACATCGCCAACGGCCCCTTCATGCCGCCGCTCACCGAGGGCGCGCCGCTGGGCACCGACATGCTGGGCCGCGACATCGCCAGCGGCATCGCCTATGGCGCCCGCGTGACGCTGCTGCTGGCCGGCGTGTCGACCGCGGTGTCGATCATCTTCGGCATCAGCATGGGCGCGGCCGCCGGCTTCTACGGCGGCAAGGTCGACCAGGCCGTGGTGGGCTTCATCGAGCTGTTCCAGACCATCCCCAGCTTCTTCCTGGCGGTGGTGCTGGTGGCGATCCTCACGCCCAGCATGGGCACGGTGATTCTGGCCATCGCGGTCGTGTCGTGGCCGCCGCTGGCGCGGCTGGTGCGCGCCGAGTTCATGAGCCTGAAGAACCGCGAGTTCGTGCAGGCCGCCGTGCTGAGCGGCCAGTCGAACCTGCGCATCATCCTGACCCAGATCCTGCCCAACAGCCTGTCGCCCGTGATCGTGTCGGGCTCGCTGATGATCGCCAGCGCCATCCTGCTGGAGTCGGCGCTGAGCTTCCTGGGCCTGGGCGATCCCAACTCCATGACGTGGGGCTACATCATCGGCGCGTCGCGCTCGGTGCTGCGCGACGCGTGGTGGATGAGCGTGTTCCCCGGCGTGGCCATCCTGGCGACGGTGCTGGCGCTCAACCTGATCGGCGAGGCGCTCAACGACGCGCTCAATCCGAAGCTGGCCCGCAAGAGGAGCACGTGATGGGCGCCATACTCGAAATCAACGGCCTGTGCGTCTCGGTGGCGCATGCCGGCCCGGATGCGCAGGTGGTGCGCGGCGTGAGCTACACCGTCAACAGCAACGAAGTGCTGTGCGTGGTGGGCGAATCGGGCTCGGGCAAGTCGGTCACGGCGCATGCGGTGATGGGGCTGTTGCCGCCGGATCAGCTGCACGTCACCGGCGGCCACATCCGCTACCGCGAGCGCGACCTGGTCGGCCTGCCGCTGTCGGAGTGGTACAAGCTGCGCGGCAAGTCGTTCGGCATGGTGTTCCAGGAGCCCATGACCGCGCTCAATCCCATCATGCGCGTCGGCCGCCAGGTCGACGAGGTGCTCGAACGCCATACCGACATGAACGCGGCCCAGCGCCGCGCGCGCGTGCTGGAGCTGTTCGGCGGCGTGCTGCTGCCCGATCCCGAGGCCATCTACGAGGCCTACCCGTTCCAGCTCTCGGGCGGCCAGCGCCAGCGCGTGGTGATCGCCATGGCGCTCGCGCTCGAGCCCGACGTGCTGATCGCCGACGAGCCGACCACCGCGCTCGACGTGACCACGCAGGCCCAGATCCTCACGCTCATCAAGGACATCCAGCGCCGCATGGGCATCGGCGTGATCTTCATCACGCACGACTTCGGCGTGGTGGCCGAGATCGCCGACCGCATCGTGGTGATGCGCAAGGGCGAGGTGGTGGAATCGGGCAGCGCCGAAGAGATCCTCAACCGGCCGCAGCATCCCTACACGCGCCAGCTGATCGAGGCCGTGCCGCACAAGCCCGAAGGCAAGGCCGACGTGCCCGCCGGCGTGCCCCTGATGGTGGTGGACCGCCTGCGCAAGACCTTCGGCGACGGCAACCGCCGTGTCGACGCCCTGAAGGACATCAGCCTCACCATCCACCAGGGCGAGACCCTGGGCCTGGTGGGCGAGTCGGGCTCGGGCAAGTCCACGCTCGGCCGCACCCTGATCGGGCTGATCCACCCCGATGGCGGCAGCGTGAAGATGGAAGGCACCGAGCTGGTGGGCCTGTCGACGCAGGGCTTCCGCCCCTTCCGGCGCCAGATCCAGATGGTGTTCCAGGATCCGTATGCGTCGCTGAACCCGCGCCATCGCATCGCCGACGCCATCTCGCAGGGGCCCATCGCCTACGGCGTGGACCGGCGCGAGGCCATGAAGCAGGCGCGCGAGCTGCTCGAGCTGGTCGGGCTGGGCGGCGACGCCGGTGATCGCTTCCCGCACCAGTTTTCGGGCGGCCAGCGCCAGCGTATCGGCATCGCGCGCGCGCTCGCGCTCAAGCCGCGCCTGCTGGTGGCCGACGAGGCGGTGTCGGCGCTCGACGTGTCGATCCAGGCCCAGGTGCTGGACCTGCTCGCGCGCATCAGCGACCAGCTGCATCTGTCGGTGCTGTTCATCACGCACGACCTGCGCGTGGCGGCGCAGATCTGCGACCGCATCGCGGTGATGCGGCAGGGCGAGCTGGTCGAGCTCAATCGTGCGCAGGACATCTTCTACCAGCCGCAACACGAATACACCCGCCGCCTGATCGCATCGATCCCGGGCCAGGACTGGTCCAAGCCGGTGTTCGACGACGCGCCAGGCTCCCCGCAATCTCAGGCCGACGCGGCCAGGAGCACGCAGTATGCATAGCAGTGAATATGAGTCGCTCGACGGGCTGGCGCTGGCGCGCCTGCTGCAACAGGGCGAAGTGACGACGCCGGAGCTGTTGGAGTGCGCCATCGAGCTGGCGCAGACGCGCGGCGCCGAGCTCAACGCGATCTGCTACGAACGCTACGACGAGTCGCGCGCGCTGGCGCGCGACTGGAAGCCGCGCGGCGCGTTCCACGGCGTGCCCTTCCTGCTGAAGGACTCGGGGCTGGCCTCGCGCCGCTTCCCCTCGTCGATCGGCTCGCGCCTGTTCAATGACACGACCTACACGGTGGATGCCACGCTGACCGAGCGTTTCGACGCGGCGGGTTTCCTGTCGTTCGCGCGTTCGACCGTGCCCGAGCTGTGCATGGCGCCCACGACCGAGGCGCTGCGCAACGGCGGCCCCACGCTGAACCCGCGCAACCGCGAGCGTTCGGCCGGCGGCAGCAGCGGCGGCGCGGCCGCGGCGGTCGCGGCCGGCATCGTGCCGGTGGCGCACGGCAGCGACGGCGGCGGCTCGATCCGCATCCCGGCCGCCTGCTGCGGCATCTATGGCCTGAAGCCCTCGCGCGGACGCGTGCCCATGGGCCCGCTGCGCGGCGAGGGCTGGGGCGGCATGGCGAGCGATGGCGTGCTCTCGCGCAGCGTGCGCGACACCGCCGCCGCGATGGACGCCATCAGCGGCTACCAGGCCGGCAATCCCTATGCCGCGCCGCCCAAGGACGGCTCGTACCTGGACGCGCTGGCGCAGCCCTTCGACCGGCCGCTGCGCATCGCGGTGTGGCGCGCGGCATGGAGCGACGACATCGCGATCGATCCGGTCAGCCTCGCCGCGGTGGACCACGCCGCGACCTTGTGCCGCGACCTGGGCCACGAGGTCATCGACGCGACGCCGCCCCGGATCGACTACGAGGGCTTCGTGCGCGCGCACGGCACAATCCTCGCCTCCAACATCGTGCTGGCGACCGACACGCGTCTGGGCGTGCTGGGCCGCGCGCTGCGCGACGACGACCTCGAGCCCGCCATCCGCGACGGCTACGAGCTCGGCAAGACGCTGGGCGCGGCGCAGTACGTGGATTCCATCAATCGCCTGCACGCCATCGGCCGCGCGCTGGAAACGGCGTTCGACCCCGGCTACGACCTGATCCTGACGCCGGCGCTCACGCGCCTGCCGGAACGCATCGGCGAGCTGATGCTGGTGGGTTCGTTGATGGACTACCGCCGCAAGATATCGCGCTACGCGACCTTCCTGGCCGCCATCAATGCGTCGGGCCAGCCGGCGGCCACGCTGCCGCTGTCGTGGACCGAGGACAACGTGCCGGTGGCCACGCAGCTGATCGGGCGCTTCGGCCGCGAGGACCTGGTGCTGCGGCTGTCGGCGCAACTCGAAGCGGCCGCGCCCTGGGCCGGCCGCAAGACCATCTTCGCCTGACGGCGGGGGGATCTTTGCGCGCCTCGCCGTCTTGACGCGGCGAGGCGCGTTTTTTTATGTGCGCGCGCTGACCGGCATGTGTTCGGCGATCAGCTGACGCAGCCAGGCGTGGGCCGCGTCGTCCTGGTAGCGCTCGTGCCAGTAGAGCGAGATCGCGATCGTGGGCAGGGCCAGCGGCAGCGGCAGGATCACGGTGCGCGTGGACGACGCGAAGGTGCGCGCGATGCTCTCGGGCACGCTGGCGATCAGGTCGGAGGCGCCGACCAGCGACGGACAGGCCAGGTAGCTCGACAGCGTGGCGACGATGCGGCGGTGCTGGCCGTGGGCCTGCAGCGCGCGGTCGATCGCGCCGCCGAAGTGGCGCGTGTGCGCGGCCAGGTCCACGTGTTCGTGGCGCAGATAGGCCTGCAGGTGCCATGGCGAGGCCAGGCAGGGATGACCCTCGCGCACCAGGCAGACGGCGGGCTCCTCGAACAGCAGGCGCGTGCGCAGGTCCGGCGGCGGATCGGGGAAGTATCCCGCGATCAATTCCACATGATTGGTGTCGAGCATGCTCAGGCCGTGCAGCGGCCTCGCGGGCAGCACGCGCAGGTGGAAGTTCGGCGCGGCGCGGGCCAGCGCCGGCACCACGCGCGGCAACAGCCGGAACTGCACGTAGTCGGTGGCGTAGAGCGCCAGCGTGCGCGCCGACGATCCCGGCGAGAACTCGTGGTGCTCGCGCGTGGCGTGGCGCCAGCGGTCCAGCAGCGGCCGGAATTCGGCGTGCAGCTCACAGGCCCGTTCGGTCGGCGCCCAGCCGCCGCCGTCGCGCTCCAGCAAGGGATCGCCGAACAGCTTGCGCAGCCGGGTGAGCGCCGCGCTCATGGCCGGCTGCGTCACGCCCAGCTGCTCGGCCGCCCGCGTGACGTTGCGGCAGCTCATCAGGGCCTCGAAGTGCAGCAGCAGGTTCAGGTCGGGGTGCTTCAAGACGGGGCTTCCATAAACGCCATTGATGGAAACATAACTCGCATGGCCTGCTGCGCGGCCGGGCGCGCGCCTAGTATGACGCCATGGTTGCAGCGAGCCTTTCGATGGCGCAAGCCATCTCCTTGCAGTTACTACCTACACAAAAATGGGGAAAACAATGGCAGCAAAGGGTATTCGCATTGGCGCGCGAGCGCTATCGGCTGTAGTGCTGATGGCGGCGAGCGCCGCTTCGTGGGCCGCCTGGCCCGACAAGGTGGTGCGCATCGTGGTGCCGTTCGCCGCGGGGGGATCCACCGACCTGATCGCACGCAAGATCGCCGAGGGCGTGTCGCAGGAAACCGGCGGCAACGTCATCGTGGAAAACCGCCCCGGCGCCGGCGGCACGGTGGGCACCGAGTACGTGGCGCGCCAGCCGGCCGACGGCTACACCATCCTGATGGGCTCGGTGAGCACGCACGGCAGCGCCACCTGCATCTACAGCAAGCTGCCCTACGACCCGCGCAAGGACTTCACGCCGCTGGCGGTGGTGGCCACCATTCCGAACGTGCTGGTGGTGAACCGCAACGTGAAGGCGCGCACGCTGCCGGAGTTCGTGGCCCTGCTCAAGCGCGAGCCCGAGGGCCATTCGTATGCGTCCAACGGCCAGGGCACCTCCAACCACCTGGGCGCCGAGCTCTTCAAGGCGACGGCCGGCGTGAACATGGTGCACGTGCCCTATCGCGGCTCGGGCCCGGCGCTGATCGACGTGGTGGGCGGCCAGGTCGACGCCATGATGGACGTGGTCATGACCTCCTATCCCTACATCAAGGACGGCAAGCTCACCGCGCTGGCGGTGACCTCGCCCACGCGCTCGGCCATGCTGCCCGACGTGCCCACGGTGGCCGAATCCGGCTATGCCGGCTACGAGGCCATGGTGTGGTTCGGGCTGTTTGCGCCGGCCAACCTGCCCGCCGACGTGCGCGAGCCGCTCACGCAGGCGCTGCACAAGGTGCTGGCCAAGCCGGCCATGCGCGGCTATCTGGAACAACAGGGCGCGCAGCCGGTGGACATCACCGGCAAGGCCTTCGCCAGCATGATCGACGACGAGATCGACAAGTGGTGCGGCGTGGCCAAACGCGCATCCATCCGCCTGGATTGACACCGGGCAGCTCACAACGGGGACAGCTTCATGTATCGCATCGGTATCGATGTCGGGGGCACTTTCACCGACTTCACCATGATCGACGAGGACAACGGCCAGGTGCACTTCCACAAGGTGCCCTCCACGCCGCACGATCCGTCGCAGGCCATCCAGGAAGGCATCGCCAACCTGCTCGAGACCCACGCGGTGCGCGCCGACCAGGTGGCGCACGTGGGCCACGGCACCACGGTGGCCACCAACCTCATCATCGAGCGCAAGGGCGCGCAGGTGGGCCTGCTCACCACGCGCGGCTTTCGCGACGTGCTGGAGATCGCGCGCCAGACCCGCCCGCATCTGTACGACTACAGCGTGGGCAAGCCGCCGGTGGCGGTGCCGCGCGAGTGGCGCATCGAGATCGACGAGCGCGTCAACGCGGCGGGCGAGGTGCTGGTGGCGCTCGACGAAGACCAGGTGCGGCGCGCCGCCGAGCAGTTGCGCGATGCCGGCCTGCAGGCGGTGACCGTGTGCTTCCTGCATTCGTACCGCAACGACGCGCACGAGCGCCGCGCCGCGGAGATCCTGCGCGAGATCATGCCCGAGGCCTACATCAGCCTGTCCTCCGAGGTGTTGCCCGAGTTCCGCGAGTACGAGCGGCTCTCCACCACCGTGCTCAACGCCACCGTGGGCCCGCGCATGGAGCGCTATCTGGAGCGCTTCCTGGCGCGTACCCGCGAGCTGGGCATCGTGCACGAGCCGCACACCATCCACTCCAACGGCGGCCTGATGTCGATCGCCAGCGTGCGCCAGTATCCGGTGCGCACCTGCCTGTCGGGGCCGGCCGCCGGCGTGGTGGGCGCGGCCGCGGTGGGCCGCGTGATCGGCAGCCTCAACCTCGTCACGTTCGACGTGGGCGGCACCAGCACCGACGTGTCGCTGATCTGCGACGGCCGGCCGCTGTTCACCTCGCATCGCCAGGTGGCGGGCTATCCGGTCAAGACGCCGATGGTGGACATCCACGTGATCGGCGCGGGCGGCGGCAGCATCGCGTGGCTCGACGACGCCGGCGGCCTGAAGGTGGGCCCGCACAGCGCGGGTGCGGTGCCGGGGCCGGTGGGATACGGCCGCGGCGGCGAGGAGCCCACCATCACCGACGCGGAGATCGCGCTGCAGCGCCTGAACCCGGTCACGCTGCTCAAGGGCCGCATGCCGGTGTATGCCGAGGCCGCGCGCGAGGTGATCGAACGGCGCGTGGCCGAACCGCTCGGCCTGTCGCTGGAGGCGGCGGCCGAGGGCATCCTGCGCATCGCCGCCGCCAACATGAGCCGCGCGATCCGCGCGGTATCCACCGAGCGCGGCCACGATCTGTCGGGCTTCGCGCTTTATGCCTACGGCGGCGCGGGGCCGCTGCACGCCGTCGAGGTGGCCGAGGAATGCGGCATTCCGTGCGTGATCGTGCCGCAGGAGCCGGGCACGATGTGCGCGCGCGGGATCCTGCTGTCCGACATCTCGTTCGACTTCGTGCGCAGCGAGATCGCGGTGGCGAGCGCGGCGGGCTGGCCTGAGATCGGCCGGCTCTTCGGCGAGCTCGAGCAGCAGGCGCAGGCCTGGCTCGACGAGGAGCGGGTTGAGGCGGGCCTGCGGGTCACGCATGCCGCCATCGACGCGCGCTACGAAGGGCAGAACTTCGAGGTCAAGGTGCCGCTGGCGCCGGGCGACGACTTCGCCGCGTTCATGACGCGCTTCGCCGCCGAGCACCAGCGCGAGTACGGCTATGTGGTCGACGATCGCCGCGTGCAGATCATCAATTGCCGCCTGCAGGCCGTGGGCCAGGTCATCAAGGCGCCGCTGGCACCGCGCACGGTCGGCGGCACCCTGGCCGCCGCGCAGCTCGGCACGCGGCGCGCCTATTTCGGCGAGCAGCATGGCTGGTGCGAAGCGCCCGTGTACGACCGCGACCTGCTGCCCACCGGCGCCGCGCTGCGCGGGCCGGCGCTGATCGAGGAAATGAGTTCAACCACGGTGGTTGCGCCGCGCAACCATGTCACGGTGGATGCCTACGGCAATCTGGTGATCCGCCTGCAAGGAGACACGAATGACTGACGTCCAGCCCGAACGGATCGCCGATCCCGTCGGCATGGAGGTGTTCTGCAACCGCTTGTTGTCGATCACCGAAGACATGAACAACACGCTGGTGCGGGCCTCGTTCTCGACCAACATCAAGGAGCGCAAGGACTGCTCCGTGGCGCTGTTCGACGCGGCCGGCCGGCTGGTGGCGCAGGGCACCCAGATCCCGCTGCACCTGGGCTCGCTCGACGGCGCCATGCAGGCGATCCTCGATACCTACGGCGCCGATGGCATTCGCGACGGCGACATCTTCATCTGCAACGACCCCTATCTCGCCAACGGCAGCCACCTGCCCGACATCAACATCGTCACGCCGGTGTTCTGGGAGGGCGTGCTGCGCTTCTTCGCCGCCAACATCGCGCACCACTCCGACGTGGGCGGCGCGGTGCCCGGCTCGATCGCGGGCGGCCTGCGCTCGATCTTCGAGGAAGGCATCCGCATTCCCGCCTGCCGCATCGCGCGCGCCGGCGAACTCGACGAAGACCTGCTGCGGCTGGTCTGCTCCAACACCCGCGACCCCGAGGAGCGCGTGCTCGATCTGCGGGTGCAGATGGCCACCAACGAGCGCGGCGCCGCCGCCGTGCGCGGCCTGATCCGCCAGATGGGGCTGGCCGCGGTGCTGCAGTCGGTGGACGACGTGATCGCGTACACCCGGCGCCGGCTGTCGAACCGCATCGCCGAGCTGCGCGAAGGCAGCTATGCGTTCCGCAGCGATCTCGACGACGACGGCATGGGCGGCGATCCGGTGCCGATCCAGGTCACGCTGACCGTGGCCGGCGGCCGGCTGGCGTTCGACTTCACCGGCTCGGGCAAGCAGGCGCGCGGCGCCATGAACCTGCCGTTCAACGCCCTGCGCGCCTGCGTCTACTACGCGGTCAAGGCACTGCTCGATCCGGACCTCGCGCCCAACGCCGGGCTGTTCGATCCGATCAGCGTGAGCGCGCCGCTGGGCACCATCACCAATCCGGAACATCCCGCCGCGGTGGGCGCGCGCTCGATCACGGCGCAGAAGGTGGCCGGCGCGATCTTCGGTGCGTTCCGCGGCCTGCTGCCGCCCGAGCGCATCATGGCCTCGGGCAACGACTGCTGCCCGGCCATCGTGTTCTCGGGCCGCTGGCCCGGCCGCGAGGGCCACTTCGTGTATCTCGAGACGCTCGGCGGCGGCGCCGGCGCGCGTCTCGACATCGACGGCATGGACGGCGTGCACGTGCACATGACCAACACCTCCAACCTGCCGGTCGAGGCGCTGGAGAACGAGTATCCGCTGCTGATGCAGGAGTACGCGCTGGTGCCGGACTCGGGCGGCGCGGGTCGCACGCGCGGCGGCATGGCGATCGCCAAGCAGATCAGCGCCGTCGGGCCCGGCATCGTGTTCTCGGCGCGCTCGGACAGCCATGTGGTGGGGGTGGCGAGCGGCGTGGCGGGCGGCGGCGACGGCCGGCGCGCGCGCCTGGTGCGCAACTTCGGCCAGGCGAACGAGGAGGAGCTCTTCTCCAAGACCGCCAACATCGCGCTCGCGCCAGGCGACAGCGTGCGCATCGAAACGCCGGGCGGCGGCGGCTACGGCGACCCGCGCGAGCGGCCGGCCGCGCTGCTGGCGCGCGACGTGCGCGACGGCAAGGTCAGCACGGCGGCCGCCCGCGACGTCTATGGCCAGGCCGCGTAGGCGCGCGGCGCGGCGGCGCGCCCGGCAGGCGCCGGCCGCGGCCCGCTCACTCGTGCCAGTCGAGCTTGAGCGACATCGAGTACTTCATCTTGGTGTGCGGGAAGGTGGTGACGGTGGCCAGCATCAGCGTGCCCTGTTCGCCGTAGTAGCGGCGCGCGATCACCAGCCCGGCGGTCTGCGGCGCCACCTTGAGGTTGTCGGCCATCTCGCCCTCGATGGGCGTGGCCGAGAACTCCTGGCTCACCTCATGGATGCGCTGGCTGTAGCGCTCTTCGATCAGGCGCGACAGCGGCACCTTCACGCGGCCGATGTCGGGCTGGATCGCGGCGTAGTCGGGATGCACGTAGCCATGCACATAGGCCACCGGCTCGTTCTGCGCGCCGAGCGACTTGATGGCGCGCACGCGCAGCCAGACCTGCCCCGGCTGGCAGCCCAGCACGCCGGCCACGCTGTCGTCGGCCTCGAGCAGCTGGCTGTCGAGCACGCGCAGGTTGGCGTTCTTGATGTACTGGAACAAATCGGACATCGCCGAGATGCGCTGCGTGTAGCGGGTGGTGGCGCGCGCCGTCTCGACACGGGTGCCCACCCCGGGCCGGCGCGACACCATGCCGGCCTCGGTCAGCAGCCGGATCGCCTCGCGCACCGTGTGGCGGCTCGCGTCGTAGCGCTCGCACAGCTCGTGCTCGGTCGGCAACAGCGTCATCACGGGGTACTGGCCGGTGCGGATGCCGCGCGCCAGTTCTTCGTAGATGGCCTTGTAGCGCGGCGCGCGCGTGCCGCTGGCGAGGTCGTCGCTGCGGGCAATCGGGCGTGCGGCGGTCGAGGCGGTACGGGGCATGAGGTCTCCTGTGCGGCGGCCGGTATTGGGGTCAACACTGAATTGACACCGGGGTGTACGGCGGCGATTATTTGTCCGGACATGAATGTCCGGACAAATTGTATGAGGATTGGCGGTCGGGCGCGAGCCCGCCAGGCCGGAATTTTGAGTCGGCCCGCCCTCCCCCGCAACCCGTCCGCAGCCTTGCCTCACGACGCCGTTGGTCGCTACCTGTGTATCCAGAACTAGGGGAAGTGTCATGAAGAAAGTCGTAGTTGCCCTTGCCGCCATCGCGGTGGGTGCGGGGGCCGCCAGCGCGGCCCAAGCGCAGCAGAAGCTGGTGGTCGCCGGATACGGCGGCTCGTTCGAGGACATCATGCGGCAGGACATCTTCCCGCCGTTCGCCAAGCAGCACGGCGTCGAGCTCGACTACGTGGCGGGCAACTCCACCAACACGGTGGCGCGCCTGCAGGCCCAGAAAAGCAATCAGCAGGTCGACGTGGCCATCATCGACGATGGCCCCATGTACCAGGCCATCGCGCTGGGCTTCTGCGCCCCGATCCAGGGCCTGCCCGCCGCCGACCTCTACGAGGCCGCGCGCTACAAGGACGACAAGGCCGTGGCCATCGGCATCGTGGCGACCGGCATCATGTACAACAAGAAGCTGTTCGACGAGCGCAAGTGGGCCGCGCCCACCTCGTGGGACGACCTCAAGGATCCGAAGTACAAGAAGCAGCTCGTGGTCCCGCCGCTCAACAACACCTACGGTCTGCACGCGGTGGTGCAGTACGCGCGCGCCAAGGGCGGCGGCGAGAAGAAGATCGACGCGGGCTTCGACACCTTCAAGAACGAGGTCGGGCCCAACGTGCTGGTCTATGAACCCTCGCCGGGCAAGATGACCGAGCTGTTCTCGAGCGGCCAGGCCTCGATCGCGGTGTGGGGCAGCGGCCGCGCCAAGGCGTTTGCCGACACCGGCTTCCCGGTGGGCTTCGTCTACCCGCGCGAGGGTGCGTATGCGCTGCTCTCGTCGGTGTGTCCGGTGGCCAAGGAAAAGCCGAATCCCGTTGCACAGGCCTTCGTGCAGTACCTGGTGACGCCCGAGGTGCAGGCCAAGCTCGCCACGAGCTATGGCTACGGCCCGGTCAACAAGAAGGCCGAGGTCAAGGACGATCCGCGCGTGCCGCTGCCGGTGGGCGAGCGTGCCGCCAAGCTGATCGTGATCGACTGGGACACGGTGAACCAGAACCGCGACGCCTGGAACAAGCGCTGGACGCGCGAGATCGAGCGCTGAGCGCAAGGGCAACACCATGACCTATCTCGTGCTCAAGGGCCTCACCAAGCGCTACGGCGAGGCAACCGCGGTGGACGATCTGAGCCTGTCGGTGGCCAAGGGCGAGTTCGTCTCGCTGCTGGGCCCCTCGGGCTGCGGCAAGACCACCACCCTGCAGATGATCGCGGGCTTCGTGCCGCCCACCGCGGGCAGCATCGAACTCGACGGCCGCGATCTGTCGCGCATGCCGGCCAACAAGCGCGGGTTGGGCATGGTGTTCCAGAACTACGCGTTGTTCCCGCACATGACGGCCGCGGAAAACGTGGCGTTCGGCCTGGAGATGCGCAACATCGCCAGGCGCGAGCGCACCGAGCGGGTCGGCCAGGCGCTCGAGCTGGTCGGCCTGTCGCACCTGGCCGACCGCCATCCCGCGCGCATGTCGGGCGGCCAGCAGCAACGCGTGGCGCTGGCGCGTGCGCTGGTGATCAAGCCCAGCCTGCTGCTGCTCGACGAGCCGCTGTCCAACCTCGATGCCAAGCTGCGCGAGGAAATGCAGCTGGAGCTGCGCTCGATCCAGCGCACGGTGGGCACCACCACCGTGCTGGTCACGCACGATCAATCCGAGGCCATGGCGCTGTCGGATCGCGTGGTGGTGATGAACCAGGGCCGCGTCGAGCAGGTGGCGGATCCGGTGGATGCCTACGAGGTGCCGGCCACGCGTTTCGTCGGCGGCTTCCTGGGCAAGGCGAACGTGTTCCACCCCGCCGCGAGCGCTGCGGCCGGCGGCGGCCGCGCGCAGGTGGGCGAGGCCCACATCACGCTCGACGGCGCGGCGCTGCCGCAGGGCGCGGTGATCGTGCGGCCCGAGAAGATCCATTTCGGCGAGGCGGCGCTCTGTGCCTTGCCCGGCCGCATCAAGACCCGCGTGTTCCAGGGCAATCACTGGCTCTGCCAGGTCGAGACCTCGGTGGGCGACGTGCTGGTGATGCGCCAGAACGACGGCACCGCGGTGCCGGCCGAGGGCGAGACGGTGCACCTGCACTGGCGCGCCGAAGACATGCGCGGCGTCGGCCGGGGCGAGGCCGCATGAGCGAACGCCACAACCCCTGGCTGCTGAGCACGCCGGCGCTGGCGGTGTATGCGACCTTCCTGATCGTGCCGCTCGCGCTGGTGTTCCTGATCAGCTTCTTCAACTTCGATTTCTACGGTGGCATCCAGGCCGCGCTCAACTGGGAAAACTACGCCGAGATCCTGGGCGACAGCTATTACTACGAGATCTACGCGCGCACCTTCGGCGTGGCCGCGCTGGTCACGCTGGCCTGCCTGGTGCTGGGCACGGCCGAGGCCTATGTGCTGTCGCGCATGGCCAATCCCTGGAAGGGCCTGTTCCTGATGGTGGTGCTGGGTCCGCTGCTGATCTCGGTGGTGGTGCGCACGCTCGGCTGGGCGCTGCTGTTCGGTTCCACCGGCCTCATCAACCGCGCCCTGATGGCGCTGGGCGTGCTGTCGCAGCCGATCGACCTGATGTACAGCAACCTGGGCGTGGGCATCGCGCTCACGCACGTGCTGGTGCCGTTCATGGTGATCTCGGTGTGGGCCTCGCTGCAGCGGATCAATCCGTCGACCGAGGCGGCCGCGCTGTCGCTGGGCGCGAGCCAGTTCACCGTGATCCGCCGCGTGATCGTGCCGCAGGTCATGCCGGGCATCCTGTCGGGCTCCATCATGGTGTTCGCGATGGCGGCGAGCGCGTTCGCCACGCCCGCCATCATCGGCGGACGCCGGCTCAAGACCGTGGCGACCGCCGCCTACGACGAGTTTCTGAACACGCTCAACTGGCCGCTCGGCGCGGCGCTGGCCATGCTGCTGCTGCTGGCCACCGTGATCGTGCTGCTGGCGGCCAACCGCATCATCGAACGGCGCTACGGCGCGGTGTTCAACTGAAGGAGGCCGGCATGACATTCCGCAACGGCCCGATCGGCCTCATCTTCCACACGCTGTTCATCGCCTTCATTCTTGCGCCCATCGTGATGGTGTGCGCGGTGGCGTTCACCAGCGAAGGTTTCATCTCGCTGCCGACCAACGGCCTGTCGCTGCGCTGGTTCCGCGCCATACTCGACAATCCGCGCTTCATGGAGGCGTTCTGGTTCAGCCTCGGCCTGGGCGCGCTGTCGGCCACGGTGGCGGTGGTGCTGGCGGTGCCGGGGGCGCTGGCCATCGCGCGCAACCGCTTCCGCGGCCGCGAGGCGCTGCTGGCCTTCTTCATGTCGCCGCTGATGATCCCGCACGTGGTGCTGGGCCTGGCCTTCCTGAAGTTCTTCACCTCGATCGGGCTGGTGGGCACCTACTTCGGCCTGGTGATGGCGCACATCATCATCATCATGCCGTATGCGCTGCGCCTGGTGCTGGCCAGCGCCACCGGCATCGACCCCTCGCTGGAGCGCGCCGCGCTGTCGCTGGGCGCCTCGTCGGCCACGGCGTTTCGCCGCGTGGTGCTGCCGCTGATCCTGCCGGGCGTGGTGAGCGGCTGGGTCATCGCGTTCATCACCAGCTTCGACGAGCTGACGATGTCGATTTTCATCGCCTCCCCCTCGACCACGACGCTGCCGGTGCGTATCTTCCTGCATATCGAAGACACCATCGATCCGCTCGTGACGGCGGTGTCCGCGGTGCTGATCTACGTGACGCTGATCGCGATCTTCGTGCTGGATCGCTGGATCGGACTGGAAAAACTGTTTGTGGGCAAAGGACGGTAATGCATAGCGAAGCGAATGCGGCGCACGCCGGCCAGGGCGTGTACGACGCGCTGGTGGTGGGCGGCGGCCTGGTGGGATCCGCGCTGGCCTGGGGCCTGGCGCGCGAGCTCGAACGCGTGGCGGTACTCGACGAGGGCGACGTGGCCTATCGCGCCTCGCGCGGCAACTTCGGCCTGGTGTGGGTGCAGAGCAAGGGCATGGGCATGCCGCGCTACGGCGTGTGGACCATGCGCTCGGCGGGCCTGTGGCCGCAGCTGGCGGCCACGCTGCTCGAGGAAACCGGCGTGGACGTGCGGCTCGAACAGAACGGCGGCCTGCACGTGCTGCTCAGCGACGAGGAGGTCGCGGCGCGCGCGAAGTTCATGGAGACCCTGCAGGCGCAGCCCGGCATGGCGCAGTACCCCTGGAAGCTGCTCGACCGGCACGAGCTGGCCGACATGCTGCCCGGCGTGGGGCCCGACGTGCGCGGCGCGACCTGGACGCCGGTCGATGGCATCGCCAATCCGCTCAAGCTGCTGCGTGCGCTGCACACGGCGTTTGCACGCGTGGGCGTGGATTATCTGCCGCGCCGGCCCGCGCAGCAGATCCGCCGCGCGGGCGAGCTCTACGAGGTCCAGACCCCCGAGGGCACGGTGCGCGCGCGCAAGATCGTGCTGGCCAGCGGCCTGTCCAACAAGGCGCTCGGCGAGCAGGTCGGCCTGGATGTGCCGGTGCGGCCGCAGCGCGGCCAGATCATCGTGATGGAGCGCACCCGCCGCGTCCTCGAGACGCCGCTGTCGACGCTGCGCCAGATGGACGAGGGCTCGTGGCTCATCGGCGACTCGCAGGAAGAGGCGGGCTACGCCGACCAGGACGTCGGCCTGCCGGTTCTCGGCACGCTGGCCGACCGGGCGGTGCGCACCCTGCCGGCGCTGCGCGACGTGCGGGTGGTGCGCAGCTGGGCGGCGCTGCGCGTAATGTCCAAGGATGGTTTTCCGATCTATCAGCAATCCGAATCCTGCCCCGGCGTATTCGTGGCCACCTGTCACAGCGGTGTGACGCTGGCGGCCGCCCACGCGCTGGCGCTGGCGCCCATGATCGTGGCCGGCAGGCTCGATGAAGACATGGCGCCGTTTTCCACCGGGAGATTTCATGTTCAAGAGGCTTGAGGCGGCGCAGCAGCCGGCACGAAGCGCGCCGGTCGAGATCCACGTCAACGGCCAGCCCGTGCAGGCGCGTGCGGGCGACAGCGTGGCCGCGGCGTTGTTCGCCGCCGGCATGGACGCCTGCCGCGACACCGCGGTCAACGAGGTGGCGCGCGGGCCCTTCTGCATGATGGGCGTGTGCTACGACTGCCTGGTCACGATCGACGGGCAACCCAACCGCCAGGGCTGCATGACGCCCGTGGCGCCTGGCATGAAGATCGAGCGCCAGCTGGGCGCGCGCAAGGTATGACGATGAAGCAGACGACGTGTGAATTGCTGGTGGTGGGCGCGGGTCCGGCCGGCCTCGCGGCCGCCACGGAGGCCGCGCGGGCCGGGGTCGACGTGATCCTGCTCGACGAGCAGCCGGCGCCGGGCGGCCAGATCTATCGCGCCATCACGACCACGCCGGTCACCGACCGCAAGGTGCTGGGCGAGGACTACTGGCACGGCAGCGAGCTGGTCGGCCCGTTCCAGGCCAGCGGCGCGCGCTACGAGCCGCGCGCCACCGTGTGGGCAGTGTCGCGCATGACCGCGCCGCAGCCCGACGAGGGTTTCGAGGTGGCGTACTCGGTGGATGGCGAGGCGCGGCTGCTGCATGCGCGCGAGATCCTGCTGGCCACCGGCGCGCAGGAGCGGCCCTTCCCGATTCCGGGCTGGACGCTGCCCGGCGTGATCACGGCCGGCGCGGCGCAGATCCTGCTCAAGTCGGCGGGCGTGGTGCCGGGCAGCCGCACCGTGCTGGCGGGCTGTGGCCCGCTGCTGTTCCTGGTGGCCTGGCAGTATCTCAATGCCGGCGTGAAGATCGACGCCATCCTCGAGACCACCCCGCCGGGCCGGCTGGGCAAGGCCCTGCCGCACGCCTTCGACTTCCTGCGTTCGCCCTATCTGGCCAAGGGCCTGAAGCTGATGCGCGCGGTCAAGCGCGAGATCCGCATCGTGCGCAACGTCTCGGCGCTGCGCGCGCTGGGCGACGGCCACGTGCAGCGCGTCGCCTACACGTCGGCCAGCGGCGCGGGCGAACTGCCCGTCGACCAGCTGCTGCTGCATCAGGGCGTGGTGCCCAACGTGAATCTGTCGCGCGCGCTCGGCCTCGAACACGACTGGAACGCGGCGCTCGATTGCTGGGAGCCGCGTCTCGATGCGTGGGGCGCGAGCAGCGTGCCCGGCATCGCCATCGCGGGCGACGGCGCCGGCATCGCGGGCGCGCTGGCGGCCGAAGAGCGCGGCCGCATCGCCGCGCTCGGCATCGCCGCGCGGCTGGGCCGCATCGACACGGCCCGGCGCGATGAGCGAGCCGCCGCGCCGCGCGCCGCGCTGGCGCGCGCCACGCGCGGCCGCGCCTTCTTCGACACGCTGTATCGCGCACCCGACGCGTTCCGCCGGCCCACCGGCGACACCATCGTGTGCCGCTGCGAGGAGGTCACCGCGCAGCAGGTGCGCGAGACGGTCAAGCTGGGCTGCAGCGGCCCCAACCAGATGAAGTCGTTCCTGCGTTGCGGCATGGGTCCGTGCCAGGGCCGCTATTGCGGGCTGACGGTGACCGAGCTCATCGCCGACGAGCGCGGCGTGCCCACGCAGGACGTCGGCTATTACCGCCTGCGCTTCCCGACCAAGCCGCTCACGCTCGGCGAGCTCGCCTCGCTGCCGCAGACCGACGCGTCGCGCCAGGCCGTCGTGCGGTTGAAGAAATGAGCGCACCCGGCGGTTCGCGTCATGCGCAGGTCATCGTCATCGGTGGCGGGCTGCATGGCAGCTCCGCCGCCTTGCACCTCGCGCGCGCGGGCGTGGCCGCGCTCGTGCTCGAGAAGAATTACGTGGGGCGTCATGCCTCGGGCGTGAATGCGGGCGGCGTGCGCACGCTCTCGCGCCACGTGGCCGAGATTCCGCTGGCGCTGGCCTCGCGCGAGCTCTGGTACCGCATCGGCGACCTGGTCGACGACGACTGCGGCTACGAGCAGCACGGCCAGGTGCGGGTCGCGGAGAACGAGGCCGACGTGGCCACGCTCACGCGCCGGCGCGCACAGCTGCGGGCGCTGGGTTACGAACACGAGGAGTGGATCGACGCCGGTGCGCTGCGCGCGCTGGTGCCGGCGCTCGCGCCCTCGGTGCTGGGCGGCCTGATCGTGCGCGGCGATGGCGCCGCCGATCCCTACCGCACCACGCTGGCGTTCCGACGCAAGGCAGCCTCGCTCGGCGCCCGCTTTGCCGAGGGCGTGCGGGTGCTGCAGACGCGCCGCGAGGCACGCCAGTGGATCGTCAGCACCGACGCGGGCGACTACACCTGCGAAACGCTGGTGAACTGTGCCGGCGCCTGGGCCGATCGCATCGCCGCGCAATGGGACGAGCCGGTGCCGCTTTTGCCCATCAGCCCGATGATGCTGGTGACGCTGCGCATGCCGCACTTTCTCGATCCCGTGGTGCTGGGCACCGGGCGGCCGCTGTCGTTCAAGCAGCGCAGCAACGGCACCGTGCTGATCGGCGGTGGCCGGCGCGCCTGGGTCGATCGCGACGCGGAGGCCACCGAGCTCGACTTCCGCTCGCTCGGCGAAGGTGCACGCACCGTGTGCGACCTGTTTCCGCACATGCGCGAGGCCGTCGTCAATCGCGGCTGGGCCGGCATCGAGGCGGCCATGCCCGACGAGATCCCGGTGATCGGCCCGAGCCTGCGGCGCGAACAGGCCTTCCACGCCTTCGGGTTCTCGGCCCATGGCTTCGAGCTCGGGCCCATCGTGGGCAGCATCCTGGCCGATCTCATCACGCGCGGCGAGGCGGCCCTGCCGATCGCGCCGTTTGCCGTGAATCGTTTCGAAGCGGGCGTGGCGCACGCCGCCCCGCACTGATTCATCCACGCCCTCACGGGCCCAAAGGAGCTAGGCGCAGCATGAGCAGCAACATCACCCGCATCGATTCGAACGAACGACTCTCGCGCATCGTGATCCACGGCGACACGGTGTACGTGGCCGGCGTCACCTCGCGCGCCGAAGGCGGCGTGGCCGCGCAGACGCGCGACGCGCTTGCGAAGATCGACGGCTACCTGGCGCAGGCCGGCACCGACAAGACCCGCCTGCTGTCGGTGCAGATCTGGCTCAAGGACATCGACCGTGATTTCGCCGCGATGAACGGCGTTTGGGGCGAGTGGGCGCCGCGCGAGGCCATGCCCACGCGCGCCACCTGCGAGGCCAAGCTGGCCGCGCCCGAACTGCTGGTGGAAATCATCGTGACGGCGGCGCGCGCGTAACGGCGCGCACCGCCCCTCGCCCGCGGCGTCAGCGCCGCAGGCGGAAGTCGACCGACGCGGGGCGGCCCGGCAGGGCCAGCTCCGCGCGCACCGGCGCCGTGCGCGCAATGATGCGGCCGCCGCGGATCACCGCGAGGCGCGCCGCGCGCAGGCGGATCGCCTCGACCGGATCGCCGGCCTGCAGCAGCACCAGGTCGGCGCGCTTGCCGACCGCCAGGCCGACGTCGTCCAGGCCGAGGATGGCGGCCGGCGTTTCGGTCACGGCCTTGAAACAGGCCAGCATCGCATCGCGGCCGGTCATCTGGGCCACGTGCAGGCCCATGTGCGCCACTTCCAGCATGTCGCCGCCGCCCAGGCTGTACCAGGGGTCCATCACGCAATCGTGGCCGAACGCCACCGGCACGCCGGCGGCCAGCAGCTCGGGCACGCGCGTCATGCCGCGGCGCTTCGGATAGGTGTC
Source organism: Bordetella genomosp. 1 (assembly GCF_002261335.1). Lineage (GTDB taxonomy): Bacteria > Pseudomonadota > Gammaproteobacteria > Burkholderiales > Burkholderiaceae_B > Bordetella. The sequence goes on from NZ_NEVL01000001.1 coordinate 66,136, forward strand.
GTGGCGGCCCTGCAGTGTGATGTTGATCAGCGGATTGGCGATGGCGGCCACGCCGGCCTCGCGGATCAGCGGGATCAGCTTGGACACGTAGTAGTTGTCCATCGAATGCATCGAGGTCAGGTGCGAGCCCGTGACGCGGCCGTGCAGGCCGAGCCGCTGCGACTGGTACGCCAGCGATTCGATGTGGCGCGACAGCGGATCGTCGCTCTCGTCGCAATGCATGTCCACGCGCAGGCCGCGTTCGGCGGCCAGCTCGCACAGGATGCGCACCGATTCGGCGCCGTCCTGCATGGTGCGTTCGAAGTGCGGGATGCCGCCCACCACGTCCACGCCCATGTCGAGCGCACGCTTGAGGTTGTCGAGCGCGGCCGGCGCACGCAGCACGCCGTCCTGCGGGAAGGCCACCAGTTGCAGGTCGAGATAAGGTTTGACCTGCTCGCGCACGTGCAGCAGCGCTTCCACCGCCAGCAGGCGCGGGTCGCATACGTCGACGTGGCTGCGGATCGCCAGCAGGCCGCGGCCCACGGCCCAGTCGCAGTACGCCAGCGCGCGCTCGACCAGCGCCTCCTGCGTGAGCAGCGGCTTGAGCTCGCCCCACAGCGCGATGCCTTCGAGCAGCGTGCCCGATTCGTTCACGCGCGGCAGGCCATACGACAGCGTCGAGTCCATGTGGAAGTGCGCGTCGACGAAGGGCGTGGAGACCAGTTGCCCCTGCGCGTCCAGCACGTCGCCGGCTTCGGCAGCCAGTTGCGGCTCGATGGCGGCGATGCGGCCATCGCGCACGCCGATGTCGAGCGGGCCGCGGCCGTCGGGCAGCACGGCCTGCTTGATGATGAGATCGAACATGTGGGTACTCCGGTAGATCAGCGTTCGCCCTTGCGATAGGGCTTCATCAGCGCCTGCGGGTAGGCGGCGCGGCGCGCCACGACCACCAGGGCGAGGATGGAAAGAATGTAGGGCAGCATCAGGTAGACCTGATACGGCAGCTCGGGCAGGCCCGGCAGCGCGGCGCCCGCCTGTTGCAGGCGCAACTGGATGGCGTCGAAGAAGGCGAACACCAGCGCGCCCAGCAAGGCCTTGCCGGGCCGCCACGAGGCGAACACCACCAGCGCCACGCAGATCCAGCCCCGGCCGTTGACCATGTTGAAGAAGAAGGCGTTGAAGGCCGACAGCGTGAGGAAGCTGCCCGCGATGCCCATCAGCGCGGAGCCCGCCACGATGGCGCTCATGCGCAGCTTCGTCACCGACAGGCCCTGCCCTTCGGCCGCGGCGGGATTCTCGCCCACCATGCGCAGCGCCAGGCCGGCCGGCGTGCGGTTGAGCAGCCAGGCCACCAGCGGCACGGCGATCAGCGCCAGCAGTGTCATGGGCGTGAGCCCGGCCAGCACCGGCCCGAACAGCGGAATGCCGGCGAGCGCCTTCATCTCGGCGAAGGGCACGATGGTGGGCGGGGTGGTGACGCTCGGGAACGTCACGCGGTAGGCAAAGTAGCTCAGGCTGGTCGCCAGCATCGTGACGCCCAGGCCCGAGACGTGTTGCGACAGGCCCAGCGGCACCGTGAGCACCGCATGCAGCAGGCCGAACACCGCGCCGGCGAATGCCGCCGCGACCACGCCGAGCCAGAGCGGCGCGCCCAGGTAGACGGCGAGCCAGCCGCTGAAGGCGCCCGCCACCATGATGCCCTCGATGCCGAGGTTCAGCACGCCGGCACGCTCGCACATCAGCACGCCCAGCGTGCCGAGAATCAGCGGCGTCGCCAGGCGCAGCGCGGCGATCCAGAATGCCGCCGAGCCGAGTAGATCCATCCATTCCATGACTCGGTCCTCAAGCGGGGTTGCGGCGCACGCGATACTGCGCAAACAGCGTCGCCACCAACATGGACAAAAGCGAAGTCGCCACGATGACGTCGGCGATGTAGTTGGGCACGGCGATGGCGCGGCTCATGCTGTCGGCACCGACCAGCATGCCGGCCACGAACACGCTGGCCGCGATCACGCCCAGCGGATGCAGGCCGGCCAGCATCGCCACCACCACGCCGGTGTAGCCGTAGCCCGGCGACATATCCAGCGTCACGTAGCTGGTGCGGCCCGCCACCTCGATCGCGCCGGCCAGCCCGGCCAGCGCGCCCGACAGCATCGCGGTGCACAGCATCACGCGGCTCACCGGCAGGCCCAGGAAGCGCGCGGCGTGGGCGTTGCCGCCGACCGCGCGCATCTGGAAGCCAAATACGGTGTAGCGGTTCACCAGCCACAGCGCCACCGCCAGCCCGGCCGCCCACAGCAGGCCGGTGTGGGCGCGGGTGCGCTCGATCAGCTTGCCCAGTTCGAGGTCGGGGTTGAGCGCGACCGATTGCGGCCAGCCCATCGCCATGGGATCTTTCATCGGGCCGTCCAGCATCATCGACACGAACAGCAGCACGATGAAGTTGCCCAGCAGCGTGGTCACCACTTCGTCGACGCCCAGGCGCGACTTGAGAATGGCGGGGATCAGCAGCAGCACGGCACCGGCCAGCGCGGCCGCCAGCAGCATGCCGCCGAACAGCACCGGCACCGGCAGGTCCAGGCCCACGCCGCCATGCATGCCGCCCACGGCGACCGCGGCGAGCGCGCCCATGTAGAGCTGCCCTTCCGCGCCGATGTTGAAGAGCCGCGCGCGGAACGCGACCGCGCAGGCCAGGCCCGTGAGCATCAGCGGCGTGGCGCGCGTGAGCGTCTCGGACAGCGCGAAGCGCGAGCCGAAGGCGCCCTCGAACAGCAAGGCGTAGGTGCGGCCCACGGGCGCGCCGGCCCAGGCCACCAGCAGCGTGCAGATCAGCAGGGTGAAGGCGATCGCGGCCAGGGGCGCGACGGCCAGTGCGAAGCGGCTGGGTTCGGTCCGCCGCTCCAGTATCAAACTCATGATGAAGCTCCAGTCATGGCCAGCCCGACGGTGGCGGGTGTCCATTGATCCACCGGCTTGTCGGCCACCAGCTTGCCGGCGCACAGCACGGCGATGCGGTCGGCCAGCGCGAAGATCTCTTCGAGGTCTTCGGAGACCAGCAGGATGCCGGCGCCGCGCGCCCGCGCGGCCAGCAATTGCTCGCGCACGTAGGCGACCGCGCCGATGTCCAGGCCCCAGGTCGGCTGGTCGGCCACGATCAGGCGCGGTTCGCGCGTGAGGGCGCGGCCCAGGATCAGTTTCTGCATATTGCCGCCCGACAGGCTGCGGGTGCGCACCGACAGCGAGGCCGCGCGCACGTCGTAGCGGGTCGCGAGGTCGCGCGCATAGGCCTGCGCCTCGCGCGCGCGGATCACGCCGAAACGCGCGAAGCGCGGGTCGTCGAGGTCTTCGACGATGGCGTTTTCCCACAGCGGGCTGTCGCCGAGCACGCCTTCGTGATGGCGGTCTTCGGGAATGCGGCCGACGCCGGCGGCGGTCCAGCCCGCCGGGGTGGCGGGCGCGGCCGCGCTTTCCGGACCGAGCCGGATGGTGCCGTCGGCGGGATGGCGCAGGCCGGTGAGCACCGACACGAGCGCCTGCTGGCCGTTGCCGGCCACGCCCGCGATCGCGACGATCTCGTGTTCGTGCACGGTGAGGTCGAGCGCATCGAGCTGCGGCACGGCGGCGGCGTTGTCGCGCACCGTGACCTGCGACAGGCGCAACACCGGCGCCACCTGCTCGCGCGCGGGCACGGGCTGCGCATGCGGCATCACCACCTTGCGGCCCACCATCAGCTCGGCCAGTTCGGCCGCCGAGGTGGCGGCGGTGTCGCGCTCGGCCACGAGCTTGCCCTGGCGCAGCACGGCGACGCGTTGCGACACGGCCATCACTTCGTCGAGCTTGTGCGAGATGAAGATGACCGCCAGGCCGTCGGCGACGAAGCCGCGCAGCGTGGCGAACAGCGCCTGCGATTCCTGCGGCGTGAGCACGGCGGTGGGCTCATCGAGGATGAGCACGCGCGCGCCGCGATACAGCGCCTTGAGGATTTCGACGCGCTGCTTCTCGCCCACCGACAGCGTGCCCACGCGCGCGTCGGGATTGATGGCGAGGCCGAAGCGCTGGCCCAGCGCCACCAGCTTCTCGCGCGCGCGCTTGCGCGCGGAGGCGAACTTCCACAGCGATTCCGTGCCGACCATCACGTTGTCGAGCACGGTCATGTTGTCGGCCAGCGTGAAGTGCTGGTGCACCATGCCGATGCCGGCGGCCAGCGCCGCGTCGGGACGCCCCGGCGGCAGCGGCTGGCCGAAGACGTCGATGCGCCCGGCGTCGGCCACGTAGTGGCCGAACAGGATCGAGACCAGCGTGGACTTGCCCGCGCCGTTCTCGCCGAGCAACGCGAGCACCTCGCCCGCGCGCAGCGAGAGCGAGATGTCGTCGTTGGCCGTGAGGCTGCCGAAGCGCTTGGTCACCCCCGTGAGGCGGAGGGCGAGAGCGGCGTCATTCATTTGGCGGTCGACTTGGGTTCGCTGTCGACGACCTTGACGGTGAAGCTGCCGTCGAGGATGGCCTTCTGTTTGGCTTCGACCTTGGCCATCAGGTCGGCGGGCACCTTGCCGGCGAACGTGCCGAGCGGCGCGAGCTCCGAGCCCTTGAACTTCATCATCGAGTACTGGCCGTAGTCTTCGGCCTTGAAGTCGCCGGCCTTGACCTTGGCGAGGGCCTGCTCGATGGTGGGCTCCATGTTCCACAGCGCCGAGGCCACGACGGTCTCAGGGTACTGGGCCTGGGTGTTGACCACGTTGCCGATGGCGAGCTTGCCGCGCTCCTTGGCCGCATCCGACACGCCGAAACGCTCGGCGTAGAGCACGTCCGCGCCCTTGTCGATCATGGCGAAGGCGGCTTCCTTGGCCTTCGGGGGATCGAACCACGAGCCGATGAAGGTCACGGTGAAGGTGACGTTCGGGTTGGTTTCCTTGGCGCCTTCCATGAAGGCCTGCATCAGGCGGTTCACTTCGGGAATCGGGTAGCCGCCGATCAGGCCGATCTTGCCCGACTTGCTCATGCCGCCGGCGATCATGCCGCTCAGATAGGCCGGCTCCTGGATGTAGTTGTCGAACACCGAGAAGTTGGGCTGGGCCGGCTTGCCCGAGGAACCCATCAGGAAGGCGGTCTTGGGGTAGTCCTTCGCGACCTTGCGGGCGGCCGCCTCGACCGCGAACGCTTCACCGACGATCAGGTTGTTGCCCTGCTCGGCGTACTGGCGCAGCACGCGCTCGTAGTCGGCGTTGGTGACGTTTTCCGAGAACACGTATTCGATCTCGCCCTTCTCCTTGGCGGCCGACAGCGCCTTGTGGATGCGCGACACCCACTGCTGTTCCACCGGCACCGTGTAGATGGCGGCGACCTTGGTCTTGGCCGGCGCCTGCGCGTGGGCGGTGGCGCCCAGCAGCACCAGGCTGACGGCCATGCCCAGCTTGAGCAGGCCGCGGCGCGCCATGCCCGGCGCGCGGGAGAGAGACGAGAGAGTCATCGAAGATTCCTAATGGGAGAAAGAGAGAGATGCAGAACGGGCCGGTACGGCCGGGCGGAGGCCGGCGGCAGCCTGCATTCTTAAAAGCAATATGTATGCCATTGCCACGACGGGCGGCGGGCGGCGAAGGCCGCGCCCGATATCGGGGCATGACGCACCAGGATGGGAATTGTACGCACCGACGCGGTGCCTTGCCCACTGACGCCGCCCGACACGCCATCAGGGCTGTTGCGCCGCCGGCACGCGGGCGGGCCTAGAATGGCGAAGCGCTCAATTCCGGTTCCTCCCATGCAAGACATCCTGACCCTGCTGCAGCAATACGGCGGCTGGCTCGTATTTTTCAACGTGCTGGTCGAACAGGCCGGCCTGCCCGTGCCGGCCTATCCGATGCTGATCGCCGCAGGCGCCGTCGCGGGCGGCGCGGGCGGCTGGATCGCCGCCTGGCTGGCGGCCGCGCTGGCCTGTCTGCTGGCCGATTCGGCCTGGTACCTGGCCGGGCGCCGTTACGGCGCGCGCCTGCTGGGCCTGGTGTGCAAGGTGTCGCTGTCGCAGGATTCCTGCATCCGCCAGACCCAGGGCCTCTATCTGCGCGTCGGTCCGCGCATCCTGCTGATCTCCAAATTCCTGCCCGGCGCCGGCGCGCTCGGCACCGTCATGGCCGGCCTCACGGGCACGCCCTACCGCCGTTTCGTGCTCTACGACCTGGCCGGCGCGCTGATCTGGTCGGGCTCGGCACTGCTCGTCGGTGCACTGTTTTCGAGCATCGTCAGCGACATCCTCGACGGCCTCGACCGCTATGGCGCGCTCGGCCTGGGCGTGATCGCCGCCGCCCTGGCGCTGTATCTCGGCTGGAAGGCGCTGCGGCGCTGGGTGCTGCTGCGCACGCTGCGCGTGATTCCGCGCCTGTCGGTCGAAGACCTGCTGCAGTGGCGCGCCGACGGCCGCACCCCGGTCATCATCGACGTGCGCCCGGAGGCGGCCGGCGATTCCATCGCGCGGATCCCGGGGGCGATCGCGTTCGACGTGCGGGCGCCGCTCAAGGGCCTGGCCTTCCCCGAGGGCGCCGACCCGGGCGACACCCCCATCGTGGTCTATTGCGCCTGCCCCAACGAGATTTCGGCGGCGCGGCTGGCCACGCGCCTGCGCGCGGCCGGCTACACCCGCATCTGGGCGCTGCGCGGCGGCTACGACGCCTGGGCCAGCCTGGCCGCCCAGGCCAGCGCCGACGCCATGGTTCAAGCGCCGGACGAAGACGCCACCGCCCGGGCGCATTGAGCGGTCGCGGCGCATAATGCCGCTGCAATCGCGGCACGGGCCGCGCAACGACAAGGGTGGAGATATGCGGATTCTGGTTCTGGGCGCCGGCGGTACCGGCGGTTACTTCGGCGGCCGTGCCGCGCAGGCGGGCGCCGACGTCACGTTTCTGGTGCGGCCCGCGCGCGCCGAGCGGCTGCGGGCCGAGGGCCTGCGCATCCAGAGCCCGCGCGGCGACGCGGTGGTGCCGGTGCAGATCGTCACGGCCGACGCGCTCGAGCCCGGCTACGACGTCATCATCCTGAGCTGCAAGGCCTACGACCTGGACAGCGCCATCCAGGCGATCCGCCCGGCCGTGGGCGAGCACACCGCCGTGCTGCCCATCATGAACGGCGTGCTGCAGTACGACCTGCTCGACCGCGCGTTCGGCGCGCAGCGCGTCTACGGCGGCCTGTGCCAGATCAACGCCACGCTCGGCAAGGACGGCGAGGTGATCCACATGGGCCAGCACGCCAATTTCGTGTTCGGCGAGCGCGCCGGCGAGGCGCGCAGCGCGCGCGCGGTCGCGCTCGACGCGGTGCTGTCCAAGGCCGATTTCAGCTGCCGCCTGAGCGACGAGATCTACCAGGACATCTGGGAAAAATACATGTTCCTGACCACGCTGGCCGCCGCCACCTGCCTGATGCGCGGCAGCGTGGGCCAGATCTGCTCGCAGCCCGACGGCGCGGTCTTCCTGCGCGAGCTGCTGCGCGAATCGCAGCAGGTCGCGGCCGCCTCCGGCTTCCCGGCGCGGCCCGCGGCCGAGGAGCACGCGCTCAAGGTGTTCACCGATCCCGCCCAGCCCATGACCGCATCGATGTTCCGCGACCTGCGCCAGGGCCTGCGCGTGGAGGCCGACCACATCGTCGGCGACATGATCGCGCGCGGCGCGCAGCAGGGCGTCGCCACGCCGCTGCTGCGCCTGGCCTACACCCATCTGCAGGTGTATCAGGCCCAGCGCGCCGCGGCCTGAGCCGGGCTCGTGCGCCGTTGATTCGCATCATTTCGCGCAACAGTATGTCTGCTGCCCGGGGCTAGGCCAGCCCCGGCGGCGGGCATAGCATGGAACTTCCCGGCGCCCTCTTCCCTGCGGCGCCCAGCAGACGGAGTTCCTTCCATGAAAGTCGCAGTCATCGGTATCAGCGGGCGCGTGGGCGCGCGCGTGGCGGACGAATTGTTGCGCCGTAATCATCAAGTCGTGGGCATTGCCCGCAAGCCCGCCGACGTGGCGGCCCGTCCCGGCCTCGAGATGAAGGCGGGCGACGCCAACGATCCGGCCGCGCTGGCCGCGCTGATCCGGGGCGCCGACGCCGTCATCAGCGCAGGCCGCTTCCTGTCGCTGGGCGCCGAGCCCGTGCTGGCCGCCGTGCGCCAGGCCGGCGTGCCGCGCCTGTTGGTGGTCGGCGGCGCGGGCAGCCTCGAGATCGCGCCGGGCAAGCGCCTGATCGACCTCCCCGAGTTCCCCGCCGAGTACAAGGCCGAGGCCAGCGCCGGCGCCGATTTCCTGCAGGCGCTGCGCGCCGAGTCGCAGATCGACTGGACCTTCCTCTCGCCCGCCGCGCTGTTCGAGCCGGGCGAGCGCACCGGCACGTTCCGCGTGGGCGGCGACCAGCTGCTGGCCGATGCGCAGGGCAACAGCCACATCTCGATGGAGGACTACGCCATCGCGCTGGTCGACGAGCTCGAAGCGCCCAAGCATTCGCGGCGTCGCTTCAGCGTTGCGTACTGACCGCAGCGCGCGCGCAAGCTGTCGGGCCGGCGCCTTGCGCCGGCCTTTTCTTTGTAAACTGGGCTGCCACTCTCCCATCGATGGCATCGGATCCGCATGAAGTTCAAGACGCTGATTTTGGCCGCCGCCGCGGCGCTCTGCCTGGCGGGCGCCGCGCCGGTTTTTGCGCAGAACGCGCAACAGAACAAGGAAACCGTGCTCGCCTTCTTCCGCCTGATGTTCCAGGAACACAAGGTCGAGGAGGCGGTGACGCGCTATGTGGACAGCCGCTACGTGCAGCACAACCCCTATCTCGATGACGGCGTGGGGCCGCTGACCGAATTCTTCATTCCCTATTTCGAACAGCACCCGCAGGCCAGCGCCGAGATCAAGCGCGTGATCGCCGAGGGCGACCTGGTGGTGATCCACAACCACTGGAAGGAAACGCCGGATGATCGCGGCCAGGCCGTGATCGACATCTTCCGCGTGGCCAATGGCAAGATCGTCGAGCACTGGGACGTGAGCCAGGAGATTCCCGAGAATCCCGCCAACCGCAACGGCATGTTCTGAGGCGCCCATGACCGCCCCGTTCCCGACCTTCATGCAGCCGGTCGCGCTGCCGCGCAGCTACCTGCTGCTCAACCATGGCCCCACCGTGCTGGTGAGCGCCGCCCACGGCGGCGAGCAGAATGTGATGGCCGCGGCCTGGGCCATGCCGCTGGACTTCGACCCGCCCAAGATGCTGGTGGTGGTCGACAAGGGCACGCACACCCGCCACCTGATCGAGGCGTCGGGCGAGTTCGCGCTGTGCGTGCCGGCGCGCGAGCAGGCGCAGGCCACGCTCACCGCGGGCACGCTGTCCGGCCGCGACGGCGACAAGTTCGCGCGCAGCGGCCTGGCGCCGGTGCCGGCCTCGATCATCGGCGCGCCGCTGGTGGAAAACTGCCTGGCCTGGCTCGAGTGCAAGGTGATTCCCGAGCCGCACAACGAGCAGCGCTACGACCTCTTCATCGGCGAAGTGGTGGCGGCCTGGGCGGATGTGCGCGCGTTCTCCGGCAATCGCTGGCATTTCCCCGCGCCCGAGCGGCGCAGCATCCACTACGTCGCGGGCGGCACCTTCTTCGCGACCGGCGACGCGTTCTCGCTCGCAGACCCCGCCGCCCCTCAGGAGTAAGCATGCGCCGCATCTATCTGGCGGGATTCGATGTGTTTCGCGCCGATGCGGTGGCGCACGGCGAGCGGCTCAAGGCGCTGTGCCGCGAGCACGGCTTCGAGGGGCTCTACCCGCTCGACAACGCGCTGCCCGCCGAGCTGTCGGGCGATGCCGCCGCGGGCTGGATCTATCGCCAGAACGTGACGCTGATCCGCCGCGCCGACCTGGTGATGGCCAATCTCAACCCGTTTCGCGGCCACGAGCCCGACTCCGGCACTGCCTTCGAGGTCGGTTATGCGGTGGCGCTGGGCAAGCCCGTGTGGGCCTATACCGGCCAGGACCGGCCGCTGATCGAGCAGGTGCCCGGCACCGTGCGCGACGGCCTGCACGTCGATGCCGACGGCTACACGGTGGAAGATTTCGGCCGGCCGCTGAACCTCATGCTGGCGCAGAGCGCGCGCGTGGTCACGGGCGATGCGCGGGCCTGCCTGCGCAGCATGGCCGCCGCGGCCTGAGCCGCGACGGGAGGCCGCTGGCGCGCGCTTGCGCGCACCGGCGGACCGGCCCTCAGGCGACCAGTTCGGCGTCCGCGGTCTGCGCCTGCGCGGCCAGGTGCTCGGCCAGCTCGGCGATGGTGAGCGCCACCAGGCCCTGGGCCGCGGCATAGCGCTCGAGCGCGGCGCCGCGCATCATGGTGCCATCGGGATTCATCAGTTCGCACAGCACGCCTGCCGGGCGCTGGCCCGCCAGCACGGCCAGGTCGACCGAGCCTTCGGTGTGGCCGCGGCGCGTGAGCACGCCACCCGGTTGCGCGCGCAACGGAAACACGTGGCCGGGGCTGACGATGTCGGCCGGATCGGCATCGGCGGCGATGGCGGCGCGGATCGTGGTGACGCGATCGACGGCCGAAACGCCGGTGCTCACGCCTTCGCGCGCCTCGATCGACACGGTGAACGCGGTGCTGAAGCGGCTCTGGTTGCGCGTGACCATGGCCGGCAGGTCGAGCCGGTCGAGCACGTCGCCGGGCAGGCACAGGCAGACGATGCCGCTGCCGTCGCGGATCAGCTGGGCCATCACGGGCACGGTGAGTTTGTCGGCGGCGACGATCAGGTCGGCTTCGTTCTCGCGATCGAAGTCGTCCATCAGGATCACGGGGCGGCCGATGCGCAGGTGCTGCAACGCGCGTTCGAGGCGAACGGCGAAGGGCTGGGCGTATAGCGGGGAAACGGAGTTGCTTTGAAGCTGGGACATTGAAACGCTCTCGCTGGTAGGTAAGGGGCGAAAAACGTTTCAGGGCTACATGACAGCCGGACGCAATGCACGACGAGCGGCCATACGCCGCCCGCGAGGGGATCGTGCCGGCACATCTTCTCTCATCCGGACTGTGACCGTCGGCTCTGGCATCGCACCAGATCTGCTGACCCTGGCGCGCATCCACGGATGCATGCCAGGCGCTCGCGGGCTCGTCGCATTGCGCGACATACCGCCGGTGGGGAGTTTCGCCCCGCCCTGAAGACGTACTGCATGGCCGTATCTCGGATACGGCTCAGACCATTGTACGCCTGCCGGGCGGCGTGGCCGGAATACCCGCGTCGGCGCGAGGGGCGCCGACGCCGGGATCAGGCTTGCGCGTCGCCGTCGGCGGCCTTCTTGGCCGCGCCTTTGCGCGGCGCGGCTTTCTTGGCTGCCGCCTTCTTCGCGGCGGCCTTCCTGGCCGGCGCGGCGGCGTCGGGCTGCGCGACGGCTTTCTTCGCGGCCTTCTTCGGCGCGGCCTTCTTTGCCGCTTTTTTCGGCGCGGCCTGCTGCGGCGCCGTCTCGGTCACCGCGTCCGCGACCGCGTCGGCGACCGCGTCTGCCGTGGCCTGCTTCGGGGCCGCCTTCTTCGGGGCCGCCTTTTTCGGTGCGGCCTTCTTCGGCGCGGGCTTTTCCGCCGGTTGCGCATCGACGCCGCCGGACGCCTCCCGCGCGGGCTCCACCTGCTTGCCGGTGCGGCGCTTGGCCGGCTTCTCGGCCAGCTTGCCGATCTGCTCGGCGTGGCGTTCCTGGGCCTTCTTCACGAGCTTCTTCGACAGCGCCAGCATGGTGTGGCGGCACGACGGCGTGCCGCACAGGCAGCGGTAGCCTTCCTGCAGCGACTTGGTGATCTTGCCGTCGAGCACGAGGCCGTAGTCATAGAACAGCTCTTCGCCCGCGGCGATCTCGCGCAGCGCCACGATGTAGACGCGCTTGCCGTGGCGGCCTTCCTGCGCTTCGCAGTTGGGCTCGCAGCAGTGGTTGATCCAGCGCGCGTCGTTGCCCTCGTCGCCGCCGTCGATCACCTTGCCCGAGCTGAGCGCGAAGAAGAAGGTGTGGAACGGATCGTCCGGATTGGTGGGGTGGCGACGGTCGGCCTCCGCCGCGCTGATGCGCGTGCCGCCGTACTCGATGATGCGGGTGCCGGCGGGAATCGTGCGCGCGGCGAACACGCCGTTGCCGTGCAGCTTGGAGCGGCGCACGACGTGCCAGGGGTTGATGCGATCGGTGGTCATGGGCGATGGGATTTTTGTGGCGTCGCGCACTGGCGATGGAGGGAAGCGGCGCGCACTGGCGACCGGTCAAGCGCGCATTATATCGACGCGAATGCGACGCGGACTGTCACAATCGGTGTGCCGTGGCGCGGGGGCGGACAGCGGCGTATAGTTGCGCCGCACTGGCGCGGCGCACGGCCCGCGGCCACTTCATCTTTACCTGCACGCCATGATCATTCGTCCGCGTCACACCGCTTTCGGGCTGTTCTTCATCCTGCGCGGTTCCATCATCCCCAACATCCTGTCGCGGCTGATCTTCATCGTGCTGTGGAGCTGCCTGGTGGCCTGGCTGTACCAGGCCGGGCACTTCGTGCCGGGGCACCTGAGCTCGATGCCGTTCTTCTCGCTGTTCGGCCTCGCGCTGTCGGTGTTCATGGGCTTTCGCAACAACGTCTGCTACGACCGCTGGTGGGAGGCGCGCAAGCAGTGGGGCAACCTGATCGTGCAGGCCCGCACCCTCACGCGCGAAACGGTGGCGCTCGCCGATCCCGAGCTGGCGCGGCGCCAGGGGCTGCGCATCGTGGCGATGGCCCACGCGCTGGTGGCGCGGCTGCGCGACCAGGACGCGCTCGATGCGGCGCGGCCGTGGCTGCCGGCCCAGGCCCAGGCCAGCCTCGCGTCCTGTCGCAACGTGCCGCAGGCGCTGCTGGCCGAGCTCACCCGCGACTACATCGCGGCGCAGCGCGCCGGCCACTACGGCGAGATCACCTGCCAGGGCCTGCTGCGCAGCGTGCGCGAATGCGGCGCCATCCACGCGGCCTGCGAACGCATCAAGAACACGCCCACGCCCTTCGCCTATACGCTGCTCCTGCACCGCACGGCGTGGCTGTTCTGTCTGTTGCTGCCGCTCGGCCTGGTCGGCGCGCTCGGCGCCCTCACGCCCCTGGCGATCGCCATCGTGGCCTACACCTTCTTCGGCCTCGACGCGCTCGGCGACCAGCTCGAAGAGCCCTTCGGCCTGGACACCAACGACCTGCCCCTGTCGGCCCTGGCGCGCCAGATCGAGATCGACGTGCGCGAAACGCTGGGCGACACCGACCTGCCCGAGCCGCTGCTGCCGCAGGGTTATCTGCTGCAGTAACGCCCGGCCTCAGCCGGCGAGCACATCGGCGGCCGCCAGCATGCCGCCGAACACGCATTCGGCCAGCCGCCCGGGAAAGCCTGCGGGCAGGCGGTCCCGCACCGAACGGATGACCTCCGGGGTGCGCGCGACGAGCGCGTCGATCACGGCCTCGACGCCGCTGCCATCGGGACTGACGACGCCATGTGCGGCACCGGTCTCGAGCCAGTGCCGGCGCCGGATGTCCCGCATCACCCAGTGCGGGTTTTTCGCGCGCACGGCCATCGCCATTCGAGCCTTGAACGGCGACAGCATGTTGGGTCCGGAGCCGATGATCGGGTAAGCCGAGATCACGTCGTAGAGCGGCGTGAGCGCGTAGGCGCCGCCCTCGCGCAGGAAGAGGCTGAAGTTCTTCGCGTGGCCATCCGTGGCGCGCAGCATCCAGAACAACACCTGGGCCTGAAAGAAGAGGTGGCGATCGCGCTCGGGCGCGACCGAGGTCGCCAGGACCTTCATGATCTCCCGCACGCCGGGGCCGCCGTCCGCCTCGTAGCGCAGATGGGGCGGCGTTGCCGTGGCCTGGCACATGTCCTCTTGCGGCAGACGCAGCAGCCGGCGTCGACCCTGCGCGTCGGTCCACCAGGCGCGGTCGAAGCGCTCGACCGCCAGCACTTTCATGTCTTCGAATTGCAAGGGTTGCGCATGCGCCACCGGCAGTCCGTAAGCGCGCAGGATCTCCGAGCAGAGCCATTCGTTCTCGACGGATTCGCTCAAGTCGAACTTCAGGTTGCCGACCAGGCCGAGGGGCAGCTTGAAAATGTGGCTGGTGGGCGTTGTGCCCCGCGTCCGGCACCATCGGCCGTCCCACCAGAGCAAGGCGGCTTTTTCCTGGGCGCCGGCGATGGAAATGCGGAAGTCGTCGTTCACCGCCGGATCGCTGCCCGGCGGCGCGGGCGCCACGGTGTAGCGCAGTATCTGTGCAACCTCGGCCTCGCTCAGGGGCGTGGCTTCGATCTGGCCGGCCGGCGCAGGCGGCTGGCCGTCAGGCAGCACGCGCAGCGCACCCACGCAATCCCGGCCGGTTTCGCTCAACAGCGCGAAGGCATCGGTCGAGCGCGTGTGGAAGCGCCGCGCGACGCGCTCGCGGATGTCCTTGCTGTCGGGCAACAGGTTTTCGAAATAGGCGCGCACCGCGGGGCCGCGGTGGGGCCGATTGCCCGGCGTGAACGGCAGCGACAACGACAGCGGCCGGCCCTGTGCCGACGCTGCCCATGCGGCGTCGTACTGCAGCTCGTCGCCCGTGCGGGGCTGCTGGCGCCAGGTGCCGACGAACGCATCATTCATCCAGAGCTGTAGCGTCTGCGAATGCGGCCGGCGTCCCACGTTTCACCACCGCGGGCCGGTTGACGGGGCCGGCGGCGTATCGCCTTCCTGGCGCAGCACCATCTGCACGCCGAGCAGGCTCAGCAGTTCCAGCAGGCGTCCGGCGCTGACCTTCTCGGCGTTGCGCTCGAGCGCCGACAGGGTCTGCTGCGTGACGCCCAGGCGCAGCGCCGCGTCGGCCTGGGTCAGCCCGGCCTGCTTGCGAAAGCTCTGCAGCAAGGTCGGCAGTTGTTGGGCGGTGCGGACGGTGAAATCGGGCATGGCGGAGCGGGAGGGAAACCGGGGGGGCGTACAAATCCTAGTTTGTAAACGCGGTTTACGCAATATGGTTTGTATTTTGCAGATACAGCCCTTGGTTTGTATTCTGCTTTTACAGCGCACAGACTGTATCCGGCGCGTCGAAGCGCGCCGGCCGTCTCACACCGGCGCGGTCGGCGGCTCGAGCAGCGGCAGGCGGGTTTCCTTCAGGCTGCGCAGCACGAAGCAGGACTTGCTGTGGCGGATGCCGGGAATGCGGTAGAGGCGCTGGCGCAGCAGGCGCTCGTAGTCGCGCGTGTCGCGCACGGCGATGCGGATGTAGTAGTCGTAGTCGCCCGACACCAGGAACGCCTCGAGCACCTCCGGAATCTCGGCCAGGGCGCGGCCGAACTCGTACAGCGTTTCCTCGCTGTGGCTCTCCAGGGTCACGTGCACGATCACGGTGTCGGTGTAGCCGAGCTTGGCCGGGTCGAGGTCCACCGTATAGCCCCGGATCACGCCCGCCGTTTCCATGCGCTTGATGCGGTTCCAGCAGGGCGTGGACGACAGGCCCACGGCCGCGCCGATCTCGTTGAGGCTGGCCCGCGCGTTGTCCTGCAGGGCGCGCAAAATCGCGAGGTCGAACTTGTCGAGGTGCATTTTTCTTTGGTTCGGCGTTTTAAAAGGTCAATTTACTGTGCCGACCGGGATTTTGGGGAAAAGAAGATAAAAATTCTTCCCGATCCCCCCTAAGATGTTCACCATGAATGATCGTCTGCACAGCCAAGCCATCGCCGCCCTCGTCCCCGCCGAGGCCCCCGCCGCCACGCATCCGCTCAACGGCGCCCGCATCCTGCTCGACACGCTGATCGAGCTCGGCGTGGACACCGTGTTCGGCTATCCGGGCGGCGCGGTGCTGCCGCTCTACGACGCGCTCTACGCCGAGCCGCGGCTGCGGCACGTGCTGGTGCGCCACGAGCAGGCCGCCGTGCACGCCGCCGAAGGCTATGCGCGCACCACGGGCCGTCCGGGTGTCGTGTTCGTTACCTCGGGCCCCGGCATGGCCAATACCACCTCGGGCCTGCTCGACGCGATGTGCGATTCGATCCCGGTGCTGTGCGTGAGCGGCCAGGTCGCCACCACCGCCATCGGCACCGACGCGTTCCAGGAGTGCGACGCGATCGGCATCTCGCGCTCGGTCACCAAGTGGAATACGCAGATCCGCGGCGTCGACGACGTGGCCACCGTGGTGGGCCGCGCCTTCGCCCTCACCCGCCAGGGCCGGCCCGGTCCGGTGCTGGTCGATTTCCCCAAGGATGTGCAGCTCGCCGTGCCGGCCGATGCCGCGCAGGACGAGGCCGGCGCGCTGGCGCGCGGGCAGATCGCGGCCCTGCGCGCGCGCCGCCAGAGCGGCAAGAGTGCGGCACGCGTGCCCGCCGGCGCGGTGCGCCGCGCGGCCGCGATGATCGCCGAGGCGCGCCGTCCGGTGTTCTACGGCGGCGGCGGCCTGATCAATTCCGGCCCGGCGGCCTGCGCCGCCTTCACCGAGCTGGTGCGCGCCACCGGCGCGCCCTGCACGCTCACCCTGATGGGCCTGGGCGCGTTCCCCGCCTCCGATCCGCAGTTCGTCGGCATGCTGGGCATGCACGGCACGCTCGAGGCCAACATGGCCATGCACAACGCCGACCTGGTGGTCTGCATCGGCGCGCGCTTCGACGACCGCATCACGGGCAAGCTTTCCGAGTTCTGCCCCCACGCGCGCAAGATCCATCTCGACATCGATCCCGCCTCGATCAACAAGGTGGTGCGCGTGGACGCCGCGCTGGTGGGCGACTGCCTGCAGCTGGTGCAGGCGCTGCAGGGCGAGCTGCGCGACGTGCCGATGCCGGCCGCGCGCCTGGCCGACTGGTGGCGCCGCATCGACACCTGGCGCGCGCAGGATTGCCTGGGCTACGCGCCGGCCGCCGACGCGATCCTGCCGCAGCACCTGATGGCCCGCCTGAATGCGGCGCTGGCCGACCGCGACGCGGTCGTGTCCACCGACGTGGGCCAGCACCAGATGTGGGCCGCGCAATACCTGCGCTTCGACCAGCCGGGCCGCTGGCTCACCTCCGGCGGCGCCGGCACCATGGGCTACGGCGTGCCGGCCGCGATCGGCGCGCAGGTGGCGCATCCCGACCGCACCGTGGTGTGCGTGAGCGGCGACGCCTCGGTGCTGATGAACATCCAGGAGCTGTCCACCGCCATGCAGCACGAGGCGCCGGTCAAGGTCGTGTTGTGCAACAACGGCTACATGGGCATGGTGCGGCAGTGGCAGGAGCTGATCCACGGCGGGCGCTACAGCCACAGCTACAACGCCTCCCTGCCCGACTTCGTCGCGCTGGCGCGCGCGTTCGGCTGGGGCGCGGCGCGGGTCGAGCATCCCGACCAGCTCGACGCGGCGCTGGCCGAGTGCCTGGCGCACGACGACCCCTACTTCCTCGACGTCACGGTCACCGCACAGGAAAACTGCTTCCCGATGATGCCGGCCGGCGTCGGCCATCACCGCATGATGCTGTCGGCCGACAACTGGTACGAAGACGACACGGCCTGAGGCCGCACCGCCCGCCCGCGCGCCTCAGGGCCAGGGCGTGCCGTTCCGGGCCAGCAGGTCGCGCGCGCGGCTGTTGGCGTAACCCGCCACCCCGGCCGTCTGGTCCAGGTCGCACTCCGGCACGGCGCGCGCGGCGTCCAGCACCTGCCGTTGCACCTGCGCCTGGGGCGGGCTGAGCGGCCCGTCCAGCGCCACCTGCCACGCCGCCACGTCGGCCACCGCCTTGCCGCACAGCGCCGGCGTGCGCACCATCTGCGCCACTTCCGGAAGCAGCAATGCCACCTTGCCCTGTTCGCCCGCCACCACCATGTTGACGAGCGGCAGCGCGGCCGGCCATTGCATGCCGTGGTTCTCGCGTATCTCGTAGCCGGCGCGTTCGGCAGGATCGGCGCCGGCGGCGAGCCAGGCCGCGTACAGTTCATCGGGCAGCCAGGGCAGGGCCAGCGGCGGCAGGTTGCCGCGCGCCGAGGCGTCGGTGCTGCGCGGGTCGCGCAGCGCCACGCCGGCCGTCACCATGGCCTCGGCGGTGGCGCGCCACTGCGCCAGCACCGGCTGCCACGCGGCCGGATCGCTGGCCGCGCGGCCCCGGGCCGTGTTCCAGTTGGCGAGCACCCGCTGCAGCGGCCGCGCCGTGAGCGGGGCATGCGGGGCCTTCGCGTGCGCACGCAGCGTGGAAATCAGGTCGGGCGAGGCGTACATCGCGGCGGACTCGAGCGCGGCCTCCAGGCCGTTGCGCGGAACCTGCTTGTCCGGCGCGCCGAGGCCGCCCACCGACACATCGGCGCCGTGCTGCAACAGGAAGTCCAGATTGGCCGGCGGCCGCGGCGTCTTGCCGGGCGCCAGTTCGCCGGGATGGCTGCGCAGCGTCTCGAGCAGCGGCGTGATCCAGACGGGGCGGTCGCCGTAGTAGGCGGAGATGTAGGCGCTGTCCACGTTCGCGCCGCGCGCCACCAGCGCCTCGGCCAGCCAGCGCGTGTCGGCTGAGGTCAGCGCCGCCTGCAGCACGCTCTCGCCGCGCTTGTTGCGCGCGTTCGCGTCGGCGCCCTGCTCCAGCAGGAATTCGAGCGTGGCGCGGTTCTTGTTGTTGTAGCGCGCGCGTTGCATCAGCAGCGTGTTCTGGTCGCTGTCGCGCGCCTCGACGTCGGCGCCCGCGCCGATCAGCAGACGCGCGACCGCGTAGTGCTCCGGCGTCAGCGCAGGCGCGTTGCTCGGCGGCAGCGCGCGCGCGAGCAAGGGGCTGCCGCGCACCGCGTCGAGCCTGGCGCCGGCGCGCAGCAGCGCCTCCACGGTGGCCGGCCGCGCGCGCATCACCGCGTGGGCGAGCGGCGTCAGGCCCTTCGCGTCGAGGTCGTCGGGCGCGATGCCTTGCGCGATGGCGCGGCCGAGCGCCGAGGCATCGCCGGAGGCGGCCGCGTCGTGAAGGGTCCGGTGCGGCACGCAGCTCGCCGCATCCAGGCTGGCCACGCCGAGCGTGGCGACGAGGCGCTGCGCGATGTTCGACGGAATCGTCTCGCCCTGCGCGAGCATGCGGCCGCAGTAGCTGCGATAGTCTTCCTGGGCCATCACCAGGTTGTAGTGGCGCGCCTCGGGCGTGGTGGCGGCCTGCTGCAGCTGGACGTAGGCGTCGCCGCGGTTGAGCAGCGCGGGGCGGCGCTCCGGCGCGCGCCACAGGACCTCGTCGAGCACCGCCACGGCCGAAGCCGGTCGGCGCGCCTCGGCCAGCCAGAAGCCGTAGTCGTTCAGGCGCGTGAGGGTGGCCGGATCGGCGAGCCCGGGATCGATGGCGCGGATGTCGACCTGCGCGAGCAGCCGCGTCATGGCGTCCAGGCCGGCGATGAAGCGTGCCCGGTCCTTGCGGTCGGTTTGCGCCACCGCGGCATGCAGGCGTGCCAGCTCGGCCGGCGCGTCGATGGCCGGCTCGGGCACGAAGCGGATCTTGTGCGGATCGCGCGTGACGGGTTCGAGCCGCGGCGGCAGGCGCGGCCGGCTGGCCGCGAGCGCCTGCGCACGGGCCTCGTCGTTCCATTGCACGGGCACATACAGGGTGAGCCCCGCCACGTCGGCCTGCACGCGCATCACGCTGCCGTCGGCGCGCACCAGGAAGGCCTGCACCGTGTCCGAACCGGCGCCGCGCGGGCGGTATTCCACCCAGTAGCTCTGGTCGGCGGGGAACGGGCCGAGCAGGCCGATCTCCTGCGCGGTGTCGGGCTGGCCGCCGAGTTGCTCCAGCGGCATGACCAATGGTTGCGAGCGCAACACTTGCCTGGCCTGCCCGGCCGCGCCCTCGAAGCGATAGACGTAGAGCAGATTGGCGTAGCGCCCCACCACGGTCGCGCCGTCCCGGCCCGGCGTGCCGCCGACGCGGGCCTCGCGCGGGTCGATCGGGTAGCCGCTGAGCCGCGCCGCCGTGATCGCCTCGCCGATGTCGAAGGCGTGCGCGAGGGAGGGCACGGCTGCCGGCGCGGCCAGCAGCGCGGCGCACAACAGGCGCGGCAACAGGCCACGGCGCGGGCTGCGGGGGCGTGCGGAGAAGGCGGCGGGGTTCGTCATGGGGCGCATTATGTACCGGCCCGCACGAAAAAAGGCGGCGCCCGTTGCGGGGCGCCGCCTGCACGTGTGACGGGAGAGTTCAGTCGTGCTTGATCGCGATGGTCTTGAGCACGGTGAAGCCGTACAGCGCCTCGAAGCCCTTCTCGCGGCCGTGGCCGCTGGCCTTCACGCCGCCGAAGGGCAGCTCGACGCCGCCGCCCGCGCCATAGTTGTTGATGAACACCTGGCCGCTGCGCACCTTGCGCGCCACGCGCAACTGGCGTGCGCCGTCGCGCGTCCAGACGCTGGCGGCGAGGCCGTACTCGGTGGCGTTGGCGATGCGGATCGCGTCGGCCTCGTCATCGAACGGAATCGCGACCAGCACCGGGCCGAAGATTTCTTCCTGCGCCAGGCGGTGCTCGACGGGCACGTTGCCCAACAGCGTGGGCGCCTGGAAGAAGCCGCCCTTGGGGGCGTCGGCCACGACCTGGCCCTGGGCGACCTTCTGGATGCCCTCGGCCTCGGCGTCGCGCAGGAAGCGCTGCACGCGCTCGAGCTGGGTCTGGCGGATCAACGGACCGCAATCGAGGTCGGCCGACCCCGCGCCGGTGCGCAGCGCCGAGAAGGCCTGCGCGAGACGATCCATCAGCTTGTCGTAGATGCTGCGTTCGATCACCAGGCGGCTGCCGGCCGAGCAGGTCTGACCGGCGTTCTGCACGATGGCGTTGACCGCCACCGGCACCAGCGCGTCGAGGTCGGCGTCGGCGAAGATGATCTGCGGCGACTTGCCGCCCAGCTCGAGCGTGACGGGCACGTGGCGCTCGGCCGCGGTCTGGGTGACCAGCACGCCCACGCGCGGCGAGCCGGTGAACGAGATGTGGTCGACGCCGGGATGGCGCGTGAGCGCGTCGCCGGCCTCGTGGCCGTAGCCGGTGACGATGTTGAGCGCGCCGGCCGGGAAGCCGACCTCGGCGGCCAGCTCGGCCACGCGCAGGATCGACAGGCAGGCGTCTTCGGCGGGCTTGACCACGCAGGCGTTGCCGGCGGCAAGCGCGCCGCCGATGCTGCGGCCGAAGATCTGCAGGGGATAGTTCCACGGCACGATGTGGCCGGTGACGCCATGCGGCTCGCGCACGGTGAGCACGGTGTAGCCGGCCTGGTAGGGGATGGTCTCGCCCATCAGCTTGTCGGCGGCGCCGCCGTAGAACTCGAAGTAGCGCGCCACGGCGGTGACGTCGGCGCGGGCCTGCTTGATCGGCTTGCCGCAGTCGCGCGACTCGATCTGCGTGAGCTCGTCGTGATGGTCGAGGATCTTGACCGCCAGCTTGAGCATCAGCCGGCCGCGCTCGGCGGCGGACAGCTTGCCCCAGGCGCCCTCGTAGGCGCGGCGGGCGGCCTGCACGGCCAGGTCGATGTCGGCCGCGTTGCCGCGGGCGAGCTGATCGAAGGTCTCGCCGGTGGACGGATCGATGACGTCGATGGATTCACCGGAGGAACCGGCCACCGGCCGGTTGTCGATAAAGTGCTGCTTCATGCTGGACCACCTCTGTGAGAATAATTGGTTAAAGCGACAGCGATACGAAAGCAAGGCCCGGCGGCGGGGAGATCATCTGGCGGATCCCTTGTCTCCTTCCCGCATCCAGGCCGCGACACGGCACGGCTCACATCTGGATCGACAGACCTCCGTCGACCGTGAGCACGTGGCCGTTGACATACGAGGCCGCCGGCGAGGCCAGGAACACGGCGGCGCCGGCGATCTCTTCGGGCTGGCCCCAGCGGCCCGTGGGATTGCGCGCCGCCACGCGCGGGCCGACCTCGGGATCGGCCACCATGGCGGCATTGGTTTCGGTGGCGAAGGTGCCGGGCGCGATGGCGTTGCTGGTGATGCCGTGCGCGCCATGCTCCATCGCGAGGGCGCGCATGATGCCGGTCAGGCCCTGCTTGGCCGCCGGATACACGGCGTCGCCGTGACGCGCCAGCGCGCCCACCACCGAGGTGATGGCGATCAGGCGGCCGTAGCCGTGGACACGCATGCGGGTGGCGGCCTGGCGCGCCAGCAGGATGCCGGCCACCAGGTCGGTCTCGATCAGCGCGCGCACTTCGGCGGGCGAGATCTGGGCCAGTGTCTTGCGATTGCGCGCGCCCACGTTGTTGACCAGGATGTCGAGCCGGCCGTGGGTGCGGTCGAGCGTGGCGAAGGCCTGCTCCACCGCGGCATCGTCGGCCACGTCGAACGCCAGCGCGCTGGCGGCCAGGCCGCGCGCCCGCAGTTCGGTGGCGGCGGCTTCCGCGGCGTCGGCATTGCGGCCATTGATCAGCACGTGCGCGCCGCAGCCGGCCATCGCGCTGGCGATGGACCAACCCAGGCCGCGCGCCGAGCCGGTGACCAGGGCGACGCGCCCTGCCAGCGAAAACTGTTGCAGGTAGGGGACGGCGGCGGTGTCGAGGGCCATGGCGGTCAGGGGTTCGAGGCGCCGCGCATCCGGGGCGGGGATCGTTGCGCGCGCAGGTGTTGGGCGGGATCGGGGCGGCCGCGGCTCGCGTTACTGGCGGAACTCCGGCGCCCAGTGCAACAGTCTACGCTCTAACCAGGTCACGAGGTACACCAGCACGATGCCCACGATCGACAGCAGGGTGACGGCGGCGAACATGTCGGTGGCGTTGAGCGTGGCGAGCGCCGTGATCATCAGGTAGCCCATGCCCGTGGTCGAGCCCACGAACTCGGCCAGCACCACGCCGATCAGCGCGAAGCTGATGGCGTTGGGCAGCGCGGCGAAGGTCCATGCGGCCGCGGTGGGGATGCGCACGCGCCACAGGATCTGGCGCGGCGAGCCGCCCAGCGTGCGGCAGAAGTCGACCAGCTCGCGCTCCACGCTGCGCCCGCCCTTGTAGGTGTTGAAGAACACCAGGAAGAACACCACGAACCACGAGGTGACCACCTTGGAGGCCAGGCCCAGGCCGAAGAACATCGTGATCAGCGGCACGAACGCGATGCGCGGCATCGAGTTGAAGGCCACGATGAACGGGTTGAAGACGTCGGCCAGGAACTGGCTGCGCGAGAGCGCCAGGCCCACCGCGAAGCCGCTGCCCACCCCCACCACCAGGCCGATCAGCGTGGCCTGCAGCGTGAGCCACAGGTGCGGCCAGACCGAGCGCGGGCCCGGCTGCAGCCATTCCCACAGCCGCACCGCCACGCGCGAGGGCTGGCTGATGAAGAAGGGATCGAACAGCGTGTTCTGCACGAACCACGGGATGCGCGTCAGGCCTTCCCAGGCGCCCAGCAGGCATCCCAGGATCAGCAGCTGCCACAGCGTGATGCGCAGCCGCCGGCGCGTGGCCTGCTGGCGGTCGGCATGCAGTTGCGCCTGCAACTGATCGGAGACGGTATCGGAAAGTCGGGCGTCGGACATGTCAGGCGGCGGCGCGGAATTGCTGGCCCAGCACGGCCCAGAGGCTTTGCACGTGGGCGGTGAATTGCGGCGTCTCGCGCAGCGTGAAGACGTCGCGCGGATGCGGGATGGCGATGCGTTCGTCGAGCAGCACCCGGCTCGGGGTGCCCGACAGCACGACCACGCGGTCCGACAGCGTAATGGCCTCGTCGAGATCGTGCGTCACCATCACCACGGTCTGGCCCAGCTTGCGCCAGATGTCGGAGAGCTCGCGGTGCAGGTGGGTCTTGGTGTGGGTGTCGAGCGCGCCGAAGGGCTCGTCGAGCAGCAGGATGCGCGGCTCCACGGCCAGGCTCATCAGCAGCGCCACGCGGCGCCGCATGCCGCCCGAGAGCTGGTGCGGATAGGCGTCGGCGAAGCCCGACAGATGGCCGAGCTCGAGCAGCGCGCGCACGCGTTCGGCGATGCGCCCGGCGGCCACGCCCTGGAAGCGCAGGCCCAGCGCGACGTTCTTGGACACCGTGTACCAGGGCAGCAGCGTGTCTTTCTGGAAGATGTAGCCGAGCGCGGGCGGCACCTTGCCGGCCACCGGCCGGCCATCGACCTCGATGCGGCCGGAGCTGGCCGGCAGGAAGCCCGCGATCATGTTGAGCAGCGTGCTCTTGCCGCAGCCCGAGGGCCCCACGATGGACACGAACTCGCCCTGCCCGATGCGCAGGCTGACGTCGCCCACGGCATGCGTGACGCCCTGCCGGCTGTGATAGACCTTGCCGACGTGTTCCAGCGTGATCATGGCGCGCTCCGCTTCAGCCGCCGCGCGCGCGGCGCACGAAACGCATGTCGACGCAGGTGTCGTAGGGCGCCTTCTTCAGCTCCTCGTTCGAGAACTGGCGGTCGTCGCCCATGATGGCGGTCATGCGGCCGTAGGCTTCGGGCGTGATGATGTTGTCTTTGAGGAAGACGCTCTGCTGGTAGGTGCCGATGGTCTTCTGCACCGCTTCGCGCGCGAAGGCCGAGAGGTAGTCGTCGTAGATCAGGTCGGTGACGGCGGCGGCGCTGTTGGCGTTGATCCAGTCCTGCGCCTTGACCAGGCCGGACACGAACGCCTGCACCACCTCGGGCCGCTTCTCGATGGTGTCGCGCAGCGCCAGCGCGGCGATGCCCGGCACGTCGCCGCCCATGAAGCTCTGCCAGGTGGCATCGGCGGTGGCGTCGAAGATCGGCACGCCCCAGCCCTCGGCCTGGGCCTGCTCCATCATCGACATGGTGGCCATGCTGGCCGACACCGAGCCCGTCTTGAGCGCGCCCAGCATGGTGGCCAGGTCGCCCAGCGGCCGGATGTCCACGCGATCGGCCACGCCGGCCTTTTCGGTGAGGTACTTGGCCATCAGCCAGGTGCTGGACTGCGGCTGGGTCGCGCCCATGCGCTTGCCCGCCAGGTCCTTGATCTCGCGCACCTTGCCGCTCTCGAAATCCTCGCGCCGCACGATCACGTTGGCGTAGGTGAGCTTGCGGTCGAAGCCGAACACCAGCGCGGCGGGCTTGCCCGCCAGCGTGAGCGCGGGCGCGGCGGTGGCCGCGGTGGCGCCGAACACGATCTGGCCGGCGGCCAGCAGCTGGTTGGTGCGCGGCCCGCTCTGCGAGTTCAGGTATTCGACGTCGAGGCCGCCGGCGCTGAAATAGCCCTGCTTGAGCGCGACGTAGCCGGCGGCAAAGAACGGGTCGATGCTGCCCTGGCCGTAGGCCACGCGGCCCAGCCGGGGCTGCGCACGCAGCGCGGGAGCCAGCATCAGGCCGGCGGCGCCGGCGCCGAAGGCCAGCAGGCGGCGGCGCTGGGCGCCTTGCGGGGGCAAGCGATGGGTCATGTCGTCCTCGAGCGAATCTCGTTGTGCATAAGCTGTTTGACGGCAACGATACCGCAGTTGCGGCGTCGGCCAAAAGCAATCGGCGCGCCGGACCCCGACGGGATCCGGCGCGCCGATCAGGCGAGCGTGGCGCTCAGCCGGCCTTCTTGGCCGCCGCTTTCTTGGCGGCGGTCTTGGTGGCCGTCTTGGCCGCGGTCTTCTTCACCGCGGTTTTCTTGGCGGCCGTCTTGGTCGCCGTTTTCGTCGCCGTCTTGGTGGCCGTCTTCGCGGCCGTCTTGCCCGCTGCCTTCTTCGCCGCCGTCTTGCCCGCGCGCGCCGGCTTGTCGCCGCGCGGCTCGAACTCGAAGCCGATCTTGCCGTCGGGCTGGCGCACCAGGAAGGCCTTGAACTTGCGATTGGTGCGGCTGGACACGAAGCCGTCGAGCAGGTCGGTGCGGCCGTCGTTGAGCAGCTTGCCCATCTGTTCGCGCGAGATCTCCTGCTGCAGGATCACCTTGCCCGACCGGAAGTCGCACGACTTTTCAGGGCCGACCGACTTCTCGCAGACGTAGCTCATGCCATGCTCGAACACGCGCGACTGGCACTTGGGGCAGCTGCCCACCGGCGTGTGGCCGCTGAAGTCGACGGGCTCGTTGTCTTCGTCGTCGTTCTGGCCGAAGTCGAACTCGAGCTTGTCTTCGGCGCTGATGCGCAGGATGGCGGCAAACGGCCGGCCCATCTTGCTGATGAAGCCCTGCAGCGGACCGATCTCGCGCTTGGCCAGCAGCTCCTCGACCTCGGGCAGCTCGAAGGTGCGGCCGCCCGGGTGCTTGCCGATCGAGAAGTCGCACTGGGTGCAGGCGAAGCGGCGGTAGTTTTCCTTCACCACGCCGCCGCACTTCGGGCACGGCGTCTTGAGCGTGGCGTAGTCGCCCGGCACCGTGTCGCGCTCGTATTCCTTGGCGCGCTTGACGATCACCTGGGTCATCTGCGCGATCTCGCGCATGAAGGCCTCGCGGTCGAGCGCGCCCTGCTCGATCTGCTTGAGCTTGTGCTCCCACTCGCCGGTGAGTTCGGGCGAGGTCAGTTCGGTCACGTCCAGGCCGGACAGCAGCGTCATGAGCTGGCGCGCCTTGGCCGTGGGGACCAGGTCGCGGCCTTCGCGGCGCAGGTAGCTTTCGTTGAGCAGGCCTTCGATGATGGCCGCGCGCGTGGCCGGCGTGCCCAGGCCGCGCTCGGACATGGCTTCGCGCAGCTCTTCGTCGTCGACCAGCTTGCCGGCGCCTTCCATGGCCGACAGCAGCGTGCCTTCGTTGTAGCGCGCCGGCGGCTTGGTGGACAGGCCGACGGCTTCGACGTCTTCGGTGCGCACGCGCTCGTTGTCGGCCACCGGCACCAGGTTGGCGTCCTCGCCCTGGGCTTCCTTGCCGTAGATCGCGAGCCAGCCCGGCGAGACCAGCACCTTGCCGTCGGTCTTGAAGCGGTGGCCCTGGACCTCGGTGATGCGGGTGGTGACGCGGAACTCGGCCGGCGGGAAGAACACGGCCAGGAAGCGCTTGAGCACCAGGTCGTAGAGCTTGCCTTCGGCTTCGCTCAGGTCGTGCGGCACCTGCAGCGTGGGGATGATGGCAAAGTGATCCGACACCTTCTTGTTGTCGAAGATGCGGCGGTTGGGCTTGACCCACTGCTGCTGGACCACGGTGTCGGCATGGCGCGCCAGCGCGCCGACGGCATTGGAGCCGCCCTTGGCCAGCACCTGCATCGTTTCGCGCACCTGGTTGACGTAGTCTTCGGGCAGGTAGCGCGAGTCGGTACGCGGAT
The DNA here is from genome assembly GCF_002261335.1 of Bordetella genomosp. 1. Lineage (GTDB taxonomy): Bacteria > Pseudomonadota > Gammaproteobacteria > Burkholderiales > Burkholderiaceae_B > Bordetella. Next base: position 93,162 of record NZ_NEVL01000001.1, read on the forward strand.
AGGTGAGCGCCTTGTGGCGTTCGTACAGCGTCTGGGCCAGCGCCAGCGTGGTCTTGGCCGAGAAGCCGAAGCGGCCGTTGGCCTCACGCTGCAGCGAGGTCAGGTCGAACAGCGCCGGCGACATCTGGGTCGAGGGCTTGGATTCTTCGGTGACGGTGCCTTGCTGGCCGCGGCAGGCGGCCACCACGCTCTGGGCGGCGGCTTGCGACCACAGGCGCGAGTCGCGCTTTTCCGGGTCGCGTTCGTCTTTCTTGAACTCGGGGTCGATCCAGCGGCCCTGGTAGAGGCCGGCGGCCGCCACGAAGGTGCCGTGCACTTCCCAGTAATCGCGCGGCACGAAGGCGCGGATGCGCGCCTCGCGCTCGGCCACGATCGCCAGCGTCGGGGTCTGAACCCGGCCGACCGGCGTCTTGAAGAAGCCGCCGTCCTTGCTGTTGAAGGCGGTCATGGCACGGGTGCCGTTGATGCCCACCAGCCAGTCGGCTTCGGCACGCGAGCGTGCGGCGGCCTCCAGCGGCTTGAGCTGGACGTCGTCGCGCAGGTTGTCGAAGGCCTCGCGGATCGCGGCCTGGGTCATGGACTGCAGCCAGAGACGCTGGATCGGCTTGTTCACGCCGGCGTACTGGATGATGTAGCGGAAGATCAGCTCACCCTCTCGGCCCGCGTCACAGGCGTTGATGATGGCGTCGACGTCCTTGCGCTTGGCCAGCCTGACGAGCAGCTTGAGCCGCTCAGCCGATTTCTTGTCGGTCGGGCCCAGTTCGAAAGCAGGCGGGATCACGGGCAGGTGGGCGAAGCTCCACTTGCCCTTGACCGGGTCGTTCGGCGCCACCAGGCCGAGCAGATGCCCGACGCTGGAGGAGAGAACGTAACGTTCGCTTTCAAAATAGTCCCCCTCGCGCGCGAAGCCTCCCAAGGCGCGTGATATATCGAGGGCTACCGAGGGCTTCTCGGCAATAATCAGCGTTTTAGTCATGTGTATCCAGTGGCGGCAGTCCCGCCTCAATTAGCGCGGATGATAAGAGGGGAGAAACGGCAGATGCAAGTCGGCACCAATCGTCAAGCGGGTTCGGAACTGCATGCCTGGCGCGGATTTCTTGCGCGAACCACCCTCTGGCTGGGGGTTTTGCTGCTCGGCAGCGCCGTGGTTTGCGGGGTTGCGGCCAATTGGGAGGCCCTCTCCATCACGACCCGTTTCGTGCTGGTCCAGGGGCTTCTGACCGTTTCGGTACTGGCCGCGCTGTGGGCGCGCTTCCGCCTTCGAACTGTCCCCGATAACCGCCGGCGGGTTGCCGGCGCGATCCTTTCCCTCGCCGGGCTGTTTCTCGGCGCGCTGCTCGCGCTGATCGGTCAAACGTACCAGACCGGCGCCGATACCTGGGAACTGTTCGCCCTGTGGGCGGCCCTGCTGCTGCCCTGGGCGCTGGCGGCCGCCAGCCAGGTGCTGTGGCTGTTGTGGGTGCTGGTGCTCAACCTGGCGGTCGCGCTGTGGCTGGGCGAGCAGGTGTTCAGCTGGTGGAGCACCTATGGCGGCGCCGTCTTCCCGAGCCTGGTGATGGCGGCGCTCAACCTGGTGCTGCTGGCGGCCTGGGAGCTGGCGGCGCGCAGCAACCGCATCAGCACCAAGGTCGGCCCGCGCGTGCTGGTGGTGCTGGTGGTGGTGCCGCTGGTGCTCACGCTGTTTTTCGGCGATCTGTATTTCGGCCGCGGCGACGACAGCCATGCCATGCGCATGGTGGGCATGGCGTGGCTGGCCGTGACGCTGGGCCTGGGTTTCTATTACCAACGCGCCCGTCTCGACCTGGTGGTGCTCGCGCTGCTCGCCGCGGGCGTGATCGCGGTGTCGCTGCGCTGGGTCGGCGAGTGGCTCATCGAGCTCGATCCCGGCGTCTGGACCGCCCTGCCGCTGGCCGGCCTGCTGATGGCCGAGGCCGTCCTGGCGGCGCGCTGGCTGCGCACGCTGGCGCAACGCGCCCAGGGCTCGGTGCGGGGCGGCGTGGCCGCGCCGGTCGCCGTCGATGCGCCCACGGTGGCGGCCGATGCCGAGCCGGCCAGCGCGTCGGCGGGCGTGTCGGTCGAGCCGGCCGAGGCGGCGGCCCCGGTCATCGCCCTGGCCGACACCCCCGACGACACCCATGCCGGTTCGCCCTGGTACATCCAGGTGCTGCTCGGCCTGTCGGCCTGGCTCGCCACCCTGCTGTTGCTGGTCTTCCTGGGCTTCTCCGGCATCGTCCAGACACCCGGCAGCGCGCTGGTGTTCGGGCTGGTGCTGTGCGCCGCCGGGGTGGCGGTGCTGCGCACCGATGCGGGCGCGTTCTGGCGCCAGTGCGCCGTCGCGGCCGCCTTCGCCGGCCAGTTGCTGATCATTTTCGGCCTCACCGAAAGCAGCTCGTTCACCAACGCCTGCCTGATGCTGCTGGTGCTGGGCGCGGTGATCTATGCCGCCGCGCCCGACCATCTGCTGCGCTTCCTGAGCAGCCTCACCATGACGCTGGCCGGCACCGGCCTGCTGTGGGTCGGCCTGGCGCCGTCCGAACGCAGCGGCGACATGCTCGACCTGATGTTCGCCTTCGCCATGATGCGCGACACCTTCCTCTGGCTGCCGGTGTCGGTGGTCGGCGCCTGGTGGGCCGCGGCGGCGTTCTGCGCCGACGGCCACATCAAGCGCCGCGCGCACCTGTTCGACCCGATGGGCTGGGCGGTCGCGATCTCGGTGCAGGCGGTGGTGTGGCAGGCGGGCGGCATCGCGTTGCGCCAGCTGCCGGTGCTGTTCCAGGTGCATCCCAAGACGGCGGTGCTCAGCGTGCTGGGCGTGTTGCTGCCGGTGGCGGCCGCGCTGTGGGTGCTGTGGCCGCGCCGCCGGGTGCTGACGCCGGCGCTGGTGGCGGGCGTGCCGCTCGGCCTGCTGGTGCTGTCGCTGTTCTGGATGCCCAGCCCGGGCATTGCGTTCGCGCTCACGTGGCTGTTGCTGGGCTTCGGTCTGCACAAGCCGCGGCTGCTGGTGTTCGGCGTGCTGAGCATGCTGAGCTACCTGATGTTCTATTACTACAACCTCGAGATCGCGCTGCTCGACAAGGCCTTCTGGCTGGCCGGCGCGGCGGCCCTGCTGTTCGTGCTGCGGCTGCTGGTGTGGCTGGTGCCGCGCTGGATGAAGACGGTGCCGGTGGCGCCGTTCGACGCGGGGCCCGTGCCGGCCAGCCTGCGCTGGCGCAGCGCGCTGGTCGTGTTCGGCCTGCTGCTGGTGCTGGGCGTGAGCAACTTCGGCATCTGGCAGCGCGAGCGTCTGCTGGCCGACGGCCAGGTCGCCATCCTGCCGCTGGCGCCGGTCGACCCGCGTTCGCTGATGCAGGGCGACTACATGGCGCTGCGTTTCGCGGCGGGCGACGAGGTGCGGCGCCTGCGCGGCGACGAGCTGCTGGCCGAGCCCGCGCGCGGCGAGGGCCTGCAGCGCACCGATGGCTACGTGGTGCTCAAGGCCGACGAGCGCGGCGTGGCGCAGGTGCTGCGGGTGCAGGACGGCAACGACCATGCCCAGGACGAGATCGTGCTGCGCTACCGTGTGCGTCCGTCCGGCGTGCGCATCATCACCAATGCCTATTTCTTTCCCGAAGGCCAGGCGCAGCGCTACGAGCAGGCGCGCTTCGGCGAGGTGCGCTACGACGGCAAGGGCACCGCGCTGCTGGTGCGCATGCTGGGCGAAGACCTGAAGCCGCTCTGACGCGGCCCGGGCTCACGCAAACCGGGCGCGCCAGCGCGTGCGCGCCTGGTCCAGGAAGTCCGCCACGCTGGCGGCGGGCAGCGCCTCGAAGCCCAGGCGTTGCCAGGCGCGGCCCAGCGTGGCGAGCGGATCGGCGAGGTCCAGCGCCGCCGCGTTGTTCTGCTTCGACAGCTTGAGGCCGGAGGCCGGGTCGGTCACCAGCGGCACGTGCATCATGCGCGGTGCGGGCACCTCGAGCAGCCGGCACAGCACCCGCTGGCGCGCGGTGGACGACAGCAGGTCGGCGCCGCGCACCACGTCGGTCACGCCCTGGGCCGCGTCGTCCACCACCACGGCGAGCTGGTAGGCCCACAGGCCATCGGCGCGGCGCAGCACGAAATCGCCCACTGCGTGCGCCACGTCCTGCGATTGCGGGCCGAGCCAGCGGTCGTCGAACCGCTCCACCCCCTCGGGCACCCGCAGCCGCCACGCGCGGGCCTCGCGGCCGGGCGCCAGGCCGTGGCGGCAGGTGCCGGCATATGGGCGCTCGCCCTCGGCCACGTCGGGGCCGCGCAGGGCCGAATCGGCGATCTCGCGGCGGGTGCAGCCGCAGCCGTAGACCAGGCCGCGTGCGCGCAGGCCGTCGAAGGCGGTCTGATAGGCGTCGAAGCGCTGCGACTGCCACCAGACCTCGCCGTCCCAGTGCAGGCCCAGCGCGTGCAGCTGATCCATGATGATCCGGTCCGCGCCCGCCACGGTGCGCGGCGTGTCCACGTCTTCGATGCGCAGCAGCCAGCGGCCGCCGCGGGCGCGTGCGTCGAGCCAGCTGGCCAGCGCGGCCACCAGCGAGCCCTCGTGCAGCGGCCCGCTCGGGCTGGGCGCGAAGCGGCCGACATAGGTGGCGGAACGGTCAGGAGCAGCGGACACGGCAGGCGGCGGGGGCGAACAAAAGAGGCAGTATAGGCAGCGGCGCGGGCGGCCCGCACGAAGCCGGCGCCGCGCATGCGGTGTTCAGTGGGATCCGAAGGGCGTGGCGCTCACGAGGCGCGATCCTTGCCGGACCGCGCGCGCAGAGGGCCGGCGCTGGGAGAAACGCGCCCGAAGCCCAGCGCCGCGGCGCGCGCCGCGGTCGGCAGGGGCGACACGACGTGTCGCGGCCCTCAGTGCAGCAGGCGACCGCCGCCTTCGTCTTCGAGCAGTTCTTCGAGCACCAGGTTATCGATCTCGGCTTCCTGGCTCCACAAGACCATCAACGCGGTGATCTTGATCTTGGACAGGGAGACCGGGGCGTCCGGCGCGGCGAGCGCACGGTCGATCACGATCTCGCGCAGCGGTGCGGGCAGCACCCCGGCGGTTTCGAGGAAAGTGATGAAGCCGATCGATTCGGAACCGAGCTGCTGGTATTCGGCATCGGTGTAGATGCGGGTACCAGAGACGGGAGCCTGGGCAAGTTCGACGCAACGCTCGGTCGTTTCGGCCAGCCCGTAGAGCCAGCCCAGCGCGTCGTCGATGTCTTCGTGCTCGAAGCCGGCCGCGGCGAGACGCTTTGCCAGCACATCGGCCGCAGGACAGGCTTGCGGCGTGTAGTAATTCTCGAACAGATAAACCAGGATATCGAACATATGGCGCTTTTTGAGCCCGTTTGCACAGTCGGCCCGCAAATCGGCAGACCAGCAAACGTGATTTTACTGTACGCCGAAACCGGACCTCAGGCAACCGCGCCGCCCGGAGGGAAATCACCCGGTTGTTGCGTGCGCGGCACGGTGGCGCCGACCTTCAGATGGGGGCGTGCGGGCGATAAAAAAGGGCCACGGCCTCACGGCCATGGCCCCCTTTTCGCAGCGCGCCGCGCGGCTCAGGCCGGCGCCGCGCTCAGCCGCAGCTGGCGATACTGATTGATGAAGACCGGGATGCAGAGCGCCAGCCCGATCAGGCCGCTGGTCAGGCCCGGCAGGATGGTGAGCAGCGCGCCCGCCGTGAACACCCAGCGCTCCCACGACTTCATCAACACCAGGAAGTAGCGCGAGAAGGCGGCCGACAGCAGCACCAGGCCCACGATGCAGCCGAACAGCGTGACGAAGAAGTCGTAGAGCGTGAAGCCCTGCACCGAGATCAGTAGCGAGGGCGAGAACACGAACACGAACGGCACGATCAGCTTGGTGATGCCCAGCCGGAACGCGGTGTTGCCCGTCTTGAACGGATCGCTGCCCGCCATGCCCGCCGCCGCATAGGCGGCCAGCGCCACCGGCGGCGTGATGTCGGCCAGGATGCCGAAATAGAACACGAAGAAGTGCGCCGCGATCGGCTGCACGCCGAGCTGCACCAGGATCGGTGCGGCGACCGTCACCATGATCAGGTAGTTGGCGGTGGTGGGCACGCCGCAGCCCATCAGCACGCACACGATGCCGGTCATGACCAGCGCCGCGATCAGCGTGAGCGACTGGGCATTGGCCACCGTCTCGGGGATGATCGTGCCCAGGCCGGCCGAGATGGCCTGCGCGGCGCTGATCACAATGAACGAGATCTTGAAGCCCACGCCCGTGAGCGTGACCACGCCGATCACCAGCCCCACCGTGCCCGCCGCGGCGCCCACCGCCAGCGCGTACTTCGCGCCGGTCTCGAACGACTCGTACAGGTCGCGCCAGCGCAGGCGCTGGAACGGGTTGAGCAGGCCGACCAGGATGCACCCGGTGATGCCGGCAAACGCGGCCAGGTACGGCGTGCGGCCGCTGGCCAGCACGCCGATCAGCAGCACCAGCGGGATCAGCGTGGGCCAGCGCTTCTTGAACGACTCCTTCAGCCTGGGCATCTCGGCCTCGGTGAGGCCGCGCAGGCCCTCGCGCTTGGCCTCGAAGTGCACCTGCACGAACATGCCGAAGAAATACAGGAAGGCCGGGAAGATGCCGGCGATCGCGATCTGCTGGTACGGGATGCCGAGGAACTCGATCATCAGGAAAGCGGCCGCGCCCATGATGGGGGGCGTGATCTGCCCGCCCGTGCTCGAGGCGGCCTCGACGCCGGCGGCGAAGTGGCGCGGGTAGCCGATGCGGATCATGGCCGGGATCGTGAGCGAGCCCACCGTCACGGCGTTGGCCACCGACGAGCCCGACAGCATGCCGAACATGGCCGAGCCGAACACCGAGACCTTGGCCGGGCCGCCGGCGTAGCGGCCGGCGATCGTGGAGGCCACGTCGAGGAACAGCTGGCCCAGGCCGATGCGGGTGGCCAGCACGCCGAACAGCACGAAGTGGAACACGTAGGTCGCCACCACGCCCACCGCCACGCCATAGACGCCCTGGCTGGTGAGGTACATGTGGTTGACGATCTGGGACCAGCTGTTGCCGGCGTGCTTGAGCAGGCCCGGGAACCACGGCCCGAAGGCCGCATAGGCCACGAACACCAGCGCGATGATGGGCAGCGGCCAGCCCATGGCGCGGCGGGTGGCTTCGAGCAGGCCCACGATCAGGATCGTGCCCATGGCCACGTCGATCGGCATCGGGTTGCCGACGCGGAAGGCCAGGTCATCGAAGATGTAGGGGATGTACAGCACGCTGAGCGCCAGCGCGATGGCGATCACCCAGTCGTAGAGCGGCACGCCGCCCGGCGCATACCAGGTCGAGCGCGGCTCGCGCTCGTAGTGCGCCTTCGAGAAGCCGAACACCAGGAAGATGAGCGACAGCACGAACGCCAGGTGCACGCCGCGGTGGGTGGACTCGCGCAGCAGGCCGAAGCCGGCGGTGTAGTAGTGAAAGATGGACAGGGTCACCAGCAGGCCCGAGACGAGCCAGGTGGCCGACTGGTGCAAGGGGCGAAAGCGGATCTCGGCATCGTATTTCTCGGCGAGCCGCTGGGTTTTGTCGTGATCGATTTCCATGACGCGAATCTTCGGAGTTGGGCGGCAGGGCCGCCAGCGCTGCGCGCCGCGAGACCCGCCGGCAGCGGGCGGGTGCGAAGGCGCGGCATGCCGCGCGCAGCAAAGGCCTGGCGGGCCCGCGTGGGCGGGCCCTGCCCGGCTTACTTCAGCAGGCCGGCTTCCTTGTAGAACTTCTCGGCGCCCGGGTGGAACGGGATGCCGGCGCCCTTGACCGCGTTGTCCTTGGTGATGAGCTTGCCCTTGGCATGACCGTTGTCCAGCGTCTTGCGCGTGGCGTCGCTGTAGAGCGCCTTGGTGATGTCGTAGATCGTCTGTTCGGACTGCTTGGCCGAGGTCACCATCTGCGCGTTGACCGAGATGGTCTTGATCTCGCCCACGCCGTGGTAGGTGTTGGCCGGGATCACGTCGGGCGTGAAGAATTCCTGCTTGCCGCGCAGCGCGTCGATCTCGGCGCCGACCAGCGGCACCAGTTCGATGCCGGCGCCGCCCGAGGCGAGCTCGGCGATCGCGCCGGCGGGAGCGCCGCCCACGAAGAAGAAGGCGTCGAGGCCGCCGTCCTTGAGCTTGTCGCCGGCCTGGTTGGGCTTGAGGTATTCGGCCTTCACGTCCTTGTCGGTCATGCCGTAGGCGCCCAGGATCAGGCGCACGTCGACCAGCGTGCCGGAGCCCGGCTCATCCATCGAGACGCGCTTGCCCTTCAGGTCGGCCACCGACTTGATGCCGGCGCCCTTGCGCGTGACCAGGTGGATGCTCTCGGGGTAGAGGGTGGCGATCAGGCGCAGGTCCTGGGCCTTGGGCTTGCCGTCGAAGGTGCCGGTGCCGGTGTAGGCCCAGAACGCCACGTCGGATTGCGTGAAGCCGGCTTCGAGCGAGCCGCCCACGATGCCGTTGATGTTGGCCACCGAGCCGTTGGAGGCGACCGCCGTGGCGATCAGCTTGCCGGGTTGCGAGATCGCGTTGGCGATCATGCCGCCCACCGGGTAGTAGGTGCCGGCGGTGCCGCCGGTGCCGATACGGAAGAATTGCTGCGCATGGGCCGTGGTCGCGGTGCCCGCGATGGCAACGGCGAGGGTGAGGCTTTTGATCCAGGTCTTGACGTTCATCAGGCTTCTCCAGGGGAAAAAGGCTCTCCCGGTAGGAGGCCTTTCAGTGCGCAAAATTTTGTCACGATGGCCGCTCGTGCGAAGCTATGGTTTACGCGAGGGCCAACACCCCGCAAAGTTATGACTGCCCCTGCGCTGGTTATGGCGCAGGGCTTCCTTTTTCCTCTCCAGGAGTTGCCGTGCCCGCCCTGCCCGCGTCCGCCTCATCGCATCCCGACCTGACGTTGCCGCCGCCCGCCCGGCCGGGCGAGGTCTGGCAGACCATCGACACGCCCGCGCTGATGCTCGACCTGGAGGCGTTCGAACGCAACCTGTCGGCGATGCAGCGCTGGGCCGACGCGCACGGCGTGGCCCTGCGCCCGCACGCCAAGGCGCACAAGTGCCCCGAGGTGGCGCTGCGCCAGATCGCGCTGGGCGCGCGCGGCATCTGCTGCCAGAAGGTGAGCGAGGCCCTGCCCTTCGTGCAGGCCGGCATCCGCGACATCCACATCAGCAACGAAGTCGTGGGCCCGGCCAAGCTGGCGTTGCTGGGCCGGCTGGCGCGCGAGGCCGAGATCAGCGTCTGCGTCGACCATCCCGACAACCTCGCGGCGCTCGGCGCGGCGATGGATGCGGCGGGGGCCGAGCTCACGGTGCTGATCGAGGTCGACGTGGGCCAGGGCCGCTGCGGCGCCTCGGATCCGGACACGGTGCTGGCGCTGGCGCGCGCGATCGAGGCCCATCCGCGCCTGCGCTTCGGCGGGCTGCAGGCCTATCACGGCTCGGTGCAGCACGAGCGCACGCCCGCGGGCCGGGCGCGCATCTGCGCCTCGGCCGCCGCCACCGCGGCGGGCTACGCCGAGCTGCTGCGCGGCCATGGCATCGCCTGCGACCGCATCACGGGCGCCGGCACCGGCAGCGCCGAGTTCGATGCCGCCAGCGGCGTCTACACCGAGCTGCAGGCGGGTTCGTATGCCTTCATGGACGGCGACTACGGCGCCAACGAGTGGTCGGATGCGCTGCGCTTCGAGCACAGCCTGTTCCTGCTCGCCACGGTGATGAGCACGCCCGCCCCGGGCCGGGTGGTGCTCGACGCCGGCCTCAAATCCACCACCATCGAGTGCGGCCCGCCGAAAGTGTGGCAGCGCGCCGGCCTCACCTACATCGCCACCAACGACGAGCACGGCGTGGTGCGGGTCGAGCCCGACGCCGCGCCGCCCGCGCTGGGCGAGGTGGTGAAGCTGGTGGCCTCGCACGTGGACCCGACCTTCAATCTGCACGACGCGCTGGTGGCGGTGCGGGGCGGCCTGGTCGAAGCGGTCTGGCCCGTGGCCGCGCGTGGCCTGAGCCGCTGAAATGCGGCGCACGGCGCGGCGCCGCCGGCCGTGCGTCATTGGCCGCGCGCCACTAGGCGTGCGCCGCCAGGCGTTCCCCCACTAGCCGTGCGCCACTAGCCGTGCGCCACGCCCAGGAACTGTTGCAGTTCGGGCGTGGCGGGGGCGCCGAACACCCGTTCCGGCGGTCCTTGCTCGTGGATGCGGCCTTCGTGCATGAACACGACCCGGTCGCACACCTCGCGCGCGAAGCGCATTTCGTGCGTCACCATCAGCAGCGTCATGCCGTCGGCGGCGAGCTGGCGCACCACGCCCAGCACCTCGTTGACCAGCTCCGGATCGAGCGCCGAGGTGATCTCGTCGCACAGCAGCGCCAGCGGCTGCATCGCGAGCGCGCGGGCGATCGCGACCCGCTGCTGCTGGCCGCCCGACAGCTCGCTGGGCCAGGCGTCGAACTTGTGGCCCAGGCCGACGCGTTCGAGCATGGCGCGCGCCAGCGTCGCGGCGTCGGCTTCGCTGGTCTTGCGCGCCACGATGGGCGCCAGCATCACGTTGCGGCCCGCGCTCAGGTGCGGGAACAGATTGAACTGCTGGAACACCATGCCCACCTTGAGCCGCAGCGCGCGCAGGTGCAGGTCGTCGGGCACCAGCTTGGCCTCGGCCACCATGACGGCGCCGCTGTCGATGTCTTCCAGACCGTTGATACAGCGCAGCAGCGTGCTCTTGCCCGAGCCGCTCTTGCCGATGATGGCGATCACCTCGCCGGGCTCGACGCGCAGGGTCACGCCCTTGAGCACGGTGTTGGCGCCGTAGCTTTTGCGGACGTCTTCAAGAGCGATGAGAGGCATGCAACTTCCTTTCCAGCCGCAGGCTGAGACGTGACAGGGGCCAGCACAGCGCGAAGTAGATCAGCGCCGTGCAGGCATAGACGGTGAACGGACTGAAGGTGGCGTTGGTGATGATGGTGCTGGCCTTGGACAGCTCGGTGAAGCCGATGATGGAGGTGAGCGCCGTGCTCTTGACGATCTGCACCGCGAAGCCGACGGTGGGCGCCACCGCGATGCGGGCGGCCTGCGGCAGGATCACGTAGCGCATCTGTTGCAGCCGGCTCAGCGCCAGGCTGGCCGAGGCCTCCCACTGGCCGCGCGCGATGGACTCGACGCAGCCGCGCCAGATCTCCGCGAGATAGGCCGCCGACCACAGCACCAGCGCGGCGCCGGCCGCCACCCAGGCCGGCACCTCGATGCCCACGAGCGACAGGCCGAAGAACGCCAGGAACAGTTGCATCAGCAACGGTGTGCCCTGGAACAGCTCGATGTAGGCCCAGCTGGCGCGGCGCAGGGCGGGGGCGCGCGCGGTGCGGGCGTACAGCAGCGCGAGGCCCAGCAGTGCGCCGCCGGCGAAGGCCACCAGCGACATCACGACCGTCCAGCGCGCCGCGAGCAACAGGTTGCGCACGATGTCCCACAGGCTGAACTCGATCATGATCCCGGGCTCCGGAACAGGCGCGCGCCGATCAGCCGCAGCAGCTGGCGCAGCACGATGGCCAGCCCGAGGTAGATCGCGGTGGTCACGAAATACACCTCGAAGGCGCGGAAGTTGCGCGACTGGATGAAGTTGGCGGCGAAGCTGAGATCCTGCGCGGCGATCTGCGACACCACCGCCGAGCCCAGCATCACCACCACGATCTGCGAAGACAGCGCCGGCCAGACGCGCTTGAGCGCAGGCGCCAGCACGATGTGCCGGAACACCTGCGTGCGCGTGAGCGCAAGACTGGCGCCGGCCTCGAACTGGCCGCGCGGCGTGGCCGCCACGCCGGCGCGCACGATCTCGGCGCTGTAGGCGCCGAGGTTGAGCGTCATGGCGAGGCAGGCCGCGCTCATCTCGCCCATCTGCACGCCCACCGCCGGCAGGCCGAAGAAGATGAAGAACAGCTGGATCAGGAACGGCGTGTTGCGCATCAGCTCGATGTAGGCCACCACCGGCCCGCGCAGCCAGGCGGGTCCTTGCGTGCGCAACCAGGCGCATCCGACGCCCAGCGCCACGCCCGCCACGCCGCCCACGAGGATCAGCGTGCAGGTCACGCCCACCCCCTTGAGCAGCACGGGGGTGTAGCCGGCGATGGCGGTGAAGTCGAATTCGTAGGCCATGACGCCGGCCGGTATCAGAGCGCGGCCGGCAGCGGCGCGCCGAGCCAACGCTGCGAGATCGCGCCGAGCGAACCGTCCTGCTTGGCCTGGGTGACGATCTCGTTCACGCGCGCCAGCAAGGCCGGCTCATTCTTGGACAGGCCGATGTAGCAGGGCGAGTCCTTGATGAGGAACTTGGTCTCGGGCTTCTTCGGCGGGTTCTTCGCCAGGATGGCCGCGGCCACGACGTTGCCGGTCGCCACCAGCTGCACCTGGCCCGACAGGAAGGCGGTGATGGTGCCGTTGTTGTCTTCGTAGCGCTTGATGGTGGCGTCGGCCGGGGCGATCTTGGAGAGTTCGATGTCTTCGACGGCGCCGCGCGTCACGCCGACGGTCTTGCCGGCCAGGTCCGCGGCCGCCTTCACCTTCTGGTCGGCCGGGCCGAACACGCCATTGAAGAACGGCGCATAGGCCACGGTGAAGTCGATCGCCTTCTCGCGCTCGGGATTCTTGCCGAGGCTGGAGATCACCAGGTCCACCTTGCCGGTCTGGAGATAGGGCACGCGGTTGGCGCTGGTGACCGGCACCAGCTCGAGCTTCACGCCCAGCTTGCTGGCGATCAGGGCGGCGGTGTCGATGTCGTAGCCCAGCGGCTTCATGTCGGCGCCGACCGAGCCGAACGGCGGAAAGTCCTGCGGCACGGCCACTTTGAGCACGCCGCGCTTCTGGATATCGGCCAGCGCGTCGGCGTGGCTGGCGGCGGTCGGCAGCGCGAGCGCGCCGGCCAGGAGGGTCAACAACACATGTCTGCGGTTCATGGAGGTCTCCGGCGCCCTGGGCGCAATGTTGCACACCATATCGGTATACAAAACGGATCGAAGCAACATCCATGCCATCCCGGCCTCCCCCGGCAAGCGCCGCGGCGGGAGGCCGGTTCATGCGTTGTGGCGGTGCGGCGCGCCCCGTGCGGGGGCATGCCGCACCGTCATGGGGCGAGGATCAGTTGACCTCGGCGCCCGAACGTTTCACGGCGTCACCCCACTTGGTGACCTCGCTGGCCACGAACGCCGCGGTCTGGGCGGGCGTGGTGGGCATCGGCTCGGCGCCGCGGTCGCGCAGGAAGCGCGCCATGTCGGGATTGCGCAGCACGCGGTTGATGTGCTCGCTCCAGTAGCTGACGCGGTCGGCCGGCGTGTCGCGCGGCGCCATCACCGCCGCCCAGCCGATCGCCTCGAAACCGGGGTAGCCGGATTCGGCCACGGTGGGCACCTTGGGCAGCTGTTGCAGGCGCTGCGCGGTGGTGACCGCCAGCGGCACGGCCTTGCCGGTCTGGATGTGCGGCAGCGCGGCAGTGACCGAGTCCACCATCAGCGGCACCTGGTGGCCGAGGAAATCGGCCTGGGCCGGGCCGCTGCCCTTGTAGGGGATGTGGCGGATGTCGATGTTGGCGGCCGCGCGGAACATCTCGGCCGACAGGTGCTGCGTGCCGCCGATGCCGGCGCTGGCGTAGGCCAGGTCGCCCGGATGGGCGCGCGCCTGGGTCACCAGCTTGCCCAGGCTGTCGATGCCCGAGGCCGGCGTGGCCAGGAAGATCAGCGGCACGGAGAACACGCCCGAGACCGGCGCGAAGTCCTGGGTCAGGCTGTAGTTGATGTTCTTGTAGAGCGTCTGGTTGACGGCGGCGGCGCTGCCGGCGATCACCAGCGTGTAGCCGTCGGGCGTGGCGCGCGCGGCCTGTTCCATGCCGATATTGCTACCGGCGCCGGCGCGGTTTTCCACCACCACCGGCTGGCCCGTGTCGGCGCCCAGCTTCTCGGCCAGGGCGCGGGCGAAGATGTCGGTGGCCTGCCCCGGCGGGAACGGCACGATCAGGCGCAGCGGGCGCTCGGGGAAGTCGGCGTGCGCCGCGAAGGCGGCGGTGAGGGCGAGGCCGGCAAACAGGCCTGGAAGAAGACGTTTCATGATGCTTTCGAGGAAATTGGCAGGAAAAGGCGCGGCCTTGTGGGGGTGGAGGCCGCCTTCGCTGTCGGTTGCACGCCTTTTGAGCCGCTCGCCGGAACACGCTTGAGGGATACCGTCACGATAGCATTGCCCCAGGGGTGCTAAATTTCAGGTTTTCGCCCCTCCCGTTTTTTCCTTCCGCAGGAACCGCCATGGAATTCAGCCAGTTCAACGTCAACACGCTTATGGATATCACCTCCCGCCCGGACCTCGTGTTCGTGCGAGGTGAGGGTTCGTGGCTGGAGGACCAATCTGGCAAGCGATACCTGGACTTCGTGCAGGGCTGGGCCGTGAACGCGCTGGGCCACAGCGCGCCCGAGATGCAGCGCGCCATCATCGACCAGGCCGGCAAGCTGATGAACCCGTCGCCGGCGTTCTACAACGTGCCCTCGCTGGAGCTGGCCCAGCGCCTGACCGGCGCGTCGGTGTTCGACCGCGTGTTCTTCGCCAACAGCGGCGCCGAGGCTAACGAAGGCGCGATCAAGCTGGCGCGCAAGTGGGGCCGCGTGCATCGCAACGGCGCCTACAAGATCATCACGATGAACCACGGCTTCCACGGCCGCACGCTGGCCACGATGTCGGCCTCGGGCAAGCCGGGCTGGGACACGATGTTCGCGCCGCAGGTCGAGGGCTTCCCGAAGGCCGAGATCAATGACCTGGATTCGGTGCGCGCGCTGATCGACGCGCAGACCGTGGCCATCATGCTCGAGCCCGTGCAGGGCGAGGCCGGCGTGATCCCCGCCACGCGCGAATTCATGCAGGGCCTGCGCAAGCTGGCCGACGAGCACGGCATCCTGTTCATCGTCGACGAAGTGCAGACCGGCATGGGCCGCACCGGCACCATGTTCGCCTATCAGCAATCCGACGTCGTGCCCGACATCATGACGCTGGGTAAGGGCATCGGCGGCGGCGTGCCGCTGGCCGCGCTGCTGGCGCGCGAATCGGTGAGCGTGTTCTCGCATGGCGAACAGGGCGGCACCTACAACGGCAACCCGCTGTGCACCGCCGTCGGCGTCGCCGTGTTCGACGCGCTGGCCGCGCCGGGCTTCCTGGAGGGCGTGCAGGCGCGCGGCCGCCAGCTGTCGGAAGGCCTGCTGGCCCTGTCGGCCAAGTACGGCATGGGCGGCGAACGCGGCCTGGGCCTGCTGCGCGCGCTGGTGCTGGACCGCGACGACGGCCCCGCCATCGTCGAGGCGGCCCGCAAGCAGCCGCAAGGCCTGCTGCTGAACGCGCCGCGCGGCAACCTGCTGCGCTTCATGCCCGCGCTCAACGTGACCGAAGCCGAGATCAACACGATGCTCGAGCAGCTCGACGGCCTGATCGCCGCCGTGCGCAAGTAATTCCGCAATTGCGACACGCAACGGCCGCGCGAGCGGCCGTTGTCTTTTGTGCCCCCTCATCTTCAGGAGTTGCCATGAGCGACATCGCAGCCTTTCGCCCCGGCGTGTACCAGCACTACAAGGGCCAGCAATACCTCGCCCTGGGCCTCGCGCGCGCCGACGAGACCGACGAGACCGTGGTGGTCTACGTGCGCCTGTATGCGCGCGACGGCTTCCCCATGAACACGCGCCTGCTGCGCATCTGGAACGAAACCGTGCAGACCGAGAAGGGCGAGGTCCCGCGCTTCGCGTACGTCGGCCCCGAAAGCCAATAAGCGCATCCCGCCCTCGAGCCGCACCCCTCGCCCACACCGGCCCGCCACCTGAAAACAAAGGTGTCAGACTACATTTTTCGACCAGGCCGCCTGCGGGACACGCCGTCCAAACAAAGGTGTCAGACTACATTTTTGACATTCGCGCGCTGCGGAAAATGTAGTCTGACACCTTTGTTTTAATTGCAGTCTGACACCTTTTTGGGGTGGGGCGCGCCGCGTTTTGAGAGGGGGCGGACGAGGCAAAAAAAACGCCCCGGCGTACCGGGGCGTGAACTTGCAGGTGAGGCGGCAGAAATCAGTCGAGCTTGAGGTTGGCTTCCTTCACCACCTTCTGCCACTTCGCGATCTCGGCGCGGCGGAAGGTGTCGAGGTCGGCCGGGGTGGAGCCGATGGTCTCGGCGCCGATGCCGGCCAGGCTGGCGGCGATGGCCGGGTCCTTAAGCACTTCGGCAAGCGCCTTGGAGACCTGGTCGAGGATCTCCGGCGGCGTGCCGGCCGGCGCGAACACGGCGTTCCATTCATACGACTCGTAGCCGGGCACGCCCGACTCGGCCAGCGTGGGCAGGTCGGGGGCGGCGGGCGAGCGTTGACCGCCGCCCACGGCCACGGCGCGCAGCTTGCCGTTCTTCACGTGCTGCCAGGCCGAGCCCATGCTGGCGAACATCACCGGCACCTGGCCCGCCATCACGTCCACCATGGCCGGGCCGCCGCCCTTGTAGGCCACGTGTTCGAGATGGGTGTGGGCCAGCAGGTTGAACAGTTCGCCCGCCAGGTGCTGGGCCGAGCCCGGGCCCGCCGAGGCGAAGTACACCGGCTTGGACTTGTCCTGGCCGGCCTTGATCAGCTCGGCCACGCTGTTGATCGGCGCGCTCGGCGTGACGACCAGCACGTTGGGCACGCGCAGCAGCAGCGACACCGGCGCGAAATCGGCCAGCGTGTCGAACTGCATCTTGCTGTGCAGCGCCGGGTTCTGGGCGTGGTTGGAGGCGTCCAGCATCAGGGTGTAGCCATCCGGCTTGGCGCGCGCCACCGCCGCGCCGCCGATCATGCCGCCGGCGCCGCCGCGGTTCTCGATCACCACCGACTGGCCCAGCTTCTCCGCCAGCTTGGGGCCGATCAGGCGCGCCACCACGTCGACGGTGCCGCCGGGCGGGTAGGTGACGACCAGCGTCACCGGGCGTTCGGGATAGGCGGCCATCGCGCTGGCCGAGGCGATCAGCGTGGCGCCGGCGGCAAGCACGGCGCGGCGCGCGAGCGCGTTCAGAATGGTCATGGGTGGTCTCCTGTGATGCCAAAAAGTGCCGCCGGCGTGGCGGCCAATAGCGTATGGCGCATGGTGTCGTCGTCGACCCAGGCGCGCAGCCAATCGCACGCCAGACGGTAGTCGGCGCGGTCTCGGTTCTCGGTATGCGGCCAATCGCTGCCCCACATCAGCCGGTCGGCGGGGAAAGCGGTCAGCAGTTTATGCGTAGCCTGTCGGCCCAGCGCGGCGCAATCGGCGGGACGCCAGTTGCGGTAGGCGGCGGCCAGCTTGACCCAGACACGCCCGCTGGCGCCCTGGTCGAGCAGATATCCGAAGCCCGGGTCGGCGATCCCCAGGGCCGGGTCCGGCCGGCCGAAATGATCCACCACCACGCGGCAGCCCATGGCCAGCAGCGGCGTCACGGCCTCGTGCAGGCGCGCGGCCTCCATGTGCACCTCCACGTGCCAGTCCAGCGCCGTGATGGCGGCCAGCAGCGTCTGCCACGGCGCCGAAGTGAGCGCGGGCGTGGGCTTGGCCATCAGGTTGAGCCGGATGCCGCGCACGCCCGCCAGGTTCATGTCGGCCAGCTCGGCCGGCGTGACGGCGGCGTCAATCACGGCCACGCCGCGCAGCCGGCCGCGCGCCTGTGCCAGCGCGGCGAGCATGAAGCTGTTGTCGGTGCCCAGGAAGCTCGGCTGCACCAGCACGCCGTGGCTCATGCCGTGCGCGTCGAGCAGGCCCAGGTAGTCGGCCAGCGTGGCGTCGTAGTCCGGCGTGTAGCGGCGCGCGCCGACGAGCGGCAGGCCGCGCACGAACACATGCGCGTGCGTGTCGATGCTGAGCGGGCGGGGCTGGGCGGGCGTGAGAGCCAAACCGGTGTCTCCTGGGGCGTCGGGTGCGTGCTGCGGCTGGGGCCGAGCGCACTCGTGATTCTTGTGATGGCCGGATTCTAGGCAGACCCAGGTATATTGATCTATCCAGATAAAACGCTTTATTCATATCGATTCAATATGGAAACCCGGCACCTGCGACATTTCCTGGCCGTCGTCGACCACGGCAGCGTGAGCGCCGCCGCCAACTGGCTGGGCATCGCGCAGCCCGCGCTGTCGCAATCGATCGCGCGCATGGAAAAGGAGCTGGGCGTGACGCTGTTCGAACGCAGCCGCCGCGGCGCCCGGCCCACGCCGGCGGCGCTGTCGATCCTGGAGGATGTGCGGGTGAGCGTGACCCGCATCGATGCGGCCGCGCAGCGCGCGCAGGACATCGCGCGCGGCAGCGCCGGCCAGCTCACGGTGGGGCTGGTCTCATCGGCATTGTTCGACACGCTGCCGCGGGCCCTGCGCGCGCTGCGGCGCGCGGCGCCCGGCGTGCGGGTGGTGCTGCGCGAGTTGAGCAACGCCGAGCTGGCCGAGGCGCTCGCGCGCGGCGAGATCGACCTGGCCCTGATGCACACGCCCGTGGCCATCGCCGGCCGCATGCGCGAGCGGCTGCTGCTGCGCGATCACCTGGTGGCGGCGGTGCCCGACGAGTTCGAAGTGGAGGCGGACGGCAGCGTGTCGCTGGCGCAGATCGCGCGCGCCGGCCTGGTGCTGTTTCCGCAGGCCCAGCTGCCGGTGCTCAATGCGGGGATACTCGACGCCATGCGCAAGGCCGGCCTGGAGCCCTTCGTGGCGCAGGAGGCCAACCGCACGCTCACCGTGCTGTCGTGCGTGGCGGGCGGATGCGGCGTGGCGTTGTTGCCGAGCTGGATCCGCGCGCTCGATTTTCGCGGGGTGCGCTTCTGCGAGGTGCGCGACGGCGCCGCCCTGCCCTCGTTCGACCTGAGTGCGATCTGGCCGGCGCGTTCGGTGCCCACGCTGGCCGACCTGTTCGGCAACCTGGAGCTCGATCCGGCGCCCTGATGCCGCAGCCTTGCGGGCGCCGGTCGGGCTGTCAGCCTTCGGCCGGCGCCAGCGCGATCAGCGCCACGCCCTCGGCCACCTGGTCGCCGACCGCGTAGTTCACGCTTTCGACGCGGCCCGCGGTTGGCGCGGCGATGGTGTGCTCCATCTTCATGGCCTCCATCACCAGCAGCGCCTGCCCCTTTTCCACCGTGTCGCCGGCCTTCACCGACACCGCGATGATCTTGCCCGGCATGGGCGCGGTGAGGCCACCCGCGTGGCCCTCGGCCGCGTCGTCGGCGTGGGCCAGCGCGTCGTAGCGTTCGAGCACGAAGGTGGCGCCGTCGCGGAACACATGGGCGCGGCCCGCGTGCAGCACCACCGTGCCGGTGATCTCGCGATCGTCGAGCGACACGCGCAGGCCGTAGCTGAGTTCGGGATTGGCGCTGCGATGCGACTGCCAGCGCAGCGCGTGGCTGCGTCCGCCTTCGGAGAGCGTCCAGTCTGCGCCCTGGCGCACGAGCGTGATGTCGCGCGCCTCGCCCTGGTCGATCCAGCGCAGCGTCTGGGTGTAGCGGCCGCCCAGGCGCCAGCCGTCGCGCGCGTTCCAGGGGTCTTTGTCGTGGGCGCGCGGGCCCTGCGATCCGGGCGCGGCGAGGCCCTGCTGCACCAGCGCGGCCGCGCTGGCGAGCGCGATCACGCCCGCGTCGGCGGGCTGCGCGTCGGGCAGCAGGCTGGCGCGGCGGCGTTCGATCAGGCCGGTGTCGAGATCGGCCGCGGCGAACGCCTCGTCGCGCATCAGGCGCGTGAGGAAGGCCACGTTGGTCTGCACGCCCACGGCCTGCGTCTGGGCCAGCGCCTGGATCATGCGGGCGCGGGCCTGGTCGCGGTCGGCGCCGTGCACGATGAGCTTGGCGATCATCGGGTCGTAGAACGGCGTGATGGTGTCGCCCATGCGCACGCCGCCGTCGACGCGCACCGGCGCGTTCACGAAGGCCGCATGCGGCGGCAGGCCCAGATAGGTCAGGGTGCCGATCGACGGCAGGAAGCCGCGCTCGGGATTCTCGGCGTAGATGCGCGCCTCGATCGAATGCCCCTGGATGCGCAGGTCTTCCTGGCGCGCCGGCAGCGGCTCGCCCGCCGCCACGCGCAACTGCCATTCGACCAGATCATGGCCGGTGATCATCTCGGTCACCGGATGCTCGACCTGCAGGCGCGTGTTCATTTCCATGAAGTAGAAGCGGCCGTCGGGCTCGGCGATGAACTCGACCGTGCCCGCGCCCACGTAGCCCACCGCGCGCGCCGCCGCGCAGGCGGCCTCGCCCATGGCGCGGCGCCGTTCCTCGGTCATGCCCGGCGCCGGCGCCTCCTCGATCACCTTCTGGTGGCGGCGCTGCACCGAGCAGTCGCGCTCGAACAGGTAGACGCAATTGCCGTGGGTGTCGGCGAACACCTGGATCTCGATGTGGCGCGGCTTTTGCAGATAGCGTTCGATCAGCACGCGGTCGTCGCCGAAACTGGCGCTGGCCTCGCGCTGGCACGAGGCCAGCGCGTCCAGGAACGCCGCGCCGGACTCCACCACGCGCATGCCCTTGCCGCCGCCGCCCGCGCTGGCCTTGATCAGCACGGGATAGCCGATCGCATCGGCCTGATCCTTGAGAAAGGCGGGATCCTGGTTGTCGCCGTGATAGCCGGGCACCAGCGGCACGCCGGCCGTTTCCATCAGGGCCTTGGCGGCCGACTTGCTGCCCATGGCCGCGATGGCGCTGGCGGGCGGGCCGACGAACACGATGCCGGCCTCGGCGGCGGCGCGCGCGAAGGCCTCGTTCTCCGACAGGAAGCCGTAGCCGGGATGGATGGCCTGCGCGCCGGTGGCGCGCGCGGCCGCGAGGATGGCGTCGGCGCGCAGATAGCTGGCGCGCGGCTCGGCGCCGCCGATATGGACGGCGCTGTCGCAGGCGCTCACGTGGCGCGCGTTGGCGTCGGCGTCGGAATACACCGCCACGGTGCGCAGGCCCAGGCGGTGCGCGGTGGCGGCAACGCGGCAGGCGATCTCGCCGCGGTTGGCAATCAGCAGAGTGGAGAACACGGTGGCTCCTTCAGTTGCGGCGTGCAGACGCCGCGCACGGCATGCGGATGTATGCGGGTTACATGCGGAACACGCCGAACCGCGTGTCCTCTATGGGGGCATTGAGCGCGGCCGACAGGGCCAGCGCCAGCACGCGGCGGGTGTCGGCCGGCGCGATGATGCCGTCGTCCCAGAGCCGCGCCGTGGCGTAATAGGGATGCCCCTCGCGTTCGTACTGGTCGCGGATCGGCGCCTTGAAGGCCTCTTCCTCCTCGCCGCTCCATTGCCCGCCGCGCGCCTCGATGCCGTCGCGCCGCACCGTGGCCAGCACGCTGGCGGCCTGTTCGCCGCCCATGACCGAGATGCGCGCGTTGGGCCACATGAACAGCATGCGCGGCGAATAGGCGCGGCCGCACATGCCGTAGTTGCCGGCGCCGAACGAGCCGCCGATCAGCACCGTGAACTTCGGCACGTTGGCGGTGGCGACCGCGGTCACCATCTTGGCGCCGTGGCGCGCGATGCCCTCGTTCTCGTACTTGCGGCCCACCATGAAGCCGGTGATGTTCTGCAGGAACACCAGCGGAATCTTGCGTTGCGCACACAACTCGATGAAGTGCGCGCCCTTCTGCGCCGACTCGGAAAACAGGATGCCGTTGTTGGCCACGATGCCCACCGGCATGCCGTGGATGTGCGCGAAGCCGGTCACCAGCGTGGTGCCGTAGCGCGACTTGAATTCGTCGAACTCGGAGCCGTCGACGATGCGCGCGATCACCTCGCGCACGTCGTAGGGCTTGCGCGTGTCGGCCGGGATCACGCCGTTGAGTTCGGCCGGGTCGTAGCGCGGCTCGCGCACGTCGGCCAGCGCGAGCTGCTCGGGCTTGCGGCGATTGAGTCGCGCGACGGCATTGCGCGCGAGCTGCAGCGCGTGCAGGTCGTTGGCCGCGAGATGGTCGGCCACGCCCGACAGGCGCGTGTGCACGTCGCCGCCGCCCAGGTCTTCCGCGCTCACTTCTTCGCCGGTGGCGGCCTTCACCAGCGGCGGCCCGCCCAGGAAGATGGTGCCCTGGTTCTTCACGATGATGGACTCGTCGCTCATCGCCGGCACATAGGCGCCGCCCGCGGTGCACGAGCCCATCACCACCGCGATCTGCGCGATCCCGCGCGACGACATCACCGCCTGGTTGTAGAAGATGCGGCCGAAGTGATCGCGGTCCGGAAACACGTCGTCCTGGCGCGGCAGGTTGGCGCCGCCCGAATCGACCAGGTAGACGCACGGCAGGTTGTTCTGCGCGGCGATCTCCTGCGCGCGCAGATGCTTCTTGACCGTGATGGGATAGTAGGTGCCGCCCTTGACCGTCGCGTCGTTGCACACGATCACGCACTCGGTGCCGGCCACGCGGCCCACGCCGGTGATGATGCCGCCGCCCGGCGCCTCGCCCTCGTACATGCCGTGGCCGGCCAGCGGCGACAGCTCGAGGAACGGGCTGCCCGGGTCGATCAGCTGTTCGACGCGGTCGCGCGGCAGCAGCTTGCCGCGCGCCACGTGTTTGGCGCGGGCGGCTTCGTTGCCGCCCAGCGCGGTCTGGGCCAGTTGCCGGTCGAGGTCGTCGAGGGCGGTCTGCATGGCGCGCGCGTTGTCGGCAAAGTCGGCCGAGCGCGGGTCGATGCGGGATTCGATGATGGGCATGGAACCTGCCGTTTCTGCGAGGTTGGACTGCGGCTGCCGCGGCGTGGCGCGGCTTGTCTCGGCGCCGCGCTGACGGACGCAGCCCGTCGCGCGGTGTCTTTCTTTTGCACTGCACGGGCGCGCCGCGCCGGCGTACCGGCACGGCGCGCGCCGCATCACACCATTTCGATGGCCATCGCCACGGCTTCGCCGCCGCCGATGCACAGCGTGGCGACGCCGCGCTTGGCCTTCTTCTGGTGCAGCGCGCCGACCAGCGTGGCGACCAGGCGGGCGCCGGAAGCGCCGATCGGATGGCCCAGCGCGGTGGCGCCGCCGTGCACGTTGACCTTGTCGTGCGGCAGGTCGAATTCCTTCATCGCGGCCATGGTCACCACGGCGAAGGCTTCGTTGATCTCGTAGAGATCGACGTCGGAGGCCTTCCAGCCGGTCTGCTCGAACAGCTTCTTGAGGGCGCCGACCGGGGCGGTCGTGAACCACTGCGGCTCGTGCGAGAACTGGGTCTTGGCCACGATGCGGGCCAGCGGCTTGACGCCGAGCTTCTCGGCGGTGGACGCGCGCATCAGCACCATTGCCGCGGCGCCGTCGGAGATCGACGAGGAGTTGGCGGCGGTCACCGTGCCGTCTTTCTTGAAGGCCGGCTTGAGCGAGGGAATCTTCTCCGGCATGGCTTTTTGCGGGGCCTCGTCGGTATCGATCACCACGTCGCCCTTCTTGCCGGCGACCGTGACGGGCGCGATCTCCCACTTGAAGCTGCCGTCTTCGGTAGCGGCGCGGGCGCGGCGCAGCGATTCGAGCGAGAAGGCGTCCTGCTGTTCGCGCGTGAAGCTGTACTTGCCGGCGCAATCCTCGGCGAACACGCCCATGGCCTTGCCGCGATCGTAGGCGTCTTCGAGGCCGTCGAGCGCCATGTGGTCGTACACGGTGTTGTGGCCGTAGCGGTAGCCCTGGCGCCCCTTGAGCAGCAGGTACGGCGCGTTGCTCATGCTTTCCTGGCCGCCGGCCACCACCACGTCGACCGAGCCCGCGGTCAGCAGGTCGGCGCCGAACATCGCGGCCTTCAGGCCCGAGCCGCACACCTTGTGGATCGTGGTGCAGCCCACCGAATGCGGCAGCCCCGCGCCGAGCGCGGCCTGGCGGGCGGGCGCCTGGCCCTGGCCGGCCTGCAGCACGTTGCCCATGATGACTTCATCGACCTGTTCGGGCTTGATGCCGGCACGCTCGACGGCCGCCTTGATGGCGACGGCGCCCAGCTCGTGCGCGGCCAGGCCGGACAGGCTGCCCAGCATGCCGCCCATCGGGGTACGGGCAACGGAAACAATGACAATGGGATCGGACATGACTTGCTCCTAAAAATCGAGGACGGATGAAGGCGGATCAGGCGGCGTGCGCCGCTTCGGACCGCAGACGCCTGTCGGTATCGTAAGGGAAAAAATCGTCGATCCTGCCGTGCGCGACGCGCGCCTGGCAGGCCTGCCACCACGCCGGCGCGAGCAGCTCGGCATGGTGACGCATGAAGGCGCTCCGCACGCGCGGGTCGCCCAGCAGGAACTGGCTGAACTCCTCGGGAAAGACATCATTGGGACCGACCGAATACCAGGGTTCGTCGGCAAGCTCGGCCTGCTCGTCGGGCGCGGGCGGGATGGCACGGAACTGCATTTCGGTCAGGCGCTGGATCTCGTCGTAGTCGTAGAACACCACGCGGCCCAGCCGGGTCACGCCGAAGTTCTTGTAGAGCATGTCGCCCGGAAAGATGTTGGCGCTCGCGAGCTGGCGGATCGCATCGCCGTACTCGCGCACGGCGCCGTCCACGTGCGTATCGGACGCCTGGCGCAGGTAGAGATTGAGCGGCGTCATGCGGCGCTCGATGTAGACGTGGCGGATGATGATGGTGTCGGCCGACTCCTCGAGCAGGCTGGGCACGGCGGCGCGCAGCGTGTCGAGCAGGCGCGGCGCGAAGCGCGCGCGCGGCAGGGCCACCTGCGAATACTCCCAGGTGTCGGCCAGCCGGCCGACCCGGTCGTGCAGCTTCACCATCTGGTACTTGCGCCGCACCGTGGCCGGCGTCATGCCATCCTTCTCGATACGGTCGCGGATCAGCTTGAACACGTAGGGATACGAGGGCAAGGTGAACACGCACATCACCATGCCCGGGATGCCCGGGGCGAGATCGAACACGTCGTGCGAGTGCGCGAGGTGCTGCAGGAAGTCGCGATAGAACAGCGTCTTGCCCTGCTTCTGCAGGCCGATCATGGTGTAGAGCTCGGCCTTGGGCTTGCGCGGCACCAGGCTCGCCAGGAAGTCCACCACGGCCGACGGCGTTTCGGTGTCCACCAGAAAATAGGCCCGCGTGAACGAAAACAACGCGGAGAGATCGTCCACGCCCATCAGCAGCGCGTCGAGCTCGACCTGGCCGGCGGCGTTGCGCACCAGCGCCACCGCAAACGGATGCACCATGCCCTGGTTCACCACGCGGCCCACGATGTAGGCGGTGGTATTGCGGAAGAACAGCGTCGAGAGCGTCTGGATCTGGCAGTCGGGCGCCAGTCGGGGCGCGCCCCGGCGCGGCAGTTGCGCGCGCAACCGCCGGACCGCGCTGCGCGCCAGCAGCCGCACGTCGCGCGGCAGGTCGGCATAGGGCAGCGCCAGGCCGTACTCGGCCACCATCCGCACCAGGCAGGCCTGCAGGCCGTCGGTGAGCGGATACTGCACCCGCCAGGCCGGCAGCCGGCTGTCGAGGTAATCGGTGGCGACCGCCGGCCGCACGAACAGGAAATCGTTGTGGAAGTAGTCGCGGTGCAGCACCCGGCACGACACCGAGTTGTAGAAGGTCTCGGCGCATTCGGGCTGGCGATGACCGGCCAGCAGGGTCACGTATTCCTGGCGCACCGCCTGCCAGAAGGCCGTGTCGGCGGCCGCATCGGCCTGCGCGGCGCAGGCGGCGAGCGCCTGTTCGGCCTGGTGCGCGCACTCGCGCACGCGCATGTCGTAATACTCGATGCGCTCGCGCGAGAGCTGGGCGATGCCGTGCCAGTCGCCCGACTCGAACAGCGCCTTGGCGCGCTGCGCGCTGTAGCGGAACAGCGCGTAGTGGCGGTCGAAGCCCGCCAGGATCAGGCGCGCCAGCACCGACGGCTCCGGCGCGGGCGCCGGAGCCGGTTCGATGCGCAGCAGGTCGCCCGAGGCGCTCATGGCAGGGTCAGGCCGTCTCGGCGAAGAGTTCGCGGCCGATCAGCATGCGGCGGATCTCGCTCGTGCCGGCGCCGATCTCGTACAGCTTGGCGTCGCGCCACATGCGGCCCACCGGATACTCGTTGATGTAGCCGTTGCCGCCCAGCAGCTGGATGCCCTCGCCGGCCATCCAGGTGGCCTTCTCGGCCGTGTACAGGATCAGCGCCGCGCAGTCCTTGCGCACCTGGCGCACGTGCTCGCGGCCCAGGCGGTCGAGGTTCTTGCCCACGGTGTAGGCAAAGGCGCGGCTCGCCTGCAGCGAGGTATACATGTCGGCGATCTTGCCCTGGATCAGCTGGAACTCGCCGATGGCCTGGCCGAACTGCTTGCGGTCGTGCACATAGGGCACCACCACGTCCATCACGGCCTGCATGATGCCCAGCGGGCCCCCGGACAGCACGGCGCGTTCGTAATCGAGGCCGCTCATCAGCACCTTCACGCCGGCATTGAGCTGGCCCAGCACGTTCTCCTCGGGCACCTCGCAATCCTGGAATACCAGCTCGCCGGTGTGGCTGCCGCGCATGCCCAACTTGTCGAGCTTCTGCGCGATCGAGAACCCCTTGAAGCCCTTCTCCACCAGGAATGCCGTGATGCCGCGCTGGTTGGCCTCGGGGTCCGTCTTGGCATAGACCACCAGGGTGTCGGCGTCGGGGCCGTTGGTGATCCACATCTTGGTGCCGTTGAGCACGTAGCGGTCGCCCTTCTTGTCGGCGCGCAGCCGCATGCTGACCACGTCGGAGCCGGCGCCCGGCTCGCTCATCGCCAGCGCGCCCACGTGCTCGCCGGAGATCAGCTTGGGCAGGTAGCGCGCCTTCTGCGCTTCCGTGCCGTTGCGGTGGATCTGGTTCACGCACAGGTTGGAGTGCGCGCCGTAGGAGAGCGCCACCGAGGCGCTGGCGCGCGAGATTTCTTCCATCACCACCATGTGGGCGAGATAGCCCAGGGCGGTGCCGCCGTATTCTTCGCTCACCGTCATGCCGAGCACGCCGAGGTCGCCGAACTTGCGCCACAGGTCCATCGGGAATTGGTCGTCGCGGTCGATCTCGGCGGCGCGCGGCGCGATCTCGGTCTGCGCGAAATTGCGCACCGCGTCGCGCAGCATGTCCAGGTCTTCGCCCAGATCAAAATTCAGGCCGGGAATATCCATGGGTGTCTCCGTGATAGTGAATACCCACATTCTGGTGGCGGGCTGGTCCCGTGCCGGAGCGCGGATCCCGCAGGATCATGATGCGCCGGCGGCGGGCGCTCGGGCAATGATGCAGTGCAAATATAACGTTTACGTAAACGTAAAGATCACTCGGGTTTTCCCGTAACCGTGGCGCGCGGCGCGGGGCGCCAGGGCGTGGGCCGGCCGCCGGCACGGCCGCACGCTGACCATGGGATGGACGGGAAGGCGGGCGGCCGGTGGCTCAGCCCAGGCGCGCCAGCAGGGCGCGGCAATCGGCCTCCTGCTGCGCGATCTCCTGCAGGGTTTCGTCGATGTCGCGGCGCTGCTGTTCCAGCATCGCGCGGTGCTCGTCCAGCACGCTGAGGTACTGGCGCAGCTGCGGTTCGGTGTCGCCCGGGCCGTCGTACATATCGATGAGACTGACGATCTCCGCGAGCTGCAGGCCCAGCCGCTTGCCGCGCAACGCGAGCTTGAGGCGCGTGCGGTCGCGCGCGCCGTAGACGCGGTTGCGACCTTCGCGCAGCGGGCTCACGATGCCCTGATCCTCGTAGAAGCGGATCGTGCGGGGCGTGATGTCGAACTCGCGGGCGAGCTCCGAGATGGTCCAGGTTGACGAGGGCATGCGGCGTGTGGCAGTTTACGTAAACGTAAATTATGATGGTTCGATGCCACCGTCAAGCTGGAAGAGACAGCCGATGAATCCCAACGAAAGCAAACTGGCCTACCCCTGGGGCGACACCCAGCCCGAACCGGGCCGCGCGCTCGAGGTGGCGCCCGGCGTGAAGTGGTTGCGCATGCCGCTGCCGTTCGCGCTCGACCATATCAACCTCTGGCTGATCCGCGACGAGCGCGATGGCCGCGCCGGCTGGACGGTGGTCGACTGCGGCATCTCGCGCGACGAGGTCAAGGCGCGCTGGGAGGACGTGTTCGAGCACGAGCTCGAGGGCCTGCCCGTGCTGCGGGTGCTGGTCACGCACATGCATCCCGACCACGTCGGCCTGGCCGACTGGCTCTGCGAGCGCTGGAACGCCGAGCTGTGGATGAGCATGACCGACTACATGGTGGCGGTGCTCTGGTCGTCGCGCCGCGGGGATGCGGGCGCCGGCCCCGGCGGCCAGGCCGCCGTCGAGCACTTCGCCCGCCATGGCCTGCTCGATCCCGAGGCGCAGGAGCAGATCCGCCAGCGCGCCAACTATTACCCCGGCCTGGTGCCGTCGATGCCGCGCCGCTACACGCGGGTGCTCGACGGCGACGTGCTGCGCATCGGCGCGCACGGCTGGCGCGCCATCGTAGGCTATGGCCACGCGCCCGAACACATGTCGTTCCAGTGCGATGCGCTGGGCGTGCTGATCTCGGGCGACATGGTGCTGCCGCGCATCTCCACCAACGTGAGCGTGTTCGACTACGAGCCCGACGCGAATCCGCTGCCGCTCTACCTGCGCTCGCTCGACCATTACGAGGGCATCGCCGAGGACACGCTGGTGCTGCCCTCGCACGGCCGGCCGTTCCGCGGCCTGCACGAGCGCATCGCCCAGCAGCACGCGCACCACGCGGAGCGCCTGGCCGAAGTGCTGCAGGCCTGTGCGACGCCGCAGTCCACCACCGACATCGTGCCGGTGATGTTCCGCCGCAAGCTCGATCTGCACCAGCTCACCTTCGCCATGGGCGAGGCGCTGGCGCACCTGCATGCGCTCTATTTCGAGGGCAAGCTCAGCCGCCATACCGATGCCGACGGCATCGTGCGCTTCACGCGGACCTGAGCCGGCGGCGTCCGCCGTCTGCCGGCATGAAGGCCTGCATCCGCAGGCCTTTTTCTTGGCCTCAGCGGCTGGCCGTGGCCAGCCGCACGGCGAGTCCGATGAACACGATGCCGGCCACCCGATTGAGCCAGCGTTGCGCATTGGGCGAGCGCTGCAGCAGCTCGCCGAACGCGCCCGAGAAGAAGGCGATCGCGCCGAACACCAGCAGGGTCGCCACCATGAACACCGCACCGAAGACCGCGATCTGCGTGGCCAGCGGGCCCGCGTCGGGCCGGGTGAACTGCGGCAGGAAGGCGAAGAAGAACAGCAGCACCTTGGGGTTGGTGAGGTTCATGATGATGCCGCGCCGATAGAGCGCGGCCCCCGGCAATCGCGCGGGCCGGGCGGCGTCGTTCGTGCCCACGGGCGCGCGCAGCACCTGCCACGCCAGATAGAGCAGATAGGCGGCGCCCGCCAGCTTGAGCGCCGTGAAGGCCAGCGGCGAGGCGGCGAACACGGCGGCCAGGCCGACCGCCACGGCGGCCGTGTGGCCCAGCAGGCCGGTGCACAGGCCGAGCACCACCAGCATGCCGGCGCGCCGGCCCCACAGGGCCGACTGCATCAGCACGAAGACGTTGTCCGGGCCGGGCGTGAGCGCCAGCAGCACGGCGATGCCGAAGAATGCGATGAGGGTATCCGGAGTGGGCATGGTGAGGTTCGCTCAATGAACAGATCGGCGCCCGCGGGCGCTGCGCGCGGCGCGGGCTGCTGGCATGATACGGTCAAACGCCGCGCAGCCGCGCACCTCACAGGAGACGTCATGAATGCTCGCCCGGACAGCCCGCCCGATGCCGTGCTCGAGCGCCTGCTCACCGAACGCCACAGCTGCCGCGCCTTCCGGCCCGAGCCCGTGCCGCGGGCCGTGATCGAGCGCATCCTGGCGCTGGCGCAGCGCACGGCCTCCTGGTGCAACTGCCAGCCCTGGCGCGTGACGATCGCGAGCGGCGCCGCGCGCGACCGGCTGCGCGAGGCGCTGCTGGCGCGTGCCACCGAAGGCGCCGCGTTCGCGCCCGACTTCGACTTTCCGGCGCAGTATCGCGACGAATACCTGGCGCGGCGCCGCGAATCCGGGTTCCAGCTCTACGGCGCGGTCGGCGTGCCGCGCGGCGACCGCGAGGCCTACCGGCGCCAGGAGCTGCGCAACTTCGCGCTGTTCGATGCGCCCCACGTGGCGGTGATCACCTCGGATGCCGAGCTCGGGGTCTATGGCGCGATCGATTGCGGCGGCTACGTGGCCGACTTTCTGCTCGCGGCCCAGGCCCTGGGCGTGGCGACCGTGCCGCAGGCATCGCTGGCCATGTATCCCGAACTGTTGCGCGCGCAACTCGACCTGCCCGACAGCCACAAGGTGGTGTGCGCGATCTCGTTCGGCTATGAAGACACGGCCCATCCGGCCAATGGCTATCGCACCCGCCGCGCCCCGCTCGACGAGCTGGTGAGCTGGCGCGACGACTGAACTCAGTGGCGGTTGAAGTCGCCCGGCAGCGGCATGCCCTTGCGGGCGTAGGCGTCGCGCATCAGTTCGAACTCGCTCTGGGCCAGGCCGCGGTCGAGCAGCGCGTTGACCAGGCGGCGCAGGTCCGAGCGGGCGGCGCGCTGGCGCGACAGATGGCGCCGGCTCAGCTCCAGGTCGAGCAGTGCCACGTGCACCGTGTCGGCCTCGGGCCGCACGAACACTTCCTTGGGATACAGGTGGCCGTGCTTGCGGCTGGCGCTGTGCAGCGGCGCCAGCGCGTCCAGCACGTGCGTCAGGATGCGGGCGCGCTCGGGCTCGTCCCAGCGATGACAGGAGAAGCCCTCTTCGAGGCTGATGTAGCCGTCGAGCGCGCGGGTGACCAGCATGGCATGCCAGCCGTCGGCCTCGCGGCGCATGTCGAAGGCCACGCCCGGCGCGGTCGGCACGCCCAGCCGCGCGAAGGTCTGCAGGTTGTTCCATTCGCGCAGCAGCGTGGGCGCGCCCAGCGGATAGCGCAGCGAGCGGAACAGGAAGTTGTGCTGCCGCTTCACGTAGTAGGCGTTGCCATCTTCCAGCGTGACGCGTTGCACGCCGCTCATGCCGCCGCGGCGGTAATTGGGCGGCTCGGCCCATTCGCCCTGCACGGTCCACCAGAAGTCCAGCGAGGGGGTGGTGGCGTCGCGCGTCATGAAAGAAGTCTCCGGGAAAGGGCAGCTTGTCTTGGGCGGGCGATGGGGTACCCTCTTGGGGCATCCGGGCCGCGCCTGTGCTGCCGGGGTGATGCGGCACATTATGTAATACTTTTGAAATAGACGACGGCGAATCGCCGTAACCGCTTCCTATTCGCGCTTTTTTCGCCTGAAAAACCGCAGATTCCGCCACAGGTGTCTGTCTCTCGCCACACTATTCCGCCATGTCCAACGACTCGTCCCACCACATCGATACCCTGTTGCAGCACATGGGCACCGCCCCGTTTGATCCCGCCACGGGCGCGGCGCCGGTGAACCTGCCCTCGATGCGCGCCAGCACCGTGCGGTTCCAGAACCTCGCCGCGCTCGAGGCCACCCAGAAGCGCAAGGGCGCGGGCGAACGCGCCGCCACCTACGGCCGCATGGGCATGGATACGCACGCCGCGCTGGAACAGGTGTTCTGCGAGCTCGAAGGCGGCACGCACTGCTACCTGGCGCCCTCGGGCCTGGCCGGCATCACGATGGCCATGATGGCCCTGCTCTCGGCCGGCGAACACGCGCTGGTGGCGGACTGCGTCTATGGTCCGGTGCGCGAGCTCGACGCCGCGGTGCTGGAGCGCATGGGCATCCAGACCACCTACTTCCACGCCACCGAAGACCTCGACGCCCTGGTGCGGCCCAACACCCGCATGCTGTACGTGGAGGCGCCGGGCTCGCTGCTGTTCGAGATGCTCGACATGCCGCGTCTCGCCGACTTCGCGCGCAAGCACAAGCTGATCCTGGTCACCGACAACACCTGGGGCTCGGGCTATATCTACCGCCCGCTCACGCTGGGCGCGCAGGTGTCGGTCATCGCGGGCACCAAATACGTGGGCGGCCACTCCGACCTGATGCTGGGCGCCGTGGTCACCAACGACGAGACCATCGCCCGCCGCCTGAACCGCACCCAGTACGCCATGGGCTATTCGGTGAGCGCCGACGACGCCTGGCTGGCGCTGCGCGGCGTGCGCACCATGCCGATCCGCATGAACGAACACGCCCGCCACGCGCTGCAGGTGTGCGAGTTCCTGGCGGCCCGGCCCGAGGTGGCGCATATCTACCACCCGGCCTGGCCCGGCGACGCCGGCCACGCGCTGTGGCAGCGCGACTGCACCGGCTCGAACGGCATGCTGGCGGTGCAACTGCGCTTCGATCCGGCCCAGGCGCGCCGCTTCGTCGACGCACTCACCCTGTTCGGCATCGGCTTCTCGTGGGGCGGCTTCGAAAGCCTGGTGCAGCTGGTCACGCCGGGCGAGCTGGCGCGCCATGCCTACTGGAAGGGCGGCAGCGACGCGCTGGTGCGCCTGCACATCGGCCTGGAATCGCCGGCCGACGTGATCGCCGACCTGGGCCAGGCCCTGGCGCGCGCGGCAGGCTGAGGCCGCGCGGCGCCAAAGAAAAAGGCGGGTGCATCGCTGCACCCGCCTTTTTTGTTGCGCGCGAAACGGCTTACTGGGCGCGCGCCAGCGGGATCAGGCGGTCGATCTCCTTGATCGCGCCCTCGTAGCTGTTGCCCGCCAGGACCGGCGAGGTCATGAACTTGCCGCCGACGGCGAACGAGGGCGTGCCCTCGATGCGGTAGGCCTGGGCCAGCTGGTTGGCGCGTTCGACCTGGGTCTGCACGCTGAACGAATCGAACACGGCGTCGAAGCGGGCGCGGTCGACGCCTTGCGCGGCGGCCCATTCACCCATCGCCTTCTTGTCGAACAGGCGCTTGCGCTCGCCGTGGATCGCGGCGAACACCTTGTCGTTCAGGTCGAGGCGATCGAGCGCGGCCAGCGTGTAGTACAGCTGCTGCAGCGGCTTCATGCCGGCGTTGAAGGCGATCGGCACCTGCTTGAGCACCACGTCGGCGGGCTTGGTCTTGGCCCAGTCTTCGACCATGGGCTGCATGGCGGCGCAGTGGGGGCACGAGTAGGCGAAGAACTCCAGGACTTCGATCTTGCCCGGGGTGTCGGACGGCAGCGGCGGGTTGATCGCCACGTATTGCTGCGCGGTGCCCTGTGCCTGGCTGACGGGGGCGAACAGGCTCGCCGCGGCCAGGGCGGTGACGGCCAGCAGGCGGGAGAACAGAGTGGACTGCATCGAGCGTTTTCCTGAGAAAGAGTGTGACTGGTGACTGACCAGCGGACCGGGCCGGAAGTTCAATCCGGCCCGCCCGCCCTACTGCCGCACCACGGCGGATTCGATTTTATTTTCACCCAGGCGGCTGCGCGCCCGGTTCATGTCGTCGAGCTTGGCGAACGGACCGACGCGGACCCGGTTGACCTGCACGCCATTGACCTCGGCCTTGGTCACGTTGACCGGCAGCCCGAGCATCAGGATGCGGGCCTTGAGCGCATCGGCGTCTTCCGTCTTGCGATAGGCGCCCGCCTGCAGGAAATACGTGCCGGAGCCGGAGGCCGACGGGGCGGCGCTGGCCACCGCCGCCGGCTTGTTCGGCGCCGGCTTGGCGGCCGGTTTGTCGGCGCCGGACAGCGAGGTGCCGGTGCCGGGCGCCGCCGGGGCCGGCTGGGCCGGCGCCTGGGTGCTGCCGGGCAGCGTGGCGATCAGCGCGCCGAGGTCGTCGATCGGGCCGGTGCGCGGCGTGTCCGGCGTGTCGGGCAGCGGCGCGGGCGAGGTCGCGGTCGGGCCCGTGGGCGCGGTGCCGGCCGGGCCGTCGCGGCCGTACAGGCCCTGGTTGGGATCGGGCGCGTTGCGCGGGTCGGGCTGCTTGGTGTTGTCCGGCGTGCCGCGCGAGGCGCGGTCGACGAACGGCATCGGTGCCTTGGTGACGTAGAACGCCACCGCGGCCGCCACGACCAGACCGATCAACAGTCCGGCCAGGACGCCATACAGGGTGCTGCCGCCTTGGCTGGAGCGCTTGCTGGTCTTGCGTTTGGTCGCCATGAATCCTTTTACATCCGTTGCGGCGCGCTCAGGCCCAGCAGGGCCAGGCCATTGGCCAGGACCTGACGGGTGGCGGCCGCCAGACGCAGGCGCGCGAGCTTGAGCGCCTCGTCGTCGATCAACACACGTTCCGCGTTATACCAGCCGTGGAAGTCGGCGGCGCAATCGCGCAGCCAGAAGGCGATATGGTGCGGGGCCAGTTCCTGGGCGGCGAGCTTGATCACCTGCGGGAACTCGGCCAGGCGTTGCAGCAGCGCGAACTCCGACGGCGCCGTCAGCAGCGCGGTGTCGGCGGCGGCCACGGCGGCCTCGTCCATCGCGGCGTTGGCGATCATCGTGCAGATGCGGGCGTGCGCATACTGGATGTAGAAGACCGGGTTCTCGTCGCTCTTGGACAGGGCCAGGTCGATGTCGAACACGAATTCCGTGTCGGCGCGGCGCTGGATCAGGAAGTAGCGCACCGCATCGCGGCCGACCCAGTCGATCAGGTCGCGCATGGTGACGTAGCTGCCGGCGCGCTTGGAGATCTTCACCTCTTCGCCGCCCCGCATCACCTTGACCATCTTGTGCAGCACGTAGGCGGGAAAATCCTTCGGGATGCCCTCTTCCAGGCCCTGCAGGCCGGCGCGCACGCGCGCCACGGTGCCGTGGTGGTCGCTGCCCTGGATGTTCACGGCCTGGTGGAAGCCGCGCTCCCACTTGGCCTTGTGATAGGCCACGTCGGGCACGAAGTAGGTGTAGCCGCCTTCGCTCTTGCGCATGACGCGGTCTTTGTCGTCGCCGGTGCCGAGCTCGGTGGTGCGCAGCCACAGCGCGCCGTCCTGCTCGTAGGTGTGGCCCTTGGCGATCAGCGCCTGCACGGTCTGTTCGACGCGGCCCGACGAATACAGCGAGCTCTCGAGGAAGAAGTTGTCGAACTTCAGGCCGAAGGCCTGCAGGTCGAGATCCTGCTCGCGGCGCAGGTAGGCCACCGCGAACTGGCGGATGTCTTCGAGGCTGTCGACGTTGCCGCTGGCCTGCACCGGCTCGCCGTCGGAGGCCTGCACCGACTTGCCGGCCTTGAAATCGTTGGCGATGTCGACGATGTAGTCGCCCTTGTAGCCGTCGGCGGGCCACTCGGGGCTGTCGGGGCCCTGGCCGCGCGCACGGGCCTGCACGCTGATGGCGAGGTTGTCGATCTGGTTGCCGGCGTCGTTGTAGTAGAACTCGCGCGTCACGTCGCAGCCGGTGGCGTCGTAGAGACGGCAGATCGAGTCGCCCAGCGCGGCCTGGCGGGCGTGGCCCACGTGCAGCGGGCCGGTGGGGTTGGCCGACACGAACTCGACCAGCACCTTCTCGCCGTTGCGGGCGGCGCGGCCGAACTCGGCGCCCTGGGCGTCGATGGCGGCGATCACGGCCTGGCGCGCGGCCGGCGTGACGCGCAGGTTGATGAAGCCGGGGCCGGCGATCTCGGCGGCGTCGATCAGACCGCGGGCGGCGGGATCGGCGGCCAGCGCGTCGACGATGGCCTGGGCCAGCTCGCGCGGATTGCGCTTGGCCGGCTTGGCCAGTTGCATGGCCACGTTGGTGGCGAAGTCGCCGTGCGCGGCGACTTTCGGACGCTCGAGCTGGATGTTGGGCGTGGCGTCGGGCAGGCTCTGCGCAACGGCGGCCTGGATCAGTGAAATCAGTTGTTTCTGTTGCTCGGGGAGCATGTGCTGTCGTCGTTAGTGGCGGCAGCCGGCTGCGCGGGGCGCCGGGGCTGCCGGAAGCCGGTTGGCCGGGCCGGGTTGGCGCCGCGGCCGATGGGCGGGGCGCGGGATGGCGCCACGGGCGGGCCCGGCGGTCTGGGAGATGCCTAGATCATAGCGTGAAATGGCTGGTTTCCCCTGCAACAAGGCCGCAAGGCGGCTCGGTTGGCAGGCCTTCCCGCTTGGGGTAGTGTATGAAATCTTCCCCGAACGGAGACCATAAGATGCTGATCACCTTTCACTCCAAAGCTGCGCCCGAAGTGTTGATGCGTTCCGAAGACGCCCTGCCCCTGCTCAAGGCGGCCGGCAAGCAGATCAGCGGCACCATCCCCGAGCGCGGCGTGTTCACGCCCGACCAGCTCAAAGTGGCCATTGCCGGCCTCGAAGCCGCCGTGCGTGCCGACGGCGGCAGCCACACCGCCGAAGACGAGGAAAACCCCGACAAGGAACCCGTTCATCCGGTCGACCGCCCCGTGGGCCTGTCGCAGCGCGCCTTCCCGCTCATCGACATGATGAAGCAGTCGCTCGAGGGCAACGCCGACCTGACCTGGGAACTGAGCCGCGGCTGGTGATCCGCCGGGCCCCGCCTGCGCCAATGTCGCAGGCCTGACAGTCGAGGGCGCCGGATTGCGGCATACTGCCGCGCCGGCGCCGCTTTCTTTGCCCGACCGCGCGGATGGCCATTCCCGTTGCCCGTCCGGATTCAGCGCTCGGTTTGCCCGGATTGCACGCCGCATCACGGCCACCCAGGAGACCTCCCCCATGCGCAGCGACGTCACCGTCATTTTCGATTCCCGTCACAAGCTCGATTTCACCGTCGAGGTGACGACCTCGCCGCAGGCCGCCGACGCCGCGCGCGACTGGTTCGACAGCGCCTGGGAAATGCTGGGCTGCGAGCCGTTGCGGCCCAGCGGCAAGGTGCTGCTGCTCGACAAGATCATGGGCGTGGCCGACGCGCTGGGCTACGACACCCTGTCGGGCGACGAGAAGGAAAGCCGCGAATTCGCGCAGCAGGCCGCCCTGGCCCTGGGCCGTCCGCGCATCACGATCGACCTGCCCGGCCTCACCGTGGGCTACTGAGGCCGGCGCCGGACGCAAAAAGGGTTGCCCGCGGGCAACCCTTTTTTTTGCGCGCGGCCGGGTTCAGCGGATGCCGGCGCGCATGAACGACTGCACGAACTGGCGCTGGAACAGCAGGAAGGCGATCAGCAGCGGCGCGGCCGACAGCAGCGTCGCCGCCGTGATCACCGACCAGTCGATGCCCTGGTCGGTGGACGAGAACACCTGCAGACCCACCGTGAGGGGGCGCGACTCCACCGAATTGGTGATGATGAGCGGCCACAGGAAGTTGTTCCAGTGGTGGCTCACCGACACCAGCCCGTAGGCGACGTAGATCGGCTTGGCCAGCGGCACGTACACCTTCATCAGGATCTGCCATTCGCTCGCGCCCTCGACGCGCGCCGCCTCCTCCAGCTCGCGCGGCACGGTCTTGAAGGTCTGGCGCAGCAGGAAGATGCCGAAGGCCGAGGCGAAGTACGGCAGCCCGACGGCGAACACCGTGTCGCGGATCCCCAGCAGGCTCATCGTGCGGTAGTTTTCCACCAGCAGCACGTCGGGCATGATCATCAGCTGCAGCAGCACCAGCATGAACACGAAGTCGCGGCCGCGGAACTCGAAGCGGGCGAAGGCGTAGCCGGCCAGCGTCGACAGCACGAGCTGGGCCGCCAGCACCATCGTCACCAGCAGGAAGGTGTTGAGGAAGTAGCGCGGAAACGGCGCGGACTGCCAGGCGCGCACGAAGTTCTCGAGCGTGAGCGGCGAGAACAGATCGAAGCGCGTGGCGTAGGCCGGCGGGTGGAACGCGGCCCACACCGCGTAGGCCAGCGGCAGGATCCAGAGCAGCCCCAGGACCCACGCGCCCAGGGTATCGAGCAGGTCGGTTTTGGTGTTCATTGGTAGTGCGTCCTGCGGTCCAGTACGCGGAACTTGACCAGCGCCGTCACGGCCAGCAGCACCAGCAGCACCACGGTCAGCGTCGCGGCATAGGCCGTGTCCCAGAAGCTGAAGCCCACCTGGTAGATGTAGTAGAGCAGCAGCGTGCTGGCGTTGTCGGGGCCGCCGCGGGTCATCACCACCACATGGTCGACCAGGCGGAAGGCGTTGATCAGCGCGTTGACCAGCACGAACAGCGTGGTCGGCATCAGGAGCGGCCACAGCACCCGGCGGAAATACTGCCAGCGCGACGCGCCCTCCAGCATCGCCGCTTCGCGCAGCGAGGGCGAGACGGTCTGCAGCGCGGCCAGGTAGAAGATCATGAAGAAGCCGGATTCCTTCCACACCGTCACCAGCATCAGCGCCGGCAGGGCCGTGTCGCGGCTGCCGAGCCAGTTGGGGCCGGGCATGCCGAAGGCCTGCATCACCTGCGCGATCAGGCCGTATTGCGGGGTGTAGAAGAAGAGCCAGATGTTGGCCACGGCCACCATCGGCAGCACCGTGGGCGTGAAGTAGGCCAGGCGCAAAAAGCCGCGGCCGGCCAGCTTGCGGTTGACCCACAGCGCCATGACCAGCGCGATGGCGATCGAGGTCGGGATGGTGCCGAGCGCGAACCACAGGTTGTTCCAGAGCGATTGCCAGAACACCGGGTCGTCGCGCATCACGGCGTAGTTCTCCAGCCCCACGAACACCGCCGGGCGCTTGCCCTTCGGTGTCGTGAAGAAGCTGTGCCACAGGGTGGCCAGCGCCGGATAGTGCGTGAAGGCGGCGAGCAGCACGACGGCTGGCAGCAGGAGCAGCCAGCCGTAGATCGCCTGACGGGTGCGATGCATCGTGCTGCCGCGCTTACTTGTACGAACGCAGGATGCGTTCGGACTCGCGCTGTGCGTCGGTCAGCGCCTGCTTGGCCGGCTTCGCGTCGGTCAGGATGGCCTGCAGCGCGTCGTTCAGCACCTTGGTCACGCGCTGGTTCTCGTGGGTCGAGAACTCGGCCACGCTCACGTCGAGCTGGTCGCGCGCCACGGCGGCGGCCGGCACTTCCTGCGCGTACTTCTTCATCTTGTCGGTTTCCCAGGCCGCCGGCGTCACCGCCACGTAGCCCGTGGCGATGCTCCAGTCGGCGGCGCGCTCGGGCGTGGTGGCCCATTGCGCGAACTTCAGCGCGGCCTGCTGCTGCTCGGGGGTGCCGCTCTTGAAGATATAGAAGTTGCCGCCGCCGGTCGGGCTGCCGCCGCGCTTCTGCTTGGGCATCATCGCCACGCCGAACGGGAAGTCGGCGTTCTTGCGGATGTTGGTCAGGTTGCCGGTGGTGGTCCAGATGATGGCGGCCTTCTTCTCGAGGAAGTCCTTGGGCGTGGTGCCCCAGTCGATCGTGCCCTTGGGCATCACGCCGTGCTTGGCCGACAGGTCGTGCCAGTATTGCGCGGCCTCGATCACCTCGGGCTTGTCGAGGTAGGTCTGGTTGCCGGCCTCGTTCATCAGGATGGCGTTGTTGGGCGTGGTGAGCGCCTGGAACAGCCAGTAGGCAAACGCGCCGCCCGACGGGATCTCGACGCCCCATTGGGTCACGTTGCCGGCGGCGTCTTTCCTGGTGAGCTTCTTGGCGGCCTCGACCAGCTCGGCCCACGTGCCCGGCGCGCGCTCGGGATCCAGGCCGGCCTGCTTGAACAGGTCCTTGTTGTAGTACATCACGATGGTCGAACGCTGGAACGGCACGCCCCAGACGTGACCGCCGGTGCGGCTGTTCTGCATGAAGGCGTCGTAGAAGCCGCCCAGCCATTTCTTGTCGGCGTCGCTCTTGGCCAGGCCGTCGATCGGCACGATCGCGTCTTCGTCGATCAGCGTGAACATGTCGGTCGACAGCAGCACGGCCAGCTGCGGCGGCGTGCCGCCCTTGAGCGCGGTCAGCGCCTTGGCGATCGAGTCCTGGTAGGAGCCGGCATAGATCGGCTTGATCCTGATGCCGGGGTTTTCCTTCTGGAAGTCGGCGACCATGTCGTCGACGATCTTGGTGATCGGGCCACCCACGGCGACGGGGTAGTAGAACTCGACCTCCACGGGCTTCTGCGCGAGCGCGGGCAGCGTGAAGAGCGCGCCGGCCACGCCGGCAACCAGGGTTTTGAGAACGGTGCGTCGCATGTGAGCGGTCCTAGTGAGGTGCGGTGTTGCGCAGGATGCCCGCCGGCTCAGGCCGGTTGGCGGATTGCCGCTTGATCCGCGGCGAAGAAATGCTGTCTGTCGGCGGGCCAGGCCAGGCCCACGCGCATGCCGGGCTCGGCGCGCAGGTGGCCGTTGACGCGCACCGCGATGCCGCCGGCCGAGCCGATGCGGCAGACCGCGATCGAGTCGGCGCCGAAGTACTCGACGCTCTCCACCTCGGCCGCGTGGCCGTCGGCGGAGATCGTGATGTGCTCCGGGCGCACGCCCAGCGTGGCGGCGTGGGCCGGCGCCTGGGCGATGGCGGCGCCGTGCGTGCCGGCGATCACGCGCTGGCCGTGCAGGTCGTCGAGCTTGATCAGATTCATCGGCGGCGTGCCGATGAAGCGCGCGGCGAATTCGGTAGCCGGTTGCGCGTACAACAGATCGGGGCTCGCGAGCTGCTCGATGCGGCCGCCGCGCAGCAGCACGACCTGGTCGGCCATGCTCATGGCCTCGGTCTGGTCGTGGGTGACGTACACCATGGTGATGCCGAGCTCGCGCTGGATCGCGCGGATCTCGCGGCGCATCTCGTGGCGCAGCTGCGCATCGAGGTTGGACAGCGGCTCATCCATCAGGCAGACCGGCGCATCGGAAATGATGGCGCGGCCGAGCGCCACGCGCTGCTGCTGGCCGCCCGACAGTTGCGAGGGCTTGCGATCCAGCAGCGCCGACAGGCCCAGCAGGCTGGCCACGCGGTTCAGGCGCCGGTCGTGGTCGCGCGCGGGCTCCTTGCGCACCTTCAGGCCGAACAGGATGTTCTCGCGCACCGACAGGTGCGGGAACAGCGCGTACGACTGGAACACCATCGAGATGCGGCGCTTGGACGGCGGCAGCGCGGTGACGTCCTGGTCGCCGATCAGGATGCGGCCGCCGGTGGGCGTGTCCAGGCCCGCGATCATGCGCAGCGTGGTGGACTTGCCGCAGCCGGACGGGCCGAGCAAGACGGTGAAGCTTCCCGCGGGCGCGGAGAAGCTCACGCCCTGTATGGCGGCGGCATCGCCATACTGCTTGGTCAGGTTGTCTAGGACGAGCGTGGACATGTGCTTTTCTTTTTCTGACGCGGATTTGCCATTCTGGCGGCAAATGAAATCCTTTTCATTCTGCGCTGCAAACATGACGCAGGCGTTGCAGGCCGAGACCTCACTCGTCGATAAGGCCGCCGCCTTCTTCGTGAAACGGATACGGACCAGGGTATTCCCCGATATAGGCGTGATGCGTGTTCAGCACGCCGTCGAGGTAGTGGTGCACGTGGAAGGCCGGCGGCTCCATGACGAAGGCCGACGGGCCGCCGGGCCGCAGGTCGAGCGCGACCTGGTGGGCCGGGCTCGGGCAGGTCGAGGCGATGGTGCCGCCGAAACGGCGGTAGATGGTGCGGTGCAAATGGCCGCACATGATGCGCTCGATGTTGTCGTGGCGCGAAACCAACGCTTCGAGCTCGGGCGCGCCCGCCAGCAGGCCGATCGCGTCCATGTGGTCGATGCCGGTGGCGAACGGCGGATGGTGCATCACGATCACGGTCGGACGGCCGGGCTGCTCGGCCAGGCGGTCGGCCAGCCAGCCGAGCCGTTGCGCGCACAACGACCCGTGGCTCTGCAGCGGCACCACGGTGTCGAGCACGATGATGCGCAGCGGCCGGTCTTCGATGGTGTATTGCAGGAACTCCCCGGCCTCGGCCAGGTAGGCGTGATCCGGGAAGGCATCGCGCAGGCCTTCGCGCGCGTCGTGATTGCCGGGCAGCAGGAAGTACGGCATGCGCAGGTGTTCGAGCATGGCGCGCAGATGGGCGTATTCCTGCGGCCGGCCGAAGTCGGTCAGGTCGCCGCTGATCATCACCAGGTCCGGCACCGGGTCGAGCGCGTTGAGCGCGACCACGGCGGGCGGCAGGTACTGATCGGTCTCGACCACGCGATAGGCCTTCTGGCCGGGCATGCGGATGTGCAGATCGGTGATTTGTGCGATGAACATGGTGGATGGCGTGCGCAGGGGAATGTTCAGTGGCCGGCCAGCGTCACGCTGACGTGCTGGCCGCGTTGGAAGGGGCTGTCGGGACTGGCGATGGCGCTCAGGCGCTGGCCGTCGGCCAGGCCGATCTCGTAGCGCACCGAGCCGCCCAGGAAGAAGCGCGCCAGCACCTCGGCGGGCGCGGCGCCGGCCTGCGGCTCGCCGAGCGCGACGTGGTGCGGACGAAAGCGCAGTTCGTCGCCGCCGGGCAAGAGCAGGCCGGCGCGCGTCGCGCCGCGCACCTTGCACAGCGTGCCGAGGAACTCGCCCACGAACTCGGTCTCGGGCTGGCGGTAGAGCGTCTCGGCGTCGCCGATCTGCTCCAGCCGGCCCGCCGACATCACCGCGATGCGGTCGCCCAGCATCATGGCCTCGTCCTGGTCGTGGGTGACGATGATGGTGGTGATGCCGAGCTGGCGCAGCATCTGTGACAGCTCCACCCGCAGGTGCTCGCGCAGCTTGGCGTCGAGCGCGGTGAGCGGCTCGTCGAGCAGCAGCACGCGCGGCTCGATGGCGAGGGCGCGCGCCAGCGCCACGCGCTGGCGCTGGCCGCCCGAGAGCTGGCTGACGCGGCGCGTCGCGAACGCGTCCATGCGCACCAGCTCCAGCATCTCGAGCGCGCGCCGGTTGCGCGTGGCGGCATCCTGGCCGCGCACGCGCAGGCCGTAGGCCACGTTGTCCTGCACGCTCATGTTGGGAAACAGCGCATAGCTCTGGAACACCACGCCCACGCCGCGCGCCTCCGGCGCGAGCGCGGTGACGTCCTCGTCGCCGTAGCGGATGGTGGCGCCGGCATCGGCCTGCTCCAGCCCGCAGATCAGGCGCAGCAGCGTGGTCTTGCCGCAGCCGGAGGGGCCGAGCAGCGCGAGGATCTCGCCGCCGGGGATGTGCAGGTCCAGCGGTTGCAGCGCGCGGGTGCCGTCGGGCCAGGTCTTGCCGCACTGGCTCAGGGT
This sequence comes from Bordetella genomosp. 1, assembly GCF_002261335.1. GTDB lineage: Bacteria > Pseudomonadota > Gammaproteobacteria > Burkholderiales > Burkholderiaceae_B > Bordetella. Next base: position 135,954 of record NZ_NEVL01000001.1, read on the forward strand.
GATGGAAACGGGGGCTTTCATGTCAGTGTCCTTGGTTCTGGGCGGCCTGGCGCTGCTGCGCGCGGGCCCGGCGTTCACCGCGCGCGGCCAGCCATTGCAGGCCCACCAGCAGCGGCATCAGCATGAGCAGGAAGACCAGGGTGTAGGCCGACGCGACTTCGAGCCGCATCGAGGCATAGCTGTCGGCCAGGCCGACGGGCAGGGTCTTGGTGAGCGGCGTGTGCAGCAGCCAAGTGAGGTTGAATTCGCCGATCGACAGCGTCAGCACCGTGAGCGCGCCGGTAACGATGCCGGGCGTGGCATTGGGCACCACCACGGTGAGGAAGCGCCGCATCCGGCCCGCGCCCAGCGTGGCGGCGGCCTCGTCGAGCACCGCCAGGTCCGCGCCCGCCATGCTGGCGCGCGCGGCGCGCACCATGAAGGGCAGCGTGAACAGCACGTGGCCGATCACGATGAACCAGAGGCTGCCGCGCAGGCCCGAGACCGTGCCCCACGAGATGATCAGCGCGAGCGCCGAGGCCAGGCCCGGCACCGCCACGGGCAGCGTCAGCAGCTCTTCGAGCGCGCGCGCGGCGCGGCCGCGGTGCAGCGTGAGGACCCACGCCGCCGGCACGCCCACCAGCACACAGACGGCCAGGGTGAGCAAGGCGACGGCGAACGAGCGCCAGATGGTGTCGGCGTAGAGCTCCCAGACCTGCTCGATCCAGCGCAGCGTGAAGCCGCTGGACAGGCCGACGAAGTAGTTGCGGGTCAGGCCCGCCAGGATCGACAGCACGACCGGGCCGATGAGAAAGGCGGCCACGGCGAGCGTGGCGGCCAGGCCCAGGCGCATGTCGGTGCGTGAATGGAGTTGGGTCATGACGCGAGGCCTCAGGCGGCGGCGCCGGCACGCGTGCCCGCGACGCTGTGCGCCACGTAGAGCACGGCCCAGGTGACCAGGCCCAGCACGATCGACAGTGCGGCGGCCACCGGGATGTTGGCGTAGTTGGTGAATTCGTTGTAGATGGTGATCGGCAGCACGTCGATCTGCGTGGCCAGCGTGAACGCCGTGCCGAACGCGCCCATGCTGGTGGCGAAGCTCATCGCGCCCGCGCCCAGCAGCGCCGGCATCAACGCCGGCAGCTCGATGTCCGCGAAGCGGCGCCAGCCCGAGGCGCCCAGCGTGCGCGCGGCTTCCAGCAGGCTGGTGTCGATCTGCTCGGCGGCGGCCGAGATCATGCCGATCGTGCGCGGCAGCGAGAAATACAGGTAGCCGAGAAACAGCCCGCCCATGCCATAGGCGAACACCACGGGCTCGGCGCCCAGCCATTCGGAGATCGCGGCGGCCACGCCCTGGCGCCCGGCCAGCAGGATGATGAGGAAACCCACCACCACGCCGGGAAACGCGAGCGGGAACATCAGCAGCGCGACCAGCGCGCGGCGGCCCGGAAATTCACGATGCCAGGCCAGGAAGCGGCCCACCGGCAGCGCGACCAGCAGCGTGGCGAGCGTGGCGGCGAGCGACAGCGCCACCGTGTTGCCCAGGCTGCGCCAGTACTGCACGCTGGTGAGCACGGTGACGTAGGCCGAGTGGCCCTCGGCGGTGCGCGCCCCGGTCAGGGCGAGCGCCGCCATGGGCAGCAGCCAGAACGCGAGAAACAGCGCCGCGGCCGGCGCGGCGAACCAAAGCCATCCGCGGCGCGCCATCTCAGTTCACCTCTTTGCTGTAGCGCTCGGAGAAGCCGCGCTGCGCGGCGGCCATCTGAGCGTAGTCCACCGTGCCGGCACGGGCGTAGTCGGCCGCCGGCAGGAACTTCTTCTGCGCCTCGGCCGAGATCGTCTCGGCGCGGACCGGGCGCAGGAACGCGTTGGCCCAGATCGCCTGGCCGGCGTCGGACAGCGTGAAGTCCAGCACCTTGCGACCGTTGTCGGCGTGCGGGGCGTTCGCCACCAGGCTCATGGTGTAGGGCACGGCGATGGTGCCCTCCTGCGGGATCACGAAGGCCACGTTGGCCTCGTCCTTGTACTTCGCGCGATAGGCATTGAAGTCGTAGTCGATCAGGATCGGGATCTCGCCGGACAGCACGCGCGCATAGGCGGTCTGCTTGGGCACGATGGGCTTGTTGGCCTGCATCTTCTTGAACCAGCCGATGGCCGGATCGAAGTTGTCGAGCGTGCCGCCGAGCGCGCGGTTCATCGCCACGGCACCGACATAGCCCACGAAGGCCGAGGCCGGATCCAGATAGCCGACCATGCCGCGGTACTCGGGCTTGAGCAGGTCGTTCCACGATTGCGGCACCGGCTTGCCGCGCAGCGCGTCGACGTTGACCATGAAGCCCAGCGTGCCCGAATGGATGGCGAACCACTTGCCGTTGGGATCCTTCATGCCGTCGGGAATCTTGTCCCAGTTGGCGGGCTTGTAGGCCTGGATCAGGTTGTCCTTGTCGGCCTGGATGCCGAAGGTCACGCCGTAGTACACGACGTCGGCCACCGGGTTGGCGCGCTCGGCGGCCAGCGAGGCCAGGGCCTGGCCGGAGTTCTTGTTGTCGCCCGGCACGGTGATGCCGGTGGCCTGCTTGATGGCTTTGATCTGCGTGGCCCAGTCGGCCCATTCGGGCGGGCAGTTGTAGCAGATGGCGGATTGCGCCTGGGCGGCGCCGGCGCCCAGCGCGAGCACGGCCAAGGTGGCGCGCGTGAGGTTCTGGAGGAATCGTTTCATGCTTGCGGGATCCTGACGGAGGACGGTTTGGCGGGAGCGGCAGCAACCGTGCCGCCGGGGAAAACACGGTGCGCCAGGCGCACCGATTCGAGAGGGGTGTCGTGCTGCATGAAGTCCAGCAGCCGCGCGCAGGCCTGCGCGCCGATGTCGCGGCTCGGCTGCGCCACGGTGGTGAGCGGCGGCATCATCAGCGCGCCGATGGCCACGCCGTCAAAGCCGCACACCGAGATGTCCTGCGGCACGCGCACGCCGAGGCCGGCGAGCTGCGACAGCACCGAGCTGGCCAGCAGATCGTTGGAGCAGAACAGCGCGGTGGGCGCATCCTTGCGCGTGAGCGCCATGCGCAGCACCGTGAGGTCGGATTCGGTATGGGCCGGCATGGCGAGGTGGCCGATCGCCGGCAGGCCCAGCTTGCGCGCACAGGCCCGTGCGCCTTCGAGGCGGCGGCGGGCCCGGTCGGAGGCGGCCAGCGGGCCGGTGACCAGTGCGATGCGCTGGTGGCCGAGGTCGGCCAGCCGCTGCACCATCTCGCGCGCCGCGGCGCGATTGTCCACCGACACGAAGGGATGGTCGGCCGATTCGTTATAGGCCAGCACATGCGGCATGCCGGTGTGCTGCAGGAAGGCGAGCGTGGCGTTGTCGGCCGGATTGCCCACCGTGAGGATCAGTCCATCCACCTGGTGGTCGATCAGCTCGCGCACCACGCGTTCCTCGATTTCGGGCTGGTAGCCGGTGGTGGCCATCATCACGCTGTAGCCGGCCTCGCGCGCGAATTGCTCCGCGCCTTCGAAGCAGTCGGCGAACACCGGATTGGTGAGGGTGGGCAGCATCAGGCCGATGGTGCGGGTGCTGCCGTTGCGCAGCGACCGGCCCACGCGATTGGGCCGGAAGCCGCTGCGCTGGGCCACGGCCTCGATGCGCGCCAGGGTCTCGGGCCGCAGCAGCTCGGGCTGGTTGAACGCGCGCGACACCGTGGCGGGCGATACGCCCGCCTTGCGTGCAATCTCGATGATCGAGGGCCGGCTCGGCGCTTTGTGGCTCACGGCAATCCTTGGCTGCGAATCAGGGGCCGGGTTGGCTCCATGAAAACGATTTCATTCTAGGAGTGCTGCATGACAGCGATATGTCATGCGGCGAACTTAGAGCAAAGTGCGCGGCTTGCCCACCGCATCTTGTGACGCGCTGCGGTAGATGCAGCGCGGCATCCGATCCGGCCGCGTCAGCATGTCCGGGGCGTGTTTCAACGGCGTTTCATCGGTGAACCGGCGAGTCGGTTGCGTACGCAACTCATGCCTGCGGCGCAGCAACGGCGTCTGCGGCAGCCAGCAAACACGGGGTTTTCCCGCAACCTGCCTTCCGGTTCTTTGCATATCCCCCGCGCTTGCTTCTACACTGGCCTGGATACGTCCGCGTTCCGGGCCGCAACATCGCCCGGCAATACACATACGCCAAGATAGACGTACAGCCGTTGAACTGGGGAACATTGGGGATGGCGATAGCCTTGAATCAACTCGGCGCGCTCGAAGCGGCGCGCCGGCTCAATCGCCGCGAACTCACCGCGGTGCAGATGGTGCGGGCCTGCCTGGCGCGCATCGAACAGCGCGAGCCGCAGGTGCAGGCCTGGGCCACGCTCGATCCCGCCCATGCCCTGGCGCAGGCGCAGGCGCTCGACAACGGCCCCGTGCGCGGCGTGTTGCACGGCTTGCCGCTGGGCATCAAAGACATGTTCGACACGCATGATCTGCCCACGCGCTATGGCTCCGGTGTCTACCAGGATCATCAGCCCGCGGCCGACGCGGCCGTCGTCGCGCTGTGCCGCGAGGCCGGCGGCGTGGTGCTGGGCAAGACCGTGACCACCGAATTCGCCGGCTACCAGCCCGGCCCCACGCGCAATCCGCGCAACGTCGCCTACACGCCCGGGGGCTCGTCGAGCGGCTCGGCCGCCGCGGTGGCCGACGAGATGTGCCCCCTCGCGCTGGGCACCCAGACCGCCGGTTCCATCATCCGCCCGGCCGCGTATTGCGGCGTGGTCGGCTTCAAGCCCACGGCCGGCCGCATCGCGCGCGCCGGCCTCAAGTCCACCGCCGAATCGCTCGACACGATCGGCGGCTTCGCCCGCAGCATCGACGACATCGGCCTGTTCGCCTCGGTCCTGATGCGCGACGCGCGCCTGCGCCAGCTCGATTACGATGCGCGCCCACGCGTCGGCATGCTGCGCACCTTTCAGTGGCGCCTAGCGCAGACCGAAAGCCGCGACGCCTTCGAGCAGGCCGCGCTGGTGCTGGCGCGCGCCGGCGCCGACGTGCGCGAAGCGGCCCTGCCCACCGAAGACTGCGCGCTGGTCCAGCTGCACTCCGACGTGATGGCCTACGAGGCCGCCAGCGCACTGAGCTTCGAGCGCACCACGCGGCGCAACCAGCTCAGCACACGGCTCGTCGCGATGCTGGACGCGGGCGCGGAGATCGAGACCGTGGCGCACGAAGAGCGGCTGGCGCGCGCGGCCAGCGCCCGCCAGCGGGCGCTGCGCTGGTTCGACGAATTCGACGTGCTGCTGGTGCCCAGCACCACCGGCGAGGCGCCCTTCTTCGACCAGGGCACGGGCGACCCCCTGTTCTGCCGCGTCTGGACGCTGCTCGGCTTTCCGACGCTGCATCTGCCGTTCGCGACCGGCCCCCAGGGCCTGCCGGTGGGCCTGCAGGCGGTGGGCGCGCCGGGCCACGACCAGCGGCTGCTGGCGGTGGGCCGCTGGATGCACCGGGTGCTGCTCGAGGGCTGAGGCCGGCATCCGCCACAAAAACGAAACCCGGCGATAGCCGGGTTTTTTTCGGGTGCCGCGCCGGTCAGCCTCGTGGGCCCGGGCTTGCCGCGGCCGCGCGCACGGTACGTGCGGCGCGGCCTTCTTGCGTGATGATCAGGCTGCCTCGGCTTCGGCCACCGGCACCTCGCCGTGCTCGGCGATGTGCCGGTTGACCGCGCTCAGCACGGCGCGGAACGAGGCCGTGACGATGTCGCGGTCGATGCCCACGCCGAAGCCGGTGGGCGCATCGCCCACGCGCATTTCGACGTAGCTGGCGGCGCGCGTGTCGGTGCCGGTGCCGATGGCGTGCTCGTGGTAGTCCATGATGCGCACCGGCACGCCGATGGAGGCCACGAAGGCCGAGATCGCGCCGTCGCCGGAGCCGGTCACGGTGCGGCGTTCGCCGTTGTATTCGAGCTCGGCCTGGATGCTGAACTGCTTGCCTTCACCGGCGCTGGGATCGCCGTCGATGCGATGGCGGATCAGCTTCCACGGGGTGCTCTGGTCGAGGTATTCGCTCTGGAAGATCGAATGCACGTCGGCGGCGTTGACTTCGCGGCCGGTCTCGTCGGTCACGCGCTGGATGGCGCGGCTGAATTCGATCTGCAGGCGGCGCGGCAACACCAGGCCGTGTTCCTGTTCGAGCAGGTACGACACGCCGCCCTTGCCCGACTGGCTGTTGACGCGGATCACGGCATCGTAGCTGCGGCCGAGGTCGGCCGGGTCGATCGGGAGGTACGGCACTTCCCATACGGCATCGGCCTGTTGCAGCGCGAAGCCCTTCTTGATGGCGTCCTGGTGCGAGCCCGAGAACGCGGTGAAGACGAGGTCGCCGGCATAGGGATGGCGCGGGTGTACCGGCAACTGGTTGCAGTACTCGGCACAGCGGCGCACTTCGTCGATGTCGGAGAAGTCCAGGCCCGGATGGATGCCCTGGGTGTAGAGATTGAGCGCGAGCGTGACGAGGTCGACGTTGCCGGTGCGCTCGCCGCTGCCGAACAGGCAGCCTTCGATGCGGTCGGCGCCGGCCATCACGGCGAATTCGGCGGCCGCGACGGCGGTTCCGCGATCGTTGTGCGGGTGCACGCTCAGGATGATGCTGTCACGACGCTCGAGGTTGTTGTGCATCCACTCGATCTGGTCGGCGTACATGTTGGGCGTGGTCGCCTCGATGGTGGCCGGCAGGTTGAGCGTGAGCTTGCGGGCCGGCGTGGCGTCCCACTCGCGCGCCACGGCGTTGGCGACGTCGAGCGCGAATTCCGGCTCGGTGGTCGAGAACACTTCGGGCGAGTATTCGTAGCTCCATTGCACCTCGGGGTGACGCGCCATGTGCTTCTTGACCAGCTGCGTGCCGGTCACGGCGATGTTCTTGATCTCGTCCTTCGACATGTTGAACACCACCTTGCGGAAGGCGGGGGCAACGGCGTTGTAGAGGTGGATCATGGCCTGCCTGGCGCCCGCGGCGGCGTCGGCGGTGCGCGAGATCAGGTCTTCGCGCGCCTGCGTCAGCACGATGATCTTGACGTCGTCGGGGATGCGCTTTTCTTCGATGAGCTTGCGCACGAAATCGAAGTCGGTCTGCGACGCCGAGGGAAAGCCGACCTCGATTTCCTTGAAGCCGATCTTCACGAGCTGCTCGAAGAAGCGGAGCTTGCGCTCGACGCTCATCGGCTCGATCAGGGCCTGGTTGCCGTCACGCAGGTCGGTGCTCATCCAGATCGGCGGCTGCTCGATGCGGCGGCTGGGCCAGGTGCGCTCGGAGAAATCACGGGCGAACGGCTTGAACGGTACGTATTTGGTGGCGGGGTTGGCGAGCATCATCAGTACACCTCGGTCGGTATCTTGTGAATCCCGGGAACGTTCCCTTGCGCGGCGACCAGGATGGCGGTCGGACGTGCGGTGGCCAGGGTGCAGGCCGGATTCAGTTTTAACGCGGTTTGTGGGGTCGGCGCGGGTGGGCCGGGGGAGTGCGTGGCAAACACCTAGACGAACGCAAATTGACGAACGTCTGGCTGCCGAGCTACCACTGGGGCTCTAGGCCCGGCAACCGATCGGTAGGCGTAGCGATAGCGATAGGGCGCGCGCGGCGGCGGGGGCCGGCAGGGCCGAGAAGGACGAACGCAGGCCACCTGCCGAAGCGCGGAAGGCTTCGGGGGTTTGCGCGAAAGTGCGCGAGGGGCGGGTGCGTTGAGCGGCCATAGACGCTAGTCAAACACATTTTTCCGCGCCGCGCAATTCTGCCGGGCGCGCCGGGCGGGTGCCGTGCCCCGGAAAATCGGCGACGTACCGTGCCGATCGCGGCGGATTCGGCGGCGATGGCGGCGCTTTTAGCGCCGGGTCAGCGCTGGCAGGGACACGGCCCGATCCCGGCGGGCCGGGTAGCAGGCGAAAAAAAGCCGGCGTGCGCCGGCCTTTCGCGGGTGCCGCGGGGCGAGCGGCTCAGCGATCGGGCCCCAGGTGCGGCTCGACGTAGCGGCCCGACGGGCGCACCCGATCGGCGTCGCGCGCGCGGCGCGGGGCGTCGTCGTCGTGCACCGGCGTGTCGAGGATCGCGGACTGCTCGGCCACGGCGGCGAGCTTGCCCACCCGGTTGTGACGCAGTTCGCGATGGGCGCGTTGCAGATCCCCAACGGTGAAGGGCTCGTCACGCTCGCCCCACGACCAGCGCAGCACCGCCACCGATTCCTCGGCCAGTTGCGGGCGCAGCTGCGCCAGCACGGCGGGCGGCAGCATGCGGGCACGGGTCGAGGCCATGTCGGCGTAGAGCCACGAGCGCAGCGCGAAGAACACGATCAGCGTCCACACCGCGACCACGCCCCACCAGAAGGCCGGGTTGTAGCGGGTGATGAGCGAGACGGTCTGCTCGCCCAGCGAGTGCAGGCCTTCGAAGGTCAGGGACCGCCCGAAAGCCAGCAGCCACGAGGCTGCGAGCAGCCAGATGACCACGGCGATGGCGATCACGATCGCCCGGACGGTGAGGCGGGGGGCCGCAAGTTTCAGCAAGGTTTGGCCGATGAGACGGCTGTCCTGGCGAATGCGTTCGGGCGAAGTGGGATTCATCATGCAAAATATTGTACCTATGACTCGTCCCGCATTAGAACTGCGTCCGGGCCAGCATTTGACGCTGACCCCCCAACTGCAGCAGTCCATCCGGCTGCTGCAGCTGTCGTCGCTCGAGCTCGAGGCGGAGATTTCTCAGGCTTTGGCTGAAAATCCGTTGCTGGAACGCGACGAAGATACGGCTGCGCAGGCCGAAACCGCCGATCCGCAACGCGAGGCCAGCGTCGAAAACGACGATGCGCCCGACACCGAGCTGCGCGTCGACGAGATGCCGGGCTCGGGCGGCGTCTACCCTGACGACGACAGCGAGATGCCGCAGCAGGCGCGCGACGACACCCTGCGCGAACACCTGCTGGCCCAGCTCGCCCTCACGCGCGCCGAGCCGCGCGACACCGCGCTGGTGTCGCTGCTGATCGATGCGCTCGACGACAACGGCTATCTCGATGCGCCGCTCGACGAGATCCTGGGCTGGCTGCCGCCCGAACTCGAGGTCGACGAAGACGAACTGCGTGCCGCCCTCACCCTGCTGCAATCCTTCGACCCGCCGGGCATCGGCGCGCGCGACATGGCGGATTGCCTGCAATTGCAGCTGCGCCACCCCGATATCGTGCGCATGCCGGAGGCCGCCAATCCGGCCGTGCTGGCCTGTGCCCGCGCCATCTGCGCGCACCACCTCGCCCTGCTGGCCGCCGGCAACCCGGCACGGCTGCGCGAGGCGCTGCAGATCGACGATGCCACGCTGCGCGCGGCGCACGCGCTGATCCTGCGGCTCGAGCCGCGGCCGGGCCGCGCCTGGACCGTGCCGGCGGCCGAATACGCCATTCCGGATGTGATCGTGCGGCGCGGCCGCAACGGCTGGCAGGTGGTGCTCAACAGTGCGGTCATGCCGCGGCTGCAGATCAACAGCATGTACGCGCAGATGCTCGGCAATCAGCGCGAGGCCAGCCATGCCGGCCTGCAGGCCCAGCTGCAGCAGGCGCGCTGGATGATCCGCAATGTCGAGCAGCGCTTCGACACCATCCTGCGCGTCTCGCAGGCCATCGTCGTGCACCAGGAGGCCTTCTTCAGCCAGGGTCCGGCCGCGATGCGTCCGCTGATCCTGAAAGACATCGCCAGCGAACTGGGGCTGCACGAATCCACGATTTCGCGCGCCACCACGCAGAAGTTCATGCTCACGCCGTTCGGCACCCTCGAACTCAAGCGCTTCTTCGGCAGCGGGCTGGCCACCGAGAGCGGCGATTCGGCCTCGGCCACGGCGGTGCAGGCCCACATCCGCCAGATGGTGGCGGAAGAGAATCGCGCCAAGCCGCTGTCCGACAGCCAGATCATGCAGCGCCTGGCCGACCAGGGCATCGTGATCGCGCGCCGCACGGTGGCCAAGTATCGCGAGGCGCTGCGCATCGCCCCGGCGGCCGTGCGCAAGGCCCAGGCGTCGGCCCGCTGAGGGCGCGCGCCGCCGCGTCCGGGCGGTGGGCAGGCGGCCACCGCCGCGAAATCGCCGCCGAATCCGACCAAATGGGGGCATAGCGGGCACGAGATGAGGGACGCATCCCTCCGGCTTTCCGCGCACTTTCGTCCCTGTTTTCAAGGACATAGCGCCGAAACCCGTTGCAATTATTTCGTCGCAAAGGGCTTGCGTCCGTGCCGTTTATTTTCGATAATCATTCGCATGTACGTTTGTATCTGCAACGCGGTTACCGAACGCCAGATCCGCGCATGCGTGGATTCCGGAGCCGCTACCCTGGGCGATCTGCAATTCGAGCTGGGCGTCGCATCCTGCTGCGGGTGCTGTGCCGCCACGGCCACGGAATACCTGCCGGGTGGCCGCGCGTCCAGCGTGTGCGACGTGCGCTCGCTCGCGGTGCCGGTCAACACGCCGTCCGCCTTGGTCGATGCGGAGCCGCTCGCCGCCGAGCCGGCCGCCAATTCGCCGCTGCGTCCGTTCCCGGTTCCGCTCGTCGCCGCCGCCTGAGCCCCCTGGCCCCTGTCGCTGCGCATCCATCGATGCGCCGCGGGCGCCGCCGTCTCCCCGCCGTCTTCCCCGAATCCTTTGAATTCCGCGCCCCATTTCGATGGCATGGGCGCAGGCGCGGCCGTGCGCGCTGCGCTCAGGCAACCTGCCGCAGGGGCGTCCAGCCCAGGTCGTCCTCGCAGAACTGGCGGATGCGTTGCGCCAGCGCCAGGGCGGCCGGACCGGCCTCGCGGCCGGTGCATAGCGCCAGTTCACTGGGGGCCGGCGCGGGCAGCCGCTCGTCGCGGCGCAGGCCCGCGGTCTGGCAGCGCACCTCCAGCAGGGCCACGCCCATCCCGCCCTCCAGCGCCGCCTGGATGCCGTGCAGGTTGGGGCTCTCGTAGCAGATGCGCCAGCGCAGGCCGGCCGATTCGAGCGCGTGAATCGCGCGATTGCGATACAGGCAGCCCTGCGGAAACACCACCAGCGGCACCGGATCGGCCAGCGCGGCGTGTGCGCCATGCTCGCCGTGCATCCAGTGCAGGCGTTCGGGCCACGCCGCCACGCACGGCCCGCCCTGCGGGTCGCGCTTGACCAGCGCCACGTCGAGGTCGCCGCGATCCAGCGCGCGCGCCAGCGCCACGCTGAGGTCGCAGCGCACGCTCAGGCGCGCCTCGGGATGCGCGCGGGCAAACGCCGCCACCTGGCTGGTGAGGGCGGCGACCGCGAAGTCGTCGGGCACGCCCAGGCGCACGACTTCGGCGCGCTGCTGGCCGCTGACCGCCACCCGGATCTCGGTGGATAGCGCCAGCATCCGGCGCGCGTAGCCCAGCAGGCGTTCCCCGTCTTCGGTGAGGCGCACCTGGCGGCCGTCGCGCACGAACAGGGCGCAGCCGAGGTTTTGCTCGAGCTTGCGGATCTGTTGGCTGACGGTGGACTGGGTGCGGTGCACGCGTTCGCCGGCGCGGGTGAAGCCGCCCGCGTCGACGACCGAAACAAAGCTGTGCAGAAGGTCGAGATCCATGCGCGATCATCCATCGATTTTTCAAATACTTTTGATCGGAATAAAGCGTTTGTCAATGGATCGGGGGCGGCACAGAATGGCCCTTCCTTCACGTCCTGCGGGCGTGGCCGCGCTCCGGCGGCCATGGCGCCGGCGTGCTTCTGCCGACCCCGCTCATGAAAACGCCCGCGCTGTCTTCCGCTCCCGCCCCGTCCGTGTCCGCCGCGCCCCAGGCCGCGACGGCGTGGGGCCTGATCGCGCTGTTCTGCGTGCTGTGGAGCTCGGCCTTTGCCGCGGCCAAGATCGCGCTGCGCGACTGCCCGCCCCTGACGCTGCTGAGCATCCGCTTCGCGATCGCCGGGGTGCTGATGCTGGGCGTGGCGATGCTGGCGGGACGCTGGCGCATGCCGCGCTGGCGCGACCTCGCAGTGCTGGCCGGCCTGGGCGCGCTCAACAACGGCATCTATCTCGGGCTGAGCTGGAGCGGCATGGCGACGGTGTCGTCGGCCTTCGCCGCCGTGCTCATCAGCACCAACCCCTTGCTGATCGGCATCCTGGCCGGCCCGATGCTGGGCGAGCGGCTCACGCTGCGCAAGCTGGCGGGACTGTGCCTGGGCCTGCTGGGCGTGATCATCGTGCTGCGGTCCCGGCTGCAGGGCGGCCACGAAGACCTGCACGGCACGCTGATGGTGTGCGGTGGCCTGCTGGCGCTGGTGCTGGGTACGCTCTGCTACAAGCGCGCGCGGCCGAGTGTGGATCTCTGGACCGCGACCGGCGTGCAATCGATCGCGGGCTGTCTGGTGGTGCTGCCGTTTGCGCTGGCCACCGAATCGATCGCCGACGCGCGCCTCACGACCTCACTCGTGCTGAGCATGGCCTACACCATCGTCGCGGTGTCGATGGGCAGCTACTACCTGTGGTTCCGCATCCTGGGTCGCAGCAGCGCGACCTCGGCCAGCGCCTTGCACTTCCTGATGCCGCCGCTGGGGCTGCTGTTCGGCTGGCTGGTGTTGCGCGAACCGGTGAGCTGGATCGACCTGATCGGGATCGTGCCGATCGCGCTCGGCATCTGGCTCGCCACGCGCAGCCGCACCTGAGCGCCGATCGTCCGACTGTGGGCCCGCGCCAACGAAAAAAGTTTGCGCGCAATTGCAGCGGATTCTGGCTGCGCGCGAGGCGGCGTCGGGCATGAGGCGCGCGGATTTCTGCGCGCCAATCGGCGTGGCGGCGCGCGTGAGGCCCGCATGATTGCGTGCGCAATCAATCATTGCATCACGCATGCAAACTCATTCTCATTATCCTGTCGCTTTCCGATAGCGGTCGCAAAGCGGTTTACCAAATGCGCGCAAACGCTGGCATTTGGCCCTTTGGCGGTGGTAGTCTGCCGGGGTTGCGCATGCCGCAAGCCGCATGCGTAGTTCTCACGCGTGGCTCGAGCACGCGCCAGACCGCATAAGGAGTGCATCATGAAAGGCGACAAAATCGTCATCCAGTTCCTGAACAAGCAACTGACCAACGAACTGACGGCCATCAACCAATATTTCCTGCATGCACGCATGCTGAATCACTGGGGCCTGAAGAAGCTGGGCAAGAAGGAATACGAAGAATCGATCGGCGAGATGAAGCATGCCGACCGTCTGATCGAACGCATCTTCATGCTCGACGGCCTGCCCAATCTTCAAGACCTGCACAAGCTGCTGATCGGCGAAGACGTGCCGGAGCTGCTGTCCTGTGACCTGAAGCTGGAGCAGACCGCCCAGCAGACCGTGAAGGACGGCATCGCCCACTGCGAGTCGGTGCGTGACTACGTGTCGCGCGACCTGCTGCAAGACATCCTCGACGACACCGAAGAACACATCGACTACCTCGAGACCCAGATCGGCCTGATCGATCAGGTAGGCCTGCAGAACTACCTGCAGAGCCAGATGGAAGTCGAGGAATAATTCGACGCGTCGCAGCCCGCGGCGCCGCCAGGCCCCCGTGTCTCGATGAGGCCGGGGGCCTTGTCTTTGGTGGCGCGCCGGCGCGACAGGCCGGGCTGCCCTTGCGCGGGCCGCGCAAACAAAAAACCCCAGGCGCGTACCTGGGGTTTTTTGTTTGGGCGAACGCGATCAGGGCCGCGACGGGCACTCTTCGATGGTGCCCCAGGCGCGGTTGGGCGCGCAGTATTTGTTGCGGGCGTTCCATGAGCAGCTCGGGCGGTCGAAGAAGCCCTGCTTGGCGCATTCGGCCAGCTCGGCGCGCAGCTGCCCTTGCCAGGCCGCGGCACCCGGGCGATTGGGCATCGAGACCGGCGGGTTCTGCAGCGCGACGGGCGGATTCTGCTGCACCTGGTTGCCGCTGGACGGAATCTGCGGCACCGGGATGGAGAGCGGATTCTGCGACTGCACGTCGAGCGTGGTGACATCGGACGGGCCGGTGGGCAGGGGCACGTCGGAGTTGGCCGCGATCTCGCGGGCCCGATCCATCGAGATGGAGTCGCGCGAGATCTGGACGTTGGGATTGCTGTTGGTGTCGAACAGCGACACCGTGTTCACCTGCCACTCGCGCGCACCGGCTTGATCCGGCACGCCGAGCGTGCCGTCGACGCGGGGCTGCGGCGGCTGGGCGGTGTAGGGCCTGCCGTTGGCATCGAGCACGGGCTGCGAGCCGTCTTCATCCTGCCCAGGAGCAGGCGCGGCCACGGGGGCATGCGCCACCAGCCAATCGCCGAATTGAATGCCGCCCCAGGCGGCTGCGCCCAGAGCGATCAGAAGCGTTGCGAACAAAAAACGCCAGGACATTGCTACCCTCTTCCTTCACGTACGACCGGGTCAGGCCTTGTCTCCGAAAACCTTGCCGCCGTGCTCGCGCATGGCGTGGAATTTCACATCCGGATACAGCTCTTCGGCGACCCGCAGTTGCGCGGGCGACCCAATCAGGAATGCCGCGGCATCGACCACATCATAGGCGATGTGGGCAGCGTTGGCATCCATGAACTTGCGCAGCGCACGGGGATCCTCGGAGGTGATCCAGCGCGCCATCGTGTAGCGCGAAGGCATCATGCGCGCCTCCACGCCGTATTCGGTTTTGAGCCGATGCGCCACCACTTCGAACTGCAGCTGGCCGACCGCGCCGAGCAGCAGCGAGCCGCCGGCGGCTTCGGGACGGAACACCTGGATGGCGCCCTCCTCGCCGAGCTGGGTCAGGCCCACGCGCAGCTGTTTGGTGCGCAACGGATCTTTGACTTCGACCGCCTGGAACAGTTCCGGCGCGAAGAACGGCAGGCCGGTGAAGTGCAGGCTCTCGCCTTCGGTGAGCACGTCGCCGAGTTGCAGCACGCCGTGGTTCGGAATCCCGATCACGTCGCCGGCATAGGCCTCGTCGAGCAGCTCGCGGCGTTGCGACAGGAACGACACCACGTTGTTGGGCCGCATTTCCTTGTTGGTGCGGGCCACCTTCAGGCGCATGCCGCGCTCGAAGCGGCCCGAGCTCACGCGCACGAACGCGACGCGGTCGCGGTGGGCGGGGTCCATGTTGGCCTGCACCTTGAACACCACGCCGGTGAACTTGGGTTCTTCCGGCTTGACCTCGCGTTCGAGCGCGGCGCGCGCGCCCGGGGGCGGCGCCATCTCGACCAGGGCGTCGAGCACTTCCTGGACGCCGAAGTTGTTGATGGCCGAGCCGAAGAACACCGGCGTCTGCTGGCCCGCGAGGAACGCCTCGTGGTCGAAGGCGGGCGCGGCTTCGGTGATCAGCTCGATCTCGCCCGAGGCCTGTTCGAAGGCCTGGCCGAAGCGCTCGGCGATGGCCGGGTTGCCCAGGCCTTCGATGAATTCGTCGTCGTCGCCGCGGCGCTCCTGGCCGGCGCGGAACAGGCGCATGCGGTCGCGGCGAATGTCGAACACGCCGCCGAACGCCTTGCCCATGCCCACGGGCCACGAGAACGGCACCGCGTCCATGCCGAGGTGCGATTCGATTTCCGACAGCAGCTCGAGCGGCTCCCGCACCTCGCGGTCCATCTTGTTGATGAACGTGATGATGGGCGTGTTGCGCGCGCGGCAGACCTGCAGCAGACGGATGGTCTGCGGCTCCACGCCGTTGGCCGCGTCGATCACCATCAGCGCCGCGTCGACCGCGGTGAGCACCCGATAGGTGTCTTCGGAGAAGTCCTGGTGACCCGGGGTGTCGAGCAGGTTGATGACGCAGTCGCGATACTCCATCTGCATCACCGACGAGGCCACCGAGATGCCACGCTGCTTTTCGATCTCCATCCAGTCGGACGAGGCATGGCGGGAGGCCTTGCGTGCCTTCACGCTGCCGGCGATCTGGATCGCGCCTGCGAACAGCAGGAGCTTTTCGGTAAGCGTGGTCTTGCCCGCGTCGGGGTGGGAGACGATGGCGAACGTGCGTCGCCGCGCGACTTCTTGGGGAATGTTCATGGTCGGTGGATTGTACAGAGGCGCTCTGTGCGCCCCTCACGGCAACTCAGCTCAGGAATGGCGGCGGAACGAAGCAAGAAACACACCCGCCACGATGAACAGCGAGCCGAACACGCGATTCATCCAGCGGATGTGGCGCGCTTCGCGCAGCAGGCGCAGCACCTTGGCCGCCAGCAGCGTGTACACGCCCATGGCCACCAGATCGGTGAAGGCCAGCGTGCCGGCCAGCGCCGCATACTGCGCGGTGAGCGGCTGGCCCGGGTCGACGAACTGCGGCACCACGGCCAGCAGGAACACCGTGCCCTTGGGATTCATCGTGTTGATCAGGAAGCCCCGCAACACCAGCTCGCGGATCGAGGCGCGCTTGGGATCGCCCGCATCGACGGCCACCGGGGCGGCGTCGGTGCGGATCTGGCGCCAGCCCAGATAGATCAGGTAGGCCACACCGAGATACTTGACGACGGTGAACGCCAGCTCCGACGTGGCCAGCACCGCGCCCAGGCCCACCGCCACCACCAGGAACTGGAACAGGATGCCGGCGATCAGGCCGGCCGTGTTCCAGTAGCCGCGGGCGAAGCCGTACTTCAGCCCGGACGACATGGCCGAGATGGCGCCCGCGCCGGGCGAAAACGAGATCGCCCAGGAGGCGACAAAAAAGGTCAGCCAGGTGGATAGCGTCATGTGGGACTCGGGACTGGGTGTGGGGTCGGGGCTGCGATATTACTTGCCCAGCAACACGCCGCGGCCGGGGCCACGGTTGTTGCCGCCACCGCGCGGCGCATCGCTGCGCGCGCCGGCCGGACGGGCGCGGGCGGCATCGCCACCTTGCCCGTGGCGCGGCGCCGCGGCGCGGCCGCCATCGCGGGGAGCGTCATGGCGGCGATCGCCACCCTGGCCCGCCGGACGGGCCGCGGGCTTGCCCTGACCCTGGCCCTGGCCCTGACGGGCCTGGCCTGCCGGGCGCCCTTCGCCGCGCGGCGCGCTCGAACGCTGGCCACGGCCGGCGTCGCGGCCACCGCGGCCACCGCCCGGTCGGCCACGGCCAAAGCCGCGCTCTTCGTCTTCGTCGTCGCGCTCGCGTTCGGCCGACACGCCCACGGGCGGGGTCCAGTCGGGCACGGTCTTGCGTTCGATGGTCTTCTTGATGAGGCGCTCGATGGCCTTGAGCAGCTTCACTTCGCTCTCGTCGACCAGCGACACGGCGGCGCCGGTCGCGCCGGCACGGCCGGTGCGGCCGATGCGGTGCACGTAGTCTTCCGGCACGTTGGGCAGTTCGAAGTTCACGACCTGCGGCAGCTGGTCGATGTCCAGGCCGCGGGCGGCGATGTCGGTGGCCACCAGCACGGTGACCGTGCTGTCCTTGAAGCCGGCCAGCGCGCGGGTGCGGGCCGACTGGCTCTTGTTGCCGTGGATCGCGGCGGCGGTCAGGCCGTCCTTGACCAGCTTTTCGGCCAGGCGGTTGGCGCCGTGCTTGGTGCGGGTGAACACCAGCACCTGGTGCCAGCCGCTTTCGCGGATCAGATGGCTGACCAGGTCGCGCTTGTGGTGCTGGGCGACCATGTGCACGGTCTGGGTCACCAGCTCGGTGGCGGTGTTGCGCGGCGTGACCGAGACTTCGCCCGGATTGCGCAGCACGCCGTGGGCGAGCTGGCGGATCTCATCGGAGAACGTGGCCGAGAACAGCAGGTTCTGGCGTTGCTTGGGCAACAGCGCGAGCACCTTGCGGATGTCGCGGATGAAGCCCATGTCGAGCATGCGGTCGGCTTCGTCCAGCACCAGGATCTCGACGCCGGACAGGTCGACGGTCTTTTGACCGGCATGGTCCAGCAGGCGGCCGGGGGTGGCCACCAGGATGTCGAGATTCTTGCGCAGGGCCGAGATCTGCGGATTGATGTTCACGCCGCCGAACATGACCATCGAGGTCAGGCCGGTGTGCTTGCCATAGACCTGCACCGATTCGGCCACCTGGGCGGTCAGCTCGCGGGTGGGCGTCAGGATCAGGCAGCGCGGGCGGCCGGGCTTGCGCAGCGCCGGCTTGCTGTTCGAGAGCAGGTGCAGGATGGGCAGCGTGAAGCCGGCGGTCTTGCCGGTGCCGGTCTGGGCGGCGGCGAGCAGGTCGCCGCCTTGCAGCACCAGCGGGATCGCCTGGGCCTGAATGGGCGTGGGGGCGGTATAGCCGGTATCGGCGATCGCGCGCAAAAGCGAATCAGCCAGCCCGAGGTCGGCGAAAGTGGAAGAGGTAGTCAAAAACAACTCCAGCGGCAGCCTGTCGCTCAAGTTGAGTGACTCCAATCCAGGCAACGTGTGAGGAGATAAAAGGAGGATCCGGCCTGTGCCGGACGGGGCGGCGGGGCGCCCCGAATGACGTGTGCCGATTGGCACTGCACACGGGGTCGAATTGTAGCCGAAGCCCGGGCACGCGCCACGGCGGCGGCGCCACATTTGTAACCATGCAAGACCGGAAGGCATGATCCGGCGCGCCACGGTGCGGCAATTGGGGGCCGACGCCACGGCGGCCATGCCGCCGTGGCGGTCGGGTCCGCGCGATACCGAAGGTAACCAGCGCCGTTTGCGGGGGCCGCGGCGGCAGGTGAGAATCCCGCGCAGCCGGCGTGACCCGTGTGCGCCGCCGACCCCGCTCTTGCCCGAGGATGCTCTCTTGTCTCGTACGCTGGCACGTCGCGCCTGGTGCGCATCGCTGTTCCTGGCCGGCGCCGCCTGCGCGGCCGCGCCCGTCATGGCCGCGGCGGCCGCCGCCGCACATTCCGCCGCGCAGCCGGCGCACGTCGTGGTCGACACCGGCCACACGCCCAAGCGGCCCGGCGCGACCGGCGCGAGCGGCCGGGTCGAATACCTCTACAACCTGGACCTCACCAACGCGATCGCCCGGGAGCTCACCCTGCGCGGCGTGCGCGTCTCGCGCGTGGCGGCCGACGGCAAGGAGATCGCCCTGACCGAGCGCGCGACCCGCGTGCCCGGTGCGGACTTCTTCCTGTCCGTCCATCACGACTCGATGCAGCAGCACTACATCGACGCCGGGCGGCAGCGCGAGTTCGCCGGTTTTGCGATCTTCGTGTCGACCCGGAACCCGCGCTACGAGGAGAGCCTGCGTTGCGCGCGGGCGATCGGCGAGCAGTTGCTGGCGGCCGGGGAAAAGCCGTCTGAATACCACGCGGAGCCGATCGAGGGCGAGAACCGTCCGTTCGTCGATCGGCGGCTTGGCATCCACCGTTACGACGGCCTGGCCGTGTTGCGCACCGCGCCGATGGCGGCGGTGCTGGTGGAGGCGGGTGTGATCGTCAACCCCGACGAGGAAGCGCGGTTGGCCCGGCCGGACACCATCGAGACGCTGGCCGGCGCGGTCGCGCAAGGCGCGGCGGCCTGCCAGGCCTCCTGAACGCGGCGGCCGTGCCGCGATGCCGTGCCGTCGCCGGGACCATCGCGGCCATCGCCCGCCTCGTGTCCGCGGCCGGCCGCGCTGGTCAGGCCTCGACCTCCAGACCTTCCTGCGACATGGCCTGCAGCTTGGGCATGAGCCCGAGCAGATGCTGGCTGTAGGGATGCTGGGGCGACTCGAACAGCGTTTCGGTGTCGGCCACCTCCAGCAGTTCCCCGTGGCGCATCACGCCGACGCGATCGCACATCTGCCGGATCACCGGCAGGTCGTGGCTGATGAACAGCATGGTCAGGCGCAACTGCTCCTGCAGGTCCTTGAGCAGGTTCAGGATCTGCGCCTGGATCGACACGTCGAGTGCCGAGGTCGGCTCGTCGCAGATCAAAAAGCGCGGCCGCGTGGCGAGCGCGCGGGCGATGCAGATGCGCTGGCGCTGGCCGCCCGAGAACTCGTGCGGATAGCGCAGCGCGGCCTGCGCGCCCAGCCCCACCACGTCGAGCAGGTCGGCCACGATGCGGCGCGCCTCGGCTTCGCTGGCGGCCAGCCTGTGGAAGCGGATCGGCTCGGCCACGATGTCCAGCACCCGCATGCGCGGATTCAGCGATGAATACGGATCCTGGAACACCATCTGGATCTGGCGCCGGAAGGCGTTGAGCTTGCGCTCGTCCTTCAGGCCGGTGAGTTCGGTGCCGGCAAAGCGCACCGTGCCTGACGTGGGCGTGTACAGGCCGCTGATGAGCCGCGCCACCGTGGACTTGCCCGAACCCGATTCGCCCACGAGGCCGAACACTTCGCCCTCGCCGATGGCCAGGTCGAGATGCTTGACCGCATCGAGCGAGCGCCGGTTGCGCGGCAGCAGGGCCTGGCGCAGCAAGAAGCGCATGCCGAGATCCTGCACCTGCACCAGCGGGCCGTCGTGCGGCTGGCCGAAGTCGCGCCGCTGGCCGAGCCAGTGCGTGGCCAGGTCGATCTCCACGCGGGCATGGCGCACGTCCTCGATGTAGGTCACCAGCGGGAAGCGGCGCAGCTTCACGTCGGGCCGGGGCACGGCCGAGATCAGGCTGCGCGTGTAGGGGTGATCGGGATTGCCCAGGATCTTGCGCGTGGGGCCCTGCTCCACCAGCTTGCCGCGATACAGCACGGCCACGCGGTCGGTGATGTCGGCGATCACGCCCATGTCGTGGGTGATGATGATCATGCCGACCTGCTTCTTCTTGCAGAGCTTGCGCAGCAGGTCGAGGATCTGCGCCTGGATCGACACGTCGAGCGCGGTGGTGGGCTCGTCGGCGATGATGACCTCGGGCTCGCAGCACAGCGCGAGCGCGATCACCACGCGTTGGCGCATGCCGCCCGAGAACTGGTGCGGATACTGTTGCACGCGCAACTCGGGCTGGTCGATGCCGACCTGCGTCAGCAGGTCCACCGCGCGGGCGCGGGCCTGCTCGTGGGTCAGGTCCAGGTGCACGCGCATCGTCTCGACCAGCTGGCTCTCCACCGTCTGCAGCGGATCGAGCGAGGTCAGCGGGTCCTGGAAGATCATGCCGATGCGGCGGCCGCGCACCTTGCGCTGTTCGGCCGGCTTGAGCGCGTCGATGCGGCGTCCGTCGAGGTTTACCTCGCCGGCGGTGAGGCGCCCGGGCGCCTCGAGCAGCCCGATCACCGCGTTGCCGATGGTGGACTTGCCCGCGCCGGACTCGCCCACGACGCCGAGGATCTCTCCTTTTTCCAGCGCGAGCGAGACGTCGTCGATCGCCACCAGCGTGCCGCGGCGGCTGGGGAATTCGATGCGGATGTGGTCGATGTTGAGCAGAGCCATGCGCGTTCCTGCTGCGTCAGCGCAGTTTGGGGTTGAGCGCGTCGCGCAGCCAGTCACCGAGCAGGTTGACCGACAGCACCAGCGCCACCAGGGCGATGCCCGGGAAGATCGAGATCCACCACATGCCCGAGAACAGATAGCTGTTGCCGATGCGGATCAGCGTGCCCAGCGAGGGCGCCGTGGGCGGCACGCCCACGCCGAGAAACGACAGCGTCGCCTCCGTGATGATGGCCACCGCGAGGTGGATGGTGGCGATTACCAGCACCGGGCCCATCACGTTGGGCAGGATGTGGCGGCGCAGGATCGTGAACGGGCGGATGCCGATCAGGCGCGCCGCCTGCACGTATTCCTTGTTGCGCTCGACCAGGGTCGAGCCGCGCACGGTGCGCGCGTACTGCACCCAGCCGGAGATGCCGATGGCGAAGATCAGCACGTAGAGCGCGAGCTGGTCATGCATGTCGCGCGGCAGCAGGCCGCGCGCCACGCCATCGATCAGCAGCGCCACCAGGATGGCCGGGAACGACAGCTGCACGTCGGCCACGCGCATGATGAAGCTGTCGACGCGGCCGCCGGCGTAGCCGCTGATGAGCCCGAGCGTCACGCCCAGCACCATCGAGAACAGCACGGAGGCGAAGCCCACCAGCAGCGACACGCGCGCGCCGTAGAGGATGGCCGACAGGATGTCGCGGCCCTGGTCGTCGGTGCCGAGCAGGAAGGCGGCGCTCCCTTCCTCGGCCCAGGCCGGCGGCGTGTTGGCGTCCATGATGTTGAGCGACGCGAGGTCGAACGGGTTGTGCGGCGCGATGAGGGGCGCGCATACGGCGCCCAGCACGATCAGCAGGGTGACGCTGGCCGAGATCACGGCGCCGGGCGAGCGCTTGAAGCTGTGCCAGAGGTCGCTGTCGGCGGCGCGCGCCAGCCACGAACTCAGGCGCGAAGGGGCGGCGATGGGAGTGGTCATGGCGTGTCCTTATTTGCTTTGCACGCGCAGCCGCGGATCGACGGCGAAGTACAACAGGTCGACGATCAGATTGATCACCACGAAGAAGAACGCGATCAGCACCAGGTAGGCGGCCATGACCGGAATGTCGACCATGCTGATCGCCTGGATGAACAGCAGCCCCATGCCGGGCCACTGGAACACCGTCTCGGTGATGATGGCGAAGGCGATGATGGAGCCCAGCTGCAGGCCGGTGATGGTGATCACCGGCACCATGGTGTTTTTCAGCGCGTGGCGCACGTTGATGAGGCGTTCGGGCAGGCCGCGCGCGCGGCAGAACTTGATGAAATCGGTGCGCAGCACCTCCAGCATCTCGGCCCGCACCAGGCGCATGATGAGCGTCATCTGGAACAGGGCCAGCGTGATCGCCGGCAGGATCAGCGCGGCGAGTCCCGACGGCGTCAACAGCCCGGTCGTCCACCAGCCCAGCGACAGCACCTCGCCGCGGCCGAAGCTCGGCAGCCAGCGCAGCTGCACGCCGAACACCAGGATCAGCAGGATGCCGATCAGGAAGGTGGGCAGCGAGATGCCCGCGAGCGACAGCGCCATGAAGGCCTTGGACAGCACGCCATGGCGTCGCAGCGCGGTGTAGATGCCCATCGGAATGCCGAAGGCCAGCGCCATCAGCGCCGACACGAACGAGAGCTCGAGCGTGGCGGGCAGGCGCTCTTCGATCAGGTCGGACACCGGCCGCCGGTGGCGATAGGAGATGCCGAAGTCGCCCTGCGCTGCGTTGGCGACGAAGCGGGCGTACTGCACCACGAAGGGATCGTTCAGCCCGAGCTGCTGGCGCAACTCCGCGCGCTGCGCGTCGGTGGTGTCCTGGCCGACCATGCTGGCGATCGGGTCACCCACGTAGCGGAACATCGAGAAGGCGATCAACGCGACCGCCAGCATGACCAACAGCGACTGGAACAGGCGCCGCGCAATGAAACCTAGCATCTATCGGGCCCTGGAAAGAAGAGACGGCGGTCCGCGGCGCGGCGCCGCGGACCCTTACCCTGCGTGCCGCCTTACGGCATCACGACGCTGCGCAGGTCCAGCACGTCGTCGGGACGCTGGGTCACCTGCACGCCTTCCTTCACGCCCCAGGACATCGGCTGCTGGTGCAGCGGCAGATAGCCGAAGTCCTTGCGCACGATCTCGAAGGCTTCCTTGATCATGGCATTGCGCTTGGTCTGGTCGGTTTCGGCGCCGATCTTGCGGGTGAGTTCGTCGACCTGCTTGTTGCAGTAGCCGCCGAGGTTGAACTGCCCCGCGGCCGACTTCGCGTCGCGGCAGGCGGCGAGGTTGAGCAGCGCGTTGTGCGCGTCGCTCGAGCTCGGCGTCCAGCCCAGCATGTACATGCTGGTCTGGTTGCCCGCCTGCAGCAGGATCTTGCCGAAGTACTTCGACTTGGTCTGGGCCAGCAGATTGATCTTGATGCCCACGCGCGCCAGCATGCCGGCGACCGCCTGGCACACCTTTTCGTCGTTGACGTAGCGATCGTTCGGGCAGTCGAGCGTGACGGTGAAGCCCTTGGGATAGCCCGCCTCCGCCAGCAGTTTCTTGGCGCGGTCGACGTCGGGCTTGAACGGCGCACCGTAGGAGTCGTCGTAGCCGTTGATGGCGGTGGCGACCAGCGAGCCGAGCGGCTTGGCGGCGCCGCGCATGATCTTGTCGTTGATGGCCTTGGTGTCGACCGCGAGCACCACGGCCTCGCGCACCTTCGCATCCTTGAAGGGGTTCTTGCCCTTGACGTCGGAGAACAGCAGCTCGTCGCGGTCCTGGTCCATGCCGATGAAGATCGCGCGCGCCTCGGGCGCGGTGAGCGGCTTCACGCCCTTGGCGTCTTCGAGCCGCTTCCAGTCCTGGACCGGCACCGGCTGCACCACGTCCATCTCGCCGGAGATCAGCGCGGCCACGCGCGTCGCTTCCTGCGCGATGGGCTGGAAGATGACCTCGGTGACGTTGGTCTTGATGTCCTTGTTCCAGTAGCCGTCGAAGCGCTTGAGCGTGGTCTTCACGTCGGGCTGGCGTTCGCCCAGCACGAACGGGCCGGTGCCGTTGGCGTGCAGGTTGGCGTAGTTGCCCTGGTTGTCGCCCTTCACGTTGGTGGCTTCGGTGGTCTTGTTTTTCTCGGACCATGATTTGCTCATGATGTAGAGAAAGGTCCACTCGCGCGGCAGGATCGGGTTGGGCGTGGGCGTGGTGACTTCGATGGTGTGGTCGTCGATCTTGCGGATGTCCGACGCCTTCGCGCCGTAGCCCTTCATGTCGGAGCCCGGCGTGAGGCTGCGCTTCCACGAGAAGATCACGTCGTCGGCCGTGAACGGCGAGCCGTCGTGGAACTTGACGTTTTTGCGCAGCTTGAAGATCCACTTGGTGGGCTCGGGATTCTCCCAGCTCTCGGCCAGCATGGGCGTGAGCTTGAGGTTGCCGTCGTAGCCGGCCAGCGTCTCGTAGATGTTGCCCTGGAACCCCAGCGTGAAGGTTTCGTTGAGGGCCATCGGATCCATCGACGTGGCGTCGCCCTGGTATGACCAGCGCAGCGTCTTGGCCTCGACCTGGAATGCCAGGCCGGTGCAGGCACACAGCGCCAGGGCCATGGCCGTTCGCTTCATGTTCGGTTTGATACGCATAGCCCTCGTACTCCGTGATGCCGCGGCGGCGCGGCTGGATTGGCAGAGCCCGGCCTGCGCACGTGCGCGGCCGGGGTATGGCGTACAGCTAGGGAACGGGGAAGAAAGACGACAAGACAGGGAGGAAGACGGCCGCGCGTGCGAGACGGGACCGTGGGGCGTGCATGGGCGCTGCGCAGGACTTCGACGACACGATGTACCCAACCCCTTGAATGACGAAGGATCCCTTGTCCTCGTCGTGTAGGCGCATCTTATCGATGCGCTCGTTTAAGCGTCAATCGTTTTGGATTGGGGTTATCACTGGGTATTCGCGCTGCTTTCGCTCGCGTTTTCGTTCGCGCTTTCGCGCGACAGGACGCATGCGAGGGCCGCCACGCATTGCTTGCGGCGCTCGTCGTCTTCGTGTCCTTGCGCGAGCGCCGACCACTCGGGTCGTCCGCGCGCTTCCTTGAGCGGTGCGGGCAGCGGGCCCTTGCGCCAGGCGTCGTCGCTGGCGGCGTCGAGCCGCATGGGTTCGCGCGCGGCGTGGCCGCGCCGTTCGAGGCCGCCGATGAGCTGGCGCGCGCGCAGCGCAAGCAGGCGCAGCACGGCATCGTCGACGCTGAGCTCGCGATAGCCGCGCAGCTTGCCGGCCAGGCGCCGGCCATAGCGTTCCACGCCCTGCCACAGGCCACCCGCCGCCGCGCCGATCAACATGCCGGTGCCCAGGCTCAGGCCCGCGGACAGCAGGTCGACGGCGGCGCCCGCCATCGCGCCGGCGGCCGCACCCATGCCCACCTGCACGCCCATGTGCTTGAGGGCCTGCGGATGAAACAGATCCATGCCGAAACGTTCGCCGGCGAGCGGCAGGTCCTGCGCGCGATAGTCGTCGGGGCGGAAGTTGTAGAGCGCCAGCAGCGCCGTCACGCAGGCCTGCTCGCGTTCGCGCACGCGGTCGCGCAACTGGGCGGCCGTGGCCGCGAGCGCGGCCTCGTCGTTGGCGCTGCTCAGGCGCAGCGCCGCCACGTCGACCAGCAGTTCCGCGGCCAGGCGCAGCGCCGTGTCGTGGCGCGCCTGGCGGTCCTGCGCCAACTGGCGCGCCAGCCCCTGCAACACCGCCGCGTGGCCGTCGAGCAGGATGGCGAGCCGCGCGTAGAGCTGCTGTTCGCCGTCGAGCGGTGGCGCGATGGTGTCGAACTCCAGCACGGCGTGCAGGCCGAGCCGCGCCATCGCCTCGCGCCAGGCCGCGGCGCGGTGTGCCGGCGCATTCACGAAATTCAGCACCGGCAACAGCGGCCGGCCGCAGGCGGCCAGCAGCGCGAGCTCGTCGCGGTGCTTGGCCAGCACCGGATCGCGCGCGTCGATCACATAGAGCGCGGCGTCGCAATCCAGCAGCTTGGCCAGCACGCGCGCCTCCTGCTCGAAGCGGCCGTGCGCCTCGGGCGAATCGAGAAAGCGGCGGATGCGCGCCGGGCCGTCGAGCCGCTCGCCCGGCGCGTCGAGCTGCTCGGCGTATTCGAGCAACGCGATGCTGTCCTCCATGCCCGGCGTGTCGAACCATTCCAGCGTGCCGCCCTGGGCGATCGACAGGCGTGCACCCTCGACGTGGCGGGTCGTGCCCGGCTGGTCGGCCACCTCGCCGAAGCGCGGGTCGCGTGTCAGCGTGCGCAGCAGCGAGGTCTTGCCGGTGTTGGTGTGGCCGACGACCGCGATGCGCAGGGGCTCAGCCATGGCCGGTCTCCAGCCAGCGCAGGGCCGCGCCGGTGTGTTCGTAGAGCGATGCGCCCGACAGGCCCGCGGCCTCCAGGCGTGACTGCCAAAGCGCGCGGCGCGTGGCGCTGGCCGCGCCGTCGGTTGCGGGCGCAACCAGCAGCACGCGCGTCTGTGCCGCCTGCGCCGACAGGCTCGACAGCAAGGCGAGCGTGCCGCGGTCCGGCGTCTGGCGCGCGTCGCAGGCGAGCAGCAGGCGCGGCACCGGCGACGCCGCGAGCGCGTCCAGCAGCGCGTTGCGCTGCTCGCGCGTGTCGAGGTTGCCGGCCACGAAGACCTCGGCCTGTTCGGCGAGTGCGGGCGGCCACGGCAGGTCGTCGGGCAGCTCGAGCGCGGCCAGCACGGGGCGCTGGCCCAGGTCGGGCAGCGATTGCCGTTCGGTGACGCGCGGTGCGTGCAGCGGATCCGCCGGGCGGTCGATGCCGGTGTGCTCGGCGGGGGGCTGCAGGCGGTCGCGCAGCGCGGCATAACCGGGCAGGCTGGTGTCGATGTGCACGGCACGCGCGCGGCGCAGGCACATGAACAGGCACCAGGCGGCGGCGACGAGACGCGGCAGCACGCCCCAGCACACCACCATGCCGATCAGCCACAGTGACCACTGCACCTGCGCGACGGCCGGCAGCGCGGTGCTGCCGTCGCTGGCGGCGACGAAGGCCGCGTCGGGCAGCGCAAAGCCGAGCCGCGCCGGCAGCCAGCCCAGGAGCGTCGTGAGCTGCACGAAGCTTTGCGGATCCAGCAGCGTGGTGGCCCAGACGAAGCGGTAGCTCTGCGTCGACAGAATGGTGAGCAGCGTGGCCAGCGCGGCCAGCAGCGCCGCCAGCCAGAGCAGATGGCTGACCGCGCCGAACAGCCAGCGCAGCACGCCGGCGCGGCCCAGCAGATTGAGCAGCGCCTGCGGGATCAGCGCGGCGTCGGGGCCGCGCGCCACCTTGCGGGTGGCCCACAGCCAGAACCTGCCGAGCCCGGTCGCGCCCTTGGGCAGCGGCAGCAGCATGCCGGCCAGCCACAGCAGGAACATCAGGGCGTGCACGCCGAGCAGCGCGCCCAGGGCCCAGAGTATGTTGACGGGTCGGGTGCCGTCGCCCAACGCGCCGACGGCCGTGGCGGCGCCGGCGCCCAGCACCAGCAGGGTGAGGACCAGGAAGGCCATGGTGGCGGCCTGGCGCCAGCGTGCCAGCAGCGTGTCCAGCCCTTCGCGCCGGCCCAGCAGCGCCGCGCGCAGCAGGATGCGATCGGGCAGCGTGGGGGCCTTGCGCGCCAGCCTGACGGCGCTGCCGTCTTCGAGCGGACCCCAGTGTTCCTCGCGCAGGCGGATGGCCTCGGCCAGCCAGTAGGCGCCGAGCGCGGGCCGCGCGGTGGGCGTGGCGGCGCGTGCCGCGGGATCAGCCGGCACGGGACGGGGCGTCCGCCGGGGCGCCTGCCGGGGCGCCCGCCGGGCCGAACCAGCCGGCCATGCGGTCGCGCGCCTGGCGCTTGACCTCGTCGTTGATCGTGAAGGCCACGGTGGCCAGCGCCGCCGTCATCACGCTCAGGTCGTCGGTGTAGCCCACGAGGGGCGCGAGGTCGGGGATCGCGTCCAGGGGCAGGATGAAGTAGCCCAGGGCGCCGTAGATCACGCGGCGGGCCCATTTGGGCGTGTCGGGGTTCTGCAGCGCATAGTAGAGCCACAGCGACTTTTCGAGCGCCTGGCGGCCTGCCGCCGTGGCGTGGCCGCCGAGCTTGCGCCAGAAGCGCCGCTCGGACCAGGCCTTTTCGTAGATTGCGTCCAATGCCATATCGTCTCCCGGGGTGTCTGGCCGCGACCGTCGGATCGCGCCGGGGGGATGGATCATTGTATAGGGCGCGCCGGCCTCAGGCGCCGGTGGCGTGGCGGCGGTACTGGCCCGGCGTCACGCCCACGCTGTGGCGGAATGCGCGGCTCAGGTGGCTCGCGTTGCCGAAGCCCGCCGCCTGCGCAACGCCGGCCAGGTCGGGGCCGCCGGGCTGGCCGAGCAGCGCGCGCGCCCGGGCGATGCGGCGCTGGTGCACCCAGGCGTGCGGGCTGGTGCCGAACGACACCGTGAACATGCGGGCGAAATGGTAGGTGGAGAGCGCGGCCTCGCGCGCCAGGTCCGGCAGCGTGAGCGGGGCGTCCAGGTGCGCCTCGATGTGATCGCGCACGCGCCGCCGCACCGCCGGCGCCAGCCCGCCGCGCAGGGGCGCATTGGCGCGCGCGGTATGGGGCAGCAGGTGGTGCAGCACCTGCTCGGCGGCGCTGCTGGCCGCGAGCCGGTCGGCCGGCGCGCTCCAGTCGTGGTGCAGCAGCACGCCGCAGGCCTGAGCCAGCTCGGGCGCGTCGATGTAGGTGCGGTCGCGCAGCTCGATCGTGCGCGGGTCGCGATCGAGGCGCAGCACCGCCTCGCTGGCGAGCCGTTCGGGCGCGATGTAGAGGTGCAGGAAGTGCACCCTGTCGTTCATGTTCCAGCACGAATAGTGTTCGGACGGCAGCACGCAGAACTTGCCGGCGCCGCCGAAGCCGGGCCCGCCCACGCGGAACGACTTTTCGCCGCCGTGCAGGTAGAGCGACACCGTGTGGTGGCCGGGCGATTCGTAGGCGATCACCTCATGCCCGTCGCGGTTCCAGATCGCGGCCGCGAGGCCGTCGCCCAGGCCGCTGGCGCGGGTGAGCCTGGCGCCCGCCTGGCGCGAGAGCGTGCCGAACACCTTGAAGCGCGTCAGGGCGTCGGCGTCGGCGGTCGGGAAGGCGGGCGTGGACATGATGTGGCTATGCTAGCCCTTCGCGCGCAACCAAGTGTTGGTCCGAGGTCGCGCCGACCGAAAAAGCGCAAGATTCGGCATTTTCGGGCCGGCCGGCGGGCGCAGACTGGGCGCCTCTCCTTTCCCGCCCGATGCCATGAATGCCGCCCTCTACCTGTCGACCGTGCTGATCTGGGGCACGACCTGGATCGCGATCAAGCTGCAACTGGGGATCGTGGCGATCCCGGTGTCGGTGTTCTACCGCTTTGCCCTGGCCGGCCTGCTGCTGTGGGCACTGCTGGCCGTCACCCGCAAGCTCCAGCCGCTCGACCGGCGCGGCCACCTGCTCTGCCTGGGCCAGGGGCTGTGCCTGTTCTGCCTCAACTTCCTGTGCTTCTACACCGCCACCCAATGGATACCCAGCGGGCTCATCTCGGTGGTGTTCTCGGCCGCCACGATCTGGAACGCGATCAATGCGCGCATCTGGTTCGGCACGCCGATCTCGCCGCGCGTGGTGCTGGGCGGCGCGTTTGGCCTGGCCGGCCTGCTGCTGCTGTTCTGGCCCGAGCTGGCGGCACGCGAGGCGAGCCACGAGACCTGGCTGGGCCTGGGCCTCGCCCTGCTGGGCACCCTCTGCTTTTCCACCGGCAACATGCTGTCGAGCGCGCAGCAGCGCATCGGTATCCGGCCGCTCACCGGCAACGCGTACGGCATGCTTTACGGCGCGGGCCTGCTGCTGGCGGGCTGCATCGCCAGCGGCCAGCCGTTCGCGTTCGACACGTCGGGCGCCTACGTGGGCGCCCTGCTGTACCTGTCGGTGATCGGCTCGGTGGTGGGCTTCACGGCCTACCTGACCCTGGTGGGTCGCATGGGCCCGGCGCGCGCGGCCTACTGCACGGTGTTGTTCCCGGTGGTGGCGCTGTCGATCTCCAGCGTGGTCGAGGACTACCACTGGACGGCGACCAGCCTGGCCGGCCTGGCGCTGGTGATGAGCGGCAACGTGCTGGTGTTCGCGCGCCTGCCGCGGCGGCGCCTGCAGGCGGCCTGATTCGCGCGGTGCGCGCTGCATGCGTTGCGCCGCAAGCGCCGCGCAAATGAAGAAGGCCTGGCTGCATGCGCAACCAGGCCTTCAAATCTTGGCTCCCCGAGCTGGGCTCGAACCAGCGACCTGCGGATTAACAGTCCGTCGCTCTACCGACTGAGCTATCGGGGAACAGGTAGAGGGGCGCAATTATGCACGAATTTTTGAATTTGTGCAGAATGCGTTGCAACGGGCGTGTGAGCTGCGCAAAATCTGCGCAGAATCGCGCTTTTCAGACGATGCGCTCGCGCGCAGGGGCCCAGTGGCGCCGGGAGACCGACCGGCGCGAGGCCCGACCGTGATGCGCTACGCAGGCCCCGGGGGCAGGATCGGCAAGGGCCCGCTCAGGCAGGCGCTGCCGTCTTCACGGGCACCAGGCGCCCGTCGGGCCCGATCTCGTGGCACACGCTGGACGTGCCCAACACGCGCCGCCCTTCGTCGGTGAGGTGCAGGCGTTTGACCACGATCAGGGCCCCCTCGGGTGACACGATCTCTTCGTGGGAGACCAGCGGCGGCATGGGTGGGCGTTCGGTGGGTCGAGTCATGGGCGGTACCTTTCGTGGATGTAGTGGTTGACCCCATCACATAGCGCCATGATGGCTTGATAGGCGCCAGGTTCGTCGAACAGCCCTCTGAGGTCGGAATCAAAATACACCACCGCGATAGGAAGGTGTCCAGGTCCGTCCCCTATCGGCACGGCGAGGGCCGAGTAGCGACCGGGCAACCGCTCCCGTGCCTGCGTGGCGGTGTAGCCCCAGGTCACCACCAGCTCACGACGGTGTTCCTCATCCGAACCCGCGGCGCTCGAAAGCAGATGAGGCTGGTTGGTTCGCACTGCAGCGCCCGTGAGGCCGGTACTGACGGAAAACGTTCTGCCCGCCCCGTTGCGGTTGCCGCCCACGTAGTTCACGACCTGCTCGATGTGCGTGGGCGCTTCGAGCGGCGGCACGACGCGATGAAACGTCACGCGCAGATGCTGCGAGACGCGTCCGGGCGCGATGCCGCATGCCTGGGCGGTGGCGGCATGGAGCACATGCATCGCCGCACGAATGCCATCGAGTGCGCGGTCTGGCGTTTCATCGTTGTCACTGCGTAGGGCCAGGAAGACTTTGAAGACGCAAGCCAGAATCATCCAAAAGGAAACGAACATCGCGCCTTGCAACCACCATCCCGGATGCTCGGTGTCGGTCCACAGGCGGATGGCGCCCAGCGTGGCCAGGATGGCGGGCGGCAACCCGGTCAGGACTTCGACGCACCACCGTCTGCGCCATGCCGGCGCGGGCGTGATGCCAGGGATGGGTTCGTGCTTCATGGGCGCGGGTCTGCGATCGTGGCCGACCTGTCAGGAAGGATCAACGACTTGATAGCAGTTGCGCAAAGCGATGGGCAAGACCGGGTGGCACAGGATTGCCACGGTGTGCGGGCGGGTTCAACCCGGGGAGCGAAGGAAGCGCCGATGCCCGGCCGCAGCGCATGAGCCTGCGGCGGCGGTGGGAAACGAAAAAGGCCGGTCACGAGGGAGCCGGCCTGTATCGCTGAATCTGATGGTGCCGGTGAAAGGAATCGAACCCTCGACCTTCTCATTACAAGTGAGCTGCTCTACCAACTGAGCTACACCGGCACGCCGTTCGCGGCGCCGGGTGGCGGCGCGAAGGGGTTGTATTGTACGTAAAGATGCGCGGGCTTTGCGCCCGCGCGGCTCATTTGACGATGGTGAGGTGGGGCCGCTTGGCCTCACCGCCCTCGTCGCCCTCGGCGGGCGCGGCGCCTTCGGGCGCCGGAGGTTCGTCGGCCACGGCTTCGCCCTCTTCGCGCACCGGCGGCTCGTAGGGCTGCACTTCGAAGCCCATGCCCGCGCCGGTTTCGCGCGCGTAGATGGCGCTGACGGCGCCGATCGGCACCAGCACGTTTTCGGTCACGCCGCTGAAGCGGGCCTGGAATTCGACGAATTCATTGCCCAGCAACAGCTTGTTGGTGGCCAGCGTGCCGATATTGAGCGTGATCTGACCGTCGTGCACGTGGGCCATCGGCACCATCGTGTGTTCATCGACCTGCACGGTGATGTACGGCGTGTAGCCGTTGTCGGTGCACCACTCGTGCAGGGCGCGGATCAGATACGGTTTGGTCGAGGTCTCGCCCATTTCCCTGCCTTAGCGACGCATGACTTTTTCGGAGGGCGTGAGCGCCTCGATGTAGGCCGGGCGCGAGAAGATGCGTTCGGCGTACTTCTGCAGCGGCGCGGCGTTCTTGGGCAGTTCGATGCCGTAGTGATCCAGGCGCCACAGCAGCGGGGCCACGGCCACGTCGAGCATCGAGAACTCTTCGCCGAGCATGTACTTGTTTTTGAGCAGCAGCGGGGCGAGCTGGGCCAGGCGGTCGCGGATGGCCTGGCGGGCCAGCACCATCTTCTTGTCGTCCGGCTTGGCGCTGCGGTCTTCGAGCGTCGAGACGTGCACGAACAGCTCTTTCTCGAAGTTGTACAGGAACAGGCGGGTGCGCGCGCGCATGACCGGATCGGCCGGCATCAGCTGCGGGTGCGGGAAGCGCTCGTCGATGTACTCGTTGATGATGTTCGACTCATACAGGATGAGGTCGCGCTCGACCAGGATGGGCACCTGGCCGTAGGGGTTCATCACCGCGATATCTTCCGGCTTGTTGTACAGGTCGATGTCGCGAATCTCGAAATCCATGCCCTTTTCGAACAGCACGAAGCGGCAGCGTTGCGAAAACGGGCAGGTGGTTCCGGAGTAGAGCACCATCATGGCGATAAGTCCTTCGTATTGAAATGCGAAAGGCCAGCGCTGCCTCGAGGGCGGGCGCTGGCCCCGGTTGCCAGGCGACGACAGGGGTGTAGCTTGCCGGTTTCGTCCGGCCTAATTAGGGACGGACGATGCTGGCCGGGCGTTGCGGTTTATAGGTCAGCGTACATGTTTCCAGTAGGCGGCGTTCAGGCGCCAGGCGACGACCAGGAACAGCCCCAGGAAGATCAACACGCCCACGCCGAGCTGGATGCGGAACCGCTGGACCGGCTCGGCCATCCAGGCCATGAACGCGGTCAGGTCGGCCACGTCGCGGTCGTAAGCGGTGGATTGCGCGGGGTTCAGGGCCTTGAAACGGGCCTCCGGCTTCTCGCTGCGCCCCGGGGCGGCGGTGGTGGATTCGGTCTTCGTACTGGAAAAACCTTGAGCATCATACAACGTCGTGGTCTTTTCCCATCCCTCTTTGCCGTCCGAACCCTCGGTTTTGTGGTAGCTGACGCGGGTCAGCTCGCGCGGACCCTGGCGTTCCCAGAGGGCGTGCGGCATGCCGACGCTGGGGAAAACCAGGTTGTTCCAGCCCGTTTTGGTGCTGGTGTCGCGGTAGAAGGTGCGCAGATAGGTGTAGATGTAATCGGCGCCGCTGGGGCCGGCGTTGACCGACTTGGCCCGCGCGATCACGGACAGGTCGGGCGGCATGGTTCCGAACCACTTCTTGGCGTCCGCCGGCGTCATGGCGACCTTCATCAGGTCGCCCACCTTCTCGCCCGTGAACAGCAGATTGTCGAGGATCTGCTTGTCGGTCAGGCCGATCTCCTGGAGCTTGTTGTAGCGCATCGACTGCGCGCTGTGACAGTTCAGGCAGTAGTTCACGAACAGCTTGGCGCCGTTCTGCAGCGACGCCAGGTCATTGACCTGGTTGGGCGCGCGGTCGAGGGGGAAGCCGCCCTCTGCGGCGTAGGGGGCGGTGCACGTGAGCATCAGGGCCACGGCGCCGATCAGCTTTTTGATCATGGTCGTTCCGTTTGCGTGTTGGGCTCAGTGGGGATGGAAGGTCACGCGGGCGGGCACCGGCTTGAAGGTGCCCAGGCGGCTCCACACGGGCATCAGGAAGAAGAAGCCCAGGTAGATCACCGTGCCGATCTGCGACGTGAGGTTGAACGCGTCGCTCGGCGGTTGCGTGCCCAGATAACCCAGCACCAGGAAGTTGACGATGAAGATGCCATACAGCCATTTGTGCCAGCCCGGCCGGTAGCGGATCGACTTGACCGGTGAGTGGTCGAGCCACGGCAGGAAGAACAGGATCACGACCGCGCCGCCCATCGCCACCACGCCCCAGAACTTGGCGTCGATGGTCTTGAGCAGCACCGCCACCACGATCAGCACCGCCGTGGGCAGCACGCGCACCAACAGGTTGCGCGAGCGGCTGGTGATGAACAGCGCGATGGCCCCGAGCACCGCGGCACCGGCCAGCACCCAGGTGAACTCCGAGGTGGTGGCGCGCAGCATCGAGTAGAACGGCGTGAAATACCAGACCGGTGCGATGTGCGGCGGCGTCTTGAGCGGATCGGCCGGGATGAAGTTGTTGTACTCGAGGAAGTAGCCGCCCATCTCGGGCGCGAAGAACACGATGGCGAAGAAGACGATCAGGAATCCCGCCACGCCCATGATGTCGTGCACCGTGTAGAACGGATGGAACGGGATGCCGTCGGCGGGCCGGCCGTAGCGGTCTTTCGGGCCTTCCTTGATCTCGATGCCGTCCGGGTTGTTCGAGCCGACCTCGTGCAGCGCCACCAGGTGCGCGGCCACCAGCCCGATCAGCACCAGCGGAATCGCGATCACGTGGAACGAGAAGAAGCGATTGAGCGTGGCATCGGACACGACGTAGTCGCCGCGGATCCAGATCGAGAGGTCGGGGCCGATGAACGGGATGGCGGAGAACAGGTTCACGATCACCTGCGCGCCCCAGTACGACATCTGGCCCCACGGCAGCAGATAGCCGAAGAAGGCTTCCGCCATCAGACAGAGGAAGATCGCCACGCCGAAGACCCACACCAGCTCGCGCGGCTTGCGGTACGAGCCGTAGAACAGGCCGCGCAGCATGTGCAGGTAGACCACGACGAAGAACATCGAGGCGCCGGTCGAGTGCATGTAGCGCACCAGCCAGCCCCACGGCACTTCACGCATGATGTATTCGACCGACTGGAACGCGCGTTCGGCGTCGGGCTTGTAGTGCATCACCAGGAAGATGCCGGTGACGATCTGGATCACCAGCACCAGGAGCGCGAGCGAGCCAAAGAAATACCAGAAGTTGAAATTCTTGGGGGCGTAGTACTCGGACAGGTGCGCTTTCCAGGTGGAGGTCACCGGGAAACGCCGGTCCAGCCAGCCCAACAGGCCTGTTGTCTCGACTGTTTTATCGCCAGCCATAACGGCTCCTTCTCTATTCTCTTGTACGTGGCGTATTTGCTGCGATTACGGCAAAGGCCCGATCGGATTCCGGTCGGGAAGACGGCGGAACGCGCTCAGGCCTTGTTGTCTTCGTCGACACCCACGATCAGGCGTGTGTCGCTCAAATACTGATACGGAGGAACTTCGAGATTGTCTGGCGCAGGCTTGTTTTTATAGACGCGGCCAGCGAGATCGAACGTGGAGCCATGGCAGGGGCAGAGAAAGCCGCCCTGCCAGTTGGCGGGCATGCCCGCACCGGCGCCGGATTCGAAGTGAGGGGTGGGTGAACACCCCAGATGGGTACAGATGCCGACACAGACGAACAGGTCGGGCTTGCGTGACCGGTATTCGTTCTTGGCGTAGGCGGGAGTGAAGTCGGGGCGATCGGAATCGGGATCGGCCACCAGGGCGTTCTGCGACGCGATGCTCTTGAGTTGCTCATCGGAGCGGCGCAGGATCCAGACCGGTTTACCGCGCCACTCGACGGTGCGCATCTGGCCGGGGGCCAGGTCGCCGACATCGACTTCGACGGGGGCGCCCGCGGCGCGGGCTTTTGCGGACGGAGCGAAAGTACTGACGAAGGGCACGGCCGCTGCAGCTCCGGCTACACCCCCCACCGCACAGGCGGTGGTCACCCAGAAACGTCGGGAAGGATCGGGCGGCAGATTGGGATCAACTGCACCGTCCTCGTCGTGCAACAGCGTATCCTGACTCATTTCCTATCCTTGTTGGCGCAGCATGCCCTGGAATAGCATCAGGGTTGCCGCGTCCGTTTTGCGGGGAAGATGTACAGCATAGCAACCGCGTATTATAGCCTTAGCCCAAGCCCGGGCGTGTTGTTATTAGGGGGTATGCATGAGTAAAGCCACAGGTTTCCTGAAGGAATTCCGCGATTTTGCCGTCAAGGGCAATGCTGTCGACCTCGCAGTCGGTGTGATCATCGGCGCTGCGTTCGGCAAGATCGTCGACTCGATCGTCAGGGACATCGTCATGCCGCTGGTGAGCTGGATCCTCGGCGGCCAGGTCGACTTCACCAACAAGTTCTGGGTCTTGCGCCTGCCCGAGGGCTATACCGGACCGATGACCTATGCCGACCTCACGAAGGCGGGCGCCAACGTGCTGGCCTGGGGCAACTTCCTCACGATCCTGATCAACTTCATCCTGCTGGCGTTCGTGATCTTCTGGATGGTCAAGGCCATCAACGCCGCGCGCCACAAGCCCGAGCCGGTGAAGGAAGAGAAGCCGGCCGCCCCGCCCGAAGACGTGGTGGTGCTGCGCGAAATCCGCGACCTGCTGCAGCAGAAGAAAGACACCACGCTGTAAGCACGGCGGGCCGCCCGCGCGGCCCGCGCGTTCAGACCGGGTTGTCGATGTCGACGAACTCGACGCGCACGCCGAAGGCCTCGGCCACGGCATTGCCCAGGGCCTGCACGCCGTAGCGTTCGGTGGCGTGGTGGCCGGCGCCGATGAAGCCCGTGCCCGTCTCGCGTGCGAGATGGGTGGTGGGCTCGGACGCCTCGCCGGTGATGTACACGGTCGCGCCGGCGTCGACCGCGTCGGCCATCATGCCCTGTGCCCCACCGGTGCACCACGCGACGCGCCCGACCTGCTGGTCAGGCTCGCCGACCAGCAGGGGCGCGCGGCCCAGCCGCGCCTGCACCTGTTCGGCGAGCTGGCCCAGCGTCTGCACGCCGGGCGCGCCGCCCAGCCACACCAGGTTGTCGTGGCCACAGGTCAGCGGCGTGCCGTCGTCGCGGCGCGCGGGTTCGAGCCCGAGCACGCGCGCCAGCTGTGCGTTGTTGCCCAGCGTGGGATGCGCGTCGAGCGGCAGGTGGTAGGCGAACAGGTTGAGCTCGTGCGCCAGCGTGAGCGCGAGGCGGGTACGCTTGGGCCCGCGCACGCGCGCGTCTTCGTTTTTCCAGAACCAGCCGTGGTGTACCAGCACCGCGTCGGCGCCGCGCGCGATCGCGGCGCGCAGCAAGGCCTCGCTGGCCGTCACGCCGGTGATAATGTGCTTAATTTTGTTCTTGCCCTCGACCTGCAGGCCATTCGGGCAGTAGTCGCGAAAGCGGCTTGCCTGCAGGGTGTCGTCCAGCCAGGCGGCCAGTGCGCGGGTCTCGATCGTCTTCATTGCTTGCCCTGTGGAAAGTTATGCGTCGCCTTTGGCTGATATTCGCTCAGGCCGTCACGGTCAGTCTGGCCATTTTATTCGTCGTCACCACGCTGCGCCCCGATTGGCTGCAGTTGTCGGGTCCGGGCAAGTCGGCGCCCGCCACACGGCCCAATGGCGCCGCGCCGCTGAGCTACGCCGATGGCGTGGCGCGGGCCGCGCCGGCAGTGGTCAACATCTACACCACCAAGCACGTCGACGTGCCGCTGGTGCCGCTGCCCGACGATCCCAATCTGCGCCACCTGCTCGGCCAGGTGCCGGGCTTCTCGCGGCGTGAGTCCAGCACCAGCCTCGGCTCGGGCGTGATCGTGAGCCCGCAGGGCTACGTGCTGACCAACTTCCACGTGGTCGACGCCGCGGACGCGATCGAGGTGGCGCTGGCCGATGGCCGGCAGATGGGCGCCAAGGTGGTGGGCGCCGATACCGAGACCGACCTCGCCGTGATCAAGCTCGAGGGCAAGCTCGACGCGCTGCCGGTGGCCGCCTTCTCGAGCGGGCGCCTGCGCGTGGGCGACGTGGTGCTGGCGATCGGCAATCCGTTCGGCGTGGGCCAGACCACGACCCAGGGCATCGTTTCGGCGCTGGGCCGCAATGGCCTGGGCATCAACACCTACGAAAACTTCATCCAGACCGATGCCGCGATCAACCCGGGCAACTCGGGCGGCGCGCTGATCGATGCACAGGGCAACCTCGTGGGCATCAACACCGCGATCTATTCCGAGACCGGCGGCTCGCTGGGCATCGGCTTCGCGATTCCCGCCGACAGCGCGCGCCGCGTGCTCGATGAAATCATCAAGACCGGCAAGGTCAAGCGCGGCTGGCTCGGCGTCGAGCCGCAGGACATGACGGCCGACCTGGCGCGCGCCTTCAACCTGCCGCCCGATGCCCAGGGCGTCGTGATCGCGGGCGTGATGCGCGACGGCCCCGCGGGGCGCGCCGGGCTGAAGGTGGGCGACATCGTGCAGATGGTCGACGGCCAGCCGGTGCGCGACACGATGAGCCTGCTGGGCCAGATCGCCAACCTGGCGCCGGGCCACCAGGCCACGTTCAAGCTGCTGCGCGGCGGCAAGCCCATGGAGCTCTCGGTCACGGTGGGCACGCGGCCGTCGCGGCCGCGCTGAGACAGCGACCGCGCTGCGCGGCCAGCAGAGGCCGCTGGCGCGGCGTTCGGACGCGCGGCGGGGGCGTGGGTGGGTCCAGGCGCGCGCGGTGCGCAGCGGGCCGCTGGCGGCTTCGGCGGTGGATTCAGTGCCGGGCGGGCCCGGCCGGTGCGCGTGGCGGGGCGGCGGCGTGCGTGAGCGGCTCAGCGCCCGCCTCGGCATCGCCCTGGGCGGCAGGCGGCGTGCTCACGCCATGCACCAGCATTCTCACCACCGACACCACGCGGCGCTTCGCGGCCAGGTCGAGCGGGGCGGTGAGCGCCAGCAGCTCGCGCTGGTAGCCGTCGGCCTCGGCCGCTTCGGCGGGCGAGGGATCGTGGGGCAGATCGGCAGGCGTGAGCGTGCCGACCAGGCCTTCGGCCAGCCACGCGGTGGTGGTGTCGAGGGCGGCGGCGAGGCGCTTGAGGGTATCGGTGCGCGGCGCGTAGCCGCTGCGCATGAGGATTCGGTGTATCGATGCTTGCGGCACGCCCGAGATCCGCGCCAACTGGCTCTGGCTGTGGATCCCGCGCCATCGCATCTGCTTGCGTAATCGGTCGGCCAGGCTCATGTCGGCGACTCTACGTCCGCCGGCGGGTCCGTGCGTGTGGGAAATTTCCGAAGCAAGCGTGGGACGGCGCCGAAGCGATATCCGGCCCGACCGGCCGTCCTCCGCGCAGCGCGGCGACGGCCCGTGGAATCAGTTGCGCTCGGTGAGCGAGCCGTCGGCGCTGTCGGCGCCGCCGCGTGGCGTGGGCTTGATCATGCGTGCGACCAGCAGCCCGAGCTCGTAGAGCAGGCACAGCGGCACGGCCAGCATGAACTGGCTCACCACGTCGGGCGGCGTGACGATGGCGGCGATCACGAACGCGCCCACCACCACATAGCCGCGCGCGGCGCGCAGCTTGGCCACGTCGACCAGGCCCGTCTTCACGAGCAGCACCACCGCCACCGGCACCTCGAAGGTGATGCCGAAGGCGAGGAACATGGTCATGACGAAGCTGAGATAGGCCTCGATGTCCGGGGCCGGCGTGATCGATTGCGGCGCGAAGGTCGCAATGAAGTGGAACACCGTGCGGAACACGAAGAAGTAGCAGAACGCCATGCCCAGGATGAACAGCAGCGTGCTCGAGATGATGAGCGGCATCGCCAGGCGCTTTTCGTGGCGATACAGGCCGGGCGCCACGAAGGCCCAGGCTTGGTACAGCACGATCGGCAGCGCCAGCACGAACGCCGCCATCATCGTGACCTTGACCGGCACCATGAACGGCGTGATCACGCCGGTGGCGATCATGCGCGTGCCTTCGGGCAGCGAGGCCAGCATGGGCTGGGCCAGCACGTCGTAGATGGCCGAGGCGCCGGGATAGATGAACAGCACGATGAACACGGCCAGCACGGCGCCCGCGGCGCGCAGCAGCCGGGTGCGCAGCTCCACCAGGTGGGAGATGAAGCTGTCCTGCTGCATCTCTTCTTCGTTGTTGACCTGCTGGTTCACGATTGCGTACCGGAAGACGGGTTCTTGGGCGGGAGCGCGGGCGAGGGTTCCGGCGCGGGCGTAGGTGCGGGGGCGGGCACCGGCGCCGGTGCAGGCGTAGGTGCGGGGGCAGGCACCGGCGCGGCGGCCGGCGCCGGGGGCGGCGCGATGCGGCGTTCGGGCTCGACGGCCGGGGGCGCCACGGCGGGGCTCGGCTCGGAGCTCACGATGGGACTGCCGGCGGCGGTGCCGGGCGCGGGCGTCGCGGCGCCGCTCTGGGCCACGGCGCGGGCGGTATCGTCGAGTTCGGCGCGCAGCGAGTCGCTGGTGGCGCGGAACGAATCGGAGGCCTCGCGCACCGACGATTGCACGTCGTGGGCGGCGTCGTCCATTTCGCGCTTGAACTTGCGCAGCTCGTCGAGCTCCATCTCGCGCTGGATGTCGGACTTGACGTCGTTGACGTAACGCTGCGCGCGGCCCAGCAGGTGGCCGACGGTGCGGGCCACTTTGGGCAGGCGTTCGGGGCCGATGACGACGAGCGCCACGACGCCGATCACGAGCAGTTCGGTGAAGCTGACATCAAACATGCGAGGGCCGCCAGAATGAAAGAATGCGTCCGGGGCGAAGCGTGCGCGGCGCGCTCCCTCTCACGAGGGGCGCGCCGGTGCGCACTGCGTCGGGCGATCAGGAGTTGTGCTTTTCCTTGGCCTGCACGTCGATGGTGTCGTCGGCGCGCTGCTGGGTGACCTGCTCGGCGGGCTTGTCGGCGTTGGCGTCTTTCATGCCTTCCTTGAAGCCCTTCACGGCGCCACCGAGGTCGGTGCCGATGTTGCGCAGTTTCTTGGTGCCGAAAATCAGGGCAACGATGACCAGGACGATCAACCAATGCCAAATGCTGAAGCTACCCATGTGGGATCTCCGTGGTTTACGCGTTGGGGGCCGTGCGTCCCTGCCAGGGACGCGAACCGCCGATGATGTGGAAATGCAGGTGCGGAACTTCCTGGCCGCCTTCGATGCCGGAATTGGCCAAGACACGGAAGCCGCCCTCGGGACCGGGGTTGCAGCCGTTTTCGGCTGCGAGGCGGGGAACCAGCGTCATCATTCTACCCAACCACTCCGCATCCTGCGGCGTGATGTCCTGCATCGACACCACATGGCGGCGCGGAATCAGCAGCAGGTGGACGGGGGCGGCCGGATTGATGTCCTTGAAGGCGACGAATTCGTCGTCTTCGTAGACCTTGGTGGCCGGAATGTCGCCGCGGGCGATCTTGCAGAAAAGACAGTTATCGCTCATTTCGGGTTCCGTGCTCAGCCGGCGGGACGCCGCGCTTTCTCTTCGAGCCCCGACAGACCTTCGCGCCGCGCCAGTTCGGCCAGCACGTCCTCGGGACGCAAATTGTAATGAGTCAGGGCCACCAGGCAATGGAACCACAGATCAGCGGTTTCACTGATGATGCGGTCGGGCTGGTTGTCTTTCGCGGCCATGACCAGCTCGGTGGCCTCCTCGCCGATCTTCTTGAGGAACGCGTCCGGACCCTTGGCCAGCAGCTTGGCCACGTAGGAGGACTGCGGATCGCCGCCGTTGGCGGGCCGGCGCGACTCGAGGGTGTCGGCCACGCGGGCCAGCACGTCGCCGGTGGTGAGAGGGGTATCGCTCATTTGTAGATCAGCTCGGGGTCTTTCAGGACCGGATCGACGGTGGTCCAGGCGGCCTCGCTGCCCTCGCCGTCGAGACGGCGATAGAAGCAGCTCGCGCGGCCGGTGTGGCAGGCGATGCCGCCGGCCTGGTGCACCTTGAGCAGGACCACGTCGCCATCGCAATCGAGCCGCAACTCGTGTACCTGCTGTTGGTGGCCGGATTCCTCGCCCTTGCGCCACAGGCGCTTGCGCGAACGCGACCAATACACCGCGCGGCCGGTGGCGGCGGTTTCGGCCAGGGATTCGGCATTCATCCAGGCCACCATCAGGATCTGGCCGTTTTCGGCGTCCTGGGCGATGGCGGGGATGAGGCCGTTGTCGTCGAACACGACGTCCGACAGCCAGCTGGGGGCGGTGGTCATGGGAATCTCAACAGTCGAGCCGGACTTCGATGCCGCGGGCGGACATGAATTCCTTGCATTCGCGTACGGTGTGCTGGCCGAAGTGGAAGATGCTGGCGGCCAGCACGGCGCTCGCGCGGCCGGTGGTCACGCCTTCGGCCAGGTGATCGAGGCTGCCCACGCCGCCGGAGGCGATCACGGGCACGGGGACCGCGTCGGAGACGGCGCGGGTCAGTTCGAGGTCGAAGCCGGATTTGGTGCCGTCGCGGTCCATGCTGGTGAGCAGGATCTCGCCGGCGCCGTAGGCGGCCATGCGGCGCGCCCAGGCCACGGCATCGAGGCCGGTGGCCTTGCGGCCGCCATGGGTGAACACTTCCCAGCGCGCCGGCTCGCCCTCGCCGCTCACGCGGCGGGCGTCGATCGCGACCACGATGCACTGCGAGCCGTGGTAATCGGCCGCGCCGCGCACCAGCTCGGGATTGGCCACGGCGGCGCTGTTGATGCTGATCTTGTCGGCGCCCGCGTTGAGCAGGCGCTGCACGTCGGAGACCTGGCGCACGCCGCCACCCACCGTGAGGGGGATGAACACCTGCGAGGCGACCTGCTCGATGATGGGCAGGATCAGGTCGCGGCCGTCGCTGGTGGCCGTGATGTCGAGGAACGTGAGCTCGTCGGCGCCCTGTTCGTTGTAGCGGCGCGCGATCTCGACGGGGTCGCCCGCGTCGGTGAGATTGACGAAATTCACGCCCTTGACCACGCGCCCGGCGGTCACGTCCAGGCAGGGAATGATGCGGCGGGTCAGCGCCGTGGCGCTGCTGGCGGGGAGGGTCATTGCGTCAGTTCGTCGGCCCGGGCCTGGGCGGCCTGGAAGTCGAGCGTGCCTTCGTAGATGCTGCGGCCCAGGATGGCGCCTTCGACGCCCTCGGACTCGACCGCGCACAGCGCTTCGATGTCGGGCATGCCGGCGATGCCGCCGGAGGCGTAGACGGGGATGCGGACGTGCTGGGCCAGGCGCACGGTGGCGTCGACGTTCACGCCCGACAGCATGCCGTCGCGGCCGATGTCGGTGTAGATGATGGCTTCGCAGCCGTAGTCTTCGAACTTCTTGGCCAGGTCGAGCACGTCGTGGCGGGTGAGCTTGCTCCAGCCGTCGGTGGCGATCTTGCCGTCGCGGGCGTCGAGGCCCACGATGATCTGGCCCGGGAACGCGCCGCAGGCATCGTGCAGGAAGCCGGGATTCTTCACGGCGGCCGTGCCGATGATCACGTACGAGATGCCGGCGTCGAGATAGCGCTCGATCGTGTCGAGGTCGCGGATGCCGCCGCCGATCTGCACCGGGATGTCGTCGCCCACGGCGTCGAGGATGGCCTTGATCGGGGCTTCATTGAGCGGCTTGCCGGCCACGGCGCCGTTGAGGTCGACCAGATGGAGGCGGCGCGCGCCCTGGTCGAGCCAGCGGGTGGCCATGGCGGCGGGGTCTTCGGAGAACACCGTTGCATCGTCCAGGTCTCCCTGGCGCAGGCGCACACAGCGCCCGTCTTTGAGATCGATGGCGGGGATCAGCAGCATGGTGGTCGTGAGCGTAAAAAATCGGGTTGGAAAAAAGGCCGGCCAGGGCTACGTCTTGGGACGGTTACGGCTGCCAGTCTACAAAATTGCGGTACAGGCGCAAACCGTGCGCGGCGCTCTTTTCGGGGTGGAACTGCACCGCGAAAATGTTACTGGCGGCCACGGCGCAGGTAAAGGCGAGCCCATAATCGCTTTCCCCCACGGTGAGCGCCGGATCGGCCGGCACGGCGTAATAGCTGTGGACGAAATAGAAATGGGTGTCGTCGGGAATGCCGTCCCACAGGGGATGAGAGCGCGTCTGGCGCACTTTGTTCCATCCCATGTGCGGAACCTTCAACCGCTCGGGCGCGCCGGGGGCCGGCAACGGGCCGGTGGCGCCGTCGGCATCGGCCTGCACCACGTCGGCGAACTCGGCGCCCGCGAAGCGGCGCACCTCGCCCGGAAACACCGACAGGCACGGCGTGTCGCCTTCCCGGCTGGATTCGAACAGCATCTGCTCGCCCACGCACACGCCCAGCAGCGGCTTGCTGCGGGCGGCGGCCAGCACGGCGTCGCGCAGGCCCGATTCGTTGAGGGTGCGCATGCAGTCGGGCATGGCGCCCTGGCCCGGGAACACCACGCGGTCGGCGGCGGCGATCTGGTCGGGACGATTGCAGATACGGATGTCGGCGTCGGGGGCGGCGTATTGCAGCGCGCGCGCCACGGAATGGAAATTGCCCATGCCGTAGTCGACGATGGCGATAGTGCTCACTTGGGTCTG
Organism: Bordetella genomosp. 1; assembly: GCF_002261335.1. Taxonomy (GTDB): domain Bacteria; phylum Pseudomonadota; class Gammaproteobacteria; order Burkholderiales; family Burkholderiaceae_B; genus Bordetella. The sequence goes on from NZ_NEVL01000001.1 coordinate 180,639, forward strand.
CCTGGTGAGGAGTGGCGCTCGATGACGCGAAAGAATGGCGGCGGACGGGCGCCGGCGCGGCGCCCTGCCCCGATTACAGCACGCCCTTGGTCGACGGGATCACGTCGCCCATGCGCGGATCGACTTCCATGGCCATGCGCAGCGCGCGGCCGAAGGCCTTGAACACGGTTTCGCACTGGTGGTGGGCGTTGAAGCCGCGCAGGTTGTCGATGTGCAGGGTCATGAGGGCGTGGTTGACCAGGCCCTGGAAGAATTCGCGGGTGAGGTCGACGTCGAAGTTGCCGATGCGGGCGCGGGTGAAATCGATGTGGTATTCGAGGCCGGGACGGCCCGAGAAATCGATCACGACGCGCGACAGCGCTTCGTCGAGCGGCACGTAGGCGTGGCCGTAGCGGCGCAGGCCTGCCTTGTTGCCGATCGCCTGGGCGATGGCCATGCCGAGCGTGATGCCGACGTCTTCGACGGTGTGGTGCGCGTCGATGTGCAGGTCACCCTCGGCCTTGATGTCGAGGTCGACCAGGCCGTGGCGCGCGATCTGGTCGAGCATGTGATCGAGGAACGGCACGCCCGTATCGATGGTCTGCTTGCCGGTGCCGTCGAGGTTGATGGCCACGCGGATGCGCGTTTCGTTGGTGTTGCGGATGATTTCTGCGGTACGCATGTCAGGGCTCGGAGCTCAGGATTTCTTGCAGAGCGGCCAAGAGGGCCGCGTTCTCGTCTGGCGTGCCGACCGAGATGCGCAGGCATCCGGCCAGTAGCGGATGCGCCGCCGAGAAGTTTCTAACCAGTATTTTGCGCGTTTTCAGGGCGAGATGCACGGCGTTGCCGTCGCTGTGACCGGAAAAGCGCGCAAGAATGAAATTGCCCCCGCTCGGATACACCGTCACGCCCGGCAGCGCGGCCAGCGCGGCGGCCAGCGGGGCGCGGTCGGCGCGCAGCCGCGCGGCCTGCGCGTCGAGCACGGCCTTGTGTTCGAGCACGGTGCGCAACACGGCCTGGGTCAGCACATCGAGGTTGTACGGCGGGCGGACCTTGTCGATCTCGGCGATCCAGGCGGGATGGCCGGCCAGGTAACCGAAACGCAGGCCGGCCAGGCCGATCTTGGAGACCGTGCGCATCACCACCAGGTTGGGGTGCGCGAGCAGCTCCGGCATCCAGGTGCCGTCGGCAAACGGCTGGTAGGCCTCGTCGACCACCACCAGCCCGGGCGCCGCGTCGAGGATGGCGCGCACCTGCTCGCCGGTCCAGGCGCCGCCGGTGGGGTTGTTGGGAATGGCCAGGAACACCAGCTTGGGCTGGGTGCGGGCGATCGCCTCGAGCATGGCCGGCAGGTCGAGCGCCAGGCTGGCGGTGAGCGCCACCGGCTCGAAGCGGGCGTGGTCGAAACGCGCCGCCATGTCGAAATACACGAACGAGGGCCACGGCGACAGCACCGTGTCGCCCGGCGCGCAACAGGCCTGGATCAGCAGGTGGATCAGCTCGTCCGAGCCGTTGCCGAACAGCAGGCCGGCGCCGGCGGGCACGCCGAACGCCGCGGCCACCTGGGCCTTGAGCGCGCGCTGGTCGGCGGCGGGATAGCGGTTGAGCTCGACCTCGCGGACGGCGGCGGCGATCGCATCTCGCACGGTGTCGGGCAAGGGATAGGGGCACTCCATGGCGTCGAGCTTGATACAGCCCTCGGCCGGCGTCACCGGATAGGCCGAGAGCGCGCGGATGTCGGCCCGCACGGTGCGGGCGATGCGCGCGGCGACCGCCGTGTCGGCGGCGCCGGTGCTCATGGCTGGTCGAGCCGGTATTGGGCGCTGGCGGCGTGCGCCTGCAGGCCCTCGCCCAGCGCCAGCTCGGCCGCGATGCGTCCGAGGGTCTGGGCGCCGGCATGCGACACCTGGATCAGGCTGGAGCGCTTCTGGAAGTCGTACACGCCCAGGGGCGACGAGAAGCGCGCGGTGCGCGAGGTCGGCAGCACGTGGTTGGGACCGGCGCAGTAGTCGCCCAGCGACTCGGAGCTGTAGCGGCCCATGAAGATCGCGCCGGCGTGGCGGATCTTGGCGGTCCAGATCTCGGGGTGTTCGGTCGAGATCTCGAGGTGCTCGGGCGCGATGTCGTTGGCGATGGCGCAGGCTTCGTCGAGGTCGCGCACCAGGATGAGCGCGCCGCGGTTGGCCAGGCTGGTGCGCAGGATGTCGGCGCGCGGCATCTGCGGCAGCAGGCGCGCGATCGAGGCCTCGACCTCGGCGATGAAGTCGGCGTCGGGGCACAGCAGGATCGACTGGGCCAGCTCGTCGTGCTCGGCCTGCGAGAACAGGTCCATGGCGATCCAGTCGGCCGGCGTGTTGCCGTCGCAGATGACCAGGATTTCGCTCGGGCCGGCGATCATGTCGATGCCGACGGTGCCGTAGACGCGGCGCTTGGCGGCGGCCACGTAGGCGTTGCCGGGGCCGACGATCTTGTCGACCGCGGGCACCGTGGCGGTGCCGTAGGCCAGCGCACCCACGGCCTGGGCGCCGCCGATGGCGAAGGCGCGGTCGACGCCGGCAATGGCGGCGGCGGCCAGCACGATGGGGTTGCGCACGCCGTCGGGCGTGGGCGTGACCATGATCAGCTCGGGCACGCCGGCCACCTTGGCCGGAATCGCGTTCATCAGCACCGACGAGGGATAGGCGGCCTTGCCGCCCGGCACGTACAGGCCCACGCGGTCGAGCGGGGTGACCTGCTGGCCCAGCGTGTTGCCCTCGGGATCGGTGTAGGTCCAGGTCTCGATGCGCTGGTGCTCGTGATAGGCGCGCACGCGGTCGGCCGCCGCTTCCAGCGCGTTGCGCTGGGCGGTGGGCAGCGCGGCCAGCGCGGCCTGCCATTCGCTGCGCGGAATCTCCAGCGCGGTCACGTCGGCGGCCGGCACGCGGTCGAAGCGCTGCGTGTATTCGAGCAGCGCGGCGTCGCCGCGGCCGCGCACGTCGGCCAGGATCCCCGCGACGGCGCGGTCGATGGATTCATCCTGCGAGGCCTCGAAGGCCAGCAGCTGGGACAGGGCGGATTTGAAACCCGGGTCGCGGGAGTCGAGACGATTGATCAGAGCCATGATGTGTTCGTTCGGACGTGGGGTCAGTCGTTGCGCGCGGCGGCGCGCTCGAAGGCATCGAGCAGCGGCTGCAGGCGGTCGCCGCGCGTCTTGAGCGAGGCCTGGTTGACGATCAGCCGCGAGGAGATCTGCATGATGTCTTCGACGGCCACGAGCCCGTTGGCCTTGAGCGTGCCACCGGTCGAGACCAGGTCGACGATGGCGTCGGCCAGGCCGACCAGCGGCGCCAGCTCCATGGAGCCGTACAGCTTGATGATGTCGACGTAGACGCCCTTGCTGGCGAAGTGTTCGCGCGCCGACTGGACGTATTTGGTGGCCACGCGCAGGCGTGCGCCCTGGTGCACGGCGGCGGCGTAGTCGAAGTCGTGCCGCACGGCCACGGCGAGGCGGCACTTGGCGATGTTCAGGTCGATCGGCTGGTAGAGCCGGCCGGGCTGCTGGGCCGCGTGCTCGATCAGCACGTCCTTGCCCGCGATGCCGAAGTCGGCCGCACCGTACTGCACATAGGTCGGCACGTCGGAGGCGCGCACGATGATCAGCTGCAGGCCGGGATCGCTGGTCGGCAGGATGAGCTTGCGCGAGCTCTCGGGGTTTTCGGTGACCTCGATGCCGGCCTCGGCCAGCAGGGGCATGGTTTCTTCGAAGATGCGACCCTTGGACAAGGCCAGGGTCAGGGGACGGGCAGTCGCTTGGCTCATGCCGATTCCTTACCGGTGATACGTTGAATCCGGGCACCCAGGCTCTGGAGTTTCACTTCCATGCGGTCGTAGCCGCGGTCCAGGTGATAAATGCGTTCGATCAGGGTATCGCCCTCGGCCGCGAGGCCGGCGATCACCAGGCTGGCGGAGGCGCGCAGGTCGGTCGCCATCACGGTGGCGCCCGACAGTTGCGCGACGCCGCGCACCACGGCCGTATGGCCGTCGATGTCGATGTCGGCACCCAGGCGCACCAGCTCCTGCACGTGCATGAAGCGGTTCTCGAAGATGTTTTCGACGATGACCGCGGTGCCGGTGGCGAGCGTGTCGAGCGCCATCAGCTGGGCCTGCATGTCGGTGGCGAAGCCGGGGTATTCGTGGGTGCGCAGGCCCACCGCGCGGGGCCGGCCCGACATGCGGGCGCGGATCCAGTCGGGGCCGGTTTCGAGCTGCACGCCGGCCTCGGCCAGCTTGTCGAGCGTGGCGCCCATCGCCTCGGGCGCGGCGTCGCGCAGCAGGACGTCGCCGCCGGCAGCGCCGACTGCGCACAGGAAGGTGCCGGCCTCGATCCGATCGGGCATCACGCGATGACGGGCGCCATGCAGGCGCTCGACGCCTTCGATCACGATGCGGTCGGTGCCATGGCCGCTGATGCGGGCGCCCATCTTGATGAGCAGCTCGGCCAGGTCCACCACTTCGGGTTCGCGCGCGGCGTTCTCGAGCACCGTGGTGCCCTCGGCCAGCACGGCCGCCATGAGCAGGTTTTCGGTGCCGGTCACGGTGACCATGTCGGTGCGCACCGAGGCGCCCTTCAGGCGCTTGGCGCGGGCCACCACGAAGCCGTGCTCGATGCTGATCTCCGCGCCCAGCGCGGCCAGGCCCTTGATGTGCTGGTCGACCGGCCGCTGGCCGATCGCGCAGCCGCCGGGCAGGCTGACGCGCGCCTCGCCGTAGCGGGCCACCAGCGGGCCCAGCACGAGGATGGAGGCGCGCATGGTCTTGACCAGCTCGTACGGCGCTTCGAGGCTGTCGACCCGGTCGGCCTGCAGGATCACGGCGCCGGGGCCGGTCTGTTCGCTGCGCACGCCCATCTGGCCCAGCAGGCGCAGCATGGTCGAGACGTCGTTGAGCTGCGGCACGTTGGCCAGCTCGAGCGGCTCGGCGCTGAGCAGCGCCGCGCACAGGATGGGCAGCGCGGCATTCTTCGCGCCCGACACGGCGATCTCGCCGTGCAGCGCTGCGCCGCCCGTGATCCGGAGCTTGTCCATCAGGCGCCTGCCTTGGCGTACTCGGCGGGCGTGAGGGTGCGCATCGACAGCGCGTGGATTTCGGCCTTCATGCGATCGCCCAGCGCCGCGTACACGAGCTGGTGGCGCGCGATCAGGCGCTTGCCTTCGAAGGCCGGGCTGACGATGACCGCGTCGAAATGCGAGCCGTCGCCCTGCACCTCCAGATGATCACAGGGCAGCCCATCCGCGATGTACTGACGGACCTGTTCGGGGGTGGGTAGCATGGGGGTCAGTTCCTGAGTTTGTAGCCGCGCGCCAGCAGGCGCAGGGCGTAGAGCGACAGCACGACGAACACGCCCGCCACGACGGCGAGGCTGCGCCAGGGCGAGACATCCGAGACGGAGAAGAAGCCGTAGCGGAAGCCGTCGATCGTGTAGAAGATCGGGTTGTAGTGCGACACCGCCTGCCAGAACGGCGGCAGCGTGTGGATCGAGTAGAACACGCCCGACAGGAAGGTCGCGGGCATGATGAGGAAGTTCTGGAAGGCGGCGAGCTGGTCGAACTTCTCCGACCACAGGCCCGCGATCACGCCCAGCACGCCCATGATGCCGCAGGCCATCACGCCGAACACCAGCACCCAGAGCGGGTGCTGCGGCACCAGCGCGGCGAAGTTCAGCGCCACCAGCCAGACACAGACGCCCACGGCCAGGCCGCGCACGATCGCGGCCAGCACGTACGCGGCGAAGATGTCGCGATGCGAGAGGGGCGGCAGCAGCATGAACACCAGGTTGCCCGTGATGCGGCTCTGGATCAGCGACGACGAGGGGTTGGCGAAGGCGTTCTGCAGCATGCTCATCATCATGAGCCCGGGGATCAGGAACGCCGTGTAGGGCACGGTGTCGTAGACCGTGACCCGGCCTTCGAGCACGTGCGCGAAGACCAGCAGGTAGAGCAGCGCGGTGATGACGGGCGCGGCGATGGTCTGGAAGCTGACCTTCCAGAAGCGCAGCAGCTCCTTGCGCAGCAGGGTCGGGAACCCCGAGCCCGCATCCAGGCGCGGCTGCACGCGTTGTTCGGCGACGGGGGCGGTCACGAGCGCTCCTCCTCGGCGGTGAGCTCGGCGACCTTGGGGTCGTCCTGGTGCATGATGCGCACGAACGCGTCTTCGAGGTCGACGCCGCCCACCCGCGCGAGCAGCGCCTGGGTGGTGTCGAGCGCCACGACGCGGCCGCCCTTGAGCATGGCGATGCGATTACAGAGCGCCTCGGCCTCTTCGAGATAGTGCGTGGTGAGCATGATGGTGTGCCCCGCGCGGTTCAGGCGCGAGATGAATTCCCAGAGCGTGCGGCGCAGGTCCACGTCGACCCCGGCGGTGGGCTCGTCGAGCACGATCACCGGCGGGCGGTGCACCAGCGCCTGGGCGACCAGCACGCGCCGCTTCATGCCGCCGGACAGCGCGCGCATGTTGTTCTCGGCCTTGTCGGACAGCCCGAGATTGAACAGGATCTCGTCGATCCAGTCGTCGTTCTTGCGCAGGCCGAAATAGCCCGACTGGATGCGCAGGGTCTCGCGCACCGTGAAAAAGGGGTCGTATACCAGCTCCTGCGGCACCACGCCCAGCGAACGCCGGGCCTCCTTGTATTGCGTGACCACGTCGTAGCCGCACACGCTGGCGCTGCCGCCGCTGGCGCGGGCCAGCCCGGCCAGGATGGAGATGAGGGTGGTCTTGCCGGCGCCGTTCGGGCCCAGCAGGCCGAAGAACTCGCCGTGGCCGATCTCCAGGCTCACGTCGTTGAGCGCCTGGAAGCCGGGCGTGCCGGCGCGGCCGAACAGCCCGCGCCACCCGGCGCTGCGGGGCGGATAGGTCTTGGAGATGTGCTGGAGACTGACGGCGGCTGACATAGATGGGGCGCGGACGGCGCGGCGCCCGCAGGGCGCCGAATCGACCATTATATAAGGCGCACCCTTGCAGCCGCCTCAAAGCCCCGCCGGTCGGCAGGGGTGGCGGCCCGCGGGCGGGCCGCCGGGGGAATCAGCGGTTGCGCTGGTTCAGGGCGGCGATCAGCCCGTCGATGCCGTTCTGGTTGATCTGCTGGGCGAACTGGTTGCGGTAGTTCTCGATCAGCCAGATGCCTTCGACGTTCATGTCGTAGATGCGCCAGCCTTCGGGCGTTTTCTCGAGGCGGTAGTCGACGCCGACCGGCTGGCTGTTGCCTTGGCTGATCAGGGTGCGCACGACCACGTCGTTGGCGTTGGGATCGCCGCGCTGCGGCTGCAGCGAGACCTTGGTGTTGGCGTCGACCTTGGCGAGCGCGCCGCTGTAGGTGCGGATCAGCGTGCCGCGGAAGGCTTCGGCCAGCGCCTGCTTCTGCGCATCCGAGGCCTGGCGCCAGTAGCGGCCGGCGGCCAGGCGGGTGGTCTTGGTGAAATTGACGTACGGCAGGATGTGCTTGTCGACGACCTCGTTGATGCGCGAGAGGTTGCCGGCGCGCACGGCGCCGTCGGACTTGATGACGTCGAGCGCCTCGTTGGCCGCCTGCAGGACGAACTCGCCCGGCGCCGCCTTGGGGTCGGGCTTGGCCACGGCGATGCCGCTGGCGCCCGCCAGCAGGGCGCTGGCCAGGGCAACGCGGGACAGCAGGGCAGAAACAGAAAACCGCATGAAAACTCCTTCTTGCTACGGCGATCCGCGCCGTCTTACTTGGCGGGCGGGGTCGCCTTGTCGGCGGCCGGTGCCGTGGTGTCGGCCTCGTCGTCCTCGTAGTTCGGCAGCGAACCCTCGGCATCGACGCGGTCGCCGCGCACCATGGCGGCCCGGCGTTGCAGATAGGCATCGCGCACGAAGCTGTACGGATCCAGCGCCACGCGATCGACCGTGTCGGTCACGTCCAGCAGGCTGGCACGCGTGTCGACCACTTGCAGACCCCAGAGGGAGTTGCGCAGACGGATGTTGTCGATCGCGCCCACCGAGACGAACTGGCTTGCCTGCCAGTCGCCGGCCAGGCCGACGCCGTCGCGGATGGTGCTCGAACCGTAGATCGGCAGCACCAGGTACGGACCCGAGCCGATGCCCCACACGCCCAGCGTAACACCGAAGTCGTTAGGAATCTTTCGCGCTCCGTTAGCAGAAGCAACGTCGAAACAGCCGCCCACGCCCATGGTCGTGTTGAACAGGAAACGGCCCAGCGTGTTGATGAAATCATGGCCGCGGCCCTGCAGCATGCTGTTGGTGCCGGCCCAGATGTCGTTCACGTTGCTGAACATGTTGTGCACGCAATCGCGCACGGGCTGGGGCGTGACGTAGGTGTAGGCCTGGGCCACCGGCTTGAACAGCGCACGGTCGACCGTGTCGTTGAACTTGTAGACGCCGCGGTTGAAGCCTTCCCAGGGATCGCGCGGGTCCGGGTTCTGCGGCGCGGCGCAGCCCGCCAGGAGCGCGGTGGCCGCCGCGACGGTGGCGAATCGGGAAAGGGCTTGCTTGGTCATGGTGTCAGGCCTTCGCTTGAATACGGATCTTTTTGTGAATATCGGATGCATGCGAGAGGGCCCCTCCCTCCCCGCATGATGGCCGCGCTGCGACGCTTATTGCGCAGGGGCCGGTGCAGGCGTCTGGGCCGGCGCGGCTGCGGGCGCCGGCGCGGCAGGGGCATTCTGCGTGTCGGCGGCGCTGCCCTGCTTCTCGGCCGAGCCGTACAGGAACTTGCTGATCAGCTGCTCCAGCACGACGGCGCTTTGTGTATAGCGGATTTTGGCACCGTCGGCAAAATTTTCTTCCTCGGCGCCCGCGGTCAGGCCGACGTATTGCTCGCCCAGCAGACCCGAGGTGAGGATCGCGGCGGACGTGTCGGTCGGGAAGTGGTAGGCGTTTTCCATGTTGAGCGTGACGACCGCCTGGAAATTCTGGTCGTCGAACGCGATGTTGGACACGCGGCCCACGACCACGCCGGCGCTCTTGACCGCGGCGCGCGGCTTGAGGCCGCCGATGTTGTCGAAGTTCGCCGTCAGGGTGTAGGTGGGCGCAAACGAGAAGCTGCTGAGGTTGCCGGCGCGCAGCGCCAGGAACACCAGCGCCACCGCGCCCAGCAGCACGAACAGTCCAACCCAGAAATCGGTTTTTTCACGAGACATGATGAATCCGTATCAATTGCCAAACATCAGGGCGGTGAGCAGGAAGTCCAGGCCCAGCACGGCGAGCGAGCCCACCACCACCGTGCGTGTCGTGGCGCGCGCCACGCCTTCCGGCGTGGGCCGCGCCTGCCAGCCTTCGTAGAGCGCGACGAGCGTGACGGTGATGCCGAACACCACGCTCTTGATGACGCCGTTGGCCACGTCTTTCCAGACGTCCACGCCGCCTTGCATCTGCGACCAGAACGCGCCGGCATCGACGCCGATCATCACGACGCCGACCACCCAGCCGCCCAGGATGCCGACCATCGAGAAGACGGTGGCCAGGATCGGCATGGCGATCACGCCGCCCCAGAAGCGCGGCACCAGCACGCGCCGCATCGGGTCCACGGCCATCACTTCCATGGCCGAGAGCTGTTCTCCCGCCTTCATCAGGCCGATCTCGGCGGTGAGCGAGGTGCCGGCGCGGCCGGCGAACAGCAGCGCCGTGACCACGGGGCCGAGCTCGCGCACCAGCGACAGCGCCACCAGCAGGCCGAGCGCCTCTTCGGAGCCGTAGCGGTTGAGCGTGTAGTAGCCCTGCAGGCCCAGCACGAAACCGACGAACATCCCCGAAACTGCGATGATCAGCAGCGAATAGTTGCCAATGAAATGGATCTGTTGCGAGACCAGCCGGGGGCGTTGGAACGCCACGCCACTGCGGGCCAGCAGGCCGCCGAAGAAGCGGGTGAAGTAGCCGACCTCGCCGACCAGGCCGCGCAGCCAGCCGCCCGCCCGGGTGATGGGATTGGAGGTCGCGCTCATGGCTTGCGTCCTTCGTGTTTGGCCAGCCACGCGCGGAAGGCCGGCGTTTCGGGGTATTGGAAGGCCACCGGGCCGTCGGGTGCGCCGTCGAGGAACTGGCGCACGTAGGGATCCTGCGACGCCGACAGCTCGGCCGGCGTGCCGGCCATGGCCAGCTCGCCGCGGCCCACCAGATATACCTGGTCGGCGATGGCGAACGACTCCTGCACGTCGTGGGTGATCAGCACCGAGGCGCAGCCCAGCCGGTCGGAGAGGTGGCGGATCAGGCGCGCGGTGATGCCCAGCGAGATCGGGTCCAGGCCCGCGAACGGCTCGTCGTAGAGGATCAGCTCGGGCTCCAGCACGACGGCGCGCGCGAGCGCGACGCGGCGCGCCATGCCGCCCGAGATCTCGGCCACGCGCAGATGCGCGGCGGCGCGCAGGCCCACGGCGTCGAGCTTGTCGAGCACGCGGGCGGTCAGGGTGGCTTCGTCGTCGTTGGTGTGTTCGCGCAGCGGGAACGCCACGTTTTCGAAGACGTTGAGATCGGTGAACAGCGCGCCCTGCTGGAACAGCACGCCCATGCGCTTGCGCAGCGCCTGCAGGCCTTCGCGGTCGGTCTGGCGCAGGTCCTGCCCGAACACGCGCACGACGCCGCCCTTGGCGGCCAGCTGGCCGGTGGCCGCGCGCAGCAGCGTGGTCTTGCCGGAGCCGGAGCCGCCCATGACGGCCACGACCTGGCCGGCCTTGACCTGCATGGAAATGCCACGCAGCACCGTAAAGTCGCCGTAACCCAGGGAGACGTTCTCCAGGGATAGGGCAAGTTCCGAGCTGTTGCGGGTGGATGCAGGCATAGGCGGCGGCAGGTGCGCGCGCCCCGCTATATATAGGGGACGCTGTTACGGCGAGCGGCCATTGTAGCCCGGCGCGCAGGCGGCGCCACTATGGGCGGCGCCATGGGACAGTGTGTTCGCCCCGGCCGGAAAATCCGGCCCCGCCCCGGGGCGGATGCGCCGGGCCGGGGCGGGCGCGCGCGGCGCCCCGCCCGGCCCGGGGTTTTACTGCAGCGTGATGTTGCCGGCCTTGATGACCTGGGCCCACTTCGCCTTCTCGCTCTTGATGAAGTCGGCGAACGCCTGGGCGCTGCCGCCGCCGGCCTGGCTGCCGGTGTCGGCGATGGCCTTGACCACCTCGGGATCCTTGAGGATCTTGTTGAATTCGGCATTGAGCCGGTCGATGATGGGTTGCGGCGTGGCGGCCGGGGCGATGATGCCCTGCCAGTTGTACGACTCGAAGCCCGGCAGGCCCGATTCGGCCAGGGTCGGCACGTCGGGCAGCACGTCGAGCCGGCGCGCCGAGGTCACGGCGATCGGGTGGATCTTCTTGCCCTGGATGGCCGGCAGCGCCGAGTAGCCCATCTCGAACATCATCGAGATGTGGCCGCCCATCAGGTCGGTGGCGGCCAGGCTGCCGCCCTTGTAGGGCACGTGCACGATATCGATGTGGGCCTGCTCGCGGAACATCTCGCCCGACAGGTGATGCGCGCCGCCGACGCCCGACGAACCGAAGGTCAGCTTGCCCGGCTCCTTCTTGGCCAGCGCGATCAGCTCCTGAAGATTCTTCACCGGCAGCGTGTTGTTCACGCTCAGCACCAGCGGGCTGTTCTCGATCAGCACGACGGGCGCCAGGTCCTTGAGCGGATCGTAGGGCATGTCGGGCATCAGCGAGGGATTCACGGCCATCGGGGCCAGGTTGCCGGTGCCGATGGTGTAGCCGTCGGGGGCGGCCTTGGCCACGAGGTTGGTGCCGATCACGCCACCCGCGCCCGCCTTGTTCTCGACCACGATGGTCTGCTTCAGGTTGTCGCTGAGCTTGCGCGCCAGCAGGCGCACGCGGGTATCGGCAAAGCCGCCCGGCGCATACGGCACGATCAGGGTGATGGGCTTGCTCGGCCAGTTGTCGGCGCCTTGGGCGCGGGCCGTGCCGGTCAGGACGCAGGCGGCGGCAAGCACGCCCGCCATCAGGGGGATCAGGGGTTTCATGCGCGGACTCCTCTATACGTATTGTGTTGCGCGGCAAGACAGGCATTATGCCTCGCCGCGCACGGGAATCCGCGCCGTGCGCTCGCTCAGAAGCGGTAGCCCACCGCCACCGTCGCGACCCAGGGGTCGATGCGCGCGGTGCCGATGCGCTGGCCGTCGAGCTTCACCTTCGACGAGATGTCGATGTAGCGCAGGTCGGCGTTCATGAACCAGCGTTCGCTCAGCTTCACGTCCACGCCGAGCTGGCCGGCCAGGCCCCAGGAGTCCGACATCTTGATGTCGGAGCCCGACAGTGCGCCGTGCGTCTTGGTGTCGAAGAAGTGGGTGTAGTTCAGGCCGATGCCGACGTACGGCTGCACCGTGCTGTCGGGCAGGAAGTGGTATTGCAGGCTCAGCGTGGGCGGCAGCTGCTTGGCGCTGGCGATCTTGCCCAGGCCGTTGTTGCCGCGCACCTCGTGCTCGAAGGGCCAGGCGCCCAGCAGCTCGATGCCGATGTTGCGCGTCGCCATGTAGGTGACGGTGAACGAGGGGCGCACGTTGTTGTTGACGTCCAGCTTCACGGTGCCGTCGAGCACGCTGCCATTGTTGGACTTGGGCCGCACCTGGGTCGCGCCGACCTTCAGCAGCCAGTCGCCTTCTTCGTGGGCGACGGCGGGGGCGGCGGCCATCAGGGTGGCGCCGCAGGCAGCGGCCAGGGCCAGGGCGCGGGCGCGCCGGTACATCGCGAACATATCTTCTTCTCCGTGTTGCGTGACGATAGGAAGTCAGGTTCGCAGAGGCGGGAAAAGCGGGTCTTGACCTGCATCAAGCGGGGCGGGCCGGCGTGGCCGCGGCGCCACAGTGGCGCGCGTCTAGCGCAACGTGTCGGTGCCGCGCGGCACGGCGTAGGCGTGGCGGAAGTAGTCGCGCACCGCGCGCATGGGGCCGGTGATCTCGGCGCCCTTGCGCCATGCCAGGCCCACGTTCATGGGCGGGATCGGATCCTTGAGCTGGATGGTCTCGATGCGCCGGCCTTCGAGCGACCAGGGCCGGTAGACCATGTCCGACAGCACCGCCACGCCGCTGCCGTTGGCGACCATGCTGCGCACCGCCTCCACCGACGAGGTGCGCAGCCGCACGTCGGGCCGGAACGGGGTTTCGCTCCAGTAGCGCAGCGCCGTGTGCGCGGCCTCGTCGACGGTCAGCATGATGAAGGGCTCGCCCGCCACGTCTTCGAGCGTCACGGTGTCGCGCGCGAGCAGGGGATGGCGCGCGGGCACCCAGAGCCGGCGCGGCGAGCCGAAGAAGTGTTCGACCGCGAGCTCCGGATTCACGACATTGGAGGTGAGCAGCACGGCCATGTCGTAGCGATGCGCGATCAGGCCTTCCTCGATGGCGTTGCGGTTGAGCTCGTGCAGCTGGATGTCGAGGTTGGGATAGAGCTGCGACAGGCGCTGCAGGTGATAGGGCAGGAAATAGCCGATGACCGTGTACGAGGCGGCGAGCAGCAGCCGGCCGCTTTCGCGCGCCGCCGCGCCCGGCATGCGCAGCGCCTCGTCCACCGACGACAGGATGTTGTAGGCGTGATTGAGAAAGCCGCGGCCGGTTTCCGTGAGCGCCACGCCGCTCGCGCTGCGCACGAACAGCGGCGAGCCCACGATGTCCTCGAGCTCGCGGATGGCGGTCGTGACGGCCGATTGGGAGATGGCGAGCTGGATCGCCGCCTGGGATATCTGCCCGAGTTCGGCGGCCGCGACGAAGTATTTGAGCTGGCGGAGGGTCAGGGACATGCGCTGCGTATCTGATTAATAGATAGTTTGACCACAGGATATCTGTTTGTCCGCACCACGCGCGCGCATGGCGTTTGAGGGAAATCCCTGAACCCTCATAGAAATGGCGCGCGTGCGCCAAGTCGGTGCATCGGCATCTGTATCTGAATTTCAGATATCACCCGATCCAAAAAAAGAACTTTTTATCCCTCTGCGCCCTCGCTACTGTGCAGGCATCGAGCAGGTCATCGGCCTGCCAGCAGAGGAGACCCCGTTACATGACCCAGGCCACGATAGACCTCAACTCCGACATGGGCGAAGCCTTCGGCCCGTGGAAGATCGGCGACGACGTCGACGGCGACATCATGCCGCTCATCAGCTCGGCCAACATCGCCACCGGCTTCCATGCCGGCGATCCCAACATCATGAACCGCAGCGTGATGCTGGCGCGCGAGCACGGCATCGGCATCGGCGCCCATCCCGGCTTTCGCGACCTGGTCGGGTTCGGCCGCCGCGACCTGAACGAAAGCGCCGAGGGCCTGGTCAACGACATCGTGTATCAGCTCGGCGCGCTGCGCGAGTTCGCCCGCCGCCACGGCGTGCGCCTGCAGCACGTCAAGCCGCACGGCGCGCTCTACATGCGCGCCGCCCGCGACGAAACCCTCTCGCGCCGGCTGGTGCAGACGCTGCGCGAACTGGAGCCCACGCTGCTGCTCTACTGCATGGAAAGCTCCATCACCTGCCAGGTCGCGCGCGAGCTGGGCCAGCCCGTGGTGCGCGAGTTCTACGCCGACCGTGACTACGACGCGAGCGGTTCCATCGTGTTCACGCGCTACACCCAGGCGCTCGACCCGCAGCAGGTCGCCGACAAGGTGCTGCGTGCCTGCACCGAGGGCAAGGTGCGCACGGTGGAGGGCCGCGACATCGCCATCGGCTTCGATTCGGTCTGCATCCACAGCGACACCCCCGGCGCGCTGGCGCTGGTCCGGGCAACGCGCGCCCGGCTCGAGGGCGAGGGCATCCGGATCGCCCCGCCCCAGCTGTTCTGAACCCCCGCGAGTCCCATACCATTCCAAGGAGAAAATCATGTCGCAGCAAGAGATCCGGAGCCCCCTGCCCGGCACCTTCTATCGGCGCCCGAGCCCCGACGCCGCTCCCTTCGTCGAGGTCGGCGGCAGCGTGAAGCCGGGCGATGTGGTCGGCATCGTCGAGGTGATGAAGCAATTCAACCAGGTCGAGGCGGACGTGGGCGGCGTGGTGACCGACATCCTCGTGACCGACGGCGAGCCGGTGGATCCGGGCCAGGTCCTGATGCGGCTCGAGGGCTGAGGCATGCGCGTGACGCCCTACTATCAGCCCCGCAGGATCCGCACCCTGCTCGTGGCCAATCGCGGCGAGATCGCCGTGCGCATCATCCGCGCTGCGCGCGAGCTCGGCATGCGCACGGTGGCCGTATACAGCGACGCCGACCGCGATGCCCTCGCCGTGCAGCTGGCCGACAGCGCCGTGCACATCGGCCCCGCGCACGCCACGCGCAGCTATCTCGACATCGGCGCGGTGCTTGCCGCGGCACGCGACAGCGGCGCCGACGCGATCCATCCGGGGTATGGCTTTCTGGCCGAGAACGCCGGCTTTGCCCAGGCGGTCGCCGATGCCGGCCTGATCTTCGTCGGCCCCGACGCGCAGACCATCCGCAGCATGGGCGACAAGGCGGCGGCGCGCGCCAGCGCCCAGGCCGCCGGCCTGCCCACCGTGCCCGGCAGCGAAGGCGTGGTGGCCTCGCTCGACGAGGCGCTGAGCCATGCCGCGCAGATCGGCTATCCGCTGATGATCAAGGCGGCGGCCGGGGGCGGCGGGCGCGGCATCCGCGTGGCCGTCGACGAGGCCCAGCTGCGCGAGGCGATCCCGCTGGCGCAGGCCGAGGCCCGCGCCGCATTCGGCGATGACGGCGTCTATCTCGAACGCTACCTGCCCCGCGCGCGCCACATCGAGGTACAGGTGCTCGGCGACGGCGAGCGTGCGGTGCATCTGTTCGAGCGCGAATGCTCGCTGCAACGGCGGCGCCAGAAGATCTTCGAGGAAGCGCCGTCGCCCGCGCTCAGTCCCGCGCGGCGCCAGGCCCTGTGCGAGTCGGCGCTGCGCCTGACCGAATCGGTGGGCTACCGCGGCGCCGGCACGCTGGAGTACCTCTACGACGAGGCCAACGAGGCGTTCTACTTCATCGAGATGAACACGCGGATCCAGGTCGAGCACCCGATCACCGAGGCGATCACCGGCATCGACCTGGTGCGCGAGATGCTGCGCATCGCCGACGGCGAGCCGCTGCGGCTGCGCCAGGCCGACATCGTGATGCGCGGCGCGGCGATCGAGTGCCGTCTCAATGCCGAGGATCCGGCGCGCAAGTTCGCGCCCGGCCCCGGCACGGTCGCGCACGTGCGCTGGCCCGCGGGCCCGGGCGTGCGCATCGACTCGATGGTGTACGCCGGCAGCGTGGTGCCGCCCTACTACGATTCCTTGCTGGCCAAGCTGATCGTGTGGGACGAGGACCGGGCCGGCGCGCTGGCGCGGCTGGCCCGCGCGCTCGACGAGACCCGCTTCGAAGGCGTGCCTTCGACGCTGGCGCTGCACCGTGCGCTGGTGGCCGACCCCGGCGTCGCCGCGGGCGACTACCACACCAACTATCTCGAAACCTGGATGCAGCAGCGGGAGGCAGACCTATGAGCGTGCGCTACACCTACGGCGGCGACGAGTTCATCTTTGCCGAGATCAGCGAGTCGATGTCGCTCGCGGCCTTCTTCAAGGGCATGGCGATCACGCGGGCGCTGCGCGAGCGGGCCGTGCCGGGCGTGTCGGAGATCTGCCCGGCCAATGCCTCCTACCAGATCCGCTACGACCCGGAGCAGGTGGCGCCCGAGGCCATGCTGGCGATCCTGCGCGAACTCGAGGCGGCCATCGACCTCGACAACCTCACGCTCGATACCCGCATCATCGAGGTGCCGGTGCTCTACAACGATCCCTGGACCCACGAGACCCTGATGCGCTTTCGCGAGCGGCACCAGGATCCGGCGTCCACCGACCTGGAGTACGCGGCGCGCCTCAACGGCTATGCCGGCATCGACGAGTTCATCGGCGCGCATTCGGGCGCGCCCTGGTTCGTGTCGATGGTCGGCTTCGTGGCGGGCCTGCCGTTCATGTTCCAGATGGTGGAGCGCGAACGCCAGCTCGAGGTGCCGAAGTATCTGCGCCCGCGCACCGACACCCCCAAGCACACCGTCGGCCACGGCGGCTGCTTCGCCTGCATCTATTCCGTGCGCGGGGCCGGCGGCTATCAGATGTTCGGCGTGACGCCGGCGCCGATCTTCGAGCCGGCGCAGCGCCAGGCGCACCTGCGCGACTCGATGGTGTTCTTCCGGCCCGGCGACATCGTCAAGTTCAAGCCGATCACGCGCGCCGAGTACGACACGGCGGTGGCCGAGGTGGAGGCGGGCACGTTCCAGCTGCGCATCCGGCCGGTGTCGTTCTCGCTGTCCGAATTCCTCGCGGCGCCCTCGCAGTACAACGCCCGCCTTCTGGAGACGCTCCATGTCGCATGACGCACCGCTCATCGAAGTGATCAAGCCCGGGCTCGCCACCTCGGTCCAGGACCGCGGCCGCCAGGGCCACTACCACCTGGGCATTCCGCCCTCGGGCGCTCTCGACCAGTTCGCGCTGGCCGCGGCCAATCTGCTGGTGGGCAATGCCGAGGATGCCGCCGTGCTCGAATGCACGCTGCTCGGCCCCACCCTGCGCTTCGAGCGCGGCGCTGATCGCCGTGACCGGCGCGACCATGGTGCCCAAGATCGATGGCCAGGCGCAGGCCTGCAACACGGCGCTGGCCGTGCCCGCGGGCGCCACGCTGTCGTTCGACTTCGTGCAGGCCGGCGCGCGCGCCTGCCTGGCGATCGCCGGGGGCATCGACGTGCCCGAGGTGCTGGGCAGCCGTTCCACCTACACCCTGGGCGCGATCGGCGGCCTCGAGGGCCGCAGGCTGCAGGCGGGCGACCGCCTTCGCGTAGGCCCGCCCCGGCGGCCGGTGCGTGCGGGCCTGGCGCTGGCGGGCGAGCTCGCCGCGCCGTGCCCGAAGGAGCAGGTGCTGCGCGTGCTGCCCGGCCTGTACGACCATCGCCTCGCGCCGGAATCGGCGGCCTCTTTCTATGAAGACAGCTGGACCGTCACGTCCGAGGCCGACCGCATCGGCTATCGCTACAAGAAGGGCCGGCCGCTGCGGTTCCAGCCGCGCGAGCAGCCGTTCGGCGCCGGCGCCGATCCGTCGAACATCGTGGACGCCTGCTACCCGATCGGCTCGATCCAGGTGCCCGCCGGCGTCGAGCCCATCATCCTGCACCGCGACGCCGTGTCGGGGGGCGGCTACGCGATGATCGGCACCGTGATCAGCGCCGACCTCGACAAGGTCGGCCAGATGCAGCCCAACCAGCAGGCCCGTTTCGAGCGGGTCTCGATGGAGACGGCGCTGCAGGCCCGTAAGGATTACCGCGCCCGGCTCGAGCGCCTGCGCGCCGCGCTGGGCTAGCCCCACCCCTTCCCTTCGATCCGCCGTTGTTCTGCCTCCCGCCCGATGCCGCAGGCGGGGCGGGCGCCCCTGCGCCCGTGCCTTACGCGATGTACCCGCATTACGCCGTACTCGTCCGCACTTCGCGGTTCTTCAGCACGTCAGGAGAGCCTCCATGGCCAACCTCACCCGCAACGACTCCTCTTCCGATCGGGATACTTCCCTGAGCACCGTGGCCGATGCCGACCGCATGGGCCGCTTTCCGCTCACCATGGCCTGGTGGGCCGTCTGCAGCGCCATCTTCTACATCGTGGTGGGCGCCACGCTCGCGCTCAACTACGGCGCCCGCAACGCCATCATCGGCATGGTGCTGTCGGTGATCTCCTATGGCCTCGTCAACAGCGTGATCTCGCGCTACGCCATTCGCACCGGCCAGTCGGTGGCGCTGTTCTCGCGCCGCGTCTTCGGCACCTCGGGGGCGGCGCTCGCCACGCTGATCTTCTTCGCCACCGCGATCTACTACGCGGTATTCGAGGGCTCGGTGATGGCGGTCGCCGCGCACCACATGTTCCCGGCCGTGCCCTACTGGGCCTTCGCGCTGCTGGTGGTGATCTACAGCGTGCTGCTGATCTTCGGCAGCGTGCAGCGCTGGCTCGACAAGTTCAACGGCGTGCTGCTGCCCTTCTACCTCGGCGGGCTGCTGCTCGCGGTGGTGCTGGCCACGCGCGAGTACGGCTACAGCGACGCCTGGCTCGCATTCGGGCCGGCAAGCGGGCCGGTGGCGGGCGGCTGGTGGGACGCCTACGTGTACTACATGGGCGTCTGGATCCTGATGATGTTCACGTTCGACTACGCC
The DNA here is from genome assembly GCF_002261335.1 of Bordetella genomosp. 1. Classification (GTDB taxonomy): domain Bacteria; phylum Pseudomonadota; class Gammaproteobacteria; order Burkholderiales; family Burkholderiaceae_B; genus Bordetella. The sequence continues at coordinate 199,745 of NZ_NEVL01000001.1, forward strand.
CGCTTCGGCCGCCCCGAGGATGCGCGCTATCACGGCCGCTACAACTTCGGCATGCCGTTCTACCTCGTCACCTTCCTGCTCAACGGCGTGGCCGGCATCTATCTGGTGAGCGTCATCCCGGGCGACGGAGCGTTGAGCGAGGTGTCGGTGGTGCTGGCCCTGCTCAAGCTGATGGGGCTGGGCGGGCTGTTCTTCGTCTGGGTCACGCAGACCCGCATCAACACCGCCAACTACTACCTCGCCACGATCAACATGCAGGCCTTCTTCGCGCGCTTCGGCCAGACGCGCTGGCCCAAGGCCGCGTGGGCGGTGATCGTGGGGCTGGTGTCGTATGCGCTGATGCTGTTCGACGTGTTCGCCTACCTGCTCCAGGCGCTGGCCTACCAGGGCATCTTCGTGGTTGCGTGGGTCGCCGTGGCGCTGGTGCACATGCTGGCGGTTGGGGAGGGTCCCGAGACGCAAGGGCCGGTGAGCGCCTACAACCGCAGCGGCCTGAGCGCCTGGTTCGCCGGCGCGATCAGCGGCCTGGTGCTGATGCAGGTCGAGGGCGTGGCGGCCACGTTCGCGGCGCCGGCCAGCTTCGTGGTCGCGGCGCTGGTGTACTGGGCCGGCCAAGCCGCGATATCCGGTCCGCGCATGGAGGGCGACGGCGCCTGAACGAAAAAACGGCCGGCCCCTCGCGGGTGCCGGCCGTGCTTGCCGAACGCTGCGCGGATCAGCGCGGCAGTTCGGAGCTGCCCATCAGGAACTCATCCACGGCGCGGGCGCACTGGCGGCCTTCGCGGATGGCCCAGACCACCAGCGATTGACCGCGGCGCATGTCGCCGGCGGCGAACACCTTGTCGACGTTGGTGCGGTAGTCGTCGGTGTTGGCGCGGGCATTGCCGCGACCGTCGCGATCCACGCCGAAGGCGTCGAGCACGGTCTGCACCGGCGACACGAAGCCCATGGCGAGCAGCACCAGGTCGGCCTTGATCTCGAACTCGGAACCTTCGACGTCGCGCATCTTCATCTGGCCGGTGGCTTCGTCCTTGAACCACTCGACGCGGGCGCCGACCAGCTTCTCGACCTTGCCATTGCTGCCCTTGAAGGCCTTGGTGGTGACGGCCCAGTCGCGCTGGCAGCCTTCGTCGTGCGACGAGGAGGTGCGCAGCTTCAGCGGCCAGTACGGCCACACCATCGGCTTGTTCTCGCTTTCGGGCGGCTGCGGCAGCAGCTCGAATTGCGTGACCGAGGCGGCGCCGTGGCGGTTGCTGGTGCCGACGCAGTCGGAGCCGGTGTCGCCACCGCCGATCACCACCACGTGCTTGCCCTTGGCCAGGGTCTGGTCGACCAGGCGGTCACCGGCCACGGCCTTGTTCTGCTGGCGCAGGAAGTCCATGGCGTAGTAGACGCCCGACAGCTCGCGGCCCGGCACGGGCAGGTCGCGCGGGGTCTCCGAGCCGCCGCTCATCACGATGGCGTCGAAGTCGGCCTGCAGCGACTGCGGCGTGCGCACGGTCAGGCCGTCGGCGGCCGCGTCGCCCGGGTTGCCGATGTAGGTCGACGGCTGGAACTCCACGCCCTCGGCTTCCATCTGCGCCACGCGGCGGTCGATCTGGGCCTTTTCGAGCTTGAAGTCGGGGATGCCGTAACGCAGCAGGCCGCCGATGCGATCGCTCTTCTCGAACAGGGTCACGCTGTGGCCGGCGCGGGCCAGCTGCTGCGCGGCGGCCATGCCGGCCGGGCCGGAGCCCACCACGGCGACCTTCTTGCCGGTCTTGCGTGCCGGCAGTTGCGGCACCACCCAGCCTTCGGCCCAACCCTTGTCGATGATCGCGTGTTCGATCGACTTGATACCGACAGCGTCGCTGTTGATGTTCAAGGTACAGGCGGCTTCACACGGCGCCGGGCAGATGCGGCCGGTGAATTCCGGGAAGTTGTTGGTGGAGTGCAGCACGTCGAGCGCGGCACGCCAGTCCTGGCGATACACCAGGTCGTTCCAGTCCGGAATGATGTTGTTGACCGGGCAGCCGTTGTTGCAGAACGGGATGCCGCAGTCCATGCAACGCGCGGCCTGCTGCTTGGCCTGGTCGTCGCTCAGGTGCAGCACGAATTCGCGCCAGTGCTTCAGGCGCTTCGCGGGGGCTTCAGACGCCTCTTGCAGGCGCTGATATTCCATAAAGCCAGTGATCTTTCCCATGTCTTTCCTCACGCAGCCATTTGTTGCGGGTTGGCTGCACGCCACATTTCACCCAGTGCGCGGCGGTATTCCGTCGGCATGACCTTGACGAACTTGCCGCGCGACGCTTCCCAGTCGCCCAGGATCTCGCGGGCGCGGAAGCTGCCGGTGTAGCGGAAGTGCTCTTCCACCAGGCGGCGCACGATCGCCTCGTCGGTGTCGCGCTCGCCGCCGCGTTGCGCGCTGTGCCAGGTTTCCAGATTGTTCTGCGCCTGCTGTTCGGCGTGCGGCAGAATGCTTTCGAGTTCGACCATCGACAGGTTGCAGCGATGCTTGAACGTGCGGTCCGGATCGTAGACGTAGGCCACGCCGCCGGACATGCCCGCCGCGAAGTTGCGGCCGGTGCTGCCCAGCACGACGACGGTGCCGCCGGTCATGTATTCGCAGCCGTGGTCGCCGGTGCCTTCCACCACCGTCGCGGCGCCCGAGTTGCGCACCGCGAAGCGTTCGCCGGCCACGCCGTTGAAGAACGCCTCGCCCGACAGCGCGCCGTAAAGCACGGTGTTGCCGGCGATGATGTGGTCGGGGCCGAAGCCGCGGAAGTCGTTGGGCGAGCGCACGATGATGCGGCCGCCCGACAGGCCCTTGCCGACGTAGTCGTTGCCTTCGCCCACCAGATCCATCGTGATGCCGTGCGCCAGGAACGCGCCGAAGCTCTGGCCGGCGGTGCCGTTGCACTGGATGTGGATGGTGTCGTCGGGCAGGCCTTCGTGGCCGTAGCGCGCGGCCACGGCGCCGGACAGCATCGCACCGATCGTGCGGTTGCGGTTGCGCACCGGCACGATGAACGACACCTTCTCGCCACGCTCCAGGGCGGGCTTGCTGCGTTCGATCAGCTGGTGGTCGAGCGCGCCGGCCAGGCCGTGATCCTGCTCTTCGGTGTGGCGCACCGGCTCGTCGGAGACGGCGCGGTGGAACACGCGATCGAAGTCCAGGCCCTGGGCCTTCCAGTGTTCGACGCCGGCGCGCATGTCGAGCAGGTCGGTGCGGCCGATCAGGTCGTCGAACTTGCGCAGACCCAGCTGGGCCATGATTTCACGCACTTCTTCGGCGATGAAGAAGAAGAAGTTGACCACGTGCTCGGGCTTGCCCTGGAACTTCTTGCGCAGCTCGGGATCCTGCGTGGCCACGCCCACCGGGCAGGTGTTCAGGTGGCACTTGCGCATCATGATGCAGCCCTCGACCACCAGCGGCGCGGTGGCGAAGCCGAATTCGTCGGCGCCCAGCAGCGCGCCGATCACGACGTCGCGGCCGGTCTTCATCTGGCCATCGGCCTGCACGCGGATGCGGTTGCGCAGGCGGTTCAGCACCAGCGTCTGCTGCGTTTCGGCCAGGCCGAGTTCCCAGGGCGTGCCGGCGTGCTTGATCGAGGACACGGGCGAGGCGCCGGTGCCGCCGTCATGGCCGGCGATCACGACGTGGTCGGCCTTGGCCTTGGCCACGCCGGCCGCGACCGTGCCGACGCCCAGCTCGGAAACCAGCTTGACCGAGATCGACGACTTCGAATTGACGTTCTTCAGGTCGTGGATCAGCTGTGCCAGATCCTCGATCGAGTAGATGTCGTGGTGCGGCGGCGGCGAGATCAGGCCCACGCCCGGCACCGAGTAGCGCAGCTTGGCGATGTAGTCGGTGACCTTGTGGCCCGGCAGCTGGCCGCCTTCGCCCGGCTTGGCGCCCTGCGCCATCTTGATCTGGATCTGGTCCGCGCTGGCCAGGTATTCGGCGCTCACGCCGAAACGGCCCGAGGCCACCTGCTTGATGCGCGAGCGCAGCGAGTCGCCCTTCTTGAGCGGCACGTCGGCTTCGATGCGGTCGGCGCCGAGCACCGAGGCCAGCGAGTCGCCGTCCTTGATGCCGCTCTTGCCGGTGCGCATCTCGGCGCGGTAGCGCAGCTCGTCTTCGCCGCCTTCGCCGGTGTTGGACTTGCCGCCGATGCGGTTCATCGCGACGGCCAGCACCGAGTGGGCTTCGGTCGAGATCGAGCCCAGCGACATGGCGCCGGTGGCGAAACGCTTGACGATGTCCTTGGCCGGCTCGACGTCTTCGAGCGGGATGGCGCGGGCCGGATCGACGCGGAACTCGAACAGACCGCGCAGCGTCATGTGGCGCTTGCTCTGGTCGTTGATGATCTGCGCGTATTCCTTGTAGGTGCGGTAGTTGTTGGCGCGCGAAGCGTGCTGCAGCTTGGCGATCGAGTCCGGCGTCCACATGTGCTCTTCGCCACGGACGCGATAGGCGTATTCGCCGCCGGCGTCGAGGGCGTTGGCCAGGACCGGATCGTTGCCGAAGGCGGCGCGGTGCAGGCGCAGCGCTTCCTCGGCCACCTGGAAGATGCCGATGCCCTCGATGTTCGAGGTGGTGCCGGTGAAGTACTTGTCGACCAGCGTGCGTTGCAGGCCCACGGCTTCGAAGATCTGCGCGCCGCAATACGACATGTAGGTCGAGATGCCCATCTTGGACATGACCTTGTTCAGGCCCTTGCCCACGGCCTTGATGTAGTTCTTGACCGCCTTGTCGGGGTCCGGCAGGCGGCCCAGCGACTCGAGCGCGAGGTAGGGGTGGACCGCCTCGGCGCCGTAGCCGCCCAGCAGCGCGACGTGGTGCACTTCGCGCACGGAGCCGGTCTCGACGACCAGGCCGGTGTTGGTGCGCAGGCCGGCGCGGATCAGGTGCTGGTGCACCGCCGACGTGGCCAGCAGCGCGGGGATGGCCACGCGCTCGCTGTCGACCAGGCGATCCGACACGATCAGGATGTTGTAGCCGCTCTGCACCGCATCGACGGCGCGCGCGCACAGGGCGGCCACGCGGGCTTCGATGCCCTCGGAGCCCCAGGCGGCGGGGTACGTGATGTCGAGTTCGTAGCTGCGGAACTTCTTGCCGGTGACCTGTTCGATGTCACGGATCTGCGCCATGGCGGCGAAGTCCAGCACCGGCTGCGACACTTCGAGACGCAGCGGCGGATTGACGTTGTTGATGTCGAGCAGGTTGGGCTTGGGGCCGATGAACGACACCAGCGACATCACCAGTTGTTCGCGGATCGGGTCGATCGGCGGGTTGGTGACCTGGGCGAACAGCTGGCGGAAGTAGTTGTAGAACGGCTTGGCGCGGTTCGACAGCACGGCCAGCGGCGCGTCGTTGCCCATCGAGCCGATCACTTCCTCGCCCAGCGTGGCCATGGGTTCGAGGATGAACTTGTAGTCTTCCTGGGTCCAGCCGAAGGCCTGCTGGCGGTCGAGCAGCGGCACCGGGCTCTGGGTGGCCGGCGACACGTTTTTCGGCGCGGGCAGCGATTCGAGCTTGATCTGCAGGCGCTCGATCCACTGGCGGTACGGGCGGCTGTTGGCCAGCTGCAGCTTGATCTCGGCATCGTCGATGATGCGGCCCTGCTCCAGGTCGATCAGGAACATCTTGCCGGGCTGCAGGCGCCACTTCTTGACCACGCGGTTTTCCGGGATCGAGAGCGTGCCGGCCTCGGAGGCCAGGATGACCATGTCGTCGTCGGTGACGAGGTAGCGTGCGGGGCGCAGGCCGTTGCGGTCGAGCGTGGCGCCGATCTGGCGGCCGTCGGTGAAGGCCACGGCGGCCGGACCGTCCCAGGGCTCCATCATCGCTGCGTGATATTCGTAGAACGCGCGGCGGCTCTCGTCCATCTGCGTGTGCTGTTCCCAGGCTTCCGGGATCATCATCATCATCGCGTGGGCGAGCGAGTAGCCCGAGTTCACCAGCAGCTCGAGGCAGTTGTCGAACGTGGCGGTGTCGGACTGGCCTTCGTAGACGATCGGATAGAGCTTCTTCAGGTCGTCGCCGAGCACGGCCGACTGCATCATGCCTTCGCGCGCGCGCAGCCAGTTGAAGTTGCCCTTCACCGTGTTGATTTCGCCGTTGTGGGCGATCATGCGGTACGGGTGGGCGAGCGGCCAGGCCGGGAAGGTGTTGGTCGAGAAGCGCTGGTGCACCAGGGCCAGGGCCGACACGGTGCGCGGATCGGCCAGGTCGAGGTAGTAGCGGCCGACCTGGTCGGCCAGCAGCAGGCCCTTGTAGACCACGGTGCGCACCGAGGCGGACGGCACGAAGTATTCCTTGCCGTGGGCCAGGCGCATGTTCTGGATGGCGTGGCTGGCGGTCTTGCGGATCACGTACAGCTTGCGCTCGAGCGCGTCGGGCACCATCACGTCGGCGCCGCGGCCGATGAACAGCTGGCGGATCACGGGCTCGCAATCGCGCACGGCGGGCGACATCGGCATGTCGCGATCGATCGGCACGTCGCGCCAGCCCAGCACGATCTGGCCTTCGGCACGCACCGAGCGCTCCAGTTCCTGTTCACAGGCCAGGCGCGAGGCGGTTTCCTTGGGCAGGAACACCATGGCTACGCCGTATTCGCCCGGCGGGGGCAGGGTCACGCCCTGCTGCGCCATTTCGTCGCGATACAGCGTGTCGGGGATCTGGATCAGGATGCCTGCGCCGTCGCCCATGAGCTTGTCCGCGCCGACCGCGCCGCGGTGGTCGAGGTTCTCGAGGATCTTCAGGCCCTGCAGGATGATCGCGTGGCTCTTGCGCCCCTTGATATGGGCGACGAAACCCACGCCACAGGCGTCGTGTTCGTTATTGGGGTTGTAGAGACCCTGGGCCGTGGGCAGACCGATGCGGCGAGCATCGATGGGGGCCGTAACGACAGTGCGACAGGATTGGTCTTTCGAAGTTTGGGACATAACGCGCTCCGCAGTGGCCTGCGTCGTGAATGTTGCAGTGCAGGAGGCGACATTACTGCGCGCAGGGTCATCGCGCAACAGGAATTTAGGGGGTATGTCCCCAAATAATCAAATGAGAAGAATTCTTGATTAATATTGGGGCCATAGACAAATGGCTTATAAATCAGGATATTGAGATTTCACGAATTTGAACTTCATGTTGCTTTGGCGGTGAAAGTGCCATAATCCGGTTTATATGTCCCCGTTTTATGGGGCCTTATTTCTGGCCCCGGCGGTGTAAAAAACAACGCAGCAATGACAAAACCCGGCCGAGGCCGGGTTCGAGGGGGACGCGCGAGAAGGAGCTCAGCGGGAGGCGCCGCCGCTGCCGTGAGGTCCGGCACCGCCGTCGGTGGGGGCCACCGGCGGCTCCGCGCCCGGCCGGTCGAGATCGCGCGCCGGGTCGGCGGCGGCGGCGTGTTCCGGTGCGGTGTCGGCCGGGGACGCCGGCTTCTTGCGCGGCCGGCCGCGCTGACCCGGCGCCACGCGTCGGCTGGCGGTGTGGGCCAGGCTGGCGATGAAGTCGGGACCGCCCAAGGCCCATTGGCCGGACACGGCCTGCTCGATGCGCTGCGACTGGTCGCGCGAGAGGCCGTCCTGCAGGCGCTTGCGGTAATTCGCCTGGCGATCGAACGGCGTGTTGCCGCAGGCCCAGTAATCGGCATGATCGGACTGCCATTGCACCGGCGGCACCGAGGTGTTGCCGGTGTGGCTGGCGGCCGACGACCAGGGCCAGGAATCGGGATCCACCGAGGCGCCGCTGCGCACCGGGTATGTTTCGAGCCAGACCAGCGACGGCAGCACCCACACGCCCGGCTCGAGCAGCGCCGAGCGGTAGCGGCCGGCGAATACGCGGCCGCCACGCAGGCGGGCCGCGAGGTTGCGACCCAGCGTCTGCATCAGGCGCGGCAGGCCTTCCTCGTCGGCCGGCGTCGCCAGCAACAGGATGCGATCATTGGCCAGGACCCAGCCATGGACCGCGACTTTGTGGCGCTGCGCCGACTCACCAAGCCAGCCGGCCAGTTGATTCAGGATGTCGCCGGGCGCCGGTTGGGACGGCGCGGCCAGCGACTGCACGAAGTTGGCCTGCACCAGTTGGGGCAGCCCAGGGGCATACAAGCGGGGCAGTCGGGCCATAGTCGGGTCTTGCGGGACGCAAGCTCATGTAGATTGCACACACACTATAAATAGTGCCGGCGTGGTCGGCGGTCAAGCCCGGCAGACCCGAATCAAGGGTCAAATCGGTAACCGTCCTGGCAGGTTAACATCGGGAACCGATTTTCAGTACCCGCACATACACTAGGATTTCCCCGAGCCGCAGCGCTGGCGCGCCCCAGGCGCCCGTCACGGGCCGCAGCCGCGATCCGCGCCGGCCCCCCATGGGGAGGCGTTTTCCGCGTCAGGGCCCGGCAGCATCGCTTGCGTGACATTGCGTGCGCGGCGGCCCGCGGCCGGCGCGCGCGCTTTGGGGACATGTCCGGTAACACACCTGTCGCCGCGCAGGCCTGCCGGCGGTGCCGCGGGTCCCAGGAGCCAAGCAAGATGTCCGCACTCGAATTGCTGTCCCAGCACCGCGCCTTTGGCGGCTGGCAACGTTTCTACCGCCACGATTCCACCGAGATCGGCCTGCCGATGCGGTTCTCGGCCTACGTGCCGCCGCAGGCCGAGCACGGCCCCGTGCCCGTGCTGTTTTTCCTGGCCGGCCTGACCTGCACCGAAGAGACCTTCATGATCAAGGCGGGCGCGCAGCGCCTGGCCGCGGAGCTCGGGCTGATGCTGGTCACGCCCGACACCAGCCCGCGCGGCGCCAACGTGCCCGGCGAAGACGAGGACTGGGACTTCGGCACCGGCGCCGGCTTCTATCTCGATGCCACGCAGGCGCCGTGGGCCAGTCACTACCGCATGGAAAGCTACGTGGCGCGCGAGCTCTACGAGCTGGTGGGCCGCGAGCTGCCCGCCGACCTCGAGCGCGCGGGCCTGTTCGGCCATTCGATGGGCGGGCATGGCGCGCTGGTGCTGGCGCAACGGCATCCGGGCCGCTGGCGCAGCGTCTCGGCCTTCGCGCCGATCGCCGCGCCCACGCAATGCCCGTGGGGCCACAAGGCATTCGCGGGCTATCTCGGCGACGACCGCGCCGCCTGGGCCGCGCACGACGCCACCGAACTGATGCGCAAGCAGCGCGCGGCGCCCTATCCGGCCGGCATCCTGATCGACCAGGGCCTGGCCGACAACTTCCTGCCGACGCAGCTCAACCCCGAGCTGTTCGAGGCGGCATGCCGCGAGGTGGGGCAGGCGCTCACGCTGCGCCGCCACGAAGGCTACGACCACGGCTATTACTTCATCTCGACCTTCATCGCCGACCACCTCGCCTTCCACGCGGAACGCCTGAAGTAAGGTTGCGCGCGCAACAAAATCGCAGGCCCGGCATTGCCGGGCCTTTTTCATGGCTTGCGCGCTCAGGCGTTGAAGTGCGCCCGCAGCTGGTCCTGGCCGTGCGTTCTGGCGGCCTCCAGCAGCTCGGGGCCGCGGGCCGTGCCTTCGACGCTGAACACCTGCACCTGCATGAGCCCCATGGTGGCGAGCGCGTGGCGCAGATAGGGGGTGAGGAAATCGGGCTGGCGCGCGAGCGGGCCCGAGAACAGGCCGCCCGACGACACCGCCACATAGACCGGGCGGTCCGCGAGCGTGCCGATCTTGCCTTGCGGCTCGATGCGGAAGGTATGGCGTACGCGCAGCACGTGGTCGATCCAGGACTTGAGCGCCGACGGCACGGTGAAGTTGTGCATCGGCGTGGCGATCACCAGCACGTCGGCGGCGCGCAGTGCCGCGATCAGCCGGTCCGACACCGCCAGTGCGCCCGCGGCCGTGCCGTCGGGATCGGCGGGCGCGGCCAGCGCGCGCGCGTAGCCGCCATCCACGTGCAGCAGCGTGTTCGTGTCGAAGTCGGTCACCGTGATCGGTGTGCCGGCGTGGCGGCGCGACAGGTGCTCGAGGAGCTGGTCGGAGAGGCGGTGGCTTTCGGAGTCGGCGCCGCGGGCGCTGCACAGCAGTCGGAGAATGTTCATGGCGATGTCCGGGTCAAAGATCCTGGCCGAAGCGGATGGCGCTGGTGAGCAGGCCCTGGCGGAAGTAAAAGCGCTGGGCGAGGCTGTTCGACAGGCCGGTGTCGAGCACCAGCCGGGCGCAGGCATATTCGCGCGCGATGCGGGCCACCACGTCGAGCAGCTTCGCGCCCCAGCCGGCGCCGCGCTGGGGCGCGCTCACGACCAGATCGTCGACGTAGACGAACCGGCCATAGATCATGTTTTCCTGGAAACGATAGCCGGCCAGCGCCAGCGGCGCGCCGTCTTCCCACACCGCCAACAGGTGCCAGTCCTGCGCCTGCTGGCGGCGGCAACGCGCCAGGAACGCATCGGCGTCGTCGAGGTGGGGGCGCAGTTCGCGCATCAGGCCATGGCAGGCCAGCAGGTCGTTGTCGGTCGTCGCATGGACGTAGCGGGGATCGGTGGGCATGTTGCTCCCAGGGGCTCAGGGGATCGGGGCGGCCGCGGGGCCATCGGCGCCGCGGGGAACAGTCGTCATGCTACGGAGCGCATGACATAATCCAAAGGACCATATTCGGTGTTTTTGAGTGGGACATGATTCCCGCGCTCCTGCTGATTCCCCGCCCATGACCCTCGACACTCCCGCCGGCGCAGACGCCGAAGCGCCGCTGTATCGGCAGATCTACTGGCAGGTGCGGCGCGGCATCGAAGCCGGCACCCTCAAGCCGGGCGACCGCGTGCCCTCGGTGCGCGCCCTGGCCAAGGAGCTGGGCATCGCGCGCGGCACCGTCGAAACCGCGTATGCCGTGCTCAACGGCGAAGGCTGGATTCAGTCACGCGGCCAGGCCGGCACGGTGGTGTCGCCCAATCTGGCGCCCCGTCCCGCGCCCGCCCCGGTGGCCGAGTCCGCCGAGGTGGTGGCCGAGTTCGGCACCGCGCCGCCCGCCACGCCCGATGGGCCGCTGTGGATGCGGCCCAAGGTACCCATGCCGCTGCAGATGGGGCTGCCGGCGCTCGACGCGGTGCCGCGCAAGCTGTGGGCGCGGCTGGGTGCGCGCTGCCTGCGCAGCATGCGCCTGCCCGACCTGGCCTACCCGGCGCCCGCCGGCCTGGACGCGCTGCGCGAGGCCACCGCGGCCTATCTGCAGGTCTCGCGCGGGCTGCATTGCACGGCGGCACAGGTGTTCATCACCGGGGGCTATCACCAATCGATCCAGGTCGCGACCGCGACGGTGCTGGCGCCGGGCGATACGGTATGGGTCGAGGATCCGGGATACCCGCCCACGCGCGCCCTGCTGACGCAGTTCGGCATGGCATGGCAGCCGGTGCCGGTCGATGACCAGGGCATCGACGTGGACGCCGGCATCGCGCTGGCGCCGGGCGCGCGCGCCGCCGTGGTCACGCCGGCGCATCAGAGCCCGCTGTCGCTCACGCTGTCGCCGGCACGGCGGCAGGCGCTGCTGGCCTGGGCCGCCGGGCGCGAGGCCTGGCTCATCGAAGACGACTACGACGGCGAGTACCGCTACGTCAGCCGGCCGCTGCCGGCCCTGGCGAGCCGCGATACCGCCGGCCGCGTGCTCTATGCCGGCACTTTCTCGAAGGTATTGTTTCCCGGCATGCGCCTGTCTTATCTGGTGGTGCCGCCCGCGCTCGTGGGTCGCGCCGAGCGCTTGCACGCGCTGGTCGGCGCCGGGGCGCCGTGGCTGACGCAGGCGACCCTGGCGCTGTTCATGAACGAAGGGCATTTCGCGCGGCACATCCAGCGGATGCGCCGCCTGTACGCCGAGCGCCGCCTGTACCTGGCGGCGGCGCTGGACGCGGCGCTCGGGTCCACGCTGCGGGTCGAGCCGCAGCCCGGCGGCATGCACCTGGTGCTGCGCCTGCCGGCCGGCTACGACGATCGCGCGCTGGCCTCGCGGCTGCGCGAGGACGGCCTCTACATGCAGCCGCTGTCGGGCTGGTCGAGCCGGCCCGATGCGGCGCCGGGCCTGTTGATGAGCTTCACCAATGTGGCCGATCAGGAGCAGGCCGATGCGCTGGCGGCCCGCATCCGGCGCGTGTTGCGGCCAGAGGTGGTCTGAATCGGCGGGCGATGCCCGGCCGGGCGTGGTCCGAATCCGCGCCCGCCCGCGGCCGGCCTCAGGACAGGTTGGCCTTGTCCAGGCCGTACTCGGCGTCGAGCGAGCCGGGCACCGGCAGGAAGGCCACGCTGAGGCGGTTCCAGCCGTTGATGGCCACGATGGCGAACGACAGCGCGCTGAGTTCGGCTTCGGAGAAGTGCTCGCGGGCAGCGGCGTAGTCGGCATCCGAGACGCCGTGGGCCGGCAGGCGGGTCAGCAGCTCGGTCCAGGCCAGCGCCGCACGTTCGCGCGGCGAGAACAGCGGCGATTCGCGCCAGATCACGACGTGGTGCAGGCGCAGTTCGCGCTCGCCATGCAGCTTGGCCTCCTTCACGTGCATGTCCACGCAGAACGCGCAGCCGTTGATCTGCGAGGCGCGCAGCGTGACCAGCACGCCGAGTTCGCGGGCGATCGGATCCTTGTTCAGGGCCATCTGGAAGTCGCGGAACTTCTTCGCGAGTTCGGGGGCGTTTTGGTAGTAATTGACGCGGGACATGAGGCTTCCTTGTGGTGTCGGGGGCCGCGCCGGGGAGCTTGCGCGCGGTCTGTGGCAGGAATGATGCGGGAATGTGTCCTAGCCAGATAGCGGCAAGAATGGTGTTTGCGGGTGGGACATGATTTACTTCCGCGCAAGCGGTGGCGCCGGAACACATCCGGTTTCCTCCGGAATAGACGGCTTAACGTCCCGTCCCCTGCACCCTTCTATACTGCGGCTGACCCGCCAGCCTCGAAGGAGCGTCGTCCCCGATGGATGCGTTTGCCCCGTTTCTCTGGATCGCCCTGGGGGCGATCGTGGTTCTCTTGATCGGCCTGCCCCTGTTGCTCGGGCGCGGCGGCCCGCGCGACGAGATGGGCCGCAAGGTGTTCCGGCTGCGGCCGGTGCGCCGCCTGTTCGGCCTGATGCTGGTGGCGCTCGCCTGCGTGACGGGCCTGCTGTCGCTGTCGCTCGTGCAGTTCTTCCGCCTGACCGACGACGTGCCGATCGCCTCGGTGCAGGTGCGCAAGCTCGCCGAAGGCCAGTTCGACGTCGTGGCGCAGGCGCCCGGCCTCGCCGGCAAGACCTACACCCTGTTCGGCGACCAGTGGCAGATCGATGCCAAGGTGGTGCGCTGGCGCCTGCCGGCCTTGCTGGCCGGCGCGCCGCCGCTCTACCGGCTGGAGCGCCTGTCGGGCCGCTATGCCGACGCCGCCCGCGAGCAGACCGCCCAGCGCTCGGTGCACGTGCTGGACGACTGGCCCGCGCCCGACATCGGCGAGGTCAAGCGCCTGATTCCCAACTGGCTGCCCTTCGTCGACGTGCAGTTCGGCAGCGCCGCCTACATGCCGCTCATCGACGGCGCGCGCTACGAGGTGCTATTCGACCGGCGCGGCGCGCTCTTCATCCGCCCGGCCGACGACGCCACCCGCGAGGGCCTCAAGCAGGCGGGCTGGTAGGGGGAGCGCCCTCTGGAAACAAAAGGGTGACGCATCCATATCCTCGTATGACCCAGGGCGATACCGGGAACTCTGTGGCGGTGCAGCAGTCGAATTAGCACTCTCCTTGTTGGAGTGCTAAGATCAACGCATGTCTGTTCCCCGTACCCTGGAGGTCGCCCATATGATGCAAGCCAGTTCGTCTGCCCTTTCCGGCAATGCGTTGGCCCTGGCAGTGGCCAACCCCGGTGCGCTGGGCACCATCGACGCCTATATTTCGACGGTCAATCGGCTGCCGGTGCTTACCGCCGAGCAGGAATCCGCATTGGGCCGCCGTCTGCGCGACAACGACGACCTCGAAGCCGCGCGGGAACTGGTGCTGTCGCACCTGCGCCTGGTGGTTTCCGTGGCGCGCCAATACCTGGGCTATGGTCTGCCGCACGCAGACCTGATCCAGGAAGGCAATGTCGGCCTGATGAAGGCCGTCAAGCGATTCGATCCCGAGCGCGGCGTGCGCCTGGTGTCGTTCGCCGTGCACTGGATCAAAGCCGAGATCCACGAATACGTCATCCGCAACTGGCGCATGGTCAAGGTCGCCACGACCAAGGCCCAGCGCAAGCTGTTCTTCAATCTGCGCAGCATGCGTCCTGACGGCCATTCGCTGGATCCGTCGCAGGTCGATCACATCGCCGAGCAGCTCAACGTGCGCCGCGAAGACGTGAGCGAGATGGAAGTGCGCCTGTCCGGCCGCGACCTCGCGCTCGAAAACCAGGACGAAGACGACGACGCCTACGCGCCGATCGCCTACCTGTCGGACGAAGGCCGCGAAGAACCCACGCGCGTGCTGGCCCGCAAGGCCCATGATGCGTTGCAGAGCGAAGGCCTGAACGGCGCCCTCGAAGCGCTCGATGCGCGTTCGCGCCGCATCGTCGAGGCCCGCTGGCTGCAGGACGACGGCGGTTCCACGCTGCATGAGCTGGCCCAGGAGTTCGGCGTGTCCGCCGAGCGCATTCGCCAGATCGAAGCGGCCGCGTTGAAGAAGATGCGCGGTTCGCTGGCCGCGGCCGCCTGAGTCCGGCCGATGTCTCTCCAAAACGCGCCGCTTATGCGGCGCGTTTTTCTTTGTGCGCCGGGCGGCCGGGGCGGCCGTCATGAATTAATACAAATTTGTGGCAAACGCGCCCGGATTTTCCGAAACTTCAGCCGCGCCTGCCTGACTAAACATACGTAGACCGCAACTTTGGTTCTTCCAGGTCGCTGTCTTGACGTCCGTCTCGGCTTCTCCTCTTTCCCCTCCCCTATGAGACGGACGCTTACGGGGCATCTCGCATATCGATGCCCCGTTTTTTATTCTCACGCGTTGCGCCGCCTGCGCAGCGTGTACCAAGCCAGCGGGCCCGGTGATGCTTCACCGGGCCCGCTGGCTTTTGTGCGTGGATGGGGCGCCTGCGCCGCCGCGCCGACGCAGCCCGCGGGCGGGGGAGCCGCGCGCGCTCAGGCCGCGCGGGCGTCGGTCCGGGGCTGGCACACGGCCTGCCAGGCCGATGCGTCGAGGCGGCGCACGCCGCTGGCGAACGAGCCGTCGCCGTAGAGCTTGATCCAGCGATAGCCGGCCGGCTGCGGATCGATCGCGTGGCGGCCGTCGCGGATGGTGAACTGGAAGCAGGTGGACGGCGTGGCCAGCATGCGCAGGTTGTGGCGGCGGCAGTCGAACTCCTGGTGCACGTGGCCCCACAGCACCAGCCGCACGTGCGGCGAGCGCTCGACCCGGCGGAACAGGGCCAGGGGGTTGTCCACCATCATCGGATCGTGCCAGTTGGCATCGATCTGGACCAGGTTGTGATGCAGCGCCACCAGCACATGGCGGCCCTCGGCCTGGGCCGACTCGACCGCCTCGCTCAGCAGGTCGAGCTGCGTGTCGTCGAGATGGCCGCCGTCGGCGCCCGCTATCGTGGAATCCAGCGTGACGACGCGCCAGTTGGCGATGTCGGTGATGGGCGAGGTCCAGTCGCCGAGCGACTGGCGCAGCACCTCGGGGGCGTCGTGATTGCCCGGCAGGCAGCGCACCGGCCAGCCGGTGGCGGACAGATGCGCGCGCAACCGTTCATACGAGGCCGCGCTGCCGTCCTGCGACAGGTCGCCCGTGGCGAGCAGCAGGTCGGGCGTTTCGGGCTCGGCGCCGATCTGCGCCAGCACTGCGCGCAGACTGGCGTCGGTGTTGACGCCGAGCATCACGGCGGCGGGATCGTCGTACAGGTGCGCGTCGGTGAGTTGGACGAGCCGGACCGGCGCGTCGGCGGCGCGCGGCGCATGCAGCGGCAGCGTGGTGCTTCGCAGGGACGGCAAGGATCGGCTCCAGAGATCAGATGGCTGTACGTCACAGTAGCGAACAATGATGGCACACGCGCGCATGCCTTCCTAGCCATGCGTAACCAAGTGTGCGGCCATTCAGGCGGCGCGCGGGTAAAAGACGCTATTCTTTGCCTCTTTCCCGCACTGGCTCTGCCCCTCGCTGTCCCATGGATATTGGTTTGATCGTCTTCGGCCTGGCCGGGCTGCTCACGCTGGTCTGTTTCATGCCGCCGCTCGCCGGCCGCCTGAAGCTGCCCTATTCCGTGCTGCTGGCCATCGTGGGGTGTCTGCTCGGCATCGCCATCCACCTGCACGGCTGGGCGCCGCCGGTGCTGGGCGATCTGCTCGACACCATCGAGCGGTTCGAGATCTCATCCGAGACCTTCCTGATGGTGTTCCTGCCGGTCCTGCTGTTCGAGACGGCGCTGTCGATGAACGTGCGCCGCCTCATGAACGACGGCGGTCCCATCCTGATGATGGCCATCGTGGCGGTGGTGGTGTGCACCGCGGTGGTGGGCCTCACGGTCAATGCCGTGTCGCACTACGGCCTGATCGTCTGCCTGCTGCTGGGCGCCATCGTGGCCACCACCGATCCCGCGGCCGTGATCGGCATCTTCCGCGACGTGGGCGCGCCCAAGCGCCTGACCACGCTGGTCGAAGGCGAGAGCCTGTTCAACGACGCGGCCTCGATCGCCCTGTATTCGGTGCTGCTCGCCGCGCTGGGCGGCAGCGGCGAGCTGTCGTTCTCGGCGGTGTTCAACGACTTCATCGTGCACTTCATCGGGGGCGGCATCGCCGGCTACCTGATGGGCCGGCTGGCCTGCTCGCTATTCATGTGGCTGCGCGGCTTTCCCGCCGCCGAGATCACGCTCACGCTCACGCTGGCCTATCTGTCGTTCTTCATTTCCGAGCACTACCTCGGCGTGTCCGGCGTGGTGGCCACGGTGGTGGCGGGGCTGGTGGTGGGCTCGACCGGGCGCACCCGCATGTCGCCCACCACCTTCGAATACCTGTCGAGCTCGTGGGGCCAGTTCGGCTTCTGGGCCAACTCGCTGATCTTCCTGTTTGCCGCCATGCTGATCCCGCGGCTCATGGAGGCGGCCGACTGGCAGGAGCTGCTGCTGGTCGTGGTGGTGTTCTTCGCCACGCTGTTTGCGCGCGCAATCGTGGTGTTCGGCCTGTTGCCGCTGCTGCGTGTCTTCAACATCGGTGCCGAGGTCAGCAACCCCTACAAGACCGTGATGCTGTGGGGCGGGCTGCGCGGCGCCGTGTCGCTGGCGCTGGCCCTGGCCGTGACCGAGCAGACGGCGGTGCCGGAAGAGGCGCGCCAGTTCATCGCGGTGGCCACCACCGGCTTCGTGCTGGCCACGCTGTTCATCAACGGCATCACGCTGCGGCCGCTGATCCGGGTGCTGGGCCTGAACGAGCTCTCGCCGGTCGAGCGCACCATCCGCAACCAGGCGCTCGCGGTGGCGCTCGAGAGCCTGCAGGGCAAGACCGACGAGATCGCCAACGAAGACCGCGTGGCCAGCGAGGCGCGCGACCGCATCCACGCGGTGTTCGACGCCAGCATGGCGAGCGTGCACGACAGCCAGGTCGGCCGCATGAGCGTGGAGCAGCGCACCGCGGTGGGCCTGGCGATCGTGGCGCGGCGCGAAGAGGAAATGTTCTTCGACATCCTCAAGGCGCAGATCGTCGACTGGCGCATGGCCGAGGCCCTGCTGGCGCGCTCCGAGCGCCTCGAGGAAGCCATCCGCCAGGGCGGCATCGAGGGTTTCGAGCGCGGCATCGTGGCCGACGTGCGCTATTCCCGCGCGTTCCGCCTTGCGCTGCGCATGCACTACACCTTCGGCTTCCAGAGCTGGCTGGCGCGCGAGCTGTCGCAGCGTTTCGCCAATCTGCAGACCAAGCGTTCGGTGGCGCAGCGCCTGATGCAGTTCGCCAGCGACCAGATCGGCCCGCTGCTGGGCGATGACGCGGCCGAGCGCATCGTGGTGGCCCACCGGCGCCGTCTCGACCTGATCGACAGCGCGCTGCAGGCGCTCAACCTGCAATACCCCTCCTATGCGCTGTGGCTGCAGGAAAGCTATCTCGGCCGCGTCGCGCGCGAGCTGGAGCGCAATCGCTACCGCGACATGCTGGACCAGTCGCTCATCAGCGGCGAGGTCTATGCCGACCTGCTGCAGCAACTCAAGCAGCGCTGGGCCCACATCGACCGGCACCCGCCGCTCGACATCGAGCTGGGCGCGGCCGAGCTGATCAAGCGCGTGCCGCTGTTCGAGGGCCTGAGCCCCGATTCGCTGCGCGCCATCTGCAAGCTGCTCAAGCCCCGCCTGGCACTGCCCGAGCAGCCCATCCTGGGTGCCGGCCGGCATGGCGAAGAGATGTGCTTCGTCGCTTCGGGCGCCGTGACCGTGCATCTGCCCGACAGCACCACCATCGAGCTGGGCAGCGGCGAATTCTTCGGCGAGCTGGCGTTGCTGGGCGAGTCGCAGCTGACGCCGGACGTGACCTCGCTGGGCTACAGCAAGCTGTTGATGCTGTCGTCGCGCGATTTCCATGCCCTGCTGGCGCGCGATCCCGACCTGCGCGAACGCATCGAGGCGGTGGCGCGCCAGCGCCTGCGCGCCATCGAGGTGTGGAAGCAGTTTTCCGAGACCGGCGAGGTCTACCCGCCGCGCAACGGCCCGGCCGCGCCCCTGCCGCCGGCACCCGGCGTCGTGATGCCAGGCGCTGCCGCGCCGGGCGTCGCCACGCAGGGCAACGTCGCGCCGGGCGGCACCACGCCGGGCGTCGCCACGCCCGCCGCCGACGCTGCGCAGGAGAAGGACAGGCCCGGTCCGGCGGGCACGCCCGCGCCGGGCGACGTCGGCATCTGAGGCCGCATCGCACGCACGAACATCCAGGCCCCGGGCGCGACGCACCCGGGGCCTTGTCTTTTGTGAGGCCTCAGGAGGTCTGGCGCCGCACCAGCGTGAACCCCAGGTCGATGTGCGGAGACACGATGGCCGTGCCGGCCAGGTGGCGCGTCAGCAGCGTGGCGGCGGTCTTGCCGATCTCGTAGCGCGGCGTGGCGATGGTGGACAGGGGCGGCGTGGTCCAGGCGCTGCCGGCCAGGTCGTGAAAGCCCACCAGGCCGAGCTTGGCGGGCACCCGCACGCCCAGGCGCGCGCTCTGGAACACGGCGCCCTGCGCCAGGTCGTCGTTGCAGAAGAACAGGGCGTCGCAGTCGGGATGGCGGGTGAGTTGCTGCGCCAGCAGGTCCGCGCCCAGCGCGATCGAGGACTTCTGCGGCGTCATGATCTCCAGCGCCGGATCGTAGAGACCGGCCTCGCGCAGGGCCTGGCGGCAGCCCTCGCAGCGGCGCAGCGAGCGCGGATCGAGCTGCGCGCCGATGATGCCGATGCGGCGGTAGCCGCGTTCGATCAGGTGGCGCCCGGCCGCATGGCCCGAGTCGAATTGCGAAAACCCCACGCTCATGCCCGGCTCGCCGTCGGGCAGCGTCTCGATCGTGTGCACCGCCGGGATGGCGCGGCTCGCGAGCAGCTCCCACACGCCGGGGTTGTGGTCGACCCCGGTGAGGATCACGCCGTCGGGCGCGTGGCGCAGGTAGGTGCGCAGCAGCGTCTCCTCGGCATCCTGCGAATAGCCGGTCACGCCCACGAGCAGGTGGTAGTTGTGCGCGTCGAGCTGCTCCTTGATGCCCGCGATGATGTCCACGAACACCACGTTGGACAGCGACGGGATCAGCGCCACGATGATGCGTGAGCGCGCCGAGGCCAGCGCGCTGGCCGCGTGGTGCACGACGTAACCCATCTCCTTGCACAGGGCCTCGATGCGCTCGCGCAAGGCCGGCGCGACCTTGTCGGGATCGCGCAACGCGCGCGAAACCGTGATGGCGGACACGCCCGCGCGGCGGGCCACATCCTGCATGGTGACGCGGCCGTGGGGCGCGCTGCGGGGTTTGCGTGACGACATGAAAGAAAAAAGCGAAACCGGCAAAGGGGCAAGTCTGCAACAAATCGGCGCCGGATGGGATGACGCGGCGCCAACCTAGGGGCTTTACTAGGTTTACAGACGAAAAATGTTAGCGCTAACATCGCACGACTTCACAAAAAGATCAATCGGAGAGAGACATGCGGCCAGATTCATCCGCGCGTACACGGGCGCCCTGGCGGGAAGCCCTGGCGCGCGCCGCCCAATGGAGTTTCACCCTGCAGACCTGGCTGATGGTGGCCTGTCTGGTCGTGATGATGGTGCTGCTGTTCGGCAACGTCACCCTGCGCTACGTCTTCAACTCCGGCATCAACGTTTCCGACGAACTGTCGCGGCTGGCGTTCGTGTGGCTGATCTTCATCGGCGCCGTGCTGGCGCTGCGCGAGCACCAGCACCTGGGCGTGACCATGCTGGTGCAGCGCTTCGGGCCGGCGGCGCGCCGCGTCACCCACCTGGCCTGTCAGGCCCTGGTGCTGTGGGTGCTGTGGCTGATGGCCGATGGCGGCTGGCGCCAGACCGTGATCGGCATGAGCACCGACCTGCCCGTCACCGGCCTGCCCATCGCCGTGTTCAACGCCGCCGTGCTGTATGCGGCGGTGGTGATGATGGTGCTCACCGTGCTCGACATCCTCAGCGTGCTCACCGGCGGCCCCGTGCCGCTCGACGCGCAACAGGACGATCCGCTCGCCTGAGCGCCACCCCACACGCCGCAAACCATGACGCTCACTATCTTCCTGGTGGTAATGCTCGGCCTGATCGCCCTGGGCATGCCGATCGCCTTCGCCCTGATTCTTTCGGCGGTGGCGTTGATGTTCCAGCTCAACTTCTACGACGCGCAGATCCTGGCGCAGAACATGCTGTCGGGCGCAAACAGTTTCACGCTGATGGCCGTGCCGCTCTTCATGCTGGCCGGCGAGCTGATGAACGCCGGCGGCATCTCGCGCCGCATCGTCAATCTCGCCACCATGTTCGTGGGCCACATCCGTGGTGGCCTGGGCTACGTGGCGATCTTCGCCAGCGTGCTGCTGGCGGCGCTGTCCGGCTCGGCGGTGGCCGATGCCGCCGCGCTCGGCGCGCTGCTGATTCCCATGCTGCGGCGCAAGGGCTACGACGCCGCCTCGGCCTCGGGCCTGATCGCGGCGGGCGGCATCATCGCGCCCATCATCCCGCCCTCCATCGCCTTCATCATCTACGGCGTGGCCACCAATGTGTCGATCACCAAGCTGTTCTTCGCGGGCATTGCGCCGGGCCTGATGATGGGCCTCACGCTGATGGCGGTGTGGGCCTGGACGGCGCGCCGCCAGGGGCCGGCCGAGCCCGACGAGCGCCAGCCCTGGAGCGCCCGTCTGCGCGCGCTGCGGGAATCGTTCTGGGCCCTGATGCTGCCCGTCATCATCATCGGCGGCCTGCGCGGCGGCATCTTCACGCCGACCGAGGCCGCCGTCGTGGCGGCCGTCTACGCCATGGTGGTCAGCCTGCTCGTGTATCGCGAAATCAAGGTGCGCGACCTCTACAAGCTGTTCGTCAGCGCCGCCCGCACCACCGCTGTGGTGATGTTTCTGGTGGCCGCGGCGATGGTGTCGTCGTACATGATCACGCTGGCCGACGTGCCGCAGGACCTCATCGCCCTGCTCGAGCCGGTGCTGGATTCGCCCAAGCTGCTGATGTTTGCGCTGCTGATCCTGCTCACGCTGGTCGGCACCGTGATGGACCTCACGCCAACCATCCTGATCCTGGCGCCGGTGCTGATGCCGGTGGTCACCAAGGCCGGCATCGATCCCATCTACTTCGGCGTGATGTTCGTCATGGTGGGCTGCGTGGGCCTGTTGACGCCGCCGGTGGGGACCGTCCTCAACGTGGTGTGCGGTGTGGCCCGCATCAACATGGAAACGATATGCCGCGGGGTGTGGCGCTACGTGGTGGCGTACACCCTGTTGCTGGTGCTGCTGGTGATTTTCCCGGAGCTGATCACGGTTCCGGCGCGCTGGTTGCATTGAAGCAGCATCTTACCCAATGCCACGATCACAACATTCCAAGGAGACAGACATGTTCAAGCAATTCAAGACCAGCGTGCTGGTCGTGGCCGCCTTCACGGCCTGCACCCTGACCGGCGCCGCCTGGGCGCAGGACATCAAGCCGCGGCTCATCCGTTTCGGCTACGGCCTGAACGACGACAGCGTGCAGGGCCGGGCCGCGCGCCACCTGGCGCAGGAGGTCGAGAAGCTGTCGGGCGGCAAGATGAAGATGAAGACCTTCGGCTCGGCCAGCCTGGGCTCCGACGAGCAGATGCAGGGCGCGCTCGTGGGCGGCGCGCAGGAAATGATGGTGGGCTCCACCGCGCCGCTGGCCGGCATGGTGAAGGACTTCGGCATCTTCGACCTGCCCTTCCTGTTCGAGAGCGAGAAGGAGGCCGACGCGGTGCTCGACGGCCAGCTCGGCACGCGCCTGCTGGGCAAGCTCGAGCCCAAGGGTCTGGTCGGCCTGGTGTACTGGGAGAACGGTTTCCGCAACATGACCAACTCCAAGAAGCCCATCGTGCGCGCCGAAGACATGCAGGGCATCAAGCTGCGCGTGATGCAGAACCAGATCGCGCTCGGCGTGTTCAACCAGCTCGGCGCCAACGCCGTGCCGATGCCCTTCTCCGAGCTCTTCACCGCGCTCGAAACGCGCACGGTCGACGGCCAGGAGAACCCGGTCACCACGATTCAGAGCAGCAAGTTCTACGAGGTGCAGCCCTACCTCACCCTCACGCGCCACGTCTACACGCCGTGGGTGGTGATGGCCTCGAAGAAATGGTGGGACACGCTCACGCCCGATGAGCAGAAGGTGATCCGCCAGGCCGCCGCCAACTCGCGCGACTTCGAACGCAAGGACAGCCGCGCCGACTCCACCAAGGCGATGGGCGTGCTCGAGAAAGAGGGCATGAAGATCAACACGCCGAGCGCCGAAGAGATCGCGCGCATGCGCGAGAAGGTCAAGCCCGTGGTCGACAAGTACACGCAGGAGCTCGGTCCCGATCTCGTGCGCGAACTCAACGACGAAATCAAGAAAGCGCGCGGCTGAGCGCGTATCACCCCCACCGGGCGCGCCACTTGCTGCGCGCCCGTCTTTGCCCCCGCACCGGAAGCCGCATCATGTCCGACACGCCCACCCCCAAGCGCCTGCGCAGCCAGAAATGGTTCGACGATCCTTCGCACGCCGACATGACGGCGATCTATGTGGAGCGACTGCTCAACTACGGCCTCACGCGCGCCGAGCTGCAATCGGGCCGCCCCATCATCGGCATCGCCCAGACCGGCAGCGACCTCACGCCCTGCAACCGCCATCACATCGAGCTGGCCAAGCGGGTGCGCGAGGGCATCCGCGACGCGGGCGGCATCCCGATGGAGTTTCCGGTCCACCCGCTGGCCGAGCAGGGCCGGCGCCCCACCGCGGCGCTCGACCGCAACCTCGCCTATCTGGGCCTGGTGGAGATCCTGCACGGCTACCCGCTCGACGGCGTGGTGCTCACCACCGGCTGCGACAAGACCACGCCCGCCTGCCTGATGGCGGCGGCCACGCTCGACATGCCCGCCATCGTGCTCTCGGGCGGCCCCATGCTCGACGGCTGGCACGAGGGCGAGCGCGTGGGCTCGGGCACCGTGATCTGGCACGCGCGCAACCTGATGGCGGCCGGCAAGCTCGATTACAACGGCTTCATGGAGCTGGCCACGGCGTCGTCGCCCTCGGTCGGCCACTGCAACACCATGGGCACCGCGCTGTCGATGAACAGCCTGGCCGAGGCGCTCGGCATGTCGCTGCCCACCTGCGCCAGCATCCCGGCGCCGTATCGCGAGCGCGCCCAGATGGCCTACGAGACCGGCCGGCGCGCCTGTGAGCTGGTGCGCCAGGATATCCGGCCCTCGCACATCATGACGCGCGAGGCCTTCGAGAATGCGATCGTGGTGGCCTCGGCGCTGGGCGCCTCGAGCAACTGCCCGCCGCATCTGATCGCGATCGCGCGCCACATGGGCATCTCGCTGGGCCTGGAAGACTGGCAGCGCCTGGGCGAAGACGTGCCGCTGCTGGTGAACTGCATCCCGGCCGGCGAATACCTGGGCGAGGGCTTTCACCGCGCCGGCGGCGTGCCGGCGGTGCAGCACGAGCTGCATCGGGCCGGCCTGCTGCACGGCGCGGCCCGCAACGTCGGCGGCAAGACCATCGGCGAGATCGCCGAGGCCTCGCCCACGCATGACGCCAAGGTCATCAAGCCGGTGAGCGCGCCGCTCAAGGAGCGCGCCGGGTTCATCGTGCTGTCGGGCAACTTCTTCGACAGCGCGGTGATGAAGATGTCGGTGGTGGGCGAGGCGTTCCGCCGCACCTATCTCTCCACGCCCGGCGACGAGAACGCGTTCGAGGCGCGCGCCGTGGTGTTCGACGGTCCCGAGGATTACCACGCCCGCATCGAAGACCCGGCGCTCGAGATCGACGAGCACTGCCTGCTGGTGATCCGCGGCGCGGGCACGGTGGGCTATCCCGGCAGCGCCGAGGTGGTCAACATGGCGCCGCCCTCGCACCTGATCAAGCGCGGCATCGATTCACTGCCCTGCATGGGCGACGGTCGCCAGAGCGGTACCTCGGCCAGCCCCTCGATCCTGAACATGTCGCCCGAGGCGGCCGTGGGCGGCGGGCTGGCGCTGCTGCGCACCGGCGACCGCATCCGGGTCGACCTGAACCAGCGCAGCGTGACGGTGCAGCTCGACGAGGCCGAACTGGCGCGTCGGCGCGAGACCATGCACGTGGACATTCCGCCGGCGCAGACGCCGTGGCAGGAGCTCTACCGCCAGACGGTCGGGCAGCTGTCCACCGGCGGCTGCCTGGAGCCCGCCACGCTCTATCTCAAGGTGATCGAGACGCGCGGCGATCCGCGCCATTCGCACTGAGCGATGCGGCGCGCCGGATCCCGGCGGGGCGCGTCAGGCCAGGCCGTGCGCGCGCCGGTGCAGGATGTCTTCGACGATCACCAGCGCGGCTTCCAGCGTGATCTCGCTGTCTTCGATCAGCTGCACCGCGCGGCCTTCCGGCACGGCGTCGATCTCCATCACCTCGCCGTCGCGGTTGGCCGGCGCCGTGTCGGCATCGAGCACGCAGCTGCTGAGCAGCAGGTCCTCGACCTGATAGCCTTCCGGCAGGCGGCGATGCATGCGCAGCACCGTGCGCATCGGGCCGCGCGCGGTGAGCTGGTGCGGGTCCAGGCCGGCCTCTTCGCCGCATTCGCGCACCAGCGCCACGTCGAGCGGCTCGCCGCTGCCCACCAGGCCGCCCACCAGCGTGTCCCACATGCCGGGGTCGGTCGACTTGCTGAGCGAGCGGCGCGCGATCCAGAGCCTGCCGTCGGGCGTCCAGGCATTGAGATGCACGGCGCGCGTGAGCAGCCCCAGCGGCCGCATCGCGGCGCGCTCGATTACGCCCAGATGATGCTCGCCCGCGCTGACGTCGAGCAGCTCGTCGCGCCAGCCGCGCAGGCAGCGCGCGTCGCGCAGCACCTGGGCCACCTGGGCCAGGGCCGCATCGAGCTCTGGGCCGGGGGCCACGCCCGGGGCGATGCGCAGCCCGTCCGCGTCCAGATGCGCCAGGCCGGTGGGCCGCAGGGCATCACAGGCGGCCAGCGTGGCCCAACCGCAGCAGTGACCTGCGATATACAGCGGGCGGGCCAGCTCGGGCGGCTGTTGCTGGGCGAGGTCCTGCAGACGGGTATAAAGTGCCTGGAGACGCGCCAATGAAACGGAGTCTTGTGCTTCTGACATGGGCGGATTTTAGTGCAGCGCCGCACGGCCCTGCCTCAAAAAATAATCAGACAATACTAGGGGAGACGACACGCGTTAACTGGCAATCATCATAAAGACCATCAGGATTGTGTTAGTTATAATTCTGCGGTTTACGCGTTGTGAATATGTGTGGGAGCGACAGGGTCGTCTTTCCCCTGTTTCGTGACTACCGTCTAATAATTGCGCGTTCCCAGCCTCCATGCGGCCCCCCGGGTCTGCGGTGGCATTGGGCCATCTGCGCCATGTTTCGAGGTAAGCATGAAGAAGTGGAGAGGGTTGCTGGGAGCTTGTGCATTACTGGTTGGCAACGTGGCGTTCGCCCAGGTCCAAGACATGCCTGGGGGCCCGCGCGTCAATCAGCTCAACCTGCATGAAGGCGTCACGCAGATCGCGCGCGATGTCGTCTGGCTGCACTGGATGATGCTCACGATCTGTATCGTGATCTTCGTCGGCGTCTTCGGGGTGATGTTCTACTCCATGTGGGCGCACCGCAAATCGCGCGGGCACAAGCCCGCCACGTTCCACGAGCATCTGGGCGTCGAAGTCGCCTGGACCGTCGTGCCGTTCCTGATCGTGATCGCCATGGCGCTGCCGGCCACCAAGACCGTGGTCGCCATGAAAGACACGTCCAGCCCCGACCTCACCATCAAGGTCACCGGCTATCAATGGAAGTGGGGCTACGAATACCTCGACGGCGAGGCCGCCGGCCTCAAGTACCTGTCCACGCTCTCCACCCCGCGCGCGCAGATCGAGAATCGCGAGCCCAAGGGCGAGTTCTACCTGATGGAAGTCGACAAGCCGATGGTGGTGCCGGTCGGCAAGAAGGTGCGCGTGGTGCTCACCGCGGGCGACGTGATCCACAGCTGGATGGTGCCCGAGCTGGGCGTCAAGCAGGACGCCATCCCCGGCTTCCTGCGCGACACCTGGTTCAACGCCGACAAGGTCGGCACCTACCGGGGCCAGTGCGCCGAGCTCTGTGGCAAGGATCACGCCTTCATGCCCATCGTGGTCGACGTCCTGAGCCAGGCCGACTTCGACAAGTGGGCCGGCGAGCAGAAGAAGCTGCTGGCCGCCGAAGCCGATGATCCCAACAAGGAATGGACCGGTCCCGACCTGATCGCCCGTGGCGAAAAGGTGTTTGCCGCCAACTGCGTGGCCTGTCACCAGGCCAACGGCAAGGGCATCCCGGGCTCGTTCCCGCCGCTCGATGGCGACAAGGTGGTGCTCGGGCCCAAGGCCGGGCAGATCAACACGGTGCTCAAGGGCAAGCCCGGCACGGCCATGGCCGCGTTCGGCGGGCAGCTCAACGACACCGAGATCGCCGCCGTGATCACCTACACCCGCAACGCCTGGAGCAACGAGGGCAAGGGCGAGGATCCCGTGGTGCAACCCAAGGATGTGGCGGCCGCGCGCTAGTCGCGCGCTGTTTGCGAAGCTGTTTCCGTACCAAAAGATACGCCGTCGGCGCCGCGCAGAGCGCGCACCGGCGGCTTCAGCAGGAAGGAGTCGATCATGAGCAGCGTCACTGTAGACCACGTGTCGCCGGGCCAGGGGCACGGTCACGATGACCATCACCACGGCATGCCCACCGGCTGGCGCCGTTGGCTGTTTGCCACCAATCACAAAGACATCGGGACGATGTATCTCATCTTCTCGTTCGTCATGCTGCTGGAAGGGGGCACGCTGGCCCTGTTGCTGCGCACCGAGCTGTTCGAGCCCGGGCTGCAGTTCTTCCGTCCCGAGCTGTTCAACCAGTTCACCACGATGCACGGCCTGATCATGGTGTTCGGCGCGATCATGCCGGCCTTCGTCGGCTTCGCCAACTGGATGATCCCGCTGCAGATCGGCGCCTCCGACATGGCGTTCGCGCGGATGAACAACTTCAGCTTCTGGCTGCTGCCGGTGGCGGGCATCATGCTCACCACCTCGTTCTTCGTTCCGGGCGGCGCCACCGCCGCCGGCTGGACCCTCTACGCGCCGCTGTCGGCGCAGATGGGCCCCGGCATGGACCTCGCCATCTTCGCCATGCACATCATGGGCGCCTCGTCGATCATGGGCGCGATCAACGTGATCGTGACCATCCTCAACATGCGCGCGCCCGGCCTGACGCTGATGAAGATGCCGCTGTTCTGCTGGACCTGGCTGATCACGGCCTTCCTGCTGATCGCGGTGATGCCGGTGCTGGCCGCCGCCATCACGATGGTGCTCACCGACCGTCATTTCGGCACCGGCTTCTTCAACGCCGCCGCCGGCGGCGACCCGGTGCTGTACCAGCACGTGTTCTGGTTCTTCGGCCACCCCGAGGTCTACATCATGATCCTGCCCGCGTTCGGGATCGTGTCGGCCATCGTGCCCGCCTTCGCCCGCAAGCGGCTGTTCGGCTACGCCTCGATGGTGTACGCCACGGCCTCGATCGCGGTGCTGTCGTTCATCGTGTGGGCCCACCACATGTTCACCACCGGGATGCCGGTCACGGGTCAGCTCTACTTCATGTACGCGACCATGCTGATCTCGATCCCGACCGGCGTGAAGGTGTTCAACTGGGTCGCCACGATGTGGCGCGGCTCCATGACCTTCGAGACGCCGATGCTGTTCTCGATCGGCTTCATCTTCGTGTTCACGATGGGCGGCTTCACCGGCCTGATCCTGTCGGTGGCGCCGATCGACATCCAGGTGCACGACACCTACTACGTGGTGGCGCACTTCCACTACGTGCTGGTGGCGGGCTCGCTGTTCGCGCTGTTCGCCGGCACCTACTACTGGCTGCCCAAATGGACCGGCCGCATGTACAGCGAACGCCTCGGCAAGCTGCACTTCTGGTCGTCGATGCTGTCGTTCAACCTGACCTTCTTCCCGATGCACTTCATGGGCCTGGCCGGCATGCCGCGCCGCTATGTCGACTACGCGGCCCAGTTCACGACCTTCCACCAGATCGCCACCATCGGCGCGTTCTGGTTCGGCCTGTCGCAGCTGATCCTGCTGTACGCGGTGCTGCGCTGCTACATGGGCAAGGGCGAGCCCGCGCCCGCCAAGCCGTGGGAAGGCGCCGAGGGGCTCGAATGGACCGTGCCGTCGCCGGCGCCGTTCCACACCTTCGAAACGCCGCCCGAGGTGAAGTGACGCCATGCCCAAGACCGACATGACGCCCGAGCAACGCCGCCGCAACCGCATCGCAGGGCTGATCCTGCTGGTGTTCGTGCTGGCGGTGTTCGGCTGGACCTTCCTGCGCGGCGGGCCGATGCTCTCCGGCATGATGGGCAAATGACATGAGCGACGACCTGCACCGGCTCGCACAGCGCAAGCTGAGCTTCTTCCAGACGGTGCGGGCCGTGTTGTGGGCGTTCTTCGGCGTGCGCAAGGGCAAGGGCTACCAGGAAGACATCGCGCGGCTGAACCCCGTGCACCTCATCATCGCCGGGGTGCTGGCCGCCGCGGCGTTCGTGATCGTGCTGGTGATCATCGTGCGCCTGGTGGTGGCCGGCCTGTCCTGAATTCTTCGATTTCCCAACGCGCTTTCCATCATCGGCATCAGGGAGAAACATCATGAGTGCAAGTCACTCGGTACAACACAAAGAGGCGCCGTACTACTACGTGCCCGCCATGTCGGGCCATCCGGTGCGCATGGCGCTGGCGCTGCTCGCCACCGGCGTGGGCGCGGCCGGCTGGGTCAACGGCGTGCCGCACGCCATGTGGCTCACGCTGGTCGGCCTGCTCTGTGGCGTGGTGGTGCTGTATTTCTGGTTCGGCGACGCGATCGCCGAATCCGAGAGCGGGCTCAACAGCCGGCGCATCGACGCGTCGTATCGCTGGGGCATGAGCTGGTTCATCTTCTCGGAGGTGATGTTCTTCGCCGGCTTCTTCGGCGCGCTCTGGTACGTGCGCACCATCACCACGCCCTGGCTCGGTGACCTCGATCACCGCCTGCTGCTGTGGCCGGATTTCCAGGCCACCTGGCCCAACTTCGGGCCGGCCGGCGTGGTGGAATCGTTCCAGACCGTGGGGCCGTTCTGGCTGCCCACCATCAACACCGCGCTGCTGCTGACCTCGGGCGTCACGCTCACGATCTCGCACCACGCGCTGCGCGAAAACCACCGCGGCAAGGCCATCTTCTGGCTCGCCGCGACCGTGGCGCTGGGCTTTCTGTTCGTGGCCTGCCAGGCCTACGAATACATCCACGCCTATACCGAGCTGAACCTGAAGTTCAACTCGGGCGCGTACGGGTCGCTGTTTTACATGCTCACGGGCTTTCACGGCTTCCACGTGATCATGGGCGCGACCATGCTCAGCGTGATCCTGGTGCGCCTGATCCGCGGCCACTTCACCGCCGACCATCACTTCGGCTTCGAAGGCGCCGCCTGGTACTGGCACTTCGTCGACGTCGTGTGGCTGGGCCTGTATCTCTTCGTGTATTGGTTCTGAAGCGCGCCGGCCTCAACGCAGGCCGGTGCTTTCGATCCAGCCCAGGTGGTGGGCGAGCAGCACGAACAGAAACAGCGCAACCGACAGACCGATCCGCACGGTCAAGGCATTGACGGTGCGATTGGTCGAACCCTTGTCTCTCATGAGGTAGATCAGCGCCGAGCCCAGGCTGGCCAAGATCCCGATGAAAGCGACCACCACGATGATGCGCATACCGGCCTCCGGGTAAAACGAAATTATTGCAGACATGGCCTCTTCGCAGTCGCGACGCAAGACGATATTGGCGTTGATGTTGCTTGCCGTCGTCATCGCCGTCACGGTGTCGATGGGGCGCTGGCAGCTGCGCCGCGCCGACGAGCGGCGCGCCATCGCGGCCGCGATCGAGGCCGGGCGCAAGCAGGCGCCGCTGGCGCTCTCGGGCGGGCAGGACCCGGCCGTCTACGTGCCATGGCGCGCGGCCAGCGCGTCCGGGGTCTGGCGGCCCGGCATGAGCGTGTGGCTCGAAAACCGCAATCACCAGGGCCGCCCCGGCTACTGGCTCGCCACGCCGCTGGTGCTGGCCGACGGCGCGCACGCCTTGCTGGTGCTGCGCGGCTGGGTCGCGCGGCGGCCCGGTTCGCAGGAGGCGCCCGCCGTGCCGCCCGAGACGGGCCCGGCCACCGTGCAGGGCGAGCTCGCGGCCCGCGTGCCGCGGCTGTTCGAGCTGTGGTCGCTGGGCGGCGCGGGCGCCGGCCGGTTGCCGGCGCAGATGGGCGCGGGCCCGGCGCCGGTGCTGCAGAATCTCGATCTCGGCGATTATGCGAAGGCCACGGGGCTCGCGCTGCTGCCCGTGGTGTTGATGCAGACCGCGCCGCAGGATGAGGCCTTCGTGCGCGACTGGCCCCAGCCGTCGATCGATTACAACCAGAATCAGGGCTACGCGCTGCAGTGGTTCGGCTTCGCCGCCATCGCCGCCCTCGGCGGGCTGGTGGTGGCGTGGCGGGCGTGGTCGCGCGCGCGGCGCCGTCCCAACGCCCAGCCCTGATGCGCGGCGCGTGGGCAGCGGCCCGGCTGCCGCCCGCCTTGCCTGCGTCGCCCTTGTCGTATCGTGCACTGTCTTTGCGCTTTTCCGGCCCGGCTCGCGTCACCGCGGCACCGGCCCGACCCGCGACCCACTCTACGGACTCACACCTTGGCTGCCACCACCATGTCCACTCCTCCCAAGCGCTCGATCACGCCGCTCGTGCTGGTGTTTCTGTGCGCGCTGGCGCCCATCGTGGCGGCCTTCGTCGTGTACTTCAATCCGCAGTGGTGGCCGCAGGACGCGAAGAACTACGGCGCCCTGGTCGAGCCGCAGCGGCCGGTGCCGGAGGCGGCCGCGCTCGGCCTCACCACGCTCGACGGCAAGCCCTTCGACCTGCGCAGCCTGAACGGCAAGTGGGTGCTGCTCTCGGTGGACCAGGGCGCATGCCCGGAATCATGTGCGCGTAAACTCTTCGTCGCGCGCAATTCCCACGCGGCCCAGGGCAAGAATGTCGACCGGGTCGCGCGGGTGTGGATCATCACCGACGACGCGCCGGTGCCCGACAAGGTGCTGAACGCCTACCAAGGCACGGTGATGGTGCGGGCACGCCCCGACGCATTGCGGCCTTTCCTGCTCGGCACGGAGGCCGCGGGCGGCGACGCGTCCGCGCTGCTGGGCCCGATCTGGGTGGTTGACCCGCTGGGCAACCTGATGCTGCGATTCCCCGACAACGCCGATGGCGTGTCGGTGCGCAAGGACATCAGCCGGCTTTTGTACAACTCGCGTATTGGCTGATTCATGGATCGCATCAAAGAGCGTTATCGCAAGCTCGTTTTCTTCACCTGGTTCCTGACGCTGGATCTCATCATGTTCGGCGCCTTCGTGCGCCTGACCGACTCGGGCCTGGGCTGTCCGGACTGGCCCGGCTGCTACGGCAGCGTGACGCCGATCGGCGCCATGGGCGACATCCACCAGGCCTCGCAGGCCATGCCGTTCGGCCCCGTGACCCTGTCAAAGGCCTGGATCGAGATGATCCACCGCTACGTGGGCGCGTTCCTGGGCATGCTCATCATCGCCATCGTGTTCATGGCGTGGCGCCACCGCCGGGTGCTCGGCCGCACCCCCACCCTGGCCACCGTCAGCCTGGTGGCCGTCTGCATCCAGGGCGCCTTCGGCGCCTGGACCGTGACCCACAAGCTGATGCCCGCCGTGGTGACCGCCCACCTGGTGCTCGGCCTGTCGCTGCTGGCGCTGATGACCTGGCTGGCCGCGCGCGAGCGGCCGCACCTGCCCGTGCCGGCCCAGGGCATCCGCTTCCTGGCGCCCCTGGCCTTCGGGCTCGGGATCCTGGCGATCCAGGTCACCCTGGGCGGCTGGGTCAGCACCAACTACGCGGCCCTGGCCTGCATGGACTTCCCCACCTGCCATGGCGAATGGGTGCCCGACATGGACTTCCATGGCGGCTTTTCGGTGATCCGGGGCCTGGGCGAGCTGCCGTCCGGCGAGATGATCTCCCAGCACGCGCTCACGGCGATCCACTGGGTGCACCGCAATTTCGCCGCCGTGGTGCTGGTGTATCTGGGGATCCTGGCCTGGAAAATGCAGAAGGTCGACGGGGTGCGCGGCCCGGCCCGGCTGATCCTGGCGCTGCTGGCTGCGCAGCTTCTGACCGGCCTGACCACCATTTTCTTCCAGTGGCCGCTGCTGATCGCGGTGCTGCACAACGGCGGCGCGGCGGGGCTGGTGCTGGCCTGCGTGGTGGCCCTGGTGCGGCTGGCCACGGCCGGCGGCCCGCCGGTGCGACAATTTGCCCCGGCAAGTCATTGACTTGGTTGGTAAAATAGCCCGCATCATGTCCACAATCGCTGCTCCCCAACAGGGTCTGCTGCGTCAATACCTCGTGCTGACCAAGCCGCGGGTGACGCAGCTTGCCGTCTTTTGCGCCGTCATCGGCATGTTTCTCGCGGTCCCCGGTGTGCCCGACCTCAACAAGGTCGTGTTCGGCACGCTCGGGATCTGGCTGCTGGCGGCCGCGGCCTTTGCGATCAATTGCCTGATCGAGCAGGAAGTCGACGCGCGCATGGCGCGCACCGCGCGCCGCGCCACGGCGCAGGGCACGATCTCCTCGACCCAGGTGCTGGGCCTGTCGGGCCTGCTCGGCGGCGCCGGCATGCTGGTGCTCTACCACCTGGTCAATCCGCTCACGATGTGGCTCACGTTCGCCACCTTCGTGGGCTATGCCGTCATCTACACCGTCATCCTCAAGCCGCGCACGCCGCAGAACATCGTGATCGGCGGCCTGTCGGGCGCGATGCCGCCGGCGCTGGGCTGGGCCGCGGTGGCCAATGCCGTGCCGGCCGAGGCCTGGGCGCTGGTGCTGATCATCTTCATCTGGACCCCGCCGCACTTCTGGGCGCTGGCCCTGTACCGCTGCAAGGACTACGAGCAGTCGGGCCTGCCCATGCTGCCGGTCACGCACGGCAGCAAGTACACGCGCCTGCAGATCCTGCTCTACAGCTGTGCGCTGCTGGCCGTCACGCTGATTCCCTACGTGATCCGCATGAGCGGCCTGCTGTACCTGGCCGTGGCCGTGGTGCTCGGCACGATCTTCGTGGCGCACGCCTGGGGTCTCTACCGCTACTACACCGACGAACGTTCGCGCCGGTTGTTCCGTTTCTCGATCCTCTACCTGGCCGTGCTGTTTGCCGCGCTGCTGGCGGATCACTGGGTCTCGGCGCTGCTGGTCTGATCCCCCGTCCTCCGGAGGTTTTGCCCGATGTCCCTGTTGTCCCCTGTCCGCCGCCGCATCCTGTGCGCCGCGGCTGCCGCCACCGTCGCCCTGACCCTGGCCGCCTGCGGCGAAACCAAGCTGC
The DNA here is from genome assembly GCF_002261335.1 of Bordetella genomosp. 1. Classification (GTDB taxonomy): domain Bacteria; phylum Pseudomonadota; class Gammaproteobacteria; order Burkholderiales; family Burkholderiaceae_B; genus Bordetella. Next base: position 233,741 of record NZ_NEVL01000001.1, read on the forward strand.
CGTTCAAGGGCAGCGACATCACCGGCACGCAGCTGGGCAAGGGCCTGGACCTGGTCGACCATAACGGCACGCCGCGCAAGCTGGCCGACTTCTCCGGCAAGGCGCTGGTGGTGTTCTTCGGTTTCACCCAGTGCCCCGACGTCTGCCCGACCGCGCTGGCCGAACTGTCGCAGGTCATGCAGAAGCTCGGCCCGGACGCCGACCGCGTGCAGGTGCTGCTGGTGTCGGTCGATCCCGAGCGCGATACGCCCGAGATCCTGAAGCAGTATGTAACCACGTTCGATCCGCGCTTCCTGGGCCTCACCGGCACCGAAGAGCAGGTGCGCAAGACCGCGGCCTCGTTCAAGGCCTATTACGCCAAGGTGCCCAGCAAGGATGGCTCCACCTACACCATGGATCACTCGGCGGGTTTCTACCTGTTCGATCCGAAGGGCGAGTCGCGCGTGCTGGCCAACAGCACCATCGGCGTGGATGCCGTGGCCCACGATCTCAAGCTGCTGATCGACGAAAAGTAAGGCGCGGCCCGGCGGCTGCGCAGCGCCCGGACGGGCCGAAACGATGCAGGCGCCCCGTAGGGCGCCTGTTTCTTTTGTGCGCTTTGGTGAACCGGGCGAGGGCCGGGCGGACCGGGTCAGGCCCCCTTGAGCGCGCCTTCCCATTGTTGGAAAGCCGCCCGGGCGGCCTCGGACAGCGCGGCGCGCGGCAGCTCGTGCGCGTGGGCCATGATCATGTCGGCATACGGCACCGCCAGCGCGGCGGCCTCGGCGCACAGGCGGGCGTCTTCGCCCTGGGCGGGCAGACGGTTGCGCCAGTAATTGATGGCTTGCTCCAGGGCGGGCAGGGTGATGGGCGATTCGGGGTTTTGCATCCGTTCATTGTCCCAGAATGGGCCGGGCTGTCCACCCGGACCGGGACATGGACCGAAAGCGGATTTGCAAAGGGTCACCAACGCAATACGCCGAAACCGCAGCGGCGCGGCGGGGGTGCTATACAACGGGCCGTTACCGTTACGAATGGAGCGCACCATGACCAATCCGTCCATGGGATCAGCCGGACCGGGTCCGCGCCGCACCCTGCACCCGCTCTTTGCCGCCGCCGCCATCTCCGTGATCCTGCTGTGCACGGTGGCCGTCGCCGCGATCATGGGCTGGCTGCCCAACATCGGCGCGCAGCAGCGCCCGGGCGATCCCTTGCCGCAGAGCGCCGAGCAGGCCGTGCTGGCGGGCCCCGAGGCCGCGAACATGGCGCCGGCCGCGCCCAACGCCGCGGCCGGCCCGCGCGCCCAGAATGGCCTGCCCTCGCACGTGGCGCAGGCGCCGCGCACGGCCCAGGCCGCCCCGGCACCCCAGGCCGCGCCGCAGGCCGTGGCGTGCCCGAGCTGCGGCACCGTCGCCTCGATCCGCACGGTCCAGGTGGCCAAGCGCGATGACAGCAATCACATCGTCGGCACGGTGGCCGGCGGCGTCGTGGGCGGCGTGGTCGGCAACCAGTTCGGCGGCGGCCACGGCAAGGATGCGCTCACCGTGCTCGGCGCGGTGGGGGGCGCTTTGGCAGGCCGCGAAGTCGAGCGTAATATTAGGCAGCAACAGACGGTGACGCATTACGAGGCGATCGTGCGCATGGAGGATGGCAGCCAGCGCACCTTCCGTAGCGCCCAGCCGTTCGCCTTCGCCACCGGCGCGCCGGTGCGCGTCGAAAACGACCAGCTGTTGCCGCGCTGAGCCCCGCCACCCGAGCCCGCCCCGGCCATAGCGACACTGCACAGGAGACCCAATGAGCGATCCGAACACCAACCCGTTCGTGCTGCCCGGCATGGGCCAGGATTCCGACTTGTCGGGCAATCCGCTGCTCGCCAGCATGGAAATGATGCGCCAGGCCTGGGCCGGCCTGGCAGGCCCGGGCGGCCTGTCCCAGGCGCTGCCCATGACGCCGCCGCTCAACCTCGAAGACCTGGAGCGCCGCATTGCCGAACTGCGCACGGTGGAGGGCTGGCTGCGGCTCAACCTGCAGATGCTGTCCTCTACCATCCAGGGCATGGAGGTGCAGCGCGCCACCATCTCGACGCTGCGTTCGTTCGTGGGCAGCGTGTCCAGCATGCAGACGGGCGCCACGCCCGCGCCCGGCGATCCGTCGCCGCTCGAAGTGGCGCTGGGCCTGAAGCCCGCCCGCGGCCAGGCGCCGCAGGATGCGCCCGCGGCCAACGCCGCCGGCGAGCCGCCCGAGGCCGATGCCGCGGCCGAGTCGGCGTTCCAGCAGTCCGAGCGCGTGAACGCCGCCGCCACCGAGGCCTCGCAGGCCTGGTGGGGCCTGCTGCAGCAGCAGTTCAACCAGATCGCCGCGGCCACCGCCGCCACCCTGCCCCAGATGATGGGCGAGGCGGGCGGCATGCCCGGCTTCGGCACGCCCGGCACGCCCGATGCCGTCGCGGCCGCCAAGCCGCCCGCGAAGGAAGGCGCGGCCGCCAAGCCCGCGGCCAAGGCCCCCGCCAAGCCGCGCAAGCCGGCGGCCAAGAAGGCCGGCACCCGCGCCGCGCCCAAGGCCGCCAAGCCCGATGCCAAGCCCGCCGCGCGCGGCGTGGCCAAGACCTCCGTCAAACCCGCGCGCCGTTCCGCCTGAGGGCGGCGCACTTCCCCATTGAATCCCGCGGACGCCAGCGGCGTCCGCCCTCTCACTTGTTGGTTCTATGCTCAATGTAGTCATTCTCGCCGCCGGACTGGGCAAGCGCATGCAGTCCGATCTCCCCAAGGTGTTGCACACGCTGGCCGGCAAGCCCATGCTCAGCCACGTGCTCGGCAGCGCGCGCCAGCTCGATCCCGCCCGCGTGATCGTGGTGGTGGGCCACGGCGCCGAGCGCGTCCAGAGCGCCTATGCCGGCCAGGAGCTGGCCTTCGCGCTGCAACAGCCGCAGCACGGGACCGGCCACGCGGTGCAGCAGGCCGTGCCGCAACTGCTCGAGGGCGATGGCGCCGATGACGTCACCCTGGTGCTCTACGGCGACGTGCCGCTGGTGCAGCCCGAGACGCTGCGCAAGCTGCTCGAGGCGCGCGGCCAGGGCGTGGCCGTGCTCACCGAAGTGCTCGAAGACTCCACCGGCTATGGCCGCATCGTGCGCAACGACGCCGGCCAGGTGGTGGGCATCGTCGAACACAAGGACGCCAACGAAGACCAGCGCGCGATCAAGGAAGTGAACACCGGCATCCTGTGCGCGCCGACGGCGAAGCTGAAAGACTGGCTCACGCGCATCGACAACAACAACGCCCAGGGCGAGTACTACCTCACCGACATCATCAGCCTGGCCGTGGCCGACGGCGTGCCGGTCAGCGCCGCGCAACCGGGCGCCAGCTGGGAAACGCTGGGCGTGAACAGCCGCGTCCAGCAGGCCCAGCTCGAGCGCCGCTGGCAGGACGAGCAGGCGCGCCGCCAGCTCGAGGCCGGCGTGACGCTGGCCGACCCGCAGCGCTTCGATCTGCGCGGCACGCTCACCTGCGGCCGCGACGTGTTCATCGACGTGGGCTGCGTGTTCGAAGGCAATGTGGTGCTGGGCAATGGCGTGCGCGTGGGCCCGCACTGCGTGCTGCGCGACGTCACCATCGAGGCCGGCGCGCAGATCGAGGCCTTCAGCCACCTGCAGCAGGCCAAGGTGGGCGCCGATGCCCGCATCGGCCCGTATGCACGGCTGCGTCCCGGCGCCGACCTCGGTCCGCGCACCCACGTGGGCAACTTCGTCGAGATCAAGAACAGCATCGTCGCCGAAGACAGCAAGGCCAATCACCTGGCCTACATCGGCGACACCGACATCGGCGCGCGCGTGAACGTGGGCGCGGGCACCATCACCTGCAACTACGACGGCGTGAACAAGCACCGCACCGTGATCGAAGACGACGCCTTCATCGGCTCCGACACGCAGCTGGTGGCCCCCGTGCGCGTGGGCCGCGGCGCCACCCTGGCCGCCGGCACGACCCTCACCCGCGACGCGCCGGCCGACAAGCTCACGGTTTCCCGTGCCCGGCAGACCACGGTCGAAGGCTGGAAACGCCCGACCAAGAAGTCGTGACCACGGCGGGCGCGCCCAGCGGCGCACCGCCCGACGGCCTGCCCACGCCGCGGCGCTACTACGCCGCGGCGACGGTGATGGTCGGCATGAGCCTCTCGGTGCTCGATGCCACCATCGCCAACGTCGCCCTGCCCACCATCGCCACCGACCTGCACGCGCAGCCGTCGCAGGCCGTGTGGGTCATCAACGCCTACAACCTGGCGGTGGTGATGATGCTGCTGCCGATGTCGGCGCTCGCCGAGCGCATCGGCTTTCGCCGCATGTTCACGTTCGGCCTGGCCCTCTTCACGCTGGCCTCGCTGGCCTGTGCGCTGTCGCAATCGCTCTGGCAGCTCAGCATGGCGCGGGTGTTCCAGGGCGTGGGGGCGGCCACGCTGATGTGCATGTTCGGCGGGCTGGTGCGCAACATCTATCCGCTGCGCCTGCTCGGGCGCGGCATCAGCATCAACGCCACCACCGTGGCGGTGATGTCGGTGCTCGGGCCCACCATCGGCTCCTTCATCCTGACCGTGGCGCCGTGGCGCTGGATCTTCGCGGTCAACCTGCCGTTCTGCATCCTCGCCATGTTCGGCCTGCGCTTCCTGCCGGAAGTGCCGCGCAGCAAGTCGCGGCTCGACTGGGTGGCGGCGCTGTTGTGCATGGCGACCCTCGGCGTGTTCATCTCCGGCGTCGACATGCTGGGCCAGGATCCCCTGCGGGGCATCGGCCTGATCGCGATCGCCGCGGTCACCGGCTTCGTGCTGGTGCGGCGCGCCCGCGGCCAGACCGCGCCGCTGGTGCCGGTGGACCTGCTGCGGATCCGGCCGGTGGCCTTCGCGGTGGCGGCCTCTGCCTGCACCTTCGCGGCGCAGATGGCCTCCTACGTGGCGCTGCCGTTCTACTTCCAGCAGGTGCTGGGGCGGCCGCATCTCGAGGTGGGGCTGCTGATGGCGGCCTGGCCCGTGGGCACCGCGCTGGTGGCGCCCTTCGCCGGCCGGCTGTCGGACCGCTATTCGGCGGCCTCGCTCAGCGGCGTGGGCGCCGCCGCGATGGTGGTCGGCATGCTGTGGCTGACCATCCTGCCGCACAGCGCCGGCAATGCCTGGATCATGGCCGGCATGTTCATCGCCGGCTGCGGCTTCGGCTTCTTCCAGACGCCCAACAACCGCGCCATGCTGTCCTCGGCGCCGCGCGAGCGCAGCGGCGCCTCGGGCGGGCTGCAGGCCACCACCCGCGTGTTCGGCCAGAGCTTCGGCACCGCCCTGGTGGCGATCGCGTTCAGCCTGCCCACAACGCACGGCCCGACCGTGGCCCTGCTGCTGGGCACCGTCTGCGCCGGGCTGGCGGTGGTGGTGAACACCGTGCGGCGGGCCAAGAAGATCGGTCTGCCCACGGTTTGAGCGGGGGCGTGGCGGGGCCGCGTGCAGCGGCCTGTCATGCGCCCGCCTCTATAATGCGGCCTAGCGTGGCGGCGCTTTGCCGCAGATCCACAGAGGCAATAACGCATGAAAATCACGGTCGTCGGAACCGGCTACGTAGGACTGGTGTCGGGCGCTTGCATGGCCGACATGGGCAACGACGTCATGTGCCTGGACGTCGACGCGGCCAAGGTGGCGATGCTCAAGGCCGGCGAGATCCCGATCTATGAGCCCGGGCTCGACGAGCTGGTCAAGCGCAACGTGGCCGGCGGCCGCCTGCAGTTCACCGACGACGTCGCCGCCAGCGTGGCGTTCGGCGACATCCAGTTCATCGCCGTGGGCACGCCGCCCGGCGAAGACGGCTCGGCCGACCTGCAATACGTGCTGGCCGCCGCGCGCAACATCGCGCGCCACATGGACGGCCGCAAGGTGGTGGTCGACAAGTCCACCGTGCCCGTCGGCACCGCCGACCGCGTGCGCGCCGCGATGGCCGAGGTGCTGGCCGAGCGCGGCGTCGAGCTGCCGTTCACCGTCGCGTCCAATCCCGAATTCCTCAAGGAAGGCGCGGCCATCGCCGACTTCATGAGCCCCGACCGCATCGTGGTCGGCGCCGACGACCCCTACACGGTCGACGTGATGCGGCGCCTGTACGCGCCGTTCCAGCGCACCCACGAGCGCCTGATGGTGATGGACGTGCGCTCGGCCGAGCTCACCAAATACGCCGCCAACGCGATGCTGGCCACGCGCATTTCGTTCATGAACGAAATGGCCAACCTGGCCGAGAAGCTGGGCGCAGACATCGAGCAGGTGCGGCGCGGCATCGGCGCCGATCCGCGCATCGGCTATCAATTCCTCTACCCCGGCGTGGGCTATGGCGGCTCCTGCTTCCCCAAGGACGTGCAGGCGCTGTTGCGCACCGGCACCGAAGAGGGCGTGCCGATGCGGGTGATCGAGGCGGTCGAGGCCGCCAACGACGCGCAGAAGCTGCGCCTGGCCGAGAAAGTCGTCGCGCGCTTCGGCGACGATCTCTCCGGCCGCACCTTCGCCGTGTGGGGCTTGGCCTTCAAACCCAACACCGACGACATGCGCGAGGCGCCCAGCCTGTCGCTGATCGCCGAGCTCACGCGGCGCGGCGCCCGCATCAAGGCCTACGACCCGGTCGCCATGCCGCAGGCGGCCAGGTCGCTCGCCGGCAACGGCGCGGTGGCGATGGCCGCCGACATGTACGAGGCGCTGGCCGGCGCCGATGCGCTGCTGATCGTGACCGAGTGGAAGGTGTTCCGCGCGCCCGACATGGCGCGCGTGCGCAGCCTGCTGGCGCGTCCGCTCATCATCGACGGCCGCAACCTGTGGGTCCCCGCCGAGGTGCACGCGCAGGGCTTCGAATACGAAGGGATCGGCCGCCAATGAGAATCCTGCAGCTCAATTTCGAGAAGGGCTGGCGCGGCGGCGAGCGCCAGACGCTGTATTGCATGCGCGCGTTCCGCAAGGCCGGCCACGAGGTCGAGCTGCTGTGCCGCGCGGGCGGCCCGCTGGCGCAGCGCGCCGCCGAAGAGGGCTTCACGGTGCATGGCGTGCGCAACGTGCCGGCGCAGCTGGGCTTCCTGGCGCGCCACGGCGCGGGCTACGACATCCTGCACAGCCAGACGGCCAACACCAACACCTGGCTGGTGCTGACCAAGCCGCTGCATCGCCGTCCGGTGGTGTTCTCGCGCCGCACCTCGTTCGTGGTCGAGCCCAACGAGCAGTGGAAGACCGGCTTCAAGTGGCGCCACGTCGATCTGATGGTGGCGATCAGCGAGATGGCCGCGAGCGAGCCGCGTCGCCTCGGCATCGAGCCCGTGATCATCCGCAGCGCGGTCGAGCCGCACGCGATCAACCAGGCCAACGTGGCCGCGCTGGTCGAGGAATTCAAGCTCGCCGGCCGCAAGGTGCTGGCCAACACGGCCGCGCTGGTGTTCGACAAAGACCCGCTCACGCAGGTGCGCGCGGTGGGCGAACTGGCGCGCACGCGTTCCGATTTCGTGTTCGTGCACTTCGGCGCGGGCGGCGACCAGGAAGCGGCGGCGCGGGCCGAGGTGCAGCGCCTGGGCATCGAAGACGTCTATCGCTTCGCCGGCTTCCGCAAGGGCGTCGAAGACTTCTACAGCGTGATGGACGTGTTCGTGATGAGCTCGCTCGAGGAGGCCCTGGGCAGCAGCGTGCTCGACGCGTTCCTGCAGCGGGTGCCGGTGGTGTCCACCGACGCCGGCGGCCTCAAGGAAAGCCTGGCCGATGGCCGCGGCGTGCTGGTCAAGGTGGGCGACTACCAGGCCATGGCGGCCGGCATGGCGCGCTGCCTCGATGACGCGGCGTTCCGCGAGGAGGTCGTCGAGCGCGCCTATGCCTACGTCAAGACCGAGCACGACGTCACCGAAATGGGCCGGCGCTATCTGGCGCAGTTCGAGCGCCTGCTGGCGGACAATCCGCGCCGCTGAGTGCCGCGCGGCGTGCGTGCGACGGGGCGGCCTGCGGGCCGCCCTTTTCGTTGCCGCTTCAGGCCGCGGGCGGGGCCGGCGGCAGCGCGATGCGCGTCTCGAACTTGGCCCGGTGCACCGAGAAGAAGGTGCGCACGTTGCGCACGTTGGCGTGTGCCGTGAAGGCGCGGTGCGCCAGCGCGTGATAGGCCGGCATGTCGCGCACCTGCACGATCACGACGAAGTCCGGACCCGGCGAAACCCGGTAGCATTGGAGTACCGCGGGCTCGGCCATCAGGGCCGCCTCGAACTCGTCGAGGCGTTCGGCGGCCTGCACGTCGAGCGTGATCTCGACGATGGCGGTGAGCGTGCTGCCCAGCGCGGCCGGCGCCAGGATGGCCACCTGCTTCTCGATCACGCCGGTCTCGACCAGGCGCCGCACCCGGCGCAGGCAGGTGGGCGGCGAGGCGTGCACCCGCTCGGCCAGGTCCTGGTTGGTCAGCGAGCTGTCCTGTTGCAGTTGTTCCAGAATGCGGCGGTCCAGGTCGTCCAGAGCGACCGCGGCGGGCCCGGAATCGGGAGAATTCGGTTCGTTTTGCATGATTCGTTCATAAATCAGGCTGTAGAGAAATTATATTTAATCACGTTCCTGTAAGAAATTAATCTTTCAGATCGGGCTAAATATAGAAATCTAATTTCTTGATCGGGGATGCACAATGCGTCCACTTTCTCTTTCTCAGGAGCACTGCACATGTGCGGCATCGTAGGCGCCGTCGCCCAGCGCGACATCACCCCGATCTTGGTCGAAGGCCTGAAGCGGCTCGAATACCGCGGCTATGACTCCTGCGGCGTGGCCCTCCACACCGACGGCCATCTGCGCCGTACCCGCAGCACCCAACGCGTGGCCGAGCTTGCCGACCAGGTGGCCGAGGAAGGCCTGCAAGGCTTCACCGGCATCGCTCACACCCGCTGGGCCACCCATGGCGCCCCGGCCACGTACAACGCCCACCCGCACTTCTCGGCCATCGGCAAGGACGAGCCGCGCATCGCGCTGGTGCACAACGGCATCATCGAAAACTACGCCGAGCTGCGCACCGAGCTGCAGCAGGCCGGTTTCGTGTTCGAGAGCCAGACCGACACCGAAGTGATCGCGCACCTGGTGAACCATCTCTACAACGGCGACCTGTTCGAAGCCGTGCAGCAGGCCGTGCGTCGCCTGCATGGCGCCTATGCCATCGCCGTGTTCTGCCGCGACGAACCGCACCGCGTGGTCGGCGCCCGCCAGGGCTCGCCGCTGGTGGTGGGCCTGGGCAAGAACGAAAACTTCCTCGCCTCCGACGCGCTGGCGCTCGCCGGCACGACCGACCAGATCATCTATCTGGAAGACGGTGACGTGGTGGACCTGCAACTGCAGAAGGTCTGGATCGTGGACGCCGACGGCAAGCCGGTGGACCGCAAGACCAACACCGTGCACGTGCACACCGGTGCGGCCGAGCTCGGCCCCTACCGCCACTTCATGCAGAAGGAGATCTTCGAGCAGCCGCGCGCCGTGGGCGACACGCTGCAGGACATCGACGCCATCACGCCCGAGCTGTTCGGCGACCAGGCGTTCAAGATCTTCAAGGACATCGACCGCATCCTGATCCTGGCCTGCGGCACCAGCTACTACGCCGGCATGACCGCGAAGTACTGGATCGAATCGATGGCGCAGATTCCCGTGGCGGTCGAGATCGCCAGCGAATACCGCTATCGCGACAGCGTGCCGAACCCCAAGACCCTGGTGATCACGATCTCGCAATCGGGCGAGACCGCCGACACCCTGGCCGCGCTCAAGCACGCGCGCTCGCTCGGCATGAACCACACGCTCACGATCTGCAACGTGGCCACCAGCGCCATGGTGCGCGAGTGCGTGCTGTCGTACATCACGCGCGCCGGCGTCGAGATCGGCGTGGCCTCCACCAAGGCCTTCACGACGCAGCTCACCGGCCTGTATCTGCTCACGCTCACGCTGGCCCAGACGCGCGGCCTGCTGACCCCGGAGCAGGAAGCCGAATGCCTCAAGGCGCTGCGCCACCTGCCCGCCGCCATCGGCTCGGTGCTGGCGCTGGAGCCGCAGATCATCGCCTGGGCCGATCGCTTCGCGACCAAGGAAAACGCCCTGTTCCTGGGCCGCGGCATGCACTACCCGATCGCGCTCGAAGGCGCGCTCAAGCTCAAGGAAATCAGCTACATCCACGCCGAAGCCTACCCGGCCGGCGAACTCAAGCACGGCCCGCTGGCCCTGGTCACCGACCAGATGCCCGTGGTCACCATCGCGCCCAAGGACGCGCTGCTCGAGAAGCTGAAGTCCAACATGCAGGAAGTGCGCGCCCGCGGCGGCGAACTCTACGTGTTCGCCGATGCCGACAGCAAGATCAACAACGAGGAAGGCATGCACGTGATCCGCATGCCCGAGCACTACGGCATGCTCTCCCCGATCCTGCACACCGTGCCCCTGCAACTGCTGGCGTACCACACCGCCTGCGTGCGCGGCACCGACGTCGACAAGCCCCGCAACCTGGCCAAGTCGGTCACGGTGGAGTGAGGCTGGGGAGGTCGGTTCTGGCGTTGAGAACGAGAAATAAAGTCGGTCGCGCCTCGGACGCACCATACCGCAGCCGATTGAGTGGCTGAGGCGGGCTCGTGGATGCTCAGAGTGTGGGAGAGGGCCGCAAAGCGGCCCTCTTTTTTGTGCGCACGGTCAGCGCTGAGCGCGCGGTGCGCTGTCCCGGCGGTGTCAGGGATCGGGCGTCTCAGTGAACGAGGGGCTAGCGGACGTCGAAGACTGGCCGCCTTCGACCCATTTCAGACATTTGCTTCACGCAAGGGGGGCTCTGTCGCATCGGGCGGATCGACGCGCCGCTTGTTCTTCACTCTGATGCAGGCTGGCCGGCCGGTGCGACAACTTCGGCCGCTCCCGTAGATCAAAAGTCGTAGCGTAGCGTCACGGCAGCATACCGTGGCGATCCGTAGTGGCCATAGCTGCCGCCAATGCCCTGGTAGTAGGTCTTGTCGAACAAGTTGTTGATGTTCAATGTTGCCGTCAGCTTCTTATTGAACTGGTAGCGCGCCATCAGGTTCACCACCGTGTACGCATCTTGCCGGACCGTGCTGTCATAGCGGCTGAAGTACAACGAGGTCTTCGACGTCCAGTCGACGCCTCCGCCTACCGTCAGCCCGTTCCAGGCGCCGCCCAGCCGGTACGTTGTCCACAGGCGCAGCGTGTTGACCGGCAATTGGGTCAGCAGCTGCGAACCTTGTGCGTCTTCGCTCTTGGCATGGCTGAAGCCCGCATGCATGTTCCAGCCCGGCAGGATTTCACCGGCCACTTCCAGATCGATGCCCGTGGTCCTGGCGCCTTTGGCCGCCCGATAGGCCGAGTTGTCCGTTCCCGGCACAGTGTAGCCCGCGTCCAGTTCCGCGACATTGTCCTTCTGCGACCGGTATATGGCCACACTGGTGTTCAGCCGGCTGTTCAGGAATTCCCCCTTCCAGCCCACTTCGTAGTTCTTGCCCACAATCGGATCGAGGACGTTGCCGTTGCGATCCTGGGACGATTGCGGCTGGAAGATGTCGGTGTAGCTCGCATAGACCGATTGTTCGGGCGTCAGGTCATAGACGATGCCGGCGTAGGGGGTGATTTCGCCGCGCGCACGCATCTTGTAGGTTTGCAGGAAATTGTCGGTTGGGCTCTCGTAGTAGTAGTCGTAGTTGTAATCGGACCGCCGCGCACCAAGAATCAGATGCACGTCGTTGATGGGGTTAAGACGAAATGCCGCGTAGCTGCCGCTCTGGCGCGATTTCACGTTAAAGATCTCGCCGACTGTGCCGGTGTCGCCTGGCCGGGCCATGTTGTTGCCCCAGGTGTAGAAGTTGACCGTGGACACGCCCACGTCCCAGCCTTTGTGCTTGTTCTCGTAGTCCTGGAAGTTGAAGCCCGCGATGAATTCATGCGTTCGTCCACCCAGCTCAAAGGGACCTTGGATCGTAACGTCCACACCCGTTTGGGTTTGCGTCGCACCTGCCCGGTAGGCCAGCATGCCAGCGTTGCCCGTGGCCTGGTCCAGAAAGGATCGTCCGGAACCCACACGATACGAACCGTTCAGATTGGAACGGTCCACGTCCATGTAGTTGGCTGCGACCTTGAACTGCCAGTCATGTGCCAGCGCCTGTTCGAAATTCACCGTGTAATTGGTGGTCTTGAATTCGTCGTACATCCAGCGGGCGCCGGAGCTGGTCGAGCGCGTGAAGTGCGTCTGCTGGCCGTTGGTGAAAATCAGCGGAACACCCGGTGCACCCATCGCCTTGTACTGCTGGTGGTCAATGCCAAAGCGCAGCATCGTCGAATCGGTCAGGTCGGCTTCCACGACGCCATACAGCACGTCCTTGTCTTGCGTATATGCATCCATGAATGTGTGATTGTCCTGCTTGGCGGCCACGAGCCGGCCACGCAGCTTGCCGTTGCTGACCAGCGGTCCCGATATATCGGCTTCAGCGCGATACATGTCCCACGAGCCCACGCCCACCTGCGCGTACGCCTGAAACTCATGGGTGGGCCGCTTGCGGATCAGGTTGACGGTGCCGCTCGGGCTGCCCGCGCCCGTCATCAGACCGGTGGCGCCGCGCACCACTTCCACGCGGTCATAGAGCGCCATATCGAGCAACGTGCTGGGCATGGTGCGTGACTGGTTCACCTGCGTGGTCGTCACGCCATCCAGCTGGTAAGTGTCCATGGCGCTGCCGCGCGAATAGATGTTGAAGCGCTCGCCGCCGTCCTGGGACATGGTGATGCCCGGCGTCTGGTTCAGCACATCGGTCATGCTGTTGAGCTGCTGATCCTCGATCTGTTGCCGGGTGATGATGCTGATCGATTGCGGCGTTTCCTTGATCGACAGATTCATCTTCGTCGCGGTGTTGCTGACCGGTACGGTATAGCGGCCCGTGCCTTCGCTGACGTGCGCGTCGAAGTTTCCGAATACGGAGACTGGCTCCAGAATCGTCGCCGCGCTCGCGTCCGTGCTCTCCGCGCGCAAGGTGTACGCCCCATCTGCCTGCCGCACGGCTTGCAGGCCGGAACCCGTGAGCAGCGTCTGAAAGGCGGCCTGCACGGTGTAACGCCCTTGTAAACCGGGCGTGGCCTTGCCTTGGGTCAGTGTGCCGGGCGCGGTCAGAAACACGCCGGCGTCCGCGGCCAGTTGATTGAGTGCGGCGGTCAAGGGACCCGCCGGGATGGCGTAGTCGCGGACGTCGGCGGGCTGTGCGTGCGCCAAAGGCGCCCAGACCGTCGTGCCGCCGATCAAGCCGGTAGCAGCCATGTGCAGGGCGAGCGCCATGGGCCGGATCGCAAAACGCGGGGCGGGAATGAATGTGCGGTCGGTGCAGAGGTGGGTACGGCGGCGAAGCATAAGACGGAAATCCCTCAAAGCGTGGTGGTGAACAGCGAGAGGGAGGCCATCGACGTGTCGATCTGATCTTCTCTCATTCCGTAAATCGGATGAGATTCAAAAACCCGAACTGCTATTTGGAAGAAATTGGTGGTCAGCGCGCGACGATCGACGTCCACCATGGCAGCGGCCGCTGCACGCGCACGGGCAGATTGCGTTCCAGCATGGCCAGGGCGCGGTCGGAGTCGTCGGCAGGGAACACGCCCATAACGAGCATGTCGGCGATTTCTGGCGCCACGTCCAGATAGCCCTTGCGGTATCGGCCCAGTTCATCGATGAGCGCTTTCAAGGGCAGGTTGTCAGCCAGCACGACGCCCCGGCTCCACGCTTCGCGGGCGGGGTCGGCTTGCTCGGTGGACAGAATCGCTTCGGCATTGAATCGGGCCTGGCCGCCCGCAACCACATTCACCGACGCGCCGGCAGGGTTGCGTACCGCCACTTCGCCTTCATAGACGTCCAACTGGACCTGGCTTTCCGTCAGGCACACGTTGAAGCGCGTGCCCAATGCCTGCATTCGTCCAAAGCGCGACTCGACATAGAACGGCCGGTGCGCAAGGTCGGGCGCTGTTTCGATCAGGATCTCTCCTGCCCACAGCGTCAAGCGGCGCGCGGCGCCGCGGTAGTCCACATCCAGGGCACTGCGCGCGTTGAGCCAGATTCTTGATCCGTCTGCCAGCAGCAGGTCGTGCCGTTCACCGGTACCCGTGGAATAGTCGGCGGCGAACGTCAACGCCAGGCCAGGCAACGTCGTGTGACGCCAGCCCAGCCAGCCCAACACGCTCGTGCCCAATACGATGGCGCCCGTGCTTAGCAGTTGGCGCCGCTTGAGCGCAGCCTTGCGCGCCGAGGCGGCGCCCGCGAGCGCCGCCTCGGTCCCCCCTTGGCGCAGCGGCTCGAACCGCTGGCTGACAGCTTCGATGTGATGCCACGCGGTCGCGTGTTCGGCCCGTTCGTGCAGCCAGGTTCGCCACGCGGTCCTGTCCCCCTCGGTCACGCCATCTGCACGCAACAACGCGAACCAGTCGGCGGCCTGTTGCAAGCTGTCGAAATCGGCTTTCATTGCACCGACCGCCGGGGGCGGGGCCAAAATGTCGGAAGGCGAATTATGCGAGGGCGGCGCCATCCGTTCACCTGCTTACCCCGGCTTCGATCAGGGCGCATTGCAACATGCACCGGGCGACGTATTTTTGAACCATGCGCTCTGACACCTGCAGGGTTTGGGCGATGTCGCGGTAGGGCACGCCGTCCACCTGCGCCATGATGAAGGCCGTGGCGGCCTTCTGCGGTAAGCGGCTCAGCATCGTGCCAATTTCCATCAGCGTTTCGATGATCAATGCACGTTGCTCGGGAGACGGTTCGAAAGCGTCGGGGCGCGCGGCCAGGGCGTCCAGCCAGGCTTGTTCGACTTCACGCCGCCGCCAGAAGTCCGCACACAGGCCGTTGCCCATGGCTCGTAAATAGGCGCGTGCTTCCGGAAAACTCTTGAATCCTTGAGAGGCCGGCTTGCTGAGCAAGCGAAGGAAGGCGTCATGAGCCAGGTCGGCGGCGTCCGCCGCGTTGCCCAGGCGGCGGCGGAGCCATCCTTGGAGCCATTCGTGGTGATCGCAATAGATCACTGCCATGGACGGTGCCGCACCGTATCCTTCAGCCTTCATGTTCTTTTCGGCCCGCGGCGGTGGGGCCTCTCCGTCCAAGTTTTGTAAACGAAACTAATTCGTATTTCAAAATCTGAGGCGAATGATAACGCATTGGGAAATGCATGGTGTACGGCGGCAAGCGCGGGCGGGCTGTCGACCTATGGCGTGCAGGCCCTCATGCCGAGGGGTACTGCCGCCGCAGCCGCTCGATCGCCGCGCGCAGCGCGCGCTTGATGGCGAGCGCCTCCGCGTCATCGTCGGCGGGCGTGGCCTCGCGGACGTGGCGCTCGCGCACGGGTGCGGTCAGCGCTTCGAGCCGCAGGGAGACCGGTGCGTCGGGCGCGGGCTGCGTGGCGCTCACGCGCACGTCGACCGAATGGGCGATCTGCCGCACCAGTTCCCGCGCTGCGCCCGCGCGTTCTTCGTAGCTCGCCTCGTCCGCCGGACCACCGCCGAACCGCGCCGCCAGTCGTGCGGGTCCGGCGCCGCGCAGCCGCGCCGCCAGGTCTTCCAATGCCTGCGCCAACTCTTCGGCGAATCCTGCATAGACCGCGTCGATCTGCGCGCGCGAGCGCAGCAGACCCTGCGCATCCTCGATCCCGCTGAGATCGAGCGCGAGCCGCGCATGGCCGCGTGCGTCGCGGCGCAGCCGGGCGGGCGTGACGAGTTCGTCGAGCAAATGCGTGGGCGGATGAAAACGATAGCTGCGGCCGTGACGCGACATGATGCGGGCTCGATCGGGGTTGGCGTCATCGGTGGCCAGCAGGTCGATGCGAGGCGCCTCGGTCAGGCACACATCGCCGCCCGCAGCGATCAGGCACGCGGCGTCGAGGCGGCCGCGCACCAGGATGCGGCAACGGTAGTCGCGCGCCAGCAGCGTGTGCACGGCAAGGCCCGAGGTGAACGCGTGCTTGCCGGCAGGCAGCAACAGCAACGCGAGGTCGCAGGGGCCGTCCACGATCAGCCATGGGCCGCCCGCCTCGTCATGCGACGCCTCATCGTGCAGCTGCGCCGCATCGCCCACGCTGACGCGCCGCGCCTGCAGGCCGGCGCGGAAGATCCAGCCCGCCACGCGCAGCCGCGGATGGTCCGGCAGCGAGTCGGGCAGGTCCAGCGTGGCGGCGCGCACGGGCCCATTGGCGGCCAGAAACACCCACTGGCGCGTGTCGTCGAGGGGAAAGCGCGCCTGGGCAGCCTCGTCCATCAATGCATATGCCGCCGCGTTGTCGGTGTCGCGAATGCGTGCGAGCAGGCGCTGAGCCTGTTCCAGGTTGAGCACCTCGAATTCGACGCCCGCCCACGACACGCGCGCGACCGTGGGCGCCCTGCGCGCGTGGTCGGTCCACGCCCGTGCCGCGTCCGCCTGCGCCTCGAGCGCGGCGCGTTGCGTCTCGGCATCGTCCAGACGCTGCGCACGCTGCTGCGCACGCCATTGCTTGCGTGCGTCGGTCGGGCTGCCCATTACCGACCTTTGCCTGGCAGGGCCGGCATCAGCCGCGCCGGATCGTCGGCGCGGTGCAGGCACCGCGCCATCCGCGTCGCGCGCATCGCCGTTTCCCGTGGCGCGCTGGCGGCGAGCGGCGGCGCGGAGACGGGCAGAGCGGATGAGTGGCGGACGCGGGTCACGGATCGATTCCTGGTTGGCGCGGAGTCTGGCGGTATACGCGCATATTACCGGCAGCCGGGAGTCCGGCTGACGCCATTCGCGGCGCGCGCCATGGATGTGCGCGCTGATGCGAGCCTGCGCTGGATTCTGTTGCCACCGGCCGGCACGATCCGCCCCTGGGCCAGGATAGCGCTGGCGGAGCGGGTGGCCCGCTCCGCCCCCCCTTACGGCGTCACGATGTCCCACCAGAACTCGAAGTTATCGAGCGCGGCAAACATCTCGGTGATCTGTTGGCCGCGCTCGTATCAAAATGAATATTTGAAGAAGTAATGGATATTCCCGATTCCGCGAACATGTTGTACAGATAGAGTCATATTGCGACGCACGAGATTCCGTTGGACGCGGTCACCCTCCGACCTCACAAGGAGCAGTCATGTCTTCCGCTGGAACGAATTACAGAAACGTCCGGCGAGCAAGATCCCTGGCCTCCTTTTCCTGGAGTGCGTGGCGGCGGCACGGTCGTCATGCCGCTGGCTGGATAATGGCCGGATTATTTTCGGCAGTGGCAGGACCTGCCGCTGGCGCCGACAGCCAGGAGCTGGCGAAACAGCTCAGCAATCCCGTCGCGGCCCTGATCAGCATTCCTTTTCAGTACAACTATGACCGAGGTCTGGGCCCCGATGGCAACGGACACCGCAATACGCTCAACATTCAACCCGTGGTGCCCATCACGCTGAATGAAGACTGGAACCTGATTTCCCGCACCATCCTGCCCGTCACCTGGCAGAGCGGCGTCACGGCCGATGGCGCGAGCCAGAGCGGCCTCGGCGACACGGTGCAGAGCTTCTTCTTTTCGCCCGCAAAGCCCACGGCAGCGGGCACGATCTGGGGCCTGGGGCCGGCCCTGCTCGTGCCGACCGCCACCGACAGCCAGCTGGGCGGCAAGAAATGGGGCGCGGGCCCGACGGGCGTGGTGCTGCAGCAGAACGGCCCCTGGACATACGGCGGGCTCGCAAACCACATCTGGTCATATGCGGGCCAGTCCTCGCGGCCCGGCGTGTCGTCCACCTTTCTGCAGCCCTTTCTGGCCTACACGACGCCCGACGCGATCACATACGCCCTCAATACCGAATCCACGTACGACTGGAACCGCTCCGAATGGTCGGTGCCGGTCAATTTCCAGGTATCGAAAGTCACGAAAATCGCCGATCAGCCCATCAGCTTCCAGGTTGGCCTGCGTTATTGGGCGGAGTCGCCGGAGCGCGGGCCGCGCGGTTGGGGCGGGCGCTTTACCGTCACGCTGCTGTTTCCCAGGTAAGTCCATCCAGCAAGATTTTCAGGGGCAAGCATGAATACCGGTTTTCATTTTCGCGTGGCCAGGCTTTCCACCATTATCCGACGCCATGGCGCGAAGGCGGGATGGGTATGCGCGGCACTGCTCGCGAGCGTCAACCTGTCGGTGGCGGCCCCTTTTCCGGACAAACTGTTGTCCACGCCCGGCACGCCCGACGTGGTGGAAAAGGGCATGGAGGTCGACGGCTATCAGCTGGCGGTTTCCGCCTATACCTGGGGTTATCCGCTGGTGCGCATGGAACGGGCCATGCGCGAGTACACCGACGTTCCGTCGCCGAAGCCGGCCACGAGCTATCGCGCTCCCATGAATACCATTGGCTGGGCAACGGAACTGGCGTCCCCGAAAGCCAAGGACATGCCGACGGCCAACAACGACACGTACTACATGAGCGCGGTGGTACAGCTCGATGAGCCGTGGATCCTCACCGTGCCGGATACCCAGGATCGCTATTACGTGATCGACGTGTTCAACATGTACCAGGAGCTCCAGCACTACATCGGACGACGGGCCACCGGCACCAAGGCAGGTACCTTCGCGCTGGTGCCGCCGGGTTGGAAGGGCGATCTGCCCGCCGGCGCGAAGCGGCTGGACGTCAGCACCGACAAGGTGTGGCTCTGGGGCCGGCTGCGCGTCGTTCCGGGCGAAACCCCCGAGAAACTGAAAGCGGTGCAAAGTGGCTTCGAACTCGCGCCATTGAGCGCAGCCGGCAAGCCCGCCGCTCGTGCGGACCGGAAGCCGCTGGCCCCGCTGCCCGCGATCGACAACGATGAGCTCGGCTTCCTGACCCACCTCGGCCAGGCGGTGAAAGCCAACCCCATCCGCGTCGAAGACGAAGCGCTGTTCGCGCAGTTCGAACGGATCGGGCTCACCAAATCGGGCTTCGATCCGTCCAAGCTCGACCCCGCCGTGCGCAAAGGGATGATCCGCGGGCTCGACGATGCGCCGTCGGTGGCCGTGGCCTCGCTGGCCAGCACCAGCACCAAGCGCAGCGGCTGGGATTGGGTCACCGGACTCGATAGTTTCGGCTACAACTATCCGCTGCGCGCCGTCGTGGCCGGCCCCTATCTCGGGGGCAATGGCGAGAAGGAGGCGATGTACCCCATCCGCTACACCGACAGCGAAGGCAAGCCGCTGACCGGCGCCAACCAGTACACGCTGACCTTCGACACGCTGCCGCCGGTCAACGCCTTCTGGTCGCTCACCATGTACAACGCCGACGACAAGATGCTCGTTGCCAACGAGATACAACGCTACAAGGTCGGGTCGGACACCGAAGGCCTGGTCCAGGGCAAGACCGGCTCGATGACGATCCGCATCCAGCACCAGAAGCCGGCTGGCGAAGACGCTGCGAACTGGCTGCCCGCGCCCACGGGTCCCTTCTATGTGATCCTGCGCATGTATCAGCCCAACGACGACATCTTGAGCGGGAAATGGAAGATCCCGGACCTGAAACGGAGCCAATGAGCGCACCGTGACGCGACGAATCGTCGCGTCCGCAATGCACGGGGCATGCGCCTGCATGGCCTGAACGCTTTTGTGGGGGTTGCATGTCTTTTACGCGTCGCGAGTTCACCCGTTCCGGGCTTGCCGTGCTGGGCGCGCTGTCCGCCACGTCCTCGGCGTCTGTCTCCGCAGCGCCGGCCCGGGGTGCGCCCCTGGCGGTCGGCGCGGGCGATGAATCCGAGCCGCTGGGCGGGCAGCCACCGGCCGGCGCCGCGGCATCGGTCGCCGACTTCGACTACCAGATCAGATATCAGCGCGCCTTCGAGGCGGTGCTGTGGGCCATGCCCGCCGTGGCGATGTACAGCTTTCGTCGCGCCGCATTCGACGGGCTGGGCCTGAAGGACAACGACATCATTGCGTACTCGGCGACGGCCACGCCGCGGCTGGAAGCGATCACCGCGAACAGCACCACGCCGTACATCACGGCGTTCACGGACCTGCGCAACGGCCCGGTCGTGCTCGAGGTACCGCCGGCGGGACCGGACGGCAGCGTCTACGGGCAGGTCGTGGACGCGTGGCAATTCACGATCGCCGACGTCGGGCCCTCGGGCCTGGACAAAGGCAAGGGCGCCAGATTCCTGTTCACGCCGCCCGGCTACGGCGAGCGAGTGCCGGATGGCTATATCCACGTCGCGTCGCCGAACTACCGGATATCGCTGGCCTTCAGGTCGGTGCCGGCCCCCGGGAAAACCGCCGAAGACGCGTACCGCTATGCACGCAAGCTGCGCATGTATGCCCTGTCGCAGGCGCGGACGCCGCCCGAGCAACGCTTCGTCGATCCGATCGATCAACGGTATCCGACCTTGCCGTTCTACGACGAACGGCACTTCCACGACATGCATGCCATCCTGAGCGTCGAGCCGGTCAAGGAGCATGACAAGGTGATGATGGGGATGCTGGCATCGCTGGGCATCGAGCACGGCAAGCCTTTCACGCCCGACGACAAGGCGCGCAAGGCGATGCGGCAGGCGGCCATCGATGCGTGGTTCTACATGCAGCAGTGGTTCGAAAACTTCCCCGCGGAAAAACGGTATTGGCCGGACCGGCACTACGCCTCGCTGCTCCAGGCCGACCGCAATCGACGATTCACGTTCGTCTATGACGACCGGATCGATCTGATCGAGCGCGCCGCCGAGTACTTCTGGTGCACCTACATGCCGAAGGAGCTGGGCGACAACCCCGCCACCCAATACCTCATGGCCGTTGCCGACGCGGCCGGCAAGCCCCTGCAGGCCGGCAAGCGCTACCGGCTCGACGTGCCGGCGCAGATGCCGGTCAGGCAATTCTGGGCGCTGACGGTCTACGACCGCGCTACCAATGCATTCATCTACAGCAAGTCCGGGCGCACCACGTTGTCCTCCTACGACGTGGACCGCATGAAGAAGAATGCCGACGGCGGCGTGACGCTGTTCATCGGACCTTCCGCCCCGGCGGGCTACGAAAGCAACTGGATTCCCACCGAGGGCAAGCGCCCGCTGCCGGCCATGCGCTTCTATGGCCCGACGGAGGCGCTGAATACGAAGCGGTTCAAGCTGGATGATTTCGTGCTGGTCGAATGAAGTCGGTCCGGCGCCTCCGTCAGGGCCCCATCGATCCGCACACCGCGCCGAGGGGCGTCCGCGCAGCACACGCGCACGTGCATCCGCGCAGCGCAACAGTTCAGCAGTTCCCGCCATATCATTCATGAGGAAAGTGTCATGAAGAGAGCGTTTCTGAACCGGTCCGGCTGGCATAAGATCAGTGGGTTTGCCCTGATTGCCGCCATTCTTCTGGGCGCCGGCGCCCAGGCCTGGGCCCAAGCCGCGCCGGCAGGTAAAAAGGAGGCGAACACCCCGGAAGACATGTTCGACCGGACGGTCTTGCCGATATCCCCGTACCAGAAGGTGGGCAAGCTCGCCCCGACGATCAAGGGCTCCGACCCGATCAAATGGCCGGTAGAGGTGTCGGCGCCCGAAGGGGCACCCAACATCCTGCTGATCATGACCGATGACGTGGGTTTCGGTGCCACCGAGCTCTTCGGCGGCGCCATCCCCACGCCGACCTATGACCGGCTGGCAAAGAATGGCCTGAAGTACAACAACTTCTTCACGACCGCCGTCTGCTCGCCATCGCGCGCCGCCCTCATCACCGGCCGCAACCATCACGTCGCGTCGACCGGCATCATCATGGAGTTCTCCACACCGTATCCCGGTTATCACAGCCTGGTGTCCAAGAGCGTGGCGACCATCGGCGAGATCCTGACCAGCAACGGTTACGGCACCTCGTGGTTCGGCAAGAACCACAACGTGCCCGATTGGCAGACGACGCCGGCCGGCCCCTTTTATCTGTGGCCCACCGGACTCGGGTTCGAATACTTCTACGGGTTCCTCGGCGCCGACGCCCACCAGTTCCGCCCCGCGATCTACGAGGGCACCACGCCGCTCGACCCCTATCTCGGCAAGGAAGAGACCTACACCCTCAACGAGGACATGGCGGACCGCGCGATCAAATGGATCCGCACGCAGAAGGCGGTGTCGCCCGACAAGCCTTTCCTCGCCTATTACACGCCGGGCACCAACCACGCGCCGCATCACGCGCCCAAGGAATGGATCGACAAGTTCAAGGGCAAGTTCGACATGGGCTGGGACGAGCTGCGCAAGCAGACGTTCGAACGGCAGAAGAAGCTCGGCGTGATTCCGCAGAATGCGGTGCTGCCGCCCACGCCCGAGGAATACAAGCGCTGGGATTCGCTTTCTCCTGACATGAAGAAGGTCACCGCGCGGCAGATGGAGGCCTACGCCGCAGCGCTCGCGCACGCCGACTACGAGATCGGCCGCGTCATCGACACGATCGACAAGCTGGGCGAGCTCGACAACACGCTGGTGATCTATATCCAGGGCGACAACGGTTCGAGCGCGGAAGACCCGACGCCGGACGGCATCGGCATGACCAGCGAGATCGTGACGATCGTCAACAAGTTCAATGACACGCCCGAGTTCATGATCAAGAACATCGACGAGATCGGCGGCATGTGGATGCAGAATCACTTCGCCCGCGGCTGGGCGCATGCGATGAACACGCCCTATCAGTGGGACAAGAAGCTGGCCTCCCATCTGGGCGGATCCAAGACGTCGATGGTGGTGTCGTGGCCCGCGCGGATCAAGAAGACGGGCGAGATGCGCAGCCAGTTCGTCCACATCACCGACATCGTGCCGACCATACTCGAGGCCGCGCACCTGCCGACACCGAAGAAGGTGAACGGCGCCGAGCAGGTGCCCATGAATGGCACCAGCTTCCTCTACACCTTCGACGACGCGAAGGCGCCCGAGCGGCATACCACCCAGTATTTCGAGATCATCGCAAACCGCGCCATCTACCATGACGGCTGGATGGCAAGCACGACGCCGGTGATTTCTCCGTGGAGCGCGCCGCTGAGCAAGAAGCCGGATTCCGTCGAAGACTACAACTGGGAGCTCTACAACCTCAAGGAGGATTTCACCCAGTCGAAAGACCTGGCGAAGCAACATCCGGAGAAGCTCGCGGAGCTCAAGAAGCTCTTCGACAGCGAAGCCAGAAAGAACCAGGTCTACCCGCTCGATGACCGCTATGTCGAACGCGTCTTGCCGGAGAACCGACCCCAGCACAATGTCGGGCGCAACAGCTACACCTACTTCGACGGCGTGACGCGCATCACCGAAGGCATGGCGCCGAACATGAAGAACACCTCGTATTCGGTGACTGCGGAGGTCGTCGTTCCGGACGCGGGGGCGAACGGCATACTCATGACGCAGGGCGGCTACTTCGGCGGCAACGCCCTGCTGCTGATGGAAGGCAAGCCCACCTTCCTGTATGCGCGGTCGCACTATCCCGAGCACAAGTACAAGGTACAGGCGCCCGACAAGCTCGCGCCCGGCAAGCACACGGTGAAGGTCGATTTCGCCTACGACGGCGGCGGCGCCGGAAAGGGCGGCACGGCAACGATCTACGTCGACGGCAAGCAGGTGGCGCAGGGCCGCATCGATCAGACGGTGCCCGTGCGCGTGAGCGCCGACGAGACGCTGGACATCGGCGAAGACACCGGCACGCCGATCGTGCGCGACTACCAGGTGCCCTTCCGCTTCAGCGGCGAGATCGAGAAGGTGGTGATCGACCTGAAGTCGTGAGCGGCGTCGCGCAGGCAGCGCAAGGCCTGCGCGCGCCGCGCTATCCGCGGACGCCGCCGCGACCACACGGCGGCCAGCGGCAAGAGGCAAACGGTTGGCGCGGATCCGAGACCGAATCGACGGCCGCGGGTCCGTGCCACCGCCGACCGACAGGCGCGCGACCGCGGGCGCCCTGCGCGCGTGCTCGGCCCACGCCCGTGCCGCATCCGCCTGCGCCTCGAGCGGTCGGTCGGGCCGGCCATCACTGCCCTTTGCCAGGCAGGCTCGGCATGAGCCTTGCCGGGATCTCGGCAAGGCGCAGGGACGGCGCCATCCGCGTCGAGGGCATCGCCGTTGCCAACGGCGCTATCGGGGTGAGCTGCGGCATGGAGACGGGCAGGGGCGACGAGTGGCGGGCGCGTGTCACGGATCGATTCCTGATTGGCGCGGAGTCTGGCGGTATACGCGCATATTACCGTCAGCCGGCGGCCCGGCTGACGCCGTGCCCGCGGGTCAGCCACAGGGATGTGCCTTGCGCAGCCGCCAAGCCTACGGCGCAGAAAGCATGCCCATCATGGCGACCACGCAGGCACACAAACTCAATGCCGCGAGCCAGGCGTGCATGCGCCCTTTGGCCCCGCATCGAGCCGGGCCTTGGGCCGACACGACCCTCCGCCTGCACCAGACGCCCCAACAGAACGCGGACCCGCACAGCAATAGCGCGGCGGCGACCAGAAGCGCTGACCGCGGCTGTGTCCACCCGACGCGGACCAGCAACAGCGCGTTTGCGAAGAGGGCAAGCATCGTCCGCCGCCAGGCAAGAAGGGTGCGCTCGGGTTGAAGCCCGGGATCGCGGCTAGTCAAGGATTCGCAGCCCGACGAAGACCGACAGCGCCGCGAGAATGATGCAGAGGATCGCCAGCGGGGGATTGTGCGGCAGGGCGCGCTTGTTCCGCATCGCGATCTCGTTGGCTCGCCACCTGAGGTAAGCGATCACGGTGCAGAATGCGGCCAGACTCACGAGCCCGATGGCGCCCACAGCGCTGCGCGGCGCCGGATGGATACGCGTCAGGTGGTCGAGAACAATGCCCGAGGCCAGCAATGCCAGCGCAGTGCGTATCCAGGCAAGATAAGTGCGCTCGTTGGCCAGTGTGAAGCGGTAGTCGGGATCTTCTCCCTCACACTGCCACTGCGGTTTTTTCATTGCGGCTCCGGGATGCGTCGACGGATCCGTCGCGCGCCGTGGACGCGCCTCGAACCGGATCCGCCGGTTGCGGTTAATCGAGCTTGGCGACGGTCGGGCCTGCGAGGGGAATCTCCATGCAATCTTCGCCAAAGAAGATATTTCCCTTGTAGATCTCGGCCACTTCCTTGATGACGCGCTCTCGAATCCCGGGCCGGTCGAACTGCTCCGTGACATGCGAGATCACGAGGCTCTTGGCATTGGCCTCTGCCGCCGCCTGCGCCAACTCGCGATGACCCATGGTGAACGCGGCAAACGCCTTGCTCGGCGCAGTGCCCGAGTAGTAGTGGCACATGTGCACGAGGACATCGCAGTCTTTGGCAAGGGTCGTCAGGGCGCGACACGGGCCCGTGTCGCCGGAATAGACGAAAGATTGTCCGTCCGCATCGACACGGAATCCGTACGAGACCAGGTGAGGCGCAAAGTGATGCACGGGCGCCACCGTCACTTTCCAGTTCTCCGTCTCGATGACCGCGTCCTCGGCGATCTCATGCAGCACGGGGGCCGGCCTGGCACGCTGCCCTGCGCCGCCGCGGGCCTGGTAAACGTCGATGCTCGCCTGATTCTGCGTGCGCGATATCAGGTCCGGCCCGAAGACCCCATCGTCGTCGATGAGGCGCGCCGTGATCGCCTTCAGCGGTGGTGGACCGTAGACCTCCAGTTCCCTGATCTTGCCGGCGCCCTGGTCCCATCGGGTCAACAGAAGCCTGGGATAGTCACCCATGTGGTCGTAGTGATGGTGGCTGATGAACAGGTGCGAAACCTTCGTGGCCGGAATGCCCAACTCCAACAGGCGATGATGCGCACCGAACCCGTGGTCGAAAACCAGATATTCATCGTTGATGCGAGCGACGTAGCCCGAACACATGCGATGGAGGGAGGGCGTAGGTGTGCCCGTTCCCAGAAGCCAGAGCTGCATGATTACTCCTGTGAATCAATCATTACCCGTGATGCCCAGCGTCTCGATCAACGCGGCATATTTCTTTTTCTCTTGCTGCACGAATGCGGAGAATTCGGCCGAACTCATGGCGGTCGTTTCGACGCCCTGCGCCGCGAGGGTTTGCTTCACGTCGGCGGACTGCAACGCCGCCTCGATCTCCCGGTGCAGGCGCTCGAGCACGTCGCTCGGCACGCCCGCAGGCGCAAACACGCCAAACCAGCCTGCCAGATCGAGCTTGGGATACCGGGCCGCCAATGCAGGAGCCGAGGGCAGCGCAGGGCTGCTCTGTTTGGCGGCGACGCCGAGTGCGATCAACCGTCCGTCCCGCACGAGCGGCATGGCGGGTGGCATGCCCGAGAAATACACGTTGGTCACGCCGGCGGCGGTATCGGCGACGGCCTGGCTGCCCCCCTTATAGGGAATGTGCAGCATCTCGATGCCGGCTTCGCGCGCCAGGAGGGCGCCGGCAATATGCGCGGGGCTGCCGGGTCCCGCCGAGGCAAAGCTCAGGAGACCGGGATTGGCTTTTGCCGTTGCGACAAAGGCGTCCAGGGTTTTCGCCCCGGTGTTCTGGCTTGCGACCAACAGCAGCGGCGTGGAGCCGGCGAGGGCGATAGGCGTGAAGTCTTTGTCGATGGAATAGCCAATGCCCTTTTGCACGATCGGGTTGATGACCATCTCGGAGGTGTATGCGAGAAGCAGGGTGTAGCCGTCTGCCGGAGACCGGGCCACGTTGACCGTCCCGATCGAACCGGCCGCGCCGGGCTTGTTCTCGACGACGATCGGTCCACCCAGGCTGTCACCCAGTTTCCTCGCCAGCACGCGCGCAATCACATCGCCGGTGCCGCCGGGACCATACGGGACGACCAGGCGGATGGGCCGCTCTGGATAGGCCGCTGTCGCTGCGGATGACATCGCATTCGAGGCCAGGAACGCCAGCAGAACGAGCGTTCCGCGGCTGCGAAGGTACCTGCTGAGTTTCATGGATTTCCCCACTTCAAAATGCCGATCGGCACGGGATAATTTTGGATGCATCCACCCGACTGGGGGGATAACATTTTGGTTATGCTGCAGTGGTAAAAACCCCTATGAGCGTGAGTCAGCCCGCCGAAGGCGCGCCCGGCCTCTACAAATTGCGCCTGCGCGATCTGCAGCTGCTGCAGCAGATCGCCGAGCTGCGTTCGCTGACCGCCATCGCCGATATCAGAGGCATCACCCAGCCCGCGTTGAGCCGGGCGCTCAAGGACATCGAGACGGCGCTCGGGGCTCAGGTTTTCGAACGCGCGAAAAGCGCCATGCTGGTTCCGACACCGATCGGACGGCAGGTACTCGCCCGCGCCGCGCTGTTATTGGCCGACGCCGATGCGCTGCAAAGCGAACTGCATTCCTTCGAGAATGGAAGGGGAGCCCATCTGCGGCTGGGCACGATTCCGTACGTCACCACCAACCTGCTCGAAGGCGTCCTGGCCACGTTGACCCAGGAACCTTGGCAGATGTCGGTCAGCGTCACCGAGGGGACGACGGATCAATTGATCGCATTGCTGCGCCGGCAAGCGCTGGACGTGGTCATCGGCCGCCTGTCCGCGGATGTCTCGAACGATCTGTTTCGAGAGCGCCTGTTCACCCAGCAAGCCGGCATCGTTTCCAGTATCAGGCTGGGGGCCGCCCCGCTCACCTTATCGCGCCTGCTGGACCATGAATGGATACTGCCGCCTTTGCGTAGCCCGACGCGGCAGGCGTTTACCGAACTCTTCGTGGCGCATGATCTGGCAACGCCGGTCGCTCGGGTGGAGACCACGTCGCTGAACGTCATTCAGGCGGCCCTCCGGAACGACGATCGTCGTCTGGCCCTGCTGCCCGCCGACATCGGGCGGGAGCTTCAGCAACAGGGTTTGCTGGCATACCGGGATTTCCCCATCCCTTTTCCCATGCCCGCCGTCGGCATGATCTCGCTTCCCATCACCCGGTCGCTGCCATCCGTCCGCGCGTTTCGCGACGCCCTCTATCGGGTGTTGCCCCGCGTGCCCATGTGACCACGGATCGACCCCGGACTACCGGCGCCGCGTCAGGGTCCGGAGCACATTCGCCAGCTTCCGGATGGCCAGTTCCATTTCGCGCGGCGAGTAGGCCGCGAATCCCAGCAGAAAGCCCGGGCGATCGCACGCCGATGCGTGCAGCGGGGTCAATCCCAGCAGGTCCACGCCGGCCGCGCGCGCGGCTTCGACCGCCTCCTCCTCCCGGATCCCGCACGTCAGCACGCACTGCAATTGCAATCCGCCGATCGGGACCGTGGGTTCGACGAAGTCGGCGAGATGCTTGCGCACCAGGCGGACCAGGGTGTCGCGTCGCTCGACGTATACGCCGCGCATGGCGCGCACGTGCGCGCCGAAGTGTCCGCCTTCCATGAAGCGCGCCAGCGTCAATTGCGGCAGGGTGGCGCTGTGCCCGTCGAGCAGCGTGCGGGCCACCGTCATGGGCTCGACGAGCTGCGGCGGCAGCACCATGTATGCGATGCGCAGGCCCGGGAACAGGGATTTGGTGAACGTGCCGATGTAGATGCTGCGGTCATGGCTATCCAGCCCCTGCACGCACGCGGTGGGTTTGCCGGCGTAGTGGAATTCGCTGTCGTAGTCGTCTTCCAGGATCCAGGCGCGTTGCTGGTTCGCCCACTCGACAGCCGCCAGGCGGCGCTCCAGGGACAGCGTGCTTCCGGTGGGGAACTGATGCGACGGCGTCAGGAACACCGCTTTCGCGTCCTTGCCCGAGGTTTGGAGATGCTCGACGCGCATGCCCTGGCCGTCCAGCGGTATCGGCGCGCAGCGCAGCCCCGCGGCCTGGAAGGCCTTGCGCGCCCCGTAATACCCGGGATCCTCGATGCAGATCACGTCGCCGGCGTCCATCAGCACGGTCGCGCACAGCGTCAGCGCCTGCTGCGAGCTGGTCAGCACCAGCACGCGTTCCGCGGTGGCCCGCGCGCCGCGTTCGAGGCTGACGTAATCCGCGATCGCGCGCCGCAGTCTCTCCGTGCCCTGGGGCGGGCTGTGGGCCAGCGCCTGGCTGTCGTATTCCTTCAGGACCTGGCGCTCGAGTCGCTCCCAGGTCTGGAGGGGGAAGCTGCGGGTTTCGGGCACGCCCGGCGCGAACGGACGCGGCAGCGAGAACTCGCGCACGCCGCCGCCCTCCAGGATCGCCGCGCCGCGCCGGCTCAGGCTGACGGCGTCGCGGCGGGCGGGTTGCTTGCGTGCGGTGTGCCGCTTCGCCGGGAGCCGCGCCTGCTCCGAAACGAAACTGCCGCTGCCCACGCGGCGCTCGATGTAGCCCTCCAACTGCAATTGCCGGTAGGCGGATTCGATCGTGTCGCGCGACACACCCAGCGATACGGCCAGCGCACGCGACGCGGGCAGCGGTTTGCCGACGCCGATCGTGCCGTCGAGGATCAGCTCACGCAGGCCGCGCTGGATGCGCAGATGCAGGGGGTTGGCGCCGCGGGACGGGTCCTCGATCCAGGCCTTCACGGTTTCGAGCTGCGCGTGCTTGAACATACGGTTCCGACCGGTGAGTGGTGTCGCGACCGCCCGGGCGATGAGGTGGCGGACACGCCGAGCGCGACAGGCGAAGCAGAAAAAATGGTATGCCTCACTTTAAATAAATGGAGGGACAATTCCGGCCATTCTAGCTTTAAAAAGTGGCCTGTTCCGACCGCGTTGCGCCCATTCCAGGAGTTTCAGGCAGGCCATGACATCCACCACTTCCCCCGCTTCCACCGGATCGCTTCGAGCGGGCGATCTCGTCCACCCTATCGTCGCGGGGCTGATCTCCGTCATCGTCAACTATGGCGGGACCTTTGTCCTCGTTTTCCAGGCTGCCAACGTGGCGGGACTGAGCCCGTCGCTGACCGCCTCGTGGGTGTGGTCGATCTCGATCGGGGTGGGCCTGACGGGCATCCTGCTGAGCTGGGTGACGCGCGAGCCCATCATCACGGCGTGGTCGACGCCGGCGGCCGCCTTCCTGGTCACTGCCCTGGCGACGACGCCCTACGCGGAGGCCGTCGGCGCGTATCTGGTCGCGGCTGCGGCCTTCGTGATCCTGGGCCTGTCGGGCTGCTTCGAGCGCGTGATCCGGCTCATCCCGCCGGGCATCGCGGCGGGGCTGTTGGCCGGCATCCTGCTGCAATTCGGCATCGGCGCCTTCGGCAGCTTGAGCGTCGATCCGGTGCTCGCCGGATTCCTGATCCTCGCCTACCTCGTGTTCAAGCGCTTCACCGCGCGCTACGCCATCGTCGGCATTCTGGTGCTCGGGCTGGCGTTCCTGCTCGTGCAGGAACGGGTCGACCTGGCGGGCCTGTCATTGCAGCTGGCCGCGCCGGTCTTCACGATGCCGATGTTTTCGTTGAACGCGCTGCTGAGCGTGGCCCTGCCCCTGTTCCTCATCACGCTGACCGGCCAATACATGCCGGGCATGCTGGTGTTGCGCAACGACGGCTTCAAGACCAGCGCCAACCCGATCCTCACCGTCACCGGCCTGGGGTCGTTGTTGATGGCGGTGTTCGGTTCGCACGGCTTCAACGTGGCCGCCATCACGGCGGCCATCTGCACCGGCAAGGAGGCGCACGAAGACCCGTCGAAACGCTGGGTCGCCGGCGTGGCGGCGGGCGTCTTCTACATCCTGGTCGGCGTGTTCGGCGTGACCCTGGCCGCGGTCTTCATGGCCTTCCCGGCGACCTTCATCGCCACGCTGGCCGGATTGGCGCTGCTAGGCACGATCGGCGCGAGCCTGACGCTCGCCATGCAGGACGCCAGGACCCGGGAGGCATCGCTGATCACCTTTCTCGCCGCCGCCGCGAACATCAAGATGCTGGGCATCGGCGGCGCATTCTGGGGCCTGGTGATCGGGTTAATGGCCTACTGGGTTCTGCATGGCCGCCTGCTGCCCCGAGGACGGTGACGCTAGCGCTCGCCGCCCTCGTCGCGCATCGCGCGCAGCTTCTTCCACAGCGTGGTGCGCGAGATGCCCAGCGCCTTCGCCGCCAGGCCCATGTGGCCGCCGGATTCCGAGATGGCCTGCTGGATCGCGCGCTGCTCCGCATTTAGCCGTGTGGACGCCAGGGTGGCGGTGTCTTCGAGCTTGGACTCGGGGAAGATGTCGGCGGCGGACAGCGTCACGTCGTCGCTCATCACGCAGGCGCGCGTGATGCGATTCTTCAGCTCGCGCACGTTGCCGGGCCAGTCATGGGCGGCCATGGCCTGGCGGGCCTGCGCGTCGACTGCAAGGTCCGCGCGGCCCAGTTCGTCGAGCATGCAGCGCGTCAGTGCGTCGAGCGCGTCGGCACGCATGCGCAGCGGCGGCATCGCGACGCGGCCCACCGACACCCGATAGAAGAGATCGGCCCGGACCCGGCCGCCGGCGACGGCCTCCTCGACGTTGCAGCGGGTGCTCACCAGGATCCGGCAGTCCGCGTGCCGGCTCTGCGACTCGCCCAGCGGCCGGTACTCGCCATCCTCGAGCACGCGCAACAGCAGCGCCTGGGCCTTGGGGCTCAGCTCGGCGATCTCGTCGAAGTAGAGTGTGCCGCCCGAGGCCCGCGAGAACAGGCCGTCTCGGGCCGCGCTAGCGCCACTGAAGGCGCCCTTGGCGTGGCCGAACAGTTCCGCCTCGACCAGGTCGTTGGCGAGGGCGGCGCAGTTCACCGCCACGAAGGGCCCGCCCGCGCGCGGCGAGCGCAGATGGCAGTAGCGTGCCGCGCGATCCTTGCCGGCGCCGGTCTCACCCTCGATCAGCAGCGGCAGGCCGCTGGCCGCCAGGCGCTCGAGCTGGCGGGCCAGGGGCGCCGTCGAGTCGCCGGACGCCAGCGGATTGTCGAGCACGTTCGTGCCGGCGTCGCCGCCGCGATCGGACAGCAGGGCCCGGATGCGCGCGACGAGCGCGTCCGCATCGTACGGCTTGGTGAGGTAGTCGTTCGCGCCCGCCGCCACCAGCCGCACGGCCTGCGCGATGTCGCCATAGGCGGTTGCGAACACAACCGTGGTGTCTGAAAGATGCGGAATCAGGCGCCGGTAGAGATCCTCGCCCGACCCGTCGGGCAGGCGGATGTCGGCCAGCAGGAACACCGGCCGCAGGTGGGTGCGGCGAAACAGCTCCACCGCCTGGGCGCAGCTCTGCACCCACTGCGTGGCGATGCCCTCCAGCCGCAGGCGCTGCAGCAGCGCCCCACCGAGCACGGTGTCGTCTTCGATCAGCAATACCTGGATGTCATTCACGACCGGACTCCGATCCCGCAAAAGGCAGGCGCGCCGAGATGCGCGTTCCGCGCGCCGGCCGCGTCACGCGCAGCCTGCCGCCCATGCTGCGCACGAGATCGGACACCACGCGCAGGCCGATGCCGTCGCCATCGGTCTGCGCCCCGGCGAGCGCACGCAAGGCGTCGTCGGGCAGCCCCGGCCCGGCGTCGGCCACGTGCAGCATCAGCGCGTGCCGCCTGACGCGCGCAAACAGGAACACCCGCGCGCCCGACGGGGAGGCTTCGATGGCGTTCAGCATGAGGTTCAGCAGCAACTGGCGCACGCGTGCCGCCGGCAGGGGCAGCGCGCTGCTGTCCATGCCTTCGCAGTGCACGGACACCGCGATGCCGCGCTTGCCCGCCTGGGCGCTGACCAGCAATCGCACGTCCGCGATGTCCGCCTCGTTCAGGTGGGCGTCGCCCGGGCGGAAGGTATGCAGGCTGGCGTCCACGACCGCCTGCAGCGCGCGTACGCCGCGTTCGATGAAGTCGAGCGATTCGTCGCGGGCCTGGCGTTGGTCGCCGAACTGGCGCAGCGTCTGCACCGCGGTGCGCAAGCCGCCGAGCGGGTTGCGCACTTCATGGGCCAGCGTGGCGGACATCCGGCCCAGCAGGGCCTCGCGCTCGATGCGCGCGTGCCGTTCGGCCAGGGCCTCGCGTTCGGAGGCGCTTTCGGCCATCCAGTTGTAGGCGGCGATGAGCTCGGCCAGCTCCGGGTCAGAGGTGGACTCGGCGAGCCTGCGCGGCCGATCCTTGCGCGCGGCCTGCAGCGCGTGGGTCAGCGAGGTGATCGGTCGCTGCAGGCGGCGTGCCATGCCGTAGCAGACCGCCGCACCGAGCAGGCTCACCACCAGGCCGACCAGCACGAGTTCGAGGGCGAGCTCTCTGCGCTGGCGCAGGAAATCGGCCACATCGAGATTGGCCACGAGTTTGCCGAGTTCCGGCCGGCCGGCGTCCAGCAGGCGCCAGGTCCAGACGCCGTCTTCGCGCAGGCTGATCATCGTGCCGGACTGGGTGGCGATGCGCTCGAGCGGCACCGGTTCCACTTCGGGATAGCGCGCGACGTGCGCCACCAGGCGATCGTCGGGTCCGACGACGGCCAGGGTGCGGTCCACCACGCCCAGGTGCGTGTCGAGCGCCCGGTTCAGCACCTCGATCATCAGCGTCTCGTCGCCCTCTTTTACGGCGGGCAGGATCGCCGCCGACAGGCCGTCGAGATACACCTGGCCCAGGTTGGAGATCTGGCGGTCGAACTGCCGCGACACGCCATGCAGCGCCAACGAAATCAGCGCCGCCGAAATGAGCAGGAACAGGAGGGAAACCGCGAGCGGGATACGCGCGGTGATGGGCAGGCGCGGCATTGCGAGCTTCTTGGTGAAAACGAAATTATGCCCGCGTCGGTCGCAGCGGAAATTTGCAAGTTTTGGCAAGCGCGCGCCGCGCCGGAAAAATCCATGCCAGACGTGCCCATCCCCCGTAGATCGCGTCGACGTGTTCAGTTTCGTGAACATGCCGCGCTGAACGCTGTTCAGCCTGCGCGTCATCCGCAGCATGCCGCGCCGTGCCGCTCATGGTTATCCCGCACAGGGGCGGTGAAAGCGTGAAAGCGGAATGGAAGCGCCCCTCCTTAAAGTGCCCCCTCCTCGGCGCGCGACGGTGCGGGCCAGGGAGTGTCATCAACAATTAGGGGGAGCAAGCCTTGAGCAGCACCATATTCTCTAGAAAGCGCGATCTGTGGGGAGGTGCGTTCATTGCACTCTGCGGCGCGCTCACGATTCTCGAAGCCTCGTCGTATCAGGTCGGCGAACTGGCCCGCATGGGGCCGGGCTATTTCCCGTTGCTGGTCGGCTGCTTCCTGGTCGTCCTGGGCATCCTGGTGCCGCTGAGCCCGGATCCCGATGAGGTGCAGGAAGAGATGCTCGAGGAGCATCTGCCGCAACCCTCGCGCCGCGAGCGGGTGCGAGGCATGGCATGCATCGCCGCCGGTATTGCCGCGTTCATCGTGTTCGGCAGCCTGTTCGGCTTCCTGCCCGCCACGTTTGCGCTGGTGTTTCTTTCCGCCATGGGCGACACGTCCAACAGCGTGCGCTCGGCCGCCATCCTGGCGCTCGCGATGTCGCTGTTCGGCGCTGTCGTGTTTTCCTGGGCGCTGCAACTGCAGTTCCCCATGTTCCGTTGGGGGTGGTGATGGATTTGCTCGATAACATCCTGCACGGGTTCTCCGTCGCGTTCCAGTGGGAGAACCTCTGGTGGTCCTTCTTCGGCGTGTTCATGGGCAACATGATCGGCGTGCTGCCCGGCATGGGAGTGCTGGCCGCCATCTCGATCCTGCTGCCGCTCACGTATGCCATGACGCCGGTGGCAGCCCTGATGATGCTGGCCGGCATCTACTACGGTGCGCAGTACGGCGGCGGTATCACCTGCATCCTGCTGAACCTGCCCGGTACGCCCTCGCACGCGGTGACCTGCCTGGACGGCAATCCGCTGGCCCGTAAGGGCAAGTCGGGCTCGGCCCTGTTCATGCTGATTCTCGCCTCGTTCGTGGGCGCCAGCGTGGGCATCGTCATCATGATCCTGTTCTCGCCGCTGCTGGTCGAGGTCGCGTTCAAGTTCGGCCCGGCCGAGTACTTCTCCATGATGATGCTGGGCCTGTTCGCGGGCGCCACGCTGGCCAAGGGCTCCGCCATCAAGGGCGTCGCCATGGTCTTCCTGGGCCTGCTGTGCGGCGTGGTCGGCACCGACGTCAACACCGGCACCATCCGCTACGGCTTCGGCGTCATCGAACTGAGCGACGGCATCCAGCTCGTGGCCCTGGCGATGGGCCTGTTCGGCCTGGCGGACTTCTTCGCCAACGTCAACCGCATCGGCAAGGCGACCCAGGTCGACAGCGGCAAGAAGATGTCGGTGCGTCCCGAGCCCGGCGACGTGCGCCAGTCCGCCGCGCCCATCGCGCGCGGCAGCGCCATCGGCGCGGTCCTGGGCATCCTGCCCGGCACGGGCGCGACGATCGCATCGTTCATGTCGTATGCGGTGGAAAAGCGCGTGTCCAAGTCGCCCAACCGTTTCGGCAACGGCGCCATCGAGGGCATCGCCGGTCCGGAGGCCGCCAACAACTCGGCCGCCCAGACCAGCTTCATCCCGACCATGAGCCTCGGCATCCCGGGCGACTCCGTGATGGCGCTGATGCTCGGTGCCCTGATCATCCACGGCATCCAGCCGGGACCGCAGATGGTGACCGAGCATGCCGACCTGTTCTGGGGGCTGATCGCCAGCTTCTGGATCGGCAACATCATGCTGGTCATCATGAACCTGCCGCTGATCGGCATGTGGGCCAAGCTGCTGCGCGTGCCGTACAAGTATCTGTTCCCCTCGGCGCTGTTCTTCGTCTGCGTCGGCGTCTACAGCACGCAGAACAGCTTGTTCGATGTGGGCATGGTGCTCGTGATCGGCATGATCGGTTATGTGTTCCTGAAGCTGCGCTTCTCGCCCGCGCCGCTGCTGCTCGGCTTCGTGCTCGGGCCCATGGTCGAAGAGAACTTCCGCCGCGCCCTGCTGCTGTCGCGCGGCGACATGGGAGTCTTCCTCGATCGCCCGATCAGCGCCGGCTTCATCTATGCCATCTTCGCGCTCGCGATCTGGCTGGCCTATTCCACGATCCGTAACCGGAAGAAGGTCCAGGCACTGACCGAAGCACACGATCGGGCCTGAGCCACGATCTTCTCCACGGACCCGAAGCCCGGCTCGGGGTTTCGGGTCCGCACACAAGAGGTACAGCCATGGCCCGCAGGAATCAGGAGAACGCAGAATGCCCCGCCGCCACGGATGTGACGGTGGTGCGCAAGATCCCGTTCGTCGAGCTCGTCGAACTGCTGGAATTCAACCGGCTGCGATTCGACGTCGTCGGCAGCAGCAAGCGCAGCGCGCTTCTCGGGGTGCAGGAATGGCAGTGCGGGGTGTGCGACGAACAAGCGTCGCCTCCCGATGGGGTGTACGTGTGTTCGACGGTGGAAGCGTTGCAGAAGGCGGTGCTGCCGCCCGACGACACGCAGTTGCAGATCGACCTGTCCTCGAAGCGCCGCATCAAGCTGCGGGCGCTCAAGGCCCACGCGCGCGGCGGCTCGCCGCGTCCGACCAGCCTGCGCGTCGACGTGCAGGCCCTGATCAGCAAGGTGCTGGTGCCCGCGCAGGCGCCCGCCCACCTCTTCGAGATCGTCAAGCACGTCGTCGTGTCGCGTCTATGGGTGGAAGTCGCACGCGTGTAGATCCATGCGGGGCGCTTCGGGCTTGCGCGCATCCAAAGCCGCCGCCCCAAAGAACGAGGCCGCATGAGCGGCCTCTCTGCATGGAGCGCGCGCCCGGTCGAATATCCGATCAGGCCGTCTTCAGGAGCAATGCGGGCTGCCTTGCTGGCGCTTGAGCGCCTGCAGCTCCTTTTTCTTCTTGTCTTCCTTTTCTCCCTCGCGGTGCGACCTGATGGCGAGAAACATGAACGTGCCCAACACGATGAGCTTGAACGCACCGAAGATGACAGGGACCCAAAAATTCATCATTTC
Organism: Bordetella genomosp. 1; assembly: GCF_002261335.1. GTDB lineage: Bacteria > Pseudomonadota > Gammaproteobacteria > Burkholderiales > Burkholderiaceae_B > Bordetella. The sequence continues at coordinate 270,365 of NZ_NEVL01000001.1, forward strand.
CTCAAACGCTGCGTGCGCAGCTACATTCCCGACGCGCGGGCCGGGCAAACACCAACGGACGACGGCTGCGACGGCGCCACACCGCTGCTACGGATGAAATTCTACCGCCAATCTCCATACAAGCAGTTGAATTGCTGGATTTGTATGGTGTTGTATGGGTTTTCGGTTGAGGAAATCCATACATCATGGCGAGCGTAGGTCATTTGACCCGTCCCCATAAAGTGGCGACGCGTGCGTGATGGGTCCGGCGGCGTCTGCGCCGACGCTGCGCGGCCGCATGGCGCGGCCGTGTCAGGGATCCTGGCGGGCCGGCGCCTCCAGCGGCGCAGCCAGGTCGTCCCGGGCGTCTGCCTGCAACCCGATCCCCACGCGCTGGGTGAAAAGCGGCGCGCCCAGCGACGTGAGCACGACCAACATCAGGATCACGTTCAGCACCGGCCCGTCCACCAGGGGCTCGCCGGCGGGGTCGAGGGTGCGGTGGGCCACGGTGGCCGCCGCCAGAGTGGCCGCCACCTGCGGCAGCGTGAGGCTCCACACCAGGCCCACCTCGCTGCGCGTGTAGCGGAACAGCGGCGCCAGCGCCATCGCGGCCAGGCCCTTGCCGCCCACTAGGGCGAATAGCAGGCCGAACGCCAGCACGGGCTGTTGCACGAACGTGAGGAGCGCGTCGATCGGGTGCAGCAGCATGCCCGTGGTCAGGAAGAACGCGGGGATCAGGAAGGTGTCGCTGATCAGCTTCATCACGCCGGCGTTGCGAGACTCGGGTGCCGCCTGCCGCACCGCGATGCCCGCGAGGAACGCGCCGACGATGCCGTCGAGTCCGAACAGCTCGGCCGCCTGGCTCGCGACCGCCACGGCCAGAAAGAAGACGATGATGCGCGACTCGTCGCGCTTCATCCGGGCGAGGATGCGCCGCAGCACCCAAGGGCCGCCGATCACGATCGCGGGGATGAAGACGGCGATCTGGAGCAGCTGCAGCTCGATTGCCTTGACCGAGAAGCCGCGCTCGTGCGTGATCAGGCAGATCGCCAGGACCAGCATCGCGGCGACATCGGTGAACACGGTCGCGCCGGAAGCCACCATGACGCTCACGCGCTGCACGATGCCGAGCCGGTTGAGGATGGGATAGGCGAGCAGCGTGTGGGAGGCGATCAGCGAGCCGATGAGCAGGGCGGCATTCACGCCGTAGCCGCACGACCGCGCGACGTAGTAGCCCATCGCCATCGGCAGGGAGAAGGTCAGCACGCCGAACACGATCACCTGCGTCCGCGCACGCTTGAGCAGCGCGAAGTCGATGTCGTAGCCCACGAAGAACAGCAGCAGCGCCACGCCCAGCTCGGCCGCGAGTTGCGCGATCGGCAGCTCCGGCTGGAGCAGGTTGAATCCGGTCGGACCCAGCAGGAAGCCCATCACCAGAAAACCCAGCACGCCCGGCACCCGCAGGCGTTCGCATATCAGCGGGAGAATCAGGAAGAAGAGCAGCCACAGCACGAATCGGGTGAAGGGTGCCAGGCTGAGAAATGCATCGACGGCCGATTGGGTCCACGTCATGGCGCTACCTTTTCTGGTGTGTCGTGCGCGGCGCTGCCGCGCGAGTCGTGATTGCCGTCGTGCGTTCAGAAGCTGACGGCCAGCCCCACGGAGAAGCCCCGCACGTTCGAGCCGAACAAGAATCGCCCGACCATCCGCGTGCGCGTGATGAAGACGTCGTAGGCACTGGAGTCCAGCTCGAGGCCGGCGCCCAGCGAGGTGAGCCTGTCGAAGCCGAGGATGCCGCGCTGGTCCCCCAGAAACTCGGAATGGGTGAGCTCGAGCACATAGCGCACGGGGCGTTGCAGCGCGGTCCAGCCGGTGGGCGCGCGATATCGCGCCCACAGATTCGCCGAGCGTGCGCTGGCGTTCCCTTTCACGGCCGCCGAGCTGTCGAAGCTCTGGAGCCGGATGTCCGAGTACCGCAGTTCCACATCGACCTCGTAGCCCGGGCGATAGTGTTCGTAGTCCAGCATCAGCGAACCGCCCAGGCCGTAGGCGTTCAAGGAGCCGCGGTCGAGAAAATCGATGTCCCGTCCGGTCTGCCTGCCGACATACCAGCTCGCCGCGCGTACGTCGCTGGACACGTTGCCGAGCGCGAAGTTGAAGATGGGCCGCAGCTTCAGCTCATCCGTCAGCTTGAAATCCCATCCGATGCCGCCGGTGGCGGAGAGGCTGTTCCATTTGGTCGGGATGGAGCGGGTCTCGGCGCCCTGGGTGGCGACGAACGTCGGGTCGTAGCGGCTCGCCGCGATCACGCCTTCGAGGTAGATCGGAACGGACTTCGAGATCGTGTCGCCGCCGCCCAGCTGGGTCATGAAAAACTCGTTCGATCCCGTGGTCGATCCGCCGCCGCTGCCGATGTTCAACGAGCTGGTCGTGATGTCGGGCACGATCGAGAACGACATCAGCGCCAGCACGCCGTTGGCGCGTTTCTGCAGATCGTCCTTGGTCAGGCGCAGGCCCTGTGCCTGCGCCGTGGAGAATGCCAGCGCGCAGAGCATGCTGGCGGCGAGCCCGATCCCCGTTCGGCATTTCCCGGACAACGCGATCATGACGATTCTCTCTGCACGTTGATGAAGGATGTCGACGTCCGTGGGCTCAGGGGTTGACCATGGACGCGCGTTGCGCGACGAGCAGCGCGTCGCTCTGGTCGATCCTGATCGTTCCGATACGTGGGAATTCGTAGTCGACGATGATGTAGAGCGCGGATGTCATGACCAGGGCGTAGACGATGGGGTGCGTGAGCCCCGTGCGTCCGGCGGCGGCGAGCGTCATGCCCACGAGGCCCGCACTCACCAGCGCCAGCAGGCCGAGGAACACGTACGTCATCATGGGCGGATGCACCTTCTGCGTGACGGTCTGCGTGGTGGCGACATCGAACATCTCGTTGACGGCGGCGACGTACGACGCCGCGAAGGGCGGCACGCTGACTTGCGCCGCCTGCATGGACCGGCGCCAGATGGATTGCTGGGCCGACGCCGCGCGCGCGGCGATGGCGTCGCGCGCATCGAAATCCGCGAGATTCCGGTAGTAGAGGATGCGCTCGTCCACGTAGCGGCGGAAGTCGTCGCGCAACGCGGGCTGCGCCTGCGGCGCCAGCAGGTCGATGCGCAGCCAGGCCGTGCCGATGGCGTTGACCTCCTGCACCAGAATGTTGCGCCGCTCCGCCATGCGTTGCGCGGCGCCCGAGAAGGTGAAGGCCAGCAGCAGGCCCAGCAGCGCGAAGACGGAGGCCTCGATGGCGGCGGCACCCGCCCGGCTCTTCTCGTCGCCGCCCTTGCCGAATCGCTTGCCGAGCGCGATGGCGCCCAGCAGCAGCAGGAAGAACGAGACGGCGAGGGCCAACAGGATCAGGGAGTAGTTCATCTTGGTTCCGGGGTCGGGCAAGGGAGGCATGCGAGCGCGTGGGGCAGGCGGGGCGGAACGTGCCGGGATTCAGGGTGCGCCCGCCCAGACCTCGATCCGGTCGCGGCCGGCCCGCTTGGCCGCATAGAGCGCTTCGTCGGCGCGCTGCACCGCAAGCCCGATATCGCCGTCGGCGGGCGTCCATCCGGCGACGCCGCCCGAGATCGACACGTGGCCCACGCCCTCGATCGCGGCGGCGGCCACGCTCTGCCGGAGCCGCTGCGCCACGTCCAGCGCGATTGCCTGCGTGGCCGTGGGCAGCAACACCAGAAACTCCTCGCCGCCCGCGCGAAACGCCACGTCCTGGGCGCGGATGGCGCGCTTGATGATGCCGGCGACCGCCACCAGCACCCGGTCGCCCGCCGCGTGGCCGTGGGTATCGTTGATGCGCTTGAAGTGATCCAGGTCGAGCGCGATGAAGGCGCCGCCCTGTCCGTCCCGGTCCCATTGCGCCAGCGCGGCGTCGAGCGCGCGGCGGTTGGCCAGGCCTGTCAGGGGATCGGTGTGGCGCTGCGCGTCGAGCCGGCTGACTTCATGGCGATGCTGGGCCAGCGTGGCCTGCGTGGCGATGCTCAGCGTCTGTGCCTCGCGATACCAGCCGCGTGGCAGCGCCTCGTCGTGGCGCCTGCCTTCCAGCACCGCCGCCAGCCGGCGCAGGGGTGCCGCCACGGCGTAGGAAAGCGCGACGACCGTCAACAGCGTGAGCAGCGCCGGCGCGAGCGCGCGGCGGACGGCCTCGCCCAGCAGGCTGCGCACGGGCGCCATGATGGCCTGCACCGGCTGCCGCGCAACCACCGTCCAGCTTTCCTTGCCCACCGCGATGGGCGCGTAGCCCACGACCAGGTCGCCGTCGCGCGACGCAACGACGCGTGCGCCGGGGCGCGCGATCGCAGCGTTCATGTCGAGCGGCAGCGGCTTCGCGCCCGCCGCGTAGAGATACAGCACGCGCGCGTCGGCGCTCTGCAGAAAGGCCTGCATGCCGGTGCCGGCGGCGGGATCGGCGATCAGGCGCTGCATGCCGCCGTCCTGCTCGAGTCCGACCTGCACGACCAGCGTCGCGCCGCCGTGCGCCGGCGCATCCGCGTCGATGCGCCGGCGCAGCGTCAGCATGGCGCGATCCGCGCTGCCGTGCGTCACCGACAAACTCGGCGTGTCTGGCGTTTGGTCGGTGGCGGGGCCCGGGGCCTCGGCAGCCGCGCCCGCGGGGCTGACCGCAAGTGTCTTGCCGTCGGCGTCGATCAACATCGCCACGAGCGAGCCGTCCACCTGGCGTCGGAGGCGTTCCAGCTCGCGCCGGGTGGCCTCGGGCGAATCGGCCTGGCGCAGCGCCTGCGCGCTCGCGTCGGCTTGCCGGTCCAATGCCGCCAGGTAGATGCCGATGGCTTGCGACAGCTTCTCCGCGTAGGCCTGGGTCTCGCGCTCGGCGTGCGCGAGCGCGCGCTCCTGCTGCACGTCGTAGCTCGCGAAGAATGCGCTGTAGAAACCGACGCCTACGCCGAGGACGGTAAGCGTCACGAGGATCGCAAGCAGGCCGGGGAGCCTGCGGGTTGCCGCTCGTCTGTGGGGCGCTGTCGCCATGCGCTGCTTCCGGTTAGGGGCCTGCGTGCCAATGGCGTCTGCCGATCTCGGCGGCAGACGCCCTCGGGCAGTCGGTTCACTTCACTTTGACGATGTCGTCCGGCCTCCAGGTCTGGTCGTAGAACGCGTTCTCCGCGCCGTAGAGTCGCAAGGTGATGAGCACGGCACGCTCGGGCACGGTCTTGATGAAGGCGGCGTCCACCACGTCCTTGGGCTTTTCCGGGCCGAACCAGATCTCGATCGACCCGTCCTTCTGCTTCGGGATGTCGTAGTAGCCGTTGGTGGAGGGCATGAGCTGGTCGGTCTCCGGCATGGTGCCGTCGGTCACGTTGTAGACCGTCACCGCCCAGAACAGGGCCGCGGGAATGCCCTCGGGAATCCGCAGCTTGTAGGTGTGCGAGCCGTTGAGCAGGTCGCCATTCGCGTCGCGCACCGTGAGGGGGTACTTGGATCCCGCGCCCGTCGTGCGCATCACCATCGCCGGCGCCGACGAATACGCCACCTGGAAGAAGGCGGCGCGCTGGTCCACGTCGAGATAGTTGTCCTGCATCCATTCGGCCGTCGCGCCGGCCCAGGTGGTCTCCCACTGCCGGTCCTTGTAGTACAGATTGCGCTTGTCGTCGCGGCCCAGCTGGCGGTGGGCCATGATCATGCGCGGCGCCGTCTCGACGGCCTTCTTGAGCAGTTCCTGCTGGCGCGGCGTGGGCTTGAAGGGCTGGCCCTTCACGATGCCGATCGAGGCGAGCACGCCGCGCAGTTCCGGATCGATGGCCGCGATCGGCTCGTAGTCGACGAACGCCTTGAGCTTGTTCCAGTACTCCTGGTCGACCGGATACATCATGTCGATGCGCTTGCCGGTGCCATCCGGAAACTCCATTGGCTTGACGTCTTTCTCGGCCGCCCACAGCGGGTAGATGCGGGTGGACTCGGCGGCCTTGACCGCGGGCGTCGGATCCGGCTTGCCGTCGCCCTTGCCCATGATGGTGCGGAAGAACAGGAACACGTTGTAGGTGGGCGACTTGAACACGAAGTAGCCGCTCGGCACGTGGCCGTCATAGTCCGGCGGCAGCAGCAGATACAGGCCGCCGCGCGCGCGGTCGGGCCCGACCGCGCCCACGTCGGTGAGCGTGCGCTGGAAGAAGTCGGTGAACATGCCGATGACGTTGGCCGGCGCATTGACGACCAGCGGACCGGTCTTCTTCAGGTCGAGGTAGTTCATGGAATAGATCACGTCGGCGTTCGGCGTGGGCACCATCGCGCGCGCATCCATGCGCTCCTTCCAGATCGGCAGCACGTTGTAGCCCGCGCCGAAGGCCTTCTCCGAGCCGTCGCGCATGCCGATCACGTTGAGCGCCGGCAGCATCGTGATGTAGGCATGGATGGCGCGCTGGTAGTAGAGCTCGTCGCGCAGGCTCTCGGCCTCCTTTTCGTCGAGCCAGTTGCCGCCATTGAGTTGCCGCACCAGCGGCGACATGGGGGCCGCGGCATTTTGCGCCACCGCGGCGGCGCAGGTGCAGGCGGCGAGCAGGGCTGCCGCGAGGGTCAGGCGAGTCTTCATGGTGTCACCGATGGGTAGGTTGTCATGCGTCGGCGCCGGTCGTCCTGATCGATCGCGGGTCGGGACGGCCGGCGCATCGGCTTACTGCACTTTCTTGATGACCGGCGGCTGCCAGGTGCCGTCCAGGATCGCCTTCTCGCCCCAGTACGCGCGCAGGTAGAGCGAGATGGGCTCGGAGGGCGACGGCAGCCAGTTGGCCTCCTTGTCCTTGCCCGGCGAGGTGGGGCCGACGTACAGCGTCAGCGAGCCGTCCTGCCCGCGCACCAGGTCGCGGTTCTTGGTGCCGAGCGAGTAGCGCTTCAGTTCGTTCTCGCTGAAGAGGTGATGCTTGTTGTAGAGCGTGAGCGACCAGAAGCCCTTGACCGGCGGCAGCTGCCCGGCGGGGAAGGTGATCTCGTAGCGCTGGCTGCCATCGAGCTGCGCGCCGGTGCCGTCGAAGTCGGTGTAGAAGTACTGGGTCTCGTTCGGCCGGTTGTCGAACATGTTCGATTTGGCCGTGCCGGTGCGATTGAAGTAGTCGAGGCCGGTCTGCGCGTTGTTGACCGAGCGGTTCCATTGATTGCCGGCCGGCTTGCCGTTGTGCTTCCAGCGGAAGAACGGCCCGATCACTTCTTCCTCGGTCTCCTTGGCGACCTGCAGCAGCGCCTCCTTGATGGCGGGATCCTTCTGTGCCGCGGCGAGCACGGCGCGGAATTGCGCGTACATGGCTTCTTCGCCCGGCAGCGGCGGCACCATCTCCAGCACCTGGGGCAGCTGGTCGAAGAATTTTTCCGGGATCACCCAGCGGGTCTCGCCGCTGCTCGCGCTCTCGGCATTGGGATTGGGGATGTCGGGCGTGGTCTTCCAGTCGATGGTCTTCATCTTCCCGTCGAACTCCTTGAGCGGATAGAAGACCATCTGGTTGATCTTGCCCTGGATGGCCGCGCGATCCGCGTCCGTGTCGTCCATGAAGATGCGGGGAATGGCATTGGCCAGCACGGTCGGGCTGCGGATGATGCCCTGCACGCCCTTGGGCTTTTCGCCTTTCCAGTTCGGCCCGACCAGCAGATAGAAGCCGGGCTTGGAGCCATAAGGCTTGCCGAGTTCGCCGAACTGGTTGGTGCGCTGGTCGTACAGGGCATAGACCCAGAAGCGGTCGCCGAAGTCCGGCACCTGGGCGATCACGGGCTCCTCGTCCAGCGAGAAAAAGCCCAGCCCATACACCACGTCCTGGTTGGGGCAGGTGACGAACGTCTCGCTCGGCGTGATGTAGTCGTGCAGCATGCCGATCTTGCCGCGCGGCGCCGCGGGCAGGATGCCGCCCAGCAGACCGGGATGGGGTGCCTGGGTGATGCGGTCGTGCCGGTTCATCATGTTCACCATCGGCCACGCCCACACATAGGCCATACGCCCGATGGTCTTGGCGTACTCAGGATGCATGACGATGTCGGGCGCGGGCATCGTCAAGGTGTCTTTGGTGGTGGAGGCGGCGTGCAGCGCGGCCGGAACGGCGGCAAGCAGCATCGAGCAGCCCAGGGACAGGGCGACGAATCGGTTCTTCATTGAACATCTCCGTGAATGACGCGCGCGGCGGCGACGGAAGGCGGCCGTCGAAGAGGGAATGCCTGGGGGCTACTGGACGTGGCGCGTCTCCTTGACCGTCCGGTCCGCCCCGATCGTGAACGTCCGCTCGCCGGATTGGCCGCGCGCCGCCGGCCAGGCGCGGAAGGCGCAGCCGCTCTCGTTCTGCGGCGTCGTCACGGCGTAGTGATAGCCATGCCAGGCGTCCGACGCCGGCGTGTCGGGCGTCATGACCAGCGCTTCGTCGCCCATCGGGCTGGGCTGCGGATCGCTGCCGGCGTCCCAATACAGTCCGTCGGTGGCGCCCTCGCGGCTCACGATGCGCGCGGCGGGGCGGCCGTGGCTCGCGCGATAGCGATCCTGCGCGGTGCAAAGCGCGACCAGCGTCTCGATCGCGGCGGCTTCGTTGCGCGCGATGCGCCGCACCCGCATCTCCTCGACGCCCGCGCGCAGATCGAACGACCAGCGGCCGTTGCGCTCGACCAGCGGTGCCGGGAAGGTCCAGTCCTGGCGGCCGACGAGCAGGGCCGCCCTGCCCGGTGCCGTCCGGGCCACCTCGTGATGCTCGTGCCACGCCGCCAGGAAGGCGTAGACGTCGTCGCGCGCGATGCTGTCGAGTGGCACGAAGTGGCGGAATTGCGGCCCCAGGCTGCGCTTCAGCGCCTCTTCGTCGCCGGTCGCGATCGCCGTCACCAGCGCGTCGGCGGCGGCCTCTGCGCTGTCGTAGCGGGCCTGGGCCAGGGCGGGCGGCGCAATGGCGACGGCCAGCGCCAGGGCCAGTCCAAAACGTTTGAGTGCTCGCATCAGCGTCTCCCGTGACTGCGTTCGATGTGGCGTCCGCCGCCACCGCCGTCGCGATGCGGCGCGGCGCGCGGGGCCTGTTGCGCCGGGCGCGGGTGCGGCGCCGCGGCGGCCTGACGTGGGCCGCCCGCACCACGCAGTGCGTTGTCGCGGTTGTTGTCGCGCGAGCGCGCCGCCGCGGCGCTGCGGGCTTCGTTGCGGCTGCGATTGGCCTGAGGCGCGGCGTTGCGCTCCGGCGTGGCGCGGTGCTGTCCCGCGCCCTGCGCGCCCGGGCGCCCGCCGGCCTGACCGCCCGGCCGTGCGCCGCCCGGCGAGCCCCGCTCGCGCATGACCTGCTGCGCATGATCGCGCCGCGCCTGCTGGGCATCGGCCGGACGCTGGGCACCCGGCAGCTGTGCGCCCTGCCCGCGCGGCGCGGTCTGCGCCGTCCGGCGTCCGGCGTCGAAGCGCTGCTGCGTCGCGCCGCCGCGGTAGGGTTGGGCGCCGCGGCGGGCCGGGTCATGGCTCCAGTTCACGTTCGCGCGGTTCGCGTCGATGCGGCGATTGACGTTGATGTTGTTGTAGCGGTTGACGTCGATGTCCACGTCGTTGTGGCCCCAGTCGAAGCCGCCCCACAGCGAATCGGCGATGGCGATGCCGGTGCCGAACGCGAGACCGCCCACCAGCGCGGAGGCGAAGGCGGAACCGGGCGGCGGCGGATAGTAGGCGGGCGGATAGGCGGGATAGGGCCAGGTCCCATAGACCGTGCCGGGGTTGTAGGTCGGCACGTACACGGTCTGCGGCGAGGCCGGCGCGACGCTGATGTAGGTGTTGCCGCCCTCGGTGCTGGTGCTGACCTTCTGCTGCGCGTTGCTCGCCAGGTTGCCGGCACGCTGCGCCTGCTGCCGCAGCCGCTGCACCGACGCCATGACGTCGTCGGGTTGATCGAGAAAGGCATTGCCCAGCGACAGCACCCAGTCGGGCTGGCGTCCCATCATGTCGATCACCGACGGAAAGCCGACGAGCGAGATCACGCTGGGATCCCAGGCCTGGTCCTGGGCCGCCTTCACCGCCGCGTCGCCCTGCAGCGAGCCGTGCTGGCTGGCCCAGGCCGCGGCGGCCTTGACGTCGTCGGGGTAGGTCGAGGCCATCAGCAACTGCGACAGCAGCGCATCGGGATAGAGCGCCACCGGCGCCAGCATCTGGTCGAGCTGTTCCTTGCCGAACGCCGCGGACTGCGGCTGCGCCGGCGCATGCGCCAGTGCCAGGACCGCGATCAGCAATACCCATATTCGCTTCATACGTCTCTCCCATGCCGATCGGACGATTGGTGAAACTTCGCGATGATGCTGGTCTTGCAGCAGGACGCCTGTGCGGGTCGGCCTGGGACTACGCGTGCGCTGGACGCGCGCTTCAGAGCAGCGTGAAAAGCAGTTTGCTCAGGGTCGTCTGGACGGGCCACTGCGTCGCGATCAGGATCAGCAGGGGCAGCGCGGCCGGCACCACGATCTTCAACAGAAGGGTCTTGCTGATCACCGCGGGCCGCATGCTCGCGACCGACTCATACAGCACCCGGATGTCGGCCACGGGGCCGAGTTCCGGCGCATCGAGGATCGGTGCGTCGGCAACGGGCTCGCGCTCGATCCAGCGGCGATGCACCGCGCGGCCGTGGCTTGCCAACAGCGCGCCGTAGTCGAGCATCGCCTGGCGCCGTGCGCGCAGCAGAAGCGGGGTGAACGCCATCAGCGGCGCCATGCCGATGAGCACCAGTACCGCCAGCAGTGCGCCGATCTGCACATACAGCGCCGGCACCGGCACGTCGTGATAGAAAACCTGGTGGGCCCACGCGCCGGCCATGACGGCGGACAGCGAGAACAGCACCGGGCCGTAGACGGCGGGCAGTCGTTCGAGAAACCCCAGTCCGCCCATGCGGTCGGGATGCTGCACCGCGAGCCGCAGCGGCAGGCGCGCGATCCGCCACAGCAGCAGGCCCAGCAGGATCAGGCGCCAGGCCCAGGCCAGCAGCAGCGTGGAGAAGATCGGCCGCGTCACGAGCAGGAACCACCACGTACCGAACTGCATGGCGGCGTTGTCGGTGGCCGACCAGCGCATCTCGTCCGGATTGGGCGATACCAGGAATGCCGCCGTCCACGTCAGCACGACGCCGAGGATGATGACCCACGGCAGCATGCGCTGCTTGATGGCGACGATGCCTTGAATGATGGCTTCGAACCTCGGGGCCAGGGCCGCATCGACGACGCCCGATTGCCTGAACTGCCGCAGACACAGCGCGACGTTGTCGCGCGCCACGCCCTCGGCCAGCACCAGCAGCGGAATGGCGACGAGGCAGCGGATATGGATGCCGAAATGGCCGAACAGCGGTTCCCCGGGCGGCTCGGCGCGCAGGCTCGTGCCGGACAGCACGGCGGCAATCACCAGCGGCAGCCACGCGACCATGGCGTAGAGCAGTGCGCGGCGCTTCAGGCCCAGCCCGGAAGCCGGAATGACGCCCATGCGACGTTGTATCCGCGAAAGCACATCGCCGTCGATGAGCGAAAACGGAACTTCCTTCCCCGATTCCAGCATGTGAGCCATCAAGCACCTTCGTGAAACGATAGAGCACTTAGGCGGGGCGGACGATTGGCGTCGCGGAGTCCGGGCGTGCCGGGTTTGCCGGCGTGTTCGTCCCCGTTTCCGGGGTGGAGGGCGTGCCCCCCATCCCGGTTGAACGCGATCAATTCTTGCTGCGCGCGCAACATAAGTCCATGCTAATTTTGGCAATATATCGTCAGAAACTTGGGGGGACTTCTCCATGGACCTGCATCGCTTTGATTCTTTCGACGAGTTCGAAGCTGCTGTGGTTGATGTCGATCTCAAGGTGCGATTACTGGGCCCGTCCGACGGGCTCTGGCATATCGGCCACGCCGACGTGGACGGCATTACCGTCCAGGCTGGCGTGGAGGCCGTTGCGAATCTGTGCGAAGCCTCCGGTTGGCCGACCCATCTCATGTTTTTGATTTCCGCCGGTCATCCCACGCCGACCTGGCTCAATGGCGAGGCCTTCGGTCCGGGGCGGCTGGGCATACTCGCCCCGAACAAGGAATTCGTGTTTCGCGCGATCGGGCCGAACGAATGGGTGACCGTTGCGATACCGCTGTCGTCCCGCCTGTTTTCGTCTGAAGACGATATGGGTCTCGTGCTGCGGCGATGGTGCCGGTCTACCGACATCGTGCCGTGTTGTCCCGCGGCGATCCGCGCACTGCGCGATGCGGCAATGATGGCGGTGGCCATGGCGCCGCACGAAAGGCCGCTGGGCCGTGCACGGATCGAGGCTGCGATCCGGGATTTGATCGCGACGCGGCGGCCCAGGCCGCCCCTGCTCGGCCGACCGCAGGTTTCGCCGCATGACCTGACGGCCACCGCAATACGGATGTTCCGCGCCTACGACCGGGGGCTCACGGCGCGAGAATATAAATTGATGGAATTGGCAGTGCGCGAGCGCGCCCGGAATGATTTCTTCCAGCGCTGCTTCGGCTTGACGCCGTCGCGTTATCTGAACCTGCGCAGGCTGCATGCGGTGCACGCAGCCCTGCGGGCGCCTGCGAACGATAAAAGCTCGGTCGCCACGCTGTTCGAGGCGGAGGGTTATACCTACTCGGCGCATTCCCTCGCGCGCTATCGGGCCATTTTCGGGGAGTCGCCCTCGGATACCCGAAATACATCACGCTCGGCGCGCCTGATCGCCTGATTGAAGCGTCTGCCGTTGAATATCGGAAGGGGCGTACGCAGCGCGACGACGGCAGTAAGCAAGGCGCACGAACCGTGCGATTCGGCGGGCAGGCGGTATCGTTTGTTAACGGTTTTGCCTGCACAGCACCATAAATTTAATATTGATTGCTCGCAAAATTACGATATTCTTTTTCCGGACGATGTCTTGCATCCGACCCAGTGTCAGGGGACGGGAACGCCACACAGGCAGCCGGGAGTCGCAATGAAGCGCACCAATCTATCTCGCTTGGACCAATCCGGCCCAAATACGGCGGCGTCCAATGCGGTGGGGCCTTTACTCAGGCCCGCGCGTGGCACGAGTGCCGTGCTCGTGCACGTGGCAATCGATTATTCAAATTCCTCGCAAACGCGGCGCCGTCGCGCGCCGCCCATGCCGGGCTTTCTCGCTACGCACGCGACCCGTTGACCGATCCTCTGCGCCACACCGCAGAAATCCAGCGGCGTAACGACCGCTGACTGGCCACGCCGGTCGATCCGATCTCCCCCATCAAGCTTCGCCTTTTTTGGCGATGTCGGCCGCTCAGTGCCGAGTCCCTCAGTAGCCCTAGATTGGAGTCGTAATCATGATGCAATATGCTCGTGTCGCACCCTCCGCTACGTCCGCGCTACGCCGTCGCCGCCACGTGGCGCCGGTTCTCTCCGTGTTGGCAGCCGCGCTCGCCATCGCCCATTCCGCCCTGGCGGCCGAAGCCACCAAGCCGGCGGAGCCGGCTACGAAGGAAGCCAACGCTGCCTTGCTGAAGGCCTTGCCCTTCACCGACAAGACTTCCTTCGAACTGGCGCACAAAGGCTTCATCGCACCCTTGCCCAAGGAAATGATCAAGGGCGAAAAGGGCAATCTGATCTGGGATCCCACCAAGTACGACTTCATCAAGGAAGGCTCCGAGGCCCCGGACACCGTCAACTCCAGCCTGTGGCGGCAGTCGCAGTTGCTGAACATCTCGGGCCTGTTCGAGGTGACCGACGGCATCTACCAGGTGCGCAACTACGACCTCTCCAACATGACGATCGTCGAAGGCAAGGAAGGCCTGACGATCATGGATCCGTTGATCTCCACGGAAACCGCCAAGGCGGCACTGGACCTGTATTTCAAGCATCGGCCGAAGAAGCCCGTCGTGGCCGTGATCTACACGCACAGCCACGTGGACCACTACGGCGGCGTGCGCGGCGTGGTGGACGAGGCGGACGTGAAGGCCGGCAAGGTCAAGATCTACGCGCCGCTGGGCTTCCTGGAACATGCGGCCGCGGAGAACGTGATGGCGGGCACCGCGATGAGCCGCCGCGCCAGCTACATGTACGGCAACCTGCTGCCGCCCAGCGCCACCGGCCAGGTCGGCGCCGGCCTCGGCACCACGACCTCGGCGGGCACGGTCACACTGATCGCGCCGACCGACATCATCGAAAAGACTGGCGAGACGCGCACCATCGACGGCCTGACCTATGAATTCCTGTACGCGCCCGGCAGCGAAGCGCCTGCCGAGATGCTGTACTACATCAAGGAGAAGAAGGCGCTCAATACCGCCGAGGATTCGAGCCACACGCTGCACAACACCTACTCGCTGCGCGGCGCCAAGATCCGGGATCCGCTGGCATGGTCGAAATACCTCAATGAAGCGTTGAAGCTGTGGGGCGACGATGTGCAGGTGATGTATGCCATGCACCACTGGCCGGTGTGGGGGCAGAAGGAAGTCAACGAGCACATCGGCCTGCAGCGCGACATGTACCGCTACATCAACGACGAAACGCTGCGTCTGGCGAACATGGGCTACAACAAGGAAGAGATCGCCGAGCAGGTGAAGCTGCCCGAGACGATCGCGACCAAGTTCTCCAACCGTGGCTACTACGGCTCGCTGAACCACAACGTGCGCGCCACCTATGTGCTGTACCTGGGCTGGTTCAACGGCAATCCCGCCACCTTGCACACGCTGCCGGTACAGGAGGCATCGAAGCGCTATGTGGAGATGATGGGCGGCACCGACGCGCTGCTGCAAAAGGCCCGGGAGTACTACAAGAAGGGCGATTACCGCTGGGTTGCCGAGGTCGTCAACTACGCCGTCTTCGCCGATCCGCAGAACCAGACGGCCAAGAACCTCCAGGCCGATGCGCTGGAGCAGATGGGCTACCAGGCCGAGAGCGGTCCGTGGCGCAACTTCTACCTCACCGGCGCCAAGGAGCTGCGCGAGGGCGTGCAGAAGCTGCCCGTGCCGGACACTGCCAGCCCGGACACGGTGCGCGCGATGACGCTCGACATGCTGTTCGACTACTTCGGCGTGCGCCTGAACCGTGAAAAGGCGGCCGGCAAGCACGTGGTGCTGAATCTCGACTTCACCGACACCAACCAGAAGTACACGTTGGAAATGGTGAACAGCGTGATCAACCACACAGAAGGCAAGCCCGCGAAGGATCCCACCGCGAGCGTGACCCTCACGCGCGAAACCCTCAATCGCATGATGCTGAGGGAGACCAACCTCAACGATGCGATTTCCAAGGGCGACGTGAAGGTGACCGGCGATCAGCAGCAGATCACCGAGATGTTTGCCGCGCTCGATAACTTCGAGTTCTGGTGGAACATCGTGACGCCCTGACGGGCATGTCCGGCGGGGCATCCGCTCCGCCGGACAACCGCGGCGACGGCCGCGGATCGGGCTTCAGAGACGGCCCTGGCCGCGCGCTCCGGCGGGCGGTGGGACAGGCGGCGGCCCGCGTGGCGGCGGCCTGTGGCCGTGGCAAGGGCGCGGATCCCGCCGCGTGCGCCCGCAAGGGCGGCGCGCCGCGCGCCAGCGCCATTCAGGAGGCTGGGCCAAGCGATAGGAACATGAGCCCGGCTAATGCTATCTGCCAAATAAATTCATTTTTATTCATGCAAAGCCTTGCCTAAAATACGGTCCGAGCAGCGACAGTGTCAAGGCTGCCAGCCCAAGAAAACCCCATAACAGGACTGGCGCAGCACTGCCGCAAAAACCGGAAACGGCTTTATCCAGAATTTGTGCGGCGGATCAAAATGAGTAAAGAGTTCACATTTGCCATCAAGAGCATTTGTTTCGACGAGGATTACCGTCCTTCCGAAAATACCCGCATCACCACGAACTTCGCCAACCTGGCGCGTGGCGAAAGCCGCCAGCAGAATCTGCGCAACACGTTCGAGATGATCAACAACCGTTTCAATGCCCTGGCGCATTGGGACAATCCCAAGGGCGATCGTTATTCGGTCAAGCTCGAGATCATTTCCGGCGAGCTGGATATCGACGGCGAGCGCAGCGGCAATGCCCTGCCCCTGATCGAGATCCTGAAAACGACCATTCTCGATCGCAAGACCGGCGAGACCATCGACGGCATCGTGGGGAACAATTTTTCCTCCTACGTGCGCGACTATGACTTCAGCGTGCTGCTGCTGGAGCACAACAAGGATCGCGCCGGTTTCAGCACGCCCGACAATTTCGGCGAGCTGCACGGCAAGCTGTTCAAGGCCTTCGTGAATTCGAGCGCCTACAAGGCGCATTTCAAGAAGCCGCCGGTCATCTGCCTGAGCGTGTCGAGCAGCAAGGTCTACCTGCGCACCGAAAACCAGCACCCGGTGCTGGGCGTCGAATACCTGCAGGACGAGTATTCGTTGACCGACGAATATTTCAAGAAAATGGGCATGAAGGTCCGTTACTTCATGCCGCCCAACAGCGCCGCGCCGCTGGCCTTCTATTTCACCGGCGATCTGCTGGGCGATTACACCAATCTCGAGCTGATCGGCACGATCAGCACGATGGACACGTTCCAGAAGATCTATCGCCCCGAGATCTACAACGCGAATTCCGCGGCGGGCCGCTCGTATCAGCCCAGCCTGAAGCATCAGGATTATTCGTTGACGCGCATCGTCTACGACCGCGAAGAACGCAGCCGGCTGGCCGTCGAGCAAGGCAAGTTCGTCGAAGAACACTTCATCAAACCGTACCAGTCGGTTCTCGAGCAGTGGTCCGCAGCTGCCCGTTTCGATTAATAAAAAAGTATCAGGTCCTATTGTGAAAAAACTGTTTCCCACTTCCACCGCCGGCAGCCTGCCCAAACCCTCCTGGCTGGCACAGCCCGAAACCCTCTGGTCTCCCTGGAAATTGCAGGATGAAGGCCTGGTCGAAGGCAAGCAGGACGCGCTGCGCCTGTCGCTGCAGGAACAACAGCATGCGGGCATCGACATCGTCAGCGACGGCGAACAGACGCGCCAGCACTTCGTGACCACGTTCATCGAGCACCTCAGCGGCGTGGACTTCGTGAATCGCAAGACCGTGCGCATCCGCGATCGCTACGACGCCAGCGTGCCCACCGTGGTCGATGCCGTCGCGCGCCAGAAGCCGGTGTTCGTCGAGGATGCCAGGTTCCTGCGCCAGCAGACCGACCAGCCGATCAAATGGGCGCTGCCCGGCCCCATGACCATGATCGACACGCTCTACGACGATCACTACAAGAGCCGCGAGAAGCTGGCCTGGGAATTCGCCAAGATCCTGAATCAGGAAGCCCGCGAGCTCGAAGCGGCGGGCGTCGACATCATTCAGTTCGACGAACCGGCATTCAACGTGTTTTTCGACGAAGTGAATGACTGGGGCGTCGCCACGCTGGAACGCGCCATCGAAGGCCTGAAATGCGAAACCGCCGTACACATCTGCTACGGCTACGGCATCAAGGCCAATACGGACTGGAAGAAGACGCTGGGCGCCGAATGGCGCCAGTACGAACAGGCGTTCCCGAAGCTGCAGAAATCCAATATCGACATCGTCTCGCTGGAATGCCAGAACTCGCACGTTCCGATGGAACTGATCGAGCTCATCCGCGGCAAGAAGGTGATGGTGGGCGCCATCGACGTGGCCACCAACACCATCGAAACGCCGGAGCAGGTGGCCGATACGCTGCGCAAGGCGCTGCGCTTCGTCGACGCCGACAAGCTCTATCCCAGCACCAACTGCGGCATGGCGCCGTTGCCCCGTGCGGTCGCGCGCGGCAAGCTGAGTGCGCTGAGCGCAGGCGCGGAGATCCTCCGCCGCGAGCTCTCCTGAGCCTGAACGCGTCGGGCCGGGGCAAGCCGCTTGCCCCGGCCCGGCTCGCCTGTTGCCGACGCCGGCAACGCCGTCGGATCCCTCCAGGCCCTATCCCATGTGTTCGCGCTGCGACCCGTATTTCTTTCCCCCCATGACTCCCCCCGCCAATACGGTCATCGAGCCTGCGCGCTTTCGCGAGTCGCTCGGGCACTACGCCTCCGGCATCACGGTGGTCACGTCGCTCATCGATGACGAGCCGGTGGGGTTCACCTGCCAGTCGTTCTACAGCGTGTCGATGAGCCCGCCGCTGGTGTCGTTCAGCGTCATGGCCGGTTCGGCCAGCTATCCGAAGATCCGCCAGGCGGGCCGATTCGCGGTCAATATCCTCACCGAAGCGCAGATCGACGTGTCCAATCAGTTCGCCCGGCGCGGCACCGACAAATGGCAGGGGATCGCGTGGCGGGAATCGCCGCTGGGCAACCCCATCATTGGCGGCAGCCTGCACTGGCTCGACTGCGAGATCTACGCCGAGCACGCCGCGGGCGATCACGTGATCGTGATCGGCGAAGTCAAGGCGCTGGATCTGCAGGACGCCGCCGCCGCGCAGCCGCTGCTGTATTTCAAGGGCCAGTATCGCAACATCGCCGCCCACGGCGGCGTGTGAGCGGCGCGGCCGCTGGCGCGGCCGCCGCCAGACCCGCCTTCACACACGAGGCGTGGACGCCGTGGCGTCCCGCCTCCTGAAGGCCTGGCCCTCTTCAAAACCGTCCGCGCACCGTCAGGATGGCCGCGCGCGGGTCGCCGTAGAAGTTCAGGAAGCCGCCGTAGCCGACGTTGCGCAGATAGGTGCGGTCGAACAGGTTGGTGACCAGCAATGACGCGTCCCAGTTGGCGTTGAAGCGGTAGCCGACGCGGGCCGAGTAGATCGCATAGCCGCCGCCGTGCTTGACGCCGCCCTGGCGCGCGCTGCTGGTGTAGATGTCGCTCTGTGCATTCACGCCGCCGCCCACGCTCCAGCCCGACAGCGCGCCACCGAAGTCCTCGGGCCCGAAGCTGTAGTTGGTCCAGAGCTTGAACATCTGCTGCGGAATCAGGTCGGCGTTGAACCGCTTGCCGACGTTGTCGGGATTGGTATCGCTCAGGTACTTGGCGCGCGAGTAGGTGTAGCCCGCCGAGATGTCCCAGTTGGGCGTGATCTTGCCCACCAGTTCCAGGTCGAGGCCGTCGCTCTGCACCTCGCCCGCCGAGCGGTAGCACGCGCCGTTGGTCGAGCCGCCGCAACCGACGTGGTCGCCATCGACCATGGAGCGGTTCTTGTCGCGGATGCGGTAGAGCGCCACGTTGAAGAACAGACGGTCGGGGACCAACTGGAGCTTCGCGCCCACCTCGGTCTGCCAACCCACGCGCGGATCGAGCACATTGCCCTGGAAATCCTCCTGCGTCTGCGGCACGAAGGTGTCGGCATAGCTGGCGTACAGCGTGACGCGATCGTTCACGTCCCAGAGCAAGCCGCCGTAGGGCGTGAACTCCTTGCTGGCCTTGCCCGCGCTGCGGACCCAGTCGGTGTTGGTGGCCGCCACCGTCCGGCTCTTGCTGCGATAGCTGGTCCAGCGGCCGCCGATCACGAGCTTGAGCGGATCCGCCAGCGCGATCTGGGCGGAGGTGTACAGGCCCGATTGCTCGGTGACGGTCTGCCGGCGCGAGGTCACGTTGTGGTCGACGAGCGCGCTGTAGTCGTGGTCATTGAAGACATCCCAGTTCTTCGCCGAGAACGAGGTGGACCCCAACAGATTGTCCGACCTCGACAGGTTGTATCCCACGGTCAGCCGGTGTCGCAGGCCGAAGGCGTCGATCGGGCCGGTGACGTTGAAGTCGGCGCTGTCCCACTTGGTCTGCTTCTGGTAGTACCCGTAGGCGCTGGAGGTGTCCGCGCGGCCGGTTGCGATGTCCACCGGCGCCGTGGTGACGATGCCGAGGTAGTCGGCGTCCAGTTCGCGATGGCTGTAGGCCGCGCGCGCGGTCCAGTCATTGGCGAAGCGATGGGTCAGGTCGGCCGACGCATCCTTGATGCGGTAGACCGAGTCCTCGTCGGAGCCCATGAAGGTGCGGCGCGACGGCAGGGTGCCGTCGCTCATCAGCGGCAGGCCCCAGAAGGTGTTGGTCGTCCACTGCGAGTAGGTGCCGGAAACGCCGAAGGTGGTGTGCGGCGTCAGGTCGTATTCCACGATGCCGTAGGCCACCTCGTCGCGGCTCTTGGCGTCGTCGTAGAACTTGTCCTCGTCGTGCCGGACCAGCACCGTGCGGGCGCGCAGGGAGCCGTCCTTGTTCAGCGGCGTGTTGAGGTCGATCTCGGCGCGGCGCCGATCGTTCGAGCCCGTGGACAAGGCCCCCGAGGCGCCCAGGTCGGCGTAGGGCCGCTTGCGCACGAAGTTGACCGTGCCGCCGGGCTCGCCGCTGCCCGTGAGCAGGCCCGAGGGGCCGCGCAGCACCTCGACGCGGTCGTACAGCGCCATGTCGGTGAAGGGATTGTTGGTCATGCCGACCACCGGCACGCCGTCGGCCTGGGCATTGGCCGTGTAGCCGCGCACCATGATCGATTCGGTCCGGTCATAGCCGGTGGTGCTGACGCCGGTCACCTGATTCAGGGCCGCCGCCGCGGTGGTCAGGTCCTGGTCGTCCATCTGCTGGCGGGTCAGCACCGACACCGACTGCGGGATGTCGCGCAGCGACGTGGCGCCCTTGAACATCGACACGTTGGGCGAGGCGTAGGAGGCCAGGCCCTCGGTCGTGACGAGGTCGGCGCTGCCGACCACGCTGACCGGCGCCAGCTCCACGGCAGCGCCCGGGCTGCGCGGGATCGGCGTCACGGTGTAGCCGCCGTTGGACAAGGCAATCGCTTCGAGGCCCGTGCCGGCGAGCAGCGTCGCAAGCGCATCCTTGGCGGCGTACCGGCCGTTCACGCCGTGACTGCGCTTGCCCGCGATGTCCTCGGCCGAATAGGAGATCATCAGGCCGCTGGCCTGGCCAAACGCGCTCAGCGCGGCCTGCAGATCGCCGGCGGCGACCGCATAGCTGCGGGTGTCCTGTGGCGGCGCGCTCTGCGCCTGCGCGCCGGGCGCGGCCAGCGCCGGCAGCAGCGTGGCCGGCACCACGGAAAATGCCGCCAGCGACATGGCGGCGGTGCGCGCTCGCGCGCGCTGCATGAATTGACCCATCAGACTTGCCTTCCCACGAAACAGAGTGATTTCTGCCTGGTATGTCACTCAGCTCGAGGAAAACCCCTCAGTTTCCGGGGCGGCACGCCCGATAAAGTTGTAACGGCCGTGCGTGGCTAGGCCTTGGCCTGCACCGTGACCCAGTAGCGGGTGCGCGTGCGCAGCTTCACCGGCAGGGTCTTGCCGAGCATGTCCAGCACGCGCTCTGTGTCGTCGACGGGAAAGATGCCGGACACGGGCAGGTCGGCGACGGCGGGATCGCAACCCAGATGGCCGCT
This sequence comes from Bordetella genomosp. 1, assembly GCF_002261335.1. Taxonomy (GTDB): domain Bacteria; phylum Pseudomonadota; class Gammaproteobacteria; order Burkholderiales; family Burkholderiaceae_B; genus Bordetella. The sequence continues at coordinate 291,579 of NZ_NEVL01000001.1, forward strand.
GCGATACCGCGCCAGCTCGGCGACGAACTCGCCCAGCGGCATGCGATGGACGATGAGCATGCCGTTGGACCAGGCGCCCGTCGCCGGGTCGGCCTCGGTGTTGCCCAGCAGTTGCCGGCGATCGAAGCGCGCCTGCCGGCCGGCCGCCACCACGAAGGCGCGGGCCGGCGCGTCCAGCGGCCTGACCTCTACCGCGCCGTCCAGGACGCTGAGCTCGCAGGCGTCGTCGTACTGGCGAACGGAGAAGCGCGTGCCGAGCGCCCGCAGGACGCCCTGCGCCGTCTCGACCAGGAAGGGCGGCGCAGAGGCGGGCGGGTGGGCGCCGGTGGTGACCAGCATCTCGCCGCGAATCATCTGCAGCAGCCGGTGTTGCGCATCGAAGCGGACGTTGACCGCGCTGTCGGTATTGAGCACGACTTCGCCGCCGTCCGGCAGCGCGATGCGCTGGCGCCGGCCGACGGCGGTGTGATAGTCGGCGCGCCATGCGCGCCAGCCGGTGCTGTCCTGCAGCGCCCACACGCCGCCCGCCGACACGACGCCGCCCGCCAGCAGGCGCAGCGCGCGGCGCCGGCCCTGCTTGACCGACGCGTCCGACTCCACGAGCGTCGAGTGCGCGATGGCGGGGTGCATCTGCCGCAGGCAGAGCCCCATGGCCTGCAGGTGTTCCCAGGCGCGAGCATGCGCGCCATCGGCCTGCAGCCAGGCGCGCCATTGGTCGTGAGTCTGCTGCGTGGCCTGCGGGGCGTCGAGTGCGATGAGCCAGCGCACCGCCGCCCGGCTGACGGCAGGCGGGATGGCCGCGCCTTGCACGCGCGGCATCGGGGGGAGCTTGGCGGGCATTTCCATGAGGCTCAACCGAAACAGACCTGGTGCACGGCGCGCTCGAGGTATCGCTGCACCGTGGCCACCGATACATCCAGCGCCTGCGCGATTTCCGTCTGGGTCATGCCTTCGACCTGGTGCATCAGGAACGCCCGGCGAGCCGCCTGCTTCAGCAGCGCCAGGCGCCGGTCGATCTCGAGCAGGGTTTCGAGCAGCAGCGCGCGCGTCTCGGGGCCCGGCACCTCGGGCTCGGGCAACACGGCCAGCGTGGCGAGATAGGCTTCCTCGATCCGGCGACGCCGATAGAAGTTGGCGACCACGCGGCGCGCGATGGTGGTGAGCAGCGCCCGCGGTTCGCGAATGCTCAGGGGTTCTTCGTTGGCCAGCAGCTTCAAAAAGGTGTCCTGGGCCAGGTCCGCGGCGTCGAAGCTGTTGCCCATGCGGCCGCGCAGCCACCCGCGCAACCAGCCGTGATGCGCGCTGTAGAGCGCCTCGATTTCAAGCGTAGAACGTTGATCGCGCACGACCGCCAGCCCCGTTTCGACAACGAATAGTAATGAGAACCAATGTCGATTATGCATCATCGCGCGGAATCGCGCGCTGCGAGGGCGTGAGCGGCGCCGGTCAGCCCGGGCCGTCGCTGGCCGCTGCCAGCAGGGGTACGAGCACGTCGCTGATCGGCGTTGCGATGCCGTGGTGGCGGCCGCGGCGCGCGATGATGGCGTTGCGGATGTCCCATTCGAGCGGGCGGCCCGCGACGCGGTCGGTGAGGATGGAGGTGCCCATGTCGGCGGGGGAGGCCTGGAATTTGGCGAGGATTTCCTGCGGCACCTCGTCGCCCAGGTCCGCCCCTTCGGCGCGCGCCACGGCCAGGCATTCGCGCAGATAGGCGAGCGACAGCGCCGCCACGTCGGCGCGGCCGAACATGCCGGCGCGGCGGTGGGTGAGCGCCATGAGGCCGGCCACCGCGTTCTGCATCAGCTTGCGCCAGGCATCGGCATGGAAGTTCGTGCTGAGCTCGACGGCGCAGCGGCTGCCCTGCAACGCGTCCGCCGCGACGCGGGCGGCCGGGGTGTCCGGCAGGCTCAGCCGCGCCTGGCCGCGCAGGCGCACGGAGCCGTCGGCCTGCGCTTGCGCGGGAAACCATACGACGGCGGGCACGACCCGGGCTTGCGGGGCCAGCGCGGCGACCTGTTCCACCTGCTCCACGCCATTCTGCAACACGCACACCACGGTGTCGGGCCGGCAGAGCGCCGCGAGCCACGGGGCTGCCGCGTCGTTCTGGGTGGCCTTGACCGCGAGGAAGACGAGATCCGCCTTGTGCGCGATGCGGGCGGGCTCGGTCTGCACCGGGCCGGGCACGTCGATGCGGCGCTCGCCGTCGTGCAGCGTGAGGCCGTCGCGGTGGCTGCGGCCGCACAGCAGGGGCGTGCGGCCGCGCTCGTGCAGCGCGGCCGCGACCGTGGTGCCGATGGCGCCGGGGCCGACGATGGCGAGGGTGGTGTCTGTTGCCGTAGTCATGGAAGACGATTCCTTTGAAGCGGATGGGGCGCGGCGCGGTGCCGCTCAGCGGGGCGTCCAGGTCACGCCGTCTTTCGTGCGGAATTCCGGGGTGCCGACGCAGCAGCCCCCCGCGCCGAACGCCTGGCGGCCGAGAAAGGCCGTGACGCCGCTCTTCTCTGCGGTGATCGATTGGTTCACGCAGGAGGTGGGAAGCGGATAGGGATCACCCGCCAGCACCTGTGTCCACGTGACGTTGGCCCCGGCCGCCTCCTCGACCCGGTAGACCCGGCATTCGTAGAGGAGCAGATGGACCGGCTTGCCGGCCAGCACGCCCTGGAAGTGGTGCTCGGGCGGGGCCGCGCGCGTGGCGATCGTTTCGGCGGTGAGCGTCGAGCCGGCGGGCGGCGGCGGCAGCGTGGGATCGCAGCCCGCGAGTGCGATCGCGGTGCAAAGTGACATCGCGAGATGGCGGGCACGGCGCGTCTTCATGGCGGGGTCCGGTCGGCGGGGTGGCGGGCGGGAGCGGGAGTCGCCGAAAAGTATATCCCCGCTGCCGGCCGGCTCGCGGTGGCGCGGTGCGCGGGGGGTGAGGTTGCGCGCGCAACCAGGGCGCGGGCGCCGCGTACCGGGCGCGCGGCGCCCTGGCCGGATCAGACCTTCAAGACCGCGTTTTCCAGGCGCGCGACGGCCCGCCGCACTTCGATCAGCCGTTCGTCGTGCTGGTTCGACGCCTGCACGATGCCGTCCATGATGCTGCCCGCGCGTTGGGCCGCCGCGCGGATCTGTTCCATCATGCGGCCCGAATCGTTGACGCGGGCATGGCCGGCCTCGATGCTCTGGTTCGACGAGCCGATCACCGTCTTGATCTCCTTCGCGGCGTCGGCGCTGCGGCGGGCGAGCCCGCGCACCTCGCCCGCGACCACCGCGAAGCCGCGGCCATGCTCGCCCGCGCGGGCGGCCTCCACGGCGGCGTTCAGCGCGAGCAGGTTGGTCTGGAAGGCGATGTCGTCGATCAGGCCGACCATCTCGCCGATGCGTTTCGAATCGGTGGTGATGCGGTCCATGGCCGCCACCGCGCTGCCGAGCACGGCGTCGCCGGCCTCGGCGATCGCGGTGACCTCGCGCGTCTGCGCATCGGCGTCGCGCGCGCTGAGCGCGCTCTCGCGCATCAGCTCCTGGAGCTGCGCGAAGGCGGCCGCCACGAGCTGCGTGGCTTCGAAGCGGGCGGTGATGTCGGTGGCGTACTTCACGACCTTGAACGGGGTGCCGAACTGGTCGAGCACGGGGCTGTAGTTGGCCTCGATCCAGACGTCGTTGCCCTGCCTGCCCTTGCGCCGGAACTGGCCGCGATGGTAGTGGCCTTGCCCGAGCTTGGCCCAGAACTCGGCATATTCCCGGGTGCCGCGCTCTTCGGGCGGCATGAAGACGCTGTGGTGCTTGCCGACGAGCTCGTCTTCCGATGCGTAGCCCATCGCGTCGAGGAAGTTCTGATTGCAGCGCAGGATGTGGCCGTCGAGCGTGAACTCGATGACGGCCTGGGCGCGGCCGACGGCGGCGAGCTGGCTGGTCGCCTCGGCATCGCGCAGGACCTCGGCGGAGATGTCCATCGCATACTTGACGATGCGCACCACCCGGCCGGCGCGGTCGAGCACCGGGCTGTAGTTCGCCTGCAGCCACACCGCGCTGCCGTCGCGTTTCATGCGCTCGCAGCGGCCGACGAAGGCCTCGCCGCGCCGCAGGCGGTCCCAGAAGGCCTGGTACTCGCGCTCGTCGACGCCCGACCGGCCGAGAAAGAGCCGGTGGTGCTGGCCCTGGATGTCTGCCAGCCGGTAGCCCATCAGCTCGAGAAACTGCCGGTTTGCGGTGAGGACGTGGCCATCGGGATCGAACTCGATCACGGCCTGGGTGCGGTAGATGGCATGCAGCTGGCGCCGGATGCCGGAAGGCTTGAAGCCGAGCCTGGATAAGAGCGCTTTGGCGAAAGTCATGATCGTGAGGATGGAAACTTGGGGCGGACGGCGCGGTGCGCCCGGCCGCGGGGATGAAACGTGCCTGGCCGCGCCCATTCTGACCGAAACCGGGCGGTTCGGGGGCGATCATGCGACGACGGGGTGACCGGGCCGGCGGCGATGCCGGCTCGGCATGACGCGCCGTCCGCGCCTTCGCGCAATTTCAGTGCGCGAAACGGGCCGAAGACGACGCATGCGGCACGCGGTGAGGCGGCGGCGCGTGTGCGAATTGTGTCGGTGCACACAGGCAGGCGCGAGTCACCGGCGCGGTCGGGCATGGCGCCCCTGCACGACCGCCCCATGGAACCCGCCCGCCGCGCGCGTTACTCACCTGTGAGGTGCGCCGGTCCGGCGCGCCTTTCTGCAAGGGAGCATGCGATGCCTGATGAAGCTTACCTGGCCCTGCTGGACGCGCTGGCGCGCCGCCTGCGGGTGGATCCCGCGGGCCTCAGGCAGGCCCAGACCCTGTCGATCGGGGGGCGGCGCATCGACTTCTCCGTGGCGCGCGACGCCGACGACGCGGCCGAGGACCAGATCGTCGTGCGCTGCGGCGTGACCCGGCTGCCGGCGCCCGCCCGGGAGGACGTGTGCCGGCTGCTGCTCCAGGCCAACAATCTCTGGGCCGGCACCGCCGGCGCCTCCCTCGGCCTGCTCGGCGAGCGCGACGTGATCGCCAGCGAGGCCGTGCGCCTGGCCTCGGTCGATGCAGACCGCCTGGCCGCCCTGGTGACAGGCCTGTGCGCCCAGGCGCAGGCCTGGGAGGCGGAGCTGGAGCGCCGCTGGCCTGCCGCCGAGGCCGCCCCGCCGCGTGCCGGCACGACGCCCGCCGCCGTGCCGCTGCACCTGCGCGCCTGAACCCCCCCTCGCCTGACTTTTTCGAGATCGCATCATGACGAACGAAACCTATCGCGAGGCGCTCGCCGCGCTCGCGCTTGAAATCGGGGTGGACGCGCAGGCCCTGGCCGACCAGCAGGCGCTGGTCGTGGACGGCGTCACGCTGGGTCTGGCGCACGTGCAGACGCCGGGGGGCGAAGGCATCCAGGTGGCCTGCAAGGTGGGCCCCCTGCCGCCGAACGCCACGGCCGAGACGCTGCGCCTGCTGTTGCAGGCCAATACGCTGGGGCCCGTGACCGCCGGCGCCACGGTCGCCCTGCAGCACGGCGCCGACGACGTCGTGCTGGCCCGCCGCCATCCCCTGGACACCCCGCCGGCCGCACTGGCGCGCGCCTGCCAGGCCCAGTCCCAGGTGGCCACCCTCTGGGCCGCCGCGCTGGCGCAGGGCCTGCCTGAAGCCGCCTGACCCGCGACCCCCCCTATCCATCGGAGCACCGCCATGACCCGCTATCAGCAACTGCTCGAAGACTATGCCCGCCTGGCCGGCCTGGAGCCCGCCGAACTCGCCGTCAACCAGGAACTGCGTATCGCCGACCTGGCGGTAGGCCTGAGCGCCGAGGGCAGCGAGGACGAAGGCAATGTCGTGATCTTCACCAGCCTGGGCCCGCCCGCGCCGCAGCTGCCGCAGGAGCGGCTGATGCGCCTGATGCTCGAGGCCAACGCGCTGTGGGTCGGCACCGGCGGTTGCACGCTCGGCCTGCAGGCCGGCACCGGCGCGGCGCTGCTGAGCGCGCGCCTGCCGCTGGTCCAATGCGGCGCACAGGCGCTTTCCGGCGCGCTCGACGGCTTCGTCGACGTGGCGCTGCTGTGGCGCGAAGTCCTCCAGGGCCGCCACAGCGTCGACCTGCCGGCGCTCGCCGCCTGACGCCTGGGAGACCGCCATGACGATCAGTTCAGGCCTGCCCGGACTCTCCGGCCCCAACCCTTCCTCCCATTCCGACTCCGACGTCGACGCCTCGGTCGGCCACACCGCGCAGCGCCCGGGCAGCTCGCCCGGCACGGGTGCCATGCAGGGTTCGCTGGTGGGCGTGGGCGACGGCGGCGAGGGCACGGCCCTGCGCGAGGATGCGCAGGCGTCGCGCGGCTGGTTCGGCGGCGTGACGACGTTCCTGTCGACCTTCTGGGAGGCCGCCACCGAGTTCACCGAGCAGATGCACGGCGGCGGGCTGTACGACGACGAGCCCGACGTGACGGGTGAGCCCGAGTTGACGGACCCGCCCGAGGTGACGGGCCAGCCCGAGGTGACGGACGTGCGGGCGGGAGAACTGGACGACACGGCGCTCGATGCGTCGCGCACCGACTCGAATCAGGCCGAGAAGAATACGGCGACTGACGCGAACGCACGGGCCGGCAACGATTCGATTCCCGATTCGAATGGGCCATCCGGTGGCGACACGACGCCGCTGGCGCTCGCGGAGTCGCGCGACGACGTGCGCCTTGCACCGCTGACACTGCACAGCGAGGAGGCGCCCGAGGGGGTGCCGCCGAAAGTGGGCGAACAGGAGGCGCGTGACGAGGCCGAGACCCAGGTGCAACAGCAACAGGGCGGCTTGTGGAACCGCGTCTGCGGTGCCGTCGGCACCGTGCGAGACGCGACGGTGGGGCTGGCCAAGGGCGCGTACAACATGCTGCCCAGCATCCGGTCCGCTCCGACCGAGGTCAAGGAAAGCGCCAAGGAGATCTCCTTCTCGCAGCAGAATCTCAAGCGCGCGGAGGCGCTCAGCGCCAACATCGACCTGGCGCTCGCCAAGCTCAACCTGCAGCTCGAGGCCAAGGGCCAGAAGCTCGAGGGCATCACGCCGCAGGCCCGGCTCGATGCGCCCGAACTCACGACGCGCGATACGCTGAACCGCTGGTACCACAACGTCAAGGGCGGCTTGAGCGCGGTCGTCCCCACCCTGGGCCAGATGACGGTGGGCGCCGCGATTCCGGCGGCGGTCGGCCTCGCCACCACGCCCATGTCGATCGGGCCTACGAAGATTGCGCTCAACATGACGGCGCTGCTCGGCGGCGCCTATCTCGGCATCACCGCGCTGCGCGACTATCCGCAGCTGGCCAATGACTCGACCGTCGTCAGCCTGATCGAGGAGACGCTGCAGCAGGTCGCCACCGATTTCGCGATGGTCCAGGACATCCTGGGCCAGGAGCAGGCGCGCGGCTCGGCGTCGATCCGCACGATGCTCGCGGGGCTGGAACATCTGCCGCGCCTGGATGCCCTGCGCACGGAGCTCGGTCACGTCGAAGCGGCCCTGCGCAAGGCCGAGGCGGGCGAGACCACGCCGGTCACGCAGACCGCGCCGCGCCACGCCGTCAGCGTGGGCGATGGCGCGGCCCGCTCCGAGACCCTGGGGCTTGCGGCCCGTGCGCGCGACGCCTTCTCTTCCTTCTTCGGGACGATCGGGCGCGGGCTGGCCAGCGTCGGCCGCTTCATCGCCGACCTGCCCAACGTGCCGGGCCGCTTCCTCGAGCGCCGCGAGGCCCGCAGTGCCGAGGCCGCCGAGGTGTCGAACAACAAGATGATGTTCGTCGCACTGCGCAGCGCGGGCAGCGACAGCCGGGTCAGAACCGGCATCGACGTCGGCGCCATGCGGCGCGCGCAGGCCAATGGGGCCAGCACCGACATCAAGCAGGTGAGCGAGCGCTGCCTCATGGGCGAGAACTTGATGCGGTCGCTGCAGTCGGCGTCCGGTCAGTCGTTCGGTACGGTGCGCGTCGACGCGGGCAAACCATTGGGCGAGTTTGCCGTGCCGGCATCGCTGACGACGGCGCGCGCGCTCGGCTGGTATCTCGACGCGATCGCGGTCGATGCCACCCCCGATAGCGCGGACACGGACGACGCGGCGGTGGTGCGCAACGCCGACGGCAGCCTCACCGTGCGGGATCCGGATCGCAAACTGTACAGCTTCCTGATGAACGTGCCGGTCGCCTATACCGGCGCCATGGCCGGGACGCAGGATGGCAACGCCTCCACCTTCATGATCGACGACCATGGCCAGAACATGCCGCAAGGCATGCGCGGCATGCGCTTCGATACCGGGCTCGACGCCAAGGGCGAGCCCATGCTGAGCCTGTCGTTCACCGCCGCGCCCCAGCATCCGGTCTTCAAGCCGCTGGGCAACGAGGTGGAGCTGCTGCGCAACGCCTACGTCGAGATCCACACGCCGCGCGCGCAGCAAACCGCGATCGCGCCGGACCTGAGCGGCCTGAGCGTCGATGCGCTGCGCCAGCGCAGCGACGAACTCAACGCGGCGATCACGCGCGAGCTGTCGATGGCGCAGGCGAACAACGCGCAGGTGAAGGCGCTGGAAGACTGGAAGAATCCGGCGTTCCTGTCGGGCCGGGTCTGAGGAGGGGTTGCGGCCGGGTTTGCCAGGGAGATCGGCCGCAGGATCCTTGAGGTTGAGGCAGGGGGAGAGCCGCGGGGGCGGGCATCGCGTCGCCCTGGTTGCGCAGGCGGCTCGATACGGTTGCGCGTGCAACATGGGGCAGTCTCGTACTGCGCCGCTGCGCGGCCCCTGTAAGCGGGCACGCCACTTGCGGCGCTTGTGGCGGCTCGCCGCGTCCAGCGGGCGGGCGCCCGCTGCGCGCCACAACCCACGAGGCTCTCAACGTGACCCAACTCATCGAAAATCGGTATGCCCTGACGGTGCATCCGGTGCATGCGGTATTTCTTGCCGGGACATTCCCCTGGTTTCTCGGCGCAGCGCTGGCCGACACGGCCTATGCCCAGACGTTCGAGATCCAGTGGAACAACTTTGCGTCGTGGTTCCTGGTCGGCGGCCTGGTGTTCGGCGCGATCGCGCTCGTGCTCGGCCTGATCGATCTGTTCCGGCCGCGCCAGCGCGCCCGCGGCGTCGTGCCGTATGTGGTGGTGATGCTGTTGACCTGGGTCGTGGGCTTCTTCAACGCGTTGATCCACGCGCGTGACGCCTGGGCCAGCATGCCTACCGGCCTCATCCTCTCCATCGTCGGCGCGGTATTCGCCTGCGTGGCCATCGTGCTGGGTTTCCGCACGCCGCACATCAGGGGCACCGTATGAAGACGCTCTCCTTGCTTGCCCTCGCACCGCTGACGCTGGCGATGAGCGTGTGTGCCGCGCAGAGCGGTGCATCGCAGGTGGGCGCCACGCCCGACCTGCCCAAACCGAAGCAGGGCCTGCTGCCCGACATGGTGATCGCGAAGCCCGCGCAGTGGGGCGATCGCAAGCCGACCGTGCCGGAGGGCTACACGATCACCGCGATCGCGACCGATCTGAAGATCCCGCGCCAGACGCTGTTGCTGCCCAACGGCGACATCCTGGTGGCCGAGGGCCGCGGCGGCAGCGCCGGCAAGCTCAAGCCCAAGGACGTGATCGCCGGCATCATCAAGGCCAAGGGCACGAGCCCGGTGAAGGGCGGCAATCGCCTGACGCTGTTGCGCGACCCCGAGGGCGACGGCACCTACGAGGCCTCGGTGTTCGCCGACAATCTCAACGCGCCGTATGGCCTCGCGCTGGTCGACAACAATCTGTACGTCGCCAACCAGGATGCCGTGGTGCGCTTCGACTACCAGCCGGGGCAGACCAAGGCGAGCGGTGCGCCGCAGGTCGTGACGCCGCTGCCCGCCGAAATCAACCACCATTGGACCAAGGCCATGACGGCCAGCGCCGATGGGCAGTACCTGTATGTGGGCATCGGCTCGAACAGCAACATCACGGAACGCGGCATGGCGGCGGAGGTCGACCGTGCGCGCATCTGGCAGATCAATGCGCGCACCGGCGAATACAAGGCCTACGCCACCGGCCTGCGCAACCCCACCGCGCTCGCCATCCAGCCCGACACGGGCAAGCTGTGGGCGGTGGTCAACGAGCGTGACGAGATCGGCCCCGACCTCGTGCCGGACTACCTGACCGCCGTGCAGGAGGGCGCCTTCTACGGCTGGCCGTACAGCTATTGGGGCAAGCACGTCGACGAACGCGTGCGACCGGAAAATCCGGCCAAGGTGGCCAGCGCGATCGCACCCGACTACAGCCTGGGCGCGCACGTCGCGGCGCTGGGCGTGGACTTCTCGGTCGACGCGATGGGCGAGAAGTTTGCGAATGGCGTGTTCGTGGGCGAGCACGGCAGCTGGAATCGCAGCGACCCGGTCGGCTACAAAGTCGTGTTCGTGCCCTTTCGCGACGGCAAGCCTGCCGGCCCGCCCGTGGACTTCGTCGCCGGATTCCGCGACGCCGACGGCACGACCCGCGGCCGCCCCGTGGGCGTGACCGTCGACCCCAAGGGCGCCCTCATCGTCGCCGACGACCTCTCCAACACCATCTGGCGCATCACCCCCACCCAACGCTAAACAAAGGTGTCAGACTGCATTTTTTCCCGGACCGTTCCTCCCAGACCGGCCCAAACAAAGGTGTCAGACTGCAAATTCTTTCGGACCATACCGCCTGACAACGCCGCGCCATCTGCGCTGGCCCCAAGGTCATGGATGCCAAAACAAAGGTGTCAGACTGCATTTTCTGAGCCGGCGTCGGGCGGCCGTCGTGATTGAGAGTACGTAGAAAGGGCCGCGCACGCGGCCCTTTCCTATGGGAATTCGTCTGGCCCAAAAATGCAGTCTGACTCCTTTTAATTGCGCATTCGTCCGACAGAAAAATGCAGTCTGACTCCTTTTAGACATGGGCATTCGTCCGACAGAAAAATGCAGTCTGACTCCATTTGAACGAAGCGCGGTCAGGCGGGCGGAGTATGCAGACGACGACGGCTGCCTGAGTGCGACTTGGTCTGCCGTTGAAGCACGCGCCCTGGACCCGTGGCGGTAGCGCGGGGGAGATGGCGCCGCATCCACCTCTTCCTTTATATCGTTCTCAAAATAGAACGCTGTGAGGGATTTTCGCCATCTACCGCGGCATTGTTCCGATCTTTAAAGTTCAGTCCATCGCAGCACACAACAGCGCGCTGCAAACAACCAACCCAATCCAAAGAACTGAACCGGAACCGATCATGAACAACGTCAAAGCCCTCTTCGCCGCCGTCGCCCTCTCCGCCGCCTTCGCAGGCACCGCCCAGGCTGGCGAACTCGATTACCCCGCCGCCGACACCAGCGTGAGCACGCTGACCCGCGCCCAGGTCGTCGCCGACCTGAAGCTGGCCAAGTCGCAAGGCCTGGTCGCCGCCACGGAACAGGGCGACCCCATCGTCGCCGGCACCGAGGTCTCGCAACTGAGCCGCGCCCAGGTCCGCCGCGAGCTGTCGAGCGCCCGCGCCGCCGGCCTCGAATCCAGCGGCGAACTGGACTACCCGCCCGTCGCCGGCTGAGCGCCGTAACCGCGGCCCACGCATCTCAAGAAACCGAATAAACCAATCCGACCTCGCAGGACTCCGATCATGAAATTCCCCCGCAAATTCATCGCCGCCTCGCTTCTCGCCCTCGCCCCGCTGGCCTCGTTCGCCGCAGGCAGCGCAGGTGTCGAGCACACCACGCAGAATTTCCTGGAGGCGCTCGCCAAGGGCGGTGGGCAGCCGCTCGAAACCTTGACGCCGGCAGCCGCGCGCCAGGTGCTGGTGGGTGCGCAGGAAGGGGCCAAGCTGCCCGCCGCCGACGTGAGCCAGAAGACCATCACGGTGGACGGCAAACAGATCAAGCTGCACATCGTGCGTCCGGCCGGTGCCAAGGGTGTGTTGCCCGGATTCATCTTCGTGCACGGCGGCGGCTGGATCCTCGGTGACTTCCCGACGCACGAGCGCTTCGTGCGGGACCTGGTGGCGGATTCCGGCGCGGTCGCGATCTTCGTGGACTACACGCCTTCGCCGGAAGCGCGCTATCCGGTGGCGATCAACGAGATCTACGCGGCGACGAAGTGGGTGGCCGAGAACGGCGCCCAGATCAATGTCGACGGCAAGCGCCTCGCCATTGCGGGCAACAGCGTGGGCGGCAGCATGGCCACGGTGGTGGCGCAGATGGCCAAGGAAAAGGGCAAGCCCGCGCTGCGTGCGCAGGTGCTGTTCTGGCCGGTCACGAATGCCAACTTCGAAAACGCCTCGTACGACGAGTTTGCCGACGGCCACTTCCTGACGCGCAACATGATGAAGTGGTTCTGGGACGCGTACACCACGGATCCGAAGCAACGTCAGGACATCCACGCCTCGCCCCTGCTCGCCACGCCGGAACAGCTAAAGGGCCTGCCGCCCACGCTGATCCAGACCGCCGAGAAGGACGTGCTGCGTGACGAAGGCGAAGCGTATGGCCGCAAGCTCGACGCCGCAGGCGTGAGCGTGGTGGTGACGCGCTACAACGGCATGATCCACGACTTCGGTCTGCTCAACGTGCTGTCCGATGTGCCGGCCACGCGTTCGGCCCTGCACCAGGCGTCCGAGGAGTTGAAGGCCCGCCTGAAGTAAGCGCCGCAGCCGTGCCGTCGTGCGTAACCGCACGGCACATCAAGAGATGAAGCAGGGCCGCCATGTGCGGCCCTTCTTCATTGATGGGATGCCTGGATTGCCGACGCCGCACGCCTAGCATTACCGAGGTCGTTGCGCGCGCACCAAACGTTTCAAACTGAAAACGCGCGCGCGACGAGGCTTTTGGCGCGATCCGCGTGCCTATAATTTCGCGCGCAACCAATAGGAGTCGAGTTTTGAAGTTGAAAGCCGCGCTGATTTTTTCCGCCGTACCGGCCTTGATGGTATTGCCGGCCCACGCCGCCGCCCCGCGATCGGTCGACGCCCGCACCTTCGATGTGGCCGGCGTGAAGACGGGAATGGACATGGAAGAGGCGATTGCCGCCATCGCCAAGAATTTCCAGGTGTCGAAGAAGGACATCAGGATCGGTTATGCCTCGGATGATCCGGTGCTCAAGACCAAGACGCCGCACACCGTGAGCTACGCCAAGGATGGCGTGGAGCTGATGGTTCATTTCGAACCGCGTGTGCCGCTGGATCCGAAGCGTCCGCTGGTGGCGGCGCAGATTTCCTATGAAATGCCGTGGACCCCGGCCAACAAGCAGGCCATGGCAGACGCCGTGGTGCAGAAGTACGGCAAACAGTCGAACTTCCCCAACGACCTGAACCTCGAGTGGTGCGTGAATCCGAGCACGAACCCCGGCATGGGCTGCGGCAACGACATGAAGCAGGCCACCCTCAAGTACAGCGGTGTGTCAATCAAGCTCGTCGATCCGGCATGGATCAACGCGCGCATCGCCTACGTCGACCAGTCCAAGGCGCGCAAGCCCAGCTTCTGACGCCAACGCCGCACCCCTGAAAAGGTGTCAGACTGCATTTTTTGAAAAGGTGTCAGACTGCATTTTTCGCGTACCAACCGCGGAAAATTGCAGTCTGACACCTTTGTTTTTTGGGCATCACGTGCGTGCCAGATTGATCGCGCGGCGCGCCTGTTTGTCTGCGTACATGAGCCGGTCGGCCTCCTTCAGCGCGGCGTCGAGCGAGGTCGTTGTCGGATCGACGCTGACGATACCGAGGCTGGCGCCCGCATAGTCGAATCGGCAGTCCGCGAAGCTGTATGTGCCGACCAACAGCGGTGCCAGCCGCTGGCGCATGACGTCGACGCCCTCCTCGGCACGCGCGCCAGCGGGCGGCGTCATCAATCCGACCACGATGAATTCGTCGCCGCCCCAGCGGCCGAGCGTGTCGCCCGCCCGCAATCCCGCGGCCATGCGACGCCCGACCTCGATCAAGAAGCGGTCGCCGGTTTCGTGGCCGAAGTTGTCGTTGATGGTCTTGAATCCGTCCAGATCGATAAAGGCCACCAGCACGCGCTGCTGCGTGCGCCGCGCGATCGCGAACAATCGCTCCAGCTCGGCGAGCACGGCGCGCCGGTTCGGCAGCCCGGTGAGAGCGTCGTAGTTGGCCGCGTAGCGCTCTTCCTGCCGCCTTGCCACGATCTGGCTCGAAGCCTGGCCGGCGAGCGCAATCAGTATCACACCGACCGTCGCGACCAGGCCGGTCACCCACGCGTGTTGCTGGCGCATCGGTGCAAGATGATCGAGCTCGGCCAGGGTCAGCAGCTGATACTGCGTGCCGGCCAGCGCCTGGCGCCGCAAGAGATACGATTTTCCGTCGACGAGCCACTGGTCGGTCTGTTGCGCATCATCGAGGGCACGCACGTCCATGGCATCGCCAAGTTCTTCTTCGCCATCGGGCGGCAGAATGGTCTCCGGCGGCAGCAGCGGCGCCACGTTGCGCAACATGAACGAATCGTCCGACGCGGTGATGACGCGTCCCTGGCGATTCACGATCAGCGCCGTGTGTCGCCCGATCAGGAACATGGCCACTTCCGGCGCGTCGAATTTCACGGTCACCGAGCCGAGCGGGGCATCGTTCGCGTCCTCGATGCGGCTCGCCACGAAATACGAGGGCGACTTGTTCAGGCGCGCGATGCCGAACGAGGCGCCATTGCCCGTGCGCAGCGCGTCGATAAGATAGGGGCGGCCGGAATAGATCATGCCCACGATGCTGTCCGGCTCGGCCCAATTGCTGGCCGTGATCGTGTCGTCGGACATATTGTTCATGTAGATCCGGGCATACCGGAGATCGGTGGCGAGTTCATTCATGAAGTCGCCAACCTTGCGTACCAGCGGATCGCGGGTGAACAGTGCCGCGCGCTCCGGCCGGGTCAGTGCGGCGGCGCCGGGCGGGTCGGTGCGCAGGCGGGTGGCGAGTTCGATGACGAGCGCCTGTCGCGCCACCATATTGGCAACGCTGACCATCTCGGTAAACAGGCGATCCATGACGCGCGCGGTGGTGCGGGTTTCGTATTCGGCGCTCGCCGCCAGCCCCTCGAGCTGGGCGGCCACGATCTTGTTTGACATCCACCAGCCCGCGCAGCCGACCAGGGTGATCCAGATAATGGCCAGGCCCACTGTCGCGCGGCGTACGATGGTGCGCTTCGATCCGCGGTTATCGAGCTGCTGCAACACGTCGCTTTCTCCCCGTTGCTCATGACCTTGAGACACCTGCCGGAAATGCGTGGTGATCCTGCGCGTGCGGCGAGTATATGCGTTGTCCGCGCGATTCGAATCAGGGAGATTGCCGATAGGCCGATTGCTCGCAGTTTGGCGATTATCTGGAGTGGCAGATAAACCCCGGGATTCAAACCGGGATTCCAACGAAAAGAGGCCGCTCGCGCGGCCTCTTTCGCATTCGGAAATGCGGCGTCAGAAGCTGCCGAACAGGGTGCCGAGCGTGATCACCAGCACCAGCGCCGGCAGCGGCACGAGAATGGTCACGGTGGCGATGTCGCGATACGACTGGCGATGATTGAGCTTGCAGATCGCCAGCAGCGTGATGATGGCGCCGCAGTGCGGCAGCGTGTCCATGCCGCCGGCAGCCATCACGGCCACGCGGTGCAGCAGCTCGGGGCTGATGCCCGCCGCGTTGGCCATGGCCAGGTAATCGGCGCCCAATGTCTGGAGCGCGATGCTCAGGCCGCCCGACGACGAGCCCGTGATGCCGGCCAGGATGTTCATGGCGATGGCCTCGGAGATCAGTGGGTTGTGCGGCGAGACGTTCAGCACCGCGTCGCGGATGATGGCGAACCCGGCCAGGCTGGCGATGACGGCGCCGTAGCCCACTTCGGAGGCGGTGTTGAACAGCGGCAGCATGAAGCCGAAGATGCCCTTGTTGACGCTCTCCTTCAGGTCGGTCCAGCGGCCAAGTCGCAACAGCACGAGCGCCAGGCAGGCGACGGCCAGCGCGATGATGAGCGACCACAGGCCGACGACCTTCTGCGGATCCATGTTGGCGAAGCGTTCGCCGAGGAACGAGAAGTCGACCGACGGGAATACGACGTAGGTGAACAGCGCGTTGATGCCGACCACCAGCAGCAGCGGCAGCAGGGCCAGCGGCACGGGCATGACCGACCAGCGTCCGTGGCTGGCCGGCTGTTCGGGCTGGGCCTGTTCTTCGTGCTCCGGATGCTCGCCAAAGCCCTCGCCCTTGGCGCGCGCTTGCGCCGCGCGGCGTTGCAGCCACCACAGACCGCCCGCGAACATGAAGCAGGCGGCGATCAGGCCCAGGCCCGGCGCGGCGAAGACGTTGGTGCCGAAGTAGGGAATGGGGATGGCGTTCTGGATCGAGGGCGTGCCGGGCAGCGCCGTCATCGTGAACGTGAAGGCGCCCAGCGCGATGGTGGCGGGAATCAGGCGTTTGGGCACATTCGCGGCCTTGAACAGGCTCACCGCCACGGGATAGAGCGCGAACGCGACCACGAACAACGACACGCCGCCATAGGTGAGCAGGCTGCAGGCGACGACCACCGAGACCATGGCACGGCGTTCTCCCAGGCTCTGCACGATCCAGCGCGCCAGCGTATTGGCCGCGCCGGAGTCGGCCATCAGTTGCCCGAACAACGATCCGAGCAGAAAGATCGGCAGGAACTGCAGCACATAGCCGCTGAGCGCGGTCATGAAGGTGGAGGTGTAGATGGGAAGCAGGAAACTGCCGTCGCCCGAAAGCACCACCGCCAACAGTCCCATCACGGGCGCCAGCAGCAGCACCGTGACGCCGCGGTAGGCGAAATACATCAATAGCGCCAATGAAATGACGATGGCCAGCATACCCATCCTGCGATCCTCCTTTTTTATGTTGAAGGCAGATGATCGCAGGAATTTGCTGCAGTGCGCCAGTCGCATGTCCTGGAGCTTTGGCTGGCAATGTGCCGGTTGGCGCGAAGCCCTTGGCGAAGGGCGATCGCGACGCTCCGTTGGGCGACGGCGCAAGTCGGACGAGGCAACGACAGCCGCCCGACCCGCGCTGCCTGAGGCGAACGCCGCGACCCAGGCCCTGCCTCCTGCCCGTCGCGCCAAGCCGACCACCCATGGTGACGGCCGCCCCAGATACCGTCCTACTGGTGTCAGACTGCATTTATCCCGGGCCAGCGGTCCGTGGTGCGGCTCGGCCTGGCAGAAAAATGTAGTCTGACACCTTTGTTTAAAAATGCAGTCTGACACCTTTGTTTTCAAGCGGACCACCCATGATGACGGCCGCCTCAGATATCGTCCTACTGGTGTCAGACTGCATTTATCGCGGGCCAGCGATTCGTGGTGCGGCTCGGCCTGGCAGAAAAATGTAGTCTGACACCTTTGTTTAAAAATGCAGTCTGACACCTTTGTTTGGGAGCGCGGGTATGCCGTTGCAGCGGTTTGATGTGATCCGGGGCAGGAGCGATGCGGCGTTGCGGGCGGTGCTGGATGCCGCGCATGAGGCACTGGTCGAGGCGTTCAAGGTGCCGGCGTCGGAGCGCTATCAGTGCGTGACGCAGCATGCGCCGGGGGAGTTGGTGGTGGGCGACAGCGGTCTGGGATATCAGCGTACCGACAAGCTCGTGCTGCTGTCGGTGGTGACGCGCATGCGCACGACCACGGAGAAGGTGGCGTTCTATCGGGCGCTGGTGCGCAACCTGCAGGCGCGCTGCGGGATCGCGCCCGATGACGTGGTGGTGTCGGTGGTGGAGAACAACCACGCGGACTGGTCGTTCGGCCGCGGCCGTGCGCAATACCTCACGCACGAGGTGCGGCACGTCGACAGCGATTGACGGGTCCGGCCGCTGCGATGTGCCCGTTGCCGTATGACGGCGTCCGGCCGCTGCGATGTGCCAGTTGCCGTATGACGGGTTCGGCCGCTGCGATGTGCCAGTTGCCGCATGACGGCGTCCGGTCGCTGCGATGTGTCAATTGTCGTATGACGGCGTCGGGCAGTGGTGAGGGGCCGCTTCAGGTCGAAAGCCGGCAGACCCGCACCCAGCGCCACTCAGGCACGCAGGCCGGTGCGCAGGCCGGCGCCGCGGCCCGCCACGCCGGTTCAGGCGGCCGGATCGATGTCCTTGACGCGCAGGGTGAGCGGGCGCAGCTTCGACCACAGCCACAGGCCCAGCGCGGTGCTCGTGCCCACGATCAGCGTGACGGCGGTGGCGATGATGAAGCCGATCACGGGGCTCATCAGCAGGGCATTGAAGCCCTGCAGGGTCTGGCCGTTCCATTGGATCGAGCCCAGGCCGGCGAAGGTGCCGAGGGCGCACAGGATCGCGAACGGGATCCAGGCCAGGTACTGGCCGATGGCGATGAGCTTGAATACGGACTTGAAGCTGAGCTTGCGGATCTGGATGTCGCGCACGGCGTCTCCGGGTAATCAGGGTTGAGCAGGGGTTCGGTGCGGGCGAGTATATCGAAGCGCGCACATCGAGGCGCGGCCGCCCGACGTCTGCGCGGGCCTCGATGCCTGCGCGTGCAACCATCCCGACACACGCCGGCGCGTGCGCCCGAAGCCCTCGCGCCGCACACCGATGGATGCGCATGCGTCCATGCCGAGACGCATCGATACCCGCGGTTGCCGCCGCGATGCAGCCGATCGGTGCGCACGCAACCACCCTGCGCACCCCGGCGCGCCCGGCCGAGCGGCGCTCAGCCGCCGTCGAGCGGGCTGTCCTGCGCGACCGCGGTGATCGGGATCAGGAACTGGCCGTCCTCCAGCGGGAAGGTGTAGCGGTTCCGCTCGCGCTTGACGACGCTCTCGACGCACTTGCCGTCCTGCATCTCGGCGCGGGTTTCTTCGACGGTGTCCGTGCCTTCCATGTTGCGGCCGGCCATGGCCAGGGTCATGCGCTGGCGGATGAACTCGCCCTCGCACTGCGTGTCCCATTCGCCGCTGAAGCTCGCGACGGCGACGCCGTCGAGCACCAGCCGCAGCGTGTCGCCTTCCGGCAGGAACAGTCGCAGGCTGGTCTGCTGCATGGGGTTGGGCTGCGAGGTGTTGCTGCGCGCGATGCGCACGCCGAAGGCGCGCTTGCCGGCGACGGTGTAGCGCGCCGTGTCGAGCGTCAGCGCGTTGAGCCGGATCGCGTCCTGCGAGAGCAGGCCGGTCATGCGCAGCGAGTGCCGCACCTTCAGGGTGGCGCTGTCGAGCACATAGACGCCCAGGTCGCCGGCCCTGCTGTCGTTGCTCTCGGGCACGTCCTCCAGCAGCGGCACGGCCGCGAGCAGCAGCGATTCGTCGGCCGGCCAGACCTTGCAGACCACCGCGGGGGTGCTGTCCGACGCGCTGGCGGAGATGGGCGCCACGGTGTGGCCGTCGCCCAGCCGCACGCGGCCGTCGGGCGCGGGGGCTTCGGCGCCGGGGTAGAGGGCGCGCAGGACGTCGAAGGCCTGCGGGCAGGGATTGGCGGCCTGCGCCGCCGGCGCGGCAGCCGCGGTCAGGAGGGTGGCCAGCAACGCGGCGAGGCGGAGTCGGGTCATGACGTGGGGCTCGGTCGGGGCGATGGGCCATTTTAGGGGCGGAACGACCGGTGCGGGGGGGGGGGCTGCGACAATGGGCGGCGCGCCGGGCCGGCCCCGGATTACGCTTATGATTGCGCACCCTGTCAGGAATCCCCATGAACAAATTCGATCTTCAGAAGAACAAGGCCCTCAAGCTGGCCGGCCAGTTGAAGCAGGAAGGCACCCCCGGCCGCTTCGCCGGCGACGCCCTGCTGGACCGCCGCGAACAGCGCAAGCTGGACCAGGCCGCCGGCCTGGTGCCGTTCCCCGTCAAGCTGGCCCAGACCCAGGCCGACCGCCTGCGCGCGCTGGCGCAGGAACGCGGCATCTCCACCAATGAGCTGGTGGGCGAGCTGCTGCAGAAAGCGCTGGACGCCTGAGTCCATGCACATCTGGGTCGACGCCGACGCCTGCCCCGCGGTCATCAAGGACATTCTGTTCCGGGCCGCGCAACGCTGGCAGGTGCCGCTCACGCTGGTGGCCAACCAGATGCTGCGCACGCCGCCGTCGCCGCTGATCCGCGCGGTGCAGGTGCCGCGCGGCTTCGACGTGGCCGACGCACACATCGCGCAGCATGCCGAGGCCGGCGACCTGGTCATCACCGGCGACATCCCGCTCGCGGCCGACGTGCTCGCCAAGGGCGCGATGGCGCTGAATCCGCGCGGCGAGCGCTATTCGCCGGAAACCATCCGCGAGCGGCTCGCCGTGCGCGACATGATGGAAGAGCTGCGTGCCAGCGGCGTCGACACCGGCGGCCCCTCGGCCTTCAGCCAGGCCGATCGCAAGGCCTTCGCCAATCAGCTCGACGCCCTGCTGCTGCGCCAGTCGCGGCAGGCGCCCCGGCCGGCCGCCACCTGAAGCCGCCTAGGCCAGCCGCACCAGATCGGTGAAAGCGTTGCCGGTTGCCTGCGCAACCGGTTCCAGCGCCAGCAGCAGCGTCTGTGCCTCCAGCCTTGCGTGCACCCGGTATGCGCCCGGCGCCGCCTCGAAAAACACATTGCCATGGACCGCCTCGGGTTCCAGGCCGTCCGCGCTCATCATCTCGCCCTCGCCCAGGAAGAACCGCCCGCTGAGATTGCGCAGGTTCACCGACACCGCGGGCGCGCCCAGGGTGGCGGCATCCACCAGCGCCAGCCCGTAGCGGCCGTCGCCGGGCACGTTGAAGAAGGCGGCGTTGCCCAGGTTCACCTCGGCAAGCTCGTCCTCCGCGATCGACCACCAGTCGGCGGTGTCGGCGAGACGATGGCGCATGCACGCGGGATCGAACAGCACCAGCGTGGCGGTGTCGGTCACCACGGCGGTCGTCAGGTAATCCATGGGATGGGGCCTCCAGAGCAACAACGTCGCCCGGAATTCTGCCAGACACCTTGCGCGGCCGCTGGGGCACGGACCTTTTTGATGTCCCAATGTATCCGGCCGCAGGGGCCGTACATTGCAACACCCGCCGTCCGGCGAAGTCCTTCAGAGTCGTGTCCAGCCTTACCGACACCACGACACCAAGACACCACGACTTCAAGGAACTTCGCCATGACCGATCCCGTCAACGTCCAACGCCGCCGCCTGCTCGGCACCTCCACCACAATTGCCGGCGCCGGCCTGCTGGGCCTGGCCCTGGGCGGCAAGGCCCTCGCGCAGCCGCCGTCGCTCGCGCCCGCCGCGGCGGCGCCGGGCTTCGCAACGATCCGCCAGATCCGGGCTGGCGCGCTCGACGTGGGCTACGTCGACGCGGGGCCGGCGGACGGGCCGGTGGCCCTGCTGCTGCACGGCTGGCCCTACGACATCCACGCCTTCGTCGACGTGGTGCCGCGCCTGGTCAACGCCGGCTATCGCGTGATCGTGCCGTATCTGCGCGGCTACGGCTCGACGCGCTTCCTGGCGGCCGACACGCCGCGCAACGGCGAACAGGCCGTGGTGGCGGTGGACATGATCGCGCTGATGGACGCGCTCGGCATCCGCACGGCGGTCGTCGCCGGTTTCGACTGGGGCGGGCGCACCGCCTGCATCATGGCGGCGCTGTGGCCCGAGCGTTGCGAGGCGCTGGTGTCGGTGAGCGGCTACCTGATCGGCAGCCAGGCGGGCAATCGCAAGCCGCTGCCGCCCGCGGCCGAGCTGCAATGGTGGTATCAGTTCTATTTCGCCACCGAACGCGGCGCGGCCGGCTATGCGGCCAACGTCGACGCCTTCAACAAACTGATCTGGCAGACCGCCTCGCCGCAATGGCGCTTCGACGACGCCACCTTCGCGCGCAGCGCGCAGTCGTTCCGCAACCCCGACCACGTGGCGGTGGTGGTGCACAACTACCGCTGGCGCCTGGGCCTGGCCGAGGGCGAGCCGCAGTATGACGAGCTCGAACGCCGGCTGGCCGCGGCGCCCCGGATCCGCATCCCCACCATCACGATGGAGGGCGACGCCAACGGCGCGCCGCATCCGCCGCCCGCCGCCTATGCCAGCCAGTTTTCCGGCAAGTATCTGCACGTGGACGTGGGCGGGGGCATCGGCCACAACCTGCCGCAGGAGGCGCCGCGCGCATTCGCAGATGCCGTGCTGCGGGTCACGCGCCTGTAGCTCTCGATTAACTGCCACTGACGAAAGGGCATTATCGCGAGCGTGGCACCGCATTATCTCGACGCACGTCGGCACATTATTCGCGCGCATTGAAAAGGCCACCCGCATGGGTGGCCTGCGCGGCCCGGGTTTGCCGTGCGCTCAGGCCCGCGGTGCCGTGCCCGCCTGGCAGTAGAGGCAGTCGAGCACGCCCGCGTCGGCGGGGGCCGACGCCGCATGCGGATGGGAGCATTCGTGCGCCAGCCAGCCGCTCAGGAGCTCGTAGCTCTCCATGTTGCTGCGCCAATTGGGCGCGCACAGGTAATAACCCAGCGGACTCTCGAAGCTGCGCGCGAACACGTCCACCAGGATGCCGCTCTCGAGCTCCTTCTCGATCAGGCAATCGGGAATCAGCGCCACGCCGAAGCCGGAGGACGCCGCCTGGATGATCATGGAGAACAGGTTGAAGCCCGGGCCGAAGCGCGAGCGGTCGTAGTCTTCGAGGTAGGTCGAAAACCAGTACTCCCAGGTCAGCGGAATCTCGATGTGCTGCAGCAGCGTGCAGCGCTTGATGTCGTCGAGTTGCGTGATGTTCTGCTGCCGCAGGTAATCGGGCGAACACACCACGCGCATGTCGCGCCCGGTGAGATAGCGCGCGGTGCCGTCGGGCCAGTCGCCGTAGCCATACTGGATCGAGGCATCGAAATCGAATTCCGTGCTCTTGTAGTCGGCCACGCTGTAGCGCACGAAATTGATCGAGATGTCGGGGTGCACGTCGCGGAAGGTGCGCAGCCGCGGAAACAGCCACTGCGCCGCGAAGGTCGGCGCGGCGGACAGGTTGAGCGACTTGGCCGACTGCTGCGTCGTCATCACCTGGGAGGTCGCGCTTTCGAGCGTATTCAACGCGGGACGGATCAGGCTGAGGTAGGTCGCGCCCATGCGCGTGATCTGCAGGCCGGAATTGGTGCGCAGGAACAGCGCGTGGCCGAGATAGGTCTCGAGCGTGGCGATGTGGCGGCTGATGGCGCTCTGGGTGACGAACAGCTCCTTGGCCGCCTTGGAAAACGACAGGTGGCGGGCCGCCGCGACGAACGCATTCAATTCGGAAATGGTGGGGCAGCGGCGTCTCATAGCGGGGTATGAGTAAAAATCATAGGGCTGTTCTATTTTGTGTCGAAACCATAAGGGGAGACCCGGTATCCGACCGATTGATTGTACCGGTAGAGTTCGCCATGCCATTTTTTTACGCGTTGGCAAGCATTCAAGTGAATTATTTATGAAGCCGGTTATCGTCAAGAATTGCAAGATCCTCAATACCCGATCATTGGTCCTCGAGAGCGCGAGCAATGTGCTGATCGAAGACGGGATGATCTCCCGCATCAGCTCTGACGATCTGGCGCATCCCGACGCCGAAGTGATCGACGCCCGCGGCATGACCCTCATGCCGGGCATGATCGACTGCCACGTCCACGTGGTCGCGTCTTCGTTCAACCTGGGTCGCGTGGCCGCCCTGCCCAATGCGCTGGCGCTGCTGCGCGCGCTGCCCATCATGCAGGGCATGCTCGACCGCGGCTTCACGTCGGTGCGCGACGCCGGCGGCGCCGACTGGGCGCTGGCCGAGGCCGTTCTCGACGGCACCATCGACGGCCCGCGCCTGTTCTGCTCGGGCAAGGCCCTGTCGCAGACCGGCGGCCATGGCGACTTCCGCCAGCGCAACGACGAACTCGACCCCTGCCCCTGCTCGGTCAAGATCGGCAACATCGGCCGCGTGGTCGATGGCGTCGACAACTGCCGCCTGGCGGTGCGCGAGGAAATCATGAAGGGCGCCACCCAGATCAAGGTGATGGCCTCGGGCGGCGTGGCCTCGCCCAACGATCCGATCCAGAACCTCGGCTTCTCCGAAGCCGAGCTGGTGGCGATCGTCGAGGAAGCCAGCAACGCCAACACCTACGTGATGGCCCACGCCTACACCCCGCGCGCCATCACGCGCGCCGTGCGTTGCGGCGTGCGCACCATCGAGCACGGCAACCTGGTCGACCACGAGGCCGCCCAGGTGATGAAGGAACACGGCGCCTACATGGTGCCCACGCTCATCACCTACGAAGGCCTGGCCAACGACGGCGAGCGCTACGGCCTGCCGCTGGATTCCGTCAAGAAGATCGCCACCGTGCGCACGCACGGCCTGCGCGCGCTCGAGATCCTCGACGAGGTCGGCGTGAAGATGGGCTACGGCAGCGACCTGCTGGGCGAAACGCACTACATGCAGGCGGACGAGCTGACCCTGCGCGCCGGCGTGCTGGGCAATGGCAAGGTGATCCAGCAGGCGACCCTCATCGGCGCCGAGATCCTCAATCAGGAAGGCATGCTGGGCGAAGTCCTCGAAGGCGCGCACGCCGACCTGTTGCTGATCGATGGCAACCCGCTGGACGACATCGAACTCCTGACCCGCCCCGAGTCGATCAAGCTGATCGTCAATCGCGGCCTGCTGCACAAGAACGACTGCTGAGTCGCCCCTCTCTTTCCTGGAACTCCCTCACCATGTTTTCCGTTTCGGAACGCCTGGAACGGCTGCCGTTCAGCCGTTTTCACTTCAAGCTGCTGATGATCGGCGGCCTCGGGCTGGCCTTCGAGGCCCTCGACGCCGGCATCATCGCTTTCATCATTCCGTCGCTGCGCACGCAGTGGGGGCTGTCCACCGGCGAGATCGGCTGGATCGCCAGCAGCACCTACGTGGGCTTCCTGATCGGCGCGCTGTTCTCCGGCATCCTGGGTGACCGCTACGGCCGCAAGAAGGTCATGATGTACGCGCTGATGCTGTTCTGCGTCGCGACCTTCATCAACGCATTCGCGCGCAACTATCACGAGTTCTACATCCTGCGCATGATCGCGGGCGTCGGCATGGGCGCGGAAGGCGCCATCATCGCGCCCTATCTCGCCGAGTTCGTGAGCAGCAAGTATCGTGGCCGGTTCACGGGCGCGCTGGCCGGCTTCTTCTCGTTCGGCTTCGTGCTGTCGGCGCTGCTGGGCTACTTCATCGTGCCGATGAGCGACCAGGGCTGGCGCTACATCATGATCATCGCCTCCGTGCCGGTGATCTTCCTGCTGTGGTGGCGCAAGTCGCTGTTCGAGTCGCCGCGCTGGCTCGAGCACACCGGCCGGACCGAAGAGGCCAACCGCATCTGCACCGCGATCGAAACGCAGGTGCAGCAGCAGCTGGGCCGTCCGCTGCCCGCGCCGGTGTCGACGCGCAAGACGCCGGTCAAGCCGGGTCCGCAGCAAAGCGCCCTGGCCAAGCTGGCCACGCTGTTCTCCAAGACCTACCTCGGCACCACGGTGCTGGTCTGGGT
This sequence comes from Bordetella genomosp. 1, assembly GCF_002261335.1. Classification (GTDB taxonomy): domain Bacteria; phylum Pseudomonadota; class Gammaproteobacteria; order Burkholderiales; family Burkholderiaceae_B; genus Bordetella. The sequence continues at coordinate 316,937 of NZ_NEVL01000001.1, forward strand.
GTTCTGGATCACGGTGCTGTTCTGCTACTACGCCTTCCTGGTGTGGATTCCCAGCCTGCTGGTGGAGCGCGGCTTCACCATCACGAAGAGCTTCTCGTACACCATCCTGATCTACCTGGCGCAGATCCCGGGCTACTTCTCCGCCGCCTATTTCAACGACAAGGTCGGCCGCAAGTACACCATCCTCGCCTACATGCTGCTGTCGTGCCTGGCCGCGCTCGGCCTGGCGTTCGCCACCGGCGAGACCCAGATCATCCTGCTGAGCATGCTGCTGTCGTTCGGCATGAATGGGGTGATCGCGGGCCAGTACACCTACACCGCCGAGATCTATCCCACCGCGATCCGTGCCACCGGCATGGGGGCCGCCTCGGCCTTCGCCCGCATCGGCTCGATCGCCTCGCCCACCATCGTCGGCGTGGCCTACCCGGTGCTCGGCTTCGGCGGTGTGTTCGCCATGATGACGGCCATCCTGCTGATCGGCGGCCTGGGCATCCTGTTCTACGGCAAGAACACCCGCGGCGTGGTGCTCGAGGAGATCCACTGATGGCCCTGTCGCTGCGTCATCTCGCCGACCACGCGCGCGTGCTGAGCCTGGCGGGCGACCGCCAGTCGCAGTGGGACACGATCTCCGCGCTGCTGGAAGAGGCCTTCGGCCACCGGCTCTTCACCTCGCTCGTCTATCTCGAAGACCTGCGCCTGATGCGCCGCCTGTACACCACCGACGAGACCATCAGCCCGCTGGGCGGCTTCAAGGCCACCGGCAACGGCCCGTGGTCGCGCCACGTGCTCGACGAGGGCAAGCTCTACGTTGCCCACGACGAGCAGGACGTGCGCACGGTGTTCTCCGAGGCCGACATGCTGATCGAGCGCGGACTGCAATCCGCGCTCAACATCCCCGTGCGCCACCAGGGCCGCGTGATCGGCTCGCTCAATCTGCTCGCCGGGCGCCACGCCTACGACGACGCCGACCTCGACATGGCGCTGGTGATCGCCGGTGTCTGCGCGCCGGTGTTCCTGCAGGAGCGCGACGCCGCGCTCGCCGAGGCCGCCAAGGTGGACCGCGCCGGCCTCGACAGCGTCTGAGGATTCTCTCTGCCCGCAGCCGCGCCGGACGCCAAAAGGGGCCCGGCGCGGCCGCGTTCCCGAACCCCCGATTTTCCCGCCATCTCTGCGACCCGCGCCCCGGCCTTCCCGCCCGGGGCGTCGTCGCGTCTCGCTTTCGACTCGCTTTTCATGAACACCGTACCGCCCTCCGCCGTGCAACCCGAACGCTTCAAGAACATCACGCCGCTGGCCGAGCAGACGCCGCTGCGCGCCGCCATCACCGCCGCCTGGCGCCGGCCCGAGCCCGTCGCCATTGCGTGGCTGCTGGAGCAGGCGCGCCTGCCCGCCGAGCTGGCCGCGCGCAGCCATGCGCTCGCGACGCGCATCGCCACCGCGCTGCGCGCGCGCAAGGCCTCGGGCGGCAAGGCGGGCCTGGTGCAGGGCCTGCTGCAGGAGTTCTCGCTGTCGTCGCAGGAAGGCATCGCGCTGATGTGCCTGGCCGAGGCGCTGCTGCGCATTCCCGACAGCGCCACGCGCGACCTGCTGATCCGCGACAAGATCAGCCGCGGCAACTGGAAGGAGCACGTCGGCCAGAGCCCGTCGATGTTCGTCAACGCGGCGGCCTGGGGCCTGATGCTGACCGGCAAGCTGGTGGCCACGCACAGCGAAGGCGGCATGAGCAGCGCGCTCACCCGCATCCTGGCCAAGGGCGGCGAGCCGCTGATCCGCAAGGGCGTGGACATGGCCATGCGCATGATGGGCGAGCAGTTCGTGACCGGCGAGACCATGGCCGACGCGCTCAGGCACGCGCAGTCGCTCGAGGCGCAGGGCTTCCGCTATTCGTACGACATGCTGGGCGAGGCCGCGCTGACGGCGGCCGACGCGCAGCGCTACTACGACGACTACGAGCAGGCGATCCACGCCATCGGCAAGGCCTCGGCCGGCCGCGGCGTGTATGAAGGCCCGGGCATCTCGATCAAGCTGTCGGCGCTGCATCCGCGCTACAGCCGCGCGCAGGTCGACCGCGTCATGACCGAGCTGTATCCGCGCGTGTATCAGCTGGCCCGCCTGGCCTGCCAGTACGACATCGGCCTGAACATCGACGCCGAGGAAACCGACCGCCTCGAGCTGTCGCTCGACCTGCTCGAGATGCTGTGCTTCGAGCCGGCGCTGCGCGGCTGGAAGGGCATCGGCTTCGTGATCCAGGCCTACCAGAAGCGCTGCCCCCACGTGATCGACTTCGTGATCGATCTCGCGCGCCGCAGCGGCCAGCGCCTCATGGTGCGCCTGGTCAAGGGCGCCTACTGGGATTCCGAGATCAAGCGCGCTCAGCTCGACGGCATGGACGACTATCCGGTCTACACGCGCAAGCCGCACACCGACCTGTCGTACATCGCCTGCGCGCGCAAGCTGCTGGCCGCGCCCGATGCGGTGTATCCGCAGTTCGCCACGCACAACGCGATGACGCTGGCCAGCGTGTACGAGCTGGCCGATCCCGAGATGTACCATGCCGGCCAATACGAGTTCCAGTGCCTGCACGGCATGGGCGAGCCGCTCTACGAGCAGGTCGTGGGCCCGGTGCGGGACGGCAAGCTGGGCCGGCCCTGCCGCATCTACGCGCCGGTCGGCACGCATGAGACGCTGCTCGCCTACCTGGTGCGTCGCCTGCTCGAAAACGGCGCCAACACCTCGTTCGTCAACCAGGTGGCCGACCACACTTACCCGATGGCGTCGCTGGTGCAGGATCCGGTCGCGCAGATCGAGCAGACGGCCGCCGCGGAGCGCGCGCTGGGCGAACCGCATCCCGGCATTCCGATGCCGCGCGAGCTCTACGGCATCGACCGTCCCAATTCGCGTGGCCTGGACCTGGCCAACGACCAGACGCTGGCCGCGCTGAGCGAAACGCTTCGGGTCGCCTCGCGCACCGCCTGCGAAGCCGCGCCGATGCTGGCGCAGACGCTGCCCGGCACCATCGCGGGCGAGCTGCGCACCAGTGCGCCGGTGCTCAATCCCTCCGCCCACACCGATCTGGTGGGCACGGTGCGCGAAGCCAGCGCCGCCGAGGTCGACGCCGCCCTGCAGGCCGCGCACGACTTCGCGCCCGCCTGGGCCGCCACCCCCGCCAGCGAACGCGCGGCCACGCTGCTGCGCGCCGCCGACGCGATGGAGGCGGAGATCGCGCCGCTGATGGGCATTCTGGTGCGCGAGGCCGGCAAGACCTACGCCAACGCCATCGCCGAGGTGCGCGAGGCGGTGGACTTCCTGCGCTACTACGCGTCGCAGGCCGGCACCGGCTTCGACAACGCCTCGCATGCCCCGCTCGGTCCGGTCACCTGCATCAGCCCGTGGAACTTCCCGCTGGCGATCTTCACCGGCCAGGTCGCGGCCGCGCTGGCGGCCGGCAACACCGTGCTGGCCAAGCCCGCCGAGCAGACGCCGCTGATCGCGGCACAGGCCGTGCGCCTGCTGTGGCTGGCCGGCGTGCCGCGGGCGGCCGTGCAGCTGCTGCCGGGCCGCGGCGAAACCGTGGGTGCGCAACTGATCGGCGACGCGCGCGTGATGGGCGCGATGTTCACCGGCTCGACCGAAGTGGCCCGTATCTTGCAGAAGACCCTGGCGCAGCGCCTCACGCCGGCCGGCGCGCCGGTGCCGCTGATCGCCGAGACCGGCGGCCAGAACGCGATGATCGTGGACTCGTCCGCGCTCACCGAGCAGGTGGTGGTGGACGTGCTGAGCTCGGCCTTCGACAGCGCCGGCCAGCGCTGCTCGGCGCTGCGCGTGCTGTGCGTGCAGGAGGAGGCCGCGGAGCGCCTGATCACGATGCTCAAGGGGGCGATGGGCGAGCTGCGGCTGGGCAATCCCGAGCAGATCGCCAACGACATCGGGCCCGTGATCGACGCCGAGGCCCAGGCCGGCATCCAGCGTCACATCGACGGGCTGCGCGCCAAGGGCCGCCCGGTGCACCAGCTGTGCCAGCGCGACGCCAGCGCGGCGCAGGGCACCTTCATTCCCCCCACGCTGATCGAGCTCAACGACATCTCCGAGTTGCAGCGCGAGGTCTTCGGGCCGGTGCTGCACGTGGTGCGCTACCGCCGCGCCGAGCTCGGCCAGCTGCTCGACCAGATCAAGGCGACCGGTTACGGCCTGACGATGGGCCTGCACACCCGCATCGACGAGACCATCGAGCGCGTGGTCGGCAGCGCGCACGCGGGCAACGTCTATGTAAACCGCAACATCGTGGGCGCCGTGGTGGGCGTGCAGCCGTTCGGGGGCGAAGGCCTGTCGGGCACCGGTCCCAAGGCCGGCGGCCCGCTCTATCTCTATCGCCTGCTCTCGACCCGGCCGGCCGGCGCGCTGGCGCGCCCGTTCGCGGTGCTGAGCGAGGCGCAGCCGCCGCTGGCCAATCCGGCCGCGGCCGCGCTGGCGCAGTGGTGCGCGGCCCAGGGCCTGCCCCTGGCCGCCCCGCAGCCCTTCTTCAGCGGCGCCGCGTACGAGCTGGCCGGCCCGACCGGCGAGCGCAATACCTATCAGGTGGCGCCGCGCGAGGCGGTCCTGTGCCTGGCTGGCAACGACGCCGACCGGCTGACCCAGCTGGCCGCCGTGCTCGCCGTGGGCAGCCGGGCCGTGTGGCCGGCCGCCGACCCCGGCGCCGCGGCGCTCTACGCCCGTCTGCCGCAGGAGGTGCGCGCCAGCATCACCCTGGCCCAGGACCTGAATCTGGCCGTGTTCGACGCGGCCATCCAGCACGGCGACGCCGCCGCGCTGCGCGAGACGCTGGCCCGCATGGCGCACCGCGCCGGCCCCATCGTGTCGGTGACCGGCCTCGCCCCGGGCGCCACCGAGGTGCCGCTGGAGCGCCTGGTCAACGAACGCGCCCTGAGCGTCAACACGGCCGCCGCCGGCGGCAATGCCAGCCTGATGACGATGGACTGAGCGGCTTGCTCCTCTCGCTCCCCGGGGCCGGGCACGCGGCTTGCTTAGGTGGGGCCAGCTCCGCGCTTGCGCGGCGCCAGCCCGCGTTGCTGGGGGGCAGCGCCCGGCGGGTCAACATGGCGCAGACGGTCCCGGTGTACGCACCGGATCGCGGCGCCCAGCCAAATCTGGGAGAGAGAGCATGGACGTTCTGGCATCCATCGCGGTCGGCGGCGCAGCCGCCGCGGGCGCGCTGGTCGTGGGCCTGGCTTCGGCCGGGCTGATGATCTGGCACGCCCTGATCGATGACGGCGACGAGTCGTAAGCGGTAAAAGTTGCGCCCACAACCTGGTGGGCGCCGACGGGAGCCGGGCGCACGCCTGGCTCCCGTGTTTTTTAGTGACGGATCTCGGCCAGGAACTTGCGGGCCCGGTCGGTCTGCGGCTGGGTAAAGAAGGTCTCCGGCGGCGCCGTCTCGACGATGCGGCCGGCGTCCATGAACCACACCATGTCGGCCACCTCGCGCGCAAACCCCATTTCGTGGGTGACGCACACCATCGTCATGCCGTCGCTGGCCAGCGACTTCATCACCTGCAGCACCTCGCCGACCATCTCGGGGTCGAGCGCGCTGGTGGGCTCGTCGAACAGCATCACCGGCGGGCGCATGGCGAGCGCGCGCGCGATCGCCACGCGCTGCTGCTGGCCGCCCGACAGCTGCGCCGGATAGGCGTCGGCCTTGTGGGCCAGCCCGACCCGTTCCAGCAGTTGCATCGCATTGCGCTGTGCCTCCGCGCGCGCCGCCCGGCCCAGCATCTGCGGCGCGAGCGTGAGGTTGTCCATCACGCTGAGATGCGGAAACAGGTTGAACTGCTGGAACACGAAACCGATGTGGCTGCGCAGCTCGTCGACGCGCAGGCCGCGGTCGTAGATGTCGCGGCCGTCGACCTCGATGGTGCCCTTCTGGATCGGCTCGAGCCGGTTCAGTGTGCGGATCAGGGTCGACTTGCCGGACCCGGACGGGCCGCACACCACGACTACTTCGCCGCGTCGCACCTGCGCGCTGACGTCGGCGAGCGCGTGGTAGTCGCCATACCATTTGTTGACGTTGGAGAGCTTGATCATTGCGTTTGCACCACGGGCGCAGCAGGACGGGCGTTGCGGCGCCGGCTGATGCGCAGCTCGACCAGGCGCACCAGCGCGGTCAGGCCGAAGTTGAGGAAGAAGTAGGTGAGCGCGAGCAGGCCGAACACCTCGAAGGGCTTGGTCAGCAGCACCGAGTTGATCTGGTTGGCGGCATACGTGAGCTCCTGCACGCTGATCACATAGGCCAGCGAGGTCTCCTTCACGGTGGAGATGAACTGGCTCAGCATGCTGGGCAGCATGTTGTAGAGCGCCTGCGGCAGGATGATGCGCCGCATGGTCTGCAGGTACGACAGCCCGAGCGCGCGGCCCGCCTCCTGCTGGCCCGGCGGCAGCGCCTGGATGCCGGCACGGATGATCTCGGCCAGGTAGGCGCTTTCGTAGCAGACCAGCGCCACCACCATGGTGGTGGTGCCCGCCACGGGCCGGCCGATGATCACGGGCACGAAGAAGTAGGCCCAGAAGATGAACATCAGCAGCGGCAGGCCGCGCACCAGGTACACGAGCGCCGTGGCCGGCACGTAGAAGATGCGCAGCGGGCTGATGCGGCCCAGCGCCAGCAGCACGCCGCAGGGCAGCGCGAGCGCCAGGCTGATGGCCGCGAGGCCGAGCGTGGCGGCCAGCCCGCCGATGGGGCCGTGCGGGTACTGGCCGATCAACAGCAGCAGCCAGTTGTCCTGAAGGATCTCGAGCATCTCAGCGCACCCCCAGCGGACGGTAGCGGCGCTGCAGCACGATGCCGGCCGCCATGATCACACCCGACAGCAGCAGGTAGATCACGGTCACCACGGCATAGGCCTCGAAGGTGCGGAACGTGGTGTTGTCGATCTCGCGGCCCACCGCGGTGAGCTCGATCACGCCCACCGCCATCGCCAGGCTGGTGTTCTTCACGAGCAGCAGCGTCTGGTTCAGGAGCGGCGGGATCGCGATGCGGAACGCCTGCGGCAACACCACCTTGCGCATGGTCTGCATGAACGACAGGCCGAGCGCGCGCGCGGCCTCGACCTGGCCGGCCGGGATGCCGCGCACCGCGCTGCGCAGGTCTTCGCAGATGTAGGCCGACATCACCAGGCCGATCGCGATGCACGACATGATGAACTCGCTGCCGTGCTGGTTGAGCCAGTCGGTGATGCCCTGGGGCAACAGCGCGGGCACGCCGAAGTACCAGAACATGATGTGCACCAGCATGGGCACGTTGCGGTGGAACGCCACGTAGAGCGCGACCACCGCGTTGGCCACGGGCGAGCCCGTGAGCCGGATCACGGCCAGCAGGCTGCCGATCGCGAAGGCCATGATCCAGGCGATCACCGCCAGCGCCAGGGTCGTGCACAGCCCCCGGATCAGCCAGTCGGTGTATTCGCCCTGGAAGATGGCGCCGAAGTTGAAGACGTATTGCATGGTGCTCTCGCGTCGGCGCGCGCGCTCAACCCTTGATCGCTTCGATGCGGAAGTCGCGCTTCATGCCATAGGGCGTGTTCGCGCCGAACCACTTGTCGAACAGTTCGTTGGCCTTGCCCGAGCTTTCCATGCCGTCGAGCACCTTGTTGACCTGCGTCAGCATGGCGGTGTCGCCCTTGCGCACGCCCACGCCCCAGGGCTCGACGAACAGCGCCGGCTCGAGGATCTTGACCGGCACCGCGCCCGTGGCGGCCTGTTGGCGCAGCTTGACCAGCATCAGCTCGGAGCCGACGAAGCCGCTGACCTTGCCCTGCTGCAGGGCCAGGAAGGCGCCGCTCGGATCCTTGAACGGCACCGGGTCGACGTTCGGGATGTGCTTGCGCGCGCCCTGCTCCGACGAGGAGCCGCGCACCGCGCTCACGCGCTTGCCGGCCAGGTCGGCGGGCGACTTGAGCGCGGTCTCGGATTCGCGCGCCAGGATCTTCTGCAGGCTGACGAAATGCTGGTGCGAGTAGTCGATCTGTTCGGCGCGTTGCGGCGTCCAGCCGAGGTTGGCGGCGACCACGTCGACGCGGCCGGCGATCAGCTCGGGAATGCGGGCCTCCACGGCGATCAGCTTGAGCTCGAGCGGCACGCCCAGGCTGTCGGCGATGGCCTGGCACACGTCGACCTCGTAGCCGACCACGGCGCGGGTCTTGGGATCCTGGAAGCTGAACGGCTCGGCGGTGCCCATGGTGCCGCAGATGAACTTGCCGCGCGCCTTGATGTCGGCCAGCGTGTCGGCGTGGGCCACCGAGGTGAGGGCCGCGCAGCTCAGTGCCAGCAGGCTGATGATTTTCTTCATGTGTTTCCCCTTGCGTTGGTGCGTGTTGGTGCGTCTGTCGGTACGGCGATGAACCGCCCGGCCGTGTCGGCGCCGGGCGGGTACTGCGGATCAGGCCAGGCGCGCGCAGGCCGCGGCGATGCGGCGGCAGCCCTCTTCGATGGTGGCCAGGTCGGTGGCGAAGCTCAGCCGCAGATACGGCGACAGGCCATAGGCGCCGCCGTCGAGCACGGCCACGCCGGCCTCGTCGAGCAGGTACATCACCACGTCGAGGTCGGTGGCGAGCGTCTGGCCCTGCGGGGTGCGCTTGCCGATCAGGCCGGCGACGCCCGGATAGACGTAGAACGCGCCCTGCGGCGCCGGGCAGCGGATGCCCGGGATCGCGTCGAGCAGGGCCACGATGCGGTCGCGCCGCTCGGCGAAGATGGCGGCGAACTCGCGCACGCAGGCCTGGTCGGCCTGCAGCGCGTGCGCCGCGGCCGCCTGGCTCACCGCGCTCACGCAGCTGGTGCTCTGCGAGATCAGCGTGGCCATGGCCTTGATGAGGGGCTGCGGGCCGCCGGCATAGCCGAGGCGCCAGCCGGTCATGGCGTAGGCCTTGGACACGCCGTTGATGGTCAGCGTGCGGTCGGCCAGCGCCGGCACGGCCGCGGCCGGCGAGACGTGGCGGGCGCCGCCGTAGGCCAGGTGTTCGTAGATCTCGTCGGTCAGCAGCCACACCTGCGGATGGCGCGCCAGCACCTCGGCCAGCGCGGCCAGCTCGGCGGCGTCGTACATGGCGCCGGTGGGATTGGAAGGCGTGTTCAGCAGCAGCCACTTGGTGCGCGGCGTGATCGCGCGTTCGAGCGCGGCGGGCGTGAGCTTGAAGCCGGTTTCCTCGCCGCAGGCCACCACCACCGGGGTGCCGTCGTTGACCAGCACCATGTCGGGGTACGACACCCAGTAGGGCGCGGGGATGATGACCTCGTCGCCCTGCTGCACCGTGGCGGCCAGCGCCGTGTAGATCAGCTGCTTGGCACCGACGCCCACGATGAGCTGGTCCAGGCCGTAGTCGAGGCCGTTCTCGCGCTTGAACTTGGCCTGCACGGCCTGCAGCAGCGCGCGCGTGCCGGTCGAAGCCGTGTAGCGCATGCCGTCGCCCTGCAGCGCGGCGACGCCAGCCTGCACGATGTGGGCCGGCGTGGGCAGGTCGGGCTCGCCCACCGTGAAGTCGGTGATGTCGCGTCCTTGCGCGCGCAACTGATCGACGCGGCTCTTGGCCGCCATGCTGGGCGAGGGCTTGATGGCGCGGGCGCGCGCCGCGAGTTCGAGCACGGCGCTCATGCCATGCCTCGCGCGGCGAAGGCGGCCTGCATCCAGCTCTGCTCGCGCGCGCCGGTGGCGATCTCCGCCATGATGCGCTCTTCCTTGGCGGCGTGGGCGCGGGCGGCGGCGATCAGGGCCTCGGCCTGCTCGGCCGGGAAGCTCACCAGCCCGTCCTCGTCGCCCACGATCAGGTCGCCCGGGTTGACCACCTGGCCGCCGATCGACACCGGCACGTTCACCTCGCCGGGGCCGTCCTTGTAGGGACCGCGATGGATGTGGCCGCGGGCATAGCAGGGGAAGCTGTCGTTCTCGAAGGCGCCCACGTCGCGGATCGCGCCGTCGACCACCACGCCGGCGCAGCCGTGCAGCTGGAGGTAGCGCTTCATGATCTCGCCCAGCACGGCGTTGGACAGGTCGCCGCCGGCGTCGATCACCAGCACGTGGCCCGGCTGCAGCTGGGTCATGGCCTTGTAGATGAGCAGGTTGTCGCCGGGGCGGGTGCGCACGGTCAGCGCGGTGCCCACCAGCTTGCCCTGGCGGTTGTAGCGATGCAGTCCGGCGATGCCTTCGCGGCGCGCAAGGTTGTCGCTCAGGTGCGGGGTGACGATGTCGGCGAGCGCGGCCAGGATGGCGGCGGGAGCCACGGGAGACGGGGGCAGGATGCGGTTGCCGTTGAGCGTAGAAGCCATGGATTCGATGCGGTCGTGAAACGTGGAATGCGCAATCGAGGGCGGCGAGCCCTCGGCCAGGACCGAATAGTGCGAGCTTTCAGGCGAGGGAAAAAGGGATTAAATTTCCGGTCGCTATATCGATTTATGGAATATAGGGGTTAGTACTTATGGGAATATTGGGAATCAAGAAGGGTCGCCGATGCTGACGTTCAAGCAGATCGAAGCGCTTTACTGGACCGTGAAACTCGGCACGTTTTCGGCCTCGGCGCAGAAGCTGCACACCACGCAGTCGGCCATCACCAAGCGCATCCAGGAGCTCGAGGCCGACTTCGACATCGCGCTGTTCGACCGCTCCGGCCATCGCGCGGAGCTGACCGCGCGCGGCCATGAGATCTATGCGATGGCCGAGGAGATGCTGGGCCACCGCGACCGCCTGCTGGTGCGGCTCAAGGGCCAGCACACGCTCACCGGCACCTTCCGCTTCGGCATCACCGAGATCACGGCGATGACCTGGCTGCCCGCGCTGATCCGGCTGCTGCGCGCGCACTATCCGCGCATCACGCTGGAGCCGCACATCGACCTCGGCGCCGATCTGCAGAAGCGCCTGCAGGCCGGCCAGCTCGACATGGCGTTCCTGCACGGCGAGTTCGCCGAGCCGCAGCTGCAGGTGGTGCCGCTGCAGCGGCTCGAGTTCGGCTGGATGGGCAGCCCCGACATGATCGACCCGAGCCGCATCTACACGCCCAAGGACATCGCGGCCCTGCCGCTGCTGCGCCAGAGCCGCGAATCGGGGCTCAACATGATCTACGACGGCTGGCTCAAGCCGCACCGGCCGTCGAGCAACCTGTTCACCATCAACAGCCTCATTGCCATGGCCGGGTTGACCGCGGCGGGCTTCGGCGTGAGCTGCCTGCCGCGCGATTACTTCGCCGGCATGGTGAGCGCGCGCCAGCTGGTGGTGGCGCGCACCAGCATCGCGCCGCCGCAGTCGCTGTATTGCGCGATGTTCCGGCGCGAGGCCGACGTCGCGTTCTGCGAAAGCGTGGCCGCGCTGGCCCAGAGCTGCTGCGATTTCTCCAACACGATGTAGCGCGCTTGATTCCCTTCGAGAATCAAGAAGGGAGAGAATTTCTCCCTATCGCAGCGCAACAAGTCTTCGTAGAGTAACGGCGATCCCGGGCCGGCCGCCGCGCCCGGGCATAGCACAAGACCCCTACGAGGAGACACCCATGCCGATGGGACACCTGCGCCGCCTGTGCGGCGCGCTGCTGCTGGCCGCGGCCGGCGCATCCGTGCCTGCGCACGCCGCCTATCCCGATCGCCCGATCAAGCTCACCGTGCCGTGGCCTCCCGGCGGCGCGACCGACGCGCTGGCGCGCATGCTCGCGCAGCAGCTCACGCTGCAGATGGGCCAGACCGTGATCGTGGACAACAAGGCAGGGGCGGGCGGCAACATCGGCACCACGTCGTTCGTGCGCGAAGCGCCCGACGGCTACACCATCCTGATGGCGACGAGCTCCACCAATGCCGCCAACCCGCACCTGTATGCGCGGCTCGGCTTCGATCCGGTGAAGGACTTCACGCCGGTGGCCTTCGTCGGCGCCATCCCCAACATCCTCGAAGTGCCGAAGGCCTCGCCCTTCAAGACGCTGGCCGAGCTGCTGGCGGGCGCGCGCGCCGCGCCGGGCAAGCTCACCTATGCCTCGGGCGGCGTGGGCTCCTCGCAGCATCTGGCAGGCTCGATGTTCAAGCACCTCACGCAGATCGATGTCCTGCACATCCCCTACAAGGGCAGCGGCCCCGCCGTGTCCGACCTGCTCGCGGGCCAGACCGACATGATGATCGACACCGGTTCGCTGTCGCAGGTGCAGGGCGGCGCCCTGCGCGCGCTGGCGGTGGCCTCGTCGGAGCGCCTGCGCGCGCTGCCGCAGGTGCCGACCTTCGAAGAGCTGGGCGTCAAGGGCATGATCGCTTCCGCCTGGTATGGCGTGGTGCTGCCCGCGGGCGCACCGCCCGAGGTGGTGGAGCGCCTGAACAAGGAGATCAACGCGGCCCTGCAGGTGCCGGCGCTGCGCGAGCGGCTGGAGGCGGTCGGCGTGCAGTTGCGCGAGCCGCAGACGCCGGCGCAGTTCGGCGCCTTCATGCAGAGCGAGATCGGCCGCTACGCCGAGATCGTGAAGATGTCGGGCGCGAAGATGGAGTGAGCGCCGGGCCCGCCGCCACGCGCGGCGGGCCCCGACCGCCGGTTGTTCAGCCCGCCGGCCGCGCGCCGTCGACGCGCGGCAGCAGGTCCATCACCTCGAGCCTGCGCACCAGCTCGCCCAGCCGCTGCAGGCGGTAGGCGCCGATGTCGCGCCCGGCGTAGTCATAGAAGCCCTGGCCGTCGCGCAGGCCGTTGCGGCCCTGCTCCATGTTGCGTTCGATCACGGCCGGTGCCTGGAAGCGCGGGCCCAGCGCGCCATCCAGGTAACGCGACGCGTAGTACAGAATGTCGTTGCCGCCCCAGTCGATGAACTCGAGCAGGCCCAGCACCGAGAAGCGCAGGCCGAAGCCGAGCCGCACGGCGGTGTCGATGTCCTCGGCGCTGGCCACGCCCTCTTCCACCATGCGCGCGGCCTCGTTCATCGCCAGCGCCTGGATGCGCGGCACGATGTAGCCGGCCGATGGCGCGCAGCGCACCGGCACCTTGCGCGCCTGGCGCAGCAGCGTCTCCACGCGCGCGAGCGCGGCGGCGCTGGTGTCGGGGCCGGGGCTCACCTCCACCAGCGGAATCAGATGCGCGGGATTGAGCCAGTGCGCGTTCAGAAAGCGGGTGGCGTCGGGCGCATGCTCGGCCAGCTGCGTGACGAGAAAGGTCGAGGTGGTGGAGGCCAGCACGCAGTCGGGGCCGGCCTGGCCGCCGATCCAGCCGAATACCTCGCGCTTGGCATCGAGCCGTTCGGGCACCGCCTCGAACACCAGCGGCGCCGCCTGCAGCGTCGGTGCGGCCGCCTGGCGCGCATGCAGCGAGACGCGCGCCAGCATGGCGTCGACCCGCTCGGCGGGCAGCAGGCCGAGCGCCGCCAGCGTGTCGAACTCCGCGCGCAGCGCCTGGCGCACGCCGTCGAAGCAGGCCTGCTGCGCGGCGGCGTCGCGCGGCTTGGCGTCCACCAGGGCCACCGGCATGCCGGCATAGGCGTACGACACGGCGATGCCGACGCCCATGCGGCCCACGCCGACCACGGCAATGCAGGCGAGCGGCGCGCTCATGCCGGCACCCCGTCGCGCAGCAGCGCGCGCATCTGCGTCGCGTCGAGCGTGTCCAGGCCCAGCGCCTCGAATGTGCGGCCTTCGGCGTAGAGGTCGCGCCCGGTCACGGCCGAGGCCAGGCTGAGCAGCCCCTGCGCCACCGGTGTCGGTACGCCGGCCCGGCGTCCGGCCGACACCAGGAACGACAGGCCCAGGCGCGTGTCTTCCAGCATGTAGCGATGCGTGTGCAGGTCGATGTGTTCGCGCCAGTCGCCGCTGTCGGTGAGCTTGCCGTGGGCGCCGCGGCCATACATCCACTCGTCGCCGCTCTTGGCATAGTGGTCCGCGAGCGGGAAATGCGGCGCGCCGTAGCCCAGCGCCTCGCGCACCGCCACGCGCTCCGCGTCGAGCGCGTCGGTCACGCTGCGGATGGCGGCCTGCGTGCCTTCGTTGTGGATGTCCCAGGCCTCGAAGTGCTGCAGCGGCCCGGCGTTCATCAGGATCAGGGGCGGGTGGATCACCGGTCCCGCGTTCATCAGCGCGCCGGCCAGCGCATCCTGGATCGGCTCGACGCTGGGATAGGCCTCGCGCAGCACCGCGAACGCGCGTTCCGACAGGCGCTGCGGCAATACCCCGGTGGGCAGGCGCGTCGCGTAGGCGCTCACCACCACCTGGTCGCCATGCTTGCGCGCCAGGTAGGGCAAGGTGCCCGTCTCGGCAAACGCCACCTCGGCGCGATTGCCGGCGGCGCGCAGGGCGCGCGCAAACAGATAGCTGCCGAAGGTGCCCGGCGGCAGGAACACGACCTGCCCGTCGCGCAGCAAGGGCGCCAGCGCGGGCGCCAGGGCCTCGTGCGTGGTGGCGGGCAGGGGCAGCACCAGCAGCTCGGCGTCGGCCACCGCGTCGGCCAGGGTGTCGCTCAGCGCGATGCGGCCCGGGCCCGCGCCCAGCGCCACGCTGCGGCTGCCGCGGAAGTCCTTGATGCCGAGCGAGCCGGCCTGGCGCAGCGGCCCGAAGGCGGCGCCGTCGCGGCGCCACCAGCGCAGTGCATGGCCCTTCTCGGCCAGTTCGGCCGCGGCCGCGTAGCAGCCGTGGCCGCCTCCGATGATGGTGATGCGCATGATGCAGATCCGTGGACAGTTGCGTTGCGGATCATGCTAGCGAGGGGCGGGGCCGGGTTCTGCCCGGAAAGCGCAAGCGGCGTTCCGAATCCGCAGCGCGCCGGCTCAGTGCGTGGCGGCGCGCAGCGTGTCGGAGGGCAGGCAGCCGTAGCGCTTGCGATAGTGGTGCGCGAAATGCCCGAAGCTGGTGACGCCATGGTCGAGCAGGATGTCGGTGACGCTCGCGCCCGCGGCTGCGGACTGCAGCGCCGCGTGCACGCGCGCGAGCCGCTGGTTGCGCATGAAGTCGCTCGGATTCTGGCCGAGGAAACGCACGAAGCCATTCTGCAGCGTGTGCACCGACACGCCGCAGTGCGCCGCCAGCTGGGCCAGCGGAATGGTGCCGTCGGCGTGCTGGTCGATGTAGTCGCGTGCGCGCCGGACGTGTGCCGGCAGCGGCTGGCGCCGGTCCTGCGCGAGCGCCTCGCTGTAGTTGTGCGGCAGTTGCATGAGCAACAGGGAGGCGAGGTAGTCGGTGAAGCCCGCCGACAGGGTCTGCGACACGCCGTCGAGGCTCGGCTGGGCGTAGAGCTGGCAGAGGTAGTCGAGCGTGGCGCGCACCGCGGTGGCGCCGGGATGTTGCGCGGGCACGTCCACGTCGAACACCAGCGGCTGGCGCAGCGGTCGTTGCAGCAGGTCTTGCAGGTGCCGCTCGAGCGTGGGGCGCTCGAGCCGCAGGATCAGGCTGCGGCAGTCCTTGCCGATGCGGATCACGCTGCGTTCGGAAGGCGAGGAGACGGTGAGGCTGCCGGCCCGCAGATCGGCGCGCCGCTCGCCCAGGCGCACCTCGCCGCTGCCCTGCAGCGTGGCGCGCACCAGGTAGCAGCTGGCGATGTCGCCCGCGTCGATCTCCACCGCGGCGCCGTAATGCAGGTCGTACAGCGCGGTGGTGCCGAAGCGCACGCCGTAGAGCCGCGAGTGCAGGTCTTCGCCCGCGCCGACCTGCATGCGATGCGACCACAGATGCTGGCTCACCTGGTCCTTGACCTCGGCGGCGTTGGCCGACTGGAGCAGGCAATGGCGGTGCAGGGGATAGCGTTCTTCGGGCATGCTTTCCTTCGCAAAGGGAACAGGCATTGCGCGCGCGGTACAGCTGCGCGGCGGGGTGGGCCGTAAAACGATGGGACGCAACAGAAGACTGGTGTACGGCATTACCGCGCCAGCTTCATACAAGGGGAAACCATGATTGCCGACACCCGCGGGAGCGCCCCGTCGAGAAGTCATGCCTACGAGTGGTACGTCGTGCTGATCTGCATGCTGGCGTACATCTTTTCGTTCGTGGACCGGCAGATCCTGGCCTTGATGATCGAACCCATCAAGCGCGACCTGCAGCTCTCGGACACGCAGTTCAGCCTGCTGCACGGGCTGGCCTTCTCGCTCTTCTATGCCGTGATGGGCCTGCCCATCGCGGTGCTGGCGGACCGCTACTCGCGGCCCCGCATCATCGCCATCGGCGTGGCCTTCTGGAGCATCGCGACCGCGGCCTGTGGCCTGTCGCGCAGCTTCGCGCACATGTTCCTGGCGCGCATCGGCGTGGGCGTGGGCGAGGCCGCGCTCTCGCCCGCCGCGTATTCGATGATGAGCGACATGTTCCCGCGCGACAAGCTCGGGCGCGCGGTCGGGGTGTATTCGATCGGCGCGTTCGTGGGCGGCGGGCTGGCGTTCCTGATCGGCGGCTACGTGATCGATCTGCTCAAGACGGTCGAGAGCGTGGCGGTGCCGTGGGGCACGATGAAGCCGTGGCAGCTGACCTTCTTCATCGTCGGGCTGCCGGGGGTGCTGGTGGCCCTGCTGATCCTGATCACCGTGCGCGATCCGGTGCGGCGCGGCCTGCGTGTCGATGCCAGCGGGCAGGCCGCGCGCCCGGGCATGGGCGTGACCATGCGCTTCCTGGGCCGCCACCGCGCCACGTTCGCCTGCCATTACCTGGGCTTCTCGTTCTACGCGATGATTCTGTTCTGCCTGCTCGGCTGGGCGCCGGCGTACTACATGCGCAACTTCGGCATGACGCCCACGCAGGTGGGCTACATGCTGGGCGTGGTGGTGCTGGTCACCAACACCGCCGGCGTGTTCTGCGGCGGCTGGCTGATGGACTGGCTGGCGCGGCGCGGACGGCGCGATGCGCCGCTGCGCGCGGGCGTGATCGGCGCCTGCGCGATGGCCGTGCCGGCGGTCGCGTTCACGCAGGTCGGCAACCTGTATGCCTCGGTGGCGCTGCTGGTGCCGGCGATGTTCTTCGCGTCGTTTCCGATGCCCACCTCGACCGCGGCCATGCAGATCCTTCCGCCCAATCAGTTGCGCGCGCAAATATCTGCGCTGTTCCTGCTGGTGTCGAACCTGATCGGCCTGGGCCTGGGCACGACGCTGGTGGCGCTGTTGACCGACCGGGTGTTTCGCACGCCCGCCGCCGTGGGCGACTCGATGGCGGTGCTGATCGCGTGTGCCACGCTGGCCTGCATCGTGCTGCTGGGTGCCGGTTGCGGCGCGTATCGCCGCAGCCTGGCGCGCGAGGGCCATGACGACGCGGCCGAGGCGCAGGCGGGGGGTGTCGGCGCGACGGCCGTGCAAGCGCCGGTGCCGGTGCCGGTGCCCGCGCCCGCGCCCGCGCCCGTTGTGGCGACGCCGCGCTGATGCCGCGTCGTCGCTGCGTGCCGCGCGCCGCCGGTTCGCTTTCGCGGCGCGACGCCTGCGGGCGTGGGCGCTCGTCGCGGCCGCGGCGCACAAGTGCATGCACATGGCAGGCCGGGTGAGCGGCCCACACGGGCATGCGGCGGGCCATGCACCCCGATCGTGCAGGGTTCGGCGGCTTGGGCGCAACATATGTTGCATTGCGCCGTGAAACTATTCATTAATTCGCGAATGTCTGCGCAACATGAAGGGTTTTCTCCATTTCCCTGACAAAAATTCAACGTAAAATCCGCGAGTGGTTGCGATGCATAGGCGCGCTGCCTTTCATCTGGGATGTACGTGGATCTCATCACCCTTTACCTCCTTGCGGTCGGAACGCTCCTGGTCAGCGCCGGCATGACGTATTGGGAACACCGCTCCAGTCCCAAGCGCAGCCGGGAGCTGCGCATTCTGGCGGCCGGTTTCGCCACCCTCGCCCTGGGTTGCGCGGCGGTGCTATACCGCCGCGACATGCCCGCGCCCTGGGGCTCCGCGATCAGCAACCTGATCGTGCTGTCCGGCTATCTGCTCATCCTGTCCGGCGTGGCCGCGCTCAGCGGCCGGCGCTATCGTCTCCTGCCCGCCGTGGTGCTGGTGGGCATGGCGCTCGTCTGGGCCATCGGCGGCAGTCGCTGGCAGGAAGTGATCTGGGCCTACATCAGCTCGGTGCCCATCGCGTTCCTCAGCGGGCTGACCGCGTGGGAGATGCTGCGCTGCCATTCGCTGCGCTCGTTCACGCCGCGCGTCATCGTGGTCGCGCTGGCCGGCATCCACACGCTCACCTACGCCGCCCGTGCGTTGATCCTGCCCTGGCTGGTGGCCGAGCATGGCGTGGCCATGCAGGCGCTCGCCAGCAAGATCACGATCTATGAGGGCGTGCTGTATTCGGTGGTGCTGCCCATGACGCTGCTCAAGCTCATCCGCGAGGAAACGCATGGCCAGCTGCTGCGCGAGTCGCAGACCGATTACCTGACCCGGCTGGGCAACCGCCGCTGGTTCTTCGAGGAAGGCTCGCGCCTGCTGCAGCTGGCGCGCGGCCGCGGCCCGATGGCCGTGCTGGTGTTCGACCTGGATCACTTCAAGCGCACCAACGATCTGTACGGCCACCAGACCGGCGACAAGGTGCTGCGCGCGTTCGCCGACATCGCGCAGGAGCTGGCGGGGCCGCGCGTGCTGCTGGCGCGCATCGGCGGCGAGGAGTTCGCGGCGCTGCTGATGGGCGAGGACGCGTTGCGCGCGCGGCTGCTGGCCGACGCGATCCGGCGCCGCTTCGCCGACACCATCCCGCTGCATCCGGACACCCAGGGCGTCTCGACCACGGTCAGCATCGGCCTGGCGCCGTTCGACGACGCGGCGCCCGCGCTGGTCGATGCGCTGGCCGCGGCCGACCGCGCGCTCTATCGCGCCAAGTCGCTGGGCGGCAATCGGGTCGAGACGGCTCAGGCGGCCGCCCAGGCCGCGGCGGCCTGACGCGCAGTTTGAGTGTGTTCGCGCCGGCTCAGCCGCCGGCGGGGGTGACCGTGGCCGGCGTGACGACGGCCGGCGCACCGATGCCGGCGCCATCCTGCAGATGCAGCACGCCGAGCAGCGCGACGAAGCCCACCGTGGCCACGAACCAGTAGCGCACGGGCCAGAACAGTCGCAGCGGCAACCGGAACAGGCCCGGCGTGGCTTCGGCGGCCGCCAGCATCGCGTCGAGACGGCCCGCCGGCAGGCGCAGCGCCAGCCACTGGGGCAGTTCGCGCTGCATGCGTTGCAGGTCCGCGGCATGGGTGTAGGCGTTCCACCAGCGCGGCCGCTTGATGCGGCGCACCTGCCGTAATGTTTCCTCGAGATCGCGACGCAGCGCGGGCGGATAGGCCGCGTGGATCTCGCCCTGGCGCTCCAGGGCATAGACGAACATCGACATGGGCCGCAGGGTGCGCCTGCTGGCGCTGATGCGTTCCCAGCCGAAGCGCTGGGCGCCGTCGGTGTAGAGCGCCAGGCGGTCGTCGGGGGCTTCCGTGAGCGCGTCCAGCAGCGCCTGCGACAGCTGCTCCTGAACTTCGGCATCCTGCAGGACCGGATCGGCGTCGATCTGGCGCCAGAGCGTGGGCAGCTCGCGCGCGTCCGCCTGCATCAGCGCGTCGCGCCAGTCGGCGATGGCCGCGTCAGGCACGGCCTGCGGCGGGTCGGAGTCGGGAGTGTGAGTCAGTGCCATGTCGGAATGCCGCAGCCCATGGCCGCCGGTTCGGTGCGATACCGGCAAACAGCTTCGGGGTGCTACGAGGTTGCGCCGGCAACGAATGGCCGGGCGCCCAACTATACCCGGCGGCGGGCCCGCGCGCCGACCGGCCGGGCCGCATTGTTGTTCAGGCGCCGCGATCCGGCCGCTTGCGCGGGCCCCGGGCGCGCGGCGGGATGCCGATGCGCGGGTCGCGCTGCCGCACGCATTCGGCCAGCCGGGCGGCGGTGGCCTCGAACGCCTCGTGGCCCTGCGGCACGTAGAGCCACTTCCCCAGCACGGGGTGCGGCTGCAGGGCGGGCAGCTCGGCCATCAGCGCCGGGTGGTGGACGTGCGCGGTGCAGACCAGCAGCCCGTCCCAGGGCTCGCCCCGGTCGGCGACGGCCAGGCAGAGGTTGCCGTCGAGATAGGCGGCCTCGCAGCCGAACATGCGGCGTTGTTCGTAGCCGGGATCGGCCGCGAGGGGCTCGAAGATCCAGAGCAGCGAGTGCGGGCGCGGGGCGCGTTGCCGGGGCGGCGCATCGAACAGTGAGGGGCGGCGGGGCATGCGGGGGATTCCAGCGGATGGGTCGGGCGGGCGGCGCGCCCCTGGGCAGGGCTCGCCGTTGCAGGCGCCCCTGGGCAGGAGCGCGCGGCCACGCCGTTTCCCGGCGTGGCCGCGCGAGGCGGGCTACTCGATGTGCGGATGCCGGTCGGCCAGGCGCTGGCGCCGTTCGCGCAGCTTGTCGAGCTGGGCTTCGAGGGTGGCGATCTCCTCGTCCACGTCCTGCACGGTCTGCTCGATGTGGTCGTAGGCCTGTTGCAGCAGGGCCTTCGCCTCGCTGCGGCTCGACGCGTTCGGCGTGTCGCCGCGCAGCGGCTTGTTGGCCGTCTCGGGCAGGAAGAACGAGGTGACGAGGCCGACCACGGCTGCGCCCATCAGATAGAACGCCGGCATCATCAGGTTGTCGGTTTCCTCGACCAGCCAGGCGGTGATGGTGGGCGTGAGGCCGGCCACGATGACGGCGATGTTGAACGAGCTCGCCAGCGCGCTGTAGCGGATGCGGGTCGGGAACAGCGCCGGCAGGGTTGAGGCCATGATGCCGATCATGCAGTTCAGGAAGATCGCGATCAGCAGCAGGCCCAGGAAGATCAGCGCGGTGTTGTTGCTGCCGATGAGGCCGAATGCGGGGATGGCGGAAATCAGCAGGCCCAGGCTGCCCACGAGCAGGAACGGCCGGCGCCCGACCTTGTCGCTCAGCAGGCCCACCACCGGCTGCACGAACAGCATGCCGACCATGACCACCACGATGATGAGCACGCCGTGCCCTTCGGTGTAGCCCAGGCTGCTGGAGAGATAGGTGGGCATGTAGGTGAGCAGCATGTAGTAGGTGATGTTGGTCACCAGCACCACGCCCACGCTGATCATCAGGGCCTTGCGGTATTTCGCGAAGATCTCGCGGAACGACACCGTGGGGCGTTCCTGGACCGCGTCGCGGTCTTCCTTTTCCATCTTCTCGAGCTGCTGCGTGAAGGCCGGCGTTTCTTCGGCCGCGTGCCGCAGGTACAGGCCCAGCAGGCCGAGCGGACCGGCCAGGAAGAACGGCAGGCGCCAGCCCCAGTCGAGGAAGGTCTGGTCGCCGAGGATGGTCTGCAGCACCACCACCAGACCGGCGCCGAGCACGAAGCCCGCGATCGACCCGAAGTCGAGCCAGCTGCCCAGGAAGCCGCGCTGCCGGTCGGGCGCGTATTCCGCCACGAAGATCGCCGCGCCGGTGTATTCGCCGCCCACCGAGAAGCCCTGCGCCAGCTTGCACAGCAGCAGCAGGATCGGGGCCCACAGGCCGATCGATTCGTAGGAGGGGATCAGCCCGATGCAGAAGGTGCTGATCGCCATGATGATGATGGTGAGCGACAGCACTTTCTGCCGCCCGAACTTGTCGCCCATCACGCCGAAGAACACCCCGCCCAGCGGCCGCACCAGGAACGGCACGGAGAAGGTGCCGAGCGCGGCGATGGTCTGGACGGCGGGCGAGGCGTCGGGAAAGAACACCTTGCCGAGCGCGAACGCCACGAAGCCGTACACGCCGAAGTCGAACCACTCCATGGCGTTGCCGAGGGCGGCGGCCGTGACGGCCTTCTTGAGTTTGCTGTTGTCGATGACCGTGATGTCGCCGATCTGCAGGGGCCGGCCCTGCTGCTGGGATGCTTGTGTTGTTTGATTCATGTTCGGGCTTCCCGTGGTATGCAAGACAATGCTGCTCGTGGACTCGAAACCACCGTGGGCTATCTTGCCTCGCGGCGGTCGCGGCGGCAACTGCCGCTGCGCCAAGCCGTTGCGCGCGCATCTACCGGTCGATCATACGTGGCCCGCGACGGCCCAGGATGACAGGCACCTGACTGAAGTGCGCGGCCGAAATACCTTGTTGCGCCTGTAGCCACCCTGCCGAAGTTCGCAGGTTTAGTAAGATTTCCCCATCCGTTCCCGGCCCTCGGCCCCCGTCAGGAATCCGCCCCATCATGCGTCGCATCCGCACGCCCAGCATGGCCGCGCTCAGCGCCTTCGAGGCCGCGGCGCGTCACGAAAGCTTCACCCTGGCCGCGCGCGAGCTGTCGCTGACCGAGAGCGCGATCTCGCGCCAGATCGGCGTGCTCGAGGAAAACCTCAACGTCTCGCTGTTCGTGCGCGTCAAACAGCGCGTGGTGCTGACCAAGTCCGGCCGGCTCTACAGCGAGCAGGTGCGCGCCGCGCTGCGCGCGCTCGAGAAGGACACGCTCTCGATCGCCGCCCACGGCAGCGGGCGCGGCAATCTCGAGCTGGCGGTGCTGCCCACCTTCGGCATCGAATGGCTGATCCCGCGCCTGGCCCGGTTCTACGCCCAGTACCCCAGCGTGCGCATCAACATGGGCGTGCGCACCCACCCGTTCTCGTTCGAGGAAGAACACTTCGACGCCGCCATCCATCACGGCAAGCCGGTCTGGCCGCACGCCACCTCCGACCTGCTGTTCGGCGAAACCATGATCGTGGTGGCGCGCGGCGCTCTGATCGGCGACCGCATCCGGGAGGCGGCCGATCTGCTCAAGTTTCCCTTGCTCTATTCCACCACCCGGCCCGAGTCCTGGCGCCAGTGGTTCGACGCCGCCGGCGTGCACGAGCCGCTCGCGCCGGCCCAGAGCGCGGGCTTCGAGCTGCAGTCGATGGTGGTGCGGGCCGCCGAGGCGGGACTCGGCATCGCGCTGGTGCCGGCCTTCTTCGTGCCCGAGTCGGCCTGGCGCAATGGCCTGGTGCGCGCGCATCCGATGGAAATGCCGGGCGATGATGCCTACCAGCTGGTCTATCCCAGCACCCTGCGCAGCAACTACGCGCTGGAATGCTTCCGCAGCTGGATCCTGGACGAGGCGCGGCGCTACGTCGAAGAGAGCGGCGCGCCCGCCGGCACGCCGGGCTAACGGCGGCGCTGGGCGGCCGCCTCGCGGGAGCGGCCGGCCGCGGTGCTCACACCCTTTCGAGCCGCGAGTTGGCGAGTTTTCTGCATCAATCGCCTCCCGGGCTTCCCTGGTATGCGCGCGACTTGATGCGTTGAGCGCATTACCTGGCAATTTTTAATCGCTTTACCGCGCGCCCCGCGGTGGAAACAATGAATGCCTGACGCCCGGCCTGCGCCGGGGCGATCCTTCGGGCCGGCGCGCCGGCCCCGCATTCCATTGGAGATTCCCGCATGAACGGCGCCAAGAGCCTGGTCCAGACCCTGCTTGCTTCCGGGGTGGACACGTGTTTTGCCAATCCCGGCACCAGCGAGATGCACTTCGTGGCCGCGCTCGACCAGATCCCTGGCATGAAATGCGTGCTCGGCCTGCAGGAAAACGTGGTCACCGGCATGGCCGACGGCTACTTCCGCATCGCGCGCAAGCCGGCCTGCACGCTGCTGCACTGCGGCCCGGGCCTGGCCAACGGCATGGGCAACCTGCACAACGCGCGCCGCGCGCGCAGCGGCATCGTCAACATCGTCGGCGACCAGGCCATCTACCATCGCCCCTACGACGCGCCGCTGACGGCCGACACCACCGGCATGGCGCAGACCGTGTCGCAGTGGGTGCGCACCGGCACCAGCGCCGGCCAGCTGGGCCGCGATGCGGCCGAGGCGGTCAGCGCGGCCCGCACCTTTCCCGGCCAGATCGCCACCCTGATCCTGCCGGCCGACGTGTCGTGGAACGAGGGCGGCGCGGTCGGCGCGCCCATCGCCCCGGCCGCGCCGCCGGCCATCGATCACAACGCCGTCGAGAACGCCGCGCGCACGCTGCGCCAGCATGGCCGCGACACGCTGATCCTGCTGGCCGGCCCGGCCGTGCAGGCCGATGCGCAACGGCTGGTCTGGCGCGTGGCCCAGGCCACCGGCGCGGCGCTGCTGGCCGACTACGTGAACGGCCACGTGGCGCGCGGCCGGGGGCGCCTGCCGCTCGAACGCGTGCCCTACACCATGGAAGCCGCGACCCGCGCGCTGCAGGATTACCGCCACATCATCCTGGTGAACGCCAAGCCGCCGGTGGGCTTCTTCGGCTATCCCGGCATGCCCTCGATCCAGTACGCGGCCGATGCCCAGCTGCAGGTGCTGTCGCGCCCCGACCAGGATCCGCTCGAGGCGCTGGACGCGCTGGTGCGTGCGCTCGACGCGCCGCAGGCCGAGATCCCCGATCCGGGCCCGCGCCCCGAGGCCGCGCGCGGCGCGCCCAGCCCCGAGGGCCTGGCGCAGACGGTCGCCGCGCTGATGCCGGACCACGCCATCGTGTCGGATGAGAGCGTGTCGTACGGCCGCGGCTTCTACAAGTTCACCCACGCCGCGCCGCCCAACGACTGGCTGCACCTGGCCGGCGGCGCGATCGGCGACGGCCTGCCGGTGGCGACCGGCGCGGCCATCGCCGCGCAGCGCCAGCGCCGCGTGATCAGCCTGCAGGCCGACGGCTCGGCCATGTATTCGCTGCAGTCGCTGTGGACCCAGGCGCGCGAACGCCTGCCGGTGACCACCATCATCCTCAACAACAGCAAATACAACATCCTCATCGGCGAGTACAAGAACGTGGGCGCGGTGCCGGGCGAGACGGCCATGAGCATGCTGGACCTCGGCAATCCCGGCATCAGCTGGACCGGGCTGGCCAATGCGATGGGCGTGGAGGCCGCGCGCGCCACCACGCTGGAGCAATGCGCCGACCTGCTGCGCGCCAGCTTCACCAAGGACGCGCCCTTCCTGATCGAACTGATGGTCTGACCGGCCAGGCTCGGAAAGAGGCACGAGTCGAAACACCGCCTCGCATAACCAAGGAGACAACCCCGTGCAGCGACCCCGGGTATTGAACATCGCCGCCGCCGCCCTCATCGGCGGCGCGGCGGCCATCGTGACGAGCGGCGCGCAGGCGCAGGCCTGGCCGGCGCGGCCGATCACCCTGATCGTGCCGTATCCGGCCGGCGGCACCGCCGACCTGGCGGCGCGCACCATCGCCCAGGCGATGGGCCCGCATCTGAAGCAGTCGATCGTGGTCGACAACCGCGCCGGCGCGGGCGGCAACATCGGCATGGGCGTGATCAAGCGCGCGGCCCCCGACGGCTACACCATCGGCCTGGGCACCATCGGCACGCAGACCATCAATGCCTTTCTGTATCCCGACATGCCGTTCGATCCGGCCCGCGACTTCACGCCGCTCAGCATGGTGTTCACCACGCCGAACGTGATCGCGGTGCGCGCCGATTCCGACATGAAGACCGTGCAGGACCTGGTGCGCAAGGCCAAGGCCAACGAGGCCAAGCCGCTGACCTATGCCTCGCCCGGCGTGGGCTCGTCGGTGCACCTGACCGGCGCCTATCTCGAGCAGGCCGCCGGCATCCGCATGCTGCACGTGCCGTTCAAGGGCGTGTCGGGCTCGATGCCGGCGCTCATCGGCGGGCAGGTCGACGTGCTGCTCGACAACCTGCCCAGCACGCTGGCCCAGCTCAAGGACGGCTCGCGCGTGCGCGCGCTCGCGGTCACCTCGGCGCAGCGTGCGCCGGCCCTGCCCGACGTGCCGACCGTGGCGGAATCGGGCCTGCCAGGCTTCGACGTGACGGCGTGGTTCGCGCTCTACGCGCCGGCCGGTACGCCGCAGGCCGTGCAGACCACGTTGATCGAGGCGGCGCAGAAGGCGCTGGCGACGCCCGCGGTCAAGGAGCAGCTCGTCGCCCTCGGCGCGGCGCCGGGGGCGCTCGCCGGCCCGCGCCTGTCGGCGTTCGAGGGGCAGGAGCGCGAGCGCTGGGGCAGGCTGGTGAAGGACCGCAACATCACGACCCAGTGAGCGCGGCCGCGCTTGCCTGCGGCGCCTGCGCTGGCGCCCAGCCGCCGGCCAGCGCGCGGTAGAGCGCCACCGCCGCGCCGGCCCGGCGCACGGCGGCATCGGCGGCCGCATCCTCCGCCTGGAGCCGGCTGCGTTCCACGTCGAGCACCTCGTCGAATCCGATCGCGCCCGCGCGCCAGCGCGCCTGGGCCAGCTCGCTGGCGCGCGTGCTGTCGGCCGCCGCCTGCTCCAGGTGGCCGCTCTCGGCGCCGATGCGCGACAGGCGCAGCAGCGCGTTCTCGGTTTCCTCGGCGGCCTGCATCACGGTCTGCTGATACATCGCCAG
The DNA here is from genome assembly GCF_002261335.1 of Bordetella genomosp. 1. Taxonomy (GTDB): domain Bacteria; phylum Pseudomonadota; class Gammaproteobacteria; order Burkholderiales; family Burkholderiaceae_B; genus Bordetella. The sequence continues at coordinate 343,134 of NZ_NEVL01000001.1, forward strand.
GCGTTCGGCCGCGCCCGCCTCGCTCTGCGCGATGCGGGCCCGCACCCGGCCGATGTCGAGAAACGACCAGTCGATGCCCAGCGCGATCAGGTGCGTGTCGCTGCCCTCGCGGAAGACGTCGTAGCTCGCCGTGCTGCTGCCCAGCAGGCCGGTGAGTGTGAAGCGCGGATACAGGCTGGCGGTGGCCACGCCGATGCGGGCGGTCGCGCCATGCAGCCTCGCCTCGGCTGCCGCGATGTCGGGCCGGCGCCGCAGCAGCTCGCCGGGCGTGCCCGGGGCGATGCGGTCGGGCAGCTGCGGCAGCGGCGCGGGCGCAGCCAGCCGCGCCACCAGCGCGGGAATGGGCTGGGCCGTGAGCACCGCGAGGCGATGCTGGTTCACGCCGATCGCGGCCTCGAACGCGGCGATGCGCGAGCGGGTCGCCTCGAGCTGGGCGCGGGCGCGCGCGGCGTCCAGGTCGGAGCCGCGCCCGGCGGCGATGCGGGCCTCCACCAGCGCATGGGTCTGCTGCTGGGTCTCGGCATTGGCCCGGCTGATGCGCAGGCGTTCCTGGGCGCCGCGCAGCTGCAGGTAGGCATCGGCCACGTCGGCCGCGATGGCGACGCGCACGGCGCGGACGTCGGCGGCGCTGGCTTGCGCGTCGGCACGCTGCGCCTCCACGCCGCGGCGCACCCGGCCGAACAGATCCAGCTCCCAGAGCGCGTCGATGCGGGCGCCGGAGGTCGGCGCGCTGCGCTCGTCGCGCGAGGCGCCGAAGGCATCGTCGCGGCTCTGCAGCTGATGGCCGATCCGGCCGCTGGCGGTGACGGTGGGGTAGCGGTCGAGCCTGGCCTGGGACAGCAGCGCGGTGGCGGCGTCGCGCCGTGCCAGCGCGGCGGCCAGGTCCTGGTTGGCGTCGTAGGCGCGGTTCACCAGCTCGGCCAGCAGCGGGTCGCCAAAGCCCTGCCAGAAGGCCTGGTCGGCGGCGGCGCTCGCGCCTGGGGCGGCGGTTGCGCGCGCAAACGAGTCCGCCAGCGCGGCGCTGTGCGGCGGCGCGTGGTCGGGGCCGACCGCGCAGGCGCCCAGCAAGAGCGCGAGGCCGAGCGGGGCCGCGAGACGGGGGAAGCGGGGCGTCATGGATGCTCTCCTTCGGGCAGCGTGGCGCCGGCCGGGTGCGCGAGCGAGCCGCCGGCCAGCTTGCGCATGAGGACGTAGAAAACCGGGGTGAGGAACAGGCCGAACAGGGTGACGCCGAGCATGCCGGCGAACACCGTGATGCCGGTGGCGTAGCGCACCTCGCTGCCGGCGCCGGTGCCGATCAGCAGCGGCACCGCGCCCGCAATGAAGGCCACCGAGGTCATGATGATGGGGCGCAGGCGCAGCTTGCACGCCTCCAATGCCGCCGGCACCGTGGCCATGCCCTTGATCTCGAGCTCGCGGGCGAACTCCACGATCAGGATCGCGTTCTTGCACGCCAGCCCCATCAGCACCACCAGCCCGACCTGCACGAACACGTTGTTGTCGCCGTGCGAGAGCCACACGCCGAACAGCGCGGCGCACATGCAGACCGGCACGATCAGGATCACGGCGAGCGGCAGCGTCCAGCTCTCGTACAGCGAGGCCAGCACCAGGAACACCAGCATCAGCGCCAGCGGAAACACGATGAGCGCGGCGTTGCTCTGCTTGACCTGCTGGTAGCTCAGGTCGCTCCACTCCAGCACGATGCCGGGCGGCAGCACCTCGCGCGCGATCTGCTCGAGTTTCGCGATGACCTGGCCGGACGAGAGTTGCTGCGGATCGGCCTCGCCGATCAGGTCGGCGGCCGGATAGCCGTTGTAGCGCATCACCGGGTCCGGCCCGAACGTGGGGCTGACCGTCACCATCGCCCCGATCGGCACCATGTCGCCTGCGGCGTTGCGCACGCGCAGCCTGGCGATGTCCTCGGCGGCCTGGCGGTGGCGGCTGTCGGCCTGCACCATCACGCGGTAGACGCGGCCGAACACGTTGAAGTCGTTCACGTAGCTCGAGCCGAGATAGACCTGCAGCGTCTGGAACAGATCGGTGAGGGACACCCCCTGCGCCTTGGCCTTGACCCGGTCCACATCGACCTGCAGCTGCGGGATGTTGGCCTGGTACGAGCTCACCGGATAGCCCATGCCGGGCGTCTGCGCGACCGCGGCACTGAAGGCGTCGATGGCCTGCTGCAGCGCGCCGTAGCCCAGCCCCGCGCGATCCTCCAGGTAGAGCGAGTAGCCCGAGCCGTTGCCCAGGCCCTGGATCGGCGGGGGCATGAGCGCGTAGGCGAAGCCGCCGCTCACGGCGGAGAAGCGCTGCGACAGCTCGGCCACGATCTCGGCGGCCGGCCGCTCGCGCTCGGCGAAGGGCTTGAGGATCACATACGAGTTCGTGATGTTGGGCGTGTTGGTCTGCTGCAGGGCGTTCAGGCCGGCAAAGCCCGACACCATGTCCACGCCGTCGGTCTCGAGCGCGATGCGCGTCATCTCGTCCATCACCGCGTTGGTGCGCGCCAGCGACGCGCCCTCGGGCAGCTTGGCGCCGGCAAACAGATAGAGCTTGTCCTGCACCGGGATGAAGCCGGTGGGGATGGTGTTGAACAGGAACGCGGTGGCACCCAGCAGCGCCGCGTACACGACGAACACCAGGCCGCGATGGCGCAACGAACGCGCCACCGTGCCGTGATAGCGCTCGGCGCTGCGCTGGAAGAAGCGGTTGAACGGCCGGAAGACCCAGCCGAAGCCGCGGTCGATGCCGCGCGTGAGCGCATCGCGCGGCGCGTCGTGCGGTCGCAGCAGCTTGGCGGCCAGCGCTGGCGAGAGCGTGAGCGAGTTGATGGTGGAGATCACGGTGGAGATCGCGATCGTGACGGCGAACTGCTTGTAGAACTGGCCGGTCACGCCGCTCATGAAGGCCATCGGCACGAACACGGCGCACAGCACCAGCATGATGGCCACGATCGGCCCGGACACTTCCTTCATGGCCTGGTGGGCGGCCGCGCGCGGACTCAGCCCGCGCGCGATGTTGCGCTCCACGTTCTCGACCACCACGATGGCGTCGTCGACCACGATGCCGATCGCCAGCACCAGCCCGAACAGCGTCAGGGTGTTGATCGAGTAGCCCAGCAGATACAGGAAGGCGAAGGTGCCGACGATCGAGACCGGCACGGCCACCAGCGGAATGATCGAGGCGCGCCAGGTCTGCAGGAACAGAATCACCACCAGCACCACCAGCACCACCGCCTCGATCAGGGTGTGCTGCACGGCCTTGATCGAATCGCGCACGAAGACGGTGGGATCCCAGACCGGCTTGTAGGTGACGCCCGGCGGGAAGCGTTCGGCCAGCGTGGCGAGCCTGGCATAGACGGCGTCGGCCACCGCCAGCGAGTTGGCGCCGGGCGACAGGAAGATGCCGACCATGGCCGCATTCTGCTCGTTGAAGAAGGCGCGCAGCGTGTAGTCGCCCGAGCCGAGTTCGATGCGCGCCACGTCGGCCAGTCGCGTGACCTGGCCATCCGGGCCGTTGCGCAGCACGATGGCGCCGAACTCGTCGGCCGTCTTCAGGCGCCCCTGGATGTTGATCGGCACCAGGAAGTCGGTGCCGCGCGGCGAGGGCTCGGCGCCGAGCTGGCCGGCCGAGACCTGCACGTTCTGCTCGCGCACCGACTGCATCACGTCGCCGGCGGTGAGGCCGCGCGCGGCCAGCCGGTCGGGGTCGAGCCAGATGCGCATCGCGTAGTCGCCCGCGCCGTACAGCCCCACGTCGCCGATGCCCGGGATGCGCGAGAGCTCGTCCTTCACATTGAGAAGCAGGTAGTTGCGCAGGTAGAGCGCATCGCGCGAGTTGTCGGGCGAATGCAGGCTCACGTACATGAGCGGCGTGGAAGACTGCTTCTGCGTGGTGACGCCGTACTGGCGCACCTCCTCGGGCAGGCGCGAGAGCGCCTGGCTCACGCGGTTCTGCACGCGCACCGCGGCCGTGTCCGCGTCCACGTCGGGCAGGAAGGTCACCACCACCTGCAGGCTGCCGTCGGAGCTGGAGACCGACTTCAGGTACATGATGCCCTCGACGCCGTTGATCGCCTCTTCCAGCGGCGCGGCCACGGATTCGGCGATCTCCTTGGGATTGGCGCCGGGGTAGGTGGTGCGCACCACCACGCTGGGCGGCACCACTTCGGGGTATTCGCCCGCCGGCAGCACCGGGATGGCGATCAGGCCGAGCGCGAAGATGATGATGGACAGGACGATGGCGAAGATCGGCCGGTCGATGAAGAATTTCGAGAAATCCATCTTGGGCGTCCGTTCCTATTGCGCCGGGCCGGCGGCACCGTCGCGCGTGGCCAGCGCCACCGGCTTCACCGGCGCGCCGGGATAAAAGATCTTCTGCATGCCGTCGGCCACCACGCGGTCGCCGGCGGCGAGCCCGCTTTCGATGATGCGTTCGCCGCCGATCTTGCGGCCGATCGTCACGTCGCGGCGCAGCGCCTTGTCGTCCGGGCCCACCACGTAGACGTACTTGCGGTTCTGGTCGGTCAGCACGGCGCGCTCGGCGACCAGGATCACGGGCCGCGGCGTGGGGGTGCCCAGCTGCACCCGGGCGTACATGCCCGGCGTGAGCGCGCCGCCGGCGTTGTCGACGCGGGCGCGCAGCCGCATGGTGCCGGTGGCGGCATCGAGCCGGTTGTCGACGAAGTCGATGACGCCGGTGTGCGGGAAGTCGGCGCCATCGGCCAGCCCGATGCGCACCTCGGCGCCGTCGAACGGGCGGCCGTCCGCCGCCGCGCGCGACTTCAGATAGCCCAGATAGCTGTGCTCGTCACTGTCGAAGTAGACGTACACGGGATCCTGCGACACCAGCGTGCCCAGCAGGGACTGGTCGGCCTGCGCCAGGTTGCCCGCCGTCATCAGCGCGCGGCCGATGCGGCCGGCGATGGGCGCGCGCACCTCCGTGAAGCTCAGCTGCAGCCGGGCGTCCGCCACGGCCGCCTGCGCCGCCTGCAGCGTGGCCTGGGCCTGCGCATGGCTGGCCGCCGCGCCGTCCAGCTCCTCCTGGGAGGTGGCGCGCGCCGCCATCAGCGTGCGCACCCGGGCGAGCTGCAGGCGGGCCAGGTTGGCCGCGGCACCGGCCTCGCGCGCCTGCGCCTCGGCGCGCGCCAGCGCATTGCGATACGGGCGGGGGTCGATCACGAACAGCAGGTCGCCCTGGCGCACGCTGTCGCCCTCCTTGAACGCCACCCGGTCGAGATAGCCGCTCACGCGCGGGCGCAGGTCGACGGCGTCGACCGCTTCGACGCGGCCGTTGTAGGCGTCGGTGAGGCGCGCGTCGCGCGGCGCGACCGCAATCACGCCGACCTCGGGCGGCGGCGGCGCGGTGTCCGCGGCGGGGCCTTTGCAGGCCGTGAGGGCGAGGAGGAGAAAACCGGCGCAAAGCCGGGCGCGAGGCGCAAAGCCCCGGGAGATGGCGCGGATGCCGTACATGATTTCAAGGGGCCGTTGTAGACTGCGCGGATGGTAGAAGTTCAAGTGAACTTCAAGTCAAGGATGCCCATCATGTCGGATCAGGAATTCATCGAAGGGCCGCTCATGGCCATCGGCGAGATCGCCAGGCGCAGCGGCGTGGCCGCCTCGGCGCTGCGCTTCTACGAATCACTGGGGCTCATCACCTCGGTGCGCGAGGGCTCGAGCCGGCGCTACTTTCCGCGTTCCTGCCTGCGCCGCATCGCGTTCATCGTGTTCGCGCAGCGCATCGGCTATTCGCTCGAGGAGATCGCCGAGCAGGTGCGCACCATCGATGCCAACAAGTCGCCGAGCCAGGAAGACTGGAAGCGCATGACGCGCGACTGGCGCGCGCGCGTGCGCCAGCGTATCGAGGAACTGGAGCGCCTCGACATGGAGCTGGATCACTGCATCGGCTGCGGCTGTCTGTCGCTCAAGCGCTGCCGCCTGAGCAACCCCGACGACCGCGCGGGGCGCGCGGGGCCGGGTGCCCGCGTGTGGCTGGGCGACACGCTGCCCAAGGGCAGATAGGCGCGCGGTGGGCGTCAGTGCTTCATCGCGGGCGTCGCGTGCGGCGTGCCGTCGCGCGCGGTGGTGAGCGGCCGCACCGTGGCATCGACCTGCTGGCTGTGGCGCTGGCCGTCGGCCGACTCCGTGATGAGCGTGAGCGGCACCACCTCGCCGGTCTTCATCTGGCGGTGCACGTCCATCAGCATGATGTGATAGCCGCCGGGCTTGAGTTCCACGGCCTCGCCGGCCGGGACCGGCACGGCCTCGACCTGCCGCATCCGCATCACGTCGCCGTCCATGCGCATCTCGTGCACCTCGGTGGAACGCGCCACCTCCGATTGCGCGCCCACCAGCCGGGTGTCGGCCTGGGCGCGCAGCGTCATGAAGGCGCCGGTCGACTTCTGGCCCGGCACGGTGGCGCGGATCCACGCGTCGTCCACGCTCAGTTGCGCGGCGGCGGGCAGGCTGGCGGCGGCCAGCAGGGCGGCGCCGAGGGTCAGGGTGATGAATTTCATGGGGGTCTCCGGTTGAGGCTCAGGCCGCCTGCGCGGGCGGCACGGCGAGTAGTTTCTGGATGTCGTTGACGTAGTCGGCCACGCTTTGCGTGTGTTTCATGATCACGCGCAGCCTGCCGTTGGGGTCGTAGAGATAGTTGAACGAGGAGTGGTCCATCGTGTAGCTGTCGCCGGTCGGGACCTTCTGGTAGAAGACCTTGAAGGCGCGTGCGGTGTCGCGGATCTCCTGGTCGCTGCCGTACAGGCCGAGAAACGCGGGGTCGAAGGCGCCGGTGTAGGCGCGCAGCACCTCGGGTGTGTCGCGTTCCGGGTCCACCGTCACGAACAGCACCTGCAAGCGGTCGCCCGCCGGGCCGAGCGCCTGCTTCACTTCCACGGCGCGTTGCAGCGCGGTGGGGCAGACGTCGGGGCACTGCGTGAAGCCGAAGAACACCATCACGGCCTTGCCGCGAAAGTCGGCCAGGCGATGGCGCTTGCCGTCGGTGCCTTGCAGCGCGAAGTCGCGGCCCAGGTCGCTTTCGCCGAGCACCAGGCCGCGCATGTCATCGAGTTCGTCGCCCTTGGAGCAGGCGGATAGCGCGGCCAGCAACGTGGCCGCGAGCGGCGCGAGCAGCAGCGCGCGTCGTGTCGTCATCGGGATCTCCCTCTTGCCTGCGCCGCGTGCGCGGCGCGTGGGCGGGGGCCGGCGCGTCAGGGCGGCGCCAGCCGGTGGCCGGCGTGGCGGGCGGCATGCGGGCCTGCCTGCCGCATCCGCCGCGCTGCATGCGCGCGAGACGGGTCGGCATGGCAGGCACACCTGCGCGCACCGTCAGGGCCGGCGTGCGTGGATGCGGATCAGGCGAGGGCGGGAGGCGCGCGTGGGCCGAGTGGCGGGCCCTGGGCGGGCAGTGCGGGCAGCGCGCGCTGCGGCGGCAGCGGCAGGACGGAAAAGGCCACGAGGGCGCCCGGCACGGGGGCCAGGCCCGCGAGCGGCAACACCGCGTGGGCGGCGACGCTGCCGAACACGCAGTGCTGCGCGGCGGCGTGCGTGTCGTTTGCGGGTGTGCCCGGCTTCTCGAGCGTGATGCGCATCGGTCCCGCGCCGTCGCACAGCGCGAGCATGACGTGGCTGGCCGCGGGCGCGGCCATGAAGCCGGCCGGCACCGCCGCACGCAACAGGAACGCGCACAGCGCCAGGCAGACGAGAATCCGCCAGGTCAGACTGCCGTGTTCGCGCGACGGGCAACGGGGCTTGGGCATGGGCGGATTCTAGTACAGCGCGCCGGGGCGCGAGGCACGCGCGGGCGGCCTGCGGCAATATGTCGCGTTTGCGCGCCGCTCCCTTTCGCCGTCACAATCGTCGGCGTGCGGCGCAGCGGCTGCCGGGCCGCGCGACCCTTTCGGGCGCGCGTCAGCGGCAGCGGCTACGCTCGCAAACACATGCGGCCGGCGCGTCTGCCGGCGTTGACTGATGGAGAGGCATCGATGAAAGCACTGACCCTGGCGCTCGCCGCGCTGGCCCTCGGCCCGCAACTGGCCTGGGCCCACGCCCACCTGAAGCAGAGCACGCCGGCGGCCGGCAGCGCCGCGGCCTCGCCCGCCGCGATCAGCGCCACCTTCACCGAAGGCCTGGAGCCGGCCTTCTCGACGCTAGCCGTCACCGGCGCCGATGGCCGCGCGGTCGATCTCGGCAAGGCGGCGCCCGCGCCGGGCGACGACAAGACGCTGGTGCTGCCCGTCAGGCAGGCCCTGCCCGCCGGCGCCTACACCGTGCAATGGCAGGTCCTGTCGAAGGACGGCCACAAGACCCGCGGCGACTGGAAATTCACGGTCAAATGACCGTGGCGGTGTTGATGGCGCTGTGCCGTTATGGCGCGGCGCTCATGCCGATGCTGATCTTCGGCGCGTGCCTGATGCGCGCGGTCGGGCGCCTGCCGTACCCGGCCGCCGCGGCCGCATGGCAGCGCCGCGCCGCGACCGTCGGCCTGCTGTGCGCGGCGGCGCTGCTGCCGCTGCAGGCCGCCACCATCGCGGGCGAGCCCGCCGCGATGGTGCAGCCCGCGCTGCTGTGGCAGGTGGCCACGCTGACCGGCTATGGCCAGGCCTGGATGGCGAAAGCCGTGCTGGCCGTGCTGCTGGTCGGCGCCGCCTGGCGCGGGGCCGGCAACACCGCGCTGCTGTGGCTGGCCGGCGGCGTGCTCGCCGCCACGGGTGCGAGCGGCCACGCCGCCATGCACGGCGGCACGATCGGCCTGCTGCACGTGTCCAACAACATCGTGCACATCCTCTGCGCGGCCTTCTGGCTCGGTGCCTTGGCGGTAGTGCTGCCCCTGCTGCATCGTTGGCCGCGCGACCAGGCCGAGGCCGGCCGCGCGCTCGCGCGCTTCTCCAGCGCGGGCCATTGGGCGGTCGCCGGCGTGATGGCGACCGGGGCGCTCAACACCTGGCTGATCCTGCGCGACGCCGGCCTGAACCTGCAATCGCCGTATCAATGGCTGCTGGCATTGAAGGCCGGCTTGGCCCTGCTGATGGCGGCGCTGGCGCTGGCCAACCGCTATTACTGGGTGCCGCGGCTGGCGCGCGGCGGGCAGGCGATGCGCGTGCTGCGGCGGCAGGCGGCGATGGTGCTGTGCGCCGGGCTGGCCGCCGTCCTGCTGGTGTCGCTGCTGGGCATGCTGTCGCCGGCGTGAGGCGCCGGCGCCCGCCGTTTGCGGCCGGCGGCCCGGGGGGTGTCTAATGGCGCGAGACCCCCGCCGAGACCCCATGTCCGACTCTTCTTCGCCTGCCGCGCCGCATCGTCCCTTCGTCCAGAATGCGGGCCCGCGCCGCACGCTGCACTTCACCGCCAAGGAAGTGCAGAGCAGCATGTCGGTGCTCAATCCCGATGCGCTCGAGATCGAGTACACCCGCATGATGATGGGGTTTCTGTTGTTCAATCCGGCGCCCGCGCACATCCTGATGGTGGGGCTGGGCGGCGGTTCGCTGCCGAAGTTCTGCCATCGCTATCTGCCGGCCACGCGCATCACGGTGGTCGAGATCGACCCCGCCGTGATCGCGCTGCGCGACACCTTCATGGTGCCGCCCGACAGCGAGCGCTTCCAGGTGATCGAGGCCGATGCGGCCGAATACATGCGCACGCAGGACCACGACGCCGACGTGATCCTGCTCGACGGCTACGTGGTGGGCGGCATTCCCGCGCCGCTCTGTACCGCCGACTTCTACGCCGACTGCCATCGCGCGCTGCGCGACGACGGCATCCTGGTCTGCAATTTCCACGTCAATCATCCCGACCATCGCAGCTATCTGGAGCGCGTGCGCGCCGCGTTCGGCAATGCGATGTTCGAGGTGGTCGACGACGACATGACCAACAGCATCGTGTTCGCCTGCACCGGCAACCTGCTCGATGATCCCGCGGCGGCCGAGCTCAAGCGCCCGCCCGCGCTGGCCAAGGAAGGCTGGCGCCAGCTGCTGCTCACGTTCCAGGTGATCGCGGCCACGCTCGAGTTGCGCTGAGTCGCGAGGTGCAGCCGGAGAGGTGGGGCCGGCGAGGTGCGGCCGGGCCGCGACAGGGGGCATTCCGGCCCCAAAATTCGACCGACCCTCCGGTCGTCCAAACCCGAAGAATTGGGCCAATTCGCGCCGCTCATCCCCTGATCCTGGGCGCGGCGGCGCGGCTAGCATTCGGCTGCCGGCATGGGATTTCCGGGATCGGGAGATCGGCCGGCGCAACCATTCATTCGAACAGCAATATTTTTGGAGGCGGATTTCCCCGGGCTGCGCATGCCTGGCTGGCCCCGCCGGCGCCGCGTGCGCCGCCGCGCACGGAGCCGCCATCATCGAGGCATGGGCGCGGCCCTGGACAGATCCGGGGCAGTCATGAAGAACTTGAAGCTGGGCACCCGACTCGCGGGTGGTTTTGCGGTATTGCTGGCCATGACCACCGTCATGTGCCTGGTGGGCCTGTATGCCTTGAGCAACATCAGCGGCGCGGTCGAGGACATGACCCAGCGCTCGCTGATCAAGGAACGCATGATCTCCGACTGGAGCCGCTACATCCATACCGGCGTGACGCGCACCACCGCCATCGCCAAGAGCTCGGATCCGAGCCTGGTGCAGTTCTTCTCGCAGGAAGCCGCCGATTCGACCAAGCGCGCTTCGCAGCTGCAGCAGCAGATCGAGCCGCTGATCCAGAGCGACGAGGAAAAACGCATCTGGGCCGATCTCGGCACGGCGCGCACCGCCTATCTCAGCTCGCGCGACCGCAGCTACAAGGCCAAGCAGGACGGCGACATCGCCGCCGCCACGCGCATCTTCGAACAGGAATACCTGCAGGCCTCGCGTCGCTTCATCGACGTCATCACGCAACTGCAGGAACTGCAGCGCAATGCCATCGACGCGCAGGCCGCGTCGATCGACAGCGCCTACCGCAGCGCCAACCTGTGGATGGTGGTGCTGGGCGTCGTCGCCGTGGTGAGCGGCCTGCTGCTGGCCGTGCTGCTCACGCGCGGCATCACCCGACCGCTGGCCCAGGCCGTGCGCGTGGCGCGCACCGTGGCGTCCAACGACCTCACCAGCCACATCACCGCCACCTCGCGCGACGAGATCGGCGAGCTGATGGGCGCGTTGCAGACGATGAACGCCAACCTCGCGGGCACCGTGACGCGGATCCGCTCGGGCGTGGAAAACATCGCTTCGGCCTCGAGCCAGATCGCGGCCGGCAACGCGGACCTGTCCTCGCGCACCGAGCAGCAGGCCGCCTCGCTCGAGGAGACCGCCGCATCGATGGAGCAACTCTCGTCGACCGTGAAGCAGAACGCGGAAAGCGCGCGCCAGGCCAATCAGCTGGCGGCCGCGGCCTCCGACACCGCCTCGCGCGGCGGCGCCACCGTGACCGAAGTGGTGGGCACCATGAGCGCCATCTCGGCCAGCTCGGTGAAGATCGCCGACATCGTGTCGGTGATCGACGGCATCGCGTTCCAGACCAACATCCTCGCGCTCAACGCGGCGGTCGAGGCCGCGCGCGCGGGCGAACAGGGCAAGGGCTTTGCGGTGGTGGCGGCGGAGGTGCGTTCGCTGGCGCAGCGCAGCGCGCAGGCCGCCAAGGAGATCAAGACCCTGATCGAGGATACGGTGCACAAGATCGGCCAGGGCTCGGACAGCGCCGAGCGCGCCGGCGCCACCATGCAGGACATCCTGTCGGCGGTGCAGCGCGTGACCGACATCATGGGCGAGATCGCCGCGGCCTCGGCCGAACAGGCCGACGGCATCGAGCAGGTGAACCGCGCCGTGGCGCAGATGGACGAGGTAACGCAGCAGAACGCGGCGCTGGTCGAGGAAGCCGCCGCGGCGGCCGGCTCGATGCAGGACCAGGCCGCCGACCTGCGCGGCGCCGTCAGCGCCTTCAAGCTGCAGGGCGGCACGCCGACGCAGGCCGACGCGCAGGCGCCCCGCCCGGGCGCTGCGCCGCTGGCCCTAGCGGCCTATTGAGGCGAGGCCGCGCGCAGGTGAGAACGCCCTGGTCGAGGCCAGGGCGTTTTGCGTGACGCCGCCCTGGTCCAAAGCCAGGGCGTTTTGCATGGTGCCGCCCTGGCTTGGACCACGGCGTGTGGCGTGGCGCTGCGCGCCGCGTCAGGCCGGGTCGGGGAGCCGCTCGGGACGCACGAACGCGATGCGGTTCTCGCTCGACTGGCCGAACACCAGCGCGCCCTGCTCATACGAGCTCTCGCCGAACAGGGCCGACTCGTCGATCTTCGCCAGGCCGGTGGCCAGGCCCTGGAAGTCGAACAGCTTGGTGTCGACCAGGTGCGAGGGCACCACGTCGGTGAGCGCGCGGAACACGTTGGCGACGCGGCCGGGGGTCTCGCGTTCCCACGCCTGCAGCATCTCCTTGACGCGCACGCGCTGCAGGTTTTCCTGCGAGCCGCACAGATTGCACGGGATGATGGGGAACGCCATGTCGCGCGCGTAGGCGGCGATGTCGGCTTCGCTGCAATAGGCCAGCGGCCGGATCACCACGTGCGCGCCGTCGTTGGTGGCGAGCTTGGGCGGCATGGCCTTCATCTTGCCGCCGAAGAACAGGTTCAGGAAGAACGTCTCGACGATGTCGTCGCGGTGGTGGCCCAGCGCGATCTTGTTGCAGCCCAGCTCCTTCGCGGTGCGATAGATCACGCCGCGCCGCAGCCGCGAACAGAGCGAACAGGTGGTCTTGCCCTCGGGCACCTTCTCCTTGACGATGGAGTAGGTGTCGGCCTCGACGATGCGGTACGGCACGCCGGTGGTCTCGAGGTAGCGCGGCAGCACGTCTTCGGGAAAGCCGGGCTGCTTCTGGTCGAGGTTCATCGCGATCAGCTCGAACTTGACCGGGGCGCGCCGCTGCAGGGCCTTGAGCACCTCCAGCATGGTGTACGAGTCCTTGCCGCCACTCATGCAGACGAGGATCTTGTCGCCGTCTTCGATCATCTTGAAATCGACGATGGCCTTGCCCGCCTCGGACTGGAGCCGATTCTCGAGGCGGTGGAAATTGTTGGAATCCTTCATGACTGCATCGGAAGCACAGGGAAAACGGTATTTTAGCCGCGCCCGGGGCGTGACCCCGGCGGGGGGCGCGCCGGCCCGTGCGGCGCCGTGCCGGGGCCGCGCGCACGAGCGCGCCGCGAGGGCGGGCCCGCCGGTGCCACCGGCCCGGACGCGCCGCGCTGCCCGGCGCCGGCCTCAGCCGTTGAGCACCTTGATCGGGGCGCCCTTGGCATAGGCCTGCACGGCCGCGAGCGCATTGCGGTAGAAGGCCTGGAAGTTTTCCTGGCTGACGTAGCCCAGGTGCGGCGTGAGGATCACGTTGTCGAGGTTGCGGATCACGTCGGTGGGCGGCAGCGGCTCCACCTCGAACACGTCCAGGCCCGCGCCGGCGATGCGGCCCTTGGCCAGCGTGTCGAGCAGCGCCTCCTGGTCGACCAGCCCGGCGCGCGAGGTGTTCACCAGGAACGCGGAGGGCTTCATGGCGGCCAGGGCGGCGGCATCCACGATGTGGCGGCTGCGCTCGCTCAGGATCAGGTGCAGGCTGATCACGTCGGCGCTCGAAAACAGCGTGTGCTTGTCCACCCGCGTCACGCCCGCCTCGGCGGCGCGCTCGTCGGTGAGGTTGGGGCTCCAGGCCACCACGTCCATGCCGAAGGCGCGGCCGACCTGCGCCACCGCCTGGCCCAGCTTGCCCAGGCCCAGCACGCCCAGGCGCTTGCCCGCCAGCGGGATCGGCATGCCGGTCTGCCACATGCCGCGGCGCATCGCGTCGTCTTCCTGCGGCAGGTGCTTGAACAGCGCGAGGATGTGGGCCCAGGCCAGCTCGGCCGTGGCCGTGTTGGCGTCGGCGCTGCCGGGCGCGCCGCACACCACGATGCCGCGCGCGCGGGCCTCGTCCATGTCGATCGCGTTGTTGCGCAGGCCGGTGGTGACCAGCAGGCGCAGGTTCGGCAGCGCGCGCAGCAGCGCGGCCGGGAACGGCGTGCGCTCGCGCATGGCCACGATCACGTCGAACTGCGCCAGCGCGTTGGCGCGCACGTCGTCGCCCTCGGGCAGCGCATTCTGGAACACCTGCACGCGCGCGTCGGGGCCCAGGCTGGACCAGTCCGCATAGCGTTCGGCCACGTCGTGATAGTCATCGAGAATCGCGATTTCCACTTTCTTGTCTCCGGAGCAATGTCGTTCGTCAGTGTGTGCGATGGCGGGCCGGGCCCGCAAAAACAAACGGCCCGCAGGTGCGGGCCGTGGAATCACTTGAGTCGTTCCTGCAGCTGGTCCAGCGGCAGGGCGCCGCTGGCGCGCGAGCCGTCGGCAAAGAACAGCGTGGGCGTGCCGCGCACCATCAGCTGGCGGCCCAGCGCCACCATCTGGTCGATCGGCGCGTCGCATTGCACCGAGGCCGGGCGCTTGCCGCGCAGCATCCAGTCGTCCCAGGACTTGCCGGGGTCGCTGGCGCACCAGATGTCGCGCACCTTGGTGGTGGAGTCGGGCGAGAGGATGGGGTAGAGGAAGGTGTAGACGGTGATGTTGTCCACGTCTTCGAGGGTGTGGCGCAGCTGCTTGCAGTAGCCGCAGTTCGGATCCTCGAAGATCGCGACCTTGCGCGAGCCGTCGCCCTTGACCTGCTTGATGGCCTGGTCGAGCGGCAGCTGGTCGAACTCGACCTGGCCGAGCTTTTCCTGGCGTTCCGAGGTCACGTCGCGGCGCGTCATGGCGTCGATCAGCGGACCTTCCATGACCCAGGTCACCTTCTCGTCGGTGTAGATCAGGTCCATGCCCACCTGCACCTCGAACAGGCCGTAGGGCGTGCGGCGCACCGTGGTCACGTCGAAGTTGGTGAAGCGCTGCTTGAAGCGCGACTTCACCTCGTCGGCCACGGGATCGGGCGGCGTGACGGAGGCGGTGCTGTAGACCTTCTCGCCCTTTTTCGCGGGCTGGCCGATGTCGTTGGTGGAGGTCACCTTGTCGCCCGCGGCCGGTGCCTGCGGGTTGGCGGTGGAATACACCTTGTCGGCGGCGTGGGCGCCCGCCGCGGCCAGCGCGAGGGCGCAGGCCAGGGGCAGGGAATGGCGGATGTTCATGCGGACTCCTGTTCGTACGGGGCGGGGCGTCGTTGCGCTCGCGGCAGGTCTGTCTGACCGTGCCGGCCCGGAATTAGTTGCGCGAGGCACCGTCGATCAGCTGACGCTTCACGAAGGGCAGTGCGTCGACCCACTGCATGCCGGCGTTGCGCAGCCACACCAGCGGCGCGGCGCGCGCGCCGAACAGCCGGTGCAGGCCGTCGGTGGCCAGGCGCATCGCCAGCACGGGCTCGGCGCGGGCGCGCTGGTAGCGGCGCAGCACGCGGATGTCGCCGGCCTCGCGGAAGGCTTCGCGCCTGGCCACGACCTCGGCCAGCGCCTGCACGTCGCCCAGGCCGAGGTTCAGGCCCTGGCCGGCGAGCGGATGCAGGCGGTGGGCCGCGTCGCCCGCCAGCGCGATGCCCGGCGCCACCATCTGGGCGCGTTCGAGGGTCAGGGGGAAGCCATGCAGCTTGCTGCGCACGCGCAGCGCGCCCAGGCGGCCGTGGGTCGCGTCGGCGAGGCGGCGCGCCAGCTCGGTGGCCTGGTCGTCGGGAGAGAGCGCCAGCAGCGCGCGCGCGGGCTCCTCGCGCATCGACCACACCATCGAGACCTGCGCGCCCGCGCTCGTGTCGGGCATGGGCAGCAGGGCCAGCACGCCGTCGTCGCGGAACCATTGCAGGGCGGTGCCCTGGTGGGCGCGCTCGGCGTCGAGGTGCACCACCAGGCCCACGTCGTGATACGAGGTGGCCTCGTGCTTCAGGCCGGCGGCCTCGCGCAGCGGCGAAGCGGCGCCGTCGGCGCCCACGAACAACTCGGCCTGCAGCACGCGATCGGCGTCGGTGCGCACCTCGCCGGCACGCCAGCTCACGCAGCGCTCCTCGATCCAGGGGATGCCGAACATCTGCACGGCCTGCGCCAGCACGCGCTCGATTTCGCCCGACTCGACGATCCAGGCCAGTTGCGGCTGGGCCGCCTGCCAGGCGTTGAGATCGACGCGGCCGTCGCCGTCGCCATGGATCTCCATGGCGGTGACCGGCGTGAGCCGCGCCTGCGGCATCGCGCCCCACACGCCCAGCTCGGCCAGGAAACGCTGGCTGGCGGGCGAGATGGCGTAGACGCGCGGGTGATAGAGGTCGGGGGTGACCGGCGCCACCGGGCTGCGCGGCGCCAGCACGGCCACGCGCTGGCCGCGGCGGGCCAGCGCCAGCGCGGTCGAGAGGCCGACGATGCCGGCGCCGAGGATCAGGACCTGGTGCTTCATCGCGCGCTCGGCTCCCCGGCCTGCTTGGGCCACAGCAGCCACATCTGGCCGCGCTGCTTCATGCGGCCCGCCTGCTGGCCGGCTTCGTCGCCGAAGCCCCAGTAGTAGTCGGCGCGCGCGGCGCCCTTGATGGCCGTGCCGGTGTCCTGCGCGAACACCAGGCGCTGCAGCGGCCGCTCCGAGGCGGGATAGGTGGTGGCCAGGAACACCGGCGTGCCGAGCGGCACGAAGGTGGGGTCGACCGCGATCGAGCGGCCGGCGGCCAGCGGAATCGCGTAGGCGCCCTTGGGACCCTGCTCGGGATCCACCACCGCCTCTTCGCGGAAGAACACCACGGCCGGGTTGGCGTTGAGCATTTCCTGCGTGCGGCCCGGATTGCGCTGGGCCCAGGCGCGGATGTTCTGCATGGAGGCCTGGTCGGCACGCAGCTCGCCGCGGTCGATCAGCCAGCGGCCGATCGACACGTAGGGCTGGCCGTTGTGGTCGGCGTAGGCCACGCGGATGGTCTTGCCGGCGTCGGGCCCGTCGGTGAGCAGCACGCGGCCCGAGCCCTGCACCTGCAGGAAGAAGTTGTCGACCGGATCATCGATCCAGGCCAGCACGGGCGGCTTGCGGTCGGAGGCCTCGAGCGCGGCGCGCGTGTCGTAGGGCACCACGCGGCGCCCGTCGAGCTTGCCGCGCACCCGCTTGCCGGCCAGGTCGGGGTAGACCGAGCCCAGATCGATGGTGAGCAGGTCGCTCGGCACCGTGTAGAGCGGCCATTGATGCTTGCCGCCCGCCACGCGCGAGCCGCGCACCAGCGGCTCGTAGTAGCCCGTGACGGTGTTGGTGGCCGGCTTGCCGTCGGCGCCGTTGACGCGCCAGGGCTGCAGCCAGGTCTGGATGAAGCGGCGCACGGCGGCGGCGTCGCCGGGGGCGGGCGCGCGGGCCGGATCGGCCGCGGCGGCGCACACCGGCTGCCAGGCGCGCGGCGTGGCGCGTGCCGGCGCGGCGAGGTTGCCGGAGGTCGGGCGCATCAGGCCCTTGCAGTTGCGGATCACCAGCGGCCACAGGCGCGACAGGTCGTCGCTGTCCCAGCCGGGCAGCTCGCTGTAGTTGACCCGCTGATAGCGGCCGGCGAGCGCGCGCGCCGGCGTGTCCGGCAGCGCCGACACCGACGGCACCGTGAGCGGGCCTTCGGCCGGCGGGGGCGTGATGCCGCCGGGCTGCTCGTCGGGCGGGATTTCCTGGGTGGTGGTGCATGCCGCCAGCAAAACCGACAGCACGGACAGACTAAGAAGGCGCTTCATGGGCGGAAAATCGGTTGCGGCCGGCGCGGGCTGCGCCGGCGGGATCAATGCAGGGTGCGGGGCATGGCCAGCACGAATTCGGTGATGGGCACTTCGAACGGGATGCCGTTCTCGCCCACGCAGTGATAGGTGCCGCGCATGGTGCCGACCGGGGTCGGCAGCGGACAGCCGCTGGTGTATTCGAAGGTTTCGCCGGGCGCCAGCAGCGGCTGCTGGCCCACCACGCCGAGGCCGCGGACCTCCTGGACGCGCTGGTTGCCGTCGGTGATGACCCAGTGGCGGCTGATGACCTGGGCCGGATTCGACCCGGTGTTGGTGATGCGCACCGTGTACGCGAACACGAATTGCTGTTGACTGGGATCGGACTGCTCCGGCACGAATCGAGGGGTCACGGATACGGTCAGATCGTAAGGTTTCACAGGCCTATCCCGGTGTGGCGCATGAGAGGGGGACGCAACGGCGGCTGGCGGCCGCCGACGCGGCGGTCCGGGGCGAAGAAGTAACCGAGCTCCCGGGCCGGGGCGTCAAGCTGCAATAATTGCACATTATGCCCCCGGAAATCCCGATCACCATGTCCACGCCGGTCACCACCCGCATCGCTCCCAGCATTCTATCCGCCGATTTCGCTCGCCTGGGCGAAGAGGTCCGCAACGTCGTCGCCGCGGGCGCCGACTGGATTCACTTCGACGTGATGGACAACCACTACGTGCCCAACCTCACCATCGGCCCGATGGTCTGTGCGGCGATCCGTCCCCATGTGAATGTCACGATCGACGTGCACCTGATGGTCGAGCCGGTGGACGAGATCGTGCCGATGTTCGCCAAGGCGGGCGCCAACATGATCACCTTCCACCCCGAGGCCAGCCGCCACGTCGACCGCACCCTCCAGCTGATCCGCGACAACGGCTGCAAGGCCGGCCTGGTGTTCAACCCGGCCACGCCGCTCTCGTACATGGACTACGTGATGGATCGCCTCGACATGGTGCTGCTGATGTCGGTGAACCCCGGCTTCGGCGGCCAGTCGTTCATCCCGTCCACGCTCACCAAGCTGCGCGAGGCGCGCGCCCGTATCGACGCCTGGACCCGGGCCGGCGGCCAGCCGATCCTGCTGGAGGTCGACGGGGGCGTGAAGGTCGACAACATCGCCGAGATCCGCGCGGCCGGCGCGGACACCTTCGTGGCCGGCTCCGCCATCTTCGGCAAGCCCGACTACAAGGCCGTGATCGACCAGATGCGCGCCGAGATCGCCCGCGCCGAAACCCTGTCCGCCTGACTCATCTAGGAAATACGCCGTGTCCGCCACGCCCCTGCTCGCCGCCCTGCTCGACCTCGACGGCACCCTGCTCGACTCCGTTCCCGATCTCGCCCACGCGGCCAACGCCATGCGGGTCGAGCTCGGCATGGCGCCGCTGCGCGAAGATGTGATCGCCACCTTCGTGGGCAAGGGCGTGGACAACCTCGTGCGCCGCACGCTGGCCGGCAGCCTCGATGCCGCGGCCCCCGACGACGCGCGCTTCGCCGAGGGCCGCGCCTCGTTCTACCGCCATTACCACCTGGTCAACGGTGACAAGGCGCGCGTGTTCGACGGCGTGATCGAAGGCCTGAAGGCGATGCGCGCCCAGGGCCTGAAGCTCGCGGTGGTCACCAACAAGCCCACCGAGTTCACGCTGCCGCTCATGCAGCGCACCGGCCTGGCCGGCTTCTTCGAGGCCGTGGTGTGCGGCGACACCTGCGAGCGCCGCAAGCCCGATCCCGACCAGGTGCTGCACGCCCTGGCCGCCTTCGGCGTCGCGCCCGAGCAGGCCGTGACCATCGGCGATTCGATCAACGACGCGCTGGCCGGCCGCCGCGCGGGTACCGCGGTGCTGGCCGTGCCCTATGGCTACAACGAAGGCATGGACGTGCGCACCCTGGACGTTGATGGTATAGTCGACACGCTGCTTGACGCCGCCCAGTGGATCGCCGATCGCAACGCCAAATCCGGCGCCGCGAAAATCGAAACCCCGGCCCAGGCCTGAACAACCCCAAGCGACACCCGATTCAATGAACGCTCGCCCCTCGAACCGAATGCGCAACGCCTCGTGGCGTTGGTGGCGTTTGTCTTCCGGGTGGCGATGATTCCCTTCCCGGCCTTGACGCGTGCACCGCGCCAACGCCGTAAGCTGTAAAAGCAGCAGCCAAGCCCGGAACCCTCACAGGACCGGGCTTTTTCACATGCGTGCCCGGTCTGTCGCAACCTACACCGACCCAGACCCGACATGACCGAAATCGAATTCAAGGCACTGGCCGCCCAGGGCTACAACCGCATCCCGCTGGTCGCCGAGACCTACGCGGACCTCGACACGCCGCTGGCCATCTACCTCAAGCTGGCCCACAGCGGCCCGCAGGGCGGGCGCATGAGCTGCCTGATGGAGTCGGTGGTGGGCGGCGAGCGCTTCGGCCGCTACTCCTTTATCGGCCTGCCGGCCCGTACCGTGATCCAGGCGCGCGGCACCCACACCGAGGTGCTGACCGACGGCAAGGTCGTCGAGACTCACGACGGCGATCCGCTGGCCTTCATCGAGGCCTACCAGGCGCGCTTCAAGGTGGCCCTGCGCCCCGGCATGCCGCGCTTCTGCGGCGGCCTGGCCGGCTACTTCGGCTACGACACGGTGCGCCACATCGAGCCGCGCCTGGGCCCGGCCGTCAAGCCGTTCCCGGCCGGCATGGACGAGGGCACGCCCGACATCATGCTGCTGCACGTCGACGAGCTCGTGATCGTCGACAACCTGGCCGGCCGCATCTACCTGATGGTCTACGCCGACCCCGCCCAGCCCGAGTCTTACAGCCGCGCCCAGCAGCGCCTGCTCGACCTGCGCGCCCGCCTGCGCCGCGCCGTCGAGATCCCCTACAGCCACGCCAGTATGCAGACCGAGGAGCGGCGCGACTTTTCCAAGGAGGATTACCTCGCCGCCGTGCGCCGCGCCAAGGAATACATCGCGGCCGGCGACCTGATGCAGGTGCAGGTGGGCCAGGTCATCGCCAAGCCGTTCCGCGACGCGCCGCTCTCGCTCTATCGCGCGCTGCGCTCGCTCAACCCCTCGCCCTACATGTACTTCTGGAACTTCGGCGACTTCCAGGTGGTGGGCGCCTCGCCCGAGATCCTGGTGCGCCAGGAGCAGGTGGTCGAGAACGGCGCGCCCAAGTCGCAGATCACGATCCGCCCGCTGGCCGGCACGCGCAAGCGCGGCGGCACGCCCGAGGAAGACCAGGCGCTGGCCGCCGAGCTGCGCGCCGATCCCAAGGAGATCGCCGAGCACGTCATGCTGATCGACCTGGCCCGCAACGACGTCGGCCGGGTGGCCGAGACCGGTTCGGTGCGGGTGAGCGACACCATGGCCATCGAGCGCTATTCGCACGTGATGCACCTGGTCTCCAACGTCACCGGCAACCTCAACCCGGGCATGAGCAGCATGGACGTGCTGCGCGCGGCCTTCCCGGCCGGCACGCTCACCGGCGCGCCCAAGGTGCGCGCCATGGAGATCATCGACGAGCTCGAGCCCGTGCGCCGCGGCATCTACGGCGGCGCGGCCGGCTACCTGAGCTATGGCGGCGAGATGGACGTGGCCATCGCGATCCGCACCGGCGTCATCAAGAACGGCACGCTGTACGTGCAGGCCGCGGCCGGCATCGTGGCCGACTCCAGCCCCGAGGCCGAATACGCCGAGACCGAGGCCAAGGCGCGCGCGGTGCTGCGCGCCGCCGAGCAGGTCCAGCACGGCCTGGACGAGCCCATCTGAGGCCCCCGACCCACACTTCCAGGCCTGCGGGCCCCACCGGATTAGCGAGACAGACATGCTGTTGATGATCGACAACTACGATTCCTTCACCTACAACCTGGTGCAGTACTTCGGCGAGCTGGGCGAAGACGTGCGCGTGGCGCGCAACGACCAGATCACGCTCGAGGAGATCGCCGCGCTCGGGCCCGACCGCATCTGCGTGTCGCCCGGCCCCTGCTCGCCGGCCGAGGCCGGCATCTCCGTGGCCGCGATCCGCGCCTTCGCCGGCAAGCTGCCCATTTTGGGCGTGTGCCTGGGCCACCAGGCCATCGGCGCCGCCTACGGCGGCGACATCGTGCGGGCGCAGCAGATCATGCACGGCAAGACCGTGAGCATCCAGCACACCGGCACCGACATCTTCACCGGCCTGCCCAGCCCCTACACCGTGATCCGCTACAACTCGCTCACGATCGATCCGGCCACCCTGCCCGACGAGCTGCAGGTCACCGCCACGGCGCCCGATGGCGACATCATGGGGGTGGCGCACAAGACCCTGCCGCTGTACGGAGTACAGTTCCATCCGGAGTCGGTGCTGAGCGAGCACGGCCACGCGATGCTGCGCAACTTCCTCAATCTCTGACCCATCCAGGAGCACCCAAGTGACGATCTCTCCCACCGAAGCGCTCGTGCGCTGCATCGAACACCGCGAAATCTTCCACGACGAGATGCTGCATCTGATGCGCATGCTGATGCGCGGCGAGATGTCGCCGCAGATCGCCAGCGCGCTGCTGATGGGCCTGCGGGTCAAGAAGGAAACCGTGGGTGAAATCACGGCGGCCGCGCAGGTGATGCGCGAGTTCGCGACGCCCGTGGTCACGCCCAATCCCGAAGACCTGCTCGACATGTGCGGCACCGGCGGCGACGGCAGCCACACCTTCAACATCTCGACCACCGCCATGTTCGTGGCCGCCGCCGCCGGGGTGCCGATCGCCAAGCACGGCAACCGCAGCGCCTCGTCGTCGTCGGGCAGCGCCGACGTGCTGGAGGCGCTGGGCGCCAACCTCACGCTCACGCCCGACGAAGTGGCCGAGTGCATCACCGCCACCGGCATCGGCTTCATGTTCGCGCCCGCCCATCACGGCGCCATGAAGAACATCGCCGCGGTCCGCAAGGAGCTGGCGGTGCGCACCATCTTCAACATCCTCGGCCCGCTGACCAATCCCGCCGGTGCGGCCAACCAGCTCATGGGCGTGTTCCATGCCGACCTGGTCGGCATCCAGGTGCGCGTGCTGCAGCGGCTCGGCTCGCGCCACGTGCTGGTGGTGCACGGCAAGGACGGCATGGACGAGGCCTCGCTGGGCGCGGCCACGCTGGTGGGCGAGCTCAAGGACGGCGAGGTGCGCGAATACGAGATCCACCCCGAGGACTACGGGCTATCCATGATGTCCAACCGCAGTATCAAGGTGTCCAATCGCGAACAGTCGCGTGAACTTGTCATCGAAGCGCTCGAGAATGTCGAAGGCGCCGCCCGGGACATCGTCGCGCTGAACGCGGGTCTGGCCATTTATGCCGGCAACAAGGCCGAGTCCATCCCCGCGGCGCTTAAACTGGCGTTCGAACTGATCTCCAACGGCGCAGCCCGCGCCAAGCTGGAGGAGTTCTGCGCTTACACCCGGAAATTCCAGAAATGAACGATATCCTCGCGAAGATCCTGGCCATCAAGGCCGAGGAAGTCGCCACCGCACGCCAGCTGCGCAGCGAATCCGAACTGCTGCGCGAAGCCCAGGCACGCCAGGACGTGCGCGGCTTTGCCCAGGCGATCGAAGACAAGATCGCCGCCGGCAAGCCCGGCGTGATCGCCGAGATCAAGAAGGCATCGCCCTCCAAGGGCGTGCTGCGCGAGAACTTCGACCCCGCCGCCATCGCGTCGAGCTATGCCGCGCACGGCGCGGCCTGCCTGTCGGTGCTCACCGACGTGCAGTTCTTCCAGGGCTCGCACGACAACCTGCGCCGCGCGCGCGCGGCCTGCCCGCTGCCGGTGCTGCGCAAAGACTTCATCATCGATCCCTACCAGATCATCTCGGCCCGCGCGATGGGCGCCGACTGCGTGCTGCTGATCGTGGCCGCGCTGTCGCCCACCCAGCTGCGCGAGTACGAGCAGGTCGCGTTCGACCTGGGCCTGGACGTGCTGGTGGAGGTGCATGACGCGGCCGAGCTCGAGGTGGCGCTCACGCTCAACACGCCACTGCTCGGCATCAACAACCGCAACCTGCGCACCTTCGAGACCAGCCTGCAGAACACGCTCGACCTGCTGCCGCGCATTCCGGCCGGCAAGCGCGTGGTCACCGAGAGCGGCATTCTCACGCCCGAAGACGTGAAGCTGATGCGCGACCACGAGGTCGATGCGTTCCTGGTGGGCGAGGCCTTCATGCGCGCGCCCGATCCGGGCGTGGAGCTCGCCCGCATCATGATGGCCTGAGGCCGCGCGGGCCCGGCCCGCGGGCGCCCCGCTGGCCGTGACCAGACCGCGCGGTTCAGGCCACGCGCTTGCGCGCGGGGCGGCCCTGGCGGCGGTACAGCGTGCTGCGATGCACGCCCAGCAGGCGCGCCGCCTGCGACACATTGCCTTCGCACTGCGCCAGCACGGCGTCGATGCGCGCGGCCGCCAGTGTCTGCAGCGTGTCGCCCGGCCCGGACTGCGTGGCCGTCGCGGCCGTGGCGACGGCCAGGCCGTCGGGCAGCATGTCGGCGCGCACCGCGCCGCTCTCCGAGGCCAGCACGGCCAGGGCGCGCAGCACCGACACCATCTGACGGAAGTTGCCCGGCCACGGCTGGGCCGCCAGCCGCGCCTCGAGCTCGGGCGGCAGCGCGATGTCCTCGGCCAGGCCGTGCCAGAGCTGGCGCACCAGCCGCGCACGGTCGCCGCGCGCGCGCAGCGGCGCCAGCGCCACCGTGTATTCGGCGATGCGGAAATACAGGTCGGGGCGCACCGGCGCGCTCGCGTCGTCGGCCGCCAGCGGCCGGTGGGTGGCGCAGATCAGGGCGAAGTCGAGCGGCACCGCCTGCGCGCCGCCGAGCGGCGTGACCTCGCGCGCCTGCAGCACCCGCAGCAGCCGCGCCTGCAGGGCCAGCGGCATGTCGCCGATCTCGTCGAGAAACAGCACGCCGCCCTCGGCCTGGCGCAGCAATCCCTTGCTGCCGTGGCGCCGCGCGCCGGTGAAGGCGCCGTCTTCGTAGCCGAACAGCTCGGCCTCGATCAGCGCCTCGGGCAGCGCCGCGCAGTTGACCGCCACGAAGGGCTTGCCGGCGCGGGCGCTGCGCGCATGCATGGCGCGCGCGAACACCTCCTTGCCGGTGCCGGTCTCGCCCTGCAGCAGCACCGCCACGCCCGCGTCCTGCATGCGCACCGCGCGCGCCAGCGCCATGCGCGTCGCGTCGTCGAACACGGCCGCAGGCTCGATGCGGGGCGAGCCCGGCGTGCGCGCCGGCGCGGCGGCGGGCGGCGTGCGGGCCGGCGCCTGCGGCAGGGGCCGCAGCGGCGCGCGCAGCCGCGCATGCCAGCGCCGGCCGTCGGGCGACTGCCGCAGCGCGAGCGCCTCGTGCAGCGCACCCTCGAACAGGTCGTGATAGCGCAGCACGCCCAGCGCGGCCGCGTCGAGCGCCAGCCAGGCCAGCGCGTGGCGATTGGCGCCGACCAGCCGCTCGCCTTCGAACGCCAGCACGGCCTCGGCCGGCGTGGCGAGGCGGGTGGGATCGCCATGCAGCCCCAGCAGCGTGCAGTGCGCGTAATCGTGTTCGAACACCGCATGCTCGGCCAGGTCGACCGCCTGCCGCACTCGCGCCAGCGTGCGCGGCATGTCGCGTGCCGGACCCGACAGGTCGAGCACGCCGAGCAGGCGGCCGCGCGCATCGCTCACGGGCACGGCCGAGCAGGTGAGGATGTGGTTGGGCTCGAAGAAATGCTCGCCGCCATGCACCGACAGCGCGCGGCCCTCGACCAGCGCGGTGCCGATCGCGTTGGTGCCGGCCATCGACTCGTCCCAGCGCGCGCCCGGCATCAGCGCCACGCGCGAGGCGCGCGACGCGAAGGCCGGATCGCCGCGCGTGTCGAGCACCAGGCCCTGCGCGTCGGTGAGGATCACCAGGCCGTCGCGCCCCTGCGGGCAGGCGGCCAGCATGTCGAGCGCGGGCCGGCACATGCGCCGCAGCGCCTCGTTGCGCTCCTGGGCCACGCGCAGCTCGGATTGGGTGATGGGCTCCTGCGGCCGCTGGGCGCGCATGTCGTGGCCGAGATCGGCGCAGCGGCGCCACGAGCGCAGGATGGGCTCGGCCACGCTGCCGCCGGGCACGGCGCCCTGTTCGGCGAACAACAACCTGGCGGTGGCCAGTCCTGGGGGCGGATTGCGGGCCATGGCGGTGTCTCCGGGGCGCGCACGCGGGCGGCCCATGGGGGTTGTGCGGCGTTCTGCGACGCCTGTCGCGCGACACTGTCGCGATTCGCGACAGCCCGCCGCGCGGCGCTGTGAGCGGCCTACTTTCGCACGCGCGATGCGCGCCTGTAAAGCCGCGTCCGGCCCTACAAAAAGGGGCGCATCGCCCGCCCGGGGCGCGTCCTGGCACAGGCTTTGCTTGATTCCCTGCAGGCACCGCGCCAGCGGCGCCGCACAGCACAACAACGGAGACAAGGACATGGACATCGCGACCCGACTCGCGCCGGACACCTACGGCACCCCGCTGGACATCAAGTCCCAATACGGCAACTTCATCGGCGGCAAGTGGGTGCCCCCGGTGGGCGAGGAGTACTTCGACAACATCACGCCGGTGACCGGCGCGGTGCTGTCGCGCCACGCGCGCTCGGGCGAGCGCGACATCGAGCTGGCGCTGGATGCTGCCCACAAGGCCGCGCCGGCCTGGGGCGCGACGCCGCCCGCCGATCGCGCGCGCGTGCTGTTCCGCATCGCCGACGCGATCGAGGCCAACCTGGAGCTGCTCGCCACCGCCGAGACCTGGGACAACGGCAAGCCGATCCGCGAGGCGCGCGCCGCCGACATTCCGCTGGCCATCGATCACTTCCGCTACTTCGCCTCGGCCATCCGCGGCCAGGAGGGCTCGCTGTCGGAGATCGATCCCGACACGGTGGCCTACCACTTCCGCGAGCCGCTCGGCGTGGTCGGCCAGATCATCCCGTGGAACTTCCCGATCCTGATGGCCGCGTGGAAGCTCGCGCCCGCCATCGCCGCCGGCAACTGCGTGGTGCTCAAGCCGGCCGAACAGACGCCGCTGGGCATCCTGATGCTGGCCGAGCTGATCGCCGACATCGTGCCGCCGGGCGTGCTCAACATCGTGACCGGCTTCGGCCTGGAGGCGGGCAAGCCGCTCGCGTCGAACAAGCGCATCGCCAAGATCGCGTTCACCGGCGAGACCACCACCGGCCGTCTCATCATGCAGTACGCCTCGCAGAACATCATCCCGGTCACGCTCGAGCTGGGCGGCAAGTCGCCCAACATCTTCTTCGAGGACGTGGGCCAGCACGACGACGACTTCTTCGACAAGGCCATCGAGGGCTTCGTGATGTTCGCGCTCAACCAGGGCGAGGTCTGCACCTGCCCGAGCCGCGCGCTGATCCACGAGTCGCTCTACGACCGCTTCATGGAGCGCGCGCTCAAGCGCGTGGCGCAAATCAAGCAGGGCAATCCGCTCGACGCCGACACCATGATCGGCGCGCAGGCCTCCAGCGAGCAGCTCGAGAAGATCCTGTCGTACCTCGACATCGGCCGGCAGGAAGGCGCCGAGGTGCTGGCGGGCGGCGCGCGCGCCACCTTCGAGGGTGCCATGCGCGAGGGCTATTACGTGCAGCCCACCGTGTTCAAGGGCGACAACCGCATGCGCGTGTTCCAGGAGGAGATCTTCGGCCCCGTGGTGGCGGTGACGACCTTCAAGAACACCGAGGAGGCGCTGTCGCTCGCCAATGACACGCTCTACGGGCTGGGCGCCGGCGTCTGGTCGCGCGACATCAACACCTGCTACCGCATGGGCCGCGCGATCAAGGCGGGGCGGGTCTGGACCAACTGCTATCACGCCTATCCCGCGCATGCGGCATTCGGCGGCTACAAGCAATCGGGCATCGGGCGCGAGACGCACAAGATGATGCTCGACCACTATCAGCAGACCAAGAACCTGCTGGTGAGCTACAGCCCGAAGAAGCTCGGCTTCTTCTGACCGTCGCTCGTGTGTGCCTGGCGCGGCGGGGTCGCCGCGCCAGCGAGGGAAGCGGCCAGGGCGCGCGCCGCGCGTCTCGCCGTGCAACGCTGACAGGAGGAACGAAGCATGGCAAACACCATGAAAGCCGCGGTCGTACGCGCGTTCGGCAAGCCCCTGAGCATCGATGAAGTGCCGATCCCCCAGCCCGGTCCGGGGCAGATCCAGGTCGCGGTGCAGGCCTCCGGCGTGTGCCACACCGATCTGCACGCGGCCGAGGGCGATTGGCCGGTCAAGCCCCAGCCGCCCTTCATCCCGGGCCATGAGGGCGTGGGGTTCGTCTCGGCCGTGGGCGCCGGCGTGAAGCACGTCAAGGAGGGCGACCGGGTCGGTGTGCCCTGGCTCTACAGCGCCTGCGGTCATTGCCGCCACTGCCTGGGCGGCTGGGAGACGCTGTGCGAGTCGCAGCAGAACACCGGCTACTCCGTGAACGGCGGCTTCGCCGAATACGTGGTCGCGGATCCCGCGTACGTGGGGCACCTGCCGGCCAACATCGGCTTCCAGGAGATCGCGCCGGTGCTGTGCGCGGGCGTGACGGTCTACAAGGGGCTCAAGGTTACCGACACCAAGCCGGGCGACTGGGTGGTGATCTCCGGCATCGGCGGCCTCGGCCACATGGCCGTGCAGTATGCGCGGGCGATGGGCCTGAACGTCGTGGCCGTCGACGTCGACGACGCCAAGCTGGACTTCGCGCGCCGCCTCGGCGCCGCCGTGACCGTGAACGCCCGCACCTCGGAAGACCCGGCCGCCGAGGTCAAGCGCGAGACGGGCGGCGGCGCGCAGGGCGCGCTCGTCACCGCGGTCTCGCCCAAGGCCTTCCAGCAGGCCATGGGCATGGTGGCGCGCGGCGGCACGATCTCGCTCAACGGCCTGCCGCCGGGCGATTTCCCGCTGCCGATCTTCGACGTGGTGCTCAGCGGCATCACGGTGCGCGGCTCGATCGTGGGCACCCGGCTGGACCTGCAGGAGTCGCTCGACTTCGCGGCCGCGGGCAAGGTGGCGGCGACGGTCAGCACGGCGTCGCTCGACGACATCAACACGGTGTTCGACAAGATGCACAAAGGCCAGATCGAAGGCCGCATCGTGCTCGACATCGGCAACTGAGCGTGCGGCCCGGCGTCCGGGCCGGGCCGCCCGTCTGCTCCAGGAGACTCGCCATGAACACGCCCCGCGTGCTGGTCACTCCGGCCGCGCTCGACCTGATCGCCACGCTGCGCGCCAAGCACGGTCCGCTGATGTTCCATCAATCCGGCGGCTGCTGCGACGGCAGCGCGCCCATGTGCTATCCGGCCGGCGAATTCCTGGTCGGCGGCGCCGACGTGCTGCTGGGCGAGATCGACGGCTGTCCGTTCTACATGAGCGCGGCGCAGTTCGAGTACTGGGAACACACCCAGCTCACGATCGATGCCGTGCCCGGCCGCGGCGGCGCCTTCTCGCTCGACAGCGCAGAAGGCCGGCGCTTCCTGGTGCGCTCGCGCCTGTATTCCGATGCGGAGTGGGCCGGCGTGGCGCCGGTGACGCGCGGCTAGCGCGCTCAGGGCTTGCGCGGCGGCGCGGGCGGCTGCGCGGCGGCCACGCCGGTCTCGCCGTCGCGGTGCTGCCAATGGAACACCACGCGCCGGATGCGCGCGGCGCGGAACTGGGGCATGGAACGGCCGCCCGGCATGGGCGCGCCGCGCAGGGCACTGATTGCGTTTTTCATCGTCCGCCTGAAACCTCGATGAAGGAGCCGGTGGAATAGCCCGCTTCATCGGAAAAGAACCACATCACGGCGCCCGCCACTTCCTCGGGCGTGCCGCCGCGTTGCAGCGGCGTCGAGTCCTTGAGACGGTCGACCCGCCCCGGCTCGCCGCCGTCCGCATGCATTTCGGTATAGATGAGGCCGGGGCGCACGCCGTTGACGCGGATGTTGTCCGCGGCCACTTCGCGCGCCAGGCCGATGGTGAGGGTGTCGAGCGCGCCCTTGGAGGCGGCGTAGTCGACGTATTCGCCGGCCGCGCCGAGCCGGGCGGCGGCCGAGGAGACGTTCACGATCGCGCCGCCCTGCCCGCCCCGGCGCGGCGCCATGCGGCGCACCGCTTCGCGTGCGCAGATCAGCGCGCCGGTCACGTTGGTGGCGAGGATGCGCGTGACACGCGCCGCGTCCATGTCTTCCACGCGCATCTGGCGATCGAGGATGCCGGCGTTGTTGATGAGGCCGTCGAGCCGGCCCCATTCCTGGTCCACCCGCTCGAACAGGGCCTCCACCTGTGCCTCGTCGGCCACGTCGGCCTGCACCGCGATGGCGGTGCCGCCCTGCGCGCGGATGGCATCCACCACGGCCAGCGCCGGCACTTCGCGTTCACGGTAGTTGACGCAGACGGCATAGCCGCGGCGCGCGGCCAGCAGCGCGCAGGCGGCGCCGATGCCGCGGCTTGCGCCGGTGATGATCATGACGGGTTGCGTGTGGGGCATGGCGGGCGGCTCGCTGGAGGGTGAAAGGCGTGAGCGTATCAGGTGCGGGCGCCCTGCCGGCCGCAGGCCCAGTCGAGCGCATCCTCGAGGCGGTCATTGCCCCAGAACATCTCGCCCTCGACCAGAAAGGTGGGCGCGCCGAAGATGCCATGCTGGCGCGCGCGGTCGACCTGGCGCCGCAGCGCCTCCTTGGTGGCTTCGGCGCGGGCCTGCGCGATCAGCGCGTCGGCGTCGAGCGCGAGCGTCTGCAGCAGCGCCCGCACCACGTCCTCGTTCTGGATGTCCTCGTCGCGGACGAAGTTGGCGTCGAACACCGCCTTGCAGAAGGCGAGGCCCCACGGCTGGGCCTGCCCGAGCAGCGCCACGCGCGCGGGCAGCACGCCGACGCGCGGGAACACCGCCGGCCGCTCATAGGGCACCCCATACTTGGCCGCCAGGCGCGCGATGTCGCGCATCATGTAGGCGCCCTTGCCCGGGAACAGGCGGAACGGCGAATCGTTCCAGCCCTGCGCCTGGAAGATGGGGCCGAGCAGGAAGGGCCGCGGCGCCACCGGCACGCCGGCGGCCTGCGCGAGCGGCTCGATGCGCGCCAGCGCCAGGTAGCTGTAGGGACTGGCAAAGTCGAACCACATTTCGACCTGGGAGGGGGCGGGCACGGTCACGGGGCAGGCTCCGTTGGGGAAAGAATCGCGACCTGCGCATCCGGCAGGCCGCCCAGAACGACGTCGCGATCGTTGTCCAGCAGCTTCGATTGGCCGGTGCCGAGCACGCAGTCGGCGGCCGGACGGATCTCCGACAGCCAGACCGTCCCGCCCAGGCACAGGATACGGGTGCCGGCCGCGCGCTTCAACACCAGGGTCGAGCGGCGGTCCAGGGTGAATCGCATTCCTGCGGTGCAGCAGATCCGGACATCTTCGAGGGCCATGCCCGTACCTCGCCGCGTGAATGCGAAGCTGCCCTGGCGGCAGGATCGCTTGAGTCGTACGGGCTATTTGACGCTCAGGGAGTAACATCGCTCAAGCGACATCTGGGCTCGCATCGCATGAGTTTGTGGAATGTCATCGTCCCTCGCCAAGCTTCCGCCTCTCGATCTCGTGCGCGGCTTCGTCGCCGTGGCGCGGCGCATGAGCATCACGCAGGCCGCGCTCGACCTGCACGTGACGCAGTCGGCCGTGAGCCGCCAGATCCGCACGCTCGAGGCCCATCTGGGCGTGACCCTGCTCAAGCGCGGCTTCCGTTCGGTGTCGCTCACCCCCGAGGGCGCGCAGCTGTTCCGGCTCGCCGATCCCTGGCTCACCGAGCTGGGCGAGCTCATCGCGCCCTGGACCGAGCCGGGCCGGCGCACGCCGGTCACCGTCACCACCACCATCGGCGTGGCCTCGCTGTGGCTGCTGCCGCGCCTGGGCGCCTTCCAGGCCGCGCATCCCGACATCGACGTGCGGGTGGCGGCCGACAACCGCGTGCTCGACCTGGAGCGTGAAGACGTGGACATCGCCATCCGCTACGCACCGCGGGCCGCGGCCGGCGACGGCGCGGTGTGGATGTTCGGCGAGTCGGTGCTGCCGGTGGCGCGCCCCGAGCTGCGCCTCGCGCGGCTGGACGCCGGCTCGCTGGCCGGCCAGGTGCTGCTCGAATTCGAAGATCCCGCGCGGCCCTGGCTGCAGTGGCCGGGATGGTTGCATGCGCACGGATTGGGCCGCGTCGCGCCGCGCGCCATGCTGCGCTTCAATCAGTACGACCAGGTGGTGCAGGCCGCGCTGGCGGGCCACGGCGTGGCGCTGGGCCGCCAGGCGCTGATCGCGCCCATGCTGGCCGACGGCCGTCTCGTGCCGGTGGGGCCGGCGCATGCGCCCGACCTGGCCTATTGGCTGGTGCGGTGCCCCGGTCGCGACAGCCGCGATTGCGCCATCGTGGCGCGCTGGCTGGCCGAAGAGGCGCGCGCTACCGCGCTGGCGCTGGCCGCATGAAAAACGCGCGGCGAGCCGCGCGTCGGGGATCGTGCAGCGCGCGGGCGCGTCAGGACACCCGCACCTCTGCCGGGCCCTCGGCCATCTCGCCGATCACGCAGGCGGCCTCGAAGCCGCCGCGCCGGAAGGTGTCGAGCACCCGCGTCACGGTATCGGGTGCGCACGCAACCAACAGCCCGCCGGAGGTCTGCGGATCGGTCAGCAGCGCGCGCGCGGCCGCGTCCACCGAATCGCCCAGCCGGATCGCGTCGCCATACGAGGCCCAGTTGCGGCCCGAGGCGCCGGTGATCACGCCTTCGGCCGCCAGCGCCTGCACGCCGGCGAGCCAGGGCAGGTCGGACAGGCACAGCTGCGCGGTGAGGCCGGCGCCGCGCGCCATCTCCAGCGTGTGGCCGAGCAGGCCGAAGCCGGTGACGTCGGTCATGGCATGCACGCCCTCGAGCTGCGCCAGCTCCGCGCCGGGGCGGTTGAGCAGCGTGGTCGCGCCGATCATGGCCGCATAGCCGGCCGCGTCGAGACGGTTTTTCTTCAGCGCCGCCGAAAGAATGCCCACGCCCAGCGGCTTGCCCAGCACCAGCACGTCGCCGGCACGCGCGTCGGCATTGCGCTTGATGCGCTTGGGGTGCACCAGGCCCATCGCGGCCAGGCCGTAGATCGGCTCGACCGAGTCGATGCTGTGGCCGCCCGCGACGGCGATGCCCGCGTCGGCACAGACCGATTCGCCGCCGCGCAGGATCTCGGCGATCACGGCGTGCGGCAACACGTTGATCGGCATGCCGACCAGCGCCAGGGCCATGATCGGCCGGCCGCCCATCGCATACACATCGGACAGCGCATTGGTGGCGGCGATGCGGCCGAAGTCGAACGGATCGTCGACGATGGGCATGAAAAAGTCGGTGGTGGCGATCAGCGCCTGCTCGTCGTTCAGGCGATAGACCGCGGCGTCATCGGCGGTCTCGGTGCCGACCAGCAGGTTGTCGTCGCGCACCGCCTGCGGCGCGAAGCCCTTGAGCAGTTCCGAGAGCACGCCCGGCGCGATCTTGCAGCCGCAGCCGCCGCCGTGCGAGAGCGAGGTCAGCCGCGGGACATCGGCGGCAGGAGAGGAGGTAGCGTCGGCCATCTGAAGGGTTCCTGGAGCGGTGAGCGTGCCGACGAGGATAGCACCCGGGGCGGCTTTGGTTCTATGATCGACGGACTGCGCCCGGCAACGCGTGCGGCGCAGCGCAGGCCTTTGCCATCCGCGCACGGCGAGCATCGTGTGCGGCCCGCCATCCGTCTCCACCGTGCGTGGGAGGAACCATGGACCGCCGTCAATTTCTCCACCTGACTTCCGCCGCCGGCGCGCTCTGCGCCACGGGCCTGGGCGCCGTCGCCCGCGCCGCCACCGGCAATCCGCTGAACTCGAGCTGGCGCTCGTTCGAACTCACCACCCAGGTCGACGTGCTCGATGCCGGCGCGCATCCGCGTCTGTGGATCCCGGTGCCCTATGCCACCGACACCGACTACCAGCGCAACGTGAAGACCACCTGGCAGGTCGAGGGCGGCGGCCAGGCCGCGCTGCACCAGGGCAGCGATCACGACGTGCAGATGCTCGGCGCCGAATGGCAGCAGGCCGCCACGGGGCCGCGCCGCATCACCGTCACGAGCACCTTCGAGACCCGCAATCGTCGCGTCGATCTCGACGCCGGGCCGTCTGCCGACGCGCCGCGCGAGCCCCGCGCCACGCTCGCCCATTACCTGGCGCCCACCTCGCTGCTGCCCACCGACGGCATCGTGAAGGAGACGGCCGACCGCATCACGCGCGGCCATCAGGGCGACATGGCGCGCGCCCGCGCCATCTACCAGTGGGTGGTCGAGAACACCTGTCGCACCGCGGCCACGCGCGGCTGCGGCATCGGCGACGTGCGCTACATGCTCACCGCCAACGACCTGAACGGCAAGTGTGCCGACATCAATTCGCTGTTCGTGGCGCTGGCGCGTGCCTCCGGCATTCCCGCGCGCGACGCCTACGGGCTGCGCGTGGCCGACTCGCAACTGGGCTACAAGAGCCTGGGCAAGGCCGGCGACGTGACGCGCGCGCAGCATTGCCGCGCCGAGTTCTATGCCGACGGCTATGGCTGGGTGCCGGTGGATCCGGCCGACGTGCGCAAGGTCATGCTGGAAGAGCCGCCGGGCGAATTGCCGCTCGGCCATCCGCAGGTGCGCGCGGCGCGCGTGATGCTGTTCGGCAACTGGGAGATGAACTGGGTCGCCTACAACCACGGCCATGACGTGGCGCTGCCCGGCTCGAAGCAGGGTCCGGTGCCGTTCCTGATGTACCCCAACGGCGAAACGGCCGACGGCAGGCTCGACAGCCTCGACCCCGATCACTTCCGCTACCGCATCACCGCGCGGCCGCTGAGCGCCTGATGGCCGACGTGGCGGCCGGACGCCGGCGCTGGCTGGCCGCGCTCGCCACGGCGCCGCTGGCCCGCGCCGGCGCCGCAACGGCAACACTCGCCGCCGCACTCGCCGCCGCACTCTCTGCCACGCGCGCCCATGCGGAGGGCGTGAGCGACGACGCGCTGCGCCGGGCCACGGGGCCCGACTGGGCGCCCTGGCGCGGCGGCGCCACGCCGGCGCTCGATCTGCCCGCGCTCGACGGCGCGGCACACACGCTGGCGCAGGCGCGCGGGCAGGTGGTGCTGCTGAGCTTCTGGGCCAGCTGGTGCGAGCCCTGCCGCGACGAGTTTCCGGAGATGGCCGCGCTGGTGCGCGCGCAGGCGGGGCGCGGCCTGCGGCTGTGGGCGGTCAACCATGGCGAGTCGCGGCCACGCATCGATGCGTTCCTGGCGCGCTTTCCGCTGCCCGACACCGTGCTGCATGATCGCAACGGCACGGCGGCGCGCGACTGGCGCGTGCTCGGCATGCCGGCGAATTATCTGGTGGATCGCAAGGGGCGCCTGCGCTATTGGCACCTGGGCGCGCTCGACTGGCGCCGGCCGGCCGTGGTGGCGGCGGTGACGAGCCTGCTCGACGAGCCGGCCTAGAGAGGATGGCGGAAGGCAGCAGGAGTCGAACCTACCTGGGAACGTCTGACGTCCCCAACTGGGTTTGAAGCCCAGCCGTGCCACCGGGCACGCATGCCTTCCGACGGTGATGCAGGCCGCGACGCGGCGCGGACCCTATGATAGCCAAGGCCCGCGGGCCTGTCTCGCTCAGTCGCCGCGCTCGAACATGTCGGCCGCGCCGCGCATCACGTGCAGGTCGCGCAGGCGCCGCGTGTAGCCCACCCGGTCGAAGAACTCCAGCACCTGCACCGCGCGCTTGCGGCCCAGGCCGGTCAGGTCGCGAAAGGCCGCGGCCTCCGCGCCGCCCTGGGTCTCGCACAGCTGGCGCACCAGCTGCGCCATGCGCCGCACGGCAAGCCGGTGATAGAACAGATCGCGCACCACCTGCGCCACGTCGCCGCGTCGCAGCAGCTTGCGCAGCAGCTGCCGCACCCGTTCCTCGGGCACCTCGTGCTGGCGCGCCAGGTCACGCACCCACGGCGGATCGAAGGCGCCGTGTTCCAGGTCGGGCAACAGGCGCTGCGCCAGCACGGACTCGTCGTCGGAGAGCGTCACGGCATGCCCCGGACGATGCAGCCAGGGGCCGTTGCGCTGGGCCAGGCCCTGCGTCTGCGCGCCCTCCACCAGCGCCTGCCACAGCGCGTCGTCGGCGCCCGGCAGCGCCATGCGGCGCAGGCGCGCGGCGTCGATCCCGGCCTCGTCGGGATTGCTCGCGTGGAAGGCATCGAGCGAGTCGGCCAGCTGGGCCAGCAGCGCCGCCCAGCGCGCGTGTGCGATCAGGGTGGGCGTGCCGCCCACGCGCGGCGCCACCCACAGCGCGCCGTCCGGCGCGGCGATCGCGGCGGCCGCCTGGCCGGTGAGATGCTGCACGGCGTCCTGCGTCAGGCCGAGCGGGGCCTGCTCCAGCAGGGGGCGCAGGCCCGCGCCGTCGAGGTAGTCGCCGACGGCGGCCAGCCAGTGCAGCCGGGCCGGGCTGCGGCGCTTGCGATCGGGCGCGTTGGCGTCGAGCACGCGGCCGCCGCCCAGCGTGCGGGTGGCCTGCGGATTGCGCACGATGCAGCGGTCGCCGGGCATCGCGCAGACGTCCGTATCGAACACCAGCTGCACCAGCCCCGTCTGGCCGGCCTCGAGCTGCTCGGGCGCGAGCGGCACGGCGTGCGCCAGATGGCGCGCCGCGCCGATGTGCACGTGCAGCGGCGTCCAGGGCCGCACGCGGGTGTCGTCGCCGGGCAGCAGGGTGAGCGCCACGTCGACGTGGCGCGAGGGCGTGAAGCAGCGCGCGTCGGCGATCCAGTCGCCGCGCGAGATGGCCTGTTTGTCGATGCCGGGCAGGTTGAGCGCGCAACGTTGTCCGGCCTGGCCGGTGGGGCTGGGCTGGTTCTGCGCGTGGATGCTGCGCACCCGCACCGGCGTGCCGGCCGGCATCAGCCGCAGGTCGGCGCCGTCGTCGCCGGCGTGGGCGCGGCCGTCGTGCACGGTGCCGGTCACGACGGTGCCGTGGCCGGCCAGCGTGAAGGCGCGGTCCACGGCGAGGCGGAACAGGCCCTCGGCCGCGGGCGCGGCGAGCGCCTGGGCCTGGCCGTGCAGCGCGGCGCGCAGGGCCTGCGTGCCGGGATCGTCGGCGTGTTGGGCCGCCACCTCGAACACCGGCGCGCCTTCCAGGAAGCCGCCCTGCACCAGCGCCGCGATCTCGCCGTGCACCGCTGCGATGCGCGCCGCGTCGGCGCGGTCGCACTTGGTGAGCGCCACCGCGCCGCGCGGCACGCCGAGCAGGCGCAGGATCGCCAGGTGTTCGCGCGTCTGCGGCATCACGCCGTCGTCGGCGGCCACCACCAGCAGGCCGAAGTCGATGCCGCTGGCGCCGGCCGCCATGGTGTGCACGAGCTTTTCGTGGCCCGGCACGTCGATGAAGCCGAGCACCGAACCATCCGGCAGCGGCGTGTAGGCGTAGCCCAGCTCGATCGAAATGCCGCGTGCCTTCTCTTCCTTGAGCCGGTCGGTGTCGACGCCGGTCAGGGCGCGCACCAGCGTGGTCTTGCCGTGGTCGATGTGACCGGCCGTGCCGATGATCATGCGAGCGGCTCCGCCAGCTGCGCCAGGAACGCGGTCTCGTCGCGCGCCTCCAGGCAGCGCAGGTCGAGCCACAGCGCGTCGGATTCGACGCGGCCGATCACGGGCCTGGGCAGGCCGCGCAGCTGCGCCTGCAGCCGCTCCAGGTGGCGTCCGGGACGACCCGGGCCGAGGTGACGGATCGCCAGGCCGGCGCTGGGCAGCTGGTCGACCGGCAGCGCGCCGCTGCCGATCTGGCTGAACATGGCGGCGATCTCGACGCCGAAGCCGGGCCCCGCGGCCAGCTGCACGCTGGCGCGCACGCGCTCGGCGGTTTCCTGGATCAGGCGCTGCGGCCGCGTCAGCAGGCGCAGCGTGGTGAGGCGCTCGGCCAGGTGCTCGGGGGCGCGGTACAGCGCCAGCACGGGCTCGAGCGCGGCCAGCGTGAGCTTGCCCACGCGCAGCGCCCGCTTGAGCGGGTTTTTCTTGATCTTGCGGATCAGGTCGGCGCGGCCGGCCAGCAGGCCGGCCTGCGGCCCGCCCAGCAGCTTGTCGCCGCTGAAGGTGACGAGGTCGGCGCCGGCGGCGATGGTCTCGCGCACGGTGTCCTCGCGCGGCAGCCCGTATTGGGTGAGGTCGATCAGCGTGCCGCTGCCCAGGTCGACCGTGGCGGGCAGGCCGCGCGCATGCGCCATGGCCGCCACCTCGGCCACGCTCACGCTCTTGGTGAAGCCGGTGACGGCGTAGTTGCTGCAATGGACCTTCATCAGCATCGCGGTGCGCGCGCCGATGGCGTTGTCGTAGTCGGCGGCGTGCGTGCGGTTGGTGGTGCCCACCTCGACCAGCCGCGCACCGGCGCGCTTCATGATGTCGGGGATGCGGAACGCGCCGCCGATCTCCACCAGCTCGCCGCGCGACACCACCACCTCGCGGCGGTCGGCCAGCGCGTTGAGCATCAGCAGCACGGCGGCGGCGTTGTTGTTGACCACGGTGGCGGCCTCCGCGCCCGTGAGCTCGCACAGCAGGTCTTCGACCAGATCGTCGCGGTCGCCGCGCGCGCCCGTGGCGAGATCGAATTCGAGGTTGGCCGGCGTGGTGAGCGCGCGCACCACTGCATTCACGGCCTCGTCGGGCAGCAGGGCCCGGCCCAGGTTGGTGTGCAGCACCGTGCCGGTGAGGTTGAACATCGCGCGCAGGCGTGGCTCGGCCGCCTGGCGCAACGCGCCGGTGACCGCATGCAGGATCGAGGCGGGCTCGGCGCGGGTATGGCCCAGGGTGCCGGCCACGGCCTCGGCACGCAGTGTGTCGAGCTCGCGCCGCAGCGCCGCCACGACCTGGGAGCGGCCGTAGGCCTGGAGCAGCGCTTCGGCGCCGTCCAGCGCGAGCACGCGGTCGAGTGCCGGCAGGTCGGCCGGGCGCGCCATGCCTTGCGGCTGGCCGGCATCGGAGGCGGGCGAACGCATGCGCTCAGGCCTCCGCTTCGCCGTGCCAGAGCAGCGGGTTGCCGCTGGCGCGGGTGTAGCCCGCCTCGCCCATCAACACGTCGAGCATCAGGCTGGCGAGGTCGTCGGCCACCGGATCGACGTGCAGGTCTTTCTCCTGGTAGAAGATCTTGCGGTAGGTGTGGCAGGACTCGCAGGCCTCCGCCTTGATGGCCTCGGAGCGGCCCTCGATCGACTGGTAGGAGATGTCCTTGGTGCTTTCGCAGTGCGAGCAGGTGACGCGCACGAGATGCCATTGGGTGGCGCACAGCGAGCAGCACAGATAGCGCAGGCCTTCGGACTTGCCGCCCACGCGCACCACGCTGGCCACCGGCATGCTGCCGCACATCGGGCATACGCCGAACGGGCTGGCCACCGGCATCTGGCGCGGGTCGAAGCGGCGCGCCAGGTCGGTGAAATAGACCTGCAGCGCGCCCATGATGAAGGGCGCGGCCGCGCTGTTGACGTCCACCTCGCGCTCGGACAGCAACGCATCGGCCTGGTCTTCGATGCTCTCGGGACTCTCGGCGATGGCGCTGCGCAGCTCGGTGCAGACGCGCACGGCCTCTTCCGGCAGGTCGGTGCGGGCCTGCAGCGCCTTCAGGATGTCGTCGAGCAGCGCGAGCCAGCGCGGATCGCGCTCCCAGCCCACCGCCTGCAGGGGCGGCATGCCGTGCGCCTGGGCCAGGTCGATGCGCGCCGGCGAGGCGCCCGGCAGGCCGGGATCGGCGATCGCCTTGAGCGTGGCCTGCTGGGCGTCGGCCAGCGCCGCCATCAGTTCGAGATAGCCGGCCACCGGGCTGTCGGCGGCCAGCGCGCGCAGGCGTGCCGCGCGGGTGGCGTAGAGATCCGACTCGGGTTGGCGCAGGCGCGGGATCGCCGTGTGTTCCAGGGATTCGATCTCACCCCGCGGAAGAATACGCTGCAATGTTCTCTCCAGATAAACAAACACGGCTGCCGCCGCGCAATGCGCGGACAGGCAGCCGTGCGGCGGGCCGGCCGGAGCCGGCGCCGGGATCGGGGTCGCAGGCCTATTTGCCGGCAGACTCCTTGCGCACGGCACGGAACCAGGCGCGATGGTGCTTCCAGGCCCATCCCCAGGTCACGGTGCCGCGCACCATGGCCCCGATCGAGCCCTTGACCCAGATCGCCGCGTAGATATGCACAATGATCGCGCAAATCAGTACGAATGCACAAACCGCGTGCAGCAGCGAGGCGGCGCGTACCGCCCAGATCGGGAAGTAGAACGAAAAATACTCGCGCCACATGACCAGCCCGCTCACCAGCAGGCCCAGCATGCACAGGATCAGGACGTAGAACAACAGCTTCTGGCCGGCGTTGTACTTGCCGACCTCGGGCAGCTTTTCCTCGCGGTTGTTGAGCACGTCGTTGATCTGCCGCAGCCACTGGTAGTCGTTCTTCGTCATCAGGTTGTTGCGCCACATGTGGATGGCGAACACGAAGAAGCAGAAGAACATCAGCAGGCCGATGAACGGGTGCAGGATGCGGGTCCAGGGGCCGCCGCCGAGCACCGCGTAGAGCGGCGAGAACGCAGGATGGAACAGCGCGAGCCCCGACAGGGCGAGCAGCACGAACGTGATGGCGATGAGCCAGTGGTTGGTGCGCTCGTTGGCGGTGTAGCGCAGGATCAGCTTGCGCCCGAACCGGTCGCGCGGCGCCTCGGGGGCGTGCGGGTGGA
Organism: Bordetella genomosp. 1; assembly: GCF_002261335.1. GTDB lineage: Bacteria > Pseudomonadota > Gammaproteobacteria > Burkholderiales > Burkholderiaceae_B > Bordetella. The sequence continues at coordinate 383,472 of NZ_NEVL01000001.1, forward strand.
CCGGCGGGCCGGGATCGCGGACGGGATCAGTCATGGCGAGCCTCCTCTTCGGCGCGGCGTTCGTCTTCCTCGTCGGTCTCGTTCGGGCCGACACGCACATAGTGGAAGAAGCCGGCCAGCGCCGTGAGCGCCATGACGGCCACGCTCAGCGGCTTGGTGACGCCCTTCCACAACGACACCATCGGGCTGATCTTCGGATCCTGCGGCAGCCCGTGATACAGCGTGGGCTGGTCGGCGTGGTGCAGCACGTACATGACGTGCGTGCCGCCCACGCCCTGCGGATCGTACAGGCCGGCCTTGTCGAAGCCGCGCGACTTCAGGTCTTCGATGCGTTCCGCGGCATGGTGCTTCATGTCCTCCTTGGTGCCGAACACGATGGCACCGGTGGGACAGGTCTTCACGCAGGCCGGCTCCTGTCCCACGGCCACGCGGTCGGAACACAGGGTGCACTTGTACGCCTTGTGGTCTTTCTGCGAGATGCGCGGGATGTTGAACGGGCAGCCGGTGATGCAGTAGCCGCAGCCGATGCAGTTTTCCTCGTGGAAGTCGACGATGCCGTTGTTGTACTGGATGATGGCGCCCGGCGACGGACAGGCCTTCAGGCAGCCGGGATCCTCGCAGTGCATGCAGCCGTCCTTGCGGATCAGCCACTCCAGGTTGCCGTTGGGATTCTCGTATTCGGAGAATCGCATCACGGTCCAGGAATGCTCGGTCAGGTCGGCCGGATTGTCGTACACGCCGACGTTCACGCCGACCTCGTCGCGCAGGTCGTTCCACTCCATGCACGCCACCTGGCAGGCCTTGCAGCCGATGCACTTGGAGACGTCGATCAGCTTGGCCACGCTGCCGGTGGAGGGCTCGCGCACGCCGGGGGGCGGCGTGGTGGTCGCGGAGCGCCGTTTGATGTCCAGGGATTGCATTGACATAGATTCGCTCCTCGCCCTAAGCCTTTTCGACCTTCACCAGGAACGACTTGAATTCCGGTGTCTGGCTGTTGCCATCGCCCACGAAGGGCGTCAGCGTGTTGGTCAAAAAGCCCGGCTTCGCTACGCCGACGAAGCCCCAGTGGATGGGGATGCCGACCTGGTGCACCGTGCGCCCTTCGATCGTGAGCGGCCGGATCCGCTTGGTCACGAGCGCGACCGCCTTGATGTAGCCGCGGTTCGACGACACCTTCACGCGCGAGCCGTTGGGAATGCCGAGCTCCTTGGCGAGCGCCTCGCCGATTTCCACGAACTGTTCCGGCTGCAGGATCGCGTTGAGCCTGACGTTCTTGGTCCAGTAGTGGAAGTGCTCGGTGAGGCGATAGGTGGTGGCCACGTGCGGGAACTGCTCCACCTTGCCCATGGCGGCGAGGTCGTCCTTGAACACGCGCGCCGCCGGATTGCTGGTCGCCTGCGGCACCTTGGGGTGCAGCGGGTTGTAGCCCAGCGGATTCTCGAACGGCTCGTAGTGCTCGGGGAACGGACCCTCGGCCATGCCGGCGCGCGCGAAGAAGCGCGCGACCCCTTCGGGATTCATGATGAAGGGGCCCATGCCGCCGGCCGGATCCTCGTCGCCCTTGAAGTCGGGGATGTCGGCGCCGGTCCAGGCCTTGCCGTTCCACGAGATCAGCTTGCGACGCGGGTCGAACGGCTTGCCCGCGGCATCGCAGGAGGCGCGGTTGTACAGCACGCGGCGGTTGGCCGGCCACGCCCAGGCCCAGTTCAGGGTCTGGCCGATGCCGGTGGGGTCGGTGTTGTCGCGCCGTGCCATCAGGTTGCCGGCCTCGGTCCAGGCGCCGGCGAAGATCCAGCAGCCCGACAAGGTCGAGCCATCGTCGCGCAACTCGGCGAAGCCCGAGAGCTGCTCGCCGGCCTTGCGCGTGATGCGGGTCGGATCCTTCGGGTCGACCAGGTCGGTGAGCGCGCGCCCGGTGTATTCCTTGGCCAGCTCGGCAGACGTGGGGCTTTCCGGATTGGAATACGGCCACCACAGATTGACGATCGGATCGGGATACTTGCCGCCCTCCTTCTGGTAGAGCTCGCGCATGCGGCTGAACAGCTGCGACATGATCTCGATGTCGCTCCTGGCCTCGCCCGGCGGCTCGGCGCCCTTCCAGTGCCACTGCAGCCAGCGGCCGGAGTTCACCAGCGCGCCCTCTTCCTCGGCGAAGCAGGTCGTGGGCAGGCGGAACACCTCGGTCTGGATCTTGGACGGATCCACGTCGTTGGCCTCGCCCGCGTTGCGCCAGAACTCCGAGGTCTCTGTGGCGAGCGGATCCATGATCACCAGGAACTTGAGCTTGGCGAAACCGGTGTCCAGCTTGTGCTTGTTGGGCGCGGCCGCCAGGGGGTTGAAGCCCTGGGCGATGTAGCCGTTCATCTTGCCCTGGTTCATCAGCTCATAGACCTGCAGCATGTCGTAGAGCTTGTCGAGCTTGGGCAGGTAGTCGTAGGCCCAGTTGTTCTCGACGGTCGCGGCCGGGCCCCACCAGGCCTTCATCAGGCTGACGTGGAACTTCCGGTAGTTCTGCCAGTAGCTCAGCTGGTTCTGGCGCAGCGGCTTGAGCGCACGGGTGTTGATGTACTTGTCGAAGTCCTGCTCCGGCTCGTTGGGCAGCGTCATGTAGCCCGGCAGCAGGTTCGACATCAGGCCGAGGTCGGTCAGGCCCTGGATGTTCGAGTGCCCGCGCAGCGCGTTCATGCCGCCGCCGGCGATGCCGATGTTGCCCAGCAGCAGCTGCACCATCGCGCCGGTGCGGATGATCTGCGAGCCGATCGAGTGCTGCGTCCAGCCCAGCGCGTAGAGGATCGTCGCGGCGCGGTCGGTGCCGGCCGTCGACGCGAGCGCCTCGCACACGTGCAGAAAGGCCGCCTTGGGCGTGCCGCACACGCGTTCGACCATCTCCTCGGTGTAGCGCGAGTAGTGCTTCTTCAGCAGCTGGTAGACGCAGCGCGGATGCGTGAGCGAAGGATCGGTCTTGACGAAGCCATCGTCGCCGCGCTCGTAGTCCCAGGTCGACTTGTCGTAGCTGCGCTTCTCGGCGTTGTAGCCGGAATACAGGCCGCCATCGAAGGCGAAGTCTTCGCGCACGATGAACGAAAAGTCGGTGTAGTTGCGCACGTACTCATGCTGGACCTTGTCGTTTTCCAGCAGATAACGGATCACGCCACCGAGGAAGATGATGTCGGTGCCGGTGCGTATGGGCGCGTAGAAGTCCGCCACGGACGCAGAGCGCGTGAAGCGCGGGTCCACGACGAGCAGTTTCGCCTTGTTGTGGGCTTTGGCTTCCGTGACCCATTTGAACCCGCAAGGGTGGGCCTCGGCGGCATTTCCGCCCATGATGAGAATTACATCCGCGTTCTTGATGTCGACCCAATGGTTCGTCATCGCTCCACGGCCAAACGTCGGGGCAAGACCTGCCACCGTCGGGCCATGTCAGACACGAGCCTGGTTATCGAACGCCAGCATCCCCATGCTGCGCACGACCTTGTGCGTCACGTAGGCGACCTCGTTGCTCGCGGCCGATGCGGCCAGCATGCCGGTGGTCACCCAGCGATTCACGGTCTTGCCGTCAGCGGTTTTCTCGATGAAGTTGGCGTCGCGATCGTCTTTCAACAGCTTCGCGATGCGCGTCAGCGCGTCGTTCCACGAGATGCGCTGCCACTTGTCCGAGCCCGGCGCGCGGTACTCGGGGTACTTCAGGCGGTTGGGGCTGTGGATGAAATCGATCAGGCCGGCGCCCTTCGGACAGAGCGTGCCGCGATTGACGGGGTGATCGTGATCGCCTTCGATGTGGACGATGCTGGATTCGGCGTTTTTCGCGCCGTCGCCCAGGCCATACATCAGGATCCCACAGGCGACCGAACAGTACGGACAGGTGTTGCGCGTTTCGGTCATCCGCGCGAGCTTGTACTGGCGCACTTCGGCCATGGCCTTGCCGGGAGCGACCCCGAGCAATGCCATGCTGGAGGCGGCCAGCGTGGAACCTGTCACCTTGAAGAACTGGCGGCGGTTCATGTTGAGCATGAATCACTCCCTTTCTGGTGAGTGGAGCGGGATCGGACGCGCGCCCTTTGCGGCACGTCCCATGGATCTCGCGGAATCCGCTTCAGTATAGGTTTTCGGTTACATGGCAGCAACGCCGGCGCGGGGTTATCGCCGAATTTGACGGTAGTTAGCGCGAATACTTCCCATTGACGTGAAAGTTGCGTGAAAGATGCTGCAGTGCAATGGCGCCGTTGCCGACCCGCCGGTACGATTACGCCTTTCCACTGCCGCAAGACCCACCATGGACGACGCCTTCAGCCACCAGCTTTCGATGACCATCCTGATGACGCCGGACATGGCGAATTTCTCGGGCAATGTGCACGGCGGCACCATTCTCAAATACCTGGACCAGGTGGCCTACGCCTGTGCGAGCCGGTATGCCGGCCAATACGTGGTCACGCTCTCGGTGGACCAGGTCGTGTTCCGCGAGCCCATCCACGTGGGCGAGCTGGTGACCTTCCTCGCCTCGGTCAACTACACCGGGCGCACCTCGATGGAGATCGGCATCAAGGTGGTCACCGAGGACATCCGGCGCAAGCTGGTGCGCCACACCAACAGCTGCTATTTCACGATGGTGGCGGTGGACGACAAGGGCCAGCCCACGGTGGTGCCGCAGCTCGAGCTGCGCACGCTCGAAGAGCGCCAGCGCTTCGAGGCCGCCAAGCAGCGCCGCGCGCTACGCCAGGAAATGGAAAACCGCCACGACGCGATCAAGAAGCAGGCGCACGTTCCGCAACCGGGCGTGCCGGGCTGAGCTCGGGCGCGGCCACCGCGACGACGGTGGCCCGGCCTTCGGCCGCGGGCGTGCCCGACGACGGCGGGGAGCGGTCGCCGGCGCGCGCCTGGCGGCCGAACAGGCGCTCGATGCCGCGCCACTGCTGGGCCCAGAAGCCGCGGCCGTAGTCGTAGCCGCCGTTCTCGGGCAGTTGATCGTGGATGCCGGTCGGGCCGTATTGGCCGTGAAAGCGGGCGGTGCGGCCCAGGATGTCCCAGATCGGGAACAGCGCGGCGAAGTTGTAGCCGCCCGCCGGGCCCGGCGACGAGGCGTCGTAGGCGATCGAGTGATGCTCGCGATGAAAGCGCGGGCCGACCACCAGGCGCGAGCCCCAGCGGCCGAAGCCCACGCGCAGATTGGCGTGCGACAGGCTCTCCACCAGCTGCGTGATGGCCACGATGGCCACGAACTGCGCCGGCGGCACGCCCACCAGCTGCGACACCACCACGATCACGGCATCGCGCAGCATGTCGTCGAGCAGATGGTTGCGGTTGTCGCTCCACATCGTCATCTGGCGCTGGCTGTGATGCAGCGAGTGCAGCGCCCAGAGCCAGCCGAAGCGATGCTGGGCGCGGTGGTAGAGATAATCGACCAGGTCGAACAGCAGCAGGTACAGCAGCAGGCTGGTCCAGGGGCCGTCGGTCACGCCGTGCCAGACCTGGTCGAGCTGGAACGTGGCCAGGCCCCACAGGTGGAACTGGCCGAACAGCGCGTCGAACAGCGGGTCCACGGCAAAGAACAGCGCCACGCGGAACAGGCCGAGGCGGTGCACCAGCGTGTAGATGACGTCGACGCCGATCTGCTGGCGGTCGCGCACGGCCTCGACCGGACGCAGGCGCTGCAGCGGGCCGAACACCAGCAGCAGGATCGCGACCTGGATCAGGCCGACCAGCAGCCACATGGTGGCGTCATAGGCGTCTTCGATGACGCTGGCCATCCCGAGATGGAACAGCACGGGCTGCACCACGGTCTCGAACAGCCATTGCTGGCAGGTGGAGAAGAATTGCGCCAGGGTATCCATGTCGGCACTCAATGATGCTGGGCCAGCCACGACGCATACGCGGGATGGTCGGCCAGCGTGGCAAAACAAAAACCTTTCTTCTGCAGCCCGGTGATCAGCGGCTCCAGCACGGCCGGCGCCCACGGGTCCTTGCGCGACCAGATGCCCAGGTGCGCGAGCAGGATGTCGCCCGGCTGGATGCGGCGCAGGGCCTGGTCCAGCAGCTTCGCGTTGGGGTACTTGTCGCTGGGCAGCTCGTCGCCGAGGAAGCCGGCGTCGGCCCAGCCCACGTGGGCATAACCGCACTGGCGCGCGGCCGCCAGCAGCTGGGGCGAGGTCTTGCCGCCCGGCGCGCGGTAGATCGGCAGCATGCGCTGGCCGGTCATGGCGGTGAAGCGCGTGGCCGAGCGCTTGATCTCGTCGCAATACTGCGCCGGCGTCATGGTGCTGCTCTGGTTGGCCTGCGGGCCGGCGCTGGGCCGCACCTTGAAGCCGCCGTCGGGCAGGTCGCCGCGCCAGTAGACGTGATCGTAGGTGTGCGAGCCGAAGGCGTGGCCCTCGGCCGCGCGCGCCTTCCACCAGGCGGCCCAGTGGTCGTCGAGGCTGCTGCCGTCGGTGAGCGTGCGCTCGTTGGCCAGGAAGAACGTGGCGTGCACGTGGTGGCGCTTGAGCACGTCGGCGATCAGGTCGGCCACGCCCATGTGGCCGGTGTCGAACGTGAGGTACACCGGCTTGTCGCAGGACGGCGCCGCCGCCGCGGGCAGCGCCGCGCCGGCGCCCACGGCCAGCGCGAGCGCGGCCGCGAGCGGGCGCACGATGCTAGTGCGTGGCCACATGGTTGAGGGTCCAGACGCCGTGGGGCGACTTGCCGACCTTGACCTGGTGGCTGACGGTCTTCTTCTCGAGGTCGATCACCGTCATCTTGCCGGCCCAGCGCGACGTGACCAGCAGGGTCTTGCCGTCGGCGAGGATGTCCATGCAATCAGGCCCGCCCGGCGCGGCGAACGTGTCGGTCACCTCGAGCGACTTCATGTCGATGCGGCTGATCGTGTTGGCCGTGCGGTTGCTCACGAAGAGGTGCCGGCCGTCGCCCTGGATGCGGAAGGCATGCGCGCCGGCGCCGGTCTTGATGCGCTTGACCAGCTTGGCGGGCTTGGCGGTGAGGTCGTAGGCCTCGACGTAGTTGTCGCCGGTGAGCGCGACCAGCAGGGTCTTGTCGTCGGGCGTGACGTAGACGTCGGCCGGGGTCTTGCCCACCGGCAGGGTCCAGAGCGGCGTCTGCGTGGCCAGGTCGATCGCGATGACCTGGTCGCTGTCCTGCAGCGACACGTAGGTGACGCGGCTCTTGCTGTCGATCGCGATGTGGCTCGGGGTCTTGCCGGCCGGCACGCGCTTGACCAGCTTCAGGTCGAAGGTCTTGCCGTTGGGGTGGTACGAATAGATGTCGATGTGATCGAGCCGGTTGGCCGCCGTGATGAACCACTTCATGTCGGGCGAGAAGCGCAGCTGGTACGGATCGACGATGCCGGTGAGCGTGCGCTGCACGTCGCCGGTGCGCGGGTCGAGCAGCGTGATCGTGTCGGAGGTGGCGTTGGCCACCATCAGCGATTGCTCGTCGGGCGTGAGGTAGAGGTGGTGCGGCTCCTTGCCGGTGGGCACGCGCTTGATCTCGGTGTAGGTGGCCGGATCGATGATGCTGACGTTGGCGTTCAGCGAGTTCAGCACGAAGATCGGCGCGGCGGCGGCCGACGCGCCAAGAACCATCCCCGCGCCCAGCATGGCGCAGCGGATCAGATGCAGGGGATTCAAGGTGAGCAATACCGTAAGAAAGTATCGACGCGCCCGCCCGGGGGGCGGGGCGGCCTGTGTGCGGCATGCCGGCTGCGGTCACGCTCGCGGCGCTTATTTTGTCATAGCGCCGGGCGCAAAGGGGGCTTGCTCAGGGCCCCGTCAGCAAACAGCTTCGCTTGTTGCCGCGCAGCAACAACTTCGGGCCGCAAGTCCTTGTTGTTACAAGGCTTTTGACCCGCCGGGCGGTAACGGAATGCATCGCCCGAACGGGCCGCGGGCCCGGTGTTCAGGCGGCCTCGGCGAGGCCGTGCTGGAACACGAAGCTGTCGCTGTAGAGGTGGTCGGCGCTGGCCCCGTGGGCGAGGAAGGCGCGCTTGGCGTCGTGGATCATCAGCGGCGAGCCGCACAGGTAGATCGCGTGTTCGGAGAGGTCGGGGAAATCCTGCAGCACCGCATCCTGCACGTAGCCGCGCCGGCCGGTCCAGCCGTCACCGGCGCGCGACAGCACCGGCACGAAGCTGAAGTCGTAGAGGCGCGCGCCCCAGGCCGCGATCTCGTCGCGCAGGTAGAGGTCGGCCTCGTCGCGGCCGCCCCAGTAGAGCGCCACCGGCGGGCAGTCGTCGTTGTCGAACAGCGCCTCCAGGATGGCGCGGATCGGCGCCAGCCCGGTGCCGGTGGCCACCATCAGCAGCGGCCGGTAGTCGCGCTCGTGATAGCAGAACGCGCCGAGCGGCGCCGCGATGCGCAGGGCCTCGCCGGGGCGGGTGCGCGCCAGCACGCCGTCGGTGAAGTGGCCGCCGGGGATGCGGCGCACGTGGAATTCCAGCAGGCCGGCGGCCGCGCCGTGGGCCGAGGCCAGCGAAAAGCTGCGCGCCCCGGCGTCGCCCGGCAGCAGCACGTTCACGTATTGCCCCGGCAGACAGGCGGGCAGCGCGGCCGGATCGACCCGCAGCACCAGCTTCCACACCGTGGGGCTGAGCGCTTCCACGCTGTGCACGACGGCGTCGAGCTCGCGCGGGTCGGCCAGCAGCGGGCCGCTGGCCGCCTGGATCACGAGGTCGGAGCAGGCGTGCGCCTGGCAGGCCAGCGCGTAGCCCTGGTCCGCCTCCTCCGGCGTGAGCGCCATGGGGAATTCGTCATAGGCCACCGTGCCGGCCTCGACGCGGATGCGGCAGGTGCCGCAGCCGCCGAAGGTGCATTCGCGCGGCAGCGCCACGCCGGCGCGGTCGCCGGCCTCCAGCAGCGATTCGCCGGGGTCGGCGGTGAACGCGGCGCGCGCGCCGTCGGGCAGGATCAGTTCGATGCGATGGCTCATGACGTTCCCCTCGGTGCCGGGATCACTTCTTGATGTCGGCCGCGACCAGCACCTTCATGCCCTGCTCGGCCAGCATGTCGGCCAGCGCGGCCAGCGCGGCCAGCCCGGCCTGGGTGTCCTGCTCGCCGTTGCCGCCCGACAGGCCGACGCCGCCGATCACCTGGTCATCGACCACGATCGGGAAGCCGCCGACGAACACCGCGAACTTGCCCTCGAAGCTCCACTGGATGCCGAAGGCCTCGTTGCCCGGCAGGGCCGGCCCGTTGGGGGCGGTGTTGAACAGGTGGGTCGAGCGCTTGTGGCCGGCGGCGGTGAAGGCCTTGTTCCAGGCGATCTGCGGGCCGGTGATGCGCGCGCCGTTCATGCGCTCCATGGCGATGGGATAGCCGCCGTCGTCGACCACGCAGATCGATTCGAGCACGCCGATCTCTTCGGACTTGCGGATGGCCGCGGCGATCATCTCGCGCGCTTCTTCGAGTTCGAGTCGATAGACTTTTTTCATTGCTGCTGCATCCTGTGAGGGCGATCAGCCGGCGCGATAGACCGTCTTGATCTGCGTGTAGAACTCCAGGCCGATGCGGCCGGATTCGCGGAAGGTGGAGGTGGACGAGCGCTTGAGCCCGCCGAACGGCGCGTTGATCAGGTTGCCGGTGGTGGTGCGGTTGATCTTCACCGTGCCGGCCTGGATGTCGCGCGCGAAGCGGTGCGCGTAGTGCGCGTTGGTGGTGGCGATGGCCGCCGCCAGCCCGTATTCCGTGTCGTTGGCGCAGGCCACCGCGTCGTCGTAGCCGGCCACCTCGATCAGGGCGATCACGGGGCCGAAGATTTCCTCGCGGGCGAGGCGCGCGTCGCGCGCCACGTCGGTGAACACCGCGGGCGTGACGTAATAGCCGTGGGCGAAATCGCCGTCCTTGAGCTGCTCGCCGCCGCACAGCAGGCGCGCCTCCTGCTTGCCGATCTCGATGTAGCCGAGCACCGTGTCGAGCTGGCGCGCCGTGGCGAGCGGGCCCACGTCGAAGCTGCCGCGCGCGCTGTCGCCCACGCTCAGCCTGGCGACCCGGGCCAGCAGTTTTTCGGTGAAGGCCTGCTTGACCGGCGCGTCGACCAGCACGCGGCTGGTGCCGGTGCAGGCCTGGCCCGAGAGCGAGAAACCGCCCTTGATGACGAGGTCCACGGCACGGTCCAGGTCGGCGTCGGCCATCACGATGAGCGGATTCTTGCCGCCCAGTTCCATCTGCGTGCGGGTGGTCATGTCGACCGAGCGATGGATCTGTTCGCCCGCCTGGGTCGAACCCGTGAACGACACGGCGCGCACGGCCTTGTTGCGCGTGATGGCCTCGCCCACCGCGCCGGCCGGGCCGGTGATGAAGTTCAGCACGCCGGCGGGCAGGCCCGCCTCGATCAGCGCCTCGGCCAGGCGCAGGCCCGACAGCGGCGCGTCGGAAGACGGCTTGAACACCACGGTGTTGCCGGTGATGAGCGCCGGCGCGATCTTGCGCGCGGGGATCGAGATCGGGAAATTCCAGGGCGAGATGACAGTGACCACGCCGAGCGGCTCGCGCTGCGTGTAGACCACCATGTCGGGATCGTCGTTGACGAAGGTCTCGCCGGTGAAGGACTGGCCTTCGGCGGCGTAGAAGCGCAGCGTCTGCGCCGAGCGCATGACCTCGTCGCGGGCGAGGTTGGCGGCCTTGCCCTCCTCGCGCATCAGCTCCTGGCCGATCTGGTCGGCGCGGGCCTCGAGCCATTCGGCGGCGCGGTTCAGGATCGCGGCGCGCTTGCTGATCGCGGTGTCGCGCCAGCCGTCGAAGGCAGCCTGCGCCGCGGCCACGGCGCGCTCGCCGTCTTCCGCGGCGGACACCTGGAAGTGGCCCACCACGTCGCGCGTGTCGGCGGGGTTGCGGTTGGGGGCGGTCTTGCCGGAGGCGCAGGAGACCCATGCGCCGCCGATGTGATTCTGGAAAGTCTGCTGTTGCAAGTCTTGCACGCTGGCCTCGCGAATTCGATGCCGGCGGCACGTGCGCGCCGCCGGCGGGTTCGTCACCTGCTTGCCTGCCTCACGCGGCGCGCTTGAGCTGGTCGAGCGCGATCTCGTTCTGCACGTAGTCGGTGTAGAGCGCGGTGGTGTAGAGCAGACGCATCTGCGCGCCCACTTCACAGATCTTCAGGCAGCGCTGCTGCAGTTCCGGCGTGTTGGCATGCTCCAGCACGATCTGGTAGCCGCGCTCGCCGTGGATCTCGTCGGACACGATGTGCAGGTCGAAGAATTCGACCTCTTCGTCGGTGAAGCCGTACTTGTCGCGCAGGGTCGGGGTCTGCTTGCGGTAGATCGACGGCACCTGCGATTCCAGGCCGACCACCAGGCCGGCGACCGCCACGATGGGGTCTTCGCGCATGGCGACCGCGTAGCACCAGCTCTGCAGGCCGCGGGTGGTGGGCGACATGTTGTCGGGGCTGGTGACGCGCTCGCGGGTGGTGCCGCAGGCCTCGGCGAAGCGGATCAGCAGGTCGGTGTGGCGGTCGCCGCCGATTTCCTCTTCGTACATGTTGGCCAGCAGGAAGTCCTTGGCCTCGGTGTAGGTGTCGGGCGTGCGGGCATAGATGTAGGCCAGGTAGTCGGCGAACGGGCCGACGTAGTGGTAGTGGTTCTCGGCCCAGCGGGCCAGGTGCTCGCGGCTGAGCTGGCCGCTGGCCCAGGCGATGGAGAACGGCGAAGCATTGGCGCTCTTGCCCTTGATGGCGTTTTCCAGGGCGCTGCGAAATTCCTCACGGGTCATCAGTTCCGACATGGCTGGCTCCTAAATCCGGGTCTGTCAGGGGGGAAACACCGCAAGGCAGGACACCTGCATTCGCGGTCTCGAGTAGGTATGAATATTGTATACTGTAAGCAGTCGAGGTCAGCTCGGGGAAACCCTTGGGTCGGTATTTCCCGCCCTCCGCCGACCCGGCGAGGCCGCCGCCGCGCATTGCGGCGCCCGCGCGGGCTGGGCGCAGCGCAGCGGGTGGGCAGCGGGAAAAGGAAAGGGGCGCGAATCCGCGCCCCTTCGTCGTGGCGGCCCCGAGGCCGCGCGTCACGCCCAGATCAGGATCGCCAGCGTGGTCGATACGCACAGCGCCAGCACCACGGGCAGCATCAGCGCGCGCACCATGTCGAGCACGTGCACCCGGGCAAAGCCGGCCACGGCGATCAGCGAGGACCAGGCGATGAGCGTGCCGCCGCCGGTCCAGACCGCGCCCATCTGGCCCACCGCGGCCAGCGTGGCCGGATCGATGCCCGACACCGGGCCGAGCGCGCCGGACAGGGTGCCGGTCAGGGGCAGGCCGGCGAAGCCGGAGCCGTCGATGCCGGTGATCATGCCCACCAGCAGCACGCCGAAGCCGACCAGGAAGTGGTTGTCGGGAATCAGGTGCTGGGACGCGCTGATGAGGTCGAACAGCAGGCCCGGCGCGTGGCCGCCCTGGATGCCCAGAATGGGGCCGGCCGTCTCGGCCGCGCCCACGAAGAAGAAGCCCGCGATCGGCAGCACCGAGCCCATCGCCTTGAACGCGAAAACGAAGCCGTCGGTCACGTGGTCGGGGCACACGTCCAGCATGCGGCGCGGGCCCTCGGCGGCCAGCGTGGCGAGCATCATCAGCACGAAGGCCACGCCGCCGACCAACGCCGCCGCGTCGCCGCCGCGCAGCTCGGCCATCCCGCCCAGCAGGCCGGGCGCGGCCATCAGCACGATCACGCCCATGAAGGTCAGCGGCGTCAGCACCGCGAACACGCGCGACCACCTGGCCAGACGCGCCGCGCTGGCATGGGCCGGCGCGGCAGGCTGGCTGGTGCCGCGCGCCAGCTCGGCCTTGTCGAAGGTGCCGGCATGCTCGAGCGGCTCGGCGGCGGCGCCGCCGGCGCGGGCCTGCCAGGCCGTCAGCAGCGCGGCGCTGCCCGGCACGATCTGGCGCCGCATGTAGAGATAGGTCATGACCAGCGCGATCGCGCCGGTCACGAGCGACAGCACCAGGGCCCGGTCGGCGACCACCGCCGCGCTCACCGCCGCGCCGGCGGCCTTGGCGCTGATGCCGGGCGCCACGCCGATCACGTAGTCCGACGAGAGCGCCATGCCCTGGCCGGCGATCGCGATGGCCATCGCGCCCGCCAGCGGCGGCAGGCCGGCGGCGATGGCGGCCGGCAGCAGGATGGCGCAGACCAGCGGCACCGCGGGCGTGGGCCAGAAGAACAGCGACAGGCCGTAGGTACAGCCGGCCAGGATCAGGAACGACGCGTGGCCGTTGGTCATCACGCGGCGCAGCGGCTGCACCATGCGCACGTCGGCTTGCAGCACCTTGAGCGCGTTGAGCAACGCGGTCATGAAGGTGATGACCAGGAAGATGTTGAACAGCTCCTTGGCGGCCACGAAGCTGGCCGAGAAAATGCCCACCAGCGCGCTGATCGGATTGCCGGTGTAGGCCAGCACCACCAGGAACGTGCCGATCACCGACGGGACGACCACATTGGCCCGCAGGATCATGGTGAGGATGATGGCGGCCACGCTGAGCAGATACAGCCAGTGCGCGGCGCCGAGAACGACTTCGGATTGCATGCGAACTTCCCCTTACCTTATGCGGGCCGTATCGGCCTCATATGAACGGTATACTATATTTTGTCGAGTCGACTCACCAGCGCTTTATGCCGCATTTAGGGAATACGCTAGGACGCCATAGAGCCAGGCGGTTATGAGACAGGGCCGAGGCATGCAGGAAAACCCGGGCTTATGACGCTTCAGGAAGCGGTAGCATAATAAATTGCATACCGTATACCAAATTTCCCGATGCTCTCGACTCCTTTCCCCTGGCTGGCCGGCGAACCCCAGGCCTGGCAACTGCTCGTCATGGCCGGCGTGGTGCTGGCGGCCGCGGTGGCCCAGGGCATCGGCGGCATCGGCTTCGCGATGCTGGCCGCGCCGGTGGCGGCCCTGTTCTTTCCCCAGCTCGCGCCAGGCCCGCTGCTCACGCTCGGCGGCTTCATCTCGCTGCTGGGCGCGCTGCGCGAACGCGCCGCCATCGACTGGCGCTACGTGGGATACACGCTCACCGGGCGCTGCGCCGGGACGCTGCTGGCCGTGTATGCGATGGCGCGCTTCGCGCCCGACCTGATGGGCACGCTGTTCGCGCTGGCGATCCTGGCGGGCGTGGCGATCAGCGTGGCGGGCGTGCGCCTGCCGTGTTCGCCGCGCAGCCTGTGCGGCGCCGGGCTGGCCTCGGGCGTGATGGGCACCCTCACCTCGATCGGCGCGCCGCCGCTCGCGCTCGTCATGCAGCACGAGACGCCGGCCCGGTTGCGCGCCACCATCGGCATCATCCTGTTCATCGGCGCCTCGTTTTCGCTCGGCATGCTCAATCTCACCGGCCACTACGGCGTGCCGCAGTTCCTGCTCAGCGTGTTCCTGCTGCCCTTTCTGTTGCTCGGCTTCGCGCTGTCGGGGCGCCTGAAGGCGGTGCTGGCGCCCCGGGTGGTGCGCCGGTTCCTGCTGGCGATCTGTGCGGCGGGCGCCGTGGTGGTGCTGGTCCAGGCGCGCTGGCCGGGATGAGCGGTGGGCCTCTCCGCCGGATGATCGGTCGGTGATGGGGCCGGTGTGGCAGCGGCGATCATCGGAGTCCGTCCGAAAAGCCGTGTTTGCCCGGCTGACGGAAACCGGGGGCGGGGGTCTACAATGGATGCAGTATTCATTCTGCACATTCATCCTGCACACCTAAGCCATGGCTCTCCCGGGTTACAGCATGCATTCCATCGACAACGGTTCCGCGCCTTCCATGAAGATCGGCGATCAGCACACGCCGCTGTTCGCGGTGATCCGCGATCGGCTGCGCGAGCGCATCCTGAGCGGCGAGTTCACACCGGGCGACCGCCTGATCGAAGGGCGGCTGTCCGAAGACATGGGCGTGTCGCGCATTCCGGTGCGCGAGGCGCTGCGCGCGCTCGCCGCCGAAGGCCTGGTCACCATCGAGCCGCGCCGGGGCGCGTCGGTGGCGGTGCTGTCCGACGAGATCGCCTACGACATGGTCGAGGTGCGCGCCACGCTCGAAGGCCTGAACGCCAAGCTGGCCGCGCAGCGCCGCGACGACAAGACGGTCACCCGCCTGCAGGCCTTCCTGGCGCAGGGCGCCGAGGCCGTGCGCGGCGACGACCTGCAATCGTTCCTGGGGCTGAATTCGCAGTTTCACGAGATGCTGGCCACCATCGCCGGCAACGTGGTGCTCACCGATCTGATGCGTTCGCTGCGCGATCGCACGGCGCTGCTGTTCGCGCCCAGCAACATGCTGCGCGCGCGCCAGAACTGGGAAGAGCATTCGCAGATCCTCAACGCCGTCATCGCCGGCAACGGCGAGCTGGCCGCGCTGCTGGCCACCCAGCACGTGCACAACGCCGCGCGCGCCTACACCGACGCGCAGAAGCCGGCGCAGACCTCGGCCGCCTGAGCGCGGCCGCGCGGTCGCGCGTGGCGCAGCCGCCCCGCGGTCCGCGCCGCGCGCATCAGGGCGCGTCCCAGCCCTCTTGTTCGGCCACGCGCCGGTAGGCCAGCCCGGCCAGCGCGATGTCTTCCAGGCCCACCCCCACCGATTTGTAGATCAGGATGTCCTGCGCCGACTGGCGCAGCGGCGCGCCGGCGAGCACCTCGTCGAGCTGGGCGATCTTGCCGGCCACGCCGCACAGCGGGTCGGCCAGCACCAGGTCGCCGGCCTCGGCCAGCGTCTGTTCGCGCCACTCCACCACGATGGCGCGCGCTCGCGCCAGCGCGCGGTCGTCGAGCTCGCGCGTGGTGGGCAGGCTCGAGCCGATCGCGGCCACGAATGCGCCCGGCTTGAGCGCGTCGCCGGCAAACAAGGGCGTGGCCGCGCGCGACGCCGTGACCAGCACGTCCGCCTGCGCCGCGAGCGCGCGCGGCTCGGCCAGCGCCACCGGCACGCCGCAGGCCTGGGCCAGGCGCTCGGGCATGGCCGCGTCGGCGTGCGGATCGTTCACCAGCACCTGCTCGAAGTCGAAACGCGCGCACAGCTGTGCGACGTGTTCGCGGCCCTGCGTGCCGGCGCCGAACAGGCCCAGCACGCGCGGCGCGGCGGGTGCCAGCCGGCCTGCCGCCAGCACGGTGCAGGCCGCGGTGCGGCGGCGCGTGAGCGCGGCGGCGTCGAGCGTGGCGAGCGGGCGGCCGTCGCGCGCCGAGAACAGCAGGATGACGAAACGGAACTGGCCCGCGATGGTGGTGTAGACCTTGGCGCCCACCACCTGCTGGTCCGGGATCACCGCGCCCAGCGTCGAGAGCTTCACGCCGCCGGCGTCGGTGCGCACGCGGCCCTGCATCGCCGCCTTGCCCTGGCCGAACGCGAGAAAGGCCGCGGCCAGGGTGTCCTGCGCCTCGGCCGGCGTGATCGCGGCGTCGATCATGGCATCGTCGAGATGTCTCATCGCGGCGCCGTCCGGGGTTGCCACGACACCTTGATGTCGCCGTTGACGAAGGTCTGGCAGGCCATGCGGAAGCCCTGTTCCAGGTCCTGCTCGGTGAGGTGCTTGCGTTCCTTGGGCTTGACCGGGTCGGTGTGCTCGAGGCCTTCCTCGATGAGGCAGCGGCAGGTGCCGCACAGGCCGCCGCCGCACTTGAACGGGATGCCGCCCTGTTCCTTGAGGGAGACGCGCAGGAGGTTGCTGTTCTCCGGCGCTTCGACGACCTTGCCGCCGTTGGTGATGAAGGTGATGGCTACCATGGTGCTGCTCATTGCTCCCGGCGGATCAGCTCCGCCTGCATGCTGCCGAAGCGGGTGAGATGGTCCAGCTCGCCGCGCGCCGCGGCGATGCTGTCGAACTGCTCGAGAAACTTGCTCGGCACCAGGTTCACGACGTGCGGCGGCGCGTCTTCCACGATGCGCACGCGGGTCGGGGCCTCGAGCGCGGCGATCTCGAAGTGGGCCAGGCAGCGGCCGTAGAACATGTAGTCGTAGCGTTCGACCACGCGCAGGCCGTCGCCGGCCTCGGTGCGGAACTGGCCGGGCTTGCTGGTGAGGATCACGAACATCCGGCCGTCTCCGCGGTGCCGCCTATCGAGGCGGCACCCAGCGTGTTGCCGCCCAATGCCGTGCCTGCGGCCTGCGCCGGTTGCGCCAGTTCGATGTCGTGCGTGATCCAGAGCTGGCAGGCCAGGCGCCAGCCCTGCTCGATGCGCTCGCCGAGCTGCTTTTTTTCCTTCCAGTTGGGCGGGGGCAGGTGTTCGGCGCCCTTGAGCACCTGGCAGGCGCAGGTGGCGCACTTGCCCATGCCGCACTGATAGCTCAGGTTGGGATAGGGGAACTGCTTGATTCCCGCGCGCACCACCAGATTGGTGTTGTCCTTCACCTCGTCGGTGAGGACCGTGTCGCCCTTGTGAAAAACCACGGTCGGCATGAGCTGCCTCTCCCTTGTCTGCCCGGGCGGCGGCAGGCCGGCCCGGCGCGGCGCACCCTTTGGTGCGTCGCTTTATGAATATTGTATACCGTTAAGGATTTTGGCCGGTCTCAGGTAAATCCCGTAGAGACCGCCGTGGCCCGGCAAGAGGCGGTCAATCCGTCCTCTTTTACTCAGATAAGACGCCCGTTTGCGCCATATCAAGGGATAGAAAGCCGGCGCAAGGCGTTGCCATGAAAAGAGAGGCGAAAGTCGGTACAATGAATACATTAATCAAGCAATAGGTATTTGCCATGAAGTCCCTCGCCTCCCAACCCCACACCGTGCGCGTCGGCGCGCAACTGATTCCGTACTTCGACCAACGCAACGCGCTGCGCCGCACCGTCCCGCTGATTCCGTTCAGCTGGGCGGACCTGCGCGCCTTGCTGCGCGCGCCGCGGCGCGCCAAGGCCCCGGCACGGCGGGACGAGGCCGAGGCCTGCCACTCGCACTGAGCGGCGGTCCGCCGCGGGCCCGTCGATTTCTGTCGCGGCGGGCGAGATGGCAGAATGAGAGCTATTGCTGCCAAGCGCGCTCACGAGTGACCTGCCGTATGCCGTTCCGTCTTCGTTCCGCCGCCCTTTCGGGCCGCCTGTCTCTCCTCGCGCTGGGCGCCGCGCTGGCGTCCTTTGGCGCCCACGCCGCCGGCCCGGCCCGCGTCGTCACGCTGGGCGGCTCGGTCACCGAGATCGTCTATGCGCTCGGACAGGGCGACCGCCTCGTCGGCGACGACCTCTCCAGCATGTATCCGGAAGCGGCGCAGAAGCTGCCGCGCGTGGGTTATTACCGCGCGGTGCCGGTCGAGGGCGTGGTGGCGCTGCAGCCCGATCTGGTGCTGGCCTCCGAGCAGGCCGGCCCGCCGTCCTCGCTCAAGAAGCTGGCCGATCTGGGCATCAAGGTCGAGACCGTCTCCGACAGCGCCAGCATCGATTCGCTCAAGCAGCGCATCACGCAGGTCGCCGCCGCGCTCGACGCGCGCGCGGAGGGCGAGAAACTCAATCGCGACGTGCAGGCCCGACTCGACGCCGTGGCCCGTCTGCCGGCCGCCAAGGCGCCGGCGCTGCTGTTGCTGGGCAACGGCGGCGTCTACATGGGCGCGGGCGGCGGCACGGCCGCCGACCTGCTGCTGCGCGAGGCCGGCCTCACCAATGTCCTGCACGACCAGAAGAGCTACAAGCCGGTCTCGGCCGAGGCGCTGAGCGCGCTGGCGCCGGCCGTGATCGTGGTGACCCAGACCACCGGCCAGCCGCCCGACGCGGCCGCGTTGCAGGCCCTGCCCGGCGCGGCGGCCACCCCTGCCGGCGCGAGCCAGTGCATCGTGGCGTTCGACCCGCTGCTGGCGCTGGGCGCCGGTCCGCGGCTGCCGGATGCCATCCGCCAGCTGAAGGAAACGCCCTGCGTGGCGGCGCTGGCGGGGCAGGAAACCCGGCGCACCCAATGAGCGCTTCGGCGCGGGCCCGCGGCCCCGCGGTGCTGATCGCGCTGGCGCTGGCCACCGTGGTCGCCGGCCTGCTGGCGGCCGCGAACGGCGCCGTGGACATTCCGCTGTCGCAACTGGCGCGGATCCTCACGAGCGCCGAACTCACCGATCCCGCCGATCGTCTCGCGCGCAACGTGTTCCTCGACATCCGCCTGCCGCGCGTGCTGTTCGCCCTGCTCGCGGGCGCGGGCCTGGCGATCTGCGGCGCCACGATGCAGGCGCTGTTCCGCAATCCGCTCGCCGAGCCGGGGCTGGTCGGCGTGTCGGCCGGCGGCGCGCTGGGCGCCGTCACCGCCATCGTGCTCGGGGCCGGCGGGTTCATGCTGACCGCCGTGGCCGCCTTCTGCGGCAGCCTGGTCACCACCGCGCTGGCTTATGTGCTGGGCCGGCGCGTGCCCGGCGTGGCGGGCCTGCTGCTGGCGGGCATCGCGATCAACGCGGTGGCCGGCAGCCTCATCGGCCTGCTGACCTTCAACGCCAACGACATGCAGCTGCGCAGCCTGACCTTCTGGAGCATGGGCAGCCTGGCCGGCGCCAACGGCGCCATGCTCGCGCTGCTCGCGCCCTGGACCCTGGTCTGGTGCGCGTGGATGCTGACCCAATGGCGCGTGATGAACGCGCTGTTGCTGGGCGAGCGCGAGGCGCTGCACCTGGGCTTCGCGCTGGCCGCCGTGCGCCGGCGCCTGGTGGTCGCCACCGCGCTGGTGGTGGGCCCGCTGGTGGCCGCCACCGGCGGCATTGCCTTCATCGGGCTGGTGATCCCGCATCTGGTGCGCATGACGCTGGGCGCCGACCATCGCTGGCTGTTGCCCGCCTCGGTGCTGGCCGGCGCGCTGGCGCTGGTGCTGGCCGACTGGCTCTCGCGCGTGCTGATCGTGCCGGCCGAATTGCCGATCGGGCTGCTGACCAGCCTGGTGGGCGGCCCCTTCTTCATCTGGCTGCTGGCCGCCGGCAGGGGGCGCGGATGAGCCTCGTCGCCGACCGGATCCACGTCGCGCGCAACGGCCGCGACGTGCTCGCAGACCTCTCGCTCACGATCGCGCCGGGCACGGTCACCGGCCTGCTGGGCGCCAACGGCGCCGGCAAGTCGACCCTGCTGGCCGCGCTGTCGGGCGAGCTGGCGCCGCGCTCGGGCCGGCTCGCGCTCGATGGCGTGGACCTGCAGGATCTCGGCGTGCGGCGCCAGGCGCGGCTGCGCGCCGTGCTGCCGCAGAAGCCCGCCCTGACCTTCGATTTGCAGGTGAGCGAAGTGGTGGCCATGGGCGCGTATCCCTTCCCGGAGCTCGCGCCCGCGGAGGTCGATGCGCTGGTGCACGACGCGCTGGCGCTGGCCGGCGTGTCCGCGCTGGCCGAGCGGCGTTACCTGGCCTTGTCAGGGGGCGAGCAGCAGCGCGTGCAGTTCGCGCGCGTGCTCACGCAATGCCGCGCCGGCCGGCAGGCCGGGCAGGCGCGCTACCTGATGCTCGACGAGCCCATCTCCAATCTCGACCCGCGTCACCAGGGCGAGCTGCTCGCCGTGTCGGCACGGCTGGCGCACGAAGAGGGGATGGGCGTGCTCGTGATCCTGCACGACGTGAATCTCGCGGCGCGCTGGTGCGACCAGCTCGTGCTGCTGGCCGGCGGCCACGTGCACGCGGCCGGCGCGCCGGCCGAGGTGCTCACGCCCGCGCTGCTGCGCGGCGTGTACGACGTGGACGCCGACGTGTTGCCGCATCCGGTGCATCCGGGCCGCCTGCTGGTGCTGTTCCGCTAGCGCGGCCCGCGCCGTCAGAGCATACCGACGCTCGAGAGCGCCGGCGTTTCGGCCAGCCGCAGCGTGATCGCGCGGCAGGCCGCGAGCAGCGGTTCCACGTAGGCCGCCTGCGGATCGGGCTTCTGGCGAAAGCGCAGCGTGCTCACGCTGATGGCGGCCACCGGCTCGCCATTGCGGCCCAGGATGGGCGCGCCGAAGCAATAGATGCCGGCCTCGTTCTCTTCGTCGTCGACCGCCCAGCCGCGCTTGCGCACCTGCTCCAGCTGGCGCCGCAGCGCGGCCAGGTCGCGCACGGTGTTGGCCGTGTGCTGCGTGAACGGTTGCGGCAGCGACTGCAGCGCCGCCTCGCACGCGCTGGCGTCGAGCAGCGCCAGCCAGGCCTTGCCGACCGCGGTGGAGTGCAGCGACACGTTGGTGCCGATGCGCGAGGCCATCTGCACCGCGCTCGGGCTCTCGAGCTTTTCGATATAGACCATGTGCTGCCCGTTGGGCACGGCCAGGTGCACGGTCTCGCCGGTGAGGTCGCGCAGCTGCTTGAGCGCCTCGACCGCGGCCAGCCGGATCTCGGAGCGGCCCCAGCTGCGGCTCGCGAGCTGGATCAGGCGCGGACCCAGGCTCAGGCGCCCCGTGTGCGGGTGTTCGGCCAGAAAGCGTTCGGCCAGCAGCGCCGCCACCAGCCGGTAGACCGTGGGCCGCGGATAGCCGCAGCGGCGCGCCAGCTCGGCCACGGTCATGGGCTCGGCCGTGTCGGCCACCGCCTGCAGGACATGGGTGAACTTCGAGAAGGCGGCGGCGCCGGCGACGGGCGCGGCGGCCGGGGTGGCGGGGGCGGTCTTGGACATGGATTCGGCGGCGTGCGATGCGGACTGGTGAGAAGGGTAGCGCATCGCGCGCCAGGGGCCGAGCCGGGATATCCCGTTCAGGCCACCAGGTAGCCGCCATCCACCGGCAGGATCACGCCCGTCAGGAACGCGGCGGCCGGCGCGCAGAGGAACACGACGCCCTCCGCCACGTCTTCCGGCCGGCCCCAGCGGCCCAGCGGCGTGCGCGCCAGGATCGGGCCGCTGCGCAGCGGGTCGTCCTGCAGCGCCTGCGTGAGCGGCGTGGCGATCCAGCCCGGCGCCACCGCGTTCACGCGGATGCCGTCGGCCGCATAGGCCAGCGCCAACGACTTGGTGAGCTGTGCGACGCCGCCCTTGCTCGCCGCATACGCCGGCACCAGCGAACCGCCGAAGAAGCTCAGCATCGAGGCCGTGTTGACGATGCAGCCGCGCCGCCGGGCCAGGCGCTCGCGCGCCGCGCTGCACACGCGCATCGTGCCCGTGAGGTTGATGGCGAGCACCTGCTCGAACACCTCGGGATCGTGTTCGGCGCCGCGCCGGATGATGCCGGCGCAGTTGACCACGATGTCGAGTTCGTCGAGGCCGCGCAGCATGCCGTCCACGTCGCCGGCCTGGCTCACGTCGCCGAGCCGCACCTCGATGCCGGCGTCCAGCGCGCCCTGGTCGGAGTGCAGGCCGGTGGCGATGGTGCGCGCACCCAGCGCGTGCAGCCGGTTGGCGATGGCCGCGCCGATGCCTTGCGTGGCGCCCGTCACGAGTGCCGTCTTTCCCGCATACAGATCTGCTTGATAGGTCATGAGTGTAGGCAGCAGGGACGGCCCGCGGGCCGCCCGGATGAAGGGAGGGGGGCGTGCCGCGGGGGCACGCCGCGGAGCGCCACGATCACTGCTGGCGCATGCCGAACTTGTCGATCAGGGCCTTGAACATGGCGTTGTCGCGTTGCATGAGCGCCGTGAAGGTGGCCTGGTCGGCCACCACGTAGCCGAGGTTCTGCTCCTTCATGAAGCGCTTGAGCGACTCCTCGCCGGCGGCGGCGCGGAAGGCCTGGCCGAGCTTGTCGAGCACCGGTTGCGGTGTGCCCTTGGGCGCCGCGATGCCGCGCCACGTGCCGATCGACAGATCGATGTTGCGCTCCTTGAGCGTGGGCACGTTCTCGAAGCCGGGCACGCGTTGATCGGCCATCACCGCCAGCGTCTTGAGCTTGCCCGCCTTCACATACTGGATCACCTCGGCCGGGCTCACCGTGACCGCGTCGATGTGGCCGCCCAGCAGCGCCAGCACGGCGGGATTGGCGCCGTTGAAGGGGATGTGATTGAACTTGGCGCCGGTCTTGTCCTCGAGCGCGGTGGCCGCGAGGTGCCAGATCGAGCCGGTGCCGGCGTTGCCCACCTGCAGGCTCTCGGGCTTGGCGCGCGCGGCCGCGAGGAATTCCTCCACGGTGTTGTACGGCGAATTCGCCGGCACCGTGATGGCCGAGGGATCGGCGTTGAGCTGGATGATGGGCGTGAAGCTCTCGTAGGTGGTCTTGGTGAGGTTGAGATGCGGGATGATGACCATCTCGACCGTGATCAGTGCGAGCTTGTAGCCGTCGGGCTTCGCATTGGCGACTTCGGTCAGGCCGATGGCGCCGGTCGCGCCGGGTTTGTTGAGCACCACGACCGCCTGCGGCAGATGGGTGCGCGAGGCATCCGACATCGCGCGCGCCATGGCGTCGGTGCCGCCGCCGGCCGCGAAGGGCACGACCAGTTCGATCGGACGGGTGGGGAAGTTCTGGGCCAGCGCGGCGCCCGCGCCGGCCAGGTTGACGGCACAGCCGAGCAGCGCGGCGCCGAGATAGCGATACAACGCACGATGATTCATTGTGTCTCCGATGGGTTTTTATGGTTCATGCGACTGCCCGGACTGCACTGATCACTGGCTGGCGTAACCCTCCCTGAAACCGCGGCGGCTTGCGGGCTGGCCGCCCTCAGCGGATAAACTGGCGCACGTAGTCTTCGCCCAGGCCGACCTCGGCGAAGTGCTTGCGGCACATCTCGATCTTGGTGAAGACGTCTTCGTAGCCCATGCCCTTGCCCCAGGGGTCGGTGTAGTACATGACGCCGTTGACCTGGAAGTAGGTGATCATTTCCTCGACGTCGGGCGGCACGTAGAGCGTGTGGGTTTCACCCGGCGGCTCGAACACATAACTGCCCTCGACGGCCTCCCAGTCGTGTTCGAGGTAGCGCCAGCGGCCCTTCAGCACGAAGCCGTGCACGGCCTGCGGATGACGGTGGCGGCTCAACACGCCGGACTTGCGCACGCGCAGCAGGTTCATCCAGTAGCCCTGGCTGGCGTTCAGACAGAGCGGGCGGAACCACACGTTCTCGGCCTGCGGCACCCACAGCCGTTCGTCGGTCGGGATCGCCTGCGGGATCACGATTTCCGGCAGGGCGTCGGGCGGGTTCGGATACTGGTAGGGCGTCATCGGCGCGACGTCCGTTTTCTCGATCGGCACTGCGGTCTCCTCGCAACGGTGAATCCGTGTTGTCCACAATACGGACAATATGTCTGATTTATGGACAAGTGTAGCGAGGCGGCGCGCGGCGATAAGCCGGGGCTTACCCTCAGATGCAGTGCAGTAATCGGCGGGGAAGGCAGGACGCGCGCCGCGGCCGGTGGCGCGGCGGGGGGCGAGGGCGGGGGATGGTTGCGCGCGCACGCAACGGGCGGCATGAGGGCGCGCGGGGGCGGCCGCGCGGCGCGGTTTGCGCGGGCGGCCGGGCAAGCTCAGGGAGGGGGCAAGGGGAAACGGTCGGCCGGAAGCGGTCGGCCGGAAGCGGTCGGTGGCGGCCGCGGCAGGTGCCGGGCCATTCGCCGGCCCGGCGCCTGTGTCAGTCCTGCGCGTCGCCCACGTCGAGGTGCGACAGCACCTTGTCGAGCATCTGGCTCAGCGCCTTCTGCTCGCGCTCGGAGAGGCAGCCGAACACGTCTTTGTTGCGCTCTTCCATCACGCCGATGATCTGGCGATAGCGCGTGAGGCCGCGCGCGGTCGGGCTCAGCACGACGCCGCGGCCGTCTTCGGGGCTCACCGACTTGCGCACCAGGCCGGCATCGGTGAGGGCCTGGGCACAGCGGCTGGCCTGGCCCTTGTTGAGGTTGGCGGCGACGGCCAGGTCATTGACCGACAGCGAACCGTAGCGGCCGATGGCGGCAAGACAGCGCGCCTCGCCGATCGGCAGGCGGCAGCGGTCTGCATAGGCCTGTGCGCTGTCGCGGTCGGCGATCTTGTTGACGACGTGAAGACGGTAAGTGAGAAACCGTTCCAGGGCCGGCACTTGGATCTCTTTTTTGGCGTTTTTCTGTGCGGTCATGGTGAAGTACAGGTTGGGGTAGTGATGAGCCGGGATATTGCCACAAGCCAGGCCTGCCGCGTCATCGTGCATGAGGCTGATCTGGTGGCGCGAAACCGTTGGAGCGGGCGTCCCTGAATTAGTTCACTCGACCCATGACGGCGGGCAGCGCGCGGCGTGCTGTCCACAATATGGTGAGCCGCGGGTTTTCCCTGAACCGAGATAGTTGTCCGTACAACTATCTCGCGCAGTGGCCCTCAGCGTTGCGCCGCAAGGGCCGCGTCGGCCGCATCGAATTGGTGCTCGCTGAAAACCTGTACGCCTGCCCCCGCGAGCAAGGCCGCCGTCACGCCCACGCCGGGCACGCGCGTGCCGTCGAACGCGCCGTCATAGATGTAGCCGCTGCCGCACGACGGGCTGCCTTCCTTGAGCACCGCCACCGCGATACCGCGCCGCTGGGCGGCGGCGAGTGCGGCTTGCGCGCCACACACGAAGGGTGCCGTGACGTCGGCGCCGGTGGCGTCGACCACGCGGGCGCGCCCGCCGAGCACGCTGGCGCCGCCCGCGCCTCGCGTGATTTCCGCCGGCGGCCGCGGCGTCGGCATCCCGCCCGCGACCTCCGGACACACCGCCACCACCCGGCCCTCGGCCTGCCAGCGCGCCAGCACGGGATGCACCTGCGGCGCGCCGGTGCCGTTGTAGCGCACCGGTCGGCCCAGCAGGCAGGCGCTCACCAGCACCGGCGCAAGGTCGGAAATATCAGGGACGGGCTCGCTGGGCGCTTCGGCAGTTTGGGACGGATTCATGGGCATGCGTGACGTCTGGCGGCGCGTGCGCGCGACGCCAAGGCCGCAGGATAACGCGGCGGCCGCGCCGCGATCAAAACCGGTCTTACACTGCCGCTTTCGCCGGGAGTCCGCCATGTCTTGCGCCGTGATCGTCATCGATGTCCAGGAAGGCCTGTTTGCCACCGAGCCCGCGCCGGCCGACGCCGCCGCGACACTGGCGCGCATCAATGCGCTGACCGCGCGCGCACGTGCCGCCGGCGTGCCCGTGGCGCTGGTCCAGCACCAGAGCAAGAGCGGCGACCTCGCCGCGGAAGCGCCGGGCCATGCGCTCTACCGCGACCTGGAGGTGGCGCCCGGCGATGCGCGCATCCGCAAGACCACGCCCGATGCGTTCCAGCAAACGGAACTGGCGGACTGGCTGGCCGAGCGGGGCGTCACGCAGCTGATCGTGTGCGGCTACGCCTCCGAGTTCTGCGTCGACACCACCGTGCGGCGCGCGGCCGCGCTCGGCTATCCGGTCACGCTGGCCGCCGATGCGCACACCACCCACGACAAGCCGCACGCCACGGGCGCGCAGATCCGCGCGCACCACAACGCCACCCTGTCTTCGATCACGAGCTTCGGGCCGCGCATCGTCGCGCTGCCGGCGGCCGACATCGTGCTGGGCGCGCCGGCCGCCGCCTGAGCCGGCGCCGCGCGCGGAATTCGAGCGCAAGAGCCGGGAGGCCGGCGCGGCGGGGCGGCGGTAGACTGGCCGCATGACCCTGCAAGCTCGCCTCGACCTCGATCCCGTCGCCCGCGGCGCCGGTGCGGCCGGCGCGGCGGACCCCGTCGCGCGGCTCGCCGCGGCCGACTGGCCCGGCCTGCTGGCCGAACTCGATGCCCACGGCCGCGCCATCGTGCCGCGCCTGTTCAGCCCCGCCGAGTGCGCGCGCTGGGCGGCGGGCTACGACCACGCCGCGCAGTTTCGCAGCCGCGTCGTGATGAGCCGGCACGGCTTCGGCCGCGGCGAGTATCAGTATTACGCCTATCCCCTGCCCGACCCCTTGCCTGCGCTGCGCGCGCTGCTGTACGAACGGCTCGTGCCGCTGGCCGGGCAGTGGCGCCAGCGCCTGAAAGAGGGCGGCGCCGCGCTGCCCGCCACGCATGCCGAGTTTCTCGCGCGCTGCCACGAGGCCGGACAGCGCCGGCCCACCGCGCTGCTGCTGCAATACGGCGCGGGCGACTACAACTGCCTGCACCAGGATCTGTACGGCGATCTCGTGTTTCCGCTGCAGATGGCCGTGCTGCTGTCGGCGCCGGGCCGGGATTTCGAGGGCGGCGAGTTCGTCATGACGGAGCAGCGCAGCGGCCATCCGGCCTGTGCCGAGGTGATGCCGCTGGCGCAGGGCGACGCGCTGATCTTCGCGGTGCATGACCGGCCCGCGCGCGGGGCACGCGGCTGGCAACGCCGTACACTGCGTCATGGGGTCGCCGAACTGCGGCGCGGCACGCGCCACACGCTCGGGGTGATCCTTCACGACGCCCGCTGACATCATGACCTTCGATCTGTTCGAGTCCACTCTCTCCGGCGTGACCGAGCCGCTCGGCCCGCGCGCCTGCATCCTGCGCGGCTTCGCGCTGCCCTTCATCGACCGGGTGCTGCCCGAGCTCGAGCAGGTGCGCGCGGCGGCGCCGTTCCGTCATCTCGTCACGCCCAGCGGCCACACCATGTCGGTGGCCATGACCAACTGCGGCAGGCTGGGCTGGGTCAGCGACGAGCACGGCTATCGCTACAGCGCGCGCGATCCGCTGTCCGGCCGGCCCTGGCCCGCGCTGCCCGCGGCCATGCTGGCGCTCGCCCGCGCGGCCGCCGCGGCCTGTGACTTCCCCGACTACGAGCCCGACGCCTGCCTGGTCAATCAATACCTGCCGGGCAGCCGGCTCACGCTGCACCAGGATCGCAACGAGCGCGACCTGGAGGCGCCCATCGTGTCGGTGTCGCTCGGCCTGCCCGCCACCTTTCAGTTCGGCGGCCTCAAGCGCAGCGACCCGGTGACGCGCGTGGGGCTGTGGCACGGCGACGTGG
The DNA here is from genome assembly GCF_002261335.1 of Bordetella genomosp. 1. Lineage (GTDB taxonomy): Bacteria > Pseudomonadota > Gammaproteobacteria > Burkholderiales > Burkholderiaceae_B > Bordetella. The sequence continues at coordinate 411,100 of NZ_NEVL01000001.1, forward strand.
CCGTGTGGGGCGGCGTCGACCGCATGCGTTTCCACGGCATCAATACCTTGAAGGACGGTCATCACGTGCTGCTGGGCCGGCAGCGCCTGAATTTCACGTTCCGCGTGGTGCTCGACCGGGCCCGCCGGATTCAAGCGCAAGAGGCGGAGTGAAGGCGGCCGCGCGCCGCCCTAGGATGCAAGCATGGCAACCCGCAAAGGCATCACCATGAGACTCTCCCACCCCACCTCGCCCGCCACCCTCGATCCGCGCTGGGCCGCCGTGGTGGCGCGCGACCCGGCGGCCGACGGCCAGTTCGTCTATGCCGTGCGGACCACCGGCGTGTACGGCCGCCCCAGCAGCGCGGCGCGGCTGCCGCGGCCCGAAAACGTGGAGTTCTTCGACAGCGCGGCCGAGGCCGAGGCGGCCGGCTACCGGCCCAGCCGTCACGTCGCGGCCGACCAGACGCAGGTGGGCCACCAGCACGCCGACGTGGTGGCGCGCGTGTGCCGCCTGATCGATGCCAGCGACGAGGTGCCGCCGCTGGCCCGGCTGGCCGAGCGTGCCGGCATGAGCCCCTACCATTTCCATCGCGTGTTCAAGGCGGTGACCGGCGTGACGCCCAAGGCCTACGCGGAGGCGCAGCGAGCGCGCCGGGTGCGCGAGCATCTGGCCGCCGACGCGCAGGCCGCCGGCTCGGTCACCGATGCGATCTACGCCAGCGGCTTCAATTCCAACAGCCGCTTCTACGCCAACTCGCGCCAGATGCTGGGCATGACGCCGCGCGACTACAAGGCCGGCGGCGCGAACCAGGAGATCCGTTTCGCGGTGGCGCAGTGTTCGCTCGGCGCCATCCTGGTGGCGCGCAGCGACGCCGGCATCTGCGCGATCCAGCTCGACGACGATCCCGACGCCCTGGTGCGCGCGCTGCAGGATCGCTTTCCGCGCGCCGAGCTGATCGGCGCCGACGCGGCGTTCGAGGCGCTGGTGGCGCAGGTGATCGGCCTGGTCGAGGCCCCCGCGCTGGGCGCCACGCTGCCGCTGGACGTGCGCGGCACCGCGTTCCAGGAGCGTGTCTGGCGCGCGTTGCGCGAGATTCCCGTGGGGCAGACCGCCACCTATGCCGACATCGCGCGGCGCATCGGCTCGCCGGGCGCGGTGCGGGCGGTGGCGCAGGCCTGCGGCGCCAATCCGGTGGCGGTGGCGATCCCCTGCCACCGCGTGGTGCGCACCGACGGCGGCCTGTCGGGCTATCGCTGGGGCGTGGCGCGCAAGCAGGAGCTGCTGCGCCGCGAGGGCGCCTGGCCGGCGGGGGCCGACCGTGGCGAGTGATGCGTCCGGCCTGCACGCCGGCCTGGACGCGCGCGGCTTTGCGGTCTGGCGCGGCGCGTTCGATGGCGGCGCGTGCGACGCCATGGCGCGCCAGGCCGCGGGCCAGGCCATGCCGGCCGTGTTGCCGCCTGCCTGGCGCGCGCGCTTCGATGGCGTGCGCGACACGCTCGCTGCGCTGGCCGCGCGCTGGCGCGGCGCGCAGGCCGATCCGGGTCTGGCGCTGGACGCCTGGGTCCGCGCCGTGGACGCGGAGCAGGACGCGCCGCTGGTGACGAGCGGCGATGCCGACGCCGGCTTCGGCCTGCTCCTGGTGGTGCTGTTGAACCGACCCGGCGTCGATTTCGATGGCGGCGAGCTGGTGCTGGCCGAGCAGCGCCCGCGCATGCAGACGCGCCCGCACGTGGTGCCGCTGCGGCAGGGGGATCTGGCCGTGATCGCGGCGGCGGGGCGGCCGGTGCAGGGCGCGCGCGGCCCCTATCGGGTGACCGCGCGGCACGGCGTGGCGCGAGTGCGGGGCGGCACGCGGATCGCGTTGATGGCGGGCTGGCCGTTGGCGCGCGTACACGTTTGAGCGGACCGCGCGCCGCCAAGGTGCGCATAGCGGTGGTGAAGTGGGGCGGTTCGGTATATCTTCCCAACAACACGTCCCCGAGTCCCGCACCCTGCATGTTCACCGCCAGCAGCACCTACAGCATGCCGACCTGGCGTTTCACCCGTTGGCTCGTGCACGCGGGCGATGATGTTCCCCAGGACATACGCGTGGCGCTCGTCGGCGGCCTGTTCGGCACGATGCCGATCTTCCTGGGCGGCGTGATCAACAGCCTGATGATCGCCAGCATCATCGCCTGGCGCATTCCCGAGGCGCCCTTCATCGCCTGGGTCGTCTTCGAATTCCTCTGTTGCCTGGTGCGGGGCGTGGTGCTGTACCTGGCGCGGCGCAACGCGCTGATCGGCGCCAGCACCCATACCGACTTCTACATGGTGCTCACCCTGCTGTGGGCCGCGAGCGTGGGCTATGGCACGGTGATCAGCGCGGCCAGCGGCGACTGGGTCGCGATCGTGCTGGCCTGCCTGTCGGCCGCCGCGATGGTGGGCGGTATTTGCGTGCGCAACTTTGCCGCGCCGCGCCTGCTGGCGGTCATGATCGTAATTAGCCTGGGGCCTTGCATGACGGTGCCGCTGTTTGCGCACGAGCCCGCGCTGTGGGTGATCTGCCTGCAGCTGCCGCTGTTCCTGCTGAGCATGACGGCCGCGTCATACCGCCTGAACGCCATGCTGGTCACCACCATGCGCGCGGAGCGCGACAATCACCGGCTCGCGCGCCAGGATTCGCTCACCGGCCTGCTCAACCGCTTCGGCCTGGGCGGCGAGCTCGCGCAGGCGATGCGGCGCGCGCGCGAAGAGGGCGCGCACTACACGCTGCTGTATCTCGATCTGGATGGATTCAAGTCGGTCAACGACACCTACGGTCACGCGTCGGGCGACCGGCTGCTGCGCGAGGTGGGCTTGCGGTTGACCGAGCTGGCGCCGTCGGACGCGTCGATCGCGCGCATCGGCGGCGATGAATTCGTGCTGCTGCTGCCGGAGGTGGACGGCTGGCGGGCGGCCCAATTGGCCGACCGGCTGATCCAGCGCGTGGCGCAGCCGTTCGACCTCGGGCCCGACCATGACGTGCGCGTGGGGGGCAGCGTGGGCATTGCCCTGATCCCCCGCCACGGCCACGACATGGCCGAAATTCTCAAGGCGGCCGACCGTGCGCTCTACCTCGCCAAATCGGCGGGGAAATCGCGCATGGCCATGGCCGATTGAGCGCGCAACCGGCTCAGTGCCAGAACAGCGCGATCAGGATGATGATGGGGATAGGTACGCCGAGCAACCAAAGCAGAATGGAGCGCATCTTGGATCTCCTCTTTTGAATTAAGGGTGATCCTCCAGTAGCAACTGGCGTGCCCGGGGGCCGCGCGACTTGACGCCGCCGGCCCGATTCGGAATCATCGTTGCCTTGTCGAACAATAGGGAGCGGGCGCGCAATGGTTGCCGAGATCTTGGAGTTGTTCAAAGTGGTGGGCCTGGGCCTGGCGCTCATGCTGCCGCTGGCCAACCCCCTGACCTCGATGACGCTGCTGCTGTCGCTGGGCGCGCACATCCCCTATCGCGAGCGCCAGCGCCAGATCACGCAGGCCGCGATCTATGTGGTGGCCATCATGCTGGTCACATACTACGCCGGCACGCTGATCATGCAGACCTTCGGCATCTCGATCCCGGGCCTGCGCATCGCGGGCGGCCTGATCGTGGCCTTCATCGGCTTCACCATGCTGTTTCCCACCAGCACCGCCGAATCGATGCCCGAGGCCGAGAAGACCTCCGCCGCGATCGAGGCCAAGGCCGCGCCCAACATCGCCTTCGTGCCGCTGGCCCTGCCGGGCACCGCCGGCCCGGGCACCATCGCGATGATCGTGAGCGCCACCTCGTCGGTGGACTCCTCGCTCGGTCCGGTCACGCCGTGGGTGCTGGCGGTCTCGCCGATCATCGTGTTCGCGTTGCTGGGCCTGATCTTCTGGGTCTGCCTGCGCTCGGCCGGCCGCATCGTCAACTGGATCGGCAACGGCGGGGTCGAGGCCGTCTCGCGCGTGATGGGCTTTCTCCTGGTGTGCATGGGCGTGCAGTTCGTCATCAACGGCGTGTTCGAGCTGATCCAGCATGGCGCGCCCTGAGCCCGGCCGCGCGTGGCGCGTGGCGCGCGGCGCCGGCATCGCGCTGGCGCTGGCCGCGCTGCTGGTCACGCTGCTGTGGGGCGTGGGCGCCCTGTATTTCCAGCTGCGCCTGCCCTCGGCCCTCACGGCGTTGCTGATCCTGGCCTGGGGCGTCGTGTGCGTGGCGGCCGGCGTGGCGCTGCTGGGCCGCACGCGCCACTGGCGCATCGCGCTGGGCGTCTATCTCGCGGCCATGCTGGCGCTGGTGCTGTGGTGGACCTCGCTGGCGCCCTCCAACGAGCGCGACTGGGCCGCCGACGTGGCGCAGATGACGCAGGGCCAGGTGCAGGGCTCGCAGGTCACGCTGCAGAACGTGCGCAACTTCACCTGGCGTTCCGAAACCGACTTCGACCCGCGCTGGGAAACGCGCCACTACGACCTCGACCGGCTGCGCACGGTCGACCTGTTCATGTCGTATTGGGGCAGCGCGGCGATCGCGCACACCCTGGTGTCGTTCGGCTTCGACGACGGCCAGCGCGTGGTGTTCTCGGTCGAGATCCGCAAGGAGCGCCGCGAAAGCTTCTCCGAGCTGGGCGGCTTCTTCAAGGAATTCGAAATGAGCGTGATCGCGGCCGACGAGCGCGACATCATCGGCACCCGCACCTATGCTCGCGGCGAAGACGTGCACCTCTATCCGATCCGCATGCCGCGCGAGGCCATGCGCGCGCTGTTCGTGTCGTACGTCGAAACGGCCAACGCGCTGGCCGTCGCGCCGCGCTTCTATCACACGGTCACGGCGAACTGCACCACCATCATCTACCGCATGGTGCGCGCCATCGTGCCCGTGCCTGCCGATCCGCGCATCCTGTTGTCGGGCTATCTGCCCGGCTACCTGTACAAGATCGGCGCCCTCGACAAGCGCCTGCCCCTGCAGACCTGGCGCGACTGGTCCGCCATTGGCGAACGCGCCCGCGAGGCGCGCGCGCAGGGCCGCGATTTCTCGACCGCCATCCGGGCCGGCCAGCCCCTGCCCGAGCCCGGTCTCCCCGGGGCGCCATGAGCCCGTCGTCCGCCTCGGCTACACTTGGCGCCGTTTTTTCGCCTTACCCGGTTTTCCCATGACTTCCCTTGCCTGCGGCGTCGACTTCGGCACCTCCAACTCCACCGTCGGTCTGTTCCGGCCCGGCCAGCCCAGCCTGCTCACGCTGGAAGACGGCAAGGGCACGCTGCCCTCCGCGATCTTCTTCCACGACGATGACGATGACGTGAGCTACGGCCGCGCGGCGATCGCCGACTACGTGTCCGGCTACGACGGCCGCCTCATGCGCGCCATGAAGAGCCTGCTCGGCAGCTCCCTGATGGAAGGCTCGACCGAAGTGCAGGGCCGGTCGGTGCCGTTTCGCGTGCTGCTCACGCGCTTCATCGCCGAGCTCAAGCGCCGCGCCGAGCAATCCTGTGGCCAGCCGCTGACGCAGGCGGTGTTCGGCCGTCCGGTCTTCTTCGTCGACGACAGCCCGGCCGCCGACAAGCTGGCGCAGGACACGCTGGGCGAGATCGCGCGCGACGTGGGCTTCGCCAACGTGGAATTCCAGTTCGAGCCGATCGCGGCGGCGTTCGACTACGAATCGCAGATCGACCGTGAGGAGCTGGTGCTGGTGGTCGACATCGGCGGCGGTACCTCCGACTTCACGCTGATCCGCCTCGGGCCCGAGCGCGCGGGCCGCGCCGACCGGCGCGACGACATCCTGGCGCATGGCGGCGTGCACATCGGCGGCACCGACTTCGACAAGCAGCTCAGCCTGGCGCACGTGATGCCGCTGTTCGGCCTGGGCAGCCAGCTGCGCAGCGGCAAGGACGTGCCCAGCACGCAATACATCAACCTGGCCTGCTGGCACACCATCAACCAGGCCTACACCAAGAAGGCCGCCGAGAATTTCGCCTTCATCCGCGCCCAGACCGCCGAGCCCGCGCGCATCGCGCTGCTCGACGAGATGGTGAAGCAGCGCGCCGGCCACTGGGTGGCGATCCAGGTCGAGGACGCCAAGATCGCGCTGTCCGAAGACCCGTCCACCCACATCTCGCTCGATCGCATCGCGCCGGCGCTCGGCACCGACGTGGCGCGGCCGGATTTCGACCAGGCCATCGGCGGGCTGATCGGTCGCGTCGAGCGCACCGTGACCGATCTCATCGCGACCGCGGGCGTCACGGCCGACGCGGTCGACACCGTGTTCTTCACCGGCGGTTCGAGCCGCGTGCCGCTGCTGCGCGAGAGCGTGAGCGCCCTCGTGCCCGCCGCACGCAGCGTGGAAGGCGATCTGTTCGGCAGCATCGGCGCGGGCCTGGCGCTCGACGCAAAGCGCCGCTTCGCCTGAGCCCGCGCGGCTATTGCGGCCGGCCCGGCTCGACCAGGGGTTGCGCGGTGGACGGCGTGCCGCAGTAGTCGGAGACGGCCTCGGGTCCGGCCGGCAGGCCGCGCGAGCGCGCGAGCTCCCAGGGCCGCACGCATTGCGCGAGGCGATCGCACCAGGCAAAACCTGCCGACGGTTTGCAGCCGTGGCCGTCGAGATCCGCGCCCGGCATGGGCTGCGGCGGTGGCCCGCCGGGCGGGCCCTGGTTGGCACAGGCGCCCAGCAGCAGCGCCAGCGCGCTGGCGGCCATCCACGATTTCTTCATGTCGTTCTCCCCGGCGCGCCGGTCGGCCCGGCCGCTTCCAGCCCAGTATCTGCCATCGCCCGGTCGCGCGCAGGGCCTGATATGTGTCGCGTTGTGACGTGGCGCGCGGCGCGCGCCTGCACCGGCGTGGCGGCGTGGGCGCCGGTGTAGCAGTTGCTAACGGTTGCGCGCCCAACCATCGCGCAGGCCGCCACCCCGATTCGCTACCATGCGAAACCAATGACGATCGGGGCGAGGGAGGTTGGCGTGGCGAGGGCCTGGAACTGGCGGGGGCTGACGGGAGGGGCGCTGCTGTTGCTGTGCGCCGGCGTGGCGCGCGCGGAGATCCCGGTCGAAGTGGTGGTGTTCAACTACAGCCCCGATCACGAAATCGCCGAGGTCAGCGTGCAGGGCCGCTACGTGGGCGGCGTGCATTGGCGCCGCGAAGACAGCGGCTCGAGCGCCCGCAGCATGTGCTGCATCGACGTCACGCCGGGTCGCGCCGACATCGCCTGGGAGATCGGCTGGCCGGTCAGCCTGCCCCTGCCCGAAGACGGGCTGGGCCGCTCGGCCAGCGCCGTCATTCCCGAGCCGCAGGGCAGGCCGCGCTTCCTCGGCGTGCACGTCTATGCCGACGAACACGTGGAATTCACCTTGACGCCCGAGTGGCCCGCCGAGCGGCCCGATCCCGCGGCCGCGCCGGCGGATCCCGGCGCGCCGCTCGAAGACGCGCCGGTGCGTTGATCAGCAGGCTTCGGCCGCCGTCACCGGCTGGCGCTTGCCGCGCACCTGGGCCAGCACCAGCAGCAGGCCGGCCGCGGCGATGAGCGCGCCCACGATGGGCACGGCGGCGTAGCCCATGCCGGCCGAGATCACCGCGCCGCCCGCCGCGGCCCCCACGGCGTTGCCGAGGTTGAAGGCGCCCACGTTCACCGACGAGGCCAGGCCGGGCGCATCGGAGGCCGCGCGCATCACGCGCATCTGCAGCGGCGGCACCACGGCGAAGGTGGCGAAACCCCAGATCAGCAGCGCGATGGCGGCGCCCACGTGCGTGGCGGCGAGCCACGGATAGGCCAGCATCACCGCGATGATCATGATCAGGAAGGCGATCAGGCTGCCGTTGAGCGAACGGTCGGCGAGGCGGCCACCGGCCGTGTTGCCGATCGAAAAGCCGATGCCGATCAGGACCAGCATCGCGGTCACGAAGGCGGGCGACGCGCCGGTGATCTCGGTCAGCGTCGGCGTGATGTAGGTGTAGAGCGTGAACATCGCGCCCGAGCCGAGCACGGTGGTGGCCAGCGCGGTCAGGACCGCGGGCTTGAGCAGCACCTTGAGCTCACCGCGCACGTCGGGCCGGTTGCCCGCCTCGCCGCGCGGCAGCGCGAAGAACAGCGCCGACATCGCCACCAGTCCCAGCACCGCCGTCGCGGCGAAGGACATGCGCCAGCCAATGGTCTGGCCCAGCCAGGTGGCGGCCGGCACGCCGCCCACGTTGGCGATGGTCAGCCCGAGGAACATGGTCGCCACGGCCGACGCCTGCTTGTGGCGCGGCACCACGCTGGCCGCGACCAGCGAGCCGAGCCCGAAGAAGGCGCCGTGGTTCAGGCTGGTGACCAGCCGGGCCAGCAGCAGTGTGGTGTAGTTGGGCGCGAAGGCCGACAGCAGGTTGCCGATGGTGAAGATCGCCATCAGCGCGATCAGGGCCTTGCGGCGCGACCAGCGCGACAGCGCCAGCGTCATGAGCGGCGCGCCCAGCATCACGCCGATGGCGTAGGCGCTGATGAGCAGCCCGGCAGAAGGAATGGACACGTCCACGCCCTCGGCAATCACCGGCAGCAGGCCCATCGGGGCGAATTCGGTCGTGCCGATGCCAAAGGCACCCACGGCCAGCGCGAGCAATGGCAAGCCCGCTTTGCCCGGCGTCTGCGCGCCGGCCAGTTGTGTCGTCGTCATGTGTAGCATCCATGTTGGGTGCGACCTGGCGTGACGCGAAGCGCGTGACGCCGACCCGGGGGGGGCCGGTCGCGGCCATCGGCGCGGCAGCGCGGCGACGGCATTGAGCATGGACGAAGTGTGCGCGTTATTGCAGTGCGGAAAAAGCGCTCGGGAACGAAAAGACTTTTGATGCGGGATCATGAATCGCGGGCGGATTCCCGCACCGCCCCGGCGGATTATTGCGCCGGGGGCAAGACTCAGGCGGCCGGGTCGGCCGGCGGCCGGTCGAACACCACCCGCTCGAAGAAGCCCGCCAGCACGGCCTGGGTGAGGTCGGCGGAGACGTCCTGCGGGTCGAAGGCATAGCTGAACTGCATGCCTTCGGAAAGGGCCAGCAGGCCCAGGGCGAGCTGCTCGGGCGGCATGGTCAGCGGGGTGCCCACGCGGGCCGAGAACTGGCGTGCGAACTCGGCGATGGTGACGCGCTGTTCGCGCAAAAACGAAAGAAAGCCGGCACGAAACGCGGGATCGCGGGCCGATTGCAGCTTGGCCTCGATCCACAGCAGAAAGCATTTGTTCTCGCGGTGCATCTGGCTGTAGAAGGCCAGCACGCGCGCCTCCATCTCCGCGCGGGTGGCCTGGTCGTCGAACAGCGCGGCCATCTCGCTCATCGCCGTTTCGTGGTCGCGCCGCAACAGCTCGAGGAACATCTCCGCCTTCGAGGCGAAGTTGGAATAGAAGGCCCCACGGGTGTAGCCGGCGGCCTCCGCGATGTCTTCGACACTGCTGGCCAGATAGCCCTTTGCCAGGAACAACGCCTGCGCGGCGTCCAGCAGGCGCTGGCGCGTCTGCTCCCGACTTTGCTCGCGTGTTAACCGGACTTTTGCCATGCTGTGCAGTGTAGCATCGCCCCTCACTTCAGATTCAGTATTGTATTTGAATACAGGACTGAATTAGAATCCGTCCAGGATTTCGCGCGACACCAGCCAGGTCCGGCTGGCCGCCGCCCGAACCGCATCGAGGTATGCCGTGTTCCGATCATCCGCCCGCGGCCGTTCGCGCCGTCCTTCCCGTGCCGGCGCCGGCCGCACCGTGTTGCTGGCCGCGCCGCTGTGCCTGGCCCTCCTGGCCGGTTGCGGCGGCAAGGAAGAGGCCGCCGCGCCGCCGCGCGCCGTGGTCGCCATGCCGGCCCAGCCCGACCACGCCGCGCCGCGCCTGAGCGTGCCCGGCCGCATCGACGCCCGCTACACCACGCCGCTGTCGTTCCGCGTGGGCGGCAAGATCATCGAGCGCAAGGCCCGCCTGGGCGACACCGTGGCCGCCGGCCAGGTGGTGGCGCGTCTCGACCCGGCCGACGCCGCCAAGAATGCCGCCAGCGCCAAGTCGCAGCTGGCCGCCGCGCAGCATCAGTTCGAGTTCGCGCGCCAGCAGCTCAACCGCGACCGCGCCCAGGCGCGCGAACAGCTGATCGCCGCCAGCCAGCTCGAGCAGTCGCAGAACGCCTATGCCGCGGCCCTGGCGCAGCGCGACAGCGCCGCCCAGCAGGCCGCGCTCGCCGCCGACCAGCTCAACTACACCACCCTGGTCGCCGATCATGCCGGCCTGATCACGGCCGAGCAGGCCGACACCGGCCAGAACGTGGCCGCCGGGCAGGCGGTTTACAACCTCGCGTGGTCGGGCGACATCGACGCCGTGGCCGACGTGCCGGAAAACGTGCTGGCCGGCCTCAAGATCGGACAGAAGGCCAGCGTGACCCTGCCCGCCGCGCCGGGCGAAACCTACGCGGCGACCGTGCGCGAGCTCGCGCCGGCCGCGGATCCGCAGCGCCGCACCTTCCGCATCAAGCTGACGGTGCAGGGCGCGGATCGCGCCCGCCTCGGCATGACCGCCAACATCGCGTTCGACGCCGCCACCGGCCCGGACGCCACGTTCACGCTGCCCGCCACCGCGCTGTTCCACGACGGGCCCGCGCCCGCGGTCTGGGTGGTCAAGCCCGATGACGGCGTGCTCGAGCTGCGGCGCGTCGAGGTGGCGCGCTACACCGACCGCCATGTGGTGCTGTCGAGCGGCATCAAGGAAGGCGAACGGGTGGTCTGGCAGGGCGTGCACACCGTCTCGGCCGGCCAGAAGGTGCGGCCGGTGGCGCCGCTGCATCCCGAGGACTTCGCCTCGTGAGCGCGCCGGCCCCCGACGCCCGCGACGCGCATCGCCACGAGGAAGGGCGCTTCAACCTGTCGGCCTGGGCCCTGCGCCATCAGGCCCTCGTCGTGTTCCTCATCACGCTGGCGACGCTGTTCGGCGTGCTGTCGTATTCGCAGCTGGCGCAATCCGAGGATCCGCCCTTCACGTTCCGCGTGATGGTGATCCGCACCTTCTGGCCCGGCGCCACCGCCGAGCAGGTGCGCGAGCAGGTCACCGACCGCATCGCCAAGAAGCTGCAGGAGACCCCATACACCGACTTCATGCGCAGCTACTCGCGGCCCGGCGAATCGCTGGTGTTCTTCACCATGAAAGACTCGGCGCCCGCCAAGGAAGTGCCCGAGGAGTGGTACCAGATACGCAAGAAGGTGGGCGACATCCAGGCCACGCTGCCGCGCGGCGTGCAGGGCCCGTTCTTCAACGACGAGTTCGGCGACGTCTACACCAACATCTACACGCTCGAGGGCGACGGCTTCTCGCCCGCCACGCTGCGCGACTACGCCGACGCGATGCGCACCGTGCTGCTGCGCGTGCCGGGCGTGGCCAAGGTCGACTACTTCGGCGAGCAGGAAGAGCGCATCTACGTCGAGATCCCGAACGCGCAGCTCACGCGCCTGGGCATCTCGCCCGAGGTCATCGGGCGCGCGATCGACGCGCAGAACGGCGTCAACGCGGCCGGCACGCTCACCACGGCCGACGACCGCATCTTCGTGCGCCCCTCCGGCCAGATCCAGGACGTGCGGGCGCTGGCCGAAACGCTGATCCGCGTGAACGACAGCACCGTGCGCCTGGGCGACATCGCCACGATCCGGCGCGGCTACATCGATCCGCCGGTCAGCGAGATGCGCGCCGGCGGCAAGCGCGTGCTCGGCATCGGCATCACCATGCAGCCCAGCGGCGACGTGATCAAGCTCGGCAAGGCGCTCGACGCCGAAACCGCGCGGCTCGGGGAATTCCTGCCGGCCGGCCTGACGCTCACGCAGGTCTCCAGCATGCCGCACGCGGTGTCGCATTCGGTCGACGAGTTCCTGCGCTCGGTGGCCGAGGCCGTCGTGATCGTGCTGCTGGTGAGCCTGGTATCGCTGGGCATGCGCACCGGCATGGTGGTCGTGATCTCGATTCCGATCGTGCTGGCCGTCACCGCGCTGTTCATGTATCTGTTCGACATCGGCCTGCACAAGGTCTCGCTCGGCACGCTGGTGCTGGCGCTCGGCCTGCTGGTCGACGACGCCATCATCGCGGTCGAGATGATGGCGGTGAAGCTGGAGCAGGGCTGGAACCGCGCGCGCGCCGCCGCTTTCGCCTACACCAGCACGGCATTCCCGATGCTCACCGGCACGCTCGTCACGGTGGCGGGCTTTCTGCCGATCGCGCTGGCCAAGTCCGGCACGGGTGAGTACACGCGCTCGATCTTCCAGGTGTCGGCCATCGCGCTGATCGCGTCCTGGTTCGCCGCCGTGGTGCTGATCCCGCTGCTGGGCTACCGCCTGCTGCCCGAGCGCAAGAAAGAGCCCGGGCAGGCCGACGATCACGAACACGACATCTACGACACGCGCTTCTATCGCCGCCTGCGCGGCTGGGTGGCGCGCTGCGTCGAGCGCCGCTTCTGGGTGCTGGGCGGCACGGTGCTGCTGTTCGCGGGCGCCATGGCGGCCTTCTCGCTGGTGCCGCAGCAGTTCTTCCCCAGCTCCGACCGGCCCGAGCTGCTGATCGACGTGAGCCTGGGCGAGGGCGCCTCGTTCGAGGCCACCAAGCGCCAGGTGCTGAGGCTGGAGGAAACGCTCAAGGACCGGCCCGAGATCGCACACATGGTGAGCTTCGTCGGCACCGGCGCGCCGCGCTTCTACCTGCCGCTCGACCAGAAGCTGCCGCAACCCAACTTCGCGCAGTTTATCGTCACCACCCACTCGGTTGAGGAGCGCGAGCAGCTCTCGCAGTGGCTCGCGCCGATCCTGCGCGAGCAGTATCCCGCCGTGCGCACGCGCCTCTCGCGGCTCGAGAACGGGCCGCCGGTGGGCTTCCCGGTGCAGTTCCGCATCTCGGGCGACCGTATCGAAACCGTGCGCGGCATCGCCGAGAAGCTGGCCGAAGTGGTGCGCGCCGACGCGCGCACCGCCAACGTGCAGTTCGACTGGGACGAGCCGTCCGAACGCTCGGTGCGCTTCGAGGTGGACCAGAGCAAGGCGCGCGAGGTCGGCGTGACCTCCTCCGACGTGTCGGCGTTCCTCGCCATGACGCTGTCGGGCACCACGGTGACGCAGTACCGCGAGCGCGACAAGCTGATTGCCGTGGACCTGCGCGCGCCCGCCAACGAGCGCATCGATCCGTCGCAGCTCGAAACGCTGTCGATGCCCACGCCCAACGGCCCCGTGCCGCTGGGCAGCCTGGGCCGCGTGCACTACGAGCTCGAATACGGCGTGATCTGGGAACGTGACCGCCAGCCCACCATCACGGTGCAGGCCGACGTGACCGGCACCGCCCAGGGCATCGACGTGACCCATCAGCTCGACGCCAGGCTCGACGAACTGCGCGCCGAACTGCCGGTGGGCTACCGGATCCAGATCGGCGGCTCGGTCGAGGAAAGCGAGAAGGGCCAGAGCTCCATCGTGGCGCAGATGCCGCTGATGGCGGTGGTGGTACTGACCCTGCTGATGATCCAGCTGCAGAGCTTCTCGCGCGTGATGATGGTGGTGCTGACGGCGCCGCTCGGGCTGATCGGCGTGGTGGTGGCCCTGCTGCTGTTCGCCAAGCCGTTCGGCTTCGTCGCCATGCTGGGCGTGATCGCGATGTTCGGCATCATCATGCGCAACTCGGTGATCCTGGTCGACCAGATCGAGCAGGACATCGCCGCCGGCCATCCGCGCGTCGACGCCATCGTGAGCGCCACCGTGCGGCGCTTCCGACCCATCACCCTCACGGCCGCGGCCGCGGTGCTGGCGCTGATCCCGCTGCTGCGCAGCAACTTCTTCGGCCCCATGGCCACCGCGCTGATGGGCGGCATCACCAGCGCCACCGTGCTCACGGTGTTCTTCCTGCCCGCGCTGTATGCCGCCTGGTTCCGCGTGCGCAACGACGAACGCGACGAGCCGCCCGGCGTGCCGCCGGGCGCCGATGCCGGCCACCAGATCCACCCCGACGCCGCGGGCAACGCCACATGATGACGCGCAGATTCCTTCCCGTTACGGCGCGCCCGGCGCGCCTGAGCGCCAGCCTCACCGTGCTGGCCCTGGCCCTGGCCGGCTGCGCGCTCGGCCCGGATGGCCGCGCGCCCGAGATGCCGGCGCCGGCGCAGTACGGCGTCGCGCCCGTGCCCGCGCAGAGCGCCACGGCGCAGGGCGTGGCTCAGTCGTTCGAGCCGGCCGCCGTGCCCGCGCCGGCGTGGTGGTCGCAGTTCGGTTCGCCCGAGCTCGACGCGCTGGTGAGCGAGGGGCTGGCCAACAGTCCCGACCTGGCGGCCGCCGACCGCAACCTGGCGGCGGCGCGCGAACAGTTGCGCGCGCAAGTGGGCGAATCGATGCTGCCCAGCATTGACGCCGGCGCGCAGGTCGACCGCCAGCGCGCCCTCACCATGCCGATGGTGGAGCCGCCCACCATGCTCTACAACACCTTCGTGGGCCAGGTGCGCGCGCAGTACACCTTCGATCTGTTCGGGGCGGCGCGCTATGCCAACACGGCGCTCGCCGCGCGGGTGGACCAGCAGGCGCACCGCCTCGAGGCCTCGCGCCGCGCGCTGGCCGCCAACATCGTGACCGGCGCGATCCGCTCTGCGGCGCTGGCGCGCCAGGTCGAACTTAGCACGCGCCAGGTGGCCCTGTCGCGCCAGGTGGCGCAGGATGCGCGGCGCCGCTTCGAGCTCGGCTCGGCGTCGCAACAGGAAGCCCTCGACGCGGAACAGAACGCCGGCGACCTCGCGGCCTCGCTGCCGGGCCTGCGCAGCCAATGGCAGGCCACGCGCCATGCGCTGGCCGTGCTGCTCGGCCGCACGCCCGACCAGGCGCCGCCCGATTTGGATTTCGATCGCATCGTGGTGCCGCCGAAGGTGCCGGTGAGTGTGCCGTCGCAGCTGCTGGCGAACCGGCCCGACGTGCAGGCGGCCGCGGTGGCGCTCGAGGGCGCCGCGGCGGAGATCGGGGCGCGCACCGCGCAAATGCTGCCCAGCCTGTCGCTGTCGGCATCGATGGGCCGCGGCGGCTTCGACTGGCCCACGGCGATGTCGGGGGCGGGCGGCGCGATCTGGGCCATCGGCGCGGGGCTGACGCAGCCGCTGTTCCACGGCGGCGCGTTGCGCGCGCAACGACGTGCCGCGATCGAGACCTACGAAGGCGCGGCCGACACCTATCGCCAGACCGTGCTGGCGGCGTTCCGCAACGTGGCCGACGGCCTGGCCGCGCTGGAGGCCGACAACGAGGCGCTGGCGGCCGCCGAGGCCGCGCGCCAGGCGGCCGAGGGCTCGTTCCGCAACACCGCGCGCCGCGTGGAACTCGGCGCGCTGCCGGGCTACCAGGGCCGTGCCGCCGAGCAGGCTTACCTGCAGGCCCGTCTGCGCGAGCTCAACTACGCCACCGCGCGCCTGGCCGACACGGCCACGCTGTTCCATGCCATGGGCGGCGCCCCGGCGCCGCAGCCGCAGACGGCGCAGGCCGCGCCGCCGGCCCAGCCCGTCACGCGTTGAGACGGCGCCGCGCTCAGTCCGACAGCTCGCGCATCACGCGGTAGAGGTCGCTCTTGCCCTCGAAGCCGATGCCGGGCAGCTCGGGCATGGTGATGTGGCCGTCCTCGACCTTCACGCCATCGGGGAAGCCGCCGAACGGCTGGAACAGGTCGGGGTAGCTTTCGTTGCCGCCCAGGCCGAGCCCGGCCGCGATGTTGAGCGACATCTGGTGGCCGCCGTGCGGGATGCAGCGCTCGGCCTTCCAGCCGTGCTGATGCAGCATCTCGAGCGTGCGCAGGTATTCCACCAGCCCGTAGCTGAGCGCGCAGTCGAACTGCAGGTAGTCGCGGTCGGCGCGCATGCCGCCGTAGCGGATCAGGTTGCGCGCGTCCTGCATCGAGAACAGGTTCTCGCCGGTCGCCATCGGGCGGTCGTAGTAGTTGCGCAGCATGGCCTGCAGCTCGAAGTCGAGCGGGTCGCCCGCCTCCTCGTACCAGAACAGATCGTAGTCCGACAGCGCCTTGGCGTAGCGTACGGCGGTGTCGAGATCGAAGCGGCCATTGGCGTCCACGGCCAGTTTCTGGCCGTCCTGCAGCACGCTCAGGATCGAATCGATGCGGCGCAGGTCCTCGTCGAGCGAGGCGCCGCCGATCTTCTTCTTCACCACCGTATAGCCCCGGTCGATGTAGCTGCGCATCTCGTCCTTGAGCTTGCCGTGGTCCTGGCCCGGGTAGTAGTAGCCGCCCGCCGCATAGACGAACACGCGGCGCTCGGGCCGGCCGTTGCCGTAGCGTTCGGCCAGCAGCTGGAACAGCGGCTTGCCTTCGATCTTGGCCACCGCATCCCAGATCGCCATGTCGATGGTGCCGATCGCGACCGAGCGCTCGCCATGGCCGCCCGGCTTTTCGTTGGTGTACATCGTGTTCCACACCTTGTGCGGATCGAGGTTGTTGCCGCTGGCATCCTGCAGCGCCTCGGGCCGGGCTTCGAGCAGGCGCGGGATGAAGCGCTCGCGCATCAGCATGCCCTGGCCGTAGCGGCCGTTGGAGTTGAAGCCGTAGCCCACCACCGGCTTGCCGTCGCGGATCACGTCGGTGATGACCGCCACCAGACTCAGCGTCATCTTGCTGAAGTCGATGTAGGCGTTGCGGATGGGCGAGCTGATGGGAAGGGTGCGTTCGCGGATGTCGACGATGCGCATGGCGGTCTCCTGGATGTGTCGTGCAGTTCGAGCCTCCAGCTTAGGTCTTGCCGGCCGCGCTGACTGTGAACCAGATTCACTTTATTATTTACTTATGGTGAATACTGAAAGGCCCGCGCATGAAGACCGATCTCGCGTCTGAACTGAGTTTTTTCGTGCGCGTGGCGCGCCTGGGCAGCCTGTCGGCGGCGGCGCGCGAGCTGGATCTCAGCCCCGCGGCCGCCACCAAGCGGCTGGCCGGCATGGAGGCGCGCCTGGGCGTGCGGCTGCTCAACCGCAGCACGCGCAACGTCAGCCTCACCACCGAGGGCGAGACCTACCTGCACCACGCCACCCGCATCCTGGCCGACCTGCGCGCCATGGAGGAGGCGGTGAGCAGCGCGGGCACCGAGCCGCGCGGCCTGCTGCGCGTCAACGCCACGCTGGGCTTCGGGCGCACCGTGATCGCGCCGCTGGTGTCGGCCTTCTGCAAGCGCCATCCCGGCGTCGAGGTGCAGCTCGACGTCACCGATCGCCCGGTCGAGCTGATCGAAAGCGGCATGGACCTGGCGGTGCGCTTCGGCACGCTGCCCGACAAGCGCCTGCGCGCGCGCCGCATCCTGAGCAACCGCCGGCTGCTGTGCGCATCGCCCGCCTACCTGAAACGCCATGGCGAGCCGCGCACGCTGGCCGACCTGGCGCAGCACCGCTGCATCATCCACCGCCAGAACGACGAGGCCCACGGGGTCTGGCGTTTCCAGCGCGACGGCGCCACGGATTCGATCAAGGTGAGCGGCGCGCTCGCCAGCAACGACGGCGACATCGTGCTGGGCTGGGCGCTCGACGGCCACGGCATCCTGATCCGCTCCGAGTGGGACCTGGCCAAGTATCTGGAGAGCGGGCGGCTGCGGGTGCTGCTGGCCGACTACGCGCTGCCGTCGGCCGATCTGTTCGTGTACTACCCGCAGCGCCGCAGCCAGACGGCGCGGGCGCGCATGTTCATCGATTTCCTGGTCGAGCACCTGCAGCCGCGCCCGCCCCAATGAAAAAGCCGCCCGGCGCCAGCAGGCGCCCGGGCGGCTCCAGGCCGGGTCGGGCGGGGCTCAGGCCAGCGCGGTGCGCGCCGGCGCCGCCAGCGCATCGGCGCCGCTGTCGATCACCATGCCGTCGGGCAGCTTGAAGATCGCCACCGCCTCGCGCAGGCGGTCGGCCTGGTTCTCGAGCGACGAGGCCGCCGCCGCGGCTTCCTCCACCAGCGCCGCGTTCTGTTGCGTCACGGCGTCCATCTGCGAGACGGCCAGGTTGACCTGGTCGATGCCGCTGGCCTGCTCCTGCGAGGCGGCCGAGATTTCGCCCATGATGTCGGTCACGCGGCGCACCGAGTCGAGGATCTCGGTCATCGTGCCGCCCGCGGTCTGCACCTGCTGCGAGCCCTGCTGGACCTTGCCGGTCGAATCCTCGATGAGGCCCTTGATCTCCTTGGCGGCGCCCGCGCTGCGCTGCGCCAGGCTGCGCACTTCGGTGGCGACCACGGCAAAGCCCTTGCCCTGTTCGCCGGCGCGCGCCGCTTCCACGGCCGCGTTGAGCGCCAGGATGTTGGTCTGGAACGCGATGCTGTCGATCACGCCCACGATTTCGGAGATGCGTTTCGAGCTGTCGGCGATCGCACCCATCGTCTGCACCACGCCGGCCACGGCTTCGTGACCGCGCTCGGCCACGCTCGAGGCGGTGGCGGCCATCTGGTTGGCCTGGCGCGCGTTCTCGGCGTTCTGCTTCACGGTCGACGAGAGCTCTTCCATGCTCGACGCGGTCTCTTCGAGCGAGGCGGCCTGTTCTTCGGTGCGGGCCGACAGGTCGTTGTTGCCGGCCGCGATCTCGCGCGTGCCGAGGTGGATCTCGTCCACGCCATGGCGCACCTGGCGCACCGTCGTCACCAGGCCGTCCTGCATGCCCTTGAGCGCCGACAGCAGGGCGCCGACCTCGTTCTTCCCGGCGTCGGGCACGCGGTTGGCGAGGTTGCCTGCCGCGATGCGGCGGGACAGCTCGCCGGCCTGCTGCAGCGGGCCCACGATGATGCGCTTGATCATCATCGAGGTCGCCACCGCCACCGTCAGGCCGATGACGAGGACCACGGCGAGCAGCGTGGTGAACAGCGAGGAGAAGTCGGTGATGGTCTGCATGGCGGACTCGCCGCCGGCCTCGGTGGCTTCGATGAAGCCGTTGCGCGCCTTCAGATAGGTGTCCTGCACGCCCTGGGTGCCCTGCTTGAGGTAAGCCTCCATGTCGCCCGCCTGCAGCACGTCACCCACGCGCTTCAGGTTGGCGCTGTAGGCGTGGTAGGCCTGCACCAGCGCGGCCGAGCTCTGCCGATCGGTGTCGTCGAGCGACTTCTCGAAGATGGCGAAGCTCTTGTCGGCGCGCGCCACGAACTCGCGCGCGGACAGCAGCGACGCGTTCTCCGAGCCCTTGCCCTGCGCCACGCGGGTGGCATAGCGGCTCAGGTCGGTGCGGGCCGCGACCAGCGAGAGCGAGGCGGCATTGACCGAGTTGCTCTGGATCACCGAGCTGCGATAGAGAGCGTGCACGTCGGTGCCCACCCGCGACAGCGCGAAGTAGCCCGAGCCGCCGAGCAGCAGTTGAAAGCCGAAGAAAACGACGATCACGCCCATCAGCGTGGTCGCGATCCTGATGTCACGAAAGATTCCCATGTCCTGGTCCTGGCGAGAGGGCGCGGATCGGGGGAAACCGCGCGTGGAAGACGCAAGCGTGCGCCGTGCGGCAAGGGGGCGCGGGAGGGCGGGGGCCGGGGATCGGCGCACGATGCTCTCCGGATAACGGCAGGATGGACGCGATCTTTAGGGGTTAACCCGGATCGATGCCGGGCGGACAAAAACGAGCGCCGCGCACCGTTGCGGTGCGCGGCGCCATTTTCGTGTGCCGACGGTGAGGAATGTTGCGGCAGCGCCGCCGCCTACGCCGCGCGCATGAGCCTCACGGGCGCCGACTTGTAGGCCGGGGTGCCGCTCTGCGGGTCGCGGTTGTCCAGGTTCACCAGCACGTTGGCCTCCGGGTAGTAGGCGGCCACGCAGCCGCGCGGGATGTCATAGACCACGGCCGTGTAGTGCTCGAGCCGCGCGGGCTGGCCGTGCGCCGGATCGGTGGCGGCCTCCAGCGTGATGCGGTCGCCCTCGGCCAGGCCGCGGGCGGCCAGGTCGAAGGCGTTGACGAACACCACGTCGCGCCGGCCGAACACGCCGCGATAGCGGTCGTCGAAGCCGTAGAGCGTGGTGTTGTACTGGTCGTGGCTGCGCAGCGTGGTCAGCGTGAGCACGTCGGCCGGCCGCGGCGCGTCCTCGCGCATGCCCTTGAACACCAGGAACTGCGCCTTGCCGGAGGGCGTCTTCCAGACGCGCTCGGTGGGGCCGAGGGGCAGGCGGAATCCGCCCGGTTCGCGCACGCGCTCGTTGTAGCGCGCAAAGGCCGGCAGCACGCCCTCGATGGCGTCGCGGATCAGGTCGTAGTTGGCCACCATGCCTTCCCAGTCGATGCCGTGGCGCGTGCCCAGCACGGCGCGCGCCAGGCCGGCCACGATGGCCGGCTCCGAGCGCACGTGCGGCGAGGGCGGTGGCAGCGCGCCGCGCGAGGCATGCACCATCGACATCGAATCCTCCACCGTGACCGACTGCGGTCCGCTGGCCTGCACGTCGAGTTCGGTGCGGCCCAGGCAGGGCAGCAGCAGGTTCTCGCGCGCCAGCAGCAGGTGCGAGCGGTTCAGCTTGGTGGCGATGTGCACCGCGCAGTCGAGCTTGCGCACGGCGGCGTGGGTGCGCGCGGTATCGGGCATGGCCACCGCCAGGTTGCCGCCCAGCGCCACCAGCACGCGCGAGCGGCCCGCCAGCATGGCCTCGATGGCCTCGACCGCGTCGTGGCCCTTCGCGGCCGGCGGCACGAAGCCGAAGACGCGTTCGATGCCGGCGCGCAGCGCGGCCGGCGCCTTCTCGTCGATGCCCACCGTGCGGTCGCCCTGCACGTTCGAATGCCCGCGCAACGGGCAGATGCCGGCGCCGGGCTTGCCGAAGTTGCCGCGCAGCAGCAGCAGATTGGCGATCTGCTGCACGTTCTCGGTGCCGCGCGCGTGCTGCGTGATGCCCATGCCGTAGCAGACCAGGGCCGACTTGGCGCGGCAATACAGGGTGGCGACGTGTTCCAGGTCGGCCTGGCGCAGCCCGCTCACGGCCTCGATCCGCGCCCAGGGCGTGGCGTCCAGGTCGGCCACGAGCGCGTCGAAGCCCTCGGTGTGTTCGGCCAGGAATGCCCGGTCGAGCGTGCCGGCGCCGCCCGCGGCGCGATCGGCCGCGTCCAGCGCCAGCACCGCCTTCATCACGCCCTTGAGCGCGGCGGCGTCGCCGCCCACGTTCACCTGCAGATAGGTGGTCGCGATCGGCGTGGCGCCCATGGTGGCCATCTCGACCGGCGACTGGGGCGAGGCAAAGCGCTCGAGCGCGCGCTCCTTGAGCGGGTTGAACACGATGATGGGCACGCCGCGGCGCGCCGCTTCGCGCAGCGTCGCCATCATGCGCGGATGGTTGGTGCCCGGGTTGTGGCCCATCGAGATGATGAGCTCGGTCTCGTCGAAGTCGTCCAGCGAGACCGTGCCCTTGCCGATCCCGATGGCCTGCGGCAGGCCCACGCTGGTGGCCTCGTGGCACATGTTCGAGCAGTCCGGGAAGTTGTTGGTGCCGTAGGCGCGCACGAACAGCTGGTACAGGAAGGCGGCTTCGTTGGAGGCCCGGCCGGAGGTGTAGAACTCCGCCATGTCCGGGTCGGGCAGGGCATTGAGCGCGGCGGCGGCGCGGGCGAAGGCCTCGTCCCATTCGATCGGCAGATAGCGGTCGGAGGCGGCGTCGTACGCCATCGGGTGCGTGAGCCGGCCCAGGTCTTCGAGCGCGTGGTCGTTCCAGCCGAGCAGCTCGGTCACGGTATGGCGGGCAAACACCTCGGGCGAGGCGCGTTTGCGGGTCGCCTCCCAGGTCACGGCCTTGGCGCCGTTTTCACAGAACTCGAACGTCGAGGTGTGCTTGGGATCGGGCCAGGCGCAACCCGGGCAGTCGAAGCCGTCGGGCTGGTTGTTGCGCAACAGGATGCGCGGCCCGGTCACCACGTTCATCTGCGTGCGGATGGTCTGGGCGACGGCGCGCAGGGCATCCCAGCCGCCGGCGGGATGATGATACGGGCGGATGCCTTCGGGGTTTTCGTTCGACATGAGGGGCTCGCCCGGACCGGGCAGGGAAGGATTGCAGTGCCGTCTTTTTACACCGGCGCGCGTGAGCGCCCCGTCAAGCGCGCGTCGGCGGTGGGGCTTTCTTTGGTATGCGGCGCCGATACGCCGGTATGAATGCGGGCCTCAGGGCGCCCGTGCCAGCGCGGGCGCCGCGAGGGCATGGACCCGCGGCGAGTGCTGCAGCGTGCTGGGCAGCAGGTAGTTGCCGGGCAAAAGCGGAATCGCCAGCGGCGTGAAGCGCACCTGCAGGTCCACGCCCGCGTCCCGCCAGGCCTGCCACATCAGCGCCGTGCAGTAGGTGCCGCCGTCCTGCGCCAGCCGGAACGGCTCGCCGCGCGCGGCCAGGGCGGCCTTCACCGCGGCCTCGCGCTCGGCGGCGCTGGCGCGCACGGCATACACCGCATAGTGCTCGGCGCGGGCCGGATCGGTGTAGAACGCGAGGTCATCGAGCACCACGCCATCGGCGCGGCCGGGCACCTCGGCGGGCGTGGCGTGCACGACCTGCCAGCCGGCGGGGCCGCGCACCAGCATGCCGACGTGGCTGAACTCGCCATCGTCGACCGCCATCACCGCATCGCTGACGGCCTCGGTGCCCTTGCGGAAGATCAGGTCGCCGGGAAGCGCCTGCGGCGGCAGCACGGGCTGGGCCCACGCGGCCGCCGTGGCGGCCAGCGCGAGGGCGACGCAGGCCGCGCGCGACCCGCGCGCCCGGCCCGGCCGGCTTACTTCAGGCGCAGCTTCCACGCGCCGTCTTCCTGCACCAGGCGGTGCGTCTCGGTCACGTCCTTGCCGTTCTTGAACACCAGGCGCGTGCGCACCACGGCGGTCTTGCTCTGCTCGTCGACCTTGGATTCCAGCGTCTCGACCTTGTCGACGCCGCCGTTGGTCTGGATGCGGCGCTGCATCTCGCCGACGATCATCTGCACCTTGCCCTTGGCCTGCAGCATCTGGTTTTCCGGCACGCCGGCGAACGAGATCTGTTCGACCGCCTTGTCCACGTCGCCCTTCTCGGCCGCGCGGTAGAGCGCCTCGACGGTGGATTCGGGTTTGCCGCCCGAGCATGCCGTCAGGGCGACGGCGAAAAAGGCCAACCACAACACTTGGAACGCGCGCGCGACGACCCGCATGAAACTGCTCCTGTAATGAGAGAAAAAAGGCGCGCCATAGTAGCAATGCGCGCGCAGGCCGCCGGCGTGCCGCAAGCGGCGCGAAAGCGCTTTGTTTACAGGGGTTTGAGACGCCGCGGGGGCGGGTCGCGGCGCAGGGGCGGGAGTTCTGACCCGATCGTGCAAAGTGTGACCACTTGCGTCGCCGGGCCAGCGCGCGACCGGCTCAGACGTCGCCGGGCGCGTCGCGCGAGATCTGGATTTCCACGCCGACGGCGGCGCAGTCGGCAAAGGCCATCGGCTTGGAGACGCGCAGGCGCAGCGCGCGCACTTCGCGGAATTCGGCCAGCAGGCGGGCCGCCACTTGCTCCACCAGCGTCTCGATCAGGTTGACGTGGGCCTGGGTGCATTCCTCGACGATGGCCTCGCGCAGGCGCCGGTAGTCGAGCACGCTGTGGATGTCGTGGTCATCGACGGCGCGGTCGACGTCGATGTCGAACTCCGCGTCCACGTGCAGCGGCTGGCTGGCGCGGCGCTCGTGTTCGAGGATGCCGATGCGGGCATCGAGCGCGAGCCCGGAAATGAAGATACGGCGAGTCGGCATGGTGCGGGCCTGTCTGGAACAATCGCGAGATTGTACGGCGGCGCGCGCCGCGGCGGCGCCCGCGATGGCCACTGACTACAATCGGCGCTAAATCACCCCGGCCGCGCCGCGCGCGGCCGACCTCGGATGGAGCAAGATGCAGCACGTTTTCGACGCGGTCATCATCGGCGCCGGTCCCGCGGGAGCCTCCTGCGCGATCTGGCTCGCCCGGCTGGGCCTGGCGCCCCTGCTGGTCGAGGCGGGCGACCAGGTGGGCGGGCTCACCCACGACAACCCGTTCGCCGACGACTGGATCGTGGCCCTGCCGGGCAAGACCGGGCAGGAGGTCGCGGCCAATATCGCCGAGAGCGTGGCCGCGGCCGGGGTGCCGCTCGCCCTGCGCACCCGGGCGGTTTCGGTGCGGCCCTGCAAGGCCGGCGTCGAGGTGGGTTTGCAGGGCCCCGACGGCGCGCGCGCGGTGAGCGGCCGTTCGCTGGTGATCGCCTCCGGCGTGCGCGCCCGCAACCTGCCCGGCCATCCGCCGCAGTCGCGCTGGCCGGGCGTGCTGATCGGGCCCGGCTCGCCCATCGTGGCGCAGGATTACTCGGGCCTGCGCGTGGCCGTGCTGGGCGGGGGCGACAACGCCTTCGAGAATTTCGTCTACGTGCGCAACCGGGGCGCGGCCGAGGTGCAGCTCTACGCGCGCAGCGTGCGGGCGCAGCAGCAGTGGGTCACGCGGGCCGGCAGCGAGCACGTGCGCATCGGGCCCTACGAGGTCGATCCGCAGGCGCGCACGGTCGATGGCCGCGCCTTCGACCTGATCCTGGTGTTCTATGGCTGGGAGCCGCAGGCGGGCTTTGCCGACAGCCTCGACCTGGCGCGCGACGAGCGCGGCTACATCCGCACCGATTTCGCCTCGGCCCAGACCAGCCTGCCCGACGTGTATGCGGTGGGCGAGGTGTCGCACCGCATGCATCCCTGCGTGGTGACGGCGATGGCCGACGGCGTGGTCGCGGCCAAGGCCATCCAGCGCCGCTGGGAGCGGCCGGCGGATTGAGCCGCCGACCGGTGCGCTAGACCACCGTCGGCGTGATGGTGCAGTCGAGCGCGGCGGGGGCGGCGAGCCGCACCCGATAGGCGCGCAGCTCGTCGCGGCGGAACACGTGCACCAGCACCCGGTCGCCGGGCCGGTATTGCGCCAGCAGCGTGTCGAGCCCGGCCGGCGCGTCCACCTTCAGGCCATCCACCGCCACCAGCACGTCGCCGGCCGACAGGCCGGCCTTGTGCCCCGCGCCGCCCTCGAGCACGGTGGCGAGCGCGAGCGCGTCGCCCTGCTTGCGGGTGCGCACGTCGAGCGAGGGGATGTTGAGCCCCGCCTTCATCTGCAGCGAATAGCCCTGGCCGGCCAGCAGCTCGGCCAGCGGCACGTCGGCCGTGCCATAGGCATGGCGCGCGATGAAGCGGCGCGCGTCCACGCCGGTGGCCTCGCGGATCAGGGCCGGCAGGCCGTCTTCGTCCAGGCCCTGCGCGCGGCCCTGGTAGAAGTCGCGGCCATAGCGTTGCCAGAGCAGCCGCATCACGTCGTCGAGCGAGCGTTCGCCGCCGGTTTCGTTGCGGATCAGCAGGTCCAGGCCCAGGGCCACCAGCGCGCCCTTGGTGTAGTAGCTCACCAGCGCGTTGGGCGAATTCTCGTCCTGCTTGTAGTAGCGGGTCCAGGCATCGAACGAGCTCTCGGCCACCGACTGCTTCAGGCGCCCCGGCGTGCGCAGCACGCTGGAGATGGTCTTGGCCAGCAGGCGCAGATAATCGGTCTGCGTGATCGATTGCGCGCGCAACAACAGCAGGTCGTCGTAGTACGACGTGAAGCCCTCGAACACCCAGAGCAGGCGGGTGAGGTCGGGCGACTGCAGGTCGTAGGGCACGAACGCCGCCGGCTTGATGCGCTTGACGTTCCAGGTGTGGAAATATTCGTGGCTGACCAGCCCGAGGAACTGGCGGTAGCCCTCGCCCTGGCCGGCCTGGCCCAGCACCGGCAGGTCTTTGCGCGAGGTCATGAGCGCGGTGCTGGCGCGATGCTCGAGACCGCCATAGCCGTCGCCCGTGACCATGGTCATGAACACGTAGCGGTCGCTGCTGTCGAGGAAGGGCGCGCGCCGGGTGCGCGGCTCGAAGAAGGCGATCTGCGTGGCGCAGATCTGCTCGACGTCGGCGGCGATGCGCGCCAGGTCCAGCCGCGGGGCCACGCCGGTGAACACCAGCTCGTGTTCGGCGCCGTGGGCGGTGAAGCGGGCCACCTGCGGCGTGCCCATCTCGACCGGATGGTCGATCAGGGCGTCGTAGTCGGGCGCCCGATATCGGCCGAAACCATGGCGGCGCGCCGCCCCGGGCATGCCGCGGGCCTCGGGCAGGCTGGTGTAGACCTTCCAGTTCGGCTCGCCCGCCGGCGCGACGAGGTCCAGCACGCACGGCTGGTCGTCCTGGTCGTGCACGCGCAGAAAGACGCTGGTGCCGTTGAAGAAGCCATGCGATTCGTCCAGATGCGCGCCGCGCACCGACAGATCCCAGGCATAGACGGTGTATTGCAGCTCGAGCGCGCCCGCGGCCGGGTCGGCCTGCCAGGTGTGGTTGTCGAGCTTGCGCACGGCCACCGTGCGGCCGCCGGCGCGTGCGCTCAGCGTTTCGATCTGGCGCGAGAAATCGCGCACCAGGTAGCTGCCGGGGATCCAGGCAGGCAGGGAGAAGATCTGGCCCTCGGCGGCGGGTTGCGCCACCGTCAGGGTAATCCGGTAGCGATGGCCGGCAAGATCGAAGGGCTCGAGGCGGTAAATTACGGGTGCGTCGTTCATCGGCATATCTTATTTCATACCTTTCACCGGAGACATTCTATGAGCGAGTCGTTAGTGCTGGTCGAAACCCGCGGTCGGGTCGGCCTGCTGACCCTGAACCGGCCCAAGGCGCTCAACGCGCTCAATGATCAGCTCATGGACGAGCTGGGGGCGGCGTTGCTGGCGTTCGAGGCCGATGCCGGCATCGGCGCGATCGTCATCACCGGCAGCGAGAAGGCCTTTGCCGCGGGCGCCGACATCGGCGCCATGAAGAGCTGGAGCTACATGGATGTCTACGGCAGCGAATACATCACGCGCAACTGGGAAACCCTCAAGCGCGTGCGCAAGCCGGTGATCGCCGCGGTGGGCGGCTACGCCCTGGGCGGCGGCTGCGAGCTGGCGATGATGTGCGACATCATCATTGCCGCCGACAGCGCGAAGTTCGGCCAGCCGGAAATCAAGCTGGGCGTGATCCCGGGCGCCGGCGGCACGCAGCGCCTGCCGCGCGCCGTGGGCAAGGCCAAGGCCATGGACCTGGTGCTCACCGCCCGCATGATGAACGCCGAGGAGGCCGAGCGCGCCGGACTGGTCTCGCGCGTGGTCGCGGCCGACAAGCTGCTCGAAGAGGCGCTCGACGCCGCCACCGTGATCGCGTCCATGTCGCTGCCCTCGGTCATGCTGGCCAAGGAATGCGTCAATCGCGCCTACGAGGCGCCGCTCAACGAGGGTCTGCTGTTCGAGCGCCGCGTGTTCCATTCGCTGTTCTCGACCGAAGACCAGAAGGAGGGCATGGCGGCCTTCACCGAGAAGCGCAAGCCCGACTTCAAGCACCGCTGAGACGTCCGACCCGTCTCGCCCTGTAGGGATCTGTTGTTTCCGGTCATGCTTGTCATGCCTGGTTGCATGGCCTCTCCGGGTATTTCCAGCCGCCGCTCCGGGTCTGCCCGGCGGCGGTTTTTCATTGGGGCCGCCGGGCGGCGGGCACGCGGTTTGCTACCGCTGCGGGGCTTGCCCGCCGGGTTGCCCGTTGAAACCTTTGCATTGCACTCTGTTGCACGCGGCGCGCCTATCCTGAGTGGGCAAGGCAGTCGGCCCCATGGGCGCAGGACTCGATTCCCTGCGCGGTCCGGGCCGATTCGTTCAGACAACACCAACAAGGAGCCTCACATGCGTACACGAGCAACCCCCGCCCGCCTGCGCTGGCAAGTCATCCTGATGGCGGGAGCGTTGTCCGCCGGTATGGCTTGCTCCGTTTCGGCGCAGACGCCGTCGCCCACGCCCACGCTGCGGCTGGTGTCGGAGACCCCGTACCCGGTCGCGCCCGGCTCGGCCCCCACCGCCGCCATGACCGCGCCGCTGACCGCCGAAGAGCTGCGCGACCTCGCCATCGATGCGTATGTCTACGCCTATCCGATGGTGCTGATGGAAATGACCCGCCGTCACGCCACCAACGTGCAGAGCGCCGTCGCCGGCCGCGCGCCGATGAACCAGTTCGGCCACCGCACCGTGTTCCCGGACGCCAAGAGCACCGACGTGGCCTGGCCCAGCGCCGACACGCTGCATTCCAGCCTCTGGTACGACGTGTCGCGCGAGCCGCTGATCGTGCAGGTGCCCGACGCCGGCAACCGCTACGTGCTGCTCAACGTGCTGGACATGTGGACCGATTCGTTCGCCTCGCGCGGCACCCGCACCAACGGCAAGGGCCCGCAGACCTTCGCCATCGTCGGCCCGAACTGGCAGGGCGTGCTGCCGCCGGGCGTGGATGCCGTGCGCAGCCCCACCGCCTGGGGCTGGGTCGTGGGCCGCGTGCAGACCGCCGGCACCAATGACTACCAGGCCGTCAACCAGTTCCAGGCCGGCCTGACCGCCGTGCCGCTGTCGCAATGGGGCAAGAACTACGGTTTCGTGTCGAACGCACCGGCCAATCCGGCCTGGAACGCGCAGGGCACGCCGGCCGAGCAGGTCGCCGCGCTCGACGCCGCCTCCTACTTCACGCTGTTCGCCGACCTGGTGCGCTCGAATCCGCCGCACGCCAACGACAACCCGATCCTCGATCGCCTGCGCCGCGCCGGCATCGGCGGTCCGCAGCCGTTCGTGTTCAGCCGCCTCGACCCGGCCGTGCAGCAGGCGCTCAGCGAGGCCAAGCCGATCGCCGGCCGCCGCATCGCCGACGCGCTGCCCACGCTGGGCCAGGAGGCCAACGGCTGGGTGACGGTGCGCAGCGGCATCGGCACCTACGGCACCGACTACCTGCGCCGCGCCGCCGTGGCCTATGCCGGCCTGGGCGCCAGCACGCCGGAAGACGTGCTCTACCCGGTGACCTGGGTCGACAGCAAGGGCCGCCTGCTCGAAAGCGGCAAGGACTACGTGCTGCACTTCGAGAAGGACCAACTGCCGCCGGTCGACGGTTTCTGGTCGCTCACGCTGTATGACGCGCGCCAGGGCTTTGCCGACAACACGGCCAATCGCTACTCGGTGCGCAGCACCGATCCGCTGAAGTACAACTCGGACGGCTCGCTGGACATCTACATCCAGCGCGACTATCCGGGCGACAGCAAGGCGAACAACTGGCTGCCCTCGCCGCGCGACGGCAACGTGATGCTCAACCTGCGCCTGTATGCGCCGCGCGACATCGCGCTCGACGGCAAGTGGGCACCGCCCGCCGTCAAGAAGGACTGAGCGCCCGCGCGCACGTCCCCGAGCCCCGCCAGTCCTGGCGGGGCTTTTTCATTGGCGCGCGGGGCGCGCCGGAGGCGAGAATTGGGGGGCGGAATGACGCGGCGGCCAGCGCGGCGGCGAGTGCGGCGGCCAGCGCGGGGCGAGGGTGCCGGCCCGTTGTCCGAGCGCCGCTTTCGATTTGTCGGCGTCTCGCATTTCGGGCTATACTCTGCGGGTTTGACGCATGCGGGATAACACGTGGCTGAATGCCGCGCCGTGGCGACCATCGCGATTAGGCAGACCTGATTTAACCCAGATTGAGCGACTGATACCCTCCAGAGTCGCCGTTTTCCACGAAGTTCCCTGCACGAGCCGTGCGCATCGAGAGCGATCCGATTGCCTGCTTGTGTGGCCAACCCGGCGGAAACGGCCCTTCGGAAGGGGACGAATGCGCCGCGATTTGTGGTGGGCAGCGCCCCGGTAGATGCCGGTGTCCGGTATCTAGATAGGGGCAGGGAAGCTAAATGCAAGAGAGTTTGGTACTTACCGACGCAGACCGCGCAGCCATCAATGCGCGCGCTGTCCGGGAACTCTTGATGGCCGTCGTGGCGCAAGGTGCCATGGGTCTTGCAGCGGCAGCAATCGCGGGGATTGTTGCGGGAGCGACGGCAGGCGTGTCGGCGTTGCTGGGAGCGGGGGCGTATTTCTTGCCCAATGCATTGTTTGCATTGCGCTTGCTGGTGAATGTCGTCAGGTCGGTCCGGCCGAATCCGGTAGCTTTCTTCCTGGGCGAAATGATCAAGCTCATCATGACGGCACTGCTGTTGTGGCTGATCTGGTACTTCACGCACGAATGGCTGGTCATGCCCGCCGTGCTGCTGGGGTTGATCCTGACGCTCAAGGGGTATCTCCTGCTGTTGATGTTCCGCAAGCTGTCATAGCGCAATTAACAATCGTGCATAGCCGGGCCGCAAGGGCCGGTGCACAGCAAACAGGGTAGGATTTCACATGGCTGCAGCCAGTGGCGCGTCGCCTCAGTCCGAGTACATTCAGCACCATCTGGTGCACCTGAACAACATCGGCGAAAAGCAGAGCATCATTGCCCAGTTCGACGTCATCAACTATGACTCGTTGTTCTGGTCGATCCTGATGGGGTTGATCGTCGTTTTCTTCCTGTGGTCGGCCGCTCGTCGCGCCACCGCTGGCGTGCCGGGCCGCTTCCAGGCCTTCGTCGAAATGATCGTCGACATGGTCGATGACCAGGCCAAGGGCATCGTGCACAACGCCAAGAGCCGTCTGTTCGTGGCGCCGCTCGCCCTGACCGTGTTCCTCTGGATCATCCTGATGAACGCGCTCGACCTGCTGCCCGTCGACCTGATGCCCTCCATCTGGCGCCTCACCGGCCTGGGTGCCGAGCACGGCGATCCCCTGTACTACCACCGCATCCTCCCGACCGCCGATCTGAACGTGCCGATGGGCATGTCGCTGGGCGTGCTGCTGCTGATGTTCTATTACGGCATCAAGATCAAGCACCCGGGCGGCTTCGTCAAAGAATTGTTCACCGCCCCGTTCCACGCGCATGGCCTCGCCGCCGTGGTCCTGGCGCCCTTCAACCTGCTGCTGAACCTGATCGAATACGCCGCCAAGTCGGTGTCGCTGGGCATGCGGTTGTTCGGCAACATGTTCGCCGGTGAACTGGTCTTCATGCTGATCGCACTGCTGGGCGGTGCCTGGACGGGTTTCAACGCGAGCAGCATCGGTTTGGGTATTGGGCACGTGTTGGCCGGTTCGGTGTGGGCGATCTTCCACATCCTGATCGTGCTGCTGCAGGCTTTCATCTTCATGATGCTGACGCTGGTGTACATCGGCCAGGCGCACGAAGGGCATTGATCCAAATTTCGGCGCGGGCCGGTGTGGCGCGTGCCGAGTCGCAAGGTTTTCTTGCATTCAAGTAGTACCTGTTTTTAACAATCCTGATTTCAGATTCTTAACCAAGGAGTTGTCATGACCAACGTCGCTTTCGTTGCTCTCGCTTGCGGTCTCATCATCGGTCTGGGCGCTATCGGCGCTTGCATCGGTATCGCACTGATGGGTGGCAAATACCTGGAAGCTTCGGCTCGTCAGCCCGAACTGATGAACGCCCTGCAGACCAAGATGTTCCTGCTGGCCGGCCTGATCGACGCGGCGTTCCTGATCGGCGTGGGTATCGCCATGCTGTTCGCCTTCGCCAACCCGTTCGTCGGTTAATGGCATTGCCCGCCGGCGAAACAGGCGGGCCTGACGCTGGCGGTGGTGCGACCGATGCACCGCTTGCCAGCAAAGTATCGAGTGCTCCGGATTGCTCTCAGAGTGGCCGGGGCCGCAAGGTGTTAAAGGAACGACCGTGAATCTGAACGCGACGATCTTCTTCCAGATGCTCGTGTTCTTCGTTCTGGGCTGGTTCACGATGAAATTCGTGTGGCCGCCCCTGACGAAGGCGATCGATGAGCGCCGCCAAAAAATCGCCGACGGCCTTGCAGCCGCCGAGAAAGGGAAGGCCGATCTGGCCCAGGCCCAGGCGCGTGTCAGTCTGATCGAGGCTTCTGCCAAATCCGAAACCCACGCACGCATCGTCGACGCCGAAAAGCAAGGCGCCGCGCTGATCGAACAGGCTCGCCGCGAGGCCGAAGCCGAGCGCGCCCGTATCGTGGCTCAAGCCGCGCAGGACGCCGCTCAGGAAGTTCAGCGTGCTCGCGATGCACTGCGCGACGAAGTTGCCGCGCTGGCGATCAAGGGTGCCGAACAGATCCTCAAGCGCGAGGTGGATGCCCGCGCCCATGCCGAGCTGCTGAACCAGCTCAAGGCACAGCTTTAATCCGGGAACGTCATGGCTGAACTTTCCACTGTTGCCCGTCCCTACGCCGAAGCGCTCTTCGGCGCAGCGCGCGACGACAAGGCCGGTCTGGCAGTATGGGCTGGCCTGGTCGATGAACTGGCCCAGGTTGCCGCCAACGCCGACGTGCGCGAAGCGATGACCGACCCGCGTCTGAACGATGCCCAGCGTGCTCAGGTTTTCACCAGCCTGGTCAAGACTGAGCTGCCGCAGGCCGCGCGCAATTTCATCGACCTGCTGGTCCAGAACGACCGGTTGCTGCTTTTGCCCCTCATCGCCACCCAGTTCGCAGAACTGAAGAATCGTCACGAGGGCACGGCGCAGGCGGAAATCACCAGCGCATTCGAACTCAGCGATGCCCAGGTCAAAGAGCTGATCGGCGCGCTCGAAGGCAAATTCGGTCTCAAGCTCAAGGCGCACGTGTCCGTCGATCAGTCGCTGATCGGTGGCGTGCGCGTGGCAGTCGGGGACCAGGTGCTCGATACTTCCGTCAAAGCCCAACTGACCCGCTTGCGCGATACGCTGGCCGCTTAAGGCAGGCGAGACTAATAGGATTCCAGGAGTCAATATGCAACTCAATCCCTCCGAGATCAGCGAACTGCTCAAGAGCCGCATCGAGGGCCTGGGCGCTTCGACTGATGTTCGTACCCAGGGTACCGTGGTCTCCGTGACCGACGGTATCACCCGCGTCCACGGCCTGTCCGACGTGATGCAGGGCGAAATGCTCGAATTTCCCAACAATGTGTTCGGTCTGGCACTGAACCTCGAACGCGACTCGGTCGGCGCCGTGATTCTGGGCGACTACACCGGCGTGTCCGAAGGCGACCAGGTCAAGACCACCGGCCGCATTCTCGAAGTGCCGGTCGGCCCCGCCCTGAAGGGCCGCGTGGTCAACACGCTGGGTGCCCCGATCGACGGCAAGGGTCCGATCAACACGACCGAAACCGACATCATCGAAAAAGTGGCGCCCGGCGTTATCGCCCGCCGCTCGGTGTCGCAGCCGCTGCAAACCGGTATCAAGGCCATCGACTCGATGGTGCCGATCGGCCGTGGCCAGCGCGAGCTGATCATCGGCGACCGCCAGACCGGCAAGACCGCCGTTGCCGTCGACACGATCATCAGCCAGAAGGGCAAGGGCGTCACCTGCGTGTACGTCGCCATCGGCCAGAAGGCATCGACGATCAACAACGTGGTGCGCAAGCTCGAAGAGCACGGCGCCATGGAATACACCATCGTCGTGGCCGCTTCGGCCTCCGACTCGGCCGCCATGCAGTACCTGGCCGCCTACGCCGGTTGCACGATGGGCGAATACTTCCGCGATCGCGGCGAAGACGCCCTGATCGTCTATGACGACCTGACCAAGCAGGCCTGGGCCTACCGTCAAGTCTCGCTGCTGCTGCGCCGTCCGCCGGGCCGCGAAGCCTACCCGGGCGACGTGTTCTACCTGCACTCGCGCCTGCTGGAGCGTGCCGCTCGCGTCAACGAAGAGTACGTCGAGAAGTTCACCAACGGCGCCGTCAAGGGCAAGACCGGCTCGCTCACCGCGCTGCCGATCATCGAAACCCAGGCAGGCGACGTGTCGGCCTTCGTTCCGACCAACGTGATCTCGATCACCGACGGCCAGATCTACCTCGAAACCGACCTGTTCAACGCTGGTGTGCGTCCCGCCATCAACGCCGGTGTGTCGGTGTCGCGTGTGGGCGGTGCCGCCCAGACCAAGATCGTGAAGAAGCTGTCCGGCGGTATCCGTACCGACCTGGCGCAATATCGCGAACTGGCCGCGTTCGCCCAATTCGCCTCCGACCTCGACGACGCGACCCGTCGCCAGCTCGAGCGCGGCAAGCGCGTCGTGGAGCTCCTCAAGCAGCCGCAATACCAGCCGCTGCAAGTGTGGGAACTCGGCGTCTCGCTGTACACGGTGAACAACGGTTTCCTGGATGACGTCGATGTGGCGCAGGTCCTGTCGTTCGAGAAGTCGTTCAAGGATCACCTGAAGGCGAAGCACGCCGCGATGATCCAGCGCATCGAAGACACCAAGGAACTGTCCAAGGATGACGAAGCCGAACTGGCTGCCGCCCTCCAGGATTTCAAGAAGCACGGTGCTTTTTAAGGCAACTGTCTGACGTAGCGATGGGCGGCGACGCCCATCCTACGGTAGGGCGGGGTTAGCCCCGGCTGCACCGCCCAAGCCGACTCAACAGGAAAGCGCAATGCCCGGAATCAAGGAAATCCGAACCAAGATCAAGAGCGTGCAAAACACGCGCAAGATCACCAAGGCGATGGAGATGGTCGCCGCGTCCAAGATGCGCAAGGCGCAGGAACGGATGCGCGCTGGCCGCCCGTATGCCACCAAGGTGCGCGAGATCGCTGCTCACCTGATGCAGGCCAACCCGGAATACAACCACCCCTATCTTCATGAACGTGAAGTGAAGGCCGTGGGCGTGGTCCTGGTGACGACCGACAAGGGTCTTTGCGGTGGCCTGAACACCAACATCAGCCGCGTCACCCTCGGCCGCCTGAAGGAATTCGAGAAAGCCGGCATCGCCGTGCAGACGACCGCCTTCGGCAACAAGGGCATGTCGCTGCTCACGCGTATCGGCGCCAAGCTGGTCTCGCAGGAAGTCCAACTGGGCGACAAGCCTGATCTCGACCGTCTGCTCGGCGCGATCAAGGTCCAGCTCGACGACTACCTCGAAGGCCGTATCGACGCGCTGTACGTGGCGACCACCCGCTTCGTCAATACGATGAAGCAGGAGCCGGTGTTCCTGCGCCTGTTGCCGCTGGCCTCCGGTTTGGATGATCCGTACCAGACGGGCGCCGAGACCCTGGCCGAGACGGCCGAGGTCAAGTCGGAGTACAGCTGGGACTACATCTACGAACCCGATGCCAAGAGCGTGATCGACGATCTGTTGCAGCGCTACGTCGAAGGCCTTCTGTACCAGGCCGTGGCCGAGAACATGGCTTCGGAACAGTCCGCGCGCATGGTGGCCATGAAGGCCGCCTCGGACAACGCCAAGAAGGTCATCGGTGAGCTGCAACTGGTCTACAACAAGACCCGTCAAGCCGCGATCACCAAGGAAATTTCGGAAATCGTAGGGGGCGCTGCCGCGGTGTAACCCGGCAGTATCCCGTCAAAATATCAAGGAATCGACATGAGCAACGGAACCATCGTTCAGTGCATCGGCGCCGTGGTGGACATTCAGTTCCCCCGCGATAGCATGCCCAAGATCTACGAAGCGCTCACCCTGGCCGACGACGAGGGTTCCTCGTTCGCGGAAAAGGGCCTGACGCTCGAAGTGCAACAACAGCTCGGCGACGGCGTGGTGCGTACCATCGCCCTGGGTTCGTCGGACGGCCTGCGCCGCGGCATGAAGGTCGCCGGCACCGGCGCCCCGATCTCGGTCCCCGTGGGTCACGGCACCCTGGGCCGCATCATGGACGTGCTGGGTCGCCCGATCGACGAAGCCGGCCCGATCGCTTCGGAAGAAAAGCGCGCCATTCACCAGGCCGCCCCGAAGTTCGACGAGCTGTCGCCCTCCGTGGAACTGCTCGAAACCGGCATCAAGGTTATCGACCTGGTCTGCCCGTTCGCCAAGGGCGGCAAGGTGGGTCTGTTCGGTGGCGCCGGCGTCGGCAAGACCGTGAACATGATGGAACTCATCAACAACATCGCCAAGCAGCACAGCGGCTTGTCGGTGTTCGCTGGTGTGGGCGAGCGTACCCGCGAAGGCAACGACTTCTACCACGAAATGGAAGAGTCGAACGTTCTCGACAAGGTCGCCATGGTGTTCGGTCAGATGAACGAACCCCCGGGCAACCGTCTGCGCGTGGCACTGACCGGCCTGACGATGGCCGAGAAGTTCCGTGACGAAGGCCGTGACATCCTGTTCTTCGTCGACAACATCTACCGCTACACCCTGGCCGGTACCGAAGTGTCGGCACTGCTGGGTCGTATGCCGTCGGCCGTGGGCTACCAGCCCACGCTGGCCGAGGAAATGGGCGTTCTGCAAGAGCGCATCACCTCGACCAAGACCGGCTCGATCACCTCGATCCAGGCCGTGTACGTGCCTGCCGACGACTTGACCGACCCGTCGCCCGCCACGACCTTCCAGCATCTGGACTCCACCGTCGTGCTGTCGCGTGACATCGCCTCGCTGGGTATCTACCCCGCCGTGGATCCGCTCGATTCCTCGAGCCGCCAGCTCGACCCGCAAGTCGTGGGCGAAGAGCACTACGCGGTGGCCCGTGGCGTGCAGCAGACGCTGCAGCGCTACAAGGAACTGCGCGACATCATCGCGATTCTGGGCATGGACGAACTGTCGCCGGAAGACAAGCAATCGGTCGCCCGCGCCCGCAAGATCCAGCGCTTCCTGTCGCAGCCGTTCCACGTGGCTGAAGTGTTCACCGGTTCGCCGGGCAAGTACGTGCCGCTGGCCGAAACCATCCGTGGTTTCAAGATGATCGTCAACGGCGAGTGCGATTCGCTGCCCGAGCAGGCCTTCTACATGGTCGGCACGATCGACGAGGCCTTCGAGAAGGCCAAGAAACTGCAATAAGGACCTGTTATGGCTACCCTGCATGTCGATGTGGTCAGCGCGGAAGAAGCGATCTTCACCGGTGAGGCGAAGTTCGTGGTTCTGCCTGGCGAGTCGGGCGAGCTGGGCATTCTGCCCGGCCACACCCCGCTCATTTCGCGCATCCGCCCCGGGACGGTCAAGATCGTCCGTGCCGACGAAGGCGAGGAAACCATCTTCGTCGCCGGGGGCATTCTGGAAGTGCAACCTGGCAGCGTGACCGTCCTGGCCGATACGGCCATCCGGGCCGCTGACCTGGACGAAGCCCGTGCCGTGGCGGCGCGCGAAAAGGCGGAAGACGCCCTGCGCAACGCCAAGAACAAGGAAGACATCGCCGTGGTCGAGGCCGAGCTCGCCATGCTGGCTGCGCAAGCCGCCGCGGCCCGTCGTCTGCGTTCGGGCCGTTCTTCGCACTGATCCATTGCGGTACGCCGGGTCTGTCCCGGCACACGACAAAGGCGGCTTCGGCCGCCTTTGTCGTTTCCGGCCTCCGCGCAGGAAACGAGGCGCCGCGCGCGGGTTGGCGCATCTGCCGCGCCCTCGGCTCGTGCCAGGCCGTGGCCGCGCTGCGCGCGTGCGCCGGTGCGGCCACGTCGGCGGGCTCGGGCCTGCGTCCGAATCAGGGCAGCGCGGGGCGGGCGCCTGCCGCGCCGCAACACCCGGTATGCCGCCCGGGCGCTACGCGTAAACCGCATTGCGGTCACCGCGCATAGGCAGCCCCGATCGACCTCTCTAGCCTGTGGTTTCGTTCCACCACACCAGGAGGTCGTCATGCGTGAGGTCCGAGAGTATGCGGTCGTGATGGCGCCAGGCCGTGGCGACTGGGTCGAGCAGTGGCTGACGGCGCCCAGCCATCAGGCCACGGCGCGTTTCTTCCCGGTCGATCCCTGCGCGCATGGCGATGGCTCGCCGTGCTGGCTGGCCCAGGCCACGCTGATGCTGCGCCGTTTCGATGCCTGCCTGCTGCCGGTCGAGCCCGCCACCCTGTCGTGGGCCCGCACCGCGATGGCCGGCGCGCGAGCGCATCTTGGTACGCCGGTGCTGGCGCTGGTGCGCAAGGTCCGCGCCGCGGGCGTCCTCGATCTCACCGAGCTCGGCGTGGCCGATTACCTGATCGCGCCGCCGGGCGCCGAAGAGCTGCGCGTGCGCACCGAAATGGCGCTGGCACGCCAGCGCGTCCGGCCCTCGCTGGCAGACGTGCTGCCGGAGATCCCGGCGCCGGCGGCCGCGCCCGCTCAGGTCACCAACGGGCTGGCCTGGCGCTACGACGTCGCCCAGGGGGTGTTCCAGGATCCCGCCGAAGAGGCCGAGGCGCAGTCCGATGCCGCGCTGGCCGGCCCACAGGCCGCCGCGCCCGTCTTCACCCCGCCGGGCGTGGTGTTCGATATCGCGTCGGTGCAGTTGCTGCGCGAGCATCTGGCCGTGTTGCGCGAGCCCGCGCCGCGCCTGATCGACCCGCATGCCGAGGCCGACCCGGATACCGATCCCGATGCCGACTCGCCCGTCGGCGCCTGGGACGACACCGATCAACTGATCGATTCGCCGTTCGGGCAGGCCAAGGCCGAGATGGCGGGGCGCTTCGAGCGCGCCTATCTGCATCGCTGCCTGCTGCGTCATGGCGGCAACGTCACGCAGGCCGCGCGCGCCTCCGCCAAGCACCGGCGCGCCTTCTGGGCGCTGATGCGCAAGCACCAGATCCGTGCCGCGCCTTACCGCGCGCTCGAGCAGGGCGCCATGTCGCCCTGGCTCGACGCCGACGCGATCAAGGCGGCCTTGCGATGAGGCCGCCGCGCATCCCGGCGGTGCCCGTGCCCGCGTCCGCGCCCGCGCCCGCGTCCGCGTTCGCGCTTCTCGGCGCGCGCCGCGGCAGCGCCGCGCGGGCATTGGCGTGCATGCGCGGCGCGTTGGAGGCAGGTCAAGGGACACATCCGATTCGGGCGGTAAAATCCAGGCTTCCCTTTGACGAGGTCAGTCGTGTCCGCTCCCCTGAAGAACGATGTGTTCCTGCGCGCCCTGCTGCGCGAGCCCGTGCCGTATACGCCGATCTGGCTGATGCGTCAGGCGGGCCGCTACCTGCCGGAATACAACGCCACGCGCTCGCGCGCCGGCTCGTTCATGGGGCTCGCACAGAATCCCGACTACGCCGCCGAAGTCACGCTGCAGCCGCTGGCGCGCTATCCGCTCGATGCGGCCATCCTGTTCTCCGACATCCTCACCGTGCCCGATGCGATGGGCCTGGGCCTGTCGTTCGCGCCGGGCGAGGGCCCGCGCTTCGCCACGCCGGTGCGTACCGAGGCCGACGTGGCGCGCCTGGCCGAGCCCGATCTGGATCGGCTGCGCTATGTGTTCGACGCGGTGCGGGTGATCCGGCGCGAGCTCGACGGCCGGGTGCCGCTGATCGGTTTCGCCGGCAGCCCCTGGACCATCGCCTGCTACATGGTCGAAGGCCGGGGCAGCGACGACTATCGCCAGATCAAGACCATGCTCTACGCGCGTCCCGACCTGGTGCATCGCATGCTCGAGATCAACGCGCGCGCCACCGCGGCATACCTCAACGCCCAGATCGACGCGGGCGCGCA
Source organism: Bordetella genomosp. 1 (assembly GCF_002261335.1). Taxonomy (GTDB): domain Bacteria; phylum Pseudomonadota; class Gammaproteobacteria; order Burkholderiales; family Burkholderiaceae_B; genus Bordetella. The sequence goes on from NZ_NEVL01000001.1 coordinate 450,199, forward strand.
GGCCGTCATGCTGTTCGACAGCTGGGGCGGCGTGCTGGCCGACGGGCTGTACCAGCAGTTCTCGCTGGCCTACACCCGACAGGTGGTGCAGGCGCTCAAGCGCGAAAACGAAGGCCGCCGCGTGCCGGTCATCGTCTTCACCAAGGGTGGCGGCCTCTGGCTCGAAGAAATCGCGGGCTGTGGTGCCGATGCCGTCGGCCTCGACTGGACCGTCAACCTCGGGCAGGCGCGCGAGCGCGTGGCCGACCGGGTGGCGCTGCAGGGCAATCTCGATCCCATGACGCTGTTCGGTGGCGCGCAGGCCATCCGCCAGGAGGCCCGCCGCACGATCGACGCATTCGGCGAGGTGGGCAAGGGCGGCCACGTGTTCAATCTGGGCCATGGCATTTCGCAGTTCACGCCGCCGGAAGCGGTCACCGAACTGGTCGACGAAGTCCATGCCTACAGCCGGGCTTTCCACAGTAAGTGAGTGGCCGCTAGCCCCGAAATGGGCGTAAATTGAGCATGGCCCCTTATAGTTGTGCACAGCAGCGACGCCATCGGTGTTTACCCGTGAAACAAAGGCCCGGCTCTTGCTTTACAGCATAAGTTCATGAATCAAAACGATTTTTCGCGAGGGTTGGCAAATGGCGGGGCGGGAGCCTCAAAATTTCCATCCTCCGAAATTCGGCTTGTTCGGCGTTTTTCCCCAAAGTTATCCACAGGCGCTCCGATTTTGATCGCACTTCACTCGGATCCGCGTCACCTTAGCGTCATCATCCAGAATTCACTTTAAGTTTGAATCCGTCCCTGCCCCTTCTCGATCTGTTGTCCGACCCCGAGTCGGCCGCAGCCTCGGCCCCCGGCGATGTCGGGCCCGGGGGCGGTGAGGCGCCTGCGGCCCCGGCCAAGCCGCCCAAGGGGCGCAAGCGCAGCGCCTCGCGCACCGCGGCGGGTCGCGACGCCGACGGCGCCGATCCGGCGGCGGCCGCGCCGGCTGACGCGCCCGAGATCGACGCCGGGCCGCCGGTCTGGCACCGGGTTGCGCTCGACGTACCGCTCGACGGGCCGTTCGACTACCGTGCCACGGAGCAGATTCCCGCCGGTTCACGCGTGATCGTGCCGTTCGGCCGGCGCCAGATGGTGGGCGTGGTGGTCGGCCACCCCGACGCGCCCGCGATCGATGCGGCCCAGGTCAAGGCCATCGAGCAGGTGTTGCAGGATCTCCCGCCGTTTCCCGACGACTGGCTGCGGCTCGCCACCTTCGCCGCCGAGTACTACCAGCGTCCGGTGGGCGAGGTGATGCTGCCGGTGTTGCCGGGGCCGCTGCGCAAGCCCACGGCCTACCAGGGCAAGCGGTCCGGCCTGGGGCCGGTGGCCCGCCTGGACGCGCGCAAGACGCGCAAGGCGCGCGGCGAGGCCACGCCCGACCAGGCGCCGTCGCTCAACGAGGCGCAGCAGCAGGCGGCCGACGCCATCACGGCCATCGAGGGCTTCAAGGCGGTGTTGCTCCATGGCGTGACCGGCAGCGGCAAGACCGAGGTCTATCTGCACGCCGCCGCCCACGCGCTGGCGCAGGGCCGCCAGGTGCTGCTGATGGTGCCCGAAATCAATCTCACGCCCCAGCTCGAGGCGGCGCTGCGCGCGCGGCTCGAGGCCGTGGTCGGCACCGACGGCGTGGCGGTGATGCACAGCGGGCTCTCCGACGGCCAGCGTGTCGAGGCCTGGGCGCGCGCGCAACGGGGCCAGGCGCGCATGGTGCTCGGCACGCGCATGTCGATCTTCGTGCCGCTGCCCGACCTCGGCCTGATCGTGGTCGACGAAGAGCACGACACCTCCTACAAACAACAGGAAGGGCTGCGCTATTCGGCCCGCGACCTGGCCGTGTGGCGTGCCCACGACCGCAACGTGCCGGTGGTGCTCGGGTCGGCCACGCCTTCGCTCGAAACCTGGAACCACGCGCAGCGCGGGCGCTATCTGCTGCTCACGCTGCCCGGCCGCGCCCGCGCGGCCGAGCTGCCCAGGATGCGGCTGGTCGACACCCGCCGGCTGCAACTCAAGCACGGCATGTCGCCGCAGCTGATCGATGCCATCACCGATCGGCTCGCCCGGGGCGAGCAGGCGCTGGTGTTCCTCAATCGGCGCGGTTATGCGCCGGTGCTGCATTGCGCGTCGTGCGGCTGGATCACGCACTGCCCGCGCTGCTCCACCTACACCGTGCTGCATCGCGGCCAGGGTAGCGGCTACCGGCTGCATTGCCATCACTGCGGCTACCAGGCCCAGGTGCCGCGCGCCTGCCCCGAATGCGGCGACCAGGATCTGCAGCCGATGGGACGCGGCACCCAACGCATCGAAGAGCATCTCGCCGAGCTCTTCCCCGAGGCGCGCATCTCCCGCATCGACGCCGACAGCACGCGCAAGAAGGGCAGCGCGCAATCCCTCTTCGCCGCGGTGCACGCGGGCGAGGTCGACATCCTCGTCGGCACGCAGATGGTGGCCAAGGGCCATGATTTCGCCCGCCTCGGGCTGGTGGGCGTGCTCAACGCCGATTCGATGCTGTTCGCCCAGGACTTCCGCGCGCCCGAGCGCCTGTTCGCGCAGCTGATGCAGGTGGCGGGCCGCGCCGGCCGCCATACCGGCGGCGGCGAGGTGCTGATCCAGACCGGCTACCCCGAGCAGCAGGTCTATCAGGCGCTGCTGCGGCACGACTACGCCGGCTTCGCGCGCCATGCCCTCGAAGAGCGCGAAGACACCGGCATGCCGCCCTTCGCCTATCAGGCGTTGCTCACGGCCGAGGGGCGCGAGCTCGCGCAGGCCTTGGCTTTCCTGCAACAGGCGCGCGATCTCGCCGAAGGGAGCGCGCTGCCCGGCGCCGAGGCGATTACACTCTACGATCCCGTGCCGCTGCGTGTGGTGCGGGTCGCCAACGTCGAGCGCGCGCAGCTGCTGGTCGAGAGTGCCAGCCGGCCGGCGCTGCAGGCCTTCCTGCGGTTCTGGCTCTACGAGCTGCAGCCCCTGGCATCACAGGCGCGCGTGCGCTGGCAGCTCGAAGTCGACCCCATGGAGATCTAGCCGCCCGCGTGTCCGCATGCGCTCGCGCTTGCGGGTGCGCCGCCCGCCGTCGTCCCTCCGCTGCTTTTCCTTCTGCCCCGCAATGTCCCAAGATACCCCGATCGGCCATGGCCTGAATCCCGCCCAGAAAGAGGCGGTGCTGTATCTGGACGGCCCCTGCCTGGTGCTGGCCGGCGCCGGCAGCGGCAAGACCCGCGTGATCACGCAGAAGATCGCCTACCTGCTGCGCGAATGCGGCTATATGGGCCGCAACGTCGTGGCCCTCACCTTCACCAACAAGGCCGCGCGCGAGATGGCCGAGCGCGTGAAGGAGATCGTCGACCGCAAGCTCGCCAAGGGGCTCACGATCTCGACCTTCCATGCGCTGGGCGTGAAGCTGTTGCGCGAAGAGGCCGTGCACGCCGGCCTCAAGCCCACCTTTTCGATCCTGGATGCCGACGACGCGCTCGCGATCATCCAGGAGCTGCTCGCCACCACGGACCGGAACCGCCTGCGCGAAGTGCAGGGCATCATCTCGCTCTGGAAAAACGCGCTGCTCGAGCCCGACCAGGCCGCCAACGTGGCCGTCACGCCGACCGAGGTCGAGGCGGTGCACATCTATCGCAGCTATGCCGCCACGCTCGCGGCCTACCAGGCGGTCGACTTCGACGACCTGATCCGCATCCCGGCATTGCTGCTCGAGAGCAACGAGGAGGTCCGCACGCGCTGGCAGAATCGCGTGCGCTACCTGCTGGTCGACGAATACCAGGACACCAACGTGTGCCAATACCGCCTGGTGCAGCTGCTCACCGGCATGCGCGCGATGTTCACGGCCGTGGGCGACGACGACCAGGCGATCTACGCCTGGCGCGGCGCCACCATCGAAAACCTGGCCAAGCTCACCACCGACTACGACAACCTCAAGCTCATCAAGCTCGAGCAGAACTACCGCTCGGTGCAGCGCATCCTGCACGCGGCCAACAACGTGATCGAGCGCAATCCCAAGCTGTTCGAGAAAAAACTCTGGTCCGACCTGGGCTACGGCGAGCCGATCCAGGTCACGGCCATGGAGGGCGACGAGCACGAGGCCGAGTCGATCGGCATGAAGCTCTCGGCCGCGCGCTTCGAACGCCAGGCCGAGTGGCGCGACTTCGCCATTCTCTACCGCAGCAACCATCAATCGCGCATTCTCGAGCAGGCGCTGCGCAACCTGAAGATCCCGTACACGATCTCGGGCGGCCAGAGCTTCTTCGACAAGGCCGAGGTGCGCGACATCCTGGCCTATTTGCGGCTGGTGGCCAACGACGAAGACGATCCGGCCTTCATCCGCGCCGCCACCACGCCCAAGCGCGGCATCGGGCAGGCCACGCTGCAGGTGCTGGGCACCTACGCGGCCGGCCGCCAGATATCGCTGCTGGCCGCGGTGGCCGAGAGCGGCATCGAGGCGCAGCTCGCGCCGCGCCAGCTCGAACCGCTGCGCACCTTTGCCGAGTTCATCCGTCGCATCCAGTGGCGCGCCGGCCGCGGCGCCGACGGCAGCAGCACGCGCGCGGCCGAGCCCGCGGGCCCGCTGCTCGACGATCTCGTCGAGGCGATCCAATACGAGCGCTACCTCTACGACATGTTCGACGAACGGCCGGCGCAGACGCGCTGGCAGAACGTGCTGGAGCTCACCGGCTGGCTCAAGCGCAAGGCCGATGAAGACGGCATGACGCTGTTCGAGCTGGTGCAGCACGTCGCGCTGGTGACCATGCTGGAGCGCGGCGAGGACGAGGAGGAGCCCGACGCGGTCAAGCTCTCGACCCTGCACGCGTCCAAGGGTCTCGAGTATCCGCACGTCTATCTGGCCGGCGTCGAGGAAGGGCTGCTGCCCCACCTCGGCCGCGACGAGGAAGACACCGACCCCGACAGCGCCGCCAATTCGCTGGCCGTGCGCATCCAGGAAGAGCGCCGGCTGATGTACGTGGGCATCACGCGCGCCAAGCGCAGCCTGCATCTGTCCTGGTGCAAGCGCCGCCGCCGCGCCCGCGAAGATCGCGCCTGCGAACCCTCGCGCTTCATCGAAGAGATGGGCCTGGAGCAACCCGGCATCGTCGAAGACGACGCCACCGCCGCCCTCACCCCCAAGGCCCGCCTCGACATGCTCAAGGCCCTGCTGAAGAAGTAACCCGAGCCCCCGCGCCGCCTGCCGCCCCACCCCGAAAAGGTGTCAGACTGCATTTATCGAAAAGGTGTCAGACTGCATTTTCCCGGCCGCCCCGCGTGCGCCGAAAAATGTAGTCTGACACCTTTGTTTTAGGCCCCGCGGACTGCAGTGGTGCTGTCGAACGCGCGGTTCGGGAAATGCAGTCTGACTCATTTTTTCAGGGGGCGCCGCGTCGACTCCACGCAACCCCCGAGGGCCCGTCCTTCTTCATCGCGATGCATCGCTCGGCGCGCGTAGACCCGTCGAAAAGGTGTCAGACTGCATTTATCGAAAAGGTGTCAGACTGCATTTTTCCAGCCGCCCCGCGTGCGCGGAAAATGTAGTCTGACACCTTCGTTTTGGGCGTCGCGGGCCGCTGTGGTGCGGTCGAACGCGCGGTTCGGAAAATGCAGTCTGACTCCATTATCAGAAAATGCAGTCTGACTCATTTTTGGGCGCTCCTTTTCGGGCGCGCTCTTCCTGCGAGCGGGTGGCGGATGCGGCGCCAGGGGAAGCGGGAGTCAGTCGTCGTCGAGCGAGAGGCGGCTGGTGGCGCGGTACATGCGTTCCAGGCGCAGGGCCTCGGCGGCGAGGGCGTCGCGGGTGTCGGCGGGGGCGTCGCGCCACGCGTCGTAGGCCGCCATCAGCTCGCGCTTGATCTGCTGTTGCGCGGGCGTGATGGGGCGGCGATGGCCCTCGCGGTACATGACCAGCCGGCGCGCGAAGTTCGAGCGCGCCTCGGCCAGCGAATAGTCGCCGTTGGGGCCTCCGCGCACCTCGGCGGCGTCGGTTTCGCCCTGGCCGTCGTCTTCCCAGTCGCACAGCAGGCAGATCTCGAAATCGGCGCCCTGGTCCAGCGTGGGGTAGCCGCAACAGGGACAATCGGCACGCGTGAGCGGGGTCAACGGCATGAGCATCGGGCGCTTGCGGCGCGGGTCAGAGGTGGTCTTGGAAGAAGGCCTTCACCGACGCGTTGAGGCGCTGATGGAAGGCCTGGCGATCGAAGCCGGCGGCGTCGCGGCACAGGCTCGGCAGCTGCTTGCGCTGCTGCGCCGCGCAGGCCGGCAGGAACGCATGATGGCTCGCCTGCTTTGCCAGATGATAGTCCGGGTCGCGCGGCAGGTTGCGTTGCAGTGCGGTCACGTCGGACGGCACGATGCCGTCGCCGCCGAACTGCGAGGCCCAGATCTGCACCGGCACGTCCACGCGCGCCAGCCCCGGCCGCGAAAACAGATTCAGCGGGTCGGCCAGCACGATGGCCTTCACGCGCGGGTCGGGCTCCGGCAACACCGGCCAGGCGCGCCGCGCGATCTCGCCGCACCACGGAATACTGGCCGCGCCCTGGCAGAACGGCGTGAGCAGGCTCAGGTCGGGCTGCGCGCCCGCCAGCACCAGCGCGTCATAGCCGCCGCGCGAATAGCCGAACACCCCCACGTTGTACGGGATCAGGTGGCTCGCGTAGCGCCAGTGCTCGGTCATGAAATCGATCAGGCGGCTCAGGTCGCCCGGGCGGCTGGCGAACACGTCGAGGTGGCCGCGCCGCGCCATGTCGTGGGCGTTGTCGCCGCGATGCTCGATCGCCGCCACCACGAAGCCCGCGCGCGCCAGCGTCTCGGCGGTGTCGCGATGGCCCAGGTACGAGCCCCCGCTGCCGTGCGAGAGGATCACCAGCGGCCATTGCCGATGCTTGGGTGGGTCGCAGGCCAGCAGGCCCTGCAACGTCGTCGGGCCCAGCGCCGCCGCGCCCTGGGGTGCGGCGCAGGGATACCAGACCGCGCCGGCCAGCGCCGGTAGGCCCGCCGCCGGGGGAATCCGGATCAGGCCGAAGCCGGTGGCGTGCGCCGCCGGCAGGAGCGCCAGCGCGGCCAGCCACAGCAGGAGCGCGCGGAGCGGGCGCCACCGCGCGCGCGGCGGGCGAGCGGCCGGGCAGGGCGATCGATCGAGACGGCGGGGGCGGGGCGCGGCGGGGCCTGGGCGCGCCGCGGAGAGAGCATGGAGATTCCCGGGCATGACGACGAGGTGACGAACTGCGGACCAGCGGGCAGCGTAACGGACGGGCCCGCCCCGCCAATCCGCCGATCAAGCCCGCATCCGGGCCGGTCCACGGCGTATCGGGCCCGCGTGGGGCCGTTTACGTTGTCAGTCCGGTTTACAGGGCGGCCATTGCGCCGTTAGGATGATCCGGCGAGCCGCCGTGCGTACGCGCGGCCGGCCGTGTATCCGAAGGAGAGCTAGCGGTGGATCCTGATCGTTTCAGTCATCCGCATGCCCGGGTGGAACTCTCCCCCGAGGGCGTGGCCACGGTGCGTATCGTGGATGCGGGCAGTCTCAACATCCTGGGCAGCGCGGTCATCGCGGGCCTGACCCAGGCCTTCAACGACCTGGCCGGGCGCGCCGCGGTGCGCGTGGTGATCCTGCGAGGCGACGGCGAGCGCGCCTTCGTGGCGGGCGCCGACATCAGCGAGATGGCGACGCTCGACAACACGCGCGCCCAGCGTTTCATCGCGGGCCTGTGCGAGCTGTGCGACACGGTGCGCTTTTTCCCCGTGCCTGTGATCGCCCGCATCCCGGGCCATTGCCTCGGCGCCGGGCTGGAGCTGGCGGCCGCCTGCGACCTGCGGCTGGCCGGCGACGCGGCGCGCTTCGGCATGCCCGAGGTCGAGGTCGGCATTCCGTCGGTGATCCATGCCGCGCTGCTGCCCGCGCTGATCGGTGCGGCGCGCGCGCAGTGGCTGCTGCTCACCGGCGAGTCCGTCGACGCCGCCACCGCCCAAGACTGGGGACTGGTGCACCGCGTGCTGCCCGACAGCGAGCTCGACGGCGCCGTCGCTGCGCTGGCCGCGCGGCTGGCCGGCTTCGGCCCGCAGGCGCTGCGCCAGCAAAAGCGGCTGCTGCGCCGCTGGGAAAAAATCAGCGTCGACGAGGCGATCGCCGACAGCGTGGCGGAGTTCGGCGCGGCCTTCGACACGGGCGAGCCGCAGACCCACATGCAGGCCTTTCTCGCGCGCAAGGCCGCGCGCTGAGGTCCGGCGCGGCAGCCTGCCACCGGCTCAGGCCGGTGGCGCTTCCTGGATCCGCAACTCCGCCGCCAGGCCACCGCCCGGCCGATTGGTGAGGAGCAGCGCCGCGCCCACGCCGGCCGCGAGCTGGCGCGCGATCGCGAGCCCGAGCCCGGTGCCGCCCGTGCCGCGGTTGCGCGAGGCCTCCACCCGATAGAAGGGCTGCAGCACCGCATCGAGCTCGGCCTCCGGAATGCCCGGGCCGCGATCGAGCACGTACACCGACACATCCTGCGGCCCGCGGCGCTCGACGCGCACCTCGGCGCTGCCGGCGAACTTCAATGCGTTGTCGATCAGGTTGCCGAGCACGCGCCGCAGCGCGTGCGGGCGGGTCGCGAGCGGTCCGCCGGCCTCGCCCGCGAGCGTGACGTCGCGCCCGGTGTCCTGGTAGTCGCACACCAGGCTGTCGAGGAACGCGGCCAGGTCGATGCGGGCCGGCGCCTCCTGGTTGCCCTGCGCGCTGCGCGCGTAGTCGATGCCTTCGCGGATCAGGCGCTGCACCTCGTCGAGGTCCTGCTCGAACTTGGTCTTCTCGGCGGAGTCGTCCATGAACTCGGTGCGCAGCTTCATGCGCGTGATGGGCGTCTGCAGGTCGTGCGAGATCGCGCCCAGCATGCGCATGCGTTCGGCCAGGTGCGCGCCGATGCGCGCCTGCATGGCGTTGAACGCGGCGCTGGCCTGCGCCACCTCGCGCGGGCCGGTCTCCGAAAGCGGCGGCTGCTTGCGTTCCAGGTCGATGCCGTCGGCGGCGTGCGCCAGCCGCGTGAGCGGCCGCACGGCCAGCCGCACCGCCAGCCAGGCGCACAGCACCAGCAGGCCGAGCTGCAACGCCAGCACCAGCGGCAACCAGCGGGCCAGCGGCGGCATCTGCAGATGGATGTCGAGCACCGCCTTGCCGCCGTCGCCCAGCGTGACCTCGGCCTGGATGTGGCGCGGATCGCCGGCCATCGCGCGGATGCTCAGCGGCCGCTCCTCGTGCAGCGCCGCGGCGATCGCCGCGGCCGCGCTGCGCGCTTCCGGCAGCGTCAAGGGCTGGTCGGCCTCGGCCGGGCCGAGCAGGTATTGGCGATTGCCGTTGGACAGGCGCGCCAGCCAGGCCGGGCGCTCTGCTGCCGGCAGCCGGTCGAGCACGTCCATCGCCACGGCCACGTCGCGCTCGAGGTCGCCCAGCATCATGGTGCGGGTGGCGTCGTAGCGCTCGTAGAACAGCAGCGCGAACGACATCGTGTGCGCCAGCACGAGGCCCGCCACGAAGATGAGAAACAGGCGGGCCACGAGGGTGCGCGGCCAGGGCCGCTCGAGCGTCAGGCGCATGGCGTCAGTCTTCGCTCACCTCGACCGCGGCGGAAAACACATAGCCCTCGCTGCGCACGGTCTTGATGTACATGGGCTCGCGCGCGTCCTCGCCCAGGCGTTGGCGCAGGCGGCTCACCAGCAGGTCGATCGAGCGGCCCATGAAGTCGGCCTCGCGGCCCTGCGTGAGGTTCAGCAGCTGATCGCGATTGAGCACCCGCTGGGGATGATCGAGAAACACGCGCAGCAGCCGATATTCGGCGCCGCTCAGCGCCACGATGGTGTCGTCGGGGTCGAGCAGGTGGCGCGCGGTGGTGTCGAGCCGCCACTGCCCGAAGCGGATCTGCTGCGCCGATTCGGTCACCTGGAAGTTCGGCGGTAGCATGCGCGTGCGGCGCAACACCGCCTTGATGCGCGCCAGCAGTTCGCGCGCCACGAAGGGCTTGACCAGATAATCGTCGGCGCCCATCTCCAGGCCCAGCACGCGATCCATGTCGTCGCCGCGCGCGGTGAGCAGCAGCACCGGGATCCTGCGGTGCTTGCCGGCGCGCAGCTCGCGGCACAGCACCAGGCCATCGTCGCCGGGCATCATGATGTCGAGCACGATCAGGTCGACCGCCGTGCTGGCCAGCTGCTGCCACATCTGCCGGCCGTCGGCGGCGAAGGTCACGTTCAGGCCGTTCTTGCGCAGGAAATTGCCGGCCAGCTCGCGGATCTCGCGATCGTCGTCGACGATCAGGATGTGGTCCACAGGGTCCATTGCTTTGCCTCGGATGCTCGGTCGGCGGCACGGTGCCGCCCTGGGAGACGAATGTAAGCCAAGCCGGCGCCGTCGAGAAGGCCGCTTTGTATGCCAGTGTATCGACCTCCCCGGCGCGACAAACCGGCTTGCAGGGCGCTCAGTCGCTTTCGTCTTCGCCGGGCCGGCGGGCGCGCGGCTGGCTGCTCGCGATCAGCTCGCATTGCAGCGGCCGCACCGCCTCCACGCTCAGTCCGCCGAACAGCAGCAGCATCACCGCGATCAGCCGTTTCATGAGGGCGCTCCCACCGGAAGGCGCGTGCCGCCATGGCAGGCGCCGGCGCAGGGCGGGCAGGGCTTCGGTGCGTTCATGGTCGCTCCTTCGGAGGGGGATGAGCGCGTTATACCGGGCCCTGCGGCCGCCTGTGTGTCGCACTGTACCGGCCGCCCGCAGGCGATACACGCGCTTGAAAAAAACCCGTTTTGCGGCACAGCCCGGATACGTGCGGCGCGTGAAATGCGTTCCATCGACAACCCGATCGGAACGCCACCATGGACATCGTCAGTTCCCCCGTTGCGCTGCTGGCAGGCATGCTCACCGTCGCTTCGCCCTGCGTCCTGCCGCTGCTGCCCATCCTGCTGGGCTCGTCGGTCGAGCAATCGCACCGGATGCGTCCCGCCTTCGTGGTGGCCGGCTTCGTGCTCGCCTTCGCCGCGCTCGGCATCGCGCTCAGCCTGCTCACCAGCATCAGCACCGGCACGCACGAGGCCGTGCGCAACGTATCGGTCGCGCTGCTGGCCGTGTTCGGCCTGATGCGCATCTGGCCGCAACCCTATGACTGGCTGATGGCGCGCATCGGCGGGCCCATCTCCCGGCTCGCTGCCGTGGGCGACCGCGCCAGCAACGGCAACGCGGGCGGCTTCCTGCTCGGGCTCTCGCTCGGCGCCGTCTGGACGCCCTGCGCCGGCCCGGTGCTGGCCTCGATCCTGGTGCTCGCCGCCAAGGCGCAGGACCTGGGCCATTCCAGCCTGCTGCTGTTCTGCTACGCGCTGGGCGCAGGCATCCCGATGCTTGCCATCGCCTATGGCGGCAAGGTCGCCGCGACCCGCGTGCGCGGCATCGCCCGACACAGCGTGACGCTGCAGCGCCTGTTCGGCCTCCTGCTCGTGCTCACCGCCATCGCCATCCACTTCCAGTTCGACGTGCAGGCCTACGCCTGGATCGCCAACCTGTTCCATTGACCCGCAAGGAGACCACCATGTTCAAGACCCTCAAGCATCTCGCCCTCGCCTCGCTGCTGTCGTTCGGCGCATTGCAGGCCCTGCCCGGCGCCCATGCGGCCGGCAGCCCCATGCCCGCGCCGGAGTTCACCGGCATCGAGAAATGGCTCAACAGCGAGCCGCTCACCCTGGCAGGCCTGCGCGGCAAGGTCGTGCTGGTCGACTTCTGGACCTACACCTGCATCAACTGCATCCGCACGCTGCCCTACGTCACCGACTGGTATCGCAAGTACAAGGACCAGGGCCTGGTCGTGGTGGGCGTGCACACGCCGGAGTTTCCGTTCGAGCGCCTGACCGCGAACGTGGAGAAAGCCATCGGCCGCTTCGGCATCACCTATCCGGTCGCCCAGGACAACAAATACGCCACCTGGGACGCCTACCGCAACATCTACTGGCCCGCCGTGTACCTGATCGACAAGCAGGGCAACGTGGTCTATCGCCACTTCGGCGAGGGCAACTACAAGGAAACGGAGGCGGAGATCGTGCGGCTGCTGGGCGAGCAGGGGTGAGCGGCTGGCTCGCGGGGCAGGGCGCGAGCGCGCCCTGCCGTAAGATGCGGGCGGTGTGACCTCTCGCTTCCAAGGACTCCGCAATGAACCCGCAGCATCACGACCATCGCATCGACAACATCGAGTTCAACGTCGCCGACATCGCCCGCAGCAAGGCGTTCTATGGCGAGGTGTTCGGCTGGACCTTCACCGACTACGGGCCGACCTACACCGAGTTCAGCGACGGGCGCCTGCAGGGCGGGTTCACGACGGGCGAGGCGGTGCGGCCCGGCGGGCCGCTGGTGATCCTGTATGCGGACGACCTCGAGGCCACGCAGCGCCGGATCGAAGCCGCCGGCGCTCGCATCAGCCGCGCGACCTTCGCGTTTCCGGGCGGCCGCCGCTTCCATTTCATCGATCCCGACGGCTACGAGCTGGCGGTCTGGACGGCGGCGCAGTAAACCGCGCCGGCCCGCATCGCGCGCACCACGCGCGAGCGGGTGCTCGAGCAAGACAACGCGCGGGCCTCGCATCGCGCGCCCCAAAAGCCGCAAGCCCTCGCAGCATGGCGCGGGCTTGCGGCTCTGGAGGGGCGCGTCGTTCGCGCCGGGCACGCGTCAGCGGATCTCGAAGTCCACCGCGATGTTGCCCTGGATGGCCCGCGAGTACGGGCAGGTCTGGTGCGCGGTGTTGACCAGCCGCTGCTTCTGCTCGTCGGCCAGCCCGGGCAGGGTGATCGCCAGCGTCACGGCCAGTGCATAGTGGGCGCCGCCGGCGGTCTTGCCCAGCGACACACTGGCGTCGATCGCCACGCCAGCGGGAAACGCGATGCCGTGGTGGCCCGCCGCGAGCTTGAGCGCGCCCATGAAGCAGGCCGAATAGCCCACGCCGAACAGTTGCTCGGGATTGGTGCCGGGCCGGCCGGAGCCGGGCGGGGAAAGGCGCACGTCGAGCGCGCCGTCACTGCTCTTGCCGCTGCCCTCGCGGCCGCCTTCGGTGTGGGTGTGGGCGGTGTACAGCACGTGCTCCAGGGTCGTCGTCATGATGGCTCCTCGGTGGGTGGGTGGAAGGAAACGACCCACGCATTGCACCAGCGCGCTGTATCGGGGATGTGTGCGCACGCAACGATCCTGCGTCCGCAGGTATCCCGCGCGGGCGCCGCATACAGTGCGATACGAAACGCAGGCAGCGGCGCTGCCGGACGTCAGCGCGGCGCGGCGACGGCAATGCCGAGCGCCGCCAGGGCCGCGGCCACGCCGGGCGCGGGGCTGGCCAGCACCGGCACGCCCGCGGGCCAGCCAGCCGCGGCCGGCGCCATCGAGGCCTGCGCCAGCACCACCACGTCGGCGCCCGCGCGGGCGCGTGCCGCCGCGGTGCGGACGGCGTCCAGATAGGCGGGCAGGTCGCCCGCCTCGAAATGCGGCCAGGCGTCGTGCACCAGAAAATCGCGGATGACGACGTCGCGGCCGGCGCGGCGGGCCGCATCCTCGAGCAGCGCGCGCGTGGGCGCGAGCGTGCTGGCGAGCGCGGCCACCAGCGCGATGCGGGGGCCCGACGCCACGGCCTCGGCGGCCATGGCACGGTCGATGCGCTGGACCGCGTAGGGCCGGCCGGTGAGCGCCTCGGCCAGCGGGCCGAGCGTGGAGCAGGTGCACACCACCAGCCGCGCCTGCGCCGTCGCGGCGGTGTCGTCGAGCGCCTGCGCAAGCGCCGCGCGCACCGCGGGCGTGGGCCCCTCGGCGCGGGCCCGCGCCAGCAGGTCCGCATGCACCGCATGATGGGCCTGCACGCCAGGCGCCAGGCGCGCGAGCAGCGCCGTGAACGGCGCCACGTGCGCGGGCGAGGTGTGCAGGAAGGCCAGCGCGGCCATGCTCAGTGGCCGGCGTGCAGATCGGGATTGAGCGTGCCCCAGGCCGCCGTGCGCACGATGGCTTCCACCACGCCGCTCTGCGAGTTGCGGCGGAACAGCAGGCCATGCTGGCCGGACAGCGACACCGCCTTGACCACCATGCCCTCGGGCATCAGCACGCGGGTGCCGGCGGTGATGTAGCAGCCCGCCTCCACGACGCAGTCGTCGCCCAGCGCAATGCCCACGCCGGAGTTGGCGCCCAGCAGGCAGCGCTTGCCGATCGAGACGACCTGCTTGCCGCCGCCCGACATGGTGCCCATGATGGAGGCGCCGCCGCCGATGTCGCTGCCGTCGTCCACCACCACGCCGGCGCTGATGCGGCCCTCGACCATCGAGGCGCCGAGCGTGCCGGCGTTGAAGTTGCAGAAGCCTTCGTGCAGCACCGTGGTGCCGGGCGAGAGATAGGCGCCCAGCCGCACGCGGCCGGCGTCGGCGATGCGCACGCCCGGCGGCACCACGTAATCGGTCAGGCGCGGGATCTTGTCGATGCCGTAGATGTCGAGCAGCTGGCGCGCGCCGCGCAGTTGCCAGCGCAACGATTCGACCTGCTCGACCTTGCACGGGCCGGCCGAGGTCCAGGCGGCATTGTTGAGTACGCCGAACAGGCCGTCCACGTTGACCTCGTGCGGGCGCAGCAGGCGGTGGCTCAACAGGTGCAGCCGCAGGTAGACGTCGTGCGGGTCGCGCGGGGCGTCGGCGCAGCTGGCGATGTGGGTGCGCACGGCCACCACGTCCACGTCGCGGCGCGCATCGGTGCCCAGCCCGGCCAGCGCGTGCTCGCCCAGTTCGGCGCGCACCTCGTTGTCGCTCAAGCGCTCGGTGCCGGAGGCGGGCAGCGGCTCGTCGAGCAGGCGCGGGCGCGGATACCAGGTGTCGAGCACCGTGCCGTCGCGTGCGATGGTGGCGATACCGCAGGCCACGGCGCCGATGGCGCGCGGTTCGGGGCGTTCATAGGCAGGGACGCTCATGGCGTTCTCCGGCAGGAAGAGGGCGGGGCATGGCAGGCGCCATGCCCCCGGTCAGATTACGCCAGGTCGCGCAGCAGCAGGTGCCAGAAGCGCGCGCGCATCTCCAGCGTGGACACCAGGATGTACTCGTTGAGCGTGTGCGCGCCGTCGCCGTCGGCGCCCAGGCCGTCGAGCGTGGGCACGCCCAGGGCCGAGGTGAAGTTGGCGTCGCTGCCGCCGCCCGTCATGGGCGCGTCTTCGAGCGGGAAGCCGGCTTCGGCGGCATAGCCCTGCACCAGGGCCAGCAGCGCGGCCGATTCCGGCGTCTTTTCCATCGGCGGGCGGTTCAGCTCCACGTCGATGTCCAGCTCCACGTCCGGACCCACGGCGCACAGCTCGCGCATGCGGCGCAGCACGTCCTGCGCGGCGCCCATGTCGGGCACGCGGAAGTCGACCACGCAGCGGCACAGGGCCGGCACGGTATTGGTGGTGGTGCCGCCGGCAATGGTGCCCACGCTCACGGTCACGCCGCGGTCGTAGTCGGTCATGGCCTCGAGCGCCAGCACCTGGTGGGCCATCTCGCGAATCGCGCTGCGGCCCTTCTCGTGCTGCATGCCGGCGTGGGCCGGACGGCCCTTGACGCCCAGGCGCAGCATGCCGGTGCCCTTGCGCGCGGTCACGCACTTGCCGCCGTTGGGGCGGGCCGGTTCGCACACCAGGCCGTACTTGGCCTGCTTGGCGTAGTGCTCGATGTGCTCGCGCGAGGCGTGGCTGCCGGTTTCCTCGTCGGGCACCATCAGGAAGTCGATCGGCAGGCGGGTACCGTTCTTGCCGGCCAGGCCGGTCATGCCGGCCAGCGCCAGCACGATGCCCGACTTCATGTCGTAGGTGCCCGGGCCGTAGAGGCGGTCGCCGTCGATGCGCACCGGGTTGTCGTTCAGCGTGCCGACCGGATGCACCGTGTCCAGGTGACCCAGGATCAGGATGCCGGGGCGGGTGTCGCCATGCTCGCGCGTGGTGGCGTAGACCATCGGGCCGACCTGCGCGCCCAGCGGCACGACTTCCACGCGCATGCCCACGGCGCGCGCCTTCTCGGCGGCCAGGTGGGCCATGGCGGTGACGCGCTCGGGCATGTGCGAGGGCGACTCGCACTGTGCCCAGGTCTGGATGTCGGAGACGAGCTGATCGGTGTTCGGAAGCGAAGACATGGTTTACGAGGCTCAGGAAGTAAAGGGGGGTTCAGGCGACCTGGTCGCCGGCAAGACGGGCCAGGGTCGCGGCGTCGGGCATGCCGCCGTCGAACCACAGGCTGGCGGCCACCGCCGACATGGCGCGGCCGTCGTGGCCGATGCCCGGCACGGTCTGCAGGGTCCAGTTGAACGGCACGCCGCGGCGCTCGGCCTCGCGCTTGCCGGCGTCGAAATAGAACTGCGCGCGGGCGTAGCGGTGCGGGCCCTGTCGCAGCGCTTCGGGCTGGCTCGGCAGGTTGGGGTCGTCGGTCGCGGTGTCCTGGTCGCCGGCGAGAATGGTCATCGGGTAGGCCAGCAGGCGCTCCACGTGCGCGTCGGTCAGGCCGACGCCGCCCATGCCTTCCGGATAGCGCAGGTCCAGCGTGGGCAGCGTGTACCAGCCCGGATTGCCGGCCGTCACGGCGGCAAACGGCTCGTGCGACTGGCTGCTCATCAGGCGATGGACGAACTGGCCGCCCGCCGAGTGGCCGAACAGGTACACCGGCTTGGCCAGCGACACGTCCGAGGCGCGCAGGTCGGCCAGCACGCGCGCCACCAGCGCGTAGGTCCAGCCGTCGATGTGGCGCGGGTTGCCCGAAGGCGTGAAGACGCGGCCGTTGTTGTAGCTTTCGACGCCGGGCCAGATCTCGTCGGAGAAGGTCAGCGCGACGATCAGCAGGCGATGCTTGTCGGCGGCCGGGATCCAGAAATCGCGGTATTCGTCGCCGTTGCGCAGCACGCCGTGCTGCACGATCACGACCGGATCCTCGGGCTGGTAGCCGTACGGACGGTAGGTGTTGAGCGTGAACGGACGATCGGCGTTGCGGTCTTCGTCGATGTACGGAAAGCTGTTGCGGCCGGCATGGCCGAGTTCGATGGCGATGCGTTCGGCGTTGGTGAGTTCAACGGGCTTCATGATCAGGCAGTGGCCTCGTTCAGGTGGCAGGCCGACACGTGGCCCGGGGCGATGGTTTTGAGCTCGGGCACCTGCTCGCGGCAGCGCGGCATGGCGTGCGGGCAGCGCGGGTGGAAGGTGCAGCCCGAAGGCGGATTCAGGGGCGAGGGGATCTCGCCCTTGATGGGGGTGAACTGGCGGCCGCGGCGGCCCACGTCCGGCACCTCGGCCATCAGGGCCTGGGTGTAGGGATGGTTGGGACGGGCGAAGATCTCGCTGGCGCTGGCCTGCTCCACGATGCGGCCGAGATACATGATGGCGACGCGGTCGGAGATGTGGCGCACCACGCCCAGGTCGTGGCTGATGAACAGATACGTGAAGCCGTGCTGCTCGCGCAGGTCCATGAACAGGTTGATCACCTGCGCCTGGATCGACACGTCGAGCGCGGCCACGGGTTCGTCGCACACCAGGAACTTCGGCGCCACCATCAGCGCGCGGGCGATGCCGATGCGCTGGCGCTGGCCGCCCGAGATCTGGTGCGGGAAACGGTCGCGGTATTCGCGGTCCAGGCCCACCTCGGCGAGCGCGCGGTCGATGCGGCCGGGGATCTCGGCCTTGGGCGCCAGCTTGTGCACCTTGAGCGATTCGCCCAGGATCTGGCGCAGGCGCTGGCGCGGGTTCAGCGAGGCCTGCGGATCCTGGAAGATCATCTGCACGCCCAGCGTGTAGGCGAGCTTGTCGGCGCCGCGCAGGTCGTCGACCGGGCGGCCCTGGTACAGCAGCTCGCCCTCGGTCTGGTGGTGCAGGCCGGCCACGACGCGGCCCAGCGTGGACTTGCCACAGCCGGATTCGCCGACCAGGCCCACGACCTCGCCGCGCGCGAGACTCAGCGAAACGCCGTTGACGGCGTGCACGGTGCGCTTGTCGATCGGCCGGCCGGCCAGCGCCAGGATGCGCTGCGCGACATCGGGACGGTTCTCGAAGCGCTTGTGGACGTTGCGCAGTTCGATGACGGGAGTTTCGGCTTGGGTCATGCGGATACGGTCTCGCTGGCGATGGGCACGTAGCAGCGGTAGCTGCGCGAACCTTCGGTGGTGATGGCCGGCGCCTTCTCGGTACAGCGCGGGATCACGTTGGGGCAACGCGGGCGGAACGCACAGCCCGAGGGGCGCGCCGAGAGGCTGGGCGCCATGCCGTTGATCTGGTGCAGGCGCTCGCCGGGCTGCGTCTGGGCCGGCATCGAGTCGAGCAGGCCGCGCGTGTAGGGATGGCGCGGATTGTCGAGGATCTCGTCGACCGGACCCACTTCCACGATGCGGCCGGCATACATCACGGCCACGCGGTCGGCCAGTTCGGCGACCACGCCCAGGTCGTGGGTGATCCAGATCAGCGCGGTGTCGTGCTCGCGGCAGATCTGCTGCATGCGGTAGAGGATCTGGCCCTGGATCGTGACGTCGAGCGCGGTGGTGGGCTCGTCGCAGATGATCAGGTCGGGGCGGTTCAGCATCGCGATGGCGATGGCCACGCGCTGGCGCATGCCGCCCGAGAACTCGTGCGGGAAGCTGTGCAGGCGCTTCTGGGGCGAGGGGATGCCCACCATCTCGAGCGCCTCGCGGCAGCGCTCCAGCGCCTGCGCCTTGGACACCTTGGCGTGGGTCTGGATCGCCTCGATCATCTGCTCGCTGATGCGCAGCACCGGGTTGAGCGTCATCAGCGGATCCTGGAAGATCATCGCGATGCGGTCGCCGCGCAGCTGGCGCATGCGCTCCTCGCCGGCGGCGCGCAGGTCCTCGCCCTTGAAGCGGATCTCGCCCTCCACCACTTCTCCCGGTGGATCGATCAGGCCCAGCAGCGAGAAGCCGGTGACCGACTTGCCCGAGCCCGATTCGCCCACCAGGCCCACGATTTCGCCGCGGCGCACGGTGAGGTCCACGCCGTCGACGGCCGGCCAGGCGCCGGCTTCGGTATGAAATGCGGTGCGCAGCCCGCGCACGTCCAGAAGAATGTCGCTCATGCTCGTCGCGGATCCAGGGCTTCGCGCAGGCGGTCGCCCACGATGTTGATGGTGAGGATGAGGAGCAGCAGGGCCAGGCCGGGGAACATGCTGATCCAGTAGTCGCCCGACAGCAGGTACTGGAAGCCGTTGGCGATCAGCAGGCCGAGCGAGGGCTCTGTGATGGGCACGCCCACCCCGAGGAACGACAGCGTGGCTTCGAGCGCGATCGCGGTGGCGATCTGGATCGTGGCGAACACCATCACGGGGCCCATGCAGTTCGGCAGCAGATGCACCAGCATCACGCGCCAGGCGGGAAAGCCCAGGTTGGCCGCCGCCTCGACGTATTCCTTGCGCCGCTCCTGCAGCGCGCGGCCGCGCATGATGCGGGCGTAATGCGCCCATTGCACCACCACCAGCGCCAGGATCACCTTGTCGACGCCGCGGCCCATCATGGCCAGCAGCACCAGCGCGACCAGGATGGTGGGAAAGCCCAGGATGAAGTCGACCAGGCGCATCAGGATCGCGTCGACCACGCCGCCGACGTAGGCGGCCACCAGGCCGACCAGGCTGCCGATCGCGGTGGCCAGCACCACGGCCGACAGGCCCACCATCAGGCTGATGCGCAGGCCATAGAGGATGGCGCTCAACATGTCGCGGCCCTGGTCGTCGGTGCCGAGCCAGTAGAAGCCGCCGTCCATCATGGGCGAGCGCGGCGGCAGGCGGCCGTCGAGCAGGTTCAGGTTGGCGAGGTCGTAGGGATTCTGCGGCGCGAAGTAGGGCGCCACCAGGATCAGCACCACCAGGATCAGGAGCGCCAGCGCAGAGCCGCGCACCGTGGGACGCGCATGCAGCTTTTTGAGGATCTTCGCGCGCTGGGGCGTGTGCTCAAGCGGCGGCATGGTCCGGGTGCGGCCGGGATTGGGTTGGGAGGACATGTCGGAACCTTATTGAGCGGGGGCCACGAGCTGCACGCGCGGGTCGAGCGCGGCGTACAGGATGTCGACGACCAGGTTGATCACCACGAAGATCAGCGTGACCAGCATCACGTAGGCCACCACCACCGGGCGGTCGAGCTGGTAGACGCTGTCGATCAGCAGCTTGCCCATGCCGGGCCAGGCGAACACGGTCTCGGTGATGGTGGAGTAGGCGATCAGGGTGCCGAACTCCATGCCGATCACGGTCACGACGGGGATCAGGATGTTGCGCAGGATGTGGCGGCGCACGATGCGGCCGGGCTTGATGCCCTTGGCCCGCGCGAACTTCACGTAATCCTGGGTCTGGGCCTCGGCCACGCCGGTGGCGGTCATGCGCAGCACCAGCGCGATGTTGGCCAGCGCCAGGTTCACCGCCGGCATCATCACGTGCGACCAGCCGTCGGCGGTGAGGATCGAGAACGGCACGCCGAAGACGCTGACCGTGTCGCCGCGGCCCGACGAGGGCAGCCAGCCCAGCCACACCGAGAACATCAGGATCAGCATCATGCCCTGCCAGAAGTTGGGCAGGGAGAAGCCCAGCACGGACGAACCCATGATGGTGCGGCCCAGCGGCTTGTCGCGATGCAGGCCCGCGACCAGGCCGAGCGGGATGCCGATCACACAGGTCAGCGTGATCGCCACCAGCACCAGTTCGAACGTGGCGGGGATGCGCTGCACGATCAGCTGGATGGCGGGAATGCCGTGCACGAACGAGGTGCCCAGGTCGCCGTGCAGCGCGCGCCACAGGAAGCCGGTGTATTGCTGCCACACCGGCAGGTCCAGCCCCAGACGCGCGATCATGGCCTGGCGCGCCTCTTCGCTCGCCTCGGGGCTGACCAGCAGCTCGATCGGATCACCCACGGCGTAGACCGCGAGAAAGACCACCAGCGACACCGCCAGCAGTACGAACAGGCTCTGGATCAACCTGCGCAAGATAAACAAGGCCACGTTATGGATTCCTGGGTGGTCTCAACACGGCGCCGGTCCGGGACCGGTCGCCAACGAAATGCACGGCGGCGCGCATCAAATAAAACAAGGGGTCAGGCGATTTCCTGGGCCAGCCGCACCACGGTCACGCCGGGGCGCAGATTGCTCAGCGACGGCATGATCAGGACGCAGCGGTCGTAGGGCGTGACCACCGGCTCGCCATCGGACCAGCCGATCACGGTGCCGGCCTGCGCAAGGCATTCCAGCCCCTTCCAGGGCTGGGCAAAACGGAAATCGGTGCTGCGGGCGGCGATGGCGTGCGTGACGCGCAGCGCCTGCTGGCGGGCCGCGGCGGGTTGCAGCCAGCCGGCCGGGATGTCGGCGGCGTCGACGCAGCCCGAGGCCGGCAGGAAGCGCGCGAGCTGGTCGAGCGCCACGTCGCGGCTGGCGGGATCGCCGTGGAAGCCGCATTCGATCAGCAGCGAACGGGCCTCGGGGTCGCCCTCGACGGCGAAACGGCCGTGGTCGCGCAGGCGCACGCCGGCGGCATGGCCGGCATCGGCCACGATACAGGCCGGATTGCCCAGCGCCAGCGCCAGCTCGATGTTGCGCGGCGCCAGGCCGGTGAGCTGCAGCGGCACGTCGGCATTGCTCATCGAATGGAAGTCGAGCAGCCAGTCGGCCTGCGCCACCCAGGGCGCGAGCTCGCGCGCGCGGGTGACGTCGGGCGTGTTGCTGGCGTCGGCCAGCCGTTCGGCGCTCCAGACCCGGTTCATGTCTTCTTCGACGAAGCGCGACGCGGCGTAGTTCGCCGCGTCGAAGCGGTCGAAGGCGGCCAGGTTGCAGAAGGCCAGCGTGAGCTTGCCGCGGCGCGGCGCCAGGCCGGCGGCCAGCAGCGCCTTCAGGGCCCAGGCGCCGCACAGCTCGTTGCCATGGATCAGCGCGGTGACGAGCACGTGGCGGCCGGCCACGCCCGAATCGAAGTGCCAGACACCCGGCGTACCGGTATTGCCCACGCGCTCCTGGCGCAAGTCCGGACAGGGAAGCTCGAAGGGGCGGGGCGTGGCGGGGGGATGGGCGGCAGACATGAAAACTCCGGCAAAGCACAGCGATTGTAATGGGGTTGCACAATCGCCCTGCCAAAAGGCAAGGGCGCCGCCTTCTGGCGGCGCCCTTCATGCGGGCAGCGCGGGGCTGCCCGGGTCATGCTTACTTCTTGTCGGCGGGTTTGACCGACATGGCCAGCGTGTACTGATCGCGGCGACCTTCGTAGGTCAGGCCCTTCTTGAACGCCCAGATGGTGCTCTCGAAGTGCAGCGGCACCAGCGGCACGTTGTCGAGCGCGATCTGCGTGGACTGCTGCAGCAGCTTCTCGCGTTGCGCCGGATCGACGGTCACGATGGCCTGCTGGTAGACCTTGTCGAAGTCGGCGTTGGAGAAACCGCCGTAGTTGCTGGTGCCCAGGCCCTTGGGCGAATCCAGCGAGGCGACCCACAGCTGGAACAGGCCCGACGCTTCGCCCACTTCCGAGGGCCAGCCGCCCATCGAGAAGCTGAACTCACGCTTGGCGCGCTTGGGGAAGTAGATCGAGGCGGTCATGGCGTCGACGTTGGTCTTGATGCCCACGCGCGACAGGTACTGCGCCACGGCCTGCGCCACCTGGCCGTCGTTGATGTAACGGTCGTTGGTGGTGGAGATCGTCAGCTCGAAGCCGTTCGGGTAGCCCGCTTCGGCCAGCAGCTTCTTGGCGCCTTCCGGATCGAACTTGATCTCGGGGGCGTTGGGCACGCCGCCGAACATGCCTTCGGGCATGTATTGGTTGGCCTGGGTGGCCACGCCGTCCATGATGCGGGCGACGATGGTCTTGCGGTCGATGGCCATCGAGATGGCCTTGCGCACGCGCAGGTCCTGCAGCGGGTTCTTGCCGTCGGCGGCCTTCACGAACGGGCTCTGGGCACGGCCGATGTCGGGCTGCAGGAAGATCAGGCGGGTCGAGGGCGTGGCGATGTAGCCGTAATTGGCGTTGCTCTTGATGCGCTGCAGGTCGCGCGCGGCCGGGTTCTCGATCACGTCGAAATCACCCGAGAGCAGGCCGGTCAGGCGCGGGCCGGCATTGGGCACCGGCACGAACTTCACGTCCTTCCAGGCCGGCTTGTCGCCCCAGTAGTTGTCGTTGCGGGTCAGCTCGATGCCGGTGCCCTTCACGTACGACTTCAGCAGGTACGGGCCGGTGCCGATGGCGTCCTTGCCGTTGTTGAAGTCGGCCACGGTGGGCCACTTGCCGGTCACGCCGCAACCCTTCTTCGGGTCGAACGTGAGCTTGCCGTGTTCGACGATGCCGTTCCAGATGATCGGCAGGCTGCGCGCGAATTCGGCGGGCAGCAGCGGCAGCGGATCGGCGGTCTTGATGATGACCGTGTGGGCGTCCGGCGTCTGCACGTCGGAGATGCGCTTGGTCGTGTCCATGTACGACTGCGAGATGTTGGTCTCGTTGTTCAGCGTACGGCAGATGGTGAACAGCACGTCTTCGGAAGTGAACGGCTTGCCGTTCGAGAACTTCACGTCGTCGCGCAGCTTGAATTCCCAGGTGGTGTCGTCCAGCGGCTTCCACGAGGTGGCCAGCGCCGGCTTGAGCTTCATGTTGGCGTCGCGGCCCACCAGCGAGTCATAGACGTGCGCCGCGAAGGCGTCGTTCTGCGTCTGCTTGTGATAGTGGGGATCGGCCGAGGTCGGCTCGGACGACAGGGCAATCTTGATCGACTGGGCCAGGGCCGCGCCGGCGGGCACGGTGGCGATGCCGACGCCCGCGGCCAGCAGGGCCAGGGTGGTGCGCAACTTCATGAGGGAGACACTCCGGGTATACAAGGCCCGGATTATCGATACCCCATTTACACGTTGTCAACGCACGGCACCCCCGGCATGGACACCCGGATTCCGTCCTCATAGGGGAAAAACGGGGTCATATCAGGGGAAACCCCGGCTCGGCGCGAGAAAAAGGTGACGCAAGAGGGGAGGGGGAGGGGCGTCGCACCCGGCGATCACCGGGTGCGGCGCGGGCGGCGCCGTGGAGGGAGAGAGCGGCAACCGCGCCATCCGGGCCGGGTGTGTTGCGCAGACCTTGCAACGGATGGGAACCACCCCCGGGACTTCGCGCAGCGGCGCGTACGGTCCCGGGGTCCTGCAACTGCTGCCGGGGCGCCTTGCACGCACTTCCGGGTCATGCCACTACAACAACAGGTACTGCTTGATGCGACTGCGTTTACTGCCACTGCGACTTGCGGTGCTGCGTACTGCGGGTCCTGCAACTTCGTCTTGCGGGTACGGCGTACTGCATTACGGCAACTTCAACTGCGGGTCATGCGAACTGCCACTTCAACTGCTGGGAGCGATTTACTGCACCTGCGGTAATGCCACTTCAGACTGCGTACTGCACTTCGACTGCGGGTACTGCCACTCATCCGCGCGCCGCCGGAGAGTGCGGCGCGCCGGGGTGGCTGATGCGATGCTGCCGGCATCGGCCACCGTTACTGCAACCGCCAGAGGCGGGTACTGCCTAGGAAATTCGGTTCGAACCGGTCGACCGGATTACCACTGCGAGCCGCTGTAGCGGGCGCTTTGGGCGCGGGCGCGGTTCATCGATTCATTCACTTCTTCCACGAAGTCGAAGAACACGGCGACGGCGTGGGCGATCTTGGCACCGGCGGCCTTCAGGGCGGCCAGGGGGTGGGCGTCGGGTTGCGATTCCATCGCGCCGCGCAGCAGGTCGCGTTCCAGCGAGTCGGTCAGGCGGGCGTTTTGGTTCAGGGTCAGGTCGGTCATGGTGTGCTCCAGTGATGTGTCGTCTCGGTAGAAACCATTATAGGGATAACCCTAGGCCATCGCAAGAACATTCTAGGGGTTTTCCCTAGGGATGTTGTAAATAGCCATTTCTCGAGGCGAAACAGGCGCTTGGGCCGGTGACCGAGGCTTTTAGGGACAGGTCGAAGCCAGGCATGGGAGGGACGCGGGTGGCCCGCGCAGGCGGCACCGCGCCCCGGGCGAGGGCGGTTGTCTATATAGAGAGCAGGGAGGGAGGCGGCCGGGAGGGCGGGGCGGCGCGGGCCGCCGTCCCGGCGTGGCGCAGCGGCCGACGCCGCCGCGACGGCCCTGCCTCAGCGGCCGTTGCGGATCGCGCGGGCGGCGTCGGCCAGCTCGCCGGCCGTCAGGCCGATCGGGCCGATGCCGGCGCGCACCAGGGCGTCGGCGGCCGCGCCATGCAGCCAGACGGCGGCCGGCACGGCGGTGGCGGGCGGCAAGCCCTGGGCCAGCAGCGCGCCCAGCATGCCGGCCAGCACGTCGCCGGTGCCGGCGGTGGCCAGGCCCGGATTGCCCGAGGTGTTGATGAGGCAGCGCTGGCCGTCCGGCGCGCACACCAGCGTGCCCGCGCCCTTGAGCACCACCCAGGCCTGGTAATGGCGCGCGAGCGCCCGGGCGGCGTCGGGGCGGCCATTCTGCACTTCGGTGGTCGTGTAGTTGAGCAGCCGGGCCGCTTCGGCGGGGTGCGGCGTGAGCACGACCGGCCCATCGCCCCAGGCGGGCGTGAGCGCGCCGCGCGCCAGCAGGTTGAGCGCGTCGGCGTCCAGCACCATCGGCGCGTCGCCACGCGCGGCAAACACCGCCGCCAGCGCGCTCACGGCCTCGGCGCCCATGCCGATGCCGCAGCCCACCGTCCAGGCCGACACCGGCAGGCCGGCGTCGAGCAGGTCACGCGCGCTGCGCACCATGAGCTCGGGCTGCAGCGGGTCGCAGGGCAGGGGCGAGGGCTCCTGCACCAGGCCCACCAGCACCTTGCCCGCGCCCAGCCGCAGGCCGGCGCGCGCCGCCAGCAGCGCCGCGCCCGTCATGCCGGCGGCGCCACCCACCACGGCGAGCGTGCCGTAGGTGCCCTTGTGGCCGTCGGCCGCACGCGCAGCGAACAGCGCCGGGAAGTCGTCGCGGGAGATCGGCGTGGCGGCGGGCGAGGGTGTTTGCGGCATGAACGTTCCGGGCTGGCGCATCGTGGGCTTTCCACTATAGTGCCCCAAAACGACCGCGGCCCGCAGGCCGCCACAGACCGGGCGCGGCGCGCCCGCGGGAGAGACGCATGACGCAAGCCAACCCGGACGCGGGCCTGCCCGGCCTCGATCATTACGCACGCTACGAGGCGCTCAAGTTCCGGCGTCATCCGCACGGCGTGCTCGAGCTCGTGATGGGCGCCAAGGACGCCTCGGGCAAGCTCTCCACCGCCGATCACCGCATGCACCGCGAGCTGGCCGACGTGTGGCGCGACATCGACACGGATCCCGACACGCGCGCGGTGGTGATCCGCGGCGAGGGCAAGGGCTTTTCGGGCGGCGGCGACCTGGGCCTGGTGCAGGACATGGCCGACGACTTCGACGTGCGCGCCCGCGTGTGGCGCGAGGCGCGCGACCTGGTCTACAACGTGATCAATTGCGGCAAGCCGGTGGTGTCGGCCATGCATGGCGCGGCGGTGGGCGCGGGACTGGTGGCCGGCCTGCTGGCCGACATCTCCATCGCCACCCCGGATGCGCGCATCATCGACGGCCACACCCGCCTGGGCGTGGCGGCCGGCGACCACGCGGCCATCGTGTGGCCGCTGCTGTGCGGCATGGCCAAGGCCAAGTACTACCTGCTGCTGTGCGAAACCGTGACCGGCGCCGAGGCCGAACGCATCGGCCTGGTGTCGCTGTGCGTGGAGCAGGACCAGCTGCTGCCCAAGGCCTTCGAGATCGCGACGCGCCTGGCCACCGGATCGCAGACCGCGATCCGCTGGACCAAGTATTCGCTCAACAACTGGCTGCGCCAGGCCGGCCCCACGTTCGACACCTCGCTGGCGCTCGAATTCATGGGCTTCGCCGGCCCCGACGTGCGCGAGGGCGTGGCTTCGCTGCGCGAAAAGCGACCGCCCGCGTTCGGCACCGACGCGCCGTTCTGAGACCTGCGGTCAGCCCTTGCGCGCGGCGAAGAAGCGCGCAAAGGCGGCCTGGGCCTCGTCGCTCTGCAGGCGCGCGCGGAACTGGCGCGCCTCTTCGTCGAGCGTCTCGTGCAGTTGCGGGCGCAACGAGCGCTTGAGCAGGGCCTTCGACACGCGCAGCGCCGCGCGCGGCTGGGCCGCCAGCCGGGCCGCGGTTTCCTGCGCCCGCGCCAGCGCGCCGCCGGCCGGCGTGACCGCGTTGGCCAGGCCGTGCGCCAGCGCCTCCCGCGCGCCGAACTTGTCGCCCAGCAGCAGCCACTCGGTGGCCTGGCGCGCGCCCGCGATCTGCGGCAGCAACAGGCTGGAGCCGCCCTCCGGGCACAGGCCCAGCGCCGCGAATGGCAGGCGCAGCACGGCGCCCTCGGCCACGTAGACGAAATCGCAATGCTGCAGCAGGGTCACGCCCACGCCCACCGCATTGCCCTCGACCGCCGCGATCACGGGCGCGTCCAGGTCGATCAGCGCGCGCAGGAAGGTGAGCGCGGGGCTGTCGCCCTCGGGCCGGTCGGCCTGGAAGTCGCGCAGGTCGTTGCCCGCCGTGAAGTGGCCGCCCGCGCCGGTGAGGATGACGGCCGCGACGCCGGGGTCGCCCGCGGCCTCGCGCAGGCCGGCCGTGAGCGCATCGTAGGCCGCGCGGTCGAGCGCGTTGCGTGCCTCGGGCCGGTCGATGGTGAGGGTGAGGACGGCGCCGTCGCGCGCCTGGCGCACCGGGCCGCTCATGCGAAGGTCCGGGCGGCGAGGGCCGCGCGCGCCTGCTCGAATTCGCGCGCCAGGTTGTCGACGATGGTGGCGGCCGGCTCCACGCTGGCGATGCTGCCCACGCCCTGGCCCGCGCCCCAGATGTCTTTCCACGGCTTGGCCCGGCCGCTGCCGAAGTTCGACGCGCCCGGGTCGGGCTGGGGCAGGTTGGCCGGATCCAGGCCCGCGTTGACGATGCTGGCCTTGAGGTAGTTGCCGGGAATGCCGGTGAAGAACGGCGTGTACAGGATGTCGGAGGCGCTGGCCTGCACGATGGCGTCTTTGTAGCCCTCGGAGGCATTGGCCTCGGCGCTCGCGATGAAGCGCGTGCCCATGTAGGCGAAGTCGGCGCCCATGGCCAGCGCGGCCAGCACGTCGGCGCCGGAGGTGATCGCGCCCGACAGGATCAGCGGGCCGTCGTAGAAGCGGCGCACCTCGTTGACCAGCGCAAACGGGCTCAGCGTGCCGGCGTGGCCGCCCGCGCCCGCGCACACCAGGATCAGGCCGTCGACGCCGGCCTCCAGCGCCTTTTCCGCGTGGCGCAGCGTGGTCACGTCATGGAAGACCTTGCCGCCCCAGTTGTGGATGCCGGCCACCAGGTCGCCCGGCGCGCGCAGGCTGGTGATGATGAAGGGCACCTTGTGGCGCTCGCACTCGGCCAGGTCGTGCTCGAGCCGGTCGTTCGATTGATGGATGATCTGGTTCACCGCGAACGGGGCCACCACCGCCCGCGGATGCGCCTTGCGGTGGGCCGCCAGCCCCTCCTGGACCTCGGCGAGCCAGTCGGCCAGCAGCGTCTGGGGGCGGGCGTTGAGCGCGGGGAAGGAGCCCATGATGCCGCTGGTGCTCTGCGCGATCACCAGCTTGGGATTGGACACGATGAACATCGGCGACGCGATCACCGGCAGGCGCAGGCGGCCGTAGAGATCGTTGACCAAAGCGTGCGGAGTCGTCTCGGCGCGGGCATTCATGGGGCGTTCACCTGTGCGTAAGAGGTCGGAAGAGAGGTTGTGGAAAGCGCGGGCGTGACGCCGAGGGTAACCCCGGACGCGGCCGCGCTTGAACCCGTGAAACAAGTCTGCCTATAATTACCTACCGGTCGTCCGGTAATTAACCCAATCATTTAACGGCAAGCCGCGAATCCGTGTCAATGCGGGCGCGCCCGCAGCCGCCCGAACCCATGTCCGCAGACTCCGCAGCCCCGCCCAAGCGCGCCCGTGCCGGCCGGCCCCCGACGCTTCCGGCCGCGCGCGAGCGCATCCTCGCCGAAGCCGCCCGGCTGTTCGCGCAGAGCGGCTACGAAAACAGTTCGATTGCCGACCTGGCCGGCGCGCTGGGCGTGTCCAAGGCGGCGATCTATCACTACTACCCCACCAAGCAGGACATCTACGACGCCATCATCCTCGAGGTGCTGGCCGGCCTGAGCGCCGCCGTCGATGCCGCGGTGGCGCAGGCGGCCGAGCCGCAGGCGCAGCTGCGCGCCTTCATGCTGGCGCATGCCGATTACTTCGAGGCCCACCACCCGGAGTTCGTCACCATGCTGGTGGGCTACTCGGGCATGGCGCTGCCGGAGCAGGCCGACGCCGCGCGCCTGCGCGATGCCTACGAGCAGCGCCTGCGCGGCATTCTCGACGAGGGCGTGCGCAGCGGCGCGTTCCGCGCGCAGGAAGTCGCCGCCACCGGCCGCGCCGTGCTGTCCATGCTCAATTGGATGGTGCGCTGGTACAAGCCCGGCCAGCGCGACAGCGCGCGCGCCATCGCCCAAGGCTATTTCGATCTGTTGACCCGGGGGCTGCTGGCCGCCTGAGGCGCCGCTCCCGCATTCTGCAAAGGTAAGCATCATGGCTCTCGATCAAGAAACCCTCACGCTGCTGCTCGACGCGGTGCGCCGCTTCGTCACCGAACGGCTGGTGCCGGCCGAGGAAGAACTCGCCAGCAGCGGCGCGGTGCCCGACGACATCGTGCGCGAGATGCGCGAGCTGGGCCTGTTCGGCCTGTCGATCTCGCCCGAGTATGGCGGGCTCGGCCTCACGATGGAGGAGGAGGTGCGCGTGGTGTTCGAGCTGGGCCAGACCTCGCCGGCCTTCCGCTCGCTCGCGGGCACCAACATCGGCATCGGCTCGCAGTCGATCGTGCTGGCCGGCACCGACGCGCAGCGCGAGCAATACCTGCCGGCGCTGGCGAGCGGCGAGCTGATCGGCTCCTTCGCGCTCACCGAGCCGGACGCGGGCTCCGATGCGATGTCGCTGCGCACCACCGCGCAGCGCGACGGCGACCACTACGTCATCAACGGCACCAAGCGCTACATCACCAACGCCCCGATCGCGGGCCTGTTTTCGGTGATGGCGCGCACCGCGCCCGAGCGCCGCGCCGATTCGATCTCGTGCTTCCTGGTGCCGGCCGGCACGCCCGGCATGACGCTGGGCAAGCCCGACAAGAAGATGGGCCAGGCCGGCGCGCTCACCTGCGACGTGGTGTTCGACAACTGCCGCGTGCCGGCCAGCACGCTGCTGGGCGGCCAGGAAGGCAATGGCTTCCGCACCTCGATGCGCGTGCTCGACAAGGGCCGGCTGCACATCGCCGCGCTGTGCGTGGGCATCGCCGAGCGCCTGCTGCGCGATGCCGTGCGCTACGCGCTCGAACGCAAGCAGTTCGGCCAGCCCATCGCGGAATTCCAGCTGGTGCAGGCCATGATCGCCGACAGCCAGGCCGAGCTCTATGCGGCGCGCTCGATGGTGCTCGACGCCGCCCGCATGCGCGACCGCGGCGAGAACACCACCATGCAGGCCGCCTGCTGCAAGATGTATGCCACCGAGATGGTGGGCCGCGTGGCCGACCGCGCGGTGCAGATCCACGGCGGCGCAGGCTATATGGCCGAGTACGCGGTCGAGCGTTTCTACCGCGACGTGCGGCTGTTCCGCATCTTCGAGGGCACCACGCAGATCCAGCAGCTGGTGATCGCGCGCGAGGCGCTCAAGGCCTACGCCTGAGCCCGTCGCCCGGGGGCGCAGGATGTGCGCCGGCTGCACAATCTCGTGCACAAAACGGAACACATCCGGCGGGCCCCGGGGCTAATATGCCTGATTCCCGATGCCTTACGCAGACCCCACCATGTCGCAACGTCCCGCTCCCCTGACCGGCATTCGCGTGCTGGACCTGACCCGCGTGCTCGCGGGCCCCTGGTGCACCCAGAACCTGGCCGATCTCGGCGCCGAGGTGATCAAGATCGAGCGCCCGGGGTCGGGCGACGACACCCGTGCCTGGGGCCCGCCCTACCTCAAGAACGAGGCGGGCGAGAACACCTCCGAGGCCGCCTATTACCTCTCGGCCAACCGCAACAAGTTCTCCGTGGCGCTCGACATCGCCTCCGAACGCGGCGCCGCGCTGGTGCGCGAGTTGGCCCTGCAGAGCGACATCCTGGTCGAGAATTTCAAGGTCGGCGGCCTGCGCAAGTACGGGCTCGACTATGACAGCCTGAAGGAAGTGAACCCGCGCCTGATCTATTGCTCGATCACGGGCTTCGGCCAGACCGGCCCCTACGCCAGCCGCCCGGGCTACGACTTCATGATCCAGGGCATGGGCGGGCTGATGAGCATCACCGGCGAGCGCGACGACCTGCCCGGCGGCGGCCCGCAGAAGGCGGGCGTGGCCGTGGCCGACCTCATGACCGGCATGTACTCCACCGTGGGCATCCTGGCCGCGCTGCACGAGCGCAACCGCAGCGGCCTGGGGCAGCACATCGACATGGCGCTGCTCGACTGCCAGGTCGCGATGCTGGCCAACCAGAACCTCAACTACATGACCTCGGGCGTGGCGCCCAAGCGTGCCGGCAACGCGCACCAGAACCTCGTGCCCTACCAGGTGTTCGCGGCCGCCGACGGCCACCTGATCGTGGCGGTGGGCAACGACAGCCAGTTCCGCAACTACTGCCGCGTGATCGGCCTGCCCGAGCTGGCCGACGACCCGCGCTTCGCGATCAATCCGCAGCGCGTGCGCAACCGCGAAGTGCTGGTGCCGCTGCTGGCCGAGCGCATGGCGAGCGGCGCGCGCGACACCTGGCTGACCGAGCTCGAGCGCGCCGGCGTGCCGGCCGGCCCGATCAATACGGTCGACCAGGTCTACGAAGACCCGCACGTGCTGGCGCGCCAGATGAAGCGCGAGCTGCCGCATCCGCTGGGCGGCACCGTGCCGGTGGCGGCCAGCCCGCTCAAGCTCTCCGGCAGCCCGGTGCAGTATCACCGTGCGCCGCCCGTGCTGGGCGAACACACGCGGCAGGTGCTCAGCGGCATGCTGGGCCTGTCCGACGACGAGATCGACGCCCTGGCGCGCGGCGCTGACTGAGCCCGGGCCAGGCAACATTCCAATAAAGCAGGAGCAGAGACGATGGCAGAGATTCAAACGCTGGGCGTGGTGGGCGCCGGCGCCATGGGCCGGGGCATCGCCCAGATCGCGGCGCAGGCCGGCCTCACCGTGCGCTTGTACGACACCAGCGCGCAGGCGGTCGAGGCCGCCCGCAGCGCGCTCGCCGACACCTGGGCCAAGCTGGCCGCCAAGGGCAAGCTGAGCGCCGAGCAGGTGAGCGCGGCCCAGGCCAACGTGGTGCCGGCCGCCGACGTGGCGGCGCTGGCCGACTGCGACCTCGTGATCGAGGCCATCATCGAGCGGCTCGACATCAAGCGCGAGCTGTTCGCCCAGCTCGAGGCCGTCGTCGGCCCCGACTGCATCCTGGCCTCCAACACCTCCTCGCTGTCGATCACGGCGATCGCGGCGGGATGCAAGACGCCGCAGCGCGTGGCCGGCTATCACTTCTTCAATCCGGTGCCGCTGATGAAGGTGGTCGAGGTGATCGACGGCCTGCGCACCGAGCCGGCCGTGGGCGACGCGCTCATGGCGCTGGCGCGCCGCATGGGCCACACGCCCGTGCGCGCCAAGGACATGCCCGGCTTCATCGTGAATCACGCCGGCCGCGGCATGAACACCGAGGGCCTGCGCGTGGCGCAGGAGGGCGTGGCCACGTTCGCGCAGGTCGACGCGGTGATGCGCGAGCAGGCGGGCTTTCGCATGGGTCCGTTCGAGCTGCTCGACCTCACCGCGCTCGACGTCTCGCATCCGGTGATGGAGTCGATCTATCGCCAGTTCTTCGACGAACCGCGCTTCAAGCCCTCGCCCATCACCACGGTGCGGTTTGCCGGCGGCCTGATCGGCAAGAAGGCGGGCGAAGGCTTCTACACGTATCGCGACGGCCAGAAGCAGGTGCCGGCCGAGCCCGCGGTGCCGGCGCTGCCGGCCGGCCTGAAGGTCTGGGTCAGCCCGGCCCATGCCGAGGGCCAGGCGCGCGTGCGCGCGCTGCTGCAGGCCAATGGCGTGGAACCGGTTGAGGGCGCAACCGCGCCGGCCGACGCGCTGATCCTGGTCACGCCGTTCGGCGACGATGTGTCCACCAGCGTGGCGGAGCAGGGCCTGGACGGCGCGCGCACCGTCGGCGTGGACGCGCTGCATGCGTTCGAACCCACGCGCCGCCGCACCGTGATGGTGTCGCCGGCCACGCAGCCGGCCTGGCGCGACGCCGCCCATGCGCTGTTCGCCAAGGATGGCGCCGCCGTCACCGTGATCGACGATTCGCCCGGCTTCGTGGCGCAGCGCATCGTGGCCTGCATCGTCAACATCGCGGCGGACATCGCGCAGCAGCGCATCGCCACCGCTGCCGACATCGACCGTGCCGTCACGCTCGGCCTGGGCTATCCGCAGGGCCCGCTCGCCATGGGCGATGCGCTGGGTGCCGCGCGCATCCTCGAGATCCTGCGCAACGTGCAGCGCGTGACCGGCGATCCGCGCTATCGCCCCAGCCTGTGGCTGCAACGCCGCGTGCAGCTCGGGCTGTCGCTGCTGACCGACCACGCCGCCTGAAGGCTGCGCGCGCAACGAAAAACGCCAGGCATTGCCTGGCGTTTTTCGTTGTCACCCGGGGTGCGCGCTGCCGCGTGGGGCAGGCGTCGTGTGGGGCCGTGTCGGGCGCTTCCTGGTGCGCCTACTTCGCGGCGTCGACCATGTACTGCACGGCGGCGCGCAGGTCGTCGTCGGAGGCGTTGACGGCGCCGCCCTTGGGCGGCATCGCGCCCTTGCCGGTGTGCACGACCTTCAGCATTTCGTCCATGCCGGTGGCGATGTAGGGCGCCCACGCGGCCTTGTCGCCAAAGCGCGGCGCGTTGGCGACGCCCGTGCCGTGACAGGCGAAACAGGTGGATTTGTAGAGCTTCTCGCCGGCCGCGTTGGCGGTGGCGGTGTTGGCGGGGGCGGCGGCGGCGGCGGGCGCAGCGGGCGCAGCGGCGGGCGCCTGGGCCTGGGGCGCGGGGGCCGGTGCGGCGGCTGCCGCCGGCGCCGCAGCAGCCGGGGCCGCGGCTGCAGGCGCCGCGGCGCCTTCGGCCTTGGGCTCTTCCGGCTCGGGGAGCGAGCCGCCCGACTTGTTGGCCATGTAGACCACCGCGCGCGCGACTTCAAAATCGGACAGGGCGGGGTTGCCGCCCTTGGCAGGCATGGCGCCCTTGCCGTGCAGCGCGACGTTCATCATTGCCTCGAAACCGGTCTTGATGAAGGGCGCCCAGGCGCCGTTGTCGCCCACTTTCGGGGCCCCTGCCACGCCGGCGGCGTGGCAGGCCATACAGACCGACTGGAACACCTGTTCGCCGGTCTTGAACACCCGCGGCGCGTTGGCATCGATCAGCTCGAAGCCCGCCACCGGTGCGATCCGCCGCGCGATGGCCTCTTCGGACAGGCTGGCCGATCCCGCGCCGACCTTGGTGCCGGAGGCGACCATGCTGACCAGCAGCAGGATGAGGAGAATGGGAATGACGAACGCCAGAACGACGGTGACAGCCAGTTGCTTGGGCGTTTTGATGGGCGAGTTGTGTTCTTCGACGTGTTCCTGCTCGTTGCTCATGACCAAATCCTGCTAATCGGGTACAGGGGCGCCTTGCGGCGGCAGCAGACTTGCGACAACCAGATTCGACAACAACACTACGAGGGGGGCCCAGACAGCGCTTCTTGAACGGGCGCCTTCATGCAGATTCCAGGCCGCGGCGGGGAAACCCGGGCCAACCTGAAAAGCAAACGCTGGATTATATAACGTCATATCGGGGGCGAAACCCGTATGCGCGGGCATTCCCCGATGCCGCCGCGCGAGACGCGCAGGCACGACCCGCAAAAGCAGGTACAATACCGCCTCTCTGTGCCCGTAGTTCAATGGATAGAATGAGAGTTTCCGAAGCTCTTGATACAGGTTCGATTCCTGTCGGGCGCGCCAGAATTTCGATGATTCGGGTGTAAGTTCGGTCGGGTTTGCGTTTCGGCTTTGCCTGAAGCGTCGAGCTCGATCCCGGCGCAGGCCCCCCGCATGCCAGTGCGGCGCGCGGCCCGCCGGACACCCGCCTCCCTCCGTGGCACGCGCCGCGGCAGATGCCTCCTCCCTCGCATCCCTCACGCCCCTTGCACCGCTTCCGGTCCTGGCGCCGCGCCATGCGCGCTCGTATCGCTCCCTCTTGCCCTGTTGGCCGCACGCCGGTGCATGCATCGCAGCGGCGAGCCACGGCCGTCGTTGCCGCGTCCGACACCCATCGGTCTGAAGTGCACGGGATCGTCTCTCTCCCAATCCAAGCGCGACTTACCATCGCTATGCTGCCCTGAACACGGGTGCTGGAGTAGACCATCGTGATAAGCCGAGATAGGTGGCGGTCATGGCGATCCCTCGCAGCGATCTGCATCGTTGCGTTCGCCCCTTCATATGCTGCGGTGGCGGGATCCGAGAAAATCCAGTCGGTCGATCTCACGGCGCAGGGCGCCGAATTGCCGCGTGGAGGGCGGTACATCCATTCGTTGAGCCTCGATCCCGAAGGGACGCGTTGGCTGTTCGTCGAATGTGCTGAAGAGCAGCGCCGTCCTTGCGAAGTCATGCGATATGACCTCGATTCGAGCCGCCTGTATCGGTACGCGCTTCCAGCGGGATACCGCTATGACGTGGCCACGTACTCACCCACGGGCAATTTCATCCTCGTCAGTCGCCAACCTCTTGCCGATGGTTCAACCGCGGCTCTGCGAGCAGGGGCGGCGGCCAGCGAGATTCTTGTCATGCATGCCGACGGCAGTGGCCTGCAGGTATTGCCGTTGCGCCCCGGTATCAAGCTGGCGGCATTCATGTCGCGCGACGAGTCCCAAGTCGCCTACTGGCGCGCAAATCGCATGCATCCTGAAAATCATCGCATTCCCTTCTCCGACATGGAGATCTGGGAGTACAGGTGCGGGGCGCGTTCAGATGAACGGTTCGCGCCAAAAGCAATCGGCATGTTCGGTGGTGGACCGATCCAGTATTTGTCGGGTCAGGAGATTCTGTTTCACACCTATGGCGGATCGCCGCGCTTCGAAGACGCGAACTTCGAAAAAAAATACGCCTCGAGCGAGATTTATCGAATTCGACGGGACGAGGTTGGCGCGCTCGTACCCGTGGTGATCGCCGGGTTCATAACGACGACACTGCCGAGTGTCGACAAGTCCGGCAACCTGTACGCGTGGGGAGCGCTTGCCACCAATCGCAATCTTGGGCTCATACGCACCACGCCCGACGGTTCCAGCACGATCTGGCACCTGTCAGCACAACCCAGTGAGATGATCGTTTCCGCCTCCGGTGACGACGTGGCGATCGTCTATTTGGATAGGCAGGAAAAAAGGGGTTCAGCCGAAACGACGGGGCTTGCGCGATTCTCTCCCTCGTCGTCCGTCATGCATCCCGTATCCATCCCGCCATTGAAAAGCGCGACGGAGATTCCCGTCGTTCCGGGTGCCGCGTGGTGCCTGCAATGAAGTGACGCCCGGATCTCTGGGCGCACGCAACCGCATCGGCTACGATGCCGCAACCATTGCACGGTGCGGGAGTCTCGCCATGGCGGTATCGGGTTTCGGCATTACCTCGAGGGGCGTGTGGGGCCTGCTGGCCTTCGCGCTGGCCGGCGCGACGCCGGCTGTCGTGCAGGCCCAGGCCGCGCCGAGTGTCACGGCGCCTGCCGGCACGCGCATCGTGGTGCCGCACACGCCGCCGCGTGCCAAGCGCATCTTCGATGCGGCCGATCGCAGCAGCAGGCTGATGGATCGCTGGAACGACACGCGCATCGCGGCGGCGGTGGAGCCGGGGCTGGTCGAGGCCTTGCAGGCGCGCGGATGCGCGCTGGGGCGCGACCCGGCGCGCTACTTCGTGCCGGCCTACCGCGCCTACTACGACACCCTGCGTGCCGGCTTCATCGAGCAGGCGCGCGCGGATCGTGCGTCGCCGCAGCAACAGGCGCAGATGGCGCCGCTGCTGTGGGCGGTGGCGCAGCTCGACGAGGCCCAGTACCAGGAGGTGCTGGACTGGTTCACCAGCGCCGGTACGCGCGAGGCGCGGCAATACTACGATCTCTTCACGGCCATCGGCGACCTGCAATCGGGCGGCCTGGCGCCGGGCAGTCGCGACCCGGTCTACGTGATGCTGTTCGACTTCAAGGAAGCGGTGGCGGCCGGGGGGCTGACGCAGCCGGTGACGGCCGCGATCCGCCGGCTCGACGCGGCCCAGGCCGATGCATTCCAGACGGTCGACCGCAATGCGCGGCCCACCGAGGCGCGCCGCGCACAATGGGACGGCCTGCTGCGCTGGTTCGCCGCCAACGGCCAGGCGCTGTCCGGCGAGCTGTTCAATCACACCCTGTCGCAGCAGCAGCGCGACGCGATGATCGGGTTCAATCATGGGCGCTACACCGCCGCCATCGCTGCCGGGGTGTCCGCGCTGCAGGCCTGGCGCGCGCGCGAGCAGGCCGGACAGCCGCCGGCAGGCAACAAGGAGCTGGCGGGGCGCGAGATCGACCTGTACTTCGGCAAGCCGATGAACAGCTACCCGGCGGATACGGCCACGGAGCCGCTGGCTTGGTTGCGCACGCAATCGGCGCGCTATCTCGAGCAGCACAAGGCGGCGCTGTGCCCGGGTTGAACCGCGACACGGCCAGCGCAACCGCGGCGCGAGGCGCGCGCGGCATTTCGCTTTGAAGCGTCTTTGTGCGCCTCAGCCCGCCGGCTTGGCGGGCGCGCAGTGTTCCGGCCCGGGAAACCGCCCCGCGCGCACGTCGGCCGCGTAGGCCGCGACCGCCGCGTCGATGGCCGTGCCGATCTCGGCGTAGCGTTTGGCGAAGCGCGGCGTGAACTCTGCGTAGAGGCCGAGCACGTCTTCGGTGACGAGGATCTGGCCGGCGCAGGCGGGCGATGCGCCGATGCCGATGGTGGGCACCGGCAGGGCCTGCGCCAGCTCGCGTGCCAGCGGCTCGACCGTGCCTTCGATCACGATGCAGAAGGCGCCGGCATCGGCGATGGCGCGGGCGTCGTCGCTGACCTGGCGCGCCTCGTCGCCGCGGCCCACCGTGCGAAAGCCGCCGTGGCCGTGCACCGATTGCGGCTTCAGGCCGATGTGGCCCACCACCGGGATGCCGCGCTCGACCAGGAAGCGCACCGTATCGGCCATCTCCACGCCGCCTTCCAGCTTGACGCAGCTCGCGCCGGTCTCGGCCATGATGCGGGCCGCGTTGCGATAGGCCTGGCGCGGATCCTCCTGGTAGCTGCCGAAGGGCATGTCGACCGCGACGCAGGCGCGGCGCGAGCCGCGCATCACCGCCTGGCCGTGCGCGATCATCATGTCGAGCGTGACCGGCAGCGTGGTGTCCATGCCATAGACCACCATGCCGAGCGAATCGCCCACCAGCAGCAGGTCGCAGTGCGGATCGAGCAGGCGCGCCATCGGCGCGGTGTAGGCGGTGAGCGCCACGATCGGCCGCGCGGGATCCCACTGCCGCAGCTGGCGCGTGGTGATGCGCTTGAGGTTGGGGTCGATGCTCACGGACGTCTCCCTGGTGTGGCGTGTGCTATACAGCGGGCTTGCAGGCTCGCGGCCGATTGTAGACGTGCCGCGCCCGCGTGCCCTCATTCCGGAAGCCCGACATGGCCGATCTCAAACTGTTCGAAGACCTGATCGCGCTGGCGCAGACCGGCAGCTTCGTGCGCGCCGCCGAATTGCGCCACGTCACGCATCCCGCGTTCGGTCGCCGCATCCGTGCGCTCGAGGCCTGGGCCGGCGCGCCGCTGGTCGAGCGCGAGCGGGCGCCGGTGCGGCTCACGGCGCAGGGCGAGGCCCTGCTCAAGACCGCCACGCAGGTGGTCGAACGCGTCGGGCTGGTGCGCAGCCGGATCCGCTCCAGCGGCCCGGCCGGCGAGGCGGTGGTGCGCATTGCCACCGGGCGCAGCCTGGCGCGCACGCTGGTGGCCGACTGGATCGCGCGGCTGCGCCTGCGCTCGCCCAAGGTGCTGGGCGAAGGCACGCAGGTCGAGATCTCGACCGGTCGGATGCAGGACATGACGCAGCAACTGGAGCTGGGTCGCGCCGACCTCTTGTGCGGCTACGAGCATCCGGCGCTGTCGGTGGACCTCACCCCGGGGCGCTACCGCTACATGACCCTGGGCACCGACCGGCTGGTGCCGGTGTGCCAGGTCGACAGCCGCGGCCGGCCGCGCCACGCGCTGGCCGAGGGCGGCACGCCGGTGCCGCTGATCACCTATGTCGGCGGGCTGTCGATGGCGCGCATCGTGGGAGACCGGCTCGACACCTTTCCGTATGCGCTCACGCCCTTCATCCGTTGCGACTCGCTCGATGCGGCGCATGGTTTGGTGCAGAAGGGGCTGGGGGTGGGCTGGTTGCCGTGGTCGATGGTGGGCGGCGACTGCCGCCGCGGCGCGCTGGCGGTGTTGGGCGGCCGCGCCGAAGAGGTCAGCTTCGAGGTGCGGCTGTACCGGCCGCGCGCGCGTCTCTCCGACCTGGCCGAGGCGGTGTGGGACGCGACCCAGCGCGGCCAGTGAGGCGGCCGTGGCAAAACCATATCGGCACCGAAGCGTGCCGATACGGCACCTGAGGCCGGAAGACGCCGGCGCACAATTCCTGGGCAATCCGTCTTCATAACAGGCGCGGACCGAAGCAGGCCGCGTCGCCACAGGGAAATAAATCATGTTCGTTCCGCGCTTTCTGCGGGCGGCGTTCGCCGCCGCCTGCGTCTCCGCCGCGCTCGCGCCGCAACTGGCGCGCGCCGCCGACTACCCCGACCGGCCCATCTCGCTCATCGTGGGCTATCCCGCGGGCGGCAGCGTGGACCTCACCGCCCGGCTGTTCGGCGAAGCGCTGTCCAAGGAGCTGGGGCAGAGCGTCGTGATCGAGAACGTGGGCGGCGCGGGCGGCACCATCGGCGCGCAGCGGGTGGCGCGCGCCCAGGCGGACGGCTATACGCTGCTGCTGGGGTCGACCAACGAAATGGTGATCGCGCGCATGATCAACGCCGCGGTCAAGTACGACGGCGCCAAGGACTTCACAGCGCTGGGCGTGATCGCCTCGCAGCCCATGCTGCTCGCGGCCTCGAAGGCCTCCGGCGTGACCACGGCCGCGCAGTATCTGGAGCAACTGCGCGCCAAGGCGCCCGGCACCTTCAACTACGGTTCGTCGGGCGTGGGCACCACGCTGCATCTCGCGGGCGAGATGGTGAACCAGGCCACCGGCACGCGCGCCGAACATGTGCCGTATCGCGGCGTGGCGCCGCTGGTCACCGACCTGATGAGCGGACAGCTCGACTTCGGCATGCTGGTGCTGTCTTCGGGCCTGCCGCAGGTGCGGTCCGACAAGATCGTGGCGCTCGGCGTGACGGAGAAGAAGCGTTCGCCGGTGGCGCCGGACGTGCCCGCGCTGGCCGAGACGCCGGGGTTCGAGAGCGTCGACATCAACGTGTGGTTCGCGCTCTACGGCCCGACGGGACTGCCGCAGCCGGTCGCGCAGAAGCTTTCCGCGGCGCTGGGCAAGGTGCTGCAGTCGGAGGCCTTCCGCGCCAAGATGCAGGAGGCCGGCGGCGAGCTCTCGCGCCCGGGGCTCGATCCGGTGGCGTTCCAGGCCGCCGAGACCGCGAAGTACGGCGCGCTGGTCAAGGCCGCCCACATCGAAGCGCAGTGACATCACCGGCGCGAGCGCGCCGGCTTTCCACCTACCGAGGAATCGACGCCGCCTTGGCTTGCCCGGCGGCGTCACGCATCATGGCATTCACACTCACCCAACCCGACCTCGGCGCCGAGCGCGCCGGCAACACCGGCACGCCGGGCGTCTGGCATTTCGATTCGGGCGTGCCGGGGCGCAACCTGACGATCTCCGCGCTGGTGCATGGCAACGAACTGTGCGGCGCCTGGGCGCTGAAGGACCTGCTCGCCACGGGCCTGCGGCCGCGCCGCGGCAGCCTGACACTGGTGTTCGGCAACCTGGAGGCGTTCGACCGCTTCGAGCCCGCGCGGCATGACGCCTCGCGCTTCGTCGACGAGGACATGAACCGGGTCTGGAGCGCGGCGCGCCTGGCCGATCCCATCACCCGCGAGCGGCGCCGCGCCTGCGAACTGGCGCCGTGGATCGCGCGTGCCGACTGGCTGCTGGACCTGCATTCGATGCACGAGCCGGGCGAGCCGCTGCTGCTCACCGGCACGCTGCCGCGCAACATCGAACTGGCGCGCAGTCTGGGCGCGCCGCGTCACGTGGTCGTGGACGCCGGCCACAAGGACGGGGTGCGCATGCGCGACTACGCGCAGTTCGGCGATCCGCAGGGCGAGGCCTGCGCGCTCCTGATCGAGTGCGGCTTCCACGGCGATCCGGCGGCGCGCACCGTGGCGCGCGACATGTGCGCGCGCATGTTGACGGCGGCGGGCCTGCTTGACGAGGCGGACCTGCCGGCGGGCTGGCGCCAGCCCGCGCCCGAGGCGCAACGGGTGCTGGAGGTGACCACCCCGGTGGTGGCGCCGTCGATGGACGTGCGGTTCGCGCAGGACTGGCAGGGCCTGGAGACCTTCGAGGCGGCCGGCACGGTGCTGGGCTGGGCCGATGGCGAAGCCTTCGTGACGCCCTATGACCGCTGCACCCTCATCATGCCGTCGCTGCGCCAGCTCAAGCCCGGCGTGACCGTCG
Source organism: Bordetella genomosp. 1 (assembly GCF_002261335.1). Lineage (GTDB taxonomy): Bacteria > Pseudomonadota > Gammaproteobacteria > Burkholderiales > Burkholderiaceae_B > Bordetella. Next base: position 491,943 of record NZ_NEVL01000001.1, read on the forward strand.
TGCGGCTGGCGCGCGACTACGCCGGCTGAGCGGGTCCGGACGTGCAACGGGCCGCTGCGTGCGGCCCGTTTGCGGTTTACTGCTGCGGCGTGTAGCGCAGCTCTTCGAAGGTGTAGCCCTGGTCGCTCGCGGCCTTGAGGGCGAGGTCGAGCTGATCCTTCGGCAGTTGCGGCGAGCGCGACAGGATCCAGAGGTATTTGCGGTCGGGCGTGCCGATCACTGCCCAGCGGTATTCCGGGTCGAGGCCGATCACCCAGTAGTCGCCCTTGAACGGCTTGAAGAACGACACCTCGAGCTTGGTGTTGTTGCTGCCTTCGACCACCGTGGCGGTGCCGTGGGCGGAGTCGATGCTGCCGTCCTTGGTGCGGCAGCGGTTGGTCACCGACACGGTCTTGTCGGGATTGGCCGCGTACTCGGCGGTGGTGTCGCCCACGCACTGACGCTGGAAGAACATCGGGAAGTTGGCGATCTCGTACCACTTGCCGACATAGCGCGAGAGGTCGACGGCGGGAACGGTCTGCACGGGCGGGGCGGCCACGGCGGCGGCGCCGAGCGTGGCGCCGGCGAGCGCCAGGCAGGCATGCGCGCACAGGCGTGCGCGGCGGACGGCATTGCGTAGCATGGAAAGTCTCCTTGGTGGCGGCGCCCTGGCGGGCGCCCGGCCGCGCGGCCAGGCCGCGGCGGTGTCACCCCTCAAGAATACCGCGCCGGCGCGGCGCGGCGCGCGCGCGGGCGGGCGCCGGCCTGGCGTGCGGTATTTCAGCCGGCTTCGCGGGCCGGCAGCGGGTTTTTCAGGGCCGCGTGGTAGCGCGCCACGTACTCGTCGAAACCGATGGTGTCGGCCGCTTCGATGCGGGCCTGTTCGGCGCTCGATTCGCGCGCGGCCTCGGCGTAGCGCTCGGCCTGCGCGGCGGGCAAGGGTTGCGCGCGCAGCGTGTCGGCGTGGCGGCGGCTCTGCGCCAGCGAGTAGGCGTGGAAGGTCTGCTTGCCATCGCGCAGCGCGGCCAACAGGCGCGCCGACGGGGTGAGATCGGGATTGGCGAGCTTGACCCGCTGGCCTTCGAGCGCGCGCGCATAGGCATCGCCGCCCAGCGCCGCGTCGTAGAGGGCGGCGTAGGGCGCGATGGCGTCGAGCAACTCGTTGCCCCATTGCGCCAGCGCGATCGGCTGGCATTCGCGGTTGAGCATCAGGCCCGGCTTGCGGCCTTCTTTCACGACCACCGAGAAGTTGTCGGCGCTGCGCTGGCAGAAGCCGTTTTCGGTGAAGTAGGGGCTGTCGGACATCGCGCAGTACAGCAGGAACGCGTCGACGAAGCGCGCGGTGTCGGGCGCGAGGCCGGCGGGCTGTTCGGGATCGATGTCGAGGCAGCGCACCTCGACGTATTGCACGCCCCGCTCCGCGAGCGCGGTGATCGGGCGCTCGCCGCGGCCGGTGGCGCGCTTGGGGCGGATGCTCGAGTAGTACTCGTTTTCGATCTGCAGCACGTTGGTGTTGAGCTGGACCCACTCGCCGTCGCGGCGCGTGCCGATGGCCTCATAGGCCGGCCAGGGCTGCGTGACCGCGCCGTAGATGCGCGCCAGGAACGTGTTCAGATCGTTGTAACAGGGCTTGAGCTGCGACTGCGCATCGCTCTGGTAGCCCAGGTCGCTCATGCGCAGGCTGGTGGCGTAGGGCAGGTAGAGCGTGTCGGCATCGAGCTGCTCGAGCGGGTGCGCGCGGCCGCGCAGGAATTCGCGCGACAGGGCCGGCGCGGCGCCGAACAGATACATCAGCAGCCACGAGTAGCGCGTGAAGTTGCGGATCAGGCCGATGTAGCCGCGCGAGCGGCTTTCCTGCACCGAGGTGCCGGCCGGGTCGAGCAGCGACCAGATCTCGTCGGGCAGCGAGTAGTTGTAGTGCACGCCGGCGATGCACTGCATCGTCTTGCCGTAGCGCGCGGCGAGGCCGCGGCGGTAGACGTGCTTGAGCATGCCGGTGTTGGAGGTGCCGTACCAGGCGATCGGAATATCAGCCTCGTCCGGCAGCTGCGCCGGCATCGATTGATTCCAGATCACCTCGTCGCCGAGCTGGCTGTAGACGAAGCGGTGCGTGTCGGTGAGCTCTGCCAGCAGGGCATCGACATTGCCGTGCGTGCCGGTGATCAGCTCGAGCAGCGCTTCGGAGTAATCGGTGGTGACGTGCTCGTTGGTCAGGGCCGAGCCCAGACCCGCCGGATGCGGGGTGCGGGCCAGCGCGCCCTGGGGGTCCACACGCAGGCCTTCCTTTTCGACGCCGCGCAGGGTCTGCGCGAGAAGGGCGGGATTGGCCTGCAGGCGGGCCAGGCGGGTTGCGGCGGTATCAATCACGGATTGTTCTTGTAACGGTAGGGTCGAGGCCGGATTTTACGGGGAGCCGGCCAGCTCTGCCGGGCTTGCCCCGGGAGCGGGCAGGGGAATTTGATCCAGTGTGCTCCCAAACTGCCCGTCCAGCCAGCCGTGCAGGTCGGCCAGGACGGCCTCGGCGATGGCGGGGGTTTCGTTGAAGAGCTCGTGCCAGGCCGAGTCGTACCAGCGTAACCGCAACAGCCCGGCCGGCGCACGCTGGGCAAACAGCCGGCTGCCCTCGGGCGCCACGATGCTGTCGTCGCCCGCCACCAGCAGCAGCGTGGGATGGCACAGCATGGGCGCCTCGGCGAGCACTTCGCGGCCGGTCTCGTCGATGAAACGCGCCAGCCGTCCCGTGATGCAGCGATGCACCAGCCGGTCGGCCTTGAAGGCCGCCACCACCTGGCGGTCGTGCGAGACCTTGGCCGGCGTCAGGCCGTAGGGGATGCGGGCATCGGGATGATGATCGGCCAGCCACTGCAGCGCGCGCCGGGTCCAGCCGGGCACGCGCACCATGAAGGGCGGGCTGGCCAGCACCAGGCCAGCGAGCCGCACGCGATGGCGCAGACCCAGCCGCACCGCGACCAGTCCGCCCAGGCTGTGGCCGATCACCACGGGCGGGCGGCCCCACTCGGCCGTACAGGCCTCGATGCAGGCCGCGGCGTCGTCGACCAGGTCGTCCTGGCGCCGCAGGCTCGCGGGCGCGCCGGCCGAATGGCCATGACCGCGGTGGTCGTGCGCGGCCACGCGCCAGCCCTGCGCGGCCAGCGCGCGCGCCACGTGGTCGTAGCGGCCCATGTGCTCGGACAGGCCGTGCAGCAGGTAGATGCCGCCCTCGCGCGGGCGCACGCCGGCGGCGGGCGCCCAGCGGTATCGGGCGAGACGGGTGCCATCGGCTGCGTAGGTGTAGGAATTCGGCGACACTGTAGAGACCTGTCTAGGGAAGGGCCGGGGGCCGGACAAAGATGATTTCACTGCGGTTTGGTTTCATCCTCAAGAATCGCGCGCAACCCGGGCGCGGCGGGACGGCCCTGTGGGCCGGACTGATGGCGCTGCTGCTGGCGGCGTGCAGCCCGAGTTACAACTGGCGCGAGCTCACGGTCGCCGACGGCCGCGTGCGCGCGGCCTTCCCGGCCAAGGTCCGCAGCGAGACGCGCGAGCTGCCGATGCCGGGCCACACGCTCGCCTTCACGCTGAGCTCGGCGCAGGTGGGCGACGGGGTGTTCGCCATCGGCCACGCGGTGCTGCCGCCGGACCTGACGGCGCAGGCGCGCCGTCAGCTGGGCGAGGCCGCGCAACGCTCGCTCTATGCGCGGCTCGGGCTGGCGCCGCCGGCCGACCTGCCCGCCTTCGGCGCCGTCATGCATCTGCGCGCGCCGCCGGGCGAGCCGGCGCGCTGGCTGCACGCGCGGGTCTGGGTGAGCGACGGCCTGCTGGTGCAGGCGGTGGCCGCCGGCACCGTGGCGGGCCTGCCACAGGCCGAGGCCGAGACCTTCCTGAAATCGGTGGTGCTGGCGCCCGCGCCCTGAGCGGCTGCGCCGATGGGCGCGCTGCCGTTATGATTCCGGACCTGGGCCCGGCGGCGGGTGTGCCGCGAGCAGGCCCAGTTGCAGGGCACGCGCCACGGCGGCGCAGCGATTGCGGCTGCCGAGCTTGCGGCGGGCGTTGGCCAGGTGGAATTCCACGGTGCGTGGGGTGATGCCGAGGTGGGCGGCGATGGCCGGGCTGGGCAGGCCGGCCGCGGCGTAACGCAGGCATTGCAGCTCGCGCGGGGTGAGCGTGGGCGGGGTCATGAGCGGCCTGGAGGTCGGCGGACGATGCTGCCGTGCCGCCTGCGCACTGTCGCCAGCCGATCCGCGCCCGCATCGCCCCGACGATTACTTTTCCCTTTTTACGTAGAGCGCAGTTCCATGTTTGCCATCGCGCAGTTTTATATGTCCGCCGTCGTGATGCTGGCGCCGCTGCTGACCTGCGTGGGCATCGGGGTGTTCTGGGGCAAGCGCGACTATCCGTTCGGCGGCGCCTTCGTCACGATGCTGGTGACCTCGGTCACCACGCCCGCGCTGGTATTCCACACGTTCGTCACCACCGAGCTCGACGATCGCGCGCTCGGCGACATCGCGATGGCCTCGCTGCTCGCGCTGGCGCTGTGCGCACTGATCTGCGCCGTGCTGCTCAAGGTGCTCAAGCTGCCGGTGCGCAAGCTGCTGCCCACCGCCTTCATGCCGAACGCCGGCAACCTCGGCCTGCCGGTGTCGCAGCTGGCCTTCGGCGACGTGGGCCTGTCGGCCGCGGTGGCCTTCTTTGCCGTGAATTCCTTCGTGATGCACACGCTGGGCGTGCGCCTGCTGCCCGGCGCGAGCACCAGCGGCGGCTGGCGCAGCCCGGTGCTGGTGGCCGCCGTGGTGGCGGTGGCGCTGCGGCTGACCGGCATCCCGGTGCCGCACTGGATCATCGAGACCGCGAGCATGCTGGGCGCGGTCACGGTGCCGCTGATGCTGCTGAGCCTGGGCCATGCGCTCGCGCTGATCCCGTCGAGCGGGCTGCGCACCGGCGCGGTGGTGGGCATGATGCGGCTGGTGGTGGGCATTGCCGCGGGCTGGGCGGCCGTCTGGATGCTGGGCCTGACCGCGCCGCTGGCCGGCGCGCTGGCGCTGCAGATGGCCATGCCCTGCGCCGTGGTGAGCTACATGTACGCGCGGCGCTATACCGACATGGGCGACACCGCCGCCGGCGCCGTGCTGATTTCCACCGTGGTGTTCCTGGTGTTCGCGCCGGCGCTGCTCTGGTTCACCCGCCACTGAGCCGTCAGGCCGCCGCCGCCCGCAGCTGTTCGAGCAGGGCGTCGGGAATCTCCACGCCGCCGCCGAGCGCGGCCTCGCGCAGCGCGACGCGGCGCGTGCCCGGCAGGCGCACCTCGTCGTCGGCGAGCATCGCGTCGATCAGCGTGTCGACCCGGTCCAGATAGGCCTCGTTGCCCGCCAGCGCCACCGGGTCGATCGCCAGGAAGGCCTGGCCCAGCTGCGCCGGGCCGCCTTCGTTGACGAAGAACGATTCGTTCTCGAAGCCGAAGCGCGCGCCCGTGAGGGCCACCACCAGCAGTTCCACCACCAGCGCCAGCATCGCGCCCTTCGCCCCGCCGGCCGGCAACATGCTGCCGGCCAGGGCGGCCTTGGCATCGGTGGTCGGCCGGCCGTCGGCATCCACGGCCCAGCCCAGCGGAATCGACTGCCCGTCGCGCGCGGCGATCACGAGCTTGCCGCGCGCCGCCTCCGACAGCGACATGTCGATCATCAAGGGCGCGGCGCCGCGGCGCGGAAAGGTGGCGGCGATCGGGTTGGTGCCGAACAGGGCGCGCTTGCCGCCCCAGGCCGGCATCGCCGCCGGCGAGTTCGAGAAGGCCAGGCCGACGAGCCCGGCGGCCGCCAGGGTCTCGAGATGCCACGCGGCGGCGCCGAAGTGATGGCTGTTGGTCACGCCGACGAAGGCCACGCCCTGCGCGCGGGCGCGTTCGGTGGCCTCGCGCAGGGCCAGCGCGCAGGCGGGATAGGCCAGGCCGCTGCCGGCGTCGACCAGCGCGGTGGCGCCGTGGGCGCGCGCCAGGCGCGGCACCGCGTCGCCGCGCGCGCGGCCGGCGCGCAGATGGCCGCCGTAGGAGGGCACCCGGGACACGCCATGCGAAGACAGGCCGACGCTGTCCGCGTAGACCAGCGCGCGTGCGGTGTCGTCGGCCATGGCCGGGTTGGCGCCGGCCGCGCGCAGGGCGGCGGCGGCGAGCGATTGCAGGGTGTCGAGGTCGATGCGTGCCATGGCGGAATCCAGGGTCGGGCGCAGGGGTGTCCGGCGGAAGAGCGCATCGTGCCATGAAGGCCGGCGCCACGCACGCCCGGCCGGCCCGCTTGCATCGGGGTGGGGCGGGGGTGCTAGAATTGCCGCTCATTGTCGGCGCCGATTTGCCTGATCCGCTTGCGGGCGCCTCTTATAAATCCAGCTAAAGAGGTCTATGTGACCAGCCCAGCATCCTCTGTGGCGAGCGTCGCGCATGCCGCGCCCTCGTCGTCCCAATCGCCCGTTTCGGGCAACGCCGCCGGCAACCCTGCCGGCAATCCCGCCGCCACCGCCGCGCCTGCCGCCGTCGGATCCGCCGGCGTCGTGTCCCCCGTCTTCCTGCGCTTCGACGAACCCCTGGCCCTGGCCAACGGGCAGAGCCTGGCCGGCTACGAGGTCGCGGTCGAGACCTACGGCACGCTCAACGCCGAGCGCAGCAATGCGGTGCTGGTGTGCCATGCGCTCAACGCCTCGCACCACGTGGCCGGCGTCTCGGCCGACGATCCCAAGGACATCGGCTGGTGGGACAACATGGTCGGTCCCGGCAAGCCGCTGGACACCAACGTGTTCTTCGTGATCGGCGTGAACAACATCGGCTCGTGCTTCGGCTCGACCGGTCCGGCCAGCATCAATCCGGCCACCGGCCAGCCCTGGGGCGCCGCGTTTCCGGTGCTCACCGTCGAAGACTGGGTGCATGCGCAGGCGCGCGTGGCCGACCATTTCGGCATCGCGCGCTTCGCCGCCGTGATGGGCGGTTCGCTCGGCGGCATGCAGGCGCTGTCGTGGGCCGTGACCTGCCCGGAGCGCGTGGCGCACTGCGTGGTGATCGCCAGCACGCCGCGCCTGTCGGCGCAGAACATCGGCTTCAACGAAGTGGCGCGGCGCGCCATCATCACCGACCCGGATTTCCACGGCGGTGACTACTACGCCCACAACACCGTGCCGCGCCGCGGCCTGTCGGTGGCGCGCATGATCGGCCACATCACTTACCTGTCGGACGACGACATGGCCGAGAAGTTCGGCCGCACCCAGCGCGCGCCCGCCGAAAACGGCGCGTATCGCTATGGCTACGACGTGGAGTTCGAAGTCGAGTCGTACCTGCGCTACCAGGGCGAGAAGTTCTCGCGCTACTTCGACGCGAACACCTACCTGCTGATCACGCGCGCGCTCGATTACTTCGATCCGGCGCGCGCGACCGGCGGCGACCTGGCGCGCGCGCTCAAGCCCGCCAGCGCGGAGTTCCTGCTGGTGTCGTTCTCGACCGACTGGCGCTTCCCGCCCGAGCGCTCGCGCGAGATCGTGCGCGCGCTGCTCAAGAACGGCAGCCCGGTCACCTATGCCGAGATCGACGCGCCGCACGGCCACGACGCCTTCCTGCTCGACGACGCGCGCTACCACGCGGTGATGCGCGGCTACTATGAGCGGATCGCGCTCGCGCTGAACCTGCGTCCCGTGCCCCAGAACCAAGGATTGCCCGCATGACCACCCAGCCCAACGCGGGCGCGTTGCCTGCCCTGCGTCCCGACCTGGCCCGCATCGCCAGCTGGATCGAGCCGTCCTCGCGCGTGCTCGACCTGGGCTGCGGCGACGGCGCGCTGCTGGCCTATCTGCGCGACGCCCGCCAGGTGTCGGGCGCCGGCGTCGAGATCGACGACCATCACGTGATCGAGTGCGTGCGGCGCGGCGTGCAGGTGGTGCAGCAGAACCTCGAAGACGGCCTGGCGCTGTTCGACGACAAGCAGTTCGAGACCGTGGTGCTGTCGCAGACGCTGCAGTCGATGCACCGCACCGAGAAGATCCTGCGCGAGATGGCGCGGGTGTCGCGCTTCGGCATCGTGTCGTTTCCCAATTTCGGCTACTGGCCGCACGGCTGGTCGATCCTGCGCGGCCGCATGCCGGTGACGGGCCAGATGCCCTACCAGTGGTACAACACGCCCAACATCCACCTGTGCACGCTGCGCGACTTCGAAGACCTGGCCCGTTCGCTCGATCTGCGCATCCTCGAACGCGCCACCTTCAACGAAGACCGCGAGGTGCGCGTGCTGCCGAGCTGGCGCAGCACGCTGGCGGTCTACCGCTTCGCCGCGCCCTGAGCCCGCCCCGGTGCCCGCGCCGGTCCCCACGCCGGTGCCCGCGCCGGGTTGGTAATATGCCGGTTGTTGTTGCAGGCCGGCGCGCGAGGCGAGCCGGCGCCATCGAAGGAGCCGCGCCATCGCCGACCTCACTCAGGCCTCCCGGGTCTATCTCAATCGCCGCGTGGCGCCCCTGCTGGTGCTGGGCTTCGCCAGCGGTCTGCCGCTGGCCCTCACCAGCGGCACGCTGCAGGCCTGGGCCACCGTCGACGGCGTCTCGCTGCAGCAGATCGGCTTTCTCACGCTGGTCGGCACCGCCTACACCCTGAAATTCCTCTGGGCCCCCTTGGTCGATCGCTACGCGCCGCCGCTGCTGGGCCGCCGCCGGGGCTGGATGCTGCTCACGCAGGTGCTGCTCGCCATCGCCATCATGGCCATGGGCCTGATGTCGCCGTCGCAGGCGCTGCTGCCGCTGGCGCTGCTGGCCGTGGCGGTCGCGTTCCTGTCGGCCACCCAGGACATCGCCTTCGATGCCTATTGCACCGACGTGCTGCACAAGTCCGAACGCGGGGCGGGCGCCGCGGTCAAGGTGCTGGGCTACCGGCTCGCCATGATCGTGTCGGGCGGGTTGGCGCTGATCCTGGCCGACCAGTGGCTGGGCTGGGGGCATACCTATGTGCTCATGGGCCTCCTGATGCTGCTGTGCGTGGTGGCCACGCTGATGGCGCCCGAGCCGGAGGTGCCCGCCGCCACGCCGCGCACGCTGGGCCGGGCGGTGGCCGAGCCGTTCCGCGAATTCTTCAGCCGCCGCGGCGCGCTCACGCTGCTGCTGCTGATCGTGCTCTACAAGCTCGGTGATGCCTTCGCGGGCGCGCTGTCCACCACCTTCCTGATCCGCGGCGCCGGCTTCTCGGCCGGCGAGGTCGGCACCGTCAACAAGGTGCTGGGCCTGGTCGCCACCATCGTGGGTGCGCTGGCCGGCGGCGCCATCATGACGCGCTGGGGCCTGTATCGCTCGCTGATGGGTTTCGGCCTGCTGCAGGCGGTGTCCAACCTCGGCTACTGGTTCATCGCCATCAGCCCCAAGAGCCTCGTGACCATGAGCCTGGCCGTGGGCGTCGAGAATCTCTGCGGCGGCCTCGGCACCGCCGCCTTCGTGGCGCTGCTGATGGCGATGTGCAGCCAGCAGTTCTCGGCCACGCAGTTCGCGCTGCTGTCGGCGCTGTCGGCGGTGGGCCGCACCTACCTCGCGGGGCCGCTCACGCCGGTGCTGGTGGGCTACATGGGCTGGCCCGGGTTCTTCGCCGCCACCGTGCTGATCGCGGTGCCGGGGCTGGTGCTGCTGTGGCTGCGGCGCCAGGACATCGACGCGCTCGAAAACGAAAACGCCACGTCAACCTGAACGCCGGGCGCGTTGTCGCGCCCGTGCAACCATGGTGTGTTCCTCAAGTGTCCACGCACTGCAACGGTGCTAATGTAGCGGCCTGCGTTACCCGCGCATCCGGTCTCGGAGAGGGGCCGGTATAACGACACAGCGCGCGCCATCCATGCGCGCGCACCGAGGAGAAGAATCACATGAAGCGACTCGCATCCGCGTTCGCCCTGGCAGGCCTGTGCGCCGCCACGGGAGCCCAGGCGGCCGAATCCAGCGTCACCCTCTACGGCATCGCCGACATCAGCCTGCGCTATCTCAGCACCGGCAACGGCCCCAACAACGACAACAGCCGCGTCAGCCTCGAAAACGGTGCGATCTCGAACAGCCGTTTCGGCCTGCGCGGTGTCGAAGACCTCGGCAACGGCTACTCCACGTTCTTCCGCCTCGAGGGCGGCTTCAACGTGCAGAACGGCCAGCGCTCGGATCCCGATTCGTTCTTCAACCGCCACGCCTACGTCGGTATCGACGGCAAGCAGTGGGGTGCGATCTCGCTGGGCCGCCAGGACACGCCGATGTTCACGATCCTGGCCGATCAATACGATCCGCTCACGGTCGGCAACTACGTGCAGAACTCCTGGCTGCCGGTGGCCATGTCGCGCGCGCGCAGCTCCAACTCGGTGCGCTACCGCAACAACCAGCTGGCCGGCTTCGACGTGATCCTGTCGTACGCCTTCTCCGACAGCTTCGAAGACCACAAGCTCGGCCGCCAGTACGGCGGCACGCTGTCGTACACCACCGGCCCGTTCTCGATCGGCGGCGGCTACCAGCTCACCAACTCCGCCGCGGACTCCGACCTGGAGCAACGCGTCTGGAACGTGAACGCCAGCTACAACTTCGATCCGGTCAAGGTGTTCGCCGGCTACTTCAACGGCCGCGACGAAACCGGCTGGGTCAACGCCGTGATGGGCAGCGAGCTGCCCACCAACGGCCTGCAGCGCAAGGACAACGGCTATTTCCTGGGCGCGACCTGGCAGGCCACGCCGCGCTGGGCCATCACCGGCGCCGGTTACTACGACCGCTCGGAAAACGTCCAGGAAGACGGCGACAAGGGCAAGCGCTACGCCTTCGTCGTGGTCGCCGAATACGCGCTGTCCAAGCGCACGCAGCTGTACGGCACCGTCGACTACAACAAGGTCAAGGACGCCGCCAGCGAAGAGATCTCGCGCGGCAGCCAGGTCGGCGCCGGCGTGGGCATCCGCCACATCTTCTGATGCGGGGCGCGCGGCCTTGCGCCGCGCACAGCAAAACGGCCGTGCTGTCCGCAGCACGGCCGTTTTTTCATGGGGCGCAGGCCGCTGTCAGGCGCGCGCCGCGCCGTGCTGGCGCACGATCAGCACGTCGCAGGGCAGGGCCTCCAGCAGCTTCTCGGCCACGCTGCCGATGGCGGTGCGCAGGATGCCGGTCAGGCCGTGCGTGCCGGTCACGACCAGGTCGCAGCGGCGCTCGAACACGAAGGGCGAGAGCAGGGTCTCGGGCTGGCCGGCCTGGATCACGATCTCCGGGCGCGCGTGCCCGGCCAGCTCGGGCGTGTCGCGGACGAACGACTCGGCCTTCAGCAGCGCGTCCCTGCGCAGGTGTTCGGCGATGACTTCGGCCGGCAGCGCATCGGCCTCGGGCGGCACGGCATAGGCGTGGAACAGCGTCAGGCGGGCGCCCGGCGCCACCGCCAGCGCCGCGCGCAGCGCCTGGCGCGAGCCTTCCGAGAAGTCGGTGGCGATGACCACGTCCTGGTAGGGCTTGCGCGGGCGCGCCTTCACCACCAGCACCGGCTGGCGCGCGACGCGGGCCAGCCGCTCCACCGTGGTGCCCAGCAGCAGCCGGCCGAGCGTGGTTTCGCGCGCGATGCCGGTCACGATGAGGCTGGCGGATTCGCGCGTGGCGGTATCGAGGATCGCATCGACCGGATGGCCCCTGACCACCAGGGCCTGCGTGGGCACGCCGGCCTCGGCCAGGTCGTCGGCCAGGCGCTGTTCGGCCAGCGCCTTGTGATCGGGCGTGAGGCGCTTCCAGGCGGGCGTGGTGAGCGCGGTGGCCGGGGGCGGCTCCATCACGTGGAGCGCGACCAGCCGGGTCTGGTGCTGGCGGGCCAGCAGGAGCGCGCGGTCGAGCGCGCGGTCGCTGCGCGCGCTCAGGTCGGTGGCAAGCAAGAGGGTCCCGAGATGGTTCATCTGTTTCTCCTTTTTGGGGCGCCGCGGCATCCTGACGGACGTGGCGCGATGATTCCATTCTGGGCCGGCGCGACGCGGCGTGCCTTGACCGGCGTCAACGCCGGCGCACGCACCCGGCGGCTCACCTAGAATACGGACTTCTCATGCCGTCCCGGTGCCGTTTGCCATGCCCGTCGAAGCCTCCACCCTGCTGCTGCACGCGCTCTATCTGGTGGCCATCGTGGCCGAAGCCATGACGGCCGCGCTCGCCGCGGGGCGGCGCGACATGGATTGGTTCGGGGTTTGCGTGATCGCCTGCGTCACCGCGCTGGGCGGCGGCTCGCTGCGCGACGTGCTGCTGGGCCACTATCCGCTGACCTGGGTGGCGCACCCCGAGTACCTCGGCATGACCGCGGGCGCGGCGCTGCTGACCGCGCTGTGCGCCCGGGCGCTGCGGCATCTGCGCAGCCTGTTCCTGCTGCTCGACGCGCTCGGCCTGGTGGCGTTCACGGTGATCGGCTGCAAGGTGGCGCAGTCGATGGACCTGCCGCTGACGATCGTGCTGGTGAGCGGGATGATCACCGGCTGCGCCGGCGGGGTGCTGCGCGACGTGCTGTGCAACGACATCCCGCTGCTGTTCCGCAGCGAGCTGTATGCCAGCGTGTCGCTCCTGACCGGGGTTCTGTACCTGGTGCTGGACCAGTATCTTGGCCTGGTGTCCCTGGCCGTGCCGGTGGCCCTGGTGGTGGGCCTCGCGTTCCGCCTGCTGGCGTTGCGCTTCAACTGGCAGATGCCGAAGTTCGTCTATCGCGACGACTGGCATTGAAGGGCGGGCGGCCGCGCGGCCGCACCGCCTTCGGGGCAGATCAGTACAGGCCCTGATGACGCATGGCGTCGGCCACCTTGACGAAGCCGGCGATGTTGGCGCCGTCCACGTAGTTGACGTAGCCCTCGGCCGCATGGCCGTGGCGCACGCAGTTTTCGTGGATGTCGCGCATGATCGCGTGTAGACGGGTGTCCACTTCCTCGCGGGTCCACGACAGGCGCGCCGCGTTCTGGCTCATTTCCAGGCCCGACACGGCCACGCCGCCGGCGTTGCTGGCCTTGCCCGGCGCGTACAGCACGCGCGCGTCGATGAAGGCGCGGGCCGCGGCCAGCGTGGCGGGCATGTTGGCGCCCTCGGCCACGCACTTCACGCCGTTCTTGATCAGCACGCGCGCGTCCTCGATGTCGAGCTCGTTCTGGGTGGCGCAGGGCAGGGCCACGTCCACCGGCACGTGCCAGGGGTTCTTGCCGGGCGCGAAGCTCAGGCCGAACTTGCGGGCGTAGTCTTCGATGCGACCGCGCTGCTCGTTCTTCACCTGCATCAGCGCGGCCAGCTTTTCCTTGGTGAAGCCGGCCTCGTCGACCACGGTGCCGCTCGAATCCGAGGCGGTCACGACGCGCGCGCCCAGCGCCATGGCCTTCTCGATGGCGTACTGGGCCACGTTGCCCGAGCCCGAGACCGACACGCGCAGGCCGTCGAACGAGGTGCTGATACGGCGCAGCATCTCCTCGGCGAAGTACACGGTGCCGTAGCCGGTGGCTTCGGGGCGGATCAGGCTGCCGCCGAAGGCCAGGCCCTTGCCGGTGAACACGCTGGCCGCCGAGTTCGACAGCTTCTTCATCATGCCGGCCATGAAGCCCACTTCACGGGCGCCCACGCCCATGTCGCCGGCCGGCACGTCGGTGTCGGGGCCGAGGTGGCGATAGAGTTCGATCATCAGGGCCTGGCAGAAGCGCATCACTTCGGCGTCGGACTTGCCCTTGGGGTCGAAGTCGGAGCCGCCCTTGCCGCCGCCCATGGGCAGCGTGGTCAGGGCATTCTTGAAGGTCTGCTCGAAGCCCAGGAACTTCAGCACCGACAGGTTCACGGTGGGGTGAAAGCGCATGCCGCCCTTGAACGGGCCGATGGCCGAGCTGTGCTGCACGCGGAAGGCGCGGTTGACGCGGGCGCGGCCCTGGTCATCGGTCCAGCAGACGCGGAACTGGATCACGCGTTCCGGCTCGACCAGGCGTTCGAGGATCGCCTGTTCGGCGTACTGCGGGTGCTTTTCGAGGAACGGCCAGAGGCTGATCATCACCTCCTCGACCGCCTGCATGAACTCGGGTTGATGGGGGTCGCGGGCGGCCACGCCCTTCAAGAAGTCATCCAGGCCCTGCAGTTTCACGGTGTTCTCCGATGCCGCAAAAGCGTGCGGCAATGTTCCTGATTGGTGCATAAACAGAACCAAGTCGGTGCGCGTGTGTCTGATCGCACTGCTTTGGTGCGCGGCGATTGTGGAGGAAATCCGAGGCCGCTGCAAAGCCCGCGCCCGCGCGAAAGACGGGGGCGGATGGGCCAGAAATATAGGGGACGCATTGAAAAGCCGACGCGACGATATCGCGTTGGCCGCGGCTCGGAAAGGCCGCTATTTCAGAGACAAATATCTATATGTCCCTAAATTATTAGGGACCGGACCGGGTGGCACTTCCGAGGGTTCATACAGGGAAAAGCCGCGCCCACGGACCGCAGGGAGAGCGGCGAAAAAATATTTTCGCCGTAATATGTCCCCGTATTATTCGGGCTTCAGTTTGAAGTCGTAGTCGATGGTCAGCGGGGCGTGATCCGAGAAGCGCTCGTCCTTGTAGATCGCGGCCGATTTTGCCCGGGCGGCGATGCCGGGCGTGGCGATCTGGTAGTCGATGCGCCACCCGACGTTCTTGGCCCAGGCCTGGCCGCGATTGCTCCACCAGGTGTACTGGTCGGCCCGGTCATCGACCTGGCGGAACACGTCGACGAAGCCGCGCTGGTCGAACACCTCGGTCAGCCAGGCACGCTCTTCCGGCAGGAAGCCCGAGTTCTTCAGGTTGCCCTTCCAGTTCTTCAGGTCGATTTCCTTGTGGGCGATGTTCCAGTCGCCGCAGATCACGAATTCGCGGCCGGTCTTGCGGTGCTCGTCCATCAGGCCGTCGAGCCAGGGCGCGAAGGCGGCCAGGAAGCGGTACTTCGCCAGCTGGCGCTCGTCGCCGCTCGAGCCCGAGGGCAGGTAGGCACTGATCACGCTCAGGTCTTTCCAGTCGGCGCGGATGATGCGGCCTTCCAGGTCGAATTCCTCGCATTCGAAGCCGCTCACCACGCGCTCGGCCGGGTTGCGCAGGTAGATGCCCACGCCGCTGTAGCCCTTCTTCTCGGCATGGTGGAAGTGGCCGGTGTAGCCGGGCGGATGACGCAGCTCGTCGGTCAGGTCGCCGTCGGCGATCTTGATCTCCTGCAGGCAGAGGATGTCGGCGGCGTGGGTTTCCATCCACGGTTGCAGGCCCTTGCGGAAGGCCGAGCGGATGCCGTTGAGGTTGAGCGAGGTGATGCGCAGCAAAACATGACTCCTGAATTCGGGGGCGGGCCCTTTGGCCGGCGGGCGTCGGACGGATACGCGTCGACGCGGTCAGGCCTGAACTTTAACCGACCCGGGGGACGGCGGGCGGCGGCCCGCGCGGCCGGGCCCGCTCGCCGGGGCGCGGCGCGTGCGACCAGGCAGAAAACAGCCGGATCGCGGATAATGGCGGGGTTTGTCAACCTTTACGCCTGGGAACGATCCGCATGTCCGCCGCCGCCTCCACCGCCCTTCAGTTCGTCCGTTTCGCACTCGATGAGAGCGTGCTGCGCTTCGGCAGCTTCAAGGTCAAGTCGGGCCGCACCAGCCCGTATTTCTTCAACGCCGGCCTGTTCAACAGCGGCCGTTCGGTGGGCAAGCTGGCCCAGTTCTACGCCCAGGCGCTGCTGGATTCGGGCGTCGAATTCGACATGCTGTTCGGCCCCGCCTACAAGGGCATCCCGCTCGCCACCGCCACGTCGGTGGCGCTGGCCGGCCACGCCCAGGCGCAGGGCCGCGACTTTCCGTTCGCCTACAACCGCAAGGAAGCCAAGGACCACGGCGAGGGCGGCACGCTGGTCGGCGCGCCGCTGGCCGGCCGCGTGGTCATCATCGACGACGTGATCACGGCCGGCACCTCGGTGCGCGAATCGGTCGAGATCATCCGCGCCGCGGGCGCCACGCCGGCCGCCGTGCTGATCGCCATGGACCGCATGGAGCGCGCCGGCGCCGACGATGCGCTGTCGCCCCATTCGGCCGTGCAGGACGTGGCCCGCACCTACGGCATCCCGGTGGTCAGCATCGCGTCGCTGGCCGACATCATGGCGCTGCTGCAGGACGACGCCCAGTTCGCCGAGCACCGCGACGCCGTCCAGGCCTACCGCAGCAAATACGGCGTATAAGCCGCCGCGCCCCGCGCGCATGAAAAAAGCCGCCGCCCGGTGACAACCCCGGGCGGCGGCTTTTTCGTGGGCGCTTCGGGCTCAGGCGTCGAGCTTTTCCTTGAGCAGGTCGTTGACCTGCTGCGGGTTGGCCTTGCCGCGGGCGGCCTTCATGATCTGGCCCACCAGCGAGTTGAACGCCTTCTGCTTGCCGGCGCGGTACTCGGCCACGATGGCCGGGTTGGCCGCCAGCACCTCGTCGATCATGGCGCCGATGGCGCCCGTGTCGCTGATCTGCTTCCAGCCGTTGGCCGCGATGATCGCGTCGGCGTCGCCGCCTTCCTCGCCCGCCCACATCTTGGCGAACACGTCGCGCGCGATCTTGTTGGAGATCGTGCCGTCGATGATGCGGTTGATGAGCTGGGCCAGCGCGGGCGCCTGCACCGGGGCGTCGGCGACGTCCTTCTCTTCGCGGTTGAGGGTGGCCGAGAGCTCGCCCATGACCCAGTTGGCCGCCAGCTTGGCCTGGCCGGCCGGCAGGGCGGCCGCCACCGCTTCGAAGTAGGCCGCGAGGCCGCGGCTGGTGGTGAGCTGGGCGGCGTCGTAGGGCGTGAGGCCGAAGTCGGCCTCGAAGCGCGCGCGCAGCGCGGCCGGCAGCTCGGGCATGGTCGCGCGGACCTGCTCGATCCAGTCGGCGCCGATCACCAGCGGCGGCAGGTCGGGGTCGGGGAAGTAGCGGTAGTCGTGCGCGTCTTCCTTGCTGCGCATGCTGCGGGTCTCGTCGGCATCGGCGTCGTACAGGCGGGTTTCCTGGACCACCTTGCCGCCGTCCTCGATCAGCTCGATCTGGCGCCGCGCCTCGAACAGGATGGCGCGTTCCAGGAAGCGGAACGAGTTGACGTTCTTGATCTCCGTGCGGGTGCCGAACTCGGCCTGGCCGACCGGGCGCACCGACACGTTGGCGTCGCAGCGGAACGAGCCTTCCTGCATGTTGCCGTCGCAGATGCCGAGCCACACCACCAGGCTGTGCAGCGCACGGGCGTAGGCCACGGCCTCGGCGGCCGAGCGCATCACGGGTTCGGTCACGATCTCGAGCAGCGGCGTGCCGGCGCGGTTGAGGTCGATGCCGCTGGCCGGGCGGCCGTTGGGCAGGTTGAACTCATCGTGCAGCGACTTGCCGGCGTCTTCCTCGAGGTGGGCACGGGTGAGCTGCACCGTGTGCTCCTGCTCGCCGACGAAGAACGAGATCGAGCCGCCCACGACCACCGGCAGCTCGTACTGGCTGATCTGGTAGCCCTTGGGCAGGTCGGGGTAGAAGTAGTTTTTGCGGGCGAACACCGAGCGCGGCGCGATCTCCGCGCCCACCGCCAGGCCGAAGCGGATCGCGCGTTCGGCGGCGCCGCGGTTCATCACGGGCAGGCTGCCGGGCAGGGCCAGGTCGACCACGTTGGCCTGGGTGTTGGGCGCAGCGCCGAAGCGGGTGCTGCTGCCGGAGAAGATCTTGGAGTCGGTGGAAAGCTGCGTGTGCGTTTCCAGGCCGATGACGATTTCCCAGTTCATGGTCAGGCGTCCTGCGTAGCCGGCGTGCGTTGATGCCAGTCGGTTTCTTGTTGATAGCGGTCGGCGAGGGCGAGCAAGCGGCCTTCGTCGAAGTAGTTGCCGATGATCTGCAGGCCCACCGGACGGCGGCCGTCGGCGCCGAAGCCGCACGGCACCGACATGGCGGGCAGGCCGGCCAGGCTCACGCCCAGCGTGTAGATGTCGGCCAGCCAGTCGGCGGTCGGGTCGTCGCGGTTGTCGCCGATGTTCTTGGCCACGGTCGGGGTGACCGGGCCCATGATCACGTCGCACTTGCCCGCGAAGGCGGCCTGGAAGTCCTGCGCGATCATGCGGCGCAGGCGCTGGGCCTGGAGGTAGTAGGCGTCGTAGTAGCCATGCGACAGCACGTAGGCGCCGATCAGGATGCGGCGCTTGACCTCGGCGCCGAAGCCTTCGGCGCGCGAGCGGCTGATCATCTCTTCGAGACCGTCGTAGTTGGCGGTGCGGTGGCCGTAGCGCACGCCGTCGTAGCGCGACAGGTTGCTCGAGGCCTCGGCCGGGGCGATCACGTAATAGGCCGGGATGGCCAGCTCGGTGCGGGGCAGCGAGATCGCGACGCGCTCGGCGCCGAGCTGCTCGAACTGCTTGAGCGCGGCCTCGACCGCGGCGGCCACGTCGGGCGCGAGGCCCGCGCCGAAGTATTCGGCCGGCACGCCGATGCGCAGGCCCTTGAGGGGCTGGCTGCCGGCGGCCTGGTAGCCCTGGGCGGCGGCGTCGAAGGCGGCGCGCACGCGGCCCGGTGCGTTGGTCACGCCGTCGCAGGTCTCGAGGCTGGTGGCGTCGAGCGGATCGAAGCCGCTCATCGGATCGAGCAGTTCGACGAGGTCGCGCGCGCTGGGGGCGAGCGGGCCGGCCTGGTCGAGGCTGGAGCCGAACGCGACCATGCCGTAGCGCGACACGGTGCCGTAGGTGGGCTTGATGCCGCTCACGCCGCACAGGGCGGCGGGCTGGCGCACCGAGCCGCCGGTGTCGGTGCCGGTGGAGGCCGCGATCAGGCGAGCGGCCACCGCGGCGGCCGAGCCGCCCGAGGAGCCGCCGGGCACGGCCTGGGTGTCCCAGGGGTTGCGGACCGCGCCGTAGGCGGAGTTTTCGTTGCCCGAGCCCATGGCGAATTCGTCGCAATTCAGCTTGCCGAGCGACACGGCGCCGGCCGCCTGCAGGCGCTCGACCACGGTGGCGTCGAACGGGCTGACGTAGCCTTCGAGCATGCGGCTGCCGGCGGTGGTGCGCCAGTCGCGCGTGACGAACGCATCCTTGTGCGCGATCGGGACGCCGGCCAGCGGGCCGGCATTGCCCTGCGCCAGGGCGGCGTCGGCCGCGCGGGCCTGGGCCAGCGTCAGGTCGGCGTCGACGTGCAGGAAGGCGTTGAGCGGGGCGGCCGACTCGATCGCCGCCAGGGCGCTCTGGGCCAGCTCGACGGCGCTCACCTTGCGCGCGGCCAGGGCGGCGCGCAACGCGGCGATGTCGCCGATTTCGGTATGCAGTGCGGGTTTAGCCATGACTTACTCGATAACCTTGGGAACCAGGAACAGACCTTCGGCCTGGGCCGGGGCATTGGCCAGCAATTCGGCGCGGCGTTCCGGGGTCGACGGCTCGATGGGTTTGTCGTCGCGCAGGCGCAGCACCACGTCTTCGTGGGCCGACAAGGGGTGGGCCAGCGGCTCCACGCCCGTGGTGTCGACGGCCTGCAGCTTTTCGATCAGGTCCAGGATGCCGTTCAGTTCGGTCTGAGCGGTATCCTGCTGTTCGGGGGTCAGTTCGATGCGGGCCAGCCGGGCAATGCGGGCCACGTCTTGTGCGGTGAGCGCCATGGAAAGAAGACCAAAGGATGGGGAGGCGTAGCGGGGGGTGTAGGACCGGCAGTATGCACAGCCCGAACCCGTTACAAAGCTTGAATAGCCTGCATTTAAGCGCTATTTCCGGTGAAATTATAAGTTATGATTCACGGTTTAATCGCTGCAGTCAGGCGGAGCCGGTGTCGTAGCCCGGGCCGCCGCGTCTCGCGTCACCCCCTAATTCCTGAATCTAGCTGAGCTCCCATGTTCGGATTCCTCCGCAGTTACTTTTCCAGCGATATGGCGATCGACCTCGGTACCGCCAATACGCTGATCTACGTCCGGGGCAAGGGCATCGTGCTGGACGAACCGTCGGTGGTCGCCATTCGTCACGAAGGCGGCCCCAACGGCAAGAAAATCATCCAGGCCGTCGGCCAGGAAGCCAAGCAGATGCTGGGCCGCGTGCCCGGCAACATCGAAGCCATCCGCCCCATGAAAGACGGCGTCATCGCCGACTTCACCGTGACGGAGCAGATGCTCAAGCAGTTCATCCGCATGGTGCACCCCCGCAACATGCTGGCCCCGAGCCCGCGCATCATCGTGTGCGTGCCCTGCGGCTCGACCCAGGTCGAGCGCCGTGCCATCCGTGAATCGGCCCTGGGCGCCGGCGCCTCCCACGTCTACCTGATCGAAGAGCCGATGGCTGCCGCGATCGGCGCAGGCCTGGCGGTGTCCGATGCCAGCGGCTCGATGGTGGTCGACATCGGCGGCGGCACCACCGAGGTGGCCGTGATCTCGCTGGGCGGCATGGTCTACAAGGGCTCCGTGCGGGTCGGCGGCGACAAGTTCGACGAAGCCATCGTCAACTACATCCGCCGCAACTACGGCATGCTGATCGGCGAGCCCACCGCCGAACTCATCAAGAAGGAAATCGGCTCGGCGTTCCCGGGTTCCGAGGTCCGCGAGATCGAGGTCAAGGGCCGCAACCTGGCCGAAGGCGTGCCGCGCAGCTTCACGGTGTCGTCCAACGAGATCCTCGAATCGCTGACCGACCCGCTCAACCAGATCGTGTCGGCGGTGAAGATCGCCCTCGAACAGACCCCGCCCGAACTCGGTGCCGACATCACCGACAAGGGCATCGCCCTGACCGGCGGTGGCGCGCTGCTGCGCGACCTGGATCGCCTGCTCCAGGAAGAAACCGGCCTGCCGGTGGTGGTCGCCGACGACCCCCTGACCTGCGTGGTGCGTGGTTGCGGCGAAGCGCTCGAACACCTTGAAAAGCTCGGCGCGATTTTCATCAACGACTAAGCCCGTGCGGCTGACCGGCGTCCGCCCCATGCGAGGCGCCGGCTGGCAAGGCAGCACCGGGTTGCAACGCCCGGGCTGAGTAATTAATGCAACGACAAGGGACCCCACCGCTATTTCGCCGCGGCCCGCCGGCCGAGGTGCGTCTGGTCGTCCTGGTTTTGCTGGCCCTCATTCTCATGGGGGTCGATTCGCAGTTGCGCATCCTCGAGCCGGTGCGGCGCACCGTCTCGATGGCCCTGTATCCGTTCCAGCGCGCCGTGATGGCGCCGCGCGATCTCGTGCAGCAGATCGACGAGTGGGTCAACGCGGCCAACATGATCCGCAGCGAAAACGAAGCCCTGCAGCGCCAGCGCATCGAGCTGGCCCAGGTCGCCACGCACGCGGCCCAGCTCGCCGCCGAAAACGCCCAGTTGCGGCGCCTGCTCGGCGTGACCGACACCGTGGCCCAGTCGGCCGTGGTGGTCGAGGTGCTCTACGAGCCGCCCAACGCCTTCCATCAACGCCTGGTCTTCAACAAGGGCAGCCGCGCCGGCCTGGAGCCGGGCATGCCCGTGATCGACGAAGGCGGCGTGGTCGGCCAGATCGTGCGCACCACCCCCATGACCGCCGAGGCCGCGCTGGTCACCGACGAGCGCGTCTCGATCCCGGTGCAGGTGCTGCGCAACGGCCTGCGCCTGATCGCGTTCGGCAGCAACACGCCGGGCGTGATCGAGGTACGCTATCTGGCGGCCAACGCCGACATCAAGGCCGGCGATACCATGGTCACCAGCGGCGTGGGCGGCCTGTTCCCCGCCGGCCTGCCGGTGGCCAAGGTCGTATCGGTCGAACGCGACACCGCGTCGGGCTTCGCCCGCGCGCTGTGCGAACCGCTGGCCCATCCCGAGCGCTATCGCCACTTCCTGGTCCTCCAGGTCGACGTGGCCCGCGCCGAATCCAACCGCCAGGAGGCCGATGGTGCCGGCAAATAATCAAGGCGACGGCCTGCGACGCAATCGCAAGCTCGGCATGCCCAGCAACGTCGAACCGGAACGCCTCGCGCATCCGGCGCACGGCGCGTTCGTCTGGGGCACGCTGCTGCTGGTCTGGCTGCTCTCGCTGCTGCCGTGGCGCCAGTGGCCCGGCGCGCCCGACGTGCTCGCGCTGGTCATCGCCTTCTGGTGCGCCCACGAGCCGCGCCGCGTCGGCATGGTGGCCGCCTTCGTGTTCGGGCTGCTGCTCGACGTGCACGACGCCGGCCTGCTCGGCGGCCACGCGCTCACCTACACGCTGGTCGCCTACGGCGCGCTGGCCCTGCACCGCCGGCTCCAGCGCTTCGACCTCTGGAGCCAGGCCATGCACATGCTGCCCGTCTTCTTCGTCGCCCAGCTGGTGAGCCAGCTCATCATGGCGTGGCTGGCCGGCGCCTGGCCGGGCTGGCAGTGGGCGCTGGGCGCGTTGCTGACGGCGGCCATCTGGCCGCTGGGCGGCTGGGTCCTGCACCTGCCGCAACGACGTTACGACGACGTCGAATCGTCGGCCGTCTGAGGCGCACCGGATGTTCGAGTTCAAGAAGACCGGCCAGCAGCAGAAGCAACGCTTCAAGCTGCGTGCCTGGGTGGGCGGGCTGTTTGCCCTGGCCTGCTTCGGCATCCTGACCGCGCGCTTCTGGTTCCTGCAGGTCGAGCGCTTCGAGGGCTATTCCGAGCGCGCCGACCGCAACCGCATCGCGGTGCAGCCGATCCCGCCGCGCCGCGGCGAGATCCTCGACCGCAACGGCGTCGTGCTGGCGCGCAATTACCGCACCTACACCATCGAGGTCGTGCCGGCCAACACCGGCGGCACCATCGACGATCTGTTCGAGCGCCTCACCCCGGTGCTGTACGTGTCGCCCGCCGACCAGCGCCGCTTCAAGCGCCGCGTGCAGGAGTCGAGCCGCTACGCCAGCCTGGTCCTGCGCAACAACCTCAACGAAACCGAGGCCGCCTGGTTCTCGGCCCACGCCTTCGAGTTTCCGGGCGTGGAGCTGCGGGCGCGCTGGGTGCGCGAGTATCCGCAGGGCGAGGCCGCCGGCCACGTGGTGGGCTACATCGGCCGCATCTCCGAGGGCGACCAGGACGAGCTCGAGAAGGCCGGCCGCTCCGGCAACTATCGCGGCACCGAGGTCATCGGCAAGAAGGGCATCGAAAAGACCTGGGAAGAAACGCTGCACGGCCGCACCGGCCTCGAAGAGGTCGAGGTGACGGCGGGCGGGCGCCCGGTGCGCACCCTGCGCCGCATCGATCCGGTGCCCGGCTCCGACATCATGCTGTCGATCGACCTGAACCTGCAGCGCATCGCCGAGAAGGCCTTCGACGGCCGCCGCGGCGCGCTGGTGGCGATCGATCCCGACACGGGCGAGGTGCTGGCCTTCGTGTCGCAGCCTTCGTTCGATCCCAATCTGTTCGTCGACGGCATCGACGTGGAAAACTGGCGCCGCCTGAACGAGTCGCCCGACCATCCGCTGATCAACCGGCCGCTCTACGGCACCTATCCGATCGGCTCGACCTACAAGCCCTTCGTCGCGCTGGCCGCGCTCGAGCTGGGCAAGCGCCGCGCCACCGACCGCTTCCCCGATCCGGGCTATTTCGAATTCGGCGGCCAGAAGTTCCGCAATGCCGCGGGCGCCGTGTTCGGCATGACCGACATGCACAAGGCCATCGTGGTGTCCTCCGACACCTACTTCTATTCGCTCGGCCCCGAGATCGGCGTGAACGCGCTGCACGATTTCTCCAAGCAGTTCGGCTTCGGCCAGATCACCGGCATCGACCTCGAAGGCGAGAAGGCCGGCGTGCTGCCGTCCACCGACTGGAAGCGCCGCGCCTACAAGGATCGCGAGCGCCAGCGCTGGTATGCCGGCGAAACCATCTCGGTGGCGGTGGGGCAGGGCTACAACTCGTTCACGCTGCTGCAGCTGGCGCAGGCCACCTCGACCCTGGCCAACAACGGCCTGTATCGCCGCCCGCACCTGGTGCACGCCGTGCGCGACCCGCGCTCGCTGATGATCACCGCCACGCCGTCCACACCCGACTATCGCATCCCGCTCAAGCAGGCCAATATCGACGTGATCAAGTCGGCCATGGCCGACGTGATCCGCGCCGGCACCGCGCGCCGCGCCTTCGCCAACGCGCCCTACCAGGCGGCCGGCAAGACCGGCACGGCGCAGGTGTTCAGCCTGCGCGGCGGCCAGTACCGCGCCAACGCCATCGACGAACGCCTGCGCGATCACGCGCTGTTCATGGGCTTCGCGCCGGTCGACCACCCGCGCATCGCGGTGGCGCTGATCGTCGAGAACGCGGGCTGGGGCGCGAGCAACGCCGCGCCGGTGGCGCGCTCGGTGATGGACTACTGGCTCAACAACCAGCGTGAAGACAGGATCGAGCGCGGCGTGAAGGCCGCGGCGGTGGCGGAGCCCGCCGAATGAAGCGCCTGGGTCTCATCCTGCTGCGCGTATTCACCGCGTTCGACTGGCCGCTGCTGTTCGTGCTGGTGCTGTTCGCGGCGCTGGGGCTGACCGTGATGCATTCGGCGGTGGGCGGCACCGACTGGCGCTTCGCCGAGCAGTCGCGCAACTTCATGATCGCCTTCGTCGCGATGTGGGCCATGGCGCTGGTGCCGCCGCAGACGCTGATGAAGCTGGCGCTGCCGTTCTACGTGGTCGGCGTGGTGCTGCTGCTCGGCGTGGAGTTCGCCGGCGAGACCAGCAAGGGCGCCACGCGCTGGCTCAACCTGGGCGTGACGCGGATCCAGCCGTCGGAGATGATGAAGATCGCCGTGCCGATGATGCTGGCCTGGTACTTCCAGCGCCACGAGGGGCAGGTGCGCATCCGCGACTTCTTCGTGGCCGCCGCCATGCTGGTGGTGCCGTTCGGCCTGATCGTGCTGCAGCCCGACCTGGGCACGGCGCTGCTGGTGTTCGGCGCGGGTTTCTTCGTGATCTATTTCGCGGGCCTGTCGTTCAAGCTGCTGGTGCCCGTGCTGCTGGCCGGGATCATCGGCCTGGGCACGCTGGTGTACTACGAAGACCAGCTCTGCGAGCCCGACGTCGACTGGGTCGTGCTGCACGACTACCAGAAGCATCGCGTCTGCACCCTGCTCAATCCCAGCTCCGATCCGCTCGGCAAGGGCTTCCACACCATCCAGTCGATGATCGCGGTGGGCTCGGGCGGGCTCTACGGCAAGGGCTACATGCAGGGCACGCAGACCCACCTGGACTTCATCCCCGAACGCACCACCGACTTCATCTTCGCGGTCTACGCCGAGGAGTTCGGGCTCTACGGCGGCGTTGCGCTGCTGGTGCTCTACGGGCTGCTGATGGCGCGCGGGCTGGCGATCGCATCGCGCAGCGCCACGCAGTTCGGCCGATTGTTGGCCGGCTCGGTCACGATGATGATGTTCATCTATGTGTTCGTGAACGTCGGCATGGTCACCGGCATCCTGCCGGTGGTGGGCGTGCCGCTGCCGTTCATGAGTTATGGCGGCACCGCGCTGCTCACGATGGGCATCGCCTGCGGCATCCTGATGAGCATCAGCCGGCATCGGGCGCGCAAGGCCTGATCCGGCCGCCGGCACAATAAAGAATGGCGTCCCGCGGGACGCCATTCTTGCGTCCCGGAGGACGCCGTTGCGCTGGCCGTGCCGCTCAGTCGGCCACGGGCGGCGCGGCCACGCCGAGCGTTTCGCCCAGCTTCGCCAGGCCTTCCCAGATCGCCGGCGCGAAGGTGAGGGCGTCGCGGTTGAGCTCGCGGTTGCGCGCCTCGTACTCGCCCGGATACTGCACGCCGTCCACGCCGGGCTGCGGCGGGCAGGCATGCAGGTAGTCGATGAAGGCACCGACTTCCTGGGTGCGCCAGTCGGCGTCGAAGTCCACCTGCGGATCGAGCAGGATCGCGAACATGTTGTTGGTCGCGACGCCGTTGCGCGGGTGTTCGGGCTGGATCGTGCCGCCGCCCGACAGCACGCCGGCCAGCAGCTCGGCCACCAGGCCCAGCGCATAGCCCTTGTGGCCGCCGAAGGGCAGCAGGGCGCCCGGCGGATCGGTGAACAGCGCGCCCGGGTCCGTGGTCGGATTGCCCTGCGCGTCGATCAGCGAACCGGCCGGGGCTTCCTGGCCGTTGGTGGCCAGCACGCGCGCCTTGTTGACGGCGATCGAGCTGGTGGCCATGTCGACCAGGATGGGCGGGCGGCCGCCCGGCAGCGGGCCCGCGAAGCACAGCGGATTGGTCGTGAGGCAGGCGCGGGCGCCGCCGAACGGCGCGACGGTGGGCGCGCGATTGATGACGTTGGTGAAGGCCAGCAGGATCTGGCCCGCCGCCGCCACCATCTCGCCGTAGTAGCCCATGCGGCCGAGGTGGTGCGAATTGCGCAGCGTCAGGATGCACTGGCCGTGTTCGGCGGTGCGCTCGATGGCCTGGCGCATCGCCACCTTGCCCACGTGCTGGCCGAAGCCGCTGTGGCCTTCGAAGGCCAGCAGCGTGCCGCGGTCGTTGACCAGTTCGGCGCGCCCGTCGGCCCGCACGAACCCTTCGCGCAGCACCCGTTCGTAGTTGGGCAGGATGGACAGGCCGTGGCTGGTGTAGCCCACGCGGTCGGACTCGACCAGGTGTTCGGCCACGTCGTGGGCGATGTCGGTCGGCACGCCCTGGGCCGCGAGCAGGCGCTCCCCGTATGCAATGGCCTCGTTGATGCTGATTTTCATGATGACTCCTTACAGCCAGCCCAGCCAGCGCCAGTAGGTGGCACCGAACAGCACCATCAGCAGGTAGCCGACGATGGTGATGACGATCCCGACGCGGGCGAACTGCTTGGCGGTGAAGGTCTCCGTGCCCAGGCACACCATGTTCTGCGGCGCGTTGATGGGCAGGATGAAGCCGTAGCTCACCACGAAGCCCAGCAGCATGGTCATGCCGAGGCGGTTGAACTCGCCGGGCAGGGTGGCCAGCACCGAGATCAGGATGGGCAGCATGGCGGACGTCAGTGCGGTGGCGCTGGCGAAGCCGAGGTGGATCACGATCAGGAAGGCGGCCAGGATCGAGAAGATCGCGAGCGGGCCGAGGTGGTCCAGACCGGTGTGGGTCACGACCTGGTTGCCGAGCCATTGGCCGGCCTGGGTGGTGAGCAGCGCGGTACCGAGGCTGATGCCGACCCCGAACACGATCACGGTGCCCCACGGAATGCGGCTCTGCACGTCCTTCCAAGTCATCACGCCGAAGCGCGGCAGAAGCAGCAGGACCAGGCCGAAGTAGGTGGTGGAGGTGGTGTCGAAGTTGTGCAGCGACTTCTCGGTGGCCCACAGCAACAGCAGCATGATGGACACGCCCAGCAGGCGCTTCTGCGGACCCGTCATGGGGCCGAGCGCGTCGAGTTCGGCCTGCACCGCTTCCTTGCCGCCGGCAATGTTGTCGGCTTCGGGCGGCAGCATCTTCAGCACGATGAAGACCAGCACCACGGACATGATGATCGACCACGGCGCGCCGGCGATCAGCCACTCGGCCCACGACACGCGGTCGCCGAGCATCTTTTCCATGAAGCCCTTGGTCAGCAGGTTCTGGGCGGCGGCGGTCTGGATGCCGACGTTCCAGATGCTGGTGGCCTGCGCCACGATGATCATGATGCCGGCCGCGATGTTGGAGCGCTTGTCCACGCCGAAGGCGGCGATCACACCCATCATGATGGGCACGACCGCGGCGCTGCGCGCGGTGGCGCTGGGCACCACCAGGCTGAGCACGATGGTCACGGCGATCGCGCCGATCATGATGCGTGTGGTGCTGGTGCCGATGCGCGACAGCGTGATCAGCGCGATGCGTCGGTCCAGTCCCGTGAAGGTCATCGCCGCGGCGATGAACAGCGCGCCGGTCACCAAAGCCAGCGCCGAGTTCGAGAACCCGGTCAGCGCCATGCTGATGGCGGCCGAGGTGCCGTACAGCACCTCGGGATTCTTGATGGTGGGCGCGGTGCCCAGCAGGAAGGCCATCAAGGTGGTGATCATGATGGCGCTGGCTTCATACGAAACCGCTTCCGTGATCCACACCACGACCGCGAACACCAGGATGGCGATCATGCGGTGGCCGGCGGGCGGCAGGTCGGCGGGCATGGGAAGCATCAGCACCACGATGAGCGCCAGAATGCCGGCCACAAGGCCTAAGGGGATTTTTTTCTTGGGGGCTTGCGGGGCAGGGACAGCGGCTTGCGCAGTCATATCCATCTCCGATCTAGGTCAAACGACGTCAGAACACGGGACAAGCATGGCAGTACTGTGGAAAACCCGCATTGATACGGGTCAAGGGGAACTAAGTCCGATATTGAGGGGTCGGATCAGGGCGATTATGCTGGCCCGTTTGCCCGCAGGGCAAGCCCATTGTGCGCATCGGGCCGCAATGGCCCGCGCGCGGTCCACACACCGTCAACAGGGAAACGCGCGAAACGCCAAGCATGGCAGGCGCGCGTGACAGGGGCGGGACGGCATGCCGCTCAGCCCAGCGCCAGGCGCAGTTGATCGTCGAGCATCGCGGTGGGCGTGACGCGCCAGCCGCTCTGGGCGTAGCGCAGCCAGCGGCCGAGCACCAGGTGCGTCAGCAGGCTGGCCTGGGCCGCCACGTTGGCGTCGTCGGGCAGGCCGCCGTCGTTGACCGCGTTGCGCAGACACTGCTTGAACGTGGCCTCGATCCGATCGTTGATGTGGTTGATGCGGTCTTGCAGCCGGTTGTCTTCGGTGACCAGGGCGTCGCCGGTCAGCACGCGCGTCATGCCGCGGTTGCGCTCGGAGAAGGCCAGCAGCATGGCGACCGTCTTGCGCGCCTGGCCCAGCCCTTGCGGCTCGGCGGCGGCGATCTGGTTCACCAGCGTGAACAGCGTGGTCTCGATGAACTCGATCAGCCCTTCGAACATCTGCGCCTTGCTGGCGAAGTGGCGGTAGAGCGCGGCCTCGGAAACCTGCATGCGGGCGGCGAGCGCCGCGGTGGTGATGCGGGCAGCATGGGGCTGCTCCAGCATTTCCGCCAGCGTCTGCAGGATCTGAGTCTTTCTCTCGCCAGGTTTCGCCATGGGGACGTGTGAGGCTGTCGGGGTCGGGCGGCGCGGTTCAGCCGCGCAGCGGCCGACGCCGCAGCAGCAGGTCGGTAACCGAGTTTACCCGTAAGTCGACATAGGCAGGGCGCGACTTGTGCCCGCGGGCGAACGGCGTGCCCGGATGATAGACGTGCACCGTGCGCAGCCCGATGCGGCGCGCACTGCGCAGGTTGTCGAGCGTGTCCTCGATCAGCACCGCCTGGCGCGGCTGCACGCCTTCGCGCGCCAGCACGTAGCGCAGCAGCGCGGGCGAGGGCTTGGGCCGGAACTGGCCATGCAGCCGCATCTGCTCGATGCCCCACAGGCTGTGGAAACACCCCAGCAGGCCGAGGTGGCGCAGCACGGCGCGCGCGTAGTCGAGCGGCGCGTTGGTGAGCAGCACCTTGCGGCCGGGCAGGGCGCGCAGCTTGGCGGGCAGGCCCTTTTCGGCCCGCACCAGCGGCGCGATGTCGAAATCGTGGCTGTCGTGCAGGAACTGGTGCGCATCGACGCCATGGTGGCGCACCAGCCCGATCACGGTGGCGCCGTAGCGCTGCCAATAGAGCTTGCGCAGCCGGTTGGCCTCGTCGACGTCGACGCCCAGCGCATTGACCACCGCCTGCGTCATGCCCGCGTCGATCAGCGGGAAGATGGCATGCGAGGTGTCGTGCAGCGTGTTGTCGAGGTCGAACAGCCAGACCCGGCCGGAAGCACCGAGGCCGGCGCTGCCGGCCTCGACCACACGACGGCCGCGGCGCACGCGCGCCGCGGGCCGTTGCAGCAGGCGGCGCGCCGGCGCGGCGGGTGCCATCAGTGCGAGCTGATCATCGTGCCGACGCCCTGGTCGGTGAGGATCTCCAGCAGCAGGCAGTGCGGCACGCGGCCGTCGACGATGTGGACCGAGTTGACGCCGTTCTTGGCGGCGTCGAGGGCCGACGAGATCTTGGGCAGCATGCCGCCCGAGATGGTGCCGTCGGCGAACAGCTCGTCGATGGTCTGGGCCGACAGGCTGCGCAGCAGCTTGCCGCTCTTGTCGAGCACGCCCGGGGTGTTGGTCATCATGAGCAGCTTCTCGGCGCCCAGCACCTCGGCCATCTTGCCGGCGACCACGTCGGCGTTGATGTTGTAGGCGGTGCCGTCCTCGCCGTAACCGATCGGCGAGATGACGGGGATGAACTGGTCGTCCTGGAGGGCCTTCACCACCGCGGGCTCGACGCGGGTGATGTCGCCCACGAAGCCGATGTCGATCGGTTCGGCGGGATTGTCCTTGTTGTCCATCAGCTTCTTGCGGGCCTGGATCAGCATGCCGTCCTTGCCGGTGAGGCCCACGGCCTTGCCGCCGACCTCATTGATCATCATGACGATGTCCTGCTGGACCTGGCCGCCCAGCACCCACTCGACCACTTCCATGGTCTCGGCATCGGTGACGCGCATGCCCTGGATGAAGGTGCCCTGCTTGCCGATGCGGCGCAGCGCATCGTCGATCTGCGGACCGCCGCCGTGCACCACGACCGGATTCAGACCCACCAGCTTCAGCAGCACGACGTCGTGCGCGAAGCTGCGCTGCAATCGTTCTTCCGTCATGGCATTGCCACCGTATTTCACCAGGATCGTCTTGCCATGAAATCGTCGGATATAGGGCAAGGCTTCCGAAAGCACGGCGGCTTTGACAGCGGGAGACATTACGGCGGCAGGGTCGGGGGTGTCGGTCATGGCAGTGATAGTTGCGAGCCAAAAAAAGGTGGAAAAAATGCCTGCGCCCATGTCGGTTCAGGCATGGCGGCAAGCATAAGGCAAATTGTAGTCCCCCCGGGCGTCATATGCCCCAATCCCATGTCTATATGGCCGACAAATGCAAGCCAATCAGGTAAATTGGGGTCGTTTTTGCAACGAACGGCCGGAGAGCGGACGTTTCCGTCGCACCCCCGCCGGGGCCGCCCCGGTGATCCCACATCAATACAACGAGGCAAATCATGCGTTTCACCTTCCTGCGGTCGGCCCTGGTGGCGTCGGCCCTCGTCCTGGCCTCGGGTGCTGCCCAGGCTGAAAAGCTCACCATCGGCGCCACCCAGGTGCCGCACGCCGAGATCCTCGAAGTGGTCAAGCCGGTGCTGGCCAAAGAAGGCGTGGAGCTCGACATCAAGGTCTTCACCGACTACGTGCAGCCCAACCTGCAGCTGGCCGACAAGCAGCTCGACGCCAACTTCTTCCAGCACCAGCCCTACCTCGACACCTTCAACAAGGACCGCAAGACCAACCTCGTGTCGGTCGGTCTGGTGCACGTCGAGCCCTTCGGCGCCTACTCCAAGAAGATCAAGGCCATCGGCGAGCTCAAGGAAGGCGCCACCATCGCGCTGCCCAACGATCCGTCGAACAGCGGCCGCGCGCTGCTGCTGCTTCAGAAGCAGGGCCTGCTCAAGCTGAAGGACCCGGCCAACATCGTCGCCACCCCGATCGACGTGGTCGAGAATCCCAAGAAGCTGAAGTTCCGCGAACTCGAGGCAGCCATGCTGCCGCGCTCGCTCGACGACGTCGACGTGGCGCTGATCAACACCAACTACGCGCTCGAGGCCGGCCTGGTCCCCACCAAGGACGCGCTGTTCATCGAGGGCGCCGATTCGCCCTACGCGAACATCGTGGCCACCCGCCAGGACAACAAGGACGCGCCCAAGATCAAGAAGCTGGTCGACGCGCTGCACTCCGAAGCGGTGAAGAAGTTCATCCAGGAAAAGTACAAGGGCGCCGTGGTGCCGGCGTTCTGATCCTGCCTCGCGCTGCGGCGCCCGCGGCGCCGCAGCGCCCCGCGAAAAACAAAGCCCCCGGTGTCTGCACACCGGGGGCTTTGTTTCGTGACGGGTTCGGCGCGGTTCAGCCGGCGGCCAGGGCCCGCTCGACGGTGGCGTGGAATTCGGCCACGTCGTATTCGCCCAGGTAGCGCTTGATGATGCGGCCGTTCTTGTCGATCAGGAAGGCCGTGGGCGTGAGGCGGATGTCGCCGAAGGCGCGCGCGATCTCGCCCTTGGAATCGATCGCCACCGGGAACGGCAGCTTGCGGCTCTGGACGAAGTTCAGCACGTAGTTGGGCGGGTCGTATTGCATGGCCACGCCGATGGCCTCGTAACCCTTGGGCGCGTACTCGTTGTAGGCCGAGATGGTCTCCGGCATCTGCTTCACGCAGGTGACGCAGCTGGTGGCCCAGAACTTGACCAGCACCACCTTGCCGCGCAGGTCCTGCATGGAGACCTGCTTGCCTTCGAGGGTGGTGAAGACGACGTCGGGCGCCGGCGCGGCCGGGCGCCAGACGAACCAGGCGCCGATGCCGGCCGCCACCACGACGGCCAGCGCGAGTACGACTTTTTTCATTTGATGGGCATCACTTGAACGCCGGAATCACCGGCCGGAGCCGCGTTTTCCGTGGGGGCCGCCGTGCCGCCCGTCGATTCGATCGGCGCCTTCCCGTCTTTCGACGAGCCGGAGCCGGACAGACGGATGGCCTCTTCGCGGCTGATGATCTCGAACAGTTTTACCACTTTCAGCACGCCGCCGACATCGGCGGCCGCGTTGGCGGCGTAGTCGCTCTCGGCCTGCGTGACCTTGCCCATCAGGTAGACCACGCCCTTGTCGGTGGTGGTGGTGATGGTGCCGGAGGGCACGAACTTGGTATTGAGCAGCGCGGTCTTGACCTTGGAGGTGATCCAGGTGTCGTTCGAGCGCGTGGTGAACGAGGCGGCCGGGCCGACCGTGAGCTGGTTGCTCACGCTGCGGACCTTCTGCACGCCCTGGGCGATGGTGCCCGCCTCGGCCTTGGCCGCTTCGGAGGGCACGTCGCCGGTCAGCAGCATCTGGCCGTTGTAGACCATGGCGTTGACGCGGGCGCTGTCGCCCAGCTTCTTCGCGATGTCGGTCTCGGCGCGGAAGGTGGCGTTCTGGTCGTCGAGCTGGGTGCCCGACGAGCGGCGGTCGGTGACGACCACGGCGGTCGTGGCGGCGGCGCCGCCCACGATGATCGGGGCGCAGGCCGACAGGCCGGCGACGGCGGCGGCCAGCACGGCGGCCGCGAGCAGGGGGCGCACGGCGGTTCGGGAGGAAGGCATCATCATTCGGTGTCTCCTAAGAGAAGGGCGTCGATTCCGTCGCACAGCGCGTGCAGCAGCAAGATATGGACTTCCTGGATGCGCATGGTTCTGTCGTGCGGCACACAGAGATGGACGTCGTGCGGCGTGATGAGTTCCCCCATCGTGCCGCCGCCCTTGCCGGTGAGGGCGATCACGTGCATCTCGCGGTCGCGCGCGGCTTCCATGGCGCGCACCACGTTGGGCGAGTTGCCGCTGGTGGAGATCGCCACCAGCACGTCGCCCGGCTGGCCCAGCGCGCTGACCTGGCGCTCGAAGATCTCGTCGAAACCGTAGTCGTTGCCGACGGCGGTGAGGATCGCGGTGTCGGTGTTGAGCGCGATGCCGGCCAGCGGCAGGCGGTCGCGCTCGAAGCGGCCGACCAGCTCTGCGATGAAATGCTGGGCGTCGGACGCCGAGCCGCCGTTGCCGCAGGCCAGGATGCGGCCGTTGTTCGCCAGGGCAGCGAAGAGCAGGTCCACCGCGGTGGCCAGCGTGGGGGCCAGGGTCTCCATGCTCTGCTGGTGCAGGGCGATCGCATCGCGGAAGTGCGATGTCATGCGCGAAATCATATCCATGGCGCGGATTATCTCACGCGGTAAGGATCTGTTTCTGTCGACCCGTAACCGGAGTGGCAACAGGCGTAAAGTCTGTGAGCAGCCGTGCAAGTGTCTGAGACTCAAGGTCTTTTCAGGCCTGCGTCAGACCCGCATCAGTCCCAGCCGTCGGGCAGGCGCAGGTCGCGCAGCCATTCGATGCCGCCGTCATCGAACAGCACCGCGTCGACGCGCACGGGCGGGTCCTGGCCCGGCCAGTGGCGCGCCCGCCAGCGCGGCAGCCAGTATTGCGCGCTGCGCCGCAGCCGCGCGAGCTTGACCGGATCGAGGCTGGCGGCCGCGCTGCCGGGCGGCCCGCTGCGTGCCCGCACCTCCACCACGACGACCGTGGGCCCGTCGCACATGAGCAGGTCGATCTCGCCATGCCGGCAGCGCACGTTGCGCTCGAGCAGCGCCAGGCCGCGCGCCTGCAGCCAGGCCAGCGCGCGGTCTTCCATGGCCTGGCCGGCGCGGTGCGCCACGCGCGCGGCCGGACGCGCGCGATGGCGGCGCGGGGCCCGGGCGCGCTCGCGGATGCGTTGCGCCAGGGCGAACGGAGAATCGTCGGGCGGATCGTGGGCCGGGCTCATGGCGGCTACACTGGCAGGGTTTCCCATTGCCGTCGATGCCTTCATGAATCCGGATGTCTCACCCGCCGCCAGCGATGCCTGGGCCCGCGTCGCCGAACGCGTGGCCGCGCAGCACTGGCCGGCCGGCACGCTCTACGTGGTCGCCACGCCCATCGGCAATCTCGGCGACCTGGGCCTGCGTGCCTGGCAGGCGCTCGCACGCGCCGACGTGATCGCGGCCGAGGACACGCGGGCCAGCCGCACGCTGCTCGATGCCTGGGGCATCGGCACGCCGCTGATGGCGGCACACCGGCACAACGAGGCGCAGGCGGCCCAGGCCATCTGCGAGCGGCTGGCGCAGGGCCAGCGCGTGGCGCTGGTCTCCGACGCCGGCGCGCCGGCCGTCAGCGATCCGGGCGCGCGCGTCGTGCGCACCGTGCGCGCCGCCGGCCATCCGGTGGTGCCGGTGCCCGGCCCGAGCGCGGTCATCACCGCGCTGATGGGCAGCGGCGTGACCACCGACGAGAACCCCGCCTTCGCCTTCGCCGGCTTCGCGCCGCCCAAGGCGGCCGCGCGCCAGCGCTGGCTGCGGCAGTGGTGCGCGTTGCCCGCGCCGGTGCTGATGTTCGAGTCGCCGCACCGCCTGGCCGCCACGCTGTCCGACCTGCTCGAGGTCTGCGGCCCCGACCGCGAGATCACGGTGGCGCGCGAGCTCACCAAGCGCTTCGAAGAAATCGCCACGTTGCCGCTGGGCGAGGCCGAGGCCTGGCTTGCCGGCGACGCGCACCGCAGCCAGGGCGAGTTCGTGCTGATCGTGCACGCGCTGCCCCAGACCGACACCGAAGACGCGCTGTCCGATCCGGCCACCGACATCCTGCTCGATGCGCTGCTCGAGACCGTGTCGGTGCGCGACGCCGCCCGCGTGGCCGCGCGCGTCACCGGCCTGCCGCGCGATGCGCTCTACCAGCGCGCCCTGGCGCGCAAGGAAGCTTCCGAATGACCGCTCCATTGCATCTGCTGCGCGCCGAAGATCCGGCCGCGCAACCCGCCACCCTCACGTTCGCCTCGCCGCTCGGCGAGATGCGCCTGGCCGCCTTCGACGACGGCCTGTGCGGCGCCTGGTTCGTCGACCAGTCGGACGTGATCGCCGAGGGCCGCCAGCAGCATCACGAGGCCGAGGCGCGCATCCTCGCCCAGGCGCGCCTGCAGCTCGAGCAATGGTATGCGGGCGAGCGCGAGACCTTCGACCTGCCGCTCGCGCCGCGCGGCACGCCGTTCCAGCGCCAGGTCTGGGACGGCCTGCTCACGCTGCCCTTCGGCACCACCACCACCTATGGCGACCTGGCGCACCGCATCGGCCGCCCGCGCTCGGTGCGGCCGCTGGCCCTGGCGCTGTCGCGCAATCCGATCTCGATCATCATTCCGTGCCATCGCGTGATCGGCTTCGACACCGCGCTCACCGGTTTCGGCGGCGGCCTGAAGCGCAAGCGCGCCTTGCTGATCCACGAGGGCAACCGCTATCCGGGCCACGCCGCGCGCACGCGCCGTGTGTGCGACGGCCAGGCCGAGCTCGCGCTCGAGGCCTCGGCCGACAGCCTCGCCTGGGCCACCTACCGCCAGGCCATCGCGCAGTAGACACGGCGGCGGTGCCGCCGCAGGCTCGCATGGCCCCGCTCCGGCGGGGCCTTTCGTTTGGGCCGCGCAAAAGCAAAGGCCCTCGGGCGGCAAGCGCGAGGGCCATCGCGGGACGGGGCGGAGCGGGCGATCAGGGCGTGGCGACGCTCGGCATGATGCCGGTGCGGTCGGACACCTGCTGCGCCGCCGACAGCGCGGCCTCGCGGCTGGCGTAGGGGCCGAGGCGCACGCGATAGAGATTGTTGGTCTGTTCGACGGTGGCGGAAGGGCCGCCGGCGAGCTGGCCGTTCACGCGGTCGACCAGCGAGTGCGCGTTGGCCGATTGCGAGAAGGCGCCGAGCTGC
This sequence comes from Bordetella genomosp. 1, assembly GCF_002261335.1. Lineage (GTDB taxonomy): Bacteria > Pseudomonadota > Gammaproteobacteria > Burkholderiales > Burkholderiaceae_B > Bordetella. Next base: position 528,061 of record NZ_NEVL01000001.1, read on the forward strand.
AGGTAGACGCCGCCCGCGCCCGTGGCGGACGAGGTGCGCGTGGGCGCGGCGGGGGCGAGCGGCTCGGCCGACAGCGGCGTGGCCGCCAGCGCGCTGTTGCCGCCCAGGCTGACCGGCGTGGAGACGATGGTGCCGCTGGCCGTGTCGGGCTGCGCGGGCGCGCCGCCGCCGGCCGTCATGGTGCGGATCTCGTCGGGCAGGATGCGCTCGACCGTGACCGCGCCGCTGCCCGGCCCGATGATGCCGAGCTTGTAGGCCGCCACGTAGGAGAGGTCCATGATGCGGTCGGAGTGGAACGGGCCGCGGTCGTTCACGCGCACGATGACGGTGCGGCCATTGAGCTTGCTGGTGACGCGCGCATAGCTCGGCAGCGGCATGGTCGGATGCGCGGCCGTCATGGAATACATGTCGTAGGACTCGCCGATCGAGGTCGAGTTGCCGTGGAATTTCTTGCCGTACCACGACGCCACGCCCTGCTGGCGGAACGGCTTGTCGGTGGTGTCGGGCACGTAGCGCTTGCCGAACACCACATAGGGCCGATTGGCGCCGCTGGCGAGCGGCTCGATGCGCGGCGTGGCGTCGGGAATGGCGTCGAGGTTGGAGGGCGGATTGGCGTCCGGGCCGTCGTCTTTGTAGTAGCCGCCGCCCTTCTTGCCGGAGGTGGAACAGCCTGCCAGCGCGAGCGCGAGCAGAAACATCGAAAGCAGGGCGAGCGGGCGGGGCAGCGTCATGCGGGAGCGTTCAGGCGGATTCGTCGGGCAGTTGGGTGCGATGCCGCACCAACAGGGGTTTGTGATCGGAGAAGCGTTCGGCGAGCTGTTCGACCACGTACACCGAACGGTGCTGGCCGCCCGTGCAGCCGATCGCGACGGTGAGGTAGTTGCGCGTGTCGGCGGTGTACTGCGGCAGCCAGCGGCGGATGAAGGCGGTGATGTCGTCGATCATCGCGCCGACGATGTCGAAGCCGGCGAGCCAGTCGGCCACCGGCTGGTCGCGGCCCGTGAGGGGGCGCAGGTTGCGGTCGTAATAGGGGTTGGGCAGGCAGCGCACGTCGAACACCAGGTCGGCGTCGCTCGGCACGCCGCGCTTGTAGGCGAACGACTCGAACGTGACCACCAGCGGCGGCCGGTCGGCCTGGATCAGGTCGCGGATCCAGGTGCGCAGCTGGCCGGGCGTGAGATCGGAGGTGTCGATCACGTGTTCCTGGTCGCGCAGCGGCGCGAGCAGCTCGCGCTCGGCCGAGATGCACTCGGTCAGCGACGGCGTCTTGCCGTTGCGCGTGAGGCGGTCGGTGAGCGGGTGGCGGCGGCGCGACTCGGAGTAGCGCTGGACCAGGGTGTCGGTGCTGGCATCCAGAAACACCACCGAGAGGTTGGTGCCCATGGCGCGCAGCGCGGTGATGACGTCGGGCAGCTCGGCGAGCTCGCCGGGCGAGCGCACGTCGCTGGCGACGGCCACGCGTTCCATGCCGTCGTCGCGCGCATTGGCCACGAACTCGGTGAGGAAACGGACGGGCAGGTTGTCGACGCAGGTGAATCCGCCATCTTCGAGCATGCGGAGCGCGACGGATTTGCCAGATCCGGAAATGCCGGTGATAAGGACGACTCTCAACATGGCAGTGATTGTGGCATGGTTTGGACCATCCCGCCCGGGGGACGGATAAAGGCTTACACTGCCGCATGGGCCTGTCGTGGACAGGCTTTTGCAGCAGACCGACGTCGCTTCATTCCGCCCGCGCGAACCGCGCAGAAGCGTCCAGACCCGATGTCCGCCCTCGAGATGTTAGCCGTCAAATTGATCCGCCGTATTGCAGCCACCCTGTTGCTGGCCAGCTGTGGCGCCGGCGCCGCGCTGGCACAGAACCCGGCCACCACGCTGGAGCCCAACACCATGGGCGCGCGCCTTGCCGCCTGTACCGCCTGTCATGGCGCACAGGGGCGGGCGGGGCCCGATGGCTATTACCCGCGCATCGCCGGCAAGCCGGCCGAGTATCTGTTCAATCAGCTGCTGGGCTTTCGCGACGGCCGTCGCCAGTACGCGCCCATGACGCACCTGCTCACCGGCCTGCCCGACGCCTATCTGCGCGACATGGCCGAATACTTCGCCTCGCGCCACGTGCCCTATCCACCACCCGCGGCCGCCAAGGGCGACGCCGCCATGCTCGAGCGCGGCCGCGCCCTGGTGTTCCAGGGCGACCGCGCGCGCCAGCTGCCGGCCTGTGCGGCCTGCCACGGCGAGGACCTCTCCGGCCTGGCGCCCGCGATCCCGGGCCTGCTCGGCCTGCCGCGCGACTACCTCGTGTCGCAGATCGGCGGCTGGCAGAACCAGCTGCGCCGGGCCGCCGAGCCCGACTGCATGGCCGACGTGGCGCGCAAGCTCACGCCCGATGACGTGGCCGCCGTGTCGGCCTGGCTCGCCGCGCAGCCGGTGCCGCATTTCTACGTGGCCCAGCCTTCCGGCACGCTGCGCCTGCCCACGCAATGCGGCAGCCAGACCGCCTCGCACGCGGAGGGCGCGCGATGAAGTGGTTGTTGAAGTGGGTCGGCAACGTGGTGTTCGGCGTGGGCGCGCTGTGCGTCCTGGTCGGGCTGGCGCTGTTTTTCTTCGGCACGCGCGAGGATGCCGGCCCGCCGCCGGTGGCCATGAGCGATCCGCAGGCCCAGATCGAGCGGGGCCGCGACCTCGCGCGTCTGGGCAACTGCGCGGCCTGCCACACGGTGCGCGGCGGCGCCACCTATGCCGGCGGCACGCCGGTGCCCACGCCGTTCGGCACGCTGTACGGGCCCAACATCACGCCCGACGAGCAGACCGGCATCGGCCGCTGGAGCAGCGACGATTTCTGGCGCGCGCTGCACAACGGCAAGGGCCGCGACGGCGAGCTGCTCTATCCGGCCTTTCCGTATCCGCAGTACACCCGCATGTCGCGCGCCGACGCCGATGCACTCTACGCCTATCTGCGCAGCGTGCCGGCCGTGCGCCAGGAGAGCCGCGCGCACGAGCTCGAATGGCCCTACAACCGCCGCGCGCTGCTGGAGTTCTGGCGCCTCCTGTATTTCCGGCCGGGCGTGCACGAGAACGAGGCCGACCAGAGCGCGCAGTGGAATCGCGGCCGTTATCTGGTGGAGGGGCCGGGCCATTGCGCCGCCTGCCACGCGCCGCGCAACAGCTTGGGCGCGAGCGTGGACGCGCGCGGCCTGCCGGGTGGCATGATCGATGGCCTGGGCTGGTATGCGCCGCCGCTCAATGCCAACGCGGACATCGGCCTGGGCCGCTGGAGCGCCGAGGACGTGGCGGCGCTGCTGCGTTCGGGCCGCACGCCGCACGCGGTGGCCAACGGGCCGATGGCGGAGGTGGTGTCGGGCAGCACGCAGTACCTGAGCGATGCCGACGCCCTGGCCATCGGCGTCTACCTCAAGTCCCTGCCGGCCACCGACACGCCGCGCGCGGGCTCGGCGGCCAGCAACGCGGCCATGACGCAGGGCGGACGGCTGTACACGCAGCACTGCGCCCAGTGCCACCAGGCCGACGGCCGCGGCCGCGATGCGGCCTGGCCGGCGCTGGCCGGCAACGCCACCGTGACCGCGCCCAGCGCCGTCAACGCCATCCGCGTGGTGCTCGATGGCGGCTTCGGCCCGGCCACGCAGCTCGAGCCGCGGCCGCACGGCATGCCGCCGTTCGGCCAGATGCTGGGCGACAACGACATCGCCGCCGTGCTTTCGTATGTGCGGGGCAGCTGGGGCAACAAGGCCAGCGCGGTGACCGCGCAGGAAGTGCAGCGCGCACGCGCCTCGCGCTGAGGCGGGGGGCGGCCGCGCGCGCTGCGCGCCGCTGCGCGTGCATCGCTGCAAGCCCGTCGCCACGCACGCCTGTGCATACGCCGTTGCACCCCCACCCGCGGCCCAAAACAAAACGCGCGCCACCGTGAGGTGAGCGCGCGTCGTCGTTGCGGCCGCGGGCTTACTTGCTGCTCTGGAGGATCGCCATCGCCTGGCGCTCCATGAACTCGCCCAGCGTGTCGATGCCGCGCAGCTTGAGAATGGTGTTGCGCACGGCGGCTTCCACCAGCACGGCCAGGTTGCGGCCGGCCGCCACCTGCAGCATGACCTTGCGCACCGGCAGGCCCAGCATGTCCTGCGTGATGTCCTGCAGCGGCAGCCGCTCGAACTTGTCCTGCGCGGTCGCGCGCACCAGGTGCACGATGAGCTTGAGCCGCATCTTGCGGCGCACCGAGGTCTCGCCGAAGATGGTGCGGATGTCGAGCAGGCCCAGGCCGCGCACTTCGAGCAGGTTCTGCAGCAGTTGCGGGCAATGGCCCTCGATCATGTTGGGCGCGGTGCGCGAGAACTCCACCGCATCGTCGGCCACGAGGCCGTGGCCGCGCGAGATCAGTTCGAGGGCGAGCTCGCTCTTGCCCAGCCCCGACTCGCCGGTGATCAGCACGCCCAGCCCCAGCACGTCGAGAAACACGCCGTGCACGGTGGTGGTGGGCGCCAGCTTCTTGCCGAGATAGATGCGCAGCAGGTCGATCAGCTGCGCCGCGGCCACGGGCGTGGACAGCAGCGGCACCTGGTGCTGGTCGCACTGGTCGATGAGATCCTGCGGCGCGCTCAGGCCGTCGGCCAGCAGAATGGCCGGCACCCCGCCGATCAGCAGCTCGTCCATGTGGTGCATGCGACGGCGCAGATCGAAGCGCGTGTAGTAGGCCAGCTCTTCCTGGCCGAACACCTGGATGCGCGAGGGATGGATGAGGTTCAGGTGGCCGACGAGGTCGGCGGCCGCCATGCCGTCATCGGGAATGGCGCGGTCGGCCGCGCCATGACCCGCAACCCAGCTGAAGGGGATTTTGTCGGCGTTGTCGTCGACCAGTTCCTGCACGGTAAGCATGGCAGCGCTCCGCGTCGCTCAGAGTTGACCGGTCGTGAGCATGCGGTGCACGGCCGCCGGGTCGGTTTCGGTGGCCAGGGCCTCACGCAGCGCCTTGTTCGACATCAGCTGCGCCAGTTCGGCGAGGATGTCCAGGTGCTGTTGGGTGGCGGCCTCGGGCACCAGCAGACAGAGCAGCATCGAAACGGGCTGCCCATCGGGAGCATCGAAGGGAATGGGTTGTGCCAGCCGGACAAAGGCGGCCAGGGCCTGTTCGAGACCCTTGACCCGGCCGTGCGGCACGGCGACGCCCTGGCCCAATGCCGTGGAGCCCAGCCGTTCGCGCGCGAACAGACTGTCGAACACGACAGAGCGGGCAAGCCCGTGGTGGTTCTCGAAAAGCAGACCGGCCTGTTCGAACGCCCGTTTTTTGCTGGTGGCCAGCATATCGAGCACGACATTGCCGGCGGGCAAAATGCGCGACAAGTGATTCATGCGGATCATTATAGGGGTTTATGACGCAGTGCAAAAAAACGTGCCGGTTTGCCTGCAGGGACGCAAAGCATAGACCGAGTGCGCGGGTTTGGGGAAGTCACGGCCGTCCAACGGACAGGGACAGGCAGCGGGAGTGTTGGGGACGGAGCGGGAGGGAAGGGCCGATGCCCGGCAAGAAGCGGGTCCTGGGGGGCATCGGTGTCCAGTGTGACCTTCAGGAGGTCAGGTTGACGAAGGGGAGATGCTCGCGAGCATTGATAAAGCGCGGGACTGCGGGATTACTGCGCGCTGAGCGCAGCGACTTGTCGCTTTACCGACTCGGTGGCATGACTTTGCACCTTGTCTTTGTGCTTGAGGACTTGACGGTCGATCTTGTCGGCCAGAAGGTCGATTGCCGCGTAGAGGTTTTCATCGATGGCTTCGCAGTGGATGTCCTTGCCGCGCAGACGCATCGTGATTTCGGCCTTGTGCCGCAGGGGCTCAACCGAGAGCATGACCTGGGTGTCGATAACATGATCGAAATGCCGCAGCACTCGCGCCAGTTTGTTCATGACATATTCCCGGATGGCCGGGGTGACGTCGAGGTGACGACCGCAGATGCTCAGGTTCATAGTGTGCTCTCCTTCTGTAAGAGACTTGGGGGAAAAAGCGCAACAGGGTGCGCGATGTGGACGTTAGGCGTATCTCCGGCGAGTGAATGGTTGGGTGTCTTCGTTAGTACTAGTGTATAGACTCCGTGCCCGAAAACAAGTTGATCAAACGCATAAACATGTCGCTTTTGTGAATGAGGCCTAAGGGTCTTCCCGGGGTGCGCCCAGGGGCCGAAAAGCGCTTGAAACAAGGGGTTTTCAAGCGTCCCTGGATATTGGGAGCCGTGCGGCCGGGCTGAGGTTCCCCGCGATTGCGCAACCAGGCGTTTCGCGTTTTTGCCGTTACACGTTGCGCCGCATCATGGTCGCCGCGAGGCAAAAAAACCGCGCCGGAGCGCGGTTTTTTCATGCGGCGATGTGCCTCACATGCGGAAGTGTTCGCCGAGGTAGACGCGCCGCACGGCGGGGTCGCCCACGATCTCGTCGGGGTGGCCGTCGGTGAGCACCTTGCCTTCGCTGATGATGTAGGCGCGGTCGCAGATGCCCAGCGTTTCGCGCACGTTGTGATCGGTGATGAGCACGCCGATGCCGCGGCTCTTGAGAAAGCGCACGATGCGCTGGATCTCGATCACCGCGATCGGGTCCACGCCGGCAAACGGCTCGTCGAGCAGGATGAAGCGCGGGCTGGTGGCCAGCGCGCGCGCGATCTCCACGCGGCGGCGTTCGCCGCCCGACAGCGAGATCGCGGTGTTGCTGCGGATGTGGCCGATCTGCAGCTCTTCGAGCAGCGACTCCAGGCCTTCCTTGATCGCGGCCTGCGAGAGGGCGCGGCCGCTCGCATCCACCTGCAATTCCAGCACCGCGCGGATGTTCTGCTCGACCGTGAGGCGGCGGAACACCGAGGCGTCCTGGGGCAGGTACGACAGGCCCATGCGCGCGCGCTTGTGGATCGGCATCGCGGTGATCACGCTGCCGTCGATCTCGATGCGGCCGGCGTCGGCCGGCACCAGGCCCACGATCATGTAGAAGCTGGTGGTCTTGCCGGCCCCGTTGGGACCGAGCAGACCCACCACCTCGCCGCTCTTGACCGACAGCGACACGTCCTGCACGACCGTGCGGCCGTTGTAGGTTTTGCGCAGGCCGGTGGCGGTGAGATTGCCGGCGGGCGGAAGGGGAGACTTGCCCGAGGCGGCAGTCGACGAGGAAGTGGTGGTCATCAGCGGATCGCGGAGGGTCAGCGGTTGGTCTTGGCGGCCGGCTTGCCCTTCTGGGCACGGCATTCGGCGATGGCGGCATCGCTCTTGGCGCGCGACGGCGCGAACGAACGCACGCGGCCGCCGGGCGCCGAGGAGTTGGGGCCGCCCATGGCCTGGTAGGTGCCGGTCTTGTCGTTATAGCGCACGCGCTCGCCACGGATGGTGTCGAACGGCTTGCCACAGATGAAGCGGGTGACGACGGCCTGGCCGATCAGGTCGAACTCGCTGGTACTGCTGTTGTATTCGGCGCGCAGGCCCTCGCCCTCGAGCACCTCGAAGTTTTCCGGGCGTTCCTGGCGGATGGTGACCATCTTGCCCTTGTTGGCCGTGGCCGTGCCGAACTGCGTGCCCTTGGCATCCTCGCGCACCTCGAGCTTGTCGGCGTTGAGCGTCATGAGGCCGCGCGTGAGCGCCACGTTGCCGGTGAAGATGCTCTGGCGCTTGATGTCGTCGTAGTGCAGCGTGTCGGAGAGGATCAGCGTGTCGGGATCCTCGGGCGCGGCGGCGTCGGCCTGCTGCGCGGCGGCCGGCGCACACGCCGCCGCGGCCAGCAGCAGACTGGCGATCAGGCGCGAAGGCTGGAGAGAGCGGATCCGGAGGTCGGTCATGGTGTCGTCGATTTGGAGTTTGCGGGCGTGTCGCCGGATTGGCGCGTACGGCCTTCAGTGCCGGAGATCTGGACATCGGTCGAGGCCGATACCTGGAGCTGCCGGGTCTTGTTGTTGTAGTGCATGCCGGTGCCGTTCATGCGCGACGAACCCTTGACCACCTTGGCAGGCAGGTCCGTGTATACCACGTCGTCGTCGGGCACGAGGATGAGCTGCTGGCTGCGTACGTCGAGCGCATCGTTGTTGGCGTCGGGCAGGCGCTGCACGTGGGCATCGCCGTTCATGATGATGCGCTTGCCGCCGGCTTCCATGATGGCGGTCTTGGAGGTGCCGATCGTGACCGGGTTGCCGACCTGCTGGCCGACCGCGCGCGGCGACGTCACGTGATAGGAGTCGTCGTCGGGGAAGTGTTCGAGGTAGGTGCCCTCGAGGCGGTTCACCGGACGGCCTTCGGCGTCGGTGCGCAGCATGACGAAGTTGTTCGCCCACGAGTCTTTCTCGTGGGTGATGCGGCGCGGCGGGTCGATCGGGATGGCCCGCTGGGCGTAGTCGGCCGCCCACCAGGTGCCGCCGACCAGCGTCAGGAGCAGGAACAGCGCGATCAGGGACGGGAAACGTTCTTTCATGGCTCGCGGGCGCGGCAGGGCCGCGCGCTGTCTTTATTGGATGGCGCCGGGCCCGAGCAGGGTGGTGCCGGCCAGGAAATGGCCGAGGCGGCCCTGGGAGGCCAGCAGCAGGTCGCAGCATTCGCGCACGGCGCCGCTGCCGCCCGGCTGGGTCGAGATCCAATGCGCGGCCTGCGACACGTAGCCGGGCGCGCCCGGCACGCTGGCCGCGAAGCCGGCGCGCTGCATGGCGGGCAGGTCGATGACATCATCGCCCATATAGCCCGTCTGATTCAGTTGGACGCCGTGGCGCTGCGCAAGTTCAGCCAGGGCGCTGGCCTTGTCGCGCACGCCCTGCTGCACGTCGGCGATGCCCAGCTCGGCCGCGCGGCGGTCCACGATCGGGCCCGAGCGGCCGGTGATGAGCGCGACCTTGAGACCGCCTTCCATCAGCAGGCGCAGCCCGTGGCCGTCGAGCGCGTGGAAACGCTTGAACATCTCGCCATGCTCGCCGTAGTAGAGGCTGCCATCGGTCAGCACGCCATCGACGTCGAACACCATCAACCGGACGGCGGCAGCGCGTTCGCGCACCCCGGGGGTGATGCGGGCCAGGACCAGGGCTTCGGCGGGGTGGGCAATGCTGGGAGGAGGCGTCATGTTCATACCACTTTGGCTGCCATCAGATCATGCATGTGCAGGGCGCCGACCAGGCGGCCTTCGTTGTCGAGGACCAGCATCTGGTTGAGCCGGCGTTCGTCCATCAGCTGGGCCGCTTGCACGGCCAGCGCGTCGGGGGAGATGGTGCGGGGATGGCGCGTCATGCCCTGCGCCACGGTCAGGCCGCGGATATCGCCCTCGCGTTCGATCAGGCGGCGCAGGTCGCCGTCGGTGAAGATGCCCAGCGGCCGGCCGTCGGCGTCGAGCACGGCGGTCATGCCCATGCCCTTGGCCGAGATCTCCTCGAGCGCGCGGAACAGCGGCGCGTCGGCCGGCACGGTGGGCAGGGCGGGGCCGCTGCGCATCACGTCGCGCACGTGGGTGAGCAGGCGGCGGCCGAGCGCGCCGCCCGGGTGCGAGCGGGCGAAGTCTTCGGGACCGAAGCCGCGCGCCTCGAGGCAGGCCACGGCCAGCGCATCGCCCAGGGCCAGCGCCGCCGTGGTGCTGGCGGTGGGGGCGAGGTTGAGCGGGCAGGCTTCCTGGGCCACGCTGGTGTCCAGGTGCACGTCGGCGAGCCGGGCCAGTTCGGATTCGGGATTGCCGGTGATGGCGACCAGGCCCGCGCCCATGCGGCGCACCACGGGCAGGATGGTCAGCAGCTCTTCGCCGGTGCCCGAATAGGAGATCGCGATCAGGACGTCGTCGTGGGTGATCATGCCCAGGTCGCCGTGCACGGCCTCGGTGGCGTGCATGAAGAAGGCCGGCGTGCCGGTGGAGGCCAGCGTGGCGGCGATCTTGCGCCCGATATGGCCAGTCTTGCCGATGCCGCTCACGACCACCCGGCCCCGGCAGGCGAGCAGCATGTCGACCACGCGCGTGAACGAATCGTCGAGTCGCGCGGAGAGGTCGAGGATGGCTTGCGCCTCGGTATGGAGGGTCCGGTGCGCGGAATCGAGCGCGCCGGCGGAAGTGGGGACATGATCGGTCATGGCAGGATTTTAGCCGCAGAGCCGCCCGGGGGCCTCACCGGCCGCGCCGGAGGTTGCCGCTGGCCGGACCGTATGGCATTCTGGCGGCGCTTTCATGGCCGGATCCCGGCCTTTTTTGCCCATTTTCGATTTCTGCATCCGGCCCCGCGGTTCCGCGGCCGGGCCATTCCGTCCAGGCTCCTTCCATGTCTACCTTCCCCGCGCCGGTGCTCGGCACCCCCCTGTCTCCCTCCGCCACCCGCGTCATGCTGCTGGGCTCCGGCGAACTGGGCAAGGAGGTCATCATCGCCCTGCAGCGCCTGGGCGTCGAGGTGATCGCGGTCGACCGTTACGCCGACGCGCCGGGCCACCAGGTGGCGCACCGCGCCCACGTGGTCTCCATGACCGATGCGCAGGCGCTGCGCAAGGTGATCGAGGAGGAGCAGCCGCATGTGATCGTGCCGGAGATCGAGGCCATCGCCACCGATCTGCTGGTCGAGCTCGAGGCCGCCGGCGCCGTGCGCTGCACGCCCACCGCGCGCGCCGCCCAGCTCACCATGAACCGCGAAGGCATCCGCCGACTGGCCGCCGAGAAGCTCGGCCTGCCGACCTCGCCCTACCGGTTCGTCGACACCGAGGCCGAGCTGCGCGCGGCCATCGACGGCGGCATCGGCTATCCCTGCGTGATCAAGCCGGTCATGTCGTCGTCGGGCAAGGGCCAGTCGGTGATCCGCGACGCGGCCGGCGTGGCCCAGGCCTGGCGCTACGCCCAGGAAGGCGGCCGGGTCGGCGGCGGCCGCGCCATCGTCGAAGGCTTCATCAAGTTCGATTACGAGATCACGCTGCTGACCGTGCGCGCCCGTGGCGCCGACGGCACCATCGAAACGCGCTTCTGCGAGCCCATCGGCCACAAGCAGGTCGACGGCGACTACGTCGAAAGCTGGCAGCCGCATCCGATGTCGGCCAAGGCGCTGGAACGCTCGCGCGAGATCGCGCTGGCCGTGACCGGCGACCTCGGCGGCCTCGGCATCTTCGGCGTGGAGCTGTTCGTGGCCGGCGACCAGGTGTGGTTCTCCGAAGTCAGCCCGCGTCCGCACGACACCGGCATGGTCACCATGATCACGCAGGCGCAGAACGAATTCGAGCTGCACGCCCGCGCGCTGCTGGGCCTGCCGGTCGACACCGGCCTGCGCCAGCCCGGCGCCAGCAGCGTGATCTACGGCGGCCTCGACGGCCGCGGCGTCACGTTCCACGGCGTGGCCGAAGCGCTGGCCGAGCCGGGCACCGACGTGCGCCTGTTCGGCAAGCCCGAAGCCTTCACCAAGCGCCGCATGGGCGTGGGCCTGGCCACCGCCGAGACCGTCGACGAGGCGCGCGCCAAGGCGCTGCGCGTGTCGGGCGCGATCAGCGTGAAGGGCGCCTGAATGGCGTGATTCGCCTTTTTCGGGGCATCCGCGTCATCGGACTGATGCGCTGGTGTAACGAACGTACGGCCGTTAACGGGCCGGCTTGTTCCAGATCAAAGGAGCGGGCCGGCCCGTCGTCTTTTTGACGCAGGTCACGGCGACAATTTCGACCAGAGCATTGGGTGCGCGCCGCGCACGTGGCAAAAAACGACAGCCTGTTGTTGCCTTTTATTCCAGTAGCTTCGATAATTTCAGAAATTACTGAAGTCAACGTAACAAGAAGCTGCCGTGCCGCTCTCCCCCCAGATTGAACGCTTTGTCCTGCATTTCGGCGAAATGGGTAGCCGATGGGGCGTGAACCGCACCGTCGGTCAGATCTACGCCCTGTTGTTCCTGTCGCCCGACCCCCTGCACGCCGATCACATCGCCGAGACCCTCGGCTTCTCGCGCTCCAACGTCAGCATGGGGCTCAAGGAGCTGCAGTCGTGGCGGCTGGTGAAACTGGTGCACCAGGTGGGCGACCGGCGCGACTACTTCGAAACGCCGAAGGACGTCTGGGAGATCTTCCGCATCCTCATGGAAGAGAAGCGCAAGCGGGAAATCGATCCCACGATGACCCTGCTGCGCGACACCCTGCTGGCGCCGCCCGCCGACGCCAACGAAGCCTATGCGCAGCAGCGCATGGACGAAATGCTCGAACTCATCGAACTCTCGACCGGCTGGTTCGATGAGGTACACCGACTGCCCCCGCAAACCCTGCAGAACCTGATGAAGCTGGGTTCGCGGGTGCAGCGCGTGCTCGACTTCGCCGGGAAGCTGCGCGGCAAAGACTGAACTCATTCACCGCGCATATTCGGGAACATTGCTATGAAGTTGCATCAACCGACCGTATCATGGCCGACGAGCGAGCCGGGGGGCCATGTCGGTCGCTCCGCGCCCTCAACCGTCCGGGAGCGTACCCATGATTGACCTCGATGTCGTCAACCTGTCGCGGTTCCAGTTTGCCGCCACGGCCCTGTACCACTTCCTGTTCGTCCCCCTCACGCTCGGCCTGTCGTTCATGCTGGCCATCATGGAGAGCGTGTATGTCATGACCGGTCGCGCCATCTGGAAAAAGATGACGATGTTCTGGGGCACGCTGTTCGGCATCAACTTCGCCCTGGGCGTGGCCACCGGCGTGGTGATGGAGTTCCAGTTCGGCATGAACTGGTCGTACTACAGCCACTACGTGGGCGACATCTTCGGCGCGCCGCTCGCGCTCGAAGGCCTGATGGCGTTCTTCCTCGAAGCCACCTTCGTGGGCCTGTTCTTCTTCGGCTGGAACCGCATGTCGAAGATCAGCCACCTGGTGGTGACCTGGCTGGTGGCCCTGGGCACCAACCTCTCCGCCCTGTGGATCCTGATCGCCAACGGCTGGATGCAGAACCCGGTCGGCGCCATCTTCAACCCCGACACAATGCGCATGGAGATGACCGACTTCGCGGCCGTCATCCTGAACCCGGTCGCCCAAGCCAAGTTCGTGCACACCGTGAGCGCGGGCTACACCACCGGCGCCATGTTCGTGATGGCCATCAGCGCCTGGTACCTGCTGCGCGGCCGCCACATCGACCTGGCCAAGCGCTCGATGGCCGTGGCCGCGAGCTTCGGCCTGGCCGGCGCGCTGTCGGTCGTGGTGCTCGGCGACGAGAGCGGCTACCTCACCACCGAACACCAGAAGATGAAGATCGCGGCCATGGAAGCCATGTGGCACACCGAGCCCGCGCCCGCCAGCTTCAACCTGTTCGCGATTCCCAACCAGGCCGAGCGCAAGAACGACTTCGCCATCGAGATCCCGTACGTGATGGGCCTGATCGGCACGCGTTCGCTCACCACGCCGATGCTGGGCATCGACGACCTGGTGCGGCGCGCCGAGCAGCGCATCCGCGAGGGCATCACGGCCGACGCCGCGCTGCAACGCATCCGCGCCAATCCCAAGGACGCCGAGGCACGGCTGCTGTTCGAGAAGACCTGGCAGGACCTGGGCTACGCGCTGCTGGTCAAGCGCTACTCGCCTGACCTGTCCAAGGCCACGGAAGAAGACATCAAGCGCGCGGCGATCGACACGATCCCGACCGTGGCGCCGCTGTTCTGGACCTTCCGCATCATGGTCGCCGTGGGCATCTACCTGATCGCGTTCTTCGCGGTGGCGTTCTACCTGTCGTCGCGCGGCAAGCTGGCCTCGTGTCCGCGCTTCCTCAAGATTGCGGTGTGGAGCCTGCCGCTGCCGTGGATCGCGATCGAGTGCGGCTGGTTCGTGGCCGAATATGGCCGCCAGCCGTGGGTGATCGAAGGCGTGCTGCCGACCTACTACGCCGCATCGGGCCTGACCCTGGTCGACCTGGCGGTGAGCCTGGGCATCTTCCTGGTGCTGTACACGGTGCTGCTCATCATCGGCGTCAAGGTGATGCTGCATGCGATCAAGGCGGGTCCCAAATCCGACAGCCCGCTGACGCCGACCAACCCCCGTGCCGACGCGGTGCATGCCGTCGACGCGGCCTGAGCCGGGAGACTATAGATGGATACCTTGATTCCCCTCGACCTCGAAACCCTGCGCGTGATCTGGTGGGTGCTGCTCGGCGCCCTGCTGGTCGGCTTCGCCGTGATGGACGGCTTCGACCTCGGCGTGGCCGCGCTGCTGCCGGTGGTCGCCAAGACCGACGCGGAACGCCGCGTCGTCATCAACGTGGTCGGCCCGGTGTGGGAAGGCAACCAGGTCTGGCTCATCACCGCCGGCGGCGCGATCTTCGCCGCCTGGCCGCTGCTCTACGCCGCCTCGTTCTCGGGCTTCTACCTGGCGATGATGCTGGTGCTGGTGGCGCTCATCCTGCGTCCGGTCGCGTTCAAGTACCGCAGCAAGATGGAGTCGACGCGCTGGCGCAGCAACTGGGACTACGTGCTGTGCTTCTGCGGCGTGGTGGCCTCGCTGGTGTTCGGCGTCGCCATGGGCAACATCATCCTCGGCGTGCCGCACGGCTTCGATCCCGAATCGCTGCGGCCGATGTACAGCGGCCACTTCTTCCAGCTCTTCATGCCGTTCGCGCTGCTGGCCGGCGTGCTCAGCGTGGTGATGCTGGCGATGCACGGCGCCGTGCTGCTGGCCTGGCGCACCGGCGATCCGGTGTCGGGCCGCGCCCGCAAGTGGGGCCAGGTGGCCGCGCTGCTGACCGCCGCGTTGTTCACGGCGGGCGGCTTCTGGGTCGCGCACCTGAATGGCCACGTCATCACCGGCGGCGCCGTCACCAACGCCCTGGTCAGCCCGCTGGCCAAGACGGTGGAACTGCGCGAAGGCGGCTGGCTGCTCAACTTCGCCCGCTGGCCGCTGATGTGGATCGCGCCGGTGCTGGGCGTGGGCGGCGCGCTGCTGACCTTCGTGCTGCTGGCAATGCGCGCCAACGTGCTGTCGTTCCTGGCCTCGTCGGCGAGCATCGCCGGCGTGATCCTCACGGTGGGCTTCGCGCTGTTCCCGTTCATCATGCCTTCGTCGAGCAACCCCTCGGCCGGCCTGACCATCTGGGACGCCTCGTCGAGCCTGCTGACCCTGTGGATCATGCTGCTCGCCACCGCGATCTTCCTGCCCATCGTCACGCTCTACACCGCCTGGGTGTATCGCGTGATGCGCGGCAAGGTGACCACCGACAGCGTCACCGGCACGCCCAACTCGTACTGATCAAGGAGCCCGGTCATGTGGTATTTCTCGTGGATTCTCGGCCTGGGCCTGGCCTGCGCCTTCGCCATTCTCAATGCAATGTGGTTCGAGCTGCGCGAAGGGCATGAGCACGACCCGTTCAAGACGCCGGCCGAAGAGTGAGCAGTCCTTCCGGCGTCGAGCATGATCCGGCCGCCACGCTGCTGAAGCTTCCGCGCGAGCAATCGCGCTGGATGATGACGCGGGCGCGGCTGGCCCGGGTGCCGCTGGGCCTGGCGGCCGCCGCGCCGCTGGTGTCCGGCGTGTTGCTGGTGTGGCAGGCCTGGCTGCTGGCCGGCGTGCTGGACCGCGCCATCGTGGGCGGCGCCGCGCGCGCCGACCTGGCGCCCGCCATCATCGGCATCGTGCTGCTGGTGCTGGCGCGCGCCTGCCTGGCCTGGCTGGGCGAGCGCGCCGGCGCGCTCGCCGCCGAACGCATCAAGCATCAGTTGCGCCTGCAACTGTTTGGTCACCTGCTGGCGCAGGGCCCGCAATGGTCGCGTACGCGGCCCTCGGGCGAGCTCGCGAGCGCCGTGGTCGACCAGGTCGAAGCCTTCGACGGCTTCTTCGCCAAGTATCTTCCCGCCATGGGCGCGGCCGCCGTGCTGCCCGTGGCGTTCGCCGTGGTGGTGCTGCCGTCGGACGTGGTGTCCGGCCTGCTGCTGCTCGTCACGGCGCCGCTGATTCCGGTGTTCATGGCGCTGGTGGGCTGGGGCGCGGAAGCCGCCAGCCGCCGTCACATGCAGGCGCTGGCGCGCCTGTCCGGTTTCTTTGCCGACCGCCTGCGCGGGCTGGCCACGCTCAAGCTGTTCGGCCGGGCGCAGGCCGAGGCCGACAGCGTGGTGGCGGCCAGCGAGGGCGTGCGGCGTCGCACGCTCTCGGTGCTGCGCATCGCGTTCCTGTCCTCGGCGGTGCTGGAATTCTTCGCCGCGCTCGGCGTGGCCGGCGTGGCCGTGTACATCGGCCTCACCTATCTCGGCTATCTCGACGTGCGCAGCGTGCCGCTGACACTGTCGGCCGGCTTCTTCTGTCTGCTGATGGCGCCGGAGGTCTACGCGCCGCTGCGCCAGTTCGCCGCGCACTATCACGACCGCGGCGCCGCGCGCGCCGCGGTGGCGCAGCTGGCGCAGGTGTTCGACGGCCTGCCGCCGGACGACGCGGCGCCGGCCCACGCCACGCGCGAGCCGCCCGCCGGTGCGCTGTCGCTGCGGTTGCGCCAGCTCGAGGTGTTGGCGCCCGGACGCCGTGCGCCGGTGCTGGCCGGACTCGATCTCGACCTGCGCGCGGGCGCGCAGGTGGCGTTGATGGGCGAGAGCGGCGCGGGCAAGACCACGCTGCTCGAGGCCATCGCGGGGCTGCGCAGCGCCGGCGGCGACGTGCTGCTGGGCGGCGTGCCGCTCGCGCAATGGGACGCGCGCCGCCTGCACGAGCGCGTGGCCGTGATCGGGCAGAAGCCCTACCTCATGGCCGGCACGCTGGCCGACAACATCCGGCTGGCGCGCCCCGAGGCCGCCGACGCCGAGGTGGCCGAGGCCGCCCGCCTTGCCGGGGTGATGGACTTTGCCGAGGCGCTGCCGCGCGGCCTGGACACGCCGCTCGACAGCCGCGGCCATGGCCTGTCCGGCGGACAGGCGCAACGGCTGGCGCTGGCGCGGCTGTTCCTGCGCGACCCGGACCTGATCCTGCTCGACGAGCCCACCGCGCATCTCGACGCCGCGACGCAGGCGCGCGTGCTCGATGCGGTGCTGGCATTCGCAGCGGGCCGCACGCTGATTCTCTCGACCCACGCCGAGGCGGTGGCGCAGCGCCTGCCCGCCGTCTGGCGGCTGCGCGACGGCCGCATGGAGGTCTCGTCATGAAGCGCTCGCTGCTGTGGCGCGTGTATGGCCGGCGCAAGGGCGGGCTCGCGCTGGCGCTGTTCCTGTCCTTGCTCACCTTGGCCGCCGGCGTGGCGCTGCTGGGCGTGTCGGGCTGGTTCCTCACCGGCGCCGCCCTGGCGGGCGCGGGCGCCATGTTCAATCTGTTCGTGCCCTCGTCGCTGGTGCGCGGCCTGTCGTTCATCCGCATCTGCTCGCGCTACGCCGAGCGGCTCGCCGGCCATGCCACGACGCTGCGCCTGCTGGCCGACCTGCGCGGCACGGTGTTCAACGCCCTGGTGCGGCTCACGCCGCGCCAGCTGGCACGCTATCGCGCGGGCGACCTGGTCGCGCGCCTGACCGGCGACGTCGACGCGCTCGACACGGTGTTCCTGTTCGTGCTGGCGCCGGTGGCGACGGCCGTGCTGGGCGGCGCCATCCTGTGCACCGTGCTGGGCTACTGGATTCCCGCGGCGGGCCTGGCGCTCGGCGCGGCCCTGCTGGTGGCATGCCTGCTGGTGCCGTGGGCCCTGGCGCGCGCCGCGCGCCGCGCCGGCAGCCAGGCGCAGACCGAGGCGGCGGCGCTGCGCAGCGCCGTGATCGACGCGGTCGAGGGCCATGGCGACATCACCGCGCACAACGCGCAGGCGCGCGTCTGCGCCCAGTTCGACACGGCGTGCGCGGGCCTGGCCCAGGCGCGCGGCGTGCAGGCGCGGGTGGCCGCGCGCGGGCTCTGGCTGGTGCAGGCCTGCGCCGGCCTCGCGATGGTCGCGGTGCTGTGGTTCGGCATCCCCGCCGTGGCGGCGGGGACCTTGTCGGGGCCGCTGATGGCGGGCCTGGTGCTGGCCACGCTCGGCGTGTTCGAGATCGCCGGCCCGATCATGCGCGGCGCGGCGCGGCTGGGCGGTGCGCGCGCGGCGGCCGGCCGCATCGCCGCCATCGTCGAGCGCGAGCCCGACCTGCGCGATCCGCTCGAGCCACAGGCCCTGCCCGAATCCGGCCTGCTGGTGGCGCGCGACGTGGCCTTCGCCTATCCCGCGCGCGAGGGCGACACGCAGCAGGCGCGGCTGCTCCATGACGTGTCATTGACGATCGAGCCGGGCGCGCGCGTGGCGATCGCCGGGCCGAGCGGCTCGGGCAAGTCGACCCTGCTGGCGCTGCTGCTGCGCATGGAGGATCCGCAGCGCGGCAGCATCACGTATGGCGGCGTCGCCCTGCGCGATTGCGCCCAGGCCGACGTGCATCGCCGCATCGCGCTGCTGTCGCAGGATGCGCCGGTGTTCATCGGCACGCTGCGCACCAACCTGCTGATCGGCGCGCCGGATGCGAGCGACGAGCGCCTGATGGCGATGCTGGACCGGGCGCGGCTGGGCGACTTCGTGCGCGGTCTGCCGCAAGGGCTCGACACCTGGGTGGGCGAGGGCGGCGCCGGTCTGTCGGTGGGCCAGGCGCGGCGTCTGTGCCTGGCGCGCGCGCTGCTGTCGCCGGCGCAGGTGCTGCTGCTGGACGAGCCCACGGCCGGGCTCGACGGCCCCACCGAAGCCGCGTTCCTGGCCGACCTGGCACGCGCCACCGAGGGGCGTACCGTTGTGCTCGCAACCCATGCCGCCCTGCCGGCGGGCGCGGTCGATCGCGTGTATCGCATGCAGGCGGGCGCGCCGCGTCTCGCGGTGGACTCGGCGCTGGCTTAAGCGGGTGAGCCCGGTTATAGTGCGCCTTGCTCGATTTCTTGCGGGACGGACCCAATGCAGAACGAATCCGCCGAATTCATCCGGCGCACCATCCGCAGCGTCCCCGACTGGCCCACCGCCGGCGTGACTTTCCGCGACATCACCCCGGTGCTCCAGGATCCCCGCACGTTCCGCGTGCTCATCGATCTCTTCGTTTATCGCTACATGCGCCAGCGCCTCGATCTCGTGGCGGGCGTGGACGCGCGCGGCTTCATCCTGGGCAGCGTGCTGGCCTACGAGCTCAACCTCGGTTTCGTGCCGGTGCGCAAGAAGGGCAAGCTGCCGTTCCGCACCGTGGCCGAGGAGTATTCGCTGGAGTACGGCAATGCCACGGTCGAGATGCACACCGACGCGGTGCGCACCGGCCAGCGCGTGCTGCTGATCGACGACCTCGTCGCCACCGGCGGCACCATGGTCGCCGCGATCAAGCTGTTGCAGCGCCTGGGCGCCAACGTGGTCGAGGCGGCCGCGGTGATCGACCTGCCGCATCTGGGCGGCTCGGCCCAGATCAAGTCGACCGGCACGCCGCTCTTCACGGTCTGCGGCTTCGACGCCACCGAATAGGCGCGCGCGGCGCCCATGCAAAAGGACGGCCGAGGCCGTCCTTTTTGTTTGCGGCATCCGCGCTCACGCGGCTTCGGCTTCGTTCAGGCGCGGCTGGATGAAGTCGAGGAACGCGCGCGTCTTGGCCGGGATGCGGCGCGAGGGCAGCAGCGCGAACAGCGGCATCGGCGTGAGGCTCCATTCGGGCAGCACCCGCACCAGGCCGCTTTGCGCGATCGCGCGCTCCATCGCATCGAACACCAGCAGCGGCGTGATGCCCATGCCATGGCTGGCGAGGCGGCCCAGCATGCCGACGTTGTTGGCGGCCAGGCGGCCGGTGACCTGCACGCGCTCCACCTTTTCGCCCGAGTGCAGCACCCAGTAGGAGAAAGCCTCGCTCATGGCCGGGCGCAGGCACTCGTGGTGACCCAGGTCGGCCGGCGTGCGCGGCGCGCCGTGCAGCTCCAGGTATTGCGGCGAGGCGTAGAGCTGCTGCGTCATCAGCACGATCTGCTTGGCCACCAGGCTGGAATCGGGCTGCTGGCCGAAGCGCAGCACCAGGTCGAAGGGATTGCTGATCGGGTCGATGGGCCGCAGGCTCAGGTCGAAATCGCATTCGATGTCCGGATACTGCTGGCGGAATTCGCGGATCACGATGGGCAGGAAGAGCTGCGCCAGGCTGGTCGGCATCGAGATGCGCAGCCGGCCCTTGGGCTGGGCCGCCATGTCCTGCAGCTGCTCGTGGGCGACGCGCGCTTCCTCCACGATGTGACGGCAGCGCTCGAAGTACACCGCGCCCGCCTCGGTCAGGTCGATGCGGCGCGTGCTGCGATTGAGCAGCTTCATGCCGATGTTGCGCTCGAGCTCGCTGACGCGGCGCGACAGCGTGGAGGTGGGGATGTTCAGCGCATCGGCGGCGTGGCTGAAGTTCTTGCGCTTGGCCACCTCGACGAACAGCGCAATGTCATTGAGCTGGATATCCATGATTTTTCTCTGGTCTTGCTGCGAGCCGGCCCGGCGCGTCGCGATGCGCGCGAGGGCGGGCCGGTCGTCGTCTGGGGCGCAGGGCGCCCGCGCTCGTTCCGGCGCACCGGTCGCGCGGCGCCCGCGGGCCGCCCATGATAAGGGCGGAAACCCCGGCCCGTGCGGCCAAACCGTGCGGGCCGGCAGGCCCGGACCTGGCCATGTGGCGTCGCCTATATGATATTTGGCGGGAACTGACAGTATTCTGATTTATTGTTCCACTGGTGGAAGAGATATAACCATATTCAGGGTTTTTACTAGGTCGCGCTGGCGGGATACTCACCGCACGCCGCGAACCCGAGGCGCCGAGGGGCGCCGGGCGCGGTCGAAGAGGGAGAAGATCAATGAAACCGTACCTAGCCGCCGCACTCGCCGCCCTGACCGTTGCCGGCATGTCCGCCGCCCACGCCGAAGGCAAGACCCGCGAACAGGTCCAGGCCGAACTGCGCGATGCCAAGGCCGCCGGTCGCGTCACCTTTGGCGAGCTCGACTATCCGCCCGCCGCGCCGCTCACCACCGACTCGACCCGCGCCGCCGCCACGCCGGCCGCCGCTGCGCCCGCCGCTGCCCCGGCTGCTGCGCCCGCCGCGGCGCCCGCCGCCGGCAAGACGCGCGAGCAGGTCCGTGCGGAATTACAACAGGCGAAGGCCGCCGGCCAGGTCACGTTCGGCGAGCTGGACTACCCGCCCGCGGGCAACTGAAGCCCTGTCGTATCGGCCCCTGCGCCGGGGCGTTTTCCCTATGAAAACACTGTATTTGGCGCCATTCCAACTGAGCAATGAAAGTGGAATGTTTTGAATCATCTTTCCATCGATGGAAAGGTGTTATCAAAATTCAGGGTTACTCCGGGTCCGGCCTGCGCAGACACTTCGATCTGTGTGTGCCGGAGCCGATGCGGCGGCCCAGGCGCTGGAAACGGCGCGACGCGCACAAGCCTGTTCAGTCATCCGCATTGGGAAAACGAAACATGAAAAAGACGCTATTGGCCATGGCGCTGCTTGCTGGCTTCGCCGGCGCGGCACAGGCAGCCGACTCGGTCACGCTGTACGGCCTGATCGACGCCGGTATCGGTTACGAGCAAGTCAAATTCAAGGGCGACAAGCAGAGCCGCGTCGGCGCCGTCCAGGGCGTGAGCAGCGGTTCGCGCTTCGGCATGCGCGGTTCGGAAGACCTGGGCGACGGCCTGCGCGCCGTCTTCACGCTGGAAGCCGGCTTCGGCCCGCTCAACGGCAACTCGCTGCAAGGCGGCCGCCTGTTCGGTCGTCAAGCCACCGTCGGTCTGGACAGCGACAGCTGGGGCCGCCTGGAATTCGGTCGTCAGACCAACATGGCCAGCAAGTTCATGGGCCAGATCGATCCGTTCTCGATCAGCTACAACACCGCCAACATCGGCACCACGTTCAGCGCCGCCAACACGATGCGCCTGGACAACATGGTCCTGTATCAAACCCCGAACCTGAGCGGCTTCAAGTTCGGCGTGGGCTACTCGTTCAGCGCTGACGACACGCTGCAGGACGGCAACACCGGCTTCCAGACCAACGACAACAACCGCGAAATCACCGCTGGCCTGCAATACGCCAACGGCCCGGTCAATGTCGCGCTGATGTACGACCGCCTGAACCCCAGCAACGGCCGCGCCGACGCCAACGAAACCACCAGCATCCAGTCGTACGCCCTGGGCGGCACCTATGACTTCGAAGTGGTGAAGCTCGCTGCCGCCTTCGGTCAGACCCGCGACGGCTGGTTCATCGGCCAGAACATGGGCACCACGCCCGATGGCATGCAGAAGCTCGGCACCTTCAAGACCGCCGACGGCTTCCGCGCCAACTCGTACATGATCGGCGCCACCGTGCCGCTCGGCCGTCACGCCGTGTTCGGTTCGTGGCAGCGTGCCACGCCCAACAACGACAAGCTGACGGGCGACGACGCCACGTTCAACGTGTACAGCCTGGGCTACACCTACGATCTGTCCAAGCGTACCAACCTGTACGCCTACGCCTCCTACGGCGACAACTACGCGTTCCAGCACGATGCTCGGGACACGGCTGTCGCAGTCGGCCTGCGTCACCGGTTCTAAGCAACGATCGCGCCTGGTTTAACCCTGGATTCGCGGGCTATCTCCGTAGACCGCTTTGAGTGACATCGAACCCCCCCAGTTTTGCCCCAGGCGCGATTGAAGCGTGGAAAGAGCAGGGCCTCCGCAAGGAGGCCCTCTCATTTTGTGCGGCCGGTCTTTGCGGGCCGCCATGCCGTGGGGGTCAGAGGAACAGGCGATAGGCCGGGTTGTCGGTCTCGTTCCAGTGGGGGTAGCCCAGCTCCGCGATGAACTGCTTGAACAGCTTCTTGTCGGAGGCCGGCACCTGGATGCCGATCAGGATGCGGCCGTAGTCGGCGCCCTGGTTGCGGTAATGGAACAGGCTGATGTTCCATTCCGGATTCATGGCATTCAGAAAGCGCATCAGCGCGCCCGGGCGCTCGGGGAATTCGAAGCGGTACAGCAGCTCGGCGCCCGCCAGCGACGAACGCCCGCCCACCATGTGGCGCAGGTGCGTCTTGGCCATTTCATCGTGGGTCAGGTCGAGCGTGTCGAAGCCGGCGCGGCGGAAGTGCGCGGCGATGCGCGCGGGCTCGGTCGGCGCGCTCACCTGCAGGCCCACGAACACGTGCGCGCGGTCGGCATCCGAGATGCGGTAGTTGAACTCGGTGACGCTGCGATCGCCCACCAGCTCGCAGAACTTCCGGAAGCTGCCGCGCTGCTCGGGCATGGTCACGGCGAACACGGCCTCGCGCATCTCGCCCACTTCGGCGCGCTCGGACACGAAGCGCAGCCGGTCGAAATTCATGTTGGCGCCGCAGGCCACCGCGATCAGGTTCTTGCCCTTGAGCTTGTGTTCGGCCGCGTATTGCTTGGCGCCGGCCACGGCCAGCGCGCCCGCGGGCTCGAGCACGCTGCGGGTTTCCTGGAACACATCCTTGATTGCCGCGCAGATCGCGTCGGTGTTCACGATCACGAAGTCGTCCACGTACTGGCGCGTGAGCTTGAAGGTCTCGGCGCCCACCAGCTTCACGGCGGTGCCGTCGGAGAACAGGCCCACGTCGTTGAGCTGCACACGGCGGCCGGCGCGCACGCTGCGCGCCATCGCGTCGGAATCCTCGGTCTGCACGCCGATGATCTTGATCTCGGGGCGCAGCTGCTTCACGTAGGCCGCCACGCCGGCGATCAGGCCGCCGCCGCCCACCGCCACGAAGATGGCGTCGATCGGGCCCGGGTGCTGGCGCAGGATCTCCATGCCGATCGTGCCCTGGCCGGCGATCACGTCGGGATCGTCGAACGGGTGCACGAAGGTGAGCTTCTCTTTCTTTTCGAGCGTCTGCGCATGCTGGAAGGCGTCGGTGAAGCTCTCGCCCGCCAGCACCACTTCGCCGCCGAGGCGGCGCACCGCATCGATCTTCACCTGCGGGCTGGTGGTGGGCATCACGATCACCGCGCGGCAGCCGAGACGCGCGGCCGACAGCGCCACGCCCTGGGCGTGGTTGCCGGCCGAGGCCGCGATCACGCCGCGGTCGCGTGCGGCCGCGGGCAGGTTCGCCATCTTGTTGTAGGCGCCCCGCAGCTTGAAGCTGAACACCGCCTGCGTGTCCTCGCGCTTGAACCACACCGCGTTGCCGATGCGCTGCGACAGCTGCGGAGCGGCCTCCAGCGGTGACTCGACCGCGACGTCGTAAACCTTGGACGTGAGGATGCGCTTGAGATAGTCGGTGGACATGGCGGGCAGTGCGTAAAAATTGAGCGTTGGGCAGGTTAACACAGGGCCCGCGAGCCAGGCGTGGCGCGGCCCGGCGGCAGGTACACTGCCTCGCACGATGGAAGAAACTCTGATGAATGCCGTGCACGGCATGCTGGGATGGCTGGCCCTGCCCAAGGTGGGGCTGGGCGCGGTATTCCTGGTCTGCCTGGTGTCGGCCACGCTGCTGCCGCTCGGCTCCGAGGCCGTGGTGTTCGGCTACCTGAAGCTGCAGCCCGAGATGTTCTGGCCCACCCTCGCCGTGGCCACGCTGGGCAACACGCTGGGCGGCGTGATCAGCTATGGCATGGGCTGGTGGGCGCATCGCGCGGTGGCGCGCTGGCGCGAAAAACATCCGCACGGCGCCGTGCCGGACGGCGAGGGCGCCGCGCCCGGCCCGGCCCCGGACGCGCGTTTCGGTGCGCGCGGCGGCCGCTGGAATGCACGCGCGCACGCCTGGCTGCACCGGCTCGGCCCGCCCGCGCTGCTGCTCTCGTGGCTGCCGGCGGTGGGTGATCCGCTGTGCGCGGTGGCGGGCTGGCTCAAGCTGCCGTTCTGGCCCAGCGTCTTCTACATCGCGGTCGGCAAATTCCTGCGCTACCTGATCCTGACCGCCGGGCTGCTGTGGGTGCTGTGAGCGGCCGGCGCGGCCGATCCGGTATGTTGCGGCGCAACAACCGGACTTGCCGCCGCGCTCGCAGCCGGGCCTGCAGCCGCACTCGCAGCCGCACTTGCCGCCGCACTTGCAGCCGCCGCTTTCCCCATCCGGCCCTTCCTCCGGCCCCGATTCTTGCAGCCAGCTTAAAGCCCTTGCCCGCGCCGTCCTTTGCGAGTTTTTGGCGAGTCGCTGCTGCGATGCCGTAAAATGGTTTTTTAAGGGCCCACACCGCTGCTCCCATGAATGCCCCCCTGGCCAGCCAAATCCTGACTGCGGCGCTGCCCGCACCCGGCGCGCGCCTGCGCGAAATTCCCTACAACTACACGTCGTTTTCCGATCGCGAGATCGTGGCGCGGCTGCTGGGCGACGACGCCTGGCAACTGCTGTCCGACCTGCGCGGCGAACGGCGCACGGGGCGTTCCGCGCGGATGCTCTATGAAGTGTTGGGCGACATCTGGGTGGTGCGCCGCAACCCCTATCTGCAGGACGACCTGCTCGACAACCCCAAGCGCCGCAAGCTGCTGATCGACGCCCTGCATCACCGCCTGGGCGAGATCGACAAGCGGCGCGAGCCGGGCGCGGCCGCCGACGACGGCCACGATCCGCTGCGCGACACCAAGGTGGTCGAGCTGCTGGCGCGCGCCCGCGGCGCGATCGCCAAGTTCGAGAGCGAGTTCGACCAGACCGAGCAGATGCGCAAGCAGGCGCAGCGCGTGCTGGGCCGCATCACGGCGAAAGACAACATCAAGTTCGACGGCCTGTCGCGCGTCTCGCACGTGACCGACGCGACCGACTGGCGCGTCGAGTATCCGTTCGTGGTGCTCACCCCCGACACCGAGCTCGAGATCGCCGCGCTGGTGCGCGCCTGTATCGAGCTGGGCCTGACCATCGTCCCGCGCGGGGGCGGCACCGGCTACACCGGCGGCGCCATTCCGCTCACGTGGAAGTCGGCCGTCATCAACACCGAGAAGTTCGACACGCTCGGCAAGGTGGAGTCCTGTACGCTGCCCGGCCTCACGGAACCGGTCGCGGTGATCAGCGCCGGCGCCGGCGTGGTGACCAAGCGCGTCTCCGAAGCGGCCGAACAGGCGGGCTTCGTGTTCGCCGTCGATCCCACGTCCGCCGAAGCCTCCTGTGTGGGCGGCAACATCGCCATGAACGCCGGCGGCAAGAAGGCCGTGTTGTGGGGCACCGCGCTCGACAACCTGGCCTGGTGGCGCATGGTCGATCCCGATGGCAACTGGCTCGAGGTCACGCGCCTGGATCACAACATGGGCAAGATCCATGACGTCGAGACCGCGCGCTTCGAGGTGCAGTGGTTCGACGGTCACGGCAAGCCGGGCGAGCGCCTGATCAAGAGCGAGACGCTCGAGATCGCGGGCCGCGTGTTCCGCAAGGAAGGCCTGGGCAAGGACGTGACCGACAAGTTCCTGGCGGGCCTGCCCGGCGTGCAGAAGGAAGGTTGCGACGGCCTCATCACCTCGGCGCGCTGGGTGCTGCATCGCATGCCCAAGCACACCCGCACGGTCTGTATGGAGTTCTTCGGCCAGGCGCGCGACGCGATTCCGTCGATCGTCGAGGTGAAAGACTACCTCGATGGCGAAGGCCGTCAGCTGGGCGCGATCCTGGCCGGCCTGGAGCACCTCGACGAACGCTATCTGCGCGCCGTGGGCTACGCCACCAAGAGCAAGCGCGGCGTGCTGCCCAAGATGGTGCTGATCGGCGACATCGTGGGCGACGACGAGAACGCGGTGGCCGTGGCCGCCAGCGAAGTGGTGCGCCTGGCCAACACCCGCCACGGCGAGGGCTTCGTGGCCGTGAGCGCCGAGGCGCGCAAGAAATTCTGGCTCGACCGCTCGCGCACCGCCGCGATCGCGCGCCACACCAACGCCTTCAAGATCAACGAAGACGTGGTGATTCCGCTCAACCGCATGGGCGAATACACCGACCACATCGAACGCATCAACATCGAGCTGTCCACGCGCAACAAGCTGCGCCTGCTGGACGCCCTCGACCAATACCTGGCGGGTCCGCTGCCGGTGGGCAAGGCCGAGGACGCCGAAGACGCCGAGATCACGCGCGCCGAGGTGCTGGCCGACCGCAAGCGCCAGGCGCTCGAGCTGCTGGCCGCCACGCGCAAGCGCTGGCAATGGCTGCTCGACAACCTCGACCTGCCGCTGTCGGCGGCGCTGGGCGAGCTGCAGTCGCTGGGTCTCACGCAACACTACGTGGTGCTGGCCGAGCGCCTGCAGCGCCAGCCCGCCGCGCGCGTGTTCGACGTGGTCCAGGACCGCACGATCCGCGTGTCCTGGAAGGCCGAGGTGCTGCCCGGCCTGACCGGCCTGTTCTCGGGCGCGGCCGGCAAGCAGATCATGGACGAGGCGCGCGAGACGCACACCCGCGTGCTCAAGAGCCGCGTGTTCGTGGCGCTGCACATGCACGCCGGCGACGGCAACGTGCACACCAACATCCCGGTCAACTCCGACGACTACGGCATGCTGCGCGAGGCGCACCAGGCGGTCGAGCGCATCATGCAGATCGCGCGCGACCTCGACGGCGTGATCTCGGGCGAGCACGGCATCGGCCTGACCAAGTACGAGTTCCTGACCGACGCCGAACTGGCGCCGTTCCAGGACTACAAGCGCCGCGTCGATCCGAACAACCACTTCAACGCCGGCAAGCTGATGCCGGGCGCGGACCTGCGCCACGCCTGGACGCCCAGCTTCAACCTGATGGGCCACGAGTCGCTCATCATGCAGCAGAGCGACATCGGCGCGATCTCCGAGTCGGTCAAGAACTGCCTGCGTTGCGGCAAGTGCAAGCCGGTCTGCGCGACCCACGTGCCGCGCGCCAACCTGCTGTACTCGCCGCGCAACAAGATCCTCGCCACCTCGCTGCTGGTCGAGGCGTTCCTCTACGAAGAGCAGACGCGCCGCGGCGTGAGCCTGAAGCACTGGGAAGAATTCGAAGACGTGGCCGACCACTGCACGGTCTGCCACAAGTGCTACACGCCCTGTCCGGTCGACATCGACTTCGGCGACGTGTCGATGAACATGCGCGCGCTCTTGCGCAGCATGGGACGCAAGTCGTTCAATCCGGGCACCACGGCCGCGATGTTCTTCCTCAACGCCAAGGATCCCACCACCATCAACGCCACCCGCAAGGCGATGGTCGGCGTGGGCTACAAGGTGCAGCGCGCCGCGCACGACCTGCTGTCGGGCCTGGCGCGCAAGCAGACCGCCAAGCCGCCGGCCACGGTCGGCCGCGCGCCGCTGCGCGAACAGGTGGTGCACTTCATCAACAAGAAGATGCCGGGCGGGCTGCCCAAGCAGACCGCGCGCAAGCTGCTCGACATCGAAGACGCCAACTACGTGCCGATCATCCGCGATCCCAAGGCCACTTCGGCCGACACGGAGGCGGTGTTCTATTTCCCGGGTTGCGGCTCCGAGCGCCTGTTCTCGCAGGTGGGCCTGGCCACGCAGGCGATGCTCTGGCACGCCGGCGTCCAGACCGTGCTGCCGCCGGGCTATCTGTGCTGCGGCTATCCCCAGCGCGGCAACGGCATGACCGACAAGGCCGAGCAGATCATCACCGACAACCGCGTGCTGTTCCACCGGGTCGCCAACACGCTCAACTACCTCGACATCAAGACGGTGGTGGTGAGCTGCGGCACCTGCTACGACCAGCTCTCGGGCTACGAGTTCGAGAAGATCTTCCCGGGCTGCCGCCTGATCGACATCCACGAGTACCTGCTCGAGAAGGGCATCAAGCTCGATGGCGTCACGGGCACGCGCTACATGTATCACGACCCCTGCCACACGCCGATGAAGCTGCAGGATCCGATGAAGACGGTGCGTTCGCTGGTGGGCGACGGCGCCATCAAGAGCGATCGCTGCTGCGGCGAGTCGGGCACACTGGCCGTGTCCCGCCCCGACGTGTCGACCCAGGTGCGCTTCCGCAAGCAGGAAGAGCTGCTCAAGGGCCAGGACGCGCTGCGCGCCGACGGTTTCAGCGGCGACGTGAAGGTGCTGACGTCCTGCCCGTCGTGCCTGCAGGGCCTGTCGCGCTATGAAGGCGACACGGCCATGGACGCCGACTACATCGTGGTCGAGATGGCCAAGCATGTGCTGGGCGAGAGCTGGATGGAAGACTACGTGCGCCGCGCCAACGCGGGCGGCATCGAGCGCGTGCTGGTCTGATCGCGGCACGCGCCGCAGGCACGCAACGGGACGGCTTCGGCCGTCCCGTTGCGTTTGGGGCCAGGGTGCCGGACGCGCCGATGTTGGTAACTTGCCGCGAATCTTTACTGTTGCAATTGGCGCAATGCCCTGGGGCGACGAAGAATTCCTACTGTTGCACTTTAAGTCCGCTACCTCCCTTTGTGTTTCAATGTTTATCTAGTATCTTCTTAATATTTAGAAGATCCGACGCGGTCTGGACAAGGAAATACTTTGGACGTCAAAGCGCCGGCCACGATTCCCTACTTTCTCAAAGAGCAGATTCGTGAGCTGATAGTCGACGGTACGTTTCGGCCCGGCCAGCCCCTGCGCGAGCAGGAGTTGGAGCAGCGTTTCGGCACCAGCCGCAGCCCGATCCGCGAGGCCCTGCGCCTGCTCGAGCTGAGCGGCCTGGTGGTGCACCTGCAGCGCAAGGGTTTCCGCATCCGCCGCTACACCGAAGACGAGATCCGCGACATCTTCCTGCTGCGCGCCGAGCTGGCTTCCTACAGCATCAATCAACTCGTGGGCC
The DNA here is from genome assembly GCF_002261335.1 of Bordetella genomosp. 1. Classification (GTDB taxonomy): domain Bacteria; phylum Pseudomonadota; class Gammaproteobacteria; order Burkholderiales; family Burkholderiaceae_B; genus Bordetella. Next base: position 557,577 of record NZ_NEVL01000001.1, read on the forward strand.
AACCCGACCTGGTGCGCCTGCTGCGCGCCTTCAAGGAACACGATGCCGCGCTGGCCCGCGCCCACGCCGCGCGCGACGTGAGCGCCTACGTGAACGCCCTGCGCGAGTACTACCTCGCCTGTGCGCGCTACACCGACAACGTGCCGCTGGTCGATACGCTCGACCGCCTCACCGAGCAGGTCGAGCCGCTGCGCTACAACCTGCTGCGCCACCAGCTGGCCGACATCGCCTACGACGCCTATCACGCCGGCGTGGCCGAAGCACTCGGGCAGGGCGAATTCAGCCGTGCCGCGCAGCTCGCGCGCGACCACGTGCTCAACATGTTGAGCCAGGTCGTGCATGCCTATGCACAGGTGGTGGTGGACGTGAGCGACGACGAGGGCGAGGAGCGCCTGCGGGCCTACTGAGCCCGCCGCGCAGCGCCGTCCGCCTGCGCGGATGGCCCCGCCGCCGCCCCCGGGGCGCGGTCGACAAGGGCACGGTGGCGTGCCCGGTTTTTTTCCCGCATCGATGAGAGCCGCGTGCCGAGAGGCAGGCGGCATGGCCGCGTTCGCGCCGGCCGCTCAGCGCGCCGGACGGCGTGGCTTGCCGGGCGCGGCGATGGCGATGCCGGCCGCCTCGAGCGCCTGGCGGATCGCGCTGGCGAAGGCCAGCGCGTCGGGCTGGTCGCCGTGCAGGCAGAGCGTGTCGGGCGCGAGCGCCACGGACTTGCCGCTCTGCGCCGTGACCGCGCGCTCGCGCACCATCTGCAGCACCTGCGCCACGGCGAGGTCCACGTCGGTGATCATCGCGCCCGGCTGGGTGCGCGGCGTGAGCGAGCCATCGTCCTGGTAGGAGCGGTCGCCAAACACTTCCTGCGCGAGCTGCAGCCCGGCGCCCTGCGCCGCGGCCACCCACTGACTGCCCGCCAGGCCGTACAGCACGAGATCGGCGTCGACGTCGCGCACGGCGGTACAGATGGCGCGTGCGAGCGCGCCGTCTTTCGCCGCCATGTTGTAGAGCGCGCCGTGCGCCTTCACGTGATGCAGCCGCGTGCCCTGCGAGGCGGCCACGCCGGCCAGCGCGCCGACCTGGTACACCACCAGGTCGTAGGCTTCCTGCGGCGAGATCGCCATGTTGCGGCGGCCGAAGCCGGCGAGGTCGGGCAGGCTCGGATGCGCGCCGATCGCCACGCCGTGTTCGAGCGCGGCCGCGACGGTGCGGCGCATGGTGCCGGGGTCGCCGCCGTGAAAACCGCAGGCGATGTTGGCCGAGGACACGAACGGCAGGATGGCCGTGTCGTTGCCCATCTGCCAGGCGCCGTAGCTTTCGCCCATGTCGCAGTTCAGGTCGAGGGTGATGCTCATGCGGAATCCTTTTCGGCGGCCAGCACGTGCCCGGCCAGTTGCGCGCGCAACGGCGCCAGTGCGGCCTCGAGCGCGGCGAAGGCCTGCGCCCGCGCGGCGTCGAGCTGCTGCGCCTCGTCGAGCGCGATGGGAGCGAAGCGCAGGGTCTGGCCCGGCGCGAACTGGGCCAGCACCGGCAGGTCGACCGCGGCGATCTGCGCCAGCTTGGGATAGCCGCCGGTGGTCTGGCGGTCGGCCATCAGCACGATGGGCTGGCCGCCGGCCGGTACCTGCACCGTGCCGAAGCTCGTGGCCTCGGAGAGGATCTGGCGCGGCGCGGTCATGGCCAGCGTCGGGCCGTCCAGGCGGTATCCCATGCGGTCGGATTGCGCGCTGATACGGTATTCGCCTTCGGCGAAGGCGTGGCGCGAGGCCTGGTTGAATTCGTCCCAGTGCAGGCCGGGCAGGAAGCGCACCGTGGGCCGCTGCAGTGCGCGCAGCGTGGCCGGCAGGTAGATGCGCAGGTCCCAGAGCTCGCGCGCCAGCGCGTCGAGCCGCGCCGGCTCGTCGGTGAGCGCGTGCCTGAAGCCGACCCGGTCGCCCCGCGCCAGCGCGCGGCCCTGGAAACCGCCGAAGCCGCTGCGCAGATAGGTGCTGAAGCTGCCCATCACCGGGTCCAGCGCGAAGCCGCCATGCACGGCGAGGTAGGCGCGCGTGCCGGTCCGGGGCGCGCCGAAGGCCAGCACCGCGCCCGCGCGCACGACGAGCGGACGCAGCAGCGGCAGCGGCTCGCCATCGAGCGTGGCGCCGAGGTCGGCGCCGGCAAGCGCGATACAGGCGGGCGCCTCGAAGCGCAGCATCGGGCCCATCAGCGTGATTTCGAGCGTGGCCTCGTCGGCCGTATTGCCGGCCAGCACGTTGGCGAGCCGGTGCGCGCGCGCATCCATGGCGCCCGCGGCCGGAATGCCCTGGTGCTGGAAGCCCGCGCGGCCTTCGTCCTGGAAGGTCGAGAGCAGGCCGGGTTTCTGGACGGTGAGGCTCATCGCGCCTCCTGCGCGGCGCGCAGCCGGTCGAATTCGGCCTGGTCGATCGGCACGAACCGGATGCGGTCGCCCGGCTGCAGCAGGGCGGCGGGCTCGCGCGTCGCGTCGAACAGGGTGAGGGGCGTGGCGCCGATGATGTTCCAGCCGCCCGGCAGGCGGTTCGGGTAGATCACCGACTGGCGGTTGGCGACCGCCACCGAGCCGGTGGGAACGACCGAGCGCGGCGTGTCGCGCCGGCCGATGCCCAGGCGTTCGTCGTGCACGCCGATGTAGGCGTGGCCCGGCGCGAAGCCCAGCATGTAGACCATGGCGCCCGGCTGGGTGTGCAACGCGATCACCGCCTCCGGCGTGATGCCGGCGGCGCGTGCGACGTCGGCGAGGTCGGGGCCATGCTCGCCGCCGTAGCAGACGGGAATGTAGACCTCGCGGCCGCCCTGTTCGGCCACGTCGATGCCGGCCGCGAGCCGGGCCTCGATGCGTGCGCGCAGGGCGTCGTAGGTGGGGCCGCTGCCGTCGGGCAGCGGCCGGTAATGCACGGCGACCTTGGTGAAGGAGGGCACGACGTCGGTGACGCCGGGCCAGGCCGCATCGCGCAGGGCCTGGGCCAGGCCCAGGCAGCGTTGGCCGGTGGCCTCGCTGATCGCATCGCCCAGCTGGATCACCAGGCAGCGGTCACCCTGCGGCAGGATCTGCCACGCGGTCTCGGCCGAAGAGGGGGGTTGGGAAGACTCGGTCAACGGCGCAAACCTGCGTGCGAGGGTTATTTGGCAAACAGCGATTCTATGTTCTTGAAGGCCTTGAATTCCAGCGCATTGCCGGATTGGTCGAGGAAGAACATGGTGGCCTGTTCGCCGACTTCGCCCTTGAAGCGGACATAGGGCTCGATCACGAACTCGGTGCCGGCGTCGGTCAGCTTCTTGGCCATCGCTTCCCACTGGTCCATCGAGAGCACCACGCCGAAGTGGCGCACGGGCACATTGTGCGAGTCTACGGCATTGGTGCCGTTGCTGCCGCATTCCGACGGGGCCAGGTGGGCGACGATCTGGTGGCCGTAGAAATTGAAGTCGATCCACTCGGGGCTGCTGCGCCCCTCGCTACAGCCGAGCAGTTCGCCGTAGAACTGGCGGGCTTCTGCCAGGTCGCGAACCGGGAAGGCGAGGTGGAACGGGGGAATGGCGGTCTGGGCGGTCATGCGTACGACTCCGAGCGAAAGAAGCAGTGTGCACTGCAAAACCCGATAGTTTATCGATTGATTTTTTGATTGAAAAACGATTATTTTCTGGTCTGACAATCGATTTTATTGATGCTCCAGACCCGTGATCCGCGAACTCCGCACCTTCCTGGCCGTTGCCCGCGACGGCACCTTCACCGGCGCCGGGCGCCAGCTCGGCCTCACGCAGTCGGCCGTGAGCGCGCAGATGCGCCGGCTCGAAGACCAGCTCGGCGTGGCCCTGTTCGAGCGCACCGGCAAGTCGGCCGTGCTCAACACCCATGGGCGCGAGATGATTCCGCAGGCGGAAGAGATGCTGGCGCTCGCCGAGCGCATGGCGAGCGATGCCGGCGCCGCGCGGGTCAGCGGCCTGCTGCGCATCGGCGCGATTGCTTCGGTGCAGCAGGATCTGCTGGTGCGCGCGCTGGCGGCCTTCCGCGCCCACTATCCCGAGGTGCGGGTGCGGCTGGTGCCGGGCGTGTCGCTGAATCTGCTCGGGCAGGTCGACGCGGGCGAGGTGGACCTGGCGGTGCTGATCCGGCCGCCCTTCACGCTGCCGCCCGAGCTGGGCTGGCGCAGCCTGCTGCGCGAGCCGGTGGTGCTGGCGGTGCCGGAGGACTGCCGCGCGGCGGGCTGGCGCGAGCTGCTCACGCAGGAGCCGTTCATCCGCTACGACCGCGGTTCGTTCGGCGGCCGGCAGGTGGATATGTTCCTGCGGCGCCACCGCGTGGCGGTGCGCGATGCCATCGAGCTCGACGAGATCGACGCGATCGGCCATCTGGTGCGGGCCGGGCTGGGCGTGGCCCTGCTGCCGCGCACGCGTCAGCTGGACCCGCGCGGGCTGCGGCTGCTGCCCTTGGGCGACGCGGCCTTCGATCGGGAAATCGGGGTGGTGGGGCGGCAGCCGTTCGAGCGCTCGCCGCTCACGGCGAAGCTGGTGGCATGCCTGGAGGCGGCCGCCGACGCGTGAACGCCGGCGGCCCGCGCCGCATCAGATGCGGTCGCAGCGGACCGTGATGGGGTGGCTGCGCAGGGCGTGCAGCACGGCGTCTTCGACCTTGCCGTCGACGTCGGTGATCACGTAGCCGATCTGGCCGCGCGTCTGCAGCGTCTGGCTGAGGATGTTGAGCCCCTGCTCGGCCAGCAGGTTGTCGAGCGTGCCGAGCGCGCCGGGCGCATTGCGGTGCACGTGCAGGATGCGGGTGGAACCGGCCGGCTCCAGGTACGGCAGCTCGGGGAAGTTGACCGCGGTCTTGGTGGTGCCGGCCTGGATGTAGCGCACCAGCTTCTCGGCCACTTCGCGGCCGATGTTTTCCTGGGATTCCTGCGTGCTGCCGCCGATGTGCGGCGTGAGGATCACGTTGGGCAGGCCGATCAGCGGGCTGTCGAGCGGCTCGCTCGCGCCCTTGGGCTCGGTCGGGAACACGTCGAGCGCCGCGCCGGCCAGGTGGCCGCTGGTGAGCGCCTTGTGCAGCTCGGCGATGTCGACCACCGTGCCGCGCGAGGCGTTGATCAGGATGGCGCCCTTCTTCATCAGCGCCAGCGTTTCGGCGTTGATGATGTTTTCGGTGGACTTGCCGCCCGGCACGTGCAGCGTGACCACGTCGGATTGCTCCAGCAGCTCGGCCAGCGAGGTGGCGGCGCGGGCATTGCCCAGCGGCAGCTTGGCCTCCACGTCGTGATAGACCACGCGCATGCCGATGGCTTCGGCCAGCGTGCTGATCTGCGAGCCGATGTTGCCGTAGCCCACGATGCCGAGGGTCTTGCCGCGCGCCTCGAAGGCGCCGGCGGCGGTCTTGTCCCAGTGGCCCAGGTGCACGCGCGCGTTCTTTTCCGGAATGCGGCGCAGCAGCAGGATGGCCTCGCCCAGCACCAGCTCGGCCACCGAGCGGGTGTTGGAGAAGGGGGCGTTGAAGACCGGCACGCCGCGCTTCATGGCGGCATCGACGTCGACCTGGTTGGTGCCGATGCAGAAGCAGCCGACCACGCGCAGGTTGGGGTTGGCCTCGAACAGCTCGGCGTCCAGGTGGGTGCGAGAACGGATCCCGACCACGTCGGCGCCGGCCAGGGCGGCGCGCAGCTCCGCGGCAGGCAGGGCGGAGCCGTAGGTGGCGATGTCGGTGTAGCCGGCGGCTTCGAAGACCGCGCGGGCGCTGGGATGGATGTTCTCGAACAGGACGATACGGGCCATGGAGTTACTCGAGTTCGGCGGGGGCGTGCCCCGGGTTGCGAAAGGCCGGAGTGCGGGTCGGGAAAACCCGGGTCCGACGTTCATTGTGACTCAGAGTTGGCCCGCTGGGGGGATATGCCCACGCCGGCGGTGTGGAGAATGGTTCTCGATACGGTTGGTTGCGTTTCGGCCCGGCGTCGGGGGCCGGGCGGCGGGTGGCGGCCGGCCTCAGGCGCCGCCGCGCACGGCACGCCAGACGCGGGCGCTGCCGTCGCGCTGCACCAGCAGCACGTCGTAGTCGTCGCGCCGACCGCCGTAGACCTCGCCGTCCATCCCGGGCGCGCCCACCGGCATGCCGGGCACGGCCAGCCCCGCGCCGGCCGGGCTCTGGGCCAGCAGGGCGAGGATGTCCTGGGCGGGCACGTGGCCCTCGAGGGCGTAGCCGCCCACCAGGCCGGTGTGGCAGGAGCCGTATTGGGGCGCGACGCCCAGGCGCGCGCGCACGGGCCCGGTGTCGGCCACGTCGCGCACGGTGACGCGGAAGCCCGCCTCTTCGAGATGGGCCACCCAGTCGCCGCAGCAGCCGCAGCTGGGCGTCTTCCAGACCTCGACCCGCCGGTTGACCGCCTGCTGGGCGAACGCGCGCGCGGGCAGCATGGCCGCCAGCGGTGCGAACAGCGCAAGGCCGCCTGCGTGGCGCAGGAGTTGGCGGCGGGTGAGGGCGGGGCGGGTCGGTTGCGTCATCTGAAGCGGGCTCCAATGCGAGGTGTGCGGGTTCAGAACCAGAAGCGTACGCCGGCCAGCCACAGCAGCTGGCTGCGCGACTCGCCTTCGTCGTTGGCCAGCCTGGCGGTCTGGCCGAACTTGCGTTCGAAGGATACCCCGACGTAGGGCGAGAACTGCCGCGTGATGTCGTAGCTCAGGCGCAGGGCGAGGCTGGCGTCGGACAGGCCCGAGCCGATGCCGCGCCCGGGATCGCTCTTGCCGTAGAGATTGGCTTCGAGCTCGGGCGTGAGGACGAGGTTCTGGGTGAACGACAGCTCGTATTCTGCCTTCAATTTGAACGCGGTGCGGCCCGATTCGCCGACATAGGCGGTGGCTTCGGTTTCGATGTTGTAGGGCGCGGTGCCATACAGGCCGAACGCCGCCCAATCGCGCTTGGGGCCGGTCCCCATGTCGCGGCGCCAGCCGAGCTGGGTGTTCCAGAAGGGCGCGTAGGCGTGCCGCCACAGCACGTGGAGCTGCGCATCGGTGGCGCCCTCGCTGTGCTCCCCTTCGCTCTGCACCACCAGCTTGTCGATGTCGGTGCCAATGGCGAAGCTCGCGTCCCAGGCGCTCACCGTGGTGCCGTGGTTGTCGCGGCCCCATTCGAGCTGGTCGGCATTGAATTGCCAGAACACCGCGTGGTCCATCAGGTGCAGGCCGATGCCATGGTCGGCATAGCGCGAGCCGTTGCCGCCGTCCGACGAGGGCAGGCTGCCGACCGGCACGACGTCGTCGGCCGGCGCGGGCGCGGCGGGCGCCGCATGTGGCGCGGCCATCGGCATCGCCATGCCGGGCATCTCCATGCCGGGCATCTTCATGCCAGGCATGTTCATGCCCGGCATGCTGGCGGGCGCCGGGGCATGGCCGGCGTGGCCGGACTGCGCCAGCGCGGCGGCCGGCAGGGCCGCGACCAGCGCGGCGGACAGGAGGGTCGGGATCGTTCGCATGATGTCAGGCCACCACGACGGCGCGGAACATGCCGGCGTCCATGTGATAAAGCAGATGGCAGTGATAGGCCCAGTTGCCGCGCGCATCTGCGTGGACGCGGTAGGTGATGCGTTGGGCGGGGTGCAGGCTCACGGTGTGCTTGCGCACCTGGAAGCGGCCGTCGGGCGATTCGACGTCGCTCCACATGCCGTGCAGGTGGATGGGGTGGCTCATCATGGTGTCGTTGACCAGCACGAATCGCACCCGCTCGCCGTAATGCAGCACGATCGGGTCGGCGTCGCCGAAGGTCTTGCCGTTGAACGACCACATGAAGCGGTCCATGTTGCCGGTCAGGTGCAGCTCGATCTCGCGCGTGGGCGGCAGGTTGTCGGCCGGGATGACGAGCGAGCGCAGGTCGGCATAGGTGAGGACGCGCCTGCCGTTGCCGCGCAGGCCCGCGCCGGGATCGTCGAGCCGGGTCGAGACCTGCGCCGGAATCATGTCCTGGGCCACGCCGTATTCGGCCGGATCGTGATGCTTGACCACCACCATGCCGCCCGCCGCCGCGCCCTGCGGCCGGCCGTCCATCGCCATGGGCGCGCCGTGGCCCATCGCGCCATGATCCATGCCGGGCATCGGCATGTTCATCGGCATCGGCATGTTCATCGGCATCGGCATGCCGGCATGGCCGGACGGCGCGGCCTTGCCGTCCATCTTCATGCCGGCCATGTCCTTGCCACCCATGTCCATGTCGGCCATATCCATGCCGGCCATGTCCATCTGGCTCATGTCCATGCCCATGTCCTGCATGGTCAGCCGCTGCACCGGGTCGACCGCGGGCACCGCGGCCTGCATGCCGGCGCGCGGCGCGAGCGTGGCGCGGGCATAGCCCGAGCGGTCCATCGACTGGGCGAACAGCGTGTAGGCGCGGTCGTCGGGATGCACGATGACGTCGTAGGTCTCGGCCACGCCGATGCGCAGCTCGTCGACCTCGACCGGATGGACCTCCTGGCCATCGGCACTGACCACGGTCATCTTGAGGCCGGGCAGGCGCACGTCGAAGTAGGTCATGGCCGAGCCGTTGATGAGGCGCAGCCGCACCTGTTCGCCGGGCGTGAACAGGCCGGTCCAGTTGCCGGCCGGCGTCTTGCCGTTCACCAGGAAGGTGTAGGTGAGCGCCGAGACGTCGGCCAGGTCGCCGGCGTTCATGCGCATCTTGTCCCACATCAGGCGTTCGGACAGCGCCGCGCCCCAGCCGTCGCGCCCGGCCTGGTCGGCGAGGGCCGCGACCGTGGGCATGTTGGTGTTGTAGACGTGCGAGACCGCCTTGAGCTTGCGGAACACGGTCTCGGGATCCTCGTCGGTCCAGTCGGACAGCATCACGGTGTAGTCGCGGCCCTGGGCGGGCGGGGCGTCGCGCGGCGAGATGACCAGCGGGGCATACACGCCGGTCTGCTCCTGGAAGCCCGAGTGGCTGTGATACCAGAACGTGCCGTGCTGCTTGACCTTGAAGCGGTAGGTAAAGGTCTGGCCGGGGGCGATGCCGTCGAAGGTCATGCCCGGCACGCCGTCCATTTCGTGCGGCACCAGGATGCCGTGCCAATGGATGGACGTGTCTTCGGCGAGCCGGTTGGTGACGTGCATGGTCACCGTGTCGCCTTCGCGCCAGTGCAGCACCGGACCGGGGATCAGGCCATTGATGGTGGTGCCGATGCGCGGCGCACCGGTGAAGTTCACCGGCGTATTGCCGATCTCGAGATGGAATTCGGTGCCGCTCAGCACCGCCTGCCGGTCGGGGGCGGCGGCGAGCGCGGGGCGGGCGCGCCAGGCGCCGAGCGTGGCGAGCACGCCGCCGGCGGCGATGCCACAGACGAAGCGGCGGCGCGAAAGCTGCAAGGGGAGGGACCGGTCCATGGCATCAGCGTCCGGACGGGCGGGCGCCGGCACGGCGCGGCGGCGGGAAAAGGGAGTGGAACATGGCGTATCACCGAGGCGTGGACAGGCTCCCACTGTAGGAGCCGGGCCGTGACCCCGACCTGACGCCAGGATTACTTTTCCGTAATGTGGGGCGCGCCCGGCAGCAACAGGCCGATCTCGGTGCCGCCGCGGTCGCTGCGCGCCTGCACCTCGCCGCCATGCATGCGGGCGATGGCGCGCACGATGGCCAGGCCCAGCCCGTGGCCTTCGCCGCGCGGCGTGTGGCTGGCGCTGCCGCGGAAGAAGCGGTCGAAGATGCGCGGCAGGTCGGCCGCCGGGATCGGTGCGCCGGGGTTGCGCACCGACAGCCGCACGCGCCCATCGGGCGCCGGCGCGCAGGCGATCACCAGCTCGCCGCCGCGCGGGGTCGCCCGCATCGCGTTGGCCACCAGGTTCGCCAGCGCCCGCCGCAGCAGGTTGGCGTTGGCGCTGACCGTGGCCGCGCCCTCGATGCGCAGGTGCACGCCCTCGTCTTCGAGCGCGGCCTCGTAGAACTCCGCGACGCGGCGCGCCTCCTGGTCGAGCCGCACCGGCGCCAGGTCGGCGGCGCGTTCGCCGCCATCGGCGCGCGCCAGGAACAGCATGTCGTTCACGAGCGACTTCAGGCTCTCCAGCTCTTCGAGGTTGGAGGCCAGCGTCTCGCGCAGCTCGTGCGCCGGCCGGTCGGAGGCCAGGATCACCTCGGTGCCGTTGATCAGCGTGGCGAGCGGCGTGCGCAGCTCGTGCGCCACGTCGGCGTTGAAGCCTTCCATCTGCTGGTAGGCGGCCTGCACGCGCTCGAGCGTGCGATTGAAGGCGGCCACCAGCCCGGCCAGCTCGCGGTCGATGCCGGCCACGGGCAGGCGCTCGTCGAGATGCTCGGGCCGGATGGCGGCGGCGATGCCGGACAGGCGCCGCATCGGGGCCAGCGTGCGCCGCACGGCCCAGGCCGCCAGCAGCACCGTGGCGCCCACCCACAGCGCGCAGATCAACGCGACCACCGAGCCGTAGGCCACCAGGAACTGCCCGCTCGCGCGCGTGCTGACCGCGACGGTGAGACGCGGCCCCGCGGGGTCGTCCGCCTGCAGCGGCACCTGCACGCCGCGCAGGGTCTGGCCGTCGGCGGTCTCGGCCTGCACGCGGTCCTCGCCCAGCGGGCTCAGGCGCGGCAGCGGGCCGCCGTACAGCGATTCGCCGCCGGCGCTGATCCAGATCATCAGGTTGCCGTGGCCGGTGCGCATGCTGTCGAGCGTGGCGTCCAGGCTGTGCAGGTCGTGCGTGCCGGGTGCCATGCCGGCCAGGTGCACGATCAGCTCGGCCTTGCCGCGTGCCTCGGTGACCTCCTGGCGCTGCACCTCGCGGTCGAGCGCCCACAGCAGCGTGACGCCCGCGGCGGCCGCCAGCACCAGCGCGATCGCGCCCAGCAGCAGGATCAGGCGCGCCTGCATGGACGGCGCGCGCGGCGGCCTCATGCGCGCAGCTCCAGCACGTAGCCCATGCCGCGCACCGTGTGCAGCAGGCGCTGTGCAAAGGGATCGTCGAGCTTGCCGCGCAGGCGCCGCACCGCCACCTCGATCACGTTGGTGTCGCTGTCGAAGTTCATGTCCCAGACCTGTTCGGCCAGCGTGGCGCGCGACAGCACCTGCCCCTGGCGGCGCAGCAGCAGCGCGAGCAGCGCGAATTCCTTGGCGGTGAGATCGAGGCGCTGGCCGGCGCGCTGGGCCTTGCGGCTGATCAGGTCGAGCTCCAGGTCGGCCAGCCGCAGCACGGGCGCCTCCTGGTTGCGGCCGCGCCGCGCCAGCGCGTGGATGCGCGCCAGCAGCTCGGAGAAGGCGAAGGGCTTGACCAGGTAATCGTCGGCGCCGCCCTCGAGGCCGCGCACGCGGTCTTCGACCTTGTCGCGCGCGGTCAGCATCAGCACCGGCGTGTCGCCGCGGCGCGCCCGCAGCCCGGCCAGCACGCCGAAGCCGTCGATGCCGGGCAGGTTCACGTCGAGGACCACGAGGTCGTAGTCGCCCTCGATGGCGAGATGGCGACCGTCGACACCGTCGCGGGCCAGGTCGACGACGTGGCTCTGTTCGGTGAGGCCTTTGTGCAGGTATTCGGCGAGCTTGGGCTCGTCTTCGATCACGAGGATGCGCATGCGGCGAGGGAAGAGAGGGGCGGTTGCCGCATTATGCCGCCAGTGCGGCCCCACGCCATTGCGCCCCGCCGGGCGCTCAGTCCACCAGCTCCGCGCCCGCCACGCGGTCGGCGGGGAAGTGCAGCGAGAAGAGGCTGCCGCGGCCGGGCTCGCTTTCGATCAGCAGCTCGGCGTCGTGACGCATGGCGATGTGCTTGGTGATCGCCAGGCCCAGGCCGGTCCCGCCCACGGCGCGCGAACGGCCGCGGTCGACCCGGTAGAAGCGCTCGGTCAGGCGCGGGATGTGGCGCGCCGGGATGCCGATGCCGGTGTCCTGCACGCTGTAGCTGGCGCCGCCATCGGGCGTGGCGGCCCAGCGCACGGTGATGGTGCCGCCGTCGGGCGTGTAGCGCACGGCGTTGGTGAGCAGGTTGGAGAAGGCCGAGGCCAGCTCCGAGGCATTGCCGAGCACGTCGAGCGACTCGTCGATGTGCCAGTGAAAGGTGTGGCGGCCGCCCGAAAGCGCCTCGACCTGCTGGCGCGCGGTCTGCAGCAGCGAGGCCGAGCTGACCGCCACCGGATCGGAGCCGGGCGAGGACTCGAGCGTGGACAGGGTCAGCAGGTCTTCGACGATGGCCTGCATGCGCTGCGCCTGCTCCAGCATCATGCTCAGGTATTGCTCGCGCTGCTCGTCGCCGATCACTTCGGCCGGCATGTCCCGCAGCGTCTCGAGAAAGCCGGCCAGCACGGTCAGGGGCGTGCGCAGCTCGTGCGAGACGTTGGCCACGAAGTCGCGCCGGGTGGTCTCGAGCCGCTCGATCTGGGTCACGTCGCGCGAGATCAGCAGGCGCTGGTTGCTGGCGTAGCCGGCCAGCTGCATCATCATCACGCGCTCCTGGCCGTTGAGCGTGAGCCGCACCAGCAGCGGCTCGGGCCATTCGCCGCGATGGGCGTAGGCCACGAACTCGGGCGCGCGCAGCAGGTTCAGCAGATTGTGGCCGCGATCGGCCGGCAGGCGCAGGCCCAGATGGCGCCGCGCCATGCGGTTGCCCCAGTCGATCTGGAAATCCTCATTGAGCGTAACCACGCCATCGGGCAGGGCCTGCGCGGCGGCCAGCATGCTCTGCATGGTGTCGCGCATCTCCTGGATCTCGCGGCTGCGCCGGCGCGTGTAGCGGTAGAGCGGCGCGAGGATGTCGTCCCAGGGGCCGACCGAGGCGGGCGGCGCGCCGTCGGGATCGTGGGCCCACTGCGACACCTTCTGCAGGCGCCAGCTGCGCCACAGCAGCATGCAGAGCAGCGCCACGCTGAACACGACCCAGCCCGCGGGCGAGCCGATGGCCCAATGCGCGAGCAGGGCCACGATGGCCCAGAATGCGGCCAGTATGAGAGTGCGAAGCCAGATCATCGTGGCGGATTTTTACCGCGTGGCGACCTGTGCCGTAAACCGGTAGCCGCTGCCGCGCACGGTTTCGACGTGCGCGTCGTGGCCGCTGGGCTCCAGCGCCTTGCGCAGGCGGCGGATGTGCACGTCGACGGTTCGTTCTTCGACGAACACGTGGTCGCCCCAGACCTGGTCGAGCAGCTGCGAGCGCGAGAACACGCGCTCGGGATGCGTCATGAAGAAGTGCAGCAGGCGGAATTCGGTCGGGCCGATCTGCAGCTGCTGGGTGTTGCCCGCCAGGCGGTGCGTGACCGGATCCAGGCGCAGGCCGGCGACGTCGATGATGTCGTCGGTGAGCTGCGGCGCGCGGCGGCGCAGCACCGCCTTGATCCGCGCCATCAGCTCCTTCGGCGAGAAGGGCTTGGTGATGTAGTCGTCGGCGCCGGCCTCGAGGCCGTCGACCTTGTCCTGCTCCGCGCCCTTGGCGGTGAGCATGATGACGGGCACGCTGCGGGTGCGCTCTTCGTCGCGCAGCTTGCGCGCCAGCGAGAGGCCCGACATGCCCGGCAGCATCCAGTCCAGCAGGATGAGATCGGGCAGTTCGGCGCGGATCAGCGTCTGGGCCTGCTCGGCATCGAACGCGCGCAGGACCTTGTGGCCGGCGAACGAAAGATTGACGGCGATCAGTTCCTGGATGGCGGGTTCGTCTTCGACGACAAGTATGGTGCTGGACATGGTGTTACACATCAGTCAGGCGCAGGCGCTGCGCGAACATTGCGATAGTATGGCCGCAATATTTCAGGTATGTGACGAATGCTTCATGTCACGGACAGCCAGCGCCCGCGCGCGCCGCGGCGCAACGCCGACAGGCCCGCGCCCTGGTGGCCGGACGCAATCTCCGTGTCAGGAATCGGGCGCCGATCGGCTACCATTGGGCCATACCAAGAGATTCGACTATGCAAACCCCCAATTCCTCTCCCGAATCCGGCGCCGCCGGTCAGTCCACCCACTTCGGTTTCCAGTCCGTGCCGGAGGCTGACAAGGCACGCAAGGTGGCCGAAGTCTTCCATTCGGTGGCCGCCAAGTATGACGTCATGAACGACCTCATGTCGGCGGGCCTGCATCGCATCTGGAAGGCCTTCACCATCAGCCGCGCGGCGATCCGCCCCGGCATGAAGGTGCTCGACATCGCGGGCGGCACGGGCGACCTGGCGCGCGCGTTCGCCAAGCGCGCCGGCCCCACGGGCGAGGTCTGGCTCACCGACATCAACGATTCGATGCTGCGCGTGGGCCGCGACCGGCTCACCGACGGCGGCATGATCCTGCCCGTGTCGGTCTGCGATGCCGAGAAGCTGCCGTTCCCCGACGGCTACTTCGACCGCGTCAGCGTGGCCTTCGGCCTGCGCAACATGACCCACAAGGATCGCGCCCTGGCCGAGATGGCCCGCGTGCTGAAGCCGGGCGGCAAGCTCCTGGTCCTGGAATTCTCGCGCGTGGCCAAGCCGCTCGCGCCCGCCTACGACTGGTACTCCTTCAACGTGCTGCCCTGGCTGGGCAAGAAGGTCGCCAACGACGAGGCGAGCTACCGCTACCTGGCCGAATCGATCCGCATGCATCCCGACCAGGACACCCTGGCCGACATGATGCGGGTGGCCGGCCTGGATCGCGTCCAGTATTTCAACCTGACCGCCGGCGTCGCCGCCCTGCACGAAGGCGTCAAGCTGGGCTGAACCCCCTTTTGGGGAACTTGTGACGGACGGTCTTGTCCGTTATGCTTAGGTTGTTCAGTCTTCTGTAAGAAATAGTCAGGTTGCGGTGAAACCGGCGCGATCCGCGCGGCGACCCCTCAGTGCTGCTCATCCACTACAGAGTCACCCCTGTGTGATCCGGCCCCTGAGCCGGACGCGCCGCGCTCCTGCGGGGGAGCGCCCATGCTTGTATACGAGGAGCATATTGCGATGTCCCGAATCGGTTTTTCCCGGGGTCTTTCCCGAACCCTCGCCGCGGCCCTGATCGCCGTGTCGGGTGCGGTGCTGGTCACGGCGTCTTTCGACGCCGAAGCCCGCCGCGCCGGCGGCGGCAGCAGCGCTGGCCGCCAGTCGAGCAACGTCACCACCCAACGCCAGGCCACCACGCCGCCGGCCACGCCGGGCGCGGGCACCACCGCGGGCGGCACCGCCGCCACGGCCGGTACCGCCGCCGCGGGCACCGCCGCTGCAGGCGCGGCCGCCAAGAGCGGCGCTTCGCGCTGGCTCGGCCCCATCGCCGGCATCGCCGCCGGCCTGGGCATCGCCGCCCTGCTGTCGCACCTGGGTCTGTCGGGCGCCTTCGCCGAGTTCCTCGGCAGCGCGCTGCTGATCGCCCTGGTCGTGTTCGCGGTGCTGTTCATCGTGCGTCGTCTGCGTGGCGCCGCGCCGCGCCAGGCCATGCAGGGTGCCTACGGCAACAACGCCGGCAACGGCAATGGCAACAACGCCCAGCCCACGTGGCGCGAGTCGCTCAAGCCGGCCCAGCCGGCCGCGCAGGCGCCCATCGCCGCCACGGCTGCTGCCCCGGTTGCCGCTGCCGCCGCACCGGCCGCCGCGCTGCCGAAGGCCGGCGAGGATGGCAACTGGTTCATTCCGGGTGACTTCGACACGCCGCGCTTCCTGCAACAGGCCAAGGACCAGTTCGTCCGCATCCAGGCGATCTGGGACAGCGGCAACGTCGAAAGCCTGCGCGACCTCCTGACCGACGACCTGATCGCCGAACTGAAGCCGCAGCTCGAAGCCCGCAGCGGCACCAACAAGACCGACGTCGTGCTGCTCAACGCCGAGCTGCTGGGCATCGAAACCGTCTCCGACGGCCACCTGGCCAGCGTGCGCTTCTCGGGCATGCTGCGCGAGGAAGTCGGTGCCGAGGCCTTCCGCTTCGAAGAGGTCTGGAACCTGTTCAAGCCGGCCAATGGCGGCTGGCTGCTCGCCGGCATCCAGCAGATCCCGGTCGAATACGCGAGCTGATCGCGCAGACGGCGTCCGGCCCGTGGCCGGATGCCGTCGAAGCTTTACCCCTGAACCGGTCTTGTGGCTCACGCCCTGGGCCGGTTCGCTCATTGGCGGGAGGCGCGGCCAGCGCGCCGTATTAAACCGGTAAACTGCCAAGGTTCATACCGGATGCCTCCCAGGCCGCGCCCGCGGCCGCACACTCCCCGATGCTGCCTTTGCCCGCGCCTCTTTCCGTCCTGCCCCCGCCATCGCGACTCGTCGTGCGCCTGCTCAATGCGCTGCTCGCGCGCGAGCCCTGGGCGCGCGAACGCCTGCAGCGCCACGCCGGCAAGACCGTGCGTTTCGCGCTCGGCGGCTTCGCCCTGTCGCTCACGATCGCCAGCGACGGGCAGGTCGACGTGGCCGATGCGGCGGTCGTGGCCGACGTCACGCTCTCGGGCGTGCCCGAACGCATGAGCCTGGCGCGCCTGCTGCCGGGCGGCGCGAAGCCCGACTTCGCCGAGCTCACCCACATCTCGGGCGACGCGGCGCTGGCGCAGGTGGTGGCGGACCTGGCGCGCGACCTGCGCTGGGACGTCGAGGACGAACTGGCGCAACGCCTCGGCGACGTGCCCGCGGCGCGCCTGCTCGGCGGCACCCGTGCCGTCACCGGCTTCGCGCGCAACGCGGCGCTGCGCCTGGCACAGAACATCTCCGAATATCTGGCCGAAGAGCGCGGCGTGGTGGCCGGCCGGCCGGCCCTGGCGCAATGGCGCCTCGACATGGACCAGCTCGGCCAGGACACCGACGCGCTGGCGCGCCGCCTGAGCGCGCTCGACGCGCGCTTGGCCCGCCAGGGCAGCGCAAGGGGCGCACGATGATGACCTTCCTGCGACTGCTGCGCATCATCTTCGTCTCGCTGCGCTATGGCCTCGACGAGCTGGTGCTCTCGAGCCTGAACCACCCGCTGGCCACGCTGCTGCTGCGCGTGATCCGCCTGGGCACGCGGCCGCGCACGCCGCGCGGCGTGCGGCTGCGCCGCGCGCTCGAATCGCTCGGCCCCATCTTCGTGAAGTTCGGCCAGGTGCTCTCGACCCGGCGCGACCTGATCCCCGCCGACATCGCCAACGAGCTGGCGCTGCTGCAGGACCGCGTGCCGCCGTTCCCGTCGGCCCAGGCCGCCGCCTGCATCGAGGCCGCGCTGGGCGCGCCGCCGCAGCAGCTGTTCGCGCAGTTCGACACCGATCCGATCGCCTCCGCCTCGATCGCGCAGGTGCACTTCGCCGTGCTGCACGACGGCCGCGAGGTGGCGGTCAAGGTGCTGCGCCCGGGCATGCTGGCCGTGATCGAGCAGGACATGTCGCTGCTGCGCATCGTGGCGCGCATCATCGAGCGCCTGGGCGACGACGGCCGCCGCCTCAAGCCGCGCGAGGTCGTGGCGGAGTTCGACAAGTACCTGCACGACGAGCTCGACCTGGTGCGCGAGGCCTCCAACTGCAGCCAGCTGCGACGCAACTTCGGCCCGGAATCCAACCGCGGCGAGATCCTGATCGTGCCCGAGGTGATCTGGGAATACACCGCCAGCACGGTGTTCACCATGGAGCGCATGTACGGCATCCCGGTGGGCCAGATCGACCGCCTGCGCGCCGCCGGCATCGACATCCCGACGCTGGCGCGCAGCGGCGTCGAGATCTTCTTCACCCAGGTGTTCACCGACGGCTTCTTCCATGCCGACATGCACCCGGGCAACATCTATGTGTCCGACAATCCCGAGACGCTGGGCCGCTACATCGCGCTCGATTTCGGCATCGTCGGTTCGCTGTCGGAATTCGACAAAAACTACCTGGCGCAGAACTTCCTCGCCTTCTTCCACCGCGACTACCGCCGCGTGGCGCAGTTGCACATCGAGTCGGGCTGGGTGCCGCCCGACACGCGCGAGGAAGAGCTGGAGGGCGCCGTGCGCGCGGTGTGCGAGCCGTATTTCGACCGGCCACTGGCCGAGATCTCGCTGGGCCAGGTGCTGCTGCGCCTGTTCCAGACCTCGCGCCGCTTCAACGTCGAGATCCAGCCGCAGCTCGTGCTGCTGCAGAAGACCTTGCTCAACGTCGAGGGTCTGGGGCGGCAGCTCGACCCCAACCTCGATCTCTGGAAGACCGCCAAACCGTATCTCGAACGCTGGATGCGCCAGCGCATGGGATTCGACGGTCTGAAAAAGGCCATGTCCAAGGAAGCGGTGCAGTGGGCCCAGATGTTGCCCGCCATGCCGCGCCTCGTGCATGACTACCTCAGCCGCCCCGTGGTTGCGCCGCAACTGCTGGACGAACTGGGCAAATTGCGGCGCGCGCAGGAACACAGTAATCGCGTCCTGATCGCGCTCACCGCCGTCGTCGCGCTGGGCATCGTGGTGGCATTCTGGGCACTGACGCGCTGAGCGCCGGTGTCATGGGATCGTCACTGAAATGTCATCACAGCTTCTCGCGCAACGGCGATAAATCACTCCTATAAGGTGTACCGGCGCCCGGCCGCAAGGCCTGGCGCACGCAGCATCCCTTTCGACCCAAACAAGCCCCTCAAGCGGGAATATTCAAGGGCTAATCATGCTTTATCCTGAACTCTTCAAGACCATGGAAGCGGTACGCTGGAATATGGCGACCGACATTCCCTGGGGCGACTTCGACCGCAGCAAGCTGACGGAAGAACAAGCCCACACCATCAAGATGAACGCCATCACGGAGTGGGCCGCCTTGCCGGCCACCGAGATGTTCCTGCGCGACAATCGCGGCGACAGCGATTTCTGCGCGTTCATGTCGGTGTGGTTCTTCGAGGAGCAGAAGCACTCGCTCGTGCTGATGGAATACCTGCGCCGCTTCCGCCCCGACCTCATGCCCACCGAAGAAGAGCTGCACAAGGTGCGCTTCGAATTCGACCGCGCGCCCGAGCTCGAGACGCTGATGCTGCACTTCTGCGGCGAGATCCGCCTGAACCACTGGTATCGCTGCGCCGCCGACTGGCACACCGAGCCGGTCATCAAGGCCATCTACAAGACCGTGGCGCAAGACGAAGCACGCCATGCCGGTGCCTATCTGCAATACATGCGGCGCGCGCTGCACGACCGCGGCGACGCGGTCAGCGGCGATGCCCGCCATGCCTTCTCCAAGATCGGCGTGCTGATGGCCTCGGCCAGCCGCAGCGCGCAGGCCATGCACCCGACCAATCTGCACGTCAACAAGGACCTGTTCCCGAACGACACCGTGCAGTCGCGCCTGCCCGAGCCGGGCTGGCTCGAGCGCTGGCTCGACACCCAGATCCGCTTCGACGGCGTCTGGGAGCAGAAGGTCGCCACCCGCATCCTGCACATCCTGTCCAAGCTCCTCGACAGCAACTTCGCGTCGGTCAAGGATCTCAACCGCTACCGCAAGGAAGTCGCCGCGCGCCTGCGCCCGGCCACGCCCGAGGGATCGGTGCTGGTCGGCGTCTGAGGCCCGCGGGCCGCGCGAGCGGCGTCATGGCGCAGCGTACAATCGCGCCATGACGACCGCCCGCTTCGAATCCAAGATCCATTCCCGAGCCGACCTCGTGGCCGCCGTGGCCGAGGGCCGCCTGCCGCGTCCGCTGGTGTTCACCAACGGGGTGTTCGACATCCTGCATCGCGGCCACGTGACCTACCTCGACGCGGCCGCGCAACTGGGCGCCACGCTGGTGGTGGCCGTGAACACGGATGCGTCGGTGCGGCGGCTGGGCAAGGGCCCGGAGCGGCCGCTCAACGGCGAGGCCGATCGGGCCGCCATGCTGGCCGCGCTGGCCTGCGTCGGCGCCGTCACCACGTTCGACGAGGACACGCCGATCGAGCTGATCGCCGAACTGCGTCCGGACATCATCGTGAAGGGCGGCGACTACGACATGGAGAAGCTGCCCGAGACCGCGCTGGTCAAGACCTGGGGCGGCCGGGCCGAGGCGATTCCGTTCGAGTTCCAGCGCTCCACCACCACGCTGGTGCGCAAGATCCAGGCCGGCTGAGGCCGGTCAGCGCGGCAGCCGCAGCAGGCGGTTGACCGCTTCCAGGTCGTTTTCGGTGAGGATGCCGCTCACGGCCTTCAGGCGCAGCCCGTCGAGCAGCGTGTTGTAGCGTGCCAGCGCCAGGTCGCGCTGGGTCGCGTAGAGCTGCTGCTGCGCATTCAGCACGTCGAGATTGATGCGCACGCCGATCTCGTAGCCGGTCTGGTTGGCCTCCAGCGACGCCCGGCTGGAGCGCTCGCCGGCCTCCAGGGCGCGCACCCGCGCCAGCCCCGTCATCACCCCGTTGAAGTACTGCCGCGACGAGGCCACGGCCTGGCGCCGCGCCGCCTCGAAGTCGTGGCGTGCCTTTTGTTCGAGCTGGACGCGTTCGGTTACCTGGGAGGAGATACCGCCGCCGGCGTAAAGCGGGATGGACAGGGTCACGCCCACGGCGCTGTCGATCGGGCGGCCCGGGCCGGAGCGCTGCAGGGTGCCGTCGGTGGTGCTGCCGCTCGACGCGTAGAGGTTGAGCGAGGGATAGTGGCCGCTCTTGGCGATCTCGGTGTTGCGGGCCGCGAGGCGGCTCTGCAGTTGCGCGCGCAACACCTCGAGGCCGGCCGCTTCCGCCTGGGTCGACCAGTCGGACAGGCGTGCCGGCTGCGGCGCCGGCAGCGCCACGCCGTGCGGCAGCTCTGCCAGCGCGCCGGGCGGGCTGCCCATGATCTTGGTGAGGTCCTCGCGCAGCGTCATCACTTCGTTCTGCAGCCGCAGCTCTTCGGCGGTGAGCAGGTCGAAGCGCGCCTGCGCCTCGTAGGTGTCGGTGATGGTGGCGTTGCCGAGCTCGAAGCCGCGCTTGGCCGCGGCCAGTTGCTCGGCCACGGCGGCCTTCTCGGCCTCGGTGGCGGTGAGGGTCTCCTGGGCCGCGAGAATGCCGAAATAGGTGGCCGCGACCCGCAGGATCAGGTCCTGGAAGGCCTGCTGCAGGCGCACCTCGGCGTCGGCCACCACTAGCTTGGAGGCCTCGAAGCGCTGCCAGCGGTTCCAGTCGAACAAGGGTTGGGTGAGGACGAGGTCCCAGGTGCCGCGCCCGCCGCCATGGTCATACGACCAGTTGCGCGTGCTGCGGGTCTCGCGATAGGCGCCGCCGGTCTCGGCGGTGACGTAGGGCAGCAGGTCGGCCCGCGCCTGGGGGACTTTCTCGGCATCGGCGCGATATTCGGCGCGCGCCGCCGCGTAGAGCGGATCGCGCGACAGCGCGTCGCGCCAGACCTGCATCAGGTCTTGCGCATGGCCCGCCACGCCGGCCGTTGCGGCGCAGAACCCGAAAAGTACTGCTGCAACGTGCCGGGCGCGCATCGCGTCAGAACTTGAAGTGCGATACGGTGGCGCCGCGCAGCGGCTTGATCACGGTTTCGAACAGCTGGACGGTTTCGAAGCTCGCCGCCGTCGTGCGGGTGATGCGACAGGCGGTCATGACGGGGGCTTCGCCCACGATGACGACCAGGCGGCCGCCCACGCGCAGCTGGTACTTGAGCGCGTCGGGCACGGTGGGCACCGAGCCGGTGACCAGGATCGCGTCGTATTCGGTGGAGCCCCAGCCGTTGCGGCCGTCGCCGGTCTCTACCTTGACGTCGGTGACGTTGTTCAGCTGCAGATTGGTCTGCGCGAAGGCGACCAGGCGCGGATCGATCTCGACGGTGGTGACCTGCTGCGCCAGGTGCGCCAGCAGCGCGGCCTGGTAGCCCGAGCCGGTGCCGATCTCGAGCACGCAGTCGGTGGGCTGCAGCTGCAGCTCCTGGGCCAGGCGCGCCTCGAGCTTGGGCGTCAGCATGGTCTGGCGGGTGTCGACCGCGTTGATCTGCAGCGGGATCTCGAGATCGGAGAACGCCAGCGAGCGCAGGGCGGGCGGCACGAACGACTCGCGGCGCACGGTGAACAGCGCGTCGAGGACACGCGTATCCAGGACGTCCCAGGGGCGGATCTGCTGTTCCACCATATTGAAACGGGCTTGTTCTACGTCGGGCAGGGTCGAAGCGTTCATGACGGCAAAAGAGAAACGGTCTAAGGGAATTTGCGCCCCATTGTACCGGCTCCCACCTGTCATGGGCGGGGGCCGGCCGCGGGGCGGCCTGGTTTACCGGCGGGCCGCTACCACCAGGCGTGGAAATGGTGGACGGGGCCGTGGCCCTCGCCGACGTCCAGCCGCTCGGCGTGGCGGATGGCCTCGGTGAGATAGGCCTTGGCGCGGCGCGCCGCCTCGGGCACGTCGTCGAGCTGCGGCAGCAGCGCCGCCAGGGCCGCCGACAGCGTGCAGCCGGTGCCGTGGGTATTGGCGGTTTCGATGCGGCGGCCGGGCAGCTCGATCATGCGATCGCCGTCGTGCAGCAGGTCGATGGTCTCGTCGCCGGGCAGGTGGCCGCCCTTGACCATGACCCAGCGGTGGCCGGAGTAGGCCATCTTGTTGCGCAGGCGCTCGGCCACGCGCCGCATTTCCTTGAGGGTCTCGACGGGCCGCTCTTCGAGCAGCACGCCGGCCTCGGGCAGATTGGGCGTGAGCAGCGTGGCCTGCGGCAGCAGCGATTCGCGCATCGCGCCGACCGCGCTGCGTTCGAGCAGCAGGTCGCCGCTCTTGGCCACCATCACGGGGTCGAGCACGACGTGGGCGGGCGTCCAGCGCGCCAGCTTCTCGGCCACCACGCGGATCACGGGCTCCTGGCCCACCATGCCGATCTTCACGGCATCGATGCGCACGTCGGCGAACAGCGTGTCGATCTGCTCGCCCACGAAGGCCGGGGGCACCGGCGAGATGCCGGACACGCCGCGGGTGTTCTGTGCGGTGAGGGCCGCGATCACGGCGCAGCCATAGGCGCCGAGCGCGCTCATGGCCTTGACGTCGGCGAGGACGCCGGCGCCGCCGGAGGGATCGACGCCCGCGATGCTCAGGGCGTTGGGAATACGACGCGGGGCAGTCATTTCTTGGCGGCGATCATGCCTTCGGTGGGCGAGCTGGGCGCGCCGCTGTAGAGCTTGCGCGGCATGCGGCCGGCGCGGAACGCCTCGCGGCCCGATTCCACGGCCTTTTTCATGGCGCTGGCCATCAGCACCGGATCCTGGGCGCCCGCGATGGCGGTGTTCATCAGCACGGCGTCGCAGCCGAGCTCCATCGCGATGGTGGCGTCGGAGGCGGTGCCCACGCCGGCATCGACCACCACCGGCAGCTTGGTCTGGTCGATGATCAGGCGCAGGTTCCAGGGGTTGAGTATGCCCATGCCGGAGCCGATCAGGGAGGCCAGCGGCATGATGGCGACCACGCCCATGTCTTCGAGCATGCGGGCCTGGATCGGATCGTCGGTGCAATAGACCATGACCTTGAAGCCGTCGTCGATCAGGGTCTTGGCGGCCTTGAGCGTCTCGGGCATGTTGGGGAACAGCGTGTGCGGGTCGCCCAGCACCTCGAGCTTGACCAGGTCGTGGCCGTCGAGCAGCTCGCGCGCCAGGCGCAGCGTGCGCACCGCGTCGTCGGCGGTGTAGCAGCCGGCGGTGTTGGGCAGCAGCGTGAACTTCGACGGCGGCACGTAGTCGAGCAGGCTGGGCTCGCCCGGGTTCTGGCCGATGTTGGTGCGGCGGATCGCCACGGTGACGATCTCGCAGCCCGAGGCGTCGAGCGCGGCGCGGGTCTGTTCGAAATCCTGGTACTTGCCGGTGCCGACCAACAGGCGCGACGAATACTCGCGGCCGGCGATGGTGAGAGTGTCTTGAGTGCTCATGGCGATGCAGGTAGGGTCGGCGCGGGCGGGGCCCACGCGCGTGAATGAGGCTTGCAGGCCTCCATCATAAAGCACCGGGGGGCGCGAGGCCGGGGCCGACCGGGTTGCGGACAGGGGTTTGGGCGCCGTGGCGCCCTCAGGAACGGGCCCGGTCCAGCATCTCGCACAGCGCGGCGGTGGCGTCGACCAGGCGCGGCCCGGGGCGGTAGAGGGCGTCGGCGTCCAGGGCATAGACGTGGCCGGCCAGCGCCGCCGGCAGGCGCGATTCGCGCCAGCGCCGTTGCAGGGATTCGGCCTCGGCGGCCGACTGCACGCCCGCGATCACGGCGTCGGGCCGGGCCGCCAGCACGCTCTCGAGCGACACCTGCGGCGCCACGACGGGCGCCGGGCCGAACACGTTGACGCCGCCACACAGCTTCAGCGCATCGCTCACGATGCTGCTGTCGTTGAGCGTGTAGAGCGGATCGGTGCCGGCCTGCACGAAGACGCGCACCGGCGCCTTGCCGGCGTAGGCGCCGCGCAACGCGGCCAGGCGCGCGCGCAGGCGCCCCGCCTCGGCGTCGGCCTGCGCCGAGGTGCCGAACAGGCGGCCGTAGCGTTCGATCGCCAGCGGGATGTCGTCGAGGCGGACGGGGTCGGAATAGAACACCGCCGCACCCAGCTTGCCGGCCACCTGCGTCAGCCCGCCGGCCGTGGCCGGCTGCCACGCCAGGATCAGGTCGGGACGCAGCTGCGCCACGCGCTCGGGGTCGGGCTGCAGGGCGTCGCCGATGCTGGGCAGGGCGCGCGCCGCCGCGGGGTGGTCGCTCGCGCGCACCGTGCCGACCAGGTAGGGGCCGGCGCCGGCGGCGTAGGCCAGCTCGGTGGCGTGCGGGGTGAGGGTGATGGCGCGCCGGGCGGGGCCGGGCAGGTCGACCGTGCGGCCGAGGTCGTCCTGCACCCGGATGGGCGCGGGGGGCGGTTCGGCCGGGGCCAGTGCCGGCGCCAGGGCCAGCAGCAGCCCCAGCGCGGCGCGCCGGGTGGCGCGGGCGGGTTTCATCAGGATGCTCGAGTCTTGCCGATATCGTCGGCGTGCAGACGCCGACTATATCGGAAGCCGGGCATCAGTAGCGCAGCGTCAGCGTGGCGTAGAAGTTGCGGCCGGGCGCGGGGTAGAGGTTGTAGTTGGCCTCCGGGCCGAGCGGCACGAACGCCGGGTTCGAGCCGCGGATGCCGTAGGTGGCGTACTTGCGGTCGAAGATGTTGTTCATGCCCACCGCCGCCTCGATGTTGCGGGTGAACTTGTAGGCCACCTTGGTGTTGAACAGCCAGTAGGGCTGCAACTGCTTGTCGAACTCGTTGGCCTGGTCGTTGTCCATGCGCGACTTGCCCACGTACTGCGCCGTCACGTTCCACAGGAACGCGTCGGTGGGGCGCCAGGTCACGCCGGCGTTGGCCAGCCACTTGGGCGCCAGCGGCACGGTCTTGCCGGCCAGGTCCACGCCGAAGTACGTGCCCGAACGGAACTGGGCCTGCATCCAGGTCACGTTGGCGTCGAGCGACAGCGTGCTCGTGAGCGCGTGGTGGCCCTCGAGCTCCACGCCCTGGCGGCGCGTCGGATCGAGGTTGATGTTGGAACCCGAGCCCGGCCCGAAGGCGCCGTCGGCCAGCGGGTTGTACATGATCTCGTTGGTCAGGTCATAGCGGAAGTACGACAGGCGCGCGCTGCTGCGCTCGGCCTGCCAGGTCACGCCGATTTCCTTGTCGGTGGAGGTCTGCGGCGCCAGCGGGCTCTGCACCGACAGCAGTTCGTCGGCGTTGGCCAGGCGGAAGCTGCGGCCGACCTTGCCATACACGCCGAAGCCGGCGGGCAGGTCCTGGCGCACGCCCAGCTGCCAGGCGGTCAGGTGGTTGCCGCGGTCGGATTCGGTGCCGGGCGTGCCCTGCAGCACTTCCAGGTCGTCGGAAGCGTATTGGCGGCGCACGCCGAGCGTCACGGTGGTGCTGTCGGTGGCGCGCACCTGGCCTTCGGCGAAGACGCCGTATTGATGCTGGCGCGACTGCCACTTGTTGGGCTCGAAGGCCCAGTAGTCGTCCTGCGTCGCGGTGGTGCGGGCCTCGAGCGCGTCGGCGCCCACCACGATGCTGTGGCCGCCTTCGAAGGGCTGGCGGAAACGCACGCTGAAGCTGTTTTCCTGCAGCTTCTGGTCGCGCAGGGTGTCGCCGAAGCCGTCGTTCGACAGGCCGTCGAGCTTCTTCTCGCGGCTGGAGGCGTCGGCGTAGAGCGTGCCGCTGCCGATGTTCTGCTCGAGCTGGGCGCCAAACGTGGTCGATTGCGTCTTGACGTTGTCGATGTAATTCTTCGCGCCGCGGCGGTCGTCTTCGATCTGGTCCGTGCCGGTGGCCAGGTTGAACGCGCGCGGACCGGGCAGGTCGAGGCGTTGCGTGGTCGTGTTGGCGAACAGGCGGATCGAGCCGTTGTCGTGGCGGAAGGTGATGCCGGCGCCGCCGCCCTCGCGGCGCTCGCCGCTGTGGTCGCGGTAGCCGTCGGTGTGCAGCGACTGCATGTAGAAGTCGACGCCGACCTTCTCGTTGTTGAACGCGGCCGCCGCGTCGTATTGGTGCAGGCCATAGCTGCCGAGCGTGGCCGAGGCGCGCGCGGTGACGGGCTGCTTGCTGAAATCCTTGCGCGTGATGATGTTGATTACGCCGCCGGTGGCGCCGCCGCCGTACTGCACCGAGCCGCTGCCGCGCACGATTTCCACGCGCTCGACTTGGTCGAGCGGCACGACGCCGAGGTTGGGCGCCGACAGATCGTTGGGATTCTGCTTGATGCCGTCGATCATGATCAGCGTGTTGCTGGCGCCGGTGATGCCGAAGCCGCGCAGGTCCACGATCGCGTTGTCGTTCGAGCCGCTGGTGTTGAGCAGGTGGATGCCCGACTGGGTCGACAGCAGGTCCTGCATCGTGCGCGCGCTGCTGGCGGCGATGTCTGCGGCGGTGATCACCGAGATCGACACGGGCAGATTGCGGCCGTCGGTGGGCACGCGCTGCGCGGTGACCGTGACGGTGTCGAGTTCGGAGGCGGTGGAGCTGGCTTGCTGGGCGGCCGCAAGGGCGGGAGCGGAGCAGAGCAGGGCGCCGGCGTAGCGCCGGATGGAGCGGGATTTCATCTGCAGAACCTCGATGTGACCCGCGACCCCGCAGGCCAAGCACGATGGAAGAAGGCCGGCCCGCGGCGGGCGCGGGCGATGCGGCATTCTGGCGAGCGAACGGGCCGGTATCGGGCTGCCATGCGGCAAAGCGCATGGGGACCGTTGCGGGGGCAGCACAGGCTGGGCGCGGGGCGCGCGCGCCATCTCGTGGATGGGCGGCGGCCGGCAAGGCGCCTTCCTGTTTCCCGTTTACCTCTCGCGCGTGCGGCAAATCCTGCGGATTCGCCGATTGATACGCCGAAAGCACCTGTTCGGGGCCGAAACTGTATCACCGGCGGGCGGAAACGTAGCCGTTTTGTTACGATCGGGGCTTGATTTGAAGGGGATTTTCCCCTTTTTGCCACACTCAGGATCCGCATGTCTTATCCCAGCCTGCCTTATCCCCCCGAGGCCTATACCCATGGCGCCGAGTTCGCGCGCCAGCTGGGAAAACGCATCCTGATCCTGGACGGTGCCATGGGCACCATGATCCAGCGCTACAAGCTCACCGAATCGGACTTCCGCGGCGAGCGCTTCGCCGAGCACCACAAGGATCTGAAGGGCGACAACGAACTGCTGTCGCTGGTGCGCCCCGACGTCATCAGCGAGATCCATCGCCAGTATCTCGAGGCCGGCGCGGATGTGATCGAAACCAACACCTTCGGCGCGACCTCGGTCGCCCAGGGCGACTACGACCTGCCCGGGCTGGCCTACGAGCTGAACCTCGTCTCGGCCCGGCTGGCGCGCGAGGCCTGTGATCTGTACAGCACGCCCGAGCATCCGCGCTTCGTGGCCGGCGCGCTCGGCCCCCAGCCCAAGACCGCCTCGATCTCGCCCGACGTGAACGACCCCGGTGCGCGCAACGTCACGTTCGAAGAGCTGCGCCTGACCTACATCGAGCAGCTCAACGGCCTGCTCGACGGCGGCATCGACCTGGTGCTGATCGAGACCATCTTCGACACGCTCAACGCCAAGGCCGCGATCTTCGCGGTGGAGCAGGTGTTCGAAGAGCGCGGCGTGCGCCTGCCCGTGATGATCTCCGGCACCGTCACCGACGCGTCCGGCCGCATCCTGTCGGGCCAGACCGTCGAGGCCTTCTGGAACTCGGTGCGCCACGCGCGCCCGATCACGATCGGCCTGAACTGTGCGCTCGGCGCGGCGCTGATGCGCCCGTACGTGGCCGAGCTGGCCAAGATCTGCGACACCTACCTGTGCGTGTATCCCAACGCCGGCCTGCCCAACCCGATGGCCGAAACGGGCTTCGACGAAACCCCGGCCGACACCTCCGCGCTGCTCGAGGAATTCGCGCGCTCGGGCCTGGTGAACATGGCGGGCGGCTGCTGCGGCACCACGCCGGACCACATCCGCGCCATCGCCGAGCGGGTCGTGGCGCTCACGCCGCGCGAGGTGCCGGAGGTGCCGGTCAAGACGCGCCTGTCGGGCCTGGAGCCGCTCAACATCGATGAAACCACGCTCTATGTGAACGTGGGCGAGCGCACCAACGTCACCGGCAGCAAGATGTTCGCGCGCCTGATCCGCGAAGAGAAGTACGACGAGGCGCTCGCCGTGGCGCGCCAGCAGGTCGAGAACGGCGCGCAGATCATCGACATCAACATGGACGAGGCCATGCTGGATTCGGTGGCCTGCATGCACCGCTTCCTCAACCTGATCGCCTCCGAGCCCGACATCGCGCGCGTGCCGATCATGATCGACAGCTCGAAGTGGGAGGTGATCGAGGCCGGCCTGCGCTGCGTGCAGGGCAAGCCGGTGGTCAACTCGATCTCCATGAAGGAAGGCGAGGCGCCGTTCCGCGAACACGCCCGCCTGTGCCGCCGCTACGGCGCCGCCGTGGTGGTGATGGCCTTCGACGAGCAGGGCCAGGCCGACACGCTGGAGCGCCGCAAGGAAATCTGCGGCCGCGCCTATCGCATCCTGGTCGAGGAAGAAGGCTTCCCGCCCGAAGACATCATCTTCGACCCCAACGTGTTCGCGGTCGCCACCGGCATCGACGAGCACAACCACTACGCGGTCGACTTCATCGAAGGCACGCGCTGGATCCGCCAGAACCTCCCGCACGCCCGCATCTCGGGCGGCGTGTCGAACGTGAGCTTCTCGTTCCGCGGCAACGAGCCCATGCGCGAGGCCATCCACACCGTGTTCCTGTACTACGCGGTCAAGGAAGGCATGACGATGGGCATCGTCAACGCCGGCCAGCTCGGCGTCTACAACGACCTGGATCCGGTGCTGCGCGACCTGGTCGAAGACGTGGTGCTCGACCGCGCCGAGCCGGTGGGAAAGAAAGACGCCGACGACGAGCGCACGCCGACCGAGCGCCTGGTGCAGTTCGCCGACACGGTCAAGGGCAGCGGCGCCAAGAAGGAAGAAGACCTCGCCTGGCGCAACCAGGAGGTCGAGGCGCGCCTGTCGCATGCGCTGGTGCACGGCATCACCACCTTCATCGTCGAAGACACCGAAGAAGTGCGCCAGAAGATCGAGGCGCGCGGCGGTCGTCCGATCGAGGTGATCGAAGGCCCGCTGATGGACGGCATGAACGTGGTCGGGGACCTGTTCGGCGAGGGCAAGATGTTCCTGCCGCAGGTGGTGAAGTCGGCCCGCGTGATGAAGCAGGCCGTGGCCCACCTGATCCCCTTCATCGAAGAAGAGAAGCGCCAGATCGCCGCGGCCGGCGGCGACGTGCGCGCCAAGGGCAAGATCGTGATCGCCACGGTCAAGGGCGACGTGCACGACATCGGCAAGAACATCGTCTCGGTCGTGCTCCAGTGCAACAACTTCGAGGTGGTCAACATGGGCGTGATGGTGCCCTGCGCCCAGATCCTCGAGACCGCCAAGAAGGAAAACGCCGACATCATCGGGCTGTCCGGCCTCATCACGCCCAGCCTCGAAGAGATGGCCTACGTGGCCGCCGAGATGCAGCGCGACCCGTATTTCCGCGAGCGCCAGACGCCGCTCATGATCGGCGGCGCCACCACCAGCCGCGTGCACACGGCCGTCAAGATCGCGCCCAACTACGAGGGCCCGGTGATCTACGTGCCCGACGCCAGCCGGTCGGTGGGCGTGGCCACCAACCTGATGTCGGATCAGTCGGCCACCTACCTCCAGGAGCTGGCGCAGGAGTACGAAGACGTGCGCCGCCGCCACGCCAATCGCAAGGCCGTGCCGCTGATGTCGCTCGCCGATGCGCGCGCCGCGCGGCCGCAGATCGACTGGGACGCCTACACCCCGCCGCGCCCGAAGTTCATCGGCCGCCGCACCTTCAAGAGCTACGACCTGGCCGACATCGCGCGCTACGTCGACTGGGGCCCGTTCTTCCAGACCTGGAGCCTGTTCGGCCCGTTCCCCGCCATCCTCGACGACAAGGTCGTGGGCGAGCAGGCGCGCAAGGTCTACGCCGACGGCCAGGCCATGATGAAGCGCATCATCGAAGGCCGCTGGCTCACCGCCAACGGCGTAATTGGCTTCTACCCGGCCAACCGCGTCAACGACGAAGACATCGAGATCTACCGCGACGAGTCGCGCAGCGAAGTGCTGTTCACCTATCGCAACCTGCGCCAGCAGGGCGTCAAGCGCGAGGGCGTGACCAACAAGTGCCTGGCCGACTACATCGCCCCGAAGGAAAGCGGCAAGCTCGACTACATCGGCATGTTCGCCGTGACCGCCGGCCTGGGCATCGAGAAGAAGGAGGCCGAGTTCGAGAAGGCGCTCGACGACTACTCCAGCATCATGCTGAAGTCGCTCGCCGACCGCCTGGCCGAGGGCTTCGCCGAATGCCTGCACGCGCGCGTGCGCCGCGATCTGTGGGGCTACGTGCCCGACGAGGCGCTCGACAACGAGGCGCTGATCGCCGAGAAATACGTCGGCATCCGGCCCGCGCCGGGCTATCCGGCCTGCCCCGAACACGTGGTCAAGACCGACATGTTCGAGGTGCTCGAGGGCAACGAGATCGGCATGCAGCTCACCGACAGCTATGCCATGTATCCGGCCTCCAGCGTGTCGGGCTTCTACTTCAGCCATCCCGACTCGCAGTACTTCAACGTGGGCACGATCGGCGAAGACCAGCTGGCCGACTACGCCGCCCGCAGCGGCCGCACGCTCGAAGACCTGCGCCGCACGCTGGCGCCGAATCTCGGCTGAGGCTGCGCCGCCCAAATGAAAAACGGAGACCCGCGGGTCTCCGTTTTTCATTTGGGCGCGCGCTCAGGCGGGCTTGTGCGCCACCAGCGTGAGCGAATCGCTGCTGAAGGAGCCGTCGGCCTGGATCTGGAAGTGCTGCTTCACCGGCGCCGGCGCGATCGCCAGCATGTCGCGCAGGGCCTGCACCAGCGGCGCGGGCGTGCGCATGCGCGTGACCCAGGAGCTGAACTCCAGCGCCAGTTTGCGCGGCGTGAAGCCCTGCACCACGAAGCCGGCATCGGTCAGGAGGGCGAGCCATTCGGATTGCGAATAGTTGCGCACGTGCGAGGTGTCGCGCAGCACCTCGATGGTTTGCAGCCAGGTGTCGAGCAGCGCGCCGCCGGGCGAGGCGATGTCGGCGAACACGGCGGTGCCGCCCGGCTTGAGCACGCGGAAGGCTTCGCGCAAGCCCAGGCCCGGGTCTTCCCAGTGATGGGTGGAGTAGCGGCTCATCACGAGGTCGAACTCGCCGTCGGCGAACGGCAGGCGCTCCGCCTTGCCGCGACAGGTGGCGAGGTTGTCGAGCCCGCGCTTGGCGGCCTCGCCGGCCACCACGTCGAGCATCGACTGCGACAGGTCGTAGGCCGTCACGTGCGCCACGTGCGGCGCGACGTGGAAGCTCACGTGCCCGCCGCCACAGCCCATGTCGAGCACGCGTGCGCCGGGATGGGCCTGGGCGATCTCCGCCATCTGCAGCAGGTCCGCGCCCTGCGCATGCACCGCGCTGGTGAGATAGGCCTGGGCCTGCGGGCTGAACTGGCGTTCGACCGCGGCGTCGTGGGTCGGGTGGGTCATGACTGTCCTTGGTGGCTGCGCGGCGACGTGCCGGCTTGCGCAGTAAGATAGAAGCATCCCAGTACCCGTACAAGACCATTGCCCATCCTGGTATGAAGAGTGCCACCCATCCCGCCTCCGAAGGCTCCACGCTGCGCCGCCAGAACCTCGGCGAATTCGTGCGCAGCGCGCGCTCCCGCATCACGCCGCAGATGGCCGGCCTGCCCGCCGGCGCGCGCCGCCGCACGCCCGGTCTGCGCCGCGAAGAGGTGGCGCAGCTCTCGGGCATCAGCGTCACCTGGTACACCTGGATCGAACAGGGGCGCGAGGTCTCGGTCTCGCCCGCGGTGTGGGCGCGCATCGCCACCGTGCTGCAGCTGGGCCGCGCCGAGCGCGCCTACCTGTTCGAGCTGGCCGAGTCGGTGGACCCGCAGCATCCGCGCGATGCCTCGGGCGGGCCGGCGGGCCTGCCGCTGCAGCCCTGCGTCGACGTGATCGAGGCGCCGGCCTACGTGCTGGACCGCGCCTGGAACGTGCTGGCGTGCAACGAGGCGCTCTCCGAATTGTTCGATCACTGGCCGCGCCGCGATGGCGCGCCCAATCTGCTGCGCTACATCTTCCTCGATCCGCAGGCGCGCTCGCTGGTGGTGGACTGGGAGCAGCGCGCGCGGCGCGTGGTGGCGGAGTTCCGCGCCGATGCCGGGGCCCATCTGGACGAGCCCGACGTGCTGGCGCTGCTCGATGAGCTCAACCGCGTGAGCCCGGTGTTCCATCATTGGTGGACGCGCCATGCCGTGGTCGAGCGCGAGGGCGGCCTGCGCGAATTCGACCATCCGCGGCGCGGCCGCCTGCCGTTCCAGCAGATCACCTTCCGCCTCGCCACGCATCCCGAGCTCAAGCTGGTGATGCTGCTCGACGAGGCGCCGGCCGGGCCGGCCTGAACCGCGCCCGGCCGCGGCGCGCCTATTTCAGCGCGAACTCGGCCTGCGGCTCGGTCAGGCCCGCGGCCACCAGGCCGTCGAGCAGCTTGCGCACCGGCGCGGGCAGGGCCTGGGCCGCCAGGCCGGCGCTGTCCACCCAGGCCTGCGGCTGCGCGGCCTCCTGCAGCGTCCCGGCCTCGACCTCGATCAGCCATGGCCGCACGTGCAGCCGGAAGTGCGTGAAGGTGTGCGAGAACGCGGCCAGTTCGACCTGCGAGGTGGCGCGCAGGCCCAGCGCCGCCACGGCGGCGCGCGGGTCGCTGTCGGCGTCGCATTCCGGCAAGGTCCAGAGGCCGCCCCAGATCCCGCTCTGGGGGCGTTGCGTGAGCAGCACCCGGCCCTCGTGCAGCAGCACCAGCATGGCGGTAGTGCGCTCGGGCACGGTCTTGCGCGCCTTCGGCGTGGGCAGCTCCTGCTGCCTGCCTTCGGCACGCGCCGTACAGGTCTCGGCCACCGGACAGCGTCCGCAATCGGGCTTGCCGCGCGTGCACAGCGTGGCGCCCAGGTCCATCAATCCCTGTGTGTAGGCCTGCATGTCCAGCGCGGGCACCGCCTCGACCTGGGCATGCGCGAGCGCCCACAGCCGCTGCTCGACCTCGCGCCGGGTCGGATCGCCCTCGACGCCGAAGTGGCGTGCGAACACCCGCTTCACGTTGCCGTCCATGATGGGGGAGCGCTCGCCGTAGGCGAAGGCCGCGATCGCCGCCGCGGTGGAGGGCCCGATGCCGGGCAGGGTGGCGATGTGTTCGGCATCGGGCGGGAACGCCCCTTGCCACTGCGCCACGATCTCCTGCGCGCAACGGTGCAGGTTGCGGGCGCGGGCGTAGTAGCCCAGCCCGGCCCAGTACGGCATCACCTCTTCCTGGGTCGCGGCGGCCAGGGCCTGCACCGTCGGGAAACGCGCGAGGAAACGCTCGTAGTACGGGATCACGGTCGCCACCTGCGTCTGCTGCAGCATGATTTCCGAGAGCCAGATGCGATAGGGGGCGCGCGTGTTCTGCCACGGCAGGGCGTGGCGGCCATGGGCGGCCTGCCAGGTGGTGATGCGTAGGGCGAATTGCATGCCCCGGATTATCGCATTGCCCTATTGCGGGGACGGAGTGTGACAGGTAAAACAGGAGGCATAACAACAAGGCGGTGTAGGTCTGACCCCGGCGCCGGCGCCCCAAAAGGGCGACTCCGCGACGTCTGGGCTGGATAGTCTCTTACAACGGAGTAGACAATGAATGCCCCTATGACGCCCGCGCAGCGCGCGGCGCTTGAATCCGTCCACCTGGACGACAAATTCACCCTCGAATCCGGCCTGGCCTGGATGAGCGGCATCCACGCCCTCGTCAGGCTGCCCATGATGCAACGCGTGCGCGACGCGCGTGCCGGCCTCAACACCGCCGGCTTCATCTCGGGCTATCGCGGCTCGCCGCTGGGCGGGGTCGACCAGAACATGTGGAAGGCTGCGAAGTACCTCAAGCAGCACCACGTCGAGTTCCAGCCCGGCATCAACGAAGACCTCGCCGCCACCGCGGTGTGGGGCTCGCAGCAGGTCAACCTGTTCCCGGGCGCGAAGTACGACGGCGTGTTCGGCATGTGGTATGGCAAGGGCCCCGGCGTGGACCGCTGCGGCGACGTCTTCAAGCATGCCAATGCCGCGGGCACCTCGCGCCATGGCGGCGTGCTGGTGGTGGCCGGCGACGACCATCCCGCCAAGTCGTCCACGCTGCCGCACCAGAGCGACCACATCCTCAAGGCCTGCATGATCCCGGTGCTGTTCCCGTCGAGCGTGCAGGAGGTGCTCGACTACGGCATGCACGGCTGGGCCATGAGCCGCTACGCCGGCGTGTGGGTGGGCCTGAAGACCATCACCGACATCGTCGAGGTCTCGGCCTCGGTCGAGGTCGACGCCGACCGCGTGCAGATCCTGCTGCCCGAAGACTTCCAGCTGCCGCCCGACGGCCTGAACATCCGGCTGCCCGACACGCCGCTGGCCCAGGAGGCGCGGCTGCTCGACTACAAACTCTACGCCGCGCTCGCCTATGCGCGCGCCAACGGCCTGAACCGCGAGCTCTGGCAGGTGCCCAACGAGCGCGCGCGCTTCGGCATCATGACCTCCGGCAAGGCCTATCTCGACACGCGCCAGGCCCTGCTCGACCTCGGCCTGACCGAGTCCGTGTGCCAGCAGATCGGCCTGCGCCTGTTCAAGGTCGGCATGGTGTGGCCGCTCGAGGCCACCGGCACGACCCGTTTCGCCGAAGGGCTCGACGAGATCCTGGTGGTGGAAGAAAAGCGCCAGGTGCTGGAATACCAGCTCAAGGAAGAGCTGTTCAGCTGGATCGGCTCGGGCAAGAAGATTCCGCGCGTGGTCGGCAAGTTCGACGACAAGGACGGCGGCGAGTGGTCGGTGCCGCAGGGCAACTGGCTGCTGCCGGCGCATTACGAATTCTCCCCCGCCATGGTGGCCAAGGCCGTGGGCGCGCGGCTGCTGCGTTTCGAGCTGCCGGCCGACGTGCGCGCCGGCATCGAGGCGCGCCTGGCCTTTCTGGAGGCGCGCGAGCGCGCGCTGGCCAAGCCGCGCGTGGTGGTCGATCGCAAGCCCTGGTTCTGTTCGGGCTGTCCGCACAACACCTCCACGCGCCTGCCCGAGGGCTCGCGCGGCATGGCCGGCATCGGCTGCCATTACATGGTCACCTGGATGGGCCGCAACACCCAGGTCTTCACCCAGATGGGCGGCGAGGGCGTGCCCTGGATCGGCCAGGCGCCGTTCACCGAAGAGAAGCACGTGTTCGCCAATCTGGGCGACGGCACCTACTACCACTCGGGGCTGCTCGCGATCCGCGCGGCGGTCGCGGCCAAGGCGCCGATCACCTACAAGATCCTGTTCAACGACGCCGTCGCCATGACCGGCGGGCAGCCCGTCGACGGGCCCATCAGCGTGCCCATGATCACGCAGCAGGTGGCCTCCGAGGGCATCGACAAGATCGTCATCGTCACCGACGAGCCCGAGAAATACGAGCGCGTGCAGGGCCTGGCGCCGGGCGTGCCGGTCAAGCACCGCGACGAGCTCGACGAGGTGATGCGCGAGCTGCGCGCCTACCAGGGCGTGTCCGTGCTGATCTACGACCAGACCTGCGCCACCGAAAAGCGGCGCCGCCGCAAGCGCAACGCCTATCCCGATCCTGCGCGCCGCGTCGTGATCAACGAGCGCGTCTGCGAAGGCTGTGGCGATTGCTCGGAGAAGTCGCATTGCCTGTCGGTGGAGCCGCTCGAAACCGAGTTCGGCCGCAAGCGCACCATCAACCAATCGAGCTGCAACAAGGATTTCTCCTGCCTCAAGGGCTTCTGCCCGAGCTTCGTCACCGTCGAGGGCGGCAAGCTGCGCAAGCCGCGCGCGCTCGAACAGCAAACCGACATCGCGGCGGGCCTGCCCGAGCCGCAGGCCAAGCCGATCGCGGGCCACTACGGCGTGTTCATCGCCGGCGTGGGCGGGACCGGCGTGGTGACCATCGGCCAGCTGCTCGGCATGGCCGCCCACCTCGAAGGCAAGGGCGCCTCCGTGCTCGACATGGCCGGCCTGGCGCAGAAGGGCGGCGCCGTGTATTCGCACGTGGTGCTCGCGCCCACGCCGGGCGAGCTGCTCAACACCCGCGTGGCGATGGGCGAAGCCGATCTCGTGCTGGCGGGCGACCTGGTGGTGGGCACCAGCGCCGACGCCGTGGCGCGCATGCGCGCCGGCCGCACCCACATGCTGCTCAACAGCGACGTCGCGCCCACCGCCGCCTTCGTGCACAACCCCGACTGGAGCCTGCCCGGCTCCGACCTGAAGCGCGACCTGGTGCAGGCCTGCGGCGAGGGCAACGTGGCCACGCTCGACGCGGCCGCGCTGGCCGTGGGGCTGCTGGGCGATGCGATCTACGCCAATCCGCTGATGATGGGCTATGCCTACCAGAAGGGCTGGCTGCCGCTGGGCGAGGCCGCGCTGCTGCGCGCGATCGAGCTCAATGGCCAGCAGGTGCCGAACAACCTCGCCGCCTTTGCCTGGGGCCGCCGCGCCGCGCAGGACCTGGCCGGCGTGCAGGCGCTGCTGGGCCTGGCCGCCAAGCCAGCCGCGCTCGAGCCGCAGATCACCGAGGTCCGGCGTGGCGAGCGCCCGGCCGTGGTGGACTTCAAGCGGCCGGCCACCGAGCTCGACCAGCTCGTCGCCACGCGCCGCGATTTCCTGGCCGCCTACCAGAACGACGCCTACGCGCGGCAGTACACCGAGCTCGTCGAGCGGGTGCGCACGGCCGAGCACAACGCCACCGGCACCACCCGGCTGGCCGAGGCCGTGGCGCGCTATTACTTCAAGCTGATGGCCTACAAAGACGAGTACGAGGTCGCCCGGCTGTACACCGACGGCGAGTTCCTCAAGCGCGTGGCCGCGCAGTTCGAAGGCGACTGGAAGCTCAAGTTCCATCTGGCGCCGCCGCTCACCGCCAAGCGCGACGCCGAGGGCCACCTGAAGAAGCGCGCCTACGGGCCTGGCATGCTCAAGGTATTCGGCATCCTGGCGCGGCTGCGCGGCTTGCGCGGCACGCCGTTCGACGTGTTCGGCTACACCGCCGAGCGCCGCGCCGAACGCGCCCTGATCGCCGAGTATCGCGACCACCTCGGCGCCATCCTGAGCAAGCTCAATCGCGGCAATCTCGAGCAGGCGGTCGCGCTGGCCAGCCTGCCCGAGGAGATCCGCGGTTACGGCCACATCAAGGAGGCCGCCATGGCGCGCGCCGCGGTCAAGCGCGAGGCCCTGATGCGCGAATTCAGCGCATCGGTGGTGGGCATCGGCGGCGCCCGCGCGGCCTGACGCCGTCGTGCAAAGAAAATGGCCACCCCTGCGGGTGGCCATTTTCTTGTGTCGGGCGCACGGACTCAGGCGCTTTCGGTGGAACGCGGCCGGCGTGCGGGCCGGTCGAACATTTCGACCTTCATCTTGGGCCGTTCGAAGCGCTCGACGCGCGGCGCCGAGCGGCTTTCGGCCTGGATCTGCTGCGCGGCCTGCTGTTCGCGCCGGGCGATGACCTCTTCCGCCTTGGCGTGGTGCGGCGCCATCTTGCGCACCATCACGCGCCCGTCGCGGGGGAAATAATGGATGCGGCGGGCATGGATGTCGCCGAGGTCCTGCGCGCGCACCGGGATGCCTTCCGTCTTGAGGTAGCTCAGCACGAACTGGCCGTTGCGCTCGCCGATGTTCATCTGCTGCATCGCGCTCAACACCGCGCCGCCGCCGAACACCTTGGCCTCGAGCCGCTCGCGCGAGGCGCCGGCCTTGAGCAATTCGTTGATCAACACTTCCATGGCGAAGGCGCCGTAGCGCATCGTGGCGGAGGCGGGAGACGCCGCGTCGCCCTCGGGCAGCATGAAGTGATTCATCCCGCCGATGCCGTTGACCGGGTCGCGCACGCAGGCGGCCACACAGGATCCCAACACCGTCGAGATCATGATGTCTTCGCCGGACGTGACGTAATACTCGTTCGGCAGCACTTTCACTGCCGGACAATTGAACGCACTATCGAAATAGTGGCGCGTGGCACGCGCGTCGGTTCGCGAAGGCATACGTTCCTGAGCTCGTTCGCCACGGGGATGGCGAAGCAAGTCTTCTAAATTTCTTAAAAGATTTCAATTTGTGATTATTCATCGCAAAATTCGGTAATACAAGTGAATCTTGCGCTGTTGTCACCCGTCCACGCTAACGCAGGCCGGGAAACCCGTTTTTCTCGCGAGTCCCCAGATACAGCTACGCCCCGGTATTGTGCCTTGTCGACAACATTACCCGGGGCGTGCGCAGACCGTTCGGTCGATTAACGCACCGAAAGGTGCGTACTGCCCGGCAATGAGGGCCGGGCGGCGGGCGCTAGAAGCGGGTGCTGCGGGTCACCGACCAGCGCGCCGACAGGGCGCCCAGCACGCCGGCGCACAGGATCGCGACGACCAGCACGGGCACGCCCGGCAGGTGCAGCGCAAACTCGGCGCCGTAGCTGGCCGCCAGGCCGAGCACCGCGTGGTTCAGCGGCACCAGCGCCGCGGCCGCCGCACCCACGGCGACCAGCGCCGACAGGGCGCCGGTGAGCGCGCCCTGGTAGAGGAAGGGCCGGCGCACGAACGATTCGGTGGCGCCCACCAGCCGCGCCACCGCGATTTCCTCGCGCTGGGTCAGGGCCTGCATGCGCACCGTGTTGAACACCGTGGCCAGCACCACCACCGCCACGCAAACGGCCAGGAAGCCCAGGCCGATGCGCGCGAAGCGCAGGATGGCTTCCAGGCGCTGCACCCAGGCGCTGTCGAGCTGGACCTGGTCGACCGCCTCCCACTTGCGCCATTGCGAGGCGAGCCGGTCGGCGCGCGCGGCGAGGTCCTCGCCCGGCGCCAGCGTCACGACCACGGCGTCCGGCAGCGGATTGTTGGGCAGCACGGCCAGCGCCTGTTCCCAGGCGGGGTTCTGGCGCAGGTTGGCCAGCGCCTGGTCGCGCGGCACCACCCGCACGGCGCCCACGTCGTTGCCGAACTCGGCCTTGACGCGGCCCGCCAGCGTGTCGGCCGTGCCGGCCGGGGCGCCCTGCTGCAGGTAGATCGTGAGTTCGGGCGTGACCGAGATCTGGCGCGCCACCGGCTGCACCGACACGAGGATGGCGCTGCCCAGCAGCGGCAGCGCCAGCGCAAGCGCCATCACCAGCACGTTGGCCAGGGTCGAGAAGGGCTGCTTGCCGAGACGGCGCAGCGTGATCGAGAGAGCGTAGCGATGCTGACGCAGCCAGGACTTCATTCGGCCGCTCCCGTGGGATGGTGCGAGTCGGTGAACTTGCCGTGATCGATGCGCAGCATGCGATTGGCATAGCGCGACATGAGCTGCTGGTCGTGCGAGGCGATCAGCGTGGTGACGCCGACGCGGTTGAAGTCGCGGAACACGTTCATGATGCGCTGGGCGTTGTCGTCGTCGAGATTGGCGGTGGGCTCGTCGGCGATCAGGATGGCGGGCCGGTTCACGATGGCGCGCGCGATCGCCAGGCGCTGCTGCTCGCCGCCCGACAGTTCGATGGGATTCAGGTCTTCCTTGCCTGCCAGCCCGACCTTGTCGAGCGCGGCCCGGGCGCGCGCGGCCGCGGCGTCGGGCGCCTGCCCCAGCACCGCGAGCGGCAGCATCACGTTCGAGAGCGCGCTGCGGTCGTAGAGCAGGTGGGTGTCCTGGAGGATCACGCCCACCGCGCGGCGCAGATAGGGCCGCGCCCGCGCCGGCAGGCGGTCGAGCCGCTGCCCGTGCACCTGGATCGACCCGCGCGAGGGCGCCTCGAGGCCGCCGATCAGCTTGAGCAGCGTGGACTTGCCCGCGCCGGAAGGGCCGGAGACGAAAATGAATTCGCCGGGCTGCACCTGGAAGTTGATGTCGGCCAGGATGTTGCGGCCGCGTCCGTAGGATTTGAA
Source organism: Bordetella genomosp. 1 (assembly GCF_002261335.1). GTDB lineage: Bacteria > Pseudomonadota > Gammaproteobacteria > Burkholderiales > Burkholderiaceae_B > Bordetella. Next base: position 597,769 of record NZ_NEVL01000001.1, read on the forward strand.
AACGTGCTGGAATTCAATCATGGCGACGTGGGAGTTGAAGCTGCAATAGTAACGCCCGCCGTTGCTTTTCCGCACTGCATCATGTTTCGGACCTGTTCGTGGTAGGCAAACGCGAGTTTGCGGCAATTGCCGAATGATCGGGGCGCGTTGACGAGTGATCGAGACAATTCGTCCCTATATTCGGGAAAGACGTGGGAAGGGATAGCCCCAATGTCCCCTAATTTCACGAGTCGCTACGATGCGCCCAAGCACGTCATCCATACCTAGGTTGCGCGTCCTTGTGGTCCTAAACAGGAGATCAACAATGAAAGTTCTGAAGCTCGCGGCCGTCGGTGCCGCATTGTTCGCCGCGTCGACGGCGGCACATGCCGGTGCCACCTTCGACAACGTCAAGAAAAAGGGCTTCGTCCAGTGCGGCGTCTCGACCGGTATCGCCGGTTTCTCGATCGCCGACAGCAAAGGCGAATGGCAGGGTATCGACGTTGAAATGTGCCGCGCCATCGCCGCGACCATGTTCGGCGATGCCAAGAAGATCAAGGTCACCCCGCTGAACACCCAGCAACGCTTCACCGCGCTGCAATCGGGCGAAGTCGACGTGCTGACGCGCAACACCACGGTCACCCTGACCCGCGACACGACCCTGGGCCTGATCGGCGCCGGCGTGAACTACTACGACAGCCAGGGCGTGATGGTCTCCAAGGATCTCGGCGTGAAGAGCGCCAAGGAACTCGGCGGCGCCACGATCTGCGTGCAGCCCGGCACCACCACCGAGCTCAACCTGGCCGACTGGTTCCGTGCCAACAAGATCGACTTCAAGCCGGTCGTGATCGACAAGTTCGACGAAATCGTCCGTGCCTTCTCGGCCGGCCGCTGTGATGCCTTCACGACCGACAAGTCGCAACTGGCATCGGTGCGCACGACGCTCGAGAATCCCGACAAGTACGTGATCCTGCCGGAAGACTTCTCCAAGGAACCGCTGGGCCCGATGGTCCGCCAGGGCGATGAACAATGGTTCAACGTCGTGCGCTGGAGCCTGAACGCCATGCTGGAAGCCGAGGAATACGGCATCACCTCGAAGAACGTCGACGAGATGACCAAGAGCTCCAACCCCAACATCCAGCGCATCCTGGGCGTGACCCCGGGCATGGGCAAGAACCTGGGCGTGGACGACAAGTGGGCCTACAACATCATCAAGCAGATCGGTAACTACGGCGAAAGCTTCGAACGCACGCTCGGCAAGGGCGGCCCGATGAAGCTGGAGCGTGGTCTGAACGCCTCCTACAAGCAAGGCGGCATCCAGTACGGTTGGCCGGTGCGCTGAGTCGGCTTCTTGAGCTGGCGCCGCGAGGCGCCGGCCCCGCCCCGGCCCTGTCAGGCCGGGGGCGCGGGAAGCAGTGGCGGCGGGCTTGCCCGCCGTTTGTAGTCTGACATCGGTAGATTCATTCATGACGACACAACAGAAAAACGCCCCGCTGCAGGCACCGCGACGTCGTCTATCCTGGAATGATCCCGGCGTGCGCGCCGTGGTCTATCAGGTCGTCGCCCTGCTGGCCGTGGCCTGGGTCGCGTGGTTCCTGGTATCGAACACCCTGCACAACCTGGCGGTGCGCAATATCGCCACCGGGTTCGGGTTCCTGGACCGCGAGGCCGGCTTTGCGATCGGCGAAACCGCCGTCGCCTATTCCCCCTCCGATACTTATGGCCGCGCCATCTGGGTGGGCCTGCTCAACACGCTGCGCGTGGCGGTGATCGGCATCGTGCTCGCCACGATCCTCGGCACCCTCATCGGCATCGGCCGCCTCTCGAAGAATTGGCTGGTCGCGCGCCTGACCTCGATGTACGTCGAAGTCATGCGCAACGTGCCGCTGCTGCTGCAGCTGTTCTTCTGGTACGCCCTGATCACGGAAAACATGCCCGGCCCGCGCCAGGCGCACAATCCGTTGCCCGGCGTGTTCATCTCCAATCGCGGCCTGAAAGTGCCCGGCCTGGAAGGCAATTCGCTCGACTGGATGCTGGGCGGCCTCGCGCTGGCCTTCGTGGCGCTGATCGTGCTGGCCCACTGGGCCCGCAAGAACCAGGAGCGCACCGGCCGCATGTTCCCGCTCGGCCGCGCCGCGCTGGGTCTGTTCATCGGCCTGCCGATCGTGGGCTGGCTGGTGAGCGGCGCCTCGCTCACGCTCGACATGCCCGAGCTCAAGGGCTTCAACTTCCAGGGCGGTCTCACGCTGTCGCCGGAATTCGCCGCGTTGCTGGCGGGCCTGGTGATCTACACCTCGGCGTTCGTCGCCGAAGTGGTGCGCTCGGGCATCCAGGCGGTCAACCAGGGCCAATGGGAAGCGGCCGAGTCGCTCGGCCTGCGCCGCGGGCTCATGCTGCGCCTCGTGGTGCTGCCGCAGGCGCTGCGCGTCATCATCCCCCCGATGACCAGCCAGTACCTGAACCTCACGAAGAACAGTTCACTGGCCGTGGCCATCGGCTATCCGGACATCGTGTCGGTGGTCAACACCACGCTGAACCAGACCGGCCAGGCCATCGAAGGGATCCTGATCATCATGGCGGCCTACCTCACGGTGAGCCTGTCGATCTCGATCTTCATGAACTGGTACAACAAGCGCATCGCGCTGGTGGAGCGTTGATATGAGCAGCACTACGCAAACCACGCCCAGCGCCGGCCTGCCGCCGCCGTCCAACCAGGTCGGCGCGTGGGCCTGGGTCAAGACCCGCCTGTTCTCCTCGCCCATGTCGATCCTGGCCACGGTGCTGCTCGCCTGGCTGGTGCTCATGGCCGTGCCGGCGATCGTGGAGTGGGCCTTCATCAAGGCCAACTTCACCGCCACCTCGGCGCAGGAATGCCGTGCCTCCGGGGGCGCCTGCTGGGCGTTCATCCGCGAAAAGCACCGGCTGATCCTGTTCGGCACCTATCCCTACGACGAGCAATGGCGGCCGCTGATCGCGACCTTCATCCTCATCGCCGTGATCATCATGAGCGGCATGCGCCGCTTCTGGAACCTGTCCCTGGCCGTGATCTGGGTGGTGGGCCTGACGCTCGTGGCGGTCCTGATGTGGGGCGGCGTCCTCGGCCTGACCTACGTCGAGAACGCCCGCTGGGGCGGCCTGCCGCTCACGCTGATCCTGGCCACCTTCGGCATCGCCTTCGCCTTCCCGTTCGGTGTGCTGCTGGCCCTGGGCCGGCGCTCGCGCATGCCGGCGATCAAGGCGCTGTGCGTCGTCTACATCGAGCTGATCCGCGGCGTGCCGCTCATCAGCCTGCTGTTCATGTCGTCGGTGATGCTGCCGCTGTTCCTGCCCGAGGGCTTCTCGATCGACAAGCTCCTGCGGGCGCAGATCGCCATCATCCTGTTCGCGGCGGCCTATATCGCCGAGACGGTGCGTGGCGGGCTGCAGGCCATCCCCAAGGGCCAGTACGAAGGCGCCGATTCGCTCGGCCTCTCCTACTGGCAGCAGATGCGCAAGGTGATCCTGCCGCAGGCGCTGAAGATCGTGATCCCGCCGCTGGTGAGCATCTTCATCGCCCTGTTCAAGGACACCTCGCTGGTGGTCATCATTGGCATCTTCGACCTGACGCTCGCGGCCAAGGCCGCGTTGTCCGACGCCGCATGGCGGGGCTTCGGGGTAGAGGCGTACATCTTCATCGCGCTCATCTACTTCGTGTTCTGCTACTCGATGTCGAAATACAGCCAGCGGCTCGAAAAGCGGCTGGCCACAGGTCATAAACGATAGAACCCAGTCCGCGGCCCCCCTTTGCATCGGGCTCGCGGGCATTTTTCGGGAGTAAAGGCGTGACGGATGCCATTATTCGCTTGCAGGGCGTGAACAAGTGGTACGGCCAGTTCCACGTGCTGCGCAACATCAATCTGGACGTGGCGCCGGGTGAACGTATCGTGGTTTGCGGGCCTTCGGGCTCGGGCAAGTCCACCATGATCCGCTGCATCAACCGGCTCGAAGAACATCAGCAAGGTCAGATCATCGTCGACGGCACCGAGCTCACCAACGACCTCAAGCAGATCGAGACGATCCGCAAGGACGTGGGCATGGTGTTCCAGCACTTCAATCTGTTCCCGCACCTGACCGTGCTGGAAAACCTGACGCTGGGCCCGACCTGGGTGCTGAAAAAGCCCAAGGCCGAAGCCGAGGCCACGGCCATGAAGTACCTGGAGCGCGTGCGCATTCCCGACCAGGCCAACAAGTACCCCGGCCAGCTGTCGGGCGGCCAGCAGCAGCGCGTGGCGATCGCCCGCTCGCTGTGCATGCACCCCAAGATCATGCTGTTCGATGAGCCGACCTCGGCGCTCGACCCGGAAATGGTCAAGGAAGTGCTGGACGTGATGGTGACGCTGGCCCAGGAAAGCGGCATGACCATGCTGTGCGTGACCCACGAAATGGGCTTCGCGCGCAAGGTGGCCAACCGCGTGATCTTCATGGACCGCGGCGAGATCATCGAACAGAACACGCCCGATGCGTTCTTCGACAATCCGCAGAACGAGCGCACCAAGCTGTTCCTGAGCCAGATCCTGCACTGATCGGCGCAGGATCCGCGCCCCGGCCTGATCGGGGCGAAGGCGGCGTGGGGGCCGGCGCGAGCCGGCCGCCACGCCGCCTTTTTCTTTGCCCGGCATCCGGCGGCGCGGCGCGCGCGGATGTGGCGCGCCTGCCACGCGGCGGCGGCCAAACCGGCGATGAGCGGCCCTGGGAAGCGGGTTTTTGCCGGTTGGCGGCGGGGGGCGTGGAGTATGCTACGACCCGCACAGAAGCATCAGACCCCCCGGAGACTCCATAAAATGAAGCCCTTTACCGCCGTTTCCGCCACGCGCCGCGCGCTCGTCGGCGGCGCGCTGGCCCTGGCCGCGCTCGTGTCCGTGTCCGCCCCGGCCCATGCCGCCGACGACTATCCGAACAAGCCGCTGCGCTTCGTCGTGCCGTATCCCCCCGGCGGTCCGCTCGACACCATGGCCCGTCTGCTGGCCGAGAAGGTGCGCGCTTCGCTGGGCCAGCCCGTGATCGTGGAAAACCGCGGCGGCGCCGGCGGCAATATCGGCGCCGACCTGGCCGCCAAGGCCCAGCCGGACGGCTACACGCTGGTGATGGGCGCGGTCGCGACCCATGCCATCAACCCGTTCCTGTTCGCCAACCTGCCGTACGATCCGATCAAGGACTTCGCGCCGGTCACCATCGTGGCCTCGGTGCCGAACGTGCTGGTGATGAACAACGACTTCGCCACCAAGAACAAGATCGGTTCGGTCGCCGACCTGATCCAGTACGCCAAGGCCAACCCGGGCAAGCTCAACTACGGCTCGGGCGGCAACGGCAGCGCCGGCCACCTGGCGGGCGAGCTGCTCAAGGCCCGCGCCGGCATCGCCGTCGAACACATTCCGTACCAGGGCGCGGCACCGGCCCAGCTGGCCCTGCTGTCGGGCCAGTCGGACTTCATGTTCGACAATCTGGCCGCCTCCGCGCCGCTCATCAAGGACGGCAAGGTGAAGGCCCTGGCCGTGACCACCGCCAAGCGCTCGTCGCTGCTGGCCGACGTGCCGACCCTCGATGAGGCCGGCGTCAAGGGCTTCGACCTGGGCACCTGGTTCGGCGTGTTCACCACCGGCGGCACGCCCGCACCGGTGGTCGAGAAGCTGAACAAGGCCTATGCCGACGCGCTGCGCCAGCCCGACGTGCGCCAGCGCCTGCTGACCATGGGTTCGGAGGCCGAGCCGATGACCTCGGCCGAGTTCGCCGCCTTCGTCAAGGCGGAGAAGGACAAGTACCAGGAGATCGTGAAGATTTCCGGCGCCAGCCTGAACTGATCCCGCTCGCGGAAGGGGCGCCACGGCGGGCCGCGCGGCCTGGCGCGGCGCCCTTTTTCACATCATGGATGACTATCTTCTGATCAAGATGGCCCACGGCGCCGCGCTGGCCGTGTGGCTGGGCGGGCTGCTGGTGCTGGCCGCCGTGCTGTCGTTTCCGCCGGCCCGCGATGACGCGGACACCGCGCCCGCCGCGCCGAGCCCGTTCCTGCGCGGGCTGGCACGCTGGAACCAGCGCGTGACCCTGCCCGCCATGGTGCTGACGTGGGCGCTCGGCGTCACGCTCGCGCTGAGGGTGGGCTGGTTCGGCCATCGCTGGCTCGACGTGAAGCTGGTGATCGTGGCGTTGCTGACGCTGTTGCAGCTGTGCGAGACCCGCTGGGTGCTGCGCCTGCTGCGCCAGCCGCCGGTGGCGCCGCCCGGCTGGGCGGCGTTGGGCGCGGTGACGGTGTTTGTGGGCGCGGCCGCCGCCATCATGCTGGCGCTGGCCAAGCCCTTCTACTGAGCCCCGTTCAGGGCTTGGGCGCGTCGGCGGCCCAGCCCTTGGACAGCGCCACCGCCTGGCGCCAGCGCCGCATGCGCGCCTCGCGCAGCTCGGCGGGCCAGCGCGGCTCGAACGTGCGTTCGGCCTCCCACTGGCCGGCGAATTCGTCCATCGAACGCCAGAAACCCACGGCCAGGCCCGCCAGGCCCGCCGCGCCGCGCGCGGTCGACTCGGCCACGCGCGGCCGCACCACCGGCACGCCGAGCAGGTCGGCCTGCATCTGCATCAGCAGGTCGTTGCGCGAGGCGCCGCCGTCGACCCGCAGCTCCGACAGCGGGATGCCGCTGTCGGCGTTCATGCAGGTCAGCAGCTCGGCGCTCTGCAACGCGATCGATTCGAGCGTGGCGCGCGCGATGTGGGCGCGCGTGGTGCCGCGCGTGACGCCGATCAGCGTGCCGCGCGCATAGGGATCCCAGTGCGGCGCGCCGAGGCCGGCGAAGGCGGGCACCATGAACACATCGTCGGTGTCCGCCACGCTGGCCGCCAGCGGCTCCACGTCTTCGGAATGCTGGATGATGCCCAGCCCGTCGCGCAGCCACTGCACCGCCGCGCCGGCCATGAACACGCCGCCTTCGAGCATGTAGGTGGAACGCCAGCCGTCCTGCGCCGGCAGGCCCCAGCCCACCGTCGAGAGCAGCTTGTTGTCGGACTGCACCGGCGCGTCGCCCACGTTCATCAGCATGAAGCAGCCGGTGCCGTAGGTGTTCTTGGCCATGCCGGGCTGGAAGCAGGCCTGGCCGAAGGTGGCGGCCTGCTGGTCGCCCGCCACGCCCGCGATCGGGATTGCGCCGCCCAGCAGCTCGGGCAGGGCGCGCCCGACCTCGGCGCTGCTCGGCGCGATCGCCGGCAGGATGCCGCGCGGGATGTTCAGCAGCGCCAGGATCTCGTCGCTCCAGTCCTGGCGGTGGATGTCGTAGAGCATCGTGCGCGAGGCATTGCTCGGGTCGGTGCTGTGCACCGCGCCGCCGGTGAGCTGCCAGATCAGCCAGGTGTCGATGGTGCCGAACACCAGCTCGCCGCGCTCGGCCTGCTGGCGCGCGCCCGGCACGTGGTCGAGCAGCCAGGCGAGCTTGGTGCCGGAGAAGTAGGCGTCGACCACCAGGCCGGTGCGTTGCTGCAGGAAGTCGCCGTGGCCGTCGGCCAGCAGCTGCTCGCACAAGGGGGCGGTGCGGCGGTCCTGCCAGACGATGGCGCGCGCCAGCGGCCGGCCGGTGGCGCGCTCCCAGATCAGCGTGGTCTCGCGCTGGTTGGTGATGCCGATGGCGGCGATGTCGGCGGCCGTGGCGCCGGCGTTGCGCAGGGCCTCGCGGGCCACCTCGAGCTGGCTGTGCCAGATCTCCATCGCGTCGTGTTCGACCCAGCCCGGACGCGGATAGTGTTGGCGGAACTCGCGTTGCCCGACGCCGCGCACGGCGCCGGCGCGGTCGAACACGATGGCGCGGGAGCTGGTGGTGCCCTGGTCGAGGGCCAGCACGAATTCAGTCGTCATCTCGTTGAGCCTTGGGGGAGTTGAGTTGGGCCCCTGCGCCGGGCGCCAGGCGGCGGAACGACAGCGTCGAGGCCATGCACAGGATGCCGATCACGATGAAGGACACGACCACGTCGCCGATCGCCAGCGTGCTGGCGCCGCGCACCGACATGCTGAGGTTCAGCGTGACGGCGGCCACGCCCACGCCCAGGCTGATGCCCAGCTGCTGGGCCATGGCGGCGAAGCTGCTCGCACGGCTCATCTTCTCGGGCGGGATGTCGGCATAGGTTAGCGCATTTACCGCGGTGAACTGGAGCGAGCGGAAGAAGCCCCCGACCAGCAGCACGGCGATCATCAGCCACACCGGCGTGGTGGGCGTGAAGGCCCCGTTGAACATGATGAACAGGCCGGTCAGCACGGCGTTGATCGTGAGCACCCGGCGAAAGCCGAAGCGCGTCACGATGCGGGCGGCCACGAACTTCATCAGCAGCGCGCCGGCCGCGCTGGCGAAGGTGATCATGCCGGCCGAGAACGGCGACAGCCCGAAGCCCACCTGCAGCAGCATGGCCAGCAGGAACGGCACCGCGCCCACGGCGAAGCGGCACAGATTGCCGCCCATCGTCGAGATCGCGAAGGTGGGGACGCGCAGCAGCGCCAGGTCGATGATGGGATGCGGCGCGCGGCGCGCGTGCCAGACATACAGCAGGCCGCAGACCAGGCCGCCGCCCAGCAGCGCCGCGACCGTGAGCGGCGAGACCAGGCCGTGCCCGAGCGCCTCGAAGCCGCTCACCAGCGTGGCCAGCGCCACGCCGCTCAACAGGAACCCGACCAGGTCCAGGCGCGGCGCATCGGCCTCGCGCAACTCCTGCACATAGCGCAGCACCAGCGCGATGCCCAGGACGCCGATCGGGATGTTGATGAGGAAGATCCAGTGCCACGACATATAGGTGACCATGAAGCCGCCCAGCGGCGGCCCGATGACCGGGCCGAGCAGGGCCGGGATCGACAGGAACGACATCGCGCGCAGCAGGTCTTCCTTGGGCACGGTGCGCAGCAGGATCACCCGCCCGACCGGCACCATCATCGCGCCGGCCATGCCCTGCACGATGCGCGCCACCACCAGTTGCGACAGGTCGCGCGAGAGCGCGCAGGCGATCGAGCTCAGGGTGAACAGCGCGATCGCCGCGATGAAGACGCGGCGTGCGCCGAAGCGGTCGGCGGCCCAGCCGCTGATCGGCACGAACACGGCGACCGCGAGCAGATAGGACGTGATGGCCACGTTGAGCCGCACCGGCGTGGAGCCGAGCGCGGCCGCCATCGCGGGCAGGGCGGTCGCCACCACGGTGGAGTCCAGCATCTGCATGAAGAGCGCACAGCCGACGATGAACGGGATCATCCGCGCCGCCCGGACGGCGTCCGGATCACGGAGGCGGGGGGAGGCGGCGGCTGAGGCGGAGTCTGGGGGCATGGGCGGGGGCGCGGCAGGAGAGGGCGGGCGCGGCCGCCTGTAGGACTAGCCTGAAGATTGTAACGCCGGGTGCCTGACGGGAAGGCGTCTGGCTGGCCCTGCCACCTACAGTAAACTATGATGCATTCCCTCACCCCTTTCTTGCTCAGTGCTGCTGCATCATGGCGAAGAACTACGAATCCGAAATCACCCAGTTCCTGAAGAGCTACAAGACCGCTCACCCTGACACCGAAAAGCGTCAGCGCGAAGGCCGTGGCCTGCTCTGGGACAAATCGCAAGACTCCGAACTGCTCGAAGGCTTCCGTGCCGGCCGCGTGCCGCAGAAGCCTTACGTCTACCAGGCCGACTGAGCCGCGGCGCCGGTAACGAGAGCTCGGCTCCATGTCCAACCGCAACGGCTCCCTATCCGGCGACGATCTGGCAGCTTTGGTGCAACCGCAAGTCGACACGACCCCCGACACCATCGACAGTGTCGCGTTCGCGCGCCTCTACGGCGAGCCGTTGTTCCAGCTGCCCAATGACCTGTACATCCCGCCGGATGCGCTCGAGGTGTTCCTCGAGGCCTTCGAGGGGCCGCTGGACCTGCTGCTCTACCTGATCCGCAAACAGAACTTCAACGTGCTCGACATCCCGATGGCGGACGTCACGCGTCAGTATCTGTCGTACGTGGACCAGATCCGGGTGCACAACCTGGAGCTCGCCGCCGAGTACCTGCTCATGGCGGCCATGCTGATCGAGATCAAGTCGCGCATGCTGCTGCCGGTGCGCAAGTCGGATACCGGCGAAGAGGCCGAGGATCCGCGCGCCGAGCTGGTGCGCCGCCTGCTCGAGTACGAGCAGATGAAGCTGGCCGCGCAGCGCCTCGATGCCCTGCCGCAGATCGGCCGCGACTTCCACGGCACCCAGGCCGTGGCCGAGATCTCGGTCGAGCGCGCGATGCCGGAAGTGAATGTCGACGACCTGCGCGCCGCGTGGGCCGACATCATGAAGCGCGCCAAGCTCAACCAACACCATCACATCACGCGCGAGCAGCTGTCGGTGCGTGACCACATGACCCACATCCTGCGCCGCCTCAACGACGTGCGCTTCATGGAGTTCGGCGAGCTCTTCCTGGAACGCATCCGGGAGGGCGCGCCGGCCGCCGTGGTCGTGGTCCATTTCATCGCCATGCTCGAACTGGCCCGTGAATCCCTGCTGGAAATCACGCAGGCCGAACCGTACGCGCCGATCTACGTGCGCCTGGCCTACACCAGCGTGGCGGCCGCCGCCTGAGGCGGCCCGCGCCGGCCGTCGTGCCTCCAGACGCCCAGCAACCGGGGAGTTTTTCTTGAAAGTCGTACACACCATCCAGGACCTGCGCGATCACCTGCGCGGACAGAACCGCGTTGCCTTCGTGCCCACCATGGGCAACCTGCACGAAGGCCATCTGGCGCTCATGAAGCTGGCGCGCCAGCACGGCGATCCCGTGGTCACCAGCATCTTCGTCAATCGCCTGCAGTTCGGCCCCAACGAGGATTTCGACCGCTACCCGCGCACGCTCCAGGCCGACGTCGAGAAGATGGACCGCGAGCGCGACGTCTACATGGTGTTCGCGCCCGACGAGCGCGAGATGTACCCCGAGCCGCAGAGCTACCGCGTGCAGCCGCCCGATGACCTCGGCGACATCCTCGAGGGCGAGTTCCGCCCCGGCTTCTTCGCCGGCGTCTGCACCGTGGTGCTGAAGCTGTTTTCCTGCGTGCAGCCGCGCGTGGCCGTGTTCGGCAAGAAGGATTACCAGCAGCTGATGATCGTGCGCAGCATGGTGCGCCAGTTCCAGCTGCCGATGGAAATCATCGCCCACGAGACGGTGCGCGCGCCCGACGGGCTGGCGCTGTCGTCGCGCAATCGCTACCTCACGGCGCAGGAGCGCAGCGAGGCGCCCGAGCTCTACGCCACGCTGTCGCACGTGAGCCAGCAGGTCAAGGCGGGTGCGCGCGACGTGGCCGCGCTCGAGTCGGCGGCGCGCGAGCGCCTGGCCGCCCGCGGCTGGCAGGTCGACTACGTGGCGCTGCGCCGCCAGCGCGACCTGAAGGCGCCCGAGGTGGCCGAGATCGACGCCGGCGAACCGCTGGTCGTGCTGGCCGCGGCCAAGCTCGGCGCCACGCGCCTGATCGACAACCTCGAACTCTGAGCGCCCCGTCCGCGCCCGAAACCCGGCCCTCGCGCCGGGTTTTTTTGCGTCCGCGCGGCCCCGGGCAACGCGCGCACACCTGTCAGTAATCTCAGTTATCCGGCGGCGAAACCTTGCGCACACTCTCCGCAATCGTCCATTACGGAGCGTGGCCATGTGGCACTTGCCGAATCCCGTGCCCGCAGGCGCGGACAGCACCATCGTCCATGTGTCGCTCTCGCCCCGCCTGCACGCCACGGCGCCTGGCGCGCCGTCCGGCGGCAGCCCGTGGGGTGGCGAACCGTCGGGCGGGGGCTTGCCCGGCGGATATTCGGGCGGCGCTGCGCCGGGCGGCGGGGCGCTGGCCCGGCTCACGCCGCGCGAGCGCGAGGTGATGGCCTACCTGTGCGCCGGCCAGCCCAACAAGGTGATCGCCATCGACCTCGGCATCTCGATGCGCACGGCCGAGGCGCACCGGGCGCGCATCTTCCGCAAGCTCGGCGTGCGCAATGTGCAGCAGCTGGTGTGTCTCACCTGCCCGTACCGGCTGTGCGCCCTCGGCGGCCTGAGCGGCGTGGCCGAGCCCGGGCCGGCGTCCATGCAGCCGCCCGTGCCGGCGCCCATGCCGGCGCCCTTGCAGGCGCACTTGCCGGCGCCCACGGCGGGTGACGGCGGCGCAAAAGCAGCGGGCCCCGCAGCGGGGGCCCGTCGCTGACCGGCCCAGGCGGGCCGGCGGGAGTGCGGATGGGGGGCTTACTGGCCGCAGCGCGGCTCGGGCTGCTTGAGCTCGGCGATCGGGTCGAGATCGGGCTGGCGGGTGAGGGTGTAGTTCAGGTTGGGCGTGTGGCCGTTGACCGAACGCACGCGCAGCGTGTTGTAGAGCGGCATGCTCAGGTCGGCGCGCAGGTTGCCGGCGCCGTCGAGCAGCAGCACGCGCGGCGGGCGTTCCTGGGTGGCGTCCCAGCAGCCCTGCTCGAGCGTGGGCGGCGTGTTGGCCGACTTCGCGTCGAGGTAGGCCAGGCGGGCGCGCCAGCGGCCGTTGGGCGCCAGCGTGAGCGTCACGCGCTGGGCCTCGCAGTTGAGCGCGGTGGCGAAGCAGGGCAGCGTGCCCTGGAAGGTCTGGGCCTGCGGGATCAGCTCGGCGGCGGCGGTGCGCGGCGTGCCGACCGGCACGCCTGCGTCGGCGTTGCTGGGCTCGTTGGCCGGCGCCGGCTGGCCGTCTTCGGCGGTCGGGCCGCCGGCCTGGGCCTGCTGTTTTTGCTGGGCGTTGGGCTGGCGCGGCTTGAGCTCGATCTGCACCTGCGACGGGGCATGGACCACGCTGCGATAGCCCGCGGCCTGCGCCTGCGACTGGGCGTCGGTGATGGTGCTTTCCGCCGGCGGGTTGTAGTAGCCCTCGGTGCGCTGTTGGGCGCACCCGGCCAGCACGGCGACGGCAGCCACGGCGGCGGTCAGGGCCAGGGGGCGGCCGAGGGAGCGTACGGGAGTGGGCTGGGCGGGCATGGACGGGTCCGGATGGTTCTTGGTCTGTCGCTAATTCTACGCATTTATGCGCATATCCGATACGCTGCACAGAGGGCGCGGGGCGCCCGGTGCGCCGCACGCCGCGGGTCTGCGGGTTGCGCGCAACACTGGGCCGCGTTTGATGATTTTTGCGCGTAACGGAATAATGCCCCCGTCCGCTGGCCGGTTGCGGCGCGGACGCCTGACGGGATCGATCGATGATATGGCATGAGTGGCACTGGAGTCCGGCCTGGGCGCTGGCGCTGGCCGCGCTGGCCGGCCTGGCCGTGGGCGGTTGCCTCACCTGGGTGGTGTACCGCCTGCCGGTGGCGTTGCGGCGCGGCTGGCGCGGCGGGCCGCCGATGACGCCGCCGCGGCCGCTGCGCGGCGAGCGCGTGCGCGCGGTGCCGCTGGCCGGCTGGTGGCTCGCACGCGGCGGACGCATCGGGCTGCGCGCCCGCGCGCGGCGCCAGGGCTTCGGACCGGGCTGGGCACTGCCGCTGGCCGAGCTGGCCTGCGCCGTGTTGTTCGCGCTGTGCGTGTGGCGCTTCGGCGTCACGCTGGCCGCGCTCGCGGCCATGGTGTTGTGCGCCGCCCTGCTCACGCTGGCCTGGATCGATCTGCGCCTGGGCCTGCTGCCCGACGTGCTGACCCTGCCGCTGGCCTGGGCGGGGCTGCTGGTCAATCTGGGCACCGGCTTTGCCACCCTGCCGCAGGCGGTGCTGGGCGCGGTGGCGGGCTATCTGTTCCTGTGGCTGGTCTTTCATCTGTTCCGCCTGTGCACCGGCCGCGATGGCATGGGCTACGGCGACTTCAAGCTGAGCGCCGCGCTGGGCGCCTGGCTGGGGCTGGCCGACCTGCCGACCATTCTGCTGCTGGCCTCGCTCGGCGGCGTGCTGGCCGGCTGGGGGCTGCGCCTGGCGGGCCGCGTCGGCCGCGGCGAGCCGCTGCCCTTCGCGCCCTTCCTGGCGAGCGCGGGGCTGGCGGCGCTGTTCCTGCAGGAGCACGGCGCGGCCGCGCCCGGCCTGCTTCACTGATCTTCGACTTTCCTGGAATGACCTTATGTTCAGAATCGGTTTGACGGGGGGCATCGGCTCCGGCAAGACGCGCGTGGCCGACCTGCTCGCGGAATGGGGCGCCGCCGTCATCGATACCGACGCGATCTCGCACGCCCTGACCGCCGCCGGCGGCGGCGCCATGGCGGCCATCCTCGCCGAGTTCGGGCCGCAGGCGGCCGATCCGGCCGGCGCGCTCGACCGCGCCTGGATGCGCGAGCTGGTGTTCCGCGACCCGCAGGCGCGCACGCGCCTCGAAGCCATCCTGCATCCGCGCATCACGGCCGCCACCAACGCGGCCGCCGAGGCCGCCGCGGGGGCGCCGTATCAGGTGTTCGTGGTGCCGCTGCTGATCGAGTCGGGCCGCTGGCGCGAGCGCGTCGATCGCATCTGCGTGGTCGATTGCGATCCCGCCACGCAGGTCGATCGCGTGCAGCGGCGCAGCGGGCTGACGCCGGAGGCCATCCGTCGTATCATGGCGGTGCAAGTGACGCGCGAGCAACGCCTGGAGGCCGCCGACGACGTGATCGTCAACGATGGCGCCACCACCCCGTACCAACTCATGACGCGCGCACGAGCGCTGCACGACCGCTGGCTCGAGCTGGCAGCCGCAAAGGACCGGACCGCGTGAGGCATGTGAGTCGAGGCTTGCATCCTCGGCGCGGCGCCGCGACCCCTGAGCAACCTGGCCCTTCCGGGTCATCCGCAAGGACTCATCGTTAGCGTCAACAGGCCCAGATCAGCGTGATTCTTTTTGAATACCCCTTCAACGAGCGCGTGCGCGCTTATCTGCGGCTGGAATATCTGTTCGACAGACTGAATTTCTTCGCTCGGGAAGGGGATGCGCGCCAGCATCAGATCGCCGTCGCCACCCTGTTCGACATCCTCGAGGCCGGCGAGCGCACCGACATGAAAAGCGCGGTGCTGCAGGACCTCGAACGCCAGCGCGCCACCCTCATCGCACTGCGCGACCATCCCGGCGTGGCCCAGGATGCGCTCGAAATCATGCTCAAGGACATGGAGCGCGTGGTGGTTGCCCTGCAATCGCAGGGCAAGACCGGCCAATCGCTGCGCGAAAACGAATGGCTGGTGAGCCTGCGCGGCCGCCTGGCCGTGCCCGGCGGCGCCACCCAGGTCGACATGCCTTCCTACCATGCCTGGCAGCACAAGCCCGAGTCGGTGCGCTGCGCCGATCTGCAGGCCTGGATCGCGCCGCTGATGCCGCTGGCCGAAGGCCTGGCCATGGCGCTGCGGCTGCTGCGCGAATCGGGCCGGCGCGGCGACATCGTCGCCGAAGAGGGCGCCTACCAGCAGATGCTGGCCGGCAAGACCTTCCAGCTGCTGCGCGTTTGGGTCGATCCCGAACACGGCGTGTTCCCCGAGATCAGCGCCAACAAATACATGGTCTGGATCCGCTTCTCCATCCAGGACGGCGGGGTCAAGCCCCAGCAGGTGGGCCGGGCCGTGCCATTCCAGATGTCTCTGTGCGCCGCCTGAGCCGGTGCACCCGTCCCGTGACGCTGCCCCTCCGCCCGCCCTGTAGGCGCTCGGACGGCCGCTGATTTCCTAGCCCCGTCCCCGATTTTCTGGCGCCTGCCGCGGCCGGCCGCCGGACAACCTGTTGCGGACGATTTCATTCGGCCACGCGCGCGTCCTCTTTTTCATCTCTCTGGGGGACAATAGACCTTCCCCATTGTGTCCCCGCGTCCGGAAACCCCATGTCTGACATTTCGCCCGCCCCGTCGCCGTCCCGCCGCAAAAAGCGCCTGATCGCGATCGTGGTCGTGTTGCTGCTGGTGGCGCTGGCCGCCTGGCTGATCTGGCGTCCGGCCGCCAACACCGGTGGACAGGGGCGGCGCGGCGGCGGCATGGCCGGCGGGCCGGCCGCGATGATGAACATGCCGGTGCCGGTCAAGGTGGCGGCGGCGCGCTCGCAGGATTTCGACATCGTGCTGCGCGCGCTCGGCACGGTCACCGCCTACAACACCGTCACCGTGCGCAGCCGCGTCGAGGGCGAGCTGGTCAAGGTGAATTTCCAGGAAGGCCAGTTCGTGAAGGCCGGCGACGTGCTCGCGCAGGTCGATCCGCGCCCCTATGAGGTGGCGCTGGCCCAGGCGCAGGGCACCCAGCAGCAGAACCAGGCGCAGCTCGAGAATGCGCGCCGCGACCTGCAGCGGTATCAGACCCTGTTCAAGCAGGATTCCATCGCGCGCCAGCAGCTCGACACGCAGGCCGCGCTGGTGCGCCAGTACGAAGGCACGGTCAAGAGCGACCAGGCCGCGGTCGACAACGCCAAGCTGCAGCTCACCTACTCGCGCATCACGGCGCCGATCGCGGGCCGGCTCGGCCTGCGCCAGGTCGACCAGGGCAACCTGGTGTCCAGCGGTGACACCAACGGCCTGGTGGTGATCACCCAGACCGACCCGATCTCGGTGCTGTTCACCTTGCCCGAGACCCAGCTGCCGGACGTGCTCGCGCAACTGCGCGAGGGCCGCACGCTGCAGGTCCAGGCCTACGACCGCGCCGACATCCGCCAGATCGCGACGGGCGAGCTCGAGACGGTGGACAACCAGATCGACGTGACCACCGGCACCGTCAAGCTCAAGGCCCGTTTCGCCAACGCCGACCAGCAGCTGTTCCCGAACCAGTTCGTGAACGTGCGCCTGCTGGTCGAGCGCCGCGCCAACGTCACCGCGATTCCCACGGTGGCCGTGCAGCAGGGCTCGGTCGGCTCCTTCGTGTTCGTGGTGCAGGAAGACAAGACCGTGGCCGTGCGCCCGCTCAAGCTCGGCACCATCGACCAGGGCTGGGTCGCCGTGAACGAGGGCATCAAGCCCGGCGAGCAGGTCGTCGTGGAAGGCACCGACCGCCTGCGCACCGGCAGCAAGGTCGACGTGGTCGCCACGCCCGAGAACGTGCCGTCGACCCCGGGCTCCTCGCTCGGCGCCGGCGCGCCGGCGGGCACCAGCCCCGCCACCATCAAACGCTCGTCCGGTTCGGGCAGGTAGCGCGCCGTGAATCCGTCGCGCCTGTTCATCCTGCGGCCGGTGGCGACCACGCTGTCGATGATCGCCATCCTCATCGCCGGCCTGATCGCCTACCGCCTGCTGCCGGTTTCGGCGCTGCCCGAGGTCGATTACCCCACCATCCAGGTGGTCACGCTCTATCCGGGCGCCAGCCCCGACGTGATGACCTCGCTCGTCACCTCGCCGCTGGAACGCCAGTTCGGCCAGATGCCGGGGCTGAATCAGATGTCCTCGTCGAGCTCGGGCGGGGCCTCGGTCATCACGATGCAGTTCAGCCTGGACCTCTCGCTCGACGTGGCCGAGCAGCAGGTGCAGGCGGCGATCAACGCGGCCTCCAACCTGCTGCCCAGCGATCTGCCGGTGCCGCCGACCTACAACAAGGTCAACCCCGCCGACGCCGCGGTGCTGACGCTGGCGATCACCTCGCCCACCATGCCGCTGCCGCAGGTGCGCGACCTGGTCGACACCCGCATGGCGCAGAAGCTCTCGCAGATTCCCGGCGTGGGCCTGGTGAGCGTGGCCGGCGGCCAGCGCCCGGCGGTGCGGGTGCAGGTCAATCCGCAGGCGCTGGCCTCGGCCGGGCTGGCGCTGTCGGATCTGCGCACCGCGGTGGTCGGCGCCAACGTCAACCAGCCCAAGGGCAACCTCGACGGGCCGCAGCGCGCCACCACCATCGACGCCAACAGCCAGCTCAAGACGCCCACCGACTACAACGACCTCATCATCGCCTATCGCAACAACGCGCCGCTGCGGCTGTCGGACGTGGCGCGGGCGGTGGAGGGCGCCGAAGACACGCGCCAGGCCGCCTGGGTGGGCGACAAGCCCGCCATTCTGCTCAACATCCAGCGCCAGCCGGGCGCCAACGTGATCGACGTGGTCGACCGGATCTACGAGCTGATCCCGCAGCTGCGCAGCGCCATGCCGGCCACGCTCGACCTCACCGTCGTGTCCGACCGCACCCAGACCATCCGCGATTCGATCAAGAGCGTGCAGCACGAGATGCTGCTGGCGGTGGGGCTGGTGGTGCTGGTGACCTTCATCTTCCTGCGCAGCGCCACGGCCACCTTCATCCCCAGCGTGGTCGTGCCGCTGTCCCTGATCGGCACCTTCGGCATCATGTACCTGGCCGGGTTCTCGCTCAACAACCTCACGCTGATGGCGCTGACCATCGCCACCGGTTTCGTGGTCGACGACGCCATCGTGATGATCGAGAACATCGCGCGCCACATCGAGGAGGGCGAGAGCCCGCTGCACGCCGCGCTCAAGGGGGCGGCGCAGATCGGCTTCACGCTGATCTCGCTCACGCTGTCGCTGATCGCGGTGCTGATCCCGCTGCTCTTCATGACCGAGGTGGTGGGCCGGCTGTTCCGCGAGTTCGCGGTCACGCTGGCGGTGGCGATCATGATCTCGCTGCTGATCTCGCTCACGCTCACGCCCATGATGTGCGCGCGCCTGCTCAAGCCCGAGTCGCAGATGCGCTACGGCCGCTTCCATCAGTTCACGCACAACTTCATCGATCGCGTCATCCAGCGCTACGACGCGATGCTCAAGACCGTGCTCAACCACCAGGTCGCAACCCTGCTGGTTGCGGTCGCAACCTTTGCGGTCACGGTGCTGCTCTACATCGTGATCCCGAAGGGCTTCTTCCCGCAGCAGGACACCGGCCTGCTGCAGGGCATCACCCAGGGCCCGCAGGCGATCTCGTTCACCGCGATGTCGCAGCGCCAGCAGGAGGCCGCCGCTCGCATCCTGCAGGACCCGGCGGTCTCGGCCGTGTCGTCGTTCATCGGCGTGGACGGCAGCAACGCCACGCTGAACGCCGGGCGCATGCAGATCGCGCTCAAGCCGCAGGGCGAGCGCGAGGGCATGGCCGTGGTGACCAAGCGCCTGCAGGACGCCGTCAATGGCCTGCACAACGGCCTCACGCTCTACGTGCAGCCGGTGCAGGACCTCACCATCGAAGACCGGGTGGCGCGCACGCAATACCAGATGACGCTGTCCAACCCCGATCTGTCGGTGTTGAGCGAATGGGCGCCCAAGCTGGTCGAGAAGCTGCGCACCGTGCCCATGCTGGCCGACGTCAGCCACGACCTGCAGGACGAGGGCCTGCAGACCTGGGTGCAGATCGACCGCGATGCCGCCTCGCGGCTCGGCATCACCGCGGCCACCATCGACGAGGCGCTCTACGATGCCTTCGGCCAGCGC
The DNA here is from genome assembly GCF_002261335.1 of Bordetella genomosp. 1. Lineage (GTDB taxonomy): Bacteria > Pseudomonadota > Gammaproteobacteria > Burkholderiales > Burkholderiaceae_B > Bordetella. The sequence goes on from NZ_NEVL01000001.1 coordinate 617,003, forward strand.
CTCATCAGCACCATCTTCACCCAGTCGAACCAGTACCGCGTGGTGATGGAGGTGGAGCCGCAGTTCCGCGCCTCGGCCGCCGCGCTCGACCAGATCCGCGTGCCGACCTCGTCGGGCGGGCAGGTGCCGCTGTCGTCGGTCGCGCACGTGACCGAGGGCCGCACCGTGCTGGCGGTCAACCGGCTCAACCAGTTTCCGATGACGACCGTGTCGTTCAACCTGGCGCCGGGCGCCTCGCTGTCGGGCGCGGTCGAGGCCATCGTGGCGGCCGAACACGAGATCGGCATGCCCGCGGGCGTGGAGACGCGCTTCCAGGGCGCCGCGCTGGCGTTCCAGAGCTCGCTGTCGAGCACGCTGTGGCTGATCCTGGCCGCGATCGTGACCATGTACATCGTCCTGGGCGTGCTCTACGAGAGCTACATCCATCCGATCACCATCCTGTCGACGCTGCCCTCGGCCGGGGTCGGCGCGCTGCTGGCGCTGCTGCTGAGCGGCCGCGACCTCGACATGATCGGCATCATCGGCATCATCCTGCTGATCGGCATCGTCAAGAAAAACGCGATCATGATGATCGACTTCGCGCTCGACGCCGAGCGCAAGCGCGGCATGAGCCCGCGCGAGGCGATCCACGAGGCCGCGCTGCTGCGCTTCCGCCCGATCCTCATGACCACGCTGGCCGCGCTGTTCGGGGCGTTGCCGCTCATGCTGTCGACCGGCACCGGCGCCGAGCTGCGCCAGCCGCTGGGCCTGGTGATGGTGGGCGGCCTGCTGGTGAGCCAGGTGCTCACGCTGTTCACCACGCCGGTGATCTACTTGATGTTCGACCGCCTGGCCACGCGCTGGCGCGGCGGTGAGCGTGCCGGCGCCGGTGCGCGCGCGGCGCCCGGGTCGACGCAGCCATGAACCTGTCGGCGCCCTTCATCGTCCGGCCCGTCGCCACCACGCTGCTGTGCCTGGGCGTGGTGCTGGCGGGCATCCTGTCGTTCCGCCTGCTGGCCGTGGCGCCGCTGCCGCAGGTGGACATCCCCACGATCTCGGTGAGCGCGAGCCTGCCCGGCGCGAGCCCCGAGACCATGGCCTCGAGCGTGGCCACGCCGCTGGAGCGTTCGCTCGGCAGCATCGCCGGCGTGACCGAGATGACCTCGCGCAGCTCGCAGGGCTCGACCCGCATCACGCTGCAGTTCGATCTCTCGCGCGACATCGACGGCGCTGCGCGCGACGTGCAGGCCGCGATCAACGCGGCGCGCTCGCTGCTGCCCACCAGCCTGCGCAGCAACCCCACCTATCACAAGGCCAATCCCTCGTCGGCGCCGATCATGACGCTGGCGATGAGCTCGGAGACGATGACCCAGGGCCAGCTCTACGACCTGGCCTCCACCATCGTGGCGCAGAAGCTGGCGCAGATCAAAGGCGTGGGCGAGGTCACGGTGGGCGGCAGCTCGCTGCCGGCCGTGCGCGTGAGCCTGATCCCCGGCGCGCTGGCCAACCGCGGCGTGTCGCTCGACGAGGTGCGCCAGGCGCTGTCGAGCGCCAATGCCAACCGGCCCAAGGGCTTTCTCGAGAACGACGAATACCACTGGCAGATCATGGCCAGCGACCAGCTCAACAAGGCGGAAGACTACCGCCCGCTGATCGTGGCCTGGCGCGACGGCGCCGCGGTGCGGCTCTCCGACGTGGCCACGGTGGAGGATTCGGTCGAGGATCTGTTCCAGACCGGCTTCTACAACGACCGCAACGCCATCATCCTGATCGTGCGGCGCCAGGCCGACGCCAACATCATCGAGACGGTCGACGAAATCTACGCCCAGCTGCCGCAGCTCGGCGCCATCCTGCCGGGCGACGTGAACATGGTGGTGGCGCAGGACCGCACCCCCAGCATCCGCGCCTCGCTGCACGAGGCCGAGCTGACCCTGGCGATCGCGGTCGGCCTGGTGGTGCTGGTGGTGCTGCTGTTCCTCAAGCGCTGGCGCGCCGCCATCATCCCCTCCGTGGCCGTGCCGGTGTCGCTGGTGGGCACCTTCTGCGTGATGTACGCCTTCGGCTACACGCTCAATACTATCTCTCTGATGGCGCTGATCGTGGCGACCGGCTTCGTGGTGGACGACGCGATCGTGGTGCTCGAGAACATCATGCGCCACGTCGAGCGCGGCATGAGCCCGATGCGCGCCGCGCTGCGCGGCTCGCGCGAGGTGGGCTTCACCGTGTTGTCGATGAGCCTGTCGCTGGTGGCCGTGTTCATCCCGATCCTGCTGATGGGCGGGGTGGTGGGGCGGCTGTTCCGCGAGTTCGCCGTCACGCTGTCGGCCGCGATCCTGGTGTCGCTGGTGGTCTCGCTCACGCTCACGCCCATGATGTGTGCGCGCCTGCTGCGCGCCGAGCCCCCGCCGGATCCGGCCCGGCCGTCGCGCTGGCGCCTGCTCGACCGCGGCTTCGAGCGCATGATGGCGGGCTACCGCAGCAGCCTCGCCTGGGCGCTGGACCATGGCAAGCTCATGCTGCTGATCCTGGCCGCCACCATCGCGCTCAACGTCTATCTCTACACGGCCGTGCCCAAGGGCTTTCTGCCGCAGCAGGACACGGGCCAGCTGCTGGGCTTCTTCCGCGTCGACCAGGGCACCTCGTTCCAGGCCACGGTGCCCAAGCTGGAGTTCTTCCGCAAGGTGATCCAGGCCGACCCGGCGGTGCAGAGCATCACCGCCTACGCCGGCGGGCGCGGCGGCAGCAACACCAGCTTCCTGCAGATCCAGCTCAAACCCCTGGCCGAGCGCGGCGTGAGCGCCGACACGGTGATCAACCGCCTGCGCGGACGGCTCATGCGCGAACCGGGCGCGCAGCTGTTCCTGGTGTCGCAGCAGGACATCCGCATCGGCGGGCGCCAGAGCACCGGCTCCTACGACTACACGCTCATGTCGGGCGACCTGCAGTTGCTGCGCACCTGGATGCCGCGCGTGCAGCGCGCCATGAGCGAGCTGCCCGAGATCACCGACGTGGACGCCGACGTCGAGGACAAGGGCCGCCAGATCAACCTGGTGATCGACCGCGACGCCGCCACCCGGCTCGGCATCGACATGTCCACCATCGCCGCGGTGCTGAACAACTCCTACAGCCAGCGTCAGGTCTCGGTGATGTACGGGCCGCTGAACCAGTATCACGTGGTGATGGGCGTGGACGCGCGCTTCGCCGAAGATGCCGAGTCGCTCAAGCAGCTGCAGGTGATCGCGGCCGATGGCAGCCGCGTGCCGCTGTCGGCCTTCGCCAGGCTCGAGGTCGGCAACGCGCCGCTGTCGGTGAGCCACCAGGGCCTGTTCGTGGCCGACACCATCTCGTTCTCGACCGCGCCCGGCGTGTCGCTCGACCAGGCGCTGGCCGCCATCGATACGGCGGTGGCGCGCATCGGCCTGCCCTCGGATCAGATCCAGGCCGGCTTCCAGGGCACGGCCGCCGAGCTGCAGAAGACGCTGGCGCGCCAGCCCTGGCTGATCCTGGCCGCGCTGGTGGCGATGTACATCGTGCTGGGCATGCTGTACGAGAGCTTCGTGCATCCGCTCACGATCCTGTCGACGCTGCCCTCGGCCGGCATCGGCGCGCTGCTGGCGCTGATGCTGCTCAACACCGAGTTCACGCTGATCGCGCTGATCGGCGTGTTCCTGCTGATCGGCATCGTGAAGAAGAACGCCATCATGATGGTGGACTTCGCGCTCGACGCCGAGCGGCGCGAGGCCATGGCGCCGCGCGACGCCATCTTCCAGGCCTGCCTCACGCGCTTTCGCCCCATCATGATGACCACGCTGGCCGCGATCTTCGGCGCGCTGCCGCTGGTGCTGGCCACCGGCGCGGGCGTCGAGATGCGGCGCCCGCTCGGCATCACCATCGTGGGCGGCCTGGTGCTGTCGCAGATCCTCACCCTCTACACCACGCCCGTCGTCTACCTGTACCTCGACCGACTCCGCCTCTGGGCCGCGCGCCGCCGCGCCGGCACGGCCTCCGTTCCGACTCCGCATCCATGATCCGATTTCCGACCCTGACCTCCGTCTTCTCCGCGCGCCTGGCGCCGCTGGCGCTCGCGCTGCTGCTGGCCGGCTGCGCGGTGGGCCCCGACTACCAGCGCCCCGCCATCGACGTGGGCGCCGGTTTCAAGGAAGGCGAGGGCACGGTGCCGGGCTGGAAGCGGGCGCAGCCCGCCGACCAGGTCGAGCGCGGCGAATGGTGGCGCGTCTACGGCGATGCCACGCTCGATGCCCTGATGGCCGACCTGAACACTGCCAACCAGACCGTGGCGCAGTCCGAGGCCAACTATCGCCAGGCCCAGGCGCTGGTGAATTCGGCGCGCTCGGCCTTCTTCCCGACGGTCGGCGCCGACGCCGGCCTGACCCGTGCCGGCAACGGCGCCAGCTCGCAGAGCACCGGCACCAGCACCTCGAATCAGTATTCCCTGAGCGGCAGCGTGAGCTGGGAGCTGGACGTGTGGGGCCGCATCCGGCGCCAGGTCGAATCGAGCCAGGCCTCCGCGGCGGCCAGCGGCGCCGATCTCGCGGCGACGCGCCTGAGCGCGCAGTCGGCGCTGGCGCAGAACTATCTGCAGCTGCGCATCCTCGACGAGCAGAAGCGCCTGCTGGACGCCACGGTGGCGGCCTACGAGCGCTCGCTGCAGCTCACGCGCAATCGCTACGAGGCCGGCGTGGCGGGCAAGGCCGACGTGGCCGTGGCCGAGACGCAGCTCGAGAACACGCGTGCGCAATCGATCGACCTCGATTGGCAGCGCGGCCAGTACGAGCACGCGATCGCCGTGCTGGTCGGCCTGGCGCCGTCGCGTTTCGCCTTGCCGCCCGCGCCGTTCACGCAGCAATTGCCCGAGATCCCGGTGGCCCTGCCCGCGACGCTGCTGGAGCGCCGGCCCGACGTGGCTGCGGCCGAACGCCGTGCCGCAGCCGCCAACGCCGACATCGGCGTGGCCGTGGCCGCCTGGTTTCCCGACCTGACGCTGTCGGCCAGCGGCGGCTTTCGCAGCGGCCAGTTCGGCGACCTGCTGACCGCGCCCGCGCGCTTCTGGTCGCTCGGCCCCGCGCTCGCGCTCACGATCTTCGACGGCGGCGCGCGCGAGGCGCAGATCGCGTCGGCCCGCGCGGCCTATGATTCGCAGGCCGCGGCCTATCGCCAGAGCGTGCTGGTGGCGCTGCGCGAGGTCGAAGACTATCTGATCCAGCTGCGCGTGATGGCGCAGGAGCAGGAGGTGCAGCGCCGCGCGCTGACCTCGGCACGCGAATCGTTGCGCCTGACGCGCAACCAGTACGAGGCCGGCCTGGTCGACTATCTGAGCGTGGCGGTGGTCGAGGCCACCGCGCTCAACGCCGAGCGCAGCGCGCTCACGCTGTTGGGCAATCGACTGAATGCCAGCGTGCAGCTGATCGCCGCGCTGGGCGGCGGCTGGGAAGGGTTGCCGCAGGCGGATCGCCCGCCCGCGGCACAGGAGACCGCGACGGCCGGCACGCCGGCACCGGCCGCGCAACCCTGACGCATTGCTGCGGCGGGCGCGACCGGCGCGTGTGCGCTGGCCGCGCCGGCGCGGCTCAGATCAGGCCGCGGATCGCGGCGATGCCGTGCGCGCCGTGCTGCTGCGCGTCGCGCAGCGTGTCGGGCGACTGACCGCCCAGCGCAAACACCGGCAGGCCGGCGTCGCGGTTGTGCTGCACGAAGCCGTCCCAGCCGATGGCCGGCTGGCCCGGATGGCTGGCGGTCGGCAGCACCGGCCCGAGCACCGCGAAATCGGCGCCCAGTTCGCGCGCATGCACCACCTCGGCGTGCGTGTGCGCCGACACGCCCACCAGCTTGCCCTCGGCCGCGGCCGGGCGCGTCTGCAGCGCCTTCGCATCGGCCGCGCGCAGGTGCACGCCATCGGCCTCGTTCCACCAGGCTTGCGGATGCACACTGTTGACGAGCAGGCGCGCGCCCGCGCGCTGGCAGCGGGCCAGGGCCTCCTGCATGGCCGCATGCAGCGACGCCGCATCCGCGCCCTCCGGCCAGGCCGGTTCGCGCCACTGCACCAGCTTCAGGCCCTGCGCCAGCGCCCGGTCGAGCTTGGCGAACCAGGCCGGCAGCGCGGCGGGCGAGCCGGCCGAGCTGATGCCGTAGCGCGTTGGCAGCTGCAGCCAGCGCAGCGGCGGCAGCGTGGCCGGCAGCAGGTCGCCCACCACGTCCGCGTGGGCCGGGTCGACCCATTGCAGCCGCTGGTTTTCCAGGCCGCGCGGCTCGCCGTCCCAGCCCGTGACGTGGCAGAACGCCAGCCGCACGGTGGTGTGCGGATAGACGTGCACGTAGGTGACCCACGGCCGCGCCTCGGTCACGCGGATGCCGATCTCTTCTTCGAGCTCGCGCGCCAGCGCCTGCAGCACGGTCTCGCCGGGCTCGAGCTTGCCGCCCGGCAGTTCCCACCATCCCGACCAGGGCTTGCCTTCCGGACGCTGGCCCAGCAACAGCTGGCCGTCGGGCCGCAGGATCAGCCCGGCCGCGACGTCGATGATCTTGTCAGACATGGCGGGCCGCCCAGTCGCGTGCGAACTGATAGGCCACCCGGCCCGAGCGCGAGCCGCGTTCCAGGGCCCATTGCAGCGCCTCGGTGCGGCTCGGCAGCACCTGGTCTTCGGGGCAGCCCAGCTCGCGCAGCCAGTGATAGACGATGTCGAGATAGTCGTCCTGGCGGAACGGATGGAACGACAGCCACAGGCCGAAGCGCTCCGACAGCGAGATCTTCTCCTCGACCGTCTCGCCCGGGTGGATCTCGCCATCCGACTGGTGCTTGGCCTGGAGGTTTTCGCTCATGTATTCCGGCATCAGGTGGCGCCGGTTGGACGTGGCGTAGATGAGCACGTTGTCGCCTGCGGCCGAGACCGAGCCGTCGAGCACCGACTTCAACGCCTTGTAGCCGGCCTCGCCCTCCTCGAACGACAGGTCGTCGCAGAACACGATGTAGCGCTCGCTGCGCGGCGCCACCAGCTCGACGATGTCGGGCAGGTCGCCCAGGTCGGCCTTGTCGACCTCGATCAGGCGCAGGCCCGCGTCGCCGTGCGCGGCCAGCATGGCCTTGACCAGCGAGCTCTTGCCGGTGCCGCGCGCGCCGGTCATGAGCACGTTGTTGGCCGGCTTGCCGGCCAGGAACTGGCGCGTGTTGCGTTCGATGATGCCTTTCTGGCGCTCGATGTGCTGCAGGTCGTCGGCCTCGATGCGGGCGACGTGGCGCACGGCGTCGAGCCAGCCGCGCGAGCCGCGCTTGCGCCAGCGGTAGGCGTGCGCGCTCCAGTCGATCTCGGGCGGCGCGGCGGGCAGAAAGGCTTCGAGCTGCGCGAGCACGCGCTCGGCGCGGGCCAGCAATTGGGTGTAGTCGGTAGCGGTCACTGCGAAATTCCTGGTGAGGCGGCCCGGGAAAGGGGCGCGCCGGCGGTTACGACAGGATCGTCGCTGCCGCCACAGGGGTCGCGGCGGCACGCGGACGAAACGCGCCGGCGGGGGTACTGCGACGCGCTGCAAGCAGATGCGGCGGCCGGGGCGGGCGGGTGACGGCCCGCCCCGGCCGTGGGTGCGCCCCGTGAGGCGCGGCGATCAGGAACGGTAGTCGGCGTTGATGCTGACGTACTCGTGCGAGAAGTCGCAGGTATAGACGGTCTCGGTGTGCTTGCCGCGGCCCAGCGCGATGCGCACGCCGATCTCGGCCTGCTTCATCACGCGCTGGCCATCGGCTTCCTGGTAGTCGGGATTGCGGCCGCCGTCGAGGGCCACCAGCACGTCGTCGAGCCACAGGCGGATCTTGCTCACGTCGAGGTCGTCGATGCCGGCGTAGCCGATGGCGGCCAGGATGCGGCCCAGGTTGGGATCGGAGGCGAAGAAGGCGGTCTTGACCAGCGGCGAGTGCGCCACGGCGTAGGCCACCTTCAGCGCCTCGTCGGCGTTGCCGGCGTCTTCGACGCGGATCGTCATGAACTTGGTGGCGCCCTCGGCGTCGCGCACGATCTTCTGCGCCAGGTCGGTGGCGGCCTCGGCCAGCGCCGCGCGCAGGGCCGGGTAGTTGGCGTCGGTCTCGCTGTCGACCTGCAGGCCGCTCGCGCCGGTGGCGATCACGATGAACGAGTCATTGGTGGAGGTGTCGCCATCGACCGTGATGCGGTTGAACGACACGTCGGCGATCTCGCGCGCCAGCTTGTCGAGCAGGGGCTGGGCGATGCCGGCGTCGGTGGCGAGGTAGCTCAGCATGGTCGCCATGTTGGGGCGGATCATGCCGGCGCCCTTGCTGATGCCGGTCAGGGTGATGGTCTTGCCGCCGATCTCGACGCGGCGCGAATAGATCTTCGGCAGCGTGTCGGTGGTCATGATGCCGTGCGCGGCGTTGAACCATTCGTTGGCGCCCAGCTTGGCGATCGCGCCCGGCAGGCCGGCGACCAGGCGGTCGAGCGGCAGCGGCTCCAGGATCACGCCGGTGGAGAAGGGCAGCACTTCCTCGGCCTTCACGCCCAGCAGGCGGCCGAGCTCGGCGCAGGTGGCGCGGGCCTTCTCCAGGCCCGGCTCGCCGGTGCCGGCGTTGGCGTTGCCGGTGTTGATGACCAGCGCGCGGATCGGGCCGCCGGCCTGCAGATGGGCCTGGCAGACCTGCACCGGCGCGGCGCAGAAACGGTTGCGGGTGAAGACACCGGCCACGCTCGAGCCGGGCGCCAGGCGGAACACCGTCAGGTCGCGTCGGTTGGCTTTGCGGATGCCGGCCTCGGTGACGCCGATTTCAACACCGGCTACGGGGTGGATGTCGGATTCGGAAGGAATCTGAAGATTAACGGCCATGGAGTCGTCTCGATGAGCAGGACGGGAAAAACACCGCGCGCAGGCGGTGGCGGAAAATCTCTCTATTATCCCACCGCCACGAGACAGGCGCTCGCGCGGCGGGTTTCAGGCCGGGGTCAGGGCCCCAGCCGCACCGACGCCACGTCGAGCACGCCCGCGTCGCGGTTCGACAGCACGCTGCGCACCTCGCCGCCGGGCGCCTGCAACACCGACTTGCCGGCGGGCACCTCGGCGCCGCCCGCCCGCCGGGCGCTGCGGCCGCGCGAGGGCGAAAACAGCAGGTCGCCCGCCTGCGCGCCGGGCACCTTGGCGCCGGCGCTGGCCACGCGCGTGCCGGCCGGGTAGGTGACCTCGCCCAGCGTGGCCTCGCTGCTCAGCAGCCCCTCGAACGACAGCCGCTTGCGCTCGGGCGAGAGCCGCAGCTCCACCTTGAGCAGCGGCAGCTGGTCGACGCCGAGCGCCTCGCTGCCGTCGGTGCGGACCAGCCAGCCGGGCTCGCCGGCGCGGCTGGTGAGCCAGGCGCCGGCCGGCAGCGGCCGCTCGTCGAGCGTGTTGCCGGCGGCCAGGTGACAGCCGGCGAACTGCGGCTTGCCGTTGACCAGCCTGAATTCCAGCGGATGGGTCGCCATGCAGGTCCAGCCGTCGATGCGCTGGTTGGTGGCGGTGGTGAGCGACCAGGCCTGGGCCGCGCCGGGCGTGCTGGCCTGGTAGCGGGTCAGGCCGATCGCGTCGATGCCGGCCACGGGCATGGGCGCCGGGAAGCGCGCCGAGATGAAGGTGTCGGGCTGGCCGGCCGTGGCCAGCCGCAGCTGGGTGCCGGCCGGCATCTGCACGCCGGCCAGCGAGGCGGGCGCGTCGAGCGTGACGCGGCGCGCCGCGTCGGCGCGGGCCTCGCGCTGGGCCTGCACCCAGGCGCTGATGTGCTGATAGGGGAACACGCCGCCGGCCAGGGCCAGCAGCGCCATCAGGGTGGGGCCGAGACGGCGGTGTTCGGACAGCCATTCGCGGCTGTCGGGATTGCGGGCCAGCGACACGCACCACGTCAGCAGGGTGCTCAGGCAGATCAGCGAGATCGCCATGGAGACGTAGTAATTGCCGCCGGGAATCGAGACGGAGATCATGGCGGCTATTATGCGCCAAACCCGGCCGCGCCAGCGCCGGCGCGGCCGCCGTTTTCATTCCGATTCGGCGCGCTTGGATACCACCTGCAACTTCAGTTCGCCCAGCGCCTTGTAGAGCGTGTTGCGGCTCGCCTCGGGCATGTCGCCGAACATCCCCTTCACCCACGATTCATGGGCCTTGGCCATCTTGGCGAAGGCCTTCCTGCCCTGCGGGGTGAGCTTGAGCAGCGAGCTGCGCCGGTCGGATTCGACCTTGGTGCGCACCACCAGGCCCTCCTTCTCGAGTTGGTCGGTGATGCCGGTGATGTTGCCGTTGGTCACCATCATGTGGCGCGACAGCTCGCCCATCTTCATGCCCTTGGGCGCGCGCTGGAGCTGCGCCATCAGGTCGAAGCGCGGCAGCGTGGTGTCGTACTCGGTGCGCAGCCGGCTGCGGATCTCCGATTCGATCAGGTTGCAGCAGGTCAGCATGCGCAGCCAGAGCCGCAGCGCGTGATGATCGTCGGGCGCGGCCCGCGTTTCCAGGTCGGGTGAGTCGATCATGAAAGAGTGCCTTGTTGCTGCGTGGAAGAAAGGTCGGGAGGCGTGAGGCCCATCTGCGACAGCAGCGCGCGCGTGTAGGGCGCGGCCGGGTCGTTCAGGCTCAGCACGAGGTCGAAATGGTTGGAGCCCGGCATCGCGACATACTCGCCGGCAAAGCCCGCGGCGCGCCAGGCCGCCAGGAAATCCTGGCTCTGGCGCTTGAATTCATCGGTTTCGCTTTCGCCGTAGGTGACCAGCAGCGGGCAGCCGCCGTGCTCGGGCAGGTGCAGCTGCGGGCTGTTGCGCTCGGCATCGGCCGGGCTCATGCGCATCCATTCATTGATGTGGGTGTGCACCAGCGGGCGCAGGTCGAACAGGCCCGACATCGGCGCGGCGCCGCGCAGCACCTGCTTGGGCACGCCATAGGCCGCGTGCCAGCCCTCGGCCAGCAGCGCGCCCACCAGATGGCCGCCGGCCGAACTGCCGCAGGCATGCAGCCGGGCGGGATCGCCGCCGAGGCGGCCGATGTGCCGGTGCACCCAGGCCAGCGCGCGGCGGTTCTGGTCGACGATGCGGTCGAGCGTGACGGCCGGCGCAAGCGAGTAGTTCACCGCCACCACGATGGCGCCGGCGCGGGTGAAGAGCGGCGCCATGCCGCTCGAATCGCTCTTGGACAGCAGGCGCCAGTAGCCGCCGTGGATGAACAGCAGCACCGGCGCGCGGCCGTCGATGCGGTCGGGCAGGAAGATGTCGAGCGTCTCGTCGGGATGCTCGCCGTAGGCCACGTCGAGCTCGCAGCGCAGCGTCTCGCGCGCCATGCGGCTGTCGTCGGCATAGCGCTTGAGTATCGGGTGGATGTCGGGTACTGTCGCGCGAGCGTTGTACTGCACATCCAGTGCCGCGCGATCGTATTCGCGATACAGGGGTCGGTCTTGATCGGCCATGGCGTCCAGCGTGTGGGGGTTATCGGTACAAACCCTAGACTTGTTTTGCCGAATACTTTAAACCTAAACTATGGCGCACGCCAGTTTCTTTTGCCCCGCGCGCATGCCGGCACGGGGGCAAGGTCAGGTCGGGCCGCGGGGTCCGGCGGTCCGATGCCGATGCTGGCGCTGGAAGCATCCGTATCAAAAAAGGCCGTATAAAAAACCTGCCGCGCCCTGCGCAAGGAGCTCCACCATGCGTTTGATCCCCTCCCTCCTGGTCGCGGCGGCAATGCTGCCGGGCCTGGCCAGCGCCGACACCATCAAGGTCGGCATCGCCAACGACATCTCCGGCCCGTTCTCCGCGCTGGGCGCCGAAGCCCGCGACGGCTTCAACCTCGCCATCAAGCAGCTGGGCAACAAGCTGGGCGGCCAGCCCGCCGAGTTCATCCAGACCGACATGGGCGGCAATCCGGATCAGGCACGCCAGCTCGTCACGCGCTACATCCAGCGCGAAAAGATCGATTTCTTCACCGGCCCGATCGGCTCGAACGTCGCGCTGGCCGTGGGCCCGGCGCTGTTCGCCGCCAAGGTGCCGTTCCTGTCGAACAACCCCGGCCCCAGCCAGTATGCGGGCGCCCAGTGCAACAAGTTCTGGTTCGGCCTGTCGTACCAGAACGACGCCTTCCACGAGGCCGCCGGCAAGGTCGCCGCCGACCGCGGCTACAAGAAGGTGTTCGTGATGGCGCCCGACTATCCCGCCGGCAAGGATGCGCTCACCGGCTTCAAGCGCGGCTACAAGACGCCCGTGGCCGAAGAGCTCTACACCAAGCTCGGCCAGCTCGACTACGCCGCCGAGCTCGCGCAGATCCGCGCGGCCAAGCCCGACGCGGTCTACATCTTCCTGCCGGGCGGCATGGGCATCAACTTCGTCAAGCAGTTCGTGGCCGCCGGCCTGTCGCAGGGCACCGCGCTCGTGGGCCCCGGCTTCTCGGCCGACGAAGACGTGATCCAGGCCGTGGGCGAGCCCATGCTCGGCATGTACAACACGGCGCAATGGGCACACGACCTCGACGTGCCGCAGAACAAGCAGTTCGTCGACGCCTTCCGCAAGGAATACAACAACCGCTATCCGTCCGTGTATGCCGCCCAGGCCTACGACGTGATCATGGCCATCGACGCGGCCGTGAAGCAGAGCGGCGGCAAGGCCAGCGATCGCGACGCCATCGTGGCGGCGCTGGAGAAGGCCGACTTCTCCTCCGTGCGTGGCCCCTTCACCTACGGCAAGAACCACTACCCGATCCAGCCCTACTACGTGCGCGTCGTCGACAAGGACGCCAGCGGCAAGATCACCAACAAGCTGGTCGGCAAGGTGTTCGACAAGTACCAGGACGTCTACGTAGGCGAGTGCAAGCTCTGATGGCAAAAGGCGCGCCCCTGAAGGGCGCGCTTTTTGCCGCGTCCACCGCGCGCGGGGCGGTGGCGCATCACGACACGCGGGCGCAGCGATCGCCCGCGGCTTCGGGGGAAGTTTCATGACGTTCACGCTGGTCATCGAGCAACTGCTCAATGGACTGCAATTCGGGCTGATGCTGTTTCTGATCGCCGCCGGGCTCACGCTCGTGTTCGGCATCATGGACATCATGAACCTGGCCCACGGTTCACTCTACATGGCGGGCGCCTACGTGGCCGCCGAAACCATGCAGCGCACCGGCTCCTTCGTCGCCGCCGTGGCGGTGGCGGCCATCGCCACCGGCGTGGTGGGCGCGGTGCTCGAGCTGGTGCTGATCCGCCGCCTGGCGCTGCGCGATCACCTGGCGCAGGTGCTGGGCACCTACGCCATCATTCTCATCGCGGGCGACCTGGTCAAGATGGTCTGGGGCCCGGCGCCGATGATGCTCAACATGCCCGCCGCGCTGGCCGGCCCGGTGCGCCTGCTGCCCGACCTGATGTATCCGGCCTACCGCCTGATGATCATCGTGTTCGGCCTGCTCGCGGCCGCGGGGCTGTACTGGTTCGTGACGCGCACCCGCGCGGGCGTGCTGGTGCGCGCCGGCGCGTCGAACCGGCAGATGGCCACGCTGATGGGCGTGCGCGTGCCGATCCTGTTCCTCGGCGTGTTCGTGCTGGGCGCCATGCTGGCGGCGGTGGCGGGCGCGCTGCTCGGGCCGATCACGGCGGTGCAGATCGGCATGGGCGAGGAGATCCTGATCCTGGTGCTGGTGTGCATCGTGATCGGCGGCATCGGGTCGATCCGCGGCGCCTTCGTCGGCGCGCTGCTGGTCGGCATGGTCGACACGGCGGGGCGGGCCTTCCTGCCCATGCTGCTGCGCCAGGTGTTCTCGCCGGCGGTGGCGTCCAGCGTCGGCCCGACGCTGGCGGCCATCCTGATTTATGTGTTGATGGCCGGGATCCTGGTGTTCCGTCCGTCGGGTCTGTTTCCGGCGCGCGGGTGAAGCATGCGTAGATCTCTATACTGGACTGTCGCCCTGTTGCTGGCCCTGGCGGTGTTTCCGCTGGTCGCGCCGGCCCTGGGCCTCGACTTCTACATCTCCTTCGTGCGGCGCGTGCTGATCTATGCGCTGGCGGCGACCAGCCTGAACCTGATCCTGGGCTACGGCGGCATGGTGGCGCTCGGGCATGCGGCCTTCTTCGGCGCCGGCGCCTATGCGGTCGGCATCCTGCAGTCGCTCGGCGTCAACAGCGCGCTGCTGGCCTGGCCGGCCGCGATGCTGCTGGCGGCCGTGCTGGCCTGGATCATCGGCGCGATCTCGCTGCGCACCCGCGGCGTGTACTTCATCATGATCACGCTGGCCTTCGCCCAGATGGTCTATTACATCTTCATCTCGCTGCGCCAGTACGGCGGCGAAGACGGCCTGAACCTCGCCGGCCATTCGCAGCTGCCGGCGCTCGACCTGGCCAACGACGTCACCTTCTACTACGTGGTGCTGGTGCTGTTCGCCGTGCTGCTGTTCCTGTTCAACCGGCTGGTCGACGCGCGCTACGGCGCGGCGCTGCAGGGCATCCGCGAAAACGAATCGCGCATGGAGTCGCTGGGCTATCCGGTCTACCGCATGAAGCTCACGGCCTTCGTGATCAGCGGCGCGGTCGCGGGCCTGGCCGGCGCGCTGCTGGCCAACCACAACCTCTTCATCTCGCCCAGCCTGATGCACTGGACCCAGTCGGCCAACCTGCTGATCATGGTGCTGGTGGGCGGCATCGGCCTGCGCTACGGCGGCGTGGCCGGCGCGGCGGTGATGCTGGTGCTCGAGGAAGTGCTGCGCCTCTGGACCGAATACTGGCACCTGCCGTTGGGCCTGCTGCTGCTGGGCGTGGTGCTGGGCGCCCCGCGCGGCCTGGCCGGGCTGGTCGGCCCCTGGTTCGCCAGCCGCACGCCCGCCACCGAACCCGCGAGGAAAGCGTGATGACGACATCCAACACGCCCGCCCTGCGTGCCACCGGCCTGGTGCGCCGCTTCGGCGCGCTGCTCGCCACCGACCAGGTGTCGATCGAGCTCGCGCCGGGCGAGATCCATGCCCTGATCGGCCCCAACGGCGCCGGCAAGTCCACCCTGATCCATCTGCTGTCCGGCACGCTGGCCGCCGACGCGGGCACGCTGCACGTGGGCGGCACCGACGTGTCGGCCATGACGGCCCACGAACGCGTGGCCGCGGGCCTGTCGCGCTCGTATCAGATCACCAACATCTTCCGCAGCTTCAGCGTGCTCGACAATCTGCTGCTCGCGGTGCAGGCCCATGCGGGCAGCAGCTTCCGCTTCTGGCAGTCGCGCGCCCACGAGGCCGCGCTGTACGACGCGGCCCGCGCGCTGGCGCAGGAGTGCTGCATCGACGCCTCGCTGTTCGCGCGCCAGGCCGGCACGCTGCCGCACGGCGAGCAGCGCAAGCTGGAGTTCGCGCTGGCGCTCGCCGCGCGGCCGAGCGTGCTGCTGCTCGACGAGCCCATGGCCGGCATGGGCCCCGACGAAACGCTGCGCCTGACCGAGCTGATCGAGAGCCTGCGCGGCCGCGCGGCGATGCTGCTGGTCGAGCACGACATGCAGGCGGTGTTCCGCCTGGCCGACCGCATCTCGGTGCTGGTCTATGGCCGCGTGATCGCCACCGGCACGCCGGACGAGATCCGCGCCAACCCCGACGTGCGCCAGGCCTATCTGGGCGACGATGAAACGGAGGCCGTATGCTGAAGATCCAGGCCGCCGCGAGCGGCTACGGCGCCAGCCAGGTGTTGTTCGGCGTCGATCTGGAGATCGGCGCGGGCCAGGTCGTGACCCTGCTGGGGCGCAACGGCATGGGCAAGACCACGCTGCTGCGCACCCTGTTCGGCCAGTTGCCACTGCGCGCCGGCGAGATCCATTTCGCCGGCCAGAAGATCAGCGGCTGGCGGCCCGACCGCATCGCGCGCGCCGGCATCGCGCTGGTGCCGGAGGGCCGGCAGTGTTTCCCCAACCTGAGCGTGCGCGAGCACCTCACCGCGTTCGTGGCGGCGCGCAATCCCGACATCGGCGCGCCCTGGACTCCGGAGCGCGTGTTCGAGCTGTTTCCGCGCCTGGGCGAGCGCGCCCGCAACATGGGCAACCAGCTTTCGGGCGGCGAGCAGCAGATGCTGGCCATCGGCCGGGCCCTGGTCACCAATCCGCGCCTGCTGATCCTGGACGAAGCCACCGAGGGGCTGGCGCCGCGCATCCGCGAGGAGATCTGGACCTGCCTGGCGCGCCTGCGCGAAGCGGGCCAGACCATTCTGGTGATCGACAAATACGTCGAACGCCTGCTCAAGCTGGCCGACCGCCACGTGATCCTGGAGCGCGGCAAGGTGGTGTGGACCGGCGACTCGCCGGCGCTCGACGCCGACCGCGGGCTGTGGGAGCGCTACCTGGGCGTGTGACGTAGCCCGTCCCTGATTTCCCGCCGGCCCGGCGTGGACTCCCCCGGCGCATCGCGCTCGCGGCGTCCACCCCGGGCCGGCGGTGTTTTGGGGCGCCCGCAGGGACGCCCGCAGGGACGCCCGTAGGGGCGCCCGCAGGGGACGCCCGCAGGAGGCGCCCGCAGGAGGCGCCCGCAGGAGGCGCCCGCACGGGCGCGTGCACGGGCGGCGCGCCCGCGGAGGCGGGTCGGTGTAGACCCCGTCTTGCGCAGTGTCCACGCGGGGTATATATTTCAAGCCTAAAATATCAAAGGTTCAAAATCAACGGCGGTCGATCGAGGCGTGCCGCCGCTGCCACGGAGCTGTACACATGAAGATAGTCTGCCAGGGTGGTGGTCCCGCCGGTCTGTATTTCGGCCTGCTGATGAAACTGCAGGATCCGTCCAACGACGTGACCGTGGTCGAGCGCAACCGGCCCTACGACACGTTCGGCTGGGGCGTCGTGTTCTCCGACGCCACGATGGACAATCTGCGCGAGGCGGATCCCGTCTCCGCCAAGACCATCGGCGATGCGTTCAATCATTGGGACGACATCGACATCCATTTCAAGGGCCGCACGATCCGCACCGGCGGCCACGGCTTCATCGGCATCGGCCGCAAGCACCTGCTCAACATCCTGCAGGCGCGTTGCGAAGAGGTGGGCGTGAAGCTGGTGTTCGAAACCTTCGTGCAGGACGACCAGGCGCTGGCGCGCGAGTACGACGCCGACCTGGTCATCGCCGCCGACGGCCTGAACAGCGTGGTCCGCACGCGCTACGCCGACACCTTCAAGCCCGACATCGACCAGCGCCGCTGCCGCTTCGTCTGGCTCGGCACCACCAAGGTCTTCGACGCGTTCACCTTCGCGTTCGTGCAGACCGAGCACGGCTGGTTCCAGGCCCATGCCTACCGCTTCGAGGACGGCCTCTCGACCTTCATCGTCGAGACCCCCGAAGAAACCTGGCAGGCGGCCGGCATCGAGCAGATGAGCCAGGAAGACGGCATCGCCTACTGCGAGAAGCTGTTCGCGCCGTGGCTCGACGGCCATCGCCTGATGAGCAACGCCGGCCACCTGCGCGGCTCCGCCATCTGGATCCGCTTCCCGCGCGTGATCTGCAACGGCTGGGTGCAATGGAACCACCTCGACACGCCGCGCGGCGAGCGCGACGTGCCGGTGGTGCTGATGGGCGACGCCGCCCACACCGCGCACTTCTCGATCGGCTCGGGCACCAAGCTCGCGCTCGAAGACGCCATCGAGCTGGCGCGCTGCCTCGACGGCCAGCCCGACCTGCGCGCCGCGCTCAAGCATTACGAGGAGGTGCGCAGCGTCGAGGTGCTCAAGATCCAGAACGCCGCGCGCAACTCCACCGAGTGGTTCGAGAACGTGGAGCGCTATGCCGGCCTGGAGCCGGAGCAGTTTGCCTATTCGCTGCTCACGCGGTCGCAGCGCATCTCGCACGAAAACCTGCGGCTGCGCGATCCGGCCTGGCTCGAGGGCTACGAGCGCTGGATCGCCGAGCATGCCGGCGAGGCGGCCCCCGCGGGCAAGACCGTGCCCGCGCCGCTGCCCATGTTCACGCCCTACCAGGCCCGCGGCGTGCGCCTGCCCAACCGCATCGTGGTCTCGCCCATGGCGATGTATTCCTGCGTCGATGGCGTGCCGGGCGAGTTCCACCTGGTGCACCTGGGCGCGCGCGCGCTCGGCGGCGCCGGCCTGGTGATGGTCGAAATGACCTGCACCTCGCCCGACGCGCGCATCACGCCGGGATGCCCCGGCCTGTGGAACGACGAACAGGCGGCCGCCTTCAAGCGCATCGTCGATTTCGTGCACGCCAATTCGCCCGCGAAGATCGGCATGCAGCTCGGCCACGCCGGCCGCAAGGGCTCGACCCAGCTCGGCTGGCAGCGCATCGACCACCCGCTGGCCGAGGGCAACTGGCCGCTGGTGTCGGCCTCGCCGCTGCCCTACATGCCGGGCGTGTCGCAGGTGCCCGCCGAGCTCGATCGCGCCGGCATGGACCGGATCCGCGACGAGTTCGTGGCCGCCGCCCGGCGCGCCGCCGCGGCCGGCTTCGACTGGCTCGAGCTCCACTGCGCGCACGGCTACCTGCTGTCGAGCTTCATCTCGCCCATCACCAACCAGCGCCAGGACGAATACGGCGGCAGCCTCGACAACCGGCTGCGCTTCCCGCTCGAGGTGTTCCGCGCCGTGCGCGAGGTGTGGCCGGCCGACAAGCCCATGTCGGTGCGGATCTCCGCGCACGACTGGGTCGAGGGCGGCATCGACGCCGACGACGCGGTGGCGATCGCCCGTGTCTTCAAGCAGGCGGGCGCCGACATGATCGACTGCTCGTCGGGTCAGGTGAGCCCCGAGCAGCGCCCGGTGTATGGCCGCATGTTCCAGACCCCGTTCGCCGACCGCGTGCGCAACGAAGCCGGCATCCCGACCATCGCGGTGGGCGCCATCTTCGAGGCCGACCATGCCAACGGCATCATCGCGTCGGGCCGTGCCGACCTGTGCGCGCTGGCCCGGCCGCACCTGGCCGACGCCTCCTGGACGCTGCGCGAGGCCGCGCGCGTGGGCTACACCCACACGCACTGGCCGCAGCAGTACGAGGCCGGCAAGCGCCAGCTCGAAACCAACTTCGAACGCGCCGCAGCCATGGCGCAACAGGAAGCGAAATGAGCGCCGCACTTCCCCTGCAGGGCCACCACGCGCTGGTGACCGGCGGCGCCCGCGGCATCGGCCTGGCCTGCGCGCAGGCGCTGCTGGCCCAGGGCGCGCAGGTCACGCTGCTGGGCCGTGACGGCCAGGCGCTGGCGCGCGCTGCCGAAGCGCTGGGCCCCGCCGCGGGCTATGCGCAGGCCGACATCAGCGACGCCGCCTCGGTGCGCGCCGCCTTCGACGCGGCCGCGCTGGCGCGCGGTCCGATCGCGATCCTCGTCAACAACGCCGGGCAGGCCGAGAGCCAGCGCTTCGACCGCACCGACGAGGCGCTGTGGCAGCGCATGCTCGACGTCAACCTCACCGGCACCTTCCATTGCATCCAGGCCGCGCTGCCGGGCATGCTGGTCCGGGGCCACGGCCGCGTCATCAACGTGGCCAGCACCGCCGGCCTGATCGGCTATGCCTACGTGGCGGCCTACTGCGCCGCCAAGCACGGCGTGATCGGCCTGACCCGCGCGCTGGCGCTGGAGGTGGCCAGAAAGGGCGTCACCGTCAACGCGGTGTGTCCCGGCTACACCGAGACCGACATCGTGCGCGACGCGGTCGCCAACATCGTGCAGAAGACCGGGCTCGACGAGGCGGGCGCGCGCGCCAAGCTGGCCGAGCGCAATCCGCAGGGCCGGCTGGTGCAGCCCGAGGAAGTCGCCGCCACGGTGGCCTGGCTGGCGCTGCCGGCCAGCGCCTCGGTCAACGGCCAGGCCATCTCGATCGATGGCGGCGAGGTCATGCCGGGTTGAGCCGCGCCGCTTTGCCCCGCACACACAGACAAAGGAGAAGACAGATGAGCGCAAGCGAACAGCACACGATGAAGCATCACAAACGGCCCTATGCCGGCTACGAGGCACGCACCTTCCTCTGGGACGTGAGCGCCGACGGCAAGGTCGCCACCATCACGCTGAACCGCCCCGAACGCAAGAACCCGCTCACGTTCGATTCCTATGCCGAGCTGCGCGACCTGTTCCGCGGCCTGGTCTACGCCACCGACATCAAGGTGGTCGTCATCACGGGCGCCGGCGGCAACTTCTGCTCCGGCGGCGACGTGCACGAAATCATCGGCCCGCTCACGCAGATGAGCATGCCCGAGCTGCTCGACTTCACCCGCATGACCGGTGACCTGGTCAAGGCGATGCGCGCCTGCCCGCAGCCCATCGTGGCCGCGGTCGACGGGGTGTGCGCCGGCGCCGGCGCCATGGTGGCGCTGGCCTCCGACCTGCGCCTGGGTACCGCCGCCGCGCGCACCGCCTTCCTGTTCACCCGCGTCGGGCTGGCCGGCGCCGACATGGGCGCGTGCACGCTGCTGCCGCGCATGATCGGCCAGGGCCGCGCGAGCGAGCTGCTCTACACCGGCCGCGCCATGCGCGCCGACGAAGGCCTGGCCTGGGGCTTCTTCAACAGCCTGCACGAGCCCGAGGCGCTGGGCGGCGCGGCCGCCGAGCTGGCCGCGCAGATCGCCGCCGGCCCGACCTTCGCGCACGGCGTCACCAAGAAGCTGCTGCACCAGGAATGGAACATGGGCGTGGACGAGGCCATCGAGGCCGAGGCCGAGGCGCAGGCCATCTGCATGCAGACGCGCGACTTCCGTCGCGCCTACGACGCCTTCGTGGCCAAACAGAAACCCGTGTTCGAAGGAGACTGAGCTCATGATGCGCGACAGCAGCTGGCTCGACTGGCCGTTCTTCGAAGACCATCACCGCACCCTGGCACACGAGCTCGACGCCTGGTGCGAGTCCAACCTCGGACACGTGGACCACCACGACGCCGACGCGTCCTGCCGCAAGCTGGTGGCGGCGCTGGGCAAGGCAGGCTGGCTGCGCTATTGCGTGCCGGCCGGCGCCGATGGCGCCTGGGGCGGCAGGCTGCCCCAGGTCGATTCGCGCGCGGTGTGCATCCTGCGCGAGACGCTGGCGCGCCACGAGGGCCTGGCCGACTTCGCGCTGGCGATGCAGGGCCTGGGCAGCGGCGCGATCTCGCTGATGGGCACCGAGGCCGTCAAGGCGCGCTATCTGCCGCGCGTGGCGAGCGGCGAGGCCATCGCGGCCTTCGCGCTGTCCGAGCCGGACGCCGGCTCCGACGTGGCCGCCATGAGCTGCGCGGCCCGTCTCGACGGCGATCACTACGTGCTCGACGGCGCCAAGACCTGGATCTCGAACGCCGGCATCGCCGACTTCTATTGCGTGTTCGCGCGCACCGGCGAGGCGCCCGGCGCGCGCGGCATCTCGGCCTTCGTGGTCGATGCCGACACCCCGGGCTTCAGCGTGAGCGAGCGCATCGACCTGATCGCGCCGCATCCGCTGGGCACCCTCACGTTCGACCAATGCCGCATCCCCGTGTCGCAGCGCCTGGGCGAGCCCGGGCAGGGCTTCAAGCTGGCCATGATGACGCTGGACATCTTCCGCGCCTCGGTGGCGGCTGCCGCGCTCGGCTTCGCGCGCCGCGCGCTCGACGAGGGCCTGGCACGCGCCCGGAGCCGCAAGATGTTCGGCCAGACCCTGGCCGACCTGCAGCTGACGCAGGCCGCGCTGGGCGACATGGCGACCGCGATCGATTCGTCGGCGCTGCTCACCTATCGCGCGGCCTGGCTGCGCGACGTGCGCGGCGAACGCACCACCCGCGAGGCCGCGATGGCCAAGATGACCGCCACCGAGTCGGCGCAGCAAGTGATCGACCGCGCGCTGCAGATGTTCGGCGGCGCCGGCGTGGTTAGCGGCATGGCGGTGGAAAAACTTTATCGGGAAATCAGAGCGCTGCGTATTTACGAAGGCGCCACGGAAGTGCAGAAGTTGATCATTGCCCGGGAGCTGTTGAAGTCCTGATTCCAGGGCGTGCGTACCACGGGCAAGTCACCACACCTACAGCAACAGGGGAAATCCATGGAAGTATCCGCGCACACCGACACCTTTGCCCGCGACAACCTGCCGCCGCAAGACCTCTGGCCCGAGTTGTTGCTGGACGGTCCGGACGTGGCCTATCCGGCCCGTTTCAATTGCGCCGTGGAGCTGGTCGACCGGCACGTCGCCGAAGGCCGCGGCGAGCGCATCGCGCTGCGCTGGCGCGAGGGCGATGCCCAGCGCACCATGACCTACGCCGCGCTGCAGGCGCTGACCAACCAGGTCGCCCGCGTGCTGGTCGAAGACATGGGCCTGGCCCCCGGCAACCGCGTGCTGCTGCGCGGCCCCAACAATCCCATGATGGCGGCCAGCTGGCTGGGCGCGATCAAGGTCGGCCTGGTCACGGTGCCGACCATGCCGCTGTTGCGCGCCAAGGAGCTCAAGCAGGTGATCGACAAGGCGCGCGTGCAGGCCATGCTGTGCGACGTGCGCCTGGCCGACGAGGCGCTCGCCTGCATGCGTCAGGGCGGCGACTACTACTGCCCCGATCTGAAGCAGATCAAGATGTTCAACGACACCGGCAGCGATGCGCTCGACACGCTGGCCGCGTCCAAGCCCGAGGCGTTCGAGGTGTGCGATACCGCCGCCGACGACGTCTGCCTGATCGCGTTCACCAGCGGCACCACCGGCGCGCCCAAGGGCTGCATGCACTTCCACCGTGACGTGCTCGCCATGTGCGACCTGTTCCCGCGGCACGTCATCAAGCCCGGCGCCGACGACGTGTTCTGCGGCACGCCGCCGCTGGCCTTCACCTTCGGCCTGGGCGGCCTGCTGTGCTTCCCGCTGCGCGTGGGCGCCAGCACCGTGCTGGCCGAGAAGCTCTCGCCCGAATCGCTGCTGCAGCTGATCCAGGATTTCCGCGCCACCATCGTCTTCACCGCGCCCACCTTCTATCGCCAGATGGCGGCGCTGGTGCCGAAGTTCGACATCGGCTCGCTCGCAAAGAGCGTGTCGGCGGGCGAGGCGCTGCCCGATGCGACCCGCCAGCTCTGGAAAGACGCCACCGGCATCGAGATGATCGACGGCATCGGCGGCACCGAGATGATCCACGTGTTCGTGTCCAGCCCGCCCGAGGCCGTGCGCCGCGGCGCCATCGGCAAGGTCGTGCCCGGCTACGTGGCCGTGGTGGTCGACGAGAACATGCAGCCGGTCCCGCACGGCACCATCGGCCGCCTGGCGATCAAGGGCCCGACCGGCTGCCGCTACCTGGCCGACGAGCGCCAGCGCAAGTTCGTGCAGGCCGGCTGGAACCTCCCCGGCGACACCTTCATGCAGGACGCCGACGGCTACCTGTACTACCAGGCCCGCAACGACGACATGATCATCTCGGCCGGCTACAACATCGCCGGACCCGAGGTCGAGGATGCCCTGCTGCGGCACGAGGCCGTGGCCGAGTGCGGCGTGGTCGGCATGCCCGACGACGAGCGCGGCCAGCTGGTGGCGGCCTATGTGGTGCTCAAGCCCGGTTTCGAGGCCACGCCCGCGCTGGCGACGGCGTTGCAGACCTACGTGAAGGACACCATCGCGCCCTACAAGTATCCGCGCGTGGTCGAATTCGTGACCGCGCTGCCGCGTACCGAGACCGGCAAGCTGCAACGCTTCGCGCTGCGCAAGCAGGCGTCGGGAGGCCAGTGATGAGCACCGCCGTCGCCCAGGGCGCGCCGTTCGAGGCCGAGGTCGAGGTCCGGTTCCGGCATTGCGATCCGGCCGGCATCGTGTTCTATCCGCGCTATTTCGAGATGATCAATGACTTCGTCGAAAACTGGTTCGACAAGGGCATGGATCTGCCATTCCACACGCTGCACGTGGAGCGCCACATCGGCACGCCGCTGGCGTCGGTGCACTGCGATTTTTCGGCGCCCAGCCGTTGGCACGAACGGCTGCGCCAGGTGCTGGAGGTGCGCCGCATCGGCGGGGCGTCGTTCCAGGCCGACGTGCGTTTCGAGGGGCCGGACGGACAGCTGCGGCTGTCGGCTCGGCTCACCATCGTGACGGTCGACCTGCGCACCATGCGTGCGATGCCCCTGCCCGACGACCTGCGTGCGCGCATGCAGGCCTTCCTGATTTCCGCGCCGCCGGCCGCTGCCGGCACGCCCTGATACGCATTCCCCAATAGACCATAAGAGGATGAGGCTATGAAGATTCTGCAACCGCCCGACTGGCTCGCGCCGCGTGGTTATGCCAATGGCACGATGACCGAGATGCAGGTGGGTTCCCGCCTGGTGTTCGTGGGTGGCCAGATCGGCTGGAACGGCCAGCAGCAGTTCGAGACCGACGACTTCGCGCTGCAGGTGCGCCAGACGCTGGCCAACATCGTGGCGATCCTGGCCGAAGGCGGCGCACGCCCCGAACACATCGTGCGCATGACCTGGTACGTGAAGAACAAGCAGGAATACGTGGCCGCCTATCCCGAGATCGGCAAGCACTATCGCGAGCTGATCGGCCGCCACTTCCCCGCCATGACGGCGGTCGAGGTGGCCGACCTGGTCGAAGATCGCGCCAAGGTCGAGATCGAGGTGACGGCGGTGGTGCCGGCCGCCTGACCGGCGCCGGCCACGGCGGCCCGGCCGTGATGGCCGGGCCGTGTCAGCGCACGGCGCAGGCCTGGCGCCGCAGCGTGGCGCTGGGCAGCTCGCCGTGGCGCTCGCGGTAATACTCCGAGAAGCGGCCCAGGTGGCCGAAGCCGACCGCCAGCGCGACGTCGGTGACCGGCATGCCGCCCTGCAGCAGGTGGTCGCGCGCGCGGTCTAGCCGCAGCGCGCGCAGCGCCAGCATCGGCGTGGTGCCGCGGTGGTCGTGGAACAGCCGGCCCAGCTGGCTGGCGCTCACGCCCGCGTGGCGCGCGATGTCGAGCGCGCTGATCGGCGCGGCCAGTTGCGCGCGCATATATGACTCGGCCTGGGCCAGCCCGCGCGGGGTGGGGCTCGCGGCGTCGCGCCAGCTGTTGGGCTGGTGCCAGAGCAGATGCAGCACCAGCATTTCCTGCATGCGCAGCGTCCAGGCATCGGGCGCGGCGCCGTCGTCGCGCGCGAGCAGCGGCAGCGTGTGCAGCAGGCCCGCCATCAGGGCGCGCCAGGCCGCGCCCGCCGGGCTGACCAGATCGAGCCCCGGCACGAAATCGAGCGGTTGCCGGGCCGCCTCGCCGAACGCCTGCAGGCCCACGGTCTCGAGCAGGCCGCGCGGAATCTTCACCAGCAGCTGCTCGCAGCCGCTTTCCCAGTGCAGTGACAGCGGCCGGTCGGGGGCGATGACGGCCGCCCGCCGCGTACAGGTCTCGACGACGTCGGTGCCGCATTGCACGCGGGCGCGCCCGGTGAGCGGCACCTGCACCAGCATGAAATCGCGCAGCCGGCCCGGGTCGATGCGGACCTCCGGGCCGTAGCGCAGCGTACAGATCGTGAGGGCGCCGATGCGGGCGCGCGAGAGCCGCGCGTCGACCGGGCCGGCCTGCCAGCTGAGGTGATGATCCTTGAGCGCCTCGGAGACGCGGCTGCGGGTTTCGTCGCGCTCGCGCGAGCGGAACACCCGCCGGGCCACCAGCGGGGCGAGTTCACTGCGCGACCATCCATGCATGCTGTTCTCCCCGGGAGCCGGGACGCGGCGAAGTGCAACGAGCATAGGCCAGGGGCGCGGGCTGCGGAATTAGGTGAATCTCGGATAAGAGTGGCGTAAAACGGATAGAGCGCCGCTCCGGCCGGGCGTATCGTGGGCGTCGAGCCTGCGCCGCGAGAGCCGGGCCGCCATTGCGAACTCAAGGGGAACACGCATGAACCTCGGCAATACCTCCGTTGGTGTCATAGGCGCGCGCCTGCGCGCCGGGGCAGCCGTGCTGGCCGCCTGCTGTACCGTGGCCGGCCTGCCGGCCCAGGCCGCGCCGGCCCAGGAAATCAAGGTCGGCCTGGTCACCACCCTGTCCGGCCCGGGCGCCGCGCTCGGCAATGAAATCCGCGACGGCTTCAACCTGGCCCTGCAGCACACCGGCGGCAAGCTCGGCGGCGTCACGGCCCAGGTCATCGTGGCCGACGACCAGCAGAAGGCCGACGCCGGCCGCCAGGCCGTCGACCGCCTGCTCAAGCGCGACAAGGTCGACGTGATGACCGGCATGGTGTTCTCCAACGTGCTGCTGCCCGTGATGCCGGGCATCCTGCAATCCGACACGATCTACCTGAGCGCCAACACCGGCCCCGAGAACTACGCCGGCGCCGGCTGCCATCCCAACTTCTTCGCCGTGGCCTGGCAGAACGAAGACATCCCCGCGGCCATGGGCAAGTACGCGGCCGACAAGGGCTACAAGCGCGTCGCGCTGATCGCGCCCGACTACCCCGGCGGCCGCGAATCGCTCAAGGGCTTCAAGCGGCTGTACCAGGGCGGCGTGGCCGAAGAGGTCTACACCCAGATGGGCCAGCTCGACTACGGCGTCGAGATCTCGCAGCTGCGCGCCAGCCAGCCCGACGCGGTGTTCTTCTTCCTGCCCGGCGGCATGGGCGTGAACTTCATCAAGCAGTTCAACGGCGCGGGCCTGAGCGGCCGCATCGCGCTGCTGGCCCCGGGCTTCTCGGGCGACCAGGACACCATCGCCGCCGTGGGCGCGCCCATCGAGGGCCTGTTCAACACCGCGCAATGGTCGGCCGACCTCGACAACGCCGCCAACCAGCGCTTCGTGGCCGACTTCAAGGCGAAGTACGGCCGCGCGCCGTCGCTCTACGCGGCGCAGGGCTACGACACCGCCATGCTGCTCGACAGCGCCGTGCGCCAGACCGGGGGCGACCTGGCCAAGCCGGCGCTGCGGGCCGCGCTCAAGCGCGCCGACTTCGCCTCGGTGCGCGGCAGTTTCGCCTTCAACACCAACCAGTATCCGATCCAGGATTACTACCTGCGCGAAGTCGTCAAGCAGCCCGACGGCAGCCTGGCCAACAAGCGGGTGTCGACCGTGCTCAGCAAGTACCACGACCCGTTCGCCAGCGCCTGCAAGATGTGAATCACGAGGCCGGGCCGCATCCGCCGCCCGGCACGAACCGAAGGAGAATTCATGACTTCCACCGTTCAGACCCGCACCGTCCGCATCGAGGCGCAGGATGGCGGCGCATTCGACGCCTATCTGGCCGTGCCGGCCGCGGGCAAGGGCCCCGGCCTGGTGCTGTGCCAGGAGATCTTCGGCGTCAACGATTTCATGCGCCGCACCGCGCAGCTGCTGGCCGAGGAAGGCTATGTGGTGATCGTGCCCGACCTGTTCTGGCGCCAGCAGCCGGGCATCCAGCTCACGGACGGGCCGTCCGACATGCCCCGTGCCTTCGCGCTGTACCAGGGCTTCGACGAAAACCTCGGCGTGGCCGACATCGGCGCCACGGTGGCGAAGCTGCGGACCTTGCCCGAATGCGAAGGCGGCGTCGGCGCGCTGGGCTATTGCCTGGGCGGCAAGCTGGCCTACCTGGCGGCCTGTCGCACCGACGTGGACGTGGCCGTGGGCTACTACGGCGTGGGCATCGAAAACAGCCTGGCCGAGGCCGACGCGCTGCGCGGCAAGCTGGTGCTGCACATCGCCGAACAAGACGGCTTCTGCCCGCCACCGGCGCGCGCGCAGATCCTCGAGGCGCTGGGCGGCCGGCCCGGCGTCGAGCTGTACGTGTATCCCGGCATGGACCACGCCTTTGCCCGCACCGGCGGCGATCACTACGACAAGCCCTCGGCCCTGATGGCGCACCAGCGCAGCATCGCCGCGCTCAAGGCGGCGATCGGCCCGCACTACGACTACTCGTATCTGTGGGACAAGCACTGCGAATACGAATTCGGCACGCGCGACGTGGCCGCGACCATGGCCACCATGGTGGCCGAGCCCTATGTGAACCACATCCCCACCATGACGGGCGGCGTGGGCTTCAAGGAGCTGTCGCGCTTCTACCAGCACCACTTCGTCAACAGCAACCCGCCCGACACGCGCCTGATCCCGCTGTCGCGCACCGTGGGCGCCACGCAGATCGTCGACGAGATGCTGTTCTGCTTCACCCACACCACCGAGATCGACTGGATGCTGCCCGGCGTCGCGCCCACCGGCAAGCCGGTCGAGGTGCCGCTGATCGCCATCGTGAAGTTCCGTGGCGACAAGCTCTATCACGAGCACATCTACTGGGACCAGGCCAGCGTGCTGGTGCAAATCGGCCTGCTCGATCCGCAGGGCCTGCCGGTGGCCGGCGTCGAGACGGCGCGCAAGCTGCTCGACGAGACCCTGCCGTCGAACACGCTGATGGCGCGCTGGAAAGACAGCGCCTGACACGCAAGAACCGGCCCGGCCCCCGCGCCGGGCCCTCTCGGAGACCGAATCCATGGCTTACACCCAAGCGCAGCTGGCCGCGCTGGTACGCGGCGACAGCGTGCACAAGGCCGTCTATACCGACCCGCAGATCTTCGCCCTCGAGATGCGCCGCATCTACGGCCGGGCCTGGATCTACGTAGGCCACGAGAGCCAGGTGCCCGGCACCGGTGACTATCACACCACCCGCCTGGGCGACCAGGACGTGATGATGGTGCGTGCCGCCGACAAGCAGGTGCACGTGCTCTACAACCGCTGCCCGCACAAGGGCGCCAAGGTGGTGGCCGACGGCGATGGTTGCGCCGGCAAGTTTTTCCGCTGCCCCTATCACGCCTGGACCTTCAAGCTCGACGGCTCGCACCTGGGCGTGCCGCTCAAGCAGGGCCTGGAAGGCACCAACTACGATCCGAAGAGCCCGGAGTTCTCGATGCGCCGCGTGGCGCGCGTGCAGAGCTATCGCGGCTTCGTGTTCGCCAGCCAGAGCGCCGAGGGGCCCGACCTCGAAACCTTCCTGGGCGGCGTGAAGTCGTCCATCGACAATCTGTGCGAGCGCTCGCCCACCGGCGAGGTCGAGGTGGCGGGCGGCGTGTTCCGCGTGATGCAACGCTCCAACTGGAAGGTGTTCTACGAGAACCTGCACGACACCATGCACGCGCGCGTCACGCACGAATCGTCGTTCCAGGCCGCGCGCGACGAGGCCCAGGAGCTGGGCGAGATGCCGTTCGAGCTGCACATCATGGACGGCAATGGCGAGCCCTACGAATTCTGGGAGAAGCTCGAGCTGCGCGCCTACCCCAACGGCCATGGCTACATGGAAGGCATCTTCAATCCGGGCGCGGCCGAACGAGATCCGGTGTCGCGCGCGCATTTCGAGGTGCTCACCGGCGCCTATGGCGAGGCGCGTGCGCGCGAGATCCTCGGCATGAACCGCCACAACACCGTGATCTACGGCAGCGGCTCGCCCCACACCGTGTTCCAGCAGTTCCGCGTGATCCGGCCGGTGGCGGTGGACCGCACGCTGATCGAGATCCAGACCTTCCGCTGCAAGGGCGCGCCCGACAGTGTGTTCCGCCGGGCGATGCTGTATGCCAACGTGATCAATTCGCCGTCGTCCAACGTCATGCCCGACGACATCGAGCTCTACAACCGCTGCCAGGAGGGCAATGCCACCGAAGGCGGCGAATGGGTCAGCATGCACCGCTACCACGGCACCGACCGCGAAGACGAGCAGGGCCTGGTGTCGGTGAACGGCACCAGCGAGCTGCCCATGCGCAACCAGTTCCAGGCCTGGCGCGACTACATGACGCAAGACGTGGCGGTGCCCGTGGCACTGCCGCAGAAGGAGCAAGCATGCTGCTAGAAATCGATTTCGACGTCTCCACCGCCCACCTCGCGCCGGCCAGCGTGCCGCCCGAGACCTACCACGCCGTGTGCCAGTTCCTGTATCGCGAGGCGCGTCTGCTCGACACGCGCGAGTACGACGCGTGGCAGTCGCTCTGGACCGAGGACGGCATGTACTGGATGCCGCACCACGCCGGCCAGCAGAGCCCGTATGACCACGTGTCGCTGTTCTGGGAAGACCGGATGCTGCGCGACGTGCGCATCCGCCGCCTGCTGCATCCGCGCAACTGGTCGCAGCAGCCGCCCACGCGCAGCGCCCGCATCGTGGGCAACGTGATGATCGAGGGCGTCGATACCGGTGGCAACCTGGTGGTGCACTCCGCGTTCCAGATGACCGAATGGCGCAAGCGCCAGCCGCGCCAGCTCGCGGGCCACTACACCCACAAGCTGGCGGCCGAAGGCGAGGGCTGGCGCATTCGCATGAAGCGCGTCGACCTGGTCAATTGCGACGACGCCCACGACGCCTTCGAGGTCTACGTGTGAGCGCGCCCATCACAGAAAAGCGGCCGCCCGACACCGCGGTGCTGGCGCTGCACTACCAGAACGACGTGCTGCATCCCGACGGCCGCATCCGCCTCGGCGTGGCCGGCGACGACCTGCTGCGCGGCCGCCTGGTGCGCGCCGCCTGGGACCTGCTTTCGGGCGCGCGGGCGCTCGATCTGGTGGTGGTGCACGTGCGGGTGGCGTTCCAGCCCGACTACACCGACCTGGTGCAGAACTGCACCATCTTCCGCAACGTGGCGGCCAGCGGCGCGGTGATCGACGGCGAATGGGGCAGCGATTTCTACGACGGCTTGGCGCCCGATCCGCAACGCGCGCGCGAGCACGCCGTGCGCCACACCCGCATCAGCGCCTTCTACGACACGCCGCTCGAGGACATCCTGCGCGGCCACGGCGTGCGCCGGCTGGTGGTGGGCGGCGTGGCCACGCATTCGGTGGTCGAGGGCACCGTGCGGCATGCCTCCGACATGGGTTATGAAGTGATGGTGGCCGAGGATGCCTGTGCCACCGCGGATCCCGCCGCGCACGCGGCCGCGCTGTCCAGCATGAAACTCATCGCCGGCATCGGCACCGTGGCGCGCGCCCTGCAATGGGCCGCCGAACCCGCGCACGCGCCCCACACCAAGGAACCCGCATGAGCGACACAGACCTCACCGGCAAGACCGCCATCGTCACCGGCAGCACGCAGGGGCTGGGCGCGGACATCGCGCGCGGCCTCGCGCAGCGCGGCGCCAACGTGGTGGTGGTGGGCCGCAGCCGCGACGCCGGCCAGGCCCTGGCGGCCAGCATCGGCGCCCGCGCGCTGTTCAGCGCCACCGACATCGGCGACGACGCGCAGATCCAGGCCTGCATCGCGCAGACCCGCGCGCATTTCGGCGGCCTCGACATCCTCGTCAACAACGCCTGCCAGTATGCCGACCAGGGGCTGGCCTCGAGCCGCGCCCAGTGGCATGCCACGCTCGACACGAACCTGATCTCGGCGGCGATGTTCACGCAGTTCGCGGCGCCGTGGCTGCCGCGCGGCGGCGTGGTGATCAACATGGGCAGCACCGGTGGCAAGTTCGGCGCGGCCGGCCGCGCCATCTATCCGGCCTCCAAGGCCGCGCTGCTGCAGATCACGCGCAACTTCGCGGTGGAGCTGGCGCCGGCCGGCATCCGCGTGCTGGCCGTGTCGCCGGCCTGGACCTGGTCGCCCTCGGTCGAGAGCCTGTCCGGAGGCGACCGCGCGCAGGCCGACGCGGTCGGCGCGCATTTCCATCCGCTGGGCCGGGTGGGCGGCGGCGAGGAGGTGGCCGCGGTGGTGTGCTTCGCGTGTTCGCCGGCGGCGTCGTGGATGACGGGCGTGGACCTGCCCGTCGACGGCGGCTTTTCGATCCTGGGCCCCGACCAGGGCCAGTCGCCGCGCAGCTGGTTCGCGCGGCTGGGCGGGCAGGGCGGCTAGCCCCGCGCCAGGGCCGGCTCAGCGCGTGCCGGCCGCCTTGATCACGAGCTGGCCTTCCTCCAGCATGGCCTTGCCGCCGATCGTGTCCTCGAAGATCTCCTGCACCTTGTTGCCGATCTGCAGGTGCACGCCGCTGTGATAGCGGCGCGAGGCGATGATGGTGGCGGTCAGCAGCGGCTGCAGGTCTTTCTGCAGCGCCACTTCCTCCACTTCGACCTGGGCCAGGTCGGCGGTCACGCGGTGATGCGTGGCGCGGGCCCGGTCGCTCATGCCGTTGACGTTCTTGGCCGGGTTGTTGTGCAGGAAGACGATCAGCTTTTCCAGCTTGTTCTTTTCCTCGGTCAGGCCGGCGCGGCGCGCCTCCAGGGCCGCGCGCCGGGCCTCTGCATGCGGATGCAGGCCGACACAGATCTGGGTCGGCACGCCGGCCAGCGAGCCCATGGTACCTGCGCTCACCGACTTGGTGGCGTGGGCTTCGCCGCCCACGATCACGCCCATCTGCGAGGCGGGCGGGCCCACCGTCACGCTTTCGCCGGCATACACGCGGCTGGCGCGCACCTCCCGCTCGGCGGCGATGTTCTTGTCGGCATTGACCAGCGCGTTCTCGATGAAGCGCGCCTTCACCGAACCGCCCGCCGTGATCTGCGCGGTGCGGATGCTGGGCGCCGCGCCCGGCGTGGGGCGGACGTCCTTGGCGATCTCGGCCAGGCCGATGATGCCGCCGTTCACGCTGACGTTGCCGCCCGCGTGCACCAGCGCCGCTTCGATGGTGCCGTTGACCACCACGTCGCCGGAGACGCGCACTTCCATGCCCGACACGATGTCGCCGCGCACGCGCAGCGTGCCGTCGAAATTGATGTTGCCGGTGTTCAGGTCGACCGCGTCGACCTCGACCAGCGAGTTCACCAGCACGCCCTGCGGCACCACCATCGGCGAGCCCGCGTTGGCGGCGCGCAGCAGGTTGGCGTCCTCTTCGTCGAGCGACACGCCGGTGAGGTTGGAGGCGAACGGGGTGTCCGGCATCTGCACCGGTTCCACCGCCTCGCCCAGCACGTTCAGGCCGGGCTTGCCCTGCACCGGCGGGATGCGGCGCATCAGCGGCGTGCCGGGGGCCACCAGCGTGAGGTTGCCGAGCTCGCGGTAGTCGATGGGCGCGTTCTCGTCGTCTTCCTGCTGGCGCGTCTTGAGCGCGTCCAGCAGGCTTTCGAAGCGCACCGGGGTGCCGGCGGTCGGCGGCGTGCCCTGGGCCACCACGGCGGTGGCGCGGGTGCCGAGCGCGAGCGCCTGGCGGATCGAGGCCTCGTGCACGCCGTAGACCACGCCGTGCTCGATCAGCGCGGCCAGCACGGCCGATTCCTCGATCGCCGTGCCGCCCTTGGCGGGCACCACGACCAGCAGCACCGACATGCGGTCGGGAGAGATTTCCAGCTCGAAGCTGCCGTTGGTGACCTCGCCGATCTTGCCCTGCACCAGTTCCGTGGCGCTGCGGCAGCGCTCGATGAAGCCGATGGCGGCGACCTGGTCCAGCACGTCGGCGTTCCAGCCGCGGTCTTCGATGGCCTGGACCAGCATGTCCAGCGTGGGCGCACTCAGCGCGGAATCGCCCTCGAGCGGTTCGAACACCGCCGACAAGGCATGGGTCGTCTCGTCCAGTTCGAGGCGGAATGCGGTTTCCACTGACATCGTTCCCTCCACGGCGCGGGATCCTCGTCGGGACGGGCGCCTACATATCGTTTTTTATCGGTCGCGCTATTGCATCCGGACCGGAGAGTGTGACAGTCCGTCGCAAAAGTAATAACTCGAAATATGGAGATATATTAAGCGATATTCAACCGTGTGGGGGAGCGGAATCTTTGCGCCCGGCGGGGGCTATGTCACTGATATTTTGGAAAAAACACGTCATGCGGCGGTCTTGTTACGGACCCTCCGGCAACGTGATTGCTATGCCGTGCAACTGCCGCCAATGCGCGGCGATCGCGCCGCCGCCGTTCGCACGGCACCGACGTTCACGATCGTGCGGGCATCAACCCTTCATGCGGGTAAACACCTGCTCGGCACGGTCCAGCGTGGCGTCGATGACGGTGTCGTCGTGGGTGGCCGAGACGAAGCCGGCCTCGAACGCCGAGGGGGCGAAGTGCACGCCGGCGTCGAGCATGGCGTGGAAGAAGGTCTTGAAGGCCTGGGTGTTGCAGGCCGAGACCTGGGCGAACGTGGCGGGGACCTCGTCGCTGAAGTACAGGCCGAACATGCCGCCGATCGCGTCGGCCGAGAACGGAATGCCGGCGGCGCGGGCGCGCTCCTGCAGCCCGAAGGCCAGGCGCTGGGTCTGGGCGGCCAGGTGCTCGTAGAAGCCCGGCTGGCCGATCAGGCGCATGGTGGCCAGGCCGGCGGCCACCGCCACCGGATTGCCCGACAGCGTGCCGGCCTGGTAGACGCCGCCCAGCGGCGCGATGTGCGCCATCAGGTCGGCGCGGCCGCCGAAGGCGCCCACCGGCATGCCGCCGCCGATCACCTTGGCCAGCGTGGTCAGGTCGGGCATGATGCCGGTCAGACCCTGCACGCCCTGCGGACCCACGCGGAAGCCGGTCATGACTTCGTCGAAGATCAGCACGGCGCCGTGGCGCGTGCAGAGCTCGCGCAGGCCCTCGAGAAAGCCGGCCGCCGGCTTGATCAGGTTCATGTTGCCGGCCACCGGCTCGACGATCACGCAGGCGATGTCGGCGCCGTGCTGGGCGAAGGCGGTCTGCACCGCGGGCAGGTTGTTGTAGTCGAGCGTGAGCGTGTGCGCGACGAACTCGGGCGGCACGCCGGCCGAGCTCGGGTTGCCGAAGGTCAGCAGGCCGGAGCCGGCCTTCACCAGCAGGCTGTCGGAGTGGCCGTGGTAGCAGCCCTCGAACTTCACGATCTTGTTGCGGCCGGTGGCGCCGCGCGCCAGCCGGATCGCGGTCATGGTGGCCTCGGTGCCCGAGCTCACCAGGCGCACCTGCTCGAGCGAGGGCAGGCGGGCGATCAGCAGCTCGGCCAGCTCGATCTCGGCCTCGGTGGGCGCGCCGAACGACAGGCCGTGCACGGCCGCGTCCTGCACCGCGCGCACCACCTCGGGATGGGCGTGGCCCAGGATCGCCGGGCCCCAGGAGCCCACGTAGTCGATGTATTGCGTGCCTTCGGCATCCCAGATGTAGGGGCCCTGGGCGCGCGCGATGAAGCGCGGCGTGCCGCCCACCGAGCGGAAGGCGCGCACGGGCGAGTTGACGCCGCCGGGGATGCTGCGGCTGGCGCGTTCGAACAATTCGGCGTTACGGGACATGGTGATGCTCATCGGTTCAGGGTTGGGGGGCGGCCGGCGGCTGGGCGCGGGCGCTCGCGCAGGCGGCGGCGCAGGCACGCGCGGCCGCCCGGATGTCGGGCATTTCGAACAGGCCGGTGATCACGGCGATGCTGTCGGCGCCGGCCTGGGCCACCAGCGGCGCGTTCTGCGCCGTGATGCCGCCGATCGCCACCACGCCGGGACGCGGCGCCGGGCAAGCCTCGGCCAGCTGGGCGGCCTGCGTCAGCAGCGCCAGCGGCGCCTGGGCCGCCTGCGGCTTGGTGGGCGAGGCGAACACCGCGCCGAACGCGATGTAGTCGGCCCCCTGGGCCAGCAATTCGCGCGCCCGTGCCAGGTCGTTGTAGCAGGACACGCCCAGCAGCAGGTCGGGGCCGGCCTCGCGCCGGACCTCGGCCAGCGCGTCGTCGTCGCGGCCCAGGTGGGCGCCGTCGGCGCCGACGTCCAGCGCCAGGCGCCAGTCGTCGTTGATCATCAGCACCACGCCGAGGTCGCGGCACAGCGGCACGAGCGCGCGCGCCTGCGCGGCACGCTCGTCGGCGCTGGCGTTCTTGCGGCGCAGCTGCAGCGCGCGCATGCCGCCCTCGGCGGCCTGGCGCACGGCGGTGAGCAGGCGCGCGGTGTCGGCCCAGTCGGGCGTCACGCCGTAGAGGCCGGCGGGAAAGCGCAAGGGTTTCATCCGGCCTGGCCCCCGTCGACGTGGCGGTGCGGCACGCGCCGGCCCATGCCGGGCAGGAAGCTGGCGGCCAGCACCTGGTCGGCATGCAGCAGCGCCTGTTCGACCGCCTGCGGCATCTCCAGGCCTTGCGCCAGCAGGGCGGCGGCGGCGGTGGCGGTCACGCCGCCGGTGTCGGCATTGCGGTCGGGCGGGGCGGTCCAGGGCAGGTTGACGGTCTGGCCGCCGGGGCCGACCAGCAGCTGCGTGTAGTGGCCGGGGCGGGTCGGGTGACCCAGCACCAGCGCCCACTGGGCGCCGCCGGCCAGCAGCGCGTGCGCCGGGGTGGGCGAGCCGGACGTGTCGATCGCGCCATCGGCCTGCCATTGGGCGAGCCGCATGTGTTCGACCACGACCAGGTCGGTCTGGGGCAGCACCAGCTCGAAGGTGGCGGCCAGCAGGTCGTCGGCGTCATCCTGCTGCTCCTGGTCTTCGGGCAGCAGGGCGCGCGGGCCGAGGTGCAGCACCAGCGGCACCTGGCTGTAGTCGGCCGCGATCTGCGCGGCCACGCTGGCGCCTTCGGCGGTGTAGAGGCCGCCGACCTTGAAGGCCTGCACCGGCATGTCTTCGAGCAGGCAGCGCGCCTGGTCGTCGAGCAGCTCGGGCGAGACGGGGTGGATTTCTTCGATGCCGGCGGTGTCCTGGACCGTCAGCGCGGTGGCTGCGGCCAGGGCATGACAGCCGAGCCGGGCACACGTGACGGCGTCGGCGGGCAGCCCGTCGGTGCCCGTGGGATCGAACGGGCCGAGAACGAGGACGAGAGGGGGGGCGGGAGGGGCCAATTGAACCTGAACAGCGCGCAACGTGGGGCAGTTCCTCCTGATTTGCGTTGAATCAGGAAGTAACCCCATTGGGTTTCGGTAAGATATGCCCATTCTAATGGATGCTTTCCGCGATTGGCCCGCTCCTGGGTCCGTCGGTGCAAGGCTAGAGAGAACTATGCGTACTTGGATGTGTCTTATCTGTGGCTGGGTTTACGACGAGGAGGCTGGCTTGCCCGACGAGGGAATCGCTCCCGGCACCCGTTGGGAAGATGTGCCGCCGAACTGGGTCTGTCCCGAATGCGGCGCACGCAAGGAAGATTTCGAACTGATGGAGATCTGAGCCCCGCGGCTCGTGGCCGGCCGCCCGCGCAGGCGGCCCGGCGCAAAAATTGCGGGTGCCCGCTCAGATTGCCCTTCCAGGGGTTTGCCATGACCGAACACACTCGCTCCGAATCCGATGCCGACGACGCAGCCGCGTTGGCGGCCGATTTCTCCAATCAGTTCCTGTTGGCCATGCCCGGCATGGTCGAGGGCGCGCTGGCCGGCACCGTGATCTTCGTCTGCGAGCACACGCCGCGCGGCACGCTCGGGCTGGTCATCAATCGCCCCACCGACCTCACGCTGGGCTCGCTGTTCGAACGCATCGACCTCACGCTGGAGATCGGTCCCGTGTCCGACGATCTCGTCTTCTTCGGCGGTCCGGTCCAGACCGACCGGGGCTTCGTGCTGCACGCGCCGGCGGGCGACTACACCTCGAGCATCCGCCTGGGCGAGATCGCGCTCACCACCTCGCGCGACGTGCTGCAGGCGGTGGCCGACGGCAACGGCCCGCAGCGCATGCTGGTCACGCTCGGCTACGCCGGCTGGGGCGCGGGCCAGCTCGAAAGCGAGATGGCACAGAACGCCTGGCTGAGCGTCGATGCCGACGCCAGCATCATCTTCGACACGCCCGTCGACGAACGCTATCCCGCGGCGCTCAAGCTGCTGGGCATCGATCCGGTGATGCTTGCCGGTGACGCCGGGCATGCTTGAAGAAACCCTGCTCGCGTTCGATTTCGGCGAAAAGAAGATCGGCATCGCGATCGGCAACACGCTGACGCGGCACGCGCGCCCGTTGGAGATCATCTTCGACGAGCGCCGCGACGTGCGCTTCGGCCGCATCGAGGCCCTGCTCAAGGAATGGCAGCCGCAGCGCGTGGTCGTGGGCCTGTCGCTCAACACCGACGGCTCCGACCAGCCCGCCACGCTGCGCTGTCGGCGCTTCGCCAACCAGCTGCATGGCCGCTTCGGCGTCTGCGTCGAGCTGGTCGACGAGCGCGGCTCCAGCATGGAGGCGCAGCGCCTGCTGGGCACCCACGCGCCCGACGACGCGATGGCCGCGGCCGTGATCCTGCAACGCTACTTCGACGCCTTGCCGCAGGTCTGATGTTCAACCCCCAGCTCGACCGCGGGGGCGCGCTGGCGCACCTGCTCACCACCGAAGGATTGCCGCGCCGCCTGCTCGAGCCGCTGCTCGCGCGCGCCGCACGGCTTCTCGCCCAGCCGGCCGCTGCCGGCCCCGCCGCGCCGGCGCCTGGCGCGCTGGCGCTCCTGGCCGACCCGCCCGCGCCGCTGCTGCACGACGCCTGCGCGCGCGCGGCGGCGCAGCGGGGCATGGCGCTGGCCGATCCGGGCGCGCCCGCCTTGCCGCGCGGCCGCACCCTGCCGGACTGGCTCGGCGGCCTGCCGGCGCGCGGCATCGGCACGCTGGTGCTGCGCGACCGTGCCAGCGGCGCGGCGCATCTGGCCGCGCGGCTCGCGCCACCGGGCCTGCGCATCGTCAATGGCGGTGACGGCCCGCATGCCGATCCGGTCGCCGCGCTGGCCGCGCTGCTGTCGATCCAGGCCGCGCACGGCGGCTTCACCGAACTCACCGTCGCCTTCGTGGGCGACCTGAACCACGCGCCTGCGGCCCGCTCGCTGGTGCACGCGCTCACGACGCTGGGCGCGCCGCAGCTGCGCGCGGTGGCGCCCGCATCCCTGCTGCCCGAGGGCGTGGCCGCGCTGGGCCTGCATGCCTGGCCCGACGCCGACAGCGGCGTGGCCGACGCCGACGTGATCGTGCCGCTGCCCTGCGTGGGCGCGGCCTCCGGCTGGGCGCTCACGCCTGAGCGACTGGCGCGGGCCCGGCCCGGCGCGCGGGTGCTGCCGGCGCCCGATGCCGCCGCCTGCGCCGCCGTGCTGTCGGCGCTGCTCGCGTCCTGGCAGGAGGGCGCCTGATGAGCGCCGCGTCCTTCCTGGTCGTCAATGCGCGCCTGATCGATCCCGGCAGCGGTCTCGACCGCCCCGGCGCGCTGTGGGTCCGCGATGGCGTGATCGCGGCGCTGGGCGAGGTGCCTGCCGTGGCCGCTGCGGCGCCGGCGCGCGTCATCGATGCGCGCGGCCGCGCCCTGTTGCCCGGCCTGGTCGACCTCGGGTTCGGCCTGCCCGCCGATGCCGCCGATGCGCGGGCCCACCTGGCCGCCGCGGCGCGCGGCGGCGTGACGGCCGTGGTGTCGCCCGACCCGATGCGGGTGGCGGCGCGCGGCCTGCCGCGCATCCATGCGCCGCCCGCCGGCGTGGCCTGGCTGCGGCCGCACGACCCGGCCTTCGGCGCGGGCGTGGTGGCGGCCGGCGCCTATGCCACCCGGCTGGGCCTGGCCGGCCTGCCCGAGGCCGCCGAGGTCGCCGCCGTGCAGCGCGTGATCGCCGCCGTGCGCACCGGCCGCGAGCCACACCATCTGGCCAGGCTGTCCACGGCGGCTGCGCTGGCGCAGGTGCGGCAGGCGCGCGCCGAGGGGCTGCCGCTGAGCTGCGACATCGGCATCAACCATCTCCATCTCACCGAGCTCGACATCGGCTTCTACGACGCCCACTGCCACCTGCGGCCCCCGTTGCGCACGCAACGGGATCGCATGGCCCTGGCGCAGGGCCTGGCCGACGGCACGATCGCCGCGCTGGTCTCCGACCATACCGTGCTCGGCCCCGACGACAAGCTCGCGCCCTTCGCCGAGACCGTGCCCGGCGCCGCGGGCGCGGGCCTGCTGTTCTCGCTGGCCTATAAATGGGCGCGCGACAGCGGCCTGCCGCTGTCCCGGGCCCTGGCCTGCGTCACCAGCGGCCCGGCCGCGCTGGCCGGGCTGGCGGGCGGCCGGCTCGCCGTGGGCGCGCCGGCCGACCTGTGCCTGGCCGACCTCGACGACGACTGGCTGGCGCCGCCGGCCGCGCCGGGCGCAGGCATTGCCGCGACACCGTTCGCGGGTATGATGCAGCCCGGTCGCGTGTGTGCCACCTGGGTGGGTGGGCATCCGGCCTGGGAGACCTCGTTTTGAAACTGCTGCGTTTCATTGCCAGGGTGGCGCTGGTGTTGCCCTGGATCCTCTTCGGCCTGCTGTGCGTGAGCCTGGTGTACCGGGTGCTCGACGGCAACCGACGTGCCGCGCTCAATCGCTTCTGGTCGCGCGTGCTGATGCGCATGTGCGGCGTGCGGATGCACATCAGCGGCGAGCCGCGCCTGCAGGGCGCCGTGCTCTGGGTGGCCAACCACGTCTCCTGGATCGACATCTTCGTGGTCAACGCGGTGCGCGCCACCTCGTTCGTGGCCAAGGCGGAGATCCGCGCCTGGCCGGTGATCGGCTGGCTGGCGGCCGGGGCCGGCACGCTCTTCATCGAGCGCACCCAGCGCCACGCCGTGCATGCCATGGGCGAATCGATCCAGGCCTGTTTCGCGCGCGGTGAGGCGGTCGGCCTGTTTCCCGAAGGCACCACCACCGAGGGCCTGGACCTGCGGCCGTTCCACGCCAGCCTGTTCGAGCCGGCGCGCGTGGCCGACGTGGCCGTGCAGCCCGTGGTGCTGCGCTTCAAGCACCACGGCGAGCGCAGCGGTTTCGCGGCCTTCGTGGGCGAAGAAACCCTGGTCGCCAATCTCTGGCGCGTGCTCGGCGCCACCGGCATCTCGGTCGAGGTGGTGTTCCTGCCGGCGCTCGACACCCATCACGCCGACGGCAAGCCGTTCACCCGCCTCGAGGTGTCGCGCGCCGCGCGCGCCGCCATTCTCGAACGCCTCTGACGCGGCGCCGCGCCAAGAAAAAACCACGGCACGCCGTGGTTTTTTTTTCAGCGTCGCGCCGCGGTGTTCATTCGCCGCGCGGATCCTGCGACTGGGCGCAGCGGATCTGCACCAGCTTGCGGTCGTGCAGCCGCAGCGCGGTGAGCGAGCCGCCCCACACGCAGCCCGTGTCGAGGCAGACGAGGTGGGGGCGCACCAGCAGCCCGAGCGTGGACCAGTGTCCGAACACGATGGTCACGTCGCGCGTGGCGCGGTTGGGCACGTCGAACCACGGCACCAGGCCGGCCGGCCAGGCGCCCGGCGCCACCTTGGTGGCGAACTCCATGTGGCCGTTGGGCGTGCACAGGCGGATGCGGGTGAGGGCGTTGATGATCACGCGCAGGCGCTTGCCGCCCTTGTGATCCTCTTTCCAGTTGGCCGGCTCGTTGCCATACATCTTCTGCAGGGCCTTCTGCCAGTTGGGGCCGCGCAGCGCGCGCTGGACCTCGTCGGCCAGCGCCAGCACCTTTTCCACGTCCCATTTGGCCAGCACGCCGGCATGCACCATCAGGTGCTCGTGCTCGAAGTGCGCGAGCGGCCGATGACGCAGCCAGTCGATCAGGTCGGCGGCATCGGGCGCGCGCAGGATCTCGTCGAGCGTGTCCGACTTGGACGGCTTGCGCACCCCGGCCGCCGCGGCCAGCAGATGCAGGTCGTGGTTGCCCAGCACCGAGACGGCGCGATCGCCCAGCGCGATGATGCGGCGCAGGGTCTCGAGCGACTGCGGGCCGCGGTTGACCAGGTCGCCCGCAAACCAGAAGCGCGCGTCGGGGTCGGCCGCCACGTCGGGGTGGGCGAGCAATTGATCCAGCGATGCGCAGCAACCCTGCACATCGCCAATCATCCAGATGCTGCCTGTCATACCGGGACTTTTCTCCAGGGCCAGCGGCGCTCCATGAAGCGCGAGATCGCGTGGCGGTATTCCATGAGGATGAGCGCGCCGAGCGCGAGCGTCAGCGCGGCGACGTTGGGGCCCAGCGCCGTGAGCCAGGGCGGCCAGCGGTTGAGCATGCCGACGTTGAGCGCGAGCTGGTTCACCATGAAGAACGCCACCCCGAGCAGGATGCCGATGAAGACCTTGGCACCGACGCCGCCGCGGCGCGTCTGCATGAAGCCGATCGGCGCGGCGATGGTGATCATCACCAGCAGCGTGAACGGGTAGACGAACTTGCGCCACAGCGCGACCACCTGGCGGTCGGCCTGGAGCTGGTTGTTGTGCAGGTAATCGATGTAGTCGATCAGCGTGGCGAGCGACATGCGTTCCGGTGTCAGCACGCGCGCCAGCAGGCGTTCGCCGTTGAGCGTGGTGTCGAGCCGCAGGTCGGGCACCTTCACCACCGACGCGGGCGGGCGCTCGGGCGGCTTGCCGTTGGCGAGCGCCTCGGCGGCCTGTGCGTCGATGCGGGTCTCGGTGACGTTGGTGAGCACCAGGTCGCCATCCTGGAAGCGGCCGTCGCTGGCCTGGGCCAGGCTCTGCAGTTCGAGATTGGGCTTGAGCTCGAACAAGGTCACGTCCTTCACCTCGCCATTGCCCAGCAGCGTCTTGATGTTGATCACCCGCGTGCCGCCCGAGCCGGTGGGTTCCTTGAACCAGTAGCCGCTGTTCAGGCGGCCGCCGCCGGCCTTGCCGCGCAGCGTCAGGGAGGCTTCGCCGCTCTTGATCTCGGCGATCGGGGTGACGAATTCGGAAAGCAGGGTCGCGCCGATCATCAGCGGGATCGTGATGAGCCAGAGCATGCGCATCAGGCGCATGCCGCTCACGCCCGAGACGCGCAGGATGACGAGTTCGTTACGCTGGGCCAGGCCGGCGAGCGCCAGGATGGCGCCGATCAGCAGGCCGATGGGCAGCAGGTCGTAGAGGCGCGTGGGCAGGGCCAGGCCCTGCATGTAGAACAGTGCCCACATGCTGAACTTTTCCCCGACGCTGTCGAGGTCGTCGACCAGCGCGAAGAACGTGAACAGCCCCAGCAGGGCCAGAAGGACCACTGCGCAGGAGCGATAGATCTCGCGGGCCAGGTAACGGCGGGCAGTACGCATGAATCGAGGAACCGGTGGGACGCGCTTTCTTGGTGACGCGTAAAACACGACAGCTTAACAAATAAGAGCCACGCCCGGCCCCTCAGGGGATCTCCACCATGCGCATGCGCCGCTGCAGCGTGGCGGTGCGCGAGTTCAGGTAGCCGGTGTAGCGATGCTTGTCATAGTAGCGGGGATTGGGCAGCATCGCGGCCAGCCGGGCCGCCTGGGCCGCGCCCAGGTTCGCCGCGCTGGTGTTGTAGTAATGCCGCGCCGCGGCCTCGGCACCGAACACCCCCACGCCCCATTCGGCGACGTTGAGGTAGAGCTCGAGGATGCGCTCCTTGCTCATCACCCGTTCGATCATGAAGGTCAGGATCAGCTCCTGGCCCTTGCGCGCGTAGCTGCGCGAGCTCGACAGGAACAGGTTCTTGGCGAGCTGCTGGGTGATGGTGGAGCCGCCGCGCACGCGCGCGCTGCCGCTCGACTCCTGCTTCTGGTTGTATTCCCAGGCCTTGCGGATGGCATCCCACTCCACGCCGTCGTGCT
The DNA here is from genome assembly GCF_002261335.1 of Bordetella genomosp. 1. Taxonomy (GTDB): domain Bacteria; phylum Pseudomonadota; class Gammaproteobacteria; order Burkholderiales; family Burkholderiaceae_B; genus Bordetella. The sequence continues at coordinate 660,067 of NZ_NEVL01000001.1, forward strand.
CGGTGAAGTTGGCGTCTTCCGACGCGATCACCGCCTGCTTGAGATTGCGGTTGATCTTGTCGTAGGGCACCCAGGTGTACTCGAGCTTGACCTCGGGGTCCTGCTCTCGCAGGCGCGAGAGCTCCTGGCGCATGATGGCCGAGCTGCCCGGCTCGCGGTACGCATACCAGACCACCATGCAGAACATCCACAGCTGATAGAGGATGAACAGGCAGGCGAGCCCCATCACGATCGCGGTGGACACGCGCCACCAGTTCAGGCCTCGGCCGCGGGACGAGCGGGCGGCAGCCATGCCGCTCAGGCCTCCTGCGCCAGCAGCGCCGCCCGCAGCTGGGTCAGCACCGGCGCGGGGTCGGGCCGCACGCCGTGCCAGAGATAGAAGCTCTCGGCCGCCTGGCCGACCAGCATCCCCAGGCCATCGGCCGTCAGCGCGGCGCCGTCGGCGTGCGCCTGGCGCAGGAAGGCGGTGGGGTGGGCGCCATACATCATGTCGTAGGCCAGCGCGTCCGGCGCATAGAGGCCGGGCGGCAGGTCCGGCGCGGCGCCGGTCAGGCCGCTGGCGGTGGCGTTGATCACCACGTCCCAGCCGCCCTCCCGGCCGGCCTCGGCCAGGGTGCCCGCGCTGATGCCGGTGGCCGCGAGCGCGCCGTTCACGTTCCAGTCGTTGACCAGCTCGCGGGCGCGTTCCGCGGTCCGGTTCACGACCCGGATGCGCGCGCAACCAGCCTGGGCGAGCGGCTGCAGCACGCCGCGCGCGGCGCCACCGGCGCCCACCAGCAGCACGCTGGCGCCGTCGAGGCGGGCGCCGAGGCGGCGCAGGTCGCTCACCAGGCCCACGCCGTCGGTGTTGCAGCCGTACACCTCGCCGTCGCGCCACCACAGCGTGTTGACCGCGCCGGCCAGGCGCGCGCGATCGCTGAGGTGGTGGCGCGCCAGCGCATAGGCCTCCTGCTTGAACGGCACGGTCACGTTGAGCCCGGCGCCGCCCTGGTCCATGAAGGCCTGCACCGTGGCCGCGAAGCCGTCCACCGGCGCCAGCAGCCGGTCGTAGCGCAGCGCCACGCCGGTCTGTTCGGCGAACACGGCATGAATCTGCGGCGAGCGGCTGTGGGCGATGGGATTGCCCACCACGGCGTAGAGCGGAATCGCGGAGTCCTGGGTCATGGCGCGGAGGTTTCCAGAGTGTCGTTGACGAAATGCCAGGTGCGCGTGATCACGAGCTCGTCGGTGGTGCGCGCGATGTCGGGCGGGAAGGGCGCGAAGGGCGCCGCGAGCTGCACGATGCGGCGCGCCGCCTGGTTCAGCACGGCGTGTTCCGAGGGCTGGTCGATGTCGAACCCGGCGAGCGTGCCGTCGGCGCGCACGATCACGGTGATACGCAGCTTGCCATAGATCCTGCCTCGGGCCTGGTCCGGGAAATGCTGCGTGCCGATGGTTTCCACCCGGGTGCGCCAGGCGTCGAGATAGGCGGCGTAGGGCGAGGCCTGCGCGGAGGGCGCCACGAAGCTGCGGCGCGGCTGGGCGTTGTAGGCCTGCACGCGCGCCGCCAGCGCGGCGACCTGGGCGTTCTGCACCACGCCGGGCTGGTCCTGCGGCGCGTCGCCCGGCTGGGACGACTCGTCCCAGGGATGCACCGGGGTGCGCTCGGTCGCGCCCGCGTCGCGCGATTGCAGCTGCGTGAGCAGGCGCAGTTGTTCGGCTTCGAGCTGGGCCTGGCGCTGGCGCATGGCCTCGAGCACGATGGTGTCGGGGGAGTCGCCGGTGCGCGGCAGCGGGGTGGTGGCCAGGCCGCGCTCGGCATTGCCGCCGCCATCGACGTCGGTCTGGGCCAGCACCTGCGCCTGCACCGGCGCGGTGGGCGTGTGGGCATTGACCAGCGCCACCTCGAGGCTGGCCGGCACGGGCCGGGCGGGCGCGCTCGCGCCCCAGCGCCACGCCAGCAGGCCGGCGTGCACCAACAGGGAGATGGCCGTGGCGACCAGCAGATAGTGCTGGGCGGGAGCGCCCAGCCAGCGCCAGAAGCGACCCGGCGGCGAGGACGGGGATCGGGAGCGTTGCACGCTGCCGATTTTAGCCCCAGCCATGCGACCGCCGGCGCCCCGCCATCAGGCCTCGACCGTGCCGAGGTAGCGGCAGTCGATCTCGAGCGTGAGCTCGTCGCTGCCCAGGATGTCGATCTCGACGGCGGTGCCGCGTTCGAGCTCGGGCAGGCCGCCGACCCGGGTGACCAGGGGGGCGTTGCCCAATCGGACCAAGTCTTCGCGCAGCACGTGGGCCACGCAGCGCGTGACGTTGTTCTGCTTGAGCCAGCGCAGCACCCAGTAGCGCTCCATCGCGCTCTGGAACTCGGCCCAGGCGGTGTATTGCGCGTCGAAGGCGCCGATGATGGCGAACAGGTCGGCATCCTTGGGCTTGAACGGCGCCACCAGGCGCGCCGACACGCCGTGCTCCACGGCGGCGATGAGCTGCCACTGGTTCACCAGGTCGACGTAGCGGCGCAGCGGCGAGGTGCTCCAGGCGTACTGCGGCACGCCGATGGCCTCGTGGGGCAGCGCCTGGGTGCTCATGCGCACCCGGCCGGCCTGTTGCGAGCGGTAGATGCCCGGCACGCCGTGCTGGTGCAGCAGGCCGCCCCAGGTGTTGTTGGCCAGGATCATGTACTCGGCCACCATGCGGTCCAGCGGGGCATTGCGCTGGCGCGGCACCAGCCGCACGATGGTGTCCGGATCGTCGGGGTTGCCGTCGAGATAGAAGCTGTACTCGACGCGCGAGTTGTTTTCGGGCTTGCCGCGCACCGCCTCGCGCTGGGCGCTCAGGTGCTGGGCCAGGCGCCACAGCGGACGCAGCCAGTGGCCGTAGGGCAGGGGTGCGTCCGGATCGGCCAGCGCCGCCTCCGTGATCTCGGTGTCGAGCGTGTTGTGGCGCAGGTTCTCGCGCACCACGATGCGCTCGAGGCGGGTCTCGGTGGCGCTGATCTCGCCGGTGGCGAGGTCGGCGGTCACATAGAGCGAGAGCGCGGGCACCTCGCGCCCGGCGTCGAGCGAGAAAGCCTGGATCACGTTGTCCGGCTGCATCGGGATCTTGTCGCCCGGCATGTAGACGGTCGACAGGCGGGCACGCGCCAGCTTGTCGAGCTCGCCGCCGCGCGTCACCGACAGGCCGGGCGCCGCCACGTGGATGCCGATGCGCACCAGGTCACCTTCGAGCGGAGTGACCGACAGCGCGTCGTCGATCTCGGTGGTCGTCACGTCGTCCACCGAATAGATCTCGGCGTCGGCCAGGGGCAGCTCGCGCTCGATCGGGGGGATCTCGACGTCGGGGAAGCCCACGCCGCGCGGGAAGTTCACGGCCAGGAAGCGGCGCTTGTGCAGGGCCAGCGGATGCGGCCAGGCGCCCAGGTCCAGCAGCAGCCGCTCGGGGCTCTTCTGCAGGCGGGCGCAGGCGGCGTCGAGCGCCTTCCACTGCATGGTGTTCTTGTCGGGCCGCACCACCAGCGCCTCGGCCATCTGCGCGATTTCCTCGGGCAGCTGGCCGGCGGCCATCTGGTCGACCCAGGCGTCCTGCTGTTCGGCCTGGCGCTGCTTCTTCTCGATGGCGGCCAGGGCGGCGGCCAGGATGTCGGGCGGGGCGGGGCGATACTGGCCGCGACCGCGGCGATGGAAGTAGGCCGGTGCGCCGTGCAGGCGCATCAGGATGGCGGCCTGCTCCACCGCGTTCGGGGCGTGGCCGAAGTAGTCGGCGGCGAGCGCCGGCGAGTCGAACTCTTCCTGCGGCGCGCATTCCCACAGGAATTGCAGATCGATGTCCTCGGCCATGACCTGGGCCTGGCTCATCAGCGCGGCGGGGTCGGGCGAGGCGAAATTGAAGAGGGTGCTGTTGCGCTTGATCTTGCTGCGCTTGCCCGACTCCGACTCCACCTGCAGGCTGGCGTCGGTCTCCGACATGATCTTGCCGGCCTTGAAACTGCCGTCATCTTCGTAAAACACGTACATATTGAGGGGTCCATCGGGCCGGGCGGGCCGCGCGCTGTGTCTTGAGGCGGGTGTTATCGGTGGGGGCTGGCCAGCGCGAAATCAAGCACCTCGTCGAGGTGATCTGCGAAATCCGAGAGGCCGTGATCGCTGCCTTCGATGATGCGCTGGCGGCAAGCGCGGAAGCGGTCACGCATCTCTCGCCAGTCCAGCACCTCGTCGCCGGTGGCGGCAATCAGGAAATAACGGTCGGGGCGGGTGATCTCCGCCACGTCCAGCGCCTTCAGCTCGTCCACGTACTCGGGGCGGAAGATGAAAGGCGCGTCGGAATGATACATGCGGTGCTCGCCGACCTGGGTCGCGAGGTCGCGCGCCGCATGGACGGCCGGGTTCAACAGCACCGCCTTGCACCCGAGCCGCTCGGCCGCCCAGGTGGCGTAATAGCCCCCGAGCGACGAGCCGATCACGGTGAGGTCGGCGGGGTCGCCATCCGGCACCAGCAACCGGGCCGCCTCGGCCGCGATCAGCGCCGCGGCCTCGGCCGGGCTGGCCGGCAGTTGCGGGCCGGACCACTGCCGCGTCAGGCCGCGCGCCTGCATCGCCTGCGCCATCAGCCGGCCCTTGAACGAGTCGGGCGAGGAGCGGAAACCGTGCAGGTAGAGGATGCGGGCGGAGGTCATAAGTGCGTTTCCGGGTGTTCAGGCGCCGGCGCGGGCGGCCAGCGCGTCGAGCAGCTTGCCGTGCACGCCGCCGAAGCCGCCATTGCTCATCACCAGCACGTTGTCGCCCGGCCGGGCGGCGGCCACGACCGCGTTCACCAGCTCGCCGAGATCGTCATGGCTGGAGGCGCGCGCGCCGAGCGGGGCCAGCACCTGGGCCGGGTCCCAGCCCAGCGCGTGCTTGCCCTCGTGCGCGCCGAAGCAGAACACCAGGTCCGCGCCCTTGAGCGCCTCGGGCAGCCGGGCCGCCATCGTGCCCAGCTTCATCGTGTTGGAGCGGGGCTCGAGCACGGCCAGGATGCGGGCATCGCCGACCTGGCGGCGCAGCCCGGCGATGGTGGTGTCGATCGCGGTGGGGTGGTGCGCGAAATCGTCGTAGACCCGCACGCCGCCCACGGTGCCGCGCAGCTCCATGCGGCGCTTCACGCCGCCGAAGCGCGACAGCGCCTCGATCCCGGCGGGCGCGTCCACGCCGGCATGCTCGGCCGCGGCCAGCGCGGCCAGGGCGTTCATGCGGTTGTGCGCGCCGCTGAGCGTCCAGCGCAGAGTGCCTGCCGGCTTGCCCGCGCGCAACACCTCGAAGGCGCCGTCATCATCGGGTTCGCCGGCGCTCCAGGCGCCATCCGCGCCGAACCGTACCGTTTCCGACCAGCATCCGCGCGCAATCACGCGATCCAGCGCCGGCGAGTCGGTGGGCAGCACGATGCGACCCTCCGATGGGATGGTACGCACGAGATGGTGGAATTGGGTCTCGATCGCGGCGAGATCGGGGAAGATGTCCGCGTGGTCGTATTCCAGGTTGTTCAGCACCGCCGTGCGGGGACGGTAGTGCACGAACTTGGAGCGCTTGTCGAAGAAGGCGGTGTCGTATTCGTCGGCCTCGATCACGAAGGGCCGCACGGCCGGATCGAAGCGGGCGGAGACCTTCAGGTCGTTGGCGACGCCGCCGATCAGGAAGTTGGGCGCGAGGCCCGCATGCTCCAGCACCCAGGCCAGCATCGAGCTGGTGGTGGTCTTGCCGTGCGTGCCGGCGACCGCGAGCACGTGCGCGCCCGGCAGCACGTTTTCGCCCAGCCATTGCGGACCCGAGACGTAGCGCGCGCCCGAATTCAGGATGGCTTCCATCAGCGGGTTGCCGCGGCTCACCACATTGCCGATCACGAACAGGTCGGGCTTGAGCGCGAGCTGCTCGGCGCCGAAGCCCTCGATCAGGTCGATGCCCTGTTCGGACAGCTGCGTGCTCATCGGCGGATAGACGCCGGCGTCGCAGCCCGTGACCTTGTGCCCGGCCGCCCGCGCGATCAGCGCCAGGCCGCCCATGAACGTGCCGCAAATACCAAGAATGTGCAGGTGCATACGAATCTCCTGCCCGCATTGTAGAGGCTTGCGCGCCGGCTGCCCGGCACGGCGGGACTCGGCAGATGCGGCGCCAGCGGCTATGATCGCGGCATGAATCGCCGACTCTTCCTGTCCACCGCCGCCATCGCCATCGTGGGCGCCGGTGCCGCCACGCTGTATGCCGGACGCAAATCCGCGCCGGCCGATGCCGCACCGGGCGCCGCTGCGTCGGGCGCCGCCACCGCGTCGGGCACGCCCGACCTGTACGCCTTGTCGTTGCCCGACGTGGGCGGGCAGACCCAGGCGCTGGCGCAGTGGCGCGGCAAGCCGATGGTGGTGAATTTCTGGGCAACCTGGTGCGCGCCCTGCGTGCGCGAGATGCCCGAGCTCGATGCCTTGGGCAAAAAATACGCAGGCGTTCAATTTGTCGGGATCGGCGTCGATAGCGCCGACAACATCCGCAAATTCCAGGAAAAAGTCAGCGTTTCCTATCCGCTGCTGGTGATGGGCATGGGTGCCATCGACACGCTGCGTCAGCTGGGTAATCCGGCGGGCGGGCTGCCTTTTACGCTCGTTTTCAAAGCAGATGGCAGCATTAGCGAGAAAATCCTGGGGGAAATCGACCCGGCCAAGCTCGACGCCTCGCTGGCGCAGCTAGTGGCTTGATTCGATTGGACAAATAACAGGAATTGGCGTAAAAAGTCGGTTTATCGATTGTTTTGCCAGCATATCGGCAAGCTCCATGGCGCAACGCATACTGGTATTGCATGGCCCCAATCTGAACCTGCTCGGGACTCGCGAGCCTCATATCTACGGCAGCCTCACGCTGGCGCAGATCAATGAAGGCCTCGAAGCCCTGGCGGCGCAATTGGGCGTGACGCTGGCGGCCTGGCAGAGCAATCACGAGGGCGCGCTGGTGGACCGCATCCAGGCGGCCGCCCAGGACGGCACCGACTTCATCATCATCAACGCAGCGGCCTACACGCATACCAGCGTGGCGGTCCGTGATGCGTTGGCCGGGGTGGCGATCCCATTTATTGAAGTACATTTGTCCAACCTGTACAAGCGCGAACCGTTCCGTCATCACTCGTACCTCTCCGATCTTGCCGTGGGCCTGATTTCCGGCCTGGGCGCGGATGGCTACGAGGCGGCCCTGCGCTACGCGGTGCGGCACTGACTCTCACCCGGATCAAGATTTACATCCTAAATACCCGGCGCGACCCGGATCAGACACGGGCGCCCTCAAACTCAATCGGGAAGCAGCTTCTATGGACCTCCGAAAACTCAAGACCCTGATCGACCTGGTGGCGGAATCGGGCATTGCCGAGCTCGAAATCACCGAAGGCGAAGGCAAGGTTCGCATCGTCAAGTTCTCCCAGGCGCTGCAGCCCGTGGCCTACCACGCGCCCGAGGCTCCCGCTTCGGTCGTGGCCGCCGCCGCGCCGGCCGCAGCCCCCGCTGCCGAGCCCGCCGCTCCCGTGATCCAGGGTCACGTGGTCAAGGCGCCGATGGTCGGCACCTTCTACCGCGCTCCCAATCCGGGCGCCGCTCCCTTCATCGACGTCGGCCAGTCCGTCAAGGAAGGCGATCCGCTGTGCATCATCGAAGCGATGAAGCTGCTCAACGAGATCGAAGCCGACAAGTCGGGCGTCATCAAAGAAATCCTGGTCGAAAACGGCGAGCCCGTTGAATACGGTCAACCGCTGTTCGTCATTGGCTGATAGCGAAAAATGTTTGAAAAAATCCTGATCGCCAATCGCGGCGAGATCGCACTGCGCATCCAGCGCGCCTGCCGCGAGCTTGGTATCAAGACCGTGGTGGTGCACTCCGAGGCCGACCGCGATGCCAAGTACGTCCGCCTGGCCGATGAGTCGGTCTGCATCGGACCCGCTCCCTCGCGCGAGAGCTACCTGAACATGCCGGCCATCATTTCGGCTGCCGAAGTGACGGACTCCGAGGCGATCCACCCCGGTTACGGCTTCCTGTCGGAAAACGCCGATTTCGCCGATCGCGTCGAAAAGAGCGGCTTCGTCTTCATCGGCCCGCGTCCCGACACGATCCGCCTGATGGGCGACAAGGTCAGCGCCAAGCGCGCCATGATCGAGGCCGGCGTGCCGGTGGTGCCGGGTTCGGAGGGCGCGTTGCCCGACGATCCGCAGGAGATCCTGCGCGTTGCACGCGAAGTGGGCTACCCGGTCATCATCAAGGCCGCCGGTGGCGGTGGTGGCCGCGGCATGCGCGTGGTCTACACCGAAGCCGCGCTGCTGAACGCCGTCACCATGACGCGTTCGGAAGCGGGCGCCGCGTTCAACAATCCTGAAGTCTATATGGAGAAGTTCCTCGAGAACCCGCGCCATGTGGAAATCCAGGTGCTGGCCGATGGCGGCCGCAACGCCGTCTGGCTGGGTGAGCGCGACTGCTCGATGCAGCGCCGTCACCAGAAGGTCATCGAAGAAGCGCCGGCACCGGGCATCGCCCGCCGCCTGATCGAGCGCATCGGCGACCGCTGCGCCGACGCCTGCCGCAAGATGGGCTATCGCGGCGCGGGCACGTTCGAGTTCCTGTACGAAAACGGCGAGTTCTATTTCATCGAAATGAACACCCGGATCCAGGTCGAACACCCCGTGACCGAGCTGATCACCGGCATCGACCTGGTGCAGCAGCAGATCCTGATCGCCGCCGGCGAGAAGTTCACGCTGCGCCAGCGCGACATCGCCTTCAAGGGCCATGCGATCGAGTGCCGCATCAACGCCGAAGATCCGTTCCGCTTCGTGCCCAGCCCCGGCCGCATCACCAACTGGCACGTTGCCGGTGGTCCGGGTGTGCGCATCGATTCGCACGTGTTCAACGGCTATTTCGTGCCGCCGAACTATGATTCGATGATCGCCAAGGTCATCACCTACGGCGACACGCGCGACCAGGCCCTGGCCCGCATGCGCACGGCGCTGTCGGAAATGGTGGTCGAGGGTATCCAGACCAACATCCCGCTGCATCGAGAGCTGTTGCAGGACGCCCGCTTCATCGAAGGCGGCACCAGCATCCACTACCTCGAAAACAAGTTGGCTCAGCGTCCCTGACCAACCTGACCGGGGGGCCGCTGGCCCCCTGTTTTTTGCTTGGCTATATTAGGCAGACGCGCCCGCGTGGCGCCCTGCCCATGGAATTCGACACATGCGTGAACTCGTTCTTCATTGCCGCGAGGCGCAGGCCGAAGCGCTGTCCGATGCCCTGCTCGAAGCAGGCGTGCTGTCGGTTTCGGTCGAAGACGCCGATTTCGGCACGGAGGAAGAGCGGCCGCTGTTCGGCGAGCCCGGCACCGAGCCCGAAGTGCAGGCCTGGGACCACAATCGCGTGGTCGCCCTGCTGCCCGACGGTGCCGACCCGGCCCAGCTGCTGGCGCAGGCCGCCACCGAGGCCGGCCTCGATCCGGCGCTGTTCGAGGGCTGGACCCTGCGCGACGTGCCCGATGCCGACTGGGTGCGCCTGACGCAGGCGCAGTTCGGTCCCATCCAGATTTCCGAGCGCCTGTGGATCGTGCCGAGCTGGCATCGCGACGATCCCGGCGTGGCCGAGGCCATCGCCGCCACGCCCGACACCGCCATTCACATCGAGCTCGATCCGGGCCTGGCCTTCGGCACCGGCAGCCACCCCACCACGCACCTGTGCCTGGCCTGGCTCGAAGCCGAGCTGCCGCAGGGCGCCACGCTGCTCGACTACGGTTGCGGCTCCGGCATCCTGGCCATCGCGGCGCGCAAGCTGGGCGCCGGCAAGACGCTCGCGGTCGACATCGACCCGCAGGCGGTGCAGTCCAGCGTCGACAACGCCCGCACCAACCAGGTCGAGCTGAGCGCGATGCTGCCCGACGGCCTGGCCGACGGCACCTTCGACGTCGTGGTCGCCAACATTCTTTCCAATCCGCTCAAGGTGCTCGCGCCGATGCTGGCCGGCCGTGTCGCGCCGGGCGGCGCCCTGGTGCTGTCGGGCGTGCTCGAGCGCCAGGCCGAAGAAGTGGCCGCCGCCTACGCGCCGTGGATCGATCTGTCGGTCTGGCGTGCGCGCGACGGCTGGGTCTGCCTGAGCGGCCGCAAGGCCTGATGACGGGGGCGGCGGCATGGCCCTGGTGACCCGTTGCCCGCAATGCGGCGCCGCCTTCAAGGTGGTGGCCGACCAGTTGCGCGTGCGCAATGGCCTGGTCCGCTGCGGCGCCTGCCAGACCGTGTTCGACGGCCGCGCCTGCCTGGTGCAGCCCGAAGCGCCGGTCGTGCCGCTGCTCACGCAGCCGGCCGACGAGACGCCGCCCGCGCCGGTGCCCACGCCGGTGCCCACGCCGGTGCCCACCCCGGTGCCCACGCCCACCCCGGCGCCTCATCTGGCGCCGCCGGTCGAGCCCGCCATCCCCGACGTGCACACCCCGCCCGCGCCTGCCGTGCCCGAGGTCGCGCCCGCCGTGCTGCGCGGCCGCGCCGACATGCGCCGCGACGCGCCCGAGCAGGCGGCCGACGACGATAACGACGAGAACGACGCGTTCGACGAGGGGGCCGACGCGGCGCCCGCGCCGCTTGCGTCAGCCGCGCCGTATGGCCGCACCGAACCCCAGGTTTCCTTCCCGCCCCTGCGCGCCGCGCGCGACGAGGCCGGGCGCGAGCCGCGCCTCGGCACGCCGGCCCCCTGGGACGACACGCCCGCGCGGCCGGACGACGCGCCGGCCGTGATGCGCGGCGTGGCCCGCCCCGGCCAGGTGCGCGGCGAGCCCCGTCTCGGCGCGGGCCCGCGCGAGCCGGTCTGGCGCGATGGCGCCGGCGAGGCGCAGCCCCAGCCCGATCCCGACCCGGACGACGACGCGCCGCGCTGGCGCGCGCCCCTCGAGGCCGAGCCGCGCATCGGCGCCCACGAAGACGACGACATCCGCGCAGCGGATCCGCAGGACGACGAAGACGAGTCGCAGCCGGTGGTGCAGGGCGAGTCCCGCACCCGCTACTCCAGCGCCACCGACAGCGGCCGCACGCCGCCCGAATTCCTCGACGACGACCGCAGCGAATCGCGCCGTGCCGGCCGCCGGATCTGGAGCCTGCTGTGCGTGCTGGGCATCGTGGCGCTGCTGTTGCAGCTGCTCTACGTCTACCGCACCCCGATCGCCACCACGATTGCGCCGCTGCGCCCGGTGCTCGAGCTGGCGTGCCAGCCGCTCGGTTGCAGCGTCGGCTACGCGCGCCGCATCGAGCGCATCGCCATCGCCTCCTCGTCGTTGCAGCCGCCCAGCGGCAGCGCCGGCGCGGCGGAAGAAGGGCGCAGCCAGCTGGTTCTGAATGTGATTTTGCGCAACCGGTTCGACAAGCCGCAGCCCTGGCCCGCGCTGGTGCTGCAGCTCACCGACATGTCGGACACGGTGGTGGCGCGCAAGGTGCTGATGCCGCGCGACTACCTCACGCCGCAACAGGCCGCCGGCCCGTTCGCCGCGGCCGGCGAGGCGCGCATTTCGGTGCCCGTCCAGGTCAGCGGCCTGCAGGTCAACGGCTATCAGCTCGACAAATTCTTTCCCTGATTCATCTTTGAGGATCCAGCATGACGGCCCCTGTTTTGATTTGCGGTTCCATGGCGTTCGACACGATCGCCGTGTTCGAAGGGCGCTTCAAGGAACACATCCTGGCCGAGCGCATCCAGTCGCTCAGCGTTTCGTTCCTGGTGCCGTCGATGCGCAAGGAATACGGCGGTTGCGCGGGCAACATCGCCTACAACCTGAAGCTGCTGGGCGGCACGCCGCTGCCGGTGGCCACGGTGGGCGAAGACGCGGGTGAGTACCTCGACTACCTCGCCAAGCTGGGCATCGACAGCACCTACGTGCGCACCGTGCCGGGCACCTTCACGGCCCAGTGCTACATCACGACCGACCTCGACGACAACCAGATCGCCGCGTTCCACCCGGGCGCCATGGCCTTCTCGGCCGACAACGATCTGTCCGCGGCGCAGGCGCAATGGGCCATCGTCGCGCCCGACGCCAAGGAAGGCATGTTCGCGCACGCCCAGGCGCTCAATGCCCGCGGCATCCCGTTCATCTTCGACCTCGGCCAGGCCATGCCGCTGTTCGATCGCGACGACCTGGAGCGCATGATCGGCCTGGCGCAGGCCATGACCGTCAATGATTACGAAGCCGGCGTGGTCGAGCAGCGCACCGGCCGCAGCATGCAGGACATCGCCAAGACCCTGAAGGCCGTGGTCATCACCCGCGGCGCGCAGGGCGCGACGCTGATCACCGAAGGCCAGACCACCGAGATCGCGCCGCTCACGGCCGACGCCGTGGTGGACCCCACCGGTTGCGGCGACGCGCACCGGGGCGGTCTGCTCTACGGCCTGACCGCCGGCTGGAGCTGGGCCGACAGCTGCCGCCTGGGCAACCTGATGGGCGCGATCAAGATTGCCTCGCGCGGCCCGCAGAACCACGCCCCGTCGCACGCCGACATCGACGCGCGCCTGCACGCCGCCTACGGCCTGCGCCTGGGCTGAGATCGGGCGGCCATCCCGCCGGGGTGGCCGCCGTTTTGCGCAAAATCAGACTTTGCGCTTGCCACCACGCCTTTGGCGGGAACCTCCCGCCAAAGCGCCGCCTCTAATCATCGGATAAGCTCAAACAGGGCCAAAACGATGTTCCCGGCCTCCCGCCCCTCGCTTCGGCGATCCCCGCGGTTACAGGCTCGTCTACCTTGGTTTCACCCTGTTTCGGCCTCGCGCAAATAACGGCACGGGCCGGAGTATCATCAATTCATCAGTGTCGTCGTTCCGATCGAGGAGTTTCAATGACCCCCACTCTTACCCCCTCCAAGTCGGTTCCGCGTGCCGGCCGCTGGCTGGCTGTGGCCGCCCTCGTCACGTCCGTGGCCGTGCTGTCGGGTTGTGCCAATCCCAGCGCCTCGGCCAACACGTATTCCTACGGCCAGGCCCAGCGTGAACAGATCGTGCGCACCGGCACCGTGACGGGCGTGCGTCCGATCACCATCCAGAACGACAAGTCCAGCGGCGGCGGCATGCTCGCCGGCGGCGCCCTCGGCGGCGTCGCAGGCAACGCCATCGGCGGCGGCACCGGCCGCGCCATCGCCACGGTCGGCGGTGTGATCCTCGGCGCCCTGGCCGGCAACGCGGTCGAAAACCAGGTGGGCCGCAGCTCGGGCTACGAAATCACCGTGCGCCTCGACAACGGCGAGACCCGCGTGGTCGCGCAGGAAGCCGACGTGCCCGTGAGCGTCGGCCAGCGCGTGCAGGTCGTCAGCGGCGCAGGCCCGACCCGCGTCACGCCGCTCTGATTCCCGGTTTTACCAGGCATCGCGCGCAGTAGGATGGGCCCCACTGCCGGGCCTGGCCTCACCGCCAGGTCCATGCGAGCAAACCCGCGTCCCTCAGGGGCGCGGGTTTTTTATTGGGCGCCGCGCGGCGGTGCGGCGGCATCGTGTGTTCCGTACCACAAGCCTCATCCCCATGGATGAGATTCAGCGTGTCGTCAGTTATCGGCTTGTATAGTCGCGTCGCAACTCTCGGGGGCGGGGGTGATCAAGCCCGTAGAGGGCGCCTGACCATATTCATCCTATGCACACCGAGCAAGAACTCCACACCCGGATCGGCGAGATCGTCGAGTCGATCGTCCTGAAGAAAGTCTCTCCCGATACCCCGCTGATCTCCTCCGGCCTGGTCGACTCGCTCGCCGCCGTGGACATCACTCTCGCGGTCGAAGCGGAGTACGGTTGCAGCATCCCGGCTCCCGAAATCGCTGAGCACATGCAGTCGGTTCGCGTTCTCGCCGGCTATGTTGCTGCCCACGCTTCGTAATCCCCGCCTGCTGTCGCACATCGCTGCGGCAGCCACCGCCACGGCGCTGGCGCTGGGATGCTATCTGGGCGCCGACACCGCGCTGACGCAGGCGGTGCAACCGCGCTCCAGCCTGCCCTCGGTCAGCGACAACTACCTGCCCAACCTCGGCCCCGACTGGGGCACGCAGAACGTCAACCTGACGCGCCTGGGCAATGCCCTGTCCGACGGCACGCTGGTGGTGCTGGGCTCGTCCGAGCTGTCCAGCCACGACCTGCGTTTCGTGCCGTACCGCTTCTTCCCGCAAGAGCTCAAGGTGCCGACGCTGGCCTATGGCCACGCCATGTTCCAGTCGTATGGCATCGTCAGCGTGCTGGAGTCGGTGGCCGATTCGCTCACGCCCAACTCGCGCCTGGTCGTGATGGTGTCGCCGGCCTGGTTCGCCTCGGGCGGACAGTTGCCGCGCTCCGCGTTCGCCGAGCATGTGAGCGGCCCGGTCTGGGACAGGCTCTGGGACCGGCCCGCCACGCGCGAGCAGATGCAGACCTGGATCACCAACAACGCCAACTGGGGCCTGCTGTGGCTGATCGCCAATGGCCAGGCCGCCGAGCTGAAGGACAAGCTGCAGCTGTGGTGGAAGGCGCGCGGCGAGCCGCAGCCCGACAAGCCGCGCAGCGCGCTGTCGGTGCCGGCGCACAAGTACGTGACCTGGCCCTCGGCCGCGCGCCTGTCGGGCACGCAGTGGGACAAGCTGCTGGGGCAGGCGCATGAGGTCGAGCACAAGCTGGGCAGCAACAATCCCTACGACGTGCGCGACGACTACTACCAGCAGTATCTCGCGCCGCTGAACTCGCCCGCGCGCAACGAATTTCCCGATCTCGCGCCGATGGCGCGCCCCGAGCTCGGCGACCTGGCGCGCGTGATGGCGCTGCTGCAGCAACGCAAGGTGCGCGCCTACTTCGTGATCCAGCCCTTCAACCCCAAGCTGATCCTCGACGTGGAGCGCTTCGATCCGGTGGTCGATGCGATCAAGGGGATGTGCGAGCGCTACGGCATGGGTTGCCTGGACATGTACAGCATCCCCTTCCAGCGCGGCATGGTGCGCGACGACATGCACCTGGCCGAAGTCGGCTGGGCCATGGCCGACCGGGGTATTGCGGAGTTCTTCTCGCGATGAAACGCTTTCTGTGGCACCTGTGCCTTTATATCGGCCTGATCCTCGTGTTCGTGCTGCAGGCGACGCCGCCTACCGGCAGCGGCGGACCGATCAAGGTCGAATTCCAATACCAGCAGTTCTGAGTTCGCCATGGAACTGTTCGCCAGTTTGAATTTCTTCGGCTCCGCGCTGCTCGGCAGTCTCGGCCTGCTGGTCTACCGCTCGCTCGCGCTGCCGTGGCGCATCGGCTACCGCCAGGTGATCGCGCTGCTGTCGGTGGTGATCTGGCTCGCGATCTTCGGCGCGCGGCCCTGGCAGCCGCTGGCCCTGCTCGCGATCTCCGGCGCCGCGCTGTATGCCAACCGCCGCGGCTGGTTGCCCACCTGGGCCAGCGTCATCATCACGATGTCGCCGCTGCTGCTGGTCAAGACCGGCGTCACCACGCTGCCCGGCATGCTGGGCCTGTCGTTCGCCACCTTCCGCGCCATCGACGTGCTGCTGTTCGCGCAGCGCAACGAGCGCGTCTCCGCGCTCGACTACTTCATCTATCTGTTCTTCCCGCTGGCGCTGCTGGCCGGGCCCATGTATCGCTGGCGCAGCTTCCAGGCCGACCTGAAGCGCGGCTACGAAGGCGTCACGCTCGACACCTGGCTCACCGGCCTGGAGCTCACGCTGCTGGGCGTGATCCAGAAGTTCGGCCTGGCCGAGGCGATCTGGCGCTACGGGCTGGCCACGCTGGACGCGCACGATTATTCGTTCACCGGGGTCGCGCTCAACGCCTCGCTCTACAGCTTCTACCTGTTCTTCGACTTCGCCGGCTACAGCAGCATGGCGATCGGGATCGGCATGCTGTTCGGCTTCACGCTGCCCGTGAACTTCCGCAATCCGCTCGCCACTCTCAACCCGCAGGACTTCTGGCGCCGCTGGCACATCAGCCTGTCGGAGTGGCTGCGCGACGTGGTGTTCATGCCGATCTACAAGGCCCTGTCCAAGACGCGCTTCTTCGGCCGTCATCGCCTGGCCGCGCAGAACATCGGCATCTTCGCCACGCTGCTGGCGATGGGCGTATGGAACGGGCTGGCCTGGCACTACATCGTCAGCGGCCTGATGTTCGGCGCCTATTCGGTGGGGCACAACCTGCTGGTCAACGCGAGCCGTACGCGCCCGGGGCTGCAGGCCTTCATGGCGCGCCGGCCGGTGCAGTGGGCGGGCCGCGCGCTGACCCTCGTGCTCGCCGCGCTCGCGCTGTATGTGTTCAGCGGCCGCAGTCCCATCTGAGGCGGCCACGCCGCTACGCTCCCGACCCTGGTGTTCCATGCGACTCGATCTGCACACGTTCCAATTCGTCGACGCGGCGCGCGCGGATGACGCGCCCGCCGTGGTCGCGCCCGATCGCAGCCTGAGCTGGCAGGCCCTCGCGGCCGAGGCGCGGGCCTGGGCCGAGCGCGCCCGCGCGGCGGGTGCTGGCCCCGACCGCGCCGTCGTGGTCTACGGCCACAAGCAGGCCGGCTTCTTCGTGGCCATGACCGGCGCGCTGCTGCTCGGCGCGCCGTTCGTGCCGGTCGACACCATCTATCCCCCCGAGCGCCTGCGCCGCATCGTCGAGATCGTCGGCGCCGCCACCGTCTATGACGCCGCGCAGGACCGCTTCGAGGCCGGCGCCGCCGCGCCGCGCGTGCTCGACGAAACCGGCCTGGCCTACGTGATGTTCACCTCGGGCAGCACCGGCGATCCGAAGGGCGTGCAGATCGGCCGCGAGAGCGTGGCGCTGCTGGGCGAATGGATGGCGCGCGACTTCGGTTTGGGCGAGGCGCCGGTATTCATGAACCAGGCGCCGTTCAGTTTCGACCTGTCGATGTACGAGGTGTTCGGCACGCTCGCCACGGGCGGCACCTGCTTGATGTCGTCGCGCGACCAGATCGCCGCGCAGGCGGCGTGGCTCGCCGGCCTCGCGCAGGCCGGCATCAACGTCTGGGTCTCGACGCCGTCGTTCGCGCACCAGCAACTGGTGAGCCGCGATTTCTCGCCGGCCATGCTGCCGACGCTGCGCTGTTTCCTGTTCTGCGGCGAGCCGCTGCCGGTGGCCCTGGCGCGCAAGCTGCGCCAGCGCTTCCCCGATGCGGTCATCCTCAATACCTATGGCCCGACCGAGGCCACCGTCGCCACCACCGCGATCGCGATCGACGACGCCGTGCTGGCGGCGCACGAGGCGCTGCCGATCGGCCGCGCCAAGCGCGACAGCCTGGTGTTCGTGCGCGACGGCGAGCTCTGCATCGTGGGCGATCACGTGATGCGCGGCTATCTGAATCGGGCCGACCTGAACCAGAGCAAGATGTTCGTGCACGAGGACGGCCGGCGCGGCTTTCGCACCGGCGACCTGGGCGAGGAAGGCGAGGGCGGGCTGTTGTTCTGCCGCGGCCGCATGGACGACCAGATCAAGCTCAATGGCTATCGCATCGAGCTCTCGGAAATCGATGCCGTGCTGGCCGATCTGCCGGGCGTGGCGGGCGGCGCCTGCGCCGTGCTGCGGCGCCCGGACGGTACCGCGGTGCGGCTGATCGGTTTCGTGGACGCGGCGGTGGCGCGCGCGGGCTTCGACGTGCCTGCCGCGCTGGAAGACTGGAAGGGGCGGCTGGCGCGGCGCCTGCCGCCTTATATGGTGCCGTCGGAACTGGTGGCCTGCCCGGGCCTGCCGATGTCGGCCAACCACAAGACCGACCGCAAGAAGCTGCTCGACATCTACGCCGCGATCGAGGTGTGACGCGGCCTCAGGCCGCGCCGATCGCCAGGGCGTTGTAGCTGAGGCGGCCCAGCATCATCAGCACCACCTGCGCGATGATCAGCACGACCAGCGGCGAGAAATCGATGGCGGTGCGCGGCAGGATGCGGCGCACCGGCTCGAGCAGCGGCGCGGTGAGCGTCTGCAGCAGCGCCATCAGCGGCGACATCGGATTCACCCACGACAGCACGGCCTGGATCAGCGTGAGCCACACGATCAGGTTGAGCGCCCACTTGGCCACCGTGATCAGCGCGACCAGCAGCAGCATCGGGAACAGCGCGCCGATCAGCTGCACCGGCAGCGTGACCAGCAGCGACAGCACCAGGAACACCAGCGCCGCCAGCCAGGCCGCGGCCAGGCTGGTCCAGTCGATCGAGTTGCCCGCCGGAATCACCTTGCGCAGCGGCACCACCAGCCAGTTGGTGACCTGGTAGACGGTCCGGGCCAGCGGGTTGAACGGGTGCAGCCGCACGGCATGGATCCAGGCGCGCAGGATCAGCGCGGCGCCGAACAGGGTGAACAGGATGTCGATCAGGAAGTGCAGGATTTGGGCGAGCATGGACTCTCTACCGGGCTGAGCAAGCGGCTATTTTCGCACGGCTGGAATGCAAAAAGCCGCCTGGCTGGGCCAGGCGGCTTGAAGTACAGCTAGCGCGTTGACGCGTCCGTATTACGGACGGCCACCCGTCGGGAAGGGCCACGACGCGGCAGGATTCAGCGCGGACTTGGCACCCGGGGCAGCAGCCGTGGAGGGCGGCGTAGCGGGCTTCTTGGGGGCAGCCTTCTTGGCAGCGGGCTTCTTGGCAGCAGCCTTCTTCGCAGCCGGGGCCTTCTTGGCAGCAGGCGCCTTCTTGGCAGCAGCAGCCTTCTTGGCAGGCGCCTTCTTGGCGACGGCCTTCTTGGCTACGGCTTTCTTGGCGACAGCCTTCTTGGCAACGGCCTTCTTGGCAGGCGCCTTCTTGGCGACGGCCTTCTTGGCAACTGCCTTCTTGGCTACGGCCTTCTTGGCGACGGCCTTCTTGGCAACCGCCTTCTTGGCGACGGCCTTCTTGGCAACGGCCTTCTTGGCGACAGCCTTCTTGGCTACGGCCTTCTTGGCTGCCGGTTTCTTGGCGGCGACCTTCTTGGCTGCCGGCTTCTTGGCGGCAACCTTCTTCACCGCCGGCTTCTTCGCGGCGACCTTCTTCACTGCAACCTTCTTGGCGGCAGCTTTCTTGGCCGGGGCGGCCTTCTTCACCGCGGCCTTCTTGGCTGCGGGTTTCTTAACCGCCTTCTTGGCGGCCTTCTTGGCAGTTGCCATGGTCATGCTCCTTAGGTTCAGGGGTCCCAGAACTTAAACCCGTGTCATCACCCGCCAACAAGGCGGGCAACACCCGGGCTATTCATCGGCGCATGCTCCTGTCCCTTGCAGGCGACAGCACTTCAGCTTGCGCTAATGAATTCAGCACAGCCATTTGATATGGCCCTCGCTCCGGCGCGAGCCATCTCAAATGGCGTCGATAGGCACATGCCTACCGCTACGTCCTACGTGTCCGAACACTGACCGGGGGCATCCCAGGCGCTCGCCGGCCAGTGTGTCGGGCTTGGCCAATTCCATTGGCCGGCGAGTGTCAGCAGGTCTTATTCCCAGCTCAGCGCACCGCCGGTCTGGTATTCGATCACGCGAGTCTCGAAAAAGTTGCGTTCCTTCTTCAGGTCGATCATCTCCGCCATCCACGGGAAGGGATTTTCTTCCTGCGGGAACAGCGGCTCGATGCCGATCTGCTGGCAACGACGGTTGGCGATGAAGCGCAGGTAGGACTTGAACATCGGTGCATTCAGTCCCAACACACCGCGCGGCATCGTGTCTTCGGCGTAAGCGTATTCGAGTTCGACTGCTTTTTGGAAGAGTTCTCGAATTTCTTCGCGGAATTCCGGCGTCCAGAGATGCGGATTCTCGAGTTTGACGGTATTGATCAGGTCGATGCCGAAGTTGCAGTGCATGGATTCATCGCGAAGGATGTACATGTACTGTTCGGCCGCGCCGGTCATCTTGTTCTGGCGGCCCAGCGCCAGGATCTGCGTGAAGCCCACATAGAAGAACAGGCCTTCCATCAGGCACGCGAACACGATGAGCGACTTCAGGAGCGTCTGGTCCGCTTCGGGCGTGCCCGTGCGGAAGTCGGGATCGGCAATCGCGTCGATGAACGGGATCAGGAACTCGTCCTTGGCACGGATCGAGGGGACCTCGTTGTACGCGTTGAAGATCTCCGACTCGTCCAGGTCGAGACTTTCGACGATGTATTGATAAGCGTGGGTGTGGATCGCTTCCTCGAACGCCTGGCGGAGCAGGAACTGGCGGCATTCGGGCGCCGTGATGTGGCGGTAGGTGCCCAGCACGATGTTGTTGGCCGCGAGCGAGTCGGCGGTCACGAAGAAACCCAGGTTGCGCTTGACGATGCGGCGCTCGTCCTCGGTGAGCCCGTTCGGGTTCTTCCAGAGGGCGATGTCGCGCGACATGTTGATTTCTTGCGGCATCCAGTGGTTCGCGCACGTGGCCAGGTATTTTTCCCAAGCCCACTTGTACTTGAACGGCACCAGCTGGTTGACGTCGGTTTCGCCGTTGATGATGCGCTTGTCGGCCGCCTTGACGCGGCCCGACGAACCGAGGGTGTTCAGTGCGGCGGCGTGCTCCGGTGCGCTCGGCGTCGGCAGCGCCGAGTCGCCGAACACGCCGGTGGCGGCGCGCACGTTGTTGTCCTCGGACGCAGCGTTACCCGCGCCGGATTGCTCCGGCGATTTCGCGGGTTGCGTGGCGAGGTTGTCGTTATCCCAATTAAGCATGATCGAATTCTCCGGTGGCGGTTACTGGCAGGCCTCGCACTCTTCGAAGCCGGGATCGCCCGGCCGCATGGTGCAAACCGCCCCGACGATTTCGGGTTCCGGCAAAACAGGTGCTGCTGCGGAGGCTGCGGCGGCGCTGTGGCCACCGGTGCTGACGGCGTTCAGTTCGCCGCCACGGCCCGTCGACTTCTCGGCGCTGGTGGCACCCAGGGTGCGCAGGTAGTAGGTGGTCTTGAGACCACGCTGCCACGCCAGCTTGTAGGTGTCGTCGAGCTTCTTGCCCGACGCGCCCGCCATGTAGATGTTCAGCGACTGCGCTTGGTCGATCCACTTCTGACGGCGCGACGCGCACTCGACCAGCCAGCTCGGTTCGACTTCGAACGCGGTGGCGTAGAGTTCACGGAGTTCGGAAGGCACGCGATCGATACGGGACAGGCTGCCGTCGAAGTACTTGAGGTCGGCGACCATGACTTCGTCCCAGAGACCGAGTTTCTTCAGGTCACGCACGAGGTAATCGTTAACGACCGTGAACTCGCCGGAGAGATTCGATTTGACGTACAAGTTCTGGAAGGTGGGTTCGATGCACGCAGATACACCAATGATATTGGAAATCGTCGCGGTTGGGGCGATGGCAATGCTGTTCGAGTTGCGCATGCCGTGTTCTTTGATGCGTGCACGCAACGCATCCCAATCGAGCGTGCTCGATTCATCGACCTCGACGAAGCCACCACGCGCATCGCGCAGCATCTTCACGGTGTCTTGCGGCAGGATGCCTTGCGACCACAGCGAGCCTTCGTACGTTTGATAGCGGCCGCGTTCCTTCGCGAGATCGCTCGATGCCCAATACGCGTGATAGCACACGGCTTCCATCGAACGATCGGCGAATTCGATCGCGGCTTGCGATGCGTACGGCACGCGCATCATGTGCAGGCAATCCTGGAAGCCCATGATGCCCATGCCCACCGGACGGTGCAGCGCGTTGGAATTGCGCGCCTTCTCGACGGCGTAGTAGTTGATGTCGATCACGTTGTCGAGCATGCGCATGGCGATGCTCACCGTGCGCTTGATCTTGTCGTGGTCGAGTTCGAAGCCGCCGTTGGCGGTGGGCTTCATGTGCGCGACCAGGTTCACCGAACCCAGGTTGCACACCGCGATTTCCTTGTCGTTGGTGTTCAGCGTGATC
Organism: Bordetella genomosp. 1; assembly: GCF_002261335.1. GTDB lineage: Bacteria > Pseudomonadota > Gammaproteobacteria > Burkholderiales > Burkholderiaceae_B > Bordetella. The sequence continues at coordinate 681,830 of NZ_NEVL01000001.1, forward strand.
TCGGTGCAGAGATTCGAGCTGTGCACCACGCCCACGTGCTGTTGCGGCGAGCGGATGTTGCAAGGATCCTTGAACGTGATCCACGGGTGGCCGGTTTCGAACAGCATCGACAGCATCTTGCGCCACAGCGAGACGGCCGGCATCTTCTTGAACAGCTTCAGGTCGCCGCTGGCGACGCGCGCTTCATAGCCGACGTAGGCGGCTTCGAAAGCGGCGCCGTACTTGTCGTGCAGGTCGGGGCAGTCGGAGGGCGAGAACAACGTCCACTCGCCGTTTTCCATGACGCGCTTCATGAACAGGTCGGGAATCCAGTTCGCCGTGTTCATGTCGTGGGTGCGGCGGCGTTCGTCGCCGGTGTTCTTGCGCAGTTCCAGGAATTCTTCGATGTCCAGGTGCCACGTTTCGAGGTACGTGCACACCGCGCCCTTGCGCTTGCCGCCCTGGTTCACCGCGACGGCGGTGTCGTTGACGACCTTCAGGAACGGAACCACGCCCTGGCTTTCGCCGTTGGTGCCCTTGATGTGGCTGCGCAGCGCGCGCACCGGGGTCCAGTCGTTGCCCAGGCCGCCGGCGTACTTGGCCAGCAGTGCGTTTTCCTTGATGGCGTCGTAGATGCCTTCCAGGTCGTCGGAGACGGTGGTGAGGTAGCACGACGACAGCTGCGAGTGCAGGGTGCCCGAGTTGAACAGCGTCGGGGTCGAGCTCATGAAGTCGAACGACGACAGGATCTCGTAGAACTCGATGGCGCGGGCTTCGCGGTCGTCTTCACGCAGCGCCAGGCCCATGGCCACGCGCATGAAGAACACCTGCGGCAGTTCGATGCGGGTGCCGCGGATGTGCAGGAAGTAGCGGTCGTACAGCGTCTGCAGGCCGAGGTAGCCGAATTGCAGGTCGCGTTCGGCCTTCAGCGCGGCGGCGATGCGGGCCAGGTCGAACTTGGCCAGCTCGGGCGACAGCAGGCCGCCTTCGATACCGCGCGTGATGAAGGTCGGGAAGTAGTCGGCGTAGCGCGTGGCCATGTCGGCCTGCGAGACTTCTTCGCCCAGCACTTCCTTGCGGACCGTGTGCAGCAGCAGGCGGGCGGTGACCTGGCTGTAGGCCGGATCTTTCTCGACCAGCGCGCGGGCCGACAGGATGGCGGACTTGAACACTTCGTCGATCGGCACGCCGTCGTAGAGGTTCTTGACCGTTTCCTTGAGGATCGACTCGGTGTCGATGAATTCGGTCAGGCCGACGCCGGCGGCTTCGATCGTGGCGCGCAGGGCGGCCATGTCGAGCGGGCGGCGGGCGCCGTTGTCGTTGACGTAGATCGCGTGTTCCTGGGGCGCGGGCGCGGCCTTGTCCAGCACGTCGGCGGCGGCGGCGCGCTCCTGGGCGCGCTTCTCGCGGTACAGCACGTAGGAGCGGGCGACGTCATGCTGGCCCGAGCGCATCAGCGACAGCTCGACCTGGTCCTGCACGTCTTCGATGTGGAAGGTGCCGCCACCGGGGCGGTTGCGCACCAGCGCGTTGACGACCTGGCTGGTCAGTTGTTCGACCAGCTCGCGCACGCGTGCCGAGGCGGCACCCTGGCCGCCGTTGACGGCCAGGAAGGCCTTGGTCATGGCGATGGCGATCTTGCCCGGCTCGAACCCCACCACCGAGCCGTTGCGGCGGATGATGTTGTAGCTGGACCATTGGCCAGCGGGCGAGCCTTGTTGGGCGGAGGTGGATTCGGGCGGCACGGCGGTGGAAGGCCGAGTCACAGAGGCGATCGTAGTCTGCATGGAAGCTCCTGTGGGAATGCGAAAAAGGTGAGACATGGCCCGTGCCATGCCTGGGTACTGAGAAGAATTCGGTGTGCGGGGACGTAAAGCTTGGACCGAGAGTCCGGGCGCGTGGCCGTGGGTCCAGCTTATGTATTGACCACTATATGTAGTGTACCACCCCCTCGCGGTGCACTAATTCTAGTGAGCGAAGGCGCACGCTACAAGACAGCGCGGTGACATCATTGCGATTTGTTTGTTACCAAATGTGGAAGCGCGCCGTAAACGGCGCGCCCGGGTTAGCAACTGCTCAGGCTGACGGTTTCAGGCGCTTCTGCGCACCGATACCGCCGCAAAGCCAGGAGACTCAAAGCTCGCGAGAAGCGTGTCCCGCTCGGTTCGGAACCGGGCGATGGCCGCTTCCTTGATGTGACCGTATCCGCGGACCGATTCAGCAAGGCCGGCGATTGTAGCCGCTTCGCCGATGTTGTCCGCGCGGAGGTTTTTCAGCAGGCGCCCGACCAGCTCGCGGTACTCGCCGATCAGGGCGCGCTCGGCGCGGCGCTCGGCCGTGCGGCCGAACGGGTCGGCCCAGGTGCCGCGCAGGCGCTTGCCGTGGGCCATCCAGCGCAGCAGGGTGCGGGTGCGCGGACCGAGCGTCATCTTGCGCGGCACGCCGGTGTGCGGGTCCTTGCGGGCCAGCAGCGGCGGCGCCATGTGGAAGCGCAGCGAGTAGTCGCCCTCGAACTGGGCATCGAGCTGGGCCTGGAAGGCCGGGTCGGTGTAGAGCCGCGCGACCTCGTATTCATCCTTGTAGGCCATGAACTTGAACAGGCCGCGCGCCACGGCGGTGGCCAGGCGCAGGCTGCGCGCCTCGGGCGCGAGTTCGCGCTCGCGTGCCGCCACCGCGTCGACCAGCTTGCGGTACTCGGTGGCGTAGGCGGCGTTCTGGTAGGCGGTCAGGTCGCGTTCGCGCCGGGCCACCACCTGCTCGAAGGTTTCGGGGATGTGCAGCTTGATGACCTGCGCCGCGGGCGCGAGCAGGCCGGCCAGCGCGTCGGGCTCGTGCGCGGCCAGGCGGCCGGCGTCGAAGGCCTTGCGGTTGGCGGCCACGGCCACGCCGTTGAGCTCGATGGCGCGGGTGAGGGCGGCCAGCGTGAGCGGCACGTCGCCGCGCTGCCAGGCGTAGCCGAGCATGAAGATGTTGGACAGGATGCTGTCGCCGAACAGGGCGAGCGCGGCGGCGTGCGCGTCGATCGCGGCGGTCTGGGAACGGCCCGCGGCGTGCTCGATCTTGGCCAGCAGGGCCTGGGCATTGAGCGGCGCGTCGGGGTTGCGGGTGAAGTCGGAGACGGGCGCGACGTAGGTGTTGACGGTGACGCGGGTGCGGCCGTTGGCCAGCGCGCCGAGCGAATCGGGCGCGGTGGCGGCGAGCGGGTCGCACAGGATGGCGGCGTCGGCCTGCTGCCAATCCAGCCGCACCGGACCCGGCGCGGCATGCGCCGGCGCCAGGCGCAGATGGCTCACCACGGTGCCGCCCTTCTGCGCCAGGCCGGTCAGGTCGAGCACGCTGGCCGACAGGCCCTGCAGATGCGCGGCCATCGACACCAGGGCGCCGATGGTGATCACGCCGGTGCCGCCCATGCCGGCCACCAGCAGGCGGTACGGCGCGTCGAGCTCGGGCACCTGCGGCAGCGGCAGCGCCGCGATGCGCGCGGCCAGCCGGTCCATGTCGGGCTTGGGTGCGGCGCTCTTCTTGGGCGCGCCGCCCATCACCGACACGAAGCTGGGGCAGAAGCCTTCGGCGCAGGAGAAATCCTTGTTGCAGCTGGACTGGTCGATGGCGCGCTTGCGGCCGTACGGGGTCTCGAGCGGCACCACCGACAGGCAGTTCGACTGCACGCCGCAGTCGCCGCAGCCCTCGCACACCGCGCTGTTGATGAGCATGCGGCGCGCCGGATCGGGGAACTGGTTTTTCTTGCGCCGGCGGCGCTTCTCGGCGGCGCAGGTCTGGTCATGGATCAGGACCGTCACGCCCGGAACCTCGCGCAGCTCGCGCTGCAGGCGGTCGAGCTCGCGGCGGTGGTGCACCGGCACGCCGGCCAGGTCGACGCCGCGATACTTCTCGGGCTCGTCGCTGGTGACCACGATGCGCGCGACGTTCTCGCCGCGCAGCTGCTGGCAGATCTGCGGCACCGAGATCGGGCCGTCGACGGGCTGGCCGCCGGTCATGGCGACCGCGTCGTTGAACAGGATCTTGTAGGTGATGTGGGTGCCGGCCGCCACGGCCTGGCGGATCGCGAGATAGCCGGAGTGGTAATAGGTGCCTTCGCCCATGTTCTGGAACACGTGCGGCGTGTCGATGTAGCGCGACAGGCCGATCCAGTCGACGCCCTCGCCGCCCATCTGGGTCAGGCCGCCGGTGTCGCGGTCCATCCAGGCCGCCATGTAGTGGCAGCCCACGCCGGACAGCGCCTGGCTGCCCTTGGGCACCTTGGTCGAGGTGCTGTGCGGACAGCCCGAACAGAAGTAGGGGCGGCGGCGCATGCCGTCGGCCTCGTTGGACAGCGGCTGCGGACAGGCGCTGGCGCCGCCGCTCAGGTCGGTGTGCAGGCCGAGGGTGCGGCCGAGCCAGGCGCCCATCGGGCCCGCCAGCTGCGACGGGCGCAACTGCCCGGCGGCGGTGATGAGCGGCTCGCCGTCCAGGCCGGTCTTGCCACACACCGTGGGACGCTCGGGCAGGTTGAAGAGCATGTCCTTGATCTGCGGCTCCATCACGCCGGCCTTCTCTTCGATCACCAGGATGTGCGAGAGGCCCTGCGCGAAGGCCAGCAGGCGTTCGCGGTCCATCGGCCAGACCAGGCCGGGCTTGTAGACCCGCACCGGCGATTGCGGCGACTGGATGTCCAGGCCCAGGCGCTGCAGCGCCTCGAGCGTGTCGAGCGTGACCTTGCCGGCGGTGACGATGCCCACGCGGGCCTGCGGCGCGGGCGCGATCAGGCGGTCGAGGCTGTGCGTGCGGGCGAAGGCGCGCACCGCGGCCAGGCGCCGGTGCATGCGGGTCTCGACCGCGAGCGAGAGGAAGTCGCGCGCGTTGTACTCGCGCTCGGCGGCCTCGCCGTCGTCGGGCATGTCGAAGCGCGGGGGCGGCGCGGCCACGTACGACTGGCCGGTTTCCACCGATTCGGAGGTGGCCTTGAGCGCGACCCAGCTGCCGCTGTAGCGCGACAGGGCCCAGCCCCACAGCGCAAAGCTTTCGTATTCGTCGATCGAGGCGGGGTGCACGATCGGGATCTGCCAGCCGATCAGCGAGGTTTCGCTGGCGTGCGGGATCGACGAGGAGACGGCGGTGTGGTCGTCGCCCACCACCAGCAGCACGCCGCCGTGGCGCGAGGCGCCGGCCGCGTTGCCGTGGTGCAGGGCATCGCCGGCGCGGTCCACGCCGGGGCCCTTGCCGTACCAGAGCGCGAACACGCCATCGACCTTGCGGTCGTCGCGCATGCCGGCCTGCTGCGTGCCCATCACGGCGGTGGCGGCGAGGTCTTCGTTGATGCCCGGCATGAACGTGACCTGGTGCGCGTCGAGCGCCTTCTGCGCCTTCCACATCGCCATGTCGACCCCGCCCAGCGGCGAGCCGCGGTAGCCCGACACGAAGCCCGCCGTGTTCAGCCCGCGCGCGGCGTCGGCGCGGCGCTGCGCCAGCACCATGCGCACCAGCGCCTGCGTGCCGGTCAGGAAGATGCGGCCGGCCTCGCGGGTCAGGTTGTCGGAGAGTTGGTAATCGGTGTCGAGATGGGGTTCGACCGCGGGGGTGCCGTCCATATTGCGCGCTCCTTGGGCTTTCGATCATGATAGGTGCGCAGGACCCACGATTCATTGCGTTATCGGATCGTGGATTCCCTATAATTTGAAATGAACGTTTCGTTTTCACCGCATGCGGCCGTCCGCATGGCGTGGCGGGGGGCGAAACGTCGCAGGCCGGGCACGCGCCCGCGCCGCCGGGGCGCCACCGCGTGCCGGCCCACCGTCAGGGAACCGGCCCTGGCGGCATATCCGAACGGGCACAGACCCATTGACGAGGAGACCACATGGACAAGACCGACCTGGGCATTCTGCGGGCCCTGCAAACCGACGGACGCGCCTCGGCGCAGCAGCTCTCGGAAACGGTGGGGCTGTCGGCCGCGCCGGTCTGGCGGCGGGTCAAGGCCATGGAGGCGAGCGGCGTGATCCAGGGCTATGGCGCGCAGATCGACCGCACCAAGGTCGGCCTGGCCGGCTGCATGTTCGTGCAGATCAGCCTGGAGCGGCACGCCTCGGCCAACGTCGAGAATTTCGAGCGGACGGTGCGCGACGCGCCGGAGGTGGTGGACTGCTATGCGGTGACGGGCGATTCCGACTACCTGCTGCGCATCCTGGTCGAGAGCACGGAGGCCTACGACCGCTTCATGCACCGCTTTCTGTTCAACCTGCCGGGCATCCGCCAGACGCGCACCATCGTCGCGCTGCGCGAAATCAAGCACGACACCCGGCTGCCGCTCTGAGGCGGCGGGCGCGCCACGCGCTCTCTATATAGAGCAGTGCGCGCGCCGCGGGCTCACTGCGCCTGGATGCCGACCACCGATACCCATTCCTTCCAGCGCACGGCATCGGCGCGCACGAAGTCGGCGAAGGCCGGTTGGGTCATGCTTTCGGGTTGCAGGCCGAGCGCCCGGAACTTGGCGGCCGTCTCCGGGTCGGCGAGGGCGGCCCGCATGTGCGCGTTCATCTTCTCCACCTGCGCCATCGGCGTGCCGGCCGGCGCCGACAGGCCGAGCCAGCCGGCCACCACGTAGTCCGGAAAGTAGTCGCCCATGGTCGGCACGTCGGGCCACATGGGCGCGCGCGTCTTGCCGGTGACGGCGATCGGCACCCGGCCCTTGCCGTCGATCTGGCCCATCGCGGTGAGGTAATCGACGAAGGCGAAGCCGATCTGCTTGCCGCGCAGGTCGGTGATGATCTGCGTGATGTTCTTGTAGCCCGCGCCGCCGATGTCGATGTTGGCGCGATGCTTGAAGAGCTCGGCCGGCACCTGCGACGAGGAGCTGTAGTAGCCGAAGAACACCTTGCCCGGGTGGGCGCGCGCGTAGTCCACCAGTTCCGGCACGGTCTTGTACGGACTGTCGGGCGGCACCACGCCCACCGCGCCGAAGAGCCCGAACATGCCGACCTGCACGAAATCGCGCTCGGCGTCGTAGGGCAGCTGCTTGAACAGGTACTGGTTGGCGGCGTGCGTGGAGTTGGTGGAGAGCAGGAAGGTGTAGCCGTCGGGCTTGGCGGCCTTGGCCGCCTGGGTGCCGACCACGCCGCCCGCGCCCGGCCGGTCTTCGACCACCACGGTCTGGCCCGTCTTCGCGCCGAGATACTGCGCGAACGTGCGCGCGGTGAGATCGGCCGCGCCGCCGGCGGCGGACGGGACGATCAGCGTGATCGGGCGGGCGGGCCAGTCGGTGTCGGCCTGGGCGGCGCCGGGCAGCAGCGCGGCGAGGCTCAGCGTGAGGGCGGCGCCCAGCGTGGTCGACAGCGTGGGAATGCGGTTCATGGTTGTCTCCTGTTTTATGGGTGCCGGCCCGAGTCGGGTCAGGCCGGCGCGTGGCGCGCCACGGGGAAAGCGTGGTTGCACCACTGCAGGATCGCGTCGGCGCTGGCGCGCCAGGCGGGTCCGTACATCATGCAGTGCGGCTGCTCGGCCAGCACGCGGTGCGCAAAGCCATAGTGCCGCGCCACCGCCGCGTCCTGGCCGGGCGGATGGCGGTCATGCGTGTCGCGGCCGGCCGCCAGGCACAGGCCCGGCACGCGGATCGCGGCGGGATCGACCGCCACGCGCAGCAGGTAGCGGTCGTTCAATACCTCGGGCGCGGCCGGTATCAGGCGCGCCAGCACCGGGCGCACGTCGGCGCCCGGGGGCAGCGCGAGAAAGCGCTCGCGCACCTCGGTCTCGCCGGGCGGCGCGCGCAGCACGCCCGCGGGCACGGGCGGCAGGGGCGCCGCCTGCGGCACGTTGGCCGGGGGCGAGGGCGCCAGCAGCACCACGCCGGCCACCGGCGCCTGTGCCGCGCAGAGCAGCGCGGGCAGGGCGCCCATGCTGTGGCCGACCACGATCACCGGCGCGCCGATCCGCGCAACGGCGGCGCGGGCGCATGCGCCCAGCTCGGCGATCGTCTGCGTGGGCGAGGGCGCCGGATAGTCGAGCGCGTAGCAGCCCCAGTCCGCCCGGGCGAAGTGGGCGAGGTAATGGGCGTAGCACCAGCCGCCGTGATAGGCGCCCGGCAGCATCAGCAGCGCCGGGCGACCGGGCGCGGCGGCACGGCCTTCGATCAGGCGGGCCTCGCCGAGCGGGCGCGCCGGCAGGCGGTCGAAGAAACTGAAATCGAAAAGAGGGCGGTCCATGCCGCGCATCTTAGGCAGCGGTCGGGAATAAAAAAAATTTATTATTCCAATCGGAAAATAAGCCGAACTAATAGAGGTGCGTCATGGCCGGCCTGCCCGAACTCAGCGTGAATCACTACCGCCACTTTCTGTTGGTGGCCGAGCTGCGCAGCTTCGGCCAGGCCGCCGAACGGGCGCACCGGTCGCAGCCCGCCCTGTCGCTGTCGATCCGCGAGATGGAGCAGCGGCTGGGCCAGGCGCTGTTCGAGCGCGGCAGCCGCGTGGCGCTCACGGCCTATGGCCGCGAGTGCCTGCCGCTGGCCCGCGAGCTGGTGGCGCACCACGAGCGCGTGGCCGCCGCGCTGGGCGGACTGGCGCGCAACGAAACGGGGGTCTTGCGGCTGGCCACCGTCGCCACCGTGGCCACGCACTGGCTGCCCGAGCTGGTGGCGCGCTACCGGGCGCGTTTTCCCGGCGTGCGGCTGCGGCTCTACGACGACAACTCGGAAGGCGTGGAGCGCATGGTGCTGGCCGGCGAGGCCGAGCTGGCGGTGTGCAGTCGGGTCTCGCAGGATCCCCGCCTGCACTTCGAGCCGCTGCTGCGCGATGCGTTCGGGCTGGTGTGCCATGCGGGCCATCCGTTGGCGCGGCGCAAGTCCCTCGCGTGGGCCGAGATCGCGCCCCTGCCGCTGGCGGGCACGGTGGCGCACCGGCAGTTGATCGGACATCCCGCCGCCGCGTTCATGCACGACCGGCCGGTGTTCGTGTCGAACATGATGTCGCTGCTCGCCATGCTGGCGCGCGGCGAGGGCGTGACCGTGCTGGCGCGGCTCGGCGTGCCGCCGGATTCGGCGCTGGCCTTCGTGCCGCTGCGCGCGCCGCGCATCGAGCGCGAGCTCGGGTTGTGCTGGCTCACGGGCCAGACGCTCTCGCCCGCCGCGATGCAGATGGCGGAACTGTTGCGTGCGCACGCACATGCGCAATCCGGCCGCGCCGCGCGCAGCACGGCTCGAAAAATGCTGTCACCAAACTGACGGGGCCGGTTCGCAAACCGTGCAAGCATGCGGGTTCCGAGCCGATTTACAACACTCCGGTGTTGCGCCGACGCACTGCGTGCAGAAGCGCATTGATTTGTCCGCTGCCGCTATTTAGAGTGCGTGCATGCCGTCGCATGCCTATATGAATACGCAGCGTGGCAGATCGTGCTGGGGTGGTCCCGAGGAAGTCATGATTCGTTCGTATTTGTCCTGGACCCGCGCCGCCGGCATGGGTTTGATCGTGGGTGTGGCCCTCGCCGGCTGCGCCGTCAAGAAGCCGGCCGAGAACGCCGGGGCGGCCGAGCCCGCGCCGCCGAAAAAGGTGGTCTGCACGCCCGCGTCGGCCAACAGCCCGATGGTCGGCACCTGGTACTCGGTATCGCGGCCGCGCGGCTTCGCCGGCGACTTTCAATCGCTTACTGTCCTGTCTGCCGATGGCACGATGAGTTACGAGACGCAGCTGAAGGTGGGCAAGCGCACGCGCCCCGCGTTGCGTGAAACCGGCTGCTGGACCCACGACAACGGCATCTACACGCTGCAGACCACGCAGTCCAACGGCGAGCCCGTGGATGCCGACGATCCGATCTACCGCACCGCGTACAAGGTCGAGAGCGTGGACCGCACCAAGCTCACCCTGCGCGAGATGAAGTCCAACGGACAGGTCGTCACGGCCCGGCGCATGCAGCCCGGCTACCGCATGCCCTACTGAGGCATCGTCAAAGCGGGCGGGCGGGTGTAAGGTTGCGGGCTTGTCGTCCGTCGCCCGCACCTGATCCGCCATGACCACCGCGTATTCCGAGAGCCGCGCCATCGCGCTGCTCGCGCTCGCCGCTTTCGTGAGCGCGAGCGCGTTTCGCATCTGCGATCCCATGCTGCCGCAGCTCGCGGCCGATTTCGGCACCTCCACCGGCCAGGCCGCGCACGCCATCACGGCGTTTGCCGTGGCCTACGGCGTGCTGCAGATGTTCTTCGGCCCGGTCGGCGACCGCTACGGCAAGTACCGCGTCATCTCGATCGCCACCTTCGCCTGCGCGCTGGGCAGCCTGGGCGCCGTGTTCGCCGGCAGCCTGGACTGGCTGGTGCTGTGCCGCGCCCTGTCGGGCGCCGCCGGCGCCGGCATCGTGCCGCTGTCGATGGCCTGGATCGGCGACAACGTGCCCTACGAACGGCGCCAGGCGACGCTGGCGCGCTTTCTCACCGGCACCATTCTCGGCATGGCGGCCGGCCAGCTGGCCGGCGGCCTGTTCGCCGACACCATCGGCTGGCGCGCCGCCTTCGCCACGCTGGTGGCCGGTTATCTCGTGGTCGGCGTGCTGCTGCTGCGCGAGGTGTCGCGCCAGCGCGCCGCCGGCATCGCCATCGTGCAGGCGCCCGCCGTGCAGGGCTTCGTGGCCCAGGCCCGCACCGTACTGCAGGTGCGCTGGGCGCGCATCGTGCTCTTCACCGTGTTCTGCGAGGGCCTGCTGGTGTTCGGCGCGCTGGCGTTCGCGCCGGCCTATCTGCACGAGCGCTTCGAGATCTCGCTGACCGCGGCCGGCGCGCTGGTGGCGGTCTATGCGCTGGGCGGCCTGGCCTACACCGTGGTGGCGGCGAAGCTGGTGCGCCGCCTGGGCGAGCGCGGCATGTCGGTCGCCGGCGGCCTGACGCTCGCGCTGGCGTTCCTGGGCTATCTGCTCGGCCCGGTCTGGGCCTTCGGCATGGTGGCCAGCGTGCTGGCCGGTTTCGGCTATTACCTGCTGCACGCCACGCTGCAGACCAATGCCACGCAGATGGTGCCGAGCGCGCGCGGCACGGCCGTGGCCTGGTTCGCCTCGTGCCTGTTCATGGGCCAGGCGGCGGGCGTGGCGGTGGGCGGCCTGGTGATCGACGCGGCCGGCGCCGGCGCGCTGTTCGCCACCGCCGCGGTGCTGCTGCCGCTGCTCGGCGCCGGCTTTGCCCGCGCGCTCTACACGCGCCAGCGCGCCGCCCTGCAATCGGCGTGACGCCACGCGGGGCAACGAAAAAGCCGAGGCATGCCTCGGCTTTTTTACGGGTTGGTGCGGTTCAGGCTTCGGTCATTTGGTGTTCGGCCGCACTGCGCGCATGCCGATCCTCGACAGGTCGATGTCGACCATCATCCAGAATCCGCCTTTGAAATCGGCATGGCCGACCCAGGCTTCCGGCGTGGAGGGCGCGGGAATCGCGTCGCCCTCGCCATGCAGATGCGCCTCGACGGCCTCCTGCGCCGCGCGCGGCAGGTCGCGCAGTTTGTCGGCGGCGGCGAAGCAGCCGGGAAAATCGGGAAACGATGCGCCGTACGCGGTATTCACGGCTTTCTGTATATGGAGGGGGGATCGCATGGAGGACTCCTGACGCAATCCGCTGACCCCTTCCGCCTCAGTCGAGAGAGCGAATCCGCGGTATTCCTGAATGCGGATTATCGGGCCTACAGTCGATGACGCGATAACCCGAAAGTCCGCTTTTGGGCGTATGCCGGCAACGAAAAAGCCGAGGCATGCCTCGGCTTTTTCGGGGGGAAGGCGCGCTCAGGCGGGCAGGTTGGCCAGGCGCTTGAGCACCTCGTCCTTGCCGAGCAGCACCAGCACCGCGTCGACGGCCGGGGTCTGGGGGCGGCCGAAGACGGCGACGCGCAGCGGGATGGCCAACTGCGGCATCTTCAGGCCACGCTCGGCCAGCACCTGCTTGATCAGCGCGGCCACGGCCTCGCGGGTCCAGTCGGTGCCGGCGGCGGCCTGGGCGAAGGCGGCCAGCGCCTCGCGCGCGGGCGCGGTCAGGTGCTGCGCGACCACATCGGCCTCGGCGGGCTTGAATTCGCCGCAGAACAGCATGGCGTCGTCGGCCAGCTGTTCGAGCGTTTCGGCGCGGTCCTTCAGCAGGTCCATCACGGCGGTCAGGTCGGCCGACCCCGGCTTGCCGCCACGGCGCTCGACGCGCGGCGCCACGCGGCGGGCCAGCTCGGCGCTGTCCATCGCCTTGATGTAGTGGGCGTTGACCCAGTTCAGCTTCTTCGGGTCCCACTGCGAGGCGGACTTGGTCAGGTGGTCGGTGTCGAACCATTCGACCAGCTGCTCGCGGGTGAAGAGCTCGTCGTCGCCGTGGCTCCAGCCCAGGCGCGCCAGGTAATTGACCATCGCTTCCGGCAGGTAGCCCTGGGCGTCGTAGTCCATCACGTTGACCGCGCCGTGGCGCTTGGACAGCTTCTGGCCGTCGGGGCCGAGGATCATCGGCACGTGGCCATACTGGGGCAGCTCGGCGCCGAGGGCCTTCAGGATGTTGATCTGGCGCGGCGTGTTGTTGACGTGGTCGTCGCCGCGCAGCACGTGGGTGATGCCCATGTCCCAGTCGTCGACCACCACGCAGAAGTTGTAGGTGGGCGTGCCGTCCGGGCGCGCGATGATCAGGTCGTCGAGCTCGGTGTTGTCGAAGCTGATCGTGCCCTTGACCATGTCGTCCCAGCTGGTGGCGCCGGACTGCGGGTTCTTGAAGCGGATCACGGGCTTGCGGTCGGCCGGGATGGGCGGCAGGACCTTGCCGGGCTCGGGGCGCCAGGTGCCGTCGTAGCGCGGCTTGTCGCCGCGCGCGCGCGCGGCCTCGCGCATCGCCTCGACTTCCTCGGGCGAGCTGTAGCAGTGATAGACGGTGCCCGCCTCCAGCATGCCGGCCAGCACCTCGCGATAGCGGTCCATCCGCTTCATCTGGTAGAAGGGGCCCTCGTCGGGCTGCATGCCGAGCCAGTCCATGCTGTCGAGGATCGCCTGCACGGCGGCGTCGGTCGAGCGCTCGACGTCGGTGTCTTCGATGCGCAGCACGAACACGCCCTTGTGGTGGCGGGCGAAGGCCCACGAGAACAGGGCCGTCCGCGCGCCGCCCAGGTGCAGGAAGCCGGTGGGCGAGGGGGCGAAGCGGGTGCGTATGGGTTTCGTGGCGGTCGTGGTCATGGTGGGTCCGGGCGCGGCGGGTGGCGCTGCGCGCCTCCTTCTAGAAACGGCGCGCCGGGCTCGGCTCGCCGTATAGGGTGACTGGTTGTATTGTTACGATCAACGCCATTTTAAATGAGTGTCCCGACCGCGATGTTGCGCCATGCCTTAGCCCCGATGTTCGAGCCGCGATCCCTGCTGATCGTGGCCGACCGCAGCCTGCCGGCCGCCTCGGTGCTGCCGGCCGCGCTGCGCGCCCGCACCACCATCATCGACACCGACTGCGGCGAAGCGCCGTTGCTGCCCGAGGCCTGCATCGGCCTGGCGCCTGGCGAGCGGCCCGACCTGGCGCTGGTCTGCGTGTCGCCGGCGGTCCTGCCCGAAACCCTGCGCCGCCTCACGCCGCTGGCGCCGCGCGCGCTGATACTGCTGCCGCACGAGCTGCCGGACCCGTATCCGCGCGGCACCCAGGCGCTGTGCCGCTCCTGGGCCGAGGCCAATCACTGCGAGCTGCTGGGGCCGCGTTCGTTCGGGGCCCAGCGCCCGCATGCCGGGCTCAACCTGAGCCAGCATCCCACCCTGGCGCGCGCCGGGCGCGTGGCGCTGGTGGCGCAATCGCGCTCGATCATGGCCGCCGTGATGGATTGGGCCGAGGACGTGCACATCGGCTTTTCCACCGCCGTGTCGCTGGGCGACGAAGCCGTGCTGGGCCTGTCGCCGGTGCTCGACTATCTGGCCAGCGATCCGCGCACCGACAGCATCGTGCTCTACCTCGAGGACATCGGCGCGGCGCGTGAATTCATGAGCACGCTGCGCGCCGCCGCCAGCGTCAAGCCGGTGATCGTGCTCAAGGCCGGCCGCGGCGACGCCGACGGCGCCGATGCGGTGTTCGACGCCGCCCTGCGCCGCGCCGGCGCGGTGCGGGTGCGCTACTTCGTGCAGCTGTTCTCCGCCGTGAAGGTGCTGGGCTATGCGCGCCGTCCGCGCGGCCGCAGGGTGGCGCTGCTGTCCAATGGCAGCGGCCCGCCGCAACTGGCGCTCGACCTGATCGGCCCGGACGCCGCGGTCACCCGCGCCGAGCTGGCGCCCGCCACGCGGCGCGAGCTGGCCGGCATGCTCGAGCCCGACGCCGCCACCGACAACCCGGTCATCACCTACACGCCGCTCAACCCCGAGCGCCTGCAGTCGCTGCTCGACACGCTGCTGGCCGACGGCGCGGTCGACGGCGTGCTGGTGCTGCTCGCGCCCGACGCGCTGGCCGACATGACCGCCGTGGCGCGCCAGCTGGCCCAGATCGCGCCCAAGGCACGCAAGCCGGTGGTGAGCTGCTTCATGGGCGATGCGGGCATGCGCCCCTTGCGCCGCATGCTCGACGACGCCGGCACCCCGGCGTTTCGCACGCCCGAGTCGGCCGCCGACGCGTTCGGCGTGCTGGCCACGCACTTCTACAACCAGCAGTTGCTGTTGCAGACGCAACCGCCCGAGCCGCCCAGCCTGGTGCCCGACCTGACGGCCGCGCGCGACCTGATCGCGCAGGCTCGCGCGCAGGGCCTGCGCGAGCTCTCCGCGGCCGATGCCCGCACGCTGCTCGATCTGTTCTACGTGCCGCTGCGCGCGGGTCCGATGGGCGTGCGTCCCGGCGAGGCCGAATCGCGGCCGATGGCGATCCGGGTCCGGCGCGATCCCAACTTCGGCCCGGTGATCCGCTTCGGCGCCGGCGGCCCCGACGCGATCCTGAGCGCGGATCGCGGCATGGACCTGCCGCCGCTCAACGGCTACCTGGCGCGCCAGCTGGTGGAGCGCAGCCGGCTGTGGCGGCGCGTGCTGTCGCCGCAGGTGAGCAACCTCGCGGCCGATGCCCTGCAGCACGCGCTGGTGCAGGTCTCGGAGCTGGTGTCGGAGCTGCCCGACATCGACGCGGTCGATATCGATCCGCTCTACGCCGGCGAGACGCAACTGCGCGCCGGCGGGCTGCGGATCACGCTCACGGCCGAGCCGGCTTGCGAATCGCCGCAGGTCAGCGGCTATCCGCACATGGCCATCCATCCCTATCCGGCGCGGCTGGTGCAGGTGCGCCGCTTCGACGACGGCACGCCGTGGGTGATCCGGCCGATCCGCCCCGAAGACGGCGAACCCTTGCAGGAGTTCATCCGCGGCCTGTCGGAGCGCTCGCGCTACATGCGCTTCGTGTCGATGATGCGCGAGCTCACGCCGCGGATGGTGTCGCGCTACACCCAGATCGATTACCACCGCGAGCTGGCGCTCGTGGCGGCCACGCAGGTGCCCAATCCGGCCAACCGCGGGCATCCGCGCGAGGTCATCATCGGCTTCGCGCACTACCTGCGCAACCCCGATGGCCGCGGCGCCGAATACGCGCTGGTGATCGGCGACGACTGGCAGCGGCGCAAGCTGGGCGGGCAGCTGATGTCGGCCCTGATCGACGCCGCGCGCGAGCAGGGGCTGGAATACATCGACGGGCTGGTGCTGTCGACCAACCGCCCGATGCTCACGCTCATGACGCGGCTGGGCTTCACCAACGACGCCGATCCCGAGGATCCGACGATGCGGCGGGTCTGGCTGGACCTGAATCCGGGGGCCTGACGAGGCGCGGGCGCGAGTCGCCCGCGCGCGTCGATCGCGCCGCTCACTGCAGCGGCGTCGTCTTCAGCTCGAAATACCATTCGGCCGCATGATGGACGTGCCGGGCCGCCAGCATGCCGGCCAGCTCGCCGTCGCCGGCCTTCACCGCGCCCAGGATGCCCGCGTGTTCCTGCCAGATCTCGGCCGCGCGCGCGGCATGGCTGCGTGAGAACAGCAGGGCGGTGCGGTCGCGCAGCGAGCGCATCAGGTCCTGCAGCACGCCGTTGCTACTGGCGCCGCCCAGCAGATCGTGGAAGCGCCGGTTCTGTTCGAGCAGCGCGGGCATGTCCTCGCGCTCGATCGCCGCCTGGCCGGCGCGGATCGCGCCGTCGAGCGCCGCCATCTGCGCCGGGCTGCGGCGTTGCGCCGCCAGGCGCGCATTGAGCGCCTCGAGCGTGGCGCGCACCTCGACGATGTCGTGCGCATGCTCGCGCGACAGGCTGGTGACCGAGGCGCCGCGGCGCGGCTCGATGCGCACCAGCCCCGCCGCCGCCAGCGCGCGCAGGGCCTCGCGCACCGGAATGCGCGACACCCCCATTTCCAGTGCGATATCCCCCTCCACCAATCGCTCGCCCTGCCGGTAGTGGCCGGCCAGGATGCGGCGCCGCAGGGTTTCCTGCACGAGGGCGAAGAGCGGGGCGTGCTGGCTGCCGAGCGTCATGGGCGCGGTGGATATCCGGCGAGAAAAACTCAACGTATATCGTATTCAATCATCGGTCAATCGGGAAACTCCTGTTCCTCGGGTTTGTCTCGATCCTGGCTGATAAATCCTTAAATATCAGTGCTGTAGGCCGGAATTACCGCTCGCCTGGACAAACGGTAGAACATATGACTTTTTGTCTATTACGAATATAGTATACGAAACGCCGCGCGAGCCGCCGTCAGAGTGGCCGCGCGGGTCGTGGCGTCAACAAGCCGATTCGTACGGCGATCAGGGGGTAAATCATGGATCAACAAGTCGTCATCACTGCCGCGCACTGGATGTATCTGCTCGGGGTGCTGGTCATCGTCGTCACGATGATCTTTCGCGCCAACGTCGTCGTGCCGTCGCTGCTCGGCACGCTGTTGGTGGGCATGGCCTTCGCGGGCGGCAGCGTCGTGGCCGGCGTCACCGCCGTCTTCAACGCGAGCTTCGTGGCGGCCAAGGAGCTGTTCAACATCTTTCTCGTCATCGCCTTCATGACCGCGTTGCTGAACGCGCTCAAGACGCTGGGCTCGGATGTGCGCATGGTGCAGCCGTTTCGCGCGGTGATGACCAACGGCCACATCGCGTTCGTGGTGCTGGCCCTGGCCACCTACCTGATCTCGCTGTTCTTCTGGCCGACCCCGGCCGTGCCGCTGGTGGCCGCGATCCTGCTGCCCGCCGCGATCGCGGCGGGCCTGCCGCCGCTCGGCGCCGCGTGTGCCATCGCCATTGCCGGCCAGGGCATGGCGCTGTCCTCGGACTATGTGATTGGCGTGGCGCCGGGCATCAGCGCCAAGGCCGCCGGCGTCGCCGTGGCGCTGGTCGCGGAACGCACGCTGGTGCTCTCGCTCGTGACCGGCCTGCTGGCGCTGTTGCTCGCCTACCTGGGCATGCGGCGCGAGATCAGCGCGCCATCGGAAAGCCTGCTGGCCGCCTGGCAACGCAAGGCGGTGGCCGTGCCCGAAGCGGTGGAGGAGGCCGGCACCATGGACAAGGAGGCGCTGGCCGAAGCCGTCGAATACGGCCCGGGCCCGGTGACGGCGCCGAACACGGCTTGGTCGCGGCTGTTCGCCATCCTCACGCCGCTGGCATTCCTGGCCATCGTGCTGGTGATGGTGGCGCCGCGCCTGTTCCCCAATCTGCCGCCGCTGCGTGGCGGCGAGGCCGCAGCGCTGGTGGGTGGCACCGCCGCGTTGCTGATGGTGCTCGCCACGCTGGCCGGCGTGGCGCGGCGCGAATTCCTCAACACCGCGGCCGACCACGTCACCGACGGTTTCGTGTTCGCCTTCAAGGCCATGGGCTCGGTGCTGCCGATCGCGGGCTTCTTCTTTCTCGGCGCGCCCGACCAGAGCGCCGCGATCCTCGGCGCGGAGCCCGGCCATGCGCCCAACCTGTTGTTCGACCTGCTCGCGGCCTCGCAGAGCTGGATTCCGGACAATGCCTTCGTGGTGGGTTTCGGCGTGCTGCTGGTCGGCATCATCACGGGTATCGACGGCTCGGGCTTCTCGGGCCTGCCGCTGACCGGCGCGCTGTCGGGCGCGCTGGGCGCGACCTCCGGCGTGGATGCCGCCACGCTGGCCGCGATCGGCCAGATGGGCGCGGTCTGGACCGGCGGCGGCACGCTGGTGGCCTGGTCGTCGCTGATCGCGGTGGCGGGCTTTGCGCGCGTCTCGGTGCTGGACCTGGTGCGGCGCCTGTTCCTGCCGGTGGTGACCGGGCTGATCGTCTCGACCGTGGTCGCGATCAGCTTCCTGACCTGAAGCCTCAGACGCCCAGATAGCGCGCGAGCGCTTCGGGCCGGCTGGAGAAAGCGGCGCTGTCGCCGCCTTCGACCAGCCGGCCCTTTTCCATCACCACGCAGCGGTCGGTGTGGGCGAGCACGGCGCGAAAGTTGCGATCCACGATCAGCGTCGAGATGCCGGTGGCGCGAATGCGCGCGATGATCTGCCAGATCTCCGCCACGACCAGCGGCGCCAGCCCCTCGGTGGCCTCGTCCAGGATCAGCAACTCGGGATTGGTCATGAGCGCGCGGCCGATCGCCAGCATCTGCTGTTCGCCGCCCGAGAGCTGCTGGCCGCCATGGCCCAGCCGTTCGCCCAGCCGCGGAAACGTGGCCAGCACGCGGGCGTAGTCCCATTGCTGGCGCGCGCCGTTGCCGCGCCGGGCCGCCACCTGCAGGTTTTCGCGCACGCTCAGGTTGGGAAAGATGCCGCGGCCCTCCGGCACGTAGGCCACGCCGAGCCGCGCGATCGCATGGGGTTGCGCGCGCGTGCAGTCGCGGCCGCCGACGTGCACGCTGCCGCGCGTCGGCCGGACCAGGCCGAGCATGCTGCGGATCAGCGTGGTCTTGCCCATGCCGTTGCGGCCGATCAGGCCGATGGCCTCGCCCGGCGCGATGTCCAGGTCGACGCCGCGCAGCACGTGGCTGGCGCCGTAATGGGTATGCAGGTCCTGCGTGCGCACCAGCGCGCTCATGCGTGTTCTCCCAGATAGGCGGTCTGGACCTGCGGGTTGGCGCGCACCTCGGCGGGCGAGCCGCTGGCCAGGGTGCAGCCGTTGACCATCACCGTGATCGTGTCCGCGACGCGGAACACCGCGTCCATGTCGTGCTCCACCAGCAGGATCGCGTGATCGCGCTTGAGCACGGCCAGCAGTTCGAGGATGCGCTCGGTTTCCTCCGGGCCCATGCCGGCCAGCGGTTCGTCGAGCAGCAGCACCGAGGGCGCGCCGGCCAGGCACATGGCGATCTCGAGCTGGCGCTTGTGGCCGTGCGGCAGCAGCCCCGCCGGGCGGTCGGCCTGGGCCTCGAGGCCGGTGCGCGCCAGCGCGTCGCGCGCGCTGCCGGCGCTGCTGGCGCAGGCGCCGGCGTCGGCAAACCAATGCCAGAAGCGCTGCCTTCCCGCCTGCGCGGCGAGCCGGCAGTTCTCGTGCACCGACAGGGTGGGGAAGATGGTCGAGCGCTGGTAGGTGCGGCCCAGCCCCGCGCGGGCGCGGCGCGGCTGCGGCCACTGGCTCACGTCGGTGTTCTTGAGCGTGACGCGGCCGCTGGTCGGCGCGAGCTCGCCCGACAGGATGTTGATGAGCGTGGACTTGCCCGCGCCATTGGTGCCGATCACGGCGTGTACCGCGCCCCGCGCGAGGTCGAGCGAGACGCCGTCGACGGCGAGCAGGCCGCCGAAGCGGCGCGTGATGGCGTGAGCCGAGAGCAGGACGTCAGGCATGCGAATCTCCCGAAACGGGCAGCGGTTGCGCGGGGTCGGTGGCGCCGCGCGGCGCGGCCGCAGGCGCGGGGGCGGCCGCGGTATCGGCCGGCGGCCGGACGCGGCGCCGCGCCAGCCCGATCAGCCCGTCGGGCAGCCAGGCGACCAGGACGATAATGGCGAGCCCCAGCGACAGGTGCCAGTGGCGCGCGAAGGCGCCGAACACCTCCTGCGACTGGAACAGCTCCTGCAGCAGCACCAGGCCCGCCGCGCCCAGCACCGCGCCGCCCTGGCGCGCGAGGCCGCCCAGGATCACCATCAGCAGCACCAGCCCCGACTGCTCCCAGGCCATCAGCTCCGGCGTGACGAAGCCGTCCTTGAGCGCGTAGAGAAAGCCGGCGAGACCGGCCAGCATGCCCGCCAGCACATAAGCGGCGAGCTTGTAGGGATAGGTGGAATAGCCGGCCGCGCGCATGCGTTGCTCGTTGGTGCGGATCCCGGCCAGCGCGGCGCCGAAGGGCGAGCGCCGCACCAGGGCCAGCAGGATCCAGGCCAGGCACAGGCAGGCCAGCACGAAGAAATAGAAGGTGGTGTTGTCGCTCAGGTCGAACGGCAGCCAGCCGCCCAGGCTGAGCTCGGGCCGGAAATACAGATAGATGCCGTCGCTGCCGCCGCCCAGCTTGGTGTCGTGCATCACGTAATAGGCCATCTGGGCGAACGCCAGCGTGACCATGATGAAGTAGATGCCGCGCGTGCGCAGCACCAGCGCGCCCGTGACCAGCGCGTAGAGGCCGGCGCACAGCACCGCGGCGGGCAGCAGCAGCCACAGCGAGCCGGCCTGCGCCTCGGGGCTCAACAGGGCTGCGGCGTAGGCGCCCAGGCCGAAGAACGCGGCATGGCCCAGGCTCACCAGCCCGACCCCGCCCACGAGCAGCTGCAGGCTCAGCGCGAACAGGCCGTAGATCATGATCTTCATGGCCAGGCCGGTGTAGTAATCGCTGCCCGACCACGCGAACGCGGCCAGGGCGAGCACGCAGACCAGCGGCAGACCGTGGCGGGAGAGTTTGCTTGTCGACATCATGGACTCCTGCCCTCAACCCTGCTTGAACAGCCCTTCGGGCCGGTACAGCAGGATCGTCGCCATCAACACATACACCAGCACCCCCGCCGCGGCGGGGAAGAACACCTGGCCGAAGGTCTCGACCGCGGCCACCAGCATGGCGGCCAGGAAGGTGCCGCGCACCGAACCGATGCCGCCGATCACCACCACCACGAAGCAGATGATGAGCACGCCGTTGCCCATGCCCGGATACACCGACGACACCGGCGCGGCCAGCGCCCCGGCCAGCGCGGCGAGCGCCACGCCGGCGGCGAACACCCAGCGATAGAGCCGGTTGATGTCGATGCCGAGCGAGCCGATCATCTCGCGGTTGCTGGCGCCGGCGCGCACCATCATGCCGACGCGCGTGCGTGTGATCACCCAGTAGAGCAGCGCGCACACCGCCAGCGCGGCGCCTGCGATGAAGAGCCGGTACACCGGATACGTCATCACGTCGCCCAGCGGCACCGTGCCCGCCAGCCACGCCGGCATGGGCACCCCGTGCACGTCGTTGCCCACCAGGATGCTGCGCAGTTCTTCGAACACCAGGATCAGCCCGTACGTCATCAGCACCTGCTGCAGATGATCGCGCCGGTAGAGAAAGCCGAAGAACAGCAACTCCAGCACGTACCCCAGCACCGTCGCCGCCACCACGCACACCAGCAGCGTCACGAAGAAGCCGCCGCCCAGCCCGCGCTCGACCAGCGGGCCGAGCGCGAAGGCCATGTAGGCGCCGATCATGTAGAAGCTGCCATGGGCCAGGTTGATGATGCCCATGATGCCGAAGATCAGCGTCAGGCCGCTGGCCACGAGGAACAGCAGCAGCCCGTACTGAACGGCATTGAGCGTATGGATCAGGAGGATGCCGGGGTCCATGGCGCGCTCCGGACCTCAGAGCTTGCAGCCGCGCGCCGGATCGGCGAGCTTCTGCACGGCCACGCGTTGCACCTTGTTTTCCAGGCCCTCGACCTTGCGCAGGTAGATGTCCTGCACCGGGTTGCCGGCAGCCGACAGCGTGAAGGGGCCGCGCGGGCTGTCGATCGTGGCCGACCGCATGGCGTTGCGGAAGTCGGCCTTCTTGCCGATGTCGCCCTTGACCGCGGCCAGGCCGGCCTGCATCAGCTGGGCCGCGTCGTAGCCCTGCACCGCGTACACGTCGGGCGCAAGCTTGTAGGCCTTGTCGTAGTCGGCGCGGAAGGCGTTGTCGCGCGGCGTGTTCAGGCCGTCGGCATAGTGCAGCGTGGTCATCAGGCCTTGTGCCGAGGGGCCCTGGGCCTGCAGCGTGCCGTCGGTGAGAAAGCCCGAGCCGTACAGCGGGATGCTCTTGTTCAGGCCGGCCGCGTGATAGTCCTGCACGAACTTCACCGCGCCGCCGCCGGCGAAGAAGCTGAACACCATGTCGGGCTTGGCCGCCGCGATCTCGGTCAGCACCGACTGGAACTCCACGTTGGGGAACGGCACCGTCAGGTCTTTCACGACCTTGCCGCCGGCCTTCTCGAAGCCTTCGCGAAAGCCCTTCACCGCCTCGTCGCCGGCCGCGTACTTCCAGGTCACGGTGATCGCGGTCTTCTTGCCGTCGGCGAAGGCCACCGGGCCCATGGCATAGGCCGGCTGCCAATTGGTGAACGAGGTGCGGAAGATGCCGGGGCCGCACATCGGGCCGGTGATCGCGTCGGCGCCGGCATTGGCCACGATCAGCGTGGTGTCGCTGTCCTTGGCGGCCTTGGCCAGCGCCATCGCCACGCCCGAGTGCACCGTGCCCACCACGACGTCGACCTGGTCGCGCTTGATCAGGCGGTTGGCGTTCTCCGAGGCCTTGGCCGGATTCGATTCGTCGTCGACCTTGAAGTACTCGACCTCGCGGCCGCCCAGCTTGCCGCCCTGTTGCTGCACGTACAGCTTGAAGCCGTTCTCGATCGCGGTGCCCAGCGCGGCGTAGGTGCCGCTGTAGGGCAGCATGAAGCCGACCTTGATCTTGTCGGCCGCGTGGGCCGGGGCGGTGGCGAACATCAGGGCGCTGGCGCCGGCCAGCAGCGCGGCGCGATTCAGGATCGGGTTCATGGCGGAAGTCTCCTGTGGTTGTTATCGGCCGCCGGATGGGGCGGCCCGGCGCGTCGGCAGGGTGTCGACGAAATGCCGCATCGCCTGAAGCACGGCTTCGGGCTGATCTTTGTGCGGGGAATGCCGGCAGGCGGCAATCTCGAGCAGACGGGTCTGGGGCGCGCGGCGCCGGATGCCGCGGATCTGTTCCAGCGAACCGTATTCATCGTCCAGGCCCTGGATGGCGAGCACGGGACAGCGCAGCGCATCCAGTTCGGCCGTGATGTTCCAGGCGGCGAACGTGGGCGACAGCCACACATCGTTCCAGCCCCAGAAGGCCGAGTCGGGATCGTCGTGATGGCGCGCCAGCCGCGCCCGCAGGTCGGTGTGCAGATAGGCCTCGCGCGCCTGCGCGATGCTGGCCAGCGTGACGGGCTCGACCAGGATGTGCGGCGCCGCCACCGCCACGCCGGCCACGGCGTCGGGATGCGCGGCGGCATACAGCAGCGCGATCGAGGCGCCATCGCTGTGGCCGAACAGGATCGGCGGCTCGGCGCGCGCGTCCACCCCCAGCGCCGCCAGCAGCGCCGGCAGCACCGTGCGCGCCTCGTGGTGCATGAACCCGGCCGGCCAGCGCTCGTCGCGCGCCCGCGGGGTGGAACGGCCGTAGCCGGCGCGCGAATACACCAGCCCGCGGCAGCCCGTGGCCGCGCACAGGCGCGCGGGCCAGTCGCGCCACATCGCCACCGAGCCCAGCCCTTCGTGCAGGAACACGATCAACGGCGCATCGCGCCGCGCGGCGTCGATCCAGGCGTACTCGAGCCGCAGGGCTCGCCCCGCGGCGTTCACCTCGGCCAGCAGGGTGGCCGGGCGCGGCGGGGCAACGGCCGACGCAGCGGCGCCCGACGCAGCGACCCCCGACGCGTTCACAGCGAGGCCTCTTCCATCTGGCGCAGGCGGAAGCGCTGGATCTTGCCGGTGGCGGTCTTGGGCAGCTCTTCGGTGAAGTTGATCTGGCGCGGATACTTGAACGGCGCGAGGTGCTGCTTCACGTACTGCTGCAGCGCCGCGCCGGTCTGGTCGTCGGGCGCGTAGCCGGGGCGCAGCACCACATACGCCTTGGTCTTCACCAGGCCGTCGTGGTCCGGCACGCCGATCACGGCGGCCTCGAGCACGGCCTCGTGCTGGATCAGTACGTTCTCCACCTCGACCGGCGACACGTACTGGCCGCTGACCTTGATCATGTCGTCGCTGCGGCCGGCGTAGGTGTAGTAGCCATCGGCGTCGCACACGTATTTGTCGCCGCTCTTGAGCCAGTCGCCGAGAAAGCACTGGCGGGTCTTGTCGCGGTTGTTCCAGTACATCAGGGCGGCGCTGGGGCCCTTGATGTAGAGATCGCCGATGGCGCCGGAGGGCACCGGCAGGCCGCTATCGTCGCGCAGCTGCACCTCGTAGCCCGGCACCGGCTTGCCGGTGGTGCCGTAGCGGAACTGACCTTCCTGGTTCGACAGGAAGATGTGCAGCATCTCCGTCGAGCCGATGCCATCGAGGATCTGGCAGCCGAAATGGCGGGTGAAGCGCTCGCCGATGTCGCGCGGCAATGCCTCGCCGGCGGAGGTACAGACGCGCAGCCGCACCTGCTCGCGCGGCGGCAGGTCGCTCGCGGCCAGCATGCTGGCGTAGAGCGTCGGCACGCCGTAGAAGATGGACGGGCGGTGCGTGGTGAGCCGCTGGAACACGGCCTGCGGCGTGGGCCGCTCGGCCATCAGGATAGTGGTCGCGCCGACCGATAGCGGAAAGGTCAGGCCGTTGCCCAGGCCATAGGCGAAAAACAGCTTGGCCGCCGAGAACACCACGTCGTCCTCGCGGATGCCCAGCACCGGCTTGGCGTACAGCTCGGCGGTGTGCCACAGATTGCCGTGCGTGTGGACCACGCCCTTGGGCTTGCCGGTCGAGCCCGACGAGTAGAGCCAGAAGGCGATCTCGTCGGCCAGCGTGCGCGCCGCCGGCACCAGCGGCGCCTCGGCCAGCAGCGCTTCGAACTCGTGCTCGCCCGGCTGCGCGGCGGCGGTGGGCTGCGACACGATGAGGTGCTCGATGTCGCCCGGACACTGCGCGAGCGCCTGGCGCAGCGTGGGCAGCAGCGCGCCCGACACGACCAGCGCGCGGGCCCGGCAATGACCGATGATGTAGGCGTAGTCTTCGGCGGTAAGCAGCGTGTTCACGGCCACCGGCACCACGCCCGCGTGCAGCGCGCCGAGGAAGGCGCTGGGCCAGTCCACCGTGTCGTGCATCACCATCAGCACGCGTTCCTCGCGCCGCAGGCCGAGCTGGCGCAGCGCGCCGGCCATGCGCGCCACGCGCTCGGCCAGCTCGCCATAGCTGAGCTGGCGATGGTCGTCGATGTAGGCGGTCTTGGCCGCGCGGGGCGCGTTCAGGGCCGCCAGGTAGCTGGCGTAATTCAGCTCGTTCGGGCAATCGTGCATGCTTGTCTCCTCGAGGGACCGGGCCTGGCCGTCATGCGGCTCTGGGTAGGCTCCGGGGGGCGCGGTCGTTGCGGCCGGGGATGGATCAGGGCGTCATGGGACGGTCTCGAAAGCGGGCGCCGGGCCGTGCAGGCGCGGCAGGGCGTCGAGCCGCTGCAGCGCGCCCTGCACGGCGCAACGGCGGTGATAGAAGGCCAGCGCGCGCAGTCCGCCCAGCTCCTCGCCGCCTCCGGCGCGGCCGGGGCCGCCATGCAGCGACTGCGGCATGACGTTGCCGTGGCCCGTATGGCTCTTTGCCACCTCGGCGCTCACGCCGTGGATGCGGCCGTGGCTGTCGGCCAGGGCCAGGGCGGTGTGCGCCAGGAAGCGGGTGTCGTCGGTATAGACCGAGGCCACCAGCGAGCCCTGGCCGCGGCGCGCCAGCGCCCACGCGTGGTCGGCGTCGCGATACGGCATCAGCGTGGCGACCGGCCCGAACACCTCGGTGTGGTGCACGGCCGGATGGCCGTCGGGGTCGCGCGTGCCGAGCAGCGTCGGCGCCATGCAGGCCGCGATCGCGGGATCGGCATCGACCAGCGGGGCCTGCCGGCCGTCGTGCAGCATGTCGCAATCGGCGGCCAGCCGCGCGAGGCCCGCGCTCACGCTTTCATACTGGGCACGGCTCACCAGTGCCCCCATGCGCACGTCGGCGCGCGGGTTGCCGACCGTGAGCGTGGCGAGGCGCGCGCCGATGGCCTGCGCCACGGCCTCGTAATGCGCCTGCGGCACGAAGATGCGGCGGATCGCGGTGCACTTCTGGCCCGACTTCACGCTCAGTTCGCGCACGACCTCCCGCACCAGCGCCTCGAAGGCGGGGCTGCCGGGCAGGGCGTCCGGGCCGAGCAGGGCGCTGTTCACGCTGTCGGTCTCGGCGTTCAGGCGCACGCCGTCGCGCGCGACCGATGGATGCGTGCGCAACTGCATCGCGGTGTCGGCCGAACCGGTGAAGGACAGCAGGTCGAGCGGCTGCAGGGCGTCGAGCAGGCCCGCCGAGCCCCCGCACACGAGGCTGAGCGCGCCGTCCGGCAGCACGCCGGCCGCGATCACGTCGCGCACCATTTCATGCGCGAGCCAGGCGGTGGCGGTGGCCGGCTTGGCGATCACGGGGACGCCGGACAGCAGGGCCGGCGCGGCCTTTTCCCACAGGCCCCAGGCCGGGAAGTTGAACGCGTTGATCAGCATCGCCACGCCGCGCACCGGCGCCAGCACGTGCTGCACGCCAAAGCCGGGCTCCTTGGCGAGCGTGTCGGGCGTGCCGTCCATGCGCCAGGCGCGGTCTTCGATGCGGGCGCCCTGGCGCGCGTAATAAGAGAGGGTGTAGAGCGCGCCGTCGATGTCCACGGCCGAATCGTTCTTCACCGTGCCGCTGTTGCGCAGGGCGATCTCGTAATACTTGTCGCGCTGGCCGGTCAGCACCTCGGCCACACGCGCCAGCAGCGCGGCGCGCTCGGCGCAGGAGAGCGCCCGCAACGCCGCGCCGCCCGTGTCGCGGGCGTAGGCGCAGGCGCGAGCCAGGTCGAGGCCGGCGCTGCTGGCGCCGGCCAGCGTCTCGCCGGTCACGGGGTCCTTGAGCCAGGCGGGCTCGCCCGTGCCGCCGACCCAGGCGCCGTGGACGTAGCTGTCGAGCATGTGCATGGGCTTTCCTCAGGCCGCGGGCCGGGTGAATTCGATGGCGCCCGCGGGCAGCAGGTACAGCACCAGCGCATGGCCGTCGCTCACCGTGGGCGCATGCGCCGAGTCCGGGCCGTAGACCAGCCAGCCGGCGCCGTGGCCGTCGAAGCGCGCGGCGTCGGTGAGCGGCATGATGAGGTCGATCTCGCCGTTGGGATGGCGGTGATGCGGGCCGGCGAGGTCGTCCATGTCGACCACGTCGACGGAGTAGCCGCCCAGGGATGGGTCCGGCTTGATGACGCGGCCATAGCGGATCCCGCCGCCCTCGTACTTGCACATCCAGCCCTCGGCCACCCCGGTCTTACAGGCCTCGAACAGCCGGCTGTAGAGCGTGCTGCCGGGGCCGATGTCGCGGTTCAGCTGGTGCTGCAGTTGCGCGTCGAGCGGCGCGTCGCCGATCCGGTCGGTGACTTCCCGGATCAGGGCGTGGAACTGTTCAGGCGTACTCATGGCAGCGTCCTTTACACTATCGACCCCCGGCGGCCCTGCATGCAAAACAGTGCGTGCGGTGCAGGCGGTGCCCGGGTTCTCAGCACAAGTTCAAGCGGGTGATGGAAAAATAGTGCTTTAAATTAAGAGCGTCAAGCACTATAGTTCATGTCACCTTGCGATTAAGGGTTATTGCGGAGCATCTATCCCATGGAGCAAGCGCTCGAATCTGCGCCGATGGAACCTCGCCGCGAGGCGTTCCTGATCGCCCTCGGCGAGCGGGTGCGCCGCCTGCGCGCGATCCGCGGCATGACGCGCAAGAGCCTGGCCCAGGCCACCGGCGTTTCGGAGCGCCATCTCGCCAATCTCGAGCACGGGGTGGGCAATGCCTCGATCCTCGTGCTGCTGCAGATCGCGCGCGCCTTCAACTGCGCGCTGGCCGAGCTGGTGGGCGACGTCACCACCGAGTCGCCCGAGTGGCTGCTGATCCGCGAGCTGCTCAGCGGCCGCAGCGAATCCGACCTGCAACGCGCCCGCGAGGTGCTGACCCAGCTGTTCGGCGTGGGCGCGGGCGCACAGCGGCCCAACCGGTTCCAGCGCATCGCCCTGATCGGCCTGCGCGGCGCGGGCAAGTCCACGCTGGGCCAGATGCTGGCCGATGACCTGGGCTATCCGTTCATCGAGCTCAACAAGGAGATCGAGCGGGTGGCCGGGTGCAGCATCCTCGAGATCCACAATCTGTATGGCCCCAACGCCTACCGCCGCTACGAGCGCCGCGCGCTCGAGGAGGCGGTGCAGATCTATCCCGAGATGGTGCTGGCCACGCCCGGCGGCCTGGTCTCCGAGCCCGCCACGCTCAACCTGCTGCTGGCGCATTGCTACACGGTGTGGCTGCGCGCCACGCCGGAAGAGCACATGGGCCGCGTGATGGCGCAGGGCGACTTCCGTCCGATGTCCGGCAACAACGAGGCCATGGCCGACCTCAAGCGCATCCTGGCCGGCCGCGAGGCCTTCTATGCCAAGGCCGACCTGACCTGGGTCACCAGCGAGCTCAGCCTGCCCGAGAGCTTCGCCGGCCTGCGCACCCACGTGCGCAAGGCCTGCGGCCTGCCCCTGTAAAAAACTGCATTTTTGTGCACGTCAGCCTTGACGTGCTTTTTCTCGTGCACTATTCTGCATTTTAATTCATCACATGCAGTATTGTGCTTTCGTGGTGAAGCCACAGGCATCGAGAGAAGGCCGTCAGGAGACAAAGCATGAGCACAGTTTCATCCGCGGTGGATTTCCGCACCGAACCGAGCCGCTACCGCCACTGGCGCCTGAGCTGCGAGGGCAGCGTCGCCACCCTGGCGATGGACGTGGCCGAAGACGCCGGCCTGCGCCCGGGCTACAAGCTCAAACTCAATTCGTACGATCTGGGCGTGGACATCGAGCTGCACGATGCCTTGCAACGCATCCGCTTCGAACATCCCGAGGTGCGCACCGTCGTCGTCACCAGCATGAAAGACCGCGTCTTCTGTTCGGGCGCGAACATCTTCATGCTGGGCCTGTCGTCGCATGCGTGGAAGGTGAACTTCTGCAAGTTCACCAACGAAACCCGCAACGGCATGGAAGACGCGAGCGAGCACAGCGGCCTGAAGTTCATTGCCGCGCTCAACGGCGCCTGCGCCGGCGGCGGCTACGAGCTGGCGCTGGCCTGCGACGAGATCCTGCTGGTCGATGACCGGTCCTCGGCCGTTGCGCTGCCGGAGGTGCCGCTGCTGGGCGTGCTGCCCGGCACCGGCGGCCTCACGCGCGTCACCGACAAGCGGCGCGTGCGGCACGACCATGCCGACATCTTCTGCACCCTGGTCGAAGGGGTGCGCGGCCAGCGCGCCAAGGAGTGGCGCCTGGTCGACGACGTGATCAAGCCGGCCCAGTTCCAGGAAGCGGTGCAGGGCCGCGCGCAGGCGCTCGCCGCGCTGAGCGATCGCCCCGGCGGCGCCGGCGTGGCGCTCACGCCGCTGCAGCGCGAGGCCGATGCCGAAGGACTGCGCTATCGCCACGTCGACGTGCGCATCGACCGCGACGCCCGCCTCGCCACCTGGACCGTGCGTGCGCCGCAGGAGGCGGTGCCCGACGAGATCGACGCCATCCTGGCGCAGGGCGCCGACTGGTGGCCGCTGGCCATGGCGCGCGAGCTCGACGACGCGATCCTCTACATGCGCACCAACGAACTCGACATCGGCACCTGGGTGCTCAAGACCGCGGGCGATGCCACGCGGGTGCAGGGCGCCGACGCGGCGCTGGAGCGCCACGCCGGGCACTGGTTCGTGCGCGAGACCACCGGCATGCTGCGCCGTACGCTTGCGCGGCTCGACGTGACGTCGCGCACGCTGTTCGCCTTCATCGAGCCCGGCTCCTGCTTTACCGGCACCCTGCTCGAGCTGGCGCTGGTGGCCGACCGCATCTACATGCGCGACGACGAGGATGCCGACGCGCCCGCACGCATCGCCCTCACTGGCCGCAACTTCGGCGCCTATCCCATGGTGACCGGCCAGAGCCGGCTGCAGCGGCGCTTCTACGAAGAGGAGGGCCCGCTCGAGGCGGTGCGCGCCGTCGCCGGCCGCGCGCTGGATGCGCGCGAGGCGCTGGCGCTGGGCCTCGTCACCTTCGCGCCCGACGAGCTCGACTGGGACGACGAGGTGCGCCTGGCCCTGGAGGAGCGCCGCGCGCTCTCGCCCGATGCGCTCACCGGCATGGAGGCCAACCTGCGCTTCGGCGGCAAGGAAAACATGGCGACCCGCATCTTCGGCCGCCTGACCGCGTGGCAGAACTGGATCTTCAACCGCCCCAACGCCGTCGGCGAGAAGGGCGCGCTCAAGCTCTACGGCAAGGGCGAGCAGGCCAATTTCGACTGGAACCGGGTCTGAGGACCGCGCCGCCGGCGCGGGCGCGAGCCCCGCGCGCCGGCACCACAGGCAGGGCGCGGCCCGACCCGCGCCGCCACAACGGAGAAGAGACATGAGCGGCATCAATTACAGCGAGAAGATCCCCAACAACGTCAACCTGTCGGGCGATCGCGCCCTGCAGCGCGCGCTGGAACACTGGCAGCCCAACTACCTGCAATGGTGGCGCGACATGGGTCCCGACGGTTCGCACCAGCACGACGTGTATCTGCGCACCGCCGTGAGCGTGGAGCCCGATGGCTGGGCCCACTTCGACCACGTGAAGATGCCCGACTATCGCTGGGGCATCTTTCTCGCGCCGCAGGACGGCCAGCGCAAGATCCATTTCGGCGAGAACATGGGCCGCGACGTGTGGCAGGACGTGCCCGGCGAACATCGCGCCAACCTGCGCCGCATCATCGTGACCCAGGGCGACACCGAGCCCGCCTCGATCGAACAGCAGCGCCACCTCGGCCTGACCGCGCCGTCGCAGTACGACCTGCGCAACCTGTTCCAGATCAACGTCGAGGAAGGCCGCCATCTGTGGGCCATGGTGTACCTGCTGCATCGTTACTTCGGCCGCGACGGCCGCGAGGAGGCCGATGCGCTGCTGCAACGCACCTCGGGCGACGCCGACAATCCGCGCATCCTGGGCGCGTTCAACGAGAAGACGCCCGACTGGCTCGCCTTCTACATGTTCACCTACTTCACCGATCGCGATGGCAAGTTCCAGCTGTGCGCGCTGGCCGAGTCCAGCTTCGATCCGCTGGCGCGCACCACCAAGTTCATGCTGACCGAGGAGGCGCACCACATGTTCGTGGGCGAATCGGGCGTGTCGCGCGTGATCCAGCGCACCTGCGAGGTGATGAACCAGCTCAAGACCGACGACCCGGCCGCGATCCGTGCCGCCGGCGTGATCGACCTGCAGACCATCCAGCGCTACCTGAATTTCCACTACAGCGTCACCATCGATCTGTTCGGCGCCGACCAGTCGTCCAATGCCGCGATCTTCTACAGCTCGGGGCTGAAGGGGCGCTACGAAGAGGGCAAGCGCACTGACGATCACCAGCTCAAGAACGACACCTATCGCATCCTTAGCGTGGTCGACGGCCGCCTGCGCGAGATCGAGGTGCCGATGCTCAACGCCCTCAACGAAGTGCTGCGCGACGACTTCATCCGCGATTCGATGGCGGGCGTGGCGCGCTGGAACAAGGTGATCGAGAAGAACGGCATCGGCTTCCGGCTCTCGGTGCCGCACAAGGCCTTCAACCGCCAGATCGGCACGCTGGCCGGCATCCGCGTGTCGCCCGAGGGCGAGGTGCTGAGCGAGGACCAGTGGCGCGCCAACCAGCACAAGTGGCTGGCCACGCCCGAAGACCGCGCCTTCGTGGCCTCGCTGATGGGCCGCGTGGTCGACTCGGGCAAGTTCGCCAACTGGATCGCGCCGCCCGTGATGGGCGTGAATCGCCAGCCGGTGAACTTCGAGTACGTCCGTTTCAACTGAGTGCCGGGGTCTGCCATGAACGCGCCCTTGTCGAGCGAGCTGTTGAAGCAGCACCTGATCGATCCCGAGATCTGCATCCGCTGCAACACCTGCGAGGAAACCTGCCCGATCGATGCGATCACCCACGACGGCCGCAACTACGTGGTGAACGCGGAGATCTGCAACGGCTGCATGGCCTGCGTGCCGCCGTGCCCCACCGGCTCCATCGATAACTGGCGGCTGGTGGCGCGCGGCGATGCCTACAGCCTCGACGAGCAGTTCTCCTGGGACGAGCTGCCCGCCGAGAAGCCGGTGGCGGTCGACGTGCGGGCGACCGATGCCCCCGCGCCGGACGCCGTGGCGGCCCAGCCCGCCGAGGACGCGCCGGCCGCGGTGCCGGTGGCGCCCGGCGCCATCGTGCCGCCCTGGTCGGCCGCGCATCCGTACGTGAACCTGTACTCGCACAAGACGCCGGTCGAGGCGACGGTGGTGGGCAACTACCGCGTCACCGATGCCGACACCGACAGCGACATCCATCACATCGTGCTGGACTTCGGCCAGTTGCCGTTCCCGGTGCTCGAGGGCCAGTCGATCGGCGTGCTGCCGCCCGGCGCCGATGCGCAGGGCCGGGCCCACCACGCGCGCCAGTACTCGCTGGCGAGCCCGCGCAACGGCGAGCGGCCCGGCTACAACAATCTTTCGATCACGGTGAAGCGCGTCACGCAGACGCACGACGGCAGCCCGGTCAACGGCGTCTGTTCGAACTACCTCTGCGACCTGGCCAAGGGCGACACGGTGCGCGTGATCGGCCCGTTCGGCAACACCTTCCTGATGCCGAACCATCCGCGCGCCAACCTGATGATGATCTGTACCGGCACCGGCGCCGCGCCGATGCGGGCCATGACCGAGCACTGCCGGCGCCGCATCGCCGAGGGCGAGCTGGGCGAGCTGATGCTGTTCTTCGGCGCCCGCACCGAGCGCGAGCTGCCGTACTTCGGTCCGCTGATGAAGCTGCCGCGCGACTTCATCGACATCAACCTGGCCCTGTCACGCGAGCCCGAGCGGCCGCGCCGCTATGTGCAGGACCTGATGCGAGAGCGGGCCGCCGACGTGCTGCGGCTGCTGACCCAGGGCGACACCTATGTGTATGTGTGCGGGCTGAAGGGCATGGAGTCGGGCGTGCTGCAGGCCCTGCAGGACATCGTGGCCGAGGCCGGCCACGACTGGCCGGGCCTCGCCGACCGGCTGCGCCGCGAGGGCCGCCTGCATCTCGAAACCTACTGAGGGCTCAGGCGCTGCGGCGCAGGCCCGCGGCCGGCACCAGCCGCGCGCGGGCCTCGTCCACCGAGAGCACGTCGCCGAAGAACAGCATCCAGCCCTGCAGCGCGTGCTCGTGCTCCTGCGGCGTGACGGCGGCCAGCCCGTCGTCGATCATCACCGTGCGGAAGTCGCGCATCATGGCATCGCGCGCCGTGGATTCGCAGCACACATTGGTGACCGTGCCCGTGACGAACAGCGTGTCGATGCCGCGTCCGCGCAGCAGGGGCTCCAGCTCCGACGACCCCGGCGCCATCGCGCTGTAGAAGCGCTTGGTCACGCGCAGATCGCCGTCGCGCGCGTCCATGCCCGGATGCAGCGCATACCCGGGCGCGTCGCGCCGCAGCGTCTCGAGCCGGCGCCGGCTGCGCTCCGGCGTCAGCATCACGCCATGATGATGCGACCAGAAGCTGTCCGCGTTGTCCGATGCCGTCTGCACCCACACCACGGTGCCGCCGGCCGTGCGCAGCGCCTCGCACAGGCGATTGATCGGCGCGATGATCTCGCGCGCCGGCGCGCACTCGCCCTGGAAGCCGGGCTCGGTGAAATAGCGCTGCATGTCGATCACCACCACCGCGCAGCGCGCCGCGTCGAAATGGTCGTAGGGATGCAGCCGGCCCTGGCGCGCGATCACGCGGTCCTGCACCCATTGCGGGAATTCCATGCCGCTCTCCTTCAGGCGTAGCGCCGCATCACGGCGGCCTCGATGCGATAGATGGCGAGATACATCAGGCTGGAGATGATCGCCAGCAGGGTGATCGCGGTCATCACGATGTTGAGCTTGAAGATCTGGCTGCCGTTCATGATGAGAAAGCCCAGCCCCGAGTCGGCCGACTGGAACTCGCCCACGATCACGCCCACCAGGGCCAGGCCGATGTTCATCTTCACGGCGGCGATCAGCGTGGGCACGCTGCCGGGCAGCACGACCTTGGTGAGGATCTGCCAGCGCGACGCGCCGAAGGTGTGCGCCAGCTTGATCTTGTTGGCGTCGATGCCGCGAAAGCCCGCGTACACCACCATGATGGTCACGAACACCGCGATCGCCACGGCCATGCCGTACACCGCATAGTCGGAGCCCAGCCACAGGTAGAAGATCGGCACGAAGGCGATCTTGGGCATGGCGTTGGCCACCACCAGGAACGGATCCAGCACCTTGTAGACGAAGTCCGACCACCACAGCAGCGCCGCGCAGGCGATGCCCAGCCCCATCGACAGCACGAAGCCCACCAGCGTGGCCGACACGGTGGTGGCGATGTGCTGCGGCAGATTGCCGTTGCGCCACAGCTCGATGAAGGTGGGCCACAGCGCGCTCGGATAGCTGGTGAGCAGCGGATTGAGCACGTGCATGCGCGGCAGGATTTCCCACAGCGCGAAGAACAGCACCAGCAGCGCGAGCTGGGCCAGGCGGACGTGGGTGCGGCGGCGCTCGGTGCGGCGCAGCCAGGCCTGGTATTGCGGGCTGGGCGGCGCGACCGCGCGCAGCGCAACGGCGGGGGTAGTCATGGTTCAGCCCTCCACGTGCACGTCGAGCTCTTTCCAGAGCTGTTCGAAATAGCTGTTGAATTCGGGCCGCGTGCGCGCCTGGAACGGCGTGGGCCGCGGCTGCGCGAAGGCGATGCGGTATTGGCTCTTGATGCGGCCCGGACGGCGCGACAGCACGATCACGCGGTCCGTCATGGCGATGGCCTCGCCGATGTCGTGGGTCACCAGCACCACGGTCTTGCCTTCGCGCCGCAGGATGTCGACCACCTCGTCGGAGATCGCGAGCCGGGTCTGCGAATCCAGCGCGGAGAAGGGCTCGTCGAGCAGGATCACGTCGGGCTCGGTGACCAGCGTGCGCGCCAGCGCGGCGCGCTGCCGCATGCCGCCCGAGAGCTGGCGCGGCGTGTGGTTGAGGAACGCGCCCAGCCCGCATTTCTCGAGCAGGTGCACGGCGCGCGCCTCGCTGCGCGCGTCGCGCCGCCCCTGGATCTCGGCGCCCAGCATCACGTTCTCCAGGATGGTGCGCCACTCGAACAGATAGTCCTGCTGCAGCATGTAGCCGATGCGCGGCGAGGGCCGCGTGACCGGCGCGCCGTCCACCAGCACGCTGCCGGCGGTGGGCGCGATCAGGCCGGCCATCAGCGAGAGCAGGGTGCTCTTGCCGCAGCCGCTCTGGCCGATCAGGCTGACGAACTCGCCCGCGGCGAGCTCGAACGACACGTCCGAGAGGGCCTGGGTCTCGCCGTCGGCGGTGAAGTAGCTCAGGCAGACGTTGCGGATCTCGATCTTGGCGCTGGCCGGCGCCTGCGCCGGGGCCAGCGTGTGCACGACCGCGCTCATGGCTGCACCTTGTTGGCGAAGTCGGCGATCACCACGTCTTCGTATTTCACGCGCGCGCTTTCCTTCATCACCGCGCTGGCCACCAGCATGTCCTGCAGCTGGTTCATGGCCTGCGGCGTGACGAGCGGCGCGGTCTTCCAGATCTGGTATTGCTTGTAGCGTTCGATGGCGTCGACGATGCCGGCCTGGTCCATGCCCGGGAAGAAGCTCGCCACCTGCGGCGCGAGCGTGCCGGCGGGTGTGGCCTGCACGTACTTTTCGGCGCGCGCCACCGCGTCGGTCCAGGCCTGGATCACCTTGGGGTTGTCGCGGATGTATTTGTCGGTGGCGGTGAACACCGTGTAGTCGACCTGGCCCACCTCGTGCCCGACCGAGGCCACGATGTGGCCCTTGCCGTTGCGCACCAGCTCGCCCGCCTCGGGTTCGAGGAAGATGCCGTACTCGCCCTGGCCCGCCATCCAGGCGCCGGCGCGCGCCGGGATGCCGATGTTGTTGAGCAGCTTCACGTCCTTCTGCGGATCCACCCCGTGCTTGCGCAGGGCGGTCTCGAGAAACACGATCGGATTCGAGCCCGGCCTGAAGCCGATGATCTCCTTGCCCTTGAGCATCGACCAGTCGAACTTCTCCACCGGCTTGCGCGAGAGCAGGAAGAAGCCGTCGGTCGCCGTCAGGCCGGCGAAGATGCGCGGCTTCACCGGCGATTCGCTGTTCTGCACGTAGATCGAGGCCTCGGGGCCGATCAGCACGATGTCCGCGCTGCCCGAGAGCAGGGCGGTCATGCCCTTGTCGGTGCCCTGCGAGGTCTTCATGGCCACGTCCAGGCCGGCTTCCTTGAAGTAGCCCTGCGACAGGGCCACGTACTTGGGCACGTACAGGATGGACCGCACCACTTCCTCGTAGCGCACCTTCACGGGCGGGTTGAGCGCCTCGGCGGCCGAGGCGGCGCCGGAGGCACAGAGCAGGGCCGCGGCGCAGAGCCAGCGGCCAAGGGATGCCAAGGGATAGATCTTCACGGCGAGCTCCGGCGTGGGCGGCCGTCACGGGCGGCGCGCGAGGTCGCCGCCGGCGCGGGGCCGCGGAAATCGATTGGGTGTGTTGACGTCGTACAGCGGTGCAGCGACTGCGGGAACAGCGGCAAAGCGCAAAGACGAGGGGCGGGGAGAATGCGCCGGCGGGGACCGGCCTGCCCGTCGCCCGGCGCGTCCTGGTACGGACGCGGGGCATGGATTGAATACTATATTCAGGAATCCGGGCGGACAAGCCGGTGCGAATTAGCGTTTTCCTGTAGAAAACGCCAAATCATGGGGTGGTGGGATACCGGCTTGTATACAAGCTGCCCCGGAGCGCAGGGCTTGCCGGGTCAGCGCAGGTGCTCGCGCAGGAAGCTGCCGATGTCGTTGATCTCTTCGATGCACACCGAGTGGGGCATCGGATAGGTGTGCCAGCTCACGTCGTAACCCAGCGCGGTGAGGCGGGCCCGCGACGCCTCGGCGCGCGCGATGTTGACCACCGGATCGTAGGTGCCGTGCGCCATGAAGATCGGCGTGTCGCGATTGGCGTCGTGGCGCTCGGCCTCGGCCAGGTCGAGCAGCGGCAGATAGCCGGACAGCGCGATCATGCCCGCCAGCTTCTCCTGCAGGCGCAGCCCGGTGTGCAGCGTCATGGCGCAGCCCTGCGAGAAGCCCGCCAGGAAGATGCGCGAGGTCGGGATGCCGCGCGCGTTTTCGCGCGCGATCAGCGCCTGCACCGCGGCCTCGGAGGCACGGATGCCGTTGGCATCCTCCTGGCGCACCAGATCGAGCACCAGGATGTCGTACCAGGAGCGCATCGCCATGCCGCCGTTGATCGTGACCGGCTGCACCGGCGCGTTCGGGAACACGAAACGCACCGGCGGCGTGGCGCCCAGACGCAGTTCCGGCACGACCGGCACGAAGTCGTTGGCGTCGGCGCCCAGCCCATGCAGCCAGATGACGGCGTGGGTCGGATTGGGGCCGGTTTCGAGTTCGATGCAGTCGAGCAGATCAGCGGTGGCGGTCATGGGACTCAAGCGGTTACTGGCGGGGGAGGGGTCAGGCGAGCAGGGCCTTGAGCGCCTGGAACAGCGCGCGGTAATGCTTGCGCTGCGGTTCCTGGCCCGGGTTCAGGTTGGCGTTCTGCTGCGCTTCCTTGCGCGCGGCGCGGATCACCGCGCGCAGCTGCTGCACGTCGGCGCCCGGGTGCGTCTGCAGCAGGGTGGTGAGGGCGTCGTCGTCGGCCAGCAGGCGTTCGCGCAGCGTCTCGAGCCGGTGCATCGCGGCGGTTTCTTCGCGCGAGCCGTTTTCCCACACATCGAGTTGATGGCGGATCTCGTCGGCCGGCGCGTTACGCATCAGCTTGCCCACGAAGTGCACCTGGCGGCGCAGGCCCTCGCGGCCGGTGGTGCGCTGGGCCTCGCGGATCGCCTCGTAGAGACGCTCCTCGATCGGCAGCTGGCGCAGGCGTTCGGGCGACAGCTCGATCAGCTGTTTGCCCAGGTCGACCAGGGCGTGCAGCTCCCGTTTGACCTGGGATTTGCTGGGCCGGTCATAGTCGTAATCGTCGAATTCGGCGTCGTCGCCGGCATCCTGGTGCGGAAAACTCATTGGAACACTGAAAAAAGACAGGTTTGGCTATGATAACCGTCTCTGTAAATTGGACAGCAATGGTCACTTCCTCTTCTTCCCTGCCCATCGCCGCGAATCACGCGCGGTTTTCCGAACTGGTCGAGAGCGCGCTGGCGCATGCGCGCAAGGTCGGCGCGAGCGACGCGGCCGCCGAGGTGTCCGAAAGCCTGGGGCTGTCCGTCTCGGTGCGCAAGAACGACATCGAGACCGTCGAACAGACGCGCGACCGTTCGCTCGACATCACGGTCTACGCCGGCCAGAGCCGCGGTTCGGCCTCGACCTCCGACTTTTCCGACGACGCCATCCGCCAGACGGTCGAAGCGGCCTGGCACATCGCCCGCCACACCGCGGCCGACGGCGCCGCGGGGTTGCCCGATGCCGACATGCTGGCCACCGACTTCCCCGACCTGAAGTTGCACCACCCCTGGGCGGTCAGCACCGCCGAGGCGGCCGAGCTGGCGCTGCGCTCCGAGCGCGCCGCCCGCGCGGTCGACCCGCGCATCACCAACACCGATGGCGCCACCGTGGGCACCTACGAAGGCCAGTTCGTGATGGGCAACACGCGCGGCTTCATGGGCGGCTACGCGTACTCGCGCCACAGCCTGTCGGTCGCGCCGATCGCCGGCCGTGGCAGCCAGATGCAGCGCGATTACTGGTACACCTCCGAGCGCGATCCGGCCAAGCTGGCCTCGCCCGAAGACGTGGGCCGCTATGCCGCCGAACGCACGCTGGCGCGCATGTCGGCGCGCCGCATCCCGACCGGCAAGGTGCCGGTGCTATTCGAGGCGCCGCTGGCGCTCGGCCTGCTGGGCGCGTTCACCCAGGCCACCAGCGGCGGCGCGCTCTACCGCAAGGCCAGCTTCCTGGTCGATTCGCTGGGCAAGCCGATCTTCCCCGACCACATCGACGTGCTCGAGGATCCGCACGTGGTCGGCGCGATGGGCAGTTCGCCGTTCGACGACGAAGGCGTGCGCACCCAGGCGCGCCGCGTGGTCAGCGGCGGCACGCTCGAGGGCTATTTCCTGTCGACCTACACCGCGCGCAAGCTCGGCATGGTCACCACCGGCAACGCCGGCGGCTCGCACAACCTCAGCCTGGTGTCGCGCAAGACCCGCCGCGGCGACAACTTCGAGGCCATGCTCAAGAAGATGGGCACCGGCCTGCTGGTCACCGAGCTGATCGGCCAGGGCGTGAACTACGTCACCGGCGGCTACTCGCGCGGCGCGTTCGGCTACTGGGTCGAAAACGGCAAGATCCAGCACGCGGTCGAGGAGATCACCATCGCGGGCAACCTGGCCGACATGTTCCGCCAGATCGTCGCCGTGGGCGCCGACACCATCTCGCGCGGTACCAAGACCACCGGCTCGATCCTGATCGAGCAGATGGCGGTCGCGGGCGCCTGACGCCGCGCTGCACAGCAGCGTTCGCTTCACTTGCCATGCGGCCCGGCGGGCCGCATGGCGCCTCGATTTCCCGCAGCGCAACACGGCCTGGCGCGGCTCGCCGGGCGGTTCGTGCGCGCGCAGCGTGTAATATCCCCGGGAAATCAAACGTTTCAATTCCCAATCTGACGCATAGTTTGTTCCACAGGAGGAGCCGTCAAATGCAACGTCGTTCGTTCTTGAAGAAAGCCGGTCTCGGTGCCGTTGCCGGCAGCGCGGCCGTCGCCGCGCCCGTTTTCGCCCAGGAAATGCCCGCCATCAACTGGCGCCTGGCCTCGAGCTTTTCGCGCAGCCTGGACACCCTCTACGGCACCGGCGACATTTTCTGCAAGTACGTCTCCGAAGCGACGGGCGGCAAGTTCAACATCCGCCAGTTCCCGGGCGGCGAAATCGTCCCGGCGCTGCAAGTGTTCGACGCCGTGTCGAACAACACCATCGAGTGCGGCCACACCGTTTCGTACTACTACTACGGCAAGGATCCGGCGCTGTGCTTCGACTCGGCCGTGCCCTTCGGCCTGAACGCCCGCCAGATGAACGCCTGGATGTTCGACGGCGACGGCATGAAGCTGACGCGCGAAATGTTCAAGCCGCACAAGATCGTCAACCTGCCGATGGGTAATACCGGCGTGCAGATGGGCGGCTGGTATCGCAAGGAAATCAAGACCCCCGAGGACCTGAAGGGCCTGAAGATGCGCACCGCCGGCTTCGCCGGTGAAGTGCTCTCGCGCATGGGCGTGGTGCCGCAGCAGATCGCCGGCGGCGACATCTATCCCTCGCTCGAGAAGGGCACGCTGGACGCGGTCGAGTTCGTCGGCCCGTACGACGACGAGAAGCTCGGCTTCAACAAGGTCGCCAAGTTCTATTACTACCCGGGCTGGTGGGAAGGCGGTCCGCAGGTTTCGCTCTACATGAACGAAGACGCCTGGGGCAAGCTGCCGAAGAACTACCAGGCCATCGTCGAAGCCGCCAGCCGCGTGGCCCACGTCGCCATGACCTCACGCTACGACGCCCTGAACGCCGGCGCCCTGCGCCGCCTGATCGCGGGCGGCGCCGAGCTGCGCGCGTTCCCGCGTTCGGTGATGGACGCCTCGTTCGAGGCCGCCAACACGGTCTACGCCGAGTTCTGCGCCAAAGACCCGAAGTTCAAGGCGATCTTCGACAACTACATGGGCTTCCGCGACGATCTGTTGCCGTGGTTCCGCCTGGCCGAAGGCGCCTACGACCAATACCTCGGCGTCGCCCTCGCCGCCCGCCGCAAGTAAGCCTCCTCTGTCCCGGCCCGAGCCCTGGCGCATCCCGCCAGGGCCCCGGTGCCGCGCAAGAAAAAGGTGTCAGACTGCATTTTCCTTAGGCTGGCGTGCCCATGGGCGAACGGCTGGGCCAGGAAAATGCAGTCTGACACCTTTTTCCATCCCAGAAAAATGTAGTCCGACACCTTTTCCCATCCACCGAAAAATGCAGTCTGACTCCTTTTTTTCGTCGTGGATCCGCCACGGCCGACCGCGCCGCACGGGGTAGGTCCGCCGACCGGCTTGCACAGTTTTTGAGCAAACATGCTATGATTGCCGGCTTCCCTTAGTTTGACTTCTTGCACGGGCGGGTAATAACGCTTAGGCGGGGGCAAAAGTACCAGCAGGTATCTCGGCAGCAGGGTCTGCAAGGATCCGCGGAGCGTGGCAACGCTGCCACCTCGGTTTTGCTGGATTGGGGGAAGATTCCCAGGCAAATGGTTGCCGGGAGAATTCTTTATCTAGGAACCATCATGAAGACCTTTGT
The DNA here is from genome assembly GCF_002261335.1 of Bordetella genomosp. 1. GTDB lineage: Bacteria > Pseudomonadota > Gammaproteobacteria > Burkholderiales > Burkholderiaceae_B > Bordetella. The sequence continues at coordinate 723,132 of NZ_NEVL01000001.1, forward strand.
GGCCAAGCCGCATGAAGTCAAGCGTGACTGGTTTGTGATCGACGCCAAGGGCAAAGTCCTCGGTCGTGTGGCCAGCGAAGTCGCACACCGTCTGCGTGGCAAGCACAAACCCGAATTCACGCCGCACGTTGACACTGGCGATTACATCGTCATCATCAACGCTGCCGATATCGTCGTTACCGGTACCAAGGCGAAGGACAAGAAGTACTTCCGCCACACCACGTACCCCGGCGGTATTCGCGAAACGAACTTCGAGAAAATGCAGGAGCGTTTTCCCGGTCGTGCGATCCAGAAGGCCGTCAAGGGCATGCTGCCCAAGGGTCCGCTGGGCTACGCCATGATCAAGAAACTCAAGGTGTACGCCGGTGCCGAGCATCCGCACACCGCCCAGCAGCCGAAGCAGCTGGATTTCTAAGGAAACGCCATGATCGGTAACTGGAACTACGGAACCGGCCGTCGCAAGACCTCGGTGGCTCGTGTTTTCATCAAGAAGGGCACTGGCAAGATCATCGTCAACGGCAAGCCCGTCGACGAATTCTTCGCTCGTGAAACCGGCCGCATGGTCGTGCGTCAACCGCTGGAACTGACCGGCCTGACCGAAGCGTTCGACATCAAAGTCAACGTTCACGGCGGCGGCGAAACCGGCCAGGCTGGCGCGGTTCGTCACGGCATCACCCGTGCACTGATCGACTACGACGCGACGCTCAAGCCCTCGCTGTCGCAAGCCGGTTTCGTGACCCGCGATGCGCGCGAAGTCGAACGCAAGAAGGTCGGCTTCCGCAAGGCACGTCGGCGCAAGCAGTTCAGCAAGCGCTAATGTCCCTCAAAAAGGCCGCGAAAGCGGCCTTTTTGTTTATGGCCCTCCCGGCATCGTGGACGATGCGCGCCGCGCTGGCGGCGCAGGGCCTGGCAGGACGGCGCGGCAGGGCGAGGCGAGGGCACGGTCCCGGCGCAACGCTCTGTCCCGCCTGAATCTTGAAACCGCGGGGAACCCCGCGGCGCGCGCCCGGTCGGATACGGACCAGAACCAGCCAGCGGTCAGATCTCCGCCCTGCGTCCGTTTCCTGAGCGATACAATCGTTCTACGTTTTACGGAACCTCACCATGGCCCAAGCTTCGAACTCCCGCATCAAGGTCGGCATCGTCGGCGGCACCGGTTATACCGGCGTCGAGCTGCTGCGCCTGCTGTCGCAACACCCCAATGTGGAATTGACCGCCATCACGTCCCGCAAGGAAGACGGGCTGCCGGTGGCCGACATGTATCCGAACCTGCGCGGCCGCGTGAAGCTGGCCTTCTCGGCCCCCGAGAAAGCCTCCCTCACCGACTGTGACGTCGTGTTCTTCGCCACCCCGCACGGCGTGGCCATGGCCCAGGCCCAGGAGCTCACCGCCGCCGGTACGCGCGTGATCGACCTCGCCGCCGACTTCCGCCTGCAGGACACGGCCGTGTTCGAACGCTGGTACAAGATGCCGCACAGCTGCCCCGACATCCTGGCGCAGCAGTCGGCCTACGGCCTGGTCGAGCTCAACCGCGAGGCGATCTCGCGCGCCAAGGTGATCGGCAATCCCGGCTGCTACCCCACCACCGTGCTGCTGGGCCTGGCCCCGCTGCTCGAGGGCGGCAAGAAGCTGGTCGATACCCAGACCCTGATCGCCGACTGCAAGTCGGGCGTGTCGGGCGCCGGCCGCAAGGCCGAGGTGGGCTCGCTGTTCTCCGAAGCCAGCGACAACTTCAAGGCCTACGGCGTGGCCGGCCATCGCCACCACCCCGAGATCGTCGAGCAGCTCGAGAAGCTGCATGGCGGCAAGGTCGGCCTGACCTTCGTGCCGCACCTGGTGCCCATGATCCGCGGCATGTTCTCCACGATCTACGCGCGCATCCTGCCCGAGGCGCGCGACACGGACTTCCAGGCCCTGTTCGAGGCCCGCTATGCCGACGAGCACTTCGTCGACGTGATGCCGGCCGGCAGCCAGCCCGAAACCCGTTCGGTGCGTGCCTCCAACAACCTGCGCATCGCCGTGCAGCGTCCGGGCAACGGCGACCAGCTGATCGTGCTCGTGGTCCAGGACAACCTGGTCAAGGGCGCGGCCGGCCAGGCGGTGCAAAACATGAACCTGATGTTCGGCTTGTCCGAGTCGGTGGGGTTGGATCAGGTTGCGATTCTTCCCTGAGCTGCAATCGCGGGCCTGCCTGATGCAGGCGGCCCGCCGTCCGCTGCGCCGCCATGACTGAACCCGTCGCAGGCAGCGCATCCCGCCGGTCCTGGCGCTGGCTGCCGTGGGCCCTGGTGCTGGCGGCCGGCATCGCGGCCGGCGCGGCGGCGGGCTATTTCAGGGCCCAGTCTCATGTCGTGCCCGAGGGGTCCGTCCTGCTCACGCAGACGCAGCTCGCGGCGCGTGACCAGGCCCTGGCGCAGCGCGAGACCGAAATCCGTTTCCTGCGGGCGCAGCTCGACACCGCCGACGGCGAGATCGCCGTCGAACGCGCGGCGCGCCTGGAGCTCGAGGCGCAATTGCGCGAGGCGCAGGCAGACGTCGGCCGTGGTCGCGACCAGCTCGCCTTCTACGAACAACTCCTGCCGCCCGGTCCGGCCGGATCGCTGGACATCCGCGGCGCCGAGTTCGTGCGCGAAGGCGCGGGCGTGCGCTACAAGATCCTGATGATGCGCAGCGGCCGCAGCGAGACACCGTTTCTCGGCGAGCTGCGCTTCGAGGCCGCCGGCCTGCTCAATGGCGAGACCGTGAGCGTGCCGCTCACCTCGCTGCAGGTCGCCGCCAGCGAAAACACCACGGTGCCCTCGGTGCCGGTGAACGGCGCCGCCAGCGCGGCGGCCAAGCCCGAGGCGCCCGCTGCCGGCGCCAACGGCCAGGCCAAAGAGCAGGCGAGTGCGGCGGCGAGTGCGGCAGCGAGTGCGGCGGCCAGTGCGCCGGCAAATTCCGCGGCAAGTGCGGCGGCCACCGCCGCCGCGGCGTCGAACGCGGCCGCGCCGCTCGCCTCGGCGGCCACCGGCGCCGCGCCGGCCGCCTCGGTGCCCGCGCTGACCGGCAATGGTCTGTCCCCCGAAGCGGCGGCGGCCGTGGCCAAGGTCAGCGACGGCGGGCCGTTCGACCTGCATTTCGACCAGTATCAACGCAGTCAGGGCGTGTTGGCGGTGCCGCCCGGATTTGTCCCCGAAGCCATTACCGTCAGCGTGCTGGAAAACGGCACCGTGCGTGCCACGCGCACCGTCAAGCTGGAATTTTGAATCCGGTTGACGCCTGCGCTATAGTGAACTATCTGAGCGGGTTTTCCCGCCCACCGTACATGGCCCCGTTGCGGCCAGGAGTGTAATCATGAACGCTGTCACCGAAACCGTCGACCTGCAGGAAGCGCCGCCGACCCCCCTCGTCTTCACCGACTCGGCCGCCGCCAAGGTCAAGGACCTGCTGCTCGAAGAAGGCAACCCCGACCTGAAACTGCGCGTGTTCGTGCAGGGCGGCGGCTGTTCGGGCTTCCAGTACGGCTTCACGTTCGATGAAGTCGTCAACGAAGACGACACCGTGCTCGACAAGGAAGGCGTACAGCTGCTGGTCGACCCGATGAGCTTCCAATACCTGGTCGGCGCCGAGATCGACTACAAGGAAGACATCGAAGGCGCGCAGTTCGTGATCCGCAATCCGAACGCCTCCACCACCTGCGGCTGCGGTTCGTCCTTCTCGGTCTGATCCTTGCGCGGTGCGCGCGCATTCGTTGCGCGCGCAACAAAAAGCCTCCCTCGGGAGGCTTTTTGCTTTTGCAGCGCTTTGCTTGTCGGGGGCGCTGAAGAATCAGCGCGGGTAGAGCGCGCCCAGCACCCGCGCGGCGCGCGCGCCGGTCACTTCGGGCACGGCGGCGGGCAGGCGGTCGACGTGCATCTGCGCCAGCCAGGCGAAGGCCATGGCCTCGACCCACTGCGCGGGTACGCCGGCCAGATCGGTGGGCTCGACCGGCACGCGCAGCACCGATGCGAGATCCTGCATCAGGCCGCTGTTGCGCGCGCCGCCGCCACAGACGAGCAGGTCCTGCACCCGCACGCCCTGCACCGCGATCGCGTCTGCCACCGTGCGGGCCGTGAGGCGCTGCAGCGTGGCCTGCACGTCTTCGGGCCGCAGGGCCGGGCCGTGAAAGCTGGCCAGGCGTTTTTCGATCCAGCGCATGCCGAAGAGGTCGCGGCCGGTGGACTTGGGCGCCGGCAGCGCAAACCACGGCTCGCTGTCGACGAAGTGCGCGAGCAGCGCTTCCGAGGCGCGGCCCAGCGCGGCCCAGCGGCCGTCGGCATCGAAGGGCTGGCCGGTGTGGGCCAGGCACCAGGCGTCGAGCAGCACGTTGGCGGGCCCGGTGTCGAAGCCGCGCGGTGCGCGGCCCGGCTCGAGCAGCGTGACGTTGGCGATCCCGCCCAGGTTGAGCACGGCGCGCGGGAAGTCGCGGCCGAACATGGCGGCGTGAAAGGGCGGCACCAGCGGCGCGCCCTGGCCGCCGGCCGCCACGTCGCGGCTGCGGAAGTCGGCCACCACGTCCATGCCGCAAAGCTCGGCCAGCAGGGCCGGCGCATTGAGCTGGATGGTGTAGCCGAGGTCGGGGCGGTGCCGCACGGTCTGGCCGTGTGCGCCCACCGCCACCACGTCGGCCGGATGCAGGCCGGCCACGAGCAGCAGGTCGCGGCAGACGGCGGCGTAGACGTGGGCGAGTTCGTTGGCGGCGAGGCGGGCCTGCGCGAGTTCGTCGGGGCCACTGGTGTTGAGCGCCATCAGGGTGGCGCGCAGGGCTTCGGGCAGCGGGGCGCTCACGCTCGCCAGCATCTGCGGCGCGGCGTGCGGTGCGAAGCGCATCAGCACGCCGTCCACGCCGTCCATGCTGGTGCCCGACATCAGGCCGATGAAACAACGGCCCGGCAGCTTGCTGCGCGGGCCGTTCGAGGCGCGACTCATGGATGGGATCAGCGGCTGGCGACGCTGGTGGTGGCCTCGGGCAGCGTGGTCTGGAACTGCGTGAGCAGTTCGATCTGCTGCTTGTAGGGCGCCACCGCCTGGGCGAAGGCCCGGGCCTCGGCGGGCTCGAGCGTGCGCGCCACCGGCAGGTCGACCGAGAGCGGATCGATCGGCTGGTTGTCGACGCGGAATTCGTAGTGCAGGTGAGGGCCGGTGGCCCAGCCGGTCGAGCCGACGTAGCCGACCAGGTCGCCCTGGGCGATCTTGTCGCCCTTCTTCAGGCCCGGCGCGATCCGGCTCTGGTGCGCGTACAGCGTGGAGTACTTGCCGTGATGCTTGACGATCACGACGTTGCCGTAGCCGTTCTGCCAGCCGGCGAAATCGACGGTGCCGTCGGCCGTGCTGTGGATCGGCGTGCCGGTGGGGGCGGCGTAGTCGACGCCCTTGTGGCCGGTCCAGGTCTTGTGGATCGGATGCATGCGCATGCCGAACGTGGAGCTGATGCGGGTGAACTTCAGGGCGGTGCGCAGGAAGGCGCCGCGCAGGCTGGTGCCGTCGAAGTCGTAGTAGGAGCCCGACTTGTTGTCGGCGCTGAACCAGACCGCGTTGTAGGTCTTGCCGCCGTTGATGAACTCGACGGCCAGCAGGCGGCCGGCGCCGGCGTAGCGGCCATCGTGCGAACGCGTTTCGTAGACCACGCGGAACTGGTCGCCCTGGCGCAGGTCGCGCAGGAAGTCGATCTTGGCGCTGAGGATGTCGGCCATCTGCAGCGTGATCGAGTCGGGGATGCCGGCCGCGTCGGTGGCGCCGAACAGCGACGAGCGGATCGTGCCCACGGCGACGCGGGTCTGCAGCTCGGTGTTTTCGGTGAGCTCCTGCGCCTTGAAACCGCTGGCGGTGGGCTCGACCTGCAGCATCTTGGTGTAGACCTGGCCGTTCGATTCGTTGCCCGGCGTGTGGATGTAGCGCAGCCACACCAGCTTGCCTTCGGCGTCGGTGGCGGCCTGCACGGCGCGGCCCGGGTACAGCTTGTAGATGCTGCGCGCGCTGGGCTCGTGCGTGAGGAAGGACTGCAGGCCCGACTCGTCGATCTCGAGACGCTGCAGCACGGCGGCGAGCGTGTCGCCGGCGCGGATGCGGGTTTCGCTGATGTAGGGGGCGTCGGTGGCCGGCGTGGTGCTGACCTGGACCTGGCTCGACTCGAGCGGCAGTTCGCTGTTGATCAGTCGCATCGGCGGCAGGTCGGCGTGGTTGGGCTGTTGCACCATGCCCAGCGCGGCGGCGCCGACGAAAAGACCGAGAGCGGAAACGACAAGGGTGCGCCGGAACATGGCGCCACCACGGGAGGAGGGTTCGGCTTGGGGGGCGAACAGGGCGGCAACTTTACGTCGGAAGCTGCTCACCAGGCTGTTGGGGCCACGATTCATCGTGATTCAGACCTTGAAGTGGCGTCGCGTTCAAGTTACGGGTTAAACGCGGCCTCCCCCTGCCGGCCTGCGGGCCGGCGGCAGGAATACGCCGCGCGGCGTATCTTGGTCCAAAGATTGGTACAAACGGCAATAAGTGACAGATGGCTGCCGAGGCAGAGCCCCATCTGATCCGGACAGCAACGGCCACGAACATGACAGTTGCGTATGATTAGGGCAGTATCCTAGCCGATTCGGCTAGAATTTTCGACCAATTTCCTCGCTTTTTACACCTTTTTTGCGCCGTGGATTACCCTCGGCCGGACTGCCCATGTCGCACCCCGAAGCCCCCATCACCCCCGAAATCGAAGCCGATTTGCGCATCGTGCGCCGCGGATGCGACGAACTCCTGGTGGAATCCGAGTTCGCCCGCAAGCTCGCGCGCAGCCGCGCCACGGGCGTACCGCTGCGCATCAAATTGGGACTGGATCCCACCGCACCGGACATCCACCTGGGCCACACGGTCGTGCTCAACAAGATGCGCCAGCTCCAGGACCTCGGTCACACGGTGATCTTCCTGATCGGCGACTTCACCTCGATGATCGGCGACCCCAGCGGCCGCAACTCGACCCGCCCGCCGCTCACGCGCGAGCAGATCGCCCAGAACGCCGAAACCTACTACGCCCAGGCCAGCCTGGTGCTCGATCCCTCGCGCACCGAGATCCGCTACAACTCCGAGTGGTGCGACCCGCTGGGCGCGCGCGGCCTGATCCAGCTGGCCTCGCGCTACACCGTGGCGCGCATGATGGAGCGCGACGACTTCACCAAGCGCTTCAAGGGCGGCGTGCCGATCGCGGTGCACGAGTTCCTCTACCCGCTGATGCAGGGCTACGACTCGGTCGCGCTGAAGTCCGACCTGGAGCTCGGCGGCACCGACCAGAAGTTCAACCTGCTGGTCGGCCGCGAACTGCAGAAGGAATACGGCCAGGAGCCGCAGTGCATCCTGACCATGCCGCTGCTGGTGGGCACCGACGGCGTCGAGAAGATGTCCAAGTCCAAGGGCAATTACATCGGCATCTCGGACACGCCGGATTCGATGTTCGGCAAGCTGATGTCGATCTCCGACACCCTGATGTGGCGCTACTTCGAGCTGCTGTCGTTCCGCTCGCTCGAGGACATCGCCGCGCTCAAGGCCGAGATCGACGGCGGCCGCAATCCGCGCGACGCCAAGGTGGCGCTGGCGCAGGAAATCATCACCCGCTTCCACTCGGCCGCCGCGGCCGAGGCGGCGCTGGCCGCCTTCGAGGCGCGCTTCCGTGATGGCGCGATCCCGGACGACATGCCGGAGGTGAACGTGGCCGGCGCGCCGATGGGCATTCTGCGCGTGCTGCGCGAGGCCGGGCTGGTGGCTTCGAGCTCGGAAGCCCAGCGCAATGTCGAGCAGGGCGGCGTGCGCGTGAACGGCGATCGGGTCGAAGACAAATCGTTGCAATTGGCGGCGGGCACCTACGTGCTCCAGGTGGGCAAGCGCAAGTTCGCGCGTGTTAACTTGGGGGCGTAGCAACACGTTCGCATTTCTCCAGGAGGTCGCCATGAAACTTGCGAGTTTGTCTTTCTCCGATAACGAGTCGATCCCCGATCGCTATGCGTTCGGCAAGATCGATGAAAAGTCGCACGTCGCGTTGGCGGACAACTTCAATCCGCAGTTCTCCTGGGATGAGGTGCCTGCCGGCACGCAGTCGTTCGCCCTGATCTGCCACGATCCCGACGTGCCCACCAAGCCCGACGACGTCAACCAGGAGGGCCGCACCGTGCCCGCCTCGCTGCCGCGCACGGACTTCTTCCACTGGGTGCTGGTCGACATCAAGCCGGACCTGCGCGAGATCGACGAAGGTGCGTTCTCGAGCGGCATCTCGCCGCGCGGCAAGGGCGGCCCGCTGGCGCCGCACGACATGCGTCAGGGCCTGAACGACTACACCGGCTGGTTCGCGGAAGACCGCGACATGAGCGGCGAGTACTTCGGCTACGACGGCCCGTGCCCGCCCTGGAACGACGAGATCGTCCACCGCTACATCTTCACGCTGTATGCGCTCGACGTGCCGACGCTCAACCTGCAGGGCTCCTTCACGGGCGCCGACGCGCTCAAGGCGATCCAGGGCCACGTGCTGGCCCAGGCGCATCTCACCGGCACCTATACGCTCAACCCCGGCCTGGCGCCGCGCCAGATCGGCGCCACCACGGCCACGTGAGGGCGGGCGCCGGCGCGGCCCGCGGCCGCGCCGGCCTTCATGAGGGCGGCTCATGCCTGTCATGAAAAATCTTCCCCAAACGCGCAGATGACGGCGCGTTGGTCGCACAAACGACGATCTTGGCCGCAGGCGCGGAAATAAGCGCGGGTATACCCGGGCGGCGCGCGGTACACTAGCGCTCATTGATTTACCCCCGCAATCCTCACCGATCCAGGAACCCCCCATGTTTGACCGCAAGCTCACCCTCGACAAGGTGGATCCCGACCTCTGGGCCGCGATTCAGAAAGAAGATGTCCGCCAAGAGCAGCACATTGAGCTGATCGCTTCCGAAAACTACGCCAGCCCGGCCGTGATGCAGGCCCAGGGCACGCAGCTCACCAACAAGTACGCCGAAGGTTATCCGGGCAAGCGTTACTACGGCGGCTGCGAGTACGTCGACGTGGTCGAGCAGCTTGCGATCGATCGCCTGAAGGAACTGTTCGGCGCCGAAGCCGCCAACGTGCAGCCCAACTCGGGCTCGCAGGCCAACCAGGGCGTGTACATGGCCGTGCTGAAGCCGGGCGACACCGTGCTGGGCATGAGCCTGGCCGAAGGCGGCCACCTGACGCACGGCGCGTCGGTCAACGCCTCGGGCAAGCTGTACAACTTCCTGCCCTACGGCCTGGACGAAAACGAAGTCCTGAACTACGCCCAGGTCGAGCAGCTGGCCAAGGAACACAAGCCCAAGCTGATCGTGGCGGGTGCCTCGGCCTACGCCCTGCACATCGACTTCGAGCGCATGGGTCGCATCGCCCGTGAAAACGGCGCGCTGTTCATGGTCGACATCGCCCACTACGCCGGCCTGGTCGCGGGTGGCCAATACCCGAACCCGGTGCCGCACGCCGACTTCGTCACCTCGACCACGCACAAGTCGCTGCGCGGCCCGCGCGGTGGCGTGATCATGATGAAGGCCGAGTTCGAGAAGGCCGTCAATTCGGCCATCTTCCCGGGCATCCAGGGCGGTCCGCTGATGCACGTCATCGCCGGCAAGGCCGTGGCCTTCAAGGAAGCGCTGTCGCCCGAGTTCAAGGACTACGCCGCCCAGGTCGTGAAAAACGCCAAGGTGCTGGCCGACACGCTGGTCAAGCGTGGCCTGCGCATCGTGTCGGGCAAGACCGAAAGCCATGTGATGCTGGTCGACCTGCGTCCCAAGGGCATCACCGGCAAGGAAGCCGAAGCGGTGCTGGGCGAAGCCCACATCACGGTCAACAAGAACGCCATCCCGAACGACCCGGAAAAGCCCTTCGTGACCAGCGGCATCCGCCTGGGCACCCCGGCGATGACCACCCGCGGTTTCAAGGAAGCCGAGGCCGAGGCCACCGCCAACCTGATCGCCGACGTGCTCGACAACCCGCGCGACGAAGCCAACATCGCCGCGGTGCGTGCCCGCGTCAACGAGCTGACCTCGCGTCTGCCCGTCTACAGCAAGTAAGCACCCGTCGGGGCGGCCGCCAGCGGCCGCTTCCGCCGCGAGACAGGCCCCGGAGCAGGCTCCCGGGCCTGTCTTTTTTTGGCATCGGACGCGGCGGATGCGTGGGATGCGCGCGGCATTATTTACAATGCCCGGATCACAGAAGTACAGGGGAAAACCGATGAGATGCCCATTCTGCGCCAATGCCGACACGCAAGTGGTCGACAGCCGCGTCTCCGAGGAAGGCGACACCATACGGCGCCGGCGCCGCTGCCTGGCCTGTGACAAGCGCTTCACCACCTACGAACGCGTCGAGCTGGCCATGCCTTCCGTGGTCAAGCGCGACGGCAACCGCACCGAATACGACGCCCGCAAGCTGCGCAGCAGCCTGGCGCTGGCGCTGCGCAAGCGGCCGGTCAGCACCGAGCAGCTCGACGGTGCCGTCACGCGCATCGAGGAAACGCTGCTCGCCAGCGGCGCGCGCGAGATCCCCAGCGAGAAGATCGGCGAGCTCGTGATGAACGAGCTCAAGCGGCTCGACAAGGTGGCCTACGTGCGCTTCGCGTCGGTCTACAAAAGCTTCGAAGACATCGGCGAATTCGTCGAGGCCATCCGCGAGATGCAGGGGCCGCGGCCGCCGAACAAGCTGCGCAAGGAATAGCCGCGCGGCCTCATGCCGCCGGCTGCGGCGGCGCGGCGGATTCCGGCGGATGCGCGCGCAGCGCGCTGGGCGGCGCGCTCTCGAAGCGGCGCCAGACCCGGCGCAGATGGTGGGCCGAGCTGAAGCCCGACTGCTGCGCCACCCGTTCCATGCCGTGGCGCGTCTGGCTCAGCAGCGTGCGCGCCAGCGCCAGCCTCACCTGATACAGATAATCCATCGGCGTGCAGCCCGCATGCTCGGCGAACAGCCGCGCCAGGTGCCGCGCGCTGGTGTGCGCGTGGCGCGCGAGCGCGTCGGCGTTCCAGTCGGCGGCGGGGTCGCGCAGCACCGCGTCCTGGACCCGGTGCACGCCGGGATGCAGGTGATTGCGGTGGTCGAGCCAGGGCGAGATGGCCGGGTCGTTGCCCGCGCGGCGCAGGTACACCACCATGTCGCGCGCGACCGCGCTGGCGATCTGCGGGCCGGTCACGCGCGCCACGAGGTGCAGGGCCAGGTCGATGCCGGAGGTCACGCCCGCGCTGGTCCAGAGACGCTCGTCCTGCACGAAGATGCGGTTTTCCAGCACGCGGGCGCGCGGCTCCATCCGCGACAGGGCCGCGACGCAGTTGTGGTGCGTGGTGCATTCGCGGTCGCGCAGCAGGCCGGCGGCCGCGGCCAGCAGCGCGCCGGAGCAGATCGATACCAGTTCGAAGCCGTCGGCCGGCATGCGCACGCGCAGCCATTCCAGCACCTGCTGGGCCGCCGGCGCGCGCAGATCGTAGTGGCGGTCGATCACGCCGCTGATGATGACCAGCGCGTTGGGCGCTACGCGGGTGGGGAGCGGCGCCAGGCGCGACAGGTGCAGGCCCGGCAGCCCGGTCTCGAGCTCGGCCGCGGGCGAACAGTAGGTCACGTCGAAACTGCCGGGGGCGAGCTTGTTGGCGACCCGCAGTGCCTCCGCCGGCCCCGCCAGGTCCAGCAGCACGATGCCGTCGAGCACGACGAAATAGACCGGCACGGGCGCGGCGCGCATCACAGACTCCAGGCCTGGGCCGCCGGCACCACGCGGGCGAAGCGGCCCTCGAGCACCAGCTCGGTCCGTTCGCGCAGCTCGGCCGGAGTGTAGACCCTGCCGCTGCGCGCCTGCATCGCGAAGGTGAGCGTGGCGTCGAGCGCGTAGATCACGTCCAGCCCGTTGTCGCTCGCGTGCCGGGTGGTGGTTTCGCAGCACTGTTCGGTGCGGATGCCGCTGATCACGACGCCGGTGACGCCCTGCGCGCTGAGCCAGTCGTCGAGGTTCTGGTCCTTCGCGTCGCGGGCATAGAGCGCGGAGTGCACCGTTTTGCGAAACACGGGGCAGGGCGGCACGCGCAGGCCGGCCAGGGTGCGCACCTGGCCGTTGGCCGGGTCGAACGGATCGGCCTTGCCGCCGTCCTGCTCGTGAAAGATCTGCACGATCGGCTGGCCGCGCCGTTGCGCCTCGTCGATCAGGTGCTGGACCGCCGCGAGGAACGCCGGCAGCTCCGTCTCGTCCCAATACGGACGCGAGCGGAAGGATTCCTGGATGTCGATCAGCAGCAGGGCGGTGCTCATGGCGAGGCTTCCAAAGACAGAAAGGGACAGGAAATGATCCTGTGTGTCGCTGGATTATCGCCCGACTTCCCCGGGGCGGGCAGCCCGGGCCGGGACCGCCAGCGGCCCGATTCGGACATCGCCTGCGGTGGCGGCGCCGGGCAGTCAGGCACGCGTCAGCGCCGATGCGGCGTTCGCGCCGCTGCGGCATACAATCCGTGAGTCGTCATCACAGCCGCCGTACCCGACGTGGATCGCACCCAGCCGCAAGACCTCGCCCATATGCAGCGCGCACTCGCCCTTGCGCGTGGCGTCCTGTACACGACCTCGCCGAATCCGCGCGTGGGTTGCGTGATCGTGCGCGAGGGCCGGGTCATCGGGGAGGGCGCCACGCAGCCGCCCGGCAATCCGCACGCCGAGGTGATGGCGCTGCGCGCCGCGGCCGCGGCCGGCGAGACCGTTGCCGGCGCAACCGTGTACGTCACGCTCGAACCCTGCTCCCACCATGGCCGCACGCCGCCCTGCGTCGACGCGCTCATCGCGGCCGGGCCGGCGCGCGTCGTGGTGGCCATGGGCGACCCCAATCCGCAGGTCAATGGCGCCGGCTTCGCGCGCCTGCGCGCCGCCGGCATCGAGGTCTGCACCGGCGTGGGCGAGGCCGAGTCGCTCGAGCTGAACGCGGGCTTCGTGGCGCGCATGAGCCGCGGCACCCCCTGGGCCTGGATGAAGATGGCCGCCTCGCTGGACGGCCGCAGCGCGCTGCACAACGGCATTTCGCAATGGATCACCGGCGATGCCGCGCGGGCCGACGGCCACCACTGGCGCGCCCGCGCCGACCTGGTGCTGACCGGCATGGGCACCGTCACCAAGGATGATCCGCAACTCAATGTGCGCGCGGTGCAGACGCCGCGCCCGCCGCGCAAGGCCGTGGTCGATGCGCGGCTCGACATCTCGCCGCAGGCGCGCCTGTTCGACGGCACCGAGGTGCTGGTGTTCACCGCCGCCGCCGACCCGGCGCGCGAGGCCGTGCTGGCCGACCGCAACGCCCGGGTGATCCGGCTGCCCGACGCGCGCGGCGAGCGCGTCGACCTCGCCGCCATGATGGCCTGGCTCGGCCGCAACGATTTCAACGAGGTGCACGTCGAGGCCGGCGCCGGCCTGTCGGGGGCGCTGCTGACCGCCGGCTGCATCGACGAGCTGCTGGTCTACCTCGCGCCCGTGCTGCTCGGCGACGCCGCCGGCATGGTGCGGCTGCCGCTGCTCGAACATCTCGAGGCGGCGCGCCGCTATGTGTTTACCGATATGACTCGCGTGGGCGCCGACGTGCGCCTGCGCGCCACGAGTGATGCGCACTGGCAGGCCCTGGTGGCCAGCGTGCGCGGCGTCGGCGCTGCCGGCGCGCTTTCCTGATCAAGACGGCGCCGCGGAGCGCCCAAAGGAGCAAACCTATGTTTACCGGTCTGGTTGCGGCAGTCGGCCGCATCGTCAACGTGGCGCCGCTGGGCGACGAATCCGCCGGCGTGCGGCTCGACATCGATGCCGCCTCGCTCGGCCTGCACGACGTCGGCCTGGGCGACTCGATCGCCGTGCAGGGCGCCTGCATGACCGTCGTCGCGCTGCAGGGCACGCAGTTCCAGGTCGACGTCTCGCGCGAGAGCCTGAACCGCACCGTGGGCCTCGCGGCCACGGGAGAGGTGAATCTGGAGAAATCGCTGCGCATCGGCGACCAGATCGGCGGCCATCTGGTGTCCGGTCACGTCGACGGCCTGGGCGAGGTGCTGCGCTTCTCCGATGCGGGCGAATCGCGCGAGCTGGTGATCCGCGTGCCCAAGACCCTCGCGCGCTTCCTGGCCTACAAGGGCTCGATCGTGGTCAACGGCATCAGCCTGACGGTCAACAGCGTGCTCGACGACAGCGACGGCTGCGACATCAGCATCAACATCATCCCCCACACGCAGGAAGTCACGACGCTGCGCAACGTGAAGGCGGGCGACAAGGTCAACCTCGAGGTCGACATGATCGCGCGCTACGTGGAACGCATGCTGTCGGTGAGCGGCGCCGCCGCCGGCGGCGCGGTGGCCTGGCTCTGATCCGGGGCCCCAGGCTCCTGCGGCCGGCTCGCGGGCCGGCCTCCTGCCCGCGAGGGCGCTTTTGGCGGGTACGGAAGGTGGAATGAGAGACGAAGCACTGACCTTCGTGGCGGCGGCCCTGGTGCTGCTGACCCTCAGCCGGCTGGCGCTGGCGGCGTGGCAGTGGCCGCGCGTGCGCGACGCGGGCGGTCTGTGGCCGCTGCTGCGCGGCGGCCTGCGGATCGACGCGCACATGGTGGCGGTGCTGGCGGCCTGGCCGCTGGTGCTGGGCCCCTGGCTGGGCGAATTTCACTGGGCCGCCGAGATCACCTCGTACTGGTTCATGCTGTCGTGGATCCTGCTGGTGCTGCTGGAGGTGTCCACGCCGCCCTTCATCCAGGAATACGACACGCGTCCGAACCGCCTCTTCGTGGAGTATCTCAAGCATCCGCGCGAGGTCTCCAACATGGTGTGGCGCGGCTACAAGACGGCGCTGCTGGGCGGCACCGCCGTGCTGGTGCTGGTGGGCTTCGCCGGTTGCGTGCTGTTCTTCAACCCCACCGACGATACGCCGCTGGCCTGGTGGCAACGCATCCTCTACAGCGTCGGCATGCTGGCGGTGGTGATCCTGGCGATCCGCGGCAGCCTCGGGCACCGGCCCATGAATCCCTCGTCGGTGGCGTACTGCTCCGACGGCATGGTGAACACGCTCGCGCTGAACTCGCTCTACAACGTCTTCTACGCGATCTACAGCATGAAGAACGAGCGCGGCGGCTCGGCGATGTACGGCAAGATGCCGAGCGCGCGCATGCACGAGATCGTGCTGGCGCACGCGAACCTGCCGCCGCCCGCCGCGGGCGCCGAATTGCCCAGTCTGCACCGGCAGCAGCCGGCGGCGCGGCCGGCGCGGCCCAAGAAGATTGTCATCATCCTCGAGGAAAGCCTGGGCGCGCAGTACAGCGCCGCGCTGGGCGGCATGGGCCTCACCCCCGAGCTCGATGCGCTGATGCGCGAGGGCTGGGCCTTCACCCGCACCTATGCGACCGGCACCCGCTCGGTGCGCGGCCTGGAGGCGGTCACCACCGGTTTCCCGCCCACGCCGATGCAGGCGGTGCTGAAGCTGCCGCGCGCGCAGCGCGGCTTCTTCACGCTGGCGCAGCTGCTGGGGCGCGAGGGCTATCAGTCGCGCTTCATCTACGGCGGCGAATCGCACTTCGACAACATGAAGGCCTTCTTCCTGGGCAACGGTTTCGACGGCATCGTGGATCGGAAGGATTTCGTGGATCCGGTGTTCGAGGGAACCTGGGGCGCGAGCGACGAGGACATGTTCAACCAGCTCGACCGCGTGCTGCGCGAGGAGGGCGAACAGCCCAGCTTCACGCTGGCGTTCTCGGTGTCGAACCACACCCCCTGGGAATACCCGGCCGGCCGCATCGAGGTGCAGGGCGAGCCCGCCACCGAACACAACAGCGTGCGCTACGCGGATTGGGCGCTCGGCCGTTTCTTCGAGCGCGCGCGCAAGGCCCCGTATTGGGACGACACCGTATTCCTGGTGGTGGCCGATCATGATTCGCGGGTGTTCGGCGCCACGCTCGTGCCGGTGCGCCACTTCCACATCCCCGCCGTGATCCTGGGCGGCGGCATCGCCGCGCGCACCGACGACCGCCTGATCAGCCAGATCGATCTCGCGCCCACGCTGCTGTCGCTGGCGGGCATCGAGGCCGACCACCCGATGATTGGTCACGATCTTGCGATCAGTTCGCCGAATCGCGCCATCATGCAATACGACAACACGTATGGTTATCTGCGGGGCGACGATCTGCTGGTGATGACGCCGGGGCGCGACCCGGTGCAGTTCCGCTACGACGCGCCCGAGCAATACACGCCGGTGGCGGTCGACACGGAGCTGGCGCGCGTGGCGCTTGCGCACGCTCTGTGGCCCGACTGGGCCTATCGCGAGGGACGCTATCGGCTCGCGGATGTCACACCGGCCGTTTGAACGATGCTGCTTCATCATCCCGGATGATCGCGACGCGCCCCACGGGGCGCGTTTTTCATGGCCGCGTCGTCATCGGCCTCATGCGTGCGGCCGGTGTGCTCGCCGCCGCATCGGCCGATCTCGCGTGCGTCGCGATCTCCGTCATGCGGCTGGCCGGCAGCGCTTGTACACAAGCAGGTGTACCGGGAACGGCAAATGCTAGGTAATGCGGGTGAGGCGATGCGCGTTGTCTTTCCGGGCGGCGTCGAACGCGATGCATCCACCGCGCAGCGGCACGCGTATGTACCAACGTGAGGCCCCGCGCATGCGGACCCCGGCTTTTCACCGCGACGGTTTCACCGCGACGGTTTCACCGCGACGTGTTCGATATGAATAAAGGGTATGTACTCATTGCTGTCAGCACTCGCCCGACTGCGCTGCCAATGCCTGAAATCGTGGGGTCTGACGGTAAATTTCATGATGTGCCGGAACTTGTGGCACATCATCGGGGCCTAATCTCTGAAGGGGTCTCACATCCCTGTCTATTGTGTGTGGTTAAAGTGCGACGACTACATAATGCGGTGGAGCCTCATTCGCAAGAATGACTAGCTTGGCTGGTATAGGAAGCACACAATGGGTTTAACCGTATCTGATTGTTGGATACGGCACTGTAGGAGGGTCGGCCGTGCAAAGCATCCTCGAAGGCTTCAAGTCCCAGTACGCTCGGGAACAGGAATCGGAACTTTCTCTCGAAGAATTCCTTGACCTCGCCAAGCGTGATCCCATGGTCTACGCCAGCCCCGCGGAGCGCATGCTCGCGGCGATCGGCGAACCGGAACTCATCGACACGCGCAACGACCCGAGGCTCTCGCGGTTGTTCTCCAATCGCGTGATTCGCCGCTATCCGGCGTTCAAAGAGTTCTACGGCATGGAAGACGTGATCGATCAGATCGTTGCGTTCTTCAAGCATGCCGCTCAGGGCCTTGAAGAGCGCAAGCAGATTCTTTATCTGCTGGGTCCGGTGGGGGGCGGCAAGTCCTCCATCGCGGAACGCCTGAAGGTGTTGATGGAGCGTTATCCCATCTACGCCCTGAAGGGCTCGCCGGTGAACGAATCGCCGCTGGGGCTGTTCCACCCCGACCGTTTCGGCGAAACGCTCGAGCGCGACTACAACATTCCGCGGCGTTATCTCAGCGGCATCATGTCGCCCTGGGCCGTGAAGCGCCTGAAGGAATTCGACGGCGACCTGTCGCAATTCCGCGTGGTGCGGCTCAATCCCTCGGTGCTGCGCCAGCTCGCGATCGCCAAGACCGAACCGGGCGACGAAAACAACCAGGATATTTCTTCACTGGTCGGCAAGGTCGACATCCGCAAGCTCGACCGCTATTCGCAAGACGATCCCGATGCCTACAGCTATTCGGGCGGGCTGTGCCTGGCCAACCAGGGCCTGCTCGAGTTCGTCGAGATGTTCAAGGCGCCGATCAAGATGCTGCACCCGTTGCTGACCGCGACGCAGGAGGGCAACTTCAAGGGCACCGAGGGCTTCTCCGCGATCCCGTTCAACGGCGCCATCCTGGCGCACTCGAACGAATCCGAATGGCAGACCTTCCGCAACAACAAGCACAACGAGGCCTTTCTCGACCGGATCTACATCGTCAAGGTGCCGTACTGCCTGCAGACCGATGAAGAGGTGAAGATCTACGAGAAGCTGCTGCGGCACAGTTCGCTGTCGAACGCGCCGTGCGCACCCGGAACGCTGGACATGATGGCGCAGTTCTCCGTGCTGACGCGCCTGAAGGAGCCGGAAAACTCGAGCATCTATTCCAAGATGCGCGTGTATGACGGCGAGAGCCTGAAAGACGTGGATCCCAAGGCCAAGGCGCTGCAGGAATACAAGGATTACGCCGGCACCGACGAGGGCATGAACGGGGTCTCGACCCGCTTCGCCTACAAGATCCTGTCGAGCGTGTTCAACCACGACCAGACCGAGGTCGCGGCCAACCCCGTGCACCTGATGTATGTGCTCGAGCAGCGCATCGCCCGGGAGGACTTCCCCGAAGAAACGCGCCGGCGCTATCTCGATTTCATCAAGGGCTACCTGGCGCCGCGCTACGCCGAATTCATCGGCAAGGAGATCCAGACCGCGTATCTCGAGTCGTATTCCGAATACGGCCAGAACATCTTCGACCGCTACGTGACGTTTGCCGACTGCTGGATCCAGGACGAGGAGTTCCGCGACCCTGAAACCGGCGAGAGCTTCGACCGCGGCGCGCTCAACGATGAGCTGGAGAAGATCGAGAAGCCGGCCGGGATCGCGAACCCCAAGGATTTCCGCAACGAGATCGTGAATTTCGTGTTGCGGGCCCGCGCCAACAACGGCGGGCGCAATCCCAACTGGACCAGCTACGAGAAGCTGCGTGAAGTCATCGAGAAGAAGATGTTCTCGAATACCGAGGATCTGCTGCCGGTGATCTCGTTCAATGCCAAGGCGTCGGCCGAGGACAAGAGCAAGCACCAGAGCTTCGTCGATCGCATGGTCGACAAGGGCTACACCGAGAAGCAGGTCCGCCTGTTGTGCGAGTGGTACCTTAGGGTGAGGAAGTCATCCTGAGCGAGGTGAACCATGAATTCGCTCATCGATCGTCGTCTCAATGGCCGCAACAAGAGCGCTGTCAATCGCGAGCGCTTCTTGCGGCGGTACAAGGAACAGATCCGCAAGGCCGTCCAGGATCTGGTCCGTGAGCGCTCCATCGCCGATATGGACCAGGGCGGCGAGATAAACCTGCCCGCGCGCGACATCTCGGAACCCCATTTCCGGCACGGGCAGGGGGGCGATCGCGAGATGGTCCATCCGGGCAACCGTGAGTTTGCCCGCGGCGACACCATCGACCGTCCTTCGGGCGGCGAGGGCGGTGGCGGCTCCGAGCCCGGCGAGGGGGAGTCGGTGGACCAGTTCACCTTCAGCCTTTCGCGGGCCGAGTTCCTGCATTTGTTTTTCGAGGATCTCGAGCTGCCGCATCTGGTGCGCACGCAACTGGGCGATGTGTCCCAGAAGCGCTGGCAGCGCGCCGGCTACACCACCACCGGCTCGCCCAGCATGCTGAGCGTCAACCGCACGCTGCGCGCCTCCCTGTCGCGGCGTGTCGCGTTGGGGCTGCATGCCAAGAGCGAGCTGGAACTGGCCGAAACCGAGCTGGAAGAGGCGGAACAGGCCGGCGCGCCCCAGGCGCGGCTGGTGGCGCTGCGCGAGCGGGTCGCCGAGTGCAAGGGGCGCGCGGCGCGCGTGCCCTTCCTCGACGAGATCGATCTGCGCTATCGCAACCGCGTGCCGGTGGCGGTGCCGGTGGCGCGCGCCGTGATGTTCTGCCTGATGGACGTGTCCGGTTCGATGGACGAGGGCAAGAAGGACCTCGCCAAGCGCTTCTTCACGCTGCTTTATCTGTTTCTGTCGCGCAAGTACGAGCACGTCGAGGTGGTGTTCATCCGCCACACCGACAACGCGGAAGAGGTCGATGAGCACACTTTCTTCTACGATCCCAAGAGCGGCGGCACCATCGTGCTGTCGGCGCTGGAGCTGATGCACGAGATCGTGCAGGAGCGCTATTCGCCGTCGGCCTGGAACGTCTACGCGGCCCAGGCCAGCGACGGGGATTCGTTCGGCGCCGATGCCGGCAAGAGCGCGCGCTTCCTGGCGGAAAACCTGCTGCCGGCCACGCGCTACTTCGCCTACATCGAAGTGCCGGATTCGCAGGAGGCCCGCAAGAGCAGCCTGTGGGCCGAATACGAACAGGAAACCGCGCCGCACTTCGCGATGCGCCGCATCTGCGAGCGCGGCGAGATCTTCCCGGTCTTCCATGACCTGTTCAAGAAGGAGGTCGCATGAACGCCATCGCGGGTTCGCGTGCCGAGCTGGAGGCCGTCGGGCGTGCCCGGCCGATCTCCGAAGGATCCGAATGGACCTTCGAACTCATCCAGCGCTATGACGAGGTCATCTCCGAGACGGCTCGCGAGTATGGCCTGGATACCTATCCCAACCAGATCGAGGTGATCACCTCCGAGCAGATGCTCGACGCCTACGCCTCCGCGGGCCTGCCCATCGGCTATCCGCACTGGTCGTACGGCAAGGAGTTCATCCGCAACGAGCAGTACTACCGCAAGGGCATGCAGGGCCTGGCGTACGAGATCGTCATCAATTCCAACCCCTGCATCTCGTACCTGATGGAAGAGAATTCCATGCCGATGCAGGCGCTCGTGATCGCGCATGCCTGCTACGGCCACAACTCTTTCTTCAAAAACAATTACCTGTTTCGCCAGTGGACCGACGCCGACGGCGTGCTGGACTACCTGGTGTTCGCGCGCCGCTATGTGATGGAGTGCGAGGAGCGCTACGGCATCGACGCCGTGGAGGCCATGCTCGACTCCTGCCACGCGCTGCAGATGCACGGCGTGGACCGCTACAAGCGGCCGCCGCCGATCTCGTATCGCGAGGAGGCCACGCGCCAGGCCGAGCGCGAGGAACACGCCCGCCGCCAGTACAACGATCTCTGGCGCACCGTGCCGCGCGCGCAATCCGCGCCCGAGGCCGAGCGCCAGCGCAGCGTGTTTCCGCCGGAGCCCGAGGAAAACATCCTCTACTTTATCGAGAAGTATTCGCCCAAGCTCGAGCCCTGGCAGAAAGAGCTGGTGCGCATCGTGCGCAAGGTGGGCCAGTATTTCTATCCGCAGACCCAGACCAAGGTGATGAACGAGGGCTGGGCCACGTTCTGGCACTACACGCTGCTCAACCGCCTGCATCAGCGCGGCCAGGTCAACGACGGCTTCATGATGGAAGTGCTGGCCAGCCACACCAACGTGGTGAGCCAGCGCGGCTTCGACGAGCGCGGCTACGGCGGCATCAATCCGTATGCCCTGGGCTACGCGATGATGACCGACATCCGCCGCATGTGCGAGAACCCTACCGACGAAGACCGGCGCTGGTTTCCCGACATCTGCGGCACCGACTGGATCAAGACGCTCGACTTCGCGATGCGCAACTTCAAGGACGAGTCGTTCATCTCGCAGTATCTGTCGCCGCGCCTGATCCGCGAATTCCGCTTCTTCGCCGTGGCCGATCACGAGGCCAACCCCAAGCTCGAGATCGCCGCCATCCACGACGACGACGGCTACCGCCAGGTGCGCAAGCTGCTCGCCGCGCAGCACAACCGCGACAACCAGGTGCCCGACATCCAGGTGGTGCGCTACTTCCGCGAGTCGGATCGCTCGCTGGTGCTGCGCCACACCCAGAGCCGCGGCCGGCCGCTCGAAAGCAGCGAGGCCGACCAGGTGATGAAGCACCTCGGCCGCCTGTGGGGCTTCCGGGTTCGACTGGAAGAGGCCGCGCCCGACGGCACCGTGCTGTCGTACCGCCAGATCGAGCCTTGATTCCCGAGAGCGGGGCGCACCGGCGCGCCACGGCGTGCTAGTGCGTCCCCTTTTTTAGCCCACGTGTGGCGCCTGCGTCATCTGTCATGCCACGGTTCCGCCGATTCTGCTAGAATCGCGGATTCGCGTTTTCCGCAATGCGGCTTTGGCCGCCAGTCGAGGATCTCAGCGAGCCAAATTAGGACAGGTGGCCGAGTGGTTGAAGGCGCACGCCTGGAAAGCGTGTATACGTCAAAAGCGTATCGGGGGTTCGAATCCCCCTCTGTCCGCCAAGAATTTGCGCATCCTCCAGATGCCATGAAAAAACCCGCAGACGCGTGAGCGCTGCGGGTTTTTTTCATGGGCTTGGAAACTTCAATACGACCGCGAGACCTTCCTGACAAGCGGGTATCGCGGCGTTTGCGGCTTTGGCTGTTCCGCGGAGGATCGGAGGGGGCTACGCGCCTGTCTCACAGGAATAAAGCGTGAGTTCATCACGAGGCGTTGCCCCAATGCCGCGCCAGAATGCACGCCCTTTTGCGTTGTCGGCGAAGACCAACAGGTGGCACTTGGCGATGCCTTGTGCGCGGAGCGCGGCCAGGCTTGCTGAAACCAGCGCCCGTCCCAGACCCCGCCTTCTCATGAGGGGCGAGACCACGAGGTGATGTATTAACCCGCGGCGTCCGTCATGACCACACAAAATGGTGCCGACGAGCTCGTTGTCATCCCAGGCAGTGAAGCTGAGGCCGGAATTTCGATCCAGAAACGCCGATATCGCGGAATAGCTATCGGCGTCGCTCAATCCGACTTCAGGCGTGCGCAACCATAATTCGAGTGCGATCGCGTGATCGGAGGCCAGAAATTCACGCATCGTGAGAGATTTTGCGGGGCTCGAGCTTGTAGTCTGGCCGTCGAAACTCATCGGAACCTCGTTTTAGAAAGCGGGATACACAGAACCTACGTCTCCTCGCGCATCCTCTTCCACGCGGAACAGATCGTCAAACGCTGGCGTCCAGGGCTGTCGTCGATAGCTGGCTGCGCTCGAGGCGGCATCGCTCAACGCGATTGCCGAGTTGCAGCCGCATCCGCCGACCCTCACTTCCAGTCGATGCGTTCCAGCGTCATCTGCGAGATGTCGAAGTTGGCGCGGCCGACCAGGCCGTAGACGATGGCGTGGCAGCGCGCGCGCAGGTCCTTGCAGGTGAGCAGTTGCTTGCGGTCTTCGCGGGAGAGGTGGTCGGTGTTGACCGTCATCGTGTTCATGTCGCGCGGCTGGGACCGGATCATGGTAATGCCGCCGAAGCCCTGGATGTAGACCTCGACCGCGACGCGCTTGCCGCTGAGTTGATCGACGTCCAGCGTCAGGTCTTCAAAGGTCATGAACGTGTACTTGCCGGCGTCGGCCTTGGACGCCGCCGGCGCGGCGGCCTGCGGGGCGGCGACGGGCTTCAGTTTGTCATAGCAGGTCAGGCGGGTGCGGTCGTCCTGCAGCCGGGTGCAGGCGGTGTAGCCTTCCTGCAGGCTCTGGGCGGACGACAGCATGGGCAGGGCCATGGCGCAGACGAACACGGACAAGCGGGCGGCGCGGTACATCGATCTCTCCTGGTTGTTCGAGGCGCCGCGCAGCCGTTCATGGTGTCAGACTGCATTTTTGGGAAATTGCAGTCTGACACCTTTGTTTGGGGCCGGCGGCAGTTGTGATTAGGTCATGCTGATTGTGACCAATTATTCCACGAAAAGACGACAGGCTTGCCGCGCGCTGCCTCATCCAGGCACGTGTCCGCCCTCAATCAGGCCGGTGGGGGGCCAATCTCAGACGG
Source organism: Bordetella genomosp. 1 (assembly GCF_002261335.1). Taxonomy (GTDB): domain Bacteria; phylum Pseudomonadota; class Gammaproteobacteria; order Burkholderiales; family Burkholderiaceae_B; genus Bordetella. The sequence goes on from NZ_NEVL01000001.1 coordinate 746,663, forward strand.
TAGAAGACCACGCGCTCGGTTTCCTCGAAGCCCAGCGCCTCGTGCACCGCCTGCGAAACGTCGTTGTCCAGCGCGGTGTCCGATGCCAGCTCGCGGCAGCCTTGCGCGAGCGCCCAGGCGCGGCAGGCCTCGACCAGCAGGCGCGCCGCGCCGCCGCGGCGCGCCTCGGGCGCCACGTAGATGCCTTCGAGGAACGCGACGGGCGAGCTGTCGGTGCCGTTGACGTAGTCGTGCCGCAGCGCGATCTCGGCGAGCCCGATGGCGCCTGCGGGCTCCGCGGTCACGATGAACGCGGCATAGCGCGCGGGCTCGGCGAGCTGTTCGGCGATCTCGCGCCGATGCTCGGCTGCCGAGGCATCGGGCCAGAGCGCGGTGCGCAGCCGCGCCCAGTCGTCGATGAAATCGGCGCGTCGGTGAGGGGCGTGGCTGGCGAGAACGAGGGGCATGGGCGGACTCCGGAGCGGGGCGGATGCAGAATGGCCGTGCGCGACGGCACGGCCATTCTCGCAGGAACGCGGCGCGATCCCGGCTAGGCGCTCAGGTCGCGGCCGCGTGTCTCCGGCAGCACCAGCGCGCCGATGATCGCGGTGAGCGCGGCGAAGGCGACCGTGTACCAGAGGCCGCCGAAGATGTCGCCGGTGGCGATCACCACGGCCGTTGCCACGAAGGGCGCGAAACCGCCGATCCAGCCATTGCCCAGCTGCAGCGCGAGCGATACGCCGCTGTAGCGGATCTGCACCGGGAACAGCTCCACCAGCAGCGCGCCCAGGGGCCCGTAGACCATGGTGGCGAGAAAGATCAGCGCGAACAGCACGGCCACCACCATGGGCCCGTCGGGGTGCACGGGCGCGCCTGCGGGCGGCAGGCCATGCGCGGCCAGGCTGGCCATCAGGGCGGGCTCGCTGACGTCGCTCAACGCCTCGCCGTTGATGGCGACGCGCACCGGGCCGGTGCCGTCCTGCACCTTGTAGGGCACCGCGTGCGCGGCCAGCTGGCGCTTGAGCGGCGCGCAGGCGGAGCCCGTATCGCGGGCCTGGAACAGCGACAGGGAATCGTGCGCCCGGCAGCCCTCGCCGCTGATCTGCACCTGCGTCTGCGCGCGGAAGGCGGCGAGCGGCGGGTTGCCGTAGTGCGCCAGCGCCTGGAACAGCGGCACGAACAGGACCGCCGACAGCACGCAGCCGGTGAGCACGATGCCCTTGCGCCCGATCTTGTCGGAGAGCCAGCCGAAGAACAGGAAAAACGGTGTGCCGAGCGTGAGCGCGATGATGAGGTAGAGGTTGGCCTGGTCGTGCGTGAGCTTGAGCGTGGTGGTCATGAAGTACAGGCTGTAGAAGTGGCCGGTGTACCAGACCACGGCCTGGCCCGCGACCACGCCGAAGATCGCGATCAGGACCAGCTTGCGGTTGCGCGGGTTGCCCAGCGTCTCGGCGATCGGGCTGCGCGAGGTCCGGCCTTCCTTCTTCATCTGCTGGAACACCGGCGACTCGTGCAGCTTGAGCCGGATGTAGAGCGACAGCAGCAACAGCACGATCGAGCCGACGAAGGGCAGGCGCCAGCCCCAGCTGGCGAAGGCTTCCGGCGACATCGAGGCGCGGCAGATCAGGATCACGATCAGCGACAGGAACAGGCCCAGCGTGCCGGTGATCTGGATCCAGCTGGTGGTGAAGCCGCGCTGGTCGGCGCGCGAGTGTTCCGCCACGTAGGTGACCGCGCCGCCGAACTCGCCGCCCACGGCCAGGCCTTGCAGCAGGCGCAGCGCCACCAGCAGCGCGGGGGCGGCCCACCCCAGGGTCTCGAACGTGGGCAGCAGCCCGATGGCCGCGGTGGCGATGCCCATCACCAGCATGGTGATGAGGAACGTCTTCTTGCGCCCCACGACGTCGCCGAGGCGGCCGAACACGATCGCGCCGAACGGCCGCAGCACGAAGCCCGCGCCAAAGGTCGCGAGCGCGGCGAGCAGCGCCGCGGCCTCGTTGCCCTTGGGAAAGAACAGCGTGCTGAAGAACGCGGCCAGCGAGCCATAGATGAAGAAGTCGTACCATTCGAAGACGGTGCCGAGGCCGGCCGCGAAGACGATGCGTTTGGTGTCGTGGTCGAGCGGCGTGGCCGGCGCGGCCGGTTTGGAGGACAGAGCTTGAGTGGTCATGGAAGGCTCCTCAACGGGCGCGTTGCGCCAGGAACGCGGCCAGCACGCGATTGAACGCCGCGGGCTGTTCGAGCATCGGAAAGTGGCCGGCCTGCGGGATCAGGGCCAGGCCGCATCCGGGGATGCCGTCGGCGAGCGCCTCCGATTCGCACACCGGCGTGATGATGTCTTCCTCGCCCACGATCGCCAGCGTCGGAACCGTGATCTCGCCCAGCCGTGCGCGCGAGTCGGCGGCGTTGAGCGAGGCGATGGCCTGGCGGGCCACGAAGGCCGGCGTCTGTGCCACCTCTTCGCGCGCAAACGCCAGCAGCGCCGCACTCGCCGCGCTGCCGAAGGAGCGCTCGATCACGCGCTGGCTCGCCGCCACCACGCCGAGCGACTCGATGGCGGCGAGCACGTTGTCGGCGTCCACGTCCGGCCCCAGGCCGTGCGGCGTGGCGCCCACCAGCACCAGCGCGCGAACGCGGCCGGGATGGTCGAGCACGAACTGCTGCGCCACCGTGCCGCCCATCGAGAGGCCCACCAGCGTCGCGCCTTCGAGCGCCAGGGCGTCGAACACCGCATTCACGTCGGCCACGAAGGCGGCGATCGTGTACGCGCGTTGCGCGGGGCGCGGCGCGGCGCCGTGTCCGGGCAGGTTGATGAGCACGACGCGGTGGCTGGCGCTGAAGTGCGCCATCTGCTCGCGCCAGAATTCGGCGGTGGTGGTGAAGCCGTGGATGAACACCAGCGGCGCTCCCGCGCCGGCGACGCGTACGACGGTGTCGCCCAGCGCCAGGGTCTCGGTCTGCATCATGTTTTCGTCTCCGTAGTGATTTTCTTGTGGCCCGGCGCGATGCGCCGCGTCCGGGCGGTGCGAGACGGCGGTGACGCGTCTCTCGCGTCATCCATGCAAAGTGCGTGCCAGTTTCGTCCCGGACGCGGCGTTCCCGCGTGCACAGAGGGAGAACAGCGGCCACGAATCGGATTGGTCCGACGCTGGTAGGTCCCGATTGTGTCTCCGGTGTCGTGTATGGGATACATGTCTCCGGCATTAATGAGACATTCGGAGACGGCCCGGACGGGCCGCAGGGAGACGCAATGACGGCGCGCTTCATGGACGTGTTCGAGGAAGCGGAGTTCCTGCGCCTGGTGCTCGACCACGTCTCCGACAGCCTGGTCGTGGTCGACACCCACGGCACCATCGTGCTGATCAATGAACCCTATTGCCGGGTGCTGGGCGGCCGCCCCGAAGACTTCATCGGGCGCGGCATCACCGAGGTGGTCGGCCCGGCGACCAAGCTGCATCTGGTGGCGCAGGGCAGGCAGGCCCAGATCAGCTATCCGCTGGAGGTGCGCGGCCACAAGCTGGTGACCAAGCAGGTGCCGGTGCGGCGCGACGGCCAGATCGTGGGCGCCGTCGGCTTCGCGCTGTTTTCCGACGTGGCGCTGCTCAAGTCGACCTATGGGCGTGTGTTCAAGCCGGAGCTGTCGCTGTCGCAGGACGGCCAGCGCTGGACCTCGAAATACGACATGGCGGACATCGTCGGCGAGGGCGCCCGCATGGCGGCCTATCGCGAGAGCCTCGAGCAGATCGCCCGCCACGATTTTCCGGTGCTGATCTCCGGCGAGACCGGCGCGGGCAAAGAGCTGGCGGCCCACGTGATCCACGCCCGGTCGGCGCGCGCGGCCGGGCCGTTCGTGTGGGTCAACTGCGCGTCGATCCCGAGCGAGCTGATCGAGGCCGAGCTGTTCGGCTACGAGGGCGGCGCCTTCACCGGCGCGCGCCAGCGCGGCAAGCCGGGCAAGTTCGAGCTGGCGGCCGGCGGCGTGCTGTTTCTCGACGAGATCGGCGACATGCCGCTGGCCTTGCAGGGCAGTCTGTTGCGCGTGCTGCAGGCCAGGGAGTTCGTGCGCGTGGGCGGCACGGCGCCGGTGAGCGTGGACGCGCGCGTGGTGTGCGCCACCAACCGATCGCTCGAAGCGCAGGTGCGCGCGGGGCGCTTCCGTGCCGATCTCTATCATCGGCTCAACGTGCTCGCCGTCGAGGTGCCGAGCCTGCGCGAGCGCGACGACATCGCGTCGCTCGCCGACAGCCTGCTGGCGCGGGTGGCGTCGCGGGCCGGCCAGCCCGTGCCCGTCCTGTCGGCTGCGGACCATCGCCGGCTGCGCGGCCACGACTGGCCCGGCAACGTGCGCGAGCTCGAGAACGTGCTGACCCGCCTGCTGGTGGCGGGCACCCTGGCGCTGCCGCAGGCCATGCCCGCCGCGGTGGGCGCGGCCACGGACGCGGCGCCCCTGAAGCGGCGAATGCGCACGCTCGCGCAGGCCGAAATCCACGAGGCCCTGCGCGATGCAGGCGGCAACAAGCGGCGCGCTGCCGAGCGGCTCGGCATCAGCCGGGCCCATCTCTATCGCCTGCTCGCGGACACGTCCAGCGCCGAAGACTGACGTGTTGTCGAACGATGGTTGCCTGTGCAATCATCCCTGCGCCACTACATTCCGCATGAGGACCCCGCGCTTGGAGATCTACCGAGAATCCCCCCGCCGCGCCGACGTGATGGCGCTGATCGATGCGCTCGACGCCTATCAGATGCCGCTGTCGCCGCCCGAGAGCCATCATGGCGTGGATATCGAGGCGCTGTGTCGCGACGACATCGTGTTCCTGGTGGCGCGCGACGCGGGCGGCAAGGCGCTGGGCTGCGGCGGCATCCTGCTGACGCCGGCGTATGCCGAGCTCAAGCGCATGTATGTGGATCCCGCCGCGCGCGGGCTGGGCGTGGCGCAGCAGATCCTGGCGCGGCTCGAGGCCGCGGCCGCAGAGGCCGGGATCGCACGCGTCTGTCTCGAGACCGGCGTACGCCAGGACGATGCGCTGCGCTTCTACCGCCGCAGCGGCTATGTCGACTGCGCGCCTTTCGGCGACTACCTGCCGGACCCGCACAGCGCCTTCATGCAGAAGCTGCTGTAGCGACGCGTGCGCGGGCATGCCCCAGCAGCCAGGCGGCTGCGCTTGCGCTACTCTGGCATCCCGTCCACCCGATCCCGCCGGAGCCATGAGCACAGCCCCCGTATCCCCGCCCCTCGAAGTCCTGCCGCGTGACATCTCCGCCTATCGCAAGGGCAACACCGGCATCGATTACGTGCATCGTTTCGAGTCCGGCAAGCCCGGGCCACACGTGCTGATCAATGCGCTCACGCATGGCAACGAGATCTGTGGCATGGTGGCCGCCACGCATCTGCTCGACACCCAGGTGCGGCCCAGGATCGGCACGCTCACGGTCAGCTTCGCGCACGTCGAGGCCTACGAGGCGTTCGACGCCGAACGGCCCTACGAAAACCGCCAGCTGGTGCACAACCTGAATCGCATCTGGACGCCGGCCATGCTGGACGGCGCCGAGGACAGCCCGGAGCTGCGCCGCGCGCGCGAGCTGCGGCCGGTGATCGACGCCGCCGATGCGGTGCTCGACATCCATTCCACCAGCGCGCCGGTGCGGCCGTTCTGGGTCTATTACGATTCGCCGCGCAACGCGGCGCTGGCCACGGCCGTGGGCGCGCCCGACGTGCATCTGCTGATGCCGGACGGCAAGGGCCCCGGATCGCCGCTGATCGGCTATGGCCGCCACGGCGGCGATGCGCCCACGAGCCAGGGATCGCTGGTGGTGGAGTGCGGCCAGCACTTCGCCCGCTCGGCCGCCGAGCTGGCCACGGCCACCACGCTGCGTTTCCTGGCGCATTTCGGGCTGATCGAGCCGCAGGCGCCGGCCGCCGTGGCGCCGCAGCGCTTCAAGCTGCTGCAGGTGCACGTGGTCAAGTCGGAAGACTTCCGTTTCGTGCGGCCGCTGGTGGGCTTCGAGACCTTCGCCCGCGACGAACTCATCGCCGTGAATGGCGACGAGGAAATCCGCGCGCTGTGCGATGACTGCACCATCTTCATGCCGGCGCGCGTGCCGATCGTGGGCCGCGAGGCCGTCTATCTCACGATGCCGGCCTGATCGCGGCAGGGCCGCCGGTGCGCGCACCGGCGGTGGCCTCAGTCGGCGCGGGTGCCCGGCGGCAGGTTGGCGCGCACCATGCGGCCGGCGATCGATTCCCGCATCGGAATGTCGGGCAGCGCGGCGCCCGGGCCGAACCATCTCGCCTCGGCGATCTCGTCCTCCTGAATCCGCACCTCGCCGCCGTCGTATTCGGCGGTGAAGGCGATCATCAGCGAATGCGGGAAGGGCCACGACTGGCTGCCGAAGTAGCGCAGATCGCGCACCTTCAGGCCGACCTCTTCCTCGACCTCGCGGTGCACCGCGTCTTCGATGCTCTCGCCGGCCTCGACGAAGCCGGCCAGCGCGGTGTAGCGCGCCTGGGCATAGCGCGCATGGCGCGCCAGCAGGATCTCGTCGCCGCGCTTGATCAGCACCATCATGGCGGGGGAGATGCGCGGGTAGGAATGCAGGCCACAGGCCGGGCACTGCAGGCACAGCTCGTGATGCGCGTGCACCATGGGCGTGGCGCAGACGCCGCAGTAGCGATGCGTGCGCACCCACTCCGCGATCTGGAAGGCGCGGCCGGCCACGCCGGCCTGCTCGCCCAGCTCGGACAGCAGCGCGCGCAGCTTGCGGAAGGCGTAGCCGGCCGGTGCCTGCGCGTCGCGCGCGATGTGGGTGGTGCGGTAGTCGGGTTGGCGCTGATGCCAGACCTGCTGCATGGTGTCGATGCGCACGCCCAGCAGTTCACAGACGGTGGCGTCGGGCAGTTCGATGCCTTCCTCGCGCACCAGCAGCTCGTCGCCGCGGAAGATGAAGTTCACGACAGGGTCCTCGATGTTGCGATCGCGTCGGTCGGTGGCCGCCGGCGGCGTGTTGTGCGAGCTAGTGTATTCCTGTCGCCGCCGCCGCGCACGGCCGTCGTCCGTGCGCCGAATGCAGCGCGGCCCGCGCGAGGCGGGCCGCTCGATTTCCCAAAGACCCGCGCGGCCTACTGGATCTTGATATTGCGTTCCTTCACCAGCGCCGCCCACTGCGCGGTCTCCTTGGCGAGGTGGTCGCGCAGCGCGTCGGGGCTGCCGCCGATGGGCTCGGCGCCGATCGAATCCAGCGTGCTCTTGACCTTCGGATCGGCCAGGGCCTGGCGCATCGCGCCGTTGAGGCGGGCGATCACCTCGGGCGGTGTGCCGGCCGGTGCGAACGCCGCGAACCAGGGCATCAGCTCGTAGCCCGGCAGGCCGGCCTCGGCCACGGTGGGCACGTCGGGCAGGGCGGACGAGCGCTTGGCCGTGGTGACCGCCAGGGCGCGCAGCTTGCCCGACTGGATGTGCGGCTTGGCCGAGGTGATGCTGTCGAACATGTAGTCGACCTGGCCGCCGAGCAGATCGGCGATGGCGGGGCCGCTGCCCTTGTAGGGCACGTGCAGCATGTCGATCTGCGCCCGCGACACGAACAGCTCGCCGGCCAGGTGGATGGAGGTGCCGACCCCGGCCGAGGCGTAGCTGTAGTGCCCCGGTTTGGCGCGCGCCTTCGCGATCACGTCCTGCACGCTGGACACGTCGTTGCGGGCGGGGTTGGTGACCAGCACGTTCGGCACCACGGCGAGCAGCGAGACCGGCGCGAAGTCCTTCTGCGGGTCGTAGGTCATGTCGCGGTAGAGCGCGGGATTCACGGCCATGCCGTTGGCCGCGATCATGATGGTGTAGCCGTCGGGGGCGGCGCGCGCCACGGTGGCGGCGCCGATGTTGCCGCCCGCGCCGGCGCGGTTTTCCACGATGAACGAGGTGCCGAGCTCACGGCCCATCGCTTCGCCGAGCGTGCGGGCGATGCTGTCCATGGCGCCGCCGGGCGGGAAGGGCACGACCCATTTCACGGGGCGCTCGGGATAGCCTGCGGCCTGGGCGGCCAGCGTGGCGCCGCACAGCGCCAGTCCGCTCGCGAGGCGGGCGAGCCGGTGTTTGAACATCATGTCTTCGTCTCCAGTCATTATCGTTGCCGGCGCAACCGTGAGGCTGGCGCGCGGCGGCGGGCGCCGCTCCCGGCGGGGAGGGCGCGGCGGATGGCGCCATACCTGAATTGGCACTCCGCGGACGAATTCCAGTATTGCCATGCCAGGCGCGAGCGTCCAAGACTATATTGGTCGGCATCCATACCTCTCGGGTATCCCAATCATGGAACTCCGGCATCTGCGCTACTTCCAGGCGGTGGCGCGCGAAGGCAGCTTCACGCGGGCGGCCGCCGTATTGCACATCGCCCAGCCGCCGCTGTCGCGGCAGATCCGCCAGCTCGAGGAAGAGCTGGGGGTGCAACTGTTCGAGCGGGCGCCGCGCGCGCTGCGGCTCACGGAGGCGGGCCGCTATTTCTACGAGCAGTCGCTGCAGCTCACGGCCCGGCTCGAAGACGTGGTGGCAGGCACGCGCCGGCTCGGCGCCCAGGCCACGCGCTGGTTCGGCATCGGTTTCGTGCCCTCGTCGCTGTACGGCTTCGTGCCCGAGCTGATCCGTCAGCTGCGCGAGGCGGATGCACGCGTGGAGGTCGGGCTCACCGAGATGACGACGCTGCCGCAGATCGAGGCGCTCAAGCGCGGCCACATCGACCTGGGCATCGGCCGCATCCTGTTCGACGATCCTGCCATCGAGCGGCTCGAACTGATGAGCGAGCCGCTGGTCGCCGTGATGCCGCTGGCGCACCGCCTGGCCCGGCGCGCGCGCGTGCCGGTGGCCACGCTCGCCGCGGAGCCCTTCGTGCTCTACCCGGCGCGGCCGCGGCCCAATTACGCCGATCACGTGCTGGGGCTGTTTCGCGCGGCGGGCGAGTCGCCCCAGGTGGTGCAGGAAGCCAACGAGCTGCAGACCGCGCTCGGCCTGGTCGCCGCCGGCATCGGCGTGACCGTAGTGCCCGCGGCCGTGCAGCGCGCGCACCGGCCCGACCTGGCCTATGTGCCGATCGCCTCCGATGCCTTCACGTCCCCGGTGATCCTGAGCTGGCGTAAGGACGACACGTCCGCCTTCCTGTTGCAGGCCGTCGCCACCGCGCAGCAACTGGCGCGAGGCGCCTGAGCCTCTGCTAGCATACGTGGCACCCGGCCACGCGCCGCGCCCCTGGGCGTGCGCGGCCACGCAGCACACGGCGCCGGGCATCCGAGGGTAAGAATCGACCCGTGCCGGCCACGCAGCCGCATGGGCAGCTCACGGCCGCGAACGCGGCCCGGCCTGGGGGAGGAGTGCGGCATGTCTGCGGTCGACGACGAGTCGGGTAGAAATGTGGTGGCAGTGGGGCTGTGCGTCGTGCTGGCCGTGGCCGGCGTCCTGCTCGGCCTGGGCGGTCTGAAGCTTTTCCTGTTGGGCGGATCCGCCTACTTCCTCTGTACCGGCGCGGCCTGTCTGGCCGCGGCCATCCTGCTCTGGCTCGGTCACGCCGGCTGCCTCGCGGCCTACGGCGCCATGCTGGCCTGGACCCTCGCCTGGTCGCTCTGGCAGGTGGGGCTGGACTTCTGGGGCCTGGCCGGGCGGCTCGGCTTCCTGTTCCTGCTCGGCATGGCTTTCTGGCTGCCGCCGGTGATGCGCTGGCTCAGGCTCGGCGCGCACGCCGATCGGGCGCTGCGTTTCGGCACGATGGCGCTGGCCGTGTCGCTGGCCGGCATCGTGGTGGCGGGCGTGCTGCGCAGCCAGGCCGGCCGCGAGCCGCCGGTGGCGCCGCCATCCGCCCTGGCCGCCGCCGCGCCGGCGGTTGCGGGCGCAACCGACTGGCCCTACTACGGCAATGATGCCGGCGGCACGCACTACGCCGCGCTGGCGTCGGTGCAGCCCGGCAACGTCGCCCGCCTGCGCGTGGCCTGGACCTACCGCACCGGCGAGTGGGAAGAGGGCGCCGAGCCGCGCCGGCTTGAGGTCACGCCGTTGAAGGTGGGCGACAGCCTCTATCTCTGTTCGGCCCGCAACGTGTTCATCGCGCTCGATGCGCGCACCGGCCGCGAACGCTGGCGCCACGATCCACAGGGCGGTGCGGCAATTTCCGGCGCGGCCGCGGCCTGTCGCGGCGTCGCCTTTCATGCCGTGCCGGGCGCCGACCCGGCCGCCTCCTGCAGTGCGCGCGTCTATGGCGCCACGGCCGACGCGCGGCTGCTGGCGCTCGATGCGCGCACCGGCGCGCCCTGTCGCGGCTTCGGCCGCGACGGCGCCGTGGACCTGCGGGATGGCTCGGGCAATGCACGGCACGCGTTCTATGCCACCTCGGCGCCGCAGGTGGTGCGCGGCCGTGTCGTGCTGGGCGGCTGGCTCAGCGATGGCCAGTCGGTCGGCGAGCCGGGCGGCCGCGTGCGCGCCTATGACGCCGTCACCGGCGCCTACGCCTGGTCGGTCGACCCCGACGAGGACGCGCCCTCGTCGCAGCCGAGCGATCCGAATGCCTGGGCGCCGATCAGCACCGACGAGACGCTGGGCCTGGTCTTCGTGCCGACCGGCAGCGTGGATGCGGGCGCCACCCTGTCGGCGGGTGCCGCGCGCACGCATCTCTACGGCGCCGTGGTGGCGCTGGATGCCGCAAGCGGGCGCGCGCGCTGGACCTTCCGCGCGCCGCGGGCCTCGCAATGGGATTACGACGTGGCGTCGCAACCGGTGCTGCTCGACGTGGCGGGGCCGCACGGCACCGTCCCGGCTGTCCTGCAGCTCAGCAAGCGTGGCCAGGTCTACCTGCTGGACCGCCGCAGCGGCGAGCCGCTGGCGCCGCCGCCGGGGCAGCCGGCGGCCCCTGCCGGCGACGGCCCGCTGCGCGAGGACGACATGTGGGGGCTCGCGCCCTTCGACCAGCTGTGGTGCCGCCTGCGTCTGCGCCAGTCGGACGCGGATGCGACGCCGGCCACCGGCCCCCGCCCGTATCTCGATCTGCCCGCCCTGCTGGGCGGGGTGAGCTGGGGCGGCGCGGCGCTGGATCCGCAGCGCGGCGTGCTGGTGCTGAACTGGGCGCGACTGCCGCTGTACGACCCGCTGGCCAGCGCCGCGCCCGCGGCCGGGCCGCAGCGTTCGTCGGTCACGCCCTTTCTGTCGCCGCTGGGGGCGCCCTGTGCGGCGCCGCCCTACGGCCATCTGGCCGCCGTGGATCTGCGCGCCGGCAAGGTGCTGTGGCAGACCCGGCTGGGGTCGGCCTACGACGCCGTGCCGCTCGGCCTGCGTTCCTTCGTGCCGATTCCGCTCGCCACCGGCACGGCGGGCGGGGCATTGCTGACCGCAAGCGGCCTGGTGTTCACGGTGTCGGCGCGCGAGCAGGCCTTGCGCGCGGTCGATCTGCGCAGCGGCGACGTGTTGTGGCAGGACCGGCTGCCCGCGGGCGGGCAGGCCACGCCGATGGCGTACCAGGACGCGGAGGGCCGGCCCTATGTGGTGATCGCCGCCGGCGGCCACCCCTCGATGAAGACGCGGCCGGGCGATTTTCTGGTCGCCTATACCTTGCCCTGACCCGCGTCCGCCACCCGGCGGCGCGGATACATTGATTTCCCCATCGCGCGCCGAATCTGAAATAAAATTTAACGTATGTGTTTCAGGGTTTAACCGAAACAGGCGGCGCAACGCGACGGATTCGAGGCAAGCCGGAAGGGCGCGTGCAGGGAGCCGCTCGTGGACTCAACCAGAGAGGGCACCGATGCAGCAGGGGATTTCCGCAGCGGCCGGCGCGCACGGCGCGATGCGCCGCGCCGCGTCCGCCTGGACGCGGACTCAGGGCGCGCCGGGTCGGGCGACGCAAACGGGCTCAGGCGCCACAGGATTCGATATAGGCGGCGACCAGTATTTCGAGCTGCCGTTTTTGCTGCGGTTTGAGCTGCGAGTAGCGCGCGAAATCGATATTCCGGAACGGCCAGCGCGAATCGGTGCTGCTGGATTGCGGATAACGCGGCGTGGGGGCGGGATGGACGGCCGATGCGTCGCCTTCGCCGAGCCAGACCGGCGAAACGTTCAACACCTGGGCGAGTTTGAGCAGCGCGGTGCCGGAGGGATGGATCCGTTGCCCGCTTTCATAGTTGCCGATGGCACTGGGCGTCAGGCCACTGATTTCGGCCAGTTCTTTTTGCGTCCAGCCGCGATGCGCCCTTGCGTCACGGAGACGATCGCTAAACGTACTCACCCTGTTTATGCAGCTGTCCGGCCATTTTTTGGTTAGTAATTAAAACATATGAAATCTGCGTAATCCACACCGGGCAAGGTCTTCAAATAAAAGGGTTTTCCCTCAGCGAAACAACCGGAGAAATTGGTTATTGCGCGCAATAAAACCATTGTCTGCTATTCCATTAACTACACGAGTGTGTTTTACTTTTGAAACACGTTCGTGTTGGAAGGCCGGATATGCGCTTCGTCCCGGGCCCGGTGGCTTCATGCAGCCGTCGGTCGTGGCGCAGCGCGGCGCGCGCCTGCCTGCAGCCTAGATCGCCATGAATACGCTTACGCCCGGAGTCTTGTTGTTGTGCGCGAATGCGCAGGATCGCTCGCGTTTGGGTGCGTGGGTAAATCGGTCAGGCTTCGAGGTGAAGACCTGCGACGACGTCGGGGCGCTGTTCGAGCAGCACGCCTTGCACCGCTGCGCCTACGTCGTGCTGGCGGCCAGCCATGCCGACGTGCTCATCGCCGCGGCCCGCCTGCGCACGCTGCATCCGCCGCTCGGCATCGTGGCCATCAACCACGACGTGCCCGCCGACGTGCGCGTGCAGCTCCTGCTGTGCGGGGTCGACACCTGCCTCGATGCGCGGGTCGGCGAGCGCGAGCTGGCCGCCGTGTTGCAGGCCCTGGCGCGCCGTGCCGTGCATCCCCCGGTGGCTCGCGCGCCGGCCGCGCTCGCGCCCGAGGCGCCGGTGGAGCCCGCGGGCGCCTGGCGTCTGCAGGACGACGGCTGGGTGCTCGTGAGTCCGCACAATCATCGCCTGCCCCTGAGCGGCACCGAGCGCGCGCTGGTGGGCGCGCTCCTGCAGGCGCCTACCCGGCGCATGAGCCGCGATCAGTTGATGGATGTGGTGGACGTGCGCCCCGAGCGCGGCGGCCGCACCCGGCTGCGCTATGTCGACGTGCTGGTGTGCCGCCTGCGCCGCAAGGCGGCGGAGCACGACGTGCGTCTGCCGATCCGCGCGGTGCACGGCTGGGGCTATATGTTCGGCGCGGAGGTCTGATCCGCGCCGGTGCGCCTAGCGGCGTTCCGGCTCGAAATCCTCGCCCGGCTCGGGCAGGTGCGAGGTGTCGAGCACGTCGTCTTCGCCGGCGATCACGCCCGCGTCGCCCGGCTCGTTCATCACGCGGCCCGCGCGCGGCATGCCGGCCACGGTCTCGGTCTGGCTGGGCATGGGCATCTCTTCGGTGCCCTTGCGCGGGTCGGCGGCGCGCGGGGCGGCGGGGGCGGCCGGATCGGCCGGCACCGTGGTGCTGATGGTCTTGGGCGTCATGGCGGTCTCCTTGGAATGGTAGTCGCGTGGCACGCGATCAGTGCGTGTGGCGGTTGCCGTTGAGCGATCCCGGCATGACCGCAATTGCCGTGCCGCGCGGAGGTGCGTGGCCTTGCGCGCGCCGGCATGGCGGTCCGGCGCTCCACCTATAATGGGGACTGCCTCCACGCTACGCTCACCGTGACCGATACCTTCGAACGCACCGTCTCCGCCGAGCTCGTCGCCGTGCTGGTCGCCGTGACCGGCGGCGAGCCGCGCGTGCTCACCACCGACGCCGGCCAGGCGTTGCCGGCCGGGCCGTTCGAACTGAGCCACCGCTCGCTGCAGGCCGGCATGCGCGACTGGGTCGAAACCCAGACCCATCATCCGCTGGGCTACGTCGAGCAGCTCTACACCTTCGCGGACCGCGACCGGTCGGACGCCGCCGGATCGCGCGTCATCTCGGTCAGCTACCTGGGCCTCACCCGCGAAGCCGGCGAGACCGGCGTGGCGCAGGTCGGCTGGCAGGACTGGTATCGCTATTTCCCCTGGGAAGACCAGCGCGCGGGCCGCCCGGCAGTGCTGACCGGCGAGATCGAGCCGGCGCTGCAGGCCTGGGTCGCGAGCGCGGACGACCCGGCCTCGGCCGCGCAACGGCAGCAGCGTGTCGCCTTGAGCTTCGGCATGGACGGCGCGCCCTGGAACGAAGACATGGTGCTGCAGCGCTACGAGCTGCTGTTCGAGGCCGGGCTGGTGCCCGAGGCGCAACGGCGCGGCGCCCGGCCCCGGGCCGCGCTGCCGGGGCAGGCCATGCACCATGACCATCGCCGCATCCTGGCCACCGGCATCGCGCGCCTGCGGGCCAAGATCAAATACCGTCCGGTGGTCTTCGAATTGATGCCGCCGGAGTTCACGCTGCTGCAGTTGCAGCTCGCCGTCGAGGCGCTGGCCGGACGCGGACTGCACAAACAGAATTTCCGCCGCCTCATCGAGCAGCAGGACCTCGTCGAAGAGGCGGGCGGCATGACCACGGGCACCGCGGGCCGGCCCGCCAAGCTGTTCCGCTTCCGCCGCGACGTGCTGGCCGAACGCGCCATCGCCGGCAGCAAGCTGCCGCTCGCCCGTCACATCTGACGTCGCGCCACCCCCACACGATGCTGCACTGCGGCTTGACAGGGCTTTATGCTCAGGAATAGCATAAGTTCATCCCAGGCAAGCAGCCCTTTTTTTACGGCTCTAAATACTCAAAATGAGCATAAAAACCGAAGTGTCCCCCGTGTCGGCCTCCATCGCCCGCGTCCCGCCCCTGCCTCTCGTCATGCTGGAGCCGCTGGTGCGCGCCACGCTGCTCGAAGACCTGGGCCGCGCCGGCGACATCACCACCGATGCCATCGTGCCCGTCGAGGCCCGTGGCCGCACCCGCCTGGTGGCGCGCCAGGCCGGCGTGCTGGCCGGCCTCGACATCGCGCGCCTGGCGTTCCGCCTGGTCGATCCCGAGATCGCGTTCCGCGCCTTGCTCGCCGACGGCGCCCGCCTCGAGCCCGGCAGTGAGATCGCGGTGATCGAAGGGCCCGCGCGCGGCATGCTGACCGCGGAGCGCACCGCGCTGAATTTCCTCGGTCACCTGAGCGGCGTGGCCACGGCCACGGCGTCGATCGCCGACGCGATCGCGCACACCCGCTGCAAGGTGACCTGCACGCGCAAGACGCTGCCGGGCCTGCGCGCCGTGCAGAAATACGCGGTGCGCGTGGGCGGCGGCAGCAATCACCGCTACGGCCTGGACGACGCCGTGCTCATCAAGGACAACCACGTGGCGCTGGCCGGGGGCGTGAGCGCGGCGGTGCAGCGCGCCCGTGCCGCGGTCGGCCACATGGTCAAGATCGAACTCGAGGTCGACACGCTGGCGCAGCTCGAGGAAGCCCTCGCGCTCGAGGTCGACGTGGTACTGCTCGACAACATGGACAACGCCACGCTGCGCGCGGCCGTGGCGCTGGTCGATGGCCGGGCCATCACCGAAGCATCGGGCCGCATCACACCCGACACGGCGCCTGGCATCGCGGCCACGGGCGTGGACCTGATGGCGGTGGGCTGGCTCACGCACAGCGCGCGCGTGCTGGACATCGGCCTGGACAGCTGAACCGACTCTCTCCGATTTTCCGACCTCGCGGACCCTTCGGCGCACGCCTGCCTGCATGCGCCGGGGCGGCCTGCACCCTGCGATCATGAAACGTACTCTGTGGCTTTCTCTTGCAGCACTCGCCCTGGCGCTTTCGGCGCTGGCCCTGAGCACCGCCGGCGGCTCCTCGGTGGCGCGCGAGGTGGCGCCCGCCTGGCCCACCCGCCCGCTCACCATCGTCGTGACGTTCCCGCCGGGCGGCGGCACCGACCTGTTGGCGCGCAAGATCGGCGCGGCGCTGGCCGCCGAGCTGGGCCAGCCGGTGGTGGTGGAAAACCGCCCGGGCGCGAGCGGCAACATCGGCGCGCGCGCGGTGGCGCAGGCCGCGCCCGACGGCTACACGCTGCTGATGGTGAACAGTTCGTTCGCGATCAATCCCGGCGTGTTCCGCAAGCTCGATTTCTCGCCGGAACACGATTTCGCCGCCGTGATCAACGTGGCGTTCGTGCCCTCGGTGGTGGTGACCCGCGCCGACACGGGCTACGCGACCCTGGCGCAGGCGCTCGCGCGCGGCCGGCCGCAAGACCCGCTCGCCTTCGCCTCCTGCGGCAACGGCACGCCGCAACACCTGGCCGGCGAGATGCTGCAGCTCGCCAGCGGCGCCACGCTGCAACACGTGCCCTACAAGGGCTGCGGGCCGGCCCTCACCGACGTGCTGTCGGGGCAGGTGCCGGTGGGTATCGTGACGGCCTCGAGCGCGGTGCCCTTCATCAACAGCGGCAAGCTGCGGGCGCTGGCCGTGACCTCGCCCGAGCGTTCGCTGTTGCTGCCGCGCGTGCCCACGGTGGCGGAATCCGGCATGCCGGGCTATCAGCTCGACCAGTGGCACGGCCTGCTGGCCCCCGCCGGCACGCCGGCGGCCGTGGTCGACAAAATCAATGCGGCGGTGGCGCGCATCGTGGCCGAGCCGGTGATGCGCAACGCGCTGCTCGACCTGGGCTTCGCGCCCACGGCGTCCAGCGCGGCCGAATTCGACCGGCTGGTGCATGCCGACATCGCGCGCTTCGCCGAGCTCACCCGCAAACTCAGCCTGCACGCCGATTGAGGCCCGGGCTCAGACCGTCGCGGCCTGGGCCTCGAGCTGTTGCTTCAGGTCGGGTGCGAGCTTGAGCTGGCGCGCCAGTTCGTCGAGGTAGGCGCGCTCCATGAAGCTTTCCTCGTCGACCACCAGCACGCTGGCCAGGTACATCTCGGCCGCCATTTCGGGCGTCTGCGCCGCGCGCGCCACCACGGCCGGATCGACCGGACGCGCCAGCTCGGCCTCGAGCCAGCCGCGGTCGGCGGCATCGCCGGAGAGACGGGTGAGCTCCTGCTCCAGCAGTTGGCGTTCGTCGGGGCCGATATGGCCGTCGGCCTTGGCCGCGCCGATCATGGCGGTGAGGATGGCGCTGGCATGCTGCTCGACCTGGGCGGGCGGGAGCCGGTCCACGGTCTGCGGTTGGGGCAGGGCGGCCGGCACCGCAGCCACGCCCTGGGGCGGCGTGCCGCCGGCCTGCTTGCGCTGCCATTGGTCATAGGCGCGATACGCCAGCACGCCCACCGCCGCCACGCCGCCATAGACGGCGAGCTTGCCGCCCACCTTGCGCGCCTTCTTGCTGCCCATCAGCAGTCCGAGGGCGCCGGCGCCCAGCGCGCCACCGCCCAATCCCTTCAGGAACGAGCCGTTGCCGCCGCCCTGCGTGGCCTCGCTCGCGCGGCTGGCCGCGCCCTGGACCAGGCTCTGGCCGGATTGGAGAAGTTGATCGAGCAATTGACGAGCACTCAAGGTGGGCTCCTGTGACAGTGACTAACGTCATTCTGACCTTGTTGCATTGCAAAAGTTCAGATGGCTGTCAGCTTCGGTAATCAGGGACGGCGTGCTAAAAGAGGGCGTCGCGGTCGACCCGCAACCTCTGGAGCCCCTCCCATGACCATCACGCTACGCGCCAATGCGCCCGGCACGCTGCAATACACCGCCCAGGCCGAGGGCCATGACCTGCCGGTCGCCATGCCGGCGCCGCTGGGCGAGGGGCCCGATCCGCACGATTATTTCGATACCGCGCTGGGCGGCTGCAAGGCGCTCACGCTGATGGTGTATGCGCAGCGCAAGCAGATCCCGTTGCAGTCGGTGGATGTGGACGTGGTGCGCGATGGCTCGGAAGAGCGGCGCGGCGTCTATCGCCTGACGGCGCAACTGCGCCTGAATGGCGACCTGACCCAGGCGCAGCGCGAGGAATTGCTGGCGGTGGCGGAAAAGTGCCCGATCCACAAACTCATGACCGCCGTGGACGTGCAGGTCTCGACGATCCTGCAGCCCTGACGCCGCGCATCAGCGCGCGATGCGATCGCCCTTGCCGGGCTCGGCGGCCGGGGCCAGCGGCGCCGGCTTCACGCGCGCGGCCGCGCCGCTGTCCGGACGCAGCGGCGCCAGGCGGTGCACCGTATCGAGCACGGCGGTGAGCTCGGCCGGCTTGCGCAGGTGCGCCGCATGCCCCTGGCAGGCTTCCTCGACCTCGTGCTCGGGCCGGCCGCTCAGGATCAGCACCGGCGTTTCGTTGAGGTAGGCGTTTTCACGCATCGCGGTCAGCAGCGCACCGCCATCCATGCCGGGCATGTTGAAGTCGGTGATGACGAGGTCGGGGCGCAACTCGAGCATCTGCTGCAGGGCGGTGAGGCCATCCGTGTGCGTATGGACGTCGTAGCCTTCGTCGTGCAGGAATTCGCTGAGCATGTCGACGATCATCGGTTGATCGTCGACGAGGAGGATTTTCGTCATGTGATGTCGGCCACGCGGGGCGTGGCATCGGGAATTCGTGGATCGCGCCTGGCGGCGCCAGTGGCCGGGCCGTCGTGGGCCGGGGGATGGCGCGAGAGCAAGCGCAGTGCCTGGCGTCCGCGCCGCGATGACGGGCGGGATTCAGGCAGGCCGCATGCTAGGGCAAGCAGGCGTCCGGCGGCTGAACCAATTGTATCGCCTTGCAACCATGCCCACGTCGCTCGCGCCGGTCCGGGCCGGGTACGACGGTCGAAAAGCCAGCTCCACGCGGATGCTTTGTGCCCGTGATGCCAGCTGCACAAGTCCGACAAGGAAAATCGTGCCGCGTTCCCGGCCGGCGTGCATTTAGGCATGAATCCCGGATGTGGCGCCCAAAGAAAAACGCCGCGGCCCCTGCGGGACGCGGCGTTCGGGTCGGGCGCGCCGGGCGTCAGCCGCGGGTGCCGGTGCCGGGCACGCGCAGTTGCGAGCCCACCTTCAGGTTGTTGCCCTTCAGGTTGTTGAGCGCGCGCAGCGCGTCGACCGTGGTGCCGTAGCGCTTGGCCAGGCCGAACAGCGTGTCGCCGTTGGAGACCTTGTGGCTGCGCACGTTCGGACGCGCATTGTTGGGACGGGCCGGGGGCGTGGGCTTGGCGCGGCTGGCAGGGGTGCGCGAGGCCGGGGTGTCCTTGACCACGCCGTCGAGCGAGCCGACCGGCGCGCCCAGCGAGGCCAGTTGCACGGCACCGCCGCCGCCGGCATCGGCGGCGCCCGCGGGCACCAGCAGCGTCTGGCCGCTGGCCACCTTCTGGCGCGACGGCACGTCGTTGATTTCGCGCAGGCGCGCCTCGGCCACGTTGAAGCGCTTGGCGATGGCGGCGTAGCTCTCGCCGCGGCGCGACGAGTAGGCGGTCCAGGTGCTCAGGTCGCCCTTGAAGTTGCGCAGGTTGGCGTTGAAGGTTTCGACGCGATTGGCCGGCAGCAGCAGCGTGGGCTGGTGTTCGCCGCGGATCAGCGGACGATTGAAGGAGGGATTGAGCGCCTTGAATTCGTCGAGCGGCATCTCGGCCAGCTTGGCGGCCACTTCGATGTCGATGTCGCTGTTTTTCTGGATCGTGACGAAGTAGGGCGTGTTGTCGACCTTGGGCAGCGCGACGGCGTAGCGCTTGGGGTCGGCGATGATGTTCTTGATGGCCTGCAACTTGGGCACGTAGTTGCGGGTTTCGTCGGGCATGTTCAGGCTGAGGTAGTCGGTCGACAGGCCGTTCGCCTCGTTCTTGGCCATGGCGCGCTGCACCGAGCCCTCGCCCCAGTTGTACGAGGCCAGCGCCAGGTACCAGTCGCCCTGCATCTCGAACAGCTTCTCGAGGTAGTCGAGCGCGGCGTAGGTGGAGGCCACCGGGTCGCGGCGCTCGTCTCGCCACCAGTCCTGCTTCAGGTTGAAGTGGGTGCCGGTGGTGGGGATGAACTGCCACAGGCCCGAGGCTTGCGAGCGCGACAGGGCCGTGGGGTTGTAGGCGCTTTCGACGAACGGCAGCAGGGCCAGTTCGGTGGGCAGGCCCCGGCGGTTGACCTCGTCGACGATGAAATACAGGTACTTGCCGGCCCGCTCGGCCATGCGCTGCACCGATTCCGGGTGCGACGCGTAGTAGTCCGTCCACTGCTGCGACAGCTCGGTGTTCAGGTTCGGGATGGCGAAGCCGCGGCGGATCCGGTCCCAGGCATCGCGCGGCGGGCTGGTGAGGTCGACGGTGCGCGACGTGTCTTTGGCGATATACCGACTCGAGGATCCCTCGGCCTGTTGGGGCTTGTGGCTGGTGCCTGCGCAGCCCGCGAGGGCGACGAGAAGAAGCGGGATCAGGAGTCGGATAAAGCTCATTGTCGGGTCACTTGAAATTGTTCTTCCATTCACGCAGCGCGGCAAAGACTTCCACGGGGCTGGACAATGCGTGTCCGGCCCGGGCGGCTGCAGCCTTGGCGACATCTACTTCCAGGGTACGCAGGAACGGATTGGTGGCCCGCTCCTGACCGATCCAGGATGGCAGGGTTGGGACACCTTCTGCGCGTAATTGCTGGGCCCGCTCGTACCACTGTTGCAGGGTGCGGTTGGCAGGTTCGACCGCCAGCGCCCAGCGCAAGTTGGCTAGAGTGTACTCGTGTGCACAGAAAACCTGTGTATCTTCCCGTAAAGTCCCCAATTTCTGCAGAGATTCGCTCATTTGCGCGGGCGTGCCCTCGAACAGCCGGCCGCAGCCCGCCGCGAACAGCGTGTCGCCACAGAAGAGCGCCGGGGTGTCGCCGGCCGTGCCGACGTAGGCGATGTGGCCGGCGGTGTGGCCCGGCACGTCGAGCACGCGCAGCGTCAGGGCCACCTCGGGCAGCGCGACCGTGTCGCCTTCGCCCAGCGGCACGTCGCAGTGCGGCAGGGTCTCGAGCGCGGGGCCGTAGACGCGCGCGCCGGTCTCCTGCACCAGTTCGATCACACCGCCCACGTGGTCGGCGTGGTGATGCGTGAGTAGAATGGCGCGCAGTGTCAGGTTCCGGTCGCGCAGAAGGCGGCGTACCGGTTCGGCCTGGCCGGGATCGACGACCACCACCGAGGCATCGCGCACGATGGCCCAGATATAGTTGTCATTGAAGGCAGGCAGGGGCAGGATGCGGACACCGCCGTCGGCGGCGCCCGTGATGTCGGGCTTGGCTTGCATAGCGTGAGGATGGATAGTGGCTGAGGTAACGTCGCCGATTGTAGAACTCGCCGATTGGTTCGACTCTGCGCCCGGGCAATACGCCCTGGCCTGGGAGCGCGAGCGCTTCGATGAGCTGGTGGCGGACATCTTCGGCTACCACGCCTGGCAGGTCGGCCTGCCGCAGCTCGACCTGCTGCGCGCCAACCGCATGCCGTTCAAGGCCTGGGTCGGCAACGAGGCCGTGGCCGGCGCGTGGCAGCAGGCCAGCGTGATCGCCGCGCCCGAGGCGCTGCCGTTCGAATCCCAGACCGTCGACCTGCTGCTGTTGCCGCACACCTTCGAATGCGCCGAAGCCCCGCACCTGGTGCTGCGCGAGGTCGAGCGGGTGCTGGTGCCCGAGGGCCGCGTGATCGTTTCCGGCTTCAACCCCTGGAGCCTGTGGGGCGCGCGCAATGCCATGCCGGGCATGGAAGCCTGGCTGCCATCCGCGCGCCAGGCCCAGATGTCGGTGCCGCGCCTGAAAGACTGGCTCAAGCTGCTGTCCTTCGACATCGACAGCACGCATTACGGCTGCTTCGCGCCGGCCTGCCGCACCGAACAATGGCTGCGGCGCTGGCATTTCCTCGAGCGCCACGGCGCGCGCTGGTGGAAGATGGGCGGCGCCGTTTACGTGGTGTCGGCGGTCAAGCGCGTGGCCGGCATGCGGCTGATCGGCCCGGCCTGGAAGAAAAAGGCCAAGGCGGCCCCGGCCGCATCGGTCGTGGTCAATCGCAGCGCCACGCCGGCGCACGCCGACGAATAACCCAGGCCGCCCCGCGGGCGGCCATTTCAAAGAAGTGACATGCAAGAGAATTCGACCCCGATCGACGCCGTGGAAATGTGGACAGACGGCGCCTGCAAGGGCAATCCCGGCCCGGGGGGCTGGGGCGTCTTGATGAAGGCAGGTGGCCATCAGAAAACCATGTTTGGCGGCATGCCCGAAACCACCAACAACCGCATGGAGCTGCAGGCGGTCATCGAAGGGCTGCGGGCGCTCAAGCGGGCCTGCACGGTCGTGATCCATACCGACTCGCAATACGTGATGAAGGGCATGATGGAATGGCTGCCCAACTGGAAGCGCCGCGGCTGGATGACGGCCGACAAGAAGCCCGTGAAGAACGTCGAGCTCTGGCAGGAGCTCGACGCACAGGTCGCGCGCCACACCGTGTCGTGGCGCTGGGTGCGCGGCCACAACGGCGATCCGGGCAACGAGATGGCCGACACGCTGGCCAACGAGGGCGTGGCCAGCGTGGCCAAGAGCCGCCGCGTCTGAGCGCCGCTTAGGGGATTTCCCCAGTCCCCCGCGCGCGCGGCGACTGTACCTGTATGTAAATGCAGGTGATACAGTCCGAGGTTCTCTGATCTCTCAGCTCGCTGCCTGACACGCGGGCGTTCGTCGTTCGCGCATGAAGAAAGCCGCTTTGTTTGCCGTGCTGGCCGTGGGCGTCGCCGCCGGCGCCGCACTGGGTTGGGCCGTTCCGCGCTGGTGGCCCGCCGCCGCTCCCTCCGCCTCCGCGCCCGCGGCCGCCCCGGCCGTGGTCAAGGTCGCGCCGGTCCGGGTGCAGGTGGCCAAGGTCGAAGAGGTGCCGTTCGCACGCGGCATCGGCGCCGTCGGCAGCCTGCGTTCGGACGAATCCGTGATCCTGCGGCCCGAAGTGACGGGCCGCATCCAGCATATCGATTTCACCGAAGGGCAGGCGGTCAAGGCCGGCCAGGTGCTGATCCGCCTGGACGATTCGATCCCGCGCGCCGAGCTGGAACAGGCGCGCGCCAACCTGGCGCTGGCGCAGAGCCAGTACAAGCGCTCGGTCGACCTGCAGGGGCGCGGTTTCGTCAGCCAGCAGGCGCGCGACGAGGCGTCCAGCACGCTCAAGGTGCAGCAGGCCGCCACCGTGCTGGCCCAGGCGCGGCTCGACAAGATGACGATACGCGCGCCGTTCGCCGGCATGGTGGGCCTGCGCGACGTGTCCGTGGGCGACTACGTGAATCAAGGCCAGGATCTCGCGCCGCTCGAGGCCATCGATCCGCTCAAGGTCGATTTCCGCGTGCCCGAGATGTACCTGAGCAAGGTCCGCGTGGACCAGGCGCTGAGCGTGCGGCTGGATGCGCTGCCGGGCCAGGAGCGCGTCGGCAAGGTCTACGCCGTGAGCCCGCTGGTGGACGCGGGCGGCCGCAGCATCCTGCTGCGCGCCACGGTCGCCAACCCGGATCACACGCTGCGTCCGGGCATGTTCGCGCGGGTGCAGCTGCAGTTCGCCCAGGACCGCGCGCTGGTGGTGCCCGAAGCGGCGCTGGCGCCTTCGGGGCAGACCCAATATGTCTTCCGCGTGCGCGACGGCCGGGCCCAGCGCATCCAGGTGACGGTGGGCGAGCGGCGCGAAGGCCGCGCCGAGCTGCTCACCGGCGTGGCGCTGGGCGACGACGTGGTGGTGGCCGGCATCCAGCGGCTGACCGACGGCGCGCCGGTCACGATCGTCAGCGACGCAAGCTGAGCAGACGGCCATGGTGATCTCCGAAATCTGCATCCGCCGGCCGGTCTTCGCGTCGGTGCTCTCGCTGATCATCGTGCTGATCGGGCTGATCTCCTATTCGCGCCTGAGCGTGCGCGAGTATCCGAAGATCGACGAGCCCATCGTGTCGGTCGACACCACCTACAAGGGCGCCTCGCCCGAGGTGATCGAGTCGCAGGTCACCAAGCCGCTCGAAGACCAGCTCGCCGGCATCGAGGGCGTGGACGTGATGACCTCGCGCAGCCGCTCCGAGCGCAGCCTCATCAACATCAAGTTCAACCTCTCGCGCGATCCCGACGCGGCCGCCGCCGAGGTGCGCGACAAGGTCTCGCGCGCGCGCCGTTTCCTGCCCGATGAGATCGACGAGCCGATCATCGGCAAGGTCGAGGCGGATTCGCAGCCCATCATCTATATCGCGGTGGAGTCGGGCAACTACTCCGCCATCCAGACCTCCGACTACATCAACCGCTACATCAAGACGCGCCTGTCGGTGCTGCCCGGCGCGGCCGAGGTGCGGGTGTTCGGCGAGCGCCTGCCCTCGATGCGGATCTACGTGGACCGCGACAAGCTCGCCGCCTACAACCTGGCGGTGCAGGACGTGGAGGCCGCGCTGCGCAGCCAGAACGTCGAGATCCCGGCCGGCCGCATCGAATCGCGCGCGCGTGAATTCTCGGTGGTCTCGTCCACCGACCTGCAGACGCCGCGCCAGTTCGAAAACGTGATCGTGGCCAACGTGAAGGGCTATCCGGTGCGGATCCGCGATCTCGCCACGGTCCAGATCGATGCGGCCAGCGATCGCGTGCTGTCGCGCTTCAACGGCAAGCCGGCCATCAACATCGGCATCACGCGCCAGGCCACGGCCAATCCGCTCGAGCTGTCCGAGGCCGCGCGCGTGGAGGTCGAGCGCCTGAACGAGAGCCTGCCGGCCGGCATGCGCCTGTCGATCGCCTACGACTCCTCGGTGTTCATCGAGCGCTCGATCGACTCGGTGTTCCACACCATTCTCGAGGCCATCGTGCTGGTGGTGCTGGTGATCTTCTTCTTCCTGCGCAGCGTGCGGGCCAGCCTGATCCCCATCGTCACGATCCCGGTGTCCCTGATCGGGGCGTGCGGCCTGATGTACCTGTTCGGCTTCTCGATCAACACGCTCACGCTGCTGGCCATGGTGCTCGCCATCGGGCTGGTGGTGGACGACGCCATCGTGGTGCTGGAAAACATCTTCCGCCACATCGAGGACGGCATGCCGCGCATGCAGGCCGCCATCCAGGGCTCGCGCGAGATCGGCTTCGCGGTGGTCGCCATGACGATGACGCTGGTCACCGTGTACGCGCCGCTCGCCTTCGCCACCGGCCGCACGGGCCGGCTCTTCATCGAGTTCGCGCTGGCGCTGGCCGGCGCGGTGCTGGTGTCGGGCTTCGTCGCGCTCACGCTCACGCCGATGATGTGCGCGGTGCTGCTCAAGCACGAGACCCGCCACGGCCGGCTCTACAACCTGATCGAAGGCTGGCTCGAAGGCATGGGCCGCGCCTATCGCCGCAGCCTGGGCGCCGCGCTGCGGCACCGCGTGGTGGTGATCGTGATCGGCCTGGCGGTGGCCGGCGCGAGCGGCGTGCTGTTCAAGGTGGTCAAGAGCGAACTCGCGCCGATCGAAGACCGCGGCGTGATCTTCGGCATCGTCAGCGCGCCGGAGGGCGCCACGCTCAACTACACGCTCGACAGCATGCTCGGCATCGAAGGCTTCTATGCCGACGTGCCGGAAGCGATGGCGCGCCAGACCACGGTCGGCTTTCCCACCGTGACCGACGGCACGGCGATCCTGCGGCTCAAGCCCTGGGAGGAGCGCAGCCGCAAGCAGCAGGACATCGCGCGCGAGCTGCAGCCCAAGTTCAATTCGCTGCCCGGCGTGCGCGCCTTCCCCACCAACCCGCCCTCGCTGGGCCAGTCGGCGCGCTCCAAGCCGGTCGAGTTCATCATCATGAGCCAGGCCTCGTATCCCGAGCTGGCCAAGCTGGTCACCACCTTCACCGATGCGCTGCGCAACTATCCGGGGCTGCAGAACGTCGACACCGACCTGCGCCTGAACACGCCCGAGCTGCGCATCCAGGTCGATCGCGACAAGATGGCCGACGTGGGCGCCAACGTCGACGTGGTCGGCCGCACCCTCGAATCCATGCTGGGCGGGCGCCAGGTCACGCGCTACAAGGACGAGGGCGAGCAATACGACGTGATCGTGCAGGTGATGCCGCGCGATCGCGCCACGCCCACCGACATCTCCGGCATCTACGTGCGCGCCCGCGACGGCAGCATGGTGCAGCTCGACAACCTGCTGCAGGTCAAGGAAAGCGTGTCGCCGCAGTCGCTCAACCACTTCAACCGCCTGCGCGCGGTCAAGGTGGACGCGGCGGTGGCGCCGGGCTACGCGCTGGGAGAGGTGCTGGACCACATGCACGAGGTGGCGCGCCAGGTGCTGCCGCACACCATCGTGACCGATCTCGACGGCCAGTCGCGCGAGTTCCGCGATTCGTCGGGCAGCATCTACCTGGTGTTCGCCATGGCGCTGGCCTTCATCTATCTGGTGCTGGCCGCGCAGTTCGAAAGCTGGCGCAACCCGTTCATCATCATGCTGTCGGTGCCGCTGTCCATGACGGGCGCGCTGCTGGCGCTGTGGGCGACCGGCGGCACGCTGTCGATCTACAGCCAGATCGGCCTGATCACGCTGGTCGGCCTCATCACCAAGCACGGCATCCTGATCGTCGAGTTCGCCAACCAGCTGCGCGAGCAGGGCATGGGCATCGTCGAGGCCGTGACCGAGGCCAGCGTGCTGCGGCTGCGTCCGATCCTGATGACGACGGGGGCCATGGTGCTGGGCACCGTGCCGCTGGCGCTCGCCTCCGGCGCGGGGGCGGAGTCGCGCCAGCAGATCGGCTGGGTCCTGGTGGGCGGCCTGAGCCTGGGTACACTACTGACTTTGTTCGTGGTGCCGGTCGCCTACACGCTGATCGCCACCCGCTCGCCGCACCGGCAGGGCGCCCCGGCGTCCGGCCCCGGTGCCGCCGAGCCGGCCAAGCCCGTGCACGGCAACGACTGAGCCGCGCGCCGCCCCGGCGGCGCCCACTTTTTTACCCAGGTTATCCACCCGCCATGCGCCAGATCATTTTTGACACCGAAACCACCGGCCTCGACCCCAACCAGGGTCATCGCATCGTAGAGATCGGCTGCGTCGAGATCGTCAACCGCATGACGACCGGCAACACGCTGCACATCTACCTGAACCCCGATCGCGACAGCGATCCCGAGGCGCTGGCCGTGCACGGCCTGACCACCGAGTTCCTGTCGGACAAGCCGCGCTTCGCCGAGGTGGCCGACCAGTTCCTCGCCTTCATCGAGGGCGCCGAGCTGATCGCGCACAACGCCGCGTTCGACGTGAAGTTCTTCAACGCCGAGCTCGAGCGCGTGGGCAAGGGCCCCATCGCGTCGTACTGCGCCACCATCACCGATTCGCTGATGCACGCCCGCACGCTGTTCCCGGGCAAGCGCAACTCCCTCGACGCGCTGTGCGACCGCTTCGGCATCTCGAACGCCCACCGGACGCTGCACGGCGCCTTGCTCGACTCCCAACTGCTGGGCGAGGTCTGGCTGGCGATGACGCGCGGCCAGGACGCGCTCCTCATCGACGTCGAGGAAGACGCGGGCGGCCTGTCGGCCGGGCAGGCGCTGGGCCGCTTCGACGCCTCCGGGCTGCCGATCATCGTGGCCACCGCCGAAGAGCTGGTGGAGCACCAGGCCTATGTCGCCGCGCTCGACAAATCCGTGGGCGGCGCCTGCAACTGGCGCAACTACGATCCGCAGCCCGAGGCGGCGCCCGTCGAGGGCGCCCAGGCGGCCTGAGCTCCGGAAGACCGGGTGATTTTTTTGCCGCCCGCTTGCACACCTCAAAAAATCTGTGCTATAGTCTTGCTTCTTTACCGGGTGGTTAGCTCAGTGGTAGAGCACTGCCTTCACACGGCAGGGGTCACAAGTTCGAAACTTGTACCACCCACCAGATTCAGGATGGCGCGTTCCCGGTAAGGCGCCCTCTGCAAAAAGCCCCAGGTCACCCCTGGGGCTTTTTGTTTTCCGGCTGCCGATCGGTCGGGCCGGGCGCCGCGCCATCGGCTCGCGGCGGCGGCAGGAATGGTCGCGCGCGCAACCGTCGCGGCCGCAACGATCCGGTGCCGTGCCTTTTCCTTGCCGCTTCGCAAAGCGCCGTCATGCGCCTTGCGGCATGCGCCCAGGCGTTACCAAACACAAGCTCGCCACGCCGTCTGCCTGCGCCGCCGCGCCATGCGCACCGCGGATCCAGGCCCCGAATCGCCATCGCGCCGCCCCGGACCGGTGCGGAGGTCCGCGGGGGCGCGCGCGCCACCCCGGGCCACCCGACCCTCACGCAAGCGCCGTTCCCGTTCCGCAAAAACACGTCACATCCTGACCGCAAGCGGTAGCGATTGCGTGCGGCCTTTTCGTGTATGGTCGTTCTGGCCCCCGATATGCCCCGGACTTCATGCGCCGGATCCCTGTGTGACGGGCCGCACCGCAAGACCTTGATCCTGCGCAACTCCCGCGCTGGCCATCGGCCGGCCCGCGTGGATCGCGCAGATAACATGCATTGCATAACGGCTCGTCGGACGCTTCCTGCGCCCGCGGGCGGCGCTTGCCAGAAAGTGGGACTGCGACGGGCTGCCCGAAGAAGGCGGACGGGCGCGATCACCATCCCGCTTTCGATCGTGGAGATCGAATGAAGAAGTCGCTGGTTTGGGGAGGGGCCCTCGTGGTGGTTCTGGTGGCGGCTGCCGCGGCGCTTGCGTCGTGGGCGAATCAGCGCAACGCCAGCGACCTGCCCGCCTATATCGAAGGCGCCAACGGCAGGCTCGAGGCCAGCCGCATCGATATCGCAACAAAATATGCCGGCCGGCTCGAGGCGCTGGGCGTGCGCGAGGGCGACCAGGTCGCTGCCGGCGCCGAGATCGGCCGCATGGACAGCGCCGAGGTGCGCACCCAGCTCGCGGCCGCGCAGGCGGCGCGTGCGCGCGCCGAGGCCGCCGTGGCCCGGGCCCAGGCCGAGACCGAGGCGCGCACCGCGCGCGAGCGTCTCGCGCAGATCGAACTCAAGCACACCCAGGGCCTGCGGGGCGACGATCTGGTCTCGCCGGTCGAGCTGTCGCGCCGGCGCCTGCAGGCCGAGGGCGAGAGCGCGGGCGTGAGCGCGGCGGGCGCCGCCGCGGGCGAGGCCCGCGCCGCCCAGGCGGAAGCGCAGGCGCAGATCGCACGGGTCGAGTCGGTGCTCGACGACATGACGCTGCGCGCGCCCGTCGCGGGCCGCATCGAGTACCGCATCGTCGAGCCCGGCGCGGTCCTGCCCGCGGGCGGACGCGTCGTCACGCTGCTCAACACCGCCGACGTGTACATGACGCTGTTCCTGCCCTCGCGCGTGGCCGGCGCGCTGCGCTTGGGCCAGGAGGGCCGCATCGTGATGGACGGGCTCAACGACG
Organism: Bordetella genomosp. 1; assembly: GCF_002261335.1. Lineage (GTDB taxonomy): Bacteria > Pseudomonadota > Gammaproteobacteria > Burkholderiales > Burkholderiaceae_B > Bordetella. The sequence continues at coordinate 775,841 of NZ_NEVL01000001.1, forward strand.
TGGTGTTTCCCGCCAAGGTCACCTTCGTGGCCTCCGAGGCGCAGTTCACGCCCAAATACGTCGAGACCCGCAGCGAACGTGACAAGCTCATGTTCCGCGTCAAGCTGCAGATCCCCGAAGAGGTTGCGCGCAAGCACGCCGCGCTGCTCAAGGCCGGCATGACCGGCAACGGCTACGTCAGATCGGATCCCGACGCCGCCTGGCCGGCGCGGCTCGAACCGCGCCTGCCGCAGGAGTAAGGGATGGGCGCCGAGGCCACGGCCGCCGTCGTCATCGAGGGCGTATCGCACCGCTACGGCAAGACCGTGGCGCTCGACGACGTCTCGTTGCGCCTGCCGGCCGGCCGCAGCATCGGCCTGATCGGACCCGACGGCGTGGGCAAGTCCACGCTGCTGTCGCTCATCGCGGGCGTCAAGCGCCTGCAGACCGGCACGGTGCAGGTGCTGGGCGGCGACGTCGGCGACCGCCGCTTTCGCAACGACCTGGCCGCGCGGCTGGCCTTCATGCCGCAGGGCCTGGGCCGCAACCTCTATCCCACGCTGTCGGTGCAGGAAAACGTCGATTTCTTCGCGCGCCTCTACGGCCTGTCGCAGGCGCAGCGCCGCGCGCGCATCGAGCGGCTGTTCCGCGCGACCGGGCTGGCGCCGTTCACGGACCGCCCGGCCGGCAAGCTGTCCGGCGGCATGAAGCAGAAGCTCAGCCTGTGCTGCGCGCTGGTGCACAACCCGGAGCTGCTGGTGCTCGACGAGCCCACCACCGGCGTGGATCCGCTGTCGCGGCGCCAGTTCTGGGCATTGGTGGACGCGCTGCGCGCGGAGATGCCGGGGATGACCGTGGTGGTCGCCACCGCCTACATGGAGGAGGCGCAGCGCTTCGATCATCTGGTCGCGCTGGACGCCGGCCGGCTGCTGGTGAGCGATGCCACCGCGGCCGTCATGCAGCGCGCCGGCACGGCCACCCTGGAGCAGGCCTACATCGACCTGCTGCCGGCCAATCGCCGCGGCGAGGGCGGCGAGCTCGTGATCCCGCCGCGTCCGCCCGCCGACGGGCCGCCCGCCATCGAGGCGCACGACCTGACGCGCCGCTTCGGCGACTTCGTTGCCGTGGACAAGGTGAACTTCCGCATCGAGCGCGGCGAGATCTTCGGCTTTCTCGGCTCGAACGGCTGCGGCAAGACCACCACCATGAAGATGCTCACCGGCCTGCTCGACGCCTCGTCCGGCACCGCCGAGCTGCTGGGGCATCCCATCGATGCGAGCGACGTGGCGACCCGCATGCGGGTCGGCTACATGTCGCAGTCGTTCTCGCTCTACGAAGAGCTCACGGTGCGCAGGAACCTCGACCTGCATGCGCGGCTCTACCGCATGGAGGGCCGGCGCGCGCGCGAGGCGGTGAGCGATGCCCTGACGCGGTTCGAGCTCGCCGAGGTGGCCGACACCCGGCCCGCCAGCCTCTCGCTCGGCATGCGCCAGCGCCTGCAGCTGGCCGCGGCCTGCCTGCACGGCCCCGAGGTCCTGATCCTCGACGAGCCCACCTCCGGCGTCGACCCCGCCGCGCGCGACATGTTCTGGCGTCATCTGATCCGCCTGTCGCGCGAGTCGCGCGTCACGATCTTCGTGTCCACCCACTTCATGAACGAGGCGCAGCGCTGCGACCGCATCTCCTTCATGCATCGCGGCCGCGTGCTGGCCGTGGGCACGCCCGAGGAGCTGCGCGAGCGCCAGCATGCGCCCACGCTGGAGGAGGCCTTCGTCACCTATCTCGAGCAGGAAGACCCCGAGCAGAAGACCAACACCGCCACGCCGCAGGCGGCCGGCGCGCTGGCCGAGGCGCCCGCGCCCGCCGGCGCGGCGGGCGGGCTGCGCGGCTGGCTGCGCCGCACCTGGGCCTTCGCGCTGCGCGAGGCGATCGAGCTGCAGCGCGATCGCATGCGGCTCGCCTTCGCCCTGTTCGGCCCGGTGGTGCTGCTGTGCATCGCCGCCTGGAGCGTGTCGTTCGACGTGGAGAACATCCGCTACGCCGCGTTGGACCGCGACCAGACACGCGAGAGCCGCCAGCTGCTGGAGCATTTCTCGGGTTCGCGCTACTTCAACGAGCAGGCGCCGCTCTACAGCACGGCCGAGCTCGAGCGGCGGCTGCGCTCGGCCGAGGCCAAGCTGGTGATCGACGTGCCGCCCGGCTACGGCCGCGACCTGCTGGCCGGGCGCCAGCCCGAGGTGGGCTTCTACATCGACGGCGCGTCGCCGTTCACGGCCGAGAACATCCGCGGCTACGTCACCGGCATCATGCTCGAATACGCCCGCGCGCGCGCCGCCGACGATCCGCGCGTCACCGGCAACGTCGTCATGCCGGCCGACGTGGCCTCGCGCTTCACCTTCAACCAGGAGTTCCGCAGCATCTACGCCATCACGCCGGGCATGCTGATGCTGGCGATGATCCTGATCCCCACCATGCTGACCGCGCTCGGCGTGGTGCGCGAGAAGGAGATGGGCTCGATCACCAATCTCTACGCCTCGCCGGCCAGCGTGGGCCAGTACCTGCTCGGCAAGCAGCTGCCCTATGTGGTGCTGGCCATGCTGAGCTATCTGTCGCTGGTGTTCCTCAGCATCGTGCTGCTCGGCGTGCCGCTGCGCGGCTCGTTCCTGAGCCTGAGCCTGGGCGCGCTGCTGTTCGTGCTGGCCGCCACCGCGCTCGGCCTGTTCATGTCGACGCTGGTGCGCTCGCAGGTGGCCGCGATCTTCGGCACCGCCATCCTCTGCCTGATCCCGTCGGTCAACTTCTCCGGCCTGCTGTATCCGGTGTCCACGCTCACCGGCAGCAGCTACTGGGTCGGCGTGGGCTTTCCGTCGTCGTGGTTCCAGTCGATCAGCCTGGGCGGCTTCACCAAGAGCCTGGACTGGCGCAGCTTCGGCACGATGTACCTGGCGCTCACCGGCTTCGCGCTGGTGTATCTCGGCATGGCGCGCCTGCTTTTGCGCAAGCAGGAGGCCTGAGATGGTGCAATGGCTGCGCAACGTGATCCGGCTCTGCGGCAAGGAGTTCTACTCGCTCGGGCGCGACGTGACGCTGCTGCTCCTGATCGCCTATGCCTTCTCGGCCGCGATCTATTCGGTGGCCGAGGGCGTGAAGGCCGAAGTCTCGAACGCCACCGTGGCCATCGTCGACGCCGACCGCTCGGAGCTCACGCTGCGGCTGCGCGACGCGATCCAGCCGCCGTACTTCAAGACGCCGGTCGACATCCGCCGCAACCAGGTCGACCCCGGGCTCGAGAGCGGCCGCTACATCTTCGTGATCGAGTTCCCGCCCAATTTCGAGCGCGACGTGCTGGCCGCGCGCGGCCCCACCGTGCAGCTGCTGATCGATGCCACCGCCATGACGCAGGCCGGGCTGGGCGCGGCCTATCTCGACGAGATCTTCGCGCGCGAGATCCTGGATTTCCTGAAGGTGCGCGGCATCGAGTCGCGGCTGCCGGTGGTGCCGGTCACGCGCACGCTGTTCAACCCGAACGGCCAGTCGGCCTGGTTCACCTCGGTGATGCAGATCGTGACCAACGTCACCGTGCTGGCCATCATCCTGGTGGGCGCCGCGGTGATCCGCGAACGCGAGCACGGCACCATCGAACACCTGCTGGTGATGCCGGTGCGCGCCAGCGAGATCGCGATGGCCAAGGTCCTGGCCAACGGCGCCGTCATCCTGCTGGCCGGCATGCTGTCGCTGCGGCTGGTGGTGCATCACGGCCTCGACATTCCGCTCGCCGGCTCGCAGCTGCTGTTCATGGCGGGGCTGGCGCTCTACCTGTTCGCCGTCACCGCGCTGGGCATGCTGCTGGCGACCATGGCGCCCACCATGCCGCAGTTCGGCCTGCTCGCCGTGCCGGTGTACGTCGTGGCCTATCTGCTCTCCGGCGCGGCCACGCCCGTCGAGAGCATGCCCGCGCTGATGCAGCGCATCGTTCCCATCCTGCCCACCACGCAGTTCGTGCAGCTGGCTCAGGCCATCCTGTACCGCGGCGCGGGCTTCGATGTGGTCTGGCCGCAGTTCGCCGCCATCGGCGTGTGCGGCGCCCTGTTTCTTGCGCTGGCGCTGGGACGCTTTCGTTCCATGCTGGCCCGTCAAGGTTGAACCCGATGACCGTACTGTCGCTACTCCTCGCACGCGCCGCCCGCTGGCGGCTGCGTCCCGTGCCGCTCGCGCTGGTGCTGGCGCTGTCCGCATGCTCGACCGTGGACGTGGACGTGCCGGAGGCGCGCAAGGCGCCCGCGCGCTTCGACCAGGTGCCGGACGGCGCGCCGATCGATGCGGCCGCACTCGATCAGTGGTGGCTGGGCTGGAACGATCCGGTACTGACCGAACTCATCGAACAGGGCCTGGCCGAGAACAGCGACATCCGCATTGCCCAGGCGCGGCTGGAAGAGGCGCGCGGCATGGCCGGCGTGGTCGATTCGGCGCTCTATCCGCAGATCGGCGCCAGCGGCATGGCCCAGCGCGGCAAGATGGAGATCCGCAAGCCCGCCGGCCTGCCGGAAGATACGACCATGATCACCAGCTACCTCGGCGGCTTCACCGCGAGCTGGGAGGTCGACGTGTTCGGCGGCCGCCGCAGCGATTCGGCGGCCGCGGCGTCGGCCGCGCAGGCGCGCCAGGAGGCGCTGTATGGTGCGCGCCTGACCGTGGCGGGCGACATCGCGCGCAACTACCACGAGGCGCGCGGCATCGCGCAGCGGCTCAAGGTGCTCGACCGCAGCATCGCGGCCACCGAGAGGCTGCGCCGCTACGCGCTGGGCCGCTACGACGCGGGACAGGCGACGCGCTACGAGGTCGGCCGCGCCACCGCGCAGGCCGATGCGATCAAGGCGCAGCGGCCGCTGCTGACGAGCGAGTACGACATCCGGGTGCGGCGCATCGCGGTGCTCACCGGCCGCACGCCGCAGTCGCTCGCCTACCTGCCCGCCGTGCCGGCCTCCGCGGCCACGCCCGCGCCGCCGGCCGGCATGCTGCCCTCCGACGTGCTGGCGCGCAGGCCCGACGTGCGGGGCCGCGCCGACATGGTGAATTCGTACGCCGCGCGGCTGGGCAGCGCCAAGGCCGATCTGCTGCCGCGCTTCTTCCTCAACTTCATGCTGCAGGACGGCCGCGTCGACTTCAGCACTCTCGGCGCGCTGCAGGGCACGGCCGGGCTGCTCGGCGCGGGCGTGACCCTGCCGATCTTCACGGCCGGCCGCATCAAGTCCAACATCGCGGCCTCCGACGCGCGTCTGCGCGAGGCGCTGGCGAGCTACGATCGCAGCATCCTCGATGCGCTCGAAGACGTCGACAACGCCTACGGCATGCGGCGCGGGCTCGACGAGCGCGAGCGCCTGCTCGTCACCGCCAGCGAGTCGGCCGCCGACAATGCGCGCCAGGCCGGCCGGCTATATGATGCTGGCAGGCAGACCCTGCAGGACGTGCTCGACGCGCAACTCGATGCGCTGCGGCGCGAGGATGAATTGGCGCAGGTGCGCATGGCGCAGGCCAATGCCACGGTGCGGTTGTTCCAGTCGTTGGGAGGCGGCTGGCCGGCCAGCGCCGCCAACACGGCGCCCGACCCGGCACGGGACGGGGCGGTGCCGGATCGACCAGGAGAATAACGAGATGCATCCGAACACCAACACCATGCTGATCATCGTCAGCGTCGCGGTCGCATTGATGCTGGCAGGCTTCGGCCTGCGCGACCGCAACCTCGGCCTGCTCCTGATGGGCATCGGCCTGATCGTGGCCATCGCCACGATCGTCTACAAGGCCTACATCACCTTCAGCTCGTTCTACTGACCTCCCGGTCGGTATGTTGCGGGCGCAACGATTGCGGCCGCAACCGCCAAGTCCGGCCGCCGGGTCAGGGCAGGTCGCGCGCCATGTACACCGCGCCGGCGCCGTATTGCGCCAGTTTCGCGCGCAGCGCCGCGGAATCCGGCTCGCGCCGGTAGCCCCGCCGCTCCCAATAGCCCACCGCGGATGCCAGCGACACCAGCGCCGCGCGCGCCAGGCCGAGCTCGCGCGCGCTGCGTGCGCTGTCCTCGAGCAGCGCGGCCGCCACCCCCAGCCCCTGCGCCGACGGCGCCACCGCGCAGTCGTGCACGAACCAGGTCGAGGCCGGCGCGGGCAGGGCGGCGAGCGGCTGGTCGAGCGCGGCCGGCAGGCCGGCATCCCAGGGGTAGGCGATCAGATAGCCGAACAGCGCACCCTCGTGCTCCGCGACGCGGCAGGTGTGCGGCGCGAGCATCTGGCGGTTGGCGAAGAAGGCCGCCGCCTCGAGCAGGTCGGCGGGATAGACCTGCGCCTGGATCCGCACGACCGCCGCGACGTCGGCGGCCAGCATGGGGCGGATGCGATAGGGCACTGGCATGAAAACGTCTCCTGAATCGGGCGCCAGTTTAGCTGGCTGTCAGGATTTGAGAGCAGGCCAATCCTATTTTCGCGAGCCAACGCGGGTTTGATGAAAATTCAACGCGGGCACTTTCATACTGCGTTCCAGTTCAATCCTGATCGTGCCCGTCATGAAGACCGACACCCGCGCCGACACCCCCGTTTCCCTCGCCCTGCCGTCCCGCGCCGCCGCCGTCGGCCTGCCGCGTCCGGCCGACCCGCGGCTCGCCGCCCGGCTGAGCGTGATCGTGCCCTGCCTCAACGAGGCCGACAATCTGCGCGAGCTGCTGCCCGCGCTGCGGGCCCGCCTCGATGGCCTGTGCCGCGAGTGGGAGGTCATCGTGGTCGACGACGGCAGCACCGACGCCACGCCCGCGCTCATGCAGGAGTGGTCGCTGCTCGACGGCTACCGCTACGTGCAGCTGTCGCGCAACTTCGGCAAGGAGGCGGCGCTGAGCGCCGGCCTCGAGGCCGCGGATGGCGACGCCGTGATCTGCCTCGATGCCGACATGCAGCATCCGCCCGCGCTGATCGACGAGATGGTGCGCCGCTGGCGCGCGGGCGCCGACATGGTCTATGCCGTGCGCGCCGACCGCGCCGACGAGACCTGGTTCAAGCGCGCCGGCACCCGACTGTTCTACCGCCTCATGACCGGCGCGGGCCGGCCCGAGGTACCCGCCGGCGCGGGCGACTTCCGCCTGATGGACCGGCGCGTGGTCGAGGCCCTGGTCGCGCTGCCGGAGCGCACGCGCTTCATGAAGGGCCTGTACGCCTGGGTCGGCTTCCGGGCCGAGCCCTTGCCCTACACGCCCGCCACGCGCATGCACGGCCGCACCCACTATCGGCCCTGGCGCCTGGTCCGCCTGGCGCTCGACGGCCTCACCGCGTTCACCACCTGGCCGCTGCGTGCGGTCAGCCTGGTCGGCGTGCTGTTCGCCGTCTTCGCCCTGGGCTACGCGTTGTGGCTGGTGCTGGATTATCTGCACAGCGGCAATCCGGTCTCCGGCTGGACCACCATCGTCACCGCGCTGTTCTTCTTCGCCGGCGTGAACCTCGTGTCGCTCGGCGTGGTGGGTGAATACGTGGCGCGCATCTTCGATGAGGTGAAGGGCCGTCCGCTCTACCTGACGCGGCAGCGCCGCGGCCGCGCCAAGCGCGCCAGCCGGGCGTCCGCACGATGATGACCTCGCTGACGGGCGGGACGCGCGACGCGTTCCGCGCCTGGTCCGGCGTCTGGGTGCTGGGGCTGGCCTTGCTCTGGCTGGTCTGCCTTTCCTGGGCGCGCGTGCTGACGCTGCCCGATGAAGGCCGCTACGTGGGCGTGGCGTGGGAGATGCTGCGCAGCCATTCCTGGCTGGTGCCGCGCATCGACGGCATGCCGTATTTCCACAAGCCGCCGCTGTTCTACTGGCTCACGCAGGGCAGCCTGGCGTTGTTCGGCCTGCACGCATGGGCCGCGCGCCTGCCCTCGCTGCTGGCCGCCTGGGCGCTCGTGGCCGGTGTCTACGCCTTCGTGCGGGCGCAACGCGGCGAGCAGCAGGCCGCGCTCGCCGTCACCGTGCTGGTCACCCTGCCGCTCTTCTACGGTGGCGCGCAGTTCGCCAATCTCGACATGCTGGTGGCGAGCCTGATCGGCCTCACCGTGCTGGCCGGCGCCACCGTCGTCCTGCGGGCGGCGCGCGGCGAGCCCGCCCGGGGCATGGCGCTGGCCACCGCGGCGCTGGCCGCGCTGGCCGTGCTGGCGAAGGGGCTGATCGGCATCGTGCTGCCCGGCGCGATCCTGGCCCTGTGGCTGGTCCTGCGCCGCGACGGGCGCGGCCTGCGCGCGCTGCTCTGGTGGCCGGCCATCGTGGTGTTCCTCGCGATCGCATTGCCGTGGTTCGTGCTGATGCAGCTGCGCTATCCGGGCTTCTTCCACTACTTCTTCGTCTACCAGCACTTCGAGCGCTTCGCCGCGAGCGGCTTCAACAACAGCCAGCCGTTCTGGTTCTACCTGCCGGTGGTGGCCGGGCTGGCGCTGCCCTGGTCGCTCTGGGCCGGCGGCGCGCTGCGCCGCAGCTTCTGGCGCGAATCGGGCCCGGGCGGGGTGCGCGTGCTGTACCTGGTCTGGCTGGCGGTCGTGATCGGTTTCTTCTCGCTGCCGCAGTCCAAGCTGATCGGATATGTGCTGCCCGCGCTGGCGCCGCTGGCGCTGTTGATGGCGGACGTCATCACCGCCGCGCATGCGGCGCGCGCCGACGCCCGCGTCGCCCGGCTGTTCCAGGTGTCGCTGCTCGCGGCCGCCGGCATCTGCGTCGTCGCGGTGGGCGTGGCCGCAATGAACCCGCGCGACAGCGCCGCCCGGCTGGGCGCGCAGGTGCGCAGCGCGGCGGGCCCGCAGGATCTGCAGGTGGCGCTGCACAGCTTCCCGTTCGACCTGGGCTTCTACACGGCCTCGCGCGAGCCGGTGCGGGTGATCGACGACTGGGCCAACCCCGAGATTCCCACGCGTGACAACTGGCGCAAGGAGCTCTACGACGCCGCGCAGTTCGAGCCGCAGGTGGGCGCCCGCGTGCTGCTGGGCGCGGACGCCTTCACGCAGACGCTGTGCGCCGCGCCCGCCGGCCAGGTGTATTGGATATGGGGACGTGACAGCGACCAGGGCGCCTATGCCGTGTTGCGCGGGCTGGCGCCCACGCTGGTGCAGGATCGGCGCCGCGTCTGGCGCGTGGAGGCGGGCTCGGCGTTCAGCGCGCAGCTGTGTGGGCAAAGGCCCACAGCCGGCTCGCCAGGAACGTCAGGCACGCCAGCGCAATGAGGATGAGGGCCAGCAGCAGATCGTAGGGCAGGTCGGTCGCGTGCAGCAGCCAGGCATACGCGGCCTCGTTCACGACGAATCCCGCGGCTGAAACCAGAAAGAAACGACGCGCTGCTAAGGTCCAGTTGCGGCTCAGGTGGCGGAAGGTGAGACGGTAATGGCCCGTGAACGACACCACGAAGGCAATCAGCCACCCCGCGAGGTTTGCCAGGAGCGGGGCGGCGCCGAGCGCCTCGACGCAGCCGACGGCCACCAGCCAGTGCGTGGCGGCGGCGGCGCAGCCCACGAAAACGAACCAACCGAGCTGGCGCAGCAAGACACGCATGGTGATGTGATGGACACTCAGGAAACAGACTTCTTCGGACGGCGGATCGCCGTGTGCGGCGACGATTTTGGCATGAATCATGCCGTCGATGGTGCCATGCTGCAGCTGGTCGACCTCGGCCGCATGAGCGCGGTGAGCTGCCTCGCCACCGGGCCCGCGTTCGCCGCTCATGCGGCCGAACTGCAGCGTCGCGACGTCGACATCGGCCTGCACCTGAACCTCACCGAATCGCTGTGCGCGGCCGACGGCGAGATGCCGGCGTTGCACACGTTGCTGGTGCGGGCCTGGCGCGGCCAGCTCGAGCCCGGCTGGGTCGAAGGGCAGATCGCGCGCCAGCTCGATGCCTTCGAGGCGCACATGGGCCGCGCGCCCGACTACGTCGATGGCCACCAGCACGTGCATCAGTTTCCCGGCGTGCTGCAGCCGCTGCTGCGCCAGTTGCGCCAGCGCTACGGCCTGTATCGGCCGTGGCTGCGCAATACCGCGCCGGGCCTGCTCGCGGGCGTGCCGCTGGCCGATGCGGCCAAAGCGCGCTTCATCGGCCTGCTGGGGTCGCGCGCGCTGCGCGCCGCCGCGCAGACCGAGGGCTGGCGCACCAATCGCCGTCTGCTCGGCGTGTACGGCCTGGAGGGCGGCGCGCGCGCCTACGCGGATCGGCTGCATTGCTGGCTGTTCAACGCGGCCGACGGCGACCTGCTGATGTGCCACCCGGCCTTGCCCGGCCGCGATCCGATGGCGCATGCGCGGCAGCGCGCCGCCGAGTTCGAGGTGCTGCGCAACACCGAGCTGAGCGGCTGGATGGGGGCCAACGGCCTGGCCGTGCGGCGCCTGTCGCAGCTGGGCGCCCTGCGCGACACGGCGGAATCGGTTAACTTTGACGCCGTCGCACCCGCCGGAAGACTCCGGCATCTCGTCAGCCGTTCATGATTCACCCCCCGGATACCGCCGCCGTCCCTCCCGCCACGCCGCCCCGCAAGACGCTCACCGAGCGCTTTCTGCACGCCTTTTTCTTCGAGGTGATCGCGATCGTGATGAGCGCGCCGGTGGCCGCCTGGGCCATGGACAAGCCGGTGTTCGACATGGGCGTGCTGACCGGGGTGATCGCCTTGATCGCCCTGTTCTGGAACATGGTCTACAACGCCGGCTTCGAGCGCGTCGAGCGCCGTTTCGGCCTGGCGCGCACGCTGCCGGTGCGGGTGGTTCACGCCTGTGGCTTCGAGGTGGGGCTGGTGCTGATCGTCGTCCCGCTGGCCGCGGGGTGGCTGTCGATCGGCTGGTGGGCGGCGTTCATGCTCGACCTGGGCTTTCTGATGTTCTACCTGCCCTACGCCTTCTTCTACAACCTCGCCTACGACCGCCTGCGCGCGCTGGTGGGGCCGCGCGCCGGCCCTGCAGCGCGCCTGAGCCGGTTCAGTCGGGCAGCGCCGCATTGAGCGTGGGCGCCTTCCAGGCCCGGCCCGCGTCGTCGACGAACTCGCGCACCGCCTTTTCGTAGGCCATCCCGCTCCTGACCGCGCCGGAGTGCGAGGCGCCGTCGATCTTCACCAGCCGGCGCAGCCCGGGATCCACCTTCACCGCCGCGGCGTAGAGCTCGTCGCTCATGGTGTGCGGCACCACCCGGTCGGCCGTGCCGTGCACCAGCAGCAGGGGCTTGTTCAGCGTCGCCAGCTTGGCGACCGAGTCGAACGGCTGGGTGATCAGCAGCGAGGCGCCCGGCAGGCCGCCGTATTTCATCGTGGCCATCATGGCCGCCACGCTGGTGAAGCTCGATTCCACGATCAGGCCGGCGAAATCGGGCAGGTCCGGCCGATGCGCCAGGTCGATCGCGATGGCGCCGCCCAGGCTGTGGCCGTAGACGAAGCGGCGCGATGCATTGGGCTGGCGCCGCGCCAATTCGCGCAGCGCCGTGGCGGCGTCGTGAAAGGCCGACTCTTCGGAGGGCAGCCGCGGCGAGGATTCGCCGAAGCCGCGGTAATCGATCGCCAGCACCGAGTAGCCCATGCGGGTCCAGCCTTCCATGCGGAAGGCGCTGCCGTTCAGGTTCCAGCGCGCGCCGTGCAGATACAGCACCGTGGGCGCGTCCGGCAGCGGGCTCTGCCAGTACCAGGCGCGGATCGCTTCGCCATCGGCCACCGGCAGGTCGAACACCTCCGTGCCGGTGGGCGGCTCGCGCCACCAGCGTTGCTGGTCGTGTTCGGGCGAAAAAATGGCCTGACGCTGCCAGGCGTCGAGCTCGGAGCAGCCGACGAACCCCGCGGCGATCAGCAGGCCGGCGCCGGCGATGCGGCGCGAGGTACGGTTGAGGATAGCCATGCAGCCTCAGACCGGTTCCGAGCGCCCGGGTTCCCGCAGCGCGCGGCGAAGGATTCGGGGCCGGATCGTCAGGACGCCATCAGCTCGAGCGCCACCGGATACAGCGAGGCCACCAGCAGGAGCGCCATGGTCCAGTTGAACAGCCTGACCGCGCCAGGGCGGTGCAGCAGGCGCCGCAGCGCCACGCCGAACACCACCCAGATGCCGATGCTCGGCAGATTGACGATGCCGCACACCACGGCCGCCACCATCAGGTTGGCGAAGAAACCTTGCTGCGGCGTGTAGGTCGCGATCACGCCGATCGCCATCACCCAGGCCTTAGGGTTGATCCATTGGAACAGCGCGGCCTGCGTGAAGGTGAAGGGCTTGCCGCGCTGTGCGCCGTCCTGCATCGGGCCCGACCGCGCGATCTTGCAGGCCAGGTAGAGCAGATAGAGCGCGCCGCCATACTTGAGCACCGTGTAGAGCCAGGGCGCGTGGGTGAACAGCGCGCCCAGGCCCAGGCCGGTCAGCACCATGAGCAGCACGAAGCCGATCGACACGCCCAGCATGTGCGGAATGCTGCGGCGAAAGCCGAAGGTCAGGCCCGACGACGCCAGCATGACGTTGTTGGGGCCGGGGGTGATCGAGGCCACCAGCGCGAAGGCCGCGAGCGGACCGAGCAGGGGCAGGGAAAGCATCGGGATCGAATCGAACATGGCGGGGTCCTCAGCGCGTGGCAACCAGGGCGCGGCGGCCGCCCGCGATCACCGCGATCACGGCGATGGCGAACACGAAGGTCATGGGTTCGACCGCCTCGTCGAACAGCAGGGCGGCGGCCAGCACCGTGAGGAAGGGCTGCAACAGCTGCACCTGGCCCACGCGCGCGATGCCGCCCGCCGCGAGGCCGCGATACCAGGCGAAGAAGCCCAGGAACATCGAGCCGAAGGCCAAATAGGCGAAGGCGCCCACCGCCTTGGCCGAGGGGGTGGGGGCGCTGGCGGCCAGCCACAGCACCGGGCCCGCGATGATGGGCACGCTCACCACCAGCGCCCAGCAGATCGTGCGCCAGCCGCCCAGCGTGCGCGAGGCGCGCGCGCCCTCGGCGTAGCCCAGCCCGCCCAGCGCGACGGCCACCAGCAGCCACAGGTCGCCCAGCTGCAGCGCGCCGTGCCCCTGGCGCAGCGCGTAACCCATCACCAGCACCGCGCCCAGCAGGGCCCAGAGCCAGAATGCCGGCGAGGGCCGCTCGCCCGTGCGCCACGCCGCGAATGCCGCCGTCGACAGCGGCAGCAGGCCGTTGAACACCGCGCCGTGCGACGAGGACACGCTGGACATCGCGAGCGTGGACGCCAGCGGCCAGCCGATCACGATGCCGGCCGCGGCCAGGATCACGCCGCTCCATTCGCGGCCGGCCGGGCGGCGGCTGCGCGTCGCCAGGAGCAGCAGCGCGGCGGGCACGGCGGCGACCAGCGCCCGTCCCAGGCCGACGAGCAGGGGTGTCAGTTCGGCGATCGCCACCCGGGTCATGGGCAGGGTCAGCGAAAACACCAGCACGCCGAGCAGGCCGTAGGCATAGCCTTCGACCAGGGTCGACGAGGGGGAGAGAGCGGGGGACGGATAGGGGGCGGAGCGCATGGAACACCAAAGTGGAGACCGGCACTTGCCAGTCGCGGATCTGCCTGTCACTCTACGCACAGTTGGCAGTACAGTACCGATACACTTGGGCAGTTCAATTTGAAGACTGGCCCGGTCAATCCACCAATACAGTGCGTTCCCATGCTGCAGACCTCCGATTCGCTTTCTCCCCAGCCCTGGCAGCCCGTGCGCGAGGCAGACCAGACCCTGGTCGTGCAACTGGCCGACGACCTGGCGCGCCGCATCGACGAGCAGGGCCTGCGGCCCGGCACGCGCCTGCCCTCGATCCGGCGCATGGCCGAGCAGGCCAACGTGAGCCGCTTCACGGTGGTGGAGGCCTACGACCGGCTGGTGGCGCGCGGCCTGGTGCAGTCGCGCCGGGGCGCGGGGTTCTTCGTGCGGGCGCGCAGCGGCCAGCTCGCGGCCGCCGCCACGCCGAGCACGAACATGGTCGCGCCCGCCGCGCGGGTCGACGTGATCTGGCTCTTGCGCAACATGTTCCGCGACGGCCCGCCCGACGCGCCCGGGGGCGCCGGCCTGCTGCCGCCCGAGTGGCTCGATCCCGAGCTGGTGGCCGGCGCGATCCGCGCGGTGGGCCGCTCGGCCCGCGCCAACCTGCTGTCCTACGGCCGGCCGCAGGGCTATGCGCCCTTGCGCCAGCAGCTCGCCGCCATGCTGCAGGGCGAGGGCGTGCCCGCCCATCCCGAACGCAATCTGCTCACCACCAACGGCGTCACCCACGGCCTCGACCTGGTCGCGCGCCACCTGATCCGGCCGGGCGACACGGTGCTGGTCGAAGACCCCGCCTGGTTCGTGATCTTCGGCCGGCTCACGGCCTTCGGCGCGCGCGTGATCGGCGTGCCGCGCGGCCCCGAGGGCCCCGACCTGGCGCTGCTCGACCGCATGGCCGCGGAGCACAAGCCGCGGCTGTTCATCATCAACGCCTCGGTGCACAACCCCACCGGCCACACCCTTTCCGCCGGCGCCGCCTACGACATTCTGCGACTGGCCGAGAAGCACGATTTCCTGGTCGTCGAAGACGACACCTACTCGGCCCTGCACCCGGGCGGCGCGATGAAGCTGGCCGCGCTCGATCGCCTGAACCGCGTGATCCTGGTGGGCGGCTTTTCCAAGACGCTGGCCGCGAGCCTGCGCGTGGGCTATCTGGCCGCGCATGCCGACATCCTCGAACAGCTCACGCACCTGAAGATGCTGGCCGGCCTGACCTCGCCCGAGCTGGGCGAACGCGTGGTGCATCGCGTGCTGGTCGAGGGGCAGTACCGGCGCCACGTGGAGCGCGTGCGTGCCCGGGTCGACGAGGCGCGGCGTCGTTGCAGCCGCGCCCTCACCGATCTCGGCATGACCGTGCCGCACGAGCCGCAGGCCGGCATGTTCGTGTGGGCCGACTGCGGCCGCGATTCCGAGACGGTGGCGCGCGCGGCGGCCGACCGCGGCATGCTGCTGGCGCCCGGCACGCTGTTTTCGCCGAGCCAGGCGCCCTCGACCATGCTGCGTTTCTCTGTGCCCATGATCGAGAATCCGAAATCGTTCGAGGTGCTCGCCGAGCTGCTGCAGGCGGCCGGCGGCGCGGGGGTGGCTGCGCGCGGCGCGAACTGAATATACTTCGAGGGTTGCGCGCCGCCTCCGGCGCCTCTCGAAGGAATACGCCATGTCCGCTCCGATCCGACCCCTCACCGAAAACTTCGCCGTGGCTCCGCAGCTCGGCCCCGGCGACATGGCCGACGTGGCCGCGGCCGGCTACAAGAGCGTCATCATCAACCGCCCCGATTTCGAGGGCGGCCCCGACCAGCCCACCGCCGCCGACGTGTCCAAGGCCGCCGCCGCCGCGGGCCTGTCGATCGAATACCAGCCCGTGGTCGGCAGCGCCATGACCGCCGCCGACGTGGCCCGCTTCGCCGAGCTGCTCAAGACCCTGCCCGGTCCCGTGCTGGCCTATTGCCGCACCGGCACGCGCTGCACCAACCTGTTCGTGGCCGCCCAGCAGCTGGGTTGATGGCGATCAACCCCCCCTACCAAGGCATAGGTCTGCTGCCCGGTTTTTTCCGGTAGCATGTAATTTCCAACAAACAGGAGCTGGCAGCATCATGTTCAAGAAGATCCTGATTCCGACCGACGGTTCCCCGCTCTCCGCGCAAGCCGCCAACGCTGGCATCACGTTCGCGCGCTCGGTGGGCGCCGAAGTCGTGGCGCTCTACGTCACCCAACCCTTCGCCGCCACGATCGGCTTCGACGGCATGGCCGCCGCCTACGCGATCACCGACGAAGACTACGAGAAGGCTTCCGCCGAGCAGGCCGAGAAGTACCTCAAGCAGATCACCGACCGTGCCGCCACCGCGGGCGTGAAGTACGAGGCGCGCGCCGTCTCCAACTTCAACGTCGCCGACGGCATCGTGCAGGCCGCCACCGACGCCGGTTGCGACCTGGTCTTCATCGGCAGCCACGGCCGCAGCGGCCTGTCGCGCCTGCTGCTGGGCAGCGTCACGGCCAAGGTGCTGTCGCTGGCCACCACCGCCGTGCTGGTCTACCGCGTCAAGGAAGACAAGAAGTAAGCCCGGGCGGCGCAGCGCGCCGCCAGGTCGCTTCCCCACCCCCGCCGGGCGCGAGCCCCGCGGGGGTTTGTTTTTTGCGCGCCATCCCCATCTCTCTGGCCTGCGCCGCGAAAGCCATCCGCTAAACCAAGGTTTTATGGCGCCCGCCAGGGCTCCGTACTATGCTTGATCGACAGGCGCACGTTGCGCCGGCGGCCATCAGTTGCCGGCGATCCAACCTGCCACACACCAAGAGGCCATCATGACTCGCAGGACGCGTATCGAGCTCTATCGCAACATCGGAATCAGTGCCCACATCGACGCGGGCAAGACGACGACCACGGAGCGCATCCTTTTCTACACCGGCATCACCCACAAGCTGGGTGAGGTGCACGAAGGCGCGGCCACGATGGACTGGATGGAGCAGGAGCAGGAACGCGGCATCACCATCACGTCGGCCGCCACCACGGCG
Organism: Bordetella genomosp. 1; assembly: GCF_002261335.1. Taxonomy (GTDB): domain Bacteria; phylum Pseudomonadota; class Gammaproteobacteria; order Burkholderiales; family Burkholderiaceae_B; genus Bordetella. The sequence continues at coordinate 792,316 of NZ_NEVL01000001.1, forward strand.
TTCTGGCGCGGCATGGCGGGCAACTATCCCGAACACCGCATCAACATCATCGACACCCCGGGCCACGTCGACTTCACCATCGAAGTCGAGCGCTCGATGCGGGTGCTCGACGGCGCCGTCATGGTCTATGACTCGGTCGGCGGCGTGCAGCCGCAATCCGAAACCGTCTGGCGCCAGGCCAACAAATACGGCGTGCCGCGCATCGCGTTCGTCAACAAGATGGACCGCGTCGGCGCCGACTTCCTGCGCGTGCAGCGCCAGATCGTCGAACGCCTCAAGGGCGATGCCGTGCCGATCCAGCTGCCGGTGGGCGCCGAAGACCACTTCGAGGGCGTGATCGACCTGATCAAGATGAAGTCCATCATCTGGGACGACGCCACCCAGGGCATGCGTTTCGAGTATCGCGACATCCCCGCCGACCTGCTGCCGCAGGCCGAGCAATGGCGCGAGAAGATGATCGAGAAGGCCGCCGAGGCCAACGAGACGCTGCTCGAGAAGTACCTGTCCGGCGAAGCGCTCACCGAAGAAGAGATCAAGCAGGGCCTGCGCGCGCGCACCATCGCCAACGAGATCGTGCCGATGCTGTGCGGCAGCGCCTTCAAGAACAAGGGCGTGCAGGCCATGCTCGACGCCGTCATCGACTTCCTGCCGTCGCCCGTCGACGTGCCCGCCATCAAGGGCCACGACGAACACGACAAGGAGCTCGAACGCCATCCGGCCGACAACGAGCCGTTCTCGGCGCTCGCCTTCAAGATCATGACCGACCCCTTCGTGGGCCAGCTGGTGTTCTTCCGCGTCTACTCGGGCGTGGTGAAGTCGGGCGACTCGGTGCTCAATCCGCTCAAGGGCAAGAAAGAGCGCCTGGGCCGCATCCTGCAGATGCACGCCAACGAGCGGCGCGAGATCAGCGAGGTCTATGCCGGCGACATCGCCGCCGCCGTGGGGCTGAAAGACGTCACCACCGGCGACACGCTGTCGGATCCGCAGAAGGTCATCATCCTCGAACGCATGACGTTCCCGGAGCCCGTGATCTCGCAGGCCGTCGAGCCCAAGACCAAGGTCGACCAGGAAAAGATGAGCACCGCGCTCAATCGCCTGGCGCAGGAAGACCCGTCGTTCCGCGTGCGCACCGACGAGGAATCCGGCCAGACCATCATCTCGGGCATGGGCGAGCTGCACCTCGAAATCCTGGTCGACCGCATGAAGCGCGAGTTCGGCGTGGAGGCCACCGTGGGCAAGCCGCAGGTGGCCTACCGCGAGACCATCCGCAAGAAGGTCGAAGGGGTCGAGGGCAAGTTCGTCAAGCAGTCGGGCGGCCGCGGCCAGTATGGTCACGTGGTGCTCACGCTCGAGCCGAGCGACGCCGGCAAGGGCTATGAGTTCGTCGACGCCATCAAGGGCGGCGTGGTGCCGCGCGAATTCATCCCGGCGGTCGACAAGGGCATCCAGGAAACGCTCAATTCCGGCGTGCTGGCGGGCTACCCCGTGGTCGACGTGAAGGCCACCCTGACCTTCGGTTCGTACCACGACGTCGACTCCAACGAAAACGCCTTCCGCATGGCGGGCTCGATGGCGTTCAAGGAAGGCATGCGGCGCGCGAGCCCGGTGCTGCTCGAGCCCATGATGCAGGTCGAGGTCGAGACGCCCGAAGACTTCACCGGCAACGTGATGGGCGATCTGTCTTCACGCCGCGGCATCGTGCAGGGCATGGAAGACATCGCGGGCGGGGGCGGCAAGCTGGTGCGCGCCGAGGTGCCGCTGGCCGAGATGTTCGGCTACTCCACCTCGCTGCGCTCGCTGACGCAGGGTCGCGCCACCTACTCGATGGAGTTCAAGCACTACGCCGAAGCGCCGCGTCAGGTCGCCGAGCAGGTGATGGCCGCGCGCGGCAACAAGCCCTGAGCGTACGGGCGTCGCATCGGGTGCCGACTGGCGCCCGATGCCGTTGCCCTCAGGCGGCTGCCGCCGCCTTCAACTGGCCGCGTGGGCGTTTGCGCCCCGCGGCCAGTTTCACGCCGGCCAGGATCAAGCCGAAGCCGAGCGCGTGATAGCCCTGCAGGTGTTCGCCCAGCAGCGGCCAGGCCAGCAGTGCCGCGTAGGCCGGCACGAGAAACATCGACAGGCCGGCCGTGGCCGGACCGGCGCGCTGCACCAGCTTGCCATACACCACATACGCGCCCAGGCTGGGCACCAGCGCCAGGAACAGCAGCGTGCCGTAGAGGCGCGGGTCGTGCAGCGGCGCGGTCGCGCCCATGGCGGCCTCGATGCCGGCGAACGGCGCCAGCGCCACCACCCCGCCCGCCATCATTGCCGCGAGCCGCAGGCTGTCGGGCAGGCGCGGCATCCGGGCGCGCTTGAGCAGCACCGTATAGAAGGCCCAGCCGGTGGCCGCGAACAGCACCCACAGGTCGCCGCTGCCGAACGACAGCGTGGCCAGCACCTGCAGGTCGCCGCGCGTCAGCACGGCCAGCACGCCGGCCAGCGCCAGCAGCAGGCCGGCCGCGCGGGCGGGCGCCAGCGGCTCGCGCCACAGCACGGTTTCGAGCAGCACGACGAGCAGGGGGCTGCAGGAGAAGATCAGCGCGATGTTGGTGGCGCCCGTCGATTGGGCGCCGATGTACTGCGGCGCGACCGCCACGCCCATGCCCAGCAGCGCCAGCGGCAGCAGCGCCGGCCAGGCCTGGCGCAGGGCGTGGCGATGGCGCCGCCAGGCGGGCCAGGCGAAGGGCGCCAGCAGCAGCAGGGCGGTCAGCCAGCGGCCGCAGGCCAGGAAGACGGGCGGCAGGCCGATCTCGTGGGCCCAGCGCGCGGCCACCATGTTCGAGGCGAACAGGGCCGGGGCGGTGGCCAGCATGAGCAGGGTGACGAGCGGCGCGCCGGCGCGCGAGCCGGGCAGGGACGACGAAGAGGGTGCAGCGTGCGACATGGGTGCAGCGGCGCGGATCACGCGCCCGGTAATGCCAGGGAGCCAACCGCTCGGGCCGCGGGGGTGGTGCGGGCCGGGGTCGGGCAGTGCGGGCCGGGTATGGCCTGCATGAGGGATAGTCTATCGGGCGCCAGGCAGAATGTGCTTCTTCATCCTCCCCGGAACGCCCGTACGGGGAGAATGATTCGCTGTATATTCGTCGATCAAGGAAATATTCTTTTTCGGAGCGCCGCGTGAGCCCCCGTCTGGACGATACCGACCGCAAGATCCTGCGCGCGCTGCGCGCCGATGGCCGTCTCACCAACATCAAGCTGGCCGAGATGATCGGCCTGTCGCCCACCCCGTGCTGGAACCGCGTGCGGGCGCTCGAAGAGGCGGGCGTGATCGAGGGCTACACGGCGCTGCTGAACCAGAAGGCGCTCGGCCTGCCCGACACGGTCATGATCGAGGTCACGCTCGAACACCACGACGACGACACGCTCGAGCGCTTCGGCGCGCAGATCGCGGAGCTGCCGGAGGTGGTGGAGGCATTTCTCGTGACGGGAGACTACGACTACCTGATCAAGGTGGCCGTGGCGGGCACCGAGGGCTATGAGCAGTTTCTGCGCAAGCGGCTCTACAAGCTGCCGGGCGTGCGGCACAGCCGCTCCACCTTCGTGTTGCGGCGCCTGAAGCAGACGGCCTCGGTGGCGCCCTGACGCGGGCGCCGCGGCCTCAGGATTTCCGGGGTGCGCCGCCCTGCGCGATCACGCTCTTTTCGCCGCGGGCCGCGATGCGTTTCTCCCAGCCGTGGATCGCGCCCAGCACGAACAGCGCCAGCAGCGTGCTGACCACGGCGGTGGCCTCGCGGCCCATGCCGGCGGCGATGCCGACGGCCGCCGTGAGCCAGATGCTCGCAGAGGTGGTGAGACCGCGGATCTCGCGCTCATCCGACAGCTTGATGATCGCGCCGGCGCCCAGGAAGCCGATCCCCGCGATCACGCCCTGCAGCACGCGGCTGAGGTCGGCCACTTCCATGCCGTTCTGCACCGGCACCAGCACGAACAGGGCGGCGCCCAGGGCCACCAGCATGTGCGTGCGCAGGCCGGCGGCCTTGCCGCTGCGCTCGCGCTCGTAGCCGATCAGGCCACCCAGGATCACCGCCACCAGCAGCCGCAGGATCACGCGCGTCGCCTCGCCCACATCGGGGATATCGGCAAATTCGCTGCGCACGGTCAGCCAGATTTCGTGCCACACGCCTTCCATCGATCGCTCCGGACGAATCCCGCCATCGCGGCGGGGCGTTTCAAGTTGAATCCAGCATAACCGCAGTCATCGGGCAGGGCTATCATGACGCAGGCCAAGTACGCGCCCGACCGGGTGCCCCTCAGGACCGCTGGAGTCTTTCACGATGATGGATTATCTGCTTTCGCTTGCGCAATCCCCCGCCGCCTGGGCCGCCCTGGCCACGCTGATCGCCATGGAAGTGGTGCTCGGCATCGACAACCTCATCTTCATCTCCATCCTCACCAACAAGCTGCCGCCCGAGCAACGCAGCCGCGGCCGGCGCATCGGCATCGGCGCCGCGCTGATCCTGCGCCTGGCCCTGCTCGGCACGGTGGCGTTCATCGTGAGGCTCAACACCCCGGTGTTCACGCTGTTCGGCGAAGGCTTCTCCTGGCGCGACATCATCCTGATCGCGGGCGGCCTGTTCCTGGTCTGGAAGGCGACGCGCGAGATCCACCATCACGTCGATCCCGCGCCCAGCGGCGACGTCTACGACAGCAGCCGCCAGACCATCGGCTTCGCGGCCGCGATCGGGCAGATCCTGATGCTCGACCTGGTGTTCTCGATCGACAGCATCATCACGGCGGTGGGCATGACGCCGCACATCCCGATCATGGTGATCGCCGTGATCGTCGCCGTGACCGTGATGCTGGTGGCCGCCGATCCGCTGGCCAGGTTCATCGAGCGCAACCCCACCATCGTGATGCTGGCCCTGGCCTTCCTGCTGATGATCGGCATGGTGCTGGTGGCCGAGGGCTGCGGCGCGCACGTGCCCAAGGGCTACATCTACGCGGCGATGGCGTTCTCGGCGGCCGTGGAAGGGCTCAACATGCTGGCGCGGCGTGCGCGCCAGCGGCGCGGGCAGGGCGCCCACTGAGCCTGCGGCCGTCCGCGTGCGGGGTGGTTCAGCCGAGGAAGTCGGCGATGGCCTGGTTGAAGGCGCGCGGATTGCCGAGGTTCATGCCGTGCGACGAACCGGCGATCGCCACGCGCTGCGCCTGCGGCATCAGCGCCTGCAGGCGCGCGATGAACTCGGGGTAGGGCGGCGGGCTGAGCGCGCCGCCGATCAGCAGCGTGGGCAGGCCGAGCGCGGCCAGCGCGTCCAGGTCGAGCGGCGCGGGCGGTTCGGCCGCCTGGCCGAGCAGAGTGGCGGCGTTGTCGCGCACCATGTCCTTGAACCACGGCACCATGCGGCGCCAGGTGTCCGGCCCCGTGACCGTGTCGATGAAGAGCGCCAGGCCGGTGTCGGCGTCGCCCGCGCGGATGTGCTCGAGCGCGCGCTGGCGGAAGTCGCCGCGGTCGTCCGCGCCCGGCAGCGACAGGCCCGGGTCGGCCAGCGTCAGCGTGCGCACCAGGTCGGGCCGCGCCAGCGCCGCCTCGATGGCGATGCGGCCGCCGCGCGAGTGCCCCACCAGATGCGCCGGCTCGCCGGCCACGCGCTCGATGAACGCGAGCACGTCGGCCGTGTGCTGCTGAATCGAGAATCCCGGCCCCGCGCCGTCCCATTGCTCCGGCCAGTAGTGGCGCAGCGAGGGCGCCAGCACGCGGAACTGCCGGCCCAGTGGCGCCAGCTGCGGCTTCCAGTAGCGGCAGTCGCACAGCGAACCGTGGATCAGCACCATGGGCGCGCCCGCGCCGTGTTCGGTGTAGGTGAGCGGGTAGTCGGAGAGGGCGACCGTCTGCAGGTCGAGCTGGGGTTCGGAACGCATGATGCCGGGAGTCTGGAGCAGGCTGCGATTCTAGCGCGCTACACTTTCCCCCGTTCACCCACCGAGGAAACCGAAAGATGGATGCGCCCGACCTGGAAGCCCTGCCCGAATCCGCCCGCCGCGTGGCGCGCCTGTTGATCGAGCTCGGCCACGACCGTCCCGTGGTCATGCTGCCGCAGACCGGCAAGACCTCGGCCGAGGCCGCGGCCGGGCTCGGTTGCGAGGTGGCGCAGATCGCGAAGTCGATCATCTTCCGCCGGCTCAAGGACAACGCGCCGGTGCTGGTGGTGGCCAGCGGCATCAACCGCGTCGACGAGGCCAAGGTCGCCGCCCGCGTGGGCGAGCTGGGCAAGGCCGACGCGCGCTTCGTGCGCGACACCTCGGGCTACGCCATCGGCGGCGTGTGCCCCATCGGCCATGTGGTCAAGCCCGTCATGCTGCTCGACGAGGATCTGTTCCGCTACGACAGCCTGTGGGCCGCGGCCGGCCATCCCAACGCCGTCTTCAACCTCACGCCCGCCCAGCTGGCGCGCATGACCGGCGCCGAGGCCGCCGACGTGGCCCTGCGCGCCTGAGCGTTCAGCGGCGCTGGCGCGCGCGCTGGTTCGAGCTGTAGATGTTGTCGCGCTGGGGCAGCGGCGCGCCCTCCAGCCCCGCCAGCCATTGCGCGGTGCTCATCACGTTGGCGAAGCGCGTCTGCATCACGATGCTGAAGACGCGGTGGATCTCCTCCGCGCTGGCCGCGCCCGCGCTGTTCTCGTACGGCACCGAACCGCTCGCGTCCTGCAGGAACTCCACGCCGAAGCCGTAGCGCGTGGCGTCCTTCGCGGTGGCGTCGTCGCAGTTGTGGGTCATGTAGCCCGCCAGCGTCACCGTGTCGATGCCGCGCCCCACCAGCCAGGGCAGCAGCCCGGTGTCCGTGAAGGCGCTCGGCAGCTTCTTCTCCACCAGCAGATCGTGGCCACGCCGCGCGACCTCCTCGTGCAGCGCCGCGCCGTGGCTGCCGCGCGCGAACACCGGCGCGGTCTCGGGGCCGACGTTCTGCACCACCACCAGCGCCAGCCCGTGCCGGCGTGCCGCGTCCATCGCGGCCGTGATGTTGGCCAGCGAAACGGCGGGATCGGGGTACTCGATCGGCAGGTCGCCGGTGAAGTATTCGTTCTGCACGTCGATGACGATCAGGGCGCGGCGCGGGGTCTGGCTCATGGGATGGATTCCGTCGGATGGATCGCGGTGCGCGATCCCTGCCGGCATTGTGCGCAGCCGCGCGCGGGCGCCCAAGTGGCCCGCGAGACAATATTCGATAGAATCGGGCCATCGGCCGGGCGGGCCCTCCGCCCGGCCCCGGCCGCCGGAGCGCAGCATGCCCGATTCCGAAGCGATCGCCGTCGCCGTGGTGGCGTTCGACCGCATCAGCCCCTTTCATCTGTCCGTGCCCTGCGTGGTGTTCGAGCCGCGCAGCGACCCGCGCCTGCCGCGCTACACCCTCACCGTGTGCGCGGCCGAGCCGGGGCCGCTGCGCACCAACGCGGGCTTCGAGATCGTTACCCCTCACGGCCTGGATGCGCTGGCCCGCGCCGACATCGTGATCGTGCCGAGCTGGCGCGATCCGGCCGAACCGGCGCCGCCGGCCCTGGTCGCGGCGCTGCAGGCCGCCCACGCGCGCGGCGCGCAACTGGTGGGCCTGTGCCTGGGCGCCTTCGTCCTGGCCGAGGCCGGCCTGCTCGACGGGCTCGGCGCCACCACGCACTGGATGTGGGCGGAGGACTTCGCGCGGCGCTTCCCGGCCGTGCGGCTCGATGCCGAGGTGCTGTACGTCGACGAAGGCCGCATCCTCACCTCGGCCGGCACCGCCGCCGGCATCGACTGCTGCCTGCACCTGCTGCGCGAACGGCACGGCGCGGAGGTGGCAAACCAGATGGCGCGCCGGCTCGTCACGCCGGCCCATCGGCAGGGCGGACAGGCGCAGTACGTGGAGCGGCCGGTGGCCGCCGAGGCCAGCCCCGACCGGCTGGCCGAGACCCTGCAATGGGCGGGCACGCAGCTGCATCGCCCGCTCGACCTCGACACGCTGGCCGCGCGCGCGGCCATGAGCCGGCGCACCTTCACGCGGCGCTTTCGCCAGGTCACCGGCACCACGCCGGGCAACTGGCTGGCAGGCCAGCGCCTCCTGCTGGCGCAGCGGCTGCTCGAGGCGGCGGATACGTCGATCGATGAGGTGGCCGAGCGTGCCGGCTTCGGCACGGCGGCCTCGCTGCGGCAGCAGTTTGCCCGCGTGCTGCGCACCTCGCCTTCGGCCTACCGGCGCACCTTCCGCGCCGGCTGAAGGCTCAGTGGACCTGGGTCGACAGGCCGTCGACCAGCACGTGCGGGCGGCCCTGCGAGCAGCGCTCCACCCGGGCCAGCACGCCGTAGACCTGGTCGAGCGACTGCGGCGTGATCACGGCGGCCGGCGCGCCGCTCGTGTGCATGGCGCCGGCGCGGATCATCCAGGCGCCGTCGGCGTGCTGGAGGGCGGCGTTCACGTCGTGCAGCGCGGCCAGCGTGATGAGGCCGTGCTCGCGCGTTTCCTGGCGCAAGAGCGTCATGACGTGGAATTGATAGTTGGGGTCGAGCGCGGAGAGCGGCTCGTCGAGCAGCAGCACGCGCGGCCGCCGGATCAGCGCCTGCGCCAGCCCCACCAGCTGCTTCTGCCCGCCGGAGAGTTCGTCGAGAAAGCGCAGCGCCAGATGGGCGATGCCCAGCCGTTCGAGCAGCGCGTTGATGGCCTCGAGGGTGGGCCGGCCATCGCGCGGCGGATGGGCCTCGGCGGCGGCGCGTACCGATTCGATCACGCGCAGGTGCACGTCGGCGGGCAGGCTCTGCGGCAGGTACACCAGGTCGCGCGACCGCGTGCCGATGTCGAGCCGACACAGGTCCTGCTCGCCCAGCAGCACCGCGCCGGCGCGCGGCGGCACCAACCCGGCCATGGCCTTGAGCAGGGTCGACTTGCCGCTGCCGTTCGGGCCCAGCAGCGCGGTCAGCGAGCCCGGCGCCAGCGGGCCCGCATCGAGCGCGTTCACCACCGCCGGCGCGCGGCCGTAGCCGGCCGTGAGGCCGCGCAGCACGAGGCTTCGGGACGCGCTCACAGGCTGGCGGGCCGGCGCAGCAGCACGGCCAGGAAGAAGGGCACGCCGACCAGGGCGGTGAGGATGCCCACCGGCACGATCACGCCGTCGAGCAGGTTCTTCGACAGCAGCGAGGCGGCCGACAGGATCAGCGCGCCCGTGAGCGCGCTGCCCGGCAGGAAATAGCGGTGGTCTTCGCCGAACAGGCGGCGCGCGATGTGCGGCGCCACCAGCCCGACGAAGCCGATCGTGCCGACGAAGGCCACGGCCAGCGCCGACAGCACGCTCACGCGCGCGATCACGCCGAGCCGCACGCGCCGCACGTCCACGCCGAAGCTGGCCGCGCGCTCTTCGCCCAGCCGCAGCGCGGTCAGGCGCCAGGCCTGCGCCTGCGCCAGCGGCAGGGCCACGGCCAGGGCCAGGGCCATGATTCCCACGCTGCTCCAGTTGGCGCGCGTCATGCTGCCCATGGTCCAGAACACGAGGTTCTGCAGCGCCTGCGCGCTGGCGACGAACTGGATGAGCGAGGTGAGGGCGTTGAAGCTGAACACCAGCGCCACGCCGAACAGCACGATGCTGGCCGTGCCGATGCCGCGCCGGCGCGCCACCGCGTCGAGCAGCAGGCCGCACAGCGCGGCGAAGAGGAAGGCGTTGACCGGCACCAGCCAGTCCAGCGGCAGGCCCGGCAGCCCGGCCTGCAGCACGATCGCCAGCGAGGCGCCGAGCGCCGCGGCCGACGACACGCCGAGCGTGTACGGGCTGGCGAGCGGATTGTTGAGGATGGTCTGCATCTCGGCCCCGGCCAGGCCGAGCGCCGCGCCCACCATGGTGGCCATGGCCGCCTGCGGCAGCCGGATGTCCCAGACGATCACGCGCGTGCTCACGTCCGCGGCGGCGGGCGAGAACACGGTGGCGAAGAGTTCGGAAGGCGTGAGCCCGGACGGGCCCAGCAGCAGGTCGGCGGCGACGCAGGCCAGCGCGACGGCGAACAGGCCGCTGGCGAGCAGCCAGCGCCGGCCGGTCAGGCCGCGGTAGGCGGCCACCGCATCGGGCGGCGTGCCGCCAGCCGGCGTGACGGCCATTACTGCAGCAGTTGCAGGCGGCTCTTGGCCGTGTTGGCGGCGGGCGCCGTGGGGTAGTCGCGCACGATGCGTTGCAGCGTGGACTTGGCGCCGGCGCGATTGTTCATTTCGATCTGGCTGCCGGCGATCACGAGCAGCGCGTCGGGCGCGCGCGGATTGTCGGGCGAGTTCTGGACCAGGGTGTTGAGCTGTTCGATCGCGCCCTTGAAGTCTTTCATGGCGTAGCGGCTGCTGCCCAGGTAGAACTGCGCGGTCGGGGCCAGCGGGCTGTTGGGATACAGCGCGACGAAGGCGGCCAGCGACTCGGCTGCGTCCTTGTATTGGGCCTTGCGGAACTGGTCGATCGCGCCGTCGTAGGCGGCCTGTTCCTGCGGGTCGGCGGCATTCACGCCCGGCGGGTTGCCGGCGTGCTGCTGCTGGCCCTGTGCGCCGCCCGAATTGGGCTGCTGGCGCGAGATGAGTTCGAGCTGGTCGCGCAGTTGCGCGATTTCCTGTTGCAGCGACTGGATCTGGTCGGCCAGCTGCAGGCGGGCGCGCTGGTTCTGTTCGTTCTGTTGCTGCACCTGCTGGCGCAGTTCGAGGATGGCCCGGCGGGCTTCATCGTCGGCAAAGGCATGGGCAGGAGCGGCCAGGCCGGCGCAGGCAATGCTGACGCTGATGACCAGGGATCGCAGGGACAGGGCTCGATCGCGCATAGAAATTCCAGGATCTAGAAATGCAAAACGTCGGGGCGGCCGGTTGACCGTCCCGACGCGTTGTGGGGCTACTGACTCGCTAGGAGTGCTTAACGCTGATAAACGATATCAGCGCGGCGGTTTTCCGCGAAGTCAGCTTCAGACGTACCCGTCGCCTTGGGCTTTTCCTTGCCCAGGGAGATGGTTTCGATCTGGTTGTCGGTCACGCCGAGCAGCGTCATCATGCGACGCACGGCATCGGCACGACGCTGGCCCAGGGCCAGGTTGTACTCGGCGCCGCCGCGTTCGTCGGTGTTGCCTTCGATCTTGATGCGCTGTTGCGGGTGCGAAGCCAGGTAACGGGCGTGGGTTTCGACCAGGCCGCGGTATTGGTCCGACACGGAGTAGCTGTCGAAGTCAAAGTACACCGAGCGCTGTTGCGCCAGGATGCTTTGGGGGTTGAACGGATCCAGGATTTGGCCAGAGGCCGAACCTTGGCCGGAGCCGCTGCCCTGACCGGCTTTATCGTCGAGAGGGACGGAGCTGCAAGCTGCCAGCGTGGCAGCAAGAGCAGCGATGGTTAGGCTTTTGGCAATGCGCGACTTCATGATAGTTCCTTTGCAAAGAGAGTCACACGTGTTATCGGGTAAATGGGCCCCACGTTGGTTCACGTATTTCCCCATTCAGGACTGACAAGGTCTGCCGCACGCGGCCGTCGCTCGAAACGCCTGCCAGGACGCTACGGCCATTTTGGATGGTTGCGTAGAGGACCTGCATGCCATTGGGCGCAAAACTCGGCGACTGATCGTCTCGACCATCAGTCAGCAAGTTTTCGGTGCCAGAGGACAGGTTCAGCGATGCGATACGAAACGCGCCGTCGCGTCTAGCAACGTACAGCAGCGTCGATCCGTCGGGGGAAATTCGGGGCGAAATGTTGTAACCACCGTTAAAAGTGAGGCGGCGTGCGTCGCCACCATCCAGGCCGGTCTGATAGATCTGCGGCCCGCCACTGCGGTCACTGGTAAAGATAATGGAACGGCCGTCGGGCGTAAAGGTCGGCTCGGTGTCAATCCCGGGCGAACGCGTAATACGGCGCATATTCGAGCCGCCGCCTGCGCTGACGATGTAAATTTGCGACAACCCGTCACGGGTCAGCGCGACAGCCAGCTGGCTGCTGTCGGGTGCCCAGGCGGGTGCGCTGTTGTTGCCCTTGAAGTTGGCGACCGGCACGCGCGCGCTGGTGGCCAGCGTGTGCACGTACACCACCGGCTTGCCCGACTCGAAGCTCACGTAGGCGAGCTTGCTGCCATCGGGCGACCAGGCCGGCGAAATGATCGGCTCGCGCGAACGCAGCGCGACCTGCGGGTTCTGGCCGTCGGCATCGGCGACCTGCAGCTCGTAGGTCGTGCCCTGCTTCAGCACATAGGCGATGCGGGTCGAGAACACGCCACGCACGCCAGTGATCTTTTCGTAGATCCGGTCGGCGATCTGGTGCGCCACGCGGCGCAGTTCCTGTTCGGAACCGGAGAACGCCACGCCGTCGAGCTGGGCCTTCTTGACCGTGTCGCCGAGGCGATACTTGACGTCGTAGCGGCCATCGGCCGTGCGGGTGATCGAGCCGTAGGCGATGAAGTCGGCGCCGCGGCCACGCCAGTCGTCGAAGGCGATCTGCGAGTCCACATTCAGACCGGCGCCGGCGGCGTTGATCAGGCGGAACTGGCCCGTGCGGGTCAGGTCGGCGCGGATCACTTCGGCCAGGGCACGGCCACGGGTGTCATCGCCAGCGAAGTCGGCGATGGCGACTGGGTATTGCGTGGCACCGGTACCGGAAATGTCCACGCGCAGCTGGGCGTGGGCCGGTTGCCAGGCCAGCACGGCGGCGACGAGCAGCACCAGTGCGAGGCCGTACGAACGCAAGATCCCCGGCAGGGTGTGTCGGGATGCGGGTGTCATGGTCGGCAATCTCCTGTCAATCATACATACGGTAAATAACGTCGATGAGGGGCTCGTAGCGGCCCGTCGAAGGCTTCGGGAACGGGTTGCAGCGGCGGATGCCGGTCTCGACCGCGCGGTCGAAGCCGGTGTTGCCGGACGAGCGCGTCAGCGACACGCCCTTGACCGATCCGTCATTGTTCAACTGTACCCGGTATTCAGCCGTCGGATTGCCCGAGCCGGCGCGCGGCGGGGTGGGGTAAGCCACGCCCGGCTGCACGCAGGCACGCACCTTGGCGCCGTAGCCGTCGTCGCGTCCGCCGCCGGCCTGATTGCGGTCGGCGGTGCCGCCCGGAATCCCGGCCGCGCCGAGCGCGTCGTTGCGGAAGGCATCGCGCAGCGCCTTGTCGGCGGCGGCCTTCTTGGCGGCTTCTTCCTTGGCCTTCTTCTCGGCGGCAGCCTTCTTCTCGGCAGCCGCCTTCTCGGCCGCGGCCTTTTCGGCGGCGTCCTTCTTGGCTTGTTCTTCCTTGGCCTTCTTCTCGGCAGCGGCCTTCTCGGCCGCAGCCTTTTCGGCGGCGTCCTTCTTGGCCTGCTCTTCCTTGGCCTTCTTCTCGGCCGCCGCCTTCTCGGCAGCCGCCTTTTCCGCCGCAGCCTTCTCGGCGGCGGCCTTTTCGGCGGCCTTGCGTTCCTGGTCGAGGCGCTGCTTTTCCTTCAGCTCCGCGGCCTTGCGCTCATCTTCGAGACGCTGCTTTTCCTTGGCGGCCTCGGCAGCCTCGCGCGCCTTCTTCTCTTCCTCGCGCTTCTTGCGCTGCTCTTCGAGCGCGATCTCGGGATCGGGCTTGTCCTCGGGCTGCACCGACTGTTGCGGCGGCGGCGGGGGAGGCGGCGGGGGAGGCGGGGGCGGCGGCGCGGGATCCGGCTCGGGCTGGGGTTCCGGCGTGGGGTCGGGTTTGGGCGTGGGCTTGGGCTCTTCCTGGGGCGGCGGGGGCGAGACCGGCGAATTGCCGTCGGCCCACAGCTCGACCTGCACCGGGCCCGGGTTTTCCGAGCGCCAGTTCACGCCGAGGATGAGCGCGACCAGGAGCAGCACGTGCACCGCCACCGCCAGGCCCATGGCCTTGCGGTTGTCCTGCTGCTCGGGAGTGGCAGGGGCGCTGTCGTCGTGCTTGAAGAGAGGTGGCGTCATGCGTTGCTAAGGTCGTCGAGCGGCGGATTAACGTTTCGGGGCGGGTTTCGCCTGGCTCTGGGAAGCACCGCCGCCGCTCTGGTCGACCAGCAGGCCCAGCTTGGTGATGCCGCTCGAACGCAGCTCGTCCATGACCTTGACCACCGTTTCGTACGGGACCTTGCCATCGGCCGCGATCACGACCGGCGTGTCGGCCGTGATGCGCGACTGCACTTCCGAGACCAGCGCCGTGTTGGCGATCTCGGTGGGCGTGGCGCCGGGTTCGCGCATGCGCAGCGCGATCTTGCCGGCCTCGTCGATCTGGACCTCGAGCGGCGTGGCGGGCACGTCCGATGCCTGGCCGACCGACGGCAGCTGGATCAGGCCGGGCGTGATCAGCGGCGCGGTCACCATGAAGATCACCAGCAGGACCAGCATCACGTCGATGTACGGCACGACGTTGATGTCGGCCTTCATGCGGCGGCCGCCACGGCCGCTGGAGCGTACCGAGGGCATCAGCGCACCTGTCGTTGCAGGATGTTCAGGAACTCGTCGACGAAGCTGTCGAAGCGGATCGACAGCCGGTCGATGTCATTGGTGAATCGGTTGTAGGCCACCACCGCGGGGATGGCGGCGAACAGGCCGATGGCCGTGGCGATCAGCGCTTCGGCGATGCCGGGTGCGACCGAGGCCAGCGTGGCCTGCTGCATGTTCGACAGGCCGATGAAGGCGTGCATGATGCCCCACACGGTGCCGAGCAGGCCGATGTACGGGCTGACGGAGCCGGCGGACGCCAGGAAGTTGAGGTGGGATTCCAGCGAGTCCATCTCGCGCTGGTAGGCGGCGCGCATGGCGCGGCGCGGACCATCGAGCATCTCGCTGCCGCCGCCGCTGCGGCGCGCTTTCAGGAACTCGGTCATGCCGGCATCGAAGATGCGGGCCAGGGCGCCTTGCTCGTCGCGGCGCGAGGCCACGGCTTGCTGCAGCATGGCGAGGTCGCCGCCCGACCAGAAATCGTCTTCGAAACGGCGGGTCTGCTGGTGCGCACGCTTGATGGCCATGCGCTTGGCGAAGATATAGGTCCAGGACATGATGGAAATGCCCAGGAGCATCAACATGATGAGCTGTACCGGCACGCTGGCGTGCGAGATCAGCGAAAGCAACGACATGTCGTTGGTGACTTGCATGGTTATCCCTGAAGAAATTCCAGTTTGGCGCGTAGTGCAGCCGGCAACTCCGCCGGACGCATGCGAACCGAGTCGACACAGCAGACTTGGATTTGCCCTTCGGCCAGCAGTTCCCCGTCTCGCAGTGCACGCTGCGCGAAGTGTATCGAAGCCCGGCCCAGACGTGTAACACGACTGGTGATTGTCAGTAAGTCATCAAGACGGGCGGGCTTGCGGTACGCCATGTCCAGGCTGGCCACGACGAACAGCCGCCCCGCCTCGCGCACCAGCGTGGACTGGTCCACGCCGAGCTCGCGCAACCACTCGGTGCGCGCGCGCTCGAAGAACTTGAGGTAATTGGCGTAGAAAACCACCCCGCCGGCGTCGGTGTCTTCGTAATAGACACGGACACGCAGGGTGGATTCGGGGGACGTCGAAGAACTCACGATGGATGACGACTACGTGGAAACCCGGGCCAGCGTGGCCCGGGGGCGCAGTCTACAGCGTTTCGAGCTTGTCCAGTACAGTTTGCAGCGCGGAATCTGCGGGAATCTTCGCGGCCTCGGATTCGCGGCGCGCCTGCACCTCGATCACGCCGTCGTTCAGACCCCGCTCGCCCACCGTCACGCGCAGCGGCACGCCGATCAGCTCCCATTCCGCGAACATCACGCCGGGGCGCGCATCGCGGTCGTCGAGGATCACGTCGACGCCGCGCGCCTTGAGCGATTCGTAGAGTTCCGTTGCCTTGTTACGAACGGTTTCACTTTTGCCCCAGCCCACGGGGCAGATCACCACCTCGAAGGGGGCGATGCCGCGCGGCCAGATGATGCCGCGGGCGTCGTGATTCTGCTCGATGGCCGCGCCCACGATGCGGGTCACGCCGATGCCGTAGCAGCCCATTTCCATCGTCGCCGGCTTGCCGGTTTCGTCGAGGAAGGTGGCCTTGAGCGCCTTCGAATACTTGGTGCCGAGGTAGAACACGTGGCCCACTTCGATGCCGCGCTGGATCGCCAGATGGCCCTTGCCGTCGGGCGAGGGGTCGCCCTCCACGACGTTGCGCAGATCCGTCACCAATTCGGCTTCAGGCAGGTCGCGGCCCCAGTTCACGCCGCGGATGTGGAAGTCTTCGCGATTCGCGCCGCAGACCCAGTCGGCCATGTTGGCGACGGTGCGGTCGACCACCAGGCGCACCGGGCGGACGGTGTTGACCGGGCCGAGGTAGCCCGGCTTGCAGCCGAAGTGCTCCACGATCTCGGCTTCGGTGGCGAAGCGGTAGCCCGCCAGGCCCGGCACCTTGCCGGCCTTGATTTCGTTGAGCTCGTGGTCGCCGCGCAGCAGCAGCAGCCACACCTGCACCGGCTTGCCTTCCTCTTCGGTGGCCAGCACGATCGACTTGACCGTCTGCGCCAGCGGGATCCCGAGCAGCTCGGCCACCGCCTCGCACTTGGCGGCGCCCGGCGTGGGCACCTCGGCCATGGCTTCCGTGGGCGCGGCGCGTTCCGGCAGCAGATTGGGCGCCTCGGCCAGCTCGATGTTGGCGGCGTAGTCGCTGTCGGGGTTGTAGACCAGCAGGTCTTCGCCGGTGTCGGCGATCACCTGGAATTCATGGCTGCGCGAGCCGCCGATGGAGCCGGTGTCGGCCGCGACGGCGCGGAACTGCAGGCCCAGGCGCGAGAAGATGCGCATGTAGGCCTGATACATGTTGTCGTAGCTGCGCTGGGCGCCGGCTTCGTCGCGGTCGAAGGAATAGGCATCCTTCATGGTGAATTCGCGGCCGCGCATCAGCCCGAAGCGGGGCCGGCGCTCGTCACGGAACTTGGTTTGGATGTGATAGAAGTTGATAGGGAGCTGGCGATAGCTCTGGATCTCGTTGCGCGCCACGTCCGTGATCACCTCTTCCGAGGTGGGCTGCAGCACGAAATCGCGCTGGTGTCGATCCTTGATGCGCAGCAGTTCCGGGCCGTACTGCACCCAGCGGCCCGACTCCTCCCAGAGCTCGGCCGGCTGGACCACCGGCATCAGCAGCTCGATGGCGCCGGCGTCGTTCATCTCGGTGCGGACGATGTTTTCGATCTTGCGGATCACCTTCAGGCCCAGGGGCATGTAGGTATAGATGCCGCCGGCCAGCTTGCGGATCATGCCCGCCCGGGTCATCAGTTGATGGCTGGCGACTTCCGCCTCGGCGGGAGCCTCTTTCAGGGTGTTGATGTGGTAGTTGGATGCGCGCATGTTTGAGAGTGGCAGCAGATACGTATAATCAACTGTAATTGTATTGAATTCGGTGGGGGTGGCCCATGCTTGATCGCGAAGGCTACCGCCCCAATGTCGGCATCATTCTCGTCAATGGCAAAAACGAGGTCTTTTGGGGCAAGCGAATCCGGGAACACGCATGGCAGTTCCCGCAGGGCGGCATCAAGTACGGCGAAAGCCCGGTGCAAGCCATGTATCGCGAGCTCCATGAAGAAGTGGGCCTGAAGCCCGAGCATGTCCGTATTTTGGGGCGTACACGAGATTGGCTGCGTTACAACGTGCCGGACCATTTCGTCCGGCGCGAGTGGCGTGGTCACTATAAAGGACAAAAACAGATCTGGTTCCTGTTGCGGCTGGTCGGCCGTGACAGCGATGTGTGCCTGCGCTCGACGCAGCATCCGGAATTCGATGCCTGGCGCTGGAGCCAGTATTGGGTGCCGCTCGATGCCGTGATCGAGTTCAAGCGCGAGGTCTATACGCAGGCTTTGAACGAGTTGGCAGCCATTCTTTTCCGCCGTCACCACGAGACGCGCTATCTGCGCCAACGGGTGCACGGACCGCGCACTTCGCCCGACAACCCGCAAGCAGAGACGGACGGTCATGCGCATATTGCTGGTTGAAGACGAACGCGACATGGCGTCGTGGTTGATGCGGGCGCTCGCCCAGAGCGGCTTCCTGCCCGACCACGCGCCGGACGCGCGCACGGCCGAAGGCCTGATGGCGGGCAACGAATACGACGCGATCGTGATGGACCTGCGCCTGCCCGACAAACACGGTCTGGTGCTGCTGCGCGAGATGCGCAACCGCGACGACCGCACCCCGGTGCTGCTGCTGACGGCGCAGGGCGCGCTGCAGGATCGCGTGCGCGGGCTCAATCTGGGTGCCGACGATTTCCTCACCAAGCCGTTTGCGCTCGAGGAGCTCGAGGCGCGCCTGACCGCCCTGGTCCGGCGCAGCCGCGGCCGCCAGCACCCGCGCCTGCAATGCGGTTCGCTTTCCTACGACGGCGAAAGCCGCGCGTTCACGCTCGACGGCTCCCTGCTGTTCCTGACGCCGCGCGAGCACGCCGCCCTGGCGGCGCTGCTCACCCGCAGCGGCTACCCGGTCGACAAGACCCAGCTGTTCGGCAAGGTGTTCACGCACGACAGCGAGGCCAACCCCGATGCGATCGAGGTCGTGTTGCACCGCCTGCGCAAGAAGCTGGCGGGCAGCGACGTGCGCATCGTGACCGTGCGCGGGCTGGGCTACATGCTCGAAAGCGTGGTCAGTGAACCCGCCAAGGAAGAGTAGGGCGCAGGCCCTGCCCGAAGACGCCGCGCCGGCCGTGCCCGCGCGGCGTTTGCGCATGGCGCTGCGCCCGCCGCTGGTCGGGATCCGCGCGCTGCTCATCTCGCTGCTGCTCCCCGGCGTGGTCATGCTGCTCGTGATCGACAGCTGGAACGACTACCGCACGCTCTCCACCATCACCAACGAGGCCTACGACTCGGCGCTGCTCGAGCCCGCGCGGGTGCTCGAGAGCAGCCTGGAGTTCACGCCCGACGGCATGCTGCAGGTGGCCACGCCGCTCTATGCGCAGGTCATGCTGGAATCGCGCGCCGGGCTGCGCAAGTATTACCGCATCGAAGAGATCGATCCGCCGCGGCCGGAAGGCAGCCAGGTCGGTCCGGGCGAGGGCCGCTCGCTGGCCGGCATGCCCGAGATGCCGCGCCCGCCGGTCTGGCCGGTGGGCAACGGCAACCCGGTGTTCTACGACGCCGTCTATCGCAACGATCCGGTGCGCGTGGTGGCCGTGCTGCGCGATCTCTATTACCGCGGCAATCACCGCCAGGTGCTGGTGATCGTGGCCGAAAGCATCGGCAAGCGCGTGGCCGCCGAGGCCAACGCGCAGCGCCAGGAAGTGCTGCGCGACGCGCGCATGCTGGCGCTGGTGGCGCTGCTTGTGTGGTGGGGCGTGAGCTGGGCGCTGCGGCCGCTGGTGCGGCTGCGCAACGACATCCGCTCGCGACCGCCCGACGATCTCACCCCGCTCGACGCCGCGCGCGTGCCCAGCGAAGTGGCGCCGCTGGTCGAGGCGGTGAACCACCACATCGCGCGCCATCGCCGCGTCATCGACGAACAATCGCAATTCCTGGCCGACGCCTCGCACCAGCTGCGCACGCCGCTGGCCATCATGCTGACGCAGGCGCAGTACGCGCTGCGCGAGCGCGATCCGGTGCGCGCGCAGGAAGGGCTGCGCGCCATCGTCGACCAGCTCGGCCGCACGCGCCGCCTCACCGAGCAGCTGCTGTCGCTGGCGCACGCCAGCCAGGCCGACCCGACACCGCGCCAGGCGCTGGATTTCAATGAGCTTGCACGCAACGTCGTGCTGCAATACCTCCCGCTCGCGCACGACAAGCGCCAGGATCTCGGCTGGGTGGATGTGCGCGGCGACGATGCCGCACCGAGCGACGGCGGCGCGGCCACCGTGCCGGTGCTGGGCAGCGAGGCGGAACTGCACGAGGTGATGTCGAACCTCGTGCACAACGCCATCAACTACGCGCCCGTGGGCGCGCGCATCACCGTGTCGGTGGTGCGGCAGGGCGCCCATGCCGAGTTCATCGTCTCCGACGACGGGCCGGGCATCGCGCCCGAACTGCGCGCCCGCGCGTTCGCACGCTTCGACCGCATCGACGCCGAACGTGCGACCACCGCGTCGGGCTCGGGCCTGGGCCTCGCGATCGCGCGCGCCTTCGCGCGGCGCAACGATGGCGACATCGAATTGCGCGACGGCGAGCCCAACGCGCAAGGCGGCACGGGCCTGGCCGCCGTGTTCTGGATCCCCATGATCAGTGATAACCCTGGGATTCAGGAACCCGACAGCGCATAGAAAGCCGATTAGCAGCTTCGCTCCGTATTCTCCACGCCTATCCCGGCAAACGGGATGACGTCATCCGCATTTGGGATGCCGTACTACGAACCGCGCCACGGCGCGCGAGGAGCAAGTGTGGAGTTATCTAGCTACAAGAAGGACTACTACGGGGGCGCGCTGATGGTGTTGATCGGCATCGGCGCCGTCTATGCCGGTACCGACTATCACCTGGGTTCCTTGTCCCACATGGGGCCGGGCTTCTTCCCCGCCGCCATCGGTTCGCTGCTGGCGCTGGTCGGTCTGATGATCGCCGCGTCGGCGCGTTCGCGCGGCGCGGAAACGGTCAGCGAGAAGGCCGTGCCGGTCGAAGGCGGCCACGGCCACGCCTTCCCCGACCTGCGCGGCGGCGCCTGCATTCTGCTGGGCATCCTCGCGTTCCTGTTGCTCGGCGAGTGGGGCGGCCTGCTGCCGGCGACCTTCGCCATCGTGTTCATTTCCGCCTTGGGCGATCGCACCAACACCATCAAGCAGGCCCTGTTGCTGTCGGCCTCGATGTGCGCGATCGCGATCGTCGTTTTCTGGTGGGCGCTGCAGCTGCAGCTGCCGCTGTTCCGTTGGGGTTGAAGCGCCATGATCTCTCAATCCTTGCAAGACCTCTGGTATGGCTTCGGCGTCGCATTCCAGCTGCACAACCTGATGTGGTCGTTCTTCGGCGTGCTGGTCGGGAACCTGATCGGCGTGCTGCCCGGCATGGGCGCGCTGTCGGCCATCTCGATCCTGCTGCCGCTCACCTACGTGATGCATCCGGTGCCCGCCATCCTGATGCTGGCCGGCATCTTCTACGGCTCGCAATACGGTGGCGCGATCGGCGCGATCCTGCTCAATCTGCCTTCGCATCCGCCGCACGCGGTGACCTGCCTGGACGGCTATCCACTGACCAAACAGGGCAGGGGCGGGACAGCGCTCGGCATCACGATGATCTGCTCGTTCTTCGCGGCATCGGTGGGCATCATCGTCATGATCTTCGCCTCGCCGCTGCTGGTCGAGATCGCGTTCAAGTTCGGCCCGACCGAGATCTTCTCGATCATGCTGCTGGGCTTGCTTGCGGGCGCAACCATGTCGCGCGGCTCGCCGCTCAAGGGCGTGGCCATGACGCTGTTCGGCCTGATGTGCGGCGTGGTGGGCACCGACGTGAACACCGGCACGATCCGCTTCTCGTTCGGCCTGATCGACCTGTCCGATGGCCTCGAACTCGTGGCGATCTCGATGGGCCTGTTCGGCGTGGCCGACTTCCTGATGAGCGTGAACCGCATGGCCACCATCAGCACGGGCGCCAAGCTGCGCGTGCGTGACATGCGCCCCAGCCGCCAGGAAATGAAGGAAGCCTTCATGCCCATGGTGCGCGGCACGCTGGTGGGCACCGTGTTCGGCGCCATGCCCGGCACCGGCCCGACCATCACCACCTTCATCGCCTACGCGCTGGAGCGCAAGGTCTCGAAGACGCCGGAGAAGTTCGGCACCGGCATGATCGCCGGCGTGGCCGCGCCCGAAGCCTCGTCGCACTCGAAGACGCAGGTCGACTTCATCCCGACGATGAGCCTGGGCATTCCGGGCGACGCCGTGATGGCGCTGATCCTGGGCGCGCTGCTGATCCAGGGCATCCAGCCCGGCCCGCAACTGATCACCGAGCATCCGGACATCTTCTGGGGCCTCATCGCCAGCTTCTGGGTGGGCAACGTGCTGCTGATGGTGCTCAACGTGCCGCTGATCGGCGTGTGGGTCAAGCTGCTGCAGGTGCCGTACCGCTACCTGTTCCCGTCCGCGCTGTTCTTCATCGCCGTGGGCGTGTTCAGCACGCAGAACAGCCTCTTCCAGATCTGGGAAGTGCTCGCTTTCGGCGTGATCGGTGCGCTCCTGATGTTCCTCGACTTCTCGGTCGCGCCGATCCTGCTCGGCTTCGTGCTCGGCCCCATGGTCGAAGAGAACTTCCGTCGCGCACTGCTGCTGTCGCGCGGCGACCTGGCGGTGTTCGTCGAGCGTCCCATCAGCGCCTGGTTCATCGCGGCCAGCGCCTTGCTGATCCTGGCGCAGGTCTGGAGCTTCGTGCGGCGCAACCGCAAGAAGGCGCCGGTGCCGGCCGACGCATCGACCTGATCGGCGCTGCGCATGTGAAAAAAGGCGATCCCGTGGGTCGCCTTTTTTTCGTCAGCGCGCGATCGGCTTCATGCCGAGCTGCTGGTAGCGCGGCGGCAGCCGTTCGAACAGGAAGTCGACGAAGGTGCGGACCGCCGGGATCATGCCGCGGCGCGACGGATAAATGCAGTGCACGATGCCTTCGGGCGACTGCCAGTCGGGCAACACGGTCACCAGCTCGCCGCGGCGGATCTCGGCCTGCGTCGCCACCGAGGGCAGCAGCGCGATGCCGCGGCCGCGCACGGCGGCCTCGGTCAGCACGATGAAGTCGTTGCAGCAGAGCTGCGGCTGCACCGTGACCTCGATCGATTCGCCCTTGCCGTTGCGCAGCGGCCAGGCCACCTCCGCCTGCGGGTCGTTGAAGCTCAGCGTCGCATGGCCGGCGAGGTCCTGCGGGGTGTCGGGCGTGCCGTGGCGCTGCAGATAGGCCGGGCTGGCCACCAGCGTGCCGCTCGCGATGCCGAGCTGGCGCACCACCAGCTCCGCGTCGGTGTCGAGCCGCGTGCGGACCCGCAGCGCGAGGTCCACGCCCTCGTTGATGAGGTCGACCCGCCGGTTCGTCACCATCAACTGCACCGAGACTGCCGGCCAGGCGTCCATGAACTCCGGCAAGAGCGGCGCCAGCAGTTGCTGCGCGATCGACACCGGGCAGCTCACCACCACGGGACCGGCAGGCTCGGTCTGCAGCTGGCGCATGGCCTCTTCGGCGGCACGTGCCGACACCGCCATTTCGCGGCAGTAATGGAGGTAGCGTTCGCCCGCCGTCGTGAGGCGCAGGCGCCGCGTCGTGCGCTGCAGGAGGCGCACGCCGAGGCGCTCCTCGAGCTGCGAGATGCGGCGCGACAGGCGCGATTTGGGGATGTCCAGCGCACGGGCCGCGGCGCTGAAGCCGCCCTGGTCCACGACCTGGGCGAAATAGAAGAGATCGTTGAGATCGTGCATCTCGATTGTTCTACCTATAGAACTTTTAGTTCATCTTAACCGGGTTTATGGTTCTAATGAAGCGTTCTACAGTGTCGACATGCTTAGCGCGGCAAGCCGCCGCCACACGGAGAAATTCTCATGAAGACGCTTGTCGTACTGACCTCGATCCTCGGTGATCGTTCCAACTCCCGCCAACTGGCCGACCACCTGATCGCCCGCACCCGGGCCGCCGATCCGGCCGGCAGCATCGTGATCCGCGATCTGTCCACGGACCCGGTGCCGTACTTCGACGGCAACACCGTCGGCGCGCTGTTCACGCCCGCCGAGGCCCGCACGCCGGCCCAGCAGGAAATCGTCGCGCTGAGCGACGCGCTGATCGCCGAGTTGCAGGCCGCCGACCGCGTGGTGTTCGCGCTGCCGGTCTACAACTTCAACATGCCGGCCCAGTTCAAGAGCTATCTGGACTACCTGGCGCGCGCCGGCGTCACGTTCCGTTATACGCCGGAAGGGGTGCCCGAGGGACTGGTAAAGGGTAAGCAAGTGCTGACGCTGATCGCCCGCGGCGGCAAGGCCGAAGGCACGCCCGGCGACACCATGACGCCGTACCTGACGCAGATGTTCGCGTTCCTCGGCATGACCGACGTGACCTACATCGCCGCCGAAGGCATGGCGATGGGCGAACTCGCCGCGGCGGAAGGCCTGGCCCTGGCGAAGCAGCGCATCGACGCGCTGATCGCCCAGCCCGAGTCCGCGCTCGCCGCCTGAGCGCCGCGCGCAGCGGCTGCTTGCCGCCCGCAGCTTGCCGCCCGCAGTTGGCCGCCCGCAACAAAAAGCCCGGCTGGAGTTTTCTCCAGCCGGGCTTTGCTTTTACCGCGACACGACAGCGGGCTCAGAGTGCCTGCATTTCGGTGTTGGCATTACGCGAGGGCACCGGCGCCGGGGCGGGCGCGGGCGCGGGAGTGGGCACCGGCGCCGTGGCGGCCGGGGCCGCGGCGGCGGGCGCGTCGGTGCCGGGCACCGGCACCTCCACGTACGGCAGGTTCAGCGCCTGGCTCGTCAGGGTGCGGATCTGGTTGGTCAGCGCCGGGCTGTCGTTCAGCTTCTGCCCGTAGGAAGGAATGATCTCCTTCAGGCGCGCCTTCCAGCCGGCTTCCATTTCCTTGGGGAAAGCACGGGCCAGCACGTTCAGCATGATCGGCGGCGAGGTCGAGGCACCGGGCGACGCGCCCAGCAGCGCGGCGATCGTGTTGTCCTTGTCGGTCACGATTTCGGTGCCGAACTGCAGGATCGGGCCTTTCTCCGGATCGCGCTTGATGACCTGCACGCGTTCACCCGCAGTCACCAGGCGCCAGTCTTCGCGCTTGGCGTGGGGGAAGTACTTCAGCACCTGCGCCTGGCGATCGTCGTCGGTCAGCATGGCCTGGTTGATGAGGTACTTCACCAGGTCGAGGTTTTCGATGCCCACGCTCGTCATGGCGGTCACGTTGTTGTGATTCACCGACGAGAACAGGTCGAAGGCCGAGCCCTGCTTGAGGAACTTGGTCGTGTAGAGCGCAAACGGCCCGAACAGCACCACCGGCTTGCCATCGAGCTTGCGCGCATCCAGGTGAGGCACCGACATCGGGGGCGAGTCGGTATCGGCCATGCCGTAGGCCTTCACGTTGTGGCGGCCCGCGATCGAATCGGCGTCGAACGCGAGGAACTGTCCGCCCACCGGAAAGCCGGCGTAGTTCTTCGATTCCGGGATGCCCGAGAGCTGCAGCAGCTTGAGCGACGCGCCACCGGCGCCGATGAACACGAAGCGCGACTTCACCGTGCGTTCCTGGCCGCTCTTCAGATCCTTGACGGTGACGTTCCACGTCTTGTCGTCGTTCTGGCGCAGCGCGGTCACCTCATGCTGCAGCTGCAGCTTGAAGTTCGGATTGCGTTGCAGGCCCTGCGTCAGCTGGTTCGTGATGACACCGAAGTTCACGTCGGTACCCAGCGGCATGTAGGTGGCGGCCACCTTCTGCTTGGGATCGCGGCCTTCCATCAGCAGCGGCGCCCACTTCTTGATCTGCTCGGGATCGGTCGAATATTCCATGCCGTAGAACAGCGGGCTCTTCACCAGCGCTTCCTGGCGCTTGCGCAGATACTCGATGCGGTCTTCGCCCCAGACGAAGCTCATGTGGCCCGTCGGATTGATGAAGTCGGAGGGCTGGCCCAGACGGCCGGCCTTGACCTGGTGCGCCCAGAACTGGCGCGAGATCTCGAACTGCTCGGCAATGCCGATCGCTCGCTTGATGTCGACCGAACCGTCGGGCATCTCGGGCGTGTAGTTCAGTTCGGCGAAGCCCGAGTGACCGGTGCCGGCGTTGTTCCAGCCGTTGGAGCTTTCCAGCGCCACGCCATCGAGGCGTTCGAAGAGTTCCACGCGCCAGTCCGGCTGCAGTTCCTGCAGGTAGGTGGCGAGCGTGACGCTCATGACACCGCCGCCCACCAGGACGACGTCGACGGGTTTTTCGTTTTCGGCTGCGGGCACCGAACGCTGGTGCAGCGGCCAGTACAGGAACAACGTCAGTGCAATTATCGCCAGTGCAGCCAGGCTGCCCACGATCTTGAGAAACTTTCTCATGGGTTGAGTACCTTCTGTTTGAGAGGGTTATATGTTTTTGTTTTTATGCAGGAACATCGAGAAAAACGGGTGGTTGCGAGCCTCCATGAAAGCGCCGCGCGCAGGCCGCCCAAGACGGGCTTGCGCGTGACGGCCGGCCCGCGCGGGGCGCAGGCCGAAAACGAAACGGGAAAGGGATCCGGCCTCGTGCCGGCATGCCTCATCTGCTGTCGAGCCGGCCGCAAGGCCGTCCGCGTGACGCCGCGCCGCCAGACGAGTGGCGGCAAGCGAGGTCAGCGGGTGGGCATCAACAGGTGCGCAGAATCATGGAGGTGTTGCCAGGCACGTCGGTGCGGGAGCAGGGCCACGGCGGGCGCGCTGCCATCGCGTTGCGCAGGGCGCGCAACGGGAGCCGTCGTGCCCAGAACAGCCCCGGGCAAACGGCTCCGTGCGAGATGCGAAGGATTATCGCACAGCAATGCAAGAGGCCTGTCCGGCCCCCGGACAGCGTCAGTCGCGCAGGCGCTTGATGAGGCTGGAGGTGTCCCAGCGGCCGCCGCCCATCTTTTGCACGTCGGCATAGAACTGATCGACCAGTGCGGTCACGGGCACGCGGGCGCCGTTGTTGCGCGCTTCGGCGAGCACCAGGCCCAGGTCCTTGCGCATCCAGTCGACCGCGAAGCCGAACTCGAACTGGCCGTCGACCATGGTCTTGCCGCGGTTTTCCATCTGCCAGCTCTGGGCGGCGCCCTTGCTGATCACGTCGAGCACCTGCTTCATGTCGAGGCCGGCCTGCTGGCCGAACGCGATCGCTTCGGACAGGCCCTGAACCAGGCCCGCGATGCAGATCTGGTTGACCATCTTGGCCAGCTGGCCCGCGCCCGGCTCGCCCACCAGCGTGACCGCGCGGCCGAAGGCCAGCGCCACCGGGCGGATGGCGTCGAACACGGCCTGCTCGCCGCCGCACATGACCGTCAGCACGCCGTTGACCGCGCCGGCCTGGCCGCCCGACACGGGGGCGTCGATGAACTGCAGGCCCAGCTCGCGGGCCTTCGCGTAGAGCTCGCGGGCCACGTCGGCCGAGGCGGTGGTGTGATCCACGAACACGGCGCCCGCCTTCATGCCGGCGAACGCGCCGTTCTCGCCCAGCACCACGCTGCGCAGGTCGTCATCGTTGCCCACGCAGGCAAACACGATGTCCGCGTCCAGCGCGGCTTCGCGCGGCGTGGGGGCGTGCTTGCCGCCGAACTCGGCGACCCAGGCTTCGGCCTTGGCCGGGGAGCGGTTGTACACCGTCACGGTGTGGCCCGCGCGCGCGAGGTGGCCGGCCATGGGCAGGCCCATGACGCCCATGCCCAGGAAGGCGACGCGCTGCGGCGTCACGTTGTCATAGCTCTTGGAACCGATGCTTGCCATGCGGGGAACTCCGGTGAGGTGCGAAAGAGGCGATTACCTTACCGCAATCAAAAGCCCGCGGCGAGCCCGTCGCGCCGACTGTCGCTGGCCGCCACGTAGCCGTCTACGCCCGGATCGCCCAGGCGCCAGATGAACTGCCCCGAGCCGAAGTCGGTGCAGGGGTCGGCGATGCGCTCGAGCAGGTGCCCGCGCGCGCGCAGCCCGTCGACCACGGCGGGACAGAGCGCGCACTCGGCATCGACCGACAGCCCGCGGTTCCATTTCCAGCGCGGCGCGTCGCATGCTGCCTGCGGCTGCTGGGCGTAATCGAGCATGCGCACCAGGGTCTGCACATGGCCCTGCGGCTGCATGTTGCCGCCCATCACGCCAAAGCTCATCTGCGGCGCCCCGTCGCGCATCAGCAGCGCCGGAATGATGGTGTGGAACGGCCGCTTGCCGCCGGCCACCGCATTCGGATGGGCGGGGTCGGTGGAGAACGCATGGCCGCGGTTCTGCAGGCTGACGCCGGTGCCCGGCACGACCACGCCCGAGCCGAAGCCCATGTAGTTCGACTGGATGAAGCTCACCATCATGCCGTGCCGGTCGGCCGTGGTGAGATAGACGGTGCCGCCCTGCGGGGCCTGGCCCGGGCTGAAGATGCGCGCGCGGCGCAGGTCGATCTGGCGCGCGCGCTCGGCGAGATAGGCGGGGTCGAGCAGCTGTGCCGGCGTGACCCGCATGTGGGCCGGGTCGGCCACGTGCGTATACACGTCGGCGAAGGCCAGCTTCATCGCCTCCAGCATGATGTGTTGCGTCTCGGGATGGTCCACCGGCCGCTGCGCCAGCTCGAAATGCTGCAGGATGCCCAGCGCGATCAGCGCCGCCATGCCCTGGCCGTTGGGCGGCAGCTGATACAGCGTGTGGCCGCGGTAGTCCTGCCCGAGCGGCTCGACCCACTCGGGTTGGAAGTCGCGCAGATCGGCCAGCGTGAGCGCGGCCTCGTGCGCCTGCGCGTGCGCCACCAGCTTGTGCGCGGTCTCGCCTTCATAGAAATCACGGCCCGCGCTGCGGGCGATGCGCGCCAGGGTGCGGGCCGCGTCCGGCAGGCTCACGCGCTGGCCCACGCGCGGGGCATGGCCGTCGGGCAGGAAGTGCTCGGCGTAGCCGGGCTGGTCCTGCAGCGCATCGACCTGGGCGGCCCATTTGTGTTGCACCACCGGCGTCACGGCGTAGCCGCGCTCGGCGTATTCCTGGGCGGGCGCCAGCACGGTGTCGAGATCGAGCCGGCCGAAGCGGCCGTGCAATGCCACCCAGCCCGCCACCGCGCCCGGCACCGTCACGCTGTCCCAGCCGCGCATCGGAATGCCGCCCGGGTGCTTGCGCTTGAAGTAATCGATGCTCCAGCGCGCCGGCGCCGGACCGGAGGCATTCAGGCCGTGCAGGCGCGCGCCGTCCCAGACGATGGCGAAACAGTCGGCGCCCAGGCCATTGCTGACCGGTTCGACGATCGCCAGGGTCGCGGCCGCCGCGATGGCGGCGTCCACGGCATTGCCGCCTTGCGCCAGCATGCGCAGGCCCGCCTGCGCGGCCAGCGGCTGGGAGGTCGCGACGGCATTGCGGGCAAAGACGGGAAGGCGAACGCTGGGATAGGGGTTGGTCCAATCGAACATCATGGGGCGATTCGATACGACACGGGTAAACCCCTAGCTTAACTGAGCGTCCGGGTTCCTCGTTTGCGCTGTGCCAGAGCCATGTCGGTCTGCAATCCTCCGTGGCGGCCGGCAGGGATTTTCAGACGAAAAAAAACCGGGCCCACGCGGGGCCCGGTTTCCGGCTGGAGGCCGGCTCGCGCCGGCGTCAGGCTCAGTCTTCTTCCACGAAGGTCTCTTGGCGCTTCTTGCGGATCGCAGGCAGGGCCACCAGCACCACCAGGAACAGGGCCACGGCCAGCAGCGAAGCCGACAGCGGGCGCGTCACGAAGGTACCGAAGTCGCCACGCGACAGCAGCAGGGCGCGACGGAAGTTTTCTTCCATCATGGGGCCCAGCACCAGACCCAGCAGCAGCGGCGCGCCTTCGCACTTCAGCTTCGACCACACATAACCGATCACGCCGAAGATTGCCGTGATGAAGATGTCGAAGGTGTTGTAGTTGAGCGAATACACACCGATCGTGCAGAACACCAGGATCGCCGGGAACAGGATGCGGTAGGGCACCTTGAGCAGCTTGACCCACAGGCCGATCAGCGGCAGGTTCAGCACCACCAGCATCAGGTTGCCGATCCACATCGAGGCGATCAGGCCCCAGAACAGTTCCGGGTGGCTGGTCATGACCTGCGGGCCGGGCTGGATGTTGTGGATGGTCATCGCACCCACCATCAGCGCCATCACGGCGTTGCCTGGGATACCCAGGGTCAGCAGCGGGATGAACGAGGTCTGGGCTGCGGCGTTGTTCGCCGATTCCGGACCCGCCAGGCCGGCCGGGTGGCCCTTGCCGAAGCGCTCGGGGTTCTTCGAGATCTTCTTCTCGAGGGTGTACGACGCGAACGACGACAGCACGGCGCCACCGCCCGGCAGGATGCCCAGGGCCGAACCCAGGGCGGTGCCACGCAGCACGGCCGGGGCAGCTTCCTTGAATTCCTGCTTGTTGGGATACAGCGAGCCGATCTTGTCGGTGATGTCGACGCGGTTTTCCTTCTGCTCGAGGTTGGTCATGATTTCGGCGAAGCCGAACACGCCCATGGCCACGATGGCGAAGTCGATGCCGTCCTGCAGTTCGGGCACGCCGAAGTCGAAGCGGGCGACACCCGAGTTCACGTCGGTGCCGACCATGCCGAGCAGCAGGCCCAGGATGATCATCGCGATTGCCTTGGGCAGCGAGCCCGAGGCCAGCACCACGGCGCCAACCAGGCCGAGCACCATCAGCGAGAAGTATTCGGCAGGACCGAACTTGAAGGCCAGCTCGGCCAGTTCGGGAGCGACCCAGGCCAGCAGCAGGGTGGCCACGCAACCGGCGAAGAACGAACCGAGTGCAGCGATGGCCAGTGCGGCGCCGGCGCGGCCGTTGCGCGCCATCTGGTGACCGTCCAGCACGGTCACCACCGCGGATGTCTCACCGGGTAGCGCCACCAGGATCGCAGTCGTGGAGCCGCCGTACTGCGCGCCGTAGTAGATACCGGCAAGCATGATCAGACCGGCCACCGGGGGCAGCACGTAGGTGATCGGCAGCAGCATCGCGATGGTCGGCACGGGGCCAATGCCGGGGAGCACGCCGATCAGCGTGCCGAGAATGCAGCCCAGCAGGGCGTATGCCAGGTTTTCGGGCGTGAAGGCCACGCCGAAACCCATCATCAGGTTGTCAAACAATTCCATGTGGCTCTCCTTAATTGCTCAGAAACGACGGCCACAGCGGGAAGATCAGGCCCAGGCCCTTGATGAAGGCCAGGTACGCGAACACCACCAGGAAAATACCGTTGGCAACGGCCACCTTGAGACTGAACTCGTGGCTCGCCAGGCTGCTGGTGACGACCAGGATGAACACCGAGATGTACACGCCCAGAAGTTTCAGGAGCACGCCATAGAGGATCACCGAGCCCACGACGAGGAACACGATGCGCCAGTCGAAGCGGTCGACATGCGTTTCGGTGGCCTTCTTGGCCAGCGATCCGATCAGAACGACCGCACCCAGCAATGCCAGGACGAGTCCCAGCCAGAAGGGGAAATACCCCGGGCCCATGCGGGCGGCAGTACCCATTTGGTAGCTGCTTGCCTGCCAGGCGAATCCCAGTCCAAGGGCGATGAACATCACCCCCGACCAGAAGTCCTGCCGATTGCGTAGCTGCATGATTGGTTGGCTCCTGTTTTACAGCATGTAGATAAGGCTCAAGCCCGGGCGTAGTCTGACCAATGTTGGTCGCAGGCGACGGGCGCAAAAAAGGCACTTGAGGGTGCCATTTGTTGTTCTTTGAAAGCTCGATTCGCCTCTTTTGAAAGCGGAAAAGGCTTTTTTGAAGGCCGAATACTAATGGAGGGCAAGCGCAAAACAAACCCTGGAGCCAGCGCCTGAGCTCGGGGTTTTCCCTAGAAATTCGCCTGTATAGGGGATGATCCTGCCTTCAGATGTAACCCGCAGCGCGGATTGAAGGTGTTTTGAAAGCAGATTGAAAGCTTGAAGAAAGGATGGTGAAAGTCGACCCGGTCGTCCGACTTTTGCGCCCGCTGGCGGGGCCCTGTGAAAGCCTTCTGGCAATTCGCTTTCAGGTTCTACTGAATATTGCCGTGTTTCTCAGCTTGCGTGAAGGGGCCCGATCCGCTTCCGGATGGTTTACGATAGCGCCCATGTTGCATGACCTCGACCAACTCGCCGCCCGAATCGGGCAATTGGTGCAGCGCACCCGGCAGCTTCACGCCGAGCGCGACGCGTTGCGTATCCGCCTGAACGAAAGCGAAGCGGAGCACCGCGCGCTGCAGGCACGCTATGCCGAACGCGAAGCCGAATTCCAGTCGCTCAACGCGCGCGCCCGTGAACACGACTCCGCCGCAGAACTCCTGCGCGCCGAAACGCAGCGCGCCGAAGCCTCGCTGCGCGAAGAGCTCGCCCGCGAATCCGCCGACCGCCATGCGCTCGAAGCGCGCGCCGCGGCTCGCGAAGCCGAACTGCAGGGCAGCCTGCTGTCGCGCGACAACGAACTGCAGCGCCTGCGCGTGGCTGCCGCTTCGGCCCGCGAGCGCATCGACGCCGTGCTGGCCCGCCTGCCCGGCGCGGCCGCCGAGGAGCAGCACTGATGGAACGTATCGATATCAACCTGCTGGGCCGCGACTACTCGCTCGCGTGCTCGGCCGAAGAAAAGCCCACCGTCCTGGCCGCCGTGCGTCACGTCGACCAACTGATGCTGCGCATCCAGGGCACCGGCAAAGTTTCCAGCAACGAGCGCATCGCCGTGATGGCCGCGCTGCAGATCGCTGGCGAACTGCTCGCCATGAAAGCCCCCGACGGTCCGCTGGGCGGTTTGGCGGTCGGCGACTTCAAGCGTAGAATTGAGGAAATGAACACGATGCTCGACGATGCGTTGTCGGGCCAGGAAAAGCTGCTCTGAGCGAGCGGCGGTTCTTTCGGGTTCAAGGGCGCCAGTGATGGTGCCCGGCAGTCAGGGCGCAAGCCCTGCCGCCACCCGCAGACTTCCCCGGCAAGAAGCCTGATCGTGGTGCGCCAGCGCGGCGCGCCGGGATGCTTGCCCCACCGGTTGTCCCTGCGGTGTTCGTGACTTGGCCATACATTCTCTGAACCTATGTCTTATGGCATATTGGTTGCGGGAGTGTCGAGCTGGCGTGATTGTCCCTCCGGGGATGAACCCAAGGCTCTTCGGAACGCGACCACCTTGAACCTCAGGGTTCGAGATGCCGGCCTAGACGGCACCCGCGGGGCATTTCTTCCGCAAGCCTGCTTTGCGCAGGCTTGCGGCCCCCCGGCAAGTCTCCCGATTCTTTCAATCGCTTTCGCGAACCCGCCTGCGCGTCGCCTGCGCACACGCGCGCTTACAGATCATTGCACTGTGGCGCGCGCACCCGTTCCATACCTGATAGCTTTCTGCTTGCGCGCGGGTGCCGGTTGCCCGCCGCCGCGTACAGGGCTGTGCCCCCGCGCATCGTCCGGCGTCACACTCTAAAGGTTGTTGCGATGACCCATTCCCAGCGTTCCGAATTTCTTCCGGCCCGCCCGGCCATGCCGGCGCTCACCCGCCTGGCCGCCGCCTGCGGTGCGGCCCTGGCCATGGCGTTCGCGCCCGCCGTGTTTGCGCAGAATGCTCCCGCGGCCGGCACCACCGAGACGGCGAGCAACACCAGCCGCGGCCCCGAGCTGAACCTGCAGGCCGGCGCCTCCACCGAGGTCAAGCAGGACACCGTGCGCATCACCCTGGCGGTGGAGCTGGAGGCGGCCGACCAGGCCACCGTCGGCAAGCGCCTGTCCGCCGCGCTCGACGACGTGGTCAAGCGCGCCAAGGATGCGAAGGGCGTGGAAGTGCGCTCGGGCGGCTACAACGTCTGGCCCAACTCCAGCAGCAAGGGCAAGATCACCAACTGGCGCGGCCAGGGGCAGATCATTCTGGAGTCGAAGGATTTCGAGGCGGCCTCGGATCTCGCCAGCAAGCTGGGCGACAAGACCGCCATCGCCAACATCCAGTTCCTGCTGTCGCCCGAGGCGCGTGAGGCTGAGGAGCGCAAGCTGTTGACGCAGGCCGCCAACGCCTTCCGCGAGCGCGCGCTGGCGGCGTCGACCGCCTTCGGCTTCAAGGGATATCAGCTGTCGAAGATCGACCTGAGCGGCGGTGGCGAAGTGCCGATGCCGCGCATGCCCGCGCCGATGATGATGGCCAAGGACAGCGCGGAAGGTGCCGCCGGCGTTCCGCTGGAAGCCGGCGAGGTCACGGTCAGTGTGACGGTGAGCGGGACGATCGTTTTGCAGTAAACACGAAGAGCGCCAGGCCGGCGAGGAACATGGGCAGCGACAGCCATTGACCCATGCTCATTCCGCCGGCCAGCAGGCCCAGGAAGTTGTCGGGCTCGCGCGTGAATTCCACGAGGAAACGGAACGCGCCATAGCCCATCAGGAACAGCGCGCTCACCTGGCCCAGCGGGCGCGGCTTGCTCGAAAACCACCACAGGATGCCGAACAGCACGATGCCTTCCAGGCCCAGCTCATAGAGCTGCGACGGGTGGCGTGCGAGGCCGTCGCCGGATCCCGGGAACACCATCGCCCACGGCACGTCGGTGGGACGGCCCCACAATTCACCGTTGATGAAGTTGCCCAGCCGGCCCGCGCCGAGCCCGAGCGGGATCAGCGGCGCGATGAAATCGGCCACGGCGAAGAAGGGCATCTTCTGCTTGCGTGCGAACAGCAGCATCACGACGATCACGCCGATCAGGCCGCCGTGGAAGGCCATGCCGCCTTGCCACAGATACAGGATCTCGAGCGGATTGCTGAGGTAGTAGCCCGGCTTGTAGAACAGCACGTAGCCCAGGCGGCCGCCCACCACTACGCCCAGCACGCTGTAGAAGATCAGGTCTTCGAGCCCGCGCGCCGTCATGGCGCCGCCCTTGCCCTGGGAGATGCGATAGCGGCCCAGGCCATACACCAGGGCGAACGCCACCAGGTACATCAGGCCATACCAGTGGATCGCCAGAGGGCCGATCTGCAATGCAATGGGGTCGAATTGTGGGTACTGAAGCATGTTGCGCCCGGCAGAGAAAGATGGTCGATAATAACCGGCGAATGATTCGATCGCAGGGTAAGGAGACAAGACCATGCCGCACAACGAACGTTCCCGTCATATCACCGAAGGCGTCGCTCGCGCGCCCAACCGGGCCATGTACTACGGCCTCGGCTATCGCGAAACCGATTTCGCCAATCCCATGATCGGCGTGGCCAACGGCCATTCCACCATCACCCCCTGTAATAGCGGCCTGCAGCGGCTCGCCGACGCGGCGATCGAGGCCGTGCGCAGCGCCCAGGCCAACCCGCAGGTCTTCGGCACGCCCACCATTTCAGACGGCATGTCGATGGGCACCGAAGGCATGAAGTATTCGCTCGTGTCGCGCGAGGTCATCGCCGATTGCATCGAGACCG
This sequence comes from Bordetella genomosp. 1, assembly GCF_002261335.1. Lineage (GTDB taxonomy): Bacteria > Pseudomonadota > Gammaproteobacteria > Burkholderiales > Burkholderiaceae_B > Bordetella. The sequence goes on from NZ_NEVL01000001.1 coordinate 827,167, forward strand.
CGGTGCAGGGCCAGTGGATGGACGGCGTGGTCGTGATCGGCGGTTGCGACAAAAACATGCCGGGCGGCATGATCGCGCTGGCGCGCAGCAACGTGCCGGGCATCTATGTCTACGGCGGCACCATCAAGCCGGGCCGGCACAAGGGCAAGGACCTCACCATCGTGTCGGTATTCGAGGCGGTCGGCGAGTTCACCATGGGGCGCATGGACGAAACCGAGTTCAAGCAGATCGAGCAGTGCGCTATCCCCGGCTCCGGCTCCTGCGGCGGCATGTACACCGCCAACACCATGAGCTCGGCGTTCGAGGCCATGGGCATGAGTCTGCCGTACTCCAGCACCATGGCCAACGAAGACGACGAGAAGGTCGCGTCGGCGGCCGAGTCGGCGCGCGTGCTGGTCGACGCGGTGCGGGCCAATCGCAAGCCGCGCGACATCATCACGCGTGAATCCATCGAAAACGCCGTCGCGGTCATCATGGCCACCGGCGGCTCGACCAACGCCGTGCTGCATTTCCTGGCGATCGCCCATGCCGCCGAGGTGCCCTGGACCATCGACGATTTCGAGCGCATGCGGCGCAAGGTGCCGGTGATCTGCGACCTGAAGCCTTCGGGCCGCTATGTCGCCACGGATCTGCATCGCGCCGGCGGCATTCCGCAGGTGATGAAGATCCTGCTCAACGCGGGTCTGCTGCATGGCGAGTGCATGACCATCTCGGGCCAGACCATTGCCGAGGTGCTTGCCGCCGTGCCCGATCAGCCCGACCCCGGGCAGGACGTGATCCATCCGATCGACCAGGCGCTCTATCCGCAGGGACACCTCGCCATCCTCAAGGGCAATCTCTCGCCCGAGGGCTGCGTGGCGAAGATCACGGGGCTCAAGAATCCGGTCATCACCGGTCCGGCGCGGGTGTTCGATTCCGAAGACGACGCGATGGCCGCCATCATGGCGCGCCAGATCCAGCACGGCGACATCGTGGTGATCCGCTATGAAGGCCCGAAGGGCGGCCCGGGCATGCGCGAAATGCTCGCGCCCACTTCGGCCCTGATCGGCCAGGGGCTGGGCGAAACCGTCGGCCTCATCACCGACGGCCGTTTTTCGGGCGGCACCTGGGGCATGGTGGTGGGGCACGTCGCCCCGGAAGCCTATGTCGGCGGTCCGATCGCGCTGATACGCGAGGGCGATTCGGTTACCATCGATGCCCACAGGCTGCTCTTGCAGCTCAATCTCAGCGACGAGGAAATGGCGGCTCGTCGCCGCGACTGGAAACAGCCCAGTCCGCGCTATACCCGAGGCGTCCTGGCCAAGTTCGGCCATCTCGCCAGCTCCGCCAGTCGTGGGGCAGTTACCGATGCATTTGAAGAGTAGTTTGGCGGCGCTGGCCGTGGGGCTGGCGCTCGCGGGCGCCCAGGCCCCGGCCCAGGCGCAGACCACCGGCCTGGACCTGGCCAAGAACAAGGCCTGTATGGCCTGTCACCAGGTCGAAAGCAAACGGGTGGGGCCGCCGCTCAAGAGCGTGGCCGAGCGCTATGCCGGCCAGGCCGAGGCGGCCGATTACCTGGCAAACAAGATCCGGCATGGCGGCCGCGGCGCCTGGGGCGCCGTGCCGATGCCGGCGCAATCCCAAGTCAGCGCCGAAGAGGCGCGCCAATTGGCCGAGTGGGTGCTGAGCCTGTCGCCCGCCAAGCCCTGAGAAAGGAAACATCATCATGTCGCAATCGACGGAAGTGGCGCTGCTGGGTGGCGGCTGCTTTTGGTGCGTGGAAGCCGTGTTCAAGGACCTGCGCGGTGTGGTGAGCGTGTTGCCCGGCTACGCCGGCGGTCACGTCGACAACCCGAGCTACGAACAGGTCTGCCGCAAGGACACCGGCCACATCGAGGTGGCGCGCGTGGAATTCGATCCGGCCGAGCTGAGCTTCAGCGACCTGCTGCGCGTGTTCTTCGCCACGCACGATCCCACCACGCCGGGCCGCCAGGGCAACGACGTCGGGCCGCAATACGAGTCGGCCATCTTCTGGCAGAACGAAACCCAGCGTGACCAGGCCCAGGCCGTGATCGACGAGGTCAACGCCGCGCACATCTACGACGCGCCCATCGTGACCAAGCTGCTCCCGCCCGCGCATTTCTGGCAGGCCGAGGATTACCACCGCGATTACTTCGCCCTGCATCCCGACCAGGGCTATTGCCAGTTCGTGATTGCACCGAAGGTGGCCAAGTTCCGCAAGCAATTCCACGACCGCCTGGCGCGCTGAGCCTCGCGGCGCAACGCGGCTGATCGCGGCCCGACAAAAAGCCCCACGGCATCGCTGCCGTGGGGCTTTGTCGTTTGCTGCCGCGCAGCCGGTCGATCACTCGACCGTCTTGAGCACGCCGCGGCGCATCTGGTCGAGCTCGATCGATTCGAACAGGGCCTTGAAGTTGCCCTCGCCGAAACCCTCGTTGCCCTTGCGCTGGATGATCTCGAAGAAGATCGGGCCGATCTGGTTTTCGGTGAAGATCTGCAGCAGCAGGCCGCCGCCGGGGGCGCCGTCGAGCAGGATGCGGTTCTTGCGCAGGCGATCCACGTCTTCGCCGTGATCCGGCATGCGGCGGTCGAGCAGCTCGTAATACGTTTCCGGGGTGTCGAGGAACACGACGCCGGTCTTGCGCAGCGCTTCGATCGTGGCGTAGATGTCTTCGGTCGCCATGGCGATGTGCTGGATGCCCTCGCCGCGGTACAGGTCCAGGTATTCCTGGATCTGGCCCTTCTCCTCGGTGCCTTCCTCGTTGATCGGAATGCGGATGTTGCCGCACGGCGAGGTCATGGCCTTCGACTTCACGCCGGTGACCTTGCCTTCGATGTCGAAGTAACGCACTTCACGGAAGTTGAACAGGCGCTCGTAGAACTCGGCCCATTCGGCCATGCGGCCCTTGTGCACGTTGTGCGTGAGGTGATCGACCAGCGACAGGCCGGCGCCGACGTGGTTGAGGTCCTGCTGCGCATTGGCGGGGTCGAGCGGCTCGAAGTCCACGTCGTAGATGCTGATGTCGCCGATGCCGCCGTGGCCGGTCTTGCCGCGCCAACGGTCCACCAGGTAGATCAGCGAGTCGCCGATGCCCTTGATGGCGGGGATGTTCAGTTCCATCGGGCCGCTGTGCGAGTCGAAGCCCCAGGCGCCCAGCTCGAGGGCGCGCTTGTAGGCCGCCGCCGCGTCTTCCACGCGGAAGCCGATGGCACAGATCGACGGGCCATGCAGGCGCGCGAAACGTTGTGCGAAGGAATCCGGTTCGGCATTGATCAGGAAGTTGATCCCGCCCTGGCGGTATAGGGTCACATCCTTGTGGCGGTGCTTGGCGATCGCCTTGAAGCCCAGCAGTTCGAAAACCTTGCGCAGCGCGGCGGGATCGGGGGCGGTGTATTCGATGAATTCGAAACCCGAGGTGCCCATGGGATTGTCCCAGGGCTGGAATTGGCTGCTCATGGCTGCCTCCGTTGTCATGTTGTGTGCCTGGCTCGATGAGCACGAGCGAACGCAAATTGTAGGCAGAGGGGGCGAGCAGATGATTGCAAATATGCCCCGAAACACGGTTATCCCGGCAATATAATTGCCGAAATACGCATATCAGGAGCTATCAATGCCCGAAATCGATCTGGACCGAACAGATCGGCGCATTTTGGCCGAGCTGCAGCGCGATGGACGCCTCAGCAACCAGGAACTGGCCGAGCGCGTGGCGCTGTCTCCCAGCCCATGCCTGCGCCGGGTCCGGCGGCTCGAGGAGCAGGGATACATCAAGCGCTATGTCGCGCTGGTCGACGCCGAGCGGGTGGGGCTGGGCCTGCTGGCCTACGTCACCATCAAGCTCAACAAACACGTGGGCGGCAGCCACGCGCCCATGAGCGACTTCGCCCGCGACGTACAGCTCTGGCCCGAGGTGGTCGAGTGCTACGCGATGTCCGGCGACATGGACTACCTCATCCGGATCCAGGTGGCCGACCTGGCGCACTTCTCGCGTTTCGCCATGGACACGCTCATGCAGCACCCCGCCGTGGTGGACATGAAGTCGTTCTTCGCGCTCCAGCAGATCAAGGAAACCACCGAGCTGCGGATCTGAGCCTGTCTCCTTATATAGAGGGGCCGGTCTCCGACAGGGAACCGGCCGGCGGCGGGGCATGGCGCTCCTTATATATATGGGTCTCTTATATATAGGGTGGCGGTGCGAGCCGCTGGTGGCAAGAGGAGGCTGGCCGGACCGATCGCCCGTGCGTCCATATATAGCGCGCGGCAATCTTCGGCCGTCGCGCCGGGCCGCGGTCATAGTGGTACGCACCCTTTTTTGCGGTTTTATTAAAAAAAGTGCGCCATCGGCCACCCGGCCAAAAAAACCGTGCTATAGTTCGCCCCCTTCGCTGCTCACACATTGATGCGAGCGACGAAGCCGAAGCGGCAAGCAGCTGTTTCCTGGTCTCAAAGCGGTTGCCACTTGAGTGGGACGCGAGACGGAAAAAGCGGCTTTCAACGCAGGAGAGTGGGGCTTGGCCCAGGTGTGAGTCGAATGACCCGCCGGACTTTTCAGCGTTGCACGGTGAGCTGCAGGATGTGCGACCTGAGTTGCATGGTCTGCAAAAATCGTGTTATAGTTTCGGGCTTGGCAGTAATCAAAACATCAGGGTTTACCCGGATGCAGCGAAAGCAGCCAGGGCCGCTCGAAGCGGCGGCATGTTGGGAGTCAGGCGTAGATGCCGCGAACGACAAGCTGCTCACGATGAGCTGCAGATTGTGCGATGTAAGTTGCACGAAATGCAAAAATCGTGTTATAGTTTCGGGCTTGGCAGTTGTCGAAAATTCAGGGTTTACCCTGATGTTTCGAGAAAGGCCAAGGTGCTGAAAGGCACGGCGCTCAAGCAGATGGTGCGGTCGGCAACGACGGCGCTGGAAGCGAGAGAAGAAGCGGTGAGTTGCTCGGTGATGAAAATCTTCAAAACTGAGTTGACAAACGAAAAAAACTTCTTCATAATCTCGTTTCTCTGCTGCTGACAACGCAGCGACAGCGACGAAGCGAAAGCGAGTCACTGAAGCGAAGTTGGCAGCGAAGTCGAAAGACTTCGAGCGTAGCAGGCAAGAATTTGGCAGTACCGCTCTTTAACAACTAAACAACCGATAAGTGTGGGCACTTGATGCGAGTGCGCTGCCACCGGGTTTCGGCTCGGTGGCAAAAGCAAAAGTATCAAAGTGCCGACACAATAGAAGTAAGGTAGTAATACCTCACTTCCTTTGAGAAGCAAGCGAAGTCGCTGTCTACGGATGGCGGCGAAAAACAGAGATTAAACTGAAGAGTTTGATCCTGGCTCAGATTGAACGCTGGCGGGATGCTTTACACATGCAAGTCGAACGGCAGCACGGACTTCGGTCTGGTGGCGAGTGGCGAACGGGTGAGTAATGTATCGGAACGTGCCTAGTAGCGGGGGATAACTACGCGAAAGCGTAGCTAATACCGCATACGCCCTTCGGGGGAAAGCGGGGGACCTTCGGGCCTCGCACTATTAGAGCGGCCGATATCGGATTAGCTAGTTGGTGGGGTAATGGCTCACCAAGGCGACGATCCGTAGCTGGTTTGAGAGGACGACCAGCCACACTGGGACTGAGACACGGCCCAGACTCCTACGGGAGGCAGCAGTGGGGAATTTTGGACAATGGGGGCAACCCTGATCCAGCCATCCCGCGTGTGCGATGAAGGCCTTCGGGTTGTAAAGCACTTTTGGCAGGAAAGAAACGGCACGGGATAATACCCCGTGCAACTGACGGTACCTGCAGAATAAGCACCGGCTAACTACGTGCCAGCAGCCGCGGTAATACGTAGGGTGCAAGCGTTAATCGGAATTACTGGGCGTAAAGCGTGCGCAGGCGGTTCGGAAAGAAAGATGTGAAATCCCAGAGCTTAACTTTGGAACTGCATTTTTAACTACCGAGCTAGAGTGTGTCAGAGGGAGGTGGAATTCCGCGTGTAGCAGTGAAATGCGTAGATATGCGGAGGAACACCGATGGCGAAGGCAGCCTCCTGGGATAACACTGACGCTCATGCACGAAAGCGTGGGGAGCAAACAGGATTAGATACCCTGGTAGTCCACGCCCTAAACGATGTCAACTAGCTGTTGGGACCTTCGGGTCTTGGTAGCGCAGCTAACGCGTGAAGTTGACCGCCTGGGGAGTACGGTCGCAAGATTAAAACTCAAAGGAATTGACGGGGACCCGCACAAGCGGTGGATGATGTGGATTAATTCGATGCAACGCGAAAAACCTTACCTACCCTTGACATGTCTGGAATCCCGAAGAGATTTGGGAGTGCTCGCAAGAGAACCGGAACACAGGTGCTGCATGGCTGTCGTCAGCTCGTGTCGTGAGATGTTGGGTTAAGTCCCGCAACGAGCGCAACCCTTGTCATTAGTTGCTACGAAAGGGCACTCTAATGAGACTGCCGGTGACAAACCGGAGGAAGGTGGGGATGACGTCAAGTCCTCATGGCCCTTATGGGTAGGGCTTCACACGTCATACAATGGTCGGGACAGAGGGTCGCCAACCCGCGAGGGGGAGCCAATCCCAGAAACCCGATCGTAGTCCGGATCGCAGTCTGCAACTCGACTGCGTGAAGTCGGAATCGCTAGTAATCGCGGATCAGCATGTCGCGGTGAATACGTTCCCGGGTCTTGTACACACCGCCCGTCACACCATGGGAGTGGGTTTTACCAGAAGTAGTTAGCCTAACCGCAAGGAGGGCGATTACCACGGTAGGATTCATGACTGGGGTGAAGTCGTAACAAGGTAGCCGTATCGGAAGGTGCGGCTGGATCACCTCCTTTAAGAGCTTAGCGCTCGATGTCAAGTGTCCACGCTTATCGGTTGTTTGAAATATAGCTGCTGGATCGTACAGATCCGAGAGTAAGAGTCTGGGGTCTGTAGCTCAGTCGGTTAGAGCACCGTCTTGATAAGGCGGGGGTCGTTGGTTCGAATCCAACCAGACCCACCAAAGTTATTCCGAGCGATCGGGGTATGGGGGTGTAGCTCAGCTGGGAGAGCGCCTGCTTTGCAAGCAGGATGTCATCGGTTCGATCCCGTTCACCTCCACCAGTGCTTCGCGCACTGCCTGGTAGATACTAAGCACGCAAGAGTTCAACGATTAGTGCTGCGAGTCAGTATTAATCGTTGGGTTTAGGCCTGACAGCTATATTTGTTCTTTAACAATTTGGAAGAAGCACAACGTAAAGTGTTCATCAAGTAATCAACGCAAGTTGACGAAGATGAATACGGGTTGTGATTGCATGATTTTGTTCCAAAGTCTCAAGTTTCGATGGTCACGCAAGTGGCGATCGAAAAATAGCTTTGATGAACGGCACAAACGCGAAATGTCAACAAGCGTCCTATAAGACTTTAGTGTTATAGGATCAAGCGACTAAGTGCACATGGTGGATGCCTTGGCGATCACAGGCGATGAAGGACGTGGTAGCCTGCGAAAAGCTACGGGGAGCTGGCAAACAAGCTTTGATCCGTAGATGTCCGAATGGGGAAACCCACCGCGCAAGCGGTATCCCTGACTGAATACATAGGTCAGTGGAAGCGAACCGGGTGAACTGAAACATCTCAGTAGCTCGAGGAAAAGAAATCAACCGAGATTCCGAAAGTAGTGGCGAGCGAAATCGGAAGAGCCTTCATGTTTTAGCCATCAACATAGTTGAACAGTCTGGAAAGTCTGGCCGTAGCAGGTGATAGCCCTGTAGACGAAATGTCGATGGTGGAACTAAGCATGAGAAAAGTAGGGCGGGACACGTGAAATCCTGTTTGAAGATGGGGGGACCATCCTCCAAGGCTAAATACTCGTGATCGACCGATAGTGAACCAGTACCGTGAGGGAAAGGCGAAAAGAACCCCGGAAGGGGAGTGAAATAGATCCTGAAACCGTGTGCATACAAACAGTCGGAGCCTCCTTGTGGGGTGACGGCGTACCTTTTGTATAATGGGTCAGCGACTTACATTCAGTGGCAAGCTTAACCGGATAGGGAAGGCGTAGCGAAAGCGAGTCCGAATAGGGCGTTCAGTCGCTGGGTGTAGACCCGAAACCAGATGATCTACCCATGGCCAGGTTGAAGGCACGGTAACACGTGCTGGAGGACCGAACCCACTAGTGTTGAAAAACTAGGGGATGAGCTGTGGATAGGGGTGAAAGGCTAAACAAATCTGGAAATAGCTGGTTCTCTCCGAAAACTATTTAGGTAGTGCCTCAAGTATTACTGCAGGGGGTAGAGCACTGTTATGGCTAGGGGGTCATGGCGACTTACCAAACCATGGCAAACTCCGAATACCTGCAAGTACAGCTTGGGAGACAGAGCACCGGGTGCTAACGTCCGGACTCAAGAGGGAAACAACCCAGACCGCCAGCTAAGGTCCCAAATTATCGCTAAGTGGGAAACGAAGTGGGAAGGCATAGACAGTCAGGAGGTTGGCTTAGAAGCAGCCACCCTTTAAAGAAAGCGTAATAGCTCACTGATCGAGTCGTCCTGCGCGGAAGATGTAACGGGGCTAAGCGATAAACCGAAGCTGCGGGTGTATATCTTTGATATACGCGGTAGGAGAGCGTTCTGTAAGCCTGCGAAGGTGGCTTGTGAAGGCTGCTGGAGGTATCAGAAGTGCGAATGCTGACATGAGTAGCGATAAAGGGGGTGAAAAGCCCCCTCGCCGTAAGTCCAAGGTTTCCTGCGCAACGTTCATCGGCGCAGGGTGAGTCGGCCCCTAAGGCGAGGCAGAGATGCGTAGCTGATGGGAAGCTGGTTAATATTCCAGCACCGTCGTACAGTGCGATGGGGGGACGGATCGCGGAAGATCATCAGGGTGTTGGATGTCCCTGTTGCTGCATTGAAGATGGCGCTTAGGCAAATCCGGGCGCGTAAATCAAGGGTGTGGCTCGAGCGAGCATGTCTCGCGAAGTGATTGGAAGTGGTTCCAAGAAAAGCCTCTAAGCTTCAGCTGTACGAGACCGTACCGCAAACCGACACAGGTGGACGGGATGAATATTCCAAGGCGCTTGAGAGAACTCGGGAGAAGGAACTCGGCAAATTAATACCGTAACTTCGGGAGAAGGTATGCCCCGGTAGTGTGAGGCGCCTGCGCGCTGAGCATGATGGGGTCGCAGAGAATCGGTGGCTGCGACTGTTTATTAAAAACACAGCACTCTGCAAAGACGAAAGTCGACGTATAGGGTGTGACGCCTGCCCGGTGCCGGAAGGTTAAGTGATGGGGTGCAAGCTCTTGATCGAAGCCCCGGTAAACGGCGGCCGTAACTATAACGGTCCTAAGGTAGCGAAATTCCTTGTCGGGTAAGTTCCGACCTGCACGAATGGCGTAACGATGGCCACACTGTCTCCTCCCGAGACTCAGCGAAGTTGAAGTGTTTGTGATGATGCAATCTACCCGCGGCTAGACGGAAAGACCCCATGAACCTTTACTGTAGCTTTGCATTGGACTGTGAACCGGTCTGTGTAGGATAGGTGGGAGGCTTTGAAGCGAGGTCGCTAGATCTCGTGGAGCCAACCTTGAAATACCACCCTGGTTTGTTTGCGGTTCTAACCTTGGTCCGTTATCCGGATCGGGGACAGTGCATGGTGGGCAGTTTGACTGGGGCGGTCTCCTCCCAAAGCGTAACGGAGGAGTTCGAAGGTACGCTAGGTACGGTCGGAAATCGTGCTGATAGTGCAATGGCATAAGCGTGCTTGACTGTGAGACTGACAAGTCGAACAGGTGCGAAAGCAGGACATAGTGATCCGGTGGTTCTGAATGGAAGGGCCATCGCTCAACGGATAAAAGGTACTCTGGGGATAACAGGCTGATACCGCCCAAGAGTTCATATCGACGGCGGTGTTTGGCACCTCGATGTCGGCTCATCTCATCCTGGGGCTGTAGCCGGTCCCAAGGGTATGGCTGTTCGCCATTTAAAGAGGTACGTGAGCTGGGTTTAAAACGTCGTGAGACAGTTTGGTCCCTATCTGCCGTGGGCGTTGGATACTTGACGGAGCCTGCTCCTAGTACGAGAGGACCGGAGTGGACGTACCTCTGGTGTACCGGTTGTCATGCCAATGGCATTGCCGGGTAGCTAAGTACGGAAGAGATAACCGCTGAAGGCATCTAAGCGGGAAACTCGTCTGAAGATTAGGTATCCCTGGGGGCTTGACCCCCCTGAAGAGTCGTTCAAGACCAGGACGTTGATAGGTCGGGTGTGGAAGCGCAGTAATGCGTTAAGCTAACCGATACTAATTGCTCGTGAGGCTTGATCCTATAACTCTCAAGTCTTAATTAACCATGTAGAGCGCAACTAACCCTTGCCCCTCGCATGTGACGCTGGCGACATTTCTGCCAGTGCCGTTCAAACATACATCAACGCAACCCATACACACTTTACGTGCTCTCGATGACCCGCCTGGCCACAAGCCCGCGGTGACACGAGCGCGTGCTGCTTCTTCCAAATTCAAGTGTTTGACTCCGCGTCAACCGCTTACCCGGTTACGCCTGACGACCATAGCAAGGTGGCCCCACTCCTTCCCATCCCGAACAGGACCGTGAAACGCCTTCGCGCCGATGATAGTTGGCATTCGCCTGTGAAAGTAGGTCATCGTCAGGCTTTTATTCCTCAAAACCCCACTGGATACCCTCCAGTGGGGTTTTGTTTTTGGGGCGCGCAAAGCGGCGTGCTGCCAGGCGCTGATGCGCGCAGCCGCGTCGATGTCGATGTCGATGCCCATGCCGATGCCCATCCCCATGCCGATGCCGATGCCGATGCCGATGCCCATCCCGAGACCGCTGGGCTTGGCCGAGGGGCTTCGGCTTCCCGTACGGGCCTGGGCGCAGCACCCTCGTGGACGGCTGTGCTTTGTAGAGCAACAGCGCATGAAAAAACACCCCGCAGGCTGCGCCTGCGGGGTGTTTTGCTTTTCAGGCGCTCAGAGACCCGCGTCGTCGAAGTAGGGCTCGAGGAACGACGCGTAGTAGTCGGCGAAGCCCGGCGCGAGCAGCTCGAGATGGCCGCTGCTGGGATAGAACAACACCACCGGGTTTTCGCCGCGTTCGACACGCGAGGTGTCGAGGCAGACGGGCTCGTTGTCGTCATCGTCGCGCTGGATTACGAGCAGGTGGGCCGGCAGGGCGTGCGTGCACCAGGCCTCCCGGTAGTAGAGCGAGTCGGCGCAGGCGCCCGCAAGCGGATCTTCGGCCTCGATCGACGAGATGCGCAGCGCGTCCAGCCCGCCGCCGCCGCGCAGCAGAACGAAGTCTCGATAGCTGCCGCGGATCTCGATGTTCAGGGCCTTCTCGACGGCGGCGATGGCGGCGTCCGTCGACGGGCCGTCCCATTCGACTTCCAGCGAATCGTCGACGGCCGGCAGCCGGTCGACCTTGGCGAGCAATGCAGTGAGGGATGTGTTCATGATCTCGGCGGGCCCCGCGTTGGCGGGCCTCGGGCGTGTTTGGCGTGTCTGCACTCTAGCAAACGACGACATGGCAGCGTGTCGAGTGCTGGCACACCCGGGATGAACTGACGCCATCGCGCTGCTTTGCGTGCTGGCCGGATCGCCGGCGGCACGACTCGCGGTGCACGCCGGAGCAGCGGACGGTGCGCGTGTGGCACACGCCGGATCGGCGGAGGGAGCAGGAGCCGAAACGCGTGCGGATGCTTCCTGCAAGCCCTCGTACCCAATTAACAACGCCCATCGGTCCGGCATTTCAGGGGCTCGGGCGACGTTGTTATTGTGCGGTAAGATTGGCTGAACTTATTCGATGGAGCAGTTATCGTGAGCGATTCCCAGATCCCCCCGCCGGGTCAGACCGGTTCTACCGGCCCGGACCTGCGTACGCTGACCCATATCGCCTATGGCCTGTTTGCCCTGGGCTTTCTGACCAGTGGTGTCCTGTGGGTTGCAACGCTGGCGTCGGTCGTGCTGATGTATGTGAAGCGCTCGGACACCGCGGGCACGATGTACGCCCAGCATTTCGATTGGCTGCTCCGCACGTTCTGGTGGTCGCTGCTGTGGCTGGCCATCGCGGCCATCGCCACGCTGATTGCGATCGGCTGGCTCGGCGTGGTCATCGCGCTCGCGTGGGTGGCCTATCGCGTCATTCGCGGCTGGCTGGCGCTGTACTCCGGCGCCGCCCCGTCGAGCTACCACTGAGCCGACGGCCCCGCCTGGTGCGTGATGCGTGCAAGAGCCGGCTGCGGGCCGGCTCTTTGCATTTGGCGCGCAGAAAGGAGAGCGGGGCGCGGATCATCCCGCCCGGCTCGCCGTCAGGCGACCTCCGGCACCGATCTCGACGGCGGGCACCCCCTGCCGCCCGCACGCGTCTCTGGTCGCAACGGCGCATGCCGACGTGCCCCGATGATGTAGGTCCGGATCGAGATTCACTGGGGAAACCGTGCTGTTCGTAACGGCGACACTGTCCTGCGAGACGGCGGCGACCTGCAGGTTCCGGCTCGCGGCGGAACAGTTCGAGCGCCAAACGTCTCGAGAAATAATAAAGGGGACGCTAGTCTTTGCGGCTGGCGCGGGCCGCCGCCGCTTGCGCACCAGCGACCTCACTGGACGACGGAACACGCGTGCGCGGCTCCCCGAGCGCCAAACGTCGGTCAGCCGTGCTGGCGAGCGCACAGGGGCGGGACGATGCGCGAGCGCGTGCGACGTTCACTCGGGTACCCAATAGGCACTCAAGACGCGCAGGCGTGCTTGAGAGACGGTCAGCGAAGGGTGGGGCGGGCGTGTGCCTGCTGAGATCGCTCATGCCGCCTGTGCGGCTGTCCTGAACCCGTTGCGGGCGCAACCTGATGCGCGAGCCTGCCGGGCATGAGACGGGCATGAGGCGGGCACCACGGGGGATCGGGTCGTGGAGCAGGTGTTCGGCGCGCGGGAGCGCGCGTCGAACGGTCGCGCAGCGCCATACCGCCACGAGGCATCGTCCGGTCGGGGTACCGGTCGGCCTGGGTGTTGCAGGGGGTGCGGTGGGGAAGCTGCGCGGGACCGGCCTTGATGGCCGTCCGGTGCGAAGACGCGCGGATGAGGCACGCGTTTCGCGCTACGCCGCCAGGACAGGAGCGGCGTGGATGTCGGGAAAGGGACGTACGTTGTACGCCCTATCCTCGATCACTTCAGATGCGCGTTGACCAGCTTGGTCAGTTCGAACATCGTGACCTGATCTTTGCCAAAGATCGGGCGCAGCTTGGCATCAGCGTTGATGTTGCGCTTGTTGCTGGCGTCTTGCAGGTTGTGCGCTTTGATGTAATCCCAGATCTTCTTGGTGACCTCGGTGCGCGGCACGGCTTCCGAACCGATGACAGCCGCCAGCTCGGCGCTGGGGGTCAGGGGCTTCATAAACGCGGCATTCGGTTTACGCGTGGTCGCGGTTTTGGAGGGTGTGGCCATAATGCGGCGCTCCTTCTCTGGCTTGTTGGAAAAATATGTCCTGCGGGCCGCAGCATAACGTGTCTCTACAGTAAAGACAAAGGCATTTATCCTCTGTAGCAACTAAAATCAGCCATCGATCTCCGCCTATTGCACCCAGTGTAACCGCCCATGTACGCACGCTCAGCACTTGAATCCATACGGCTTTTTCATGACGAATTGACGGCATTGCGCCGCGATCTGCACGCCCACCCCGAGTTGGGGTTCGAAGAGGTCCGCACCTCCGGCATCGTCGCGGGCCAGCTCGAGGCGCTCGGCATCGAGGTGCACCGCGGGGTCGGCAAGACCGGCGTCGTGGGCGTGATCCGCGGCCGCGGCACCAGCAGCGGCCGCATGATCGGCCTGCGTGCGGACATGGATGCGCTGCCCATGTCGGAAGACAATGATTTCGGACACAAGTCGACCAAGCCCGGCCTCATGCATGGTTGCGGCCACGACGGCCACACGGCCGTGCTGATCGGCGCGGCGCGCTACCTCGCGCAGACGCGCAACTTCGACGGCACGGCCGTCCTGATCTTCCAGCCCGCGGAAGAGGGGCGGGGCGGCGCCAAGGCCATGCTCGATGACGGCCTGTTCGACACCTATCCCTGCGATGCAGTCTACGCGCTGCACAACTGGCCCGGGCTGCGGCCGGGCACGATCGGCGTGAACCCGGGCCCGATGATGGCGGCCGCGGACCGCTTCGAGATCACCATCCAGGGCCGCGGCGGCCACGGCGCGCATCCGTATCAAACCATCGACCCCGTGACGATCGCCGGGCAGCTCATCACCGCGTTGCAGACCATCGTGTCGCGCAACGTGAACCCGCTCGATTCCGCCGTGGTGTCGATCGGCTCGATGCAGGCCGGCCACCCCGGCGCGATGAGCGTGATCCCGCGCGAGGCCAAGCTGGTGGGCACCGTGCGCACGTTCCGCAAGTCGGTGCAGGAGATGGTCGAGACCCGCATGCGTGAGCTCTCGACCTCGATCGCGCAGGCCTTCGGCGCCACCGCCGAGCTCAATTACGAGCGCATCTACCCTGCCACGCTGAATACGCCGCAGCACGCCATGCTGGTGGCCGACATCGCCACCGAGATGATCGGCAAGGAAAACGTGGTGCGCGACCTGACCCCGTCGATGGGCTCGGAAGATTTCTCGTTCATGCTGCAGCAGCGTCCGGGTGCATACTTCCGTCTCGGGCAGGGCGGCGCCGAATCGGGCTGCGTGCTGCACAATTCCCACTTTGATTTCAACGATGCCGTGATCCCGCTGGGCAGCGCGATGTTCTGCGCCCTGGCCGAACGCGGCATGCCGCTGGCCGAATGACGGGCCGTACATCCATGTCCACTTTGAATATGACTCAACTCACCATTACACGGCCCGACGACTGGCACCTGCACCTGCGCGATGGCGCCGCGCTCGAAGCCGTGGTCGGCGATACCGCGCGGCAGTTCGCGCGCGCCATCATCATGCCCAACCTGAAGCCGCCGGTGACCACCACCGAGCAGGCGCTGGCCTATCGCGCGCGCATCGACGCGGCGCTGGTCAAGGCGGGTGGCGATCCCAAGGCGTTCACGCCGCTCATGACGCTCTACCTCACCGACAACACGCCCGCTGCCGAGATCGAGCGTGCGCACGCGTCGGGCCAGGTCTATGCCGTGAAGCTGTATCCGGCAGGCGCGACGACCAACTCCGATGCCGGCGTGACGGACCTGCTGGGCAAGTGCGCGCCGGCGCTGGCCGCGCTCGAGAAGTGCGGCATGCCGCTGCTGGTGCACGGCGAAGTGACCGATCCCGCCATCGACGTGTTCGACCGCGAGGCCGTGTTCATCGACCGCGTGATGGTGCCGCTGCGCCGCGCCTTCCCGGCGCTCAAGGTGGTGTTCGAACACATCACCACCAAGGACGGCGCGGAGTATGTGCGCGACGCCGAGGGCCCGATCGCCGCGACGATCACGCCGCAGCACGTGCTCTACAACCGCAACGCCATCTTCACCGGCGGCGTGCGTCCGCACTGGTACTGTCTGCCCATTCTCAAGCGCGAGGTGCACCGCGAGGCGCTGGTCGCCGCCGCCACCAGCGGCAGCACGCGCTTCTTCCTCGGCACCGACAGCGCTCCGCACGCGCGCGGCCTGAAAGAACACGCCTGCGGCTGCGCCGGCTGCTACACCGCGCTGCACGCGATGGAGCTCTACGCCACCGCGTTCGACCAGGTCGGCCGCATCGACAAGCTCGAAGGCTTCGCCAGCTTCCACGGTCCCGACTTCTACGGCCTGCCGCGCAACACCGGCACGCTCACGCTGGTGCGCGAGACGTTCCAGATCCCGGAAGAGCTGCCCTTCGGCAACACCACGCTGGTGCCGCTGGCCGCCGGTGAGTCGCTGTCCTGGCGCGTGGCGGCCTGAGCGCTGCCTCGATCCGGAGCCGGTCGCGAGCCTGCTCCGGCCGCAAAAAAAGCCGGCGCGCTGCGCCGGCTTTTGTTTTTCCGCAGACAGGCGCTCAGGCGCCGCCGGCCTGCTTGGCTTCGAGGGCCTCCCAGCGCGCGAACTTCTCCTCCAGTTCGCCTTCGATGCGTTTGAGCTCGGCGTTGACCCGGTCGACTTCCTGCGGCGCTTCGCGATACAGGCTGCCATCGGCAAGCTTGCCCGCCAGCGTGGCCTGCTCGGCCTCGAGCGCGGCGATGGCGTCGGGCAGGGCCTCGAGTTCGCGCAGCTCCCAGCTGTTGATCTTGGTGGCGCGGGCCGGCTTGGCGCGAGCCGGCGCGGCCGCCTTGGCGGGCGCGGCGGCGGCGGGCTTGGCCGCTTCGACCGGCTGCGGACGCTGCGCGAGCCACTCGTCGTAGCCGCCCACGTAGTCGCGCCAGCGGCCCTCGCCTTCGGCGGCGATGGTCTGGGTGACGACGTTGTTGAGGAAGGCGCGATCGTGGCTCACCAGGAGCACGGTGCCGCTGTATTCCTGCAGCAGCTCTTCGAGCAGCTCCAGCGTTTCGATGTCCAGGTCGTTGGTGGGCTCGTCGAGCACCAGCACGTTGGCGGGCCGGGCGAACAGGCGCGCCAGCAGCAGACGCGCGCGTTCGCCGCCGGACAGGCTCTTGACCGGCGAGCCGGCGCGCGCGGGCGAGAACAGGAAGTCGCCGAGATAGGTCATCACGTGCTTGCGCGTGCCGCCGATCTCGATCCATTCGCTGCCCGGATTGATGATATCGACCAGCGAGGCCTCTTCATCCAGTTGCGCGCGCATCTGATCGAAGTAGGCCACCTCGATGTTGGTGCCCATGCGCACGCTGCCGGTGTCGGGCTCGAGCTGACCGAGGATCAGCTTGAGCAGGGTGGTCTTGCCGGCGCCGTTGGGGCCGATGATGCCGATGCGGTCGCCGCGCAGGATGGTGGTGGAGTAGTCGCGCACCACGGTACGGTCGCCGAAGGTCTTGCTCACGTCCTTGAGCTCGGCCACCATCTTGCCCGAGCGCTGGCCTTCGGCCAGGGCCAGGTTCACGTCGCCGACGCGTTCGCGGCGGTCGGCGCGTTCCACGCGCAGGCGCTCGAGCCGGCGCACCCGACCTTCGTTGCGGGTGCGGCGCGCTTCCACACCCTTGCGGATCCAGACCTCTTCCTGCGCCAGCAGCTTGTCGAAGCGCGCCTGCTCGAGCCGTTCGGACTCGAGCCATTGGGCCTTGCGCTCCTGCCATTGGCTGAAATTGCCGGGGAAGCTCAACAGGCGGCCGCGGTCGAGTTCGACGATGCGGGTCGCGATCGCGTCGAGGAAGCGCCGGTCGTGGGTGATGATGATGGCCGCGCCCTTCCAGTTGCGCAGCAGCGCTTCGAGCCAGGCGATGCCTTCGAAGTCGAGGTGGTTGGTGGGCTCGTCGAGCAGCAGCAGGTCGGGCTCGTTGACCAGTGCGCGCGCCAGCGCCACGCGCTTGCGCGTGCCGCCCGACAGGCCGGCGATCAACGCATCGCCCGGCAGCCCGAGCTTTTCGAGCGCGGCGCGTACCCGCGACGGACGCTGCCAGTCTTCGGGATGGGCGTCGGGTTCGCAGACCGTGTCATAGACCGTGAGCGTGTCGTCGAGCACCGGTTCCTGTTCCACCGTGACCACGCGCAGGCCCGACATGCGCGCGATGTCGCCGTCGTCGGGTTGCGTGCGGCCATCGAGCAGGCGCAGCAGCGAGGACTTGCCCGCGCCGTTGCGGCCGATGAGGCCGATGCGTTCGCCTTCCTGGATCGCGAAATCGGCATGATCCAGCAGCGGGTGATGGCCGAAGGCCAGTTGGACGTCGGTCAGGGAGATCAGAGTGTTGAGGGCCATGTAGCGCAAAGCTCGAAGAATCGACCCGTATTGTCGCAGGAACCGGGGGGCGGGGCGGGCCTGGCCCGGTTTGGTCTAAAATGCGCCTCGCGAGGTGGGTCGGGCAATCGCGGTGGCGTCATGTCATCGAGGAAGGTCTGGACTCCACAGGGCAGGATAGCGGCTAACGGCCGTCCGGCGAGCGGGTGACTCGTACACCCGGGAAGCCGAGGAACAGGGCCACAGAGACGAGTCTGCGGCGCGGGCGCGCAAGCGCACTTGTACGGCCATCTCCGTACTGAGCCGTCCGGCAACGGGCGGCGGCGCAGCAGGGTGAAACGCGGCAACCTCTATCCGGAGCAACATCAAATAGGCATGCGCACGGCCCTCGGGCCGGAAAGGGCGGCTCGCTCGAGCATGCGGGTAGGTGGCTACAGCACGTCAGCAATGGCGCGCGCAGAGGAATGATTGCCCGCCGGGGCGACCCGGCGTACAAAATCCGGCCTATAGACCCGCCTCGCACTCCCCCCGGCCGGGGGATTTTCTTGCCCCACCCCGGGGCACCCTCCCCACGCCTCCCGGATTTCCATACATTGCCGCCCGCGCCTCCCTGTAAGCGCTCGCAGGTGGCGCACATTCTTCAAGCGGGACATTTAGATATGGCTGCAAGCTCCTGATTTAACAGGATGTTTTGTTCAGTCCCATTTTTACAAATTGGCCTAAGTCCTTGTTGTGATTGAAAAAATTGCAACCATGCGCTTGACCCGTCTATGTCGTTCCCGTAGAGTGGGAAAAAGTAGGAAATTGTGCAATTAAGTGGGGCAAACAGGTGTTCCAAGGAAGCAGTGCGCTCACGTTGGATGCGAAGGGACGGATCTCGATTCCGACCCGGCATCGTGACGCCCTGGTTTCGCAGGCGGAAGGTCGCCTGACGCTCACCCGCCACCCCGACGGCTGCCTGTTGGTTTACCCGCGCAACGAATGGGAAAAGAAACGCGAGCAGATCGCCGCTTTCCCGATGACCGCGCGGGCGCTTCAGCGACTGTTGCTGGGCAATGCTCAGGACGTGGAGATCGACGGCTCCGGCCGAGTCCTGATCGCACCCGAACTGCGCAACGCTTCCGGTATGACGCGCGATGTGATGCTGCTCGGTATGGGCGCGCACTTCGAGCTCTGGGATGCCGCTTCCCTGGCCCGCCGCGAGGCAGAGGACCTGGCTCAGGGAATGCCGGATGTGTTGAATCAGTTTTCGTTCTGAAACCACTATGGAATTCGAGCATCGGCCCGTTCTGCTGGAGCCGACGGTGGACGCCTTGTTGCAGCCGGACTTTGGCGGCAAGGGGGCCAGCCGTTCGCGGGGTCCCGCGGACAATGCCGCGTCGGCGCGCGCCGAACGCGGCATTTTCGTGGATGGCACGTTCGGCCGTGGCGGTCACAGCCGCGAGCTGCTGAGCCGCCTCGGGCCGCAGGCGCGCCTGATCGTGTTCGACAAGGATCCTCAGGCGATCGCGGTGGCGCAGGCGCTGGCCGCCGCGGACGCCCGGGTGACGGTGGTGCATGGCGGCTTTGCCACCATGACCGAGGAATTGACGGCGCTTGGCATCGATCTGATCGATGGCGTGATGCTGGATCTGGGCGTGTCTTCGCCCCAGATTGATGATGCCGGGCGCGGCTTCTCGTTCATGCGAGATGGCCCGCTCGACATGCGTATGGATACGAGCCGCGGCCCCACGGTCGCGGAATGGCTGGCCGAGGCCAGTGTGGACGAGTTGCGGGAGGTCATCGCAGATTATGGCGAAGAACGGTTTGCTTTTCAGGTTGCAAAGGCGATTGCTGCTCGCCGCGCAACACGGCCGCTGCGCACCACGCTCGAACTTGCCGAGTGCGTCGCCAGCGCCGTCCGCACGCGCGAAAAGGGGCAGCATCCGGCCACACGCACCTTTCAAGCTCTACGGATTTACATCAATCGGGAACTCGAAGAGCTCGCACGCGCCCTCGCGTCAGCTCTAGAGCTGCTTGCCCCTGGGGGGAGGTTGGCGGTGATCAGCTTTCATTCGCTGGAAGACCGCATGGTCAAGCAATGCATCGCGGCGGCCGCCAGGCCGGCCGCGGCGCACGCACGCCTGCCCCTGCGCGAAAGCGAGTTGCCCAAGCCGGTCGTGCGCTCGCTGGGCAAGGTCGTCGCCACCGATGAGGAAGTGGCGGGCAATGCCCGTTCCCGTTCGGCCATTCTGCGTGCCGCCGAACGCACCGACACGCCGCTCTCCAACGAGGGCGGTGATGCGTTTGTCCAAGCAATTCGCGTACCCGGCGAAGCGCCTCCCAAGGGGAGACGCCGCTGATGGGTCGCGCCAGCCTGATCGTCGCCGCGCTGCTGATGCTGTCCGCCATTTCCCTGGTGACCAGCCGCTATCAGTCGCGCCAGCTCTTCATCGAGCTGGGGCGCGGCCAGGCCGAGGCGCGCGATCTCGACACCAACTGGCGCCGGCTGCAACTCGAGCGCGCCGAGCTGGCACGCAATGCGCGCGTGGATCATGCCGCGCGCGAAGAATTGAAGATGATCCCGATCGTGCCTGACCGCACGATCTATATGAATCAGCCGCAGGTCGCGGGCGGAGGGGCGCAATGAAGCGCGTGCCGTTCTTCGACAATCCCGTGCTGCGCGGACAGCTGCCGACCTGGCGCGCGCGCCTGGTCCTGATCCTGCTGTTCTGCGGTTTCGTGGTGCTGGCCGGCCGCGCGCTGTTCCTGCAGGGCCTGTCCACCGAGTTCCTGCAGCAGCAGGGCGAGCGCCGCTACGAGCGCACGCTGACGCTGTCGGCCACGCGCGGCAAGATCCTCGACCGCAACGGCGTGGTGCTGGCCTCCAGCGTGCCGGCCCGCGCGATCTGGGCGATCCCCGAAGACACGCGCCAGTCCACGCCCGAGCAGCTCAACGTGCTGTCCAAGCTGCTCGACACGCCGATCGCCGAGCTGCGCCGCCGCCTGGCCGACGAAGACCGCAACTTCGTCTACCTCAAGCGCCAGGTGCCGATGGACGTGGCGGACAAGATCAAGCAGCTGGCCATGCCGGGCGTGCACCAGCAGCCCGAGTCGCGCCGCTACTACCCGGAAGGCGAGGTCACGGCCCACATCGTCGGCTTCAACAACGTCGAAGACCAGGGCCAGGAAGGCGTCGAACTGACGTTCAACCAGCAATTGCAGGGCCGCCCGGGCTCGCGCCGCGTCATCAAGGACCGCCTTGGCCGCGTGATCGAAGACGTGCAGGCGGTGACGCTGCCGGTGGATGGCCGCGACCTGCGCCTGTCGATCGACACGCGCCTGCAGTATCTGGTGTTCAAGGAGCTGCAGGCCGCGCGCGAGAAGCACCAGGCCCGCGCCGCCACGGCCGTGGTGCTGGACGTGCACACCGGCGAGATCCTGGCGCTGGCCAGCCTGCCGTCGTTCGACCCGAACCATCGCGAGACCTTCCAGATGGCCTCGCTGCGCAACCAGGCCATCACCGATACCTTCGAGCCCGGCTCCATCATGAAGCCGTTCACCGCCGCGCTGGCGCTCGACCTCGGCCGCATCACGACCAACACGCTGTTCGAGACCGGCAACGGCCGCTTCCAGTACCAGGGCTCGACGATCAGCGACGTGAGCCGCAACGGCACGCTCGACGTGGCCGGCGTGCTGCGTAAGTCGAGCAACATCGGCATGACCATGATCTCCGAGAAGCTGCAGTCCAAGGAGATGTGGGATCGCTTCACCGAACTGGGCCTGGGCCAGGCGCCGCAGCTGGGCTTCCCGGGCGCCGCGCCCGGCCGCCTGCGTCCCTGGGACCGCTGGCGCTTGATCGAGAAGGCGACCATGGCCTACGGCTATGGCCTGTCGGTGTCGCTGCTGCAGGTGGCGCGCGCCTACACGGTGTTCGCCCGCGACGGCGACATGGTGTCGCTGACCCTGGTCAAGCGCGACAGCGACCCGACCAGCGTCAAGATCTACAGCCCCAAGACCTCCGGCATGGTGCGGGCGATGCTCGAGGCCGCGGCCGGTCCGGATGGCGCCAAGGCGGCGCAGGTCCAGGGCTACCGCGTTGCCGGCAAGAGCGGCACCGCGCGCAAGATCGTCGACGGCAAGTACAGCACGCAGCGCTATCGCAGCTCGTTCGTGGGCTTTGCCCCGGTTTCCAACCCCAAGATTGTCGTGGCAGTTTCGATCGATGAGCCGCAAGTCGGCGGCTATTACGGCGGCGCGATCGCGGCCCCCGTGTTTTCCAGCATCACCGGCGGCAGCCTGCGCCTGATGGGCGTGCAGCCCGACGC
The DNA here is from genome assembly GCF_002261335.1 of Bordetella genomosp. 1. Lineage (GTDB taxonomy): Bacteria > Pseudomonadota > Gammaproteobacteria > Burkholderiales > Burkholderiaceae_B > Bordetella. Next base: position 849,201 of record NZ_NEVL01000001.1, read on the forward strand.
GCCGTTCGAGTCCACCATCGTGGCCGGCGTGCCCGAAGGAGGCCAGCGATGAGCCAGCTGACGCTGCTTTCGCGCGTGCTCGCGCCGGCCGGCGCGGCCGCCCCGCATATCGACTGGCTGCGCGAACGCGTGCCCGCCGACGCGGACCTGCGCCTGGATTCGCGCGAGCTCGCGCCCGGCGACGTGTTCGTCGCCTGCGCCGGGCTGGCCAGCGATGGCCGTCTATATATAGAGAAGGCGCTGGCCGCCGGTGCCGGCGCGGTGCTGTACGAGGCCGAGGGCGCGCAGGTCGCGGGCAACGATGCGCGCGTGCGCGCCGTGCCCAATCTGCGCGGCATGCTCGGCGAGCTGGGCGACCTCTGGTACGGCGAGCCCTCGTCCAAACTGACCGTGGTGGCCGTGACCGGCACCAACGGCAAGACCTCGTGCGTGCACTGGGTGGCCCAGGCCCTGACCCGCATGGGCCGGCCCTGCGGCACCATCGGCACGCTGGGCGGCCTGCTGCCCGACGGCCAGTCGCTGGGCGGTCACCTGACCACGCCCGACGTGCTGACCCTGCACCGCCTGCTGGCCGCCATGCTGCGCGAAGGCGCCCAGGCCGTGGCCATGGAAGCGTCGTCGATCGGTATCGAACAGGGCCGCATGGACAACGTGCGGCTGGCCGCCGCCGGCTTCACCAACCTGACGCGGGATCATCTCGATTACCACGGCACGATGGAGCGCTACGAGCAGGCCAAGGCCGAGCTGTTCCGCTGGCCCGGGCTGCGCGCGGCCGTGGTGAACGCCGACGACGCCGCCGGCGCGCGCCTGCTCGCGAGCCTGCCGGCCGCGCTGCGCGTGAGCTATTCCGTGCAGGACCAGCCCGCCGATCTGCTGGCGCGCGACCTGCAGGCCACCTCGCACGGCCAGGTCTTTTCGCTGGTGACGCCCGAGGGCGAGGCGCAGATCGTCACGCGCCTGCTGGGCCGCCACAATATTTCGAACCTGCTGCTGGTGGCGGGCATGCTGCTCAAGCTCGGCTGGCCGCTGTCGCAGGTGGCGCGCGAGCTCGCCGCCGCCACGCCGGTGGACGGCCGCCTGCAGGCGGTGCCCGCGCCGGCGCTGCCGCAGCTCTCGCAAGCCGCCTCCGGCGCGCTGGTGGTGGTGGACTATGCCCACACGCCCGACGCGCTGTCGCGCGCGCTGACCGCGCTGCGCCCGTTGGCGCAGGCCCGCGGCGGCGCGCTGATCTGCCTGTTTGGCTGCGGCGGCGACCGCGACGCCGGCAAGCGGCCCGAGATGGGCCGGATCGCCGCCGAGCTCGCCGATCGCATCGTGGTGACCAGCGACAATCCGCGCAGCGAGTCGCCGCAGGCCATCATCGACCAGGTGCTGGCCGGTGTGCCGCGCTCGACCCGTGCCGTGGTGCTGGTGGACCGCGCCCGCGCCATTCTCCAGACCGTCTGGGCCGCGCAGGCCGACGACGTCGTGCTGCTGGCCGGCAAGGGCCACGAGACCTACCAGGAAATCGCCGGCCAGAAGCTGCCGTTCGATGACCGGGAGTGGGCCCGCGCCGCACTGCTGCTGCCGCACGTGGCCTCGGTGAGCACGGACTCGCGTTCGCTCGCCGCCAACGATCTGTTCGTGGCCCTGAGCGGCGAGAACTTCGACGGCCACGACTATCTCGCCCAGGCACAGGCCGGGGGCGCATGCGCTGCCGTGGTCGCGCACCCGGTGGCCGGCAGCGCGCTGACGCAACTGGTGCTGGGCGATACCAAGGTCGCGCTGGGCCGCCTCGGCGCCGCCTGGCGCGCCCGCTTCAAGCTGCCGGTCATCGCCGTGACGGGCAGCAACGGCAAGACCACCACCAAGGAAATGATTTCCGGCATGCTGGCCGACTGGCAGGGCGAAGACGCCCGCCTCGCGACCGCCGGCAATTTCAACAACGATATCGGCGTGCCGCTGATGCTGCTGCGCCTGCGGGCGCGCCATCGCGCCGCCGTGTTCGAGCTCGGCATGAACCATCCGGGCGAGATCGCGTACCTGGCCGACATGACGGCGGCGTCCGTGGCGCTCGTTACCAATGCCCAGCGCGAGCACCAGGAATTCATGCACACCGTGGAAGCGGTGGCGCGCGAGAATGGCGCCGTCATCAGCGCGCTGCCCGCCGATGGCGTGGCGGTGTTCCCGGGCGACGAGCCGTACACCGGCATCTGGGAGGCCCTCGCCGGGCCGCGCCGCATGCTGCGTTTCGGCCTGCAGCCGGGCCTGGACGTGTATGCCGAAGCGATCGAAGCCGATCCCGAATTCACGCGCTGCCAGGTGGTGACGCCGGTCGGCCGCGCCGAACTCGTGCTGCCGCTGCCCGGCCTGCACAACCTGCGCAATGCGCTCGCGGCCATCGCCTGCGCGCTTGCCGCGGGCGCGCCGCTGACCAGCGCACTGCGCGCGCTGGAGGGATTCCAGGCGGTGAAGGGACGGATGCAGCGCAAGAGATTGAGTGACGGAACGCTGCTGATCGACGACACCTACAATGCCAATCCCGATTCGGTTCGTGCCGCCATCGACGTGCTGGCGCGACTGCCCGGTCCGCGCGCGCTCGTGCTCGGCGATATGGGTGAAGTCGGAGACAACGGGCCCGCCATGCATCGCGAGGTGGGCGGGTATGCGCGCGATCATGGGATCGACGCGTTGATCACGCTGGGTGAAGCGTGCCGGGCGGCTGCGGCCGAGTTCGGCGCGTCGGCACGCGCGTGCGCATCGGTAGACGAAGTCGTAGCCGCTCTGCGCGGCGCGCGCCCGTCCAGCGTATTGGTAAAAGGTTCGCGCTTTATGCGCATGGAGCGGGTAGTGACGGTTTTGAGCAATAACGGCGGCGACCAGCCGCAAGGCCAGGGGGACAAGCATGCTGCTTGAGATCGCCCGCTGGCTATCCGACGATGTGCGCGCCATTGGCGTGTTCGAGTACATCACCTTGCGCGCGGTGCTTGCGTGCGCAACCGCTTTGCTGATCGGCCTGGTCGCCGGTCCCAAGGTGATCCGCAAGCTCACCGAAATGAAGATCGGCCAGGCCGTGCGTGCCTATGGCCCGGAATCGCACCTGGTCAAGAACGGCACCCCCACGATGGGCGGCGCGCTGATCCTGATCTCCATCGCCATCAGCACGCTGCTGTGGGCCGACTGGACCAACCGCTTCGTGTGGGTGGTGCTGCTGGTCACCTTCGGCTTCGGCTGGATCGGCTGGATGGACGACTACCGCAAGGTGGTGCATCGCGATCCCGAAGGGATGCCCGCGCGGCAGAAATTCTTCTGGCAAGCCACCATCGGTCTGGTGGCCGCGGTGTATCTGGCGTTCGCCGTGTCGGCGCCCGCCAACACCGAGCTGTGGCCGCTGTTCAAGGCCTGGGTGGTGAGCGGTTTCACCATGCCGCTGCCCACGCGCGCGGACCTGATCGTGCCGTTCTTCAAGTCGGTCAGCTATCCGCTCGGCGTGCTCGGTTTCGTGGCGCTGACCTGGGCCGTGATCGTGGGCACCAGCAACGCCGTGAACCTGACCGACGGCCTGGACGGCCTCGCCATCATGCCCACCGTGATGGTGGGCAGCGCGCTGGGCATCTTCGCCTACGTGGTGGGCCGGGTCGACTACTCCAAATACCTGCTGTTCCCGTACATCCCGGGGGCGGCCGAGCTCATGGTGCTGTGCGCGGCGATCGGGGGCGCGGGGCTCGCGTTCCTCTGGTTCAACGCCTATCCCGCCCAGGTCTTCATGGGTGACGTCGGCGCGCTCGCGCTGGGCGGCGCGCTGGGAACCATCGCGGTGATCGTGCGTCAGGAGATCGTGCTGTTCATCATGGGCGGCGTGTTCGTCGTCGAGACGCTGTCCGTGATGATGCAGGTGACATGGTTCAAGTACACGAAGCGCCGATACGGCCAGGGAAGGCGGATCTTCCGCATGGCGCCGCTGCACCACCACTTCGAGGTGGGCGGCTGGAAGGAAACCCAGGTCGTCGTGCGTTTCTGGATCATCAGCATGATGCTCGTGCTGATCGGTCTGTCCACCTTGAAGTTGCGTTGAACCCGACATGAATATGGAAGTGATGCCGCCCGCTGAAGCGCCGCTCATCCTGATCCTCGGATTGGGAGAGACCGGTGCGGCCAGCGCCCGCTGGTGCGCCCGCAAGGGTGCGCGGCTGCGCGTGGCCGACACGCGCGCCGAACCCGGCGGATTGGCGGCGCTGCGCGAGGCCCTGGCCGACGCGCAGGTGGAATACCACCTGGGTTGCGCCGAGGCGTTTCCCGCCGACCTGCTCGACGGCGTGAGCCAGCTCGTGCTGAGCCCCGGCCTGGTGCCGGGCGCCGAGCCCACCGCCAGCCTGCTTGCGCAGGCCGAGGCGCGCGGCGTCGAAGTGGTCGGCGAGATCGAACTGTTTGCCCGTGCCCTGGCCGAACTGGCCGAGACGCAGCAGTACCAGCCGAAAGTGCTGGCGGTGACCGGCACCAACGGCAAGACCACCGTCACCGCGCTCACGCGCGAGCTGATCGATGCGTCGGGCCTGAGCGTGCGCGCCGCCGGCAACATCAGCCCGGCCGCGCTCACCGCGCTGGCCGACGCGATCGACGCCGACGACCTGCCGCAGGTGTGGGTGCTGGAGCTCTCGAGCTTCCAGCTCGAGACCACCCGCTCGCTGCGCGCCGACGCCGCGGTCGTGCTCAACGTCACGCAGGATCATCTGGACTGGCACGGCGGCATGCAAGCCTATGCCGCGGCCAAGGCCAGGCTGTTGACGATGGCGCGGGTCGCCATCGTCAATCGCGACGACCCGCTCACCGTCGCCATGGTGCCCTCGCTCGACGCGCTCGACGTGCGCAGCTTCGGCCGCGCGCTGCCGACCCTGACCGGCGACATGGGCCTGGAGCCCGGCGACGGCATGGCCTGGCTGGTCGCCTGCGAACCCACCGAATTCGACGAGCCGGCGCCGCCGGTGCGGCGCAAGAAGGACGCGCCGCCGCCGACCCGCAAGGCCGGCCGCGCCAGCCGCCTGATGCCGGCCGACGCGCTGCGCATCCGCGGCGTGCACAACGCCCTCAATGCGCTGGCCGCGTTGCAGCTGGCCCGCGCGCTGGACCTGGGCTGGGGCCCGATGCTGCGCGCGCTGCGCGACTACGCGGGCGAACCCGGCCGCGTGTCGTTCGTGCGCAGCGTGGGCGGCGTCGACTACATCAATGACACCAAGGGCACCAACGTCGGCGCCACCGTGGCCGCGCTCGAGGGCCTGGGCCAGACCGTGGTGCTGATCGCTGGCGGCCAGGGCAAGGGCCAGGATTTCTCGCCGCTGGTGCCGATGGTGCAGCGCCATGCGCGCGCCGTGGTGCTGATCGGCGTGGATGGCCCGGCCATCGGCGCGGTGCTCGCGCCCACCGGCGTGGCCTGCATCAACGCCGCCGACATGGCCGAGGCCGTGCGCCGCGCCGCCGAGCTCGCGCAGGAAGGCGACGCCGTGCTGCTGTCGCCGGCCTGCGCCAGCCTCGACATGTTCCGCAACTATCCGCACCGCGGGCAGGTCTTCGTCGAAGAAGTCGAAGAACTCGCGCGCGATCGGGGCGAGGTGCTATGAGCCTCTTCGCCGAACTCACCGCCAGCGTCAATGCCGTGCGCCCCGGGCGTACGCGCATGCGCAACTTCGACCTGCCGCTCGTGGTGGCCGCTGCCACGCTGCTGCTGCTCGGCTTGTTGATGGTGTATTCGGCGTCGATCGCTCTGGCCGACGGGCCTCGCTACGCGTCCTATGGACGCTATTACTTTATCGTGCGCCACGGCCTGTTCATCTCGACCGGGCTGGTGGCGGCCGCGTGCGCGCTGGCCCTGCCGCTGCGCGTGTGGCAGCGCCTGGCCGTGCCGCTCTTCATGCTGTCGCTGTTCCTGCTGCTGGCCGTGCTGGTGCCCGGCATCGGCCGCGAGGTCAACGGCGCGCACCGCTGGATCCCGCTCGGCCCGATCAACTTCCAGCCCTCGGAGCTGATGAAGCTGGCCGCCGTGCTGTACGCCGCCGACTACACGGTGCGCAAGCAGGAATACATGCAGGCTTTCGCCCGCGGCTTCCTGCCGATGGCGTGCGCGCTCGGCGCGGTAGGCATGCTGCTGCTGCTCGAGCCCGACCTGGGCGCGTTCATGGTGATCGTGGCGATCGCCATTGGCATCCTGTTTCTGGGCGGCATCAACGGCAAATACTTCAGCAGCCTGCTCGGCGTGCTGATCGGGACCTTCCTGATGCTGATCTGGCTGTCGCCGTGGCGCCGTGCGCGCCTGTTCGCGTATCTGGATCCCTGGAACGAAGACAATGCCTACGGCAGCGCCTATCAGCTGTCGCATTCGCTGATCGCGCTCGGCCGCGGGGAATGGTTCGGCGTGGGCCTGGGCGCCAGCGTCGAGAAGCTGCACTACCTGCCGGAAGCGCATACCGACTTCCTGATGGCGGTGGTGGGCGAAGAGCTCGGCTTTGCCGGCGTGATGCTGGTGATCGTGCTGTTCGGCATCATCGTGCAGCGCGGCTTCGACATCGGCCGCCAGGCGATCGCCATGGAACGCACCTTCGCCGGCCTCGTCGCGCATGGCGTGGTCATGTGGTTCGGCGTGCAGGCCTTCATCAACATGGGCGTGTGCCTCGGCCTGCTGCCCACCAAGGGCCTGACGCTGCCGCTGATGAGCTACGGCGGTTCCGGCATCGTGATGAATCTGTGCGCGCTGGCCATCCTGGTGCGGGTCGACATCGAGAACCGCATCATGATGCGGGGAGGGCGGGTATGACCGCGCCCACCATTCTCATCATGGCCGGCGGCACCGGCGGCCACATCATGCCGGGCCTGGCCGTGGCCGAAGTGCTGCGTGCGCGCGGCTGGCGCGTCATGTGGCTTGGCAATCCCGACAAGATGGAAGGCCGGCTGGTGCCGGCGCGCGGCATCGACCTGGTGCCGCTGCGCTTCCAGGGCGTGCGCGGCAAGGGCGCCGGCACGCTGCTCAAGCTGCCGCTCACGCTCATGCGCGCGCTCGGCGAGGCCTGGAGCCGCCTGTCGGCCGTGCGTCCCGACGTGGTGCTGGGCATGGGCGGCTACGTCGCCTTCCCCGGTGGCGCGGTCGCCGCGCTGCGCCGGATCCCGGTCGTGGTGCACGAACAGAATGCGGTGGCCGGCACGGCCAACCGCTGGCTCGCGCGCATGGCGCGCCGCGTGCTCACCGGCTTCCCCGACGTGTTGCCCGCGGGCGAGTGCGTGGGCAATCCGGTGCGCGCCGACCTGGCCGCCTTGCCCGATCCCGCCGAACGCTACGCCGGCCGCAGCGGTCCGCTGCGGCTGCTGGTGGTGGGCGGCAGCCTGGGCGCCCAGGCGCTCAACACGGTGGTGCCGCAAGCCCTGGCCCGCCTGCCGGCCGGGCAGCGCCCGCTGGTGGTGCACCAGGCCGGCGAGCAGCACTTCCAGGCCTTGCAGGCCGCCTATGAACAGGCGGGCGTGCAGGCCGAATGCGTTCCGTTCATCGAAGACATGGCGGGCGCCATGGCCTCGGCCGACCTGCTGGTCTGCCGCGCCGGCGCCATGACGGTGGCCGAAGTGGCCGCGGCCGGTGTGGCCGCGCTGTTCGTGCCGTTCCCCCACGCGATCGATGATCACCAGACCGCGAACGCGCGCTTCCTCAGCGACGACCAGGCCGCCTGGCTGCAACCGCAGCCGGCCCTGAACGCCGAGTGGCTGGCCGAGTGGCTGGCCGCGCGCACGCGCACCGAACTACAAACCGTGGCCGGCCGGGCCCGCGCGCATGCGCAGATCCGGGCGGCCCAGGACATCGCCGACGCATGCGTTGCAGCAGCGGGGCGGACATCATGAAACACCGTATTCAACACATTCATTTCGTCGGCGTGGGCGGCTCGGGCATGAGCGGCATCGCCGAGGTGCTGCTCAACCTGGGTTACACGGTGAGCGGCTCCGATCTCAGCGAGTCGGCCGTCACGCGCCGCCTGGCCGACCTCGGCCTGCGCGTGGCCATCGGCCATGCCGCCGAAAACGTGGCCGGCGCCGATGCCATCGTCACCTCCACCGCCGTGGCCGGCGACAACCCCGAAGTGATCGCGGCGCGCGCCGCGCGCATTCCGGTGGTGCCGCGCGCCGTGATGCTGGCCGAGCTGATGCGCCTGAAGCGCGGCATCGCCGTGGCGGGCACGCACGGCAAGACCACCACCACCAGCCTGGTGGCGAGCGTGCTGGCCGCGGGCGGCCTGGACCCCACCTTCGTGATCGGCGGCCGCCTGAACTCGGCCGGCGCCAACGCGCAGCTGGGCCAGGGCGAGTTCATCGTGGTCGAGGCCGACGAGTCGGACGCCTCGTTCCTCAACCTGCTGCCGGTGATGGCGGTGGTGACCAACATCGACGCCGACCACATGGACACCTATGGCCATGACGTCGCGCGGCTCAAGAGCGCCTTCATCGAATTCACCCAGCGCCTGCCGTTCTACGGCAGCGCCGTGCTGTGCGTGGACGACGCCAACGTGCGCGAGATCATGCCCTTCGTGTCGCGCCCGATCACGACCTACGGCCTGTCGGCCGAGGCCCAGGTGCGCGGCGAAAACGTCGTCGCCGACGGCACGCGCATGCGCTTCACCGTGCGCCGCCGCGACCGCGACATCGAGCTGCCGACGCTGGACGTCGAGCTCAACCTGCCCGGCCTGCACAACGTGCGCAACGCGCTGGCCGCGATCGCCGTGGCGACCGAGCTGGGCGTGGCCGACGACGCGATCCGCGAGGCGCTGGCCGCCTTCAAGGGCGTGGGCCGCCGCTTCACGCAATGGGGCGATCTGCCGGTGGCCGCAGCCCAGGGCGGCGGCACCTATACGCTGATCGACGACTACGGTCATCACCCGGTCGAGATGGCCGCCACGCTGGCCGCGGCCCGTGGCGCCTGGCCCGAGCGCCGCATCGTGCTGGCGTTCCAGCCGCACCGCTACACCCGCACGCGCGACTGCTTCGAAGACTTCGTGCGAGTGCTCGGCACCGCCGACGCGGTGCTGCTCACCGAGGTCTATTCGGCCGGCGAGCCGCCGCTGGTGGCCGCCGACGGCCGAGCCCTGTCGCGCGCCCTGCGCGTGGCCGGCAAGGTCGAGCCCGTGTTCGTCGAAGACGTCGCCGACCTGCCGCAGGCGGTGCGCGACTTCGTGCGCGACGGCGACGTGGTGGTGATGATGGGCGCCGGTTCGATCAGCCGCGTCCCGGCCCAATTGGGAGAGCAGGCATGAGCGCGCAATTCGGCAAGGTAGGGGTTCTGTACGGCGGACGCTCGGCCGAGCGCGAGGTCTCGATCATGTCGGGCACCGGCGTGCACGAGGCGCTGCGCAGCAAGGGCGTGGACGCCCATCTGTTCGATACCGGCGTGCGCTCGCTGGCGGAGCTGGCCGATGAAAAATTCGACCGCGTGTTCATCGCGCTGCACGGCCGCTACGGCGAGGACGGCACGCTGCAGGGTGCGCTCGAGCTGCTGAACATCCCTTATACCGGCAGCGGCCCGATGGCCTGCGCGCTGGCGATGGACAAGATCATGACCAAGCGGGTGTGGCTGCAGCACGGCCTGCCCACGCCGCAGTTCGAGGCGCTCAACGCCGACACCGAGCTGCGCCTGGTGCCCGATCGCATCGGCCTGCCGCTGATCCTCAAGCCGCCGCACGAGGGTTCGACCGTGGGCATCACCAAGGTCAAGGGCTACTCCGACATGAAAGAAGCCTACGAGACCGCGGCGCGCTTCGACGAAGTGGTGCTGGCCGAGCAGTTCATCACCGGCCGCGAGCTGACCATCGCGCTGATGGGCAAGGGCCGCGGCGCGCGTGCGCTGCCCATCATCGAAATCGTGGCGCCCCAGGGCAACTATGACTACGAGCACAAATACTTCTCCGACGAGACCCAGTATTTCTGCCCGGCCGACCTGCCGCAGTCGCTCGCCGACGAAATCGCCCACATCTCGGTGGCGGCGTATCGCGCGCTCGACTGCGAGGGCTGGGCCCGCGCGGACGTAATCATCGATCGCGAAAACCGCCCCTGGCTGATCGAAATGAATACCTCGCCCGGCATGACCGGGCACTCGCTGGTGCCCATGGCGGCACGTGCGGTCGGCATGAGCTATCCCGACCTGTGTCTCGCTATCCTGGCCGAGGCGTCCTGCAAACTGCAGGCGCCCGCCCGCAATGCCTAACCGGAACGACTTGTGTGGAACGACGCTCGCACCATCAACCTGATCGCCAACACGCTCGCCGTGCTGGCGGTAGCCGCCATGGTCGCGGCCGGGGTGGTGTGGGTGGCGCAAAGGCCCTATTTCAAGCTGCAGGCGATCGAGCTGGAGTCGATGCCGGACACGGAGCTGCACTATGTGTCGACCGGCGCGGTGCGCTCGGCGATCGCGGGCCGCTTCACGGGCAACTTCTTCACGGTCGACCTGGACGACGCCCGCGAGGTGTTCGAGTCGGTGCCCTGGGTGCGACACGCCACGGTGCGCCGCATCTGGCCCAACACGCTGCGCGTGCGCATCGAGGAGCAGCAGCCGCTGGCGCTGTGGAACGAGAACCAGATGATCAACACCTGGGGCGAGGCGTTCACGGCCAACACGGGCGAGCTGGACGACGACACCGCGCTGCCGCAGTTCAATGGCCCGGACGGGGCCGAGGGCCTGGTGGTGCAACGCTACGCCGAGCTGGCGCGCTGGTTCGCGCCGCTCGACCTGCACGTGCGCGAGCTGGAGCTCAGCCCGCGCTATGCCTGGCGCGCCATCCTGTCCAACGGCATGACGCTGGACCTGGGCCGCGATCCGGGCGCCGACGCGCCCGATCCGCATGGCCTGCCCGGCGCGCTGCCGTTCGCCGCACGCATTCAACGCTTTGTGCAGAGCTGGCCCGCCGTGGCCAGCCGGCTGGAAGGCCGCACGGTCACCCAGGCCGATCTGCGTTACCCCAATGGTTTTGCCCTGGCGCTGGCTCCGCTGCCGCCAGAGACCAAATCGAATTCCAAAACGAAACCTGTCAAGAAACACTAACGCCATGACCCGTGACATCAAGGACCTTATCGTCGCCCTCGATATCGGCACCAGCAAGGTGGTGGCTGTGGTGGCCGAAATCCTGCCCGAGGGACGCTTCGAAGTGCTCGGGCTGGGGCAACACGAGTCGCGCGGCATGCGCAAGGGCGTGGTCGTCAACATCGAGACCACCGTCAACTCCATCCAGCGCGCGCTCGAAGAAGCCGAGCTGATGGCCGATTGCAAGATCCGCGACGTCTACACCGGCATCGCGGGAAGCCACATCCGCAGCTTCAACTCGAGCGGCATGGTGGCCGTGAAAGACAAGGAAGTGACCGCCACCGACGTGGCCCGCGTGATCGAAACCGCCAAGGCGGTGAACATCCCCACCGATCAGCAGGTGCTGCACGTGCTGACGCAGGAGTTCATCGTCGACGGCCAGGAAGACATCCGCGAGCCGATCGGCATGAGCGGCCTGCGCCTGGAAGTGCGCGTGCACATCGTGACCGGCGCCGTCAGCGCGGCCCAGAACATCGTCAAGTGCGTGCGCCGCTGCGGCCTGGAAGTGCAGGACCTGATCCTGCAACCGCTGGCCTCCAGCCTGGCCTGCCTGACGGCCGACGAGAAGGAGCTGGGCGTGGTGCTGGTCGACATCGGCGGCGGCACCACCGACGTCGCGATCTTTACCGGCGGCGCGATCCGCCACACCGCCGTGATCCCGATCGCCGGCGACCAGATCACCAACGACATCGCGGCGATGCTGCGCACGCCCACGCCCGATGCCGAAGAAATCAAGCTGCGCTACGGCGTGGCCAAGCAGGTCATCGCGCGTCCGGACGAGGCCGTCGAAGTGCCCGGCCTGGGCGACCGCGGTCCGCGCCAGGTCAAGCGCCAGGCGCTGGGCGCCGTGATCGAGCCGCGCGTCGAAGAGCTGTTCACGCTGGTGCAGCAAGTGGTGCGCGACTCGGGCTACGAAGACCTGCTGGCGTCCGGCGTGGTCCTGACCGGCGGCTCGGCGCAGTTGCCCGGCATGGTCGAGCTGGCCGAGGACGTGTTCCTCAAGCCGGTGCGCGTGGCCGTGCCCGAATACGAGGGCAGCCTGGCCGACGTGATGCGCAATCCGCGCTTCTCGACCGTGATGGGCCTGCTCCAGGAAGCCCGGATGCAGCGCGTGCGCGGCCGCAAGGTCGCCGCGCAGTCCGGCAACCTGAAGAGTGTGCTGACCCGCATGAAGGAATGGTTCATGAATTGAATGAGGGGCGGGAGCCGCGGGGGCTCCTGGTCCTCGGTGGCCGCCGGCAGGTTACGGCGGGCGCCGAAAGCGAGGGGAGGAGACGTTTCAAAACCGGAGCGGGCAGCCGTCGGCCCCGTCTTTGAAGCGACTCACAATAGATAGGCTGTAGGGGAATTTTGTTTTGCAAATCCGACTTGTGAGGGAGTCATCATGATGAACTTTGAGATGCTTGAGACGAACGCCAAAGGGACCATAATCAAGGTCGTTGGCGTCGGGGGCGCGGGCGGCAACGCCGTGGCCCACATGATTCGCAGCGGAGTGAGCGGCGTCGATTTCATTTGCGCCAACACCGATGCACAAGCCCTGGCCGCGACCAACGCGCCGGTGCAGATCCGTCTGGGCCGTACCGGCCTGGGCGCGGGTGCCAAGCCCGAGCAAGGCCGTGCCTCGGCCGAAACCGCGCGTGAAGAGATCCGTGCCGCCCTCAACGGCGCGCACATGGTCTTCATCACCGCCGGCATGGGCGGCGGTACCGGCACGGGCGCCGGTCCTGTCGTGGCCGAAGTCGCCAAGGAACTGGGCATCCTGACCGTTGGCGTGGTGACCAAGCCCTTCACCTTCGAAGGCAACAAGCGCCTGAAGATGGCCGAAGAGGGCATCGCCGAGCTGGGCAAGCACGTCCACTCGCTGATCGTCGTGCTCAACGAAAATCTGTACGAGCTGATGGACGAGGATGCCACCCAGGAAGACTGCTTCAAGTCTGCCGACGACATCCTGCACAACGCTTGCGCCGGTATCGCCGAGATCATCAACGTCGAAGGCAACGTGAACGTCGACTTCGAGGACGTGAAGACGATCATGGGCGAGCAGGGCCAGGCCATGATGGGCACCGCGGCGGCTTCGGGCGCCGACCGTGCCCGCGTGGCGGCCGAAAAGGCCATCGCGTGCCCGCTGCTCGAAGGCGTGGACCTGAACGGCGCTCGCGGCGTGCTGGTCAACATCACGTCGAGCCGCTCGCTGAAGATGCGCGAAACGCGCGAAATCATGGAAACGATCCGCAGCTACGCTTCGGACGACGCGACCGTGATCTTCGGTACGGCGTACGATGAAGCAATGGGTGAAAGCCTGCGCGTGACCGTGGTGGCGACCGGCCTGGGCCGTGCCGTCTCCCGTCCGCAGCTGGTGCAGACGCCTGCGGAAGAACTGCGCACCGGCACCGACAACCTGCCCCTGGGCGGGATGGTGGCTGGCCAGCAGGGCGACTACCGCAACCTGGACATGCCCTCGGTGATGCGTAACCCGCGCACCCAGGCTTCGGCCCAGGTGCGTGCGCTGGAAAGCTCGGGTATGGATCACTTCGATATTCCGGCCTTCCTGCGCAAGCAGGCTGACTGACGCAAGGCCGCGGGGCCGGAAGGCTCCGTTACTCCCTCAGCGTCCATCCTCTGCTTCCCCGGTGGAGGATGGACGTGCGAGAGGTATGCAGGATCTCGTCGTGCCAAAGAATTTCGGGGACACCTATCGCGGCTATAGGTAATGCCGCATGGCGTCATTGTGCCAGCAAGGTTACAATGGCTTCGTTCTGCCGGCTTGCGCAGTCAAGTTGCCGGCTTCATGTCCAGAAAAAACAACATCATGTTTCGACAACGCAGCATTCAGAATCTCGTCCGCACGACCGGCGTCGGCGTCCACTCCGGACGGCGGGTCGAGCTCACGCTGCGTCCGGCCGAAGCCAACACGGGCATCGTGTTCCACCGTGTCGACCTGCCCGAGGTCGTCGACCTGCCGGCGCAGGCCACCGGCGTGGGCGACACCCGCATGGCGTCGGTGCTCCAGCAAGGCAACGTGCGCGTTTCCACTGTCGAGCATCTGATGTCGGCGCTGGCCGGCCTGGGCATCGACAACCTCCACGTCGACCTCACCGCTGAAGAAGTGCCCATCATGGATGGCAGCGCGGCCACGTTCGTCTACCTGCTGCGCTCCGCCGGCATCGTCGAACAGAACGCGCCCAAGCACTTCATCCGCGTGTTGAAGCCCATCGAGGTCCGTGAAGGCGAAGGCCGCAACGAAAAGTGGGCCCGCCTGGAGCCGCATGAAGGCTTCGCGCTGGCGTTCTCGATCGACTTCCGTCATCCCGCCATCGACTCCACCGCAAACTTCGCGGAGATCGATTTCGCCACCCATTCCTACGTGCGCGAAATCGCGCGCGCCCGCACCTTTGGCTTCGTCAATGAAGTCGAGGCCCTGCGCTCGATGGGCCTGGCGCGGGGCGGCAGCCTCGACAACGCCATCGTGATGGACGAGTACCGCGTGCTCAACAGCGATGGCCTGCGCTACGACGACGAGTTCGTGAAGCACAAGATCCTCGACGCCATCGGCGACCTGTATCTGCTCGGCAAGCCGCTGGTGGCGCGCTACGTGGCCTACAAGTCGGGGCACGCGCTCAACAATCATCTCGCCCGCGCGCTGCTCGAGCAGCAGGAGTCGTGGGAGCTGGTCACCTACGAATCGCAGGCCGCGGCGCCCCAGGCGTTCCGCCACGAATGGAAGCTGGCGTAAGGCCGCTGCTTTCGCGATCCGCCGCGTGACCCCGCCGGGGCCTTCCAAGCGAAGGCCTCGCTGCATTTTGCGCGGCGGGTCCGCCGCTGGAAGACTTGCACGGCGTCCGCCACCCGGCGGGTCGGGCGGGGCAGGGTCGGGGGGGAATCCTGCGATCGCGTCCTACAGCGTCGGACGAAATCGTCTGAAACGCCTTCAGCCTTTGCCGTGATGACGCAGCAGACGCGCCACCGCATCGGCCAGCGGACCAGGGCGCAGATCGCCGTGCAGCTCGGAGAATGCCTTCAGCGCGGTGTCGCCGAGCGGCTGGGATTCCTTCGGGGGACGGGGCGCTTTCTGCCCCGGTCGCGGCATGCCGGCTTGAATCCGAACGCTAATTTCAGTAAGGTTCCAGCCTTGCGAGGACAGGGTCTGGGCAATCCGCGGCGCCAACTGGCGCAACTTGGCGGCATGCACCGGCCCTGGCACGGCCAGCATCATGCGCTGGCTTTCCACCTTGGCAACCACGCACACCGCAGCCAACGCCGGCGGCAGCACTGCCGCAATGGCGTGTTGGATCTGCAGATGCGCCCGCGCCGTGGCGAGCACGCCCGCGCCGCGCATGTCATGACCCAGCCAACCGAGGGCCGTCTTTTCTCTCGATTTGCCGGTCGAGGAACGAGTTCGGTATGAAGCAGGTCTATTCATGCCGCTCAACAATAGGATGCAACCTTGAAGATAGTGATTATGCATGCCCGCGCCGGGCAAGACAGGCATCTCACCCTCAGCGGTGCGCGCCTGGCCTTGTTCGCGGGCGTCGCCCTGATGGCGGCGGCGGCGCTCGGCGCGCTCATGCAGCGGGTGTTTCTGCCCGGCTTCGCGGGCGCGGCACCGTACTCGGTGGACTGGCCCAGCTATGCACGCTCGGTGGGCACCGACCGCGACGCCGACTTCATGCGCGAGAACGTCAATATGCTGGCCTCGAAGGTCGGCATGCTGCAGGCCAAGCTGGTGAGCATCGACGGCCTGGGCCGCCGGGTCGCGCAGATCGCCGGTATCGACTATACCGACGTGGCGCCGGGCGGTCATCTCGATGCGATGCCGGCCGAGGCCACCCACGTGATGGACGACCTCTTCACCGACCGCCAGCCGCCCTCGCCGGAGTCGGCGGAGGCGCTCGGCCGCCAGCTCGATGACATCCAGCTGCGCATGGCCCGCCAGGCCGACAATTTCAAGCTGCTCGACGCCGCCCTGACGCGCCGCTCGGCCGACCAGGCCCGCGTGCCGACGGCCATGCCCATCACCGATTATCCCTACCTCAGCTCGTCGTACGGCTGGCGCCGCAACCCGGTCACGGGCCGCTACGCCATGCACGAAGGCCTGGATTTCGCCGCGCCGCCGGGCACCGCCATCCTGGCCGCCTCGGGCGGGGTGGTGCTGTCGGCCAAGCGCGAGACCGGCTACGGCAACATGGTCGAGGTCGACCACGGCAACGGCCTCATCACCCGCTACGCCCACGCGTCGCGGCTGCTGGTGAAGGCGGGCGACCTGGTCGAGCGCGGCCAGGAGATCGCCCAGGTCGGCTCTTCCGGGCGCTCTACCGGCCCGCACCTGCATTTCGAGGTCCGCCTGGCGGGCCAGCCGCTCGACCCGCGTCTGTTCCTGGGCCCGCAGCAGAATGCCGCGCCGGTGATCGCCCAGGCCCAGGCCGGCAAGCCCGTTTCCGAGCCCCGCGCTCCCTGATTTTCCTCACGCGTGCGTCCCGCCCGGCCTGGCCGGGTCCCGCCTTGCGCACGCTCCGTCCCCCCCGCCTCATTGTTGTGGTCCAGGTGCGTTAAACTGGATCGTTTCCCAGCGGAACCAACCGCTCAACCCGTCATACAACAAACGTACGGGGCTGTGTCGCCGCGTCATGCGCCGCATTGTCCCGTCGCCCAAGACACGCATGGTTTCTCTGCTCAAAAAACTCATTGGCAGCCGTAACGACCGGTTGCTCAAGCAGTATCGCAAGTTGGTCATCCAGATCAACGCGCTCGAATCGCAGACCGCGGCGCTCTCCGACGAGCAGTTGTCGGCCAAGACCCAGGAATTCCGTGACCGTCACGCCAAGGGCGAATCGCTCGACGCGCTGCTGCCCGAGGCCTTTGCCGTCGTGCGCGAGGCGGGCAAGCGGGTGTTCGGGATGCGCCACTTCGACGTGCAGATGCTGGGCGGCATCGCCCTGCACAACGGCAAGATCGCCGAAATGCGCACGGGCGAAGGCAAGACGCTGATGGCCACGCTGCCGGTCTATCTCAACGCGATCCCCGGCCGTGGCGTGCACGTGGTGACGGTGAACGACTACCTCGCCCGCCGCGACGCCGACTGGATGGGCCGTCTCTACCGCTTCCTGGGCATGAGCACGGGCGTGGTGGTGCCGCAGCAGCCCAACGACGAGAAGATCGCCGCCTATGCGGCCGACATCACGTACGGCACCAACAACGAATTCGGCTTCGACTATCTCCGTGACAACATGGAGTACCGCGTCGAGGACCGCCGCCAGCGCGCGCTCAGCTACGCCATCGTCGACGAAGTGGACTCGATCCTGATCGACGAGGCGCGCACGCCGCTGATCATCTCGGGCCAGGCCGAAGACCACACCGAGCTGTACGTGCGCATGAACGCCGTGCCGCCGCTGCTCACGCGCATGGCTTCCGAGCCCAAGCCGCAGGAGCCGGAACCCGAGGGCGATTACTGGGTCGACGAAAAGAGCCAGCAGGTCTACCTGTCGGAAGCCGGCCACGAGCACGCCGAACAGATCCTGTCGCGCCTGGGCATCCTGCCGGAAGGCGAGTCGCTCTACGATCCGCGCCACATCGCGCTGATGCACCACATGATGGTGGCGCTGCGCGCCAACACGCTGTTCTTCCGCGACCAGCAGTACGTCGTCCAGGACGGCGAAGTGGTGATCGTCGACGAGTTCACCGGCCGCCTGATGGTGGGCCGCCGCTGGTCGGATGGCCTGCACCAGGCCGTCGAGGCCAAGGAAGGCGTGAAGATCCAGCACGAGAACCAGACGCTGGCGTCGATCACCTTCCAGAACTACTTCCGCATGTACGACAAGCTGTCGGGCATGACCGGCACGGCCGACACGGAAGCGTACGAATTCCAGGAAATCTACGGGCTCGAAACGGTCATCATCCCGACCAACAAGCCCATGCAGCGCAAAGACCAGAACGACCAGGTCTTCAAGACGAACGAGGAAAAGTACAACGCCATCCTCAACGACATCCGCGACTGCCACGAACGTGGCCAGCCGGTGCTCGTGGGCACGACCAGCATCGAAAACTCGGAGCTGCTCGCCGGGCTGATGCGCCAGGCCAAGCTGCCGCACGAAGTGCTCAACGCCAAGCAGCACGCGCGTGAAGCCGAGATCGTGGCCGAGGCCGGCAAGCCGGGCCACGTCACCATCGCCACCAACATGGCCGGCCGCGGTACCGACATCGTGCTGGGCGGCAGCGTCGACAAGCAGGTCGACCTGATCCGTGCCGACGAATCGATCTCGCAGGCCGAGCGCGAGGCCCGCATCGAGAAGGTGCGCGCCGACTGGAAGCCGCTCAACGAGCAGGTCAAGGCCGCCGGCGGCCTGCGCATCATCGGCACCGAGCGCCACGAATCGCGCCGTATCGACAACCAGTTGCGTGGCCGTGCCGGCCGCCAGGGCGATCCGGGCTCGTCGCGCTTCTACCTGTCGCTCGAGGATCCGCTGATGCGCATCTTCGCGGGCGACCGCGTGCGCGCCATCATGGAACGCCTGAAGCTGCCCGAGGGCGAGCCCATCGAGGCAGGCATGGTGACCCGCTCGATCGAAACCGCGCAGCGCAAGGTCGAAGGCCGCAACTTCGACATCCGCAAGCAGCTGCTCGAATACGACGACGTCGCCAACGACCAGCGCAAGGTGCTCTACGCCCAGCGCAACGAAGTGCTCGAGGCCGCCAACATCGGCGCGTCCGTCGAGGCGCTGCGCGATGCCGCCGTCACCGAAGCGTTCCGCAATTACGTGCCGGTCGAGTCGGTCGAAGAGCAATGGGACCTGCCGGGCCTGCAGCAGGCGCTGCTGGGCGACTGGCAGCTCTCGCTGCCGCTCGTCGAGATGGCCGAGAAAGAACCCAACCTCACCGACGACGAGCTGCTCGAGCGTGTGGTCGGCGCCGCGCGCGACGCCTATCACGCCAAGATCGCGCTGGTCGGCGCGGACCAGTGGGCCCAGTTCGAACGCTCGATCATGCTGCAATCGATCGACACGCACTGGCGCGAACACCTGTCGGCGCTCGACTACCTGCGCCAGGGCATCCACCTGCGCGGCTACGCCCAGAAGAACCCCAAGCAGGAATACAAGCGCGAAGCCTTCGAGCTGTTCTCGGGCATGCTCGACCGCATCCGCGACGACGTGGTGCGCGTGCTCCTGACGGTGCGCGTGCAGTCGCCCGAGCAGGTCGAACAGGCCGAGGCCGAAGCCGCCCAGTCGCATGTGCAGAATGTGCAGTATCACCATTCCGACTACGACGAGGCGCTGGCGCAGGACGAGTCGAACGCGGGTCAGCAGCCCGAGCGCAACGCGCTGCCCAAGGTGGGCCGCAACGATCCGTGCCCGTGCGGCAGTGGCAAGAAGTACAAGCAGTGCCACGGCAAGCTGAGCTGAGCGGAGACCTGACCATGTTGCATGCGGTGGGACGTACCGAATTCGACCACGCGGTCGTCATGGTTCGCGACCGGCTCGACGAGCTGGCGCCGCATTACGAGCGGCAGGGCTTCACCCTCACCGAGCGGGCGGTGCACAACCTCGGTTCGTGCAATCGCCTGATCGTGCTCGAAGGCACTTATGTCGAGCTGCTGGGCTGGCCCCCGGGCGCGCCGCCGGCGCGCAAGGAAATCGCCGACTCGCCGTTCGGCCTCGAGGCGCTGGTGTTCCGCACCTACGACGCGCAGGCCACCTACGAACGGTTGCAGGCGGCGGGATTCGCGGTCAATCCGGTGCAGGACCTCAGCCGGCCGGCGCTGGTGCAGGGCCGCGAGGTCGAAGCGCGCTTTCATACGGTGCGCTTCGCCGAGCAGCCGATTCCCGGCATCCGCATGTACTTCTGCCGCCATCTCACGCCCGAATGCGTGTGGTCGCCCGAGGTGATGCAGCATGCCAACGGCGCGAGCCGCATCGTGCAGATCAGCGCCCGCGCGGCGCAGGCGCAAGCGGTGGCCGAACGGCTGGCGCTGGTCGCCGATGTGCCGGTCGAGGAAGTGGCCGGCGGCTGGGATCTGCCGCTGGGCAATCTGCGCCTGCACATCGCGCAGGATGCCGCTGCGTCGACGCCGCGGCTCGATGCGATGGTGCTCGAGAATCGCGACGGCGCACGCTACACGCTCGATACCGGAATCTGAGCTTCGTCTCGCGTCCATGAAAACGCGGCCCCTGCGGGCCGCGTTTTCGTTTTGTGGGCGCGGGCCTCAGTTGGCGGCCTGATAGGGCCCGAGATAGTCGAGCTTGCCCACCGGCACGCCCTGGTTGCGCAGGATGTCGTAGGCCGTGGTGACGTGGAAATAGAAGTTCGGCAACGCGAAGGTCAGCACGTACGAGATCGCGGTGAAGGTGGGTTTGAAGTCCTTGAAGCCCAGCGTCACGGTGCGCGATTCGGCTGCCGCCAGCGCGTCCGAGGGCACGCTCTCCAGCCACGCGATGGTCTTGGCGATGCGCGCCTGCAGCTGCTCCAGCGTGGTCTCGTCGTCGGCGTAGCGCGGTGCCTCGACTGCGCTCAGGCGCTGCACGCCGAGCTTGGCGGTGTCGCTGGCGCGCTGGACCTGGCCGGCGAGCGAGAACATGTCGGGCGCGAGCCGCGCATCGACGAGCGTGGCCGCGTCCAGGCCTTGCGACCGGGCATGGTCGGCGCCTTTCTGCAGCAGGGTGGACAGCACTTTCAGGCCCCGGATGAAAACCGGGACGGTGGCTTGTTCGATCGTGATCGGCATGGAAACTCCGTCTGGCCGAGGGCGGTCCGCGGGCTTGCGAACGGCCGGAACACCCATGGTAGGGGCAAGACGGCAGGGCGCGCACGACAACCCTGATGACATATCGATCGGCAGGCGTACCGCCTGATGGAAGCTGTTACGATTCGTATAAACCCGGGTTGTCGAGACAATTGCATGCACTTTAGTATGCACTTTGATGACAGCACGGCCTGCCTCACCTTTGCCCCTGACAGTGCCTTTATGCCCCTGACCCGCCCCGCCGCCCGCACCACCGCCGGAATGAACGAGTTGTACGACACCGTCAAGGCGATGGCCGTGCGTTTCGACTTCAAGCCGGGCGAGCGGCTGAACGAACTCGATCTCGCGCGCCGGCTCAATGTGAGCCGCACGCCCCTGCGCGAGGTGCTCAACCAGCTGATGGTCGAAGGCTTCCTGACCCGTGCCGTCAATCGGGGCTTCATTGCCCGCCCGCTCGACGCGCAGCAGGTGCATGCGCTCTACGAATACCGGGCGGTGCTGGAGGCCGGCATCGTGCGGATCGCCTGCGAGCGCGCCACCGACGAGGAGCTGCTGGCCCTGCGCGACTTCGTCGAACGCTCGCGCGACGTACCCGAAGACAGTGACGCCGCGCGCCTGCTGGCGCTCGACGAGGATTTCCACCTGCGGGTGGCCCGCCTCACGCGCAACGAGGAGTTCGTGCGCAGCGTGCAGAGCGTGAACGCGCGCATCCATTTCGTGCGCTGGATCGACATGCAGCAGGGGCGCCGCGAACACACCCAGGGAGAACACTTGCGCCTGGTCGACGCGCTGCAGCGCCGCGACCAGGACGCCTTGGCCGAATTGATGAGACAACATATCGGGCGCAGACTCGACCAGATCGTAGACGTCATACGAACCGGCTTTTCCACCATTTACATGCGCGATCAGCTCGCCTGTACGCATGAACCCGTCAATCTGAAGGAACCCGCATGAAATCCCGGATGTTCAAACACGTTCTTGGTAGTGTGCTGACCGTGGCCGCGCTGGCCGGCGGCATGGTCGCGACGGCGCAGGCCGCGGACCGCCCGCTGGTGCTGGTGGTGCCCTATCCCCCGGGCGGCAGCACCGACATCCTGGCGCGCATCATGCAACCCAAGCTGTCGGCCGAGCTCGGCGGCCGTCCCGTCGTGGTCGAGAACCGCGCCGGCGCCGCGAGCCAGATCGCCACGGCCTTCGTGGCCCGTGCCGAACCCGACGGCAATACGCTGCTGGTGAGCTTCGACAACCACGCCATCAACCCGGCGGTGAAGCCCAAGCTGCCCTACGACACCTTCAAGGACTTCGTCTCGGTCGGCCAGACCGTGCGCTTCCCGCTGGTGATCGGCGCCAACCCCAAGGTGCCGGGCAACAACCTCGCCGAGTTCCTCGCCGCCGCCGGCAAGGAGCCCGCCAACAAGTTCAACTACGCCTCCACCGGCGTGGGTTCGCTGAATCACCTGGCGCCCGAGGAACTGAAGCAGCGTTCCAAGGTGCAGCTGCTGCACGTGCCCTACGGCGGCGGCGGCCCGGCCATCCAGGCCGTGGTGGGTGGCCAGGCCGACATGACCTGGCTGAGCTATGCCGCGCTGCGCGGCCAGATCCAGGCCGGCAAGATCAAGCCGCTGGCGGTGGCCGGCGAAAAGCGCCTGCCCGACATGCCCAACGTGCCGACTCTGGCCGAATCGGGCTTCCCTGGGCTCGAGGCCTATTCCTGGAGCGGCATGTTCGCGCCGGCCGGCACGCCTACCGACGTGGTCAAGACGCTGACGGCCGCCTTCCAGGCCACGCTGAAGGATCCGGAAGTGGCGCGCAAGCTGACCGAGGCCGGCTTCGAGATCGTGGCCTCCGACGGCCCGGCGCTCGACGCCTACGTGCAGAAGGAATACAAGCGCTGGGACACCTTCATCAAGCAAAACAACATTCCGCTGGAATGATGTTTTCGGGTGTCGCCCATTGAAAAGCCGCGGCCTGGGCCGCGGCTTTTTTCATGGGGCCGGCAGCTCAGTCGTGCAGTGGATGCGTCGGCACCAGCAGGTTCACGCCGGTGGCGATGTCGGCCTGCGTGACGCCGTAGACGTGCAGCGAAATCGCGGTGTCGGGGCCGGCGTTGCCCAGGCGGTGGATCTGGCCCAGGCCGGGCGTGGCCGTGATGATGTCGCCGGCGCGGCGCTGCGCGCCGCCGTGCACCTGCGCGATCTCGCTCCCGGCGTCCCAGCGATAGTGGGTTTCGGTGAGCTCGCCCTGCAGCACGCGGTAGGCGCACCAGGTCTTGTGGCCGTGCACCGGGCTGAACTGGCCCGGCCGCCACACCAGGTACACCACCGTGTAGCGGCCCGCCGGATCGGCGTAGGCCACGTGGCGCGTGTAGCGCTCGGCGCTGCCGGCGCGCGCGGCCTCGGGCAGGTCGGCCAGCGGGTCGTGCGCCAGCGCGACGCCGGCCGCGAGCTCGCGCAACAGGCCATGCAGCGCGTCGTGCTGGGCGCGATCGACGGCGTGGCAGAGGCGTTGCAGGCGGGGACTGGGGAGCTGCGTGTGCATGGGCATGGACGGAGAGGACAAGTCTCCCTATCCTAGGGAACCGCCGCCGGAATGACTTTGCCAATTCGCGCGGGCGTACGGCACGATTTAGAAAAATATTCCGTCCCCTCGGGGACCGCATCCGGGGAGTCGTTGCATGGATCTGGGTATCGAAGGCAAGTCCGCGCTGGTGTTCGGCGGCAGCCGCGGCATGGGCCGCGCCTGCGCGCGCCAACTGGCGCTCGAGGGCGTCAAGGTGACGCTGGCGGCGCGCACGCCTGCCACGCTGGAGCAGGCCGCCGACGAGATCGCCCGCGAGGCGGGCATCGGCGTGGGCTGGGTCGCGGCCGACCTGACCCGCGAGGCCGGGCGCGACGCCGCGCTGGCCGCGTGTCCCGCGCCGGACATCCTGATCAACAACGCCGATGGCCCCTTGCCCGGCGATTTCCACGACTGGAGCCGCCAGGACTGGATCGACGCCCTCGACGCGATGATGCTCGGTCCCATAGACATGATCCGCCGCACCATCGACGGCATGATCGAGCGCCGTTTCGGCCGCATCGTCAACATCGTGTCGCGCAGCGTGAAGGCGCCGCATGCCGAGCTGGGCCTGTCCAACGGCGCGCGCGCCGGGCTGGTCGGCTTCGTCGCGGGCCTGGCGCGGCAGTCGGTGCGCCACAACGTGACCATCAACAACCTGCTGCCCGGCGCCTTCGCCACCGATGCGCAGGTGCGGCACATCCGCGGCATGGTCGAGAAGAGCGGCGAGGCGTTCGACACGCTGTGGGAAAAGCGCGGCAGCGCCAATCCGGCCGGCCGCTACGGCCAGCCGGAAGAGCTGGGCGCGCTGTGCGCCTATGTGTGTTCGGCCCACGCGGGCTACATGACCGGCCAGAGCCTGCTGCTCGACGGCGGCGGCTATCCCGGCACCTTCTGACCCCGCCGCGGGCATGGACGGCGGGCGGTCAAACGGGCAAGATGTGGGCCGTCGCGCGTGCCCGGGGGCGCCGCGCCGCATGCGAACGACACACCGCACCGGACGGTGGCTGACACGGGCCCGCGTGCCCGATGCCTTGGGGGGCTAACGCTTGGACCAGACCGATCTCAAGATCCTGAGCCTGTTGCAGCAGGACGCGACCCGCTCCGTGGCCGACATCGCCGAGCAGGTGAATCTCTCGGTCACGCCCTGTTGGCGCCGCATCCAGAAGCTCAAGGACGACGGCGTGATCGCGCGCAACACCGTGCTGCTCGATCCCAAGGCGCTCGGGCTCAACCTCACCGTGTTCGTCACCATCAAGACCAGCCAGCACAACGCCAAATGGACCCAGGCGCTGATCGGCGCCGTGACGGCACTGCCCAACGTGGTGGAGTTCCATCGCATGGCGGGCGACATCGACTACCTGCTCAAGGTGGTGGTCGAGGACATGGCCGCCTATGACCGCTTCTACCGCCGCCTGATCGATGCCGTCGACCTGCTCGACGTGAGCGCCAGCTTCTCGATGGAAGTGATCAAGAGCACCACCGAGCTGCCGCTCAACGGGCTCTGACGGGCCCGTTCGCAGGCCTGCGCGGCCGCGCGCTTGGCGGCGGAGAAAATTTTTTCAGGCAGTGCGCGGCGCGGAGTCGCGATTTGCCCACAGTGCCTGTGCGCGGGCCCCAACGCGCAATGCTTTTGCTTGGACTGCGGCGTAGCATAGGCACACTTCAATTCTGCGTCGGCGCACAGGCCGGACTCCCATGACGTTGTGTGTAGGTGGCGCCGCCTCGGATGGCGGGCCGAAAACTTGCCTGCCCCTCTCGGTCGACGACCTGCTGCTGGGCTGGAATGGTACCGACGACCTCTGGGTGTTCGCCTATGGTTCGCTGATCTGGCGGCCCGATTTCCCCTGGCAGGAGCGCCGTCTCGCGACGGTGCGGGGGTACCACCGCTCGCTCTGCCTGTGGTCGCGCGACCATCGCGGTTCGCCCGACGCGCCCGGCCTCGTCTTCGGCCTCGACCGCGGCGGCTGCTGCCGCGGCGTCGCCTACCGCGTCGCGAGCCGCGACGTGCGCGACACCTTCCACACCTTGTGGCAGCGCGAAATGACGCGCGCGGCCTACACGCCGCGCTGGCTGTCCTGCCATACCGAATCCGATGACTGTGCCGTCGCGCCGCGCGGCGCGCCGGTGCGCAGCCTGGTCTTCCTGCTCAATCGCACCTGCGGCGACTATGCCGGCGCGCTGGCCGAAGAGCGGCTGCTCGCCACCGTGCGGGCGGCGCGCGGCCACTCCGGGCCCTGCCTGGATTATGTAGTCGAGACCGAACGGGCGCTGCGCGCCTACGGCATCCACGACTGGCGCCTGGCCTCGCTCGTGCGGCGCCTGTGCGAATCCGAGCCGCAGACCCGCGCGGCCTGAAGGGGCGCAGCCCGGCGCGTCTGCGCCGGCGGCCCGCTCAGAACTGCCAGCGGCCGAACATGAACAGCACGTTGCCGTTGCCGCGTCCGCCGGGGATGTAGGTGGCGTACAGCATCGCGTCTTTGTAGCCGGCGCCGACCAGCGGCAGGATGCCGGGGAACGGCACGTAGCTCATGATGTCGTGGCGCGCGGTCATGAAGACCGTGTAGCCCGCGCCCAGCTTGAAATTCTGGCCGACGTTGCCGATCTTGAGGAAGCCGTAGCCGGCGATGGGCTCGACCTTGCGGTGCGAGTCGAGAAACGCCATGGCGTACAGGCCCTGCCAGTCGCCGTCTTCGTCGTAGATGCTCTTGCCCAGGCCGCCACCCCAGGCCAGCTCGTTGAAGCTGCGGATCTTGCTGGCGCTGTACATCGAGCGGTTGTGCCAGGCGTAGCCCGAGACGTAGAGATCGGTGTTGCCCTCGGTCCAGATCTGGTCGAGACGCTGGCAGGCCGACTGGGCCCACGAGGGCATGTTGTCGCAGGCCTGGGCCGCGAGCGGGGCGGCCGCCAGGACGGCGGTGCAGACGGCGCGGCGCACCAGGCGCGCAGGCTTGCCGTGCGAGACGGCGGTGCGTGGAAACGGGCGGAAACGGGACACGGCATTGCGGGCGGGGCAGGGCCCCGCGCCACGCATGGGGCGAGGCCGTGCCGACGCCGATTCGATCAGAGACAGACGGACCGTCCAGCTTAGCGGCCGACCCTGTCAAAGACTTGTCAGTGAAACCCCATGGAACGAAAACCGTACGGTTCCGAGGGCGAATGCGGTGCGCTGACAACAGCGCGACCGCGACCGCTGCCGCGGCCCGGCCTGGGGGGCCGGGCGGGGCACGTTCAGAACTGCAGGCGGCCGAACACGAACAGCACGTTGCCGTTGTCGCGGATGCGCGGGATGTAGGTCGCGTACAGCATCGAGTTGCGGTAGCCGGCGCCCACCAGCGGCAGGATGCCGGGGAAGGGCATGTAGTTGCGGAATTCGCTGCGGGCCGTGACGAACACGGTGTAGCCCGCGCCCAGCTTGAAGTTCTCGCTGAGGTTGCCGATCTTCATGAAGGCATAGCCCGCCACCGGTTCGACCTTGCGGTAGGAGTCGCGAAAGGCCATCGCGTAGAGGCCGTGCCAGTCGCCGTCTTCATCGTAGAAGCTGCGGCCCAGGCCGCCGCCCCAGGTCTTTTCGTTGAAGCTGCGGATGCGGCTGGCGGGATATTTGGAGCGGTTGTGCCAGGCCCAGCCGGACACGTAGAGGTCGTTGTTGCCCTCGGTCCAGATCTGGTCGAGGCGGTGGCAGGCGGTTTCGAGGATGCCTACGCAGGCCTGGGCGGAAAACGAGGATGCGGCGAGAAGGGCGGCGAGCAGGAAACGACGGACGAACGAGGACCACGCATGGCCGGGACGGGCATGCAGAACAGTAGCGAGAAAGTGCGGCACGGGACGTGAGGCGAACCGCTGCAACCGGGAACCCACTTCCACGGCGCTGGCGGCGGGGGTGAACAGCCGATCAAGAAGTTATGAGGAGGCCGAACTGTACCCTGCGAAGTTGGCTATGTTGTGTCATACATTCGCAAACTTGCAGTCAACTTCTTTGATCTTCGAGAATATCGGCAAGTTTATTTGGTAACAGCCGTGCGTCCGACGGGTGTCAGACTACGTTTTTGGCGGATCGGGGGCGCGGACAGGGGGCGCAGCTTCGGCGCAGGCGAAGGTCCAGGAAAAGGTGTCAGACTGCATTTTCCGAGGCGATCGGAGGTCCCGGAACGGGTGTAGAAAAGGTGTCAGACTGCATTTTTCGCGAACACGGCCGGGGTGCTTGCGGCGATCTCCCGCGCGAAAATGCAGTCTGACACCTTTTCCTCGCGGTGCGCGGTGCAGCCTGCCAACTCCCAAACCTCGGGAAATTGCAGTCTGACACCTTTTCAAAAATGCAGTCTGACACCTTTTCGACGGCAGTCCGACGCCGCTGCGGGGCCGGCTCTTCCCGAACGCCGCTCCCGCCTCAGAGCAGGAACAGCGTGGCCAGGCCGAGGAAGATGAAGAAGCCGAGCGAGTCGGTGGCGAAGGTGAGCAGCACCGACGAGCCGATGGCGGGGTCCTTGCCGAAGCGGGCGCGCACCATGGGCACGAGCACGCCGACCGAGGCGCCGACGAGCATGTTGCAGATCATCGCCGCCATCATCACGACCGCGATCGCGATCGAGCCGGAGATGCCCCAGGCAAACAGCGCGGCGACGACGCTGCCGCACAGCCCCACCAGCAGCGTGACCAGCATCTCGCGCTTGACCAGCTGCCAGAGATTGCGACCGGTGATGCGGCCCATCGCCAGCGCGCGGATGATCATCGTCATCGTCTGGTTGCCGGAGTTGCCGCCGATGCCGGCCACGATGGACATCAGGAAGGCGAGGATCACGATGTGGCTCACCGTGTCTTCGAAGCGTGAGGCGACGAACGAGGCGGTGGCCGCGGTACAGAGGTTGAACAGCAGCCAGGGCGCGCGGTTGCGCAGCGCGGCCGCCACCGGCGCGAAGATGTCTTCCTCCTGCATACCGGCACGCGACAGCGCCTGCTCCTGCGAGTCTTCGCGCATCACGTCCACCACGTCGGCGATCGTGACGCGGCCGATCAGCCGGCCCTGGTCGTCGATCACCGGTGCGGACACGAGGTCGTAGCGTTCGAAGGCGCCGGCCGCGTCGGCGTCGGAGTCGAGCGGGTTCAGCGCGAGGTAGTCGGTGTTCATGACCGGCCGCACCTCGGTGTCGGGCTCGCTCACCAGCAGGGTCGAGATCGGCAGCACGCCCTGCAGCTTGTCCTGGCGGTCGACCACGAAGATCTGGTCGGTGTGGTCGGGCAGCTCGTGCAGGCGGCGAAGATAGCGCAGCACCACCTCCAGCGTCACGTCTTCGCGCACCCGGACCATTTCGAAGTCCATGATGGCGCCGACGCTGTCTTCGGGATAGCCCATGGCCTCGAGCAGCTGGGCGCGTTCCTCGTCGGTGAGGCCCTTCTGCACTTCGGCCACCACGTCGGGCGGCAGGTCGGGCGCGAGATCCGCGATCTCGTCGGCATCCATGTTGCCGGTGGCCGCGACCAGGTCCTGGCGGTCCATCGCCTCGATCAGCGACTCGCGCACCCAGTCTTCGACCTCGAGCAGCACGTCGGCGTCGTGCGACGACTCGACCAGGCGCCAGACGGTCTGGCGCTGGTCCTTGGGCAGCGACTCCAGGATGAAGGCGATGTCGGCCGGATGCAGGTTGTTGACCAGTGCGGTCAGCTCGGCCTCGTGCTGGCGATGCACCAGGTCCTCGACCAGGTGCGCCTTGTTGTCACCCTGCTCCTGGCGATGCACCAGGTCTTCGACGAGCTGCTGCCGGCGCAAGCATTCCTGCACCTCTTCGAGCGCATGCTGGGCGTCTTCGGGATCGAGCCGGCGCGGCGTCGGCGGCGCTTTTTGCTGTGCGGCGGACTGCGTCATGCGGGCGGCTCAGAGAACGGGGAGCGGGCGGCTGCGGCGGGCTTCGTCGGTGGCGACGTAGGTGAGCGTGGCCTCGGTCACCTTGACCACTTCGGCGTCCAGGCGCTGGCGTTCGGCGTACACCTCCACGTCGACCGTGACCGACGTGGAGCCGGTCTTGACGATGCGGGCGTAGAGGCTGAGCAGGTCGCCCACGAACACGGGCTGCTTGAACTGGAACGCATTGACGGCCACCGTGGCCACGCGGCCCGCGGCGCGGCGCGCGGCCGGGATCGAGCCGGCGATGTCGACCTGCGACATGATCCAGCCGCCGAAGACGTCGCCGTGGATGTTGGCGTCGGCCGGCATGGGCATGACGCGCAGTACGGGTTCGCGGCCGGCGGGCAATTGGGTATAGGTATTCTTGGGCGCTGTCATGGCCGGCTCCTGGTATGCAACCGACCGATTATGCAGGAAAAATGCGACACCGGCGCGCGCGTGCGCCGGTGGGCCCGCAAGGCCTCAGGCCACCAGTTTGACGAGGCCGTAACCGCCCAGGATCAGCCAGGCATACAGCACCAGCCCGAGCACCAGCACGCGCGCGCCGGCCTTGCGGATCTGCGCGAAGCGGGTTTCGATGCCGAGCGCGGTCATGGCCATCGTGAGCGCAAACACATCGAGGCGGCGGATCGCGTTGACCACGTCGGGCGGCAGCACCTGCAGCGAGTTGACGATGGCCAGCGCCAGGAAACCGATGGCGAACCACGGCACCGGCAGCTTGCCGGCGCCAGCCTGGGCGCCGCCCTCGCGGCGCGCGGCGGCGCGCAGCCACAGGCCCAGCACCAGCAGCACCGGCACCAGCAGCGCCACGCGGGTCATCTTGACGATGGTCGCGACCTCGGTGGTGGCGGGATCGATGTTGCTGGCCGCGCCCACCACCTGCGCCACTTCGTGGATGGTGCCGCCGATGTAGATGCCCAGCGCCTGGGTGTCGAACGTGAGCCAGCCCGCGTGATAGGCGATGGGGTAGAGGAACATCGACAGCGTGCCGAACAGCACCACGGTCGCCACGGCGACGGCGCTCTTGTGGGGCGCCGCGCGCAAGGTCGGTTCGAAGGCCAGCACGGCGGCCGCGCCGCAGATCGCGCTGCCCGCGGAGGTGAGCAGCGCGGTGTCGCGGTCGAGCCCGAGCAGGCGCTGGCCCACCACGGCGCCGAGCACCAGCGTTCCCACCACCACCGCGACCGACACGGCGAGGCCGGGCAGGCCCACGGCCGCGATCTGCTGGATGCTGATGTTCAGGCCGTAGAACGCGACCGCGATGCGCAGCAGGCGGCGGGCGGTGAAGTTGACGCCCGCGCTCCAGTCGGCCGGCATGGTGCCGCGCAGGAAGTTGCCATAAAGCATGCCGCAGACGATGCCGACCACGAGCGGCGAGAAGCCCATGCCGCGGATGAAGGGCAGGTCGGCCAGCTGCACCACGGCGCCGGCCATCAGGGCGACGAACAGCACCCCATTGAGTTTGTCGCGCCAGGGCGTGGCGGCGGGAAGCGGGGCGGCGGCGGAGGCGGTGCTCATGATTAAAAAAGATATTTAAATAACTGGAAGAAATATTAGGTCGCCCGGCGTT
The DNA here is from genome assembly GCF_002261335.1 of Bordetella genomosp. 1. Classification (GTDB taxonomy): domain Bacteria; phylum Pseudomonadota; class Gammaproteobacteria; order Burkholderiales; family Burkholderiaceae_B; genus Bordetella. The sequence continues at coordinate 880,036 of NZ_NEVL01000001.1, forward strand.
ATTTGAAAAATCTTTTATTAAAATATTTAATATCGGGTTTTTGGATATCGAGCTCCTATGACGCCCGATCAGCTGCTCAGCTTTGCCGCCGTGGCCGACGCGGGCAACATCAGCCGCGCCGCGGCCGCCCTGCATCTGTCGCAACCCGCGCTGTCCGGCCAGCTGCGCGCCCTGCAGGACTGGTTTGGCGAGCCCCTGTACCGCCGCAGCGGCCACGGCGTCGTCCTCACGGAGGCCGGCGAGCGGCTGGCCGTGCAGGCGCGCGCGCTGCGCCAGGTCTACGGCCAGGCCCGCGCGGTGCGCGACGCCTGGCGCGGCCTCGAAACGGGCTCCCTGCGCCTGGGCGCGAGCACCACGCCCGCGAGCTATCTGCTGCCGGGCCTGGTGGCCGACTTTCGCGCCCGCCATCCGGCGGTGGGGCTGCACCTGTCCGATGGCAACACGCGCGAGATCGTCGAGCGGCTGTCAGTGCTGGACCTGGCCTTCATCGAGGGCGAGGTGCCCACCGGCCTGCCCGCCGACACCGAGGTGCACGCCTGGCGCCAGGATGAGGTCGTGGCCATCGTGCGCGCCGACCATGCGCTGGCGGGCAAAAGCGGCGCGACCCTGCGCGATCTTTCGCGCTCGCCACTGGTGATGCGCGAGCCCGGCTCGGGCGTGCGGCGGCTGGTCGAACGCGCCTACGCGCTGGCGGGCCTGGAGCCCGCGATCGGGCTGGAGCTGGCGGGCGTGGAGGGCGTGAAACAAGCCGTGCGCGCCGGGCTGGGCGTGGGCTTCGTGTCCATCATGTCGATGCAGCACGAAGACGGCAGCCTGGCCGTGCTGCGCCTGCTGCCCCGGCCCCTCACGCGCACGCTCAGCATCCTGGTGCCGCACGCCGGCGCGAGCGCGCGTGCCGCGCAGCGCTTCCTGGCCACCTGCCTGGCCTTGCCCGCGCCCGCCTGACGGCCCCGATCCTCTGCGCGCGCAACCGATACGCGCGCAATCAACGCCACTGGCGCGGCGCGCTGCCCAACTGGCGATGGAACATCGCGGTGAAGGCGCTCGGGCTCTGGTAGCCGAGGTCCAGCGCCACGGTGGTCACGGCGGCACCCTCGGCCAGGCGGCGCACCGCCTCCAGCAGGCGCGCCTGCTGCACCCAGCGCGGATAGGTGAGGCCGGTCTCGTCGAGAAAGCGCCGGTACAGCGTGCGCGTGCTCACCGCCAGGCGCGCGGCCGCCTCGCGTGGCGCCAGGGGCTGGCTCAGGTCCGCCAGCAGCGCCTCGCACAGGGATCGCAGCGCGGGGCTGGCCGGCAGCGGCAGATCGAAGGCGCGCGGCTCGAGCCGGCCCAGCTCGGCCAGCAGCAAGGTGCTGAGCGCGTCGTGATCGGCGGGGGCGGTGCGATGGCTTGCCGACACGCCCGCCTCCGTGATGCGCACCACCAGCTCGCGCATCAGCGGCGTCACTTCCAGCACCGCGCAATCCTCGGGCAGCGTCGTCACCAGCCCGGCGTCGATATAGAGGCTCCGCATGTCCACCGTGCTGGTCATGCGGATCGCATGCACGGTGCCGGCCGGGATCCAGAGCGCCCGCGTGGGCGGCACGATCCAGAGCCGGCGCGGCGTGGAGACCCGCATCACCCCTTGCGAGGCATAGAGCAGCTGTGCGCGCTCGTGCCAGTGCGGCTCGATGTCGTAGTCGGCGGCCAGCTGCCGGCGGCGCGTCGTGATGCCGGGCGCGTCGGGGTAGGACACGCTGATGATGGTGGCGCCGGAGTTGGCGCCGTGCGGTTTGTCCATATCGCGATAGTTTCAGTCGAAACCGAGAAAGACAGAATAACCGCTCCTGGGCACACTGGCGCCGTCCGGCCTGCACCCTGGCCGCCACCTTCGGATTCTCCTCATGTCCGCCATCGATTCCCCCGCCCGGCCGTTCGCCCGCCCGGTCACGCTGCTGCTCAACATCGCGCACGCGATCGACCATATGTTCCTGCTCATCTTCGCGGCCGCGGTCGGCACCATTGCCGCCGACTTCGGCTTCGCGCAATGGGAAGACCTGATGCCCTACGGCGTGGCCGCGTTCTTCCTGTTCGGCATCGGCTCCTGGCCCGCCGGCCGGCTCGGCGACCTGTGGGGGCGGCGCCGCATGATGCTGCTGTTCTTCTTCGGCATCGGCGGCGCGGCCCTGCTGTGTGCCTTCACGCAGAATGCCTGGCAACTGGCGGGGGCGCTGGCGCTGGTGGGCCTGTTCGCCGCGATCTACCACCCGGTCGGGATTCCGATGATCGTGCAGCACGCGCCCAACCCCGGTGCGGTGATCGGCGTGAACGGCCTGGCCGGCAACCTGGGCGTGGCAGTGGCCGCGCTGGTCACCGGCCTGCTGGTGCAGGCCTTCGGCTGGCGCGCGGCGTTCGCCGTGCCGGGCCTGTTCTCCATCGTGTGCGGCCTGGTGTTCATGCGGGTCTGCCCCGACGAGACCGAGCCGCCGTCCCGCCGCAAGAGCCGCGCGGCCGTCACGCTGCCGCCGCAGGCGCTGGCGCGCGCGTTCGCGGTCATGACGGCGGCGGCCGTGACCGGCAGCCTGCTCTTCAACTTCACCACCAACGGCAACGCGCAGCTGCTGGACGAGCGCCTGCGCGGCGTGGTCGAGGATCCGGTGTGGCTGGGGGCGCTGCTGGCCGGCATCTATGTGGCCGCCTCGCTGACCCAGATCGTGGTGGGCCGGCTGATCGACCGCGTCTCGCTCAAGCCGCTGTATCTGAGCATCGCGCTCGCGCAGATCCCGCTGCTGCTGTGGGCGGCCTGGGCGCAGGGCTGGGCGCTCTATCTGGCGCTGCTGGGCGCCATGGTGTTCATCTTCGGCGCGATCCCGTTCACCGACGCGATGATCGTGCGCTATGTCGACGACCGCAGCCGCTCGCGCGTGGCCGGCATGCGGCTGACCGTGTCGTTCGGCGTGAGCTCGCTGGCGGTGTGGCTGCTCGGACCGGTGGTCAAGCAGGCCGGCTTCAACACCTTGCTGCTCGTGATGGCGGTGATCGCGGCCTGCACGGCGGCGATGGTGACGCTGCTGCCCGACGAGCGCACGGCGGCGGCCGCACCCGCGCTCGAGCCCGACGCACGCTGAGCGCGCGCCAGGAAAAAAGCCCGGGCATCGCCCGGGCTGATTCGTTGCGGCGTGCGGATCAGGGCCGCGCCAGCCACTTGGTGGCCAGTTGCACCCAGTACGTGGCGCCCAGCGGCAGCAGCTCGTCGTTGAAGTCGTAGCTGCCGTTGTGCAGCATGCAGGGGCCGGCGCCGTGGCCGATGTCGCGATGGTCGCCCGTGCCGTTGCCGATCCAGACATACGCGCCCGGCTTCTCCAGCAGCATGAACGCGAAGTCTTCGGCGCCCATCGTGGGCTGCACGTTGTCGTTCACGTCGTCGGCGCCCACGATATCGCGCATCACATCGGCCGCGAAGGCGGCTTCGGCGGGATGGTTGATGGTGGGCGGATAGTTGCGCTGGAACACGAACTCGACCTTGCAATCGAGCGCGGCGCAGGTGTGCTCGGCGATTTCCTTCATGCGGCGCTCGATCAGATCGAGCGTCTCGATGGTGAAGGTGCGCACAGTGCCGCGCATCACGGCCTCGTTGGGCACGACGTTGTCGGCGCTGCCGGTGTGGATCTGCGTGATGCTGAGCACGGCGGCATCGAGCGGATTGCGGTTGCGCGTGATGATGGTCTGCAGGCTCTGCGCCAGCTGCACCGCCGTCATCACCGGGTCGACGCCGAGGTGCGGCATGCCGGCATGCGAGCCCTTGCCGCGAATCGTGATGCAGAACTCGTTCGACGAGGCCATGATCGGGCCGGACGTGAGGCCGAACTGGCCGACCTTCATGCCGGGCCAGTTGTGCATGCCGAACACGGCTTCCATCGGGAAGCGCTCGAACAGGCCGTCGTCGATCATGCGCTTGGCGCCGCCGCCGCCTTCTTCGGCCGGCTGGAAAATCACGTAGACGATGCCGGCGAAGTCGCGATGCTGCGACAGATAGCGCGCCGCGCCCAGCAGCATGGCGGTGTGGCCGTCATGGCCACAGGCGTGCATCTTGCCCTGGTGCTTGCTGGCGTGCTCGAAGGTGTTGACCTCCTGCATCGGCAGCGCGTCGAGATCGGCGCGCAGGCCGACCGCGCGGGTGCCTTGCTGCGTGCCGCGGATGATGCCGACCACGCCGGTGCCGCCGAGGCCGCGATCGATCTCGATGCCCCAATCCTGCAGCTGCTTTGCGACGAGATCGGCGGTGCGGAATTCTTCGAAGGCCAGCTCAGGATGCGCGTGGATGTCGCGGCGCAGTGCTGCGATTTCCTGGCGCCAGGTCACGATGGGTTCGAGGAGATTCATACGAGGTTTGAAGTGCGTTGGGAACGATAGTTAAAGGGTATCATCAAACAAAATACGAAATAAGGGAGACAAACACCATGCTTCGTCCCTGGCTCGCGAGTTATCCCGAGGGTGTGCCGGCCGAGATATCGACCGAAGGCTATACCTCCCTCACCGACCTGCTCGATCAGGCGGTCGAGCGCTACGCCGACCGCATCGCCTGCACCTCGCTGGGCGCCAACCTCACTTACGCCGATCTCGATGCCCATGGCCGCGCGTTTGCCGCCTGGCTGCAGGGCACCGGCCTGCCGCAGGGCGCGCGGGTCGCGCTGATGATGCCCAACGTGCCGGCCTATCTGGTGGCCCTGCTCGGCACGTTCCGCGCCGGCATGGTGGTGGTCAACGTCAACCCGCTCTACAAGAGCGAGGAGCTCGAGCGCCAGCTGCACGACAGCGGCGCCGAGGTCATCGTGATCCTGGAGAATTTCGCCAAGACGCTGCAGGATGTGCGCGACAAGGGCGACCTGCGCCACGTCGTGATCGTGGCGCCCGGCGATCTGCTCGGCGGACTCAAGGCGCCGCTGGTGAATTTCGTCGCGCGACACGTCAAGAAGCTGGTGCCGCCCTGGCACATCGACGGTGCGCTGCGGCTGCCCGAGGTGCTCAAGCGCGGCAGCGGCGCGCCCTTCGCGCCGCCGCGCCTCGGGATGAACGATCTCGCGGTGCTGCAATACACCGGCGGCACCACCGGCACGCCCAAGGGCGCGATGCTGTCGCACGGCAATCTGGTGGCCAACGTGCTGCAGACCGAGGCCGTGGCGCAGCCCGCCGTGCGCGGCCACTCGGGTCCGCTCACCATCATCAGCGCCTTGCCGCTCTATCACGTGTTCGCGCTCACCACCTGCGGCCTCTATGGCATGCACGCGGGCATGCGCAACCTGCTCATCATCAATCCGCGCGACCAGGCCGCGCTGATCGGCGCCTGGAAGAAAACGCCCGTGAACCTGTTCCCGGGCGTCAACACGCTGTTCAATGCGCTGGCCAACAATCCCGAATTCGCCAAGCTCGACTTCGAGCCGCTGCGGCTCACGCTGGGCGGCGGCATGGCGGTGCAGGAGGTGGTGGCGCAACGCTGGCTCAAGCTCACCGGCAAGCCGCTGATCGAGGGCTACGGCCTGTCCGAGACCTCGCCCGTGGCCACCGTGAATCCCACCAACGCCACCGAGTACTCCGGTTCGATCGGCCTGCCGCTGCCGTCCACCGACGTGGCGATCCTGGACGACGCCGGCCACGAGCTGCCGTATGGCGAACGCGGCGAGGTCTGCATCCGGGGGCCGCAGGTGATGCTGGGCTACTGGAACAAGCCTGACGAGACCCGCAACGTGATGACCCAGGACGGTTTTTTCCGTACCGGCGACATCGGCATCATGGACGAGCGCGGCTACGTGCGCATCGTCGACCGCAAGAAAGACATGATCGCGGTGTCGGGCTTCAAGGTCTATCCCAACGAGGTGGAGGCCGTGATCGCCGCCCATCCCAAGATCCTGGAGTGCGCCGTGGTGGGCGTCACCGATCCGCATTCGGGCGAGGCCGTGCGCGCTTACGTGGTGCCCAAGGATCCCAGCCTCACCGTCGCCGAGGTCGAGGCCTGGTGCCGCGAAAAACTCACCGGCTACAAGCGGCCGCGCCAGATCGAGCTGCGCCAGGAGCTGCCCAAGAGCAACGTCGGCAAGATCCTGCGGCGCGAGCTGCGCGACGAGGCGCAGGCCGAAGTGGACGGGCAGGGCGGCGGCGCCACCCAGGCCACCGGCACCTGATGCGCGGCCTCGCGCAAACGAAAAACCCCGCGCCGCGGGGTTTTTCATGGATGCGCGATGCGTATCAGGCGCGCGGCTTGAGGTGCGGCGCGATCATGCGGGCCAGGGCCTCGGCCACCTTGGGATTGCCCGACACCACCCGGCCGCCCTGCGGCCACGGCTCCTCGCCATGCATGTCGTGGCACACGCCGCCCGCTTCGCGCAGGATCAGCGTGCCGGCGGCGACGTCCCAGGGCGCCAGGCCCATCTCCCAATAGCCGTCGTAGCGGCCGGCGGCCGTCCAGGCCAGGTCGAGCGCCGCGGCGCCCATGCGGCGCACGCCGCGCGCGGTGCAGATCGCGTCGCGCAGCATCGGCATGTATTGGTCGGCGAACGAAAAATCGCGGAACGGGAAGCCCGTGGCCAAGACCGACTCTTCGAGCGTGGCCGTGCGCGAGCAGGCGATGCGGCGGCCGTTGAGCCACGCGCCCACGCCGTGCACGCCGGTGAAGAGCTCTTCGCGGTTGGGGTCGTAGACCACGCCGATCACCGGCGTGTCGATCTCGATCGGCGCGCCCGGGCCGATCTGCGTGCCGGCATGCGCGACCAGCGCGATCGAGACCGCGTAGTGCGGGATGCCATGCAGGAAGTTGGTGGTGCCATCGAGCGGATCGATGTACCAGGTGGCCACGCCTTGCTCCCGGCCGCCGGTTTCCTCGGCCACGATGCCGTAGGCCGGTGTGCGCTCGCGCAGCACCTCCAGCACGGCGGCCTCGGCTTCGCGATCGGCCTGCGAGACCAGATCGTTGTGCGCCTTGTGGTCGATGACCAGATCGGCGCGCCGGTGGGCATAGGATTGCAGGATCGCCGCGCCCGCATGCGCGGCCGAGACGGCGGTGTCGATGGCGGCGCCGAGATCCAGCGCGGCCTTGGAGGAGGGCGTGTTCATGCATCAAGTGTAAGCCTGCAAGTGAGACGTTTTGACGAAATGGTCCGGCGCGCGCTTGATGCGGGTCATATCGGCGCCGCCGCCGTGGCTTGCGGCCAACGGCCACGAGCCTGCGCGCGCGCCCGAGGCGGTAGACTTGCGGGCGCAACCGTCTCCGCCCCGATCCGCCATGTCTTCGTCTTTTCTTCCCCTCACGCCGGCCGCGATCGCGCTCGACGCGCAGGGCCGCCTGATGAGCCCGCAATACGACGACGTCTACAACGCGCCGTCGGATGCCTACGGCCAGACGCAGACCGTGTTTCTGCAGGGCAATGAACTGCCGCAGCGCTGGCGCGGCCGCGCCGCCTTCACGGTGTGCGAGACCGGCTTCGGCCTGGGCACCAACTTTCTCGCGCTGTGGCAGGCGTGGCGCGCCGATCCCGCGCGCAGCGCGCGGCTGCACATGGTGTCGATCGAGGGGCATCCCTTCGATCGCGAGACCCTGCTCGCGCTGCGCGACACGCACGTGCCGGAGCCGCTGCGCACGCTGGCCGACGCGCTGTATGCGCAGTGGCCCGCGCGCCTGCCGGGCCTGCACCGACTCGAGTTCGAGGGCGGCGCGGTCACGCTGACGCTGGCCTTCGGCACGGCCGCGCGCATCGCGCCTCAATTGCGGGCGCGTGTCGATGCGTATTTCTTCGATGGCTTCGTGCCGCGCCACAATCCGGAGATGTGGGAGCCCGCGCTGCTGCGCCGGCTGGCGCGGCTGGCCGCGCCCGACGCCACCTTCGCCACCTGGTGCGTGGCCGGCCCGGTGCGCGCCGCCCTGCGCGAGGCCGGCTTCGAGGTCGAGCGGCGCGAGGGCGCCGCCGGCAAATGGAACATCGCGGTGGGCCGCCGTGCCCCCTGGACCGCCCAGCACAGACCCGTCGCGCCGCCGCCTGCCGCGCCCCACGCCACGCTGCTGGTGGTGGGCGCGGGCCTGGCCGGCGCGGGCGTGGCGCACGCGCTGGCGCGGCGCGGTCGCGCGGTCACCGTGCTGGCACCCGCGGCGCCGGCCCATCACGATCATCTGGCCGCCGCCCTCACGCCCGTGATCGCGCGCGACGACAATCCGCGCGCCCGGCTGGCACGCGCCGGCAGTCTGGCGGCGCGGCGCTGCTGGGCGCATCTGCCCGACAGCATCGTGCGCCGCTGCGGCACGCTGCAACTCGAACGCGACGACGCGCAGCCCCTGCTGGCGCAGGCGCTGCAAAGCCTGCAGTTTCCCGAATCCTGGGCGCGCGCGGTCACGGCCGCGGAGGCCGGGGCGCTCGCGGGCCTGCCGCTGGCGCGCGGCGGCGTGTGGTTCGCCGACGGCATGCTGGTGCGGCCGCAGGCGTTGATCGATGCCTTGCTCGATCACCCCTTGATCACGCGGCGCGAGGGCGAGGTCGCCCGCGTGGACGGGCGCGGCGCCGGCTGGGCCGCCGAAGACGCGGCCGGCGCCACGCTGGCGCACGCCGATCACGTGATCCTGGCCAATGCCGGCGCGGCCCATGGCGTGCTGGCGCGCAGCGGCCTGCTCGCGCCCTTGCCGCGCCTGGCGCAGATGCATGCGCTGGCCGGCGAGGTCACGCAGCTCCCTGCCGACGCGCTGGCGGGCGGACCGCGCTGCGTGGTGGCGGGGGAAGGCTATCTGCTGCCGCAGGTCGAGGGCTGGTGCGTGGCCGGTGGCACCTATGTGCATGGAGCGACGAGCTCGCAGGTGTCGGCCGCCGGGCAGCTCACCAATATCGGCAAGGCCGGCGGCCTGTTGGCCGCGCCGCCCGACCTGGCCGGCATGGCCGGCGCGTTGCCGGGCTGGGCGGGCTGGCGCGCGGTGCTGCCGGGCCGGCTGCCCGCCGTGGGGCCGCTGGCCCATGCCGAAGGGATGTGGCTGGCGACCGGCTACGCGTCGCGCGGCCTGAGCTGGTCGGCGTTGATGGGGGAGGTGATTGCGGCTGCCTTGGAAGGCGAGCCGGCCCCGCTCGAGGCCGATTTGCTCGCCGGCATCGCCCCGCGCTGAGGGCGCTTGGGCTTCGACCCCGGTGGTGGACCCGGCCGACGCTTTATTGAGCGCCTCCGACGCAATACAGGTGCGATGTTGCCGATTTGCTGCCAGAATGAGCGAAATTCGGACTCTTTACTCTGTCTAGGCGGCCCCGCTGCGCGGTCCGCCGACCCTGCCCGGACGGCATGTTTCGTGCCGTCCCGGGGAGGGCTGACGGCACGAAATGAGGGACCGAGTTTATTTCAAGGGCCAAATCCGTCAAAATAACGACTTTTATTGGTTTTTTTGGCTAAAGCCGGGGGATGCTCTGTGCCGCCGAAGTACGACTTTGATCATACTAACCAGCTCGAATCCGTCGAGCTGCTGACATCCCGTCCCAGCCGCAATGATTTCGATGCGGGCGATGGCCTGCGGCTGGTCGTCGAAGCGCACGCACCCGGCGTATTTCGCCTGCGGTGTGCGTTTGCCTCGCATTTCAACGAAGACAAACCCAGTTCGCGCGTCCGCGCGATCACCGAGATGCTGCTGGCGCGCGAAGAAGCCGTCGGCGAAGCCACGCTCGCGCCGCGCGATGACGGCAACGGCTGGCGCATCACGCAGGGCGACGTGTCGCTCGAGATCCTGAACGATCCCGTGCGCGTGGTGCTCTGGCGCGGCGAGACCCAGGTGCTCACCTCCGAGGTGTCGGCGCAGACGCCCGCCTTCGGGCACAACGCGCTCGACGAAGACGCGCACGCCGTCTGGAATGCCGCATTCACGCTCGGCAGCGGCGAGCGGGTGTATGGCCTGGGCGAAACCCCGGGCGATCTCAACCGCCGCGACGAATCCGTGGTCTCGGATGATCCCGAGCATCGCGCGTTGCCGCTCGCCTGGAGCCCGACGGGCTGGGGCGTGTACGCCAACACCCTGCGCCGCGTCGAACACGCGGTGGGTGTGGCGCCCGCCGACACCGCCTACACGCTCACGATCGACGATCCGGTGCTCGACCTGTTCCTGTTCGCAGGCGAGCCGGGCGAGATCCTGAACCAGTACAGCGCCCTGACCGGCCGCGCCGGCCAGCCCGTGCTGTGGGCCCTGGGCGCCTGGCTGGCCCAGGCCAAGGGCGAGATGCCCACGCAGACCGTGGCGCTGGTCGAGCAGTTCCGCTCGCACCAGATCCCGCTCGACGTGGTGTCGCTGGCCACGCCGGCCGCCTGGCACTTCGCCGCCGACAAGTCGGTGTTCGAGTGGGACGCGCAGCGTTTCCCCGATGCGCGCCAGGTGCTGGCCCTGTTCCACAAGCACAACGTGCACGTGTCGGGCACGGGCTTTCCGGGCGTGCTCAAGCAGAGCCCGCTGTTCGAGGAGCTCGAAGACCGCGGCTGGCTGCTCACCAAGGACGACGGCAGCGCCCAGGTGTTCGACGGCAATGCCGCCACCGACGGGCAGCCCTATGGCCTGCTCGACCTGACGTACCGCGACGCCTACGCGCTGTGGGTCGAACGCCATCGCCAGCTGGTCGATGACGGCCTCGACGCGCCGGCCTGCGACGCCCAGATCGCCATCCCCGATGGCGTGTCGGCGCGCAACGGCGAGTCCGGTCCGGCGCTGCGCACCATGTATCCGCTGCTGGCCCGTCGCGCGCTGTTCGATGCGGTGGCCGGACACAAGGTCCCGCCCGAAGGCGTGGTGCCCAGCACCGACCTGTTCCCGGCCGGCCAGCGCCTGCCGTGGCAGGCAGGCCCCAAGGTCAGCAACGATTGGGACGGCCTGCAGCACACGCTGCGCACCGCGCTCTCGATCGGCGCGAGCGGCCTGCCTGTGCAGGTGCACGCGATCGGCTCGGCCGAGTCCGGCCTCGAAGGCATGAGCGCCGAGCTCTACCTGCGCTGGCTGCAGGCCTCGGTGTTTTCGGCCAATTTCAGCTTCCAGGGCGTCGAGGGCCTGTTGCCCTGGGCCTTTGGCGAAGAGACGCTGGCGCACGCCCGCACGTGGCTGCAATGGCGCTACCGCCTGATTCCGTATGTGCTGGGCGCGATCGAAGACGCCGGCCGCACCGGCCTGCCGGTGCAGCGCTCGATGGCGATGTCGTTCCCCAACGATCCCGATGCCCACGACTGGGACCTGCAATACCTGCTGGGCCCGGCCCTGCTGGTGGCGCCGGTGACCGCGCCGGGCAAGGCGGTGCGGGTGTACCTGCCGCGCGGCGAGGCCTGGTGGGACCTGAACACCGGCCATCGCTACGAAGGCGGCACCACCTGGACCATCGAGTGCGGCCCGGAGCAGTTCCCGGTGTTCGGCCGCGAGGGCCACATGCTCTGTCTCGGACCCGCCGCGCAGCACACCGGCGAGTTCAATTCGGCGCGCATTCTCGACGAAGTCTGGATGTTCGGCATGCCGGTCCACAACCCGGTGGTCATGCGGAATAAAATCCGCGTGATGCAGATGCAGGGCTCCAGCTACATCAAGGGCCTGGAAGGCCTGCGCATTCTTCCCTCCGAAGGCCTGGAGGTGAAGCGCCGCGGCGCCGAAGTCCGCATCTCGCGGGCCCGCTGACGCCACGCCGCCCGGCGCGCAAGCGCCTGGCAGACCGGGCCGGCCCCCCACGGGCCGGCCCGATTCTCTCCTGCTGACCCGTTCGCGCGAGCCCGCCGGCCCGCGTGCCGGGTCGCAGCCGTTTTATATAACTCCTAGTTATTAAAAGAGGATAAATCAGTCGTTCTCTTTAGAAAGCTGGCAATACAAAATTACATGCCATGATCCATATTCAACACCTATCCAAGACGTACGCCACGCCGCATGGCCGCTTCGAGGCCCTGCGCGACATCAACCTGCACATCGAGCAGGGCGAGGTGTTCGGCATCATCGGTCCCAGCGGGGCCGGTAAAAGTACGCTGGTTCAGTGCATCAACCTGCTCGAGCGCCCCGACCAGGGCTCGATCACCATCGGCGATCAGGTCCTGACCGGCCTGTCCGAGGCGCAGCTGCGCAGCCAGCGCCGCCGCATCGGCATGGTGTTTCAGGGCTTCAATCTGCTGGCGCGCCGCACGGTCTATGGCAACGTGGCGCTGCCGCTCGAGATCGCCGGCGTGGCACGCGCCGAAATCCCGGCCAAGGTGGAGCGCCTGCTGGCGCTCGTGGGCCTGGAGCACCTGCGCGATCGCTATCCCAGCCAGATCAGCGGCGGCCAGAAGCAGCGCGTGGGCATCGCGCGCGCGCTCGCCAACGACCCCGACGTGCTGCTGAGCGACGAGGCCACCTCGGCGCTCGATCCCGAGACCACGCACAACATTCTCGCGTTGCTGCGCGACATCAATCGCAAGACCGGCGTCACCGTCGTGATGATCACGCACCAGATGGAAGTGGTGCGCGAGATCTGCGATCGCGTGGCGGTGCTGTCGCAGGGCGAAGTGATCGAGCTGGGCCGCACGCAGGACGTGTTCGCGTCGCCGCGCCACGAGGTCACGCGGGGCATGGTCTCGGCCGCCACCGCCTCCGACCTGACCGACGGCACGCTCACCGCGCTGCAGGCGCGCATCGCCGCCACCGCAGCCGCGAACCCGGGCCAGGCCGTGCGCCTGTGGCGCCTGGCGCTGGCCGGCAACGACGCCACCGGCGCCGTGCTGTCCGATCTGTCGCGTCAGTTTGCGCTCGACATCAGTCTCGTCCAGGCCCGCGTCGAAGACATCAAGGGCGTTGCCGTCGGCACGCTGTTCGTATTGGCGCAAGGCGCGCCGCAGGCGGTCGAGGCGGCGCGCGCCGCCCTCATCGCCCGTGAAATCACCGTAGAAGAAATTGCTCATGAGTCCGCAACTGATCGACCTGCTTATCACGTCGCTGCTTGAAACCCTGCTGATGGTCGGCGTGGCCGGCGGGATCGCGGTGCTGGTGGGCATTCCGCTCGGCGTGATCCTGATCGTGACCGCCCGCGGCGCGCTGCTCGAAAACCTGGCCGTCAATGGCGTGCTGGGCCTGATCGTGAACGCCACCCGCTCGGTGCCGTTCGTGATCCTGATGGTCGCCATCATCCCGTTCACCCGCTGGGTGGCGCAGACCTCGATCGGCACCACCGCGGCAATCGTGCCGCTGGCCGTGGCCGCGATCCCGTTCATGGCGCGCATCGCCGAGAACGCGATGCGCGAGATCGATCCCGGCCTGATCACCGCCGCGCGCGCCATGGGCGCCTCGCCCATGCAGATCATCGCCAAGGTGCTGCTGCCCGAAGCCCTGCCGGGCCTGGTGGCCGCCACCATCGTCACCATCGTCAGCCTGATCGGCTACTCGGCCATGGCCGGCGCGATCGGCGGCGGCGGCCTGGGCGACCTGGGCATCCGCTACGGCTACCAGCGCTTCCTGCCCGAAGTGATGCTGGCCGTCGTGGTGGTGCTGATCGTGCTGGTGCAGGCCGTCCAGAGCTTCGGCGACTGGCTGGTGCGCCGCATGTCGCATCGCTGAACCCGTTTCGATTTTCCGTTTTTCACCCCACACCCGATCCCTCCTCCTGGACTACACCGCATCATGAGCATCAAGTTTCTGAAGTCGCTGGCCGCGTTCGCCGTGGGCGCCGCCGTTATCGCCCAGCCGGCCCTGGCGCAGGACAAGCCGCTGAAGATCGGCGTGACCGCCGGCCCGCACGCCCAGATTTTCGAAGTGGTGAAGCAGGAAGCCGCCAAGCAGGGCCTGAACCTGCAGGTCATCGAATTCAGCGACTACGTGCAGCCCAACGTCGCGCTGGCCGCCGGTGACCTGGATCTGAACAGCTACCAGCACCAGCCCTACCTCGACAACGCCAATGCCGACCGCAAGTACAACCTGGTCAGCGTCGGCAAGACCGTGATCTTCCCGATCGGCATCTACAGCAAGAAGATCAAGAGCCTCGACGAGCTCAAGGACGGCGCGCGCATCGGCATCCCGAACGACCCGACCAACGGCGGCCGCGCGCTGCTGCTGCTGCAAGACAAGGGCCTGATCAAGCTGCGTCCGGAAGCCGGTCTGAAGGCCACGCCGATCGACGTCGTCGAAAACAAGAAGAAGCTGCGCTTCATCGAACTCGACGCCGCCCAGCTGCCGCGCTCGCTCGACGACACCGACGCCTCCGCCGTGAACACCAACTTCGCGCTGGAAGCCGGCCTGGATCCCAAGAAGGACGCCATCGCCCAGGAATCGCCCGACTCGCCGTACGCCAACGTGCTGGTCGTGCGCGCCAAGGACAAGGATCGCGCCGACATCCAGAAGCTGGTGTCGATCTATCACAGCGCCCCGGTGAAGGAATTCATCAACACCAAGTACAAGGGCGCCGTCATCGCCGCCTGGTAAATCACCAGCCGCGCTGCCGCGTGTCAGCGAAGCCGCCCGAGAGGGCGGCTTTTTCGTGCGGTGGCGACGCGCAACGACGCGCGCGTGCGCCCGTCAGCCGCGCCGCAGCGGGCCCTTTCCCGGGCCGAATGCGCCGCGCCGGGCCGCCCTGGCTTGACCCACTTCGGCAAATCAGCCATAATGTTTGGCTTAGGTTGGGTTGTTAGCTCAGTCGGTAGAGCAGCGGACTTTTAATCCGTTGGTCGCGAGTTCGAGTCTCGCACAACCCACCAACAATATCAGAGGGTTGCGTGCTATCACGCAGCCCTCTTTCTCTTTGTGCCGGGGAAACGTGCCAATCTTCCCCAGCGCGTCCCGTAGATCGTCGGTCGCCAAGTGCTCGTAGCGTTCGGTATTCACCGCCGACTTATGCACCAGCACCGACTCGACCGTGTGCAAGTCGACGCCTGCGGTAATCATTGCGCTGGCAGCGCTGTGGCCCAAGTCGTGAAAGCGCAAATGGCCGAGCCCGGAGGCTCAAGCAGCCTCCTTGAATTGCTTGGACGTCCAATACTTGTCCTTCATCGGCACGCCAAGTGAGTACCAGATTTTCGGATGGACTGGCGCATGACGCGGCTCGCCGTTCTTGGTATACGCCACGACACACATTTCGTCCTTCACCACGGCGCCCAACATCGTCCATCCGCATGCCGCCGCTATAGAACGCGGGGAGGATCGCCGCTCGAGCAGACCGGCACCGACATGCGCGAGCGACGCGTACCATATCCTCTCGACTCGGAAGTTGCCGGTGCTCGTTGAGCAGAACGGGATGTGACCTTCTCTGCCGTCTCGGTATATCGGCATGATGCCAGGTACTCCGCCAGGTCTTCCTGGGTGAACACGATCCGAGTCCGATCCGGTGACAGGGGAGCGGCCCGCTTGGGGCGGCCGGATCACACTCTCGGTTTGGGTGAAGGCGCCCATCGCTGGGGATTGCAACGTGGCTTGCTTGAACGGACGCAACCCTTCGTTCCGTTCTTACGTGACCACGTTCAAGGCAACGAGGCGGGGGGACGTAGGAACAGGAGCGCATCACGCTGCCGATCGCCCAATAAATCGTCGTCAACTGGGATTGCAGTACCGGCCTGGGCTGCTCGTGGTCTTTGACTTTGGCAGCGGCACCGCCTCCGAGGCGCAAAGGATATCTGGCTGCGGACCGAATCCAAGCGAGTGAGCGGTACTGTTCGGATGGTTGGCACAAACGGCGCGACCTTCGAATTGGGCGGGTCCCGGCTCGAGCGTTGGGGGGCAGGCCACGCCATTTGAGAACAGGCCTACACTGTCGAGCTTTCTCTTTGTCAGCGGTACTGCCAATCGGGGCGCCTTTTGTTCAGATGCGCGGCATGCGCGGCACCCCGACCGTTATATTCCCGGGTGCGATTACGATTCGAGATCTCGTGGCCCGCTCAAACTTCACCGCGATGACTCCGAGCGCGGTTGGCTCCCTCATACTGAGCGCCAACGGCGGCTTTGTGGTGGCTTTCATGGGTTTCACTGGCCTGGCGATGAACCGAGGATGCGCTGCGGCGGCCTCCAACCCCCCTGGCCTCTGATTCTGTAATTTAGGAAATGAGTATGAACCTACTTAAGATATTGGTGCGGTGTTGGCTGCTGGTGGCCGCTTCCGCTGCGGTGGCGGGCGATGAGTTCTACCTGAATGTTTGCTGTCAGAATGGCAACTATCGCTTGGCACGCTTCGGGGCTGACGGCCTGCAAAATCCTCCGACACCGGTCGTGGATGGCTCCAACATCGGCAGCGGCATGATTAGTGCTGCGTGGCCCTCGGCGCTTAAAGTGGGCTCCGAGACGTGGCTTTATTCCAGCCGTCACAATGGCAGGCAATGGCACGATGTGGGACTATGGAAATCGGCCGACGGTGGGCTTACGTTCAAGTTGCACGGCTCCGTGTTTGCGCCGAATGCTTCAGAGCCTCAGGGGATTGGCCCGGCGCAGGTGTTCTATGACGGCAGTTCCGCGCGCCCGTTCAAGATGATTTATCTGGTTCGCGGCACTCCGGTGGGTACGACACTGCGCCTCGCCGATAGCACCGATGGGCAGAACTGGACGCGCGTGGGCGACGTTCTTACCTCCACCGAGCCATTCGAGGCCACGGGCGTATCCCCTAGCTGGGTATTCCAGAACGAGAACGGAGAGTGGGTGCTGCTTTACCATGCCTACGAGTCTCTGGATAAAGCTCACGCCGCAATTGCCTACGCTCCGAGCCTTGGGACTCCCTTCGCCAACAAGAAGATTATCTACAGTCCGGACGGCAAGCAGCATGCCGTAAGCGGTGCACTGAAATCGTCCAATGTCGCCACGGTGTCGGGAACTGTTCTTATCGGTCAACCGCATGTTCTGCGTGCCAACGATGGCAGCGCAATGGAACCGGTTATCCCTGTGAAGCAGGTGGGAACGACCGTCTACTTCGACCGCCCACTGTTGGCGGCATACCCGTCGGGCACGATGGCGAGTGTGCTGAGAAATAAGGTGGATCCATCCTACGTCGTAAAGGAAGCGGACGGCACGTACATGGCGTACTTCACCGGCTATGGGCAATTCCCCGGCGTGCTGAGCGAATATACAGCGCGGTTCAGGTCGCCCGCCCTGACCGGGCCATGGACGGCCGCCAAGGACGGATTCGGCTTCCAGCCTTGGGCGCCGGACTCCATCCTCAGTACCGAGAATCCTGCTGCAGTAATCCAGGCGCAATAAGGCGCCCCGACTACCTGCTTCGGCAGGTTTTTTTAAGCCCCAAGAACGGTGGGGCCGAAGCTGAGCGGATGCGGGTTTCCCGGCGGGTCCGGGAGTTCGAGCCGGGTGTTCGGTCAGTATTGCGAGCGCCAGTCACGCAGTGGCAATTCGTTGCGATGGTTTCGTTGGCCGACAACCTCGGTGTGAAGGCTTTTTCACTGTCGAAACTGACGCGGCCGGTGAATGCCGGTCAAGCTTCGGAAGGGACTGATCAGTTTCCAAGTTGGGACAAAGCCGCGGGCAAGTCCATGCGTGGGCGTCGGCGCCGCCGTGCTTCAGAACAGGCGCTGTTTCTCGGTTTCGGAATTGCCCAGGCGCTTCAGATTGAAGACAAGACCGCATGATCGCCGCCATTATTACCCACTGCCATTCGAGTACTGGACCTGGATCGCGGGCAGCATCGGCATTGTGGCCGTCGTCCTCGGCGTCCGCCGTTATCTCGATGTGAGTAGTGGGCTTTGGTCAGCCCAAGTGCGATTTCGCAGAGCTCTTAGCCCGAGCCTACGCTCACCAACTTGCCATCCTCAAATTTGAACGGTACTTGATCAAACCAGATCACGTTCTCTTCCTTCTTGATAAACGAGTGCTCAGTGCCGAGTCTTACAGAGGCTGCCTGAAGCTTCTGAAAGACTTCGCTCTCCGGCATTCCCACCCAAGCGACCTCCAAAAGCGTATTGAGCTGTCGTATTACGGAGGCATCTAGTTCGGTGCCCGCGGAAACATATGTCAATGTGATTGACCGGTCGATCCACAGGTACGCAAACAGGGTGCAGGCGCACAGAGATAACGCCAACGCGATAGCTAGAATCTTAGTTTTCATACAGGTCACCGTCCCGCATCAAACGCGTCTCTCGCAAAAGTCCGGAAATGATTGGCGCTCCACGGCTTCCGGCTGTAGCTGCCCCGGTTTCGGTCGTTCGCAACTCTCTCCGCAAGTTCGTAAACTGCGTTTTCGTCGGCATCGGGATCGCATGTCAGTTGGGGGGTGTGTGCCGTGGCCGACTTGCCGCGACAACGCCTCGTGCAGCGCATCCATCGAACGAGGAGTGGGCTGGCCGACCTTTCCGATCGCCAGGTCCGGAATCTCTACTCGGCGCACGTTACCTTCGTCTGTCGCCAGTCGAGTGCCTACTATATAGCGGACCGTCGGATCTCACCGTCCGTATTCGTAGTACCTGGTCGCGGCCGTGGAGCAATCCGATGGTGCTTGTTCGCCTGCACCGTCGGAGTTGCCGATGGGACGTCAGGGCAGGCTGCGCGCGGCGCAGTGGCTGCGGTGCGCGGCATCGGTGGCGCAGCTCATCGAATAGGCGCCGTCGCCGTCGATGTGAATGCCGGCGCTGCCCGAGGGCAGTGCCGATTGCGGCGCGCCCGCACCCGTGCCTTCGGACAGCGCGCGCCGGCGGGCTTCGGCATCGGCCGACTGCCGCAGGTGTTGCAGGCGCTGGGTTTCGCGCCGCTGCGCGTCGTCTTGCAGGGCCTTGCGCAACGCGGGGCCGAAGGCTTCCTGCGCGGGCGATGCGGGTGATGCGCCCGGGGTGTGCGGGGCTTCGACCGGTGGCCGCAACGCGCGCAACTGATCGGCATCGATCTGGACGTAGGGCGGTTGTGCGCGGGGCACGGGGCCGATGGCGCCCGCGAGCAGGATCAGGGCCAGGGTGGTAGGGGGCATCGCGGCTCCGGGGCTACATGCAACGAAAAGGGGTGGCCGTGGCGACGGCGGCGAAGCGCGACGCCGCTGCACTGCGCGGCCGGCCGCGCAGCGCCTGCCGGGCGCCGCGCGGGGCCCTGTCGGCGTCGGCGGGGCGATCCGCGCCGGGTGCCGCAGGGGATCGCCCGACGCGGTCGCCGACGCGGTCGCCGACGTGGCCGGCGGCGTGGTCACCGACCCCGGCGCGCGTATCCGTGCGGTCGGTGCCGCCGTGGTGGCGGGTGCCGGCCCGGCCGGACGGGGCGTCGCGGGTGATGCCGGCGAGCGGCAGCGTGAGGGTGCGCATGATCATGTGCTCTGAAGCTGAGAACACTCGAGCATAGGGACCGCCTCGCACGAAAGGCTCGCACAAACGCGCATCGCAAATCCGATCCCGGCCCGCGGCCGGGCCGCGCCGCAAGCGCCAGGGCTGGCGTTCCGTTGCGCGCTCGATAAAATCAGTCAGCACTGTTCGTCTTTTCAGACGTACGGGCGCCTACACGGGAAGCGCATGTCCACCATCGATCCGAACCGCTCCAACGTCGTCAAGCTGGACCGTCGCGCGCGCATCCGGCGCCGCACGATCCCGGCCGTGGTGGTCGCGGGCGTGGTGCTCGCCGTGATCGTGCTCACCTTCCTGATCGCGGGCACGATGCGCGAGCGCACGCCCAACTGGCGCGAGCGCGTGACCACCGCCACCGGGCAGCACAGCGCCGTCTACATGCCCGATGGCTCGTTCATCGCCGCCAACGGCAACACCGCGTTGCTGGCGCAGGTCTATCCGCGCCGGCGCGAGATCACGCTCTCGCAGGGCGAGGCCTGGTTCCAGGTGAGCTACGAATACATGGCGACCTTCGTGGTGCGCACCGGTCTCGAAGGGGTGGAGATCACGCCCGCCTCGAGCGCCCACGAGGACTATGCGTTCAACGTGCAGTACGTGCCCGACACGACGCTGTCGGTGCAGGTCGAGCGCGGCCCGGTAAGGGTGCGCACGCGCACGGCCGGCGCGCGCGAGTTCATCGAGCTCAAGACGGGCGAGGGCATCACGGTGGACCTGCCGGGACGCAGGCACCAGATCGGCCGCATCGATCCCGACCACGTGGGCGGCTGGCGCGACGCGAGCGCCACGCCGGCCGCGACCTCAGCGCGGTAGCGGCAGCACGGCCGTCGCCTCGATCTCCACCAGCATGCCGTCGAGCGCGAGGCGCGGCACCGGGATCAAGGTGCAGGCCGGCGCGAGCCGCTGCTCGCCCCAACGCCGCAGGACCTCCGCGCTGTAGTGCGCGAGCTTGGCCTCGTCGTGATCCACCACCAGCAGTTGCAGGCGCACGATGTCGCCCAGGCCCGCGTGCACGCCGCGCAGCGCGGTCTCGACGTTGTCGAACGCCTGGCGCAACTGCACCGCGAAGTCGGGCGAGAGCTCGCCCTGCGCGTTCTCGCCGCCCTGGCCGGCCGCCAGCACCCAGCGCGCGGGCGTGTCGGCCACGGCCACGTGCGAGTAGCCATTGGGGCGCGGGTCGTAGAGACCCGGGGGGTTGAAGAAGACCGGGCCGGGATGGCTGGCGGGCAGGGCGGTGGGGGCGATGGCCATGGTGGCGTCTCCGGGGCGGGCCGCACGCGCGGCTCGCGAATAAAGGGAGCGCCAGTATCGGACTTCAAGTGGGCTTGAGGTCAATCGCCCGCGCCGGAAAACAGTGTTCCCCGGCGTGCTCTCGGCGCGACACCGTGCTGTTTGCGCGTGCTCAGGCCGCGCGCGGGTGGCCGGGATGCAGCGGGTTGTTGGGCCCGCGCTCGTCGGGACCGTCGTCGGCGGGGCCGACGGGATCGTTGCCGGCGTCGGGGCGCGGCGCCAGCGCCGCGAGGCCGAGCGCCAGGCGCAGGCGCTGGCAGTCGGGATTGACCTCGCCGTCGGGCGCCCACACCTCGAACTCGCGGCAGGGCGTGGGCCGCAGCGGGTAGATGTCGCAGCTGATGCCGGGCTGGCCGAGCTCGCCGCGCAAGGAGACGCAGCGTCCGCCGCCTTGCTCGGTGCCTCTCATGCAGGCCCGCAACGGCCCGATCTGCGTCACCAGCTCCGGCGGCACCAGGCCGCCGTCGTCGCCCGCGATCTCACCGCAATAGAACGACACGCGGAAATGGGCGCAGCAGGCCCCGCAGGACAGACAGGGATTCGGGTCGAACGACACGCCTTCGAGCGAGGCGGGGAGGAGGGGCGGATGCGACATGGCGGGATCCTGGGAACGGCGCGGCGAGAGCGCCGGCCGGGCGCAGATCGTAGCAGGCTGGCCGGGCCGCGGGTAGCCCGCAAGTGCCTGAAATCGCGACGGAAACGCCCGGTGTTGGCGCCGTGCAACGTGCTCTCCGGGTCACGCCGGCCACGCGGCGCGCGGCGCCCGGGTTAGCATGGCGCGGCCACGCACATCGGGAGAATCGCATGAAGGCACGCACGGATTTCGCAGACGGCAAGGCGCGCTGCGGCTGGGTCGATGAGTCGGACATCTATCGCGACTATCACGATGAGGAGTGGGGCCGCCCCGTTGCCGACGAGCGCGCCCTGTTCGAGCAGCTTTGCCTGGAAGGCTTCCAGGCCGGCCTGAGCTGGCGCACCATCCTCAACAAGCGCGAGGCGTTCCGGCGCGGCTTCGCGCGCTTCGACCCGAAGAAGGTGGCGCGCTACACCGAGGCCGACGTCGAACGCCTGCTGGCCGATGCCGGCATCGTGCGCCATCGCGGCAAGATCGAGGCGGTGATCAACAACGCCCGCCAGCTGCTCGAAATGCACAAGCGCGGCGAGTCGCTGGCGCAGCTCACGTGGGCGCATGCCCACGCGCCGCGCGATCCCGCGGCGGCCTTCGAGGTCCGCGCCACCTCGGCGCAGGCCACGGCCCTGTCGAAGGCGCTCAAGAAGCTCGGCTGGTCGTTCGTCGGCCCCACCACGGTGTACGCGTTCATGCAGTCGGTCGGCATGGTCAACGACCATCATCCCGACTGCCATGCCTGCGCGCCCTGCGACCGCGAGCGCGCGGCCTTCGCGTCGCCCGCATGAAGGCAGAACGCATCCAGCAATGACGGCTGGTTGCGGTTTGTATCGATCGGCCCGCCATGGGTTTGCGAGGGGACAGGTCTGCGATACCCTGGGTTGAAACTGGGCCGGCGCGTGTCCTGACCGGCAAAGGGCGGACAGACATGACTCGAACTCGCAAAACCCTGATTGGTCTCTTGATCGTGGTGCTGCTGGTGCCGGTGATTCTGGTCGTGGTGGTGGCCACCATGGACTGGAACCGGTTCAAGCCCACCATCAATGAGCGCGTTTCCGCGGCCATCGGCCGCCCCTTCGCCATCAGCGGCGACCTGAGCGTGAAGTGGGCACGCGAGCCCGCCGAGGGCGGGTGGCGCGGCTGGGTGCCCTGGCCGCACGTCAGGGCCCAGGAGATCACCGTGGGCAACACGCCCTGGGCCGACGCGCCCAACATGGCGTCGCTCAAGGAAGTGTCGTTCCGCCTCTCGCCCCTGCCCCTGCTCGCGCACACCGTGCGCATCCGCAGCATCCAGCTCACCGGTGCGGTGGCCGATCTGCAGCGCCGTGAAGACGGCGAGGCCAACTGGGTCTTCAAGATGCCCGAGACGGGCGAGCCCTCGCCCTGGAAGATCGACATCGACGAGATCGGCTTCGACCAGGGCAAGATCCACTACAAGGACGTGCCGCTCAAGGCCGACCTCGAGGTGCTGGTCGATCCGCTCGGCAAGCCGGTGCCGTTCGCCGAGCTCGCGGGCGCCGCGGCGGCCGGCGAGCCCGGCAAGGAAACCCCGCGCGACTACGTGTTCGGCTGGAAGGTGAAGGGCAAGTACAAGGACCTGGCCGTGCAGGGCGAAGGCAAGGTGGGCGGCATGCTGGCCCTGCGCGACGGCAACCAGCCGTTCCCGGTGCAGGCCGACGTGGCCGCCGGCTCGACCAAGGCGTCGGTGGTGGGCACCGTGACCGATCCGCTCAGCCTCGGCGCGATCGACCTGCGTCTCAAGCTGGCCGGCAATTCGATGGCCAACCTCTATCCACTCACGGGCGTCACGCTGCCCGACACGCCGCCGTATTCCACCGACGGCCACCTGACCGCCAACCTGCAGGATCCGAACGGCCCGGTGTTCGACTATCGCGGCTTCAACGGCAAGGTGGGCGCCAGCGACCTGCACGGCGACCTGCGCTTCGCGCTGCAGGCGCCGCGCCCCAAGCTCACCGGCAATCTCAACTCCAAGCTGCTGCGCATCGACGACCTGGGGCCGCTGATCGGCGTGCAGTCGGGCGCGGGCACCACCGCCAAGACCGTCAAGGCCGAGGGCGAGAAGACCCGCGCGCAGCCGGCCGACAAGGTCCTGCCGGTGCAGGAGTTCCGCACCGACCGCTGGCGCGATATGGACGCCGACGTGGCGCTGAGCGCGGCCAGCATCATCCACAGCAGCAAGCTGCCGCTGTCGGGCCTGGAGACGCGCGTGGCGCTGCAGGACGGGGTGCTCAACGTCGACCCGCTCAAGTTCGGCATGGCCGGCGGCCGGCTGGACGCCGCGGTGCGGCTCGATGGCTCCAAGACCCCGATGGGCGGCCAGGCGCGCATCTCGGTGCGGCGCCTGCAGCTCAAGCAGCTGTTCCCCAACGTGGAGTCGATGCAGAAGACGCTGGGCCAGCTCAACGGCGACACCACGCTGGCGGGCACCGGCAACTCGGTCGCGGCCCTGCTCGGCACCGCCAACGGCGACCTGCGGATGCTGGTCAACGATGGCGTGATCAGCCGTTCGCTGATGGAGATCGCGGGCCTGAACGTGGGCAACTACGTGGTCAACAAGCTGTTCGGCGATGACGAGGTCAAGATCAATTGCGGTGCGGCCGACCTCAGCATCAAGTCGGGCCTGATGAAGACCAACCTGTTCGTGTTCGACACCGAAAACGCGCTGGTGACCGTCGACGGCACCGTGAACTTCAAGAACGAGACCATGGATCTCGACATCACGCCGGACAGCAAGGGCTTCCGCATCTTCTCGCTGCGCTCCCCGCTGTACGTGCGCGGCACCTTCAAGAACCCCAAGCCCGGCGTGCACGCGCTGCCCCTGGCCGCGCGCGGCGCCGGTGCCGTGGCCCTGGGCGTGGTGCTCACGCCCGCCGCCGGCCTGCTGGCGCTGATCGCGCCCAGCAACAACGACGACACCAACCAGTGCGCCGAGCTGTTCGCCCGCATGAAGCAGGCGCCCGGCAAGAAGACCCCGCCGCCCGCGCCGGCGAAGAAGTAAGCTGGCCGCCCCGGTTGTTGCGCAATGTCTGCGCAATGGTCGGGGCGCCGGGCGCAAGACCGATTTCGAGGCCGTCGCCACAAATTTGTAAATTTTCGGGGGTGAGTTGGACAGAACCGAAAATTCATGTATGATTCGGCCTCTCGCAATTGCAGCGGTTCTGCGGCGGGATCGGCAAGCAAAGCTTGTTGATCGCGAAGTTGGATAACACTGCATGCGTCGGGCTGTTAGCTCAGTTGGTAGAGCAGCGGACTCTTAATCCGTAGGTCGAGTGTTCGAGCCACTCACAGCCCACCAGAATTTCTTTGCCTCTTGCTTCGAAGAGGTGAAAAACAAAAAGCCACCTTCGGGTGGCTTTTTGTTTTGGCTCGTCCATCGTATCGGTGGCGGCCTCGCCCTCATCGCGTCTCGCTCACCGTGCAGCGCGCGGTGAAGGTGCCGCCGGTGGCGTCGTCGCGGGCGTTGGACGGGCCGTGCAGCGACGCGAGCAGGAGGCCCTGGGTGGGGTAGAGGGAATAGACCATGATCTCGGGCCCGTCGGGCACGAGGAAGGTGATGAGCGAGGGGCGGGCGTCGATGACGTCGGCGGGCTGTTCGCCGGCGGGCCGGGCCGGATCGGTGGAGGTGTGGCGGATCGTGCCCTGTTCGGGCCGGGCGCTGTCCCACACCAGCGTCCAGGTGCTGTTCCGATAGCCTGACTTTTCCTGCACGGGCTGGGTCTTGCCCTTGGGCACGTGGAAGAAGGTGCCTTGCGGCGCCTTGCATTCGGCGCTGAGTCGCGCGGCCTGGGCGGAGCCGAGGGCGGCCGTGGCGAGGCTCGCGGCGAGCAGCGAACGTATTGGCACGCGGGGCATGGTCAAAGCTCCTGTGACGCGGGGGCGTGCGGCCCCCGGGTGGGTCGACAGGGGACTTTATCACCTCGCCGCTGCGGCGCACCCCGCCCAGGAAGGCGGGCAGCTGCGGCGCGAGGAAGGCTGGCGCCTCATCGTTCCAAGCATCGCCACGCGCGCTCGCGCCCATTCGTCGCGGATGCTCCCGGCGTCGGTGCGAAGACCGGAGCAGCAGCAACGCGACAGCCGGCGCGCGCAATCGCTGCGCTTCAAAAAGTCCGAAACGGCCCCGCGTGACGTGGGGTATCGGGTCTTCCGAGAACCCCTACACCTCATAGGGTGACAGAGGAAGAAAAGCCCTTCCTGCAGGGGTTTTCCAGCATGCCGGACACCCTGGCTCCATCCTTCCCTTTGTGCGTACCATGCGCCCGTCGATGGATCGGGAAAGCGCGCGCTGCGCGTGGTGACCGGCCATCGATCGTGACCCGCCATGGCGCAGGCATGGCCCGGGTCGCTCGCAGTTGCAGCGTTTGTTGCTTTGAGTCTCAGCGGCCCATGCGAGCCGCCCATCCAGGAGATCACGATGAAACGACTGATGCAATGGGCTTTGCCTTTGATGGCGGCCTGGTTCGGTGTGTTGCTGGCCGCAGCGCCGCTGCAGGCGGGGGCAGGGGAGGTGCGCGTGACGGTGGCCGAGTACAGCGCCAAGACCGGGCCGTACTTCGCCGAGGTCAAGAAGGAATTCGAGGCGGCCAATCCGGGCATCACCGTGAAGTTCGAAGTGGTGCCGTGGGATGTGCTGCTGCAGAAACTCACCACGGACATCAGCGCCGGCACCAACGCGGACCTGTCCATCATCGGCACGCGCTGGTTGATCGACTTCGTCCGCCAGGGCATCGCCGAGCCGCTCGACGGCTTCATGTCGCCGGCGTTCAAGGGCCGTTTCATCGAGACCTTCCTGTCGCCCTCCATCCTGCAGGGCAAGACCTACGGCCTGCCGATCGCCGCCTCGGCGCGCGCCCTCTACTACAACCAGGCGCTGTTCGAGAAGGCGGGCATCAAGGGGCCGCCGGCCACCTGGGAACAACTGCGCGACGACGCGCGCAAGCTCAAGGCGGTGGGCGCGTTCGGCTACGGCATCCAGGGCAAGGAGATCGAAACCGACGTCTATTACTACTACGCCATGTGGTCGTACGGCGCCGAGATACTGGGCAAGGACGGCAAGTCGGGCCTGGACTCCCCGGGCGCGATCGCCGCGGCCAAGCTGTACAAGTCGATGATCGACGAGGGGCTGACGCAACCGGGCGTCACGTCCATGAGCCGCGAAGACGTGATGACGCTGTTCAAGCAGGGCAAGGTCGGCATGATGATCACCGCGCCGTTCCTGATGAACCAGATCAAGGAAGAGGCGCCGACGCTGCGCTATGGCGTCGCCGCCGTGCCGCGCGGCCCGACCGGTCAGCGCGCCACCTATGGCGTCACCGACTCGATCATCATGTTCAAGAACGCGAAGAACAAGCAGGAGGCCTGGAAGCTGCTGGACTTCCTGTTCACCACCCAGCAGCGCGCCAAGTTCACGCAGAACGAGGGCTTTCTGCCGGTCAACAAGGAAGAGGCCAAGCTCGACTACTACGTCAAGAACAAGGGCCTGGCCGCCTTCACCAGCCTGTTGCCGGACGCCCGCTTCGCCCCGGTGATTCCCGGCTGGGAGGAGATCGCGCAGATCACGTCCGATGCCGTGCAGAAGATCTATCTGGGGCAGGGCGACATCGAGGCCACCCTCAAGGGTGCCGCCGCGCGGGCCAACACCGTGATGAAGAAGTGAGGCGCGCAGCGCATCCCCTGCCATGAGCGAGCTTTCGATACCCGCGACCCGGCAGCGTGCGCTGCCTTACCTGCTCATCCTGCCTGCCGGGGTGCTCACCGCCCTGGTCATCCTCTGGCCCCTCCAGGAGTTGATCCAGATCGCGACGCACCAGGCAGGGCGCTTTGGCCAGTTGCACGAATTCTCCGGGCTCGAGAACTTCTTTTCGCTGTTCAACGACCCGGAGTTCATGCCCACGCTGTGGCGCACGGTCGTCTGGACGCTGCTGGTCGTCGCGGGCACCCTGGTCATCGCCATCCCCACGGCCATCCTGCTCAACACGGACTTCTACGGGCGTGGCCTGGCCCGGGTCATCATCATGCTGCCCTGGGCGGTGTCGCTGACCATGACCGCCGTGGTGTGGCGCTGGGCGCTGGGCGGGGAAAACGGCATGCTCAACGCCGCCCTGAGAGACTGGGGGCTGATCGGTCACAACATCCAGTGGCTGGCCAGCGCCACCACGGCCTTTCCGGCCCAGGTGGTGATCGGCATTCTCGTGAGCGTGCCCTTCACCGTGACCATCTTCCTGGGCGGGCTCAGCGCGATACCGGGCGATCTGTATGAGGCCGCCGCGCTGGAGGGGGCCTCGGCCTGGCAGCAGTTCAGGCGGATCACGCTGCCGCTGCTCAAGCCCTTCGTGAACATCGCCATCGTGCTCAACACGATCTACGTGTTCAACTCGTTTCCCATCATCTGGGTCATGACGCAGGGCGGGCCGGCCAACTCGACGGACATTCTCGTGACCTATCTGTACAAGCAGGCCTTCCGCATCGGCAAGCCCGGCGAGGCCGCGGCGGTGTCGCTGATCACGCTGGCGATCCTGCTCTTCTTTGCGGTGATGTACGTGCGGCTCGTGATGCGCGGCAGGGAGCAGGCGGCATGAGGGGCCGCCGGTTGCTGCGCTCGCTGCTGATCTGGCTGTTGCTCCTGCCGCTGGTCATCGTCACGCTGTTCCCCTTCGCGGTGATGTTCGTCACCGCGGTGAAGGCGCCTGCGGAGGTGGCCACGCCCTCGTGGTGGCCCGGCAGTTTCCACTGGGCCAACTTCGCCGACATGTGGGTCGCCACCGGGTTCGGCCATGCGCTGTGGAACTCGCTCTACGTGTCGGTGCTGGCCATGGTCGGGGCGCTGGTGGTGGCCACGCCCGCGGCCTACGCCATGTCGCGCTTCCGGTTCGCGGGGCAGGGCGGCTTCCGGCAGTTTCTGCTGGTCTCGCAGATGATCTCGCCCATCGTGCTGGTGCTGGGCCTGTTCCGGCTCATCGCCGCGCTGGGGCTGGTGGAGAGCACCACGGCGGTGGGCGGCGTGTATGTGGCGTTCAACGTGGCGTTCGTGGTGTGGATGCTGCAGAGCTATTTCAACGCCATCCCGCCGGAGCTCGAAGAGGCGGCCTGGATGGAAGGCGCGAGCCGCTGGGTCGCGCTGCGCAGGATCTTCCTGCCGCTGTGCCTGCCCGCCATCGCCGTCACCGCCATCTTCACCTTCATCAATGCCTGGAACGAGTTCATCGTGGCGCTGACGATGCTGCGCAGCCAGGAAAGCTACACGCTGCCCATCCGCCTGTTCGCGCTCGTCGCCGGCCGCTACACCATCGAGTGGCATCACGTCATGGCCGCCGTGCTGCTGGCGACGCTGCCTGTCGTGGTGGTGTTCTCCTGGCTGCAACGGTATCTGATACGGGGCATGGCCATGGGTGCCGTCAAGTAGCGGGCGCGAGCATGGTGCACGATGCCTTTCTTCATCGAACCGTGGTCATCACCGGCGCGGGCGGCGGCATCGGCGCCGCGCTGGTTGCGCTGTTCCACGCCCGGGGCGCGCGCGTGATCGGCTGCGACCGGACGCTGCAGGCCCTGGACGATCCGAAGATCGACGCGCGCCAGGTGTTCGACCTGAGTCGGCCCGCCGAGTCGGCACAGGCCGCCCACGCGTTGCTGGCGCGCGAGGGCGTGCCCGACGTGCTGGTCAACAACGCGGGATGGTCGCGTGCCGATACCCTGGCGGACCTCGACATGGACGCCCTGCGGCGCGAAATCGATCTGAACCTGACGGGCGTGATGGCCTTCACCAACCCGCTGGCGCAGGCGATGGCCGCGCGCGCCGGCGGCAGCATCGTGTTCGTCTCTTCGGTGAACGCCATGGCGCACTTCGGCAACCCCGCCTATGCGGCGGCCAAGGCCGGCATCAACGCGTATGCCAGGGCCCTCGCGGTCGAACTGGGCGCGGCAGGTGTGCGCGCCAACACCGTGTGCCCGGGCACCACGCGCACCCCCGCCTGGGACCATCGCATCGGCGCCCGGCCGGAGGTGCTGCGCCGATTGACGCGCCTGTATCCGCTCGGGCGCGTCGTCGACGCCGCGGAGGTGGCGCAGGCGGTGGCCTTTCTGGCCTCCGATCTTGCGAGCGGCATCACCGGCGTCGCCCTGCCGGTGGACGCCGGCCTGACCGCGGGCTGCCTGCCCTTCATCCACGACGTAATGGGAGAGTGAGTCGCCATGACCGACGTTTCAATCCGTGCACTGAGCAAGTCGTTCGGCCGACAGGCGATTCTCAAGCACATCGACCTGGATATCGCGAGCGGTGAATTCGTGGCCCTGGTGGGGCCGTCGGGGTGTGGCAAGTCCACGCTGTTGCGCATGCTGGCCGGGCTGGAGACCATCAGCGCCGGCGACCTGCTCATCCAGGGCGTGCGCGCCAACGGCATTCCACCGCAGCAACGCAACATCGCGATGGTGTTCCAATCCTATGCGCTGTTTCCCCACCTCGACGTCGCCCGGAACATCGGCTTCGGCCCCGCGATTCGTGGCGACAGCGCGGCGGTGGTCAAGGAAAAGGTGCACAAGGCGGCCGGCATGCTGAACCTCTCGGCGCTGCTGGAACGGTATCCGCGCCAGCTCTCCGGCGGGCAGCGCCAGCGCGTCGCGATGGGGCGCTCCCTGGTACGCGAGCCCGCCTTGTTTTTGTTCGACGAGCCGCTGTCCAACCTGGACGCGCAGCTGCGTGTCCAGATGCGCACCGAGATCAAGGCCATGCACCAGCGGCTGGGCTGCACCATCGTGTACGTGACGCACGACCAGATCGAGGCGATGACCATGGCCGATCGCATCGTGGTATTGCACAACGGCGAGCTCCAGCAGGTCGGCAAACCCCTGGAGCTGTACGATCGGCCCGCCAACCGATTCGTGGCCGCGTTCATCGGCTCGCCGTGCATGAACTTCCTCAAGGGCACGGTCCTGCGCGCCGACGACGGCGCGTGGTTCCAGATCGCGGGCAGTGGCGAGCGCCTGCGCCTGCCCGACGACTGTCCCGCCGCGGCCGCCGCCGGCGCGGTGGAGATCGGCATCCGACCCGAGCACTTCCGCATCGAAGACCCGTGCGGCCCGGGCGCGCGCCTGCAGGCCGACGTGGTCGAGCCCACCGGCCCCGAGACCTGGGTGTACGGCAGGCTGGGCGACAACACGGTGCGTCTGGTCGCGCGCACGCGCCTGGCCCTCAGGCCGGGGGATGCGCTGCCGGTCAGCGTTGCGCCCGCGGACATCCGCCTGTTCGACGCGGCGACGGGGCTGTCGCTGCACGGACCGGCGCCCTGAGGCCTCGCTCCGAGGCCGTAAGCGTGGCCTGCCGCGCCGGGCCACGTCCGGCCGCCCGGGGCCACCATTCTCGAAACGAGAACAATCTCTTCTCCTGGCGGCGGATTCTCTCGCGGGGTCAGGATTCTTAGACTTCCTCTCAAGCGTCGGGATCAGCCCGAGGCACCCAACCCCGAGAGGAAGTCACCATGAAGCTCTATCACCATCCCCTGTCCGGCCATGCCCACCGTGCCCGTCTGCAGCTCGCCCTGTTCGGCATTCCGCATGACCTGATCGAAGTGGACCTGGCCGCGGCCCAGCACAAGTCGCCCGAATTCCTGAAGCTCAATCGCTTCGGCCAGATTCCGGTGCTGGTCGATGGCGACGTGGTGATCTCCGATTCCAATGCCATCCTGGTGTACCTGGCCCGCAAGGCCGGCAAGACCGACTGGCTGCCGTCCGACCCGGTGCGCGAGGCGGCCGTGCAGCGCTGGCTCTCGGTGGCGGCCGGCGAAATCGCCTACGGCCCGGCCGCGGCGCGGCTGGTGACGGTGTTCGGCGCCAAGTTCAACACCGACGAGGTGATCGCGCGGGCGCACCGCATCCTCACGCTGATCGACGCCGAACTGGAGGGCCAGGACTTCATCGTCGGCGCGCGCCCGACCATCGCCGATGTCGCGCTCTACAGCTACATCGCCGGCGCGCCGGAAGGCAACGTCGATTTGTCGCACTACCCGCAGGTCAATGCCTGGCTGCGCCGCATCGAAGCGCTGCCCGGCTTCGTCGGCTTCCAGAAGACCGCCATCGGCCTCGCGGCCTGACGGCAGCGGCCGGATCCGGCAAAGGAGCGCACCATGACCATGCAGCACAGCACACCGCCCGCGGCCCCGGCCGCCACCCCCTGGCACGCCGGCGAGCTGGCGCTGCAGGACAAGGTGGGCGTGAAGGAAAAAATGGACGGCGTGGGCCGCCGCGTGGTGCGCAGCTACATGCCGGATCAGCATCGCGCCTTCTACCAGCAGCTGCCTTTCATCGTGGTGGGCACGGTCGCGCCGGATGGCGACGCGTGGGCCTCGTTCGCCTTCGGGCGCCCGGGCTTCATGCAATCGCCCACGCCGAACACGCTGCGGCTCGACACGGTGTTCGACCCGCGCGACCCCGCGAGCCTGGGCGTGGTCGATGGCGGCGGCATCGGCCTGCTGGGCATCGAGCTGCACACGCGGCGGCGCAATCGCATGAACGGCACGGTGGGCGGTGCCTCGGCCCAGGGGTTCGAGGTGGCGGTGGCGCAGAGCTTCGGCAACTGTCCGCAGTACATCCAGCTGCGCGATTTCGAGTTCGTGCGCGCGCCCGGCGTGTTTGCCGAGGCGGCGCCGCAGGAATCGACCGGGCTCGACGCGCGGGCGCGCGCCATCATCGAGCGGGCCGACACCTTCTTCGTGGCCTCGTATGTGGACGGCGAGTCGGGCCGCCAGGTGGACGTGTCGCACCGCGGCGGCAAGGCCGGCTTCGTGCGCATCGAGGCGGATGGCCGGCTGACCATCCCGGATTTCGCCGGCAATCTGTTTTTCGCCACGCTCGGCAATTTTCTCGTCAATCCGCGCGCCGGGCTGGTGTTCGCCGACTTCGAGACCGGCGACATGCTGCAGCTCACGGGCGAGGCCGAGGTCGACCTCGATTCGCTCGAGATCGCCGCGTTCCAGGGCGCGGAGCGGCTGTGGCGCTTCACGCCGCGGCGCGTGATCTTCCGCGCCGGCGCGGCGCCGCTGCGCTGGCGGTTCCAGGACGGCGGCTGGTCGCCCAACGCGCTGATGACCGGCGACTGGGACGAGACGGCCAGCCGGCTGAAGGCCGCGGAACGCGCGCAGGCCTGGCGCCCGTTCAGGGTGGCCGCGCTGGTGGACGAGAGCGCGACCATCCGCTCCTTCCATCTCGAGCCGGCCGATGGCGCCGGCCTGATTCCGCACGCGGCGGGCCAGCACGTGCCGATCCGGCTGCAGCTGCCCGGCGAGGCGCGGCCGCTCGTGCGCACCTACACGCTGTCGACCGCGCCGTCGGATGGGCGCTATCGCATCAGCGTCAAGCGCGATGGAGTGGTGTCCCGCCACCTGCACGATGCGGTGCGCGTGGGCGACGAGATCGCGCTGCGCGCGCCGGCCGGCCAGTTCACGATCGACGCGGCCGCGCCGCGGCCCGCGGTGTTGCTGGCGGCCGGCGTGGGCGTGACGCCGATGTTGGCGATGCTGCGCCACGTGGTCTACGAGGGGCTGCGCAAGCGCCGGGTACGCCCCACCTGGTTCTTCCAGTCGGCCCGTTCGCACGACGATCTGGCGTTCGGCGACGAGCTGCGCCAGCTGGAAGACGCGGCGCAGGGCGCGGTCAAGGTGGTGCGCGTGCTGAGCGACGGCGCCGACGCCGAGGCCGGGCGCGACTTCGACCTGACCGGCCGGATCGACACCGCGCTGCTGCGCAAGACGCTGCCCTTCGACGATTTCGATTTCTATCTGTGCGGCCCCGCCGGGTTCATGCAGGCGATGTACGACGGCCTGCGCGGGCTGGACGTGGCCGACGCGCGCATCCATGCCGAGGCGTTCGGCCCCTCCGGGCTCGTGCGCAACGTGGCCGTCGCCGAGCCCACGGCGCCGGCGCGCGCGCCGGCGGTCGAGGCGGTGCCCGTGGCATTCGTGGCGAGCGGCAAGGAGGCGCGCTGGCAGCCCGGCGCAGGCTCCCTGCTCGAACTGGCGGAGTCGCGCGGCCTGGCGCCGGCCTATGGCTGCCGCAGCGGCAGTTGCGGCAGCTGTCGCGCCAAGGTGGTGGAGGGCGCGGTCGCCTACGCCAGCGCGCCGTCCTTCATGGTGGCGGACGACGAGGCGCTGATCTGTTGCGCGGTGCCGGCCCATCCCGACTCGGGCGGCGGCGCGCGCCTGCTGCTCGAGATCTGAGCAGGCGGGCTGTTATGCTCTGCGCGATCGTTTTCCCTTCTTCGGGCTGACATGGACAGGCACCAGGCAATGACCACCTTCGTGACGGTGGTCGAAACGGCGGGCTTTGCATCGGCGGCGCGCAAACTCAAGGTGTCGCCGTCGGTCATCAGCCGGGTGATGGCGGAGCTGGAGGCGCACCTCGGCGTGCGGCTGCTCACGCGCACCACGCGGGTGGTGAAGGTCACCGATGCCGGCGCCGCCTATTTCGAGGATTGCCGGCGCATACTCGGGGAGATCGACGCGGCCGAGCTGGCGGTGGGCGGGGCCAACGCCACGCCGCGCGGACAGCTCACGGTGACCGCGCCTGCGCTGTTCGGCCGGCTGCACGTGATGCCGGTGGTGCAGGATTACCTGACGCGCTATCCCTCTGTGAACGTGAATTGCTGGTTCCTCGATCGCATCGTGAACCTGGTCGACGAGGGCGCGGACGTTGCGATCCGCATCGGCGAGCTGCCCGACTCCACGCTGCAGGCCGTGCCGGTGGGCAAGGTGCGGCGGCTGCTGTGCGCCTCGCCCGCCTACCTGAAGAAGCACGGCACGCCGCGCGAGCCCGCCGAGCTGGCCGCGCACACCACCATCCAGATGACCAGCCATTCCGGCGCGCCCGAATGGCGCTTCCTGAGCGCGGGCAAGACCTACCCGGTGGCGATCCAGCCGCGGCTCGTGACCACCACCAACGATTCCGCGATCGTCGCGGCGCTGGCCGGCGTGGGCATTGCGCGCGTGCTCTCGTACCAGGTCACCGACGAGCTGGCGGCGGGCGCCCTGCGCATCGTCCTCGCCGAGCACGAGCTCACCCCCCTGCCGGTGCAGGTGGTGCACCGCGAAGGCAAGCATCCCAACCAGAAGGTGCGCGCCTTTCTCGATCTGGCGATCGACCAGCTGCGCGCCCGCGCGCCGATCTGGCAGCGCTAGCGCGGCGCGGCGGTTGCCGCGCCGGCGTATCGATGCGCGGGCAGCAGCGGCCCGCGCGCCGCACTCAGAAGCTTTCCCAATCGTCGCCCGCGGGCGCCGTCTTGCCGTTGCCGGGGGCCGGCTTCGCCTGCGCGCCCAGCTGCGGGCGGCGCTTGACGGTGGCATCGGTGGCCGAGGCCGACCGGGCCGCCGGCGTGCGCGCCGTGGGCCGCGCGGCGGGGCGGGCGGTGGAGGGAGCGGCACGGTGGACCGGTGCGGCCGGCGCGTGCGCCGTGGCTGCCGGGGAGGATTCGACGCGCGCCGCCTGCGCGGGCGCGCCCGGCTGAGGGGCGACCTGCGCCGGCGCAGCCGGCAGCGTTGCGGGCGGGGGCGGCGCGGCCTTGCGCGGCGCATCGCTGCCCAGGCGGAACACGCTGACCAGCTGGACCAGCCTGGCGGCCTGTTCGTTCAGGCTGATCGCGGCGGCGGCCGATTCCTCGACCAGCGCGGCGTTCTGCTGCGTGGTCTGGTCGAGCTGGTTGATCGCATCGCCGACCTGCGAGATGCCCTGGCTCTGCTCGTGGGCGGCGGCGCCGATCTCGCCGATCAGGTCGGCCACGCGTCGCACCTGCGTCACGATGTCGTCCATCGTGCTGCCGGCCTCGGTCACGAGCTGCGCGCCGGTCTCGACCTTGCCGACGCTCTCGCCGATCAGCAGCTTGATCTCCTTGGCGGCGCCGGCGCTGCGCTGCGCCAGCGCGCGCACCTCGCTGGCCACCACGGCGAAGCCGCGGCCCTGCTCGCCCGCACGCGCGGCCTCGACCGCCGCGTTGAGCGCCAGGATGTTGGTCTGGAACGCGATCGAGTCGATCACGCTGATGATGTCGACGATCTTGCGCGAACTGGCCGAGATCTGGTCCATCGTGCTCACGACGTTGCCCACGACTTCGCCGCCGCGCGTGGCGGCCTGGCTGGCGGAGCCCGCCAGTTGCGAGGCGGTGCCGACGGAATCCAGGTTCTGCTTCACCGTGGCGTTCATCTGCTCCATCGAGGCGGCCGTCTCCTCGACGTTGGCGGCCTGTTCCTCGGTACGCTGGCTCAGGTCGGTGTTGCCCGACGAGATCTGCGTGGCGCCGGTGGCGATCGATTCGCTGGTCTGGCGCACCTGGCTCACCAGGTTCGCGAGGTTGGCGCGCATGGCCTCCATGTTGGCCAGCACGCTGGTGCCGTCATTGGCGCGCAGATCGACCTGCACGGCGAGGTTGCCGGCCGCGACTTCCTGCGCGACGCGGGCCGCGTAGGCGGGTTCGCCGCCGAGCTGACGCATGACCGAGCGCACCAGCCAGGCGCCCAGCAGGCCGCTGATCAGCGCGCACAGCGCGATCAGCACGGTGAGGGTCCAGAAGGTGCGCTTGACCGCAGCGGCGGCCTCCTCGGTGTCCTGGCGCGCCATGTCTTCCTGGCGCTTGGCGGCGTCCATCAGCAGGTTGCGCACCGCGATGTGCAGTTGGGCGGAATCCTTGTGCAGGTCGGCCATCGCGGCCGGGTCGCCGCGATCGGCCATGCCCTGGATCACGCCGACGGCGCGCTTGTACTGGGTCCAGGTCTGCGCCAGCTTCGCGCCCAGGTCCTTGAGCGCCGGGTCGGTCGATTCGGATTGCAGCAGGCGCATGGCCTCGAGCACCGTCTTTTCCGATTCCTCGTTCAGGCGCAGCTCGTTGTCGCGCGCCTTGCGGTCGGTCTGGATGATGTAGACATACATGCGGCGGAAGTGCGTCGCGCCCTGGCGGGCGGCGTCGAGCACGGTGCGCACCGGCACGACCGTGTCGGTGTACATCGCGCGCTGCTTGTTGCTGACGCTCCAGAGCTGCTGCATGGCGATCACGCCGACGGCGAGCAGGGTGGCGATGAAGAACAGAACCAGCGCGATCAAGGTGGTTCTGAGGGAAAGATTGCGTAGTTTGGCCATGGGTCACACATTTGGGGCGCGGAATGCGCCGAACGTGACCCACTAGAACATACGGTGATGCGGTGCAATATGGGGAATACGGGCCATATCCCGGGCGATGGCGGGGCGCCGCGGCGGTCTTCCCGCTATCCGGGAAAAGGGCGGCTAAGTCGTTGAATTGACGAATGACTGGTCGGTATTCGAGCGCCGGTGACCGGCGCGGATTGCATGCACTTTGACGGCCGGGCCGGCCACGCGTCCGGGCTGCCGAGCGGCGATGCCGCGGCGCATGTTGCATTGCAGCATGCGCCGCGTCGGCGGGCGCGCGGCTTCTGGCCGCCGCCGCGCCGCCGCACTCAGGGCGCGGGGTTGGGATGGCGCGTGTGGATCTCGTCGATCGCCTTCCAGAGCTCGGCATCGAAGCTGATGTCGACGCTGTCGATGTTTTCCTTGAGCTGGTCGAGGTTGGTGGCGCCGATCAGGTTGCTGGTGACGAACGGCCGCTCGTTGACGAAGGCCAGGGCCAGGTGCGTGGGCGAGAGGCCGTGCGCGCGGGCCAGCTCGACGTACTCGCGGGCGGCGGCCTCGCTTTCCGGGTTGCTGTAGCGCGTGAAGCGGGTGAACAGCGTCAGGCGGGCGCCCGCGGGTTGTGCGCCGTCGAGATACTTGCCGCACAGCACGCCCATGGCGAGCGGCGAGTAGGCGAGCAGGCCCACGCCTTCGTGATGGCTGAACTCCGACAGGCCCAGCTCATAGGTGCGGTTCAACAGGCTGTAGGGGTTCTGGATCGAGGCGATGCGCGGCAGCTTGTCGACCTCGGCATGGCGCAGGAACTGCGACACGCCCCACGGCGTTTCGTTGGAAACGCCGATGTGGCGCACCTTGCCCTGGCGCACGAAGTCCTGCAGCACCTCGAGCGTCTCGGCGATCGGCGTGGTGTATTCGTCTTCGACGTAGGGGTAGTAGGGGCGGCCGAACGTGGTGGTGGTGCGATCGGGCCAGTGCAGCTGGTACAGGTCGAGATAGTCGGTCTGCAGGCGCTTCAGGCTGGCGTCCAGGGCCTCGGTGAGGTTCTTGCGGTCGAGGTTGGTCTTGCCGCCGCGGATGTGGCCGGGGCGCTTCGGATCGCGCACCGGGCCGGCCACCTTGCTCGCCAGCACGATGTCCTGGCGCCGGCCGGTCTTGGCCAGCCAGGTGCCGATGTAGGCCTCGGTGCGGCCCTGCGTCTCGGCCTTGGGCGGCACCGGGTACATCTCGGCGGTGTCCACCAGGTTGACCCCGCGCGACAGCGCGTAGTCGAGTTGTTCGTGGGCTTCGGCCTCGGTGTTCTGTTCACCCCAGGTCATGGTGCCCAGGCCGATCAGGCTGACTTCGAGGTCGGTGCGGCCGAGTTTGCGGTATTTCAAGACGATGCTCCGTTGTGCGAAGGGGGAGGGGCCGGGCTGCCCGCCCCGCCGTGTGGACCGATCTTACTCGCGGCGACCGCCGCGCGCGGGCCATCCGCCACGCCGCGCAGGGGTTTAAGCCTGCCGACAGTTCGCCGCCGTTGCTCGCAAGACTGCGAACGCCTGCCGGATGCGGCTACAAATTGTCGCGCGCGCCGCGCACGCCGCTTGCTAGCATGATCCGGCCGGCATATGCCGGTCTTACCCCAAGGAGGTCGTCATGCATACTCGAACAATACTGGGGCGGCTTGCCGTGCTGGGCGTGGCAGGCAGCCTGCTGGCAGGCTGCGCGACGCCGCAGCAGACCAATACCGCCGTGGGCACCGGCGCGGGTGCCGCGGTCGGCGCCGGCATCGGCGCATTGATCGGGCATGGCAAGGGCGCGGCGATCGGGGCCGGCATCGGCGCGGTCGCGGGCGGCCTGGTCGGCTACAACTGGAAGGTCGTGAAAGACGACGTGCAGCAGTCGGCGCAGCAATCCGGCGCGGCCTCGCTCGGCGTCGACGTGGTGGAAATGCCCGACGGCACCCTCAAGGTCAACCTGCCGGGCAACGCCTCGTTCGACACCGACAAGACCGTGCTCAAGCCGGTCATGCTGCCGGTGCTCGACAGCGTCGCACGCGCGCTCACCCAGCATCCCGAGCTGCGCGTGAAGGTCGTGGGCCATACCGACAGCACCGGCGCGCTGGCGCACAACCAGACCCTCTCGGTCAACCGGGCCCGCTCCGTGACCGACTATCTGGCGCAGAAGGGCGTGGCGCAGACCCGCACCAGCATCGAGGGCCGCGGCCCCAACGATCCGATCGGCGACAACAACACGGCCGAAGGCCGCGCGCAGAACCGCCGCGTCGAGGTCTACCTCTACGCGGTGCAGGCACGTTGATGCAGGCGGGCCCCCGGGCCCGCCGCCCGCGACGAAGCCCGGCTCGCGCCGGGCTTGTGTTTTGCGCGGTCGCTGGCCGGTGGCGGGCGTAACATCGCAGCTGTACCTCACTCATCACCAGGAAATGCCATGGGCCTGCCCCCCGCGCGCATCGGCGCCGACTATGCACTGCCCGCCCTGCGCGGCTGGCACAAGCACACCACCCGCGACGCGCTGACCAAGCGCTATCGCTTCGAATCCTTCAACCAGGCGTTCGGTTTCATGACCCACGTCGCCCTGTTCGCGGAGCGCCTGAATCATCACCCCGAGTGGCGCAACGTCTACAACCGCGTCGACGTGCTGCTCACCACCCACGACGCCGGCGGCGTGACCGAGCTCGACGTGCGCATGGCGCAGTTCATGGACGAGGCCGCCCTGCGACTGGGCGGCGTGGGCCTGGCCGTGCCCGACTGAGGCAGGCCGGCCCGCCAAGCAAAAAGCCCGACGCGCTATCGCGTCGGGCTTTTTGTATGCGAAGAACCGTGGCGGGAGCCAGCAAGCGCGTGAGCGCAAACACTCCCGCCGCCCGGCCGCCCGAAGGCGGGAGGGCCCCCTCGGGGGGCAGCAAGCGCGTGAGCGCGCAGCGTGGGGGCTCTCTTCCCTCTCTCTACCGCACGTTATAGATCCGCATGGCGACCTGCTTGCCGGCCGGATCCAGCACCTTGATCGTGACCGAGCGCGGGGTGTACTTCTCGGGCAGCGTGAGCTGGCCCTGTGAGTGGTCGTAGCGCGCCAGCGTGAGTTCGGCCGGGTCGGAGGCGATGGTGTCGCGGCGGCCGTTGGTGTAGGTGCCGTCGACGATCAGCTCGATCTTGCCCTTGAAGGCCTGCGCGGTGGCGTTCTCGCGCATGATGAGGATCTGGTAGTTCAGCTGGCCCGGCTCCTTGCGGAACTGCGCCGAACGCACGCCGATGTCGCCGCCGCGCGGGTCGGGCGGCATGGCGTCCTGGAACAGCACCAGCTCCTGGTCCATTTCGGCGATGCGGGCCCGCGCCTTGGCCAGGTCGGCCGTGAGCTGCTCGTGGGTGGACTTGTTGTTGTCGCGCTGGGTGATGGTCTCGTCGAGCTGGGCCTGCAGGCGCTGGCGCTCCACGTTGGTGGCGCTCAGCTCGGTGTGCAATTGCTCCGATTGCTCGACGGTCAGGCGTTGCGGGCCGTAGTTGGCCTGCAGGAACAGCACGCCGCCCGCGCCCAGGCCGATCCCGACCAGCAGCAGCACGAGCCAGCGCGGCATGCGACGCTGACGCTTGCCTGGTTGATAGACCGAAGGTTTGAAAACCGATCGTTGCGAGCGTCCGAACATCCCCATGCGAGCAAACTTCCTTTGATGCGTAAAGCCGTGACGGCGCCGAGCGGCCGCCCGTGTGTTCAATAAAGTGCCAGAGGATACCGCGCAGCGGGGCGCGGGTCTTCAACTGACAATTCTGGTTTCTTACGTAGATACCGTGAAATACGGGACATACGCAGCCGGATGAAGTTCCGGACCAATCTGCCGGATCAGGGCTGCACGACCTCGCCGCGCAGCTCGGCATCGAGTCGGGCCAGCCGTTCGGGCGTGCCCACGTCGGTCCAGCGCCCGCCGTGGTGCGTGCCGGCCACCTGGCCGCGCCCCATGGCCGCGCGCATCAGGGGGGCGAGCGGCGCGGCCGCGCCGCGGGCCAGCCCCGCGAACATGGCCGGATCGTAGATGCCGATGCCGGCATAGGTCAAACGGGGCGCCTCGGCCGGCACGTCGGCCACGCGACCTTCGCTCAGGCCGAAATCGCCCTTGGGGTGCTGCACCGGGTTGTCGACCAGCAGCAGCCAGGCCTGGTCGCCGCGCTCGCGCAGGGCGCCGGCAGCGGCGTGCGCCGCGGCGGGATCCCAGTCGCACCAGACGTCGCCATTGATCACCAGGAAGGGCGGGTCGCCCAGCAGCGGCAGCGCCTGCACGATGCCGCCGGCGGTCTCCAGGGCCTGGGCCTCGGGCGAATAGCGGATGCGCACGCCCCACTCGCTGCCGTCACCGAGGCGCTGCTCGATCTGCTGGCCGAGCCAGGCGTGGTTGATCACCACGTCGGTCAGGCCCGCGGCGGCCAGGCGTTCCAGGTGCCAGACGATCAGCGGCTTGCCGCCGGCTTCGAGCAGGGGTTTGGGGGTGCTGTCGGTCAGGGGGCGCATGCGCTCCCCCCGGCCGGCGGCCAGAATCATCGTGCGCATCGGGGCCTCAGAACGTGTAGCCGACCTTCACGTCGCGGTCGTCGAGTTTGTCGAGCAGGCGCAACAGCGGCTTGAACGCGCCGTAGCGCTGCGCCACCTGGCGCACGTAGCCGTTCACGCGCGGCATGTGGGCCAGGTAATGGGCCTTGCCGTCGCGGTGATTGAGACGGGCGAACACGCCCAGGATGCGCAGGTTGCGCTGCAGGCCCATCCACTCGTAGGCGCGGTGGAACTCGGCGAAGTCGGCGTCGACGGGCAGGCCCGCCTTGCGTGCCATTTCCCAGTAGCGGATGGCCCAGTCGAGCTGCTGCGGCTCTTCCCAGGTGGTGCGCGCGTCGGTGACCAGCGAGGCCAGGTCGTAGGTGATCGGGCCGGCCAGGGCATCCTGGAAGTCGATCACGCCGGGGTTCGGGCCGTAGGCCGGCTGGTCGCAGACCATCAGGTTGGGCGAGTGGTAGTCGCGGTGCACCAGCACGGTGGGCTGGCTGCCGTTGCTCTCGGACAGCAGCACGAAGATCTGCTGCAGCGCGGCCGTGGTGGCCGTGTCCAGCGTGGTTTCGTGGTGCACGCCCACGTACCATTGCGGGAACAGGGCGAGCTCGTCGAGCAGGCGCGGGGCGTCGTAGGCGGCCAGGCCGGTGGTGGCGGCCTGCTGCATCCGGACCAGGGCGGCCAGGGCATCGTGGTAGAGCGACTGGAGCTGGCGCTCGTCCAGGCCGGCCTGGATGCGCTGGTAATAGGTGTCGCGGCCGAGGTCGGTGAGCAGCAGGAAGCCCTGCGCGGCGTCCTGGGCCAGCGCCCGCGGCACGTTCAGGCCGGCGTCCTGCAGCAGCCCGCCCACGTGCAGGAACGGCCGCACGTCTTCGTTGGGCGGGGGCGCGTCCATCACGATCAGGGTGCCGGCGGCCGCCTGGAGGCGGAAATAGCGCCGGAAACTGGCGTCGGCCGAGGCCGGTTCGAGGGTGTCCAGGCGCAGGCCGAGGTCGGCCGGCAGGCTTTGCAGCCAGGTGCGCGCGAGGGCCAGGCGGGTATCTTGGGGGGTATTCAAGGAGCCGTCTCTAGAGGGAGCAGGGGGCAAATTCGGGGCACGCGAAATCCCGTAGGCCGGGGGTCGCGCGGCTTCTCTATAATACCGGGTCATTCCAGCCCCGGTGGCCGCCTTGTGGCGGGCGGGTGTTCACTGTCGCAAGGTTTTCTACTCGTGCATATGGTCAGGTGGTTGATCCTCTCTGCTCTCGGCGTCGCCGGCGTCGTTCACGCCCAGGGCAGCCAGGATAGCGCCACGCAGGCGACGCCTGCCGCGCCCAAGCTCACCACCGCGTCGCGCCTGGAATCGGGCCTGCGCATGGACACGCGGCTGCGCATGCGCAACATCCCCGAAGACGACATCTCGGCCTTCACCGAAGCCGATGACATCCAGGGCGACCCGACCTCCGAACTGACCATGACCGGCAACGCCCAGGTGCGGCGCCACGATGGCGTCATCAAGGGCGACCGGATCCATTACGAGCACGCCACCGGCGACGTCGACATCCAGGGCAACGCGCGCCTGATGCGCGACGGCACCCTGATCACGGGCCCGTCGGCCCGGATGAACATCAATACCTACAGCGGCGAGATCGAGCAGCCCAACTTCTGGGTCGGCTCCACCGGCGCCACCGCCCGGGCCGAGCACGCCGACCTGTTCAGCAAGTCGCAGATGCGGCTCACGACCGTCACCTACAGCGGCTGCCCCTGCGACAAGCCGTCCTGGTACATCAAGGCCGACACGGTCGACC
Organism: Bordetella genomosp. 1; assembly: GCF_002261335.1. Taxonomy (GTDB): domain Bacteria; phylum Pseudomonadota; class Gammaproteobacteria; order Burkholderiales; family Burkholderiaceae_B; genus Bordetella. The sequence continues at coordinate 922,615 of NZ_NEVL01000001.1, forward strand.
TCGATTTCGACGAAAACGAAGGCGTGGCGCGCAATGGCGTGCTGTACTTCAAGGACGTGCCGATCCTGGCGTCGCCCTACCTGACCTTCCCGGTCCGCAAGGAACGCAAGTCCGGCTTCCTGATGCCGACCTACGGCACCTCGAGCAAGAGCGGCCTGGACATCGCGGTGCCGTACTACTTCAACCTGGCGCCCAACTACGACCTGACCCTGATCCCGCGCCTGCTGGGCAAGCGCGGCATGCAGCTGGGCGGCGAGGGCCGCTACCTCGGTTCGTCGTACAACGGCTTTCTGCAGGGCACCTATCTGTCGAACGACCGCAATGCCGGCATCGACCGCTGGATGTACCGTACCTATCACCGCCAGTTGCTGGGCAACGGCTTCTATGCCGACTGGGACATCGCCGGCGTCTCCGACGACAACTACTTCCGCGACATGTCGAACATCGGCCTGAACCAGGCCTCGACCACCTACCTGACCCGTCGCGGCCGGGTAGGCTGGTCGTCCGACTACTGGCAAGCCTACGCGCAGGTCCTGAAGTACCGCACGCTGCAGGATCCGGATGCCCCGCTGGCGCCGCCCTACGACATGGAGCCCGAGATGGTGCTCAATGGCGCGCGCTACAACTGGCTCGGCGGCTTCGACACCGAATGGAACACGCAGGCCGTGCGCTTCCGCCGCGCGCTGTTCCAGGGCAGCCGCCTCGGCCCCGACGGCGACCGCCTCACGTCGTATCCCACGATCGCGTTCCCGATCGTGCGGCCGGGCTGGTACGTCACGCCCAAGGCGGGCGTGCACTACACGCAGTACCAGACCGACTGGTACCGCGAAGACTGGAACAGCATCGGCAGCCTTGACCAATACCGTCGCAGCGCCTCGCGCACGGTGCCGATCTTCTCCGTCGATGCCGGCATGACCTTCGAACGCGACACCACGCTGTTCGGCAAGTCCTCGACCCAGACGCTCGAACCGCGCCTGTACTACCTGCGCGTGCCGTACCGCAAGCAGGACGCGCTGCCCGTCTACGACACCTCGCTGGCCGACTTCAGCTACGAGCAGGCCTTCCAGGAAAACATCTACACCGGCGCCGACCGCATCTCCAACGCCAACCAGCTGACGATGGCGCTGAACACGCGCTGGCTCGACGCCAACACCGGCTTCGAGCGGCTCTCGCTGGGCGTGGCGCAGCGCCTGTATTTCGAAGACCAGCGCGTGACGCTGCCCGGCGAAACGCCGCGCGAGAACGTCCGGTCCGATTTTCTGGTGGGCGCCAGCGCGGCGCTGACCGATACGCTGAGCACCGACCTGGCGGCGCAATACGATCCCTACGACAATCGCTGGTCGCGCGGCCTGGTGAGCGCGCGCTGGTCGCCCCAGCGCCTGACCACGCTGGCGCTGGCCTATCGCTACCAGCGCGATCCGCTGCCCGACCAGATCTATTCGCCGCGCGGCCAGAACCAGGTCAGCCTGGGCGTGCAGTGGCCGTTCACGAATCGCTGGTACGGCGTGGGCCGGGTCGACTACTCGATGCGCCGCGACGAATCGCAGGGCGAATCGCCCCGCATCACGCAGGCGATCGCGGGTCTCGAATACAAGGGCGACTGCTGCTGGACCGGCCGCGTGGTCTATCAGCGTTATGCTGTGGCGGCCAACGATACCAACACCGCCATCTTTTTCCAGCTCGAGCTGACCGGGCTGGGATCGTTGGGCACCGACCCGATCAAGCTGCTCGACCGCAGCATCCCGGGTTATCAATCGGTAACCCCGCCCACCCCGGCGGGTACGACATTTGAAGGGTATGAATGATGCGTAGGTTGCATACGTCGGGCCGTTTCTGCGGCAGCCTCCTGGCCCTCGCGCTCAGCGCGGCTCTGCCCGGCATGTCCGCGGCGCAGCCCGCGCGCCCGGCCAAGCCTGCCCCCGCGAACACGGCCCCCGCGCCGGCGCCCTCCGAACAGTTCGTCGACGGCATCGCCGCCGTGGTCAACAAAGACGTGATCACGATGCGCGAGGTGCGCGAAGCGGCCCGCGAAGCGAGCGCCGACCTGCAGAAGCGCGGCATCCAGGTGCCCGACAACAACACGCTGCAGCGCCAGGTGCTGCAGCGCCTGATCTACGAGCGTCTCGAGCGCAACGAAGCCGATCGCCTCGGCATCCGCGTCGACAACGCCCAGGTCGACCAGGCCATCACCATGGTGGCCTCGCGCAACAAGATCACGCCCGCGCAGCTGCGCGCCGAGGTCGAGAAGAGCGGCATCACCTGGGAGCAGTACCGCAAGTCGCTGCAGGACGAGATCCGCATGGACCGCCTGCGCCAGCGCACCATCGACTCGGGCATCGTGATCTCCGACGCCGAGGTCGACGCCTTCCTGCGCGACCAGGAGCGCAACCCGGCTTCGATGATGAACGCGCCGCAGCAGGCGCAGCAGCCCCAGCCGCAGCAGCAACAGCAGCCCGCGCCGCAGGCCGGCGGTCCGGAGCAGGTCGCGCTGGCCCAGATCCTGGTGCGCGTGCCCGAAGGCGCCACCACGGCCGAAGCGGCCGCGCTGCGCAAGAAGGCCGAAGACATCCTCGCGCGCCTCAAGCGCGGCGACGACTTCGCCAGCGTCGCTGCCGCCGCCTCCGACGGCCCCGAGGCGCTGCAGGGCGGCGTCATGGGCGCGCGTCCGCTGGACGGATGGCCCGACCTGTTCGTGCAGGCCATCAAGTCCGTGCCCGCCGGCCAGGTGTCGGCGCTGGTGCAGAGCGGCAACGGCTTCCACATCCTGAAGGTGCTGCAACGCGTGGGCGGCAACGCCCCGGCCCAGCAGCGTCCGCAACAGCCGGCGCAGCAACCGCAGCCGCAACAGCCGCAGCAGCCCACGCTGGCCAAGCAGGGCCCGGTGCAGGTCACGCAGACCCACGCCCGCCACATCCTGATCAAGACCTCGTCGGTGATGTCCGACGACCAGGCGCGCCAGCGTCTCGAGCAGATCCGCCAGCGCCTGGTCAACGGCGCGGTCAAGTTCGAAGACATGGCGCGCCAGTACTCGCAGGACGCCACCGCGCCGCAGGGCGGCGACCTCGGCTGGGTCAACCCGGGCGAGATGGTGCCGGCCTTCGAGGCGGGCATGAACGCGCTCAAGGATGGCGAGATCAGCCAGCCCATCATGTCGCCGTTCGGCTGGCACCTGATCCAGGTGGTCGAGCGCCGCCAGCACGACGTGGCCGACGAGATGCAACGCATGCGCGCACGCCAGATCCTCTACGAGCGCCGCGCAGGTCCGGCATTCGAAGACTGGGTCGAGCAGCTGCGCAGCCAGGCGTACATCGACAACCGGCTCGAGAAGCGCGACCGCATCGAACAGAACAACCGCTAGTCCGAGAGCCTTTCATGTCCCAGCACCAGGCGCGCAAGCGCTTTGGTCAGCATTTCCTGACCGACGAGAGCGTGACCGATTCGATCGTGCGGGCCGTCGCGCCCGCACGCGACGATCACGTCGTGGAGATCGGTCCGGGCCTGTCGGCGCTCACCGCGCCGCTCCTGGACCGGCTCGACCGTCTCACCGTCGTCGAAATCGACCGCGATCTGGCGGCGCGCCTGCGCAAGAAGTATCCGGCCGAGCGCCTGACCGTGGTCGAGGCCGATGCCCTGACCGTCGATTTCGCGCAGTTCGGCGCCGGCCTGCGCGTGGTCGGCAATCTGCCCTACAACATCTCCAGCCCGCTGCTGTTCCACCTGATGGCCGCGGCCGACCAGGTGCGCGACCAGCACTTCATGCTCCAGCGCGAAGTGATCGACCGCATGGTGGCCGAGCCCTCGGGCGCCGACTACGGCCGCCTGTCGGTGATGCTGCAGTCGCGCTATCGCATGGAGAAGCTGTTCGACGTGCCGCCCGAGGCCTTCGACCCGCCGCCGCGCGTGGTCTCGGCCGTGGTGCGCATGGTGCCGCTCGGCGCCGACCGGCCGCGTCCGGTCAGCGATGCCGCGTTCGAAACCGTGGTGGCGCGCGCCTTCTCGCAACGGCGCAAGATGCTGCGGCGCGTGCTGGCCGACTGGGCCGATCAGGTGCCCTGGGAGGCCATCGACGTGGCGCCCACCGCGCGTGCGGAAGAGGTCGGCGTGCGCCAGTTCATCGCCCTGGCCGATGCGCTGGTGGCGGCCAAGGTGCTGTCCGCCTGAGCCCGCGCGCACCAAAGATCAAAGCGCCCCGCGGGGCGCTTTTTTCATGGCCGCGCCGCTCGGGCTCAGAGCCGGCGTCTGCCCGCGGCCAGCCACAGCTGCGTCACGTCGCGCGCGCGGTCGGCCAGGTAGCTGTCGGCATGATCGAGCGCGTCGGCCAGCGTGACCGGGCCGGGGCACAGGCTGAACGCGGCCGTGATGCCGTGCGCGTGCAGCTCCTGGTAGCCCGCGCCCAGCGAGCCGGCGAGGGCGATCACCGGTACGCCGCGCGCCTGCGCGATGCGCGCCACGCCCGCGGGCGTCTTGCCGCGCAGGGTCTGCGCGTCCATCCGGCCCTCGCCCGTGAACACCAGCGCCGCGCCTTCGATCGCTGCGTCGAGGCGGCCGAGTTCGGCCACCAGCTCGACGCCGGGACGAAAGCGCGCCGCGAGAAAGGCGTGGGCCGCGAAACCCAGGCCGCCCGCCGCGCCCGCGCCGGGATGTTCGCGCGCGTCGTGGCCGAGCTTGTGTCGCGCCACGTCGGCGAAGCGCGCCAGCGCGGCGTCGAGCTGCTCGACCTGCGCCGGGCTGGCGCCCTTTTGCGGCCCGAACACGTGTGCGGCGCCCTGCGGCCCGCACAGCGGATTGTCGACGTCGCACGCGACCTCGAACGTGACCTCGGCCAGGCGCGGATCGAGCCCGCTCAGGTCGATCTCGGCCAGGTGCGCGAGCGCGGCGCCGCCGCGCGGGAGCGCCTGTCCTTGCGCATCGAGGAAGCGCGCGCCCAGCGCGCGCAGCATGCCGCTGCCGCCATCGGTGGTGGCCGAGCCGCCCAGGCCGAGGATGAGGCGGCGCGCGCCCGCGTCGAGCGCGGCGCGCAGCACCTCGCCCACGCCGTGGGTATCCGCGGCGAGCGCGTCGCGGCGGGCTTCGGGGATCTGGTCGAGGCCCGCGGCCGCGGCCATCTCGATGATGGCCGCGCCGTCGGTGAGCGCGCCCCAGTGGGCGGTGATGGGCTCGCCCAGCGCGTTGTGCGCGGGGCTGTGGCGCAGCTCGCCGCCGGCGGCCGCGAGCACGGCGGACACCGTGCCTTCGCCGCCGTCCGCCATCGGGATGCACACCGTCTGCGCCGCCGGCCAGGCTTCCTGCACGCCGCGCGCAATGGCGCGGGCCGCGGCTTCGGCGGAGAGACTTTCCTTGAAGGAGTCGGGAGCAATGACGATTTTCACGTGGCAGGGTCCTGCGTAGCGGTTGCGATCAACATCCAACGATAGGCGATGATACCCGCGCCGCGCGGTCCCGGCGTACCATAGGCGTTCGACTCAACCCTGTCAGAGAGTTTCCATGCCTGTATTGCGCCGCACCAAAATCGTCGCCACGCTTGGCCCCGCAACGTCGACGCCCGAGAAGCTCGCGGCGCTGATCCGCGCGGGCATGGACGTGGCCCGGTTGAACTTCTCGCACGGCACCGCCGACGACCACCGCGAACGTGCGCGGCTGGTGCGTGAGCTGGCTGCGGAGCAGGGGCGGTTCGTGGCGCTGATGGGCGACCTGCAGGGGCCGAAGATCCGCGTCGCGCGCTTCACCGACAAGCAGGTCATGCTGCACCTGGGCCAGCCCTTCATCCTGTCGCGCGTGCATCCCAAGGATGCCGGCACCGATCGCATCGTGGGCATCGACTACCCCGAGCTGGTGCAGGATTGCCGCGCCGGCGACGAGCTGCTGCTCGACGACGGCCGCGTGGTGCTGCAGGTGGATCGGGTCGAGGGCGACGAGGTCCACACCACCGTCACGGTGCCGGGCCCGCTGTCCAACAACAAGGGCATCAACCGGCGCGGCGGCGGCCTGTCCGCGCCCAGCCTCACCGACAAGGACCGCGCCGACATCAAGGTGGCGGCCGAGCTCGAACTCGATTACGTGGCGGTGTCGTTCCCGCGCTATGGCCAGGACATCGAAGAGGCCCGCGCGCTGCTCGAGGCGGCCGGCAGCAAGGCCTGGATCGTCGCCAAGATCGAGCGTGCCGAGGCCGTGGCCGACGACGAGGCGCTCGATGCGCTGATCCGCGCCAGCGACGGCGTGATGGTGGCGCGCGGCGACCTCGGCGTGGAAGTGGGCGACGCCGAGCTGGTGGGCATCCAGAAGCGCATCATCCAGCACGCCCGCACGCTCAACAAGATCGTGATCACGGCCACCCAGATGATGGAGTCGATGATCTCCAGCCCCATGCCCACGCGCGCCGAAGTGTCCGACGTGGCCAACGCCGTGCTCGACTACACCGACGCGGTGATGCTGTCGGCCGAGAGCGCCTCGGGCCAGTACCCGGTCGAGGCGGTGCAGGCGATGGCGCGCATCTGCCTGGGCGCCGAGAAGCACCCCACCACCACGCATTCGCACCACCGCCTCGGCGAAACCTTCTCGCGCTGCGACGAGACCATCGCGCTGGCCGCGATGTACGCGGCCAATCACTTCCCCGGTGTGAAGGCCATCATCGCGCTCACCGAGAGCGGCCACACGCCGCTCATCATGTCGCGCATCCGCTCGGGCGTGCCGATCTATTGCTACAGCCCGCATCCGCTCACGCAGCATCGCGTGTCGATGTTCCGCGGCGTCTACACCATCCCGTTCGCACCGGCCGACCACGACCCGTCCGAGCTGAGCGACGCGGCCATCGAAGAGCTGCGCCGGCGCGGCCGCGTCGAGGCCGGCGACTGGGTCATCCTCACCAAGGGCGACTTCTACCGCGACAGCGGCGGCACCAACGGCATGAAGATCCTCAAGGTTGAGTGAGCGCGGCGCGCGCCGCGCAGGCTTTGCACACGGCGCCGCGGGCGCCGTTTTTCATGCCCCGGGCGGATGCCGCGTTCAGCCAAAGAACCAGTAGCACACGCCGATCGAGGCCAGCACGCCGGCCAGGTCGGCCAGCAGCGCGCAGCCCACGGCGTGGCGGGCGCGCACGATGCCGACCGCGCCGAAATACACGGCCAGCACGTAGAACGTGGTCTCGGTGCTGCCCTGCATCACCGCGGCCAGCAGCGCCGGGAAGCTGTCCACGCCGAAGTGGGTCATGGTCTCGAGCATCATGGCGCGCGCGGCGCTGCCCGAGAAGGGCTTGACCAGCGCGGTCGGGAGCGCGTCGACGAAGCGCGTGTCCCAGCCCGCGCCGCTGGCGAGCCAGCGGATGCCGTCGAGGGCGTAGTCGAGCGCGCCCGAGGCGCGCAGGATGCCGACCGCGCACAGCATCGCCACCAGATAGGGCAGCAGGCTGCGCGCGATGTCGAAGCCTTCCTTGGCGCCCTCGATGAAGGTCTCGTAGACCGGCACCTTGCGCCACGCGCCCACCAGCAGGAAGGCCAGCAGCACGCCGAACAGCGTGAGGTTGCCCAGCAGCGACGACAGCGCCGCGATGGCGGCGGCCGACATGCTGGCGAGCAGCGCCATGAAGCCGCCCAGCGCCAGCGTGAAGCCGCCGAGCCAGGCCAGCACCACCGGATCCCAGAGCCGCAGGCGCTGGCACCACGCCACCGTGAGCAGGCCCACCAGCGTGCCGATGCTGGTGGCCAGCAGGATGGGCAGGAACACCAGCGTGGGATCGGGCGCGCCCTGCTGGGCGCGGAACATGAACAGCGTGACCGGCAGCAGCGTGAGCGAGGAGGCGTTGAGCACCAGGAACAGGATCTGGGCGTTGCTGGCGGTGTCGGGCGTGGGGTTGAGCGATTGCAGCTCGCGCATGGCGCGCAGCCCGATGGGCGTGGCGGCGTTGTCCAGGCCCAGGCCATTGGCCGCGAAGTTCAGCGTGATGAGCCCGATGGCGGGATGGTTGCGCGGCACGCCCGGCATGAGGCGCGCGAACAGCGGGCCCAGCAGGCGCGCCAGCGATTCGACCAGGCCGGCCTTCTCGGCGATGCGCAGAAAGCCCAGCCACAGCGTGAGCGTGCCGAACAGCAGCACCATCACCTCGACCGACACGCGCGCCATGTCGAACAGACTCGCCACCATCAGGCGGAACACCTCGGCCTCGCCCAGGTTGAGCCAGCGGAAGACGCCCGACAGCGCGGCGATGATGAAGAAAGCCAGCCAGAGCTTGTTCAGCATGAATATCGAAAGAGGGAGCGGGAGACGGCGCCGCCCATTGTCGCAGACTCGGCGCGGCACGCGACGCGCGGATTTGACGGGCGCGGCAATTCTGGTAAGTTGCCCCTATCTGTCACGATCTGATACGAGGGCGGTATGGACTTCAACGATTGGCGCCGGCGTCGCATTTCCGAGCCGGCCTTCCGCTGGGCCCGTGCGGCCCTGCCGGGCCTGTCCGATACCGAGCGCGAGGCCATCGAAGCGGGCGATGTGTGGTGGGACGGCGACCTCTTCACCGGCAACCCCGACTGGAACCGCCTGCTCGCGGTGCCGCCGGCGCGGCTCACGGCCGAGGAGCAGGCCTTCATCGACGGGCCGGTGGCCGAGCTGTGCGGCATGCTCGACGAATGGGACATCACCTGGAAGCGGCGCGACCTGCCGCCCGAGGTCTGGGCCTTTCTCAAGGCGCATCGTTTCTTCGGCATGATCATCCCCGTCGAACACGGCGGCCTGGGCTTCTCGCCCTACGCGCATTCGGAAGTGGTGCGGCGCGTCTCCGCCTACTCGATCACGGCCGGCGTCACGGTGATGGTGCCGAATTCGCTCGGCCCCGGCGAGCTGCTGCTGCAGTTCGGCACCGACGCGCAGCGCGATTACTGGCTGCCGCGCCTGGCCGACGGGCGCGAGATCCCGTGCTTCGGCCTGACCGGCCCCGAAGCGGGCTCCGACGCCGCCTCCATGACCGACACCGGCGTGGTGTGCCGCCAGGTGGTCGAGGGCGAAGAGCGGCTGGGCATCCGGCTCAACTGGCACAAGCGCTACATCACGCTCGGCCCCGTCGCCACGGTGCTCGGCCTCGCCTTCAAGCTTCAAGACCCCGACGGCCTGCTGGGCGGCGCCGCCGACATCGGCATCTCCGTCGCGCTGGTGCCCACCGACGCGCCGGGCGTCGAGATCGGCCGCCGCCACCTGCCGTCGATGCAGGTGTTCCAGAACGGTCCGAATCGCGGTCGCGACGTGTTCGTACCGATCGAGGCGCTGATCGGCGGGCCCGCGCGTGCCGGCCAGGGCTGGCAGATGCTGATGAGCGCGCTGGCCGCCGGGCGCGGCATCTCGCTGCCTTCGCTGTCGGCGGCCGGCACGGTGATGTCGGCGCACGCCACCGGCATGTATGCGCGCGTGCGGCGCCAGTTCAACATCCCGGTGGGGCAGTTCGAGGGCGTGCAGGAAAAGCTCGCGCGCCTGGCCGGCCATGCCTATCTGGTCGAGGCCGCGCGCCGCCTCACCTGCGCCGCGCTCAACCAGGGCCACAAGCCGGCCGTGGTGTCGGCCATCATGAAATACCACGCCACCGAGCGCCTGCGCGAATCGGTCAACGACGCGATGGACGTGCACGCCGGCAAGGCCGTGATCGACGGGCCGCACAACTACCTGGGCTCGCTCTACCGCGCGCTGCCGATCGCGATCACGGTCGAGGGCGCCAACATCCTCACGCGCTGCCTGATCGTGTTCGGCCAGGGCGCGATCCGCGCCCACCCCTATCTGATGAAGGAAGTGCTGGCCCTGGGCGACGCCGACGAGCGCGAGGGCCAGCGCGTGTTCGACCAGGTCTTCTGGCAGCACATGCGCCACACCGCCGGGACCGCGCTGCGCGCCTGGGGCCGTTCCTGGACCGGCGGGCTGGTGGCACCGGTGCCGGCCGGCGCCGGCCCGGTGGCGCGCCACTACCGCCAGCTCGGCCGCTATTGCGCGGGCTTCGCGCTGCTGGCCGATGCGGCGATGGGGCTGATGGGCGGCGCGCTCAAACGCCGCGAGATGATCTCCGCGCGCCTGGGCGACGTGCTCTCCGAGCTGTACCTGCTGTCGGCCGTGCTCAAGCGCTGGGACGACGAGGGCCGCAACCACGCCGACCTGCCGCTGGTGGCGTGGTGCATGGAGGCCGGCCGCCTGCGCATCGAGCAGGCGCTCGATCAGGTGCTGTCGAACCTGCCCAACCGGCCGGTGGCCGTGTTGCTGCGCGTGGCGATCCTGCCGGTGCGCAGCGCGCGCGGGCCGTCCGATGCGCTCACGCGCGAGTGCGCGAAGTTCCTGCTCGAACCCTCGCGCACGCGCGACCGGCTCACGGCCGATCTGGTGCGCGGCGGCGCCAGCGATGCGCTGGGCCAGCTCGAAAGCGCGTTCGCCGACGTGTGCGCGGTGCAGTCGCTGCTCGACCGGCTCAAGCGCGAGGGCGTGCGCGACTGGCGCGATGCGCATCGCGGCGGCGCGCTCACCGACGAGCAGGCCGCGGCGCTGGCGGCGGCCGAGGCGGCCATCGCGCGGGTGGTGGCGGTGGATGATTTTGCGCCCGACGAACTCACGCCGCCGGGCGCGGGCTTCAGTCGTCCTGATTCGGATCCAGGTCCGGAAACAGGATTTCGGTGAAACCGAACTGCGTGAAGTCTTCGATGCGTGACGGGTAGAGCCGGCCGATCAGGTGGTCGCATTCGTGCTGCACCACGCGGGCATGGAAGCCTTCGGCCTCGCGCTCGATCGGATTGCCGTCGGGGTCGAAGCCGCTGTAGCGGATGTGCTTCCAGCGCGGCACCAGGCCGCGCAGGCCCGGCACCGACAGGCAGCCTTCCCAGCCCGACTCGCGCTCGTCCGACAGCGGCGTGATCACCGGATTGCACAGCACGGTCTGCGGCACCGCCGGCGCGTCGGGGTAGCGCGGGTTGCGCTCGAAGCCGAAGATCACGAGCTGCAGGTCCACGCCGATCTGCGGCGCGGCCAGGCCCACGCCATTGGCGTGGATCATGGTCTCGAACATATCGTCGATCAGCGCGCGCAGCTCGGGCGTGCCGAACTGCGCGACCGGCGGCGCCACGCGCAGCAGGCGCGGATCGCCCATCTTGAGGATCGGATGGATCATGGTCGGTGCGGTCGGGATCAGTCGGCGCGGCCTTTCTTCTGGATGAATTCGATCTTGTAGCCGTCGGGGTCTTCCACGAAGGCGATCACGGTGGTGCCGTGCTTCATGGGGCCGGCTTCGCGCGTGACCTTGCCGCCCTTTTCCTTGACCTTGTCACAGGCTTCGTAGGCGTTGTCGACCTCGAGGGCGATGTGGCCGTAGCCGGTGCCCAGATCGTATTTCTCGGTGTCCCAGTTGTGGGTCAGCTCGATCACGGCGCCTTCGGTCTCTTCTTCGTAGCCCACGAAGGCCAGCGTGAAGCGGCCGTCCGGGTAGTCTTTCTGGCGCAGGATGCGCATGCCCAGGACGTTGGTGTAGAAGTCGAGCGATTTTTGCAGGTTGCCGACGCGCAGCATGGTGTGGAGGAGGCGCATGGGGAAATCCTTTGTGTTGCGGAATGGAGCCAGGGCCCCAATCGTAACAAATACGCCCTCGCCACGGCGGCGCGCCGGTGCCGGATTCCGCTCAGTTCAGGCTGGCGCCCGAGTCCTTGATCGCCACCGCCCAGTTGCGGATCTCGCTGTCGATGAAGGTGCCGAAGGCCTGCTGGTGCAGATCGGCCGCGATCGCGCCTTCCTCCTGCAGGCGCTGCTGCACCTCCGGGCTGTTCAGCGCGGTGGTGAAGGCCTGGTCCAGTCTGGCCACCACGGGCTGCGGCGTGCCGGCGGGCGCCACGATGCCGTGCCACGACAGCGCCGAGAATCCGGGCAGGCCCGATTCCGCCATCGTCGGCAGGTCGGCCAGCGCGGGCGAGCGCTGCGGCGAGGTCACCGCCAGCGCGCGCAGCGTGCCGGCCTTGATGTGGGGCAGGGCGCCGGGGATGGTGGTGAACATGAAGTCCACCTGGCCGCCGATCAGGTCGGCGAGCGCGGGGCTGCCGCCCTTGTACGGCACGTGGGTGAACTTGAGTTTGGCCTGGCTGCGGTACATCTCGCCCGCCAGATGGCCCGGCGTCCCCGCGCCGGCCGAGGCCATGTTGAAGGTGTCGGGCTGCGCGTCGATGCGCTGGCTCAGCGTCTTCACGCTGTCGGCGTCGATGCCCTTGCGCACCACCAGCACGTTGGGCACCGTGGCCAGCAGCGCGACCGGGCTGAAGTCCTTGCGCGCGTCGTAGCTGATGGCGGGATAGAGCGTGGGATTGATGCCGTGCGTGCTGGCCGTGGCCAGCAGCAGCGTGTAGCCGTCGGGCTTGGCCGTGGCCACCGTCTTGGCGGCGATGCTGCCGTTGGCGCCGCCCTTGTTCTCCACGATCACGCTCTGCCCCAGCGTCTTGGCGACCTCGGCGGCCACGGTGCGGGCGAGGATGTCGGAGGTGCCACCCGCGGAATGCGGCACGATCAGCGTGATCGGGCGCTGCGGAAAGTCCTGGGCGAAGGCGCTGGCGGCGGCCAGCGTCAGGGGCGCGGCGAGCGCCGCCATACAGAAGCGCCGGCGCGCGGCGCCGACCGGGTTGCGAGTCGTCATGGTCTCCACTCCTCGTTGTTGTGAAAGCAGGGCGGCGCGCCGTCCCGCGACGGCGCGCCTGGCCAGGGGGCGCTGCGCTCAGTCGGCGCCGAGCTGCAGGCGGCTGGCCTGGCGTTTCTCGATCGCGAACTTCAGCAGCGCGGCGCTGCGGAAGATGCCGTGTGCGAACTTGCCGTAGGGCAGGGTCAGGAACAGCGCCATCACCACGCCCAGGTGGATCGCCAGCGTCAGGCCCATCAGCGCGGTGTCGCGCAGGGCCAGCAGCAGCAGGCCGGTCAGGCTGGTGAAGAACAGCAGCGCGATGAAGCCGCGGTCCATGGGCTTCTGCGCCGCGTCGCCCTGGTCGGGGTGGCGCCGCAGGTTGAGCCAGAGCAGGCCGGCCGGGCCGATCAGCAGGCCGATGCCGCCCGCGGTGCCCAGCAGCACCGGCGCGGAGAGCAGCGGGTAGGGCGCCTGCTGCCCCAGCAGGTAGTGATAGAGCGTGGCCACGCAGGTGGCGGCAAAGCACAGCATGAAGCCGTAGAAGGTGAAGTGATGGAAACGCCGGCGCCAGTGCGTGAACGCGTCGTCCGATTCGTTGCAGCCCTTGCCGTGGCCGCCGTCCAGGTACTTCAGGCGCAGCGCCGCCTGCGCGGCCTCGGCCGTCGCGCCCATGCCCGCGCCTTCGCGGCCCGGGCTGACGTCGCGCCAGAAGCGCCGCACGCCGAGCGCCAGCGCCAGCATGGCGAAGCCGAACACCGCGCCGAACATGATGGCCAGGGTGTTGTGCGGGAAGATGGCGTAGAAGTTGCCGGCCAGCGGCGCGTGCAGCAGGCCGCCGTTGATGCTGACCACCAGCACCAGGAAGAAGGCCAGGGCGGCGGCCGCGGCGAGCGACAGCGTCAGGCCGTTGCGGCGGTAGAGCTGGCCGGCGGCGCGCGGCCAGGCGTAGTCGCCATAGGTCTGGACCCGCACCCGCGCCATCGCCTGCGGCACGTTCACCGCAAACTCGTGCGGCGGCGCGTACTGACAGGCGTGCAGACAGGCGCCGCAGTTGTGGCAGAGGTTGGCCAGGTAGTTCACGTCGGCCTTGCCGAACTCGAGCCGGCGCGTCATGGCCGGGAACACCGCACAGAAGCCCTCGCAATAGCGGCAGGCATTGCAGATCTGCATGATGCGCGCCACTTCGGTTTCGTCGTCCGACAGGCTCGCCGTGGTCGCGCCGCGCACGAAGGTGAGGGGGCGGGCCGGCGTCGCCGCGCCCTCGGACTCGGCCTGGCGCGCGAGATGTTCAAGCTGCTTCACGTTGTTGCTCCGGTTGCGAACGCGCGGCGCGCGCCGCCTGGGTGCCGGCGATGCGGCCGAAGGCCGTGCCGATCGACATGCCGACGCCGGCGGTGTAGCCCTTGCCCAGCACATTGCCGGCCATCATCTCGCCGGCCACGAACAGGTTTTCGCTGGGCCGGTCGCCGAAGCGCACGGCGGCGGTCTCGTCGACCTTCAGGCCCAGATAGGTGAAGGTGATGCCGGGCCGCAGCGCGTAGCCGAAGTAGGGCGCGGTATCGAGCGGGCGCGCCCAGTGCGTCTTCGGCGGCGTCACGCCTTCAGTGTGGCAGTCGTCGAGCGCGGTGTGGTCGAAGGTGCCGACCCGGCAGGCGGCGTTGTAGCGGTCCACCGTGTCCATGAAGCGCGCCTCGTCGAGCCCGAGCGCGCGGGCCAGCTCCGGCAGGGTGTCGGCCCGCACGCCGGGAAAGACCGGCGGCATGAAGCGGCCGATCGCCTTGGCGTCGATGATGGAGTAGGCGATCTGGCCCGGCTGCATGGCCGTGAGCCGGCCCCAGATCGCGTAGCGCTTGGGCCAGAAGTCCTCGCCCTCGTCGTAGAAGCGTTCGGCGTCGCGATTGACCACCACGCCCAGCGAGACGCAGTCGATGCGGGTGCAGATGCCGCCGTCGTAGAGCGGCGCGCGCGCGTCGATCGCGACGCAATGCGACTGCGAGGGATCGCCGATGATGTCGGCGCCGGCCTCCATCATGAAGCGCAGCAGCACGCCCTGGTTGAAGCGCGTGCCGCGGATCAGGAAGTTGTCGGCCGGCCACTCGCCGCGTTCGTTCCGGCCCCAGGCCTCGCGCAGCCATTCGCGGTTGGATTCGAAGCCGCCGGCCGCCAGCACACAGGCGCGCGCCTCGATCCGTTCGCCGTTCACATAGGCCGCGCGGAAGCGGCCCTGCGGATCCAGGTCGAGCCGGTCGACGGGTGCGTCATAGCGGATCTGCACGCCCAGCGCCTCGGCGCTGCGGTAGTACGCGTTGACCAGTGCCTTGCCGCCGCCCATGAAGAAGGCGTTGGTGCGGGCCACGTGCAGCGCGCCCGACAGCGGCGGCTGGAAGTTCACGCCGTGCCGCCGCATCCAGTCGCGACAGGTGGAGGAGGCGCGGATCACCAGCCGCGCCAGGTGTTCGTTGGTCTGCCCGCCAGTGACCTTGAGCAGGTCCTGCCAGAACTCCTCTTCGGGGTAGGCCTCGACCAGCACGTCCTGCGGCGCGTCGTGCATGCAGCGCAGGTTGCGGGTGTGTTGCGAGTTGCCGCCGCGCCATTCGCGCGGCGCGGCCTCGAGCAGCAGCACGCTGGCGCCCGCTTCGCGCGCCATCAGTGCGGCACAGAGCGCGGCGTTGCCGCCGCCGATAACGAGTACGTCTGTCATGTCGCCATCCATCAATGATGGGGCGACTATAGAAAGCGGGCGGGCCCGCCGCCATCACCTCAGAGGCAACGCGTGTTCACGATTTGTGAAGACTTGCCCCGGGCCAGCGGCCTTCGCGCACCAGGTCTGCCACGGTCTGGCCCAGCAGCACGCGCACCGCCAGCGCGGCCGGCGAGAGCTCGTCGTCGGACAGGCTGGCCAGCAGATTGGTGCGCTTGAGCTGGCGGTCGGCGATGCGCCACAGCCCCAGCGGCTCGCCGTGCAGCCGCACCGCGGCGGCGCCCGGCTGGATCGTGGCGCCCACGCCGTCGCGCACCAGCTCCATCAGCACCGTGAGGCCGTCGACCTCGGCCGCCAGCCGCGGCGCCAGCCGCAGGCGCGCGAAGCCGGTGTTCACCAGCGCGCGCAGGCCGTGGCTGCCGCTGGGCAGCAGCAGCGGCACGTCGGCCAGGTCGCGCAGCCGCACCGTGTCGGCGGCGGGCAGGCCGGGCTGGTCGGGCCGGGCGATCAGGAACAGCCGCTCGTCGAGCAGCGGCAGCACGCTCCAGCGGCGCGCGGTCTCGGTGTGGAACACCACGGCCAGGTCGAGCTGGCGCGCGTTGAGCATGGTGGCGAGATGGCCCGACAGGCTCTCGACCAGCTGCACCCGCACGTCGGGATAGCGTTCGCGCATGGCGCGCATGAAGGGCAGGGCCAGGACCGAGGCGGTGGTGGGCGCGAGGCCGACGCTGACATGGCCGCTCAGGCGCGACTGGCGCGCCGCGCGGGCGGCGTCGTCGGCGTGGCGCAGCGCGAGCTGGGCCTGGCGCAGGAAGGCCAGGCCGGCGTCGGTGGGCACCACGCCGGTGGAGGTGCGGGTGAGCAGGCGGGTGGAGAGCTCGCCTTCGAGGCGGCTGATCTGCTGGCTCAGCGCCGAGGTGACGATGCCGAGTTCGGTGGCGGCGCGGCCC
Organism: Bordetella genomosp. 1; assembly: GCF_002261335.1. Lineage (GTDB taxonomy): Bacteria > Pseudomonadota > Gammaproteobacteria > Burkholderiales > Burkholderiaceae_B > Bordetella. The sequence goes on from NZ_NEVL01000001.1 coordinate 938,873, forward strand.
ATGCTGCCGCATTCGACCAGCTTGGCGAAGTAGCGCAGTTGCCGCAGCTCCATGGCGCGCTCCCGCTCAGAATTGCGGCAACGTGGCCGGATCGTGCTGCTTGAGGACGCGCTTGGCCTGCTCGTAGCCCGGCAGGATGTGGCCGACCTCGCTCCAGAAATTCGGGCTGTGGTTCATCTCGCGCAGGTGCGCCAGCTCGTGCGCGATCACGTAGTCGATGATGTCCGGGCTGAAGTGGATCAGGCGCCAGTTGAGCATGACGTTGCCGTCGCTGGTGCAGGAGCCCCAGCGCGTGGTGGCCGACGACAGGCGCCAGCGGCTGATCTTCAGGCCCGAGACCTGCAGGAAGTGCGCCAGCCGCGCGCCGAACCAGCTGCCGGCGCGCTGCTGCAGCCAGGCCTGGGCCGCGTCGCGGATGCGCGAGCCCTCGGCCTCGGCCGGCAGGGGCAGCCACAGCGTGGCGCCGTCGGCCGGCGCGTCGGCGTCGCCCTCGAAGTGCGCCTGGCGCCGGTCGGCGGCCAGACCGAGCCGGATACGCTTGCCGAGATAGGGCAGCTCGCCGCCGGCCTGCCAGCGGGTCTGGGTCAGCGCCAGCTGTTCGCGGCGGGCGTGCCAGTCGCGCAGCTTGGTGAGGATCCAGCGCGCCTTCTCGCGCACGGCATCGTCGATCTGGCCCAGCGTGACCCAGTTGGGCGCCGTCACGCGCAGGCCGTCGTCGGCCACCACGAAGCCGATGCTGCGGCGGCGCGAGCGCAGCAGCACGAAGCCGATGGTCTGTTGCGGCGTGGCGACCTCGCGCCAGCGCGCGCCGTGCGGCAGCGGATCGGGGCAGGGCGTGGGGATCGGGGCCGGGCCGCCGGTGGGGGCGGTGGGCCGCAGGGTAAGCGAGGGCGTGTCGGCCGCGGGCCGGGGGCCGGCAGGCGCGGCGGGCGTGGCAGGGGCGGCGGACGGTGCGGCGGGCGCGACCGTGCCTGCGGTGCCGGGCGCCCTGGCGGGCGGCCCGGCATCGAACAGCAATTCGAGCTGGTTAACGCTGCTTTTCATACCTTTCGGGATTGAGCCGGCGCATCTCCGCTTCGATCCAGGCCTGGACCTTGGCGTTGAGCTCCTCGGCGGTGATTCCCTGCGATTCTATCGCGGGGCCGATCGACAGCGTGATCAGGCCCGGGGTCTTGACGAAGGCGTTGCGGCGCCAGCACTCGCCGGCGTTGTGCGCGATGGGGATCACCGGCGCGCCGGTGCGCGAGGCCAGCAGGGCGCCGCCCATCTTGAAACGCGCGGTCTTGCCCGGCGGCACGCGCGTGCCTTCGGGAAACAGCAGCGGCCAGCGGCCTTCGTCCAGGCGCGCCTGGCCCTGGCGCACGACCTGCTCGAAGGCGTCGCGGCCCTTGGACCGGTCGATCGAGATCATGCGCAGCAACGCCAGGCCCCAGCCGAAGAAGGGCACGTAGTTGAGCGACTGCTTGTAGACGAAGCAGACCTCGCGCGGCATGTGGGCCGGGAAGAACAGCGTCTCCCAGGCCGACTGGTGCTTGGACAGCAGGATGGCGGGGCCGTCGGGCAGGTTTTCCCAGCCCTTGACCTGCCAGCGCAGGCCGCAGATCACCTTGGCGCCCCAGATGGCCAGGCGCGGCCAGCCCACCGTGAGGCGGTAGCGCGCGTGCAACGGCAGCGGCGCCCACAGGATGCAGGCGAACGCATAGGGTATGACGGTGACGATGAGGAACAGCAGATAGACGAAGGAACGCAGCCAGGCCATGGCGTCAGGCATCCTGTAGCAGAGTGTCGACCACGGCGGCCAGGTCGGCGGCCTCGCGCGTGTTCTCGGGAATGCCGCCCTTGGCGCGGGTCTTGGAGCCGTTGCCGGTCCCGACCAGCCAGGGCTGGCAGCCGGCCGCGGCGGCGGCCTGCAGGTCGCGCAGCGAATCGCCCACGGCCGGCACGCCGGCGAGGTGGACGTCGTAGCGATGGGCGATGTCGATCAGCATGCCCGGCAGCGGCTTGCGGCAGGCGCAGCCGTCGTCGGGTCCGTGCGGGCACATGAAGATGGCGTCGACGTGGCCGCCCAGCGCCGCGAGCTCACGGCGCATCTTGCCGTGGATCGCGTTGAGCGTGGCCATGTCGAACAGCCCGCGCGCCACGCCGGACTGGTTGGTGGCCACGACCACCGTCCAGCCCGCCTGGTTCAGCCGGGCGATCGCCTGCAGGCTGCCCGGCAGCGCGATCCATTCTTCGGGGCTTTTGACGAAGGCATCGCTGTCCTGATTGATGACGCCGTCGCGGTCCAGGATGATCAGCTTCACTGTGCCAGCCTGGAGAGATCCGCGACCTGGTTCATCAGGCCGTGCAGTTGGTTGAGCAGCGCGAGGCGGTTGGCGCGCAGCGCCGGATCCTCGGCCATCACCATCACGTCGGCGAAGAACGCGTCGACCGGACCGCGCGCCTGCGCCAGCGTGCGCAGGTTGGCGGCGAAGTCGCCGGCCGCGAACTGGGCCTGGGCTTGCGGCGCGAGCTGCGCCACGGCGGCGGCCAGGGCCTGTTCGGCGGCATCGGTGAGACGGGCGGGATCGACCGCGCCGATCTCGCCCTCGGCCTTCTTCAGCAGGTTGCCGATGCGCTTGTTGGCGGCGGCCAGGCTCGCGGCTTCGGGCATCTGCTCGAAGGCGATCACGGCGCGCACCCGCTCGGCCACCTGGTGCAGCGGCGGCGTCAGGGCGATCACGGCCTCGACCGCGTTGCGCTCGTAGTCGGCGATCAGCTGGTTGCGATAGCGCTCGTAGATGAAGGCGCGCACCTCGGCGATGGTGCTGGCCTCGATCTTGCCGGCCGGGAAGCTCTGGGCGGCGAGGTCGAGCAGCGTGTCGAGCGACAGGGCGCCCGCCTCGCTGATCTTGAGCCAGCCGCCAGCGGCCAGTTGTTCGAAGGCGCTGATCACGCCGAGCGCGGCGCGGCGCAGGCCGAACGGATCGCGTTCGCCGGTGGGCGCCAGGCCGATGCTCCAGATGCCGACCAGCGTTTCGGCGCGTTCGGCCAGGAACAGCACGGCCGCGGTGAGCGTGTCGCGCGACACCGGGGCGTCGTAGCGGTTGCGGTACTGCGTGCGCAGGGCCTCGACCACGCTGGCGGGTTCGCCATCGCCGGCCGCGTAGTAGGCGCCCATGATGCCTTGCAGCTCGGGGAACTCGCCCACCATGTTGGAGCCCAGGTCGGCCTTGGCCAGCAGGGCCGCGCGATCGCTCGCGGCGACGTCCGCGCCCAGGGCCGTGGCCACGCCGCGCGCGATGGCGCGCACGCGCTCGACGCGCTCGAGCTGGGTGCCGAGCTTGTTGTGATAGACGATGCTGCCCAGCTGTTCGACGCGCGCGGCCAGCGGCACCTTGCGGTCGGTCTGGAAGAAGAACTGCGCGTCGGCCAGGCGCGGACGCACCACGCGCTGGTTGCCTTCCACGATGTTGACCGGGTTGGCGGTGTGCATGTTGCTGACGATCAGGAAACGGTGCGTCAGCTTGCCGCTGGCCGGATCGAACAGCGGGAAGTATTTCTGGTTCAGGCGCATCGTGAGGATCAGGCATTCCTGCGGCACCTGCAGGAATTCTTCCTCGAACTGGCCCACGTAGACGGTGGGATGTTCGACCAGCGCGGTGACCTCGTCGAGCAGCGCCAGCACTTCCGGATCCTCGCCCAGCGTGGCGCCCAGGCGCGTGGCCTCGGCCTGCAGCTGGCGGTCGATCTCGGCGCGGCGCGCCTCGAACGAGGCGATCACGCGGCCCTGCTCGGCCAGCGTGGCGACGTAGCGGTCGGCGTCGGCGATTTCGATGCTGCCTTCGCTCATGAAGCGGTGGCCCAGCGTGGCGCGGCCGGCCGTCAGGCCCAGCGCGGCCACCGGCACGACCTCGGCGCCGTGCAGCGCGATCAGGCCGTGCGCCGGGCGCACGAACTTGACGGTGCTCACGCCGTCGGCGAGCTGGTAGCGCATGACCTTCGGAATCGGCAGGCCGTCGATCGCGGCCAGCACGCCTTCCTGCAGGCCCTGGTCGAGGCGGGCACCGGCGGCGGTGCCGCGGGCGACGAGGTAATCCTGCTTGCCGTCGGACTCGCGTTCGAGCTGGTCCGGCGTGAGGTGGCCCAGGCCCTTGGCCGCCAGCTTCTTGGCCAGCGCCGGCGTGGCCTGGCCGTCTTCGGTCAGGCCGACCTTGGCGGGCATCAGCTTCTCGGTGTAGGCCTGGTCGGGCGCCTGCGCCAGCACGGCGGACAGGTGCACGGCGAGGCGGCGCGGCGTGGCGTAGGCGGTGACGGCGCAGCCGTCGGCCAGCAGGCCCAGGCGCGCGAGCGTGGCGCGCACGCCCTCGGCGTAGGCCTGGCCCAGGCGTTGCAGGGCCTTGGGAGGCAGTTCCTCGGTAAGCAGCTCAACCAGCAGGGGGCGGATATCGGTCGTCATGTCAGGCAGCCTCCCCGGCGGCCTTGCGGCCAGCGAGCATGGGGAAGCCCAGTCGTTCGCGGGATTCGAAATAGGCCTGTGCGACGGCGCGCGACAGGTTGCGGATGCGGCCGATGTAGGCCGCGCGTTCGGTCACGCTGATCGCGCCGCGCGCGTCCAGCATGTTGAAGGTGTGGGCCGCCTTCAGCGTGGCCTCGTAGGCCGGCAGCGCCAGCGGCACGTCCATCAGGCGCTTGGCCTCGGCTTCGTAGTCGTTGAAGTGCGCGAACAGCATCTCGGCCGACGAATGCTCGAAGTTGTAGGTCGACTGCTCGACCTCGTTCTGGTGGAACACGTCGCGGTAGAGCACGGGCGTGCCGTCCCAGCCTTCGGTCCAGACCAGGTCATAGACGCTCTCGACGCCCTGCAGGTACATGGCCAGGCGCTCGAGACCGTAGGTGATCTCGCCGGTGGTGGGCGTGCAATCGAGGCCGCCGACCTGCTGGAAGTAGGTGAACTGCGTCACTTCCATGCCGTTGAGCCAGACTTCCCAGCCCAGGCCCCAGGCGCCGAGCGTGGGATTTTCCCAGTCGTCTTCGACGAAACGGATGTCGTGCTGCGTCGGGTCGATGCCCAGCGCCTTGAGCGAGCCGATGTACAGGTCGAGGATTTCGGGGGGCGCCGGCTTGAGCACCACCTGGTACTGGTAATAGTGCTGCAGGCGGTTGGGGTTCTCGCCGTAGCGGCCGTCCTTGGGGCGGCGCGAGGGCTGCACATAGGCGGCGCGCCAGGGTTCCGGGCCGATGGCGCGCAGGAACGTGGCGGTGTGCGAGGTGCCGGCGCCGACTTCCATGTCGTACGGCTGCAGCAGGGCGCAACCCTGTTTGTCCCAGTATTCCTGGAGCGTGAGGATGATTTGCTGGAAGGTAAGCATAGAGTCCGTGGAAACGGTGCGCTGTCCCGGGGCGGGCCGCCCGGGACGGGAGACGCGCCGGCGCGGCCGCGCGGCCGACTGGCATGGAAAACCGGGCATTTTAACTGGCCCGGGCGCCCCATGGGCGGACGGGGCGGGCAAGGGCGGAAACCGGGGCCGGGGCGGGGCCGAACGCCCGTGCCATGGACCCTCTCCCGGGGCGCGGGGCGGGGCGCGCCGCAATGGTCGTATGATTGCCGTTTTCCCAAGTCTTATATAAAACCCACGCCCCGGGCTCCGGTCCGGCGGGCGTCACGGAAAGGAGCAGGCATGTCTGAATTGATCAAGGTGGAAGTCGCCGATGGTATCCAGATCATCACGGTGAACCGCCCCGAAGCCAAGAACGCCATCAACCTGGAAGCCGCGCAGGCCATGGCCGCCGCGCTCGACCAGCTCGATGCGCGCGACGACATCCGCATCGGCATCCTGACCGGCGCGGGCGGCACCTTTTCGTCGGGCATGGACCTCAAGGCCTTCGCCCAGAGCGGCCAGCGCCCGCTGATCGAGGGCCGCGGCTTCGCCGGCCTGAACGAGCGTCCGCCGAAAAAGCCGCTGATCGCGGCCGTGGAAGGCTACGCGCTGGCCGGTGGCTGCGAAATGGCGCTGGCCTCCGACCTGATCGTCGCCGCCCGCAACGCCAAGTTCGGCCTGCCCGAGGTCAAGCGCGGCCTGGTGGCCGGCGCCGGCGGCATGCTGCGCCTGCCGCGCCGCCTGCCCTATCACGTGGCGATGGAAGTGATCCTGACCGGCGACATGCTCGAGGCCGAACGCGCCTACAACTTCGGCCTGGTGAACCGCCTGACCGAGCCGGGCGAGGCCCTGGCCGGCGCGCTGGAGCTGGCCCGCGTGATCGTGGCCAACGGCCCGCTCGCCGTGCAGACCGCCAAGAGCATCGTGTCGCAGGCCACCGACTGGGAGCAGGACGGCATGTTCGACCGCCAGCGCCCGCTGATCGCCCACATCTTCAGCTCGGCCGACGCCAAGGAAGGCGCCACCGCCTTCGCCGAAAAGCGCAAGCCGGTCTGGCAGGGCAAATAAAATAGCTTCACTTCCCGGCCGTCGCCCGCGTGCGCCGGCCGGCCGATTTCCCGTTGTTTCGCACCTCGCACATCATGACCATCATCAAAGAAGAGGATCTGGTCCAGTCCATCGCGGACGGCATCCAGTTCATCAGCTACTACCATCCGGTGGACTACATCCGCCATCTCGCCCGTGCCTACGAGCGCGAGGAAAGCCCCGCCGCGCGCGACGCGATGGCCCAGATCCTGACCAACTCGCGCATGTGCGCCGAGGGCAAGCGTCCGCTGTGCCAGGATACCGGCATCGTCAACGTCTTCCTCAAGGTGGGCATGGACGTGCGCTTCGAAACCAAGCGCTCGCTGCAGGAGCTCTGTGACGAAGGCGTGCGCCGCGGCTACCTGAATCCGGACAATCCGCTGCGCGCCTCGGTGCTCGACGATCCGCTGTTCGCGCGCAAGAACACGCGCGACAACACGCCCTGTATCCTGCACGTCGACCTGGTGCCCGGCAACACCGTCGACGTGCAGATCGCTTCGAAGGGCGGCGGTTCCGAGAACAAAACCAAGTTCGTGATGCTCAACCCCAGCGATTCGCTGGTCGACTGGGTGCTCAAGACCGTGCCGACGATGGGCGCCGGCTGGTGTCCCCCGGGCATGCTCGGCATCGGCGTCGGCGGCACCGCCGAGAAGGCCATGCTGATGGCCAAGCAGTCGCTGATGGAAGACATCGACATGTACGAGCTGCTGGCCCGCGGCCCGCAGAACAAGCTCGAAGAGCTGCGCATCGAGCTCTACGAGAAGGTCAACGCGCTGGGCATCGGCGCGCAGGGCCTGGGCGGTCTCACCACCGTGCTCGACGTCAAGATCAACACCTTCCCGACCCACGCCGCCTCCAAGCCCGTGGCCATGATCCCGAACTGTGCCGCCACGCGCCACGCGCACTTCGTGCTCGATGGCTCGGGTCCGGCGCGCCTGGATCCGCCGGCGCTGTCGGAATGGCCCGAAGTCCACTGGGCGCCCGACTACAACAAGTCCAAGCAGGTCGACCTCGACACGCTCACGCGTGAGGAAGTGGCCAGCTGGAAGCCGGGCCAGACCCTGCTGCTGTCGGGCAAGATGCTCACCGGCCGCGATGCCGCGCACAAGCGCATCCAGGACATGCTGGCCAAGGGCGAGAAGCTGCCGGTGGACTTCACCAACCGCGTGATCTATTACGTCGGTCCGGTCGATCCGGTGGGCGACGAAGTGGTCGGCCCCGCCGGCCCCACCACCGCCACCCGCATGGACAAGTTCACCGACATGATGCTGGCCCAGACCGGCCTGATCTCCATGATCGGCAAGTCCGAGCGCGGCCCGGTCGCCATCGAGGCGATCCGCAAGCACGGCTCGGCCTACCTGATGGCCGTGGGCGGCGCCGCCTACCTGGTGTCCAAGGCGATCCGCGACGCCAAGGTGCTGGCGTTCGAAGACCTCGGCATGGAAGCGATCTACGAGTTCGACGTCAAGGACATGCCCGTGACGGTGGCCGTGGACGCGCAGGGCACCTCGGTGCACACCACCGGCCCGAAGGAATGGCAGGCCCGGATCGGCAAGATCCCCGTCGCCACCGCCTGAGTGCCGCGCAGCCGCGCATGAAGAACCCGCCGCGAGGCGGGTTTTTCTTTGGCCGCGCGGTCCTTCGCGGCCATAAAACCCCGTGTTGGGGAAAAACGAATTTACAAGCACGCCGCCCGGCAGGCATCCTGCATTCCTGATACCGCCACACTGAAAAGGATGCTGTTCCATGACCGACGCCAACCCTGTTGACTGGATCGGGAGTTCCGAGCGCGTGGCCGACACGCTCGACCCGGTGCATGCCGTCCGCATCGCCGCCACGCTGGGCGAACCGGCGCCGGCCGCGGGCGCGGCGCTGCCGCCGCTCTGGCAGTGGGCCTATTTCATCAAGCCGGTCGAGGACGCGGGCCTGGGCGCCGACGGCCATCCGGCGCGCGGCGGCTTCCTGCCCCCGGCCAACGATCGCAACCGCATGTGGGCGGGCGGGCGCGTCGATTTCCTGGCGCCGTTGCGCGTGGGCGTGCCGGCCGAGCGTGTGTCCACGGTGGCCGACGTGAAGGAGAAGACCGGCCGCACCGGCTCGCTGCTGTTCGTGACCGTGCGCCACGAATACCATCAGGAGGGCCGCCTCGCGATCCGCGAGGAGCAGGACATCGTCTACCGCCAGCCCTCGCCGCCCAGGCTCGAGGGCAGCGAGCCGGCGCCCGAGGCGCAATGGGCCGACACGATCGAGCCCTCGGCCGTGCTGCTGTTCCGCTACTCCGCCGTCACGTTCAACGGCCATCGCATCCACTACGATCATCCGTACGTCACCGAAACCGAAGGCTATCCGGGGCTGGTGGTCCACGGGCCGCTGATCGCCACCTCGATGGTGGCCGCGTTCCGGCGCGCCCGGCCCGACGCGCGCCTGTCGCACCTGAGCTATCGCGGCCTGCGTCCGCTCATCAGCCCGAAGCCGTTTCGCGCGGCCGGCGCCATCGCCGAGCCCGGCCTGGCGCGTCTGTGGGCCGAGCAGGACGGCACGCTGGCCCACCAGGCCGAGCTGAGGTTCGAAGCATGAGCGCCGCAGCGCAGGTCCTGCCGCTCGACGGCATCACCGTCGTCAGCCTCGAACACGCCATCGCGGCGCCGTTCTGCACCCGCCAGCTCGCCGACATGGGCGCGCGCGTCATCAAGATCGAGCGTCCGGGCGTGGGCGACTTCGCGCGCGGCTACGACGAGCGCGTGCGCGGCCTGTCCTCGCATTTCGTCTGGACCAACCGCTCCAAGGAAAGCCTGGGCCTGGATCTCAAGCAGCCCGAGGCGGCCGAGGTGATGACGCGGCTGCTCGGCCAGGCCGACGTGCTGGTGCAGAACCTCGCGCCCGGCGCGGCCGCGCGCCTGGGGCTGTCGTTCGAGGCGCTGCACGCGCGCTTCCCGCGCCTCATCGTGTGCGACATCTCCGGCTACGGCGAGGGCGGCCCGTACCAGGACAAGAAGGCCTATGACCTGCTGATCCAGAGCGAGAGCGGCTTCGTGTCGGTCACCGGCACGCCCGACGAGGGCGTGAAGGCGGGCTGCTCGATCTCCGACATCGCCGCCGGCATGTATGCCTATTCCGCGATCCTCAACGCGCTGCTGCTGCGCGGGCGCACCGGCGAGGGCAGCCGCATCGACGTCTCCATGCTGGAAAGCATGGTGGAGTGGATGGGCTACCCGATGTACTACGCGTTCGACGGCGCGCCGCCGCCGGCACGCGCGGGCGCCGCGCACGCCACCATCTATCCCTACGGTCCGTTCCCCGTGGCCGGCGGCGCCACCATCATGCTGGGCCTGCAGAACGAGCGCGAATGGAAGGTGTTCTGCGAGCAGGTGCTGCAGCAGCCCGCGCTGGCCGGCGACGAGCGCTTCGCCTCCAACTCGCGCCGCACCGCCAATCGCGACGCGCTGCGCGCCCTGATCGTGCAGGCCTTCGCGGCGCTGTCGATCGACGAGGTCACCGAACGCCTGGAGGCGGCGCACATCGCCAATGCGCGCGTGAACGACATGCGCGGCGTCTGGGAACACCCGCAGCTGGCCGCCCGCGCGCGCTGGCGCGAGGTGGGCAGCCCCGCCGGCGCATTGCCCGCGCTGCTGCCGCCGGCCGTCAACAACCGCTTCGAGCCGCGCATGGGCCCGATCCCGGCGGTGGGCGAGAACACCGAGGCAGTGCTAGCATCACTGGGGTATGCGCCCGAAGACGTGGCGCGTCTGCGTGCCGCGGAGGTGGTGTGATGACGTCAGTGATCCGTACCGCGCTGTTCGTGCCGGCAAACCGGCCGGAGCGCATTCCCAAGGCCTTGGCGGCCCACGCCGATGCCGTGATCGTCGATCTCGAGGATGCGGTCGAGCATCTGGGCAAGGATGCCGCGCGCGAGTCGCTGTGCGACTTCCTCGGCACCCACGCCGATGCGCGCGTCTGGGTGCGGATCAACGACGCCGCCACGCCCTGGCACGAGGCCGACCTGCGCGCCTGCCGCGGCCGCGCCAACGTCACCGGCATCCTGCTGCCCAAGGCCGAGAGCCTGGCGCAGGTGCGGCACGTCGCGCAGAGCGGCATTCCCGTGATTCCCATCGTCGAGACCGCGCAGGGCCTCATCGATGTCGCCGAGGTCGCGCGCACGCCCGGCGTGGCGCGGCTCGCGTTCGGCAGCCTCGACTACGCGCTCGACCTGGGCCTGAGCCCCGACACCGACGGCGCCGACGTGGTGCTCGACCACGCCCGCGTGCAGGTGCTGCTGCACAGCCGCGGCGCCGGCCTGGCGCAGCCGCTCGACGGGGTGTTCCCGGGCATCCAGGACACCTCCGGCCTGCGTGCGGCCGCCATGCGCGCGCGCGACATGGGCTTCGGCGGCATGCTGTGCATCCATCCCGGCCAGGTGCCGGTGATCCACGAGGCCTTCCTGCCGCCGCTGGCCGAGATCGACTGGGCCCGCGACGTGATCCGCGCCGCCAAGGAAAACGGGCTCGCGGCCTTCAAGCTCGACGGCAAGATGGTGGACGCGCCCGTGATCGCCCGCGCCCGCCGCCTGCTCGAGCTGGCGGGAGAGGGGGCGGCAGGCGGGCCTGCGGCAGGCGGACCTGCGGCAGGCGCTCCGGCGGCCGGCGCCCCGGCCGCGCCGCGATGAGCGCAGCGCCGCGTGCCCTGTTCGTGGGGCACACCTACATCGACGTCACCGTGCTGGCCGACCACTGGCCCACCGGCGACGAAAAGGCCGTGGCGCGCGACTACGCGGTGTCGTTCGGCGGCAATGCCGTCACCGCCGCCTTCGCCTATGCCCGGCTGCAGGGCGCGCCCGACCTCATCACGACCGCCGCGCCCGACGCGTTCGGCGAGCTTTTCACCGGCATGGCGCGCCGTCACGGCGTGACGCTGCACGAGCGGCCGGTGGCGCGCTCCTCGCTGTCGTTCATCATGCCCAACGCGGGCAAGCGCGCCATCGTGCGCGCCCGCGACGACGCCCACCTGGCCGGTTTTCCCGAGCTCGACATCTCGCCCTACCGGGCGCTGCACCTCGACGGCCACCAGCCCGACGCGGCGCTGCACTACGCCCGGGAGTGCCGGGCACGCGGCATCCTCACCTCGCTCGACGGCGGCGGCCTGCGCAGCAACACCGAGGAATTGCTCGACTACATCGACGTGGCCGTGTGCGCCGAGCGCCTGTGCGAACAGCTCAATCTCTCGGCCGAAGGCCTGCTGGCATTGTTGCGCGCGCACGGATGCCGCATCGGCGCCGTGACGCAGGGCGAACGCGGCATGCTCTGGTACGACGAGCAAGGGGTGATGTCGCGGCTGCCCGCGCTCGACGTGCCGCCCGAGCTCGTCATCGACACCTCGGGCGCCGGCGACGTGTTCCACGGCGCCTATGTGTGGTCGTACGCGGCGCGGCCCACGCTGGGCTGGGCCGAGCATTTCCGCTACGCGCGCGCCGCCTCCGCCTACAAGATCCAGCATCTGGGCAACGAGGCCGGCCTGCCGGCGCAGATCGACGTGAGCGACACGCTGGCGCGCTTCGGCGAACGCCGCTAGCGCGGCCCCCGCGGGCCGCGTCGGAATCAACGAAAAGGGGGTTCAGGCCAGCCGTTCGATCGGCTGGTCGGTGATGGCGTCGATCAGGGCGTCGAGCCGACCTTGCGCCAGCGCCAGGCCGGGCGCGAGATCGCGCAGGGGGCGCAGCACGAACGCGCGCTGGTGCATGCGCGGGTGCGGCAGCACCAGGCGCGGGTGCTCCAGCGTCACGCCCTCCACCAGCAGCAGGTCCAGGTCGAGCGTGCGCGGCGCGTTGCGGTAGGGGCGCTCGCGGCCGTGGGCCAGCTCCAGCGCCTGCAGCACGTCCAGCAGGGCGAGCGGCTCGAGCGTGGTGTCGAGCGCGGCGACGGCGTTGACGAAGTCCGGGCCCGAGGCCTCGACCGGCGCGCTGCGATAGAAGGGGGAGAGGCGCACGCCGGCGATGCCCGGCGTGGCGCCCAGTTCGGCGGCCACGCTGCGCAGCGTGGCGGCGCTGTCGCCCAGGTTGGCACCCAGGCCGACGTAGGCCAGCGTCATTCGGCGTCCGGGCGCGGGCCCGAGCGGCGGCGGCGCGGACGGCGCTTGCGCGCGCCGCCAGCGGGGCCGTCGGCGGCCTCGCGCGGCAGGTGCGCGGTGTCTTCGATCATCTCGGCGCGGGTCGCGTCGTCGGCGTTGGCCAGGTCCATCCACCATTGCGCCAGCACGCTGTCGAACTCGCCGGCGGCGGCGCGCAACTGCAGGAAGTCGCAGGCGGCGCGGAAGCGCGGCTGCTCGATCATGCGATAGATGGCCTTGCCTGCGCGGCGCTCGAAGCGCGGCTGCATGAACCAGATCTCGCGCATGTCGGAGGAGAAGCGGCGCTGGATCGCCAGCTTTTCGGTCTGCTCGTCGAGCACCGAATCGGCGGCCTGGATCAGCGACGGAATGGTGTGCTCGCCGTTGGCGCGCATCTGCTTCCAGCGCGTGTCCACCAGTTGCCACAGCAGTGCCGCGAACAGGAAGCTCGGGCTGATGCTCTTGCCGGCGCGCACGCGCGCGTCGGTGCGTTCGAGCGCCAGTTCGACGAAGTGTTCGCCGCCCGGCTGCTCCAGCACCACGTCGAGCAGCGGCAGCAGGCCATGGTGCAGGCCCTCGCCGCGCAGCTGGCGCAGACAGTCCATCGCATGGCCGCAGGTCAGCAGCTTGAGCATTTCGTCGAACAGGCGCGAGGCCGGCACGTTTTCGATCAGCGCGGCCATGGTGCGGATCGGCGCGCGCGTGGCGGTGTCGATCGTGCCGTTGAGCTTGGCGGCGAAACGCACGGCGCGCAGCATGCGCACGGGGTCTTCGCGGTAGCGCTTGATCGGGTCGCCGATGATGCGCACCTGGCGCTTCTTCAGGTCCTGCACGCCCTGGTGATAGTCGATCACCTCCTCGGTGTGCGGGTCGTAGTAGAGCGCGTTCATGGTGAAGTCGCGGCGGGCCGCGTCTTCTTCCTGCGAGCCGAACACGTTGTCGCGCAGGATGCGGCCGTGTTCGTCGGTTTCCTGGTGCTCGGAGGCCGGCGCGCGGAAGGTCGAGGTCTCGATGATTTCCTGGCCGAACACCACGTGCACCAGCTGGAAGCGGCGGCCGATGATGCGGGCGCGGCGGAACAGCGGGCGGATCTGCTCGGGCGTGGCGTTGGTGGCCACGTCGAAATCCTTGGGCTCGAGCCCGACGATCAGGTCGCGCACGGCGCCGCCGACCACGTAGGCCTCATAGCCGTGCTGGCGCAGCACCTCGCAGACCTTGATGGCGTGACGCGACACGTTGCGCCGGTCGATCCCGTGACGGTCGCGCGAGATGCGCTGCGGGCCGCCTCGGAGGGCAGGGCCGAACAGACGTCCGACGAATTTTTTTATGGTCTCGGTGATCATTAGGACTTGGCGTCTTCCATGTGGTCGAACAGATCCAGCACTTGCCAGCCGCGTTCGGCCGCAATGGCGCGCAGGCGCGGGCTGGGGTTGGTGGCAACGGGCTGCGTGACCACTTCGAGCAGCGGCACGTCGTTGACCGAATCGCTATAGAAATACGATTCGCTGAAATCGGCAAGCGTCAGGCCGAGGCCGGCAAGCCATTGGTTCACGCGCACCACCTTGCCTTCCTTGAAGGCCGGGGTGCCGTCGATGCGGCCGGTGTAGCGGCCCGCGACGTATTGCGGGTCGGTCGCGATCAGCGTGGGCACGCCGAAGGCGCGCGCGATCGGCGCGGTGACGAAGCTGTTGGTGGCGGTGACCACGGCGCACAGGTCGCCGGCGGCCAGGTGCTTTTCGACCAGTTCGCGCGGACGTGCCTGGAAGGCCGGGCGGATCACCTGCGCCATGAATTCCTCGTGCCAGGCCGCCAGCTCGAACGGCGAGTGCGCCGCGAGCAGGCCCAGCATGAACTCGGCCGCCTGCTCCGCGGTCAGCTCGCCGCGGTTGTACTGATCCATCAGGTCGTCGTTGCGGCGGCGCGCCTGTTCGGGATCGCCGGCCCGGCCGGTGCGGGCCAGGAAGTCGGCCCACTGATAGTCGCTGTCGAGCGGCAGCAGGGTGTGATCCAGGTCGAACAGGGCGATGCGGCGGGAGGTCATGTCGATGAGGAGTCGGGGTCCGCGAGCATGGCCCGCAACAGGGAAGTGGTGATCGGTCGGCCGGTGGCCAGCGAATAACGATCCAGCGCGTCGAGCAGCGCAGCCAGCTTGCGGATGTCGCGCTCGTGGTGCGTGAGCATCCAGTTGATGACTTCGGGCGCCAGCTGCAGGCCGCGGTCGGCGGCCTGGGCCGAGAGCGCCGCCAGCTTGTCGGCATCGGACAGCGGATCGAGGCGGAACACCAGATCCCAGCCCAGCCGCGTACGCAGGTCTTCGCGCAGGGGCAGCGACATCGGCGCCCGGTCGCCGGACACGGCCAGCGCGAACGCGCGATCGGTCGCGGCCGATTCGCGCCAGCGATTGTACAGGGCGAACAGCCCGGCCTGCCGGCGCTCGTCCATGCGGTGCACGTCGTCGACCGCGATGAACTTCGGCATCGGGGCGGTGGAATCGGCCTCGGCCAGCGTGCGCAGCGCCTGCAGGCCGTGCGCGGCGTCGATGTAGATGGCGTCTTCACGCGCCGTCAGGCCCCGCAGCAGATGGCTGCGGCCGCAACCAGCCGGGCCCCACAGATAGATGGCCCGGCCGGCGCGCAACGCGCGCGCGGCAGCCAGGGCCTCACCGTTGGGGCCGGCGATGTAGTTGTTCAGCGAAGGCGCTGGCGCAGGAAGTACGTCAAGCAGCAGCTGGCGGTTCATGAAATGGCGATCAATCGGGCTTCGGCGCGCGGGGCCCGCGGGGAAATCGGAGATCCGCGGCAAAAAGTGGCCTCGCGCGGCCAACCCCGAACTTTAAACCAGGGCGGGCGCGATTGTCGCGCGCGCGCCACCGCGCGCGTGCGGCTGCCCGGGGGAGAATGGGCGGAAAAGCCAGGCAGGACGGGCTTTTCCGGGGTATTCGGCGCTTTCGGCGGCTAACGTCGTAAAATCCCGAAGTCCCACCCAATCCGCAATTGTTACAACTCCACGGTTTCTCCATGACGACTCAACACACCGCCCCTCTGACCTACCGTGATGCCGGCGTCGACATCGATGCGGGCGACGCGCTGGTCGATCGCATCAAGCCCCTGGCCGCGCGCACCATGCGCCCCGGGGTGCTGGCCGGGATCGGCGGCTTCGGCGCGCTGTTCGAGGTGCCCAACAAGTACCGCGAGCCCGTGCTGGTGTCGGGCACCGATGGCGTGGGTACCAAGCTGCGCCTGGCCTTCGAATGGAACCGCCACGACACGGTCGGCATCGACCTGGTCGCGATGAGCGTGAACGACATCCTGGTGCAGGGTGCCGAGCCGCTGTTCTTCCTCGACTACTTCGCCTGCGGCAAGCTGGCCGTCGACACCGCCGCATCGGTGGTGGGCGGCATCGCCCGCGGCTGCGAGCTGGCCGGCTGCGCGCTGATCGGCGGCGAAACCGCCGAGATGCCCGGCATGTATCCCGACGGCGAATACGACCTGGCCGGCTTCGCCGTCGGCGCGGTCGAGAAGTCGGCCATCATCGACGGCAAGTCGATCAAGCCGGGCGACGTGGTGCTGGGCCTGGCGTCCAGCGGCGCGCACTCCAACGGCTACTCGCTGGTGCGCAAGATCATCGAACGCGCCGGCGCGCGCCCCGACCAGGACTTCCACGGCCAGCCGCTGGTCGACGTGGTCATGGCCCCGACCCGCATCTACGTGAAGCAGGTGCTGGCCGCGCTGGCCGCCCACGGCACCGCCATCAAGGGCCTGGCCCACATCACCGGCGGCGGCCTGGTCGACAACGTGCCGCGCATCCTGCAGAACGGCCTGTCGGCCAAGCTCTACCAGGATGCCTGGGAGCTGCCGAAGCTGTTCCAGTGGCTGCAGCAGCAGGGCTCGGTGGCCGACGCCGAAATGCACCGCGTGTTCAACTGCGGCATCGGCATGGTGCTGGTGGTCGCGGCCGACCAGGCCGACGCCATCGCCGCCACCCTCACCGCGCAGGGCGAGACGGTCAGCCGCATCGGCGAGATCGTGACCCAGGAAGACGGCATGGCCCAGACCTTCGTGGTCTGAGGGCGCGCCGGCTGCGGCCGGCCGCAATGACGACGGGCGCCTCGGCGCCCGTTTTTCTTTTGCCGCGCCGGTTCAGGCCGGGTCGAGCAGCGCGGCGGCCGCGTCGATGGTGCGCGCCACCGCGTCGGCGGCGAGACAGTCGATCACGATGCGCTCGGGTTGCGCGCGCAACCAGGTGAGCTGGCGCTTGGCCAGCTGGCGCGTGGCGGCGATACCCTGCTCGCGCGCCTGTTCCAGGTCGATCTCGCCGTCGAGGTGCGCCCACATCTGGCGATAACCCACGCAGCGTATCGACGGCAGGCCGGCGTGCAGGTCGGGGCGCGCGCGCAGGCGCCGCACTTCGTCGAGCAGGCCGGCCGCCAGCATCGCGTCGAAGCGCTGCTGGATGCGGGCGTGCAGGCCGGCGCGATCGCCCGGCTCCAGGCTGATCGTGACGTAGCGGTGCGGGCCGGGCGCGCTGCTGCCGCCGGTGAGCAGCGCCGACATGGGCTGGCCCGACAGGCGGCAGACTTCGAGCGCGCGCGAGATGCGCTGGCTGTCGTTGGGCGACAGCCGGGCCGCCGTCACCGGGTCGAGCCGCGCGAGGTCGGCGTGCAGGGCGGGCCAGCCGCGCGCCGCCGCCTGGGCCTCGATGTCGGCGCGCAGCGCCGGGTCGGCCTGCGGCAGGTCGTCGAGCCCGTCGCGCAGCGCCTTGTAGTACATCATCGTGCCGCCGGCCAGCAGCGGGATGCGGCCGCGCGCGCGGATCTCGTCGATGAGGCGCAGCGTGTCGTCGCGGAACTCGGCCGCCGAGTAGGCCTCGGCGGGGTCGCGGATGTCGAGCAGGTGCTGCGGCACCCGCGCCTGTTCGGCCGGCGACGGCTTGGCCGTGCCGATGTCCATGCCGCGATAGATGGTGGCCGAGTCGACGTTGATGATCTCGAGCGGCCAGCGCTCGGCGAGCGCCAGCGTGGAGGCGCTCTTGCCGGCCGCGGTGGGGCCGGCCAGGCACAGGATGGGCGTGGGATCCATGGCGGCCGGCTCTACTGGCCGCGCAGGAACAGCTTGTCGAGGTCGGAGATCGACCATTGCACCCAGGTGGGCCGGCCGTGATTGCACTGGTCGGCGCGCTCGGTGGCTTCCATCTGGCGCAGCAGCGCGTTCATTTCCTCGATCGTGAGCTTGCGGTTGGCGCGCACCGAGCCGTGGCAGGCCATGGTGGAGAGCAGCTCGTTGCGCTGCTCGGTGAGCAGGCGCGATTCGCCGACGGCGGCCAGGTCGCGCAGCACCGCCTGCGCCAGGCTCTCGATGTCGCCACGCGCCAGCAGGGCCGGCACGCTGCGCACCGCGATCGAGGTCGGTCCCGACGGACGCATCTCGAAGCCCAGTTCGGCGAGCTGCTCGGCATGCTCCTCGACCAGCGCCACGTCTTTTTCCTGCGCATGGAAGACCACCGGCACCAGCAGGTCCTGGCGCGGCAGCGCGCGCGCGTCGAGCGCGCGCTTGAGCTGTTCGTAGACCACGCGTTCGTGCGCGGCGTGCATGTCGACCAGCACCAGGCCGCGCGCGTTTTGCGCCAGCACATAGATGCCGTGCACCTGCGCCAGCGCCATGCCGAGCGGGTGTTCCTCGTCGGCCGGCAGGGCGGCGGCCGGCGCGCCCGGCGGGGCGGCGGGCCGCGGCGCCGCGGCGCTGGCGGGCGCCTGCCAGGCAGCCACGGGCGGGGCGCCGGCCGATTCCTCGGCCAGCGGCCGGTACAGGCTCTGCCAGTCGCGCACCGGCACGCCCTCGGGCTCGGCCAGCCGGAACGGCACCTGGCTGTGCGCGGGGCGCGGCGCCGGGGCGGGGGAGAGATCGTAGGCGGGGCGCGGGCCCGCCTCGCCTCGGGGCGCCGCGGCAAAGGGGGCCGTGGCCGCGGCGGGCGCGGCGGCGGACTCGGCCTCGTTCTCCGGGGTGGCCACGGCGCTGGCGCCGCCGGTCTGGGCCAGGGCCTGGCTCACCACCTGGTTGACGAAGCGGTGCACCGCGCCGCTGTCGCGAAAGCGCACCTCGCTCTTGGCCGGATGCACGTTCACGTCGACCGCGGCCGGGTCGATGTCGAGATACAGCACATAGGCCGGCTGGCGGTCGCCGTGCAGCACGTCGGCGTAGGCCGAGCGCAGCGCGTGGCTGACCGTGCGGTCGCGCACATAGCGGCCGTTGACGTAGAGGTACTGGCGGTCGGCGCGGGCGCGTGCCGCGGTGGGGCGCGTCACCATGCCGATCAGGCCGATGGCGCCGAAGCGCGTGTCGACCGGCAGCGCCTGGCTGGCGAACTCGCCGCCCAGCACGTCGCGGATGCGCTGGCCGTGATCGGCCGGCAGCCACTGCTTCTGCGCGCGGTCGTGGTGGAACAGGCGGAACGCGATCTCCGGATGGGCCAGCGCGATGCGCTCGAGCGCGTCGACGCAATGGCCGAACTCGGTGGCCTCCGCGCGCAAGAACTTGCGCCGGGCCGGCACCGAATCGAACAGCTGCCGCACGTCCACCGTGGTGCCGACCGGGCCGGAGGCGGGCGAGACCTCGCCGCTCGAGCCGTCGATCTGCCAGGCGTGCTCGCCGCTGCGGGTGCGCGAAATGATGGCCAGCCGCGCCACCGAGGCGATCGAGGCCAGCGCCTCGCCGCGAAAGCCCATCGAGGCCACGGATTCGAGCTCGTTGAGCGAGCGGATCTTGCTGGTGGCGTGGCGCGCCACGGCCAGCGGCAGCTCCTCGGGCGGGATGCCGCTGCCGTCGTCGGTGACCGCGATGCGGCGGATGCCGCCGCCCTCCAGCCGCACCTCGATGGCGCGGGCGCCGGCGTCGATGGCGTTCTCGAGCACCTCCTTGAGCACGGAGGCCGGGCGCTCGATCACCTCGCCTGCGGCAATCTGGCTGATCAGCAGGTCGGGGAGCTGGGCGATGGAACGGCGTTCGGACATGGGCGGTGTGGGACAGGCCGCGCGGAACGCGGCGGCAGAATCGGCAGATTGAACGATTTTAGCGCTGCCGGGAGGGGGCCGGGCCTGGGCTATAGTGAGACCCCCAAACGGGCGGCGCATCGCCCAACGAGATGGCATATGGAATTTCTGAACATGGTGCTCCACATCGACCAGAGCCTCGGCATCTGGATCGAGCAATATGGCGCGTGGGTGTACCTGGTGCTGTTCATGATCGTGTTCGCCGAAACCGGCCTGGTGGTGCTGCCGTTCCTGCCGGGCGACTCGCTGCTGTTCATCGCGGGCGCGTTCGGCGCCACGGGCGGGATCGACCCGGTCTGGATGGCGGTGCTGCTGGTGATCGCGGCCGTCGCCGGCAACAGCGTGAACTACGCGGTGGGCCGCGCCCTCGGGCCGCGCGTGTTCACAATGAACATCCGTTTCCTGGACCGCGGCGCGCTGATGCGCACCCACATGTTCTACGAGAAGCACGGCGGCAAGACCATCGTGATGTCGCGCTTCATTCCGGTGGTGCGCACCTTCGCGCCGTTCGTGGCCGGCGTGGCCGAGATGCCCATGGGCCGCTTCCAGTTCTTCAACATCAGCGGCGCGCTGCTGTGGGTGGTGGGCCTCATCACGGCCGGCTATTTCTTCGGCAACATCCCCATCGTGAAAGACCACCTCAACACCATCGTGCTGCTGGGCCTGGCCGCGGCCATCGTGCCGCTGATCGTGGCCGCCGTGGTGCGGCTGTGGCAGCGGCGCGGCGGGCAGCCCAACCGCTGAGCCGCGCGCAGGACATAAAAAAATCGGGCATCGCCCGATTTTTTTATGTCCTGCGCCTCAATCGGCCGCGTCGTCGCGATACAGGCGCAGCCGTTCGGCGGCGTTGCGCAGGTGGCGCTCGGCCGCGGCGCCCGCCGCCTGCGGGTCGGCGTCGGCAATGGCGCTGTAGATGGCCTGGTGTTCGCGCTGCACGTCGGCCATGCGCTGGGCATACATGTGGGCGGTGTTGCGGCGCGCGCTGCGGATCACGTGGCGCACGCTGCCTTCCAGGTATTCGTTGAGCGCGACCAGGTGCGGATTGTGGGTGGCCTGCACGATGGCCTGGTGGAAGGCGTAGTCCTCGTCGTCGCCCAGCTTGTCGTTGAGCACCGCGTATTCCATGCCGACCAGGCCCTGGCGGATGCGCTTCAGGTCGTCGTCGCTGCGGCGCTGCGCCGCGTAGCGCGCCGCCGTGGTCTCGATGGCCAGCATCAGCTCGAGGATGTGCTCGAGCTCCTGGTTGTCGCTGGGCGACACGGCGGCAATGCGGAAGGCGTTCTTGCGCGCGGCCGCGTCGACGAACACGCCCCGACCCTGCTGCGAGGTCACCAGGCCCTCGGATTTCAGGCGCGCAATGGCCTCGCGCACCACCGCGCGGCTCACGCCGTGGGTCTCGACCAGCTCGCGCTCCGTGGGCAGGCGGTCGCCCGGCGCGAGCACGCCCTGGTGGATCTGGTCGGCCAGCAGCGCCGCCAGGTCGGCGGGCAGCGACGGACGCGCGGACGTCGGATCAGACGGGTGCGAAGCAGCGGTCATGAAGCGTGTGAGCCCGGTCAGGAGAGATAGATGCCGCCATTGACCTGCAGCGTTTCGCCGGTGACGAAGGCGGCCAGGGGCGAGCACAGGAAGGCGATGGCGCCGGCGATGTCTTCGGCGCTGCCATGGCGGCCGAGCGGTGTGCTGGCCAGCAGCTGCGAGCCCTTCTGGCCCAGCAGATCGCGTGTCATGGCAGTGGCGATTATACCGGGCGAGACCGTGTTGACCCGCACGCGCGGCGCCAGTTCCAGGGCCAGGCTGCGCGCGAACGACAGCACCGCGCCCTTGGTGGCGGCATAGGCCGCGTGGGCGTGGCTGCCGCGATGCGCGGCCAGCGAGGCGAGCAGCACCACCGCGCCCTGGTCGCGCAGCGCGCCCTGCGCGGCGCGGCACAGATAGAAGGTGCCGTTCAGGTTGATGCCCATCAGACGCTGCCAGTCGGCATCGCTCATGTCGCGCACCAGCGCCTCCGGATAGACGCCGGCGCAGTGCACCAGGTGATCGATGCCGCCGAAGCGCGCGCCGCATTCGCGCACCGCGCGGTCGCAATCGGCCGACGACGACACGTCGCCCACCACGGTGAGCACCGGATTGCCGTGCGCGGCCAGCGCGTCGGCCGCGCCCGCCAGGCGCGCCGCGTCGAGGTCGAACAGGGCCACGGCCGCGCCGTGGGCGGCCATGAGATGCGCGGTGGCCAGTCCGATGCCGGTGGCGCCGCCGCTGATGAGCACGGTCTTGCTTGCGAACGAAATCACGTTTGTCTCCGTGGATGGCCGGTGGCCGATGGCGAGGCCGCGAAATTTGTCGTTGACAGGCTTGCGGCGCCGCTCTGATAATTTGTCTGACAACAAATATAACTCATCAGACAAGTGGCGAAAAGCCATGCCGGCAGCCCGCAGAGAGGGTCACCCTCCCGGCGCCGGGGTTGAGGTTGGAGACAAGATGCATGCACCGTATGGGACCGATCCCGGCCTCGAGGGCCGGGTCGTCGTCATCACCGGCGCCGCGCGCGGCATCGGCCGCGCCTGCGCGCGGGCCTACGCCACCGTGGGCGCCCGGCTGGCCCTGCTGGATCTCGACGCGGCCGCGCTCGAAGCGGCCTGCGCCGAGCTGCGCGGGCAGGGCGCCGAGGCGCTCGCGCTCACCGCGTCCGTGACCGACCCCGAGGCCGTCGCCGCCGCGTTCGCCCGGGTCGACGCAGCCTACGGCGCGGTCGACGTGCTGCTCAACAACGCGGGCGTGTCGGCCAACAAACCCTCGCTCGACGTGACGCCCGAGGAGTGGCGCCGCGCCGTGGACATCAATCTGAACGGCGCGTTCTATTGCGCCCAGGCCGCCGGCCGCCGCATGCACGCGCAGGGCGCGGGCGTGATCGTGAACATGGCATCGATGTATGGCGTGGTGGCCGCGCCCGATCGCGCGGCCTACTGCGCCACCAAGGGCGCGGTCGTGATGCTGACGGAATCGCTCGCGCTCGAATGGGGGCCGCTGGGCATCCGCGTCAACGCGCTCGCGCCCGGCTACATCGACACCGACCTGCTGCGCGACCTGTCCGCGCGCGGCCGCGTCGACCTGGAACGCCTGAAGGGCCGCACGCCGCTGCGCCGTCTCGGCAGCGCCGAGGAAATGGCCGCGCTGGCGGTGTTCCTGGCCTCGCGCCAGGCCGCATACCTCAACGGCCACACCCTGGTGGCCGACGGCGGCTGGAGCCGCAACGCCTATCTCTGAGACCTCACGGAGCCTTGCACGTATGTCCCGTTATGAAGCGCTGGCGCCGGCGGCGCCGTGGCGCACCCTGATCGCCGAAGATTCCGATTGGCAGGCCGCCGATCCCGCGCTGCTGGCCGCGATGTTGACGCAGCTGCACTGGATCCGCGCCTTTGAAGAGACCGTGCTCGACCTGGCCGCCGCCGGGCTGGTGCACGGCCCCGCGCACTCCTCGATCGGCCAGGAAGGCGGCGCCGTCGCCTCCGTGCTGGCGCTGGGGGCGGGCGACCAGATCAACGGCTCGCATCGCGGCCATCACCAGTTTCTGGCCAAGGCGCTGCAACACGCCGCGCCCGACCTGAGCCCCGCGGCGCCGCTCACGCCCGCGATCGACACGGTGCTGCAACGCACGCTGGCCGAGATCATGGGCCTGGCGCAGGGCTATTGCCGCGGCCGCGGCGGTTCGATGCACCTGCGCTGGCTCGAGGCCGGCGCGCTCGGCACCAACGCCATCGTGGGCGGCGGCGTGCCGCTGGCCGCGGGCGCGGCCTGGGCCCATCGTCATGCCGGCACCGACCGCGTCGCCGTCACGTACTTCGGCGACGGCGCCATCAACATCGGCTCCGTGCTGGAGTCGATGAACCTGGCGGCCGCGTGGAAGCTGCCGCTGTGCTTCTTCGTCGAGAACAACCGCTACGCGGTCTCGACCACGGTGGACGAGGCCACGGCCGAGCCGCGCCTGTCGGCGCGTGGCCTGGCGTTCAACATCCCTTCCTGGCACGTCGACGGCATGGACCCGCTCGCCACCCATCTCGCCATGCGCGAGGCGGTGGCGCACATGCGCGCCGGCCACGGCCCGACCCTGATCGAGGCGGACGTCTATCGCTTCTTCCACCAGAACGGCCCCTTCCCGGGCAGCGCGTTCGGCTATCGCAGCAAGGAAGAGGAAGCGTCGTGGCGCGCCCGCGATCCGCTCGATCATCTGGCGCGCCGCATGGTGGCGCGTGGCCTGATCGACGAGGCCGGCATCGCCGCGCTGCGGGCGCAGTGCAAGCAGGTGATGGACGAGATCGCGCAACGCCTCACCGAGGCGCTGCCCGACGGCAAGCGCCGCGTGCGCGCCGAGCTGTGGCCCAGCCCCGACTTTCGCGACGTGGGCCTGCGCAGCGACGCGTCGGAGTTCGACGGCATGCGCGTGCTGGAGGCCGCGGCGCACCCGGGCGCCACCGTCGAACGCAAGCTGGTGGACGCGGTCGCCGACGTGCTGGATCGCCGCATGGAGACCGATCCCGGCGTGGTGGTGCTGGGCGAAGACGTGCACCGGCTCAAGGGCGGCACCAACGGCGCGACGCGCGGCCTGAAGGACCGCTACCCCGATCGCGTGCTGGGCACGCCGATCTCGGAAAACGCCTTCGCCGGTCTCGGCGGCGGGCTGGCGATGGATGGGCGCTACCGGCCCGTGGTCGAATTCATGTACCCCGACTTCATGTGGGTCGCGGCCGACCAGATCTTCAATCAGATCGGCAAGGCGCGCCACATGTTCGGCGGCGACATCGACGTGCCGCTGGTGCTGCGCACCAAGGTGGCGATGGGCACCGGCTACGGCTCGCAGCATTCGATGGACCCGGCCGGCATCGTCGCCACCGCGCCCGGCTGGCGCATCGTGGCGCCGTCCACGCCGCACGACTACATCGGCCTGATGAACACCGCGCTGCGCTCGCGCGATCCGGTGCTGGTGATCGAGCACGTGGATCTGTACGCCGCGAGCGGCCCGATTCCCGAGGGCGACCTGGATTTCCACATCCCGTTCGGCCGCGCCGCGGTGCGCCGCAGCGGCCAGCGCGTCACCGTGCTGACCTATCTCGCGATGGTGGCCAAGACGCTGGCGGCGGTCGAGGCGTCGGGCATCGACGCCGAGGTGATCGACCTGCGCACGCTGGACCGCGCCAGCCTCGACTGGGAAACCATCGGCGCGAGCGTGCGCAAGACCAACAACGTGCTGATCGTGGAGCAGGGCGCGCGCGGCACCTCGTATGGCGCGATGCTGGCCGACGAGATCCAGCGCCGCCTGTTCGACTGGCTCGACCAGCCGGTCAAGCGCGTGACCGGCGGCGAGGCCTCGCCCAGCATTTCCAAGGTGCTGGAGCGCGCGGCGTTCGCGGGCGAGGAAGAGGTCGCGGCCGGACTGCGCGACGTGCTGGCCGATCTGGGAGAGCAGGCATGAGCATCGCGTCGAACCCGATTGGCGCTCTGCGCGCAGGAGGCATGCGCCATGGCTGAACTGATCAAGCTGCCCGCCGTGGCGGCCGACAGCGCGGGCGGCGCGCTGGCGCAGTGGCTCAAGCAGGAAGGCGATACCGTGCGGGCCGGCGACGGCCTGGCCGAGATCGAGACCGACAAGGCCATCGTCGAAATCAACGCGGAGCAGGGCGGCGTGCTGGCCCGCATCGTGGTGCCGGCCGGGCCGGCGCAACTGGCGGTCAACACCGTGCTCGGCGTGATCCGCTTCGCGGGCGAGAGCGACGCCGACGTGGCGCGCGCGCTGGCCGAGGCCGGCACGGCCGTGGCCCCGCAGGCGCCAACGGCGGCCCAGACGCCGGCGCCCGCCGCCACGGCAGCGGCCCCGGGCGTGGTTGCGCCCGCAACGACTCCGGCCAGCGCCGCACCCGCCAGTTCCGCCGAACCCGCCGAGTCCGCCGGGTCTGCCGAACCCGGCCGCCAGCTCGCCAGCCCGCTGGCGCGCCGGATCGCGCGCGAGCTCGGCGTGGACCTGGCCGGGGTTTCCGGCAGCGGCCCGCGCGGGCGCGTGGTCAAGCGCGACGTCGAGCATGCGGCAGCGCGCGGCGCGGCCGCGCCGGCGGCGTCTCGGAATGCAGCCAACCCAGCCGCCACGCGCCTTCCCCACAGCAACATGCGCCGCACCATCGCGCGCCGCCTCACCGAGAGCAAGCAGGCGGTGCCGCACTTCTACCTCACGGTGGACTGCCGCATGGATGCGCTGCTGGACCTGCGCGAACAGGTCTGCCGCCAGGGGCCGCGCAAGGTGTCGGTGAACGACTTCATCGTCAAGGCCGCCGCGCTGGCCCTGGTCGAGGTGCCCGAGGTGAATGTCTCGTGGGAGCCCGACGCGCTGTTGCGCCACGCCAGCGCCGACATCTGCGTGGCGGTCGCCACCGAAGGCGGACTGACCACGCCGGTGCTGCGCAACGCGGAGCGCAAGTCGCTGGTCGAGCTGGCCGGCGAGATCGCCGAGCTGGCCGGGCGCGCGCGCGAACAGCGCCTGCGGCCCGAGGAATACAGCGGCGGGTCGATGACGATCAGCAACCTGGGCATGTACGGCGTGCGCGAGTTCGCCGCCATCATCAATCCGCCCCAGGCCGCCATCCTCGCCGTGGGCGCGGCCGAGCGCCGCGCCGTGGTCGACGACGACGGCGCCGTGACGGCGGCGCGCATGATGACGGTCACCCTGTCGGCCGACCATCGCGCGGTCGATGGCGCGGTGGCGGCGCGCTGGCTGGCGGCCTTCCGCCAGCTGGTCGAAGCGCCGCTGCGCATCCTGCTCTGAGGCCGCCATGAGCACACACGATTACGATGTGGTGGTGGTGGGCGGCGGGCCGGGCGGCTACGTGGGCGCGATCCGCGCGGCGCAGCTGGGCCTGCGCACCGCGCTGGTCGAGCGCGAGGCGCTCGGCGGCATCTGCCTGAACTGGGGCTGCATTCCGACCAAGGCGCTGCTGCACAGCGCGGCCGTGCTGCGCACCTGCCGCGACGCGGCCGCCGCCGGCGTCAGCATCGCGGGCGCGGTCGAGGCCAATCTCGCGGTGATGGTGCAGCGCTCGCGCGGCATCGCCGGACAGCTCGGCCGGGGCGTGGCGCATCTGTTGAAGAAGCATGGTGTGGCCGTGATCGAGGGCGAGGCGCGCTTCGGCGCCGGCGCCGCGCTGCAGCTGGCCGACGGCACCGCCCTGCGGGCGCGCCACGTGGTGCTGGCCACCGGTGCGCGAGCCCGCGTGCTGCCGGAGCTGCCGCCGGGCGAACGGATCTGGACCTATCGCGAGGCCCTGGTGCCGCGCGCCGTGCCGGCCAGCCTGGTGGTGGTGGGCGCCGGCGCGATCGGCATGGAGTTCGCGTGCTTCTACCGCGCGCTCGGCAGCGCCGTCACCGTGGTCGAGGCCGCCGCGCAGATCCTGCCGCAGGAAGACGCCGAGATCGCCGCCGTGGCGCGCAAGGCCTTCGAGGCGCAGGGCATCCGCATCCACACGGGCTGCCGCGTGGCCGCGGCCCGGGTCGGCCCGGACGACGTCACGGTCACGCTGGCCGGCGCGGGCGCGCCGGCGCCGCTATCGGTGGAGCGGGTCATCAGCGCGGCCGGCATCGTCGGCAACGTCGAGGGCCTGGGCCTGGAACACACCGCCGTGGCGGTGCGCCACGGCCATATCGTGACCGACGCGCTCGGGCGCACGGCGCAGCCGGGCGTCCATGCCATCGGCGACGTCGCGGGCCCGCCCTGGCTGGCGCACAAGGCGAGCCACGAGGCGGTGCTGTGCATGGAGGCGATCGCCGGCCTGCCGGTGCACGGGCTGGACCCGCGCCGCATCCCGGCCTGCACCTACACCTTTCCGCAGGTGGCCAGCATCGGCCTGACCGAGGCGCGCGCCGAGGCCTGGGCCCGCGAACACGGCCGCGCGCTGCGCATCGGCCGCTTCCCGTTCGCGGCCAACGGCCGTGCGCTGGCGGCGGGCGAGGGCAGCGGACTGGCCAAGACGATTTTCGACGCGGCATCCGGCGAACTGCTGGGCAGCCACGTCGTGCATGCAGAGGCCTCCGAACTGATCGGCGCGCACGCTGTGGCGATGGGGCTGGAAGCCACCGAGGCCGACCTCATGGCGAGCGTCGCCGCCCACCCCACGCTGGGCGAGGCCCTGCACGAGGCGGTGCTGGCCGCGCAGGGGGTGGCGCTGCATGTCTAGGATCCAACGCCGTTTAGGGAAATTCCCAATTCGGGATCGGGGCACGTCCATTAGACTGGGGCGGCTCTGGTCCAATTCGATACATCATATATCATATATTTGAATGGCCCGCGGTGAAGGGTGAGGCAGTTTTCCACACAAAAACAGGAGCGAGACATGTTCAAAGTGAAGAAACTGGCGCTGGCAATCGGCGCGTGCAGCATCATGGTCAGCGGCGTTGCGCTGGCCGACATCAAGGTGGGAGCCCTGTTCCCGTTCAGCGGCGGCCTGGCCCTGCTGGGCCAGGAAAGCTATCGCGGCCTGGAGCTGGCCGTGAATGAGATCAACGCCGCGGGCGGCGTGAACGGCGAGAAGATCCAGATCATCAAGGCCGACGCGGTCGATCCCACGCAGGCCGTGTCGGAAACCAAGCGCCTGACCTCGTCGGGCGTCGTCGCCGTGTTCGGCAGCTATGCCTCGGGCGTGTCGTATGCCGCCTCGCCGGTCACCGAGCTGGCCGGCATTCCCTACTTCGAGCTGGGCGCCACCGCCCACAAGATCACCACGCGCGGCTACAAGTACCTGTTCCGCAGCAACCCCAACACCGCCCTCTACGGCGTGTCGGTGGTGAACGCGCTGCACGAGACCATCGCGCCGGGCATGGGCCTGGATCCCAAGAGTATCAAGATCGGCATCATCCACGAAGACGGCCCCTACGGCACCGACGTGGCCGCCACCGAAAAGAAGCGCGCCGCCGAGCTGGGCTACAACGTGGTCGAGGTGCTGCCGTATTCGGCCAAGACGGTCGATCTGTCGTCGCTGATCCTGCGCCTGAAGGGCGCCGGCGTGAACGTGGTGCTGCAGACGGCCTACCAGAACGACGCCATCCTCTACTTCAACCAGGCCAAGTCGGCCGGCTTCACGCCCAAGGTCGTGATCGGCGCGGGCGGCGGCTACTCGCTCGCCGACACCGCCAAGGCGGTGGGCCCGGGCATGAACGGCGTGTTCGACCTCGACTTCCCGCAGGCCTCGATCAATCCGGCCGGCGCGCCCGGCCTCGACAAATTCCTCGAGGCCTACAAGACCACCTACAAGAGCGATCCGCAGTCGGGCCACAGCCTGACCAACTACGTGGGCGCCAAGGCCTTCTTCGAGGCCATCGGCAATGCCAAGTCGACCGACGCCGACAAGATCCGCGCCGCCGTGCTGGCCTACAAGAAGCCGGCCGGCCAGAGCGCCAACGGCTGGGGCTTCGACTTCGGCGAAGACGGCCAGAACAACGCCTCGACCTTCTACGTCATGCAGTGGCAGGACGGCAAGCTGGTCACCATCGGGCCCAAGGATCTGGCCCTGGGCAAGCCGATCTTCAACAAATAAAAAACGACAAACAGGAATGCCGGGGGCTGCCGCGGGCGGCGCCCGGCCATTCCATGCTTGCGAGGCAGCACAATGGATATATTCATTCAATTGCTCATCAACGGGCTGTTGCTGGGCGGGGCCTACATCATCATCAGTCTCGGCCTCACGCTGATCTTCGGCGTGGTGCGCGTGGTCAACTTCGCGCACGGCGAGTTCCTGATGGTGGGCATGTACCTGGTCTACCTGATCGCCACCCACCTGGGCGTGCATCCCTACGCCGGGCTGATCCCGGTGGTCGTGATTCTCTTCGCGCTGGGCGCACTCACGCAGCGGCTGATCATCCAGCCCCTGCTCAATTCCGACGAGCACATCCAGATCTTCGCCACGGTCGGGCTGTCGACCATCCTGTTCAACCTGGCGCTGGTGGTGTTCGGCGCCAACGTCGTGCGCGCGCCGGCCGAACTCGGCACCGGCGTGATCTCGGCCGGCGGCTTCACGCTGGTGAGCGGCCAGGTCATCACGTTCCTGGTGGCGATCGCGCTCACCGTGCTGCTGCACCTCTTCATGCACCACACCTATCTCGGCCGCGCGCTGCGTGCCGTGGCACAGCACCGCTACGCGGCGCTGCTGATGGGCGTGAACGTGAACGCCGTGTACGTGATCGCCTTCGGCCTGGGCACCGCCTTCGTCGGCGTGGCGGCGGGCCTGCTGGCGCCGCAGTATCCCGTGTTCCCCACCGTGGGCACCTATTTCGTGCTGACCGCGTTCGTGATCGTGGTGCTGGGCGGCCTGGGCAGCCTGTATGGCGCCGTCGCCGGCTCGCTCATCATCGGCGTGGTGGACACGCTCGCGGGCTACTACATCGCTCCGGATCTCAAGGAGGTCGTGTACTTCGGCATCTTCCTGTTGATTCTCGTCCTGCGGCCGACCGGCCTGTTCGGCAACGTCACGGAATAACAAGGAGACCGACGTGCTACCCGATATCCGCAGCCCCAAAACCTACGTCAGCCTCATCCTGCTGACCGTCATGTTCATCGTGCCCGTCGTGGTGGGCACGGCCTTCTGGCTCAACCTGTTCGTCCTGCTGTTCGTGTTCGCCGCGCTGTCCACGGCCTGGAACATCGTCGGCGGCTACGCCGGCCAGCTCTCGCTCGGCCACGCCGTGTTCTACGGCATCGGCGGCTACACGGCCACGCTGCTCACGCAGAACTTCGGCATCTCGCCCTGGATCGGCATGCTGCTGGGCGCCGTCATCTCCGGCCTGGTGGCGGTGGTGATCAGCTACCCCACGCTGCGCCTGAAGGGCCCGTTCTTCGCGCTCTCCACCATCGCGATCCTGGAAGTGGTGCGCCTGCTGGTGATCCACGAGGAAAGCTGGACCGGCGGCTCCAGCGGCATCTCGCTGCCGCTGAACATCGGCTGGACCTGGATCGTGTTCCGCGACAAGGTCAACTACCTCATCATCGCCTTCGCGCTGTTCCTGCTGGTGCTGTGGGTGTCGTGGCTGATCCGCAAGTCGCGCGCGGGCCACTATCTGATCGCGATCCGCGAGCGCGAGGAAGCGGCGCGCGCGGTGGGCGTGCATACGGTCAAGATGAAGATCATGGCGGCGGTGGCCTCGGCCATGCTGACCAGCCTGATCGGCACCTTCCACATCACCTACCTCACCTTCGTCGATCCGGCCTCGGCCTTCTCGCTCGAGCTGTCGATCCAGATCGCCATGTTCGCGCTGATCGGCGGCCTGGGCACCGTGGCGGGCCCGATCGCCGGCACCTTCCTGGTGTTGCCGATTGCCGAGTTCGCGCGCGGCTGGCTCTCCAGCGTGGGCAACGGCATGCACGGCGTGGTCTACGGGGCGATCCTGGTGCTGGTGGTGCTGACCATTCCGCGCGGCCTGGCCGGCGCCTTCGGGCCCGCCATCGAGCGCTGGCTGGCGCGCCTGCCGTATCTGGGCACGCGCAAGCAGATCGCGGCGCTGCCGCCCGCGGCCACGGGCACCCAGAGCCTGAACCGCGACACGCCGGTGCTGCA
Organism: Bordetella genomosp. 1; assembly: GCF_002261335.1. Taxonomy (GTDB): domain Bacteria; phylum Pseudomonadota; class Gammaproteobacteria; order Burkholderiales; family Burkholderiaceae_B; genus Bordetella. Next base: position 970,048 of record NZ_NEVL01000001.1, read on the forward strand.
CGCCAAGAATCTGTTCAAGAACTTCGGCGGCCTGCGCGCCACCAACGACGTCTCGCTCACGCTCTACCAGAACGAGATCCTGGGCATGATCGGCCCGAACGGCGCGGGCAAGACCACGGTGTTCAACCTGATCTCCGGCTTTCTCGCGCCCGACAAGGGCACGGTGACGCTGCTGGACCGCGACGGCGCCTGGGTCAGCTGCAAGACGCCCGACGAGCTGGCCCACAAGGGCATGGGCCGCACCTTCCAGATCGCGCGGCCCTTCACCGGCCTGACCGTGCTCGAGAACATCATGCTGGGCGCCTTCATCAAGACCCGCAACCGCGACGAGGCCGAGCAGATCGCGCGGCGCGTGGCCGAGCAGACCGACCTGGTGAAGTCGCTCGACACCGAGGCGCGCAATCTCACCGTGGGCGGCATGAAGCGCCTGGAAGTGGCGCGCGCGCTGGCCACCCAGCCGAAGATCCTGCTGCTCGACGAGGTGATGGCGGGCCTGAACCCGGCCGACATCGAACGTGCCATCCAGATGATCCGCCGCATCCGCGATTCCGGCGTGTCGATCCTGCTGATCGAACACATGATGCAGGCCACCATGGCGCTGTCGGATCGCATCATCGTCATCAACGAAGGCGCCGTGCTGGTCAGCGGTCATCCCAAGGAGGTGGTGGAAAACCCCGCGGTGATCGAGGCCTATCTCGGCAAGGAGTACCAGGATGCTTAAGGTATCTGCACTGAGTTCCGGCTATGGCAAGACGCAGGTCCTGAACGACCTGAGCTTCGAGGTGAGGCCGGGCGAGATCGTGACCCTGATCGGCGCCAACGGCGCCGGCAAGACCACGACCCTCAAGGCCCTGTGCGGCGTGATTCCGGCCACGCAGGGCAAGGTCGAGTTCGACGGTCACGACCTCACCAACCGCACGCCCGCGCAGATCGTGGACGCCGGCATCACGATGGTGCCGGAGGGGCGCCAGCTGTTTCCGTCGTTCACCGTGCGCGACAACCTCGTGATGGGCTCGTACAAGCGCGCCGCGCGCGCCGACGCCGCCCGGCGCCTGGAAGAGGTGCTGGCGATCTTCCCGCGCGTGCGCGAACGTCTCAACCAGCACGCCGGCTCGCTGTCGGGCGGCGAGCAGCAGATGGTGGCGATCGCGCGCGGCATGATGGCCGAGCCCCGCCTGCTGGTGTTCGACGAGCCCTCGCTGGGCCTGTCGCCGCTGCTGGTGCAGCAGATGTTCGACGTGATCCGGCGCGTGACCGAACACGGCGTCACGGTGCTGCTGGTCGAGCAGAACGTATTCCGCACCCTGCGCCTGGCCGATCGCGGCTATGTGCTGGAGAACGGTTCCATCGTGTTGAGCGGCACCGGCCAGGAGCTGCTCAACGATCCCCATGTGAAGCGGGCGTATCTCGGCCATTGAGGCCGGGCCGTCCAGGAGGTTGAGGCGACATGTCGCAGACGTTCAGTTTCATCGACCACGGCAAGGGCGGCGGGCCCGAGTGCCTGCAGCTCGCGCAGCGCGCGCGCGTGGCGCCCACGGGCCGCCAGGTCGAGATCCAGGTGGCCTATGCCGGGATCAATCGCCCCGAGGTGCTGCAGCGCGCGGGCGCCTATCCGCCGCCGCCGGGCGCCTCGCCGTACCTGGGCCTGGAAGTGTCGGGCACGATCAGCGCCGTCGGCCCCGAGGTGCGCGACCGCAAGGTGGGCGAACAGGTCTGCGCGCTCACGCCGGGCGGCGGCTATGCCGAGTACTGTCTGGCCGACGAGCGCCACTGCCTGCCGGTGCCGCGCGGGCTCGACCTGCGCGCGGCCGCCTGCGTGCCGGAAAACTACTTCACCGTCTGGACCAACGTGTTCGAGCGCGGCGCCCTCAAGCCGGGCGAGACGCTGCTGGTGCACGGCGGATCGAGCGGCATCGGCCTGACCGCGATCCAGCTCGCCGCGGCCTTCGGCGCGCGCGTCTGGACCACGGTGGGCAACGCCGCCAAGGCCGAGGCTTGCCGCGCGGCCGGCGCCAGCGAAACCATTCTGTACAAGGACACCGATTTCGCCGAGGCGGTGCGCACGCTCACCGACGGCAAGGGCGTGGACGTGATCCTCGACATGGTCGGCGGCGCATACATCAACCGCAACGTGCACAGCCTGGCGCTCGATGGCCGGCTGGTGCAGATCGCCTTCCTGGAAGGCAGCAAGGCCTCGATCGACGCCATGCCGATCATGACGAAGCGGCTGACGTTCACCGGCTCCACGCTGCGCCCGCGTTCCGACGAGGACAAGGGCAAGATCGGGGCGGCGCTGGTGCAGCAGGTGTGGCCGCTGCTCGAACGGGGCCGCTGCCTGCCCGTGGTCCACGCCGAGTTCCCGCTGGCCGAGGCGGCCAAGGCGCACGCGCTGATGGAAAGCAGCGCGCACATCGGCAAGATCGTGCTCAAGGTGGCGCCATGAGCGGCCTGGCCGGCAAGACCGTGCTGCTGACCGGCGCGGCCGGCGGCATCGGCGAGGCCATCGCCCGCGGCTTCGCGCGCGAAGGCGCCCGGCTCGCGCTGGTGGACTTCGACGCCGCGCGTGGCCTGGCCCTGCGCGACGCGCTGCGCGCCGAGGGTGCCGAGGCGCACTTCGCCCAGGCCGACGTGTCGACCTACGTCGCCTGCGAGCAGGCACATGGCGAGCTCACGGCCGCGCTGGGCGGCATCGACATCCTGGTCAACAACGTCGGCATCTCGCCCAAGACGCAGGGCCGCGCGCTGCGCGTATGGGAAATGCCGCCCGCGGAGTGGGACCAGGTGGTGGCGGTGAACCTGAACAGCGCCTTCTACATGGCGCGGCTGTGCTCGCCGCACATGGTGGCGCAGCGCTTCGGCCGCGTCGTCAACATGTCCTCGGTGGCCGGCAAGGCCTATTGCGACATCGTGGCCGCGCACTACGCGGCCACCAAGTCGGCGCTGCTCGGGCTCACGCGACACTGGGCGGCCGAGCTGGGCGAGTTCGACGTCACCGTCAACGGCCTGGCGCCGGGCCGCATCAGCACGCCGCTGCTGAAGTCGGTGCCGCAGGAAATCAACGACGCGGTCGCGCGCGTGACGGCGCTGCGGCGGCTGGGCACGCCCGAAGAAGTGGCCGACGCCTGCCTGTTCTTCGCGTCCGACGAGGCGCGTTTCGTGACGGGGCAGGTGCTGGACGTGGCGGGTGGCTGGCTCATGACCTGATCCCCACGGACAGGCTGGCCATACCGTGAATGCGACAGAGGAGACGAGACGATGTTCGAAGATGTGAAGTTCGCGGGCCGCAAGGTATTGATCACCGCCGGGGCCGATGGCCTCGGGCTGGAGATGGCGCGCGTGTTCAGCGCCGCCGGCGCGAACGTGTTCGTGTGCGACGTGAACGAGGCGCGGCTGGCCGACCTCCGGCGCGAGATCCCGGCCATCCACGCCGAGGTGGCCGACGTGTCGGACGAGGCCAGCGTGGCGCGTCTGTTCGAGCGGGTGCAGCGCACGCTCGGCGGCCTGGACGTGCTGATCAACAACGCCGGCATCGCCGGCCCCACCGGCCCGGTCGAGACCCTGAGCAAGACCGACTGGGACCGCACCCTCGCGGTGAACGTGACCGGCCAGTTCCTGTGCGCGCGCCTGGCGATCCCGCTGCTCAAGGCGTCGTCCGCCGGCGTGATGATCAACCTGTCGTCGGCGGCGGGCCACCTGGGCTTTGCCGGGCGCTCGGTGTATTCGGCCTCGAAGTGGGCGGTGATCGGCTTCACCAAGTCGCTCGCCATCGAGCTGGGTCAGTTCGGCATCCGCGTCAACGCGATCCTGCCGGGCGCCGTCGAAGGGCCGCGCATCCGCGCGGTGATCGCGGCCAAGGCCGCGACGCTGAACCAGCCGGTCGACGAGGTCGCCGCGCTGTATGAAAACCAGGCCGCGCTGGGCCGCATGGTGACCGCGCGCGACATCGCCAACATGGCGCTGTTCAACGCCAGCGACGCGGCCCGCAGCGTGTCCGGCCAGGCCATCGTGGTCGACGGCTTCACGCAGAAACTCTACTGAGCGGAGGACCGATGTCCACCGTCGCCATCATTGGATGCGGCCTGATCGGGCAGGGCTGGGCCATCGTGTTCGCGCGGGCCGGTTGGCAGGTGCGCCTGCACGATCCCGACGCGGACGCGCGCGCCGAGGCGCCGCGCCTGGTGCGCCAGCAGCTCGATGCACTCGAACGGCACGCCCTGCTCGATGACGCGGCCGCGGTCGCGCGCCGCGTCGAGGTCGCGGACACGCTGGCCGACGCGCTGGCCGGCGTCGACTACGTGCAGGAGAACTCGCCGGAGCGCCTGGCTGTCAAGCAGGCCCTGTTTCGCGAGCTCGACCGACTCGCGCCGCCGGGCGCCATCATCGGCAGCTCCACCTCCAGCATTCCCACCAGCGCGTTCACCGAATCGCTGCCGGGGCGCGGCCGCTGCCTGGTCGCGCATCCGGTCAATCCGCCGTACCTGGTGCCCGTGGTCGAGCTCAGCGGCGCGCCCTGGACCGACGCCGCCACCGTCGAACGCGCGGGCGAGATCATGCGCGCGGTCGGGCAGAAGCCGGTGGTGGTGCGGCAGGAGATCGAGGGCTTCGTGCTGAACCGTCTGCAGGGCGCGTTGCTGCAGGAGGCGTTCCGGCTGGTCGAGGCCGGCATCGCCAGCGCGGAAGACATCGACGTGACGGTCAAGGACGGGCTGGGCCTGCGCTGGTCGTTCATGGGGCCGTTCGAGACCATCGACCTGAATGCCCCCGGCGGCATCGCCGATTACTGCGCCCGCTATGGCGGGCTGTATGCCTCCATCGGCGCCACGCAGCGTGACTGCGTGGCCTGGGAAGGCGAGCTGGTCGACGCGCTGCAACGGCAGCGGCGCGAACAGCTGTCCGCGTCGGACCTGCCGGCGCGGCGATTCTGGCGCGACGACCAGCTCATGCGGTTGTTGCGGCACAAACGAGAGCGGAGAGACTAATGGCAAAGGCCAAGAACAAGGTCATCATTACCTGCGCCGTGACCGGCGCCATCCACACCCCGAGCATGTCGCCGCACCTGCCGGTGACGGCCGACGAGATCGCCGAGGCCGCCATCGGCGCGGCGCGCGCCGGCGCCGCCGTGCTGCACCTGCATGCGCGCGACCCGGTCACCGGCAAGCCCTCGCAGGATCCGGCGCTGTTCGAGCCGTTTCTCAAGCGCATCAAGGCCGAGACCGACGCGGTGATCAACATCACCACCGGCGGCAGCCCGCACATGACGGTGGAGGAGCGCATGCGCCCGGCCACCACCTTCGCGCCGGAAGTGGCCTCGCTCAACATGGGCTCGATGAACTTCGGTCTCTATCCGATGCTCGACCGCTTCAAGGACTTCGAGCATGCGTGGGAGCGCGAGCACCTGGAGAACAGCCGCTCGCTGGTGTTCCGCAACACCTACCAGGACATCGAGACCATTCTCAAGCTGGGCAACGCCAACGGCACGCGCTTCGAGTTCGAGTGCTACGACATCAGCCATCTCTACAACCTCAAGCACTTCGTCGACCGCGGCCTGGTGCAGTCCAAGCCCTTCATCCAGTCGGTGTTCGGCCTGATGGGCGGCATCGGCCCGCATCCCGAAGACCTGATGCACATGCGCCGCACCGCCGACCGGCTGTTCGGCCATGACTACGAATGGTCGATCCTGGGCGCGGGGCGCAACCAGATCCCGCTCGCCACGATCGGTGCGGCGATGGGATCGAACGTGCGGGTGGGGCTGGAGGATTCGCTCTGGATCGGTCCGGGCGAGCTGGCGGCATCGAACCGTCAGCAGGTGGAGAAGATCCGCACGATTCTCGAGGCGCTCAGCCTGGAGGTCGCCACGCCCGACGAGGCCCGCGAGAAGCTGGGCCTGAAGGGCGGCGGCAAGGTCAACTTCTGACGCGGCGGCCGCGCGTCAGGCGCCGGCGTGCCGGCGCAGGGCGCCGGCCAGCTCCGCCACGCTCAGCTTGCGTGGGAAGTTGTCGGCATGACGCGCCTTGAGCGAGAGCTCGGCACACAGCGCGATCTCGGCATCGTCGATCCGGGTGGCGCCGAGCTCGCGCAGGGTGCGCGGCAGGCCCACGCGGCCATACCAGTCCTGCAGCTGCGCGTGCACGCCCTCGTCGCGCGCCTCCAGGTCGAGCTGCACCAACAGGCCCAGCGCCACCTGCATGCCATGCAAGGCTTTCTCCACCCCGCCGATCTTGGACAGCCCGCGCGTGAGCGCGTGCGCGATCGACAGCCCGCCGCTTTCGAAGCCGAGGCCGCTCATGAGGATCATCGCCTCGACCGCGCGCTCGAACGCCGGCGTGGGTTGGCCGCTGCCGGCCGCGGCCAGCGCGGCCTCGCCGTCGGCCAGCAGCACGTCCGCGCAACCGTCGGCGATCAACTGAGCGGTGGCCGTGGGCGCCGCGTCATACATGTTGAGGCCGCCATTGGCCGCGCATTGCGCCGCCTCGAACTTCTTCGAGATCGCATCGCCCAGGCCGGCGCGGAAAAACACCGGCGGCGCCGTGGCCACCAGCGCGGTGTCGACGATCACCAGCGTCGGGTTGAAGAGCATGTGCTCCACGGCGAGCAGGTTGTGATGCGCGTCGTACAGCACGTAGTTCTTGCTGGTGGGCGCGTCGTTGGACGCGACCGTGGGCACGGTGACGAGATGGCGGTGCAGGTGCCGCGCCACCGCCTTGCCCGCGTCGAGCGACTTGCCGCCGCCCACCGCGATCACCATGTCGGCGCCCAGCGACTCGGCGCGGCCGCGCAGCTGCGCCACCACCGCCGGGGTCAGGTCGCCCTCGAGCACCAGCGGGTGCAGGCTCACGCCGTGGTCGGCGCACAGCTGCACCAGGCGTTCGCCCAGCACCCCGTGCACATACCCATCGATCACGAGCGCGGCGCTGCGGCCGAACAGGGCCGCCGCGCGGCCCAGCTCATCGATGGCGCCCGGACCCTGGTAATACCGGCTGGGCGCGCCAAACACCTTCAACATGTCGTCTCCTCATTTGCGGGTCGCGCGGGGAGCGGCTTCTGTCTTGGCCGCTTCCTCCGCCTGCTCTTTCTCACGTTCGATCAGCCAATCGATCATGATCTTGCCGCCCCAGCGCAGGTCGTCCTGGATGGCCCGTGCGGCCGCCTCGGGATCGCGTGCGCGCAGGGCCTCGAGGACCGCCTCGTGGCGATGGCGGTCTTCGGAGTAATTCAGGCCGGCGGTCTTGATGTGGAACACCTTGAGGATCGGACCGGTGATGACCCAGAACGACTCCACCGTGTTGCGCAGCGTCGGCATGCCGGCCGCCTCGAGGATCGAGAAGTGGAACTTGCGGTTCAGGTAGCTGGCGCGCTTGGGATCGCTGGCGGTATGGGCCAGGAAGTCGCGCTGCAGCGACACCAGGTTGTCGAGCTGGTGCGGCGTGATCTTCTTGGCGGCCTCGGCCGCGCCCAGGCCTTCGAGCTGCACGCGGATCTGCTGGATCTCCCACAGCCGTGCGGAGTTCACGAACGGCACGTACACGGCGGTGGCCGCCTGCATTTCCAGGCCCTGTTCGCTGATCAGGCGGAAGATCGCCTCGCGCACGGGCGTGATGGACACGCCGAGCTCTGCCGCGAGCTCGCCGATGATCAGCCGTTCGCCCGGCTCGTACTGGCCGTCGATCAGGGCATTGCGCAGCTCGTTGTAGACCCTGACGGAGAGGTTTTCTTTTTTTACCGGCTTGAGAGTGGTCATTGGGGGGCAGCGAGGGGTGAAGGGAAGGGGCGGCTGGGCAAGGAATTCTACTTTGCCGCACCCACATCTCGTGCAAGTGGGTATATTATATATGATATATCCTACACCACAAAGGAACAGCGCCATGACGCATGTACCGGCATATCCCACCTCGGAGGAGATCGAGAGGTTGCGGGACAAGGCCCGCTTTGTCCGACTCGAAACGATCCGGCTCATCGAGATCGCCAAGGTCGGCCACTACAGCTCCGTATTCTCGTGCGCGGAAATCTTCGCCGCGCTCTACTACGACGTGATGCAGTTGCGCCGGGGCGAGCCGCACTGGCCCGGGCGCGACCGCTTCCTGATGGGCAAGGGCCACGCCGCCGTGGGCCTGTTTCCGATCCTGGCCGACCTGGGGTTCATCGAGCGCGAGCTGCTCGACGGCTACACCCGGCTCGGCAGCCCGCTGGGCGATCACCCCGACATGAGCAAGGTGCCCGGCGTGGACTTCAGCTCCGGCTCCATCGGCCACGCGCTGTCCAACGGCGTGGGCATGGCGCTCGGCGGCCGCCTCAACAAGCTCGACTTTCACACCTTCGTGATGCTGGGCGACGGCGAGCAGCAGGAGGGGCAGGTGTGGGGGGCGGCGCTGTTCGCCGCGCACAACCGGCTCAATCGGCTGGTCGCCATCATCGACCGCAACGGCTATCAGCTCGACGGCAAGGTCGACGAGGTGATGGGCGTGGAATCGCTGGCCGACAAGTGGCGCGCGTTCGGCTGGGAGGTGCACGAGGTCGACGGCCATGACCTGGGCGAACTGACCGCGCTGCTGCGCCGGCTGCGGGCCGACGCGACGCGCGAGCGCCCGGCCTGCGTGATCGCACGCACGGTGAAGGGCAAGGGCGTGTCGTTCATGGAAACCGAGCCGGGCTGGCACCTGGGCTATCTGGCGCCGGCCGATGCCGCGTTCGCCATCGATGAAATCATGTCGCGGGAAATCTGAAATGACCCACACCCTTTCTTCCGATTCGTGGCAGTACCGCGCGCTCAACGCCATCAACCCCGGGCTCGATTACCTGTCCAAGGGCCTCATCGCGCTGACCGAGGCCGGGCATCCGGTGGTGGCCGGCTCGGCCGACCTGCAGTATTCCAATGGCCTGAACCGCTTTGCCGAGGCCTATCCCGATCGCTACGTGCAGTTCGGCATCTCCGAGCAGAACATGGTCTCGGCCGCCGCCGGCCTGGCCACCTGCGGCCACATGCCGTTCGTCGCCACGTTCGCCTCGTTCCTGGGCCTGCTGTGCTGCGAGCAGATCCGCATGGACGTGGCCTACACGCGCCTGCCCGTGCGCCTGATCGGCCATCACACCGGCATCAGCCTGGGCTTCTACGGTACCTCGCACCACGCCACCGAAGACATCTCCACCACCCGCGCCATCGCCGGCCTGACGGTGGTGTCGCCCGCCGACGGCCCGCAGCTCACGGCCGCGATCAAGGCCTCGGCCGACTGGCCCGAACCGATCTACTTCCGCATCGGCCGCGGCCGCGATCCGCAGGTCTATGCCGACGATACGCCCTTCGTGTTCGGCCGCGCCATCGTGCACTCGCAGGGATCGGATCTCAACATCATCGCCTGCGGCATCACGCTGCACGCCGCGCTCGAGGCGGCCGCCTCGCTCAACGCCGAGGGCTATTCGGTGGGCGTGATCGACATGCCGACGATCAAGCCGCTCGACCGCGAGGCCGTGCTGGCGGCCGCGGGCCGCGCCAGCGTGGTGCTCACGGTCGAAGAGCACAACGTGCTGGGCGGCCTGGGCTCGGCGGTGGCGGAAGTGCTGGCCGAGGCGGGCACCGGCACGCGCCTGGTGCGCCATGGCATCTACGACGAATACAGCCTGATCGCGCCGCCCACCGCGCTCTACCAGCACTATCAGCTCGACGGTGCCGGCATCCGCGCAGTGGCGCTGCGCCAACTCGACAACACCAAGCGGGAAGCGAAATGAAAGAGATCACCGGCTACACCAAGGTGATGGGCATCCTGGCCGATCCCATCGAACACGTGAAGACGCCGCAGCGCATGAACGAGCATCTGGCCACGCTCGGCTACGACGGCGTGCTCGTGCCGTTCCATGTGCGGCCGCAGAACCTGGCCGCCGCGGTGCAGGGCCTGCGCGGCATCGAGAACCTCGCCGGCGTGATCGTCACGATGCCGCACAAGAGCGCCGTGCTGGCGCTATGCGACGAGGTGACGCCGGTCGCGCAGAAGATCGGCGCGGCCAATGTGATCCGGCGCGAGGCGTCGGGCCGGCTGGTGGCGCACATGCTCGACGGCGAAGGCTTCGTCGGCGGGCTGATCGAGGCCGGGCTGGACCTCAAGGGTCGGCACGCCTACCTGGCCGGCGCCGGCGGCGCGGCCAACGCCATCGGCTTTTCGCTGGTGCAGGCCGGCGTGGCGAGCCTCACGGTCTACAACCGCACGGCGTCGCGGGCGGAGGATCTGAAGGCGCGCATCCTGTCGCTGCATCCGCATGCCGACGTGCGGCTCGGCACGCGCGACCCGGCGGGCTTCGACGTGGTGGTCAACGCCACGCCGCTCGGCATGAAGCCGGGCGACGCGCTGCCCGTCGACGTGGCCAGGCTCACGCCGGAACAGTGGGTGTGCGAGGTCATCATGCAGCCGGCCGAGACGCCGCTGCTGGCCGAGGCACGCGCGCGCGGCTGCACGGTGCATCCGGGCGCGCCGATGCTGGCCTGCCAGATCGCGCTGATGGCGCGCTTTCTCGGCATCGACGCCGCACGGTAGGGACCGGCCATGACGCAGCAAGCCAGCGCTCGCTTCGACTACATCATCGTTGGCGGCGGCACCGCCGGCGCCATCCTGGCCAATCGCCTGACGGCCGACGGCCGCCATCGCGTGCTGGTGCTGGAGGCGGGCGACGCCGCCTCCAGCATGTGGATCTCCATCCCGGCCGGGTTCTCCAAGCTGCTGGTCGACCCGCGCTTCAACTGGCGCTTCACCACGGAGCCGGAAGCGGGCACGCGCGGTCGCGTGATCTCGGTGCCGCGCGGCAAGGGCCTGGGCGGGTCCAGCCTGATCAACGGCATGATCTACGTGCGCGGCCAGCCGCAGGACTACGACAAGTGGGAGCGCGGCGGCGCCACCGGCTGGGGGGCGGCGGCCGTCGAGGATATTTTCCGCGACATCGAGAACTATGCGCAGGGCGATGCCCACCGCGGCCACGCGGGGCCGATGCATATCGAGCAGGTGGCCGAACGCTATCCGGTCAGCAGCGCGTTCCTGCGCGCGGCGGAAGAAGACGGCCAGCCGCTCAACCCGGACTACAACGGCGCCGACCAGGAGGGCTTCGGCTACTACCAGGTGCTGCAGCACCGCGGCCGCCGCTGGAGCGTGGTGGACGGCTACCTCAAGCCCGCGCTCAAGCGCCCGAACCTGGTGGTGGAGTGCGGCGCGCACGTCACGCGCCTGCTGTTCGAGGGCACGCGCTGCGTCGGCGTGGAGTATCGCCGCCAGGGTCGCACGCAGCAGGCGCGCGCGGGCCGCGAGACGCTGCTGTGCCTGGGCGCGGTGCAAACGCCGCAGTTGCTGGAGCTGTCTGGTGTGGGCGATCCCGAACGCCTCAAGCAACACGGCATCAACGTGGTGCTGGCGCGCAAGGGCGTGGGCGAGAACTACATCGACCACTACGCCACGCGCATGAACTGGCGCGTGCGCAACGCCGTCACGCTCAACGAAATGTCGCGCGGCGTGCGGCTGGCGAGCCAGGTGGCGCGCTATTACGCCAGCCGGCAGGGCATCCTCACGCTGGGCACGGGGCTTGTGCATGGCTTCGTGCGCACCCGGCCCGAGCTCGCCACGCCCGACGTGCAGTACTTTTTCGTGCACGCGAGCTATGCCAACGCGGCCGAGCGCATCCTCGACCGCGCGCCCGGCATGACGCTGGGCGTGGCGCAGCTGCGGCCCGAGTCCATCGGCAGCATCCACATCAAGTCGCCCGACCCGCTGGCCGCGCCGTCGATCCGCCCCAACTTCCTCGCGGCCGAGGAAGACCGGCGCAGCCTGGTCGAAGGCATGAAGCTGGCGCGCCGCATCGTCGGCCAGCCGGCGCTGGCGCGCTACGTCGCGTTCGAGATGAGCCCGGGCCCCGAGGTGCAGAGCGACGAGGCGTGGCTCGACTTCGCCCGCGCCAACGGCCAGACCATCTACCACCCGATCGGCACCTGCCGCATGGGCTCGGACGCCGACGCGGTCACCGACCCGCGCCTGCGCGTGAACGGCATCGCCGGCCTGCGCGTCGTCGACGCCTCCGTCATGCCATCGATGGTGTCCGGCAACACCCAGGGCGCGGTGATGATGGTGGCCGAGAAGGGCGCACGCATGATCCTCGAAGACGCCCGCCGCTGACGCCCCGGCAAAGGCGACCCGACAAAGGCGACCCGACAAAGGCGACCCGACAAAGGTGTCAGACTGCAATTTCAAAAAAAGGAGTCAGACTGCATTTTTCAACAAAGGAGTCAGACTGCATTTTCGACTAGCGTACCGGCCAAAAAAAAATGAGTCAGACTGCATTTTCTCTCTCACGAGCGAAAGCCAAAAAGGAGTCAGACTGCATTTTTCGCGGCTCCGCCCGGCGTGGTGCGGCGTCCGCCCTGGCTCGCTCCGCCCGAAAAATGCAGTCTGACTCCTTTATCGAAATTGCAGTCTGACACCTTTGTTTGGCGCGCCGGGCCAGGGGAAATTGCAGTCTGACTCCATTAGCAAAAATGCAGTCTGACACCTTTGTTTTGGGGGTGTGACGGGAGTGCGCGGGCTTCGTGGGCTGGCGGGGGCGCAATGCAAGAGACCTGCCCGGGGGCAGGTCTCTTTTTGCTGCTGCTGTTGCTGCTGTTGCTGTTGCTGTGTTCAGCCCGCGTCGCCCAGGCGGGCCAGGGGCGGGTTGGCGGTGAAGTAGCGGTCGATGCCCGTCATCATGGCCTGTGCCAGCGCATCCTGGTGCGAGTTCGAGCGCAGCTTGGCCTCCTCCTGCGGATTGCTGATGAAGGCGGTCTCGACCAGGATCGAGGGGATGTCGGGTGCCTTCAACACGGCGAAGCCGGCCTGCTCCACGCTGTTCTTGTGCAGGCGGTTGATCTTGCGGATCTCGTCGAGGAACGCGGTGCCGACCTTGAGCGAATCGTTGATCTGCGCCGTGGTGGAGAGGTCGAGCAGCACGCGCTGCACCTGGCGGTCGTGGCTGCCGAGGTTGACGCCACCGATCAGGTCGGCGGCGTTTTCCTTGTCGGCCATCCAGCGCGCCTGCGCACTGGTGGCGCCGCGCTCGGACAGCGCGAACACCGACGAGCCATTGGCCGAGGGCTTGACCCAGGCATCGGCGTGGATCGAGATGAACAGATCGGCGCGCACGCGCCGCGCCTTCTGCACGCGCACGTGCAGCGGCACGAAGTAGTCGTCGTCGCGCGTGAGGTAGGCGCGCATGTAGGGCTGCGCGTCGATCAACGCCTTCAGGCGGCGCGCGATGCGCAGCACCACGTCTTTCTCGCGCAGGCCGCTCGAGCCGATGGCGCCGGGGTCTTCGCCGCCGTGACCCGGGTCGAGTGCGATCGTGAGCATGCGCTTGCGGCCGGCCGAGGCGCGGCCCGGTGCGGGCTGCGGCTTGGGCGTGGGCGCGGGCAGGGCGGGAGCCTGCTGCTGGCCGCGCGCCAGCGGCGCCGGCGCGGGGGCCTGCTGGCCGGCGCTCGGCGTGACCGGGTTGCGCGAGATCTCGTCGAGGATGCGCGCGAGCGGATCATCGACATCGGGGCCCGCGCCCTGCTTGTTGAGGATGGCGACCAGCGGATCCTGCGCCACCTTGGGATACAGGTCGAGTACGAGGCGGAACTGGTAATCGGCCACGGGCTTGAGCGTGAACACCTGGGGCGCGACGGCCTGCTTCAGGTCGAACACCATGCGCACCACGTTGGGCCGGTTCTGCGCCACGCGCAGGCCCTGGATGTAGGGGTCGTCGGGCCGGACCTTCGAAACCAGGTCGTTGAGCGCCGGGCTCAGCGTCAGGCCTTCGATGTCGACCACCAGCCGGTGCGGATTCTCGAGCGTGAATTGCTCGGCCTTGAGTTCGTGGTCGAGTTCGAGGGTGACGCGGGTGTATTCCTCGGCCGGCCAGGTGCGCACCGCGAGAATGGTGGCAGCGCGGGCCAGGCGCGGAATGACCGGGAGAACGAGCAGGGTGGCGGCGACGCTGATCAGGCGTCGACGGGTGGCGGAGCGGGGCGAGGGTGCGCCGCTTGAAGAGGAGCCATCGCGTTCAACCATTTTTGTCCTCGGGCGGTAAAGGCAGACAATTCAGCGTTCCGTCCCTGGCCCGCGTAATCCAGGGAAATCGCAAGGTCCGGCAGGGGCAACAACCCCCCCGCGCGCTCGGGCCATTCGATCAAAACCACCGCGTCGTCACGCAGCAAATCTCGGAATCCGGCGTCCAACCATTCGCGCGAATCGCTAAATCTATAAAAATCAAGGTGATAGAAGTATAAGTTAGAAAGTTTATAGGATTCAAGCAGGGCGTAGCTCGGGCTTTTGATGCGGCCCTTGATGCCGCTGGCGCGCAACAGTGCCCGGCTGAACGCCGTTTTGCCCGCGCCGAGGTCGCCGTGCAGGTGGATATGTCCCCCGACATTGCCCTCGCGTCCGTCGAGATACGGGGCCAGATGCTGGGCGAGCGCGTCGGTCGCGGCTTCGTCGGGCAGGTACAGGGCCAGCGTGGACAGCGGGGCGGGAGAGGACATGGGTCGGGTGCCGGTGGTAAAACGATGGACGGTGCCAATTATAGAAAGTGAGTTTCTGGTACGCTTTTAGTTGCAAGTAATTCTTATTACATCGCCTCGCCCGCGCGGGGCTCATCGCCGCAATGGAGCAGCTTTCATGAAGACCCGCACCGAAAAAGACACTTTCGGCCCGATCGAAGTCCCGGTCGACCATCTCTGGGGCGCGCAGACGCAGCGCTCGCTGCATTTCTTCGCGATCTCCACCGAGAAGATGCCGGTGCCGCTCGTGACCGCCATGGCCCGCCTCAAGCAGGCCGCGGCCAAGGTCAACGCCGAACTGGGTGAGCTCGATGCGGGCATCGCAGACGCCATCTCGCGCGCGGCCGACGAAGTGATCGAAGGCAAGTGGCCCAACGAGTTCCCCCTGTCGGTGTGGCAGACGGGCTCGGGCACGCAGAGCAACATGAACATGAACGAGGTGCTGGCCAACCGCGCCTCCGAGCTGCTGGGCGGCGAGCGCGGCGAAGGCCGCAAGGTCCATCCCAACGATCACGTCAACCGCGGCCAGTCGTCCAACGACACCTTCCCGACCGCCATGCACGTGGCCGCCGCGGTCGAGGTCGAGCAGCGCCTGCTGCCGGCCCTCAAGGCCCTGCGCGCCACGCTGGCCGCCAAGAGCGCCGCGTTCTACGACATCGTCAAGATCGGCCGCACCCACCTGCAGGATGCCACGCCGCTCACGCTGGGCCAGGAGATCTCGGGCTATGTGGCCCAGCTCGACCTCGCCGAACAGCAGATCCGCGCCACGCTGCCCGGCCTGCACCAGCTCGCCATCGGCGGCACCGCGGTCGGCACCGGCCTGAACGCCCATCCCGAGTTCAGCAACAAGGTCAGCGCCGTGCTGGCCCACGCCACCGGCGCCGCCTTCGTGTCGGCGCCCAACAAGTTCCAGGCGCTGGCCTCGCACGAAGCGCTGCTGTTCGCGCACGGCGCGCTCAAGTCGCTCGCTGCCGGCCTGATGAAGATCGCCAACGACGTGCGCTGGCTGTCGAGCGGTCCGCGTTCGGGCCTGGGCGAGATCAGCATTCCGGAAAACGAACCGGGCAGCTCGATCATGCCGGGCAAGGTCAATCCCACGCAGTGCGAAGCGCTCACGATGCTGTCCGCGCAGGTGCTGGGCAACGACGTCGCCATCAACATCGGCGGCGCCAGCGGCAACTTCGAGCTCAACGTCTACAAGCCGCTCGTGATCCACAACTTCCTGCAGTCGGTGCGCCTGCTGGCCGATGGCATGCACAGCTTCGACGAGCACTGCGCCAAGGGCATCGAGCCCAACCGCGAGCGCATCACCGAGCTGGTGCAGCGTTCGCTGATGCTCGTGACCGCGCTGAATCCGCACATCGGCTACGACAAGGCCGCGCAGATCGCGAAGAAGGCGCACAAGGAAAACCTGTCGCTCAAGGAATCGGCGCTGGCGCTCGGCCACGTCACCGAGGCCGAGTTCGACGCCTGGGTGGTGCCGGGCGACATGACCAACGCCAAGCGCTGACCCGCCTGGCGCGGGTGCATCAGGCCGCGTCCCGCAAGGGCGCGGCCTTTTTCATGGCCCGCGCTCGTGCAAGCCGCCGCGCCCGCAACGGCGCGGCCGTTGCTCATGGCGCCGCGAGCAGCCAGAGCGGAATCGTGACGGCCGAGAGCAGCGTGCCGAGCGAGATCAGCACGGCCACCATGCGGCCGTCGCCGCCCATGCGCATCGCCAGCACATAGGCCGCCGAGGCCGTGGGCAGGGCGCCGAACAGCAGCAGCATGCGCGCGGCAAGCGGGTCGAGCGCGAGCAGCCAGGCCGCGCCCAATGCCACCAGCGGCATCAGCCCCAGCTTCACGGCCAGCATCCAGCCGATCAGCCCGCCGTAGCCCTTGCCGCCCTCCCACGACAGGCTGGCGCCCACGCAGATGATGCCCAGCGCGATGGCGGCGCTGCCGAGACGGCCGAACACCACGTCGACCGGTCCGGGCAGGTGCAGGCCCGCCAGGTTGCACACCAGCGCGAGCACCGTCGACACGACCAGCGGATTGCGCAGCAGCTCGCCGAACAGGTTCTTGCCGTTGTGGCGCGCGAGGCCGTACACCGCGGCCACGTTGGCCATGGGCACGGCGAAGCCGATGATGAGCGCCATCACGGTCTGGCCGGCCTGGCCGCCGAGGCTGGCCGCGAGCGCGAGGGCGATGTAGGTGTTGAAGCGATAGCCGCACTGCGCCGCCGAGGCCAGCGCGATCGGCGCGGGCCGCAGCAGCGGCGCGGCCAGCCAGGAGAGCACCACGCCGGCGCCGATCATGAGGGCGGCGGCCTGCAGCAGCAGCACCGCGTTGCCCGCGCTGATGGGCGTGCGCAGGATGGACTGGAACAGCAACGCGGGGAACAGCACAAAGTAGACCAGCCGCTCCGTGCCGGCGAAGAATTCGCGGGCAAAACCCAGTTTGTGGCGCAATGTCCAACCCAGCGCGACCAGCAGAAAATCCGGCAAGACCAGCAGTGCAACCGACATGATGTTCCGTCTATATCTCGGGGAATGGGCTCGCCCGGGATGCTACCGCAATGGTCCGATTTGCTGCTATTCTCCGAGGTTCAGACGTGGCGGGGCCCGCCCTGGGTCAGCTCGAGACACACCGCAATACCGCGTCAGCTAACAATTCATAGAGATCGCCCGTCCACAGATGGGCGAACGGCACATCGGCCTTTCTTACGCGGGGGGCCGTCAATACTAGGAGGAAACACACCCATGATCAAAGTCCGCACCCTGGTCCAGGCCATTGCCATGGCCGCCGGTCTGGCCGCCGTTTCGGGCGCCCACGCCGCCGACTTCCCGACCAAGCCGATCCGCGTGATCGTGCCCTTCGCGCCGGGCGGTTCGACCGACATCATCGCGCGCATCGTGACGCAGCGCATGAGCCAGGAACTCGGCCAGCCGATGGTCGTCGAGAACAAGGGCGGTGCCGGTGGCGCCATCGGCGCGGCCGAAGCCGCTCGTGCCGCGCCCGACGGCTACACGCTGTCGATCGCCACGGTCTCGACCATGGCCGTGAACCCGGCCTGCCGTCCCAACGACCTGCCGTACGATCCGCTCAAGGATTTCCAGCCGGTCACCAACTTCGCCAACACGGCGAACGTGGTCGCCGTGAACCCGAAGTTCCCCGCCAAGGACTTCAAGGGCTTCCTGGAAGAGCTCAAGAAGAACCCGGGCAAGTACTCCTACGGTTCGTCGGGCACCTGCGGCGTGCTGCACCTGATGGGTGAGTCCTTCAAGATGGCCACCGGCACCGACATCGTGCACGTGCCCTACAAGGGTTCGGGCCCGGCCGTGGCCGACGCCGTCGGCGGCCAGATCGAAATCCTGTTCGACAACCTGCCGTCGTCGATGCCCCAGATCCAGGCCGGCAAGCTGCGTGCCATCGCCATCGCCTGGCCCCAGCGCATCGACTCGATCAAGGACGTCCCGACCTTCGCCGACGCCGGCTTCCCGGTGCTGAACCAGCCCGTCTGGTACGGCCTGCTGGCGCCCAAGGGCACCCCGATGGAAGTCGTGAACAAGCTGCGCGACGCCGCCGTGATCGCCCTGAAGGACCCGAAGGTCATCAAGACCCTCGACGACCAGGGCTCGGCCCCGTCGGGCAACACCCCGGAAGAATTCGCCAAGGAAATCAAGGCGCAATACGACTGGGCTGCCGACGTCGTGAAGAAGCAGAACATCAAGCTCGACTGATGCCGCTGCGGCCCGCCTCGTGCGGGCCCCGGATCACGATGAGGCGCCTGCGGGCGCCTCATTTTTTTTGCGCTTTCTGGCGCGGGGCGCGCTAGGCGCTGTCGTTGGTGCGGCAGGCCTCGCGCAGCCGCTCGATGAAGTCGCGATGCAGGCCGGACAGGGCCTCCTGGCTGCGGGTCAGCAGGCTGACCGGCACGCGCAGGGGCGGATCGAGGCGGCGCAGCACCATGCCCGGGCGCAGCATGGCGCGCGCGGTGTAGGCGTCGACGATGGCCTCGCCGCAGCCGGCCTCGGCCAGCGCGCAGGCCACGTAATGGGTCTGCACCTGGATCGCCACCGGGGGCGTGAGCGCCTGCGCGTCCAGCGCCATCTGCAGCATGGCGCCGCTGGCGTCGCGCGCATCCAGCACGATCAGTGTTTCGCCGGCCAGCTCGGCGAGCCGCACCGGCGCGTCGTCGGCGGGGGCGGGCCGGCGGCCCAGGTGCACGAGTTCGGTGTGGCCCAGCGGCGTGCGGGTGAGGCCGGGGTAGTCGTTGGTGTCGAACGTGATCGCCAGGTCGAGCTCGCGCGCGAGCAGGCCCTGCACCAGCTCGGCGCTGTGGTGGGTGTGGATGTCGAAGGTGATGCCGGGCTGGTGGTCGCGGCTGGCGCGCACCACGCCGGGCAGCAGGCCCAGGCCCATGGCCGGCGCGCAGCCCACGCGCAGGTGGCCGTTGGGGCTGTCGCGCAGGCTCGCGGCCAGGCGCCGCACGCTGTTGAGGTCCTGGCTCAGGCGCGCCACCTCCGGCGTGAGGATCTCGGCCTCGCGCGTGGCGACCAGCCGGCCCTTCACGCGTTCGAACAGCTTGAAGCCCAGCTGCGATTCCGCATGCGCGAGCAGCTTGCTCGCCGCGGGCTGCGAGATGTGCAGGGCGGCGGCGGCTTCGGTGAGCGAGCCGGTGCGGCGGATGGCTTCGAAGATTTCGATGTGGCGCAGGCGCATGGGAGCAAGAGAGGGCGGGGCAATGCCCGATTCTATGCGAGAGCGCGCCGCGCGCTTCGCTATCATGAGGGCCATCGATGAGGAGAGGGCGATGACGCGACGCATGAATCTGCTGGCCTGCCTGGCGCTGGCCGCCGCCACGACGGGGCTGGCGCAGGCCCGCACACCGGCGGCCGATATCAATCCCGAGGGCGCGTCGGGCTACCAGGCCAAGGCGCTGGTGCACGCGCGCCAGGAGATGATCGCCACCGCCAATCCGCTGGCCAGCGCGGCCGGCGAACGCATCCTGCGTGCGGGCGGCAGCGCGATCGACGCGGTGATCGCCGCGCAGCTGGTGCTCAATCTCGTCGAGCCGCAGTCGTCGGGCATCGGCGGCGGCGCCTTCATGATGCACTACGACGCCGCCAGCGGCGAGCTGGTCAACTACGACAGCCGCGAGACCGCGCCGGCCGCCGCGCGGCCCGACCGCTTCTGGCGCGACGGCAAGCCGCTGTCGTTCGCCGATTCGGTCAACAACGGCATGGCGGTCGGCACGCCGGGGCTGCTGCGCGGCCTCGAGCTGGCCCACCGCGAGCATGGCAAGCTGCCTTGGGCCGCGCTGTTCGCGCCCGCGATCGCGCTGGCCGAGCAGGGCTTCGCCGTGTCGCCCCGCTTGCACGAGGTGTTGCAGCAGACGCCCGCGCTGGCGCGCCAGCCGGCCGCCGCCGCCTACTTTTTTGATGCGGCCGGCAAGCCCTGGCCGGTCGGCCACGTGCTGCGCAATCCGGACTTCGCGGCCGTGTTGAAGCGGGTCGCCGCCGAGGGCGCGGACGCGTTCTACCGCGGCCCGATCGCGCGCGACATCGTGGCGGCGGTGCGGGCCCATGCCACGCCGGGCGACCTCACCGAGGCCGACCTGGCCGGCTACCGCGCGCAGGCCGAGCAGCCGGTCTGCGGCCGCTATCGCGGCTATCGCCTGTGCGGCCCGCCGCCGCCGTCGAGCGGGCCGCTGGCGGTGCTGCAGATCCTCGGCATTCTCGAACACACGCCGATCGCGCGGCTCGCGCCCGACAGCGCGGCAGCGGTGCATTACTTCGCCGAGGCCGGCCGGCTGGCCTATGCCGATCGCGATTTCTACGTGGCCGACCCGCGCTACGCCGACGTGCCGGTGGCGGCGATGCTGGCCCCGGCATACCTGCGGGCGCGCGCCGCGCTGATCCGGCCCGAGCGCAGCATGAAGACGGCGCTGCCGGGCGACCCGGCCGGGCTGCTGGCCTCGCGCGCGCCGGACACCGCGCTCGAGCTGCCCTCCACCACGCATCTGGTGGTGGTCGACGCGGCCGGCAACGTGGTCTCCATGACCTCCACCATCGAGTCGGCGTTCGGCAGCAAGATCTTCGTGCACGGCTTCCTGCTCAACAACGAGATGACCGATTTTTCGTCGTCCTGGCAGGACCCGGAGGGCCGCCCCGTGGCCAACCGCGTCGAGGGCGGCAAGCGGCCGCGCAGCGCGATGGCGCCCATGATCGTGTTCCGCGGCGGCAAGCCCTATCTCGCGGTGGGTTCGCCCGGCGGCAGCGCCATCATCAACTACGTGGCCAAGACGCTCGTGGGCGTGCTCGACTGGCACCTCGACATCCAGCAGGCCATCGCGCTGCCCAATCGCGGCAGCCGCAACAAGGCCACCGAGATCGAGGCCGGCAGCCCGCTCGAGGCGGTGGCGCCACGGCTGCGCGCCATGGGCCACGAGGTGAAGTTCGAGTCGTTCCCGAGCGGGCTGCAGGGCATCGTGATCCTGCCCGACGGCCTGCAGGGCGGCGCCGACCCGCGCCGCGAGGGCGTGGTGCTGGGCCGCTGAGGCGGCTCAGTCGTCGTTGGCGGCCGGCGCGCCAATGCCGGCGTTGTGCTCGCCCAGGGCCGGCGGCAGGCGCCGCAGCGCGGCCGGCGTGCGCGACAGCTTGATCGGCGAGCCGATGCCGCGATAGGCGCCGTCTTCGAGCACCATGCCGCGATGGCGCGTGTGCGGATGGGCCAGCACCTGCGCCACGTCCTGCACGGCGGCGGCCGGCACGCCGCGCGCGAGCAGCGTCTCGGCGAAGCCGGCGGCCTCCTTCCCGGCCAGCAGCGCGGTCAGCGCCGCGTGCAGCTGCGGCCGGTGCGCCAGCCGCGCCGCGTTGTCGGCGAAGCGCGCGTCCTGCGCCAGCGCCGGCGCATCCAGCGTGCGGCACAGGGCCTCGAACTGGCGGTTGTTGCCCACCGCCAGGAACAGCGTGCCGGCCGCGGTGGCGAAGGTCTCGTAGGGCGCGATGTTGGGATGCGCGTTGCCGCTGCGGCCCGGCACCTTGCCGCCATAGAAGTAGTTGGGCGCGTGCGGATGCAGCAGCGAGATCGCGCAGTCGTACAGCGTGATGTCGAGAAACTGGCCGAGGCCGCTGCGCACGCGCTCGTTGAGCGCCAGCAGGATCGCCACCGTCGCGTTCAGCCCGGTCACCATGTCCACCACCGGCAGGCCCACGCGCGTGGGCTCGCCGTCGGCGTCGCCGTTCACGCTCATCAGGCCGCACATGGCCTGCGCGCAGGCGTCGTAGCCCGGCAGGCCGCCCAGCGGACCGTCGGCGCCGAAGCCGCTGACGCGGCAATGGATCAGGCGCGGGAACGCGGTCTTGAGCGTGTCGTAGCCCAGGCCCCACTTCTCCATCGTGCCGGGCTTGAAGTTCTCGACCAGCACGTCGGCGTCGGCCAGCAGGCCGCGCAGGAACGTGCGGCCCACCTCCTGTGCGAGGTCCAGGGCCAGGCCGCGCTTGTTGCGGTTGACGCCGACGAAGTAGGCGGCGGTGTCGCCGGCCACGCCCGCCGCGAAGGGCGGGCCCCAGCCGCGCGTCTCGTCGCCGCCGGGCGGCTCGATCTTGATCACGTCGGCGCCATGGTCGGCCAGCACCTGCGTGCTGTAGGGGCCGCCCAGCACGCGCGACAGGTCGATCACGCGGCAGCCGGCCAGCGCGCCGGCGGAGGGGGGAGTCTGTGTCATGGCGTCAGTCGATCTTGATGTTGGCGTCGCGGATCACCTTGCCCCACTTGTCCACCTCGGCATCGATGAACTGGCCGAGGGCGGCGGGCGTGCGGTCGGTGGCGGGCACGATGCCCTGCTTGGCGAGCGTGTCGCGCACCGCCGGCGAGTCCAGCGTGGCGACGAAGGCGCGGTTGAGCTTGTCGACCACGGCGGGCGGGGTGTCCTTGGGCGCGACGATGCCGAAGAACACGCTCACGTCGTAGCCCGGCAGGCCCTGCTCGGCGATGG
Organism: Bordetella genomosp. 1; assembly: GCF_002261335.1. Taxonomy (GTDB): domain Bacteria; phylum Pseudomonadota; class Gammaproteobacteria; order Burkholderiales; family Burkholderiaceae_B; genus Bordetella. The sequence goes on from NZ_NEVL01000001.1 coordinate 992,562, forward strand.
TGGGCAGCTCGGGCAGCGCGCTGGAGCGGTCGGCGCTGGCCAGGCCGAGCGCGCGCAAGCGGCCGGACTGCACCAGCGGCAGCGCGGTCAGGATGTCGGTGAACGACATCGACACCTGGCCGCCCAGCAGATCGTTGAGCGCCGGGCCGGTGCCCTTGTAGGGCACGTGCAGGATGCGCGTGTCGGCCATGCGGTTGAACAGCACGCCGGCCAGGTGCGACGAGGCGCCGTTGCCCGACGAGGCGTAGCTGAGCTGGTCGGGATGCGCCTTGGCGTAGGCGATCAGCTCCTGCACGTTGTTCGCCTGCACCGACGGATGCACCACCAGGATGTTGGGCAAGTGGCCGATGCGCACGATGGGCGCGAAGCTTGCGCGCGGGTCGTAGCCCTGGTTGCGGTACAGGCTCACGTTGATGGCCAGCGGGCCGGAGGTGCCGAACAGCAGGGTGTAGCCGTCGCCTTTGGCGCGCGACACGTATTCGGCGCCGATGTTGCCGCCGGCGCCGCCACGGTTTTCCACCAGCACGGTCTGGCCCAGCTCGGCCTTCAGGCCCTCGGCCAGCCGGCGCGCCATCGCATCGGTGGGGCCGCCGGGCGGGAAGGGCACGATCAGGGTGACCGGGCGGTCGGGGTACTCGGCCTGGGCGGTGCCGGCCAGCAGGCCGGCGCCGAGCAGCATGGCCGCGCCAAGGCGGGCGATGCGGTGAATCAGGGGCTGCGTCATGGTGGGATGTCTCCTGTGGTTATGGCACGCGGCGGATCGAGCCGCCGGTGATCGGGCGGGCGGCGGCCAGGAGGCCGCCGCGTCAAGAAATCACGGTTGCGCCGCCAGCACGCGGCGGTGCGTGTCGTCGTCGTCTTCCGGGATGCCGCAGGGGGCGCGCGGCATCAGGCGGTGGCGCAGCACCTGGTCGGCGAGCAGGGCGCGGCCCGCCAGGCCCTCGCCGCGCGCCTCGTGCCGCAACGCGGCCAGCGACAGCGCGTGGTAGAGGCCGGAGGCGGCCTGGCGCGCCAGCGCGTCGCGGCCGCTGTCGGCGGCATGCGCGGCCAGCGCAAAGGCCGCGTCGAGCGCCGCGTCCTGTTGCGGGCGCAACGATGCGGGGCAGGGTACGCCATCGCGCAGCAGCGCGTCGACGTGGGCGCGCAGCGCGGGCAGCGCCTGCTCGCGCCGGATCGCGCGCAACACGTCGAGCGCCACGATGTTGCTGGTGCCCTCCCAGATCGAGCCCAGGTGCGCGTCGCGCATCAGGCGCGGCTCGACCCACTCCTCGATGTAGCCGCAGCCGCCGCGCACCTCCATCGCGTCGCCCGTGACCTTGCGGGCATCGCGGCAGGCGCGGAACTTGATCAGCGGCGTCATGATGCGGGGCAGGGCCGGGTCGCCCTCGCCGGCCTCGGCGCGCGCCAGCGCCTGCGCCGTCTGGAACATCACGCTGCGCGCCTGCTCGGCCCACAGCATCATCTTGGCCAGCTGGCGCCGCATCAGCGGCATGTCGGCCAGCGGCTGGCCGAACGCGCGGCGCTCGCGCGCCACGTACATCGCCTCGGCGCATGCGCGCCGCATCAGGCCGGCCGCGCGCATGCCATTGGACAGGCGCGAGTTGTTGATCATGTCGGCCATCTGCTTGAAGCCGCGGCCGCGCTCGCCCACCAGCCAGGCGCGCGCGCCTTCCAGGCGGATCTCGCCGCTGGCCATCGAGCGCGTGCCGAGCTTGTCCTTCAGGCGCAGGATGCGATAGTGATTGTGGCTGCCATCGGGCAGGTCGCGCGGCAGCAGGAACAGCGATACGCCCTTGAGCCCCGGGTCCGGCTCGCTGCGCGCCAGGACCATGGCAAAGCCCGCGTCGGGATTGGAGCAGAACCACTTGTCGCCGGTCAGCGTCCAGCTGCCATCGGCCGCCTCATGCGCCTCGGTGGTGGTGGCGCTGACGTCGGAGCCGGCGCCCTGTTCGGTCATGAACATCGCGCCCTGGCGCAGGCTGTCGAAATCCAGGCTCGTGACCTGCGGCACCACCTGCGCCACCAGCGCCGGATCGCCGTAGCGGCGCAAGGTGCGCGCCAGCGAGTCGGTCATGCTGACCGGGCAGCACAGGCCGAACTCGGCCTGCACGAACAGATGGCTCAACGCGTATTTGGCGGCGGCGGGCATGGGCTCGGGCCAGCCGAGCACGCCGCCCCGGTGCGACAGCGCCGCCAGCCCGAACTCGCTGTAGGCCAGCCGTTCCAGCGCGACGTAGTCGGGGTGCTTGTCGATGCGCGATTCGTCCACGCCGGTGCGGTGGCGCACCGACAGCGTGGGCGGGTGCTGGTCGGCCGACATGGCGAGCGCGTCCATCGCGCCGCCGGCCAGCGCGCCCAGACGGCTCAGATGCGGCTGCAGGTGGGCGTTGAGCGCGGGCGGCAGGTAGCGCGCCGCCATGGGCGCCGCGTACGGGTCGCAGTCGTACAGGTTCTGGCCGCGCGAGTCGGGCACCGCCGTCGGGGCGGGCAGGGGGGCAGGCGTATCCATGGCGTCTCCGGTGTTCTGGTTTTGCGGGTCATGGTGCGCGCGCCGATTGATCTATACAAATACCGTTTTCGTGTTGAACAATACACAGAAAATATGGATGGAGACGGAATGGACCTCGAACCGCGCCTGCTGCGCTACTTCATCGCCGTGGCCGAGGAGCGCCATTTCAGCCGCGCCGCGCAGCGCCTGCACATCTCGCAGCCGCCGCTGTCGTATGCGATCCGGCAGCTCGAGGAGCAGCTCGGCGCCCGGCTGCTCGAGCGCACCAGCCGCCACGTGGCGCTCACGCCCGCCGGCCACACGCTGTACGGCCAGGCGCGGGCGCTGCTGCGGCAGTCGGAAGAAATCGGCGTGCTGGTGCGGCGCGTCGACGCCGGGCTGCAGGGGCGCTGCCGCATCGGCTTCGTCGGGTCGATGCTGTATCGCGGCCTGCCGCGTCTGCTCGCCGAGCTGCGCGCGGCGATGCCGCAGGTCGAACACGTGCTGAGCGAGCTCAATTCGCACGACCAGATCGAGGCGGTGCGCCGGGGCGAGCTCGACCTGGGCTTCGTGCACGCCAATCCGCTGCCCGCGCAGGTCTGCGGCCAGGACCTGATGGCCGAGCCCTTCGTGGTGTGCCTGCCGCAGGATCATGCGCTGGCGGGGCGGCGCAAGGTGGACCTGGCGGCGCTGGCCGATGAGGATTTCGTGTTCTTCGCGCGCGAGGCCTCGCCCAGCTATCACGAAACCGTGCTGTCGCTATGCGTGGCGGCGGGGTTCCGGCCGGCGGTGCGGCACGAGGTGCGGCACTGGCTCAGCGTGTGTTCGCTGGTGTCGCAGGGGCTGGGCGTGTCGATCGTGCCGGCCTGCCTGCGCCGCAGCGGCCTGGCGGGCACGCGTTTCGTGAACTTCGATCACACGGCACGCTCGCAGAGCCAGCTGATCTGGCCCGCGGGGCCGCTGTCGCCGCTGGCCGAGCGGGCGCTCGGCAGCGTGCGCCGGCACTTCGGTGCGCCGGCGCGGGGCTGAGCGGATCAGCGGAAGACGACGGTCTTGTTGCGGTTGAGCAGGATGCGGTGTTCGACGTGGCTGCGCACGGCGCGCGACAGCACCAGCGATTCCACGTCGCTGCCGACCTGGGTCAGGGCCTGCGCGGTCATGGTGTGGTCCACGCGCTCGATGTCCTGCTCGATGATCGGGCCTTCGTCGAGGTCCGAGGTCACGTAGTGGGCGGTGGCGCCGATGATCTTCACGCCACGGGCATGCGCCTGGTGATAGGGGCGCGCGCCCTTGAAGCTGGGCAGGAAGCTGTGGTGGATGTTGATCGCGCGGCCGGTGAGGGCCTGGCACATCTCGGCCGACAGGATCTGCATGTAGCGCGCCAGCACCACCAGGTCGATGTTTTCGCGCTCGACGATCTCCAGCACCTGGCGCTCCTGCGCCGCCTTGGTGTCGGGCGTGACCGGCAGGTGGTGGAACGGGATGCCATACGAGGCGGCCAGGCTGGCGTAGTCGTTGTGGTTCGACACGATGGCGGCGATCTCGGCCGGCAGCTGGCCGCTGCTCACGCGGAACAGCAGATCGTTCAGGCAGTGACCCTGCTTGCTCACCATGATGAGCAGGCGCGACTTCTGGCGCGCGTCGTGGATCTGCCAGTCCATGGCGTAGTCGCCCGACAGGGCGGCGAAGCGCTCGCGCAGGGCGTCGGCGCCGATCGCGGCCGGCAGGTCGAAGTGCACCCGCAGGAAAAAGCGGCCGGTCTCGTCGTCGCCGAACTGCTGCGAATCCAGAATGTTGCAACCCAGCTCGAACAGCAGCCCACTGACGCGATACACGATGCCCGTGCGGTCGGGGCAGGAAAGGGTAAGGATGTAGTCGTTATGCTGCATGTTCGATTGAGAAGAGCGATGAACGCCGGAAAGAGGAACTGGGACGGGATTTTAGCCCGAGAGCCGCGCCAGGGTTTCCTCGGCCAGCGCGAGGCTGGAGGTGAGGCCGGGCGACTCGATGCCGTACAGGCCCACGTAGCCGTCCACGCCATGGCTGGCGGGGCCGGCGATCATGAAGTCGGCGGCCGGTTCGGTGGGCCCGGAGATCTTGGGCCGGATGCCGGTGTAGCCCGGCGCCAGCGCGTGGTCGGGCAGGCCGGGCCAGTAGGTGCGCACGGCCTCGTAGAACACCTCGGCGCGTTGCGGCTCGAGTGTGTAGTCTTCGGTCTCGATCCACTGGGTATCGGGGCCGAACTTCGCCTGGCCGCCCATGTCGAGCGTGAGGTGCACGCCCAGGCCGGCATGCTGCGGCACCGGATAGATCAGGCGGCTGAACGGGGCCCGGCCCGAGAGGGTGAAATAGCTGCCCTTGCACAGGTATTCCTGCGGAATGCTGTCGGCGGGCAGGCCCTCGATGCGGCGCGCCAGCGTGGGCGCGTGCAGGCCGGAGGCGTTGATGAGCGTGTGGCAGGTGAGCGACATCGGTTCGGCACCGCCGAACGACAGCGAGAATCCGCCCTGCGGCAGCACCTCGCCCCGCACCAGCGGGGTGTGGAACACGAACTGGGCGCCGGCCTGTTCGGCGTCGCCCTGGTAAGAGAGCATCAGCGCATGGCTGTCGATGATGCCGGTCGAGGGCGACACCAGGGCCGCCGTGCACGACAGCGCCGGCTCCTCGGCCTTGGCCTCGGCGCCTGCGATCAGCCGCATGTCGTCCACGCCGTTGGCGGCCGCGCGCGCGGCGATGCCTTCGAGCAGGGCGGCCTCGGCCGCGCTGGTGGCCACGATGAACTTGCCCAGCCGCCTGTGCGGCAGGCCGCGCTGGGCGCAGTAGTCGTAGAGCAGGTGCTTGCCGCGCACGCACAGCCGCGCCTTCAGGCTGCCGGCCGGATAGTAGATGCCGGCGTGGATGACTTCGGAGTTGCGCGAGCTGGTGCCGGTGCCGATGGCCTCGGTGGCCTCGGCCACCAGGACCTCGCGGCCCTGCAGCGCGAGCGCGCGGGCGATGGCCAGGCCGACCACGCCGGCACCGATGACCACGCAGTCGATGTCTTTCTGTGCTGAGCTCATGAATGGCGGGGAATCAGGGTTGGCGTTCGCGCGCGGGGGTCAGGTCGAACCCGCCGGCATGGAACACGAGCGGATCTTCGTTCGAATGACCGCAGGCCTCGACCTCGCCGACCATGATGATGTGGTCGCCTTCGACGTAGCGGCTGCGGTTGCGGCACTCGAACCAGGCCGCGTTCAGGCCGTCGAGCATCGGTGTGCCGCCCGGGGCGTTGACCACGGGCAGGCCGGCGAAGCGCTCGGCCGTGCGGCCCGTGGCGAAGCGGCGCGCCAGCGCGATCTGCTCGGCCGACAGCACGTTGATGACGTAGCGCTCGCACTGCTCGAATGCCGCCAGCGACGAGGACGCCGCCGACAGGCTCCACAGCACCAGCGGCGGCGCGAGCGACACGGAGTTGAACGAAGAGACGGTCAGGCCGATGCGCTCGCCGTCCAGCCCGGTGGTGCTCACCACCGTCACGCCGGTGGCGTAGCGGCCCAATGCGGTGCGGAAAAAGGCGGCGTCGAATGCAGGGGATGCAGCGGACATGCGGATGGCGGCTCGTGGATGGCGGTCAGGGCGACAGGCGGTCGAGCGTCCAGCCCGAGGCGGCATTGCGCTGGTAGCGCAGGCGATCGTGCAGGCGCGAGGGGCGGCCCTGCCAGAATTCGAAGCGGGTGGGCACGAGGCGATAACCGCCCCAGTGCGGCGGGCGCGGGGGCGCGTCGCCGTAGCGCGCCTTGAATTCGCGTTCGCGCGCTTCCAGCGCCTCGCGCGTGATCGGGCGGCTCTGCTCGGAGGCCCAGGCGCCGATGCGCGAGCCCACCGGTCGGCTATGGAAATAGGCGTCGGATTCCTCGCCGGCCACGCGTTCGACCACGCCCTCGATGCGCACCTGGCGCTCGAGCGGCTGCCAGAAGAACAGCAGCGCGGCGCGCGGGTTGACGAGCAGGTCCTCGCCCTTGCGCGACGCGTAATTGGTGAAGAACGTGAACCCGCGGTCGTCGTAGCCCTTGATCAGCACGATGCGCGCCGAGGGCTGGCCATCGGCGTCGGCCGTGGCCAGCGTCATGGCATTCGGCTCGGCGCCGCCCCCCACCAGGGCTTCGTCGAACCAGAGCTTGAATTGATCGAAGGGGGACGCGGCGGCCTGGCTTTCGAGCAGGACGCCCTTGTCGTAGCTTTGACGCAGATCGGATACGGACATGATGTGCGAACCGGCGGTTGAGGGTAGCTCCCAGTGTACCCCGCAACCCGGGGCCACTCAGGGATAGCCCTCACTCCTCGGCGTAGGCCTTGTCGTCGCGTTCGAGTTCGCGGGCGATGGCGTCGAGGCGGGCGTCGTGGATGCCGGCCGCGCGCAGCGCCTGGGCGGTCTGCACCACGTATTCCGTGCAGGGGCCATAGCGGCCGGCGGCGCGCCGCACGATAGCCAGCAGTTCCGCCTCGGGCAGGGCGCTGATGTAGGCCGGATTGGCGCGGTTCATCACGAACACCAGCGCGCGGACCGGGCCCTGGTCGGTGGCGCAGTTGATCCAGCGCGGCAGGTAGGCGCCGGTCGACATCTCGCGGTCCCACAAGGCCGGGAAGTAGTCCGGCACCTGCTTGCCGCACAGGCGGTAGACCACGCCGCGGCAGGAGCCGCCCCGGTCCAGACCGAACACCAGGCCCGGGCACTCCGGCGTGCCGCGATTGACGCGCGACCACAGACACAGCGCCCGGTGATGGCCGCGCAGGGTGGCGAGGCGGCGTTCGAGGAAATCGAAGTCGGGGCGCCAGATCAGGGAGCCGTAACCGTAGACCCAGACGTCCTGGTCGCTGCGCCAGTCGGACAGCGCGGCGTCCATGGACGCACGCCGTTCGTCGGCGGTCCAGAGGCGGAACGGCGTGTCGGCGCCGGAAACCAGGGGAACGGAGGAAGGCGGGGAGGAAGACTGCGTGTTCACGACGGGTGTTCGGACTCTTGCGGCGGATTGCGGTTGGCCCAGCCGCCCGCCATCAAGGCGAGCGCGTAGGCCCAAAAGAGGGGGGTAACCCCAATTACCGCACCGAGCGCGCCGAAGGTCAATGGCAGCGACACCTGCGAGCCGTTGATCAACGCCATCCGCAGGCCCACCGCCTCGGCCGCGCGCCCCGGCGGCGAGTACTGGTGCAGCAGCGCCAGCATGCTGGGCTGACAGCAGCCCAGGGCCAGGCCCAGGATGAAAGACAGCACGATCAGGACGGTAACGTCGGTGAACAGCGGGTAAAGCATGAAGTCGCACGCGGCGGTCGCCATCGCGACGCGCACCAGCGTCCAGGACCGCACGCGATTCTGGATGAAGGGGAGAAGCAGGCGGATGAAGAAAGTTGCCGCCGCGAACGAGGCAAGAATCAAGCCGATCGTGGTGGCGGACAGGCCGATCGCCACGCCGAAGATGGGCACCACGAAGAGGTGGGTGTCCCATGCGCCCGACAGGATGGTGTTGACCATCAGGATGCGGCGCAGGGGCGGCACGGCCAGCAGCTCGGTCACGCGGCGGCGCTGCTGTTCGCGCGCGCCGCTGCCGCGCAGGTGGTCGTTGACCGCCCGCAGCTTGTGCCGCATCAGGTACAGGCCGCCCAGCGAGAGCAGGGGGCCCAGCGCCAGCAGGCCGAAGGCCAGGCGATTGCCCAGATGGTCGATGGCCAGCCCCGCGATCAGCGGGCCCGAAAAGCCCGAACCGGCCAGCGCCAGCGACATCCAGGAGAAATTGCGCAGCCGCTGAGCGGGCTCGGCGTGGCCCAGCAGGTCCTGGGTGGCGACCTGGTGCAGCATGAAGCCGATGCCGATCGAACAGGAGGCGACCAGCAGGGCGAACGGGTCGGGCGAGAGAAACGGCAGAACGGTGCCGAAGGACACCAGCGAACTGCCGATCACCAGCGGCCGCAGGATGCCGACCTTGTCGACCCAGCGCCCGGCGTGCACCGAGGCGAACATGGGCAGCACGGCGAATACCGCCACCAGCATTCCGACCTTGAAGGTGGACAGGCCGATCGTGAGCGCCGTGAGCGAGACGGTGATGCGTCCCCCCGTAAGCGCCACGTGGTTCAGCATGGCCAGCACGCACAAAAACGCCGCCCCTGAAAATTCAGGGGCAGTGTGCTTGGAAGAGGGGGAAGAGGCGAGGTTCGGCACGGTGTAACAGTGACGATTCTGTGCCTAACTTCTGGCTATGTCGAGACGCCATCGCAGGGTGCGTTGCGGCATAAGACGTCATCTTCCGAATTATGGAACCGCGATATGGGGGCCGGTTGGGCGCCGGTTGGCGCCAATTCCGGGGCGGTTCGGCGCAGCTTGGCGTAAACCGCTTACGCGCACGGGGTGCCGCAAAAATAAAATTGGACGGCTGTGTCAGGTTTGCAACGCCGGTGGCGCCGGGGCCATTCACGATCTTCCTACAGTTGCTATACGGATTTTCACAGTTGCACAGGGCCGCCCCAGTAGAATCGATGCTCGAATGGCCCCTTTTTTCGGTATTCCTGGACGCTGAATGACGACTGCACGCGCAGGCAAGAGCAAGAAAAAACGATATATCTGGATCGCCATCGCGCTGATCCTGCTGGTCCTGGTGGCGCGCGGCCTGTTCTTCGGCAAGCCGCCGGCACCGGCCTTCGCCACCGCCGAGGTGCGGGTGGCCGACATGGAAAACAGCGTGCTGGCCTCCGGCACGCTCGAAGCGGTGCGGCAGGTCAGCGTGGGCGCGCAGGTGTCCGGCCAGCTCAAGTCGCTCAAGGTCGAGCTCGGCGACGAGGTCAAGCAGGGCCAGCTGGTGGCCGAGATCGACGACATGACCCAGCAGAACGACCTGCGCAACGTGCAGGCCGCCCTCGAGACGCGCAAGGCCGAACGCCGCGCCAAGGTCGCCACCCTCAAACAGGCCGAGCTCGCCTTCCGCCGCCAGCGCGACATGATCGCCCGCGACGCCAGTTCGCGTGCCGACTACGAGCAGGCCGAGGCCACGCTGGCCGTCACGCGGGCCGACATCGCGGCGCTAGACGCGCAGATCGCCCAGGCCGAGATCGAGGTCGACAAGGCCACGGTGAACCTCGGCTACACCCGCATCAGCTCGCCGATGGACGGCAAGGTGGTGGCCATCGTCACCAAGGAAGGCCAGACGGTGAACTCGCTGCAGACCGCGCCCACCATCATCAAGGTGGCGCAGGTCGACACCATGACCGTGAAGGCGCAGATTTCCGAAGCCGACGTGACGCGCGTGCGGCCGGGCCAGAAGGTCTACTTCACCATCCTGGGCGAGCCCGACAAGCGCTACGACGGCACGCTGCGCGCCATCGAGCCCGCGCCCGACTCGATCCAGCGCGACGAAAGCACCTCGGCCCTGACCGGCACCAGTTCCAGCAGCGCGTCGAGCTCGGCCGTGTACTACAACGGCCTGTTCGACGTGCCCAACCCCGACCAGACCCTGCGCATCTCCATGACGGCGCAGGTCTTCATCGTGCTGGGCGAGGCCAGGCAGACCCTGCAGATCCCCTCGTCGGCCCTGGGGCGCCGCGGCGCCGACGGCACCTATACCGTGCAGGTCGTGGACGCCGACGGCAAGCCCGCGCCGCGCCAGGTCAAGGTCGGCATGAACAACAACGTCAGCGCGCAGATCCTCGAGGGCCTCACGGCCGGCGAGAAAGTGGTGTCGGCCGAGGCGGCCGGCCTGCCCGGCCAGAGCGGCCAGCCGTCCGGACCCCCGCCCCAATGACGGTGCAGGACACGCATTCCGGCAGCACCACGGGGTCGCCGCTGATCACGCTGAACGATGTCTGGCGCGAATTCGCCGCGGGCGACCAGACCGTGGCGGTGCTGCGCGAGGTCAATCTCACCATCAACGCCGGCGAAATGGTCGCCATCGTCGGCGCCTCGGGCTCGGGCAAGTCCACGCTGATGAACATCCTTGGCTGCCTCGACCGGCCCAGCCGCGGCGTGTATCGGGTCGACGGCCGCGAGACGGCGGCGATGGAGCCGGACGACCTGGCGGAGCTGCGCCGCGAGCATTTCGGCTTCATCTTCCAGCGCTATCACCTGCTGTCGGACCTCACCGCGCAGGGCAACGTCGAGATGCCCGCGGTGTACGCGGGCCTGGGCCGCGGCCCGCGCCACGCGCGCGCGCAGGCTTTGCTCGAACGGCTCGGCCTGGGCGAACGGCTCGACTACCATCCGGGCCAGCTCTCGGGCGGGCAGCAGCAGCGCGTGAGTATCGCGCGCGCCCTGATGAACGGCGGCCGCATCATCCTCGCCGACGAGCCCACCGGCGCGCTCGACACCCACACCGGCCAGGAGGTGCTGCGCATCCTGGAAGAGCTCAATGCCGCGGGCCACACCATCGTGCTGGTGACCCACGACATGAACGTGGCGCGCCACGCGCGCCGCATCATCGAGATCAGCGACGGCCGCATCGTGGCCGACCGCAGCAATCCGGATGCACCGGCACGGCCGCAGGCGAGCGCGCCCGCGCCGCAGGCCCCGGGCCGCGGCGCGCGGCCCTGGCGGGCGCTGGTCGACCGCGCCAACGAGGCGCTGCGCATGGCGCTGCTCGCGATGAACGCGCACCGGCTGCGCACCTTCCTCACCATGCTGGGCATCGTGATCGGCATCGCGGCGGTGGTGTCGGTGGTGGCGCTGGGCGAGGGATCGCGCCAGAAGATCCTGGCCGACATCAGCGAGATGGGCACCAATACGGTAGACATCTACCCCGGCAAGGATTTCGGCGACGAGAAGGCGGCCACCATACGCACGCTGGTGCCGGCCGATGCGGCCGCCCTGGCGCGCCAGAGCTACGTCGACAGCGTGACGCCGGCGGTCAGCACCAGCGCCTCGCTGCGCTATCGCAACGTGTCGGTGAACGGCTCGATCCAGGGCGTGGGCGAGCAGTTCTTCCGCGTGCGCGGCCTCAAGCTCTCGCAGGGCCAGTTCTTCGACGCCGACGGCGTGACGCGGCGTGCGCAGGAGGCGGTGATCGACGAGAACACGCGCAAGGCGCTGTTCGGCAATCACACCGAGCCGGTGGGCCAGGTGATCTTCCTGGGCACGGTGCCGGTGCGCGTGATCGGCGTGACCGAGCGCAAGGAGAGCATGTTCGGCAACGCCGAGTCGCTCAATGTCTGGATCCCGTACACCACGGCGCTGAGCCGGGTGCTGGGCCAGCAGCACCTGCGCAGCATCACGGTGCGCGTGAGCGACGCGGTGCCGACCAAGGCGGCCGAGCAGGCCATCACCCGCCTGATGACGCAGCGCCACGGCACCAAGGATTTCTTCGTGTTCAACACCGACACGATCCGCCAGACCATCGAACGCACCACCGCCACCATGACGCTGCTGGTCTCGGCCATCGCCATCATCTCGCTGGTGGTGGGCGGCATCGGCGTGATGAACATCATGCTGGTGTCGGTGACCGAGCGCACCCGCGAGATCGGCGTGCGCATGGCCGTGGGCGCGCGGCGCGGCGACATCATGCAGCAGTTCCTGATCGAGGCGGTGCTGGTGTGCCTGATCGGCGGCATGCTCGGCATCCTGCTCTCGCTCGGCCTCGGCGTGCTGGTGTCGCAGGCCACGCGCGGCGCCTTCCAGTTGATCTACTCCAGCACCTCGATGGTGGCTGCGTTCGTGTGCTCCACCCTGATCGGGGTGGGCTTCGGCTACCTGCCGGCGCGCAACGCCGCCCGGCTCGATCCCGTGCAATCCCTGGCCCGAGAATGATGCCTTTCCTGTTTCCCGCGCGCCGTGCCGCCCTCGCCGGCCTCCTGACCCTGCCCCTGCTGCTCGCGGGCTGCGGCCTGATGCAGACCGACTACCAGCGGCCCGCCGTCCAGGCGCCGGCCGCGTGGCAATACGCCACCCAGCAGGACCTGGCCGCCGGCGGCCAGTGGTGGCGCCATTTCGACGATCCGGTGCTGTCGCAGCTGGTGACGCTCGCGCTCGAACGCAACAACGACCTGGCGGCCGCCGCGCTGCGGGTGCGCCAGGCCCAGCTGCGCGCCGGCCTGGCCCGCTCGGATCAGTTTCCGACCGTGGGCGCCAACCTCGACCTGTCGCGCCAGCGCCAGCTCGACGGCGACCGCACCATCGTGCGCAACAACACCGCGCAGCTGTCGGTGAGCTACGAGCTGGACCTGTGGGGCCGGCTCGACAGCCTGACCGACGCGGCGCAATGGGAGGCGCTGGCCACCGAGCAGGACCGCGCCAGCGCCGAGCTCAGCCTGATCGGCACCACCGCCACGCTGTACTGGCGCACCGCCTTCATCAACCAGCGCATCGCCACCAGCGAAGAGAGCATCGCGTACGCACGCCGCACGCTGGAACTGGTGCAGGCGCAGTACGACGCCGGCGGCGCCTCGGCGCTAGAGCTGGCCGAGGCGCGCCAGAACCTCGCCAGCCAGCAGGCCGCGCATACCGAGCTGGTGCAACTGCGCGTCGAATACATCAACGGCCTGACGATTCTGTTCGACGGCCCGCCCGACCGCATCATGGCCGACCCGGCGCGTCTGCCCATGGCCACCGTGCCGGCGGTGCCCGCGGGCCTGCCCGCCGACCTGCTGGGGCGGCGGCCCGACCTGCGCGCCGCCGAGTTGCGCCTGCGCCAGGCGCTGGCCGAGACCGACGCCACGCGCGCCAGCTTCTATCCGCCCATCACGCTCACCGGCGCGGTCGGCAGCACCAGCACGGCGCTGGGCAATCTGCTGCAGAATCCCATCGGCACGCTGGGCGCCGGCCTGACGCTGCCGTTCCTCAACTGGAACCAGATGCGGCTCTCGATCCGCGTGTCGGAGACCGAGTACGCGCTGCGCGTGGTGCAGTTCCGCCAGGCCCTCTACCAGGCCATGGCCGACGTGGAGAACGCGCTGTCGGCGCGCACCCAGCTGGCGCGGCGCGCCGAGCTGCTCGAGGCCTCGCTGGCCGCCGCCCGCCAGGCGGAAAGCCTGTACGAGGTGCGCTATCGCGCCGGCGCGGTGTCGCTGCGCTTCTGGCTCGACGCGCAGGAACAGCGCCGCAACGCCGAGGTCGCGCGCGACCAGAACACGCTCGACCGGCTGCTCAACCAGGTCACGCTGTACCAGGCGCTGGGCGGCGACATGGTGGTCGCGCCCGTGGGACAATAGCGCCCATGACGATTGCCCCTCCCGACCTCCCGGCATCCTGCGACATCGATGCCGAACGCCGCTTCGGCGGCCTGTCCCGGCTCTATGGCCCCGACGGCCCCGCGCGCCTGCGCGGCGCGCACGTGGCCGTGGTCGGGCTCGGGGGCGTGGGGTCCTGGACGGCCGAGGCGCTGGCGCGTTGCGGCGTGGGCGCGCTCACGCTGGTCGATCTCGACCACATCGCCGAGTCCAACGTCAACCGCCAGATCCATGCGCTCACCGACACGCTGGGCCAGGCCAAGGTCGAGGCCATGGCGGCGCGCATCGCGGCGATCAATCCCGAATGCGTGGTGACCCGCATCGACGATTTCGTCGATCCGGCCAACGTGGCCCAGCTTCTGGCCGGCCATTACGCGATGATCATCGACTGCACCGACCAGGCCGCCGCCAAGATCGCGATGATCCTGCACGCGCGCACGCGCGGCATCCCGATGCTGTTGTGTGGCGGCGCGGGCGGCAAGACCGACCCGCTGGCGCTGCGCGCCGGCGACCTGTCGCAGGCGCTCAACGACGCGCTGCTGTCCAAGCTGCGCAACAAGCTGCGGCGCGAACACGGCTACCCGCGCGCCAGCGACCGCAATGGCAAGGCGCTCAAGCGCGTGCCGCGCATGGGCGTGCGCGCGCTGTGGTTCGACCAGCCGGCGATCCTGCCGGCCGCCTGGACCCGCGCCGACGAAACGCAGGATGCCATCGGCGTGGACGTGGCGCCGGCGGCGCCGCAGGGGCTGTCGTGCGCGGGCTACGGCTCGGTCGTGATGGTGACGGCCGCGATGGGCCTGGCCGCCGCCAACGAGGCGGTGCAGGCCATCCTGGCGCCGGCCGACAAGGCGCAGCGCGCCTGACGCGGATGCGGCGCGCTCAGGCGTCGCGCAGCACCACGTCGAACCAGCCCCGCAACGCATTCGACAGGCGGATCGCTTCGGCCTCGCGCAGGTCGTGCGCGCTCAGCACGCGCTCGTGCGCCTCGCCGGCCTCCAGCAGCGCGGCGCGCTGCACGCCCGGCAGGCAGCCGCTCTCCACCGGGGGCGTGTACCAGCGGCCGTTCTTCTTCACGTAGACATTGCTGCGGCTGCCCTCGCACAGCTCGCCGCGCTGGTTGAGATAGACCAGGTCGAAGATGTGCGGATGCGACGGCAGCCATTCGATGGTCTGGGTGTACCAGGGGCGGTGCGTGGTCTTGTAGCGCAGCAGCGGCTCGCTGGCGTCCAGCGGCTCGGGCGCGATCAGGATCTCCTGCACCAGCGGCAGCGGCAGCAGCGGCGCGGTCTGGATGGTGCACTGACCATTGCGCTCGAGCAGCAGGCGCAGGCGGTGCGGGCCGGCTTCGCGCAGGGCCTGCGCGGCGGCGCGCACCTGCGTCTCGACCAGCATCTCGTCGCAGCGATAACCGAGGTCCTGCGCGCTGCTGGCGAGCCGCACCAGATGACGGCCCAGCAGCGGCATGTCGCGCGTGCCGGTCACGAGGATGGTTTCGATCAGTTCGGGCGACATGGCGGGAAACTCCAGATGATGGGCGCGGATGTCAGGCGGCGGGCGAACCTGCGGCGGGCGATCCTGCGGCAGGCGATCCTGCGGCAGGCGATCCTGCGGCAGGCGAACCTGCGGCGGGCGGACCCGCTGCGGGCGCGGCCGCGACGGGCACTCCCGCAAGGATACGCGCTTTCCAATGGCATTCGTCCCACTCGTTGGCCGGGTCCGAACCGTGCACGATGCCGCCGCCCACGTGGTAGACGCCCGCGCCCTGCGCGTCGAGCACCAGGGTGCGGATCGCCACGTTGAGCGAGAAGTCGCCATCGGGCGCGAGCCAGCCGATGCTGCCGCAATACAGGCCGCGCGGCGCCATCTCCATCTGGCGGATGCGGCGCATCGCGGCGATCTTGGGCGCGCCGGTGATGGAGCCGCACGGAAACAGCGCGGTCAGCACGGCGTCGAGGCCGGCCGCCGGCACGCGCGCGCTCACGGTGGAGGTGAGGGTCCAGACGGTGGGGTATTGCTCCAGCGTGAACAGGGCGTCGACCCTGACCGACCCGGTCTCGGCCAGCTGGCCGAGGTCGTTGCGCAGCAGGTCCACGATCATGAGGTTTTCGGCGCGGTCCTTCTCGCTGGCGAGCAGGGCGCGGCCCAGGCGCGCGTCTTCGGCGGGGTCGGCCGCGCGCGGCGCGGTGCCTTTCATGGGCCGCGTGACGAGGCGGTCGCCCTGGCGCGCCACGAACAGCTCCGGCGAGAACGACAGCACGGTGCGCTCGCCGTCCTCGATATAGGCCGCGTGCGCCACCGGATTGCGCGCGGCGATGCGGCGATAGAGCGCGGCGGGCGCGCCCGCGATGCGCACGTCGAGCGGCTGGGTGTAGTTGACCTGGTATTGCTCGCCGGCGCCGATCTGCTCGCGCAGGCGTGCGATCGCGGCCAGGTAGTGGTCGCGCGCCATGCGCGGCGTCACCGACACCACGCCGGCCCGCGGGTCGGGGTCGCCGGGAGCCTGCCAGCACGGGCCGTCGATGGCGCGCGCGAACACCAGCGCGGTCAGGCGCGCGCGCCCGTCATCGGCGGGCGCGGGGCAGGGCCCGTCGGGGGCGGCGCCCAGCGCATCGGGCAGCAGCCATTCGCCCAGCTCGTAGTCCAGCAGCAGGGCGATCCAGTGGCCGGCCTGGCGTGCGGCCTCGATCTCGCGCCACACGCGCGGCAGGTCGGCGCGCGCACGCGCCTCGATACGGCCGACCGGATCGGCCAGGCGCCTTGCGCGCCCGGCCAGGCGGTCTTCGAACCAGCATTCCATTATTTCTTTGCGGCTTCTTCGAGGAATTCCTTCAGCACGCGGCCGGTGTGCGAGCGTTCGGCGTGGGTCATCACCTCTTCGGGCGAGCCCTGGGCGACCAGCTGGCCACCGCCGGTGCCGCCCTCGGGGCCCAGGTCGAGCAGCCAGTCGGCCTCGGCGATCACGTCGAGGTTGTGCTCGATCACGACCACCGTGTTGCCCGCCTCGACCAGGCGGTGCAGCACATGGATCAGCTTTTCCACGTCGGCCATCGACAGGCCCACGGTGGGCTCGTCCAGCACGTACAGCGTGTGCGGGATGCGCGACGCGCGGCCGGTCTTGATGACGCCGTCGGTGAGGCGCGCCTTCGACAGCTCGGTGACCAGCTTGATGCGCTGCGCCTCGCCGCCCGACAGCGTGGGCGAGGGTTGGCCCAGCGTCAGGTAGCCCAGGCCGACGTCCTGCATCAGCTGCAGCGGACGATGGATCTTGGGATGCGCGGCGAAGTAGCCCAGCGCATCGTCGACTTCCATCGACAGCACCTCGCCGGCATTCTTCTCGCGCATCTGCACGCTCAGCGTGTCGGCGTTGAAGCGCGCGCCGCCGCAGGCGTCGCACGGCACCTTCACGTCGGGCAGGAAGCTCATCTCGATGGTGCGCATGCCCTGGCCTTCGCAGATCGGGCAGCGGCCGTCGCCGGTATTGAACGAGAAGCGGGCGGCGCCCCAGCCGC
Source organism: Bordetella genomosp. 1 (assembly GCF_002261335.1). GTDB lineage: Bacteria > Pseudomonadota > Gammaproteobacteria > Burkholderiales > Burkholderiaceae_B > Bordetella. Next base: position 1,009,737 of record NZ_NEVL01000001.1, read on the forward strand.
GCATGCGGGCCTCGCGGGTGTCGGCGAACTGCTTGCGCACGTCGTCCCAGAAGCCCACGTAGGTGGCCGGACACGAGCGCGGCGTCTTGCCGATCGGGGTCTGGTCGACCTCGAGCACGCGGTCGATGGCCTCCCAGCCGGAGATGCGCGCGCAACCATGCCAGTGGGGCGCCTTGCCCTGCGACACGGCGTGGATCAGGTTGTCGAGCAGCACCTCGCGCGCGAGCGTGGACTTGCCCGAGCCCGACACGCCGGAGACCACCGACAGGCGGCCGATCGGCAGGCGCGCGTCGACGTTGCGCAGGTTGTGCAGGTGCGCGCCGGTGATCTCGATCATGGGCGTGTCGGCCTCGACCGGGCGGCGGCCCTGCAGCGGGTGCGCCAGCGGCTTGGCCAGGTAGCGTCCCGTGACCGATTCGGGCGCCGCGATCAGGTCTTCGGCGGTGCCCTGGGCGACCACGCGGCCGCCGCGGATGCCGGCGCCGGGGCCGATGTCGATGATGTGCGAGGCGCGCTTGATGGTGTCGTCGTCGTGCTCGACCACCACCAGCGTGTTGCCGTTGCCCTCGAGGCGCGCGAGCGCGTCGAGCAGGATGCGGTTGTCGCGCGGGTGCAGGCCGATGGTGGGCTCGTCGAGCACGTAGCACACGCCCTGGAGGTTGGAGCCGAGCTGCGCCGCGAGACGGATGCGCTGCGCCTCGCCGCCCGAAAGCGTGGGCGCGGCGCGGTCGAGCGCGAGGTAGTTCAGGCCCACCTCCTGCATGAAGTCGAGGCGGCCGCGGATCTCGGCCAGGATGTCGCGCGCGACCTCGCCTTCGCGGCCGCGCGTCACCAGCCCGGTGAAGAAGGTGTGCGCGTCGGACACCGGCAGCGAGGCCAGTTCGGCGATCGAGCGGTCGCGCCAGCGCACCGCCAGCGCGGTGCGGTTCAGGCGCTGGCCATCGCACACCTTGCAGGTCTGCGCCTCGCCTTCGTACCAGGCGTTCCAGGCGGTTTCCTCGCCGGTCTGCTCCTCGTCGAAGCCGCTGAGCTGCAGGCCGGTGCCGAAGCAGCCGGTGCACCAGCCGTGCTTGGAGTTGTAGGAGAACAGGCGCGGATCCGGTTCGGGGAAGCTGATGCCGCACGAGGGGCAGGCGCGCTTGACGGAGAAGTGCTGCTGCGCGGGCTGTTCGGCCAGGCCCGCATCGCGGCGCTCGGCCAGCGAGCCGTCGGCCTGGGTCAGGCCGGTGAGCACGCTCATGGTGCCCTGGCCGAACTCCAGCGCGGCACGCACCGCCTCGCGCAGCGAGGCCTCGTCGGCCGGATCGACCAGCACGTCGGCCACCGGCAGCTCGATGGTGTGTTCCTTGTAGCGGTCCAGGCGCGGCCACGGCGACACGGGGATGAACTCGCCGTCGACGCGCAGGTGGCTGTAGCCCTTGCCCGAGGCCCACTTCGCCAGGTCGGTGTAGTAGCCCTTGCGCGCGGTGACCAGCGGCGCCATCACGCCGATGTGCTGGCCCTTGTGCTCGCGCAGCAGGCGCGCCACGATCTGGTCGGTGTTCTGCGGCTCCACCGGCACGTTGCAGTCGGGGCAGTATTGCGTGCCCAGCTTCACGTACAGCAGGCGCAGGAAGTGATGGATCTCGGTCATGGTGGCCACGGTCGACTTGCGGCCGCCGCGGCTGGTGCGCTGCTCGATCGCCACCGTGGGCGGGATGCCGAAGATGGCGTCCACGTCGGGCTTGCCGGCCGGCTGCACGATGGCGCGGGCATAGGCGTTGAGCGATTCGAGATAGCGGCGCTGTCCCTCGTTGAACAGGATGTCGAAGGCCAGGGTCGATTTGCCCGAGCCCGACACGCCCGTGATCACGGTGAACTTGTCGCGCGGGATCTCCACGCTGACGTTCTTCAGGTTGTGCTCGCGCGCGTTCTTGATCTCGATGGCGCGGCTGGCTTCGCGGCGGCGGCGCAGGTGCGACTGCAGCGGCACGCCGGCGTCGTAGTCGGCGCCGGGCTCCGCCACGCGGGCGACCAGGCCCGCCTGCTCGGCCTCCATGCGGTCGGCGTCGGTGCTGACCACCACGTCGGCCGGCAGGATGCTGACCTCGTAGTCGCGCAGCGCGGCGCCGGTGTACGAGCGCGGGTTGTCCATCAGGTCTTGCGGCGTGCCCACGCCCACCAGCTCGCCGCCGGCGTCGCCGCCATCGGGACCGAGGTCGATCAGCCAGTCGGCCGCGCGGATGACGTCGAGGTTGTGTTCGATCACCAGCAGCGTGTGGCCGGCGGCCAGCAGCTTGCGGAACGCGCGCATCAGCCGCGCGACGTCGTCGAAGTGCAGGCCGGTGGTGGGCTCGTCGAACAGGAACAGGCTGCCCTTCTTGGCGACCTTGGCGGTGGAGATGCCGGCGCGCGCCGCCTCGGCCAGGTGGCCGGCGAGCTTGAGCCGCTGCGCCTCGCCGCCCGAGAGGGTCGGCACGGGCTGGCCCAGCCGCACGTATTCGAGGCCCACGTCGGCCAGCGGTGCGAGGCCGGTCTGCACGTCGCGCAGGCCGCGGAAGAACTCGAGCGCCTCGCTCACGGTCATTTCGAGCACCTGGTCGATCGATGCGCTCTTGCCCAGGTGCTCGATCTTCACTTCCAGCACTTCGGGGCGGAAGCGCTTGCCGTCGCAATCGGGGCAGCGCAGATACACGTCGGAGAGGAACTGCATCTCGACGTGCTCGAAGCCGGTGCCGCCGCAGGTCGGGCAGCGGCCGTCGCCGCTGTTGAAGCTGAAGGTGCCGGCGGTGTAGGCGCGTTCTTTCGAGACCGGCGCCTGCGCGAACAGCTTGCGGATCGCGTCGAACGCGCCCACGTAGCTGGCCGGGTTGGAGCGGGCCGTCTTGCCGATCGGGGTCTGGTCGACCATCACCACGTCGGCGATCTGCTCGGCGCCGAGCAGGCGGTCGAACTCGCCGGGCGACTCGGACGGCTTGCCCTGGTACTTCAGCAGGGCGGGGTAGAGCACGTCCTGCACCAGCGTCGACTTGCCCGAGCCGGACACGCCGGTCACGCAGACCAGCCGGCCCAGCGGCAGCTCGATCGAGACGTTCTGCAGGTTGTGCGCGCGGACGCCTTCGAGCAACAGGCGCGGCGTATTGGCCGCCACCGGCATCGGCCGCGGCGCCTCGACGCGCTGGCGCGCGCCGAGATAGTCACCGGTGAGGGTGGGCGCGGCGCGCAGCTGCGCCGGCGTGCCGTCGAACACGATCTGGCCGCCGCGTTCGCCCGGCCCCGGGCCGATGTCGATGATGCGGTCTGCCGCGACCATCACCTGCGGGTCGTGCTCCACCACCACCAGCGTGTTGCCGGCATCGCGCAGGCGATGCATGACCTCGACCACGCGATGCATGTCGCGCGGGTGCAGCCCGATGGAGGGCTCGTCGAGCACGAACAGGGTGTTGACCAGCGAGGTGCCGAGCGCGGTCGTGAGGTTGATGCGCTGCACCTCGCCGCCGGAGAGCGTGCGGCTCTGGCGGTCGAGCGTGAGATAGCCCAGGCCCACGTCGCACAGGAAGCGCAGGCGCGCGCGTGCCTCGGTGAGCAGCAGGTCGGCGGCCGCGTCGAGCGCGCCCTCGAACCGGAGATTGTCGAAGAAGGTGCGCACGCGCTCGATCGGCAGCAGCATCACGTCGTGCACCGACAGGCCGTCGAGCTGTTCGAGCTGCTCGCGCGACCAGCTCACGCCGGCCGGCATGAAGCGGCGGTAGCGGCCGTCGTCGGGCGGCAGCACCGTGTCGGCCTCGGCCTTGCTGCCCAGGCGCCACAGCAGCGAGTCGGGCTTGAGCCGCGCGCCCAGGCAGGTGGGGCAGGGCGTGTAGCTGCGGTACTTGGACAGCAGCACGCGCACGTGCATCTTGTACGACTTGGTCTCGAGCCAGTCGAAGAAGCGGCGCGTGCCGTACCACTGGTTTTTCCAGGCGGAATCGCTGCCCTTCCAGTCGGGCGTGCCGTTGATGACCCAGGCGCGCTGCGCGTCGGTGAGCGACTTCCAGGGCACGCCCAGCGGGATGCCGGCCTTGGGCGCGTACTTCACCAGGTCGTCCTGGCATTCCTTGAACGAGGGCGTCTGCCAGGGCTTGACGGCGCCTTCGAGCAGCGTCTTGTTTTCGTCGGGGATGACCAGGCCGTAATCGATGCCGATCACGCGACCGAAGCCGCGGCACGAGTCGCAGGCGCCCAGCGGCGAGTTGAACGAGAAGCTGCTGGGCAGCGGATCGCTGTATTCGATGTCACAGTCGGCGCAATGCAGGCGGCTGCTGTATTTCCACACCGCCGCGTCGGCGCCGTCGTCGCCCATCACGTGCACGGCGAGGTGGCCGGCGCCCATGCGCAGCGCGGTGTCGAGCGCTTCCATCACGCGGTCGCGCTCGGCGCTGCCCAGGCGCAGGCGGTCCTGGACCACGTGCAGCACGCGGCGCGCTTCGGTTGCGCCCGCATCGGCTTTCTTGCCCTTGCCCCTGGCCTTGGCGGGCGCGGCGGCGGGCGCCGCATCCTCGGCGTGCACGCGGGTGTAGCCCTGGCCTTCAAGGAAGCCCTTGACCTCGTCTTCGGTGAAGTTGGCCGGCACCGCGATCGGGAAGGTGATGACCAGGCGCGGGTCGCCGGCCTCGGCGGCGCGGTGCGTGAGCGCGTGGAAGATCGATTCCGGCGAGTCGCGCCGCACCACCTTGCCGCAGCCACGGCAATGCAGCTTCGCGCCGCGCGCGAACAGCAGCTTGAGGTGATCGTTGAGCTCGGTCATGGTGCCGACCGTGCTGCGCGAGCTGCGCACCGGGTTGGTCTGGTCGATCGCGATGGCGGGCAGGATGCCCTCGATGCGATCGACCTGCGGCTTGTCCATGCGGTCGAGGAACTGGCGCGCGTAGGGCGAGAAGGTTTCGACGTAGCGGCGCTGGCCCTCGGCATACAGGGTGTCGAACGCGAGCGAACTTTTGCCCGACCCCGAGACCCCGGTGACGACCACGAGTTCGCCGGTGGCGATATCCAGGTCCAGGTTCTTCAGGTTGTTCTGGCGGGCGCCAACGATGCGGATGTGGGAGCTCATGAGGCGTAATCGTAGCCGAGGGGGTGGGCCGGCCTGCCGCGGCCGCGCAAGATGTGGCCGGGAAGGATACTGTGGAATAATTGGCTATATCGTGAACGCCATGCCCATATTGTGGGCATAACCTGTGGCAGATGAGGGCGCTCGAGCCAGGATCAAGGGGCGGACCGCAAGCCCCGCGCCTGGCGGGCGGGTCACGACAAGCTGTATGGATAAACAGTATCGCAGATTTTGCGCAGCGCCGCGCTGACGGCGTGCGCATGGGGAAGACATGTCAGAGTCCACCGTCGCGGGTACCGCGGCGTTTGCCAAATTCATGGCGGTGCTGCAGGCCGTGGCCGATGCCGCCGAGCCGCCTTCCGTGGCCGCGCTGGCGCGCGCCTGCGGCTATCCTCGTTCCACCGTGCACCGCATCGTCGCGGCCCTTGCCGAGCAGGGCATGCTGCGCGAGGTCGGCGGCGGCTTCGGCATCGGCACCCGCGTGCTGGGGCTGGCCAGCCGGGCCTGGTCGCAGTTCGAGGTGCGCGACGCGCTCGCGGCCGAGCTGCGCGCGCTGCGCGACGCCACCGGCGAGACCGTGCACCTGGCCGTGCCCACCGGCCGCGCCATGATGTATATCGACAAGCTCGAGAGCCCGGGTCCGCTGCGCATGGTGTCGCGCGTGGGCGCGACCGTGGCCGCGCACCGCAGCGCCGTGGGCCGCGCCTGGCTGGCTGCGCTCGACGCCGAGCGCTGCGCCAGCAGCCTCGCGGCGCTGCCCGATTGCGACGGCGCGGCGCGCGACTTGCTGTTGGGCCAGACGCTGCCGCAGGTGCGGCTGCGCGGCTACGCGCTCGACGACCAGGAAAACGAAGCCGGCATCTGCTGCTACGGCGTGGCGCTGCGCCGCGCCGATGGCGAGGTGGCGGCCTGCGTCAGCGTCAGCGTGCTGTGTTTCCGCGCCGCGCCCGATGCGGCGCGCGCCTATGTGGCGCCGCTGCTCGCGCTGCGCGACCGGGCCCAGTCCGCGCTCGGGCTGATGCCGCCGCGCGCGGCCTGAGGCCGGCGCTTCATCGATCACCGTTGTTCCGATTGCTGCCATTCCCCACAGAGGTTGAACCGTGACTGCCAAACCCGACCATCCTGCTCTCGCCGCCCTGCTGGCCGCCCGTGTCGTGCCGGTGCTGCGCTACGACAACGCCGCCACCGCCGCCTATGCCGCCGAGGTGGCCTACAACGCGGGCTGCACCACGCTCGAACTGACCTGGACCATCCCCGGCGTGACCGAGCTGGTGCGGGCGCTGCGCGACAAGCACGGCGACCGCCTGGTGATCGGCGTGGGCACCATCCTCGATGAAGACCAGGCGCGCGAGGCCCTGACCGCCGGCGCCGATTTCCTGGTGTCGCCCGGCCACACGCCCGGCATCGTCGAGCTGGCGCACGCGGCGGGCGCGCTGTGCCTGCTGGGCGCCTTCACGCCCACCGAGGTGCTGCAGGCCGCGCGGGCCGGCGCCGACATCGTGAAGATCTTCCCGGCCGACACGGGCGGTCCGCGCCATCTGGCTGCGCTCAAGGCCGTTTATCCCCACGTGCCGTTCTGCCCGACCGGCGGCGTCACCGCGCAGAATATGGGCGAGTATTTCGCGGCCGGCGCCGCGCTCGTGGGCATCGGCAGCAACCTCTACGACAAGACCGCCTTCGCCGCGCGCGACACCGGCACGCTGGTGCGGCAGATCGTCCAGACGCTGGAGGCCGCCCGTGCCTGACTTCGACATCGTCGGTCTGGGCGAGGCCCTGATCGAGTTCAACCAGACCGTGCCCGGCGAGCGCCAGTATCTGCAGGGCGTGGGCGGCGACACCTCGAATGCCGTCATCGCCGCGGCCCGCCAGGGTGCGCGCTGCGCCTATCTGAGCCGGGTCGGCGCCGACACCTTCGGCGAACAGCTGCGGGCGCTGTGGCAGGCCGAGGGCGTCGACACCTCGGGCGTGCTGACCGACGACACCGGCCACACCGGCATGTATTTCGTGCAGCACGGACCCGACGGCCACGTGTTCAGCTATCTGCGCGCGGGCTCGGCGGCGAGCCGCATGCAGCCCGCCGATCTCGACCTCGGCCTGGTCGAGCGCGCCCGCTTCCTGCACGTGTCGGGCATCAGCCTCGCCATCAGCGCCAGCGCCTGCGACACGGTGTTCGCGGCGATGGCGCGGGCCCGCGCGGCCGGCACCCAGATCAGCCTCGACTCCAATCTGCGCCTGCGCCTGTGGCCGCTGGCGCGGGCGCGCGCGATCCTGCGCGAGGCGCTGACGCAGGCGGATCTGTTCCTGCCCAGCATGGACGACCTGCGTCACCTCACCGGCCACGAAGACGCGCAGCGCACGCTCGACTGGATCCGCGACGCGGGTGCGCCGGGGGTGGTGGTGCTGAAGCTGGGCAAGGACGGCGCGGTGATCGACGACGGCAAGACGCGGCGCCCGGTCGGCGGCCATCCGGTCAAGGCGGTGGACGCCACCGGCGCGGGCGACTGCTTCGCGGGCAACCTGCTGGCGCGGCGCTGCCTGGGCGACGACTGGCCCGAGGCCGTCACCTACGCCAACGTGGCGGCGGCGCTGTCGACCCAGGGCTATGGCGCCGTCGAGCCGCTGCCCACGGCCGAGGTGGTGCTGGCGCGCTTGGCCGAAAGCCGGGCCTGAAGACGGGGACGGAACGGCGGCCGGCGATTTGCCGGGCCGCCGCGAAACCGGCTAGAATGCCAAGTTACCTGAATTTCGCCGCACGCCCGTATCCTGCCGGATGCAGGTGTCGCTGAACTGGATCACCCGGTTGCGCGGCGGCTTTTCGAATCAACCCGCGAACTTTAAACCGGAGTCATCATCATGGCAGAACGCAAGCGCGTGCGTCGCAACACCCTGGAACGCCGTTGCCTGGGCAAGAGCTTCAAGCGTCTTTTCGTCAAGTCGCCCAAGGGCGTCTTCAAGATGCTGGAAAAGATCAAGCGCGTGTAATGGCTTGATCGGGGCGTCCGCCAGGGCGCCCGATCCCAGGATCCGCAACGAGGCCGACAGGGGCGCAAGCCCGGTCGGCCTCGTTGTTTTCGAAGCCGGCGCGCGCGCATGCCCCGCCGGCTTCGTTGCGCAGGGCTGCGCCGCGGGCGGCTCAGCCGGGATTGTCGGTGACCGGGTCGGCGCGGGGCGCGCGGCGCTGCATGGCTTCCACGGTCTCGCCGCTGGGCTCCACCGGCGCGCCGGCGGGCCCGAGCTGCGGCCGGATGAAGTCCATGAAGGCGCGCGTCTTGGCGGGCAGGATGCGCGACGGGAAGCGCGCATAGATCGAGATCGGCTGCACGCGCCAGTCGGGCAGGATGCGGCGCAGCGAGTTGCGCTCGATCACCGGGTCGAGCGCCTGGCAATAGGGCAGGCGCGTGATGCCCAGGCCCAGGCCGGACAGCGTGCCCATCACACTGATGTTGTTGCCGGCCACGCGGCCCTGCACATCGACCCGTTCGGTGTGCGTGCCGTCGTTCAGGATCCAGAACGAGTGCGCGTCGTCGATGGCCGTGCGCAGGCATTCGTGCCGGCTCAGGTCGGCGGGATGGGTGGGCTCGCCGTGGCGCTCGAGATAATCGGCCGAGGCGTAGAGATAGGTGTCGAGCGAGATCAGCTCCAGCTCGACGCTGCCCGGCGCCTCCGGTTCGCCGTCGCCATCGCGGCCGAAGCGCAGCATCACGTCGAATGGCTCGCCTTGCGAGTCGGCGGTCGACTTCATGCTGAGATCGAACTCGCATTCGATGTCGGGATAGTCGTCCATGAAGTCGCGCAGCGACGCGGGCAGCAGCCAGATCGCCAGGCTGTACGGGATCGAGATGCCGAGGCGGCCCTTGGGGCGGCTCGACAGCGAGCGCAGCTGTTCGTGCGCGAGCCGGGCCTCGTCGATCAGGCCCTGGCAGCGGCGCAGATAGATATTGCCGGCATCGGTGAGCTCGAGGCGCCGCGTGTTGCGGTTGATCAGGCGCAGGCCGATCGCGCGTTCGAGCTGGCTGATGCGGCGCGACAGCGTGGAGGTGGGGATGTGCAGCGCCCTGGCGGCCAGGCTGAAACTCTTGCGCTTGGCCACTTCCACAAACAGGGCGATGTCATTGAGCTGGACGTTACTCGGTTCCATGGCGAGGCGGGGCGAGGGCAAGGCGGCAGTGTACCCGTTTGGCCGGGGCGGCCGCACCTGCGCACCGCAGGTCGCGCGGCCCGCCGCGAACGATCTGGCAAATCGTGACATATTCGTTTGCAAAATCCGCGCAAGCCCGCATATCGCGGCCCAGGGGCTTTACGTACACTCGAATCGAAAGCCCGGGGTTGGCCGGGCCACAACCCAAGACCGTCCCGCCGCATGATCGAACCCGCTTATCGATTTACGGTCCTGACACCCACGTTCAACCGGGCCTCCACGCTGGGCCGGGTCTATGAATCCCTTTGCCGCCAGACCCTGCGCGACTTCGAATGGGTGGTGGTCGACGATGGCTCCACCGACAACACCCGCGAGGTGGTGCTCGCCTGGCAGGCCCGCGCCGATTTCCCGATCCGCTATTTCTGGCAGAACAACCAGCACAAGAAAACCGCCTTCAATCGCGGCGTGCGCGAGTCGCGCGGCCAGTTCGTGGTGGCGCTCGACAGCGACGACGAGATCCCGCCCGACGCGCTCGCCGTGCTCGATGCGGCGTGGGAGGGCATCCCCGACGCCCAGCGCGATTCGTTCGTGGCCATCACCGGCCTGTGCGCGCGGCCCAACGGCAGCATCGTGGGCGAGCGCTTCCCGCGCGACCCGCTCGACGCGACCGCGGTCGACATGTATTTCAAGTACCGGGTGAAGGGCGAGAAATTCGGTTGCATGCGCACCGATGTGCTGCGCGCCTTTCCGTTTCCGCAGAATGTCGCGGGCTTCGTGCCCGAAAGCCTGGTGTGGTGGGCCATCGCCCGCGCCGGCTTCAAGACCCGCTTCATCAACCGCGTCGTGCGCATCTATCACGACACGCCGGGCGGCCTGATGAACAGCGGGGTCTCGATCCGCAACAACGTCCAGGGCCTGTACCTGCTCGCCTGGGACATGCTGCAGCATCACATGGACCACGTGCTGGACCGGCCGCGCGAGTTCGTGCTGGCGGCCGCGCGCTACACGCGCTTCCGCCTGCACCTGCAGAACTCCGGGCTGCCCACCGCCGTGTCGGATTTCAGGCTCACCAACGGCTGGGCCTGGGCGCTGGTGGGCATCATGTGGCCGGTCGGCTATCTGATGTACCGGCGCGACCGGCGGCGCGGCCTGGCCTGAGGCCGGGGCCCGCGCGGCGGCCTCAGGCCGCGTGCGCGTGCCCCAGGCCCAGGTACACCTCCACCACGCGCGGATCGCGCGCCAGTTCGGCCGCGGGCCCCGAGATCGTGACCTTGCCCATTTCGAGCACGTAGGCGTGGTCGGCCACCTGCAGCGCGGCGCGCGCATTCTGTTCGATCAGCAGGATCGACACGCCGCGGCGGCGCAGCTCGGCCACGATCAGGAACACCTCGCGCACGATGCGCGGCGCCAGCCCGAGGCTGGGCTCGTCGAGCATGAGCAGGCGCGGCTTGGCCATGAGGGCGCGGCCCACCGCCAGCATCTGGCGCTCGCCGCCGGAGAGCGTGCCGGCGAGCTGGGCGCGCCGCTCGCGCAGGCGCGGAAACAGCTCATAGACCTCCGCGATGCATTCCTGCTGGTCGCGCAGACCCATGCGATAGCGGTGGAAGCCGCCCAGCATCAGGTTGTCTTCCACGCTCATTTCGGCAAACAGCTCGCGCTTCTCCGGCACCAGGTTCATGCCGGCCGCGACCATGTCCTCGACCTCGGCGTGCGCGTGCGCGGCGCCGTTGAAGCGGATCTCGCCGCGCGAGGGCAGCACGCCCATGATGGCCGACAGCAGCGTGGTCTTGCCCGCGCCGTTGGGGCCGATCACGGTCACGATGCGGCCTTCGCCCACTTCCAGGTCGACGCCGCAGACGGCCTCGATCTTGTCGTAGGCCACATGCAGGTCGCGGACTTGCAGCAGCGGGGCGCTCATGCCTTCACCTCCATATCGATGCCGTTCTCGACGCCGCCCAGATAGGCCTCCAGCACCGCCGGGTCGCGCTGGACCTCGGCCGGCAGGCCTTCGGCGATCTTCTGGCCGAAGTCCATCACCACCACGCGGTCGGCCAGGCCCATCACGAATTCCATGTCGTGCTCCACCAGCAGGATCGCCATGCCTTCGCCGCGCAGGCGGTCGAGCAGCGCGGCGAGCTCGCGCTTCTCCTGGTAGCGCAGGCCCGCGGCGGGTTCGTCGAGCAGCAGCAGGCAGGGGTCGGCGGCCAGGGCACGCGCGATCTCCAGGATGCGCTGCTGGCCGAGCGCGAGCGAGCCCGCGGCATCGAGCAGGTGCGGACCCAGGCCGACGCGCTCGATCTGGCGCGCCGCCTCCGCCAGCAGGCGGTCCTCCTCGGCGCGATCGAGCCGCCAGGCGGCGCGCAACACGCCGCTGTGGCCGCGCAGGTGCGCGCCGATGGCGACGTTCTCGAGCGCGCTCATGCGCTTCATCAGCTTCACGTGCTGGAACGTGCGCGACAGGCCCATGCGGGCGATGGCGCGGGCGCCGACGCCGGCCACCTCGCGGCCCAGGAAGGTCACGCTGCCGGAGGTGGGCGTGTCCACGCCGGAGAGCTGGTTGAACATGGTGCTCTTGCCCGCGCCGTTGGGCCCGATCAGCGCCAGCACTTCGCCGGCGCGGATCTCCAGGTTCATCGCGTTGTTCGCCACCAGGCCGCCGAAGCGGCGGGTCACGTCGCGCGCCACCAGCACCACCTCGCCGCGCGGCGGCATCTCGCGCCGCGGCAGGGGAGCCGCGCCGGTGTCGATGCGGCGCGCGGCCTGCCTTACCGGCACCAGCCGCGCCAGCGCCGGCCAGATGCCGCCGCGCCAGCGGTGCAGCAGCAGCACCATGCCGAAGCCGAACACGATCACCTCGAAGTTGCCGGTCTGGCCGAGCAGCCGGGGCAGCCAGTCCTGCAGCCATTGCTTGAGCACGGTGAACACGCCCGCGCCGACCAGCGCGCCCCAGACGCTGCTGGCGCCGCCGATCACGGTCATGAACAGGTATTCGATGCCCATCTGCAGGCCGAACGGGTTCGGGTTCACGAAGCGCTGCATGTGGGCATAGAGCCAGCCGGAGGCGCAGGCCTGCAGCGCGGCGATGATGAAGATCACCATGCGCGCGCGTGCCGTGTCCACGCCCATCGACTCGGCCATCACGCGCCCGCCCTTGAGCGCGCGGATGGCGCGGCCCTCGCGCGAGTCCAGCAGGTTGCGGGTGGTCCAGATGCCGATCAGCAGGAAGGCCCAGATCAGGTAATAGATCTGGCCGCCCTGCGTGAGCGCCTTGCCGAACACCGGGATCGCCGGGATGTCGGTCAGGCCGGTGTGGCCGCCCAGGCCCTCGACCGAGCCGAACGCGAAGTACAGGCTCAGGCCCCATGCGATCGTGCCCAGGGGCAGGAAGTGGCCCGACAGGCGCAGCGTGAGCGCGCCCAGCAGCCAGGCCACGGCCAGCGTCAGCAGCAGGCCGGCCGCCAGCGCGAGCCAGGGCGAGGCGCCCAGCCAGGCAAGGGCGGCAGGCAGCGTGTCGGCGCGGCTGGTCAGCACCGCGGTGGTGTAGGCGCCCAGGCCCACGAACGCGGCCTGGCCGAAGCTGGTCAGGCCGCCGACGCCGGTGAGCAGCACCAGGCCGATGGCCACCAGCGCGTACAGGCCGATGTAGTTGAGCAGGGTGACGTAGAACGCCGGCAGCCCGAGCGGGGCCAGCGCCAGCAGCACCAGGAAGACGGCGAGAAGGCGCGGCGGCGTCATGCTTCGTCCTCCTCTTCTTCGACCGTGTGGCTCTTGAGCGAGCGCCACAGCAGCACGGGAATGATCAGCGTGAAAACAATGATCTCCTTGTAGGCGCTGGCCCAGAATGCCGAGAACGCCTCGATCAGGCCGACCAGCACCGCGCCGGCCGCGGCCACCGGATAGCTCACCAGGCCGCCGATGATGGCGCCGACGAAGCCCTTGAGGCTGACCAGGAAGCCCGAGTCGAAATACATGGTGGTGATGGGCGCGATCAGGATGCCCGAGACCGTGCCGATCAGGCCGGCCAGCAGGAAGGTGATGCGGCCGGCGAACACCGGCGAGATGCCCATCAGGCGCGCGCCGGCGCGGTTGAACGCCGCGGCGCGCAGCGCCTTGCCGTACATGGTGCGCTCGAAGAACTGATACAGCACGAGGATCAGCACCAGGGATACCGCCAGCACCCACAGTGCCTGGCTGTTGACGTTCATCGGCCCCAGTGCGAACTGCGCGTCGGAGAACGGCCGCGTGCGGGCGCCCTCCGCGCCGAACGCCAGCAGGCCCAGGCCGACCAGCGCCAGGTGCACCGCCACCGACACGATCAGCAGCACCAGCGTGGAGGCGCCGGCGATGGGCTGGTAGAACAGGCGGTAGAGCTGCGGACCGAGCGGCACCACGATGGCCAGCGTGAGCAGGGCCTGCAGCGCCATCGGCAGCTCGGCCAGCGGCAGGGCATGGACCAGGCCGGCCACGACGAAGGGATAGACCAGGCGCGCGATCCAGCGCCACCCGGGCCGCGGACGGCCGTAGCGGCGCCGCTGCGCCAGCAGGTCGGCCAGCGCCTCGGCCACGGCGAACGCCACCACCAGCCAGACCAGCAGCACGGGCTTGCCGGCCTGCACGGCGGCCATGGTGAGGGCGCCGAAGGCGACGAACTCGCCCTGCGGGATGAACAGCACCCGCGTGACGGTGAAGACGAGCAGGATGGCCAGGGCCAGCAGCGCGTAGATCGCGCCGTTGGTCAGGCCGTCCTGCCCCAGGATCAGGGCTATCTGAGCATTCATGCGTCGTGGTTCCGGCCCGGCTGCTTACTTGACCAGCGTCCAGTTGCCGTCACGCACGGTGATCAGCTCGCGGCCGCGTTCGTCGAAGCCGCTGTGGTCGGCCGGCGTCATGTTGTAGACGCCCTGCGTGCCCACCAGCTCCTTGGTCTGCTCCAGCGCATCGCGCAGCGCGGAACGGAATTCCTTGGTGCCCGGCTTGCCGGCCTTCTCGGCCAGCGGCACGGCCTTCTCGAGCAGCAGGCCGGCGTCGTAGACGTTGGCGCCGAAGGTGGCGGGCACCGAGCCGTGCAGCTTCTGGTAGGCGGCGATGTAGTCGGAGGCGACCTTCTTCGACGGGTTGCTGTCGGGGATCTCGGGCAGCACCAGCATCAGGCTGGCCGCGAGAATGGTGCCCTCGACCTTCTTGCCGCCGAGCTTGATGAAGTCGGGCAGCGCCGCGCCGTGGGTCTGGTAGAACTTGCCCTTGTAGCCCTGGTCCACCAGCGTGGTCTGCGGCAGCACGCTGGCGGCGCCGGGCGCGGCGACCAGCACCGCGTCGGGCTTGGCCGCGAGGATCTTGAGCGCCTGGCCGGTGACCGAGCTGTCGAAGCGCAGGTAGCGTTCGTTGGCGGCGATCCTGATGCCCTTCTCGGCGGCCATGGCCGAGAACACCTTGTACCAGTTCTCGCCGTAGGGATCGTTCAGGCCGATGAAGCCGACGGTCTTCACGCCGGTCTTGGCCATGTGGTCGACCAGCGCGCGGGCGATGATGTCGTCGTTCTGCGTGGTCTTGAACACCCACTTCTTCTGGTCGTTCATCGGCAGCACCACCGCCGCGGTGCCGACCGGCGCGAGCATCGGCACGCCGGCCTCGGCCGCGAACTGGATCACGCCCATGGCGTTGGGCGAGCCCGAGGGGCCGATCAGCGCGTCGACGTTCTGTTCGGAGATCAGCTTCTTGAAGGCCGTGACCGACTGGGTCGAGTCGCTGGCGTCGTCGAGCGAGATGTATTCGACGGCGAGGTCGCCGATCTTCTTCGGCAACAGCGGCACCGAATTCTTCTGCGGGATGCCGACCAGGGCGGTCGGGCCGGTGGACGAGGTGACGACGCCGACCTTGACCTGCGCCAGGGCGGGGAAGGTCAGCAGGGCGGCGACGGCCGCGGCCGCCAGGGAGAGCTTGTTCGACGACATGGCAATTCCTCCGTGCTTTGGAGAGAGTGGTTGCTGCTCGGATTGCGGCGTGGCCGACGGCCCGCCGCGTTTCATGGCACTGCGTTTGTTGTTGTGCTGCCGGTCAGATGGTGATCGAGCCCACGCTCGCGCCGCCACAGACATACAGCGTCTGGCCGGTGACGAAGCTGTTGGCGCGATCGGAGAAGAACATGACGGCACGCGCGACGTCGTCGGCGCGGCCGATGCGCTTGACCGGGATGCTGTTGGCCAGCGCCCGTTCGCGCTCGCTGCCCGCATCGATCACCTCGTAGAACATGTCGGTCTGGATCGGGCCCGGCGCCACCACGTTGACCGTGATGCCGCTGGGCGCCAGCTCCAGCGCCCAGGTGCGCGCCATGCCGATCATGCCGGCCTTGGTGGCCGAGTAGGCGGTGCGCGTGGGCAGGCCGAGCGCGCCGCGCGACGACAGCAGCACGATGCGGCCGAGGCGCCGTTCCTGCATGCCGGGCAGCACCGCCTGCACCAGCGCGATGGCCGCGCCCAGGTGGATCTGCGTCAGGCCCTGCAGCTCTTCCTGCTTCACCTGCGGCAGCAGATTGGGCCAGATCACGCCGGCGTTGTGGATCACGTGGCTCACCGGATGCTGCGCGGCGATCTCGGCCGCGGCCTGCGCGGTCGCGTCCGCGTCGAGCAGGTCGACCTGCACGTGGCGCAGCCGCGCATGGGACAGCTCGCCGGTGCGGCGCGCCAGCGAGATCACCTCGTAGCCGGCGTCGAGCATGCTGCGGCAGATCTCGGCGCCGATGCCGGCGCTGCCGCCGGTGACGATCGCGACATTCTGGTCGGACATGGATTCCCCTTTTTTATGTGGCCGCGCGGCTCAGGCCGGCGTCATGGCGAGCACGCGCAGCGGGCTGCCCGAGCCGTTGCGGATCTTCAGCGGCGCGGAGAAGATCACCGCGCCCTTGGGCGGCAGCTGGTCCAGGTTGGTCAGGCACTGCAGGCCGTAGCGGTTGTTGCCGTGCATGAAGTAGTGGCAGGGGTAGGGCGGGTCCAGGTGGGCGGCCTGGCCGGCGTCGGTGCCGACCGATTCGGTGCCGAAGCCGTGCACGTCGCGCTCCTTGACCAGCCACGGCACCACCTCGGCATCGGGTCCGGGCGAGTGCGCGCCGTCGGCCTGCATGTTGAGGTAGTCGGCCGGCTTGGCGCGCTTGGACCAGTCGGTGCGCATCAGCACCCAGGCGCGCGCCGGGATCTCGCCGTGTTCGGCCTCCCAGCGCTTGACGAAGTCGATGGTGAGCAGGAAGTCGGGGTTGTCGCGCGACTCGCGCGAGCAGTCGATCACGCAGGCGTTGGCCACGAAGGCCTCCACCGGAATGGTGTCCACCGTGTTGTCGGGCTGGTCCTTGCCGCTGATCCAGTGCGCCGGCGCGTCGAAGTGGGTGCCGGTGTGTTCGGAGCAGGAGAAGTTGTTCCAGTACCAGGCCGGGCCGCGCTCGTCGTAGCGCGAGATCTCCTCGATGCGGAACGGCCAGGCCTGGCCGAACTCCGGCGGCAGCTGGATGGTGGGGAATTCGGGCGTGAGCGTTTCGGTCAGGTCGACCACGCGGATCCGGCCGGCGGCCAGGTCGGTCACGAAACGGGCGAGGGTGTCAGCACTCAATTCAGGCTCCTTGTCGAGGGCGCGGCGGGCTCAGGCGCCCAGCTCGCGTTCCAGTCCCTTGGGGTTGTCGGCCAGGCGCGCGAGGAATTCCTCGGCCACGTCGCCCACGTAGACGTCTTCGATGCCGGCCTCCAGCGCGCGCACGATGGCGCTGGCGATGGCCTTGGGCGCCACGCGCGGCGGCGGCGTGCGCTGCTCCCATTCGTGGTCCACCGGACCGGGGAAGACATTGACCACGCGCACGCCGGCCGGGCGGAATTCGGCGCGCAGGCATTGCGCCAGCGACAGCGCGGCCGCCTTGCTGGCCGACCATACGCCGCGGCCCGGCAGGTTCATCTGGGCATAGATGCTCAGCACATTGACCCAGGCGCAGGCGCTGTTCACGCCATCCGAGGCGCGGGCGGCCATGCCGGGGCCGAAGGCCTGCGCCAGGCGCATCAGGCCCAGGCAGTTCACGTCGAGCGCGTCGCGGGCGCGGTTGACGTCGCGCGCGCCCAGCAGGCCGCCCTCGCGTTCGTAGTCGGCGGTGTTGATCAGGATGTCGACCTTGCCGCCGATCGAGCCGGCCGCGCGGTCGATCGCGTCGGTGTCGGTCACGTCGAGCGGCAGCGTGCTGACGCGTTCGTCCTGGCGCAGCCGCTCGAAGGCCGGATCCTGGCGCCAGGCCTGCGGGTCGCCCACGAACACGTGGGTGGCGCCGGCCTGCAGCAGCGCGGGCACCAGCGCCTGGCCCACGGCCGACTTGCCGTCGGTCACCAGCACGCGGCGCAGCTTCGGGGTGCACGAGGTTTCGCGCAGCGTTTTGTCGTCTTGCATGTCGGGCGTGTCCTCGGGGGGCAGGGCGATCAGCACGGCCTGGCCGCTGCGATCGAGTTTGAGGGCAAGTCGCACCGGACCGCCATCGGGGCAATCCTGGTGCAGGTGGGCCACCACGCTGGGGCCGGCGTTCATCACCACGGTGCCGACCTGCCAGGGCAGGCGCTCGCGGAAATAGAGATCGTTGCTGTGCTGCAGGGTGGTGCGCGCGATCAGCGTGCCCAGCGGCGATACCTCGCGCCAGGGCAGCTCGTGATGCAGGCAGGCGCCGCAGACCTCGCGCGGCGGGTACTGCACCGTGCCGCAGGCCGCGCACACCTGCATGCGGAAGCGGCCCAGCGCGGCGGCGGCCGTGAGGCCGAGCGCGGCGCGGCTGCGGGCGCCGGGCGGCAGGGTGGGCTGGCGCGTGCGCGCCACGGGATCCTTGCGCGGCGGGCGCTTGAGCGGTTCGGTCATGCCGTGCTCCCCAGCAGCGCCGCGCCGGTGCACAGGCCGCGGTCGTAGTTGATCATGCCGAAGCCGCTGACCAGCGCGGTGCGGGCGCGGGCGACCTGGCCCGCGCCGCTCTGCCCGGTGAGCTGGCGCAGCGCCTCGACCATGCCGAGATAGCCGCCGGCCGCGCCGGCCTGGCCCACGGAGAGCTGGCCGCCGTTGGTGTTGAACGGAAAGCTGCCGTCCACCGTGAACGTGTGGCGCCGCACGAAGGCGGGGCCTTCGTTCTTGGCGCAGAAGCCCAGGTCTTCCAGCTGCATGAAATTGATCACCGGATAGTCGTCGTAGGCCTGCATCAGGTCCACGTCGGCCGGGCCGCGGCCCGCCTGGGCGTAGAGGTCGTCCACGTCCAGGGTCCAGCCGCCGCGCGTCTGGATCGCGTCCTCGCTCCAGGCGTTGTGGCGTTCGATCGTGCCCAGCACCTGCACGTGGGCCAGGCCGAGCTGGCGCGCGCGGTCGGCGCTCATCACCAGGAAGGCGTCGGCGCCGGCGCAGGGCATCACGCAGTCGAACAGGTGGATCGGGCTGGCGATCTCGCGCGCGCCCAGGTACTGCTCGAGCGTGAGCGGTTTCTTCATCAGCGCGTGCGGATAGCGCAGCGCGTTGTCGCGCTGGGCCACGCAGAGCTTGCCGAAGTCGGCGCGGGTGGCGCCGCTCTCGCGCATGTAGTGGTCGGTCAGCAGCGCGAAGCTCGCATTCGGGCCGCCCGCGCCGTAGGGGTAGACGCCGTCCTGCGCAAAGCGCGAGAACTGGCTCACGGTGTTGCGGAACGAGTCCACGTGGTTGGTGTCGCCGGCCACGCAGGCGATCACGTCGGCGTCGCCGGCCTGCACCGCGCGCGCGGCGCGGCGCAGCGCCACCACGCCGGAGGCGCCGCCCATCGGGATGTGGTCGAGCCAGCGCGGCTGCATGCCGAGATGCTGCATCAGGCCCACGGCGCTGTCGGGCGCCAGCGTGAAGCTCGACACGCACACGCCGTCGATGTCGTGCTTGCGCAGCCCCGCGCCCTGGATCAGTTGCGCCAGCGCGCGTCCCAGCCACCAGTGCGCCGCATGGGTGCTGTAGCGCACGTAAGGCACCGATACCGGCACCGCCACCGCCACGCCGTCGTAGCCGCGCCGGCTCATGCGGCGTGCTCCTGGCGCTTCTTCAGCGCGCGGGTATCGACGCAGCGCGCCGTGCCCGGCAGGGTCGGCGCCCAGGTCTTCATCTCGCCGCGCTGGATCTTGTTGGTGGTGGTGAGCGGCAGGGCGTCGACGAAGGCGACGTAGCCGGGCGCCTTGTAGTAGGCCAGCTGCTCCAGGCACCAGCCCACCAGTTCGCGGGCGGCGGCCTCGCGCGCGGCGGCATCGGCCGGCTCGGCCTCGGCCACCACGCACACCAGCACCTCGTCGCCGCGCACGGCGTCGGGCACGGCCGCCACGGCCGCCGACTTCACCAGCGGATGGCGCAGCAGCACCGCCTCGACCTCGACGGCGGAGATGTTCTCGCCGCTGCGGCGAATCACGTTCTTCTTGCGGTCGACGAAGCGCAACGCGCCGTCGGCGTCGCGGCGCACGATGTCGCCGGTGTGGAACCAGCCGCCCTCCCAGGCCGCGTCGGTAGCCTCGGCGTCCTTGAGGTAGCCGGCGAAGAAGCCGTAGCGCGGATCGTCGCCGCCATGGCGCACCAGCAGCTCGCCCGGCTCGCCGGCGGCGGCGTCGCTGCCGTCGTCGGCCACGATGCGGACCTGCACTTCGGCGCCTTCGCGGCCGAAGCAGTTCGAGCCGATGTGACGCGGCTCCTCGTTGGCGATCACCACCGCGCCCGCGCCGGTCTCGGTCATGGCCCAGGCCTCCAGCAGCGGAAAGCCGAAGCGTTCCTCGAAGGGGGCATGCAGGCCGCGCTCGACCCCGGCGCCAAAGCCGAAGCGCACCTGGTGGTCACGGTCGCTCTCGGCGGCGGGCGCCTTCATCAGCATGGCGGGCATCACGCCCAGGTAGTGCAGCACGGTGGCGCGCGACGCGCGCACGCTGTCCCACCAGGTGCGCGGATGGAAGCGGTCCAGCGTGATGAGGCAGCCGCCGGTCAGCACCATCGCCATGGCCGAGTACGCCATCGCGTTCATGTGCACCAGCGGCAGCGGCGTGAGCATGCGCTCGGCGCCGGGCCGCAGCGACACCAGGCCGCCGCTCTCGGCGTACCAGCGGCCCGCGTGCAGGAAATAGCGGTTGGGCAGGATGCAGCCCTTGGGCCGGCCGGTGGTGCCGGACGTGTACAGCAGCGCGCATTCGGTCTGCTCGTCCAGCGGCTCGCCGGCGCGCGGCGGCGCGAAGGGCGCCGGCGGCACGGTCTCGTCGGGGCCGATCACCACCAGCTCGCGCCCGGCACGCCGGGCGGCCGCGCGCAGCTCGTCGTGGCGCTGCGGCAGCGCCACGGCCAGCGCGATCTCGGAGTGGCCGGTGAGATACTCGAGCTCGGCGGCGCGCAGGTCCTGGTTGATCGGCACCACCGACACGCCGAGCGCGTTCAGGGCGAACCAGTGCAGGAAGAACGCGGGGCGGTTCTCGAGCAGCAGGCCGGCGCGGTGGCCGTGGCCATAGCCGGCCTTCTCATAGGCGGCCCGCAGCGTCTCGATGCGGGCGGCCGCGTCGGCGTAGCTCAGTTCGCCGGCGTCGATGCCGTAGATGCCGGCCGTTTCGGGCAGCACGCAGACGAAGGCATGCTGCGGCCACTGCCGCGCGCTCTCGATGTATGCCTGGTAGACGGTGGTACTCACGCCGCGCTCCTCACATGAACAGTTGAATGTTGCCGAACGCGGCGTCGCAATTGAGCAGGTCCACGCGCTTGAGCCGGATGCGCAGCGCGCCGTCCTGCTCCACCAGGTGATGGGTGGTCCAGCCCGCGTACAGGGTCTGCTCGTCCTGGCGCGCCTCGACGTAATGGAACGCGGTGCGCACCACGTAGCGGCCCGCCTCGGGCGCGTGTTCGGGGTGGCCGCGCTCGATCGTGGGCGCCTGCAGCAGGTGGTGCGAGCGGCTGCGCGGCTGCTGCGAGAACGTGCGATTGCCCGCCAGCCGTTCCACCCGCACCTTCAGCAGCAGCAGGTCTTCGTACATCAGCGAGGCGTGCAGCCGCGCGTCCTGCTGGTCGTGCGCCAGCGGCATCCAGTAATGGCCGTCGTCGGTGTAGAGCGCGAGCCAGTCGTCGAAGCGCTGCTCGTCGAGCATGCGCGCCTCGGCATAGACGAAGTCGGTCAGGCGTTGGTCGATCGGCGCGCTCATGCCCGGGCCTCCATGCTGTCGGTGAGGTAGCGGGCCCATGCGCGATACTGGTTGCGCATCTGCCATTCGTTGGTGCCGTTGGTCACGACGTTGCGCTGCTCCGCCTCGCCGGGCGTGTACAGCCGCGCCACGTTGACCCAGTCGTGCGCGCGCGAGGCCAGGCCCTGCTGGGCGCGCTCGTACATCTCCAGGTCGTCGTGGCCCACCACCGAGGTCGGCGCGTTGATCAGGCGGTTGTACATGAGCGTGCGTTCGAGCAGCAGGTCTGGCGCGCCCACCAGGCGGAACGTCCACGACTCGACCAGGGTGCGGTCGGCGGCGAGCGGCTTGAAGATGCGCAGGGTCTGGATCGGGCCCTTCACCATGATGTTGGGAAAGTACACGGTGTTGTGCCGCACCTCGCCCAGGATCGCGTGCGCGCGCTCCTCGCCGTAGGCGGCCACCATGCTGTCCCAGTAGCCGGGGATCGTCGAGTAGGCGGCGTGGATCGAATCGGACACGCCGGTGTGACCGTGGCCGTTCTCCCACACGCGGATGCCCATGTTCTCGAAGAACTCATAGGGCGAGATGAAGGGCGCGAACAGCTCCACCGCCATGGGCTTGGGCGTGCCTTCGGGCGCGGCCTCCCACACCTTCACCGCGGTGCCGGCCGACGATTCGTGCGCCACCATCGGGTGACACGTGTCGGTCTGGTTGTCGACCAGCATCTTCCAGTTGCAGCGGTGCACGTAGCGGAACACGCCGCCGGCCACCTCGAGCCTGCCCTCGGGCGAGCGGTCCACCATGTTGTCCAGCGTGCTGAGCGATTCGCCGAAGAACTCGGCGAAGCCCTGGCCCTCCGGGTTCAGGCGGCAGAAGATGAAGCCGCGATAGTTTTCCATCGCGCCCACCGCGGCCATGCCGGTGCTGGCCTCGCACGCGGACAGCACCTCGGGGTCGTAGCCTTTCTTGAGCGGGATCGACAGCAGGCTGCCGTCGGTCTTGAAGGTCCAGGCGTGATACGGGCAGCGGAAGAACTTGCCGGTATTGCCGCAGGCATCGCCCGCCACCATCGTGCCCTTGTGCGGGCAGCGGTTGTACAGCACCCGCACGCTCTTGTCGCTGTGGCGCACCATCACCACGGGCTGCAGGCCCACGGTGGTCGTGATGTAGTCGCCGCTGTTCGGCACCTGCGACTCATGGCCCACGTAGACCCAGGTCGCGGCGTAGAGATGCTCCATCTCCAGGTCGAACAGCTCGGGGCTGGTGAACAGATCCTTGTGCACCTCGGTCTCGCGCACCAGGGCGCGGACGGCAGCGGGATTGTCGCGGTATTGCGGATTCGCCATGGTTGCCTCTACAGGTCCAGCACCAGCCGCGCCGACTTGCAGCGCGAGATGCACATCTGGATGACCGTGCCGCTGGCCTTCTCGGCGGCCGACAGGTAGTAATCGCGGTGATCCGGCTCGCCCTCGAGCACGGTGGCCTGGCACACGCCGCACTCGCCGCGCTTGCAGTCGTAGAGCGGATCGCAGCCCGCCTCTTCGAGCACGTCGACGATGGTCTTGTCGGCCGGCACGGTCAGCACCTTGCCCGACTGGCGCAGCTCCACCTCGAAGGGCTGGTCGCCGGCCTGGGCCGCCGCGGTGGTGAACAGCTCGAAATGCACGTGGGCCGGCGGCCAGCCGCGTTCGGCCGCCTTCGCGATCACCGCGTCGATGAGGCCCTTCGGGCCGCACACGTACAGGTGCTGGTGCGGCGTGCTCGCCGCCAGCAGGGCGTCCAGGTCGAAGGCGCCGCCCTCGTCGTCGGCATACAGGCGCAGCGCGCTGCCGGCCAGCGTCTCGAGCTCCTGCGCGAACGCCAGCTGGCTGCGGCTGCGGCCGGTGTAGTGCAGCGAGTAGGGCCGGCCGGCCGCGGCCAGCGCCGTCGCCATGGCCGCGATCGGCGTGATGCCGATGCCGCCCGCGATCAGGATCACGTCGGGCTCGTCGGCCGGGGCCTCGTGCAGCGGAAAGTCGTTCTTCGGGCCCTCGGCCTCGAGCTCGTCGCCCACGGCCAGCGCGTGCATGTGGCGCGAGCCGCCCTGGCTGTTGTCTTCGAGGCGGATGCCGAGGCGGTAGCGCGCCGGCGTGGCGAAGTCGGCCGCCGCGCCCGCGGTCGCGATCAGCGAGTAGCAGCGCGGTTCGGACAGCCCCGGGACGCGGATCTTGAGGTGGGCGCCGGGCCCGAAGGCGGGCAGCGGGCCGCCGTCGGCGCGCTCCAGACAGACCGAGCGGATCAAGGGCGATTCTTGGCGGATGTCGCGTACGACGAGTTTCAGCGATGCCACGATGGATCTCGATGTAGGGAGTCAGGCAGGGACGTGTTCGGCGGCCTGGCGCTCGAGCGGCGCGCAGCTGGCCTGCGACAGCGCCAGCTCGCGCAATTCGCGCAGGCGGGTCGCCGCGCCGGGCTGGCCGTTGAGCCGGCCGGCCGCGTCGATCAGGGTGCGGTACTTGCTTTCGCCGCGCGCGTGCGTGTCGCTGTAGCCCTTCACCAGGCGTCGGCACAGCGTGGTCTCGACCGCGAGCGCGTAATCGGTGGGCGCGATGCGCGCGATCAGGTCCAGCCAGGTGCGCAGGGCTTCGGCCTCGACCTGGTGCCGCAGCAGGCCGCGGCGGAAGCGCCGCATGCCGGCCAGGCCGTAGAAGGCCAGAAAGCCGCCCAGCGTGCCGAGCCGCATGCGCTTGCCGCGCGCCAGCCGCTTCTGCACGAAGCCGCCGAAGGCGCGCGAGCCCTCGAGCCAGCGGCCGAGGCGCACGGGCAGGGTGCCGCAGATCTCTTCGAGGCGCGGATGCACGAATTCGGTGGTGTAGACGAGCTGGTCGGGCCTGGCGCCGACCTCGTCGCGCACGCGGGCGTCGCGGCTGCCGCGGGTCTTCAGGTCGGCCACGCGGATCACGTCGTCGTAGGCCATCGCCACGGCGAGGTGGCGCGCGGCCGCACAGGTGAGCGCCCAGCCGGCGCCGTCGCCGCCATGCACGCGATCGAGCGCGGCCAGGCGGTCCATGTGGTCGAGGTACTCGGCGGCATAGGCCGGGTCCTGGTAGTCGATCAGGCGCCGCAGCGCCGCCACCATCAGGGGCTGCGCGGCGCCGGGAAAGTCGCGCCGCACGCGGTCGAGCAGGGCCTGCGTCGCGGCGGTGGCGGCGCGCTCGGGCACTTCGGGCAGGTGGTCGTGCGCCACGATCGGGTCGGGCTGGGCCGGCGCCTGGGCGGCGGCCGCATAGCCGGCGCCGAAGGCGCGCAGGCTGGCCTGCACGCCCACGCCGGCGCGTTCGATGGTGGCCTCGAAGGCCTCGCGCGCGAAGGGTAGGGCGCCGCTGCCGGCCACGGCGCCGAACAGGCTGGCGCTGATCACGCTGCCGTTGCGGTCGGCCAGGTCCTGCAGGTCGAAGCAGAGGAAGCGGCGCGCGCTGTCGCGGCCGGCCTCGAGCACCTTGTTCGGATCGGCGATGCCGTTGCCCGGGGCCGACTTCTCGCTCACCGCATAGCTGCGGTGCGACGAGCTGATGAGCGTGGTGCGGTCGG
The DNA here is from genome assembly GCF_002261335.1 of Bordetella genomosp. 1. Lineage (GTDB taxonomy): Bacteria > Pseudomonadota > Gammaproteobacteria > Burkholderiales > Burkholderiaceae_B > Bordetella. Next base: position 1,034,659 of record NZ_NEVL01000001.1, read on the forward strand.
GCGTGACGAGACCGCGCGTGATCGCTCGGCCGCCTTCCATCAGCTCGGCCGCCACCACGAGGTCGACGTCGCCCGGCGTGGGCATCAGGGCCAGCGCGGGCGGGCGGCCGGCGCGCGCGACCTCGGTCTCGGGCAGCAGCTCGAGGTAATAGATGGTGGCGCCGGTGCGCTGCGCCACGCCCGGCACGGAGGTGGTCTGGGCCCACCAGCCGGCGTGTTCGGCCAGCTCGACGATCCAGTCGGCGAGCACGCCGCCGCCCTGGCCGCCCATGGCCAGGATGGCGATCTTGATCGGCTGGACGCGGGGGGATTCGGTTTGGCTCATGATGCGCTCACAGGGCGTAGCGGGTCAGGCGGGCGGCGCGGCGGCGCTGCAGGAAGCCGATCACGCCGCGGCGCACGCGCGCCAGGAAGCGGTCGCCGGCCGTGGGGTTGTGCACGATGTCGGCGCGGTAGAACGACGGGCACAGCACGGCGGCGTGCGCCACCTCGCCGCAGTTGCCGCAGCCCACGCAGCTGCTCTCCACGTGTGCGACCGGATCGGGCTTGAGCGGGTCGCCGCTGTCCTTGACCGACAGCGACGGACAGCCCGAGAGCCGGATACAGGCGTGGTCGCCGGTGCAGACGTCGGGGTCGACCCCGAAGCGCTCCTTCACCATGCGCTTGCCTTCCTTCACGGCGCGGTTGAATTGCGGCTTGATGCGGCGCTGCTTGTTCAGCATGCATTCCGACTGCGCGATGATGACCTTGGGGCCGCCCTCGCTGGTGGTGAGCGCCTCTTCGAGCACGGCGCGCACGCGCGCCACGTCGTAGGTATGGTCGATCGTGCGCACCCACTTCACGCCCACGCCGCGCACGGCGGCGTCGATGGGGTTGTTGGTGGAGCGGTCGGGATTCTCGGCGCGCGACGACAGGATGTCCTGCCCGCCGGTGGCCGAGGAATAGAAGTTGTCGACGATGACGATCACGCCGTCGTACTTGTTGAACACCGCGTTGCCGATGCCCGAGGCCAGGCCGTTGTGCCAGAAGCCGCCGTCGCCCATGATCGAGATCGGCCGCTTGGCCGCCGGCACGTTGAACGCGGCCGCGCTGGACGCGCCCAGGCCGTAGCCCATGGTGGTGGCGCCCAGGTTGAAGGGCGGCAGGATCGAGAACAAATGGCAGCCGATGTCACAGGAGATGTGGTGCTGGCCGAGTTTTTCCTGCGCCAGCGTCAGCGCCGAGAAGATCGGCCGCTCCGGACAGCCGGTGCAGAAGCCCGCGGGCCGCGGCGGCACCACGGCGGCCAGCTCGGCCGCGTGGCGCATGAAGGTGATCGGCTTTTCCTCGGCGCGCGGCGCCTCGCGACGGCGCGCCACCTCCGTGATCTCCAGCTGGCGTTCGCCCTGGGCGTCGGCGGCGGCCGGCGCGTGCGTGGCCAGCATCTCGGGTGCCTGCGTCTGCAGGAAGCGGCGGATGCCGTCGCGCATCACCTGCGTGGTGTACTCGCCCGCCATCGGCAGCACGTCCTTGCCGGACAGCTGCGTGCTCACGCCGGCGCGGCGCAGCACGGCGTGCAGGTTCTGTTCGATGTAGTCGGGCTGGCCCTCTTCGAGCAGCAGCACGGCGCGCTTGCCGCGGCAGAAGTCCAGCACCTCGTCTTCGATCACCGGATACGTGACGTTCATCACGTAGATCGGGATGCGGCTGTTGCCGAAGTGGTCGGCCAGGCCCTGCAGCTGCAGCGCGCGGATCACGCCGTTGTAGAGGCCGCCCTGGATGATGAGGCCGATGTCGTCGCGCTCGCCCTCGAAGAATTCGTTGAGCTTGCGTTCCTTGATGAACGAGATGGCGGCCGGCCAGCGCTCCTTGATCTTTTCCTGCTCGTGCAGGAACGAGGCCGGCGGCAGCACGATGCGCGAGGTGTCGCGCTGCGGCTGTTCCAGGGCCTGCGCCAGCGAATAGGCCGGCCGTTGATTGTCCTTGGCGATGAAGCGGCCGTGCACGTGGCAGCCGCGGATGCGCAGCTGCAGCATGACCGGGGTCTTGCTGGCCTCCGACAGCGAGAAGCCGTCTTCGACCGCCTTCACCATGCTCTCGAGGTTGGGACGCGGGTCCAGCAGCCAGATCTGCGACTTCATCGCGAAGGCGTGCGAACGCTCCTGCATGATGGAGGAGCCCTCGCCGTAGTCTTCGCCCACGATGACCAGCGCGCCGCCGGTCACGCCGCCCGAGGCCAGGTTGGCGAGGGCGTCGGAGGCGACGTTGGTGCCCACCGTGGATTTCCAGGTGACGGCGCCGCGGATCGGGTACATCACGGAGGCCGCCAGCGTGGCGGCGGCGGTGGCTTCGGAGGCGCTGGTCTCGAAGTGCACGCCGAGCTCCTGCAGGATCTCGTTGGCATCGGCCAGCACGTCCATCAGGTGCGAGATCGGCGAGCCCTGATAGCCGGCGACGTATCCGACGCCCGACTGCAGCAACGCCTTGGTGACCGCAAGAATGCCCTCGCCGCGGAACTCTTCGCCCGCGCCGATGCGCAACTGCTGGACTTCTTTCTTGAACGACCTTTCCGCCATCGAGAAACCCCTTGAGTACAGGCCTTGGGCCTGTCATGGGATGTTGCGTGGCAACACGCACATCCTGTTTTTCTGGTGCCGCGAAAATACTTTAGAAGTCAACCTTTTAGCTGTCAATAAAAAATATGAATTTTCATTGAAAGAAAAAAATATCACGCAAAAACAAGGGTGTATATACTCGTTGTCCAGCGATGCAAGCGCCGTCCGCGTGCCTGAAACTGGTGCAAAAACGGCTTTGATTTGAGGGCAAACCCTATGCTGCGCAACAGCATCGGGATGCGCTTTGGTGCATGCGTGGCAGAGAGCAGCACCGCGCTGGTGCGCAGGGTGTTGCAGCGCATGAATCGCGTTCCGCGCGCCGCTGTTTGTCCGGCGCAACGATGAAGCACACGGACCCAGGGACCATGAAGAAGAACATTGCCTTCGATAGCGCGCCCGCCACCGACGCGGGCCGCGCGCCGCGCTTCGTCGACAACTACCTGGCCTATCTGCTGGCGCAGGCCAGTCATCGCATCTCGGCCGAGTTTCACCTGCAGGCGCGCGCCGCCGGGCTCTCGGTGACCGAGTGGCGGGTGCTCGCCAGCCTGGAAGGCAGCCCCGGCGAAACCATCGGCGCGCTGGCGGCCGCGGCCCTGACCAAGCAGCCCACCCTGAGCAAGGTGGTGCAGCGCATGGAGGCCGAGGGCCTGCTCGCGCGCACCGGCGTGCGCAGCGACCGGCGCCAGACCCGCGTGCGCATCACGTCCAAGGGGCATGCGCTGGTCGCGCGCCTGTGCGACGCGGCGCTGGCGCACCAGGAAGCCGTGTTGCGGCCCTTCGGCCACGAGCGCGCGGCGCAGCTGATGGACATGTTGCGTGCGCTGATGGGCCTGCCGCTGGGCGCGGCCGAGGCGCTCGAGCCGGAAGACGACGCGGAAGACTGAGGGGCTGGGCGGGTGCTCGGCGGGCTGGCGCCGCGGCCGCGGCCCCCGCGCGGACCCGGGCGCGAGCTGCCAACGGCGGCTACCAGCCCGTCCCTCATTGCACAACATTGAGCTAATAACCGCTCCATATCGGCACAAACCCCTAATTGACGGCGCTGTCGGGGGTAGGCAATATCCGCCCGTTTTATTCAGATACTTGTCAGGAGCTATGATGCGCCGCACCTTGATTGCTATCGCGATCGCCGCCGCTGTGGCTGCCCCCACGATCGGGCACGCCAAGACCTTCCGCTGGGCAGCACAGGGCGACATCCTCACGATGGATCCGCACTCGCAGAACGAGGGCATGACCATCGCGGCCAACAGCTACGTCTACGAACCCCTGGTCGATTACGACGCCACGTTCAAGGTCGTCCCGCGTCTGGCCACCGAGTGGGAGCAGGTCTCGCCCACGCTGTATCGCTTCAAGCTGCGCCAGGGCGTGAAGTTCCACGACGGCGCGCCGTTCACGGCCGACGACGTCGTGTTCTCGGTGCATCGCGCGATGGCGCCCACCTCGAACTACAAGGCCTACACCACCGGCATCAAGGAAGCGCGCAAGGTCGACGACTTCACCGTCGAGATCGAAACCTCCGCGCCCAACCCCGTGCTGCTGCGCCAGCTGCCCAACGTGTTCATCATGAACAAGGCGTGGTCGGAAAAGAACAACGTCACCAAGCCGCAGGACTTCGTCAACAAGGAAGAGACCTACGCGGCGCGCAACACCAACGGCACGGGCCCCTACCAGCTCAAGTCGCGTGAAGTGGACGTGCGCACCGTGTTCGCACAGAACGCGAACTGGTGGAACAAGGACAAGAAGGTCGGCAACGTGACCGAGGTCGTGTTCACGCCGATCAAGCAGAACGCCACCCGCACGGCCGCGCTGCTGTCGGGCGAGATCGATTTCGTGCTGGACCCGGCCGCCCAGGATCTGGACCGCCTGCGCCGCGAGGCCAAGGTGGTCGAGGGCAACGAGTACCGCACCATCTACATCGGCTACGACCAGAAGCGTCCGGAGCTGCTGTATTCGAACATCAAGGGCAAGAACCCCTTCACCGACGTGCGCGTGCGCGAGGCGCTCTACCGCGCCATCGACGTCGACGCCATCAAGCGCGCCGTGATGCGCGGCCTGTCGGCGCCCACCGGCACGATGATCGCGCCGCAGGTGCACGGCTGGACCGAAGCGCTGCACAAGCGCGTGCCCTACGATCCCGAGAAGGCCCGCGCGCTGCTGAAGGAAGCCGGCTACGACGGCACCCTGAACTTCACGCTGGACTGCCCCAACAATCGCTACATCAACGACGAGGCCATCTGCCAGGCCGTGGTCGGGATGTGGGCCAAGGTGGGCGTGAAGGCCTCGCTCAACGCGATGCCGCGCGCCACTTACTTCCCCAAGGTGCAGAACCGCGACACCAGCGTGTATCTGTTCGGCTGGGGCGTGCCCACCTTCGACGCCATGTACACCCTGCAGAACCTGATCCGCACCAAGGGTGAGGGCGCCGACGGCATGTACAACCTGGGCGACTACAGCAACAAGGAAGTCGACGCCATCATCGATCGCGTCAAGACCGAGACCGACGTGGCCAAGCGCGACGCCGACATCCACAAGGCGCTGGAGATCCACGCCAAGGAATTCGGCCACATCCCGCTGCACGACCAGGTCATTCCCTGGGCGATGCGCAAGAACGTCAGCGTGACGCACCGCGCCGACAACCGTCTCGTGGCCGATTGGGTCAAGGTCGACTGACCTCCGCGGCTTTCCCTCCCCGGCGGCGGCGTCGTGAGACGCCGCCGCGTCCTGCTTTCATCTCCCCATGTTCGCATTCATCCTCCGCCGCCTGTTGCAGGCCGGCGCGGTCATGCTTACGGTGGCCCTGTTGGCGTTCGTGCTGTTCCAGTATGTGGGTGACCCGGTCACCATCATGCTGGGCCAGGACGCCACGGACGCCGAGCGCGTGGAACTGCGCCACAAACTGGGCCTGGACGATCCCGCGCCCGTCCAGTTCGCGCGCTTTGTCGGCAACGCCGTGCAAGGCGACTTCGGCATTTCGCTGCGCCAGAGCGAGCCCGTCTCCAGCCTGATCCGCAGCCGCCTGCCGGCCACGCTCGAGCTCTCGTTCGCCGCGGCCATCCTCGCGCTCGTGGTCGGCCTGCCGCTCGGCGTCTACACCGCGCTGCGCCGCCACGGCATGCTGTCGCAGCTGGTGCTGGCCGGCTCGCTGCTGGGCGTGTCGCTGCCCACCTTCCTGATCGGCATCCTGCTGATCCTGGTGTTCTCGGTGCAGCTCGGCTGGCTGCCCAGCTATGGCCGCGGCGACACGGTCGCGCTGGGCTGGTGGACCACCGGCCTGCTCACGCCCACGGGCTGGAAGCACCTGATCCTGCCGGCCATCACGCTGTCGCTGTTCCAGATGACGCTGATCCTGCGCTTGGTGCGTTCCGAGATGCTGGAGGTGCTGCGCACCGACTACATCAAGTTCGCCCGGGCCCGCGGCCTGAAGCGCCGCGCCATCCACTTCGGCCACGCGCTGAAGAACACCATGGTGCCGGTGATCACGATCACCGGCCTGCAACTGGGCGGCATCATCGCGTTCGCGATCGTCACCGAGACGGTGTTCCAGTGGCCCGGCATGGGCCTGCTGTTCATCCAGGCGGTGCAGTTCGCCGACGTGCCGGTGATGGCGGCCTACCTCTGTCTGATCGCGCTCGTGTTCGTGCTGATCAACCTGGTGGTCGATCTGCTGTATTTCTTTGTGGACCCGCGCCTGCGCTCGGGTCTGGGCGGCGCGCGGGGAGGTCACTGATGCAAGCCACGCTCAAACGCTGGTGGAACAGCGACCTGCTCTGGTCCTGGCGCCACGCCCCGGTGGCCATCGTCGCCACCGTGATCCTGTTCCTGCTGCTGGTCGGCTCGTTCGGCGCGGCCTGGGTCGCGCCGCACAATCCCTTCGACCTGACCACGGTGGAGCTGCTCGACGCGCTGCTGCCGCCGGCCTGGGAAGACAACGGCTCGACCAAGTATCTGCTGGGCACCGACAGCCAGGGCCGCGATCTCTATTCCGCGCTGCTGTACGGCACCCGGGTCTCGCTGCTGATCGGCCTGGCCTCGGTGGCGCTGTCGATGCTGATCGGCATCGTGCTGGGGCTCCTGTCGGGCTATGTCGGCGGCCGCGTCGACGCCTTCATCATGCGCGTGGCCGACGTGCAGCTGTCGTTCCCGGCCATCCTGATCGCGCTGCTGATCGACGGCGTCGCCCGCGCCGCCGTGCCGCGCGAGCTGCACGAGGTGATCGCGTTCCCGGTGCTGATCGGCGCCATCGCGCTGGCCGGCTGGCCGCAATACGCGCGCACGGTGCGCGGCTCGACCCTGGTCGAGAAGAACCGCGAATACGTGCAGGCCGCGCGCGTGATCGGCGTGTCGACGCCGGTCATCATGTTCCGCCACGTGCTGCCCAACGTGATGGGGCCGGTGCTGGTGCTGGCCACGGTCCACCTGGCCACCGCCATCATCACCGAGGCGACGCTGTCGTTCCTCGGCGTGGGCGTGCCGCCCACCGCGCCCTCGCTGGGCACGCTGATCCGGATCGGCAACGATTTCCTGTTCTCGGGCGAATGGTGGATCACCATCTTCCCGGGGCTGGCGCTGGTGCTGCTGGTGCTGTCGGTCAACCTGCTGGGCGATTGGTTGCGCGATGCGCTCAATCCCCGCCTGAATTGAGGTGGCCATGAGCGCACTATTGGAAGTGAAAAACCTGTCGGTGGAGTTTCCTACCCGGCACGGCACGCTCAAGGCGCTGGACGACGTGTCGTTCTCGATCGCGCCGGGCGAGGTGCTGGGCGTGGTCGGCGAGTCCGGCGCCGGCAAGTCCCTCACGGGGGCGGCCATCATCGGCCTGCTGGAGCCGCCGGGCCGCGTGAGCGGCGGCGAGATCCTGCTGTCGGGCCGGCGCATCGACAACCTCGGCGACGAGCAGATGCGGCGCGTGCGCGGACGCGAGATCGGCGCGGTGTTCCAGGATCCGCTAACCTCGCTCAACCCGCTCTACACGGTGGGGCGCCAGCTGGCCGAGACCATCGTCACGCACCTGCCCATGACGTGGAGCCAGGCGCGCAACCGCGCCATCGAGCTGCTGGCCTCGACCGGCATTCCGGCGGCGCGCGAGCGCATCGATCACTATCCGCACCAGTTCTCGGGCGGCATGCGGCAACGCGTGGTGATCGCGCTGGCGCTGGCCGCCGAGCCCAAGCTGGTGGTGGCGGACGAGCCCACCACCGCGCTCGACGTGTCGATCCAGGCCCAGATCATCGACCTGCTCAAGAAGCTGTGCCGCGAGCAGGGCGCCTCGGTCATGCTGATCACGCACGACATGGGCGTGATCGCGGAGACGGCGGACCGCGTGGCGGTCATGTACGCCGGCCGCCTGGCCGAGATCGGGCCGGTCGCCGACGTGATCCACCAGCCGCGCCACCCGTACACGGTGGGGCTGATGGGCTCGATCCCGAGCATGAAGGGGCATGTGGAGCGGCTGGTGCAGATCGACGGCAGCATGCCGCGCCTGAACGCCATTCCGCCGGGCTGTGCCTTCAATCCGCGGTGCGGCCGGCGCATGCCGCGCTGCACGCAGGAGCGCCCCGAGTTGTTGCCGGCGGGCACGTCCCGCGCGGCCTGTTGGTTGCATGATGTGGAGGAGGCGGCATGACGGCCCCCCTGGTTTCCGTACGCGACGCGGCGCGCTGGTTCGACGTGTCGCAACCCTGGCTCGAACGCGTGCTGGCGCGCAAGCCGCGCCAGATGCTGCGCGCCGTGGATGGCGTGTCGTTCGACATCGCCCGCGGCGAGACACTGGCGCTGGTGGGCGAGTCGGGCTGTGGCAAGTCCACGGTGGCGCGCATGCTGGTGGGCCTGTATGGGCTGACGCGCGGCGAGATCGCGTTCGACGGCCAGCCGGTGGCGCGCATGCAGGGCCGTTCCGGCCGGGCGCTGCGGCGCCGCCTGCAGATGATCTTCCAGGATCCCTTCGCCAGCTTGAACCCGCGCTGGCGCGTGGGCCGCATCATCGCCGAGCCGATGCTCACGCACACCAGCATGAGCGCGGCGGAACGCGAGATCCGCGTGGCCGAGTTGCTGACCCAGGTCGGCCTGGACCCGGCCGACCAGCATCGCTATCCGCACCAGTTCTCGGGCGGCCAGCGTCAGCGCATCTCGATCGCGCGCGCGCTCGCCGTGCGGCCCGAGTTCCTGGTGTGCGACGAGCCGACCTCCGCGCTCGACGTGTCGGTGCAGGCGCAGGTGCTGAACCTGATGAAGGAACTGCAGCGCGAGCTGGGCCTGACCTACCTGTTCATCTCGCACAATCTGGCCGTGGTGCATCACGTGGCCGACCGCGTCGGCGTGATGTATCTGGGCCGGATCGTGGAGGTGGCGTCGCGCGACGACCTGTTCGCCCAGCCGCGTCATCCCTACACCCGCATGCTGCTGGAAGCGATTCCGGACCTGGAGGGCACGGGCAAGCGCCGCACGGCCGTGGCCGGCGAGGTGCCCAACCCGCTCAACCCCCCGCCCGGCTGCACCTTCCACCCGCGCTGCCCCCACGCCAACGACCGCTGCAAACGCGAGGTGCCGGTCGCCCTGCCCACAGGCGCCGGCGTGGTGGCCTGCCATGCGGTGGAGGAACAGCGGATCTAGACTCCACGCTGCGCCTTGATGCCCCCCCGCGGGGGCGCCTCGAAAAACAAAGGTGTCAGACTACATTTTTGGTGGTTGCCGTCCGCGGAAAATGTAGTCTGACACCATTGTTGGAGTGCCCGTCTGCGGAAAATGCAGTCTGACACCTTTGTTGAAAAATGCAGTCTGACACCTTTGTTCTGGCGACGCGCTTCGCGCTTGCGGTGCTTGCAAAACAAAGGTGTCAGACTACATTTTTGCTGGTGCCCAGCAGCGAAAAGCCCGCTTTGGAAGCGGGCTCTTTCATTCAATGCCGGTGCGGGCTGGGCGGGACGGCGCGGCGCAGGGCGTCGTCGTCGGGGTCGTCCTGGTTGTCGTCGTCATCGTCGTCTTCGTCGTCCTCATCCTCGTCCTCCGGCGCTTCATCGGAGAAGGCGAAGGGCAGCATGTCTTCGAGCTCGTCCGACCAGGCGCATTCCTCGCCTTCCTGGTCGAGCTTGACGAAGCGCTCGCCCTCGACGAGCGTGATCTGCACCGCCCAGAGGTAGACGCAGTCGTAGGCCTGGCTGGCGCTGTCGGGCAGGCCGCCGCGGCCGCCGAGCAGGCGGGCGCCGGGGCCGCCCATCTGCACGTGCGGCTGGTCGTCGTCGGCCTCGTCGCCGTCGGTGTCCAGCGCCACGCCGAAGGTGGCCCATTCGGTGCCTTCCTCGGCCTTGCCCACCTCGACCAGCACCGGCCGGCCCAGGTACGCGGACATGGCGTCGGCCGTCTTGGCGAGCATGTCGAGTTCGGTCGTGCTGAACACGGAGAGCGAGGCGGGGGGCTGGTGCGTGGCGGACATGGCGGATCTGGGTAAGGGTGGAACGGGACCGGCGGTTCCCGCGTGCCCGGCAGGGTCACCGGGCGGGGGGCGGGTCCGAGAGCGTACTATGCGCGGGTTTTTTCCAGAATTTTGCCATGACCGCCGCCGCCTCACCCCGATTCATGCTGTATCCGCTCTTTGCCGCCCTGATCTGGTCGGTCAATATGGTGGTGACCAAGATGGCCGCCACCAGCATCTCGCCGGCGGCCATCGGCTTCTATCGCTGGGTGTTGGCGGCCGTCCTGCTCGCGCCGTTCGCCCTGCCGGGCACGCTGCGCCAATGGGACCGGATCCGGCCCAATCTGTGGCGGCTGGGCGTGCTGGGCGCGCTCGGCATGGCGCTCTACCAGGGCCTGGCCTATGTGGCCGCGGCCAGCACCACCGCCACCAACATGGGCATCATCACCGCGATGGTGCCGCTGCTCACCATCGGCGTGGGCTCGCTCGTGTTGCGCGAGCGGCCGGCGGCCACCGCGCTGATCGGTGCCCTGGTATCGCTGTTCGGCCTGGCCCTGCTGCTGGGCAAGGGCGACCCGATGCAACTGCTGCGCGCCGGCGTGAATGTCGGGGACGGGCTGATGGGCCTGGCGGCGCTGGCCTACGCGCTCTACGGCATCCTGTTGCGCAAGTGGTCGCTGCCGATCGGGCCGTGGCAGTCGCTGTTCGTGCAGGTGCTGTTCGGCGTGCTGTTCCAGATCCCCACCTTCACGCTGGCCGCGCCCTCGCCGCTGAATGCGGAAAACATCCCGCTGGTGCTGTACGCCGGCATCTTCCCCTCGCTGTTCGCGCCCTTTCTGTGGATGCAGGGCGTGCGTCATCTCGGGCCCAATCGCGCCAGTCTGTTCCTCAACCTGATGCCGGTCGGCACGGTCGCGATCGCCGTGGTGGCGCTCGACGAGGTGCCGCATCTGTACCACGTGGTGGGCGGCCTGCTGGCGCTGGCCGGGGTCAGCCTGGCCCAATGGCGGGGGCGGCGCGCCTGAGCGCGCGGGGTCGCGGGCGGGCCGGCCCCAGGTGGCCTACAATCCAGTCTTTCGCAATCTTCGTCCGTTTCAGAGTCCATGGCCCAATACGTCTACACCATGAACCGCGTGGGCAAGATCGTGCCGCCCAAGCGGCAGATCCTGCGCGACATTTCCCTCTCTTTCTTCCCCGGCGCCAAGATCGGGGTGCTCGGCCTGAACGGCTCGGGCAAGTCCACGCTGCTCAAGATCATGGCCGGCGTCGACAAGGAGATCGAGGGCGAAGCCATCCCGATGCCGAACCTGAACATCGGCTACCTGCCGCAGGAGCCCGAGCTCGACCCGACGCACACCGTGCGCCAGTCGGTCGAGGCCGGCCTGGGCGCCGTGTTCGCCGCCAAGCAGCGCCTGGACGAGGTCTACTCGGCCTACGCCGAGCCGGATGCCGATTTCGATGCGCTGGCCGCCGAGCAGGCCAACCTCGAAGCCATCATCGCCGCGGCCGCCTCGAGCGGCTCCGACGACATCGCGCACCAGATGGAGATCGCCGCCGACGCGCTGCGCCTGCCGCCCTGGGACGCCATCGTCGGCAACCTGTCCGGTGGCGAAAAGCGCCGCGTGGCCCTGTGCCGCCTGCTGCTGTCCAAGCCCGACATGCTGCTGCTCGACGAACCCACCAACCACCTGGACGCCGAAAGCGTGGAGTGGCTGGAACAGTTCCTGCACAAGTTCCCGGGCACCGTCGTGGGCGTGACCCACGATCGCTACTTCCTCGACAACGCGGCCGAGTGGATCCTCGAACTGGATCGCGGCTACGGCATTCCGTGGAAGGGCAACTACAGCTCCTGGCTCGAGCAGAAGGAAGACCGCCTCAAGCAGGAAGAGGCTTCCGAATCCGCGCGCCAGAAGACCATCAAGAAAGAGCTGGAGTGGGTGCGCCAGAATCCCAAGGGCCGCCAGGCCAAGGCCAAGGCGCGTATCGCCCGCTTCGAAGAGCTGTCGTCGTACGAATACCAGAAGCGCAACGAAACCCAGGAAATCTTCATCCCCGTGGGTGAGCGCCTGGGCAACGAGGTGATCGAGTTCAACAACGTCAGCAAGGCCTACGGCGACCGCCTGCTGATCGACAACCTCAGCTTCAAGGTGCCGCCGGGCGCCATCGTCGGCATCATCGGCCCCAACGGCGCCGGTAAGTCGACCCTGTTCCGCATGATCGCCGGCCGCGAGACGCCCGATTCGGGCGAGGTCAAGCTGGGCCAGACCGTCAAGCTGGCCTACGTCGACCAGTCGCGCGATTCGCTGGCCGATGGCAAGACCGTGTTCGACGCCGTCTCCGATGGCGCCGACCTGATCACCGTGGGCAAGTTCGAGATGTCGTCGCGCGCCTACCTCGGCCGCTTCAACTTCAAGGGCGGCGACCAGAACAAGATCGTCGGCCAGCTCTCCGGCGGCGAACGCGGCCGCCTGCACCTGGCCAAGACGCTCGTGGCCGGCGGCAACGTGCTGCTGCTCGACGAACCGTCCAACGACCTGGACGTCGAAACGCTGCGCGCGCTCGAAGACGCGCTGCTGGAGTTCCCCGGCAGCGTGATGGTGATCAGCCACGATCGCTGGTTCCTGGACCGCATCGCGACCCACATCCTGGCCTTCGAAGGCGACTCGCAAGCCGTGTTCTTCGATGGCAACTACCAGGAATACGAGGCCGACAAGAAGCGCCGCCTGGGCGAGGAGGGCGCCAAGCCCAAGCGCCTGCGCTACAAGGCGCTGAAGTAAGCCTCGCCCTTCGCGGCGGGTTCGAGAGGAGGCCGGCATGTCCGGCCTCTTTCTTTGGCGGCGCGGCCTTGGGGTACGCTCTGGGGAGGCCGTCCGCCGGGCGGCGATCGCACCGGAGTCTTCTTCATGAGCAAGCTGTTGCAGGCCGATGCGGCCACCCTCTTGATCGTGGACATGCAGTCTCGCCTGATGCCCGCCATCGACCGCGGCGAGGCGGTGCTGGCCGCCGCCCACAAGCTCGCCCAGGCGGCGCGCCTGCTCGACGTGCCGGTGGTCGCCACCGAGCACCACAGCCGCATGCTCGGCACCACGGTCGCGCCGCTGGCTGACACGCTGCAGTCCACCTTCCAGAAGATGCACTTCTCGGCGATGCGCGAACCCGGCTTCGAGGCCTGGCTCCCGCCCGCGCGCAAGACCATCCTGGTGGCCGGCTGCGAGGCCCACATCTGCGTGCTGCAGACCGTGATCGGGCTGGCCGAACAGGGCTACCGCGCGGTGCTGGTGTCGGACGCATCAGGCTCGCGCCAGCCCGCCGACCATCATGCGGCGCTGCGCCGCGCCCGCTCGGCCGGCGCCGACATCGTCACCACCGAGATGGCGATCTTCGAATGGCTCGAGACCTGCGAACATCCCCGGTTCCGCGACGCGTTACGCCTGGTTAAATAGGGGCGCATGGCTTGCAACAATCCCCGGGGTGTGCCCGTCATTTCCCATGGATGGACACAAAAATTGGGCAAACTTCACAGCAAATCGGGGACCCTTTTGCGATCCTGAAGGCTCTGAATCTATAGGGGCAACGCATGCCGCCATGGGGGCGGGATCGAAACTTGCGGGAGTCCACACCACCGCGTAACGGTCCGGCCGCCATCGGCAAAATGCGCGGTCCCTGGCACAACAATAGGAGCCGATCATGAAACTCGCTACCCTGTCCAAAGTCAGCCTTGCCGCCATCCTGGCGGTCACCATGGCCGGTTGTTCCTCCTGGGACGGCATGAGCCATCGCCAGAAGAGCGCCGTCGGCGGCGCAGCGCTGGGCGGTGTGGCCGGCGCAGTCATCACCAACGGCGGCGTGCTCGGCACGGTCGGTGGCGCGGCCCTGGGCGGCGTGATCGGCGACCAGGTCGGCAAGTAAGACGCCCCGCGTCTGCGCCCAAGCACAATGCCCCGTCCGGCGCGAGCCGGACGGGGCATTGTTTTTTGGGAGGCGGGCGGCCGGGGAGGGCCGGATGGGCGGGGCGCTCAGTCCTGGCGGGCCAGGTCGGCGCTGTCCTGCATGTCGGCGACGGCGCGCTGGTACAGGCGCTGTGCGTAGTCGACCTCGACGTCGAGCGACTTCAGGTGATATTCCTGGTCTTCGACGCAGTTGTCGTATTTGATCTTCGCTTCGTAATAGCTCAGGCCGGTGTTGCGCAGGCTATTGATGAAGGCTTCGCGCGAATTGCGCAATACGTCGAGGTTCTTCTCGCCGTAGTCGTAGATGTAGCGGGCCCGGGTGAGGCGGTCGGCGGCCTGGCGCAGCTGTTCGCGCAGCGCCTGCCCCCTGTCTTGCGTCACGTCGGAAAGATCCTGGTCCATCATGCCGCGCATCATACCCAAACGGGTCGACGTCCGTTCGGCAGGACAGAGCCAGGATTCCGGGCCAGAGCGCCCGATCAGCGGCGATGCTGGGGACGGGAAGCCGGGGGCGGACCGCCGCGCTCGTCTTTGTGACGGAAGTTGATGCGGCCCTTGGTCAGGTCATAGGGCGACATTTCCAGGGTCACGCGGTCACCCGCCAGGATGCGGATGCGGTGCTTGCGGATGCGGCCGGATGCGTAAGCACCCACTTCGACGCCATTGTCCAGCGTCACGCGGTAGCGGCTATCGGGCAGGACTTCGTCTACCACGCCATTCAGTTCGATGAGTTCTTCTTTCGCCATCTTGTATATCTCCTTGTCAAGCGCGGCGGGGCGGTGGCAACCGCGAGTGCTACGCAGCGATCCCAGACGGGGGACAGATTGAATCCAAGCGCAAACGCCGGATACCGACTCGGGTACGGGCCATGGGACCTGACCGGAGCCAGGAGGGGGCGGGTACTCGCCGCTGGGGCAGTGTGCGCCAGGTGGCGCGGCTAGGTCGCGACGGAAAAAACCAACCGTCGGAAGAAGCTGTGGAGATGCCGGGTAACGGTAAAACCGCCGCGAGGCATCCTGGGAAAGCCGCCAATGCTGCCTCGGCGACCGCGTAAAGACACGAACCGGGTAACGGCAGAAAAACGGCTTCCTGCGGAAAATCAACACCTTATTGTAGCGTGGATACCACGTTTTCGCCACCCAGCGGTCATTCCTGACCGCAATGTGGGCGGATCCGTGGCGTCACTGCCACACCGGCCGTCTTCCGGGCCGGGGAAGGCGCCGGCGCGGCTCAGGGCAGCGGTCCGGGATGCTGCGGCAGATCGTCGGTGATCTCGTACCAGGGCGCCTTGCTGGCCACGTGCACATGGCACGCCGGACGCACGCCCGGGTCGTCGTCGAGCGCGCCCAGCGGCAGCCCGTAGGCCTCGGGATGGGCATCGAAGCGCGACAGCAGGGGCGTGCCGCAGGCGCTGCAGAAGCCGCGGTAGGTGCCCGGCGAGGAGCTGTACCAGGTGATGTCGCTTTCGCCGCGGGTCCACTTGAACGCGTCCGTCGGCACCGAGGCGTGGCTGCGGAACGCGCCGCCCTGGGCCTTGCGGCACATCGAACAGTGGCAATTGAGCGCATCCGAGAGCGCGCCGTCGATCTCGTAGGCCACGCGGCCACACAAGCAGGATCCATGCAACATGATGTAGACGTCCGGTACGGAAGTGGATCGATGCAATACATGGTGACTATACCGAGAACCGCGCCAGCCGGGGCTCGCGGCCGATTGTGACGGCCAGGTTTCAAGACCTGTTCCGACCCTGTCATTTTTCTGGCATCGGACATGCGCGGCGTCATCAGCCGGTCACTCCCCGCCCACAAAATGCCCAGCGTCAACGAACACCAAGGGGTCGTGCCATGCCGAACTACGCCATCGAAGTCGAAGGCCTGTCCAAAACCTTCGCCGGCAAGCCGGCGCTGCAGCGCATCGATCTGCGCATCGAGGAGGGCGAGATGGTGGCCCTGCTCGGCGCCTCCGGTTCGGGCAAGTCCACGCTGCTGCGCCACCTGGCCGGCTTCGTGGCGGGCGATGCCGGCTCGGGCCGCGTCACGGTCAACGGCACGCTGATCCAGCAGTCGGGCCGCATGAGCCGCGGCGTGCGCCGCGCCCGCGCCGGCATCGGCTTCGTGTTCCAGCAATTCAACCTGGTGGGCCGCCTGCCCGTCATCACCAACGTGCTCACCGGCATGCTGCCGCGCGTGCCGCTGTGGCGCAGCCTGCTGCGCGTGTTCCGCCGCGACGAGATCGCGATCGGCTGCGAGGCGCTGGCGCAGGTCGGCATCGGCGACCACGCCTGGCAGCGCGCGTCCACGCTCTCGGGCGGCCAGCAGCAGCGCGCCGCCATCGCCCGCACGCTGGTGCAGAACGCCCGCGTGATCCTGGCCGACGAGCCCATCGCCTCGCTCGATCCCGAATCGTCGCGCCGCGTGATGGACACGCTGGCCCAGATCAATCGCGACCGCGGCGTGGCCGTGGTGGTGTCGCTGCACCAGGTCGATGTGGCGCTGCGCTACTGCCCGCGCGTCGTGGCGCTGCGCCACGGCCGCGTGGTCTACGACGGCCCGGCGCGCAATCTCACGCAGGCCATGCTGCAAGACCTCTACGGCGCCGACCTCGGCGAGCTGCTGCCGGCCCAGCCGGGCACGCGCGCGCCGCTGGTCGAGCCGGCGCTGGCGCTCGCCTGATCCGCAATCTTCCGCTGTTCTCACCCACCGGCTTACCTACGGAGCCTCTTCATGCTGCGCAGAACCTTCTGCTTCCTGCTGGCCTCGGCCGCCCTCTCCGCCGGCGCTCACGCGCAGGACAAGACGCTGAACTTCGGCATCATTTCCACTGAATCGTCGAGCAACCTCAAGTCGGCCTGGCAGCCGCTGATCGACGACCTGAGCAAGACCCTCGGCGTGCCGGTCAAGCCCTTCTTCGCCTCCGACTACGCCGGCATCATCGAAGGCATGCGCTTCAACAAGGTGCAGGTCGCCTGGTACGGCAACAAGTCGGCCATGGAAGCCGTGGACCGCGCCCAGGGCGAGGTGTTCGCCTCGGTGATCGACAAGGACGGCAACCCCGGCTACTGGTCGGTGCTGCTGGTCAACAAGGCGAGCCCGCTCAACAGCGTCGAAGACGTGATCAAGCAGGGCAAGTCGCTCAGCTACGGCGCCGGCGACCCCAACTCGACCTCGGGCACGCTGGTGCCGGGCTACTACCTCTGGGCGCACAACAAGGTCGATCCCAAGACCCTGTTCAAGAACGTGCGCGTGAGCAACCACGAAACCAACCTGCTGTCGGTCATCAACGGCCAGGTCGACGTGGCGGTGGCCAACACCGAGGCGCTCGAACGCTACCGCATCGCCTCCGGCAAGAATCCGCAGGACCTGGTCAAGGTGCTGTGGAAGTCGCCGCTGATCCCGGCCGACCCGCTGGTCTACCGCAGCGACCTGCCCGCCGACACGAAGACCAAGCTGCGCGACTTCTTCGTCAACTACGGCAAGGGCGCCAACGCCGAGAAAGAGCTCGCCGTGCTCAAGGGCCTGACCTACAAGGGCTTCCGTCCTTCCGACAACGGCCAGCTGGTGCCGATCCGCCAGCTGGAATATGCCAAGGAAAAATCGCGTCTCGAGGCCGACACGGCCATGAACGCGGGCGAGAAGTCCAAGCGCATCGCCGACCTCGACCAGAAGCTCGCCGCGCTCGAGAAGCAGGCCGCGACCGTCAAGCAATAAGCGCCGGGGCCCGCGCCGCGACGACGGCGCGGGCCCGTCGCACCACCGGAAGAATCCTCCATGTCCCTGGCTGCCTCCAGCACCGTCTCCCTCACCGCCGGTCCCCGTTCGTCCCTGCCCATGATGCTTGCGTGGGCGGTCCTGCTCGCGCTGCTGATCGGCTCGTGGAACGGCGCCGACATGCGTCCGCTCGACCTGCTGCGCGACTCGGGCAACATGGCGCAGTTCGCCGCCGACTTCTTCCCGCCCGACTTCCGCGACTGGCGCATGTACCTCGACGAGATGGTCGTGACGGTGCAGATCGCGGTGTGGGGCACGTTCCTCGCCGTGGTGTGCGCGGTGCCGCTGGCGCTGCTGTGTTCGTCGAACATCGCGCCGCCCTGGGTCTACCAGCCGATGCGCCGCCTGATGGACGCCTGCCGCGCCATCAACGAAATGGTGTTCGCGATGCTGTTCATCGTGGCCGTGGGCCTGGGCCCGTTCGCCGGCGTGCTGGCGCTGTGGGTGCACACCACCGGCGTGCTGGCCAAGCTGTTCTCCGAGGCCGTCGAGGCCATCGACCCGCGTCCGGTCGAAGGCGTGCGCGCCACCGGCGCCAATGCGGTCGAGGAAATCGTCTACGGCGTGATCCCGCAGGTGTTGCCGCTGTGGATCTCGCTGTCGCTCTATCGCTTCGAGTCCAACGTGCGCTCGGCCTCGGTGGTCGGCATCGTCGGCGCCGGCGGCATCGGCACCCTGCTGTGGGAAATCATCCGCAGCTTCCGCTACGCCGAGACCTGCGCCATCATGCTGATCGTGATCGCCTTCGTGGCGGTGATCGACATCATCTCCGCCCGCATCCGCGCCATGCTGATCTAGGCACCGGGCCGAAGGCGCGCCGTCGGCGTGCGCCACACACCCGAAAGGCCCCGCGCAGGGGCCTTTCTGCTTTGCGATGGCGGCCTTGGCCGGGCCGGATACATTCGTTTGCCGATCGGCGGGGCCCTTGCCACGCGACTGTCATCTGCGCCGCGCACACTGCCTTTCCCGGATCCGCGCACGCCTCGGCCGACGCGCCCCGATCCGCCCGAATCATTGCCGCGCCAACGCATCGGCGCGGCCACTCATGTGGCGTCCTTGCCAGGGTCCTGGCGGGACGCCACTTTTTTTCACTTGGGGAAGGCGCGCGGCCGGCCCGCAACGGGGCCGGCCGCGGCGCGCCGAAGCGCTAGCTCTCGAGCGCGCGCAGCAGGGCCTCGGCCGCGTGCTGCGGCTCGCTGTTGTTCAGGATGACCACGTGACGGCAGCCCGGCGGGACCGGGTAGTCGGTGGCGGCGCGCGCCAGGCGCTCGGCGATCTGGTCGGCGTCTTCGCGGCCGCGGCCCAGCAGGCGCGCGCGCAGCACGTCGGCGTCGACGCGCAGGCTGATGGCGGTGAGCCCGGGATAGCGGCGGTGGGCCTGTTCGAGGTGGGCGCGCGAGCCATTGACCACGACGGTGGCGCCGATGGCGAGCCAGGTGTCGATCTCGATCCCGATGCCATAGCGCAGGCCGTGGCTGTCCCAGTGCAGCGCAAAGCAGCCGAGGCGGGCGCGGCGTCCGAACTCGTCGGCGGGCAGATACAGCGAGGCCTCGTCGGCGCCGCCCGGCCGCGTGATGTAGCGGTGCGCCACCAGCAGGGGGCGGCGCGCCGGCTGGCGGTCGCGCAGCAGGCGCAGCACGGTGTCCTTGCCGCTGCCCGACGGACCCATCAGGTAGACCAGGCCGTCGCCGTTCATGTCGCGACCATCGCGGGCAAGAACCGCGCACCGGCGCCATCGTGGGTCGTGCCGTCGAAGCCGTAGTGGCGCGCCACCAGGAAATCGGCGCCCGGCTCGGGCTGCACGTACAGGCTCACGGCGCCGGCCGGCATCGGTTGCGCGCACAACGGTGCGCTCAGGCGGGCGAGGGCGTCGGCGGCCGCGGCCAGCGCGGTGTCCTCGAGCATGCCCGTGAGCGTGATGTGGAAGCGGAAGGTGTCGAACGCATAGGGGTAGCCCCATTGCGCCAGCATCGCGCGCTCGGGCTCGGGCAGACGCTCGGGCCGGCGGCGTGCGAGCTCGGCCTCGGTGGCCGGCGCGCGCAGCGGATCGAGCGCACGCACCGCGTCGTCGGCCAGCGCCTGGATGGCGCGTCGGCCGTCGGTGTCGTCGTCGGCGATGCACCAGGCCAGGAAGCCACGCAGCTGGCGCAGCGCCAGGCGCAGCGCGAAGGGCCGGTGGCGCGCGGCCAGCGATCGCAGGGCCTGGTCGAGCACCGCCGCGTCGCTGCCCTCGGCCAGCCGCAGCGGCGCCTTCAGGGTGGCGTGCAGGCCGTACAGCCGGGGCGCGGCGGTCCAGGCGGCGGGCGCCTCGGAAGCGAGCGCCGCGCCGGTGTCGGCGCAGCGGCCGAGCCAGCGGCTGCCCTGGTCCCACCAGGCGCCTTCCGGCGCCAGGTAGACCGCATAGCGATGGGCGGGGGCGTGGGCCATGGCGTTCAGGCGGCCAGCGCGGCCGCGCGTTCGCCTTCGAACTGGCGCGAGGCGTAGCGCAGCACGCCGCCCACGACCGCCGCGCACACGCGCGGCATGCCGGGCACGCTGTCGTCGACCACGATCAGGTCGGCGATGCGGCCGGGGGCCAGGCTGCCGCGGTCGCGCAGGCCGGCCGCGCGGGCCGGATTGGCCGACACCAGGGCCCAGGCTTCTTCGAGCGGCAGCACGCCGGTCTGGGCCAGTTGCAGCGCCGCGAGCAGCGGGGCGGGGTAGTAGTAATCGGAGGTGAGCACGTCGCACAGGCCGGTGCGCACCATCTCGGTGGCACCCGGCGCGCCGGTGTGGCTGCCGCCGCGCACCACGTTGGGCGCGCCGAACACCACGGCGTTGCCCAGGTCGCGCGCCACGCGGGCGGCCTCGGGCGTGAGCGGGAATTCGGCCACCTCGCAGCCCAGCCCGTGGTAGTAGCGGCGCGTGGAGGCATCGGGATCGTCGTGCGAGGCCACCTTCAGGCCGGCCTCGTGCGCGCTGCGCACCAGGTCGCGCATGGCGCTGGCGACGCGGTCGGCGCCGCTCATGGCCTGGCGGATGCGGTCGCGGAAGGTGTCGAGGTCGCACTCGGCGCGGTCGGCGTATTGCAGCAGCTTGCGGTCGTCGCCCAGGCGGCGCGCCATGCCGGGCAGGTGATCGTTGAGCGCCAGGAAGCGCACCCGGCCGGCGCGGATCCAGTCCTGGGCGATCGCCACGCCGTCGAGGTGATGGGTTTCGAAGCGCAGGTGCACGTAGTGGCGCGCGGCCAGTTCGTCGCGCAGCGCGTCGAGCGTGTCGAACATGCGCTCGGCGTAGGGCTCGCCGCGCAGCCCGCCTTCCCACGACAGCGTGACGCCGTGGAACTCGGTGGTGATGCCGTTGGCCAGCAGCTGGCGGTCGACGTCGTGCAGCGCGTTGCCGTACGGGAACGCCACGCCGGGGCGCGGCATCACGGCGCGCTCGAACGCGTCGCCGTGCAGGTCGACGATGCCGGGCAGCACCAGCAGGTTGCCGGCGTCGAGCCACTGACCGTTGCGGCGGGCGTGGCCCCCCGCGTCATCGATGAGGCCCGCGTGAAAGCGCAGGCTGGCGACGCCGGGCCCGGAGGGCGTCAGGATCCGCTGGCCGGTGATACCAGCCAGCATGGGCGCGGAAGCGGAAGAAGGATTCATGCGGCGTACCTTACCCATGGCACATTACAGCTAAATGTCTAGACGAATCGGGCGGGTCATGGAACGGCCGTTTCGTCGCTGATGACCAGCTGCACCCAGTCGCCGACGAAGCGCGTGAGGCTGTATTGCAGCGGCACGCCGGCCTGGTCCACGTTGAGCGATTCGATCTGCAGGATGGGCCGGGTCTTGGGTTGGCCCAGGATGCGCGTGACCTCGGCGCTGGGCAGCGCGGCGGTGATGCGCGACCACTTGCGGGTGTAGTCGCCCACCCCGAACCTGGCGTAGACCTTCGACACCGAGCGCTGTTGCGCCAGTTCGTCGGCGAAGCCCGGAAAGCGGCGCTCGTCGAAATAATGCTCCGACACGTTGATCGCGGTGTCTTCGGCCTTGCCGATCAGTTGCACGCGCAGCAGCGGATGGCTGCGCGGCAGGCCCAGGTGGCGGGCGATCTCGGCATTGCGCAGGACCAGGCTGTCGAGCACCTCGACGTGGCCGTGCAGGCCCTGGTTGCGAAGGTTCTCGGAGAAACGGGTGCGGCGGCCGATCACATAATCGATCGCGTGCTCCTGCACGAAGGTGCCGCGGCCCTGCTCGATGCGCACCAGGCCGTGCTGCTCGAGCTCGGCCATGGCGCGCCGGATGGTGTGGCGGTTCACCGAGAAGCGGGCGGCCAGCTCGGGCTCGGGCGGCATCTGTTCCCCGGCGGGATAGCGTTTCTTGCGGATGTCTTCGGCCAGCTGTTCCCCGATCTGGCGCCATACCGCAATGCCGGAACCTCGTTCTACCATGGTCTTGTACCTGTCATGAGCACTACATATCGATTCGCTGAGATTGTGCACCATCGGCGCGCCCCGCGGCCGGCGCCGGGGCGTGCGCAGGTCCTTGTCATCAAAGCTTAATCCGGCTCTGGTCAACTGCCCGCATTGCTGCTTCAATTTGGATCTAGTCATCTAGACGTTTAGAGGATAAACATGCAATCGACGCCGACCTCGAACGAGCCCGCCGACCGCGCCGCCTGGATGCGCGTGCTGGCGCTGGCCGACCCCGACCGCCTCGACGTGCTGTACGACGCGCTCGAGCCCCTGCCCGACTACCGCGTGCTGCGCGAGCCGCAGACCGGCATGGCGATGGTGCGCGGCCGCAGCGGCGGCACCGGCGACCCCTTCAACCTGGGCGAAGTCACCGTCACGCGCTGCGCGATCACGCTCGATCCGGGCGTGATGGGCGTGGCCTACGTGCAGGGACGTGGCCGCCGCCATGCCCGCCAGGCCGCCGTGGCCGATGCGCTGATGCAGCTGCCCGACTGGCGCGCCCGCATCGAGCGCGACCTGCTCCAGCCCCTGGCGCGCGAACAGGCCGAGCGCGCCGCCCGCCGGGCCGGCGCCGCCGACCAGTCGCGGGTCGAGTTCTTCACCATGGTTCGCGGAGACGACTGATGGACACCCTCCTGCAATCCCGGGCCGCCGTGCCGCTGGCCGGCTTCGCCGATCCGGTGGCCGATGCCCAGCAGACCTTCCGCGCCGCGCTGCAGGCCATGGCCGCGCCGGGCCGCCTGTTTGCGCTCGCGCCGAGTTGCGCCGTGCCCCAAGGGCTGGGCGCGGCCCTCACCGCGCTGCTGCTGACACTGGCCGACACCGACACGCCGGTGTGGCTGCCGCCCGGCGCCAGCGCCGAGGCGCTGGCCTTCCTGCGCTTTCACTGCGCCAGCCCGCTGGTGCCGGAGGCCGACGCCGCGCGCTTCGTCGCGGTGCCCGCCGGTGCCGCGGCGCCGGCCCTGACCGAGCTCGACGCCGGCCAGCCTGAGTTTCCCGACCGCTCCGCCACGCTGATCCTGGAAGTGGCGCAACTGGGGCAGGGTGCGCCGGTGACGCTGCGCGGCCCCGGCATCCGCGACACCCAGCCCCTGCGCGTGGCGGGCCTGCCCGACGGTTTCTGGCGCGAGTGGCGCCGCAATCACGCCCGCTTCCCGCTCGGCGTGGACGTGTTCCTGACGTGCGGCACGCAGTTCTGCGCGTTGCCCCGCACCGCCATCGTGGAGGAATGACATGTACGTTGCCGTGAAAGGAGGCGAACGCGCCATCCTGAATTCCTACCGTCTGCTCGACACCTATCGCCGGGGCGACACCGCGTTGCCCGAGCTCAGCGTGGCGCAGGTGCGCGAGCAGATGCCGCTGGCGGTGTCGCGCGTGATGGCCGAGGGCGCGCTGTACGACCGCGATCTCGCGGCGCTGGCGCTCAAGCAGGCCGCGGGCGACACGCTCGAGGCGGTGTTCCTGCTGCGGGCCTATCGCACCACGCTGTCGCGCTTCGGCTATACCGAGCCGGTGGATACTGGCCGCATGCGGCTCGAGCGCCGCATCTCGGCCACCTTCAAGGATCTGCCCGGCGGGCAGATGCTGGGCCCGACCTACGACTACACCCAGCGCCTGCTCGACTTCTCGCTGATGGAACCGCGCGACACCGACCCGGTCGAGGCCGCGCCACTCACGCCGCCCGCGACCCCGCGCGTGACCGACCTGCTGGCGCACGACGACCTGATCGATCCCGAGCTGCCCGATCCCGACGCGCCGCCGCCGTTCGACCTCACCCGCGAGCCGCTCACGTTCCCCGCGCCGCGCTCGGCGCGGCTGCAGAACCTCGCGCGCGCCGACGAGGGCTTCCTGCTGGCGATGGGCTATTCCACGCAGCGCGGCTACGGCAACACCCACCCCTTCGCCGCCGAGATCCGCTATGGCCAGGTCGAGGTCGAGCTGATGGTCGAGGAGCTGGGCTTCGCGGTCACGATCGGCGAGATCGAACTCACCGAATGCCAGATGGTGAGCCAGTTCAGCGGCGCGCCGGGCGAGGCGCCGCGCTTCACCCGCGGCTACGG
This sequence comes from Bordetella genomosp. 1, assembly GCF_002261335.1. GTDB lineage: Bacteria > Pseudomonadota > Gammaproteobacteria > Burkholderiales > Burkholderiaceae_B > Bordetella. The sequence continues at coordinate 1,058,879 of NZ_NEVL01000001.1, forward strand.
CCTGGTGTTCGGCTACGGCGAGCGCAAGGCCATGTCGATGTCGCTGGTCGACCGCGCGCTCAAGGCGCGCGAGCTCGGCGAGGCCGCCGATTCGCCCGCCAACGACCACGAGTTCGTGCTCTATCACAGCGACAACGTCGAGGCCTCGGGCTTCGTGCAGCACCTCAAGCTGCCGCACTACGTCGATTTCCAGGCCAACCTCGAACTGGTGCGCCGCCTGCGCGCCGAGCACGCCCAGGCCCGGGCCGACCGGCAGGCGCCGGCCGAGGCCGGCAGCGCCGCGCACCCCACCCCTGCCACGGAGGCCACCGCATGAGCCACGCCGACCCCCGCACCGACGGCGAATACAACTTCGCCTATCTCGACGAATCGACCAAGCGCATGCTGCGCCGCGCGCTGCTCAAGGCCGTCGCCATTCCCGGCTACCAGGTGCCGTTCGGCGGCCGCGAGATGCCGCTGCCCTACGGCTGGGGCACCGGCGGCATCCAGGTCACCGCCGCCATCATCGGCCAGGACGACGTGCTGAAGGTGATCGACCAGGGTTCCGACGACACCACCAACGCGATCAACATCCGCCGCTTCTTCGCCCGCGTCACCGGCGTGCAGACCACCGAGTCCACGCGCGCGGCCAGCATCATCCAGACGCGCCACCGCATCCCGGAAACGCCGCTGGCCGAAGGCCAGATCATGGTCTACCAGGTGCCGATCCCCGAGCCGCTGCGCTGGCTCGAGCCGAGCGAGACCGAGACGCGCACCATGCACGCGCTGGCCGAATACGGCGGCATGCACGTGAAGCTCTACGAAGACATCGCGCGTCACGGCCACATCGCCACCACCTACGACTACCCGGTGATCGTGAACGACCGCTACATGATGCGGCCGTCGCCGATCCCGAAGTTCGACAACCCCAAGCTCGATGCCAGCCCGGCGCTGATGCTGTTCGGCGCGGGCAGGGAGAAGCGCGTCTACGCCGTGCCGCCCTACACCCGGGTGCGCAGCCTGGACTTCGACGACCACCCCTTCGAAGTCGAGAAGTGGGACGGCGCCTGCGCCCATTGCGGCGCGACCGACAGCTATCTCGACGAAATCATCCTCGATGACCAGGGCACGCGCCGCTTCGTGTGCTCCGACACCGAGTATTGCGCCACGCGCCAGGCCGACGGCCACGTCGGCGCCGACGCGGCGCTGGCCCAACCGGAGCATTCGGCATGAGCGCCCATCCCTTGTTGTCCGTCCGCAACCTCACGCACACCTGGGACGGCGTGCACGGCTGCCGCGACGTGAGTTTCGACCTGTGGCCCGGCGAAGTGCTGTGCGTGGTGGGCGAGTCGGGTTCCGGCAAGAGCACCTTGCTGCAGGCGCTCTCGTGGCAGGTGGCGCCGCAGGAGGGCAGCATCTGGTTCGACACGCGCGACCAGGGACCGGTGTCGCTGGCCTCGCTCACCAGCGCGCGCCTGCGCCTGCTGGCCCGCACCGATTGGGGCTTCGTGCGCCAGAATCCGCGCGACGGCCTGCGCATGCGGGTCAGCGCGGGCGCCAACGTGGCCGAGCGCCTGATGGCCATCGGCGACCGCCACTACGGCGAGCTGCGCGGCGCGGCCGCGGAATGGCTGCGCAAGATGGAAATCGACGTCGAGCGTCTCGACGACGCGCCCACCCGGTTTTCCGGCGGCATGCAGCAGCGGCTGCAGATCGCCCGCAACCTGGTCACGCACCCGCGCCTGGTGTTCATGGACGAGCCCACCGCCTCGCTCGACGTGTCGGTGCAGGCGCGCCTGCTCGACCTGCTGCGCCAGCTGGTGGCCGACCTGGGCCTGGCCGCCATCATCGTGACGCACGACCTGGCCGTGGCGCGCCTGCTGGCGCATCGCACGCTGGTGATGCGCGGCGGCCGGGTGGTCGAAAGCGGCCTCACCGACCAGATCCTCGACGATCCGCAGCATCCCTACACCCAGTTGCTCGTGTCCTCCATCCTGCAGAGCTGACCATGACCGATCTCCAGAGCGGCCAGCGCACCCTGATCGCGGTGCGCGGCCTGAGCAAGACCTTCACGCTGCACAACCAGGGCGGCACGGCGCTGCCGGTGCTCGACGCCGTCGACTTCAGCGCGCACGCCGGCGAATGCCTGGTGCTCGATGGCCCGTCCGGCACGGGCAAGAGCACGCTGCTGCGTTGCCTCTATGGCAACTATCTCGCCAGCGCCGGCTCGATCCAGGTGCGCGACGGCGACACCCTGACCGAGCTCACGCAGGCGCCCGAGCGCGAGGTGCTGCGGCTGCGGCGCGACGTGATCGGCTATGTCAGCCAGTTCCTGCGCGCGGTGCCGCGCGTGAGCGCGCTCGACGTGGCGGCCGAACCGCTGCGCGCGCGCGGCGTGGCGGCCGGCCCGGCGCGCGACGCCGCCGCGGCGCTGCTGGCGCGGCTCAACCTGCCCGAGCGTCTCTGGTCGCTGCCGCCCGCCACCTTCTCCGGTGGCGAGCAACAGCGCGTGAACATCGCGCGCGGCTTCATCGGTGGCCACCCGATCCTGCTGCTCGACGAGCCCACGGCCTCGCTCGACGCCGGCAACCGCGAGGTGGTGGTGGCGCTGATCCGCGATGCGGTCGCCGCCGGACGCTGCCTGGTCGGCATCTTCCACGACGAGGCGGTGCGCCAGGCCGTCGCCACGCGCCTGCTGTCGCTGCGGCCCGCCGCGGTGGCGGCCTGAACCGAAGCAAGGAGCTGAACATGAGCAAGCGATACCTGACCGGCGCGCGCGTCGTGTTGCCCGATGCGGTGCTGAACGACGCCGCCGTGCTGATCGAGGACGGCGTCATCCGCGCCATCGATCCGGACGGCGCCGGTGGCGGCGTGGAGGAAGTGCGGCTCGATGGCCAGACCCTGATGCCGGGTCTGGTGGACCTGCATTGCGACGCCATCGAGAAAGAGGCCGAGCCGCGCTCGAGCGTGCTGTTTCCGCTCGACTTCGCGGTGGCCCAGGTCGATCGCCGCAACGCCGCCGCCGGCATCACGACGCCGTTCCACGCGATGTCGTTCGCCAACAAGGAATGGGGCGTGCGCAACAACGAGACGGCGGCCACGCTGATCCGCACGGTGCACGCCTTCCGCGGCCGCAGCCTGGTCGACAATCGCATCCACTGCCGCTACGAGGTCACCGACGCGGCGGCCGTGGACCTGCTCATGGCGCTGATGCGCGAAGGCGTGGTGGACCTGCTGTCGGTGATGGACCATTCGCCGGGCCAGGGCCAGTTCAAGACGCTCGAGGCCTATCTGAAGTACGTGATGGGCAACCATGCCATGACGCGCGAGGAGGCCGAGGCCGCCGCGCGCGCCAAGCTCGACGGGCAGGCGGGCGCCAGCGCGCGCGTGGAGCAGCTGCTGGCCGAGGCGCGCTCGCGCAACATCCCCACCGCCAGCCACGACGACGATTCGGTGCATCGCATCGCCACCATGCGCAACCTGGGCGTGGCCATGAGCGAGTTCCCGATCAACCTCGACACGGCCAAGGCGGCGGTGTCGTGCGGCCTGCCCACCATCCTCGGCGCGCCCAACGTGCTGCGCGGCCAGAGCCAGAGCGGCTCGATGCGCGCCATCGACGCGGTGCGCGCCGGGGTCGCGAGCTGCCTCTGCTCGGATTACCAGCCGTCCACCCTGATCGCCTCGGCGTTCAAGGTGATCGAGCAGAGCGACCTGACCCTGCCGCAGGCGGTGGCCCTGGTCAGCAGCAATCCCGCCCGCGCCTGCGGCCTGGACGACCGCGGCCGCATCGAACCCGGCCTGCGCGCGGACCTGGTCGCGGTCACGCTGGTGGGCGGCATGCCGCTGGTGAGCCACACGTGGTCCGCCGGCCGGCTGGTCTTCAGCTCGCACTATCCGGCGCTGCCGGTCGCGCCGGCGCGTGCCGAGTGTGCGGTGGCGGCGTGAAGACGTCCCGGGCCTGAGGCGGCGGACAGCGCAAACGAAGAAGGCACCCTCGCGGGTGCCTTCGTTTCCTGTGCCGGCCGGGGTTCAGGCCTGGCTGCGCGGGGCCGGGGCGGGGGCGGCGCCGTCGGCGTCTTCCGCATCCTCGGCCGAGGCGGCCTCGATGTCGTCGGCGCCGGCGCGCGCGCCCTCGAGCTTGGAGATCACGGCGGTGGCGAGGCTGTTGCCGACCACGTTGGTGGCGGTGCGGCCCATGTCGAAGAACTGGTCGATGCCCATGATGAGCAGCAGGCCGGCCTCGGGCAGGTTGAACATCGGCAGCGTCGCCGCGACCACGACCAGCGAGGCGCGCGCCACGCCGGCCATGCCCTTGCTGGTCACCATCAGCACCAGCAGCAGCATCAATTGCTGGCTGAAGCTCATGGGGATCTCGTAGGCCTGGGCGATGAACAGCACCGCGAACGACTGGTACATCATCGAGCCGTCGAGGTTGAACGAGTAGCCCAGCGGCAGCACGAAGCCCGAGATGCGCTTGGGCACGCCGAAGCGGGTGAGCGCCTCGATGGTCTTGGGGTAGGCCGATTCGCTGCTGGCGGTCGAGAAGGCGAGCAGGGTCGGCTCCTTGATGAGACCGCCCAGGCGCTTGACGTCGCGGCCCAGGAACAAATAGCCCACGCCGAACAGCAGCGCCCACAGCAGCACGAGGCCGAGATAGAACTCGCCGATCAGCAGGCCGTAGCCGACCAGCACGCCCAGGCCCTCGGTGGTGATGGCGGCGGCCATGGCGGCGAACACGCCCAGCGGCGCGAAGCGCATCACGTAGTCGGTCACGCGGAACATCACCTTGGCCAGCTCGTCGATGGCATTGATGATGGTGGTGTGGCCCTTGCCGCGCACATAGCCCAGCGCCGCGCCGAAGAACAGCGAGAACACCAGGATCTGCAGGATCTCGTTGGTGGCCATGGCCTCGATGATGCTGCGCGGGAACACGTGCGTCAGGAAGCCCTTGAGCGTGAAGTCGCCGGTCTTGAGCGCCGTGCTGGCGCCCGCGTCGGGCAGCGTCAGGTTCATGTGGGTGCCGGGCGCGAACACGTTCACCAGCAGCAGGCCCAGCAGCAGCGAGGCCACCGAGGCGAGTACGAACCACACCATGGCGCGCAGGCCGATGCGGCCCACCGCGCTGGAGTCGGTCATGCCGGCCAGGCCCGACACCAGCGTTGCGAACACCAGCGGCGCGATGATCATCTTGATCAGGCGCAGGAAGATGTCGGTGATCATGCTGAAGTAGCCCGCCAGCTGTTTGGCGTGGGCCGCGTCCGTGGCCGTGCGATTGCAAACGTATCCCACCACAATGCCCAGCACCATGGCGATGCCGATATAGCGGGTCAACTTCTTGGTATTCATGATTGGCGAAACTCAGGGTTTGTTGCGGCTCGCCGGACAGAACGCAGACCAGAAACGCTGCGGGGCCGGCGACGGGAGCGGCCCGGCAGGGCGGCTGGCGTCCGTCGCGTGGACGCGGCCAGGGTGGCCGGGCGCGATGATAAGCGGGTCCACCTGACAGAAAGTTGTCAGTTCCAGGCAACGGAATCGGGGCCGGAAGTGGCCGCCGGGCGGCAGCGCCGACCACTGCGCGAGGGGGGCCGCGGGCCGCCGCGCCCGCCCCGCCGCAGTAACAACCGATGACAATAAAGCCGGGCGTAGCCCGACGTTAGGGGGGCGGATGCCGCGCAATGCGGGCCGTTGCGCCGTCGCCGCCAACACCCGCGAGCCCCTGGGTCGGCGCCGCCGACCCTGCCCGGCCGTGGCGGTGCGCGCGGGCGTGGAGGGTGCCGACGTCCCCCGGGGCGGGTTTGGTTACGCCTTGTCGGCTCGTGCACAAGACCTGGTTTGAAACCACGGCTAAAATCTCGCCATTCAGCGGTATTTCAAACATCACAATCACCCGGTAATCCAAGGAGGTCCTTTCATGGCCCTAGTTTCCATGCGCCAGTTGCTCGACCACGCCGCCGAGCACGGTTATGGCATCCCCGCGTTCAACGTCAATAACCTGGAACAGGTCCAGGCCATCATGGAAGCGGCGGCCGAGACCGACAGCCCGGTGATCATGCAGGCGTCGGCCGGCGCGCGTAAGTACGCGGGCGAAGGCTTCCTCAAGTACCTGATCCAGGCCGCCGTCGAGTCGTATCCGCACATCCCCGTGGTGATGCACCAGGATCACGGCCAGTCGCCCGCTGTCTGTCAGGGTGCGATCAACCTCGGCTTCTCCAGCGTCATGATGGACGGCTCGCTCAAGGAAGACGGCAAGACCATCGCCGACTACGACTACAACGTCGACGTGACCCGTCGCGTGGTCGAGATGGCCCACAAGCTCGGCGTGACCGTCGAAGGCGAACTGGGCTGCCTGGGCTCGCTCGAGACCATGGAAGGCGACAAGGAAGACGGCCACGGCGCCGACGGCAAGCTCACGATGGACCAGCTGCTGACCGATCCGGAACAGGCCGCCGACTTCGTGCGCCAGACCCAGCTCGACGCCCTGGCCATCGCCATCGGCACCAGCCACGGCGCCTACAAGTTCACCCGCAAGCCCACCGGCGACATCCTGTCGATCAAGCGCATCAAGGAAATCCACGCCCGCCTGCCCAACACCCACCTGGTGATGCACGGCTCGTCGAGCGTGCCGCAGGAGCTGCTGGCCGAGATCCGCGAATTCGGCGGCGACATGAAGGAAACCTACGGCGTGCCCGTCGAAGAGATCCAGGAAGCCATCAAGTTCGGCGTGCGCAAGATCAACATCGACACCGACATCCGCCTGGCCATGACCGGCGCGATCCGCCGCTTCTTCGCCGAAAACCCCGGCAAGTTCGACCCGCGCGAATACCTGAAGCCCGCCCGTGCCGCCGCCAAGGCGATCTGCGTGGCGCGCTACACCGAGTTCGGCACCGCCGGCAACGCCAGCAAGATCAAGGCGCTGCCCCTGACCGAGATCGCGCAGCAATACGCCAGCGGCAAGCTCGCCCAGGTCGTGCAGTAAAAACCGCCCGGCCCGCGCCGTCGCGAGGCGGCGGGCCGCCAGCGCAAGCCGCCCCTCGGGGCGGCTTTTTCCTGGGCGCTGCTCGCGCGCGGAGGGTGGCCGGGGGGAGCTGCCGGCACGACACGCCGGGCGCCAGGGGGCGCGCCGCCGCGCGCGGCCACCCGCCTGGCGGCGGCGCGGCCGCCCGTCCAGCCGGGCAGGGCGGGCGCATTTGCAGTAACCTATCGCCTGCGCGAGCCGCGCCCGCACGCCGGGCAGCCGCGGCAGCCCCCCGATCGTTTTCTTCCCGCCCGGCGCGCGCGCAGGCGGGAAGCTTCATTTTTGCCATAGGCCATCTCCGTGACTTCCGCTTTGCACGAATCCAGCATCAAGTCCTTGCCGCTCCTGGGTCGCGGCAAGGTGCGCGACATGTACGCCGTCGGCGACGACAAGCTGCTGATCGTGGCGTCCGACCGCATCTCCGCGTTCGACGTCATTCTTGATGATCCCATTCCGGGCAAGGGCCAGGTCCTCACCGAGCTCACCGAATTCTGGCTGCAGAAGCTCGCGCACATCCTGCCGAACCACTCCACCGGCATCCGTCCCGAAGACGTGGTCGCGCCCGACGAGGTGGACCAGGTGCGCGGCCGCGCGGTGGTCGTCAAGCGCCTCAAGCCGATCCTGGTCGAGGCCGTGGCGCGCGGCTACCTGATCGGGTCGGGCTGGAAAGACTATCAAACCACCCGTTCGGTGTGCGGCATCACGCTGCCGGCCGGCCTGCAACAGGCCAGCAAGCTGCCCGAGCCGATCTTCACGCCGGCCGCCAAGGCCGAGTTCGGCATGCACGACGAAAACGTCGACTTCGCCCACGTGGTCAAGGAAGTCGGCCAGGAAATGGCCGAGCGCATCCGCGACGTCACGCTGCGCCTGTACACCGAGGCCGCCGCCTTCGCCGCGACCAAGGGCATCATGATCGCCGACACCAAGTTCGAGTTCGGCCTCGACGCCGACGGCACGCTGCACCTGATGGACGAGGTGCTCACGCCCGATTCGTCGCGCTTCTGGCCCGCCGACGGCTATCGCGTGGGCATCAGCCCGCCGTCCTTCGACAAGCAGTTCGTGCGCGACTGGCTCGAGACCCAACCCTGGGACAAGACGCCCCCCGCACCGCGCCTGCCGCAGGACGTGCTCGAGAAGACCGCCGCCAAGTACCGCGAAGCGCTCGACCGTCTCACCGCCTGAGCATTTCTGCTCACGCCGCCCGGACGCGTTCCGGGCAAACATGGACCCCGCCCTGGAGGCGGGGTTTTTGTTGTCCGCGACGATTGTCGACACGGCTCAGAAAATTTCGTCCAGTCACATATATTTCCGATTGTTACGTTATACTCGGTCGCGTTCTCGCGCTGAGGAGGCTGATTTTGTTGATGATTTTGCCTTTCCTGACGGGTGCTCTGGCCATGTGGTACGCCATCCTGGGCCGGCGCAGTCCGTGTTTCACGCTATGGCTGGTCACGTTGGGCCTGTTTCTGGTCGGGTCGGGCGCCGCGATGCGGGGCCCCTTGCCGCTCATCTTCTGAACGCCGGGTCCGCTCATGATCTTCCTGCAGAACCTGGCCGTGGGATCGCGCCGCCTCAACGGTCTTTTTCTCATCCTGATCAGCGTCATGCTGCTCGGCAGTCCGGCGCTGTACTGGCTGGCCGGGCAGGTCCCGCCGCCGCTCGCGCTACTGCAGCAGGCCGCCTATGTGATGGCGGGCATCGGCCTGGTGCTGAACATGCGGCTCGGCCCCTCGCCGCTGCATTACGCCATGGTGATCATCTCGGCGATCGGCGGCCTGGCCGCCAGCGCCTGGATGCTGCTGCAGGGCCACGCCGCGCTGCGCGCGCCCTGGGGCGGCCTGCGTGCCGACACCTGGCATTTCCTCGCGTGTGCGGCGCTGGTGCTGTTCGCCGTGGTGATGCAGGCGCGCGACCGCAAGTGGGGCGACAACGCCATGAAAAAGCCCGTGTCGCTGCAGACCGGCATCGTGATGGGCGTGTTTTCGCTGGCCGTGCTGGCGCAGCTGGCCGACACCGGCTACCGCTGCCGCGCCTCCAATTGCCTGGGGACGCGGGTCGCCGTGCCGGCGGCCCGGACGGTGACGCCGGCGCCCGGATCGGGCCCGGCGGCGCCCGCCGCCGGCGCGGTGCCGGCGACCGGCAGCCAGGGCGGGTAAAATACCGGGTTTCGCGGCTCACCGCCGCCAAACCCGCACGCGCGCCGGCCCTGCGCCGCGCATGCCGCGTGCCAACCCGCAACGGTCATGAACAACAAGGTTTTTGCAACGGGCGCTCCCGTCGTCGGCGTCATCATGGGCTCTTCCAGCGATTGGGAGGTCATGAAAAATGCCGTGGCGATGCTCGAGTCCTTCGGTGTGCCCCATGAGGCGCGCGTGATCTCCGCGCACCGCATGCCGCAGGACATGGCCGACTACGGCGCCGAGGCGCGTTCGCGCGGCCTGCGTGCCATCATCGCCGGCGCCGGCGGCGCCGCGCACCTGCCGGGCATGATGGCCGCGCTCACCGAAGTGCCGGTGTTCGGCGTGCCCGTGCCCTCGAAATACCTGCGTGGCGAAGACTCGCTGCTGTCGATCGTGCAGATGCCCAAGGGCGTGCCGGTGGCCACCTTCGCGATCGGCGAAGCCGGCGCCGCGAACGCCGCGCTGCACGCGATCGCCACGCTCGCCTGCACCGACGATGACCTGCACGCCAGGCTGGTGGCCTTCCGCGCCGCGCAGACCGACGCCGCGCGCAACATGAAGGTGCCGCCCGAGGCCTGATCCGCGGCCCGGCCGGTGCCGGGCCTTCTATTCTCCGCGCGACCCGCGAGGGTCCGTTCTGCTATCCCCCACACTAGGGGTCGTGATCCATGTCGCAACACCACACTGCAATCGTCGCCCCGGGCGACTGGCTGGGCCTGCTGGGCGGCGGCCAGCTCGGCCGCATGTTCTGCCACGCCGCGCAAAGCCTGGGCTACCGGGTCGCCGTGCTCGACCCGGCCGATGAATGCCCGGCCGGCATGGTGGCCGACCTCCACATCCAGGCCGCCTACGACGACGCCACCGGCCTCATGCAGCTGGCCGAGCGCTGCCGCGTGGTCACCACCGAATTCGAAAACGTGCCGGCCGACAGCCTGCGCCTGCTGCAGCAGCACTGCCGCGTCAGCCCGGCGGGCGACGCCGTGGCCATCGTGCAGGACCGCATCGCGGAGAAGTCGTTCATCGCGAGCCAGGGCATCGCCGTGGCACCGCACGCCGCGGTGCGCGCCGAGGCCGACCTCGTGAACGCGCCCGACACGCTGTTTCCCGGCATCCTCAAGGTGGCGCGCCTGGGTTACGACGGCAAGGGCCAGGCCCGCATCGCCACGCGCGAGCAGGCGCTCGAGGCCTTCCGCGAATTCGGCGGCGTGGCCTGTGTGCTGGAAGCGCTGATGCCGCTCGATCACGAGATCTCGGTGGTGCTGGCGCGCGGCTTCGATGGCGCCGACGTGGTCTTCCCGATCGCGCGCAACGAACACCGCGACGGCATCCTGGCCGTGTCCACGGTGGCGCAGACCGCGCACGATCCCGACGGCCTGCAGGCGCAGGCCACGGTGGCCGCGCAGAAGATCGCGGCCGGGCTGGGCTATCACGGCGTGCTGTGCGTCGAGTTCTTCGTGCTCACCGACGGCCGCCTGATCGTCAACGAGATCGCGCCGCGCCCGCACAACAGCGGCCACTACAGCATGGACGCGTGCGTCACCAGCCAGTTCGAGCAACAGGCGCGCGTGATGGCCGGCCTGCCGCTGGGCAGCACGCAGCTGCTGGCGCCGGTGGTCATGCTCAACATCCTCGGCGACGTGTGGTTCGACGAAGGCAGCGACAGCGCGCGCGAGCCCAACTGGTCGGCCGCGCTGGCCGTGCCCACGGCCAAGCTGCATCTGTACGGCAAGCGCGATGCGCGCCGCGCCCGCAAGATGGGTCACATCAACATCACCGGCACCACGCTGGCCGAGGCGCAGACCGGCGCCGCGCGCGTGGCCGCCGTGCTGGGCATCGCCGCCGCCGAGCCGCACGCATGAGCACGCCCGCCGACGCCCACGAGATCGCGCTCGCGGCGCAGCGCCTGCTCGCCGGCGAGCTGGTGGCGTTTCCCACCGAGACGGTCTACGGGCTCGGCGCCGATGCCGAGAATCCGGCCGCCGTGGCGCGCATCTATGCCGCCAAGGGCCGGCCTTCGAATCACCCCGTGATCGTGCACATCGCGCCGGAAGGCGACGTGGGTTACTGGGCGGCCGAGGTGCCGGCCGAGGCGCGGGCGCTGATGCAGGCCTTCTGGCCCGGTCCGCTCACGCTCATCCTCAAGCGCGCGCCGCACATCGGCGACACGGTGAGCGGCGGCCAGGACAGCATCGGCCTGCGCTGCCCCTCGCATCCCGTGGCGCAGGCGCTGCTGCGCGCCTTCGCCGCCGCCATGCCGAACGGGCAGGGCGGCGTGGCGGCGCCGTCGGCCAATACCTTCGGCCACGTGTCGCCTACCCAGGCCGAACACGTGCGCAACGAATTCCCGCGCGAGGTGGCCGAGGGCATGCCGGTGCTCGAAGGGGGCGCCGCCGAGGTCGGCATCGAATCCACCATTCTCGATCTGTCGCGCCTGGCGCAGGGCGTGGGGCCGGTGCTGCTGCGTCCGGGCCACGTGAGCGCGGCGCAGATCGAAGCGGTGCTGGGCGTGCCCGTCGGCCGTCCCGACGCCGCCGCGCCGCGCGCGTCCGGCACGCTCAAGGCGCACTACGCGCCGCGCACGCCGCTCGAGCTGGTGGAGGCCGCGCAGCTGGGCGAGGCCGTGGCCGCGCGCGCGCCGCAGGGCCGGCTGGCCGTGGTGGCGTTCGGCGCGCCCGCGCAGGCGTTCGACCGGGTCGACTGGGTGCAGGTGCCGGCCGATCCGGCGCGCTATGCCCAATCGCTGTACGCGCGCCTGCGCGAGCTCGACCGCGAGGGCTATGCCCGCATCCTGGTGCAGGCCCCGCCCACCGATTCGGCCTGGGACGCCGTGAATGATCGCATCGGCCGCGCCGCCGCCGCGTTCACGCTCGACACCACCGACCTGCCGGGCACCTGATGCCCGGGGCCGGTGCGAACCGGCCGTTTCCCCACATCTCCTAGGGTAGCCGCGCATTGTGAGCGATGCGCGGCGGGCGTAAGCTGCCCGCGCCAGGCAGATTCCGCCTGTCGAAACACCGCCGGCCGGCAGCCCCATCCGGGTGCCGTGTCCGGATTCACCCAGGAGACGATTCATGAAGCGGCAATTTGCCATGGTGGCGGGCGCCATCGCCCTCGCGTGTGCGGCACAGTCGGCCGTCGCCGGTCCCACGCTCGACGCGGTCAAGAAAAAGGGATTCGTGCAGTGCGGCCTGACCGACGGCGTGTCCGGGTTCAGCGCCACCAACAGCAAGGGCGAATGGGAAGGCATGGACGTCGACATCTGCCGCGCGGTGGCGGCCGCGGTGTTCGGCGATGCCAGCAAGTTCAAGGGCACGCCGCTCTCCACCCAGCAACGCTTCACCGCGCTGCAATCGGGCGAGGTCGACGTGCTGTTGCGCACGGTCACGCTCACGCAGACGCGCGATACCTCGCTCGGTCTCGCCGCGGTGGCGCCGAGCTTCTACGACGGGCAGGGCGTGCTGGTGCGCAAATCGCTCAACGTGAAGTCGGCCAAGGAGCTCAACGAAGCCACGATCTGCGTGCAGCCCGGCACCACCACCGAGCTCAACCTGGCCGACTGGTTCCGCGCCAACGGCATCAAGTTCACGCCGGTCGTGATCGACAAGGTCACCGAGGTCGTGCGAGCGTTCGAGTCGGGCCGTTGCGATGCCTTCACCGACGACGCCTCGCAGCTGGCCGCCGTGCGCGCCACGCAGGTGGGCAATCCGAACGACTTCGAGATCCTGCCGGAGCGCTTCTCCAAAGAGCCGCTCGGCCCGATGGTGCGCCAGGGCGACGAAAACTGGCTCGGCATCGTGCGCTGGACGCTGTTTGCGCTGATGGAGGCCGAGGAGTACGGCATCACGCAGAAGAACGTCGACGAGATGCTCAAGAGCAGCAACCCCAACGTGCTGCGCATCCTGGGCGTCACGCCCGGCGCGGGCAAGAACATGGGCGTCGACGAAAAGTGGGCCTACAACGCCATCAAGGCGGTGGGCAACTACGGCGAGATCTTCGAGCGCAACGTGGGCAAGGGCAGCAAGCTCGGCCTGGAGCGCGGCGTGAACGCGCCCTGGAACAAGGGCGGCGCGATGTACGCCTGGCCGGTGCGTTGATGCGATGAGGCCGCGCCGGGCATCCGAGTTGGATCGCCTGGCGATATGCGCGATTCGGAATGCGGTACGCTATGCGCACCCAAACCGAATCGCGCATTTTTCATGGCCGCCTCCGAGGACTCCCCGCTGTTCGTCGCCGCCCTGGCGCGCGGCATCACCCTGCTGACCGCCTTCAGCGAAGCGCGGCCGGCCATGACGCTGCCCGAGCTGGCCGAGGCCACCGGCCTCACCAAGAGCGCGGTGCAGCGCTTCGCCCACACGCTGTGGGTGCAGGGTTATCTGCGCAAGCATCCGCAGACCAAGCGCTTTTCGCTGGCGCCGCAGTCGCTCGAGCTGGGCATGCGTTACGCCCAGACCAGCCCGCTCGTGCTGGGCGGCAATCCCTTCCTCCATTCGCTCAATCGGACCAGCCAGGAAACCTGCAGCCTGGCCGAGCCCGACGGGCTCGACATGGTCTACGTGGCGCGTTTCGCCACGCACAAGCAGATGTTCGTGCACATGCCGGTGGGCATGCGCCTGCCGATCCACTGCACCGCTGCCGGGCGCGCCGTGTTGTCGCGCCTGCCGCCCGAACGGGCCGCCGAGCTGTTGCAGCGCGGCGAACGCCGCGCCTATACCAGCCAGACCATCGTCGCGCTGGATGCGCTCATGGACGAGCTCGAATTCGCGCGGCGCGTGGGATATGCGCGCGCCAACGGCGAGTTCTACCAGGGCGACATCACCATCAGCGCGCCCGTGCTGGATCCGGCGGGCACGCCGGTTGGTGCAGTGAACATCTCGGTGCCGTCGAGCCGCTGGAGCTTCGAACAGGCGCAGACGGTGTTCGGTCCGCAGGTGCTCGAAACCGCCCACGCCATCAGCGCCTCCCGCACGATCGGCGTCACACAGCCCTTCTATGCCATGGAGCCGCCGCGCGCCTGAAGGTCGCGCCGCCCGCGCTCGAACCCGGCCCCGGCCGGGTTTTTTATTGCATCGCACAAAACCTCGAGCCGCGTTCGCGGTGGCGGGGAATCCCTAGTACTCAGGCGGTGGCGGTCGGATTAATCTATTTACGACACGAGCGTATCGCTGTGCGATATGACAAATAAAACATACGCTACGAGATCCCGCGTGGATCAGAGGGAGTTGTGCTGTGCAGCAAATTGATTCGGCCCTGGTGGACCCCGCCGTCTTCGCCCCCGCCGCCGGCTTCATGGGCCTGGCCGCGCCGGGCGCCGGGCAGGCGGCGCCGCGGGCCTGCGTGATGGGGATTCCCTTCGACTGCGGCACCCATCCGTTCCGGGTGGGTTCGCGCCAGGGGCCCGACGCCATCCGCGAGCAGTCGCGCCTGCTGCGCCCCTACGATCTGTTCCGGCGTGCCGGCCAGGACAACCCGCCGCAGTTCCTGCGCGCCGCCGACGCCGGCAACGTGGTGTGCTGGCCCGGCGATCCCGAGCGTTCGTATCCGCAGATCGAGGCGGCCGTGGGCCGCGTGCTCGATGCCGGCGCGATCCCGATCACGATGGGCGGCGACGGCGCGGTGACGCTGCCGCAGCTGCGCGCGGTGGGCAAGCGCCATCCCGGCGTGGTGGTGCTGCATTTCGACTCGCACACCGACACCTATCCGATCGCCGGCTACAACACCGCCACCACCTTCACCCGCGCCGCCGAGGAAGCCGTGGTCGACGTGGCGGCGAGCTATCACGTCGGCACGCGCGGCAATTCGTTCATGGGCGGCGTGGTCGAGTACGGCCGCGAGGTCGGCTACACCGTGATCCCGTTCGACGAATTCGACCGCGACCAGGGCGCGGTGCTCGACGAGATCAAGCGCCGCGTGGGCGCGCGCCCGGTCTACCTGTGCTTCGACATGGACATCTTCGATCCCTCGTGTGCGCCGGGTGTCTGCACGCCGGAGTGGGGCGGCCTGTCGGCCAAGGAAGGGCTGGCGCTGCTGCGCCGGCTGCACGGCATGAATTTCGTCGCGTTCGACGTGAACACGGTGTCGCCGCCGCAGGACGTGGGCGGCGCCACGGCGTTTCTCGCCGCGACCGTGATGCAAGAGTTCTTCGCCCTCGCCGCCAGCGCGGTGCAGGCGTATCCGCAAGGCCGGCCCGCCTGACGGGCCCATCTCGACTCAAGGGGAAAACATGAAAATCAGCAAACGCATCGCCGGCCTGCTGGCCGCCACCGGCCTGGTCTGCGCGCTCGCGCCGGCCCACGCCCGCAGCCTCGACGAGGTCCGCGCGGCCAAGAGCCTGAACGTGGTCACCACCGCCTCGGCGCCGCCGCACGGCTTCAAGAATCCCGCCAGCAACAAGCTCGAGGGCATCATGGTCGACGTGGCGCGCGGCGTGGCCACGCACATGAAGCTCGACATGAAGCTGGCCGACGTGCCGTTCTCCGGCCTCATCCCCACGCTCACGTCGGGACGCGCCGACCTGATGTCGGCGCCGCTGTTCATCACCGAGGAGCGGGCGCGGGCGATCGACTTCACCGCGCCGGTCTACGAGTGGGGCGAAGGCATCGTGGTGAGCGACAAGAACACCCGCACCTACGCGAAGTTCGAGGACATGAAGGGCCGGCGCGTGGGCGTGCTGGTCGACTCGGTGCAGTTCAACATGATCAAGGACATGCCCGACACCAAGGTCTCGACCTACCAGGACTACGCCACGCTGCTGGCCGACGTGCGCGCCGGCCGCATCGACCTCGGCATCGTCGATCCGCCCAGCATCGTCTACCAGATCACCACCAAGAACATCCCCGGCGTGAAGCTGCACACCGAGTACGTGCCGCAGAAGAAGTGGCAGGTGGGCATGGCGGTGGAGAAGGGCAACCAGGCGCTGCTCGACGCGGTCAACGCCGCGCTGGCCGACATGAAGAAGAGCGGCGAGCTGGCCGAGATCGGGCGCAAGTGGGGCGTGGCCGATCTGATGAGCAAGTAACGGACGGGATGCGACGATGGACCTCACGACCCTGCGCATGTATCTGACGCCGCTGGCCGAAGGCTCGCTCTGGACCCTGGCGCTGTTCTTCTGCTCGGCCTTTCTCGCGGTGGCGGTGGGCCTGGTGGTCTGTCTGTGCCGCCTGTCGAAATCGCCCGTGCTCTCGCGCGCGGCGCGCTTCTACATCGAAGTGATCCGCGGCACGCCGCTGCTGCTGCAGCTGTTCTACATCTACTACGGCCTGCCGGAGATGGGCGTGGTGATCGACGGCTTCACGGCCGGCGTGCTGGGCCTCACGCTGAACTTCGGCGCCTATCTGGCCGAGCTGTTCCGCAGCGGCATCCAGTCGGTCGACGCCGGCCAGTACGAGGCGGCGCGCGCGCTCGGCCTGAAGAAGGTCGACCGCCTGCGCCGCATCGTGCTGCCGCAGGCGCTGCGCACCATCTTCCCGGCGCTGGGCAACTACGCGCTGGTGCTCATCAAGGAAACCTCGCTGGTGGCGGTGATCAGCGTCTACGAGCTGATGCGGGCGGGCGAGATGCTTGCCGGCGCAACCTTCCAGGCGCTCACCGTCTACACCATGGTGGGGGTGATCTACTTCGCCATGTGCAGCGTGCTGTCGTATCTGTTCCGCCGCTCGGAGAAACGGCTTGCCGTGCCGGGCTACTGGAACGGCGGCGGCGAAAACCACGACATCACGAAGGCCTGACCATGCAAGCCACGCATACGACCGAACCCGTCATCCGCCTGCGCGGCGTGAGCAAATGGTATGGCGAATTCAAGGTCATCGACGACCTGTCGCTGGACGTGCATCCGGGCGAGAAGCTGATCCTGTGCGGGCCCTCGGGCTCGGGCAAGTCCACCACCATCCGCCTCATCAACCGGCTCGAGGAACACCAGGAGGGCACCATCGTCGTCAATGGCGTCACGCTCGACGACCGGCTCGAACAGATCGAGCGCGTGCGCGCCGACGTGGGCATGGTGTTCCAGCACTTCAATCTGTTCCCGCACCTCACGGTGCGCGAGAACTGCACCATCGCGCCGCGCCTGGTGAAGGGCGTGAGCGAGGCGGAGGCGGATGCGCGCGCCATGCAGTTTCTCGAGCGCGTGCACATCCCGCAGCTGGCCGACAAGTATCCCGGCCAGCTGTCGGGCGGACAGAAGCAGCGCGTCGCGATCGCGCGCGCCCTGTGCATGCAGCCCAAGGTGATGCTGTTCGACGAGCCCACCTCCGCGCTCGATCCGGAGATGGTGAAGGAGGTGCTGGAGACAATGGTGGAGCTGGCTCGCGAGGGCATGACGATGATCTGCGTCACGCACGAGATGGGCTTCGCGCGCGAGGTGGGCGATCGCGTGGTCTTCATGGATGCCGGCCGCATCGTCGAGAGCGCGCCGCCGCAGCGCTTTTTCTCGGCGCCGCAGACCGAGCGGGCGCAGGCCTTCCTGGGCCAGTTGCTGCCGGCCTGAGCGGCACGCGCCGGCGTCGCGCGCGTGCCCTAGGGTCTACCCTAGGGTGCCGCCGCGCGGTGCGCAGTGGTTCCATGAAGCTGCCAAAAACTGGACCTAGCAGAGGTGCCGGTCTATCCCTATGATGTTCCGCATCCGCGCGCACGGCGCTGCCGTGCGCGTGCCTCCATTCCCTCCCCAAAGATCCACGACACACCATGAACGGCGCCGATAGCCTTTGCGACACCCTGCTGGCCAACGACATTGATGTCTGCTTCGCCAATCCCGGAACCTCCGAAATGCACTTCGTGGCCGCGCTCGACCGCAAGCCGCGCATGCGTTGCGTGCTGGGCCTGTTCGAAGGGGTGGTGACCGGCGCCGCCGACGGCTACGCACGCATGGCCGACAAGCCGGCCGCCACGCTGCTGCACCTGGGCCCGGGCCTGGGCAACGGCCTGGCCAACCTGCACAACGCGCGCCGCGCCCGCACGCCGATGGTGAACGTGGTCGGCGATCACGCCACCTACCACGTGCAGTACGACGCGCCGCTCACCAGCGATGCCGAGGGCGTGGCCCGGCCGATGTCGCACTGGGTCGATCGCATCACCGACGCCGCCTCCGTGGCGCGCCAGACGGGCGAGGCGATCCGCGTCGCGCGCAGCGCGCCGGGCAACATCGCCACCCTGATCCTGCCGGCCGACGCCGCCTGGACCGACCTGCCCGCGAGCACGCCGGCGCCGGTGGCCGTGACGCCGGATGCGCCCAAGCCGGCGCAGGCCGATGCGATCCGCGCGGCCGCCGCCGCGATCCGCTCGGGCGAGAACACCACGCTGCTGCTCGGCGGCACCGCGCTGCGCGGCCGCGCGCTCGAGGCCGCCGGCCGCATCGCGCAGGCCTTCAACGTGCGCCTGGCGAGCGAGACCTCCAACCGCCGCCTCGAACGGGGCGGCGCGCGCGCGCCGGTCACGCGCCTGCCGTATCCGGTCGACATGGCGGTGGCGTTCCTGAAAGACGTGCGCCACCTCATCATGGTGGGCGCGCGCACGCCGGTGGCGTTCTTCGCCTACCCGGGCAAGCCCAGCCTGCTGGCCGCCGAGGGCAGCAACCAGATCGTGATGGCCACCGTCGAACAGGACCTGACGCAGGCGCTCGAATGGCTCGCGGAAGAGCTCGGCCTCAAGGCCAATGCGCCCGGCCTGGTCGCCAAGCCGCTCACCGACGCCGCGCCCGCCAGCGGCAAGCTCACGGGCCTGGCCATCAATCGCATCGTGGCCGGGCTGATTCCCGACAACGCGATCATCGTCGATGAATCGATCACGCAGGGCCGAGAATTCGGGGGCTTCAGCGAGGCCTCGGCACCGCACGACCTGCTGCAGCTCACCGGCGGCGCGATCGGCATCGGCCTGCCCATGGCGGCCGGCGCCGCCGTGGCCTGCCCCGACCGCAAGGTCATCACGCTGCAGGCCGACGGCAGCGGCATGTACACGGTGCAGGGCCTCTGGACCCAGGCGCGCGAGAACCTCGATTGCCTGACGGTGATCTACGCCAATCGCACCTATGCCACGCTGCATGGCGAGATGAAGAACGTCGGCGTGGTCGAGCCGGGCGTGAACGCGCGCCGCATGCTCGACCTCGACCAGCCCGAGCTCGACTGGGTGTCGCTGGCGCGCGGCATGGGCGTCGAGGCGGTGCGCGTGGATTCGATCGAGGCTTTCACCCGCGCCATGCAGGCCGGCCTCGCGCGCAAGGGTCCGTATCTCATCGAAGCGCTGATCTGACCGTTGCATGGCTCATCGGGGCGCGCGCCCATTGGAGCGCGGCCCCGCCTGGTCTATCCTGACTGCAAGATCACGCGTATCGAAGGGAGCGCATATGAAGTTCGCCGAGTTTCGTCAGGGCATGGTGATCAAGGGCGGTCCGATCACCTTGACGCAGGAAGAGATCCTCGAGTTCGCCCGGCGGTTCGATCCCCAGTGGTTCCACACCGACGTCAGGCGCGCCGAAGAGGGCCGCTGGGGCGGCCTGATCGCCAGCGGCTGGCACACCTGCGCACTGGCCATGCGCATGGCCGTGGACGCCGTGCTGCACGACTCCGAATCCTTCGGCTCGCCCGGCCTGGGCGAAGTGCGCTGGCGCGTGCCCGTTCGGCCCGGCGACACCCTCACGCTGCACATGCGCGTGCAGGGCGCCCGCATCTCCTCCTCGCGCGAAGACCTCGGCATCGTCACGTGGTTCTGGATCGTCTACAACCAGCACGACGAAGCCGTGCTGGAGCTCGACGCGACCAGCCTGTTCGACCTGAGCGGAGAGAGTTGAGCGGCGCGCCTGGCGCGCTCATGAAGAAAAGGCCCGGTGCTCTGGCGAGCACCGGGCCTTTTTTTTGGTGCGCTCGGGCTTGCGCCCGATCGCATCAGAAGAACGCTTGCAGGCCGGTCTGGGCGCGGCCCAGGATCAGCGCGTGCACGTCGTGCGTGCCTTCGTAGGTGTTCACGACTTCGAGGTTCACCAGGTGACGGGCGACGCCGAATTCATCGGAGATGCCGTTGCCGCCGAGCATGTCGCGCGCGAGGCGGGCGATGTCGAGCGCCTTGCCGCACGAGTTGCGCTTCATGATCGAGGTGATCTCGACGGCGGCGGTGCCTTCGTCCTTCATGCGGCCCAGGCGCAGGCAGCCCTGCAGGCCCAGCGTGATCTCGGTCTGCATGTCGGCCAGCTTCTTCTGGATCAGCTGGTTCTGCGCCAGGGGGCGGCCGAACTGCTTGCGGTCCATCGTGTACTGGCGGGCGGTGTGCCAGCAGGCTTCGGCGGCGCCGAGCGCGCCCCAGGCGATGCCGTAGCGGGCCGAGTTCAGGCAGGTGAACGGACCCTTCAGGCCGGACACGCCCGGCATCATCTGGTCTTCGCTCACTTCGACTTCGTCCATCACGATTTCGCCGGTGATCGAGGCGCGCAGGCCGACCTTGCCGTGGATCGCCGGCGCGGTCAGGCCCTTCATGCCCTTGTCGAGGATGAAGCCGCGGATCTTGCCGTCGTGCTCGCCGCCCACGACCTTGGCCCACACCACGAACACGTCGGCGATGGGGGAGTTGGTGATCCACATCTTGTTGCCGCTCAGCTTGTAGCCGTCGGCGACCTTGGTGGCGCGGGTTTCCATGCCGTTGGGATCCGAGCCGTGGTTGGGTTCGGTCAGGCCGAAGCAGCCGATCCACTGGCCGCTGGCCAGCTTGGGCAGGTACTTCTGCTTCTGGGCTTCGCTGCCGAACTCATTGATCGGCACCATCACCAGCGACGACTGCACGCTCATCATCGAGCGGTAGCCGGAGTCGACGCGCTCGACTTCGCGGGCGATCAGGCCGTAGCTGACGTAGTTCAGGCCGGCGCCGCCGTATTCGGTGGGGATGGTGGCGCCCAGCAGGCCCAGCTCGCCCATTTCGGCGAAGATCGCCGGGTCGGTCTTTTCGTTGCGGAAGGCGTCGAGCACGCGCGGAGCCAGCTTGTCCTGGGCGTAGGCCAGGGCGGCGTCACGCACCATGCGTTCTTCTTCGGTGAGCTGCTGGTCGAGCAGCAGGGGATCTTGCCAGTGGAAAGAGGGCATCGAGGACATGCGGTACTCCGGTACGGGATACGAAAGTTTAAATATAAAGTATTTCGGTGCTGGCGGCGCGCGGGGTTTACCCGCGCGCGCCGTTTACTTCGCGGCCTGCTGCGCGGCCGCGCGGATCTTGTCCAGCGTGGTCGACGGCGTGATGGTCTGCGGATCGATCAGGCAGTGCAGGATGGCCGGCTTGCCGCTGGCCAGCGCGCGCTCGTAGGCCGGGCCGAATTCCGCCGCGGTCTCGACGCGTTCGCCGTGGCCACCGAAGGCGCGGGCGTAGTCGGCGAAGTCGGGATTCTTCAGCTCGGTGGCCGAGACGCGGCCGGGATAGTGCTTCTCCTGGTGCATGCGGATGGTGCCGTACATGCCGTTGTCGACCAGCACCACGATGATGGGCAGGTCGTATTGCACGGCCGTGGCGAACTCCTGGCCGTGCATCAGGAAGCAGCCGTCGCCGGCGAAGCAGACCACGGTCTTGTCGGGCCAGACGCGCTTGGCGCCCACGGCGGCCGGCAGGCCGTAGCCCATCGAGCCCGAGGTCGGCGCGAGCTGCGTGCCGAAGCGGGTGAAACGGTGGAAGCGGTGCAGCCAGGTGGCGTAGTTGCCGGCGCCGTTGGTCATGATGGCGTCGGCCGGCAGCTTCTCTTCGAGATAGGCCATCACCTCGCCGAGCTGCAGGCGGCCCGGCGTCTTGATGGCGGCCGGGTCGCTCCACTTCAGGTAGCTCTCGCGCATGGTGCGGGTGCCGTCGGCCCAGACCGGCTCGGTCTTGGGGGCCGGGATGGCGGCCAGCGCGGCGCAGAAGGCGTTGGGCGACACGTTCACGGCCAGGTTGGGGCGGTAGACGCGCGCCAGCTCGCCGCTGTCGGGATGCACGTGCACCAGCTTCTGGCGCGGCACCGGGATGTCGAGCAGCGTGTAGGCCTGGCTCGGGTTCTCCGACATGCGGCCGCCCACCAGCAGGATCAGGTCGGCGTCGGCCACGCGCTGCAGCAGCGCCGGATTGATGCCGAGGCCCACGTCGCCGATGTAGCAGGGGTGGTCGGCCGGGAACAGCATCTGGCGCCGGAACGACACCGCGGTGGGCAGGGCGTGGGCGCGGGCGAAGTCGGCGAACTGCTGCACGCCGCGCGCATCCCAGCGCGTGCCGCCGAGGATCGCGACCGGGTTCTTCGCGGCGGCCAGCATGCCGGCGAGTTCGTCGATCTGGCCCGCGGCGGGCGCGGCGTCGATCACCTCGTAGCGGGGCGCGTCGGGCACCGAGGCGTATTCCACCAGCATGTCTTCGGGCAGCGCGATCACCACCGGGCCCGGACGGCCCGAGGTGGCGATGTGGAAGGCGCGCGAGATCAGTTCGGGGATGCGCTCGACCTGGTCGATCTCGGTGACCCACTTGGCCTGCGTGCCGAACACGGCGCGGTAGTCCATTTCCTGGAAGGCCTCGCGCTCGCGCATGCCGCGCTCGATCTGGCCCACGAACAGGATCAGCGGGGTCGAGTCCTGCTTGGCGATGTGCACGCCGGCCAGCGCGTTGGAGGCGCCAGGGCCGCGCGTGACCATGCAGATGCCGGGTTCGCCGGTGAGCTTGCCGTGCGCGTCCGCCATCATGGCCGCGCCGCCTTCCTGGCGGCACACGGTCACGTGGATGCTGGCGTCGTGCAGGCCGTCGAGCACCGCGAGGTAGCTCTCGCCGGGCACACAGAACACGTGCTTGACGCCATGGGCGGCCAGTTGGTCGACCAGGATGTGGCCGCCCATGCGGGCGGCGGGAGTGGTGTTGGTTTCAGCGTTCATCAGACAGGCCACGGGAGAATATCTCGCGAGGATAATGTTCCTCACTTGCACAAAGCAATTGATAAAATTGCACATCATGTTGACCTGCCGGCACGTCCCGCGGTGTTGCGATGCAGCATCCGGGCGAGGCCGTTCGGGTGACGCATCGCCCGGGCATGGGCATGCAGGAAAGCGAGGAGGGGCCCACGGGCCACGGCGATGAGAAACGGAATTCCCAACCTGAGCGCCCTGCAGGCGTTCGAGGCCTCGGCGCGGCTGGGCAGCTTTTCGCGCGCGGCCGAAGAGCTGTCGCTCACCCACAGCGCCGTCTATCGGCAGGTGGCCAGCCTGGAGGCGCGGCTGGGCGTGGCGCTGTTCACCCGGGTCAGGCGCCGCATCGTGCTCACCGACCACGGCGCCGAGTACGCCGGCCGCATCCGCCATCACCTCGACCAGATCGAGAAAGACACCTTCGGCCTGGTGAGCCGCACCGGCATGGGCCGCAGCATCCACATCGCCGTGGTGCCCACGCTGGCCACCACCTGGCTGATCCCGCGCCTGGCGCAGTTCCAGCAGGCCCATCCCGACATCACCGTGAGCCTGTCGGTGCGCACCTTGCCGTTCCAGTTCAAGGACCAGCCGTTCGACGGCGCGCTCTACCATGGCGACGGCATCTGGCCGGGCACGCAGGGCGCGCTGCTGTTCCCCGAGCGCGAGCTGGTGCCGGTGTGCGCGCCGCCGCTGGCGGGCGCCGTGGCCGCCGAGGCACGCGCCGGCCTGCCGCTGGCGGGCCTGACCCATCTGCACCTGGCCTCGCGTCCCGATGCCTGGCGCCAGTGGTACACGGCCAACGGTCACGCCTACGGCCCGCAGGCGGCCGGCGGGCCGCGCTACGAGCTGTTCACGATGGTGATGGCGGCGGTGCAGGCCGGCCTGGGCGTCGGCCTGATGCCGCGCTTCCTGGCGCAGCCGGCGCTCGATGCCGGCACGCTGGCGATGCCGGTGCCGCAGGCCCTGGCCGTGAGTCAGGGCTATTATTTCGGTTATCCCCAGCGCAGCGAGCGGTCCGGCGCCCTCAAGGTGTTCGAAGACTGGTTGCGCGCGCAATCCTGAGCCGCGCCCCGCTCGACGTAGAATGGGCGGGCCCCGGTCGACGGGGGCTGGCTCCTCCGAACGGGCACGTCGTGCCGGCCACGCTGTTTTTCCTATTGCCATGACTGACGCCGCGCCCCTGGCCTCCCAGCCCGACATCGACGCTTTCATCGACGCCGTCTGGCTCGAGGACGGCCTGGCTGCCAATACCCTGGCGGCCTACCGCCGCGACCTCAGCGCCTTCGCCCACTGGCTCGAGCATCCCGAGGAGCATCAGGGCCAGGCGGCCGCCGCCGCGCTGCGGCAGGTGGGCGCGGCCGACATTTCCGCCTGGTTCGCGGCGCGCCACGAAGAGAGCCGTCCCACCACCGCCAACCGGCGGCTCGCGGCGCTGCGCCGCTTCTACGCCTGGGCGCTGCGCGAACACGTGGTGTCCGCAGACCCCTGCCTCACGCTGGTGGCCGCCAAGCAGCCCCTGCGCGTGCCCAAGACCCTCTCGGAAGGGCAGGTGGAGGCGCTGCTGAACGCGCCGGACGTCAAGACCGCGCGCGGCCTGCGCGACCGCGCCATGCTCGAAACCCTCTACGCCACCGGCCTGCGCGTGAGCGAGCTGGTGGGCGTGAAGGTGCTCGACGTGAGCCTGAACGAGGGCGTGGTGCGGGTGCTGCAAGGCAAGGGCGGCAAGGACCGGCTGGTGCCGCTGGGCGCCGAGGCCGCGCACTGGCTCGATCAGTATTTGCGCGAGGGCCGCCCCGAGCTCGCGGGCGGCCGCGCCGCCGACGCCATGTTTCTCACCGCGCGCGCCGAGGCCATGTCGCGCCAGGCCTTCTGGCAACTGGTGAAGAAGTACGCCCTGCTGGCCGACGTGCGGGCGCCGCTGTCGCCGCACGTGCTGCGCCACGCCTTCGCCACCCACCTGCTGAACCACGGCGCGGATCTGCGCGTGGTGCAGCTGCTGCTGGGGCACGCCGATATCTCCACCACCCAGATCTACACGCACGTCGCGCGGGAACGCCTGCGCGCGCTGCACGCCGCGCATCATCCGCGCGCCTGATCCCCTGTCCCGTCATCGCCATGAGCAAGAGCCGCCACGTCTCGGAAACCCCCGCCACCCAGTTCCTCAAGCAGCACAAGGTGGCCTACAGCGAACACACCTACGAGTACGTCGACCACGGCGGCGCGCGCGAATCGGCGCGCCAGCTCGGCGTGGACCCGCATGCGGTGGTGAAGACGCTCATCATGGAAGACGACGCGGCGCGGCCGCTCGTGGTGCTGATGCATGGTGACCGCGAGGTCTCGACCAAGAATCTGGCGCGCCAGGCGGGCCTGAAGAAGGTGGCGCCGTGCCAGCCCGAGGTGGCGCAGCGCCATTCGGGTTATCAGGTGGGCGGCACCTCGCCGTTCGGCACGCGCAAGCGCATGCCGGTGTTCGTCGAGGCCACCGTGCTCGACTACCCGCAGATCTATATCAACGGCGGGCGGCGCGGCTACCTGATCGGCATCGCGCCGCAGGTGCTGGTCGACCTGCTCGGCGCCACCCCCGTCAGCGTCGGCCTCGAACAGTAGACCTCACAGCGGCAGCGCCAGCGGCGTGCGCGCGCGGCCATCGGCGCCGAAGTTGCGTTCGTCGAGCCAGCCCGCCAGGCGCTCGCGCTGCGCCGGCCACTCGGCGGCCAGCAGGCCGTGCCAGGCCACGTCGCCGCGCCGGCCCTTGACCCGCGCGGCCGAGCGCCAGATCCCTTCGGGGCGGAAGCCGTAGCGGCGCGCCGCGTGCAGCGAGCGCGTGTTGTCGGTGAGGCTGCGCCACACCAGCCGCTCGAAGCGCAGGTCTTCGAACACATATCGCAGCAGCAGGAACACGGCCTCGGTGCCGGCGCGCGTGCGTTGCAGCGCGGGTCCGAACCAGATGCCGCCCAGTTCGAGGCTGGCGTCGGTGAGCGACCAGTCGCACAGCGACAGCCAGCCTTCGGCGCGGCCGCTGTCGTGGCGCCGCACGGCCCAGTAGAGCGGCGAGCTGCGGCTCACCAGGCTGGCCACCTGCTCGGCCAGCGCGCGCCGGCTCGCGAACGGCCCGTAGTTCAGGTAGCGCCAGCTGTCCTCCGCATCGTCCATCGCCAGCCAGAGCTCGTCCACGTGCGCCTGCGACAGCGGCTCCAGCGTGGCCGCGCGGCCGGCGAAGCCGATGCGGCGCGGCAGGCGCGGGCCGGTGGCGCGGGGCGCGGACGGGGCAGGGCCGGAGATCGGATGCATGGGAAACCTCGGGATGACGAGGGGCCACGGTGTGCGGCCCTGCATCGGTGGACCGGGCGCGCGCGGCGCGGGTTCCGCCCGAAACGTGAGCAGGCGTTGCCGCAAGCGCCTTGACAGCTCTGTTGCAGCGCTGCGGTATCGGGCTACCACCCGCGGCCGGCGCCGGCCGCGCACAATGGGCCACAAGCACAAGAACAGCGCGCCGCCTCCCGCGGCCCCGCATGTCCTCTACCGGAGACGATCATGAGCAAAACCCTGCTGATGCTGGTCGGCGACTACGCCGAAGACTACGAAACCATGGTGCCGTTCCAGACCCTGCTGGCCGTGGGCCACAAGGTGCACGCGGTGTGTCCCGACAAAAAGGCCGGCGACAGCGTGGCCACCGCGATCCACGATTTCGAGGGCGCGCAGACCTACAGCGAAAAGCGCGGTCACAATTTCGCGCTGAACTACGACTTCGCCAAGGTCGAGCCGCAGAACTACGACGGCCTGGTGATCCCGGGCGGACGCGCGCCGGAATACCTGCGGCTCAATGAGCGCGTGCTGGAGATCGTGCGGCACTTCGACCAGGCCAACAAGCCCATCGCCGCCGTCTGCCACGGCGCGCAGCTGCTGGCCGCCGCGGGCATCCTCGAGGGCCGCACCTGCTCGGCCTACCCGGCCTGCGCGCCGGAGGTCCGGCTGGCGGGCGGCACCTATGCCGAGATCGCCATCGACCAGGCCCACACCGACGGCAACCTGGTCACCGCGCCGGCATGGCCGGCCCATCCGGCCTGGCTGGCGCAGTTCCTCGCCGTGCTGGGCACGCGCATCTCGCACTGATCCGCGCCGCGGGCAGGGGGACGGCGGCGCCGGCCCCCATTGCCCTGCGCGTGGCGCCGGCCTAAAGTGTGGAGTCACCGGGCCACGGCGGGAGTCACCATGTGCGAGATCTTCGTGCGCGCCAACGCGCAATCCTATGCCACCGAGGCACGCTCGCTGCGCCTGCACGGCGTGGCCACCAGCGTGCGCCTCGAAAAACTCTTCTGGAACGTGCTCGAGGAGCTCGCCGCGCGCGACGGCATGCGCGTCACGCAACTGATCGAGCGGCTCTACGACGAGCTGATGGACTATCGCGGCGAGGTGCCCAACTTCACCTCGTTCCTGCGCGTGTGCTGCCTGCGCTACCAGATGCTGCAGGCCGAGGGCCGCATTCCGCGCGACGCGGCAGTCCCCATCCGCGGCCTCGATGCCCGCACCGTGTTCCAGGGCCTGCGCCCCGACCTGTTCGACGAGCGGCCGCTGCCCGAGCGCGCCACCGCCTGAAACACCCCTGCGCAAAAAAAAACGCCGCTGTGTGAGCAGCGGCGATTCTTTTTATTGAGCCCGTGGTCTTAGAGCATGGCCACGTCGCTTTGCAGGATGCGGCGGATGCGTACCGCATCGCCGATACGCGAGAGCTTGCCCTGCGAGTCCAGCAGCACGATGGCCACGTCGCGGCCGTTGATGCGCGCCAGCATCACCAGGCATTCGCCCGCCTCGTTGATGAAGCCGGTCTTGGACACCTTGATGTCCCAGTCGGGCTTGCGCACCAGCAGGTTGGTGTTGCGGAAGGTCTGCGTGCGGTTGTTGATCTCGACGTCGTACTCCGTGTCGGTGGAGTAGCGGTGGATCAGCGGGCGCTGCGCGGCGGCGCGCAGCAACCGCGCCAGATCGTGCGGCGACGATACGTTTTCGCTCGACAGGCCGGTGGGCTCGATGAAGTGCGTGCTCAGCATGCCGAGCGAACGCGCCTTGGCGTTCATCGCGGTCACGAAGGCATTCAGGCCGCCCGGGTAGTTGCGGCCCAGCGCGTGCGCGGCGCGGTTCTCCGAGGACATCAGCGCCAGGTGCAGCATGTCGCCGCGCGTCAGGCGCGTGCCCACGCGCAGGCGCGAGGTGGTGTGCTTGAGCGTGTCGACGTCGTCGTCGGTGACCTCGATCACCTCGTCCATCGGCAGGTTGGCGTCGACCACCACCAGTGCCGTCATGAGCTTGGAGATCGAGGCGATCGGGCGCACCACGTTTTCGTTCTTGGCGAACATCACCGTGGAGGTCTCGAGATCCTGCACGTAGGCCGTGGTCGAGCGCAGCGCGCGCGCTTCGGCGGCGGGGGAGGACGCCAGCGGCGGCATGGCCGCGTCGCCTGCGGCGGCCGTGGCGGCCGCCTTCTTGCGGGTGCTTGCCTTGATCTTGGTGGTGTTGGTGTTCTTGCCGGCGGAAGCCGACTTGGCGGGGGCGCTCTTGCTGCCGGTCTTGGCCGAGGACTTGCTGGAAGACTTGCTCGCGGGCTTGGCGGCCGTGGTTTTCTTCTTGCTCTGGGCGGCCTTGCAGGCGGACGACTTTGCGTTGGTCTTGCAGGGATCCTTGGCGGCGGCCGCTTGCGCGGTCAGGGGCAGGAGCGCGGCCGCGGCCAGCGCCAGGGGCGCCAGTGCCGTGGAAATTGCTCGCATCCAGGGAAATGCCATGGGATTACAAACCTTGTCTGAATCTTCAGAGATCTTGCCTGGCCTTGTTTCGGATGAGGTCCAAAAAAGTCCAGTTGAATTAGTGGGTTACGCGCCAAATTTAAACAGTAATTTGAACTCGGACGCAAGCGGAACTTGTAGGCTGTCCGGAGAAAAATAAAGGGACAGGTTGACAGGCGCGCGCCCAGGCGTTCCCGAGTAACCGCGAAGCGTATCTTGGATTGGCCTGCAGCAGGCTGAACGCACCGGCGACCTGGGGAATCTCCCGAAAAGGGACGGGGCCGTGCGGGGGCGGCAGGGCGCTGCGCTTCCGGCTGCCCGATCCCCCGGTCAGCGAGCGCGTCGCCGGGTGGCGGCGCGCAGGCAGTCGGGGTCGCGGCAGGGCCTGCCGGGCCTGCCGTCGCAGTCTGGACCGCGCAGGACGCGCGCGCCGATGACGACGCCGGAACCGCTCAAAGTGGCACTGCGATCGGCACCGCCCGCGCCCGGGCGAGGCGGGCGGCGAGCGCGAACCGGCGCTACAAAAAGCGATACAATCCGCGCTCGGCGTGTCTCCGTAGTTCAATGGATAGAACAAGGACCTCCTAAGTCCTAGATACAGGTTCGATTCCTGTCGGAGACGCCAGCTCCTGCCGACCCGACGCCGGACGGTTCTCGTCCGGGCGCACCCCCAGCCAGCAGTCCCCGCGACGCCCGCGTCCATCACGCCGCGCGCAGCCGTGCGCATCGGCGCGCAACACGCCTTACCATCCCGTTCGCCGCGCGGTACGCGCCGGCTCAGCGCAGCATTCCGTGCCGCGCCGCGATCCCGGCCGCCGCCGCGCGCGTCTCCACGCCCAGCTTCACGAAGATGTGTTCCAGGTGCTTGTTGACCGTGCGTGGCGCCATGCCGAGGATGTCGGCGATGTCGCGGTTGGTCTTGCCCTTGGCCAGCCACTGCAGCACGTCGCACTCGCGCGGCGTGAGGCCGTACAGCGCGGCCAGCGTGCCCGCGCCCTCGGCCGGGCGCGCGCGTTCTTCCAGCAGCAGCAGGGTTTCGCCGGAGCGGCGCGAGGCGGACAGGCTCAGCATCAGCCGGCCCGCCGCGCCCTCGATCACCAGCGGCTCGGCCGCGGGGCCGCGCGCCAGGTTGTGCGCGATCCAGTCGGCCAGCGGCGCGGGCAGGCCCGGCGCGTCCTCGTCGCAGCCCAGGTAGTCGGCCAGCCAGAGGCGGGCGCGGCCGGTCTTCCAGATCGCGTGGCCGCGCGCGTCCAGCGCCACCACGGCGCGCGCCGCCGCGTCGAGCGCGTCGAAGGCCGCCGACAGGTGGCGCGCGTTGCGCAGGTGCGTGTCCAGGCGCGCCAGCACCACTTCGGTGTCGAGCGGCTTGGTCACGTAGTCCACGCCGCCGCTGCGAAAGCCGCGCAGCACGTGCTCCGGCTCGGTCAGGCCCGTCATGAACACCACCGGCACCTGCGCCGCCACGGGATGGGCCTTGAGCCGCGCGCAGGTCTCGAAGCCGTCCATGCCGGGCATCACCGCATCCATCAGCACGATGTCGGGCACCACGTAGTCGACCCGCTCGATCGCCGAGGGGCCGTCGGTGGCGATGAGCACGCGGTAGCCGGCCTCGTCGAGCGCGCTCGACAGCATGCGCAGATTGTCGGGCGCATCGTCGACCAGCATGACGAGGTTCTTATCGGGGCAGGGCATGGTGGTGGCGCTGTACATGGTCTTTGAGCAGGCGGTTGTATTCGGCCAGCTGGAACTCGCTGGCGAGCAGATGCAGGTGGCGCGTCAGGCGCGCGGCGTGGGGCTGGCGCTGGCCGATCTCGTCGAGCCGCGCCAGGATGCCCTTGATGTAGCCCATCGCGCCCAGTTCCAGCAGCGATTCGGCGTCCTCGCGTTCGAGTGCCACGCCGTGAAGCTCGCCCTCCTGCGGGACCTCGGCGGGCGGGGCGGCCGCGCTGAGCCAGCGCAGCCGCAGATGCGTGCCGATGCGCGCCAGCAGGTCGTCCATGATGACGGGCTTGGCGATGAAGTCGGTGTGGCCGCTGTCGGCGTTGTCCTTCGGGTCCATGCCGTGCACGTTGGCCGACAGCATCACGATCGGCACCGCCACGCCCTGCGCGCGCAGCGCGCGGCACACGTCCCAGCCCGCCATGCCCGGCATCGACACGTCCATCAGGATCAGCGCGGGCCGCAGCGTGTGCACCACGGCCAGGCAGGCCTGGCCGCCGTTGGCCTCGTGCACCTCGAAACCCAGCGGCGTCAGCATGTCGCGCACCAGCCGACGCTGCGAGGGCTGGTCGTCGACCGTCAGGATGCGCAGCCGCTCGCCCTCGTAACCGATCACCGGGCCGACCGGACGGATGTCGCCGCGCGGCGACCGCATCTCCGGCAGGAAGAGCTTGAGCGCGAACACGCTGCCGCGCCCGACCTCGCTGCGCACCGTGATCTCGCCGCCCATGATGTTGGTCAGCATGCGGCAGATCGTCAGGCCCAGGCCGGTGCCGGTGTCGGCCTGCTCGGCCGCGGCCCAGCTGCGCTCGAACGGCAGGAAGATGCGTTCCATGTCCGCGGCGGGGATGCCCATGCCGCTGTCGCTCACCTCGAACAGCACCATGTCGGCCGCGTGCTTGACGCGCAGCGCCACCTCGCCCTGCTGCGTGAACTTGACCGCGTTGCTCAGCAGGTTGATCAGGATCTGGCGCAGGCGCTTCTCGTCGATGTGCACGATCTTGGGCAGGTCGGCCGCGCGCTCGTAGCGGAAGTCCAGCCCATTGAGCGCGGTCTGCGGCCGGAACATCTGCACAATCTGTTCGAGGAACTCGGGCAGCCGCAGTTCGGTGTTCTCCAGCCGCAGCTTGCCGGCCTCGATGCGGGCGATGTCGAGCAGCCCGTCGATCAGGCCGACCAGGTGCTTGCCGCTGCGATGGATCACGTCGATGGCCTCGCGCCGCGCGGGCGGCAGCGCCGGGTCGCGCTGCAGGATCTGCGCGTAGCCCAGGATGCTGTTGAGCGGGGCCCGCAGCTCGTGGCTCATGCCGCTCATGAACCGGCTCTTGGCGAGGTTGGCGCTCTCCGCCGCCTCCTTGGCCTTCTGCAGCTGGGCATCGGTCTGGCGGTGCGCCTGGATCTCGCGCAGCAGCAGCGTGGTCTGGCGGTCCGACTCCTCCTGCGCCACGCGCCGGCTCTCCTGCGTCAGCACCAGCCACCAGGCGGCCACGCCGGCGATCAGCAGCAGCGCGGCGTACAGCTTGGCGAAGGTGGCGCGCAGGCCGGCGAGCTCCAGCCCGGCCTGCCGGTAGCTCACCGCCTCCTGGAAGTAGATCAGCCCGAGGATCGCCGCCAGCAACAGGCCGATGCTGGTGACGATGAGCAGGTAGTGCACCAGCCGCGTGTGCAGCACCCGGCTCATGCGCGCCGGCAGGATGCGCTGCAGGGCCGCGCCGAGCTGGTCCTGCACGCGCGAATGCGGCTTGCAGCGGTCCTGGCAGCGGGCGTCGAGCGTGCAGCACAGCGAGCAGATCGCGCCGTTGTAGGCCGGGCAGTGCGCCATGTCGGGCTGCTCGAAGCGGTTGGCGCAGATCACGCAGCGCTGTTCGTGTCCGCCCGCCGCGGGCTCGGGCTGGCGCGCCAGGTTGTAGCGGCCGCCCGTGGCCCAGGCGATCACCGGCGCGCTCACGAACGCCGCGATCAGCGCCACGAAGGGCGAGAGCGCCTGCGCCAGCGCGCCGGCCGTGCCGGGAAAGGCCCCCGCGTAGGCCAGCAGGGCCAGCACGATCGCGATCAGCATGCTGCCCACGCCCACCGGGTTGATGTCGTACAGATAGGCGCGGCGGAACTCGATGCGCGAGGGCGACAGGCCGAGCGGCTTGTTGACCACCAGATCGGCGACCAGCGCGCCGATCCAGGCCAGCGCCACGTGCGAGAACAGCGCCAGCACGTGCTCGAGCGCGCCGAACACGCCCATTTCCATCAGCACCACCGCGATCAGCACGTTGAACACCAGCCACACCACCCGCCCCGGATGGCTGTGCGTGACGCGCGCGAAGAAGTTGGACCAGGCCAGCGAGCCGGCATAGGCATTGGTCACGTTGATCTTGATCTGCGACACCACCACGAACAGCGTCACCAGCGCCAGCGCCAGCCCGGCGTGGTCGACCACGTAGCCGTAGGCGATCAGGTACATGTGGTTCGGATCGCCGGCCTTCTCCACGCTCACGCCATGCCCGAGCGCGAGGTAGGCGAGGAAGGCGCCGCCCAGGATCTTGGCCGCGCCGGGCAGGATCCAGCCCGGGCCGGCGCACAGCAGCGCGGCCCACCAGCGCTTGCGGTTGGCGCGGGTGGGCGGCGGCAGGAAGCGCAGGTAGTCGACCTGCTCGCCGATCTGGGTCACCAGCGAGGCGGCCACCGCCACGGCCGCGCCGAACATCAGCAGGTTGAAGTGGCCGCCGCGCTCGTCGTAGCCATCGAACTGCAGGAAGGCGGCCACCGAACCCGGATCCTTCCAGAGGATGAAGCCATAGGGCAGCAGCAGCAGCGCCAGCCACAGCGGCTGGGTCCAGGCCTGCAGCCGGTTGATGAAGGTGATGCCGTACATCACCAGCGGGATCACCACCAGCGCGCACACCAGATAGCCGATCGACAGGGGCAGGCCGGTGGCGAGCTCGAGCGCGAGCGCCATGATGGCCGCCTCGAGCGCGAAGAAGATGAAGGTGAACGACGCGTAGATCAACGAGGTGATGGTGGAGCCGATGTAGCCGAAGCCGGCGCCGCGCGTGAGCAGGTCCATGTCCAGGCCGTCGCGGGCGGCGTAGTAGGCGATCGGCAGGCCGGTCAGGAACACCACCAGCGCCACCGCCACGATGGCCCAGAACGCGTTGGCGAAGCCGTAGTTGAGCGCCAGCGCGCCGCCGATGGCCTCGAGCGCCAGGAACGACACCGCGCCCACGGCGGTGTTGGCGACGCGGAACTCCGACCACTTGCGAAACGACACCGGGGTGAAACGCAGGGCGTAGTCCTCGAGCGTTTCGTTGGCGACCCAGGTGTTGTAGTCGCGGCGGATCTTGACGATGCGTTGCGGTGCGCTGGCGGACAAGAGAGGACTCCGGCGGGCTCTGACGGGGCGGCGCCGCGCCGGGCGCCGGCCGGCGGGATGCGTCATTCGACGTACGGCTCTTTGTAGCGCCCCGGGCGGGCCGTGCCTGTACGTCAATCGACGTATGTTGCAGTGCGGCATGCGCTCCTAGTATGCCCCCAAGCTCCGGGCCGCGGTCACCGCCGCACATGCTCGGTTTCCCTGGTCGTGATCCATTCTCAGGAGTCACCGATGTCTGGCAAATCCCCCTTCGACCGAGCCGGCGACGGCCCCGCCTCCCTCGCGCGCCGCCGCGTCGCCATGACGCTCGCCGGCCTGCCGCTCTTGGGCGTGCCGATGCTGTCGCGCGCCGCCGCGCCCGCCACCTCGGCCATCAACACCACCGGCCTGGCCATCACCGACACCGAAGTCACCGTGGGTCAGCTGCACTCCGCGACCGGCACCATGGCCATCAGCGAGACCGGCTCGATCCAGTCGGAGCGCCTGGCCATCGAGCAGATCAACGCGATGGGCGGCATCCTGGGCCGCAAGATCAAGATCGTGCAGGAAGACGGCGCCTCCGACTGGCCGACCTTCGCCGAGAAGGCGCGCAAGCTGCTGGTGAGCGACAAGGTCGCCACCGTGTTCGGCTGCTGGACCTCGGCTTCGCGCAAGGCGGTGCTGCCGGTGTTCGAGAAGGAAAACGGCCTGCTCTACTACCCGACCTTCTACGAGGGCCTGGAGCAATCCAAGAACGTGTTCTACACCGGCCAGGAGGCGACCCAGCAGATCCTGTCCAGCCTGGACTGGCTGGCCAAGGAGAAGAAGGCCAAGTCGTTCTACCTGATCGGCTCCGACTACATCTGGCCGCGCACTTCCAACAAGATCGCGCGCAAGCACATCGAGAACGTGCTCAAGGGCGAGGTGGTGGGCGAGGAGTACTACCCGCTGGGCCACACCCAGTTCGGTTCGCTCATCAACAAGATCAAGCTGCGCAAGCCCGACGTGGTGTTCGCGGTGGTGGTCGGCGGCAGCAACGTCTCGTTCTACAAGCAGCTCAAGGCCGCCGGCGTGACCGCCGACAAGCAGAAGCTGCTGACGATCTCGGTCACCGAAGACGAGCTGCTGGGCATCGGCGGCGAGAACGCCGAAGGCTTCTGGTCGTGCATGAAGTACTTCCAGAGCCTGGACAACCCCAACAACAAGAAATTCGTCGAGGCCTTCAAGGCCAAGTACGGCGCCAACGCCGTGATCGGCGACGTGACCCAGGCCGCCTATCTCGGCCCGTGGCTGTGGAAGATGGCGGTCGAGAAGGCCGGCAGCTTCGACGTGGACAAGGTGGTGGCGGCCTCCGCCGACCTCGAGTTCAAGGAGGCGCCCGAGGGCTACGTCAAGATCGATCCGAACCATCACCTCTGGAGCCGCACGCGCATCGGCCAGATCAAGAAGGACGGTCAGTTCGACGTGATCTTCGAGACGCCCGACCTGATCCGCCCGGATCCGTTCCCCAAGGGCTACCAGTAAGGCGCGGCGCCTGTGGGTCCCGTGCGCGCCGGCCGGCGCGCACGGTCTGTTTCATGCCGGGAGTGCGATATGGAATCCTTCTCCGACCTCGGGGCCATCCTGCTGATGCAGGGGTTCAACGGCCTGTCGGTGTTCAGCGTGCTGTTGCTGATGGCCCTGGGCCTGGCCATCATCTTCGGCCAGATGGGCGTCATCAACATGGCGCACGGCGAGTTTCTCGCGGTGGGCGCCTATTGCACCTACCTGCTGTCCGACCTGGTCCAGCAATACGCGCCCGGCCTGATGCCGGTGTACTTCTTCGCCGCGATCGCGCTGGCCTTCGCCGTGACCTTCGCGCTGGGCTGGCTGGTGGAGTGGGCCATGATCCGCCATCTCTACCGGCGCCCGCTCGACACCCTGCTGGCGACCTGGGGCCTGTCGCTGATCCTGCAGCAGTCGCTGCGCTCGATCTTCGGCCCGCGCGAGGTCAGCCCCACGCTGCCCGAGTGGCTGATGGGCTCGTGGCAGCCGCTCGACGGCGTGGACATCCCGCTCAACGGCCTGTTCGTGATGTCGATCACGCTGTTGCTGACCGCGGGCCTGCTGCTCGCGATGTTCCGTTCGACCTGGGGTTTGCACGTGCGCGCCACCGTGCAGAACCGCGCCATGAGCGGCGCGGTGGGCATCGACACCAAGCGGGTCGACCGCGTGACCTTCGCGCTGGGCTGCGGCATCGCCGGCATCGCCGGCGCGGCCTTCACCACCATCGGCTCCACCGGCCCCACCAGCGGCTCGCTCTACATCGTCGACACCTTCCTGACCGTGGTGTTCGGCGGCGCGGCCAGCCTGTTCGGCACCATCGCCTCGGCCTTCGCGATCGCCCAGACCCAGTCGATCTCGGAGTTCTTCATGACCGGCTCCATGGCCAAGGTGCTCACGCTCTCGGCGGTGGTCATCATCCTGATGCTGCGCCCGCAGGGCCTGTTCAGCGTTAAGGTCCGCAAGTGAACCGGAGGACACGCACATGAAAAGCCTCTATCGCAACGTGCTGGGCGGACGCCACGGCATGATCGGCCTGGCGCTGCTGGCCGGCCTGATCTTCGTGGTGTTCCCGCTGGTGCTCGACGTGTTCCGCCTCAACCTGGTCGGCAAGTACCTCACCTACGCTTTCGTCGCGCTGGGCCTGGTGCTGTGCTGGGGCTACGGCGGCATCCTGAGCCTGGGCCAGGGGGTGTTCTTCGGCCTGGGCGGCTATTGCATGGCCATGTTTCTCAAGCTGGAGGCCTCCACGCCCGAGGCCACCAGGATCCAGTCCACGCCCGGCATCCCCGACTTCATGGACTGGAACCAGCTCACCGAGCTGCCGTGGTTCTGGGTGCCGTTCAAGAGCTTCTGGTTCACGCTGATGGCGGTGCCGCTGGTGCCCTGCCTGCTGGCGCTGGTGCTCGGCCTGGCGATGTTCAAGCGCCGCGTCGGCGACACCTACTTCGCGATCGTGACGCAGGCCGTGGCGCTGATCCTGTCGGTGCTCATCATCGGCCAGCAGGGCTGGACCGGCGGCGTCAACGGCATCACCGACCTCAAGACGCTGCTGGGCTGGGACATCCGCACCGATGCGGCCCGCATGACGCTGTACTTCGTCAACGGCGCGCTGCTGTTCGGCTGCATCCTGCTGGCGCGCTACCTGCTCGCCTCCAAGCTGGGCAAGCTGCTGATGGCGATGCGCGACAAGGAGGAGCGGGTCCGCTTCTCGGGCTACGACGTGGCGAGCTTCAAGGTATTCGTGTTTTGCGTGGCGGCGATGTTCTCGGCCATCGGCGGCGCCATGTTCACGCTGCAGGTCGGCTTCATGTCGCCGTCGTTCGTGGGCATCGTGCCCTCGATCGAGATGGTGATCTTCGCCGCGGTGGGCGGGCGGCTCTCGCTGTTGGGCGCCGTATACGGTACGCTGCTGGTGAACTTCGGCAAGAGCTACTTCTCGGAGAGCTTCCCCCAGCTCTGGCTCTTCCTGATGGGCGGTCTGTTCATTGCGGTGGTGATGGCGTTTCCCAACGGCCTGGCCGGCTTGTATGGCCAGTACATCAAGCCCCGGCTGGCGCGCAGGCGCAAGCCCGAGGCGGGCGGCGGTGTGACGGAGGCAGCATGAGCACGCAAGCGTTCGCACTCTATATCGAGAGCCTGACCGTCTCGTTCAACGGCTTCGTCGCCGTCAACGACCTCAACCTCTACGTCGACCAGGGCGAGCTGCGCGTCATCATCGGCCCCAACGGCGCCGGCAAGACCACGCTGCTCGACCTGATCTGCGGCCGCACCCGCGCCACCTCCGGCTCGATCCGCTTCAAGGACACCGAGCTCACCGACCTCGCCGAGTACGAGATCGTGCGCGCCGGCGTGGGCCGCAAGTTCCAGACCCCCTCCATCTACGAAACGCTGAGCGTGCGCGAGAACCTCGAAGTGTCGTTCCCGCGCGGGCGCAGCGTGTTCGGCGCGCTGACCTTCCGCCGCACGCCCGACGTGGTCGAGCGGGTCGAGCAGGTGGCCGAGGAGATCTTCCTGTCGGGCATGCTGGACCGCTCCGCCGAGCTGCTGTCGCACGGCCAGAAGCAGTGGCTCGAGATCGGCATGCTGCTGATGCAGGAGCCCGAGCTCATGATGCTCGACGAGCCGGTGGCCGGCATGAGCGTGTCGGAGCGCGAGCGCACCGCCGAGCTGCTCAACCGCATCAGCCGCAACCGCTCGCTCATCGTGATCGAGCACGACATGGAATTCGTGAAGAACATCGCGCACAAGGTCACGGTGCTGCACCAGGGGCGCGTGCTGGCCGAGGGCAGCATGGACCACGTCCAGTCGGACCCGCGCGTGATCGAAGTCTATCTCGGCCACTAGGCCGACTCGGAGGCAATATGTTCAACGTATCGGGCCTGATGTCGGGCTATGGCCAGAGCCGGGTCATCCACGGCGTGGACCTCGTGGTGCCGCAGGGCGAGATCGTGGCCGTCATGGGCCGCAACGGCATGGGCAAGACCACGCTGTTCAAGACCATGATGGGGCTGTTGCCCACGATGCAGGGGTCGATCCGCATCGACGACACCGAACTGGGCCGGCTCGAAAGCCACCAGCGCGTGCGCCACGGCGTGGCCTACGTGCCGCAAGGCCGCATGATCTTCCCCACGCTCACGGTCGAGGAAAACATCCGCACCGGCCTGCGCGGCCGCGCCCTGCGCGATCCGATTCCCGACGACATCTATGCGCTGTTTCCGGTGCTGCACGACATGCGCGCGCGCCGCGGCGGCGACCTGTCCGGAGGCCAGCAACAGCAGCTCGCCATCGCCCGCGCGCTGGTGACCGAGCCCAAGGTGCTGCTGCTCGACGAGCCGACCGAGGGCATCCAGCCTTCCATCATCAAGGACATCGCGCGCAGCCTGCTCGAGATCCGCCAGCTCAAGAACCTGGCGATCCTGGTGTCGGAGCAGGTACTCAGTTTCACCATGCAGATCGCCGACCGCCTGATCGTGATCGACAAGGGCCGCTTCGTACACGAAGACCTGCGCGAGAACGTCGACGAGCGTTCGATCAGCAAGTACCTGTCGGTCTGAACCGACGCCGTTCATCCCCAAAGGAGCATGTCATGCCTGATACCTTGATCAAGGTCGACCTGGCGCAATCGCCGTACGAAAACGAGATGGTGCACAACCGCTGGCACCCCGACATCCCGCTGGCGGTGTGGGTCAAGCCGGGCGACGATTTCGTGCTGGAAACCTACGACTGGACCGGCGGCGCCATCAAGAACGACGACGACGCCTCCGACGTGCGCGACGTGGACCTCTCCACCGTGCACTTCCTGTCGGGTCCGGTCGGCGTGGAAGGCGCCGAGCCCGGCGACCTGCTGGTGGTCGACCTGCTCGACATCGGCGCCAAGCCCGAGAGCCTGTGGGGCTTCAACGGTTTCTTCAGCAAGAAGAACGGCGGCGGCTTCCTCACCGATCACTTCCCGCTGGCGCAGAAGTCGATCTGGGACTTCGAGGGCATGTTCACGCGTTCGCGCCACATTCCCGGCGTCAACTACGCCGGCCTGATCCATCCGGGGCTGATCGGCTGCCTGCCCGACCAGGCCATGCTCGACACCTGGAACCAGCGCGAGCAGGCCCTGATCGACACCGAGCCCGACCGCGTGCCGCCGCTGGCCAACCCGCCGGCGCCCAAGACCGCCCACATGGGCAAGCTCAAGGGCGAGGCGCGCGACCGCGCCGCCGCGCAGGGCGCGCGCACCGTGCCGCCGCGCGAGCATGGCGGCAACTGCGACATCAAGGACCTCTCGCGCGGTTCGCGGGTGTTCTTCCCGGTGTACGTCAAGGGCGGCGGCCTGTCGGTGGGCGACCTGCACTTCTCGCAGGGCGATGGCGAGATCACCTTCTGCGGCGCCATCGAGATGGCGGGCTGGGTCCACATGCGCGTCTCGCTGATCAAGGGCGGCATGGACAAGTACGGCATCCGCAACCCGATCTTCAAGCCCAGCCCGATCGTGCCCAACTACAAGGACTACCTCATCTTCGAGGGCATCTCGGTCGACGAGGGCGGCAAGCAGCATTATCTCGACGTGCACATCGCCTATCGCCAGGCCTGCCTGAACGCCATCGAATACCTGAAGAAGTTCGGCTATTCGGGCGCCCAGGCCTATTCGATCCTGGGCACGGCGCCGGTGCAGGGCCACATCAGCGGGGTGGTCGACATCCCCAACGCCTGCGCCACCCTGTGGCTGCCGACCGAGATCTTCGAGTTCGACATCCAGCCGTCGGCCTCGGGGCCGGTCAAGCACATCAAGGGCGGCATCGACATGCCGATCGCGCAGGATCTCTGAGGAGCGCGCCATGCCACTCTACGATTACCGTTGCGAGACCTGCGGCGAGTTCGCCCTGCTGCGCCCGCTGGCGCAGTGGCGCGACCCCGCCGCCTGCCCCGATTGCGGGGCGGCCTGCGAGCGCTACGTCAGCGGCGCGCCGGCGCTGTCGGCGCTGTCGTCCGCGGTCAACCGGGCCCATGCGCTGAACGAGCGCAGCGCCGCCGAGCCGCGCAGCTCGCGCGCCGGCCACGGCATGAACTGCGGCTGCTGCAAGGGCGGCAAGCTGCCGTCCAAGACGCGCCACACGCCCGACGGCGGCAAGACCTTCGCCGGCGCGCGGCCCTGGATGATCAGCCACTGACGCGCTGAGCGGCCAGGCCCGGGAGGGCGGTTCCGGCGACGGGACCGCCCTTTCTCATTGGCGCGGCGGGGAGTGCCGCGATCGGGCCACGGCTGTCACCACCGGACACGCGCGGGCCCCTGCCCGAAGCGGGCCGACAGGTCTATGATGGTGCGGTCACGCAGACACGGACGTGACCGCCCGCGGGAGAGGAGGGGGCGCATACCAACAGCGGCGGTCGCCGGCCGGTCCGGCGCCCAGCCCGATAACACGCGAGACACGCCTGCTTATGTCGAACACAGAAGCGGTTTCCGTACGCACGATCGTCACCGGCACCCTGGTGGTGTTGCTGGCCATGGGGGTGCGCGCCACCTTCGGCCTGTTCCTGCAGCCCATGGGGCTGGACAAAGGCTGGGACCGCGAGATCTTCTCGTTCGCCTTCGCCCTGCAGAATCTCGTCTGGGGCATCTCCTGTATTTTCATGGGCATGCTGGCCGACCGCTGGGGATCGGGGCGCACCATCGCGCTCGGCGCCTTGCTCTACGTGCTGGGCATGATCGGCACGCGCTACGCCGCCGACCCCTTCACGCTCTGCTTCATGAGCGGGGTGGTGGTCGGGCTGGGCCAGGCCGGCACCACCTTTCCCGTGATCCTGCCGGTGATCGCGCGCGCGGTGCCGCCGGCCTATCGCAGCACCGCGATGGGCATCGCCAGCGCCGGCGGCTCGATGGGGCAGTTCCTGGTGGTGCCCGCCACCCAGCAGCTCATCCTGCATGTCGACTGGACTGGCGCGCTGTGGCTGCTGTCGCTGCTGGTGGCCATCGCGCTGCCGCTGGCGTGGTTCCTGCGCGGCCGGCCGGCGCCGCACAGCGGGCCGCAGGCGCTGGGCTTCGCGGTGCGCCAGGCCATCACCCACCCCTCGTTCCATTTCCTGTTCGGCAGCTATTTCGTCTGCGGCTTCCATACCGCGTTCATCACCCTGCATCTGCCGGCCTTCGTCACCGACGCGGGCCTGTCGGCCGGGCACGGCGCCACGGCCATCGCGCTGATCGGGCTGTTCAACGTATTCGGCTCGTTCTATGCCGGCAAGCTGGGCGGGCGCTACAGCAAGAAATGGCTGCTCGCCGCCGTGTACGGCATGCGCGCGCTCGGCATCGCGCTGCTGCTGGCGCTGCCGCTCACGCCCTGGGTGCTGTACGGGTTCGCCGCCTGGATGGGGGTGTTCTGGCTCGGCACGGTGCCGCTCACGCAGGGGCTGATCGGCGAGATCTACGGGCTGCGCTACGCCGCCACGCTTTCCGGTATCGTGTTCCTTGGACACCAGATCGGCAGCTTCATCGGCGTCTGGCTGGGCGGCTATGTCTATGCCCAGACCGGCGCCTACACCCTGATCTGGTGGATCGGCCTCGCGCTGGCGGTGATCGCCGCGCTGCTGTGCCTGCCGGTGCGCGAGCGCCCGGTCGGCGCGGCCCACTCCCCCGGATTGGTACGCAGCCTGTGAACGACGTCTCCCGCCCCCTCTCGCATCCTCCCGCGCGCGCCCGCTGGCGCTGGGCCGGCTATGGTCTGCTGGCGGCCGTGCTCGCGCTGGGCTTCTGGGGCTATCTGAGCCCGTCGATGCGCCTGAATTGGGAAAGCCTCGCCGCCATGTGCGGATTCTGAGGCCGGCTTTTCGGTATCCTAGGGCCCGTATCCCGGGCCCCGCCCGGCTTTCTCCCCTGTCCCCGGCACGCCGGGGCCGACCGAGCCGCATTCATGCAGGACGACCTGCTTTCCCTCCTGCCCGCCTGCCCCTCGCAGGCCCTGGGCGAACTGCCCCCCGACGGCACCCTGGTGCTGACGGTCAACAACCGCCTCGCGCGCCGCCTCACGCTGGAGGTGGCCGCGCGTCTGCGCCACGAGCGCCAGGTGAGCGAGCTGCCGCGCATCCTGCCGCTGTCGGCCTGGCTGGTCGAGGCGGCCGCCGAGCTGGCGTTCGAACCCGAGACGCCGCTGCCCGCCTACCGGCTGGGCGCGTTCGCCACCCAGCTGGTCTGGCGCGAGGCCATCCTGCACGAGCAGGGCGAGCACGTGCTGCTCGACACCGACCAGGCCGCGCGGCTCGCGCTCGACGCCGACCTGCTGTGCGACGAGTGGCGCCTGAACGTGCCCGAGCCGGCCCAGACGGATGAGTACCGCGGCTTTCTGCGCTGGCGCGCGCGCTATCGCACGATGCTGGCCGAGCTCGACGCCGAAGACGCCAACCAGGGCTACGCGCGCGTGGCCGCGGCGGTCGCGCAGGGCGAGCTGCGGCTGCCCGAACGGGTGGTGCTGGCGGGCTTCGGCGAGGTCTCGCCGCGCTTCGCCGGCCTGCTCGAGGCCCTGCAGGCACAGGGCGTGTCGCTCTCGGTCTGGCGCGAGGCGCAGCGCGAGGCCGCGCCCGCCGGCCGCTACGAGGCCCACGACCGCGGCGCCGAATGGCGCGCGGCGGCGGCCTGGGCGGCGCAACGTCTGCGCGCGCAACCACAGGGCCGCTTCGCCATCGTGTCCGCCTCGCTCGAAGCCGAGGCGCCGTTCGCGCGCCGGGTCCTGAGCCAGGCGCTGGCGGCCACGGCGGATCAACCCGCGCTGGCCTACAACGTGGCCGTCGGCCGCTCGCTGATCGAATGGCCTGCCGTGCATGCCGCGCTGGCCTGGCTCGAGGCGCTGGCCGCGTTCGCGGCCGAGGGCCATGTCGAGGCGCCGGTGCTGGGCGCGGCGCTGCTCGCCGGCCATTGCGCCGGTGACCGCGCCGAAAGCGCGCGCTTCGGCGCGATCGACGTGCGCTGGCGGCGCCAGGGCCGGGTGCGCGTCACCGCCGAGGGCTGGAACAAGGATCTCGAACTGTCGCCGCGGCTCGCGCAGGCCTGGGAGGCCGCGCTCGCGATCTGGCGCGACGGCCCGAACCGCGCGCCCTGCGACGTCTGGGCGCCGCGCATCAAGGCCACGCTCAAGGCGCTCGGCTTTCCGGGCGAGCATCCGCTCGACAGCGTGGGCTACCAGGTGATGGGCGCGTTCGGCGAGCTGCTGGGCGACTTCGCCGCGCTGGCCCCTGCCGTGGGCCGCATCAACGGCAAGGGCGCCGTGCGCCTGCTGGCCAGCGCCGCGCGCGCCGGCGCGTTCCAGCCGCAGCGCGACCCGAGCGCGCGGCTCGACGTGCTGGGCCTGCTCGAAGCCGAGGGCGGCGCGTGGGACGGCGTCTGGATGCTGGGCCTGACCGACGACGTGCTGCCCGCCTCGCCCAAGCCCAATCCGCTGATTCCGCTGGCGGTGCTGCGCCAGGCCGGCGCGCCGCGCGCCACGCCCGAGCGCGAACGCCTGTGGGCCGACACGATCTACGACGCGCTGTCGCGCTGCGCGCCCGAGCTGGTGGTGAGCCATGCCGAGATGGACGGCGAGCGCGAGCTGCGGCCGTCGCCGCTGATCGCGCAGGTGCCGCTGCTGGACTGGCAGCCGCCCGCGGGCGATGCGCTGGCGGCCTGGCCGCAGGAGTCGCTCACCGACGAGCAGGGGCCGCCGCTGGCCTCAGACAACACCAGCACCGGCGGTCTCGACGTGCTCGACACGCAGGCGCGCAATCCGCTCTGGGCGTTCGTGCGGCACCGGCTCGGCGCGCGCGCGCTGGCCGCCTATGCCGACGCGGCCAGCGTGAACGTGCGCGGGCAGTTCCTGCATGGCGCGCTCGAAGTGATCTGGCGCATGCTGCCCGACCAGGAAGCGCTGCACCAGGCCATGACCGAGGGCCGCCTGGCCGAGCTGATCGCCGCCGCGGTGGCGCAGGCGGCCGACCTCGAGCTCAAGGCCTATCCGCCCGCGCTGCGCGAACTCGAATGCGATCGCGCGCGCACCGTGATCGCGCGCTGGCTCGACGTGGAGGCCAGCCGCCTGCCGTTCGCGGTGGCGCAGGTCGAGGAGAATCACCAGTGGCGCCGCGGCGCGCTGGCGCTGATGGTGCGGCTCGACCGCATGGACACGCTCGACGACGGCCGCGCCGTCATCATCGACTACAAGACCGGCGCCAATGCTGCCCGGCCCGAGTCGGATTGGGCCCGTGCGCGCCCGGTCAACCTGCAACTGCCGTTCTACGCCTCCGTGCTGGCGGGCGACGCG
Organism: Bordetella genomosp. 1; assembly: GCF_002261335.1. Taxonomy (GTDB): domain Bacteria; phylum Pseudomonadota; class Gammaproteobacteria; order Burkholderiales; family Burkholderiaceae_B; genus Bordetella. Next base: position 1,103,583 of record NZ_NEVL01000001.1, read on the forward strand.
CCCGGCACCCGCGTGGCCGGGCTGCTGCTGGCCCAGATCCATGCGCGCCAGGTCAGCGCGCAGGGCCTGGCCGAAGAAGACCTCGGCATCGAGGGCGTCACCGAGGCCGCCGACAGCAAGGCCTTCGGCGGCCGCGCCTGGCCCGACATCGTCGAGCACTGGCGCCGCGCCATCGAGATGCTGGCAGACGAATACGCCACCGGTCACGCCGCCAACCTGAGCTGGCGGCGCGACGACCTGAAATACTGCGATGCCGGGCCGTTCCTGCGCCTGGATCTGGAAGACGAGGACGCCTGAGCGCATGGCACATCAAGAAGAACGCCTGCCGCAGGACTACGCGGCCCGCCTGCGCGCGCTCGACCCGCAACGCTCCTATCTGGTGCAGGCCCCGGCCGGCTCCGGCAAGACCGAGCTGCTGACCGACCGCATCCTGGCCCTGCTCGCCACGGTGAACAAGCCCGAGGAGATCGTGGCCATCACCTTCACGCGCAAGGCCGCCTCCGAGATGCACGCGCGCGTGCTGCAGAAGCTGGCGCGCGCGCGGCCCGGCGAGCCCGAGCCCCTCGTGCCGCACGAGAAGCGCAGCTGGGACCTGGCGCGCGCGGCGCTCGCGCGCGACGCCGAGCGCGGCTGGCACCTGCTGCAGCATCCGGCGCGGCTCGCGATCCGCACCATCGACTCGTTCTGCGCCGGCCTGGTGCGCGGCATGCCCTGGCTGTCCGGCCTGGGCGGCATGCCCGAGATCGCCGACGACGCCCGCGTGCACTACGAGGCCGCGGCGCGCGCCACGCTCGCGCTGGCCGACCAGCACGAGGCCGTGCGCGCGCTGCTGGCCCACCTCGACGTGGACGTGCAGGCCGCGCAGCAGGCCATCGCCGACATGCTGGGCCAGCGCGACCAGTGGCTGCCGCTGCTGCATCACGGGCTCGACCGCGAGGGCCTGGAGCGCGCCATGGCCGAGACCCTCGCCGCCGAACTGGCGGGCCTGGACGACAGCCTGCCGTTCGGCTGGGACGAGACCCTGTGCGGCATCGCCCGCCTGGCCGCCGCCCAGCTCGGCGACCTGGGCGACGCGCGCCTGCAGGCGCTGTGCGACTGGGACGGCCCCATCGAGGTCGACGCCGCGGCGCTGCCGCAATGGCGCGCCCTGGCGCATCTGCTGCTCACCGGGCAGGACGAGCTGCGCAAGCCCAAGGGCATCAACAAGAATCTCGGTTTTCCGGCAGGTTGCGCGCACAAGGATCCGTTCGTGGTGTGGCTGGGCGACTTCGACGGTAGCGAGCCGTGGGTGCGCCGGCTGGCCTCGGTGCGCACCATGCCCGATGCCCGCTTCACCGATGCCCAATGGGACGTGCTGTCATCGCAGCTCATCACGCTGGCGCTGGCCGCGGGCGAGCTGCAGAAGGTGTTCGGCGCGGCCGGCGAGGTCGACTTCATCGAGATCGCGCAGCGCGCCGCGCGCGCGCTCGGCAGCGCCGACGATCCCGGCGAGCTGCTGCTCAAGCTCGATGCGTCGATCCGCCATCTGCTGATCGACGAGTTCCAGGACACCAGCCAGACCCAGATCGAACTGCTGCGCACGCTCACGGCGGGCTGGCAGCCGGGCGACGGCCGCAGCCTGTTCCTGGTGGGCGATCCGATGCAATCGATCTACCGCTTCCGCAAGGCCGAGGTCGGGCTGTTCCTCGAGGCCGCCGCCAACGGCGTGGGCGAGGTCGGCCTCGACTTCCTGCAGCTGACCGACAACTTCCGCTCCCAGGGCGGCGTGGTGGACTGGGTCAACGCCTCGTTCGCGCGGCTGCTGCCGCCGGCCAACGATCCGCAGGCCGGCGCCATCAAGTACAGCGCGTCGGCCGCCTTCCATCCGGTGCTGCCCGGCGCGGCCGTGCGTTTCCATCCGGCCTGGAGCCCCGACGGGCTCGCCTCCGGCGACGCGCAGGCCGAGGACATCGCCGTGCAGCTGGTGCGCGAGGCCCTGGCCGAGCATGCGGGCGCCGCGCACCCGGTCGCGGTGCTGGTGCGCGCGCGTTCGCACCTGGGCAGCCTCACGCGCCGGCTGGCGCAGGAGGGCATCCCGAGCCGCGCGGTCGAGCTGGTGCCGTTGGCGCAGCGGCCGGTGGTGGCCGACCTGGTGCAGTTGCTGCGCGCGCTCACGCACGCGGGCGACCGCATGGCCTGGCTGTCGGTGCTGCGCGCGCCCTGGTGCGGCCTCACCCTCGACTCCCTGACGGCGCTGTTCGGCGCCGACCACGTCACGCCCGTGCCCGATCTGCTGGCGCGCAGCCTGCGGCCCCAGGCCGAGCCGCGCGCGCAGGGCGGGCTGTTCGACGAAGATCCGGCGCCGCCTTTGGCTACGCAAGGCGACGCGCCCGCGCGCCAGCGCCTCGCGCCGGACGAGTTCGACCGCCTCGCGCGCGTGGCGGCGACCCTGCTCGACCGCGCCAACGCCTCCGGGGCGATGCCGCTGGCGGCCTGGCTCGAGACCGTCTGGCGCCGTCTGGGCGGCCCGTGCCTGTATGGTGGCGGCGCCGCCGCCACCGATGCCGAGAGCCTGTTTCAGCTGGTCGAACGGCTGGCGCCGCACGGCGCGCTCGACATGACGGCGTTCGACACCGCCGTCGCGCGCCTCTTCGCCGCGCCCGACGCGAGCGGGCAGGGCGGTGCGGTCGAGATCATGACCATGCACAAGTCCAAGGGCCTGCAGTTCGAATCGGTGATCCTGTACGGCCTGCATCGCGCGCCGCGCGGCGACCAGGCGCCGCTGGTGCGTTTCGAACACCAGGGCGGCCAGGTGCTGCTGGGCCCGATCAAGCCGCGCGCCGAATCCGAGGCCGACCCGGTGTCGCGCTATCTCGGCGCCCGCGAGGCGCGCCGCGCCGCGTACGAGACCGACCGCCTGCTCTACGTGGCCGCGACCCGCGCGCGCAAGCGCCTGCACCTGATCGGCAACGTCGCCCTCGACCGCAACACCGGCGCGGTGCGCGAACCCGCCGCGGCCAGCCTGCTGGCGCGCCTCTGGCCCTACGTGGGCGCAGTGCAGCCGCCCGAAGGCGTGGCGCCCGACGCGCAGGACGAGGGCGCCCAGCCGCAATGGCGCGGCGAACCGCTGCGCCGTGCCGATTCGGCCGCGCTGCGCGCGGCCACCGCCCCGATCCTGCCGGCCGGCATGGCCGCGCCCGGCGCGCAGGCCGGCGAACATCCGGCCTGGCAGCTCGACGCCGGCTACGAAGCCGCCGTCGGCACCCTGGCCCACGCCTGGCTCGCCCGCATGGGCGAGGAGGGCGCCGCCGCCTGGTCCGCCACCCGCCTCGCCGCCAGCCTGCCCGCCATGCGCCGCCAGCTCACCCGCGCCGGCATCCCCGACAGCCAGGCCGACGAGGCCGCCGACGCCGTGCTGCACACGCTGCAGGCCACGCTGGAAGACGAACGCGGCACCTGGCTCCTGGCCCAATCCCGCGCCCGCCGCGAATGGCCCCTCATCGACGCCGCCGGCCGCGTCTCCGTCATCGACCTGGCCCTCTCCACCGACGCCGGCTGGCTCATCGTCGACTACAAGACCGGCCAGCCCCACCCCAGCGAATCCCCCGACGCCTTCGCCCACCGCATGCGCCAACGCCACGCCGACCAACTCGCCCGCTACTGCGCCCAAGTCACCGCCCTCGACCACCGCCCCGCCCAGGCAGCCCTCTACTTCCCCAGAGCCAAAGCCTGGATAGAACTGTAAAAAAACAAAGCAAAACAGCGAACCAGCAACCCCGTGCAAGCGAGCGCCCCCGGGGGGGGCGCAAAGCGCAAAAGAAAAAAAACAGTGCAAGCGAGCGCCCCAGGGGGGGCGCAAAGCGCAAAAGAACCAGAAACGGCCAAGCGGGCAACGCCCGCGAGCCGTTTCCCACTCCAGGCGCAAGCGGGCGCAGCCCGCAACGCGCCCCAACCCCAAATACCCTCCCTCTCGGAGGGAGGGTCAGGGAGGGAGCCCACCATCGCGCCCCCTGGGGCCCGCCAACCGAGAGGCTAGCGAGCGGGCTTTCGCCCGCTCTGCTAGAATCTCGGTTGGCGGGCCCCTTCGCATGGTTCGACGGTGAACCTGGTCAGGTCGGGAACGAAGCAGCCATAGTCGTTTAGGACCAGTGCCGGAGTAAGGCTCGCCTCCGGTTTCCCCAAAAGAGGGGCGCCGCGAGCGGAATCCTCGATGCCATGCATCGAGCCGGTTTCGCCCGCGGCGCCCCTTTTTTGCATTCAACGCGTCCCCATCTACGACACAGGCACCAGGCCGCCGTCGGTGGCCCGGGGCGCCCAGAGGCTCTACAATCCCGGCATGACTTATCTGGTACTGGCCCGCAAGTGGCGCCCGCGATCGTTCGATACCCTGGTAGGCCAGGATCACGTGGTGCGCGCGCTCACCCATGCCCTGGATACCCAGCGCCTGCATCACGCCTGGCTGTTCACCGGTACGCGCGGCGTCGGCAAGACCACGCTCTCGCGCATCCTGGCCAAGTCGCTCAACTGCGAAACCGGCATCACCTCGCGCCCCTGTGGCCAGTGCCGCGCCTGCACCGAGATCGATGCCGGCCGCTTCGTCGACTATCTCGAGCTCGATGCCGCCTCCAATCGCGGCGTCGACGAAATGACCCAGCTGCTGGAGCAGGCCGTCTACGCGCCCGGCGCAGGCCGCTTCAAGGTCTACATGATCGACGAAGTGCACATGCTCACCGGGCACGCGTTCAACGCGATGCTCAAGACGCTCGAAGAGCCGCCGCCGCACGTCAAGTTCATCCTCGCCACCACCGATCCGCAGAAGATCCCGGTCACGGTGCTGTCGCGCTGCCTGCAGTTCAACCTGAAGCAGATGCCGCCCGAGTCGATCGTGGGCCACCTGCAGGCCGTGCTCGGCCAGGAAGAGATCGGCTTCGACATCCCCGCGCTGCGCCTCATCGCCCAGGCCGCCGGCGGGTCGATGCGTGACGCGCTCTCGCTCACCGACCAGGCCATCGCCTACAGCGCCAGCAACCTCACCGAAGACGCGGTGCGCGGCATGCTGGGCACGATCGATCAGCGCCATCTGGTGCGCCTGCTCGATGCCCTCGCCGCCAACGATGCCGCCGGCGTGCTGGCCGTCGCCGATGAGCTGTCGATCCGCGGCCTGTCGTATGCCGGCGCGCTGGCCGACCTCGCCGTGCTGCTCTCGCGGGTCGCGATCGAGCAGCGCGTGACGGGCGTCACCGCCGCCGACGATCCGCTCTCGGCCGACATCGCCCGCCTGGCCCTGGCGCTGCATCCCGACGCGGTGCAGCTTTTCTACTCGGTCGCGGTGCACAGCCGAGGCGAGCTCACGCTCGCGCCCGACGAATACGCCGGCTTCATCATGGCCTGCCTGCGCATGCTCGCGCTGCATGGCGACGCGGGTCCGGCCACGCAGGCCCAGGCGCCCGCGCGCGTCGCGCCGGTGCCGCGCGCCGAGCCGGCCGCCCTGGCAGCGCCCGTGCCGGCGCCCGTGCCTGCGCCGGCCGTTGCCG
>NZ_NEVL01000003.1:0-1880000 GCF_002261335.1 Bordetella genomosp. 1
CGCGCCGCACCGGCCACGCGCGCCGCGGTTCGCCCGCCCGTGCGCCCGGTGTCCGCGGGCGCCGCTGCGCCCGCCGCTGCGCACGCGGCCCGGTCCGCGGCCCAGGGCAACGGGTCGCTCAATGGCACGCGGCCGGCCTCGCGCCGCGCGCCCGCGGACGACGACTGGGAGTCATTCTGAGTGCCGGCGGCCAGGCGGCCGCCGGTTGACAGGTTTTTTTGGGCCTGCGGGCCGGATGGAGTGTCATGCGAGTAGTCAAGCATCTGTTGTCATGGACGGTGGCCGTCGGGCTGCTGGCCGGTTGCGCCGCGACCGGCCACAACTTCGACCCGGGCAAGCTGTCCACGCTGACCCCCGGCCAGAGCACCGTGACCGACGCGATCCGCGCATTGAATGCGCAGCCCGCGCAGGTCTATGCCCAGCGCGACGGCACGACCATGGTGCTGTGGCAACACAAGATCACGTTCGTGACCGATGGCCTGTACAGCCGCAAAGAGGCCTGGCTGGAGTTCGGTCCCGACGGTCGTTTGGTGCGTCTGGTCGACAGCACCAACATCCTGCTCGAACCCTGGGAGCGCCAGAAGCTCCTCGGGCCCCAACCACCGGCTCCGGTGGTGGTCGAGCAGCCGGCGCAAGCGCCGGTTGAGGTCATCACGATCACGGTGCCGCCGGCACCGGCAAGGTAGTGACCGGGTACCGCAACCGTACCCGCGCGGCATGAAGCGCGAAGGTCCCGCCGGCAGCAGGCCAGCCGCGGCGACCGGTGCCAGAAGCCACCCGCAGGGCCGCACCCCTGCAGGCGGTATGTCTCATCGAGTTGGAATATCCTGAAGGACGGGGAAAAATGGAAACGAGTTTCGAATCAGGCGCAAAGACAAGCAAGTCGAAAAAACGCGCCCGCGCACCCAAGCAGAAACAGAAGCGCTCCTTCTCCTTGCGCAATGCGCATGTCGGCACCCTGCTGTTGTGGGTGATGGGCTTCTTCGCCGTGCTGATCGCCCTGGTGGGCGCGATGGCGGCCTTCTTCCTGCAGCAGAACTACGAGTCGGTGCAACGGGTCAATGACCTGACCGGCCGGGCCAAGGAAGTCGAAATCATCAACAGCGACATGCTGCGTGCCCGCGTGTCCCTGATGGTGGCCGCGCGCCACCTGCAGGAGTCGGGCTGGGGCTCGGGCGAAAACGCCGGCGCCGCCGCCACCAAGACGCTGAAGGATGCGACCGACCTGCTCACCGGCGTGCGCACCCGCTTCTCCGAATTCCAGAAGAACATGCTGGAAGACGACACGGGCCGCCAGCTCTCCATGAACCTGGTGCGCCGCTACCGCTCGTACATCGACGATGGCGTGGACACCATGGTCGAGGCCCTGCGCAGCGAAGACTATTCCACGTTCTACATGGTCAACAACGAGTACGGCACGCCGCGCAGCGCCGCCTTCATCGATGCGCTGAATGAGTTCGGCAAGTACATCGACTCGGAACAGCAGGCCACGATCACGTCGGCCAAGACCAACTTCGACCGCGCGCTGATGGCCGTGGCCGCCGCCGTGGTGCTGGCGCTGCTGCTGATGATCATCGCCCGCATCGTGTTCGGCCGCCTGGTCGTGCGTCCGCTCATCGAGGCCGGCCAGCACTTCGACCGCATCGCCGCCGGTGACCTGACGGCGCGCGTGGACGTGCGCAACAGCAACGAGATCGGCCAGCTGTTCGCCGCGCTCAAGCGCATGCAGGAAAGCCTGACCCGCACCGTGTCGCAGGTGCGCCGTGGCGTGGACGAGATCAACGTGGGCGCCCAGGAAATCTCCGCGGGCAACACCGACCTGTCGTCGCGCACCGAGCAGCAGGCCGCCTCGCTGGAAGAAACGGCCGCCTCGATGGAAGAGCTGGCCTCGACCGTGAAGCAGAACGCCGACAACGCGCGCCAGGCCAACCAGCTGGCCGCCAGCGCGTCGGATGTCGCCGAGCGCGGCGGTTCTGCGGTGTCGGAAGTGGTGCACACCATGGAAGCCATCTCCGGCAGCTCGCGCAAGATCTCCGAGATCGTGTCGGTGATCGACGGCATCGCGTTCCAGACCAACATCCTGGCGCTCAACGCCGCTGTCGAGGCCGCGCGTGCGGGCGAGCAGGGCAAGGGCTTTGCGGTGGTGGCGGGCGAAGTGCGCTCGCTGGCGCAACGCAGCGCCCAGGCCGCCAAGGAGATCAAGGTGCTGATCGAGGACTCGGTGTCGAAGGTGGGCACGGGTTCGCAGCAGGTCGAGCGCGCCGGCAACACCATGCAGGAGATCGTGGCGTCGGTGAAGCGCGTGACCGACATCATGGGCGAGATCTCGGCGGCCTCGGAAGAGCAGTCGAGCGGCATCGACCAGGTCAATCGCGCCGTGGCGCAGATGGACGAGGTCACGCAGCAGAACGCCGCGCTGGTCGAGGAAGCGGCAGCCGCCGCCGGTTCGCTGCAGGACCAGGCGCAACGCCTGGCCGAGGCCGTGGCCGTGTTCAAGATCAACAACGGCGAAGTCATCGATGTGTCGGCCCAGCAACTGGCCGGCTACAACGCCCCGATGGTCGCGCAGACCTGACGGGACGGGCCCGCGGCGGGCCGCCGCGGGCGGGCCACCCGGACCCGGGTGGCCTCCCTGGCCCACATCCCCTCGCTTCAGAAGTCCGGATCCCCGGATCCGTGCGCCGCGCCACGTCCCGTACGTGGGCGCGGCGCAACCACTACAACAAGCTGTGTTGAGCGTTCTTCAAGGAGACACGAGTGCGCGTCAATTTACCCATCCATGACGTGGAGACCCGGCTGCGCGACGATCAGTATCTGATTTCGCGCACCGACACGAAAGGCCGCATCACCTACGCCAATCCCGCTTTCGTCGAAGTCAGCGGCTTCGAGCGCGACGAGCTGATCGGCAAGGCCCACAACATCGTGCGCCATCCCGACATGCCGCCGGAGGCATACGAAGACCTCTGGCGCACCCTGCAGGCCGGCCGTTCCTGGCTCGGCGTGGTCAAGAACCGCCGCAAGGACGGCGGCTTCTACTGGGTGCTGGCCAATGCCACCCCGATCTTCGAGAACGGCGAGGTCACCGCCTATTCGTCGGTGCGCGTGAAGCCGAGCGACGAACAGATCGCCGAGGCGGCGGCGCTGTATGCGCGCATGCGCGAAGGCACGGCGCGCGGCTGGCGCGTGCAGGACGGGCGCGCGGTGCGCACCGGCTGGCGCCGCGCGCTGCGCGTGCTGGGCTATCCGCTGTCGGCCGGCGTGCGGCCGCAGCTGCTGCGCTTCACGCTGGTGTCCGCCGCGCTGTTCGCCGGCACGGCGGGCTGGGCGCTGGCCGAGCGCTGGGATGCGCTGTCGACGCTGGCCCAGGCGCTGGGCGTGGCGGGCGTGGCGGGCGGCGTGGCCATCATCGGCGCCATGAGCGTCTGGCTGGCGCGCGCGGTGCTGGGCCCGATCCGCGACGCGGCCGACATGGCGCGCCAGGTCGCCGCCGGCAACCTGACCTCGCAGGTGTACTCGGAAGACGAGGGCGAGGTGGGTGACCTGGCCTTCTCGCTCGACGTGATGCGCAAGAGCCTGATCGGGATCGCCCGCGACGTCTATCGCGGCATCGAGGGCACCTCCCACGCGGCGCTGGGCATCGCGCGCGGCAACCAGGAGCTGGCCGCCCGGACCGACGACCAGGGCGCCTCGCTGCAGAACACCGCGGCCAGCATGCAGGAGCTGACCTCGACCGTGCGCCAGAACGCCGACCATGCGCGCCAGGCCAACGAGCTCGCGGCCAGCAGCATGGAAGTGGCGCGCAAGGGCGGCGCGGCGGTGGGGCAGGTGGTGCACACGATGCACGGCATCTCCGACAGCTCGCGCAAGATCGCCGACATCGTCAACATCATCGAGGGCATCGCGTTCCAGACCAACATCCTGGCGCTCAACGCCGCGGTGGAGGCGGCGCGGGCGGGCGAGTCCGGCAAGGGCTTCGCGGTGGTGGCGGGCGAGGTGCGCAGCCTGGCGCAGAAGAGCGCCCAGGCCGCGCGCGAGATCAAGGACCTGATCGAGGATTCGGTCCAGCGCGTGACGGAAGGGTCGGCGCAGGCCGAGGAGGCCGGCGTGACGATGCAGGACATCGAAGCCGCCGTGCGTCGCGTGACCGACATCATCGGCGAGATCTCGGTGGCCTCGCAGCAGCAGGCCAGCGGCATCGAGCAGGTCGACCAGGCCGTGGCCGAGATGGACGGCATGACCCAGCAGAACTCCGGCCTGGTGCAGCAGCTCGGCGCCACCGTGCAGCAGCTCGGCGCGCAGTCGATGGCGCTGCGCGAGACGGTGCAGGTGTTCCGGATGGGGGACGAGCGGATCTGACGCGATTCGCACGATGGGCGCCCGAGGGCGCCCATTTTTTTTGTCCCGACCCGCGCGCCTCGTTCAGCGGCCGGCGAGGCCGTTGGCGATGTCGCTCATGGTCTGCAGGCCGCGTTCGAACATGCCCTCGAGGAAGGGGCCGGCGTGCGGCAGCACGATGGTGAGCAGGATCAGGCCGACGGTCAGCATGATCGGGAAACCCACCGCGAATACGGTGAGCTGTTGCGCGGCACGGTTGAGGATGCCCATGGCAAGGTTGAGCGTGAGCAGCGCGCACACCAGCGGCAGCGACAGCAGCAGGCCCGAGACGAACACCGTGCCGCCCCATTCGGTCAGGATGCCCCAGCCATTGCGGTCGAGCGACATCACCTCGATGGGCAGCAGCTGGAAGCTCTTGACCAGCCCGGCCAGCATCAGCAGATGCCCGTCCAGCGCGAGAAAGGTCAGCATCGCGATGATGTTGAGAAAGCGCGCCAGCACGGCCGTGTTGGCGCCGGTGCCGGGATCGAAGAAGGACGCGAACGACAGGCCCATCTGCAGGCCGATGTATTCGCCGGCGGTCTGCACGGCGGCGAACACGATGCGCATGGTCAGGCCCATGGCGACGCCGATCAGGATCTGCTGGGTCAGCACCATCAGGCCTTCCCAGGACCCGGGCGGGATGGTGGGGAAGGGGCCGAGCGTCGGCATCAGCGCGACGGTGAGCGCGAAGCCCAGGCCGATCTTGACCTTGATGGGGATGGCGGATTCGGAGAACAGCGGCGACGAGCCGATCAGCGCCAGGATGCGCACGAACGGCCACAGGAACTGCGACAGCCAGAACGTCAGCTGCGCTTCCGTGAACTGGATCACGGCCCCGCCCGCCGCATCAGGACACCAGCATCGGGATGCCCCCGATCAGCTGGCGGATGTAGTCGACCATGATGCCCATCAGCCAGGGTCCCAGCAGCACCAGCACGCCGCACATGGCGAGCAGCTTGGGAATGAACGACAGGGTCATTTCGTTGATCTGCGTCGCGGCCTGGAAGATGCTGATGACCAGGCCCACGACCAGGGTGATCAGCAGCAGCGGCGCGGCCATGGCCAGGGCGACTTTCATCGCCTGGTAGGTCATGGTCATTACGGCTTCGGCGGTCATCGCGGCACCCCGGCTATTGGTAGAAGCTCTGGGCCAGCGAGCCCAGCAGCAGGTGCCAGCCGTCGGCCAGCACGAAAAGCATCAGTTTGAACGGCAGCGACACGGTCACCGGCGGCACCATCATCATGCCCAGCGCCATCAGCACGCTGGCCACCACCAGGTCGATGATGAGGAACGGGATGAAGATCGTGAAGCCGATCTGGAACGCGGTCTTGAGCTCGCTGGTGATGAAGGCCGGGATCAGGATGCGCATCGGCACCTTGGACGGGTCTTCGATCGCGGGCAGGTTCGCCATGTTGGCGAACAGCGTGAGGTCGTTCTCGCGCGTCTGGTGCAGCATGAAGGTGTGCAGCGGCGCGGAGGCGCGCTCCACCGCGGTCTCGAAGTTGATCGATCCGGCGGTGAGCGGCTGGTAGGCCTCGGTGTAGATCTTGTCGAACACCGGCGACATCGTATAGAAGGTCAGGAACAGCGCCAGCCCGACCAGCACGTGGTTGGGCGGCGACATGGCCGTGCCCATCGCGCTGCGCAGCAGGCCCAGCACGATGATGATGCGGGTGAAGCCCGTCATCATCAGCAGCGCCGCCGGGATGAACGACAGCGACGTCATCAGCAGCAGGGTCTGCATGCTGAGCGAATAGGTTTCCGAGCCGCCCGGTCCCGGCGTGGTGGTGAGCGCGGGCAGGGTGGCCTGCGCGATCACGCCGGCCGGCATGGCCGCCAGGGCCAGGATAACGCCGAGGCCGATCGCGCCGCGCATGCGCGGGCGCACGCTGGCCCAGGCCGCTTGCAGGAAGCCGGGACGACGCGCTGGCGGGGAGCCGTTGGGGTAAGTCATGGATGGATCGCGAACGGACGGGCGAAGAAGGGCATGGCAGCCGACCGGGTCAGCGCCGTTTGAGCGCCTGGCCGAGTTTCTGGGCGAATGCACCGGCGGCGGCGCCGGCCGCGGCCTGCGCGGCGGGCAGCTCGCCCGCGGGCAGGGTATGCAGCGTGGTGATCTGGTTCGGCGTGACGCCCAGCACCAGCCAGGTGTCTTCGATCTGGACCACCACCACGCTCTGGCGCGGCGCCAGGGGCAGGGACGCCACCTGGCGCAGCAGACTGCCGCCGCCACGCTGGACCAGGCCGGCGCGGCGCGCCAGCCAGCCCATCACCAGGATCGCGGCCACGACCAGCGCGAGGCCCACGATCACACGCATGACGGCACCGTCTTCCATGCTCAGCGACGATTGTTGAGGCGGTTGATGCGTTCGGACGGGGTGATGATGTCGGTCAGGCGGATGCCGTACTTGTCTTCCACCACCACCACTTCGCCCTGGGCGATCAGGTAGCCGTTGACGAAAATGTCCATCGGCTCGCCGGCCAGGCCGTCGAGCTCGACCACCGAGCCCTGGCCCAGCTGCAGCAGGTTCTTGATGGTGAGGCGGGTGCGGCCCAGCTCGACCGTCAGCTGGACGGGCACGTCCATGATGAGGTCGATGTCGGCGCCGGCGGGGGCATCCTGGCTGGCCAGCGGCTTGAACACCGATTGCGCGGCGGGCTGGGCGGCGGGACGCGCCGGCGCGGCCGGGGCGGGCGCAGCCGGGGCGGCGGCAGCGGGTGCGGCGGTCTGTTCGGCCATGGCGGCCGCCCAATCGTCTTCCTGCTTCAGGCCATCGGCCTGGGTCGGCGGCGTGCGGGATTGTTCAGCGAGCGCGTCGGCCCAGTCGTCAGCCGGGGAGGCGGGCGCACCGGTACCGGTCGGGTCGGGCCGCTCGTTCGTATCAGTCATGGTCGGGGGCCTCGTTGAGATCGGATTCTTCGTAATTGAGCATGTTCTGTACGCGCAGCGCGTACTGCCCGTTGAAAACGCCGTAGCCGCATTCCATGATGGGCACGCCGTCGACGTGGGCGGTAATGGTATCGGGCACTTCCACCGGCAGGATGTCGCCGGCCTTCAGGCGCATCAGCTCGCCGATGCTCGACGGGATGCGGCCGAACTCGGCGATCAGGTCCACATCGGCGCTGCGCACCTGGCGCGACAGCTGATGCGACCAGCGCTGGTCGACTTCCTCGAGCGCGGTGTCCTGGAGCGGGCGCGTGAGCAGGTCGCGCACCGGCTCGATCATCGAGTAGGGCAGGCAGATGTTCAGGTCGCCGCCGGTCGCACCGAACTCGATATGGAACGGCGAGACGACCACCACCTCGTTGTCGCCGGTCACGCTGGCGAACTTGGTGTGCATCTCGGAGCGCACGTATTCGAATTCGATCGGATACACCGGATCCCACGACTTGCCGTAGCTCTCGAGCGTCAGGTTGAGCAGGCGGCGGATGATGCGCTGCTCGGTCGTGGTGAAGTCGCGGCCTTCCACGCGCGTGTGGTAGCGGCCGTCGCCACCGAACAGGCTGTCGATCACCAGGAACACCAGGTTGGGGTCGTAGGTGAACAGCGCCGTGCCGCGCAGTGGCTTCATCTGGATCATGTTCAGATTCGAGGGCACCGGCAGGTTGCGCTCGAAATCCGCGTACTTGATGATCTTGATCGAGCCGACGGTGATGTCGGCGTTGCGGCGCATGAAGTTCAACAGCACGTGCCGCATGTTGCGGGCAAAGCGCTCGTTGATCAGCTCCAGCGTCTGCATGCGCCGGCGCACCACGCGATCGGGCGAGCTCAGGTCATACGGACGCGTGCCGTCGGGCGCGCTGGCTGTGGTCTTGCTGTCATCGCTCTCGCCGGTAACGCCAGCCAGCAGCGCATCGACTTCATCCTGCGAAAGAAACGCCTCGTAGGCCATGCTTATTGCACCACGAACGCCGTGAACAACACGTCGGTGACGTACTGCCCATCAGGCAGGGGGGAAAAGGGGCGGTTGACGGCCTGCGCGATGGCGGCAGCCAGGTCATTCTTGCCCTGCGCGGTCTGCACCGCTTGCGGGGACTGCGCCGACAGCACCATCAGGATGCGGCTGCGCACTTCCGGCATGTATTTCTCGATGCGCTGGCGGGTCTGGTCGTCGCCGACGCGCAGGGTCAGGCCCACGTGCAGGATGCGTTCCGTCTCCGGGCTCTGCAGCGTGACCGTGAAGGCCTCGAGCGGAATGAAGATCGGGGCGGGCACGACGGCCGGGGTGGTGGGCGCGGCGACGAAGGTCGTCGGCGCCGGGGCGCCAGGCGCGCCGGGCGCACCGGGCGTGCCGTTGACGGCGCCGCCCTGGCCCACGCCGATCTGCACCGGCGCGGCATTCTGCTGGATGTTGCGGGTGGTCAGGTACCAGGTGATGGCCACGCTGGCGCCCGCCACGATCAGCAATACCAACAGCGCCAGCAACGGGCGGAGAAGGGCGCCCGCGCCGCCTTTGCGGGAGGGCAAAGTGCTGCGCGAAGGCATGGAAGCGGTTTTGGAAGTGGCCATCTCTGATTCGATGCGAGGTTGCGGCTGGATAAAAAAGGTTCGTATGGAATTCAAGCATTCTGCCGGAATTGCCCCCTCACCTTGCAGCCGATAAACAGGGCGAAAGCGGGGTAACTCAGGCTATTGCTGCGCTGCGCTCCCGCCTCAGGCGAAGGTGTCGACCAGCGCGTTGCTGTTGCGCGTGGGCAACGCCACTTCCACCGTGGCGGCGCCTGCGTCGCTACCGGCCGCGCCATCCTGCTGGCCGCCCTGACGCTGGCGTTGTCCCTGGCCCTGGGTGTCGAAGGCCTGCTGGCTGCCCTGGTCGCTGACGCTGGTCTGGCCCAGCGAGATGCCGGCCTGGGCCAGTGCCTGCTGCAGCTGCGGCAGGGCGGATTCGACCGCGTTGCGCACGGCGGCATGCGCCGACACGAAGCTGGCGCTCGCGATGCCATCGCTCAGGCTGATGGTGACGCGCAGCGGGCCGAGGTCGGGCGGATCCAGGCGCAGGTCGGCGGTCTGCGGACCGCGCTGAGCGGCCTGCGAGAGGGTCATCATCTGGCGCCCGAGGTCCTGGCCCCATTGGGTGGCGCCGACCGGCGTGTTCACGCTCATCGACACCGCCATCGGATCGGTCACGACCGGCGCGGCCACGGCGGGGCGGGCCGCCACAGCCTGGCTCTGCTGCTGCACGGCAGCCTGCAGCGCGTTGGCCAGGTCAGCCACGTGCGCGGCCGGCGCATTGGGCGTGTGCTGCAGCACCGGCTCCTCGGTGCCGACCGGTTGCGCGGCGGCCGGCAGCTCGGGCTGCGGTGCCGCCGGTGCGGGCGCGGCCGCGCGCGGCAGCGCCGCCTCGACGGCCGGCGTCAGGCGCGGCTGGGCGGCGGGCGCCGAGACCTGTTCCGGCGCGGGTGCGGCGGCCAGGGAAGGGGCGGGCTGCGCGGCCGCGGGTGCGGCGTGCTCTTCGGCGGCCACGACGGCCGGCTGGACCGGCGCATTGGCGGCGGCGACGCGCGCCTGCACCTCGGCGACGCCGGCGGCGATCTGCAGGGCCTGTTGCGGCAGGCTGGCGGCCAGCGGTGCCTCGGCGGGCGTGGCGGCCGGAGCGGCCGCGGCGGCGGGCGCCTGGCTGGCCAGCTGGGCCAGCAGCGCGGCCTGGGCGGCGAGCTCGGCGGCGGCCTTCGCGGCGGCGTCGCCGGCCGCGTCGGTGGCGCCGTCGCTGCCTTCGGCGGCGTCAGCCGTCTCGGTCTTGCCGTTGTCGGCGCCGGCAGACGGCTTGGCGGCCGGCTTGTCGGCGGGCTGGCTCGGGGCCGGCGCGTTGTCGCGGCTGGCGGTCTTGCCGTCCTTGGCGCCGGCATCGGCGCCGTTGTCCTTCTGGCGGGCAAGCACTTGCGAGAAGCTCGGGCCGCTCTTGTCGGCGGCGGACGGCGCGGGGGCCGGCGCGGCCGGGACGGGCGCCGGCGCGATGGCCAGTTGCGGCAAGGGCAGTGCGGAGGTCGTCATGGGAGGCGTTCCTTCGTGTATGCGGTGTATCAGTGCAGGCGCGCGCGGTTCTGGACCAGGCGGGCCGAATATTCGTCGTTGACGCGCTGTTCGCGGCGGTTCTCGACCACCTGGCGCGCCTGTTCGCGGCGCTGCGCCAGCGTGTCGAACGAGCTGAGCTTGCGCTTCTCGTTCTGCCAGTTCAGGCGGCAGGCGTGCAGTTGCTGGTCGATGTCGCGCAGCACGTTGCCCTGCTGGGCGATGGCGTCATCGAGCGTGCCGATGAAGCGTTGGTAATTGTGGCAATCCGAGGCCGCCATGCCGTTCTGCATCGCCTGCGACAGCCGGGTCAGGTAGTCCTGGCGGTAGTCGTGCAGCATCTGCAGCTGGCGTTCGGCGTTGTTGCGTTCGGCGCTGATCTTGCCGAGTTCACGGGCCGCGTCGTCGGTGGCGTCCTTGGCCAGCCCGATGAGCATGTCCAGCGGAAGTTGACTAGGCATAAGCGTTCCTCGTTTCGAAGGTGGCGCGCAACTGGTGGATCGCGTCGTCGTAGCCGACGTTCTCACCGATGTTCTGCTGCAGGAAGGCTTCCAGGCGCGGATAGCGCGCGATGGCGTCGTCGAGCTGCGGGTCGGCGCCGGCGACATAGGCGCCGACGGAGATCAGGTCGCGGTTGCGCTGGTAGCGCGACAGCACTTGTTTGAAGCGGCGCACCATGCCGAACTGCTCGGGCGAGATGAGCGAGGTCATGGCGCGCGAGATCGAGGCTTCGATGTCGATCGCGGGGTAGTGACCCTGCTCGGCCAGCGTGCGCGACAGCACGATGTGGCCGTCGAGAATCGCGCGCGCCGAGTCGGCGATCGGATCCTGCTGGTCATCGCCCTCGGCCAGCACGGTGTAGAACGCCGTGATCGAGCCGGCCTTGCCGTTCGGACCGGGCGCGCCCATGCCGGTCCGTTCGACCAGCGCGGGCAGCTTGGCGAACACCGACGGCGGATAGCCCTTGGTGGCCGGCGGCTCGCCGATCGCCAGGGCGATTTCGCGCTGCGCCATCGCGTAGCGGGTAAGCGAGTCCATGATCAGGAGCACGTCCAGGCCCTGGTCGCGGAAGTGCTCGGCCAGGCGCGTGGCGTAGGCGGCGCCCTGCAGGCGCAGCAGCGCCGACACGTCGGCCGGGGCGGCCACCACGACCGAGCGCGCCATGCCCTCGGGGCCGAGGTTGTGCTCGATGAATTCCTTCACTTCGCGGCCGCGTTCGCCGATCAGGCCGACCACGATCACGTCGGCGCGCGTGTAGCGCGCCATCATGCCCAGCAGCACCGACTTGCCCACGCCCGAGCCGGCGAACAGGCCCATGCGCTGGCCGCGGCCCACGGTGAGCATGCCGTTGATGGCGCGCACGCCCACGTCGAGCACCGAGTCGATCGGCGCGCGCGAGAGCGGGTTGATGGGCTGGGCGGACAGCGGGGCGGCCTCGGTCGAGGTCAGCGGGCCCAGGCCGTCGAGCGGACGGCCGGCGCCGTCGACCACGCGGCCGAGCATGGCGTTGCCGACCGGCAGGTGGCGGCCGAGCTGGGGCTTGGCGTTGCCGTTGAGTTCGGCCTTGCGGGGCAGGGGCACGGCCCGCTGCACCACGGGTTCGGCGGGCACCACGCGGGCGCCGGGCGGCAGGCCGGAAATGTCGGCCTGCGGCATCAGATAAAGCGTATGTCCGTCGAAGCCCACGACCTCGGCGTCGGCCCAGTGGTCGTGGCCGCGCGCGATCTCAATGCGGCAGGCGGCGCCCACGGGCAGGCGCAGGCCGGTCGCGTGCAGCACCAGGCCGGTGGCGCGCGTGATACGGCCGCTGGCGAGCCAGGGCTCGGTCGAGGCGGCGCGGATCGACCCGATCTGCAGCTGGGTTTCCCAGCGGTCGATCACGGGCACGGGCGCGTCGGGCGCGAGGGCGGCCTGGCTCACACGCCTTCCTCCCAGGAAGCGCTGCGGCCCATCGAGGCCGCGACGCGGCGCCAGCGGGTCTGCAGCGTGGCGTCGATGTCGCCGTAGGGCGTTTCGGCGCGGCAGCCGCCGCGCGCGATCGATTCGTCGGCCAGCACGCGCCAGTTGCCGTCACGCAGCTCGTCGGCCAGGTGCAGGCGGATCAGTTCCAGGTCGTCGGGGTGCACCCACAGGCGCATCACGCCGCCGCTGGTGGGATTCAGGTGCAGCACTTCGCGCACCGCGGCCAGCATCGATTCGGGCTGCTCGGCCAGCGTGGTGCGCAGGATCTGGCCGGCGATGTCCAGCGCCAGCGTGAGCAGGCTCTGGCCCATGCGGGCCTCGATCTGGGCAAACGAATCGGCGCTGGCGTCGGCCAGCGTGCGCAGGCGCTGCGCTTCGTCGGCGCCCTGCGCGCGCGCCTCGGCCAGGCCGGCGGCATGGCCCTCGGCGTGGCCGGCGGCACGGCCTTCTTCCAGGCCCTTCTTGTGGCCGGCCTCGTAACCCTGGGCGTGACCTTCCTTGCGGCCCTGCACCAGGCCCTCGGCGCGCGCCTCGGCACGCCACTGGCGGCGCAGTTCCTCCGGGTCCGGACCCGGGTCGGCCACGACGACCGGTTCGGGTTCGGGCTCGGCCACCGGCGCGTCGAACGACAGCATCTGCCAGCGGCGCCAGGCGGCGCTGCGGGGCAGGGGCTTCGTATCGAGCACGGGGGTGTCAGACATACGCATCGTCTCCGGAATTGCCCAGCGTGATCTGGCCGCTCTCGGCCAGGCGGCGGGCAATCTGCAGGATCTTCTTCTGCTCGCCTTCCACCTTCGACATGCGGATCGGGCCCTGGGTCTCCAGGTCCTCGCGCAGCATCTCGGCGGCTCGGCTCGACATGTTGCGCAGGAACTTGCTGCGCAGCTCTTCCGGCGCACCCTTGAGCGCGACCATGAGCGTGTCGTTGTCGATTTCCTTGAGGATGAGCTGGATGCCGCGGTCTTCGACGTCGATCAGGTTGTCGAACACGAACATCTCGTCGATGATCTTCTGCGCCAGGTCCGCATCGCGTTCGCGCAGGCTCTCGACCACCGATTCTTCCTGGGTCGAGTTCATCATGTTCAGGATCTCGGCCGCCGTACGCACACCACCCATCTTGCTGCGCTTGGCGCCCTGGCCGGCCAGCACGGAGTTGAGCACTTCGGTGAGCTCCGAGAGGGCGGCGGGCTGCACGCCGCCGAAGGTGGCGATGCGCAGCATCACGTCGTTGCGCAGGCGGTCGGTCAGCATGGCCAGCACGCCGGCGGCGCGGTCGCGCTCCAGGTGCACCAGGATCGTGGCGATGATCTGCGGATGCTCGTCGCCGATCAGCTCGGCCACGGTATGGGCGTCGAGCCAGTTCAGCGCGTCGATGCCGCTGCCGCCTTCGCCGGCTTCCAGGATGTCTTCGATCAGGCCGGCGGCGCGGTCGCTGCCCAGCGCCTTGGTCAGCACGGTGCGGATGTAGTCGTCCGAGCCGAGGGTCACGGCCATGAACTGGTCGGCCTCCTGGCGGAACTCCTCCAGCACCACGGCGACGTCGCCGCGGGTGACCTGCTTGAGGCTGGCCATGGCGCCGCCCACCTGCTGGACCTCGCGGGCGCTGAGGTACTTGAACACCTCGGCGGCCGCGTCCTCGCCCAGCGACATCAGCAACACGGCGCTGCGGGTCATGCCGTCAAGCGGCTTGCCTTCATTTTTCATCTTTGGTCATCCATGCACGCAGGACCATGGCAACGGCACGCGGATCCTTGTTGGCCATGTCGCGGGCGCGTTGCAGGTTGTCTTCGTAGCGGTCGACTTCCTTGGCGCGGGCGGCGGCCTGGGCCTCGCGCTCGGCTTCGAGACGCTGCTCCGCCTCGGTCTCGGGGTCGATCTGCGGGTAGAAGTAGTCGGTGACGGCCGGCTTGATACGGCGGTACAGCCACAGCAGCACCACGGCACCGATCAGCCAGGTCAGGATCGTCTTGAACAGGGCGATCATTTCCGGATCGCGCCAGATCGGCAGGGCGGGCGGCGTGTCGTTGAACTGGCTGTTGACCACGTTCAGCGTGTCGCCACGCGCTTCGCTGTAGCCCATGGCTTCGCGCACCAGGTTGGTCAGCTTGGTGAGCTCTTCCTCGGGCAGGGCCTGCGGCTCGCCGTCCTTGTTGGGCATGTAGTTCACGACCACGGCCACCGACAGGCGCTTGAGCTGGCCCACCGACTGCTTGACGTGGCTGATGGTGCGATCCACTTCGTAGTTGATCGTGGCGTCGCGGCGGTCATTGACCGGGCCGCCCTGGCCGGCAGCGGCGCCGCCGGTGCCGGTGTTCTGGCCCTGCTGCTGTTGCTGCTGTTGCTGGGCGTTCTGCGGATTGGGCTGGTTGGGCGCCTGCGGATTGACGATGGGCGCCTGGGTCGGGGCGGGCGGCTGGTTCGACAGCGCGCCGGGCACGCCGATCGCGGCGGCCGCGCCGGCCTGGTGCGAGTCGCTGGTCTGCTTGCTGCGCACCGCCGCCTGGTTCGGATCCTGGTTCGGACGATAGCTTTCCGAGGTCTCCTCGCGGCGGGCGAAGTCCACCTCGGCGCTGGCCTGGGCATGCACGTTGCCCGGGCCGACCAGCGGATTCAGGATGGTCAGGATGCGTTCGACCGTGCGCTGCTCCATGTCGCGGATGTAGCGGGTCTGGTCGGCGTCCATGCCGCGGCCTTCGCCGGCCGGGTTGGACAGCAGGCGGCCGTTCTGGTCGACGATCGAGACGTTCTCGGCGGTCAGCTCGGGCACGCTGGAGGCGACCAGCCAGGCGATCGACGACACTTGCGAGTCGCTCAGGCTGCGGCCCGGGTAGACGTTGAGCAGCACCGAGGCGGTGGGCGGCTGGCGATCGCGCACGAACAGCGACTGGCGCGGCATGGCCAGGTGCACGCGGGCGTGCTGCACGGTGTTCATGGCTTCGATCGAGCGCGCCAGCTCGCCTTCGAGGCCGCGCTGGTAGGTGATCTGTTCGGCGAACTGGCTGGCGCCGAAGCGCGCGGTGTCCATCAGCTCGAAGCCGACCGAGCCGCCGCGCGGCAGGCCCTGGCTGGCCAGCTGCATGCGGGTGTCGTACACCCGGTTGGCCGGCACCAGCAGGGCGGAGCCGTTTTCGCTGAAGCGGTAGGGCACGTTCATCGTCCCCAGCGCGGTCACGATGGCGCCACCGTCCCGATCATCGAGATTCGAGAACAGCACTTTGTAATCGGGTTCCCGGCTCCATAGCGTCACGGCCGCGATGACGGCGACGAGCGCGGCCGCGATGCCGAGCAACAGGGGCTTGGGAAGCGCGCGGACTTTTTCCAGCGCAGGGAACTTCGCCAATAGCGAGGAGCTCAGGGTAGCCTGCTGATTCATTGGCAGCCCCCGCTGACGCGGTGCAGGTAAACAGACGACATGGGCGAGAGGGGCAAGTTACACATGCAACGTGCTTCGGCTTATGGGACGCTGGATTATGGCGGCGGCCGTTGCAATCCCAATCGATGAAAACGAGGGTTTTTCGGTGTTATTTGTCCCCTATGTATCGCGCCCCGGTCGGGCGCGCCGGGCATCGGCGGAACTGACGGGTTTTTCCCCGGTTTATAGGCTTTATGGCCGCGCCGCGGCGGGGGTACGCTAGCGTCCAGACTTACCCAGATTCCCAGAAAGGATTGCGATCATGGCTGTTTCCGGCCTGTCCGGCATTGAAAGCATGCTCTCCCAGATGCGCGCGGTGGTGCGCACGGCCCAGAGCGGTGGCGTGTCCGCCGCCGACCTGAGCCCGGGCGCCGCGGACGCGACCCGTGCCGTCAGCTTCGCCGACGAGCTCGCCCGTTCGATCAAGCGCGTGTCGTCGGCCCAGATGGCCGCGACGGCGCAGTCCAAGGCCTTCGAGCTGGGCGCGCCCAACGTGTCGCTCAACGACGTCATGATCGACCTGCAGAAGTCGAGCCTCGGCTTCCAGACCACGGTCCAGGTGCGCAACCGCCTGGTCGCGGCCTACAAGGAAATTTCGTCGATGTCGATCTGACGTCGCGAGCGGGGCCGCGCGTGCAAGGCGCGCGGCCGGGCCGGTGTCAGTTGCCGGCCGCCGCGTAAGGGGTGTCCAGCCGCAGTTCGGCCGGAAAATCCGACACCATGGCCAGGCTGTCGTCGCTGAAGCGCACGACCTGCGGCCGTCCCAGATGCAATTGCACCCGCGAGCCGTCCGAGCGCGCCGCGTGCATTTCCACGGCCTGCGTGCCGCCCAGCAGGGCGCGGCCGCCCGGCGCCTGGTCGAGCTGCGCCAGATCGCGCGGCCGCCAGAACAACAGCTTGGTCTGCCAGTCGGTCCCCAGCACCAGCACCGGCCATTCGTTGCCCTGCCCGTCGTGGGCGTAGGCGTCGGTGTCCGGATGCATGAGCTCGCCCAGCGCCGTGCGGATCTCGTCGGCACGACGCAGCAGCTCGGTGTAATACACCACGGGGCGCGGTTGGTTCATGGAAACGCGGTGGGGAAGTGTCGGGGGCCGGCTCAGGCGGCCGGCGTCGGCGCCGCACCCGGCAGCGTCGGCACGGGCGCCGCGCCCGGCAGGGTCGGCACCTCGCGCGACTCGAGCCGGTACAGCCAGGCCAGCAATTCGGCTACCGCGGTGTAGAGCTGCGGCGGGATGTGCGCGTCGAGGTTCACCTGCATCAGCAGGCCCACCAGCTCCGGCGACTCGTGCACGTACAGGCCGTGTTCGCGCGCGTTGCGCACGATGGTGTCGGCCAGCTGGCCGTAGCCCTTGGCGACCACGCGCGGCGCGTCGTCGCCTTCGTCGTAGCTGAGCGCGACGGCGGAATTGCGGCCCTCGTTCGGGCCAGGGGCGGGAGGCTCGGCCTGCGGGCCAGCGTAGCGGATCATGGCGGGTGGCTCAGAACGAGAAGGGCGGCGAGAACGGCGGGAACAGGCCGGGCGGCATGATGAGCTGCGGCGGCATGGCGTCGATCGTGAGGTTCGACAGGGTCAGCCCGGCGGCGCCGAGCTTGCTGCGCAGGTGTTCGGATTGCTGGTTGAGCTCGACGGCGCCTTGCGGCGCGACGATGTTGAGCACCAGTTGCGAGCCGGCCAGGGACAGGCGCGCCTCGACCTGGCCCAGGCGGGGCAGCTCGAGCGTGAGGCGGGTATTCCAGTGCGTGGCCGGATCGCCGGGCTGGTCTTCGCCGTAGGGATCGCGCTGCACTTCCCATTCCATGTCGGCGCCGGGCCAGGCCTCGCCGCGCCACGACACCATCTGGTTGGCCAGCGCCTCGAGCTGCTGGCGCACCAGCGCGGTGCTGTCGGGGTTGAGCCCAGAATGTTGCGGCAGCAACGAGGTGGTCGTGTCGGGCAGGTCGGGCGCGCCCGGCGGCAGCGGCGTGGCGGTGCGCGCGGCCTGGGCGGCCTGGGTCGCCTTCTGGCCTTCCGGGCTCTGGGCCACTTCATGGGCCTGGGCCAGCCGGGCCTGGGGTTCGGCGCGCAACTGCTCGGGCGTGCGCTTGCCGAACACCATTTCGGTCAGGTGCGATTCGTAGAAGATGCCGCTGTCGGCCAGTACCGCACGCAGCGTCTGCGCCAGTTGCGCGGGCAACTGGCCGGCGCCGGCGTGGGTCGGGGCGGCGCCCTGCGCGTGAGCGGCCTGGCCTGCGCCGGTGGGCAGCGGCGTGCCGCGCAGCACGGCGGCCTCGGCGGTCGGCGCGTTGGGGGCCGGCGCCTGCGCGGCGGGGTTTGCGTTCGGGGCCGGGGCGGGCGCGGCCTGCGGCTGGGCCGCGGCCGGATTGCCGGCGGCAGCCTGGCCCTGCGGCATGATGAGCGGCGCACGGCCCTGGATCGGCGGCGCCTGCTCGGGGAACGTGGCCAGCAGCGCCAGGATGGTGCGCGCGGTCGAGCCCAGCGTGGTCGGCGCCGACGAGGTGGTGTCGTTGCGGGTGACGGTGCCGCGGGCGGCCAGCGCCAGGGCGGCCGCGGTCTTGGCGTCGAGCACGGCCGGCTGGCCGTTGCGGCCGACGACCTGGTCGAGGCCGCGCGGGTTGCGGCCGAGCTGGCCCGCGCGCGCGGCTTCGCCGGGCTGCGTGACGGCGTCGGGCCGGGCGCCGGAAATCAGGTTGGCGCTTGCCGCCATGGTGGTGCCGAGCACGGCATCCAACCGTTGAACCAGGACGTTGCCCAGGGCGGGCGGGCCGATGCTCATGTGCCGGTGGCCTTGCCACCGTAGGTGGCAAGCAGGGATTGTTGTCGCTTCATGCGGCCGAGCATATCACCGAGCCGCGAGAGTTGCGGCACCGCGAGATCGCGCACCGCGGCGTCGTTCTCGAGGATGCGCACCAGCAGGTCGTGCTTGAGCGTGCGCCCGGCTTCGTCGAGCGGCTGGCGCGGTTCGAGCAGCCGCAGGCGCTCGACGAGGTCGATGTACAAATGGCCGAGTCCGAGAACCCGGGTCCAATCTCCGTCCTGAGCTGCCGCCAGCATATCGCCCGTCACTTGGGCGATATGTTGGTATAGCTCGATGACCGGAGCGTGCTGCGTTAGGGCCGTCATAAATATCTCGCGCGTATCGCGGCGTGGCGATGGGTATGGCGCCCGCATCAAGCGGGTGCGGTGCCAGCAGGCTGGTCGTTGGCGGTCTGCCAGGCCTGCGCGAGATCGGCAAGCAGGCGGTCGGCGATGTCTAGCTGTTCGACGTCCGCATGCAAATTGGCTCTGAGCAGGGTGCGGATGATGAAGTCGTAAAGCTGGGAGAGGTTGGCGGCGATTTCGCCGCCGGCCTCCATGTTGAGCCCCAGCTTCAGCCCTTCGTCAACGATGCGCACGGCCTTGGATATGGCCTGGCCACGCTCAGCCGTCCGGCCCGCTTCCATATAGATGCGAGCCTGACCGATGGCCGCGCGCGCCCCGTCGTACAGCAACGTGATGAGGCGCTCGGGCGGCGCGCTCATGACCTGGGTCTCCAGGCCGATATCGCTGTAGGAACGTACGGATGAGTATCCGGTGGGGCGGCGTGCGGCGTAGGTCATCAGAGATTAAGACGTCGATTTCGACAGGTTGGCGAACTGCTGTTGCAGGTAGGAGCTGGTGCCATTCATCTGGACGACCATGGCGTCGAGCTTCACGAACTGGGCGCGGTAGGCGTCCATGGTGGCCGTGATCGATGCCTTGGTCGAATCGTATTGCTTCTTCAGCGTGGCGATGGTTTCCTGCAGGCCCTCGGTGCGATTCTTGATCGAACCCTTGCTGCCCAGGATGGTGTCGGTGACGCTGGCCATCTTTTCGGTCAGGCCATCGGTGCCGCTCAGGATCCGGCGCACGTCGGCGGGGTTCTCCGCCAGCGCCTTGTCCAGCTTTTCCTGGTCCAGCGTGATCTGGCCGGTCTTGACGTCGGTGGTGATGCCGAGCGCGCTCAGGGTGCGCAGGTCGCCTTCGGAGGTCGCCACGCGCAGGGCGCCGGCGATGCTGTTCTGGATCGAGCGGGTGGTGCCGTCGCCGGTCAGGGCGCTCTGGGTCTCGGCGGTGACGTCGAACTTGGTCAGGTCGGAGATCGTCGTCTGCAGCGAGTTGTACGCCTTGACGAAGTTCTGCACGGCGGTCGAGGCGGCGGCCGTATCGGCCGAGATGGTCACCTTCACGTCGGCTTCCGGCACCTTGTTCAGCACGAAGGTGACGTTGTCGACCACGGAATCCACCGTGTTGGTCTGGCTGGTCACGGCCACGCCGTTGACTTCGAGCTTGGCGTTCTTGGCTTCGGTCTGCACCGTCAGCTTCGAGTTGGCCAGGTCGTTCACGTCGAAGTTCAGCTTGCCGGCGAGCGTCGTGTTGCCGGTGATCTCCAGCTGCGCGACAGAGGCGTCGGTGCCTTCGGTCTTGCTGGTGATCATCAGGAAGTTGTTGCCGTTGCCATCGTTGATGACGGTCGCGCTCAGGCCCAGGTCGTCCGACGTGTTGATCGTCTTGACGATGCCGTTCAGGGACGTGTCCGAGCCGAGCTCGATCTTCTTGGTCGTGCCGTCGCCCAGCTTGACTTCCAGCGTGCCGCCGGCGCCGTTCTGCGCCATGCGGTCGGTGAACGAACCCGATTGCAGGGTCTGGGCGGTGGCGAGACTTTCCACCTTGATGTTGTAGGAACCGGGGACTGCACCGGCGGCCGTCTTCACCGTGACCGACTTGTCGTCGCTCACGGTCGATTTGACGGCGCTCAGTGCGCTGGTACCGAGCGCGGCCGCGGCCTTCTGGACCGCTTCGATCGCGCTCTGCAGCTTGCTGTAGGCCGAAATCTTGGTCTCGAAGCTGGATTGCTGGTTCGAGATCAGCGTCAGTCGCTGCTCTTCAGCTTTCTGCAGCTTGTCCAGGGTTTCTTGCAAAGGGAAACCCGAGGAGCCGAGGGACGTGATGGTGGCCATGTAGTACTCCTTCCTAGCAATGCGATTCTGTCAAAAATTGATGCGGCCTATTTGCCGGGCAAGGGCATAAGGTCGGGCTACTTCGAGGTTTATGGCGCCAGTCGCTTTCCGACTGGCCGGTCTTTCGAATTCAGGCCGTCGTCTGGACGGCATTTCCCTGCATCTTCACGATCATTTTGGCGATCCGAAGCACCGTTTCCGAGGGGATCGTGCGCAGCACTTCGCCCGACTCCGAATCCAGCACGGACACGACGACCGCATGGACGTCGGGGTCGATCTCGAACTGCAGTTCGGTCGACCAGGCGCGCAGCTGGTTGTTGATGTCGTCGAGCGCCTTTTCCATCGACTGGTTGGCGCCGGGCTGGCTGCCGGGCTGCGAATCGTTGCCGGTGTGCTGGCCGCGGCCGGTGGGCGCGACGGCGTTGCTGGCCACCGCCGGATCGACGGGTTGTGGCGCCGGCGCGACGGCGGGCAGGATGTGCGAAGCGGTACTGATAGGACTCACGGCCATGATCACTCCCGGCTGGGCGGTATCGGCGTCTTTGGGGACGCAACGGTTTTTGGAGGTGTTTCTCAGCTACCATAACGGCAACCTTAAACGGAACTTTAGGGCCGGAAAGGGCTTTTATTCCCTGATTCGACCCCTGGCCCCCACCGCCGATGAGTGTCAAAACCGCCTTACGCGTCATCGAGATCATCGAGACCTACGCCCGCGAGAAGCGGGCGTTGTCATTGACGGAACTGGCGCGCCTGCTCGACGTGCCGGTCTCCAGCTGCCTGGCGCTCATCCGTACCCTGGCCGCGCAGGGCTACCTCTACGAGACCGGCCGCCGCCAGGGCTACTACCCGACCGGCCGGCTGCTGGCCATGGCCCAGCGCATCGCGCGCGCCGACCCGGTCCTGGACCGGGTCTATCCCAGCCTGGTCGAGCTGCGCGAGGCCACCCGCGAGACCGTGGTGTTCGCCAAGCTGGATGCCGACCACCGGGTGGTCTACCTCGACGTGCTGGACTCGCCCCATACGATCCGCTATGCGCCCGTGGCCGGCGAGTTCAAGTCGATCCACGCCAATTCGCTGGGCAAGGCGCTGATCTCGCAGCTGCCGGCGGGCGAGTGCCAGGCGCTGCTCGCGGGCACGCCGCTCACGCGCTACAACGCGCGCACCCTGACCACGCCCGAGCAGGTGCTGGCCGACCTCGCGCAGTCGCGCGAACGGGGGTGGTACTCGAACATGGGCGAATCGATCGCCGACGTGGGGGCGATCGCCTGGCCGCTCGCGCTGTCGGGCGAAACCTACGCGATCTCCGTGGGCGGGCCGATCTATCGCATCGAGCCCAACCAGCAGGCCTACGCCAGCATCCTGCGCGCGGCCTGCACCGCGCTGGAGCAGGATCACTGACGCGACCCCGCCTCGGCGGGCTCAGTACGAGCGCGGCAGACCCAGCACCTTCTCGGCGATGAAGCACATGATGAGCTGCGGGCTGACCGGCGCGATGCGCGGGATGTAGCTCTCGCGCAGCAGCCGTTCCACGTGGTATTCCTTGGCGTAGCCCATGCCGCCCAGCGTCAGCACGGCCGTCTGGCAGGCGTTGTGGCCGGCCTCGGCCGCCAGGTACTTGGCGGTGTTGGCATAGGGCCCGCAGGGCAGGCCGGCGTCGTAGAGGCTGGCGGCCTTGAACACCATCAGGTTGGCCGCCTCGAGCTGCATCCAGGCCTGCGCCAGCGGGTGCTGGATGCCCTGGTTCTGGCCGATCGGGCGGCCGAACACCACCCGCTCGCCGGCATACTGCACCGCGCGCGCCAGCGCCGCCTGGCCGATCCCCACGGCCTCGGCCGCGATCAGGATGCGCTCCGGATTCAGGCCGTGCAGGATGTATTCGAAGCCGCGGCCTTCCTCGCCCACGCGGTCGGCCTCCGGGATCCGCAGGCCGTCGATGAACAGCATGTTCGAATCCACCGCCTTGCGGCCCATCTTCTCGATCTCGCGCACCTCGACCCGTTCGCGGTCGAGGTCGGTATAGAAGAGCGACAGGCCCTGGGTGGGCTTGGCCACGTCGGAGAGGGGCGTGGTGCGCGCCAGCAGCAGCATCTTGTGCGCCACCTGCGCGGTCGAGATCCAGATCTTGCGCCCATGCGCCACGTAGTGGTCGCCCTGGCGCTCGGCGCGGGTCTTCAGGTGGGTGGTGTCGAGCCCGGCGTCGGGCTCGGTCACCGCGAAACAGGCCTTCTCGCGGCCGGCGATGAGCGGCTCGAGCCAGCGCGCGCGCTGCGCGTCGTTGCCGAACACCACCACCGGGTTCAGGCCGAAGATGTTCATGTGCACCGCGGAGGCGCCGGCAAAGCCCGCGCCCGAGGCCGCGATGGTCTGCATCATGAGGGCGGCCTCGGTCATGCCCAGGCCGGCGCCGCCGTGCTCCTGCGGCATGGCGATGCCGAGCCAGCCGTCGCGCGCCAGGGCCGCGTGGAAGTCGTGCGGAAAGCCGCCGTCGCGGTCGCGTTCCAGCCAGTAGTCGTCGGGGAACTGCGCGCAGACCCGGCTCACCGCATCGCGCAGGGCCAGCTGGTCCGGGCTGAACTCAAAATCCATGGGTCGTGTCCTCAAGTGGG
Source organism: Bordetella genomosp. 1 (assembly GCF_002261335.1). Classification (GTDB taxonomy): domain Bacteria; phylum Pseudomonadota; class Gammaproteobacteria; order Burkholderiales; family Burkholderiaceae_B; genus Bordetella. Next base: position 23,346 of record NZ_NEVL01000003.1, read on the forward strand.
GGAATCGGTGCGCAGCCGCGCGATCACGGCGATCTCGGCGTCCGAGAGGCCGGCTTCGCGCAGCACCTCCTCGGTGTGTTCGCCCAGGCGCGGCGCGGGGCGGCGCAGGTCGGTGGGGGTGGCGCTGTAGCGGCCCAGCGGACCGGTGGTGCGCAGCCGGCCCTCGCTCGGATGCTCGACCTCGCGCACCAGTCCGGTGGCGCGCAGCTGCGGGTCGTCGATCAGGTCGTCGACCGAGTACAGCCGCGAGGCCGGGATGTCGGCCTCGCCCAGCAGCGCCAGCCAGGTCGCGCTGTCGCGCGTGCGCATGACCTCGGCCACGAAGGCGTAGACCGCGTCGATGTGCTGCGCGCGGGCGCCGTGATTGCAAAAGCGCGGGTCGTCGTTGAGCTCGGGCTGGCCGATCAGGTCGAAGAAGTTGCGCCAGTGCTTGTCGTTGTAGATCAGCAGGCAGACATAGCCGTCGGCCGTCGCGTAGGGGCGGCGGTGCGGCGCCAGCAGGCGGGCGTAGCCGGTGGGGCCGAGCGGCGGCTCGAAGGTGTGGCCGCCCAGATGGTCGCCCAGCACCATGTGCGCCATGCCCTCGAACATCGGCACCTCGACGGCCTGGCCGTGGCCGCTGGCGCGCGCATGCACCACGGCCGCCAGCAGCGCCACCGCCACCTGCAGGCCGACGCTGCGGTCGGCGAGCGTCAGCGGCGCGTAGCGCGGCACGTCGCCGCTCTGGCGCGCGCTCAGGTCGGCGATCGCGGTCTGCCCCTGGATCAGGTCGTCGTAGGCGGGGCGGCCGGCATAGGGGCCGGCCTCGGCAAAGCCGTAGGCGCCGATGTGGACGATGCGCGGATTGTGCGCCGCCACCGCGTCATACGACAGACCGAGCCGGGCCATGGCCTGGGGGCGGATGTTGTAGAGCAGGGCGTCGCAGCTTTCGGCCAGCTTGAGGCAGGCCTCGCGCCCGGCCTCGGACTTGAGGTCGAGCACGATGGAGCGCTTGTTGCGGTTCAGGTGCAGATACAGATGGCCCATGCCCGGATTGCGCATGGGCCCGACGGCGCGCATGTTGTCGCCGGCGGGCGACTCCACCTTGATGATGTCGGCGCCCAGGTCGCCCAGCACCTGGGTGGCGTAGGGCCCCATCACGACGGAGCTGAGATCGAGGATGCGCACGCCGGCCAGCGGGCCGGCGCTTGCGCGGGAAGCAGCAGTGGGTGTGGTCATTGTGGCTGGATGTCGGCGTCGCGGATGAGCTTGCCCCAGAGGTCGCGTTCGCCGGCGACGAATGTGCCGAAGTCCTGCGGCGTGCCGCTGAAGGCGTCGAAGCCGAGGTCGGCAAGCTTCTTCTTGATGGCCGGATCGGTGACGATCTGGTTGATGGCGGTGTTCACGCGGGTCACGACCTCCGGCGGCAGGCCGGCCGGACCGAAGAAGCCGTTCCACGAGTTGAGGTCGAAGTCGGCCACGCCGGCCTCCTTCATGGAGGGCAGGTCGGGCACGATCGCGCTGCGGTTGGCGGTCGACACGGCGAGGGCGCGCAACTGCCCCGATTGCACGAAGGGCAGGCCGGAGGCGAGGTCGGTGAACATGAAGTCCACCTGGCCGCCGATCACGTCCGTGACCGCCTGCGGGGTGCCCTTGTACGGCACGTGCAGGATGTCGACGCCGGCGCGGCGCGCCAGCGTGGCGCCGGCCACGATGCCGGTGCTGTTGCCGCTGGCGTAGGTGATCTTGCCGGGCTTGGCCTTGGCCGCCGCGATCAGCTCGGTCACGGTCTTGTAGGGCAGCTTGGGATTCACCACCAGGATGAACGGCAGGTTGCCGCCGCGCGCGATCGGCGTGAAATCCTTCACCGGGTCGTAGGGCACGTTCTTCATCAGGAACGGCGCCGCCGAATGCGAGGTGTTGGTGGTGACGAACAGCGTGTAGCCGTCGGGCTTGGCGCGCGCCACGTAGTTGGCGGCGATCGTGGCGTTGGCGCCCGGTTTGTTCTCGACCACGATCTGCTGGCCGAGCCGCTGCGACAGCTCGTTGGCGAAGATGCGGCCGACCGCGTCGGTGCCGGAGCCGGCCGGGAAGGGCACGATCAGCGAAATCGGTTTCTCGGGATAGCCGGCGGCCTGGGCGGCCGGGATGGTCCAGGCGGCGGCGAGGGCGGTCAATGCCGCCGCCGCGGCGCGTGCGTGGCGCTGCAGGTTCATGGTTTGTCTCCTGGTGGATGTCTATCTATATAGGTATAGGTATGCGGGCGGCGCGCCGCCCGGCCGTGCAGGACTCAGCGGATCACGCGATCCGGCGACTCTTCGTAGGGCGGCGTGTAGATCACCAGCAGGCGCGCCGGCGTCTCGCTCGTCACCGTGAACACGTGCGGGATGTCCGCGGGGAAGTAACAGCAGTCGCCGGCCTGCATGTCGGCCACTTCGTCGCCCACCTGCGCGCGCGCCGTGCCTTCGAGCAGGTAACAGACCTGCTCGATGCCGGGATGCGCGTGCGGCAGGGCGCCCTGGCCGCGTTCGATCTCGCCCAGCAGCACCTCGACATGCCTGGAGCCGACGGTCTCGGGGCTGATCAGGCGGCGATTGAGGGTGCCGGTGTGGTTGGCCGGGTGGTAGCCCTCGACCTCGGCGGGCCGCACCAGCCATTGGGGTTTGCTGCGCATGGATGTCTCCGTGATGATTTTTTTGTGTGTGAAAAGATATTCACATACGAGAAAAATCGACGCAAGCCGGAATCCCCCGAATATCCCCCTCCCGCCAGGGGGCGATCGGGGTAAACACCGAGAGGTGGCTGCTAAAATCCATGGGTTACTTATTTATTGCGCCATCATGTCCGTCGTCCGACCCGATGCCAGTTCCGGCCTGCCCGATTGGCTGCAGTACCTCGAATCCATCCATGCCAAGGCCATCGACCTCGGGCTCGATCGCGTCAAGGCGGTGGCCGAGCGTCTCGACCTGCGGCTGGACGCGGTCAAGTTCGTCGTGGGCGGCACCAACGGCAAGGGCTCGACCTGCGCCATGCTCGCGGCCATCCTGCTGGCGGCCGGCTACAAGGTCGGGCTCTACACCTCGCCGCACCTGATCGACTTCAACGAGCGGGCCCGGGTCAACGGCGAGATCGCCTCCGATGCCGCGCTGGTCGCGCAGTTCGCCGCGGTCGAGGCGGCGCGCGGCGAGATCAGCCTCACCTATTTCGAATTCACCACGCTCGCCATCCTGCGCCTGTTCGCACAGACGCGCCTGGACGCGATCGTGCTCGAGGTCGGCCTGGGCGGGCGCCTGGACGCGGTCAACATCGTCGACGCCGACTGTGCCATCGTGACCAGCGTCGACATCGACCACACCGACTGGCTCGGCGACACGCGCGAGAAGATCGGCTTCGAGAAGGCCCACATCTATCGCGCCGGCCGCCCCGCCATCTGCAGCGACCCGGTGCCGCCGCAAAGCCTGCTCGACCACATCGCCGAGATCGGCGCCGACGCCTGGCTGTTCGGACGCGACTTCAACTACTCCGGCGACCGCCAGCAGTGGGCCTACGGCGGCCGCGAAGTGCGCCGCGCCTCGCTCGCCTATCCGGCGCTGCGCGGCGCCAACCAGCTGCTCAACGCCTCGGCCGCGCTGGCCGCGCTCGAATCGGTGCGCGACCGCCTGCCGGTGCCGCAACAGGCGGTGCGCCTGGGGCTGCTGCAGGCCTCGCTGCCCGGCCGCTTCCAGATCCTGCCCGGCCAGCCGGCCGTGATCCTCGACGTCGCGCACAACCCGCACGCCGCGGCGGTGCTGGCGCAGAACCTCGACAATATGGGCTTCCACCCCTACACGCACGCCGTGTTCGGCATGCTCTCCGACAAGGACCTCGCCGGCGTGGTGGCCAAGTTCGGCAGCCGCGTCGACCACTGGTATTGCGCCGGCCTGTCCGGCCCGCGCGGCACCACCGGCGAGGCCCTGGCCCACGATGTGCAGGCGCTGTTGCCCAAGGTGGCGGAAGGCGCCGAAGGCCCCACCGTGGCGGCCTATGCCGACCCGGCCGCCGCCTTTGCCGCCGCCCGCGAAAAGGCAGGGGAGAATGATAGAATCGTCGTATTCGGATCGTTTCTGACCGTAGCCGCAGTGCTGCAGGCGCTGGGCCGCAAGGCATGACCCGCGCCAGCCAGGCTGGGGGGCGAAGCGCAACCGGAACGCAAGCCGGTCTGCCGCCCGCAGCCTGGCGCGTTTCATCCGCTGGGGATTGAGTTCCATGGGTTTGTTCAGTCGCAAAGATTCTGCCTCCGAGGCGTCCTCCACCCGGTCCCGTCCGATGGTGTCGAGTGAGGCCCAGGCGGCCGAACTGCGCGCCCGGGCGCGCCGTCGTCTGGCGGGCGCCATTGCCCTGGTCCTGGCCGCGGTCATCGTGCTGCCCATGATCCTCGACTCGGAGCCGGTCCCGGTCTCCGACGACATTCCCATCCGCATTCCCGAGCGCGGCACGCCGTACCAGCCGCCGGTCTCCGATCCCCAGGCACAGCCCGGCCCGTCCGGCCCGGTCGCGCAGAATGGCGACCCCGCCGTGCCGCCCGACCTGAGCGGCGCGCCCGCGGCCCAGCCGCCTGCCGGCACGCCGCCGGCCACCCAGACGCCGCCGGCCCAGACGCCGCCCGCGCAGCAACCGCCCGCGCAGACCGCACAAACACCGCCTCCGACCACCACGACGCCGCCCAGGCCCGAAGCCAAGCCGCCCGTCACGCCGCCCAAGCCCGCCGAGAAGCCGGAAACGCAGCGCAGCGACGACGGCGCGCGCGCCCTGGCGCTGCTCGAGGGCCGCAACGCCCCGGCGCAGACCTCGCCCACGCCCAAGCCGGCCGCCAGCGGGAACTTCGTGCTCCAGGTGGCCTCTTACACCACGCAGGCCGATGCCAACGCCCGCCGCGGCAAGTTGCACCAGGCCGGCGTCACCAACGCTTTCGTCGAACAGGCCAGCATCAATGGCAAACAGCAGTACCGTCTGCGCGTCGGGCCGTTCCCGTCGCGCGAGGCGGCGCAGGCAGCCCAGGCGCGCTTGCGCACGCTGGGCTATGACAACGGTTTCATTGCCGCACAGTGACCGGGTTCGATTTCGTCGTCCTGGCGATACTCGCGGTATCGGGCCTGCTGGGCCTGGTGCGCGGGCTGCTCAAGGAATTGCTGTCGCTGATTGCCTACGTGCTCGCCTTCGTGGCGGCAATCTGGTGGGGCCCCACTGTTTATGGCTGGCTCGAACCCTATATAGAGACCACGGTGCTGCGCATGGGCGTGTCGTACGCCGCCGTGTTCATCATCGTGCTGCTGGCGGTGGGCCTGGTCAACATGACGCTGGGCGCGCTGATCCGCACGACCGGCCTGTCGCCGGCCGACCATGGCCTGGGTGCCGTGTTCGGCCTGGCGCGGGGCCTGTTGATCATCGTGGTGCTCGTGGGCATGGCGGGGTATACGCCGTTGCCGCAGGAGCCCTGGTGGAAAGACGCCATGTTTTCGCATTCGGCCACGCAGGCCGTCTTGAAGGTCAAGTCCATGTTGCCTGAGTCCCTCGAGACCTGGGTGCCATACTGATTCACTACTGCTTCACTCGTTTTACATCTACAGGAACTCACCATGTGTGGAATCGTCGGGGTTATCGGGCGCGGGCCGGTTAACCAGCTGCTGTATGACAGCCTGCTGTTGTTGCAGCACCGGGGCCAGGACGCTGCTGGCATCGCCACCTCCCACGGCAATCACTTCAACATGTACAAGGCCCACGGCCTGGTACGTGACGTGTTCCGCACGCGCAACATGCGTTCGCTGCCCGGCACCAGCGGTGTCGGCCAGGTCCGCTATCCCACCGCCGGGTCGAGCTCGAGCGAGGAAGAAGCGCAGCCGTTCTACGTGAATGCCCCCTTCGGCATCGTGTTCGCCCATAACGGCAACCTCACCAACTGGCGCGAACTGCGCGAGGCGCTCTACCGCGTCGACCGCCGTCACATCAACACCAACTCCGACTCCGAAGTGCTGCTCAACGTGCTCGCGCACGAGCTGCAGTCGGCGGCCAACGGTGTCTCGCTCGACGACGACGCGATCTTCCGCGCCGTCACCCAGGTCCACAACCGCGTCAAGGGTGCCTACGCGGTCGTGGCCCAGATCTCGGGCTACGGCATGCTGGCCTTCCGCGACCCGCACGGCATCCGTCCGCTGTGCATCGGCCGCCAGGAGACCGACGAGGGCGTCGAGTGGATGGTGGCCTCGGAATCGGTGGCCCTGGAAGGCAGCGGCTTCGTTTTCGTGCGCGACGTGCTGCCCGGCGAAGCGGTCTTCATCGACCTCGACGGCCGCCTGGTCAGCCGCCAGTGCGCCGAGAATGCGCGCCTCGTGCCCTGCATCTTCGAATACGTCTACTTCGCCCGCCCCGACTCGCTGATCGACGGCGTGTCGGTGTACGACGCGCGCCTGCGCATGGGTGAATACCTGGCCGACAAGGTCGCGCGCAACATGCGCATCGGCGACATCGACGTGGTCATGCCCATCCCCGATTCGTCGCGTCCGGCCGCCATGCAGCTCGCATCGCGCCTGAACCTCGACTATCGCGAAGGGCTCATCAAGAACCGCTACGTCGGCCGCACCTTCATCATGCCGGGCCAGGCCGTGCGCCGTAAGTCCGTGCGCCAGAAGCTCAACGCGATCGGCCAGGAGTTCAAGGGCAAGAACGTGCTGCTGGTCGACGACTCGATCGTGCGCGGCACCACCAGCCGCGAGATCGTCGACATGGCGCGCGCCGCCGGCGCCAACAAGGTGTACTTCGCCTCCGCCGCGCCTCCGGTCCGTTTCCCCAACGTCTACGGCATCGACATGCCGACGCAGAAGGAACTGATCGCCACCGGCCGCAGCGACGAAGAGATCGCCCGCGCCATCGGTGCCGATTCGCTGGTCTACCAGGATCTCGCCGACATGCAGCAGGCCGTGCGCGACATCAACCCGTCGATCACCCGCTTCGAAGCCTCGTGTTTCGACGGCGAGTACATCACGGGCGACATCACGCCGGAATACCTGGAGCGCCTGGGCCAGTCGCGCGCCAGCACCGGCGACGACGAAGCCGCCGGCGGCCTGCAGTTCAACATGGGCTACGCGACCAACGACGCCTGAGCGTCGGCAGATCGCACCCATGAAAAAAGCGGCGCCATCACGGCGCCGCTTTTTTTTGTCTGGTGCTGGACGTTCAGGCCCGGCCGCGTCCGGCGAAGGCGGCCGGCAGGGCGACGAAGAACAGCACCACGAACAGTCCCAGGCTCCAGAGCGCGTATTCCAGGCCGAGCACGGTCACCGACGCGTCCATGCAGGTCGCGAAGATGCCGAACACCGAGGGCAGGGCGCCGTCCAGGCCGGTGCCGGTCATGAAGCGGTCGGCGAAGGTCTGGTCGCACGACAGCATCTTGGCCGCCACGGTGTATTGGTACCAGGCGGCCGCCACGCCGGCCAGCGCCAGCAGCGCGCCCAGGCCCGCGCCGATGCGCGAGGCCAGCGGGCCGGCAAACGCGGCGACGAGCGCGATCAGGCCGATCGCCAGGTAGATCAGGCGTTGCAGCACGCACCAGGCGCAGGGCGGCATGTCGAACAGGTGTTGCGAGACCAGGGCCACGCCGAGCGCGCCGAAGCACAGCAGCGCGATCAGGAGAAGCAGACGTTTGCGTTGGGGATACATAGGGGTCCGGACGCGAGGCTAGGGGTTGAGGAAAGGTCGGGGCAGGGCGGTTAGGCCGGGGGCGCCGGCATAAGTTGCATCGCCTGCGAGAAAAGCCCGAGGATCAGTTCGCGCGCGCCGTCCCAGAAGATCTGCACGCCCAGGCACAGCATGATGAAGGCCGACAGCCGCATGAACACCGCGGTGCCGTTCTCGCCCAGGCGGTGCAGCAGCTGCACCGCGAAGCGCAGGCACACGTAGAGGATCAGCGCCACCAGCGCCACGCCCGGCAGCGAGCCGGCGATGCGCATCACGCTCACCACGTGGTCGGTCTGGTCGCGCAGCGACGCGCCCACCGTGATCGCCGCGGCGATCGAGCCCGGCCCGCAGCTGATCGGGAAGGTCAGCGGATAGAAGGCGCGCGCCCGCGCCATCTCGGGCGTGAACGACTCGGCCATGCGCGCGGCGTGGCTGGTGCCCGCGTCGGGCGAGTTCACCAGCATCCAGGCGTTGTACATCACCAGGATGCCGCCGCCCACGCGCACGATGGCCAGCGAGATGCCGAAAAAGGTGAGGACCACGTTGCCGGCCACCATGGCGATGATCAGCATCAGCGCCACGTTGAGCGAGACCCGCTTGGCCAGCGCGGTGCGGGTGGCGGCCGAGGCGCCCTCGGTGAGGCTCCAGAAGATCGGCGCCACCGCGGGCGGGTTCAGGAAGGGCAGCAGCGTCGCCAGCGCAAAGAAGAAACTGCGGCCAAAGATCATCAGATAATCGTTGAGCGGCATGATGGCGGTGGCGTGGGAAAAAAGCGATTGTATGCGGCGGCGGCGCGGCGCCCAAGCGCCACGCCGCACGGCGCCCGCGTCAGGCGACCTTCTGCTGCGGCTCGTCGCCCGACAGCGCGTCGAGTACGCCGCGCTCGAACTGCATCTGCGAGCGCGGCCGCTCGAGTGCCGAGCCGGCGATGATGAACACATCTTCCACGCGGTCGCCCAGCGTCATGACCTTCGCCATGATGAGATCCACGCCGTTGTCGGCGAACACGCGCGCCAGCGCATAGAGCAGGCCGGGGCGGTCGGTCGCCGTCACCGACAGGCGCCACGACTGGCTGCGTTCGTCGGGATGCAGCTCGGCCTGCGGCATGACCGGGAACACGCGCGACAGACGCGACTGGCGGTTGCGGTGCTGGCTCGAGCGCGCCGGCAGGCGTTCGCCGTCGCGCGCGGCGCGCAGGCGCTGGCTCAGCTCGTGCTCCACCAGGGTGGCCTGGGCGCGCAGGTCGCTGCTGTCGCTGGGCAGCACGATGAAGCTGTCCAGCGCCCAGCCATGGCGGGTGGTATGGATGCGCGCGTCCTGGATCGACATGGCCTTGTAGTCGAAGTAGCCGCAGGTGGTCATGAAGAGATCGGGCGCGTCGCGCGTGTAGATCATCACCTGCAGCCCGCCGCCCTGTTCGGTGGGGCGCACCCGCACCACGGCCTCGTCGGGCGTGACCTGGTAATACAGATGGCGCGTGTGCCAGGCGATCTCGGAGGCGTCGTGGCGCAGAAAATACGCCACGTCGAGCTGCTTCCAGAAGGCCTCGCGCGCGTCGTCGCGCAGGCCCGCGAGGCGGGTCAGGCGCGCGGCCTCTTCCTTGCGCTCGGTCAGCACCGTGTTGGCATCCTGCGTGCCGCCGAGCGCGGCCAGCGTGAGCCGGTAGAGATCCTCGAGCAGCTTGCCCTTCCAGGCGTTCCAGACCTTCGGGCTGGTGCCGCGGATGTCGGCCACCGTGAGCAGGTAGAGCGCGGTCAGGTGGCGCTCGTCGCCCACCTTGCGCGCGAACTCGTTGACCACCTCGGGATCGGAGATGTCGCGCTTCTGGGCGAAGTTCGACATCAGCAGATGCTGGCGCACCAGGAATTCCACCAGCTCGGCGTCGGCGGCATCCAGGCCGTGGTCGTGGGCGAAGCGGCGCACCTCGCGCGCGCCCAGCTCGGAGTGGTCGCCGCCGCGGCCCTTGGCGATGTCATGGAACAGCGCCGCCACGTAGAGCAGCCAGTGGCGGTCGAGATCGGTCATCAGCTGGCTGGCCAGCGGGTATTCCTGGGCGTGCTCCGGCATGGTGAAGCGGCGCAGGTTGCGGATCACGGCCAGCGTGTGCTGGTCGACCGTGTAGACGTGGAACAGATCGTGCTGCATCTGGCCCACGATGCGGCGGAACACCGGCAGGTAGCGCGGCAGCACGTTGAGCATGGTCATGCGCCGGATCTCGTGCACGATGCCGCGCGGCTGCTGCAGGATCTGCAGGAACAGCTTGCGGTTCACGGGATTGCGGCGGAACTGCGCGTCGATCCGGTGGCGCGAGTGCCAGATGGCCCGCAGCGTGCGCGCCGACATGCCGGTGAGCGCGGGGTGCTGCTGCATGGCGAGGAAGGCGCGCAGCAGCAGCGTCGGATTGCGCTCGAAGCAGTCCTCGCGAATGATGTCCAGGCGACCGTGCAGCTCGCGGAAGTCCTCGTCGAGCTGGCGCGCGTCGCTCTCGGGGCGCGGGAACAGCCGCTCCTCGATGTTCTGCACCAGGATCGCGTTGAGCTGGGTCACCAGGCGGGCGGCCCAGTAATAGCGCTGCATCAGCAGCTCGCTGGCGCGGCGCGTGGCGGTGGACGCGATGCCGTAGACCTCGGCCAGGCCGGGCTGCAGGTCGAACAGCACGCGGTCTTCGCGCCGGCCGGTGAGCAGGTGCAGCTCGATGCGCAGCCGCTTGAAGGCCTGCTCGGCGCGGCGCAGGTCGCGTGCCTCGGAGGCGGTCAGCAGGCCGGCCTGCGCCACTTCGCGCCAGGTCTGGCCGAAGCCCGCGGCGCGCGCCATCCACAGGATCACCTGCAGGTCGCGCAGGCCGCCGGGCGATTCCTTGCAATTCGGTTCGAGTGCGTAGGGCGTGTCCTGGTAGCGGGCATGGCGCTGGTGCATCTCGACGCGCTTGGCGCGGAAGAACGCGGCCGCGTCCAGGCGGGCCTGCATCACCGTCTCGAAACGCTTCATCAGGCTGCGGCTGCCCGCCAGCCAGCGCGATTCCAGCAGCGCGGTCTCGACCGTGATGTCGGCCTGGGCCTCCTGCTCGCAATCCTCGATGGTGCGCACGCTGTGGCCGGGCTCGAGCCCGAGGTCCCAGAGCGCCGCGACCAGCGCCTCGATCGCGCGCTCGTCGGCCGGACCCGGCTCGTGCGGCAGCAGGATGAGCAGGTCGACGTCGGAGTGCGGATAGAGCTCGCCGCGGCCGTAGCCGCCGACCGCGGCCAGCGTGGCGCCGGCCGGCAGCGGCGCGAGCTTGATCAGCTCGCGCAGCGCCTGGTCGACGATGCGGCGCAGCTCGTGCAGCAGCGTGTCGGGGCGATGGTGCGCGCGAAACTGCGCCAGCGCGCCCTGGCGGGCGGCCTGCATGCGTTCTTTGAGAGGGGCGAGATCGGTCTGGGTCATGCAGGCTTGCCTGGGGGAAGGGGGTCAGACCTTGGGGATGACGACCGTATCGGGCACGAAGTCCGGCGCGGCCGGCATCTCGGGCGAGACCGTCAGGATCTCGCAGCCGGTGTCCGTCACGCAGATCGTATGCTCCCACTGCGCCGACAGGCTATGGTCGCGCGTCACGACCGTCCAGCCGTCGGCCAGCTGGCGGATCTCGCGGCGGCCGGCGTTGATCATCGGCTCCACCGTGAACAGCATGCCGGTGACCAGCGTGGGGCCGGTGCCGGGTTTGCCATAATGGAGCACCTGCGGATCCTCGTGGAAACGCTGGCCGATGCCGTGGCCGCAGAACTCGCGCACCACCGAAAAGCCCTGCGCCTCCGCGTACTTCTGGATCGCGTGGCCGATGTCGCCCAGCGTGGCGCCGTTGCGCACCGCCGAGATGCCCTTCCACATACAGTCGAAGGTGATGTCGGTCAGGCGGCGCGACAGGATCGAAGGCTCGCCGGCGTGATACATGCGGCTCGTGTCGCCGAACCAGCCGTCCTTGATGATGGTCACGTCGATATTGACCGCGTCCCCGTTTTTCAGGACCTTGTCGCCCGGGATGCCGTGGCACACCTGGTGATTCACCGAGGTACAGATGGCGCCGGGGAAGGGTGGATAGCCGGGCGGGGCGTAGCCGACCGTGGCCGACTTCACCTTGAGCTCGTCGGTCAGGTACTCGAGCGCGAGTTTGTCGAGGTGGCCCGTCGTGACGCCGGGTTTGACGTGGGGCGCGAGGTAGTCGAGGATCCGGGCCGCGTCGCGGCAGGCGGCGCGCATTTTGTCGAGATCGGCGGGGTCGGTAACAATGCCCATGTATCTGCTTGAGTATCCTGGCTGAAAAATAGTAGAATTATAGGCTTGCCTTGAAAACCGTGCGCGTATTCGCGTCGGTCTCGGGGCGATGTGCACGAAGTGTACTTGCCAGGGAACCCCGCGGGGCCTTGTCGATGATGCGCGTTGCCGATCCTTGTTTTGCGTCGCGAAGGGACGCCGATCCGGGGCCGGACATCACGCAGCGCGGCACGGGTCGGGCGGCAATCCTTGCAGGTCGGTCGGCACCTCGCTTCGAGCCGTAGCCGCGCGCAGGTCGACCGGGCAGGGCCGGGCCGCGAGGCTTGGCACAGAAATCGGGAATGACGGCATCGGCAACGACGCCTGCGACCTCCGGTCTCGACTTGCGGTGTTTCACCGCACGAAGATCCCGGAACGGCAGGCAGACGGGGGCAACCCCGGCGTGGAGGCAACTCCGTGCAAGGCTGGTGCCGGGCTGCTCGATCCACGTTTTTGAGCGGCGGTGCAGGCGCGGTGTGGGCGCCCGGTTAATTTCTCGTCAGGCTGCGGGCCATGCCCGGAGCAGGATTCGATGAAATGCCCCGGGACCTGATTCATGCAGCCGGATTCCGCCGCCAACAAAACGTACGGTCCGCAGCGCCGGGCATGGTCGACAGGTCGTGTTCTTGCCGGTCGTCTGGGTTTATCGCGGCGTGCCGTGATCGGCCGGCTGGATTTCTGTTTGCAGTACCCCGCGCGGGGAGTTCCCGCAGCGGCAATCGCGCGTTATGCCACCCAGGGTGTCGGAAAGCCGCAGAAGGCGACGATACAGGCGTAATGCAAGACCCAACCCTCGGAGTAAGTTATGTCCCTCATGCGTGAAATGCTGGAAGCCGGCGTCCACTTCGGTCACCAGACCCGTTACTGGAACCCCAAGATGTCGCAGTACATCTTCGGCCAGCGCAACAAGATTCACATCATCAACCTCGAACAGACGGTCGCCCAATTCCAGGACGCCACCAAGTTCGTGAAGCAACTGGCCGCCCGCGGTGGCTCGATCCTGTTCGTCGGCACCAAGCGCGCCGCTCGCGAACTGGTCGCCGCTGAAGCCGCCCGTTGCGGCATGCCCTACGTCGACGCCCGCTGGCTCGGCGGCATGCTGACCAACTTCAAGACGGTCAAGAGCTCGATCAAGCGCCTGAAGGATATGGAAGCCGTTGTCGCCGAAGGCGGCATGGAGCGTCTGATCAAGAAGGAAGGCCTGCTGTTCCAACGCGAACTCGACAAGCTGAACAAGTCGATCGGCGGCATCAAGGACATGAACGGTCTGCCCGACGCCCTGTTCGTGATCGACGTGGGTTACCACAAGATCGCCGTGGCCGAAGCCCGCACCCTGGGCATCCCCGTGGTCGCCGTGGTTGATACCAACCACTCGCCCGACGGCGTCGACTACGTCATCCCCGGCAACGACGACTCGGCTCGCGCCATCGCGCTGTACGCCAAGGGCATGGCCGACGCCGTGCTGGAAGGCAAGCAACAGAACCTGAACGGTCTGGTCGAGGAAATCGGCGAAGGCCAGGAAGAGTTCGTCGAAGTGCAGGACGGCCAGGCCTGAGGCCCGGTTGCGCGGTGCGGCCGGCCTCGGCCGGCACGCACCGCGTGTCTCATCTCAAGTCGGGCGCGCGCCCGCGGCCCGGGGCTTGCAGCCTGGCGTGGGCGTCCCTTCTCTCGGAGGGGCCACGCGAGTGTCTCGCCTGGGTGTCACACTGAATTCATATCATTGCCCCGGCCCCGCCCGGGCATGTCAAAAGCGAAACTGGAGCTAACATGGCTGAAATTACCGCCGCCCTGGTCAAGGAACTGCGCGAAAAGACCGATGCGCCCATGATGGAGTGCAAGAAGGCCCTGACGGAAGCCGAAGGCGATCTGGATCGCGCCGAGGAAATCCTGCGCGTCAAGCTGGGCAACAAGGCCAGCAAGGCTGCCGCCCGCGTCACCGCCGAGGGCCTGATCGGCCTGTTCATCGCTGCCGATGCCAAGCAAGGCGCCGTGATCGAAGTGAACTGCGAGACCGACTTCGTTGCCAAGAACCCCGACTTCGTGGGCTACGTCAACGCGCTGGCCGAGCTGGTCGCCACCAAGAACCCGGCCGACGTCGCCGCGCTGTCGGACCTGCCGTTCGGCGAAGGCACCGTCGAGACCACCCGTACCGCCCTGGTCGGCAAGATCGGTGAAAACATCTCGATCCGCCGCTTCCAGCGCATCCAGACCCCCGACGCGCTGTCGTCGTACGTGCACGGCGGCCGCATCGGCGTGCTGGTCGAGTTCGCCGGCGCCGAAGAAGTGGGCAAGGACCTGGCCATGCACATCGCCGCGACCAAGCCGAAGGCGCTGGACGCCAGCGGCGTGAGCGCTGCCGACATCGCCACCGAGCGTTCGGTTGCCGAGCAGAAGGCTGCCGAATCGGGCAAGCCGGCCGACATCGTCGCCAAGATGGTCGAGGGTTCGGTGCAGAAGTTCCTGAAGGAAGTGACCCTGCTGTCGCAACCCTTCGTCAAGAACGACAAGCAGTCGGTCGAACAGATGCTCAAGGAAAAGGGCTCGTCGATCAAGCAATTCGTGCTGTACGTCGTTGGTGAAGGGATCGAGAAGAAGACCACCGATTTCGCCGCTGAGGTTGCCGCCGCCGCCGCTGGCCGCGCCTGAAGCGTTATCGTTGCTTACGGGCCGGCGCAGGGTTGCCTGAAACCCCTGTGACCGGCCTATTTCTTGTCTTACACTTTCGTCGGATCGTTCCTCGGGATATCACCTATGAGCAGCAGATCATACAAACGGGTTCTTCTCAAACTTTCCGGCGAGGCGCTGATGGGCGACGATGCTTTCGGCATCAATCGCTCCACCATCGTCCGCATGACCGATGAAATCGCCGAGGTCGCCGCCATGGGCGTCGAGCTGGCCATTGTCATCGGCGGAGGCAATATCTTCCGTGGCGTCGCGCCCGGTGCGCAGGGCATGGACCGCGCCACCGCCGACTACATGGGCATGATGGCCACCATCATGAACGCGCTTGCCCTGCAAGACGCGCTGAAGCACAAGGGCGTGGACACCCGCGTGCAGTCGGCCCTGAACATCGATCAGGTCGTCGAACCCTACATCCGTCCCAAGACCCTGCGTTACCTCGAAGAGGGCAAGGTCGTGATTTTCGCCGCCGGCACGGGCAATCCGTTCTTCACCACCGATACCGCCGCCGCCCTGCGTGGCGCCGAGATCGGCGCGGAGATCGTGCTCAAGGCGACCAAGGTCGATGGCATCTACAGCGCCGATCCCAACAAGGATCCGACCGCCACGCGCTATGCGCGCATCAGCTTCGACGAGGCCATCGTGCGTCGCCTCGAGGTGATGGACGCCACCGCGTTTGCGCTGTGCCGCGACCAGAAACTGCCGATCAAAGTGTTTTCGATCAACAAGTCGGGCGCGCTCAAGCGCGTGGTCGGCGGCGAAGACGAAGGCACCCTGGTACACGTTTGAGAAAAAGGAATAAGCCATGAGCGCTGCAGAAATCCGCAAATCCGCCGAGACCAGGATGAGCAAGTCCCTGGACACGCTCAAGACCAACCTGTCCAAGATCCGCACGGGCCGCGCCCACACCGGCATCCTGGATCACGTGCAGGTCGAGTACTACGGCTCGCCGGTGCCGATCAGCCAGGTCGCCAACGTGAACCTGGTCGACGCGCGCACCATCAGCGTCCAGCCCTACGAAAAGCAGATGTCCGGCCCGATCGAAAAGGCCATCCGCGAATCCGACCTGGGCCTGAACCCGGTCTCGATGGGCGAAACCATCCGCGTGCCGATGCCCGCCCTGACCGAAGAGCGCCGCCGCGACCTGACCAAGGTCGTCAAGAGCGAAGGCGAAGACGCCAAGATTGCCGTGCGCAACCTGCGTCGTGAAGCCAACGAGGCGCTCAAGAAGCTGGTCAAGGACAAGACCATCTCGGAAGACGAAGAGCGTCGTTCGCAAGACGACGTGCAGAAGCTGACCGACCGTTTCGTGGCCGACATCGACAAGATGGTCGTCCAGAAAGAAGCGGAAATCATGACCGTATAATTGCACGGTTGCCCGCCGCCGGCCGCAAGCCGGGGGTGGGTCGTGCAATGCACTGCACAGGCGCCGTCACCGCCGCGCTGCCGCCAGGCCCGGCGGTGCGCGATCCCGGGGACGGCGCAGGTTTTTTCTGGCTTCGTACAGTGTGCCGGCGCCCGTCACTCCGCTAGGCTTTCATCTCTATGGTCATCAGTTCTACCCAGGCGGTTCCCGAAACCCAGGACGTCCCTCAGCACGTCGCCATCATCATGGACGGCAACGGCCGTTGGGCCACGCGCCGGCATCTGCCGCGCACCGCGGGTCATGCCAAGGGAGTCCAGGCGGTGCGCCGCGTGGTCGAGGCCTGCGGTCGGCGCGGCGTGCGCTATCTCACGCTGTTCGCCTTCAGCTCCGAGAACTGGCGCCGTCCGGCCGACGAGGTCACGCTGCTGATGCGCCTGTTCGTGCAGGCGCTCGAGCGCGAGGTCGGCAAGCTGCAGGAGCAGGGCGTGCGGCTGCACGTGGTGGGCGACCTGTCCGCCTTCGAGCCGCGCCTGCGCGAGCTGATCGAAGACGCCCAGGCCCGCACCGCTGGCAACGACCGCCTGCACCTCACCGTGGCCGCCAATTACGGCGGACGCTGGGACATCCTCCAGGCCACCCGCGCCATGCTGCGCGCGCGCCCCGAGCTGGCGGCCAATCCCGACGCCATCGACGAGGCCGCGCTCTCCGAGCACCTGTCGATGGCCTGGGCCCCCGAGCCCGACCTGTTCATCCGCACCGGCGGCGAGCAGCGCATCTCGAATTTCCTCATCTGGCAGCTCAGCTACACCGAGCTGTTCTTCACCGACCAGTATTGGCCCGACATCGACGCCACCGCGCTCGATGCCGCGTTCGAGTGGTATCGCACCCGCGAGCGCCGCTTCGGGCGCACCAGCGCGCAATTGCGCGAAGCCAAGCGCTAACCCCTGTACATCGGAGTCCGCCCCATGCTCGGCCAGCGTATCGTCACCGCGATTGTTCTTCTTGCCGTCCTGGCCGCCGCTCTGGCCGCGCCCAATCCCTGGTGGTTCGTGGCGCTGCTGGCGCTGGGCGCCGCCTGCGCCAACTGGGAGTGGCTGCGCCTGACGCTGCCGCAGCCGCCGAGCCGCGCGGTCGCCGTGGGCGTGCCCGTGGTGCTGTTCGCCGTGATGCTGGGCCTGGCCCACCTGTGGCTGGGCGGCGCGCCGGCGGGCGCGCAGATCGCGGTTGCGCTGCTGCAGTGGCTGGTGCCCGTGGTCGCGCTGATCTGGCTGGTCTGCGCCTGGACCGCCGTGTATCGCGGCCGCGCCGACGCGCCGCCGGCGAGCCTGGGCTGGTCGGCCTTTTCCGTGCTGGCCGTGCTGGCCGCCTGGTCGGTGCTGGCGCTGTGGTTCATGGCGCGCGGCTGGGTCTACGTGATCTCGCTGCTGGCGCTGGTGTGGATCGCCGACATCGCCGCCTATTTCGCCGGCCGGGCCTTCGGCAAGCGCAAGCTGGCGCCCAAGGTCAGCCCGGGCAAGACCATCGCCGGCGCCGTGGCGGGCGTGGGCGGCGCGGTGCTGTGGATCGTCATCTCGGGCCAGTATGCGGGCACCTACGCGGCGGATCTGTTCGCGCGCGGTGGCTGGCTGCTGGCCATCCCCGCGGGCGCCATCCTCGGCGTCGTGTCGATCGTGGGCGACCTGTTCGAGTCCTTGCTCAAGCGCCGTGCCGGCGTCAAGGATTCCAGCGCGCTCCTGCCCGGCCATGGCGGCGTCTACGACCGTATCGACGCCATCCTGCCGGTGGCGCCGATCGCCTTGCTCTTGACTGGAGTGTTGTTTTGAGCGGTTTTCAACGCATCGCCGTGCTGGGCTCCACCGGCTCGATCGGCGAAAGTACCCTGGATGTGATTGCCCGCCACCCGGACCGGCTGGCGGTGTATGCGCTGTCCGCCTATAGCCGGATGGAACGCCTGGCCGAGCAGGCCCTGGCCACCGGCGCGGCGGTCGTGGTCGTGCCGAGCGACGAGGCCCGCGCCCGCTTCCTGGCCGCCTGGCCCGCCCGCGCCACGCTGCCCGAGGTGCGGGTCGGCGCCGAGGCGCTGGCCGGGGTCGCCGCGGCGCCCGAATGCACCACCGTGATGGCCGCCATCGTCGGCGCCGCCGGTCTGCCGGCCGCGCTGGCCGCCGCCCGCGCCGGCAAGCGCGTGCTGCTGGCCAACAAGGAGGCGCTGGTCGCCGCCGGTGCGCTGTTCATGGCCGCCGTGCGCGACGCCGGCGCCGAGCTGCTGCCGATCGACAGCGAACACAACGCGATCTTCCAGTGCCTGCCGCATGGCGGGCGCGCCGGCGCGCCCGAGGCGCCCGCGCTCGGCGTGCGCAAGCTCATCCTGACCGCCTCGGGCGGCCCGTTCCGCCGCCATGATCCGGCCGACCTGCATTCGGTCACGCCCGAACAGGCCTGCGCCCACCCCAACTGGAGCATGGGCCGCAAGATCTCGGTCGACTCGGCCACCATGCTCAACAAGGGGCTGGAGGTCATCGAGGCGCACTGGCTGTTCGCCATGCCCGCCGACCGCATCGAGGTCGTGATCCACCCGCAGAGCGTGGTGCACTCGATGGTGCAGTACGACGACGGCTCGGTGCTGGCGCAGCTCGGCCAGCCCGACATGCGTACCCCGATTTCCTACGGGCTCGGTTTCCCCGACCGGCTCGAGAGCGGCGTCAGCCCGCTCGACCTGACGCGCTGGGGGCGGCTCGACTTCGAGGCGCCCGATCTGGCGCGCTTTCCCTGTCTCGACCTGTCGTTCCAGGCGCTGCGCGCCGGGCAGGCCGCCTGCATCACGCTCAACGCCGCCAACGAGGTCGCCGTGGCGGCCTTTCTGGAGGGCCGCCTGCCGTATACCTGGATTCCCCGGGTCATCGCCGCCGCGCTGGAGTGGCAGGCCGGGCAGGCATCTGTTACGCTCGCCGGCTTGGATGACGTGCTTGCGCTCGACCTCGCGGTGCGCCACTACGCGGGCGACCTGGGCACGGCCTGAGGCCCCGGCGCGCTGCAGGCGGGCCCCGGCGATGCCGCGGGCAGGCGCCATCCATGCAAGGCCGGGCCGGTGCGCCGCACCGGGCAGGGGTTAGAGGCAAGCGCTTTCCGATATACGCGCATCTGAGTAGGTACGCACCATGATTTTCACCTTGCTGGCCTTCGCAGTCGCGCTCGGCACCCTCATCACCTTCCACGAGCTCGGCCACTACTGGGTCGCGCGCCTGTGCGGCGTGCGCGTGTTGCGCTTTTCCTGGGGCTTCGGCCGGGTGATCTGGCGCCGCCGCGACCGCCACGGCACCGAATGGGCGCTGTCGGCCATCCCGCTCGGCGGCTACGTCAAGATGCAGGACGACGCGCCCGTGGGCGCGCCGCTCTCCGAGGTCAAGCGCAGCTTCAATGCCAAGCCGGTGGGCCAGCGCATCGCCATCGTGGCCGCGGGCCCGATCGCCAATCTGCTGCTCGCCATCGTGCTCTATGCCGGCATCAACCTGGTCGGCACGCAGGTGCCGGCGCCGATCGTCGGCGCGCCCGTGGCGGATACGCCCGCCGCCCAGGCCGGCTTCCAGGCCGGCGACCGCATCCAGTCCGTCGGCGGCCAGGCCATCGAATCCTGGGCCGACGCGCGCTGGCGCCTGCTCGACCTGCTGTCGGTCGGCGGCAGCCTCGACGTGCGCGTCCAGGACGCGGCCGGCCGGGCGCGTGATCTGCGCCTGGTCGTGCCCGCCGGCAACCGCATGGACCCGGCCGACGGCGACCCCATGGTTGCCCTCGGCCTGCGGCTGGCCCAGCCCAAGCCGGTGGTGCGCGACGTGATCGCCGGCGGGGCAGGGGAGGCGGCCGGACTGCGCCAGGGCGACCTGATCGTCAAGGCGGGCGAGGCCGAAGGGCTCGACGCCGGTGCGCTGGTGGGCCTGATCCAGCAGCATCCGGGCCAGTCCATGGCCCTCACGGTGATCCGCGACGGCGCGCCCGTGTCGCTGGCGATCGTGCCGCGCGCCGAAGAGGTGCAGGGCCGCCAGATCGGCCGCATCGGCGTGCAGCTCGGCGGCGACGTGCCCATGGTCACGCAGCGCTACGGCATTTTCGAGAGCGTGGCGCGCGGCGCCGAACGCACCTGGGACACGGCCTGGCTGTCGCTGCGCATGATGGGCCGGATGGTGATGGGCGATGTGTCCTGGCGCAATATCAGCGGCCCGGTCACGATCGCGGATTACGCCGGCCAGACCGCCCGGATCGGTCTCGAGGCCTATATTGCCTACCTGGCGCTCATCAGCATCAGCATCGGGGTTTTGAATCTGCTTCCCATCCCGCTGCTGGATGGGGGGCATCTGCTGTACTATCTCGTCGAAATCGTCCGTGGGCGCCCCGTGCCTGACCGCTGGATCGATATCGGACAGCGGGCCGGTGTCGGTCTGCTCGCCTGCTTGATGGGCCTGGCCCTGTTCAACGATTTTGCGCGTCTGTTCACATAGACGCGAATCGAATAAAATCCCCCGCCATTTGCACGACCGAGGATAGCAAAGGATGTCTTTTCGCCGGATGATTGATTCCAGGAGCGATATGCAAGAAAAAGGCTTTTTCAAAAAGGCCAAACTGCCGAGCTTGCTTGCCGCTCTGCTCTTGCCGGCGCTTGCCCATGCCTTCGACCCCTTCGTCGTGCGCGACATTCGCGTTGAGGGCATCCAACGGACCGACGCCGGCACGGTGTTCGGTTATCTGCCGGTGAAGGTCGGCGAGAAGTTCACCGAACAGGACGCCACCGAAGCGGTGCGCCGCCTGTACGGCACGGGCTTCTTCAGCGACGTGCAGATCCAGACCGACAACAACGTCGTCGTCGTCGTGGTCGCCGAGCGTCCCACCATCGCCTCGATCAACTTCAACGGCATGCGTGAGTTCGACTCGAAGAACATCATCAAGTCGCTGGCGCAGGTGGGTTTCGGCGAAGGCCGCATCTTCGATCAGTCGATGCTCGAGCGCGCCGAATACGAGCTCAAGGAACAATACCTCGGCAAGGGCAAGTACGGCGTCGAAGTCACGGCCACCGTCACGCCGCTGCCGCGCAACCGCGTCGGCGTGAGCTTCGACGTGTTCGAGGGCGACGTCGCCAAGATCCGCGAGATCCGCGTGGTCGGCAACAAGGCCTTCTCCGAGAGCGACCTGCTGGATCAGTTCGACCTGACCACGCCGGGCTGGCTCACGTGGTACACCAACACCGACAAGTACTCGCGCGAAAAGCTCGAGGGCGACATCGAGCGCCTGCGCTCGTTCTACCTCGACCAGGGCTACCTCGAATTCACCGTCGAGCCGCCGCAGGTCACGATCTCGCCCGACCGCAAGGACATCTACATCACCGTCACGGTGCATGAAGGCGAGCCCTACAAGGTGCGCAGCGTCAAGCTGGCCGGCAACCTGCTGGGCCTGGACACCGAGATCAACAAGCTGATCGAAGTGAAGGCAGGCGAGACCTTCTCGGCCGCGCAGGCCAACAACTCGGCCAAGGCGATCACCGACTACCTCGGCGAACTCGGCTACGCCTTCGCCAACGTCAACCCGAATCCGCAGCTCGATCGCGCCAAGCACGAGGCCGACGTCACGTTCTACGTCGACCCGAGCCGCCGCGTGTACGTGCGCCGCATCCAGGTGGGTGGCAACACCCGCACCCGCGACGAAGTCGTGCGCCGCGAAATGCGCCAGCAGGAAGCCGCCTGGTACGACGCCGGCGACATCAAGGTCTCGCGCGATCGCGTCGACCGCCTGGGCTACTTCAACGAAGTCAACGTCAAGACCGATCCGGTGCCGGGCTCGCCCGACCAGGTCGACGTCAACGTCGACGTGAAGGAAAAGCCCACCGGCATGATCAACCTCGGCGTGGGCTATGGCTCGTCCGAAAAGGCGATCCTGTCGGCCGGTATCTCCGAAGACAACGTGTTCGGCAGCGGCACCAACCTGTCCTTGCAGGTCAACACCAGCAAGACCAACCGCGCCGTCGTGCTCTCGCACACCGATCCGTACTTCACTAAGGACGGCATCAGCCGCACCAGCTCGGCCTACTACCGCGTCACCGAGCCCTGGAACAACAACGACGGCGATTACCGCGTCAAGGCCATGGGCCTGGGCATGAACTTCGGCGTCCCGATCTCGGAATACGACCGGATCTTCCTGGGCGGCACGTTCGAACGCAACCAGATCGACCTGTACAACAACTCGCCGCTGGCCTATCGCAACTTCGTCGACCAGTACGGCGACTCGACCAACGCGTTCATCTTCAACGCGGGCTGGTCCAAGGACACCCGCGACAGCGCGCTGGCGCCGAACAAGGGTTCCTACACCCGCCTGAAGGGTGACTTCTCCACGATGGACCTGAAGTACTACCTGCTGACCGCTCAGCAGCAGTACTACGTGCCGCTGGGCCGCAGCTACACGCTGGCCCTGAACGGCATGGTCGACTACGGCCGCAGCTACGGCGGCCTCGACTACCCGGTCATCAAGAACGTCTATGGCGGCGGTATCGGCACCGTGCGCGGCTACGAAGGCGCCTCGCTCGGCCCGCGTGACTCGCTCACCGGCGACTACCTCGGCGGTTCGCGCCGGATCATCGCCAACGCGCAGCTCTACCTGCCGTTCCCGGGCGCCTCGAAAGACCGCACGCTGCGCTGGTTCGTGTTCGCCGACGCCGGCCAGGTTTCGGCAGGCAGTGGCATGCAGTGCACGGCCGGCAAGAACAACAGCGAAGTCGAGGATCCTTGCGGCTGGCGCTACTCGGCCGGTATCGGCCTGTCGTGGCAGTCGCCGCTGGGCCCGCTGCAACTGTCGTATGCCCGTCCGCTCAACTCCAAGCCGGGCGACGACACGCAGAGCTTCCAGTTCCAGATCGGCACCGGTTTCTGATCCGGCACCTCGGCTGAGAACCGCGCCAGGCGGTCCTCAGCTGAGAACGGTTACGCCTGAAAACATGGGGATTCCGGCCGCTGGCTGGCTCACTCGTGGATTAGTGGCACAATATTGTTTTGCTTTACCTCATTCGAAGGTGAGATTTTCATGATGTCTGATTTCGCACTCAACAATTCGGGTTCCATGCGCGTCGCCGTTGCCGGCTCGCGTGCCGGTCGCAAGCTCGGTACCTCGCTGGCGCTGATGGGTGCGCTGGTGCTCGGTCAAGCAGCTGTCGTTTCGACCGCGCAGGCGCAAGGCACGAAGATCGGCTTCGTGAACACGGAGCGGATCCTGCGTGACTCGGGTCCGGCCAAGGCCGCCCAAAGCAAGATCGAATCGGAATTCAAGCGCCGCAGCGACGAGCTCGACAGCCTGACCAGCAAGCTGCGCAGCCAGGCCGAGAAGTTCGACAAGGACGCCCCCGTGCTGTCCGAGTCGGATCGCGTCAAGCGCCAGCGCGAACTGTCGAACCTCGACATGGACCTGCAGCGCAAGCGCCGCGAGTTCCAGGAAGACTTCAACCGTCGCCGCAACGAAGAGTTCTCGGGCATCGTCACCAAAGCGAACGACGCCATCAAGCGCATCGCCGAGCAAGAGAACTACGACCTGATCGTCCAGGACGCCGTCACGGTCAACCCGCGCATCGACATCACCGACAAGGTGATCCAGGCCCTGGGTCGCTGATCGCTTATGCCGGTTCTGCTGGACACCGCCCGGGCGCCAAGGCTCGACGCCTTGCTCGCCGGGGCCAACATTCAGGGCCTGGACTGGCAGCTCGACGGGATCCAGGGCGCTGAAGCGCCGCAGATCCTGGGCCTGGGCACGCTCTCGAACGCGGGTCCGCAGGAAATCAGTTTCCTGTCGAACCCGCGTTATCAAAGCCAACTGGCCACCACGCGTGCCGGCGCGGTGATCGTTACCCCCGAAGTGGCCGAGGCCCTGCGCGAGCAGGGCGCGGCCGCTTTCGTGCGCGTCGTCTGCAAACACCCGTATCTGCTGTATGCGCGCCTTGCGCAATGGTTCGACGCCGCCCGGCGTCCGGCCGCCGTGCCGGGCGTGCATCCCAGCGCCGTGGTGGCGCCCGACGCGCTGATCGAATCCGGCGCGAGCATCGCTGCCCAGTGCGTGATCGAGTCCGGTGCCCGCATCGGCCGCGGCGCGCGCATCGGCGCAGGCTGCGTCATCGGCGCGGGTGCCCAGGTGGGTGCGGATACCGTGCTGCATCCGCGCGTCACGCTCTACGAGGGCGTGCGCGTCGGTGAGCGCTGCATCCTGCACAGCGGTGCCGTGCTGGGCGCCGACGGCTTCGGCTTCGCGCCCGATCCCACGCTGGGCAAGGGCGCCTGGGGCAAGATTCCGCAGCTCGGCTCGGTCAGCGTGGGCAACGACGTCGAGATCGGCGCCAACACCACCATCGACCGCGGCGCGCTCGACGACACCGTCATTGCCGACGGCGTCAAGCTCGACAACCAGATCATGGTGGCGCACAACGTGCGCATCGGCGCCCACACGGCGATTGCCGCCTGCGTCGGCGTGGCGGGCTCCACCAGCATCGGCGAACGCTGCACCATCGGCGGCGCCGCGATGCTGTCGGGCCACCTCACGCTGGGCGACGACGTGCACATTTCCGGTGGCACGGCGGTGACCTCGAACATCACCAAGCCGGGCCGCTACACCGGCGTGTATCCGTACGCCGAGCATGGCGAATGGCAGCGCAATGCCGCCGTGATACAACAGCTGTCGAAACTGCGTCGCCGCGTGCGCACGCTGGAACAGGAATAGGGCGCAGCCGCCGGGCAGCGCGCAGGCGGACCCCTCCGGTCCGCGGTGGCGCGCGCCCGGCGGCCGTGCTGACAACATTACTCATATCGCAGGAAAGAACGACATGGAACTCGACATCAAGGGGATAATGGAACGTCTGCCGCATCGCTACCCGATGCTGCTGATCGATCGCGTGCTGGAGATGGTGCCCGGCAAGTCCATCGTGGCGCTGAAAAACGTGTCGATCAACGAGCCTTTCTTCGAGGGCCACTTCCCGCATCATCCCGTGATGCCGGGCGTGCTCATCATCGAAGCGATGGCGCAGGCCTCGGCCCTGTTCTCGTTCACCGACGAGAATGGCGGTCTCAAGAGCGAGGCGGGCAAGACGGCGTATTATCTGGTGGGTGTCGATGGCGCGCGCTTCCGCCGCCCCGTGGTGCCCGGCGACCAGCTGCGCATCGAGGTCGAAGCCGAGCGCCTGTCGCGCGCGATCTGCAAGTATCAGGGTCGTGCCCTGGTCGACGGCCAGCTCGTGGCCGAAGCCAAGCTGATGTGCGCGATCCGTAGCCTGGAAGAGTAAATGTCCGGAAACATCCATCCCACCGCGGTGATCGATCCCGCCGCGCAAATCGACAGCACGGCCGTCATCGGTGCCTACTCGGTGGTGGGCCCCGGTGTCACGATCGGTGCCGGCACCCAGATCGGCCCGCACTGCGTGGTCGACGGCGTGACCACCATCGGCCGCGACAATCATTTCTACCGCTTCTGCTCGATCGGCGGCATGCCGCAGGACAAGAAGTATGCGGGCGAGCCGACGCGTCTGGTGATCGGCGATCGCAACACCGTGCGCGAGTTCACGACGTTCAACACCGGCACGGTGCAGGACGGCGGCGTGACCACGGTGGGCAACGACAACTGGATCATGGCCTACGTGCACATCGCGCACGACTGCCATATCGGCAACAACACGATCCTCGCCAATTCGGTGCAGCTCGGTGGCCACGTGCACGTCGGCGACTGGGCCATCGTGGGCGGCCTGACGGGCGTGCACCAGTTCTCCAAGATCGGCGCACACAGCATGACGGGCGGCAACAGCTCGCTCATGCAGGACACGCCGCCGTTCGTGCTGGGCGCCGGCAATCCCTGCCGCCCGGTGGGCATCAACGTCGAGGGCCTGAAGCGGCGCGGTTTCACGCCGGCCCAGGTGTCGGCGCTGCGTGACGCCTACAAGCTGATCTATCGCCGCGGCCTGTCGCTCGACGAGGCGCGCGCCGAGCTGCGTGCCCGCCAGCAATCCGAGCCCGAGGTCGCCGAGCAGCTGCAGACGCTGCTCGACTTCCTCGACGGGTCCAACCGCGGCATCATCAGGCCATGAGTCTGCGTATCGGCATGGTGGCCGGCGAGCCTTCGGGCGACCTGCTGGCCGGTCGGATCATCGGGGGCCTGCATGCGCATGCCCCCGATGTGCATTGCGAAGGCATCGGCGGCCCGCAGATGCTCGCGCGCGGCTTCGACGCCTGGCATCCGATGCACGCGCTCACGGTGTTCGGCTACGTCGATGCGCTCAAGCGCATCCCCAGCCTGCTGTCGATCTACGGCGACGTGAAGAAGCGCTGGCTGGCCGAGCCGCCGCAGGTGTTCGTGGGCATCGACGCGCCCGACTTCAACCTGCGCCTGGAGCAGCAGCTGCGCCAGGCCGGCACGCCCACCGTGCATTTCGTCGGACCCTCGATCTGGGCCTGGCGCTATGAGCGCATCCACAAGATCCGCGCGTCGGTGTCGCACATGCTGGTGCTCTTCCCGTTCGAGGAAGAGATCTACCGGAAAGAAAACATCCCGGTCACGTACGTCGGCCATCCGCTGGCGGGCGCGATCCCGATGCAGCCCGACCGCGAGGCCGCGCGCCGCCGTCTCGGGCTCGACCAGGACGCCGCGATCCTCGCGATCCTGCCGGGCAGCCGCTCGTCGGAGATCCGCCTGCTCGCGCCGCGCTTTCTCGAGGCCGCGCGCCTGCTGCAGGCGCGCGATCCGGCGCTGCAGTGCGTGGTGCCCATGGTCAACGCGCAGCGCCGCGCCGAGTTCGAGCAGATCCTGGCGCAGCACCCGGTGCGCAATCTGCGCGTGGTCACGGCGGAAGACCTCCAGGAAGACGCCGGCGGCAAGCCGGTGGCCTGGAGCGTGATGGAGGCCAGCACCGCGGTGCTGGTGGCCAGCGGCACCGCCACGCTCGAGACCGCGCTGTACAAGCGGCCGATGGTCATCTCCTACGTGCTGTCGCCCTGGATGCGCCGCATCATGTCCTGGAAGTCGGGCCAGCAGCGGCCCTATCTCCCGTGGGTGGGGCTGCCCAACGTGTTGCTGCGCGACTTCGCCGTGCCCGAGGTGCTGCAGGACGACGCCACGCCGCAGGCGCTGGCCGACGCGACCTGGATGGCCCTGACCGACGAGGCCAACCGCAACCGGGTCGAGGCGCGTTTCACCGCCATGCACCAGGAGCTGCTGCGCGACACGCCTGCGCTGGCGGCACAGGCCATTCTGGAGGTGGCGCATGGCGGGCGTTGAGGTCGTGGTGCAGGCCGACATGTTCGGCGCGCCGGTATTCGCGCCGCAGGCCGTGGCCGGCGTGGACGAGGCCGGGCGCGGCCCGCTCGCCGGCGCCGTCTACGCGGCCGCCGTGATCCTCGATCCGGCGCGCACCATCGACGGCCTGGCCGATTCCAAGATCCTGAAGTCGGAGCGGCGCGAGGCGCTCGCGCTGCAGATCCAGGCCGAGGCGTTCGCCTGGTGCATCGCCAGCGCCAGCGTCGACGAGATCGACAGCATGAACATCCTGCGCGCCACCATGCTCGCCATGGAGCGCGCGGTGCAGGGCCTGGCGCACGCGCCCGAGCTCGCCATGATCGACGGCAATCAGTCGCCGCGGCTGCGCTGCGCGGTGCAGACCGTGGTCAAGGGCGATGCGCTGGTGCCCGCCATCTCGGCCGCCTCGATCCTGGCCAAGACGGCGCGCGACGCGGACCTGCTGCGCCTGCACACGCTGTATCCGCAGTATGCGTTCGACCAGCACAAGGGCTACGGCACCGCGCTGCATCTGGAGCGCCTGCGCGATCACGGTCCGTGCCCCGAGCATCGCCGCAGCTTCGCGCCGATCAAGGCCTATTTCGTGCCGGCCGCGCTGGTCGGCGCCGTGGCATGAAACACATCAGTTCGCGCGACAACCCGGCCGTCAAGGCATTGATCAAGCTGGCGCAGGGCGCCGGCCGACGCGGCGCGCCCGCGCTGCTCGACGGCGTGCACCTGTGCGAGGCGTGGCTGGCCCACGGCGGCGTGCCGGTGCAGGCCGTGTTCGACGTGGCGCGGCTGGACCAGCCCGCCATCGCCGCGCTGGCGCGCGCCGTGCCGCCCGAGCGCTGTCTCGCCCTCGACACCCGTCTGCTGCACGCCGTGGCCACGGTCGAGGCGGAGCAGGGCGTGCTGTTCGTGGTCGAGCCGCCGGCGCCGGCGCTGCCCGCGCGCATCGACGGCGATTGCGTGCTGTTCGACCGCATCCAGGACCCGGGCAACGTGGGCACCTTGCTGCGCACCTGCGCGGCCGCCGGCATCCGCCAGGTGTTCCTCGCCACCGGCTGCGCCGCGGCCTGGTCGCCCAAGGTGCTGCGCAGCGGCCAGGGCGCGCATTTCGCCCTGCAGATCCACGAACACCTCGACCTGCTCGACCTGACGGGGCGGCTGGCCGCGCCGCTGGTCGCCACCGCGCTGGAAGGCGGCGCCAGCCTGTACGGCGCGGCATTGCCGCCGGCTTGTGCCTGGGTGTTCGGCCACGAAGGGCAGGGCGTCGATCCGGCGCTGCTGGCGCGCGCCGCGCGCAAGGTCTACATCCCGCACGACGCCGACGCGGTCGAGTCGCTCAACGTGGGCGCGGCCGCGGCGATCTGCCTGTTCGAACAGCGCCGCCAGCGCCTGCTGGCCGGCTGAGGGTGCGGCGCCGCGGCGCCGGCCGGAGCGGGACGCGCGGCGAGCGCGAAAAACATTCGTAACATTCGCGCGGGACGAATATACTTTCGGCCTTCCGTCCCCCTGGAGCTAGCATGTTCTCGCGTTCTCTCCGCAAGCACGGCGCGCGCATCGCGCTGATGGCGGCGGCCGGCATGGTGCTGAGCGGCTGCCTGTCCGTCAGTACGCAGCAGGTCGCGCTCGCGCCCGTCACCGACGTCGACAGCGCCAATGAGCTGAGCCTGGCCCGCAACGTGATCTTCACGCTGTCCAACGGCACCAACCAGACCCTGCCGGCCGGCTCGTGCTGGCGCCGCGCCGGCGCGATCGCGCAGGGCGACGTCTATCGTCCGCTCGACCGCAATTTCGTGATCCAGGGCCGCCGCCAGGCGGAGGCCTGGATCGTGGCCGCTGGCGGCAAGCTGGCGGGCTTCTACCTGCCCGGCGAGCGTTCCTATACGCCGCTGTCCCATCCCGTGACCCTGCCCGTGGAGATGCGTCAATGAGCGCGTGGTTCAAACAGATCGGCCGGATCGTGGCCGCGGCCGCCGTGCTGGGGGCGCTGGCCGCCTGCGCCGGCCCGCGCTATTCGGTGGTGCAGAACACGCTGCCGCCGCTCGCGGCGGGCGAGGGCCGCATCTTCTTCTACCAGCCGCAACCCTCCAACATCTCGGGTCCGCAGCAGAAGCTGCGCGTCAACAACGAGGTGGTGGGTCGCAACAAGCCGGCCGCGTTCTTCTACGTCGACCGGCCGGCGGGCAGCTATGTGGTCACCAACCTCTACTGGACGGGCGACGGCGTGAGCTTCGCGCTGGACGAGGGCCAGTCGCGCTACGTGCGGATCACGGCCGAGAACCTCGGCAGCACCGGCACCGTGGGCAAGCTCACGATGCAGCTGGCCGAGCCCGAGCAGGCCCAGGCCGAG
Organism: Bordetella genomosp. 1; assembly: GCF_002261335.1. Classification (GTDB taxonomy): domain Bacteria; phylum Pseudomonadota; class Gammaproteobacteria; order Burkholderiales; family Burkholderiaceae_B; genus Bordetella. The sequence goes on from NZ_NEVL01000003.1 coordinate 53,000, forward strand.
ATGCAGCCGCTGCGCCTGTGGGGCGCCGCCACGCCGGGCCGCCCCTGAGCCGGGCGCCCCTCAGCCGGGCGCTCCGCCCCGACCGGGCGTGCCGCGCTTGACGAAAAAACCGGGCCCGGGGCCCGGTTTTTTCATGCCCGGCGCAGACCCGCTCAGCGGCCCAGGCCCACTTCCTGCAGCACCGTGGTGGCGATCTCTTCGATCGACTTGGTGGTGGTGGAGAGCCAGGAGATGCCTTCGCGCCGCATCATGCGCTCGGCCTCGGCCACCTCGTAGCGGCACTGCTCGAGCTGGGCGTAGGCGCTGTTGGGGCGGCGTTCGTTGCGCACCTCGGCCAGGCGCTCGGGCTGGATCGACAGCCCGAACAGCTTGGCCCGGTGGGGCGCGATGGTCTTGGGCAGCGTGCCGCGCTCGAAGTCGTCGGGCGTGAGGGGGAAGTTGGCGGCCTTGATCGCGTACTGCATGGCCAGGTAGAGGCTGGTCGGCGTCTTGCCGCAGCGCGACACCCCGACCAGGATCACGTCGGCCTGGTCGAGCTGGTTCACGAACTGGCCGTCGTCGTGGGCCAGGCTGAAGTTGATGGCGTCGATCCGGTTGCGGTATTTCTCGGAGTTGGCCGCCATGTGCGAACGCCCGATCGAATGGCTCGATTTCAGGCCCAGCGCCTGTTCGATGTGGCTCACGAAGGTGCCGAACAGGTCGAGGAACACGCCGTTGGCCTGGCGCACCCGGTTCAGGATCTCGGGATTGACCAGGGTGCTGAACACGATCGGCGGCACCCCGGTCTCGAGCGCGTTGCGATCGATGCGGGCGGCGATCTCGTTCGCCTTCTCCAGGGTGTCGATGTAAGGGAGCCGGATCGGCTTGAATTGCACCTGATCGAACTGCGAAAGCACGGAGTGGCTGAAGGTCTCAGCCGTGATGCCGGTGCTGTCCGAAACGATGTAAACGGTGCGTTCGATAGGAGTCTGCGTCATATGTAAAAAATTCCAACCAGGCCAGGATACGGACTAACCCGAACGGGTACAATCCTTTCCCTGTATGAGTCACCCCAAGGGCGGTCCAAGGCCAGTTTGGTCAGCGCAGGCGCTGTCGCGTAGCTGCACTTACCAAACTCGCTTTCTTTCCATTGTAAAAGGTGACTTTAATGTCGTACGTCGTTTCGTTCGAGCAGCTCCGCATGACGGATGTGGACTCGGTAGGAGGCAAGAACGCATCACTTGGTGAAATGATCAGTCAGCTGGCAGGCGCAGGCGTGCGCGTGCCGGGTGGTTTCGCGACCACCGCCGACGCTTTCCGCGACTTCCTCAAGGCCAGCGGCCTGGACAAGCGCATTGCAGATCGTCTCACCACGCTGAATCCCGAAGACGTGCGCGAGCTGGCCACCGCCGGCGCCGAGATCCGTCAATGGATCATCGAGGCGCCGTTCTCGGCCGAGTTCGAAAAGGCCATCCGCGAGTCGTTCGCCAAGCTCGACGCCGATGGCAAGGGTTCGTTCGCCGTGCGTTCGTCGGCAACGGCCGAAGATCTGCCCGACGCCTCGTTCGCCGGCCAGCAGGAAACCTTCCTCAACGTGGTCGGCGTCGAAGACGTGCTCGACAAGATCCGCCACGTGTTCGCCTCGCTGTACAACGACCGCGCGATCTCCTATCGCGTGCACAAGGGCTACGCGCACGCCGACGTCGCGCTGTCGGCCGGCATCCAGCGCATGGTGCGTTCCGACAAGGGCAGCGCCGGCGTGATGTTCACCATCGACACCGAATCGGGCTTCCAGGACGTGGTGTTCATCACCTCGTCGTACGGCCTGGGCGAAACGGTGGTGCAGGGCGCGGTCAACCCCGACGAGTTCTACGTGTTCAAGCCCTCGCTGGCCAACGGTCACTACCCGATCGTCAGCCGCCGCATCGGCTCGAAGCTCATCAAGATGGAATTCGATCCCGAGCGCACCGAAGGCCGTGCCGTGCGCACCGTCGACGTGCCCGTGTCCGAGCGCAACCGCTACTCCCTGACCGACGACGAAGTGGCCGAACTGGCCCGCTACGCCGTGATCATCGAGCAGCACTACAAGCGTCCGATGGACGTGGAGTGGGGCCGCGACGGCGTGGACGGCAAGATCTACATCCTGCAGGCGCGTCCGGAAACGGTGAAGTCGCAGCAGGGCGCCAACGACGTGCAGCTGCGCTACCGCCTGAAGGCCACCGGCCAGGTGCTGGTGACCGGCCGCGCGATCGGCCAGAAGATCGGCGCCGGCCCCGTGCGCATCGTGGCCGACGTGTCCGAAATGGACCGCGTCCAGCCCGGCGACGTGCTGGTCACCGACATGACCGATCCCAACTGGGAGCCGGTGATGAAGCGTGCCTCGGCCATCGTCACCAACCGGGGTGGCCGTACCTGCCACGCCGCCATCATCGCGCGCGAGCTCGGCATCCCGGCCGTCGTGGGCTGCGGTGAAGCCACCGACATCCTGAAAGAAGGCCAGAACGTCACGGTCTCGTGCGCCGAGGGCGACGAAGGCCGCATCTATGACGGCCTGATCGAGACCGAAGTGGAAGAAGTGCGCCGCGGCGCCATGCCCCCGATCGACGTCAAGATCATGATGAACGTCGGCAACCCGCAACTGGCCTTCGACTTCGCCCAGATCCCCAATTCGGGCGTGGGCCTGGCTCGTCTCGAGTTCATCATCAACAACAACATCGGCATTCACCCGAAGGCCGTGCTCGACTACCCGAACGTCGACGGCGAGCTCAAGAAGGCGGTCGAATCGGCCGCCCGTGGCTACGCCAGCCCGCGCGCCTTCTTCGTCGAGAAGCTGGCCGAAGGCATCGCCACCATCGGCGCCGCGTTCTATCCCAAGTCGGTGATCGTGCGCATGTCCGACTTCAAGTCGAACGAGTACCGCAAGCTGGTCGGCGGTTCGCGCTACGAGCCCGAGGAAGAGAACCCCATGCTGGGCTTCCGCGGCGCGTCGCGCTACATCGCCGAAGACTTCGCCGAGTGCTTCCGCATGGAATGCGAAGCGCTGAAGAAGGTGCGCGACGAAATGGGCCTGACCAACGTCGAGATCATGGTGCCGTTCGTGCGCACCGTGGGCCAGGCCAAGCGCGTGGTCGACCTGCTGGCCAAGCACGGCCTCAAGCGCGGCGAAAACGGCCTGAAGCTCATCATGATGTGCGAAGTGCCGTCCAACGCCATCCTGGCCGAGCAGTTCCTGGAGCACTTCGACGGCTTCTCGATCGGCTCGAACGACATGACCCAGCTCACGCTCGGCCTCGACCGTGACTCGGGCATGGAGCTGCTGGCCGCCGACTTCGACGAGCGCGACGACGCCGTCAAGTTCATGCTGCGCCGTGCGATCCAGGCCTGCCTGGCGGCCAACAAGTACGTCGGCATCTGCGGCCAGGGCCCCAGCGACCATCCCGACTTCGCCCAGTGGCTCAAGGACGAGGGCATCCTGTCGATGTCGCTCAACCCGGACACCGTGGTCGAGACCTGGCAGAACCTCGCCAAGTAAGGCATCGCCATCGGGCCCGCGCAGCGCGCGGGCCCATGAAAAAGGCCTCGCCGGCGCACTGCCGGCGAGGCCTTTTCACGTCTGCGGTTCAGGCGGCGATGGCGCTGTCGCGCGCGGCGTGCAGCGCCAGGAACTGGCGCACCAGCGTGCCGGCCTGCGGCGTGGCGTGCACGCCCTGGTGCAGGGCGGCCGTGTCGAGGCCTTCGCGGCCGTAGGGCTCGGCGTAGTGTTCGATGTGCTCGGCCACGAAGCCGGGCGCGAATTCGGGATGGAACTGGGTGCTGTAGATGCCGGGCGCGTGGCGCAGCAACTGGTTTGCGTCCAGTGCCGAGCGCGCCAGCGACACGGCGCCGGGTGGCAGGCGCAGCACGGTCTGGGCATGCATCATCTGCGCGTCGAAGCGGTCGGGCAGGGTGGCCGCCAGCGCGTCGTCCGCGGCGGCCTCGGTGAGGTCGACCGGCAGGGTGCCGAGCTCGCGGCCGGCGGGGTTGTAGGCCACTTCGCCGCCGAAGGCGTGCGCCAGCAGCTGATGGCCGTAGCAGATGCCGAACATGGGCAGGCCGGCGGCCTTCGCGCCGCGCAGCCAGTCGGCGCAGACCTCGCTCCAGGGCTCGCGATCGGTGACCATCGCGGGCGAGCCGGTGATGAGCGCGGCACGATACTGGTCCGGCGCGCGCGGCGCCTCGTCGAGCCAGACGCGCACCACCTCGACCTCGGCGGCGTCCAGGCCGGCGGCCCGGCGCAGCATCTCGCCGTAGGTGCCGTGGCGGCTCGCCAGGCCCGGCTCGGGATCGCCGGTGTGCAGGATCAGGACGGGCAGGGCAGGCGGCAGGGCGTGGACGTCGGTCATGGCAAAAAGCGGACGGATGAGCGCGGGGCGCGGTGAATCCGCATGATATACCGCGAGCCCGGAGGAGGCGGGCGCGGCGGGCCGCGCGAAAGCCCGTACAATCGGTTCAGTAACAAGTCGGGGGATCGAAAGCATGTGGTATTGGTTCGGTTTGGCGGCGCTGGCGCTGATCGGTGAGCTCAGTTCCGGCACGTTCTATCTGCTGCTCGTGGCCCTCGGCCTGGTGGGCGGCGGCCTGGCGGCCTGGGGCGGCCTCGAGCTGCCCTGGCAGATCCTGGCCAGCGCCGTCGTCGCGCTGGTGGGCCTGTTCATCCTGCGCCGCACCGGCGTCCTCAAGAAACGCGAGGTCGACGCCAACGGCAATGCCGACGTCAATCTCGACATCGGCCAGGTGGTCGAGGTGCAGAGCTGGTCGGCCGAGGGGCTGGCCCGCGTCTGGTACCGCGGCGCCCACTGGCAGGCCCAGCTGGCCGAAGGCGCGCCGCGCCAGGCCGGCACGCATCGCATCAGCGCCGTGCGCGGCTCGGTGCTGATCCTGGCGCCCCGCAACGACGCACCCGTCGCGCACTGAGACTACGCGCGCGGGCAGCGGGCCCGCGTGCTTCCACTGGAGTGAATATGCTGGATACCTCTACCGTCGTCCTGCTGGTGGTGCTGCTGCTGGCGCTGATCATCATCGTCAAGGCCATCGCCATCGTGCCGCAGCAACATGCCTGGGTGGTCGAACGCCTGGGCAAATTCGACCGCGTGCTGTCGCCCGGCGCAGGCTTCGTGATCCCGTTCATCGAGCGCGTTTCCTACAAGCACTCGCTCAAGGAAATCCCGCTCGACGTGCCCAGCCAGGTCTGCATCACGCGCGACAACACGCAGCTGCAGGTCGACGGCGTGCTGTACTTCCAGGTCACCGACCCGATGCGCGCCTCCTACGGCTCGTCGAACTACATCCTGGCCATCACGCAGCTGTCGCAGACCACGCTGCGCTCGGTGATCGGCAAGCTCGAGCTCGATCGCACCTTCGAGGAGCGCGAGTTCATCAACAGCACCATCGTCGCGTCGCTCGACGAGGCCGCGCTGAACTGGGGCGTGAAGGTGCTGCGCTACGAGATCAAGGACCTGACCCCGCCCAACGAGATCCTGCGCGCCATGCAGGCCCAGATCACGGCCGAGCGCGAGAAGCGCGCGCTGATCGCCGCGTCAGAAGGCCGCCGCCAGGAGCAGATCAACATCGCCACCGGCGAACGCGAAGCCGCCATCGCCCGCTCCGAGGGCGAGAAGCAGGCCCAGATCAACAAGGCCCAGGGCGAGGCGGCCGCCGTGGTCGCCATCGCCGAGGCCAACGCCCGCGCCATCGCGCAGGTGGGCGAGGCCATCAACCTGCCGGGCGGCGCGCAGGCGGTCAACCTCAAGGTGGCCGAGCAATATGTCGAGGCCTTCTCCAAGGTCGCCAAGGAAGGCAACACCCTCATCGTGCCGTCGACCATGTCGGACATGGGCGGACTGGTGGCGTCCGCCATGTCGATCGTGAAGGGGACGCGGACCTGATCGTCCCGATTCCGATCCTTTGAAGCGGCGGCCCGAGTGGCCGCCGTTTCGCAATCTCCGCTGCCATGCTGGCTCCCATCAATCTGCTGTTCATCACCGCGCTCGCGACCTTCATCGCATTGTGCGTGCTGGGCTCGCTCGCGCGCAGCGGCATCGCCGGCATCCGCGGCGCGCTGGCCGCCAACGGCCTGACCATCGTCGCGCTGATCGCCTTCACCGAACAGACCCGCGAGGGCGCGCTCTGGCTCTCGGTGATGCTCGCCAATTTCCTGATGAGCGGCGCGCTGATCCTGTTCTATGCCTCGTTCCGGCGCTTTCTGGGGCACAGCGTGCCGTGGCGCCGGCTCCTGGTCGCGCTCGGGCTGTTCATGGTGGTGCTGTACGTGTTCACGTACCTGCACTGGAACCTGGCGGTGCGCATCGTGGCCGCCTCGGCGCTGCACTTCGCGATCCTGGCCTCGCTGGCGCACTCGATCTGGTCGACCCAGCGCCCGCGCGGCTGGCGCTACAGCGAGGTGTTCTGCCTGGTGCTGATGCTGACGGCGGTGGCCGGCCATCTGCTGCGGATCTTCGTGTATGCCACGGGGCTCGAGCAGTCGATGGTGATGATGGCGCCCACGCTGTGGAACGTGATCTTTCTGTCGCTCGGCGTGCTGGTGATGCCCAGCCTCACGCTGGGCTTCATCATGATGATCCACGACCGCATGCTGGCCGACCGCGAGCGCGAGGCCAACATCGATTTCCTCACCGGCGTGCTGTCGCGCAAGGCCTGGTGGAGCGAGGTCGAACGGCTGGGCGCGCAGGTGCGGCGCGGCCGCACGCCGCTGGCGCTGCTGATCCTCGACATCGATCACTTCAAGCGCATCAACGACACCATCGGGCATCCCGGCGGCGACGCCGTGCTGCGCCATTTCGCCTCGCTCGCGGCCACCACGCTGCGCGCCAGCGACGTGCTGGGGCGCCTGGGGGGCGAGGAGTTCGTGGTGGCCCTGCCGGGCACCGCGCTGCAGGAGGCGCGGCTGGTGGCCGAGCGCATGCTGGCCGCGGTGGCGGCCGTGCCGTGCCGCTATGGCGACAAGGAGTGGAGCTACACCTTCAGCGCGGGGCTGACGCGCTGGGATGGCGTGCAGCCCCTGCAGGATGTGATGGAGCGCGCCGATCGCGCGCTCTACGCGGCCAAGCAGTCGGGCCGCAACCGGGTGGTGGTAGACACCAGCGTCCCGGTGTGAGCGGGCCTCAGTCGTCGCGCGACTTGCTGCGCGTGTCGTGCTTCATGATGCGCTCGTGTTCGCGCTGCCAGTCTTTCTCGCGGGCGGTGTCGCGCTTGTCGTAGAGCTTCTTGCCGCGGCCCAGCGCGAAATCGAGCTTGATGCGGCCGTTCTTATAATGCAGGTTCAGCGGCACCAGCGTGAAGCCGCGCTGCTCGACCTTGCCGATCAGCTTGCTGATTTCCTCGGCGTGCAGCAGCAGCTTGCGCGTGCGGACCGCGTCGGGGTGGATGTGGGTGGAGGCCGTGGGCAGCGGACTGACGTGCATGCCGAGCAGATACAGCTCGCCTTCGCGTACGATGACGTAGCTCTCCTTGAGTTGCACGCGACCTTCGCGAATCGCCTTGACCTCCCAGCCTTCCAGGACCAGGCCGGCCTCAAAGCGGTCTTCGATGAAATAGTCGTGCGTGGCCTTGCGGTTTTCGATGATGCTCATAGACGCAATGAATGGGGCGCGCGATACCGGTAAAATCTTGCCATTCTAGCCATTTGCGATAGCCGATGCACAAAGTCCAACGATCCGTCCTCGTTCCTTATAGCGACGCCCAGATGTTCCAGCTGGTCGCCGACGTGGACAAATACCCTGAATTCATGCCCTGGTGCGGCGGCGCCGAGATCCAGTCGCGTGACGAACATGGCATGCAGGCCTCGGTGACGATCGCGTTCGCGGGCCTGAAGCAGCGTTTTACCACGCGCAACACCCACGATTTCCCGCGCCGCATCGATCTCGAGCTGGTCGACGGCCCGTTCTCGATGCTGGTGGGCCACTGGGAGTTCCAGCCGCTGGCCGAAGACGCCTGCAAGGTGCTGTTCACGATGGAATACGCCTTCTCCAGCCGCGCCCTCGAAATGGTGGTGGGTCCGGTGTTCAACCGCATCGCCTCCAGCTTCATCGAGTCGTTCACCAAGCGGGCAGGGCAGGTGTATGGCGAGTGATGCCGGCCCGCTGCGCGTGACCGTCTGCCACGCGCAACCCGACGCGATCTGGTCGCGCGAGCTGGTGCTGGCCGCGGGCGCGACCGTGGGCGAGGCGATTGCCGCGAGCGGCTTCGCCGCGGCCTTTCCCGACACCGATCCCTACGCCCATGGCGTGGGCGTGCTGGGCCAGCTGCGCGATGCCGGCGCGGTCCTGGCAGACGGCGACCGCGTCGAGATCTACCGTCCGCTGAGCTTCGATCCGATGGAGTCGCGGCGCCGCCGTGACGCCCACCGGCGCGCGCGCGCCACCGCCGCCGCGGGCGGGCGCGAACGGCCGGCCGGGCTGCTCTGAGCGTCGGGCCGGCGGCGCCGCGCCCCGGCCTGGATCCGTCCCCTTGTGTTATCCGACGCGCACCCCGCGCGTCCGGAGGATTGTCTCTGGCGAGACAAACCTCGGCTCCCGCTCGCCGTAACATGGGCCGTCGCGCTGGCGGCTTACGTTTACGTCAACGTCATGTCAGAATGGGCATGCGAGACGGTTCATGAGACCGCAGCACAGCCATAAGACCATACCGACAACAATCAGGAGACGGGCTTTGGACCTCGAACTCACCGAAGAGCAACGGGCGTTCGCCCAGGCCGCGCGCGACTACGCGCAGGGCGAACTGGCGCCGAACGCGGCGCGCTGGGATGCCGAGGGCATCTTCCCGCGCGAGGCCTTCGCCCGCGCCGGCGAACTGGGTTTCTGCGCGATCTATGCCAGCGAAGAGATCGGCGGGCTGGGCCTGCCGCGGCTCGACGCCACGCTGGTGTTCGAGGAGATGGCCGCGGTCGATCCCTCGACCACGGCGTTCCTCACCATCCACAACATGGTGACCTGGATGGTCGGCAAGTGGGCCACGCCAGCCGTGCGCGAGCAGTGGGGCGCGGCGCTGGCCAGCGGCGAGAAGCTCGCGTCGTACTGCCTGACCGAGCCCAACGCCGGCTCCGACGCCGGCTCGCTGGCCACCCGCGCCGAGCTGGCGGGCGACCACTACGTGATCAACGGCGCCAAGGCCTTCATCTCGGGCGGCGGCGACACCGATCTGCTGCTGGTCATGGCGCGCACGGGCGGGCCCGGCCCGGGCGGCATCAGCGCCTTCGCGGTGCCGGCCGACAGCGCCGGCATCACCTATGGCCGCAAGGAAGAGAAGATGGGCTGGAACAGCCAGTCGACCCGGCCCATCACCTTCGAGAACGTGCGCGTGCCCGCCGCCAACCTGCTCGGCGCCGAGGGCGAGGGCTTCAAGTTCGCCATGAAGGGGCTGGACGGCGGCCGCATCAACATCGGCACCTGCTCGGTCGGGGCGGCGCAGGGCGCGCTCGATGCCGCGCGGCGCTACATGGACGAGCGGCGCCAGTTCAACCGCAAGCTGGCGGAGTTCCAGGCGCTGCAGTTCAAGCTGGCCGACATGGCCACCCACCTGGTGGCGGCGCGCCAGATGGTGCGCCTGGCCGCCTGCAAGCTCGACGCCGGCTCGCCCGATGCCAGCACCTACTGCGCCATGGCCAAGCGCTTCGCCACCGACATGGGGTTCCAGATCTGCCTCGATGCGCAACAGATCCATGGCGGCTATGGGTACTTGCGGGACTATCCCTTGGAGCGTCTGGTGCGCGATACTCGAGTCCATCAGATACTCGAGGGCACCAACGAGATCATGCGAGTGATCGTGGCGCGCCAGTTGCTGGAAAAAGGAGCAGATATAAGATGACTTCCCCCGTGTTGTTCGAAGAACGGATCGCCGACAACGGTTCGCGCATCGGCGTGGCGACCCTCAACGCGCCACAGACCCTCAACAGCCTGTCGCTCGAGATGGTCGACCTGCTCGACGAGCGCCTGCAGGCCTGGGCCGTCGACCCCGCCGTCGCGCTGGTGATCCTGCAGGGCGCGGGCGACCGCGCCTTCTGCGCCGGGGGCGATCTGCAGAGCCTGTACCGCAGCATGCAGGAGCACCAGGGCCAAGGCCCCTGGGCCAACACCTACGCACGCAAGTTCTTCGAACACGAGTACCGCCTCGACTACCGCATCCATGCCTACCCCAAGCCCATCCTGTGCTGGGGCACCGGCATCGTGATGGGCGGCGGCATGGGGCTGATGATGGGCGCGAGCCATCGCGTGGTGAGCGAGACCACCCGCATGGCGATGCCGGAGATCAGCATCGGCCTGTTTCCCGACGTGGGCGGCAGCTGGCTGCTCAACCGCATGCCCGGGCGTGCCGGCATGTTCCTGGCGCTCACCGGCGCCAACCTCAACGCCTCCGACGCCTTCTATGCCGGCATGGCGGACTTCCGCCTCGACACGGCCCGCTGGGACGACTTCAACGAAGCGCTGCTGCATGAGCCGTGGGCGAGCCAGCCCGGCGGCCCGGGCACTGGCAACATCGCGCCGCGCTCGATCAACGACGGGCTGCTGCGCCAGGTGCTGCTGGCCCACGAGCCGTCGGCGCCGCTGGAGCCGGGTCCGCTGCGCCACAACGCCTTTTTGGTCAACAGCGTGGCCAGCAGCAACCGCTTCGACGAGATCATCGAGGAAATCACCGACCTGAAGGATCACGCCGATCCGTGGCTCGCGCGCGCGGCCCAGACCCTGCTGGCCGGGTCGCCCGGTTCGGCGCGGCTGGCGTTCGCGCTGCAGAGCCGCCTGCGCCTGCGCTCGCTCGAAGACGTGTTCCGCGCGGAGTACGTGGCCGCGCTGGTGTGCACGGCCTACGGCGACCTGCAGGAGGGCATCCGCGCGCTCCTGATCGACAAGGACAAGCGCCCGCGCTGGCAGCCGGCCACCTTCGCCGACGCCACCGATGCGTGGGTGCAGGCGTTTTTTGCGGAGCCCTGGCCCGAAGGCACGGCGCATCCGCTCGAAGACCTGGGCCAGCACCAGCCGGGCTGAGCCCAGGCGGCCGATAACAACAGCAACGACGAGACCACGCGCGGGCCACCGTGCCGGCGCACCACCAAGGAGACGAGCATCATGAGCAGTATTGCATTCATCGGGCTGGGCAACATGGGAGCGCCGATGGCCTTGAACCTGTTGAAGGCCGGCCATGCGCTCACCGTGTTCGACCTGGTGCCCGCCTCGGTCAAGACCCTGACCGACGCCGGCGCGCGCGCGGCCGCCTCCGCCGATGCGGCGGTGGCCGGGGCCGAGATCGTGATCACCATGCTGCCGGCCAGCCGTCACGTCGAGGGCCTCTACCTCGAGCAGGACCTGCTCGGCAAGATCGGCGCCGGCACGCTGGTGATCGACTGCAGCACCATCGCGCCCGACTCGGCGCGCAAGGTCGCCGCCGCCGCCGAGGCGCGCGGCCTGCCCATGATCGATGCGCCCGTCTCGGGCGGTACCGGGGGCGCGGCCGCCGGCACGCTCACCTTCATCGTCGGCGGCCCCGACGCGGCGCTGGCGCGTGCGCGACCGGTGCTCGAGAACATGGGCAAGAACATCTTCCACGCCGGCGCGGCCGGGGCGGGGCAGGTGGCCAAGATCTGCAACAACATGCTGCTCGGCATTCTCATGGCCGGCACGTCCGAGGCGCTGGCGCTGGGCGTGGCCAATGGCCTGGATCCGAAGGTGCTGTCCGACATCGTCGCCAAGAGCTCGGGCCGCAACTGGGCCACCGAGCTCTACAACCCCTGGCCCGGCGTGATGGAACACGCGCCCGCGTCCAAGGGCTATGCGGGCGGCTTCGGGGTCGACCTGATGCTCAAGGATCTGGGCCTTGCCGCCGAGGCCGCGCTGGGCAGCCGCGCCTCGATCCCGCTGGGCGAGCTGGCGCGCAATCTCTACGCGCTGCACAGCCGCGGCGGCAGCGGCCGCCTCGATTTCTCCAGCATCGTCAATCTCTACGCCGACGACGCCTCCCGTTGATGCCCTGCGCGCGGCCGCCGGCCGCGCGCCTCTGGAACGCACCCTCATGTCCGCAGCCATCCCACAGGCCGATCCGCGCGCGCGGGTGCTGGCCAGTTTCGAGCGCCAGAGCATCATGCGCCTGATCGGCGCGGAGCTCGGCGAGGTCGAGCCCGGCCGGGTCGAGATCCTGCTGCCGTACCGCGCCGACCTGTGCCAGCAGAATGGTTTCCTGCATGCCGGCATCTCCACCACGATCGCCGACAGCGCGGGCGGCTATGCCGCGTACAGCCTGTTCGAGCCGGGCGAAGACGTGCTCACCTCGGAGTTCAAGATGAACTTCCTGGCGCCGGCCGATGGCGAGCGTTTCGTGGCGAGCGGCCGCGTGCTCAAGCCCGGCCGCCGGCTGTCGGTGTGCCAGGTCGAGATGCATGCCTGGCGCGGCGAGCGGGCCACGCTCTGCCTCGCGGGCCTCATGACCACGGTGCGCGTGACGCCGCGCTGATACCGGAGCTGGTCCTACGCTCGTATACTGCCCGCGCAGCCGACGTGGCTGCATGCAGGGGCCAGGGATGCCGCCACCCGATCACCATCGCATCAACCGCGCCGGCTGGTTGCGCGCCGCCGTGCTGGGCGCCAACGACGGCATCGTGTCCACCGCCAGCCTGATCGCCGGCGTGGCGGCGGCGCAGGCCTCGCACGAGGCCATCCTCACCTCCGGCGTGGCGGCGCTGGTGGCCGGCGCGCTGTCGATGGCGGCCGGCGAGTACGTGTCGGTGCAGTCGCAGCTCGACATCGAAGAGGCCGACCTGCGCATCGAGAGCCGCGCGCTCAAGGCCAACTCGGGCGAGGAGCTCGACGAGCTGACCCAGATCTACGCGAAGCGCGGCGTGGCGCCGGCGCTGGCCGTGGAGGTGGCGCGCCAGCTCACCGCCCACGACGCGCTGGGCGCGCATGCGCGCGACGAGCTCGGCATCTCGCCGCACAACCGCGCGCGGCCGGCGCAGGCCGCGCTGGCCTCGGCCGCGTCGTTCGCCTCGGGCGCGGCCCTGCCGCTGCTGCTGTCGCTGTTCGCCCCCTTGCCCCACATCATTCCGGTGGTGCTGGTGGGATCGGTGCTGGGGCTGGGCGCGCTCGGCGCCATCGCGGCGCGCACGGGCGGGGCGCCCATGGGCCGCGCGGCCCTGCGGGTGACGCTGCTCGGCGCCCTGGCCATCGCGCTGACGGCCGGGGTGGGCGCGCTGTTCGACGTGTCGGTGTGAAGCGGCGCGACCGCGAGATGTCGGTGTGAAGCGGCACGACCGCGCGCGCCGCCCCCGCGGCGGCGGGCCGCGTCAGGCGGCCGCGTCGGGCTCGATCGGATAGGGCAGCGCGGCCACCGTGATGGCGGGGCCGTCGGCCGCGCCCAGGTGCAACACGCCGGCCGGCAGGCTGGCCAGCGTGGTCTCGAACAGCACGGCGGTGTGCTGCCCCAGCGTGGCGGCGTCGACCACCCGGCCGCACGGCTCGTCGGCCCGACCGGCCTCGAACACGTCGGCGCCGGCCGTGGCGGCCTCGGCGCCCTCGAGCGTGCCGTAGGCCATGCGGCGCTTGACCGTGCCACGGTAGTGGCTGCGCGCCACCACTTCCTGGCCGGGATAACAGCCCTTGCGGAAATTCACGCCGCCGATCAGGTCGAGGTTGACCGTCTGCGGAATGAACACGTCCTGCGTCGACTGGGCGATCCAGGGCAGGCCCGCGGCCAGGTCGGCCGCGCGCCAGGCGGACTCGTCGCCGCGTGACAGGGCGGCGGACAGCGCCGCGCCGTGCGCCTGCAGCTGGGCGTCGTCGGCGATCCACCACCAGCGCCGCTGGCTGTCGGCCGCCGGGGCGCCGATCCAGGTGCCGCTGGGCAGGTCCACGCGTTGCCACGGGGCGTGCGGCAGCGCGCCGCCGGCGGCGGCCTCGAGCGCCTCGACCTGGGCCGGCGCGGCACTCACGCCGGCCGCCGCGAGCGGAGCGCTCGACAGCTTGGCCTTGGCGCGCAGCACGAACATGCCCAGGCGCTTGAGCAGCGCGTCGGCGAGATCGTCGCGCACCAGCGCATAGAGCTGGGGGCCGTCGGGGTTGGCGTCGGCGCCGGGCGCGCGCCAGGCCACCAGCGTGGCGAGCAGGCGGCCCTTGGCCGTGCAGTAGCCGGCCAGTGCGGCGGCGTCGGGTTTCAGGCCGGTGATGTCCTGGGTGACCTGGCCGTGCAGGAAACTGAGCGCATCGGCGCCGGCGGCCGCGATCACGCGGTAGCTGGCGAGCGGGGCGCAGGCGGGCGAACCTTCGCGCGCGGCGGGGATCGAATCAAAGAATGCGTGCATGGTCGGGGCCTGTTTCAACGAAAGTGGGCGGCTGCCGTCCATGATACCCGGCACCGCGCACGGGGGCCGGCAAGCCCGCGTCGTCACCAGGGACGGATGACACGGCGGCGGCCGGCCCGATCCATTACACTCTCGCTCACTTATGAAGAAATTCCGCATTTTCGTCCTGGTGACGCTGCTGTTGGTCGTCCTGGCCGGCGCCATCGGCGCGGGCGGGGCCTGGTACTGGGCCCACCGCCCGATGCAACTGCCCGCCGATCGCGTCGACTTCGTGGTCGAACCCGGCGCGAGCCCGCGCACCATCGCGCGCGCCCTCAACAAGGCCGGGGTGCCGGTGTGGGAGCCGGGCTTCGTCTGGATGGCGCGCCTGTCCGAGCAGGACAAGCTCATCAAGGCCGGCGGCTACCAGGCCATCAACGGCGACTCGCCCTGGCTGCTGCTGCAGCGCCTGGCGCGCGGCGACATGTCGCAGCGCCAGCTGACGCTGCTCGAAGGCTGGAACTTCCGCCAGATCCGCCAGGCGCTGCGCGACCATCCCGATATCAAGCAGACGCTCGACGGCGTGAGCGACGAGGAGCTGATGGCGCGGCTGGGCTCCGACATCAAGCACCCCGAGGGGCTGTTCTTCCCCGACACCTACGTGTTCACGCCGGGCAGCACCGACTACGACATCCTGCGCCGCGCCTATCAGGAAGGGCAGCGCGTGCTGGCCGACATCTGGGACAAGCGTTCGCCCGACATCCCGCTGGCCACGCCTTACGAGGCGCTGATCATGGCGTCCATCGTCGAGAAGGAAACCGGCCACGGGCCGGAGCGCGCGCGCGTCTCGGGCGTGTTCTCCAACCGGCTGCGGCTCGGCATGCTGCTGCAGACCGACCCGACCGTGATCTACGGCATGGGCGAGGCCTACCAGGGCCGCATCCGCAAGCGCGACCTGCAGACCGACACGCCCTGGAACACCTACACGCGCCCGGGCCTGCCGCCCACGCCGATCGCGGCCGCCGGCCGCGCCGCGCTGCTGGCCGCGGTGCAGCCCGAAAAGCACAAATTCATCTTCTTCGTATCGCGCGGCAACGGCACCAGCGAGTTCGCGGTCACCCTGGCCGACCACAACCGCAACGTGTCGCGCTACATCCTGGGACAAGGGCAGAATCAATGACCCAACGAGGACGCTTCATCACGCTCGAGGGCGTCGATGGCGCCGGCAAGAGCACGCACATCGCGTGGCTGGTCGACACGCTGCGCGGGCGCGGGCTCGATGTGGTTTCCACCCGCGAGCCGGGCGGCACGCCGCTGGGCGAGTCGCTGCGCGAGCTGGTGCTGAACCAGCCCATGAATCTCGACACCGAGACGCTGCTGATGTTCGCGGCCCGCACCGAACACCTGCGCCAGGTGATCGCGCCGGCGCTCGCGCGCGGCGCCTGGGTGGTGTGCGACCGCTACACCGACGCGACCTACGCCTACCAGGGCGGCGGCCGCGAGCTGGGCGCGGCGCGCATCGCCGTGCTGGAGCAATGGATGCAGCCGGCGCTGGCGCCCGACCGCACCTGGCTGTTCGACGTGCCGCTCGACGTCGCGCGGGCCCGCATGACCGCCGCGCGCACGCCGGACCGCTTCGAGCGCGAGCAGCAGGCCTTCTTCGAACGCACGCGTGCCGCCTACCAGGCGCGCGCCGAGGCCGACCCGGGGCGTATCCACGTGATCGATGCCAGCCAGCCGCTGGACGCCGTGCGCGCCGCGCTGGCCGCCGACGTGGCGGCCTTCCTGCAGCAGGCCGGTGTGGCGGCATGAGCCTGGCGCAATTCCTCCCCTGGCACGAAGCCACCGCGAGCGCGTGGCTGGCCCATCGCGAGCGCTTCGCCCACGCCTGGCTGATCCACGGCGCGGCGGGCATCGGCAAGCTGGATTTCGCGGCCGCGGCCGCCGCCAGCCTGCTGTGCGAATCGCCGCGCAACGGCCTGGCCTGCGGCGAGTGCATCGCCTGCGGCTGGGTGCGCAGCGGCAACCATCCCGACCTGCGCCGCATCCGGCCCGAGGCCGTGGCGGTGGAAGAGGGCAGCGACGCGGCCACGCCCGACGAGGAAGGCGGCGAGGCCGCGCCGGCCACCGGGTCGAGCAAGCGCGCGCCGTCCAAGGAAATCCGCGTCGACCAGATCCGCTCGCTGGAGCCGTGGTTCAACACGGCCACCCACCGGGGCGGCTGGCGCGTCGCCCTGATCTATCCGGCCCACACGCTCAACGTGATCTCGGCCAATGCGCTGCTCAAGGTGCTCGAGGAGCCGCCCGCCCACACCGTGTTCCTGATGGTGGTGGAGGCGCCCGACCGGCTGCTGCCCACGCTGGTGTCGCGCTGCCGCCGGCTGCCGCTGGCCACGCCGCCGCCCGAGCAGGCGCTCGCCTGGCTGCGCGAGCAGGGCGTGCGTCCGGCCGAGGGCTGGCTGGCCGCGGCCGGGGGCGCGCCGCTGGGCGCGCTGCGCCTGGCGCAGCAGGGCGACAGCCCGGTGCCGGCCTGGCTCAACCAGCTCACCGAGCCGCTGGCCGGCGGGCGCCAGCCCGACGTCGGCACCCTGGCCGAGACGCTGGAGAAGCTGCCGGCGGCCGAATGGCTCGATGCGCTGCAGCGCTTCTACACCGACCTGATGCTGGCCGCCAGCGGCGCGGCCGTGCGGTACTTTCCGGCCCTGGGCCAGGACGTGGCCGCCATCGGCAAGCGCGTGCGGCCCGCCGTGGTGGCCGACGCCGCCCGCTGGCTCACGCGCCAGCGCGGCCTGGCGTCGCACCCGCTCAACGCCAAGCTGTTCGCCCACGCGACGCTGCAGCGCGTGGTGCTATCCTGCCAGGGTTGAGTGACCCCGGCCGAGCCCCGCGCCGGCCGCCCGTTTCACGCTGATTCCATGTACGTCGATTCCCACTGTCATCTGAATTTTCCCGAGCTCGCCGGCGACCTGCCGGGCGTGCTCGACCGCATGCAGGCCAACCAGGTCACGCACGCCCTCGTGGTGAGCGTGAACATGCCCGAGTGGCCCGGCCTGATCGAGCTGGTCGAGCCGCACCGCAACCTCTGGGCCTCGGTCGGGGTGCATCCCGACTACGAAGACACGCCCGATCCCGAGCCGGCCGAGCTGGTGCGCCTGGCGCAGCACCCCAAGGTGGTGGCGATCGGCGAGACCGGGCTCGACTACTACCGGCTGAGCGAGCCGCTCGACTGGCAGCGCGAGCGCTTCCGCCGCCACATCCGCGCCGCGCGCGAGACCGGCCTGCCGCTCATCATCCACACCCGCTCCTCGGCCGCCGACACGGTGAAGATCCTGAAGGAAGAGGGCGCGGCCGAGGTCGGCGGCGTGATGCACTGTTTCACCGAGTCCTGGGAGATCGCCCAGGCCGCGATGGACCTGAACTTCCACATCTCGCTGTCGGGCATCGTCACCTTCAAGAACGCCGCGGTGATCCACGAGGTCGCCACCAACATGCCGCTCGAGCGCCTGCTGATCGAAACCGATTCGCCCTACCTGGCGCCGGTGCCGTACCGCGGCAAGCTCAACGATCCGGCCAAGGTGATCCACGTGGCCGAGAAGATCGCCGATCTCAAGGGCATCCCGGTGGCCGAGGTGGCGCAGGCATCCACCGAAAACTTCTTCAAGCTGTTCCGCAAGATCGAGCGCTGAAGCGCCGGCGCCCTGGGCGCGCCGGCACCATCGATGAACGCAGCGGACGGCTTTCGACGCGTCCGACCAGGAGGCAGGCATGAGCACGCAACGACGACTATCCCCCCTCGCACGGCTGCGCCGCGTGGCCGTGGCCGCGCCGCTGGCCTGGGCGCTGGCGGTGCCGGGCGCCACGCTCGGGCTGGCCGCGGTGAGCGCGCCGGCACAGGCCGCCGTCGACATGGGCAACTGGTGGTTCTACGTCACCAACGACCGCGCCAGCGATCTCAAGGGCCTGCTGGCGCAGGGCGCCGATCCCAACACGCGCCACAAAAACGGCCAGCCCGCGATCATGCGCGCGGTGGCCGAGGGCGCCTGGAACGTGTTCGACGTGCTGGCTGCCGATCCCCGCACCGACGTCAACATCGAAAACCCCGCCGGCGAGACGCCGTTGATGTACGTGGCCATCGCCGGCGACACGCGCCGCGCCGAGGCGCTCATCAAGCGCGGTGCGCAGGTCAATCGCCTGGGCTGGACCCCGCTGGCCTACGCGGCCTCGAAGGGGCAGGTCGAGACGGCGCGGCTGCTGCTGCGCCACAAGGCCATGGTCAACGCGCCGTCGGCCGAAGGCCGCACGCCGCTGATGATGGCGGCGCTGTCGGGCAATCGCGACATGGTGCAGTTGCTGCTCGATGCCGGCGCCGACGCCACCACCACCGATCAGCAGGGCCGTTCGGCGGCCGACTGGGCCCGGATCGGCAAGTCGGACAGCCTGGCGGAGGAGCTCAAGTCGATCTCCGAGAAGGTCTGGCGCGAGCGCGACGCGCAACGCCGCCCGGGTGCCGCCAGCGTGGCGCCCGCCGAAGCGGCCGCGCCGGTCGCCGCGCCCGCCATCGCCCCTGTCCCGGCCCCGGCCGAGCCGGCGCCCGCCAGCGCGCCGCGTCCGGCCGCGGGCAGCGGCGTGCAGGGCGTGCAGGGCGTCAATCTCAATCGCTACGACTGACCGGGCCGCCAGGCTCGGCAACCGGCGCCCGCGGGGATCTCCGCGGGCGTTGTCGTTTGCGGCGTCGGTTTTAGGACCAATTTTCGTAGGACCGCACTGCGGTTCGGCTTCCGTCCCTTTCTCAATTCCCGCGCGACGTTTCTCAAATTCACCGGGGTTTTCCCGAGCAATTCTCATAAAACGAGAAATCCAAATAGGAAAACTGGGAAAAAGCGCAGACCATGCGGGCGTTGATGACAGCCCGGATGGATGTTTCTCATGCAAGACCAAGCGATATCAGGCGGCGCCGACCGCGTGCTCTACGTGCTGGCCACGCTGGCGCGCAGCGACCAGCCGCTCTCGATCGCCGCGCTGGCCGAGCAGACCGGCCTGGCCACCAGCACGCTCTACCGCCAGATCGCATTGCTCAAGCGCTGGGGCTTCGTGCTCGAGCAGGACGGCCTCTACGGCCCGGGTCCGACCAGCGTGCAACTGGCGCGCGGCTTCGATCAGGCCTCGTTCCTGATCCAGGAATCGATGGACGACATGGCGCGCCTGGCGCATGCGTCGGGCGAGACGGTCGGCCTGTTGGTCGCGGTCAACGACCAGGCGGTCTGCCTCGACATGGTCGAGAGCAATCATCCGCTGCGCTGTTCGTTCGTGAAGGGCCGCGGCCTGCCGCTCGAGCGCGGCGCCTCCGCCAAGGCCCTGATGGCATTCATGCCGGCGCCGCGCGTCGCGGATCGCATGCGCGAGCTGGCCGCGCAGGGCGTGGACACCGAGGCGCTCACGCGCGACCTCGCCGCCATCCGCAGCACCGGTCATGCGGTCACCGACGGCGAGCTCGACGTCGGCGTCTGGGGCGTGAGCGTGCCGCTGTTCCGCCGTCCCGCGCAGGCCATCGCCGCGCTCACGCTGATGGCGCCGTCCACGCGCGCCGCCGACCGCACCGATTCCCTGATTCAGCTCACCGTTGCCGCCGCGCAGCGCATCTCCGCGCGCCTGCAACTGCACTGATTCCCGCAGCCGCCGTATCCCCTTCAATCTCCTGAGGAAGCTTCATGACGACTCGCCGCCACCTGCTCACCGCCGCCCTGACCCTGGGCCTGGCCTTCAATACCGCCGCCGTCTTCGCGCAGGACGCCCTGCGCGTCGTGACCGACGCCACCTTTCCGCCGATGGAGTTCGTGAAGGACGGCAAGCGCACCGGCTTCGACATCGAACTGGTCGAAGCGCTGGGCGCGGCCATGGGCAAGCGCATCGAATGGATCGACATCGACTTCAAGGGCCTGATTCCGGCGCTGCAGTCGAACCGCGCCGACCTGGCCGTATCGGGCATCTACATCACCGAGGAACGCCGCAAGGTGGTGGACTTCACCGATTCGTACTACGCGGGCGGCCTGGTGGTGCTGACCAAGCAGGACGGCCCCATCAAGACGCTCAAGGACCTCGACGGCCGCAAGGTGTCGGTGCAGGTCGGCACCAAGTCGGTCAACTATCTGCGCGAGCACTATCCCGAGGTCAAGCGCGTCGAGGTCGAGAAGAACCAGGAGATGTTCAACCTGGTGCAGATCGGCCGCTCGGACGCCGCCGTCACCGGCAAGCCCGCGGCCAAGCTGTTCGCGCAGAGCACCAAGGGCCTGACCGTGCTGCCCGAGCAGATCACCACCGAGGAATACGGCATCGCCGTGGCCAAGAGCAAGCCCGAGCTCACGCGCGAGCTCAACCAGGCGCTGGCCAAGCTGCGCGCCGACGGCACCTATGACCGCATCGTCAACAAGTGGTTCGAGAGCGCGGCGCAATGAACCTGGACTTCTCTCCCGTCTTCGCCGACTTCGACGCGCTGCTGCGCGGCGCCGCGGTCACGGTCGAGCTCACCGCCTGCGCGCTGTTGCTGGGCTGCCTGATCGGGCTGCTGGTGGGCATCGGCCGCCTGCACCCCGAGCGCCGCGTGGTCTACAACCTCTGCAGCCTCTACCTGCTGATGTTCCGCGGCACACCGTTGCTCGTGCAACTGTTCATCTGGTTCTTCGGCCTGCCGGAGTTCGGCATCCTGCTGCCGGCGTTCGCCTGCGGCGTGCTGGGGCTGGGCATGTATTCCGGTGCCTACGTGTCGGAGATCGTGCGCGGCGCGATCCAGTCGGTCGATCGCGGGCAGACCGAGGCCGCGCGCTCGCTCGGCATGTCGTCCGGCCAGGCCATGCGCATCATCATCCTGCCGCAGGCGGTGGTGCGCATGATCCCGCCGCTGGGCAACGAATTCATCGCGCTGATCAAGAACTCGGCGCTGGTGTCACTGCTCACCATCCACGACCTCATGCACGAGGGCCAGAAGATCATCAGCGTGTCGTACCGCTCGCTCGAAACCTATCTGGTCATCGCCCTGATCTATTTGGTGCTCACCACCGTGACCACCACGATTTTGCGCCGGATCGAACAGCGTCTGCGCGCCGGAGGAATGGTGCAATGAGCACGCAAGAGATGATCCGCATCCGCGATCTGCACAAGGCCTACGGCGATCACGAGGTGCTGCGCGGCATCGACTTCGAGGTGCAGCGCTCGCAGGTCGTGGTGGTGATCGGGCCGAGCGGCTCGGGCAAGAGCACGCTGCTGCGCTGCTGCAACGGCCTCGAAGTGGCGCAGCGCGGCTCCATCGACATCTGCGGCGAGGCCCTGCTCGCGGACGGCGAGCCCATGCCCGAGGCCGCGCTCAACCAGCTGCGCACGCGCGTCGGCATGGTGTTCCAGTCGTTCAACCTGTTTCCCCATCTGTCGGTGCTCGACAACGTGACCGTGGGGCCGCGCACGCTGCGCGGCCTGAACCGGGCCGATGCCGAGGCGCTGGGCGCCGACCTGCTGGCCAAGGTGGGCCTGTCGCAGAAGATGCAGGCCATGCCGGGCTCGCTGTCGGGCGGCCAGAAGCAGCGCGTGGCGATCGCCCGCGCCCTCGCGATGCAGCCCGAGGTGATGCTGTTCGACGAGCCGACCTCGGCGCTCGACCCCGAGCTGGTGGGCGAGGTGCTGCAGGTGATGAAGCTGCTGGCGCGCGAGGGCATGACCATGATGGTGGTCACCCACGAAATGGGCTTCGCGCGCGACGTGGCCGACGTGGTGGCGGTGATGGATGGCGGCGCCATCCTCGAGTCCGGGCCGCCCGAGGTGATCTTCAGCCAGCCGCGCGAGCCGCGCACGCGCGAGTTCCTGCAGGCCGTGCTCAACGCGTCGCCGGGGGCCGCATGAGCGCGGTCGAACGCACCGCCTTTGCGCCGGCGCTGTGGCAGGCGCGCGATGACAGCGCCGAGCGCGGCGACACGCGCCGGCTCGCCCATATCGTGCAGGGCGTGGACGCGTCCGCAGGCGCCGCCACGGCCCCTGCGGGCGCCCCTGCGGACGCCCCCGCCGTGCTCGGCTTCGCGTGCGACGCGGGGGTGCGGCGCAACCAGGGCCGCGTGGGGGCGGCGGGCGCGCCGGCCGCGATCCGGCGTGCGCTCGCCGGGCTGCCGGCCCACGACATGAGCCGGCTCTACGACGCCGGCGACGTGGTGTGTCTCGACGACGCGCTGGAGGATGCGCAGGACGCGCTCGCGGCCGCGGTCGCGGCGCTGCTGCAGCAGGGCCTGCGGCCGGTGGTGCTGGGCGGTGGCCACGAGATCGCCTGGGGCACGTTCCAGGGCCTGCACCGCTGGCTCGGCGCGGCGGGCCGCCCGGGCCCCGTGCTGGTCCTCAACCTCGACGCGCACTTCGACCTGCGCACCGGGCGGCCGGGCAGCTCCGGCACGCCGTTCGACCAGATCGCCGAACATTGCGCGGCGCACGGGCAGCCCTGGCGCTACGCCTGCCTGGGCGTCTCGCGCCTGTCCAACACCGCGGCGCTCTACGCCCGCGCGGCCGAGATCGGCGCCTGCTGGATCGAAGACGTGGACCTGCAGGAGCGCCATCTCGACGCCCGCCTGGCCCAGCTCGACACCTTGCTCGCCGAGGCCGCGCACGTCTATCTCACCATCGACATCGATGTGCTGCCGGCCGGCGTCGCGCCCGGCGTGTCGGCGCCCGCGCCCTACGGCGTGCCGATGGCGGTGATCGAGGCGCTGGTGCAGCGGGTCATCGCCAGCGGCAAGCTGCGGGTGGCGGACCTGGCCGAGTGCAATCCGGCGCTGGATCTCGACCACCGCACCGCGAAGGTCGCGGCCCGCCTGGCCTGGCGCCTGCTGGCCGGCGCGACGGCATGACGCGGCGCGGCCGCGCGCGCGGGTAGCGCCGGGCCGTCACCACGGGCCGAAACGCCAGCCCGCGTCCGTGGCCTCGAGCCGGTGGCTGAGGTCCAGCGCCTGCAACAAGGCCTCGTCGTGCGAGGCCACCATCAGTGCGCCGCGATACTGCAGGAGCGCCGACTCCAGCGCCGCCAGCGAGGGCAGGTCGAGATGGTTGCCGGGCTCGTCGAGCAGCAGCCATGCGGGCGCCGGCTCGGCGTAGAGCGCGCAGGCCAGCGCGGCCTTGAGCTGCTCGCCGCCGCTCAACTGGCCGCACGGCGCGAGCGCGCGCGCCGCATCCAGGCCGAGGTGCACCAGGCGCGTGCGCAGCGCGTCCTCGCGCGCCCCGGGGGCGCATTGCCGCAGTTGCGCCAGCGCGCTGCGCGCTGGGTCCAGGCCGCCCAATCGCTGGTCCAGATAGTGCGCCGGCGCGGCACGCGTGAGCGTGCCGGCGCGCGGCGCGAGCTGGCCGCCCAGCACTTTCATCAGCGTCGATTTGCCGCGGCCGTTGGCGCCGACCAGGCCGATGCGCTGACGCGCCCCGAACGCCAGGCTGAGCTCGCGCGTCGGCCCCTGCACATGGGGCAGCACCACCGCGTCGAGCGTGGCCAGCACGCGGTCGCCGGGTGGCGCCGCGGGCAGGGCGTGCACACTGATGCCGGCCGACCCCGCCGCCCGCCCGGCGGCGTCGCGCACCTGCGCCGCCAGGCGGGCGCGCGTCTCGGCATGCTGGCGCGCGAGGCGCCCCTCGGTCGATTCGCTGCGGCCCTTCTGGCGATCCAGCAGGATGCGGGCCTGGTTGGCCTCGTGGCCCAGCCGCCTGCCGCGGGCCGTGCGCTGCGCCTGGCGTTCCTGTTGCGCGCGCAACCGCCGCTCGGTGAGCTGGCGGTCGTGGCGCGCGCGGGCCAGGGCCTGATCGGCCTGGGCCCGCTCGTCGTCGCGTGCCGCGCGATAGAAGGTGAAATCGCCGCCGTAGGCGCGCAGGCCCTGCGGCGACAGTTCCACGATGCGTGCCATGCGGTCCAGCAGCATGCGGTCGTGGCTGATCACGAGCAGGCCGCGCGGCCAGTGCGCGAGCTGGTCCAGCAGCGCGGCCCGATGGTCGCGGTCGAGGTGATTGCTGGGCTCGTCCAGGATCAGGAAGGCGGCGTCGGCGGCGAGCGCGCCCGCCAGCGCCGCGCGCATGGCCTCGCCGCCGCTCAGCGTTGCCGCCGGGGCGAGCAGGTCGCGCCCGCCCAGGCCGGCGCGCGTCAGGGCGGCGCGCAGGCGTGCGCGCAGATCCCAATGCGGCCCGACCCGCTCGAAGTCGGCCGGCGAGCCCGTGCCGGCCTCGATGCGGAGCAGGGCATCGAGCGTGCCACCCCAGCCCATCAGGTCCGCCACGCGCTCGCCCGGCGCCGGACGCACCTGCTGCGCCAGGTAGCGCACCGGTCCGTCGCGCCGGCACAGGCCGCGGGTGGGCGCGAGTTCGCCGGCGAGCAGGCGCGCCAGCACCGTCTTGCCGACGCCATTGGCGCCGACCAGGCCGGTGGGCCGGCCGTCGAATTGGAAGTCGAGTTCGGAGAACAGCGCGCGGCCGTCGGGCAGCGCATAGGAGACGCCGGAAAGCGTCAAGTGCGTAGATGTCATCAGGGAGCGTCCAGGGATGCCGAAGGCCTGCCGCGAGCCGGGCAGGGCGGGGTTTCGGAGCCGTCTGGCGACGGCGGCATCAATGGCGCATGGGAGGAACGGCCTCGTGTAGAGAGGCTGACATTGTAGGCCGGGTCCACGCCGCCGGCCAGACCGCCGCGCCTCGTCCCCGGAGCGACTTGGGGGTGGACGGCGGTCCGCGCGCGGCTTAGCATGGCTGCCAGAACGCCCGGCCCGACCGGGCGAGGGCAGACCGCGCCGACTCAGGCCGGCATCGGGGAGGGCGCGGGCAGGGGCCCGTCGGACGGAGTGTGCTTGCATGCGTCCCCATTAAATATATTTTTATTTAAATGGGGGACGCAGTATTTTTGTTCGTAAAATGGCGCAAATTCAGTGAGGAGCGTCGCTCAAAATGTCGCAACAACCCGCCCATGCCTTGCCTTCGTATCTCGACCCCCAGCACCTCGGTCCCTGGGGCATCTACCTGCAGCAGGTCGACCGCGTAACGCCCTACCTGGGTTCGCTGGCCCGCTGGGTGGAGACGCTCAAGCGCCCGAAGCGCGCGCTGATCGTCGACGTGCCGATCGAGCTCGATAACGGCACGATCGCCCACTTCGAGGGCTACCGCGTCCAGCACAACACCTCGCGCGGCCCCGGCAAGGGCGGCGTGCGCTTCCACCAGGACGTCACCCTCTCGGAAGTGATGGCGCTGTCGGCCTGGATGTCGATCAAGAACGCCGCGGTGAACCTGCCGTACGGCGGCGCCAAGGGCGGCATCCGTGTCGATCCGCGCAACCTGTCGCAATCCGAACTCGAACGCATGACGCGCCGCTACACGTCCGAAATCGGCGTGATCATCGGCCCGTCCAAGGACATTCCCGCGCCCGACGTGAACACCAACGCCCAGACCATGGCCTGGATGATGGACACGTATTCGATGAACGAAGGCGCCACCGCCACCGGCGTGGTGACCGGCAAGCCGATCGCGCTGGGCGGCAGCCTGGGCCGTGTCGAGGCGACCGGCCGCGGCGTGTACGTGGTGGCGTGCGAAGCCGCTCGCGACCAGGGCATCGCCATCGAGGGCGCCAAGGTCGTGGTGCAGGGCTTCGGCAACGTGGGCGGCACCGCTGCCCGCCTGTTCCATGAAGCCGGCGCCAAGGTCATCGCGGCGCAGGACCACACTGGCACCATCCACAACGCCAACGGCCTCGACGTGCACCGCCTGCTGGCGCACGTGTCCAGCACCGGCGGCGTGGGCGGCTTCAAGGAAGCCGAAACGATCGACGCCGCCACCTTCTGGCACCTCGAGACCGACTTCCTGATCCCGGCCGCGCTCGAAGGCCAGATCACCAAGGCCAACGCCGCGTCGGTGCGCGCCAAGATCGTGGTGGAAGGCGCCAACGGCCCGACGACCCCGGACGCCGACGACATCCTGCGCGACAAGGGGGTGTACGTCGTGCCCGACGTGCTGGCCAACGCCGGCGGCGTGACCGTGAGCTACTTCGAATGGGTGCAGGATTTCTCGAGCTTCTTCTGGAGCGAAGACGAGATCAACCAGCGCCTCGAACGCCTGATGCGCGAAGCCTACTCGGCGGTGTCGCAGGTGGCGCGCGAGCACAACATCACGCTGCGCACGGCCGCCTTCGTGGTCGCCTGCACCCGCATCCTGCAGGCGCGCCAGGTGCGCGGTCTCTACCCCTGATATCCCGAAAGAGGATGGCGCCCCGCCCGCGGGGCGCCGGAGGCAGACAACGAAAAGCCCACGGCGTGCCGTGGGCTTTTTGCCGGGTGCGGCCGTCGCGCGGCCTCACGCGCGCGGCAGGAACTCCGGCTTGAGCACGCCACGCAGCTGATCGTAGGGAATCAGCAGCTCGGGCTCGCCGTGCGAGTACGGCGCGATCGAGTAGGCGTCGTACTTGATGACCAGGCCCTTTTCGGTGAGGGCGAAGTTCTCGCTCGGCTGGAACGGCCACATGCGGTCGTAGGCGGCGCGGTCGCGCTGCGCGTCTTCGTTGGTCGCGAGCCAGCGCTGGTGCGCGGCCTTGAGCAGCGCATCGAATTCGGCCTTGCGGCCGGCGATCAGCACCGCCTCGAGCGGCAGCACGGTGTTCGACGAGAGCTGCCAGTTGAGGAACACGGTGGCCGGGATGCCATGGGCCGCGCCGGTGAAGTTCTGCACGGTGTGCAGCTCGACCGCGATCACGCCGGCCTGCACGTCGCGCACCTGCGCCTTGAAGTAGGTGGCGTCGCGGCCCTGCGCATTGCGCCAGAAATACTGCACGTATTCCGACAGCGACTGGTACTGGCCGCGCAGGTTCTCGTCCACGCCGGTCAGGCTGGCGAGCACGCGGTCGACCAGCTTGGACAGCTGCGGGATGTCCGGGAAGGACACGCTGTCGATCTCGATCGTGGGGCATTCGCCGCTGCATTCGGGCTTGACGCCTTTCCACTCGATCCGCTCGGTGCGCAGGTTGCCGACCTGCACCGCGCGGCCATTGGCCGGCGGGCTGGCGCCGCCGCTCGCCGCGGGCGACGCGCCCGGTGCGAGCGTGATGTCGGCGGGCGGTGCGCTGGCGCAACCGGCGAGCGCGGCCAGCGCGGTGGCGGCGGCCAGCGTGCGCCACGAGGTGAGGGAAAGCGAACCAGCCATGTAACGACGACTCCTTGCGTATAGGGAACGACCTGCCAGGCGCGGCGCGAGCGCCGCGCAACCCGACCCTGGGACAGACAGCGGACGCGGCGCGAAGTTCAGGGAACCAGGCCCAGCCATTCGTCGGTGCCGAACTTCTCCCGCACCTGCTGCTCGGCACGCGCCAGGGTCTCGGCCGACAGCGTGGCGGGCGCCAGGCGGCACATGCTGCCGAAGGTCTGCAGCATGCGCTCGATGATAACGTCCCGCGCCAGGCCGGTCTGGCTGCGCAGCGGGTCGACGCGCTTCTTGGCGCTGGTCGTGCCCTTGTCGGACAGCTTTTCGCGGCCGATGCGCAGCACCTCCACCATCTTGTCGGCGTCGATGTCGTACGACATCGTGACGTGATGCAGCACGGCCTTGGCGCGGCGTGCCTGCGCGGCGCCGCCGATCTTGCCGCCTTCGGAGGTGATGTCGTTGAGCGGTTGATACCAGGCCTTGATGCCCAGATCATGCAGCGCCTTGATGACCCAGCTGTCGAGGAATTCGTAGGATGCCTGGAAGCTCATGCCGCGCACCAGCGCCTCGGGCACCGACAGCGAATAGGTGATGGTGTTGCCGGGCTCGACGAACATCGCGCCGCCGCCGCTCACGCGGCGCACCACGGTCACGCCGTGGCGCTGCGCGCCGTCGGGGTCGACTTCGTTCCTGAGCGACTGGAAGCGTCCGATCACCACGGCGGGCGCGGCCCATTCCCAGATGCGCAGCGTGGGCGGGCGCAGGCCGGCGCCCACCTCGTCGGTGATCACGGCGTCGAGCGCCATGTGCAGCGCCGGGGCCAGCGGGCCCGGGTGGATCAGCTGCCAGTCGTAGTCGCTCCAGGCGGTGTGGCTCATGCAAGTGCCCTCCGCACGACCACGGCCACCGCTTCGGCCGAGAAGCCGAACAGCTCCGCATTGGCGGGCAGGGCGCGCGTGACGGCCTGCGCGATGGCGGCATCGCTGGCGTCGGCCGGCAGGCCGTTCAGGCCGCGGTTGATGGCGTCGAGCGCCTCGGGCGGCTCGAGAAAGAAATCGCCGGAGAGGCGCACGTCGCTCAGGCGGCCGCCATCGACCGCCAGGTCCACCACCACCAGCTTGCCGCCGGGTACCTTGTATTCGCCATGCATGGCACGGGCTCCTGTTGCTGCGCGCCGGCGCGCGGGCCGGCGTTTCGTGTGTTTCGCGTGATCGTTGCGGGCGCAAGCGCCCGATGCCGGATTCTACAGTTCCAGCTTCATGCCTTCATGGGTCGCGACGAATCCCAGCGACACGTAGAAGCGCTGCGCGTCGGCGCGGCGCTTGTCGGTGGTGAGCTGGACCAGGCCGCAGCCGCGTTCGCGGCATTGCGCGATGGCCCACTCGAACAGCGCGCGGCCCGTGCCGGCGCCGCGCTGGTCGGCGGCCACGCGCACGCTTTCGATCAGGCCGCGCCACATGCCCTGGCGCGACAGGCCGGGGATGAAGCTGAGCTGCAGGCAGCCCACCACGCGGCCCTCGCGCTCGGCCACGGCCAGCAGCTGGTTGGGATCGCGCGCGATGGCGTCGAAGGCGCGCCGGTAGTGCTCGTTGGGCGGCATGCGCGCGTCCTCGCGCGTCTGGCCCAGCGTGTCGTCGGCCAGCAGGCCGATGATGGCGGGGAGGTCGGCGCCGTCGGCGCGGCGAAACTGCAGGAGCGGATCGGTCATGGTTCAGCGGGGCAGGTTGGTGGCCGTCTGGCCGAACAGGACACGGCGCGATTCCTCGGTCTGCACCGAGGGCTGGGTGTTGATCGTGCCGGCCAGGGCATAGGCGCGCTGCACCGCGGGACGGGCCGCGATGCGGTCGAACCAGCGCTTGAGATGCGGGAAGTCGGCGAGGTCCTGCCCCTGCTTCTCGTGCGGCACGATCCAGGGATAGGCCGCGATGTCGGCGATCGAATAGTCGCCCGCCACGTAGTCGCGGTCGGCCAGACGCCGGTCGAGCACGCCATAGAGGCGGTTGGTTTCGTTGACGTAGCGATCGATCGCGTAGGGAATGCGCTCCGGCGCATAACCCGAGAAATGGTGGTTCTGGCCCGCCATCGGGCCCAGCCCGCCCATCTGCCAGAACAGCCACTGCAGTACGTCGGCGCGGCCGCGCAGGTCGGCGGGCAGCAGCTGGCCCGTCTTTTCGGCCAGGTAGAGCAGGATCGCGCCGGACTCGAACAGCGGGATCGGGGCGCCGCCATCGGCCGGGTCGCGGTCGACGATGGCCGGGATGCGGTTGTTGGGCGCGATGCGCAGGAAGTCGGGCTGGAACTGCTCGCCCTTGCTGATGTTGACCGGGTGCACCGTGTACGGCAGCCCGGTCTCTTCGAGGTAGATGGTGATCTTGTGGCCGTTGGGCGTGGTCCAGTAATGAAGGTCGATCATGGGCGTCCTCGAGGGGCGGCGCCGGGGCGGGCGGCCGCGATGGCCCATCATAATCGCGCCCGCGCCTCCCGCCCGGCCATGGCCCTGCGCCGGACGCGGGCATGCGCGGGCGGGGCGCCGAAGGGGTGGCGTCGCGACGCCGCTTGCGCGGCGCCGGGCTGGCGCTCAGGCGGCCGGGCGCTGCGGCGCCGCCGTGGGCGCGGACGGCACGAGGCGGCGTGCGGGCGCCAGGCTCACGCCCGCCACCGCCACGAAGATCGCGGCCACGCCCAGCCACTGTTGCGCGTCGAGCCGCTGGCCGAACGCCGCGAAGTCGACCAGGATGGCCACGGCCGGATAGATGAACGACAGGGCGGCCACCGAGGTCGTGGGCAGCTTCTGGATGGCGCTGTACATCAGGATGTACATCAGCGTGGTGTGCACCAGGCCGAGCGCCACCAGCCAGCCCCACGGGCCGGGCGCGGCGGGCAGCGCGCCGAAATCGACCATGGGCAGCAGCAGCACCGCGCCCAGCGTCACCTGCACCAGCGCCAGCACCTGCGGCCGGATGGCGCGCAACTGCTTCACGATCAGCGCGGTGAACGAATACAGCAGCGCCGCGCCCAGGCCCAGCCCGAGGCCCAGCAGCAGTTCGTGGCGCGCCACCGGATCGCCGTGCCAGGGCAGCACCAGCAGCAGGCCGGCGAAGGCCAGCACGCTCCAGGCGACCCGCGCCAGCCCCGGCCGCTCGCCCAGCACCAGCGCGCCCAGCCCGATCAGCAGGAAGGGCTGCACGTTGTAGACGGCGGTGGCGAGCGAGATCGAGGCGTGCCGATACGCCGAGAACAGCAACACCCAGTTGAGCACCAGCGCCGCGCCCGCGGCCAGGGCCAGCAGGAGGGTGCGGCGCGTGAAGCCGGTCTGGCGCAGCAGGCCCGCGCGCCAGCCATACAGCGCCAGGCCCAGCGCGCCGAACACGCAGCGCAGCCACACGACGTTCCAGGGCGACTGGCCCGATTCGATCACGAACAGGCCGATGGTGCCCGAGATCGACATGGCGGCGGCCATCTGCCAGAGGCCGGCGCGGTCGGCGCCGGGGGCGGAAAACGAGGGGGAGAGGGTGCGCATGATGCGCCTCCGGGGAGCGGTTGGTATGGAGAAAATTATCCCAGCCGGCAGCGCCGGATTGCAGGCATAATCATCGTCATATACGGCCTTCTGGCCTCGGTTTTGGAGCTGATTATGTCTGCTGGCCTTGAAAATGAAGATCCCGTCCTGGATGGCATCGACCGCCGCCTGGTGCAGGCCCTGACCGGCCATGCGCGCACCTCGGTGGCCGACCTGGCGCGCCAGGTGGGGATGTCGGCGCCCAGCGTCGCCGACCGGCTGCGCCGGCTCGAGGAGACCGGCGTGATCCGCCGCTACACGGTGGAGCTCGATGCGGCCGCGCTGGGCTATGCGCTCACCGCCATCGTGCGCATCCGGCCCTTGCCGGGGCAGTTGCAGCGCGTCGAACGGCTCATCACGGAGATCGATTCCTTCATCGAGTGCGACAAGGTGACCGGCGACGACTGCTTCATTGCGCGCCTGGTGCTGCGCTCCATCAGCGAGCTCGACGCGATCCTCGAGCGCGTGACCGAGTTTGCCGAAACCAACACGGCCATCGTCAAGACCTCGCCGATCACGCGCCGCCTGCCGCCCCTGCGGTGAGCCCTGCGCAGCCCGGCGCGCGCGCGCCACGCACTGCCAAACCTCGTTACGAATGCGGCAGGCGCTGCGACATCGCGCCGCACGCCGCGTGACACAATCGCGCAACCTGATCAGCGGGCCTCGTGCCGTTCCGATTCCATGAAAGCTTGCATGCGTGTGTTGGCCTGCCTGGCATTGTGCGCGTTCGGCGCCGCCGCGCAGGCGCGGGAGGTGGCGTGTCCGGACGCGGCGCGCATCGTGCGGGCGGCCTATCCCGAGGCCTACGCGCCCCATGACGACAAGGTCGAGATGGTGGCCGGCTCCATGATCTCGCTCAAGGGCGACGGCGCGCTCGACGTGGTGTGCCGCGCGTGGCCGTCATACCCGGACCTGATCGTGGCGCTGGTGCCCATCGTGGCCGATTTCGCGCCCAACGGCCGGCGCGACGCCGATCTCGACGTGCTGCTGCTCGATCGCAAGGGCTTCGAGGTGCGGGCGCGACACCTCATGACCGGCGTGCTGTCGGAAGACACCATCATGATCAGCGCGCTGGCGCTCGACACGGCGGCCTACGAGGTGCGGCCCGGGGAGCGCGCCTTCGGCGTGCGCATCACGCGCCGCGCGATGTCGCGCACCAACCCGTACTCGGAAACCAGCCTGCGGCTGTTCCTGCCGCAGGGCGAGGCGCTGTTGCCGGTGCTCGACGGGCTGGTCGTGGACCAGGAACGCGGCGAATGGGACGGCCGGTGCCAGGGCTGGATCGAGGAGCACTACGTGATGCTGGCCGTGGGCCGCCGCCAGCCGGACGGCTGGAACGCGCTGGACCTGCGCGATCAGCGGAGCCGGCGCGAGATGGCGGTGACGGCGGAGGGCGAGTGCCGGGACGTGGTGGACACCACGCGGCAGGTGCCGTTCGTGATGCGCCACCAGGACGCGGGCTACGCGCGGCCCGACAGCCTGCGGTCGCGCGACAGCCTGCCGCCGGAATGAGCCGGCGGCACGGCGCGGTTCAGTCGGGGATGGGGGCGTCCAGCGCGGCTTCGATGTCGCCGCGCAGCGAGGCCGGGGTATCGGTCGGCGCGTAGCGCTTGATCACCTGCCCGTCGCGCCCGACCAGGAACTTGGTGAAGTTCCATTTGATGGCCTCGGTGCCGAGCAGGCCGGGCTTCTGTTCCTTCAGCCAGCGATACAGCGGATGCGCATCGGCGCCGTTGACGTCGATCTTGGCGAACAGCGGAAAGCCGATGCCGTATTGGGTTTCGCAGAACTGGCGGATCGCCTGTTCGTCGCCCGGCTCCTGGTGGCCGAACTGATTGCACGGGAAACCTAGCACCGCGAAGCCGCGATCCTTGTAGCTCTGGAACAGGTCGTCCAGCCCGGAGTACTGCGGCGTGAAGCCGCACTGCGAGGCCACGTTCACCACCAGCACGACCTGTCCGCGCCAGCGGTCGAGGCCCACATCGTTGCCGTCGAGGTCGCGGGCGGTGAATTCGTAAAGCGTGGCCATGGTTTCTCCTGCGTGGGGTGATGCGCCCGCCGCCTGGGGCGGGCCGGTGGACGTGCCGTATCGGGGCCCAGTGTAGCCCCGCTGGGGGCGCAGGGGGTAATGCCGGCGATCGCGCGCGCCGCGCTGCGCGGCCGGTGGGCGGGCACGGGGGGCAGGGAAGGGAACCTTGCGCGCCGCGCGGTTACTGAACCCGGGTCAGGCGCCTTGCCGGATGGGCCATGAAGCGCCGCCGGTCCGCGAGGCCGTCTCCGATCGACCCGCCTGGAGCTGCGTCATGAGCCTGCCCGTACCCACCGCGTTTTCCCGCATGATCGACCAGATCGCCGCCGCGCTGGGTCAGCCGGCGCTGCCGCTGTCCGACGACGGCATCTGCACCCTGGTGGTCGAGGATGGCCTGGTGCTCAACCTGGCCGCCGAGCCCACGGGGTCGCTGCTGGTCGTGTTCGCCCAATTGGGACGCATCCCGGCCGCCGGTCGCCTGGCGCTCTATGGCAGGCTGCTGCAAGCCAACGGCGCCGGGGCGGGACCGTGCGTGCTGGGCGTGAACCGGGCCGAAGACACCGCCCTGATAAGCGCGCGGCTGCCGCTGGAAGGCCTGACCATGGACGTGTTCGAGCCCTGGTTCACGCGCGTCATCGAGCAGGCGCTGGCCTGGCGCACCGTGGTCGCGGCGGCGGATGCGCCCGTGGCGCGCGCGCCGGCAGCGGACGCCGATGCCGTCTGGCTGCGGGCATAAGGAGCGCGACATGCCGAACATCGACCTCAATGTCTTCCAGGCCTACGCGACCGCGCACGCTGGCGAAAGCCACATCAATGTGGATACGGTGCAGCGTTGGAACGCGTCGTGGCTGGGATTCAGTTTCCGCGCGGCCGCGCCCGCCACCGCCGAGACCGACCAGGTGGCGGTGCAGACGTTTCGCGACGCGCTGGCCGCGCGCTACGGCGCGCACGTCGCCGACGCGGCGCTGAACGCGGCCCCGGCCACCGCACTCAGCGCGCAGCGCATCCTGGACGCCGTCACGTTCGCCGATGCACGTCAGGCGGAGAAGACCGCCGCGTTTGCGCGAGCCGGCGCCCCCGCTGCCTCGCCGGCGGAGATCGCGCGTGCCATGGACTTCGTGATGGCGGACGTGGCGTTGCCGCAGGGCGCGCACGGCGTGCTGTTGCAGGCACCCCTGCGCGACGCGCTGCAGCCCCTGCTTGCACACGTGCTGGCGTTGGACGCGACGCCGGCGAAGACGCTGCTCGCCTCGCTGGGCGCGGGGCTGGCGGCGCGCTTCGAGAATCATCTGCTGCGCGCGATGGCGCAATGGGACCCTGCCTTCGATGCGCGCGCCGTCTCGGACATCGTGGCCGAAATCGCCAGCTATGACGAGCTCATCGCGCGCGTCCCGGGCCTGGACGTGTGCCTGGGGCTGGAGGCAACCGGTTTTCGCGGCAGCGTCTCGACCCTCCTCGACCGGGTGCAACAGGATCTGCCCGACCTGCATGCCCGTTTCGGCAACGGGGGCCACCAGCCCGCCGGCCTGACCGCGCTGCGGCTCACCGACAGCGACCCGCACAAGGGCGGCAATCGCGTCGCGATCCTGGCGCTCGGCGATACGCGAGCGGTCTACAAGCCGCGCGACGTCCGGATCGACGAGGCGATCTCCGGCAGCGAGCTCGCGTCCGGTCGCCGCAGCCTCATGGCACAGGCCGGTGCGCAGGGCATCACTTATCGGTTCCTGCCGCGCGTGGCCGCGGACGGCACGCACTATGGCTATGTCCAGCACCTGCCGCATGGCACGGTGGCCGACCATCTCATCGACTCGACGCAGGCACCCGCGTTCCACACGCAGCTCGGCCGCGCCTTCGCGGCGCTGATGGTCGCGGGCGCGCGCGACATCCATCACGAGAACATGATCGTGAGCGGCGGCCTGCCGCACTTCAGCGACCTGGAATTCGCACTCTCGGGGCGCACGTTCACCCCGCTGGCCCAGGCGCTGGCGGCAGCGGCGCAGCCGGGCGGGGAGGCTGCCGACGCGGCCTTGCGCGACGCCCTCGACCGCCTGATGAAGGGCATGCAGCTCGAGAAGATCTTCGAGCTCTCGACCGACACGAACTCGCTGTTGCCCACGCATCACGTGCACGACAACGCCTTCATGCCGGCGCCCGGGCTCACCGACGTGGTGGAAAGCGTGCTCGCCATCCGGGACGCGACCACCGGCGTGATCACCGACAACCGCAACCTGCGGCCGCTGGATGCGCGCGTCGCCGACCCGCTGGGCCGCCACATGCAGCCGATGACGCCCGCGTTCTCGCAGACGTACGCGGCGGACGTGGCGCGCGGCATGCGCGACGGACTCGCGGCCCTGCAGAAGGCGCAGAACGCGCGCAACGAGTATCTTGACTTCGTGCAGAACGCGGGCGACTTCCAGGTGCGGCATCACCCGATCCAGACGTCCGATCAGCGCCTGGCGCTCGGGGATCTGCTGCAAACCGGCTTCTCGCAGCGCGATCTGGGCGATGCCTGCGATGCATTCGAGGGGCGACTCGGCAATGCGCAGCTCGACACCCTGGTGCAGGCGCTCGACGAGTGCGACGGGGAGGCGAAGCAGGCCCTGCAGCGCGCGATGACCCAGGCGCTGGGCGTGCTGGACGTGCCTTACTTCAGCCGTGTGGTGAACGAAACCAGCCTGCGTCCGGACGGGGCCGCGCCGCTGGCCTGGGACACGCCGGCGGGTCGCTCGACCGACTACTTTCCGCAGGATCTGACCGCCGCGCCGCAGGCGTTCGCGACCACGCTGGCCGGACTGACGCCGGCGACCCTGGCGCGGATCGAGTCGGCGGTCGAACAGTGGATGCAATTGCGGGGACCGAGCGTGTCGGAGCGCTACGCAATCGATTCGTTTGCGCAGTACATCGACTCACCCACGCTGGCGCTGATCGACGCGCTGTATGCCGATCCGCGCCAGGCGGCACGCTTTGCGCCGTAGCCCGGCCCAGTTCGACGGCCGGCCTCACACCAGTTGCAGGTCGAGCGGCTTGACGCCGGGAAAGATGCGCGCCACGCGCGCCGCGTCCAGGCCGTACAGCTTTTCGAACAGGCCGCCGAAGACCGCGCGATAGTCGTTGAGCACCGGATAGTCGCGGTCCTGGAACAGGTTTTTCTGGTTCACCTCGACCTGGCGGCCGGCGATGCGGCCGCCGCGCACGTTGCCGCCCAGCACCCAGTAGACCGAGCCATGGCCGTGGTCGGTGCCCTTGTTGCCGTTTTCGCGGAAGGTGCGGCCGAACTCGCTGATGACCACCACGGTGGTGTTCTTCCAGGCCGGCCCCATCGCGTCGGCGTAGGCCGCCAGCGCGCGGCCGAGCTGGCCCAGCTTGGTGGCGAGCACGCCCTGCGCGCCGCCCTGGCCCACGTGCGTGTCCCAGCCGCCAACGTCGACGAAGCCCACGTTGTAGCGCTCGGCCATGAAGCGGCCGATGCGGCGCGCCTCCTGTTCGAGCTTTTCGGTGGACACCGACTTGCCGTTGGCCTCCTTGAGCTCCTGCGCCAGGGCCTGGCGCGTGTCGCCCATCACCTGCATGCCCTCGCGCACCGAGGCGTCGAGCTCGGTGCCGGCATACATCTGCGCGATCGCGCGGTTGCGCTCGTCGTTCAGGCGCGACTTGCCGCCCGCGCCGCCCAGGTCGATGTTGGGCACGCGCGTGTCGCCGCGGAAAATCTGCGGCACGTCTTCGGTGAACGCCGCCGACGGCAGCTTGCCGCCCAGCTCGGTCACCAGCCGGTTGAGAAAGCCCGAGGTGGCCGCGCCGCCGGCGCCGGCACCGCGGCCCAGTTCGATGCGGTTCTGCGTCTCGAAGTGGCTGCGGCTGGTGTCGTCGGTGCCCGCGAAGGGCACGAAGGCCAGCGACTTGTCGCGAAACAGCGGCAGCAGGCTCTGCTCCAGCGCGGGATGCAGCCCCCAGCCGTCGGTCAGCGCGATGGCGCCGTGCTGTTCGCCGGGGCGCGGGATGGCGATGGTGGGACGCGATTCGTAGTAGAAGTCGCTCTTGACCGGCACCAGCAGGTTGGCCGCGTCGTAGGCGCCGCGCATGAACACCACCAACAGGCGCTGGTCGGTGGCGGGCGCGGCCAGCAGGCGCGTCGCGTGCCAGGTCAGGGGCAGGGCGGCGGCCCATTTGAGCAGTTCTCGGCGGTGCATGCGGACTCCTGTCGCGGACGCGGGGCGGATGGCCTCAGCGCCGCATGAATTCGGGCGCGGCCAGCACGTAGGTGTTGGCATCGCGCAGATTGCGGGTATCGGTGATGGCCTGGCGCGAGGCGGCGGACCAGCGCGCGTACGGGCCCGCGCCGCCTGCGCCGTAGGCGTCGGCCAGCCGCGGCAGCGGCGCGATCTCGGGCTTGGGTTCGCCCTTGCGCTGGTAGAAGGTGGCCGGCACCGCGGCGATCGCGCGCGCGGCCTCGAAGCGCGTGGTCATCTGGCCCGAGCCGGACCAGTCGCTCTGCATCATGGGCCAGCCGTCGGGGGTGAGACGCTGGAACAGCGGCTGTCCCATGCGCTTGAGCCAGTTCGCCACGGCGTCGGGATTGCGGATCGGCTCGCGTCCGGCGTAGGCCAGCCGCAGCGCCGAGTACATGTAGTGCGTCGGATCCTTGAACTTGCCCTGGTCGAGCGACTGCGCGAAGGCCGGCGCGGCGATCATGGTGCGCAGCACCTGCGCGATGTCGCCGTCGGTGCGTTGCCAGGTCTGCACCATCGCGTCGATGAGCGCCTCGGGCGGCGTGTCGGAGACGAAATACACCGCCAGCTTGGTGCTGACGTGGCGCGCGGTGGCGGGGTGGCGCGCCAGCATGTCGAGCGCCCGTTCCACCTCGTCCCAGCCGCCGCCCTTGATGGACTGGCCGAGCAGGGTCTTGTCGCCGCGGTCGTGCCGCTGCGGGTTGAACGCGAACAAACCCTGTTCGACCACCTGGTCGCGCAGCTCCGGCTTGACCTTGAGCGGCGCGTCGGTCTGGTTCAGGCCCACGCCGGTCAGGATGCGCGCCAGTTCCTGCACGTCCTTCTGGCTGTAGCCGCCGTTCACGCCCAGCGTGTGCAGCTCGAGCAGCTCGCGCGCATAGTTCTCGTTGATCCCGCCCTCGGTGTTGCGGATGTTGTCGAGGTAGATCAGCATCGCGGGCGACATCGCCGTGGCGCGCAGCAGATCGCGGAACTTGCCCAGCGCATGCTGGCGGATCGTGCGGTCCTCGTAGTCGGCCAGTACCGTGCCGACATTGGCCTTGCCGGCGTAGACGCTGAAGTGATTCATCCAGAACCAGGTCAGTTGCTCCTGCAACTGGTTGGGCGAGTACAGCGCCAGCCAGATGGCGCGGGCCTGGGTCTCCTCGGCGCGGTCGCGGCCGAAGTCGCGGTTGTCGCGCCGCGCCTGCAGCTTGTCCTTGGGATCCTGGATCTGCTTGATCTCCTCGCCGCGCGCGCGCTGGGCCAGTACCGCCTTGCGCGCGTCGGTCTGGCTGATGGAGAGCGCGGCGATCTCGTCGGCGATGGGGGCGGGCAGGGGGGGGTGTGCGGCCGGCCGGAGCTGCGCGTCGAGCCAGGCCGGGAAACCCATCTCCTGCGCGCGCGCCAGCTCGGCGGGCGTGGCGCCCCAGGTCAGACGGTCGACGCGCGCGGCGAGCTGCTGCGCGGCGTCGCGGGCGGGCGCGGCGGCGACCGGCGCGCGCTGTCCGCCGTTGCCTGCCGCGGCGGGGCGGCCGGCCTCGGCGGACAGCGCGGGCAGGGGCGCGAGCGTGGCGGCGCAGAGGGCGAGCGCGGCGGCGCGCAGTGGTAAATAGTGGCGGTTCACGGCGGGGTCATCCAGGGCATGTCGTAGCTTCTGGACCGCACTATCGCCGAAGAATTCCGCCAGATGCGTGTCGGGAAACGCACCGACACACATGGTCTTTCCCTGTCGAACGCGCGCGCCGGCCTATGATCGGGGCAAAGCGCGGCGCGCGCCCATGCGGCACGCCGTGCGCCACCCAGGAGAACAGGCATTCATGGAAGACATGATCGAGCGCATGTCGGCGCTGCTGGCGCGCGGCCAGGACAACATGTTGTTGCGTTTTACGCTGGGCAAGGCCTTGGCCGAGCACGAGCGGCACGCCGAGGCGGTGCCGCACCTGCGCGCCGCGCTGGCCTTCGATCCGAGCTACTCGGTGGCCTGGAAATGGCTGGGCCGCGCGTTGCTCGCCCAGGACGACCCGGCCGGCGCGCGCGCGGCCTGGGAGGCCGGCGTGCAGGCCGCGCAGTCGCGCGGCGACAAACAGGTGGAAAAGGAGATCGGCGTGTTTCTGCGCCGGCTCGACAAGGCCGGCGCCTGAGGCCGCACGGCGGCCGGCGCTAGCCCGGCAGGGCCCGCGGCAGCGCGGCGAAGGCCTCGATCGCGCGCACCCGGCTCGACTTCAGGTCCACGATGGCCTCGGGATAGCCGGCGGCGCGGCGCTGCGCCGCGCTGGGTTCGTGCAGGCTGTCGTTGTCGAGATCGGCGAGCTCGGGCAGCCAGCGGCGCAGGAACACGCCCTTGGCGTCGAACTTGCGTGACTGCGACACCGGGTTGAACACGCGGAAGTAGGGCGCCGCGTCGGCCCCGGTGGACGCGCTCCACTGCCAGCCGCCGTTGTTGGCGGCGAGGTCGCCGTCGATCAGATGGGCCATGAACCAGGTCTCGCCCAGGCGCCAGTCGATCAGCAGGTTCTTGGTGAGGAACATCGCGCTGACCATGCGCAGCCGGTTGTGCATCCAGCCGGTGGCGAGCAGCTGGCGCTGCGCGGCGTCGACGATGGGGATGCCGGTGCGGCCCATCTGCCAGGCCTCGAGGTCGTCGGGCGCGTCGCGCCACTGCAGATAGACGGTCTCCGGGCGCATCGGCTGGTGCATCGACAGGCCCGGCGAGGCGGCCAGCAGGTGCTGGTAGAACTCGCGCCACAGCAGCTCGGTGATCCAGGTGCGCGGGCCGAGCTTGCCGCTGTCGAGCTCGCCCTGGTTGGCCGAGAGTGCGGCGCGCAGGCACTGCGCGGCCGACACGACGCCCGCCGCGAGATAGGGCGAGAGCATGCTGGTGCCGCGTTCGGCGGGAAAGTCGCGGGCGTCGTGATACGCCTCGATCTCGCCGTCGAGAAAGTCGCGCAGCCGGTCGTGCGCCGCGGCCTCGCCCGCGGGCCACAGCGCCCGCAGCGGCTCGGGCGGGGTCTCGTAGCCGGGAAAATGCGCGGGCAGCGCGTCGCTGGCGAGTGCGGCGCGGGCCTGTGCACGCGGCGCGCGCACCGCCTGCGGCACGGCGCCCTGCAGCCGCGCACGGCAGGCGCGCGCGTAGGGCGTGAACACCTTGTAGGTGTCGCCCTTGCCGGTGAGCACGGTGCCGGGCACCAGCAGCGTGCCGCCGTGATGCAGCGTGAAGTCGATGCCGGCATCGGCGAGCGCCTCGGCCACCATCGCATCGCGGCGCTGTTCGTTGATGCCCCACTCGGCGTTGGCGTGCACCGCCCGGACCTCGTGCTGCTTGCACCAGGCCACCAGCGTGGCGGCGCTCTCGCGCCAATCCTCGACCGGCAGCAGCCGCAGCGCGATGTGGCGCTCGTCCAGCTCCTTCTTGAGCGCATGCAGGCAGCGCAGCCAGAAATCCACCTTGACCGGCGCCTCGGCGTGGGCGCGCCACTGGCCCGGCGCCGGCATGTAGAGCGCCGTGACGGTGCCATCGGCAGCGGCGGCGGACAGGGCGGGATTGTCGTGCAGGCGCAGATCGGTGCGCAGCCAGGCCAGGGTGTGCGTCATGAATGCAGGGCGTCGTTGGGGGCGGGCCGTGGGCCCGGTGCTGCATTCTACGCGGCGCGCGCGGCACCCTCACCGGCGTGCCGCCGCGCTGGCGAGGGCTGCGTATGTAAAAGCTGCGTGCAGTTGTGACCGAAAGGTGACATGACGCGCGAACGGTTGCGCGCGCAGTTTTTGCGCAGGTCTGCGCCGGCCGCCCGGGGGCGCAGCGGCCCGCCGACGGGCCCGCTGCGGGTTTTCCGGGAGGCGGGCGATACGTAACGCGTCAAACCATGAAACACCGTTGGGGACGTGCCTTATTGACGCGGACCCGTGCGCGGTCCTGTAATCCAGGTGCTAGCAAAAGGTTGGAAAGACAAGGCAATGGGACACTTGATGGATTTGCGCTCGCCCTTCAGCAAAGGGCAGGCCCACACCACTACCACGGGCAAGACGGCGATGAGCGCCTTGCAGACGATTTGGCGCGGCGCCAATCTCCCCGATGAGTCGCTCGAGCACGTCGTGCTGCGAGGGACCGAGCCGGTGCTGCCGTCTTCCTTTGCCGTGGGCACCGCGGCCCAGGCCAGCATGGCCGCCGCGGCGCTCGCCGCCGCCGAACTCTGGCACCTGCGCGGCAAACCGCGCCAGAAGGTGTCGCTCGACATGCTGCATGCGGCGCAGGAGTTCCGCAGCCACTTCACCATCAACGGCATTGCCCCCAACATCTGGGATCCGGTCACCGGCCTGTATCCCTGCGGCGACGGCGGCTGGATTCGCATCCATGCCAACTTCGCCCATCACCGCGACGGCGCGCTGGCGCTGCTGGGCTGCGCGCCCGGCGACGGCGGCACGCGCGCGGCGGTCGAACAGGCGCTCACGCGCTGGCGCGCGCTCGACTTCGAGCAGGTGGCGGCCGACGCCGGCATGGTGGTCGCCGCCATGCGCACCTTCGAGGAATGGGATGTCCACCCGCAGGCGCTGGCGCTCGCCGACGAGCCGCTGGTGTCGATCGAACGGATCGGCGATGCCGACCCGCGTCCGCTGCCCAAGTACGGCCACGAGGCGCGTCCGCTGCAGGACATCCGCGTGCTCGACCTCACCCGCATCATCGCGGGCCCGGTCTGCGGCCGTGCGCTGGCCGCCTATGGCGCCGACGTGATGCTGGTCAACTCGCCGCACCTGCCCAACATCGACAACATCATCGACACCAGCCGCGGCAAGCTGTCGGTGCATGCCGACCTCGAAACCGCCGACGGCCGCATCGCGCTGGGCAATCTGCTGCGCAGCGCCCACGTGTTCGTGCAGGGCTATCGGCCCGGCGGCATGGCCGCGCTGGGCTTCGGCCCGGAAGAGGTCGCCCGCATCCGGCCGGGCGTGGTCTACGTCTCGCTGTCGGCCTATGGCTCGCAGGGCCCATGGGCCAACCGGCGCGGCTTCGATTCGCTGGTCCAGACCGCCACCGGCTTCAACCATGCCGAGGCGCAGGCGGCCGGCCAGGCGCAGCCCAAGCCGCTGCCGGTGCAGGCGCTCGATCACGCCAGCGGCTACCTGATGGCGTTTGGCGCGCAGGCCGCGCTGGCGCGCCAGAGCACCGAGGGCGGCAGCTGGCACGTGCGCGTGTCGCTGGCGCGCACCGCGCGCTGGCTGCGCAGCCTCGGCCGGGTCGCCGACGGGCTGTCCTGTCCGATGCCGGACATC
The DNA here is from genome assembly GCF_002261335.1 of Bordetella genomosp. 1. GTDB lineage: Bacteria > Pseudomonadota > Gammaproteobacteria > Burkholderiales > Burkholderiaceae_B > Bordetella. Next base: position 95,530 of record NZ_NEVL01000003.1, read on the forward strand.
GAGGGCCTGCTCGACACCGAACCCTCGGGCTTCGGGTCGCTGCGCGCCGTGCGCCATGCCGCCCGGTTCACCGACACGCCGGCCCGCTGGACCCGCCCGTCGGTGCCCCCCGGCACCCATCCCACCGTCTGGCCCTTCAACTGATCGGACGCGCGCTCACGCGGTAGACTTGCGCTTTACCCATTGCGGCCTGCCGGTCGCGGCGCTTGCCGCGCCGCACGGCCGTCGATCGCCGCGCGCGCCGGCCGCTGCTGGACGCCGTGCGGCTTCATACGAAGGAGTGCGCCATGTCCGCCACCATCTATCACAACCCGCGTTGCGGCACCTCGCGCAACGTGCTCCAGGCCCTGCGTGACGCCGGCATCGAGCCGACGATCATCGAGTATCTCAAGACGCCGCCGTCGCGCCCCACGCTGGCCGGCCTGATCCAGCAATCCGGCCTGAGCGTGCGCGAGGCCGTGCGCGCCAAGGAGCCGCTCTACGCCGAGCTCGGGCTGGACGGCGCGGACGTCAGCGACGAGGCCCTGCTCGACGCCATGATCGAGAATCCCATCCTGATCAACCGGCCGTTCGTGGTGACCTCGCGCGGCGCTCGCCTGTGCCGGCCGGCCGAACTCGTGCAGGAAATCCTGCCCTGAGCGGTTGCACGCGCAAGCTTTGCAAAGGCGGCCGCGGCCGCCTTTTTGTTGCGCGAGCAACGGCCTGGCGCGGCGCGGCGGGTGCGGCCCGCTTCAGCCGGCCGCGGCGCCGCGCTTGCGGCGCGTGCGCGGTGCCGGGGGCGGCGGGGCGTCGCCCAGGATGTCGTCCAGGCGCGCCAGCTTCTCCTGTGCGCATGCGCGCAAGGACTCCACCAGCAGCGCGGTGGCGGCGCTGCGGCGCCGCACCTTGGGATAGACCAGGCCGTAGTGCAGGTTCACCCGGGGCGCAAAGCGCTTGATCACGATGTCGAGGTGGCGTTGCGCGAGCGCGGCCATCGGGTCGGCCAGCGCAATGCCGCAGCCCATGGCGGCGAGCTGGATCGCCATCGTGCTGAACGACACCTCGAGCTCGGTGCGCGGCCCGGCATTGGCGCTCTCGAACGCCGCCATGCAGCGCTGCTCGAGAATGCTGCGGCGGCCCAGGCTGATGTAGGGATGGGCGCGCAGGTCCTGCGCGCGCACCTCGTCCTGCGCGGCGCAGGGATGGCCGGGATGCATCACCGCCACGATCTCGCTCTGGCACAGCAGCTCGGTCTCGATGGCCGGATGGGCCAGCGGCAGCTGCACCAGCGCCAGGTCGAACTGCTGCTGCGCCAGCCACCATTGCAGCTCGGCCGGCATGCGCGCGTTGAGCGCCGCGGCAAAGCCCGGGTGCGACAGACGGCAACGGCCCAGCGCTTCGAGCGCCAGTCCGTCGATGATGTGATTGGCGGCCAGCACCCGCACCCGGTCGCGCCGGCCCTGGCGCATGTCCTCGGCATAGTCGGCCACCGCGTCCTGCGCGCGCAGCAGGCCATAGACGTGCTGGTAGAACGCGCGGCCGTCGTCGGTGAGCTCCAGGCGCCGGCCGGTCTTGCGCAGGATCTCGAAGCCGGCCTCCTCCTCGAGCTGCGCCAGCAGGCGACTGATCTGCGGCTGCGTGCGATGCAGGCGCAGCGCGGCCTGCGCGACGCTGCCGCCTTCGACGAACGCGTGCAGGGCTTCGTAGGCGCGGTAGTTCATGGCGGCGGAACCTCAGGGAAATACATGCGTAATACGCAAGTAATCGTCAAAATTTGGAATTTGAATTATATGTCTCGCGCTCCCAGAATCTGCGTTCATGAGGCGTCCGCCGGACGCAGGAAGCACGCGGGAGTACGGGGCAGTGAAGCAGCAGGAACAGAGTCAGGATCCGATCGTGGTGTGGGGCGGCGGCGCCATCGGCGGCGTGGTCGCCGCGCGCCTGGCCGACGCCGGGCAGCCGGTGGTGCTGGTGGACGTGGTGCCCGCCCACATCGAGGCGGTGCGCGCGCGCGGCCTGGAAATCGTGGGGCCCGACGGCACCCGTACGCGCTCGCCGATGCAGGCCTGCCTGGCCGAGGACTTCCGCGGCCCGGTGTCGCGCGTGATGCTGTCGGTGAAGGGCCAGCACACGGCCGCGGCGGTCTCCGCCATCCTGCCGCACCTGCGCGACGACGGCTGGATCCTCGCGCTGCAGAACGGCCTGACCGAATCCACCATCGCGGAATTGGCGGGCGCGGCGCGCACGATGGGCGCGCTGGTGAACTTCGCCTCCGATTACCTGGAGCCGGGCCGCATCCAGTTCGGCGGCCTGGGCAGCCTGAAGGTGGGCGAGATCGACGGCGGCGACACCGACCGCTCGCGCGCCGCCGCGGCGCTCCTGCGGCACGTGGATCCGGACGCGAGCTGGACCCCGTCGCTGATGGGCTACAAGTGGAGCAAGGTCGCGATCGGCGCCATGCTGTTCACCACCGCCATGTCGAACGACACCATCGTGGCGCTGCTGGCCGAGCCGCGCTACCTGCCGCTGTGGCGCGCGCTGGGCAGCGAGGTGGTGGCCGTGGCACGCGCCAGCGGCGTGGAGCCGGCGCCGTTCGATGGCTTTGCGCCGGATGCGTTCACGCCCGCGGCCGGCATCGGCGCCGCCGAGGCGCAGATGCAGCGCATCGCGGATCATTGCCGCCGCTGGGTGGGCAAGCCGCGCAGCGGCGTGTGGCGCGATCTCGCGGTGCGCAAGCGCCCGACCGAGGTCGATCCGCAGATCACCGACATCGTCAAACATGGCCGCGCCCATGGCGTGGCCACGCCCACGGTGCAGCGGCTGATCGCCATGATCCGCGAGATGGAGGCGGGGCAGCGCGGCTTCGGCAACGACAACCTCGACGCGCTGATGGCGGTGGCCGCATGAGCGACATGATCGCGGCGGACTTCGCGGGCAGTCACGTGCTGGTCACGGGCGGCGCCGGCCACTTCGGCCTGGAGCTGACGCAGGCGTTCGTGCGCGCCGGTGCGCACGTGACCCGCGCCGACCGGGCCGAGCCTGCCGCGGACGACCTGGGGCCGCAATGCCGGCTCGACGTGAGCGATGCGGCGGCGATCGACGCGCTGGTGGCGGGCTGGGACGACGCGGCGCTGCCGACCGTGCTGGTGAACAACGCCGCCATCTTTCCTTTCGTAGACGTGCTGGACGCGCCGCCGGCGCTGTGCCGCAGCATGCTCGACGTCAACCTGCTCGGCCCGCTGCACCTGACGCAGGCGCTCGCGCGCCGCTGGCTGGCCGCCGGCATCCGCGCCGCGGTGGTGAACGTGAGCTCGGCCTCGGCCGAGGTGGCGCGCACCAATGGCGCGATCTACGGCCCGTCGAAGGCGGCGCTGGAGCAGCTCACCCGCATTCTGGCGTTGCGCCTCGCGCCCCACGGCGTGCGTGTGAACGCCGTGCGCCCGGGCATCGCGCAGGGCGCGGCCAGCGCGCCCTTGCCGCAGGCGCACCTCGACAGCATCGCCCGCGCGATCCCGCTGGGCCGCACGATCGCGCCGGGCGAACTCGCCGACGCCGTGCTGTTCCTGGCCAGCGACGCGGCCGGCTTCATCACCGGCCAGGTGCTGTCGGTCGATGGCGGCGGCGGCATCAACCGGCGCGCGCAAACCTGAAATCATCTGGGAGGATCACCATGACGAACAACGACACGCGCTGCGTGACCATGCACGAAGACCGCCGCATCTCGTTCCCGGCCTACGCCTGGCCCGAAGGCAAGCGCTGCGGCGTGGCCTTCACGCTCGACCTCGACGCCGAGTCGCCGTACTTCTGGACCGCGCGCGAGCGCCCGGCCACGAGCCTGGGCGAGCTGGAGCAGCGCCGGTACGGCCCGCGCCAGGGCGTGGCGCGCATCCTCGCGCTGCTCGAGAAGTGGGGCATCAAGGGCGCGTTCTATGTGCCGGGCGTGGTGGCCGCCACCTATCCGGACCTGCTGCCCACGCTGCTGCGCGCCGGCCACGAGGTGGGCTACCACGGCTATTTCCACGAGCGCCTCGACGGGCTCGACGAGGCCGCGCTCGACGACTATCTGCAGCGTTCCATCGACGTGTTCCAGGCCCAGACGGGGCAGGCGCGGCGCGGCTATCGGGCGCCGTCGTTCGAGCATTCGCCGGCCAGTCTCGCGGCGCTGCGCCGCGCCGGCCTGGCCTACGACAGCTCGCTGATGGGCTTCGACCATCCCTATACGATCGACGGGCTGGTGCAGGTGCCGGTGACCTGGACCATCGACGATGCGCTGTACTTCCGCTATACCAACGGCCCGCGCGACAAGACCCATCCGGCCAATCCGAACGCCGTGCTGGAGAGCTGGATCGAGGAGTTCGAGGGCGTGCGCCAGTGGGGCGGGCTGTGCATGATCACCGTGCACGACTGGATCTCGGGGCGCGGCCAGCGCCTGCGCCTGCTGGATCGCTTCTTCGCGCACATCGCGGCCTGCAACGACGTCTGGTGGGCCACGCCCATGACGATCGCCGAGTATCACCGCAGCTCGCCGAACGCCGACGCGTTCGAGGTGAGCGCGCACATCGGCCGGTTCGCGCCGGCCTGACACGACACAAGGGGAAACACATCATGAACCATCGACGTCGCGCCCTGTGCGCGCAACTCGCCGGCCTGCCGCTGCTGTCGCTGGCGGGCGCCGCCGGCCTGCCGTGGCGTGCCGCGCAGGCCGCCTCGGGCTATCCGGACAAGCCCGTGTCCGTCGTGGTGCCGTTCGCGCCCGGCGGCAATACCGACATCGTTGCGCGCCTCATCGGCACCGGCCTGGCCAAGCGCCTGAACGGCAACATCGTGGTCGAGAACAAGGCCGGCGCCGGCGGCAACATCGGCGCGGCCACGGTGGCCCGCGCCAAGCCCGACGGCCAGACGCTGCTCTACAGCACGGCCAGCACCTTCGCCATCAATCCGCACGTGTATTCGAACCTGCCGTTCGATCCGATCCAGGCCTTCGAGCCGGTCGCCGTCACGATCCAGGTGCCGGTGGTGCTGGTGGTCACCGCGGCCTCGGGCATCACGTCGCTCGACCAGCTGGCCGCGCACGTCAAGGCCAGGCCCGAGGCCGCGAGCTATGGCTCCAACGGCAACGGCACCTCCAGCCACATCGCCTGCCACGTGCTGGCGCAGAAGCTGGGCGTGCCCGACCTGCTGCATGTGCCCTACAAGCAGGGACCGCAGGTGCTGACCGACCTGGCCGGCGGGCAGCTGACCTTCGCCTTCGATGCCTGGTCGGTGGTCGGCCCGCAGGTCAAGGCGGGGCGCCTGGTGGCGCTTGCCGTGTCCGGCAGGGAGCGCCTGAAGGCCGCGCCGGAGATCCCGACCGTGGCCGAGGTGCTGAAGACCGATTACGACATCGTCACGTGGAACGCGTTCTGCGTGCCGCGCGGCACGCCGGCCGCCATCGTGACCCAGCTGCGCGAGGCGGTGCAGGGCACCCTGCAGGATCCCGCCGTGCACGATCGGCTCGAAGGCGAGGGCGTGCCCCCCTATGCGCCCATGAGCGCCGCCGAGCTCGACGCGTTCTTCAAGCGGGAATACGAGAAGTGGGGCGCGCTGGTGAAACTCGTGGGTGCCACCGGCATCGCCTGAGCGCGTTGCGATGAACTTTGAAACGACATGGCGGCCCGTGGGCCGCCATGTCGTTTTTGCCGAAGCGGCGGTAAGCCTTACTTCGAGCCGCCCGTGTTCGGGTAGTTCGAGCCCGGGGAGTTGGGCGTGTTGCGGTCGCGCGGCGCAGCGGCGTTGGGCGCCGTCGTCGAGCTGGTGCCGTCATTCGAGCGCATGCCGTCGTGCTTGCCCGTGGTGCTCTTGTTGTGCTGCATGCCGTCGTTCTTGTTGTGCTGCATGCCATCACGGTTCGGCGTGCCCGGCGCCGGGGTCTGCGTGCCCTGGGGCAGCGGCCGGTTCGGCTGTGCGGCGGTCGAATCGTTCGGCGTCTTGGACGGGGCGGTGGGGGTGGCGCTCTGCGCCAGGGCCGCGCCCGAGAAGGTCAGCGCCGCGACGACGGAAAGAGCCAGCTTGCGATTGAGAGTCAGGTGCATGGTGTCACTCCAGTGGGTGCGTACAGGATGCCGCACCCATCCCATGGCAAGCGCCGTGCCCGGGATGCCCGTTTCGCTGAAAAAAGGCACCGCCGCAAGATGATGGTCGCAGGAATGCGAACGATCGCGGCCGCCGGGCCGGCGGCCCGGCGCTCCGGCGCGCCGGTTCAGGAGCGCTTCGCCTTCCAGTCCTGCAGCGCCTTCAGCGTATTGGTGACGTGGTGCTCGGGATTCATGTCGGTGTACTCGTAGAGGATCTTGCCCTCGGGCGAGATCACGTACGAGGTGCGCGTGGCGCGTTGCGGATTGCGGTCGGACACGGCGTCGTAGGCGCGCATGATGCGGCTGTCGCCATCGGCCGCCACGGCGAACTTGCCGCGGCATTCGCTCACCGAGAATTTCTTCAGGGTCTCGATGTCGTCGGCCGACACGCCGATCACGGTGGCGCCCAGCGCCTGGTATTGCTCGATGGCTTCGGCAAAGGCGCGCGCTTCGAGCGAGCATCCCTGCGTGAAGGCGGCGGGGTAGAAGTACAGCACCACCGGGCCCTTGGCCAGCGCGGCCGAGAGATCGAAGCCGAACACCTCGCCGCCTTGCGAGGCCTGGGTCTTGAAGGCCGGGGCGGCGGCGCCCACCGGCAACGCCGCCTGGGCTGCGCCGGCGACGAGCGCGCACGCCAGGGCGAGCGGGGCGGCGCGGCGCGCCAGCGCCGACACGCGGCGGGAAAACGGATCTCGAGACATGGGGTGGCGCTCCTTGCGGCCAGCGGCGACGGGGTTTCTGTCGCAATCCTGGCAGGCCTTGCGTTAATTTATAGACAGATGTTTCGCCGGTCCAGTTTCCGACCGCTCCCGTACACATTCGCTTACGCCGATGCGTTGACCGCCTTCGGCCAATCGGGGAGTCTAAAAGGGTCTCAACCGCGTCGCCACGACAAGGAGGATCTCATGACTCAGTTCAAGAAACCGCGTGTCCGTTCGGTGCTCTCGGCCACGTTGATGGCTGCCATGGTGTTCGGCGCAGGCGCCGCGCACGCCCAATCCTGGCAACCGCCGGCCCAGCCGGGTGCCGCACCCACGGGCACGCCCGCGCCCACCTATCCGGCGCCCGCCCAGCCCACCTACCAGACGCCGCAGCCGGGCTATCAGTCGCCGCCGCCCGCGCCGGCTGCGCCGCGTCCCGGCTACCAGCAGCCCGCGCCGGCCTATCAGTCGCCCCCGCCCGCACCTGGCGCGTCGACGGCGCCGTCCATGGGTACGCCGGCCCCCGCGCCCGTCGCCCTGCCTGGCGATCCGCCGCAGTGGCGCCGCGAGGACGTGACCGACAAGCAGCGCTACGAAACCGCGCGCAAGGAAGCCGTCAACGGCTACGACGAATCGCGCAAGCAGTGCCGCACGCTCGGCGCCGCCGAGCGCAAGGGTTGCGAGGCCGAAGCGCGTCGCAACTACGACAGCGACATGGCCGCGCTCAAGAGCAACTTCGGCAAGCGCTGATCACGCGGCCGGCGGCCCGTCCGCCGGCGCCGCGTGCAAGCAGAACGGCACCGGAATCCCGGTGCCGTTTTTCGTTGTGTCCGCAACCAATCGGGCGGGGTCGCGCGTGGCTCAGTTGCCGCGATCGCCGCGGTCGCCACCGCGTCCGCCGCCGTTGCCGCCGCCGTTGCCACCATTCCCGCCGCCGTGACGTTCGCCACCGCCGGCGGGCGCCTGGCGCGCTTCGCGCTGCGGCGCGGGGCGGCTTTCCTGTTGCGCGGGCCGGCTCTGCTGCTGCGGCGCGGGCCGGCTTTCACGCGGCTGCGTGCGCTCGGCTTGCGGGCGCGGCGCCGGTGCCGCCTGCGGCTGGGGCCGCGGCTGCTGGCCGCCGAATCCGTTGCCCGGGCGGTTGCCCTCGGGGCGCGCCGTGTCGGGGCGATTCTGCTGCGGCCGGCCGGCATCGGGCCGGCCATTGCCGCCGGTGCCGACGCTATTGCCCTGCGGCGGTCGACCCTGCTGCAGCTGGCCGCCGTCCGGACGGCCCGGATTGGGACGCGGCGCGGCCTGGTCGGGTCGGGTGGGTTGCAGCTGTCCGTTGTCCGGGCGGCCCGGATTCGGGCGCGGCGCGGTCTGGTCAGGGCGGCCGGGCTGGGTCTGGCCCGCGTCGGGCCGGCCCGGGTTGGGCCGGTTGCCGTTCTGCCCGCCATCCGGCCGGCCGTTCTGCGGCCGGTTGCCGGAGGGGTTGGCCGCGTTGTTGGTCCATTGCTGCGACGGATTGTTGGTCCAGTCCTGGCCGGGGCGGTTGTTGCCCGGGCGCTGGCCGTCGTCGGGCCGGCCGGGGCCCCGATCGTTGCGATCGTTGCGGTCGTTGCCCGGGCGCGGGTCGTCCCAACGCTTGCCGTCGCGCGGCCCGCCGATGGCGCGGTCGTCCACCATGCGGCCCGGCGCGTTGCCGTGGCCGAAGCGCTGGCCGCGGTCATTGCCGGCCCAGATCGCGTGATCGTGCTGGGCCCGGGTCGGCGGACGATGCTGTTCGTTGCGCGCGGCAAGCTCCTGCGGCGAGGGGCCGCGCTGGATGCCGCGCGGCCCGCCGTGGTAGCTGATGCGGTTGCGGTCGTAGTCGCGCACGTCGACCCGGCGCTCGTACACGTACTTCACGCGCGTGACGTTCACCGTGGTGATGCTGCGGTTGTAGTAGAAGCGGCTGTTGTTCCAGTAGCCGCCCACGTAGCCGAAGCCGAGGTAGCCGAAGCCGTAGTTGATGCCGCCATAGAAGCCGACGTGAGGCCCCCAATAGCCCGGGTGCCAGCGATACCAGCCGCCGTCGAAGGCCCAGTAGCCCGGCGTCCAGAGCGCGCCGGTGTAGGGCGCGATCACCCACGCGCCCGGCACCCAGTAGAAGCCGTAGACGTTGCGCGCCCAATAGCCCGGCACCCACATGTAGCCGTCGCCCGGCACGGCGGGCTGCTGATAGACCGGCAGCGGCGGGGGCGCCTCCTGCGTCGCCGTCATGGGCGCCACATTGGCGGCCGCGGGATCGACGCCCTGTTGCACGGCGCCGCTGTCGTAGGCGGGGTCGTAGCCCGGCGCGTAGGCCGGATCGGCCGTCTGCGCGTGGACACAGGCGGTGAGGGCGGGCAGGGCGGCAGCCAGCACGCCGACGGCGGTGCCGCGGCGCAGGCGCAAAGGGAGGAGACGTACGGTTTTCATGATGCTTTCCCGATGGACCGCACAGGCGGCCCCGAGTCTGGACATGTTCATTAGGCCACCGCGCCGGCGAATCGTGCGCCCTTGTAATGGCTGCGAAACACCTTTTATCGGTGACCGGGCATGACAGATGTAAAGCGGCACGCGCGGCGCACGAAAAAGCCGGCGTCCCGCGAGGGAGGCCGGCTTTCCGGAGTGCGTGCGATCAGTTGTAGCGGCCGCCCGAGCCACCCAGGCTGAACCGGCCCGCGCCGGTGAAGATCAGGGCGATGGCCGTGAACAGGAACATGCCCTGCAGCTCGAGCTGCCAGCCGCCGGTCTGCGGATTCAGCGAACCGAGCTGGCCGGTGTGGGCCAGCAGCAGCGCCACGACCATGTTGACGGCGATGATGAGCGCGCCGAGGCGAGTGTAGATGCCGAGGATGATGAGCAGGGGGCCGAGGATTTCGCCCACGTAGGCGCCGTAGGCGAGGAACCCGGGCAGGCCGTGCGAGGAGAGCATGCCGGCAATGCCGCCCACGCCGGAGCTCAGTTTGGCCAGGCCGTGCAGCAGGATCAGGATGCCCAGGGTCAGGCGCAGGATCAGCTTGCCAGTGTCGTCGGATTTAATCATGGTGGGGAACTCGACTAGAGTAAGTGTTAGGAAGCAGGTGACGGCGCCACGTGCATCGCAGGCGGGCAGTCAGAACCCTGCTGCATCAGAAAGTTCCGAAAAAGCGCGCACATTATTGCAAATTGCGGGCATGTGGAATAGCCATACAAAGGCATGAGCTCATCGCAGCGCATCGCGTTTGTCGTCCCACCATGTCGAGACGGGAATCTCACCCGTGCCTGCCAGCAGGTTGTCGCGCATGTGCGCCACGCGCGCGGTGCCGGGAATGGCGCAGGTCACGGCCGGCTGCGACAGCACGAACTTGAGCAGCACCTGGGCCCACGAGGTGGCGCCGATCTCGGCGGCCCAGCCGGGCAGCGGCCGGCCCGACAGCCGCCGCAGCAGTCCGCCGCCGCCGAACGGCCGGTTGATGAGCACGGCCACGCCGCGCTCGGCAGCCAGCGGCAACACGCGGCGCGCCGCCGCATCGTCGTCGGCCGCGTAGTTGATCTGCAGGAAGTCGAGCTTTTCCTGGCGCAGCACCGCCTCGACCTCGTCGTAGGCGCTGGAGGTGTAGTGCGTGATGCCGAGATAGCGGATGCGGCCCTGCGCCTGCCAGTCGCGCAGCTGCGGCAGGTGCGTGCGCCAGTCGAGCAGGTTGTGGATCTGCATCAGGTCGATGCGGTCGGTGCGCAGCAGGCGAAACGAATCCTCCATCTGGGCGATGCCGGCCTCGCGGCCCTGGGTCCAGACCTTGGTCGCCAGAAAGGTGCGGGGACGCGCGTCGAGCGCCTGCACCACCTCGCCCGTGACGGCCTCCGCGCGGCCGTACATGGGCGAGCTGTCGAGCACCGAGCCGCCCCCTTGCACCAGCGTGCGCACCACGCCTTCGAGCTCGGCGCGGCGCGGGTCGCCCGCCGGAATGTCGAAGCCGATGTAGGTGCCGCACCCGATCACGGGCAGGGCCGCGCCGCTGGCCGGAATCGGACGGCGCGCGAGCGCGGCGGCGGCGCCCTGCGGCGCCTGCGCGCGCGCGGGCAGCATGGCCTGGCCGCCGGCCAGCATGCAGGCGGCCAGGCCGGCGCGCAGCAGGCGCGCCCGTTGGGGATCGGCCGGCGCGTGGCCGGCGGGCGGGATCGGGTCGGGCATCGGGCCTCCGCGTGGAGCCGCCAGACGAGCGCGGCGTGCGGATCAGTAGACCACGCGTGGCGCGCCTTGCCCATCCCCCATCCATGGGGCAGATTCGGCCATGCGCGGCGACCGCCAGCCGGACGCGCGGACCGCGCCGGCCCCGCGCACGCTGCTGCCAGTTTCTGACAGCACGCGGCGGTAGGATGGCCGCCATCGCATCGGCATCCGCCGCTGCTGCACGCGGCACGGGAGGCCGTCATGATCGAACCCAGCTTCACCATTCTGTATGTCGACAGCCCGGCCGCGAGCACGGCGTTCTACCGCGCGGTGCTGCAGCGCGAGCCGGTCGAGGCCTCGCCCACCTTCGCCATGTTTGCGCTCGATTCGGGCCTGCGGCTGGGGCTCTGGGCGCGCCACGCCGTGCAGCCCACCGTGCGGGCCACGGCCGGCGCCACCGAGCTCGGCTTCGTCGTCACCAGCGCCGACGAGGTGGATCGGGCCCATGCCGCCTGGAGCGAACACGGCCTCACCATCCTGCAGGCCCCCACCGACATGGATTTCGGCCGCAGCTTCGTGGCGCTCGACCCCGACGGCCATCGTCTGCGGGTGTTCCACCCGGCCTGAGGGGGCGGGCCGGGCCGTATCCGGTGTTGGCAATGTTTTTCTGTCGGTCAGATATGGGGGATGACGAGGTGGCGCGGATACGCGACATCGTGCACCATGGGGCCGCACCCCGGGGCGCGCACGCCTGCTGCCCCGCGTTCCTCCGCCCTCCGATAGAGACCCCGCCGACAGCCCATGCCGACCCGCCGCTATCACGACGACGCCCAACGCCATCCCATCAAGCCCTATCACGCCACGGTGCTTTCGATACTGCAGGCCGAACGGGCGCAGCGCGTGCTCGACGCCCCGTGCGGGCAGGGCTGGCTGGGCCACGCGCTGCGGCGGCGCGGCGAGCCGGTGCAGGTCGAGGGGCTGTCGCTGTGGGAGTTTCCGCTCGAGGGCGATGGCTACGCCAGCGCGCGCGAGCACGATCTCGAGACGCCGCTGCCGGCGCACTGCGCGGAGTTCGATGCGGTGGTCTGCGCCGAGGCCCTGCACCTGGTGCGCAATCCGGGCCTGCTGCTCGAAGGCTTCGCGCGCGCCGTGCGGCCGGGCGGCCGCATCATCATCACCACGCCCAACACCTGGTACCTGGGCTCGCGGCTGCAGTTCCTGCTGCGCGGCTATCACGCCGGCTTCCGGCCCTCGGTCGGGCGTCAGCGCGGCGAATACATTCCGTTCTTCCCGCTGTCGTATCCGCAATTGCATCTGTTCTTCGAGAGCGTGGGCCTCGAAGACATCCGGCTGCACGAGGTCGACGAGCCCAAGCCGCGGCGCTGGACCGAGCGGATGCTGGCCTGGCCGGCCCGCATGTACCTGTCGGGCCGCCAGCGGCGTGCGCAGGATGCCACCGAACAGAATTATTGGGCCGATGCCGCGCGCGACCAGGCCCTGCACGGACGCTGGCTCGTCATGTCGGCACGCCGCCGGCAAGCCCAATGAAAAAGCGCCGGCGCGCGCCGATCCCGCGCGCGCCGGCGCGACTCACTTGATGAGCGTCACCGGCACGTCGGCAAGGTGGATGACCTTGCGCGCCACCGAGCCCAGCACCAGACCCGCCACGGCGCCCAGGCCGCGCGTGCCCATCACGATGCGGTCGCATCCTTTCTCGTTGGCATAGGCCACGATGGTCTCGCCCAGCTGGCCGGCGCGCATCTCGCTGTGGAACGGCACGCCGCTGGCCTCGACGCGCGCCAGCGCGCCTTCCAGCGCCGTCTTCGCCTCGATCTCGTAATACTCCTGCACCTCGTTGTTGCGCAGGAACATCTTGGCGTGGCCGGACACGATGGGCACCTGCACGTTGAGCAGGTAGAGCTCGGCGCCCGCGCTTTCCTTGGCCATGGTGATGGCGTTGTCGAGCGCGCGCAGGGCGCTTTCGGAGCCGTCGATGGGAACCAGGATCTTCAGCATGATGACCTTCTCCTTTTATGTCGGCGGGGGTCGGCACCGGCGCCCCGTGCGCCGGCGGTCCCCGCTCGGACCTGCCATTCCAGGATAGCAAAGCGGGCGGCACGCGCCTTGCGCGCGATCAAGTCGCACGCAGCCCGCCCGGTGCCGGTGCCAACCCTTGATGCAGATCAAGGAGTGAACCGGCTGGTCGGTTTCCAATGGGACATCCCGTTTTCCACCGGCTTCGCGCCGCTTTGCACCATGGACACTCGTCTCGCCACTCCGCCCGCCGGCAGCCGCGCCGCGCGCGGGCCCCGGCGCCGGCTCTCGCCGGCCCTGCGCATGCACCAGATCCTCGACGCGGCGCTCGATCTGTTCGCGGAGCGCGGCTACGCCGACACGCGCATGGACGACATCGCGCAGCAGGCGCTGCTGTCCAAGGGCGGTCTGTATGCGCACTTCCGCAGCAAGGAGCGGGTGTTCGAGGCCTTGCTCGAGCGCGCGCTCGCGCCGCTGCCGCTCGATGCCGCCGCGCTGGCCGACGAGGCGGCCGATCTGCCCGACCTGGTCGCGCGCTATCTCGACCAGACCTACGCCTGGATGGCCGACCCCGACCGGGTGCGCATCCTGCGCCTGCTGCTCACCGAAAACCACCGCGTGCCCACGCTCATCGCACGCTGGCGCGAGCAGGCGGTCGAGCAGCAGCTGCGCGCCATCACGGCGATGCTCACGCGGGCGCGCGAGCGCGGCCTGTGCCGCGCCACCGTGCTCGACCAGCATCCGTGGCTGGTGCTGTCGCCGCTGCTGCACGGCATCGTGATGTCGCTGCTGCAGGCGCCGCAGGCGGGGCCCGCGCTGGAACAACGCCGCGCCGCGCACGCGGCCCTGCTGATCGAACTGCTGACGCCACGCAACGGCTGAGGCCGGTTCAGGTGGCGTCCTGGTAGCCGCCGTAGGCGCCGCAATGCAGGCACCGGAACACATACGCGGTGGGCGGCTCGTCCATGCTGAGGGCCTCGAAGAAGCTTTGCCACTGCGGGCCTTCGGGCAGGCCCGTGTCGTCGCGGATCGCGGCGATGGCGTCGGGGCCGAGCGCGCGCAGCTCGGCCTGGCCGGCGTGGCCGATGAACGCGGCGGCGTCGTCGCAATGGGTCCACCAGCGTTCCTGCTGCCAGCCGCCGAAGCCCGGCGTGCGCTGCGCCACCTCCTCGATGATCTCGTCGTCCACCTCGTCCCAGGGGGCGCCGCCGATGCCTTCGTCGTCGGTGAAGCTGGCCTCGAGCCGTTCGGCGGCCGAGCCGTCGGCGATGCACCAGGGGCAGATGCATTCGTCGTAGTCGTCCTCGGCATAGACCGGCCCGGCGTAGACGAAGCCGCGCGCCTGGCCGCAGCACACGCACGGATTGTCGGATTCGACGATGCTGCCGGTCGCCAGGGGGTGGGGGTGGTACTTGAAGGTGGGCAGGTCCATGGCGTCTCCTCGTGTCCCGGATGGGCAGGCGGCGCGGGCGCACCGCGCCTTCGAGCTTACCCGACCATGCCGAAGTATGGGCGACCGCGGCGGCGGGGGCGGTTACGATGGCGTCCTCTCAGCCGTTTATGCCGAACGCCGTGCCGCGATTCCTCTTCGCCCGCCTGGGCCTCGCCGTCCTCCTCTCGCAGGCCGCACTCGGCCTGCCGGCGGCACACGCCCATCCGCAGGGCGCCTCGCCCGAGTGGGTGTCGAGCTGCTGTGGCCCGGTCACGCCCGCGGGCGCCGTGCTGGCGCGCTTTCTCGACGGCAGCGGCGTGGAGCAGCGCTGGCTGCCCGGGTGGCGGGTCGACTGGCAGACTGGCGAGGCCCTGGGGCGCTGGGCGCCGGGCAGCGGCCCGCACACCCATTGCTCGGCCTTTGCGGCGAGCCTGAGCGCCCAGCTCGATATCTACCTGCTGCGTCCGCCCGAGCACGGCCAGCGCCTGCTCGCCAATGCCCAGGCCCAGTGGCTGGACAGCCCTGCGGGCGGGGCGGCCGGCTGGACCGCGGTGGCGGGCGCCGCGGCGGCGCAGACGGCCGCCAACCGGGGCGAGCTGGTGCTGGCCGTGTTCGCCAACCCCGACCCGCGCCGTGCCGGCCATATCGCCATCGTGCGCCCCGGCTACCGCTCGGCCGAGGCGCTGCGCGAGGCGGGCCCGCTCGTGACGCAGGCCGGCGCCCGCAATGCGCTCGCCATCCCGCTCGCCCAGGGTTTCGGCGGCCATCCGGGCGCCTGGCTGCCCGAGGACGCGGGCGCGGTGCGCTACTACGCCCATCCCGTGCACCCCGCGCCGCGGATCTGAGCGCGGCACGCCACTTGCTGATGAGACCCCTGGCTCGCGCGCTGCGGACTTGGCGGGAGCCGCCATACGCAATACAGTGCTGGTTCGACACGAGGCGCCATCCGGGTGCGGGGTCGGGGGGAGTCAAGGCGGTGGTGGGGATGTACGTGTATTACGGCCCGGGAGGCCAACCATGCTGAGCAAGGGCGACCGCGTCAGCAATCCATGGACTGATACGCTCGCGCGTCTCGAAGACGAGCGGGTCATGCTGCAGCGGATCGCCGCGGGCGTGCCGCTGGCCGATGTGCTGGTGTACGTGCTGCATGCGGTCGAGGCCCAGTCCAGCATCACCTTGCGCACCTCCATCGCGTTTCTCGACGAGACCGGCGAGCGTCTGGTCGATACCGTGGCGCCGAGCCTGCCGCAGGCCTTTCTCGAGAGCCTGGAGGGCGCGCCCGTCGGGCCGACCGTGGCCTCGTGGGGCGCGGCGGCCTATTTCGGGTCGCCGGTCTATGTCGACGACATCTCCCGCCATCCCAACTGGACCGCCTGGCGCGACCTGGCGCAGGCGCACGGGGTGCAGGCCTGCTGGTCCACGCCGATCCGCGCCACCGACGGCCGCGTCCTCGGCGTGTTCACCAATTACTACGCCGTGCCGCACACGCCCTCGGCGCAGGACATCGACGCGATCGCGCTCGTGACGCGCACGGCCGCGCTCGCGATCGAGCGGCACGTCACCGAACGCGCGCTGCATCAGAGCAGCGAACGCTGGCGCGGCATCTTCGAACGCATGCAGGAAGGCTTCTTCCTCAGCGAGGCGATCCGCGACCGCGACGGCAAGATCTGCGACTTCCGCTTCCTGGAGGTCAATCCCGCGCTCGAGCGCCAGAGCGGGCTGCGCGCCGGCAACACGCTGGGCCGCACCATGCGCGAGATGTTCCCGCGCGTGCCCGAGCAGGTCATGCAGACCTTCATCAACGTGGTCGAGACCGGCGAGCCGGCCCAGTTCGAGATCGCCGTGCCGGGCCCACCGGAGGGCTGGTATGAGGCCCGCGCGCGCCGCGAAGGGCACGACCAGCTCACCGCGCTGTTTCTCGACGTGTCGGCGCGCAAGGCCGCCGAGGCCGAGCTCTGGGAAGGCCAGCATCGCAAGAGCTTCCTGCTGACGCTGGGCGACACGCTGCGCAACCTGCCCGGGCAGGTCGAGATCGAGACGACGGCGTGCGAGGCGCTCGGCCGTCACCTCGGGCTGGGCATGGCGGCCGTGGTCGACGTCGAGGCCGACGACAGCATCACGCTGTCGACCTGCTGGCTGTCGCAGGGCGAGGACGAGGTCACGGCCGAGGGCCTGGCGCAGCAGCTCAGCGGCGAATTCCACGAGGCCGTGCGCAACGGCAAGACGGCCTATCTGGCGCCGTTCCTCACGAGCGCCACCGGCACGGCCCATCCCAGCGCGCTGGCGGTGCCGTTGCGGCGCTGGGGCCGCGTGGGCGGCGCCCTGTACGTGCGGCCCAGCGAGGCCGGCCGCATCAAGGGCAGCGACATCGCCTTCATCGAAGAGGTCGCCGAACGCGTCTGCGACGCGATCGAGCGCGCCGGCTATTCGAAGATGCTGGAGCAGCGCGTGGAGTTCGCCATCGCCGAACGCGACCGCATCTGGCGCCTCTCGCCCGAGCTGCTGGCGGTGGTCAACTCGGAGGGGCGCTTCATCAGCGTGAACCCGGCGGTGCGCGCCATCCTGGGCTGGAGTCCCGACCAGTTCCTGTCGATGCCGCTGGCCGAGCTGGTGCACGCCGACGACCTGGCCGACACGCTGGCCGCGTTCAGCCCGCCGCAGCCGGGCCAGCTGGGCGCGCGCCATCTCGAGAGCCGGCTGCTCAATCGCAATGGCAGCTACAACTGGATCACCTGGAGCCTGGCCCAGACCCAGGGCATGCTGTATCTGGCCGGCCGCGACGACACCGAGATCAAGATCCAGAGCGAGGCCCTGGCCCAGACCGCCGATGCGCTGCGCCAGTCGCAGAAGATGGAGGCGGTGGGCCGCCTGACGGGCGGCATCGCCCACGACTTCAACAACATGCTGCAGGGCATCTCCGGCGCGCTGTACCTGATCCGGCGCAAGCTCAACGCGGGCAAGGTCGACGAGGTCGACCGCTTCATCAACACCGCGATGGAGTCCACCGAGCGCGCCGCGCGCCTGACGCAGCGGCTGCTCACCTTCTCGCGGCGCCAGCCCATCGATCCCAAGCCGCTGTGCCCCGCACGCGTGCTGACCTCGATGGAAGACCTGTTCCGCCGCTACATCGGCGAACACGTCACGCTGGAGTTCGAATTCGCCCCCGACCTGGCGGGCGTTCGTTGCGACGGCAACCAACTCGAAAACGCGCTGCTCAACCTCGTCATCAATGGCCGCGACGCCATGCCCGACGGAGGCGCGCTGCGCATCCGCGCCGAAAACCGCCGGCTCGACGCCGGCATGACGCGCCAGTATCCGGAGCTGGTGCCGGGCGAGTACGTGGCGTTGTCGGTGATCGACACCGGCTGCGGCATGTCGCCCGAGGTGGTGGCCCAGGCCTTCGATCCCTTCTTCACCACCAAGCCGCTGGGCGAAGGCACCGGGCTGGGCCTGTCGATGATCTACGGCTTCGCCCAGCAGGCCGGCGGCATCGCGGTGATCCAGAGCGAGCTGGGCCGCGGCACCAGCGTCACGATGTACCTGCCGCGCTACGACGGCGCCGTGGCCGACGCGCCGCCCGAGGCGCTCGAGGCCAGCACCGGCCCGGTGGGGGATCCGCACGCGGTGGTGGCGCTGGTCGAAGACGACGCGGGCGTGCGCGAGATGGTGCGCGCCAGCCTGGAGCAGTTGCAGGTGCGGGTCATCACCGCCGCCGACGGCGAGGCGGGGCGCCAGATGGTGTGCGCGGCGCCGCGCGTGGACGTGCTGCTGACCGACGTGGGCCTGCCCGGCCTGAACGGCCGCCAGCTGGCCGATGCGGCGCGCATCACGCACCCGCAGGTCAAGGTGATCCTCATGACCGGCTACGCCGAGAACGCGGCGCGCGGCAAGGGCTTCCTGGACGAGGGCATGGAGCTGATCGTCAAGCCGTTCCACATGGAAGACCTGACCGATCGGGTCTGCCGCGTGTTGCGCCAGCAGCAGGCGCGCGCCGCGCAGGCGCAGGATCCGGATGCGGCCGGCCCGCGTCGGGCCTGATCGCGCCTGATCACGCAAGACCGCCCGACGGGCGGGACGTCGCCGTCCCGCCCGTTTTTCTTTCCGGCTATCCCGCGTGCAGCAAGCTCACGGGCCGCGCTTGCCACAGCGTGGCGAGCGCGATGCCGTCGCCGTCGGAGGCCACCGCGGGCGCGCCGTCGGCAAGCGCGTCCGTCCAGGGCGCGCCGGCCCAGGCCGCCGGCAGCGCGATCCGGGTGTCGCGCAGCAGGCGCGCGGCCTTGGCGTCCTGCAGGCCGGCCAGGCGGCGCGCGCAGCCGCGCGGCACCGCCACCAGCACCGCACGGCCGGCATGCTCGCGTAGGAACGCCACCACATGCGCCGCAGCCGGTCCCTGGACCGCGAGCGGGGTGTAGCCGCCCAGCGCATACACGTCGGGGCGCTCCTGGCGGCTGGCCAGCGCGGCGCGCAGCAGATGCAGCTTGACGCTGCCGTCCGCCCACGCCTGCGGCGCGATGCGCCCGGGCGGCAGGGGCCGCTCGAGCAGGGCGGCGCGCAGCGCGAAATCCACCGGCCGGCGATTGTCCGGATCCACCAGGCTCAGGTCCCACAGATCGGTGCCCTGGTACAGGTCCGGCACGCCCGGCGTGGTCAGGCGCAGCAGGGTCTGCGCCAGGCCGTTGACGCGGCCGGCCGGCGCGATGTCCCGGGCCAGGTCGGCCGCGCGCTGCAACAGGGGCGCGAGCGGCGCGCCCGGCGCCATCGACCGGAGCAGGTCGGCGCAGGCGGATTCATAGTCGCTGTCCGGATCGGTCCAGCTGGTGCGCAGCTTGGCCTCGCGCAGGGCCTTGGTCCACCACTGCAGCACGCGCTCGAACCAGGGCTCGAGCGCGGCGGCGTCATCGGGCGCGAGGCCGTCGGGCCAGGCGCCCACCAGGGTCTGGGCCAGCTGATAGCGGTCGGCCGGATGCACGCGGGTGGCGGCGCCCGCGTCGGCCACCCAGTCGCGCGCCCAGCGCACCCAGCGCGCGGGGGTTTCGGTCAGCACCGCCAGCCGGGCGCGCACGTCCTCGCCGCGCTTGTGATCGTGTGTGGCGGTGGCGATCATGGCCTGCGGGAAGTCGCGCGCGCGCTGGGCGCAGGCCGCGTGGAAGTCCTCGACGGAAAGCGCGAAGCCCGAGGGCTCGGCGCCCACCTCGTTGCGCGAGAGCAGCGGCGCATAGCGGTAGAACAACGTGTCTTCGAGCGCCTTGGCGGCCAGCGGCGGCGTGAGCTGCTCGAAACGTTGCAGGGCGTGCGCGGCCAGGCGCTGGCGGGCCGGATCGTCGTCAGTGAGCGGCGCGCCGCTCAGCCACTTGTCCAGCTCCTTCAACAGCGCCTGCATGGCCGGGTCGCCCTCGGCATCGGCGCGCGCCGCGGTCAGGGCCAGGTCGCAGGCCGCCTGGTCGGCCGGGCTGCGGCCGTGCTCGCCGGCGTAGGTGCGGTAGCGCGGGAAATGGCGCAGCAACAGATAGAGCGCGCGCGCGATGGCCGCCTCGGTCCAGTCGCGCGTGGCCGTGTGCGACTGGGCCAGTTCGGCCAGTACGCGCGCCAGCGTACGGCGCTCGACCACGAAGTGACGGCGCAGCATGCGGTCGCGCGCGGCCAGCCATTGCGCGTGCACCGGCCTCGCGTCGCCCGCCAGGCGCTGCCACAGTGCCGTGAAGGGCGCCTCGGCCGCGGGCGCGTGCAACAGCGCGCCCACCTGGTCGAGGAAGTCGTAGCCGGTCGTGCCCTGCACGTGCCAGTGCGAGGGCAGCGCTTCGCCGGGGGCGAGGATCTTCTCCACCACGATGTAGGGTTCGGTCTGCAGGCCCTGCGCATCGCGGTGCGCGCCCGCCTCGAGCAACGCCGTGCGCAGCTGGCGGCAATAGGCGGCGGGCTGCGCCAGGCCGTCGATGTGGTCGATGCGCACGCCGTCGATGAGGCCGGCGCCGTACAGCCGCAGCGTCAGCGCATGCACGGCGTCGAACACCTCCGGCAGCTCCACGCGCACGCCGACCAGCTCGCTGACCTCGAAGAAGCGGCGCCAGTTGATCTGGTCGGGGGCGCAGCGCCACCACGACAGGCGGTAGTGCTGGTTTTCCAGCAGCGCGTGCAGGCGCGCGCGGCCCGCGGCCTCGGCCGGATCGTGTGCGGCCAGCACCGCGTCGGGCAGGGCGCCCGCATCGAGGCTGCCCTCGGCCAGCGGCAGCGCGGTGCCGCCGGCCTCGATCACGTAGCGGGCCGCCTCGGCGTCGAACGCCAGCCGGATCCCACCGCCGCGCAGCGCCGCGTCGTAGGGGTCGCCCAGCACCGGCAGCAGGACCTTGCCGCGCAGCGCCGGCGAGGGCGAGTTCCAGTCGATGTCGAACCAGTGCGCATGGGCGCTGGCCGCGCCGTGCTTGAGCACGTCGTGCCACCAGGGATTCTGCGGATGCGCCGCCATGTGATTGGGCACGATGTCGACGATGATGCCCATCTGCCTTTCGCGCAGCGCCTCGGCCAGGCGGCGCAGCGCGGCAATGCCGCCCAGCGCGGGGCTGACCTGGGTATGGTCGGCCACGTCGTAGCCATGCGTGGAGCCTTCGCGCGCGGTGGTGATCGGCGACAGGTAGAGATGGCTGATGCCGAGTGCCGCGTAATAGGGCACCTGGGCACGCGCGTCGTCCAGGGTGAAGCCTGCGTGCAGCTGCAGGCGGGCGGTGGCGCGCGGGGTGTTCATCGGGTCTCCTTGGGCGGGGCGTTGTCGTCGGGGGCGCCGGGGCGCGCCTGCTGCAGCAGCGCGGCGCGCCGTTGCACCGCGGCTTGCGTGAAGGGTTGCGCCAGGCGGGCGGGCAGGCGGCGGCGCCAGTTCGGGTGGCCCTCGACCGTGCCCGGCAGATTGGGTTGTTCGGTCGCGGCGCACAGGTCTTCGAGCGCGGTGAGCATCAGAGGCGCGGGCGTGGCGGCGACGTGGCCGAGGATGCGGGCCAGCGGCGCGGCGCGTGGCGTCGCCCGGCCCGGGTCGGGCTGCAGCGCGTGCCACAGCGCATCGCGGTCGGCGTCACGTTGCGCGCGCAACGTTTCCTCGGTCTCGTCGGCACCCAGCAGATTCAGGCGCACGCGCCAGTCGATGTCGCGACCGCTCCACCAGCCGCGCACCGTCGGCAAATCATGGGTGGTGGTGAGCGCCACCTTGCTGGCGGGCCACTGGTCGGGCGGCAGGAATGGCGCGGCCTGGCCCTCGGACGCCGCGCCGCGTTCGAACCACAGCACGCTCATGCCGGCGACGCCCGCGCTGGCGAGCGCTTCGCCCATCCCTGCGGGCACCGTGCCGAGGTCTTCGCCGATCGCCACGGCCTCGTGGCGCCAGGTTTCCAGCGCCACCAGCCGCAGCAGGTCTTCGAGCGGGTAGCGCAGGTAGACCCCCTCGGCCGGTTGATTGCCCGGCACCAGCCAGAGTCGCGCCAGGCCCAGAATGTGGTCGATGCGCACCCCGCCGGCGTGGCGCAGGCTGGCGCGCAGCAGATCGATGAAGGGTTGGTAGCCCTGGCTTTGCAGCGCGGTCGGCGAATAGGCCGACAGGCCCCAGGCCTGGCCCAGCGGGTTGTAGATGTCGGGCGGCGCGCCGATGGAGAGCTGCGCCAGGAAGTCGCCTGGGCGGCTCCAGGTCTGGCTGCCGCGCGGATCGGCGCCCACGGCCAGGTCCGTGATGAGTCCGACCCCCATGCCGGCGCGGCGCGCGGCCTGCTGGGTTTCGCCCAGGCTGGCGGTGGTCAGCCATTGCGCGAAGCAATGGAAATCCACGTCCGCCTCGCGCCGCACGGCGAAGGCGCTGACGGCCTCCGAGCGCGCATCGCGCAGCGGCGTGGCCCATTGCTGCCAATGCGCCACGGCGGGGCTGCCGAGCGCCTCGGTGTGTTCCGCATGCAGCGCCTCGAACACGGCGTGGTCGCGCAGGGCCTGGCCGCCGGCCGCGCGAAAGCCGGCGTAGCGGCGCTTGAGCGCGGCCGGCGCGCGCGCGAAATCGCGGTGCAGCTGGCGCAGCAGGGCCAGCCGCAGCCGCGCCGCGCGTGGCCAGTCGATCTGCTGGCGCGCCTCGAGCGCCGCCGCGCGCTCGCGCTCGCGCGCGGGCAGGGCCTGCCAGGCGCGTTCCACGGCGGCGTGGCCGAGCACGGCCGCCGCGTCGGCGTAGAGCGGGTTGAAGAACAGCCGGCTCGACGGCGAGTAGGGGCTGTCGTGCTCGGGATGGGCGCTGTAGAGCGCGTGCACCGGGCTGATGGCCAGGGCCTGCGCGCCGCGCGCGGCGGCGGCCTCGGCCAGCTCGCGCAGGGCGGCGAAGTCACCGAAGCCGGCGCGGCTCGCCACGCGCGCGGGGTCGGCGCAGCGCAGGCTGTAGACCTGCGCCGCCAGGCCCCAGGCACGCGGGGGGATCGGGCGCTGGGCCGAGCGGTTCGGCGCCACGGCCAGGCGCAGGCTGCGCTCGCCGAGGCGCAGCACGTGGTAGCCCGGCCGGCTCGGCGTGACGATGCAGGGCGCACCCTGCGCGTCGGGCTGCAGCACGCCCTGCGCCAGCGTGCCGTTGTCGAGTTCGATTTCATAGGCGCGTGCCGCGCCCGCCGTCATGCCGGGCACGGCGCAGGCCTGGCCCGCCTCGGCGACCAGCAGGGCCGGCGGCGCCGCGTCGCGTTCCTGCAGGGCGCGCAGACTCTCGCGCGCCTCGGCGTCGGTGCCGGCCGGCAGCGCGAGCGCCGCCAGCACCGTGCGCAGGGTATCGGGCCCGACCTGCTGCGGCCGGCCCTGCGCATCGGTCCAGTGCTCGGCGAGACCGGCGGCGCGCGCCAGCACGCCCAGCGCGGTGCCCTCGGGTTTCATGGGGCCTCCGCGGCGTGGGTCCCGTGGGTCAACAGGCACACGGTGCTGGCAGGCGCGAGCACGCCGGCTGCCAGCTGGCGCGCCGCGCCGGCGTGGCTTTCGAACGCGATCTCCGTCTGCGCGTCATTGACGAGCTTGCGCAACGGCGGCGGCAGCACGGCCTCGGCCTCGCCCAGATTGGCGTAGAGACTGAGCTGCGCGCCGTCGGCCAGGCGCCAGGACGCCTGTACCGCGGCGGGCCCCAGCGGCTGGGCGCCGAGCGCCTGCGCGCCGCGCAGCCGCGGCGTGACCAGGCGCGCGCGCAGCTGCAGCAGCGTGGTGTAGTAGTCGATCCAGGCGGCGGCGCGCGGATGCGGTGCCGGCTCGCCGGGCGCGGGCACCAGGTCGGGCCGGCTCGCCATGAAGGTGGCGGCCGCGTTCGGATCGGGCAGGGCGCTCACGTCGTGGCGGGCCATGAAGGCCGCGAACTCGCGCTTGCGGCCGTCGCGCACCGCCTGCGCCAGCTCGGCGTTGTCGTGGCTGGTGAAATACTGGAACGGCACGCGCGTGCCGGTTTCCTCGCCCATGAACAGCAGCGGTATCTGCGCGCTCAACAATTGCAGCGCCACGGCGGCGCGCAGGCGCTGCGGATCCTGCACCAGCGCCTGCAGGCGTTCGCCGAGCGCGCGGTTGCCGGTCTGGTCGTGGTTCTGCAGGAACAGCACGAAGGCGGTGGGCGCGAGCGCCGCGCTCGGCTCGCCGCGCGGCTGGCCGCCGCGGAACGCGGAGGGCTGCCCCTGGAACACGAAGCCTTCGCTCAGGCAGCGCGCCAGCAGGGTGGCGGGCTCGGTGCTGTAGTCGCTGTAGTAGCCGTCCGCCTCGCCGGTGAGCAGATGATGCAGCACATGATGCGCATCGTCGTTCCATTGGGCGTCGTAGCCGGCGCGCAGCAGCGACGCGCGGTTGTCGTCGTTCTCCAGCACGAGGTGCAGCTGGCGCCGCGGATCGACGCCCGCGCGCAGCTGCGCCGCCAGCTCGATCAGCCATTCGTCGCGCGCGATCGCGTGCACCGCGT
Organism: Bordetella genomosp. 1; assembly: GCF_002261335.1. Lineage (GTDB taxonomy): Bacteria > Pseudomonadota > Gammaproteobacteria > Burkholderiales > Burkholderiaceae_B > Bordetella. The sequence continues at coordinate 119,870 of NZ_NEVL01000003.1, forward strand.
CCAGCCGCAGGCCGTCGAAGCGATACTCGTTGAGCCAGTGCAGCGCGCTTTCGGCGAAATAGCGTCGCACCGCGGGCTGGCCGAAATCGATGGCCGCGCCCCACGGCGTCTGCGCCGCGGGATTGAAGAACGGCGCGGCGTAGCGCGGCAGATAGTTGCCGTCGGGGCCGAAGTGGTTGTAGACCACGTCCAGCATCACCGACAGGCCCAGGCCGTGCGCGCTGTCGATCAGCGCGCGCAGCTCGTCGGGCGAGCCATAGGCGGCGTCGGGCGCGTAGGGCAGCACGCCGTCGTAGCCCCAGTTGCGCGGCCCAGGAAAGTCGGCGATCGGCATGAGCTCGATCATGGTCACGCCCATGGCGGCCAGCGCGGGCAGGCGGGCGGCCAGGCCCGCGTAGCCCCCGGCCAGGCCGGGATGCACCTCATAGATGACGGTGTCTTCCCAGGGGCGGCCGCGCCAGTCGGGGTGGCGCCAGGCGTATTGGTCGGGCGCGACGACGACGCTGGCATCGTGCACGTCGCCATCCTGCAGGCGCGAGGCGGGATCGGGCACCAGCGTGTCGTCGTCGAGCCGGTAGCGGTAGCGCGTGCCCGGGCCGCAGTCGACCACGGTCTCGGCATAGCCTTCGGCGTCGGGCACGAGCGGAATCGGCGCGCGGCCCTCGATCTCCAGCGCGAGGGTGGGAGGGGCGCTGGGCGCCCACAGGCGGAACCGGGTGCGGCCGTCGGGCTGAACCCAGGCGCCGAAGCCGGGCGTGGACGTGCTCATTGCTGGCCCTCCAGCGGCTCGGGCTCGGGGGCGAGCACCGCGGCCAGCAGCACCAGGCCGTGCGCCGGCAGCGCCAGCTCCGGTTCGGCGTGCGGGCCTTCCAGCGCATCGGGCGCGCTGGTGTCGAGCACGCGCTGCCACGCGAGTGCGGGCTCGGGCAGGCGCAGCGTGGCGGGCTCCTCGCCGCCGTTCACGAGCAGCAGCGTCACGTCGACGCGGCCGTCCTCGAGGCGGGCCGCGCGGCGCAGCATCAGCACCCGGCCTTCCGGGTTGTCCCAGGCGGGCTGGTCCATGCGCTGGCCGTCCAGGTCGAACCAGGCCAGCGCCTGCACGCCCGGCGCGATTTCCTCGTCGGCATTGCCGTAGCGGCGTGCCCGCAGGCTCTGGTGGGCGCGCCGCAGCGCGGTGGCCCGGCCGACGAAGGCGCTGAGCGCGCGGCCGGCCTCCGATTCGGCCTGCTTCCAGTCGAGCCACGAGGTGGGGTTGTCCTGGCAGTAGGCGTTGTTGTTGCCGTCCTGGCTGTTGCCGAACTCATCGCCCGCCAGCAGCATCGGCGTGCCGTCGGACAGCAGCAGGGTCGCGAGCAGCGCGCGCTGCACGCGGTCGCGCAGCGCCAGGATGTCGGGATCGTCCGTCGGGCCTTCCACACCCCAGTTGCGGCTGTGGTTCTCGCTGTGGCCGTCGCGGCCGTCCTCGCCGTTGGCCTCGTTGTGGCTGTGGTCGTAGCTCACGATGTCGCGCGTCGTGAAGCCGTCGTGGGCCGCGACGAAGTTGACGCTGGCCCACGGCCGCCGATGGCGCCGGTCGAACAGGTCGCGCGAGCCCACCAGCCGCGCGGCGAGATCGCCGCGCACGCCGCCGTCGCCGCGCCAGAAGCGGCGCACGCCATCGCGATAGCGGTCGTTCCATTCCGCGAATCCGGGCGGGTGGTTGCCGAGTTGATAGCCGTCGGGACCGATGTCCCACGGCTCGGAGATCAGTTTCACCCCGTTCAGCACGGGGTCCTGCAGGATGGCGTCGAAGAAGCCCGAGCCCGGGTCGAAGCCGGTGCCTTCGCGCCCGAGCGTGGAGCCCAGGTCGAAACGGAAGCCGTCGACCTGGTACGACTGCACCCAGTAGCGCAGCGAGTCCATGATCATCTGCAGCACGCGCGGGTGCGACACGTTGACCGTGTTGCCCGTGCCGGTGTCATTGATGTAGTGCCGTTCCTCGCCCGGCACCAGGCGGTAGTAGCTGGCGTTGTCCAGGCCGCGCCACGACAGCGTCGGGCCGAACTCGTTGCCCTCGCAAGTATGGTTGTAGACCACGTCGAGAATCACCTCGATGCCCGCGGCGTGCAGCCGGCGGATGGCCTGGCGCAGCTCGTTCGGCCCCTGGTGCGGCACGTAGGTCGGCTCGGGCGCGAAGTACGACAGCGTGCTGTAGCCCCAGTAGTTGCGCAGGTCGCGCTCGGTCAGGAAGCGATCCTGCAGGAAGGCGTGCACCGGCAGCAGTTCCACGGTGGTGACGCCGATGCGGTTCAGGTGCTCGATGAAGCGCGGATCGGCCAGGCCGGCGGCGGTGCCGCGCATCGGCACGCGCAGCGTGTCGCGCTGCATCGAGAGCCCGCGCAGGTGCGCTTCGTAGATGACGGTGTCGTTCCAGTCGATGCGCGGCGGGCGGGTCTCGCCCCAGTTGAACGGCGTGGCGTCGGTCACGACGCCCTTGGGCATGGCCGGCGCGCTGTCGCGCCGATCCAGGCTCAGGTCGCCGCGCGCGTGGTTCAGGCGATAGCCGAACAGGCCGTCGGCCCATTGCAGCGGCGCATGCAGCTGGCGCGCGTACGGGTCGAGCAGCAGCTTGTGCGGATTGAAGCGATGGCCGTTGCGCGGGTCGAACGGGCCGTGCGCGCGATAGCCGTACAGCAGGCCCGGCTGCGCGTCCGGCAGGTAGCCGTGCCAGATCTCGTCGGTGCATTCGGGCAGATCGAAACGCCTGAGTTCCTTGCGGCCACGCGCGTCGAACAGACACAGCTCGATGCGGGTGGCATTGGCGGAGAACACGGCAAAATTCACGCCCAGGCCGTCGCTGGTGGCACCCAGCGGATAGGGCCTGCCAGGCAGCAGGTGGGGCAGACTGTGGTAGTCCATGGCCTCAATTCTCCAGCGAGAGGTAGATCGTCGATAAAGCGGGAAGGGTGAGAGAAAGGGATTGCGGGTGGCCGTGGGCCGGCAGGTCTGCGGTGCGGGCGCCGCCGGCGTTGCCCTGGCCCCAGCCGGCGTAGACGTCGGCATCGGTGTTCAGGCATTCGCGCCAGTGGCCCGCGCGCGGCACGCCGATGCGGTAGTCGTGGCGCGTGACCGGCGTGAAGTTGCTGACCGCCAGCACCCAGCCCTCGCCGTCGGTGCGCAGCATCGCGACCACGCTGTTGTCGCTGTCGTCGCCGATGGCCCAGACGAAGCCGGCCGGATCGCTGTCGCGCGCCGACAGGGCCGGCAGCTCGCGGTAGAGCCGGTTCAGGTCGCCCACCAGGCGCTGCACGCCGTGATGGCCGGCGTGATCGAGCAGGTGCCAGGGCAGCGACGCGTCGTGGTCCCACTCCGTCGGCTGGGCCAGCTCGCCGCCCATGAAGAGCAGCTTCTTGCCGGGATGGGCCCACATGTAGCCGAAGTAGGCGCGCAGGTTGGCGAGCCGGGCGGCCGCGTCGCCGGGCATCTTTCCCAGCAGCGAGCCCTTGCCGTGCACCACCTCGTCGTGCGAGAGCGGCAGGATGAAGCGTTCGGAATAGGCATAGACCATGCCGAAGGTCATGTCGTGGTGATGGTGCTTGCGGTGCACGGGGTCGTGCGCCATGTAGCGCAGCGTGTCGTGCATCCAGCCCATGTTCCACTTGTAGTGAAAGCCGAGGCCGCCGTCGGCGACCGGGGCCGTGACGCCGGGCCAGGCGGTGGACTCCTCGGCGACCGAGATCGCCCCGGGGCAGTGCTCGCGCAGCGTCTGGTTCAGCGCCTGCAGGAACGCCACCGATTCGAGGTTCTCGCGGCCGCCATGCACGTTGGGAATCCACTCGCCGGCGTTGCGGCTGTAGTCGCGATACAGCATCGAGGCCACCGCGTCCACGCGCAGGCCGTCGATGTGGAACTGCTCGAGCCAGTGCATCGCGCTGGCGATCATGAAGGCGCGCACCTCGGTGCGCCCGAGGTTGTAGACCAGCGTGTGCCAGTCGGGGTGGTAGCCCTCGCGCGGGTCTTCGTACTCATACAGCGCGGTGCCGTCGAAGCGGCCCAGGCCGTGGGCATCCTCGGGAAAGTGCGCGGGCACCCAGTCGAGCAGCACCGCGATCCCGGCCGCATGGCAGCTGTCGATGAAGTGGGCGAATTCCGCCGGGGTGCCGTAGCGCGCGCTGGGCGCGAACATCGACAGGGGCTGGTAGCCCCAGGAGCCGCCGAACGGATGCTCCATGATCGGCATCAGCTCCACGTGGGTGAAGCCGAGCGACCGCAGATAGTCGGGCAGGCGCTGTGCGAGCCGGGCCCAGACGCTGCCGTTGTCGGTCGCGTTGGGCGGCGGCAGCCAGGCGCTGGGCGAGAGTTCGTAGATCGAGATCGGCGCGTCGGGCGACTGCGCAGCCGCGCGCCGGTCCATCCAGGCCTGGTCGTGCCAGGCGAAGGGCGTGGGGTCGGCCACCACCGAGGCGGTGGCGGGCGGCAGCTCGGTCTGGCGCGCATGCGGGTCGGCCTTCATCAACACCTGCCCGGCGCGCGTGGTGATGGCGAACTTGTAGCGTTCGCCCGGCCCGATGCCGGGCACGAAGATCTCCCACACGCCGGCCGCGTGGCGCAGGCGCAACGCGTGGCGGCGCGTGTCCCAGCCGTTGAAATCGCCCACCACGGCGACGTGCGCCGCGTTCGGCGCCCAGACGGCGAAGCGCACGCCCTCGGCCGCGCCCAGCCGCGTGACCTGCGCGCCGAGCTCGCGCCCGGCATGCCACCACGAGCCCTGGCTCAGGCTGCGCAGCGCGTCTTCGTCGATCAGCGGGCCGTAGGCGTAGGGGTCGGCATGCTCCAGCGTCACCTCGCCCGTGCCGCCGGGCCAGGTCACGGCCAGGCGGTAGGAGGCGGGATCGCCGGGGCGGGCGAAAGGCACGTCGGCGCCGAACAGGCCCGGCGCGGATTCGGCGAGCGCGATGCGCTCGCCCTTCGGGCTCACGGCGGCCACGGCCCGGGCGCCGGGCAGCAGCGCGCGCACCTGGCCGTCGTGCGGACCCAGGACGGCGTAGGGGTCGGCATGGCGGCCGGCGAGCAGGCCGGCGATGTCGTGGTCGGAAAGCACGGTGCTGCGGGAAGCCATCAGTCGGGGTCCTTGTCGAGGGCGGCATCGATCAGGCTTGCCCGGGCCTGTTCGACCAGGGCATGCAACGGGATGGAGATCCAGTCGGGCCGATGCGCGGCCTCGTAGCAGATTTCATAGGCGGCCTTCTCCAGTTGCGAGAAGGCCAGGAGGTCGGCGGGCAGGGTGGCGCCGGTGCCGCCATAGCCCGCGAGAAAGGCCTGCGCGGCGCGGTCGCGGAACAGCCCGAGCAGCTTGTCGCGCAGCTCCTGCGGCGCACCCGCCGCGGCGGCGCCGGCGGGCGGCGCGTTGGCGTCGACCGGCACCCCGGCGCTGGTTTCCTCGCGCTGGAGGGTTGCGGCCGCATAGTCGAACGAACGCAGCATGCCGGCGACGTCCTTGGCCGGGCTCGCGAGCGCGCGGCGCGCGTCCAGGCCGTGGATGGGTTCGCCCTCGAAGTCGATCAGGTAGGCGTCGGTCTGCGCCACCAGGACCTGGCCCAGGTGCAGGTCGCCGTGCACGCGCGTGAGCAGGCTGCCAGTGAGCGCCTGCGCCTGCCGCTCGAGCAGGGTCGCGAGGCGGTCGCGATGCTCGGCCAGCCAGGCTGCGCACGCGCGCGAGGCGGGCTCGAGTCGGTCATGCACGCGCTGCAAGGCCTGCAGGGCCGCGTCGAGCTGTGCCACGGCGTGCTGCGCGGCCGCGGCCGCGTCCTGCGTGGTGGCCTGGCGCGGCGCGAAATCGGTCTCGTCGGTGTCGCGGGCCAGCACCGCGTGGAGCTCGGCCAGGCGTTGCCCGATGGTCTGCACCATCACGGCGTAGCCCTCGAGATTGGCCTCGAATTCCTCGGGCGCGGCGCCGGTCAGCAGCGCGCCTTCGAGATTGCGCTTGACCGTGTCGAGCGTCCAGTGCCAGGCGTCGCCCTCGTTGATCACGTATTCGTGCATCAGCGCCAGCGTGCGGCGCGCGCCGGCGGCGTCGATGCGCACCACCTCGCCCAGCAGCGCGGGCGTGTGGCGGTAGCCCGCACGCGTCAGGTAGCGCGTCATCTCGGCTTCGGGCGAGGCGCCGGGGCTGACCATGCGCATCAGCTTGAGCACGGCCCGGTCGCCGACCACCACCGAGGTGTTGGACTGCTCGGCCGACAGCCAGCGCAGTTCGGTCTCGTCGCCCAGGGCGAGGTCGGCCAGGCCGGCCTCGCCCTCGAAGCGCACCTCGCCGTCGGCGGCGCCTGCGCCGTCCACGCTGGGCAGGCGGCTCGACTGCGCGAAGCCCGTCAGCAGCGCGTGCACGAACTCGGGCATCAGCATGGCGTCGGTCAGCGTGCCGACCTCGGCCACGCGCCGCACGCGGGCGATGGGATAGGGCACGTTGGCGTCGGAGAAGCTCAGCGCCAGCGGCGCGTTGACGCGCGCGTCGCCGGCGCCGCTGTCGATCTCGGTGAGGAAGCATTCGAGCTCGGGGGCCGAGGCGGCCGCGGGCAGCGCGGTGACGCTGGCGAGACGGGCCACCTCCGGCGCGCCGGTGCCCGGATACCAGCGCTGGCGCGCCAGATAGGCCGGCAGCACTTCGCGCTCGAGCAGCGGCAGCGAGGTGTCGGTGTAGGCCAGGCCGCCGCGGCGCTTGCCGCGCATCACCAGGGTCAGTTGATCCGGCATGGGATCGGGCATGCTGGCGTGCCAGCCCGGCGGCGCGGCGTTGGCGCTGAGGTCGAGCCAGTAGAAGCCATAGGGCGGCAGGGTCAGCAGATAGGGCAGCTCGCCGATGCCCGGGAACGGGGTCTTGCCCAGCATCTCGACCGGCACGCGGCCGTTGAAGTCCTGCAGGTGCAGCTCGACCGGCTGCGCCGCCGACGACAGGTTGGCCACGCACAGAATGGTGGTGTCCTGCCAGCTGCGCAGATAGGCCAGCACCTTGCGGTTGCCCGGGTAGAGAAAGCGCAGCGTGCCGCGGCCGAAGGCCTGGGTCTGGCGCCGCTGCGCCAGCAGGCGGCGGGTCCAGTTGAGCAGGGAATGCGGATCGCGCTGCTGCGCCTCGACGTTGATCGCCTCGTAGCCATAGAGCGGCCCCATGATGACGGGCAGCGGCAGGCGTTCGGGATCGGCGCGCGAGAAGCCGCCGTTGCGGTCGGGCGACCATTGCATGGGCGTGCGCACGCCGTCGCGGTCGCCCAGGTGCACGTTGTCGCCCATGCCCAGCTCGTCGCCGTAGTACAGCACCGGCGTGCCGGGCATGGAGAAGAGCAGGCTGTTCATCAGTTCGACGCGGCGCCGGTCGCGCTCGAGCAGCGGCGCGAGACGGCGGCGGATGCCGAGGTTGATGCGCGCGCGCGGCTCGGCGGCGTAGACGCTCCAGAGGTAGTCGCGCTCGCGGCTCGTCACCATCTCCAGCGTCAGCTCGTCGTGGTTGCGCAGGAAGATCGCCCACTGGCAGGTCTCGGGGATGTCCGGCGTCTGGCGGATGATGTCGGTGATCGGCAACCGGTCTTCCTGCGCGATCGCCATGTACATGCGCGGCATCAGCGGGAAGTGGAACGACATGTGGCATTCGTCGCCGCGGCCGAAGTATTCCTGCGCGTCTTCCGGCCACTGGTTGGCCTCGGCCAGCAGCATGCGGTCGGGGTACTCCGCGTCGATCACGGCGCGGATCTGGCGCAGCACCGCATGGGTCTCCGGCAGGTTCTCGTTGTTGGTGCCTTCGCGCTCGACCAGGTAGGGCACGGCGTCGAGCCGCAGCCCGTCCACGCCCAGGTCGAGCCAGTGCCGCATCACCGCGAGGATCTCGCGCAGCACCTGCGGGTTGTCGTAGTTGAGATCGGGCTGGTGGGAATAGAAGCGGTGCCAGAAATAGGCGCCCGCCACGGGGTCCCAGGTCCAGTTCGACTTTTCGGTGTCGACGAAGATGATGCGGGTGCCGGCGTAGGCCTTGTCATCGTCGGACCAGACATAGAAGTTGCGCGCCGCCGAGCCCGGCTTGGCGCGGCGGGCACGCTGGAACCACGGGTGCTGGTCGGAGGTGTGGTTGACCACCAGCTCGGTGATCACGCGCAGCCCGCGGGCGTGCGCGGCGCGGATGAGGCGGCGCACGTCGGCCACGTTGCCGTAGTCCTCGTGCACGCCGCGATAGTCGGCGATGTCGTAGCCGTCGTCGCGCCGCGGCGAAGGATAGAAGGGCAGCAGCCACAGCGTGTTCACGCCGAGGTCGGCGATGTAGTCGAGTTTCTGCCGCAGGCCGGCGAAGTCGCCGACGCCGTCGTTGTTGGCGTCGAAGAACGACTTCACGTGCAGCTGATAGATGATGGCGTCCTTGTACCAAAGGCCATCGTCCTGCGGGGTGGGGGGCGCGGTCGGGGTATCCATGGGATGTCTCTTCGTCATTCGGGGGCCGCCAGGCGCCAGACGCCATAGGGTTGCGAGGGATCGAGCGCGAGGGTGACGCGCGGGCCCTGCCAGGTGTGGCGGGCGTCATTGATCTGGTCGTGCGCGGACAGTGCCGCATGCTCGGGCAGGCCGAACAGGGCCAGCGGCAGCGCCACCGAGGCGGCCTGCGGCCGATGCGGATCCAGGCTCACGAGCACCAGCACCACGTTGCCCAGGCCGGGGGTGTGCTTGCAGAAGGCCAGCACCGCGCCGTTGTCGCAGGGCAGGGCCTGATAGCCGGTGTGGTTCTGCAGCGCCGCGTTGGCGCGCCGCACCTCGTTGAGCCGCGTGATCTCGCGCCGGATGTGACCGGGCTGGTCCCAGTCGCGCCAGCGCAGCTCGTATTTCTCCGAGTCCAGGTACTCCTCCTTGCCCGGCAGCGGTGCGCTTTCGCAGATCTCGAAGCCGCTGTACATGCCCCACAGGCCGGAGCCGGTGCAGGCCAGCGCGGCGCGGATCAAAAAGCCCGCGCGTCCGGACGTCTGCAGGAAGTACGGGTTGATGTCGGGCGTGTTCACGAAGAACTGCGGCCGGTAGTAGCGCGCCATATCGCTGTTGGAGAGCTCGTCGAAATAGCTGTCGAGCTCGTCGCGCGTGTTGCGCCACGTGAAGTAGGTGTATGACTGGGTGAAGCCGATCTTGGCCAGCCGGCGCATCATCTTGGGCCGGGTGAAGGCTTCGGACAGGAACACGGCGTCGGGGGCCTGCGCCCGCACCTCTTCGATCAGCCACTGCCAGAACGGCAGCGGCTTGGTGTGCGGGTTGTCGACGCGGAACGTGCGCACGCCGTGGCGGGTCCAGAACAGCACCACGTCGCGCAGCGCGCGCCACAGCGCCATCCGGCGCGCCTGGCGGGCGCCCTGGTAGAACGAGACGTTGACGATGTCCTCGTACTTCTTCGGCGGATTCTCGGCATAGCGCATCGAGCCGTCGGCGCGGTACGAGAACCAGTCGGGGTGATCGCGCAGCCAGGGGTGGTCGGGCGAACACTGGATGGCGAAGTCCAGCGCGATCTCCAGATCGTGCTCGCGCGCGGCCTGCACCAGCCGCAGGAAGTCGTCGAGCGTGCCGAGCGCGGGCTCGATCGCATCGTGCCCGCCCGCCGCCGCGCCGATCGCGTACGGGCTGCCCACGTCGTCGGGACCGGCGCTCAGGCTGTTGTTGCGGCCCTTGCGGTTGCGCAGGCCGATCGGATGGATCGGCGGGAAGTACAGCACGTCGAAGCCCATCGCGCGCACGGCAGGCAGCCGCGCGATCACGTCGTCGAAGGTGCCGTGACGGCCCGCTTCGGGCGCCTGCGACCGCGGAAAGAGCTCGTACCAGCTGGCGTAGCGCGCGGTCGCGCGGTCGGTCCAGACCGGCCACGGGCCGTTGGCGACCTCGAAGGCGCGCGCCTGGGTCTCGCGCATGGCGGCGGCCAGCTCCGCCGTGAGCAGGGCCTCGATGCGGGCCCCCTCGAGCCAGTGCGCGGCCTGCTCGACCGCCTCGCGCGCCTGCGCCGGCACGCCGTCGAACATCGACAGGGTGCGGCCGAGCACGCCGGCGGCGTGGGTCCCCGCGCGGGCGCGAGCATGGGCCGCGCGCAACTGCGCGAGGCCTTCCAGCACCTCCAGCGCCACCGGCACGCCGGCGCGATGCTTGGCCGCCAGCTCGTGGGTGAAGGTGGCCCAGTCGTCGCGCCAGGCCATCACCACGAATTCGTGCGCGCCCACGCGGCGCGGCTGGAACGTGGCGCGCCAGCGATCGTTGCCGAGGAACTGCATCGGCACGCGCTGCCACTCGGCCTCGTCCAGAGCGCGCCAGCGCACTTCGGCGGCCAGCACGTCGTGGCCGTCCATATAGATGTCGGCCTCGACGGCGAGCGACTCGTGCGTGACGCACTTGATCGCGTGGCGGCCCTCGTCGACGCGCGGCTGCACGTCCTCGATGACCACGCGCGGCCCGTCGGCCGGCGCGCGCAGGCCGCCCGGCACCGCCGCGCCCACCGGGGGCTGCGGCGCGATGTGAAAACGCAGGCAATCGTTGACGGGCACGGCGGCGCCGAGCCAATCGCCGGGCTCGCCGCCCACCCGCTGCGGGATGCCGGGCGGCAGCGCCGCCGTCACCAGCTCCCAGTCGGGCGTGGCCGGCGCGTCGCCGCCGGGATGCAGCGCCAGGACGTCGGCGCCGCGGCACAGCAGCGTGGCGCGGCCGGCCTGGCCCGCGGCCAGGCGCAGCGGCGTGCGTGGCCGCGTTTCGCCGAGCCAGAGATTGATGTCGCGCAGCAGTTCGCGCGGTGCATTCGCCGCGTGGGGATAGAGCCAGCCGTCGCCCGCATAGGCCGCGCACCAGAGGGCGCGGCGCCACGCCGCGTCGGGCGGTCCGGCATGGGGCAGGGCGGGCATGCTGAGCACCGGCGCGAGCGCCGCCAGCCGGGCGTGTTCCTCGGCCAGCCAGTCTGAACGGTAATCCCACCACGGCAGCGAATCGTGGATCAGGTCGAAGCCGGCCGGCACCAGGTGTTCGAGCTGGGCGGGTGTCAGGCCGGGCCCGTAGGCCTGCAGCGTGACGCCGGGGTGCGAGGTGCGCAGGGCGTCGAACAGCCGGCGCCAGTCGCTGGCGGCGACGCGTTCGGGGCGATGCAGGCGCAGGCCATCGGCGCCGGCCTCGATCCAGCCGCGCAGGCGCGCGGTCCAGTCGTCGCGCACGCCGTCTTCCATGCGGGCGCCGGCGAGCGTGGCCACTTCCCGCGACTCGGCGGGCAGGCGCGGGTCGCGCGCGCTGTCCTCGCCGGTGTGGGCGTAGCCGCTGGAAAAGCGTTGTGCGTAGGGTCCGCGCAGGCTGGCGCGGGTCAGGTCCAGGTCGATCCAGAGCGCGAGCGACTGTGCATGGCAGGCCTCGGCCCACGCTGCAATCACGGCGGTGACGTCCCGGCCATCGTCGAGATGGTCGGGATCGCTCCACGCGCCGTTGAGTCGGTCGCGGCTGCCCGGCGCGCTGACGAGCACGGCGTTGAAGCCGTCGGCGCGCCAGTCGGCGAGCGCTTGCGGCTGCAACGCAGCCGCATCGCTCAACACGGCGCGCCAGGCGCCGTCGGGATCGAGGCGGGTGCGTTCAGGCCGCGCCATCGCGCCTCCTTAAAGTGCAGCAGGCGCGGGAGGCGGCGTGCCGGGTTGTGCGGGGCGCTGGACGGTGTAGGGCCAGGACGAGACCCGGCGCACGCGCGCGGGTTGCGGCGTGCCGGGGGCACCGGCCGTCAGGCTTTCGAACAGCTGCAGGTACGGCTGCACGGCGCTGTCCCAGCTGAAGTCGGCCATCATCGCGTTGCGCTGCATGGCTTGCCAGATGGGTTCCTGGCGGCGCAGGTGCAGGGCGCGGCCGATGGCGGCCAGCATGTCCTCGTCGCCTTCGCCGTCGAACAGCAGGCCGTTGGCCGTGCGCATCGCCGCGATCGGTGCGCGCGGGCCCGGATCGTGGATCGTGTCGGCCATGCCGCCCACGCGCGAGCCGATCGGCAGCGTGCCGTAGCGCATGGCGTAGAGCGGGGTGAGACCGAAGGGCTCGAAGCGGCTGCCGTGCAGCAGGATGTCGGCGCCGGCGTGCAGCTGGTGCGCGGTTTCCTCGTCATAGCCGATGCGCACGGCGCAGCGGTCGGGCCAGGCCTCGGCCATGGCGCGCATCGCGTCCTCGTGCTGGCGCTCGCCCTGACCCAGCACGAACACCTGCACGTCGTCGTGCGCCTGCAGGATGCGCGGCAGCACGCGGGCGGCCACGTCGGCCATCTTCTGGTGCGTGAGGCGGCTGCCCATCGCGATCAGCGTGGCGTTGGGATTGACCGACAGGCCGAGGGCCTGCTGCAGCGAGGCCTTGCAATGCGCCTTGTTGCGCGGATCGCGTGCGCTGTAGCGGTAGGCGCCCAGGTGGCGGTCGTTGGCGGGATTCCACAGCGTGTCGTCCAGGCCGTTGGCGATCGGCACCAGGTCGGCCACGCGCTCGCGCAGCAGGCCGTCCAGGCCGCAGCCGAAGGCGGGCGTGAGGATCTCGCGCGAGTAGGTGTGGCTCACGGTGGTGATCACGTCGGCGTAGCGCAGGCCGGCCTTCATGAAGTTGAGCTTGCCCCAGGCCACCATGCCGTTCTCGTCGCGCAGGTCGGCCGGGATGCCCAGCACATTGGCCTGCTCGAGCGGGAACTGGCCGTGGAAGGCGAGGTTGTGGATCGTGAGGACGCTCTTGGCGGCGCAGCCACGCGAGCGCATCAGCGCCGGCGTGAGGGCGGCGTGCCAGTCGTGCGCGTGCACCACGTCGGGACGCGGCACGCCCGGCTGGCCCTGCGCGATGCGGGCCGCGGCGTGGGCCAGCGCCGCGAAGCGCAGCGCGTTGTCGGGGAAGTCGCCCTTGTCGTCGGCATACAGGCCGTTGCGGTCGTAGAGCGCGTCGTTTTCCAGCAGCAGCACATTGATGCCGGCCTGGGGGCAGGTGCCGCCCACCAGCTTCGCGGGACCGCCCGGCAGGCCGCGCAACTCCGCCACTTCACGGGCCCGGCTCAGTTGCGCCCGGACGCCACGGTACGCGGGCATCAGGACGGTCACATGCGCGCCGCCGGCATCCAGCGCGCGCGCCATCCCGGTCACCGCATCGCCCAGGCCACCGCTCTTGGCCAGCGGGTACGCCTCGGCCGCCACAATGAGTACTCTGCTCGAAGACATGCTTGCTCCTGTGCTTGAAGGATCGGGAGGACCCGCGGCATGCGGGCCAGCTCCCTCTGTCTGTCTTCCTCCTCATAGCAAGAGGCGTGCCCGGCATGCGGCAGCGCACCAATCCGGGTGGATAGGGCGCCTTCGTGGGGCCACGCGCCGGGGGTGGGCGCCCGCTCCTGCGACGGCACGTCGCGCGCCGCGCACGCGTGCCACGCGCGCGTCACGTGCCCGCCCCGCGCGTGGTGCGCACGCCTGCGTTACGCACGCGAGGCGGGCACGGGCCTTGCGACAGCTCGGGTTCAGTCCAACCACACCGAGGAGATCCCTCATGAAAATCCGAGCTCCGATGTGCGCCCTCGTTCTGATGGGGGCCGTCCTGGCACCGGCCGGCGCTGCCTACGCGCAGAACGCCTATCCGGCCGCGCCGTCCGTGTCGCCCAACGACGGCACCGCCACGCCGCCGAACCGTCCGGTGCCCGAAGGCCAGACGCCGCCGGCCCCGGTCCAGGGCACGATGCAGGGCACCAATCCGCCCAATCTGGACACCACGAAGAAGCTCGATGGCAATGCGCCCGCAACGCGCAAGAATGACCTGCCGAACGCGCCGCGCGAAGCCAACGACAACGTGCCGCGCACCAACAGCCAGGGCGCCGCGCCTCCTCCGGGATATCCGAACACCGGCGGCTCGAAGTAAGCGCCGTCCGTTCCCGGTCATTGCCCGCGCAGCCCTTGGTTGCGCGGGCAATTTCTTTTGCGGCGGTGGTTGCGTCGCGGAAGGCCCTCCCGGGGCAGGGCTGCGGTGGCCAGCGCGGCGGCCAGCGCGGCGGCTAGCGCGGCGGCTAGCGCCTCCGTTGAAGCGGCAACGGCGCGCCATGCCCTCACGGCACTGACGACGGCAATACCGGCAAAGCCGGCGGGGCGAAAAAAAACCCGGCCACGAGGGCCGGGTATCAAAAGGGAATGACCCTCCGGAGATATCAGTGTCGGCGCAGGTCCGCCGGTGCAAGGCGCATCTGGCCGCGATACTTGGTGACCGTGCGGCGCGCCACCACGATGCCGTTGGCGGCCAGGCGTTCTGTCAGCGTCACGTCGGACAGCGGTTCGCTCGGATCCTCGGCGTCGATCAGTTCCTTGATCAGCGCGCGCACGGCGGCCGAGGAGCAGGAGCCGCCCGATTCGGTGGCCAGCTCGCGCGAGAAGAAATGGCGGAACTCGAACACGCCGCGCGGCGTGACCATGTATTTGTTGGCCGTGGCGCGCGACACGGTGGATTCGTGCATGTCGAGGTCGTCGGCCACTTCGCGCAGCATCAGCGGCCGCAGCGCCACCTCGCCGTATTCGAAGAAGCGCTGCTGGCGCTTGACGATGGCCTCGGCCACGCGCTGGATCGTGGTGTAGCGCTGCTCCACGTTGCGCACCAGCCAGCGCGCTTCCTGCAGTTCCTGCGCCATCGGGCTGCGGTTGTCGACGCGGGCGCGGCGGAACAGGTCGGCATAGGTCTGGTACAGGCGCGCGCGCGGCATGGCCTGGCGGTTGGGCACCACGCGCCAGCGCGACTGGTATTTGCTCACGTAGACGTCGGGCACCACATACGCGGGGGCCTGGTTGTCGTAGCGGCGGCCGGGCTTGGGATCGAGGCCGCGGATCAGCGCGCACGCCTGCTGCAGGTCCTCGGCTTCGCAGCCCAGCAGGCGCTGCAGGCCCTGCATGTCGTTGCGACCGAGTCGCTCGAGATGGTTTTCGATGATGTTGATCGCCAGCGCCTGGCCCGGACACTGGCGCGCACGCAGCTGCAGGAGCAGGCATTCGCGCAGGTCACGCGCGCCCAGGCCGGGCGCGTCCAGGCTCTGCACCAGCTTGAGGGCGGCCAGCCATTCGCCCTCGTCGGGCTCCGGGTCGAAACCGGCGTCGCCCGCCAGTTCGCACAGCGGCGTGCGCAGATAGCCATCGCTGTCGAGCGCGTCGATGATGAAGGCGGCCAGCGCGCGGTCGCGGTCGTTCACCGCGTAGCCGCTCAGTTCGTGCAGCAGGCGCTCGCACAGCGAGGGCGACGCGGCGACCCAATGCGCCAGGTCGTTGCCCTGCGCGCCGCTGCCGTGGCTGGTGGGATAGTCGCCCGAATACTCGCCGGGCGCGTCGCTGGCGTATTCGGGTGCGTAGTCGTTGTTGTCGGCGGGCGCGGCCTCGGCGGCGCCTTCCTCTCCGCCCGGGCCGGACGGCTCGGCGGTTTCGCCGCCCACGCTTTCGTTCCCGCCCGCGCCCAGCGTCGTCGGCATGCCGGCCACGCTCGGGTCGACGGGCATGTCGTCGGAGCTGTCCTCAAGAAAAGGATTGTTGGCCAACGCATGCTGGACGGCAGTGGTGAACTCCAGTGCCGACATTTGCAGCAGTTTGACGGACTGCTGCAGACGGGGGGCCAGCGTGGTCTGCTGGCGCAAACGCAATTCCTGGGCGGCGTAACTCACACATATCTCCTTGATGACGTCGGCACGGGCCGGCGAGGTTCTACAGGGGGATATGAATGCAATATCCGTGCCAGCTAGGGTTATCCCTAGATCGAGGCAGGGCCTTCAGAGGGGAGCGGGGGGCGCGAGCGGGATTCGATAGGTAGGACGAGGGACACGTTTACCGCCGTCCGGTAAGAATTGCGCATGTGGCGTGCCCGGGCTTGCGCGGCTGATGCGGCCGGGGCGCGCGGGGCGCGGCCGACGCCGGCCGGCGCCCCGGCCGCACGTCCTGCCGGCGGCGTTCAGGCGTCGCTGGCGCCGTAGGCGGCGAGGCGGTTGTAGAGCGTCTTGACGCTGATGCCCAGGGCCTGGGCGGCGCGCTGCTTGTCGTTGCCGCACTGGCGCAGGGTGGCCAGGATCAGGCTGCGCTGCGCATCCGCGAGCGCCGTGCCCACCGCGAAGTCGAGCTGGTCGGAGGCGTCGGCCAGCGGCGCGGTGGCGCGCGGCGCCATCTCCGGCCCGATCTCTTCGTCGGCCATGATGTAGGCGCGCTGCACGATGTTCTTGAGCTCGCGCACGTTGCCCGGCCAGTCGTAGCGCTGGAGCGCCTCCAGCATGGCGGGCGCGAAGCGCTTCTTGCCGCGATGGGTCTGGTTGAGCTCGTCGAGCATGCGCTGCGCCAGCACCGGCACGTCCTCCGCCCGTTCGCGCAGCGGCGGCACGCGCAGCGGCACCACCAGCAGCCGGTGCAGGAAGTCTTCGCGCAGGCGGCCATCCTCGACCGCTTCGAGCGGATCGCGGTTGCTGGCGCAGATCACGCGCACGTTGGCGCGCAGCAGATCGGTGCCGCCCACGCGCTGATAGGTGCCGGTCTCGAGCACGCGCAGGAAGTGCACCTGCATGTCGGTCGACATCTCGGTGACTTCGTCGAGGAAGAGGGTGCCGCCGCTGGCGTGTTCGAAGTAGCCGGCGTTTTGCGAGTGGGCGCCGGTGAAGCTGCCTTTCTCGTGGCCGAACAGCAGCGCATGCGCCAGGCTGCGGCTGATTGCGCCGCAGTTCACGGCCACGAAGGGCCGGTCGGCGCGCGGGCTGCCGGCGTGGATCGCGCGCGCCACGAGCTCCTTGCCCGAGCCGCTCTCGCCGATGATAAAGACCGACGCGTCGGTAGCGGCGGCCCGCTCGATCTGGCGGTTGAGTTGCTGCATCACCTCACTGACGCCCAGCCGTTCGGGGTCCGGCGGGGACGGCCGGGCGGCGGGAGGGGGCGTGGAGCTGCGAGCGGGCATGCGGAAATCTCGGTGGTGGCAGACCCCTCATCATAGCGGGCGCCAATCGAACCGCCAGGGGCAAATGCGACGAGATGCAAAAAGCCATGTCGCGGGCCGAAGTTCGGTATCGAATGTTTACGTATCGATGTCCGCAAGTTTGGCACAGATCGCGAAGCGCACGCTATGCTCGACGCCATGCATGCCCGGTTCCGGTCCGGCAAGCAAGCAATCGTCAAGCATGGCAAACTTGCAGCCGCGGCACCGACGTCACGAGCGTCGGTCGCCACACAGTACACAACATTCATAAAGCCAGAAGGAAAGCATTCCATGCCACACCTGCTCGTCGTCGACGATGATGACGCCATCCGCGAGACACTCGCCGAGATCGGCCGCGAAAGCGGTTTCACGGTCGCGCAGGCGGGGTCGGTCCGCGACGCGGTGTTGCAATGGGAACGCAAGCTGCCGGACCTGGTGCTCGCCGACGTGCGCCTGCCCGAGGGCAACGGCATGGACATCTTCCGCCGCGTGCCGATCGGCAATGCCGAAGTGGTGGTCATCACCGGCCACGGCAGCATGGACAGCGCGGTCGAGGCCCTGCGACTGGGCGCCACCGATTACCTGGTCAAGCCCATCAGCATGGAGCGGCTGCAGCAGATCATGGACCGCGTCGCCGGCACCGCCGACAGCACGCCGGCCGACCAGCCGTTTTCGGAAGAGGGGCGCTTCGGCCAGATGCTGGGCCGCTCCGAGGTGATGAAGCGCGTCTACGAGCAGCTCGCGCGCGTGGCCCCCACCGATGTGTCCACGCTGCTGATCGGCGAGAGCGGCACCGGCAAGGAGCTGGCCGCGCATGCGATCCACGATCTCAGCGCGCGTCGCCAGCGTCCGTTCGTGGCGGTCAACTGCGGCGCGATCTCGCCCAACCTGATCGAGAGCGAGCTGTTCGGCCACGAAAAGGGCAGCTTCACGGGCGCCGACCGCCAGCACAAAGGCTATTTCGAGCGCGCCGATGGCGGCACGCTGTTTCTCGACGAGGTCACCGAGATGCCGCTCGACCTGCAGGTCAAGCTGCTGCGGGTCCTCGAGACCGGCCATTTCATGCGCGTCGGCACCAATCGCGAGATCGCCTGCGACGTGCGCATCGTGGCGGCCACCAACCGCAGCCCCGAGCAGGCCGTGGCGCAAGGCCGGCTGCGTGAAGACCTGTA
Organism: Bordetella genomosp. 1; assembly: GCF_002261335.1. Classification (GTDB taxonomy): domain Bacteria; phylum Pseudomonadota; class Gammaproteobacteria; order Burkholderiales; family Burkholderiaceae_B; genus Bordetella. Next base: position 137,962 of record NZ_NEVL01000003.1, read on the forward strand.
TTACCGGCTCGGCGTGTTCCCGCTCGAGCTGCCGGCGCTGCGCGACCGCGGCGATGACGTACTGTTCATCTCCGAGCGCTTCCTGGCCGCGCAAAACAAGGAAAACGGCACCAACAAGCGTTTCACCGACGCCGCCCGGACCGCGATCCTGCAGCACGGCTGGCCCGGCAACGTGCGCGAACTGAAGAACTTCGTGCGGCGCGCCTATATCCTGGCCGAGACCGACGACATCACCGACGAGTCGCTGCTGCCGCAGACCTCGCCCAAGGCGCCGCGCGCCGGCGGCGCGCAGAACGATGCGCGCGTGAGCGTGCAGGTCGGCGCGACGCTGGCCGAAGCCGACCGGCGCCTCATCCTGGCCACGCTGGCGCGCTGCGGCGGCGTGAAGAAGCAGACGGCGGCGATGCTCGGCATCAGCGCCAAGACCCTCTACAACCGCCTCGAGGAATACGAGCGCGAGGGCTTTCTGATCCCGCAGGACAAAGACGCGGCCGACGCGCGCGAAGGCGCCTGAGTCCACCGCGCCCGGCGCGCCTGCCTCCGCAATCCCCCGACGGCCGCGCATCGCGGCCGTCGTGCTTTGCATCGCCGCGCCGGCAGGCACGGCAGTTGCGGCCCGCTTGAGCTTTCCCGCACCTTGCCTGGAGAGCGCCGCATGCAGACTGTCTCCGATTTCGTCCTCGACCGCCTCGCCGAATGGGGTATCCGCCGTGTGTTCGGTTATCCGGGCGACGGCATCAACGGCCTGATCGGCGCGTTCGGTCGCACCGAGGCGCCGCTCGAATTCGTGCAGGCCCGCCACGAAGAGAACGCGGCCTTCATGGCCAGCGGCCATGCAAAATTTACCGGCCAGGTCGGCGTGTGCCTGGCCACCTCCGGCCCGGGCGCCATCCATCTGCTCAACGGCCTCTACGACGCCAAGCTCGATCACCAGCCGGTGGTGGCGCTGGTGGGCCAGCAGGCGCGCAGCGCGCTCGGCGGCGACTACCAGCAGGAAGTCGATCTGGTGAGCCTGTTCAAGGACGTCGCCCATGAATTCGTGCAGGTGGCCACCACCGCCGAGCAGGCCCGCCATCTGGTCGACCGCGCCTTGCGCATCGCGCTGGAGCAGCGCACCGTGACCTGCGTGATCTTCCCCAATGACGTGCAGGACCTGCCGGCCGTGCCCGAGCCCAAGCGCGAGCACGGCATGCTGCATACCGGCATCGGCATCACCTCGCACGCCAGCGTGCCGAACGCCACCGCGCTCGCCAACGCGGCGGAGATCCTCAACCGCGGCGAACGCGTGGCCATGCTGGTCGGCGCGGGCGCGCTCGAAGCGGGCCCCGAGCTGCGGGCCGTGGCCGAACGGCTCGGTGCCGGCGTCGCCAAGGCCCTGCTGGGCAAGGCCGTGCTGCCCGACGACCTGCCGTACGTGACCGGTTCGATCGGGCTGCTGGGCACGCAGCCGAGCTGGCAGATGATGAACGAGTGCGACACGCTGCTGATGGTGGGCACCTCGTTCCCGTATTCCGAATTCCTGCCCGAGGCGGGGCGCGCGCGTGCCGTGCAGATCGATCGCGACGGCCGCAAAATCGGGCTGCGCTATCCCGTCGAGCTCGGGCTGGTGGGCGAGTCGCGCGACACGCTGCGCGCGCTGCTGCCGCTGCTCGACGCCGAGATGGCGCCGGCGCGCAAGCGCTGGACCGAGAAGGTCGCGGGCATGAACGAGCGCTGGCACAAGACCGTGCAGGCCCGGGCCATGGACGAACGCGAGCGCATGAACCCGCAGCGCCCGGTGCTCGAGCTCTCGGCGCGGCTGCCCGAGCGCAGCATCGTGACCTGCGACTCGGGCTCGGCGGCCAACTGGTACGCCCGCGACCTGAATCTGCGCGAGGGCATGATGGGCTCGGTCTCGGGCGGTCTGGCGAGCATGGGCTGCGCCATGCCCTACGCGCTGGCGGCCAAGCTGGCCCATCCCGACCGGCCCGTGGTCGCCCTCATCGGCGACGGCGCGATGCAGATGAACGGGATCAACGAGCTCATCACCATCGCGCATCGCTGGCAGGACTGGGAAGACCCGCGCATCGTGGTGCTGGTGCTGAACAACGGTGACCTGAACCTGGTCACCTGGGAGCAGCGCGTGATGGGTGGCGACCCGCGTTTTCACGCGTCGCAGCTGCTGCCCGAATTCCGCTATGCCGACTACGCGCGGCTGCTGGGCCTGGAAGGCATCCGCATCGAGCGCGGCGACGAATGCGCGGGGGCGATCGAGCAGGCGTTCAAGGCCGACCGGCCCGTGTTGATCGAGGCGGTGACCGATCCCGAGATGCCGCCGATCCCGCCGCACGTGCCGTTCAAGCAGATGAAGGCGTATCTGCAGGCGCTGCGCAAGGAGGACGCGAGCGGGCGCCAGGCCCTGCGCGCGACCTTGTCGCAATGGTGGGCGAGTTGAGCCGCACTGCCGTATCCGTCAGCGCGCCTGCGGGCGCAAGGAGCACGCAATGAGTACCAAGGCATCGAAGCACCCCGGCTCGGGCAAGGCCGAGCCGCGCAAGGACAAGCCGCGCGAAGAGTCCGGCGATCAACGCAAATCGGGCGAGCGCAACTATCCGCCGGACAGCCTGCGCAATCCGCTGCCCGGCCTGGATCCGCAGCAGACGCCGGGCTCGGATCGCGCCGATCTGTAACGCCGGGCGAGGCTCCCCCAGCGCCCCTCGACGGGCCGGCGTCACCCGCGCCGTGTCCGCCGACCCGGGGTCGGGCACGCCACTTGCGCCCGTCCTGGATTCGACGCGCGCCGCGGGGCGCGTGCAGTTGCAGTTTTTTCAAGGAGACGTCATGACGACACGCCATCACCGCCATCTCGACAACGCCAAGAGCCACGTGAAGGAGTCGCTGAGCGAGCTGATCGCCGGCACGGAGGCGCTCTTGCGCAGCACCGCGACCTACGGTGGCGCCGAGATCGAGTCGGCGCGCGACCGTCTCAAGCACCAGCTCGAAAGCGCGCGCGAACACGCGGGCGGCTGGGAACGCGTGGCCGCGGATCGCGCCCGCCGCTGGTCCAATGCGACCGACGGCTATGTGCACGACAACGCCTGGAAGACCGCCGGCGTGGCCGTGGTGCTGGGCGCCCTGATCGGCGCATGCCTGATGTCGGATCACTGGCGCCGCTGAGCGCCGGACCGGCGGGACGGCAGCCCGTCCCGCCCGCGGTGCGCGCGCTGCGCGCCGCAATCCGAAGCGGCCGCATTGCGCGGCCGCTTTTTACTGGGCGAGTCGTCGCGTCAGAGCGCACGCCTGACGACGAGCAGGCTGCGCACCTCGCGCACGCCCTGCACGTCACTGGCCGCGTCGAGCGCGCGGGCCGCGACCTCGTCGTTCTCGACCTGGCCCTCGAGCTGCACCACGCCCGCCTCCGTGCGCACGCCGATCGTGTTGGATTCCAGGCCGGCGCGCAACGCGAGCGCCTCGCGCACCTGGGTGGTGAGCATGGCGTCCTGCGGGGTGGCCGCGATGGCGGGCGCGGCCAGCGCGCCGCAGAGCAGGGCCGCCGCGAGCGGCCGGGTCAGGCAAAACAGGGTCTGCTTCATGATCGGATCCTCCGGGTTGGCCGCAGCGGCGCGCGCTGCGGAGTCGCGCCGACATGTCGCCCACGCAATGCCAAGGGCGCCGCAAGGCCCATTCCCATGGGCCGGCGCGCCGGGTGGCGCAGCTCGCCCGGCACGGATGTAACCCGGCATGCCTCTTGCGACCTCATCGGGGCACGTCCACCTCCGCGCCCGCCGCGGCGCACCTCTCTGACGAGGTGGACCTTTCAGCAGGAGGCTAGCCATGCGCCAGGACAAAGACGCAAAACCGCAATCCGATCCCAGCCGTGATACGCCGCCCGCGCACCAGCGCGCCGGCCACCGCGAGGACGATCCCGGCCGGCATCCCGACCCCGCGGGCGGCCAGGACGGCCGCACGCGCGGTGCGCAGGACCACGAGTCGCGCAAGAGCGGGCAGTTCGGTGCCGACGAACCCGATTACGGCCGCCCCAAGGGACAGCGCCCCGAGGACTACGTGGGCGGCGAGGCCAACGAGGCCGGCCCGCAATACGAGGAGGGCGGCCGCTATCCGGGCACCCGGGGTGGCGGCGACCAGCCGCGCGGCGCCGATCCCGAAGACCCTGAGCCGGACCCGCGTGGCAGGCATCCCGGCAGCGCGCCGGGCAAGGCCCCGGGCACCCGCGCGGTGGGCCGCGACACGCCGGTGCGCAGCCGCAGCGCGGACCCCGGGCAGAGCAGCTACGGCGGCTTCTCGCACGAGGATCCCTCGTATCAGCGCCAGCAGATGAACGATGTCGAGGACCTCGACTTCTACCGCCGCGCACGCGACCCCTGGGGCCGCCAGCCGGGCCTGGAAACCGACCCGGCCCGCGAGGAGCGCGAGCAATGGCGCGCGGCCCAATCGCGCGCCATGCATGACGCGCCCACCTACATCGACCCGCGCGGCTACGTGCGCTCGGACGAGCGGGTGCGCGAATTCGTGTGCGAACGGCTGGCCACGAGCGGCCTGGACGTGAGCGACGTGTCGGTCGAGGTGGCCGATGGCGCGGTCACGCTGGAGGGCACCGTGGCGGACCGCCGCGTCAAGCACCGCGTCGAGGATTGCGTCGACAGCTGCATCGGCGTGAAGGACGTGGACAACCGGATCAGGGTCGCGCTGCGCGGCCGTTGAGCGGTGGACCGGGATCCTCCCGGTCCACGTGAGCAAGGAGACGACATGACTGCATCGACCAATATCGTGGGCGGACCGAAGCGCGATCCCAAGGGGCCGGGCCCCGAGGTGATGGCGGCCGACACGCTGGAAGACAACGACGTCTACAACCCGGCCGGCGAGAAGCTCGGCTCGGTGGAAAAAATCATGCTGGACGTGCCGCGCGGGCGCATTGCCTACGCGGTGCTGTCGCACGGCGGCGTGCTCGGCATGGGCGACAGGCTCTACGCGATTCCGTGGAGCGCGCTGACGCTGGACACCGACCGCAAGTGCTTCGTGCTCGACGTGCCCAAGGAGCAGCTCAAGCAGGATAAGGGCTTCGACAAGGACAATTGGCCCAGCATGGCCGACGAACGTTGGGCTACCGACGTGCACAGCTACTACAACCAACCGCCGTACTGGTAAGCGGCGGTGCAGGGCGGGGCGCCGCTCTTGCGCGCGCGCCGCCATGCAAAAGCCGCCCCGGAGCGATCTCCGGGCCGGCTTTTTCACATGCGTCGAGCGTGACGGACGGACCGCGTGCCAGGCAGGCCGCGCGCGCCGGCCTCAGCGTTCGCGCACCCAGCCGGTCAGCAGCACCACCGCATGCAGCGCGGCCAGGCCCACCAGGGCCTGCGCCAGCCGCACCGCCCAGGGCCAGTGCGACAGCAGCAGATTGAGCGGATCCAGGCCCACCGCGGCGATCAGGCCCGCGTTCAGCCCGGCGATCACCAGCACGACCAGCGCGAGCCAGTCGCGCCGGCCGAGCCGGGTGTCTTCCTGGCGCCGCACCCAGCGCGGCAGCTCGTCGTCGCGGGCGGGGCCCGCGTCGGTAAGAATTTCAGCGTAGCGGCTCATGATCGGCGGCCCCTCAGTCGGGCCGTCCGTTGCGCACCGGATCCGGGCGGGCGTGCGAAATGCCGGCCTCCGCCTCGTCGACGATCTCGTCGGTGTCCACGTCGGCGCCGTCCAGTTCGGGATCGAAGGGGCGTACCGACTCGCGCTCGCCGGTGCCCTGGCTGTCGCTGTCGGTGCCCGACTCGCCGGGGGGCAGATCGCTGGCGGAGTCGGAAGAATCGCTCGGGCCCACGTTGGGACGGCTGTTCGGCAGATCGAGATCGTTCATGGCGGCTCCTGGGTAATGACGCGGGCCCGTTGGCCCGCGGATAAATTTTGCGACGTGGCGTATCAGCAAGTGACGTGCCCGCTGCGGCGCCTGGCGCCCTCGTTTTCCTCGGCATTGGCACGCCAGTTGCGGAAGCAACCGTATCCGATCCCCCAAAACTGGAGAAAAAGCCATGCGAAACAGACGGTTGGCGAGCGCGATGGACTGGCCGCGGGGAATCGGCGCAGGTGCGCAAGGGCCGTCGGGCGGAGCGATCGCAAGGGCGACCGCAGGGCTCGGCGGCCCAACGCCCAAGCGGCGAAAACGCCGCGCGGCGCGCTGAGGGGAGGGCCAATGACATTCTCCAACGGTGTGGTTGCGATTGCCCCGCATTACGAAGACGCGGTGTTCTGCTGCGGCGCCGCCCTGTCCGCGCACCCTGGCAGCACCGTGCTCACCGTGTACAGCGCCGTGCCGCCGCCGGGCACGCCGCTCACGCCCTGGGACACCCGCTGCGGTTTCCATGACGTGCAGCAGGCCATGGCGGTGCGGCGCGCCGAAGAGGATCGCGCGCTCGCCCTGTTGCAGGCGCAGGGGCGCGGGCTCGACCTGCTCGACCCGCACTACGGCGGGGGCGCCATGGCCGCGCGCCTGCCCGGCGTGATCGCCGCGGCGCTCACGCTGCTGCGGCCGCGCGTCGTGTTGATGCCGCTCGGGCTGTCCGGCAGCGAACACGTCATGGTGGGCGACGCCGCGCTGGCCGTGATGCCGCTCTTTGGCGATGCGCAATGGCTTGCCTACGAAGAGGTGGCGAGCCGCGACGAGCCCGGCCGGGTGCAGTCGCGGCTGGCCCTGTTGCAGCAGCGCCAGCTGAGCGCCACGCCGATGGAGTTCGGCCCCCCGGACGGCGTGCTCAAGGCGCGGGCCATGGCGCAGTACGAGAGCCATCAAAAGGGCATGGGCGAGCTGCTCGGCCTGGCAAGCCCGGATGGCCGGGGCCCGGCCAAGGCGCCCGTCGACCGCCTCTGGCGCATCGCGGCCGCGCCGCCCGCGAGAACGACCGTGATCTCCGCCTGAAGCACAGGTACAGCGCTTGCTCCGCTGAACCGGAAGGGCGCCGCGCGCGGCTGCCCGCCTCCACTCACCGGCAGTACGCGAAGGAGACCACCATGTCCTTGATCGTCGCCGCACGCTTCCAGACTTTCGAGCAGGCCACGCTGGCCGCCGGCAAGCTGTTCTCGGCCGGCTTCCGCGAGGAAGACGTCCACACCTTTTATGTGAATACCCCGGGCGGCCACGCCCGCTTCCCGCTGGGCGGGGACCGCAAGGCCGATCCGGATGCCGAGGGCGCGCAGTATGGTGCGATCGCCGGCGCGGCCATCTTCGGCCTGGTGCTTGCCGTGGCGGGCGGCCTGATCGGCGCGCGCATCAGCGGCTCCATCGTGGCCGTGGTCGCGGCGGCCGGCGTGGGCGCCTATCTCGGCGCGCTCGGCGGCGCGATGTGGCTGGCCGGGCGCAGAAAGCGCCGCGGCGCGCCCGGTGCGCCGCTCGACGAGGCCGGCCATCCCGAGGTGCGGCCGGCCGGCGTGCTGCTGGCGTTGCACATCACGCCGGACCGCGAGGCCGAGGCGGTGCGCATCCTGCGCGGGGCCGGCGGGCAGGACGTGGAGCGGGCGCACGGCCGCTGGCGCGACGGCCGCTGGGTCGACTTCGATCCGCTGGTGGCGCCCGAACGCGAGCCCGCCACCGTGCCAGCGCCCGGTGGCATGAGGAGCGCATCATGAGAGCCCTGATCGCAGCCGTCGCGCTGACGGCGGGCCTGTGCGCGGCGCCCGTGGCGCTGGCGGCCGATCAGGCCGAGGGCCAGTTCGTGGCGCGCGCCGTGGCCCTGTCGCAGTTCCAGATCGACGCCGCGCAGCTGGCGCAGGACCGCGCGGCCTCCGGCGAGGTGCAGGCCTTCGCGCGCCAGATGGGCGAGCAGCATCGCGAGTCCCTGAAAACCTTGCAGCCCTATGTCGGCAAGACGGCGCCGGCGCCCACCGGCGCCTACGCCGGCCAGCTGGCGGCCCTGCGGGATGCGCAGGGCGCCGGTTTCGATCGCAAGTATCTGACGGAAGCGGTTGCCGGTACGCTGGGCGAGGCGCTGCCCGCCTTCGAGGTCGCGGTGCAGCAGGGCGCCGATCCGGCGGTCCGCGATTATGCAAAACGCGCCGTGGCGCAACTCACCGAGCAGCGCGCCCGGGCGCAGGCGCTCGCCAATCCCAAGCCGGCGCCGGCAGCCGCCGAGACGGTGACGCCCACGCCGCCCGGCGAAGCGCCGGCCCCGTCGCCCGCCTCGCGCAGCGCGCCTGCGGCCGGCACCGCCGGGCCGGGCGGAGGTGCGCCGCAACGCTGAGCGGCGGGACGTATCGGGGTCGATGGGGTGCCTGCGCGGGTCGCAGGCACTTTTCTTTCGCGCCTCAGTCGCCGGCGCTGCCGGTGATCGGCAGCACGATGCCGGTGATGTAGCTCGCGCAGCAGGGCGCGGCCAGGAACACATAGGCCGGCGAAATTTCCTCCGGCTGGGCCGGGCGGCCCAGGTCGGTGCCCTTGCCGAACTCGGCCACCTCTTCGGCGGGCCGGTCCGCTGGATTGAGCGGCGTCCACACGGGGCCCGGCGCCACCGCGTTGACGCGGATGCCCTGTTTGGCCAGGTTGCCGGCGAGCGCGCGCGTGAAGGCGTGGATCGCGCCCTTGGTGGTGGAATAGTCGATCAGGTTGGCGCTGCCGCGCAGGCCCGTCACCGAGCCCGTATTGATGATGGACGCGCCTTCCTCCAGGTGCGGCAGCGCGGCGCGCGCCATTTGCATGTAGCCGTAGATGTTGGTGCGCAGCGTCTCGTCGATGCGCTCGTCGGTGAGCTCCAGCAACGACTTGGCATGCTCCTGGAAGGCGGCATTGTTGACCAGGATGTCGAGCCGGCCGAAGGCCTTGATGGTCTGGGCCACGGCCGCATCGCAGAACTTGGGATCGCGCACGTCGCCCGGGATCAGTTCGCAGCGCCGGCCCTCGGCCTGCACGTGGCGCGCGGTCTCGTGCGCGTCTTCGTGTTCGTCGAGATACACGATGGCCACGTCCGCACCCTCGCGTGCGTACAGCACCGCCACGGCGCGGCCGATGCCGGAATCGCCGCCGGTGATGAGGGCGGTCATGCCGCGCAGCTTGTCGCTGCCGCGGTAGTGCGGCGCCTCGAAGCGGGGCGCGAGCGCCAGGTCGTGCTCGTCGCCGGGCTTGTCCAGGTGCTGTTTCGGCAGGGGCGGCTCCGGCTGCGCATGGGTGCCGGCCTGGGCCGGGGCGTCGTCGCCGCCGCCGCTGCGCGCGGCATCGCGTCGATCCTGCTCCTCCTGCAGGGCGCGCTGCCGTTCGGCGGTGGTGTGTGCGCGGTGGGTGGCGTCGGGGGATTCGGGTTTGCTCATGGCGGACTCCGTGGGGGGGAAGGGGATGCGGCGGGGCCGCAAGCCCCATGCCGCCGCGCCAGGAACGCCAGTTGCTATGCATGCGCCACATTACTCACGCGCCGGTCCGGCACACGGGCCCGCCACGCTCAATCGATGCAGCCGCCAGGCCGCCGTGCCGAGGAATCGACACCATGGACGCTCTTTCTACCCCTCGAAGCCTGAGCTCAGGCGCCGCACCCGCGAAATCCGCGAAGGGCTGCGGCATCAGTCAGTATCCGGCGCTGTGCCGGTTTCTCGCCGGCCTGACCGCCACGACCCTGCTGCTGCTGGCGGTGGCCGGCATTCTCGCGTTCCTGGTGGTGCGCCTGGTGGAATTGCGCGTCGACAGCATCGTCGGCCCGCGCGGCCAGATCGGCGACATCACCGTGCGGCCGCACGAAATCGTGTTGCGCGACGTGGTGTTGCCCGGCGCGCCCGGCCAGGCCGCGACGCGCGCCGAGCGGGTGGTGCTGGTGCCGCGCTGGCGCGCCTTCCTGGCCCATGAGGCCGCGTTCGAGCGGGTGCTGGTGCAGGGCTACGACATGGAAGTGCTGCGCGACGGCGACGGCAAGCTGCACGTGGCGCCCTCGCTCGCCCAGGCCCTGGCCCGGGCGCGCGGGGCCGACGGCCAGCCGCGCCCGGCATGGGCCGGCCGCGTGGTGCTGGCCGACGGCACGCTGCGCTATCGCGACCAGACCGTGGCCTATCCGCCGGGGCACGACATGGTGTTCGAACAGGCGCGCGTCGACATCTCGCCCCTGGCCGTGCCGGCCGGCGAGGAACGGATGGAGGTGCGTTTCGAGGGCGTGACCGCGCCCGGCGCGAACGGCCAGCGCGGCACCGCCTCGCTGGTGGGCTGGGTGCGCGGCAAGGGCCAGGACGCCGACGTCCGGCTCGCGGTGCGCAACATGCCGGCCAGCCAGGTCGGCCCCTACATGCAGCTGGCGCACAGCGCGCCGCTGACCGGAGGCGCCGTCGACCTGGACATGCGGACGCAGATCCGCGACCGCGCGCTGCAGGCCAACGGCACGCTCGCGCTGACGCACGCCCGTTTCGGCGACGACGGCAGCATCTTCGCCCTGCCGCGCCAGGCCGTGCTGAGCGCCATGGCCGACCGCAACGACACGGTGCGTTTCGACTTCACGGTGCAGGGCAGCCTGGACGATCCCAAGTTCGCCATGCAGAAAAGCCTGCCGCAGCGGCTGGCGGGCGGCTTCGCCCGCGCGGTCGGCGTGAGCGCCGAAGGTTCCAGCGAGGGCGTGACCGGCGCGGTGCGCGAGATGGGTCGCGCGCTGTCCAACCTCTGGTGAGGCCGGCGCGCCGGCCCGGGATCGGATCGGGCGAGCCCGCCGGTAGAGGACCCAGGGTACGACGGGACGGGCAAAAAAAAATGGCGGCCGGATGAACCGGCCGCCATTTTTTTCGGGCAGCGCGTCAGCGCCGGCCCACGATCACGCCCAGCAGGAAGGCCGCGCTGGCGGCCCAGCCCACGGCCTGCCAGGGGTGCGAACGCACGTATTCTTCGGTGCAGTCCACCGAGGCGCGCACCAGCTCGTTGGCGCTGTTGCCGGCGTCATTGAGCGAGTCGCGGGCGTCTTCCAGTTGCGCGCGCAACCGCGTCTTCAGCACCTCGATGTCTTCGTGGCCCGAGTCGCGCAGCGTCGACTCCAGGTCGTCGAGCAGCTGACGGGCGCCGCCACGGCGCGTACGCGACTCGGCGGCCGAGGTGTTCAGAGGCGTGGTGGGAGCCGGGGTCGGCGTGGATTCCATAATGTCACTCCTGTGATGCTGCCGGGGGGGAGAGACCCTTGAGCGAACCAGCCCGGCGAGCCGGTCACGCAGCCACACGGAGGTGGCCGCGCGCGCAGGGGTCTTGAGAAAGGGGGGCCAGCCGCTGGCCGCGACCAGGCCCACGACCACGTTGCGTGCCGCGCGCGCGACCTGCGCCCCATCGACGGGGGTGGGCGCGGGCGGGGGCGCGGCGGGATCGGGGGTGGCGAGCTGGCGGCGTTCTTCGTCCATGCGGGCCAGCAGCAGGGCGCGTTCGGCGGCGATATCGAGTTGGCTCATGGCTGGCTCCGGGGCGGTTCGTCGGCGGTCGGGGCGGCTGGCGGGACGGCGGAGGCCAGGCCCGTGCTTTCACGCAGGGCCTGGGCGTCCAGGCGCAGCTGCGTGCCCAGACTCTGGAACGGCAGGCCGTCGGGCGCGTTGCGGCGCGCCAGCAGCAGCGAGATCACCGCCACGCCGATCCATACGCCGGCGATGGCCCAGCCGGTGGTGCGGCGCCATGGCGTTTCCCAATAGTGCACCAGGACGGCGATGGAAAGAAAGGCGGCGGCGCCCAGGCCGGCGAACACCAGCGCCACCAGCGCGATCAGCGATCGCACCAGCGATTGGCGGTAGAGCGCGAGCTCCAGGTGCAGCAGTTCGCCATACTGGCCGATGCGGCCGGCCGCAAAGCGGGCGGCCAGCGAAAGCCGTGCCAGGCGGGCGCGCAAGCTCGGGCCCTTCGGGTAGCGATTCATCATCACACGGCTCCGGCAAAGGATGCGCAGGCTTGCGCGCAGTCGCGGCACGCCTGGGCGCAGGCCTGGCAATGGGCCACGGGATGTTCGGCGCATTCACGCGCGCAGCCTTCGCACAGCCGAGCGCAGAAACGCGCGGCCTCGGCAGAATATTCACTTGCGCGCGCAATCAATGCGCCCGCCATCCGGCAAGCCTCGGCGCAATCCAGGTCCAGCGCGATGCAGCGCCGCATGTCGTGGCCGCCCGGCGCGTCGAGGCAGGCGGCCGCGCAGGCGTCGCAGGTGGCGGCGCATCGCAGGCAGGCTTGAACGCAGGCTTGTACGGTGTCTGGCACTGGCATCTCCTCGTGGTTAACCCTAGCGGCCCGCGCGCGTTCGCGGGTGGACCTGCTGTAAGGCTTTGTTCAGCAACTGGCGCGCCTGCCCCCGATCCTGTAAAACATCAACAGGGTGCCGCGCCCGGTGCACGGGTTCGCGACCGGTCATCGACGCGCGCACCGGCCGTCCTGCATGGCCACATTGGCATGTACCCACCCTCAAGGAGAATGTCATGACATCCCACGCGAATACCCCCGGCAAGGCTGTGAGCACGGGCGCACCGGCCCCTGCGCCCGACGAGGTCAGCATCAACGCCAAGGTCCTGCCCCCGCGCGGCCCGGTAGACGTCCCGCGCATGCCCCCGCCGATCGCCAAGCGTGCGGTCGACGAAGCCGGCAGCGAGAGCAAGCCCGTGGAAGATCCGACGCCCGAGTCGAACTGGGCCGACAACGCCCAACCCCAGCCGTACGCCAAGAACGCGCGCTCGTCGATTTTCTGACCTGCCGACGCCCGGCATGGCGCATCGCCGCCATGCCCGTCCCGCCTCCCGCCGGCTTTCCCGCCCGTCTTCACGCTCCCGTCGCCCACCGCATTGCATCGCCAGCCCGGCCGGGCCCGGCGCGCTGCCGCGTGGTCCGTGCTCATGGCGTGGGCAGGGCTTGCAGGAACGCGAGCAGGCGGCGCTCTTCGGCCGCCAGGCCACGCGGGGTGTCGGGCGCGCGCGCATCGGCGGCCAGCGAGCCGGCCAGATAGGCGTCCATCACGGCGGGGTGGATGTAGCAGGAGCGGCAGACCGCGGGGGTGTTGGCGAGGCGCTGCGCCACGCGCTTGACCACTTCGGCCAGCTGCTTGCGCAGCGCGGTCTCGGAGGGCGGGGGGCCTTCCACGCCGGGCAGCAGGCCTTCGGCGCGCAGCGCTGCATAGGCGTAGAGCGTGCCGGCCCAGGTGCGATAGTGCTTGGCCGTGAAGTCGGCGCCGCTGGCCTCGCGCAGATAATCGTTGACGAGGTCGGAGTCCACCGCGCGCGGCTCGCCGGTCTCGTCGAGGTAGTGGAACAGCTGCTGCCCGGGCAGGTCGAGACAGCGCCGCACCAGACGCGCGATGCGCCGGTCGGCCACCGTCACGTCGTGCGGCACGCCGCTCTTGCCCACGAAGCGCAGCCGGATCCTGTCGCCGGCCACCTGCGCATGGCGGCGGGTGAGGGTGGTGAGCCCGAACGAGTTGTTGCTGCGGGCGTATTCGCGCGAGCCGACGCGGATGCGGGTCAGCTCGAGCAGGCGCACCAGCGTGGCGGCCACCTTCTCGCGCGGCAGCCCGGGCAGGGCCATGTCGCGTTCGATGCGGGCGCGGATGCGCGGCAGGCACAGCCCGAACGCCGCCAGCTGGCCGTATTTCTGCGCGTCGCGCACCATGGTCCAGTCGGGGTGATAACGGTATTGCTTGCGGCCGCGCGCATCGCGGCCGGTCGCCTGCAGATGGCCCTGCGGATCGGGGCAGATCCACACGGCCTCATACGCGGGCGGGATCGCCAGCGCGCGGATGCGCGCCAGCGTGGCCTCGTCGCGGATGCGGCGCCCGCGCGTGTCGAAGTAGTGGAAGGTCTTGGCATTGACGCGCTTGCGCCGATAGCCGGGGCGGCTGTCGTCGGTGTAGACCAGGCCCGTGGCGGCGGGCAGCGGCAGGAGTTCGGGCGCGTTCATGGCCCGCCGACAAGCAAGCGCTGTGCCCGCGCGGGCATGGCGGTTGCTGCCAGCGGGCGGGGCCGGCGCGGCGCGCCGGCACACGAACACGCACTCAAGGAGCACACATGGCAAAGCTGAAAGACCTGACCATCGCCGTCCTGGCCGTCGACGGATTCGAACAGGTGGAGCTCACCGGGCCGCGCGACGCGCTGCAGAAGGAGGGCGCGCGCACGGTGCTGATCTCGGCCAAGACCGAGCCGATCCTCGGCATGCACCACGACAAGCCGGGCGACAAGTTCGAGGTCGATCTCACCTTCGTGCAGGCCGACGCCGAGCCCGGCGAATTCGACGCGGTGCTGCTGCCGGGCGGCGTGGTGAACGCCGACGAGATCCGCATGCACCCGAAGGCACAATCCTTCGTGCGGGCCATGGTCGAGGCCGACAAGCCGGTGGCGGTAATCTGCCACGGCGCCTGGCTGCTGATCTCGGCCGGTCTGGTGCGCGGGCGCAAGCTCACCAGCTGGCCCTCGCTGCAGGATGACCTGCGCAATGCCGGCGCCGAATGGGTGGACCAGGAAGTGGTGGAAGACGGCCGCTTCATCTCGAGCCGCAAGCCCGACGACATCCCGGCCTTCAATCGCGCATTGATCGCCGCCCTGCAAAAGGGCTGAGGCGGGGCGGGCCGCGCACCCGCCCGGTTCGAGGGACAGGCGGGCCGATGGCCCGCCTGCTGCATTACGGGCGGCGCGCGCCGCCGCCGGTGTTGCGGCTGCTCTGCTGATCGCCGCCGGTGCCGATCTGGCTGGTGTGGCCATCCTTCTTGCTGCGGTTCTGTTCGCTGCCGTGGCTCTGCTGTTCGGTGCGATCGGTGTCGTTCTTCTGCGGGGCGTCCTGGCCGTCGCGGCGGGGTTCCTGTTGCGTGCTCATGGTGGTCTCCTCGTAGGGTCGGTGATGAACTCAGGCGGCGGCGGAGGCCGCCGCCCCTTGGCCCAGCGCCTCGCGGGCGTAGTGCTGGACCTGCAGCAGCGCATAGGTCGCGCTGGCGCGGCGGATCGCATTGCGACCGCCCGTGAATACCCGGGTCTCGGTGAACACGGCGGGTGCGGCATCGGCCGCGCCGCGCTTGATGACCCAGGCGTAGCATTGCGTGCCCGCCGGGATCTCGGGATCGGTGCCGTCGGTGACGCCGGTATTGGCGATCACCACGCGCGCCTGGGCGCGCTGGGCCGCGCCCAGCGCCATGGCGCGCGCCACGGCCTCGCTGGTCAGGTTGTGCCTTTGCAGCAGCGTGTCCGACAGCCCGAGCAGACGCTGCTTGGCCTGCGGGCTGTAGGTCACGAAGGCGCACTCCAGCAGCGCGCCCGCGCCGGGCACGTCGGCCAGCGTGGCGGCGATGAGGCCCGCCGTGCAGGACTCCGCCGTCGCCAGCGTGAGCGCGTGGCGTTTCATGTAGGTGGCGAGTTGCTCGATTTCGCTGTCCATGGGGAGGCTCCGAGGCGACGGTTCAGGGCAGCGCGCGGGGTTCGCTCAGGCGCGCGCCGGTCACCATTTCCGTCACCCAGTTGACCAGCACCGAGGTGTAGGCGCGCTGGGCGGTCTTGTCCGAGAGGGCGTGATCGGCGCCATCGATGACACGATGGGTCATGGAGTGCGCGCGCCGGAACGCCGAGCGGTAGTTCATGATGGTCGAATGCGGAATGTAGGTGTCGTGCTCGGCCTCCACCAGCAGCACGTCGCCGGGAAAATCGGCGCAGGCGCCGAGCGCGCGATTGTCGGCGGGCTTGAGGTCGCGCAGCCGGTACTCGCGCAGCACGTCGCGGTCGAGCTCCGCCTTGGGCCGGTCCCACTCCTCGTCGCGGTACAGCGCCGGCACGTGCAAGGCGAGCCAGCGCACGCGCCGCAAGGTCGTGAGGATGGCCGCCAGGTAGCCGCCGTAGCTGCTGCCCACCACCGCGATCTCGGTGGTGTCGAGCGAGGGGTGCGCGGCCAGACGGTCGTAGGCCGCCAGCACGTCGCGCAGGTTCTGCTCGCGCGACACCTCGCGTCGCTGCGCTTCGGTGGCCGCGTGGCCGCGCAGGTCGAAGGTCAGGCACACGCAGCCGAGCGCCGCGATGCCGCGCGCGCGGCTCAGGTCGAAATCCTGGCTGCCGCCCCAGCCGTGCACGAACAGCACGCCGGGGACCTTGGTCTGCGGCGTGAGAAAGGTGCCGGCCAGCGGCGGCGCGTCGTCGAGCGTGATCTCGGTGGGATTGCGGTTGGTGTTGTTATTGGGCGCCATGCGCGGGCTCCTGCGCGGGCGCCTGCAGGCCGCCCGATTTGGAAATGAAGCCCACCGTGCTGTCGTAGGCGTGGAACACCAGGTGGCGCCCCGGCGGCGTGATCTGCGGCTGGCCATAGCGCTCGCGCGTGAACGCACTCACGCAATCGAGCGCGGCGTCGTCGGCGAAGGCTTCGAGCGCGGCGATCTCGGCCAGGCTGGCGCCGCCCGCGCGCCACGACTGCTCGAGCACGCCGGCGCGGGTCTGGCCGTGCGCATCCTGGCCGATGGCCACGTCGTAGTTGCGGCGCGAGGCCAGCAGCTCCGGATAACATTCCTGGACCGCGGCGTCGTACTCGCGGCTCTGTTGCACCGCCTGGCGCTCGCGCGCATCCTCGGTGTGGGCGAGCAGCGCGTCCCAGCCGCCGCGCACCACCCGCAGCGTCGAGCCGCCGTACACCTGTTCGCCCTGGTTGTCGTCGGTGAGCGATTGCGTGCCGACGTAGGCCGCCTCCAGCGTGCCGATGCGCAGGGTGCCCACGCTATAGGTCTCGACCTCGGCAAGGTTTTCCTCGAGCACCAGGCCCAGTCGCCGCACAGTGGCGTCCTGCAGCCGCGCGAGCGCCGCCTCCAGCTCGGCGGCGCTGCGCACCACCTCCTGGCCGCGACCCGCATTGGCCTCGACCTGCTTGACGCGGATCGGGCCGCGCTGCAGCAGCGCCACGCCCGCGCGTTGCGCGTCGGTGAGGCTGAACGCTGTGTAGCCCGCCAACGTCACCGGCTCGATCAGCGTGCCGAGCCGGCGCGACCAGGTCGAGGGCGCCCGTGCGCGTGCGTTGAGCAGGGGATGGCTGATCGACTTGGTGGCGACGAAGGCATGCGGCACCACGCCGCCATACAGGTCGGTCTCGTCGTCGATGCCCAGCGTGCTGGCGCGGGCGCGACCCACGATGGTGCGCGCCGGCACGAAATAGACCGAACCATAGCGGGGCCGCAGGCCCGGCCGGTAGGCCAGCGCCACGTCGAGATTCAGGAGCGCCGCGATGCGGCGGGCCAGCAGGTCCTGGCTCGCGAGCTCGTGCTCGCTCGGCGCCTGGGCGCGCGGATAGGGCGCGACGACGCCGCGACGGGCGGCAGGCTGGTAGGCAGGGGGAGTTTCGGGCGCTGTCATGGCGCTGTCAGAGCAAGCGCCATGCCCGCATCCCGACAAAATATTCCGCACTGCAACAGCCTTGGGCACGGCGTTTGCTAAGGCTTTCCGTATCGCCCCGCACGGGCTCCCTGGGTTAACCCCGCATCATGACACTCACCCTGATTTCTTCGATCGACACGCGCGGCACGGCGCGGGTCGCGGGCGCACCGGTGCTGCGGGTGCACGAGCCCGCGCTGGGCGACAGCCTCAACCGTTTCACCTACAGCCTGCCCACGCCGCTGCGCATGGCGGTGACGCAACGCCTCGCCATGGCCACGCGCGCTCACTGGGTCAAGCGCCTGTGGCGCGCCGACGCGACGCTGTGGACCGGCGCCGACGAGGGCAACTGGCTGGGCTGGCTCACCACGCTGCGCCAGCCGCGCCGCATGACCGAGGCGCTTGCGCGCCGCTGTGCCGATCTGTGCTGCAACGGCGCGAGCGACGTGGTG
Organism: Bordetella genomosp. 1; assembly: GCF_002261335.1. Taxonomy (GTDB): domain Bacteria; phylum Pseudomonadota; class Gammaproteobacteria; order Burkholderiales; family Burkholderiaceae_B; genus Bordetella. The sequence goes on from NZ_NEVL01000003.1 coordinate 155,685, forward strand.
CTGCTGGGCATGGGCGGCGCGAGCCTGGGCGCCGAAGTGCTGGTCAGCATCCTCGGCGTGGCGCAGGGCGGGCTGCGCGTGCACGTGCTCGACACCACCGACAGCGCGCAGATCCGCACCGTGCTGGACCGCATTGATCTGCACTGCACGCTCTTCATCGTCGCCAGCAAGTCCGGCACGACGCTGGAGTCGCGCATGCTGGCCGACTACTTCCACGAGCGCCTCTGCGCCGAACTCGGGGAGACCGAGGCGGGCAAGCGCTTCATCGCCATCACGGATCCGGGCACGCCGCTGGAGTCGCATGCCCGCGAAAGCGGCTATGCCGAGGTGTTCGCCGGCGAGCCCTCGGTGGGCGGCCGCAACTCGGTGCTGACGCCATTCGGCCTCGTGACCCTGTCGCTGCTGGGCCACGACCCGGTGCGTTTTCTGCATGCCGCGCGGCCCATGCTGCGCGCCTGCGCGCTGCGCGATCCGGCCGCCAACCCTGGAGTGTTCCTGGGGGCGCTGGTGGGCGAGGCCGCGCTGTGCGGGCGCGACAAGGCCACCGTGCTGGCCACGCCCGGACTCGCGCCCTTCGGCGCCTGGCTCGAGCAGCTGCTGGCGGAGTCCACCGGCAAGCACGGCCGCGGCGTGATCCCGGTCGACCGCGAACCCGCTGGCGAGCGGGACGACTACGGCGAGGACCGCCTCTTCATCGCGCTGCTTGAGCCCGGCGAGGCCGGCCTGGCCCTGCGCTCGCGCGCGATCCGCCTGGCCGAGGCCGGCCATCCGGTCGTGATGTTCGAGCTGGCCGACCCGCAGCGGCTGGGGCAGGAGTTCCTGCGCTGGGAAGTCGCCACGGCGGTGGCCGGCGCGATTCTCGGCATCAATCCGTTCGACCAGCCCGACGTGGAGGCCGCCAAGCTGCGCGCCCGCGCGCTGGCCGAGGCGTGGCGCAAGGACGGCAACCTGGTGCAGCCGGAACCGGTGCTGCGCGAAGGGCAGCTGGCGTTCTATGGCTCGACCAGCGGGGGCGGCTCGGCCGCCGAGCTGCTGGCCCATCATTTCGTGTCGCTGCGCGGCCGCGGCTACGGCGCGGTGCTGGCCTACATCGCGCGCAACCGCGCCAATGAAGGGAGGCTGGAACAGCTGCGCCGCCTGTTGCGCGATGCCAGCGGCTGCGCCACGGTGGGCGGCTTCGGACCGCGCTATTTGCATTCGAGCGGGCAGCTGCACAAGGGCGGACCCGCCGGCGGCGTGTTCCTCATGATCACGGCCGAGCCGAGCGCGCCCGAGAAGATCGCGCGCCAGGGCACGGACTTCGGCATGATCCAGGCCGCGCAGGCCCTGGGCGACTTCGAGGAGCTGCGCGCCCGCGGCCGGCCTTGTCTGCGCGTGCACATCACGGGCGACCTGCATGCCGGTCTGGCGCAGCTCGCGCACGCCTTGCACGAAGGCCTGTCGCAGGTGTGGCACCGCGCCGAAGCGCTGGCCTGAAGCCCCTGGCACGCCGGCCGCTCCATCGCGGCCGTGCCCGCCCTGAAACGCCCGGCCTGGTCCGGGCGTCTTCACGTCAGTCGCGCTCGACCAGCGGATGCACGAAGGGCGAGGCCAGCACCTGCGCGCGGGCGATGCGGACGAGCTCGGTCACGAGCTCGTTGTTGCCGCGCGTGCCGGGCAGCACCATGCCCACCTCCCGATAGAACTTGTCCGCGCCCAGGTCGATCGCGCGCAGCTGATTGGCGTGGCGCGACAGGTCCTTCATCGGGATCAGCGACGCGCCGATGCCGCAGGCCACCATTTCGAGGATCGCGTCCACGTCCTGCGATTCGATCTGGCAGCGCGGGCTGAGGCGATGCGTCTGCAGGAACCGGTCCACCACCCGGCCGCCAAATGAGGCGCTGTCGTAGCGGATGAAGGGCAGGGTGGTGAGCACCTGGCGCCAGTCATTGCTGGCCTCGCCGGCCGGGCACAGCACCGTGAAGGGCTCGCGCAGCAACGGCACCCAGGTCAGCTCGGCGGGCAGGGCGAAGAAGGGCTTGACCACCATGGCCGCATCGAGCTGGCCCTGGTCCACGGCGGTGAGCAGCGGCAGCGAGCCGCCCAGCTCCAGGTGCGTGCTCACGTCGGGGTACTGCTCGATCAGGGTCTTGATGACGCGCGGCAGGTATTGCCGCTGCATGCTCTGGATCGCGCCCAGGCGCAGGTGGCCGCGCACCTTGGGCCGCTGCGTGACCTCGCGCAGCTCGTCGCACAGATGAAGGATGTGTTCGGCGCGCGCCACCACGTCCACCCCCACCGCATTGAGCCGCACCTGTCGCCCGGCGCGGTCGAGCAGGGCCACGTCCAGCGATTCTTCGAGGCGCTGGATCTGCGCGCTCGCGGCCGCCTGCGTCAGGCCGATGTGATGCGCGGCGGCGGTGATGGTGCCGTGCTGGGCGACGGCCATCAGGGTGCGGAGTTCCTTGAGCATGGCTTACAAAGAAAATTTGTGGAGGCCATAAAAAAATACAGTTTTTCAATCCATAAATCTATAAATACTATGGATCTCAGGATGCCGGCTCCCCTCGGAATCGACGTCCGCCGCAGTCACTCGCCCCGGGACAGGGGCAGGGCCGCGGGCATGCCACCGCATGTACCGACACATACTCAAGGGGTTGAAAATGTTTCGTACGCAACGATACGAGGGGTGCGCTCGCACCTATCGAAGGTCCGCCAGGCTGCCCTGGCTGCTGCTGGCGGCCGGCATCCTGGCCTGCCTCCAGGCCCGCGCGGCCGACGCCTTTCCCGACCGGCCGCTCACCATCGTCGTGCCGTTTCCGGCCGCCGGCGGCACCGATCTCACGGCTCGTCTGTTCGCCCAGGCGCTCGAACGCCAGGGCGGCCAGCCGGTCACGGTGCTCAACCGGCCCGGCGCGGGCGGCGAAGTGGGCATGGCGCAACTCGCGCGCGCCAGCGCCGACGGCTACACCCTGGGCCTGCTCAACACGCCGAACGTGCTGAGCATTCCGATCGAACGCAAGGCGCAGTTCGCGCTGTCCTCGTTCGAGCCGGTGGTGAGCCTGGTCGACGATCCGGCCACGCTCAGCGTGCACGCCAGCTCGCAGATCCGCTCGGTGGCCGACCTCGTGCGCGCGGCCCGCGCCGCCCCGGATGCGATCCGCTACGGCACCGCGGGCGTGGGCTCGGCGGGCCATCTGTCGGTGCTGATGCTGGAGAAGCAGGCCGGCATCCGCATGCTGCACGTGCCGTACAAGGGCACCTCCGATGTGCGCACCGCGCTGTTGGGCGAGCAGATCGATGTGGCCGCAACCAATCTGGGCGAGGCGCTCGCCTTCGCCACCGGCAGCCCGTGGCGCACGCTTGGCGTGATGAGCCCGGCGCGCTCCGGCTTCGCCCCGGACCTGCCCACCTTTGCGGAAAGCGGCTATGTGCTGAGCTCGGGTTCCCTGCGCGGCATCGGCGCGCCCGCCGGCCTGCCGCCGGACCGGCGCGAGCAATTGCGTGCGCTGATGACCCGGGCCGCCGCCGATCCGGCGTTCCAGTCCGCCGCGCAGGCGGCCAATCAGGAGCTCAAGGTGTTGGCCGGCGAGCGCTACGCCGAGGCCCTCGCCGGGCAACAGGCCGCGCTGCAGCAACTCTGGGCCGCGACGCCCTGGAACCGGTGAGGAGGCGGATCATGAAAACTGCCATCGCCTGCCTGATCGCGCTGGGCTGCGGCGCCGCGCACGCCGCCTTTCCGGAACAACCCATCAACCTGGTCGTGCCTTTTCCTGCCGGCGCCGGGACCGACCTCACCGCGCGCACCATCGCCGCCTGCATGCAGACCAAGATCGCGGGCGCGCGCTTCGTGGTGCTCAACAAGCCGGGGGCGGCGGGCGACATCGCGCTGAGCTATCTGGCCCACGCCGAGCCCAACGGCTACACCATCGGCATCGTGAACACGCCCGGCATCGTCAGCCTGCCGATCGAACGCAAGCGCAACTACTCGCTCGAGAGCTTCGACTTCATCGCCAACCTGGTCGAGGACCCGGGCACGCTCAGTGTGCACGCCGACAGCCCGATCCACGACGTGGCGCAGCTGATCGCGGCCGCCCGGCAGGCGCCGGGCAGCATCACGGTGGGCACGCAGGGCATCGGCTCGGCCGGCCACATCTCGGCGCTGCTGATCGAGCAGGCCGCGGGGGTCAGGATCACCCCCGTGCCGTTCCAGGGCGCGTCGCCCGCCAGCGTGGCCCTGCTGGGCAAGGTGATCGACAGCAGCATGGCCAATCTGGGCGAGGCGCTGACCTTCGCACGCGGCAATCCGTGGCGCATCGTGGGCGTGATGAGCGAGCAGCGCTCGCCCGAGGCGCCCGACGTGCCGACGTTCAAGGAAGCCGGCTACGCCGTGTACTCGGGCTCGATGCGCGGGCTGGCGGCGCCGCGCGGCCTGCCCGCGCCGGTCATGCAGACGCTGGCCGACGCGGTGGAACAGTGCAACCAGGACCCGGCATACCTGGAGCGCGCCAGGAGCAGCTTCCAGCCGCTCAGATACCTGAAACGCGACGAGTACGTCAGCCGCCTCAAGACGCTAGACATCCAGCTGCGGCAGCTGTGGAAGACCAATCCGTGGCTGCTCTGAGCGGCCGCACAACAGAAGAAAGGGAGTCATCCGGATGAGAACAGACCAGCATACCTACGACGACATCCGCGCGTATCTGCGCGAGCGCGACACCGTGCTGATCCCGGTGGGGGCGGTCGAGCAATACGGCGCGCACCTGGCCACCGGCACGGAACTGCGCATCTGCGAGGCCGTGGCGACCGAGGCGGGCGAACGCGCCGGCCTGGCGGTCACGCCCATCGTGCCGGTCAACTACTCGGCCATGTTTCTCGATTACCCCGGCACGCTGTCGGTGGGCATGGGCACGATCGAGGCCTATCTGCGCGAGATGTGCGACGCGCTTGCCGGCCAGGGCTTTCGCCACTTCTTCTTCATCAACATCCACGCCGGATCGCTCGGGCCGATCGAAAGCGTGTGCCGGCACCTGCGGCGCCACTACGACGCGGTCGGCGGCCTGATCGACGTGTTCTCCATCATGCGCGACGTGGCCGCCGGCCGCTTCGTGACCCGGAGCGCGCCCAGCGGCCACGCCTCGGAGATGGTGACCTCGGTGGCGCTGGCGAAGTTTCCCGAGCTGGTGTTCATGGACCGGGCCCGCGCGGCCGGCGGCCTGCGCGCGTTCGCCGAAGGCGTCAGCACGGTGTCGAGCGGCAAGGTGAGCTTCGGCAAATCCAGCTTCGCCGTGTTCAGCGACATCAGCGACTACGCCCCGATCGGCACGCAGGGCGATCCCACGCAGGCCAGCGCCGAACTCGGCCACGCCATCTGGAACGACACCGTGGCCTACATCGCCGAGGCGGCCGCGCGCTTCAGCGCCATGTCGTTCGCAAAGGAAGGAGCCGCAGCATGAGAGCCAATCCGATCAAGGCCCTGTGGCAGCAGAACCAGCCCGTGTTCGGCACCTGGGCGACGATGGTCCATCACCCGCGCTTCATGAAGCTGCTGGCGGTGACCGGACTGGATTTCGTGCTGATCGAGATGGAGCACAGCGACTTCTCGATCAGCCAGGTCGCCACCATGTGCCTGGTGGCGCGCGAGGCGGGGCTGGTGCCGATCGTGCGTCCGGCCGGCTCCGATTCGCACGACTACACCCGGCCGCTCGACGCCGGCGCGATGGGGCTGCTGCTGCCCAACATCGAGACGCCCGAACAGCTCGAGCAGATTCTGCAGTACACCAAGTTCGGCCCGCGCGGCCAGCGCATCCTCAACATGCGCGGCCCCCACACCGACTACGTCAAGCTGTCGTCGCCGCTGGCGCAGACCGCCGAGATGAACGCCAACACGCTGACGGTGGCGATGGCCGAGACCCGCGTGGGGCTCGACAACCTGGAACGAATCTGCGCGGTCGACGGCCTGGACGCGGTGATGATCGGCCCCGACGACCTGACCCAGGACCTGGGCATACCGGGCGAGATGCAGCATCCGCGCTACCTGGAGGCGGTCGAGCACGTGATCGCCACCTGCAGCCGCCTCGGCGTGCCGTGGGGTTTCAGCTGCCAGGACCTCGGCGCCGCCGAGAAGTGGCTGGGCCGCGGCATCGGCTGGATGCCGTTCAGCAACGACGTCAACAGTCTGTTCAATACCTTCAGCCAGGCCGCCTCCGGGCTCAAGCGCCTGGCCGGCCGTCCGGAGCAAGGATGATGAAAGTCGATACCCTGATGAAGACCACCGCGCGCTACCGCCCCTACGCCTGGCGCGCCAAGATCGGCCTGATCGTGCCGTCCACCAATACGGTCAACGAGCCGGAGTTCTATCGCATGGCGCCCGACGGCGTCACCATCCACTCCGGGCGGGCGATCAACGCCGGGCCGGCCACCCAGGAGAACTACGACCGCATGGCGCGCGGCGTGCTCGAGGCCGCCGACCTGATCAGGACCGCCGAGGTCGACGTGGTGGCCTATGGCTGCACCTCCGGCTCGATCGTCTGCTCGCTCGACGAACTGTGCGACGGCATGAGCGAGCGGGCCGGCGCGCCGGCCATCGCCACCGCCGGCGCGGTGGTGGCCGCGCTGCGCGCGCTCGGCGCCCGGCGGGTCGCGGTGGGCACCCCCTACATCGACTTCGTCAACCTGCGCGAACGCGAGTTCCTCGAGCAGTACGGCTTCGACGTGGTCTCGATCGAGGGCCTGGACCTGGGCCACACGCAGGAGGAGCGGCGCGACATCGGCCGCGTGCCGCCGCAGGTGGCCTATCAACTCGCCCGCGACATCGACCGGCCCGACGCCGATGCGATCTTCCTGTCTTGCACCAACCTGGCCACGATCGACATGATCGAGCGCATCGAGGACGAGCTGGGCAAGCCGGTGGTGACGAGCAACCAGGCCACCCTGTGGGGCTGCCTGCGCCTGCTCGGCCTGAACGCGGCGGTGCCGGGCTACGGCCGTCTGTTGCGCGAGCAACTGGCGCCGATCACGCGCGCCGACTACGCGCCGCGGTGATGCCATGATTCCGAGTCCCGATCCCGACCTGGGCCTGGCCGCCCGCATGTTCGCGGCACTGCGCGAGCTGAGCTTCGACGGACGCGGCGTGACGCGCGATGCCTACGGCGCGGGCGAGCAGCGGGCCCACGGGCTGGTGCGCGAGCAGGCCGCGGCGCTCGGCCTGGAGGTGGGCGTGGACGGCAGCGGCAATCTCTACGCAACCTTGCCGGGCCGCGACCGTTCGCTGCCGGCGCGCTACACCGGCTCGCACCTGGACTCGGTGCCGGTGGGCGGCAATTTCGACGGCGCGGCGGGCGTCGTCGCCGGCATGGCGGTACTGGCGGGCTGGCGCGCGCAGGGGTTCACGCCGGATGCCGACGTGACCGTGATGGCGATCCGCGCCGAGGAGAGTACCTGGTTTCCCTATTCGTACCTCGGCAGCAAGGCCGCCTTCGGCCTGACCGGCCCGGAGGTGCTGGACCTGCGCCGGGCCGACACCGGCCGCAGCCTGCGCGAGCACCTGCGCGAGATCGGGCTCGACCCGGACCGCTATGGCAGTGCTGCGCTGGACCCCGCGCGCATCGACCGTTTCGTCGAGCTCCACATCGAGCAGGGCCCGCATCTGGTGGAAGACGGCCTGCCCGTGGGCATCGTGACGGGCATCCGCGGCAGCTTGCGCTATCGCGACATGCGCTGGCTCGGCCGCTACGACCACTCCGGCGCGGTGGGCCGCCACAGCCGCAGCGACGCGGTGCGCGCCGCCGCCCGCTGGATGAGCGCGATCGACGACGCCTGGGACACGCTGGCGCGGCGCGGCGACGACCTGGTCGTGACGGTGGGGCAGATCGGCACCAATCCGCGCGAGCACGCCTTCAGCAAGGTGGCGGGCGAGCTGGACTGCTGCCTGGACGTGCGCAGTCTGAGCGAAGAGGTGCTGGCGGCCTACGACCGCATCGTGCGCGATTGCGCCGCCGATGCCGAGGCGCGCACCGCGACGCGCGTGGCGTTCGGCCCCCGCACGGGCTCGCAGCCGGCGCGCATGGACGTGGGGCTGGTGGCGCGGCTGAGCGCCTGCGCCGAGGCGCGCGGTATCGCGGCGCGCACGATGGCCAGCGGCGCCGGCCACGACACGGCGGTGTTTGCGCAGCAGGGCGTGCGCTCGGCCATGATTTTCGTGCGCAACCAACACGGTTCGCACAACCCCGACGAGGCGATGGACCTCGACGACTTCGGGCTGGGGGCTCGGCTCCTGGCTGATATCCTGGCGGCCCCCGTGCCGGAACATGATCCCGTGAGGAGTGCAGTATGAAGTGTCTGATCGTTCAGCCGATCCATGAGCAGGGCCTCGCGCTGCTGCGCCAGGCAGGCATCGATTGCGTGACGCCGGCGTCGGCGACGATGGCCGAGGTGGCGCGCGCGATTCCCGCCTGCGAGGCCGTCATCACGCGCAACGCCGGCCTGGATGGCGCCGCCATCGCGGCCGCGGCGCGGCTGCGCATCATCGGCAGTCATGGCGCGGGCACCAACATGGTCGACGTGGCCGCGGCCACGGCGGCCGGCATCCCGGTGGTCAACACCCCGGGCGCCAACGCGCGCTCGGTGGCCGAACTGGTGATCGCGATGGCGCTGGCACTGGTCAAGCGCACGCTCGAGCTCGATGCGGCCGTGCGCACCGGCCACTGGGATGCGCGCTATGCGCCGGGCCTGCGCGAGCTGGCCGGCGCCACGCTCGGCATCGTGGGCTTTGGCCAGATCGGCCGCGCGCTGGCCGGGATCGCCGCCCAAGGCTTCGGCATGCGGGTGCTGGTGTATTCGCCGTCGGTGCCGCCGGCCGAGATCGAGGCCGCCGGCTGTGCGCTGGCGCCCGACCTGGCGGCGCTGCTGGCCGCGGCCGACATCGTGTCGCTGCACCGGCCGGGCCAGGCCGGCGCGCCGCCCATGATCGATGCGGCGGCGCTGGCGCGGATGAAGCCGGGTGCCTTGCTCATCAACACGGCGCGCGGCGGCCTGGTCGACGAACGCGCGCTGGCCGACAGCCTCGCGGCCGGGCGGCTGGGCGGGGCCGGCATCGACGTGTTCTCGACCGAACCGCCGCCGGCCGACCATCCGCTCATCGGCGCGCCCAACGTGGTGCTGGCGCCGCACGCGGGCGGCAGCACCGACGAGGCGCTCGCGCGCACGGCCGTGGCCGTGGCGCAGCAGGTGGTGGACGCGCTGCAGGGCAGGCGGCCGCGGCACGTCGTCAATCCGGAGGTGTGGGAGCGGCGCCGCAGCGCCTGAGCGCGTGCGGCGCCGGGCGCGTCGTCCCGGCGGGGTCCGGCGCGCCCGCGTCTGCTACGACGACCCGAGGCGGGCGCCGCCGTGGCGCCTGCGCAGGGCGAGGCGGGTCTCCACGGCCGCGTACGACAGCACCGCGATCGCGAGCGGCACCAGCGCGTAGAGCGCGCGATAGGTGAGGGCGGCGCCCAGCACCTGGTAGGTGGGCAGCTGGCCCGAGAAGGCCGCCACGAAGATGGCTTCGGTGGTGCCCAGGCCGCCGGGAATGCGGGTGATGAGCGCGGCGAAGCTGGTGCACAGCAGCACCCCCAGCACGGCGGCGTAGTCGGCCTTGCCCTGCAGCAGGACCCACATGATGCCGCCCATGATGGCCCACGAGAGCGCGGCCAGCAGGCTCTGCGCCACGGCCATGCGGCCGCCGGGCAGCACCAGGTGCTGGCCGAACAGGTGATAGCTGCGCTGGCGCGCGCGGGCGCAGTAGGCCACGTAGACGACGGCGAGGATCAGGATCACCACGCCGACGATGCGCAGCACGCCCTTGCCGATCTCCCAGCTGGCCGGCACGGGCACCGCGCCGGCCGCGAACACGGCGCCGCCGATCCACGCATAGCCGATCCAGTTGGTGGCCGCCGAGAACAGCGCGACCCTCGTTGCGACCGACTTGCGCACGCCGAGCTTGGCATAGAGGCGCAGGCGCATGCCCAGCCCTCCCACCAGCACGCCGAGGTTGAGGTTCATCGCATAACTGATGAGCGCCACGCCCGCCACCTGTGACCAGGGCAGCTTGTGCCGCGTGTAGCGCTGCGCGAGCAGGTCCAGGCTGGCATAGGCGGCATAGCCCGCGACCACCAGCGCGCAGGCGATGCCGATGTTGCGCGCCGGGATGTCGCGCATGGCGCGCCAGACCTGCGGCCAGTCGATGCTGCGCGCCACATGGAAGATCAGGCCCGCGACCACCAGCAGCACCACGACGATGAGGGTGCGCTTGATGGCCGGCCAGTGGGCGCGGCAACGGCGCCGGAGCCGGTGCAGCGTGTGGGTTCGTAGGTGTCTCATGTCGGTTCTGCCCGCGCCTGGCGCGTCAAGAAGTTTCGGGGCCGGTGCGCGGCGCGGCGTCGGTCAGCGTGTCGGCGCCCGGCTGCGCGTCGGCGTGCTGGCTGGTCTGGCTGCGGCCGAGCGTCTTCAGGCGCGGCTTGTGGGCGGGCAGGTTGCCGGCCCAGGCCGGGAAGCGGCGCAGGAAGTGATAGATCACCACGCCGAACCAGAGCCGGCGCAGCTTGCGCGCGGCCTGGGGCGGCTTGGGCGCGAGCTTGCAGTGCTCGCTGATGAGCGCCTCCAGCGATTCGCGCAGCGCCCGGTTCAGCCCGGCGTCGTGCACCACCACGTTGGCTTCGAGATTGAGCGCGAGGCTGAGCGGATCGAGGTTGCTCGAGCCCACCGTGCTCCAGGCGCCGTCGACGCAGGCGACCTTGCCGTGCAGCGGCCGCTCGCAGTATTCGTAGATCTGCACGCCGGCGCGCGCGAGGTAGTCGTACAGCATGCTGGCGGCGTACTTGGCCACCGGCATGTCGGGCTGGCCCTGCAGCACCAGGCGCACCCGCACGCCGCGCCGCGCCGCCTTGGTCAGGTCGCGCAGCAGGTTGTAGCCGGGAAAGAAATACGCGTTGGCGATCAGGATGTCTTCGCGCGCCGAGCGGATGCCGGCGCGGTAGTAGCGTTCGATGTCGGTGCGATGCGCGTCGTTGTCGCGCACCACCAGCCGGCCCACGCCGTCGGCGCCCGGCGCTGCCTCGGCGGCCGGACGGCGGCGCCAGCGCCGGCGCTGGCGCGGTCCGAGCGCGGCACGCGCGTAGTTGGCCACGTCGGTGGCGAGCGGGCCTCTGATGCGCACGGCGTAGTCCTGCTTGGCCTCGGGGCCCGACTCGATCAGGTGATCCGCGCCGAAGTTGATGCCGCCGATGAAGGCGAGCGTCTCGTCGACCGCCACGATCTTGCGGTGCATCCGGCGAAACAGGTTGGTGCGCATGCCGAGCAGGCGCGGGCGTGGATCGAACACGTGCAGCCGCACGCCGGCCTGCGTCATGCCGGAGATGAACTCTTCGCTCAGCTCGTCGGAGCCGTAGCCGTCGACGGTGAGATCCACCGACACGCCGCGCTGGGCGGCATCGATCAGCGTCTGGCGCAACTCGCGCCCGACCTCGTCGTCGAACAGGATGAAGGTCTCGACCAGCACCTCGCGTTCGGCGCGGGCGATGGCCTCGTTTACGGCCGGAAAGTAGTCGCCACCGTTGATCAGCAGCTTGAATTCGTTGTTGGCGCGCCAGGGCAGGTTCATCATAGTGCGATCTCCGCGGCCAGCGGCACGTGATCCGACAGCTCCGACCAGGGCCGCGAGGCCAGGGGCAGGGCGCGCCAGTTGCGCACGTTGCGCACATAGATGCGGTCCAGGCGCAGGAAGGGCCAGCGCGCCGGGAAGGTGCGCGCCGGGCGGCCGTAGCGGGTGGCGTAGACCTCGCTCACGCCGCAGCCGCGCATGGTGCGCTCCGCGTTCAGGCGCCAGTCGTTGAAGTCGCCCGCCACCAGCACCGGCTCGCCCTCGGGCAGGCCATGGATCAGCTGGCACAGGCGCGCCATCTGGCGGCGGCGCTGCCATTCGCGCAGGCCGAGATGCACGCACACAGTGTGCACGTGCTCGCCCTTCGCGCCGGCCGCCAGCACGCAGTGCAGCAGTCCGCGCGACTCGTGCTTGCCTTCGCTCACGTCGTGGTTGTCGTACTTCACGATCGGATACTTCGACAGCACCGCGTTGCCGTGATGGCCATGCGGATAGACGGCGTTGCGGCCGTAGGCGTAGTCGCGCCACAGCGAGTCCGCCAGGAATTCATATTGCGACGTCGTGGGCCAGTCGGCGTGCCGCGCCGCGTGCCGCTGGTGTTCGCCCAGCACCTCCTGCAGAAACACCACGTCGGGCGCGGCCTGACGCAGGGCCTCGCGCAGCTCGTGCAGCATGAAGCGGCGGTTGAACTGGGTGAATCCCTTGTGGGTGTTGACGGTCAGGACCTTGAGCGTGCCCGGGCCGTGCGGCGGCATGTCGCCGACTTCGGGATGGACAGACTCGGGGGGCGGGAAAGGCATGCGGCAGGCTCCGGCAATGGCGTTGCGCCCACTTAGCAAGCGCCGTGCCCACGGGCGGCAGGCATGGCGCTTGCTTATGCATTGCGGAGTTCTGGCTGACAGGCGCGCCGCGCCGGCCGTCCTTCAAGGAGACCGATATGTTGCATCTCATGCTTCCCAGCGACAGCTTCGCGCCGCAACCCCAGTACCTTCACGTGCCCCCCAAGCCCGAGCCCATCCCGCCCGGCTCGCCCCCGGGCGACCTGCCGGTGGATCCCGACAGCGACGAGCCCGAGGTCGACCTGCCGCCCGGTGACCAGGAGGCGCCGAAGCAGGTGCAGTGAAGGAGCGACGGCGAAGACAGACGCGCGGCGGTGGGTTGGATCCCGCCGCCGCGTCTTTTTTGGAGGCTGGCGGCGCGTGCTGTTCTTGAGCCGCTCGCGCCGCGCGGCGTCGATAGGGGCGGAGCGCGCGCCGCGTTTACGGCCGACCTCGCCAACGCCAGGTGCGGATCACTGTCCCAGCCCGCCCAGCCAGCGCGCCAGGAAGGCAACGCCTGCCAGCATCGCTGCGGCGATCAACCAGATCGTGGCGGCCCGGCGCAGACGCGGCTTGGGCGTCTCGTATCGAACGGGTGGCGGCGGACGGCGCTGCGGGTTCGCGGGCATGGGGGGCGAGCTCCAGAGAGGGGACGCCCAGTCGTCTGCAAGCGCTATGCCGCGTGGCGTGGCCGGGATGCGCGGGTTCGGGCATGCCGCTTGCGGTGTGATCCACGGCGGAGTGTTCCGCCTTCCATCTCAAGGAGACACACCATGAGCCAGCAGCGTCAGCAGCCCGACCAGCAAAAGCCGCAGAACCCGGCCCAGCGCCAGCAATCGCAGGAAAACATGCGTGATCGCAACGCGCCTCAGCAACCTGGCCAGTCCGGCAACAAGGGCAGCCAGCAGGACTCGGGCAAGGGTAATCAGCAGCGCTGATCGCACCACCCGGTGACGCGTGCGCGGGCCTGGGGGCGGACCCGCGCGCCATTCGAACCGCACCGCCACCTGATTGAGGAGAGTGAGATGGGCACCATACTTCTGATCGTTCTGATTCTGCTCTTGATCGGCGCCTTGCCGAGCTGGCCGTACAGCTCCGGCTGGGGCTACTACCCGAGCGGCCTGCTGGGCGTAGTGGTCATCGTGCTGCTGGTCCTGGTCCTGATGGGCAGGCTATGAATTCGGGCGGCACGCACGCGCGTGCCGCCCACCGTCGCCGTCCGCAGCCTTCGGGCTGCGGGCTGCGTCAGCATCGAGTCGGTTGTGTCGCCACGACATTCGTTTCGCGCGCAACCAAGGGCGGAGCAGGCAGCCCGCATCGCGCAGCGCGAATGCGCTGGGCGGGTCGGCTGCTTGGGGCAAGTCTCAGGCGATGAGCCAGAGCTTCCGCCGCCCGATATCGCAGGAACCCCCTTCACTGAATAAGGATTTCGCAATCGTGAGTAAAGGCGTCTGGCGGGACTTCGGGCCGTTTCGTGTGCACTGCAAGATCATCAACACCCCGAACGGCCGTTATGCCATCGAACTCTGCGTGGAAAAGCCGCAGTCCAAGGGCCTCCCCAGCACGTGGCCATTGCCGCGCAACGTGGTATTCGACACGGAAGAAGAGGCGCTGAACCACTCGCGCCTGGTGCTCTCCGCGGTGCTCGACGTGCACCCTATCACCGGCGAACCCAGCTTCGGCCTGCTGTAGCGCCCCCGCGGCGCCCCGCCACCGTCCGCGCGACCCAGCGCCGTCCGCGCGAACCAGGGCGTCACCGCGAACAAAGGTGTCAGACTACATTTTTCGTAGCGGCGTTGGCCCCGAAAAAGGAGTCAGACTGCATTTTTTCGCGGCCGCGTAGCCCCACGAAAAGGTGTCAGACTGCATTTTCCGCAGCCGCGTCGGCCCAAACAAAGGTGTCAGACTGCATTTTTCCGGAAACGAGCCGGACGAAAAATGCAGTCTGACACCTTTTTTCTGCGTGTTCCCGTCGGGATAAATGCAGTCTGACACCTTTGTTCCGCATGCACGCCGCCTGATAAATGCAGTATGACACCTTTGTTGGAGGAGGCGGCGTCATGCCGTGCGCGGACGCGGTGGAGGACTTGCCAAAACATATCTTAAGATATATCGTACGATCTATATCGTAAGACATAGGTAGGTCAGCACATGCACTTTCTCGCTGCATTCATGCGCGCCATGGGGCGCAATGCCGTCGTTCCCGGGGATGCCGGGGCGGGCCGACCGCGGCATGCGCACGCCGGGCATGAGGGGCGCCGGCAGCATGGCTGCACGCCCGCGCATGCTCGGCGCCACTGCGCGGCGGGCGGGCCGGAGCGCGGTCATGGCGACCACGGCGACCACGGCGGTCGCGGCGGACACGGCGACCACGGCGGTCGCGGCGGTCATGGCCGTGGCGGGCGGGGGAGTGACGGCGACAGCTGGAACCGCGGCCGCAAGTTTTCCTCCGACGACCTCCAACTGATGGTGCTGGCGCTGCTCGAGGCGGGCGCGAGCCACGGCTACGAGCTCATCAAGGCGCTGGGCGAGCGCAGCCAGGGGTACTACACGCCTAGCCCCGGCATGATCTATCCCACGCTGACCTACATCGAGGAGGCCGGCTACGCCACCGCGCAGGCCGAGGGCAGCCGCAAGCGGTACGCGCTCACGCCGACCGGCTCGGCACACCTCGAGACCCAGCGCGATCAGGTGGAACTGCTGTTTGCCAAGCTCGCGCACATCGGCCGCAAGATGGCCTGGATCCAGCGTGCCATGCAGTCGGAGCCGCCCGTGCTCGACGCGGACGGCGCCGACGTCGCGACCGGCTGGACGCCCGAGTTCGTGGCCGCGCGCGCTGCGCTGCGTGAGGCCTTGGTTCGGCGCGGCGGGGCGCCCGCCGGCGAGCAGCGTCGCATCGCGGCCATCCTCGAACGCGCCACCCGCGCGATCCTCGAACAGGACGGCGGCGAGGCCGCTGTGGCCGCGGCCAAGGGCGCGTGATGCGCGTCTGTCCTCCGCCCGCCGCGGCGGGCCTATTGCAACCTGGAATTTCGCATGACTGACATCTCTCAACGTCCCGATCTCGCCGTCGAACGCGTGCGCCACGCCCTCAAGCTGCGCCAGTTGCGCGTGCAACGGGTCGAGTCGCTTACGCCGCACCTGTTGCGCGTCACCCTGACCGGCGAAGACCTGGACGACTTCGTTTCCGCTTCCTTCGACGACCACGTCAAGGTCTTCCTGCCCGCCGCACCCGGTCTGCCCGCGGTGCTGCCCACGCTGGGCGAGCAGGGCGTGATCCCACCGGCCGACGGCCAGAAGCCACTGGCGCGCGACTACACGCCGCGCCGCTTCGACCGCGCCCGGCGCGAGCTCGACATCGACTTCGTCATCCATGCCAGCGGGCCCGCCACCACCTGGGCCGCCGCCGCGCAGCCCGGCGACGCGCTCGCCATCGGCGGCCCGCGCGGCTCCTTCGTCGTGCCGACCGCCTTCGACTGGCACCTGCTGATCGGCGACGACAGCGCGCTGCCCGCCATCGCACGGCGCCTCGAGGAGTTGCCGGCCGGCGTCAAGGCCATCGCCGTGATCGAGGTGACCGACGCGCAGGCCGTGTTGCCGCTTGCGAGCCGCGCCGACACCCGCATCGTCTGGCTGCATCGCAACGGCGCCGCGCAATCCGGGCTGCCCGACGCGGTCGCGGGACTGACGCTGCCCGAAGGTGAAGGCTATGCCTGGGCGGCCGCCGAATCCGCCGTCGCGCGCGACGTGCGCCGCGTGCTGGTCGAGCGCCACGGTCTCGACAAGAAGCGCATCCGCGCATCGAGCTATTGGAAGCAGGGCGCGGCCGGTGTGCACGAATCGATAGATGAATGAAAGCCGACCGGGGGGCGCGCCACGCGCTGTCGCGGCGCGGACCGATAGCTTGCAGTCGACTTGATCGGGCGCAAAGGGTTTTCGGGCCCGGCGCGCTACCGTAGTATCAAGAGGTGCGGACCGGCGGGGTCCGCCCCATCAAGGAGACCGATATGTACAAGCACATCCTCATCCCCACCGATGGTTCCGATCTGGCAGAACGCGCCGTCGACCAGGGGCTCGCACTTGCGCAGCAGCTGGGCGCCCGGGTCACGCTGGTCAGCGTCATCCAGCCGCTGCATCCGCCCGGCGGAGAGTCGGTCCAGCTGCGCGCCACGCTGGCCGAGTACGACAACGAGCAGCGCAGGCAGACCGAAAGCTGGCTCGCCCAGGCCGGCCAACGCGCCCAGAGCTCCGGTGTTCCGTGCGAAGTCGTCGCGCTCACGGCGATGAGCCCCGCCGAAGCCATCGTCAAGACGGCCCGCGAACGCCAGTGCGATCTCATCGCCATCGCCTCGCATGGCCGCAGCGGCCTGGGCGCCGTGCTGTTGGGCAGCGTCACGCAGAAGGTGCTGGCCAACATCGACCTGCCGGTGCTGGTCTACCGCTAAGTCCGCCACCCCCGGCATTCCCACGGCCCCCCAGCGGGGCCGTTTTCATTGTGCCGCCCACTCCCGCGCGTCCGGTCCCCACCCCGAAAAGGTGTCAGACTGCATTTTCCGCTGCAGCATCAGCCCCAACAAAGGTGTCAGACTGCATTTATCGACGCCACGTCCCGACAAACAAAGGTGTCAGACTGCATTTTTTCGTACACGCCGCCCGGTCATGGTGACGGCGCGACCGGCGCGAGCGCTGCCGGCAGCACCCGGCGGCGGCCGGGTCCGCAGTCCGGTAAAATCCGGTCCCCATGCGCTTCTCTGACTTCGACCAACGCCTCGCCACCTTTGGCGCCCGGCCCGTACACCGCGGCCGGGTGGCGCGCGTCTGGCTGGACGGAAAGCCTCTCGACACCGGTACGCGCCGGCGCCAGGCGGAGGATTTCCTGCCCCTGGCCCTGCGCGACGCGCTTCCTGCCCTGACGGCGGAGCTCGATGGCCTGGCGCGGGTGCGCGCCGAGCACACGGGTCACGACGGCTCCCGGCTGTTGGTCGAGCTTGCCGACGGGCAGATGGTGGAAAGCGTGCTCCTGCCACGCGACGGGCTCTGTGTGTCGACCCAGGTCGGCTGTGCGGTTGGTTGCCGTTTCTGTATGACCGGCAAGAGCGGCCTGATCCGTCAGGTCTCCAGCATGGAAATCCTTGCCCAGGTCGTGCTGGCGCGCCGGCAGCGGCCGGTGAAAAAGGTCGTGTTCATGGGCATGGGGGAGCCGGCCCACAATCTCGAGAATGTGCTCGAGGCAATCGATCTGCTCGGCACAGAAGGCAACATCGGCCACAAGAACCTCGTGTTCTCCACGGTGGGCGATCCGCGCGTGTTCGACGCGCTGCCGCGCCAACGCGTGAAACCCGCGCTGGCCCTGTCGCTGCACACCACCAAGGCCGAGCTGCGCGAGCATCTGCTGCCGCGCGCCCCGAAGATCGCGCCCGAGGATCTGGTCGAAATGGGCGAGCAGTATGCGCGGGACAGTGGCTACCCGATCCAGTACCAGTGGACCTTGCTGAAAGGCGTGAATGACGGCAACGACGAACTCGACGCCGTGCTGCGCCTGCTCAAAGGCAAATATTGCGTGCTCAACGTGATTCCGTTCAATACGCTGGAAGGGGGCGGCTACGAACGCCCCGAGCCCGATCGAATCCGTGAGATCGTCAGCTACGTGCACAGCCGCGGCGTGCTGGTGAAGGTGAGAAACAGCGCCGGTCAGGACGTGGACGCCGGCTGTGGGCAGCTGCGCGCCCGCGCCGTGGGCTCGGAACAGGTGGTCCAGCTGCGACGCACGCGCAGCGCCACGGCCGACGCAGCGCAGGCCCGGTAGGCCGCGCAAGCCGGCTACACGACTGGCGCGCGCATCCGTTGCGGGCGCAACCACACCGCTTCACTCAGGCCATTTCCCATCGCTGTGCCCCCACAGCCTACGTGACTGTATCTCTGCCGCGCCGCGTGCCGCAGGGGCGGGCGCGGCATGCTTCCCTATCTTTCGTTAGAATCGGCGTTCCCCGGCCTGTGAATGGACCTGCACGACGCGCATTGCGTCGTGAGAAGCGCGCCGGTCGGGCGCTCGATGCGCGCGCATGCAATCCGTGCGGGTGGCGGCCATCACGCGTGTTTGCTGCTCCCGTGCCATCTCCAGCGACAAGTCGTGCGAGTGTTCCGTTGCGCGCGCAACCGTGGGGAAGCTCGCCTTCCGCGTGCCCGGCACGGCAGGCTGTTGCCAGCCGTCCGGCACGCGCCGACGCCCGGTTTTCCCGCAAGTCGGTCGGGGTTTCCGGCTCCGCAAGACACGAATGCGCCACCTCGCGCGTCGCGGCAACACGACGCTGCGGGCGCATTGCCTCATCAATTCGCTGGCCGCCGTGCGCCAGCGCCAGCACGAAACAGGGAGAACCTGCTGTATGAGTTTTACCCAACCCAGCCTGTGGTATCGCTTGCGCCGTCCGGTGGTCGCGTTGATTCTCGGCCTGCTGCCATTCTGGCTGTTTCTCGGCACGTCGCAACAGACGACGGTGAACGGTCGGGTGGTGCAGGACACCAGCTTCAACATCCTGGGCTTGATACTCGCGATCGCGGGCCTGGTCATGGCGGTGAAGATGCTGATCAAGGATGGCGCTTATGGGGAACCGCAGCGTTGGTGGTTGCGCAGCGTGCTGGCGGTGCTGGCCGCGGCGCTGTGCATCTTCCAGATCGGCCAGACATCGGGCTTCTACAAGGTGGAGCTGGGCCGCGAATTCGTGGAACTGAAGACGCGTCTGTTCGGCCCGTCCGAGCCGGGCGCCCGCTCGCTTGCGCCCGAACTCGACAAGGCGTCGCGTGCCCGCGTCGAGCAGCGCGCGGCGTCGGTCGATCAGGTCGTCTTGCGCGACGACATCGCCACCTCGGTCGCCCGTATCTACGCCAATGGCACGTTGTTCAACCTCTACGCGGCGGCCTGCGACGATCCGGGTCGGCGCTTCCGTTTCGAGGAGGCGCCCACGCTGCTGGGCGACGACGATCGTGCCTTCATCGAGAAATCGAAGTCGCTGGCCGAACAGAACGCGTCGGATCGCATCGACTGCACCAGCCCGTCCACCCGGGAGTTCATGCGCGACTGGCTGGCTGACGACGTGCACCGCGACCGGGCGGCGCTCGCGCTGCAGGTCGAGGCCTATCGCAAGCGGTTCGGCGACACGCCTGTCGAGGAGGTCAAGCAAGCGCTGAGCTCCAAGGACGTGCCCGCGCGGCTGGGTGACACGCTGGAGGCGGTGCAGACGGGCTTCACCACTCCGCGTGTGCCGGTGCCCGTGGGCAATGCCGGGGAGAGCAAGCTCGATTTTCCTGAGCAGGGTATCGACATCAGGTTCGATGCGGAGAACCGCGTGAAGGCCATCACCGTGCGCGCGCCGTTCGCGGGTCGATTCGTGGGCTTGAAGATCGGTGACAGCCGCCGCACGGTCAATCGCGTGATTGGCGGCGCGTGGATCAACGTGCGTTTTCCCTACGACAATAAGTCAGCCGCGCTGGACATCGACGTGCGCCGGAAAGTGCTGCCAACGGACTATCAGTGGCTCGATACGCGCGCCGGCAGCGACAAGACGGAGCTGACCCTGGCCGGCCCGGTCTACGCCAGCTACGTGGACGAGATCACGTTGTCGATGCCGCAGCCGCCGCGCTCGAACTGAAGGCCGGGCCGGGCGCTGTCCTCGCCAGGATGGCGCGTGCGCCGGCCTCGCTCCGGCAGGCTCGACGATGCCGGCCGCAACCTGCGAGACCGTGCGGTGCGCGCGGCTGGGCCGGCGCCCGCGCTTTCTTTATGCGGTCTGCTCAGCGAGCATCACCAGCGTTTGCTGCGGCAGGACCTCGTCTTGCGTGATCTCGAACGGCAGCGACACCGAGCGCCACACGCCGTGCGGCAGCGCCGCGCGGCAGAAGTAGGCCATGCTGCCGCGGCCGACCAATGAGCCTTCGTGCTTGCCCTGCTGATCGAGCAGCGCGGCGCGGGCGCGCACGCAGTCGGCCAGCTCGCCGGAGGCCGCGTCCCAACCCAGTTCGAGCACGGGCACCAGCATGCGTTCGAGCCCGGTCTTGGGTGCCAGGGCGAGCGTGGCGATGTGCAGCGCGGGCTTGTCCCAGCGGTCCGACTTGCGCAGCGACACGATCTCGAAACCCGCCGCGCGCGCGGCGCGGATGACGGTGTCGTGCGGCAGCGCCAGCAGGGCGGCCAGCGCCCAGCCATCGTGGTCGGCCGTGGTCAGCCGGGCGACGCAGCGTCCGGCCCACGCCGACGCATCGCCGCGCCAGGCCTGCCAATACGGCGCCAACACATTCTTCAGCGATCCCACCTCGTGCAGCGCGCCGACCAGGTTGATCTGGTGGTCGAGCGATTGCGGTTCGGTGAGCAAGCGGGCCGCGACGGCTTCCACCGCGTAATGGCCTTTTTCATTGGCGCTGCGGACCAGTTTCTTGAGCTTGGGGCTGAGGTCGGTGCTCATCAGGGGCGGACATCCTTACGGCGAAAACAGAGGCCGTCGCATGTTGCCACAAGCCGGTCGACCGGCCGGCGGTTCAACACGAAACAAAGGTGTCAGACTGCATTTATCGCGACACGACGACGCGCGGTAAATGCAGTCTGACACCTTTTTGACGGTTGCCGCGCAGGGGCGAGCGCGAGGCGGGCGAGGTGCGTTCAGGCGCGAGGCGAAGGCGCCGGCACGGGGGTGAGAGACGCCCGGAAGAAATGCGAACAAAGGTGTCAGACTACATTTTCAGCGGCGCAGCGAACCCGAGAAAATGCAGTCTGACACCTTTGTTCCGGCGCACAGGCGACACGGAAAATGCAGTCTGACACCTTTGTTTGAAAGGGCCGCGTCGGAAAAAATGCAGTCTGACACCTTTGTTTGGAGTCGGGCCGCTGCGAAAAATGCAGTCTGACTCCTTTATGAAAATGCAGTCTGACACCTTTGTTTTCAGCGTTGCAGGCAGGCGGTGAGGGCTTGCTGGAGGCGGGTCATTTCCTTGTCTACGCCGAGGTCGGCGCAGTAGGCGCCGGCGCCGCGCAGGGAGAGGGCGAGGGTGGACGGTTGGCGGAGCTGGGCGCGCAGGCGGAAGCCGGAGACGTTCTGGGCGTTGAACTGTTCGGTTTCGAAGATGCCGTTGGCGGCGTCGCGCACCGGGACGCCTTTGTCGACGAGGTAGCCGCCGTCGCTCCGGGCGATGGTTTCCTGTTCCAGGCAGGCGAAGACTTTTTCGGTGGGCGTGTTTGCCGGAACGGCCAGGGAGGCGACCTTGCCCGGGCCGAAGCCATTGCACGCCGCCGGGGAGAACGCGCATCCGGCCAGGGTGGCCACGACGGCGAATGCCGCGACCCGCGTTCCATGCCGCCAAAAAGATTGCGCCTTGCACGTACGGTTCATTCGCTGTCTCCGCTTCAGGATTTTGCGTAGCTTACCCGTGATGGCCCCGATGTCGAAACGGTTGCGGGCGCATCCAAATGCCCACTCCCCGCGTTGACGCGACGGCGGCGTGAGCCTGCCGCTGCCGCGCTGGGCTGCGTGACCCCGCCGTCAGCGATCCGGAAGCGGCGCTTGCACCCCAAAGGTATGCGCTTCCACATCGCCGATACAGTATAGGGGTGAACCCCAATCCATACCCTATGGGTATGGAAATGACCCATTAAGTATTGGACGCTGCTGCGGCGGCGGTCATATAAAGCGATCCTGTGACCACCAACCTTGCCGTATCCACTATGTCCGCAGCAACCATCGAACGCGTCGAAACCTCCCTGGTCGATCTGCCGACCATCCGCCCGCACAAGCTGTCGGTGGCCACGATGTTTGGCCAGACGCTGATGCTGGTGAAGGTGTACTGCAGCGACGGCGTGGTCGGGATCGGCGAAGGCACCACGATTGCCGGGATGGCCTACGGGCCGGAAAGTCCCGAGGCGATGAAGCTGGCGATCGACGCGTACTTTGCCCCGGCGATGATCGGCCAGGACGCGACCCGGATCCAGGCCCTGATGGCCCACCTGGGCAAGCTGGTCCGTGTGAACCATTTTTCCAAGAGCGCGATCGAGACCGCGCTGCTCGATGCCCAGGGCAAGCGCCTCGGCGTGTCCGTGAGCGAGCTGCTGGGCGGACGCCGCCGCGACCGGCTGCCGGTGGCCTGGACGCTGGCGTCGGGCGACACTGCGCGCGATATCGCCGAGGCCGAGAAGATGCTGGACACGCGCCGGCACCGCGTCTTCAAGCTGAAGATCGGCGCGCGCGATCCCAAAACCGACATCGCGCACGTGGCCGCCATCAAGCAGGCGCTGGGCGACCGCGGCGCCGTGCGCGTCGACGTGAACATGGCCTGGAGCGAGACGCAGGCGGCCTGGGCGATCCCGGCGCTGGCGCAGGCCGGCTGCGAGCTCGTCGAGCAACCGGTGGCGAGCGCCGCGGCGCTGGCGCGCCTGATGCGCCGCTTCCCCGTCGCGCTGATGGCCGACGAGGTGTTGCAGGGCCCCGAAAGCGCGTTCGAGATCGCGCGCCAGCACGGCGCCGACGTGTTCGCGATCAAGATCGAGCAGAATGGCGGGCTGTTCGCGGCCCAGCGCGTGGCGGCGATCGCGGATGCGGCCGGCATCGAGCTCTACGGCGGCACCATGCTGGAAGGCGCCATCAGCACCATCGCTTCGGCACAGCTGTTTGCCAGCTTCGCCCAGCTGCAGTGGGGCACCGAGCTGTTCGGCCCGCTGCTCATCACCGAAGAGATCCTGACGCAACCGCTGGACTACAACGACTTTGCGCTGACCGTGCCGGACGGCCCCGGCCTGGGCATCTCGCTCGACGACGAGAAGGTCAAACGCTACACCCGCGACGGGCTGATTAAGGTCACCGACCGCAACCATTGAATCCGGGGCACGCCCCGACACAGACAGATAACCGACTGGAGACAAGACATGAGCCTCAACGTGTTCAACGGCAAGGAAACCCAGGACCTGCTGGCCGCCGCCACGAATATCGCCGGCAGCGAGGGCAATCCGCGCTTCAAGCAGATCCTCAATCGCCTGCTGAGCGACCTCTTCAAGGCGATCGACGACCTGGACATCACCCCCGACGAGGTGTGGGCAGGCGTCAATTACCTCAACCAGCTCGGGCGTGACGGCGAGGCCGCGCTGCTGGCTGCCGGCCTGGGCCTGGAGAAGTATCTCGACATCCGCATGGATCACGAGGATGCGCTGGCCGGCCTGGACGGCGGAACGCCGCGCACCATCGAAGGCCCGCTCTACGTGGCCGGCGCGCCGGTGCGCGAGGGCGTGTCGCGCATCGACGTGAACCCCGATCCGGACGCGGGTCCGCTGGTGATCCGCGGCAAGGTGACCGACACCAACGGCGCGCCGCTGGCGAACGCGCTGGTGGAGTGCTGGCACGCGAACTCCAAGGGCTTCTACTCGCACTTCGATCCCACCGGCGCGCAGACCGAGTTCAACCTGCGCGGCGCCGTGAAGACGGGCGCCGACGGCGAGTACGCGTTCCTGACGCTGATGCCGGTGGGCTACGGCTGTCCGCCGCAAGGCGCTACCCAGCAACTGCTGGACGCGCTCGGCCGCCATGGCAATCGTCCCGCCCACGTGCACTTCTTCGTGAGCGCCGATGGCCACCGCAAGCTGACCACGCAGTTCAACATCGAGGGCGATCCCCTCATCTGGGATGACTTCGCCTACGCCACCCGCGAGGCGCTGATCCCGAAGGTGGTCGAGAAGACCGGCGGCGAAGCGCTGGGCCTGAAGTCGGATGCCTACAAGGAGATCGTGTTCGACGTCGTGCTCACCGGCCAGGTCGAGGGCAAGGACAACCAGATCGTTCATCGCCTGCGCGCCTCCGCGCAGGCCTGATTGCGGCGGCGTCGCGTTGGGGAACGCGGCGCCGACGCCCAACACAACATACCGATAACGCGCGATGCGCGAGCCCGAGGAGACTCACATGGCAGCAACGCTTTCCATACCGACCCTGATCGACCAGGAGCGCATGGGCGCCTTTCAATGGCGCGTCCTGATTCTTTGCTTTCTGATCGCACTGTTCGACGGCTTCGACACCCAGGCGATGGCATTCACCGGGCCGGCGATTCTCGCCGCCTTCAAGCTCGAGGCGGGCGCGCTGGCGCCCATCCTCACCGCCGGCATCGTCGGCATGACCGTCGGCGCCATGACGCTGGGCCTGGTCGGCGATCGCATCGGCCGCCGTCCGGCCGCCCTCATCGGCGTGGCGGTCTTCGGCCTGGCGACGCTGCTCACCGCGGGCGCCACCGAGACCTGGCACATCCTGGCGCTGCGCTTCATCGCCGGCCTGGGCATGGGGGGATGCACGCCCATCGTGCTCGCGCTGGCCGCGGAATACGCGCCGGCGCGCCTGCGCGGCACGGTCATCACCGGTGTCCTGCTCGGCCTGCCGGCGGGCGCGATGCTGGGCGGCCTGCTGGCCGCACGCATGCTGCCGGTGATCGGCTGGCAAGGCATCTTCATCGTGGGCGGCGTGGCGCCGCTGCTGTTGCTGCTGGCCCTGGTGCTGCTGCTGCCGGAGTCGCTGCAGTTCAAGGCGATGCGCGGCGACGCCGCAGGGCAGGGTTACGTGGCCCGCATCCTCGCCAAGATCTCGCGCCAGCCGCTGGCCGCCGGCACCCGCTACACCGTGCCGGAAGATGCGACGATCCGCGCCAGCGTGAAGGCCCTGTTCGCCGACGGCTATGCCCGCAAGACGCTGGCGATCTGGTCGGTCTATCTGCTGAACTGGGTCGCGTGGTTCATGCTGTTGTCGTGGCTTCCGACCGTGCTCAAGGCGGCGGGCCTGCCGGCCGAACAGGCGCCGATGGGCACTTTCACCGTCAACCTCGTGTTCATCGTCTGCGCGATCCCGCTGTCGTACCTGATGCCGCGCGTGCCGACCCGCTCGCTGCTGATCGCGATGTTCGCGCTCGGCATCGCGGTGGCCCTCGGCCTGGGTTATGCCGGCACCGACTGGACGCTCGTGTTCATCCTGATCGGCGCGGCCGGCCTGGGTATCGGCGGCCAGCAGCTGGCGCTGAACTACCTCGTGATCGGCGCCTACCCGACCGCGCTGCGTGCCACGGCCACCGGCTGGTCCATCGGCATCGGCCGCGCGGGCGCCATCATCGGCTCGGCCATCGGCGGCAGCTTCCTGGGCTGGTTCGGCCCCTCGGGCTTCTTCATGGTGCTGGCCATTCCGCTGGCGGGCGCCTTGCTGGCCGTGCTCGCGGTGGACACCAAATCGGCGCGGCCCGTCGCGGGCGACCTGTCGCGCGCGCATTGAGAAGGAAGCAGGGCAATGAATCGCTTTGAAAATCAGATTGCGCTGGTCACGGGTGCGGCCCAGGGCGTGGGCCGGGCCACCGCCCGGCGCCTGGCCGCCGAGGGCGCCGCCGTGGTGTTGGTGGATCGCGCGGCCGAGCTGGGCGAGGCGGTGGCGCGCGAGATCCGCGACGCGGGCGGCCAGGCCTCGTTCATCGATGCCGACCTCGAGACGCATGCCGGCGCGCAGCGCATGGTGCAGTACACGATGGACACGCACGGGCGCATCGACGTTTCGGTGCACAACGTGGGCGGCACCATCTGGATGAAGCCGTTCTGGGAGTACACGCCCGACGAGATGCAGCGCGAGGTGACGCGTTCGCTGTGGCCCACACTGTGGTCGTGCCGCGAGGTGATCCCGGTCATGCGCGCGCAGGGCCGTGGCGCCATCGTGAACGTCGGCTCCAACGCGACGCGCGGCATCTACCGCGTGCCGTACTCGGCGTCCAAGGGCGGGGTGCATGCCGCCACGATCTGCATGGCGCTGGAGCTGGCCGAGAGCGGCGTGCGCGTGAACTGCGTGTCGCCGGGCGCGCTCGACAACGGCGTGCGGGCCATCCCGCGCAACACCGAGGCGCCATCGGAGCAGGACCAGGCCTGGCAGCGCGAGATGTACGCCGACTGCCTGGCCGGCACGCCGATGCATCGCATGGGCAGCATGGAGGAGGTGGCGGCCGCCATCTGCTTCATGGCCGCGCCGGAGGCCTCCTATATCACCGGTCAGGTGATGTATGTGGCGGGCGGGCATCTGGGCTGAGCGTCGGCAGAGACCGCGCAGAGACGGCGGCCGTGACCGCGACGGCCGCCGCCGCCCGCAATCCGCTCACAAGCCGCCGACCACCCATTCCAGCAGCGCGTTCTGGGCGTGCAGGCCGAAGGCCAGCGCCGCCGGGCCCGTGCAGCTCTTGTGCGCGAGCGCGGACGGGTCGACGGTGTCGGCGGCCGGCTCGGCCACCGCGATGAAATCCAGGTCGGGCCGCAGGCCGTCCAGGCGCTCCGGCGTGATGCGGTAGCCCGCCAGCAGCGCGCGCTCGGCGTCGCGCGGCGCCGGCGCGGTCACGATCAGGTCGGCATCCGCGAGCTCGGCCACGTCGCTGGTGGCACGAAAGCGGGTGGCGGGCGCCGGCCGCAGCGCCAGCCAGGGCGCGGCATATACCTGCACCACGTCGATCGGCAGCAGCGCCGCGGCCTCGAGCCAGGACTGCAGCCGCGCGCAGTCGGGCATCACCGCGCACACCTTGATGCCGTCGATCCGCCCATGGCGGTGCAGGTGCCACGCCAGGTCGGCCAGCACCGGCAGCGGCTGGTTGCGCCAGGTGCCGGCGTTGATGACGGGGCAGGGCGCGGCCTGCGCCAGCGCTTCCAGCGTGGGCAATTGCTGCGCGCCGGCCACGATCACGTCGAACCAGGCGCCCAGCACCGCGCCCGCGCTGGACGCCTGAGTGGCGTCGCCCCAGTCGGGCGCCACGGTGGCGCAGGTGCCGCCCATCGCCTTGATGCCGAGCTCGAACGCGCTGACGTGGCGCCAGGAGGCGGGCGGCGGCAGGGCCACGTTGCGCCCCGCCAGCGCCTGCGGCATGCGGCGCGCCTGCCACCAGCGCGCCATGTCCTGCGCGCCTTCGATGAGGGTCATCAGCTCGCGCGTGTCGAGGGTATTCAGCGCCAGAAAGTCGCGGGACGGGGCTTGCATATCCATATCCGGTTTTCGAGGATGGGGCATTGTGCCGCATGAATGCTGGCTGTGCGCATCGCGACGCTGCCCGGTCATGTAGGTATTGCGCATCGGTATTTCGCCCGGGCGCGGGCGCGATCGTATCTTGGCCGCATGACAGTTCACCGCAAAGGGTGGCAACCATGGGCAAGGACAGCGTTACACAGCATGCGGGCGGCATCGAGATCCGGCCGCTTTCCGTCTTCACCGGCGCCGAGATCCACGGCGTGGATCTACGCCAGCCGCTTGCGCCGCACCAGGTCGCGGCCATCCGCCAGGCGCTGGCGCGCTGGAAAGTGGTGTTCTTTCGCGACCAGCACATCGACCACGCGCAGCATCTGGCGTTTGCCGAGCTGTTCGGCCGGCCCACCAGCGCGCATCCCTACGATGCCAACCCGCCCGATGGCTTTCCGCAGATCCGCACGATCTCGTCGCACTCGACCAGCGGAAGGCGCGGCGAGCGCTGGCACACCGACGTGACCGGCGTGGTCAATCCGCCGGCGGCATCCATTCTGCGTGCCGGCGAGCAGGTGCCCGAATACGGCGGCGACACGCTCTTCACCAATCTGGTGGCGGCCTATCGTCACCTGTCGCCGCCGCTGCAGGCGCTGGCCGACGGCCTGCGCGCGCGCCATCAGTTCGGTGGCTACAACGGCGACTTCGACAACGAGACCGTCTACGCCCAGCGCGTGCGCGCCGAGCCGCGTGTCGCCGAGCACCCGGTCGTGCGCGTGCTGCCGGACACGGGCGAACGCGCGCTGTTCGTGAATCCGGGCTTCACACGCCGCATCGTGGGTTTGAGCGAGGCCGAATCGCGCCATCTGCTCGCGTTGTTTTTCGAGGCCATCACCCAACCCGAGTACACCGCGCGCTTTCGCTGGGCGCCCGGCAGCATCGCCTTCTGGGACAACCGCGCCACCGCGCACCAGGGCCCGGGCGACTTCGCCTACCTGGACGCCGAGCGGGTGCTGTATCGCATCACGCTGGCCGGCGAGGTGCCGGTCGGAGTGGATGGCCGCGAGTCGCAGGCGATCGCCGGCGGCCGTTTCGACGCTTTGACACCGGTGCGGCCCGAGGCCGAGCCGGCGCTGGTTTGAACGCAGGAGTTGCACATGAAAGGCAGGAAGTATTGGAAGAGCGGCCTGGGCGCCGTGATTGCGGTGGCCGCGGGCCTCGCGCTGTGGTCGGGCTCGGGCGCGGCGCCCGTCGCGAGCGACGAAGTGGCGCGCTACCCCAACAAGCCCGTCAAGATCATCGTGCCGGTCTCGGCCGGGGGCAGTGCCGACAAGCTGGCGCGCACCATCGCGCAGCGGCTCGGCGAGAAGTGGCATCAGAGCGTGGTGGTCGAGAACCAGCCGGGCGCCAGCAGCGCGATCGGCAATGCCGCAGTGGCGCACGCGCGGCCCGACGGCTATACCCTGCTGTTGAGCGGCGACGCGCTGTCGCTCAACGCGCTGCAGCCGCAGCGTGCCTACGATCCGCAACGCGATCTGGTGGGCGTGACCAAGGCCGTGACCAATCCGCAGTTGCTGGTGGTGCGGCCCGGCCTGGGGGTGAAGACCTTCCAGGAGTTCGCCGAGCTGGTGAAGAAGAAGCCGGGCGAGGTGACGCTGGCGCTGCCCGGCGGCACCGGCAGCCTGCAGCACCTGGCCGTGGAGCTGCTGAACGAGCGCATCGGCGCCAAGACCAACCAGATCCCGTATCCCGGCGGCGGGCCGGCCTCGCTCGACCTGCTCGGCGGCCATGTCGACGCCATGCTGATCACGCTCGCGGCCGCCACCGAAAACGTGCGCTCGGGCAAGCTGGTGGCGCTGGCGGTGACCACCAGCTATCGCTCCAAAGCCTTGCCCGACGTGCCCACGCTGCAGGAGGCGGGGCTGCCGGACTACGTGGTGGAGAGCTGGCAGGGCCTGTCCGCGCCGGCCGGCACGCCGCGCCCCTTGGTCGAGCGCATCAACCGCGACGTGGTCGCGGTGCTGCGCGAGCCCGAGACGGCCAGCCTGCTGGAAAACCTGGGCTTCACGCTCGCGGCCACGCCGCCGCAGGACGTGGACCGCACCGTGGCCGAGGATATCGCCACCTACCGGCGCGTGCTGGCCAGCGCCGGCGTCGACCTGAAGTAAGCGCTGCGCCGATCGCCACGCCCCGCACCTGAGCGCGGCGCGTATCTGCGTCCTGCCCGCGTCCTCCCCGAACCCGCCCCGGCATTCGCCGGCGCGGGTTTTTTTGCGACCAGGGCAGGGTGCGGCCCGGGGCCGGGCCGGGCAGCGCTACCGCTGCCTGCGCGCCACCTGTGTGACGATTAGCCCGGCAAGCACCAGCCCGCCGCCGATATAGGTAGCCGCGGCGGGCGCTTCGTCGAGGAGCACGGCGGCGAGGACGGCGGCGAACAACGGCTCCGAGAGCTCGAACAGTTGTACCTGCGCCGGGGAGGCCAGCGACACGGCCCGGGTCGTGCAGTAAAAGCCCCCGATCGATGGCAGCAGGGCGATCGCCAGCAGTCCCGCCCAAAGGGTCAGGTGCGGGGCGGGCAACATGGCGCCGTCTGCGGCGAAGGGCAGAGCCAGATACAGCGAGCCAAACATGAGCAGCCCGCGCGTGACGGCCAGCCCGCCGCCCAACCTGAGGAACTTGGCCAGCACGGTGAAGGCGCCATAGCCGACGCCGGCCACGGCCGCCAGCGCGATACCTTGCAGATGGCCCCGCGCCGAAGCGTTGGATACCACTGCGTCGGGCGCCGAAACGTCGGGCGCCGCGGCGCCCAGCACCAGCGTGAGCCCCAGCAGGCAGATCGCGAGCCCCGCCCAGCTCGACGGGGCCGGCCTGTCGCCCAGCATCCACCAGCCCAGGAGAAATGCCGAGAGGGTGGCGGTGGCCATCAAGGTCAGCACCACGTTGGCGGTCAGCGCGTAGCGATAAGCCGAGGTCTCGAAGAAGAAGAGCACGGCAATGCCGAAGAACGCGCACAGCGCCACCGATTGCCATGAGGCCCGCCCTTGCGCGCCCGACGCTCGCGCCCTAGCGGCAAGACAGAGCAGCAGCAGAAATCCGATCAGGCTGCGGAAGAACGCAATGCTGGCGGCGGGCAAATCACTGGCTGAAACCCATTTGCTCAACACGCCGATCGTGCCGTTCATGAATGCGGCGGACACGGCAAAGAGTATGCCTTTGACCTCGTTCTTTATGTGCATGCGTGCGGGAATCCGGGTCTTGGGTTGAATACGGTCTCTGCCTTCGGTGCGAGAAAGAACCGGCCCGACGCGCCTTCACCGCCACCGTCGCCGGCGCGGGCACCGGCGCGGGCACCGGCGCGGACGCGGGCATCGAGCACCGGGCCCGACAAGGCCGCAGGCCGTCCGTTCAAAGCGCGGCTTCGATGCGTGCGAGCCGCCGGCATCGCCGTCCGCTGCGCAGACGGAACGCTGGTTCGGCACCCTATGCGATCCGGGGATGGGCCGGGCCGGCAGCGACGTGCTTAGCGGACCGCATGACCCCGGCGAAACCCAATCTGGTCCGTAGACGCCACAAGCCCGGCGGGAGCCGGCCCCACCCAGCCAGCGCTTCGGCACAATCGCCGTCCTTTCCCATACAGCGGCCCTCGAACTCGCGGTGTCGCGAAACGGACAGCCCGAAATGGGCCCGTCGAAGCGCCCGGGATACACCCCTGGAACGGTTCCAGACCGGCCGAAACGGGTTTTTGCCCGTGGCAGGCCGGCGACAGCCGCGCCGCGATCAAACAGTGTTTCAAACGTTGTTGTATGTGACTGGGCCCGTTTGACGGCTGCGACCGCGGAATATGAGAGCAAGCACTGGCGCGGCTTTGCGACGGATTTGTCGACGTGAGACGGGTGTCGCTGCCCCCATTTTTCAAGGTGCGACATTTTTCGCGGAGTTACGTCCTACAAAGCTGTCACACGTATCGGTTGTGACAAAAGACCCACACCTTTGCGTATTTCGTTACTTCAATCGGGCTCTGTGTCACGTCCCGTCAGATTTATTCGGAAACCGTCGTCGAAAAATCGACATTCGTTAGAAGAGAAAAGCTTTGTTAGCTGTCGCATTCGATAACTGACAGCCTCCCTAAACTCCGGTTTTCTTCGACCCCGGGCGCCTGCCGGACCCGGGTTGGATAACCGCCGTGAGGCGCCGAAATACCGCTCCGTGCGACACGACGGCGCGGGGGAAGGGTTAGAGAAAGCGATGGATTCCGTGCAAGTCTTGCAACGCGTCCCCGCCTGTGGCGAGGACCTCGAATACGATCCGCTGTTCCTGACGCTGCAGCAGGCCGCGCTGGGCAAGGCCGAGCAGCAGTTCGGCGACACCATCATTCCGGCCGAGGCCGCCGATTGGCGCGAGGTCGAGCGCCTGGCGTTCGCGCTGCTAGAACGCACCTGCGACGCCCGCATCCTGGCCTACCTGACCCGGGCCTGGACCGAGTTGCGCGGCGTGCCGGGGTACGCCGCCGGCGTCTCCGTGATCGCCGATGCGCTCGATGGCGACTGGGATGCGCTGCATCCGCGCCTGGACATCGACGGCGAAACCGATCCCCTGCCGCGCATGAACGCGCTGGCCTCGTTGTGCGCCGTGCAGGAGACGGCCAGCAGCCTGCGCTCGGCGCGGCTGCTCGACGGCATGCATGGCCAGCTCAGCCTGCGCGAGGCCGAAGCCGTGAGCGAAGGCGCGCGCGAGGCCGACCAGATCTATCCCGGCGGGCGCGAGCGCCTGGTCGAAAAGCTGCGCCAGGCCTGGCTGCAGCAGAGCGCCGAGCTGCTGGCCGTGGACGACGCACGCGAAAGCCTGCGCCGCATCCAGGCCTGCGTGGCGACGCGGCTGGGCCACGAGTGGGTGCCCGACTTTGCCGGCGTGCTGCGCAGCCTGGACGTGGTGGCGCAGGCCTGGGCCGGCGCGGCCCAGCCGCAGTCCGCCGCGCCCGCCGCCAGCACCGACGTGAGCGGCGACCGCGCGCCGGGCGCGAGCCACGCGCCGGCGCAGCCCGCCGATGCCGGCGCCGCCCGTGGCGCGCGCCACGACTGGCGCGACGCCAGTATCGAGACCCGCGAGGAGGCGATGCTGATGCTCGCCAAGGTGAGCGCCTATTTCGAGGCGCACGAGCCCAGCCACCCCGCGCCGTTCCTGATCCGCCGCACCCAGCAGCTGATCAGCCTGAATTTCCACGACATCCTCAAGAACCTCGCGCCGCAGGGCCTGGAGCAGTTCGAGAGCTGGCTGCCGCGCGACGGCGCAGCCGGACAGCCGTGAGCGGCAACGCCAACCATCAACGTCAACCTAGGGAGCAGGCATCATGGCTACAACTCTGAAGGGCAGCGGGCAGAAATTCATCGCCCGCAATCGTGCCCCCCGCGTCCAGATCGAATACGACGTGGAAATCTATGGCGCCGAGCGCAAGATCCAGCTGCCCTTCGTGATGGGCGTGATGGCCGATCTCGCCGGCAAGTCGGAGACGCCGCAGCCGGACGTGGACGAGCGCAAGTTCCTCGACATCGACATCGACAACTTCGACGAACGCCTCAAGTCGATCCGCCCGCGCGCCGCGTTCCAGGTGCCCAACACGCTCACGGGCGAGGGCAACCTGAACGTCGACATCAGCTTCGAGAGCATCGACGACTTCTCGCCCGCCACCGTGGCGCGCAAGATCGGCGCCCTCAACGAACTGCTCGCCGCACGCACCCAGCTGGCCAATCTGCTGACCTACATGGACGGCAAGACGGGCGCCGAATCGCTGATCGGCGAAGTGCTGAAGAACCCCGCGCTGATGAACGCGCTGGCCGCCGCGCCCAATCCGGAGTCGGCGGCGGACGTGGCCGCGGCCGGCGGCCGCGAGACCAAGGTTTGAGGAGGACAGCAAGATGACCGCAGTCGCCAAACGCGAACAGTCCCAGCAGAGCGCCCAGGCCCTGGAGGCCGATGATCTGTCGGCGCTGCTGCGCAAGGAATTCAAGCCCAAGACCGAACAGGCCCGCGAGGCCGTCGAGCATGCCGTGCGCACGCTCGCGCACCAGGCTCTGGCCAACAGCGGCGTGGGCCTGTCCTCGGATGCGTATCGCACCATCCAGGCCATCATCGCCGAGATCGATCGCAAGCTGTCCGAGCAGATCAACCTGGTCATGCACCACGCCGACTTCCAGCAGCTCGAAGGCGCCTGGCGCGGCCTGCATTACCTGGTGACCAACACCGAGACCGACGAGCTGCTCAAGATCCGCGTGATGTGCATCTCCAAGCGCGAGCTCGGCCGCACCCTCAAGCGCCACAAGGGCGTGGGCTGGGACCAGAGCCCGATCTTCAAGCGCGTGTACGAAGAGGAATACGGCCAGTTCGGCGGCGAGCCGATCGGCTGCCTCGTGGGCGACTACTACTTCGACCACAGCCCGCCCGACGTGGAGCTGCTGGGCGAGATCTCGCGCATCGCCGCGGCCGCGCATTGCCCCTTCATCGCCGGCGCCTCGCCCAGCGCGATGCAGATGGAATCGTGGCAGGAGCTCGCCAATCCGCGCGATCTCACCAAGATCTTCACCAACACGGAATACGCCGCGTGGCGCAGCCTGCGCGAGTCGGAGGATGCGCGCTACATCGGGCTCGCCATGCCGCGCTTCCTGGCACGCCTGCCTTACGGCGCGCGCACCAACCCGGTCGACGAGTTCGATTTCGAGGAAGACACCGACGGCGCCAACCACGACCGCTATGCCTGGGCCAACTCGGCCTACGCCATGGCGGCCAACGTCAACCGCTCGTTCAAGCTCTATGGCTGGTGCACCTCGATTCGCGGCGTGGAATCGGGCGGCGCGGTCGAGAACCTGCCGTGCCACACGTTCCCCACCGACGACGGCGGCGTGGACATGAAGTGCCCGACCGAGATCGCCATCAGCGACCGGCGCGAGGCAGAGCTGGCCAAGAACGGCTTCATGCCGCTGGTGCATCGCAAGAACTCCGACTTCGCCGCCTTCATCGGCGCGCAGTCGCTGCAACGTCCGCACGAGTACTACGACGCGGACGCCTCGGCCAACGCCAAGCTGGCCGCGCGCCTGCCGTACCTGTTCGCGTGCTGCCGCTTCGCGCACTACCTCAAGTGCATCGTGCGCGACAAGATCGGCTCGTTCCGCGAGCGCGACGACATGGAGCGGTGGCTCAACGACTGGATCATGAACTACGTCGATGGCGACCCGGTGAACTCCTCGCAGGAAACCAAGGCGCGCAAGCCGCTGGCGGCCGCCGAAGTGCAGGTGCTGGAGATCGAGGACAACCCTGGCTACTACTCGGCGAAGTTCTTCTTGCGGCCGCACTATCAGCTCGAAGGGCTGACGGTGTCGCTGCGGTTGGTGTCCAAGCTGCCCTCGCTCAAGCAGAACGAAGGCTGAGGACACCATTCCTTCACCCATGTGCCCCGGAGCACGCATAGGAGAAAGCAGTGGCAGTTGATATGTTCATGAAGATCGATGGCGCCAATGGCGAATCGAAAGACGCCAACCACAAGGACTGGACGGACATCGTGTCGTTCTCGTGGGGCGCGACCCAGCCGGGCAACATGGCTTCGGGTGGCGGCGGCGGCGCCGGCAAGGCCAGCTTCAACGATCTGCACATCGTGGCGCGCATCGACAAGTCGATGCCGGCCGTGATGAAGCACTGCGCTTCGGGCAAGCACCTGAGCAAGGTCGAACTGTCGGTGTGCAAGGCCGGCGGTCAGCAGATCGAATACACCAAGATCACCCTCGACGAGGTGCTGGTGACCTCGGTGCAGGTGAGCGGCGAGAACAGCTCGGAATCCGTGGTCGTCAACTACGCGTTCCAGGCCGCCAAGGTCAAGCAGCAGTACTGGGAGCAGACCGAGAAGGGCGGCAAGGGCGCCGAAAGCCTGGTGTCGTGGGACGTCAAGCAAAACAAGGAAGCCTGATGCGGGAGCGGCCTCGCGCCGCTGCCCATCGTGTTTGCGCGGCGCGCCGCCCACCGGCGCTGCCGCGGTTCCGACCTTCCGCCAACCGACCCGACCGACGACATGATGCAACCGTTTTCGCTGCATGAGGGCTCGATCGCCCACCAGTTGACGCAGACCCGCGAGCGCGTGCGCAACGCACCGGCCGACGCCGACCTGCGCGCGCGGCTGTTCCAGCTCAGTGCCGTGCAGGGCGATTGGCCGCGCGCGGCAGAACAGCTGCGCCTGTCCGCCGAACTCAACCCGCGCGCCCGCGCCAGCGCGCTGCTCTACGACGGCGCGGTGCGCGCCGAGCAGCGCCGCAGCGCCGTGTTCGCCGGCGAGTCGGAACCCGATTTTCTTGGCGCTGCCCAGCCGTGGCAGCGCCTGCTGGTGCAGGCCCTGCGCGAGCCGGCCGAGCGCGCAGCCGCCACCCGCGCCGAGGCGCTTGCCGAAGCCAGCGCCTGCGCCGGCCGCCTCACGCTCGCCGCCGACGAGACGCCGCATGCGTTCACCTGGCTCTGCGACGGCGACAGCCGCCTCGGCCCGGTCTGCGAGCTGATCGTGGGCGACCGCTACCTCTGGGCGCCGATGTCGGCGCTGCGCAGCGTGCGTCTGCTCGCGCCGCAGGGCCTGGCCGACCTGGTCTGGGCGCAGGCCGAACTCGTGACGGCCGAGGGCCGCACGCTGGCCGCGCTGGTGCCGGCCCGCTATCCCGCGCGTGCCGGCGGCGAGCCGCTGGAGGATGCGCTGCAGCTGGGCCGCATCACGCAGTGGGAGCCGCTGGGCGAGGATCTGTATGCCGGCGTCGGCCAGAAGATGTGGATGACCGACGAAGGCGAATACGCGTTGCTCGATCTGCGCGCGATGGAGCTGGACTGATGGCCGCGCACGACGCCCAGGCGATGCAGGTGTGGCGCTCGGCCGGCCGGCGCGGCGCGCGCGGCGCGGCGCTCGACCGGCTGCAGCCGGCGCTGCTCGACCGCTTGATGGACGACCGGCCCTACGAGCGCAGCGAGCCGCCCGGCCAGGCGGTGATGTCGCATGCGCAGCTGCGCGCCGCGGTGCTGCGCGACCTGCGCTGGCTGCTCAACACCGTCAACCTGGAAACCACCGACGACATCGGTCCGTTCCAGTGGGTCGGGGCGTCCACCCTGAATTTCGGCGTGCGCGCGATGGCCGGCAAGCGCATGTCGGAGATCGACTGGATCGACGTGGAAGACGCGATCCGGCTGGCCATCGTGCGCTTCGAACCGCGCATCCTGGGCGACACGGTGGACGTGCGCTGCGTGACCGACACCGGCAAGCTCGAGCATTACAACGTGCTGACCCTGTCGATCCGCGGCATGCTGTGGTGCGAGCCGCATCCCCTCGAATTCCTGTTCCGGTCGGATATCGATCTCGAAAGCGGCCACATCGACCTGCGCGACCTCGGGGGCAGCTGATGGACACGCGGCTGCTGGATTACTACAACCGGGAGTTGGGATACCTGCGCGAGATGGGCGCCGAGTTCTCGCGCCACTATCCCAAGGTGGCAGGGCGGCTCGGGTTGAGCGAAGCGGAGGTGGCCGACCCCTACGTGGAACGTCTGCTCGAAGGCTTCAGCTTCCTGACCGCGCGCGTGCAGCTCAAGATGGACGCGGAGTTTCCGCGCTTCTCGCAGCGCCTGCTCGACGTGGTCTATCCGCATTATCTGGCGCCCACGCCCGCGATGGCGGTGGTGGCGCTCGAGCCCAGCATGAACGAGGGCACGCTGGCCAAGGGCTTCACGCTGCCGCGCGGCACCCTGTTGCGCGCCCGCGTGACGCGCGGCGAGCAGACCCCGTGCGATTTCTCCACCGGCCAGGACGTGAAGATGTGGCCGCTGAAGGTGGCTCACGCCGAGTTCATGGCCACGCCGCCGGACCTGCCGCTCGCGCGGCTCGGGCTGGGCGGCGCGCGCGCCACGGCCGCGCTGCGCCTGCGCATCGAGGTGTGCGGCGGCGTGGCCCTGCACGAGCTCGATCTCGACAGCCTGACGTTCTTTCTCGACGGCCAGGACGTGCCCATGAACCAGCTGCTGGCGCTGGTGCTGGGCAAGTCGGTGGGCGTGGTGTGCCACGACGCCGAGCGGCCCGCGCTCGGCTGCAAGCTGCTGCCGGCGGAGGTGTTGCGCCACGAAGGCTTCGACGACGACCAGGCGCTGCTGCCGGCCGACGACCGTTGCTTCCAGGGCTATCGCCTGATGCAGGAGTACTTCGCGTTTCCGCAGCGCTTCATGTTCTTCAGCGTGAACCAGCTGCGCCAGGGCCTGCGGCCCTTGCTGGCGCAGTCGGCCGCGCAGGATAAGGGCGCCGCGGGCGAGGAGGTGCGTGCGTTCGGCATCACGATTCTGTTGTCGACGGGCGCGCCTGACCTCGAAAGCACGGTGCGCACCGAAAACGTGGCGCTGCACTGCGTGCCCGTGATCAACCTGTTTCCGAAGCGTGCCGACCGTGTCGCGGTCACGCCGCGCACGCACGAATATCACCTGGTGGTGGACCGCACCCGGCCGCTGGACTACGAGGTCTATGGCGTCACGCGCGTGACGGGCCATGCCGCGGGCGGCGCCGAGCGGCAGTTCCGGCCGTTCTACGGCACGCTCAGCGAAGACGGCGAGGATTACGGCGCCTACTACGCCACGCGGCGCGAGCCGCGCCTGCTCTCCGACGTCGCGTTGCGCCAGGGCTCGCGCACCGGCTATGTCGGCAGCGAGCTGTTCCTCTCGCTGGTCGACCGCGACGAGGCGCCGTTCTCCGGCGACCTGCGCCACCTGACGCTGGACACGCTGTGCACCAACCGCGACCTGCCGCTGCTGATGCCGCTGGCCGGCGATACCGACTTCAGCCTGCGCATCTCGGCGCCGGTCGCGCGCATCAAGGTGCGGCGCGGGCCATCGGCGCCGCGCACCGCGCTGGCCGATGGCGAGGCGACCTGGCGGCTCATCAATCACCTGGGCCTGAACTATCTGAGCCTGACCGACCTGGACCCGGAGCAGGGCGCGCAGACCCTGCGCGAGACGCTGCGGCTGTACGCCGATCTCTCCGAGCCCGTGGTGGCGCGCCAGATCGAAGGCCTGCAACGGGTGCGTGCGGTGCCGATGCACCAGCGCCTGCCGGTGCCGGGACCGATCGTCTACGGGCGCGGCGTGCGCGTCGAGCTCACGGTCGACGAGACGGCGTTCTCCGGCATCCATCCCTATCTGTTCGGCGCCGTGCTGGAGCGCTATTTCACGCGGCACGTGAGCATCAACATGATGACCGAGCTCACGCTCGGCACCCTGCAGCGGGGCGAGGTCGCCCGCTGGAAACCCCGGCCCGGAGGGCGGCCCGCATGCTGAAGCCCGCTCCGCGTCCCCCTTCTGGAGTGTCTTCCATGGCGCAGGTCCACCGCGTTTCACCGAGTCCCGCCGTCGCGCCCGGCGGCGCCGGCCAGCCCGTGCACGCGCTCGGCGAGGTCGCGATGGTGGTGGGACCCGAGTACGTGGTGCGCACCGACACGCGCCAGTGGCGCTGCCGCCGCGCCGCCAGCTGCCTGCTCGCGCCGGTGCCGGGCGACGAGGTGCTGGTGAGCGGCCCGGACGAGGATCGCGTCTACATCATCGCCGTCACCCTGCAGACCGATCCGTCTGTCGCACGGCTGCAGGTGGAGGGCGAACTGGTGCTGGGCGCGCGCGCCGGCATCACGCTCGACAGCGCGGCCGCGCTGCGCCTGCAGGCGCGCGAGCGCCTGGAGTTGCAGGCACCGGTGGCGGACTGCGCCGTCGACACGCTGAGCTACCGCGGCAAGGAGGCGCGCCTGACCGTGGGCCAGGTGCGGCTGACCGGCCGCATCTACGAATTGGTGGTGGACAAGCTGGTGCAGATGGCGCGCAACGCGCTGCGCCTGACCGAAGAGACGGACCAGACCCGCGTGGGTGTGCTCGACATGGAGGCGCGCCAGACGGCACGCCTGCACGGCACCTACAACGTGGTGACCGGCGAAGAGCTGGTGAAGGTGGACGGCCGCCAGATCCACATGGGCTGAGGCCCGGCA
This sequence comes from Bordetella genomosp. 1, assembly GCF_002261335.1. Classification (GTDB taxonomy): domain Bacteria; phylum Pseudomonadota; class Gammaproteobacteria; order Burkholderiales; family Burkholderiaceae_B; genus Bordetella. The sequence goes on from NZ_NEVL01000003.1 coordinate 195,114, forward strand.
ACGCAACGAGTTCGCGGCGGCTGCCGCCAGACCTTAGGAATATCGGAATCGGGATATGGAACGCGTCATCAAGGCTCACACCCCCCTGCCGCCGGAGCAGCTGAAGTTTCGCGGCATGCACGGACACGAAACCCTGTCGCAGCTGTTCGAGTTCGATGTGGAGCTGGTGTCGGACTCGCATTCGCTCGATATGAAGCAGCTGCTGGGCAAGCCGATCACGCTGGAAATCGAGACCTCGGGCGCCAAGCCGCGCTTCCTGAACGGCCAGGTGACACGCTGCGTGCTGGTGGGCCGCGAGGGCGCCACGGCGCGCCACTACATCTACCGTGCCACGCTGCGCCCCTGGCTCTGGTACCTGACGCAGACCTCCGACAACAAGATCTTCCAGAACCAGAGCGTGCCGGACGTGATCGAGGAGGTGCTGGGCGACTACGCGTTTCCGTACGAGCTCAAGCTCTCGGACAGCTATCGCAACTGGGAATACTGCGTGCAGTACCAGGAGACCGACTTCGCCTTCCTCAGCCGCCTGATGGAGCACGAGGGCATCTACTACTGGTTCAAGCACGAGGACGGCAAGCACACGCTGATGGTGACCGATGACGTGACCCAGCACGACAAGCTGCCGGGCTACGAGACGCTGCCGTACTACGGGCCCGACCGCGCGGCGGTGCCGCAGGAGGAGTATGTGTCGTCGTGGGAGGTGTCGGAGCAGATCACGCCCGGCGCCTTCGCCACCAACGACTATCACTTCAAGACGCCCGGCGCCATGCTGGAGGCGCGCCGCAACAACCCCGGCGCCTATGACAACGGCGACCTCGAAGTCTACGAATGGCAGGGCGGCTACACCAATGCGGGCGACGCCGAGCGCTACACCCGCGTGCGGCTCGAAGACCTGCAGTCGCGCCAGGAGCAGGTGGCCGGCACCTGCAACGTGCGCGGCGCCGCGCCGGGCTACCTGTTCACGCTGCGCAACCATCCGCGCCAGGCGGAAAACCGCGAGTACCTGGTCGTGGGCGCGCACTACCGCATCCGCGAGGGCGGCTACGCCAGCGGCTCGGGCAGCAGCAGCCTGTTCGACGTCGGCTTCATCGTGCTGCCGTCCAGCGTGCCGTACCGCGCGCCGCGCGTCACCCCGATGCCGCACACGCATGGCCCGCAGACCGCCAAGGTGGTGGGCAAGGAAGGCGAGGAGATCTGGACCGACAACTACGGCCGGGTCAAGGTGCAGTTCCACTGGGACCGCGTCGGCCAGCGCAACGAGAACAGCTCGTGCTGGGTGCGCGTGTCGAGCCCCTGGGCGGGCGGCGGCTTCGGCGGCATCCAGCTGCCGCGCGTGGGCGACGAGGTCATCGTGGACTTCATCGGCGGCCATCCCGACCGGCCCATCATCATCGGCCGGGTCTACAACGCCGGCAACATGCCGCCCTGGGAACTGCCGGGCAACGCCACGCAGAGCGGCTTCCTGAGCCGCACCAAGGAGGGCACGCCGCGCACCGCCAACGCCTTCATGTTCGAGGACAAGACCGGGCAGGAAGAGATCTGGATGCATGCGGAGCGCAACTATCGCACCGAGATCGAGCTCGACGAGAGCCACAGCACCGACCGGCACCGCCTCACCAACATCGGCCACAACGACACCTGCTACGTGGGCGGCAAGCGCGAGATCCACGTCACCGGGCCCGACGTCCTGACCGTGGCCAAGACCCGCGACGTGTCGGTCACCGGGCACGAGAACTACACCGTGCAGGCCTCGCGCAAGACCGAGGTGAAGGACGGGCTCAACGAGGAAATCTACGGCAAGGGCCTCAAGACCACGGTCTCGGCCGTGGGCGAGACGCGCGAGGTGACCGGCCCGTTCAAGGAAACGCTGAAGGACACCGAGACGCGCGAGGTCACGGGGCTGCTCGACGAGACCTACAAGGGCGGCGAGCTGCGCAAGATCACCAAGGGCTCGACGGTCAACATCAAGGACGGCCAGACGGTGACCGTCGAGACGGGCAACGCCGCGCGCAACGTGTCGGCCGGCACGCTGACCGAGAAGGTCAGCGGCCAGATCCGCATCGAGTCCACCGGCGCGGGCATGGACATCACCTCGCCCCAGACCATCACGATCAACAGCGGCGTGGACGTGGTGCTGCAGGGCAAGAAGGTCAAGGACCTGTCGACCAAGAGCTGGCTGAAGGCGACGCCGTTCGGCCTGAACCTGACAGTGGCGCAGGCCACCATCGGCCTGGCCAACGCCGCCGTGTGGCGCAGCACGCTGACCACCGCCATGACCACGGGCGCGATCGCGATGATCAAGAACGACGTGGCGCTGATGAGCTTCAAGGTCGCCGGCACCGAGTACCGCAACAAGGGCATGGAAACCGAGAACGTGGGCGTGCGCACCGCGCTGGCCGGCCTCTGGGTCCTGATCTGAAGACGCATGACAACCGAGAAACGGGGAGTGGCAGGCAACATGGAAATACCGGGTTGGGCTTGGCTGGTGGTGCTCTTGATCGTGGTCGAGGCCGTGGTGCTGATCGGCTTCTTCCGCAAGCAGGCCGCGCGCCGCGCGGCGGCCGAGGCGCAGGTGGTGCAGGTGCAGCGCACCGGCGAGCCGGCGACCGCACGGGTGCTCGAAACCATCGACACGGGCCGGCGCCTGGGCGAGGTAGCCTATTTGATCGTCAAGCTGCGCCTGGCGGTGCAGCCCGCGTCGGGCGAGCCGTTCGAGACCCTGATCGAGGCGCGCATCTCGCCGGTACGCATCGGCGACTTCGCCGAGGGCCGGGAGATCGCCGTGCGCGTGGATCCGCAGACGCGCGCCGTGGCGGTGGACCAACGCGTCGATTAATGCGATGAAGACCGTAAAACCGACTCGCCTGAGCGTGTTGACCCGTCCGTATCGCTGGCAGGGCGAGGACAGCCTGGGCGTGGCCGTGATGGCGCTCGCCGGGCTGGAGCCCGAGCCCCGGCTCTATACCGAGCAGGAGCTGTGGCGCGTGGCCGCGGAGGAGGGTGACGGCGCGCTCGACGTGGGCATGCCCAAGCTGGAAGCCGAGGTGCTGGTGCATGGCAGCGCCTACACGGGGCCCAGCGGCCAGGACCGCGCCTGCGCGGTGCGCATGAAGGTCGGCGGACTCGACAAGTCGCTGCTGGTGTTCGGCGACCGCTATTGGCTGGAGGGGCGCGCCACCGAGCCGCTGCCCTTCAGCGAGATGCCGCTCGACTGGAGCCGGGCCTATGGCGGACCCGACGAACCGCGCAATGTGCTGGGCCGTGGGATGGTGGCCGAGCAGCACGGCCGCATGAAGCTGCGGCCGTTGCCCAACGTGGAGTCGCCGACCGAGCGCATCGAATCGCCGACGCAGCGGCCCACGCCGGCGGGCTTCGGTCCGCTCGCGCACGATCATCCGGAGCGGCTCGCGCTGATGGGCCGCCGCTACGACCAGCAGTGGCTGGAGCAGGGCTTTCCGGGCCTGCCGCTGGACGCGGACTGGCGCTGCTTCAACACGGCGGCGCCGGACCAGCGCTGGCCCGGCGTGGGCGCGCTGCCGGAGGCGGCGGAATACGCGTTCTGGAACATGCACCCGCAGCGCGCGGTGCTGAGCGGCCGCCTGCCGCAGTGGCGCGCCCGCGTGTTCGTGCGCCGCATCGCCGACGCCGCAGGCCTGGAAGAGTATCCGCTGCGGCTCACCACGGCCTGCTTCTTCCCGGCCCGCGAACGCGTGGCGCTGATCTGGCACGGCAGCCTGCCCATCAGCGAGGACGACGCCGCCGACATCGGCGTGATCATGCCCGCGCTCGAGGCGGCGGGCGAGCCCCTGCCGCACGCCCACTATCTGGAGGTGCTGACGCAGCGGCTGGACACGCGCCATGGCGCCCTGCACGCGCTCGACGATGGCGCGCTGGCGCCGCGCGCGCTGTTCGGGGCCGACGACCCCTTGCCGGACATCGAGGACCGGCCCATGGTGCGGCGCCTGCGCGCGGGCGAGCGCCAGGACCGGGCCGAGCATCGCAGCGAGCTGGAATCCCTGGGGCTGAACGCCGACGACTTCCTGGCGCCCGAGCATCCTCCGGTCGAGCCGCTCACGATGGAAACCATGCCCCAGCGCATGATGGCGCTCGAGAAAGAGCAGGAGGCCATGCGCGCCACGCTGGCGGCCGAGCGCGAGCGCGCGCTGGCCGATCCCGACATCCAGCAGTTCGCCCGCGATACCGGCATCGACGTCGAGCGGCTCGACCAGCCGGAGCCGCCGGGCGCGCCCAAAGCGGGCAGCAATCGCATGGACCCGATCGCGATGGAGCGCCAGCTGCGCCAGACCGACATGCTGGGCGAGGGCGGCGCGGCGCCGGCACGCTGGGCCGACGACCTGCGGCCCGAGGTGCGCTCGGCCTACCGCCACACCGTGCACCTGTTCGACCGCGCGCCGGCGATGAGCCCGCTGCGGGCCAGCCGCACGCGCCGCCGCGTCGAGGCCGTGATGCGCGGCACGCGCGACCTCAGCCAGGCCAACCTGATCGGCGCGGATCTGTCGGGGCTGGACCTGCGCGGCGCGCGCCTGACCGGCGCCATGCTGGAGAGCGCGGACCTGCGCGGCACCAACCTGGAGGGTTGCGACCTGGCCGGCGCGGTGCTGGTGGGCGCGCAGCTCGACGGCGCCTCGCTGGCGCATTGCCGCCTGCAGCAGGCCAACCTGGCCGCCGTGCGGGCCGCGTCGCTGCGCCTCACGGGCGCCGATCTCACCGATGCCAATCTCGGCCAGGTGCAGCTCAGCGGCAGCGACCTGAGCGGCGTCACCCTGTTGCGCGCGCAACTGCCGCAGACCCGCCTCGAGGGCTGCAACCTGCGCGGGGCGTCGTTTGCGGAAATCATGTGGCACGAGGCGAGCCTGACGGACTGCGATCTGGGCGAGACGCAGTGGCGCCAGTGCCTGTTGCTGGACGCCACGCTGACGCGCAGCCGCTGGCAGGGCGCCCGGCTGGATCGCGTCGGCCTCATCAATGTGAACGCCGATGCGATCGCGGCCGAGGGCATCCGCCTGACCGCCTGCTCGGTCACCGGCACCAGCTCGCTGGCGGGCGCGGTGCTGACGCGCGCGCACCTGAGCCAGTGCGGCCTGCGCGGCACCGTGATGCGCGACGTCGACCTGCGCGAGGCGAGGCTCGACGGCTGCGACCTGTCGGGCTGCGACCTGAGCTCGGCCCAGCTCGACGCCGTGATCGCGCCCGATACGCTGTTCATCCGCGCCGACCTGACCGGCGCGCGTCTGCGCCGCGCGGTGCTGATCGACGCCAACCTGTCGAAGGCGGTGCTCACCGGCGCCGACCTGGGCCAGGCGAACCTGTTCCGCGCCGACGTGTCGCAGGCCCGCATCGACGGCGGCGCCAGCACGGCGGGCGCCTACACCCACGGCGCCAAGCTGTGGCCCAAGCGCCGGGAGCCGCGATGAACGTCGACACCCTGATGGGCCTGATCGGCGCCGGCAAGCCGGTGCACCAGGCGGTGCTGCGCGGCGCGGCGCTGGCCGGCCGCGACCTGTCCGGGGCCATGTTCGACGAGTGCGACCTGCGCGACGCCGATCTGCGTGGCTGCAATCTCGAAGACACGCAGATGCACCGCTGCACCCTGAGCGGCGCGGACCTGAGCGAGACGACGCTGGACGAGTCGCGGCTGTTCCGCTGCCAGGCCGAGGGCCTGCGGCTGGCCGGCGCGCGCTTCGCCAAGGGCATGTGGAGCGAGGTCGAGCTGCGCGGCGCCGACCTGGGCGGCGCCTGCGTGGACGGCGCCACGCTGAGCGGCGGCTCGCTGGCCGGCGCGAACCTGCGCGGCGCGCGCATCGAGCGCGCCGTGCTGGCGCAGATGAGCCTGGCCGATGCGGACCTGGGCGAGGCCCGCCTGAGCTACACCACGCTGCATCGGCTCGACCTGCGCACCGTGCGCTTCGCGGGCCTGACCAGCGAGCGCGCGATGCTGGTGGAGTGCGACCTGCGCGAGCAGGATCTCTCGCAGCAGGCCTGGCCGGGCGCGCAGTTCACCGGCTCGCGCATGGACGCGGTGCGCCTGAACGGCGCGGACATCAGCCAGTGCAGCTTCCAGGGCGCCACGCTCGCGCAGGCCGACCTGAGCGACGTGCTCGGCGCGCAGGCGTTGTTCGTGCAGGCCGACCTGAGCGGCGCGCGCCTGTCGCGCGGCGCCTTTCTGCAGTCGGTGTGGGTGGACGCGGTGCTCGAGGGTGCGCGCTTCGACGGCGCCGACCTGAGCATGGCCGTCATGCACCGCGCGCGGGCCCGCAACGCCGTGTTCGAGGGCGCCTGCCTGCGCGACACCGATTTTCTGCGCGCGGATCTGCGCGGCGCCGATCTGCGCGCGGCCGACGTGCTGCGCCTGCGCCTGCATCGCGCCATCACCGACGGCGCGCGCTGGGAACGGCGCGCCGGCATCATCGAAAACGATCCCGCGCTGCTCGACGCCGAGCTGTGGTCGGCGGGACAAGCCTAGGAGACACGACAGATGTTCGCCAACTGCCAGCTGATGGGCATGGATCTCGCGTTTCCCGACGTGTGCAAGACGCCGCCGGCGGCGCTGATGCCGCTGCCGTATCCCAACATGGCGCTGGGGCCGATGGCGGTGCCCAATGCCTGGAACATCCTGTTCATGGCGGCGCCCGCGCACAACATGGCCACCATCACGCCGATCACGCTGGGCGACATCCCCGGCGCGGCGGGCGGCATCATCTCGCAGACCTTCATGAGCCAGTCGCGCCACATCACGGGCGCCTTCACCTGCATCGTGCGCGGCACGCCGGTCACGCGCATCACCAGCCTGGCGCTGCAGAACCGCTGCAACGCCCTGGGCATGCGCATCGTGCCGAGCCAGTTCAAGCTGCTGGTGCTCGCGCCCTGAGGCGGGCGGAACGCGCGATGGACACGCATTATCTTCCTCCCGAGCAAGGCAGCGCCGACACGCCAGGCGTGCCGGCCGCCGCCGCCGGCCAGCGTCTGCCGGCGGTGTTCTGGCGCATGCTGGAGGAGGAACCGTACGCGCACGACCTGTTCAATACGCTGCGCTGGATCGACGCGCGCGGCGGGGCGCGCGACCCGCTCGGGCGGGCCGCTTCGCCGCGCGCCGAGCCCGTGCGCGTGCGTCAGGAGCCGTCGCTGTCGTTCGCGCCGGCCACGCTGGCCGCCGCCCGGGCGCCGCGCGACGGCCGCCCGGGCGAGGTGGCGGTGTTCGGCTTCGGGCTGTTCGGGCCCAACGGGCCGCTGCCGCTGCACATGACCGAACACGTGCGCGAACGCATCCAGCACCAGGGCGACCGCACGCTGGCGGCCTTCGCGGACATGTTTCACCACCGGCTGGCGCTGCTGTTCTATCGCGCCTGGGCCGACGCCCAGGGCACGGTCAGCATGGATCGCGGCGAGGATCGCCACACCCGCTACGTGGCGAGCCTGCTGCACATGGGCCAGCCCTCCATGCGCAAGCGCGACGCGGTGCTCGACCATGCCAAGTACCACATGGCCGGCCACCTGGTGCGGCTCACGCGCAATCCCGAGGGGCTGGTGCGGATCCTGCGGCGCTTCTTCGGCGTGCAGGCCCGCGTCGAAGAGTTCGTGCCGCAATGGATCCGCATCGAGCCGGCCCAGCAGCTGAGGCTGGGCGGGACGGCGGGCCTGGGCCGCGACACGCTGCTGGGCGGCGCCGTGCGCGACGGCCAGCACAAGTTCCGCATCCAGCTCGGCCCGCTGCCGATGGCGCGCTATCGCGACTTCCTGCCGGGCGGCGCGGGCGCGCGCCAGCTGCTGCACTGGCTGCGCCAGTACATCGGCATCGAGTTCGCGTGGGATGCGCGGCTGGTGCTGCGCGCCGAGGACGCGCAGGGCGTGCGCCTGGGCCAGCCCGCGCCGCTGGGCCTGGCGAGCTGGCTCGGCACGCGCCCGGCGCACCGGGGCGACGCCGCCGACCTGTGCGTCGACTACGAGAGCCGCGCCCGCGAGGCGCATTCCGCCGTTTCCTGAGACCGATTTTCCGTAGCAGAAGAACACCATGTCCGATATCGGCCGCATCGATCTGTTTGGCAAACTCAACCCGTTGCTCTACCAGTCGCTGGAGGGCGCGACCGCGTTCTGCAAGCTGCGCGGCAATCCCTATGTGGAGCTGGCGCACTGGCTGCACCAGATCCTGCATGGCGGCGACAGCGACCTGCATCGGATCGCGCGGCGTTTCGAGCTCGACAGCGACCAGCTGCTGGCCGACACCGCCGCCGCGCTGGACCAGCTGCCGCGCGGCGCGAGCTCGGTGTCCGATCTCTCCGAACACGTGGACCAGGCGGTCGAGCGTGCCTGGGTGCTGGGCTCGCTGCGCTATCACGCGCAGCGCATCCGCAGCGGCCATCTGCTGGCGGGGCTGCTCAAGACCTATGCGCTGCGCAACGTGGTGCTGGCCATGTCGCCGCTGTATGCGCGCATCGTGCCCGACGTGCTGGTCGAGGAGCTCGAGTCCATCGTGCAGGGCTCGCCGGAAGATGCGCCCGCAACCACCGGCGAGGCCGCCGCGCCGCGGCCGGGTGGCAGCGCGCTGCAGCAGTTCGCGCAGGACCTCACGGCCCGGGCGCGCGCCGGCGAGATCGACCCGGTGACCGGGCGCGACCCCGAGATCCGCCAGATCATCGACATCCTGATGCGGCGCCGGCAGAACAACCCGCTCCTCACGGGCGAGGCCGGCGTGGGCAAGACCGCCGTAGCCGAGGGCCTGGCGCTGCGCATCGCCGCGGGCGACGTGCCGCCGCCGCTGCGCGAGGTGCGGCTGCTGCTGCTCGACATCGGCCTGCTGCAGGCGGGCGCCGGGGCCAAGGGCGAGTTCGAGCAGCGCCTGCGCAGCGTGATCGACGAGGTGCAGGCCAGTCCGCAGCCGGTGGTGCTTTTCATCGACGAGATCCATACGCTGGTCGGCGCGGGTGGCGCGGCGGGCACGGGTGACGCCGCCAATCTGCTCAAGCCGGCGCTGGCGCGCGGCCAGCTGCGCACGGTCGGCGCCACCACCTGGGCCGAATACAAGAAGTACATCGAGAAGGACCCCGCGCTCACGCGGCGCTTCCAGGTGGTGCAGGTGCACGAGCCCGACGAGGCGCGCGCCTGCGACATGCTGCGCGGCCTCGCCGGCGCGCTGCAGGCGCACCACGGCGTGCTGCTGCTCGACGAGGCGCTGCGGGCCGCGGTGCGGCTGTCGCATCGCTACATTCCGGCGCGGCAGTTGCCCGACAAGGCGGTGGCGCTGCTCGACACCGCCTGCGCACGGGTGGCGGTGAGCCAGCACGCGGTGCCGCCGCAGCTGGAGCAGGCGCGGCGCCGCATCGAGGCGCTGGAGATCGAACGCGGCATCGTGGCGCGCGAGGCCAGGCTGGGCCTGCGCGACGGCGCGGCCGAGGCCACGCTGGCCGGGGCGCTGGAGACGGCGCGCGCCGAGGAAGCCGGGCTGGCACAGCGCTGGGAGCAGGAGGCGGCGCTGGCCGCGCGCGTCTTTGCGCTGGCGCGCGAGGTCGAGGACGCGGCCACGCCGGCCGAACGCTTGGCCGGCCTGAAAGACGAGTTGGCCCAGGCGCGCGCGGCGCTGCTGCAGGGCCAGGGCGAGAGCCCGCTGATTTTTCCGGCGGTCGATGGCGCGGCGGTGGCCGCGGTGGTGGCCGACTGGACCGGCATTCCCGTGGGCCGCATGGTCAAGGACGAGGCGCATGCGGTGCTGAACCTGGCCGACACGCTGGGCCGCCGGGTGCTGGGCCAGGCCCCGGCGCTGCAGACCATCGCGCAGCGCGTGCAGACCGCGCGCGCCCGCCTCACCGATCCCGGCAAGCCCGTGGGCGTATTCCTGCTGTGCGGGCCGAGCGGCGTGGGCAAGACCGAGACCGCGCTCGCGCTGGCCGAGACCCTGTATGGCGGCGAGCAGAACCTCATCACCATCAACATGAGCGAGTTCCAGGAATCGCACACGGTGTCGACGCTCAAGGGCGCGCCGCCCGGCTACGTCGGCTACGGCGAGGGCGGCGTGCTGACCGAGGCGGTGCGGCGCCGGCCCTACAGCGTGGTGCTGCTCGACGAGGTGGAGAAGGCCCACGCCGACGTGCACGAGCTGTTCTTCCAGGTGTTCGACAAGGGCGCCATGGAAGACGGCGAGGGGCGCGCGATCGATTTCCGCAACACGGTGATCCTGCTGACCTCGAACGTGGGCGCGGACCGGGTGGCGGCGCTGTGCGCCGACCCGGAGCTGATGCCCACGCCGCAGGGCCTGGCCGGCGCGCTGCGCGAGCCGTTGTTGCAGGTATTTCCGGCGGCGCTGCTGGGCCGCATGACGGTGGTGCCGTATGTGCCGCTCGACGACGAGATGATGGCGCGCATCGTGGCGCTGCAGGCCGCGCGCGTGGCGCAGCGCCTGCTCGACCATCACGGCGTGACGCTGGACCTGCGGCCGCGCGCCGTGGCGCAGGTGGTGGCGCGCTGCACCGAGGTCGAGTCGGGCGGGCGGCTGGTGGACGCCATCCTGACCAATGCCGTGCTGCCGCCCATCAGCCGCGCGCTGCTCGAGGCCCAGGCCGGCGGCCGCGCGCTCTCGCGCGTGGCGGTGGACGCCGAGGCGGGCGAGTTCGTGTTCGATTTTGCCTGAGCGCGGGAGACGCCGGATGACATCGACCAGGAGGTGCGCGTGAACATGCGGGCAATGGCCCAGTCGGGCGACGTGGCCGCGCTCAAGCGGCCCGGCGAGGTGCTGCTGGTGGGGCCGTGGCACGCGTTCGCGCGCGTCTCGCCCACCTTGCTCATCACCGACGCCAGCGCGTTCCGTGCGGCGCTCTATCCGTTCGTGCGCGACGACACGAACCGCAACCAGCTGCTGACCATGTACCGGCGCATCATGTGCACCGGTTCGACCAACTGGCAGCAGTCGCCCGAACAGGTGGTGGACCACGTGGCGGGCATGGCGCAGGTGGGCGCCGTGGCCGCGATGCTGGTGCCGGACGCCGTCTCGGACGGCGGCAACCAGGTGCCCGACGTGCCGGCCGCCATGCTGGAGGCGCCGCCCGGGCCGGTGTCGCAGTGGCCGCTGCAGGCGCGCTTCGCCTACGTGCTGCGCCGCGCGCTCGACTTCATGGCGCCGGCGCTGCGCGAGGAATTCGCCAAGCTGGTGTCGCCCGAGGCGATCGCGGCGGTGGTCGCGGCGCTGGTGGTGTGGGCCGGCTCGCACGCGGTGGGCGTGGGCCAGGTGATGGACGTGATCCTGATCGCCGTCGGCTTCGCGCTGGCCGGCTGGGCCATCTTCGACGCGGTCGGGCACCTGATCGACTTCATCACCGGCACGGTCGGCGCCAAGACCCACGCGGACCTGGACAAGGCGGCACAGGCGCTGGCCGCGGGCGCGGCGGCGCTGGGCGCCGGCGTGGTGATCGCGCTGCTCACGCGCGGCGCGGGCCGGCTGGCGCGCCAGGCCGGCGGCAAGCGCCGCGCGGCCCAGGCCGAGGAACTGGGCGAGGGCAGCGGGCAGCGCGGCGGCGGCTTGCCGCCCAACCGCGCCGCGCTCGACCCCAACGAGGTGCGGCTGTCGCAGAACACGGTGTCGAACAACCGGGTCGATCGCCTCACCGGCGAGCGCTACACCTACGACGACCTGGTCGACAGCATGCGCACCAAGGGCTGGCAGGGCGAGCCGGTCGACGTGGTGCGCATGCCCGACGGCAAGCTCACCAGCATGGACAACACCCGCATCACCGCCGCGCGCGAGGCCGGCATCGACGTGCAGGCCACCATGCGCGACTACAACGAGCCGCTCACGCGCGTCATGCAGACCGAGCGCAACTGGCAGCAATACGACACCTGGGGCGAGGCCATCTCCGGCCGCATCGGCAACCAGTCGGGCGGCTTCGGCAAGGCGAACCCCTACGGCTCCTACGAAACCCCACGCATCACAGGACGAAAATGAAGCCCTTTCTCTACCAGACCCCGATCCTGCCCGAAGGCTTTGTGTGGCCGCAGGCCTATCTCGCGCTGGTGCAGTCCGGCGCGTGGCCGGACCTGGCGCCCTGGCAGTTCCTGGCGCGCGACATGGCGCGCACCCTCAGCACCTATGGCGCGCTGCTGCTGAAGTTTCCGGGCCGCCCGCTGGTGCCGTTCGCCGAGATCGACGATCCGAGCGGCTTCTACAACGACGGTTACCCGGTGGTGGCCTGCTTCGACGGCCGCGAGCCCGCGGTGGTGCGCATCTTCGATTACGGCCGGCCCAAGCAGACCCCCTGGGACAACCTCAGCTATCCCGATTTCGACGCCTGGATGGCGGCCGCGCGGGAGGAGTCGCTGCGCTACAAGGCCGACCTGTCGGAACACGCGGACGACTGAGGGAGGAGCTCAGGCTTGTTCGTCGCGCACGCATACGCTGAGGAATCCGGGAGGCACCGCCGCCGCCAGCCACACGCCGTTGTCGGCCTGCTGGAAGGCATGGCCGCGCGCCTGCATGGCCTGCGCATCGATCTGCAGCAGCACCGGCGTGCCGTAGCGCCGGCCCACCGCGATGGCGGTGGCCGGGTCGGCCGACAGGTGCACGTGATGGCGCTCGCCGGGCTTGAGGCCCTCGCGCAGGATGGCGTCGAGAAAGCGCGTGGCGGTGCCGTGGTACAGCGTGGCGGGCGCCGCGCGCACCGGGTGCGCGAGCGCGACGGCGGCGCTGGTGTGGCCCTGTGCCGCCCGGATGCGGCGGCCGTCGTCGGAGATGCTGAAGCGCTTCTTGTCGCTCGTGCGCACGACCGCGTCGAGCAGGGCGCGGTCGATCGCGCGGCCGTGTACGGCCGCCCGGGCGAGCAGCGTGTCGATATCGGTCCAGCCTTCGCTGTCGAGGACGATGCCGATCTCCTGCGGCGCATGGCGCAGGACGTAGCTGAGGAACTTGCTGGTGTCGGTGTGGGAGGCGCTCATGGCCGCCATGATACGCCGCGCGTCGTGACAGCGGTCTTGCGCCGCCGTGCTGCGCCGGCGCGGCCGCGCGCGCTGCGGCTGGCGCGGCTACCGGCCCGCGCGCGCGGGCCGGAGGCGGGCGCCTCAGCGGCGCGGCGTGGGCATGCGCACGTGGGCGCCGCCGTAGTCGCGCGCGCCCTGGCGCTGCGCCTGGGCGCCGTCGTCGCCGCGTGCGCGGCCCTCGTCGAGCGCGTCGCGGATCGGCGAGCCCTCGCGCTCGGCCTCGCTTTCGCTCAGCACGCCCGGGGTGGCGTCGCTCATGACGTGACGCAGGTGCGGGCTGTCGGGGCTGTCGAAGGCGGCCAGCGGATCGCCGGGCTCGCCCGCATGCAGGCCGGCGGCCTGCAGATGCGCGAGCGGATCGGCGGGGTTGCGTTCCATGTCGGAGCGCAGCGCGAAGGGATGGGCATCGACGTCGGGCGCGGCGCCGACCGGCAGCGTGCCGGGACCGAACAGATCGGCGAACACGTCGCCGGCCGGTGCGGCGGGCGCCTCGGCCGCGGCGAGCGGGTCCGGCATGGCGCCGGCATCGTCGTGTGCGGCGTCGGTGGGCACCGGCGTGGCGGCCACGGTTGCGGGCGCGACGGTTTCGCCCGCAACCGTTCCTGCCAGGGACGGCGGTGCGTCGCTCGCGTCGGCGCCGGGCAGCGGGTCGTGCAGGGCCGGCAGATCGAGCGAGATGGCGGCGAACGGCACGGCGGCGGCGCCGGGCACGGCGTCCAGGCCGGCGAACAGCGGATCGGGCTCGGCGGCGCTGTCCTGCGGCGGCTCGCCCAGCGCCAGCGCGTAGGGGCCGATCTCCAGCGTGTCGCCCGCGCGGACGGTGGCGCGCTGCCAGGGCGCCACGGCGACGCCGTTGATGCGCACCGGCGCCATGCCGCTCAGGTTCAGCAGGGAGCAGCGGTCGTGGCCGTCGATGCGCAGCGCGGCCTGCAGGCGGCAGATCTCGCCGGGTGCGGCCGGCAGCGTCAGGACATTGCCAGGCGCGCTGCCTATGGTGCCGCCGTCGCCGTCGAAGTCGGCGGCAAACGGCACGAAACGCCGGTCGGTCTGGTGCTGCAGGGCGGTGAGTTTCATACGGTCTCCTGGTGGCCGCAAGGGCCGTCGGGCCTGCAATCAGCGGGCGGCGCGGGCCTGCTCGAACACCGGACCCCATTGCGGATGGCCGGCTTCGCTGGGCGCGAGCGTGAAGTTCGGATCGAGCTGCAGGATGCGCGAGAAACCGTCGCGGCACAGTTGCGCGTAGTTGCTCATGCAATAGCTGAACGATTGCAGCTTGAGGGCCTCGATGCGCGTCGCATCGGGCGCGCTCGCGAGCACGTCGGAGCGCGCGACACGGCGGATGACCTCGCCGTAGCGGCCGGCGCCGTAGTCGTCCTTGACGCGGCCGAGCTCGGCCGTCTCTTCGGCGCTGGGCGCGCGTTGGCTGGCGGACGGGGTGACGGCGCAGCCCGCGAGAATCAGCAGCGCGACGGCCGCGGTGGTACTGCGCAGGGTCTTGATCGTGGTCATGGTGCGGTTCGGGTCCTTCCGAAGGAGATACGACGGGGGCACGGCGAATGCCGCAGCATGATATCGAGCGCGGCCGCTGAAATTACGACGGAAGGTTTCGAGATTGCTTCGATTGCGTTGCGAATGTATGTGGAAAGTAAGTCCGGTAACGCCTTGAAGACTTCACTTGCCAGTCATTTTTCTCAACTGAAAATACGCGCTTTGCGTAAGAACCGACAGAAGAGGGGGGACGTATGACCTATCCCGTCTGGGCCCGGTGGCGGGCCTTCGGACGCGCGGTGATCCTGCTGGGCCTGGTCGCGGCCGTGGCAGGGTGTTCATCCACGGCCAAACAGGTGGCGGTGCCGTACGCGGTGGAGCTCACCGCGGCCAAGGATGTGAACCCCGACGCGCGCGGCCGCGCCTCGCCTATCCAGGTCACCATCTTCGAGTTGCGTTCCTCGAACCAGTTCGAGGCCAAGGATTACTTCACGCTGCTGGGCAACGCGCAGGCCGCGCTGGGCGTCGAACTGCTCGACACCGAGACGGTGATCCTCAAGCCCGGCGAGAGCCGCGTGGTGCGCCGTCCCGGCAACGTGCAGGCGCGCGTGATCGGCGTGGTGGCGGCCTACCGCGACCTCGACGAGAGCGGCTGGCGCCGCACGGTCAATCTGCCCGAACCGCAGAACACCAACATCTACAAGGTCTGGCAGTTTTCCCCGAGCGAGGAGCCCGTGCCGATCACGGTGGGCCGCGAGGGCATGGAAGTCATTCAGAAACCGCGCTCGTGGTGGTCGATCTTCTGACGACCTCCCGGCGCTCTTGCGAGTGCGATCGATGGCAGCGTATGACAAAGTCGTGTGGTCCGAGGGCATGTTCCTGCGGCCGCAGCATTTCCAGCAATTCGAACGGTATCTGGACCAGACCGGCAGGCTGCGCGCGCCGCAGTCATACGGCTGGGGCTTTCACGAGCTCGAGATCGATGACGACGCGCTCGCCATCGGCAAGCTCGTGCTGCGCCAGGCGCAGGGGGTGCTGCCCGACGGCACGCCCTTCGTGTTCCGGCATGTGGACGACGCGCCGCCGGCGCTGGAGGTGCCGGCGGGGCTGCGCGACGCGCGCATCGTGCTGGCGTTGCCGCGCCTGCGCGCGGGCTCGGCCGACGTGGTCTATGAAGACAGCGACAAGACCCTGGCGCGCTGGCTGGTGCACGAAGAAGAGGTGGCCGACAGCGGCGCGGTGGGGCTGGAGCCCGCGCTCATGCAGCTGGGCCGGCCGCGGCTGCGCCTGATGCCCGAGAGCGAGCTGGGCGACGACTGGGTCGCGCTGCCGGTGGCGCGGGTGCTGGAGCGGCGCGCGGATCACCGCGTGGTGCTGGACGCGCACTACATCGCACCGTGGCTTGCGAGCGGGCGCCACGAGGTGCTGGCGGGCTATGTCGACGAGCTCTACGGCCTGCTCACCGCGCGCGCCGAATCGATGCACCAGCGCCTGGCCGAGCCGGGCCGCGGCGGCGTGTCGGAGGTGGCGGACTTCCTGTTGCTCGAAACCGTGAACCGCTACACCGGCGCGCTCTGGCACGCGCGCCAGACGCCGGCGCAGCATCCGGAACGCCTGTTCCACGACTGGCTCATGCTGGCCTGCGACCTGTCGACCTACACCACGGCGGAACGCCGTCCGCGCGTGCTGCCGGAGTACCGCCACGACGACCTGCGCGAGAGCTTCGAGCCGCTGATGCAGGAGCTGCGGCGCTCGCTGTCCGTGGTGCTGGAGCAGCACGCCATTCCGATCCCGCTGCACGACCGCGGCCAGGGCGTGCGCGTGGCGCAGATTCCGGATGCCGAGCTGCTGCGCAGCGCCGCGTTCGTGCTGGCGGTGCACGCGGAGATGCCCTCGCAGACGCTGTCCACCCGCTTTCCGGCCCAGGTCAAGATCGGGCCGGTGGACCGCATCCGCGACCTGGTGCACCTGCAGCTGCCCGGCGTGACGGTGCGGGCGCTGCCGGTGGCGCCGCGCCAGATTCCCTACAACGCCGGCCACGTGTACTTCGAGCTCGACAAGGGCGGCGACTTCTGGAAGCAGCTCGAACGCAGCGGCGCGATGGCGCTGCATCTGGCGGGCGAGTTCCCGGGCCTGTCGATGGAGTTCTGGGCCCTGCGTGACTGAGCGACTGTGAACGGGCGGCGTGTGCCGCCGGAGAATCCATAACATCATGACTTCAGAAGCCATTCTCAACGCGCCCCTGTTTCCGGGCGCGGGTCCCGACGACGCGCAGGCGTCGCGCGGCGACGAGTATGTGATCAGCGGCAGCAATCCGCTGGTGGCGGCCGCCAATCCGCTGCTCGATCTGGTGCCGCAGATCCGCAACACCGTGTCGCACCCGTCGCCCGCCATGTTGCGCGAGCAACTGGTCGACGAGGTGCGGCAGTTCGAGTTGCGCGCGCAACAGGCTGGCATCCCCAATGAAACCATCCTGGGCGCGCGCTATTGCCTGTGCACCGCGCTCGACGAGGCCGCGGCGCTGACGCCGTGGGGCGGCGGCGGGGTATGGTCGGCGCACAGCCTGCTGGTGACCTTCCACAACGAGACCTGGGGCGGCGAGAAGTTCTTCCAGCTGCTGGCCAAGCTGTCGCAGAATCCGAGCCAGCACCTGGACCTGCTCGAGCTGCTGTACTACTGCCTGCTGCTGGGTTTCGAGGGCCGCTATCGCGTGCTCGACAATGGCCGCTCGCAGCTCGAGACGCTGCGCCAGCGGCTGCTGCGCATCCTGCGCGGGGCGCGCGGCGAATACGCGCGCGAGCTGTCGCCGCACTGGCGCGACGCGCCCGCGCAGGTGGCCACGCGGCGCCTGCCGGTGCCGTTGTGGGCCTATGCGGCGCTGGCCGGCGTGATCGCGCTGGCGATCTACTTTCTGTTTTCCTGGCGCCTCGGCACGGTCTCCGACACGGTGTTCGCCTCGGTGAGCGGCGTGCGCACGCCGCGCCTGGAGCTGGCGCGCGCCCAGGTCCAGCCCAAGCCGGCGGCCGCGCCCCGGCTGGCCGAGTTCCTCGCGCCCGAGATCCGAGAAGACCTCGTCACGGTGCGCGACGAGGCCGACCGCAGCGTGGTGGTGCTGCGCGGCGACGGCCTGTTCGACTCGGGCGCCGCCACGGTGCGCGAGCGCTACATGCCGGTGCTGGCGCGCGTGGCCGACGCGCTGCGCGAGACGGAGGGCAGCATCCTGGTGAGCGGCTATTCCGACAACGTGCCGATCCGCAGCGCCCGCTTTCCGTCGAACTGGCACCTGTCGCAGGCGCGTGCCGATGCCGTGAAGGACATCCTCGAAGACCGCCTCGACAATCCGCGCCGCGTGCGCGCCGAGGGCCGCGGCGAGGCCGATCCGGTGGCGCCCAACGACAGTGCCGCCAATCGCGCCCGCAACCGGCGCGTCGAGATCACCTTGCTGGTGCCGCCGCTGCCGCGCGCGCAGACCGTCGAAGGAGCCGCGCGATGATTCACCGGTTTTTTGGATTTTTGATGAGCCGGGGGTTGTGGAACTTCCTGGGCCTGGTGGCGCTGTCGCTGCTGATCTGGGTGGCGGGCCCGTTGCTCGCGATCGGCGCGCTGCGGCCGCTCGAGCCGGCCCCGTCGCGCCTGATCCTGATCGGCGTGCTGTTCGGCATCTGGCTGCTGCGCATCCTGTGGCGCAAGTGGTGCCAGGGACGGTTGAACGCGCAACTGCTGGGGCAGCTGCGCCGGCCCGCGGGCGAGGCGCGTGCCAAGCCCGAGGATCCGGTCAACCCGGAGGTCAAGGAGCTCGAGACGCGCTTCGACGAGGCCGTGGAGCTGCTGCGCCGCACGCGCTTCGAGCACGGCGACAAGCCCGGGCTCATGGCGCGCTTCTCGCGCCAGTATCTCTACCAGCTGCCCTGGTACGTGTTCGTCGGGGCGCCCGGTTCGGGCAAGACCACGGCGCTGGTCAACTCGGGCCTGAACTTCCCGCTGGCCGACCGCTTCGGCAAGGAAGGGCTGCGCGGCGTGGGCGGCACGCGCAACTGCGACTGGTGGTTCACCGACGACGCGGTGCTGCTCGATACCGCCGGTCGCTACACCACGCACGAGAGCGATCCGATCGGCGACGAGACCGAATGGAAGGGCTTTCTCGTCCTGCTGCAGCGCTTTCGCGGGCGCCAGCCGATCAACGGCGCGATCCTGACGATCAGCGTGGCCGACCTGCTGTCGGCCTCGGACACCGAGCGGGTGCAGCAGGCCGCCGTGCTGCGGCGCCGCCTGCAGGAGTTGCGCGAGCAACTGGGCATCCAGTTTCCGGTCTACGTGCTGGTCACCAAGACCGACCTGCTGAGCGGCTTCGAGGCCTACTTCGAGGCCTTCGGGCGCGAAGACCTGGAGCAGGTCTGGGGCTTCACGCTGCCCTATGCGCGCTCGCAGGAGGCCGACTTCGATCTGTACGAGGCCTTCCATGCCGAGTACCGGCTGTTGCAGCGCCGCCTGGACGACGCGCTGCCGGAGGTGCTGGCGGCGCAACAGGACGAGGGCGGGCGCGCGCTCGCCTACATGCTGCCGCAGCAGTTCGCCAGCCTGCAGGGCGTGCTGGGGCAATTCATCAGCGACGTGTTCTCCTCCACCCGCTACGAGGCCCGGCTGGTGCCGCGCGGCGTGTACTTCACCAGCGGCACGCAGGCCTCGGGCGAGGAGACCTTCGACCAGGTCACGGGCCGGCTGCGGCGCTACCTGCGCCTGGACGGCACGCTCGACAGCAGCGCCAACCATGGCGAGGCGCGCAGCTTCTTCCTGAAGAACCTGCTGCAGGAGGTGATCTTCAAGGAGGCGGGCCTGGCCGGACGCAACCTGCGCTGGGAGCGGCGCTACCGCCGTGTGCACTGGGCCGGCTATGCGGCCATCACCGCGGTGCTGCTGGCGCTGCTGGTGGGCTGGTTCGTGAGCTACGGCAACAACACCCGCTATCTGGCGGAGATCGAGCGCCGGGTGCCGGTGGCCGACAAGCTCGGCCAGGACCTGAAGATCACCGAGGCGGGCGACGTGCTGGGCCTGATGCCGTTCCTGGATGCGCTCTGGTATCTGCCGCAGGGCGCCGACTTCGACCTCGATTCGCCGCCCTGGAGCTACCGCTTCGGCCTGTATCAAGGGCAGAAGATGCAGGCGGCGGCGCAGGGCGTGTATCGCAACACGCTCGACCAGGTGCTGCTGCCGCAGGTGGCGCGCCGCATCGAGACCGCGCTGCGCGGCGCCGCGCCCGACGATCTGGAGTACGGCTACGAGGCCCTGCGCGCCTATCTGATGCTGTACGAGACGGATCACTACGACGCGGACTTCATGCACGCCTGGCTGCTGTCGGACATGCAGAAAACGCTGCCCGAAGGCTATACCCGGCGGCAGTACGACCTGATGTCGCTGCACCTGCGCAACCTGGTGCAGAACAAGGTCATCGTCTCGCCGTTCCCGAAGGACGAGGCGCTGGTGGCGAAGGCGCGCGAACGGCTGGCCGGCTACACGCTGGCGCAGCGCTCGTACAGCCGGGTGCGGCGCCTGCTGATCGGACACGACGCCGCGCCGGAGACCACGGTGCTGACGCTGGCGGGCGGGCAGGCCGGGTCGGTGTTCGTGCGCAAGAGCGGCAAGCCGCTCAGCCAGGGCATCCCCGCGCTGTACAGCTACGAGGGCTACTGGAAGGTGTTCAATCCGCGCGTGGGCCAGGTGGCGCAGCGGCTGCGCAGCGATGACGCCTGGGTGCTCGGCATCAAGCCGGGCAGCGTGCAGGAACGGCTCGGCGCCGACACGCTGGTGAGCGACATCCGCAGGCTCTACATGAATGACTATGTGAAGCACTGGGACGACTATCTGGCGGATGTGAAGCTCGCGCCCAGCACCTCGCTGCTGCAGAGCATCCAGACCTCGCGCACGCTGTCGGCGCCGGATTCGCCGCTGGTGAAGCTGGTGCAGGGCGTGGCGCGCGAGACCACGCTGCTGCGCGAAGCCGATGGCGGCGCGCGCTCGCTGGTGGACGAGGCCAAGAGCCGGGTGAGCAGCACGCGCGACACGCTGGAGCAGCTGTTCGGCCCGGTGGGTCCGACCAACGGCGTGCGCACGGACGCGTCGCAGGACAAGCTCGAGACCATCGTCGACCAGCACTTCGAGCCGTATCGCCGGCTGGCCAGTGCCGATGGCAACGGCCAGAGCCCGATCATCGCCACCTCGGGGCTCATCAACGAGCTCTATACCTATCTCACCGCCTCGGATGCCGCGCTGCGCAGCGCCAATCCGGCGCCGAGTTCGGACGTGGTGACCAAGCTGCGCGCCGAGGCGGGCCGCATGCCCGAGCCGGTGCGCGACCTGCTCAACGGCCTGTCGGTGAATGCGTCGGGCGAGGTGTCGGGGGTGGTGCAGGACCAGCTCAATGACGAGGTGGCGGCCACGATCGGTGTGTTCTGCCGCCAGTCGATCGCGGGGCGCTATCCGTTTTCGGCCGGCGCCACCCGCGACGTGGCGCCCAACGACCTGGCGCGGCTGTTCTCGCCCAATACCGGCATGATGGACGACTACTTCCAGAAGCGGCTGGCGACGCAGATCGACGTGTCGGGCCAGCGCTGGCGCTTCAAGCCAGGCATCGACGGCAGCCCGGGCAAGCATTCGCCGGTGCTGGACATGTTCCAGCGCGCGGCGGTGATCCGCGACGTCTACTTCTCGGCCGGCAGCGTCACGCCGCAGTATCGCGTGTCGATCCGCCCGGTGGAGATGGACAGCAGCATCACGCAGTTCCTGATGGACGTGGACGGCCAGCTGGTGCGCTATGCGCATGGCCCGCAGGTCGCCACGCAGGTGCAGTGGCCGGGCCCGCGCGGCTCCAACCAGGTCCGCATCGAGCTGCAGCCGCAGACCGGCGCGGCCGGCATGGCCGCCAACGGCCCCTGGGCGCTCAACCGGTTGCTCGACCGCGCCAAGCTGGCACGCGGCAGCGCACCGGAGACGGTGCTGGCCACCTTCGACATCCAGGGCCGCAAGGTGGTGCTGGAGATCACGGCGAGCAGCGTGAAGAGTCCGTTCAATCTGGCAGAAATGCGGGGGTTCGCATGTCCCGGGCGGTCGTGATGGCGGGCGCGGGCGCGCTGGGTTGGTACGGCAAGCTGCCGGCCGCGGGCGATTTCGTGCACCGGCGCCTGCCGCGCGAGCTGATCGCATGGTGGGACAAATGGCTGCAGCACGGCCTGGCGTCGCTGCGCGCCAGCGTGCTCGAAGACCAGGCGCAGCGGGCCTATGCCGGCGCGCCGATCTGGAATTTCGCGATCCCGGCCGGGCTCGGGACCGGGCTGGTGCAGCTGGGCTGCATCGGCCCGAGCCGCGACCGGGTGGGGCGCAGCTATCCGCTGTGCGTGATCTCCTACCTGGATCCGGCCGAGTACACGCCGGCCCTGCTGGACGCCGCGGGCGCCTTTTACCGGCAGGCGGGCGCGGGGGTGATGGGCGCGGTGCGCCATGGCCGCGCGCCCGAGCAGCTCGACCAGCTGCTGCTGAACCTGAGCCTGCCGCGGCCCGGGCCGAGCGCGACGCCGGGCAACGACATCATGGACATCCTCAACGCCGGGCTCGGCACGCCCGCCGCGCCGAGCGCGCCGACGGGCACGGGCTGGGCCGAGCTGCCCGCGTGCTTCAACCCCGATTCGCACACCAGTTACTGGTGGACCAACCAGGCCGATGGCGCGGCCCATCACACCTATGTGCACGGAGGGGCGCTCAACGCCACGCTGTTCGGAAAACTGTTCTGGCCCATGGGCGCCGGCTGGCGCGCCTGACAGGAGATACGTATGTCGACCCAACCGCAGGCCGGCCTGCTTCGACTCGATACCTTGCCCGCGGTGCTGCGCGGCGGCGTGCCGCAGGCCCGCATTGCGCGCGTGCTGGACGAGCTGCGGGCCTTGCTCGCACCGCTGCACGCCGAGGGCCGCGCGCATGGCGCGGTCGCGCCCAACAGCATCGGACTGGACGCGCAAGGCGGCGCGCATCTGCTCGCGCCCGCGAGCGCGGCCGCCGAGCCGATGAGGCCCGATGCGGCCACGCCGTTCCAGGCGCTGGAGCAGTTCAGCGACGATCCCGAGCTGCGGCCGGGACCCTGGACCGACGCCTACGCGCTGGCCGCCGTGGCCGCGCTGATGGTGAGCGGCGAGGCGCCGCCCGCGGTGCCGAGCCGCTGCGTCAACGACACCTGGTCGCCGCTCGCGGGCCGCGTGAAGGGCTACGAGCCGGCGTTCCTCGCGGCGCTCGACCGCAACCTGGCCCTGCCGCCGCAGGCGCGCGACCCGCAGGCGCTGGCCGGCTGGGGCATCACGGCCGCGTCGGCGCCGGTTGCGGCTGCAACCGCCGCGGTGGCCGCGGCGGCAGGCGGAGCGGCCGTCGCGGCGGCGCCGGCCGGGACGGCGCCGGCAGGCGTGGCTTCGGCAGCCATGCCGCCCGCCGCGGCGCCGGCCGCCACGCCGGTGGCGGCGCCGCCGCGTCCGCAGGAGCTGGTGCGCCCGGCGCACACGCACGACTCTGAAATGGCGGAAGAACCGGCGCCGGTGCGCAAGACAGCGGACGCAGTGGAACCGGTTGCGCGCGCAACGGCATCCGCCGAGGCCGAATCCGGCGCGGCGCTGGCAGCCGCCGCAACCGCCGCCCCAGCCGCCGATCGCCCACCCGCCGCCCCGGCCGCGCGGTCGCGTCGCACGCATGCGCCGTGGCTGATGATGGCCATGGTCGGCGCGGCGCTCGCCTTTGGCGTGGTGCTGTGGCTGCGCGGCGGCGACACGGCGCTGCTGCCCGATCGCGTGGCCCGGACGGGCGGCGACAGCGGCGAGCGCGACGCGATGCCGCCCGAACCGCCGCCGCTCAGCGCGGCCAACAACGTGCCGAGCCGCGCGCCGACGGCCGGCGGCGACGCCTCGCCCGGCGCGGCGCCGCGTCCGGACGCGCGTCCGCAGGCCTCCCCGGATCCGACGACGCCGGCCGGCGCGGGCAACGGCGCGACGCCGGGCGCCGCCACCGATCCCGCCGCGGGCAATCCGAGCGCCGCGACCCCGCCCGCAGCGGGCGCGGCCACGCCCTCGAACGCGGCCGGGGCGCCACCGCCCGACCCGGTCGCAGGATCGCCTGCCGCAGGATCGCCTGCCACCCCTCCCGCAGCCGGTGGGGCAGCGGTGTCCGGCACGCCGGCCCCGGACGCGCCGCCGACCCAGCCGCCCGCCGCAGGCACGGCCGCGCCAGGCGGCGCCGACCCGGCGTCCGCCGGCCCCTCGACGACCAGTCCCTCGACGACCAGCCCCGCCAGCGCCGCGCCGCAGCCGGCGGACGGGACGCTCGCCGCCACGCCGGCCGACACGCCGGCGCCGGCCGCACCCGACGCGCTGGCGGGCGGCAATTGCACGGCGCCGCTGCGGCTCAACATCCAGCCCTGGGGCGAGGTGCTGGTCGACGGCACCGCGCGGGGCGTGAGCCCGCCGCTGCGGTCGCTGTGCCTGCGGCCGGGCCGCTACGTGATCACGGTGCGCAACGGCAACCTGCCGCCCGCCACGCAGACGGTGCAGATCCGCAACGGCCAGGGCGCCTCCGTGTCGCACACCTTCCAGTGAGCGGCCCGGCTTGATCCGGCGCAAGCCGCGGGCGGGCGGGCACCGCACGCGGCGCGCCGGCGTGGTTATGCTGGACGCAGACGCGCCTCGCGCCGCCTGCCCGCAACCCCGCACCGAGCCCTTACGCCATGAACCTCGACATCCGCCCGTAACAGCCGCAAGACGACGCCGCCATCGATACGGTGATCCTGGCCGCCTTCGCCGCCAGCCCCTACAGCAGCTACACCGAGCACGAGGTGGTGCGCAAGCTGCGCGCGGCGGGCGCGCTGGCGCAGTCGCTGGTGGCCCGGCTCGATGGGCAGGTGGTGGGGCACGTGGCGTTCTCGCCCGTGCGCATCGCGGACGGCAGCGAAGGGTGGTGGGGGCTGGGCCCGATCGCGGTGAACCCGGCGCACCAGGGCCTGGGCATCGGCGGCGCGCTCATGCTGGCGGGCCTCGAAGGGGCCCGGGCCGCGCAGGTCGGCGGTTGCGTGGTGCTGGGCGACCCGGCGTTCTATGGGCGCTTCGGCTTTGCGCCCGACCCGGATCTGGTGCTGGCCGGCGTGCCGCCCGAGTTCTTCCAGGTGCGGCGCCTGCGCGACGCCCACGCGCGCGGCGAGGTGTTCTACCACCCGGCGTTCGACGGGGCCTGAGCCTCGGCGGCGCCTCGCAAGGGCCCCGTCCGACGGGCGTCCGATCAGCGTGCTGCCAACGGCCCCTCGCCGCGCCACCGGCGCCCCGACACGCCCGGCCTCAGGCGCGCAGGCGCTGCGGCGCCGGCGCGTGGCCAGCCACGGCCTGGGTGCCCGGCATGGCCGACAGCAGCTCGCGCGTGTAGGCGTGGCCGGGCCGCTGCCAGAGGGCGTCCGGCGTGCCCTGGTCCACGATGCGGCCGGCCTGCATCACCAGCACGCGGTCGCAGAAGTAGCGCACCACCGACAGGTCGTGCGAGATGAAGAGGTACGACAGCCCGAGCTCGGCCTTCAGGTCGGACAGCAGATTGAGGATCTGCGCCTGTACCGACACGTCGAGCGCCGACACCGGCTCGTCGAGCACCAGCAGGCGCGGCCGCGCGATCAACGCGCGCGCGATGCCGATGCGCTGGCGCTGCCCGCCCGAGAACTGATTGGGATAGCGGCGCGCCGCGTCGGCCGGCAGGCCCACCTGGCGCAGGATCTGTTCGACGCGGGCGGCGCGTTCGTGGCGGTCGCCCACGCCGTGCGCCTGCAGCACCCCGCCCAGAATGCCGCCCACCGAGTGGCGCGGGTTGAGCGAGGCATAGGGATCCTGGAACACCATCTGCACCTGGCGCCGCCAGGGCTTGAGCTGGCGTTCGTTCAGGCGCAGCAGATCCGTGCCTTCGATCAGGGCCGTGCCTGCGTGCGCGGGCGTCAGCCGCAGCAGCGTGCGCGACAGCGTGGACTTGCCGCAACCGGACTCGCCCACCAGGCCCAGCGTCTCGCCCGGCCACAGGTCCAGGTCCACGCCGTCCACCGCCATCACCGCGTTGCCGCGGTGCGCATAGCGGGTTTGCAGCCCGCGCACGCTGAGCAGCGGACCCTCCGCGGCGGCAGCCCGGGGGACGGCGGTCGCGGTCGCGGCCGCGGGCGTCACCACCGCATAGTCCTGCGCCGCGCCGTCGGGCCCGCGCCGCACGCGGATCTCCGGCAGCCGCGCGTCGCGCGCGCGCAGTTCCGGGCGGGTATGCAGCGACGCGGCCAGCAAGCCCTGCGTATAGGGATGGGCGGGCCGCGCGTAGAGTTGCGCCACCGGCGCCGACTCCACCGCGCGTCCGTCGTGCATCACGATGACCTCGTCGGCGCGCTCGCGCACCACGCCGAGGTCGTGCGTGATCAGCAGCAGGCCCATGTCGAGCTCCTGGCGCAGCTCGTCGAGCAGACCCAGGATGGCGGCCTGCACCGTCACGTCGAGCGCGGTGGTGGGCTCGTCGGCCACCAGCAGGCGCGGCCGGCAGGCGATCGCCATGGCGATCATCACGCGCTGGCGCTGGCCGCCGGAGAGTTGATGCGGATAGTCGTGCTGGCGCTGCGCCGCGCGCGGGATGCGCACCCGCTCCAGCAGTTCGAGCACGCGCGCCTGCAGCGCGGCGGCCGGCAGGTCTTCGTGGCAGCGTATCGCCTCGGCAATCTGCTGCCCGACGGTGTGCACCGGGTTGAGCGAGGTCATCGGCTCCTGGAAGATCATCGCGATCTCGCCGCCGCGCAGGCGCCGGAAGGCGGCCTCGTCGAGCGTGCCGAGTTCGCGGCCATCCAGGCGCACCGAGCCCGACACGGCGGCGCCGGGCGCGAGCAGGCGCAGCAGCGCCAGCGCGGTGGTGGACTTGCCGCAGCCGGACTCGCCGACCAGCGCCAGGCTGCGGCCGGCGGCCAGCGTCAGGTCGAGGCCGCGCACGGCGTGATGATGGCCGCCGGGCGTGGCGAAGCGTACCTGCAGATCGCGCACTTCCAGCAGGGCGGGGGCGAGTGTCATCGAGCGGTCTCCGGGCTCAGCGCGCGAGGCGGGGATTGAAGGCGTCGTTGGCCGCGTCGCCGATCAGGTTGAGGGCCAGCACGGTGGCCACGATCGACAGGCCGGGCAGCGCCGCCAGGTACCAGGCGGTGCGCAGCATCTCGCGCGCATCGCCGATCATGCTGCCCCACGACACCACGTTCGGGTCGCCCAGGCTCATGAAGGACAGCGCCGACTCCATCAGGATGGCGTTGGCCACCAGCACCGAAGTGGTCACGATGATGGGCGGCAGCGCGTTGGGCAGGATTTCGGCCAGGATGATGCGCAGGTGGCCATAGCCCTGGCTGCGGGCGGCCAGCACGAACTCCGCGTGCACGAGCGAACGGAACTCGGCGCGCACCAGGCGCGCCACCACCGGCCACGACGACACCCCGATGGCGAGCGCGATGACCCGCACCGAAGGCTGGTAGATCGCCACCAGCACGATGACCAGCAGGAACGCGGGCACCGTCTGGAACAGCTCCGTGACGCGCAGCAGGACGCGTTCGGTCCAGCCGCCGAAATAGCCGGCCGCCGCGCCCACGGTCACGCCGATGCCGAGCGCCAGCGCGGCCGCCGTGAGCCCCACCAGCAGCGACACGCGCGCGCCGTGGGCGAGGCCCGCCGCCACGTCGCGGCCCATGGTGTCGGTGCCCAGCGGGAAGGCCGGGTCCTGGCCGGGCCAGGACAGGGGCGTGCCCACCATGTCGAGCGGATCGCCGGGATAGAGCCAGGGCGCGGCCAGCGCGGCGGCGGCCACCAGGAGCAGCAGGGCCAGGCCCGTCAGCCCGGCCGGGTTCAACACATATCGGCCCAGCGCATGGGCGCGCCAGGCATGGGCGCGCGGCAGCGCGGGTGAAGCAAGCATCGTCATGTTCAGGCAGTCCGGGAAGGTTCAGCGGGCGCGCACGCGCGGGTCCAGGGCGGTCTGGGCCAGGTCGACCAGGAGGTTGGCCACGATCACCAGCAGCGAAGACAGGATCAGGATGCCCATCAGCACCACGTAGTCGCGCGCGGACACCGATTCGTAGGCGAGGCGGCCGAGACCGGGCCAGCTGAAGACGGTCTCGACCACGACCGCGCCGCCGAGCAGCGTGCCGAAGTTCAGGCCCGCCACGGTCAGCACCGGCATGAGCGCGTTGCGCAGGATGTGGCGCAGCGTCACGGCAAGCGGCGCCACGCCCTTGGCGCGTGCCGTGCGCACGAAGTCCTGGCGGCTGACCTCCAGCATGGCCGCCCGCGTCAGGCGCGCGAAGATCGCCACGTAGAAGCCCGCCAGCGCAAGCGTGGGCAGCACCAGATGGCGCGCCACATCCAGCGCGTGGGCCCAGGCGCCGGTGTCGGCCGCGCCGATCGTGCTCACGCCGCCGGGCGGCAGCCAGCCCAGCTGCACCGACAGCACGATGATCGCCATCAGGCCGAGCCAGAATCCCGGCGTCGAATAGAGCAGCAGGGCGGCCAGCGAGAGCAGGCGGTCGGGCCAGCGGCCGACGTGGCTCGCCATCAGGGTGCCCAGCACGATGCCGGCCAGCAGCGCGGTGCCGAGCGCCGTGGTCATCAGCAGCGCCGTGTTGCCGAGCCGGCTGCCGATGAGGTCGGCCACCGGCGTGTTGTAGCGCGGTGACACGCCCAGGTCGAGGCGTGCCAGGTGGCCCAGATAGTTGCCGAGCTGGCGCAGCACGGGCAGGTCCAGCCCGAAATGCGTGCGCACGGCCGCCATGCTTTCGGCCGTGGCCGAGCCCGATTCGGCCGCGATCACGTCCGCCGCGTCGCCGGGCACGGCCTGCATCAGGAAGAAGCTCAGGAGGATCACGCCGGCCACGGTGGGCAGCGCGTGCAGCACGCCACGCAGGGCGGCGCGCGGCAGCGCGAGCAGGCGGGAGGGGCACGTCGGAGTGGCGTCGGCGGACATAAGCATCCAGGGCGAAGGACAGGGGAGCGAAGGGCGATCGTAGAAGCGCGCCGGCGCGCAGGGCTACGAAGCAAAGCGCATATGCAAAGTCGGAAGCGTGGGGGTTGGCCGTCCGGCCGGGGCGGGGCGCTCGCGGTGGCGGCGGGCGGCGGGGGCGGCGGGCCGTGCGCGGCGGCCGGAGCCGCGCATATCCATAGTTGAAAGCCTTCTTTGTCGCCGTGCTGGACGCCTTGCACGATGTGCGCACTCTCCCGTTTTCTCCCCCGAGGTATCGCACTCATGGCAAAACAAGAACCCACCCGCCGCCTGGCCCGATTCGCGCGCCGCTTCGCATTGCGCAGCGGTGCGGCGCTCGGCCTGTTGGTCTGCATGGGCCTGGCGCACGCGGACGCGACGCAGGACAAGATTCGCGAAAAGGGCAAGGTCACGATCGGCGTGCTCGTCAACGGCGGCGTGTTCGGCTCGATCGATCCGGCCACGCAGCAGCTGGTGGGCTGGAACCCCGAGCTGGCGCGCAAGCTGGGCGAGGGCCTGGGCGTGCCGGTCGAGCTGGTACAGGTGCAGACCGCCACGCGCGTGCAATTCCTGCTCTCGGGCAAGGTCGATCTGCTCATCGCATCGATGGAGCTCAATCCCGAGCGCGCGGAGAGCCTGGGCTATGCGCCCACGCCTTTCTATCGGGTGGGGGGTGCGGCCGCCACGCGCAAGAACAGCGGCATCAAGACCTGGGAAGACCTGCGCGGCAAGCCGGTATGCGTGTCGCAGGGTTCGAGCTTCGCCAAGCCGCTGGCCAATGACTACGGCGCCCAGGTCAAGGGCTACAAGAGCTCCTCGGACTCGCTGCTCGCGCTCAAGGGCGGCCTGTGCGTGGCCGCCGTGCACGACTCGACGCTCATCCATCCGCTGCTCAGGAGCAACCCGGAATGGGCCGACTATCACGCGCCCATCGCCAGCGAGATCCTGCCGGCCGATTCGGTGGTCTGGACCCGCAAGGGCGAGGCCGACACCATTGCGGCGGTCGACAAAGTGATCCGCGACTGGCATCGCACCGGCTGGCTGATCGAGACCGAGAAGCGGGTCGGCATCACGCCGCCCAATCCGGTGCTGCCCCAGTTGCACGACCAGGTCGTGAAGGGCAGCTGACCATGGACCGCAGAACAGGCATGATCCGGCGCGCCGCGGGTGCGGCCGTCTTGCTGGCCCTGCTGGGCCACGGCACGGCGTGGGCCGATGCCACGCTGGAGAAGATCAAGCAGCGCGGCAAGCTGGTGGTGGGCGTGGACGGCGCGAGCCCGCCGTTCGGCGTGCTCGACCCGGCGACCGGCAAGGTCGGCGGCTTCCAGGCCGAGCTGGGCCAGGACATCGCGCGCCGGCTCGGCGTGCAGCTCGAGACGGTGCCCGTGACGGCATCGACGCGCGTGCAGTTCCTGCAGGCGGGCAAGGTCGACCTGCTGATCGCCAATATCCAGTGGACCCAGGAGCGCAGCGAGATCCTGAGCTACGCGCCCACGCCCTACAACCTCGTGGGCGGCGCGGCGATGGTCTCGAAGAAGAGCGGCATCACGCGCTGGGAAGACCTGCGCGGCAAGGTGGCCTGCGTCTCGCAGGGCAGCAACTATGCCAAGCCGCTGCAGGAAACCTATGGCGCCGTGGTCAAGGGGCTGCGCAACATTCCCGAGTCGCTGCTGGCGCTCAAGGGCGGCACCTGCGACGCGTCGGTGCACATCCAGCCCGCGCTCTATGAAGTGCTGCACGGCAAGAGCGCCGGGGAGTGGACCGCCTTCGCGCTGGCCACGCCCGACCAGCTGATCCCGTCGCCCACCGTGATCTGGACGCGCCGCGGCGAGGCCGACACGCGCGCCTACGTCGACAACGTGATCCGCGACTGGCATCGCAGCGGCCTGCTGGTGAGCGAGGCCGAGAAATGGGGCGTGCCCGCCGACTACCTGCGCCAGTCGCGCGACAAGGCGCAGAAGGGCGAGTTCGACGCCGCCCCGCCCGAAACGCCCAATCCCTGACCGCGGCCCCGCGCCGCACCGCCATTCATCCGGAGCCCGCATCATGACCGCAAGCCTGTTTCCCGCTTTGCTATCCGCCCGCGCCCGTGCCGCCGAGGTTTCGCCCATCGCGGCCGCGAGCGCGCAGGCCGCGCGGCTGCGCGCCGAGGGCCGTTCGATCGTGACGCTGACGGCCGGCGAGCCCGACTTCGATACCCCGCCCGCGCTCAAGCAGGCGGCGCTGGCCGCGATCGCGGCCGGGCAGACCAAGTACACGCCCACCGCCGGCACCTGGGCCCTGCGCGAGGCGGTGGCCCGCGACTACGGCGCGCGCCACGACCTGCGGGTGGAGGCGCGCGAAGTGCTGGTCTCGAATGGCGGCAAGCAGATCATCTACCTCGCGTTCAACGCCACGCTGGACGCGGGCGACGAGGTGATCGTGCCCGCGCCCTACTGGCCGACGTTTCCGGACAGCGTGCGCATCAACGGCGGGGTGCCGGTGATCGTGCCGACCCGCGCCGAAGACGGCTTCAAGCTCACGCCGGCCGGTCTGCGGCAGGCGATCGGCCCGCGCACCCGGTGGCTGATCCTGAATTCCCCCGCCAATCCCACCGGCGCGGTCTACAGCGCCGCCGAGCTCGCCGCGCTGGCGGCCGTGCTGCGCCAGCATCCCGACGTCCTGGTGCTGTGGGACGAGCTTTACGAGCAGGTCTGGTTCGGCGAGGCGCCGGCCCACTGGCTGAGCGTGGCGCCCGATTTCCAGGGCCGCACGCTGCTGGTCAATGGGGTGTCCAAGGCCTATGCCATGACCGGCTGGCGCATCGGCTGGGGCACCGGTCCGGCCGGCCTGATCGATGCGCTGGAGGCGATCCAGTCGCAGGTGTCGTCCGGCCCGAGCTCGGTCGGCCAGGCGGTGGCGCTGGCGGCGCTCGAAGGCGCGGCCGACGCGTTCGTGGTGGAGGCCCGTTCGGCCTACGCGCGCCGGGCCCGCCTCATCGTGGAGGGCCTCTCGACGGTGCAGGGCCTCACGGTGCACGCGCCGGCCGGCTCGTTCTTCGCCTGGATCGGCGTAGCCGGCCTGATCGGCACCCACCGCCCGGACGGCGCGGAGATCCGCGACGACGCCGACGTGGTGCGCTGGCTGCTCGACGCCGAGGGCGTGGCGGTGGTGCATGGCGCCGCCTACGGCCTGTCGCCCTATCTGCGGCTCTCGTTCGCCACCTCCGATGCCCAGATCGAGCTGGCGGTGGAGCGCATCGGCCGCGCGGTGCGGGCGCTGCGGCCCGCGCCTCGCGTGACGCGGGTGGCCGAGGAGGCCGCATGACGCAGGGCTGGCTCGAACAAGGCGTGGCCTGGCTGCGCCCGCTGGGGCTGAACTACGCCTTCGTGCTGGACGCGGGCGAACGTGCCGCGTTCGGCCGCGGCCTGTGGGTGACGCTGCAGCTGTGCCTGGTGTCGATTCCGGTGAGCCTGCTGTTCGGCGTGCTGATCGCCGCCGGCCTCACCAGCGGGCGGGCCTGGCTGGCGCGCCCGCTCTCGGCCTTCGTCGAGCTGACCCGCAACACGCCCACGCTGGTGCAGCTCTATTGCGCCTTCCTGGTGCTCAACATGCTGATCTCGCAGAAGCTGGAAGGCGGCAATCCCGTCACGCCCTTCATGTGGGTGGTGCTGGTGGTGGCGTTGCACAAGGCCGTGTTCCATGCCGAGGCGCTGCGCGCCGGCATCGAGGCCGTGCCGGGCGTCACGCTGGAGGCGGCGCGCTCGCTGGCGTTCAGCCGCGGCGAGATCCTGTTGCGCGTGCAACTGCCGCTGGCGTGCCGCTTCGCGCTGCCGGCCCTGGTCAACAACCTGGTGGACCTGGTCAAGATGACCGCGATCGCCTCCGCCATCGCCGTGGGCGACGTGACCTACGAATCGATCATGATCTGATCGCAGCGCGACAACGTGCTGGAGCTGCTGCTGCTGATCCTGCTGTACTTCGGCCTGCTGACCTGGCTGGTGAGCCTGGCGGGCCGCTGGCTCGAAGACCGCCTGAGGATGCCCGGCTATGGCCAGTGATACCACGCTCACGCTGCCGCGCGGGCGCCGTGCCGGCTCCGCGGTCGCGCGCGCCACGACCGCGATACTGCGCGACGGCTGGGTGCAGCTGCTGCTGGTGCTGCTCGCCCTCAATGCCTGGTGGTATCTCGCCGGCACGGCGCCGGTGGCGGTCGAACGCCTGTGGTTCTGGTGGCCGGCGCTGCTGCGCGGCCTGGGCACGAACATCCAGATCAGTGTGCTGGCCATGGCGCTGGGCACCGTGCTCGGCCTGGTGGTGGGGGCGCTGTCGCTGTCGCCGCTGCCGCTGTTGCGGCGGCTCACGCGCGTCTACGTGCTGGCCTTTCGCAACGCGCCGATCCTGGTGCTGGTGTACTTCACCACCTACGTGTTCCCGTTCGAGATCGGCATCGCGCACTGGGTGGTGCCGTTCCCGGACTGGATCAAGGTCGTGATCGGCCTCGGGCTGCCGGCCTCGGCCAACGTGGCGGAGATCTTCCGCGGCGCGGTGCAGTCGATTCCGAGCGCGCAGTGGGAAGCCGCGCATTCGCTCGGGTTCGCGCGCACGCAGATCTTCCGCATGGTGATCCTGCCGCAGTGCCTGCGTCGCATGCTGCCGCCCTGGATGAACCTGTACGCCAGCATCACCATGAGCACCGCGCTGGCCTCGCTGGTTGGCGTGCACGACCTGGTCGACACGGCCACGGTGGCGAGCAACACGGTGGCGCGGACCGACTTCACCATCCTCATCTACCTCACGCTGTTGGCGCTGTTCTTTGCCTACTGCTATCCCATCGCGCGGCTGACGCGTTACCTGGAGCGGCGCCATGCCCGAATCTGAAGCCCTCGTGCGGCTGTCGAACGTACACCTGGCCTTTGGCGAGAACGCCGTGCTCGACGGCATCGACATCACGGTGCGCCAGGGCGAGGCGGTGTCCATCATCGGCCCGTCCGGCTCCGGCAAGTCCACCATCCTGCGCTGCATCACCGGCCTGTTGCGCCCGCAACAGGGCGAGATCCGGGTCGGCGACGTGGACGTGCACGCGCTGCGGCGCGAGAGCGAGTTCATCGCGCTGCGCAAGCGCGTGGGCTTCGTGTTCCAGCAGTACAACCTGTTCCCGCACATGAGCGTGCTGGAGAACCTGGTCGCGGCACCGGTCAAGGTGGCCGGCGTGCCGCGCCAGCAGGCGGTGCGGCGCGCGCGCGAACTGCTGGCGCGCGTGCGCATGGAGCACAAGGCCGACGCCTATCCGGGCGAGCTGTCCGGCGGGCAGCAGCAGCGCGTGGCCATCGCACGCGCGCTGGCGCTCGCGCCGCAACTGATCCTGTTCGACGAGGTCACCTCGGCGCTGGATCCTGAAATGGTGGGCGAAGTGCTGACCGTGATCCGCGACCTGGTCGACGACGGCCTGACCTGCGTGCTCGTCACGCACGAGATGCGCTTCGCCGAAGAGGTCAGCGACACGGTGTATTTCACCGAGGCCGGCCGCATCGTGGAATCCGGGCCGCCCGAGACCCTGTTCTGCGCGGCGCGCAGCGACCGTACCCGCGCCTTTCTGCAGCGCGCCAGCGGCAGCGCCGCGCCGCGCCGCATCGACCCCTACACCCGCTACACCTTCGATCCCCTGCAACTGGCGGTCTGACCGCCAGCCGACTACGAGGAGCCTTGCATGACCTCAGCACAGCATGCCCCCGCGCCCAGCGCGCGCCGCGCCAGCATCGACGCGGCGCTCGACGACATCCGCCTGATCCTGGCCGCGCAGGCGGTCGAGGGCGGACCGCTCAATCGCGTGACGCTGGCGCGCGTGTCGCTGCGCCTGGAAGCGCTGGCGGCCGAGCGCCACCTGTTTCCCGACGCGGACTTCCCGCCGCCGGCGCCGGGCGACGCCCAGTCGTCGGTGCGCTACCGCCTCAATCCCGACGACGGCGACGACGACCTCGCGCTGTACCTCAACGCCATCAACCCCGGCAAGACGACGGTGCCGCACAACCACACCACCTGGGCCGTGATCGTGGCGCTGTCGGGCGCCGAGCTCAACCGGGTCTATCGCCGCACCGACGACGGCGGCCAGCCCGGCCATGCGCGCATCGAACAGGTGCGCGAGGTGGTGGTGGCGCCGGGCCAGGCGATTGCGTTCCTGCCCGAGGACATCCACAGCATCCATGTGGACGACGGCGCGCCGACGCTGCACTTCCACCTGTACGGCCGCCCGCTCGAGACCCTGTCGGGCCGGATCGGCATCCAGCCCGACACGGGCGCCATCATCAACTACAACGCCAGCCAGATGAGCCCGAGCGTGGAGATCCGAGCATGAGCCGCGACAACGCCCCGCATGACGACGCCGACCTGCGTACCCGATTGATCCACGCCGGCTCGCCCGGCCTGCGCGACGGCGCCGGCCCGGTCAACGTGCCGGTGGTGCGCACCAGCACCGTGCGCTTTGCCGACAGCGACGCCCAGCATCGCCTGCAGGCCCGCCGCGGCGCGGGCGATCGCGTCGCGACCTACGGCCGCCATGGCCTGGACACGCACCAGGCCCTCGAAGAGGCGATCACCACGCTCGAAGGCGGCTACCGCACGCTGCTGGCGCCATCGGGCCTGTCGGCCATCACGCTGGTGCTGCTTGCGCTGCTCAAGCCCGGCGAACATGCGCTGGTGAGCGACAGCGTATATGCGCCGGTGCGCAAGGTCGACCGGGTGCTGCTGGCGCAGCACGGCATCACGCTCGAATACTTCACGCCCGGCCGCGACGCGTTGCCCGAGCTGATCCGCGACACCACGCGGCTGCTATACCTCGAGTCGCCGGGCTCGCTGCTGTACGAGGTGCTGGACCTGCCCGCGCTCGTCGCGCAGGCGCATGCGCGCGACGTGCTGGTCGCCACCGACAATACCTGGGGCGCCGGCCTGTACTACCGGCCGCTCGCGCTCGGCGCCGACATCTCGATCCAGGCGGCGACCAAGTACCTGGCGGGGCATTCCGACGTGATGATGGGCTCGGTCACGGCCGCCAGCGCCGACGTGTTCGACCGCCTCGCGGCGGTGCACGACGCGCTGGGCCTGTCGGTGGGGGCCGACGATGCCTATCTCACGCTGCGCGGCATCCGCACGCTCGACGTGCGCCTGGCCCGCCATCAGGTCAATGCGACCGAGGTGGCGCATTACCTGGCGCAGCACCCGGACGTGGTGCAGGTCTATTACCCGCCGCTGCCCCAGGATCCGGGCCACGCGCTCTGGCAGCGCGACTTCAGCGGCGCCAACGGGCTGCTGACGTTCTCGTTCGCCCAGATCGACCCGCGCGCCGCGGGCGCCTTTGTCGACGCGCTCAGGTACTTCTCGATCGGCGCCTCCTGGGGCGGCTACGAGAGCCTGGCGCTGGAGGCGGCGCCGGAACGCCTGGGCGAGCACGCAAGCTGGCGCGGCGGGCGCAGCGCGGTGCGGCTGCACATCGGCCTGGAGCATCCGGCCGACCTGATCGCCGACCTGGAGCGCGCCTTCGAGGCGGTGCGCGAGCGGCTCAAGCGCAGCGCCTGAGCCGTGCGCCGGGCGGGGCCGGCGCGGCGCGCGCCAGCCTACGCCCGGATATATGGTTAGACCGCGTCGTTCTTAATCCTTCCGCTTATGTAGACCGGATTACTTCCTCTTTGTTTTTCATGGGCTTGCGTGCCTATCATGTGCCTGGTTCAGCAGCAGGAATCCAGGCATGTCATCCATTTTGTCCATCGAATCCGTCCAGCTCTCGTTCCTCGCCCGCCAGGCCGGCGCGGTGCGCGAGTTCTATCGCCACATCCTCGGCCTGAACGAGGTGGCGGCAGAGGGCGACTCGCGCCTGACCTTCGCGCTGGGCAACGCCACGCTCTCGCTCTCGCCGGTGGCGAGCCTCGCCGCGGGCGTGAAGGCCGACTACCTGGCGCTGCGCACCGATGCGTTCGACCAGGTGCGCGACCGGCTGCAGGCCGCGGGCCATCATCCCGTCTGTTCGGTGCCCGACGCGCCCGAGCGCGTCATGTATGTGAAGGATCCCAGCGGCAACCAGCTGGCCTTGCTGGGCTGAGCCCCGCACACCGAACCCACGGCACCCCGATCATGAATTTCCAGCAACTGCGCTCCGTGCGCGAAGCGGTCCGGCGCGATTTCAACCTGACCGACGTCTCCGAAAGCCTGCACACCTCGCAGCCCGGCGTCAGCCGCCAGATCCGCGAGCTCGAGGAGGAGGTCGGCGTCGACATCTTCGTGCGCTCCGGCAAGCGGCTGATCGGCCTGACCCCGCCCGGCGAACTCATCCTGCCGCTGGTCGAGCAGATTCTGCAGGCGGCCGACAACATCCGTCACGCCGGCGCGGAATTTGCGGGCGCAACCACCGGCGTGCTGTCGATCGCGGCCACGCACTCGCAGGCGCGCTATGCGCTGCCGCCGGTCATCAAGGAGTTCCGCACCCGCTATCCCGAGGTCGTGCTGCACCTGCACCAGGGCTCGCCCAAGCAGGTCTCCGAGATGCTGCTCGAAGGCGAGGCCGACATCGGCGTGGCCACCGAAGCCGTGGCCGACTATCCCGGCCTGGTGAATCTGCCGTGCTATCGCTGGACCCACAGCATCATCGTGCCGCCCGCGCATCCGCTGGCGAACGTGGTGGCGCCCACGCTGTCGCAGCTGGCCGCCTATCCCATCATCACCTATGGCCACGGCTACACCGGCCGCGCCCATATCGACGAGGCCTTCGCTCGCGCCGGCATCACGCCCGACATCGTGATGACCGCCATGGACGCCGACGTGATCAAGACCTACGTGGAACTCGAGATGGGCGTGGGCATCGTGGCCTCGGTGGCCTGGGATGCCGAACGCGACACCCGCCTGACCGCCATCGACGCGCGCCACCTGTTCGAGATCAACCTGACCCGCCTGGCCGTGCGCCGCGGCGCCTGGCTGCGCGGCTACGCGTACCACTTCATCGAGCTGTTCGTGCCCACCCTGACCCAGCCGGTGGTGGAATCGGCGCTGCGCGGCGAGGTCATCGAAGACTGATCGTGAGTCGCGATGCACCCGCGCCCGGCCACGCCGCTACAGGCGTGCCGGGCGCGGTGTCCAGGCGCGACGCGCGCGTTACGCCTGGCCCGTGATCGGCGTCCTGCGCACCTCCGACACGTACATGATGATGAGCGAGACCCACACCACGCCGTAGAGCAGCATGAAGTTGCTCGAGCGGATGCCGACGAAGTCCAGGCCGAGGCCGAACAGCAGCGGCAAGAGGAAGCCACCCAGGCCGCCGGCGAGGCCCACGATGCCGGAGACCACGCCCATGTTGTCGGGGAAGTCGTCGGCCACGTACTTGAAGGTGGAGGCCATGCCGAAGGCGAAGCTCATGCCGAGCACGAAGAGCAGGGCGGTGAAGAGCCACAGCGGCAGGTAGAAGTGCAGGTTCATCGCGCCGTCGAGTGTCTTGATGCTCAGCGTGGTGTCGGGATACGACAGCAGGAACAGGCAGATCCAGGCCACCCACAGGCACCACCAGGTGGTGCTGTGGGCGCCGAACTTGTCGGCCAGCACGCCGCCGACCGCGCGCAGCACCGAGCCCGGCAGCGAGAAGCCCGCGGCCAGGCCGGCCGCGGCGGCGATGCCCAGGCCGTACTCGTCTTTCATGTACTGCGGAATCCACAGCGACAGCGCGGTGAAGCCGCCGAACGTGATCGAGTAGTACTGGCAGTAGCGCCACACCTTGGGATTGCGCAGCACCTTGAACTGCGCGCCCAGGCTGCCGCCCTTGGCGCCCGCGCCGGGGTCGGGCGCCGACATGAACCAGAAGATCACCGCCGTCACCAGCAGCATCCCGGCATAGATGCGCGGCACCATGCGCCAGCCGTAGAGGTCGAGCAGCACGGGCGTGACGAACAGATTGACCGCCGCGCCGACGGTGCCCGCGCCGAAGAAGCCCATGGCGAAGCCACGCCGGGCCGGCGGGAAGAAGCGGGCGACGTAGGGCGTGCCGACCGCGAACGAGGCGCCGACCAGCCCCAGGAACAGCCCGATCAGCAGGAATTGCCACAGCGCCGCCGCGTAGGTGACGAAATACACCGGGACCGCGCACAGCACCAGCAGCAGCGTCATCATCAGCCGGCCGCCGTAGCGGTCGGTCCAGATGCCGAGCGGCAGGCGGAACATCGCGCCCGTCAGGACCGGGGTGGACGTGAGCAGGCCGAACTGGAACGCCGACAGGCCGAGCTCTTCGCGTATCGGGATGCCCAGCACGCCGAACATCATCCAGACGATGAAGCAGACCATGAAGGCGAGGGTGCTGGCGTACAGCACCGGATAGGCCTTGGGCAGAGGCTGGTCCATGTTTGTTTCTCCTTGTTGGGGCCAGGGCCGCGGCTCATTGCACCAGCGGGGTTTGCGCGCCTTCCATCGCCACGCCCTCGATGCGGGCCTGGCCCACGAGGCGCTGCAGATACTGCGACTCGGCGCGGCGCCGGCTGGCGGCCTCGAGCCAGCTCGCGATCATCGGGCGCACCGCCTCGAACTCGCTTTGCTCGCCGGCCTGCTTGCGGCCGGTGCGCACGATGTGAAAGCCATGGCGCGTGTCGATCAGGCGCGGCGCCAGGGTGTCGCCGGGCAGGGCGAACACGGCGCGTTCGAACTCTTCGGCGGCATCGCCGCGCCGCAGCTCGCCCAGGTTGCCGCCGCCCGCGCCCGACGGGCAGTTGGAGTAGCGGCGCGCGCTCTCGGTGAAGTCGGTGCGCCCGGCCAGCAGGTCGTTGAGGATGCCGGTGGCGTGCGCGCGCAGCTTCTGCGCGTCGATGCGCGGCGTGAGCTGGAACAGGATGTGGCTCACCTCGACGCTCTCGCCCATCATGAAGCGCTGCATGTGCTGCGCATAGTAGCGCCGGCAGGTGGCCTCGTCGGCCTCGGGCGTGTGCACCTCGGCGGCGAGCACGGCCTGGATGCGGGCCTCCTCGTCGGGCCCGTCGATGCCGAGCGCGTCGGCGCGCTGGCGCAGCAGCTCGCGCAGCACGAGCTCGTGCGCCGCGCTCATCATCGGGTCTTCGGCGTCGTCATGGCGCGGCACCTCGGCCTCGAGCTGCGATTCGGTGATGGTGGTGTGGTTGATGGTGATCATGGCGTGTCCTCAGCGCGAGCGCACCAGCTGCCACGCACGGCCCAGGTAGCCCACCGAGGCAAAGCCGCTCCAGACGTGCACCAGCCGGGTGAACGGGAAGATCACGAACAGCGTCATGCCCAGCACCATGTGCACCTGGTAGACCCAGGGCGCACCGGCGATCAGGTCGGCCGCGCCGCTGCGGAAGGTCACGATGTGCTGGGCCCAGTCGCCCAGCGACACCATCAGCTCGCCGTCGCTGTGCTGGCGCGAGGTCAGGATCGACAGCAGCCCGAGCGACAGCACGATCAGGATCCAGATCAGCGTGAGCCAATCCGACGGGCGCGAGGTGGCGCGCAGGCGCGGTTCCGACCAGCGCCGCCAGATCAGGATCAACAGGCCGGCCAGGCAGACCAGGCCCAGGATGGCACCGACGATGATGGCCATCTGCTGCTTGAAGGCCGTGGTCACGCCGAAGGCGTGGTAGACCGCGGGCGGGGTCAGCAGGCCGACCAGGTGGGTGAAGAAGAGCGAGATGATGCCGAGATGGAACAGATTGCTGCCCAGCCGCAGCGAGCCGCGCTTGAGCAGCTGGCTGGAGTCGCTCTTCCAGGTGTACTGGCCGCGATCGAAGCGGGCCAGGCTGCCCAGCAGGAACACGGTGAGGGCGATGTAGGGATACACCGAGAAGAAGAAGTAATGGAGGTAGTCACCCATGGCCGTCTCCTCATTGACCGGATTGGGGGGTGGCGCGGCGCGGGTCGGTGGCATGGAAATGCACCGGCGCGGTCTGGCCGTTCATCTGCTGCAGCATGGCGCCGGGGCCGCCGGCCTGCGGGCCGAACACCACCGGGCGCTCTTCCAGGTCGCCCTCGGGCACGTCCGGCAGGGGCTCGGGCTGGACGTCGGTCATGCCGCGCAGGATCGCGAACACGCAGGCATAGGGGCTTTGCACCGCGGCGAGCTTGTCGCCCAGGCGCGCGATCACATGGACGGCGTCGCCCAGCAGCCGGCGCGCGTCCGCGGGCGGGATCTGGGCCAGGAACTCCAGGAACATCGGGATGTAGTCGGGCAGCTCGGCCGGATCGGGCGCGAGGCCATGCGACAGGTATTCCTCGCGCAGGTCCACCATGGCCTGGCCGCGGTCGCGCGACTGGCCATGGATGTGCTCGAACAGATGCAGCGAATGCGCCGGGCGGCTGTCGAAGGTCTCGACGTACTGCTCCTGCAGCGCGATCAGGTCGGCGCCGTTGGCCAGCCAGGCGAGCAGGGGCGAGAGCGCGGCGCGGGTCGGGGCGGGCAGGGCGGCGCGCAGCTCGGGCAGCGCACCGACCCAGCCGGCCTCGGGATAGCGCAGCAGCATGGCCAGGCCGGCGTAGATGTCGGCGTCGGCGTGTTGTGTGACTTGCATGATTCGCTCCTTCAGCGCGTGCGCTCGACTTCCATGAACACCATCTTCTGCGCGTCGCCGCGCGGCTTGCTGCCGAACAGCGAGGGCGACTTGGCCGCGCCCGCGTCGGCGCCACCGCCGCAGCCGCTGCCGAACGAGAAGCCGCAATCGCCCTTCATGTCGAAGGTGTTTTCGGCGTACTCGCGGTGGGTGGTCGGAATCACGAAACGGTCTTCGTAGTTGGCGATGCCCAGATAGCGGTACATCTCTTCGATCTCGGCCACCGAGAGCCCGACCTGGTCGAGGATGGCGGTGCGCTCCTTGCGCTCGACGGTGCGGGCGCGCATGAAGGCGCGCATCGCGAGCAGGCGCTCGAGCGCCAGCGCCACCGGCGCCTCGTCGCCCGCGGTGAGCATGTTGGCCAGGTATCGCAGCGGGATGCGCAGCGACTTCACGTCGGGCAGCTCGCCGTTGGCGCCGATGTGGCCGCTGTTGGCGGCCGACTGGATCGGCGAGAGCGGCGGCACGTACCAGACCATGGGCAGCGTGCGGTACTCGGGATGCAGCGGGAAGGCGATCTTCCATTGCACCGCCATCTTGTAGGTGGGCGAGCGGCGCGCGGCCTCGAGCCAGTCGTGCGGCACGCCGTCGGCGATGGCCTGGGCGATCACCGCGGGATCCTCCGGGTCGAGGAACACGTCGAGCTGCGACTGGTACAGGTCTTTCTCGTTTTCGACCGAGGCCGCGTGCTCGATGCGGTCGGCGTCGTAGAGCAGCACGCCGAGGTAGCGGATCCGGCCGACACAGGTTTCGGAGCAGACCGTGGGCTGGCCGGCCTCGATGCGCGGATAGCAGAAGATGCACTTCTCGGCCTTGCCGCTGCTCCAGTTGTAGTAGATCTTCTTGTAGGGGCAGCCCGACACGCACATGCGCCAGCCGCGGCACTTGTTCTGGTCGACCAGCACGATGCCGTCCTCGGCACGCTTGTAGATCGAGCCGGACGGGCAGCTCGCCACGCAGCTCGGATTCAGGCAGTGCTCGCACAGGCGCGGCAGGTACATCATGAAGGTGTTCTCGAACTGCCCGTAGATGTCTTTCTGCACCGCCTCGAAGTTGTAGTCCTGCGAGCGCTTGGCGAACTCGCCGCCCAGGATCTCTTCCCAGTTCGGGCCCCATTCGATCTTTTCCATGCGCTTGCCGGTGATTAGCGAGCGCGGCCTGGCGGTGGGCGCGGCCTTGAGCTCGGGCGCCGACTGCAGGTGGTCGTAGTCGAAGGTGAAGGGCTCGTAGTAGTCGTCGATCTCGGGCAGGTTGGGATTGGCGAAGATGCGCGACAGCAGCTTGAGCTTGCCGCCCTGGCGCGGCTCGATCCGGCCGTCGGGCAGGCGGCGCCAGCCACCGTTCCAGTGGGCCTGGTTCTCCCAGTCCTTGGGGTAGCCGACGCCGGGCTTGGTCTCGACGTTGTTGAACCACACGTATTCCATGCCTTCGCGCGAGGTCCAGACGTTCTTGCAGGTGACCGAGCAGGTATGGCAGCCGATGCACTTGTCGAGGTTCAGGACCATCGCGATCTGAGCGCGTACTTTCATGTCGATCTCCTCAGGCCGTGGCGCGCACGGCGGTGTCCTTGCGTTCTTCTTCGAGCCAGTCGATGCGCGCCATCTTGCGCACGATCACGAACTCGTCGCGGTTGGAGCCGACGGTGCCGTAGTAATTCAGGCCGTACGACAGGTGCGCATAGCCGCCGATCATGTGGGTGGGCTTGAGCACGATGCGCGTGACCGAGTTGTGGATGCCGCCGCGCGCGCCGGTGATCTCGGAGCCGGGCATGTTCACGATCTTTTCCTGCGCGTGGTACATCATGGTCATGCCCTCGGGCACGCGCTGGCTCACCACCGCGCGCGCCACCAGCGCGCCGTTCACGTTGAAGGCCTCGATCCAGTCGTTGTCGACGATGCCGGCGCGGGCCGCGTCTTTCTCGGAGATCCAGACGCAGGGACCGCCGCGCGACAGCGACAGCATGATGAGGTTGTCGGTGTAGGTGGAGTGGATGCCCCACTTCTGGTGCGGCGTGATGAAGTTGAGCACCACCGTCTTGTTGCCGTTGTCGCGCTTGCCCTCCAGCGGCTGCACCGACTTGGTGTCGACGGGCGGGCGATACACCACCAGGCCTTCGCCGAAGGCGCGCATCCAGGGGTGATCCTGGTAGAGCTGCTGGCGGCCGGTGAGGGTGCGCCACGGAATCAGCTCGTGCACATTGGTGTAGCCCGCGTTGTAGCTGACCTTGTCGGACTCCAGGCCCGACCAGGTCGGCGAGGACAGGATCTTGCGCGGCTGCGCCTGCAGGTCGCGGAAGCGGATCTTCTCGTGCTCGCGCGGCAGCGCCAGGTGCTCGTGGTCGCGCCCGGTCACCTGCGACAGCGCGCGCCAGGCCTTGACCGCGACGGCGCCGTTGGTCTCGGGCGCGAGCGCCAGGATGGTTTCGGCCGCATCGATGTCGGTGTCGATGCGCGGCCGGCCCTGCGAGACGCCGGCCTCGTCGACCGCGTAGTTGAGCGCGGCCAGCAGCTCGACTTCGCTCTCGGCCTGCCAGTTGATGCCCTTGCCGCCCACGCCCAGCTTGCTGGTCAGGGGGCCGAGCGAGGTGAACTGCCGGTGCAGGTCGGCGTAGCGGCGTTCGACCACGGTGATCGAGGGCGCGGTCTTGCCGGGGATGAACTCGGTTTCGCCGCGCTTCCAGTCGCGCACGTCGTGCGGGCTGCCCAGCTCGCCCGGGGTGTCGTGCTGCAGCGGCGTGAGCACCACGTCGTGCGCCACCGGCAGCTCGGTCTCGGCCAGGCGCGAGAAGGCCTTGGCGAAGCCCTTGTAGATCTCCCAG
Source organism: Bordetella genomosp. 1 (assembly GCF_002261335.1). Lineage (GTDB taxonomy): Bacteria > Pseudomonadota > Gammaproteobacteria > Burkholderiales > Burkholderiaceae_B > Bordetella. The sequence goes on from NZ_NEVL01000003.1 coordinate 238,986, forward strand.
TCGCTGCGCGATTCCCACACCGGGTCCACCGCGGTGGAGAACGGGTGGATGAAGGGGTGCATGTCGGAGGTGTTGAGGTCGTTCTTCTCGTACCAGGTGGCGGTGGGCAGCACCACGTCGGAGTAGACGCAGGTGGTGGACATGCGGAAGTCCAGCGTCACCAGCAGGTCGAGCTTGCCGCGCGGCGCCTCGTCGTGCCAGGCCACCTCGGACGGCTTTTCGCCGCCGAACTCGCCCAGGTCGGCGCCCTGCACGCCGTGGTCGGTGCCGAGCAGGTGCTTGAGGAAGTATTCATGGCCCTTGCCCGACGAACCCAGCAGATTGGAGCGCCACACGAACATGTTGCGCGGATGGTTGTTGGGATGGTCGGGGTCTTCGCAGGCGAACTTGAGCCGGCCGCTCTTGATGCCTTCGGTCACGAAGGCGACCGGGTCCTGGCCGCTGGCCTGGGCCGCGCGCACCACTTCCAGCGGGTTGTCGTGCAGCTGCGGCGCCGACGGCAGCCAGCCCATGCGCTCGGCGCGCACGTTGTAGTCGATCATGGTGCCGCCGAACTCGGCCGGGTCGGCCAGCGGCGACAGGATCTCGCCCACGTCCAGCGTTTCGTAGCGCCACTGGTCGGTGTGGGCATAGAAGAACGAGGTGCCGTTCATGTGGCGCGGCGGGCGGTTCCAGTCCAGGCCGAAGGCCAGCGTGGTCCAGCCGGTCTGCGGCCGCAGCTTTTCCTGGCCCACGTAGTGGCACCAGCCGCCGCCCGACTGGCCGACACAGCCGCACATGACCACCAGGTTGATGATGCCGCGATAGGCCATGTCCATGTGATACCAGTGATTCAGGCCGGCCCCCAGGATGATCATGGACTTGCCCTGGGTCTTGTCGGCGTTGGCGGCGAACTGGCGCGCCACGGTGATCACGTCCTCGCGCTTGACGCCGGTGATGCGCTCCTGCCAGGCGGGCGTGTAGGGCACGTCGTCGTCGTAGGAGGTGGCGACGTTGGCGCCGCCCAGGCCGCGGTCCAGGCCGTAGTTGGCCATCAGCAGGTCATAGACCGTGACCACCAGGGCCTCGCCCTCGCGCGTGGCGATGCGGCGCGCCGCCATGTTGCGCAGCTGGATCTCGTCGTGGTCGGTGCCCTGGAAGTAGTCGTGCTGGCGCGCGCCGAAGTAGGGGAACGCGACCGGCACCACGTCGGTGTGCGCGCCCACCAGGCTCAGGCGCAGGTCGATGTCCTCGCCCGCGCCGTCCTTGCTTTCGAGGTTCCATTTGCCCAGGTCGCCGCCTTCCTTCTGGCCCCAGCGAAAGCCCGCCGAGCCGCGCGGCACGACCAGCGTGTCACGCGCTTCGTCGAAGGCCACCGGCTTCCAGTCGGGGTTGTTGTCCTGGCCGAGATTGCCGTCGAAGTCGCCGGCACGCAGCATGCGCTCGGGCACCCAGCGGCCGTCCTGCTGCACCAGCCGCACCAGGAAGGGCATGTCGGAGTAGCGCTTGACGTAGTCGCGGAAGTAGGCGCTCGTGCCTTCGAGGTGGAACTCCTTGAGCACCACGTGGCCCATCGCGAGCGCCAGGGCCGCGTCGGTGCCTTGCTTGGGGTGCAGCCAGATGTCGCCGAACTTCGCGCCTTCGGCGTAGTCGGGGAAGATCGACACGATCTTGGCGCCGCGGTAGCGCGCCTCGACCATGAAGTGGGCATCGGGCGTGCGCGTCTGCGGCACGTTCGAGCCCCACATCATGATGTAGCTGGAGTTGAACCAGTCGGCCGACTCGGCCACGTCGGTCTGTTCGCCCCAGGTCTGCGGGCTGGAGGGGGGCAGGTCGCAGTACCAGTCGTAGAAGCTCAGCAGCGTGCCGCCGAGCAGCGACAGGTAGCGGCTGCCCGCCGCGAACGACACCATCGACATGGCCGGGATCGGCGAGAAGCCGATGATGCGGTCGGGGCCGTAGTGCTTGGCCGTGTAGAGGTTGGCGGCGGCCACCAGCTCATTGACCTCGTCCCAGGTGGCGCGCACGAAGCCGCCCATGCCGCGCACCGACTTGTACTGGGCCGACAGCTCGGGCCGGGTGCAGATGTGGCGCCAGGCCTGCACGGGTTCCATGGTCTTGCGCGCCTCGCGCCAGAGCCGGGCCAGCCGGCCGCGCAGCATCGGATACTTGATCCGGTTGGCGCTGTACAGGTACCAGGAATACGACGCGCCGCGCGAACAGCCGCGCGGCTCGTGGTTGGGCATGTCGGGCCGGGTGCGCGGGTAGTCGGTCTGCTGCGTCTCCCAGGTCACGATCCCGCCCTTGACGTAGATCTTCCAGGAGCACGAACCGGTGCAGTTCACGCCGTGCGTGGAGCGCACGATCTTGTCGTGCTGCCAGCGATCGCGGTAGGCCGCCTCCCAGCTGCGGTCTTCGCGCGTGGTGCTGCCGTGGCCGTCGGCGAAGGATTCGCGGGGCCGCGTGAAATACTTGAGGCGCTCTAGGAAGAAACTCATGACCACTCCTGCATGTGTGGTGGCGTGACGCCACGCCCGCGCGGCGCGCGAGCCGGGGCCAGGCGGGGCGCACGGGCGTGGGAGGACGCCGCGGCGCGGGCCGCTCAGGCGAGGGAATCGGGGAGACGAAGGGACGGCACGGAGCGCGTCTGGGAGGCGCCGGCGCGGGGCGCCAGGGCGGGGGACGCGGCGAACTCGCTTCGCCGCTGACTACAGTAAGGAATCACGAACACCATTCTTGCCTCCGGGGGAGGGGTTGGCGAGAACCTGGCACCGTAAAGCGCGTTCACGATAACTGCGACAAAAGATCATCGTCAATCTGTGAACATCTTCCGGCCTTGCTCAGGCAGCTTGCCGCTCCTGCGTGAACATTGTGCAAGGGAATGGGCGCGGAAAACTCGCAGGGGGACGATATGTCGTGCCACGACTTGATATAGCGCAAGCGCCCCGGCAAAAGCGAGGCGGATGGCGGGGCCAGCGCTCCGCCCGGTGTTGCGAGGGGGAGACAGGCGTGCGCAACGGCGTGCGCAGCGGCATGCGCAGCGGCATGCGCAGTGGCGTGCGCTGCGGTGGGTTCCAGCGCATGCGCATTGGCATGCGCAGCGGTGGGTTCTACCGCGCGCGCAGCAGCAAGCGCTGCGGTGGCTGACGCAGCGCGCGCCGCGACGGGGAGAAGGGCGCGCGGCGGGACCCGCGCGCGGAAGCGGGGCGGGCGCCGGGTGGGCGCGCGCCACGGAGGCTGTCGCGAATCCCCCATGCGAGCGGGTTCGCGACAGCGCCTTGCCTTGGGGCCGCCGCGTCCGGCGGCGCGGGCGGCGGCCCGGCGGGCCTCAGCGGCCGGCCGGATCCAGGTAGACGTCGGCCAGGTTGGATTCCACCCCGTCGGCCGTCAGCGAGTGGTCGTGCACGCGCTGGTTGGCGATGGTGATGAACTCCGGCTGGTACAGGTTCAGGTCGGGAACCTCGCGCGCCACGATCTGCTGGAACTCGCGGAACAGCTCGACGCGGCGCTTGGGATCGTTCTCGACCGCGGCGCCCTCGAGCAGCGCGTCCACCTTGGGGTTGCTGTAGTGGGTGCCGTTGGAGAACGGCACGCCCTTGATGAAGTTCTTCGACCAGTACAGCCGCTGCACGCCCACCGTCGGGTCGAACAGATTGCTCGCGCCGTTGGTGGTGAAGGCGAAGTCACGGTCGGTGTACACGCGCTTGATGAAGGACGAGGCATCCTGGGCCCTCACGTTCACCGTGATGCCCACGCGCGCCAGCGTGGTGCGCAGGTAGTCGGCCAGGCGCGGGCCGTCGGCGCCGATCGGATTGAAGTCGAGCGGCACGGTGAAGCGCACGTTGTTGGCGCCGCGCGGGTAGCCCGCCTCGTCGAGCAGCGCGTTGGCGCGCTTCAGGTCGTAGGGGTAGGGCGTGGGCGCGGGGTCGTTGTACTGCTTCAGGCCCGGGGCGATGGGCGAGTAGGCGACCTGGCCGACGCCGTAGTTCACCACCTTCAGGATCACGTTGCGGTCGATGGCGTGCGCCACGGCCTGGCGCACCTTTTCGTTCTTGAAGTACGGATTGTCGAGGTTGAACTCGAGCCGCGTCACGTTGAACGAGTAGCTGTTGCCGCGGGTCTCGAAGCGCAGCGTGGGCACCTTGCGCAGGCGCTCCAGGTCGGCCAGCGGCACGGGCGTGCGGTAGCCCAGGTCCACCGTGCCGGTCTCGAAGGCGATCGCGGCGGCGGCCGGGTCGGCCACCACCCGCACGATCAGGCGGTCGATGTAGGGCTTGGGCTTGTCCCAGTAGTCGGGATTGCGTTCGTACACGATGTGGCTGCCGCGCACCCATTCCTTGAACTTGAACGGGCCGGTGCCGACTGGCGCCGAGGTGGCCGGGTTGGTGAGCGGATCGGTGCCGTCGTAGAGGTGCTTGGGCACGATCGGCGTCTCGGTGGCGACGAAGGCACGGATCAGATAGGGCGCCGGCTTGGACAGGCGCAGCACCACGGTGTGGTCATCGGGCGTGTCGATCGCGGTGACGTTGGCGAAGGTGTTGCGTCCGCGCGGATGGATCTTCTTGAGCAGCTCGATCGAGTACTTCACGTCGGCCGCGGTGAACGGCTTGCCGTCGTGCCATTCCACGCCCTGGCGCAGCGTGAAGGTATAGACCGTGCCGTCCGGGCTGACCTGCCAGGCGGTGGCCAGCTGCGGCTCGGGGTTGAGGTCGTAGTCGTATTTGAGCAGGCCTTCGGTGACCTTGGCGCTCACGCTCAGGATGGGCGTGGCGACGTTGCCCACGGTCACCAGGGCGGTCGGCTCGGAGGGCAGCAACAGCGTGAGCGTGCCGCCGCGCTGGCCGCCGCGCTGGCCGCCCGGTTTCTCGGTGGCGGCCTGCGCGAACGCGGCGCCGGGCAGGGCCAGCGGCGTGGCCAGGGCGGCCGCGAGGGCGGCCTGAAGCAGGGTACGGCGGGTCAGTGTCATGGTGCGTCTTGCGAAAGAGGAAAGAAGGGGGAAATCAGGGCGTGCCGTAGACCGCTGCGGCCTGGGCGGCGCTCACCAGGCCGAGCGCGAGGTCGGCGTCCAGATGCGCGCGGTCGCGCCGGGCGGGGTCGCCCAGGCCGCCACCGCCCGGCGTGTTCACCACCAGCGAGTCGCCGGCCGGAATCAGCTGGCGGCCCTTGGACTTGAGCGGCGTGCCCGAACCCAGCGCCAGCTGGCCGGGCGCGCCGTCGTGGCCGCCGAGCGCGCCCCGCGCGGGGTGGATCACGCGGTCGAACGCCGCCGCCAGAATCATGGCCGCGTCGGGGTCGGCGTGGCGCACCACGATGGTCTGGCCCAGGCCGCCGCGGCGCGCGCCGGGGCCGCCCGAGTCGGCCCGGTATTCCTTGCGTTCGAACAGCAGCGGATTGGCCGCCTCCAGGATCTCGATCGAGACATTGCGCACGCCGCTCGGATAGGAGGTCACGGACAGGCCGTCCTTGCCGGGCCGGGCACCGGTGCCGCCGGTCGAGAAGCTGACCGCGTTGAAGCGCTTGCCGTGGATCAGCGCATGGTTCTGCTCGGCGCTCGCGCCGGCGATCGGCTCGCCGCCCACCAGGTGCAGATTCCAGAGCGAGGAGCTGCCCTCGGCCGGCACCTGGTCGGCGCGGGCCTGGCGCAGCGCGCCGAACACCACGTCCGGCAGCATCTGGCCGATGATGTGGCGCGCCGTCACGGCGGCCGGGAAGCGCGCGTTCAGGATCGAGCCCTCGGGGGCGCTGACCTGCACCACCGACAGCGAGCCGGCGTTGTTGGGCACGTCGGCGCCGATCAGGCAGCGCACGCCGAACGAGGTGTAGGCGTCGGTATAGGCCTTGACCACGTTGATGCCGCGCGCCACCTGCGGCGAGGTGCCGTCGAAGTCCACCAGGATGCGGCCGGGCTCGACCGTGACGCGGGCCACCAGCTCGATCGGCGCGTCGTAGCCGTCGATGGTGAGGCGGTTGGTCCAGCTGCCCTGCGGCCAGGCGGCGATGGCGTGCAGCATGGCCAGGCGCGACTGCTCGATGATAGTGTTGCCGAGCGCGGTCAGGTCGTCGAGCCGGAACTCGCGCATCAGGTCCTTCAGGCGCCGTCCGCCCACCTCGTTGCAGGCCACCAGGGCATAGAGGTCGCCCTCGACCTGCTCGGGTTCGCGCACGTTGGCGCGGATGATGGCGCGCACGCCCGGATCCACCTGGTGCGCGTGGAAGAACTTCACGATCGGCAGGAACAGACCTTCGTGATAGACCTCCAGGCCGTCGGCGCTGCTGCCGATCCCGCCGATGTCGATCACGTGCAGCGTGGAGGCGAACAGCGCCACCAGCCTGCCGTCGTGGAACACCGGCGTGACCATGGTCATGTCGAACAGGTGGCCGGTGCCTTTCCAGGGATCGTTGGTGAGCAGCACGTCGCCGTCGTGCAGCGTCTCGAGCGGAAATTCCCGCAGGAAATGCCTGACCGACTCGGCCATGGCGTTGACGTGGCCGGGCGTGCCGGTGACGGCCTGGGCGATCATGCGCCCGTCGGGCAGGAACACGCCGGCCGACAGGTCGCCGGCCTCGCGGGTGGCGGTGCCGAAGGCCGAGCGGATCAGCACCTGTGCCTGTTCCTCGACCACCGACAGCAGGCGGTTCCAGGCGAGCTGGTGGCGGATGCGCGAGAGCGCGGAAGCGGCGCGGGCCTGATTGGCCTGCGCGCCGGCGGACTGAGCGGGAGCGGTCATGCCGTGGTCTCCAGATAGGTCGAGGCGGTTGCGGACACGCGCTGCAGGTCGTGCAGCACGAGCGAGCCCTGCGGGCTGCGGTGCGCGGCGAAGCCCTCGGGCACGTGCGTGGTGGTTTCGTCTTCCACCACCAGCGCCGGGCCCTGGACCTGCTGGCCCGCGGCGAGCGTGCTGCGTTCGTACACCGGTACCTCGCGCCAGCGCGCGCGCTCGAAGTCGTAGAGCGTGCGGCGCCCGCTGGGCGTGGCCGGCGTGCTGCCGGCGGCGTCGATCACGTCGGCGGCGATGGCGCGCCGCGCGCCCGCCTGCGCGGCCACCGACCAGCTCACGGTCTCGGCCGGGACGTGCGGCAGGCTGCGGCCGTAGATCTGCGCATAGCGCTCGGCGAACTGCGCCGCCAGCGCGCGCGCCGCGTCGGCGTCGAACGGACCGGGCGCCAGATCGATGGCGATCTCGTGGCCTTGGCCGGCATAGCGCATGTAGACCTGGCGACGCAGCGTCTGGGGCTCGTCGGGCGCGGCGCGCCGGACCACGGCCTGCACCTGCTCCGTGAGCGATTCGAGCGTGCGTTCGACCAGGTCGAGGTCGGCGCGGTCCAGGCGCTGGTGCAGGCTGCGCACCGCCTGGTAGGCGATCGGGGCCCACAAAAAGCCCACGGCCGAGCCCACGCCCGCGGATTCGGGCACGATCACGGTGGCGATGCCGAGCTTGCGCGCGAGCAGCGCGGCATGCAGCGGCGCGGCGCCGCCGAAGGCGATCAGCGTGCGGTCCTCGGCGTCGCGGCCCAGTTCGGAGGCGTGCACGCGGGCGGCATTGGCCATGTTTTCGGTGACCACCTCGAGCACGGCGTGGGCCGCCTCCGGGTCGGCCAGCTTGCCGGGCCGTGCGAGGTGTGCCTGCACGGCCAGGCGCGCCAGCGAGGGGTCGAGCGCCACCTTGCCCACGGCGAAGCGCTCCGGCGTGATGGTGCCGAGCACGGCGTGCGCGTCGGTCACCGTGGCGTGCTGGCCGCCCAGTCCGTAGGCGGCGGGGCCGGGCGAGGAGCCTGCGCTGTCGGGGCCGACCTGGATCACGCCGAGATGGTTGATGCGGGCGATCGAGCCGCCGCCCGCGCCGATCTCGATCATCTCGATCACGGGGATGCGGATCGGCAGGCCGGAGCCCTTGAGATGGCGGTGCACGCGGCCGAACTCGAAGCTGCGGCTCACCTGCGGCTGGTAGTCGTCGATGTAGCAGATCTTGGCCGTGGTGCCGCCCATGTCGAACGACAGCGCGCGCGCGGCGCCCACCTGTTCGGCAATGTGCTGGGCCAGGATGGCGCCGCCGGCGGGCCCGGATTCGACCAGCCGCACGGGCTCCTCGACGCCCGTCTGCAGCGTGGCGATGGCGCCGCCCGAGGTCATGAGGAAGGGTTCGGCGCGCAGGCCGCGCTCGCGCGCGGCGGCCTCGAAGCGGCGCAGATAGCCCGAGACCTGCGGCTGCACATAGGCGTTGGCGCACACCGTGGACAGGCGCGGGAACTCGCGGATCTCGGCGCATACGTCGGACGACAGCGAGATCCAGAGCTCGGGCAGCTCGGCGCGCAGGATCTCGCGCACGCGGCGTTCGTGGGCGGGATGGGCATAGCTGTGCAGCAGGCACACGGCCACGCTCTGCACGCCGTCGTCGCGCAGCCGCACGGCCAGCGCGCGCACCTGCTCCTCGTCGAGCGGGATCAGCACCCGGCCCTGGGCATCCACGCGCTCGGCCACGCCGTGGCGCCGGTCGCGCGGCACCAGCGGCTCCGGCTTGTCGAGAAAGATGTCGTACTGCGCGTAGCGGTCTTCCAGGCCGATCTCGACCAGGTCGCGAAAGCCGGCGGTGGTGATCAGCGCGGTGCGCGCGCCCTTGCGCTCGATCAGCGCATTGGTGGCCAGCGTGGTGCCGAGCACCAGGCGCTCGACCGCGTTCCAGGGCAGGCCGGCGGCCTGCAGCAGTTCGTCGATGCCGGCCAGCACGGCCTGTTCGGGCGCGGCCGGCGTGGTCAGCAGCTTGGCCGAGCGGCGCAGCTCGCCTTGCTCGAGCACGATGTCGGTGAAGGTGCCGCCGACGTCGACCGCCACCCGGATCGCGGGGCGGCGCGCGGCGGGCGCGGAAGGGGAAGCAGACATGGAGCGGGCCCTGTGTCGTGAATAAGAAGTGCCTGGCGCGCAGGGTGCGGCGCCTGGCAATGAGGAGACGATGCTAGGGAGCGCCAGGAGCCCGCGGAAGGACGTTTTTCGTATGTCGTTATGCGTGCCGGCCGGGGGAGGGCGGCGCATATGGATACTCGGTTTTCTGCGTTGCCGCGGGGCCGGGGGCGGCCGTAGCCTTGGCGTCATCCCCGGCCCACGCCGGACCCCCAACGCCATGACGACCGACGTACCCGAGATGACGCAACTGCCTCCCACCGCCGATCTTTCCGTCCAGACCACGCGCTCGCGCGCCGTGGCCGCCCTCATCGCGGATGTCCGCGCGGTGCTGCCCGACCCGGTGCGCGCCACGCCCGCCCAGCTCGACGCCGCGGCCGCGCTGCTGCGGGGGCTCGCCGGGCGCGCCGAGCTCTTTGCCGCCGAGGCCTTCCCGGTGCATCCGGAGCGCCCCGGCACGATCTACCGCCTGGCCGAAGACACCGACGGCGCCTACGCCCTGTATCTGTCGCTGGGCGAGGTGGGCAAGGCCCAGCCGCCGCACGATCACACCACCTGGGCCATCATTGCCGGCGTGCGCGGCGACGAGCGCAACGAGGTCTATGCGCGCGCCGCCACCGCCGACCCCGCGCGCGACACGCTGACGCACGTCAGGCGCGTCGACGTGGGCCCCGGCGGCGCGATCGTGCTGCAGCCGCACGACGTGCACACCATCGAACTGATCGGCGACCAGCCCGGCGCGCACCTGCATTTCTATGGCCTGGCGCTCGACCGCCTCGCCGGCCGCGTGGTGTTCGAGAGCAAGGAGGGCGGCACCGTCCGCACCTTCGGCCCGCCCGCCGCGATCTTTCACGCGCTGGTGAGCGCGCAAGAGGTGGAGCGCGCGCTGCGCGGCACCGCCGAGATCGCGCTGCTGGACGTGCGCGAGGCCGGCCGCTACGCCGAGCGCCACATCCTGGAGGCGGCCAACGCGCCGCTGTGGCGGCTGGAGCAGCGCATCGACCGCCTGGTGCCGCGCCGCAATACGCGCATCGTGGTGGTGGACGAGGACGAATCGCTGGCGCACGAGGCCGCCGGCAAGCTGACCCGGCTGGGCTACACCGACGTCGCCGTGTTGGCGGGCGGGACGCGCGGCTGGGAAGCCTCGGGCCGCGAGATCTTCTGGGGCACCAACGTGCCCAGCAAGGCCTTCGGCGAAGTGATCGAACACGAGAAGCACACGCCCTGGATCGACGTGGACGAGCTCGCCGCGCGCGTGTCGGCCGGCGAGAACATCGTGGTGGTCGACAGCCGCACCACCGAGGAATTCCACAACTTCACGCTGCCGTTCTCGCACAGCCTGCCGGGCGCCGAGCTGGTCTACCGCATCGGCGAGCTGGCGCCCGACCCCGACACCTTCGTGGTGGTGAACTGCGCCGGCCGCACGCGCTCGATCGTGGGCGCGCAGACGCTGATCGACGCCGGCATTCCCAACAAGGTGGCGTCGCTGCGCAACGGCACGATGGAATGGCTGATCTCCGGCCGCGAACTGGCCTATGGCCGTCACGCCGTGCTGCCCGAACCGGGCGCGCAACAGCTGGCGCAGGCGCGCGAACGCGCCCAGACCTTGATCGCCGCCGCGGGCGTGGGCTACGTCGATGCCACGCAACTGGCCGCCTTCGAGGCCGAAGCGGCCGCGGGCCAGCGCAGCCTCTATCGCTTCGACGTGCGCACCCGCGAGGAATACGAGGCCGGGCACCTGCCGGGCTGGCGCTGGGCGCCGGGCGGCCAGCTGGTGCAGGCCACCGACGAATACGTGGGCACGCGCCGTTCGCGCGTGGTGCTGGCCGACCATGATGGCGTGCGCGCCCTCACCACGGCGGCCTGGCTGGCCCAACTCGGCGCGGTCGAGGTCTATCTGTATGCCGCGCCGCTGCAGCCGCTGGCGGCCACGCCCGGCCTGGCCGCCGCGCCGGTGGCGCTCGAAGTGGGCGCCGAACGCGTCCGGGTGCTGCGTCATCGCGATCCGGCGCCGTCGGTGCGGGCCCAGGCCCTGGCCGGCTGGCTGGAGGCGGGCGACACGCTGGTCTACGACGTGGACCGCCGCGGCGCCTACGAGCGCGGCCACGTGCGCGGCGCGCACTTCGCCGCACCCGACCGCCTGCCGGCACTCGTGGCAGGCCACGCGGGCAAGCGCGTGGTGGTCGTGTCGGAGGACGGCGTGCTGGCGCAACTGGTGGCGGCCGAGCTGCATTGGCGCCTGCGCCGCCAGGACGGCGCGCCCGCGGTGTATGCGCTGACGGGCGGCACGCGGGCCTGGCAGGCCCAGGGCCTGCCGCTGGGCACCGGCGCGGGCGGCGTGCTGACGGGCGACGACGACCAGGACATCAGCCCCTATCTGCTCGACGACGTGGCCGCACGCAACGCGGGTTTCAAACACTATCTGGACTGGGAGCTGGGCCTGGTGGCGCAGCTCGAGCGCGCCGGCGCGAGCGACATCAAACTGATCGAGGCCGCGCAATGACGGGCCGCGCTCGCGAGACGGGGCCCGTGGCGGATGCCTGGGCCCGGCTGCGGCGCGGCTTGCGCCGGCTGCGCCGCCGCGAGTGGGTCAGGTGGGCGCGCCAGCCGGTGTCGTGCTGGTCGGCCGCGCCGTTCGCCGTGGGACCCGCGCCGGCCGTGCCGCGCGGCGCCCGGCCCCGTTCGGCGACGGACACGTGCTACGCCCGCTTCGACGCGGACGGCGGTTGCCGTTCCGCCTGCGCCACGGCCTGAGGGCCGCGGGCGGCGCGCAGGCCGGGAGGACGAGTCCCGCGCCCGCCGCCGCCGGCGGACCCGGCCGGGTGCGCCGACCGGCGCCCATCCCACCCATTTCCTGCCGCCGGCTCCGGCCGGCGGCGTCCGATACGCCATCCCGGCTTGTCACCCCGCGCGGAGCCGTTCCGCGCCATCCGTCCAACAGGAGTCATGCATGGCCATTCAATCCATCAACGCCCGCAACCAGTTCCGCGGCAAGATCAAGGAGATCGTGCTGGGCTCGGTCGTGTCCGAAGTCGACATCGACACGCCCGCCGGCATCGTGACCTCGGTCATCACCACCCGTTCGGTCAAGGAGCTGGACCTGCAGGTCGGCACCGAAGTGCTGGCCTTCGTGAAGGCCACCGAGGTGTCGGTCGCCAAGCTCTGAGCGCGCTTGCAAAACACCACGGGCCGCCTCTCGGGCGGCCCGTCGTGCTTGGTGCGCCCGTTCAGGCGGCGCGTTCGAGCTGGCGCGCGACGGCGCCCAGGACCTCGATCAGCGAGCCCGCGTCGCGCTCGCCGTCATAGCGGACGCCGTTGACGAACAGCGCGGGCGTGCCATTGACGCCGCTGCGGATGCCGCCCTGGAAGTCGCGCTGGATCCGGCCGTCGAAGCGGCCCGAAAAGGCCTCGTTCAATGCGGCGGCATCCAGCCCGAGGGTCTGGCCATACGCCATCAGCTCGCGCGGACGCAGGGCCTGCTGGTTTTCGTAGAGCATGTCGTGCGCTTCCCAGAACTTGCCCTGCAGCGCCGCGGCTTCGGCGAACTCGGCCGCCATCACCGCATGCGGATGCAGCTCGGAGATCGGAAAGTTGCGGAACACGAAGCGCAGCTTGTCGCCCAGCGCCTGCTGCACCTGCTTGAGCACCGGATAGGCCTCGCCGCAGTACGGGCACTCGTAATCGCCGTACTCGACCAGGGTGACCGGCGCATCGACCGGGCCTTGCAGGTGGTCCGTCGCATCGACGGGGTAGATCAGGCGGCTCATCGCTGGGCTCCCGGGATCGATTGCTGCGGGGCAAGGGCGGCGGCGCGCGCGCCGCCTGCGGCCAGTCCGGCCTGCGCGGGTGGCGGCGCGGTGGCGCCGGCGGCCATGGCATCGAGCGCCTCGAAGATGCCGTCGGCACCCGGATTGATGCCCAGCGGCGAGACATAACTCCAGCGGATCACGCCATGGGCGTCGATCACGAACAGCGCGCGTTCGCAGATGCCTTCGGCCTCGCGATAGACACCGTAGCTGCGCGCCACCGCGCCCTTGGGCTCGAAGTCGGCCAGCAGCGGAAAGTGCAGCTTGCGCTGTTCCGCGAAGGCCGCATGGCACCACACCCCGTCCACCGAGATGCCCGCCAGTTGGGCGCCGGCCCGATGGAACTCGGGCAGGATCTGGTTGTAGAGCGCCATCTGGTCGCCGCACACCGGGCTCCAGTCGGCGGGATAGAAGGCCAGCACCAGCGGGCGGCCGAGCAGGTCGTCCAGCGAGACCTGCTGGTCCGGCGTGGCCGACAACGTGAAGGGCGGCGCGGCGGTGCCCGCCGGCAATGCAGTCAGGGAATGCGCTTGCGACATGATGGACTCCAGGGTTGCGGCAGGGCAGGGTGGCTCAGCGGGCGGCGCGCGTGGTCTCGAACAGGAACCAGCTGCGGCGCTCGGCCTCGTCGATCCAGTTTTCGATCAGGCTGGCGGTCGCGACGTCGTTGTGTTCTTCGCAGACGGCGTGGGTGGCGCGCAGAAAGCCGGTCAGCTGGCGGTTGTCGTCGGCCAGTTCGGCCAGCATGTCCTGCGGCGTGACATAGTCGGCGTCGTTGTCGAGCAGGCGTTGCAGGCGCTGGATGTGGCCGATCGAACGCAGCGTGGTGCCGCCGACCTTGCGGGCGCGTTCGGCGATCGCGTCGGTGGTGGCGTAGATCTCGTCGCCCTGGTCGTCCAGCATCAGGTGGTAGTCGCGGAAGTTGGGGCCGGACATGTGCCAGTGGAAGTTCTTGGTCTTGAGGTAGAGCGCGAACACGTCGGCCAGCAGCGTGGTGAGGGCGGCGGCGATATCCCGGGCGGCGTCGGCGCCCAGGTCGGTGGGCGTGTTCAGCGGGGCGCGCAGACGGGCTTGCAGCGAGAGGTCGTTCATGGCGTTTTCCTTCGGTTCGTGGGACGGTCGGGTGGGCGGTCCCGGCGGGGCCCGGGGGTAGGGAGGCGGGCTGGGCCGCCGGGAGGTGCGCCCTGGAAAACAGAATATCCGTGCGTGAACCCCCGAAAAATCGGCAGATCGTTTCGCGCACTCATACCTTGGTTTAGGTCACCGTATGCTGCCGTGCGAGTGCGCGGCAGGGATCCTTACCCGATAATGAACGCGCCTGGCCCCACCCCCGCGCGGGGCCGCCGTTATCCGGAGATCATTCTTGTCCACGCCGCCACCGGCCGCGCAACCGTTGCCCGCGCAACCTGTTGCCGCCGCCGTCGATGCCGACGCCGCGATCGACGCGGGCCCCGCGCCCGCCGCCTGGCGCATCGGCGCGCTGGTGCTCGCCTTCGGCATCTTCCTGGTCGACACCTTCACCACGCTCGAAGGGGCGGTGGCCGTGCTGTATGTGCTGGCCGTGCTGATGGCCGCGCGCACCGGCAGCCGGCTCGACATCTTCGTGGCGACGGCCGCCAGCGTGATCCTGACCCTCGTCGCCTATGTCGATTCGCACGGGCTGCACCACGTCGGCGCGCCCACGGTGCGCGGCGTCGTCAGCCTGGCGGCGGTCGGCATCACGGCCTTGCTCGCGCTCGAGAACCTGCGCGCCACGCGCCGGCTGGCAGCGCAGGCGCGGCTGCTGGACCTCTCGCACGACATGATCTTCGTGCGCGACCGCAAGGGCGTGATCACGTTCTGGAACCGCACCGCCGAGGACGTCTATGGCTGGCTCGCCCGCGAGGCCGTGGGCCGCGTGGCCGACGAACTGCTGCAGACCCGTTACGCCGAGCCGCGCGCCGCCATCGAGGTGGCCCTGATGAGCGCCGGCCGCTGGGACGGCACGCTGCGCCAGGTCACCCGCAGCGGCGCCACGCTGACGCTGGCGAGCCGCTGGGTGGTGCAGCGCGACCATGCCGGCCGGCCGATGGGCGTGATGGAGACCCACACCGACGTGACCGACCGCGAGGCCGCCCACGCCGCGCTGGTCAAGAGCGAGCGGCGCTATCGCCGCATGTTCGACGCCACGCGCATCGGCGTGGTGCAGGAAGACTGGCGCGAGGTGCCGGCCGAGCTGGCGCGCATCGCGGCCGACGCCGACGGGCTGGCGCGCCATTTCGCCAGCCATCCCGAGGCGGTGCAGCGCATCCGCAGGCGGGTGCGCATCGATGCCGTCAATCCCGCCTTCCTGGCGATGGTCGGGGCCGGCACGGCGCCCGGCGCCCCGGGCAACGTCGACGAGGTGCTGAGCCCCTCCGACCGCAGCTTCGCCGAGGCGCTCACCGCGTACGCGCGCGGCGAGCCATTCCATGAGGGCGAGACCGACATGATCCGCGCCGACGGCACGCTGGTGCCGGTGCTGTTCACGATCACCTATCCCGCGCCCGACGATCCGGAGGGCTGCGTGCTGGTGTTCGTGGTCGACAACACGGAGCGCAAGCACGACCAGGATGCGCTGCTGCAGGCCCAGGCCGAGATCGCGCATGCCGCGCGCGTGGCCACGCTGGGCGAGCTCACGGCGTCGATTGCGCACGAGGTCAATCAGCCGCTGATGGCGGTGGTGACCAGCGGCGACGCCGCGATGCGCTGGCTGCGCCGCGATCCGCCCGACCTGCACGAGGTCGAGGTGGGCCTCGAGCGCATCGGCTCGGAGGCGCGCCGCGCCTCCGAGATCGTCAAGCGGGTGCAGGCCTTCCTGCGCAAGGCGCCGGCCCAGCACGACCGGCTGGCGGCCGGCGCCATCATCGAGGAGGCCGCGCGGCTGGTGGCGCACGAGTTCGCGCGCGAACGCATCGAGCTGCGCATCGAGGTGGCGCCCGACCTGCCCGAGGTCGCGGGCGACCGCATCCAGCTGCAGCAGGTGCTGGTCAATCTGATGGTGAACGCGACCCAGGCCATGGCCGGTCAGGCCGGCCCGCGGCTGCTGTGCGTCACGGCGGCACGGCACGACGACGCGCACCTGGCGATCACGCTCAGCGACACCGGCCCCGGCGTGGCCCCGGCCGACCGCGAACGCCTGTTCGCGCCGTTCTACACCACCAAGCCCGATGGCATGGGCATGGGCCTGGCGATCTGCCGCAGCACCGTGCAGGCCCATGGCGGCACGCTCACCCTGAACACGGCGCCCGGCCACGGCGCGGTCTTCCAACTCACGCTCGCGGTGGCCCGCGAAGGAATCCCGGCATGAACCGTTCCCCGATCCCGGCCCCGGCCGTCGAGCCGCTGGTCATCATCGTCGACGACGAGGCGCCGGTGCGCGACGCGCTCGATTCGCTGTTCCGCTCCGTCGGCCTGCGCACGATGCTGTTCGCCGCGCCCGCCGAGCTGCTGGCCGCGCGCATTCCGGACACGCCCGGCTGCCTGGTGCTGGACGTGCGCCTGCCCGGCATCAGCGGACTCGACTTCCAGTCGCAGCTGGCCGGGCAGGGGCTGGACCTGCCGATCGTGTTCATGACCGGCCACGGCGACATCCCCATGACGGTGAAGGCGATGAAGGCGGGCGCCGTGGACTTCCTGTCCAAGCCGTTTCGCGAACAGGACATGCTGGACGCGGTCACGACGGCGATCGAGCGCGACACCGAGCGCCGCGCCCAGACCGCCGGCCTGGCCACGCTGCGCGCCGCCTACGACACCCTGACGGCGCGCGAGCGCGAGGTGATGGGGCATGTGGTGTCCGGGCTGATGAACAAGCAGGTCGCCGGCCTGATCGGCCTGAGCGAGATCACGGTCAAGATCCATCGCGGCAACGTCATGCGCAAGATGGGCGTGCGGTCGCTCGCCGACCTGGTCCGCCAGGCCCACACGCTGGGCATTTCGCGCACCTGAATGGGGCGGCGACAAACCTGTGTATGATTCCTTTCATGGCTGAGAAGGTTCATAACGGAGACTGCCGCGTTTCGACGCACGTTCGTGCTGCCCGCGGCCTGAAGGACTTTCGTATATGAATCACGTTCCCACGATAGCGATCATCGACGACGACGATGGCGTGAGGACCGCCCTGTCCAGCCTGGTCCGCTCGCTCGGCTACCAGGTGCGCGCCTACGCATCGGCGCCCGATTTCCTCGGCGACGCGACCCTGCGCGAGCCGGACTGCCTGGTTTCCGACATCCAGATGGCGCCCATGAGCGGCGACGAGCTCCAGCGCGCGCTGAACGCCGCCGGCCGCCATTTCCCGATGATCTTCATGACGGCGTTCTCGACCGACGCGATGCGCCGGCGCATCCTGGAGGGGGGCGCGCGCGCCTATCTCGAGAAGCCGGTCGACGGCGGCACCATGGCGCGCTGCCTGGCCGAAGCCCTGGCCTGAGCGCGGGCGCCGCGCCGTCGCGGCCCGCCCGCGCGGGCGCGGCGATCCGGCCGGGCGGCCGCAGCCAATTGTCACATCCCTGACGTGCGCGAGGCGGTATGTTGGTGCTCCCGTGCGCCGCGGCCGGCCGGCGAGGTCGATACGCCGGCCCGGCGTGGCGCGTGCGGTACACCTTCGGTGCGGTACCGCACATACGTAGGTATAGGGCTGTCGATCCCACCGTAGGATTTCGCGACGCCGCCCGATTCCCTAATCTTGTCTTGCGGTTCTTTTCCACCCAACTCCCTCTGGAGCAACAAGACCATGAGCACGATCACCACGAAAGACGGCGTCGAAATCTTCTTCAAGGACTGGGGTCCCAAGTCGGCCCAGCCCATTGTGTTCCACCATGGCTGGCCCCTGTCGAGCGACGACTGGGATGCCCAGATGCTGTTCTTCCTGGCCCAGGGTTTCCGTGTGATCGCCCATGACCGCCGCGGCCACGGCCGCTCGGCCCAGGTCAGCGAAGGCCACGACATGGACCACTACGCCGCCGACGCGGCCGCCGTGGCCGAGCACCTGGACCTGCGCAACGCCGTGCACATCGGTCACTCGACCGGCGGCGGCGAGGTGGCGCGCTACGTGGCCAAGTACGGCCAGCCGCAGGGCCGCGTGGCCAAGGCCGTGCTGGTGAGTGCCGTGCCGCCGCTGATGCTCAAGACCGCGGGCAATCCCAAGGGCACCCCCATCGAGGTGTTCGACGGCTTCCGCGCCGCGCTGGCCGCGAACCGTGCCCAGTTCTTCCACGACGTGGCCTCGGGTCCGTTCTACGGCTTCAACCGTCCGGGCGCCAAGGTGCAGGAGCCGGTTGCGCGCAACTGGTGGCGCCAGGGCATGAACGGCAGCGCCAAGGCCCACTACGAAGGCATCAAGGCCTTCTCCGAGACCGACCAGACCGAAGACCTCAAGGCCATCACCGTGCCCACGCTGGTGCTGCACGGCGACGACGACCAGGTGGTGCCCATCGACGCCTCGTCGCGCCTGTCGGCCGAGCTGCTGAAGAACGGCACGCTCAAGGTCTACGCCGGCTATCCGCACGGCATGCTGACGACCCACGCCGAGGTCATCAACGCCGACCTGCTGGCCTTCATCAAGGGTTGAGGGCAGGGCGCGGCGGGCCGGGCCGAACCCCCGGCCTGCCCGCCGCGTCCACCTGCCCTCCACGGGCCCCGCGGCAGCCGCCGCGGGGCCCGCGCGTTTTTGGGGTGCAGCGCGGGCGCAGCGCGCGGACGCGGCCGGGTTATGCTCTGACCAGAGATGCCGCGCGCATCGTTCATCGCAATGGAGTGTGGCCCATGTCCCAGGAATTCGTGCTGGTCAAAACGCTGTTTCCCCCCAAGTCGCTCGCCAGCATGCAGGAAGACCTGGATGCCACGGTCGACGACTACGCCGATCTGGCCGAGTCGCTGTTTCCCACGCTGGCGTGGGACGAGGCCGTCGAGGACGACGATGACGAGACCCTGGCCGAGACCGGCCAGGTCGAGCTGCCCGGGCTGGTGATCGACGTGCGCGCCGACGAGGGCGCGCTGGTGCTGGCCGTGCAGGGGGAGGGCGAGGCCCTGCAGTCGCTGGCGCGCGGCGTGGCCCACGTCGCCGCGTCGCAGCGCTACGCCATGATCGATGTCGAACGCTCCGCGCTGGTGCCCGCCGACACGCCCGACATCACCTACACGGCCTGGCGCCGCCAGGCCGGCGGCTGAGCCTCCGGGGCCGCGCCGTCGCGGCGCGGCGAGCCGGGCGGGGTCAGGGGTTCTGCGCCCAGGTGCGCGCCAGGCTGATGTGCACCTCGGCGCCGCGGCGCTCGATGCCCAGGTCGCCCGCGCCGGCGTTGAGCGCGTTCGCCGCCTGCTCGGTCGCATCGATGGCCTGCTGCACCTGGGCGGCGAAGGCCGCGTCGCCGGCTTGCTCGGCCTGCGACTTCAGTTGCGACAGCAGGCCGGTGAGCGCGGGCAGGCCGGCGCGCTTGGCCAGCGTCTCCGCGGTCTTGGCATCGATGGCGCTGAAGCGCGGCGACATGGCCTCGGCCGCCTTGTGCAGGTCCACGAACGGCGTGTAGACCGTGTTCTTCAGGTGGCCCTTGTACACGTGCTCCTGGCGCACCACGTCGTTGCCGTGCCCGCCCGAGGTGAACTTCGACTTGATCAGGTCGATGCCATGGCCCACGTTGCGGGACAGCGCGCCGAAGAAGCGGCCGATCGCCGTGCCTGCGTTTTCGTGGCTTTCCTTGCCGCAGAAGAACGGCGGGCAGCCCACGTGCTCGAATTTCACCAGCAGTTCGCCGCGCGCGCCCGGCCGGCCGCTGCTCATGTCGTGCAGCTTGTCGAACAGCATGGTGCCGCCCTTGCCGGGCAGCTTGTTCAGGTAGTCTTCGGTGCCACGCTGCTCGGGCTTGCTGGTCGGAATGAAGCCGAACACCGAGTGTTTCGCATCGGCGGCGCTGCGCTCGTTGAAGTGGGTCGACATGCGCGCGTCGGAGGTGGGCGCGGCCTTCAGGAAGTCATAGATCCGGTTGCCCTCGTCGGGCATCACGATCGACCCGCTGGTCACCATGTTGCTGGTCGCCTGCGGATCGGTTGCGTTCACGTCCTGCAGCGCGGCCTGCGCCATCATGTACCAGCCCAGCGCGCGCGTGGTCTCCACGCCGCTGTGCACGGCGTGGGTCTGGCCATCGCCGCCGGTGACCTGCAGCACGCCCTGCTGCGACGCACCGTTGGCCAGCGCGTCGGCGAGGCGTTCGCCCATGGCGACCAGGCCGCGCAGGGTGTCCGGCTGGTTGGCCAGCGGCGAGCCGGTGAACACCGCATGCTCGACCAGCTTGTCGAACACGGTCGCGGGTCCGTTGCCCTGCTGGTCCAGGATGCTGTTTTCCATGGGCTGGCGCAACGCGGCCAGCATGGCGCCCTGCTGGGCCTCCAGCCCGCGCTCCGAGCGCGTCTCGCGCGCCTGGCTCGAGAAGATGCCCTCGATGGTGCGGCCGATCGCCTTGAAGGGGGCGGCCAGCGCGCTGAAGAAGTCGCGCGCCGCGCTTCCCTGGTTGAGCAGCTGTTCGCGCTGCTGGCCGTCGCCGACGTCGATCATCACGCCGTCCAGGGCCTCGCCCTGGCCGCGCACCGCGTTGATCGTGCCATGGCCGGGCGCGTTGTGGTCGTCGAGCAGGGGCTGGCGCTCGCCCAGGTCCTGGCTTTGCAGCGCGCCCGGGTTGAATCCGTGGATGCTCATGGCGGTCTCCGGGGTCAGGCGCGCTGGCCGAAGGCGGCCAGGTGGCTGGCGGGCGCCTGGGCGGTTTGCGACAACACGGTTTCGCCCGCAACCACCGCGCGCCAGAAGTTGGCCGTGTCGAGGAAGACGGCAAGCATCTCCGCCAGGTGGGCCGGCTCGGTGCCCTCCACGGGCAGCCGGGCGCCCAGCACCACGGTGCCGGTGTCGCGCTGTACGCCCAGGGTGGCGCCGCCGGTACCGGTCCAGAGGTGGTTGGCCTCCAGCAGGAGTCGCTGCACCTCGCCACGGCGGGCATCGTCGGGCGCGCCCAGCGCGGCGTAGAAGGCGACGTCGCCCTCGATCGGCTCGTTCACGTCGAGCGGCCGGTACTGGAAGGCGATCACCAGGTCGTCGAGACGGAGTTCCTCGACGTCGGCGAGCCGCTGCGGCTCGGGCAGGCCCAGATGGCTGGCCAGCCCGGTGAGGAGTTCGGTATAGCGTGCGGTCATGGTGTCTCCGGTGTGAGTGCGGGGCTGGCGCCCCGGCGATACCTCGTAAGTGACGCCGGCGCCGGGAAGGTTCCACGGCCGCCGGGCGGGCCGGCGGGAGTTGACCGGCGCGCCCGAGTTCACTAAAACAGCGTGCTTGCCCCCCCTCATCGGAGAGCGCGCATGTCCACGCACGACGAGCTCTACACCCCCCGCACCAGCCCCGACAATCCCGGCCAGGCCACCCGCTTTCGCGTCAACCTCACGCGCGACCAGGAGGCCTGGGACGAGGACATCGACCTGAGCGCCATGCTCAAGTCGGTGCTCGACGAGGCCG
This sequence comes from Bordetella genomosp. 1, assembly GCF_002261335.1. Taxonomy (GTDB): domain Bacteria; phylum Pseudomonadota; class Gammaproteobacteria; order Burkholderiales; family Burkholderiaceae_B; genus Bordetella. The sequence goes on from NZ_NEVL01000003.1 coordinate 260,176, forward strand.
GCATCGAGACCGTGCGCGGCGACGCCTGGCTGCGCACCAGCCACGGCTTCTGGCTGCTGCCGCAGATCGCCAGCCTGGAGATCGCCGAGGAGGGCACGGCGCGCACCTCCACCACCATCCAGATTGCCCACGAGACGCTGGTGCCGCAGGGCTGTTTCGAGTATCAGCACGCCACCAGCCGGGAGGACGTGGCCACCTCGCTCATGCAGGGCCTGTCGCAATGGGCCCGCACCGACGCGGTCGTGTTGCACGACAGCGCGCGCGAGGCGCTGGAGGATTGCGGCGCCATCACCATCGCCTATCCGGCGGCCGACGCGGACGACAGCGGCCGGCGCCGCGTCGTGTTCGGCCCGACCTCGCACTATGTCGAGCATCCCGATGCGGAGGTCGATGATGCGCACCCGTTTTGTCCGTGCTGCCTGTTCACCAACAGCATCGATGCCTTCAACACGCTGCTCAAGGCGGGCGAGTTCGCGGCCATCCGGCTCTATGCGGCGCGCGACAGCGACGGCGGCGTGAGCGCCGACTGCCGCGTCAATGGCGTGGATTTCGAGCCCGGCGCCGAGGCGCTGCGCGCCTACGTGCAGACCTGGCCGGCGCGCGGCCTGGAGTTCCGCAAGCAGCTGGTGGTGGCGCAGCGCATCGACGGCGCGGCCTGACGCGGCCCGCGCCGCGCCCCGGCGCACGGCGGCGGAGAAGGGCGGCCCCATCGATACTGAGTCACGCCAGGCCACGCCACGCCCGGATGGGTCCCTCTGAGCGCCGCGCCGCCGCAGGCCCGGGGAATTCGCCTCCGCATCCCGATCAGCCACCGCATATCATCATGCGGAACGAGTATTTTTCGGCCCCGCGCCCGCCTGACAGAATCGCTCCATTCACCCCTCAAGGAACGATTCATGCAGGTGCGACGCAGTTTTCTGAAGCTGGCCGTGCGCCAGGTGGCGGCCGGCGCCGCGCTGCTCTCGGTGGCCGCGTTCGCGGCGCCCGAGGCGCAGGCCGTGCAGACCCAGGACGGCAAGACCACGATCACGGTCGGCATTTCGGTCGGGTCGGCCGAGAAGATCTTCGACGTGGTCAAGCGGGTCGCGGCCAAGGACGGGCTGGAGATCAAGCTGGTCAAGTTCAACGACTACCAGCTGCCCAATGCCGCGCTCAATGCCGGCGATCTCGACGCCAACGCCTTCCAGCACAAGCCCTTTCTCGACAACCAGATCAAGGCACGCGGCTTCGACATCGTGCCGGTCGGCCTGACCGTGACGGCGCCGCTGGGCTTCTATTCGCGCAAGGTCAAGTCGCTCGATGCCCTGCCCGAAGGGGCGACGGTGGGCATCCAGAACGATCCCTCCAACGGCAACCGCGCGCTGCTGCTGTTGCAGGCCAACAAGCTGATCACGCTCAAGCCGGAGGCCGTGCAGAAAAACACCGCCACGCCGCTGGACGTGGTGGAGAATCCGCGCAAGCTCAAGCTGGTGGCGCTCGACGCCGCGCAGTTGCCGCGCTCGCTCGATGACCTGACGGCCGCCTCGATCAACAACGATTACGCCGAGCAGGCCGGCCTGGTGCCGGCGCGCGACGCGATTGCGCGCGAGGCTGCCAACGGCCCCTACGCCAACCTGATCGCCGTGCGGCGCCAGGACCAGGACAAGCCGTGGGCAAAGCAACTGGTGCGCGCCTACCAGTCGCCCGAGGTGCGCAGCTACATCGAAAGCGAGTTCAAGGGCTCGCTGGTGCCCGCGTTCTGATCCGGGCCGAACCACCATGACGATTCTGACTTTGGCGGGCAGCCCGTCGCAACGCTCCCGCTCATCGGCGCTGCTGCGCCATGCCGCCCGCCGGCTCGAAAGCCTGGGCCTGAAGACCTCTGAAATCGGCCTGCACGACATCCCGGCCGAGGATCTGATCGAAGGCCGCTACACCGGCGCCGCGGCGTCGGCCCTGCGCACGCGGGTCCATGCCGCCAGCGCCGTGCTGATCGCCACGCCGGTCTACAAGGCCTCGTTCGCCGGCGGCCTGAAGGCGGTGCTCGACCTGCTCGACGAGAAGGCGCTGATCGGCAAGGTCGTGCTGCCGCTCGCCACCGGCGGCAGCCCGGCGCACCTGCTGGCGCTCGAATACAGCCTGAAGCCGGTGCTGTCGGCGCTGGGCGCGCGCCACATCCTGGCCGGCGTGTACGCCACCGACAAGGAAGTGAGCTTCGATGACAAGGGCCAGGCCCGGATCGAGGATGCCGTGCGTGCGCGCCTCGAAGACGCCGTGGAACGGCTGGCCGAGCACGTCGGCCGGCCGACGCCCGCGGTGGACCTCGGCCAGCTTGCCCTGCAGGCGCGCTTCAGCGTCTGACCCCCGCGGGCCGCCCGCGCATTCCGGAGGATGTGTATGAAAAGCAGTGTCGCTGTTTCCGCCTCGCGTCTTGGACTGCCGGGCTGGCTCAAGCAATGCGCCCTGGTGTTCTGCCTGGGCCTGACCGGCGCGGGCGTGGCCCAGGCGCAGGACAAGCCGCGCGAGTTGCGCATCGGCTTCCAGAAATACGGCACCCTGACCATCGTCAAGGCGCTGGGCACGCTCGACAAGCGCCTGGGCGAGCAGGGCATCCGGATCACCTGGACCGAGTTCCCGGCCGGTCCGCAGCTGCTCGAAGGCCTGAACGTCGGTGCGATCGACTTCGGCACGGTGGGCGAGGCGCCGCCGATCTTCGCGCAGGCGGCGGGCGCCGCGCTCGTCTACGTCGCCAACGAGCCGCCGTCACCCACCAGCGAGGCGCTGCTGGTGCCCCGCGATTCCCCGATCAAGACCGTGGCCGAGCTCAAGGGCAAGCGCGTCGCCCTCAACAAGGGATCGAACGTGCATTACCTGCTGGTCAAGCTGCTGGAGCAGGCCGGCGTGGCCTACCGCGACGTGGACGTGGCCTACCTCACGCCCTCGGATGCGCGCGCCGCCTTCGAGCGCGGCTCGGTCGACGCCTGGGTGATCTGGGATCCGTTCCAGGCCGCGGCCGAGAAACAGCTCGGCGCGCGCGTGCTGGCCGACGGCACCGGGGTCGTCAAGAACTACCAATTCTTCCTGGCGGCCAGGCCGTTCCAGGACAAGCATGCCGACGTGATCGACATCGTCATCGACGAGATCCGCAAGGGCGACGCCTGGGCGCGCGAGCACCAGGCCGAAACGGTGGCGCTGCTCGAGCCCGTGCTGGGCCTGCCGCGCCCGGTGGTGGAACTCGCCGCGAGCCGCCTGGCCTACGGCATCACGCCCATCACGCGTGAGGTGCTGGCCGAGCAGCAGCAGGTGGCCGACGCCTTCCATGCCCTCAAACTCATCCCCAAGCCGGTGCAGGTGCAGGACGCCGCGCCGGCCGCCCTGAAATAGGCCTGCCTCATGGACGTGTTCTGGTTCATTCCCACCCACGGCGACTCGCGCTATCTCGGCACCCGCCAGGGCGCGCGCGAGGCCAGCTTCGACTACTTCCGCCAGGTGGCGGTGGCGGCCGACACGCTGGGCTACGACGGCGTGCTGCTGCCGACCGGCCGCTCCTGCGAAGACGCCTGGGTGGTGGCTTCCAGCCTCATCAGCGCCACGCGCCAGCTCAAGTTCCTGGTGGCGATCCGCCCCGGCGTGAGTTCGCCCCAGTTCGCCGCGCGCATGGCCGCCACCTTCGACCGGCTGTCCGAAGGGCGCCTGCTGGTGAACGTGGTCACGGGCGGTGATGCCGCGGAGCTCGAAGGCGACGGCATCTTCGCCAGCCACGACGAGCGCTACGCCATCACCGCCGACTACCTCGACATCTGGCGCGGCATCCTGTCGGCCAGCCACGACGGGGTGGGCTATACCCATCAGGGCGAACAGCTCACCGCGCGCGACGGCAAGGTGCTGTATCCGCCGGTGCAGAAGCCGTATCCCCCGCTGTACTTCGGCGGCTCCTCCGAGGCGGCGCACGAATTGGCCGCCGAGCAGCTCGACGTCTACCTGACCTGGGGCGAGCCGCCCGCGGCCGTGGCGGCCAAGATCGCCGACATCCGCAGGCGCGCCGAGAAGCACGGCCGCACGCTGCGCTTCGGCATCCGGCTGCACGTGATCGTGCGCGAGACGGAGGCCGAGGCCTGGGCGGCGGCCGACCGCCTCATCAGCCACCTCGACGACGCCACGGTGCAGGCCGCCCAGAGCGCCTTCGGCCGCATGGACTCCGAGGGGCAGCGGCGCATGGCCGCGCTGCATGGCGGCAGGCTCGACGACGGCCAGGGCGGACGCTCGCACCTGGAGGTGTCGCCCAATCTGTGGGCGGGTGTCGGGCTGGTGCGCGGCGGCGCCGGCACGGCGCTGGTGGGCGATCCGCAGACCGTGGCGGCCCGCATCCAGGAATATGCCGACCTCGGCATCGAGACCTTCATCTTCTCGGGCTATCCGCATCTGGAGGAGTCGTACCGCTTCGCCGAACTGGTGTTTCCGCTGCTGCCCGGCAAGGCGCGCCAGCGCGAGGCGTCCGGCGCGCTCACCGGGCCGTTCGGCGAGGTGATGGGCACCGAGCTCGTGCCGCGCCGCGCGGCCGGTTGAGGACGCAACCATGACGGGCGCGCAGCCGCAGCTTCGATCCGCCTGGTGGCGCGCCGCGCTGCCCTGGCTCGTGCCGGTGGGCATCGTGCTGGTGTGGGAGGCCGCGGCCCGCCTGGGCTGGCTCTCCTCGCGCATCCTGCCGGCGCCCGCCGCCGTGGTCGAGGCCGCCTGGAGCCTGGCGCGCTCGGGAGAACTGTGGGAGCACGTGCGCGTGAGCGCGTTGCGCGCGCTGGTGGGGCTGCTGGTGGGCGCGGGGGCGGGGCTGGCGCTGGGCCTGCTCAACGGCCTGTCGCGCACCGCCGAGACGCTGCTCGACACGACCCTGCAGATGCTGCGCAACATCCCGGTGCTGGCCCTGATCCCGCTGGTGATCCTGTGGTTCGGCATCGACGAGAGCGCCAAGCTCGTGTTGCTCGCGCTCGGCGTGTTCTTCCCGATGTACATCAACACGCTGCATGGCCTGCGCGCGGTGGACCCGGCGTTGATCGAGATGGGCCGCAGCTACGGGCTGCGCGGCTGGACCCTGTTTCGCGACGTGATCCTGCCGGGCGCCTTGCCCGCCATGCTGGTGGGGCTGCGCTTCTCGCTCGGCCTGGTGTGGGTGATCCTGATCGTGACCGAAACCATCTCCGCGCGCTCGGGCATCGGCTACATGACGATGAACGCGCGCGAGTTTCTGCAGACCGACATCGTGCTGCTCGGCATCGTGCTGTACGCCTTGCTGGGCAAGGCGGCGGACCTGGTGGCGCGCGCGCTCGAGCGGCGCCTGCTGCGCTGGAATCCCGCCTACCAGCCCGCCTGACGCCCGCGTCGGCCTTCCGGATGCCGCCATGACCCTGACCGAATCCCTCTATATGGAAAAAATCGAACACGACACCATGACCGGCCACCGCGCCGTCGGGCGCGAGCCGGACGTGGCCGCCACGGTCGAAGCCCTGGCGCAGGCGCTGGCGGCCACCGCCGTGGCGCGCGACCAGGCCGGCGGCCACGCGCACGACGAGCGCGAGCGCATTCGCGCCAGCGGCCTGCTGACGCTGTCGGTGCCGCGCGAGCAGGGCGGGGCGGGCGCGTCCTGGGCCACGGTGCTGCGCGCGGTGCGCCGTCTGGCCGAGGCCGACAGCGCGCTGGCGCATCTGTTCGGTTTTCATCATCTGCAGGTGGCCGGCGTGCTGCTCTACGGCACCCCGGCGCAGCACGATTACTTCCTGCGCCCGACCGTGTCGCGCGCGCTGTTCTGGGGCAATGCGCTCAACCCGCTCGACCGCCGCACCGTCGCGCAGCGCCGCGGCGAGGGCTTCGTGGTCTCGGGCACCAAGAGCTTCGCCTCCGGCTCCGTGGGCTCCGACCTGCTCACCATCTCGGCCTGGCACGAGCCCAGCGGCGCGGCGCTGATCGCGGCCGTCCCCACCGACGACCGCGCGGTCACGGTCAACGCCGACTGGGACGCCTTCGGGCAACGCCAGACCGACAGCGGCACCGTGACCTTCGACCAGCTGGTGCTGGAGCCGATCCAGGTGCTGCAGCGGCCCGACGCGGCGCCCACGCCGCGCGCCACGGTGCGCTCGCAGGTGGCCCAGCTCATCATGACCAACCTGTACCTGGGCATCGCGCGCGGCGCGAATGCCGAGGCGGTGCGGTATGTGCGCGAGGAGGCGCGGCCCTGGTTCGACAGCGGTGTCACGCGTCATGCCGATGACCCCTATGTGCAGGAGCGCCTGGGCGAGTTCCGCCTGCGCATCCGCGCCGCCGAAGCGTTGGCCGACCAGGCCGCCGAGCGGCTCGACGACGCGGTGGCGCGCGGCGACGGCGTGAGCGCGGCGATCCGCGGCGAGCTGGCCATCGCCGGCGCCGAAGCCAAGGTCCACGCGCACCGCGCCGCGCTGGCCATCGGCACCGAGCTGTTCGAGCTCACCGGCGCGCGCTCCACCTCGGCGCGCTACGGCTACGACCGTTACTGGCGCAACGCGCGCGTGCACACGCTGCACGATCCGGTGGCCTACAAGGTGCGCGACATCGGCCGCTACGCGCTCGACGGCAGCCTGCCCGTGCCCGGCCCCTACAGCTGATCCCTTTCCCCGCAACCGCGAGCCCTCATGACGCACGATTCCCCCAGTTCCACCGTCAGCACCGTGCCGACGCCGGTGATCCGGCTCGACCACGTCAGCAAGTCGTTCCGCATCAAGGGCACCGCCTTCGATGCGGTGCGCGACGTGTCGCTGTCGATCCGCGCCGGCGACATCTTCGGCCTGATCGGCAAGAGCGGGGCCGGCAAGTCGACCCTGCTGCGCCTGATCAACCTGCTCGAGCGGCCCGACAGCGGCAGCGTGCAGGTCGATGGCGCCGAGCTCACGCGCCTGTCCAAGCGCGACCTGCGGGCGGCGCGCCAGCGCATCGGCATGATCTTCCAGCAGTTCAACCTGCTGCAGAACGAAACCGTGTTCGAGAACGTGGCGTTCCCGTTGCGGGTGCACGGCGGCCGCGGCCGCGACGCGCTGCGCGAGCGGGTCCGGACCTGCCTGGACATCGTCGGGCTGGCCGACAAGGCCGCCAGCTACCCGGCCCAGCTCTCCGGCGGCCAGAAGCAGCGCGTGGCGATCGCCCGCGCGCTGGCCAGCGAGCCGGCGGTGCTGCTCTGCGACGAGCCGACCTCGGCGCTGGACACCGAAACCACGCGCTCGCTGCTGGCGGTGCTGCGCGACATCAACCAGCGCCTGGGCGTGACCATCGTCATCGTGACGCACGAGCTGGCCGTGGTGCGGGCGCTGTGCCGCCACGTGGCGGTGCTGGAGGACGGGCGCGTGATCGAGCAGGCGGAGATCGCCGGGCGCAACGTGCAGCTGCATTCCTCGCTCGGCCGTGAGCTGGTGCGCGAGGCGGACAATCCTTACGAGGCGGTGGCCTGACATGTGGAATACCTTCGTCGAACTCTGGCCCGAGCTGGTGGTGGCGGTGGGCCAGACCTTCCTGATGCTGGGCATCGCGCTGGCCGCCTCGCTGCTGCTGGGCGGCCCGCTGGGCATCCTGGTGTTCCTGACCGGCCCCGGCCAGTCGCTCGAACGGCCGCTGCTGCACCGCCTGCTGGGCTGGACCGTGAACACGGTGCGCTCCTTCCCCTTCATCATCCTGCTGGTGGCGCTGGTGCCGTTCACGCGCACCATCGCGGGCACCTCGATCGGGCCGGTGGCGGCGGCCGTGCCGCTGTCGTTCGCGGCGATCCCGTATTTCGCGCGGCTGGTCGAGCAGTGCCTGCGCGAGGTGCCGCGCGGCGTGATCGAGGCCGCGCACGCCTCCGGCGCCTCCGAGCTGCAGATCGTGCGTCGCGTGCTGCTGGTCGAGGCCCGCTCCGGCCTGGTGCTCGCGATCACCGTGCTGGCCGTGAGCTTCCTGTCGTATTCGGCGGTGGCGGGCGTGGTCGGGGGCGGCGGCATCGGCGACCTGGCGATCCGCTACGGCTACTACCGCTTCCAGACCGACGTGATGGTGCTCACCGTCGCGATTCTCGTGGTGCTGGTCCAGATCATCCAGATAGCGGGAACGACCGTGGCCCGCCGCATCGACAAGCGTTGACGCCGATGCAACACACTCCCCACGGCAATGCACATCGAGGAAACCCCATGACATATGCAAGCAAGCTGGCCGTGGCCCTGCTGGTGGCCGCGGGATTCACCGCCGCCGCGCAGGCTGCCGATCCGGACAAGAAGGAGATCGTGTTCGGCGCCACCGCCGGGCCCTACAGCGACCAGATCAAGCTCGGCATCAAGCCGATCCTGGAGAAGCAGGGCTACACGGTGCGCATCGTCGAGTTCAACGACTACGTGCAGCCCAACTTCGCGCTGGCCCAGGGCGCGCTCGACGCCAACGCGTTCCAGCACATCGTCTACCTCAGGAACTTCGCGGCCAAGAACAATCTGCAGCTCTCCGAGCTGGTGAAGGTGCCGACCGCGCCGATCGCGATCTACAGCAAGAAGTACAAGAGCGTGGACGCCGCGCCGGATGGCGTGACGGTGGCCGTGCCCAACGATCCGACCAACCAGGCGCGCGCGCTGGTGGTGCTGGAGGAGCTGAAGTGGGTCAAGCTCAAGCCCGGCTACGATCCGCTCACGGCTTCCGAGAAGGACGTGGTGGAGAATCCCAAGAAGATCCGCATCGTGCCGCTCGAGGCCGCGCAGCTGCCGCGCTCGCTCGACGACACCGATTACTCCTTCATCAACGGCAACTTCGCGCTGGCGTCGGGCCTGAAGCTCACCAGCGCGCTGGCGCTGGAGAAGACCACGCCCACCTACCAGAACCTGGTGGCCGTGCGCACGGCCGACAAGGATCGCCAGTACGTGAAGGACATCGCCGCCGCCTACCAGTCGCGCGAGTTCCTGGCGGTCACGGAGAAGTCGTTCGCCGGCTTCGTCAAGACCGATTACCAGCAGCGCCTCGACGCCGCGCGCTGAGCGCGTCGCATGCCGCCGGGAGGCCCGGATGTTCCTGAACCCGAACGAGTTCGAACTGATGCGCTACCTCGAAGACGAGGCGGCGCGGCGCGACAGCGAACCGCCGCAGCCGGACGGCCGGGCGGCCCATGCCGTGCCGCCGCCGGTGGGCGTGCAGCTCGCGCGCCTGTCCAAGCGCTACGGCGCGCGCAGCGTGCTCGACGACATCAGCCTGACGATCCGGGCCGGCGAGTTCGTCGCGGTGGTCGGGCGCAGCGGCTGCGGCAAGAGCACCTTGCTGCGGCTGCTGGCGGGCCTGGAGCGCCCGGACGCGGCGCCCGGCGCGCTGCGCTTCGACGGGGTGCCGGTGAAAGGCGCCGACCCGCGCGTGCGCCTGATGTTCCAGGAGGCCCGGCTGCTGCCGTGGCGCAGCGTGCTGGCCAATGTGGGATTGGGCCTGCCGCGCTGGCGCCTCGGGCAGGCGCGTGACGTGTTGCGCGAGGTCGGCCTGGCCGGCCGCGCCGCCGACTGGCCGTCGGCGCTGTCGGGCGGCCAGCGCCAGCGCGTGGCGCTGGCGCGCGCGCTGGTCCACCGGCCCGGCCTGCTGCTGCTCGACGAGCCGCTCGGCGCGCTGGATGCGCTCACGCGCATCGAGATGCAGCAGCTGATCGAGGGCCTGTGGCAGCGCGACGGCTTCACCGCCGTGCTGGTCACGCACGACGTGGCCGAGGCCGTGGCACTGGCCGACCGCATCCTGGTGATCGACGAGGGCAAGGTGGTGTTCGACGAGCGCGTGGCGCTGGCGCGTCCGCGCGCCCGTGGCCATCCGGAGTTTGCCCGCATGGAGGCGCGGGTGCTGGACGTGATCTTCAAGCGCACGCCCGCGCCGCCACCCGCGCCACCGCCGGTGATCCAGATCCGGCACCTGCGGCTGGCGGTGTAGGGCGCGTGCCCCCGACGGCGCCGCCGTGACCGACCCGGGCGGCGCTTGCCGCGGCGCCGGGCCGGCCCGTGCATCCTCGATCCAATTTTCCTGCGCTGGCGTACAAGCCAGCCGGCCCATCGCTCCCTACGCTTGATGCCTGGCCGGCTGCCATGCCGGCGCACGATCGAGGGGAACACGATGAACGAGCACACTGGCCCCGCCATGACGGTGGACCCGATCACGCTGGCCGTGGTCCGAGGCGCGCTGGAGACGGCGCAGCGCGAGATGACGCTGACGCTGGAGAAGACCGGCCGCTCCAGCGTCTTCAACCTGGCGCACGACTACAGCAACGCGCTGTTCGACCATCTTCCGGAGATGATCCTGCAGGGCCAGGACATCCCGATCCACCTGGGTTCGCTCATCCCCGCCATGAAGGCCGTGGCCGAGTTCTTCGGCGACGACATCCACGAGGGCGACATCATCTACCACAACGACCCGGTCTACCAGGGCAGCCACATCCTGGACTGCTGCATGTACAAGCCGGTGTTCCACGAGGGCCGGCTGGTGTTCTGGTCGGTGTGCAAGGGCCACCTCACCGACATCGGCGGACCGGTGCCCGCGGGCTACAACCCCGACGCGCGCGAGCTCTATGCCGAGGGCCTGCGGATTCCGCCGGTCAAGCTGTGGGATCGCGGCGTGCGGCGCGACGACGTGATCAACCTGCTGTTGTGCAACATGCGCGCGCGGCGCAACCAGGAGGGCGACCTGAACGCGCAGTACGGCGCGTGCCGCGTCGGCGAGCGCCACCTGCACGCGCTGCTGGCCAAGTACGGCCTGGACACGGTGCAGGCCGCCATCGCCCAGCTCAAGAACATGGCCGACCGCCACATGCGCTCGCTGATCGCCTCGATCCCGGATGGCGTCTATCACGGCCGCGCCCGGCTCGAGGACGCCGGCCACGGCCACGGCGACATGACGATCTCGGCCGAGGTCACGGTGCGCGGCGAGGGCGTGCACATCCGCATCGACAGCCCGCCCCAGGTGCCGTACTTCATCAATTCGTATGCCGGCAACTCCATGTCGGGCATCTATCTCGGCCTGATGATGTTCGCCCAGGTCCCGCCGCCGTACAACGCCGGCCTGTACCGCTGCGTGACCGTGGACCTGGGCCCGCCCGGGACGCTGTGCAACGCCCGCGAGCCGGCGCCCCACGTCAACTGCACCACCACGCCGATGGAGACGCTGACCGACGCGGTGCGGCAGGCCTTCGAGGCCGCGGCGCCGGATCGTGTCACCGCCTCGTGGGGGCATGCCAGCGGCGTCAACATCGCGGGCGTGGACCCGCGCACCGGCGAGCAGTACGTCACGATGGTGCTGGCCTCGATCATCTCGGGCGCCGGCGCGACCCGACAGATGGACGGCTGGCACGCCTGCGGGCCGCTGTGCTGCTTCGGCGCGCTGAGCTCGGGCGACGTCGAACTGCTGGAGTACGCCTACCCGATCATCATCCATCGCTACGGCCTGCAGGAGGACAGCGGCGGGGCGGGGCAGCGGCGCGGCGGCCATGGCACCGTGTGGGAGGTCGAGCCGCTCGGCCACGACATGACCGTGATCGCCTTCGGCGAGGGCCGCCAGATCCCCACGGGCGGCGCCGCGGGCGCCTACAACAGCCTGCCCGAGCGCAAGCTGGGCCGGCTCGAACATCATCACGCCGACGGCAGCGTGTCGCTGCACCGGCAGAACACCATTCTTCATGTGGCGCCCGGTGAGCGCGCGCGCAACGTCAATCCGGGCGGCGGCGGCTACGGCGATCCGTTCAGCCGCGCGCCGCAGGACGTGGCGCGCGACGTGCGCGACGGCCTGGTCTCGCGCGAGGCCGCGCAGGCCGAGTATGGCGTCGTGCTCGACGCCCAGGGCCGTCCCGACCTGTCCGCCACCCACGCGCTGCGCATCCGCGATCCCCGCTAAGGAGTCCACCATGCAAGGACAATATCGCCTCGGCGTCGACGCCGGCGGCACGTTCACCGACTTCGTGCTGGCGGGCCGCGACGGCAGGGTCCGCCTGTTCAAGAGCGCCTCCACGCCCCAGGACGGCACCCGCGCGATCGCGGCCGGGCTGGCCCAGATCGCCGCGGCCCTGGACCGTCCGGTCGAGGAGATCGTGCGGGACTGCGACCTCTGCATCAACGGCACCACGGTGGCACTCAACGCGCTGATCGAGCTCAAGGGCGTCAAGGTCGGCCTGCTGTGCACGGCGGGCCACGAGGACAGCATCGAGATCCGGCTGGGCCACAAGGAAGAGGGCTACCGCTACGACGCCGACTATCCGCCCGCCCCGCAGCTGGTGCCGCGCCAGCTGCGCATGCCGGTGCGCGAACGGGTGCTGGCGGATGGGACGGTCCACCAGCCCCTGAACGAAGACGACGTGCGGGCGGCCGTCGAGGTGTTCCGGCGCGAGGGCGTGCAGGCGGTGGCGGTGTCGTTCGTCTGGGCCCCGGCCAACGACGCCCACGAGAAGCGCGCGCTGGCGCTGCTGCGCGAGGCGCTGCCGGGCGTATTCGTGTGCGCCGGCCACGAGGTCTATCCGCAGGTGCGCGAATACACCCGCACCTCGACCACCATCGTCAACGCCTACCTGAGCCCGGTGATGGCGCGCTACGTGGCGCGCATCGACGACTATTTCCGCAGCCTGGGCGCGCGCGGCGCGGTGCGTTACTTCCAGTCCAATGGCGGCCTGGCCGTGGGCGAGATCATGCGCCAGCGCGCGGTCAATGCCATCAATTCCGGGCCCGCGTCGGCGCCGCAGGCGGGGCTGTACGTGGCCGCGCCGTTCGGCATCGACAACATCATCACGGTGGACATGGGCGGCACGTCGTTCGACATCACGATGGCGCGCGGCGGCCAGACCAACCTCAACCGCAACATCGACTTCCTGCGCCACCGCATCGGCGTGCCGATGATCCACGTCGAGACGCTGGGCGCGGGCGGCGGGTCGATCGCCCACCTGAACGCCTTCGGCATGCTCGAGGTCGGTCCGCGCAGCGCGGGGGCGAACCCCGGACCGGCCTGCTACGGGCTGGGCGGCGAGGAGCCCACCGTGACCGACGCCAACATGGCGCTGGGCTACCTGCGCCCGGACGCCGTGCTGGGCGGCACCATCCGCCTCGATCTGGAACGCGCACGCAGCGCCATCACGCGGGGCGTGGCGCAGCCCCTGGGCCTGACGCTGGCGCGGGCGGCCTACGGCATCAGCACGCTGGTGAACCTCAACATGGCCAACGGCATCCGCCGCATCTCGATCGAGAACGGCTACGACCCGCGCGACTTCGCGCTGGTGTGTGCGGGTGGGGCGGCGGGCATGCACATCACCGCGCTGGCCGAGGAGATCGGCAGCCGCAGCGTGCTGGTGCCCAAGATCGCCTCGTGCCTGTGCGCCTTCGGCCAGGTGATCTCCGACGTCAAGTATCACTTCCTGGCCAGCGCCGTCATGCGCCTGGACGCGCAGGCCGACCTCGAGCGGGTCGATCGCCTGTTCGACGACATGGCGCAACGCGGCCGCGAACTGCTCGGCGCCGACGGCTTCGCGCCGGAGCGCATCCACCTGGAACGCAAGGTCGAGATGCGATACCAGGGCCAGATCCACGAGTGCCAGGTCGAGGTGCCGCCCGGCCCCGTCACGGCGGCCACCCTGCGCACGTTGCTGCGCGACTTCCACGCGCGCCACGAGCAGCTCTACACCTATTCCGAGCCGCACAGCGTGGTCGAGCTGGTGAACCTGGAGACGATGGCGTCCGGCAGCGTCGACAAGCCCGCGCTGCCGGCGCTGCCCGCGGGCAACGGCGACCCGTCGGCGGCGCTCACGGACATGCGCGACATGCTGTTCGACGGCGAGGGCCGCTGGACCGCCACGCCGGTCTACGACGGCGCCAGGCTGCTGGCCGATGACCGGATCGATGGCCCGGCCGTGATCGAGGAGCCCACCACGACGCTGGTGGTGCGGCCGGGCTGGACCGCGCAGCTGCACCGCTCGGGTACCTACTTATTGACCCGGGGGCAGGCCTGATCCAGATTGACGGCTGTGTTTCCGCTCGTGGAGAGAGCCCTGTGGACGCCCACTACGACACCGGCCACGTCGCCGCGCCGGACCGCGCCCGCCACTGGGAGGCCGCCGTCGGCCAGACCTACTTCAGCCTGCAGCTCCAGTTCCAGGATGCCGCGCGCTTCGAGGGCTCGCTGCATTCCTGGCACCTGGGCGCGCTGTCGCTGTCGCGGCTGGCCTCCTCGCCGCTCTGCTACCGCCGCCTCAAGGCGCACCTGCGCGACAGCACCGATGAGCAATACCTGATCACCGTGCCGCGCCGCAGCGGCATCCGGTTCGCCCAGGACGGGCGCGAGACGCGCTGCGAGCCGGGCGCCTTCCTGCTCGAGCATGGCCAGAGTCCCTACGAGTTCTCCTACGGTGCCGACAATGCGCTGTGGGTGCTCAAGGTGCCCGGGGCATTGCTGGCGGGCCGGCTGCGCACCCCGGACCGCTATTGCGCGCTCTCGTTCGACGCCACGGGTGGCGCCGGGTGGCTGTTCGCGTCCTATGTCGAGCTGGTCGGCCGGCAGCTCGCGCAGCGCCGCGACGGCGCCGACGGCGCGACCCGCGAACTGGCGGCGCAGCAGCTGGTCGACCTGCTGGTGTGCTCGGTGCAGGGCGATGCGCGCGTGCTCGCATCGCGCGATTCGGCGGTGCGGGCCGCGCATCTCTGCCGCATCGAAGACTACGCGCGGCGCCATCTGTGCGATCGCGACCTCACGCCCGACCGGGTGGCGCAGGCCTGTGGCATCTCCGTGCGCTACCTGCACGCGCTCTATCGCGACGTGGGGCAGACCTTCGGCCAGTGGCTGCAGGGCCAGCGCCTCGAACGCGCCGACCAGGCCCTGCGCGCCAGCGCCCGGCCGCCCGCGTCGGTGGCGGCGATCGCGCATGCGTGGGGCTTCGCAGACCAGTCCCATTTCACCCGCCTGTTCAAGCGCCGCTACGGCCGCACGCCGGGGCAGGCCCGCCGCGCCGCCGACTGACGCCGGCAGGTCATTCGCGCTCGCCGCGCGCGGCGCCCTCCCAGAACACCACGCGGCGGTGCAGGCGCCGCATCAGCAGCGAACCGCTGAGCCCGATCACGGCCAGCAGCGCCACGCCGGCAAACATCGTGGCCAGGCTCATGCTCACCGAGGCCGACGCGATCAGATAACCCAGGCCGCGCTGCGCGGAAAGGAACTCGCCCACCACCGCGCCGATGAGCGCCAGCGACACGCCGATCTGCAGCCCCGAGAAGATGTCGCCCGCGGCCGCCGGCAGCTTGACGTGCAGCAGCAGGTAGCGCCGGCTCGCGCAGAACGCGCGGCAGGCGTCGAGCAGCTCGGGATCGGTGCGCTTGACGCCGTTGATGGTGTTGACGAACAGCGGGAAGAAGCACACCAGCGCCACCAGCACGACCTTGGACGCCATGCCGAAGCCGAACCACACCAGGATGATGGGCCCGAGCGCCACCTTCGGCATGGCCTGCAGGCCGAGGAAGACCGGATAGCAGAAGCGCTCGAAGGTGCGCGACTCCGCCAGCAGCGCGCCCAGCACGATCGCCAGGCCGCAGCCCAGCACATAGCCGCTGACGGCCTCGGCCAGGGTCGCGCCGATGTGGGGCCAGAGCGAGCCGGTGGCGAAGCCCTGTACCAGCGCGTCGAACACGGCGGCAGGCCGGGGCAGCAGGTAGTCCGGAATGGCGAACAGCGCGATGGCGCCTTGCCAGAGCCCGAGGATCACGGCGAGGCTGATGAGGGGATAGACCGGGGCGGGCAACAGCGCGCCGCCGCGGCGGGTGCGGGTATCAGGCATGGGTGAAATGGCGTCGCAGGTGATGGCAGGCGGCGTTGAATTCCGGCAGGCCCAGGGTGTCGGGATCGCGCGGGCGCGGCAGCGCGGGGCGATAGTCTTCCACGATGCGGCCCGGACGCGGCGACAGCACCAGGATGCGGTCGGCCAGGAACACGGCCTCGGGAATGCTGTGCGTGATGAACAGCACCGACTTGCGTTGCTGGCTCCAGATGCGCTGCAGCTCCAGCGTGAGCGCCTCGCGCGTGAGGGCGTCGAGCGCGGCGAAGGGCTCGTCCATCAGCAGCAGCTCGGGGTCGGCCAGCAACATGCGGGCGATGCCCACCCGCTGCTGCATGCCGCCCGACAGCTCGTGCGGATAGTTGTCGGCATAGCCGGCCAGGCCCACGAGTTCGAGCAGCTGCGCCGCGCGCGCCTGGGCCGGCGCGGGCGCGAGGCCCAGCGTGGCGGCCGGCAGCAGCACGTTCTGCCGCACGCTGCGCCAGGGCAGCAGGTTGGGCTTCTGGAACACCACGCCGGTGCGGCGGCTCGGCCCGCTGATCGGCGCGTCGCCCAGCCGCAGCGTGCCGGCGGTCGGCGCGATCAGGCCGGCCGCCAGCTTGGCCAGCGTGGACTTGCCGCAGCCCGACGGGCCCAGCACGGCGACGAACTCGCCCTGCGCCAGCGTCAGGTCGATGGGGCCGAGCGCGTCGAGCGCGCCGCGCCGGGTGCGGTAGGTCAGGCTCACGCCCTCCAGGCGCAGGTCCGCGCTCATGCGCTGGCCTCGCGCAGGAAGCGCTGCACGGCCGCCCACGAGGCGCGATTGGCGCGCGCGTTGGCGCTGGCCGTGCCGCCGCCGCTCAGCACCACGCCCGCCACCGGGTGCGGCTTGGCGATCAGCGTGGCGGGCAGGTTCGGCACGCCGATGGCGTGGCCGGCGTACTGGCAGCGCACGTGTTCGATGGGCCAGGCGTGCTCGTGCTCGTAGAGCGTCTGCGCCACCTCCTCGGCATAGGCCGTGGACGGCCAGAAGCCGTCGTCGGTGCCGGACACCAGCATCACCGGTCCGGCGATGCGCTCCACGGGAATGCGGGCGGACGCCACGCTGGGCGCATGGCGATGCGCGCTGACGAACGCGGGCGCCTGGCGCACCGGGCCGGGGCCGGCCTCGCGCGCCTCGAAGGCGGTCCAGTCGGCCTGCGGGTTGCCGTCCCAGACGGTTGCCAGGGCCTGGCCGCGCCAGGTCCAGGCCGGTTCGCCGGGCTGCTGGCCGGGGCGGCCGGCACGCAGCGTGCCGTGCACCACCGAGCTGGGCACGTAGGCGATCACCGCGCCCACCAGCTCGGGGAAGCGCGCGCCCAGCAGCAGCGACAGCTCGCCACCGCGCGATTGACCGGTGAGGGCGACGAAGCCGCGCGCGGGCGCGAGCTCGGCGTGGATCCAGCGCAGCGCCGCCTCGAAGTACTCGAGCGGCGTGTCGGAGATGTGATCGGGGCGGCCGGGCGACTTGAAGTAGCCCAGCGCCACGGCGCGATAGCCCTGCGCGGCGTACAGCGCGGCGCGCTGCCGTGCCACGCCGCCGCCCGAGCCGTTGAAGACCACGATCACCGGGTGCGGGCCGGGGCCGGCCGGGGTGTAGAGCGTGCCGGAGCGTTCGCCGTCGAGCTCCTGGCGCGTCACGCCCTCGACCTCGAAGCGCTGCACCAGCGTGGCCGACAGCGTGAGTGCGCCGGCCGTGAGCGTCAGCGCGGTGTGCAGCGGGCCGGTCTCGTCGGACAGCCGGGCGTCGGTGGGCGGGGACTGGCGCTGCAGCGCCCACACCACCGCCATCGCGTCGGCGCGGCACCAGTCGCCCGCGACCGGCGCCTGCGCGTCCAGGTCCAGCGTGCCGTCGGCGCCGATCTGGTAGTGCGCCTCGGCCTGCCACAGGCTGCCGTCGGGATGGCGCAGGGTCGCCGCGAGCCGGGCCGGCCCGGGCGGCAGGCCACGTGCCACGATGCGGCGCGGCACGTCGACCCGCGCGTCGGCCGGCTCGATGCGCAGCTGCGCTTGCGTCGCCTCGCTCATTGCTGGGCCTTGGCCTGCGCGCGCACGGCGGCGGCGTCGAAGTCGTTGATGCGCGGCAGCAGCGCATTGCTGAAGAGCTTGTCCACCGGCACCTGCGCGGTCGGGTATTCGCCCGCGTCGGCCATGGCCTGGATGCCGCCCTGGATCGCCTTCAGGTCGTACTGGCCCGGCACGCGCGGTTGGCCGTCGGCGGTGTACAGCACGCGCTTGAGGCGGCGCGACAGCAGCGTGGTGGCATCCTGCAGCGCACGGGCCTCGTCGCCCTCCGGCTTGGCCTGGGGATTCTGCTGCCAGAAGGCGCGCACGCAGTAGGTCGGGTTGGCGTCGCAGGCGACCTGACCCTTGGTGTAGGCGCGCGCGAAGCGCACCAGCAGGTCGGGGTTGTCGCGCACCGTGTCGACGTGGGCGATGAAGCCGTTGCCGGCGGTCTCGCCGAACACCGGCGGGTAGGCAATGCGGCGGATCCGGGTGCCCGACATCTCCAGCATGTCGTTCCAGCTGCTGTTGAAGTTGAGCGCGTCGACCTGATGGTTGCGCAGGGCCTGGAAGCCGGCCGCGAGCGCGCCCACGGCCACGAAGTCCACGTCCTTGCCCGGCGTGAGGCCGGCAGTGCGCAGCGCGGCGCGTCCGCCCGGGATCGTGCCCCAGGTCAGCGCGCCCACGCCGATCTTCTTGTTCTTCAGGTCGGCGAGCGACTGGATCGGGCCGTCGGCCAGCACCGCGAATTCCATGGTGGTCGCGGGCACGCCGTTGTAGAAGTACTGCAGCGGCAGCGCGTCCTTGCCGTTGAAGGTGCTGGAGATGACGGGTTCCGAGGTCGGGTAGCCCACCGTGACGCGCTTGTTGGCCACCTGCGGCAGCAGCGCGCCCGCGCCCTGGAACACGATGGTCTTCACGTCCAGGTTTTCCTGCTTGAAGTAGCCCAGCGCCTCGGCGGCCGCGTACGGCGCGCCGTCGTGCACGGCGGGCGGGATCGCCAGGGCCACGGTGAATTCATCGGCGGCCTGCGCGCCGCCGGCGGCAAGCGCCAGGGCCAGGGCCAGGGTCAGGCGCGCGGGGCGCGGGGACGGTCGGGAAGCTTGCATGGGTCACTCCTGTGTCGCGATGTTCTGTTTGTGAGGAATTCACGCCGCGGCTTGCGGCTGCACGCGTTCGGCCGCGTCGCGCAGCAGGCTGGCGCGGTCGATCTTGTTGGTGCCCGCCAGCGGCAATGCCGGCAGGAACCACACGTGGCGCGGATGCTGGTAGGCGGGTGCGTTGGCCAGCGCGTACGCCTTGATGGCCTCGGCATCCGGCTGGCTGCCGGCGCGCGGCACGATGTAGGCCACGGGCTTGGCGCCCTTGATGTCGTCGTCCACCGGCACCACGCAGGCCTGCTGCACGTCCGGATGGGCTTCGAGCATGCGCTCGACCTCGCCCGGGTAGATGTTCTCGCCGCCGCAGACGAACATGTCATCGCGGCGGCCCACGAAGGTGTAGAAGCCGTCGGCATCGCGCTGGAACACGTCGCCGGTGCGGTAGTAGCCGTCGGCCGTGAAGGGCAGCGCCAGGTCGGGGCGGTTGTGATAGCCGCGCATCAGGCCGGGGCTGCGCAGCTCCAGGATGCCGGTGTCGGGGCCGTCCTGCGGGCCCGGCGCCAGGCGCAGGTCCACCGCGGGATGGGCGTAGCCCACCGACAGCGGCGGCGTGGGCAGGCCGTCCGGGTGGGGGCCGAACACCACCGGCCCGCCCTCGGTCGTGCCGTAGGCGTTGATCACGCGGGCATTGGGGAAGATGGCGTGGATCTGCGCCAGCAGGCTGGCGCTCACCGGCGCCGAGCCCATGCGGATCACCCGCACCGAGGTCAGGTCGGTCGAGGCCAGCAGGTCCTGCTCGCGCAGCATCATCGCGATCATGGGCGGCACGGCCGTGAGCCAGGTGGCGCGATGGCGCTCGATGGCGCGGATGTAGGTGCGCGCGTCGAACTGCGGCAGCAGCACGGCGGTGGCGCGGCACGCCAGCACCAGGAACGCCAGCGCCAGCGCGTTCATGTGGTAGAGCGGCGCGGCGATCAGGGCGCTTTCGCTTGCGAGCGGTGTGGCGCGTTCGCGGGTGTGCACGGTCCAGCGCTGGCCCGCGTGCGACAGCCGTACGCCCTTGGGCTTGCCGGTCGAACCCGAGGTGTAGAGCATCAGCGCGATGTCCTCGGCGCCGGGCTGCCACGGCGGCTCGGCGCCCGGCGCCTGGAATGCCTCCCAGGCGGCGTCGTCGAGCGCCACGGCGGGCACTTGCGGTGGCACCGCGGTCGCCCGCGCGCCGTCATGGAAGACGAGGCGCGCGCCGCTGTCGCCGATCACATAGGCGATCAGCGCCGGCGGGAACTTGAAGTTCACCGGCACCGCGATCAGGCCGGCGCGCATGATGCCGCACACCGTGGCCAGATAGCGGGCCGAGTTGGCGGCCAGCACCGCGACCCGCTCGCCCGGCGCGTAGCCGCGCCGGCGCAGGCCCTGGGCGATGCCCTCGGCCTGCGCGGCGAACTCGGCGTAGCGCACCGGGGTGGCCGCGCCGGCCGCGTCCAGGCCGATCAGCGCGATCAGCCCGTCGTCGGTGGCGCGCGGGTCGCCGGAAAGCGCGCCCAGGTTGGCGGGCGTTTCGGATCGGGTCGGTGCCGGCATGCCTGTTGCCTCCGGTCAGGCGCGCGGCGTGGCGTAGACGCCGCGGCCGCTGGCCACCAGCTTGCCGTCGGCATCGAAGATCTGCGCCTCGGCGACCGACACCGAACCGCCGAACTTGATCACCTTGCCGTGGGCGCGCAGGTCGCCGGGGCCGGCGGGGCGGTGGTAGTCCACCCGCAGGTCGATGGTCGGCACGCCGCGGCCGGTCTGCGACACCAGGGCCCAGTCGGCCGTGAGGTCGACCAGCGCGGCCAGGATGCCGCCGTGGGTGTAGCGCTTCTCGGCGTTCACCACCCACTCCTCGCGCCAGCGCGCGGTGAGCTCGATCTCGCCTTCGCGCACGGCCTGCACTTCGAGGCCGAGCCATTGGTGGTAGGGGCCGCGCAGCAGGCGGGCCTGGATGTCGGCCGCGGTGGGCAGGGTCTGGGTTTCACTCATGATGAGGGTCCTTGCGGGTTCAGGGATTGACGATGACTTTGCCCAGCACTTCGCGGTCGCGGATCAGTGCCAGGCCGGCGGCGGCCTCTTCGAGCGGCAGGCGGCGGTCGATCAGCGGATCGATGCGGCCTTCGGCGATGAGCGCGAGCAGGGCCTTGAGGTTGTCGTCGTAGAAGCTGTTGGAGCCCTTGATGTTCAGCTCGAAGCTCCAGACGTAGCGCAGGTCTTCCTTCGGATCGTGGCCGGCCGTGGCGCCGCAGACCAGCAGCGTGCCGCCGCGCTTGAGGCACTTGAGCGAGGGCACCCAGGTGTCGCCGCCGGTGAAGTTCACGACCACGTCCACGCCGCCCTCGTTGGTGCGGCGCTGCGGTTTGCCGTATTGGCCGATGGCCCACTTCGAGAAGTCGGTGTCGCGGTAGTTGATGACGTGGTCGGCGCCCAGCGCCTTGAGCGCGTCGAGCTTGGCGGCGCTGCCGGCGCAGGCGATCACCTCGGCGCCCAGCAGCTTGGCCAGGATCACGCTGGCGGTGCCCACGCCGCCGCTGGCGCCGAGGATGAGCACGCGATCGCCCTTGCGCACCGTGTTGTGCGTGACCAGCATGCGGTGCGCGGTGCCGTACGCCACCGGCAACGCGGCCGCGGCATCGAAGCCGACCGCGTCGGGCAGTGCGATGAGCTGGGGTTCCGACACGAGGCAGTACTCGGCCATGCCGCCGTCCAGCATTTCGCCCATCAGGCCCTTGGCGCGGTTCAGCGGGTTGACCAGCACGCGGTCGCCCACCTTCCAGCCGGTCACGCCGGGGCCGACCTCGCTGATCTCGCCGGCCAGGTCCAGGCCGATCACCACGGGCAGCGGCACCTTGATGCCGGGCATGCCCTGCACGGTGAACACGTCGTGATAGTTGAAAGACGAGGCGCGCACGCGTATCACCACATGGCCTTCGGTCGCGTTGGGGATGGGCTTGTCGCTCACCACCTTGAGTTGGTCGAGGCCGCCGTGCTCGGACAGCACCAGCGCTTTCATGGTCTTGCTCATGTCGATTTCCCGGGTTCGGTTGGTAAAGGAGAGGGGCACGCGCCTTACTTGAGCTTCTTCGCGGCCTCGTAGGGGCCGGTCACGAAGAGGTCGGCAGGCAGTTCGCCCTTGATCAGCCCGCCCGCGGCAAACACCTCGTGCTGGCGCTTGAGCGTGGCGAGATCGGCGGCCTCGAAGGCCACGCGGTTCATGTCGTTCCATTGGGCGGCGTAGATGCGGGCGTCCTCGGCGGGCAGGTTGGCCGACTTCTGCAGGATCTCGACCACCTGGTCGCGATGCGTGTCGCCCCAGGCCAGCGTGTTGCGCAGGCCGGCGATCACGCGCGCCACCGTGTCGGGATGGGCCTGCACGAACTCCGCGCGCACGGCGCCGATGCCGATGTAGGGCACCGATTGCGAGCCGGTCAGGCGCTGCCATTCCTGCGCGAACGAGCCCAGGCGCGTGACGTTGAGTTCCTTGAGCTGCGCCACCGTGACCGAGCGCAGCGCGGCCCCGTCGACCTGTTTCTGCGCCAGGAACTGCGCCAGGCGCGATTCGTTGCCGCCCACCAGCGATAAGTCGTTGGCGCCGATCTTGTGGTTGCCGGCCAGCACCGCGCCGGCGATCACCGCCACCGAGCTGCCGGCGGGCGACATGCCGATCTTCTTGCCGCGGAACTGGTCGAGCGAGGTGATCGGCGAGCCTTCGGGCACGACGAACTGCGCGTCGGCCGGCTGGGTGGCCGCGAACACCTTGATCGGCACGCCTTCGGCGGCGCTGCTGAACACGCCCGCGGCCGGGGCGCCGAAGGCCAGGTCGATCGAGTTCGATGCGAGCGCGCGCAGCGGCGCGTTCACGTCGGGGAAACGCACGAACTCGACGTCCAGGCCCTGGTTCTTCAGGAAGTCGGTGGCTTCGAGCACCGAGCCGTAGCCCAGGCTCACGCCGCTGCTCCAGTAGCCGATGCGCACCTTGTCGGCGGCGTGGGCGGTGAGCGCGCTCGCGCCCAGGACGACGGCCGCGGCCGCGCGCAGGAGGGATTTCAATTGCATGGGGGAACTCCGGTACGTCAGTGAGGTTTCCAGCGGAACAGATGGCGTTCCAGCGGTTTGAGAATGCCGCCCTCGAGCGCGAGCATCAGCGCCACCAGCAGCAGGGTCCAGGCGAACACCTGGTCGGTCTGCACCAGGTCGGCCGCCTGGCGCAGGCGATAGCCGATGCCGTCGGACGAGCCCAGCGTCTCGGCCACCAGCGACACGCGCCAGCCGAAGCCGAAGGCCAGGCGCGCGCCCGAGAAGAAGTAAGGCAGGATCGAGGGCAGGTGGATGCGCCACAGGATCTGCGTGCGGGAAAAGCGCAGGCTGCGGGCCAGGTCGACGTGCTGCTTCTCGACGTTGCGCGCGCCCTGCCACACGTTGGTCAGGATCAGCGGCATCGCCGTCATGAAGACCACGAAGATGGTGGTGGCGTTGGAGATGCCGAACCAGATGATGGCGAACACCGCCCAGATCGCGGACGACACGGTGTTGGTCACGGCCAGCACCGGTTCGAACACGCGGGCCAGCGCGCGGCTCGAGCCCAGCGCGAGGCCGAGCGGCGTCCCCACCAGCGCGGCCAGCGCGAAGCCCATGGCGACCCGGTAGGTGGTCATGCCCACGTCGTGGCCGAAGCTGGCGGTCCGGGTCAGGGCCACCAGGGCGCGCCAGACCTTCTCCGGCCCGGGCAGCACGAAGCTCGGCATGCGCGAGGCGGCAAAGGTCCAGAGCGCCAGGAACACCGCGGCCAGCAGCAGGCGCGTGAGCACCAGCCACAGCCAGGCGGGCAGGGCGCGCGGCGGGGTCAGGGTGGAGGCGGAAGCACGGCTCATTGCTGGACTTTCAAACGCAGGCGGCGCGTGGTTTCGGTGACGTCGGGATCGGTGGGCAGGCGCGGGCGCGGCAGGGTCACCGGCACCACCTCGCGGATGCGGCCCGGGCGCGGTTCCAGGATCACCACGCGGTCGGCCAGCACCACGGCCTCTTCGACGTCGTGGGTCACGAACAGAATGGTGGCGCCGGTGTCGGCCTGGATGCGCAGCAGCTCCTCGTGCATCTGGCTGCGGGTCTGCGGATCGAGTTTGGAGAACGGTTCGTCCATCAGCAGCAGGTCGGGGTCGATCACCAGCGTGCGGGCCAGGGCCGCGCGGCTGCGCATGCCGCCCGACAGGGTGTGCGGCCAGGCCTGGCCGAAGCCGGCCAGGCCGACGCGCGCGAGCGCGGCCTCGGCGCGTTCGGCGCGTTCACCGCGCGCCATGCGCGTGGTCTCGAGCCCGAGCGCCACGTTGTCGCGCACGGTGCGCCACGGCAGCAGCCGGTCTTCCTGGAACAGATAGCCGAGCCGCGCATGGCGGTGATAGCGCGCCGCCGGCTCGCCGGCCAGCGTGATCTCGCCCACGCCGGGCGCCTGCAGGCCTGCGATCAGGTCGAGCAGCGTGCTCTTGCCGCAGCCGGACGCGCCGAGCAGCGCCACGATTTCGCCGCGGCCGACCTCGAACGAGATATCGCGCAGCACCTCGAGCGAGCCGAAATGCTTGGACAGGCCGGCCACGCGCAGCGCGGCGGGCGGGGTGGCACCGAGGACGGCGCGGGGCAGGGCGCTCATCGCCAGCTCCCGGGCCCGGTCACCGGAATCGCGGCGCCGGTCTCCGCCAGGCTGGCGTAGAGCTTCTCCAGCGTCATGGCCTGGAAGGTCTCGATGTGACGGCGCGCAATCAGTTCGACGCGGCGGGCGTCGCCTTCCTCGAAGGCCGCGATCATCGCGTTGTGATCGTGCTTGATCTCGGGCTTGGTCTTCTGCACGCCGAAGCCCAGCGCCACCAGGCGCGACATCTCGTCCATCAGCCCCGCCAGCGTGCGGTGCAGGCGTTCGTTGCCGCAGGACGCGGCGATGGCCAGGTGAAAGGCCTTGTTGGCGTCGAGAAAGACGTCGATCTGTTCGTTCAGTTGCAGCACGGGGTGCTGCACACGGCAGGCCGCCTCCAGCTCGCGCAGGCGGGCCAGGTCGACCCGGCCGACCGCGAGGCGCGCGGCCAGCGGCTCGAGTTGCGCGCGCAACGTGAACACTTCCTCCACGTCGCGCAGCGTGATCGGCGCGATCTGGTAGCCCTTGCGCGGCCGCGAACGCACGAATCCTTCCTGCGCCAGGCGCGTGAGCGCGATGCGGCAGCTGGTCTTGCGGATGTCGTAGGCGGCCATCAGCGTGGGCTCGGTCACGATCGCGCCCGGGGCGAGCCGGCACGAGATCACGTCGCGGCGGATGCGCTGATAGGCATCGTCCCCGCTGCTCAGGGCGGCGTCGTCGGAGTCGGGATGGCGAAAAGTGTCCATGGGCTGCGCGGTGTGGGATGGGGTTCTGAGCGGCTCACCGAGGTCTGCACATCGGCTTACGAATGATTCTAGGTAGGTGCACAGCGCAGGCGAACGAAGAAAATCTGCTATGGATATGCGCTGTGCTGACCGGCCCAGCTGGGCTGCTCACAAAGGGGGGCCCAGGGCCGGCCACGCCGCGCGGCTGCATGGCTCGTCCGCGCGTCTGTCCTTATTACCTGCGCTGCTAAGGCGGGCACCGTATGTCGTCATGCGCATTTGGTTGTTCGCGCAACCGGGGGGGCTACCTACCATGCAGCCTGATTCTTACAGTCAGGAGCGGGGTTCATGGGGTCGGTGGCAGTTCATACGCAAGGCGTTGCGGCGACGCGCAGCGGGCAGGGGCGGCGCGTGCGCCGCGTGGTGACGGGTCTGCTGGTGGCGGGCGTGGCGACGGCGGCGCTGGCCTGGAGCGCGGCCGCACAGGCCCAGGGCAAGCCCAAGGCGGGCGGCACGCTGATCGTGGGCCAGTACCAGGAGCCCACGGTCTACGATCCCAACCGCCAGTATTCGTGGGAGACCTATCGGGTCGACAAGCACATCTATGAGTCGCTGCTGGCCGAAGACCTGAGCAAGCCCTACAAGGAAGGTCCGCCGCCGCTGGTGCCGGCGCTGGCCGAGCAGTGGGAAGTGAGCGCCGATGCGCGCACCTTCACCTTCAAGCTGCGCCAGGGCGTGAAGTTCCACGACGGCACCGATTTCGATGCCGAGGCCGTGCGCTTCAACGTGCGCCGCTTCACCGATCCCGCGTTCGAGTTCTACGACGCGCGCGCCGCCGCCACCATGAAACCGGTGTACGGCAAGCTCGAGGCGCTGAAGGTGCTGGACGCGCACACGGTGCAGTACGTGTTCAGGGAGCCGTTCATCGACTTCCCGCGCCTGCTGCCCCAGGGCAACTACGTGTCGGGCATCTTCAGCCCGGCCGCGCTGAAGAAATACGGCCAGGACGGCCTGGCGCTGCACCCGACCGGAACCGGCCCCTTCAAGTTCGTGGAGCGCGTGCATGGCGAGAAGACCGTGCTGGCGCGCAACGACGCCTGGTGGGGCGGCAAGGCGCCGCTCGAGCGCGTGATCTTCCGCCCGATCCCCGACGAGGCCACGCGCCTGTCGGCGCTGCGCTCGGGCGAGATCGACATCCTGACCCGCGTGCCGGCCGATGCCGCCGATGCGCTCGAGCAGGCCGGCTACACGGTGCACGACAGCACCACCGCCGGACAGCTGTTCCTGGGCTGGAACTTCCGCAACCCGTTCATCGCCAAGCGTGCGGTGCGCGAGGCAGTCGCGGCCGCGATCGACCGCGAGGGCCTGGCGCGCAGCATCTTCAAGGGCCGCGCGCAGGCCTCCTACAACATCCTCAACATCGGCAGCACCGGCTACGACCCGGCCCAGAAAGACGTGGCCTACGATCCGGCGCGGGCGCGCCAGCTGCTCAAGGACGCCGGCTATGCCGAGGGCGAGGTGCAGTTCACCATCATCACCGACGTGGCCAACCAGCCCTCGATCGAATGGATCCAGCGCGACCTGGGCAAGGTCGGCATCAAGGTGAACGTGATCTCGCAGGAGTGGCTGACCTATTCCAGCAAGCTCGCCAACCTCGCGCCCGACACCGGCCTGTTCACGATGGAATGGGGCTTCGTCACGCCGTACTGGCTCAAGATCGCCTACGACGGCTACGTCGTGACGCGCGGCGGCGGCGAGAAGCTGGTGGACCCCGCGCTGGGCCCCGCAATCGCGAAGGCCGCGGCGCAGACCGACGAGCGCGCCGCGATCGCGGCCTGGAAGGAGGCCAACGCCATCGCCCTGCGCGACGTCGCCTTCCTGCCGCTGGTGACCTTCCGCCTGCACTTCGCCTCGGCCCGGAACGTGCAGGGCTTCAACGTGCCGGCACAGAACTTCTACGACCTCTCCAAGGTGTGGCTGCAACCATGAGCCGCGCCATCCTGTCCCGCCTGCTGCAGGCCGTCCCGCTGTTCTTCGTGATTTCCGTGCTGGTGTTCTTCATCTCGCACGCCGGCGGGGGCGATCCGATCACCAACGCGCTGGCCAGCACGCTGCCGCAGGAATCGATCGACGCCATCCGCCGCGAGTACGGCCTGGACCAGCCGGTCTGGGTGCAGTACCTGCGGTGGCTGCAGCACCTGGCGGCAGGCGACTGGGGCACCTCGCTGGTGCTGCGCACGCCGGTCTACGAGGTGCTGGGCCGCAGCTTCACCAACACGCTGATCCTGGCCGGCGCCGCCGTGCTGGTGTGCGTGGCGGGCGGGGTGCTGGTGGGCGTGACCAGCGGTCTCAAGCGCGGCAGCTGGCTCGACAGCGCGACCATGTTCATCATTCAGGTCGGCCACAACTTCCCGGTGTTCTGGTCGGGACTGCTGCTGATCTGGATCTTCGGCGTGCAGCTGCGCTGGCTGCCGGTCTCGGGCATGTACGACATGCGCGGCGACCACGGCTGGGGCGATCTGCTGCGTCACCTGGTGCTGCCGGCGCTGGCCGCGGCGATCATCTCGATGCTGATCCTGGCCCAGCTGGTGCGGGCCCAGGTGATCGAGATCATGGGCTCGGAGTACGTGCGCACGCTGCGCGCGCAGGGCCTGCCGCGCGGCCACATCCTGCGCCGCCACCTGGGCCGCAACCTGTTGCCGCCGGTGGTGAACATCACCGGCCTGCAGATCGGGTATCTGCTGTCGGGCGTGGTGTTCGTGGAGAACGTCTTCAACTGGCCCGGCATCGGCACCCAGCTCTACAACGCCGCCGCCGGTCGCGACTATCCCATGATCCAGGCCGGCGTGATGCTGGTCACCGGCTGCTTCATCGTGGTGAACCTCGCCACCGACATCATTCTCGACCTACTGAACCCGCGCCTGCGCGGCGCCACGGCCACCGCATGAACACCCTCACGATTTCCGCCACGGCGTCCGTGTCCGCGGGCGCCGGCCGCCGCGCGTGGCGGCGGCTCGCCGCCAACCGGCTGGCGCTGCTCGGCCTGCTGCTCATCGCCGTCGCCTTGCTCGCCAGCGTGTTCGCGCCCTGGCTCGCACCCTACGATCCCAATGCCGCCACGCCGATGCTGCGCAACGGGCCGCCGGGCACCGACGGCCACTGGCTCGGGCTGGACGCGCAGGGGCGCGACATCCTCAGCCGGCTGCTGTGGGGCGGCCGGCCCGCCTTGCTCGCCTCCATCGTGCCGGTCGCGATCTCGGTACTGCTGGCGCTCGCCGCGGGCCTGCTGGCGGGCTTTTACCGCAATCGCTGGTCGGCGCTCATCATGCGCGTGATCGACGTGCTGTTCGCCTTTCCGATGGTGTTGCTCGCCATCGGGCTGGCCACCGCGCTGGGTCCGGGCGGCTGGGCGGTGGGCCTCACCATCGTCTTCTCGGCCACGCCTTACCTCACGCGCGTGGTCTACGCCGGCGTGCGTGCCGAGCGCGACAAGGACTACGTGGAGGCGGCCCGGGCCTGCGGCGCCACGTCCGCCGACCTGCTGCTGCGCGAGATCCTGCCCAATGTCGTGAGCGCCGCCGTGGTGTACGGCACCACGCTGGTGGGCGGCATGATCGTGTTCCAGGCCGGGCTCTCGTTCCTGGGCCTGGGCACCCAGCCGCCGCATGCCGACTGGGGCCGCATGGTCTCGGAGGGCGCGCAGGTGCTGGTGCTGGGCGCGGCCCACGTCGCCACGCTGCCGGCGCTCGTGATCGTGACGGTGGCGCTTTCCTTCAACTGGCTCGGCAACGGCCTGCGCGACGTGCTCGACCCGCGCGACTAGGAGCCCGCATGACTGTCCTGACGATTCAAGATCTGCGCGTCGATTTCACCGCGCCCTCGGGCGAGGTGCAGCCCGCCGTGCGCGGCGTGAGCCTGCACATCGACGCCGGCGAGGTGCTGGCCCTGGTGGGCGAGTCCGGCTCCGGCAAGAGCGTGACCGCCGCCTCGGTGATGGGGCTGCTGCCGGCGCGCGGCGTGTCGGTGCGCGGTTCGGTGCGCTTCGAGGGCGAGGAGCTGCTGGGCCGCAGCGAGGCGGGCTTCAACCAGATTCGCGGCCATGGCGTCGGCATCATCTTCCAGAACTCGCTGGCCTCGCTCGACCCCTCGTTCCGGATCGGCGACCAGCTCACCGAGGCCCTGCGCTTCCGGCAGGGGCTGCGGGGGGCGAGCGCGCGGGCCGAGGCGCTGGCCTGGCTCGAGCGCGTGCGCATCCGCGATCCGCTGCGCGTGTTCAAGGCCTATCCGCACGAGCTCTCCGGCGGGATGCGCCAGCGCGTCATGATCGCGCTCGCCATGCTGGGCCGGCCGCGCCTGCTGATCGCCGACGAGCCGACCACCGCGCTCGATCCCACCATCCAGAAGGAGATCCTGGAGCTGCTGGCCGACATCAACGTGCGCGACGGCACCGCCATCCTGCTCATCACGCACGACTTCGGCGTGGTGGCGGCGCTGGCCGACCGCGTGGCGGTGATGCGCGCCGGCGAGATCGTGGAGACCGGCACGACCGAGGCGGTACTGGCGCGTCCCGCGCATCCGTACACCACCGCGCTGGTCGCCGCCGTGCCCGGCGGGCGCCGCGAGCACCCGGCGGCCGCGGCGCGCGTCGATGGCGTCGATGCCACCCCGCTGGTGCAGCTCACGCAGTTGTCGCGCACGTTCACGCTGGGACGGCGTCTGTTCGGACCGGCCCAGACGGTGCAGGCGCTGGCGCCCACCGATCTTTCGATCCGGCGCGGCGAAATCCTCGGCCTGATCGGCGAGTCCGGGTCGGGCAAGTCGACGCTGGCGCGGCTCGCCGCCCGTCTGCTCGACCCGAGCACGGGCCGCCTGACCTTTGCGGGCGCAGACGTGACCGCGCTGAGCGGCGCGGCGCTGGCCCCGCTGCGGCGGCAGGTGCAGGTGGTGTTCCAGGATGGCGGCGCATCGCTCAATCCGCGCCGCACCATCGGCGCGCAGCTGATCGCGCCGCTGCTGCGCCTGGGCGCGGCGGCCACGCCCGCGCAGGCGCATGCGCGGGCGGTCGAGGCCCTGGAGCGCGTCGGCCTGGGCGCGCAGCACCTGGCGCGATATCCGCACGAGTTCTCGGGCGGGCAGCGCCAGCGCATCGGCATCGCCCGCGCGCTCGCGCCCCGGCCCGCCTTCGTGATCCTGGACGAACCCACCTCGGCGCTGGACGTCTCGATCCAGGCCCAGGTGCTGGACCTGCTGCGCGAACTGCGCCGCGAGCTGTCGCTCACCTATCTGTTCATCGGCCACGACCTGGCGGTGATCGAGTCGCTGTGCGACCGCATCGCCGTGATGGAGCAGGGCCGCATCGTCGAGGTCTTCGAGCGCAGCGCGCTGCACGACCCCGATCGCCATCCCGCCACGCGCCGCCTGCTCGGTGCCGTCCTGCCGGTGAGCGCGCAGGCCCGGCTCGGCCGCCGCGATGCCGGGCTCGACCAGCGCGCCGCCGCCTGACCCTTTCCTCGCACCATGCCCACCAAGAAGATCATCTACAACGCATTCACCCAGTTCACGCTGTCGCACCAGGCCCATGGCCAATGGCGGCGCCAGGAGGCGGCCGCGCAGCGCAACTTCTCGCGGCTCGCGCCGTGGGTGCGGCTGGCCCGCACCGCGGAGCGCGCCGGGCTGGACACCATCTTCTTCGCCGACACCATCGGCGTGTACGACGTCTATCGCCAGGGCTGGGACACCGCCGCGCGCGAAGGCATGCAGTTCCCGGCCAACGACCCCGCCAGTCTGATCTCGGCGCTGGCCTACGCCACCGAGCACCTCGGTTTCATCGTGACCAGCTCGATCCTGCAGGATCACCCCTTCAACTTTGCACGCAAGCTCTCCACGCTCGACCATCTGAGCGAAGGCCGGGTGGGCTGGAACATCGTCACCAGCTACCTCGACAATGCCGCGCGCAACTTCGGCGCGCCGCGCCTGGAGGCGCACGACGAGCGCTATGCCTGGGCCGAGGAGTACACCGAGGTGGTCTACAAGCTCTGGGAGGCGAGCTGGCAGGACGACGCCGTGCGCGCCGACCTGGAGCAGGGCATCTACGCCGACCCGGCCCGCATCCACGCCATCAACCATGCGGGGCCCCGCTACACGGTGGCGGGGCCGCACATGCCGCAGCCCTCGCCGCAGCGCACGCCCTTGCTGGCGCAGGCAGGCGCCTCGGGCGCGGGCCGCGCCTTCGCCGCGCGCCACGCCGAGATGACCTTCCTGCCGGCGATCACGCCCGCATCCGCCAAGGCCGACATCGCCGACATGAACGCCCGCCTGGTCAAGGCCGGCCGCCGCGCCGGCGACCTCAAGTACGTGGTGGGCCTGCATCCCATCATCGGCAGCACCGAGGCCGAGGCCAGGCTGCGCTACGAGGAATTCCTGCACTGGCGCAGCGAGCCGGGCTACCTCGCGCATGCGTCGGGCAGCATCGGCTTCGACCTGTCGGTGATCGACCCCGACACGCCGCTGGCCGACGTGAAGTCGGAGTACGTGCAGGGCGGCATCCGCGCCGTGATCGATGCCGAGCCCGACAAGCAGGCCCGCTTCGGAGACGTACTGCGCACCCGCCTGAACAAGGCGGCGCCCGGCACGCCCGAGCAGATCGCCGACACCATCGCCCAGTGGGTCGAGGCCGGCGTGGACGGCTTCAACCTGATCCCGGTCACGCTGCCCGACTGGTTCGACGTGTTCGCCGACGAGGTCGTGCCGATCCTGCGCAAGCGCGGTCTGATCCAGTCGCATTACCGCGACGGCACGCTGCGCGAAAAACTCTTCGGCGCGGCGCCCACGCTGCCGGACCGCCATCCGGCCCGCCGCCTGCGCCCCTGGGCGGCCTGAGCGCCACGCCCGACTCTCCTTGACATCGATACAGGATTCCCCATGTCTCACGACGCTCCCACCGACGAATCGCTGGCCGGGCGCTTCCGCCCGATCTTCGCCCGCATCGCCGAAGGCGCGGCCGAACGCGACCTCAAGCGCGAGCTGGCCCACGAACCGATCCGCTGGCTGGCCGAGGCCGGCTTTGGCGCCGTGCGCGTGCCGCGCGCATTCGGCGGCCTGGGCGGCTCGGTGGAGCAGCACTACGACCTGTTGATCGAGCTGGCCGAGGCCGACTCCAACCTGCCGCAGGCACTGCGCTCGCATTTCGGCTTCATCGAGCGGCTCTACGCCGAGGTCGATCCCGCCCGCCACGAGCCCTGGCTGCGCCGGATCGCGCAGGGCGCGATCTTCGGCAACGCCACCACCGAGCGCGGCGATCACGCCATCGGCCAGCTCGATACCGTGGTGCGCCAACACGCCGAGGGCTGGCACCTGAACGGCGAGAAGTTCTACAGCACCGGCTCGCTGTATGCCGACTGGATCCAGGTGACGGCCCGGCGCGAGGGGCATCCGCCCACGCCGCAGGACCATCAGACCTTCGTCGTGGTGCCCGCCACGGCCGCCGGCGTGACGCGGGTGGACGACTGGACCGGCTTCGGCCAGCGGCTCTCGGCGTCCGGCACCACCCGCTTCGACAACGTGGCGCTGGAGGAAGACCAGATCTTCTCGTACCGCCGCACGGGACCCACGCCCATGACGGCGGTGTTCCAGCTCACCCATCTCGCCACGCTGGCCGGCATTGCGCGCGCCATCGTGCGCGACGCGGCGGCGTTCGTGCGGCCGCGCAAGCGCGTGTTCAGCCACGGCGCCGGCCAGGTGCCGGCCGAGGACCCGCTGGTGCAGCAGATCGTGGGCCAGCTCTCGGCCACCGCGTTCACCGCCACCGCATCGGTGCGGGCCGTGGCGCGCACGCTGGGCGCGGCCGACCGGGCGCGCCAGCGCGACGGCCAGTTGCCGGCCGACCTGCTCACGCAGGCCGAGCTCGAGACCGCGCAGGCGCAGGTGGGCGTGGTCGACGCGGTGCTGCAGGCCGGCACCCGCCTGTTCGACGTGGGCGGCGCCTCGGCGCTGCTGGAGGCGCGCGGGCTCGACCGCCACTGGCGCAACGCCCGCACGCTGGCCTCGCACAACCCCACGCCCTACAAGGCCCGCCTGCTCGGCGACCACGCCATCAACGGCACCGGCCCGGCGTTCTACTGGACCGTCGGCACGCGCGCCGCGTAAGGATTCCCATGGCTGCAAAACCCCTGATCCTCAACGGCTTCATCATGAACGTGGTGGGCCACGTCTCGGCCGGCCTCTGGCGCCATCCGGCCGATCGCGCCACCGACTACACCGGGCTGGATTACTGGCTGCACATCGCGCGCCTGCTCGACGAGGCCGGCTTCGACTCGCTCTTCATCGCCGATGCGCTGGGTCAGCTCGACGTGTATCGCGGCAATGCCGAGACGGCGCTGCGCACGGCGGCCCAGACGCCGGTGAACGATCCGCTGCTGCTGGTGTCCGCCATCGCCGCCGCCACCCGCCATCTCAGCGTGGGCGTGACGGTGTCGACGACCTACGAGCATCCCTACCTGCTGGCGCGCAAGTTCACCACGCTGGACCACCTGACGCGTGGCCGCGTGGCCTGGAACGTGGTGACCTCGGTGCTGGAGTCGGCCGCGCGCAACCTGGGCCTGGACACGCAGATGGAGCACGATGAGCGCTACGACCGCGCCCAGGAGTTCCTCGACGTGACCTACAAGCTGTGGGAGGGCTCCTGGGAGGACGGGGCGGTGCTGCGCGACCGCGAGCGCGGCGTGCACGTCGACCCGGCCCGGGTGCATCCCATCGGGCACGCGGGCAAATACTTCCAGGTGCCGGGCGCGCACCTGAGCGAGCCCAGCGTGCAGCGCACGCCGGTGATCTTCCAGGCCGGCACCTCGCCGCGCGGGCGCGAGTTCGCGGCGCGCAATGCGGAGGTGGTGTTCCTGGGCGGCGCGCGTCCGGCCGACATCCGCGAAAGCGTGGACGCGATCCGGGCGCGCGCCGTGGCGCTGGGCCGCGCGCCCGACGCGATCCGCTTCATCACCGCCGTCACCGTCATCACGGCCGCCGGCAGCGCGGCGGCGCACGCGAAGTACGAGGACCTGCTGCGCTATACCGACGAGGACGCGGCGCTCACGCTGTTCTCGGCCTGGACCGGCGTCGACTGGTCGCGCTATCCACGCGACCATCCGCTCGAATACATCGAAACCAATGCCGGCCGCTCGGCGCTGCGCAACTTCACGCGCATCGACGCCGACCGGCGCTGGACGGTCGGCGACGTCGCGCGCTACATCGGCATCGGCGGGCTGCACCCGACCTTCGTGGGCGATCCCGTCGAGGTGAGCGACGCGCTGGAACGCTATGCCGACGAGGCCGGCGTGGACGGCTTCAACCTGGCGTATGCCGTGAGCCCCGGCACCTTCGAAGACTTCGTCACGCACGTGGTGCCCGAGCTGCGCCGCCGCGGCCGCCTGCGCGACGCGCCCGCGCGGCCGCTCACGCTGCGCGAACGGCTCCAGGGCGAGGGCCAGCAGCGCCTGCGTGCCGATCACCCCGGCGCGCGCTTTCGCGAGCTGCGCCCGCAGCGCGAGGAGGCGGCATGAGCATCCATCTGCATTGGTATCTGCCGACCAACGGCGACAGCCGCGGCATCACCGGCTCGGGCGACGACTCGCACCGCATCGCCGGCGTGGCGGGCGCGTTTCGCAAGCCCACGCTGGCCTACCTGAAGCAGGTGGCCGCCGCGGCCGAGAGTCTGGGTTTCGAGGCCGTGCTCACGCCCACCGGCACCTGGTGCGAAGACGCCTGGATCGCCACGGCGGCGCTGTCGCAGCATGTCGAGCGGCTGAAGTTCCTGGTGGCGTTCCGCCCCGGCTTCATCTCGCCCACGCTGGCGGCGCACCAGGCGGCGACGTTCCAGCGTCTCACCGACGGTCGTCTGTTGATCAACATCGTGACGGGCGGCGACGCGGTGGAGCAGCGCCGCTTCGGCGACCACGCGGATCACGGCCAGCGCTACGCGCGCACCGGCGAGTTCCTGGAGGTGTTCCGCGGCCTGGGCGCACGCGCCGGCACCGGCCAGCTGCTGGACTTCTCCGGCGAGCACTATCGCATCGAGGCCGCCCATCTCGATCCCGCCCCGGCCGGCGCGCCGCCGGTGTTCTTCGGCGGCGCCAGCCCGGCCGCCGAGCAGGTCGCGGCGCGCCATGCCGACGTGTACCTGGCCTGGGGCGAGCCGCCGCAACAGATCGCCGAACGCGTGTCCCGCATGCGCGCGCTGGCGCGCGAGCAGGGCCGCGAGCTGGCATTCGGCATCCGGCTGCACGTGATCAGCCGCGACACCGAGGCCGCCGCGTGGGCCGAGGCCGACCAGCTCATCGCCGGCATCGCGCCGGAGCGCATCGCCCAGGCCCAGTCGCTGTTCGGCCGCACCGAGTCCGTCGGGCAGCAGCGCATGACCGCGCTGGTGTCGGGCTGGGAAGCGGGCGCGGACGCCCGCAGGCTGGAGGTGGCGCCCAATCTCTGGGCCGGCTACGGGCTGGTGCGCGGCGGCGCCGGCACCGCGCTGGTGGGCAGCCACGCGCAGGTGGCCGATCGCATCGCCGAGTATCAGGCGCTCGGGCTCACGCACTTCATCCTGTCGGGGCAGCCCCACATCGAGGAGGCCTACTGGTTTGCCGAAGGCGCGGGCGCCGAGCTGCAACGGCGCGGCCTGTGGCGGCCCGCGCGCTGAGCGCGCGGCGTTGCCCGACGCCCGAGGCGGTCCGTCGCGCGGCGGTGCCGTGGCGCGCGGCGCTCAGCCGACCGCGTGCGTGAGGTCTTCCACGTGCACGTGGCAGGCGTCGCCGTCGCTCAGGATGCGCGCCTGCACGCCGTAGGCCTCGCGCAGCCGCGGCGGCACGATCACCTCGCGCGGCGTGCCGCGCGCCACCAGCCGGCCGGCCTTGAGCAGCAGGGCGTGGTCGGTGTGATTGAGTGCCATGCCGAGATCGTGCAGCACGATCACCGTCACCATGCCGCGCGCGCGTGTCTGCTGCGCCAGCAGCCGCATCACGTGGAATTGGTAGTTCAGGTCCAGCGCCGACAGCGGCTCGTCGAGCAGCAGCAGGCGCGGCGCGCGGATCAGCGCCTGCGCCAGGCCCGCCATCTGGCGTTGGCCGCCCGAGAGCTCGGCGAGCTCGCGATTGGCCAGCGCCGCGATGCCGAGCGACTCGAGCAGGCCGATGGCCGGCGCCAGGTGGTCGGGCGCGCGCGAGGCGGTGAGCACGGCTTCCAGCACGGTCATGTGCACACCGGCGGGCAGCGCCTGCGGCATGTACATCGCGTGGCGGGCGCGCTCGGTCGGGCGTAGCCGGTCGAGCCGTTGCCCGCCCAGCCAGACCTCGCCCGCGGAGAGCGGCACGAGGCCGGCGAGTGCGCGCAGCAGGGTCGACTTGCCGCTGCCATTCGGCCCGATCAGCGCCGTGACGCTGCCCGCGGCCAGGCCCGCCGCGCTGATGCCGTGCAGCACCGGGCGGCGGCCGTAGCCGGCGCACAGCTCCGTGATCGAAAGCGCGGCGGGGGTCTGGCTCATGACGGCATCACTTCGCGGCGAGCGTGAGCGTGCCGCGCATCATTTCGGCGTGCGCCGGGAACGAGCAGTAGTAGGTGTACGACTCGCCGGCCTTGAGACGGCTCACCGGGAAGGTGACCGTGGCGGTCTCGCCGCCGCCCAGCATCGGCGTCTTGGCCAGGATGCGCGCGTCGTTCGGCACCAGCCAGTCGCCCTGCGGGCCGGCGGCCATGCCGTCGAGCATGACGCGGTCGATGTCGGCCGTGGTGGTCAACACCCAGTTGTGGCCGGCGTTTTCCTTGCTGTTCTTGCCGGTGTGGATCAGGCGCACGGTGAAGTTCTGGCACGCGGCCGGGATCTCGATCCTGCTCGGCGAGAACTTCTTGCCGGGCTGGCCCTGGACGTCGACCGCGCAGTCGCGCACCACGGCGGGCGCGTCGTCGGCGGCGGCCGGGGCATGGTCGTGGGCCTGGGCGGCTCCGGCGACCAACAGCAGGGGCAGGGCGAGCAGGGTGAAGCGGGACGTCATGGAGGTTCCTTGGACTACCGGTTGAGAAAGCGGGGCGTGGTTCAGCTTTTGCGCAGCGTGCGCACCACAATGGCCAGAAAGAAGGGGATCCCGACCAGCGAGGTCACGATGCCCACGGGGATCAGCGCGCCGGGCAGCAGCGTCTTGGATGCGATCGACGCGCCCGACAGGATCAGCGCGCCCGCCAGCGTGCTGCCGGGCAGGTAATAGCGGTGGTCCTCGCCCAGCAGCAGGCGCGCGATGTGCGGCGCCACCAGGCCCACGAAGCCGATGGTGCCGACGATCGAGACGGCCAGCGCCGTGAGCGCGCTCACGCGCAGCAGGCTCACCATGCGCAGCCGCCTGAGGTCGACGCCCAGGCTGGCCGCGCGTTCCTCGCCCAGCCGCACGGCGGTCAGCTGCCACGCGTCGCGGTACGACCACGGCAGCACCACGGCCAGCGCGAGCGCGAGCGCGGCGACACTGCCCCAACTGGCGCGGCCCAGGTTGCCCATGGTCCAGAACACGATGCCCTGCAACGCCTCTTCGGAGGCGATGAACTGCAGCAGCATGATGAGCGCCTGGAACGAATACACCAGCGCGATGCCGAACAGCACCACCCCGAGCGTCGAACCGCCGCGCCAGCGCGCCACGCGCTCCAGCAGGGCCACGGCGAGCAGGGCGCTGGTGAACGCGGCCAGCGTCACGGTCCACGCGCCGGGGATGCCGGGCAGGCTGAGGTTGAGCGTGATGGCGGCGGCCGCGCCGAATGCCGCGGCGGCCGACACGCCCAGCGTGAACGGACTGGCGAGCGGATTGTTGAGCAGGGTCTGCATCTCCGCGCCGCCCCAGCCCAGCGCCGCGCCCACCAGCACCGCCATCAGCGCGTAGGGCAGGCGGAAGTCCCACACGATCACGCGCGTGCCGGCGCTCGCCGCGTCGGGATGCAGCAGGGTGCGCAGCAGGTCCGCGGCGCCCAGGCCGGCGGGGCCGCTGGTCATGTCGGCCGCGAGGCAGGCCAGCAGCAGGGCGGCGAAGCCCAGCAGCCAGCAGCGGCGGCGTCGTTGCGCGCGCAAATGCACGCGCGCGATCTCCTGGGCCGGCGCGGCCAGGGTGGCGAGGGACGGCGTCATGCGCAGCCCGGCTCAGCGGCCGGCCGGCGCGGCGCGGCGGGCGCCCGCCCGCGTGCCCGGGTCGGTCCAGTAGGTGCCGGCCACCGGCGCGCTCAGGAAGGTGCCGTAGAGCGTGCCCAGGTCGGCCTCGGGATCGATGCCGCGTGCACGCGCCGCCTCCGGATGCAGCCAGGTTGCCAGCGCCTCGAGCGCCAGGATGTTGTAGGGCGAGTTGTAGAACGCGTGCCACAGGCCGTGCGCGCGGCCCGCTTGCACGGCGTCGAGCTGCTTGATGCCGGGGCGCGACAGCAGCACGTCCAGGCTCGCGGCCGCCGTCTCGGGCGCCACGCCGGGGCCCGCCAGCAGGCCGGGGCGGCCCGGCTCGCTGCGGCTGCCGGTGGCCACGTACACGTCGGGCTGGTGCGTGAGCAGGAATTCCAGGCTCACGTCGCCGATCGCGCCCGGCACCACGCCGCGCGCGATGTTCACGCCGCCCGCGGCTTCCACGAGATCGCCCAGGCTGCCGGTGCCGGTGGTGTGGCAGCACGGCGGCCACACGCCCGCCAGCATCTCCACGAACACGCGCGGCCGTTTGGCCTCGGGCACGGCGGCGGCCAGGTCCTGCACCGCCTTCAGCCGCCCGGAATAGAAGTCAACATAGGCCTGCGCCTCGGCCGGCCGGTCCACGGCCGCGCCCAGGATCTTCATGCTGGCCACGGTGTTCTGCACCGGGTGCTGCCGGAAGTCGATGAAGACCACCGGGATGCCGGCCGCCTGCAGGGCCGCCACCATCGGGCTGTTCTTGCCCGGGCCGTGGCCGGCCAGGCCGAAGATCGCGACGTCGGGCTGCAGGTCCACGATGCGTTCGGGGCTCACGCTGTCTTCCGAGCTCTTGCCGATCAGCGGCACCTTGGCCGCGCGCGGATAGCTCGTGGTGAGCTGGGTCCAGGCATAAGGATCCTGCTGCTTGAGCTCGCCCTGCCAGCCCACGATGCGGGCGGTCGGGTCGGCACGGTCCAGCAGCGCCATGGCGAACACGAAGCGGCCTTCGCCCAGCAGGATGCGCTTGGGATGGTCGGGCACGTCCACCTGCCGGCCGGCGAGGTCGGTCACGGTGCGGGCGGCGGCGGCGCCGGGCAGCGCGAGGGCGAGCGCCAGCGTGGCGGCGGAGGCGGCCAGCAGGGCGCGCGGGCGGAGGATCGGGTTCGTCATGGCGTGCGGAATCGGCGCGGCGGGTGAGGGGTTGGAACGCGAATGGTTCTTATTGAAACGAGAGTGTGCGTGGGTTAATGTCAACGCAACGTTAAGACCGCCCGCCCTACAATCCGCTCACCTCATTCTGCCGCCCGCCGCGCCGCCTGCATGCGTATCCTGGTCATCGAAGACGATCCCGCCATCCTGTCCAACGTCGCCGCCTATCTCGGCCGGCGCGGCTATATCGTGGATTGCGCCGAAGACGGCCGGCAGGGCTACAGCCTGGCCGCGAGCGGCGAGTTCGACCTGATCGTGCTCGACCTGATGTTGCCGCGCATGGACGGCTACGACCTGTGCCGGCGCCTGCGCACCGAGGCGCGCTGCGCCACCCCGGTCATCATGGTGACCGCGCGCGACACGCTCGATCACCGCCTCGAAGGTTTCGACGCCGGCGCCGACGACTATCTGGTCAAGCCCTATGCGCTGGCCGAGCTGGCGGCACGCATCCACGCGCTGCTGCAACGCAGCCAGGGCAGGGTTGCCGCGACGGTGCTGCGGGTGGCCGATCTGCGCTGCGACACGGCCACCCTGGAGGTCTCGCGCAACGGCCGCCGCATCCGGCTCGCGCCCGCACCGCTGCGCGTCCTCACGCTGCTGATGCAGGCCAGCCCGGCGGTGGTGCACCGCAGCCGGCTGGAGGAGGCGCTGTGGCGCGATTCGCCGCCCGACAGCGACAGCCTGCGCACCCACATCCACCAGATCCGCCACGCCGTCGACAAGGACGAGGCCGTGCCGCTGGTGCACACCGTACGCGGCATCGGCTATCAGTTGCGCGATGCGGCTGGCTAGTCTGCGGCGCGGGCTCGCGCGCAACCTGGTGCTCACCTATGTGCTGCTGGCCCTGCTGGTCGGCGGCCTGCTCACCATCGTGTCGGTCTGGACGGTGACCGGGCTCGAGGCCCACCTGCAGCGCATCGACATGGGCATGGCGGTCGAGCGCGTCCGCGCGGAGTAC
The DNA here is from genome assembly GCF_002261335.1 of Bordetella genomosp. 1. GTDB lineage: Bacteria > Pseudomonadota > Gammaproteobacteria > Burkholderiales > Burkholderiaceae_B > Bordetella. Next base: position 300,771 of record NZ_NEVL01000003.1, read on the forward strand.
CTCTCGGGCCGCGATCCCGGCCGGCCCAATCGCTTCTTCCATGGCCAGGCCGGCGGCGCGGCCTTTCCGGAATGGTTGCGCGCGCTACCACCCGGCTTTCACAAGGTCGACCACGACGGCCGCGTCTGGCACGCGATGGTCGATGACGACGCCGGCGAGCGCTACATGCTGCTGCGCGACTACACCGATTACGAGCGCAGCCAGCGCGGCTCGCACTGGCTTGCCGTGATCGGCATGGCGGGCGGCCTGCTGGTGGCATTTCTGTTGGGGGCGCTGATGATCCGGCGCGTGGTGGCGCCGCTGGGCCGGCTCGCCGCCCAGGTGCAGACCCGCGCCGCGCAGCCGCCGCGCACCCGGCTGGCGCAGGACTATCCGGCCAACGAGATCGGCGCGCTGGCCGCTGCCTTCGACCAGACCTACAACCAGCTCGAGCAGGCGCTCGAACGCGAACGGCTCTTCACGGCCGACGTGGGGCACGAGCTGCGCACGCCGCTGATGGCCATCACCAGCTCCTGCGAACTGTTGCGAGACGAACCCGGGCTCGCGGCCGCCGACCTGAGTCCGCTGGCGCGCATCGAGCAGGCGGCGGCCGACATGCGGCAGCGCCTGGACGTCTACCTGATGCTGGCGCGCGGCCGCGACAGCGGCGCGGCCTTCGAGCACGCCAGCGTGCAGCGCGTGGCGCGCGAGCAGGTGGGCGTGTTCCTTGCCATGGCGAACCGGCGCGGCACCGCGCTGACGCTGGACGCCGACGGCCCCGCCACCGCCGACTATCCCGTGCCGCTCGTGCGCGCCGTGCTCGGCAACCTGATCCAGAACGCGCTGCAGTACGCCGGGCCCGACGCCACGATCCGCGTGCGCGTGCGGGCCGGCAATCCGGCCACCGTGGAAGTGAGCGACGACGGCCCCGGCATCCCGGCCGAACGGCAGGCCAGCGTGTTCGCGCCCTTCGTGCGCGCCAGCGCGCCGGGCGAGGCGCACAACCTCGGGCTCGGCCTGTCGCTGGTGACGCGGATCTGCGAGCACCAGGGCTGGTCCGTGACGCTGCAGTCCGAACCGGGTGCGGGCGCAACGTTCCGCATCAGCCTTCCCGCGCCCGAGGACGACGCGCCGCGGGGCGCCTGACGGCGGGGCCGCAGGCCGCGCTCAGGTGCCCTCGGCGCACGCAGCGCACGCAGCCGCACTGCGCGCAGTCAGGCGCAGTCAGGCACGTTGCGCTTACCCGCGCCACGGCGAACGGCGGATCGTGCAGCAGAAATTGCCGCGATGGAAGTGCGGATCCTTGTCGGCCAGCACGTCGGCCTTCACATTGCCGAAGGTGGTGTCGGGCTTGTGCTTGATGCCGTCGTAGAAGGCCTGGATGATGTCTTCCTTGAACTGCGGCGTGCGCGGATGCGCGTGCACCACCGCCTCGCGCTCGTCCTCGCGATACTGGTGGTAGGTGAGGCCCAGCACGTCCATCTCCACGCCCGCCGTCACCAGCGCCACCACCGGATGCATGTGTTCCGGAATGCCCGGCGTCGTGTGCAGCGCAATGGCGGTCCAGACCAGGTCGATGTCGCGCGGGTCGATGCGGTGCCGGCGCAGGAAGTCGCGCGCGGCATTGGCCCCGTCCACCTCGAAACGCTGGTCCGGGCTCGCATGGGCGGCGGTCAGGCCCATGTCGTGGAACATCGCGCCGGCGTAGAGCAGCTCGGGGTCGAAGGCGAGGCCACGGTCGCGGCCGGCCAGCGCACCGAAGTAGTACACGCGCGAGGAGTGGTGAAACAGCAGCGGCGAGGCGGTGTCGCGCACCAGCTCCGTGATTTCGCGGGCCAGCTGGCTGTCGGGAATGGCGATGCCGCCGATGGATGTGTGCATGGATGACTCCTGAAGGCAGGGCGCGATCGCGCCCGGATGGAGCCATTCTGGAATCCGTGCGAGGTGGCAACAATAGGCGTATAACGTCAGATTCTGCCATTTCGCGCCGAATCCGGACCCGGCCTGGCCTGGCGTCGCCTGGCCTGCCGCTGCGCCAGGACTCAGCGCCCGCCCCGTCATCCATCGCCCGTTGCCATGCCCGACCCCGCGCCGCTCACGCTTGCCATTCTTGCCTTGCCCGGCGCCCAGTTGCTCGACGTGGCGGGGCCGCTCGACGTGTTCGCGCAGGCCAACACCGAAGCGGGCCGGGCCGTCTACGCCCTGGAGGTCGTGGCCTGCGACAGCGGGCCGCTGCGCACCTCCTCGGGCGCGCGCCTGCTGCCCGACCGCGTCGCCGGCCGGGATCCGGCACCGCCGTCGCGGGTCGACACGCTGCTGGTGGCCGGCGCACCCGGCTGCGAGGCCTGGCCCTTGCCCGCCGCAGCCCGCCGATGGCTGCGCGATACCGCGCGCGACAGCCGCCGCCACGGATCGGTGTGCACCGGCGCCTTCGTGCTGGCCCAGGCCGGTTTGCTGGCGGGGCGTCGCGTCACGACGCACTGGGCCCTGGCGCAGACCCTCGCCGCGCGCCACCCGGACCTGACGGTCGAGCCCGATGCGCTCTACATCAAGGACGGGCCGGTGCGCACCGCCGCCGGCGTGACCGCGGGCCTGGACCTGGCGCTCGCCCTGGTCGAGGAAGACCTGGGCGCGGACATCGCGCGGCGCGTGGCGGCGCAGCTGGTGATGTTCTTCAAGCGGCCGGGCGGACAGCTGCAGTTCAGCCGATCGGGCCAGGCCGAACCGGCCGGCCGGTCGGCCTTGCAGGCGGTGCAGCGCTGGGTCGCGGCCCATCCCGCGGAGGACCACAGCGTCGCCAGCCTGGCCGCCCGGGCCGGCATGAGCCCGCGCCACTTCGCCCGCTTGTTCCAGGCCGAGGTCGGTCTGACCCCGGCGGCCTGGGTCGAGCAAGCGCGGGTCGGTGCCGCCCGCGCCCTGTTGGAGACCGGCCGCGAGGCGCCCAAGCAGGTGGCCGCGCGCTGCGGCTTCGCCAATGCCGACACGCTGCGCCGCGCCTTCGCCCGCCACGTCGGCGTGACGCCCGCCGACTACCGCAAGCGCCACGCGGGGGGTGAATGAGGGCGGGCGGCGTGGCCCGATTGCGTCCTGGATCCGCGCGGCTTTGGCGGTCGGGCCGGTGCCGCCGGCCGCGCGTCTACTAGCTTGCCGCGCCGGCCAGGGCGGGCGGCGGGCCAGCCGGGCGTCGGCGCCCGCCTGAGTCGCGCCGGGCGGTAATCCCCCTGCGGCCCGCAGGGCATTTGACCCGGCGCAAGAACTGTTGCGTAAGCCCCGCAAGTGCCCCGCCACAAGGGCTCGCAACCATACCTATGCATGGATGGCATACGCTAAGATTGACCAGTACTATCGTTTTCATCGATTGAATTCATTGGAGAGTCAGCACTCTTTCAAGCAATAGTTATCCGCCGTGAGTCATGATGCGCAAGCATTGAGAGCAAACGAAGACTGGAGTCTGTATGCAGCAAAGAGAAGAGTCCCTGGATTTGCCCCCTCAACCCCCGGCCACGCAGGGCAACGCGCCGCCGGAAGTCCTGGTCGATCTGCTGGCGCTCGCCGATGTGCGGATCAATGGCAATCGCCCCTGGGACATCCGTGTGAATGACCCGCACGTGTACAGCCGCGTGTTTTCCAGCTGGTCGCTGGGATTCGGCGAGTCGTACATGGATGGCGAGTGGGAGTGCGACCAGCTCGACGAGCTGTTCACCAAGCTCATGACCGCGCACCTCGAAGATGCCGCCGTGGGCCTGTCCAAGCTGCGCCTGATCGCCGAGGGCCTGCGCCACAAGCTGTTCAATCTGCAATCCAAGGGCCGCGCTTTCGAAGTCGGCGAGCGTCACTACGACGCCGGCAACGACGTGTTCGAGGCCATGCTGGATTCGCGCATGATCTATTCGTGCGGCTACTGGGCGAAGGCCGACAATCTCGAACAGGCGCAGTTCGACAAGCTCGACCTGATCTGCCGCAAGCTCCAGCTCAAGCCCGGCGAGACCCTGCTCGACATCGGCTGCGGCTGGGGCGGTCTCGCCAAGTTCGCCGCCGAGCACTACGGCGCGCACGTCACCGGCGTCACGGTCTCCAAAGAGCAGCTCGTGCTCGCACAGGAACGCACCAAAGACCTGCCGGTCAAGCTGCTGCTGCAGGACTACCGCGATCTCGAAGGCCAGTTCGACAAGATCGTGTCGGTCGGCATGTTCGAACACGTGGGCCCCAAGAATTACCTCACGTACTTCGACACCGTGAAGCGCCTGCTCAAGCCCGACGGCCTGTTCCTGCTGCACAGCATCGGCCTGGCCTCGATCACCGCCGGCACCGATCCGTGGATCGACAAATACGTGTTCCCCAACGGCAAGCTCCCGTCGCCCGAACAGATCGCACAGCCCGTCGAGGGTCGCTTCATCATCGAAGACTGGCACAACTTCGGCCAGGACTACGACCGCACGCTGATGGCCTGGTGGGAAAACTTCAAGGCCGCCTGGCCTCAGCTGAGCCAGCGCTACGACCAGCGCTTCTACCGCATGTGGCAGTACTACCTGCTGTGCTGCGCCGGCTTCTTCCGCTCGCGCGAAGGCCAGCTCTGGCAACTGGTGCTCACCCATCCGGGCCGCAAGGAGACCTACCGCTCGGTGCGATGAGCGCCACCGGCGCGCCAACCGCTGCCGCACCGACCCAGGCCGCCCCGCAAAGGGCGGCCTTTTTCATGGACGGCGGTCTGGTTGCGCGCGCAGCGGTTGCGGGCGCAACCGGGGCGGCGGGGGGCGCCGGAGCCGGCGGCTACCCCGTGCGGCTGCCGGCATTGGGGTTTCCCTGGGGCGGTTTTGCGGTGTGCCGGGTACGCGGGTTGCGGACGCCGCGCGGCAGGAGGAACACCGCCATGCGCATCATCGACAGCCTGGTCAGGCTCAACCCCGACGACATGGGCGACGGCCCCGTGCCGTGGCGCCGGTTCAACGGTGTCCTCTCGGCCGGCTTGCTCGCCGCTGTGCTCGGCGCCGCGCTCAGCACCGGCGCGGCCTGGGCCGAGGGCCCGCGCACCGACCTGCGTGGATACAGCCTCGGCGGCGTGCGGCTCGGGATGGGCTACCAGGAAGCCATGCAGGCGGCCGCCGGCCACTTCCGCGTGCCGGTCGAATCCTTGCAGCCGGGCCCCACGCCGTCGCAGAACCCGGGTGCCGGCAGTCAGGTGCCGATGGCATTCACCTATACCCGCGGCGACGAGGTGCTGCGGGTGGCGGCGGTCAAACGCGTGCCGCCCAGCCCGTCCAACCCCACCGCGGTCACGCAGATCAGCTACGAAATCAAGGGCGACGACCCGGCCCGGGCCCGCTTGCGCGAGGGCGCGGTGCGCCAGTTCGGCCAGCCGGTGACCCGCCATGGCGACACCTGGATCTGGTGCGACGCGCCGGCCGGCAAGGGCTGCGGCAACGCGGGCGGCCCCGCGCTCACGTCCACCCCCGGCATGCTGGCGCTGCGCGACCGCGCCTACGAAGAGAAGGCGCGGGGCGCCGCGCGGGGGGATTCGGTGCGCAAGCCTGCGTCCTGAGCGCAGGCGAGGGGAGTGGGGGGGCGTCCCGAGCCCTTGCGGCCGGGAGGCACTGGGGGCGCTGGCCATCAGGCCGGCAGGGCCGATCCAATCGGGCATGGTCGAGCGGGCGGTGATCCAGGGCGATGGAAGGGGGCACGCGCCCGCGTTTGGCGGAGAAGGCGCGCGGCGATCGCTGCGGCGTGTCGCGATGCGAGGCGGTCGCCAGCCCGGCGCGGGGGCGGGTTCACGTTCCGTGCCGCGGATGCGGCGGGATGCGGGGCGCGACCGGGCGGAGCCGAGAAGGCGCGCGGCGATCGCTGCGGCGTGTCGCGATGCGAGGCGGTCGCCAGCCCGGCGCGGGGGCGGGTCACGTCCCGTGCCGCGGATGCGGCGGGATGCGGGGCGCGACCGGGCGGGCTTTGGCCGGGAGCCACCGGGCCCGGTGCGGGGGGCCGGCTGGCCGCATCCTATACAATCCCGGCACTCCATCGCCGCGCGTGCGTTTGCGCGCAGGCGACATCAACGACAAGCATACGAGTGACGAGGCCATGATCATCAAACCCCGCGTGCGCGGCTTTATCTGTGTGACCACCCATCCGACCGGCTGCGCCGCCAACGTGCGCGAACAGGTCGAATATGTGAAGGCCCAGGGCCCCATTGCGAACGGCCCCAAGAAGGTGCTGATCATCGGCGCGTCCACCGGCTACGGCTTGGCCGCCCGCATCACCGCCGCCTTCGGCAGCGGCGCCGCCACGCTGGGCGTGTTCTTCGAGCGTCCGGGCGACGACAAGAAGCCGGGCACCGCGGGCTGGTACAACACCGCCGCGTTCCATGACGTGGCCGAGGCCGAAGGCCTGTATGCCCGCAGCATCAACGGCGACGCCTTCTCCGACGAGATCAAGGCCCAGACCATCGACGCGATCAAGGCCGACCTCGGCAAGGTCGACCTGGTCATCTACAGCCTGGCCGCACCGCGCCGCACCCACCCGAAGACCGGCGTGGTCTACAACTCCACGCTCAAGCCCATCGGCAAAGAGCTGAAGATGCGCGGCCTGGACACGGACAAGGAAGTCATCAAGGAAACGGTCTTGCCGCCCGCTACGCAGCAGGAAATCGACGACACCGTCGCTGTGATGGGCGGCGAAGACTGGCAGATGTGGATCGACGCGCTGGCCGACGCCGGCGTGCTGGCCCCGGGCGCCAAGACCACGGCGTTCACCTACCTCGGCGACACCATCACCCAGGACATCTACTGGAACGGCACCATCGGCGCCGCCAAGAAAGACCTGGACAAGAAGGTGCTGGACATCCGCGCCAAGCTGGCCGCAACCGGCGGTGACGCCCGCGTCTCCGTGCTCAAGGCCGTCGTGACGCAGGCCAGCTCCGCCATCCCGGTGATGCCGCTGTACCTGTCGCTGCTCTTCAAGATCATGAAAGAGAAGGGCACCCACGAAGGCTGCATCGAACAGCTCTACCACCTGTTCCAGGACGGTCTCTACACCGACAAGCCCCTGCAGGATGACGTCGGCCGACTGCGCGCCGACCTCAAGGAAATGGACCCCGACGTCCAGGCCAAGGTCACCGCCCTCTGGAACCAGGTCCAGGACGACAACATCTACGAACTCACCGACTTCGCCGGCTACAAGGCAGAGTTCCTGCGCCTCTTCGGCTTCGGCATCGACGGCGTGGACTACGATGCCGACGTCAACCCCGACGTCCAGATCCGCAACCTCGGCTGACCCCCGCGTCCGCTGAAACAAAAAACCGGGCCAAGCGCCCGGTTTTTTTATTTGCCCCGTCGACACCGCCGTCCCCAAAACGGCGCCAGCTCAACAATGGTGTCAGACTACATTTATCGACGCCACGCTCCCATCCAAAAAGGAGTCAGACTGCATTTTTCGGTATCCCCGGTTCCGCAGAAAAGGAGTCAGACTGCATTTATCTGTGCGGCAATCAGCGCCGAAAAGGTGTCAGACTGCATTTATCGAGACGCCTACCCCTTCCAAAAAGGTGTCAGACTGCATTTTTCCGGCGCCCGTCGCACCCAGCAAAAGGTGTCAGACTGAATTTATCAGTGCCCGGCGCCCTTGAAAATTGAGTCAGACTGCATTTATCCGCCAGGCCGCCGTCAGGCGGCAATGCCGATCCACTTGGCCCGATAGCCGTCCATTTCAAATCGCGCGTCACAGCCGTTGCCGCGCCCGACGCGTAGTCCTGTCCAACATCGACGCGAGAGAAGCCGCGGTCCGCGCCGCCGTGTGGGCCCCGCGCACGACCGGCTTCGTTGCGCGGGAAGCGCACTTGGGGCAGGTCGCCGTAAGTTGCGTCAGTTCGTCGGGGGCCGCCACCGCGTCCGAGGTACTGAGGTCGCCGCCCAACGGTAAGATTCAGTTTTGCTTCGCTTTCAATCCAGGCAGGCTGAAATGACCGATACCGCCGACATCCGTTTCCTGCTTTCCATCAAGTCCGGCGGCAGCCTGCTCGCCGCAGCGCGCACGCTGGGCGTGACGCCGTCGGCGGTATCACAGCGTCTGCAGCAGCTCGAGGCACGCGTCGGCGCTCGGCTGGTCGACCGCAGCGCCCGGCGACTGCGGTTCACCGAGGCGGGCGAGATGCTTTGCCGGCGTGGCGAATCGCTCGTGCGCCAGCTCGATGAACTGCTGCAGGACGTCCACGGCGACCAGTCTGGTCTGGTGGGCCGGCTGAACATCTGCGCGCCGCTGGGCTTTGGCAGGCGCTACATCGCGCCGCTGGCCGCAGATTTCCAACGCCTGAATCCCCGCGTCGATATCGCGCTCACGCTGTCCGACGAGCCGCTCAGCGCCACCGCCGGCCGCTTCGACGTCATCGTGCACATCGGCCAGCTGCCGGCCTCCAACCTGATCGGCCACGCCATTGCCCCCAACGCCCGCCTGCTCGTGGCGGCGCCGGAACTCTTGCGCCGCCACGGCACGCCGCAGACGCCGGAAGACCTCGCCAATCTGCCTTGCATCGTCTTGCGCGAGAACAACGAGGACGTGTCGCTCTGGTCGTTCACGAAGGGCCGTACCACGCGCAGCGTGCGCGTCAACGCCGCCTTGAGCTGCAACGATGGCGATGTGATCTGGCAATGGGCGGTCGAGGGACGCGGCGTCATCCTGCGTTCGGAGTGGGACGTCGCCGACGATCTGCGGGCAGGGCGACTGCAACGCCTGTTGCCGGCATGGAAGGCCCCGGACGCAAACGTCGTCGCGCTCACGCACGACCGCGCGGGGCTGCCGCGGCGCACCCGCGATTTCATGCAGCACCTCCAGGCAGGATTCAAAGGCGCGGTGCCCTGGCGCGTCGCGTGAGGCCTCCCCCGGGGAGGAGTCAGACTGCATTTACGCGCCGGGCGATGGCTCGGGGCGGCTGGCGCTTGCAACGGTCCGCCGGGATAACCCCGGCCCTCACTTTGCGCGTCGACCCGCGGATCAAGCCCAGCCGGACCGCAGTATGCCCGGCGCCACCCCTCCGGTGGCAAGCAGTAACTGCGGAGCTTGGCAATTGCAATGCGATTTGCGAGTGCACTCGATGATCCAATTTCGACCTAGCTTTCTGCTTGACACCAAACCGACCAACTAGTAGATTGGCTGCCATGTCGACCCCCGACTCGGTCCGAGTGCAGAGAACCCGGACGAGCGAAGCAGAAAACTGGATTTACCCATGAGCTTGGATCTTTCCCCCAGAGCACTCGAAATCGTCGAGCAGACGAAGCTGCTGCTGGCCGCCGGCGGATATCACGGCTTTAGCTACGCCGACATTTCCGAACGCGTGCGAATTGGAAAGCCCAGCATCCACCACCATTTCCCGACCAAGGCAGATTTGGTATTGACGGTTGTCGCCCAGCATCGCGCGCAGGCACGGGCAGGCTTGTCGGCATTGGATGGCCATGTGCCGAATCCGCTGGACCGTTTGACGGCGTATACCGATTATTGGGCGAAATGCATCGGCGAGGGCACAATGCCGATGTGTATTTGCGCAATGTTGGCCGCTGAGCTCCCCATGATTCCACAGGCAATCGCCGACGAGGTGCGCGCTTATTTTGGCGAGCTGAACGCGTGGATCGCCGGGGTGCTGGAGAAGGGCAGTGCCGCCGGGCAGTTTCGTCTGCGCGACACGGCCGACGTGGAGGCGCAGGCATTCATGTCGTCGGTGCATGGCGCGATGCTCACGGCGCGCGCCTATGGCGACCCGAAGGTTTTCGCAACCATTTCTCGGGCAGCGATCGGGCAACTGACCACAGCTTGATGTCTTAGGCGCGCCTCGTGGGCGCGCATATTTTTCGATTCTCAACCGATCAACTAGTTGGTTGTCAGTGGCTGGTCAAAGCGTGTTTTCGCCAGTGCCCGACACCCTCGACCCTGCAGGAGTTTTCCATGCCTCATCCCATTTCAGCGCTCGGCGCGGCGCACACCATCGTCAGCCTCATCCCCGCTGTGGTCGGCGCATACAGTTTCGCCCGCTACCGCGGCATCGATACCGCCACGCTGGCGGGAAAAATATATCTGGGCGGCTTGATCGCGGCCGTTCTCACATCGTTTGGTTTATCGAGCTCAGGCGGGTTCAACGCGGGGCATGCGCTGGGCATTCTGGCCTTGATCTCGGTATTCGGCGCGCTGGTCATAATGCGAATGCGGGCGTTCTCGCGTTCGCAGGTGTATCTCGCCCAACTGGGATTTTCGTTCAGCTTCTTCCTGATGTGGGTGCCCGGCATCGCGGAAACGCTGACTCGCCTGCCGCTTGCACATCCCCTGGCCGACGGGCCCCAGGCGCCGCTGGTACGCGGCGCACTCACGGTGTGGTTGGGCCTGTTCTTGATTGGCGCAATCGCACAGCAATTTTGGCTGCGGTCGCAGCGTCGCATCCGCATCGAAGCAAACCGCTGAGCCACCCGAGCACCGGTATTCCCCCTCGATGCGAAATTCAATCTGGAGAGCCTTGTGAATACGAGCAGTGTGGAGGCGATTGGAAGACCACGGATCGACACCCTCCAGAATTTCTATCTGGAAGAGCGCGTGCGTGCGCAGATGCGCGCGGAACGTCGTGAGTACGCGCACGTCGCGGCACGCATGGGTGCGGAGGCCACAGAAGCTGCATGCGTGGCAATGCCGTTCACAGCACAATCGCAGGCGGGCGAGGGTGCAGGGCCTTCGGTGGACGCGCTGCGAAATGACTTTGCCGCGCACTGTCTGCAACGCGCCATACAGGCTTTCCATGAACAGCTGGCGCGTCTCGATGCGCGGGCGGCGGAAGTCGACCATGCGGCGCGAGACGAGCAGTCGCTGCTCCAGGCCCGCGCCGCTGCGGCCCAAGACCTCGGCACCATCGAAGGCCTGTCGCCACTCCAGCCTTACCGGTCCGCGGCAGTTTGGCCTATGCTTTCCACGCCGGCGCCGGAGGCCGTTTTCGGAAGCGGCGCGTTGCGGGTAACAGCGGTCGACGCCTCCGCCTCGCTGCGTGGAAGCACGGACCGCAGCCCGCGCCCCATGACGCCAGTCGTCGCTGAACATCGCAAAAATGCAGTCTGACTCCTTTTCCGCGGCGGCGCGGCAGCCGATTTAAGGTGTCAGACTACAATTTCGGGTCGCGGCGAGGCGCGTGTGGCGCATCGCGACGGCAGGCCAACTGCGGCGACGGCCTACGCCGCACTACGCCGCTGTACGCCGCAGTGCGCGGCAGCCCGGGACAATCCCATCATCGATGCCAGAGTGAGCCGCCCGCGTCTCGGCGGTGGGCTACAGTGCTTCTGGTTCTCGCGAGACGCCCGGGCCGAGCCGCAATGCCCGCGAGATTCGTTTCCCGCGTGCCGAGCGGATATCGACACGATCCGCCGCACGCCCGAGAGACGGCACGAATATGAAAGCAGGAGTAGTACAGCAGTGAACGATACCCACGATTTGGACCTGGATGACCCGCAAGACAGCAAGGAGCAGAGCGCTCGGCTGTGGCAGGACGACGGCTGGACGGCCCGGGTCATCAAGAATGAAGACGACGACGGCTGGGCCGTCGAGATGACCAAGGACGGTCAGGCCGAGCCGGCCCTCGTCGGCCCCTGGACGATGGGCCGCGACAAAAAGAATCCCAAGCCGCTCGACTCGCCCGCGTTCATCACGCTGGTAAAGACCGCCAACGAGGTGCTGCGTCGTCACGAACAGCAGCTGCACGCCACCTTGCACAAAAGCGTCAAGATCGACACTGCCGAAGGACGGCTGACGATCAAGCTAGACATCGTGCCAGACGATGACGAGCCCTATGCCATCTTGAGTGCCTACGACGAACTGGGCGAGGAACTGGCCAAGATCCAGGTCGCACCGAACTACAAGTTGAGCGTGCAACGCGCGTCGGACTGGGCGAGCGGCGGTTTCGGCCGACAAGGCTGATTCGCTGACCGGCGCACGTGCGTGCGTCGGTTCTTGCCGGGCGTTCCTGGGCGTCCAACGCCAGACTCGCAGCGCACCGGAAAAATGCAGTCTGACACCTTTTCGCTGCGCAGGCGCGCTTCAGAAAATGCAGTCTGACTCCTTTTCGGTGGCGCCCGGATTCCAAAAAAATGCAGTCTGACACCTTTTCGCGGCGTGGATGCGTCTCGTGAAAATGTAGTCTGACTCCTTTTCTTGATGCCTTCTCGGCTCCTTCGCGTTTTTGTCCTCCTGGCGGGGGGAAACGGCTGGCGCGGCGGCGCGGCCAGCGGAGGTGCGAGCCTCGTGCGTGTCGATACATGTTGTTGCAAGTGATGGTGCGTCTACCTGATCCCTTTTTCTTTCTTAAGGGTCATGTCAGGTAAGCACACCTCTTACAACGACACAGGAACCCTCGACCATGCACGTTGCCGCGTCGCATCACTGCGCCAACACCCCTGCGTACCGCCGCACCCGCTTCGCGAGCGCGATGGGCGCCGCCTTCATGATGATGGCCGCGTCGGCCGCCATGGCACAAGCCCAGTCTTCCGCCACGGCCGACGCCTCGACGCTGCCGGCGGTCACCGTGACGGCGCCCGCGCTGAACGAGTTGCCGGAAGCGTATGCCGGCGGCCAGGTCGCGCGCGGCGGCAGCCTGGGCATCCTGGGCTCGGGCGACGTGATGGACATTCCGTTCAGCACGACCAACTACACCTCGCAGATGCTCGAGGACCAGCAGGCCCGCACGCTGGCCGACGTGGTCGTGAACGAATCGTCGGTGCGCGTGATGACCTCGACGGGCAGCTTCAGCGAAGACTTCCAGATCCGCGGCTTCAACGTGCCCAGCGGCGACATCGGCTTCAACGGCCTGTATGGCCTGACCTCGTCGAACCGCATGCCCGCCGCGCTGATGGAGCGCGTGGAAGTGTTGAAGGGCCCCGGCACGCTGATGTATGGCATCAGCCCGACCGGCAGCGTGGGCGGCAACATCAACATCATCACCAAGCGTGCTGGCGACGAGCCGCTCACGCGCCTGACCACGACCTACGAAAGCAAGTCGATCCTCGGCACGCATCTCGACGTGGGACGCCGCTTCGGCGACGAGAACCAGTGGGGCATCCGCGTGAACGGCCAGTATCGCAACGGCCAGACCAGCCTCGACAACGGCCGCCAGGAATTCGGCCTGGGCGCGCTCGCGCTGGACTACCGCTCGCCCAAGCTGCGCTGGTCGCTGGATGCCTACTCGCAGCGTGAGAACGTCGACAACTTCCGCGCCCAGACGGGCTTCGCGCCGGGGATTCCGTACCTGCCGTCGGCCCCGTCGGGTCACCGCGCGATCTATGATGGCGCCGATCTGCTGGTGTTCGATTCGGTGGTGGCCTCGCGCCTGGAGTATGACCTGACCGACAACCTGATGGTGTATGCCGCCGCCGGCTATCGCTATGGCGGCAGCGAGCAGGACTTTCCGTCTGCGCGCACCATCAACGGCCTGGATCAACACGGCAATTTCCGCGTGACCAACGCCTGGTACGACGCCTACTCGCGCAACAAGACCGGCGAGATCGGTGCGCGCGCCAAGTTCGATACCTTTGGCGTGAAGCACACGCTGTCGGTGTCGGGATCGCTGTTGAAGATGGAAGCCGGCAGCTTTTTCCTGTCGGCACCGGCCAGCTCCGCGCAGAACTCCAACATCTATGATCCGGTGCGGCTCACGCCGATGACCGGCGATCGCAGCACGCCGACGAAGAACTCGGAAACCGAGCTGTCGAGCCTGGCGCTGACCGACACGCTGTCGTTCGCCAACGACCGCATCCTGCTGACGGGCGGCCTGCGTCACCAGAACGTGAAGCTGGAGAACTTCAACGCGGCCGGCAGCGTGACCTCGAAGTATGACGAGAGCGCCGTGTCGCCGCTGGCCGGCATCGTGCTCAAGCCGTGGGAGAACGTGGCCCTGTACGGCAACTTCACCTCGGGCCTGAGCCGGGGCGGCACCGCGCCGGCCACGGCCGCCAACGCGGGCGAAGTCTTCGCGCCGTACAAGTCCAAGCAGTACGAAGCGGGGATCAAGGTCGATTGGGGCAAGGTGATGACGACGGTGTCCGTGTTCCAGGTGGACCGGCCCAATGCCATTACCGATCCGGTGTCGAACGTCTACAGCTTCGACGGCGAGCAGCGCAACCGCGGTCTGGAACTGGCCGCCGTCGGCGAGATCACCCGCGGCCTGCGCGTGATGGCCAGCGCCACGTTCTACGACGCCAAGCTGAGCGAGACCGCCGGCGGCGTGAACCAGGGCAATCGCGCGCCGGGCGTGCCCAAGCGCACCTATAACCTGGGCGTGGACTGGGACATCCCGGGCGTGCAGGGCCTGAGCGTAAACGCGCGCGCGATCCACACCGCCTCGTCGCCCTATGACGCCGAAAACACGCTGACGCTGCCGTCGTGGACCCGCTACGATCTGGGCGCGCGCTATCGCACCGAGATCATGGGCAAGCCGGTCACGTTCCGCGCCAACGTCGAGAACCTGTTCAACAAGAACTACTGGCTCTCGAGCAGCACGCTGCTCACCGTCGCCACCGCGGCCGCACCGCGCACCTTCCTGCTGTCGGCACAGATCGACTTCTGACGGATGTGGACGTCGGCCCGGTGTCGCGCACGCCGGGCCGGTGAATGCCAGAAACGAAAGGCCGGAGATCGCTGGATCTCCGGCCTTCTTCTTTTTTGGGGCGACATCGGAATCATGCACCGGCACCGTCGCCGCCCAAACAAAGGTGTCAGACTACATTTTTCCGTGTCCGACCAATCACAAGAAAGGTGTCAGACTGCATTTTCGCGAACCGCCGCTCCAAGAACAAAGGTGTCAGACCGCAATTCCTGTGGGCCGCGGCGCCGTGAAAAAGGAGTCAGACTGCAATTATTTGGTGCTGAGCTGAAGGTGTTCGGAGCGTCTGTTTGCGGGCCCGTCGCGGTTCGATGCCTGGAAATTGCAGTCTGACACCTCTGATTGGTGCAACGACGAAATTGCAGGCTGACACCTTTCTTTAAATTGCAGTCTGACACCTTTCTTTTGGGCGAGGTCGGAGCGGGTCTAGTCGAACGACCACCACAGCTCAAGCAAAAAGTAGCGGTTGTCTGACAGCCGGGCCATGTGGAGGTCGGCATTCATGATGTGGCCGTCGTTCTGGTAGTACCAGAGGAATGCGTCGACGCCGAGATCCGTGCGGAGTGCGTCGATCAAGGCGTGCGCCGCGCTCTGCGGGTCGGGCCGCAGCGTGCCGAACTCGCCCTCGGCCGCCTGCAGCCATATCGCAAGCTCGTCCATGTCCAGCGGGCCCGCCGTGGGCGTGCGACGGGGATCATTGAAGCGTGTGTGGGCCTGGTGCGCCGCCTCGGTGTAGGTCCACAGCGTGCCTCCTTCCGGAAACGCTGCGTGCGAGCGGGCACAGTGGCGGTCCAGGAGGTCGAGGGTGCGCGGTGACAGCATCGTGGGGTGGGGCGAGAGGTAAGGGGCGCAATGCTGGCCCGGGGGAGGAGAATCGTTGCGCGTAGCGATATGTGCGACCGTTCGACCTCAGCAGATCATCGCGCGCAGCACGTGAGACCTGCGTGATCGTTGCGGCAGCAACGAATGGTCGCGCAGACAATGACGGAAGGTGAGTCAACAACGTCCGCCGCGGCCATCATGGTCTTGGGGGCTCACGGGACGAGCGAGAATATCGAGGCGGGCACGGCTTTTCCATGCAGCTGGATGCGATTTCGTGCAACGCCCTCGAACTCCGCGCCAGCCTTGCGCGCGACAGCCTCGCTCGGCGTATTGCCCACCGCCACCACGATTTCCACGCGTTGCATGCCGAGCGTGTCGAACGCATACGGAACGAGCGCCTGCACCGTGCGCGAGGCAATGCCTTGGCGCTGTGCCGACTGCTTGACCCAATAGCCCAGGTTGCAGAGCAGGTTGTGGCGCTGGATCGCGTTTAGCCCCGCGCCGCCCAGCAGCTCGCCGGTCGAGGCGGAGAATATCCCCACCTCATAAGCGGTCTGGCGCCGCTTGCCCGAGCGACACTGGCTGAACCAGGCGAGCGCGTCGAGCTCCGAAAACGATGAATTGCACCACGACATCCAGCGACCGACCGTATCGACGGACTCCCGTGCGGCGCGCGCGAAATTGGCAGCATCGGTGCTGCGAAAACTCCGGAAAACGAGCCCTGCGTGCGTGATCGGCTGCATCGCCATCTCTCAAAATCGGTTTCTCCTGCATCATACCTAAGGCGCGTTCGCCCAGCGCCGGCGGTCAGGATCCGGGACGCATCAATGCAGTGCGAGTCCATTGCGATGGTCTGACCGCATTCTTGCGGCGGCGTGTCGTCGGTGCGGGAATCGAACACTCATGCGTGGCTACGGCGTCGGCGCGAGCCCGTGCCCCAAGCCTGGTCCGCGCTCGCGCCCGCGCCTGACTCCGCCCTTACACGGACGCCATGATGTTGGAACGTCCTGTCACAGGAGGCCGGCATCGGGTCGGGTAAGCTTGCGGCGATTTTGATCGGGTGTGCGCGCAACGAATTGCATGCGCAAGCAACCCCTTCGCTTTCCCGGCAACTCTTGGATCGACTCCCTATGGCAAATCCCCCCATCCTGGACGAAATGTGGGCCATCCTCGGCCCGGTCGACATCAAGGACTTCGAGGTCGTGGCGGGCGCGGCCGAGGCGGAACGCTTCGACGCGTATGAGGCCAGACTGGGCTTCAAGCTGCCCGACGCGTTCCGCGATCTGAGCCTGTCCAAGCTGGGTGGTGTGTACGTGACGGCGCGCGAGGAGCATTGGCCGGAGGCCAAGCTCTATGACGTCGGTCCGGCCTGGACCTTCTGGCGGGGCGTGATGGTGTTCGGGCTGGCCCCCGACGTGCCCGACAGGCTCAACCTCGAAGTGATGCTGGATCGCGTTCGCGAGCAGGAGATCAGCGACTTTGCGCCGGTGCTGAAGGTGGAAGGAGATTCGCGGCTGTATGGCTTCCGGCCTGACCAGACCGTGGCCGTGTTCGACGGCTACGAGCTGGAGGATGAATCGGCCGAGTCCTTTGCCGCGCTGTACCGACGCGAGATCGGCGATCTGCTTGAGCGATTCGCCGACATGAAGGCATTGCAGGCCAAGCGTGCGCGCAAGGGCTGAGCAGGCAGGCGCGGGTTCACCGGGCGTCGTCGGCGCCGGGGAGCCCCAGCAGGCTGGTCTGGCTTACAAGGAAACCAGCGTTGAACGATCGAGGAACGTCGATGATCCGAGTCTTGAGCGGTTTTGCCTTTTTTGCCGTTGCCGCCGTGGCGAGCGCCGCGTCTTCGGTGGATTATGACGCCCGTTACGACCTTTGCCTGACCGAGGCTGGAGGGGCGAACAATACTTCGGTGCTGAATTGCTCGGGGTCGGTGAATGCCGACGTCAAGGCCGAGATGAATACGCTCTACGACAAGCTGCACACGCGCCTCGTGGGCGAATCGGTTGCGGACGCAGACAAGCTGGAGGCGACCCAGAAAGCCGTGTATCGCAACGGTCAGTGCGACCTCGCCCCGTCGTACGTGGGATCGCCCATGTACGGCTATTGTCCGCTGATGCTGAACATTCAGCGCGTGAAGGAGTTGCGCGAGCTGTTGGGCGAGTGAGCCTCGGGCGCTCCGAGCGCGCGCCGGAAGGTCAGCCGGGCGCCGGGGTGGCGATCCGGGCTTTCACCGCGTTCGCCAGTTCGCACATGGGATCCTGGGCGGCAAGCGGATAGAGCGCCTCGCCGTCCACGCGCGGGAAAGCCGCGCTGCCTCGCCAGAACTCGGCCGGGTTGAAGCGGAATTTGGCGATCAGCTTGCGGCCGAAGTCCATTTCCGCGTGCTCGTAATGCAGGCCCTGGTCGGCGCTGGCGAACTCCGGGTACTCACCGAGAAGATAGCCTTCCTGGATGTGCGGGCGCACGGCGTCGGGCGGGCATACGCTGGCGAGACGCACGATCTGGATGCCGGCCTCGGCGCTTGCGGTGATGGCGCCGCTGATCTGCGGTATGCCCAGCACGAACACGTAGGCGTCCGACCCGTCATGCTGGCTGGCGAAAGACGCGGCGATACGCAGCGATTGCGTCACGTCGAGCAGCGGCGTTTCGCAGATTTCGTAGTGTTGAAGTATCGCCCAGCGCAGGATGCGCTGACGCTTGACGCGATCGCGCCCGAGAATCTGGCGCGCGGTGTACTCGGCAACCAACGCCTGTTCGGCGGCGATCAGGCGTTCGAAGCGCAGGCCGATCTCGCGCTCGGTGGGCAGCTTGTTGGGCACGCGCGAACGCAGCAGCGACGGCTTGAGCGACGTGGCGCCTGCGCGATTGGCGTGGTCGCGGGCCTGGCCGCGGTACATCATCACGAAGTCGCGATTGCGGAACTGCAGCTCGGCCACCTTGTTGGCGAGCTCCATGTACGACGCGACGAAGCAGGGCGGCTCCTTCCGGATCGTGCCGCAGCTCGAGGCCTTGATGCCGTCGGCCGAACCGGAGAAGGTCCAGATCTTCTGGCTGCCGATGATGTCCACTGTCGCGTGTCTCCTGCCTCGCCCGACGATGCGCGCGCCGGACGGGTGGCTGTAAAGGGCTAAGCATACTAGGACAGGCCCCCGCCGGCCGCGGTAAAGGTATCCAGTAAAGGTGTCAGACTGCATTTTTCTGTGCAGCCCGATTCCCAACAAAGGTGTCAGACTGCATTTTCTTTGCCGCCTCCGCGCACAACAAAGGTGTCAGACTGCATTTTCCGGGGCGGGGAGCAATGCGGGGGAAGGCAGGTCGCAGCGAAGCGGGCTGTGGCGGCAGGAGAACCATCGCAGCCAGCTCGCACGCTGTGCAATGAACCGGTGTGATGAACGCATCCCGCAGTCGCGCCGATCTCTGCATGAAGTGCTAGCGTTGCACGCTCCCCTCTTTGCCGGAGCCGCTCATGTCTCCTCGTCTCGCACGGGTCGTGGTTGCCCATCTTCCGCATCATGTCGTCCAGCGTGGACACAGCCGTCAGACCGTGTTCGCGGGAGACGATCACTATCTTGCCTACCTCTCCGATATCGAACAGAAGTCCCGCGAGTTGGACGTCGCGGTTCACGCCTATTGTCTGATGCCGAACCACGTGCATCTGCTCCTCACGCCAACCGAGCCACCCTCGGTCGGGCGCTTGATGAAGGAGGTGGCGCGACGCGCGACGGTGCGATGGAATCGCCGGTTCGGGCGTTCGGGCACGCTCTGGGAGAGTCGGTACCGCTCGAGCGTGGTGCAGACCGAGCGCTATTTCCTGGCCTGCTGCCGGTATATCGAGTTGAACCCGGTGCGTGCCGGGTTGGTGGCACGGCCGGAGGAATATCCGTGGTCGAGCTACTGCGCGCGGTTGAGGGAAGCGGAGGGCGGCGTGCTGGCGCTGCACCCGGCCTATCTCGCGCTCGGCGCCACCTTGGAAGCGAGGCAGCGCGTCTATCGGGCACTTGCGGCCCAGGCGCTGCATGAGGACGAACTCATGCAGATCCGGGGCGCGACGCAGACCGGCAACCCGTTGGCGACGTCAGCCTATTGCCGCGCGTTGCAGACGGCGCTGGCGCGCCCGGTGGTGACGGCACGGCGCGGTCGGCCGAGGAAAGAAAATGCAGTCTGACACCTTTGTTTGGCGCACGGCGGCGCAGAAAAAATGCAGTCTGACACCTTTGTTTGGATCGGCGGCGCCGCGGAAATTGCAGTCTGACACCTTTGTTCGAGGGTGGGGTGGCGGGATAAATGCAGTCTGACACCTTTGTTTTTGGGGTGTAAAGCTTGCTTGACATTGGCCCCGATGGGATGTCAAACTTGCTTTACATCATCCGTGGGAAGGGGTTTTCATGTTTACGCAAAAACGCTATGTGCTGGAGTTGGTTGGGGCGCTGGCGCTTTATGGGGTGTTGCTGTTCGGGGCCAATGCCTTGGAGGCTGCCGTGCGGCCGGCGGGGGCGATGTTGGTGGCGATCAATCTGTTGCCGATGGTGGGTGCATTGGCGGCGGCGTGGGCGATCATGCGGGCGTTGTGGCGCATGGATGAGTTGCAGCGACGCATCCAGCTCGACGCGATCGCGATGGCTTTCCTCGGCACCGCGCTGGTGACGTTCGGCTGGGGATTCGCCGAGGGCGCGGGGTTGCCGCAGCTGCGGGCCTTTGCGGTGTGGCCGGTCATGGCTTCGCTGTGGGTGGTCGGGCTGCTGATCGCGCAGAGGCGCTACCGGTGAACAACCACATCAAGGAACTGAGGCTGGCGCGGGGCTGGAGCCAGGCCCAGCTTGCCGAGGCGCTGCAGGTGTCGCGCCAGACGGTGAACGCGATCGAGAACGGTCGCTACGATCCGAGTTTGCCGTTGGCGTTCCAGATTGCCGGGGTGTTCGCGCTCAGGATCGAAGAGATCTTCGTGCCGGACGCGTGACGCGGCCGACGTCTGCCGAAGCGCGTTTGCCGGGGTCGGCGTGCGCCTGGATCGAGGCGACGGCGCACCCACCATGAAGTGTCGGCGCGCCTACCATGAGGCGTCGGCACGCCACCTACGCATCGGCGCCCGGTCGTCCCAGCGCGTCGCCTTTCCCGGTTCCACGTACGCCCGCACCGGCGTCTACCTGTTCATTCTTCGTTCGGAGCTGACATGTATTACCGCGTGATCGCGCCCCATCGCAGCGAGTATCCCGATCCCATCCGGCTTCGACGCGGCGAGGCGCTGGTGGTGGGGGAGCGCTACGAAGGGCCGGAGGGGTGGGACGACTGGCTCTTCTGCTCCACGGCATCGCATCCGGGCGGATGGGTGCCCGCGCAACTGATCGAAGCGACCGGTCCGGGCGTGGGCCGCGCCATGGCGGACTACAGCGCGCGCGAGCTGGATGTGAACGAGGGCGAGGCGTTGACCGGCGAGCGCGAGCTCAATGGCTGGGCCTGGTGTGTGCGGGCCGGCGGCCTGGACGCGGGGTGGGTGCCACTGGCCAATCTCGTGCGGGTCGCGGCGGCCTGAGCGGGCGGCGGCGTATGTGCGGCACGCGCCGGGCGCGGCTGCATTTGCATCCCGACCAGGCCGCGCGCCGCGCATGCGATGGAGCGCCTACGCGGCATCGCGGGCGCCCCGGGCAACGTTCAGGGCATCCGGTTCGTCACGAACATGCCGAGCGCCTCAAGCGCGTCCAACACCTTTGCCAGGGCGGCGGTGGCGCCGGCGTCGTAGTCCAGCCGGGCGCCGACGCGGGTGTCGCCGGGTGACTGTGTGAGCTGCGCGCGCCCGTGCACGGTGGGCAGGTAGAGCAGCGTGCCCCAGGCCGCATCCAGGCGGTGCGCGGCGGGCAGATGGGCGGTGATCGCTTCGGCTACCTGGGCGACGCGCAGGCTCTGCGCGGTGAAGAGCTCGACGGTTGCGCGGTCGATGCCGGAGTCGAAGGTGAGGAACGGCGAGCGGAGGTGGGGGCCCTCGCCCCAGTCGAGCGGATCGGCGAAGCCGCGCGGCATCCAGTAGACGCGGTCGTCGTGGCGCGGCAGCACGAAGAGCTGCGCGCGTTCGCGGCTGTAGAGAATCTTGTCGCCGTCGACCGAGTAGCCAAAGGGAATGCCGCGAGCGGCTTCGTCGCGGGTGATGCTGGGATCTTCGCCCCAGAACTCGTCGAACCATTCGCGCACGAAGTCTTGCTCGGGCGCCGTTTCGGCCGGGATCTCGGGCGGCGGGCGCACGATCACGCGGTTGTCGTAGGCGCCCCGGCCAAGTCGCGTCACATAGTCTGCATAGCCCGCGGGCAGTGGCTGGCCCAGCCAATCGGCCAGGGCCTGGACCTCGGTGTCGGTGGCGAGGTGCAGCTTGGGCGTGATGAGATAGGGAGCATCGTTCATCGGGCGTTCTCGGGTCGGCATGTCGGGCGTCGCGTGCGGGCCTGCCGGACGCCAGCCAGGACTTTACCAAGTCGCACCGCCTTGCCCCGGCCGGAACAAAAACAGGCAAGAATGATTCAGCCAGGCTACACACAAGAATAATAAGAAGCTAAATCACAGCCCTCCCGGGATTTTCTAAAATGAGGCATACGCGCCACCCTGGCGCCTGCCTCTTTCCGGAGCCGCCATGAGCGCCACCTTTCTCGAATCGCTGGACACGCCCGCCGCCATCGTGGACCTGCCGCGCTTGCAGCACAACATCGCGCGCATGCAGGAACACATGAACGCGCTGGGCGTGGCGTTGCGTCCGCACGTCAAGACGACCAAGTGCCTGGAGGTCGCGCAGGCCCAGATCGCGGCGGGCGCGCGCGGCATCACGGTGTCCACGCTGAAGGAGGCGGAACAGTTCTTCGCCGCCGGGATCACCGACATTCTGTACGCGGTGAGCATGGCCCCCGCCAAGCTGCCGCGCGCGCTCGCGCTCAAGCGGGCGGGCTGCAATCTGAAGATCATCGTCGACAACGTCGCCGGCGCCGAGGCGATCGTGGCGGCCTGTCGCGAGGCTGGCGAGACGCTCGAAACCTGGATCGAAATCGATACCGACGGCCATCGTTCGGGCATCACGCCGGAGCAGCCCGAGCTGCTGGACGTGGCGCGGGCGCTCGACGCGGCCGGCCTGGTGGGCGGTGTGCTCACGCATGCCGGCTCGAGCTATGAGCTCAATGACGACGAGGCGCTGGCCGCGCTGGCCGAGGTCGAGCGCGCGGGCTGCGTGCGAGCGGCCGAGCGCATCCGCGAGATCGGCATCGCATGCCCGAACGTGAGCGTGGGCTCCACGCCGACCGCGCTGGCGGCGCGCGCGCTGCCCGGCGTCACCGAGGTGCGCGCGGGCGTGTACGCCTTCTTCGACCTGGTGATGCACAACGTAGGCGTGTGCCGCAAGGAAGATATCGCGCTGAGCGTGCTGGCCACCGTGATCGGTCATCAGCCCGACAAGGGCTGGGTGGTGGTGGACGCGGGCTGGATGGCGATGAGCCGCGACCGCGGCACCTCGAAGCAGGGGCAGGATTACGGTTATGGCCTGCCGTGCGACCTGGAAGGCCGGCCGCTGGACGGCTGGCTCATGACGCAGGCCAACCAGGAACACGGCATCCTGGCGCCGACCGATGGCAGCGTGCCGGCCGACGTCGCCCGCGACTTTCCGGTGGGCATGCGCATCCGCATCCTGCCCAACCATGCCTGCGCCACCGGCGCGCAGTTTCCGGTTTACGGCGTGGTGGGCGAGGGCAGCGGCACGCAGTGGCCGCGCTTTTACGGCTGGTGAACCCGCCAAGGCGCGGGCTCGAGGGCGCCCAAGGCAAAGGCGCCGCTGCCCGGTGCTGGCGCGAAGGCATCGCTCCCGAGAGGAACATGCCTGCCGTATGCCACGCGGCATCGGGCCGGTGCAGCCTCCACGCGGCCGCGCCCGCAACGGCACGACTGCGCCCCGCCTTGAAGCGTTCTTGACGCGCCCTTGACGCAAGGGCTGGCATACTCGCGCCATGTCCGAACACGCAGAATCCTCCCATGAACCGCTGCTGCGGCTCGACGCGCTCGCCTGCGCGCGGCTCGCGCCCACGACGCTGAGCGTGGCCGCGGGCCAGTGCCTGGCGGTGCTGGGCCCGTCCGGGGCCGGCAAGTCGGTGCTGCTGCGCCAGATCGCCGACCTGGATCCCGGCGCCGGCGAGGCCTGGTTGCGCGCGCAAGCACGCAGCGCCATGTGTGCACCCCAATGGCGGCGCCAGGTGGTGTATTGCCAGGCCGAGGCCGGCTGGTGGCACGAGCACGTGGCGCCGCACTTCCCGGATGCCGATGCGGCGCGGGCCATGCTCGCGCGGCTGGGACTGGCGCCCGACAAGCTCGACGCAATGGTGCACGAATGCTCCACCGGCGAGCGCCAGCGGCTCGGTCTGGCGCGCGCGCTGTTGCTGCAGCCCGCCGTGCTGCTGCTCGACGAGCCGACGGCGGCGCTCGACGCGGACTCCACCGCGCGGGTCGAGGCGGTGCTGCGCGGGGCGCTGGCGCGCGGAGCGGGCATCGTGCTGGTCACCCATAACGAGAGCCAGGCGCGCCGCCTGGCAGACACGGGCTGGCACATGCAGGCCGGCGTGCTCTCGCCCTTGTGGCAACGCAGGCCGGAGGCCGCATGGGCGTGATCAGTCTCTCGATCGCGGACCTGCTGACGGCGGCCAGCCTGGTGCTGGTGTCGGCGCTGATTTCGCTGTTGCTGCGCATGGGGCTCGAGCGGCAGGTGCTGTGGGCGGCCACGCGCACGGTGGTGCAGCTGCTGCTGGTAGGCCACATTCTGCGGGTGGTGTTCGCGCAGGATGCGCCCTGGCTGACCGCGCTGGTGCTGGCGTTGATGATGGGGCTTGCCGCGCGCGAAGTCGCGGCGCGGCCGCGCGAACGGCTGGCAGGACGCGGCAATGCCTGGGTGGGCGGGCTCACGGTGGCCTGCACCACCGTGCTCACCGCCCTGTTCGTGCTGCACACGGCCCTGCGGCCTGACCCCTGGTACGACCCGCGCTACACCATCGCCCTCGTCGGGATCCTGCTGGGTAGCGTGCTCAACGCGGCCAGTCTCGCGCTCGACAGCATGCTGTCGGGCATCCGGCGCGAGCGCGCGGCCATCGAGGCGCAGCTGGCCCTGGGGGCGCCGGTGGGACAGGCCTTTGCGCCGCTGGTGCGCGCCTCGGTCCGGCGCGGCATCGTGCCGAGCGTGAACCAGATGGCCGCGGCCGGCATCATCACCCTGCCGGGCATCATGACCGGCCAGATCATCGCCGGCATGGACCCGGTCGAGGCCGCCAAGTACCAGATCCTGTTGATGTTCCTGCTGTGCGGTGCCAGCGGCCTGGCCGCGATGGGCGCGGCGTGGCTGGCGATGCGCCGGCTGACCGATACGCGCGATCGGCTGCGGCTCGACCGCCTGTTGCCCGAGCGCGGCGACGCCTGAGCGCGCGCCGCCGCTGCACGCAGGGGGGCGGTCGTGCGGTGTCAGTCCGCGTGCAGGAATCCGGTGATGAGGGCCGCCGACTCGGCGGGTTGCTCCAGGCCGGGCAGGTGCGCCGCCTGCCGCAAGGCGTGCCCCTGCGCGCGCGGCAGACCCTGGACCAGGGCGCGGGCGCGCGCCTGGATGTGCGGAAAATCGTATTCGCCCCAGATCACCAGCGTGGGTGCTTCCAGCTTGCCGAGTTGCGGCCAGGCGGGCTCGGCGTCCATGTCGGTGCCGGCGCGCGGGCCCAGCAGGATGCGCCGGTGCATGGCGAGAAAGCGTTCGCGCACCGCGCCGCCGACCCGGCCCTCCGGCTGCAGCGGCCCATCGAGAAACAGGTGGGCCTTGATGCGGTTGATCGCCTCGATGTCGCCGGCGGCCTCGGCCTGCTTGAGCGCGTTCATCCGGGCCAGGACGGGCTCGGGATAGTCGGGCGGCGGCGCGCCGGAGATGGTGGGCGACACCAGCACGAGCGACCGTACCCGCTTCGGATGGCGCAGGGCGGTGTCGACCCCGATGCGCGCGCCGCCCGAACAGGCGACCAGGGTGGCCGGCGCCGGCCCCGCGGTGGCGTCGAGCACGGCCAGCAGGTCGCCCACGGCCGAGTAGTCTTCGGCGCCGGCGCGGCTCTGGCCGTGGCCGCGCCGGTCGTAGGCGACGGCGAGGTGGGTGCGCGCTGTGGCGGCCAGCTCGGCCTCCCACATGCCGCTGTCGCACACGTTGGCGTGCAGGAACACGACGGGCGCGCCCTGGCCCTGCGTGGTCACGGCCAGGACGGCGCCGGCGTTGGCGATCTGGAGGGTCTGCATGAGAAGGCCTCTGGCGGCGCGGGAAGGGAGCGCTCATGCTAGCGCCCGCCGGGCCGGCCGTGGTGAGAAAGTTGTTGCCGCTCCACGACGGCGGGACGAGCGCCCCGGGCTGCAGCGGGCAAACCCAGCCCGCTGTCTTTACAAGCTGACGAATTTGGCCGACACTTGTTTTACAAGTCGAGGCGGCCGCGTCCCACAGGCCGGCCCGACCGCGAAACACCGCGAGGCCGCCTGCCGGCCCGCAACAGTCAACACGTCCCGAGACACCCGCCATGCCCGCCGTCACCGAAGCTCCGCCGCCCGTCGCCGCCAAACAGGCGCCGCTCTATATCAAGGTCCATCCGAACGACAACGTGGCCATCGTCGCCAACGACGGCGGACTGCCCGCGGGCACGGTGTTTCCGTGTGGCCTGACGCTGGTCGAAGGGGTGCCGCAGGGGCACAAGGTGGCGCTCACGGACCTGGCCGAGGGCGACGAGGTGGTGCGCTACAACGTGACCGTGGGCTATGCGGCGAGGCCGCTGCCGCGCGGCAGCTGGATCAACGAGCGCGTCACGACCATGCCGTCGGCCCGCACGCTCGACGACCTGCCCATCGCCACGCGCCCGGCGCCGCAGAGCACCCCGCTCGAGGGCTACACCTTCATGGGCTATCGCAACGCCGACGGCACCGTGGGCACGCGCAACATCCTCGCGATCTCGACCACGGTGCAATGCGTGCAGGGCGTGGTCGAACACGCCGTGCGCCGCATCAAGGACGAGCTGCTGCCGCGCTATCCCAACGTGGACGACGTGGTGGGCATCGAGCACACCTATGGTTGCGGCGTGGCGATCGACGCGCCCGGCGCGGCCGTGCCGGTGCGCACGCTGCGCAATATCGCGCGCAACCCGAATTTCGGCGGCGAGCCCATGATGGTGAGCCTGGGCTGCGAGAAGCTGCAGCCCGAGCGCCTCATGCCGGTCAAGGGCCGCGCCACCACGATTCCGATTGCCCAGCAGGATGCCAATCCCTGGGACGAGCCCGTCGACACCGTGTGCCTGCAGGATGAGCAGCACGTAGGCTTCGGCGCCATAATCGACGCCATCATGCAGACCGCCGAGAAGCATCTGGCGCGGCTGGATGCGCGGCGCCGCGAACCCTGTCCCGTGTCCGACCTGGTGGTGGGCGTGCAGTGCGGCGGCAGCGACGCCTTCTCGGGCCTCACCGCGAATCCGGCGGTGGGCTTCGCGGCCGACCTGATCGTGCGCGCGGGCGGCACGGTCATGTTCTCCGAGAACACGGAGGTGCGCGACGGCATCGACCAGCTCACGGCGCGCGCGGCCACCCCCGAAGTGGCGCAGGCGCTGATCCGCGAGATGGACTGGTACGACAAATACCTGGAGCGAGGCGCCGCCGACCGCAGCGCCAACACCTCGCCGGGCAACAAGAAAGGCGGCCTGTCGAACATCGTCGAGAAAGCCATGGGCTCGATCGTGAAGTCGGGTTCCTCGGCGATCTCCGGCGTGCTCTCGCCGGGCGAACGACTCACGTCGCGCGGCCTGATCTTCTGCGCCACGCCGGCCAGCGACTTCATCTGCGGCACGCTGCAGATGGCGGCCGGCATGAACCTGCACGTGTTCACCACCGGCCGCGGCACGCCCTATGGCCTGGCCCAGGTGCCGGTCGTCAAGGTGGCGACGCGCAGCGACCTGGCGCGGCGCTGGCATGACCTGATGGACGTGAACGCCGGGCGCATCGCCACCGGCGAGGCCACCATCGAAGACGTGGGCTGGGAGCTGTTCCGCCTGCTGATCGCGGTCGCCAGCGGCGAACAGCAGACCTGCGCCGAAAAGCTCAAGCTGCACAACGCGCTGGCGCTGTTCAACCCGGGCCCGGTGACCTGAGCCCGGCTTGGTATGCTCGGGGGGTGAGTCACTACCGGATCGCCCATGCCCGAGATCGATGCCCCGCAGCCCCTGCATGAAATCCGGCGCCGCCAGTTGCGGCGCATGCAGTTCTGGGCGCTCGTGTTGCTGCTGGCCATGCTGGCCGGCTTCATCACCAGCCACGTGATGGGCGGGCAGGGCGCCTGGGCCTGGGTGCGCGCCTTCTGCGAGGCCGCCACGGTGGGCGCGCTGGCCGACTGGTTCGCGGTGGTGGCGTTGTTCAAGCGGCCGCTCGGGCTGCCGATCCCGCACACGGCCATCATCCCGTCGAACAAGGAACGCATCGCCGACAACCTGGCGATCTTCGTGCGCGACCACTTTCTCGATCCCGACACGCTGCTGGAGAAGCTGCGCGCCTTCGACCCCGCGCTGCGGCTGGCGCGCTGGCTGTCCAAGCCGGCCCAGACCCGAGCGCTGGCACAGGGCGCGCGCAAGATCGCGCTGCAGATGCTGGACCTGCTGGACGAGCGCGCCGTGCGCGGCGCCATCCAGCGCTTCGTGGTCGACACGGTGCAGCGCTGGGACGCGGCCCGCACCGCGGGCGACGTGCTCACGCTGCTCACGCGCGACGGCCGCCACCAGGAGCTGCTCGATGCCGCGCTGTCGCGGCTGGGCGGCTATCTGGGCGAGGCCGACGTGCGCGACCGCGCCTCGACGCTTTTGGTGAAGTTCGCGCGCAAGGAGTGGCCGCGCATCGTGAAGGCGGTGGACCTGGTGGCCGACCTCGACGACATGGCCGACAAGCTGGCCGACAAGATCGCGCTGGCCCTGGTCGACGAGCTGCGCGAGGTGCTGGCCACGCCCGACCATCCGGTGCGGCGCAACTACGAGACCTGGGTGCTCGACTACATCGAGCGCCTGCGCACCGACCCGGCGCTGGCCGAGCAGGTGCAGCACATGAAGCAGCAGGCCATCGAGCACCCGAAGGTGCAGGAATACGTGCAGGCGCTCTGGGGCGACATCCACGGCGCCCTGCGGCGCGACCTGAGCAACGAGTCGTCGGCCATGGCCCGTCATCTGGAGTCGGCGCTGCGCAACCTGGCGGGCCGACTGGCGCGCGACCCCGGCATCCGCGACGCGCTCAACGCGCACCTGATGAGCGCGGCCAAGCGCCTCACGGGCCGGCTGCGCAGCGGCGTGACCGAGCACATCGCCCGCACCGTGAAGAACTGGGACGAGCGTCACCTGGTGCAGGAGCTGGAGCTCAGCGTCGGCCGCGACCTGCAATACATCCGCTTCAACGGCACCCTGGTGGGCGGGCTGATCGGCCTGTGCCTGCACGCGGTGGTGCTGCTGCTGGCGCCCTGAGCGTCAGCGGCGCGCCAGCTCCGGATTCCCGGCGCGGCGTGCGAGCAGAGGGCGCGCCTGGCTCACGCGGGCGCAGGACGGCAGCGCTGGCGCGGCGCGCCGGTCAGCGCACCGCTATCACGAACAGGCGCGGGAACGGCAGCAGCACGGTGCCGTCGGCCAGCGTGGTGTAGGCGCCGTCGATGGCGTCGTGATAGTCCTTCAGGAAGGCCTTGCGCGCGGGCTCGTCGAGCGGGCCGAGGAAGGGCCGCAGCGCCGACGCCGTGAACCAGTCCACCACCGCCTGCGTGCCGCCCTTGAGCGCGTGGGTGTAGGTCGTGCGCCACACGTCCACCTGGGCGGCGCGGCCGTACAGCAGCTCGAAATACCATTCGCCGGGGTGGCGATCGGGATGGGTCACGCGCCCGACCTGATCGGCCCAGCGGCGGCTGGCGGCCACCTCGCGCGCCACGCGGTGCGCCGGTTCGTCGAGGTTGTCGGGGGTCTGGACGGCGAGCGCGCCGCCTTCGGTCAGCGAGTCGAGCAGGCGCGGGTAGAGCGTGGCGTGGTCGGGCACCCACTGCAGCGAGGCGTTCGCCAGGATCACGTCCACCGGCGCGTTGGCACGCCAGGTCTCGATGTCGGCCAGCGCGAAGTCGGTGCCGGGCATGCGCTTGCGCGCGGCGTCGACCATGTCCTGCGAACTGTCCATGCCGCTCACCTGCGCCTGCGGATAGCGCGCGGCCAGCACTTCGGTGGAGTTGCCCGGGCCACAGCCCAGGTCGACGGCGCGGCGCACCTGGGCGTCGGGCGTGGGGATGGCGGCCACGAGGTCGCGCACGGGGCGGGTGCGTTCGGCCTCGAAGGCGGAATACTTCTGGGCGGACCAGCTCATGATGTCTCCTTCGGTCGCGGGCGGGCGGGTCGGGGCCCGCGCATGCCCTGCAGTCTAGGAGCGTCGAGCTATGATGACAAATGCCGTGATTGAACGATATCCATACCAGGGAGGTATGGCTCATGCTCGAACTGCGCCAGCTGCAGGCCTTTCTCACCATCGCCGAAACCGCCAATCTCACGCACGCCGCCGCCAGGCTGGGGATGCAGCAGCCGCCGCTCACGCGCATGCTGCAGGCGCTCGAAACCGCGCTGGGCACCGCGCTGGTGGAGCGGCTGCCGCGCGGCGTGCGCCTGACCCCGGCCGGGCTGGCGCTGGCGGAAGAGGCGCGCCAGCTCGTGGCGCGTGCCCAGGCGCTGCCGCAGCTCGCGCAGCGCGCGGCCGCCGGGCAGACCGGGCGGCTCGCCGTGGGCTTCACCAGCTCGGCCAGCCTGCATCCGCTGGTGCCCGAAGTGCTGCGGCGCTTTCGCGAACAATGGCCGGGCGTGCACATCACGCTCGAAGAGGCGGGCAGCGATGAGCTCGGCCAGGCCCTGGCCGAGGGCCGATTGCAGGCCGCCTTCGTGCGCTCGATGCTGATGCCCGGCGCGGCCCTGCAGGTGGATACGGTGCTGGAGGAGCCCATGCTGGCCGCCATTCCCGCCGGCCACGCGCTGGCGGCGCGGCCCGCCGCGACCCTGAGGCTGGCCGCGCTGGCGGACCAGCCCTTCGTGCTGTACCGCCGGCCCACGGGGCCGGGGCTGTACGACCGCATCCTGTCGGCCTGCCGTGCGGCCGGCTTCAGCCCGGACGTGGCGCAGGAGGCGCCGCGCCTCACCGCGACATTGAGCCTGGTGGCGGCCGGCTTCGGCGTGTCGCTGGTGCCGGCGTCGCTGCAGCGTTTCGGCGCCGAGGGCATCGTGTACCGCCGGCTGTCGGGGGCGCAGGGCTTGACCGCGCCGCTGTACCTCGCGGCCCATACCGGCGACGACGATCCGGTGCTGGCGCGGCTGCGGGCGCAGGTGCGCCAGGCGGCCGCGCGTGGCAGGCGTTCAGCCCGGACCGGTTGACGGCAGGGGCGCGGGCTGCGCCTGCGCGGCCACCTCCGCCTGCTCGCGGCGGCGCTGCGCGCGTCCCAGCGACAGGCCGGTGGCGGCCCAGCCCACGGCCAGGCCCGCCCCGATGAACATGGCCAGCGCGGGGTGGTCGCCCAGCAGGTCGAGTCCGCGCTTGAGCCAGCCGCTCACGGCGTCGCCGCCGCGATACACCACCGTGTCGATGAAGTTCTTGGCCTTGTATTTCTGCTCGGCGGGAATCACCGTGAACAGGATCTCGCGGCCCGGGCGCACCAGCGCGTACTCGCCGGCCCGGCGGACCACCATCACCACGGCGAACACCGCGAAGACCGGGGCCAGCGCCAGCGCCAGGAAGCCGGCCGCCACCACCAGCGGCACCGCCACCAGGAGCACGCTCACGCCCAGCCGCTGGGCGAGGCGGCCGGTGAAAAAGAGCTGGGTCAGGATGGCCAGGGTCTGGACCACGGCGTCCAGCATGCCGAAGACCTGCGTCTGCGTGGTGCGATCGGGAAAATGCTCGGCCACGATCCGCGCCTGTTCGAAGTACAGAAAGGTGTTGGCGCTCGCCAGCAGGATGACGAACAGCGCGATGCCCATCAGATAGGGCGAGCGGAACACCGCGGTCGCGCCCGACCAGGGGTTGCCGCCCAGCGGCTTGCGGCGCTCGGCCGCCTCCTCGCGCGCCAAGGGGTGGTGGCCGCGCCAGCGCAGCAGGCCCAGCGCCGCGGCCGTGCTGGCCGCCAGCATCAGCGCCGACAGCAGCAACAGGCCGGCGTGGCCGAGCGGCGCGACCAGCAGCGTGCCCAGCAGCGGTCCGGCCAGCCCGCCCAGGCTCGCGCCGCCCGCCATGATGGCGAACAGGCGCTTGGCCTGCCGGCTCGTGAACACGTCGGCCAGCACGCTCCAGGCCAGCGAGATGCTGAGCAGGTTGAAGACCGAGAGCCAGACGTAGAACACGCGCCCGACCCAGACGTCGTCGGGCCGCAGCTGCAGCGCGAGCGCGAAGCCCGCCAGGTTGAGCACGAAAAAGCCGTAGACCCAGGCCACCAGCGGCGCGCGCGCGATGCGCGAGGCCAGGGCGCCGAACAAGGGCAGGACCACCAGGGTCGCGACGAAGGTGGCCGTGAACAGCCATTGCAGGTTGTTCACGCCGCCGGCCAGGCCCATTACCTCGCGCACCGGGCGCAGCATGAAGTAGCCGCAGAACAGCAGGAAGAACATCAGCAGGCCGGCGGCGACCACGCCGGCCTCGCCCGGCTGCACGTTGAAGAGGCGGCGCAGGCGCGTCGCGAGCGGCGTAGCGTGGGCCATGCGCGCTCAGCCCACCGTGTCGATCAGCGACTGGCGTTGCTGCGGCGTGAGCGGCTTGCCGTAGCCGGCCCGCAGGTTGTCGGTCTGGCGCTCCGGCTTGCCGGTGGCCGGGATCACCGCCGTGACGGCAGGATGGCTCAGGCAGAAGCGCAGGAATGCCTGCGCCCAGGAGCCGATGCCGGCCTCGGCGGCCCAGCCGGGCAGCGGCTTGTCCTTCACCTTGCCGAACAGCCTGCCGTCGTCGAAGTTGCGGTTGACCAGCACCGCCACGCCCAGCGCCTGCGCCAGCGGCAACAGCGTGGTCTCGGCGCCGCGCGCGGTGACCGAGTAGTTGACCTGCAGAAAGTCGGGCTTGACCGTGCGCACCACCTCGGCAAGCTCGGCGTGGCCGCTCTCGGTGTAGTGCGTCACGCCGGTGTAGCGCGTCTTGCCCTCGGCCTTCAGCGCGGCGATGAGGGCGTACTGCGTCTTCCAGTCGCGCAGGTTGTGCACCTGCAGCAGCTCGACGTGATCGGTGCGCAAGGCGGCCAGCGATCCCTCGAACTGCGCCAGCCCGGCGTCGCGGCCCGTGATGCTGAGCTTGGTGGCGAGAAATGCCCTGTCGCGCAGCCCGGCCTCGGCCAGCAGCGCGCCGAGCACGGCCTCCGACTGGCCGTAGCTGGGCGAGGTGTCGATCAACGATGCGCCGGCGGCGAAGAAGCGCCGCAGCACCTCGCGCAGCGGCGCGCGCTCGGCCTCGCCGGCGCCCACGTTGAAACTGTCGGCGGTGCCCATGCCGATCACCGGCACGCGCTGGCCCGAGGACGGGATCGCACGGGTCTGCAACGGCGGGTGGGTGGGCTCCAGCGCCAGGGCGTGGCGCCACGCCGGGGCGAGCGCGGCGCCCGCGCCGAGCGCACTGAAACGGGCCAGGAAACGGCGGCGATCGGACATCCGGGGCTCCTTGAATCACGCGTGGCGGGACTGCCTAGTGTAGGGGTTCACGGGATTGAAACAATAGCTGGTGAACTGTCTGCCGCGCCCGTCGGAAGCCGGGGGCCAAGCGCCCGGAACGCCGAACCGCGAACCGGGAACTCGGAGCCCGAACCCCGAACCCCGAACTCGGAGCCCGGAGCCCGGAGCCCGGAGCCCGGAGCCCGGAGCCCGGAGCCCGGAGCCCGAACCCAAACCCGGCCCCGGCGCGCTTCGGCGCAGGATCGGTTATGGCGATATTGCGGATCGGTCGTTCGTTTTGTCATGTTCGCCGCGTATTCTGCAGCCATCGGATCGCGATCAGCGCGGTTCGGCAGAGATACCGCGCCGCATCCAGGGGCAATCCCGCTCCCGCCGCCGCGCCGTCTGCCCCAGGACTCCATGTAAAGGGCACGTCATGTTCGATACCTCCTACGCTTTGTCGGTGCGCGCCATCGCGGCGCTGGGCCGCTTCCAGCCGCCGCCGGCCAATTCCGGCACCCGCCCGGGCGAGATCAACCGCGCCAGCGTGGCGCTGTCGGTCGAGCGCATGCTGGCCGTGTCGGCCGCCTACTTCCAGATCCCCACCGCGCACTGAGCGCGCCCACACCGGTCAGGCCGTGCTGGCCGACCAGAAGGCCGAGCGCACCGCCGGCGCGGCCGCGATCCTCGCGGTGACGCGGTCCAGGCCCGCCTCGTCCATGGCCGCATCGGCCAGCGCGGCCTCGATTTCGATCGTGCCTTCGCCAAACTGATCCACCTTCAGGTCCGACAGCGGCAGCTGTGCGGCCTGCAGCATGTCTTCGAGCGTGGCCAGCGCCTGCTGCTGGTGTGCCTCGTCGGCGATCACGTGGATCACCATCGCCGCCTCGGTGGCCTGGGTCTGCACCGGCTGGCGGTTCACATAGCTGGCCACCGGCCGCAGCAAGGTGTTGGCCGCGAGCACACAGGCGGTCGCGGCCACGGCCTCGAGCAGCATCGAGGCGCCGGCGCAGGCGCCGATGGCGGCCGAGCCCCACAGCGTCGCGGCGGTGTTCAGGCCGCGCACGCTGCCGCCTTCGCGCATGATCGCCCCCGCGCCGAGAAAGCCGACGCCCGACACCACATACGAGATGACGCGCGCGCCGCCATCGGCCCCGCCGATGCGGAACGCCAGGTCGACGAAGATGGCCGCGCCGATCGCCACCAGCGCGTTGGTGCGCAGGCCCGCCGTGCGCTGGCGCACCTGGCGCTCGTAGCCCACCAGCGAGCCCAGCACGAAGGCCAGGCCGAGGCCGAACAGCGTGTTGGCGAAGGCCAGCAGGTCGAGGTTCTGGAAGTGCTTCATGGTGTGCTCCGTTCTTGAGGACGGTTGAAAAATGGCGAGCGCAGGCCCGCGGGCGCGCGATCCTCGCCGCGGCCTGCATGGGTGTCCTGCGTGGGCGCCCTGCATGGGCGCCCGGCGGGCGCGCCTCAGTGCAGGCCGGCCCAGCGCAGCAGCGCGGCAACCAGGGCGACCAGCCAGATGGCCAGCAGCAGGCCGATGCGGATCAGCCAGAGCCAATCGGTCGGCGTTCTCATGCCGGCTCCCGCGCGGCGCGCGGCGCCGCCGACAGGGGGGCGGGCCCCGGCAGGTAGCGGCACATCACCGGCGCGTGCGCCGCCTCGCGCAGCGTCACGATGAGCCCATGCAGCGCGGCGCGCGCCTCGCGCGGCACGCGCACCGCCAGCGTGGCCCGCGCCAGGCCGCGCCCATCGGGCCGGCCGGTGTGGACGTGCGTGACGCGCAACGGGCCGTCGCGCAGTTGGTAGTAAAGCGTCTTGCGGGCGCGGTGCAGGGTATCGGGCGCGGCAAGCACCGTGAGCTCGCAGCGCAGGATCGCGCTCGCGCCATGCACGGGATGAAGGGTCTGGTCGATGCGCATGCTCGTCTCCGGTTGGAGGACGCGCGGGTCGGCTTCGAGGGGCGGCACGGCGCCGCTCGCGCCATGCGGGCATGGGCGAGGGGAGGCATTCCGAGGAATGCCCGGTTACGTCGGCGGCAGATGCAGGCGAGGGCCTGCGAGGGTGCCGGTCCGGCGTCTCCTGCTCAAGCGCAGGAGACGGCAGCCGGTGACTGGCGTGGATCCTGCGTCAAGCGGCGCGTGCCGCCGTCGGTCGGCGACATCCGTCGTTGTCCACGTTGATCTCGTAAAGGTTGTCGGGGTGGCGTCATTATAGGAAGCGCAGGCGCGCGGCGGGCCGCTCGCGTGGTATGTGCGGCGTATACCTTGGTATCGCCGCGGCCCGCCTGCGGCTTCAGTAGCGCAGCGTGTAGGCCAGGCCGAACGTGCGGCCGCGGCCGTTGAACTGGAGCGACTCGGGCGTCATCAGGCCTGCGTACAGGATCTGCGCGCGCTGGCTCCACGTGGTCTGGTAGCGGCGATCGAAGAGGTTCTGCACGCCGAAACTCAGGGTGCCGGCCTGCTTCATGTCGTAGCTGCCGAAGAGGTCGAAGGTCAGGTAGCCCTCGATGCGGTTGCCGTCGCCATCCGACAGATCGAAATTGCGGTTGGCCTGCAGCCGCAGCGAGGTCGGACCGGACTTCCAGCCGCCGTAGAGCGAGGCCTTCGACGGGCTGGCGAGCGTCACGGTCTGCTTGCGCCATTCTCCCTGCGCATCCTGCTGCTCCGACTTGATCGCCAGCCAGTTCGCGCCGGCGCTCCAGTTGGGCGTGAAGTCGTAGTTGATCTGGCCTTCGAGGCCGTAGTTGCGCAC
Organism: Bordetella genomosp. 1; assembly: GCF_002261335.1. Classification (GTDB taxonomy): domain Bacteria; phylum Pseudomonadota; class Gammaproteobacteria; order Burkholderiales; family Burkholderiaceae_B; genus Bordetella. Next base: position 336,606 of record NZ_NEVL01000003.1, read on the forward strand.
CTTGCTCTGGGCCAGGCCCACCGAAAGCGAGATCGGCTCGATCACGAGCGCCTTGTCCGACCAGGCATAGAAGGCGGCGGTCTGCACGCTCAGCTTGCCATACTCGCCGCGCCAGCCCAGTTCGACCTGGCGCGTCTTCACGTTGGCCAGCTCCGAGCCCTCGATGGTCACCGCGTTGAGCAACTGCCAGTTGCCGCCGGCGCCGCCCTGCAGGCGGTAGGTGCCGTTGCCGTAGTACTTGCCCACGTCCACCAGCGAGAAGCCCTCGGAGTAGTTGAGCCAGGTCTGCTGGCGCGCGTCGATCTTCCACAGCAGGCCCGCGTTCAACAGCGTGGTGTCGTAGCTGTTGGTGCCGCCGGGAATGCGATCCGCGCTCGTGCCCAGGCCGTTGCGCATGAGGATCTGCTGCGAGACCGGCACGAAGTCGGCCAGATCGACCTTGTTGTGCTGCTGCCGCACGCCGCCGCTCAGGGTGAGCGCATCGGTCATGCGCCAGTCGGCCTGCAGGAAGGCGGCCCAGGTGTCGGCCTGGTAGTCGGGGTAGCGCTGCAGGTTGGCCAGGTTGTCGAAGTCCAGCCCGCCCGAGCTCACCGCGCGGTTCCAGTCGAAGTAGGCGGTGCCGCCGTTGAACTTCTCGTGGCTGTATTCCAGTCCATAGGTGAGCTTGAGCACGTCCCAGTCTTTGGTAAGCGCGGTCTTCAGGCCCCAGCTGTCGGTGTTCTGCTGCGACGCGCCGTAGTAGCGGCCGCGCTTGCAGTTGGCGCTGCCGGCGCAGGTGCCGTCGTTGTAGGAGAACTGGTTCGGGAAGGGATAGAAGTCGAGCTTCTCGCGCCGCCAATAGGCCTGTGCGTAGAGCTCCTGGCCTCCCAGCACGTCCTGCGCGGCGTAGTCGGCCAGCAGCATGCTGCGTTCCGTCGAGGGCTTCACGTCGGAGGTGAAGCCGTGGCGGATGTCGAGCTGCTCGGGGTCGGGTGCGCCGGCGACCGGCACGGAGCCGCTCAGGTTCTCGCCCAGGTACAAGGCCTTGCCCGGATGGAACTCCGAGGTGTAGTGCTGTGCCAGCAGCTTCACCGTCTGGTTCGAGGCCAGTTGCAGATCCAGCGTGCCCGACAGGTCGAGCGAGCGGTTGTACTGCATGTCGGTCTGGGTGGTGTCGGGAATCACCTGGCGGCCGCCCGCGTCATAGGCCGCGCCGTTCTGGGCGTAGGCCACGGCCAGCCGGCCGAACACCGTCTCGCTGCCGCCCGAGATCGACTGGGCCAGGCGCCAGTCCAGGTCGTCGCTGGCCTCGAAGCCGCTGCGCCCGGCGATCTCGGTCGTGAACTGCGCCGGGCCCGGCGCGCCGCGCTTGGTGATGATGTTGATGATGCCGCCGGTGGCGCCGCCGCCATACACCGAGCTGGCGCCGGACAGCACCTCGATGCGCTCGATGTTGAACGGCGAGATCGAGTCGAACTGGCGGCTGATGTTGCGCATCGAGTTCAGCGACACGCCGTCGATCATGATCTGGGCGCTGCGCCCGCGCATGTTCTGCGAGTAATTGGTGCGGCTCTGCGATCCCAGGTCCAGGCTGGGCACGAGGCTGCCCAGGATTTCGGAGAGGCTGGCCCCGCCCTTGGCCTGGGTTTCGATCTGTTCCTCGGTCACGTACCAGACGGTGCGCGGCAGCTCGCTGATGGTGGTCGGCGTGTAGCCGCCCACGACCACCACGGTGTCGAGCGCGCGCGGCGCCGCAGCCGATTCCGCGCCGGCCTCGATCAGGAACGCGCCAGGGCCGTTGGCGCGCCACACCAACGGCGCGCCGGCCAGCAGGCGGTCGAGCGCCTCGGCCGGCGTGTAGGTGCCCTGCAGCGCGGGCGCCGCGCGGCCGCGCGTGAGCTCGGCGCCGAAACTGACCTGCACGCCCAACTGCCGGCCGAGCTCGAGCAAGGCCGCGTCGAGCGGCTGGGCGGCCACCGACACGGGGCGGGCGGCGGAAGCGGCAACGGCGGCGGGCTGTTCCTGCGCATGGGCCAGGGGCGAGCAGGCCAGCAAGGCGATGGCCAGCGCGAGGGCGCGCGGCCGGGAGGGCAGGGGGCGGGCGGGGAAGGGCATGGAGACTCGCTGTGGAGGGAGGGGATATACCGGTAAGACGCACCCGGCGCGGCGCGACCCTACCCCCCTTCGCCACTTTTTTTTCAGTCGGCGGAGATCCAGGCCCAGTTGCCGGCCTGGCGCAGCCGCGCGCCGGCGCCTTCGACCAGCTGGCGCAACGCATCCGGCCGTTCGGCAGACACCACCGCCGAGACCCGCCGCGCGCCGGCCGCGTCGCTGATCCAGGCGCGCACGCCGGTGTAGCGCGCCAGCTCGGCCACGGCCTGCGCCAGCGTCACGTCGCGCAGCAGCAGTTGGCGCTGGGTCCAGCTCGACGCCTGGGCCGGGTCGAACGCGGCGACGGAGATGCCCGGCGGGCCGACCAGCGCGCGCTGCGCCTGACTGAGCTCCTGGGGCGGCGTGCCGGCCGCGCAGACCACGCAATCGATGCGCACGCGATGCTCCAGCACCGAGACCACGGTGGCGGCCGGGTTCAGCACGCTGACGTCGTAGCGGGTGCCCAGCGCGGTGGCGCGCGCCTGCGGCGTGCTGACCACGAAGGGGCGCGCCGGGTCGGGCGCGACGTCGAAGCGGGCGCGGCCGCGCACGAGAACGACCTCGCGCCGCGCGCCCTCGAAGCGGGTGCGGATGGCGGACTCGGCGTCCAGCAGCACGCGGCTGCCGTCGGCGAGCGTGAGGCTGCGGATCTCGCCGGTCGCGCTGGCCAGTTCGCCGGACGGCGCGGCCATCCAGAGCCAGCTGCCCAGGCCGGCGGCACAGGCCGCCAGCGTGAGGGCCGCGAGGGTGCGGTGGCGCTGCGCGCGCCGGCCCAGGCCGCGCTGCACATCGACGCGCAGCGCGTCGCCGTCGATGCCGTTCATCTGCCGCCACAGCGCGGCGGCCGCGTCATAACAGGCTGCGTGGCCGGGGTCGGCGCGATACCAGCGCTCGAAGCGGCCGTCGGGCACGTCTTCGCACGAGGCGCCGTTGCGGCGCACGACCCAGCGGGCCGCGGATGTCTCGACCGGATCCATCACAGCTCCAGGGTGGCCTGGCGGCACGCCAGCAGCACGCGCGTCATGTGCTTCTCGACGGTCTTGACGCTGACACCGAGCTGGCCCGCGATCTCGGCGTGACTCTGGCCGTCGATCTTGTGCAGCAGGAAAATCTGGCGCGTGCGCAGCGGCTGCGCCAGGATGGCCCGTTCGAGACGGGCGATCACCTGGCGCAGGGCCGCGACCTCGCAGGTGTCGGGGGCGCTCGCGTCGGGCAACTGGTGGCTGGCGTAGTGTTCGATGCGCCGCTGGTCGGCCGCCTGGCGCCGCTGCATGTCGACGGCGATGTTGGCCGCCACCTGGAAGACATAGGCGCGCAGGTTCTCCACCGGCGCCTTGAGCGTGCGGGCGGAGGCGAGCCTGAGCCAGGTTTCCTGGGCGCAGTCGTGCGCGCTGTCGCGCGCGCCGGTGCGGCGCGACAGAAAATCGACCAGTTCGCGGTAGTGGTCGACGACGGTGTCGGCCAGTTTCATGAGCGGCGGCGTAGCGGGAAGCGGAAAACGGCAAATTATAATGAGAAACGTTCTTGATGGAAGCCGGCGTCGCGCGCGCCGTGGCGCCGGCGCCAAAAGACACGGGCAGCTCTCTCGCGAAAGCCGCCCGTGGCGGGATGCAGCGCGGGCGTGCCCGCGGCGGCGATCAGTAGGTCTTCTTGGCGATCTCGTTGGACCAGCCGAGATCGAGCCACTTGGGATCGGTCGGGATGGCCTTGAGGTTGCCCAGGTCCACCTGGGTCTGCAGCGCATCGTTGAGCGATTGCGGCGGCAGCGCCACCGAGTCGGCGAACACGCCGTCGTTGATGAGGCGCAGCACCGAGGCGCGCACCACGGCGGGATCGAGGTTGGGGAACAGCTTCAGGCCGCTCTTGACCGCCGCTTCCGGATCCTTGTGGATCGCCTTCAGCGCGCGATCGATGCCGGAGACGAACTTGCGCGAGACGGCGGGCTCGATGTCCTGGCGGGTCGAGATGGCCGAGAACGTGTAGGGGCCGATCTCGCGCGAGAATGCCGACACCACCTTGAAGCCCTGGGCTTCGGCCTGCGAGGCGCCCGGTTCGTACAGCACGGCGCAATCGGCCTGGCCCGAGCTCAGCGGACCGACCTCGTTGCCGAGCGGCACTTCGAGCAGGTCCAGGTCTTTCTTGGGATCCAGGCCCGCGTTCTTCACCAGCTTGAGGAAGGCCGAGGTGCTGGTGGTCGGCATGGCGCCGGTCGAGATCTTCGCGCCCTTCAGGCTCTTGAAGCCGTCGAACGTGAAGGACGACTTGCAGGTGAGCCACACGCCGAGGCGGTTGAGCGTGCCGCCCACCACCTTGACCGGGGCGCCGCGGCCGAACGAAATCGCGGTCCATTCGGGGCCGTGCAGCGAGAAGTCGGCGCTCTTGGAGATCACGGCGGCCAGCGCGTTGGTCGACGAGGAGGCCACGTCGATCCGCACGTCCAGGCCTTCGTCCTTGAAGTAGCCGTGTTCCTCGGCGAAATACACCGGCAGGTAGAACACCGACTTGAAGGCGGCCGACACGACGGCCTTGTCATTGGCCCAGGCCGAAGCGCTGAGGAGGCAGGCCGCGGCGGCGGCCAGGCGCAGGGTGGTTTTGCGAGTCATGTGCGTCTATCAGAGTTTGAAGTTCGTGGCGTAGGTCTGGTCTTTCCAGCGCAGCAACCGCTTTTCCGCGACGTCCACGCCGGCGTAGAGCACGAAGCCCAGTGCCATCAACGAGAAGATTCCTACCCAGACCGTGTTCAGGTCATAGAGCGACGAGGCCACGAAGATCACGTGGCCGAGGCCGTACTTGGAGGAAATGAATTCGCCCACCACCGTGCCCACCAGGGCGAAGCCGATGTTGATGCGGAAGGTGCTGATGATGTAGGGCGTGGCCGACGGCACCACGACCTTGGTGAAGATCTGGCGCTTGGTCGCGCCCAGCGAGACCAGCATGCGCTGGATGTCGGGATCGGCGTCCTTGGCGGCCTGGAACGCGGCCAGCAGCGCCACGATCGCGGTGAGCGAGACCGACAGCGCGACCTTGGAGATCACGCCGGTGCCGAACCACAGGATCACGAGCGGCGCGAACGCGATCTTGGGCACGCTGTTGATCGCGACCAGGAACGGCTCCACCACCTTGGCGCCATAGGGCGAGTACCAGAGCGCGAGGCCGGGAATGGTGCCGATCACGGTGCCCACCACGAAGCCGGCGGCCGAGGCCCACAGCGTGTAGTTGGCATGCACCCAGAGCTCGCCCGAGACGATCAGGTTCCAGGCGGCCTGGGCGGTGCCGCTGGGCGAACCGAACAGGAAGGCGGAGACCGCGCCCTGGCGCACCGCGAACTCCCAGGCGGCGAAAAGCAGCACCACGATGAGGAGCTGCGCCAGCCACACGGGCGGCAGGCGCGGCGCGCGGGCGAGGGCGGGAACGGGAGCCGAATCCGCGGGCGCCGGGGCGGCCACGGTGGCGGAGGAGGAAGACTGGCTCATGCGTGGGCGGTCTGAATGTCGAGTTCCTGGCAGAGCAGGTCGAAATAGGCGGAGAAGCGGCTGTCGTGGCGCGCCTCCAGCGGCGAGCGCGTGTCGAGCGTGATGCGATGCTCGCTCTTGAGGCGGCCGGGGCGCGCGCTCAGGACGAAGATGCGTTCGGACAGCGCGATCGCCTCGTCGATGTCGTGCGTGACCAGGATCACGGTCTTGCCCTTCTGCGTGACCGTGTCGGCCAGCATGCCTTCGAGGAACAGGCGGGTCTGGTAGTCGAGCGCCGAGAACGGCTCGTCGAGCAGCAGGATGTCGGGATCGGGCAGCAGCGTGCGCGCGAGCGCGGCGCGCTGGCGCATGCCGCCCGACAGCGCCTTGGGATAGCTGTCCTGGAACGGCAGCAGGCCGAAGGTGTGCAGGTATTCGCGGGCCAGTTCGACCGACTCGGCGCGCGGCGTGCCGCGCAGCTCGAGGCCGACCAGCACGTTATCGAGCACCGTGCGCCAGGGCATGAGCAGGTCGCGCTGCAGCATGTAGCCGACGCGGCCGCGCAGATTGGTCTGCGGCTTGCCGTCGAGCAGGATCGTGCCGCTGTCGTGTTCGAGCAGGCCGGTCAGGATGTTGAACAGCGTCGACTTGCCGCAGCCCGACGGGCCGATGATGCTGACGAATTCGCCGGCGGCGGCATTGATGCTGATGTCGTCGAGCACGTTGACCGTGCCCTTCGGCGTATGGAACCGCTTGGAGAGGTTGCGGATCTCCAGCTTGGGCGTAGCGACGGACATGAACGGCCCGCTCAGTGTTCGCCGTGTTCGAGCTCGAACGCGACCACGTCCTCGGCGGCCACGTCCAGCGCTTCGTTGAAGCGCTTGAAGAAGCTGCACAGCGCGATGCGGATCGTCAGCTCCACGATCTGCTCTTCGCTGTAGAAGCGCTGCAGGCGGGCGTAGAAGGCATCGGTGACGCGGTTGGGCGTGAGCGTGACCAGCACGGCGTAGTCACGCACCACGAGGTCGTGTTCGTCGAGGCCGGGGACCTCGGGCTCGAGCAGGTGGTCGATGGCTTCCTGCGAGATGCCGTGCGAGGCCAGCTTGGGCGTGTGCAGCGCCACGCAGTAGTGGCAGGCATGGGCCTTGGAGGCCGTCAGCAGGGCGATCTCGAGGTGGCGCGGCGAGATCAGGCCGTCCTTGCGCGACTGCACCAGGTACGAGAACAGGTGCTTCAGTGCCGGCGGGCGCGGTGCGAACGCATTGAGCATGTTCGCGTACGGGCCGTATTCGGTCAGCAGGTTGTCGAGGAGGGAGGCAGTGGCGGGATCCAGCGTGGCGGGATCGATCGGAGCGAGGCGGGACAAGACGCGTTTCCAGCAAAGAGGTGACAGGCAGGCGCTCATCCTATGCCTGTCGCGCGCGGGAACGAACGACCGATCCCTTGTATCGATATGCGTTCTGGTGATTAAGCGGGGTCGAAACCCCCGATCCAAGCTTTATGCGGGGCGTGCACGCCGGCACGCCCCTGTTGCTTGCGCATGCAACGATCTGGCTCACTCGGCCCTGATGCCGCCGCGCTGGATCACCTCGGTCCATTTGGCCACGTCGGCGCGGATGCGCGCGGCGAACTCGGCCGGGGTGCTGCCCACGGGCTCGAAGCCGAGCCCCGCGAGCTTGTCGCGCAGGGCGCCACCCTTGACCGACCTGGCCAGGGTTTCGGAGAGCTGGTTGACGATGGCCTCGGGCACGGCGGCCGGGGCGATCAGGCCGAACAGCGGGGAGATGTCCACGCCCGGCAGGCCGGCCTCGGTGAAGGTCGGCACGTCGGGCAGCTGGGCGACGCGCTGTTTGCTGGTGACGGCCAGCGCGCGCAGTTTGCCGCCCTTGATGTGCTCGGCCATCGACGGCACGGTGGCGAACGCGAACTGCACCTGCCCGCCCAGGAGGTCGGTGAAGACCGTGCCGCCGCCACGGTAAGGCACGTGCAGCAGCTGCACGCCGCCCTGTTGGCGCAACTGCTCGCCGGCCAGGTGCGGGGCGCTGCCCACGCCGGCCGAGCCGAACGACAGGCTGCCGGGCTGGGCCTTGGCCAGGGCGAGGAATTCGGCCAGGTTCTGCGCCTTCACGGAGGGGTGCACCACCATCACGAAGGGCGCGGTGGCCATCAGCGAGATCGGCGCGAAATCTTTCAGCGCGTCATAGGGCAGGCGCGCGCCCAGCAGGCCGGGATTGATGGTGAAGCTCGAGTCGACGATGCCGACCGTGTAGCCATCGGGCGCGGCCGTGGCCACCGCGCGCGTGCCGATGGTGGTGCCGCCGCCGCCGCGATTCTCGATCACGAAGGGCTGGCCCAGGGCCTCGGCCCAGGCCTGTCCGGCCATGCGGCCCAGGGTGTCGGTGGCGGCGCCGGGCGGGTAGGGCACGTACAGGCGCACGGGCTTGTCCGGGTAGCCGGCGGCCAGCGCGCTGCCGGGCCAGGCCCAAGGGGCGGCCGCGGCCGCGAACAGGGCGCCGCTGCGGGTGAGGAATTGCCGACGGTTGGCGTGCATGGTGTCTTCTCCAGTGTTTTTATCGGATGGTTTTCTGCGGTGCGGTTAGTCGCGATAGCGGCCTTCGGCGAGCGCTGCCTCGGGATCCGCGCCCAGGCCGGGCGTGTCGGGCACTTGCAGCCTGCCGTTTTCGATCGGCACGCTGCGGCCGTACGGCACATGGGCCAGCGCCACGTAGAGGCGTTCGAGCGAGACCTCCCGGGCCTGCGCCGCGATCAGGTGCAGGCTGGCCAGGAAGCCGGGGCCGAAGAAGGCGACCTGCGGGGCGCAGACCACGGGCGTGCCCTCGCAACGGCGCGCCAGGTCCCAGGCGGCGGTCAGGCCCAGCTTGATGACGCTGGGCTGGATGTAGTCGACCGCCTGCGTGTCGATCATGCGCTGCAGCGCATAGGCGCAGCTCGCGTTCTCTCCCACCGCGAGCGCGATGCCGCACTGCGCTTTCAGGCGGGCCAGGGCCTGGTCGTCTTCCGGCGGCCACAGCGGTTCTTCGACCCAGAACGGATCGTGCGGCGCCATGGCCGCGATCTCGGCGCCGGCCTGGTCGGGCAGCCAGGCGCAGTTGGTGTCGACCATGATCGGCACGCCGGGGCCGGTGGCGCGGCGGGTCGCGGCCAGCGCGGCCGCGGTGCGCTCGTGCAGCTTGATCTCGGTGTAGCCCTCGCCGAGCGCCTGGGTGGTGACGGCGTCGAGCCGTTCCGCGCTGCCGTAGTACTGCAGCAGCGAGGCGTAGACGCGCACGCTGTCGCGCCGCTTGCCGCCCAGCAGGGCGTACAGCGGCACGCCGGCGCGCTTGGCGCGCAGGTCCCACAGCGCGATGTCCAGGCCCGCCAGCGCATGCACGACCGGCCCGGAGCGGCCGAGGTTGTGCAGGATGCGCTGCATGCCGGGCAGCAGCGACGCGTCGTCGCCGTCCTTGCCGCACGCGAGCGGCGCGATCAGGGTTTCGAAGATCGCGGGCAGGGCGCGCGGCTCCACGCAGTACGACTCGCCCCAGGCCACGGTGCCGTCTTCGGTCTGGACGCGCACCAGCGCGCTGTCGAGCTTGTCGCGCGGGCGGCCGGCGAACAGCGGCGGCGGATTCCAGTGATGGAACGGCAGGCGCATCGGGATGCAGGTGACGGAAGCGAGGGTGTTGGCGGCCATGCGAGCGGGGCGTGAGAGTGGAGTCGCTGCGATTGTGGCAACCGGCCCTTCATATGGTCAAATAGATAGATTGACTGATTCCATACGGATTTCATATGCTGAATCGACGCGAACTCACGCTGCTGCGCGCGATGTACCAGCACGGCACCGTCACCGCCGCCGCCAGCGCCATCGGCATGACGCAGCCGGCCGCCAGCGCCTTGCTGCGCGACCTGGACACCCGGCTCGGCTTCGCGCTGTTCAGCCGCGAACACCGGCGGCTCGCGCTCACGAGCCAGGGCCGCGCGCTGATCCCCGAGGTGTTGAACGCGCTGGCGGGCATGGAGTCGGTGGATCGTCTCGCCCACGACATCCGCCAGGGCGCGCAGGCGCGGCTGGCGGTCGGCGCGGTGGCGATCGCGGCGTCCAGCCTGTTGCCGCCGGCCCTTGCCGCCATGCGCCGGGCGCATCCGGCGGTGGCCGTCACGGTGCGCGCCGGCACCGCGCTGGAGCTGATCGAGATGGCGGCCGATCACCGCATCGACCTCGGCATCATGGTGGGCTCGCATCCGGAGACCGAGCGCGTGGCGAGCCAGCGGCTCGCGCCGCTTGCCCTGCACGCGGTCTATCGGCCCGACCACCCCTACGCACGCGTGGGGCGCCTGACGCTGGCGCGGGTGGCGGCCGACGGCCCCATCGTGCTGGCCACCGCCTTGCCGGCCGGCCGTGCGACCCGCCACGCGCTGGAGGCGCGCAAGCTGCCGTATCACCCCCTGATCGAGGTCGCGCAGTCGTCGGCGGCCTGCGCGCTCGCGGCCGAAGGCCTGGGGGTGGCGATCGTGGAGAGCCTGGGCGCGCGCTACGCCGAGCGGCTCGGGCTGGCCACCCGCCATCTGCTCGCGCTCGACGACCCGGCGCTCACGCTGGTCTGGCCGCGCGACCGCGCCATGAGCGAGGCGGCCGAGGCCCTGCGCGCGGGGCTGGTGGCTGCGGCGCAGGTGCGCTGAGTCGCGACCCCGGGTGCGCGCGGCGCCGCCGGGTCGGCCGCGCGCGCGGCGGCGGTTCAGCCCGGCGGCAGGCGCCGCGACGGGTCGTCTTCGGGGGCGACGATGTGGGGCGATTGGTCGGGCCAGGCGATGCGGGCCGCGTCGCGCGCCGCTTCGGCGGTGGGGTAGCGGCCGCGATCCTCCTGCACGCCCAGGGTGGCGATGCTGCGAAACGACCACTGGCCGTCGGTATGCTGGAAGACTTCGACGATCATCTGGGCTCCTCTCGACGGGCGGGTATGGAATTTGCTGCGCGATCGGGTCGGGCGGGACATGGCGGCTCGCCCGCAACGCGTTGCAGGAGACATCATGGCATCCACACGAACGATCTGGAAAGGGGCGATTTCCTTCGGCCTGGTGCACATCCCGGTGGGGCTGCACACGGCCACCACCGAATCGGGTGTCGACTTCGACTGGCTCGACAAGCGCACCATGGATCCGGTGGGATACAAGCGCGTGAACAAGCGCACCGGGCGCGAGATCGACCGCGAGAACATCGTCAAGGGCGTGGAATACGCCGATGGCAAGTACGTGGTGATCTCGCCGGATGAGATCGCCCAGGCCTATCCGCGCACCACCCAGACCATCGAGATCGACCGATTCGTCGACGCGTCCGAGGTGCCGTTCCTGTATCTCGAGCGGCCCTACTATCTGGCGCCGATCAACAAAGGGCAGAAGGTGTATGCGCTGCTGCGCGACACCCTGGTCAAGACCGGCAAGATCGGCATCGCGCGCGTGGTGATCCAGACCAAGCAGCATCTCGCGGCCCTGATCCCGTCGGGCGACGGCCTCGTGCTGGACCTGATGCGCTGGGGCGACGAGGTCAAGGACATGGGCGAGCTCGACCTGCCCACCGGCAAGACCAGCGCGCCCAGCGCCAGCGAGATCAAGATGGCGAAGATGCTGGTCGAGGACATGAGCGCGCCGTGGAATCCCGACGACTTCAAGGATGAGTTCAAGGACGCCATCATGGGCCTGGTCGAGAAGAAGGCCAAGGCCGGCAAGGCCAAGACGGTGTGGGAGCCCGAGGAAGAGGCGCCGAGCCAGGGCGACAACGTGATCGACCTGACGGAGCTGCTGCAGCGCAGCCTCAAGGGCCGCGGCGGCGCGTCCAAGGGCAGCAGCAACGGTGCGGCCGACAAGGCGGACGGCGCGGCCGGCAAGAGCAGTGCGCCCAAGACGCCCGCGAAGTCGGCCAAGCGCGCCGCCAAGACCACCAAGACGACCAAAACGACCAAAACGACCAAGACCGCGGCCAAGCGCGCCTCCCGCAGCGGGGCTGACGCGCGTTCGCGCAAGGCGGCCTGACCATGGCCGACTCGCTCAAGACCTACCGGCAGAAGCGTAATTTCTCCGTGACCTCGGAGCCCGAATCGGGTGGCGAGGAAAATCCCGAGGCGCTCGCGTTCGTGGTGCAGAAGCACTGGGCGAGCCGGCTGCATTACGACTTCCGGCTCGAGCTCGACGGCGCCATGAAAAGCTGGGCGGTGCCCAAGGGCCCGTCGTTCGATCCCACGGTCAAGCGCATGGCGGTGCAGGTGGAAGACCATCCGATCGCGTACAACCAGTTCGAGGGCGAGATCCCCGCCGGGCAGTACGGCGCGGGCAAGGTCATCATCTGGGACGAGGGCCACTGGACGCCGCTGACGGACCCGCGCAAAGGGTATCGCGACGGCCACCTGAAGTTCGAGCTGCACGGCGCCAAGCTGCGCGGCCGCTGGGCGCTGGTGCGCATGAAGGGCCGCGGCGAGAAGCAGCAGCCCTGGCTGCTCATCAAGGAGAAAGACGCCGAGGCGCGCGCCGAGGCCGATTTCAGCGTGGTGGACGAGGCGCCGGACAGCGTGGTGCCCTTGCGCAGCCAGGCGGCGAAGAAGGCGCCGGCCCGGGGCCGCGCGCGCGCCACCCGCGCGATGGCGCCGCCCGCCGACGAGACCCCGGCGCTGCCAGGCGAGGCCGCGCCGCTGCCCGCGCGCTTCTCGCCCCAGCTCGCGACGCTGGTCGAGCGCGCGCCGCACGACAGCGAAGACTGGGTCTACGAGCTCAAGTTCGACGGCTACCGGATCCTGGCGCGGCTGGAGGAGGGGCGCGCCACGCTCTACACCCGCAACGGCCACGACTGGACGGCGCGCATGCCGCAGCTCGCGCGCGCGCTGGAATCGTTGCGCGTGAAGGATGCGTGGTTCGATGGCGAAATCGTGGTGCTCGCCGACGATGGCAATCCGAGCTTCCAGCTGCTGCAGAACGCCTTCGACCAGGAACGCGCCGAGCGGATCCTCTTCTACGTCTTCGACCTGCCTTATGTCACGGGGCGCGACCTGCGCTCGGCCCCGCTTAGCGTGCGGCGCCAGGTGCTCGAGACGGTGCTGCACGACGCCGAGGACCCCGTGCGTTTCTCGGCCAGCTTCGACAAGCCGGCGGCCGACCTGGTGGCCTCGGCCTGCCGCATGGGACTCGAGGGCATCATCGGCAAGCGCCGCGATGCCCCGTATGTGTCACGCCGCAGCGACAGCTGGATCAAGCTGAAGTGCGCGCGGCGCCAGGAGTTCGTGATCGTGGGCTATACCGAGCCGCAGGGCAGCCGCGTCGGCCTGGGCTCGCTGCTGCTGGCGGTGCATGACGACAAGGGTGAACTGCGCTACGCCGGCAATGTGGGCACGGGCTTCGACGATGCCTTGCTCGCCGAGCTCACGCGCAAGCTGGACAAGCTCAGGCGCGACGACAGCCCGCTCGCCGCGGGCCAGAAGGTCGGTCGCAAGGCGCATTGGGTCGAACCGAAACTGGTGGCCGAGGTGTCGTTCGGCGAATGGACCGGCGCGGGCCACGTGCGCCATTCCGTGTTCCGCGGCCTGCGCGAGGACAAGCCGGCACGCGCCATCGTGCGCGAGGAGCCCGAGCGCGGCGCGGGCGGTGCCGAACGCGGCGCCGACGACGGCAGCGCGGGCCGGCGGGCGGAGCACGCGGCGCCGGCTCGCAAGGGCCGCCAGGGCAAGGCGGGAAAAGCCGATGCCGGCAAGGCCGAGGCCGGTGCGCAGCCCGCGCGGGCGGCGGGCGGCGCGGCCGCCAGCCGGGTCAAGCCGGGCCGCCTGACGCACCCGGAGCGCGTCATCGACACCGAGTCCGGCGCGACCAAGCTCGACCTGGCGCGCTACTACGCGCTGGTGGCGCCGCTCATGCTGCCGCACCTGGCGGGGCGGCCGGTCGCGTTCCTGCGCGCGCCGCAGGGCGTGGGCAAGCAGATGTTCTTCCAGAAACACCTCGAGCATGCGATGCCCGGCGTGGTGACGCTGCCCAAACTCGACCCGGGCCACCCGCCACTGCTGGAGGTGGCCAGCGCCGAGGCGCTGATGTCGGCGGTGCAGATGAACGTGGTGGAATTCCACACCTGGAACGCGCACAAGGATGCCATCGAGAAGCCCGACCGCATCGTGTTCGACCTGGATCCGGGCGAAGGCGTGACGTGGCCGACGGTGGTCGAGGGCGCGCAGCTGCTGCGGGTGCTGCTCACCGAGCTGGGCCTGGCCTCGTGGCTCAAGACCAGCGGGGGCAAGGGCTTGCACGTGGTCGTGCCGCTGCGCCGGCAGCTCGACTGGGATACGGTCAAGGGCGGCGCGCAGGCCATCGTGCGGCACCTCGCTGCCACGCTGCCCGATCGCTTCGTGGCCAAGAGCGGCCCGCGCAATCGTGTGGGCAAGATCTTCGTCGACTATCTGCGCAATGGCCGCGGCGCGACCACCGTGGCGGCCTGGTCGGCGCGGGCGCGCCCCGGACTGGGCGTCTCGGTGCCGCTGGCGTGGGACGAGCTCGACCGGGTCAAGCGCGGCGACCAGTGGAACGTGCGCAACATCCACGAGCGCCTGGACGTGGGCGACGCGCCCTGGGACGACTACGCGCCGCAGCCGCTGGCGCAGGCGCTCAAGACCCTGGGATGAGCGCCGGGCCCGCTCGCTGCCGGGCCCGGTTTCAGCGCCCGCCGATCACGCCGGCCGTGGCCAGCACGCGCGCCAGGTCGTCCGCCGCGCAGGGCTTGTGCAGCCGGCTCGCGCCGGCCAGCGTGTGACGCTCCCCCAGCTCCTTGCTCACGTCACGGCCGGACGCGCGCCGCGGGCGGCGGGGCGGGCGTCGAGTACGGCGCGCACGCGCTTGGCCAGCGTCGCGGCGGTGTACGGCTTGGACAGCAGCTGCACGCCCTCGTCGAGCCGGCCGTCGTGCACGATGGCGTCGTCGGCATAGCCTGAGGTGAACAGCACCGCCAGGCGCGGCAGCCGTGCGCAGGCGAGCCGGGCGAGCTCGGGGCTGCGCATCGGGCCCGGCATCACGACATCGGTGAACAGCAGGTCGACCTCGGCGCCGTCCTCGATCAGGCGGAAGGCGGCGTGGGCGTCGCGCGCCGCCAGCATGCGATAACCCAGGCCGCCCAACAGCTCGACCACGGTCGCGCGTACGTCATCGTCATCTTCCACCACCAGCACCGTCTCCTGCCCGCGCGGCGATTCCTCCACCAGGGGCGCGGCCACCTCGGGCTCGGGCTGGGCCACGCACGGCAGGTAGAGCCGTACGGTGGTGCCGCGGCCGGGCTCGCTCTCGATCGAAACGTGGCCGCCCGACTGGCGCACGAAGCCGTAGACCATGCTCAGGCCCAGCCCCGTGCCCTGGCCCTCGGGCTTGGTGGTGAAGAAGGGCTCGAACACGCGCTGGCGGGTCTGCTCGTCCATGCCACAGCCCGTGTCGCTGACGGAGAGCATCACATAGCGGCCGGGCTGGACGTCGGGATCGTGGCGCAGCTGCTGCGCATCGAGTTCGGTGTTGGCGGCGGCCAGCGTGAGGCGGCCGTGACCCTGCATGGCATCGCGTGCGTTGATGGCCAGGTTGAGCAGGGCGTTTTCCATCTGGTTCGGGTCGACCAGCGCATGGCCCAGGGTGCCCGGCACGATGGTGGCCAGCTCCACGCCTTCGCCCACCGCGCGCCGCAGCATCTCGTCGAAATCGCGCAGGAAACGGCCCAGATGCAGGGTCTTGGGCGCGAGCGGCTGGCGCCGGCCGAAGGCCAGCAGCTGGGCCGCCAGGCGCGAGCCGCGGTCGACGCCGGCCAGGGCGCGCTGCAGGCGCTGGCGCGCGCGGTCCGGGTCGGCCAGGTCGCGCTCCATCAATTGCAGATTGCCGCTGATCACCTGCAGCAGGTTGTTGAAGTCGTGGGCGACGCCGCCGGTGAGCTGGCCCACGGCCTCCATCTTCTGCGACATGCGCAACGCCTCTTCGGCCTGCTGCAACGCCGCGGCCTGGGCCTTGTCGGCCGTGATGTCGCGCCCCACGCCGTGAATGCAGTCGGAGGCCGGATCATGCGACCAGGTCCAGGCCACCCAGCGCCACTGCGCGTCGGCCGTGCGCAGGCGGTGCTCGCCGCGCTGGCTGCCGGCGCCGGCGCGCAACCGGGCAAACATCTCCTGCGCCGCTGCCACGTCGTCGGGATGGATGAGGGTGCAATAGGACTGGTGCAACAGGGCCGGCTCGGCGTGCCCGAGGCGGCGCGTCCATGACGGACTCAGACGTTGCAGCCGGCCGTCGCCATCGGCCATCAGCAGCAGGTCTTCGCTGTAGGTCCAGAGCCGTTCGCGGTCGGACACGGCGTCGTTGACGCGCCGTTCGAGACTGTCGTTCAGCTCGCGCAGCGCGGCCTGGGCCTGGCCGCGTTCGGCGATCTCGCGCTGCGCCGCCTGGAACAAGGTGGCGTTGTCGATGGCGAGCGCGGCCTGCGCCACGATGCCGATCGTCAGCCGCTCCGCGCGGTCGTCAAACACGCGCGGCTCGGGATGCACGAGATAGAGGTGGCCGAGCAACACACCATCGCGGCCGCGCACCGGCGCCGAGAGGTAGCTGCGCGCGGGCGCATGGCCCAGGCCGGGCAGGATGAGGCCCTGGCTGCGCAGATCGTCCTGCCGCAGCACGCCCACGCCGGTCGGCCAGGCGGCGATGCGACGCAGGTCACCCGCGGTCAGCGGTGCGGTATCGCCGGCCACGGCCACGCGCGGCCCGGCCATCGGTCCGCCGGCCGGATCGGCCGGATAGGTGAGCAGCGCGAGCGCCGCGCCGGTCAGGTCGCTGGCGGCGCGCACCACCGCCTGCACGGCCTGCGTCATGTCGAGTTCGGCCGCGACCACGGCGCCCACGTGATTCAGGATCTCCAGCGTGCGCGCCTCTTCGGCGAGGCGGCGCGCGGTCTCCTGGCGCAGCTGGTTCAGGCGCAGGTTGCCGCTCACCCGCGCCAGCAGCTCGCGGGCGGAGAACGGCTTGGTCAGGTAATCGTCGGCACCCGCGCCCAGGCCTTCGACCGAGGCCTCCTCGCCGGCGCGCGCCGATACCAGCAGCACCGGCACGGTGCTCAAGCCCGGATCGGCGCGCAGCGCGGCCAGCAGGCCGAAGCCGTCGAGGTGGGGCATCATCACGTCGGACAGCACCAGGTCGGGCCGGCGCGCACGCGCGCGCAGCAGGGCGTCGCGGCCGTCGGCGGCGCTGTCGACCTGATAGCCCGCCGCCGCCAGGATGCGGCCGATGTAGGCCCGCATGTCGTCGTTGTCGTCCACCACGAGCACGCGGCCGCTCTGCGGATGCTGCGGCGTTTCGATCGGCAGGGTCAGCTGCGGCGTGTCGGCGCCGTCGAGATAGGCCCGGGCCAGCGCGGGCGAGGTGAGGGCGGCCTGGCGCTGCGCCGTTTCGAGCGACGGCCCCAGCGGCAGCCGCAGGATGAAGACGGTGCCGCGGTTGGCCTCGCTCTCGACGCGGACGGTGCCGCCCTGCAGCTGCACGAATTCCTGCACCAACGCCAGTCCGATGCCGCTGCCTTCGATGCTGCGGCCGGCGACACCGGCCACCTGGTGGAAGCGATCGAAGATGCGCGGCAGGTCGTCGGCGCCGATGCCCACGCCGCTGTCCGCGATGCGCACCTCCGCATGGCCGTCGGGGGTTTCGCGCACGCTCACGTGCACGCCGCCCTCATAGGTGAACTTGTAGGCGTTCGACATGAGGTTGAGCACGATCTTCTCCCACATGTCGCGGTCGAGCATGACGGCGCGCGTGGGCGTGGGGCAATCGATGTCCAGCGTCAGGCCGGCGCGCTCGAGCGTCGAGCGGAACAGCGAGGCCAGATCGGCCGTGAGGGCGGCGATGTCGGTGGGGTGCGGGTCCACCCGGACCCGGCCCGCCTCCAGCCGCGAGAAGTCGAGCAGCGTGTTGACGAGCTTGAGCAGGCGCAGCCCGTTGCGCTGGGCCAGCTCCAGCGCGGCCTGCTGGTCGGCGGCCAGCCCGGCCGACTGCAACAGGTCTTCGAGCGGGGCCAGCATGAGCGTGAGCGGGGTGCGGAACTCGTGGCTGATGTTGGAGAAGAAGGCCGTCTTGGCGCTGTCGATCTCGGCCAGGGCCTGGGCGCGGCGGCGCTCCTGTTCGTAGGCGCGGGCGTAGCGCAGCGACGCGCCGATCTGCGTCGCCGCGAGCTCGAGAAACTCCTGGTAGTCGGCGCCATACAGCCGCAGCGGATTGAGCCCGACGACCAGCACGCAGGCCGGCTCGCCCTCGCTGGAGGGCGCGATCGGCACCAGCGCGGCGCGGGTGGCGGGGCGCTGCCACACGTTTGGCGGCAAGGCGCCGCCGAAACGCGCGGCGAGATCGTCCAGCAGCAGCGGGACGCCGGCGCGCAGGGCCTCGGCGCAGGGCCATACGGCGCCGTCGAGCGGCAGTCGGCGCGGTGCCACCGCATCGTCCGGCGCCGCGCCGCACACGCCCACCAGCTCGGCCTCGCGGGCATCGGGCTCGATGGCGTACACCAGGCCGAACACCACGTCCTGCGGATCGGCGGCCAGCGCGCGGGCGCTCAGGGCGCAGGCTTCGCGCCAGTCGGCCGCCTGCGGCATCGCGGCGGCCAGCTCGCGCAGGGCCTTGAGCTGGCGGTCCGCGATCACGCGCTGGGTCTCGTCGCTGTTGGCGCAGATGATGCCGCCGACGCTGCCGTCGTCGTTGGGCAGCGGCGTGTAGGAGAAGGTGTAGTAGGTTTCCTCGGGGTAGCCGTTGCGCTCCATGATGAGGAGCATCTGCTCCTCGTAGGTGCCCTCGGTGCGGGTGACGGCGCGGTGCAGCAGGGTCTGCACGTAGTCCCAGATCTCGTGCCAGACCTCGTGCGTCGGGCGGCCGATGGCCTGCGGATGGCGCCCGCCGATGATGGGCAGGTAGGCGTCGTTGTAGAGCACGCGGAATTGCGGGCCCCAGCCGATCCAGATCGGCTGGCGCGAACTCAGCATGATGCGGATGGCGGTCTTCAGGCTCTGCGGCCAGCCTGCGGGGTCGCCCAGCTCGGTGGCGGCCCAGTCGAACGCACGCATCACCGCACCCGTTTCGCCGCCTCCCGCAAGAAACGCGGCGGGATCGGCATTGGGTACGGAGGCGCTGAGGCAGGCGGACGCCGGTTGTTCCATGGGCGAGTGCAGGACGGCATGCAAGGCGCCGCCTCGAAGGGCTGAAGGTGTGTCTATTACATCCGAGCCGGGACTTTTTGGGGTCGGAGTCAATGAAACGATTCTTGACATTAGGCGTCCATGAATGACGGTTGCGCGCGCAAGCGTCTAGTCCTCGACGAGGGTGTACAGGAAGGCGGCCATATCGCGCGCATCCTGCTCCGAGACGTGCAGGTCGGGCATCGCACTGCCGGGCGCATGGCGCTGCGGCTCGCGCAGCCACGCGGCCAGGTTTTCGGCCGTATTGGGCAGGCGGCCGGCCAGGAAGCCGCGAGTGGCCAGACCGCCCAGCGGGGGGCCGACCTGATTGCGGGCGCCCGTCACGCCGGGAATGGTGTGGCAGGTGGCGCACAGGTATTGCTGCATGGCGGCGCGCCCGGCGCGCGGGTCGGCTGCACGCGGCGCCGCGGCAGCAGCCGTTGCGGGCGCAACCGGGCGGGGCGGCGAGGGCGGCCGAGCTTGCCAGTCGGCCGGCGCGATCTCCGGCATTACCGCCAGAAACGCCACCACGTCCCAGATCTCTTCGTCGGCCAGCCGGTATTGCCAGGCGGGCATGCCGGTCATCTTGATGCCGTGGCGGACGATCCAGAAGAGTTCGGCGGCCGACCAGTGCCGGCGGCTTTCCACCAACGGTGGCGGCGCCGGGTTCAGGCCCAGCGCAAAAGGCTGCGGCGCCTCGCCCGGCGCGCCGTGGCACTGCACGCAATGCTGGCGGTAGATCGCTTCGCCGCGCGTGGCGCGGGCGGCGTCGAGCGCGGGCGCGGCGATGTCGGCGGCGCGCACGCGCACCGCGCGTTCCAGCGCGAGCTCCAGCGTGCGATGCACGGGGGCGGTGTGCGGACGGGTGGCGCTGATGTCGTAGACGCCGGCGTAGACGAGGAGGGCGGTGGCCACGGCGGCGAGCAGGCCCGCGCACGCCAGCGTGGCGATCACGATGCGCAGGCGCTTGCCGGAGGCGGCTGGCGTCATGGCTGCGCCAACAGGTAGGCCGCGATGTCGCGCGCCTGTTGCGGCGTGAGGCCGACGGCCGGCATGGCCGTGGCGGCGTCATGCGCGCGCGGATCGGCCAGCCAGCGCACCAGGTTCTCCGGGGTGTTGGGCAGCACGCCGCCCAGGTACACCCGGCGATGGAGGTCGTGCAGCGGCGGGCCGACCTGCGCCCGCGCCGAGCGCACGCCCGGCACGCTGTGACAGGCCGCGCAGCCGGCCTGGGCCACCCATTGCCTGCCACGTTCGACGTCGGCGCCGGGCAGGGCCGACGCGTCGGGATAGGGCGCGAGCGGCGCCGGGGCGGGGCCGCAACCGCCCAGCATCAGGATGAATGCGCCGGCCCAGTGGCGGGGCGAAAGGCGCGGGGTCGCCAGACGACTGGCCGCGCCGCGGGGTGCCGCCCAGCGGGGTGCCGCCCACCGGAATGCCGCCCAGCGCGGTGCCGCCCTTCGGTCGGGCGGGCACGAGTCGCATGGGCGGGTAGGGCGTCGGGCCACGGCGTGTCCTGTTCTGCTTGAGGGGGCGGACCTCGCGCCGGGCTGGTACGCCACGTGCTGAGGTAACGCCAGGCTGGCCTGCGTGCCAGCAAGTCCCATGCCGACAGGACCGCCCTTGCCCCGCTCCCGATTGCGCCGCGATGCCATGTTTGCCGCGCTGCCCGCACCCGCCTGGGGCGGGCCGGCCGCCGTGCTGGATCCGCGCGGTGACGTGGCGGCGCGCGCGGCCGAGCTCACCTGGCTGCTGACCTGGGGCGCGCTCGTCATCTTCGTGATCACGCTGGGCTTGCTGGCCGTGGCGCTGTGGGGCCCGGCGCGGCTGCGGCGCGGCCTCGGGCGCCGCACCCTGGTGATGGCGGGTGGGGTCGTGTTCCCGGTGACCGTGCTCACCGCCTTGCTCGCCTACACGCTGGGCCCGGGCTGGCGCGGCGGCGGCGCCGAGGCGCGCGTGCACATCGAGGTGACCGGCGAGATGTGGTGGTGGCGGGTGCGCTATACCGACGCCACCGGCCGGCTGCTGTTCGAAACGGCCAACGACATCCGCATCCCGGTGGGGCAGCCGGTGCGCTTCACGCTGCGCAGTGCCGACGTGATCCACAGCTTCTGGGTGCCGCAGCTGGCCGGCAAGCTCGACATGGTGCCGGGGCGAGCCACCACGCTGCACCTGCGGGCCGAGGCGGCGGGCACCTATGCCGGCGTCTGTGCGGAGTTCTGCGGCGCGCAGCACGCGCGCATGCGCTTCTCGGTGGCGGCGCTCCCGCCCGACGACTATGCGGCGTGGGCGCTCGGCCAGGCCGCGCCAGCGCGCGCGCCGTCGACCGCGCGGCTGCGTGCCGGCCAGGCGCTGTTCGAGCGCCACTGCATGGCGTGTCACGCCATCCGTGGCGCACGCAGTGACGGACGCAGTGCCGCCGCCGCGGGCGTCCTCGACGGGCCGGATCTCACGCACGTGGCGAGCCGGCCGACGCTGGGCGCCGGCCTCCTGCCCAACAACATCGGCACGCTGGCAGGCTGGATCGCCGCGAGCCAGCAACTCAAACCGGGCAATCGCATGCCATCCTTCGACCGGCTCGACAGCGACGCGCTGCTCGCGCTGGCGGCCTACCTGGACAGCCTCGAATGACACCCTCCGACGCCGCGACGTCACCCATCGCGGGCACGCCGCCCGCAGACATGGACACCGCGCGGGGCGCCGCGCTGCCGAATCCGCTGCCGCGCCCGGCCGGGGAGGAGCCGGAACTCGCCCGCATCTGGCGCACGCCGCGCGGCTGGCGGCTGCTGTCCGACGTGAACAACAGCACGATCGGCGTGCTCTATATCGGCACGGCCTTGCTGTTTTTCGTGCTGGCCGGCGTGCTGGCGATGCTGATGCGCGCGCAACTATCCGTGCCGGACAACGACCTGATCAGCCACGGCCTGTACAACCAGCTGTTCACGATGCACGGCACCGTGATGATGTTCCTGTTTGCCGTGCCGGCGGTCGAGGCGGTGGCGGTGCTGCTGCTGCCCAACATGCTGGGCGCGCGCGACCTGCCGTTCCCGCGTCTGTCCGCCTATGCCTATTGGGCTTACGCCGTGGGCGGCCTGGTGTTCTTCGGCAGCCTGTTCTTCGGGCTGGCGCCGGACGGCGGCTGGTTCATGTATCCGCCGCTCACCAACGCCACCTATTCGCCGGCGCTCAATGCCGACCTCTGGCTGCTGGGCATCGGCTTCATCGAGATCTCCGCCATCGCCGGGGCGATCGAACTGGCGGTCGGCATCCTGCGCACCCGCGCGCCGGGCATGCGGCTGGATCGCATGCCGATCTTTGCCTGGGTCATGCTGGTGTTCTGCGGCATGGTGGTGATCGCGTTCCCCGCGGTGATCGTGGCCACGTTGCTGCTGGAGCTGGAGCGGGCCTTCGGCATGCCGTTTTTCGTGGCGGAGCAGGGTGGCGATCCGCTGCTGTGGCAGCACCTGTTCTGGTTCTTCGGCCATCCGGAGGTGTACATCATCTTCCTGCCCGCGGCCGGCATGGTGTCGATGATCATCCCGGCCATGTGCGGCGTGCCGCTGGTGGGCTACCGCCTGGTGGTGATGGCGGTGGTCGGCACGGGCTTCGTGAGCTTCGGGCTGTGGGTGCACCACATGTTCGCCACCGGCATCCCGGCGCTGTCGCTGAGCTTCGCCTCGGCGGCCAGCATGGCGGTGGCGGTGCCGACCGGCGTGCAGGTGTTCGCC
The DNA here is from genome assembly GCF_002261335.1 of Bordetella genomosp. 1. Classification (GTDB taxonomy): domain Bacteria; phylum Pseudomonadota; class Gammaproteobacteria; order Burkholderiales; family Burkholderiaceae_B; genus Bordetella. The sequence goes on from NZ_NEVL01000003.1 coordinate 359,112, forward strand.
TGGATCGCCACCATCGCCTCGGCCACGCGGCTGCGTCCGCTGCAGACCCCGATGCTGTTCATCCTGGGCTTTTTCGTGGTGTTCGTGCTGGGCGGGCTGACGGGGGTGATGCTCGCCGTGATTCCGTTCGACCTGCAGGCGCACGACAGCTACTTCGTCGTGGCGCACCTGCACTACGTGCTGTTCGGCGGCATGGTGTTTCCGCTGTTCGCCGCGTTCTATTACTGGGCGCCGTTCTCGAGCCGCCGGCCGCTGTCGCCCCGGTTGGGACGCTGGGCGTTCTGGCTGATCTTCGCCGGCTTCAACATCACCTTCCTGCCGATGCATCTCACCGGCCTGGCCGGCATGCCGCGGCGGGTCTACACCTATGCGGAGAACCAGGGCTGGACCCTGCTCAACCAGGTGTCCACGGCGGGCGCCGTGCTGCTGGCGCTGGGCGTGCTGGTGTTTCTGGTGGACCTCGCGCGCAACTTCCGGCCGGTGTTCGGCGGCGGGGCGAGCGAGGCCGGCAACGTCTGGAACGCGGGCACGCTGGAATGGCTGCCCAACGACAGCTACGGCGTGCGCAGCCAGCCCGAGGTCCGCAGCCGCGAACCGCTGTGGGACCAGCCCGGCCTGGCCGGGCAGGTGGAGGCGGGCGCCCATTATCTGCCGGGCGCGCCCACGGGGCGGCGCTCGACGCTGGTGACCAGCGCCGTGGACGCGCGCCCGGAATACGTGCTGGAGCTGCCCGGTCCGGGCTGGTCGCCGCTGTTCGCGGCGCTGGGCACGGCGGGCTTTTTCCTGCTGCTCACCTTCAAGCTGACCTGGCCGGCCGCGGCCTGCGGGGTGCTGGCGCTGGTGATGATGTGGATCTGGATGTGGCAGTCGGAGCCGCTGCCCGTCCACGCGCCGGTGGACGTGGGCGCCGGCCTGTGCCTGCCGGTCAGCTGCAGCGGCAGCCGCTCGCATGCGTGGTGGGCCATGGTGATCCTGCTGGTTGTGTGCGCAAGCATCTTCGGCGCGCTGGTCTTCTCGTACCTGTTTCTCTGGACCACCGCGCCGCCCGGCTGGCTCGAGACCGCCCGGCTGCCGGGCGCCGGCCGGGCCTGGACGGTGGCCGCGCTGCTGCTGGCCTGCGTGGTGGGCTGCGAGGCGGCGGGCCGCCGCCTGCGCGCCTCGGCCGCGGGCGTGGCCTGGCGCGTGGGCGTGGCCTGGCGCGTGGGCGGCGCGGCGCTGGCGCTGCTGGCCGGCGCCGGGGTCGAGCTGGAGGGCCACTGGCGTGCGGGGCTGCGGCCGGACGACAGCGGCTACGCCGCCTCGGTCTACGCGGTGGCGGGCCTGCAGGCGATCTTCGCGGCGATCACCGCCTATCTGGCCGCATTCGCTGGCGCGCGCGCGCTGGCGGGCAGGCTGGCGCCGGACCGCCGCGCCAGCCTCGACACCCTGCGCCTGTTCGCGGGCTACAGCGCGGCGCAGGGACTGGCCGGCCTGGCGCTGGTGCACGGCTTCCCGCGGTGGCTCGCATGACGCGCGGACCCGCCGCGCGGCACCTCGCCGGCGTGCTGGCCGCGCCGCTGCTGTGGTTCGCCCATTTTTTCGCGATCTACATCGTCAACGCGCTCGGATGCGCGCGCGGGCTGTGGCAGGCGCGCTGGGCCGGCCTGCCGCTGTCGTCGTGGCTGATCGTGGCGGTCAGCGTGCTGGTGCTGCTGCTGATGGGTTGGCTGTGGCGCCGCACGCGGCGCGCGCTCCGGGCCCGCGGCGCGGCGGACTTCCTGGGCTGGCTGGCCGGCGCGCTCGCGGCGCTGTCGGCGCTGGCGGTGGTGTGGGAAACCTGGCCGGCGCTATGGGTGCCGGCCTGTGGCCCGGCCCTGTGAGGGCTCAGGCGGCCTCGCCGCTCTCGCTCATGTTGCGCAAGGCATTGGCGGCGGCCTTGCGGATGTGCTCGGCGCAGCGCTGCGCCGCCGTCTCCTCGTCGCCGGCCTCGATGGCCGACACCAGCGCGTCGAGTTCCTTGACCGTTTCGGGCAGCCGGCCGGGGCGCGCCATGGAGACGCGCCGCAGCACCGTGACGCGGTTGTTGAGCTGGCGCAGCATCTGCCCGACCACGGAGTTGCCACAGCCGGCGATCAGCACGTCGTAGAACTGGTTCTTGATGTTGAGCACGGCCGCGCGGTCGTGGGCGGTGGCGGGCTCGGCGAGCGCCGCGACGTGGCGGCGCAAGGCCTGCTTCTGTTCGGGGGTGGCCTGGGTCACGAATCCTCGCACGGCCAGTGTCTCGAGACTGCCGCGCACCGCATAGATGTCGCGCACCTCCGCCGGGGTGATGGTGGTGACCTCGGGGCCGCGGTGCGGCACGATCGTGATCAGGCCCTCGGCCTGGAGGTGCTGCAGCGACTCGCGCACACAGGAGCGGCTGACGTCGAGCCGCTCGCACAACTCGCGCTCGGAGAGCTTCTGGCCGGGCGAGAACACGCCGTCGAGGATGGCGCCGCGCAGCGCCTGGGTGGCGCGTTCGCGCAGGGAGGTTTCTTCGCGGGAAATGCGGGTGATGGCGGTCATGCGGCGATTTTAGGCGACAGTCGGATTGTCATACAACGGGGTGCCGCACCCGGTCAATGCGGGATATCGTCAGGTCTGATTGTCAGACAATCAGACTAGTATTCATCCCATGCTTTTCAGACAAAGGAGCAGTTCATGACCCGTCCGTACGCCCCCAAGAATCCCGCCCTGTTCGACCAGGGCCTGTCCACCCGGCGCGAGGTGCTGGGCGCCGAGTATGTCGACGCCTCGATCCAGAACGCCACCGACTTCAACATCGACATGCAGGAGCTGGTCACGCAGTACTGCTGGGGCGATGTGTGGAACCGCCCGGGGCTGGACCGCCGCACCCGCTCGTTCCTGAACCTGGCCATGATCACCGCGCTGAACCGTCCGCACGAGCTCAAGCTGCACGTGCGCGGGGCCATCAACAACGGCCTGACCCGCGATGAGATCAAGGAGGTGTTCCTGCAGACCGCGATCTATTGCGGCGTGCCGGCCGCCATCGACTCGTTCCGCGTCGCGGCCGAGGTGTTCAAGGAAATGGACCGCTGACGGGAGGGCATGAGATGCGCACGATAGGATTCATCGGCCTGGGCATGATGGGCACGCCCATGGCACACCTGCTGCACGAGGCCGGCCACCGGCTGGTGGTGCAGGATGTCAACCCGGCCACCGAGGCGGCGTTCGCCGCCGCGCACGCCGATGTCGTGCGCGCGCCCGACGCGGCCGCCTTCGCGGCCTGCGACGTGGTGTTCACGATGCTGCCCAACTCCGACATCGTGGACGCGGTGGTCGACGGGCTGGCTTCCCATCTGCCCGCGGGCGCCTGCGTGATCGACATGAGCTCGGCCGATCCGCATCGCACCCGGGCGCTGGCGGCGCGGCTGGCCGCGCGCGGGCTGGGCCTGCTCGACGCACCGGTCTCCGGCGGCGTGAAGAAGGCCGTGGCCGGCACGCTCGCCATCATGGCGGGCGGCGACCCGGCGCTGTTCGAGCGCCAGCGGCCCCTGCTTGCGGTGCTGGGCCAGGCCATCACCTACGTCGGCCCGGTGGGTGCGGGCCACGCGCTCAAGGCGCTCAACAACTACGTGTCGGCGGCCGCCATGATCGCCACGGCCGAAGCCATCCATGCCGGGGCGGCCTTCGGCATCGACGCCGCCACCGTGGTGGACGTGATCAACGCCTCGACCGGCAGGAACAACACCACCGAGAACAAGGCGCACCAGTTCATGCTGAACGGCGCCTTCAATTCGGGTTTCTCGCTGGCGCTGCAGGCCAAGGACGTGGGCATCGCGGCCGCGCTGGGTCCGGTGCTGGGCCAGCCGATGCGGCTCGCGCAGCAGGTCTCGGCCTACACGCGCGACGCGTCGGCCGAACTGGGCCCGGCCGCCGACCACACCGAGCTGTACCGCTACGTGGTCTGAGCGGCGCCGAACGCCTTCATTCCATTCCAATCGCGTTGCCGTGACGCGTGTCCCGCAGAGGATGCCGCGCGGCCGCGCTCGTCCGGCGGGCTTACGCGCCTGTCGGCCAATCGAGGAGACAACTCATGCAACGCATTTTTCAAGCCTGCGCCGCGGGCGTGCTGGCGCTCGCCTGCGGCGCGGCGCAGGCCTGGCCCGACCGCGCGATCACGGTAGTGGTGCCCTACGCGCCGGGCGGTTCGACCGACGTGCTGGCGCGGGTGCTGGCCGACGGCCTGGGCCGCCAGCTGGGCCAGCCCGTGGTGGTCGAGAACGCCGGCGGGGCCGGCGGCACCATCGGCACCACGCGGGTGGTGCGGGCCCAGCCCGACGGCTATACCGTGCTGTTGCACAACATGGCCGTGGCCTCCGCGCCCGCGCTGTACGCCCGGCTGCCGTATGACGTGACGCGCGACCTGCAGGCGGTGGCGCCCGCCGGCGAGGTGCCGATGATCCTGGTGCGCAACAAGAACTTCGCGCCCGATTCGGTGCAGGCCCTGATCCAGGCCATGCGGGCCGAGCCGAACGCGGTGAATTTCTCGCATGCGGGGGTGGGCGCGACCTCGCACCTGTGCGCGCTGCTGTTCACCCATACCGCCCGGGCGCAGGCGACGCTCGTGCCTTATCGCGGCACCGGCCCGGCGCTGCAAGACCTGGTGGCCGGCAACGTCGACCTGATCTGCGACCAGCCGGTGGCGACGCTGCCGCACATCCAGTCGGGCGCGCTCAAACCCTATGCGGTGGCGACCCGCGAACGCTTGCCCGCCTTGCCCGAGGTGCCGACTTTTGCGCAGGCCGGGCTGCCGGACTTCGAGCTGTCGGTGTGGCACGGCTTCTACGTGCCCAAGGGCACGCCGGCGGCGGCGGTGGAGCGGCTGAACCAGGCGGTGCGGGCGGTGCTGGCCGATCCCGCGACCGCGAAACGCCTGACCGACATGGCCGTGCTGATCCCGCCGGCGGCGAGCCAGACGCCGCAGGCATTGCAGACGTATACCGCGGCCGAGACCCGGCGCTGGGCCGAGGTGGTCAAGGCCACGGGCGTGAAGCCGCAGTGATCACTTGGGCCGCGGATCGGTGAGGGTGGCGTCGGGCGGGGTGAGCTCGCCCGCACGCAGGCGCGGCACGCAGCGGATCATGGCGCGCGTCACGTTGCGCGCCTCTTCCTGCACCGCGGTGTCGGCGTCGAGATCGGCGTGGCTGGTGGCATAGGGCCGGTAGTAGCCGATGTAGCGGTCGAGCCGCGCCGCGGCGCCGGCATCGACCAGGCCCATCCAGTCGAGCCAGTCGGACAGGGCGCGGCGCTGGCCCTCGATACCGGCCACGTCGCCATGCACGATCAACCCGTAGGCCCGGCCGGCCAAATGCTTGGGATAGTGCCAGCCATCGAGTTCCACCTGTTTCGCGCGCACCGCGTCCTTGCCGTGCGTGGTGGTCGGATCGGGGTTGCCGCCGTCGGCGCAGACGAGCCGGTCGATCATGAGCTTGAGCGGGCTGGGCGACTGATACCAGTAGGTCGGCGCGATCAGGATCACGCCGTGCGCCGCCACCCATTGTTCATAGATGCCGTTCATCGCATCGTTGCTCTGCCCGAGCGAGTGATTGGGATAGCAGCTGCAGGGCCAGTGGCACAGCGGCATGGCCGTGGACACGCAGCCCTTGCAGGGGTGGATCTCGTACTGGTATTCGGCCACCAGCCGGCTGAGGTCGAGCATGTCGGCTTCGACGCCGGCCGCCTCGAGGGTCTCGCGCACCAGGCCGGCGAAGCGCCAGCTCTTGGAGGCCTCGCCCGGACAGGTGCCGTCGTTGCGCGCCGCCCCGTTGATCACGAGCACGCGCGCGGGCGTCTGCGGATCGCGCTGGCGCAGCGCCGCCTGTTCGAGCCGGTCGCGCGCGGCCTTCCACTCCACCGACAGCGCATGGTCCGGATCGGCATAGCCCGGGCCGGCCCGGACCGTGATCGGCGCCTTGCGGCTGTCCTGGTAGGCGTCCCAGGCGATCTGTTCGAGCCGGGCGAGCGCCGCATCTTCGCTGCGGAAGGCCGGGTCGTAGAAGCGCCGCAGGAAGCGCTCGCGAAACACCGCGCGCGGCAGCTTGCCGGAATACTGGCCCTTGCGCGGTTCGAGATCGGGCGCGGACGGCGCATTGGGCGGCGGGTGGGACATGGCGGGCTCCTGGTCCGGATGGTGCAGTGCGGCCGCGCAAGCACCATGCCCGGTGATGCCGAGAGCAACTGTGCCGAGCCAGGGACGCGTCGTGCCGGCACCACGGGCGGCGGCACGACGCGGCTTCGCCGACGGGCGCCGCGTGCTAAGTTGGCGAGACGGCGGGCCGGGCCCGCGCCATCCGGAGGGGCGGGAGATGCGATTGTTGCTGGTGGGAGCGACCGGGCTGGTTGGCAGCCACGTGCTGCGGCTGGCGCTGGCCGATGCGCGGATCACACAGGTGACGGCGCCGGTGCGCCGGGCACTGCCACAGGCGTCGCGGCTGCTGGCGCCGCAGGTCGACTACGCGTCGTTGCCGCCGGACGCGCCCTGGTGGCAGGCCGACGCGGTGGTGTGCACGCTGGGCACCACGATCCGGACGGCGGGCTCGCAGGCCGCGTTTCGCCGCGTCGACCATGACTACCCGCTGGCCGTGGCACGCCTGGCCCGGGCCGCCGGCACGCCGGTCTACGTGCTGAACTCGGCGATCGGCGCGGATGCCGGGTCGCGCTTTTTCTACAACCGCGTCAAGGGCGAGCTCGAGCGCGACCTGCAGGCGGAGGGCTTTGCCTCGCTGACCTTCGTGCGGCCGGGCCTGATCGGCGGCCGGCGCGAGGAATTTCGCGCCGGCGAGCGGATCATGCAGGGGCTGCTGGGCGCGCTCGGCCCGGTGTTGCCGGCCCGCTGGCGCCTGAATCCGGCGCCGCGCATCGCGGCTGCGCTGCTCGAGGCCGCGGTGCAGGCGCGGCCGGGCGTGCACGTCATCACGGCCGACACGCTGACCTGAGCGCGCAGCCCGCAGGCCGCGATGCGCCTGCCGCCTGCCGCTTGCCGCGCGCCGCTTGTCCCACCCGCGCCTACACGCGCGCGAGCGCCTGGGCCAGGTCCGCGATCAGCTCGTCGACCGCCTCGAGCCCGATGTTCAGCCGCACCAGCCGGCCGGCATAATCGCGATGGGGGCGCTTGAGTTCGGGATACGACAGGGCCAGGCTCGTCACGCCGCCCCAGCTCATGCCGATCCTGAACAGCTGCAGCGCGTCGATGAAGCCCGCCACCCGCGCGGCGTCGTAGTCGGGCTTGAACAGGATGGAAAACACGCTGGCCGAGCCGGTGAAGTCGCGCGCCCAGATCTCGTGGCCCGGGCTGCCGGGCAGGGCCGGGTGATACACCGCCTCGATCTGCGGTTGCTCGCGCAACCATCGCGCGATTTCGAGGGTGGCGCGTTCCAGGTGGTCGAGCCGCAGCGCCAGCGTCTGCAGGCCGCGCAGCGCGAGGTTGCAGTCGTCGGGCGACACGGCCAGGCCGAGCTGCTGGTGGGCATCGCCCAGCCGGGTCTTGAGCTCGGCCGTGGCGACGGAAACGGTGCCCAGCAACAGATCGCTGTGGCCGCCCACGTATTTGGTCAGCGCCTGTATGCTGATGTCCACGCCGTGCGCAAAGGCGTCGAACAGCACGCCGGCGGCGTAGGTGTTGTCGAGCGCCACCGGCACGCCGCGCGCGTGCGCCGCGGCGCAGATCGCCGGCACGTCCTGGATCTCCATCGTGACCGAGCCGGGGCTTTCGGTCCAGACCAGCGCGGTGTCGGCGCGGATCAGGTCGGCGATGCCGGCGCCGATCAGCGGATCGTAGCCCTCGATCGTCACGCCGAAGCGTTCCAGCATGCCGCGCGCGAGCTTGAGGTTGGGGCCATAGGCGCTGTGCGGCACGAGCACGTGGCTGCCGGCGCGACCCAGGGCAAGGTAGACCAGCGCGATCGCGGCCTGGCCGCCCGGCACCACGAAGGTGTGGTGCGCCTTTTCCAGCTGCGCGATGCGGGCGCCGAGCTCGAGGGCGGTGGGCGTGCCGTACACGCCATAGGTATAGCCGTGCTCGTCCTGGCGCCAGCCGTCGCGCACGTCGGCCTGGCGCTCGAACAGTACCGTCGAGGCGCGGTGCGTGGGCACCGTCAGGGATTTGAAGTCAGCGGGGGCGAGCGCCTGGGGCTGGACGAGTCGGGTGCGCCAATGCATCGAAAACTCCGTAAGGAAAGGAATGGGCGGTATCGGCCGCACTTTATTGCGTCGACACCGAGAAGTGGCCCCGTATTACTCCCTTGATATGAGAAAATTTCTCACATGAAACCGGCCAACCTGCCCGACGCCTTCGATCTCGCCCTGCTGGACGTGCTGCAGCAGGACAACAGCCTGCCGCTGCGCGCGCTGGCGCAGCGCGTGCATCTGTCCACCGCCTCGGTGCAACGCCGCATCCAGCGCCTGAAGCAGGCGGGTTTCATCCAGGCCGACGCGAGCGTGATCGACCCGGAGAAGCTGGGGCAGGTCATCACCCTGGTGGTCGAGGTGCATGCGGACCGCACCCAATCGGCCGACCTCGAGCTGATGAAGCGCGCGTTCTCCGGGCCGGAGATCCAGCAGTGCTATTACGTGACCGGCGACGCCGACTTCCTGCTGGTGCTCACGGTGCCGAGCATGACGGTGTTCCAGGCGCTGGCGCAGCGGCTGTTCCACGACAATCCCAACGTGAAGTGGTTTCGCACCATCGTGGTCCTGGAGCGCGTCAAGGCGACCCTGCACGTGCCCCTGCCGGCGGCCGCCAGCCGCTGAACGGATCGCGGCGCAGCCGCGCCTCTCGCTGCGCGGGTTGCCGGCGCCAGGTGTGGCGCGACACGCTTGCCGCGGCGCGGCCGCGCGACGCTGGGCAGCTCACCGCGCCGCCCCGGACACGGGCGCGGCGCATTTGCAAATCGCCGATCCTTCGTTCGCGCCGCGCGGCGCGCCGCCTACCATCCTCACTTTGTCGGATCAGGCGAGGAGCGGCAACATGGCAGTCACACGCAGACGCATCGAAGGCAGCACGGAGAGCGGCTACGACGCCGACGTGCTGGTGATCGGGGGCGGCCCGGCCGGCACGTGGGCGGCGATCAGCGCGGCCCAGGCGGGCACGAGCGTGGTGCTGGCCGACAAGGGCTACTGCGGCGCCTCGGGCGCCACCGCGGCGGCCGGCACCGCTGTCTGGTACGTCGAACCCGATCCCGCGCGGCGCGCCGCCGCCATGGCGAGCCGCTACGAAATGGGCGGACGGCTCGCCTCGGCCGCGTGGATGCGGCGCGTGCTCGACCAGACCTGGGACGGCATCAACACGCTGGCCGAATGGGGCTATCCGTTTCCCGACGACGAGGGCGGCGTGTCGCGCCGCAACTCCCTGCAGGGCCCGGAATACATGCGCCTGATGCGCAAGCAGGTCAAGCAGGCCGGCGCCCGTATCCTCGATCACAGCCCGGCGCTGGAGCTGCTGCGCGATGCGGCGGGGGCGGTGGCCGGCGCCGCCGGCATCGACCGCCAGCGCGGCGGCCGCTGGGAGGTGCGCGCACGCGCAGTGGTGATCGCCACCGGCGGCTGCGCCTTCCTGAGCCGCGCCCTGGGCTGCAACGTGCTGACCGGAGACGGGCTGTTGATGGCGGCCGAGCTGGGCGCGGAGCTGTCGGGCATGGAGTTCTCCAACGCCTACGCCATCGCGCCCGAGTTCGGCTCGGTCACCAAGACGCTGTTCTACAACTGGGCGACGTTCACCGACGCCGACGGCGTGCCGATCCCCGGGGCGGCGTCCAAGGGCGGGCGCTCGGTGATCGCGCGCGAACTGCTGCGCCAGAAGGTCTATGCCCGGCTCGACCGCGCCGATGCGGCCACGGCCGCGGCAATGCGCGCGGCCCAGCCGAACTTCTTCCTGCCGTTCGACCGCAGCGGCATCGATCCGTTTGCCGACCGCTTTGCCGTCACCCTGCGGCTCGAGGGCACGGTGCGCGGCACCGGCGGCCTGCGCCTGACCGGGCCGGACTGCAGCACCTCCGTGGCCGGCCTTTATGCCGCGGGCGATGCGGCCACGCGCGAACCGATCTGCGGCGGCTTCACCGGCGGCGGCAGCCACAATGCCGCCTGGGCGATCTCCTCGGGCAGCTTCGCCGGCACGGGCGCGGCCGACTATGCGCTGCAGCAGCCGGGCGAGCGCGGCGCGACGCAGGGCGCCGGCGTGGCGGCGCTGCGTGGCCGCGGCGCGCACCCGGTCGACGCGACGGCGCTGGTGCGTGCGGTGCAGGCCGAGGTCATGCCGTTCGAACACAACTATTTCCGCACCGGCGAGGTGCTGGAGGCCAGTGCCGCGCGGCTCGATGCGCAGTGGCACGCCCTGCGCGCGAGCGGGCCGGCCGATGCGGGCAGCGTGCTGGCGGCGCGCGAAGGCGCGGCCATGCTGGCCACGGCGCGCTGGATGTACCGCAGCGCGCTGGCGCGCCGCGAGAGCCGCGGCATGCACAAGCGCTACGACTTCCTCGAGCAGGATGCCGCGCAATACCATCACCTGAGCTCGGGCGGACTGGACGAGGTCTGGGTGCGGCCGCAAGCCTGCGCGCCCGACGCGGCCCTGGCATCGCAGGACAGGAGGCTGGCGGCATGATCGAGCTCATCAGCGCAGACCGCTGCACCGGCTGCAACATCTGCGTGCGCGTTTGCCCCGTGAACGTGTTCGACCTCGTCGCGGGGGCCGCGCCGGTGATCGCGCGCCAGGATGCCTGTCAGACCTGCTTCATGTGCGAGGCCTGGTGCCCGGAGGATGCGATGTACGTGTCGCCCAATGCCGACGCGCCCGAGGCGGTCGACGAGGCCGCCCTGGTCGCGAGCGGGGTGCTGGGCAGCTACCGCCGCGGCATCGGCTGGAGCCGCGACACGCGCGCGCTGCGGGGCGGCGACCAGTCGTTCCGCCTGTTGGGCGGCGGCCCGGCGAAGTAGCGGCCGAGCGCCGCCAGACCGACGAGGCGCGACGCGTGGCCCGGCGGGCGCGCGCCGCGCCTGCCAGGCCGCGGCGCGCGCGGGGCCGCTTGCCCGCCCGCGTCAGCCCGCCGGGCCTGTCGGCGCCAGCGCCTGGGCCGCGGGGGCGGCATCCGCTTCGACGCGCGCGCCGCCGCTGCCGCCGCGCTGCAGGAAGAACACCGCGATGCCGATCACGAGCCAGATCCCGCCGGTGATCTGCGCCATCACGCCGGCATTCATCAGCACGTAGGCAATGATGACGAAGCCGATCACCGGCAACAGCAGGTGGCTGAGCCAGCGCCGCGAGCCCTGCTTGCGCAGGTAGTACCACATCACGGCGAGATGTAGCACGGCGAAGGCGCTGAGCGCGCCGAAGTTGACCATCGCGCTCATCATGCCGATCTCGCCCGCCGCCGCGATCACCAGCACGGTGGAGATGCCGGCCACGGTGAGGATGGCCGCGCTCGGCACCTTGCGCCGGTTGACGTGGGCGAGGAAGGCCGGCAGCTTGCGGTCGCGCGCCATCGAGTAGACGAGGCGGCTGGTGGCCGCCTGCGCCGCCAGCGAGTTGGCGATGCCGATGGCGACCACGTTGCACAGGAAGAACGCGTTGACGATGCCGGTGCCGGCGATGGCGCGGATGGGCTCGAAGAAGAAGTTGGCGATCCGGTCGTCGGGTACCGCGGCGTAGGGGCCGGCCAGCAGCGAGGCCAGCCAGGTCTGCGCGACGAACAGCACGCCGATGATGAGCAGGCTGTACACCATGGCGCGGCCGGGCGAGCGGGCGCCGCCGGTGGACTCCTCGGCCATGGTGGCGATGCCGTCGAAGCCCAGGAAGCTCAGCACGGCGATCGACAGCGCCGAGGCGACCAGCGCGGGCGTGACGTGCTCGGGATTCCAGAGCGGCGCGGTGGACCACGCGGCCTGCGGCAAGGTGTGTCCCATCAGGCCCGCCACCGCGATCCCGATGAAGGCCGCGACGAACGCGAGTTCGATCACGAGCATGACCCGGTTCATTCGCTTGAGCGACGTCACGCCCGAGAGGTTGATCGCCGCGTTCACCACCACGAACAGCACGCCCCACAGCCAGCGCGGCGTGCCGGGCAGGATGCCGACCATCGACTCGGCCGCCATGATGTAGAGCAGGGTGGGCGTGAGCAGGTAGTCGAGCAGCATGAGCCAGCCGGCGAAAAAGCCGATGGCCGGGTTGATGCCGCGGCCGACATAGCTGAACACGCCGCCCGCCAGCGGAAAGGCGCGCGCCATCTGCGAATAACTCAGCGCCGTGAAGATCATGGCGGTGGCGCCCAGCAGGTAGACCAGCGGCACCATGCCCTTGGACAGGTTGTAGACCTCGCCGAAGATGGCCCACGGGGCAATCGGCAACATGAAGATCAGGCCGTAGATCAACAGGTCGCCGGTGGACATGGAGCGCGACAGCTCCTGCTTGTAGCCGAACTGGCTGAGGGGATCGGCGGCGCCGACCGGGGTCTTGGGTTCGTTCATGCGGCCTCCGGGTGCGCGTCGTGGCGGCCGATGAAGGCGCCGATGATCTCCTGGAACGTCTCCGGGTATTCGAGGTGCGAGCAGTGGCTGGCGCCCGGGATCACGACCGCGCGCACGTCGGCCACGTGATCGAGAAAGGGCTGCCACACGATGGGCTGGGCCTCGTCGAACTCGCCGGCCACCACCAGCGTGGGCACCGCGATGCGCGACAGCCGGTCGATGATGCTCCAGTCTTTCAGCGTGCCGATCACATGGAACTCGTTGGGGCCGTTCATGGTGTGGTAGACGGTCGGGTCGGCCTCGACGCGGGCCACCGAATCGGCATAGTCGGGCGGATACTCCGGCATCCGCACCACGTGGCGGCGGTCGTATTCGCGCGCCGCCGCGAGGTAGTCGGGATGGTCGAGGCTGCCTTCGGCCTCGTGATGCTCGAGCACCTCGCGCACCTCGGCCGGCAGCGCGGCGCGCAGCGTGCGGGCGGCCTCGATCCAGAGCGGCAGGGCGGCCAGCGTGTTGCACAAGGACAGCGAGACCACCTGCGGCGCCTGCGTGGCCGCGATCTCGGCACCCAGCATGCCGCCCCAGGAATGGCCCAGCACATGGGCGCGTCGGATGCCGAGCGCGTCCAGCACGGCGTGGAACTCGCGGATGAAGAGTTCGGGCGTCCAGTAGTCGGGCGGCGCGTCGGGACGATGGGTGGATCGGCCGCAGCCATGCTGGTCGTAGTGCACGACCGGCCGGCCGGTGCTGTCGGCCAGGGCCGCGAGGTTGCGCAGGTAGTCGTGCGCGAAGCCCGGGCCGCCATGCAGCACGACGAGCGGATGCGCGCCGGCCACCGGCGTGTCCGGATGCGTGAGGCGCACCCAGGTGTGTCCGTGGTTGAACGGCACATGATGTTCAGTGATGACGGGCAAGGTTGTCTCCTATCCGATTGAACGTTGGCGACCGCCTGATGGGCGATCGCCGCACATCCTTTTCGGTGGGGCCTTGCGTGTCAATGCGAACCTAGGGACAACGAGGGGAAGTCGCGCGGAGAATCGGACCCGCTCGAAAACTTTTCGATGCGCAGTGATTCAGGATGCGCGGAGAGGTTGCGCGTGCAACGGGCCGGCGGCGCGCTTCAGGCGAGCCTGCCGTCGGCATCGTGGACCACCCGGCCGCCCACTACCGTGAGCCGGCACGACACCTCGCGCCAGTCGGCCACGGGCGCGGCCAGCGGATCCTGGCTCAGCACCGCCAGGTCGGCGGCATAGCCGGGCGCGAGCGGCCCCTTCCAGTCCTCGTCGAAGGTGAGCCGGGCGCCGGCCACGGTGAAGGCGTGCAGCGCGTCGCGGGGCGCGAGCGCCTGGCGCGCGCCGATGCGGCGGCCCGTGATGCGTTCCTGGCGCGCGGCCGCGACCCACAGCGTGAAGAAGGGATCGTAGGGAATGTTGTCGGTGGCCAGGGACAGCGGCAGGCCGAGCTCGAGCATGGTGGCATGCGCGACCACCGCGTCGCCGCCGTCGGGCTCGTCGAGATACGCCGCGCCGCCTTTCCACAGGAAATAGGTGGGAATGGTGGTGACCAGTACGCCGAGCGCCTTGAGCGCGGCGAGGTCGTCGCGCCGGGCGCGGGCGATGTGCTGCACCACCCAGCGGCGCGGCGCCAGCGCAAAGCGCGCATCGATCTCGCGCAGCACCGGCAGGATCTCGTGCAACTGGTCCGACACGATCACGTTCACGCGCAGGTCGTGTTCGGCGGCGAGCCAGCACAGGGCGCGAAAATCGGCCGGCGTCACGGCCTGCTCGACGAAGCCCGACCAGCCGGTGTCGGGCAGGTTGGCGCGCGCGCAGCAGGCCACGGTGGGGTCGCCGCCGTAGGCGATGTGCACCCCGCTCACGCGCAGCCAGCCGTCGCCCAGGCCACGCCCGCGCGCGGTGGCCGACCAGTCGCGCAAGGCGCGTGCGGCTTCGTCCAGGTCGCCCCAGCTCGGGCTGAGCACGAGGCCGGTGCGCATGGTGAGCTCACCGTCCTCCCACAGTTGCCGGTACACGGCGATGGTCTCGGGCGCGCTGCCGTGGCCTTCGTAGATGCTGGTCGTGCCCTGGGCGTGATACAGCGCCTGCGACAGCCTGAGCGCCTTCAGGCGCTCGGCAAAGCCGAAGCGCGGCACGTCCGCCAGCAGGTCGAACTCGAGCGCCGGCCGGTTGTTGTGTTCGATGATCTGGCCCGTGAGCGCGCCCGCGGCGTCACGGCCGAGCTCGATGCCGCGGCAGCGCGCCGTGCTGTCGGGACGCAGGCCGTTGCGGGCCAGCGCCAGGCTGTTGAGCGCGGCATGGCCGGGCGGGCGGCCCCAGTTGCCGAACGGTGCCGGGATGTAGACCGGATGGTCGGGCGCCGCGGCATCCAGCTCCGCGCGGCTGGGCAGGCGGCCCTCGGCCAGCGTCGCCGGCCCGGTGAAGTAATGCGGCGGCGTGCCCACCGGCATGGTCACGATGTATTCGCCGCGGGGCGTGATGCGCGCCTGGGCCCGCACCACGTCGAGCACGTCGGCCACGCTGCGCGCGTGCGCCAGCGAGGGCCGCAGGTGCTTGAGCCCCTCGCGCTCCATGTGGGCGTGGGTGTCGTTGAATCCCGGGATGACCGCGGCGCCGTCGAGGTCGAGCGCGCGCACGCCGGCGCCGCGCAGCGCCAGCGCGGCCTCGTCATAGGCGGCCACGCGGCCGTCGCGCAGCGCGATGGCGTGGGCCTCCGGATGATCCGGGTGGAAGGTGTGGATGCGCGCGTTGTGCAGCACCAGGTCGGCCGGCGCCCGCATCACGACACGCTCTGGTACCACGGGAACAGCCGCTTGACGGCCCACACGAAGAGGCGGTCGGCGATGAAGCCGAAGGCACCGAGCAGCACCAGGCCGATGAACATGATCTCGACCTGGAACAGCTGGTGGCCCAGCGACATCATGTAGGCGATGCCATGGGTGGAGCCGGACAGCTCGGCCGCGACCAGCACGATCAGCGAAACCGCGATGGCCTGGCGCACGCCGGCCAGGATGAAGGGCAGGGCGGCGGGCAGAATCACCAGGAACAGCGTGCGCACGCGGCCGGCGCCCAGGGCGGCGGCGGAGCGCAGATAGACGATGTGGGTATCGCGGATGCCGATGAAGGTGGTGATCCAGATCGGGAAGAACGCGCCCCAGGCGATCAGGGCGACCTTGGGCAGCTCGCCGATGCCGAACCACAGTACCGCCAGCGGCACCACGGCCAGCGACGGCACCGAGCGAAAGCCGTGCAGCACCGGCTCGCTGAGGTGGTGCAGCGTCTCGATGCGCGCGGTGAGAAAGCCCGCCGTGATGCCGAGCACCAGGGCAATGGAGAAGCCGCCCGCCGCGCGCGCCAGGCTGGCGCCGATGTGGTGGGCGAGCTCGCCGGACGCGATCAGGGGCAGGGCGGCCTGCAGCACGCGCGATGGCGGCGGGAACAAGGCCGGGTTCATCCAGGGCAGCAGGTGCGGGATGGCCTCCCAGGCCGCGAGAAACAGCACGATGCCGGCGACGTTCAGCCACAGCCGGCGGTGGCGGCGGGCGCGCTCGCGCCGCAGATGCTCGCGCTGGAAGCGTGCGGCCACCGGGTTGGTGCCAGGCGCGGCGGGCGTGGCGGCCGCGGGATCGTCGCGGTCCAGGATCAGCGTGCTCATGCGGCGTGCCTGTGGGTGCCGGCCGCAAGCGCGGCCTCGATCTGGTTGTAGTAGCGCGCGAACTCGAGCGAGCCGCGCTGGCGCGGGTAAGGCAGGTCGATGGCGATGTCGGCCGCGAGCGTGCCGGGGTGCGGCGCCATGACGACGGCGCGCTGCGCCAGGAAGATCGCCTCGTCGATGTTGTGCGTGACGAACAGCACCGACACGCCGGTTTCCTGCCACAGGCGCAGCAGGTCCTGCTGCAGCGTGGCGCGCGTCATGGCGTCCACGGCCGCGAAGGGCTCGTCCATCAGCAGCACCTTCGGTTCGACCACCAGCGACCGCGCCACCGCGATGCGCTGGCGCATGCCGCCCGAGAGCTCATGCGGATAGCGTTCGGCCGCGTGGGCGAGGCCGACCCGGCGCAGCGCGGCGAGCGCCCGCTCGCGGCGTTCGCCGGCCGGCACCGATTGCGCGCGCAACCCGAACTCCACGTTCTGGCGCGCGGTCATCCACGGAAACAGCGCGTATTCCTGGAACACCACGCCGCGCTCGGGCCCGGGCCGCGTCACGGCCGCGCCGTGGAAGGCCACCGTGCCCTCGGTGGGCTGCAGAAAGCCTGCCAGCAGGTGCAACAGCGTGGTCTTGCCGCAGCCGGACGGGCCGATGAGACAGACGAACTCGCCGGCCTGCACCTGCAGCGACACGTCGTGCAGCGCCTGCGCGGGGGCATCGCCCCGGGTCGCGAAGAACTGCGAGACCCGGTCGAACTCGATCAGCGCGGCCATGGTTCAGGACAGCGTGACGCGCTCGGGCGCGGCGGCGGCGAGGGGCGCGTCCTTGATCGCGGCGCGGAACAGAGTGCGCAGATCCCCGGCCGGCTTGGGCGAGAGCTTGTTGTCGATCGCCCATTGCGCCTGCACGACCAGGTCTTCGATGAAGCTGTCGTCGAAACCGACCTTGAACTCGAACACCGAGGTGGCCTGCTTGACCTCGGCCGGCGTGCTGCGGATGCGCGCGGCGATCAGTTCGGGCCAGGCCGGATCCTGCGCAATGCGCTTTTCCGCGTCGAGCAGGGCGGCGATGGCGTCGCGCACCAGCGGTCCGCGATTGTCCAGGGTGTTCTGGTTCACCAGCAGCAACTGATGGCTGCGGAAAAACTTCTCGTAGCCGGTCTGGGTGAGGAAATAGGCCTTGCCGCCGCTCTGGCGCAAGGCGGCGTTGCCGGCCTGCGCGGTCCAGGAGAAGGCATCGATGTCGCCCCGCACCAGCGCGCCGATCAGGTCGGTGGGCGCCAGGTTGACCTGGGTCACGTCGCGCTGGCCCAGGCCGGCAAAATCCAGATAGCGCGCCAGCGCGTACTGGCCGGAGGTGCCGGCTGGCGTGCCGACCTTCTTGCCCTTCAGGCTGGCGGGATCGTCGGCCTTGATACCGCTGCCCTCGCGCGCCACGATCTTCATGTCGTAGGAGTAGCGCGAGAAGTTGGCCAGGACGCCGGGCTTGAGGCCCTGCAGCACCGCGAACACGAAGGGCGTGTCGGTGGTGGTGGAGAAATTGGCGGAGCCGGCCAGCAGGGCCTGCATCGAGTCGCGGCCGGTGGGGAAGTCCAGCACCTTCAGGTCGACGTTGCGGTCTTTCCAGTAGCCGGCGCTCTCGGCCACGAATGGCAGGGCCCAGGTATAGCCGGCGCTGCCCGAGGCCAGCACGGCCTGCTCGCGGGCCTGGGCCAGCACGGCGCGCGGCAGCGACACGCCGGCCACCCCGGCGGTTGCGGCCACGCCGATGTTGAAGAGCAGACGCCGCCGCGCGGTGTCGATGGTGGCCAGTTTCTTGAACGAACTCATGCTGCGTGATCCGAAGTGAGGGGTGTCATAGCTTGCGGTCATGCTAGGGGCGGCTCGTTGCGCGCACAAAGAATATCTCGGCATATGCTTGGGGCCGGTCGGCGCATACCGATATGCCGAAAGCGTCGTTCGCGCGCGCCCCACGCGGGACTATGGTGATGGCCTGCAACCCTGGGGCCGCCTCATGCCCGCGCAACGTCAACTCAGGCTGGGCGCCTTCATGCGCCCGGTCAGCATCCACACCGGCGCCTGGCGCTATCCGGGCGCCCAACGCGACGCCAACTTCAATTACCCGGCGCTGCGGCGCTATGCGCAGACGCTGGAGCGGGCGCGGTTCGACGCCTTCTTCATGGCCGACCACCTGGCGCTGCTCAACATGCCGATCGAGGCGCTCAAGCGCAGCCACACGGCGACGTCGTTCGAGCCCTTCACGCTGCTGTCGGCGCTGAGCCAGGCCACCGAGCGCATCGGCCTGGTGGCCACGGCCTCCACGACCTTCGACGAACCCTTCCACGTGGCGCGGCGCTTCGCCTCGCTCGACCACCTGAGCGCGGGCCGGGCGGGCTGGAACATCGTGACCACGGCCAATCCGGACGCGGCACTCAACTTCGGCCGCACCGAACAGCCCGACCACGCGCTGCGCTACGCGCGGGCCCGCGAGTTCTACGACGTGGTGACCGGCCTGTGGGACAGCTGGGCCGACGACGCCTTCGTGCGCGACGCCGACAGTGGCGTGTACTTCGATCCGGCCAGGCTGCACACGCTCGATCACCGCGGCGAGCACCTGTCGGTGAAGGGCCCGCTGCACATCGCCCGGCCGGTGCAGGGCTGGCCGGTCATCGTGCAGGCGGGCGCGTCAGAACCTGGCCGCCAGCTCGCGGCCGAGACGGCCGAGGTGATCTTCGCGGCGCAGCCGACGCTGGCCGATGGACGGGCCTTCTATGCCGACGTGAAGGGGCGCATGGATCGTCTGGGCCGCAATCGCGACCATCTGAAGATCCTGCCCGGCGCGCTGGTGGTGGTGGGCGAGACGGCCGAGGCGGCCCGCGCGATCCGGGCGCGGCTGGACAGCCTGGTGCACGAACAGAGCGCGATCGCGTCGCTGTCCATCGCGCTGGGCTGCGACGCCAGCCGTTTCGATCCGGACGGCAGGCTGCCGCCGATCCCGGAAACCAACGCGAGCAAGAGCAGCCGCGAACGCGTCTTGCGGCTTGCCGAGGAAGAGGGGCTGACCGTGCGGCAGCTGGCGCAGCGGCTCGGCGGCTACGGCGGGCTGGCGTTCGTGGGCACCGCTCGCCAGATCGCCGACCAGATGCAGCAGTGGCTGGAACAAGAGGGCGCCGACGGCTTCAACGTGATGTTCCCGTGGCTGCCGGGCGGGCTCGACGCGTTCGTGGCGGACGTCATCCCGGAGCTTCAGGGCCGGGGGCTGTTCCGGCGCGAGTACGAAGGCAGCACGCTGCGCGAACATCTCGGCCTGCCGCGGCCGGAGAACCGCCACTTTCGCTGAGCGGGCGGGTGCCCGCTCGCAAGCGTCACTTCACCGGCAGGTAGCTGCCTTCGAGAAAACCGTTGAAGCCGCAATAGGGCCGGTTGCCGCCTTCGCCGCCGGGCGAGACTTCCTCGACGACCAGCGCATCGCCCTGGCGGCGGAAACGGACCGTCCAGCCCTCGTTGTCGGCGCTGTCGGCCAGCGTGCCGACGCCGTCCTTGAGCGTGAGCGGGCCTTCCACGTCGCAGAGCCAGCGTGCGTTGTGCGGCTGCGCGCCGTTGGCATGGGCGTGCAGCGTGCCGTCGGCGGCACGCGTGATCGTCACGCCGCCGATGAGGTTGGCCCACTCGCCCTCCAGGCCGGGGCGCGGCGCGTGCGAAAAGCGCTGCAGGAAGGCATCGCGCTGCTTCAGGCGGTCGGCCAGCTCTTCCTTGGGCGTGTCGTAGTTGAACGGCCGCTCGAAGGCCGCGTCGCGGCTGCCGATGAAGTAGCGCTGGTCCTGCGCCAGCGCGGCGGCGGCGGACGTGTCGAAGGCCTTGCGGGCCGCCTGGTAATGGCGCGCGATGCTGGCGTCGCGCTCGGCCAGGGCCGGGTCGGCGCAGATGGCCTTCTCGACCGCGCTGCGCGCCTTGGCGCAATCGAACGACGGCGCGGCCGCGCAGGAGGCGCCTGCGCTCAGCAGCAGGGCGGCGGACAACAGATGCTTCATGGTTGGAACTCCCGTAGACGGGCGATGCGTTCGGCCAGGCCGTCGGCGCCCAGATAATGGCCGAGCTTGCCGCGCTTCACCTTGGCCAGCGCGTCTTCGTAGTCGGCCAGCAGCGTGTCGCGCGCGGCCACGTAGTCCGCGCCCAGGTCTTGCGGCGCGGCGCCGAGGATGGCGCGGGCCGACGCCTCCGAGCCGCAGGCCACGCAGCGGGCCACGCCCTTGCCATCGGCCACCGCGCCGCGCGCGAGCAGCAGCGCCACCAGCGCGGGATCGGGCTCGCGGTCGATGCGGTGGATCGCATCGTCGATGACGGGCGAACCGGCCTCGACCAGCGCGCGCGCGGCGCGCCAGGCCTGGCGCATCAGCGCCACTTCCAGCGGCAGCGCGCTGCCGCGCAGGGGGCCGTCCAGCGCCACGCCCTGACCGGCCAGCTGGCGTACCAGGCCGGCATCGTCGGTCTTGATCGCATGGTCCAGCGCAATGTGGGCGAGGCGCGGCTGCGCCGCGATCGTGTTGGCGGCCAGCGGCGCGCGCCAGTCGAGCATGGCCGCGCGATAGAAGACCACCAGGCGGTCGGCGAGTTCGCGCGCCAGGCCATGGCCGTCGACGCGCTCGTCGAGGTACTCGAGCAGCCGCACGCCCGCGCTGTCGAGGTCGTCTTCGGGGTCGGTTTCCAGGCACAGGGCCGCGAATGCGGCGTACAGGTCGGGCGCCACCGTGGCGACGGCGTCCTGCTGCAGCGCGTGGGTCCAGCCGGGAAGACCCTGTTTCCAGGCCACCACGCTGCCCGCCTGCGGACCGCCGTTGACGACGACGTAGATGCGATCGCAATACTCGAAGCCGCCGATGGGCAGGTAGTGCAGCTTGCCGTCCCAGGGCGTGCCTTCGTCGTGGGCGGCCGCTTCGGCGCATTCCTGCTCGTGCTCGATCCAGCCGGCCAGGTCGCGGTAGTGGTCGCTGCCGTCGTAGAACAGCTCGGCCCAGCTCAGGGCTTCCTCGTTGCCGTCCATCGTGGCGTGCAGGTCATAGGCCAGCTCGCCGCCGGCGGTCAGGCGCCAGAGGTCGAGCAGGGCGGGCGGCAGCGGTCCGGCGCAGAGCGCCTCGATCTGCGCGATCCGGGCCGGGTCCAGGGGCGGCTGCACGTCGATCAGCACGCGGCCGGCAAACAGGGCGATGCCGTGTTCGCGCAGCACGCGCAGCTCGTCAGGGGAAAAGGCGTCGCTCATGAATGCTTCTGATGAGAGAGGAGGGAACCGCGCGCGGCGCGGCTTGCGGCTGGGAGCATAAGGGCTCGGGCCCGCGCGTGGCGCGCCAATCCGTGCCCAAATGCAAATGCCTGCAAGCAGCCATGTCGCGGGCGGGCGCGGCAGGCGTTCACACGGCCGCCATCGCCTGCAACACGCGCTGCCGCAGCCACGCGGTCAGGCCCAGGTTGACCAGCGCCAGCACGAGCAGCAGCCACAGCGTGCCGATCGTGCCGATGTGGGTGATGAGCATGCCGCAGGCGAGCGGCGTGAGGGCCTGGAAGATCAGCGAGGAACGGGCCAGCCGGCCCATCACGGGCGCGAGGGCGCTGGCCGGCAGCATGGCGAGCGGCAGCGTGCCGCGCACCAGCGCGCGCAGGCCATTGCCGATGCCGTAGCACACGATGCCCACGGCGGCCGCCTGCGGACTGACGAGGATCAGGCCCAGGCCGAGCGCGACGAACGCCGCCGAGATCAGGGCCATCCACATCGGATGCAGGTTCTTGATGCTGAAGGTGATGACGCGCATCAGCACCATGCTGGGCCCGATGAGCGCGCCCAGCGCGATGGCGGAGGCCTGGCTGTGGCCCACCCCCTGCAGCAGCACGATGATCTGCACCGATACCGCCGTCATCAGGATGGCAGCGATGGAGAACACGCAGGACAGCAGCCAGTAGGTGCTGCGCGGTACGGTTGCGAGCGCAGCGGTGAGGGCGGCCTTGTCGGCGGCCCTGCCCGCGGCCTTGCCCGCGGCGGCTGCCGCGTCGGCAGCGGGCGGCGCCGCGGCGGGCAGCGCCTTGAGATAGAGCGGTGTGTTCACGAGCACCAGCACGGCGGCGTAGACGGCGCAGGTGGCGCGCCAGCCCAGCGGTTCCACCATCCAGGCGAGCACGGGCCAGACCACCGTGGTGGCAAAGCCCGCGATCAGCGTGATCGCATTGATGACCGGGCGCGCGCGCTGGCGATACATGATGCCCAGCGTGGCGAACAGCGGATCGTACAGGCCGCCCGCCATGCCCGCGCCGATCAGGCACCAGCCCGCGAAGAACACCCACAGATTGGGCGCGGCGCCCACCACGCACAGACCGGCGGCGACGATCCAGCCCGAGGCCACCAGCACCTGGCGGCCCTGGCCGCGCGCGATGAAGGCGTTGGCGCGTGGCGACAACAGGCCGGAGATCAGCACGCCCACGGTCAGGGCGCCGTAGATCCACGACATCGACCACTGCGTGTCGCGATGGATCGGATCGGCCAGCACCGACAGCAGGAAGAACGAGCCGCCCCAGATCAGGATCTGGGCGATGCCGAGCAGGAAGCTGACGGAGAAGGGAACACGCGCCTCGCTGGCGCCGGCGGGCGTGGCGCTCATGCGGCGCGCACCGCAATGCGTGCCGTGGGGTGCGGGGCTGCGCCGCGGGGCCCCGGGCTGCCTCCGCATGGCGGCGGAAAACAGGGGTGCGGCGTGCAGCAGGAATCCATGGGGAGACAGCGGGAAGAAGGGCGGGAGACAGGAATGGTAGGCCCGATTGCGGCGGCGGGCAACGTGCGCGCCGGCGGCCGTCCATTCCGCCGGATCGCCGGCCGGCCCAGGCACCGGTGGCGTGTGCGCGGGCCCTGCGGATCCGCGCGCTCGGCAGGGGCCGCTGCGGCGCAAACGTCGGCGATCAGGCTTTCATCGTCGCCGATTCGGCGTTGGCTCGGCGCACGAACTCGACGAAAGCCCTGAGCGGTGCGGGCGTGAAGCGTCGGCCCGAGTAATAGAGATACGGGCCGGGAAAGCTGGGCCACCACTTGGGCAGGACAGGCACGAGCGTGCCCGCGTCGAATTGCGGGCGCAACCAATCCTCGAACAGATAGACGATGCCGGTGCCGGCGCAGGCGGCGTCGATCGCCAGGTCCACCGCACCGCCGATCCGCACCACCAGCGGGCCGGTGGGCTCGAGTTGGTGGCGCTCGCCGTTGCGTTCGAACTCCCACGGCGGCATGGCGCCGCTCGGGAACCGCCCGCGCAGGCAGGCATGCTGCATCAGGTCGCGCGGATGGCGCGGCGTGCCGTGGCGCGCCAGGTAGGCGGGCGAGGCGGCGGCCGCGAACCGTTGCACGCGCGGGCCGATCGGCAGCGCGATCATGTCCTGCTCCAGGCTTTCTCCATAACGGATGCCGGCGTCGCAGCCCTCGGCCAGGATGTCGACGAAGCTTTCCTCGGCCACCACGTCGAGCCGGATGTCGGGGTACTCGGCGAGAAAGGGCGGGACCAGCGCCGGCAGGACCAGGCGCGAGGCGCTGAGCGACACGTTCAGCCGCAGGGTGCCGGCGGGCTGGTCGGCGCTGCGGCTGAAGGTGTCGATGGCCGCCTCCATCTCGCTCAGCGCGGGGTCGAGCCGCGCCAGCAGGTTGCGGCCGGCCTCGGTGAGCGACACGCTGCGAGTGGTGCGATGCAGAAGGCGCACGCCCAGGCGCGCCTCGACCCGCCGCAATGCGTCGCTCAGGCGCGAGGGGTTGGTATTGCCCAGCCGCGCGGCCTCGCGGAAGCCGCCCGCCCGGGCCACGGCCACGAAGGCATTGAGATCGTTCAGGTCGATGTGCATTGTCCGATAACCCGTACAGGCTGTGCGGATTGTACGGGATTATCAACGGGCGGATCCGGCTCTATCTTGAATGCCTGTTCCTTCCACAGACACCTCGGAGCCCGTCATGACCTCGAATTCTTCCTCTCTTTCCCAAGCCGGCCACTGGCAGCTCGGCAGCCGCCAGGTCAAGCGCCTGGGCTATGGCGCCATGCAGCTCGCCGGACCCGGCGTGTTCGGCCCGCCCAAGGAACGCGACGCCGCGCTGGCCGTGCTGCGCGAGGCCGTGGCGGCGGGCGTCGATCACATCGACACCAGCGACTTCTACGGCCCGCACGTCACCAACCAGCTGATCCGCGATGCGCTGGCGCCGTATCCGGACGAGCTTACGATCGTGACCAAGATCGGGGCGCGCCGCGGCGACGATGCCGCCTGGCTGCCGGCCTATTCGGCCGAAGCATTGACCCGCGCGGTGCATGACAACCTGCGCAACCTCGGACGTGAAGTGCTCGACGTGGTGAACCTGCGCATCATGTTCGATCCCTTTGCGCCGGCCGAGGGCTCGATCGAGGCGCCGCTCACGGTGCTGGCCGAGCTGCAGCGGCAGGGCCTGGTGCGCCACGTGGGGCTGAGCAACGTCACCGCGGCCCAGGTGGCCGAAGGCCGCGCGATCACCGAGATCGTGTGCGTGCAGAATCTCTACAACCTGGCGCAGCGCACGGACGACACGCTCATCGACCAGCTGGCGCGCGACGGCATCGCTTACGTGCCGTTCTTTCCGCTCGGCGGCTTCAACCCCCTGCAGTCGCAGGCCTTGTCGGACGTGGCGCGCAGCCTCGGCCATACGCCGATGCAGGTGGCGCTCGCATGGCTGCTGCAACGGGCGCCGAACATCCTGCTGATTCCCGGCACCTCGTCGGTCGCCCACCTGCGGGAGAACCTGGCGGCCGGCGCGATCGTCCTGCCGGACGAGGCGCTCGCCATCCTGGACGGCATCGGCGCGCGCGCCTAGAACCGCCGCGCGCGGTCGGCGGATTGGATGCGCGCGCAACCACGGCGACACGCGGCCGGACGGCGGCAGCGCGGCCGGGCGCCATGCATTAGCATAGCCACCCATCGCCACGCTCCTCGCCGCCGTCCATGCCGTATCTGATCTGGTCCGTGCCCACCCTGGTCGTCATCGCCGCCATCGCCAGCGGCCGCGTGTCCACGGTGACCGCGGCCGCGCTCGGCGTGCTGGCCGCGGTGCCGGTGGCGGTGTGGGCGGGGCCACAGGCCGGTTTCGCGCTCGACGGCGTCGTGCAGGCGCTGCTGCGCGGCGGCTGGATCGGCGTCACGATCGCGCCGTACATCCTGGGCGGGCTGCTGTTCTGGCAATTGGCGGCGCGGGCCGCCGCGCCCGAGGCCGCGAGCGCCATGCCGGCCGCGCACCGTCTGCCGACACGGGCGCGCCGGCGGCTCGTCTTTTTCGCCTGTTTCCTGGTCGGGCCGTTTGCCGAGTCGGCCACCGGCTTCGGCGTCGGCATGCTCGGCACCGTCGCCATGATCCGGCCACTGGGATTGGCGCCGCGCCACGTCATGATCTTCGCCCTGTTGAGCCAGACGCTCATCCCGTGGGGCGCGATGGGCAGCGGCACGATGCTCGCGGCGGCGTACACGCGCATGCCCGCCACCGATCTGGCGCTTTACGCGATGCCGCTGGTGGCGCTGCTGATGGGGGTGTGGCTGCTGCTGTTCTGGCGCACCGCGCGCCTGGCAAACCTGGGCGCCGCGCGCGGGGAGTACGCCGCGGAGGCCGGCTGGATCGCCGCCGCGCTGGCGCTGCTCGCGCTCGCCACCTGGCAGCTGGGGCCCGAGACCGCCTTGCTGGCGGCGTACGGCCCGCTCATCGTGTTGCGTTTTCTGGCCGACGAGCGCCCCGATGCGGCGCGGCTGCGGCAGGCCGTGCATGCGGCGCTGCCGTTCGTCGTGCTGATCGGGGCCTTGGTGCTGACCCGCATGCCGGCCGTGGCCGCGCGGTTGCGCCAGCCCGCGTTCTTGCCCTACGCCGATCTGCCGGCCTGGCAGCCCTTGTTTCACGCCGGCAGCTGGCTCGTCGCCGGCGGCGTGCTGACCGCGCTGTGGCGTGGACAGGGGCGCACCTTGCCCGCACAGGCGGCGGGCGCGTGGCGCACCGGCCGGAACGCGGTCTACACGGTCTTCCTGTTTGCCATGATGGCCGAGATCCTGACCGCTGCCGGCATCTCGCAGGCCTTTGCCCGCGGCATGTTCGAGGCCCTGCAGGCACAGGCGATCCTGTTCACGCCGGTGCTGTCGGGCGTGTTCGGCATCCTCGCCAACAGCGGCAACGCACCCAACAGCCTGTTCATGCCGTCGCAGGTGGCGCTGGCGTTGCAGGCCGGATTCAGCGTGCTGGCGGTGGCCGCGATCCAGCACGTGTCGGGCTCGCAGCTCAGCCTGTTCTCACCCGTGCGCATGTCGATCGCGGCCGGGCTGGCGCAGGGCGCCGGCCAGGAGCGTGCCGTTTATGTGGCGCTGCTGCCTTACGCGCTGGCGGCGGCGCTGCTGCTGACGCTGGCGGCCGGCGTGCTGATCGGGCTGGGCTGAGCGCCTGCGCACGCCCCGCATGCGGAGGCGGTTCAGACGCGCGGGCCCTTGCCGGTGGGCAGCGTGCCGGGCGTATCGTCCGCGGGCTTGAACACGCCGTCGCGGGAGTCGGCCGCGGGGCCGCCGCCCGCGGGCCGCGTGGCCCGATCCTCGTCCTCGTTGCTGCCCTTGTCCGAGCGCGCATTCGCGTCGGACAAGCCCTTTTGCACTTTGTCGGCGATGTCGACCTGCGGTTCGGAGGAGGGCTCGGGCGCGGCGGGCTGGCCGGGGTCGTTGCGGTCCTGGTCCGGCGGCGGGGCCGGTTCGGCGGCCGGGCCGCCTGGCTTGGGGTGGGTCATGGGGGGCTCCTGGGTTGCGGCGGTCGTCCGCCGGATGGGGTTGGCGTGCCGAGCGTTCAGGGTTCGTCGAGCGTCGACTCGCCGTCGCCTTGCGCCTGGGCAGCGCGCAGCACGCTGAATTCGCCATTGGATTCGATATACGCGCGCCTCACCTCGTCGAGCGTGGCGATGCCCTTCAGCCTGAGCTGCTCCATGAGTTCGGAGCGGCTCACGTGTTCGCGCCGCAGGCCCTTGACGTCGATGCGTCCGTCGCGCACCAGGCACACGCGGCTGGGCTCGAGCACGCGGCGCAGCCCGGGAAATCGATAGGTCGCGCGATCGAGCACGAAGCTCCATCCGACGATGGTGCACACGACGATCACGCCGTCGCCCAACGAATACGAGTCACCCGACATGGCGTTGCCGGCCGCGTCCGCGACCAGCACGAGCACCAGCATGTCGGCCGTTCCGAGCGAGCCGAGGTCGCGCCGGCCGGAAATGCGCAAGAGGGCGAACAACACCCAGTAGATGGTGGTGCCGCGTACGAACATTTCCAGGAAGCCGGCTTGAAGCGCAAAGATATCGACAAGCGATTTCATAGGGGGGTTCCAGTGGGACGTTGCGTGCGCAATCAACCCGCGAGGCCGCGCGCAGAGGCGAGCGGTGCCGCATCCGTCCTGTTGCGACCACGGGCGACGCGTTAGGCGAAGCAACTGGCGTGCCCATGCGCAAGGCGTTCGCGCCGGGGGGAGCGTCGGTGAGCATGGGCACGGCCGATGCTGGGCAGACCGCAGGCCGGGCGCGGGACAGCGCGCCTGATTGCACGGACTGGCTGAAACCACCGGCGCTGCGTGACAGTGCCACCCACGGAGATTCTCATGAAGGCACTTTGCTGGCAGGGCAAGCACGATATCCGCTATGAAACCGTTCCCGATCCCGTGATCGAACAGCCGCGCGACGCCATCGTGCGGGTCAGCGCCTGCGCGATCTGCGGCTCGGACCTGCATCTGTTCGATGGCTTCATGCCGGACATGCACCACGGCGACATCATGGGCCATGAGTTCATGGGCGAGGTGGTCGAGGTGGGGCGCGAATGCGGCGGGCTGCAGGTCGGCGAGCGGGTGGTCGTGCCGTTCACCATCACCTGCGGCGAATGCGATCAATGCCGGCGCGGCAACTTCTCGGTCTGCGAGCGCACCAATCGCAACGCCGACAAGGCGGCCAAGATGTTCGGCCACACCACCGCCGGCCTGTTTGGCTACACCCATCTCACCGGCGGCTACCCGGGCGGGCAGGCCGAGTATGTGCGGGTGCCGTTCGCCGACAGTACCCACATCAAGGTGCCTGACGGCCTGAGCGACGATCAGGTGCTGTTCCTGGGCGACGTTCTGCCCACCGGCTGGCAGGCGGCCGCGCAATGCGAGATCCGACCCGAGGACACGGTGGCGGTGTGGGGCGCGGGCCCGGTCGGGCTGATGACCGTGTTGAGCGCGCAACTACAAGGGGCGCGCCAGGTGATCTGCATCGACCGCGTGCCCGAGCGCCTGCAGATGGCGGCGCAGATTGGCGCCGTCACCATCAACTTCGAGGACCAGAGCGTGGTCGAATGCCTGCGCGAACTGACTGCGGGGCGGGGCCCCGACAAGTGCATCGACGCGGTGGGGCTCGAGGCGCATGCCACCGGCTCGCTCGACGCGATCTACGATCGCGCCAAGCAGGCGGTTGGCGCGGAAACCGACCGGCCGCACGTGCTGCGCGAGATGATTTATGTGTGCCGCCCGGCCGGCGTGCTGTCGGTGCCCGGCGTGTACGGCGGCATGATCGACAAGATCCCGTTCGGTGCGTCGATGAACAAGGGCCTGACCTGGCGCATGGGCCAGACCCACGTGCGGCGCTGGACCGACGAGCTGACGCAGCTGATCGCGGACGGCGAGATCGACCCGTCCTTCATCATCACGCATGAAGCGCCCTTGGCGGAGGGGCCCGAGCTCTACAAGACCTTCCGCGACAAGAAGGACGGCTGCGTCAAGGTCGTGCTGCGGCCTTGAGCGGCGCGCGCGGCCATTCCGACAGATGACCGATGGCGCCGTTGCCGCCATCGGCTTGACCAGGAGAGCGAACATGACGAAATTTACCAAGGACACCGGCGCCCACGTCCGCGACGACACCATCGTGTTCCAGATGGAGACAGGCGGCGTCGTGCGCGACTTCGAGATTTCCGGCGCGGTGCTGCGCGAGCATTTCGGCGCCGACGACGATACGCCGGCAGCGTTGCTGGCCGCCTTCGAACGGGGTGCCGATGAGCTGCGCGAGATCGGCAAGCGCAGCCAGTGGGTGCCCGCCGACGGCCCCATCGAGCTCGGTGCGGGCGACTTCGAAGCGCGCTGAGGCACGGACGCCATGCGGGCCACGGCCTGGCTCATCGGCGACGTGCACGGCTGCGACGCCGCGCTGGCAGCACTGCTTGCCCATCCCGAGCTGCAGGCCGATCCGGACTGCCCGCTCTGGTTCACCGGCGACCTGGTGAATCGCGGCGTGGCGAACGCGGCGACGCTGCGGCGGGTGCGCGAGCTCGGCGCGCGCGCGACGGTCGTGCTGGGCAACCACGACCTGCGTGCGCTCGCGATCGCGGCCGGCGCACTGCCGCCGGCGGCGGGCGACACCCTCCAGGATCTGCTGGACGCGCCGGATGCCGCGGCATTGATCGACTGGTTGCGCAGCCGTCCGCTGGCGTTGCGCGACGGCGACTACCTGCTCGCGCATGCGGGCCTTTATCCCGGCTGGGACGGGGAGGAGGCGGTGGCGCGGGCGGCGGAGCTCGAGGCCCTGCTGCGCGAGCCGGGCTGGCGCGCCCACATGCGTCGCCTCAGCCGCCGCACGGCCGGGCACTGGCGCGACCATGCCAACGGGCCGGACCGCCATGCCTTCATCGCGTGCGCGCTGACCCGCATGCGGCTGTGCGGTTGTGCGGGCGAGTTGCATTTCAGGGCCGCCGCCACCCCCGGCCACTGGCCGGCCGGCAGCATGCCGTGGTTCGACGCGCCGCGGCGCGCCGATCGCCGCCTGACGGTGCTGTTCGGGCACTGGGCCACGCTAGGCCTGATGGTCAGGCCCGATGCAATCTGCGTGGACACCGCATGTGTGACCGGCGGCGCGTTGAGCGCATTGCGCCTGCCGGACCTGAAGCTGGTGCAGGTGTCGAGCACGGCGGGCGGACATCCGGCGCACCCGGGCTGAACCCGACTTGCATGATGGCCAGGCGTGCGCAGGCGGGTGGCGCGGGCCCTCGCTCGGAGGGAGGGCCCGCGCCGGCGCATGTCAGTCGTCGCGGTCCGGCGTGGCGGCGGGGCGGCGCTCGGCCGCGCGTTGGGTGTCGGGACCGCCGGGCAGCGTGCCGTCGCGAGCCTCTCTTTCTTCGATCGCCTCGGCATGGTCGAAGCCGGTGCCCCGACGGCTCTGCGCTTGTGGCGGGTGGTCGATATCCGGGCCGCTCGCGTCGGCCGGCATCTTGCCGGGACGCAGGGCGCCTGCGTTGGTGTCGGGCTGGCCGGGCAGCCGGTCGGGTCGGCGGGTGTCATCGGGCATGGTTGGATTCCTCCGCATCGCGCTCGTTTCAGGAAAGCAGCGTCACCGGGCGCGTGGCCCGGCGAAAGTTGTGTGCGCAAGCATCAGCGCGTGTCGCTAGTGCCGCCCGAGCCGGACGAGGCACCCGAGCCGGGCATGCCGCCCTGGCCGGTGGAGCCCGTGGTGGCGCCCGAGCCGCCCTGGCTGCCGCGCGTGTCGCTGCCGCCCTGGTGCTTGCGGTCGGTGTTGGCGCCGTCGCGGTCCGGCCGCGCTCGGTCGGTGGGCTTGGGCTGGGTGTTGCCCACGCCCTGGTTGGCGTTGCCCGAGGCGTCGGACGGTAAGGATTGCCGCGTGCCGTCGTTTTTACCGGCATTGTTCTGGCCGGCGCCCGTGGCACCCGACTGGGTCGCGCTGCCAGCCCCGTCGGCCGCACCGGAGCCCGCCGCGCCCCCGGCGCCCTGGGCCTGCACCTGCGCCATGGGCCAGGCCAGCAGCAGCGCGCAACATGCGCCCGCCAGTTTTCGATTGTTAAACATGATTGGACCTCGCGATCGATTGGAACTAGAAAGGGACGATTGGGCCTGGGGGCCCTGCGGACGGGGTTTGCAAGCGCCATGCCGGGCAAGGGGCTTGCTGACGGGGCCCGTCCCCACACGGAGCGTGATATGGACCCGATTAAGAAGGCGTCACCCGTGATTCCCA
Source organism: Bordetella genomosp. 1 (assembly GCF_002261335.1). Classification (GTDB taxonomy): domain Bacteria; phylum Pseudomonadota; class Gammaproteobacteria; order Burkholderiales; family Burkholderiaceae_B; genus Bordetella. The sequence goes on from NZ_NEVL01000003.1 coordinate 390,304, forward strand.
TCGTGGCGGCCGAAGCGCCCAGCCGGCCTGGTCGGCGCAACGTGCTCAAGGCGCTCACGCTCGGGGTGCCCGGCGCGTTGGCGCTGCCGGGCGCGCAGGCCCAGACCGCAGCGCCCGCAGGCGCTGCGGCCGCGCCGGCCGAGGCCGTGGCGGCGCCTTTGCGGTTTTTCAACGAGCGCGAGGCCACGCTGATGGACGCGATCGCGGCGCGCCTGATTCCGGCCGACGCGCTCGGCCCGGGCGCCAAGGAGGCCGGCGTCACGCGGTTTCTCGACGGGCAGCTCGCGGGCGCGTGGGGCGCCGGCGATCATCTCTATCGGCAAGGGCCGTTCGAGGCCGGCACGCCGGAGCAGGGATACCAGTTGTCGTTCACGCCCGCCGAGATGTACCGGCGCGGACTCGCCGCATTCGACGAGGCGGTGCGCAAGCAGGCCGGCAAAGCGTTTGCCGAGCTCGACGCGAAGGCGCAGGACGAATGGTTGACGGCGCTGCAGCAGGGCAAGCCCGACCTCGGCCCGCTGCCGGCCGCGGTGTTTTTCCAGGCGCTGCTCGAGGGCACCATGGAGGGCTTCTTCAGCGACCCGCTGTACGGCGGCAATGTCGACATGGTGGGCTGGAAGCTGGTGGGCTTCCCCGGTGCATATGCCAGCTTCTCGAACGATATCGAACGCCACGGCGTGGTGTGGCAGGGGCAGCCGGTGTCGATCGCGCAGGCGCGCGCGCATCACCATGCGCCCGGGGAGGGGCACGCGCCGCCTCCGGGCCAGGCACCCGCTGCGCAAGGAGGCCGGCATGGCTAAGACACTGCCCGCCGTCGATGTCGCCATCGTGGGCGGCGGCTGGACCGGCGCCATCATCGGCAAGGAGCTCGCCGCCAACGGCCAGCGGGTGGTCGTGCTCGAGCGCGGCGAAGCGCGCTGGCCCGCCGACGACTTCCAGGGCCCGACGGTGCACGACGAGCTCAAGTACACGCGCCGCCACGCGCTGCACCAGAACACCGCCACCGAGACCTTCACCTTTCGCAATCACGACGGCCAGAAGGCGTTGCCGATGCGGCGCTGGCAGTTTGCGTATCCGGGCACCCACCTGGGCGGCGCCGGCAACCACTGGTCGGGTGCCTACTATCGCTTCGATCCCACCGACTTCCGCATGCGCAGCCATTACACCGAGCGCTACGGTGCGAAGATCTTCGACGACGACCTCACCTGTCAGGACTGGGGCATCGGCTACGACGAGCTGGAGCCGTATTTCGACCGCTTCGATTACCTGATCGGCGCGTCCGGGGTGGCCGGCAATCTGCGCGGCCAGAAGCAGGAGGGCGGCAATCCGTTCGAGCCCTGGCGCTCGCGGCCCTATCCGAATCCGCCCATGAAGGTGCCCTATGCGCCGGCGCTGTTCGGCGAGGCGGCGCGCAGCCTGGGCTATCACCCCTACGTGCAGCCGTCGGCGCTCTGTACGCGGCCCTACGTCAACACGGAGGGGCTGCACATGAGCGCCTGCGTGTACTGCGGCTTCTGTTCCAACTTCGGCTGCGAGCACTATGCCAAGGCCTCGCCGCAGGTCTGTGTGCTGCCGGTGGCGCTCAAGCTCGACACGTTCGAACTGCGCACGGGGGCCCACGTGCTGCGGGTCGAGCTGTCGGAAGATCGCAAGCGCGCCCGCGGCGTGACCTATATCGATGCGGCCGGCACCGAGGTGTTCCAGCCGGCCGAGATCGTGGTGCTGTGCGCCTTCGGCATCAACAACGTGCGCCTGCTGCTGCTCTCGGGCATCGGCAAGCCCTACGACCCGGCGACCAACACCGGCGTGGTGGGCCGCAACTACACCCACCAGACCACCTCGGGCGTGAATCTGTTCTTCGACGAGAAGACGCACATCAACCCGTTCATGGGCGCGGGCGCCGTGGCGGTGACGATGGACGACTTCAGCGCCGACAACTTCGACCACGGCCCGCTGGGCTTCGTGGGCGGCGGCTATCTGCAGATCCAGGTGGTGAGCGGCGCGCCCATCGGCTACCACCCGGTGCCCAAGGGCACGGCGGCGTGGGGTGGCGCGTGGAAGGAGTCGGTGCGCCGCTACTACAACCATTCGGCCTCGATCACCATCACCGGTTCGGCGCAGCCGACGCGCGGCGGCTACCTGAGCCTGGACCCGACCTACAAGGATGCGTGGGGGCTGCCGCTGCTGCGCGTGACCTACGACTTCCCGGACAACGACATCCGCATGTCGGCCTTCCTGACCGCGCGGGGCGACGAGATCGGCAAGGCCATGCGCGGCGTCGTCCAGACCGAGCCGGGTCCGCGCAAGAAGCCCTTCACCGCAGCCGCGTATCAGTCCACCCACCTGACCGGCGGCGCGGCGATGGGCGCCGATCCGGCGACCAGCGTCGTCAATTGCTACGGACAGGTGTGGGACGTGCCCAATGTGTTCGTGACCGGCGCGGCGCTGTTTCCGCAGAACTCCGGCTACAACCCCACCGGCACGGTCGGCGCCACCGCTTACTGGATCGTCGACAAGATCAAGGCCGACTACCTGAAGTCGCCCGGTCCGCTGGTCACCTGAGGCCCACGCCAGGAGTGTTTCATCATGGCATCGCATCGCGGTATCACTGTGGCAGTGGCGCTGATGTTCGGCCTGCCCATCATCACGCTCATCGCCACGGCCTATCAGATGGTCGGCACGGGCGGCGACGGCCTGATCCTGCCCGCCAAGGTGGCGCAGCCGCCGGCCGTGGCGGCGCCACAGGCGTCCGGGGCGGCCGCGCCCGCTGGCCAGACGGCCTCGTCGGGGGCAGCCCAGGCCCCGGCGCTGCCGGCCGTGGTGGCGGCCGGCAAGGCCCCCGCCGTGCCGGGCCGCAGCGCGCTCGACTTCAGCACGCCGGGCCCGGCCTGGCAGGCCGGTCTCGCCAAGGGCGACATCGACGCGGGCAAGCGATTGGCGCGCGACGGCAAGCAGGTCACGCGCGATGGCAAGCAGCAGACGCCGGTGCAGGCCTGTGTGACCTGCCACGGCGCGGCGGGCATCACGCCGCTGGGCGGCGCGTTTCCGAACCTGGCGGGGCTCTCGCAGGAATACCTGGCCAAGCAGCTGTGGGACTTCCGCGAGGGCACGCGCCCGCATCCGCTCATGAGCGGGATCGCGAAGGCGCTGGACGAACAGGAGATCGCGGACCTGGCGCGCTACTACGGCAGCCTGCCCCATGCCGCGCCGGACGCGGACCGCGGGCCGGCGGCCAACTTTCCGCAGGCCGCGCGGCTCGACGTGACGGGCGACGGCCCGCGCGCCTTGCCCGCCTGCGCCAATTGTCATGGCCTGCAGGGGCGCGGCGAGGGCGTGCTGCTGCCGCGCCTGGCCGGCCAGCCGGGCGTGTATTTCGTCGATCAGATGAACGGCTTTCGCAGCGGCCAGCGCCAGAACGACGACGTGGGCGTGATGCGCGCGTTCGCCCAACGGCTCACACCGGAAGAGATCGTGGCGCTGGCGCGCTATTACGAGAGCATGGGTACGACGCAGCAGAATGCGGGCGCAGATAACCCGGGCGCGGCACCAGGGGCGGCGGGAGCGGCGCCTGCCGCAGCGGCGCCCGCCGCCGCGCGGCCCTGAGGCGCGCCGTCCTGTCATGGGGCGATGGTGTGATGGCGCAAGCGCGCCTTGTCCAATGACGCGGCGCTTTGGCGCGGGGCGCTGTCCGGCGCGGCGCTATCCAGCGCGGCGCTTTCCTCATTACACTGTCGCCCATTCATGAAACAGCGGATCACCACGATGCAACTCGACGACGCCCTCCACGAACAGATCAAGACCCTTTGCGCAGAGGGCGATGCGCACGTGGAGGCGGGCGAGCTCGACGACGCGCTGGATTGCTACGACGAGGCCTGGGACCTGCTGCCCGAGCCCAAGCAGCGCTGGGAGGCGGCGACCTGGATCCTGGTCGCGATCGGCGACACCTGCTTTCTGGCGGGCGACGGCGAGGCCAGCGCCGAGACCTTCGGCCTGGCGTTGCAGTGTCCGGGCGGCATCGGCAACCCCTTCATCCACCTTCGCCTGGGCCAGCTGGCGTTCGACGCCGACCAGCTCGATGCCGCGGCCGACGAGCTGATGCGCGCCTACATGGGTGCGGGCGCGGAGATCTTCGAGGACGAAGAGCCCAAGTACCTCGAGTTCCTGGGCACGCGCGCCCGGCTGTAGGCCCGCGCGGTCGGAAGGGCAGGAAGGCCGGGTGCGTCCCGGCCTTTGTCGTTGTGAAAGGTCGCGGCTGCGACGCTGCGCCTGTTGCGTGTGTCGCGCGTCTCGCCGGCAAGGCGGGCCGGGCGGCTCAGCGCCGGGCGGCGTAGCCCTGCAGGGTGTTGACCACGTTCACGCCGATATCGTCCACCATGTAGCCGCCCTCCATCACGAAGACCGTCGGCAGGCCGGCGCCGGCGATGAGCTCGCCGAGGCGGATGAAGTCGCCATTGGTGAGGCGGAAGTGGCTGATCGGGTCGCCCTCGAAGGTATCGACGCCGAGCGAAACCACGAGCACGTCGGGCGCGTGCTCCCGGATGCGGCCGAGGCCGTGCGCCAGCGCCTCGCGGTAGGCTTCCCATTCGGTGCCCTGCGGCAGGGGGTAGTTGGCCGTGTAGCCTGCTCCCCGGCCGGCGCCGGTCTCGCCCAAGTAGCCGGAGAAATACGGATAGCAGACGTGGGGGTCGCCGTGCAGCGACACGAACAGCACGTCGTCGCGCTCGTGGAAGATGTTCTGCGTGCCGTTGCCGTGATGGAAGTCCACGTCGAGGATGGCCACGCGCGCGGCGCCCTTGCTGAGCGCGCGTTCGGCGGCGATGGCGGCGTTGTTGAGATAGCAATAGCCGCCCATGTATTCGCGCGCGGCGTGATGGCCAGGCGGCCGACACAGGCCGAAGGCGCCCGCCTGCCCGGCCAGCACGCGGTCCATCGCGGTGAGGGCGACATTGGCGCTGGCGCTGACGGCGGCCCAGGTGCCAGCCGTGATGGGCGCGCCCGCATCCATGGCATAAAAGCCCAGCTTGCCATCGATGAAGCCCGGCTCCTCGTCGATCGCGAGGTCGCGCACCGGCCAGATCAGGGGCAGCGCGTCGTGGCTGCGGCCGGTCGCGGCCCATTCGGACCAGGCGTGTTCCAGGAACGACACGTAGCGCTCGCTGTGGGCCGCCACATAGCAGGCGCGGTCGAACGTGTCCTCGCGGATCACCTCGCCCAGGCCGCTGGCCCGCACCCGGGCCAGGATCATCTCGGCGCGATCCGGCGCCTCGAAGGAGGGCTTGACGGCGCCATCCTTGAGTTCGGAACCATGGTGCAGGCGGTGGTCGGGGCTGTAGACGGTGAGCATGGGGCGGGCAGGAGCGGGGTTGCGGGACCCGGAATGGTCGCCCACCGGCCTGGAAATGTCTTTGCTATATTCGCAGCCATCGCGCCTGTGGCGCAAAGACTCTCGCATCAAGGTTCGATATGAGCAAAGACTTTGCTTCCGAAACGCTCGACACGGTGGATCGTGCCCTGTTGGCCCGGCTTCAGCAGGACGGCTCGCTGTCGAGCTCGGCCCTGGCCGAGGAGCTGTCGCTCACCGTCACGCCTTGCTGGCGACGCCGCAAGCGCCTTGAGGAGTTGGGCGTGATTCGCGACTACCCGGCCAATCTCGACCGCCGCAAGCTCGGCTTCGACGTGCTGGCCTACGCCCAGGTGCGCTTCGGCGACCACTCCGGCGATGCCCCCGACCGCTTCGAGAAGGTGATCCAGGCCCTGCCGCAGGTGCTGGCCTGCCACAAGGTGACCGGGGAGGCCGATTACGTACTCACCGTCGTCGCGCGCGACCTGGAGAGCTACGGCCGCTTCGTCGAAGACGTCCTGCGCCGCCAACCCGGCATCGCCGCCATCCAGTCCAGCCTCGCCCTGCGCGAAGTCAAGGCCGAAACCCGCATCCCCGTCCTCCCCGACTGACCCCCGCGCCGCAGCCGCCCCAAACAAAGGTGTCAGACTGCAATTTCCCGGGCCGCGCCCCACAGAACAAAGGTGTCAGACTGCATTTTCTGAGAATGCATGCCGCCAAACAAAGGTGTCAGACTGCATTTTTCGAGTCGGCGTCCGCCCCAACAAAGGTGTCAGACTGCAATTTCCGCTGCGCCTCGCGGCGGGGCTTGTACGGCAAAAATGTAGTCTGACACCTTTGTTTTGGGGCGCGGAAATTGCAGTCTGACACCTTTGTTTGGCACCGGCGCCAGGCGGACGGCGGGCGTGCTTTCCTGGATCGGAGCCGCTGCCCGGGCGGAACAGGGTGTTCCAATTCTGTTGGTCTTGCCGGGCGCCGCGCCCCGGCGATACCCCGGCGGCGGGTGCGTGTTTTCGGTGAGAGTCGGAGGGATGCGTTACCCTTCCGACATTGCGTGCGCCGCACGGGCGATTTCGACCCGGCTGAGCGGCGCGCCAGGCGGCCGCGTGCTGCCCGCAACACCCACATCATCTCCAAGTTTTCGCCGTGACCGCTGTTACTCCGCAAATCCCCGCTCTTCCGCCGTGCGCCACCGTGCGCGCCACGGTGCAACTGCCGATCCGCCTGGAAGATGCCAGCGAAGCCTCGGCCGTCTCATTCAGCTTCGACGGGCTGGCCGATGGCAAAGAGCACGTCGCGCTGCGGTTCGGCACGCCGGGCGCCGTGCCGCTGGTGCGCCTGCACTCCGAATGCCTGACCGGCGACGTGTTCGGCTCGCTGCGCTGCGATTGCGGCCCGCAGCTCCAGGAAGCGTTGCGCGTGCTGAAAAAGGAGGGCGGTTATCTGCTCTACCTGCGCCAGGAAGGGCGCGGCATCGGCCTGTATTCCAAGCTCGACGCCTACCGGCTGCAGGAGCAGGGCCGCGACACCTACGCGGCCAACCTTGAACTGGGCCATGGCCTGGACGAACGCGACTACACGGCCGCCGCCCAGATGCTGAAGGCGCTCGGCGTGAGCCGCATCGAGCTGCTCACCAACAACCCCGACAAGCGCGCCCAGCTCGAAGCGCTGGGCATCGCCGTGGACGCCATGCGCCCGACCGGCGTGTTCTCCAGCGTCCACAACCTGGCCTATCTGCAGGCCAAGGTCGAACGCACCCGCCATCTGATCCAGCTGGACCAGGACGACTGGTAAGCACGGGCGCGCAGCCCGCGCCGTTCAGCGCATGGCCTCGGCCACCAGCACGTGCGAGCGCGCGCGCTGCGCCGGATCGTAGATGCGGCTGTCGATCATCAACTCGTCGGCGCCGGTGCGCGCCACCACGGCGTCGATCCAGGCGCGCACCTGCGCCTTGTCGCCGGCCACCGTCATGGCCAGGACCTGGTCCATGACCTGGCGTTCGTGCTCGTGCAGGCCGGCCACGTAGTTCTCCATGGGCCGCGGTAACAGGCCCATCCGGCCCATGTGCAGATTGAGCATCCACTGCCGATGCGAGCTGGCCAGGAATTCCGCCTCCTCGCGGGTGTCCGCCGCGAAGATGTTCGCGCCCACCATCACATACGGCTGCGCCAGCCACTTCGACGGCCGGAAGGTCTTGCGGTAGATGTCGACCGCCTGGTCCAGAAAGCGTGGTGCGAAGTGCGAGGCAAAGGCGAACGGCAGGCCGAACGCGGCGGCGAGCTGCGCGCCATAGAGACTGGAGCCCAGGATCCATACCGGCACCTCGTGGGTGCCGGGCACGCCGTGGGCGGCGCGCCGGCCGTTGTTGGCTAGGTAGTCCATCACCTCGGCCACGTCATCGGAAAACTCGGTCTCGGGCACGCCACGCCGCAGGGCGCGCACCGCCGCGCCCGCGCTGCCGGGCGCGCGGCCCATGCCCAGGTCGATGCGGCCGGGGTAGAGCGCGTTCAGGGTGCCGAACTGCTCGGCCACGGCCAGCGGCGCGTGATTGGGCAGCATGATGCCGCCCGAGCCGACGCGGAGGGTGCGCGTCGCCGCGGCGATCCGGTCGATGATGAGCGAGGTGGCGGCCGAGCCGATGCCGGGCATGTCGTGGTGTTCGGCGATCCAATAGCGCGTGTAGCCCTGCGGTTCGACCGCCTGCGCGAGCTGGGTGGATTCGTCGATGGCGGTGGCGAGGTCTTTGCCTTCGCCGATCATCACCAGATCGAGAATGGATAGGGCGGGCATGATGGGATTCCTGTGTTGAGTCGTGGCAATCGGGCGGCGGGCGCTGCGTCAGGCAGCGGTCCGGCTCGCGGAATAGGGGGGATAGTCGGTGTAGCCGCGCTCGCCGCCGCCATAAAAGGCCTCCTTGCCGGCCTCGGCCAGCGGCCAGTCGTGGCGGATGCGGGCGACCAGGTCGGGATTGGCGATGTAGGGCCGGCCGAACGCCACCAGATCGGCGGCGCCGGCCGCGATGGCCGCGCTTGCCGATGCCGGGGTGTAGCCGCCCGCCAGCATGAACGCGCCGCCGAAGGTCTTGCGCAGATCGCGCTGGAAGGCCGCCGGACCCAGGTCGCTGGCGTGCAGGTAGGCGATGCGCCGCTGGCACAGGGCCCCGGCCAGGCCCAGCCAGGTCGCCTTCTCGGCATCGAAGGGGCCGAGGCCGCCGAGGTGGCCGAAGGGCGTGATGCGCACGCCCACGCGGGCACGGCCGATGGCGTCGACCACGGCGTCGACCGTCTCGAGCAGGAGTCGCAAGCGGTTCGCAATGGGCGCGCCGCCGTAGGGATCTTCGCGGGTGTTCAGGCCCGCGTTGATGAACTGTTCGAACAGAAAGCCGTTGCCGGCGTGCAGCTCGACGCCGTCGAAGCCGGCCGCGACCGCATTGCGCGCGGCCTCGCGGAACTCGGCGATGACCCGGCGCATGCCGGCCAGGTCCAGCGCCAGCGGCGTGGCCACGGGCACTTGCGCCGGCGTGCCGTCGGCGCCGTAGCCATGCACCGTCGCACCGTCGGCGGCCACGGCCACCGGGCCCACGGGCGCGTGCCCGGCCGGCAGCAGGCTGCCGTGCGACAGCCTGCCCGCATGCCAGAGCTGGACGACGATGCGGCCGCCGGCCCGATGCACCGCGTCAGTGACCGTGCGCCATCCGGCGATCTGTGCGGCGGTATGGATGCCCGGCGTATCGCGCTGGCCGCGGCCCTGCGCCGACACCTGGGTGCTCTCGGTGACGATGAGCCCGGCGCTGGCGCGTTGCGCGTAGTACCGCGCCATGCTCTGCGCCGGCAACGTGTCCGGCGAGCGGGCGCGCGTCATGGGCGCCATCACCACGCGATTGGGCAACGCCAGGCCGCCGAGTTCGAACGGGCTCAGGAGGGTTGGCATGACGTCGCCTCAGCCGTGCGCCGGAAAATCCGGCGGCAGCGAGCCGGCCAGGCCGTCGACCTGGGCTGGCGTCGGGCGTGCGGGAGGGGTGTCGAGCGGCGGGAACCGGCGCGGTGTCAGCGCGGCGGGCCGCAACAGCCGGCCGAAGCCGGCGGGGTCGGCACGGTCGATGGGCGGGGGAGCGGCGAGGGAGAAAGCAGCCATGGCATGCGGATCGGTCAGGGAACTGTGACAGTCTGATTGAATCCGCCGCGGGGATAAACCCACGATCACGCCCGACACTCGGGAACCAGATTCCCCAATCAGCCCTGGGGAGCGGGGGCCGGCGGCGGAGCCGCGGTGGGTAGCCGTCGTCGGAACCCGCGAGCGCGCGGCGACGTTCACCCTGCCTGAGAGGCCGGCATTCAAGCCGCGCCGGAACGGGCACGCCGTGGTCAGGATGGGCAAGCGCAGTGCACGACGACGACACCGTGACGCCCAGGGACGAAAAGATCGTTGCGGCCGCTTTTGCGCGCCGTGCGCGACGCCTTTCGGCCGGGACCGAGCCGGCTCAGGAGGGCATCGCGGCGATGACCGCGCTGTGGCCCGCGACCTCGACCTCGACGGCGGCGCTCTCGATCCGGTTGCGCCCGGTCTTCTTGCCCCGGTAAAGCGCGGCGTCGGCCTGCCTGAGGGCGTCCTCCAGGCCATCGGCACCGCGGAACGGCGCCGAGACGCCGATGGTCACCGTGCAGCGCAAGGGGGCGTCGGCGCCCGTGACCTGGATGGCCTGGTGTTCGACGCTGGCGCGCAGCCGCTCGGCCAGTGCGAGGGCCTCGGCGCCCTGCGTCTCCAGCACGACCGCCACGAACTCCTCGCCGCCGATGCGGCCCGTGAGGTCGCCCCGGCGCACGGTGGCGCGCAGCAGATTGGCGATGTGGCAGATGACCTCGTCGCCGGCCTGGTGGCCGTGGCCGTCGTTGATCAGCTTGAAATGGTCCACGTCCACCAGCAGCAGACAGGCGGGCGCCGCGTGCCGGGTGTCGAAATACCGCTTGAGCGCATCCTGCAGGCCGCGGCGGTTGAGCAGGTCGGTCATGGGATCCCGCGCCGCCATGTTGCGCAGGCTGTCCGTGAGGCGCCGCAATACCAGCCACACGATCGCGGGCGGCAGGATGGTCGCCAGCGTCGACATATAGATGTAGAAGATCATCTGGAAGCGGCTGTCCATCTGCAGCGCGTCCAGACCGCCGTCCAGGATCTTCAGAAACTTCAGCGCGTTCAACACGCAGATGCCGCCGATCAGCAGGGCGAAGAAGAACATCTCGCCGTACAGGTCTTTGGCAAAGGTCCGCACCCCGTAGATGACGGTGAGCGCCATCACGAAGAACAGCAGGGTCGCCATCGCGGCGAGCATCGCGTAGCGGGCCGCGGGGCCGGCGGTTTCCTGCACCAGCCATTGCGCGAGCGCGTAGGCCACGGAAAACGCCAGCAGCGGCAGCCACAGCCGCACCGGGCGCCCGAAGAAACGCATGGCGCCCAGCCAGTAGGCGATCGGTGCCGCCAGCGTCAGCGTGTGATTGAGCACGCTCATCGCGCTCCACGCCGGACCGCCCTCCAATAGTTGGAGGATGTAGGCCAGCGCCAGCAACAGATTGCCCACGGCAAAGAAGTCCATCCCCATCCTGTTGCCCGGCAGGCGGCGGCTGATCAGCAGGAACATGCCCGAGAAGCACAGCAGATGTGCGCACAGCATGCCGACGAGGGTGGAGGCAACCATAAGGGCAGGGCAGGAGAGGGTCCGGTCCGCGCGCGGCCGACCCGAACAAAGGTGTCAGACTACATTTTCCAGTCCGCCCAAAACAAAGGTGTCAGACTGCAATTTCCAACAATGGTGTCAGACTGCATTTTTCGGCCGAAATTGTAGTCTGACACCTTTATGGGTGGGGCGGCGCTAGCTCATCTTCTCCCACGGCACGCCGTCCTCCCAACACGCCACCAGCAGGTCGATGAACGCGCGGGTGCGTGGCGAGAGGTGGCGCTTGCTCGGGTAGATCAGGCGGATCGGGTCGGCGGGCGGGCGATAGGCTTCGAGCACCTCGACGAGGTCGCCGCGGCGCAGGTCGTTGCCGGTGATGTAGGTGGGCAGGTGGATCAGCCCGAACCCGGACAGCGCGGCGGCGCGCAGCGCCTCCGAGCTGTCGATGTTCATGCGGCCCGGACCGTCGCAGATCTCGAGCACGCCCGCATGCTGAAAGCGCCACGGCATCGGGCGCTGGCCGCTGAGAAAGAAAATGCGGTCATGCTGCGCCAGTTCGGCCGGGGTGGCCGGCACGCCCTTGTCGGCCAGGTACTGCGGCGAGGCGCAGGTCACGAACTGCTGGCCGCCGATCGTGCGCGACAGAATGCGCGCGTCGTCCTTCACGCCGCCGATGCGAACGGCCACATCGATGCCCTCCTCGATCAGGTCCACGTAGCGATCGGTGAACCAGACGTCGGCCTGCAGGTCGGGCCACTTTTTCACGAAGGCGTTGAGCACCGGCAGGATGTGGCGCTGGCCGAACGACAGCGGCGCGGTGAGTCGCAGGATGCCGCTGGGCTGGCCGCGGCGCTGCGCCATCGTGGCGTCGACCTCGTCCAGGTCGTCGAGGATCTGCACCCAGCGCTCGAACACCACCAGGCCTTCGTCGGTCACCGCGAGCTTGCGCGTCGTGCGGTGCAGGAGCCGCACGCCGAGCCGCGCTTCCAGCCGCGCGACGCTCTTGCCGACGGCCGAACGCGTCAGCCCGAGCGCGGCGGCCGCGGCGGTGAAGCTGCCGTGCTTGACGGCCGAGATGAAGGCGAGCATGTCGCCGAAGCGGTTGGATTCCATGGAGACCCGGAGGACGGGCGGCCGAGCGCCGCATGTGCGGATCGTAGTCGAAGTGGGGCGGACGAGCGTCTGATGGCGCGCGTATCGTCGGTGATCGTGTCGGAAGGAAATCGACCAGGGATCGACAAGGAGTCGACGAAGGATCGACGGACGACCACCAACGTGCCCGTCATGCAGAACGGAAGTAGCGTGCCGGTGTGGTGCCGAACATGGCCTTGAACGCGGCCACGAAGCTGGAGGCCGATTCATAGCCGACCTCCAGCGCCACGTTCGTCACGCTCTCGCCATAGGCCAGTTGTTCGAGCGCCAGCAGCAGCCGCTGGCGCTGGCGCCAGGCGCCGAACGACATGCCGGCCTGCGCACGGAACAGGCGTTCCAGCGTGCGCGCGCTTGCGCCGGCGCGCGCCGCCAACGCGGCCAGCGGCTCGCGGTTGGCGGGCTCCCGGCGCAGGATCTCCGCCACGCGCAGCGCGCGCGCATCGTTGGGGAAGGGCAGGTCCACGGGCGACTGCGGCACCGCGCGCACCTGGTCGATCAGCACCGCCGCGAGCCGGGCTTCGGGGCTGTTGGCCGGGTAGTCCCAGCGCGCCTCGGCGCAGGCATGCACCACCTCGCGCATGAGCGCAGACACGCCCAACACCAGGCAATAGGTCTCGCGCGGCATGTCGCAGGCGGCGGGATCGATGTAGAGCACCTGCGTGTGGCAGGGCCGGCGCACGCGTGTGGCGTGCTCGGTGCCGGCGCTGATCCAGATCGCGCGCGTGCTGGGCAGCACCCATTCTCCGACCGCCGTCATCACGTGCAGCACGCCGCGGGTGGCGCACAGCAGCTGGTGGCGCCGGTGCACGTGCGGCGGCTGCTCGGTCGGCTGCCAGATCTCGGTGCGGCCTACGACCGGCGCGGGGGCGACGTCGGGGTCGGCGTCGGCGTGGGGATCGGCGGCAGGATTTGCGGCAGGATCGGCGGAACGGCGGCTCATGAAAATGCAGTCTGACACCTTTTCAAAAATGCAGTCTGACACCTTTTCGGAGGGTGTGGCGGATTATCGACATTATTCGGCTTAGTGTAGACAGAACCGCCGGCGCGTCGCGGGTAAGGTGAGGGCTGGCGTTATCGGGTATCGAGGAGTGGCAGTGGTGCAGGTCGACACCGCGCGCGGGCAGGCAGGGCCGTCCGACGCGCAGCAGGTTCAATCATTGAGGGGGCCCCGGCGGGCCACGCAGCTGGCGTTTTTCATCGCCGGCTTCGCGCTTTCGTCGTGGGCGCCGCTGGTGCCGTTTGCGCAGCAGCGCCTGCAGGCGGACGCGGCCACGCTCGGCACGGTGCTGCTGTGCCTCGGTCTGGGCGGCGTGATCGGGATGCCGGGGGCGGGCGCGCTGGCCAGCCGGCTCGGTTGCAAGGCGCTGATTCTTGCCGCGGGCGCGATGCTCACGCTGGCCTTGCCGGCCCTGGCCTGGGTCGACACGCCGCTGGCGCTGGGCGTCTGCCTGATGCTGTTCGGCGCGGCCATCGGCGCCATCGACGTGGCGGCCAACATCCACGGCACCGAAGTGCAGCACCGCGCCCGCCAGCCCCTGATGTCGGGATTCCACGGGCTCTACAGCATCGGCGGGCTGATCGGCGCGGCCGCCATGACGGGCGCCATCGCGGCCGGCGCCTCGGCGGCCGCCGCCGCCCTGGGCGCCGGCGTGATCATCGCGCTCTGCCTGATCGTGGCCGCGCCCGGCTTCCTGGCCACGCGCTCGGTGGACAAGGCGCCGCTGCTGGTCGTGCCGCGCGGCGTGGTGCTCGTGATCGGCCTGCTCGCGATGGTGATGTTCCTCGCAGAGGGGGCGATGCTCGACTGGGGCGCGTTGCTGCTGTCTCAGGCCAAGGGCGTGCACGTGGGTGTGGCCGGCGCCGGCTATGCCGTATTCGCCTGCGCGATGACGCTGATCCGCCTTGTCGGCGACCGCATCGTGGCCCGCTTCGGCCCGCGCGCGGTGCTCACGGCGGGCTTCGTGTGCACCGCCGCCGGCCTGGCCACGGCCGCCCTGAGCGGCGCGCTGCCGCTGGTCTACGCGGGCATCGCGCTGGCAGGCCTGGCCTGCGGCAACGTCGTGCCGGTGCTGTTCTCGCTGGCCGGTCAGCAGAAGATCATGCCGGCCTCGCATGCGATCGCGGCGGCCAGCATCCTGGGCTATCTCGGCGTCCTGGCCGGGCCCGCGGTGCTGGGCTACGTGGCGCACGCCGTGGGCCTGGTCGACGCCTTCGTCGGATTGGCCGTGCTGGTGCTGCTCACGGCCCTGGCGATTGCGCGCGTGAGTGGCGCGCGCGGGCGAGCCTAGTCGAGTCCGGCGCGCGGCACGCCCGCGGCGCGCATGACCGCGCCCCACAGCCGGACCCAGACGGCGCCGGTGGCCCAGAGCGCCGCCAGGCAAGCGGAAGCCCTGCAACCGCCGGTTCGCGTTCGATCCGGGCGCAAAGCGGGGCGAAGCGCGGGCAGAACGTCGGTCCGAGAGGAGGGTTGAACCGCACATGACGCGCGGTTGTGGCCGCGCCGCAACCGAGTGGCCTCCGCGCGGACGTGGCACGGCGCTCCCGCCGCCGCAATCGGCCCGCTCGGCTATGATGTCATCAGTGCGGTCGCACCCGGGATCGCGGCAGTGCCGGTCCCGTCCGGCCCCGCCCGCTCTCACGGCCGCGATTCTTCGCCTCCAACTCCTTCTGCTGCCACCCCAGCCGCCGTCTATGAAGACCATCAACAAATCGAGCAAGTTGGCTCACGTCCTGTATGACATCCGCGGACCGATCATGGATCGGGCCAAGCAGATGGAGGACGAGGGCCAGAAGATCGTCAAGCTGAATATCGGCAATCTGGCGGCGTTCGGTTTCGATGCTCCCGAAGAGGTCCAGCTCGACATGATCCGCAACCTGCCGAATTCGGCGGGCTACTCGGACAGCAAGGGCAACTTCGCGGCGCGCAAGGCGGTGATGCACTACTCGCAGGAGCAGGGCATCAAGGGCGTCACGCTCGAAGACATCTACCTCGGCAACGGCGCCTCCGAGCTGATCGCGATGGCCACCAACGCGCTGCTCGACGACGGCGACGAGCTGCTGGTGCCGATGCCCGACTATCCGCTCTGGACGGCCGTCACCAGCCTGTCGGGCGGCACGCCGGTGCACTATCTCTGCGACGAGAGCCGCGGCTGGATCCCCGACCTGGCCGACATCCGCAGCAAGATCACGCCGCGCACCAAGGGCATCGTGGTGATCAACCCCAACAACCCCACCGGCGTGCTGTATCCGGAATCGGTGTTGAAGGAGATCGTCGAGGTCGCGCGCGAGCACGGCCTCGTGATCCTGGCCGACGAGGTCTACGACAAGGTGCTGTACGACGACGTCAAGCACACCGCGCTCGGCAGCCTCTCGACCGACGTGCTGACGTTGACCTTCAACTCGCTGTCCAAGAGCTATCGCGCCTGCGGCTATCGCGCCGGCTGGCTGATCGTCTCGGGCGACAAGAGCGCGGCCAAGGACTACATCGAAGGCCTGGACATGCTGGCCAACATGAAGCTGTGCGCCAACGTGCCCGGCCAGTGGGCCATCCAGACGGCGCTGGGCGGCTACCAGAGCATCAACGACCTGGTGGGCGAGGGCGGCCGCCTGCGCAAGCAGCGCGACCTGGCCTACGAACTCATCAGCGCGATTCCGGGCGTGACCTGCGTCAAGCCGCAGGCCGCGCTCTACATGTTCCCGCGCCTCGATCCCAAGGTCTATCCGATCCAGGACGACCGCCAGTTCTTCCTCCAGCTGCTCGAGGCCACGCGCGTGATGCTGGTGCAGGGCACGGGCTTCAACTGGCATGCCCCCGATCACTTCCGCATGGTGTTCCTGCCCTACGAACACGATCTGCGCGACGCAATCGGCCGGGTGGCGGCGTTCCTCGAAGACTACCGCAACCGCCATGCGGCGGGTGCGCCGGCGGTGACGGCCGCCGAGGGCGCCGCCGTCACGCCGCTCAAGAAGGCAGCGCGCTGAGGCGCGAGCATCGTGCACGATGAAGAGGCCGCTTTCGAGCGGCCTCTTTGCTTTGGTGCACGGCGTTTGCCGGGGGGCTGACGCGCACGGGCGGGCGCGATACCGGGCCGCGTGGTGGAGGCCCGCGCGTCGCCCCGGGGATCGGGCGGCTCGCCGATCCCGTCACGCGAGCCGTTTCACGCGAAATCGTAGAGCCGGGCCGCATTGTCGACCAGGATGGCCTGCCGCTCGCGCGCGTCCACCCAACCGCAGAACGCGTTGAGCTGCAGGCCGTCGTCGATCGGGTGCAGCGGCTCGCTGGTGGCGAGCTCGCGCGGCCGGCCGGGCCAGGCGCCGCTGTGCGGCCAGTCGGTGCCCCACAGCATGCGGTCGAGCCGCGTGTCGATGAGTGCGCGCGCAACTTCCCGCGCGGCGCTCGGCGGCCGGCCGTCCTCCCAGGTGGTGAGCCGGTAGGGCGCCGACAGTTTCACGTACACGTTGCCCGCGCGGATCACGTCCAGCAGGGCTCGGAAGCCGGGCTGCGCGACGCCATGCACCGCGCTGGCTAGCGCGAAATGGTCGATGACGACCGGGACGGTGCAGGCCGCCAGCGCGTCGGCCAGCGCCGCCACCACCGGCAGGGTGGTGTAGATCTGCACGTGCCAGCCGAGATCGGCCACCTGTGCGGCGGTGCGCGCCAGGGCCTGGCGCGCCACGTCGGGGTTGGTCTGGCCGTACGACTGCAGATTGACGCGGGCCCCGCGCACCCCGGCCCGGTGCAACGCGCGCAGGCCGGCCGTGTCGATGTCGGGCGCGAGCACCGCCACGCCGCGCGAAGCATGGCCGGCCGCATCCAGCGTGGCGAGCGCATCCGTCATGCAGCGGTTGTCGGTGCCTTGCGGGCTGGCCTGCACGACCACCGCGCGCTCGATGCCCAGGGCGCGGTGCAGCGCGAGCAGCTCGTCGGTGGTGGACAGGCCGGGCGTGAACACGCGGTCGGCGGCCAGGGGATACTTGTCGAAGGGGCCGAAGATGTGCACGTGGCAGTCGCAGGCGCCGGGCGGGACGTGCGCGTTCACCGGGCTGTGCGTGACGCCAAGAACGGTGCGGGCCTTGGCGTCGAGGGTCGGGTTGCTGCTCATGGGGGAAGCGTCTCGTCAGCGGGCCGCGCGCGGCCCGGGGTCGTCGGGGTCGGCATGCCGGGGCGCGGTCAGCGCCCCGGCGCCGCTCAGCGTGCGTTCTTCAGGCCGGCCTTGTCGATCACGGCAATCCACTTTTCGCGGTCGGCCTGGTAATAGCGGGTGAACGCCGCGGGGCTGAAGTCCGACAGCGCATAGCCCTGGGCCACCAGCTTCTCGCGGACGTCGGGCAGCTCGAGCACGCGCCGCACCTCGGCGTTGATCTTCTCGACCATGGCGGGCGGCGTGCCCGCCGGGGCGATCAGGCCGAGCCAGGTCGATACCTCGAAGTCCTTCAACCCGGCCTCCGACACGGTGGGCAGCTGGGGCGCGAAGGCGGCGCGCTGCGTGCTGGTCACGGCCAGGGCGCGCAGTCGCTTGTCCTGGATGTAGGGCAGGGCGGTGGAGGCGTTGGCGAACATGAACGGCAGGCGCTCGGCCAGCATCTCCGTGATGCAGGCCTGTTCGCCGGCGAACGGAATGCTGTGCAACTCGATGCCGGCGGTCTGCGCGAACAACACGGCGGTCATGTAGGGCGAGGTGCCGATGCCGCCCGAGCAAAAGTCGATCTCGTTGGGCTTGGCCTTGGCCTGGGCGATCAGCTCGGGCACCGAATTCGCCTTGAGCAGCGGGCCGGCCAGGAGCACCTGCGGCGCGCTGCCGATCAGCGCCACGCCGGTGAAGTCCTTGAGCGGATCGAAGCTGGTCACGTTCTGCAGCGTGGGCGCCACGGCGATGGCGGTCTGGCTCGCGAGCAGCAGCGTGGCGCCATCGGGCCGTGCGCGCGCCACGTACTGCGCCGCGATCACCGAGGCCGCGCCGTTCTTGTTTTCGATCATGACCGCGCGGCCGTCCACCTTCATGTGTTGCGCCACGATGCGCGCCACGGTGTCGGGCGCGCCGCCCGGCGGGGCGCCAACCACGACGCGGATCGCGCCACCCGGCGCCTCCGGTTCGGCGTGGGCCGGCGCGGCCAGGGCGGCCGTCAGGCCGGCGGCGCACAACAGGGAAAGCAGCTTGCGTTGCGACATGGTCTCCTCACTGAAGTGAGCGCCGCCAGGCGCTGCGGGCGGGCCCGGCGCTGGCGTGCATCGTTATGTGCGGCAAGTGTCGGACGGATCCATTGATATGATCAAATATATAAATTGCGTTGTTTCATATGGGAAGCGATATGACGTGTCACGGGAAGCCGGCATGAATCAACGGGAGATGTCGCTGTTCGAGGCCGTGGCCCGCACGGGCTCGGTGACGCTGGCCGCGGCGGCGACGCGGATGTCGCAACCGGCCGCCAGCGCCATGCTCAAAGCCCTCGAAAACAAGCTCGGCTTCGCGCTGTTCACCCGCGAGAAGCGCCGGCTCGCGCTGACCGCCGAGGCGCGCATGCTGTTGCCCGAGATCGTGACCGCGCTGGCCGCGATGGACAACGCGGAGCGCATGGCGGCCAGCATGCGCGGCAGCGGCCGGCTGCGGCTGCAGGTGGGCGCGGTGGCCGCCGTGGGCGCCAGCATCCTGCCCGGCGCCATCGCGCGCGTGCAGGCGCAGGATCCCGGGCTGCGGGTGTCGGTGCGCACCGACATGACGCTGGGCGTGGCGGGGTTGGCGGCCGACGAGCGCATCGACATCGGCGTGGTGATCGGCAACGCCGTGCTGCCCAACGTCGGCCAGCGCACGCTGGGCCGGCTCGGCATCAACGCGGTGATGCGCGCGGACCATGCGCTGGCGGCGCGCGCTACGCTGTCGCTTGGCGAGCTGGCGCGGGTGCCCTACATCTCGCTCAGCCGCCACCTCCAGGTCGGCGCGCTCACCGCGCAGCATTTCGACGCGGCGCAGCTCGTGTTCGAGCCGGTGATCGAGGTCAACCAGTATTCGGCGGCCTGCGCCTTCGCCGAGCGCGGGCTGGGCGTGGCGATCCTCGACAGCCTGAGCGGCCTGTACGCGCGGCGCCACGGCCTGCACGTGGTGCCGGTGGCGATCGAGCGCACGCTGTCGTTGGACATCGTGTGGCCCCTCAATCGCGGCATGGGCCGCGCCGCGCGGCAGCTCGAGGCCGGCCTGGCCGAGGAACTGGCCGCGCTGGGCGCGCCCGACGCCGCAGGCCCTCAGGCGGCGGGCAGGGTGCCGTAGAGCAGGTGGTCGATCAGCTCGCGCACCGAGCGCATGGCCTTGCCGAACGGCAAGGTCGACGCGCCGCGAAAGAACAGGCCCCGGCCGACGTCGCCGCGCAAGGCGGCCGCGAGCTTGAGGTCGATGCAGAACTGGCCGAACCGGGCGATGCCGTCGCGCAGGCCGCAGGTGCTGAGGCAATCCATGCGCTGGCTGCAGCGGCGCGGGTCATTGCGCGTGCCGGCCTGCAGCGCGGCTTCCTGTTTGAGATAGCGCGCCAGCCAGGGCGTATTCACGGCGCGCGCCGGCAGGCCCGCCACGCTGACGAACTCGGCCATCTGTTCGGGCTCCGCGTCGATCAGCACGCGCTTGAAGTTCTCGTGCGCGTCGCCTTCCTGCGTCACCGCGAATGCGGTGCCCACCTGCACGGCGTCGGCACCATGCGAGAGCCAGTGCCGCACCTGGTCGTGACTGCCCACGCCGCCCGCCACGATGAGCCGGGGTGCGTCCTTGCCCAGGCCCAGGTCGCGGAAAACCTGCAGACAATCGCCCAGCACCCGTGCGAAATCGAAGCGCGCGTCTTGGAGGTCTTCGATGCGCGCCGCGCCCAGATGCCCGCCCGCATGTCCCGGATGCTCGATCACCACCGCCTCGGCCACGCGGCCTTTCTTGAGCCACTTGCGCAGCACGGCGGCCACGCCGCGCGCTTCCGACAGGATCGGAATGAGCGCGACCTTCGGATGGTCGGCCGTGAGCTCGGGCAGGTCCATCGGCAGGCCCGCGCCCATCACGATGGCGTGGGCGCCGCTGTCGCAGGCCTGGCGCACGAGCGCCGCGTTGTCGCGCACGGCCTTCATCACGTTCACGGCGACCAGGCCCTGGCCCTCGGCCAGCGCGAGCGCGGCGCGGATCTCGCGGTCGAGCGCCTCGCGATTGGCGGCGTCGATCAGGTCGCGGTCACGGC
This sequence comes from Bordetella genomosp. 1, assembly GCF_002261335.1. Taxonomy (GTDB): domain Bacteria; phylum Pseudomonadota; class Gammaproteobacteria; order Burkholderiales; family Burkholderiaceae_B; genus Bordetella. The sequence continues at coordinate 410,670 of NZ_NEVL01000003.1, forward strand.
AGCGCAGCGTGCGCTCGAGCAGGTCGGGATGGTGGTGGCGCAGATCGACGCTGGCGATCGTGCCGACGGCGTTCTGGCGTGCGACGGCGCCGGCCAGGCGGTGGGCCGACACGCCCACGCCCATGCCGCCCTGGACAATGGGAAGCAGGTCGCGGCCGGCCAGACGCAGGGAGTTCGGGCGGTTCATGGGCGCCTCCGGGAAAGCGGTTGCGGGCGCAACGGGCCCGGGCTGATCGTGCTGGGGATGTGTCATCGGCATTCGAAGGTGGGGAAGAGGGCACGCAGCGCGTGCTGCATGGGCGTGCTCAGGCGCGCCGGCGCGGCGCGGGTGGCGTCGGTTCTTGCGTTCTGTACGGCAAAGCGGCGCACGCCCCGGCCGGACAGCTCGGTGGCGAGCGCCAGCAGGCGGGGTTCGTCGAGCCAATCGGGATGCCAGGTGATGCGGCATTCGGCGTCGCAGCCGCTCGCAAGCAGGTGCGCCAGGCTCTGCACGGCGGGCCCGGCGCTGTTGCGCCGGCCGGTGATCGCGTCGTAGCCGGCGGCGTCCGCCTTGATGTCCAGGCCGACCCAGTCCAACGCGGGCAGCAGGGCGGCCAGGCGCGCCGGATAGATGCCGGCCGTGTGCAGGCCGATGCGAAAACCCAGCGCGCGCGCCGTGTCGACCATCTCGTAGAGGCGCGGTTCGGACAGCGGTTCGCCGCCGGAGAACACGACGCCGTCGAGCAGCCCCCGGCGCGTGGCCAGGAAGCGTTGGACGTCGCGCCAGTCGTAGTCGGCGCCGCGCGTCTGCAGCGCCGGATTGTGGCAATAGTGGCAGCGCCAGGGGCACCCGGCGATGAAGACGACGGCCGAGAGGGTGCCGGGCCAGTCTGCCGTGGAGAAGGGCGTGAAGCCGCCGATCGCGGGCGCGTGGCGCGGCAGCGGTCGGGTGGCCGGGCAGGGCGGCGAAGCCAGCGCACGCCGCGGCCCCGCCACCGGGCGCTCAGCGAGGCTGTTCGACGAAGAAGCGGCGTTCATTGAACTCGCCTTGCTTGCCGGTGTTGAAGGACGACACCGGCCGGTGATAGCCCATCACGCGGGTCCAGACTTCGCAGCGCACGCGCTGGCTGTCGTCGAGCGCGGGCTTGGGGGTGTTGACGCAGGTATTCATGGATGGAGCTCCTTGAAAGAACGCGGGCGCACGGCCCGCGCGTGGTGGCGCGCTACGCGGCCGCGCAGCACGCGGTTTGCCGGGCCAGCAGCTCCCCGTCGCACTTGGGGCAGAACTCGTGGTGGCCGGAGAGATAGCCGTGCACCGGGCAGATCGAGAATGTCGGGGTGACGGTGATGTACGGCAGGCGGAAGTTCGTCAGCGCGCGCCGCACCAGCGCCTTGCACGCGTCGGCCGACGAGACCGCCTCGTTCATGTAGAGGTGAAGGACGGTGCCGCCCGTGTACTTGCCTTGCAGCGTTTCCTGCAGCGCCAGCGCCTCGAACGGATCGTCGGTGTGGCCGACCGGCAGTTGGCTGGAGTTGGTGTAGTACGGCTGCGCCGCGGTGCCCGCCTGCAGGATCGCGGGATAGCGCTTGCGGTCCTCTCGCGCGAAACGGTAGGTGGTGCCCTCGGCCGGCGTGGCCTCGAGGTTGTAGAGATGGCCGGTGGCCTCCTGGAACTCGGTCATGCGGGCGCGCACGTGGTCGAGCAGCCGCTCGGCCAGCGCCAGGCCTTCGGGCGTGGTGAGGTCGTGGGCGTCGCCGCTGAAGTTGCGCACCATCTCGTTGATGCCGTTCGCGCCGAGCGTGCTGAAGTGGTTGCGCAGGGTGCCCAGATAGCGGCGCGTGTAGGGATACAGGCCCTGGTCGATGTAGCGCTGCACCACCTTGCGCTTGGTCTCCAGCACGTCGCGGCCGAGCGCGAGCAGCCGATCGAGGCGGCGCAACAGGCCGGCCTCGTCGCCCGCGTGCAGAAAACCGAGCCGCGCGCAGTTGACCGTGACCACGCCCACCGAGCCGGTCTGTTCCGCCGAGCCGAACAGGCCGTTGCCGCGCTTGAGCAACTCGCGCAGGTCGAGCTGCAGGCGGCAGCACATCGAGCGCACCATGTGCGGCTCGAGGTCGGAGTTCAGGAAGTTCTGAAAGTAGGGCAGGCCGTAGCGGGCCGTCATCTCGAACAGCAGGGCGGTGTTGGGGTGGTCCCAATCGAAGTCGGGCGTGATGTTGTAGGTGGGGATAGGGAAGGTGAACGCGCGACCTTTGGCGTCGCCCTGCATCATGACCTCGATGTAGGCGCGGTTGATCATGTCCATCTCGGCCTGCAGGTCGCCGTAGCAGAACGGCATTTCCTCGCCGCCGACATAGGGGATCTGCTCGCGCAGGTCGGCCGGGCAGGTCCAGTCGAACGTGAGATTGGTGAAGGGCGTCTGCGTGCCCCAGCGGCTCGGCACGTTGAGGTTGTAGATCAGCTCCTGCATGCACTGACGCACCGCTTCATAGCGCATGCCGTCGCGGCGGATGAAGGGCGCCATGTAGGTGTCGAACGAGCTGAACGCCTGCGCGCCGGCCCATTCGTTCTGCAGCGTGCCGAGGAAATTCACGATCTGGCCGATCGCCGCCGACATGTGGCGTGCCGGCGTCGCCTCGACCTTGCCGGGAATGCCGTTGAAGCCTTCCACCAGCAGCTGGCGCAGCGACCAGCCGGCGCAGTAGCCGCTCAGCATGTCGAGATCATGGATGTGCAGGTCGCCATCGCGGTGGGCCTGGCCGGCTTCGGGTGCGAAGACGTTGGATAGCCAATAGTTGGCCGTGACCTTGCCCGCGACGTTGAGGATCAGGCCGCCGAGGCTGTAGCCCTGGTTGGCGTTGGCGTTCACGCGCCAGTCGCGCTGGTCCAGGTATTCCTCCATGGCGCTCTCCACGTCGACCATGGCGTGCTTCATGTCTCGCAGGCGGGCGTGCTGTTCGCGATAGACGATGTAGGCCCGCGCCGTGCGCCAGTAGCCCGCGCGCACCAGGGCTTCTTCAGCGGCATTCTGGATCGCTTCCACGTCGGGTAACGGGGTCTGCGCCACCACCTCGACCACGTCCAGCGCCACGCGCCGCGCGGTCGCGAGTTCGAATTCCCCCGTAGCCGCCCCGGCCGCCGCCAGGGCAGTGACGATCTTCTCAGGCTCGAACGCCACGTTGCGACCGTCACGCTTGCGAATATGCTTCAGATTCATCGTGGGCACCATATGTAGTTGGTGAGAGCCAATCTATCACCACATATAGCGCCCCACACGATTCAATCGCGCGCGCATCCCGTCCCACTTGACGTGCATCAAACCCACCCCCGGCAGCTCGCACCGTCCCACCCAAAACAAAGGTGTCAGACTGCATTTATCTGCATAGCCCCGAACCAAACAAAGGTGTCAGACTGCATTTGTCCGTGCGGGCGCATTCCAAACAAAGACAAAGGTGTCAGACTGCATTTTCCGGTGCAGGCCAGGGGCCGAGGAAAGGTGTCAGACTGCAATTTTTGGGACTGCCGGCGGGCTGTAAATGCAGTCTGACTCCATTGTTTTGCGTGTCGAGCCGTTGGACTCGCGATTGGCGGGAGCCGGGAATGGCTCTTGGAGACGTCGTGGGCGTTGCAGCGAGATGCGGCTGCGGAATGCGGCCGTGGCGTTGCCGCGATTGCGCGATACGCCGAAGGATTGCGGTGTGATGCGTGGTGAGCAGGATCAGCACCGCTTGCCGGCAGGCATTGACGCAGCGCGATCAGGAGGAGCAACTGCGCAGATCATGGAGTACGCGACTGACGGCGCATCGGAAAATGCAGTCTGACTCCATTGTTGGGTTCGCGCCTGCGCAGATAAATGCAGTCTGACACCTTTGTTTGGGCGGCCGGCGGCGCGAAAAATGTAGTCTGACACCTTTGTTTTGGATTGCGAGGTACGAGGGGTAAGAAGCTTGGTGGGATGGGTCGAGATCGTCTTCTGCTCCCAGGGACGAAATGCGCATAATGTATATTATGTAAAGTAGAGGTTGGACGTTGCGGAGGGATGGATTGGGGATTCGGCCTGCTCCGTCTGCTGTCCGGCTGGTACTTCAATGCGCCCTGGTCTGCCTGGTCATGCCGTCGTCCTTACGGTTCGGGTCCGGCGCTTGCTCTGGGCAGTTTTGCCGGCGTGCGATTCGGGGTGCTGCCTCGATCGTTGCGCGGCATTGGTCAGCCTTTGGCTGCTATCGCGTGCCTTGACCCTGCCCAGGGAGATCATCATGCAAATAACCTCCAGCGTTTCCCGGAATGCCGTGCGCCGCTGCGCGCTTGCCCTCGTCGTGGCGTTCGCCGTGCCGGGTGGCGCGGCGATGGCGCAAGGCGCGCCGCAGTCCATCACCGCCAAGCGCGTTGACGTGGTCGAGCTGGCCACGGGCTACCGCGCCTCCAAGTTGATCGGCGCCGAGGTGATGAACGGCGACAAGGACCAGATCGGGACGGTCGACGACGTGATCGTGAGCCCGGCGCAGGAGCCGTATGCCATTTTGTCCGTAGGCGGCTTCCTCGGCATCGGCACCCGGCTCGTCGCGGTGCCCTTCAAGGATCTGCAGGTGGCCGACAAGCGGCTGCGGATGGACGGTGCGACCAAGGACAGCCTGCGCGCCCTGCCTGAGTTCCGCTACGCGAAGGACTGACGCCGTTTCGATTCGGCGGCCTCGTCGGGCGCGGCGTCGCCACTACGGTGGCGTCGCGGCGCCGGGCCGGCCCGCCGCTGTACGCACCGCGCGCTGTTTCACCGCCCGCCTGCGCCACCACAGCCAGATGCCGCTGATGCCCACGCCACCCAATGCCAGCCCTGCCAGGGCCACGATGGCTTCGCCGGGCGCGCCGAACAGCTCGCCGGTGTGCAAGGGATAGACCACCGAGTTGATCCGGGTGCCGGCATCGAGCGCATCCCAGCGCTGCGCGGCGAGCACGCGGCCGTCGCGCGGGTCGAGCCAGACGGTGGAACGGCCGTTGGGATGGGGGTCGTCGGGCACGCGCAGGCGGATCGCCATGGGCCGGTCGAGATTGGGCGTGTAGAGGATGAAACCGATCCGGCCTTCGGGAAACGCCGCCAGCGCGGCCGCCGCCATGGCGTCCAGCGAGGCGGACGCAGGCCCGCCGCCCGTCGCGGCCGAGGGTTTCGGCGTGGCCAGCCGTTCCGGCGCGGCCGGCAGCCTCGGCGCCAGCACGCGCTGCTCGCCCGCGGCCAGCGTGATCCAGTTGCCTATCGGCCGCCAGGCCAGGTAGGCCCCGGTGGCAATGCTCACCGCCAGCAACAACGCCAGCACCGCGCCGCCGTTGCGATGCAGGTCGAACAAGGCGCGCAGCACGCCCTTGTCGAAGGCGATCCGCAGCGACGGCGGCCATTTGCGTGGCCACCAGACGACGAGACCCGAGATCATCAGCACCAGATAGGCCAGCGCCGTCACCGCGAGGATGGCCTTGCCGGTCTGGCCGAGCATCAGCGCGCTGTGCAGCGTATGGACGATGGCGACGACGCCTTCCTGCTCGCCGCGCCTGCCCTGCTCCCGGCCGCTGGCCGGATCCAGGTACAGCGTGCCGCGCCACTGCCCCGCCCTCACCCGCACCTGCAGCGTCTCGCCTGCCGCGCGCGGCGGTCCGAACGTGAAGGACGCACGCGGCCCGAACTCTGCCGCCAGCGTGCGGCGCAGCGATTCCCACGCCTGCGGCCGGGCCGCGGGATCGCCCTCGGCCACGAACAGCGCCGGATGCAGCGCCCGATCGAGCGGACGCGCCACCACCAGCAGCGCCCCGGTCAGCCCCGACAGGATCAGAATCCCGCCCAGGCCCAGCGCGAGCCAGCGATGGCCGGCGAGCCAGACGCGCCGCGCCATCAGTAGGCCAGGCGCGCCTGCACGTAGACCATGCGCGGCGCCCCAACCATGCGGCCGCCGTTGGTGTCGACGTTGCGGGTGTAGTAGCGGCGATCGAACAGGTTGTTCACGCCCACCGCCACCTCGCTGCCCTTCCACTGCGGCAGCTTGTAGCTCAGTTGCGTGTTCCACACGCTGAAGCCCGGCACCCGGCCATTGCTGGCGTCGGCCGTTTCGCGCTCGGTATTCGCCGTGTCGGAATACTGGCCGCTCTGCGCCGTGGTGTAGAGGTTGAAGGTCCAGTGGTCGCGGGTGTAGCGCCCGCCCAGCGTGCCGGTCTGGCGCGAATAGAACGGCACGTCGTTGCCTTCGAACTCGCCCGACTTCTGGATCGCCCGCACGTAGGTGTAGTTGGCGTAGAGATTCAGGCCGGCCAGCGGGCCCGCCTTGTCGAAGTCGTAGTCGATCGCGAATTCCACGCCGTTGTGCGTGGTGGCGCCGAGGTTGCGGAACACCGCCGGATTGGTGCCGGGGATCGACAGGATCTGGTTGTCGAAGCGCAGGTTGAAGACCGTGAATTCGGTGTGCGTCTGCTCACCGGAGTAGCGCATGCCGGCTTCCAGCGTCTTGGCCACCTCGGGGCTCAGCGGATTGGTGGCCGACATCGAGTTCAGCTGCGTGTACTGCACCGCGCCGAACGAGGTGCTGTAGTTGGTATAGAGCGTGAGCGCGTCGTCCACCAGATACGCCACGTTCAGCGACGGCAGGCCGCGGCTGTTGCGCACGTCGAACGGGGTGTCGTTGCCGGTGCCGCTGGGCTGGCGGTTGCTGCGAATGTGTTCGTAGCGCACGCCCGGCGTCACGCGCCAGCGGCCGAACGCGATGCGGTCGTCGAGATAGATCGACTGCGCCTCGGTTTCGTTGTCGAACACCTGGGCCGCGCCCGTGCGCAGGCCGGTCGCGAGCGACACGGCGTAGCGCCGGTCCTGGCCGGTTTCCTTGATATAGCGATAGCCCACCGTCACGTCATGCGTCGTCGGGCCCCATTCCAGGCGCTGCGTATAGCGCGGCTCGATGCCCAGCACCTGGTTGTTGCGCGGCTGGAAATCGTTGCGATTGGCCGCGGCGTTGATGAGCGAGCTCTGGCGCGAGCTGTCGTAGTGATAGACGCGCGCCTCGAATTCCTGGGTTTCCGAGATCGAATTCAGGTAGCCGACATCGACCTGGTCGCGCTGCCCCTTCCAGTAATCGGTCGTGTGCGTGTTCTGGAACGGATCGTCGCGGTACTGCGCCACCGTCAGGCCGCCCGGCGTCATCGACTTCACGTCGTAGTGCGCAAACTTGCCGTAGATCTCCGAGCTGGGCGTGAGCTCATAACGCCATTTCAGGGCGACATCGTTGTAGCGGTCGTGGCTTGCGTCGCGCCATTGCTCGCCGTTCATCCCCGAGTACATCAGCGCCACGCCCAGGCCGTTGTCGAACTGCGTGCCCAGGAAACCGGTGTACTGGGTGTTGGTGCCGCCGTGGCCGAACACGTTGTAGCGCGCCGAGGCGTCTGCCGTGATGTCGCTGGTGGTCGGGATCGCGCGGGTCTTGAAGTTGATCACGCCGCCGACGTTCTGCGGGCCGTAGCGCACCGCGCCGCCGCCGCGCACCACGTCGATGGCCTCGATGTTGCCCAGGCTCGTGGGCGACATCACGAGGTTGGGCTGGCCATAAGGCGCCATGGCCATCGGAATGCCGTCGAGCAGCATGGTGGTGCGAAAGGAGTTGCGCGGGTTGAGGCCGCGGATGCCCACGTGCAGGCCCACCGAGCTGCCGCTGGCGCTGGTGCTGCCACTGATTTGCACGCCCGGCACGCGGCGCAGCGCATCCGCCACGCTGGTGGCGCCGCTGTTCTGGATGTCTTCGCGCTTGAGCAGCGTGCGGGCGCCGCCGAAGGTCTGCACGCTGTTTTCCAGGCCCGTGCCGAGCCAGTCGCCGCTCACCTGGATCGACTCCAGCGTGTTGGCGCCGCTCGCCGCGCCATTCGAGGCCGTGGTCGCGGCCGCGGCGGCGCCGGGCGCGCGCACCACGTAGCCCTGCCCGCCCTGCGGCACGGCCACCAGGCCGGTGCCGGCCAGCAGTTTCTCGAGGCCCTCGTCCGCGCCATACCGACCTTCCAGGCCGGCCGTGCTCAACCGGCGGGTGTCTTCTGGCCGGAACGAGACCGTGATGCCGCCCGCCTTGGCGAACGCGCTCAGCGCCTGGTCGAGCGGGCCGGCCGGGATGCGATAGTCGTGGACGGCGACGGGCTCCGCCGTTTGCGCGCGCGCCTGGGGCGCCGCCGCGAACGCCGCGGCCAGGCCCAGGGTCAGGCCGGCCAGCCGCAGGAGGCGCTGCGCGTTGCGCGGCTGGGGGTAGTCTCGAAGTGCCACGGGTCACATCCCTTTCTGTTCATCAATGCGCCGTATGCCGGATGAGCGCAGGCAAAAGGGACACGCGCAGGTGTAACGCTATGAAACTGCGGGCGCGCCGCAGGCGACTCGGTTCAGGGTGCGAGCGTGACCCAGTAACGAGTGCGCGCCACCACGCGCAGGTCGAGCGTAGTGGCCACGATGGCCAGCAGCGCGTCGGTATCGTCGAGGCGGAACACGCCGGAGACGCGCCGCGCCGCAACCGCCGGGTCGCAGCGCACGAACCCGTCGCGATAGCGCGTAACCTCCGCCAGCAGCGCGTCCAGCCGCATGTCGCTGGCCTCGATCACCCCGCGCGTCCAGCCGGGTTCGGCGGCCGGGCGGATCGCGGTGGCGTCGGGATCGCGCTGGAACGCGCGCGCCGTGAAACGCAGCGACTCGCCGGCGCCCACGATGCGCGTGCCGGGGCCGTCCCGCAGTGTTACCGCGACCCGATGCTCGAGCACCGTCAGCTCGGTGCTGGGCTCGCCCGCGTCCCATTGCCGCACCACGAAGCGTGTGCCGAGCGCTCGCAGAAAGCCCTGCGGCGTCTCCACGATGAAGGGCCGCGCCCGGGCGGCCGCGTCGGGCGCCGTGCGCACGTACACCTCGCCCGCGCGCAGCTGCACCCGCCGCGTCTGCTCTGAATACTGCACCTGCATCGCGGTATCGGTGTTGAGATGGACCTGGCTGCCATCGGCCAGCCGTACTTCGCGGCGGTCGCCCACCGCGGTGCGATAGCCGCCTTCGGCCGCGCCGTTCACACGGTGCGCGACCCAGGCCGCGGCCGGCACGGTGAGCCCGAACGCGGCCAGCGTGCGCAGCACCGTGCGCCGGCTCACGCGCGCGCTCCGCGTGAGCAGCGGCACGCCGAGCGCGGCGGGCACGGCATCGAAATGCTGATTCAGGCGTTGGGCGCGCTGCCAGGCGCGCTCGCGTTCCGGGCTGCCCTCGCGCCAGCGCTGGAAGGCGGCATGGTCGTCGGGGCCGGCCTCGCCGGAGTGCAGGCGCACGAGCCAGCGGGCCGCCTCGCGTATGACGGCCGCGTCCAGCGGCCTCTGATCGGCGGCGCTCACGGCTTCAGTGCTCCATCATCGTGAGGCAGATCTCGAACCCCTGGGCCATGTAGCGCTTGACCGTGCGGTCGCTCAGCCCGGTCCGGGTGGCGATCTCCAGATAGGTGAGGCCTTCGAGCTGGGACAGCACGAACACCTCGCGCGCCTGGGGCGCCAGGTTGCCGAGCATGCGATCGAGCTGCTGCAGGGCCTGCTGCACGGCCAGCAGCATCTCGGGCGACGCCTCCAGTTCGGGCGGCATGGCCGCCACGGCCTGCATCCAGGCGCGCTCGAGCGAGCGGCGGCGCCAATGGTCGTTGAGCAGCCCGCGCGCGATCGTCGTCAGATAGGCGCGCGGCTGGCGCAGCGTGCGTACCGCTTCGGGGTTGCGCAGCACCCGCAGAAAGGTGTCGTGCGCGAAATCCGCGGCCTCGTCGCCCTGCCCGAGCTGATGCCGCCACCACTGGCAGAGCCATTCGTAGTGGTTTTCGCACAGGAGCTGCAACGGCTGGAGGGGGTTGGACATGCTATCGAGCGCCCGACGTGCGGCGCGGTGACACACAGAAAAGCCGCCTGCCCGGAGGCCGGGCCGGCGGCGAACACGGCGCAAATGATACCAATAACCGTTCGCAACTTCGAGCCCGGCGTGATCGGCTGTTGCGCGGACGCGTCTTGGTCCCGCTCAACCGGGCAAGCTTCTGCGCTGGGCGACCCGCAGCCGCATCAGTGTTCAGCGAGCCATGGGCGCGTCGCCTGCGCGCCGCCCAGTCGTTTGGCGCTGTGCGAACGCAGTCAGGACTCGTGCCGCGCCCGGCATCGATCGTGCATGCAATGGAGCGCGGAAAGCAATACGGGGACGAGGGCCAGGAAGCCCAATAACGTCGGGATCCGGGCTGCTCCAGCAATGTCCCCTGCCCGGCCGATGAACGGCAGCCAGACCAGGAGCAGCAGCCGAGTCACGGATGAGTTCAATGACTCCGCGGTGGCAAACAGGGCTTCTGACTGGGTCCGCTGGAAGCTCGCGTATAGGTGGATGTGGGCGAGCTTGATGAAGAAGAATGCCAGGCAAAGGAAGCCGGTCGATAGAACCAGCCTGAATGGACCGGCCGAGTGCGGAATCAGGAAGAAGCAAAGCGGCATTCCCAGTGAGATCATCACCATCTGCGTTCTGGATGCCGCGAGCTTTGTCGCGACGTGAGCGGCCGCGGATTGCGCCAGCAGAATGCACAGGAATACGAAGCCGTAGACGTACCCAGACCGATCAAATGCTTCCCCGCCAAACAGGATGGGCTGCCAAAATTGGATGATCACCTGAAACAGCAGCGCGGTCGTCGCGGTACTCCAAAACAGCAAGGCCGAGCCGGAAGAGAACAGTACACGCTTCAGGGCTGCGCCGAGGCCGGAGAATCGATGAACGCCGGTGACAGGGGCGCCAGCATCGATCCGGTCATCGCTAAGCAGTCCGCCAAGTCCCAGCATGGCCACGACTATGAGACCGGCAGCCCACCACCAGACGGTCGAGTGGGTTGCGGAAAATAGGGACGAACCTGCGAATGCGGCGATGCCCATCAGCAGGAACTGCCAGCGGTAGAACACGCCGATGACATTTTCGTAGTTTTTGTTGTTCTGCTCTTTCTCGTGGGTTGCCAGCAGCAGTGACGTAAACGCACCGCTGAACAAGGCCATGGACAGCGCGTTGAAGACCTCCGCAATCAGAAACGTGAGGAAAGCATCTCCCGCCGCAGTCATAGCGAGCCAGATTATCGTGAACACCGTGCTGAGCAGGACGGCAGCCTTGCGGCTGTACCTATCGGCGAAGTAGCCAAACGGGACGTCGGCGACGAGGATGACGAGCGCCTGAGTCGACTTAATGATTGCGAGATCGCCGATGCTCAAGCCCTTCGACATGAGGTAGATGCTAGAAGTTGCGCCGACCATCATCCTGATGGAGTTTGTAGTGAGGCCGTAGGCCATTGTTCCTCGGCTACCACTCAAGTTTGCGCACATGCTTGGCAGCTTCCACTCTTGTTGCAGTCCTGCACCTCGATTTGGAGACTGCGGGTGTGAATGCCGATTCGCTTGTTGGCAGATAACGGCTCAGCGTAACCGCCCAGATATCGCAGAATGTCGTTGGTCGCCATTGCTGCTGCAATGGCGTTAACCGCAACGAAGGACGGGGGCTTTGAGTTCTGATTGATCGACCCACAGTAGGCCTTCGAGAGCGTGTCGGTCAGGCTCAGGTCCTGCGTCAGGTTAGCGTTGCAACAGTAGCAACCCGTCCGGTTCGGGATGTAGAAGGGACCGAATACGGCAATATCGCCAACGTATCCAATGACCAAGTACGGAAATTTTCCCCTGATTGCATAATCGTTGACCCAAATCGCAATGCTTTCAGGGGTGTCGGCGGATAAAGCGATGACATCGGCTCGAGGAAGCAACTCAAGCGATTCAGTTCCACTGATTGCCAGCGCGATCCGATCGACTGACACCTCGCTATTTCTTTTTTCTAGCTCGCGCGCGAGCACGTCGACCTTCGGTTCGCCCAAGTCGCTTTCGCAAAACATATGCTGGCGGGTCAGATTGGATAATTCGATTACGTCGTCGTCGACCAACGTGAGGTGCCCAATGCCGGCAGTTGCCAAGTTCACTGCGAGATGATTCCCTATGCCCCCGCAGCCAAGAATCACGACATGACTCTGCGCTAGGTTCTGTTGGACGTCCGCAGGATCGTATGACCAACCGCCGTAATAGAGCAGATGCCTGTTATATCGTTCGAGTGACGCGCTCTCGGCGTCGTCGTAATAGACGACGTGATGTTTTTCGACGAGAAAATTGATTGCTTTCAATGCCGAACTCTCCGAGTGCCCCTGCTGTGCCAAATGCTGCAGGACAGCGGCAATGTGCTGCGGTTTTTTCCAGAAACTGATTGCCTGAAGAATCGGCTCGCAGTCCTTCAGTGTTGGGAAGACAGTTTGTCGTCCTCCAAGCCCGACAATGCACTGGTCACCCGAAAATCCGATGAATACGTCCCCTGCGGCTACGAATTTTTTGGGCATGAGCATGACACTCTCTCGAACAAGGGCTTCAAACAATCGGAGAAAAAGGAGGATGCGTCTGTTTAACAAGAACGCACCTCCAGGTTGCATTGATGGTTCAATTGTTGGCAGTGAAGCGCATGGCGACCTCCGTAGGTGGGTGAGAGAATCAAAAGCGAGAGTTTTCCTTTTCCACGAATTGATCGATGAAAATTCACGCTGCGAATTGAATCTACGTTTCGAGGAAAATGCGGTCAATGCGAACGAGGCTGACTTTCGAATTTTCCGGACGTGCGCACGTCAGATCTGCGTTAGAGATCCAGGATTTTCGAAGACGCTTTAGCCTGTGGCACCCAGCGCCGCACTCTCACTTTGAGCGACAGACTCGGTGGCTAGACACAGAATCCGATAAGCGCCTGTTCTGGCGAGCTCTCGGTAGCCGTCACCGTGCGAGAACCTTAGGGTCTTTGCTTTGACTATCTAACTATCGGCGGCAAGGCGAGAGCCCGCGGTGACTCATGCGACTACAGGCCGCGCGGCCCGGTCGTGCCACCACCTGCCCGTCAACTCGGGCTTGAGTTCGAAGAAGGGCCGCCAGCCCTCGATCCAGTGTTCCGGATCGCGGGCGGCCTCGAACACCGCTTACGGGATGAAGGGCACCGGCCCGGCATCGGTGCCGGCGTCGACGCGCTGGGTCACGGCACGATCCTCATTGACGCGTCCCGGCCGCTGCGGGCGTCACCGCCTGGCGCAGCAGGTCGTAGGTCGTGGCGCCGGGCAGGCGCGAGAAGAAGTCGTTGCGACTTTCGTTGTCGGCCCAGGCCGACCAGAGCGACACCACCACCAGCAGACCGTCATGCCAGGTCACCCGGGCCTCGAGGTCGCCGGCGCTCTCGCCGGCTTTGTCGGCCACGGTGAAGCGCAACCGGCGCGCGTCGATGCCCTGCTCCGCCAGCTCGGCGTCGGGCGCGTTCGATACCAGGGTCAAGGGGCGCGCATCGGGCGTCTGCTTCGAGAAATACTGCTGCAGCATCCGGGGTGCGGCGGTCTCCAGGTCCGGCGCATTGTCCATCGGTTGCATCCACAACCAGATCAGCCCCACGTCCCTGCCCTGGCTGCGCCGCACCATGTGCAGTTCGGCCGGCAGGCTGCCCTTGAAATCATTGATGGGGATCTCCCAGCCCGGCGGCACCGCGATCGTGCGGGTGCGTGCGCCCAGGCGCAGCGGCACCGCCTGCAGCCCGCCGCCGAAGTTGGCCTGCTCGCCATCCGCAAAGCGCAGCGGCCGCATGAAGGCCACCGCATGGGCGTCGACGTCGCGCAGCTGCGCCTGCCCGGCCTCCGGCGAGCGGCCCTCGCCGAGATCGGCCACGAAGTGAATCGCGAGCGCCTCCCGGCCGCGCGCGAAACAGTAGCTGATCAGCGCGCTCCGGGGCTCGCCCTGGGCCGGCTTCATGGCGTAGACCTGCGCCTCGGTCTGGTCGGGGGCGACCCGCGTGATGCGCGGCGCGTAGCCCGCCACGCGCGCCTCGTAGGTGCAGATCCGCAGCGCGGCGCCCGGCGAACGCAGTGCGTAGCCGACGATGGTGGTCTCGATGGGGAGCGCGGCGCCGGGCTGGGCGGCGATCTTGCCGATGATCTTGACGCGGCCCAGCGTGCCGGCCTCGGGCGGCTCCATCGGCACGGTTTCCACCTTGGCCTGGCCCGGCACCGCGGCGCGGAAGTTGAGCGAGGGGATGCCGAAGTCGAACGTGTGCGCGGTCCAGCCGGGGGCGATGTCGTCGCCGTCGGCTGCCACGCGCTCTGCTGCCGCGACCTGCGTCTCCGCCGCGACCTGCGCCGCGCCCGCCAGCAGCAATGCCGCGCCCACGAACGCGGCCCATGGCGACGCCGCGCGCCGTATGCGCCGAGGCACAAGCGGTGAGCGCTGCGGGCGGCTCCCGCGACGAACGCGGGCCGGGTCGGCCTGGAGTCGGTGTTGCGTCATTCCGTATCCTGGTGCGGCGCGGGCGCGCATGGCCCCTGCCCTGGGTCTTCGAGCATAACCGAGCTCGCGCGCCGCGGCCGCACGAGCGCCCCGGCTGCGGCTAAGATGCGCAAGTTGCGCGCGCAACCGCGCGTGTCCCACCCGTCGGCTCCGTCGACACGCGCGCCCGCTCGCGCCATCTCATCCAGGCACCATGACCGATTCCGATCCGCACGGCTCCGCTACCCTCGCCCGGACGCTGGCCATCGCCAGCGCCGTCGTCATCGGTCTCGCGTGGCCGCTCAATCTCACGCGCTATTGGTCCTTGCTCAGCACGGCGGACGTGCTGCGCTCGCTGGCGCCCCTGCCCGGCGCCATTGCGCTGGGCGCGGCCATCGTCTGGTGGACGAGCCGGCGCCGCCTCGCCGCGCACGGCCACCCCCGTCTGAGCGTGCGCGCCGTGCTGCCCCTGTTCCTCGTGTTCCAGCTGCTCGCCGTCGTGTTGGACGTGCTGGCCGGGGCCTCCGGGCAGCGGACGGTCGGCCCGATCATGGCGGTGCTGCGCGCGCTCGGCGCGGCCTCGTGGATGTCGGACGTCGCGTGGATGACGACGATCCTCAGCGTGCAGCAGATGCTGCTCTGCTGGCTGCTGCCCTGGCTTGCGGCGCGCGCCACGCTGGCGCTGTGCCTGCGCCGCGGCGCAGGCGGGCCGCCGAGCGCGTGGGCGCCGTCAGCGGCCGCGTTCGTCGCGTCGGCCACGGCGGTCTTCTATTTCTGGAAGCTGTTCGTCGCCAGCGCCGGCCTGAATCAGGTGGCGCTGCCCGACGCGCGCCTGGCGCCGCTGGTGGTGGACCTGTACGTCGTGCCGCTCATCACCGCCGCCATCGTCGCGGCCGTCCTGAGCCGCTGGGCGCCGCTCGCCACGCGCAGCCTGGGCGCGGGCCGGGCGGTCGCGCTGGGCAGCGCCATCTGCGCGCTGACCATCGGCTTTGCCGTGCTGCTGCTCATCGTGGCGTTGTGGCTGCTGCCCCCGCTCACCGGCCTCAAGCTGCTTTCGCTGGTGGTGGGCAAGCCGCTGCCGATGCTGGCGCTGCACGCGTCCCTGGTGTGCCTGTCGGCCGTGGTGCTGGCGCGGCTGTTGCTGCGTCCGCGGCCGCGCGCGGCACAGCCCGCCGTGGTTTGACGCGGATACGCGCGTTGCGTGTCCGGCAGCGCCCCACGGCTGCAGCCGGACCTCAGTCCCAGCAGACGGTGTAGACGGTGTAGCCCTCGGGCGTGTCGGGCGCGGCGGCGTGCTTGCCATAGGGCCAGCCGGTGATGATGCCGTCGGCCTCCAGGCCGTCGAGCCATTGCTCGGCGACCTCGGGCGGCGCGCTGGAGATCACATGGATGTTTTCGGCGGCCGGCCAGTCTTCGCATTCCAGCGCCATGACCCAGTCGCCGTGCAGTCCCACATAGACGCCGAGCACGTCCGGACGTTGCGCGATGGCCTGGAAATGCGCGTGAATCGCGGCCAGCGGCGGGCGCCCTTCGCCCCATTGATTGGGCGCGATCGACTCTTCCTGGTCGTTGCCCGTGAAGTACGCGTCGAGCGTCACGATGGGCAGATGGTCTTCGTCGCGCGCGTCCAGCGCTTCGAGTTGGTCGAGCAGGGTCTTGCGCGGGTCCATCGGGGCTCCTGTAGGCGGGCGCGCGCAGCGCGTGTCTGCGCGGCGGGGGGCCGCAAGAATACCGCAACGGCGCGGGGAATCGTGCCGCTCAGCGGCCGAAGGCCTTGCGCAGCCGTTCGGCTTCGGCCAGATTGAGCCGCCGCGCTTCCTGCTCCGCGTAGTCGCGTTCGCCGCTTTCGTAGCTGCCCTCGTGCATGCACAGGCGGCGACTGATCTTGCACTGGATATCGGCGCTCGCGGCCGAGGTGGTCGG
Organism: Bordetella genomosp. 1; assembly: GCF_002261335.1. Classification (GTDB taxonomy): domain Bacteria; phylum Pseudomonadota; class Gammaproteobacteria; order Burkholderiales; family Burkholderiaceae_B; genus Bordetella. The sequence goes on from NZ_NEVL01000003.1 coordinate 426,919, forward strand.
CCCGGCGGCATCGGCCTCGCGCTTGGGACTGGACGAGCAGCCCGCCACCAGCAACACGAGCGCGGCGGCCGCGCCCAGGTGGTTCAACAGTTTTACTGCCATGCGTGGTCAACCCTGAAAAAAGGCGGTGAATCCCCGTTTATAACAAGCGTTGCGTGAAATTCGCGTCACGTTTGCGCTGCGCGCGGTCGCGGAAACGCGCTGGCAGCACGGCGGTCACTGTTCAGTGCAATACGCCGCCCGTCGCTCAGGCAGGCGAACCGCGCGGCGCGTCGGGGGACGCGGTGGCGCCCGAGGCGTCCTCGCGCAGGCTCGGCTCGAAGTACAGCACGTCGGTCCAGTACAGCCCGAGCGGATACTCGGTGCTGCGATCGCGGGTGTTGTCGCAGTCGTCGTCCAGGCGCAGGCCGTGAAACGCCTCCAGCGGGCCGGCCGTGCGCGTGGCGCAGGCCTCCCTGAGCACGCGCGCGGCGTCGCGCAGGTCGGCGGGCAGCGCGTCGAGCGCCTGCCCCGCCGCCACGCACAGCGCCAGCTCGGCCTCGGCGCGGGCCCGCAAGACATCGGGATCGCTCTCGGACATGATTTCCAGCTCGATGGTTTCGAGCTGCACGCGCCGGTCGCGGTGCTGCGCGAGAAACGCGAGGGTTTCGTCGAGCAGCCCCGGCAGCAGGTCGTATGCGCCGCGCGCAGCCTGCGGCGCCTGTGCCGGCGCGGCCGTGCCGAACCAGCGTTTCAGGCTGGCCACCAGTCCGCCAGTGTGCAAAGACGCGTGCGCAGCGGCATGCGCAGCGGTGTGCGCAGCGGCGGGCATCGTCTCTTGGGCGATGTGCTCGCGCAGGATCGCCACGAAGCGCTGGACGCGCGCGTAGCCCGCGTCGAAATCGGCATTGATGGCGTACAGCGGCACGGGCTCGTCGTCCAGGCCGTCCGACAGCAGCGAGGCCGACAGCCGGGCGTCGGCCGACGCCAGCAGGCGGAAGCTGAACGGCACGGCGTACGGCCATTCGGACAGGCCTGCGCAGCTGCGCGGCCGATCCGCGTATTCGGCGGGCTGGTTGTCGAGACTGTAGAGATATGACCGGTTGGCCATGGCGTGCTCCGGGTCGAGATCCGCGCCGGCAACCTCGCGGCCGCCCGCAGCCAGTGGCGCGCGAGGCGCCGGGGAAGCGGCGCCGTCTGGCTCGACGGCGTGCGGCGCCCATTATGCCAAAGCCGACGCTCCGGCGGCGTCACACCGGACCGGCGCCTCCACGCGGCGCACGGCGCGCATTGGCGCCGGCCGAGATTCGATGCGACGACATGGATACGTGCTGTGCAACAGGATTATTTATATCGTCATGCGACATACACTACACTCGTCCGTATGCCCCGCTCCCACCGCTCCGCATCCCGCCCGCCGCTGGCCCCCGCCGACTACGCCCTGCTCTCGGATTTCCGCTATGCCCTGCGCAACTTCATCGCGTTCAGCGAAGACGCGGCGACCGCGCTCGGTCTCACCCCGCAGCAGCACCAGGCCATGCTGGCGGTCAAGGGCGCCGGCGGCAGTCTGTACGTGGGCCAGATCGCGGAACGCCTGCACATCAAACCGCACTCCGCCGCCGAACTGGTGTCGCGCTTGGAGCGCCAGGGCCTGGCGGAGCGGCTCCCCGACGCGGAAGACGGCCGGCGCGTGAGCGTGGTGCTCACCGGTCAGGCCGAGCATCTGCTGGCCGAGCTCTCCGCCGCGCATCTGGAAGAGCTGCGCGCCATCCGCCCCTTGTTGCAGCGCCTGCTCGGCCGCACCGGCGCCGCCTGAGCCCGGGCCGTTCCCCCTCCCCCGCCCCTGCGTGCCCGCCCGGCTTGTCCGCGCGGGCCGGCGGCGCTACCGTGGGCTTGTGGCCGCGTGCCCTCCCGACCGCCATCCGCGGGGCGAAAGCGTGCGGCACGGGGCCTGCCGCGGCCCGCTGAGCGGCTTAAGGTATACTCCACCATAGTATCCACCGACATGGACGGCGAGCCTCATGCCCCATTCCCCCGAAGAAAAGAAGCGCGTGCTGGTGCGCGTGCGCCGCATCCGCGGCCAGTGCGACGCGCTCGAAAAGGCGCTCGAGGCCGGTACCGACTGCGGCCCGGTGCTGCAGCAGATCGCGGCCATCCGCGGCGCGATCAACGGCCTCATGTCGGAAGTGCTGGAATCCCACATTCGCGAGGACCTCGGCAGCCCCGCCGACTCGCAGGCGCAGCACGACGAACGGGTCAAGGACCTGCTCGGCCTCGTGCGCGCCTACCTGAAATGACCCTTTCATCCGAATCCCCCACGATTCCCCGTTCCCTCTTCTTTACGGAGCCCACCCAATGAAATCTCGCGCCGCCGTTGCCTTCGCCGCTGGCCAGCCCCTGCAAATCGTCGAGATCGACGTTGAACCGCCCCGCAAAGGCGAAGTGCTGATCAAGATCACCCACACCGGCGTCTGCCACACCGACGCCTTCACGCTGTCCGGCGAAGATCCGGAAGGCCTGTTCCCGGTCGTGCTGGGCCACGAAGGCGCCGGCATCGTGGTGGAAGTGGGCGAAGGCGTGACCAGCGTGCGTCCGGGCGACCACGTGATCCCGCTCTACACCGCCGAGTGCGGCGAGTGCCTGTTCTGCAAGTCGGGCAAGACCAACCTGTGCGTGGCGGTGCGCGCCACCCAGGGCAAGGGCGTGATGCCCGATGGCACCACCCGCTTCTCCTACAACGGCCAGCCCATCTATCACTACATGGGCTGCTCGACCTTCAGCGAATACACCGTCGTGGCCGAGGTCTCGCTGGCCAAGATCAATCCCGATGCGAATCCGGAACACGTGTGCCTGCTGGGCTGCGGCGTGACCACCGGCATCGGCGCCGTGCACAACACGGCCAAGGTGCAGGAAGGCGATTCGGTCGCCGTGTTCGGCCTGGGCGGCATCGGCCTGGCCGTGCTGCAGGGTGCGCGCCAGGCCAAGGCCGGCCGCATCATCGCGATCGATACCAACCCCGACAAGTTCGGCCTGGCCAAGGTGTTCGGCGCCACCGACTGCCTCAACCCCAAGGACTACGACAAGCCGATCCAGCAGGTGATCGTCGAGATGACCGGCTGGGGCGTGGACCACTCGTTCGAATGCATCGGCAACGTCAATGTGATGCGCGCGGCACTGGAATCGGCCCACCGCGGCTGGGGCCAGTCGGTCATCATCGGCGTGGCTGGCGCGGGCCAGGAGATCTCCACCCGCCCGTTCCAGCTGGTGACCGGCCGCCGCTGGCTCGGCACCGCCTTCGGCGGCGTGAAGGGCCGCAGCCAGCTGCCGGGCATGGTCGAAGACGCCATGGCGGGCAAGATCGAGCTGGCGCCGTTCGTCACCCACACGATGGGCCTGGACGACATCAACAGCGCGTTCGACCTGATGCACGAAGGCAAGTCGATCCGCAGCGTGGTCAACTACGCCTGAGCGGTCGCGACGCCGCATGAAAAAGCCGGGATGGTACATCACCATCCCGGCTTTTTTCATGTTGCCCTGCCCTGCGCCGCTCAGCGTTCGGGCACGTCGTAGCTCACGGCCACGCGGTTGAAGTTGGCGCCGTACTGCTTCACGTCGTACTTGTAGGGGGCGCTCTCGCCTGGCTTGAGCTTCTGCACGCGCAAGCGCTCCGAGCGCGCGCCCGTCACCTGGTTCTTGCCGTCGTAGAGCGTGAAGTAGAGCCGCACCTGCTCGACCGTCTCCTCGCTGGTGTTGGTCACGCGGCCCTCCACCGTGACGTACTTGTACTGGTAGCGCGTCGTGAAGTTGAGCGTGCCGGTGCCGATGCCCGCCTCGGTACGATCCAGGGTGATGTCGAGCTTGGGGCGGATGCCGGGCAACGGCGCCTGCCTGGCGGGCAGCCAGTCGGTCTTGGCCTCGGTCACGCGCGCGAAATTGCGCCCTTCGAGCTCCAGCGGCACGCGCTGGCCCGGGTACAGCTGTTCGGGCAAGGGCCAGTTCGGCCGCAGTTCGAGCTTCTGGGCGCCGTCGTAGATCGCGAAGCGCGGCGTGGGCGCGAGCACGATCATGTCGCTGCTGTTGTTCACCACCTCGGCGTACAGGCGCGCGCGGCCGATCTCGTCCTCGAGCCGGCGCAGCGGCGTGATCTCGAGCTGGCTGTTGTCGAACAGCTTGAAGTTGTCGTCGAGCAGCTCGGCAGCCGTCAGCCGCACGTGCTCGACCACGCGGATCTCGGCCGGCTCCACGCGCACGATGCGGCTGGGCTCCACCCGGGCCGCGGGTTTGGCCGGCTCGGCCGTGGCGGCGCCGCGCGGCGGCTGCGGCTTGAGTTGCTGCCAGCCCGCGTAGCCGGCCGCCGCCACCACGATCAGCGACACCAGGATCACGAGCCGCCGGGCCGGCGCCTGACGGGCGGGAGTGGGCTTACTTTTCACTTTGCACCATATATTCGTACGCGGCGATACGCCCTTCGCGATAAAGCTTCAAGTGCACCTCGAACGTGGTCGTGGCCTGCGGCGCCAGGCGATTGGCCTTGGCGTAGCCGGTGCCGGTGCCGATGATGCGGCCGTCCTCGCCATAGAGCACCGTCGTGATCTGCGAGCCGGTGGTCTCGGTGGTCGACTGATTGGTGAGCAGGCCGATCAGGCGCAGGCTGTTGTCGTTGCGCACCAGCTGCACCTTGCTTGCCTTCACGTCGAGCTGGTGCGAGCGCGAGGCCGTCGGCGTGTTCACCTGCAGCGTGTAGCCGCTGTGCGCCTCGCTCGGCACCGAGATCGTGACGGGCGTGTATTCGCCCGGCTGCAGCGTGCGCGCCAGCGGCGAACCATAGGCCGAACCCAGCGCGACCTCGCCCTGGCGGAACGTCGCGGTCACGCGCGGCGCGTCGATGCGACGGCCGGTCTCGTTGTGGATCATGAACAGCAGCTCGCGGCGGCCGCGCTCGCCCACCTCCTGCACCTCGCCCAGCCGGACCAGACTGGCGTCGATCGGCGGCTCGCGGTGGACCGGAGTGGGCGTCGGGCGCGAGGGGGTGAGCAGCGACACCAGCACCGGCACCAGGGTGGTGGCGGCTACGATGGCCACCAGGGCGATCAGGGCGCCCTTGCCCAGCGTGCGCGGCGCGGCGGCCGGCTGCATGTTGCGCAGGATCTTCTCGAGCCGCTGCGCGACGTCGTCTTCGACCAGGGTGGTGGCGCTGCAATGGTTGCAGCGATATTCGTTGGGGGCCAGCTTGGTGAACGCGCTGCTGCCGCAGGCCGAGCAGGTCAGCGTCACCGTGTTGATGGTGGTTGGCTTGGGCGTCATGGTCATGCGCCGCCGGGCAATCGGCGGGCAGAATGGAGTCTGTAAGCGGATCGGAGGCGCGCAAGAATAGCGCGAAGCAGGCCGGCCTGTGGCCACGCGGTGGCGCGCGGTGACAACCCCATCGCGCCCCACCCTCCCCGCCAGGCTGGCGTCGCAATGCCGTCAGGGTGCCGGAATGGCCGCGATTTCAAGGCCTTGCGACACGCGCGCCGGCCCCCCGGAGCACCGCAAGGCCGCGCCGGGGGCTGCCGCAACTGGTTGCACGTGCAACAAACCCGCGCCGCCCCGCGCCGACTCGCCGGCGTGCCGGCTCACTGGTCGCGCGACCAGCCCACGCGGTAGATGCGGCCGGTCTGCGCGCCCTCGGCGCTCTTGGCATAGGCCAGCGCCGCATCGGCCGCCGGCACCGGCTTCACACCGCGGAAGTACGGCCCGTACGAAGGCAATGCCTCCTCGATCACGGTCGGGCTCACGGCGTTGATGCGCACCCCGCGCGGCAACTCGATGGCCGCGCCGCGCACAAAGCCGTCGAGCGCGCCGTTGACCATCGCCGCCGAGGCGCCGAGCCGGATCGGGTCGTCGTTGAGCAGGCCGCTGGTGAGCGTGAAGGAGCCGCCGTCGCGGATCGTGGCCAGGCCCAGCATGACCAGGTTGACCTGCCCCATCAGCTTGTTGCGCAGGCCCACGTCGAACTCGGCTGCCGTGAATTCCGCGAGCGGGCCGAAATGCACCGAGCCGGTGGTGCTGACCAGCGCGTCGAACGCGCCGGCCTGGGCGTACATGGCGCGGATGGACGCCGCATCCGTGATGTCAACCCGCAGGTCGCCGCTGCCGCGGTTGATGCGCACGACCTCATGCAGCTGGGCGAGTTCGGCCTGCACGGCGCGGCCGATGGTGCCGCTGGCACCGACGAGAAGAATCTTCATGGAAAGGCTCCTTGGGATGAGAGGGATCAGGCGCCGATGGCGCGCTCGCGGCCGGCCAGCGCGCCCATCGCGGCGCCGATCAGCGCAAGCGCGGCGCACAGCAGCAAGGGTGCGGCCCAGCCGCCGGCGAGGTCGTGCAGCTTGCCCATCGCGATCGGGCCGGCCGCGGCAAGCAGATAGCCCACGAACTGCGCCATGCCCGACAGCGCGGCGGCCTGCGAAGCGTGGCCGGTGCGCATGGCGATGAACGAAAGGCCGAGGATGATGCCGGCGCCGGTGCCCACGCCGAACAGCACGGCCCAGAGATAGGCCAGCTGCGGCGCGCCCGCCAGCCCGGCAAGCGCCAGCGCCGAGCACAAGGCCGCGCCGGCGGCCAGGGCACGCTGGTCGCGCAGCCGCCTCATGAGGGGGCTGATCAACAGGCCCGGCACCGCCGAGGCCAGCTGCAGCGTGCCGTGCACCGAGCCCGCCTGCGCGGCCGTCATGCCGCCGGACGCCAGGATCGAGGGCAGCCAGCCGACCGCCACGTAGTAGATCGTGGAATTCAGGCCCAGATACAGCGTGACCTGCCAGGCCAGCGCCGAGTGCCACACCCGGCCGCCGTGCGGCGGCGTGGCGGCATCGCGGCTCGGCGCGGTGCGGTTGCGCAACTGCGGCAGCCATGCCACCAGGGCCACCGCGGTGAGCAGCGCCAGCAGCGCGAGCGCGCCGCGCCACGCGAAGCGCGACGCCAGCGGCACCATCAACGCCGAGCCGGCCGCGGCCGCCACGCCCATCGCCAGCGCATACGCGCCGGTGAGCGCTGGCACGTGGCCGGGGAAGTCGCGCTTGACCACGCTGGGCAGCAGCACGTTGCCGGCGGCGATGCCCATGCCGATGATCCAGGTGCCCACATACAGAAAGCCGGTGCCGCCGGCCGAGCGCAGCAGGATGCCGGCGCCGATCACCACCAGCGCGCCGAACAGCGCGCGCTCCAGGCCGTATTCGCGCGCCAGCAGCACGCTGAACGGCGACAGCAGCGCAAAGGCCAGCAGCGGCAAGGTGGTGAGCGCGCCGGCCGCCACGGTGTCCAGCCCCAGGTCGCTCTGGAGCGTGTTGAGCAAGGGCGGCAGGCCGGTGACGGGCAGCCGCAGATTGGCGGCGATCAGCAGGATGCCGGCGATCAGCAACATTGGATGGGCGGGAACACGAGAAGCAGAGGGAGTCACGGAGATGAGGGCAAGGTGCGTGGAGCCCCCACTGTACGAACACCGGGCCGTGCTGTAATAGAGAGGGATAGACAATTAATCGCTAAAACATGACAGCGCGTGCCTCGCTCACCGAATCGCTGTGCCGCTTCGACCCGGACGCCGACACCCGCGCGGCCGTGGCGCTGCGCGTGGAGGTGCCGCAGCGCGAGGCGGAGCAACCGCTGCACCGCCATCGCAAGGGGCAGCTCGTGATGGCGCTGCGCGGCGGCGTGACCTGCTCCGTGCCCAAGGCCATGTGGATGGTTCCGCCGCAGCATGCGGTGTGGATCCCGGGCGGCATGCCGCACAGCAACCGCGCCACGGATAACGCCAGCATCTGCTTTCTGTTCATCGAGCCCGGCGCGGTCGCCCTGCCCGACGAGTGCTGCACGTTGTCGATCAGCCCGCTGGTGCGCGAGCTCATCCTGCACCTGGCCGACCAGCCCACCGCGGCCGTGCCCGACGAGGCCGGCGCGCGACTGGCGCAGGTGCTGCTCGACCAGGTCGCGGCATGCCCGCTGGAGTCGCTGCACCTGCCCGTGTCGGGGCATCCGAAGATCCGCCGCATGGTGGACGCGCTGGCGGAGGATCCGGCCAACCGCATGACGGTGGCCGACTGGGCCGCGCGGCTCGCGCTCAGCGACCGCTCGCTCGCACGCCTGGTCAAGCGCGAGACCGGCCTGACCTTCGGGCGCTGGCGCCAGCAGTTGCACATGATCGTGGCCTTGCGCCAGCTCTCGGCCGGCATGTCCGTGCAGCAGGTGGCGGGCAACCTGGGCTACGACTCGGTCACCGCCTTCATCACGATGTTCAAGAAGGCGGTCGGCCAGCCGCCGGGGCAGTACTTCGCGGCCCTGCGTTAGCGCCCGCGCGCCGCCCTGCCCTCAGCCCGCCGCGGCGTCGAGGTAGGCGGCAAGCCGGGCGCGAAAGGCCGGCTCCACGACGGCGCCCACGTTGCAGCGCGACCAGGGCGAGCGCGCGGCCGGGTCGACGCTGAACACGCGCCCCGGCGCCATGATGACCTTGTGCGGCATCAGCCCCTCGGCCAGCGCCAGAGAATCGTCGAAGCCGGGATAGCGGCACCACAGATAGAGCGAGCTGGACGGTCGCGTGAACACCGTGGCGCCGAGGCCGTCGAGCACGTCGAGCGCCTGGGCCGTGGCCGCCTCGAGGCGCTGGCGCAGCCGCACCAGATGGCGCGCGTAGTGGCCCTCGCGCAGCATCACGTCGACCATGCGCTCGCTGTACTCCGAGCTGCTCACGTGGATGAGCGCCTTGAGATCGGCCAGGTCACTCGCCAGCGCCGTGCCGCAGGCGATGTAGCCCACGCGCAGCGCGGCCGAAAACGATTTGGAGAAGCTGCCCAGGTAGATCACCCGCTCGAGCTGGTCGAGCGCGGCGAGGCGCACGGCCGAGGTGGGCTTGAAGTCGGCCAGCGGGTCGTTCTCCACGATGGTCAGGTTGTAGCGCTCGGCCAGCTGCAGCAGCTTGTAGGCCTTCGCAGGCGACAGGTCGGAGCCGGTGGGATTGTGCGCGAGCGACTGGGTGAAGAACAGGCGCGGCTTGTGGCGCTGCAACTGCGCTTCGAGCGCGGCGAGGTCCGGCCCGTCGGGCAGGCGCGGCACGCCCACCATGCGCACGCCGGCCAGCTTGAGCTTGCCGAACAGCGGGTAATAGCCCGGGTCGTCGAGCAGCGCCACGGCGCCCGGCTGCAGGAAGTAGCGGATCACGAGGTCCATGGCCTCGTTGGCGCCGTGCGTGAGCACCAGTTGCGAGGGCGCGGCGCTGATGCCCACGTCGCCCAGCTTGCGCACCAGGCTTTCGCGCAAGGGCCGGTAGCCATAGCGGCTGCCGTAGCGGAACAAGGCGCCCAGGCCGGTGCGCGTCACGCGCTGCTGATAGCGGTCCATGCGCATGTCCGCCAGCCACGCCACCGGTGGAAAGCCATCGCCCGCGGCCACCGCGTCGGGCTGGGTCCTGAGCTGTTCGCGCATCAGCCACACGATGTCCATCGCGCGGCTCAGCTGGCCGCTCTCCTCGTCGGGGCGGGCCCGCGCGCCGGCATCCTGCGTGACGTAGAAACCCGCGCCGCGGCGCGGCGCCACCAGGCCCTGCGCCACCAGGATCTCGAACGCCACCACCACCGTGTTCTTGGCGTAGCGGTGCAACTGCGCGAGCTCGCGCAGCGAAGGCAGCTTGTCGCCAGGCCGGTACACGCCCTCGGCGATCTGCCGGCCGATGAGCTGCGCCAGGCCCTCCGCGATCGGGGCGCCGCGGCGCGGGCGCGCGCCGGAATGCGGGGGTGTGGAGGTGTCGTCCATGGCGATGAATTGGTGCAGTGCAGCGGTACTGTTTGCGCAAACTGTACCTCTCTAGATTGGTACAGTCTACCTAGAATCAGCCCCACGGATACCGATATGGAGACAACAAGCCGTGGCTGATTCCCGTTTGCCCAATTTCCGCGCCCTGGCGCCCGCCGAGCGCCTCGCGGCCCTCGCCGCCCGGTGCGACCTCACGCCGGACGAACAGGCCCTGCTGGCCAACCCCGGCGCGCTCGACCCCGCACGTGCGGATGGCATGATCGAGAACGTGATCGGCACCTTCGAGCTGCCGCTGGGCGTGGCGGGCAACTTCCAGATCAATGGCCAGGACGTGCTGGTGCCGATGGCGGTGGAAGAGCCCTCGGTGGTTGCGGCCGCAAGCTATATGGCCAAGCTGGCGCGCGCCGGCGGCGGCTTCCAGACTTCCAGCACGCGGCCGCTGATGCGCGCCCAGGTGCAGGTGCTCGGCCTGGGCGATCCGCGGGGCGCGCGGCTGGCGCTGCTGGCCGAGCGCGAGCGCATCGTGGCGCGCGCCAATGAGCGTGACCGCGTGCTGATCGGCCTGGGCGGCGGCTGCCAGGACATCGAAGTGCAGGTGTTTCCCGACACGCCGCGCGGCCCGATGCTGGTGCTGCACCTGATCGTGGACGTGCGCGACGCCATGGGCGCGAACACCGTCAACACCATGGCCGAGGCCGTCGCGCCCCTGATCGAAGAGATCACCGGCGGCCGCGTGCGCCTGCGCATCCTGTCGAACCTGGCCGACCTGCGCCTGTCGCGCGCCCGGGTGCGGCTCACGCCGCAGACGCTGGACACGCCCGAGCGCAGCGGCGCCGAGATCATCGAGGGCGTGCTCGACGCCTATGTGTTCGCCGCCGTGGATCCCTACCGCGCCGCCACCCACAACAAGGGCATCATGAACGGCATCGATCCGGTCATCGTGGCGACCGGCAACGACTGGCGCGCCATCGAGGCCGGCGCACACGCCTACGCCTGCCGCGACGGCCGCTACACCTCTCTCACCCACTGGGAGAAGGACGCCAGCGGCGCGCTGGTCGGCACCCTCGAAATGCCGATGCCGGTGGGCCTGGTCGGCGGCGCCACCAAGACCCACCCGCTGGCGCGCCTCGCGCTCAAGATCATGGGCGTGCAATCGGCGCAGGCGCTGGGCGAAGTGGCGGTGGCCGTCGGCCTGGCGCAGAATCTGGGCGCGCTGCGCGCACTCGCCACCGAAGGCATCCAGCGCGGCCACATGGCGCTGCACGCCCGCAACATCGCGCTGGTGGCGGGCGCCACCGGCAACGAGATCGACATCATCGCCCGCCGCATGGCCGAAGAGCACGACGTGCGCACCGACCGCGCGCTGGCGCTGCTGGAGGAGTTGCGCCAGCCCGCATGAGCAAGACCAGGGCAGCGGCGGCCGGCGCAGGAGCGGGCCGCCGCGCCCTTCCCGCGCCGCCTCGCAGAAGGCGTCCGTATAACTAGGAGACAGGCATGAAGCAAGACAAGGGGACGCCCGAGTGGCGCCTCGCGGAGGTCTGGAACGACACCGTGGATCTGCGCCAGCTGGCGTGGGCCATCGTGATCGGGGTGGGCATCAGCGTGACCGCATTTTTTCTCGCGAGCCGCTGGCTGCGCGGCGTCGTCGCATCGCCCGAGCTGGCGCATGCCTATGCCATGCTGGCGGGGCTGGCCGGCTGCGTGCTGGCCGGCGTGATCTGCGCCAAGCGCTTTCCGCCCAAACGCGTGGTCAATGAAGAAGGCGCGGTCGACGACCGGGCCTGGCGCGCCGAGGTGCTGGCCGAACTGGCCGCGCAGCCGGGCGGGCTGGGCACGGTCGCCGACCTGCCCCCCGCCACCGTGCAGGAGCTCAAGGAACTGGGCCTGTACGCGCTCTTCGCCGAGCCGGCCGACGCGCCCGCGCCCGCCGCAGCGGCCGCACCCGGGGCCCGCGCCACGCCGCCGGCCCGCACTGCGCAGAATGCCAACCCGGTCCAGGAGGCCCTGACATGAGCCCCGCCTTCATCGATACCTTTCTGGTCGCCCTGGGCATGGGCCTGCTCGGCGCCGTGGTGTTCGCCGCCATCGGTCTGGTGAGCGGCACCGACGAGACCACGACCCTGGCCCCGCTCACGCTGCTGGTGGTGCTGCTGGGCGTGCCGCCCGCCGGCGTCTTCACCTTCTTTCTCGCCGGTGCGGTCGCCAAGCACATGACCCATGCGGTGCCCACCGCCCTGCTCGGCATCCCCGGCGACACGCTGGCCACGCCGCTGCTGCAGGACGCCAACATGCTGCGCCGCCTCGGCGTGCCGCACATCGCGTTGCGCAAGATGGTGTCGGGCGCCATCGTGGCCGCCTTCGTGGCGGTGCCGCTCGCGGTGCTGTTCGCAGTGCTGCTGGCGCCGTTCGGCAGCTTCATCACGCAGACCGCGCCCTGGATCTTCCTGGTTGCGGCGATCCTGATCGCCTACTTCTCGGCCGGACGCTGGGCGGCCGTGGCCCTGCTGGTGCCGTTCGTGGTGGTGATCATCGCGCTCCAGAGCCTGACCGCCAAATACGGCGTGAAGCTGAGCATCAGCTACTTCCTGGGCATCGCGATCGGGCCGCTGATCGCGGATCTGTTCTCCGTGAGCTCGCCGCAGGGCCGCGACAAGATGCGGCGCGACAAGGTGCGCACGTTCTCGCTGGCGCCCGACGTCAAGAGCTGGTCGGGCTACTTCCCCAACCCGCTCAAGGTGATGGACGCGGCGCAGACCCGCTGGACGCTGGCCACGGCGACCATCTCGAGCGCGACCTTCGTGTTCAGCCCGGTGGCGATGACCGTGGTGCTGGGCGAGCTGGTGGGCTCGCGCATCAAGCATGCCTATCACCGCCTGACCACGGTGCTGAGCGCGCGCAACGGCGTGACCGAGGCGACCTACATCGCCGAGGCCCTGATCCCGCTCATCGCCTTCGGCCTGCCGCTCAGCCCGGTGGCCGCCGGCCCCGCCGCGCCGCTCTTCAATGCCCCGCCGCGCTTCACGGTGGATGCCGCCACCGGCCAGACCCACAACCTGCACAACCTGCTGACGCACTGGGAATTCCTGGGCTACGGCATGCTGGCGGTGCTGCTGGCCGCGGTGGTGTCGTATCCGTTCGCCATGAACTTCGCGCGCCGCGCGGCGCTGTTCGTCTCGCGCCGCGTCAGCCACGAGGCGATCATCGCCACGTTCGTCGGCCTGATCATCGTGATCAGCGTGTGGGAGGGCCAATTGCTGGGCCTGCTGGTGATTCTCACCATGGGCCTGTTCGGCGGCCTGCTGTCGCGCCGCTTCGGCTTCAACACCGGCGTGCAGTTCATGGGCTACTACACGGCCGTGCTGACCGTGCCCGCGCTCACCAGACTGTTTGCCTAGGGCTGCGGCTTGGTCCAGCGCATGCGGGTTTCGGGCTGGCGGGTGTGGGCTTCCACACTCTCGCCCGCCGGCTCGAAGCCGCACTTGCGATAAAAGCCCAGCGCGGCGGTGTTCTGCGTGAACACCGCCAGCTCGAGCCCGTCGTGGCGCGACTGCGCCTCGGCCAGCAGGCGCGTGCCGATGCCCTCGTCCTGCCAGCGCGGGTCCACGAACAGCGCCGCCACCACGCGGCCCTCGTCGACCAGGCTGCAGAAGCCTTTCACCTCGCCCTCGTGCTCCCACACGCGCGTCTCGGCCTGCGGCAGATAGATGTCGCGCATGGCGGGCAGCGCGTCGTGCCAGGATTGCTCGGGCACGAAATGATGCGCCTGGATCGAGGCACGCAGCCAGATATCCAGCACGGCATCGAAGTCGGAAGCTTGCAGCGGACGGATCATGAGACAGCCTGAAAGAAACGTGATGCCGTCGCTCACAGCGAATAGCGTGCCCGGACAGCGGCGCGTGATGGCGATCCACCCGGGCAGCGGCGCGCTGGCGTGCGGCGACGGTCCGGTCGCACGCGCGCACCCGCCTCAGTAGGTGCCGGGATACATGCCGCCGTCGATCAGCAGGTTCTGCCCCGTGATGTAGGAGGCGTGCGTGCTGCACAGAAAGGCGCACAGCGCGCCGAATTCCTCGGGCGTGCCGAAGCGGCGGGCCGGGATCTCACGCTTCTGGCCGTTGGCGATCTCTTCCTCGCTCTTGCCCGTCTTCTTGGCCGCGAAGGCGCGCGACGAGGCCAGGCGGTCGGTGTCGAACTTGCCGGGCAGGATGTTGTTGATGGTCACGCCGCGCGCCGCGATGTCGGTGCGCGCGAGCCCGGCGACGAAGCCGGTCAGGCCGCTGCGCGCACCATTGGACAACCCGAGGATGTCGATCGGCGCCTTCACCGAGCTGGAGGTGATGTTGACGATGCGGCCGTAGCCCCGCGCGGCCATGCGGTCGACGGTGGCCTTGATGAGCTCGATCGGAGTGAGCATGTTGGCGTCCACGGCCTTGACCCAGGCGTCGCGATCCCAGTCGCGGAAGTCGCCCGGCGGCGGGCCGCCCGCATTGGTGACCACGATGTCGAATTCGAAGCCCGGCCCGCCCTGCACCGAGAACACCGTCTCGCGGCCCTCGGGCGTGGTGATGTCGGCGGCCGCCGGGATCACGCGCGCCGGCGTGCCGCCCGCGGCCTTGGCCAGCGCTTCCAGCTTGGCGCAGGCGGCCGCCAGCGGCTCGGCGCTGCGCGCGTTCACCACCACGTTCACGCCGGCCTGCACCAGCGCAGCCGCGCAGCCATAGCCCAGGCCCTTGCTCGCGCCGCACACCAGCGCCCATTTTCCTGCGATTCCCAGATCCATGCGTCGTTCCTCCTTGGCATTGTGATGGCGCGCGGCCGATGCGCGCCTCTGACAAGGGGGATGGTACCGGGCTTTCGTCCCACCGGCGTGGCCGGGCCGACCGGGATTTCGCGTCCCGCCCGGGTCATAGGACGACTAGGCGCGGCCGGTTCTACTATGAAGTGAGCTTTTGCGCCGGCTGCAATGGTGATGGCTTGGCATATGTTGTACGATGACATATCGGCGGCCACCAGCCGTTATTGCCTCATCACCGTCCTGTGCCCGGGCTCTCCGGGCGCACTCACGCATCCACCTCCGGAGAATTGCATGCCCCTTACCGGCTCCATGTTGATCGGCGCCCAAGCCGTCACCGGCAGCGGCCCCGCCCTGCACGCCATCGACCCCGCGCGCCGCGCCAAGCTGGAGCCGGGCTACCCTGCCGGCACGCGCGACGACGTGGCCCGCGCCGCCGAACTGGCCCGCGATGCGTTCGACCGCTACCGCGCCGCGCCGCTGGAAACCCGCGCCCAGTTCCTCGAGACCATCGCTGAAGAGATTCTGGCCATCGGCGACGAGCTGATCGAACGCGCTCACCAGGAAACCGGCCTGCCGGTGGCCCGCCTGCAGGGCGAACGCGGCCGCACCGTCGGCCAGCTGCGCCTGTTCGCCCGCGTGGTGCGCGATGGCTACTTCCTCGACGCCACGGTGGACCCCGCCCTGCCCGAGCGCCAGCCGCTGCCGCGCCCCGACCTGCGCCTGGCCAATGTGCCGCTCGGCCCGGTCGCCGTGTTCGGCGCCAGCAACTTCCCGCTGGCGTTCTCCGTGGCGGGCGGCGACACGGCCTCGGCCCTGGCGGCCGGCTGCCCGGTGATCGTGAAGGCGCACAATGCCCACCCGGGGACCGCCGAGCTGGTGGGCCGCGCGGTGCAGAAGGCCGTGGCCAAGCACAAGCTGCCCGAAGGCACGTTCTCGCTGCTGTATGGCGCCGGCGCCGAGATCGGCACCGCGCTGGTCGAGCACCCCGCCATCAAGGCCGTGGGCTTCACCGGCTCGCGTCGCGGCGGCCTGGCCCTGGTCGCCGCCGCCAACGCGCGTCACGAGCCGATTCCCGTCTACGCCGAAATGGCCAGCATCAACCCCGTGTTCGTCATGCCCGCGGCGCTGGCCGCGCGCGGCGAGAGCATCGCGCAGGGCTTCGTCGATTCGCTGGTGGTGGGCGTGGGCCAGTTCTGCACCAACCCCGGCCTTGTGATCGGCGTGGCCGGCCCGGACCTGGAGCGCTTCAGCGCGGCCGCCGGCAAGGCCGTGGCCGCCAAGGGGGCCGCGACCATGCTGACCCCGGGCATCTACGCCGCCTATGAAGAAGGCGAAGCGGCGCTGGCCAAGCATGCCAAGGTCAGCACCGTGGGCCGCGGCGAGGCCTCCAAGCCCGAGGCCTGCGCGGCCGGCGCCGTGGTGTTCGCCACCACCGCCGAGGAATTCCTGGCGCACGACGAGCTCGAAGCCGAAGTGTTCGGCCCGGCCTCGCTGATCGTCGCGTGCAAGGACCTGGACCAGGTCCAGGCCGTGGCGGAACACCTCGAAGGCCAGCTCACGGCCACGCTGTTCGTGGACGACGCCGACGTGGCCGCCACCCGGGCGCTGCTGCCCGTGCTGGAACGCAAGGCCGGCCGCATCCTGGCCAACGGCTACCCGACCGGTGTGGAAGTGAGCCACGCGATGGTGCACGGCGGGCCCTTCCCGGCGACCTCCAATGCGGCCACCACCTCGGTCGGCGCGATGGCGATCCGTCGCTTCCTGCGTCCGGTCTGCTACCAGAACCTGCCCGACGCGTTGCTGCCGCAAAGCGTGCAGGCGGCCAATCCGCTCGGCCTGCCGCGCATGGTCGACGGCGTGCTCGAGGCCTGATGGCGCACGGCATGCGGCCCGCGCCTGAGGCGGGCCGCGTGTTGCGATGGGCGCCACCCTGGGTACCGCGGGGCGCCGGATCGCAGCGCTGGGCCGTCGCAAGGCTCGACATCCAGACGCCCTCCTTCATGGAGGGCGTTTGTCCTGGGGTAGACCTGTATGCTGTCATATCAATGGCGCGGGTATCATAGGGGCTGGTCGCCTTCCGGCGCACCGCCTACCCAGAGACACAATGGAAGAATCCCAGCGTCCCCGCCCACGTTCGCGCCTGACGGACGTCGTCATCGAAGCGCTTTCCAAACGCCTCGATGAACGCGTCTATCGTGCCGGGGACAAGCTGCCCTCCGAACATGCGCTCTGCGAGGAGTTCCAGGTCAGCCGCACCGTGGTGCGCGAGGCCGTGGCCTCGATGCGCCTGAGCGGGCAGCTCGTGAGCAAGCCCGGCATCGGCGTTTTCGTCACCGAAGATCGCGAGAAGCCGATCGACTTCGCCGTCGAGCCGACCACCGATGCGCGCTGGGCCCTGCACATCATGGAGCTGCGCGCCGGCCTGGAGGTCGAGGCCTGTGGGCTGGCGGCGGAGCGCCGCAGCGCCACCGACCTGAGCGCCATCATCGAGGCCTTCGACGCCTTCAATCGCGCCTCGCGCGACATGGGGGCCGCGGTCAAGGCCGATTACGAGTTCCACCTGGCCATCGCACGCGCGTCCAACAATCCGCACTTCGCCGCGCTGCTGCAGGCCGCGGTGCGCGACGTGATGCTCGACCTCAACATCAAGCACGGCGGCAAGACGCCCGACGAGCTCGAGGCCTACGAGCAGCGCAACGCCAACGAGCACGAGGCGATCCTCACCGCCATCGTGCGGCGCGATCCGGGCGCCGCGCGCGCCGCCATGGCGCGCCATCTCGGCGACTCCATCGCCCGCTACCGCAAGCTGCTGTCCCAGCCCGGCATCGCCGGGGGCTGAGGCCCCCTGCCCGCTTATCGGATTCGGGTATCTACTTATATGCTCACTTGTATGATGGCTGCCATCATATGAATTATGAGCTTGCAGCACGACAGAGGCGCACCGCTTTTCCCAGGCGCGCCCCTCCAATCGGTCGCATCGCCATGTCGTACGAGTGCGGCGCACCGTAGGGCCTGCCCGGTCAGAGCCCCGTTTGCCGCCCTCCCCGGCCAACCCGTCATACAACCTCTGCCCAATCGGGAGATTCCCTCCATGCGTAAGTTCCTCTGCACCGCCTTCGCGGCGGCCATGCTGTGCGCGGCGTCCGGCGCCGCCCACGCCGGCGTGACGTTCGACAACGTCAAGAAGAAAGGCTTTTTGCAGTGCGGCTTTGCCGGCATCCCCGGCTTCTCGGTGCTCGACAGCAAGGGCGAGTGGACCGGTCTGGACGTGGACATGTGCCGTGCCGTCGCCGCCGCGATCTTTGGCGACGCCTCCAAGGTGAAGGGCAATGTGCTGACCGCGCAGGCCAAGTTCACGGCGCTGCAATCCGGCGAGATCGACATGCTCTCGCGCAACACCACCCAGACCCTGACGCGCGACACCACGCTCGGCCTGATCGGCGTGGGCGTGAACTTCTACGATGCCCAGGGCATCATCGTGCGCAAGTCCATGGGCGTGAAGAGCGTCAAGGACCTCGACGGCGCCACGATCTGCGTGCAGCCCGGCACCACCACCGAACTGAACCTGGCCGACTTCTTCCGCGCCAACAACATCAGCTTCAAGCCGGTGCTGGTCGAGAACTACGACGAGAACTTCCGCCTGCTGGAATCGGGCCGTTGCGACGCCTACACCAACGACAAGTCGAACACGGCCGCCAACATGCGCACGCGCCTGGCCAATCCCGACGATTGGGTGATCCTGTCGGAGAACCTGTCGAAGGAACCGCTCGGCCCCATGGTGCGCCAGGGCGACGAGCAGTGGTTCAACGTGGTGCGCTGGACGCTCAATGCGATGCTCGAGGCCGAGGAATACGGCATCACCTCGAAGAACGTGGACGAGATGCTCAAGAGCACCAACCCCAACGTGCAACGCATCCTGGGCGTGACGCCCGGCATGGGCAAGAACCTCGGCCTGGACGACAAGTGGGCCTACAACATCATCAAGCAGGTGGGCAATTACGGCGAGAGCTATGAACGCGCGCTCGGCATGGGCAGCCCGCTCAAGCTCGAACGCGGCCTGAACGCCCAATGGAAGCAAGGCGGCCTGATGTACGGCTGGCCCGTGCGCTGATACCGCTACGCGGCTGTGCGTCGTCCAGGGACGCACAGCCGCTTTTTTTTGGCCTGCGCGCGGCGCTTTGCAGCGCAATGGCGCCGGGCCGCGTTTCCGAAGGGCTGACCCGGCCGCGCGCCGCCGGTACGCCCCACGTCATTACCCGATACCCAGCCTCAATCATGAACAGCATCGTCAATGCCCGCCTGAAACAGATCAAACCCTCCCCCAGCATGGCCGCCAAGATCGTCGTGGACGAACTGCGCCGCGAAGGTCGGGAGATTGCCGACTTCACGCTGGGCGAGCCCGACATGAGCACGCCCGCCCACATCGCGCGCGCCGGCCAGCAGGCCATCGCCGACGGCGACATCCGCTACACCAGCCCCAACGGCACCGTGGGCCTGCGCCGCGCCATCGCGAAGTCGCTGCAGGACACGCTCGGCGTGAGCTACGGCATGGACCAGATAACCGTCGGCGCGGGCGCCAAGCAGGTCATCGCGGCCGCGCTGACCGCCAGCCTGGAGCCGGGCGACGAGGTCATCGTGTGCGCGCCGTACTGGGTGTCGTACCCGGACATGGTGCTGCTCGGCGAAGGCAAGCCGGTGGTGGTGAGCTGCCCCGAATCGCAGGAGTTCAAGCTGAGCGCCCCGACACTCGAAGCCGCGATCACGCCGCGCACGCGCTGGCTGATCCTCAATTCGCCGAGCAACCCCAGCGGCGCGGTCTACAGCGCGGCCGAGATGCGCGAGATCACCGACGTGCTGCTGCGCCATCCGCAGGTCTGGATCCTGAGCGACGAGATCTACGCGCCCTTCTGCTACAGCGGCGAGGCCCATGCCTCGCCGGTGCAGGTCGAGCCGCAGCTGGTCTCGCGCACGCTGGTGGTCAACGGCATGTCGAAGTCGTATGCGATGACCGGCTGGCGCGTGGGCTACGGCGCCGGCCCGGCCGACCTCATCAAGGCGATGAGCACGGTGATGTCGCAAAGCACCAGCTGCCCGAGCGCGATCTCGCAGGCGGCGGCGCAGGCCGCGCTCGAAGGCGACCAGTCCAGCGTGGGCGAGATGGTTGCGATCTTCAAGGAACGGCGCGACCTGATCGTGCGCCGTCTCAACGCCATTCCCGGCATTTCGTGCGCGACGCCCGATGGGGCGTTCTACGTCTATGCCAACGTCAGCGGCCTGATCGGCCGCACGGGCCCGGCCGGCGAACTCAAGACCGACCTGGACGTGAGCCTGTTCTTCCTGCGCGAAGCCGGCGTGGCGGTGATCGACGGCGGCTCCTATGGCCTCTCGCCGTACGTGCGCTTCTCGTTCGCCACCTCGACCGGCATCATCGAGCAAGGCATGGACCGCCTCGCGGCCGCGGTCGGCAAGCTGATGGCGGGCTGAGCCGTGAGCGCGCCCCTCTCCCGTCCGCCCGGCACCCGACGGCTCTCCTGGAACGACCCGCGCACGCGGGCCCTGATCTATCAGGCGCTCGCGCTCGGCGCGGTCGGCCTGATGATCTGGTTCCTCGTGCACAACACGCTGGTCAACCTGTCGCTGCGCAACATCGCCACCGGCTTCGGCTTTCTTGATCGCGAGGCCGGCTTTGCCATCGGCGAGAGCCTGATCAGCTATGGCCCGGCCGACACCTACGGACGCGCCATCCTGGTCGGCCTGGTGAACACGCTGCGCGTGGCCCTGGTCGCGCTCGTGCTGGCCACCCTGCTGGGCGTGGTGATCGGCATCGGCCGGCTGTCGAAGAACTGGCTCGTGGCGAAGGTGACCTCGGTGTATGTCGAGGTCATGCGCAACGTGCCGTTGCTGCTGCAACTGTTCTTCTGGTATGCGCTCATCACCGAGAACATGCCTGCGCCGCGCCAGGCGCACCATCCCGTGGCCGGGGTGTTCATCTCCAATCGCGGCGTCAAGGTGCCGGGGCTGGAAGGCGCCTCGCTCGACTGGATGCTGGCGGGCCTCGCGCTCGCCATCGTGGCCATCATCGGGCTGGCGCACTGGGGCCGCAAGCGCCAGGACGCGACCGGCCGCGTGTTTCCGCTGGGCCGGGCGGCCCTGGGCCTGATCGTGGGCCTGCCGGTGCTGGGCTGGCTCGCGAGCGGCGCCTCGCTCACGCTCGACATGCCGGTGCTCAAGGGCTTCAACTTCCAGGGCGGCCTCACGCTGTCGCCGGAATTCGCCGCGCTGCTCGCCGGCCTGGTGATCTACACCTCGGCCTTCATCGCCGAGGTGGTGCGCTCCGGCATCCAGGCGGTGAACCAGGGCCAGTGGGAGGCCGCGGAGTCGCTGGGCCTCAAGCGCAGCCAGATGCTGCGGCTGGTGGTGCTGCCGCAGGCGCTGCGCGTCATCATCCCGCCGATGACCAGCCAGTACCTGAACCTCACCAAGAACAGCTCGCTGGCGGTGGCCATCGGTTATCCGGACATCGTGTCGGTGGTCAACACCACGCTGAACCAGACCGGCCAGGCCATCGAGGGCATTCTCATCATCATGGCCGCCTACCTCACGGTGAGCCTGTCGATCTCGATTTTCATGAACTGGTACAACACGCGCATCGCGCTGGTGGAGCGTTGACATGAGCAGTACGACGCAAACCCTGCCGCCACCCGCCGGCCAGACCGGCGCCTGGGCCTGGCTCAAGGCCCGGCTGTTTTCCTCGCCGGCCAGTACGCTGTTCACGGTGCTGCTCGCCTGGGCGGTGCTGATGGCGCTGCCCGCCGCGGTCGAATGGGCCTTCGTCAAGGCCAACTTCACCGCCACCTCGGCGCAGGAATGTCGGGCCTCCGGCGGCGCCTGCTGGGCCTTCATCGCCGAAAAGCATCGCCTGATCCTGTTCGGCACCTATCCCTACGACGAGCAATGGCGGCCGCTGATCGCGACCTTCATCCTCATCGCCGTGATCGTCATGAGCGGCATGCGCCGCTTCTGGAACATGGGCCTGGCCGTGATCTGGACCGTGGGCCTCGCGGCCGTGGCGGTCCTGATGTGGGGCGGCGTGCTGGGCCTGACCTACGTCGAGAACGCGCGCTGGGGTGGCCTGCCGCTCACGCTGATCCTCGCCACCTTCGGCATCGCCTTCGCCTTCCCGTTCGGTGTGCTGCTGGCCCTGGGCCGGCGCTCGCGCATGCCGGCGATCAAGGCGCTGTGCGTGGTGTACATCGAGCTGATCCGCGGCGTGCCGCTCATCAGCCTGCTGTTCATGTCGTCGGTGATGCTGCCGCTGTTCCTGCCCGAGGGTTTTTCGATCGACAAGCTGCTGCGCGCCCAGATCGCCATCGTGCTGTTTGCCGCCGCCTACATCGCCGAGACGATCCGCGGCGGCCTGCAGGCGATTCCCAAGGGCCAGTACGAGGGCGCCGATTCGCTCGGCCTCTCCTACTGGCAGCAGATGCGCAAGGTGATCTTGCCGCAGGCGCTCAAGATCGTGATCCCGCCGCTGGTGAGCATCTTCATCTCCTTGTTCAAGGACACCTCGCTGGTGGTCATCATCGGCATCTTCGACCTGACGCTGGCCGCCAAGGCGGCGCTGTCGGACGCGGCATGGCGCGGGTTCGGCGTGGAAGCCTATCTGTTCATCTCGCTCATCTATTTCGTCTTCTGCTATTCGATGTCCAAATACAGCCAGTCGCTCGAGAAGCGCCTGGCGCGCGGCCATCATCGCTGAGTACAACGGCCGCGCCGCCCGCCGGGCGGGCGCGGCGACCTTTACAGGAGTCCAGGCATGTCCAATGCCATCATCCGCCTGCAGGGCGTGAACAAGTGGTACGGCCAGTTCCACGTGCTGCGCAACATCAATCTGGACGTGGCGCCGGGTGAACGTATCGTGGTTTGCGGGCCTTCGGGCTCGGGCAAGTCCACCATGATCCGCTGCATCAACCGGCTCGAAGAACATCAGCAAGGTCAGATCATCGTCGACGGCACCGAGCTCACCAACGACCTCAAGCAGATCGAGACGATCCGCAAGGACGTGGGCATGGTGTTCCAGCACTTCAATCTGTTCCCGCACCTGACCGTGCTGGAAAACCTGACGCTGGGCCCGACCTGGGTGCTGAAAAAGCCCAAGGCCGAAGCCGAGGCCACGGCCATGAAGTACCTGGAGCGCGTGCGCATTCCCGACCAGGCCAACAAGTACCCCGGCCAGCTGTCGGGCGGCCAGCAGCAGCGCGTGGCGATCGCCCGCTCGCTGTGCATGCACCCCAAGATCATGCTGTTCGATGAGCCGACCTCGGCGCTCGACCCGGAAATGGTCAAGGAAGTGCTGGACGTGATGGTGACGCTGGCCCAGGAAAGCGGCATGACCATGCTGTGCGTGACCCACGAAATGGGCTTCGCGCGCAAGGTGGCCAACCGCGTGATCTTCATGGACCGCGGCGAGATCATCGAACAGAACACGCCCGACGCGTTCTTCGACAATCCGCAGAACGAGCGCACCAAGCTGTTCCTGAGCCAGATCCTGCACTGATCGGCCACGTCGCACGCGCTGTCGCAGCCCGGCCCTGGCCGGGCTGTTTTTGTTTGGACGGGGCGGTTCGGGCGCCGTTTCGCGGCGGCGGTGCGCGCAGCGACCGGCAGGGTGTCCGCCCTGTGCGGAGGGTGCGCCCTGACGGGCAGGCCGCCGGCGCCGGCCCGGCGGCGCGCGCGCCGCCGGCGATTCCCGCGGGGCCGCAGGGAAGCCGGGCACGCTACGTGCTACGCAGCCAGGGTCTGGGCCGGCAACCGTCGGCCCACGTATTCAAGGAGACCTGCATGGCTGACCATATCGTCAAGGTACTGAACCACCTGATCGAAACGTCGAAGAATGGCGAGCTGGGCTTCAAGGCCGCGGCCGACGACACGAAGGACCCGACCCTCAAGCAACTGTTTGGCCAACGCGCCCTGGATTGCGCCTCCGGCGCCGCCGAGCTGCAGCGCGTGGTGACCGAACTGGGCGGCAAACCCGAGGACAGCGGCACCGTTGCCGGCGCCGTCCATCGCGGCTGGACCAACCTGAAGGCCGCCGTGAGCAGCCGCACCGACCTGGCCATCCTGGAAGAGTGCGAGCGTGGCGAGGACGTGGCCAAGGCCGCATACGCCGACGCGCTGAAGGAAACGCTGCCGGAGAACATCCGCGTGATCGTGCAGCGCCAGCAAGAGGGCGTGATCCGCAACCACGATCAGATCCGCGACCTGCGCAATCGCTACAAAGCCGAGAAATGATCGCACCCGCACCGTCAACGCGCATGCAGCGCGTGGCCCCGGCCTGGACCGGGGCGGTGCTGGGGCCGGTGCGGCCGCCGGCCATCCCGGCCCCGGTCTGCACCGGCCCCGGACTCGACGCCCTGCTGGGGCGTTTTGTCTTGCCGCACGAGGGCCCGGCCGCCCTGCGCGAGCTGGTGAGCCAGGGCCACGGCGCCCTGCCCTTGCCGGGCCATGGCCAGACGCTGCTGCGCTGGCGCGTGTTTGCGCGCCTCGGCGCGCAGGATCTCGCGCTGGCCAAACTGTTTGAAAGCCATGCCGACGCGCTGGCGATCCAGGCGGAGCTCGGCGCCACGCCACAGGGCGACGGCACCTGGGGCGTCTGGTGCGCCGAGCCGCCCGCGCACCGCGTGCATGCCACGATCGACCCCGACGACGCCGGCCGGCTGCGCCTCACTGGCGTCAAGGCCTGGTGTTCGGGCGCCGCGCACCTGAGCCATGCCCTGGTCAGCACCTGGGACGCCGAAGGCCGGCCGCAACTGGCCGCGGTCGCGCTGGACCAGCCGGGCGTGCGCGTGACCGGCGAAGGCTGGCACGCCATCGGCATGGCCGGCACCGACAGTGTCAATGTCAGTTTTGAAGACGTCGTGGCCACGCCCGTGGGCGGGCCCGGCGAGTATGTGCACCGGCCGGGCTTTCTGCACGGCGCGGCGGGTGTGGCCGCGTGCTGGTACGGCGCGGCCGACCGCATCGCCCGCCACCTGCTGCAGGCCGCCCGCACCCGCGAAATCGACGCCCACGCCCAGGCCCACCTGGGCAGCATCGACGTGGCCCTGGTGCAGGCGCGTGCGCAGCTGCGCCTGGCGGCCGCGGAGATCGACGCGCACCCCGATATGGCCTGCGAGCTGCCGGTGCAGCGCGCCCGCCTCGCGGTGGAGCACGCCGCCAACATCGTGCTGGAGCATGCCACCCGCGCTCTAGGGGCCGGGCCGCTGTGCAAGGACGCCGGATTTGGCCGCCTGGTGGCGGACCTGCCGGTGTTCATGCGCCAGAGCCACGCCGAACGCGACCTCGCCGTGCATGGCCGCGACGTCGCCCGCCTCGCCCCGGAGCTGCCGTGGACGCTGTAGGCGCGCGCCGTATCGTCGGCGCGGGCACGCCCGAGGCCGCCTGGCAGGACTGGTTGCGCGCGCATCCGTTGCCCGCGCAATCGGCACGCGAGCTGGCCGGCGGCAGCCGCACCGTGCATGTACTGGCGCCGCATCCCGACGATGAGATCCTGGGCTGCGCCGGCATCATGCGCCAACTGGCCGGCCTGGGGCTGGACGTGCAGGTCTGGGCGGTGACCGACGGCGAGGCCAGCCATCCGGACTCGCCGCGCTATCCCGGCGATGCGCTGGCGGAGATTCGCACGCGCGAGAGCCGCCGCGCCCTGCGCGCGCTGGGCATTCCGGCGCGTCGGGCGCGCCTGCGCCTGCCCGACGGCGGCGTCAGCGCCAACGAAGCTGCCCTCACCGAGCGGCTCGCCGACCGTCTCGAGGCGGGCGACCTGGTACTCGGCACCTGGAGCCTGGATGGCCATCCCGACCACGAGGCCGTCGGCCGGGCCGGCCGTCGAGCGGCGCTGCGGGCCCGTTGCCGCTATTTCGACGTGCCGATCTGGGGCTGGCACTGGGCCGCGCCCGAGCGCGGCGAGCTGCCGGCCGATCGTGCCTGCCGCATCCCGCTGGCGCCGGAAGACCTGCAGGCCAAACGTCTGGCCGTGCAGCGCTTTCGCAGCCAGCTCGAGCCCGATCCGGACACCGGGCGTCCGCCCATCCTGCCCGCCTTCGCGCTGGAACGGCTGCTGCGCCCCTTCGAGGTGCTGCTGCGATGACGGATTTCGAGGCGATGTACCGCGCCGACCCGGATCCCTGGGACGTCGCCGACCGCTGGTACGAGCGGCGCAAGCGCGCCCTGATGCTGGCAGCCCTGCCCCGCGAGCGCTATCGCCAGGGCCTGGAGCTCGGCTGTGGCACGGGCTATGCAACCCTTGAACTGGCCACGCGATGCCAGGCGCTGCGCGCGGTGGACGGCGCGCCGACCGCCGCGGCTCATTGTCGCGATCTGCTGGCGCGGCACGGTCATCGCCATGCCGAGGTCGAGACCCGCACGCTGCCGGGCGACTGGCCGGAGGTGCCGGCGGCCGGATACGACCTGATCGTGGTCTCGGAGCTGGCCTATTACTTCGGCGCCACCGACCTGCGGCGCTGGCTGGATCGATGCGTCTCCTCGCTGGCGGTCGGCGGCGACTGGGCCATGTGCCATTACACGCCGGCGTTCCATGACCGCCGCCAGGACACGGCCGCCGTGCATGCGCTGGTCGACGCGCTGCCCGCGATGCAGCGGCGCGTGTCGCACCTCGATCCCGAGTTCCGGCTCGACATCTGGCGCAAACAGGAAGGAGCCATGCCATGATCGGCGTCTGTATTCCCGCCCATAATGAAGAAGCCGTGATCGACGCGTGCCTCGCGTCGGTATTGCGCGCGGCGCGCCATCCGGCGCTCGGCGGCGAGCCGGTGCGGATCGCCGTGGTGCTCGACGCCTGTACCGACGCGACCCCGCAGCGGGCGCGCCGCCATCCAGTTGCGCGCATCGTCACGCATCACCGCAACGTGGGGCTGGCCCGCGCGGCCGGCGCACGGCATCTGATCGAGGCCGGCGCGCGCTGGCTGGCCTTCACCGACGCCGACACGACCGTGGCGCCGCGCTGGCTCGCCGATCAGCTGGCGCTGCAGGCGGCGGTGGTGTGCGGCACGGTGGGCGTGAAGGACTGGCGCTGCCATGGCGCGAACGCGGCCGCGGCCCGCGCCGCGTTTCGCGCCGCCTACCAGGATCGCGACGGCCATCGCCACGTGCATGGCGCCAACCTCGGCATCAGCCGCGACGCCTATCTGCACATCGGCGGCTTCGAGGCGCTCGCATGCAGCGAAGACCAGGCGCTGGTCGACCGGCTCGAGCAGGCAGGCGTCGCGATCGCCTGGAGCGCCCGGCCGCGCGTCACCACCAGCGCCCGCCCCTATTCCCGGGTGGACGGCGGCTTCGCCACCACGCTGCGGCGCGCCTGGACGGACACGCCCCTCGCGCCGGTGGAGATGGCTCACACGGTGGCCGCGTAGCGCACCATGTGCGCCTCGGTCGGCACGGGCAGCTCCCAGCGGTGCAGCATGCCCAGCAAGGCCTTGTTGCTCAGCGTCGTGTCGCGGCGGCTGTTACGCCGCAGCAGCTCGGCGCGCGGCTGCTCCAGATACACGATCTCGACCTCGGCGCCATAGGCATAGCAGAGGTCGAGCGTGCGCGTGCGCATCTGGCGGCTCAGGTGCGTGGCGTTCCAGACGAAGGGTTTGCCTTCGCGCAGCAACGCACGCGCCAGGTCGGTGGCGTGATGTGCGGCCTTGCCGTCGTTCTCGCCATGCTTGAGCCCGAGGGCTTCACGCGCGTCGTCATAGGAGACGACCGGCAGGCCGGCCCGATGCGTGCGCACCCAACTATCCTTGCCCGACGCCGGCAGGCCGCACATCAATGTGACCCGCGACCCCGGCTCCTGGAACAGCGCGTAGTCGGGATGGACGTCCGCGCCGCGGAAATAGCTGAGCCGGGTGTGCGCATCGGCGAAGGCGCGCGGCTCGCCGTAGCATCCTTCCTCGCGCGCCAGCTCGCGAAACAGCTCGATGCTGTCCAGCACCCGCGCCTGGTCGGCGCAGATGCGCCCGCGCATGTCGGCCTCGGCCAGCGCGGCCAGCAGGCGCAGATCGAGCTGCCACGACAGCTCGTGCAGCGTGAAGCTCGCCGTCTGCGCACGACGCGGGTCGTCGAGCAGGTAGAACGGCACCTGGTGCACCGCGATGAGCCGGCACACAGCCTCGCGCAGGGCGAACGGCATGCCCGCCTCCCACAACAGCACGCGCGCGTCCACCGCGCCCTTGCGCGAGTGGCCAGGCTGGCCGATGCGGCCGGTGACGGGGTCCACCACCGTGGTACGGTACTTCGCCACGTCGTGCAGCAACGCGGCAAAGAACAGCACGCAACGCGCGTCGTCGTCCGCGTCGCGATAGTCCGCCGACTGCACCAGCGCGTCGATCACCATGCCGGTGTGCGTCCAGACGTCGCCCTCGCCGTGATAGCGCGGCTCCTGCGGCGTGCGCCTGGCATGCTCCAGCACCGGGAAGGCCGCCAGGCACGCCGCGGCGTCGAAGGCCGCGCCCGGCGCGGGCGGCAGCGTGTTCAGTTGATTCCAGTTCATATGATTCTCCTTGTCGGCGCCGGCGCGATTCAGGCGGCGCGGCCGGATTTCCCGGCGGCATCGGCCTGCGCGCGCAGCGCGTCCAGTCCTTCGAGCGTGCGCAGACCCAGGTCTGCCCAGGTCATCGTCAGCATCGGCGCGAACAGATCCACGCCGGCTGCAAGGCCATTGGGCAGGATCGGGCGGCGCTGATGATGCGATCCGCTGTCGAGGATGGTCTGTACGAAGTCGGGCCGCACCAGCTTGTAGCGTGCAAGCACCCGGCCCTCGTCTTCGACCTTGATGTAGAGCCCCTCCGCACGATCCGAGGTGTCGGTCTGCTGCCAGCACAGCGCGGCGGGCAGCCCTTCACGCGCCACCGTTTGCGCAAAGCCGTCACGCCAGTGCCGGCTCTTGGCCAGCGACGTGCGCACCAGTTGCCACAGCAACGCGGGCCGCGGGGGCATGGGGCCGGCATACAGCACCGGCACCGGCAGCACCGGCACGCCCGCCAGCAGCGCATGACGGCGCGGCGTGGACAGGAAGCAGTCGTCGCGCCGGTCGTAGATGTCGAACTCGTGGAAGTGATGCGGCAGGCAGTCGTAGAACACCGAATGCTTGCTGTACGTCCACTCGCCATACATCACGTAGCGGTCCTCGAGCGTCTCGAGCAGGCGCGCCTCGTGCGCGACGGCCCATTGCTTGAGCAGGTTGAACTGGCGCTCGCGACCGCCACCGGTGAGATAGTGGCCGCGGGATTGCAGCAACAGCTCGGCGGCGCCGCTGAACGACACGCCGGTGTTGGCGCCGTCGAGCTTTTCTTCGATGACGACGTGGCATCCGGCGAGCGTCTTGAGCGCCACCTGATCGCTGGCGTCGTCGCCGGGTTGCAGCCGCGACCCTTCGACGTGGGGCGTGCGGGGGTATTTCAGAATGGAAAGGGAATGCATGTTCGTCGCCCGCTGCGTTATTGGCGCAGCCGGGCCCAAAGCCAGAGAGATGGCCGACGAACGGATCGGGCGCGAGTCGTGTCGTGCCGTGCTGCAGGTGCAGAACGGAGGGACGTCGCGAGAAGTGGGAGGCGGGAGCTTCGTGCCGCGCACAGCCTCATGGCAGGCTGTCGGGGAACGGAACCAGTACCGCAGCCAACACGGGCGCAGACTGCGCCGGATCGGGCTGCTTGCAGAGCAGTCGTCGGCGACTAGCGGAGGACGATCATGCGGGGCACTTGAGGCTCCAGAGAAAAGCGGTTGCTGATGAGAGCTCGAATTCTAGCGCGAGCAAGGGACGCGGTTCAAGTGTCGGCGCGTGCGCGCTGCGCGTGATGCGGCGGGATGGCAACACGAGGTCGAGGTGCGGCCGCACGCCAAGTCCGCACGCCGCCGATGTCGTGGCGGGTCCGGCGCTCGGCAAAGATTGCGATCGAACAAAGCCAGGTGCCCCGTCCCGCGTCGTCACCAGCGCGCTGCGCACCCCCGCCCCAAAACAAAGGTGTCAGACGACATTTTTGAAGATGCGGTGTGCGCGGAACAAAGGTGTCAGACTGCATTTTTGAAGATGCGGTGTGCGCGGAACAAAGGTGTCAGACTGCATTTTTGAAGATGCGGTGTGCGCGGAACAAAGGTGTCAGACTGCATTTATCGCTGCGCGGGAAAATGCAGTCTGACACCTTTTCGGGGTATCGCCCCGTTGATCCGAGCTGGCGGGACGTTGTCCTCCCCCGTCCCGCCCCGACGCTCTCGGCGCACGGCCACGGCAGAACAAAGGTGTCAGACTGCATTTTTGATGATGCGGTGTGCGTGGAACAAAGGTGTCAGACTGCATTTATCGCGAGGCGAAAAATGCAGTCTGACACCTTTTCGGGTGACGCGACGGGGATGCGCAGGCCCGGTGAGGCCGGGCTAACAGGCGCTCAATAGTAGATGTCGACGTAGTCCGTCAGGCCGCCGCAGACCGTCATGTCTTGAAGGCGCCAGTACTTGCGTTTGCCCGTCGCTCGGAACTCGTGGTCACCGGTGCGTTCGCAGCGGCGGCCCTTCTCCGGCGCGTCCAGGATCAGGATCGTGCCGCGGAACGTGAAGCGGTCGGCCGAGATCGACACCACCTCGCCCTTGATCGACACCGAGCCCGCGTCCGTTGCGTGACCGCCCTCCAGACGCACCACGCCGTTGTCGTCCACCGCGTTCAGTTTGCCGCGCGCATCGGTCCAGAGCCATTGCAGGCCGATGCCGCTGTTGTTCAGCAGCCGCTCGTAAGCGGCGCCCGCATCATCCTTGACATCCGTGCGCTGCACGGCCGAAGCGCTCTCCGCCTTCGCCATCGACGGCTGCGCCGCCGCGGGCGCCAGGCGATTCTCGTTCGCCGAGTGCGCCCGCATCTGCCCTTGCGCGCCGCCACCGCCCTGCGGCGGCAGATCCGCCGCCGAAGCCAGCGACGCAAAGCCGCTCATCGCCACACCCAACGCCAGCGCGCGCAGGCCGGCCGAACACGTCTTTGCGGAACGGGACAGGAAACGATCAGTTTGGTTTTTCATGGTGTTCTGTAAGTGAGAAAAGGCAGCGGCATCGACAAGCCCGAGCCACGCCTGGACCGCCGCATCGCATCGCCGGACCCGCGACGCAGGCGCAGCGGTAACTTAGCACGCCACCCCGAGCCGATGAAACAGCGCCAGGTAACAGCGCGTATGCACGTCCGCGCGCTGAGCGGCGTCAAGCAACGATCGCAGACGTCGGCTCGACGGATGCGCGGGCGTGCTTATTGAAACGTGTCCCGGTTCGCGCGGAAGTGGTTCCAAAGCTCGTCCATATCCACCATTTCGAAGACGAACCATCCGGCAGTAAACAGCTGCTGATACTTCTTCGACGCGCTGGCGATCATTGCCGTCTCGTCGGCAGCTCTGGCGGCGGCGAGTTGATTGCCGGCCTCGGCAGACAAGGCTTGCAACGTGCCTTGGAGCGCGAGGATCGCCCCTCTGAATGGGTCTCGATCGACAGGATTGCCGGCGTATGCGTTCAGGGAGTCCTGCAATCGCTCGACACAATCCGGATAGTCCTCGAGCAGATCGCGCAAGGACTGAGGGACCGGGGGAGGACGAAGCGGCGGCGATGAACATGCCATTTTCCAATACCCTGCCTGCGTTTCAGTGTTCCGCGCCGGCATCCTCGTCGCTGCGCGACGCCGCCGCGATCGCGGCCGCCAGCAGCGGGCCGACGATGCGTCGCGTCTTGTAGTCATCCACGAAGTAGTTGATGCGATTCGCGAGATGTTGCGCAGACAACCATCCCAGCCCGTGCATATCGCGCAGTTCCGCCTCGTTGAGCTTCACCAGGCATTGGTAACTCACGAACGACGCCTCGCAGGCCACGAGCATGTAGCGCGCGCCCTTCTCGTCTTCGAACAGATACCAGAACCGATCATCGGTGTGATACGGCGCCTTGCCCGGACGAAATGATTTCAAGTTGGCCATCAGTAGATACGCGCTGAGAATCGGAAGATGGGAGTGATGATAACGGGCGGCGCATGACGCTTGCGAAGGCGAGCCTGCACATTATCGCCGTCCAAGGGAAAGGTACGGCGTTGAACGGCGGCGGGGTTGCAGGCGTCGGCGCCTGGCTCGGACCCAGGCGCCACGGGCTCCTGCGTTGGTGCGGCAGGTGCGCTTTGATATATTCGACCCCCCCGGGCGGCGGCCCCTGCAGTGGCACGGTACCGCCGTGCTGCCGCGGCACGCGGTCAGACGCACTCAATGTTCCCCAACAGAAGGTTCCATGTCCCGCAAAAGCCTGTTTGTCCCGCTGATCGCCCTGCTGCTGTTTTCGCTGCTGACCGCCCTCGCCTGGCAGCATCACTTCGCTAACATGCGGCCCTTGTTGCGCGACTTGGTGGGCGACCAGCTCGGGCCGGACATGCAGATCTTCGGCGATTCGCCCAGCCACGACATCCAGGCCATGCAGGCGATCGAAGCGGAAGCGAAACGCGGCGACGCCGGCGCACAGTTCATGCACGCTTTGACGCTCGAGTCGTTCGACATGAAATCCGCGCTGCGCTGGCACCAGGCCGCCGCCGACCAAGGCTACGAACTCGCGATCGCCCGCCTGGAAGAAATCCGCCTCGAACGCACGGACGCCGCCAAGCGATAAAAAGGAGTCAGACTGCAATTTCGCGGGCAGCGATCGAACCAACAAAGGTGTCAGACTGCAATTTCCCGGCCGGCGCGACTCAAAACAATGGTGTCAGACTGCATTTTCTGAAGACGTCTGGCGTGAGAGACTCACGCTGGTCCACCCGAAAAATCTGAGTCGCGCCACAATCCAGTCTCTGGTTCCTCCCTCCGCCATGTCCATTCCCTCCCCTGCCAAGCCGGCGCGCGGCCGTCCGCGCACCATCACGCGCGAGCGCATTGCCGACGCTGGCATCCAGATGGGTCTGCCGCAACTCACCTTCGTCGGCATCGCGGCGCAGCTCGGTGTGAGCCACGTGGCGCTGTACCAACATGTGCCGAGCCTGGACGCGCTGCGGCGGCTGGTGGCCGAAGCGATCTTCGAGCGCTGGCAGATGCCGATGGCGGCGCGCAGACAGGCCCTGCCCGATTACCTGGCCCGGTTCAGCGACTCCTTGCGCGGCCTGGTCGGCGCGCACCCCGGGGTGGCACCGTTCCTGATCCGTCGCGGCGCCAAGACGCCATCGATGGTGGCCAAGATCGATGCGCACCACGAACAGGTGGCGCGCACGCTCAGCCTGTCGCGACCCCGCACACATGGGTTGCCGTCGACCGTGGCATATCACTGCGTGGCGCTGGCGGATACGGTGTATGCGCAAGCAACAGAATCGCAGCCGCCGCCGCCAGCGGCATCGTCTGAAAACGTGCAAGCCGTCGAGGCGGCGATCGAAGCGGAATTCACGCTGGGGATGCGGGCGCTGATCGTGGGTGCGTTGGCCTTGCTGCATGCCTGTCGGCACGATTCCAGTCCTGACGCCACGGTGGCGGTGCCACGCAGTTTTGCGTGTGAGTGCCGAGCGCTCGCCAAGTGGCCGGATGCTTTCGATGAGTGACCAATTTTCTTCCCCCAAGTTGTCGGCGGTTCCCTCGACATTGCGCATTCCGCTTGCGGCGCGCGCGCTCGGCGGCGCGTTGTTTCCGCAGATGGCGGTAGACGACGCCCACGCCGCGGCCGCACTGCAGCGGATGGGCGACGATGGCAGCGTATGGTTACGCGACCGCCAGAGTATCTACGGCGTGTTGGCGCGCACGCAACGGTTCCGCAGCGAGGCGCAGGCATTTCTGCGTGCCGCGCCCGACGCGCAGGTGGTAAACCTGGGCTGCGGACTGAGCGACTATCTGCAGTGGCTCGACAATGGTCACATGCGCATGACCGACGCGGATCTGCCCGAGGTGATGCAGCTGCGCCGCGAATTCCTGCCAGCGCGGCATGAGCGCCATACCCTGTCGGAGCTGGACCTGACCGACCCGAGCTGGTGGGACGCGCTCGGCCTTCCCGCCACGCGGCAGGCCAGCCCGGTGTTCCTGATGAGCGAGGGGGTGTTCATGTATCTGCAGCCCGCCGAGGTGGAGCAGATCCTCGCGACCTTCGGTGAGCGCGCGCCCGCCGGATCGGTGTTCTGCTTCGACGTGATGTGCTGGCTCGCAATGGGCCGCGCCAAGATGCATCGCTCCGTCAAACAGACCGATGCCCAATTCAACTGGGGCCCACGCAAGCTGGCAGACCTCACGCGCCCGCATCCGCGCCTGCGCTTGCGCGCCGCGCATACGGTGATGGAAGGCTACAACCTGTTCTACCGACTCATGGGCCCGTCGTTCCGCACCCTCTTCGGCGTGCCCTTCTACGCCGTCTACAGCCTGGGCGCGTCGGACTGACCCAGGTCGGCGCCAGTCGCCAAACAAAGGTGTCAGACTGCAATTTTCCGTACGGCGGAATTCTGTTTTGTCGTCCGAAGGCCCTCGGGCCATGGACGAAGAAAATGCAGTCTGACACCTTTGATGCGATTGGTGCGGTCCAGGAAATTGCAGTCTGACACCTTTGATCCGGTTGGCGCGGCCCGGGAAATTGCAGTCTGACACCTTAAGTGCGGTTGCCAGCGCCTCGGAAATTGCAGTCTGACACCTTTGTTTAATGGGGCCGAACGCAGGTCGTTTAGCAGGGGCGCGACCTCGGGCGCTTCCCTGCTGGCGAGCCCGACTCAAGCAGCCGTCACCACGTATATTCCATCGTCGCGTACATCGTCCGGCCCTGCCCGTACTGGCAGCCGACCATGCTGTAGCACGATGCCACATACTTTTTGTCGAACAGGTTCGATGCGTTCAAGGACAGCGCCAGCCCGCGGCCCGGCGTGAATTCATATCGCAGCATCGCGTCGAACACCGTGTACGACGGCACCTTGAATGCGTTCTCGCGATCGCCGTAGCTGTCGCCCACATAGCGCACGCCGCCGCCCATGCGCAGCCCGTACAGCGGTCCCGAGGCGGGCAGACGGTAATCCACCCACAGCGACGCCATGTGCTCCGGCACCCGCACCGGGCGGTTGCCCTGAATCTCGGGCTCGGTGGAGCGCTTCACCTTGACCGCGTTCCAGGTGTAGCTCGCCATCAGGTCCAGGTTCTGTGCCAGGCCCACCTTCGCTTCCAGTTCCACGCCGCGCGAGCGCGTCTGCCCTTCCTGGATGTTGAAGCCCGGGTTAGCCGGATCGGGCGTGCTGACGTTCTTCTTGGTCAGGTCGAACAGTGCGAGCGTGTACATCGCATTGGACTGCGGCGGCTCGTACTTCACCCCGATCTCGTACTGCCGCCCCATCTCCGGCTTGAAGACGCGATTGTCGAAGGTGCGGCCGGTGGCGGGCAGGAAGGACTCGAAATAGCTGATGTAAGGCGCCAGGCCCGTGTCGCTCAGATAGACCAGGCCGGCGCGGCCGGTGAATTTCTCGTCGTTCTGCACCGGCGCCGAGGCCCAGGTGGCGGAGTTTTCGTTGCGCACCCAGTCGTACCGCCCGCCCAGCAGCAACACCCACTTCTTGTCGATCTTCAGCTGATCCTGCAGGTAGAGGCCCGTCTGCTGCACGGTCTGACGGTATTCGCTGGCCGGGAACATCATCATGTCGGTGTTGCCATACACCGGCGAAAACAGGTCCAGCGGCGCGGCCAGGCCCAGCTGCTGCCATTGCGAATACTTGATCCGGCTGTAGTCCAGGCCGGTCAGCAGCGTGTGATCGACCGGACCGGTGGTGAACTTGGCCTGCACCTGGTTGTCGACCGCCAACACGTCTCCGCTGCCGCGCCGCGAGTCGGCGAACCGGTTGGCCAGTCGTTGGTCTGCGTCCGCCCAGCCGAGGATGAACAGCTCGTCGCTGCGGTGGCGCACGTGCGAGTAGCGCAGGTTCTGGCGCACCGTGAGGGTGTCGTTGAAGCGGTGCTCGAACAGATAGCCGACCGAGGTCTTCTCGTTGACCGAACGATCGAAGTCCGGCTCGCCGATATACCGGTGCCGCGGCAGCTTGCCATTCGGATTGTAGAGGACCGTCCCTTGCGCAGGCAGCGCGTTGGCGAAATTGCCCGTCTGCTTCTGGTATTCCGTCAGCAGCGTGAATTCAGTCGCCGCGCTGGGCCGCCACGTGAAGGTCGGCGCGACGAAGCGGCGTTCGTTGCGGATCTCGTCGACCTGCACGTCATTGCTGCGGACGAGCCCCGTCAGGCGGTACGACCATACGCCCTCGGCGTCCATCGGCCCGCCGATGTCGAACGCCGCGTGCGAGTAGTCATGGGTGCCGCCCTGCACCTGCACCTGATATTGCGGCGTGCGCGGCGCCCGTTTGGTCACCAGGTTGATCTGGCCGCCGGGATCCGAGGAGCCGTACAGCACCGAGCTCGCCCCGCGCAGCACCTCGATGCGCTCCAGGCCATAGGGCTCGGGCGCGTCCCAGCCGAGGTAATCGCTCGGAAAGCCGCGCAGTCCGTCGCGCAGCAGACGGCCGGTGCCCTGCTGGAAGCCGCGAATGATGAGTTGATCGGCGATGATCTGGCCGCCCGCCACCTCGCTGGTGACGCCCGGCGTATAGCGCAGCGCCTGCGTGACGGTCTTGGGTTGCTGGGCCTGGATCTGCTCGCCGGTCACCACCGACACCGAGGCCGGCACCTCGATCAGCGGCGTATCCGTCTTGGTCGCCGTCGCGCTGCGGTACGCGATATAGCCGTCCGCGGGGCCGTACGCCGTGGGCACGCTGCCCTCGACCTGGACGGGCGCCAGCTGGGTCGCGCTGCCGGACGCCGCCGGTAGCGGCCGGATCGTCACGACGTTGTTCGTGATGTCGTGCGTGAAGCCGCTGCCCGCCAGCAATTCGCTCAACGCACGCTGTGCGGGCATCTGCCCCCGCACCGCATTCGCCCGCGCGGCGCGGATCGATGCGCCGTCGACCGTGACCTGATAACCCGATTGCGCGCCGAAGATCACCAGCGCGTCGGCCAGCGACTGGGCCGGAATGTCGAACGACGCCGTCTGCGCCGCCCGCGGCTGAGCTGCCGCCCCGCCCGGCAAACCCATGGTCAGGCTCGCAATGACGAGGCTGCTCGTCGCGACGCCTTGCGCCAGGCGCTTCCCCACTTTCTTCTTCATTCTCGCTTGCTCCGATTGTGCGATATCACGCCGGTCGGACATCGGTCCGTCCAGGTTCTATCGAGACAACGAAGCAGCCCGCCGATTTTTCGGTAATTCCCTACGAAGCCTAGGGGAATGCCTCATGACGCCGGCGCATCCAGCGACACGACCAGCAGCCAGGGCGTGATCTGGCGCACCCGGCCGCCGTGCGGCTGCACGATCAGCGCCGCCGCCGCGGCCGGATCACGCGTGTCGAAAATGCCCGTCACGCTGAGGTTCTGCGACGCAGCGCCCAGCAGCAGGATGCGGCCGGCGTAGCGCCGGCGCAGGTCATCGATGACATCGGGCAAGGGGCGGTCCACGGCCACCAGCCGCGTTGGCGTCCAGCTGCCCACCACCTCGGGCGCAATGGTGCCCTTGATGGCCGGCCCTTGAGCCGGCATCCGCACCCACTGCCCGCTGGTCAGCACCTCGCTCGAATCCTGCGGTTCGATCTGCTGGACCTGCACCCGGCCATGCTTGACCGCGACGTCGGTCTGGTGGTCCCCGATGCGCACGTTGAACCCCGTGCCGAGCACCGTCACCTGGGTGCCTTCGGCCACGACGCGAAACGGCCGGCGTGCATCGGGCTCGACCTGGAAGAACGCTTCGCCGGCGTAGAGCGTGACCTGCCGGCCGGCGGCACCGATCTCGGCCCGCATGGCACTGCCCGGTGCAAGGCGCACGCGGCTGCCGTCCTCCAGGCGTATCTCGGCCTGGCTTTTCGAGTCGGTGATGAAGTCGGCGCGGACCTGCAGCAACACGACCGGAACGGCCAGCCAGGCCACGACCGCCAGGCCGAGGCCGGCCGCCACGTGCCGCAAGCGCGGCCGCAGAGGCCGCGCACGAACGGGCGGCGCGATGGCTTCGGTTGGCACAGCGGCAGACTCGCGGATCAGCGCGTCGACGTGGGCGGTCTGGCGCCAGGCGCCATCGTGCAAGGGATCGGCCGCGCGCCAGGCCTCGAAGCGCGTGCGCAGATCGGGATCGTCGGGGTCGTCGTCGAGCAGAATGCTCCAGTCAACCGCAGCGCGCAGCGCGGCATCCCAGGCGGTGTCGTGGTCTTCGTGCTTCACAGGCGGCGCGACAAACGTTGGATGCAGTGCATCTTGGCTTCGGCGATCAATTGATGCGTGAAGGTCACCGACAGGCCCAGCCGCTCGGCGATTTCGCGCAGTTTCAGCCCGTCGACGGTGTGCAGCGTGAGGGCCACGCGGGAACGTTCGGGCAACTCGTCCAGGCTTTCGAGCACACGATGCAGATCCCGGCGGGCCGAGACGGTCGCTTCCGGCGAGGGCGCGTGGTCCGGGAGGGTGGCGGCCAGCTCGTTGGGATCGCTGTCGGTCTCGACGCTGTGGCGCTTGCGCGCACGCAGCCAGTCGAGCGCCAGATTGCGAACGGTGCGGTAGAAATACCCGATCGGCTCGGCCAGCGAGCGTCCCTGCTCCACCGCCTGCACGCGCTCCCAGGCGTCTTGCACGATGTCTTCGGCGCTGGCGCGATCCCGCACGAAACTGTCGGCGTAGCTTATCAGATCGCTTCGGTGCAGCTTGTAGAAGCGCACGGACTCAAGTTCGGAGCTCACGTAACGGAAGCGGTCGGTAGGCCAACGGGCGGAAAGGTCGCCGATTGTAAATGACAATGATTTCAATTTCCAGGGCGGGGCGATGTAGCCATAGGTGGGCATTGAGGCGGGATGACTTCGATCGATGGACCGGGATTGCGCGACCGGTGCTGCCGGATCGCGGGTCATGTCGCCACCGCGGCGCCGTTCAGCGTCAAGCCGTCGTCGCCCTCTTCCTCTGCCTTCAGTGCAGAACGGGCTGACCCTTCACGGCCATCCCCCAAAGCGCCCCTGAAAAGGTGTCAGACTGCAATTTTCCGATGCGCGGAATTTGATTCCGAGTCTCGCGGACCACGCTGACACGGCCGAGAAAATGCAGTCTGACACCTTTGTTTTGGTGCGGGCGAGCGGGGTAAATGCAGTCTGACTCCAGATTCTCAGATTCGACTCCAGATCCTCGACGCCAGATCGCCTGGCGCCGGGTCAGATGGTGGCGGCGATGTGGGTTTGGGGGATGCGGGCGGCGAGCTGGTGTTCGAGGGGGCCCAGGCCGATGTTGCGGCAGCCGACCAGGGTCAGGCTTTGCAGGGTGCGCAGGCGGTCCAGGGTGGTGATGTCGGTGATCTTGGGGCAGTACTGGATGTCCAGTTGCCTGAGCTGATCGAGGTTGGCGATGGCGGCGATGCGCTGCAGGGCATTCTGGTTCTTGATGCGCAGCGCGCGCAGGCCGGCGAGCGCCTGGATGCCGTCGAGTGACGCGAGGGTCCGGCCGCCGACCAGGCCGAGCGCTTCGAGCGGCAGTGCCGCGATGCGCGCGAACACGGCTTCGTCGAACGGCACGTTGAGGAGGTCGAGCTCGCGCAGCGGCAGCTGGAGCGCCCGGTCGAGCGTCGTGCCGCGCGCATCGGGGACGATGGCGAGCGACTGCAGGCTGGGGAAGTCCGCCGGGTCGAAGCGCAGCGGCCGGTCGATGAAGAGCGACAGCAGATGTGGCATCGCCCCGCCCTTCCAGGTGTGGCTGCCCTGGCCCGGCACCAGCGCGAGGTGGCGCAGCGACGGCGGGAACAGGTCTGCGCGCAAGGCGCCGATGAGGGCCGGGTCGACGCTGCCCGGGCCGATGGAGAGCGCCACCAGTGCGGGCATCTGCGCGATCAGTGCAGGGACCTCCGCGATACGCGCCAACGGCGGCGCCCACAGGTGCAGGGACCGGATCCGCGCCAGGGTCGCGGCGTCGGGCGGCGCGTCGTGGAACACCGTGGGGGTGCTGCCGGGGAACTGCGCCGCATGGCTGCTGTGCAGGCAGACCCAGCGTTCGTCATGGGCGGGCATCGGATCGGTGTACGCAATGGCCGACATGCAAGATTCCTGAATGTGGGACGTGACAGTGTAGAGGAGGCGTGCGGCGCACCATCGCGGCGCATCTTGCCGCGCGTTTCCGCTTAAGCCAAATGGTTGTGAGCGCAGACATTCAAATGACAGCTCTGGGTGCTTACAATACCCCTGTTGCATCGCAACATTCCGCTGTTTCTACCTCGCCTCACATGTCCCACTCTCCTACACAGCACCGGCCTGGCCTGGTGCTGCTCGCACTTGCTGTCGGCAGCTTCGCCATCGGAACCACCGAGTTCGCCACGATGAGCCTGCTGCCCTACTTTGCCCAGTCGCTGGGCATCGACGCCCCGACCGCCGGCCACGTGATCAGCGCCTATGCGCTGGGCGTGGTCGTGGGCGCCCCGGTGCTGGCCGTGCTCGGCGCACGCATGCCGCGGCGGCGCCTGCTGATCGCGCTGATGGCGCTGTTTGCCGTCGGCAACGGCCTGAGCGCCATCGCGCCCGACTATCACTGGATGCTGGTGTTCCGCTTCATCAGCGGCCTGCCGCACGGCGCCTATTTCGGCATCGCTTCGCTCGTCGCCAGCTCGCTGGTGCCGGCGAATCGCCGCACCATGGCGGTGGGCCGGGTGTTTCTCGGCCTCACCGTGGCCACCATCATCGGCGTGCCGATGGCCAATTGGCTGGGCCAGGTCGTGGGCTGGCGCTGGAGCTTCGGCCTGGTGTCGCTGCTCGCCATCCTCACGATGACCAGCGTCGGCATCTTCGCGCCCGACACCCCGGCCGACCACAAGGCCAGCCCGCTGCGCGAACTTGGCGCGTTGAGCCGCGCCCAGGTCTGGATCACGCTCGCGATCGGCGCGGTCGGCTTCGGCGGCATGTTCTCGATCTACACCTACCTGGCCGACACGCTGACCGCCGTCACCCACGTCGACCCCACCACCGTGCCCTTCGTGCTGAGCGTGTTCGGCCTGGGCCTGACCGTGGGCAACATGGTGGTGCCGGTGTTTGCCGATCGCGCCGTCATGCGCACGGCGGGGGGGCTGCTGGTCTGGTCGGCCGTGATGCTGGCGCTGTTCCCGCTGATGGCCCACAACGTCTGGCTCATTTCGCTCAACGTGTTCCTGGTCGGCGTCGGCGGCGCGCTCGGCACGGTGCTGCAGACGCGCCTGATGGACGTGGCCGGCGACGCGCAAAGCCTCGCCGCCGCGCTCAATCACTCGGCCTTCAACGCCGCCAACGCGCTCGGCCCCTTCCTGGGCGGCCTCGCCATCGCGGCCGGTTTCGGCTGGACCTCGACCGGCTGGGTCGGCGCGCTGCTCGCGCTCGGCGCGATGCCGCTGTGGCTGTGGGCGGTGCTGCTCGAGCGCCACCACCGCGCCGCGCGCGCCGCCCGCCTGGTCGCGAGCACCGAGTCCGCGCGCTGAGCGCCGCGCCACCGCGTCGCAAATGCAATCGGCCCAGGCAATGCCTGGGCCGATTGCATTTGCGCGCTCGCGCGACGCGGGCCGCTCAGCGCGCCGGCGCGGGTTCCGGGTCCGGCGCGGCCGACAACACCGGCTCGGCCACCTCGGTGTTCGGCACGACGTTGGTCAGGTCTTCGGTCATCTCGTGGTCGAGCGCGCCCTGCACCAGGTCGTCGGTGACGCGCAGCTCCACCCCCACCGGCGACATCTGGGCCGCGGCGGCGAACGGCGCCACGGGCGCGGGCGCGGGACGTTCGCCGCGACGCCAGACGAAGAAGCTCACCAGCCCGAGATTGAGCACCGCGAAGCTCCAGAACAGGCCCGCCGCGCCGAACTGCGTCATCACCGGCGAGATCACCAGCGGGCTGAGCGCCGAGCCGATGGAATTGATCAGCAGCAGGCCCTGGATCATGCGCACCAGCGCATCGGCCGGCGCGCGGTCGGCCGCGTGGCTGACGGCCACCGGGTAGATCGCGAAC
This sequence comes from Bordetella genomosp. 1, assembly GCF_002261335.1. GTDB lineage: Bacteria > Pseudomonadota > Gammaproteobacteria > Burkholderiales > Burkholderiaceae_B > Bordetella. Next base: position 468,487 of record NZ_NEVL01000003.1, read on the forward strand.
ACCCCGCCGCCCAACAGGAACAGCAAGGGCATCAGCAGCCAGGAGCCCGCCGGGATCAGCAGGATCAGGAAACTCAGCGCGGCGCAGAACACCGCCAGCGCGATCAGCACGACCTGGCGATCGCGCAGGTCCGACCAGCGGCCGACCGGGTACTGCAGCACCATCGCGCCCAGGATCACCGCGCTCATCATCTTGCCGACCTGCGCCACGTCGAGGCCGATGCGCTGCAGATAGAGCGGCAGCAAGGTGTAGATCGCGGCGATGGCCACGCCCGAACCGAAGCAGCCCATCACGCCGGTCGGCGTCATGCGCGCGAGATGGTGCGGCAGCAGAGGCTCGACGCGCTCGACCAGGGGGGACACGCGCGGGATCATCGCCATGGGCATCACCGACAGCGAGGCCAGCAACCCCGCCACCATGAACGGCGCCATCTCGCCCAGCGCGGTGATGCTGCCGAGCTCGAGCTGGCCCAGCATGCCCGAGCCGTAGAGGGCGATCATGTAGAGCGCCAGCAGGCGGCCGCGCATCTTGGCGTCGCCGGCCAGCAGCATCCAGCTTTCCACCACGAGGAACACCCCGACGCTGGCCCAGCCGTTGATCAGGCGCAGCACGAACCAGGCTTCGCGATTGAAGACCAGGCCCTGCAGCAGCACGGTGACTGCGATGAGCGAGGCGAAGCAGCTGTAGGCGCGGATGTGGCCGATGCGCAGGATCAGCCGATCATTGAAGATCGCGCCCAGCGTCAGGCCGATGAAGTAGGACGACGAAATGATGCCGATGACGGTGGCCGATTCGCCGGCCGCGTCCAGTTGCAACGTCGTGAGGGAGGAGATGAAAGCGTTGCCGATGCAGACAACGAACAAGCCAAGTAAAGGCGCCAGCACCAGGGCCAGCAACTGCCGCGACATGAAAGCCTCGATTTCGAGTGAGCGCAATGCATCCGGTTCGGCCGGACTACCGATATGAAGGGTTCGAAGAAGGTGCAACGTGGCTGGCGCTGGGCCGCCTGGGCTGGGCGTGCACCGACCGTCCGGGTCGGGGATGGCGCCCTGGGTCTCCTGGGAGATGTCGGGGGTGGCAGGTCGCGCCGCGCGCGCCCGCGGGCACGGCTGTGGCCAGGGCGACGGCGCCGCGCGGTCCGCAGCGGACGGCAGCGCCTCGTTCGGACGGCCCCTGGCGCCGTGCGCCGCACGGCGGGTGGGCCTGCGTCGCGCGTCGGCGTGGCGATGAATGAAATCCGAGCCGGATTGTAGCGCCGCGCCGCGGGGCCCTGGCGCGACTGTCTCCCCTGCACGACAGACTCGAAGAGATGCCGATAATTATTGTTTCACGGTTACATCGTTTGCTACATCTGCGGACTACAGTCTTAGCATCTGCCTGCCGTTAGTAATAGCACTTGCCCGATCCTTGCACGCGCAACGATCGCCCCGCCCAGCGGGCCCCACGGCCCCTGTGCGTTTCCGGACTGGACGATGACCCGACCGCGATGACCCAACCGCTGCCCGCGCCCCTGCCCGGCCAACTGCACCGCCTGCAGCTGTGTTTCGCCGGCGCCTGCCTGTGCATCGCGGCGAGCTATCTGCTGGCGGCCGGCGCGCCGGGATTCAAGGCGCCCACCGCGCTTGCCGGCTGCCTGTTCCTGGTCACGTTCGCCCTGATCGGCGGCCACCTGTGGCTGCTGTACCGGATCGCCGCGCGGCTTGGCCGCGACGGCGCGCGCTGGCTGCTCGCCATCGTCGCCCTGCCCCTCGCGGCCCGCCTCACCGGCCACGACAACTTCTACACCCTGGTCTTGCTCCCGGCGACCCTGTGGGCCGCGGCGCACGTGATGGTGGTGCTCGCCGCGCGCGGCCGCATCGCCCACCGCGTCGGCGCTCAGCTACTGCGCTGAGCGGTCGGGCCGGCCCATCGCGCAGCGCGCCGCCGACGGTCCCTCCCGCGACGGGATGGTTGCGCCCGCAGCCATCGGCGCCCGGCGGCACGCGTGGCCGGCGCGCGCCCCGTAACAATTGCAGATCGCACGACCATTGACCGGGCGCGACCCGCGCGGATACAACCTCGTGCATCCGCCCACGCGCTCCAGGCCTTTCATGTTCATTCTCGTCATTGCCATCCTCGTGCTGGTGCCAGCGGCAGCGCTCGCGTGGCGGGTGCGGCGGCGCGGCGCGGTCGATGGCGCACGTCGCATCCTGCTCGACCTCGCGGTGGGCGCGGCGCTGTTCGGCCTGGTCGGCCCGCTGGCAGGCCTGGTCGTGTTCCTCATGCTCGTCGGCATCTCGGAGCGGGAGTTGCAGTGGCTGCGTTATCTCGCGCACTACGACATCGCCTACCAGTTCGGCGCGCTGCCGGCCGTGTTGACGGGGCTCGCCGCCGGCGCGCTCAAGCCCGCGCTCGCCGGCTGGAAGCGCTGGGCCGGCGTGCCGTTGATCGGCGCCGCGCTGGGTTTCGCCTGGCTGATCTGCCACGAGTACCTGCACTATCATCGCGGCGGCTTGCTCTCGCTGGCCGGGCCCGCCGGCCTGATCGGCGGCATCTCGCTGGTGTCCTCCTGGGCCTGCGTCATGCTCCAGGTGCGCCGCCCGCGCGCCGCGGCGCTGCCCGCGGGCTAGCCTGCCCGGACGGCGCGCTCGCACTGCATGCGGTCGCGCGCGCCGTCATTGGGTAAGATGGCGGCCCGTCCCGCGCTCCGCCTCTGCCCGCCGTGGTCTTCGTTCTGGTCTTCCTGGTCGCACTCGCCGCTGGCGGCGTGAGCGGTGTCATCGGCACCGGCTCGTCGCTGTTGCTGCTGCCGGTGCTGGTGCACGCCTACGGCCCGAAGGAGGCGATCCCCATCATGGCGGTCGCGGCCGTGCTGGGCAACCTGTCGCGCCTGCTGGTGTGGCGGCGCGAGATCGACTGGCGCGCCGCGCTGGCCTTCGCATTGGCGGGCATGCCCGCGGCCGCGCTCGGCGCCCGCACCATGCTGGCGCTGCCGGCCTGGATGGTGGACCTCGGGCTGGGCGTGTTTTTCTGGGCCATGATTCCCGGCCGGCGCGTGCTTCACGCGGGCGGCTATCGCCTGTCCCTGACCCACCTCGCCCTTTGCGGCGCCGCGATCGGGTTCCTGACCGGGCTGGTGCTGTCGACCGGTCCGCTGAGCGTGCCGGTGTTCATGTCGTACGGGCTTGCGGGCGGCGCCTTTCTCGGCACCGAGGCCGCCAGCTCGGTCCTGGTGTATCTCGCCAAGGTCGCGACCTTCGCGCTCCAGGGCGCGCTCACACCCGCCATCGCGCTGCAGGGGCTGCTGACCGGCGCCGGCATCATGGCGGGCACCGCGCTGTCCAAGCGCTTCGTGCTGGCGCTCGGCCCACGGGTGCACCTGCTGCTGCTCGATGGCCTGCTGCTCGTCGCGGGCGCCCTGTTCTTCTGGCTCGCCGTGTTTCGCTGAGCGCGCGCCGGCCGCGGCACGGCGCGCGCCCGGGTTCAGCCTTGCAGGGTGATGCCGCGCGCCTTGATCAGCTCGGCCCATTTGCGCCGCTCGTCGCGCATGAAGTCGGCGAAACGCTCGGCGCTGCCGCCACCGTCTTCGGCGCCGAAGCTCTCCAGCTGCGCCACCACGTCGGGCTGCGCCAGCGCGCGGTTGACGTCGGCGTTGATGCGCGTCACCAGCGCCGGGGCCATGTTGCCCGGCCCCACCAGGCCGAACCAGATGCTGGCCTCGTAGCCGGGATAGCCCGACTCCGCGATCGTCGGCAGGTCGGCAAACGCCTTGGCGCGTTGCGCGCCGGTCTGCGCGATGGCACGCAAGCGCCCCGCCTTCACGAAGCTCGACGTGGTGGTCATGCCCTCGATGGCGAAGTCGAGCTGGCCGCCGATCAGATCATTCATCACCGGCGCCGAGCCGCTGTATGGGACGTGCAGCGCGGAGACGCCGGCCGCCTGCTCGAACAGCGCCAGCGCGAGGTGCTGCGCCGAGCCGACGCCGGACGAGCCGAAGCTCACCTGGCCCGGCTTGGCGCGGCAGCGTGCCACCAGCGCGTCCAGCGTGGCCACCGGGCTGTCGGGCCGCGTCACCAGCAGCTGCGGGGTCTTGCCCACCAGCGCGATGGCGCTGAAATCCCGCTCTGCCGAGAATTTCAGCCCCGGGTTCAGGCCGGGCGCGATGCCCAGCGCGTTGATGTGCCCCATCATCAGCGTGTTGCCATCGGGCGCGGCGCGGGCCACCTCGGCGGCCGCGATCAGGCCGGCGGCGCCGACCTTGTTCTCGACCACGATGGGCATGCCCCATTGCGCGCTCAACTTGTTGGCGACGATGCGGGCCAGCACGTCGGTGCCTCCGCCGGCCGGAAAGCCCACCACCAGCCGCACCGGCCCGGGCGGCAGGCCGGCGGCCGCCTGCGACGCCAACGCGGCGCGGGCGGGTACAGCGCAAGCCAGGGCCGATCCGGCCATGGCGGTCATGAAGCGACGGCGGTCCATGTCTGTCTCCTTGTCATGTTGTCATGGGACCCAATCGGACGCTCAGGACACAGTGGTCCAGCGTCCGTACTTCGACACCTGCTTCTCGTCGAATCCGAAGCCCAGGCCGGGCTCCTGGTGCAACACGACCCGGCCCTTGCTGTGCGCGAGCTGGCGGTCGATCAGGCGCCGGAAGTTCAGCACCTGGTCGTCCCAGAAGTATTCGACGTAGCGCGCGTTCGGCGTGGCGGCCACCAGCGGCGCGTGCACGTCGTGGAACCAGTGCGGGCACACCTGCACGCCGTAGCCGGCCGCCAGCGCGGCGATGCGCTTCCATTCGGTGATGCCGCCGCACACGGCGGCGTCGGTCTGCAGGATGGCGGCCGCGCCCGCGTCCAGCAGCTGCTTGTGATACCAGCGGCCGTAGCCGATCTCGGCGGTCGCGACCGGGATCGACGTCAGGCGCGCCAGGCGGCCGTGGCTCTCGATGTCGTCGGGGCCGAACGGCTCTTCGATGAAGTACGGGCGGTACTGCTCGATGCGGCTCAGGTACTGCATGGCCTGCACGGTGTCGACCCAGCCGTTGTTGCAGTCGAGCATGAGCTCGACGTCGGGGCCGACCGCCTCGCGCGCGGCGCGCACGCGCGATTCCTCGCCCTGCGGCGACCAGCGCCCGGTCTTCATCTTGACCGCCTGGAAGCCGAGCTCGACGTAGCTCGCCATCTCCTCGCCCAGCATCTCGGCGGTCTTGCCCTCCACGTAGTAGCCGCCGCTGGCATAGGCGGCCACGGTGTCGGTCTGCGCGGCGCCGAGGAACTTGTGCAGCGGCAGCCCGACGCTGCGGGCGTTCATGTCCCACAGCGCGATGTCGAGCGCGCTGATGGCGCGCATCACCGTGCCGGCGCGGCCCTGCAGCAGGCTTTCCTGGTACATCTCCTGCCACAGCGCCTCCACGGCCAGCGACTCGCGGCCCAGCAGCACAGGCGCCAGCAGCTGCTCCACGGCGACGCGGAACAGCTCGCCCGCGGCGCTGCCGACGTAGCAGAAGCCGATGCCTTCGATGCCGTCGGCGCTGCGCACCTTGACCAGGCCGTAGTGGCGGTCGGTCACGGTGCGGTTGGAAAACGAGGTCACCTTGTCGAGCGGCACGGTGGCGGCGCAGACGTCGATGGACTTGATGATGGGCACGGGCGATCTCCTTGATCGATGGCTGACAGTGAAAACAGCACCACTGTGCACCGCCACCGCACTTCAAGAAACCCGTGTTGAACGTCTTCAGACCGCGTAAAATCCGTGGTCATGGATACGCGATTCCTGCAGAGTTTCGCGGCAGTGGTGGATCTCGGCTCGATTGCCGAGGCGGCCCGCCGTCTCGACCTCGCACCCACCACCGTCACGCAGCAGATCCGCGCCCTCGAGGCCGACCTGGGCGCGCGCCTGCTGATGCGCGCCGGCCGCACGGTCAAGCCCACCGCGGTCGGCTCGCGCATCCTGGCCCACGCGCACGACGTGCTGCGCGACGTGCGCGACCTGCGCTCGGCCGCCACCGAAACCGGGCTGCCGGCCGGGCCGCTGCGCCTGGGCGCCACGCCCAGCGCGTTGATGGGGCTGCTTCCGCCCATGCTGCGCGCCTGGAAGCAGGCCTATCCGGCGATCCCGATCTACATCGAGCCAGGCACCTCGGTGCGGCTGCTCGACCGGGTCAATGCCGGCGAGCTCGACGCCGCGATCCTGGTGCACCCGGCCTACGAGCTGCCCAAGACCTGCGGCTGGCGCCTGCTGCGCGAAGAGGCGCTGGTGCTGCTGGCGCCGCGCCGGCTGCGCGTCACCGATGCCCTGCAGACCGCGGCGCGCGAACCCTTCATCCGCTACGACCGCAACGTGGTGGCCGGCAAGCTCGCCGACGAGTACCTGCGGTCCCATGGCGTGCGGCCCAAGGTGCAGTTCGAGCTCGACGGCATCGAGCACATCGCCAAGCTGGTGGCCGAAGGATTCGGGGTGTCGGTGCTGCCCGACTGGCCGGTGATCGGGGCGCCCGACCCGCAACTGCGACGCTGGCCCCTGCCCGCGCCCTGCCCCTCGCGCCAGGTCGGCATGGCCTGGCTGCGCACGTCGGTGCGCTGCGCGCTGGCCGAAGAGTTTCTGCGGGTCATCCTGCGCGACACGAACTCGGACACCGACAGGCCGGCGCGGCGCGTCGCCCGCCGCTGACGGCAAGCCTGTCTGCGCGCAGAAGACGGGTCAGCCGGGCATTTGCCGCCGCGCGCCCTGTTCGACCTGGGCCTGGCGCGCGGCGATCGCCGCCGCGGTCTCGCGCATGCGCGCGATCACCGTGTCGAAGCGCTGCGGCGCAAGCCGCTCCGCCATGGCGGTGACGGTCACCGCGCCGAGCGCGCCGCCGTCCGCGGCCAGGATCGGCACGGCCACCGCGCTGGTGCCCGGCATCAGCCCGGCGGGCGCATGGGCCAGCCCCTGCGCGCGGGCGGCCTCGACGCGGGCCAGCACCTCGTCCACGCCCTCGCCCAGCACCGCCAGCCGCGCCGCGTTGTCGTGCACCAGCGCGGCGCTGTCGGCCGGCGCGAGGTTGGCCAGCAACGCCACCCCGGACACGCCCACGCCCAGCGGACGCCGCACGCCCACCTCGATGGACAGCACCTGGATCGGATGATGGCCGGTGCGCCGGCCGATGCAGATCGAGTCGTGGCCATGGCGGATGCTGAGGAACACGGTGTCGCCCACCTGGTCGGCCAGCTCGGCCAGATAGGGATCGGCCAGCGTCAGCAGCGGAAAACGGCGAGTGCGCGCCAGCCCCAGCAGGCTGATCTCCGGGCCGATCAGATAACGGCGGGTCGCGGCGTCCTGCTCGACCGCACCCTCCTGGATCAGGGTCTTGAGCAGCCGGTGCACCGTGGGCCGGTTCAGGCCCGACATGCGCTCCAGGTCCACCAGCCGCACCCCGCGCTCCTGGCCACAGGCCACCAGGCGCAGCAGCGCCAGTGCGCGGCGCACGGTCTGCGCACCGCCGCCCGCGTCGTCGGCCGGCACGCTCATGGCGCCTCCGCGTTCATCACGGATTTCGGCGTCTGGCGGATCGCCCGTTTGGTGACGATGGGGCCGAGCGTGGCGTAGTTGGGCCCGCCGATGCGGCACACCGGGCGCAACCGGGTGGTGTCGATCTTGCCGTCCTGCAGCAGGCCGTCGCGGATATGGAAACGCACGACCTCGCCCACGAAGAACTCCGCGCCGGTGGCGCCGAAGGGCGTGACGCTGTGATAACGGCACTCGAGACTGATCGGCGCGTCGACCAGGCGCGGCGTGGCGATGAGGTCGCCCGGCGTCACGGCCAGGCCGAGCAGGTCGGCTTCGCTGATCTCGGGCGGATGCTCCTCCGCGCTGGCGTGGATGGCGTCGAGCAGCGACTCGTCGCCGATGTTCACCACGAAGTGGCCCTGCGCCAGGATGTTGCTCGCGGTGTCCTTGCGCTGGCCGGCCTTGCGGCCGATGTTCACGCCGATCATGGGCGGCGTATTCGACACGAAGGTGTAGCAGCTGAACGGCGCCAGGTTCACCCCGCCGTTCGGGTTGAGGCTGCTGATCCACGCGATCGGCCGCGGCACCACGATGCCGCTCATCAGCCGGTAGGTCTGTTCGGGGTTCAGGTCGTGTGCGTCCAGGTGCATGGCTGTCTCTTGGTAGTCCGGATATTGAACCATCGTTGCGCGCGGCCGCCGACGCGGACGCACGAACACAGCCTTATTTTGCGTTCCGCAGCCACGATCCGCATGCCCGTCCGCCAAGGCTTTGCCGACAAAAGTCCAACATCCGGAACTTTTACTCAAATCGGCATTGTCCGGCCGCCGCCATGTTCCTAGAGTTTCATCACACAAGAAAAAACGTGATTCACCGATCCAGGAGACAAACCATGAAACGCAATCCGCTGCGGCTGTGCGCCGCGCTGGCGCTCAGCGCCTTTGCCACCCTGGCCCAGGCGGCCTGGCCCGAGAAGCCCGTCAAGATCGTGGTGCCCTACCCGCCCGGCGGCAACGTGGACGTGGCGGCGCGGCTGATCGCGCCCGGCCTGCAACAGGCGCTGGGCCAGCCCTTCATCGTGGAGAACAAGCCCGGCGCCGGCGGCATGATCGCCGGCGAACAGGTGGCGCGCAGCGATCCCGATGGCTACACGCTCTTCATGGCGGCCAATGGCCCGTTGCTGTTCTCGCCCCTGATCTTCAAGCGCGAGGCCTACAAGTGGGACCGCGATTTCGCGCCCATCAGTTCGATCTCGTACACCCCGCTCGTGCTGCAGGTCAAACCCGATCTGCCCGCCAAGTCGCTCAGCGACCTGATCGCACTGGCAAAGAAGGAACCCGGCAAGCTCAACATGGCGTCGCCGGGCGCCGGGACCACCAATCACCTGGTGAGCGAGCTGCTGCAATCGCTCACCGGCGCGCGCTGGACGACGGCGCAGTACAAGGGCAACGCGCCCGCCACCACGGACCTGCTGGGCGGCCAGGTGGACTTCAACTTCGACCAGATCTCGGTTGCGCTGCCCTACGTGAAGGAAGGCCGCCTGCGTGCGCTGGCCGTCACGACCGCCAAGCGCGTGCCCTCGATGCCGGATGTGCCGACCTTCGCCGAGGCCGGCGTCCAGGGCATGGAGGCGGCCACGTTCACCGGCCTGCTGGCGCCCAAGGGCACGCCGCCGGAGATCCTGGCGAAGCTGAGCGAGGCGCTGACCCGCATCCTGGCCGAGCCCACCATCATCAAGCGCTTCGAGGAACTCGGCGCCGAAGCCCGCGGCAGCTCGCCCGAGGCGTTCACCCGCTATCTGGCCGCCGAAGACGCGCGCTGGACCCCGATCATCAAACGCGCCGGCATCACCGCCAACTGAGGCCGCGCGCCTCCCTCACCACGGACATCGCCATGAGCAGACGCAGCATCTATGCCGAAGGCTTCAGCCACAAGAACCCCATCCCCGCCGCGTGCCGCATCGGCCCGATGCTGTATTCGGGCAGCATCCAGGGCACCGATCCCGCGACCGGCGCCTATGGCGACACGCTCGAACGCCAGTGCCGGCTCATGTTCGACCACGTGCGGCGCATCGTCGAGGCAGGCGGCGGCACGGTGGCGCACATCGCCAAGATGACGGTGTGGATGCGCGACCGCAGCCAGCGCGCCGCGCTCAACGCCGTGTGGCTGGAGCTGTTTCCCGATCCGGCCGACCGCCCCGCGCGCCACACCATGCAGGCCGATCTCGACGGCGACAAGCTGATCGAGTGCGACTTCGTCGCCGTGATCGGATAAGGAGACCCCCATGACGCAGTACCAGGCCTTCCAGCCCAATCCCAGCGTGCCGGCCACGCGCCTGCCGCCCGGCGCCTGCGACAGCCAGTTCCACGTGTTCGGCCCGGCCGAGCGCTATCCGGTCCGCGCCGGCGCGGCCTACGAGATGCCGACCGCCACCATCGAACGCGCGCTCGCGCTGCACCGCCTGCTCGGCATCGAACGCGGCGTGATCGTGCAGGCGACCACCTATGGCGCCGACCATCAGGTGGTGCTCGACGGCCTCGCCGCCGCCGGCCCGAACTATCGCGGCTGCGCCAACGCCGTGGTGCTGGCCGAGCGCGACGACGCCTATATCGCCCGGCTGCACGACGCCGGCGTGCGCGGCGCGCGCTTCACGCGCCAGGGCCTGGGCATCAGCATGGCGCCCGCGGTGTTCGAGCGCGCCATTGCGCGGCTGCGCGAGCTCGGCTGGTACGCCAAGTTCCAGCCCGAGCCCGACGGCATGATGGCGCAGGCGGCGCAGTTCGAGCGGCTCGACATCCCGGTGCTGCTCGACCACATGGGCCGCGCCGATCCGGATAAAGGCGCAAGCGATCCCACCCGCACCCTGCTCGAGTCGCTGCTCGGGCGCGGCAACTTCTGGGTGATGCTGTCGCTCACCGAAAAGATCTCGAAGCACGGCCCGCCCTGGGACGACGTGACGCCCCTGGCGCAGGCGCTGATCGCGGCCAATCCCGATCGCGTGGTCTGGGGCAGCGACTGGCCGCACCCCGTGTCGGTGAAGGCCACGCCCGACGAGGGCCGCCTGGTGGACCAGCTCGCGCGCTATGCGGGCGACGCCGCCACCCTCAAGAAAATCCTGGTCGACAACCCGGCCCGCCTGTTTGGATTCGACGCATGAAGCTGCTCACCTACACCCATGATGGCCGCGAGCGCTTCGGCGCCCTGCGCGGCGAGCACGAGATCGTGGCGCTCGACGGCCTGGGCCACGCCAGCCTGCAGGCCGCGATCGCCGCCGATGCGCTTGCGGCGCTGGCACGGCAGGCCGAGACGCTGCCGGTCACCCATGCGCTCGCCGACGTGCGCCTGTTGCCGCCGATTCCCGCGCCCGAGAAAATCATCTGCGTGGGCGTGAACTACGGCAAGCGCAACGAGGAATACCGCGATGGCAGCGCGCCGCCCGCCTATCCCAGCGTATTTCCGCGCTTTCCGGGCTCGTTCGTGGGCCACGGCGCGCCGCTGTTGCGCCCGCCCGAATCGGAACAGCTCGACTACGAGGGCGAGATCGCCATCGTGATCGGCCGGGCCGGCCGCCGGATCGCCGCCGCCGACGCCTGGCGCCACGTGGCCGGCCTCACCTGCCTCAACGAGGGCACGGTGCGCGACTGGCTGCGGCACGGCAAGTTCAACGTGACGCAGGGCAAGAACTTCGACGCGAGCGGCAGCATGGGCCCGTGGCTCGTGACGGCGGACGCGTTCGATCCGGCCGCGCCGCTCACGGTGCGCACCCGCGTCAACGGCGAGCTGCGCCAGGAGGACAGCACCGACAACCTGATGTTCCCGTTTGCCGAGCTGATCCGCTACATCTCGATCTGGACCACCCTCAAGCCCGGCGACGTGATCTCGACCGGCACCCCGATCGGCGCCGGCGTGCGCTTCGACCCGCCGCGCTTTCTCAAGCCCGGCGACGTGGTCGAGGTCGAGGTGCCGGGCATCGGCGTGCTGTCGAACCCGGTCGCCGACGAACCCACCGCACGCCACTCCGGAGCCCGCCATGCTGAATGATGCCGAGCGCGATCGCGCCGCCGCCCTGCTGCTCGAGGCCGAGCGCAGCGGCGTGCCCACCACCCAGCTCGACCAGGTATTTCCCGCCATCGAGATCGCCGACGCCTACGCGATCCAGCAGCGCAACATCGACCTCAAGCTGGCCGCCGGCGCGCGCCTGCGCGGCCACAAGATCGGCCTCACCTCGAAGGCCATGCAGAGTACCGTGGGCATCGACGAGCCCGACTACGGTCATCTGCTCGACAGCATGTTCTTCCAGGACGGCGAGACGATTCCCACCGACAGGCTGATCGTGCCGCGCGTGGAGGTGGAGCTGGCATTCGTGCTGGGCAAGCCGCTGCGCGGCCCGGGCGTGAGCCTGTTCGACGTGCTGGACGCCACCGATTACGTGGTGCCCGCGCTGGAGCTGATCGATGGCCGCAGCAAGTATCCGCGCCGCATCGTCGACAACATCGCCGACAACGCGGCCTGCGCCGGCATCGTGCTGGGCGGCCGGCCGGTGCGGCCGCTCGACATCGACCTGCGCTGGGTCGGCGCGCTGCTGTTCAAGAACGGCGTGATCGAGGAGTCGGGCGTGTCGGCCGCGGTGCTCGGCCACCCGGCCCTGGGCATCGCCTGGCTGGCCAACAAGCTCGCGCTGCACGACACCGGGCTCGAGGCCGGCCACATCGTGCTGGCCGGCTCGTTCACCCGCACGGTCGCGGTGGCGCGCGGCGACACGCTGCACGCGGACTACGGCAAGCTCGGCAGCATCTCGGTGCATTTCTCCTAGGACGCGACGGATGGATCTCCCGATCAATACCTTCAAGCGCGCGTTGCGCGCGCAACGACACCAGACGGGGCTGTGGGTCACGCTGGGGCACGCCAACAGTACCGAGATGGTCGCGGCCAGCGGCTTCGACTGGCTGCTGCTCGATACCGAGCACACGCCGGTGGTGCTGCCGACGGTCATGGCGCAGCTGCAGGCCGCGGCCGCCTACGGCAGCCATGCCGTGGTGCGGCCGTCGTGGAACGACAAGGTCCAGATCAAGCAGTACCTGGACATCGGCGCCCAGACGCTGCTGCTGCCCTACGTGCAGAATGCCGAGGAGGCCGCCAGCGCGGTGGCCGGCATGCGCTATGCGCCGCGCGGCATGCGCGGCGTGAGCGGCACGATGCGCGCCACCCGCTACGGCCGGGTCGCCGACTACATGCGCCGCTGCGAAGACGAGCTGTGCCTGCTGGTGCAGGCCGAGACCGGCGAGGCGCTGGAGAACCTCGACGCCATCATTGCCGTGGACGGCGTGGACGGGGTATTCATCGGTCCGGCCGACCTGGCGGCCAGCCTGGGCCATCCGGGCGAGCCGGGCCATCCGAAGGTGGTGGCGGCGGTCGAGGGCGCGATCGCGCGCGTGCGCGCCGCCGGCAAGGCGCCCGGCGTCCTCACGCCGGACGAAACGCTGGCGCGGCGCTACATGGCGGCCGGCAGTCTCTACACCGCCGTGGGCGTGGACGCCGCCATCCTGGTGAAGCACTGCGACCAGCTGGCGCATCGCTTTCGCGCCGGCTGAGCGGGGGTCGCACCCCGGCCGTGGGCGGGCCCCGCGCAGCGTCGCGGCGGCCCGCGATTTGCTTCTTGACGATCCACACGAATCCTCACAAACTTATGTCCATGCGACCCCCGTCGCTTCGCTTGTGCCCATCAATAAGCTTGTTGGCAGTACGAACGCAAGAAACGAGGTCGGTCGCATGTCTTTGCTACGTCGTGGTTCGTCGTCTGTTTGCCTCGCGGCCCTGTGTGCGCCGGCCGCGCTACTCCCGCTCTCTGCCCACGCCACCGAAGGCGCGCTCGGCCGCCAGGTCTCCGGCGCCTCGGTGCAGCCGAACATCGGCGTCGTCTCCCCCGAACCCATCACCGTCATCAATCTGAGCGAGATCTATCTCGACGGCAAGATCAAGGGCGGGCGCGAGACGCCGGTGGGCGGCAACACCACGCTCGGGCTCGACGGCAAGGTGTCGTTTACGCTCGCCACGCTGATGAAGACCTGGGACACCGGCGAAGGCCGCTGGAATTTCGCGTCCAGCGTCACCGTGCCCTACGTCTGGACCAAGGTCTCGGCCACGCTGACCGGCCCGCGCGGCGCCTCGGGCAAGACCAGCGATACCGCGTCGAATCTGTTCGACCTGTATTTCACGCCGCTGATCGCGGGCTATCACTTCTCCAAGACCCAGCACATGGCATTGAGCCTCAACATCTGGGCGCCCACGGGCAAATACGATGAGAACCGGCTCGCCAATCCCAGCCTGAACAACTGGACCTTCGTGCCGCAGGTGGCCTACACCGGCATCTTTCCGGACTCGGGCCTGCAGCTCGACGCGGTGGGCAGCGTGCAGTTCTACACGCGCAACCGCGCCACCGACTACCGCAACGCCCCGATCTTCGGTCTGGACGTGATGGGCCGCAAGATGTTCGGCAACGGCGTCGGGCTCGGCCTGGTGGCCGGCACGCAGGTGCAGCTGGGCGACGATAAGGGCCCCACCGCCGACCGCCTCGACGGCTTTCGCGGCCATGACTTCGCGCTCGGGCCCATCCTGACATATGACCGCAAGCTGGCCGACAAGCGCTCGCTGTCGTTCAGCCTGCGCTGGGTGCCGACCGTGGCCAGCACGCGCCGGCTCGACAGCGACACCACCTTCATGGGCACCGCCGCCCTGATCTTCTGACCGGAGCCCGGCGCATGCGTATCTCGCTCTCGGCGGGCGTGGGTCTGGCGGGCATGGTCGTGGCGGCCGCGGCCGGCGCGCAATCGGCGGAAGATGCCAACAAGGCCAACAATCCGCTCAACCTGGCGCCCTCGCTCGGCCTGCAGAATTACTACACGCCGCGCCTGTTCGGCACCCGCGCGCACACCAATGATTTCCTGTTGCGGCCGACCTTGCCGATCGCGCCCGGCGACTGGGTCGGGGTGCCGCAGATCCTGCGCCCCACGGTGCCGATCTCCACGCGGCCCCGCGCCGACGGGGGCTACCGCAGCGGCCTGGGCGACATCAGCGTCTTCGACATCTTTCTGCTCTCCGAGGGCGAGGTCAATCTCGGCGTGGGGCCGATGCTGACCCTGCCGACGGCGACCGACGCCGAACTGGGCGCGGGCAAATAGTCGGGCGGCCTGTCGGCCGTCGCCGTGCACAGCAGCCCGCGCGGCCTGTTGGGTGGCCTGGTGCAGTGGCAGCACTCGTTCGCGGGCCAGAGCCAGCGCGAAACCGTGCATTCCGCCACGCTCCAGCCCTTCCTGATCCACAACCTGCCGGGCGGCTGGTATCTGCGCTCGACCGCCACCTGGACCTTCGACCTGCAGCACGGCCAGTACTACATTCCCCTGGGCGCCGGCGCGGGCCGGGCCTGGCGCGTAGGCAAGACCATCGTCAACGCCTTCGTCGAGCCGCAATGGACCGTGGCCCACCGGGGCGACGGCCTGCCGCAGTTCACGGTATTCGCCGGTTTGAATTTCACGTTCGGGCACTGAACGCGGCCACCGCCGTGGCCGTGCCCGCTCCGTCGTCGCATCGCTCGTGTTTCCGGAGCCTCACGTCATGCAACCGAATCGCCGCACCCTGATTGCCTTGCTCGGCGCCGCCGCGCTTCCCGTGCGCTGGGCCGCCGCGGCGTCGGGCGCGCCCGACGCGCGCACGATCGAACAGGCCTACCTCTATCTGCTCGGCCGCATGCTGGTGCTGCGCCAGGAGCATGCCGACCGCGCGGTGCCCGACTTCGCCTACAACCAGATCCGCTACAACCCGCTGGGCTCGGCGGACTTCGTCAACCCCAATTTCGACGTGGCCTACCTGGAAGCGTGGGTCGCCGTCGACGAGCGCACTCCCGTGCTGCTCACGGTGCCGCCGGTCAGCGGGCGCTATTACACCGCGCAGATCCTGGACGAATGGGGCGAGGTGATCGCCAACATCAACGAACGCAATTTCGCCTCCCAGCCTTCGGGCACGTACGCACTCGTCGCGCCGGGCTGGCAAGGTGACCTGCCGGCCGGCGCCGCCCGCATCGTGCTGCATTCGCGCAAGGCCAAGCTGCTGGGTCGCATCGAGCTCAAGGACGATCCGGAGGGCGCCGTCAAACTGCAGCGCGCCTTTGCGCTGCGCGCGCTCGGCACGCCGCTCATCGCGCCGCCGCCTGCCGTGCCCGCGTTCGACAACAAGACGCTGCTGGGCGCGGAAATCTTCGACGCCGCCGACGCCTGGATCGCGAGCGCGTTCGACGTGTCTCCGGTCGCAGCGCAGATGCAGCAGCAGGTGCGCGCCGTGGCGGCCCATGTGGCCGCGTCGCGCGAGGCACGGGCCGCCGTCGACACCCAGCTGCGCGATCAGGTGGTGCCGCGCTTCATCGAGTACGCCTTCACCAAGAGCGCGCCCTACCGCAATCACTGGGTCGGCGGCAGCGCCACCGGCAACTACGGCAGCAACTACCTGCTGCGCACGGTGGTCAACTACGCCGGCATCTGGGCCAACACGGTCGACGAAGTGATCTACTTCGTGGCGACCCGCGACGCCGACGAGGCGGTGCTGAACGGCAGCAACAGCTACGTGATCCACTTTCCCGCCGACCGGCTGCCGCAAGCCGCGGTCGACGCCTACTGGTCGGTCATTCTCGTGAGCGTGCCGGATTACCGCGTCGTGCCCAACGACCTGAAACGCTACAACTTCAACAACCATTCCGGCCTCGCGCCCGAGGCGGATGGCTCGCTGAAGATCGCCATCGGCCCGCAGGCCGTCTCCGGCGTGCCCGCGTCGAACTGGCTGCCGGCGCCGCCGGGCAAGGCCTTCTCCCTGACCTTCCGCACCTACGTGCCGAAGGACAGCGTGAAGAACGGGACCTGGACGCCGCCGCCCGTGACCCGTCTCTGATCGCGCTCCCCACTTTGCACCATGCCGACCACCGAGGTTCGTCCATGAAGATCCGTTCCGCCTTGCTCGCCCTGAGCTGCATCGCCTCCGCGCAAGCCCACGAGGCCCTGGCGCGAGCGCGTGATCCAGCAGGAGCCGGTCTATCCACGACAAGCAATGGAAGCCGGTGATTTCGAACGGCAGTCGCGTTGAACCGCGCCGAAGCCTCGGCGCGAGATCCCTTTGTGAGAGGTGCCTCATGAACGATCGCAGTGCAGGTCTCACGCAGTCGCGCCGCGGCGCGCTGCCCCTGGCCATGGCACTGACCGCCGCGCTCGCCGCCGCGCTCGCGCTGGGCGGCTGCGCCGGCTCGCCGTCATCCCAGCGCAGCACGGGCGCGCAAGGCAGCAGCGCGGCGCAGATGACGCGCGAGGCCGAGACGGCGTTGCGCCAGCTTTACGCACAGACACCCAGCGCGCGCACGCTCGGCGACCGCGCCGTGGCCGTGCTGGTGTTCCCGTCCATCGTGAAGGCCGGCGTGCTGGTGGGCGGCGAGCACGGCACGGGCACCCTGCTGCGCAAAGGCAAGGAGCTGGGGCATTACGACATTTCGGCCGGCTCGTTCGGCCTGCAGGCAGGCATGCAGACCTTCAGCTACGCGCTGTTCTTCATGAACGAGGCCGCGCTGCGATATCTCGACCAGAGCGACGGCTGGGCCATCGGGGCCGGGCCCAGCGTGGTGGTCTGGGACCAGGCCGCGGCCGCCAGCGTGACCAGCACCACGCTGTCGCAGGACGTCTACGCCGTGCCGTTCGGACAAAAGGGGCTGATGGCCGGCATCGGGCTGGAAGGCTCGAAGATCACCCGGATCCACCCGCAATGAGCGCGGTGCCCCTGGTTGTGTGCGCAAGCAATCCGGCGCGCCCGCGCCCGCCCGTCCTCGGAGGAATCGCCATGTTCAGACTGGCTTGCACCGCCGCGGCGCTGACCCTCGCGCTGCTCGGCGCCGCGCAGGCGCAGCCGGCCGTGCCCGAGGCGCGGGCACCGGCGGCCGAGGCGCGCGCGGTGGACCCGGCCGCCGTGCAGGCGCTGGCCCGCATGGGCGCGGCCCTGCGCGCGCTGCCCGCGTTTCATGTGCACGCGCAATCATCGACCGACGCCGTGCTCGACACCGGCCAGAACGTGGCGGTGATCCACCGGACCGACCTCGACGTGCGCCGCCCGGACCGCGCCCGCGCCCGCATCCAGGGCAATGGCGCCGACAAGGGCATGGTGTACGACGGGCGTCACTTCACGCTCTACACCGCGGGCGCACCGGGCCGGCCCGGCTACTTCAGCACCCTGCCCGCGCCGCCCGACCTGGAGGCGCTGGTCGACTGGCTGGCGCGCGACTACGGCATCGAGCCGCCGCTGGCCGATCTGGTCTACTGGGGCCGATCGCCCGACGACGCCAGCCAGCTGGTCGACGCGCAGGCGCTGGGCGTGGACCGCATCGGCGGCCAGCTGTGCCATCACTATGCGTTCCGCCAGCCCGGGGTGGACTGGGAGCTCTGGGTGCAGGCGGGCGCGCGGCCACTGCCCTGCCGGCTGGTGTTGACCGACCCCTCGATGGTGTCGCGGCCGCGCCATCAGGTCGACTACACCTGGACCCTCGCGCCCGGCTTCGCCCCGGGCGCGTTCACCTTCCGGCCCGAGCCCGGCGCGCGCGCGTTGCCGCTGGAGGGCCCGACGCCGTCCGAACCGGGAGCGCCGCAATGAAGAAACCGGCCCTGATGCTTTGCGCCGCCAGCGTGGCGGCGGGCGCCCTCAGTCCGGACGCGGCTGCGTTCCGGGTGGTGGGCGGCGCGCGCAGCAGCCTGCACGGCGCGGGCGGCTATCACCACTTCGAGGGCGGCGGCGCCCATTTCAACGGCGCGAGACCGGCGCATTTCGGCGGTGGCGGCGCACAGCCGCATCCGGGTTTCCAGCCCGAGCCGCGCCCCATGCCCACGCCCGGCCCGCATCCCACGCCGCAGCCGGGACCTCACCCCGGCCCGCATCCGGAACCAGGCCCGCATCCCGGGCCGCATCCTGGGCCGCATCCTGGGCCGAATCCCGGCCCGCATCCTGGCCCGCATCCTGGCCCAAATCCGGGCCCGCCGCCCGGCCCGCATCCGGGCCCCCAGCCCGGACCGCCGCCCGGACCAGGACCGGGACCGCACCCCGGCCCGCCGCCCGGGCCCGGGCCGCACCCGCCGGGTCCCTATCCGTACTATCCGCCTCCGCCGCCCGACCCCTGGGGCTGGGGCTGGTACGACCCGGTGGCGGTGGGCGTGACGGTCGGCGTGACTGCGGCCGTGATCGGCGCCATGGTGGCGTCGCTGCCGCCCGGGTGCACGAGCGTGCAGGTCAACGGCATCGCCTACCAGCAATGCGGTTCGACCTGGTACCAGCCGGTCTATGTGGGCACGACCGTGCAGTTCAAGGTGGTGGCCGCACCGCGCTGAGCGATGCGGCGCGCAACGGGCAGCGCGCTAGCGCCAGGCGCTGCCCACCTGGATGTAGAAGGCGTTCTGCTGGCTGCTGTGCGCCACGTCCACGCCCACCGACAGCCCGAGCTTGCGCGCGATCAGGTAGCGAAAGCCGGCGCCCACGCTCGACACGCTGGAGGCCTCGCCGAAGGTCTTCCAGTTGCCATAGGCCTTGCCCACGCCCGTGAAGCCCAGCAGCGACCAGCGCGGCGTGAGGGCGTAGCGCAGCTCCACTTCGCCGGTGAGCACGCTGCGATCCTGGTAGCGGCCGCGCGCCACGCCGCGCAGGTCGATGTAGGGCTGCGCGTAGAACGGCACCGTGCCCGAGGTGGTCTGGCCGTCGCCGCGCAGCCCCAGCGTCCATTTCTGCGCGATCGGCAGCCAGGTATAGGCGCGCAGCCGGTAGCTTTCGTAGTCCTGGTCGCTGCCGGCCCAGCCGCGCGCGAACTGGGCCTCGAACTCGCCGTAGCTGCCGCGCGTGGGATAGAACATGTTGTCGCGGTTGTCGTAGTCGATCACCAGGCCGGCCTTGCCGATGTGCTTGTCGAGCTCGGCGCGCGACAGCTCGGTGGCGCGCTCCCCGGTGAAGCGGGTCTCCGAGCGCATGTAGGTGTAGCGCGGGCCCACGTACCAGTGGCTGTCGCCGATCCGCGCCAGCAGCTGCTGCACCAGGAACGTGCCCTTGATCTCGTAGCTGCGGCCGCGGTTGAGCATGCCGTAGTAGTCCAGGTTCATGCGGCCCTGTGCCAGCGCGCCGAGATAGCGGTAGCGATCGCCATCCCAGGTGTGGAAGTGGAACAGGCCGCCGCCGCGCGAGCCGTTTTCGGTCATCATGCCGCCCACGCCGGTGATGTTGGGCGGCGCGACCGACTCGCCGCGCGCCTTGGCCTGCGCGCCCGCCTCGGCCATGGATTCGGAGAAGTACAGCAGCATCAGGCCGCCGCCATAGCCGACCGCGGGCTCGGTGATGAGCGCCGGCACCGGCATCACGCCGCGGTGATGCAGCAGGAAGTCGCTGATGTCGAAGGCGCCATCCTCCGGATCGCGCCACGACAGGCCTTCCGCCGCGGCGCCTTGCACGGCCAGCGCGGCCATCAGCGCGGCGACGCGCCGTGCCCGCCGCGCGGCCGGCCGCCCTGCCCGCGCCGTCATGGCGCCTCCCGGCGCGACTGCCCGGCCAGGAACCAGTTCACGTAGGGGTTGTCGCCGGCGCCCCGCCCCAGCGCCACCGCGTCGCGCGCCCAGGCCTCGCGGTCGCCGCGGTAGGCGGACAGCGCGGCGCGATACAGCAGGTCCAGCACCGCGCGTTCGCGTTGCATCGCCGTGTCCAGCGCCGGGTCCGCGCCCAGCAGCGGCGGCGGCTCGCGCAGGGCCAGCAGCGCCGGCAGGCTGCGGGTCAGCTCGCGCGGCCGGACCCAGGTCGCGTATTCGATGGCGGGCCGGTCGTCGGTCACGGCCGCCGTGCCGGCGGCGAATCGCTCGAGCCCCGCGCGGCCCGTGACCCAGGTGGCCAGCAGCCCGGCCGCGCCGTTCACGCCCACCTCCGCGAGCGCGTCGCGCAGCGCCGGCTGCGCCATGCGGGCCGCGATCCGCCGTGCGTCCAGCGGCATCGGCTGCATCGATCCGACCAGCAGCATCTCGTGCACCTCGGTACTCCACAGCGTGGCGTGCGGGAACACGGCAAGAAAGCTGGCGACCAGCGCCTGGGTGTCTTCGAGGTTCTGCGTGGGCAGGGGCAGCCACTGCGCCACGATGCCGCCGGGCTGCAGGCGTTGTGCGGCCAGCGCGTAGAAATCCTGTGAATACAGGTTCACCACGCCTGCGGCCGAGGGCGGCGGCGGCTCCAGCGTGATGAGGTCGTAGCGCTCGCGGCTCGCCAGCAGCTCGCGCCGGCCGTCGCGCAGCCGGATCTCCAGCCCGGGATCCTGGCTCGCCCCATAAGTGCCCTTGAACAACGGCCCGGCCGCCACCACGCCGGGCAGCAGCTCGGCCACCACGCGCTTGCGCAGATCGGGATGGCGCGACAGCGCGCCCGCGGTGATGCCGGTGCCATAGCCGATCACCAGCGCCGAGCGCGGCTCGCCCGTGTGCACGATGAGGGGCAGCAGCGCCTGCAGCCGCATGTAGCGCAGCGACGGCATCGCGTCGCCCGAGTTCGACACGCCCTGGATGTAGAGGCGGCGGAAACGCCGATCGCCCTCGCCGCGCTCGACCACGGCCACCGTGCCGCCGTGCGTCTCCTGGTAGAACAGCAGCGCCGCGCCCTGCCCGCCCGGCAGCAGCCGCGCCAGATGATCCGGCGGCAGGGTCCAGCCGATCATGGCGACGGCGGGCACCAGCGCCAGCGCGATGCCGCGCGCCTGGGCCGCCGTGCCGCCGGCGCGCCAGACCGCCGCGGCGCCGACCAGGCAGGCGGCCAGCGCCAGGCCGGCCAGCGTGCGCACCACGCCGAACACCGGCAGCAGCACGAAGCCGGTGAGCAGCGAGCCGGCGATGCCGCCCAGCGTGTTGGCGGCCAGCAGCGCGCCGGCCGCCCGGGCCGCGCTGGCGCGCGCGGCCACGATGCGCAGCACCGCCGGAAACGCGGCGCCCAGCAGGAAGGTGGGGACGAACACCACCACCAGTCCCGCCAGCGCGAAGCGCGCGCTCATGCCGGCCATCCGGCTGTCGGTGGCGCGCCACGCGGCCATCTCAGCCCAGGTCTGCGCCTGCACCAGCCAGCGGCCCAGCAGCGCGACTTCGACCAGCGCCACCACCCCGGCGAGGGCGACCAGGAAGCCGAACACGCGCCATGGATCGCCCAGGCGGTGGCCGACGCGCGCATGCACGGCCGCGCCCAGCGCCAGCCCGGCCAGGTAGACCGCCAGCACGATAGAGAAGGCAAAGGCGCGGGTGCTCATGAACGGCACCACCATCTGCGACCACAGGATCTCGTAGCCCAGCGCGAGCGCGCCGGCCGCGCCGTACAGGGCGATCGCGAACCGCGCCTCGCCGTCCAGCGGCCCGACCGGCGCGGCGGGCGCTGCCTCCGCGGCCTGCGCCCGCCGGCTCCAGAGCCAGGCGCCGGCGCCGGCCGCCAGGTTGAACGCCGCGGCCGCCCAGGCGGTGCCGGACACGCCGAGGGCCGGGATCAACACGAAGGCGGGCAGCAAGGCGCCCGCGATGGCGCCGGCCGTGTTGGCCGCGTACAGCGTGCCGCCGGCACGCGCGGCCGCCGCGCCGCCCACCGCGCGCAGCATGGCGGGCACGGTCGCGCCCATCAGCAGCGGCGTGATGCCGACCACCACGAACAGCAGCACCCAGGCCAGGATGCCGTCGTAGGCCGCAAAGGCCGGGGCGGCGCGCGCCAGCACCGCCGTCACGACGACGCCCAGCCCGGCCGCGCCCAGCTCGAGCGCGGCAAAGAAGCGCAGCGGCCGGGCGCTCGCGGCGGCGCGGCGGCCGAGCCGCCACGCGCCCAGCGCCAGGCCGAGAAAAAAGGCGCTCACGGCGACGGCGATGGCATGTGCCTCGACCCCGACGATGAGCGAAAGCTGCTTGATCCAAAGGATCTGGAAGATCAGCGACGCGGTGCCCGACAGGGCCAACAGGCCGCCTGCCACGACCATCCCGGCCCCGGCCCGGTCATGCCGCAACGCCGTGCCACTCATGATGCTCGCACCCTGCATGTGTTCCCCTGGATGGTGCGCGCCCGGGCCGGGCCCGGACGCGCGTGCCGCTTACTTGGCCTGCTTGGCCTGTTTTTCCTGCTCTTCGAAGTGCTTTTCCATCGACTTCTTCACGCGTTCCTGCACCTGGTCCACGCTGAAGCTGGCCGGCCGCTGGCTGGGCGGATAGGTCACGAAGGTCTCGAGGAATTCCGAGGCCTTCATGGTCGCGATCGCGGTCAGGTAGGAGTTGGTGGCGAGCCAGTCGTTGTACTGGTCGGACGTGATGTCGGCCCGCTCATACGGGTCCATGCGCAGGTTGAAGATCTTCGGCACCCGCAGGCACACGAACGGGTCCTGCCAGATGTTGAAGTTGCCGGGCGCGCGCTGTTCGCAGAACACCGCCTTCCAGTTGCCCCAGCGCATCCCCACCAGCATGCCGTCGTCGTTGAAGTAGAAGAACTCGTCGCGCGCGCTCTTCTCGCTCTTGCCCTTGAGGTAGTCGAGCTGGTTGAAGCCATCGAGGTGGACGCGGAAGTTGGTCTTGCCCCCCTGCGGCGTCCAGCCCTTGAGCAGACGATCCTTGATGTCGGTATCGCCCACCGCGGCCAGCAAGGTCGGGAACCAGTCCATGCCCGAGACCATCTCGTTCTTCACCACCCCGGCCGGGATCTGGCCCGGCCAGCGCACCATGGCCGGCACCCGGAACGCGCCCTCCCAGTTCGAGTCCTTCTCGCTGCGGAACGGCGTGGTCGCGGCATCGGGCCAGGTGAACGCATTGGGCCCGTTGTCGGTGGTGTAGATCACGATGGTGTTGTCGGCGATGCCCATGTCGTCGAGCTTCTTGAGCAGCTTGCCCACGTCCTGGTCATGCTCCCACATGCCATCGGCGTAGTCGTTGCCCGGCATGCCGCTCTTGCCCTTGTGCTCGGGCCGGATGTGCGTGTAGATGTGCATGCGCGTGGTGTTCATCCACACGAAGAACGGCGTGTCGCTCTTGCCGTGCTTGTCGATGTAGTCGA
Source organism: Bordetella genomosp. 1 (assembly GCF_002261335.1). GTDB lineage: Bacteria > Pseudomonadota > Gammaproteobacteria > Burkholderiales > Burkholderiaceae_B > Bordetella. Next base: position 492,046 of record NZ_NEVL01000003.1, read on the forward strand.
GCGCGGCGCCCACGGTCTCGTCGTCGATCGTCTCCATGCGCTTCTTGGTGAGCGCGCCGGTGTCCTCGACCTTTCCGTCGGCGCTGGCCTTCACCACGCCGCGCGGCGAGAAGTTCTTCACGTAGGGATCGTTGGGGTCCTTGGGCCAGTACGGCCGCTCCGGCTCTTCCTCGGCGTTCAGGTGGTACAGATTGCCGAAGAACTCGTCGAAGCCGTGGTTGGTCGGCAGGTACTCGTCCTTGTCGCCGAGGTGGTTCTTGCCGAACTGCGCGGTGTTGTAGCCGTGCGATTTCAGGGCCTGGGCGATCGTGATGTCGCCCTTCTGCAGGCCGACCGAGGCGCCGGGCGCGCCCACCTTCGACAGGCCGGTGCGCAGCGGCGACTGGCCCGTGATGAACGACGAGCGCCCCGCCGTGCAGCTGTTTTCCGCGTAGTAGTCGGTGAACATCGCCCCTTCCTTGGCGATGCGGTCGATGTTGGGCGTCTTGTACCCCACCAGGCCGTGGGTGTAGGCGCTGATGTTCGACTGGCCGATGTCGTCACCGAAGATGACGAGGATGTTGGGCTTCTTGGCCGGGCCGCCGTCCTTGGCGGCGGGTTGCGTCTGCGATTGGGCGTGCGCCGCGCAGGCCAGCATGGCCCCGCCCAGCGCAAGCACGGTCTTGCCTATCAAGTGTCTGACTCTCATGACTGCTCTCTCCTTGCCCCGCGGGCATCACCTTCCAACAATCATTGCTGCTCAAACGCGTAAACACGACTCCATGCTTCTTGCATATCGACCACCAGCCAACCCTGCTGGCGTGCCAGATCCAATGCCTTGTCCAGGCGGCCGATCTTCGACTCGCGGTCATAGGCCCATTCGCGCGCCGCGTCGGTGTGGTGCACCAGCGCGGCCAGGCGCTTGCCCGAGCCGCCCATCGTCCACTGCAGCATCTCCAGGTCGCCGTCGGAGTTGCCGAAGGCCAGGATGGGCCGCTTGCCGATGTGGCGCTGGATCGCCACCGGCTTGCCGGGGCCATCGTCGTTGAAGTCCAGGCGCGGCTGGCGCGTCAGGGTGGGCACGCCGTTCTCCACCGAATACGCCAGGCCGAAGTGGCTGCCGATCACCTGTTGCGGCGGGATGCCATAGGCCTGCTGGGTCCAGGCCCGCATGAAGTCGGTGTCGCCGCCCGACACGATGTAGGTCTGGAATTGATGCGCGCGCAGGTAATCCAGCAGCGCGTGCATTGGCGCGTACGTCATCTGCGTGTAGGGCTGGCCGGTGCGGGGATGGCGCGCGCTGGCGGTCCAGTGCTGCACCCGCTGCGTGAAGACCTCGGTGCTCATGCCCGAGTGCGTCACGCCCACGATCTGCATCAGCCCCTTCTCGCCGCTGCGCGCCACGCCCGCCATGTCGCCGGCCAGCACGCTCTTGAAGGGCTCCTGCGTGGTCCAGGCGGGATGCTCGGGCGCCATGCGCCGCACCTCGTCCAGCGCGAACTGGACCTGGAAGTACACCGGCTGCTCCGACCACAGCGTGCCGTCGTTGTCGAACACCGCGATGCGGTCGGCCGGCGCGACATAATCGGGCCCCGGCGTGGTGACGGCCTGCACGAACGCCACCAGCGTGCTGCGCGCGGGGCCGGGCTTCCAGCCCTCGAGCGCGCTCTCCGGGGTGTCGGAGGGTTTGCTGGCGCCGCATGCGGCCAGCAGCAGCAGGCTGGCGAGGGCCAGCGTGGCGGCGGCGCGCTGCGCCAGGGAGCGGACAGGGGTCATGAGCGGTCTCCAGGGGCCGGCGCGGCGGCCGGATTGAGGTCGGGCAATGCCGGGGTCGGCGCCGCGTGACGGCGCCATGCGCGGCGCCATCGCGGTGTCTGCGCCCGCAACAATGCGAGCGCACCGGCCGGATCGGGCCGAGGCCCGAAGTCGGCCGCCAGTATCTGGTCGCCGGCGGCGGTATCGTTCACCGCGGCGGCGGCCTGGCGCAGGCTGCCGAAGGCGCCGGCGCGCGCCAGCCAGCGATACAGCGCGCCGTAGCGATCCGGCGCCTGGCCGCGCAGCGCGTGGCGCAGGCGGCCCCAGGCATAGCGCTCGCTGGCGCGCCAGCGCGCCAGCCGCCGGCGCGTGGCCGCCCGCAGGCCCATGGCCGCGCGCCGCAGCGCCGGCCAGCCCAGCCAGGCCGCCAGCGCCAGCAGCAGCCCGGCCGCGCCCGCATGGAGCCAGGCGCGCGGTACGTGCAACCCGCCCGCCCCGGCTTGCGGAGCCGACGCCAGCGGAAACGGATCGGCCCGTGCGGGTGCGGCCGTCACTTCGAAGCTGGCGCCGGCCAGCGTCAGCGTGCGGGGCTGCCCGGCCGCGTCGCGCCATTGCACGCTGAGCGGCGGCAGCGTCACGGTGCCGGCCCGTTCGGCCACGTAGTCGACGCTGTCCGTGCGCTCGCCGCCATTGAAGCCGCCGTGCCCGTCGGTCAGGTTGCGCACCTCGGCCTCGCGCGGATAGCGCCGCAGGCCGGCGATGTCGCCGAACACCGTGGGCGGGATCAGCATGGCCTGGGCGCCGTCGGCCCGCAGCGTGACGCTGCGGCGGATGCGCCCGCCCTGCGGCAGCGGTTGCGCCGAGGGCGTGAATGACTGCGTGGCGTGCAGCGTCTGCGCCACCACGCCCGTGCCCGCCGCGGCCCCGACGCGCAGCGTGAGCGGCGCGCTGCTCGCCGTGACCGGCGCGCTGGCCTGCCCCAGCCCCGCCGTGACGGCCAGCGCCGGAATCGTGAATTCGCCGGCCTGCGTGGGCGAAAGCACATAGACGTACTGCAGCCCGTTGAGCGCGACCCCGTCGGCCTCGCCGCGCACGATGCGCGCCTGCCCGCCGGGCGGCGTCACGAGCACGCCGGGCAGCGTGAGCGCGGGCAGCTGCGGCGGCTGCACGAACCAGGTGGAGGTCATCACGTCCAGCGTCAGGCGCACCGTGCCGCCGGCCACCACGGCGCCATCGAGGCTGGCGCGCACCTGCAGGCGGGGCGCGGCGTCCTCCGCACGCGCGCCAGACGGCCCGGCCACTGCGACGCAGAGCAGGAGCAGGATGGCGAGTCGCATCATGGCGTCGCTCCCGCCGGCGCGTTGCCTCGGTGCGCGGCCTCGATCGCGAACTTGTCGCGCAGGAACTGGGCCGGCGACACCGAGAGATTGCGCAGCCAGTCGGCCTCCGACGGCGCGCCGGCGCCCGCGGCCGCGATGGGCTTGCCCTTGGCGGCCGCCGCGTCGGCAATGGTCTGGTCGGGCGGCTCGGCGCCCTGCTGGGTGTCCTCCTGCTGCATGGCGTCGATCAGGCCGTCGACGATGCTCAGGTTGAAGCGGGCCGGCGCCCACTCGGGCCGCAGCCGCAGGGCCTCGCGGTAGGCCGCGCGCGCCGCGTCGTAGTGATGCAGCCGCACCTGGGTATTGCCCTGGTAGAAGTAGCCCTCGGCGGTGCGCAGCCGGGCGAAGGCGGCCAGGGCGGTGGCGTAGTCGCCAGCGGCATAGGCGGCGCGCCCCTTCCAGTACGGATCCTGGAAATGCGCGGCCGCCTCGCCGTAGGCGCCCCGGTCGTAGGCGATGCGGCCTTGCTGGTCGGGCGTGAGAAAGGCGTCGGCGAGCGGACCCGCGCGCACCGGCGTGGGCAGGCCGCCCGCGCATGCCAGCAGGAGCGCCGCGCCCGTCACGCTCCAGGCCACCGTGTAGCCGCGCCGCACGCAGGCCAGCGCCAGCAGCGCGAGCGGCAGGCACAGCCAGTAGCCCGCGTCCTTCCACTGCGCCGCGCCGCTGTCCTGCACGCTGGCGAAATGTTGTTGCGCGTGCAAGCGTATCCAGCGCAGGTCGGACGCGTCGCCGGCCAGGCTGCCCAAGGGCGCATCCAGGGCCTGCGCCATGGTCTTGAGCGCCGCCGCGTCGAAGTCGTCGGCCACCGGATTGCCGCGCGCGTCCAGCCGCGGTCGGCCGGCGCCGTCGAGCACGGCGCCCACGTTCTGCTGCCCGACCGCCAGCACCAGCACCTGCGGCCCGGCCGCGTTGCGGCGTACCGGGCCGGCGCCATCGGTGAGCAGCAGCACGGTGCCCGCGCGCGCGGCGTCGCCGAACAGCGAGGCCGCCAGCGCGACTACGCCGTCCACGTCGCGGCCCGGCGCGGCGATCATGCCGGGTGCCAGCGCATCGATGAACACGTTCAGCATGTCGCTGTCGTCGGTGGGGGGCAGCACCAGATGGGCCGTGCCGGCGTAGGCGACCAGGCCGGTGCGGGCGCCGCGCCGCTCGGCGACCAGGTCGCGCAGCTTGTGCTGCACCGCTTCGAGACGGCTCGGCGCCACGTCGGTGGCCGCCATCGAGGGCGAGAGATCCACCGCGGCCACGAGCGGCGCGCGGTTCTCCTGGAAGTCGGGCGCGTCGCGCTGCCACGCCGGGCCGGCCGCCGCGACGCCGCCCACGATGAGCAGCAAGGCGGCCGCGTCGATGGGCCGCATGCCGCGGCTCGCCGGACCATCCACCCGCAGATACGGCAGCAGCGCGGCGTCGATGGCCGCGTGCGCATCGCGGGCGCGACGCCGCATCCGCCAGGCCAGCCATAGCAGCGCGCCGGTCAGCGACACGAGCAGCCAGGCCGGGCGCAGCAGGTGCAGCGCGCTCAGGTCGAGGTCCATGCGCCCTCCTCCCCGCGTGCACGCGCCGGGGCCCGCCCGGCCAGCAGGTAGGCCAGCCCCTGGCCCGCCGCCAGCAACAGCAGCGCCAGCCCCAGCGGCACCCAATAGAACTCGTGCTGCACCTGGTGCCGCAGCACCTGCACCGCGCGCGGCGTGATGCGGTCGAGCTCGGCATAGACCTGCGCCAGCGCGCCGCGGTCGGCGGCCGCGTAGAAGCGGCCGTGCGTGGCGGCGGCGATGGCGCGCAAGGCGTCGAAGTCGACCTTGTCCTCGCCGCTGGCCTGCGGGTCGCCGATGCCGATGGTGTGTATGGTGATGTGATGCGCCGCCGCCAGCGCGGCCGCGCGGTCGGGCGGCACCACGCTCGCGGTGTCGTTGCCGTCGGTGAGCAGGATCAGCAGCTTGTCGGGGCCCGGCGCGGCATCGAGCAGGCGGATGCCCAGGCCGATCGCGTCGCCGATGGCGGTGTGCGGCCCGGCCATGCCCGGCTCGACCTGCGCCAGCAGCCGTTGCAGCGTGGCGTGATCGAGCGTGGGCGGCGCCTGCGGATAGGCGCCGCTGCCGAACACGATCAGGCCGAGCCGGTCGTCGGCGCGCTGCCGCAGAAAGCCCGCCACCACGTCCTTGACCGCGTCCAGGCGGGACTGGACCCGGCCCTGCGGATCCTTGAAGTCGGTGGCCTCCATCGACTGCGACAGGTCGATGGCCACCATCAGGTCGCGCAAGGGGCGCTCGCGCGTGGTCGGCGGCTCGACGAACTGCGGGCGCGCGAGCGCGAGCACCAGCAGCAGCCAGACGAGCAGATTGAGCCAGCGTTGCAGGCCGTGTCCGCGCGGGCGGCCCGGCCGCAGGCCGGTCGCGCGCAGCAGCTCGGGGAAGAACGGCACGCGTAACGCGCCCTGTGCGTTCACGTAGGCGGGCAGGTAGCGCCAGGCCGCGAATGCGAGCGGCGCGAGCAACAGCAGCCAGGGGTACTCAAGCCGCCACATGATGTCGCTCCATCCAGCGGCGGCTGGCGCCGAACAGGCCAGCCAGCGTCTCGCGCGGCAGCGCGGCGGCGGCCGGCGGCGCATAGGCCAGCGCGCGCAGGCCTTGCGCGCTGCCCGTCGCGAAGGCCGGCGCCGGCACCTGCGCGTTGAGCCAATCGACCCAGGCCTGGCCCTCGAGCGCGGCGACCCGGCTGCGCGCCGCTGCCGGCAGGGCCGCGAGCGCGGTGCGCTTGAGCAAGGCGGGCAAGGCGCGCGCCGCGGCGGCGTCGGCGCCGGCCTGGCGCTCGAGCGCGTCGAGCGCCGCGAGCGCGGCGCGGCGGTAGCGATCGCGCCGCCACTGGCGCCACGCGCGCCATCCGAACGCGCCCGCAAGCAGCAGCACGACGGCGGCCAGCGCGGCCCAGCCCCAGGTCTGCGGCCACAGGCCCACGGCCGGCGGCAGCGGCAATTCGCGCAGATGGTCCAGGCCCGGCGCGCTCATGGGCGGCCTCCGCCCAGGCCGCGGCGCAACTGCGCCAGCGGCGCCTCGGCGGTGGTGAACGGCAGCAGCGGCACCTGGGCTCGGCGCAGCCACTGCGCAACGGCGTCGAGCCGCCGCGCCGCCGTGTCGGCCAGGGGCGTGCGTACGGACGCGCGTCCGAGCGGCAACTCGACCTGGGCCTCGCCCTGCGACACCCACACGCGGCCGCGATCGGGCAGTGCGCGTGCCAGCGGATCGCTCACGAGCATGGCGATCACGTCGTTGTGGGCGCTCAGCTGGCGCAGGCGCCGCAGCGTCTCGTCGTCGGCGCCGGCGAAGTCGCTGATCACGCAGATCAGCCCGTCGTGCGGGGCATGCGCGGCGAGCCACGCCAGCGCCTCGTTGAGCCGGCCGGTGGCGTCGCGGGCGGGCCGCCGGGCCGACAGCGCCGCGTTTTCGCGCGCCACCGCGGCAAGCAACGCCTGCACCTGCGCACGACTGCGCAAGGGGCGCAACGTCGTCAGCCCGGTATCGGCCAGCACCACGCCGCCGACCCGGTCGCCGTGGCGGTACGCGGTCCACGCGCTCAGCGCCGCCAGCCGCGCGGCGACCGCGCACTTGAAGGCGCGCACGGAGCCGAAGTACATGTCCATGCGCTGGTCCACCGCCAGCATCACCGGCCGGTCGCGCTCCTCGGTGTAAGAACGCACGAACGCCTTGCCCAACCGCAGCGAGGCGCGCGCGTCGAGCTGGCGCAGGTCGTCGCCCGGCACGTAGCGGCGCAGTTCCGCGAAATCGAGCCCGCGCCCGCGCAGCCGCGAGCCATGCTGCCCGGCCAGGACACTGGCCAGTCTGCGCGCCGCAGAGAACTGCAGGCCCGCGGCCGCGCCTTCGAGCGCCGTCAGCTCGGCCAGCGGCACATACACGGGGGGCTCGGTGCGCGTGTCCATGCTGCGTCCTAGGCCGGCACGGCCACGACCTCGAGCAGCCGGTCGATGACCTGGTCTTCGCCCACGCCGTCGGCCACGGCATCGTAGGAGAGCCGCAAGCGATGGCGCAGCACCGGGTGGGCCACCGCGCGCACGTCGTCCGGCGAGCTGAAGTCCGCGCCATGCAGCCAGGCGTGGGCGCGCGCGGCGGCGTCGAGCGCGATGCCGCCGCGCGGGCTGGCGCCGATCGCGAGCCAGCGGCCCAGGTCGGCGTCGAGCGCGGCGCCGTGGCGCGTGCCGTTCACCAGATCCACGATGTAGCGATCGACCGCCGCGGCCACGTGCACGCCGGCGACCTCGGCGCGGCAGGCAAACAGCACGTCCTGGCTCAGGTGCACGGAGGCGCCGCCGGCCGCGGCGCCGCCCGGCCCGCGCAACAGCGCCAGCATGGCGGCTTCGTCCTGGGCCGCGGGATAGTCGAGCCGGATCTTCATCAGGAAGCGGTCCATCTGCGCCTCGGGCAAGGGATAGGTGCCTTCCTGCTCGATCGGGTTCTGCGTGGCCAGCACCATGAAGAGGGGTGCCATCGGCCGGGTCGTGCCCCCCACCGTGACCTGCCGCTCCTCCATCGCCTCGAGCAGGGCCGACTGCACCTTGGCGGGCGCGCGGTTGATCTCGTCGGCCAGGATCAGGTCGCCGAACAGCGGCCCGGGCTGGAACTCGATGCGATGCCCGCCAGCGGCATCCTGCTGCAACACGTCGGCGCCGGTGATGTCCGAGGGCAGCAGATCGGGCGTGAACTGGATGCGGCGCATGCGCGCGTCGAGGTGCGCGGCGTAGGCCTTGACCGTCCGGGTCTTGGCCAGGCCGGGCAGGCTTTCGAGCAGCACGTGGCCGTCGGCCAGCAGGGCGATCAGGATCTGGCGCACCACGGACGCCTGCCCCAGCACCGACTGACCCACTGCCGCTTCAAGCGCCAGCACCGCGTCCCGTTGCGACATGCTTTCCCCTCTCCCGATGGTTCGTGTCCCGCGCCCGCCTGGCATGCAGCGGCCCCGCAATCCCTGGCGCACGCGGCGTCCGGGAGACTTTCGAAACGATGGTTGCACCCGCCCGGGACACGCGTTGAATGACGTGCGTTGGGCGACGCGCGTTCAGCGACGCGCGCTCAGCGACGCGCGCTCAGCGACGCGCGCTCAGCGACGCGCGTTCAGCGACGCGCGCTCAGCGACGTGCGCTAGCGGCTCGCGACGCTTTGCGGCCTGGCCTGCGCCGCCTGCCATTGCGCGGTCGTCATGACCGTGCGAAAACCCAGGTGCGACATGCCGTTGAACGGATCGGTGCCGCGCCGGGCGCTGGCCCGATAGCTGATGCAGTAGGTGTCGCTGCACAGGAACGAGCCGCCGCGCGTGACGCGCTTGGGCGCGCCCTGCGGCACGTTGCCGTCGTCGGGATCGAAGCTGTCGGCGGGGCCCGCGGGATCCTGCACGGGCTCGCGGTAGCGGGCCTGGGTCTGGAAGGCGTCGGCCCGGTACCAGTCGGCCGTCCACTGCCAGACGTTGCCGGCCATGTCGTAGAGCCCGTAGCCGTTGGGCGAGAAGCTGCCGACGGCGGTGGTGCCGACCTGCACCTTCTCGTCTTTCACGACCGGAAAGGGCTGCTGCTGGCGCGTGTCCCAGATGTTGGCCATGGCCTGGCCGTTCGGAGCCAGCTCGTTGCCCCAGGCATAGGTGGCCTGTTCGAGCCCGCCGCGCGCGGCCAGCTCCCACTCGGCCTCGGTCGGCAGGCGCTTGCCGGCCCAGCGCGCATACGCCTGGGCATCGTCATACGACACCTGCACCACCGGGTGATCGTCCTTGCCGTCGATGTTGCTGCCCGGGCCCTGCGGATGGCGCCAGTCCGCGCCGGCCACGAAGCGCCACCAGCGCGTGTAGTCGCGCAGCGACACCTCGGTCTCCGTGCCCACGAACACCATGGCGCCGGGCACCAGCAGGCTGTCGTCGGGCCGCGGCGTGCCGGGCGGCAATTGCGGTTTGAGGTCTTCCCAGCGCGGTTTCTGCTCGGCGGTCGTGACGTAGCCGGTGGCTTCGACGAAGCGGCGGAATTCGGCGTTGGTGACGTGATGCACGTCCATCCAGAAGCCCGACACGCGCACCGGGTGCGCCGGCCGCTCGTTGGGCTGGGACATCTTGTGGTCGTTGCCCATCAGGAATTCGCTGGCGGGAATCCAGGCCATGCCGGCCGGACCGCTGCGGCCGTCGCCGAGTTTCACCACCGGTGTCCTGGCGTCCGCGGGCCCCTGCGCCATCGTCGTGGTGGCCAGATACAGGCTCAATGCACCGGCCGCCGCAACAATCGCGGCCGCCGCCCAACCGATCTTCAGTCTCTGCTTCACCAACCTTCTCCCAGATTCCAACCGAAACGCGGGGCGCCTTACGACGCAGAAGATGACTTGCCTTACTGAATCACACGATGGGCCGACCCGATTGCGGGGCCGGCAAGTAGCCGTTCAAGGATACCGAGACTCTTCGATATATTCCAGCATATTTGCGATCATGGTGTCATAACGACGCGCGGGTCTTTCGCGCGCCACCGTCGCACCGGCGCGAGGGCTCGCGTCGCGTCGGCGCGGCTCGGTCTCGCAACCCGCCGGCGCGCGCCGCGCGCGATGCCGGGATCTCAGCGCAGGCGTGCGCGCCTGGCGCGGCGCAGCAGCACCACGCCGCCGATGATGAGGCCGAGCATGATGACGATCATCGGCAGGCCCATGATCAGAAACACGAAGAAGGCAGCGGTCTTCTCGTCGCGGTCGAGCCCGCCCTGCTGGAACAGCGTCGGCACCAGGACGGCGAAGGCGTAGAACCCGACCGCCACGCCCACGGTCACCAGCGCCCAGCCGAGCCGCCGGTCCTCGGCCACGCGCCGCGCCAGGATCCATGCCACCAGCGCAGCAACGGCCAGCGCCAGCAGCGGCGCCAGGAACGGCGCGGTGCCGTAGAGCCAGAACTGCAGCGGGCCCTGGACGAGGTAGCCGGTGACCAGCCCCGCCAGAACCGGGATGCCCCACTTGTTGATCGTTGGATTCATGTGCCTCGCCTGGTGGAAGGGAATACGGACAGCGCCCTGGGCGCGCCGCGCGGGGTCGGCCGGGTTCGCCCCTGGCGTGCCCCGTTTGCGCAGCGCGCCGGCGGGGCCGGTGCCGCCCGCCCGGATCGGGTGCCCCGAGTCTACTCGAACCGGCCCTCGATTCCCGCACCGCTCGTCCTGCGCCGCGCTCGGCCCGCCTCGGTACAAAAGAATGACTCTCATTCTTATCATATAGAATACGGGCCGGATCTCCTTTTCATGGTTTTGTCAGCGCAGATGGCCCAGCCCTCCTACGCCGGCCCATCCCGCCATCGCCGCCTCGTGCATGCCGCCCTGCTGGTGCTGGTCGTGCTCGGATTGTGGTTCTGGTGGCGCGCGCCGGGCTCCCCCAAGCCGCCCGGTCGGGCGCAGCAGCCGGTGCCCGTCGAGGTGGCGCGCGTGCGCGCCGCGCCGCTGCAATTGCAGCTCCATGCGCTCGGCACCGTCACCCCGCTCACCCAGGTGTTGCTGCGGCCGCAGGTCGACGGCGAACTGCTGCGGCTGCACTACGCCGAAGGCCAGACCGTGGCGGCCGGCGACCTGTTGGCCGAGGTCGATGCGCGGCCGTTCCGCCTGGCGCTGGCGCAGGCCGAGGGCCGGCTCGCGCAGACTCGCGCGCAGCTCGACAACGCGCGTGCCGACCTCGGCCGCTTCGAGGCGCTGGCGCGGCGCGACTCGGTGGCACGGCAACAGCTCGACGGCGCGCGCACGGCCGTCGAACGCCTGAGCGGCCAGCTCGCGCGCGACCGCGCCGGAGTTGACGAGGCCGAACGCCGGCTGTCGCACACCCGCATCGTGGCGCCGCTCACGGGCCGCATCGGCCTGCGCCGCATCGACGCCGGCAACCACGTGCGCGCCGCCGACGCCACGGGCCTCGCCACGCTGGTGCAGATGAGCCCGATCTCCGTCATGTTCAGCGTGCCGGACTCGCGGCTGGACCTGCTGCGGCAGGCGCTGGGCCGCGCCGGCACGCTCGAGGTCGAGGCCTGGGACGCCGACGACCGCCGCGTCGTGGCGCGCGGCGCGCTCACCGCGCTGGACAACCGCATCGCGGCCGGCAGCGGCACCGTGCGGCTGCGCGCCCACTTCGACAACGCCGCCGGCACGCTCTTCCCCAATCAGTTCGTCAACATCCGCGTCACGCTGGTGCAGGAAGACCAGTCCCTGACCGTGCCGGCCGCGTCGGTGCAGTACGGCGCCGAGGGCCCGTACGCCTATGTGATCGACGCCGAAGACAAGGCGCGCCGCAAGCCGATCGCCGTGGGCCTGGCCAGCGGCGGGCGCATCGCGGTGACCGACGGCCTGGCGGCCGGCGAGCGCGTGGTGGTCGAGGGTGTGGACCGCCTGAACGAAGGCCGCGCCACACGGGTGCTGGCCGAGCAGGAACCGCAATCATGAGTCTCTCGCGCCCCTTCATCCTGCGCCCGGTCGCCACCAGCTTCCTGACGATCGCGCTGCTGCTCTCGGGCATCCTGGCCTGGCGCATGCTGCCGGTGGCCGCGCTGCCGCAGGTCGACTACCCCATCATCCAGGTCACCACCGCCTACCCGGGCGCCGGGCCGAACGTGATGGCGCGCGCCGTGACCGCGCCGCTGGAGCGGCGCCTGGGCCAGATCCCCGGCCTCAAACAGATGGCCTCGTCGAGCGGCGCCGGGGTGTCGGTGATCACCTTGCAGTTCGCCCTCACCGTGCCGCTGGGCGCGGCCGAGCAGGAGGTGCAGGCCGCCATCAGCGCCAGCGGCAGCCTGCTGCCCGACGACCTGCCCGCCCCGCCGGTCTACCGCAAGGTCAATCCGGCCGACGTGCCCATCCTCACCCTGGCCGTGACCTCCGACACGATGCCGCTGCCGGAGGTGCACGATCTGGTCGACACGCGCATGACGCAGCGCCTCTCGCAGCTCTCGGGCGTGGGCATGGTGAGCGTGGCGGGTGGCCAGCGTCCGGCCGTGCGGGTGCAGGTCAACCCGATGGCGCTGGCCGCGCGCGGCCTGCAGCTGGCCGACGTGCAGGAGGCGATCAACAAGGCCAACAGCAACCAGCCCAAGGGCAGCTTCGACGGGCCGGTGCGCTCGGTCATCATGGACGCCAACGACCAGCTCCAGAGCGCCGACGAGTACCGCGACCTGATCGTGGCCTGGCGCAACGACGCGCCGGTGCGACTGGGCGACGTGGCCCGCATCGAGCACGGCGCCGAAGACCGCTACCTGGCCGCCTGGGTCGACCGCCAGCCCGCCGTCCTCATCAACATCCAGCGCCAGCCCGGCGCCAACGTGATCGAGGTGGCCAACCAGGTGAAGGCGCTGCTGCCGCAACTGACGGCCTCGCTGCCCGCGGCGGCCCGGCTGCAGGTGCTGACCGACCGCACAGAAAGCATCCGCGCCTCGGTGCGCGGCGTGCAATGGGAGCTGATGTTCGCCGTCGGCCTGGTGGTGATGGTGACCTTCCTGTTCCTGCGCAACCTGCCCGCCACGCTGATCCCGAGCCTGGCCGTGCCGCTGTCGCTGATCGGCACCTTCGGCGTGATGCACCTGGCGGGCTTCTCCACCAACAACCTCACGCTGATGGCGCTCACCATCGGCGCGGGCTTCGTGGTGGACGACGCCATCGTGATGCTGGAGAACATCGCGCGCTACCGCGAACAGGGCATGAACCGCCTCGCCGCCGCGCTCAAGGGCGCCGGCCAGATCGGCTTCACGCTGGTGTCGCTGACGCTCTCGCTCATCGCCGTGCTGATCCCGCTGCTCTTCATGGAGGACGTGGTGGGCCGGCTGTTCCGCGAGTTCGCGATCACGCTGGCGGTGGCGATCCTGATCTCGCTGGCAGTCTCGCTCACCCTCACGCCGATGATGTGCGCCTACCTGCTGCCCGACCATGCCGAGCGCCGGGACGGTGTGATGGACCGCCTGCAGGCCTGGTACGGCCGCTGCCTCGATGCGACGCTGCGCCACCAGAAGCTCACGCTGCTGGTGATGCTCGCCACCGTGGCGCTCACCGCCCTGCTCTATCTGGCGGTGCCCAAGGGCTTCTTCCCGGTGCAGGACAGCGGCGTGCTGCAGGGCGTGACCGAGTCGTCGCAGAGCGTGTCGTACGCCAGCATGGCGCAGCGCCAGCAGGCCATGGCCGCCGCCCTGCTCGACGACCCGGACGTGCAGAGCCTGTCGTCCTTCATCGGCGTGGACAGCATCAACACCACGCTCAACACCGGCCGGCTGCTGATCAATCTCAAGCCCTGGCGCGAGCGCAGCGCGCCGCTGGACGCGATCATCGCCCGCCTGAACCAGCGTGCCGCCGGCGTGGCGCACATGCAGTTGTATCTGCAACCGGTGCAGGAGCTCAACATCGAAGACCGCGTCGGCCGCGGCCAGTATCAGTTCACCCTCACCTCGCCCGACGGCGCGCTGCTGTCGCACTGGACCGATGCCCTGCTGCGCGAGCTGGCGGGCTCGACGGTGCTGGCCGAGGTCTCGGCCGACCTGCAGGCCGGCGGCCGCCAGGCCTATCTGCAGGTGTCGCGCGACACCGCCGCGCGCCTGGGCCTGACCATGGACGACGTGGTGCAGGCGCTCTACAACGCCTTCGGCCAGCGCCAGATCGCCACGCTCTTCACGCAGTCGAACCAGTATCGCGTGGTGCTGGAGATCGACCGCGCGCTCGCCGCCGACCCGCAGGCGCTCGAACGCGTCCACCTGCAGACCGCCGCCGGCCAGCCGATTCCGCTGTCCGCGCTCGCCACCGTGGTGGAACGCGCCGCGCCGCTGTCGATCAGCCACCTGGGGCAGTTCCCGGCGGTAAACCTGTCGTTCAATCTGCAGCCGGGCGCGTCGCTGGGCGAGGCGGTGCAGGCGATCGAGGCCGCGCGCAGCGCCATCGCCATGCCGGCCAGCGTCGAGCTGCGGCTGCAGGGCGCCGCCGCCGCCTTCGAAGCCTCGCTGTCGAACACGCTCTGGCTCATGCTCGCCGCCGTGGTCACCATGTACCTGGTGCTGGGCATGCTCTATGAGAGCGCGATCCACCCGGTCACGATTCTCTCCACCCTGCCCTCGGCCACGGTCGGCGCGCTGCTGGCGCTGCTGCTGTCGGGCCGCGCGCTCGACCTGATCGCGGTGATCGGCATCATCCTGCTGATCGGGCTGGTCAAGAAGAACGGCATCATGATGGTGGACTTCGCCCTCGAGGCGGAGCGCCAGCGCGGCCTCGCGCCGCTGGCCGCGATCCGCGAAGCGGCGCTGCTGCGCCTGCGGCCCATCCTCATGACCACGCTGGCCGCGCTGGTCGGCGCGCTGCCGCTCATGCTGGCCAGCGGCTCGGGCGCCGAGCTGCGCCAGCCGCTCGGCCTGGTGATGGTGGGCGGGCTGGTGGTGAGCCAGGTGCTGACGCTGTTCACCACGCCCGCGGTGTATCTGTTCTTCCACCGGCTGGGCCAGCGCAAGCCGGCGGCGGCGCCGGCCCGCCAGCCATGATGCGCGCCCTCGTCAAGCGCCCCGTCGCCTGCGGCTTCTTCGGCCTGGCGCTGGTCCTGCTGGGCATGGTGGCCTGGCGGCTGTTGCCGGTGGCGCCCCTGCCGCAGGTGGACTTCCCCACCATCGAGGTGCGCGCCGAGCTGCCGGGCGCCAGCCCCGAGAGCATGGCCAGCACCGTGGCCGCGCCGCTCGAGCGCGCGCTCGGCAGCATCGCCGGCGTCACCTCCATGACCTCGTCGAGCAACCAGGGCGCGACCCGCGTCTTCATGCAGTTCGAGCTCGACCGCGACATCAACCAGGCCGCGCGCGACGTGCAGGCCGCGATCAACGCGGCTCAGGCCGACCTGCCCTCGGGCATGCCGTCGCGCCCCAGCTATCGCAAGGTGAACCCGTCGCAGGCGCCCATCATGGCGCTCGCGCTCAGCTCTGCCACGCGGCCGGCGGGCGAGCTCTACGACCTCGGCTCGACCGTGATCGCGCAGCGCCTGTCGCAGGTCCCGGGCGTGGGCGAAGTCACGCTCGGCGGCAGCTCGCTGCCGGCGGTGCGCGTGCAGGTCAACCCGAACGCCCTGGCGCATTACGGCGTGGCGCTCGACGACGTGCGCGAGGCCATCGGCGACGCCGCGCCGCTGCAGCCGCAGGGCAGCATCGAGGGCGGCGACGCCCACGCCGCACAGCGCTGGGAGGTCGGCCTGCCCGACCAGCCGCGTACGGCGAGCGAGTACCAGGCCCTGGTGATCCGCCACCAGGACGGCGCGGTGATCCGGCTCGGCCAGGTGGCGCGCGTGAGCGATTCGGTGGAGAACCGCTACAGCAGCGGTTTTCACAACGACAACCCGGCCGTGGTGCTGACCATCAGCCGCCAGCCCGGCGCCAACATCATCGACACCATCGCGACCATCGACGCGGCCCTGCCCGGCCTGCGCGCGCTGATGCCGGCCGACGTGGACCTGACCGTGGTGCTGGACCGCTCGCCCGGCATCAAGGGCACGCTGGCCGAGGCCCATCTCACGCTCGGGCTGGCCACGCTGCTGGTGATCTTCGTGGTGTGGCTGTTCCTGGGCGACCTGCGCGCCGCCGCCATCCCGAGCGTGGCGATCCCGGTCAGCCTGGTCGCCACCTTCGCCGTGATGTATGCCGCCGGCTTCTCGCTCAACAATCTTTCGCTGATGGCGCTCATCGTGGCCGCCGGGCTGGTGGTGGACGACGCCATCGTGGTGCTGGAGAACATCCGCCGCCACATGGAACGCGGCCTGTCGCCGCGGCGCGCGGCGCTGCGCGGCGTGAGCGAGGTGGGCTTCACCCTGATCGCCATGACCGTGGCGCTGGCCGTGGTGTTCGTGTCCATCCTGTTCATGGGCGGGCTGGTGGAGCGGCTATTCCGCGAGTTCTCGATCACGCTGGTGGCGGCCACGCTGCTGTCGCTGGTGGTCGCCGTGGCCATCATCCCGGCGCTGTGCGCCGCCTGGCTGCGACCCGCCCCCGCCGACCGACCGCCGCGCCGACTCGACCGCCTGTTCGAGCGCCTGCAGGCCGGCTACGGCCGCACGCTGGACCGCACGCTGCGCCATCCTCGCATCACGCTGGCCGCGCTGGCCGCCGTGATCGGCCTGAACGTGGTGCTCTACCTGCAGGCGCCCAAGGGCTTTCTGCCGACCCAGGACACCGGCCAGCTGATGGGCTTCGTGCGCGGCGACGACGGGTTTTCGTTCCAGGTGATGCAGCCCAAGATCGACGCCTACCGCCAGCTGGTGCTCAGGCACCCGGCCGTGCAGGACGTGATCGGCTACAACGGCGGCAACCTCGGCATCAGCAATTCGCTGTTCCTGATCCGCCTGAAACCGGCCTCCGAACGCAAGCAGAGCTCGCAGCAGGTGATCGACTGGCTGCGCGCCAACGAGCCCCAGGTCGCGGGCGGGATGTTCTTCATCAACGTGGACCAGGACCTGCGCATGCCCGGCGGCTTCGACGCCTCGGGCGACCACGAGCTCGCCATCCTGAGCAGCAACGTCACGCTGCTCAACCAATGGGCGCGCACGATTTCCAAGGGCATGCAGGACATGCCCGAACTCGAAGGCGTGGACGCGGTCGGCGACGCCGCCACGCAGCAGGTGCTGATCACCATCGACCGGGTGGCGGCGCAGCGCCTGGGCGTGGACATGCAGACCATCGCCAGCGTGCTCGGCAACTCGTTCTCGCAGCGCCAGGTCGCCACGCTCTACGACGCCATGAACCAGTACCGCGTGGTGCTGGAGCTGGACCCGCGCTACACCGAGGATCCGGCCGTGCTCGAACGCGTGCAGGTGCTGGCCGCGGACGGCCGGCGCGTGCCGCTCACCGCGTTCGCGACCTACGACTACGGCATGGTCAACGACCGCGTCTATCACGACGGCATGTTCGCGGCCACCGGGGTGGGCTTCTCGCTCGCCCCCGGCGTGTCGCTCGAACAGGGCCTGGCCGCGATCGACGCGAAGATGGCCAGCCTGATGGTGCCGAGCGAGATCCAGACCCGCCTGGGCGGCAGTGCCCGCAGCTTCCAGAAGGCGCTGCAGGACCAGCCCTGGCTGATCCTGGCCGTGCTGGTCGCGATCTACCTGGTGCTGGGCATCCTGTACGAAAGCCCGCTGCACCCCCTCACCATCCTCTCGACCCTGCCTTCGGCGGGCATCGGCGCGCTGCTGGCGCTGCGGCTGGCCGACATCGAGTTCACGCTGATCGCGTTGCTCGGGCTGTTCCTGCTGGTGGGAGTGGTGATGAAGAACGCGATCCTGATGATCGACTTCGCCCTCGCCCTGGAGCGGCGCGAGGCGCTCTCGCCCGAGGTGGCCATCCACCGGGCCGCCCTGCTGCGGCTGCGGCCGATCGTGATGACCAACCTGGCCGGCCTGCTCGGCGCCCTGCCGCTGGTGCTGGGCCTGGGCGAAGGGTCGGAGCTGCGCCGCCCGCTCGGGGTGGCCATCGTGGGCGGCCTGGCCATCAGCCAGTTCCTCACGCTCTACACCACGCCGGTGGTCTATCTGGCGCTGGACCGGCTGCGCCTGGCCCGGGCGCGTCGGCGCGCCACGGCTGCCCCCGCCGCGGCACCGGATTCTCTACCCTGACGGGAACCTGAACGCATGATCGCGGTCTCATCGAGCCCGGCGCCGCACTCCTCGCGGCGCGGGTCCCTGGAGTGTCACGATCATGTTCGGATTCGGTATTGCCCTGGCCCTGCTCGCGCTGTCGAGCTTTTATGCGGCCTGGAGTTCACGCGGCGAGGGTTGCGCCCGGCGCGACGTCATGGCGCTGGGCGGCGTCGGCGCGGCCAGCTCCCTCACCAGCCTGCCCTTCCTGCTCTGAAACCGGGCGCCTGGACGCCCCGGCGTTCAGGCCGCCCGCCGCGTCTGCGACGGCTGCGCCATGCAGCCATGCAGGTACTCGATCACGTGGCGCGCGCGCACCGACATCGGCCACTCGGCACGATGGATCCACCACAGCGTGTCGGCCACCGGCGGACCGCAATCGGCCACCTCCAGCGCCTCCTGCCGCGCATAGCAGAGCCGCGCGTGCTGCGGAATCACGGTAAAGCCCAGCCCGCGCGCCACCGGCTCCAGCAGCAGCGCCACCTGGTTGCTGTAGCCATTCACGGGCAGGCTGCGCACGCCCGGGTTGCCCGGAAACCGGCGCGACAGCAGCCGCGTCGCCATCGCCTGGCCATCGGGATGATCGATGAAGCCGAGCCGTTCCAGGTCGGCCCAGTGGTGCGGGCACTGGCCGGCCGGCACCACCAGCTCGAGCGGCTCCTCCATGAAGGGCTCGGCCACCAGGCGCGGATCGTCGGGCTTGAGCGTGACCAGGCCGATCTCGTAGTCCTTGCTCAGCACGCCGTCGAGTGCTTCCTGGTCGGGCGCGAAGCGGTGCCGCACGGCCAGCCCGGGCCGCGACTGCTGGAAATCGAGCAGCAGCGGATAGAGCGCCAGGCCGATGCTGCCCGGCGTGATGAGGCTCACCTCGCCCTTGCAGGCGTCGGCATCGGCCAGCCGGCCGTGCAGGCGGCGGTCGGCCTGCTCCAGCTCGTTGCAGTATTCCAGCAGCGCCATGCCCGCCGGCGTGAGCTCGATCTGGCGCGTGCGGCGGATCAGCAGCGGGCCCAGCTCACCCTCGAGATGGCGGATGTGCTGGCTCACCGCGGCCTGGGTCAGGTCGAGCCGCTCGGCCGCGCGGGTGAAGCCGCCCGTTTCCGCCACGGTGCGGAAGGTATTGAGCCATTGCGTGTTCAACATAAGGGATATTTATCAAATCCATAAGCTTTGATTAGTTCCAATATACCCTGGGCCGGCCTAGACTGCGTGCACCGCAGGCAGGAATGTTGCACCGCGCCAACCTGCCGCACGCCCAACCCCGGGGGCCGCCGCCGTGCGCCTGCCCCCGTAGCAACGAGTCGATGATTCCCATGAGTACGCCCGCCCTCTTCACCCCGTTCACCCTCAAGGACGTGACGCTGCGCAACCGCATCGCCGTCCCGCCGATGTGCCAGTACAGCGCCGTCGACGGCCTCACCAATGAATGGCACCAGGTCCATTACCCGTCGATCGCCCGCGGCGGCGCCGGCCTGGTGATCGTGGAAGCCACCGCCGTCGCGCCGGAAGGCCGCATCACGCCGGACTGCACCGGCCTGTGGAACGACGCGCAGGCCGAAGGCATGGCCCGCATCGCCGCCAGCATCAAGGCCGCGGGCGCCGTGCCCGGCATCCAGATCGGCCATGCCGGCCGCAAGGCCAGCGCCAACAACCCCTGGGAAGGCGACGACCACATCGCCGACGGCGACCCGCGCGCCTGGCAGCCCGTGGCCCCCTCGGCCATCGCCTACGGCGCCGGCCTGCCCAAGGTGCCGCGCGAGATGACGCTGGCCGAGATCGAGCGGACCAAGGCCGATTTCGCCGCCGCGGCGCGCCGCGCCCGTGATGCCGGCTTCGAATGGCTGGAGCTGCACTTCGCCCACGGCTACCTGGCGCAGAGCTTCTTCTCGCCCCACAGCAACCAGCGCACCGACCAATACGGCGGCAGCTTCGACAACCGTGGCCGCTTCCTGCTCGAAACGCTGGCCGCGGTGCGCGAAGTCTGGCCCGAGAACCTGCCGCTGACCGCGCGTTTCGGCGTGATCGAATACGACGGCCGCGACGAAGAGACGCTGGCCGAATCGATCGAACTCACGCGCCGCATGTGCGATGGCGGGCTGGACCTGCTGAGCGTGAGCGTCAATTTCGTGATCCCGCAGACCCAGATTCCCTGGGGCCCGGCCTTCCTCGCCCCGGTCGCCGAACGCGTGCGCCGCGAGGCCGGCCTGCCGGTGGCTTCGGCCTGGGGCATGGACGCGTCGGCCGATGCCGAGCGCATGGTCGCCCGCGAGCAGCTCGACCTGGTGATGGTGGGCCGCGCCCACCTGGCCAACCCGCACTATGCCTACCGCATGGCGCAGGAGCTCAAGCTCGACCGCCCCGACTGGATCCTGCCGCCGCCCTACGCCCACTGGCTCGAGCGCTATCGCGGCCCCGCCAAGGTCGCGCGCTGACGCGCGGGGCACGGCACGACCCGGCCGAGGATGCCGCGCTTTGGCGCGGCATTTTTCTTTGGTCCACGGCGCGCGCGGTGGCACGGCGTTTTGGCTATAGTGCCGGCTTTGCCCGGCGCGCCGCGCATGCGCGCCCGGCCCGTCCTGTCGAGGTCATCCGGTGCTCATCATCCAGGCCGGCACGGCGCCCGCGGTCATCCGCGACGCCTGCGGCGACATTTCCAGCTGGTTCCGCCTGGCGCTGGCGCCCGTTGCCGGCGAGGTGCGCGTCGTGCGCGTGTTCGACGGCGAGCCCCTGCCGCCGCCCGATCCCGCCGTGCCCGCCGTCATCACCGGATCCTGGGCCATGGTGACCAACCGCCATCCCTGGAGCGAGGCCACCGCCGAGTGGATCCGCCAGGCCATGGCCATCGAAGCGCCGCTGCTGGGCGTGTGCTACGGCCATCAGCTGATGGCGCACGCGCTGGGCGGCGAGGTCGACTACCACCCGCGCGGCCGCGAACTCGGCTGCCACACGGTGACGCTGGCCGATGCGGCGCGCAACGACAGCCTGCTCGGCCGCCTGCCGCCGGTGTTCCGCGCCCATCTCACGCACGAACAGAGCGTGCTGCGCGTGCCGGCCGGCGCCCGGGTGCTGGCGTCGTCCGCTCACGATCCGCACCAGATCCTGCGCTACGGTCCGCGCGCGCTGTCGACCCAGTTCCATCCCGAGTTCACGCCGGCGCTGCTGCGCGCCTGCATCGCCCGGCGCG
The DNA here is from genome assembly GCF_002261335.1 of Bordetella genomosp. 1. Lineage (GTDB taxonomy): Bacteria > Pseudomonadota > Gammaproteobacteria > Burkholderiales > Burkholderiaceae_B > Bordetella. Next base: position 512,961 of record NZ_NEVL01000003.1, read on the forward strand.
CCGATGCCCTGCACGGCGAAGGGCTGGACCCGCAGGCCATGATGGACGCGGCCGAGGAGGCGCCGCACGCGCGCGCCATCCTGCTGGATTTCGCCACGCAGTCGCGCAGCGCGCCGGCGCCGACGGCGGCGTGGGACCCCGGCATACCGGTGGCCGGCATGCCGGTGCCTGCCTGCTGATTCAGGTAGGCTTACGCGCATGAAACCGCTGCACGAACTGATCAACACGACCGAACCCGCCCTGCCGCTGCTCCGCCAGTGGGCCGACGAATCCGCCGTCACGTGCGAGATCCTGCCGCCCTCCGAACGCCGCGACACGGTGTTGCTGGGGCTGCAGGTCACCACCCGCTCGCCCCTGGGCGCGGTGGCGCACGACACCGGCGGCCTGCTGATCGATCACGGCTGGCTGCGCGTGCTCGGCTCCGGGCATGCGCGCCTCACGCGCGACCTGCTGTCCTGGAACGAGACCCGCGGCCAGGGCCTGCTGCTGGTGGCCGACGACGCCGCGGGCGGCTTCTTCGCGCTCAACGGCGGCGCCTTGGGCGACGATGCGGGCGCGCTCTATTACTGGGCGCCCGATTCGCTCGAATGGGAGCCGCTCGAGATCGGCTACGGCGACTTCCTGCAATGGGCGCTGAGCGGCCGGCTGGCGCAGTTCTACGCCGACCTGCGCTGGCCCGAGTGGCAGGCCGAGGTCGCCGCCTTGCCGGGCGACCAGTGCATGAGCTTCTTTCCGTTCCTGTGGTCGCGCGAAGGCGCGCCGGCCACGAGCGCGCGCAAGCCGGTGCCGGTGGCCGAACAGTACGCGTTCAACCTCGAACAGGGTGGCACCTAGCCCGCGCGCCTATCAGCATCACGCCGGCGGCGCATCGCCCGGCGGGCCGGCCCGCGCAGCGGGTTTGCTACAGTCTCGCAACGCCGCGCCGGCCGCCTCGACCCCGAGCCGCGGCCCGGCCGCCCCGCCATCGAGGAGACCCCGTGCGCCGCCTGACCCCGCTGTCCAGCCTGTTTTCCGCCCTCTGCCTCGCGCTCACGCTGGGCGCCGCCACGCCGGCCGGCGCCGAACCGCAGCCCGAGGCGCTGCTGGCGGCCGCGCGCCTCGGCGACAACGACGCGGTGCGCACGCTGCTGCGCGCCGGCACTGCCATCGATCCGCGCGACGCCGCCGGCAACACGCCGCTGCTGCTGGCCACCGCGAAAGGCCACACCACCACCGCGCTGGTGCTGATCGAGGCCGGCGCCGACGTCAACCTGAAGAACGACATGCAGGACAGCGCCTATCTGCTGGCCGGCGCGCGCGGCGAGCTCGACATCGTGCGCGCCACCATCGAGCACGGCGCCAATCTCAAGAGCACCAACCGCTACGGCGGCACCGCGCTGATCCCCGCCTGCGAGCGCGGCCACGTCGCCACGGTGAAGCTGTTGCTCGAGGCCGGCGTCGACCCCGACCACGTCAATCGCCTGGGCTGGACCGGCCTGCTCGAAGCCATCCTGCTGAGCGACGGCGGGCCGCGCCACCAGGAGATCGTGGCCCTCTTGATTGCGCACGGCGCCGACGTCAACCTGCCCGATGGCGACGGCGTGAGCCCGCTCACCCACGCGCGCCAGCGCGGCCACACCGCCACCGCCCGCCTGCTGGAGCAGGCCGGCGCACGCTGAGCGGCGCGCTCACTGCCCCTGCCGGGTCGGCATCACCACCACCTGCTGCAGATTGACCCGCTTGGGCAGACCGGCCAGGAAGCCGACCACCTCGGCCACGTCTTGCGGCTGCAGGAACTCGATCTGCTCGCCGGCCTGCGTCAGCCAGTCGAGCGCGCCCTGGAAGGTCACGTGATCCTGCAGCTCGGTCGCGACGATGCCGGGCTCGATCATCGCCACCCGGATGTTCTTCGGACCCAGCTCGATGCGCAGGTGGCGCGTCAGGTGGCTCACATAGGCCTTGGTGGCGCTATAGGTGGCGAAGTACGGAAACAGGCCCTGGGCGCAGATCGACGAGGTGTTGATCAGGTCGGCCGGCGCGCCCTCGGCCGCGGCCTGCGCCAGTTGCGGCACGAAGGCATGGATCACGCGCATCACGCCAGTCACGTTCAGATCGATCTGTTGTTCCCACTCCGCCAGCCGGCGGTCTTCGATCGCGCCGGGCAACATCACGCCGGCGTTGTTGAACACCAGGTCGGCGCGGCCCCATTCGGCGGCCACCCGCGCCGCCGCCGCGTCCACCGAGGCCTGGTCCGTCACGTCCGTGGCCAGCGCCATGGCCTGGCCGCCCGCGGCCTCGATCTCGGCCACGGCCTCGGCCAGCCGCTCGGCACGGCGCGCCAGCAGCGCCACGCGTGCGCCGCGCGCCGCCAGCAGCCGCGCGCTGGCCAGGCCGATGCCGCTGGACGCGCCCACCACCACGGCCACGCGGCCGGCCAGATCCTGATTGATTGCGTTCATGCTGATCTCCCGTTGGGTTGTCGCGCCGCGATGCGCAGCGCCATGGTGCGAACTTTAGGCAGATCCACTCATCTCCAGTAGTTGGCCAACAGGCAAATCATTCACAACCGAAAGTTGTCATAATGGAGGCCTCTTCCGTTTGCCGGCGCGACAGCCATGAACGAACTGCGTGCGATATCGATCTTTGTGCGGGTGGCCGAGCTCGGCAGTTTCAACCAGGTGGCGCTATCGCAGGGCATGACGCCACAGGCGGTGAGCAAGAGCATCCGGCAGCTCGAACACCACCTCGGCCAGCGGCTGTTCCATCGCACGACCCGCAGCAACACCCTCACCGAAGACGGCCAGCGTTTCCTCGAGGCGGTCAAGCCCCGGCTCGATGCGCTGCAGCGGGTGCTGACCGGCGCGCGCCAGGCCAGCGGCGACGAGCAGGGCCTGGTGCGCATCGGCGCGGCCACGCCGGTCGGCCGCAAGGTGCTGATGCCGCTGCTGCGGGCATTTCATGCGCGCCATCCGCGCATCGAGGTCGAGCTGGTGCTCGACGAAAAGTTCTCGGACCTCGTGGCCGAGCGCATCGACGTGGGTTTTCGTGCCGGCAGCGCGCCGGAGGCGCAGGTGGTCACGCGCCAGCTGTTCCCGATCCAGGACATCGTGTGTGCGGCGCCGGCCTATCTGCGCGAGGCCGGCGTGCCGGCCGATCTCGACGCGCTGGCCGGCCACCGTTGCACCGGCTACCGCAGCCCCACCACCGGCCGGCTGCTGCCCTGGGAATTCAAGATCGACGGCATGACGGTCTATCGCAACGTCACGCCGGTCTTCTGCGCCAACGAGCCCGAGACCGAAATGGAGGGCGTGCTGGCCGGCTTCGGCATCGGCCTGATCGACAGCATCAATGCCGTCGGCCGGCTGCGCGCCGGCGAGCTGGTGCCGCTGTTCACCGACCGGGTCAACGACAGGCGCGGCCTGCACATCTGGTATGCCAACCGCAGCAACATGCCGCGGCGCGTGCGGCTGTTCATCGACTTCGCCCTCGAACGCCTGCTGGACAGCACCGACTACACCCTGTCCGCGGCCGAGCTGCGCACGCTGGAGCGCAAGGGGCTGGCGGCCGTGCGCCGCGGCGCCGGCAGATCGGACGGATGAAGCATCGAGCGGTGCAACGGTCTCGCCGCGCGCCGGCCGCGTGACGGTGCGGCGTCACACCCCCGCCTGCGCGGCGATCTCGGCCTGGGCGGTGACCCAGTCGCGGAACTGCGCCAGCGGCGGATAGCCGGCGCGGTCCTCGCGGTAGATCAGGTAGTAGCCGAGCGGATCGGGCATCTCGCCCGCCATCGCGATCCGCACGGTGCCCGCGCGCAACTCCTCCTCGACGAAGTCGCGCGGCACCAGCCCCACGCCGATGCCGGCGATCACGGCCTGGATCAGGTGCGAGGTCAGCTCGAAATCCGGGCCCGGCCGCAACTGGTTGGCGGGGATCCCGCGCGCCGCGAACCAGCGCGTCCAGTTTTCCGGCCGGGCCTTGACCCGCAGCAGCAGATGGCGCGCCAGGTCGCGCGCCGCCGCATGCGGGCCGCCGGCCTGCAGCGCCGGGCTGATGATGGGCACCAGGTGCTCGTCCATCAGCAGATGCGCGCGGCATCCCGGCCAGGTGCCGTCGCCCACCGCGATGTAGGCGTCCATGCCCGAGCGCTCCAGGTCGACGTGGCCCACCCGGGAATGGATGTGCACCTGCACCTGGCCGTAGCGCTTGTAGAAGTCGCTCAAGCGCGGCAGCAGCCATTTGGTGCCGAAGATGGGCAGCACCGCGAGGTGCAGCGCGCCCGCGCCGGGCCGGAACGCGATGGCCTGCAGCGTGGCGTTGCGCACGCCCGCGAGGTGATGCGACAGCTCGCGCTGGTACATCGCGCCTACCTCGGTGAGCGCGATGCGGCGTCCGGTGCGCTCGAACAGCGCCACGTCGATCAATGCCTCCAGCGCCTGCACCTGCTTGCTGATGGCGCTCTGGGTGGTCGAGAGCTCATGGGCGGCGCGCGTGAAGCTCTGGTGGCGGGCGGCGGCCTCGAAGGCCAGCAGCAGCGACATCGACGGCGTGAGCTTGCGCGGATTCATTCCATTTACTCCTGAAAATCCCGAAAAAGCTTCGTTTGCCGGGAGCCTGCACCACGCCGCAGAATACAGGAAATCGCTGCCGCGCCGCCCGAGCCCCGGGCGCACACGCACGAGGCCATATTCTGCCGGCTCCTGTATCGAGCCGACCGGCCCGTGCCGGCAGCCCGGCCGCGCGCCCCGGCGCCGGCCCGACCCGCGGCCGCGCAACAGGCGTCGCCGCTCACTGGAGCAGCACCATGGATCTCGGAATTTCAAACAAAGTCGCGCTGGTACTGGGCGCCGGCGGCGGGCTGGGCGGCGCGATCGCGCAGGCGCTGGCCGCCGAGGGCGCGCAGGTGGCCGTGGCCGACATCGACCTGGACGCGGCGCAACGCACGGCCGCCGCCGTCGAGGCCGCGGGCGGCAAGGCCCTCGCGCTGCAATGGGACCTGGCCGACCTCGGCGCCATCGAGGCCCACATCGGCCGCATCGAGAGCCAGCTCGGCCCCGTCGACATCCTGGTCAACAACACGGGCGGCCCGCCGCCCACGCCGGCCGGCGGCCAGGATCCGGCCGCCTGGCGCAAGTATTTCGACAGCATGGTGCTGCCGGTCTATGCCATCACCGACCGCGTGCTGCCCGGCATGCGCGAGCGCCGCTGGGGCCGCGTCATCACCAGCACGTCGTCGGGCGTGATCGCGCCCATCGCCAACCTCGGCATCTCGAACTCGCTGCGCCTGGCCATCGTCGGCTGGTCCAAGCCCCTGGCGCGCGAAGTCGGCAAGGACGGCATCACGGTCAACATCGTGCTGCCCGGCCGCATCGCCACCGACCGCATCCAGTTTCTGGACGAGGCGCGCGCCAAGCGCGAGAACCGCAGCGTGGCGTCGGTGGCCGAGGAAAGCACGGCCAGCATTCCCGCCGGCCGCTACGGCAAGCCGGCGGAGTACGGCGGCGTGGTCGCCTTCCTGGCGAGCCAGCAGGCCAGCTACATCACCGGCTCGACCCTGCGGGTCGACGGCGGCATGATCCAGAGCATCTGACACCGGGGCGCGCTTGCACCGGCGCCCCGCCATTACGCTTGAGACAGACCTACAAGGAGGAACACCCCATGCCGCTGCTGACTTCCGACGCCAAAGGCGTCTACCCGATCGCACCGACCCCGTTCTTCGACGACGGCCGCATCGACACCGCCTCGATCGACCGCATGATGGACTTCTATCATTCCATCGGCGCCACCGGCGTGACCGTGCTGGGCCAGTTGGGCGAGGCCCAGAAGCTCGAGCACACCGAATCGCTCGAGGTGGCGAGCCAGGTGATCGGCCGGGCCGACAAGCTGCCCGTGATCGTGGGCGTGTCCGCGCCCGGCTTCGCCGCCATGCGCGCGCTCACGCACGAGGTAATGGCGCGCGGCGCGGCCGGCGTCATGATCGCGCCGCCCAACACGCTGCGCACCGACGACCAGATCGTGAACTACTACCGCCAGGCCGTGGAGGCCATCGGCGCCGACGTGCCCTTCGTGCTGCAGGACTACCCGCTGACGTTCTCGGTGCAGATGAGCGTGGGCGTGATCAAGCGCATCGTCGACGAGCTGCCCTCGTGCGTGATGCTCAAGCACGAAGACTGGCCCGGCCTGGAGAAGATCTCGTCGCTGCGCGCGCTCGAGAAGGAAGGCAAGCTGCGCCACATCTCGATCCTGTGCGGCAACAACGGCCTGTTCCTCGACTACGAGGTCGAGCGCGGCGCCGACGGCGCCAACACCGGCTACGCCTTCCCCGACATGCTGGTCGACATCGTCAGGCTCAATGCGCAGGGCGACCGCGAGGCGGCGCACGACCTGTTCGACGCCCACCTGCCGCTGCTGCGCTACGAGCAGCAGCCCGGCGTGGGCCTGGCCGTGCGCAAGTACATCCTGATGCGCCGCGGCGTGCTGAGCTCGGCCGCGCAACGCAAGCCGGCCGCGCCGATGTCGGCCGTGGCGCGCACCGAGGTCGACCACCTGCTGGCGCGCCTGGCGAAGAAGGATCCGCGCGCGGGCAAGCTGGTGGGTTGAGCGCGGCGCAGTGGCCTTTCGCGTCGTTCGGAAGGGCCGCTGCGGCGCCCTGCCTTGCACGCTGGCCGGGGCGCGGCGGTGGCCGGGTCGGGTTCGCCGCCCCGCCCTGCCACCCCCGATCCCCGCGCCCTGCCTTGCACGCCGCCGCGCGCCTACACCTTGGCCGCGTGGCGGGCCTGCAGCTTCAGGCCGGCCAGCATCAGCGCGAGGCTGAGGATCACGGCCAGCGTCGCCATCGCCATGCCGGCGCCGACCGAGCCCTGTTCGAACTGGCGCCAGACGTAGATCGACACCGTCTGCATGCCGGCCGGCGCCAGCAGCAGCGAGGTGACGAGCTCGCGCGAGGCCACGGCGAACACCATCATCATGGCCGCGATCACGCTCGGCGCGGTGAGCGGCAGCGTCACGTGCCACAGCGCGCGCAGCACGCCCGCGCCATGTACCCGCGCGCTGGCCTCCAGCGTCGGCCCGAGCTGGGCCAGCGCCGCGCTGGCATAGCGCATCGGATAGGGCAACAGCAGGCAACTGTAGGAACACAGCAGCAACACCCAGGTGCCATACGGCGTCGCCGGCCAGAACGGCTGGTTCCAGGCCAGGATCAGCCCCACCCCCACCACCACGCCGGGCAAGGCCGCCGGCAGCAACGCGAGCGCATCGATCGCTGCCGCGCCGCGCACGTGCCGGCCCGCCACCAGCCAGGCCGCCAGGAAACCCAGCGCACCCGTCAGGACGGCCGCTCCCGCGGCGAGCGCCAGGCTGGTGCCCAGCGCGCCGAAGGCATCGGCATCGGCGCCGAACAGCGCGGCGAAGTTCGCAAGCGTGAAGTTGCCCGGCGCCAGCCCGCCCGACAGCGTGCGCTGCAGCGCGCTGATCGCCATCGCGGCCAGCGGCGCGCCGGCGGCCGCGAACGCGACCAGCGCGAACAGGGCCAGCACCGGCCAGCGCCAGGCGCCCAGCGCCGCGTGCGCGAGCGGCACCGGCTTGCCATTCGTGGTGTCGAAGTTGCGGCCGGCCAGCACGGCACGCTGCACGGCGAAGGCCGTGAGCGCGAGCGCCACCAGCACCAGCGACAGCAGCGCCGCGCCCGACAGGTCGATGGGCCAGTCCGCCAGGCGCCGTTCGATCGCGGTGGTGAGCACCGACACGCCGGCCTGCGCACCGAGCGCCGCCGGCACGCCGTATTCTTCGATGGCGAGCGTGAACGCCAGCAACAGGCTGGCCGCGATGGCCGGCAGCGCCAGCGGCAAGGTCACCCGCATGAAGGCCGTGGCCGCGCTCGCGCCGCACACGCGCGCCACCTGCGCCAGCCGGGCGCCGCTGGCGGCCATGCTGCGCGACACCGCGAAGTACACCACCGGGAACGCGCTCAGGCCCATGATGAGGATCACGCCCAGCCGCGAATGCAGCAGGCCGCCGAGGTCCGTGCCGGTGAGCTGCCAGAGGTAGCCGCGCGGCTGCAGCGCCATCGTCCACGACAAGGCGGCGATGTACGGCGGCAGCAGGAACGGCAACAGGAACAGCAGGTCCCAGGGCCGCGCGCCGGGCAGGCGGCACAGGCCGCGCAGCGTGCCCAGCGGCAGCCCGATGGCGCCCGCGACCGCCGCCACGCCCAGGCCGAGCCCGAGCGTCTGGCCCAGCAGGCTCCAGAGCGCGGGATCGCCGAGCGCCTGCGGCCAGGCGCCGAACGGCGCCCGCAGCGAGCCCTCGCCCAGGTGCGGGAAGACGGCCTGGAGCGCCACGAAACCCACCGGCAGCGCGACGAGCACCATCAGGGCGGCTGCCACGGCAGCCGCCAACAGATAAACGCTTTTCATGGCGTTGCGCCGTTCGGGATCAGTGCTGGCCGAACAGCTTGGCGAAGCGCGCGAGCGCCTGCTCGCGGCCACCCTGGGCCTCGCCCGCACCGGCCTCGAGCACCTTGATGTCGCGCATCGGCGGCCGGCGCGCGGCCACGTCCTCGCGCGCCGGGATCAGCCAGGCGTCGGCCACGGCGGCCTGGCCGGGCTCGGACAGCACGTAGTCGATGAAGGCACGCGCCTGCTCGGGCGAGCGGCTCGATTTGAGGATCATCATCGGCCGCGGCGCGATCACGGTGCCGCTCTGCGGGAAGATGACCTTGATCTTCTCGCCCTTCTGGATGCTGGCGTAGGCGACGTAGTCCACGCCGCCGAACACGGCGGCCTTGGCGCCCTGCAGCACCGGGGTGAGCGCCTGGGCATTGGGGCCCGAGACGGTCATGCCGTTGTCGCGCAGTTGCGCGAGCAACTTCCAGGGCGCGTCGCCCTGCGCATTCTGCAGGCCCAAGAGCAGGTCGATGGTGGCGCCGGACAGGGCCGGGTCGGGCATGGTCACGGCCGACTTGTAGGCCGGCGTGGCCAGGTCGGCCCAGTCGGCCGGTTCGGGCGTGCCGGTGCTGCTGTTCCAGACGATGCCGAGTGCGGAGATGCCTTGCGCCACGTAGGTGGCGGTGCGCAAGCGCTCGGGCACACGGGCGGCGTTGGCGCTCTGGTGCGCCAGCAGCAGGCCGCGCGCGTCCATGTCTTGTGCGGTGTCCCACGAGGCCGAGATCAGCACGTCGGCGCGCGGGTTGGCGGCTTCGGCCTCCAGCCGCGCCATCACCTTGCCGGTGGTGGCCTGGAACACGTCGACGCGCACGCCGGTCTGCCTGGTGTAGCCCTCGGCGAGCTGCTTGATCAAAGTGCCGGGACCGGCCGTGTACACGGTGAGCGCCCGGGCGGGCGTATCCGCGTGGGCTGCGCCGCCGGCGCCGAGGGTGAGTGCCATAAGGAGACGAATCATCGTCCGGGAGGAAACGGGGGCGACCATTTTATGAAGATTCCTTTAAGTATTTATGACAGCCGTCACACGCCCTGCCTCCATGCGGGCCACCTGGTGGGCCAGCGCATGGGCTTCATCGTGGTCGTGCGTCACATAGACGGCGGTCGTGCCGAGACGGCGCAGCAGCGCACCGATTTCGGTGCAGAGCGATTCGCGCAGGTCGCGGTCGAGATTGGAGAGAGGCTCGTCGAACAGCAGCAGCGCGGGCTGGGCCACGATGGCGCGCGCAAGCGCCACGCGCTGCTGCTGCCCGCCCGACAGTTGCGACGGGCGGCGGGCGTCGAGGTGCGACAGGCCCACCAGCGCCAGCGCGTCGGCCACGCGGGCCTCGCGCTCGGCGCGCGGCACGCGCCGCATCGCCAGCGGAAACGCCACGTTCTGCGCCACGCTCATGTGCGGCCACAGCGCGTAGTCCTGGAACACCATGCCCAGGTCGCGCCCTTCGGGCGGCACGAACGCGCCCGGCGCGCACATCGTGCGCCCGCTGAACGCGATTGCGCCGCTGTCCGGACGCAGCAGGCCGGCCAGCGATTTCAGCAGCGTGCTCTTGCCGCAGCCCGAGGGGCCGAGCAAGGCAAGCACCGTGCCGGCCGGCACCTCGAGATCGACCCCGGCCAGCACGACGTGCCCGTGGTAGGCGTGGCGCAGGCCACGCACTGCCACGTCGGCGCCGCGGATTGGCGCCGCCGCCATCAGAAGCGGTGGCGCAGGCCGACGGCCACGCCCAGCTGGTTGCGGCCCGGCTCGACGTTGACGCCGTACTTGCCGCCGATCACGCTGACCGACGAGCCGTTGTGGTTGAGCGCATACGAGCCCAGCGCATACAGCGTGGTGCGCTTGGACAGGTCGTATTCGCTGCCGAGCACCAGCAGCGTGGGCTTCTGGTCGTCGAGGTCGCCCTGCACCGCGGGGCACGACACGCCGTTCATGTTGTCGCAGGTATTGCCGTCCATGTGATAGACGGCCAGCGACAGACGCGTCGCGGGCGTGGCCTGCCAGGCGGCGCCGACCCAGTACAGGCGGCTGACGTAGTCGCGCTGGGTGAGCTTCTGCTCGAGCCAGCGATAGCCGCCGTAGACCTTCACGCCATCGAAGTCGTAGGCGAGCGCGGCCAGGATGCGGTCTTCACGGTTGCCGCTGTCGGCCGGCGCCTTGGGCGCGTCGGCACGCTTGGTGTGGTACAGCACCGCGGCGTCCCAGCCACCGCTCTGGTAGCGCAGGCCGCCGCCGATCATGCGGCCGGTGTTGGTGTCGGTCCAGCTCTGGTCGTTGTTCCAGCCGAAGCTGTAGTAGGCGCCGACCGACACCGGGCCGAGCTTGTTGGTGTACTTGATCGAGTTGTCCATGCGGTCGGAGAACGCAGGGTCGATCCGCTTGCCGCCGTAGGTGGCGTTCTCGAACGGATTGAACTTGCTCATCCAGTCGATCATCAGCGTGTTGTGGCGGCCCAGCGTCAGGGTGCCGAAGCGGCGGTCGGCCAGGCCCACGTAGGCCTGGCGGCCGAACAGGCGGCCGCCCTGCAGCGTCTTGCCGTTGCCGACGTCGAAGCCCGACTCGAGCGCAAAGACCGTCTTCAGGCCATCGCCCAGGTCTTCGGTGCCGCGCAGGCCCCAGCGCGAGCCGTTCATGTTGCCGGACGACATGCCGGTCTTCGATCGCCCTTCGGGGCCATGGGTCAGGGTCTGGACGCCCACGTCGATCAGGCCATAGAGCTGAACGGTGGAGCTGGGCGTGGCTGCGTGGGCGTTTGCGGCCGACAGCAGGAGAGCGGGCAGGCAGGCGCGTGCCGCCGCGGTGCGGATCAGGGATTTCACAGGTTGTGTCCTCTTTGGGATTCAATCGGAGCGCACAGTCTAGGTATCGACTGCTACAACCACGTGACGGTCGTGCCCAATTGTTTGTGCACGCAACCATCTCCCCGCCCCTAAACCTGCCCACAAAAAAGCCGACCCCGAGGCCGGCTCCAAAACAAAGGTGTCAGACTGCAATTATCCCGACAGCCCGCCTCCAAACAAAGGTGTCAGACTGCAATTTCCACTGTCACCCACCCCACAAACAAAGGTGTCAGACTGCATTTTTCTCGGCAAGCGGAGCACCAAACAAAGGTGTCAGACTACATTTTCCGTCCCGCGAGCAAGCGGCAAAAATGCAGTCTGACACCTTTGTTGTGAGCAGCGCGGGATCAGAAAATGCAGTCTGACACCGTTGTTGCCGCGGCCGTCCGATCGGCACGCGGCGGATAGCTGCTCACCGCTGGACACGCGCGCGCCCGCGCCATGCCGAGGCCGAAAACAATGGTGTCAGACTGCAATTTCCGCGGCATGAGGAGCACCAAACAAAGGTGTCAGACTACATTTTCCCGCCGCGCAGCAGACCGCAAAAATGCAGTCTGACACCTTTGTTTTGAGCAGCGCGGGATCGGAAAATGCAGTCTGACACCTTTGTTTGGAGGGGTCAGGGTTTGGGGGTGAAGCGGTAGTCGATCATGCGGGCGAGCGACTCGCGGTCGGCGGGGATGTCTTCCATGCGGTATTGGGTGGGGTCGCGGTTGACCCAGGAGTCGACGACGTTCCAGCCGCCCTGCCCGTCGTCCTGCATCTGCAGCGCGTAGATCCACACGCCGGTCCAGCTGCGGTGAAAGCGCAGCCATCCCGCATCGAAATAGATGAACCAGCGGTCGTCCATGTCGGCCGGGATCTCGCCCAGCCGCATCCGGGCCACCATGGCGGCATCGTAATGCGCACTGAATCCCAGCGGCTCGCGTCGCGCGGGTGCGGGCTCGTGTTTCCAGCTGTGCGGACCGGCGGCCTCGCGCGCCGTCAACGCGCGACCTCGTTGCGGTTGAACACCAGGTAGCCCGCAATCGCGATCATGGTCGCACCCAACACGCCCTCCTGCGCGCGCAGGAACCACGGGTTGCGCGTGAGCCAGCCGCGGATGCGCGAGGCGCCATAGGCGAAGCCGGCGCCGGTGATCAAGCCCATCAGCTTCGAGAACACCGCGAGCGACAGCATCTGCAGCCACACCGGGCCCAGCGCGGGATCGGTGAACTGCGGCAGGAACGCGATCAGGAAAATGAACACCTTGGGATTGAGCAGGTTCGTCATGAAGCCCTGCACATAGGCATCGCGCCCCTCGCCGTGCGCATTGCTCGACGCCAGCGCGCCCGCGCGGCGACTGCGCAGCAGCGCCTTCACACCGAGATAGATCAGGTAGCACGCGCCCGCCAGCTTCACGGCCATGAACAGCTCGGGCGACTGCTTGAACACGGCGGCCAGGCCCAGCACCACCAGCGGGATCTGCACCAGGCCGGCGGAAAACGTGCCCAGCACGCTGTACCAGGCGGTGCGAAAGCCCTGCGTCATGCCGCGCGTGAGCGTGAGCGCCATGTCCGGACCGGGGGTGAGCTTGAGCGCCATGTCGGCGGCGAGAAACAGCAGGAACAGTTGCAGCGAAGGCATGGGAAAGACAGCAGCGAGAAGCCGGCGGCCGGACGCCGCCCCTGCGGCGCCGCAGACGAGCGGCGGAGTCGTTTGCATTATGCCCGCGCGCTGCCCGGCGAAGCTGACAACCGGCTTGCGAGTGTTATGTTATTACATTACACTCGCGGCCGTCGGCGCTTGCCGTCCCTTCGCTGTCCCGCCGCCCAGCCGGCCCCCGCCTTTGCCGTACCCATGACCGGTTCTTCCGCCTCCGCGCTCTCCCCCGCCCCGTCCACCCGCCTGCAATCGATCGACGCCTTGCGCGGCCTGGTGATGCTCATCATGCTGCTCGACCACGTGCGCGAGACCGTCTATCTGCACGCGCAGGTGGGCGACCCGATGAACGTGGCCGACACCCCGCCCGACCTGTTCTTCTCGCGCCTGCTCGCGCATCTGTGCGCACCGGTGTTCGTGTTCCTGACGGGTCTGTCGGCATGGCTGTATGGCCAGAAAGCCGGCAGCCTGAACGCCACCAGCGCCTTTCTCGCCAAGCGCGGCCTGTTTCTCGTGGCACTCGAATTCACGGTCATCAACTTCGCGTGGACCTTCCAGTTTCCGCCCGCCGTGGTCTATCTGCAGGTGATCTGGGCCATCGGCTTGTCGATGCTGGCGCTCGCGCTGCTGGTGCGCCTGCCGCGCCCCGCCCTGATCGCGGTGGCCGTGCTGCTGGTCGCCGGCCACAACCTGCTGGACGGCATCCATTTCGCAGCAGGCGAGCCCGGCTTCGTGCCGTGGGCCATCCTGCACGATCGCGGCTGGCTCGAGGTGAGCGAAGGCCTGCGCCTGCGCACCTCTTACCCCGTGCTGCCCTGGATCGGCGTGATTGCGCTGGGTTATGCCGCGGGCCCCTGGTTCGCCAGGACGGTTGCGCCCGCAACCCGACAGCGCCGGCTGTGCCTGGCCGGCCTGGGCGCGATCGCCTTGTTCGTCGTGCTGCGCGCGTTCAACGCCTACGGCCAGGCCCAGGATTGGAGCGTGCAGGACGACGCGTTGCGCTCGTTGATGAGCTTCATCAACATCACCAAGTATCCGCCCTCGCTGTTCTTCCTGCTGCTCACGCTCGGCCTGGGCCTGCTGCTGCTGGCCTGGCTCGAACGCCTCGGCAGGCGCGCGCCGGTGGGCGTGCTGTGCGTCTATGGCGCGGCTCCCATGTTCTTCTACATCCTGCACCTCTACGTGCTGAAGCTGCTCTATCTCGCCGCGCTGGCCGTGTGGGGCGCCAACCACGGCCAGTACTTCGGCGTCGACGGCGTCGGCATGCTGTGGCTGCTCACGCTCGCACTCGCCGTGGCGCTCTATTGGCCGGTGCGCGCCTTCGGCCGCCTCAAGGCGCAGCGCCGCGACATCGCCTGGCTCAAGTACCTGTGAGGCCGGCCATGACGCAGGCGCATTCCTTGCGCGCGGCCGCGCTGGCCTTGAGCCTCGCCGCGCCCGCGGCCTGGGCCGACGCGCCGGTGCTGTACGGCGTGGTCGATTTGGGCCTGGCCGGCATCGACGACCGCGACAGGGGCAGTTCTCACGGCATGCAGAGCGGCATGCAATCGGGCTCGCGCTTCGGCCTGCGCGGTCGCGAAGACCTCGGTGGCGGGCTTTACACCCGCTTCCAGCTCGAAAGCGGCACGCTGGCCAACAACGGCCGCAGCGCGCAGGGCGGCCGTCTGTTCGGCCGGGCCGCGTGGATCGGGCTGGGCGGCGGCTGGGGCGAGCTGCGCGCCGGCCGCCAGACCTCGGTGTCGTCGGAGTTGCTGGGCGAATTCGATCCGTTCCTGGCCTCGTACCTGAGCCTGGGCGCGCAGACCGCACTGCTGCCGTTCAACGCCAACCGCGCCGACAACACGCTTGCCTGGCGCCTGCCGCTCGCCGCGCCGTGGCGCGTGGCGGTCGACCACAGCTTCGACGCCGGTGCGGGCGGCGGCTTCGCCACCAACGCCTCCAACCGGCTCAGCAGCGCGGCGCTGGGCTACGACGACGGCGCCTCCGCGCTGGCACTGACCTACGAAGGCGCGCGCTGGGCCGCCGGCACCACGGAGGGCCGCGCGATGGCCGCCGCGGGCGCGCCGGCGCAGCCGTGGTCGGCCTCGCTCGCCGCGCGCCAGGCCCTCGGGCCCGCCACGCTCTATCTGGGCTATTCCTATATGCGGCACGGCTCGACGATCCCCGCCGCGCCCTCGCCCGGCCAGACGCCCTACTTTCCCGGCAGCACCGTGCACGGCCTGCTCGCCGGACTCGGGTGGCGCGTCGGCCCCGGCACGATCATGGCCTCGTGGCAAGCCAGCCTGCCGGCCAACGGCGCGCTCGCCCGCCAGGGAGCCACGCACCGGCAGCACATCGCCTCGGTCGGCTACGCGCACGACCTCTCCAAGCGCACCAATGTGTACGCCATTCTCGGGCAGCTGCGCGGCGCCTGGGCTGACCCTGCGTGGCGCCAGACCCAGTACGCGGTCGGGCTGCGGCATCGGTTCTGAGGCATTCCGGCGCACGCGGCCCCGTGTCCGCTCAGTCGGCCCGCCCCACACCCCACCCGCGGCGCGCGATGGCCAGGCTGAGCCAGATGGCCAGCACGCAGACCGCGCCGAATACCCAGCCCGACGCCGCGCCGGCCGAGATGCCGGACAGCAAGGTGCCGACCGTGCAGCCGAGCGCGGTCATGCCGCCCCAGCCCATCAGCACACCGCCGGCGAACTGCCGTGCCAGCTTGCCGGCGCCTGCCCGTGCCACGCGAAACGCGCCGGCGTTCAGCGCGGCCGCGAATGCACCGCCCACCAGCCCCAGCACGAAGACGCCGTTGTTCGACAGCAGCGCGGCCTTCACGACGGTGGCGCAGCCCGCGAAGCTGTCCAGGCCCTGCAGCCGATCGGGCAACCAGCCCGCAGCCGCCGCACCGGTGCGCGCAAGACTGCCGAGCTCGGCGGTCACACCCAGCGGCGCCACGCGCAGATAGGCCAGCACGCCGATGACGCCCACGATCAGGCCAGCCGCCACCGGCGGCCAGCGCCGCGTGCCCAGCAGGGTCCAGAGACCAGGCGGCGGCAGAGCCGATGTGGTTGCGCGCGCAATCGCTGGCGCCGCACCCCGCGCGCGCTGCCCCGCGCGCCAGACCACCGTCGCCAGGCCGCCCAGCAGCGCCAGTTGCACCAGCGCCGTGCCGCCATAGCCCAGATGCTGCGGCAGCCACACCACGGGCGCGGCCTGGATCAGGCCCAGGTAAAGCGGATTCCAGGTGAGAAAGCCCAGCACGAAGCCCAAGGCGGCGCCAAGCAGGGCGAGCAACGACGGCCAGTGCCCCTCACCCAGCCGATAGAAATGCGCGCTGATGCACGAGCCCGACACGGTCATGCCCACGCCGAACAACGCCGCGCCGGCAACCAGTGCAACGCTGAGCGGACCGATGTGCGCGCCGGGCGGCAGCCGGCCGGTGGGCACCGGCAGCATGGCGCCGAACAGCGCCAGATAACCCAGCGTGCCCGCCGCCAACGCCACCAGGATGGCGACCAGACCCTCGGTTTCGCGCCGCTCGATGAAATCGCGCGTGATGCAGTAGAAGCAGAAGCGGGAGCGCTGCAGCGTCACGCCGAAGGCGCCGCCCAACAACAGCGAGAACGCCAGCTCGCGCCCGGCGGTGCCCCCGCCGGCGCCCGCCAACACGAAAGCGGCCGCGATCAGCGCGACCGCCACGACCAGGGCGAGAAGACGAGCGCTCGCGGCCGGGACGAGCCCGGCCGGCGTCGGTGCCGACGTGACAGCCACGATCAGGTCTTGCCCCACACGGTGCCGGCCGGATTGGCGATCGGCGCGCCGACGCTGTTGCCGTACTCCGTCCACGAGCCGTCGTAGTTGCGCACGTCATAGCCCAGCAGCTTGCTCAAGGCGAACCAGCTGTGGCTCGAGCGCTCGCCGATGCGGCAGTAGGTGATCACCGGCTTGCTGCCGTCCACACCCACGGCCTGGTAGATGGCCTTGAGCTCCTCGGCCGACTTGAAGGTGCCGTCCTCGGCCACCAGCTTGCCCCAGGGCACGTTCACCGCGCCCGGCACGTGGCCGGCGCGCACCGCGAGTTCCTGCACGCCCGAGGGCGCAAACACCTTGCCCTGGTATTCGTCGGCCGAACGGATGTCCACCAGCACCGCCTGCTTTTCCTGGCGGGCCACCGCCAGCACGTCGCCCAGGCGCGCGCGCAGCGCGGCGTTGGCCGTCTTGACCTTGGCGTTGCCGGGCGCGTGCACCTGTACGCGGTTCGACAGCGGGCGGCCCTCGGCCTCCCACTTCTTGCGGCCGCCGTCGAGCAGCTTCACGTTCGGCACGCCATAGATGTCGAACACCCACGCGCCCCAGGCGGCAAACCAGTTGTTGTTGTCGCCGTAGAGCACGACGGTGCTGTCGTCGTTGACGCCCGCGCGCGCCAGCAAGGCCTGGAACTGCTGCGGCGACGCGATATCGCGCGACACCGTGTCCACCAGATCGGTGTGCCAGCTGAAGTTGCTGGCGCCGCGGATGTGGCCACGCTCGAACAGGCCGGGGTTCACGCTCACCTCGATGACCTTCAGCTTGGGGTTGTCGAGATTCTTCTCGAGCCAGTCGGTCGAGACCAGGAAATCGGCGTGTTGCGCCAATGCGGGCGCGCTCAGCAGCGCGGCCAGGGCGAGGCCGATGCGGGCCAGGCGTCGTCGCAGGGACATGGGGTCATCCTCCAGAATCGCGGCCGGCACAGCGCGGCCGCGTGGAGGGCAAGATAGCCAGCCGCCGTGCGCGCACGAACGACTTTGTCGTCATATCTTGATAACTTTTTGTTCAGCTAGTTGTCAGCCAGCCCCAACCGCCCTCACCCGCATGCCCTGGGATCCGTGTTGCCCGGGTCCGTGCAGGCCCGCCACACGTCCGGCCCCAGCGCGGTCAGCGGCAGATAGCGCGCCATCGGCGAGATGTAGAGAAACACCCGCCCCGGCGTGTCGCGCAGCGCCTGATGGAACGCGGGCACCTGCTCTGCGGCCAGCGCCACTTTGCCGGTCGCGTCGGTGCGGCCCTGCATCAGCACCGTGTGCACGGCCGGATCCCAGGACGGCAGCGCGTCGCCCTCCACCGTATCGGCGGGTACGCGCACCAGCTGCCACGGTTCGTCCGGAATCTCGGTATCGAGCGCCGGCCCGGCGTCCGGCGCCACCACCAGCACGCGATCGTTGTCGTTCGGCGGCACGGCATGCGCCGTCACGTGATCGGGCTGCGAGGCATCCGGACGCGCGCGGTAGACCGCGGCCACCTTGCCGTCGGCGCCGTAGCGGTGCACCACCGCACCCAGCGCACCGGCGCGCAGATCGATGATGCGTTCCAGCGCGCCCTGCGCATCGCGCACGTAGTACACCGGCAGCCGGGGTGTTTCGGCGCATTCGCCATGAAACGCCGTGATGCGACCTTGCGCGTCGCGGCGCAGGCAGGCCTGTGCCAGCCGGGCGTTCGAACGCCGCGCCGTGTCGTAACTGGCATAGGCGATGAGCCGGCCCTGCGCGTCGTAGGCCAGGCGGAAGCCGCCGTCGCTCACGCGCTGCCCGAGCGCGACGCGAAAGCGCTCGATCCGGCACAGCCGGCCATCGGCGTCGCGCTGCAACACCGTGGCGGCGTGAGCCGCATCGGCCGCGCCATAGACCGACCAGTCGACCGCGTCGGTCCAGGTGCGCGGCAGCAGGTCGCCTTCCTGCGCCACGTCGATGAGCGCCGGGCCTGCCACCACGCGCTCGCCCTGCTGCCCGAGCAGCACGCGGGTCTCGTTGGGCGGCAGTTCGAGGCTCAATGCTTGCGCGCGCAACCCTTCGGCCGCGGCGCTCTGCGAAAACGGCGTCTCGAGCGGGGCGCACGCGCCCCATCCCAGCATGGGCCACGCGGCCAGCAACACGGCGCCCAAGGCACGGCAACGAAGACGGGGCATCGTGGCCTCACCCATGCTGTTTGTTGTCGAGATACTGGATCACCGCCCAGAACTCGCGCGTGATCGCGCCCAATCGCAGCGTCGCGCCCTCCTGGAACAGCAGGAACGGATAGACCTCGCGTTCCAGCGTGCCCGTGGCCGGCAGGCGGTAGTCGGTGTAGATCTCGCGGTCCGCGAACAGCGGCTCCAGCATGCCGCCGCCATCGATGTGCAGATACCAGGCGCGCAGCTGCTGCGGCGCCTTGCCCGGTGGCGCGTCGGTGTAGGGTCCGCCGTCGCCCGCGACCACGGCCTGGCGCAGCACGCTCAGCACCAGCCGGCGCGGTCCGGCGAAGGCGATGCCGCCCGCGGTCGACCCCTCCGGCTGTTCGCTCATCTGGCGCACGAACGTGACCGCGCGCGAGCCCGGCACGATGGTGTCGGCGAAGATACGTTCGATGTCCGCGTCGGTGGGATTGCGCACGCCATCCAGCTTGCGGAAATCACGCTGGAAATCGCTGACCCAGCGCGCGAAACGCTGCGTCTGGGCCTGGCGGTCGAAGGCTTGGGCCGGGGCCTGGAGCTGGGCTTGGGCCTGGGCCGAGGTCTGCACCTGGGCCTGTACGGCGCCCAATCCCGCGAGCAATGCCAGCGCCAGCGCGCCGGATCGCAGCCCGTGCAACCTGCGCCGCCGCAACGCCAATCGCACACTCGCCATCGCCATGGCCACCATGTTTCGGATCTCCGGATGAAGGCGGCGCGCGCCGCGCCGGGTGAGGCGCATTATGCGCAATGCCCGCGCCGCCTGTCACCCCGCGCTCAGAGAAACCCGATCCAGCGGCCTGCCAGCACGCACCCCAGCCAGGCGAGCAGCGACAGCGCGGCGTGCAGCCGCAAGGCGATCGGGGCGCGCCCCTGCGCCAGCGCGTGCCGCCACGCGCGGCCACGCCGCACCCACAGTGCATTGAGGGTGGCCAGCAGCACCAGCGCCAGCTTGAGCTGGAACGCGCGATTGCCGGCGTATTCGATCGGTTGCGCGAGAAACAGCCAGGCCCCGGTGAGCAGCGCAAGCGCCAGCCCCACGGCCGCGCCGCGCGCCAGGACCGGCGCGAGCACGGCCAGCGGTCCCGGCGGCAGCAGGCCGACCAGGCGCAGATCGAGCGGCACGATGGCGCCGATCAGCAGACCGATCGACACGATGTGGGCCGCGCTCACCACGATGTAGAGCGTGGCCGACCCGCGCAGCCACGCGCCGGGCGGCAGTGCCGCCAGGCTCTCGAGCAACGCCATGCTCAGGGCTTCTTGATGCGGCTGGGATAGATGTCGTAGGTCTTGCCGCCCACTTCGACCTGCACCGCCTTCATGCGCTTGTTGGCGCTGTCCTGGTCGCGGTTGCCGGTGGCGCGGATGGTGTCGCCCGGCTTGGCCGAGCCCTCGACGAAGCCCGCCTCGCGGGTCTGGGTGGGATTGCCG
Organism: Bordetella genomosp. 1; assembly: GCF_002261335.1. Lineage (GTDB taxonomy): Bacteria > Pseudomonadota > Gammaproteobacteria > Burkholderiales > Burkholderiaceae_B > Bordetella. The sequence continues at coordinate 533,226 of NZ_NEVL01000003.1, forward strand.
AGCTCGACGCGCCAGGTGCCGTCATCGGTGCGCACGCCGAGCCAGGGATGCGGCGGCGCGATCTGCACGCGCTCGATCGTGCCGCGCAGGGTGATCTGCTCCGACTCGGCCCAGGACCAGCCGTGGTGCGCCGCGGCCGGCGCGACCGTCAGCGCGAGCGCCGCGACGGCCGTCGCCAGCGCGGCGGCGGAGAGAGACAGGCGTGATGCGTTCATGCGTAGCTCCTTGTGTCGGCAATGCCGGTTCATGAGGGTCCCGCTCCCCGTGCAAGTCTCGCTTGCCTTTCTTGCAGGCTCATGTCCCACTGCCCGGTAGCATGAACCCCCGCCCCGCGTGCGCGGTATGCCGGATAACCCGGATGCGCGCGCAACGGTTTGAAGCACCTTGCGTCCCCGGCATGCCTATAATCTCGCCGATCTCGAGCCGGGCCATCGCGCGTCCGAGCCGCAGCCGGTCCACGCCGTGGGCCGTGCCGACCCCCCACGCCACATCGAGGAGCGGGCGCATGCCCCAGCAGCCCAGAGCACTGCCGAACGTTCTTGGTCCTTTCGTGCGCCCCTCGGGCAGCCGCCTGCGCACGCTGTACGCGGCGTTGCTGGGCGGCGCCCTGCTCGCCCCGACCGCGCAGGCCGCCGACAGCCGCCTGGTGGGCGCCTTCACGCTGGACGGCGCCCAGCGCGTCGGCGTCACGGTGCAGCCCGCGGGCTCGGCCGGCCTGGCGCAGACGCTGTTCGTGCGCGTCGGCGAGGCCGAGCCGGTCGCGCTCGCCACGCTGGACGACGAAGAGGTCGACGTCTTCGACTCGGGCGACTTCGACGGCGACGGCCACGACGACTTTCTGGTGGGCCAGTCAGGCGGCACGCAGAACGTCCAGACCCGCATGTTCCGCTATGACCCGACCGCCCGCCACTACGTCGAGCTGCAGCATCCCGGCGGCGCGGCCAGCCCGTGCAAGGGCTTCGTCTCGATCACGCGCGCCGAAGACCCCGACGATCACAGTTTCTTCGGTTCGTGCCGCTACAGCGTCAACAGCTATGGACACGAGGTCTATCGCTTCGACGCCGAGGGCAAGGTCGTGCCCACCGTGTGGCAGGTGCCGGTGTCGCTCGACAGCAGCTTGGAACCCATCGAGGTCGTGACCCGCTTCAGCGCCGACGGCAGCGTCAGCAGCATCGACATCGAGGGCGACAACGACCTGCCGCTCGGGCCCGACAAGCAAGTCCTGGTGTCGCGGCTCGACCTCTACGACGCGCCCGACGCGGCGCGCCGCAGCGGCATGTACGTGGTGGAAAACGACCGCGTCGCGGTGCTCGACGCCAAGCCGGGCGGCTGGATCAAGATCCGCTACGACAGCAAGCGCGCGGGCGAGCTGGTCAAGTGGGTGCGCTACGACGAGATGACGTTCGACAAGTATGCCTACGGCGGCCCCGCCAAGTCGCCGCAGGCGCTCGCGCTCAACGTGTTCGACTATTTCGGCCGGGCCGGCGACGCGCTCGCCAGCACCTTCACGCTCACCGTCGACAACCCCACCGACGTGAGCGTGGCCTTGCAGAACCCGCGCATCCGCCTGCTGCTGATCGGCGACAAGAACCAGCGCACGCTGCATTCGCTCTACACCCGCGAGCCGGTCACGCTCGGCCCGCATGCCGGCGGGCGCGACGGCAGCCGCCGCGCCACGGGCGGCCAGAAGTACAAGCCCGGCGCGACCTGGGACGACAATCCCGTGCAGTGGATCCAGCAGGCCGACGGCTCGCGGCGCTACGTGCTGCACGTCGAAGGGGCGGCCTACGTCACCTTCCTGCCGCCGCTGGTGCCGGGGCGCTATCGCATGATTGCCGTGCTGACCGATCCGGCGCTCGAACGCCCGGTCTACGCCAACGAGGTCACGTTCGACTATCCCTTGCAGGCCGAGCAGATCGACGAGCCCGAGGGCGAGTCCGGCGACTGAGCCGGCGCCCCTTCATCGACCAGGAGACATCATGTTCTTGTATCGCAGCCTGCGGCATTCCGCCCTCGCCTTCGGCCTGGCCGCGGCCAGCGCGGCGGCCAGCGCGGCGGCGCAGGCCGACGACGCGCCCAAGGAAGTCAGTTGCGAGGCGCTGGCGCAGTCGTTCGGCAAGACCTACTTCGCCTTTCCCGAGATCAAGCCGGGCAAGGTCGAGCGCCTGGTGAGCTGGCGCGCGGCCTGCACCGAAAAGCCGCCCAAGGGCGACGGCAACGTGTACCGCCTGTGCCAGGCCGACCTGCCCGAAGGCGGCCAGGTGTTCTACTGGCTCAAGACCGGCGTGAACAATGAGTCGAGCGGCTACGAAATCTGCGACGAGTAGACCGTAGACCCTAGCGCACCACCGCCTGCTCCAGCAGCAGGCCGCCGCGCGCCGTGTCCAGCGTCACGCGCGCACCCAGCGGCAGCATCAGGTTGGGATCGCCGTGGCCGCTCGGCCACGCGCTCAAGACAGGCACATTCAACTCGCGCAGATTGGCCATCAACAGCGGCTCGATCAGGCTTTGCGCCGCCGCATCGGGCATGCCGAGCCCCAGGCGCGTGAAGCTGCCGAGCAGCACCGCCCGCACGCCTTCGAGCTTGCCGGCCGCGCGCAGCTGCGCCAGCATGCGGTCGAGCCGGGCCGGGTGCTCGTTCACATCTTCCAGGAACAGCACGGCGTCCTGCGTATCGATCTCGTACGGCGTGCCCATCAGCGCGCTGATGAGCGCCAGGTTGCCGCCGATCAGCCGGCCGGTGGCGCGGCCCGGCGAGAGCACGCGCGGCGCGAATTCGGGCGGCGGCACGATCCAGGCGCCGGCCGGCACGCCGCCGCTCACCATGGCGAACGCCAGCGACTCGGTGGGCTCGGCCTTGCCCGCCATCAGGTCCTGCGCCAGCATCGGACCGTGGAAGGTCACGAAGCCCGCGCGCGCCTGCAGCGCCAGATGCAGCGCGGTGATGTCGCTGTAGCCGATGAAGGGTTTGGGGTTGGCCGCGATCAGTGCGTAGTCCAGGCCGGCCAGCAGACGCCACGAGCCGAAGCCGCCCTGCAGGCACCAGATCGCGCCGATGTCGGGCGCGCGAAACGCCTCGTGCAGATCGGAGAGCCGCGCCTCGTCGGGCCCGCCCAGGAAATCGTACGGCGGCTCCATGCGCATGCGGGTGGCGGGCATGGGCACGGGTTCGTAGCCGCGATCCAGCAGCCACTGCACCGCATCGTCGGCAGCCACCGGGGCACCGCTTGCGGGCGCAACGATCGCGACGCGGGCACCGGGCTTGAGCGCCGGCACCGCCGCGCGCGCCGGGCCTGCCAGGGCGTTGGACACGCCCGCGCGCGGTGTGTGGCGGCCGGCCGGCGCGCGCGCAGCGCAGGCCGCGAGCAGGCTGCTCATGCCCAACGCCCCGGCGCCCAACAGCAGCCGGCGCCGGGTCGGCGAGCAGGGAGTATGGATGGGTGGCACGGGGCGGTCTCGATCTGGCACGGCGATGGGTTCCTGGCGGGCGCCGCAAGCGGCGCGGTCTGTGTGTAGGCGAGCCTAGCACGAGCCGTGACGGCCGGCCGGCACCGATACGCCAAAAGCGCAGGCTCGGTCGCCTCGGCAATACCCGACACGGCCGAGCGCGTACACTGGCATGGCAAGGGCCGGCGTCCGGCCGGTCTGTCGCCCGCAAACGTAACTGCAGGTTTCTTCGCGCCGCGCGGCGCGCGTGTGCCGGGGCTGCACGTCTGAGCCCCTGTGGCAGCGCGTCAGCCTGAAAAAGCCGGCGCCGAAGTGCAGTATCATCCGGGCACTTCATACAGGAGCTCCACCATGGCCCAAGCCACCGCACGCCACATCCTGGTTTCGACCGAAGCCAAGGCCACCGAACTCAAGACCGCCATCGAAAACGGCGCCGACTTCGCGCAGCTCGCGCGTGAAAATTCCTCGTGCCCGTCGGGCCGCAACGGCGGCGACCTGGGCTCGTTCGGCCCGGGCCAGATGGTCAAGGAATTCGACACCGTCGTGTTCAGCGCCCCGGTCAACGAAGTGCAAGGTCCGGTCAAGACGCAGTTCGGCTACCACCTGGTCGAAGTGACCAGCCGCCGCGACTGATCGTCCGATCGCCGCCCGAAACCCCGCCCCGGCGGGGTTTTTTATTGTCTGCGCGCGCAACCATCCGGCCGCTGGCGCGACATGACTTGCAACACTTCGACCGCCGCGGCCGATGGCACGCACGCGTCAAACCGCGTTTACTGGCGGGTCTTCGTCATTTCGCAGGTAAGACCCGTGTTCAAGCGCCTGATCTCCGCCCTCTCCGCCAAGCAAGACGACAAGGCCGCCGAGCCCACACCGGCCGCACCGCCCGCGGCTGCGGCGGGCGATCCCGCGGTGGGCGAACCCACGGCGGGCAGACCCGCGGCGGGCGCACCCGACGACGGCGACCTGATCACCGTCTACGACGCCTACGGTCGCGAGCTGCGCATCACGCGCCCGGAATGGCGCGAGAAGGTGTTCCTGCCGAATCTGCGCGAACAATGGAACGATCCGGCCGGCCTGTACAACCTCATTCTCAGCGGCCTGAACGATGACCTGGCCGCCGACCTGCCGGACGCCGCGGCGCGCCTGGTGGAGATCGACCCGATCGCCGAACGCAGCCACACGGTGAACGGGATCGTGCTGATGAAGCTCGGCCGCCTGGACGAGGCCGAGGCCACCTTGCGCGCCGGCATGGAACGCGCCGGCGCCACCGGCACCCTGCTCACCAACCTGGCCAAGGTGCAGACCGAGCGCGGCGACGAGACCGCCGCCGACCAGACGCTGTGGCGCGCCCTGGAAACCGATCCCAACCTGGACAACGGCCTGTCGTGGTGGGCCTCGATCCAGCGCGAGCGCGGCGGCGACGCCGGTTATGTGCAGGGGCTGCAGCGGGTTGCCGCCCTGCCCGGCAGCTGGCGCGCGCAGCTGTGGCTCGCGCGCGCGGATCTCGAGCAAGGCCGCACGGACGCCGCCGTTGCCCGCTATCGCGCGGCGCTGGCCGGCGGGCAGCTCGACGCGCACGCCCTCACCATGATCTCGGGCGACCTGGGCCGCAACGGCCAGATCCCGCTGATCCTGGAGCTGGTCGGCCCCGCCTATGATCCCGAGCGCCACGACCCGATGACCGGCCTGAACCTGCTGCGCGCGTGCCAGGAGCTCGGCAACGCCGATGCTGGCGAGGCGCTGCTCGAACGGCTCTACGCGCTCGGCCACCAGGGCCTCAAACAGCACCTGGACCAGTTCGCCGGCGCCTTCCAGGAAATGCGCACCCAGGCCTCCACCAGCAAGCCGGTGGACCCCGCGGACTTCAAGGTCAGCACCCTGGCGCTGAGCCAGCCGGTCTGGCATTACGGCCTGCGCAATCCCAAGTGGTTCTTCACGCAGAAGCCCGAAGGCACGCCCGAGGTCGCGTTCTTCGTCTTCACCGTGAGCGCGGGCGACAACGAGCAGACCGAGTCGCAACGCGAGGACGAGCGCGGCCGGCTGACGCGCTCGCTGCCGCTCTACCTGGCCGAGGCCACGCGCTACTGGACCGACCTGGCCGCCACCGCCTACTTCCTGGTGGTCGAGGGCGGCGGGCCGGTTGTGTCCGCGGGCGCCCACGCGCCGGACGCGCTGTTTGGCATCGTGCCGCCGCAGACGCGCTACCTGGTGACCGGCGAGGTCGAGGGCGCCGCGACCGACACCGGCCCGTGGCAGGTCACCGTGCATCTGTGGGACTGCGCCGAGCGGCGCGAGCTGGCCCGCGAGACCGGCCAGGCCTCGCCCGACACGCTTGGCGCCCTGACGCTCGAACTCGAGCAACGCCTGCTCGCCCATCTCGGCGGCGCCCGGGCCGAACCGCTCGATGCGTTCTATCGCCGGCCCGACGCGGCGAAGATGCCGATCTATCTCAGCTACCTCAGCCAGGCCTTCACGCTGACGCTGCTGGCCACCGGCACCACGCCCAAGGCCAATCTGTGGGGCGAGCGCGCCATGCTGGACTGGCCGATCAAGATGACGCTGCAGTGGCCCGATTACCCCGCGCTGCCCATCATGGCCCTGTCCGGCCTCGGCAAGGCGCGCGAGTACGGCTCGGAGGTGCTGGGCGAATACCGCGAGCGCGCGCTGCAGTTGCTGCGCGACCATCGCGACGCGCCCGTGGCCCGGCTCGAGCCCGTGGTCTGGCGCGCGTTCGGGATGACGGCCGAACTCGATGCGTGCGCGCGCAACCCTGCGGGCGACGCCGCCCATGGCGAATGGATCGCCCGCCTCCAGGAAGCCTGAGGGGCTGCGGGCCGGCCGGCAGCGGGCGGGCCCTCAGCCCGCCATCCGCGCCACCACGCCGGCCAGGCCGCACACCAGCACGACCTCGATCGGTCCGCGCTTGAAGCGCACCAGCGCCACCAGCGCGGCCACCGCGATCGCCGCCGCCAGCAGGTCCGGCGGCGCGTCCAGCCCCTGCGGCCAGAGCGTGTGGTAGCCGAAGAACACGGCCAGGTTGAGGATCACGCCCACGACCGCCGCGGTGATCAAGGTCAGCGCCGCCGACAGCTTGAAGTCGTGCTTGGTGGCCTCGACCAGCGGCCCGCCTGCCAGGATGAACAGAAACGACGGCAGGAAGGTGAACCACGTCACCACCGTGGCCGCCAGGGCGCCGGCCAGTACCGGCGAGCCCGGGCCCAGCAGCTCGTGCGTGTAGCCGCCCACGAAGCCCACGAACGCCACCACCATGATGAGCGGCCCGGGCGTGGTCTCACCCAGGGCCAGGCCGTCCATCATCTGGCCGGCCGTGAGCCAGCCGAAATGGTCCACCGCGCCTTGGTAGAGATACGGCAGCACGGCATAGGCGCCGCCGAAGGTCAGCAGCGCGGCCTTGGTGAAGAACAGCCCCATCTGGACATAGGCGCCCTGCCAGCCGAACACGGCGGCCAGCGCGCCGAGCGTGCCCAGCCAGAGCAGCAGCCCACAGGCCGCGACCCGCGCCAGCCCCGCCCAGCGAAAACGCGCGTGCGGCGGCGTGGGCGTGTCGTCGTCGATCAGGGCGGGGCCATGGCCCGCGGCGGCCGCGCCATGGCCGGCGCGCGCGGCGAACAGCCCCGGCCGCCAGCGGCCCCCCAGGTAGCCCGCCAGCGCGGCGAGCGCGACGATCAGCGGAAACGGCATGCCGAGGGCGAAGATCGCCACGAACGCGCCTGCCGCGATGGTCCACAGCGCGGGATTGTGCAGCGTGCGCCCGCCGATACGGTGCGCCGCGTGCAGCACGATCGCCACCACGGCCGGCTTGATGCCGTAGAACAGGCCCGCCACCCACGGCACGTCACCCTGCGCCAGATAGAGCCACGACAAGCCGGTCAGGATGAACAGCGACGGCAGCACGAATAGCGCCCCCGCCACGATGCCGCCCCAGGTGCGATGCATGAGCCAGCCCAGATAGGTGGCGAGCTGCTGCGCCTCCGGGCCGGGCAGCAGCATGCAGTAGTTGAGCGCGTGCAGGAAACGCCGCTCGCTGATCCAGCGCCGCCGCCCCACCAGCTCGGCATGCATGATGGCGATCTGGCCCGCGGGCCCGCCGAAGCTGATGAAGCCCAGGCGCAACCAGAACCAGAAGGCCTCGCGCCAGGGAATGGCGGCCGCGGCACCGGCGGTGCTGGCCTGGGCCGGGGCGCCGGTGCGTTCGATATCGACGGGATCTTGCATGTGCAAAGCCGGTGGTCACGCGGACGCCGGACGCGGCCGCTGCGCGGAGCATACCCCGGCCGGATGACGGCCGGCGTCATGTGCTCATGCCGAAACGCGCTGGATCGCCGCAAAGCCGGCAAGGCAACGGCGCGGCGCCCGCGCGCCACCGGGGCGACCCGGCCCGACGGTCCTCAGAAACTGAGCCACTCGCGCAACGTCGGCAGGCCGAAGGCGCCGGGCGCCAGCATGCCGAACGCCCACACCATCGCGGAGGCCGCGTTGGCGATCTGGAAGGGGCGCAGCGGCATGGCGCAGATGCCGGCGATGAGCGGCACCACCGCGCGCAGCGGGCCGAAGAAACGGCCGATGAAGATGCCCCAGGCGCCCCACTTGCCGAAGAAGGCATGGCCGCGTTCGGCCATGTCGGGGTGGCGCGACAGCGGCCAGACGCGCAGCGCCTTGTACTGGAACTTGCGGCCGATCGCATAGGAGAGCCAGTCGCCCAGGTAGGCGCCCAGCGCGGCCGCGCCCCACAACGGCCAGAACGACAGCCCGCTCTCCCCGATCAGTCCGCCCAGACCGAACAGGATCACCGTCGCCGGCAGGACCAGCGACAGGAACGCCAGCGATTCGCCGAACGCCAGCAGCAGGATCACGAACGCGGCCCAGTTGGGATGCTGGGCCGTGGTGTGGATCACGGTATCGACGAAATTGTGCAGCTCGTTCATCATCGGGCGCTAGCATACTCCGGCTCGGGCCGGTCTTCCGGCCCCGTCCACCCCGCCGCGCGGGGTCCTGTTCACGCTGGCATGCCAGCCGGTCGCGGCCAGGCCGCCCGCCGCGATTCGACAAGCGGGCCCGCGTCACGCACAATCAGGACGCCGTTCGAACCGAACGATGCGGCCGCAACGATCGCGATCCGATCGACGCGGCCCCGGCACGCGCTCCCATCCGAGCCCGGATCGATCCCTGACACTGCCTTCGGCGCCAAGCATGCGCCGTGCCCGGGCGGTCACCTCGCACCCGGCAGGACGCCGGCAGCGCCCCGCGGCCGACCAGGCCGGCAACACCGCAACCGAGTACACCGAATGACCCAACTTTCCCGCCGGGACCAGCTTCGTGGCGGCCTGCTAGGCCTGCTGGTGGGCGACGCCCTCGGCGTGCCCTACGAGTTTCACGATGCCGCCACCATTCCGGCGCCGGCCGCGATCGACATGGTTCCGCCCAGAGGCTTCGCGCGGGCGCACGCGAGCGTGCCGCCCGGCACCTGGAGCGACGACGGCGCGCAGGCGCTGGCGCTGCTCGATGCGCTGCTGCAGGACCGCAGCCTCAATCTCGACACCTTCGCCGCCAATCTGCTGGCCTGGTACCGCCAGGGTGCCTTCACGCCCGACGGCGTCGTGTTCGACGTGGGCCTGCAGACCGACCGCGCCTTGCGCGCGCTCGACGCGGGCGCGGCCGCGCCGCAGGCCGGCCCCGCCGGCGAACGCGACAACGGCAACGGCTCGCTGATGCGCTGCCTGCCGGTGGTGATGGTCGCCGCCACCCACGACGACGCGCTCAAGCTGGCGCGGCGACAGAGCCTGGTCACGCACGGACACGCGCGCTCGCAGCTCGCCTGCGCGCTCTATGCGCTCACCGGAATGGGATTGCTCGAAGGGGTGGCCCCCGCCGACGCCGTGCGCGCCGCCGAGGACGAACTGCTGTCGCGCTGCGGCGGCACCACCGAAGAGGCGGAGCTCAAGATCGTGCTCGATGGCCGCTACGAGGCGCCGCAGGGGTCGGGCTACGTGGTCGACAGCTTCTGGTCGGCCCTGCACTGCCTGCTGTCGACCGACAGCTTCGAGGCCTGCGTCAAGCGCGCCGTGGCCCTGGGCAACGACACCGACACCACCGCCGCGATCGCAGGCGGGCTGGCCGGCCTGCGCTACGGCGAGGCCGCGATTCCCGCCGCCTGGCGCGACGCCTTGCGCGGCCGCGGCGAAGTCGAGCGCTGGCTGGTGCAGTTCTGAGGACGGGCGGCGCAAGGCCGCCCGTCGTGGTTCAACGCTGGGCCAGCGCGTCCAGCTCGGCGTCGCTCATGCCCAGCGCCAGCTCGGCGATGGCGCAGGTCACGGCCACGGCCTGGCGCAGCTCGCGCTCTTCGATGATGCCGGGCACGTCGCCCGCCGACAGGATGCGGTTGACGCGCGAATCGGGTTTGCCGAAACCGGCCGTCAGGCGCAGCGCCGGAATGCCGTGGCGCGCGAAATTGGCATGGTCGGAATTCGGCATCAGCGGCAGCCAGGTGCCGACCGGCACCCCGGCGCTCGCACCCGCCTTGCTCACCACGCGCTCGAGCGCCGGGAACTCGCTGATCAGCGCGGTCAGCGACATGTCGCCGGCCACGGTGTCGAGATTGATGTCGAACTTGATGCGCGCCCGCTCGGCCGGATCCATGTCGGCGAGATAGCGCGCCGAGCCGGTCAGCGCCCATTCCTCGGCGCAGAAGAAGCAGATCCGCAGGCTCGGCGTGTTCGGGCCCACGCGGTCGGCCAGCGCGCGCGCGGCCGCCAGCGCGGTCGCCACGCCGGTGGCGTTGTCCAGCGCACTGGTGCCCAGGTCGTGGCCGTCCATGTGGGCGCTGATCACGATCACGCCGTCGCGGCCGCCGGGAATCTCGGCGATACCCACGCTGGCCTTGGCCTCGGGCAGCTCCTCGCCGCGCAAGACCAGCCGCACGCGCGCCTGGCCCTGGGCGCAGGCCGCCGACAGGCGCTGCGCGCTTTCGTGATCGGTGTAGGCGGCCGGGATGCCGGCGCCACCGCGCGGCCGTCCCGACGATCCCGACAGCACGCCCTGCCCCGGCACGTTGTTGGCGATCAGGAAGCCCGCGGCCCCGGCCTGCACCGCCATGTCGTACTTGCGGCGCCGGTGCACGTGGTCGCCGGTGAAGGGAAACTCGTGGCGCACCAGCGCGATCTTGCCGCGCACGGCCTCGCCCACGCGGGCGAAGTCGTCGGGCCGGCCCTGCCCCACGTCGATCACGTCGGCTTCCAGGCCCTGGTCCGGCGTGCTCTCCGAGCGCAGCAGCGCACGCACCGGCAGCGCCGCGTCCGCCAGCGTCAGGCTCGCTTCGAGACAGCGCCAGCCGTCGTAAGGCACGTGCACCTGGCTCACCTGCGGCGCCACCGGACGCAGCCGCGCCAGCGCCCAGGCCATCGCCGCATCGTCCTGGCCGCTGCCGGACATGCGTCCGCCAAAGGCACAGATGGTCTCGAAATCGTTCATCAGGGCCGCGTCGGCGGCGGCCGCTTCCAGCCAGGCTTGCATAGGATGGTCTCGTCTAACGGGCGGCGCGCGCCTGCATCGGGGCACACGCGCTGGAATTCAAAAAACCGCCGTGACACGCGGTCACGGCGGAGGCAGAAAAAGCGCGTCGGGGAAGAAGCAAACCGGCGGGTAACTCCAGGCTCCCTGACACGCATGAAACCGGAGCGCTTACTCGAACTTGATGTCGGCGCGCTTGACCACGTCCTGCCAGCGCGTGAAGTCTTCGGCGAGCAGGCGCTTGAGTGCGGCGGCGCTGGTATCGGCCGGCGCGCTCACGCCCACGCTCACGAGCCGCTGCTGCACCGGGCCGGCCTGCATCACCGTCTTCATGGCCGCTTCCAGGCGGGCCTGCACGTCGGCGGGCGTGCCGGCAGGCGCCATCAGGCCCCACCAGCTCTGCACCGTCATGTTCGGCACGTTGAGTTCCTTGAAGGTCGGCACGTTGGGCGTTTCCTTCATGCGCTCGGGCGAGGACACCGCGACCGGCGTGATCTTGCCGCCCTGGAACAAGGCGGCGGCCGTGGGCATCGTGGTGAAGCTGGTCTCGATCTGGCCACCGGCCAGGTCGTTGACCGAGGCCGAGGCGCCCTTGTAGGGAATGTGCACCAGCTTGGTGGCGGTGTTCTGCATGAACAGCTCGGCCATCAGGTGGGTCAGCGAGCCGTTGCCGCCCGAGCCGATCGAGATCGACGCCGGCTTCTCCTTGGCGGCGGCCACCAGGGCCGGCACGGTCTTGGCGTCGAAGTTCGGGTTCACGAACAGGTACATGGGCGACACGCCCAGCAGCGAGATCGGGGCGAAGTCCTTGCGAGCGTCGTACTTGACGCGGTCGCCATAGAGTGCCGGCACGATGGTGAACGGCACGTCCGCCAGCAGCAGGGTGTAGCCGTCGGCCGCTTCGCCGGCCACGTAGGCCGTGCCGATCATCGAGCCCGCGCCTGCGCGGTTCTCCACCACCACCGGCTGGCCGAGTTCCTTGGCCAGCTGATCGCTGATGCCGCGTGCCAGCACGTCGGAGCTGCCGCCCGCCGCGTACGGCACGATGATGCGCACGGGCTTTTCCGGATAGGCCGCCTGCGCGGGCGCGGCGGCGGCCAGCATCAGGGGGAACAGCGCCGGCAGCAGGCGCGTGGAGAGCGAGGTCTTGAGCTTGTGCATGAGAACGGCCATTCAATTCGTAACTAGGTGCGACCATTATGGAAAGGCGCGCGCGCGCCGGCAACGGAAGTATCCGCATGGACCATTCCGGTTTGGAATATCGCACGTGAGGGCCTGCGGGCGGGCGCCCGCGGCCGGCGTCAGGCCGTCAGGAAGGCCCGCACGTCGGCATTGAGCGCGGCCGCGCGGGCGGCCACCCAGTCGCAGAATGCGTCGGCGTAGGCGCCGCCGACGTTGGGGCGCGGCTGCATCAGGTAATAGCCGTAGCGGCCTTCGACGGCCTCGCCGAACGGGCGCACCAGCGCGCCGCTGCGCAAGGGCTCGAGCACCATGCACACCGGCACGATCGCCACGCCCAGCCCATTCAGCACCGCGGGCAGCAGCACCGAAAACCCTTCGTATTCCGGCGCGGTGGCGGCCGGGCCCGTCCAGAGCGGCGCCACTTCGGCACGCCACTCGTCCCAGCTGTAGCCGCGCTGGGCGCGCTTGAGCAGCGGCAACGGATCCAGGTCCTCGATCCGGTGCACGGGGTGGCGGGCCAGCAGCGCCGGCGCGGCCACCAGGGTCATCTCGCGGCCGCACAGATACTGCGCCGACATGCCGGCGACGTGACCGGTGTGCAGCTGCAGTTCGGCGTCGAAGCGCTCGGACTGGTCGCGCCCATAGAGCAGGCGCGGCCGGATGTTGACGCGCACGTCCGGATGCGCCTCGAAGAACTCCGACAGCCCCGGGATCAGGCAGAACTGCGCGAACGAGGGCGAGACCGCGATGTTGAGCGCCACCCGCGTGCCGGGGTTTGCCACCAGCGCGTCGGCCTCGTCGATGAGACGCAGCGCCGCGCTCACGCGCTCGTGATACAGCGCGCCCGCGTGGGTGAGCCGCATGCCGTTGGGCAGGCGCTTGAACAAGGCCACGCCCAGGCGGGCCTCCAGCGCGCCGATGTGCTTGCTCACCGCGCTCTGCGTCAGGTGCAGCGATTCGGCGCTGCGGCTGAAGTTGAGCGTGCGCGCCGCCGCCAGAAAAATGCGCAGCGTGATCAATGAGTTGCGCGAGCCCTTCATGCGATGCTTCCCCTGTGTGACGTGCCTGGTTCGATGCCGTGCCTACTGTCGTTGCGGGGACAACCGTCAGGCGGCGCCCCGGCGCGCATGATAGCCGCCGGGGCCCGATCCTGCTGCACGGACCGGCCTCAGGGCGTGGGGCTGGTGAGGTCCTGCGCGGCGCGGTCGGGCCGGCCGCCGGGTTCGCTGGGCTGGGTACCGAGCTCGGCGCGCAGGCGCGGCAGGCACTCGGGATGATTGCGCTGGATGAAGTTCAGCAGGCCCTCGCGCACCTTGCAGCGCAGGTCCCAGGCCAGGCCCGAATCCGGCGCGCTCACGAGCGCACGCAGCTGCATCGAGCGCTCGCCCGCCTCGGTGACCTGCAGCACGCAGACCCGCTTGTCCCATTCGGGGGCATCCTGCACCAGCCGTTCCAGCTCGGCACGCAACGGTGCGAGCGGCAGACGGTAGTCGGCCCACAGGAATACCGTGCCGATGATCTGCGCCGACTGGCGCGTCCAATTCTGGAACGGATTCTCGATGAACCATTGCAGCGGCACGATCAGGCGCCGCTCGTCCCAGATCCGCACCACCACATAGGCGCCGGTGATCTCCTCCACCCTGCCCCACTCGCCTTGCACGATCAGCACGTCGTCGAGCCGGATCGGCTGCGTGAGCGCGATCTGCAGCCCGGCGATCAGGTTGCCGAGCACGGGCCGCGCCGCGAAGCCGGCCACCAGGCCCATCAGGCCGGCCGAGGCCATCAGGCTCGCGCCGATCTGGCGCACCGCGGGGAAGGTCATGAGCATGGCCGACAGCCCGACCAGCACCACCGCCAGGTTCACGCAGCGCACCAGTACGCGCGTCTGGGTATGGATGCGGCGCGCGCCGAGGTTGTCGGCTACATCCGCCGGATGCATCGCGATGATGCCTTCGCCGAGCCCGGTGCAGGCCCGGGCCACCAGCCACGTCATCACGGCGATCAGCGCCAGGCGCAGCGCCTCGCGCAGGCCCTCCATGCCGGGCAGCTCGTCGGGCGCGCCGGCCAGCACCACGTTCAACGCCAGGCCCAGCAGCACCCAGCGGCCCGGGGTGTAGGTGTATCGCACCATCGCCGCCAGCAGCGGCCTGCGGCGGGTGATCCGTTGCAGCACGAGGGCGAGCACGCGATGGGCGATCAGTGCGGCCAGTGCGGCCACCGCCATCGCCAGCGCGGTGCCCAGCCAGGGATGTCGATCGGCAAACCACGAATACAGCGCCAACTCCATGCCGGCTCCTCTCGGATGGGAATGGCGCTGCGCAGCAATTTCCGGGCCCGGCGCGCGGCCCGCCGCAACACTGTCGCAATGGCCCCGGCTTGGGGCCCGGCGCCTCAGAACCCGGCGTCGACGACGATCGGCGTGCCGTCGAAGAAGCGTTCCAGGCGGAAGGCGTGCGGGTCCACCAGGGGCGTGTCTTGGGTGACGAGGTCGGCCATCAACTGCCCCGCGGCCGGCCCGATGCCGAAACCGTGGCCCGAGAAGCCGGTGGCGATGAAGAGCCCCGGCACCTTGGCCGCCGGCCCGATCACGGGAATCGCGTCGGGCGTCACGTCCATGTAGCCGCCCCAGCGCTTCTCCAGCCGCGCGCCGGACAGTTGCGGGAACAACCGTTGCAGGTTGGCCAGCGGCGGCGCCACATAATTGGGCAAGGGTGCGGGATCGAGGGTGCGGACCCGCTCGAACACGGTGGGCGCGTCCAGCGCCCAGCGGCCGGGCCGGCGCAGCTCGTCGAAAAAGCGCGCGCCAAGGGCGAGCTGCAGGCTGCCCCAGCTGCTGCGCAAGGCCGGCAGGAATTTGAAGAACTGGGCGAAGCTGGACGGCGTGATCTCGGCGTAGGTGCGCATGCCCCAGGCCAGCGTGTAGCCGCCGTCGGCACGCTTGCGCAGCGACACGCCGGGGATGTTGACGCAACCGTCCGGGCCGCCCGGCAGGGGCTGGGTGTGGCCAACCGAGCCGCGCGTCAGCAGCTGTGGCAGGTCCACGCCCACGCTGCCCAGGAAATAGCGCGACCAGGCACCGCCCGCCACCACCACCGCATCGCAGGCGATCCGGCCGTGCTCGGTGACGACGCCCGCGACGCGGCCGGCCTGCAGGTCCAGCCCGCGCACCGCGCATTGGCTCAACACATGCGCGCCCGGCAGGCGCGCCAGCGCGCGGGCCATGGCCGGCACGGCGCGTTGCGGCTCGGCGCAGCCGTCGGTGGGGGTATGGATGCCGCCCTCGAATCCGCGCGCGACGCCGGGCAGCCGCGCGGCGACCTCGGCGCTGCCCAGGACGACGGTGGGCACGGCCGCGCCGAATTCGGCGCGCACCCGGCTCACCCAGGTCTCGAGTTCCTGTTGGCGCGCGGCGCTGTCGGCGGCGTAGAGGATGCCGCATTCGCGAAAGCCGGTGTCGATGCCCAGGTCGCGGTCGAGCGTGCGCCACAGGCGCAGGCTCTCAGCGGCGAGCTGATACTCGCGCAGATCGCGCCGCGTGGTGCGCACCCAGCCCCAGTTGCGGCTCGACTGTTCGAGCGCCACGGCGCCCTTCTCGCACACCGCTACCGACACCCCGCGGCGCGCCAGCGCGATCGCCGTGCTCACGCCGATGATGCCGCCACCGATCACCACCACGTCCACCGCGGCCGGCATGGCCTGCCCGCCCGTCACCGCATCGACCTGCAACTCCATGACCGCCCGCTCCCGTGCCGCATGAAAGAACGCCATGGTGAGCCGGCCCGCCCGGCTTGTAAAGACATCCCCGCGCGCCGCGCACGGCCGTGTGGCGCGCGCCACGCTAAAGCCGCATTAGCAGATTGCATTGGGCAAACACGCGGCCCCGGGGGTACGCTGTGCGCCCCATTCATTCCCCGCTGTCCCGCCGTGCCCGCTTCCGTTTCCGCCCTGATTGCCGGTTTTCTGCTCAGCCTGAGCCTCATCCTCGCCATCGGCGCCCAGAATGCCTTCGTGCTGCGCCAGGGCCTGCGACGCGAGCACGTGTTCGCGGTGTGCCTCACCTGCGCCGTGTCGGATGCCTTGCTGATCGCCTTCGGCGTGTCGGGCTTCGGTGTGCTCAGCACGCGGCTGCCGTGGATCGAGCCGGTGATGCGCTACGGCGGCGCGCTGTTCCTGTTCGTATACGCGGCGCGCAACCTGCGCCAGGCCCTGCGCGCCCACGACGCGCTGGCCCCGGCAGAGCGCGGCGGCGGCACGCTGCGCGCCACCCTGCTCACCTGCCTGGCCCTGACCTGGCTCAATCCGCACGTCTATCTCGACACGGTGGTCCTGCTCGGCTCGATCGCGAGCCAGTACGACGGCCACCGCCGCGCCTTCGGCGCCGGCGCCGCGATGGCGAGCTTTCTGTTCTTCTTTGCGCTCGGCTACGGCGCGCGCCTGCTGCGGCCGTGGTTCGCCCGCCCGGGCGCATGGCGCGTTCTCGACGGCCTGGTGGCGCTGGTGATGACGGTGATCGGCGTGTCGCTGCTGCTCGGTTGACGCCGCGCGCGTTCAGAGCCCCGGCGGCGGCAGCTTGCCGTATTCCTCGACGGCGGTTTCGCGCAGCGCCTGGATCAGGGCCAGCCGCGACGAACCCCGCGGCCAGATCAGGCCGAAGCGGCGCGGCTCGCAGGGCGCCGGCAGCGGCAACACCGCCAGCCCCAGCCGCTCGATGGCGCCGTTGGTCGCGAGCGGCAGGATGGCGACGCCGAGGTCGCGGCTCACCATCACGGCAATCGCCTCGATCGCGTTGAGCTCGAAGCGGTCGCGCGGCGCGATCCCCACCCGCCGGAGATAGTCGTCGACATGGCGGCCGCCCCAATCGTTGCGCTGGTAACGAATGAAGGGCTCGCTGGCGAGCAGCGCGTGCGGGTCGCGTCCGGCCAGGCGCGGCGCCACCGCCAGCACGTAAGGCTCTTCGCGCAACAACTGCCAGCCCAGGCTCTTGGCCAGCGGATACGGCGCCTCCAGCGCGATGGCCGCGTCCAGCTCGCCCGCCTCGACCGCCGGATAGAAGCGCGCGGAATGGCCGGGCGTGAGCGCCACGTTCACCAGCGGATGGCGCGCCACCAAACGCTCGAGAATCGCCGGCACCATGGAATTGAGCGCGGTGTTGCCCGCGCCCAGCCGCAGCTCGCCCATCACCTCGCCAGAGCGCGCCAGATAGCGGATCTGCTCCAGGCTGGCCAGCACCTCCTGCACCGGCGCGAGCAGCTCGGCGGCCTTGGCGGTGAGGTGCACGGTGCGGCCGGCGCGCGCCACCAGCGGCGCGCCCAGCTCCTGCTCGAGCGCCCGGATCTGCTGCGCCACGGCACCATGCGTGAGACCGAGCCGGCGCGCGGCCTCGGCCATGGATCCGTGGCGTGCCACGGCGACCAGCGTCTGGAGAAAGTCGGTGTTCATGATGATAGATATTCTATCGTTTGATCGTAACCCAGCTCGCCCCATCGCGCTTGTGCCCGCGCCACAATCCGGCTCAGGAGACAACCATGAAAAGCAAGCTGTTCGTCCCGGCGTCACGCCCGGAACTGTTCGATAAAGCCATGGCCAGCGCCGCCGACGCGATTTCCTTCGACCTCGAAGACGCCGTCGCGCCGGAACGCAAGGCAGAAGCGCGCACCATCCTCGCCGACTGGCTCGGCAAGCAGGCCGGTGCCGCGCATGCCAAGAAAATTATCGTCCGCATCAACGCCTCCGACACCCCCTATTACGCCGACGACCTGGGCGTGCTGGGCCGCGTGCCGTTCGACATCCTGAACGTGCCGAAGACGCAGGACGCCGCTTCCGTGCAGGACGCCGTGACGCGCGCCAGCGCCGCCGGCTTCGAAGGCACCTTCCTCGTCAATATCGAAACGCCGCAGGCGCTCGCCCGCGCCGCCGAACTGGCCGCCGCGCACGAGCGCGTCTGCGGCCTGCAGCTCGGCCTGGCCGATCTGTTCGAGCCGCTGGGCATCGCCCGCTATGCGCCCGAAACGCTGCGCCCGATCCTGCTCGCGGTGCGCCTGGCCGCCGGCGCCTCCGGCAAGTTTGCGCTCGACGCCGCCTATGCCCGCGTGAAGGATACCGACGGCTTTCGCGCCGAGGCTCGCCTCGCGCGCTCGCTGGGCTTTCTCGGCAAATCCTGCGTGCACCCGAGCCAAGTCGCCATCGCCAACGAGGAATTCGGCTTCTCGGCCGACGAGATCGAACAGGCCCGGCGCGTGGTCGCGGCCAGCCGCGAACACGCCGGCATGGGCGCCTTCCTGCTCGACGGCCGCATGATCGACGCGCCTTTCGTGCGCCGCGCCGAAGACGTGCTGCTGGCCGCCGGCCACGCCTGAGCCCCACCCGAATCCGCATGACTGAGTGACTCGCACGATGCAACACCCTGCCGAATCCCCCCTGCCCCTGTCCGGCGTCAAAGTGCTGGACCTGAGCGCCTACATCGCCGGCCCCTATGGCTGCGCGCTGCTGGGCGACATGGGCGCCGAAGTGATCAAGATCGAGCCGCCCGAAGGCGACAACCTGCGCAAGTATCCGTCGACGCTGGCCAGCGAAAGCCGCGCCTTCCTCGGCATCAACCGCAACAAGCGCGGGATCTGCCTGAACCTGAAGGACGCGGCCGGCTACGAGGTGCTGACGCGCCTGGTGCGCGAGGCCGACGTGCTGGTCCACAACTTCCGGCCGGGCGTGCCCGAGCGCCTGCGCATCGACTTCGCGACCCTCGCCGCGATCAATCCGCGCCTGGTGTACTGCGCCATGACGGGCTACGGCGCGGCCGGCCCGATGGCGGGCCACGCCGGTTACGACCAGGTGCTGCAGTCCATGACCGGCATGTGCGCCTCGCAGGCCAAGACCGACGGCCCGCCCGAGATTCTTTATGGCTCGGTGGTCGATTACTACGGCGCCGCGCTGATTTCCAACAGCGTCGCCGCCGCGCTCTATCAACGCGAGAAGACCGGCCGTGGCCAGGCCATCGAGGTGTCGCTGCTCGGCAGCGCGCTGGCGATGCAGTCGGCGCGCCTGGTGTGGGCCGAGGGCGAGCCGCGCGCGATCGAGCGCGACATGCGCTCGGGTGGCATCACCGGCATCCACCCCACGCGCGCAGGCCATCTGTACATCTCCGCGAACACGCCGCACTTCTGGCGTTCGCTGTGCGGCCATCTGGGCCTCGCGGAATTGGCCGAGCACCCTGACTACGATACCGTCAAGAAACGCGCGGCCCAGGCCGACGTGCTGATCCCGCGGGTGCGCGAGGCGCTGGCACAGCGCAGCGCCACCGAATGGGCCGAGCTGTTCGGCCAGAGCGTGCCTTGCGCCGTGGTCAATCGTGTCGAGGACATGTTCGACCACCCGCAGGTGCAGGCCATGGGCTTCATGCAGCCGCTGACCAACCCGGCCGCCGGCAACTACCTGGGCCTGGCCCAGTGGGCGCACTTCGCGCCGGACGGCACGGTGCACGACACCGCCGCCCCGGCCCGCATCGGCGCGCCGTCGCTGGGCGAACACAGCCGGGAAATCCTGGCCGGCCTGGGCTATGGCGAGCAGGACATCGACGCGCTGATGGGCAGCGAGGCGGTGCGCTGAACGCAGCGCCGCCCTTGGAATGACGCCGGCGGCCCAGCCGCCGGCCTGAAGAACAAAGCGCGCCACACAAACCCGGCGCGAGGAGACATGGCGATGAGCCAGCAGCGATACCACCAGCGGCCCGCCGGGTCGAACTGGGGCGATTTCGGCGCCGACGACCAGCTCGGCACGCTCAACCATCTGGATGCGCAGGCCCGCCTGGCCGCCATCGCCGAGGTGCGCGAAGGCATTTCGTTCTCGCTCAGCCTGCCGCTCACCGTGCCGCGCGCGCCGGTGCTGAACCCGCGCCGCAAGGGCCCGGTGATCCGCCCGGCCGAAAAGAACGGCGTACCCGTCTATCGCTATCCGCTGGCCACCGACGTGCCCGGCGCGACCGACGTGATCAGCGACGACAGCGTCACGATCTCGCCGCAATACTCGACGCAGTGGGATGCGCTCGGCCACGTCGGCTCGCTCTACGATGCCCATGGCGACGGCAATCCGCAGCCCACCGGCTACAACGGCTTCACCGTGAGCGAGCCCGCGACCGAAGGCTTCACGGGCACGCGCGACCTCTCGATCGCGCCGATGGCGCGTCACGGCATCCAGGGCCGCGGCGTGATGGTGGACCTGCGCGCCCACTTCGGCGACGAGCAGCGCAAGATCGGCCTGGCCGACCTGCAGCGCGTGATGCAGGCCGACGGCGTGCAGGTGCGGCCCGGCGATGTGCTGTGCCTGCACACCGGCCTGGCCGATCTCGCCCTCACCCTGCCCGACGACGAGCAGCACCGTCTCAAGACCAGCTGTTGCGTGCTCGACGGCGACGATCCCGAGCTGCTGGCCTGGATCAAAAACAGCCGCATCGCCGCCATCGCCGCCGACAATCACGCGGTCGAGCTGCGCAACCACAGCCTGGCCGCCGAGCGCGGCCCGCTGCTTCCCCTGCACGAACAGTGCCTCTTCAAGCTGGGCTTGCCGCTGGGCGAGCTCTGGCACCTGACCCCGCTGGCGCATTGGCTGCGCCAGCGCGGCCGACACGCCTTCTTCCTGACCGCGGCACCGATGTACGTGCCCGGCCTGGTCGGCGCGCCGGTCAACCCCATCGCGACCGTCTGATCGCCCCCGGCCACCCGGCCGGATAAGCAGCGGTCGCGCGATGCACGACTATTCCAATCGATTTTTGTACCCCCCGCACGGGAGAAGTGAGAAGACATGAAAAACAAAGCAACCCTGATCCGCGCCGCGCTCGTCGCCGGCTTCGGCCTGAGCTTCGCCGGCGCGGCCGTCGCGGCCGACTATCCGTCGCAACCCATCACCGTGGTCGTGCCCTACTCGGCCGGCGGCGGCGCGGACAACGCCGCGCGCATCATCGCCCAGGGCATGGGCGAAGTGCTGGGCCAGAGCGTGGTCATCGAAAACAAGGGCGGCGCGAGCGGCTCGATCGGCGCCGCCTTCGTGGCCCGCGCCAAGGCCGACGGCTACACCGTGCTCTACGACGCCTCGGCGTTCTCGATCAACCCGGTGCTGCGCAAGCTGCCCTACGACGCGAAGAAGGATTTCATCCCCGTCTCGCAGGCCGTGAGCGTGCCCAACATCGTGGTGGCCGCGCCGGCATCGGCGTTCAACACCCTGCCCGACTTCATCAAGGCCGCGCAGTCCAACCCGAACCGCTATACCTACGCCTCCTACGGCCCGGGCAGCCTGGCCCAGATGGCCGGTGAGCTGCTGAAGAAGGACGCGAAGATCGAAGCCGTGCACGTGCCCTACAAGGGCGGCGCCCCGGCCATCGTGGACGTGATGGGCGGCCAGGTCGACATCTACTTCGCGAATGCCGCGTCGAGCCTGAACTACGTCACGACCGGCAAGCTCAAGGCCCTGGCCGTGTCGTCGGCCAAGCGCATGCCCGAGCTGCCCAACGTGCCCACCGTGGCCGAAGCCGGCATCAAGGACTTCGACGTGGTCGAATGGAACGGCTTCTTCCTGCCGGCCGGCACCCCGCCCGACGTCGTCGCCAAGCTGCAGGACGTGATCCAGAAGACCCTGCAGCGTCCGGACACGCGCGAGAAGCTGGGCAAGCTGGGCCTCACGCCCGTGGGCAGCAGCTCGGCCGACTTCACCAAGTTCGTCAGCGACGAGCAGACGCGTTGGGACGCCGTGGTCAAGGCCAACAACATCAACGTGAACTGAGGCAGGCATCACCTGATGGCCAGAACGCCGGCACGCGAAACGCGCGCCGGCGTTTTGCGTTTATGCTCGCGCCCAATCACACCGCAGGAGATTCCATGAGCCGTAAAGACGATTTCGACAAGGGCCTGGCGAACCGCCGCGCCGTGCTGGGCGATGCCTGGGTCGAGCGCTCGCTGTCGCGCGCCACCGGCTTCACCGCCGAGTACCAGAACATGATCACGCGCTACGCGTGGCACGACATCTGGAGCCGCGACGGCCTGCCGCGCAAGTCGCGCCGCATGATGGTGCTGGCCGTCACGCTGTCGCTGGCGCGCTGGGAGGAATTCGAGCTGCACGTGCGTGCCGCCCTCACCGCCCCCGACGACTCGCGCCTGACGCCCGACGAATTGAAGGAAGTGCTGCTGCAGAACGCGATCTACGCCGGCGTCCCTGCGGCCAACACCGCCTTCAACCTCGCCCAGGCCATCCTGCGCGAGGTCGCCGACGACATCGGCTACGTCCTCGAACCCGCCGACCCCACCCAAGCCGACCCCTTCGCCCCCTGACCCCGCGGTTCCGTGAACGGCGTCAGCGCCAAAAAAATGGAGTCAGACTGCAATTATCAAAAAGGAGTCAAACTGCAAAAAGGAGTCAGACTGCATTTATCGCTGACGGCGCCACCAAAACAAAGGTGTCAGACTGCATTTTTCGAACGCGGCGGCCGGCAAACAATGGTGTCAGACTGCATTTATCGCCGACCGCCGCGGCAGAACAATGGTGCCAGACTGAATTTTTTTGTGCGGGGTCATCGGCGGGACGGCTGCAGCGCCTGGGCCCGGCATGCGGCGGCTGACCGGCCGCACGCCAGGCTCGCGCCGGCCGCTCAACGCGCCTGGGGCACCGTGAGCAGGCGCCGGTCCGCATCCGAGGCAGCGTGCAGCAGGCTGCCGCCGAACACGATGCGGCCCATCTCGCACACCCTGGCCGGATCACTGGTGTCGAGATTCTTGACGTCGACCTGGCCAAGCGCCCGGTTCAGCACCGCCATCGCGTCGGGCGGCAGGCGAGCGATCATGCGGCTCAAGGCGGCACGGTAATCCGCCTGTGATGCCTCGTTGAGCGGCGCTTTCGCCATGTGGGCACGCAGGCTGTCAGTCAGCAAGATCTCCCAATCCGAAATGTGATCGCTGAAGCTCGCGCGCTCGAGCAGCGCGATCTGGGCACGGATGCGCCGGTCGAACCCCATGGGGTTGTTCGTACGATAGAGCTCGGCACACTCGGCGGGCGGGGCTTGCAGCATCAGCTCCAAAGTAAAGACGAAGCGGTTCTGCGCCTGCTGGTTGGACAGGCGGTACTCTCCGTCGATGATGGCCTGCCGGAAAAAGTCCCGGCGTTGCTCGCGGTTCATCGGCGCGATCCGTGCGGGCACGCCGGGCGTCTTCGTGAACGTGAGCGCAACGATGTTCAGCGCCTTAGCCACCGCACCGTCCGCCCGGTATGGCGCCTCGAGAATATCCCCCGGTTGCACTTCGATGACATCAGCCGGGGGCACCGGCACCGTGCTGCCGTCGGACCCGGGCCGAGCCAGATGCGCGCGCACCGTGTGCGGCAGGTTGCGTGCCATCCGGTACAGCTTGCGTCCCGATTCGCAGAGCCGGGCATCGGGAATTTCAGGCTGGTTCATTGCCACGTAGTACGGGTCGATCTCGCCTTCGAGCAGCCGGCTGCCCAGCAGCATCCAGCCGATACGCCACTCCTTCATGTCGCGCGCATTGATCGGCGCCTGCGCGATGTGGACGCGCAGTCGCTCGAAGGCCACGTCGGCCCACTCCTGGGCGTCCGCCGGCGCAAGCATCCCCGAGAGTTCCTGCAGCGCCGCCTCGAAGGTGTTGCCGTCGACCTTGCCCGCACGCAGTGCTGCCGCGCACTGCGCCTCCGGCGCCGCCTCCAGGAGCTTCTGTTGCAGCGCGAAGGCGCGCTCCATGTTGCCGTCGCTCAGCCGGCGTCCGCCGTCGACCAGCGCCGCGATCAGCAAAGGCCCGCGCCGCGCCGCGGGCAGGCTCGCGACGAAGTCGCGCGACTGGACGTCGGTCTGGATCCGGGCCTGGAACGCCGCCTGCGCGGGTGAAGGCTCGGCAGCCAGGGCAGCGGCGCCCGTCGCCAGGTTGACGATGCCGGCAAGGGCGGCGGCCGCGGCCAGGCGCGCGCCGGCGCGTTGCAACGTTCGGGCGCGCAAAGGTGCGGAGCCCGGCCGGGCGGCGCGCGTCGGCCGCGACACAATCACAGAAAAGTGGCTCATCAGCGCACCTCGGGGCGGGCGAGCAGGACGCGCTGTGCGCGCGGGCCGCGGGCATACACTTCACGCATCGCGCGGTGGTAGTCGCACACGGTGGCGGGATCGGTCGCGCCGTTTCTGAGCTTGTCGGCCAGCGCGGCGATCCGCAGCCGATCCCTTTCGCTCATCATGCCCACCGCCAGGTACCGCGCTGAGTCGGCCTCTTCCTTCGTGGATACGTTGAGCGGCGCTTGCCGCAGGTACGCGACGATTTTCTGCAACTCCACCTCCTTCCAGTCATACGCGATTGCCGAGGCGCCGTCGCCGCCGCGTTCGAAGAACGCCAGCAACACGGCGGTGCGCGTGCGCTCGCCCGCGGATCCCGGCTGCGCCTGGACGTAGGCGACGCATTCCTCCTGGTTGGCAAGCTTGAGGAAGGCGATCTCGTTTTCCTGTTGCAGCAGGCTCACGAAAATGGGAAGGCGGTTCGCGCCATTGGCGCGTGCCGCGATGAAGAACTTTTGCCGCTCGGCCGCGCCCAGACTGGCGATCCGGGCGGTCACCTCCGGCATCATGGCCAGGTAGGAGGCCATCAGGTCCAGCGTCTCATACGTATCGCTGCCCTCCTCGACCCGCACGTCGTAGAGCGTGCGGGGATCGATCGGCAGCTTGCCGGCGCGATCCAGGTTGTAGGGCAAGCGATTCTCCAACGGCCCCGCATTCGTGACCGTGGTGGTCGAGGTGGAGGCCGACGTCGTTTGCGCCTGGGCCGGCGCCGCGGCAAGCGAGATCACCGCGCCGGCAATGAGGCTGGCCATGGCACCAAGGCGGGTCGGGAGCCGGCGTTGGGCTTTCGATCTGATCGCCAGGCTTGAACGGTTTCGCATTGCTATCTCCTTTGGAATGCAGGTGTGCGCCGACCGCGAGCGAGCCTGCCCACGGCCGCGCCAGCGGAGCGCGCCAACAGGGACGGTCGGCAGGGTCGGGGTCGGCGGCGACGCCACTGACGCGTTATCGGGCCACGACGCGAGGCGGCGCAGCGTCCGCGTCATTTCTCCAGCCTGTTCGGCACGACGGCGTAGTCGGGCCGCATCAGCTCGAAACGCTCTCGCCCGGGTGCCCGCAGAATCGCCTGGTAGAAGCGCCGGCCGGCATCGCAGCGCACGGCGGGATCGAGCAACGCCGGTGCCAGCGCGACCTGCTCGAGCGGTCCGCCGCTCGCCTCGCCTTCGCGCGCCGCCAGCCTGCGCACGAGGGTCTCGTACGTGGACCTGGTGGTGCTGTTGCCGAAGGTCGTGTTGCCCCCGACGCCCATGCGCGCCTTCTGGATCTCGAACCACAGCGCGATCGTCTCCGGCGGCTGACGCCGCAACAGATCGCCGCTGGCAAGAATGCCTTGCGCCACGTCGCGCTCGCCCGCCAGCACCATGCGGTCGCACACGTCTTCGTCGACCGCCTTCAGCAGCGCGATGTACAGATAGAGCTGTTTCTGGAGCAACGCGCTGCTTTGCGAGCCCAGCCCGTGCAGCCATTCCTGACGCAGCCAGAGCCGCTGGCGCTCAATGGTGAGAAAGCGCGTCGAATGCATGATCATGCTGTCGCCGAGAATCTGCGCGACCCAGCGTCGGCCGGCCTGGTCGAGCGCATCGCCGGGTTGGTACTGTATTCCGGGGATGATGTCTTCGAGCTCGATGTCGAAACGGCGCGGCGCAGCGGCTTGCTGCGCTGCCCCTTCCGCCGGCACGGACCGCACGACCACCGCGGGGGGCGGCTCCGGCGCGGCAACGTCGTTGCCATCGGTCGGCATCCCAGCGCTGGCGATCGCCGCCGCCATGCGGTCCGCGTTCGAGGCGTACGCCGGCGCATCCGCGCCCGCAGCGGGCCCGGCGGGCGTGGCGCGCGTGGCGGCGGTGGCGGGCGTGACGGGCGTGACGGCCACCTGCCCGAGGCCATCGTGCTGGAAATACCTGACCCACTGCGTCATCACGTCGTTGCGCGACGGGTCCAATCCCAGTCCGGAGATGACGACACAAAGAAAGGTGAGGAACCAGGCCAGGGCCAGGCCGCCCTTGTGCGCGGCGGGCCGGACCACCTCGCCGTTGTCGGCAAGTTCGATTTCCTGGGGCTTGTCCAGCCACTGCTGCAACACGCCCAGGCTGGCGCGGCCGATCAGCACATCGCCGGTCCACGCGAAGATGCCCACGCTGGTCGACATCAGCAGCAACATGCCTGCCCACATCTCGACGCCGCCGTGCAGATGCAATCCGTAGGCGCCGACGAGCGCGGCGACGAGCGGCACGGGCTGCAACACCAGCGCGACGGCCAGCAATGCGAGAAACACGGTGCCCGAGCCCACGAGTGCATCCAGCGCGTAGAAGGCGCCCACGCCCTGCAGCACCATCACCAGCAGGTGCAGCAGGAACAAGACAAGGCCAGGCACGAAATTCATGGGAGACCGGATCAGAGAGGGCGACGGGGGGCTTGCGCAGCCGGACACATGCTGTTGCATGCGTCAGCAATGCAGCGCATGATAAATCAAGACGCATCAGCGCGACGCCCCGGCGGCTGGAATGTCTGTCTATAATTAGATCGTTAGTCTTAATCTGGCCCTGGCGCCGTTCCGGCCCGCCCTTCTCTTCTCGTAGCCACCATGACGCAACCCGCCCTGCCCACTTTTGCCGACGTCGAAGCCGCCGCCGCCCGCCTCCAAGGTGTGTCGCACAAGACGCCCGTCCTCACCTCCACCACGCTGAACGACCTGCTCGGCGCCGAGGTGTACTTCAAGGCCGAAAGCCTGCAACGCATGGGCGCGTTCAAGTTTCGCGGCGCCTACAACGCGCTGGCGCAGTTCAGCCCCGAGCAGCGTCGTGCGGGCGTGGTGGCGTTCTCGTCGGGCAACCACGCGCAGGGCGTTGCCCTGGCCGCCCGCATTCTCGGCATCCCGGCCACGATCCTGATGCCCTCCGATGCGCCCGCGATGAAGATCGCCGCCACCCGCGGGTACGGCGCCAACGTGGTGACCTACGACCGCTACAAGGAAGACCGCGAGGCGCTTGGCCGCAAGCTCGCGGAAGACGGCGGCCTGACCCTCGTGCCGCCCTACGACCACTTCGACGTGATCGCCGGCCAGGGGACCGCCGCCAAGGAATTGTTCGAGGAAGTCGGCGCGCTCGACGCGCTGTTTGCGCCGCTGGGCGGCGGCGGCCTGCTCTCGGGCACGCTGCTGTCGGCCAAGGCGCTCGCGCCGCAGTGCCAGGTGTTTGGCGTCGAGCCGGAGGCCGGCAACGACGCGCAGCAGTCGCTGCGCAAGGGCAGCATCGTGCACATCGACACCCCGGTCACCCTGGCCGACGGCGCCCAGACCCAGCATCTGGGCAACCTCACCTTCGCCATCATCCAGCGCGACGTGACCGACATCCTGACCGCCACCGACGCCGAGCTGGTCGAGGCAATGCGCTTCTTCGGCTCGCGCATGAAACAGGTCGTCGAGCCCACCGGCTGCCTCGGCCTCGCCGGCCTCAAGACGATCGCCGAGCAATGGCGCGGCAAGCGCGTGGGCATCATCATCAGCGGCGGCAACGTCGACCTCGCCCGCTACGCCCAACTCGTCGCCGACCCCGCCTGAGCTCCAGAAAAGGAGTCAGACTGCATTTTCTGATTGGCCGACACCCGAAAACAAAGGTGTCAGACTGCATTTTTGGCGTCCGCCCCGCGGCTCGAAAATGTAGTCTGACACCTTTGTTTGATCGCGGCCGGCCCCTCGAAAAGGTGTCAGACTGCAATTTCCCGCTCACGAAGGCCGCGATAAATGCAGTCTGACACCTTTGTTTTGGTCGGGCCGGGGCTGGATAAGGTGTCAGACTGCAATTTCCATGTCGGTCCTGGCGCGCGGGCCCCGAGCTTTAATCGCCCAGGAATTCCGAGAACGCTTCCAGGCCCTCGATGTGGTCGGCGACGACCTTGGCGATGAAGGCCAGCGGCACGGACAGCAGCGTGCCCCACATCCCCCACAGCCAGGTGAACAGCAGCAGCATCATGAACACGGCGACCGCGTTCATGCGCGCGATCCGGCCGGACATCCAGGTGGTCACCACCACCCCGATCAGGGTGGCGATGACCACGGTGCTGCCGGCCACCGCCAGCGCCGTTCCGATCTGGCCAAACTGCAGAAGCGCGGCCACGCCGGTGCCGACCGCCGTCAGCATCGGGCCGAAGTAAGGAATGATGTGCAGCGCGCCCGCCGCCACCGCCCAGGTGGCCGCGTTCTCCAGGCCGAACATCCGGAACACGATCCACGACAACAGCGCCAGCGCCACGTTGGTCACCAGCATCATCACCATGTACATATGGATCGAGCTGTTGATCTGGTCCAGCATGTGCACGCTGATTTTCTTTTGCGACAGCGTGTTGCCCGCCACCTTCACGAACTTGCGCTTGAACGCGTTGCCGGACAGCAGCAGGAAGAACACCAGAAAGATGCACATGGTGGCCTGGCCGAGAAACTCGGCCAGGCTCTTGGAGCCCAGCAAGAGGAAGTGATTCAGGTTGGCGTCCGACTTGTCGACCACGACCGGACGCCCGCCGCCCTGCCCGCCCTTGTCCACCAGCAGGCTCACCGAACTCTTCAGCCGCTCCATCAGCGAGCCGTCACCCGAGGCAAAATCGTCGAACGTGCGCGACAGCTTGCGCGACATGTCCGGCAGGGCCTGCACGATGGACGCGACCTGGTCGCTGATCGCATAGGCCACGAGCCCCAGCGTCGCGGCAAGAATCAGCATCACGATCATCACCCCCGCCACGCGCGGCACCCGCAACCGCATCAGCGCGGCCACCGCCGGGTCCAGGGTGTAGGCGATCACGATGGCGATCATGACCGGCACCACGAACTCCTGGGCGGCCTTCAGGCTGAACAGCACCGCCAGGACGGTCAGGGTCGTCAGGCAGGCGCCGCGTGCCCAGACGTGCGGCACGGGCGGCTTGGGCTCCGGCACGATGCCGGCTTCCTGGGCGGTGACTTTCTTTTCTTCTTCCGGCTCCGGCTTGGTGGCCTCGGCGGTAATGGTGGAATCGGCGGCGGTCATATCAGCGCGTTAATCCTTCGGGAGCCACGGCGGCACGGTGATGTCGGCGGTCATGGCGGCACACCCGTCCTCCCGATGAACGGCAGGCACAGGACGGGCAATCGGACGCGATATTCATGAATCCCCTCAACAATTCGAGTTTCCTGGCCCGAAGCAAATGCCATGCCCAAGCAAACACCGCGCTGGATGCGCGCGCAATCGGCCGGAGGGAGGAGTCGGTCGGCCTGATAAGCTGTTGGGCGCACGGCCCCCGCCCGCCGCATTTCGATGGACCGCCCCATGCATGTAGAGAAACTGGAACGACAACTCGAATTCCTGCGGGAAATCGACCGGCTCAAGAGCGTTTTGCGCCAATCCCCGCTGCTCGACCGCAGCCGCCGGGAGAATTCCGCCGAGCATTCCTGGCATCTGGCCATGTATGCGTTGGTGCTCGCCGAGTATGCCTGCGGGCCGGTGAATACCCTGCGTGTGATCCAGATGCTGTTATTGCATGACGTGGTGGAAATCGACGTGGGCGATTTTCCGATCCATGGCGGTCACTCGGCCGCCCTTCAGGCCGAACAGGAGCGCGCGGCGGCGGCGCGCCTGTTCGGGCTGCTGCCGCAACCGCAGGCAACCGAGTTTCATTTGCTGTGGGAGGAGTTCGAGCGCGCGGAATCCGAGGATGCCCGCTTCGCGAAGGCGCTCGACCGCTTCCAGCCGCTCTTGATCAACGTTTACACGGGTGGCGGCACATGGGCCGAGAACGACGTTTCGCTGGAACACGTGCTTTCGCGCTACGGCCCGGCCATCAAGGCAGGCGCGCCGGCCTTGTGGGCAGTCTGCGAACGCTGGGTGGCGGACCACTTCGCCGGGCGCGGCCCGGCCGCGGCGCGCGACTGAAAATTGCAGTCTGACACCTTTTCTGCATCGTCCAATAAATGCAGTCTGACACCTTTGTTGGGGTCGCTTCGGGAAAGGCGGCCGGGTGGATCCGGGAAAGCCGCACGGCGCGTCGCCGGCCGCCGATGAGCGGATTTACCGTTTGCCCAGATCGCCCTGCTTGAAATCCACCTCCCCCGCATATCCATACAGTTTCGACACTTTATGGAAATCCTCGGTGGAAAATCCGATCCACGAGTAATTCCGCACTGTGCGCTTGCATCGCAGGTCGCGCACGTTGAAGGACAGTGTCGCCTTCTGTTCGGGCACGTTCACGGCCTTGTGCAGCGAAGGGACGAAGGCGTAGTCGGTCGTGGGAAAGGTCTTGGTCACGCCCAGGGCGGTACGGACCGTGATGGCGGCCGGGGTGAATTCGTATTGCTTCACGAAAATGTAGTCGCGGCGCCATGCAACGAACACGAGCAGGCCCAGCAGCACCGTGATCGCGTAGAACGCCGGCGTATCGATGTTGCGGTCGACCGTGTAGCGGTAGCCGTAGTTGAACACCAGAGAGAGCAGTGCCACGGCGAGCACGAGTTGCCCGGTCTGGTAGGCCAGCCATTTGAAGCGATGCTGAACCGTGATGATCATGCGTGTATCCATGGGCGGAGGTTGATGCGATCGTGAAATGCCGACGACACGTCGCCGCGCACGCGAATGGTGCATCGAACTGCCGGCCAGATCAAGAACATCGGCATCTGCGCAGGGGATTGATCCCAAGGCTGGGAATAATCGCGGCCATGTGCCACAGGCGCCCACACGACGGTGTAAATGGAATAGCCGCCCCGGACGGGGCCGAACGAGACAGGCCTCGATTATCCAATCACGGCTGCGTTCGATATTCGGCCGCGGCAAAATAAAATCAATTTGCCTTCGCAGCGACGTATGCGTAAATTCGAGTTGAAAGCCCCGCACTGCGGGGCTGTTTTCTCCCCGGCGCTGCGGCGCCGGTGATCATCGCTCCCCGGACCCGGGGCAAGCCCGGGCCGTGGCTGAAGACAGGTTTGGCAACGGAGTAGCGACGATGAGAACCCGTGTTACGCAGGACGAGGCCATGATCGAGCGTTTTCGCGGCGATCCCGGCTTTGCGTTGAATGTCGTCAATGGCGTGCTCGAGCACGGCGACCAGGCTGAACTGCTACGCGTGCTGCGCCAGTTGGCGCAGGCGTCCGGCGGCGTGCAGTCGGTCGCAGAGGCCGCGCAGCTCAATCCCACCCAGCTCTACCGGACCTTGTCGCCCAAGGGAAATCCATCCTTGAGCAGCCTGATGTCCATCCTGAAAGCCATGGGCTTGCGCTTGTCGATCCAGCCGCTCGATCCTTCGCCGCCGCACCGGCCCAATTAACGCCCGGGCGGGTATTCCGTGCGCGTATCCGGCCTCTCCACGCCGGAATGATTTGCTTCGCGTATACGAATTCCGCCGGAAGCGTCTCAACGCAAACAGCGATCGGGGATTTATTCCCCGAAAATGCCTCCTGGCCGACCGTGGGCAGACGCGGCCACGGCATTATCCGCAGGCCGTGCACGCCCGTTCCCGGCCTGGGGTCGGCAGTGCTGCCATCAAGCGTCGGCGGCGCCATCCTGCAAATGGATTGCCAATCCGGTGCGGCCCGCGCCCAACCCCGGTTTCAGGGTGAGTGCCGGGATCTCATAATCGCCGTGATTCTGTTTGCGAAAGGGAATGGGCTCGGTGCGTTCGAGCGCATCCAGGCGCTGGCCCAATCCGCTGGCGACCTCGCCGAAATTGGCGTCATCGATCTTGCCACTGCGGTAGATCACGTGCGGCGGCAGCACATCGAAGCCCGGATAGAACAGCGTGCCGTGCTGGATCGGAAACAGAATATCGTCGATCGAGCCGTTGATGCCACGCGAGGCGTAGTGACTGGCCCAGCCGCCGGTAGTCACCACCAGCATGGCCCGCTTGCCGGCCATCGTGCCTTCTCCATAGCGGTCGCCCCAGTGGCTGTCCGAGTGTTCGCCCACGCCATAGGCAAACCCATAGGCATACACCCGCTCGATCCAGCCTTTCAGGATGGCCGGCATCGAGAACCACCAGAGCGGAAACTGCAGGATCACCGTATCGGCCCAGCGCAATTTGTCCTGCTCGGCGGCAATATCCGCGCTTTGCGTGCCGTTCATGAACGCGCGGCGCGATTCCTCCGAGGCATCGAAGCGACCGCCGGCCTTGAAGGCAGTGTTGTCGGCCGCGTCGAGCGTGGCTTTCCACTGCATCGCATACAGATCGGAGACCTGGACGGCATGGCCGCCCGCGCGCAGGCGCTCGACGGCGAAATCGCGCAGTGCGCCGTTCAGGGAGCGGGGTTCGGGATGGGCATAGACAATCAGGACATTCATGGCGGGCGCCTAAAGAATCAATCGATGGCGACACGATAGGGGCTGGCACGCTATATTGGAAATGAATATCCTGGATACCAGCCATTGCCATGAACAATCCCTTGCGCCAGCTCGACCTGAACCTGCTGGTCACCCTGGACGCGCTGCTGGCCGAACACAACGTCACCCGGGCCGCGGAGCGTCTCCACCTGGCGCAGCCCACGGTGAGCGTGCAGCTGGCACGGCTGCGCGAGGCCTTTGGCGACCCGCTGCTGCTGCCCGGACCGCGCGGCATGCGTCCCACGGCCCGCGCCGACGCCTTGCGCGAGCCGCTGCGCGAGGCCCTGCGGGCCTTGCAGTCGGCGGTTGCGCCCACGCCGGCGTTCGACCCGGCCCACGCGACGCATACCTGGCGGGTGATGGCATCGGACTACGGCGAATCCACCATTCTGCTGCCCGCCCTGCCCGGCCTGCGCGCCGCCGCCCCCGCAACGCGGCTGGCCATCCTCGAGCTGACACCACCCACCCTGGCGCGGCGCGCCGAGCTGGGCGAGCTGGACCTGGCGTTTCACATCACCACCGAGGCGCCGCCGCAGTTGCACCGCCGCAGCATGTTCCACGAACGCTATGTGCTGGTCGCCCGTGCCGGCCATCCGCGCCTGCAGCGCAAGCCCACGTTGGCGCAATACTGCAAGCTCCATCACGTCATCGTGTCGCCGAACGGCGGCGGTTTTCACGGCCCGGCCGACACGGCGCTGGCCGAGGCCGGCCTGGCGCGTCACGTCGCCCTGTCGGTGCCGCACTTCCTGTTTCTGGCGAAGGTGCTGACCGAAACGGATCTGGTGGCGATGGCGCCCGAACGGCTGGTG
Source organism: Bordetella genomosp. 1 (assembly GCF_002261335.1). GTDB lineage: Bacteria > Pseudomonadota > Gammaproteobacteria > Burkholderiales > Burkholderiaceae_B > Bordetella. The sequence continues at coordinate 566,609 of NZ_NEVL01000003.1, forward strand.
CGCGGTAATCCTGCGCTGCGTACGGTCGAGCCGCCCGTCAGCGTGCCGGGCTTCGAGATGGTGATGCTCTGGCACGAACGCGTGCATCGCGACCCGGCGCATCGATGGTTGCGCGAGCAAATGCTGGCCGCCGTGGCATCCGCGCCGCAATGAAAAACGGCGCCGCGAGGCGCCGTGTCTTGCTGCCCTGACGGACCTCTACCAATGCCAGGGCACGCGCGTGCCGATACCGCGCGCGGTGGCCTCGCGCAGCAGCGCCTGCCCCACCGTGAGGTCCTGCAGTGCCAGGCCGGTGAGGTCGAACACCGTGATATCGGCCGCGTGGCGCACGAAGGGCGCGCGGCCGGTGAGGATGTCGCCCAGTTCCACCCCGGCCTGCTCCGGCGCCCACTGGCCTTCGCCCAGACTGCGGGACTGCGCCAGGTCGTCGACGATCAGGCGCGCGCGCGCCAGCAGGCCGTCCGGCAGCTCGCGCTTGCCGCGCGTGTCGGCGCCCACCGCGTTGATGTGCGTACCCGGCCGCACGGCATCGGCGTGAAACAGCGCCTGGCGGCCGGGCGTCGCCGTGATCACCACGTCTGCCAGGGACACCGCCACGTCGGCCTCGGGCGCGTGATGCACCGCCAGGCCCGGCGCCGCGACGGCCGATTCGAAATCGGCCACCGGCTGCCCGCCGGCGGTTATGTAGTCGACCCGCGCGAGGTTCGGCAGCACGCGGCGTGCGTGCCGGATCTGCACCCGCGCCTGCACGCCCGTGCCGAACACGCAGAGCCGTCGGCTGTCGGGCCGCGCCAGCAGCGACAGCCCCAGCGCGCCGGCGGCTCCCGTGCGTTCGGTGGTGATCAGGTTGCCGTCGGCCAGACAGCGCGGCCGGCCCGTCGCCGGGTCGACCAGCATCACGGTGGCCTGGTGCGGCTCGCCGCCACGCTGTCGATTGGCCGGCCAGAAACCGGCCGCCTTGAAGCCCAGCAACGCCTCGTCGGCCACATCTCCGGCCTTGATGCCGAACACGCCGCCGCCGGCCAGCGCCTCGCGGATCACCGGGAACACGCGGCCCTGGCGCCCGGCGTGCAGCGCGAACGCCTGGCGCACGGCTTGGTCCACCATCTCGGGCAGCAACAGCGCCGCCACGTCGGCGTGGTCGAGCAACAGCAGGTCGTCTTTATTATTTGGCATCGTTGTACACCGTGGCGCGGGACACGCCCAGATGCGAGGCGATCACGTCCATCGCCTTGCGCACCTCGAGGAAACCGCCGGCCTTGAGCTCCTGCAGCAAGGCGCGACGCTGGTCGGCCTTGAGCGACTGCGCCGGCGTGGCGAGCGCGGCCGCGAACTGGTCGATCCGTTCGCGGATGCCATCCGCGCCGACCGGATCCAGCGTCTCGCGCACGGTGGCGGGCCCGGTGCCGCAGAACAGATCGAGCATGCTCTGCAAGGTGCGCAGCACCGTCACGTCGACGTTCAGGCAGAGCGCGGCCACATACCGGCCGTCGGCGTCCTTGATCCCGACCGAGGTGCTTTTGGCGCGCCGGCCGTCCGCGAACTGGTTGGCATAGTTGGTCAGCACCTGCGGGTAATCGTCATCGGCGATGCGCGCCAGCCCCAGCTCGGTCGTGGGATCGCCGACCGCTCGCCCGGACAGATTGTTGTGGATCGCCAGAATCGCGTTGTCCGGCGTGCGCAGGTCGTGCACCACCACTTCGCAGAACGGCGCAAAGGTCTCGCCCAGGCCATGGGCGATCTGCTTGACCTGTTCGATGAGCGAGTCCTGCTCGCTCGGGGCGGGCGGCTTGGCTTTTTTCATGACTATACGATTTGTCTAGAACTAATCGTATTGTACAGATTCGTCCGGGCCGCGCCGCGCCCGCTCAGGCCTCAACTGCCGGGACGCGCATACGCCTCCTCGAAGAAGAAGTCCTTCCAGCCCTGCGCACGGTGATTCAGCACGCCGATATCGTGCAGCTTCTCGGCGTAGACCTGCGTCTGTTGCGGATTGATCGTGAAGGTGTTCTCGGGATCGTTGATGATCCGCTGCACCAGTTCGACCGGCAGTTTGGAGTTCTGCTGGCGGATGAACACCTGGGCCGCCTCGGCCTTGTGGCCGGCGATCCACTGCTCGGCTTCGGCCAGGGCATCGTAGAAGGCCTTGTAGGTCTTCGGATTGTCGTCGTGGAACTTGCGCGTGGTGTAGAGCACGTTGAAGGTGGCCGGGCCGCCGAGGATGTCGTACGAACTGATCAGCTTGCGGATGGCGGGATTGCGCTCCAGCGCCTGGTAGTAGAACGGTGCGCTGGAGAAATGCGTGTTCACCTCCAGGCCGCCCGAGATCAGGGCCGCCGTCGCGTCCGGGTGCGGCAGGCTCACGGTGAAGGCGTCGAAGTGCTTGAAATCCGCCTTGCCGTAGCGCCTGGCCGCTTCGATCTGGAGCGTGCGCGACTGGAATCCCACCCCGGCGGCCGGCACGGCGATGCGATCCTTGGCGGAGAGATCGTCGATCGACTTGACGGCGGGGTTGTTGGTGATGAGGTAGTTCGGCAAGGCGCCCAGCGCGGCCACCAGCTTCACGTCCTGCTTGCCGCGCGTGCGGTCCCACAGCACCAGGGCGGGCGGCACCCCCGCGGACACGAAGTCGAGCGAGCCCGACAGCAGCGCCTCGTTCATGGCCGTGGCGCCGGAGATCTGGTTCCACTCCACCGTGATGTCGACGCCCGCGGCCTTGCCGTGCTTCTCGATCAGTTTCTGGTCCTTCACCACGTCCAGGATCAGGTAGGCGATACCGAACTGCTGGGCCACGCGGACCCGGCCCTCTGCCTGGGCAGGCGCAACCTGGGCCACGCCGAGGCCGGCCAGCACCAGCGCGGCCAGCGAGCGGGCGGAAAACACTTTCATGGGAGCACTCCAATAGGCGCGGGCACGGCATGCCCCGGTTGGCGCCGCTCAGGCCCGCGTCTGGCCGCGCCGGGAACGGCCGCATCCTCGCAGGGCACGCGACCGCTGCGAACGACGGATTTCGCCTATGGAAATGCAAACGCCCGGCACATGCTTATGCCGGGCGGTTGTTAGCGCAACGAACCATTGCCGGCACCGGGGGCCGGCGGCCGTCAGAGCATCTGGCCCAGGAAGGCGCGCGTGCGGGCCTGCTGGGGCGCGCTGAAGAAGGTGGCGGCGGGCGCCTCTTCCACGATCCTGCCCTGGTCCATGAAGATGACCCGGTGCGCCACCTCGCGGGCAAAGCCCATCTCGTGGGTCACCACCAGCATCGTCATGTGTTCGTCGGCCAGCTGGCGCATGGTACGCAGCACCTCGACCGTGAGCTCCGGGTCCAGCGCCGAGGTCGGCTCGTCGAACAGCATGATGTCGGGCTCCATGGCCAGCGCGCGGGCGATCGCCACGCGCTGCTTCTGGCCGCCCGAAAGTCGGTTGGGATAGTTGTCGCGCTTGTTGAGCAGGCCCACCTTGCGCAGCAGCTCCTCGGCCTGCGGAATGATGGCGTCGCGCTTCATGCCCTTGACCGTGATGGGCGCCTCGATCACGTTCTGCAGCACGGTCATGTGCGGGAACAGGTTGAACGACTGGAACACCATGCCCATGCGGCGGCACAGCCGGCGCACGTCGGCATCGGCCACGTAGCGGCTCTGCCCGCCCGGCACGGCTTCGGCCAGCGCCTCGCCCTCGATGTGGATGCTGCCGCCGTCGATGGTCTCGAGGTGATTCAGGCAGCGCAGGAAGGTGCTCTTGCCCGACCCCGACGGCCCGATCACGGCCACGACCTCGCCCCGGCCGAGCGTGAGCGACACCTGGTCGAGCACGCGGTTGTCGCCAAACGACTTGACGATGTCGCGCGCCTCGATCATCACGGTGCGCGCGTCGTTGCCCGCGGGCTCATTGATCGTATTTGGCATAGCGTTTTTCCATGTGCTGGAAGAACCAGGTCAGCACGAGGGTCATGATCAGATAGAAGGCGGCGGCGACCAGGAACGGCGTGGTCGAGAAATCCCGCTGCACCATACCGCGTGCGGTGCGCAGGATGTCGTTGAGGGCCAGCACGTAAATGAGCGAGGTGTCCTTCACCAGCGTGATGGTCTCGTTGCTCATGGGCGGCAGGACCCGCTGCACCATCTGCGGCAGCACCACGCGCCGCAGGGTCTGCAGGTAGGTCATGCCCAGCACCTTGCTGCCCTCGTACTGGCCGCGGTCCACGGACAGGATGCCGGCGCGGAAGATCTCGGCAAAGTACGCCGCATAGTTGAGCGCGAACGCCACGATGGCGGCCGGGAAGTCCGGCAGGCGGATGCCGATCACCGGCACGAACGGCAGCGCGAAATAGATGAACAGCATCTGCAGCATCAGCGGCGTGCCGCGCATGAGCCAGATGTAGCCGTTGACCAGCTGGCTCGCCAGCTTCCAGCGCGAGATGCGGATCAGCGCCAGCCCGAGGCCCAGCGGCACGGCCAGCGCCAGGGTGATGAAGAAGAGCGAGAGCGTGAGCTTCGCGCCCTGCGCCATCGGCCCCAGGAGGGAGAGTACGTAATCCATGTGTCGGTCCGCCCGGCGCCGGAACGCGCGTTCCGGCGCCCTGCCCCCGCGCGCGGGCGGCGGGCAGCGTGGGCGTCGTCTTTATTTGATGATGTCGGCGCCGAACCACTGGGTGGCGATCTTGGCCGAGGTGCCGTCCTTCTTCATGGCGGCGAGGGTCTCGTCGAGCTTCTTGAGCAGCTCGCCGTCGTCCTTGCGCAGGCCCACGCCGTAGTCTTCGGTGCCGAAGTTTTCGTCCAGCACGCGGTACTCGCCGGCGCGCTTGGCGGCCAGGTATCGGCCCACGACTTCATCGACCACCACGGCTTCCAGGCGGCCGGCCGAGAGGTCCATCAGCGCGGTCACGTTGTCGCCGAACAGCTTGAGTTCCTTCAGGCTGGCGGCCACCGGGGCGTCTTTCTTGATGGCGTCGACGGCGGAGCTGCCATCCTGGGCGCCGACCACGCGGCCGGCCAGGTCGGCCTTGGTCTTGATGGGCGAGGCGGCGGCGACCAGGATGATCTGGTGGTTTTCCATGTAGGGCGCGGTGAAGCCGATGTTCTTCTTGCGCTCTTCGGTGATGGTCAGGCCGTTCCAGAGCATGTCGACGCGCTTGCCGTTGAGCTCGGCTTCCTTGGCGTTCCAGTCGATCGGCTTGAATTCCATGTCCAGGCCCATACGCTTGCCAGCTTCGCGCGCCATGTCGATGTCGAAGCCGACGAGCTGGTTCTTCTCGTCACGGAAACCCATGGGCGGGAAGTTGTCGTCCAGGCCCACCACGATCTTCTTGGCGGCGGCCGCCTGCGGGGCGGGCGCGTTGTCGCCCTGGCCGCAAGCCACGAGCAGCGCGGAGGCGGACACCATCAGAAGTGCAGTCAGTTTTTTCATGTTTTCAGTGCGCGAGCACGCAAGAGGAGAGAAACCGGGGCGCCGGGCGAAGGCCACTCTGGCCGTCAAGTCGGGGATGCCGCGCGGCCGGCCGCGACGGCATTGGGCCGCCGGCCCATGGCCGCGGCGCGGATCCGCACGAAGGCGCCGAATCCGGGATTATATCGGCACCCGCGCGATCGGATCGCGCTGCGGGCCGGTGGGCGGCCTGCGGTTGGCGGGTTCGATCGGGGGGGAGCAGGTGTCGCGCTTGCCGTTCGCCGGACCGAGTTTGCTTGCGAGCTGCGCGGTTCTCGCCTGCGCGAGAGCACGTTCATACGGAAACGGGCGTCCGGCGTGACGCACCAACGAGCCGTTTGCACACGCGCCGGTCCGCGTCAGGGGCTCTACGGGAAACAGTCTTACTGGTGTCAGACTGCAATTTCTCGCTGGCGTCACCCCACAACTCCCAGCGTTCGCACCCAGCCTGGACGATCGTCCTATCGGTGTCAGACTGCAATTTCCGAGGAGCGCGTTCCGACCGGTGTGAGAAGGCCCGGCGGGCGGCTTCTCGCTGTCGAGCCACGGATTGGCGGTAGTCCTACTGGTGTCAGACTGCATTTTCCCGGCGAAGAAATTGCAGTCTGACACCTTTGTTGGGTGAGCCGCGCGGCGGGTCTGCCAGGCGACGATCCCGCAGGTGGCGGATATCAAAAATGCAGTCTGACACCTTTGTTTGGCACGCCACCCTTCCCCCTCGACATGGTCTTTCGTGGGCGGTGGCAGTCGAAAAAATGCAGTCTGACACCTTTGATTTTGGACCGGGCTACCGTCTTACCGGTGTCAGACTGCATTTTTCGGCGTGGAAATTGCAGTCTGACACCTTTTTAAAAATGCAGTCTGACACCTTTGTTTGGGGCGGCGGGGTGTCAGGGGCGGCGGAGGGCTTCTACCTGGATCTTGAGTTCGACTTCGGGTTTGAAGCCCATGTCCAGGCCGAAATCGAGGCCGAAATCGCTGCGCTTGAACTCGGTGGAGACGTCCGCGCCGCAGACTTCGCGTTTTTCCATGAAGTGTTCCATGCACTTGAAGTCGTCGATCTCGAGCTTGACCTTGCGGGTGACGCCGCGCAGGGTGAGGTCGCCGGTCGCCTCTTCCGGCTTGTCGCCGTCGAACTTGGTGAACGTGCCCTTGAAGGTGGCGTTGGGGTATTTCGCGGCGTCGAAGATGTCGGGTGCGATGGCGTGCTGGTTCATCTCGTCGTGGCCGAAGTCCACGGATTTGATGTCCACCGTCACGTCGATGGTGCCGGTGCGGGCCGCGCGGTCGAGCACGATCACGCCGCTGCTCCGGTTGAACTTGCCGCGCCAGGTCGACAAGCCGCCCATGTGGTCGGCCTCGAAGCTCGGGTACGTGTGCGAGGGATCGATGTCGTAAGTCACCGGCGCCGCGTGCACGGGGGCGACGCCCAGCAACAACGCGCCGGACAGGGCGCCGAACAGGGCGCGCACAGACAGGGAAGGCTTCATCGGGGGACTCCATAGAGGGTGGGCACAAGAACACGCCGGGCCAGCCAGCTCACTGCGCAGAGGGAGCAAGACAGACACCGAATGTCGGAACAGACTGACACGCTACCTGATGAGTGACCCGGCCCCGGTTGTTCAGTTCCCATTCAGCGCATCATCAACCACAGAAAAATCACTTTTCTTTATTTATTTCAATCAATTAAACGACCTTTCGATAATTCACATTAAACAAATCGCTTTAACAAATTCAAGCCACCAACGGGCCAGACGCCGTCGATATTCACGCCCTGCCGTGGTGCACTCCCGCTCCGTTGCTGCGAGAATGCCGCCTTCGCCGCTCGCCGGTGTCTTCCAAGCAGCAACTCTTGCAGCCCGCCACTTCCCCCTCCTCCTCAGCCACCCCGCGCGACCCCGGCACGTTGTGGCCGCAACTGGTCCTGACCGGCATCACCGTGATCTGGGGCGGTACGTTCCTGGTGATCAGCAAGGCCCTGCAGTGGATCGGCCCCTACACGCTGGTCGGCGCGCGCTTTCTGATCGCCGCGGCGATCCTGGGCGCGGTGTTGCGCAGCCGGCTGCGCGGCATGACGGGGCACGAGGTGCGCGCCGGCATCCTCATCGGTCTGGGCCTGTATTTCGGTTATTCGCTGCAGACCGTCGGATTGCAGACCATCGACAGCAACTCGTTTTCACCCTGGCGCCTGGGGAGTTCTATACGGTGCTGGGCGCGCTGGCGATTTCGGCGGAGATCCTGCTGATCGCCCACTTCAGCCAGCATTGCGATCCGCGTCGCGTGGCCTTCATGCAGCTGCTCGCGGTGGGCGTGATGGCCCTGGCCACGGCTGTGGCGCTGGGCGAGCGCCAGCCCGAATTCACGCCCGGACTGATCGCCAGCGTGCTCGGCCTCGCCGCGGCCTCCGCGCTGATCCAGTTCTGCATGAACTGGGCGCAGCGCTACGTGAACGCGACCCGCGCGACCTTGATCTATGCGATGGAGCCGGTCTGGGCCGCGCTGGTCGGTGCGGCGGCCGGCGAGCGGCTGGGCCTCTGGGGGCTGACGGGCGGCACGCTGATCGTGCTCGCCGTGCTGGTCAGCACGCTGGAGCGGCGCAAGCGCAAGACGTAGCGGCCGCGGGCGGACCCGGTAGACGATACGGAGGGGAATTCATGCAAAAGTTCACAGAATTCCTATCCAGATCAACGACATACCGCCGTAATCAAACCTCAGATCTCTGACCTGATTTCTTAGGTTTGACAGGCGTTCGGCCGGCCAGCAACTGCTCGATCTGGCGGTCGCGCGACGCGAGCTGCGCCTCCATCCGGGCGCACTGGGCCGTGAGATCGTCGAGCCGCGCCTGGGTCATCGCCTGCAGCGCGGCGGCGCTCTCCACGTCGGCTCGCGCCTGCCGCGCGGCCTGTTCGGCCAGGCCGCGGGCGCCGACCAGCTCCGCCTGCAGACCGTTGCGCTCGCCCTGCCATTGCAGTTGTTGCTCGCGCAACATGGCGCGGCCGGCGTTCTGCGCCTCCACGATCGCCTTCTCAGCGGCGGCAAGCCGCTCCTCCGCCTGCGCCAGCGCCCGGCGCAACTGCTGCTGCTCCTGGCGCGCGGCTTCGGCCTCTTCCTGCGAACGGCGCAACGCCTGGCGCTGGGCATCCAGATCACCCAGCCAGCGCCGCTCGTGCGACGCGTGACGCTCCTGCTCCGCGGCCAATGCCTGGGCATGGGACTGTGTCTGCTCGCGCAACTGGTCGGCCAGGGCCTTGCGGTCTGCCTCCAGCGCCTGCTGGCCTTGCACCAGCTCGGCGCGCTCGATGCGCGCCTGCGCCAACGCGTCGCGCAGCTGCGACTGGGCCTCCCCGAGCCGCGCGTCGGCTGCCTGGGTCAGCGCCAGCGCGTCGCGGGCCCGCGCCTCCAGCTCCTGGGCGCGGGCTTGCAGCAGCAGGCGCTCCTGCAGCAGCTCGTGTTCGCGCTCATCCAGGGCAGAGCGGGCCTGCACCAGCGCCAGACGCTCGTCGGCCACGGTGTGTGCCCATTCGTCTTGCGCGGCCTCGAGCGCCATCTGCCAGACCTGCGTCACGGCCTTGGCGACGGGCTCGGGCACGGCGGCGCCGGGCGTGTGCTGCCCCGCCAGACGCGCGCCCAGGTTGCGGAACCACGACTTCAGCATCGGGCCGACCGTATTGGGCGACCCCCGGCCGAGCTTGAGCCGAACCCGCTCGATGGTGGGCTGATCGCCCTCCATCAGCAGCGCGTCGGCCGCCTGCCACACATCCTGCTCCTGTACGCCCTGCGCCATCTCGGCCTCCCAATGTGCCGTTTGCCGGGCGCGCGCAATCGGCGACGCCCCTGATTCGATTGCCAAGCCGAAATAAGCGCGGATAATCGAAGGTTATCCGACCTTATTTGGCTACTACGTATTATTTAATACGTATTATGTATGATCTTAGACAATATGGCGCAGCCGTCTGACGAAAAGCCATCCGAAACGCCGAAAAACCGTGGCGAAAACGCGCCGGGCGCACCCCAGCGCCTCGAAGGCGGGATCGAACCCTCGGCCGGCCCCACGGCGACCCCGGGGCCTCCCCTCCCCGCCGCCCCGGCGCCCACCGCTGCGCAGCCCGCACCGGCCGAACGGCAGGCCTACGCCCTGCTGGCCGACGCCTCGCCCGGCGTGCGCGCGCTACTGCGCGAAGGCGCCTCCGAAAACACGGCCAACGCCTATCGCGCCGCGATCCAGTATTGGTCTGCCTGGCACGCGCTGCGCGTGGGCGCGCCCATGCGGCTGCCGGTCAGCGGCGAGGCGGTGCTGCGGTTCGTGGCCGATCATCTCGAGCACGCCGGGGTCGACGGCCTGACACATGAGCTGCCGGCAGAAATCGATGCCGCCCTGGTGGCGCAGCGCGTGAAGCGACGCGCCGGGCCACTGAGCCTCGCAACGGTGCGGCATCGGCTCGCGGTGCTGTCGGAGGCCCACGAAGCGCGTGCGCTGCCCAATCCGTGCCGCGACCGCGCCGTCCAGATCCTGATGGCGCGGGCGCGCAACGCCTATGCGCGTCGCGGCGTGCAGCCGGCGCGCAAGGCGGCACTCACGCGCGAACCGCTGGAGCGGATCCTGGCCACCTGCGATGGGTCGTTGATCGGCCTGCGCGACCGCGCGCTGCTGTTGTTCGCCTGGGCCAGCGGCGGGCGACGCCGCTCGGAGGTGGTGCGCGCCACCTTTGCCAACACGGTGCGCACGACCGAAGGCTGGCAATACATGCTGACGCACAGCAAGACCAACCAAAGCGGCGCGGTGCGCGCCGACATGGTCAAGCCGATCGTGGGCCGGGCCGCGCAGGCACTGGATGCGTGGCTGACCGCGGCGGGCCTGCGCGAAGGCGCCCTGTTTCGCCGCGTCCTGAAGGGGGGCCACGTGGGTGGGCCGCTGTCGGCCGAGGCAGTGCGCCGCATCGTCCAGGCGCGCTGCGCGCAGGCCGGACTGGAGGGCGACTACGCCGCACACAGCCTGCGCTCCGGCTACGTGACCGAAGCGGGCCGCGCCGGCGTGCCGATGGCCGAGGTCATGGCCATGACCGGCCACGCCAGTGTCACCAGCGTGGCCAGCTACCACCGCGCGGGGGCGGTCGGCGCCTCGCGTGCGGCGCGGCTGCTGGAGGATGCGGACGACGCGCCCCTCACCCGCGCGCCAACGCCGCCCGGCTGATGCCCGCGCGCCGCCTCGGCGCACGAGCGCCCGCAGCGAGCGCGCAGCGAGCACGCCGCGGCAATGCAGCGGTCGGGCCGACGACGCCGCAGCCGGGCGCGCCCCGCCCTCCCCGCTTACTTCACGCTCGCGACCGCGTCCAGGATCACGCGCGCCACGTCCTGCGGACGCGACTGCTGCGGCACGTGGCTGGCGGGCAGCTCGGTGATGCGTGCGCCGATCCGCTGCGCCATCGTGCGTTGCAGGGCCGGCAGGATCATGCGGTCCTGCTGGCTCACGACGAACCACGAGGGCTTGGTCTTCCATGCCGCGACCGACACCGGCTCGCCGAACGCGCTCGCCTTGATCGGGCCCTGGGTGGCCGCCATCACGCGGGCCTGGGCCGCGGGCACGTCCTGCGCGAAGTCGCGCGCCAGGCCGGCCGGCGTGAGGCTGAGCCAGCCATGGCTGTCGGGCACGATGCTGTCGTTGCCGGGCGCCTTGGGTTGGTTCTGCGTGACCGTGGCGACCGACTGGCCGGCGTCGGGCGCGAACGCGGCCACATAGACCAGGCTCGCGACCTTGGCATGGTTGCCGGCCTGCGTGATCACGCTGCCGCCCCACGAATGGCCCACCAGCACGACCTTGCCGGGCTGGCTGTCGATCGTGCGTTCGGCGGCGGCCACGTCGCCCGCCAGCGATTCGAGCGGGTTCTGCACGGCCTGCACCTGCACGCCCTTGTCCTGCAGCAGCGCGATGACCTTGGCCCAATCCGAGCCGTCGGCAAAGGCGCCGTGCACGATCACGACGGACGGGCGCGTTGCATCGGCAACGGGGCTGGCGGCCTGGACCGACAGGCTTTGGGTCAGGCCGGCGGCGAGGAAGGCGGCTGCGATAAGATGGCGTTTCATCAGAAATCTCCTGGGATCATGGGTTTCAAGCGACGTTTCGCTTGCTGGATGCCAGTGTGGCCAACCCCGGTTCCGGCCGGTATCGGATGATCGACCGATCCCCCCGCCCGCCGCCCGCCTCTACGCTTTCGCCATGATCGCAGCCAGTCCGATAGCCCTGACCGACGCCATCCTGGCGCTCGCCTTCGTCGGCGACCTCAGCATGGGCCGCGCCACCGACCACTCCCGCCGCGCCGCCTGCCTGGCCGGCTGGCTCGCCCGAGCCGCCGGCGCCGACGACGCCATGCAGAACCACGCGCGCGCCGTCGCGCTGCTGCGCTGGTCGGGCTGCACGGCCAACGCCAGCGGCTTTGCCGAACTGCTCGGCGACGATATCGCCGCGCGCGAGGCCATGATGGCGCAGACGCTCCCGCCCCTGGATGCGCGCACCCAATCGCTGATCGTGCCGCTCGCCGTGATCCACTGCGAAATCTCGGGCGACGTGGCGGTCACGCTCGGCATGCCCGAGACGGTGGTGACCGGGCTGCGCCAGGCGTTCGAACGCCACGACGGCAGCGGCTCGCCCCAGGGCCTGGCCGGCTCGGCGATCACCCCGGTGGCGCACTACGTCAACGCCGCCAGCGATCTGGAAATCCTGAGCCGCGCACATGGCCGCGAGCGCGCGCTGCGGTTCTTGCAGAGCCAGGCCGACGCCAAGTATCCGGCGGCGATCGTGGCGCACGCGATCACGCAGGGCCCCGCGTGGCTGGACGCCCTCGACGCATCGCCACCGGACTGCGCGGCCTGGAACCTCCACAGCGCCGGGGCCTGCGACGCCGATCTGAGCCTGCTGGCAGATGTGGCCGAACTCAAGCTGCCCTGGCTCGCCGGCTACTCGCGCCGCACCGCGGCGCTGGCTCAGCGCTGCGCCCGGCAACTGGGCATGGACGAGGCCACGCAGGCACGCCTGCAGGCCGCGGCGCTGGTGCACGGCATCGGCCGGGCGGCCACGCCCAATCATGTCTGGGACACGCCGGGCCGCCTGAGCCCCGACCAATGGGAGAAGGTGCGGCTGATGCCGTACTGGACCGCGCGCGCGGCGCGCCAGATCCAGGGCCTGGCGGATGCGGCCGAACTTGCCTCGTATGCCTACGAACGGCTGGACGGCGACGGCTACTTCCGCGGCATCGGCGGCGCCGGCCTGGGCCCGCCGCAGCGGGTGCTGGCCACCTGTGTCGCCCTGCAGGCGATGCTGGAGCCGCGACCCTGGCGCGAGGCGCTGACGCCGGCACAGGCCTCGGCGCTGCTGCATGAAGAAGCGCGCGCGGGGCGGCACGATGCCACCGTGGTCGATGCCGCGCTCACCGTGCTGGATGGCGGCCTGCCCGCCGCCCGCCGCGAGTCCGGCCTGTTGTCGCAGCGCGAGCTCGACGTGCTGCGCCAGATCAGCCTCGGCGCCAGCAACAAGGAGGCCGCACGCACGCTGGACATCAGCCCGAGCACCGTGCGCACGCATGTGGAGAGCATCTTTCGCAAGCTGGACTGCACCACGCGGGCGGCCGCCACGCTCAAGGCACTGACGGCCGGGCTGCTATAGGCGCGGCCGGTGGGCAGCCTGGTCTGCCGCGCAATTCGGCTTAGGCCCGGCCGCGCCGCCGCGTCTACCAGCGCACCACGTACGGCCGGTCGCCCAGGCCCCAGGTCGAGCCGCGCCGCTCGAGCGTGATGTAGGCGCTGTGCCACCCGTCCTCGGATTCGGGCGCCGTGCGCCAGGCCAGCACCGACTTTGCGAGCGCGGGATCCGCCGCCCAGCCCTGCGCGGGCTGCGGCAGCTTCCATTGGAACTTCACCAGGGCGATCAGGTTGTCGTTGCCGCCATTCGGATTCTTCAGCGGATCGGTGGAATGCAGGATCTCCCCCACGACCAGGCCCGGCGGGCAGAACAGCGCGGTGTCCAGCGTGTTGGCGCTGGTGTGCGGCGAGGCCTGGTACACGCGCTTGCCCTCCGCCGTGAGCGCCACCTGCGTGAGCTGCCCATCGATCTCGTAGCCCGGTTGCAATCCGGGCGCGCGGCCCTCGCCCTTGGGCGACAGCGTGATCAGCTTGTTCTTCACCAGCGCGTCGACCACCGGCTTCTGGGCCGCGAGCACCTCGGTCGAGGCGCTGGCCGGCAGCGGCGGCACCCCGAGCAACGGCAGGCAGGCCCGCGCGGGCACGTTGGCGGCGCGCGCCAGCTCGGTCTCCAGGATGTTCCGGATCTTGTCGTCGTCGAGCCCCGGCCCGTCTTCGGAGTGATAGAGCAGGTGCGCACCGACCGCGGCGGCCACCAGCGCCGGCACGGCCAGCCACCATAGGGAGATGCGCGTGCGCGGGGCGGGATGGCGGGTCATCGCGAAAAACACTCCTCTGTCGAAAGCGGGACTGGCATGAGCGGGATGGCGGCGGCGCGGCCGCAGGCGTGCGACGGATCGTGCGGCGCAGCTGCGCGGCGGGCGCGGCCCGCGCCCACTATAGCGCGGTTGCCCGCGCAACGACCGGCGCGGCAACGCAGGCCCGGACAAGCCGGCGGGCACGCGCGGCGGTCCGCGCCGGCGCCGCCCCAGGACGCGCCGGGCCGGCCCGCACCCGCGTCGGCGCTCCTTCCGTCACGAAGCGCGCTGGCGCAAGCGGCGCCGACGCACCGACATGCGGCCTCCACACCCGCCGCGAGAAGTCCCGACACACGCGTCGCGCCGCACGCGTCCCGCTATGTGAGCGCGGCCAATTTTTCCCGCTATCTGAACAGTTTCAAACCATGTTGGTGCACAAGCTTTCCACCACCTTTCACGCAATCGTTGCGCGCGCAATTAAATGATGGAAAGGTGAATTCCAGCCCTGGAAAACAGGCATTTTTTTACCTGGGTGTCAGTTTCGACGGGCAACATGAACGAAAGTATTAGGGACCGACACCATCTGCCGATTTCCCGGATCGGCACGCCCCCATACGCTTCATTCCCATTGCCTGGCGCGTCGCTCATGGGCGCGCGCCAACTCCGCCCATTCCTTTCCGCTCGATCCCTGTCATGCCCACAATGCTCCGGCGATTGTTCAAGACGTCCTGTCTGCTGCTCGCGCTCGCGGGTGCGCAGCAGGCCTGGTCCGCCACGCCTGCCGCCGAATCCGCCACCCCCGCCTCCCGCAACCCCACCACGGGCGAGTATCTCTCCATCGCATCCGACTGCGTCGCGTGCCACACCGTGCCGGGCGGCAAGCCCTACGCGGGCGGCTACGGCATCGACTCGCCGATGGGCAAGATCTGGTCGACCAACATCACCCCCTCGCGCGAGTTCGGCATCGGCGCCTACTCGCTGCAGGACTTCTCGCGTGCCGTGCGCGAGGGCGTGGCCCGCGACGGCCATCGCCTGTATCCGGCCATGCCGTACACCGCGTACGCCTCCATGACCGACCAGGATGTCGAGGCGCTCTATCACTACTTCATGAAGGAAGTGAAGCCGGTGGACGCGCCCACGCCCAAGACCGAGCTGCCCTTCCCGTTCAGCATCCGCCAGTCGATGATCGTGTGGAACGCGGTCAACTTGTCGTCGGGCCCGTTCCAGGCCGACCCGTCCAAGTCGGAGCAGATCAACCGCGGCGACTATCTGGTGAACACGCTGGCGCACTGCGCCGCCTGCCACACGCCGCGCGACTTCCTGCTCGCCGAGGATGCCGGCCGGGCCCTGTCGGGCGGCCAGCTCGGCGCCTGGTTTGCGCCCAACATCACCTCCGATCCGGTCGCCGGCATCGGCGGCTGGAGCGACGCCGAGCTGGTCGCGTATCTGCGCACCGGCCACGTCAAGGGCAAGGCACAGGCCGCCGGCCCGATGGCCGAAGCCATCGAGCACAGCCTGCAGCACCTGTCCGATCCGGACCTGCACGCCATCGTGGCGTATCTCAAGCAGACCCGCCCCGTTGCAAGCGGTGAAGCCAAGCCGCGCTACGCCTTTGGCGGACCCGATGACACCGAGGCCCGCCAGCGCGGCAATCTGGTGCGCGACCTGGATCCCGGCTGGCGCGTCTACTCGGCCACCTGCGCCGCCTGCCATGGCGCGCGCGGCGAAGGCACCGAGTCGTACCCCTCGCTGTATCACAACACCGTCACCGGGGCGCCCGACGCGTCGAACCTGATCGCCACCGTGCTGTACGGCGTGCATCGCAAGATCGACGCCCACGAAGACATCTCGATGCCCGGCTTCGGCCCGCAGGCGTCCTACACCGAACGCCTGTCGGACCAGCAGATCGCCGACGTGAGCAACTACGTGCTGGCGCATTACGGCCAGGTCGGCCAACGCGTGACGCCGCAGGACGTGGCGCTCGCGCGCAGCGGCGGCCCCGAACCGGCGCTCATCCGCGTGACGCGCTACGCCCTGCCAGTGGGAGGCGCCGTGGCGGTGCTGCTGCTGATCGCGATTGTGTACCTGGTGGCGCGCCGACGCGCCCGGAAGAAGGCCTGATCATGAAATCGACGAATCCCGTTTCCCCGTTCCCCGCGCGGCCGCTCGAGAACCCGGCGCGCCGCACCCTGGTCAAGGGCGCCGTGGCCTGGACGGTGCTGGGCGCCGCGCTCGCGCCCCTGCCGATCCGCCGCGCGCTCGCCGCCGCCCAGGAGAGCGCAGCCGCACCCGCCGCGCTCTCGCCCGCGTTGCAGGCGTTCCAGCGTGCCTCGGTGTTTCTCACCGGCAAGGAAGTGAGCGCCGCGATGGCCGCCCGCTGCCACGACGCGCTGACCAAGCGCATGCCCGACATCGACAGGATCGCCGCCGGCGTGAACGCGCTGGTCGAGCAGAAGCAGCTCAAGCACATGGACGACTACCTGGCGCTGACCGACGTCGATCCCAAGCTGGACCAGGACGCCAAGGAAATCGTGCGCGCCCTGTATCTCGGCGTGGTCGGCGACGACGCCGAGGCCGAATTGTTCGCCTACGAAGAGGCGCTGATGTACGACGCCACGCGCGACGTGCTGGTCGTGCCGACCTACGGCCGCGGCTTCAACACCTGGGGCCCCAAGCCCGCGGACAGCAACATCAAGGTTGAGAAATAATGGAATACGATAGCGACGTACTGATCATCGGTTCGGGCGTGATGGGCGCGCTGGTGGCCTCGCGCCTCGCACGTGCCGGCAAGTCGGTCACGATTGTGGAGGCCGGGCCGCGCGTCACGCGCCCGGAAATCGTCGAGCGCTTCCGCAACGCACCGGTCAAGCTTTCGCTCACCAACATCAAGCTGCAGGGCGCGGGCTCGCCCTTCCCGAATCCGCCGCACATTCCGTCGACCTACGGCGATTACCTGCAGCAGGTCGGTCCGGTGAAATACCCCACCAAGTACCTGCGCGTGGTCGGCGGCACCACCTGGCACTTCGGCTCGGCGCTGTGGCGCATGATCCCGAACGACTTCAAGACCCAGAGCCTGTACGGCCGCGGCCGCGACTGGCCGATGACCTACGACGAGCTCGAGCCCTACTATTGCCAGGCCGAGGCCGAGCTCGGCGTCTCGGGCATGGATGGCCAGGACGAAAGCGGCCAGGGGCTGCCGCACCAGTTTCCGCCGCGCTCCGAGCCCTTCCCGATGCCGGGCCTCGCCGTGCCGTACTTCATGCGCCGGCTGGCCGCGCAGCTGTCGGTGGGCGGCTACAACCCGATCTACGAACCGAACGGCCGCGCCACGCGGGAGTACAAGGAGCGTCCGCTGTGCTCGGGCAACAACAACTGCAACCCGGTCTGTCCCAGCGGCGCCAAGTATGATGGCACCCGCCACGTCGACGACGCCGAGCGTCATGGCGCGCGCGTGCTCGACAACTCGGTGGTCTATCGCATCGAGGCCAACGACCAGGGCAAGATCGTCGCCGCGCACTACAAGAAGCCCGATGGCTCCGAGCACCGCCTGACGGCGCGCTATTTCGTGCTGGCCGCCTATGGCATCGAGAGCCCCAAGCTGTTGCTGATGTCGACCTCGGAGAAGTATCCGAACGGCATCGCCAACAGCTCCGACCAGGTCGGCCGCAACCTCATGGGCCACACCGGCATCGCCATGAACGTGATGGCCAGCGAAGACCTGTGGCCGGGCCAGGGCCCGACCGAATTGCTGGTCTACATGAACTACCGCGACGGCGCGTTCCGCAAGGACATCCCGAGCTACAAGACCAAGCTGCGCAATACCGTGCCGACCTCGTCGATCGCCACCGACCTAATGAAGAAAGGCGTGTTCGGCTCCAGGCTGGATGCGGAAATCCGCCGCATCTCGGCGCGCTCGCTCAACTTCGCCGTGGACTTCGAGACTGAGCCGCTGCCCCAGAACCGCGTCACGCCGAGCAAGACCAAGACCGACGCGCTGGGCCTGCCCCTGCCCGAGATCTACTACAGCGTGAACGACTACTGGAACGCCGGCCGCGACTTCGCGGTGAAGGACCTGCAGCGCATGGCGCAGCTGATCAACGCCGACATTCTCAAGATGGACACCGGCCACCAGGATCGCCAGCACATCATGGGCACCACCATCATGGGCGCCGATCCGCGCACCTCGGTGGTGGATCGCGATGGCCGCTCGCACGACCATCCGAACCTGTTCATGGTCGGCACCAACGTGATGCCCGCCATGGGCTGCGTGAACCCGACGCTGACCGGCGCCGCCGTGTCGCTGCGCACCGCGGATGTGATGTTGCAGGAAGTCTGACGCCGGCCCGTCCGGCGCGCTGCATCACTCCACACGGCCACCCTGTGGTGGCCGTGTGCGTTCTGGAGGCAGGCTGACCGTCAGTCCAGCAGCGCGGCCGCCGCGCCGCCCGCCAGGATCGCGGCCAGCAGCGCGTCGAGGCTCTCGGCCACGACGCTCACCTCCTCGAACGCCGGCTCCACGCCGTGCACGATCCGGCCCGTGTCACGGTCCAGCGCGAGATACGCGTAATCGCCGCCCACGCTCATGAAGATCGGCAGATGACGGGCCCAGAACGCGGTCACCGCCTGCCGGTCGGCCTCGCTCATCGCGGCGTCCATGCTGATCTGGCGGAAGGCGTCGGGGCCGAAGGCGTCGTCCGAGGCGGCGGTATAGTCGGCGGCCGCCAGGAACCAGCGGGTGTCGTCGGCGCTGTTCAGTTGCGTGTACAACGACAGAAACGCCGCGTGGCTGGGCGCGCCCGCCGCAGCGTCCACGGCCGCCGCGAGCTCGCCGGGCGCGGCGCGGCGCACCGTCCAGCCGCTCGCGGCGAGATGGTCGAGAAAGCGTTCGTGCAGGGTCGTCATGGGGTGTCGTAATCGAGAGACGGCGCGCGCCGCGGCAGTCGCCATGATGCCATCATTCAGTTCGGCGTCATCCCGGCACTGCTAGTATCCCCCCATCGTGTCGGCCACCCGGCCGCCACCGTAAGCGTTCACGTCAATCAACGCGCCCGCTGTCCGCACGCCGGACGGGGCGCTGGCGTGCACGCGTGGCTCGCCGCTCCCCGCTGTCGTGCGCATGGCCTGATGACCGCAACGCGGCCCCTCGCCCATGGCAACCGATACCACCCTCCCTGCTCGCCCTCCCGACACGGCCGAATCGCGCCGCCGCCTGTACACGGCCCTGCTGGTGGCCGCCGCGTTCTTCATGGAGAACCTCGACGGCACCATCATCACCACCGCCGTGCCGGCGATGGCGCGCGATTTCGGCGTGCTGCCGATCGACCTCAATCCCGGCGTCAGTGCCTACCTGCTCACGCTCGGCATCTTCATCCCCATCAGCGGCTGGGTCGCCGACCGCTTCGGCCCGCGCCGCATCTTCGCCAGCGCCATCGTGATCTTCACGCTGGCCTCGCTGGCCTGCGGCATGGCCGACAGCCTCGGCATGTTCGTCGCGCTGCGGGTGCTGCAAGGCATCGGCGGCGCCATGATGGTCCCCGTCGGCCGCCTGGTCGTGCTGCGCAGCACGCCCAAGCACCAGCTGGTGGGCGCGATCGCCATCCTGACCTGGCCCGCCCTGGTCGCGCCCGTCCTGGGCCCGCCCATCGGCGGCTTCATCACCACCTATGCCTCGTGGCGCTGGATCTTCTATCTCAACCTGCCCATCGGCCTCGCCGCCCTGGCCGCCGCGTGGGTGCTGATCCCGAACGACCGCGCGGCCACCCGGCGCCCCTTCGACTGGGCCGGCTTCTTCTGGATCGGCAGCGGGCTGTTCTGCGTGCTGTGGGCGCTCGAGCATTTCGGCAAGCCGACACTCGACTGGTCGGCCATCGGCGTCTGGGCCGTCCTGGGCAGCCTGCTGCTGGCGTCGGGCGTGCGCCACCTGCACCGCACGCCGCATCCCATGCTGAGCCTGGCCGCGCTGCGCATCCCGACCTTCGCCGTCACGTGCTGGGGCGGCTCGCTGTTCCGCATGTCGGTCGGCGCCGTGCCGTTCCTGCTGCCGCTGATGTTCCAGGTCGGCTATGGCATGGACGCCTTCCATGCCGGCCTGCTGGTGATCGCCGTGTTCGCCGGCAACCTGCTGATGAAGGTCTACACCACGCGGGTGCTGCGGCGCTTCGGTTTTCGGCCCACGCTGCTGGTCAACGGGCTGATCAACGCGCTCGCGCTGATGGCCTGCGCCTTCATCGGCCCCGACACGCCGGTGGCAGCCACCGCCGTCCTGCTGTTCGTGGGCGGCATGGCGCGCTCGATGCAGTTCACGGCGCTCAACACGCTGGCCTTTGCCGACGTGCCGCAGGAAGGCATGAGCGCGGCCAACACCCTCTTCAGCACCGTGTTCCAGCTGGCGATCGGCATGGGCGTCGCACTCGGCGCGGTGTCGATCCGGGTGGGCGAATGGGCCGCGCCCTTCCTGCATCTGCAGGACCTGCCCGGCATCCCGTTCCGGCTCGCCTTCGTCGCGGTCGGCCTGGTGGCGCTGCTCGGCCTGGCCGACAGCCTCGCGCTGGCGCGTGGCGCCGGCGAACACGTCGCCCGCCCGCAGCCGCGCTGACGCCCGCGCGCCGCAGCCGGCCCGGGCGCGCCCGCCCGGCTGCGTTACGATGGCGGCCCCGCCCTTTCCATGCCGTACCCGCAGTGAAGCAACGCATCATGACGACCGCCTCCGACGCCGCGACCCGCCGCGCCACCCTCATCGGCCTGTGCGCCGTGCTGTGCTGGAGCGCCATGGTGGGCCTGATGCGCAGCGTGACCGAGGCGCTCGGCGCGGCGGGCGGCGGTGCGATGCTGTTCACCACCAGCGCCGTGCTGGTGACGCTGGTGCGGGGCTGGCCCCGCCTGCGCGGCTTCCATCCGGTCTATCTGGTGGTGGGCGGCGCCCTGTTCGTGGCCTACGAAGTGTGCCTGGCGCTGTCCATCGGCTATGCCCATACCCGCGCCCAGTCGCTCGAACTGGGCATGATCAACTATCTCTGGCCCTGCCTCACGCTGGTGCTGGCCGTGCTGTGCGGCCAGGCGCACGCGCGCTGGTGGATGTGGCCGGGCGCGCTGCTGTCGCTGGCCGGCATCGTCTGGGTGCTGAACGGCGACGGCTCGGCCTCGATCACCCGCTTCGTCAGCAACCTGCAGGACAACCCGGTGGCGTACACGCTGGCCTTCATCGCGGCCGGCCTGTGGGCCTGCTATTCGGTGCTGACGCGCCGCTACGGCCGCGGCCAGAACGGCGTGCCGGTGTTCCTGGCGGGCGCGGCCACCGTGCTGTGGCTCAAGTACGGCCTGAGCGCGGAGCCGGCGCTGCAGTTCACGGCGGGCGCGCTGGCGCAGGTGGGCATGCTGGCGCTGTTGACCGCCGCCGGCTACAGCTGCTGGAATCATGGCGTGCAGCACGGCAACCTGGCCATCATGGCCGCCGGCTCTTACTTCACGCCGGTGCTGTCCGTGCTGCTGGCGAGCCTGTGGTTGCGCACGCAACCCACCCTGGGCTTCTGGCAAGGCGTGGTGATGGTGACGGCCGGCTCGCTGGTCTGCTGGCGCGCCACGCGGCGCTGAGCGCCGCCGCGCTCAGCATCACAGCGCACGCAGCGGCGCGCGCTCGCCCCGATCGTCCGGAAACACCCGCGCGCACAGGAAATCCACCAGCGCGCGCACCTTGGGCGACGGATGTTTGCTCGCCGGCCACTGCACGTAGAACACGCCGGTCCAGCTGACCTGATCTTCGAGCAGGGCTACCAGCCGCCCGTCGGCCAGCGCGCTCTCCACCGCGAAACGCGGCACGAAGGCGATGCCCAGCCCGCGCAGCGCGAAGCAGACCCGCGTTTCGAGGTTGTTGGCGATCAGTGTGGCCGGCAGCTGCAGTTCGCCCTCGACCGAGCCGTCGATCACCGGCCACGCCTCGAGCTTGCCGCGCGTGGGATAGCGGAACTGCAGGCAGCGATGCTGCGCCAGATCGGCCGGCGAACGCGGCGTGCCGCATTCGGCCAGGTAGGCCGGCGAGGCCACGAGCAGCGACTTGTATTCGCCGAGCCGGCGCGCCGACAGACGCGAGTCGACCGGATGGCCCGAGCGCACCACGGCGTCGAAGCCTTCCTCGATCACGTCCACCATGCGGTCGGTGAAATCCAGATCGAGCTGGATCTCCGGATAGGCACGCATGAAGTCGCCCAGCACCGGCAACACCAGCGAGCTCACGATGGGCAGGCTCACGCGCAGCCGCCCGCGCGGCGCGCCGCTGCTTTGCGACAGCTCGAGTTCGGCGGCCTCGATCTCGGCCAGGATGCGGCGGCTGCGTTCGAGAAAAAGCGCGCCCTCGGCCGTCAGGCTGACGCTGCGCGTGCTGCGGTGGAACAAACGCACGCCCAGTTTTTCCTCGAGGCGCGCCACGCTCTTGCCCACGGCCGACGCGGAGACCCCCAACGCGCGTCCGGCCGCCACGAAACTGCGCGTCTCGGCCACCTGCACGAACACCATGAAGCCGTTCAGGCTGTCCATTGCGATCCCCATTGCGGACATAGTTGTCCGCACAACGAGGAACTGTACCCCACTTTTTCTTTAATGCGCCGCTGTCTATCGTGACGGCCTGATCATCCGAACGAGGCAGCACCATGCTCAACCCCTTCCCCGCTCATCCCCTTGCGCCGCAGGTGGCGTCATGAATCCCGCCGCCGCCGACCGCCTGCCCTGGGGCGCCCTGCTCGCGCTCGCGATGGGCGCCTTCATCACCATTCTCACCGAGGCCCTGCCGGCCGGCCTGCTGCCGCAGATGGCCCAGGGCCTGGGCGTGTCGCCGTCGATGGCGGGCCAGACCGTGACCGTCTACGCGGTCGGCTCGCTCGCCACGGCGATTCCGCTGACGGCCTGGACCCAGGGCATGCGCCGCCGCGGCCTGCTGCTGGCCGCGCTGGCCGGCTTCGCCATCGCCAACGCCGTCACCACCTTCTCGCCCTGGTACGCGCTCACGATGGTGGCGCGCTTCCTGGCGGGCGTGTCGGCCGGCCTGCTGTGGGCGCTGCTGGCGGGCTACGCCGCACGCATGGTCGCGCCGCACCTGCGCGGGCGCGCCATCGCGGTGGCGATGGTCGGCACGCCGCTCGCGCTGTCGCTGGGCGTGCCAGCGGGCGCATTCCTCGGCAACCTGATGGGCTGGCGCGCCTGCTTCGGCATCATGAGCGTGGCCGCGCTGCTGCTGATCGTCTGGGTGCGCGTGCAGGTGCCCGACTATCCGGGCCAGTCGCGCGGCGCGCGCGCCTCGCTCGGCCAGGTGCTGCGCATGCCGGGCGTGCGGCCGGTGCTGTTCGTGGTGCTGGCCTACGTGCTCGCGCACAACATCCTCTACACCTACATCGCCCCGTTTCTGGAAGCGGCGGGCATGCCGGGGCAGACCGACCGCGTGCTGCTGGTGTTCGGCCTGGCCTCGCTGGTGAGCATCTGGATCGCCGGCACCTGGATCGACCGTCACCTGCGGGCGCTCACGCTCGCGAGCACCCTGCTGTTTGCCGCGGCCACGCTCGCGCTGGGCCTGGCCGGCCGCGACGCCGCGCTGGTATATGTGTCGGTCGCCGCATGGGGGCTGGCCTTCGGCGGCGTGGCGACGCTGTTGCAGACAGCGCTCGCCATCCATGCCGGCGCGCATGCCGACGTGGCGCAATCGATGCTGGTGACCTCGTGGAACACCGCGATCGCGGGCGGCGGCCTGGTGGGCGGGCTGGTGCTGGATTACCTCGGCGTGGCGGCCTTCGCACCGGTGTTGCTGGCCCTGCTGGCCGCCGCGCTCATTGCGATCGTGGGCGGCTGGCCGCGCGACCGCCAGGTGGCGGGCGCGGCCACACCCGCCACGGCGTGCGACGGCGCCTGAACGCCGCGCCCGGCCGGGTTCAGGCGGCGGGCTCGGCCTCGAGCGCCGCCTGCCCCTGACGCGCGAACACCGAGGGCGCCATGCCGAAATGCTGGCGAAACGCCAGCGTGAACGCGCTGTGGCTCTGGTAGCCGCACCGCAGGGCCACCTGCAGGATGGGCTCGCCTTCGAGCAGCGCATCGAGCGCGCGCAACAGCCGCAGGCGCTGGCGCCAGCGGCCGAACGTCATGCCGGTGTCCTGCACGAAGTGGCGGTGCAACGTCTTGCCGCTCATGGCCAGCGTCGCGGCCCAGTCGTCGAGCCCGAGGGACTGGCCCGGCTCCGCGCTGAGCGCGTCGCAGACCTTGGCCAGACGCGCATCCTTGGGCCAGGGCAGAAAGAACGGCAAGGCGTCGCGCGTGCTGAGCTCCTCCAGCAGCAAGGCGCTCATGAGCTGGCCATGGCGCGACGCGCCGATGCCCGGCCCGGCCTGCGCCACGCGCAGGATCAGCGCGCGCAGCAGCGCCGACACCTGGATCACACCGTTGTTGATGGACAGGTCGGGCTCGAGCCCGGGCGCGACGAAGATGCCGTAGACACGGGCGCTGCGCTGCACGGTGAAGCCGTGCGCCACGTTGGGGCCGATCCAGACCGCCGTGGTGGGCGGCACCACCCATCGGCCGGTCGAGGCCTCGACGTGCATCAGACCTTCGGCCGCATATAGCAATTGGCTGTAATCGTGTTGATGCGCGGGCACGCGATGCCCGGGCGGGTAGGCCACCGCCACGCCGGTCACGGCGCCCGTGGGCGCGGCGTGCAGCGATTGTTCGAGCGCGCGGCAATCCTCGGCGGCGAGGTGCGAGAGCGGTATGTCTATTTTCATACAGAAACTGCGAGACTTCATCACGAAGACGCATTCTGCCTGTTTGCCAAAACTGACACAACACTGAATGTCGCAATCTTGCGGGCATTGCGGAAATCGCAATCCCGGCCCTCTCGGCACGCAAGGCCAGTCCGCGCGTACGCCCACAACGATTGTCCGTTCTCGAACAGAAACTGTCGGATTGCATGAAGACGCCCGCGCGGCCGGCCCCTAGACTGTCCGCATCGGCATTGCACTGACCCCGCTACCCATCATGGCCCGCTTCCCGCACGCCCTATCGCGACTACCCCTGACGCTACGTCGGGGTCCGTCGCGCGCGGCTGCGCGCCCGGACCTGCCCTGATTCCCCGCGGACCCCGACCTCGCACACGCTTGCCCCAAGCCAGGGGAATCAGGCCCATCCCCCTCGCGAGGTTCGCATGCTGCAACACCCCCACACCAAGTACCCGCCCCGACCGCCCGTCGCCCTGCCCGACCGCCAATGGCCCTCGCGCACGCTGCACGGCGCCCCCATCTGGCTCTCCACCGATCTGCGCGACGGCAACCAGGCGCTGTTCGAGCCCATGAACCGCGAGCGCAAGCTGCGTCTGTTCGACGAGCTGGTGCGCATCGGCTTCAAGGAGATCGAGGTCGGCTTTCCGGCCGCCTCGCAGACCGACTTCGACATCGTGCGCCACCTGATCGACGGCGACCTGATCCCGGCCGACGTCACGCCCATGGTGATGACGCAACTGCGCGAAGACCTGATCCGCGACACCGTGCGCAGCGTGCAGGGCGCACGCCGCGTCATCGTGCACTTCTACAACGCCATCGCGCCGGCGTGGCGCGAGATCGTGTTCGGCATGAGCGTGGACGAGATCATCGCCATGGTGCGCCATCACATCGCGCTGCTGGTCTCGCTCACCGACGCCCATCCGGAAACCGAATGGGTGCTGCAGTATTCGCCCGAGACCTTCTGCATGGCCGAGCTGGAGGTGTCGCTCGCGGTCTGCAACGCCGCCATCGAGGCCTGGGACGCGGGCCCGACGCGGCCGATGATCGTCAACCTGCCGACCACCGTCGAGGTCAGCACGCCCAACGTGTTCGCCGACCAGATCGAGTGGATGAGCCGCCGGCTCGACCGGCGCGAACACATCGTGCTGTCGGTGCACCCGCACAATGATCGCGGCACCGGCGTGGCCTGCGCCGAACAGGCCCTGCTGGCCGGCGCGCAGCGCGTCGAGGGCTGCCTGTTCGGCAACGGCGAGCGCAGCGGCAACCTCGACGTGGTGACGCTGGCGCTCAATCTCTATACCC
Source organism: Bordetella genomosp. 1 (assembly GCF_002261335.1). Taxonomy (GTDB): domain Bacteria; phylum Pseudomonadota; class Gammaproteobacteria; order Burkholderiales; family Burkholderiaceae_B; genus Bordetella. Next base: position 592,509 of record NZ_NEVL01000003.1, read on the forward strand.
AGGGCATCGGCCCGGGCCTGGACTTCTCCGACATCGCCGCCGTGGCGCGCATCGCCGAGGCCTGCACCGCGCTGCCGATCCACCCGCGCCACCCTTATGTGGGCGACCTGGTGTTCACCGCCTTCTCCGGCTCGCACCAGGACGCCATCGCCAAGGGCTTCGCGGCGCAGCGCGACGGCGCGCCCTGGCGCGTGCCCTATCTGCCGGTCGATCCCAAGGACCTGGGCCGCACCTACGACAGCATCGTGCGCGTCAACAGCCAGTCGGGCAAAGGCGGCATCGCCTACCTGCTGCAGCGCGACCGCGGCATCGTGATGCCGCGCCGCATGCAGGTGGAGTTCAGCGCCATCGTGCAGAAGCAGGCCGACAGCAGCGAAGCCGAGCTGAGCAGCGACGCCCTCTGGCAACTGTTCCGCCAGACCTATCTCGCGCCCGCCGGCGGGCTGCGCTACCTCGGCCACCGGCTGAGCGAAACCGCCGACGGCCGGCAACACATCCAGATCGATCTGGAGACGCCCGCCGGCGCGGCGTGCACGCTGGCGGGCAGCGGCAACGGCCCGGTGGACGCGGCGGTGGCGGCGCTCGGCCTGCCGCTGCGCATCGACAGCTTCGAGGAGCGCAGTCTCGACGCGGGCGCGGGCGCCCAGGCGCTGGCCGTGATCGAGGCGGCCAGTCCGGGCGTGGCGGGCTCGCGCTTCGGCGCCGGCATCCACGCCAACATCGTCACGGCCTCGCTGCTCGCGCTGCTCAGCGTGGCGGCGCGCTACGGCCACGCGCTGCCCGCCCAGGAGACGGCGGCGGCCGGCTGAGCGGCGCCGCCCATGAAAAAACGCCCCGATGCTGCCATCGGGGCGTTCGATACGCGGCAGGCGCCGGCCGCGGCCGGCGCCGCGCGTTCAGCGCTTCGGACCGGGGTCCGCGCCGATTTCCTTGCGCACCTTGGCCACGTCGGAGGCGGTCACGGCCGCGCCCTTGTTGCCCCAGCTGCCTCGCACGAAGGTGACCACGTCGGCCACTTCCGCGTCGTTCAGGCGCCAGTCGAAGCCCGGCATGCCATACGCGGTGGGTGCGGCCTGGGTGGCCGGCATCTGGCCGCCCTTGAGCACGATGTGGATCAGCGAGGTCGGATCGCTGGAGTTCACGGTCGAGCTCAGCGCCAGCTGCGGGAACGTCTCGGCGTAGCCCTTGCCGGTGCTGCGGTGGCAGGCGGCGCAGTTGTTGAGGAACTGCAGCGCGCCGTTGCTGGTGTCGCGGCCCACGCGCAGATCCTGGGCGGCCTTGTCGTCGTAGGCGAGCTTGGCGTTCGCCTTTTCGTCGACCGGCTTGAGGCTCTTCAGGTACGCCGCGATGGCGTTGAGGTCCTCGTCGCTCAGATGCTGCGTGCTGTCGGCCACGACCTGCGCCATGCCGCCGAACGCCGCCGAATGGCTGTTGCGACCGCTCTTCAGGAACGCCACGATGTCGGCCTGCGACCAGCTGCCCAGCCCGTCGGCGCTGTCGCCGCGCAGGTTCTTCGCGAGCCAGCCTTCGATCACGCCTCCCGAAAGGAACGCCGTGCCGTCGGCATCGGTGAGCGCCTTTTCCTGCAGGCCCACGCCGCGCGGGGTGTGGCAGGCGCCGCAGTGACCCAGCCCTTCGACCAGGTACTTGCCGCGCAGCATCACCGCCTGGTCGGCGGCCGAGGCGGACGCCGGCACCGCGTCGGCGACGTCGGGCGCATAGACCCAGCGCCAGACCGTGAGCGGCCAGCGCATCGACAGCGGCCACACGATGTCGGTGTCGCGGTTTTCCTGGCGCACCGGCGCCACGCCCTGCATGAAGTACGCGTAGAGCGCCTTCACGTCATCGGGCGACACCTTGGCGTACGAGGTGTACGGCATGGCGGGATAGAGCGTGTGGCCGTCCTTGGCCACGCCATGGCGCACGGCACGATCGAAATCCTCGAGCGTGTAGTTGCCGATGCCGGTGTCCTTGTCGGGCGTGATGTTGGTCGAATAGATCATGCCCAGCGGCGAATCCAGGCCCAGGCCGCCGGCATAGGGCTTGCCGCCCTTGACCGTGTGGCAGGCCACGCAGTCGCCGGCACGGGACAGGTACTCGCCCTTCTTGATGAGCGCCGCATCGGCGCCATCGGCGGCGAACGCGGGCAGGCTGACGACAGCGCAGGCCAGCGCCATGATGGTTTGCTTGATCATGATGCGTGCCTCCTCAAGCCTGGACCAGCGGACCGGGGTTCTTCAGATACTGCTCCCGGATCGCCTTGGCGGCCCAATAGGCCAGCGCGCCGACCAGGCCGGTGGGGTTGTAGCCCATGTTCTGCGGGAAGGCGCAGGCGCCCATCACGAACACGTTCGGCACGTCCCAGCTCTGCAGGTACTTGTTGACCACGCTCTCGCGCGGGTTCGAGCCCATGATGGCGCCGCCCGTGTTGTGCGTGCTCTGGTACAGGCGCGTGTCGTAGTGCGCACCCTTCTTGCGGGTGGCGACGAACACCTTCTCGTGCTTGATGTTCTTGCCGACTTCCTCCATGCGCTTGCCCATGTAGTCGAGCATCGCAAACTCGTTGTCGTGCCAGTCGAACGTCATGCGCAGCAGCGGCTGGCCGTAGGCGTCCTTGTAGGTCGGGTCCAGCGACAGGTAGGCGTCGTTGTACGACTGCACCGAGCCGGAGATGCCGATCGTCATGTAGCGCTGGTAGGTGTCCTGCACGTTGGCCTTCCAGCCCGAACCCCAGCTGGCCGCGCCCGGCGTGGTCGGGGTCTGCTTGATGGGACGGCCGCCGTAGCGCACGTGACGGATGCTGGCGCCGCCGATGAAGCCGAGCGGGCCGTGGTCGAACTGGTCGCCATTGAGGTCGTCCATGCCGACGCCGCCGGCGCCGGTGCCCACGAACGGGTTGAGCTGCGTGCCCTTGGGCAGCAGCACGTTGACCGCGCCGTTCATCTGGTAGGCGTAGTTCTTGCCCACCGTGCCTTCGCCGGTCTTGGGATCGTAGGGCTTGCCGATGCCCGAGAGCAGCAGCAGGCGCACGTTGTGCATCTGGTAGGCGGTCAGCAGCACCAGGTCGGCGGGCTGCTCGATCTCCTGGCCCTTCTCGTCGATGTAGGTCACGCCCACGGCCTTCTTGCCGGTGGAGTCGAGGTTGACCTTGATGACGTGCGAGCGGGTGCGCAGTTCGAAGTTGGGCTTCTTCAGCAGCACCGGCAGGATGGTGGTCTGCGGCGAGGCCTTCGAATACATGTAGCAGCCGTAGTTTTCGCAGAAACCACAGAAATTACAGGGGCCCAAGCGCACGCCGTAGGGGTTGGTGTACGGACCCGAGGCGTTGGACGCGGGCGCCGGGTAGGGATTGAAGCCGGCTTCGCGCGCGGCCTTCTCGAACAGCTGGGCACCCAGCGTGTTGGCCAGCGGGGCCAGCGGGTATTCCTTGCTGCGGCGGCCTTCGAGCGGGTTGCCGCCCTCGACGATCTTGCCCTGGATGTTGCCGGCCTTGCCGGACGTGCCGCACACGTCCTCGAAGTGCGTGAAGTGCGGCTCCAGCTCGTCGTACGTGACGCCGAAGTCCTGCAGGTTCATGCCTTCGGGGATGAACTTCTTGCCGTAGCGCGTTTCGTAGCGCGTGCGCAGTTCCAGCTCTTCGGGCAGCACGCGGTAGTGCATGCCGTTCCAGTGGAAGCCCGCGCCGCCCACGCCGTTGCCCAGCAGGAAGGAGCCGTGCTGGCGATACGGCACCGCGGTGTCATTGACGCCGTGGCGGATCGTCACGGTTTCCTTGGACAGGTCCTGGTAGAGCTTGCCGCGCACCGAGTACGCCAGCTCGTCGAGCACCTTGGGATACTCGGCGTCGGTCGGGGTGTCCTGCATGTGGCCGCGCTCCAGCGCCAGCACGTGCATGCCCGCATCGGTCAGTTCCTGACCCAGGATGGCGCCGGTCCAGCCGAAACCGACCAGCACCACATCCACTTTGTCTTTTTTGATTGCCATCGTTCAACCCTTCTCGCCGGAGATCGACACGGGGCCGTACGGGTACTTCGCGTTGGGCTGGTCGACCCAGTCCATGAAGTCGCCGCGCGCGCCCGGGAAGCCCACGAGCTTCCAACCCACCATGCCCTTGTTGCCGCCATACATCGGGTCGGCGAAGAAGCCTTCCTTGGTGTTGGCCAGCAGGTAGCTGAAGAAGGTGGTGGCGGGGACCTTGTCGAGCTTGATCTTGTTGCCCTGCAGGTCGTGCAGGATCTGCTCCTGCAGCGTCTTGTCGAGCTCGGCGTAGACCTTGCCGTGCGTCTGGCGGCTCCAGGCGTTCAGGCCGGCGATGCCGTTGCGGTAGATGTCGCGCGGGGTCTGGTCGAGCTGGTAGCCCATCTCCGGGCGCTGCTCGGTATTGAACGGACCTTCCATGTACCAGAGCTTGCCGTGACCGTAGGGGTCTTCCATCTGGCGGTCGATGAACTCGGGCACGCCCGCGGCCACGGCGCCGGGGCCCAGGTCGTCGGCGGGGATGAGGTGATCCACCGCGGCATTGATGAATGCCCACTCTTCCTGGTTGAAATACGTGGGCGTGTAGGGCTTGTTCTGGGCCTTTCTGTCCGCATCGCTGCTACAGGCCGTCTGCGAGACGACCATGCCGCCCGCGAGGGTCGTGGCAGGAACCAGCGCTACAGCCTGCTGCAGGAAACGCCTGCGCGGCCGCGTGTCTTCTGTCATGTGACTTCTCCGTGATTTTTCCTAGCTGTCACTGCTCGAACTCGAACATGCAATGCCGGAAACACGAACCGCCGAGCTGGTGACAACACGCACTGCCTTCCGCGCGGCACGAAGCCCTGCATTCGGCAAGCTGATGCAATCCCTAGTCGGGATAGCCCGAGCGATTATGCGCTTCGCTCACCGGGCAGCTCATTTACCCGAGTAGATCGCTCGGACTATCCGGGGCAATCCCCTACTCTCATCACAGGTTTAACGCGGCTGTCAGGCTGCGCCGGCGGCCGTGCGCAGGCCGCGGGCGCCGAGCGGACCTGCCGCTGCGGGCCCGCACGCGCCGCCCGCCCGCCGCGCGGCGTGCCGACGGCGGCAGCGCCACCCGCCGAAACGCCGCACTTTCATCCGCGTTTTCAGTTAGTTGCGGGCGCATCGAATCGCGCCCGGCAAGGTTGCGTGCGACGTGCAGCCCTGCAGCGCGGCGTCTGGGTCGGGCGCGGGTGCCGCGCAACGCGCGCGATCACGATGCCTGCCGCCTGCGCGTCTCAAGCCGCATCAAAAAAGGGCGCCAGGTGTGCCCTGGCGCCCTCTTGCGGTGCTTTTCGGTCCGTTGTGGTGCGGCGCAAAAGCAACACACCTTACTCAAGCCTGACGTCCATGCGCCGCACGCGTGGCTCACTCCTCGGCCGTGTCGAGCTGGTGATACTTGCGGCCCAGCTCCACGTTGGCGCGGTAAAAGCCCGCCTTGCTGCCGCAGTCGTAGCGCTCGCCCTCGTACTGATAGCCGAACACGGCGCGGTCCTTCAGCATGGCGGCGATCGCATCGGTGAGCTGGATCTCGCCGCCCACCCCGGCCTGGGTCTGGCGCAGGTAGGTGAAGATCTCGGGCTCCAGCACATAGCGCCCCACCACGCCCAGGCGCGACGGCGCGTCGCGCGGCGCGGGCTTTTCCACGATGCCGCTGACCTGCATCAGGCGCTCGTCGCGCATCTGGCCCGACACGATGCCATAGCGATCGGTGTGCTCGGGCTTGACCGGCTGCACGGCGAGCACGCTGCCGCCCTGCTTGCGCGCCACCTCGACCATCTGCGCCGTCACCGGCGTGTCGGCATCGATCAGGTCGTCGGCCAGTAGCACCACGAAGGGCTCGTTGCCGACGATGGCTTCCGCACACAGCACCGCGTGGCCCAGGCCCAGCGGCGCCGACTGGCGCGTGTAGACGCAGTTGACGTGGTCGGGCAGCACACTGCGCACGGTCTCGAGCAGCTCGGTCTTGTTCTTCGATTCCAGCGTGGCCTCGAGCTCGGGCACACGGTCGAAGTGATCCTCGATCGGCCGCTTGTTGCGGCCGGTGATGAAGATCAGTTCGGTAATGCCGGCGGCCACGGCCTCTTCGACCGCATACTGAATCAGGGGCTTGTCGACCACCGGCAGCATTTCCTTGGGCATGGCCTTGGTGGCCGGCAAAAAACGGGTGCCCAGACCCGCGACCGGGAATACGGCCTTGCGCACCGCCGGCAGGGGCTTGGCGCCGCGATCGGCGCGCACGGCGCCCGGATGATCCATGGACATCGAAAACTCCAGAAGCGTTCGATGAAAGCACCGACGGTTGTGAACGCAACGGGCCGCGGTGGCCGGCAGCCTTGCCCACCTGGGCACTGCCGACGCTGCACTGCCGCAATTTCCGTGCCCGGGCATGGCGGTTGCTAAGGGTGACCGCATCGAGCCCGCCCCGGGCTCCCGAGGAGACCCCATGCAACCCATCACCCGCACCCACGCCCCCCTCCGCCTGCTCGCCCTGTCGCTCGCCACCGCGGGCGTGCTGGCCTGGGCCATGCCCACGCAGGCCCAGCAGACCGCCGCGCCGGCCGGCGGCGCCGTCAGCGCGCAACACGACAAGGCGATGGGCGAACTGGCGGGCGCCGACAAGGACTTCCTGGAGAACGCGGCGCAGTCGGGCCACTTCGAGATCGAGGGCAGCAAGCTCGCGCTGGAAAAGTCGGGCAACGCGGACGTCAAGACCTTCGCGCAGAAGATGATCGACGAGCACGGCAAGGTGGGCGCGGCGCTCGCGGCGCTGGCCAAGCAGAAAGGCTACGACGCGCCGAGCGGCCCCTCGCTGATGCAACAGGCCAAGCTCAAGACGCTGGACATGAGCGACGACGGCTTCGACAAGCGCTACGCCGAGATGGTGGGCGTGACCGCCCACGAAGACGCCGTCACGCTGTTCCGCAAGGCCAGCGAGGAGGCGAAGGACCCCGACGTCAAGGCCTTCGCCGCCAAGACGCTGCCGGCGCTCAAGGAACACCTGACCGCCTCCCGGGCCCTGCAGAGCAAGGTCGGCGGCGGCAAGTGAGCGATCAGGCGAAGCGCGCCAGCGCTTCCTCGCCGGTCATGCCCGGCGTCACGCCGAGCGCGGCCGCGGCGGCCGACACCGCGGAAATGGCGGTGGTGCGCATGTCGTCGAAATCGTTGACGCCCGACACGATAGCGATGGCCTCGCCGGTCTTGTCGAAGGTGACGGGGTTCAGATAGCCGCAAGCCAGGATGCCCTTGCCGCCCACCAGCATCAGCAGCGGACGCTTGAGTTCGATACGGACTTGCTTGAAGGCGGCGAAATCGACGGACATGGTGAAACGCTCCAGGATCGGCGCCGCGACGCGCGGCGCAAAGCCGGATGATAAGCCAGCGCGCACCGGCGCGGATTGACGCCCTACGATTCGAACGTGATTTCCACCGATGCCGCGCTGCGATGCGCGGACCCGTGGAACACCGCCTCGATGTTGTTGCCGTCGGGGTCGAGCACGAAGGCGCCGTAGTAGCCCGGGTGATACGGCCGCTCGCCGGGCGCGCCATTGTCGCGTCCGCCCGCCGCCAGCGCGGCGCGATGAAAGGCCTCGACCATGGCGGTATCGCGCGCCTGGAACGCGAGATGGTGGCGTCCCGTGAGCACGCCGCAGGCCGCCGCGCTGTCCACGCTAGACACGAACAACTCATCGATCCAGAAGAAATCCGGACCGTCCCCGCCCCAGGGCACGGCCAGTGCCTCGCAGACGGCGGCATAGAAGCGCCGGCTGGCCGGCAGGTCTCGTACCACCAGTTGGATATGGTCGATAAGGCGACCGCGATGCAACGACTGCGTTTCCATGTCTGTCTCCCTTGCCGGCCCCGCGCCGGTCCATCCGCCATCGTAACCGCTGCCGTGCGGCGCGGTGGCGGCAGGCCTGCGGCTCAGACGCTCAGGTAGGCCCGCCGCGCCGCCTCGTCGGCGCGCAGCTCGGCCATGGTGCCGTGGTAGCGGATCTGGCCCTTCTCCAGCACGTAGGCCCGGTCGGCCACCAGCGCCGCGAAGTGCAGGTTTTGCTCGGACAGCAGAATGCTGGCCCCCTGCGCCTTGAGCTCGAGGATCATCTGCGCCATCTGTTCCACGATCAGCGGCGCGACGCCTTCGGAGGGCTCGTCGAGCAGCACCAGCAAGGGATTGCCCATCAGCGTGCGTGCCACCGTGAGCATCTGTTGTTCGCCGCCGCTCATCTGGCCGCCGGGCCGTTCCTGCATCGCACCCAGGTTGGGAAAGAGCCGATAGAGCGCCTCCGGCTGCCAGTGGCGCGCGGGCGTGCCGTCCGGCCACCGGCGCGGCGGCTGGCGCCCCACCTCGAGATTCTCGGCCACCGTGAGATCGGTGAAGATGCGGCGGTCTTCGGGCACATAGCCCAGGCCCAGCCGCGCCACCTCGTGCGGCTGGCGCCGCATCAGGTCATGGCCCAGGAAGCGCACCGAGCCCTGCCGGCGCGCCAGCAGGCCCATGATGGCCTTGAAGGTGGTGGACTTGCCCGCGCCGTTGCGGCCCATCAGCGCCACCACCTCGCCGCGTCCCACGTCGAGGTCGAGGCCGAACAGGATGTGGGCCGCGCCGTACCAGGCGTGGAGCCCGCGCACCGCGAGCAGCGGCGCCGGCACGGCGGGGGTATCGGGTCGGGTTGCGCTCATGCCGGCCCCGCCGGGGTCTCGAAGGTCTTGCCCGTGCCGAAATACACCGCCTGCACCTGCGGATCGTTGCGCACCTGCTGCGCGTCGCCCTCGGCGATCAGCCTGCCGCGCGCCAGCACGATGATGCGATCGGCGTAGGCGAACACCACGTCCATGCTGTGTTCGGTGAAGAGCACCGCCATGCCGCGTTCGACCACCAGCCGCTTGATGAGCGCCATGAGCGCGTGGCGCTCGGCCGGCGCCATGCCGGCGGTGGGCTCGTCCATCAGGAGCAGGCGGGGGGCGTTGGCCAGCGCCATCGCCAGCTCCACCCGCTTGATGTCGCCATAGGCCAGCTCGCTGCACGGCCGCGCGGCCTGCGCCTGCATGCCGACCTGCTCGAGCAGCGCCATGGCCGCGTCGCGGTACTGCCCCGCCGCACGCCGCAGCAAGGCATAGGTGCGGCCGTGGTGGGAAAGCAAGGCCATCTGCACGTTCTCCAGCACCGTGAGCGAGGCGAAGGTGGCGGCGATCTGGAAGGTGCGGCCCACGCCCAGGCGCCAGATGGCGCGCGGCTTGCGGCCCAGCAGCTCGTGGCCGTCCAGGCGCACGGAGCCAGCGCTGGCGGCCAGCTGGCCATTGACCATGTTGAAGGTGGTGGACTTGCCGGCGCCATTGGGCCCGATCAGGGCGAGCAGCTCGCCGGGCGCGACATCGAAGCTGACGTCGTCGACCGCGGCCACGCCGCCGAAGGCCTTGGAAAGATGCCTGACCTGCAACAGACTCATGCGCCCTCCCCGTCCGCGCCGCGCCGCGGCCAGCGCAGGCGGAAGAACCCGGCGATGCCCTGCGGAAAGGCCAGCACCAGCAACAGGATCACGCCGCCGAACAGCGCGCGCCAGTACTCGGTGGCGCGCAGCGCGTAATCCTGCAGCAGGCCGAACGTGGCCGCGCCGACGACCGGGCCGGCCAGGGCCTGGATCCCGCCCAGCAGCACCATGACCAGGCCGTCGATCGACTTGCCCACGCCCAGCGCGTCGGGCGAGATGCTGCCCTTGGAATACACATAGAGCGACCCGGCCAGCCCCGCGAACAGCCCCGCCAGCGTGAAGGCGGCCCACTGCACGCGCTTGACGTCGATGCCGACCGCATCGGCGCGCAGCGGCGAATCGCGGCCGGCACGCAGCGCCAGGCCGAACGGCGCGAACACGAGGCGGCGCACGGCCAGGAGCGCCAGCGTGGTGAGCAGCAGCACGGCGTAGTAATAGGCATTGCCGGAGAGCCAGTCGGCGGGCCAGATGCCGATGATGCCGTTCGATCCGCCCGTGACGCCATCCCACTGGAACACCACCGACCACACGATCTGCGCGAAGGCCAGCGTCAGCATCGCCAGGTAGACGCCCGACAGCCGCACGCAGAACCAGCCGAACACCAGCGCGCCGAGCGCGCCGGCCAGCGGCCCGAGCAGCAGCGTGGCCGCCATGGGCAGGGCCGCAGTCTTGAGCAACAGCGCCGCGCCATAGGCACCGAGGCCGAAATAGGCGGCATGGCCGAACGAATGCATGCCGCCCGGCCCCATCAGCAGGTGCAGGCTGACCGCGAACAGCACGAGGATCAGGATGTCCTGCGCCAGCACCACCGCATAGGGCAGCAGGCTTTCGGCCAGCGGCAGCAGCGCCAACAGCGCGAGCAGGCCCATCACCGCCAGGCGCGCGCCGCGCCCGGCAGGGCGCAACGGCGGCTCGGCGGGCGCCGCGCTGCGGCTGGCCGACTGCGGCCGGCCGAACAGGCCCCACGGCCGGAACACCAGCACCAGCGCCATGACCAGGAACTCGACCACCAGCGTGAGCCGGGAGAACGACACCTCGATGCCGAACAGAGAGACATTGCCCAGGAAGACGCAGAGCGCCTTGATCTGCGCCACGATCAGCGCCGCGACGTACGCGCCCGGGATCGAGCCCATGCCGCCCACCACCACGATCACGAACGCGTCGCCGATGGTGCGCAGGTCCAGGCTCAGGCTGGCGGGCTCGCGCGGCAGCTGCAGCGCGCCGCCCAGGCCGGCCAGCATCGCGCCCAGCGCGAACACCCCGGTGAAGAGCCAGGCCTGGTTCACGCCCAGGGCGCCGAGCATCTCGCGATCCTGCGTGGCCGCCCGCACCAGCATGCCCCAGCGGGTGCGCGTGAGCGCCAGCCACAGCAGGCCCAGCACCAGCGGCCCGACCGCGATCAGCACGAGGTTGTAGGTGGGATAGGCGCGTCCGAACAGGTCGATCGCGCCGCCCAGGCCCGGCGCGCGGCGGCCGAGCTGGTCTTCCGCGCCCCACAGCCACAGCGTGGCGTCGTTGATGATGAGCACCAGCGCGAAGGTGGCGAGCAGCTGGAACAGCTCGGGCGCCTTGTAGATGCGTCGCAGGAGCACCACCTCGATGGCCGCGCCCAGCGCGCCCACGATCAGCGCGGCCGCCATCAGGCCGAACCAGAAGCCGGCCGCCCCCGCGCCCAGCCGCTCGACCAGCGTGTAGGCGAGGTACACGCCCAGCATGTAGAGCGAGCCGTGCGCGAAGTTGACGATGCGCGTCACGCCGAAGATGAGCGACAGGCCCGCCGCCACCAGGAACAGCGACGAGGCCTCCGCCAGGCCGTTGAGCAGCTGGGCCAGGAAACCCGTCAGATCCATTCGGGCAGGCACCGGCAGCGTGACGAGGCCGGCCGCGCGGCGTGGACGGGCGCGCCCGTGCGCAGCGGCGTCACGGGGCCCGGCGCAGCTTGCGCACTTCGTCGTCGGAGGGCTGCACCTTGGCGCCGTCGACGTAGCGGATGTCGATCATCACACCCTTGCCGTCTTTCGAGGCGAGCTTGCCCACGTAGGCGCCCATGGTCGACTGATGATCGATCTCGCGGTATTCGATGTCGCCGAACGGAATCGTGAGCTTGAGGCCCGCGAAGGCCTTGATCAGCGCCTCGGTGTCGGTCGAGCCCGCCTTCCGGATGCCTTCGGCCAGCGACTTGATGGTGCTGTAGCCCACCACCGAGCCCAGCCGCGGGTAGTCGTTGAACTTGGCCTGGTAGGCCTTGAGAAAGGCCTGGTGCTCGGGGGTGTCGATGAACTGCCAGGGGTAGCCGGTGACGATCCAGCCCTCCGGGGTCTCGTCGCGGAAGGTGTCGAGATACTCGGGTTCGCCGGTGAGCACGCTGACCACGGCGGTGTTCTTGAACAGGCCGCGCGTGTTGCCCTCGCGCACGAACTTGGTCACGTCGGTGGCGAACAGCACGTTGAAGATGGCGTCGGGCCTGGCATCGGCCAGGGCCTGCACCACGCTGCCCGCGTCGACCTTGCCGAGTGGCGTGGCCTGCTCGGCCACGAACTCCACGTCGGGCTGCGCGGCCTTCATCAGCGTCTTGAAGGTGGCCACGGCCGACTGGCCGTATTCATAGTTGGGATAGACGATGGCCCAGCGCTTCTTGTTGAGCTTGACCGCCTCGGGCACCAGCATCGCCACCTGCATGTAGGTGGAGGTGCGCAGGCGGTACGTATAGCGGTTGCCGTCGTGCCAGACGATCTTGTCGGTCAGCGGCTCGCTCGCCAGGAAGAACACCTTTTTCTGGCGCGCGTAGTCGGTGAGGGCCAGGCCGATGTGCGACAGGAACGAGCCGGTGAGCACGTCGACCCGCTCGCGCGAGAGCAGCTCGTCGGCGGCGCGCACCGCGTCGCCCGGGTTGGCGTTGTCGTCGCGCACCACCAGCTCGAGCTTCTTGCCGTTGACGCCACCGGCGGCATTGACCTCGTCGAGCGCAAGCTGCATGCCTTTCTTGTAGGGCTCGAGAAAGGCCGGCTGGGCCTTGTAGCTGTTGATCTCGCCGATCTTGATGGTGCCCTGGGCCCAGGCGGAGGCACACAGCAACAGCGCGCAAGCGGCGCCGGCCAGCGGAATGGAGCGGATGCGGAGGTTCATGTCTTTCCCTTGCAGACACCGAAAAATTTCGATGTTGGCCCTTGCCCTGGCGCAACGTCCATGCGGATCCGTCTGGCACCGTCCGCGCGGGGGCGGCGCCGGGAAAAACCGGAAACGGGGACTCGGGCCGGGCGGCCTCGCTTTCTGGTCGCCGCGCGCCGGAGGTCTCCGGCGCGCAGATCATGGCGAAGTATACCGACTGCCCGCCCCCGGAATCAGGCCGCCTGGGCCTGCTGGACCGGCTCGTTGTCGATGCGGCGGAACACCAGCGCCGAAGCCAGCGTGACCAGCCCGACCACCACGAAGGCGATGCGGAAGGCCTGGCCGGCGTCGCCGTGGGCCGCGAACACCGACACCAGGCCGCCGCCGATGGTCACGCCCAGGCCCATGGCCAGCATCTGCACCATCGAGAACAGGCTGTTGCCGCTGCCCGCATCGCGGGTCGACAGGCCTTTGAGGGTGACGCCGTTCATGGCGGCGAACTGCATCGAGTTGCTGGCGCCGAACACGCCCAGCACCGCGATCTCGAGCCAGAGCGGCGTCACCGCCGAGAAGCTGGCGAAGGCCGCGATCGACAGGCCGACGATCACCGTGTTCCAGAACAGGAAGCTGCTGTAGCCGAAGCGGCGCAGCAGCGGCGCGATCCAGCCCTTGGCAAAGGTGCCGGCGATGGCCGCGGGCAGCATCATCAGGCCGGAGTGCAGCGGGCTGTAGCCCAGTTGCAGCTGCAACAACAGCGGCAGCAGGAACGGCACCGCGCTCGAGCCCACGCGGCACACCAGATTGCCGACCAGGCCGGTGGAGAAGTTGTGGTCGCGGAACAGGCCGAGCCGGAACAGCGGATCCGGGTGGCGCCGCGCATGGGCCACGTAACCCAGCACGGCCGCCACGCTCACGGCCAGCAGCGCCATCGACACCAGCAGGCGGTGCGGCCCCGGTGGGCCTTCGAGCGCCAGCGAGAACGACACCATGCAGAGCGACAGCAGCCCGCCGCCCACCCAGTCGAAGCGCGGCGCCTGCGGCAGGCTGTCGTCGGGCATGAACTTCCAGACGCCGAGCAGGCCGAGCGCGCCGATGGGCACGTTGATCAGGAAGATGGCGTGCCACGAGAGCGACTGCACGAACCAGCCGCCCAGCGTGGGCCCGAGGATGGGGCCGACCTGGCCCGCGATCGAGATCATCGCCAGCGCGGCGATGTAGGCCTCGCCGCGGATGGTGCGCAGCACCGCCAGCCGGCCCACCGGCAGCAGCATGGCGCCGCCCACGCCTTGCAGCACGCGCGCCGCCACCAGTTGCGGCAGCGACTGCGCGGTGGCACAGAACACCGAACCGAGCACGAACAGCAGGATCGACACGAAGTAGACCCGGCGCGAGCCGAAGCGGTCGGCCAGCCAGCCCGACGCCGGCGTCAGCAGCGCCATGGTCAGCGTGTAGGCCACCACCACCGGATGCATTTCCAGCGCCGATACCCCCATGCTGCGCGCAATCGAGGGCAAGGCGGTGTTGACGATCGTCGTATCGAGCGCCTGCATGAAAAAACCGCCCGCTATGGTCCATAGCATGGCGGTGTGGGCGGATGACTTCGGCATGGAAAACTGCGGCTCCGGGCAAGGAATTCGGGGGTCGCACGCGATAAGTCGTGCGCGATGGAGTCATTCTAGGTAAGCTGAGGCCTATCGTGAACCCCTTTAGGCACACTGACTGCTATCGATAATTCCGATAGACCTGTCGTGTCCCCCCGCTGCCATGCTCAATCCCGTCTGGCTCCAGACCTTCGTCACGGTCGCCACCGCCCACAGTTTTTCGCAGGCCGGGCGCGAGCTCGGGCTGACCCAGTCCACCGTGAGCGAGCACATCCGCCGCCTCGAAGACACGGTGGGCCGGCGCCTCTACACGCGCGACACGCATTCGGTCGCGCTCACGGCCGACGGCGAGGCCATGCTGGTGCACGCCCGCCTGATCCTGGAGGCGATGGCGCACGCCGAGTCGCAGTTCCGCTCGCCGCGCCTGCGCGGCCGGGTGCGGCTCGGCTGTTCCGACGACATCGCGCTCGGCCCCCTGCCCGGCATCCTGGCCGCGTTCCGCAATGCCCACCCCGACGTGGAGCTGCAGATCACGATCGCCATGACCGGCCGCCTGCACGAGCTGCTCGACGGCGGCGCGATCGACCTGCTGGTGGGCAAGCGCCGACCCGGCGAGGCGCGCGGCACGCGCTTGTTCACCAGCCATCTGCAATGGATCGCCCGCACCGGCACCGAGGTCGACCTCGGCCAGCCGCTGCCGCTGGTGCTGGCCGCCGAACCGAGCGTGACGCGCGCCGTGGTGCTGGACGCGCTGGCGGTGGCGGGCGCGAGCTGGCGCATCGTCTGCACCAGCAGCTCGCAGGCCGGCAGCAGCGCCGCGGCCCGCGGCGGCCTGGGGCTGACCGTGCGGCCGCAGTTCATGAGCGGCCGCGGGCTCGCGCCGCCCACCAACGCGGCGGCCCTGCCGGCCCTGCCCGACGTGGAATTCGTGGCCGTGGGCGCCGAGCACCTGAGCCGGCCCGCGGAAACCCTGCTGCAGATCCTGCTCGACAGCGAACTGCGCGGCGACTGGACCACCGTCTAGGCGCGCCGCTCCCCCACGCGCCACCAGCCCGGCAGCAGCGCGCGCACCTTGCCGCGGCGGAAGCGGTCGTCGATCAGGTGCACCGTGCCGGTGTCGGTCTCGCTGCGGATCACGCGGCCGGCCGCCTGCACCACCTTCTGCAGGCCGGGATAGAGGTAGGTGTAGTCGTAGGCGGACTCGTCGCCGAAGCGCGCGCGCATGGTTTCCATGATGCGCTCGTTGACCGGGTTGACCTGCGGCAGGCCGAGCGTGGCGATGAAGGCGCCGATCAGGCGCCGGCCCGGCAGGTCCACGCCCTCGGCGAAGGCGCCGCCCAGCACCGCGAAGCCCACGCCCTGCCCGCTTTCGGTGAAGCGCGCGAGGAATCCCGCGCGGGCGGCCTCGTCCATGCCGGGCGCCTGCTGCCAGAGGGGCACGTGGGGCTGGCGCTGGCGCATGGCCTGCACCATCTGCTCGAGATAATCGAAGCTGCTGAGGAAGCAGAGATAGTTGCCGGGCTGCGCGGCGTACTGCTCGGCGATCAGCGCGGTGATGGGGGCGAGCGACTGGCCGCGGTCGCGCCAGCGCGTCGACACATTGCCCACCACTTGCACGCGCAACTGATCGGCCGAGAACGGCGCGGCCACGTCGACCCAGGCGGTCGAGGCCGGCAGCCCGAGCGTATCGAGATGGAAGCCCGCCGGGCTGAACGTGCCGGAGAACAGCACGGTGCTGCGCGCGGCCGCATGGCGTGCCGCCAGGTAAGGCGCCGGCACCACGTTGCGGATGCAGATGTCTGATTCGGTCTTGCCGAGCGCGTCGCGCCGGGTGATGTCGAACAGCGCGTGGCTGCCGAAGCTCTCGGCCAGCCGGCCAAACTGCAGCAGCGTGAAGTACAGGCCCAGCAAGGGATCGTCGGGCGCGGCCGGCCCGCTGGCGAAGTGTTCGGCGAAGGCGGTGCTGGCGCGCTGCGCCGCCTCGCGCAGATTGGGCGGCACCATGTCGTGGGCGGCGTAATCGCCCTCCTGCTTCTTCAGCACCGCGCGCCACGAGCGCAGCAGCCCGTCGAGCGGCTTGCGCAGCGCCACGGGCGCCAGCGTGCGCGCCGCGCGCACCGCGCCCATCGACACGCTGACGCTGTACATGCGGCGGGCCCGCTCGAGCAGGTTGTGGGCCTCGTCCACCGCCACCGCCACGCGCCATTGATGCGCCTGCGTATAGGCATAGAGCATCGCGCTGGAATCGAACCAGTAGTTGTAGTCGCCCACCACCACGTCGCCCCAGCGCGCCAGCTCCTGGCCCAGGTAGTAGGGGCAGACATCGTGCCGGTCGGCCACGGCCCGCACCGCCGCGCGGTCGAGCACCGCGTCGGGTTCGGCCAGGGCCTCGGCGCGCGCCTCGGGCAGCCGATCGTAGAAGCCGCGGGCCCGCGGACACGATTCGCCGTGGCAGGCGCGATCGGGATGGGCACAACTCTTTTCGCGCGCAACCAGTTCCACCACCCGCAGCGGCAGCACCTTGCCGGGGCCGGCGTCGAGCCGGGCCAGCGCCGCCAGCGCCAGGCCATGGCCCGGGCCCTTGGCGGAGAGAAAGAACACCTTGTCGAGGCCCTGGGTGGCGCAGGCCTTGAGCAACGGGAACAGCGTGCCCAAGGTCTTGCCCACGCCGGTGGGCGCCTGCGCCATCACCGGATGCCCGTCGCGCGCGGCGCGATACACCGACACCGCCAGCTGGCGCTGGCCGGCGCGCATCTCGCCGAACGGAAACGCGAGCGCTTCGAGCGCGCCGTCGCGGGCCTCGCGGTGGGCCCGTTCGCGCGCCGCCCAGGCGGCGTAGCGCTCGCACAGGCCCGCGAAGAACTGCGCCAGCGCCGCGGCGTCCAGCGTCTCGGCCTCGGCCGATTCTTCCTCGGTGTCGAGATTGAAATAGACCACCGCCACGGTCAGGCGCGCCAGCCCGCGCGATTGGCACAGCATGTGGCCGTAGACGCGGGCCTGGGCACGATGCAGCGCGCGCTGGTTCTCGCGCAGCGCCGAAAGCTCGCCGCGATAGGTCTTGACCTCTTCGACGCGGGCCGCCACCGGGTCGTAGCCGTCCGCGCGGCCGCGCACGGTCAGGCCGGCATGCTGGGCGTCGAGGCTGACCTCATGTTCGAAGTGCGCGGGGCGGCGCGCGGCGATCACGGCGTGGCCCGCCATGCCCTCGAGCGCGGTGGGCGCCGGCGTGAAGCGCGAATCCAGATCGCCCTCGCGCGCCGTGAAATCGCACAGCGTGCGCACCGCCACGGCGAGATTCATGGCGACACCGCCATGCTGTCGGCCTCGGCCCAGCGCACGTGGCAGACCCGCACCGGCAGGCCATGCTCGGCCGCATAGGCCAGCCAGCGCAGCTGGTTGTCCTGCAGCCGGTCGCCCGGCCCCTTCACCTCGATCAGCTCATAGCGGCCCTCGCCGGGCCAGAAGCGCACCAGGTCGGGCAGCCCCGAACGATTGGTCTTGAGATCGTCGAGCAGGCGCGCGAACCACAGCGCCAGGTGCGCCGGCGCGATGCAGGCCAGCGCCTGCTCGAGCAGTTCGCGGCGCAACATGCCCCAGAACACGAACGGAGACTGCACGCCCTGCTTTTCGTCGAACCGCGCCAGGATGCGGGCGCGGTGGCTGCCGTCGCGGAGCGCGCCCAGACAGTCGTCGAACGCGGCGGCGCGGCGGGCGCGGAAACCGGCCTCGTGCAGGTCCGCGGGCCCGCGCTGGAACGGATGAAAGAAGGCGCCCGCCACCGGATGGAAGATGGCCTCCCAGCACAGCAGGCCGAACAGCGAATTGATGAGGCCGTTTTCGACGTAATGCACGGGCGCGTCGTCCGCGCCCAGATGATCGCGCGCCACCCATTCGACGCGGCTCGCCTGCGCCGGCCGGGGCAGCACCAGCTCGAAGACCTCGGGCGGCGCGGCGCGCACGCGCGGCGGCGGGGGTTGCTCGGCCTGCCGCGCCAGCCGGGGCAGCATGCGCGCCACCAGCTGGCGTTCGGCCTCGCTCTCGCTGTCGGCCAGGGCCGCGAGCGCCAGCGCATGCGCCTCGGCGTGGCGCGCCTGGCGTTCGACCACGCGGATCAGTCGCTGCCGCGCGCCGGGATAGGCCGAGGCCCGATAGGCGCGTTCGGCCTCGCGCCAGTCGGCGCGGCGCTCGCACCACTGCCCCAGCCGGAACCAGGTCTTGGCCTGCTTGCGCGCGAGCCAGGGCGCCGACGAGGGCCAGGCGGCGATGCGCGCATGCAGCTCGGCCGCCGGCGCGGGCTCGGGCGCGTCCAGGCTGTCGCGCACCGCCTGCAGGCCGAGCCAGGTGTCCAGGTCGGCGGCGTCGCGGAAGGCCCGCGTGTCCGCGTCGAGCGCGACCGGCTCGTATTGGAAGATGCCGAGGTCGGCCAGCACGAACTCCGACCAGCTCTGGTCGAGGTTGCCGAAAAACATCAGGCGCAGCCGCTCCGCGAGCCCGGCGATCTCCACCGACCAGATCGCTTCGCCGGGCGCGGCGCCCCAGGCGCTGCACGGACGCAGATCGGGCCCGCCCAGATGGGCGCGCAGTGCCGCCAGCAGCGCGTCCTTGCGCCAGGTCGCGCGCGCGCCCGCCGCCGGATACCGGCGCAGCAGCTCTTCCTTGGTGTGCAGCGCGGCCCACGTGGGCCAGTCGAGCTCGGGATCGGCGCGCAGCCAGCCCAGCGCCAGCAGCGGCGCGGCGGCCGCGGCGATGTCGCCGATCTCTTCGTAATGAAGGCGCGCCGCGCGGAACACCCGGTGCCGCCGCATCAGCAGGCGCACGGCGAGCGCGCGGGCCGGCTGCGGCAACTGCGCGAAGGCCGCGAGAAAGTCCTGTTCGGCGGGCAGCAGCACATCGGCGTAGCGCGTGGCCAGCCAGTCCAGCGCGTGCTGGAAATTGTGCAGGTAGTAGTAGCGATGGGCGGGAAACATGCCGGCGGCGGGCCGTGTCGAACCAGGATCCAGGGCGATATGCGTGTGCTGGATGGATATCCAGTCAAATCATAACAAAACGCCGCGGCCCCTGCCCCGCGGGTGCGGTCGGCGCGGGGGGCGGGGCTGGCGCGGCGGCGCTGATCCCTGCCGGCCCCGGCCGACCCGCGCGGGCCGGCACGACAGGAATTGCGTGCGCGCGCAACAATTTGCCGCCGCGGCGTGCCATCACGCCACAGGCCCGCCTCATGCCGGGGAAAAAGCCCGGATTCCGGCCTTGTTTTCACGCCCAGGTCGCACGGTTGCGGGTAAGCTAAGGCCCGGTCCCTCGCCGTGCGCCCGCCATCCCGCGGGCGCGGGCGATCCCCCGCGCGGCACGCGCGGTGGGGCCGACGCCGTTTTCACCGACTATCAGGAAACGACATGAGCAGAGAGAACGTCCGCAAACTCCTCTCGATGACCGCCGGCGACAGCGAACTGCGCGAGCGCGTCGAAAGGCTTTGCGACGGCAACGCCATCAGTTCGGCGGCCCGCGTGGTCCGCCTCGCGGAAGACCTGGGCATCACCTTCCGGATCGAGCCGTTCCTGGTCGAAATGCAGGCGCGCACCCAGGCGGCGCGCGACAAGGCCGCCGCCGACGGCCGGCCCGACGACGGGCCGGCGCGCTGGCGCTTCAACTGACGCGCCGGCCTCGCCCGCGCCCGCGTCACGCCCTTCACTCCTGCGGCGCCTCGCGGCTCGCACGTTGCTTCGCCGGCCCTTCGGCCTGGGTCAGGTTGTAGGCCGTGTTGACCAGGCCGATGTGCGAGAAGCCCTGCGGATAGTTGCCCACCAGCCGTCGCCGCGCCACGTCGTATTCCTCGGCCAGCAGGCCCAGATCGTTGCGCCGTCCCAGCAGGCTCTCGAACATCGCGTTGGCATCGTCCAGGCGCCCCTGCATCGCATACGCGTCCGCGAGCCAGAAGCTGCAGGCCAGGAACGCGCCCTCCTCGCCCGCCAGGCCGTCGTCGGTCTTGGCCATGCTGTAGCGGCGCAGCAGCCCACCCTGCAGCAGCTCGCCCTCGATGGCCGCGACCGTGCCCTGCACGCGCGGATCGTCGGGCGGCAGGAAGCCTACCTGCGGGATCAGCAGCAGGCTCGCGTCGAGACCGTCGCCGCCGTAGTACTGCACGAAGGTGTTGCGGCGGGCGTCGAAGCCGTGCGTGAGGATGTCGTCGCGGATGCGCTCGCGCAGCGCGCGCCAGCGCGCCACCGGTCCGCGCAGGCCGAATTGCTCGCATGACTTGATCGCGCGGTCGAACGCCACCCAGCACATCAGGCGCGAATGCGTGAAGGCCTGCTTGGGCCCGCGCACCTCCCAGATGCCGTGGTCGAGCGAGTCCCAGATCTTTTCGAGCGGCTTGAGAAACACGTTCTGCAGCCGCCAGGCCTCGGCCAGCGGCGCCAGCCCGGCCGCGCGCGCCGCGTGCAGCGTCTCGATCAGCTCGCCATACACGTCGAGCTGGATCTGGCCGGCGGCACCGTTGCCCACCCGCACCGGCTTGCTGCCGGCGTAGCCCGGCAGCCAAGGGACGTCGTGCTCGGGCAGCCAGCGTTCGCCGGCGATGCCATACATGATGTGCAGCTGGTCGGGATGGCCGGCCGCGGCGCGCAGCAGCCACTGCCGCCAGGCCTCGGCCTCTTCGCGATAGCCGGCGTTGAGCAGCGCGTAGAGCGTGAGCGAGGAATCGCGCAGCCAGCAATAGCGGTAGTCCCAGTTGCGTTCGCCGCCCAGTTCCTCGGGCAGCGAGGTGGTGGGCGCGGCCACGATGCCGCCGGTCGGCGAGAACGTCAGCAGCTTGAGCGTGATGAGCGAGCGCACCACCGCCTGGCGCCGGGGGCCATCGGGCCCCTCCCAGCGGCAGCGATGGGCCCATTGCTGCCACCACGACACGGTGCGCTCCAGGCTCTCCATGCGATCGGCCACGAAATGCGGCGTCTTGTGCGAGCGGTGGTACGACAGCGTGAACGGCACGACCTCGTCGGCGCACACGCTGAATTCGGCGGTGCTCACCATGTCGTGCCCGTCGAGCGGCACCGGGGTGTGGAGCTCGACCGCATCCGGGCCCGCGATGGCGCTCAGCCCGTAGTCGCGCCGGCGCACCCACGGCACCGCCTGGCCGTAGTTGAAGCGCAGCACCAGCTCCATGCTCATGTCCACCGTGCCGCGCAGGCCGCGCACCACGCGCACCACGTCGACCTTCTCCTCGTCTTCGGAGAGCGGCATGAAGTCGTGTACCACCGCCACGCCGGTGGCCGTCTCGATGCGCGTCTCGAGCACGGCCGTGTCGGGCACGTAGCGGCGCGTGATGCGCGCCTGCGGCTCTGCCGCGCTGATGCGCCAGCGGCCGTGCGAGGCATCGCCCAGCAAGGCGGCAAAGCAGGCGGGGGAGTTGAAGTGCGGCAGACAGAGCCAGTCGATGGAACCGTCGCGCGCCACCAGCGCGGCCGACAGCATGTTGCCGATCAGACCGTAGTCCTCGAGCGGCTTGGGGTAGCCATTGGCCTGCATCAGCCCGCCCCCCGGAATTCCGGATAGAGCGTCATGCCGCCGTCGACGAACAGCGTGGTGCCGGTGACGTAGTCGGCATCATCGCTGGCGAGCCAGACCGCGGCGCGGCCGATGTCGTCGGGCTCGCCGATGCGGCCGTACGGGATCAGCTTGAGCAGGTCGTTCATGGCCTGCGGCGTATCCCAGGCCTCGCGGTTGATGGGCGTGCGGATGGCGCCGGGCGCGATGCTGTTGACGCGGATGCGGCGCGGCGCGAGCTCCTGCGCCAGCGAGCGCATCAGCAGGTTGATGCCGCCCTTGGAGGCGGCGTAGTTGGCCTGGAACGCCCAGGGAATCACTTCGTGCACCGAGCTCATGAAGATCATCGTGCCCAGCGCGCGCACGCCCGCGGGCGGCATGCCGCGCGCGATGAAGCGCCGCGCCGCCTCGCGGGCGCACAGGAATTGCCCGGTGAGATTCACGTCGATCACGCGCTGCCATTGCGCCAGCGTCATGTCTTCGATGGCCGAGGGCTGCTCGATGCCCGCGTTGTTGACGAGGATGTCGAGCGGCCCGTGCTCGGCCTCGGCCCGCGCGAACAGCGCCTGGACCTCGTCTTCCTTGCTCACGTCGGCCTGCAGCGCAATGGCCTGGCCGCCGGCCTGCACGATGTCCTGGGCGACCCGCGCCGCGCGCGCCGCGGACTCGCCGCCGCTGCTGTGATTGACGGCGACGCGCGCACCGGCCTGCGCCAGCGCCACGGCCACCGCCTGACCGATTCCTGACGACGCGCCGGTGACCAGCGCGGTTCGTCCTTCCAACACCTTCGGCATGCCTGTCTCCTTGCGGCAACATCCGGCGCATCGCGCCGTGAATGGCAGGCTCCCCTATTTTTTCTTCAAGCTTAGCGGCGCATTCGTCAATCCACAACCATCGCCCGCCAGGCCGCGCCAGGCATGACGCTTGCTCTTCGCAACCCTGGCGCGCAGCGCCCGCACGCCGCGCGCGTACGCCGTATTCTTGCGTGCGCCTGAACACGCGTCCTTGCGACTTTACATACACTATGACTCCCGCCGGCAGGGTTCGCGCGCGCAACGAGCGCGCGGCCAGGCCGTTGCAATGTTGGAGTCTGCATTGATGGAAGTCCGTATCGAACCCTACCCCGGCTGCGATGAAGCCGCGCGCTATCTGCTGGCGGCGCGGCATCGCGGCGAGCCTGGTCCGCGCCTGCCCGAGCACTGCCGGCCGGCCACCTTGGGGCAGGCCCTGGCCGTGCAGATGCGCACGGCCGAACTGCAGCAGGCGCAAGGCGCGCCCATCGCCGCCTGGAAAAGCGCGGTCCCCACGCCCGAGAAGATCGCGGTCGCGCCGATCTACGCGCCGTCCGTGCACCAGAGCCGCCACGGCACCGCGCCCGCCGCCGATGCCATGGTGCGCATCGAACCCGAGATCGCCTTCGAACTCGCACGCGACCTGCCCGCGCGCGAGGCGCCCTATGCGCCCGCCGACGTGGATGCCGCCGTCGGCGCCGCGCGTCTCGCGCTCGAGGTGCTGGGCTGCCGCTACAGCGCGCCGCAGCACGTGCCGCTGCCCGAGCTGCTGGCCGACCACATGTTCAACCAGGGCCTGGTGCTCGGCCCCGAGATCGACGCGCCCGCGCCGGCGCAGATGCCGATCGAGGTGCATGTCGACGGCACGCTCCAGGAAGATCACGACGGCGTGCACCCCAACACCGATCCGCGCGCCGGCCTCTACTGGATCGCCGAATTCCTGCGCGCCCAGGGCCTGGGCCTGCGCGCCGGCCAGCACGTGATCACCGGCTCCTATGCCGGCTACATCGACGTGCCCGCCAATCGCGAAGTCCGCATCGTCTACGGCTCGCTGGGCGAGATCGCGCTGCGCTTCGTGCGCTGACGCGCCCTCAGGCGGGCGCGCCGCCCTCGCGCGCCCGCGCATAATCCTTCAAGAGTCGCATGAAGCGCTGCGCATGCCGGCTCGGGCGCTCGAAGCCCGAGCGCACCAGGCTGAGCTGCAGCGGAATCGCTTCCTCCAGCGGCCGCACCTCGATGCCGGGCCAGCCGGCCTGCTGCACCGAAAACTCGTCGACGATCGCCACGCCCACGCCGGCCCGCACCAGCGCGCAGGCAAGCTCGGCGCGCACGATGTCGACCGTGGCGTGCCAGCTCACGTCGGCGCGCTGGAACGCCGCCGCCACCAGTTGGCCGAACGGAATGTTGCGGCTGTAGAGCACCAGCGGATAGGCCGCGAGCTCGGCCAGGCCGACCGCGCGCCGCGCGGTGAGCGCGTGGCCGGTGGGCATGATGCACACCATCTGCCCCGTGGCGAAGGGCTCGACCACCAGATTGGGATGGTCGATCGGCAGCACCGACACCGCCAGTTCGGCCTTGCGGCCCAGCAGCTCGTGCGCCATGTCGGCGAGCAGGGTCGTGTGGTACTTGAGGCGCACGTTCGGAGACTGCGCCAGGAAGCGCGCGATCACCGGCGGCACGAAGTTGAGCGCGAGGCTCGGGCTCGAGCACAGCGTGAGCGCTCCTTCCGGCTGGCGCGCGAGGTCGCGCGCGAGCTCGTCGATGCGCAAGGCCTCGTCGAACAGCGGGCCGACCTCCTCGAACAGCCGCAGCGCCTCGGCGGTGGGCGTGAGCTTGCCGCGGTCGCGCGCGAACAGTTGCAGGCCCAACGCTTGTTCGGTGTGGGCGATGAGGCGGCTCACCGCCGGCTGCGACACGAACAGCAGCTTGGCCGCCCCGTTCATCGAGCCGGTCAGCATGACCGCGCGAAACACCTCCATCTGACGCAACTTGAAGCGCACGCCCGGCTCCTTTACGGCTGATCCAATAATCGAATGTTATACCCCCTGGCCAACTGGGCATAAGCCTGGATTTTCGGCCTTCGGTAGGATTCCCGCATGGGCGGTGGCACGCATCGCCCGGAAATCCGGATCGTTCGATAAGGGACCTGCATGACACTGAAATTGGGATTCGTCGGCCTGGGCATGATGGGCCTGCCGATGCTGGAGAACCTGGCCCGCGCCGAGGGCATCGACATCGTGGCCTTCGACCGCGCCGAGGCGCCGTTCGAGCGCCTGCAGCGCCACCCCGCCTGGCAGCGCAGCCTGCGCCGCGCCGCAACGCTGGCCGAACTGGCCGACCGCGAACTGGTCATCACCATGCTGCCCAACAGCACCATCACCAACGAGGTGGTCGCGGGACCCGGCGGCCTGGCGGGCCTGCTGGCGCGCGGCAGCACCGTGATCGACATGGGCTCGTCCAATCCCGCCGACACCGGCGTGCTGGCGGCCGCCCTGGCCGAGCGCGGCATCGTGCTGATCGACGCGCCGGTGTCCGGCGCGGTGGCCAAGGCCGCGACCGGCACGCTGGCCATCATGGTCGGCGCCGAGCCGTCCGACCTCGACCGCGTGCGGCCGGTGCTGGCCCACATGGGCACCACGGTCATCCATACGGGCGCGGTCGCCTCGGCCCATGCCATGAAGGCGCTCAACAACTATGTGTATGCGGCCGGCCTGCTCGCCGCCTCCGAGGCGCTGCTGATCGCCGACCGCATGAAGCTCGACCTCGGCATCTTCACCGAGGTGCTCAACGCGTCGAGCGGCCGCAACGTGGCCACCGAGACCAAGCTGCGCCAGTTCATCGTGCCGGGCACCTTCAACGGCGGCTTCGCGCTGGCGCTGATGGCCAAGGACCTGGGCACCGCCGACAGCCTGCAGGACCTCACCGGCGTGCAGGCCGAGCAGCTCGCGCTGTGCACGCGCCTGTGGCGCGAGGCGCGCGAACAGCTGCCCGCCACCGCGGACAACACCGAGATCTATCGCTACCTGCGCGACCGGGCCGCCGACGCCGTCGCGGCCTGAGCCCCCCGCAGGACGGACGGACCCGCACGACCGGGCCGCCGACATCCAATAACAGGAGACAACCCATGCCCACCCTTTTCCGCCAGCTCGGCCTGGCAGCGGCCGCCTGCGTGCTGGCCACCGGCAGCGCACTGGCTGCCTACCCCGACCATCCGATCCGCCTGGTGGTGCCGTTCCCGCCGGGCAGCATCACCGACGTGGTGGCGCGCGCGCTGGCCAAGGACATGGCCACCGACCTGGGCCAGCCCATCGTGGTGGAGAACAAGCCCGGGGCCAACGGCATCATCGGCACCCACGACGTGGCGCGCGCCAAGCCCGACGGCTACACGCTCGTGATCGTGGGCGTGTCCACCGCCGCCAGCGGCGTGAGCCTCTTCAAGGACCTGCCCTACCATCCGGCGCGCGATCTCACGCCGATCGGCGCGATCGCGGAAACGCCCTATCTGCTGGTCGGCTCGCACAAGATGCCGGGCAAGACCGTGGCCGATCTCTACGCCTACGGCAAAAAGAATCCCGGCAAGCTGACCTATGCCTACGGCTCGGGCAGCGCCCAGGTCTTCGGCGCCAAGCTCGCGAGCATGGGCGACATCAGCGTCACGCCGGTGCCCTATCGCGGCGGCCCGCAGGCACTCACCGACGTGATCGGCGGCACCGTCGACCTCACCTTCACCGACCTGGCCAACGGCCTGCAGCAGGCGCGCGCCGGCAAGGTCAAGGTGTACGGCGTGACCACGCCCGAGCGCTTTGCCCTCACGCCCGACGTGCCCACGCTCAACGAGACCGGCGCGCCCGGCTTCGATTTGACCGTGTGGTTCGGGCTGATGGGCCCGGCCCAGCTGCCGGCCGACATCACCGCCCGCCTGTCGCAGTCGCTGCAGCAGGCGCTGGCCCGCGACGAGCTCAAGGACACCTATGCCCGCCAGGGCCTCTCGCCGATGAAGCAGGGCCCGGCCCAATTCGGCGCCTACGTGTCGAGCGAGATCGACAAGTGGGCCGCCATCGTCAAGGAAACCGGCATTCCGCCGCAATAACCCGACCGTCTTCGACAAGGAAGTCCGCATGTCATTGATCGAAATCCGCAAGCGCGCCCTGCTCAAGGAAACCACCTATCACGAGAATGGCCCCGCGCCCGACCAGCCGCTGGTGCTGGCGGCCGCCTGCGCGGTGATCCGCAATCCCTACGCGGGCCGCTACGAGCCCGACCTGATGCCCTTCATGGCCGAGCTGCGCACGCTCGGCACCGAGCTGGCCACCGAGCTGGTCGACACGCTCGGCGGCAAGGACCGCGTGGAGGTCTACAGCAAGGCCGCCATCGTCGGCATCGACGGCGAGATGGAACACGGCGCCGTCTGGCACGAGGCCGGCGGCTGGGCCATGCGCAGCGCGCTGGGCGAGCCCAAGGCCATGGTGCCGGCGGTCAAGGCCGTGGCCAGCGCGGGCTACCGCGTGATGGTGCCGGTGCACTACATCCACGCCTCGTACGTGCGCAGCCACTTCAACAGCATCGAGATCGGCATCCAGGATGCGCCGCGCCCGCGCGAGATCCTGTTTGCGCTGGTGATGGGCACCGGCGGGCGCGTGCATTCGCGCCTGGGCGGGCTCACCAAGGAAGCGGTCAAGGTGCACGACGGCCAGCGCTGACCATGAAAAAAGCGGCCCGTGCGGGCCGCCTTCGGCTTGGCGACACGGCGGCCCTCGGGGGCCGCCGTTGCCTTTCATCGCCTCACGATGCCTCGAGCGCCTGCGGCACCATGCGCACGGCGCGCACCTGCGCGATGCGGCGGCCGTCCAGGCGCATGACCTCGAAGCGCCAGTCGCGCCACGGCACCACCGCGCCCACCGGCGGCAGCGTGCCCGAGGCCCGCAGCAGGCAGCCCGCCAGCGTGGCGTCGTCGGGATAGTCGCTCGCCAGCTGCGGCGCGTCGAGGATGCGCGCCACCTCGGTGATCTCGAGACGGCCGTCGAACAGCCACGCGCCGTCGGCCATGTGGGCCGCGCCCGCCGCGCCCTCGTCACCATGGTCGGGCAGATCGCCGGCCACCGCGGTCAGCAGGTCCATCGGCGTGACCAGGCCCTCGCACACGCCATGCTCGTCGACCACGATCAGCAGGTGTTCGCGCGACTCGCGCATGGCGTCGACCAGCTTGAGCACCGGCATGGTCTCGGCCACGTAATGCGGCTCGTGCGACAGCTCGATCAGGTCCACCGGACCCGGCACGCGCAGCGGCTCCATCACGTCCTTGAAATGCAGCACGCCGATCACGTTGGACGGATCGCCTTCGCACAGCGGCAGGCGCGAGTGGCCGCGCGCGAACTTCTCCAGCACCACCTCGGCCGGGTCTTTCACGTCGAGCCATACCATCTCGCCGCGCGGGACCATGATGGCGCGGATGTCGCGATTGCCCATCGACAGCACGCGCTCGATCATGGTGCTCTCTTCCGGTGCGAAGGCGGGCTCGTCCTCGTCGCCGTCGTGGCCGTGCGAGGCGTCGGCCGCGCCGTGGGCGTCGCCCTCGTGGCGGTCGGCACGCAGCAGGCGCAGCACGGCGCGCGCGGTGCGCTCGCGGCGGCCCAGGCCGTGCACGTCGGGCGTGGTGTTGCGGCGCGCCAGCTGGTTGAACAGCTCGATCAGGATCGAGAAGCCGATCGCGGCATACAGGTAGCCCTTCGGAATGTCGAAGCCCAGGCCTTCGGCCACCAGGCTGAAGCCGATCATCAGCAGCAGGCCCAGACACAGGATGACCACGGTCGGGTGGCGGCCCACGAACGACATCAGCGGGCGGCTGGCCAGCATCATCACCACCATGGCGATCACCACGGCGGTCATCATGATGCTGAGCTCCTGCACCATGCCCACGGCCGTGATCACGGAGTCGAGCGAGAACACCGCGTCGAGCACCACGATCTGCAGGATCACCTGCCAGAACACGGCGTGCTGGGTGCGCTTGCCGCCGGCGCCATGGGCGCGGCCCTCGACGCGTTCGTGCAGCTCCATCGTGCCCTTGAACAGCAGGAACAGACCGCCCAGGATCAGGATCAGGTCGCGGCCGGAGATCTCGGCGCCGAACACCGTGAACAGGGGCGCGGTGAGCGTGACCACCCAGGCGATGCTGGCCAGCAGGCCCAGTCGCATGATGAGCGCCAGCGACAGGCCGACCAGGCGGGCCTGGTTGCGCTGATGCGGCGGCAGCTTGTCGGCCAGAATCGCGATGAACACCAGGTTGTCGATGCCCAGCACGATCTCAAGCACGATCAGTGTCGCCAGGCCCAACCACGCGGTGGGATCGGCCATCCAGTCAAAAATCATCTGAGGTCCTCAGGAACAAGAAAACGGAAAGCGCGCGCGCGAGCCAGGGGCACGCGCGCGGCGCGGATGCGGAAACAGGGGGATGCGGGGCGGGACGCCCGGATGCGGCGAAACAGGCGCGGGGCGCCGGCGCACGCAGGGAATGCGAGGGACGTGCCGACAGCGAGCGTCGGCGGCGCGGAGCGGGCCGCGCGCAGGTCGGTGGAGATGGCGGCCGGCGGCGTGGCGATCACGGCGCCGACCCTACTAGGAGGCTCGTCGTGCATAAAAGCGGTTCACCGTCAGGGGGCAGGACCGCGCGCCGCAGCGCGCCGGGACAGAGGGCCATCGTTCGATGATAGCCAATCGTTCCCTGGCCGGAGACACGCGCTGCCGTGAGGTGGCGTGTCGCCGGGCCTGTCTTGCGCCGGACGCGATGTCCGGGCCAGAAGTGACAGATGCCCGCAATACTCTCTTTCTTACAGGACTCTGAATAATACCCGAAATCGGGGACCGCGCAAGCGCGCCGGGCACCCGACTTGCGGCGGCGCGTCCGGCGCCACGCGGCCGGTTGTCGCGGCCCGGCAAAGCTCTTACGCTGGACCGACGGGCGCGTCCCGGCGCCGCTGCCCGCCACCGCTTGAAATCGGTGCCCGCACCACCACTTACCATCCATGGTCAAGAGGGCGAGTTCATGAGATCGCGCGATTTTTCTTCCTGGGTCTGGGGCGACGCGCTGGCGCTGCTCCAGCATGCGGAGCGGATGCAACAGCACCTGCTGCGCAGCACCGCGCAGCCTCCCTGCTGGGAGCCGCCGGTCGACATCATCGAAACCGATACCGACATCACGGTCGTGCTGGCCGTGCCGGGGGTGGGGCCCGACGACGTCGTCGTGCGCTTCGATCCCGACGGGATCGCCATATCGGGCCTGCGGCCGTTCCCGGCGGCGTACCGTTCACGCATTCATCGACTCGAGATCCCGTATGGGCGCTTCGCGCGCCGCATCCGGCTCTCGCTGCATGCGCTCGAACCGCTCACGCCGCGGCTGGAAAACGGCTGCCTGATACTGACGCTGAACAAACTGAGGGAGGCTCCATGACGGACCTGCGCACCCTGCCCGACGACGCCCGCATCATCATCCCGCTGCGCGACGCCGTGCTTTTCCCCGGCGTGCTGTCGCCGGTCACCGTAAGCCGCGACATCTCCGTCGCCGCCGCGCAGGAGGCCGTCAAGGCCGAACGCCCGGTAGGCTTCCTGCTGCAGCGCGACCCGAAGAAAGACGTGGTCGTGCCGGAAGACCTGTGCTGGGTCGGAACCGAAGGCCAGATCGCCCGCTACATCACCGGGCAGGACGGCGCGCACCATCTGCTGGTGCAGGGCCAGTCGCGCTTTCGCGTGCTCGAGTTCCTCGAAGGCTGGCCCTTCCTGGTGGCGCGCGTCGCGCTGATCGAGGCGCCCGCCGCCAGCGACAATGAGGTCGAGGCGCGCTTCCTGCAGCTCAAGCGCCAGGCGATCGACGCGATCGCGCTGCTGCCCAACGTGCCCGACGAACTGGTCGCCGTGGTCCAGGGCATCGAGTCGCCCGGCCTGCTCGCCGACATGGTCACCAATCTGGTGGACATCAAGTCGGAGGAAAAGCAGGACATCCTCGAGACCTTCGACCTGGCGCGCCGCCTCGACAAGGTCATCGGCCTGCTGGGCGCGCGCATCGAAGTGCTGCGCCTGTCCAAGGAGATCGGCGAACGCACGCGGGCGCAGTTCGACGAACGCCAGCGCGAGACCGTGCTGCGCGAGCAGCTGCGCCAGATCCAGAAGGAGCTGGGCGAAAACGACGACAACGCCGCCGAGCTCGAGCAGCTGAAGGAAGCCATCGACCAGGCCGGCATGCCCGAGGACATCCTGCGCCATGCGCGCAAGGAGCTCGGCCGCCTGCAGCGCATGGGCGACAGCAGCGCCGAATACGCGATGCTGCGCACCTACCTGGAATGGCTCACCGAGGTGCCCTGGAAACCGGCGCCGCAGAACGCCATCGACCTGACCGAGGCGCGCAACGTGCTCGACGACGATCACTTCGGCCTGGACAAGATCAAGCGCCGCATCGTCGAGTATCTGGCGGTGCGCAAGCTCAATCCCGCGGGCCGCAGCCCCATCCTGTGCTTTGCCGGCCCGCCCGGGGTGGGCAAGACCTCGCTCGGGCAATCGATTGCGCGCGCAACCGGCCGCGAGTTCCAGCGCGTGGCGCTGGGCGGCGTGCACGACGAGGCCGAGATCCGCGGCCACCGCCGCACCTATCTCGGCGCCCTGCCCGGCAACATCATGCAGGCGATGCGGCGCGCCGGCACCCGCAACGTGGTGCTGATGCTCGACGAGATCGACAAGCTCGGCGCCGGCGGCTTCCATGGCGATCCGGGCAGCGCGCTGCTCGAGGTGCTGGACCCGGAGCAGAACCACAAGTTCCGCGACAACTACCTCGGGGTCGACTACGACCTGTCGCAGGTGATGTTCATCTGCACGGCCAACGCGCTGGACACCATCCCGGGGCCGTTGCGCGACCGCATGGAGATCATCCAGCTGCCGGGCTACACCGAGGAAGAGAAGATCCAGATCGCGCGGCGCTACCTGGTGGCGCGCCAGCTCGAGGCCAACGGCCTCACGCCGGCGCAGGCCGACCTCAGCGACGCGGCGCTGGCCGGCATCGTGGGCGACTACACCCGCGAGGCGGGCGTGCGCAGCCTCGAACGCGAGCTGGGCGCGGTGCTGCGCCACGCGGCCGTCGAGATCGCCGAGGGCAAGGCCGAGCACGTCCACATCGACGCGGCCGACCTGCCCGCGATCCTCGGCCCGCAGCGCTTCGAGAACGAGGTCGCGCTGCGCACGGCGGTACCGGGCGTGGCCACCGGCCTGGCCTGGACGCCGGTGGGCGGCGACATCCTGTTCATCGAGGCCAGCAAGACGCCGGGCAGCGGACGGCTGATCCTGACCGGCCAGCTGGGCGACGTGATGAAGGAGTCGGCCCAGGCCGCCCTCACGCTGGCCAAGACCTGGAGCCGCGACGCGATGGACAAGATCGACGTCCACATCCACGTGCCGGCGGGCGCCACGCCCAAGGACGGGCCCAGCGCGGGCGTGGCCATGTTCGTGGCGCTGGCCTCGTTGCTGTCCGACAAGCCGGTGAGCGCCAACGTGGCCATGACCGGCGAGGTCAGCCTGCGTGGCCTGGTACTGCCCATCGGCGGCGTCAAGGAGAAGACCCTGGCGGCGCTGCGCGCCGGCATCACCACCGTGATGCTGCCGCGCCGTAACGCCAAGGACCTCGACGACGTGCCGGCCGAGGCGCGCGCCAAGCTGCGCTTCGTGCTGCTCGACCGCGTGGAGGACGCGCTGCGCTGCGCGCTCGACGGCGACTGCGAGGCGGTCGCAGCGGCGGCGGCCACGCCCGCCGCCGCCCTCCAGCCCGAACCGGCCGAGGCCCGCGGCCCGGCCGCCGGCTGACGCGGCCGCGCCTCCGGCAGACCCGGCCGCGCCGACGCGCCTGCCGACGCGCCTGGCGCCACGACACCGGCCCGGCTGCATCGCGCAGCCGGGCCGGTGTCACGTCGGGGGATGGCGTGTGTTCAGGCCAGCGCGTCGGCCAGGAAATCCACGAACGCGCGGGTGCGGCGCGGCGCCTGCCGGCCGGCGGGATAGACCGCGTAGAGATTCATGTCGGTCACGCCGAAGTCGTCGAGTACCGGCTCGAGCCGGCCCGCCTGCAGGTCTTCGTGCGCGTCCCAGCTCGATTTCATCACGACCCCGGCGCCGGCCACGGCCCAGGCGCGCAGCATGCCGCCATCGGTGGTGCGGCGGTCGCCATCGACCTTGACCGTGAAGGTCTGGCCGGCCTCGAGGAAACGCCAGTTGCTCAGCAGCGCCCCGGGCCGCGCGAGCACCAGGCAGTTGTGCTGCTGCAGGTCGCGCGGATGCGCCGGCCGGCCGGCGCGCGCCCAGTAGGCCGGCGAGGCCACCACGCAGTGACGCCCGCGCACCAGCAGCCGCGCGGTCAGGCGCGAGTCGCGCAGCGGGCCGGTGCGGATGCCGAGGTCCAGCCCCTCCTCCACCAGGTCGATGATGCTGTCGCTCAGCCAGAGCTCCACCCGCAGGCCCGGATGCAGGCGCATGAAGGTGTCGACCAGGGGCGCGAGGCGCTGGCGGCCGAAGTCGTTGGTGCAGGTCACGCGCAGCTGGCCGGTCAGCGGGCCGTCGCTGGCAACGCCGTCGAGCACCTCGTCGAGCTCGCCCAGGATGCGGCGGCAGTCGGCGGCAAAGCGTTCGCCGTCGGCCGTGAGCGACAGCCTGCGCGTCGTGCGGGTCACGAGCGGCGCGCCGACCCGGGCCTCCAGCTTTTGCAGCGCCAGCGAGACGGTCGAGGGCGAGATGGCGCGGCTGCGCGCCACCGCCGACAGGCTGCCCTGGTCGGCGATGGCGAGGAAGAGACGCAGCAGTTCCAGTTGGTCCATGAGGGCCGGTCCGGCAAGGATGAAACGCCGCGATTATGCCCGCCGCGGCCTCAGATCACCCGAAAGCCATGGGTGGCGTCGCGGGCAAGCTGGTCCACCAGGCCGTACTCCCAATCGAGATAGCCCTGCATCGCGGCGACCGGATTGTCGGTGCCCTCGTAGGGCCGGCGATAGCGGTCGTCGTCGGGCGAGAGCCATTCCTGCGGCTCGGCGGCCAGCGCGAATCCGGCCGCCTGCCAGGCGGCGTTGCCGCCTTCGAGCACGTGCACCGGCACGTCCACGGCATGGCGCGCCAGCGCCGCGCGCAGGTCCGCCCAGGCATAGCCGGCGAGCCGGCCATCGGGCGAGCTCAGCACGATGCGCGTGGCACCCGCCAGCCCCGGCGCGATCCGGTCGAACCCGGCGCGCAGGGCGAACGCCGCCTGCGCGATGTGGCCGCGCCGATACGCCTGGCTCGGCGACAGGTCGATCAGGCGCGTGCCGGGCGCGGCCAGCCAGGCCTGCAACTGCGCCGGCGTCACGCCGGCCTGAGCCGCGCCCTCGGGCAGCGGCGGCAGCGCCGCGGCGCGCGCGCCGCGCTCCAGCATCAGGCCGGCCTGCACGGCGCGCGCTGCGTCGGCCGCGTCCAGCACATGCACATCCCAGCCCATCTGCGCCAGCCAGGAGGCGGTCATGTCGGCGCGCACCCCGGCCTCGGCGTCGATGCCGTCGCTCAGCACGATGCGCGCGCCGCGCACCGGCACCACGTGATCCGTTTCCTGCACCAGCTGCCCGCCCGGCGCGTTGGCAAAGCCCGGCAGATGGCCGGCCTCATACGGCTCGGGCTGGCGCACATCCAATAGATAGAGGCTGCGGCCCGGCGCCCGCAGCGCGGCGATGCCGTCCCAGCCCACCCGGCCCACCCCGGCCCGGTCCGCCACCGCGCGGGCGCGCGCCAGCGCCGCGTCGCGGTTCGCGTCGGCGACCGCCTGCGGATGGCGGCGCGACTGGCCGTGTTCCAGCGTGAGCCCGGCGAGGGTCCAGCCGATGGTGCCGTTGCGCAGCGCGTAGACCGGATTGGGCAGGCCCGCGTTCACCAGCGACTGCGTGCCGATGATGCTGCGCGTGCGGCCGGCGCAATTGACGATCACGGTGGTGGCCGGATCCGGGGCCAGCTCGCGCACCCGCAGCACCAGCTCGGCGCCCGGCACGCTGGTGCTGCCCGGGATGTTCATGGTGTGGTACTCGTCGAAGCGGCGCGCGTCGACCACCACCACGTCGGCGCCCTGCTCGAGCAGCGCGTGCACCTCGGGCGCAGCCAGCGAAGGGGTGTGGCGCTGCGCCTCGACCAGTTCGCCGAAGGACTTGCTGGGCACGTTCACGTCACAGAACAGCTCGCCCCCGCTCGCCTCCCACCCGGCCAGCCCGCCGGACAGCAGGTTCAGGTCGGTATAGCCGAGCGCGCGCAGCCGCTCGGCGGCGCGCCGCGCCAGCCCCTCGCCGTTGTCGTAGACCACGATCTGGGTGTCCCGCCGCGGAATGCGGCGCCAGGCCTGCAATTCGATCTGCGACCACGGCAGGTTGGCGGCGAACAGCGGGTGCGACACGGCGAACGGCGCCTCTTCACGCACGTCGAGCAGCGCCACCTCACGGCCGGCGATCAGGTCGGCGCGCACGGCCTGCGTGGATCGATGCGGGAAGGCCCCGGGCTGGGCCGCGCCCCACAGATTGGGTAGCGGCACGGGCGTGTAGCCGGAGATGAACGGCTTGACCTCGCCCGCCTCGGTGTAGACCGAGCGACGGATGCTGCCGATCTCGCCGCCATAGACGTGGATGCTGATCGAGGCCTGGTCGGCGTAGGCGTTGCTGACCCGGTGCACGTCGTGCGTGGGCGGCCACACCGCCTCCACCTGGCCGGGCGCGAGCCGCTCCTGCGCGCCCTCGGGCAGCCAGCGCCCCGACGCGTCACGCGCATAGCGCTGCGACAGCTCGGCCCCGCGCAACATGCCGATCAGGCCCCATACCGTATGGTCATGTATCGGCGTGGACTGGCCCGGCCCCCAGACGAAGCTCACCACCGAAAAGCGCCCGCCCGGATCCGCGTACAGCAGGTACTGGGCGTAGCGGTCGGGCTGCGGCTGGGCGTACTCCGGCGGCAGCCAGTCGTCGTGGCGCACCAGGTCGCGCAACAGGGCGCCTGCCTGAGGCAGGGCCTGCTCCCAGTGCCGCTCGCGGCCGAGCAGGTCTGACAGGTCTGAGATGAAGTCGCGCAGCCGCTCGGGGTGTGCACTGATGGTTTCAGAGAGGTTTTGTGGCATGTCTGGCAATCAGAATTCGGTCTGAAAAGTGCTCCATTCGGGCACATTCAACAAAATCAAATCAATGACCCCGGTAAAAATGGCCGTTATTCACGCATTTAATGGGGTGGCATCCACCGTTATATTCCGACGGGAGCAGCCCTGACCGGTGAGAGAGAGTATGCCAAACCCTCACCATAAAACGTCGTACCGGCCGATCGATAAATCTCATAAGGATATGTTATGACCCGCCGGTCCCGTTGCGATTGCTGAGCCGCCCACCGCGCCTGACAGGCTTAAGAACCGGCTTCGCCGGCCGTAAACCAGTCATGCGTCTTCAGGTCGGCAATGTGTCCCCTGAGAGGCCCGAGCCGCGCTCTTTGCCATGGGCATGGCAGATTGCGGCGCGGATCGTAGACCCGGAAGGCCCGGATTCCGGCCGCCTTCTGCCATGAGTAGTTGCGAGGAAAGCGTAGTGAGAAGGTATGCGTTGCGCCGCCCGGCCGGTTTCCTGCCCGCGCGGCAGGCGGTTTCCGGCTGCCTATCCGTTCGGCCCGTCGCCGCTGTCCGCCCCTGGGCGGCCGTGCTGCCGGCCTGAAGCGCCGCCCCCGCCCCTACGCCGCGACATGAAATCCATCGCGATCAATTTGAATATGGCTCAACTTATGGCCGGCCCCTGTTGTCCGCCGCCATGTCAGGGCAAGCTGCACCGCCGGACTTTCTCACATGCTTTCGTATGCTTGGAAAATCCCGCCCGACCGGATATAAATCACGACATTGACGCGCCGGGCCGGTTTGCCCGGGATAGTCGCAACCCCGGCCATCATTATTCCCGCCCCCGCATGCCGTCCGTCTGGCTGCGCGCGCACCCTGGCCACCGGCTCGCATCCCACGCCCAATCATGAACCGGCCCGCCATTCTCGTACTCGAAGACCACCCCGTTCAGCGGCTGGTGATGGTGCGTGCCCTCGAAACGCTGGGCCATTCCCGCATCCTGCAGGCGACCGAAGGCGAACAGGCGCTGGCGCGCCTGGCCGAGCACGGTCCGGTCGACATCGTGATCTGCGACATCAAGCTGCCCGGCATGGACGGCACCGCCTTCCTGCGCGAATCGAGCAAGCGCGGCCTGGTGAAGTCGGTGATTCTCAGCAGCGACGTCAGTAGCGACCTCACCGCCGCCGTCCTGCACATGGCGAGCCTGTTCGGCATCCGGGTCCTGGGCGACCTGGGCAAGCCGCTCAAGCTGACCCGCCTCGAGACCCTGCTGCGCCGCTATGAGTCGGACGCCGCCGCCCCGGTCGGCCAGACCCCGGCCGCGCCCGTCTTCTGCCCCACCACCCAGGACATCAATACGGGCCTGGACCGTGGCGAGTTCATCCCCTATTTCCAGCCCAAGTTCGACATCCGCACGCTGCAACCCGCGGGCGCGGAGGTGCTGGCGCGCTGGAACCATCCCGAGCACGGCATCCTGGGGCCCGGCGTCTTCCTCAACCAGGTGAAGGAGAGCGACGCGCTCGACCGGCTCACCTGGGTGTTGAGCGAAGCCGCCATGGCCCTGGCCGCGCGCGCCGTCATGAAGGGCCGCCCGGCCAGCCTCGCGATCAACGTGGAGACCAGCCAGCTGGCCTCCACCACGCTGCTGCCCACGCTCGAGGAAGCCCTGCTGCGCCACGCCCTGCCCGCGACCGCGCTCACGATCGAGGTCACCGAGACCGGACTGCTGGCCGCCCAGGCCACCACGCTCGAGACGCTGGTGCGCCTGCGCCTGTTGGGCTGCACCGTGGCCATCGACGACTTCGGCACCGGCTTCTCCTCGATGGAGCGGCTCTGCAACCTGCCCTTCAACCAGCTGAAGATCGACGCCTCCTTCGTGCGCCGCCTGCCGGGCGACTCGCGCAGCGAAAGCGTGATCGCCGCCACCCTGTCGCTGGCCGAGAGCCTGGGCATCGACGTGGTGGCCGAGGGCATCGAGACCGCCGAACAGCGCCACGCGCTGCTCGACATGCGCTGCGCGCTGGGCCAGGGCTACTGGTACGCGCGGCCGATGTCCGGCAACGACTACGAGTCGTGGCTGTTCAACCCGATGGCCGCCTGGACCTGAGGACCTGAGCCCGCGCGCGCCGGGTCGGCCCGGCGCGCCCGCGCCTTCGGCCCCCTCCCCAGACTGTTAGCCCCTTCCTAACAATTCTCGCCACGCGCCCGCGCCCCCGTTAAAGTGCGCGGGTTTTGGCGCTCCCGCAGTGTCGCGCCCGCCGCCCGCGCCGCGCCGCCGCGCCCGGATGCGGCCGCGCGTCGCTCGGCCGCCGCCTCCCCCCACGCCATGCGCCGCCGCGCTGCGGCCGTGGCCCACGTTGCGCCACGTCGCCCCCACGCATGCACACGGTCCTGATCATCGACGACCACCCCGTCACCACCTTCGCCGTCCGGATGCTGCTCGAGCGCGACGGCCTGGCCGTGGTGGGCGAGGCCGGCAACGGCATCGAAGGCGTGCGCATGGCGCGCCAGCTCTCCCCCGAGATCGCCATCGTAGACCTCGACCTGCCCCGGCTCGACGGGCTCGAGGTGGTGCTGCGGCTGGGCGGCCTGCCCTGTCCGCCCCGCACGCTGGTGCTCACGGCCCACGCGCCCGAGGTGTTCGCGCGCCGCAGCCTGGGCGCCGGCGCGGCCGGTTTCGTGTCCAAGCGCGACGGCCTGGCCGACGTGGTCAACGCGGTGCACGCGCTCATCAACGGCTACAGCTACTTCCCCGAAAGCATGATCGCGCGCACCCGTGGCGGCGCGCCCGAGTCCGACCTGGCGCTGCTCGCGCAGCTCTCCAACCGCGAGCTGGCCGTGCTCAAGCACCTCGCCGTGGGGCGCAGCAACAAGGAGATCGCCGACGCCATGTTCCTGAGCAACAAGACCATCAGCACCTACAAGACCCGCCTGTGCCGCAAGCTCGGCGCGCAGTCGCTGGTGGAACTGCTCGACTTCGTGCAGCGCACCCGGCTCGTCTGACCAGCATGCCCGCGCCCGCCTGCTTCGATCCCGACCAGATCCACGCCCTGAGCCAGGGCGATCCCGCCTTCGCGCGGCGGCTGGCCGCGGCGCTGGTGCAGACCAACGCCCAGGACCTGGCCGAGCTGCTGGCCGCGCATCGCGCCGGCCGCGCGCGCGTGGTGGCCGACCTGGCCCACCGCATCCTGGGCGGCAGCCACATCGTGGGCGCACAGGCGGTGGCCGAAAGCGCGCTCGCGCTCGAGACCCGCGCCGCCGCGCACGGCCTCGACGTCGATACCGCGCGCGGTGCCTGGCGCCTGGCCAGGCGCATCCGCGAGCTGGAGCGCGCGCTGGGGCGCTGGCTCGACGCGCCGCGCTAGCGCCGCCCAACGAAAAACGGCCGGTGCGCCATGCACCAGCCGTTGCGGGGACAACGAATCCTGCCGGACCCGTGGCACGAAGGCGCGGCGGGCGCGTCCTTCGACACCGGGCCGGCGCGCGCCGGGGGGCAATACCCCGCCGCGCGCCGGCCCTCGTTGCCGCGATTACGCGCCTTCGCGAGCCGGCACGGCGGCCGCGCCACGCGCCAGCTTGCGGGCGGCGAAGAAGCGGCCCAAGCCCACCACCAGCAGCGCGCCCAGCACTTCGGCGCCGATCTTCACCATGCCCGGCACTTCGCCGAAACGGTTGGTGATGACCACGTCGGTGACCAGCATGCCGCCGGCGATCCAGCCCAGCAGCGCGGCGCCGATGGTGATGACCATCGGGAAGCGGTCGATCAGCTTGAGCACGATGGTGCTGCCCCAGATGATGATGGGCACGCTCACGACCAGGCCGAAGATCACCAGGCCCAGCTGATGGGCCTCGTCGGCGCCCTGCGCGGCGCCGGCGATGGCGATCACGTTGTCCAGGCTCATGACGAAGTCGGCCACGATGATGGTCTTCACGGCCGCCAGCACCGAGGTGCCGCCCTTGATGTTGCTGTGCGCATCACCCTCGGGGATCAGGAGCTTCACGCCGACCCACAGCAGCAGCAGCGCGCCCACGACCTTCAGGAACGGGATCGTCAGCAGCGTCAGCGCGAAGCCGATCAGCAGGACGCGCAGGCCGATGGCGCCGGCGGTACCCCACAGGATGCCCTTCATGCGCTGTTTGGGTTCGAGGTTGCGGCAGGCCAGCGCGATCACGACCGCGTTGTCGCCGCCCAGCAGGATGTCGATCAGGATGATCTGGAATACGGCCGCCCAACTGAGCGTTTGCAAAAACTCAAGCACGTGGAAACTCCTGTGAACAGAAAAAAGGGAAACAGAGACCCGGCACGCCGGCGGCGCGCGTGTCGGCCCCGAGGGGCTGCGGGCGGGTTGGCTACATCGGCTGCACCAGCGCCAGCGAGAGCTGGCCGGCGACCTGCGCGAGATCGGTTTGTGGCTGATCGGTGGTCACGGCGTAGGCCCAGCGGCCTTGCTGCCAGTAGGCAACGCCGGCCACCCCGGCCTCGGTGACGCGCGAGACCACCGGCGCCTGGTCGGCCTCGCCGTCGGTCGCGCGTCCGGCGAAGATGGAGAGCACGCCGAGGCCGCCGGCCTCGAGCGCCACTTCCACCCCCGGGCCGCTGCGCGAGGGGAACACCTGCACGTCACGCACCCGCCAGTCGCGCGGCAGGGCCGGCAGGCGGATGCCCGTGGCACGCAGGATTTCGTCGGCGTCGAGATGGGTGACGCGCGGCTGCGACGCCATGCTGGCGCGCATCTGCGCCGTGCGGTGCGCGATCAGCGCGTCCTCGACGAAGGTGGGCACGTTCTGCGCCACGGCCATGCGCATGTCGGGGTGCCAGGCGCCGTAGGCCATGTGGCCGGCCCAGCCGATCGCCAGCAGCACGGCCGCGACGGCGATGTAGCGCAGCCGCTCGACCCAGGCGAGCCGGTCGAGGCCCTGCTGCAGGTCGAGCGCGGTGCGCTCGCAGCGCATCGGCGTGTCGGCCGGCGGCGGCAGCGTGCAGCGCAGCGCGTCGCGCACCTGCAGGTCTGCCATCACGCGCATGGCCTGCTCGGGATTGTGCGAAAGAAACTCCTCCACCTCGATCCGGCGCAGCGGGTCGAGCTGATCGTCGACGTAGGCGTCGAGATCCAGATCGGTGATGGGCAAAGTCTCAGACATCCGTGCCTCCCACGACGCGCAGGCGCCGGCTCGTCTGGCCGGTGGCCTCGAATTCGCGCAATGCCGCCCGGGCCCGGCCCAGGCGCGACATCAGGGTGCCGACCGGCACGTCCAGCACGCGCGCGGCCTCCTGATAGGACAGCCCTTCGAGCGTGACCAGGTGGAGCGCCTCGCGCTGATCCAGCGGCAGTTGTTCGAAGGCGCGCCGGATCTGCTGCAGGCGCACGTGATGCTCCTGCGGCGCGGCCACCGAGCCGGCCTCGTCCTCGTCGCCGTTCCAGGCCTCGACGTGTTCGGCCGCGGTGCGGGCGCGCCGCCATTCGCTCACGAACACGTTGTGCAGGATCGACATCAGCCAGGCGCGCGGATTGCCGTTGCCCTCGGCGCGCCAGGTGTGGCGGCGCTCGTAGGCGCGCGCCAGCGACTCCTGCACCAGGTCGTCGGCGTCATGGATATTGCGCGTCAGCGTGCGCGCATAGGCCCGCAGGGCGGGCAACTGGGCGGACACGGAGAATTCGGTGGTGGGCGCGGTCATATAGTCGTAGACGCCTGGGCAAAGGTTTTAATCCGCTTTCAAACGGCTTTCTTACAATTTTCTGAATTCTAGCTGAGTTCTTCCTGCCCGTGCTAGCAACTTGCGTCGAAGTTACGGCCTACGCGCACAATCTGTCGCCAAACAGCCCCTAATTCACAGTCAGAATTCAGACGACGCCACGTTTCCGTGCCGGCTTGACAGGGTGCGCCGGGCGCGAGATGGTTGATGGCGTCCCCCGTCGCTCCCCGGATTCCATGCTGCAAGCACCCTCCTCCCCGACCGACCTGCCGCGCGACGCGGCGCCCGCCGACGCCGATCCGGACGAGGCCGCCAGCGCCCGGGCCGCCAGCGACGACGCGGCCAGCCCCGACCGCGCGGGCGTGCTGGGCCCGTTCCGCTATGCCGCGTTCCGGATGATCTGGATCGCCAACCTGTTCGCCAACTTCGGCGTGTGGGCGCAATCGGTGGCCTCGGCCTGGGTCGTGACCGATGCGCCCGACAGCAGTGCCGTGCTGGTGGCGATGATCCAGGTGGCCGCGGCGCTGCCGCTGGTGCTGCTCTCGATCATGACCGGGGTGCTGGCCGACAATTACGACCGGCGCAAGATCATGCTGGTGGGCATGAGCGTGGAGCTGCTCATCGGGCTCACCATCACGACCATGGCTTTCATGGGCCAGCTGCACCCGGTGACGCTGATCGTCGCCACGTTGATCGTGTCGATCGGCAGCGCGCTGGTCACGCCGGCCTGGCAGGCGGCGGTGGGCGAACAGGTGCCCAAGGCCTTCGTCGGCCGCGCCGTGCTGCTCAACAGCGTGAACTTCAACGTGGCG
Organism: Bordetella genomosp. 1; assembly: GCF_002261335.1. Classification (GTDB taxonomy): domain Bacteria; phylum Pseudomonadota; class Gammaproteobacteria; order Burkholderiales; family Burkholderiaceae_B; genus Bordetella. The sequence continues at coordinate 634,657 of NZ_NEVL01000003.1, forward strand.
CGCGCGCTCGGCCCGGCGCTCGGCGGCGTGATGCTGGGTGCGCTCGGCGCGCCCTGGGTGTTCCTGTTCAACTGCGTCTGCTATGCCGCCCTGATCTGGGCCATCTGGCGCTGGCGCCGCGAGCTGCCGCGCCGCACGCTGCCGCCCGAGCGCATCCTGGAGGGCGTCAAGGCCGCGCTGCGCTTCACCGAGTACTCCACCGTGACCCGGCTGGTGATGCTGCGCTCCTTCGTGTTCGGCCTGTCGGCCAGCGCGCTGTGGGCCCTGCTGCCCCTGCTCGCGCACGGCCACCCCTCCGGCAGCGCCTCGCTCTACGGCTACATGCTCGGCGCGCTGGGGATCGGCGCCATCACGGGCAGCGTGCTGATCGGCCGCGTGCAGCGCCGGGTGGGCGTGAGCCGGTTGATCAGCGGCGCGGCGCTGCTGTTCGCGCTGTGCCTGATGCTGCTCGGCCTCACCGAGGCGCTGCCGCTGGTGTTCGTGGCGCTGCTGCTGTGCGGCGCCTGCTGGATCGCGGTGCTCGCCACCTACAACACCACCGTCCAGCTCCTGGTGCCGGACTGGGTCAAGGCGCGCGCGCTGGCGCTCTACCAGACCGCGATCTTCGGCGGCCTGGCGCTGGGCTCCTTCGCCTGGGGCCATTTCGCCGGCACCATGGGCGCGCGCGGCGCGATGGGCGCGGCCGGCGTGACGCTGCTCGTCACGGTGCTGCTGCTGTACCGCTCGCGCCTGCCGGACCACGTGGACAGCCGCAACCTCACCGCCTTTCCCGTGACGCGGCCGAACGCCCCCACCGACTTCGATCCGCGCCACGGCGCGGTGCTGCTCACCATCGAGTATCAGGTCGACCCGGAGCGCGTGAGCCCCTTCGTGGATGCGATGCGGCCGCTGCGCCTGATGCGCCTGCGCAATGGCGCCGACCAGTGGCAGCTGTTCCGCGACCTGGAGCAGCCGCGGCTGTGGCGCGAGGTGTTCGTGATCGGTTCGTGGATCCAGTACCTGCGCATGAACGACCGGATGACCCTGGCCGACCGGATGGTGCTCGACGCGGCGCAGGCCTTTCACACCGGCCCGCAGCCGCCGCAGGTGACGCACGGCGTCAGCTATCTCGCGCTGGCCGCCGCGCCGCACGCGGGCCTGCACGCCATGCCGATCCCGGCCGATGCCGAGGGCGGCAGCGCGCCCGCGCACAGCGGCAGCCCGCTGTCGGATGCGCCGCCCCCCGGCGCCCAGCCCATGACCGACGCCACCCCGGCGTTCGCCGAGGCGCGGCCGGCGCCGCCCGCCGGCGCGGGTGCGCGCGATGAGGCGGACCCCGGCCCTGCGGCGGCCCCCGCCCGCTGAACGCCGAATGCGCAGGTCGGGCCGCGCGCGGCCCGGCCCGCTTTTATAACGACCTGAAAGTCGTCAAAACGGCGGAGCGCACGCCGTACGCACGATGCGGCGTTCGTGCACCCATTACATCTCAAGCGACTATTGTCGAATATGTGAACATCGTGCATGATTCCGCAACTGGGTCGCTGCGTTTCGCGCACCCCGCCGGGCACGCTCGCCGCCCGGCCGATCACGTCAGCATGGCAAGTCAGTTTGGCCGGACCCGCTGCCCGAGCTTGGCGCAACGGTTTTGCATAAATCCGCTGGTTTTTATGTGAGCACCCCGATGGCCTGCACTTCCTTCTGCACTGTCTCTTGCGGCCACGCCCTGTGCGCCGTGCCCTTGCAAGCCCCGTCCTTCGATTCTTTCTGCTGTTTGCGTTAAGCGCCAGGCAAGGTGCCTGGCAGGCCGCGTGCGCGCGTCGATTCCGGCGCGGCACGCGCTTGGTGGCGGAGCCCTCGCGCAGCGGCGTGCGCTCCGTTTCGTCGCAAGCGTGTCCCCCGGAGAAGCGAGCATGAGCAAGCAACCCGAAGTCCTGACCCCGTACGACCAATTCAATTTCTGCGTGCCCGAGAATGAATTCCCCAAGGAAGGCATGACCGCACGCGCCGCGCAGGCGCTGGTCCTGAGCGATGAGTGGACCGACACCAACCCCAACCTGAACATGTCGTCGTTCGTGACGACCTTCGCCGAACCGGAGGCGAAAGCGGTTGCGCACGCAAACATGTTCAAGAACTACATCGACCACGACATGTACCCGCAGCTGTTCGCGATGGAGCAGCGCATGGTGCGGTGGCTGCATCAGCTCTGGAACGGGCCCAGCGACGCCGAGCCCTACGGCACCGCCACGGTCGGCTCGTCCGAGGCGTGCATGCTGGCGGGGCTCGCGCACAAGTGGAACTGGCGCCAGGCGCGCGAGAAAGCGGGCAAGGACGGCTCCAAGCCCAACATGGTGACGGGCGGCAACGTGCAGATCGTGTGGAAGAAATTCCTGCGCTACTTCGACGTGGAGCCGCGCATCGTGCCGCTCAAGCCCGGCCAGTACACGCTCACCGCAGAGGACCTGGACCAGTACGTCGACGAGAACACCATCGCGGTGGTCGCGATCGCCGGCCAGACCTTCACCGGCGAGGACGACGACATCCAGGGCATCCACGACTGGCTCGACGCCTATGAAAAGCGCACGGGCATCTCCGTGCCGATGCACATCGACGGCGCCTCCGGCGGCTTCGTCAACCCGTTCCTCTACCCCGACTACAAGTGGGACTTCCGCCTGCCGCGCGTGCAGTCGATCAACGCGTCCGGCCACAAGTACGGCCTCACGCCGCCGGGCCTGGGCTGGGTGATCTTCCGCGAGCGCAAGATCTTCAACGAAGACCTGGTGTTCTATGTGAACTACCTGGGCGGCGAGATGCCCACCGCGACGCTGAATTTCAGCCGCAACTCGTTCCAGGTGGCGGTGCAGTACTACCAGTTCCTGCGGCTGGGGTTCGATGGCTTCAAGCGCGTGATGCAACGCACGCTCGAGAACGCGGTGGCGCTGCGGCAGAAGCTGGTCGACAGCGGTTACTTCACCATCATGAACGACACCCAGCGCATTCCCGTGGTGGCCGTGACGCTGCACGACAAGTACAAGAAGTTCAACGAGTTCGACGTGTCCAACAAGGTGCGCGAGCGCGGCTGGGTCATCTCGGCCTACAGCATGCCGCCCGACGCCGAGGAGGTGCGCAGCCTGCGCGTGGTGGTGCGCCCGCACATCAACCACAACGTGGCGATGATGCTGGCCAACGACATCATCAAGGCATGCCAGTACCTGGAGCAGCACGGCGGCAGCGCGACGCCGCCCGAGCTGCACGGCCACCACGACGAGCTCAAGGTATCGCCGGCCAAGTGCTGAGGGTTCCGGGCCGCGGCCGGCGGCGGCATCGCTGCCGCCGGCCGCATGGCTGCGCCGCCCCGGCGGCGGCGCAGCCGCGTCGCATCGCACCGAACAGGGAGCGTCCATGACCGCGTTCATGCAATTCCTGGGGAACAACCCCTACATCCTGCTGTTCCTGACCATCGGGCTGTCCGTCTGGGTCGGCAAGTTCCAGATCAAGGGCTACGGCTTGGGCTCGGTGGCCGCGGCCATCATCGTGGGCTGCCTGCTGGCCACCTTCGGCTCCACCTATGGCGTGAAGTTCCATCTCGACGACTTCGCCAAGTCGCTGCTGTACTACCTCTTCATGTATGGCGTGGGCCTGCGCGTCGGACCCTCGTTTCTCAACGCGCTCAATAAAGACTCGATCAACTACGCCATCCTGGCCGTGATCGCGCCGGTCCTGGGCCTGGGGCTGGTGGTGTGGGGCGTGGGCTTCTTCGGCCTGCCGCAGGGCGCCGCCGGCGGCATCCTGGCCGGGTCGCAGACCATGTCGGCCGCCATCGGCTCGGCGGAACAGGCCATCACCTCGGGCGCGCTGGCCCTGCAGGGCGGCATGACGCGCGAACAGGTCGATGCCATGATCGCGCTCTCCTATGGCATCACCTACATCTGGGGCACCGTGGGGATCGTGCTGCTGTGCAAGTACCTGCCGCGCATCTGGGGCGTGGACGCGCGCAAGTCGGCCATCGAGTTCGAGAAGTCGCATGGCGTGCCCAACGTCGACGACGCCGGCCTCACCGCCTTCCATCCGTTCGACGTGCGCGCCTACCGCGTGCTCAATCCGGAGACCGCGGGCAAGACCATCAAGCAGTTCCGCGAGCGCTTCCCCGAATACCAGGTCGTCAACGTGGAGCGCGGCGATGCGCTGCTGGGCGCGGACGAGAACCTGGTGCTGCAGGCCGACGACGTGATCGCGCTGGGCGGCCGGCTCGAGTTCATGACGGCCAACATGGGCGTGGTCGGCCCCGAGGTGCCGGACGCGCGCGCGCTGAACATCCCGCTGGACCAGGCCGAGATCCTGGTCACCAACAAGGACATCACCAACAAGCCGCTCAAGACCTTCCGCGGCAGCCCGCTCGCCGGCCAGATCCAGCTCCAGCGCATCGAACGCGGCGGCGTGCCGCTGCCGATCGGCCTGGAGACCACGCTGCACAAGCGCGACGTGCTGTTCGTCAACGGCCTGAAGCCGGCGGTGGAAAAGGCCGGCAAGATGTTCGGCGTGATCGCGCGCCACAGCTCGGCCACCGACCTGCTCACGCTGTCGGCCGGCATGATCCTGGGCTTTCTGATCGGCCTGATCGAGGTGCCGGCCTTCGGCGCCATGGTGGGCCTGGGCAATGCCGGCGGGCTGCTGCTGTCGGGCATCATCGTCTCGTCGATCTCGTCGCGGCTGCGCTTCTTCGGCAACACGCCCAACGCGGCGCGCAACATCCTCGAGGACCTGGGCCTGATCGGCTTCGTCGCCATCGTCGGCATCAACGCCGGCGCCGAGCTGCTCACGCAGCTGACCGGCGTCATTGCGCTCAAGATCTTCGCCGTGGGCTTCCTGGCCTCCACCATCCCGCCCATCATCGTGTGGGCCATCGGCTTTCACATCATGAAGATCAACCCGGCGCTGCTGATGGGCGCCACCGCGGGCGCGCGCAGCCACTCGGGCCCCGCGCGCGAGGCGGCCAAGGAAGTGGGCTCCAGCGTGCCGTGGCTGGGATTCCCGGTGGGCTACGCCGTCTCCGGCGTCCTGCTCACGGTGTTCGGCTATTTCGCGATGATGCTCGCGCACTGATCGCAAGCAGTGGTGCTCATGGCGCGCCCGGTGGCGCGCCTTTTTTTTGCTCCACGCGGCCGCCGCCTGCGTGGCGGCCCGGCGCAGGCCTGCCCGGCTGGCGCAGGAAGATCGCAGGTCTCGAGACCCGGGCGGCGTTCATGCATGATGTCCGTGTCGACGACACGCCCGCTCATGGAAGGACCACCCGCATGACCAGAAAGACGCCTGTGGCAACGCGCAGGCCCCCCGCCCTACCGGCCGGCTACGCGGGCATCCACGGCGGCATCGTGGAATTGCTGGACGCGGCACGCCTGGCGGCGGCGCGCAGCGTCAATGCGCTGATGACGGCCAGCTATTGGGAGATCGGCCGCAGGATCGTCGAGGCCGAGCAGCAAGGCCGACGGCGGGCCGGCTACGGTGAACAGCTGATGGCGCGCTTGTCGGCAGACCTGACGGCGCGCTTCGGGCGCGGGTTCAGCCCCGACAACCTGGAACACATGCGGCGCTTCTTCGCCACGTATCCCTTGGCTCAAATTTCCGAGACACTGTCTCGGAAATTCGGAGAAGGACCGGTCGCACAGAACTCCCACGCAGCGTCTGGGAAACTTGAGCTCGCCGAACTGGCCCGGATCTTCACCTTGCCGTGGTCGGCGTATGTCCGGCTCTTGTCGGTCAAGGATGACCGGGCCCGCCGGTTCTATGAAGCCGAGGCAATGTGCGGGGGTTGGAGCGTGCGCCAACTCGACCGGCAAATTGGCAGCCAGTTCTACGAGCGCACGGCCTTGTCCAAGGACAAAGCGACAATGCGGGTCAGGGGCTCGGTGGCCAGACCCGAGGATGCCGTCACGCCGAATGATGCGATCAAGGATCCTTATGTGCTGGAATTCCTTGACCTCAAAGACGAGTATTCCGAATCCGAACTCGAAGCAGCCCTGATCCAGCGGCTGGAAGACTTCCTGCTGGAGCTGGGGGAAGGCTTCACGTTCGTCGGGCGGCAAAGGCGCTTGCGCATCGACCAGACCTGGTATCGGGTGGATCTCCTGTTCTTCCATCGCAAGCTGCACTGCCTGGTCATCGTCGACCTGAAACTTGGCAGCCTGACGCATGCCGATGTGGGGCAGATGCACATGTACTGCAACTGTGCCAAGGCGCATTGGGCCTACCCGGATGAAAATCCTCCGGTCGGCCTGATCCTGTGCGCCGACAAGGGCCATGCCCTGGCGCGGTATGCGCTGGATGGGCTGCCGACCAAAGTGATGGCAGCCAACTACCGGACGGTGCTGCCCGACGCCGAATTGCTGCAAAAAGAGCTGGAGAACACGCGGCGTCTGCTCGAATTTCGTGGAACCCCGGTCACTCACCGATGACTCGGTCCGCCCCGGCAGTCCGTCAGCGGATGCCACGTTGTCCGCCCGCTGCCGTGCGGACCGCTGCGGGCTACCCTCCCCCCTGGCACCAGACCGAACCTGGGAGGCGCCGCTCGGTTGGGGTACGCTACGGACCATCGGCCGCGTCGCGTGCGGGCTGGCGCTGCCCGCGGCGGCGCGGCCTCGCTGAATCGCCGTCACGCCATACCGGAATCACCATGACCGCACCCGCCACCACGCCCGCCGTTGCACCCGCCTCTGCGCACGCCGTTGCCCAAGCCTCCCCCCGCGCCATCGCCGTCCGGCTCAAGCGCGCCTATGAGGCGCCCGTGCCGGAGGACGGCTATCGCGCGCTGGTGGACGCACTCTGGCCGCGTGGCGTCACCAAGGACGCCCTGAAGGCGGTCTGGCACAAGGAGGTGGCGCCGAGCGCCGACCTGCGCCGCGCCTTCCATCACGACGCCGAACGCTGGGGCGAGTTCCGCCGCGCCTATCTGGCCGAGCTGGCCGAGCCCGAGCGGCGCGCCGCGCTCGACGCGCTGCTGGCCGAGGCGGGCAGCGGGCCGCTCACGCTGGTCTATGGCGCGCGCGACACCGAACACAACAATGCGGTCGTGTTGCACGAGGCCCTCACGCGGCGGCGCTGAGGCCGGGCCGCGCGGCCGGATGTGTTACCGTGCGCAGCGCGACGCCCTCACGGACGCCGCCTTCATTGACCGCCGCCTTGCGGCACCCGGATTTCAGGCCTGGCATGGAACGCAAACTGCCCTACCCCCCCACTCCCGAACACGCGCCCGACCTGGCCGCGGTGGTCGTGAACGTGGTCAAGAACATCGAGGACGTGACGCTGGACTACAGCCCCGCCTCGCTGCAGGTGATCGACCGCCTGATCCAGGACTTCCACGCCGCCGGCAACGCCGCGTCGGCCGTGGGCAACACGGTGTTCCTGTTTGGCTGCTATGCCGGCGAAGTGATGGTGCGCCATCTGCATGGCCGCTGGCACCACGCCGACCAGTCGCCCATCGGCGCGTTCGACCCCTCGGGCAACATCCCGCTGGTGGTACAGCTGCCGAGCGGCGGCTGGTACAACCCCATCGCCAAGGCCTTCAAGGAGCTGGAGAACGGCGCCGAGGACAGCCTGACGTTCTTCTATCAGGTGGTGGCCGCGCAATCGGGCCAGACCGAGCCGCTGCGCGCGCGCCGCGTGAAAGACTGACGGCCCGCGGGCAGCGAGGCGGCCGGTGCGCCGCCCTGCGTGCCCGACCCGACGCCGCCGCGCTGGCGGCAGCCCCGAGGCCGCCCGCCCGGCCCTGCGCCGCGCCGGCCCGGCCGCGGGGCACACCCCTCACAGTACCGTCTTGAGCCCCACCGCGGGCACTTCGCGCGGCAGTTCCACGCGAAAGCGCGTGATGCCCTCGCGCGAGCCCGCCTCGATGCAGCCGCCGTGCGTAAGCACGATCTGCTGCGCGATGAAGAGACCCAGCCCCAGGCCCTTGTGTTCGCCCGGCCGGCGTTCGCCGCCGCGAAACGGATTGAACAGGTGCGGCAGCAACTCGGGCGGGATGGTGCCGCCGTTGCTCACGACGATCACGATGCGATCCGACGCGGTGCCGTCGACCTCGACCCGCACCGGCAGCCCGGCGCTGCCATGATGCACGGCGTTGCCCACCAGGTTGGCCAGCACCTGGCACAGCCGCTCGCCGTCCCAGGTTCCCAGCAGATTGCCGCGCAGCTCGGTTTCGATGCGGCGGTCGGGAAAGCCCGTCTGCACTTCGTCCAGCGTGCGTTGCAGCAGCGTCTCCATGCTCAGCCGCGTTGGCGCGAGCGTCAGGCCGCCGGCCTGGCGGATGCGGGTGACGTCGAGCAGGTCTTCGATCATGCGCGCCATGCGCTCACTGCTGCGCAGCATGCGATCGGCGATGCTGGCGACGCGCGCGCCGTCGGTCTGGCGCTGCAGCAGCGTGGCCGCGATCGTGATCGACTGCAGCGGCGTGCGCAGGTCATGGCTCAACACCGCCATGAACATCTCGTTCACGCGCAGCGCTTCAGTGCGCTCGCGCAGCTGCTGTGCCAGGGCCCGCTTGCGTTCGTGCAGCTCGAAGAACACGTTCGCCTTCGTGCTCAGCATGTACGGGTCGATCGGCTTGTACAGAAAATCCACCGCGCCGCTTTCGTAGCCGCGGAACTGCCAGTTGTGCTCGCGCGAGCCGGCCGTCATGAAAATAAGCGGAATGTGGCGCGTACGTTCGCTGCCACGGATCAGCTCGGCCAGCTCGAAGCCGTTCATCTCCGGCATCTGCACGTCCAGCAGGGCCAGCGCCACGTCGCCGTGGTGCAGCAGCAGCTCCAGCGCTTCGGAGCCGGACTGGGCCTTGAGCACCTCGACCCGGTCGCTCTCGAGCAGCGCTTCCAGGGCGACCAGGTTTTCCGGTACGTCGTCGACGAGCAGGCACTTGATGCGGTCGTCTGGGGCTGGGGCGGGCGTGAGGATCATGGTGTCGTTCTAGGGGTTTACAGCAGGCGCTGCGCGTGAAAGCGGGCGAGCAGCGCGGCGATGTCGTCGGGCGTCAGCACGTGGTGGGCCCGGACCCGCGCGAGCGCGGCTTCGGGCATGGCGGGCATGGCGGCGCTCGCGGGCGCCTGGACGACGGTGCAGCCGCCCGCGGCATGGATGGCCTCGAGCCCGGCCGCGCCGTCTTCGTTCGCGCCCGACAGCAGCACGCCGAGCAGGCGCTCGTCGTAGGCGTCGGCGGCCGACTCGAACAGCACGTCGATCGACGGCCGCGAGAAATGCAGCGGCGCGTCCACCGACAGGGCGAGCCGCGGGCCCGCGTCGATCAGCAGGTGGTAGTCGGGCGGCGCGAAGTAGACGTGGCCGCCCAGGATCTGCATCTGGTCCTGCGCCTCCAGCACCGGCAACGCGCAGCGCTCGCGGAAAATGTCCACCAGCAGGCTGCGCCGGTCGCGCGGCAGGTGCAGCACGACGACCACCGCCGCGCGCAGGCCGGCCGGCAGCCTGGGCACCAGCGTGGTCAGCGCGTCGATGGCGCCGGACGATCCGCCCACGACGATCGCATCCCACGGCCCGCCAGGGGCGCGCGCGGATGGGCCGAGGTGGACGGGCTCGCTCACAGGCCGGCCTTCTTGCGGTAGATGCGGTCTTCGAGCACCAGGTCGTCGAAGTTGTCGGCCTGCGCCGAGAAACGCAGCGATTCCTTCGACCCCAGGCCCAGGAAGCCGCGATGCACCAGCGCGTCGCGGAACAGGCCCAGCGCGCGATCCTGCAGCTTGCGCTCGAAATAGATCAGCACGTTGCGGCAGGAGATCAGGTGCACCTCGGCGAACACGCTGTCGGTCGCGAGGCTGTGATCGGAGAACACCATGTGGTCTCGCAGGGCCTTGTCGAACACCACCCGGCCGTAGCGGGCCGTGTAGTAATCCGACAGCGAGCTGCGGCCGCCGGAGCGGGTGTGGTTGTCGGTGAAGGCCGCCACCCGGTCGAGGTCGAAGATGCCCTGCTCGGCCGCGCGCAGCGCGTGCGGATTGATGTCGGTGGCGTAGATCAGCGCACGCTCGAGCAGGCCCTCCTCGCGCAGCAGGATCGCCAGCGAATAGACCTCCTCCCCGTTGCTGCACCCGGCCACCCAGATCTTGATCGAGGGATAGGTGCGCAGGATGGGCACGACCTCGCGGCGCAGCGCCGCGAAATACGTGGGATCGCGGAACATGTCGCTCACCTGCACCGTCAGGAACTGCAGCAGGCCGGTGAACACCGCCGGCTCGTGCAGCACGCGGTCCTGCAACTGCGACAGGGTCTTGCACTCGAACTGCAGCAGCGCGCTCTGCAGGCGCCGCTTGAGCGACGCCTGCGCGTAGCCCCGGAAATCGTAGTGATAGCGGTGGTAGATGGCATCGATCAGCAGTCGCTGTTCGATGTCGGCGGTACGCACCTTGGGCTGATCTGGCATGTTCGGCTCGAAAAACGCGTTCAGGGCGCCTTACTTGGGCATCCAGACCCGCACCAGCGAGAGCAGGCGCTCCACGTCCAGCGGTTTGGCGATGTAGTCATTGGCGCCCGCGGCGATGCACTTTTCCTGGTCGTCCTTCATGGCCTTGGCGGTCAGCGCGATGATGGGCAGGCGGCGCCACTCGGGGCGGTTGCGGATCTCGCGCATGGCGGTGTAGCCGTCCATTTCCGGCATCATGATGTCCATCAGCACCAGGTCGACGGCGGGCTTGTCGCCGGTGCCGGCGCGCGCCAGCGCGTCGAGCGCCTCGCGACCGTTGCGCGCGATCTCGACCTGCAGCCCGGTCGGCTCCAGGATGCTCGACAGCGCGAACACGTTGCGCACGTCGTCTTCCACGACCAGCACCGTGCGGCCTTCCAGCGCGGTCTCGCGGCTGCGCGCCAGCTCCAGCATCTTGCGCTGCTCGGGCGGCAGCTCGGCCTCCACCTGGTGCAGGAACAGCGTGACCTCGTCGAGCAGGCGTTCGGGCGAACGCGCGTCCTTGATGATGATGGACTTGGAGAAGCGGCGCAGCTGCTGCTCCTCGTCGAGCGACAGCGCGCGGCCGGTGTACACGATCACGGGCGGGAACGACACGCTGTCCTGCTCGGTCATCTGCTGCAGCAGCTCGTAGCCGCTCATGTCGGGCAGGTTCAGGTCCATCACCACGCAGTCGAAGGTGGTTTCGCGCAGCAGCTCGAGCGCCTGCGAGGCCGTCGCGGCCGGCACGATCTCGACGTCGTTGCGCGCCAGCAGCTGGCGCACGCTCTCGCGCTGGCGGTCGTCGTCCTCGACCACCAGCACACGGCGCACGTTCTGCGTGAACTTGGCCTCGAGGCGCTGGAACGCGTGCACCAGCTCCTCGCGCTTGACCGGCTTGAGCGCGTAGCCGATGGCGCCGCGGCCCATGGCCTCCTGCGAATAGTCGGCCACCGACACCACGTGCACCGGGATGTGGCGGGTGTGCGGATTGCGCTTGAGCTGGTCGAGCACGCCCAGGCCGGAGAAGTCGGGCAGGTTGATGTCGAGCACGATGGCGTTGGGCCGGCGCTGCGCCGCCAGCGCCAGGCCGTCGGCCGCGGTGTTGGCGACGTGGCAGACGAAGCCCATTTCGCGCGCCAGGTCGTTCAGGATGGCGGCGAAGCGCTCGTCGTCCTCGACCACCAGGATGCTGCGGCCGCTCTCCGCCGGCTGGGGCGCGCTCGGCGCCGGGGTGGCGGGCACCACCGCCGGGATCGCCGGCACGGCCATGGCCGGGATGTCCGGCCGGAAGGCGGCGGCGGCCTTGCGGGCCACCTGCGACGCGTGTTCCGGCGACGACTCCAGGCGCACCGGCACGACCAGCGTGAACACGCTGCCCTCGCCCGGCGTGCTCGCCACGGTGATCGTGCCGCCCAGCAGCGCGGCGAGGTCGCGCGAGATCGACAGGCCCAGGCCCGTGCCACCGTACTTGCGGTGGGTGCTGCCGTCGGCCTGGCGGAAGGCGTCGAAAATCAATTGCTGCTGGTCGGCCGCGATGCCGATGCCGGTGTCCTGCACGGCAAAGGCCAGCTGGCCCTGCGGCGTGCGGGCCACGCGCAGCGCGACGCTGCCGCGCTCGGTGAACTTGAGCGCGTTCGACAGCAGGTTCTTCAGCACCTGGCCCAGGCGCTGCGGATCGGTGTGCATGACGGCCGGCACGCCGGCGTCGACCTCGAGGTCCAGCGTCAGCCCCTTTTCCTCGGCGATCGGGCGCAGCGGCTCCAGCAGCGACTGCAGCGTCTGGGCGATCGAGACCTCCTCGACGCTCACCGTGGCCTGGCCCGCCTCGATCTTGGCCAGGTCGAGAATGTCATTGATCAGCACCAGCAGGTCGGTGCCGGCCGCGTGGATCGTCTGGGCGTACTTGACCTGCTCTTCGCTGAGATTGCCGGGCCGGTTGTCCGACAGCAGCTTGGCCAGGATCAGCGTCGAATTCAGCGGCGTGCGCAGCTCGTGGCTCATGTTGGCCAGGAACTCGCTCTTGTAGTGGCTCGCCTGCGCCAGTTCGCGCGCCTTCTCGGTGAGCGCGTCCTGCACCCGCAGCAGCTGCTCGCGCTGGCGCTCGAGCTGGTCGGTCTGCGATTCCAGATTGGCGTTGGTCTGCTCGAGCTCGGTCTGCTGCAGCTCCATGCGCGCCTGCGACTCCTGCAGGATGCGGCTCTGCTGCTCCAGCTCCTCGTTGCTCACGCGCAGCTCTTCCTGCTGGGTCTGCAGCTCTTCCGACTGGCGCTGGGTTTCTTCCAGCAGCGCCTCCAGGCGGCTGCGGTCCAGGCCGGCCCGGATCGCCACGGCCAGCGTCTCGGACGCGCCTTCGAGCAGCGCGCGCTCGGCCTCGCCGACGGCATGGTTGAAGCCCAGCTCCAGCACCGCATACACGCGTCCGTGCTGCATGGCCGGCGCCAGCAGCAGCTCGGCGGGATTGGAGCGGCCGGTGCTCGACGTCACCTCCAGGTGGCCGGCGGGCACATTGCGCAGGTGCATCAGCTTGCGCGACGTGGCGGCCTGCCCGGCCAGGCCCTCGCCCGACTGGATCTTCTGCGCCAGGCGCTCGCGCGGCAGGGCAAAGCCGCCGAACAGCTCCAGGTCGCCGCTGGCGCGGTCGAGCACATAGCCCGCGCCCACGTCGGCGCGCAGATAATCGGCCAGGTAGTCGAGCGTGCGCTGGCCGATCTCCTCGACCCGGTGATCGCCCTGCAGCTTCATGCTCAGGCCCGACAGACCGGCACTGACCCACGACTGGCGCGCCTTGTTGCGGTACTCGCGCATGGTCATGCCGGCGGAGGTCAGGATCAGGATCAGCAGCAGGATCGAGCCGCCCCAGGAGTAATAGGCGGACAGCGCGGCGGCGTCGGCCCAGGCCTCGCGGCGGTCCGTCAGCGCCTCCATCTGGCGCGTGTAGAGATCGGCCACCAGGTCGCGCAGGCGGTCCATCGCGTCCTTGCCGGTGTCGGTGCGCACCAGCGCCAGCGCGCCTTCGGTGTCGCCGGCCCGGCTCAGCTCGATCGTCCTGGCCAGCTCGGCCAGCTTCTGTTTGGTGATGCCCTCGATATCGTTGACGATGCGGCGCTGGGTCGAATCCGTGTACACCACCTCCTTGACCTGGGCCAGGCGCTGCTCGATCAGCGGCAGCGCGCGCAGATAGGGCTGCAGGTAGGCCAGGTCGCCGGTCAGCAGGTAGCCGCGCTGTCCGAGCTCCGCGTCCTTCAGCGCCGAGTTGAACAGGCTGAGCTGGCGCAGCGTCTCGGTGGTGCGGTCGATGGCCTCCACCGCCTGCACGCGGGTGTCGGCCGAGCGCACGTTCACGAACAGGATGACGAGGGTGGCGAGCGCCGCCGTGACGAAGCCGGCCAGCAGCGTCCTGGGGAAGATGTAGCGGCTGGCTGCTTGCGATGCTTTCGGCATGGGATCGGGTTTCCGGGGCAATGGAACGACACGCTCGGCCGCGCGTCGGGCGCAGCGTGCGTGGGCTTATATAAGAATGAGGCGGGTTTGCGGCCGAGAGGCCGCGCCATGGACTATACCGGTTTTGTCCCTAATCGCATCGGAGCGAGTCTGTTTAATCATCGGATCGCTTGCATTCGAAAAGAAAAACGCGCGAACGAGCTTCCCGCGCCGCGGCCTTCCCGTCGATTGTCGACACGCGATGCGCGCGACGCGACAACATCGAATAACGACCGACGGGTCGGCACGAGAGGCGTCGCCGCGCGGCGCGGGCGGCGGCAGCGCCGCGCTGTCCGCCCCCCGGAATCGTTGCGCGCGCACCCTTCCCCGCACCGACCGACCGGCCGCAACGCGCGCGGCCGACCGCCCTGCGCGTTGCCGCACCGATCCCTCCGTCGCGTCGCGCCCGGCCGACCGCCCGGTCGCGCGGCCCGCGTCCGGCAAGGCGGCCGGACGAGGATCTCGCCGCACGCAGGGGAAGCGCAAACCCGTTCAGTGGTCAGGCCACTGCACCAAATCGCTAGTGGTTTTCCCTGAAAAACCGATTTTACGACCGCCGGGCGGTTCCCTCCGCCAGAGGGCTTAGGTATATTTCGCGTCAGTGGCCTGACCACTGAACCACCAGACACCATCACAGGAATCGTCGCATGGCCGCTTTCCAGGCAGTTGCCTCCACCCGCCTCTACCGCATCATCGCGGATCAGATCGCGGGGCGTATCCGGGCAGGCGACTTCCCGGCGGGCGGCAGGCTGCCGGCCGAACGCGAGCTGGCCGAGCAGTTGCAGGTGAGCCGCGCCTCGGTGCGCGAAGCGCTGATCGCGCTGGAAATCGAAGGCTATGTGGAAGTGCGGGTGGGCACCGGCGTGTTCGTGTGCGCGCCGCGCGCCGACGGCCAGTACGCCGCCGCTGCCGCTCCCGCGCCCGCGGCCGGCGCCACCGAGTCCACCGACATCGGCCCCTTCGATCTGCTCGAAACGCGGCTGCTGATGGAGCCCGAGTGCGCGGCCCTGGCCGCGCAGAAGGCGTCTGCGGCGCAGATCGCGGCGATCCGCGCGGCCCACGAGGCCATGTCGCTCACGGATGGCCCGGCCGAGCACGACCGCGCGTTTCACAGCGCCATCGGCAATGCCTGCGGCAATGCCGCGCTGGCCGCGGCGATCTCGCACATCTGGCACCTCTCCTCCACCAGCCCGGTATTCCACCGGCTCGAAGAGCATTTCGTGACCACCAACGTGTGGAGCGAGGCGCAGAAAGAACACGAACGCATTCTCGCGGCCATCACCGACCGCGACCCGATCCGCGCCCGCCACGCGATGCACGACCACCTGGTCGGCATCATGGCGCGGCTGCGCGAGGACTTCGGCAGCGGTGGCATCCGATGACCCGCTGACCTGACGCCGGCCGCGCCGGCTCCCGCTTTCAACGCCCCTGACAGGCTGGCGCCTCGCGCACCGGCCGGGGCCCGTTCACGCCGCGGTTCCGGCGTGCCGCGGCACCGACGGATTCGGTGCACGACAGGCAAAACGACACTGCCCAGGGGAAAACAAATGCAGCTTCGCCACACCCTCACCCGCCTGCTGGCCGCCGCCGGCTTCACGCTCGCGCTGGCGCCCGCCGCCCACGCGCTCGACATCAAGCTCGGCCACGTGCTCGCGCCCAGCCACAGCTGGAACAAGGCCGCCGAAGGCTTCGCCGCCGAGGTCAAGGAAAAGACCGCCGGCCGCGTCAACTTCATCCTGTTCCCGAGCGGCCAGCTCGGCAACGAGAAGACCATGCTCGAAGGCCTGCAGATCGGCAGCCAGGGCGCGGCCATCATCGGCTCGGGCTCCCTGCAGCCGATCGAACCGAAGTTCGGCATCGTCGAGCTGCCCTACACCTGGACCTCGTCGGCGCAGGCCTACAAGGCCTATGACGGCGAACTGGGCCAGGCCCTGGCCAAGCTGGCCGACAAGAAGAACCTGGTGCTGGTGTCGTGGTGGGAAAACGGCTTTCGCCACGTGACCAACAACCGCGGCCCGGTCAGCAAGCCGGCCGACCTGGCCGGCCTGAAGACCCGCGTGACGCCGGACAAGATGCGCCTGGACACCTTCACGGCGCTGGGCGCGAACCCCGCCCCGCTGGCCTTCGGCGAGCTCTACTCGGCCCTGCAGCAGAAGGTGTTCGACGCGCAGGAGAATCCGCTGTCGATCATCTACACCTCGTCGTTCTTCGAAGTGCAGAAGTATCTCTCGCTCACCGGCCACGTCTGGGGTCCCGCCAACCTGATCGTCTCCAAGCCGGTCTGGAACAAGATCTCCGCCGATGACCGCAAGATCGTGCAGGCCGCCGCCGACAAGTGGCGCGACGCGCAACGCAAGATGATCAGCGAAGGCGACCAGCAGTACATCGAGCAGCTCAAGGCCAAGGGCATGCAGGTCAACGAGGTCGACAAGGCCGCGTTCGCCGCCGCCGTGGCCCCGGTCTGGAAGACCTACGAGCCCGTCTACGGCGCCGACCTGATGGCCCTGGTGCAGAAGTACCGCGAGGCCAAATGATGCTTGCCCGACTGTCCGTCATCCTGTCGGGCATCAGCAAGGCCTTCGCCGCCGTGGCGGTGGCCTTGCTGGCGATCCTGATCACCTACGTCGTGTTCGCGCGCTTCGTCACGCACACCACGCCGCACTGGGCCGAGGAGCTGCCGCGCCTCGTGCTGGTGTGGTCAGCCTTCATCGGCGGCGTGGTCTGCAGCTTCGAGCGCTCCCACCTCATGGCCGGCCTGCTGCCCTTCATCGTGCGCAACGAGCGCGTGCTGGCCTTCTTCGAACGCCTCAACCACGTGCTCATCATCGTGGGCCTGCTTGCGCTGGGCTATGCCGGCTGGCAGCTCGCCGAGCTCACCATGGACCAGACCCTGCCCGCGCTCGACGTGTCGGCCGGCACCGTCTACCTGGCCCTGCCGTTCGCCTGCGCCGTCACGGCCGTCGTGCACCTGGCGCAACTGTTCGCGCCGACCGCCGCAAAGGATTAATCGATGTCTTCCGGTGCCCTCTTCCTGATGGGCGTGTTTGCGATCACCGTGCTGATCGACATGCCCATCGCCTTCGGGCTGGTGCTCTCGTGCCTGGCCTACCTCGCGATCTATGACGCCGCTCCGCTCATGGTGGCGGCCCAGCAATACGTCGTGGGGCTGGACAGCTTCACGCTGCTGGCCATTCCCCTCTTCATTCTCGCCGCCCAGCTGATGAACGGCGCGGGCCTGACCCAGCGCATCGTGCGCCTGTGCGCCGCGCTGGTCGGCGACATCAAGGGCGGCCTGGCCGTGGTCGCGGTGCTGGCCTGCCTGCTGTTCGGCGCCCTGTCGGGCTCGGGCGTGGCCGACGTGGTCGCGATCGGCAGCCTGCTGCTGCCCGCCATGGCGCGCGCCGGCTACGACAAGGGCTTCTCGTGCGCCCTGGTCGGCAGCGCCGGCGCCACCTCCACCATCATCCCGCCCAGCATCGTGCTGATCGTGTACGGCACCATCACCGACACCTCGGTGGGCAAGCTGTTCCTGGCCGGCATCATCCCCGGCATCCTGCTCGGCCTGTCGCTGATCGGCGTGGCGATCTGGCAATCCCGCAAGCACGGCTGGTCGGGCGGCCAACCCTTCTCGTGGGGCGAGCTGCGCGCCGCCTTCATCGACGCGCTGCCCGCGCTGATGGTGCCGGTGCTCATCATCGGCGGCATCCGCTTCGGCATCTTCACCGCCACCGAGGCGGCCTCGAGCGCCATCGTCTACGCGCTGCTGATCGGCTTCTTCTGGTATCGCACGCTGAGCCTGCGCGCGATCTGGGAAAACCTGAAGTCCACCGGCGAGGGCAGCGCCTCGATCCTGCTCATCATCGGCGCGTCCGGGCTGTTCGCCTGGGTGCTGGTGGCCGAACAGGTGCCGCAGGCGCTGTCGGGCCTGCTGATGAACTGGACCGACAGCAAGACCACCGTGCTGCTGGTGCTGACCGTGGTGCTGCTGCTGCTCGGCACCTTCATGGAAGCGATTCCGGTCATCATCATCGTGGCGCCCGTCGTAATGCCGGTGCTGGCCCACTACAACATCGATCCGGTGCACTTCGGCATCCTGCTGTCGATCAACATGGCGATCGGCGCCAACACGCCGCCCGTGGGGGTCGACCTGATGGCCGCGTGCAAGATCGGCGGCATCAACATGATGCAGACCCTGCGTCCGCTGTCGTGGATGATGCTGGCCATGACCGCCGTGATGCTGCTGCTGACCTTCGTGCCCGAACTGGTGCTGTTCCTGCCGAGGCACGTGCAATGAGCCCCCGCCGCCCCGTTTCGCTGCGTCGCAGCTGGATGTTCGTGCCCGGCCTGGACGCCGCCGCGCAGCGCGCGGCCCTGGCCGCCGGCGCCGACGCCCTGGTGGCCGACCTGGAAGAGTTCACCGCCCCCGCCGACCGGCCCGCTGCGCGCGTGCGCATCGCCGCGCTGTTCGACGAATGCCGCGCCCAGGGCGTGGTTGCCGCCACCCGCATCAACAAGCTCGAGGACTGCGGCCTCGACGACCTGGCCGGCGTGATGCCCGGCGCGCCCGACGCGGTGTTCCTGCCGCACGTCGAGCACGCCGAGCAGATCGCCGCGCTCGATCGCGCCATAGGCGCGCACGAGGCCGCGCTCGGCCTGCCCGCCGGCAGCACCGAGATCGTGCCCACGCTGGAGTCCGCGCTCGGCGTGGTGCGCGCGCTCGACATCCTCACGGCCAGCCCGCGCGTGGCCGCCTGCCTGCTGGCCGCCGAAGACCTGAGCGCCAACCTGGGCGCCGAGCGCGCGCCCGACGGCATCGAGCTGCACGCCGTGCGCGCCCGCTTCCTGGTGGACTGCATCGCCGCCGGCTGCGTGCCGATCGACTGTCCGTTCAATTTCCGCGATCCGGACGCCCTGCGCGCCGACCTGCGCTGGGCGCGCCGCCTGGGCCTGAAGTCCAAGTGCGCGACCTTCGCCGAGCAGTTGCCGCTGATCCACGAGGTCTTCACGCCGGCCGCCGCCGAAGTCGCCGAGGCCGCCGATCGCGTGAGCCGCTTCGAGGCGCAGCGCGCCGGCCAGAGTGCCGGCGAGCGCGTCGATCCGCCCGTCTACAACACCGCGCGGCGCCTGCTGGCGCGCCACGCCGCATTCGAACAATGGGCCGCCGACAGCGCGGCCCGCACCCCCAAGGGAGACGCCGCATGACCGCCACCCCGCACCTGACCGAACGCAACGGCGGTCAGATCCTGATGCAGCAGCTGCGCATACACGGCGCGCGCCGCATCTTCATGATTCCGGGCGAAAGCTACCTGCCCTGCATCGACGCGCTCAACGAGCACGCCGGCGCCATCGAGCCCATCGTGTGCCGCCAGGAAAGCGGCGCGGCCTACATGGCCGAGGCCTATGGCAAGCTGACCGGCGAGCCCGGCATCTGCTTCGTCACGCGCGGCCCGGGCGCCACCAACGCCAGCATCGGCGTGCACACGGCCTTCCAGGACTCCACGCCGATGATTCTGTTCGTCGGCCAGGTCGGCAACGACTTCATCGAGCGCGAGGCGTTCCAGGAAGTCGATTACCGCCGCATGTTCGGCCAGATGGCCAAGTGGGTGGCGCAGATCGACCGCACCGACCGCATACCCGAATTCATCGCGCGCGCCTTCGCCGTGGCGACCAGCGGCCGGCCGGGTCCGGTGGTGCTGGCGCTGCCCGAAGACACGCTGTGGGGCCGCGCCACCGTGGCCGACCTGCCGCGCTACCAGCGCAGCCACAGCCATCCCGGCGCCGGCGACCTGGCCCGCATGGTGGGCCTGCTGGACCAGGCCGAACGGCCGTTCCTGCTGCTGGGCGGCAGCGGCTGGACCCCGACCGCGGTCGACCAGATCGCCGGCTTCGCCAAGCGCTTCGAACTGCCGGTGGGCACCGCATGGCGCCGCCTGGAATGCTTCGACCAGCGCCATCCCAACGCCGCCGGCCACGTGGGCTGGGCCATGGCCCCCGCCCTGCGCGAGCGCATCCTGGCCGCCGACCTGGTGCTGGCGGTGGGCACGCGCATGGGCGAGGCGACCACCGAGGGCTACACGCTGATCGAAAGCCCGCGGCCGCGCCAGCAGCTGATCCATGTCTATCCCGACGCCAACGAGCTGGGCCGCGTGTTCGCGCCGACCCAGGGCATCGTGGCCGACGTGGCGAGCTTCGCCGCGGCCGCCGCGCAGCTCAAGCCGGGCCATGCCGCCCCGCGCGGCGCCGCCGTGGCCGAAGCGCGGCGTGAGTACGAAGAGACGCTGCGCCCGCTGCCCTCGCCCGGCCCGATGTGCCTGGACGAGGCCGCCTCGTACGTCGATGCGCACCTGCCGGAGAACGCCTGCGTCACCGTGGGCGCCGGCAACTACGCGCTCTATCCGCACCGCTACCGCCGCTTCGCCGGCCTGGGCACCAGCCTCGCGCCGACCGTGGGCTCGATGGGCTACGGCTTGCCGGCCGCCATCTCGGCCAAGCTCGAACACCCCGACCGCGCCGCGGTCTGCTACGCGGGCGACGGCTGCTTCCAGATGAACCTGCAGGAGCTGGGCGTGGCGCTGCAATACCGGCTCGGCATCGTCGTGCTGGTGTTCAACAACGGCATGTGGGGCACCATCCGCGCCCACCAGGAGCGCGAGTTCCCGGCGCGCACGATCGCCCTGACGTTCCAGAATCCGGACTTCACCCAGCTCATCAAGAGCTACGGCGGCCACGGCGAGGCGGTGGAACGCACCGCCGACTTCGGCCCGGCCTTCGAGCGCGCGCTCGCCTTCGCGCAGCGCGAGAACCTGCCGGCCCTGCTGGAGATCCGCTACGACGCCGACGGCATCGCGCCGGGCCAGACCCTGGCCGGCATCCGCGCCGACGCCCAGGCCCGCATCGCCGCCCAGGGCCACTGAACCGAGACCATGATGAGCACGATATCGATCGACGGCCAGCGACTCTGGCAATCCCTGATGGACCTCGCCCGGATCGGCGCCACGCCCAAGGGCGGCAACTGCCGGCTCGCGCTGACCGCGCTCGACGGCCAGGGCCGCGACCTGGTGACGGGCTGGATGCGCGACGCGGGCCTCACGATCCGGGTCGACCGGATCGGCAACATCTTTGCGCGCCGCGCCGGCCGCAACGAGGCCCTGCCGCCCGTCATGACCGGCAGCCACATCGACACCCAGCCCACCGGCGGCAAGTTCGACGGCTGCTACGGCGTGCTGGCCGGACTGGAAGTGATGCGCACGCTCAACGACCATGGCGTCACGACCGAGGCGCCGCTGGAAGTGGCGATCTGGACCAACGAGGAAGGCTCGCGCTTCCTGCCCGTGATGATGGGCTCGGGCGTGTTCGCCAACAAGTTTCCGCTGCAGGTCGCGCTCGACGCCACCGACGGCCAGGGCAAGCGCGTGGCCGACGAGCTGGCGGCGATCGGCTATGCCGGCACCGACCCGGTCGGCGGCCGCCCGGTGGGCGCCTATTTCGAGGCGCACATCGAACAGGGCCCGATCCTCGAGCACGAGGACAAGGTGGTGGGCGTGGTGACCGGCTCGCTCGGCGTGCGGTGGTACGACGTGACCGTCACCGGCATGGAGATGCACGCGGGCCCCACGCCCATGAACATCCGCCAGGATGCGCTCTATGCGGCCACCTTCCTGATGCAGGCCGTGGTGGAGATCGCCAACGCCAACCAGCCGCACGGACGCGGCACGGTCGGCGAGGTGCACGTGCATCCGGGTTCGCGCAACGTGATCCCGGGCCAGGTGCGCTTCACGGTGGACCTGCGCCACCAGGACGCCGACACGCTGGCCGCGATGAACGACCGGCTGCTGGCCCTGTGCGACGAGATCGCCGCGCGCCACGCGGTGCAGGTGCAGATCCAGCAGGTGCAGTACTTCGCGCCCACGCCGTTCGCGCCCGACCTGGTCGACAAGGTGCGCGCCGGCGCGGCCGCGCGCGCGCTGCCGGCGATGGACATCGTGACCGGCGCCGGCCACGACGCGGTCTACATGGCCAGCGTCACGCCCACGGCCATGATCTTCGTGCCCTGCAAGGACGGCGTGAGCCACAACGAAATCGAAGACGCGCAGCCCGCCCACCTGGAGGCCGGCTGCAACGTGCTGCTCGACGCCATGGTGGCGCGCGCCAACCAGGAAGCCGCATGACCCTGCACGATGCCGATTACTGGCGCGCCCGCGCCGAGACGCTGCGGCCCGAGGGCCGCGCCTTCATCGACGGCGCCTATCGCGCCGCCGCCGCCGGCGCCACCTTTGCCGCCCACAGCCCGATCGACGGGCGCTTTCTCGCCGACGTGGCCGCCTGCGAGGCGGCCGACGTCGACGCGGCGGTCGCCAGCGCGCGGCGCGCCTTCGAGTCCGGCGTCTGGCGCGACCAGGCGCCGCGCGCGCGCAAGGAGGTGCTGCTGCGCCTGGCCGCCCTGATCGAGGCCCACACCGAAGAGCTGGCCCTGCTCGAAACGCTGGACATGGGCAAGCCGATCCGCGACGCGCTGCTGTTCGACGTGCCGGAGACGGCGCGCTGCTACGCCTGGTATGGCGAGGCCATCGACAAGCAGTACGACGAGATCGCCCCCACCGGCCCGGACGTGCTCGCCACGATCACGCGCGAGCCGCTGGGCGTGGTGGCCGCCGTCGTGCCCTGGAACTACCCGCTCATGATGGCGGCCTGGAAGGTCGCGCCCGCGCTGGCCGCCGGCAACAGCGTGATCCTCAAGCCCGCCGAGCAATCGTCGCTGTCTGCCCTGCGGCTGGCCGCGCTGGCGGCCGAGGCCGGCGTGCCGGCGGGCGTGCTTAACGTCGTGCCCGGCCTGGGCGCCAGCGCCGGCCAGGCGCTGGGCCTGCACCCGGACGTGGACTGCATCGCCTTCACGGGCTCGACCGCCACCGGCAAGCGCTTCATGCGCTATTCGGGCGAATCGAACCTGAAGCGGGTCTGGCTCGAGTGCGGCGGCAAGTCGCCGCACATCGTGTTCGCGGACTGCCCCGACCTGGACCGCGCGGCCCAGGTGGCGGCGCTGGCCATCTTCTCGAACCAGGGCGAGGTCTGCATCGCCGGCTCGCGCCTGTATGTGCAGGACAGCATCTACGACGACTTCATGGCGCGCGTGGCGAGCCATGCGGCCACGATGCAGCCGGGCGACCCGCTCGATCCCGACAGCGCCATGGGCGCCATGGTCGATGAGCGCCAGATGCAGGGCGTGCTGGCACGCATCGAGGCCGGCCAGCGCGAAGGCGCGACGCTGCGCGTGGGCGGCAAGCGCGTGCGCGGCGAGACCGGCGGCTTCTACATCGAGCCCACCATTCTGGACTGCCCTTCGCAGGACAACTCGGTCGTGCGCGAGGAGGTCTTCGGCCCGGTGCTCGCGGCCCAGCGCTTCGGCAGCGAGGCCGAGGCGATCGCGCTGGCGAACGACTCGATCTACGGCCTGGGCGCCGGGCTCTGGACCGCCGACCTGTCGCGCGCACACCGCCTCTCGCGCGCGCTGCGCGCCGGCCTGGTGTGGGTCAACTGCTATGCCGACGGCGACATCAGCGTGCCCTTCGGCGGCGTCAAGCAATCGGGCTTCGGCCGCGACAAATCGCTGCATGCGCTCGACAAGTACTGCGACCTGAAGACCACCTGGATCAGCCTGGCCGCGCGCTGAGCCGGGGCCGGACGGCCGTCCGCCGCGAGACGGCCGTCCCGCTCAAATCGGGAGAATAAGGGGTGTTTTGCACGCTATTCCTGGCTTTTGCGGCGCCCTTGAAATAATCAGCAACAGTTAAAATGAGCGCCATAAATCCGATAACGAGCGCTTCCTGCATGCCTCTCCAGACGTCCTCCGCCCCCCGCACGATCCATCTCTATACCGAGGAGCAGCGCGGCAACCAGATCGTTGAATCGATCGTCGTCGGCATGTTCTCCGACGTCTCCGGCGCCGACAAACTCATCGTGGTGCAAGACCCGCACAGCGGGATCAAGTTCGTCTACCGCGTCGAGCACGACGTCAGCAACCTCGACGCCGCCGCCATCACCGAACTCGACGCGGCCAAGTTCGACGGCAAGTCGAGCACCAACATCAATGGCATGAGCTACAAGCTCGGCACCGCCGACGCCGCCCTGAAGCTCTTGCGCGGCAAGACCACCTGGATCCAGGACAAGGGCGCCGTGCTGTCGGTGCTGCTGCAGAACGCCGCCGTGCGCAGCGCGCGCTTCAGCGTGATGCGCATCCAGCGCGAGCGCATGACCAAGGTGCCGCCCGGCGTGCAGGTCGAGAGCCTGGCGCAGGCGCTGGCCGCGCGCGAGGCCGCCGCCGCCTCGACCGCCGATCCGCTGGTCTGAGCGGGCGCCGCCGGGCGCCCCACACCCGCTTACATCAGAAGGTCCGACGCGGGCCGATATGCAGTTACACTCCCGCGTTGCGACCCCATCCGAGGGTGCGCCGCCGCCCGCACGCCCCGTGCGCACGCCCACGCGCCCCGCCTGCCCGCCACCTATGACACTAAAAGAACAGCTCTTTCTCGCCAGCCAGTACGCGGCGCCCCACCACCTCGTATCGCGCGCCATGGGCCGCATGGCCGACAGCCGTTCGCCCGAGCTCAAGAACTGGATGATCTCGCGCTTCGTGCGGCGCTACCAGGTCGACATGAGCGAGGCGCTGGTCGAGGATCCGCTGGCCTACGGCTCGTTCAACGAATTCTTCACCCGGGCCCTCAAGCCGGACGCGCGTCCGCTCGACGACACCCCGGGCGCGGTGCTCTCGCCCGCCGACGGCGCGATCAGCCAGCTCGGCCCGATCGAGCACGGCCGCATCTTCCAGGCCAAGGGCCACAGCTACGGCCTGACCGACCTGCTCGGCGGAGACAGCGAACGGGCCGCGCCGTTCATGGGCGGCGAGTTCGCCACCATCTACCTGTCGCCGCGCGACTATCACCGCGTGCACATGCCGGTCGCCGGCACGCTGCGCGAGATGATCCACGTGCCGGGGCGCCTGTTCTCGGTCAATCCGTTGACCGCGGGCCACGTGCCCTCGCTGTTCGCCCGCAACGAACGGGTCGTCTGTGTGTTCGACACCGAGCACGGGCCGATGGCCCTGGTGCTGGTCGGCGCCATGATCGTGGCGTCGGTCGAAACCGTCTGGGCCGGCCTGGTCACGCCGCACAAGCGCCAGGTCCGCGCGGTGCGCTACGACGCCCCCGCCCGGGCGCCGATCCACCTCGAGAAAGGCGCCGAGATGGGGCGCTTCCTGCTGGGTTCGACGGTCATCGTGCTGTTCGGCCCGAAGCAGGTCCGCTGGCTCGACACGCCGTCGGTGCGCGGCCCGATCCGCATGGGCGAGACGCTGGCCCTGCCCGCCAACGATTTCCCCTCGCATCTCGACGTGGTCTGAACATCACGCACAAAAGCGAATAAGCGTTTTCAACTTTATTCGCTTTCTCTGGACATTGCCGCGCGGGTAGAGTGTGGATGCGGGACTGCCGGGGGGCCGTTCCGCCTCTCGACTTTCCGACTCTGCGGAGCCTTCCGATGTCCAGCCTGCCCACTCCCGCGGCCGCACCCGCGCCGACGCCCGTGCCGGCGCCCTCGCCGGCGCCCGCCGCCACCCGCCTTCCGCGCGTCCTGCGCGGCATCCTGAGCCTGGACGATTTCGAGGCCGCCGCACGCCGTCGCCTGCCCCGCCCGATCTACGGCTACGTGGCCGGCGCCGCCGAAAACAATCACAGCCGCGACGACAACCGCGCCGCGTTCGCCGAGCTCGGCTTCGTGCCGCGCGTGCTGGTCGACGTGTCGCGCCGCGACCAGTCGGTGGAGCTGTTCGGCCGGCGCTACGCCACGCCGTTCGGCATCGCGCCGATGGGCATCAGCGCCCTGTCGGCCTATCGCGGCGACATCGTGCTGGCGCGTGCCGCGCAGGCGGCCGGCATCGGCGCCATCATGAGCGGCTCGTCGCTGATCCCGCTCGAGGCCGTACACGAGGCCGCACCCGGCGCCTGGTTCCAGGCCTACCTGCCCGGCGACCCGGCGCGCATCGACGCGCTGATCGAGCGCGTGGCGCGGGCCGGCTACCGCACGCTGGTACTGACGGTGGACATCCCCGTGTCGGCCAACCGCGAAAACAACGTGCGCACCGGCTTCTCCACCCCGCTCAAGCCCAGCCTGCGGCTGGCCTGGGACGGCCTGACCCATCCCGCCTGGCTGGCCGGCACCTTTCTGCGCACGCTCGCCCGCCACGGCATGCCGCACTTCGAGAACTCGTTCGCCACGCGCGGCGCGCCGATCCTGTCGGCCAACGTGCTGCGCGACTTCAGCGCGCGCGACCATCTCAACTGGGCGCACGTGGCGCGCATCCGCCGCGCCTGGAAGGGCGAGCTGGTCATCAAGGGCATCATGAGCCCCGCCGACGCCGCGCTGGCACGGCAGCACGGCGTGGACGGCATCATCGTGTCGAACCACGGCGGCCGCCAGCTCGACGGCACCGTGTCGCCGCTGCGCGTGCTGCCCGACGTGGCCGAGGCCGCCGGCGGCATGGTGGTGATGATGGACAGCGGCATCCGCCGCGGCGCCGACGTGCTGAAGGCGCTGGCGCTGGGCGCCCGCTACGTGTTCGTGGGCCGGCCGATGAACTACGCCGCGGCCGTGGCGGGCGAGGCCGGCGTGGCGCACGCCATCCGGCTGCTGCGCGACGAGGTCGACCGCAACCTGGCCATGCTCGGCCTGTTGTCGTGCGCGGCGATCGATGCCGGCGTGCTGCGGCTGATGGGCCCGATGGGCGCGGCGCGCTGAGCGCGCCGGGCCGCGCTTACCAGGGGAAGTCGATCAGCTCGCCGTAGAGCCGGCGCAGCGTGGCCTTCACCTCGGGCGACTGCTGGTAGATCTGGATGAACTGCAGCAGGCGCGGGTCCTGTGCCTTGGCGGGCGTGGTGACCCAGCGGATCGCGTAGCGGCGCACCGCCTCCGGATCCTTGTTGTCGAAGGCCAGGCCGTCTTTCTCGTCGATGCCGGCGTGCTTGGCGAAGGTGGTGTAGGTCACCGAGGCGGTCACGTCATCGAAGGTGCGGGCCGATTGCGAGCCCTCGATTTGCACCAGCTTGATGTTGCGCGGATTCGCCGTGATGTCGTCGATGCGGGCCTGGTGACCCACGCCGGGCTTGAGCTCGATCAGCCCGATACGCTGCAACAGCAGCAGCGCACGGCCGGTGTTCACCGGGTCGTTCGGCACCGCGATGGTGGCATTCTGGGGGATCGTGTCGCCCTTCTTCAGCTTCTTGCTGAACAGGCCGATGGTGGTGGAATAACCATAGGCGATGGGCGTGAGCGAGGTGCCGCGGCGCTGGTTGAACAGCTCGAGAAACGGCGCGTGCTGGAAGAAGTTCGCGTCGATCGACCCATCGGCCACCGCGATGTTGGGCAGCACCCAGTCGTTGAACTCCACCAGCTTCACCTCCAGGCCCTGCTTGCGCGCCTGGGCGATGGCGATCTCGGTGGCCTCGTTCGCCACGCTGGGGATCACGCCGATCGTCAGCGGCCTGGCGGCCTTGGCGGGCTCGGCGGCCTGGACGGCGGGAATCATCGCGGCGGCGGCCAGGGCGGCGGCCGCGCGCAGGAACTGGCGGCGATACGAAAAGGACATGACGAACCCGGAGAGGCGCCCCGCCACATGCGGGACATCTGCGCATTGTGCCCCAGCCGCGGGCCGCGACGCCTATTCCCGTGCGGCCGGCAAGGACAAGTCGGCGGCGCGCAGCCGGTAGAGCACGTGCGGCGCGAGCGGATGCCGCGGGGCCAGTTGCGGATGCAGGAAGTCCTCGCGCGCATCGTGGCGCATGCCCAGGCGCGCCATCACCGCGCGCGAACGCCGGTTGGCCGCCGTGGTGAAGGCCACGATCTCGGCCAGGCCCACGCTGTCGAACCCGTGCTCGAGCGCGGCACGCGCCGCCTCGGTGGCGAAACCCAGGCCCCAGAACGGCTGGGCCAGGCGCCAGCCCACCTCGACGCAGGGCGTGAACGGCGCATCGAAGCGCGGCCGGGACAAGCCGACGAAGCCGATGAAGGGGGCACCGCCGCGCACCTCCACCGCCCACAGGCCGAAGCCTTCCTGCGCCAGGTTGGCGCGGATGCGGGCGGCCAGCGCGTCGCTGCCGGCGCGGTCCAGCGTCCCGGGAAAGAATGCCATCACGCGCGGATCGGCGTTGAGCTCGGCGAAGGCCGGCAGATCGGCATCTCGCCAGGGGCGCAGCAACAGCCGCGGGGTGGTCAGGGAAAAGCTCATATCGGCGGCGCGGGCCCGATGGGCCGGCGGAACGCGGCCCGAGGCGCGGATCGTAAACGAAGTTCCGGCGCGGCACCACCGCGGCATGCCGGCGGCGCCGCAGCGCGGCCGCCCATGACGCGGACTCAGGGCAAACCCGGATTCGCACGCTATCATAGGCGCTTCGCAGCACACCCGACGCCTGCTTCGCAACCGGAGTATCCATGACCGACCGTACCCTCATCATCCTGGCCGCCCTGAACATGATCGTGGCGGTGGGCGCGGGGGCCTTCGGTGCGCATGGGCTCAAGCAGACGCTCGGCACCGACATGCTGGCGGTCTGGCAGACCGGCGTGCAATACCACCTGATCCACGCGCTCGGCCTGTTCGCCATCGCGCTGATGGGTGCGCGCTTCGCCTCGCCGCAGCTCGCCATCGCGGGCTGGCTCATGTTCGCCGGCATCGTGCTGTTCTCCGGCAGCCTCTACGCGCTGGCGCTCACCGGCACCCGCATCCTCGGCATCATCACGCCGATCGGCGGCACCGCCTTTCTCGCGGCCTGGGCCCTGGTGGGCTGGGCGGCCTGGCGCGGTCCCGCGCAAGGCCTGTAGCCC
The DNA here is from genome assembly GCF_002261335.1 of Bordetella genomosp. 1. Lineage (GTDB taxonomy): Bacteria > Pseudomonadota > Gammaproteobacteria > Burkholderiales > Burkholderiaceae_B > Bordetella. Next base: position 663,419 of record NZ_NEVL01000003.1, read on the forward strand.
CCGCGCGGCGCACGCGCCGCTTCCTGCCGATGGCGCGCCCGGCGACGGCGCGCGGTTCTCTTTCTGTGTTCGGTGACCATGGACTCCGCAGTTCGCACCTCCACTCCGCTTGCCGGCATACTCTGCGTGGTGGGCGGCATCTTCTGTCTCACGCTCTCGGACGCCCAGGCCAAGTGGCTGGGCGAACACTACAGCCCGATCCAGATCCTCTTCATGCGCGCGCTGATCGCGCTGCCCGTGGTGCTGGCGGTGGTGGCCACGCTGGGCGGGCGCCGCAGCCTGCGCACGCAGTATCCGCTGATCCACCTGCTGCGCGGCGCCATCAACATCGTGTCGGCGAGCTGTTTCTACATCGGCCTCACGCATCTGCCGCTGGCCGAGAACACCGCCATCGCCTTTGCCGCGCCGCTGTTCGTGACCGCGCTGTCGGTGCTGCTGCTCAAGGAAAAGGTCGACGGCGCGCGCTGGCTGGCCGTGGCCGCGGGGTTCGCCGGGGTGCTGGTGATCGTGCGCCCGGGCTCGGGCAGCTTCCAGGTCGAGGCGCTGTGGCCGCTCATCACCGCCTTCCTCTACGCCGTGATGATGATCACCGCGCGCGCGATCGGCCGCGGCGAGAGCATGCTCACCACCATGTTCTACATCGTGGCCGGCCAGCTGCTGTGCAGCGCCGTGGTGGTGCCCTGGTTCTGGACCGCGCCGGCCGCCGAGCACCTGCCCTACTTCGCGGGCGTGGCCTTGTTTTCGACGCTGGGTCTGACGCTCATCACCCAGGGCTTTCGCATCGGCCCGGCCTCGGTGGTCGCGCCGTTCGACTACACCGGCCTGATCTGGGCCACGCTGCTGGGCTGGATCGTCTGGAACGAGCGCCCCGACGTGCAGGCCTACGTGGGCGCGCTCTTCATCGCCGGCAGCGGCCTCTACATCGCACTGCGCGAGACCGGCGGCGCCCGGCGCCGGCGCAAGCGCGCCTGAGCGCGCCCGCCGCTACTCCAGCGGCGGATCGAAGTGGCGGTCGAGCACGGCCGCCAGATGCGGCTCGAGCGCCGCCACCTCGGCCGCCGCGTAGAGCTGCGGGCAGGCCGAGCGGAACCACGCCGGGCCCGGCCGCCAGCGCGTCATCACCGCCACGTACAGGTCGAGCGCGGAAAAATACGTGCCCAGCACATGCGGGGCGCCGGCCTGGCGTTCGATCTCCTGCCACAGCAGCGCGCGCCGGTCGTGCACCTTGACCCGCAACAGGTCGGCGGCCGCGCCGGGGCCGACCCATTTGGCCGGATCGTCGCCATAGGTGAAGGTCGGATAGACCGAGCCGACCAGCCGCTCCAGCAGGTTCCAGAAGCGGGACCGCGCGGCCGTGCCGGGCGGCGGCACCAGGGCCGCCTGCGGCGCCACGTCGTGCAGGTGCAGGATCATGGCCGCGCTTTCGGTCATGATGCTGCCATCGGGCAGCACCATCGTCGGCACCTGTCCGCTGGCGTTCAGCCGCAGCAGGCGGTCGCGCCCCGGGCCGGGCTTGAGATAGGGAATGTCGGTGAGGGTGTAAGGCACGCCGGCCAGCCGCAGCGCGGCCTCGACGATGGCCGAACCGCAGCCGCGCGAGCCGATCAGTTCGTAGGCGTTGTGGGCGGGGGCCGCGGGGGCCGCCGTGTCGCGGGATTCATGCATGATGCGCTCCCGGCGCGCCGGCCTGGCGGCTGCGCGCGCAACGTTTCCGGATGAGTCGGAGGCAGGCCGCCGGACGGCCCGCCTCCAGGCCACTATAACGCGCGCGCGGCCGGGCCGCGAGAGGTTGCCGCCGGGCTCAGGCGCCCGCCTGCACCGCCTTCAGGATACGGCCGAACAGCGCGTCCGCATGGGCCGAGTCGAGCCAGCGCACGATCGCCACCATGCGTTGCTCGGGCGCCACCCAGGTGAACGAACTGCCGGCGCCCACGCCGAAGAAGCTCGATGCCGGCAGGCTCGGGAACATCTTGCGCTCGTGGTTGAGCCAGATCAGATAGCCGTAGTACGGCGCGATGTCGACCGGCGTGCGCATGGCGGCGATCCACTCGCGCGACAGCACCTGCTTGCCGTTGGCGCGGCCCTCGTCGAGCAGCATCTGGCCGATCAGCGCCTGGTCGCGCGCGCTGATCGACATGCCGCCGCCCCAGTGGGTGCCGCCGGGCACCGACTGCATGCGCTTGCCGTCGATCTCGACCCACGAGGTGTCGTACCCGACCCACTGCCAGTCTTCGCTGGCGCCCACCGGCCGCGTGATCGCCTCGCGGAACACCTCCGGCAGCGGTCGGCGGAACAGGTTCAGCAGCGCGAACGAGAGCTGGTTGATGCGCACATCGTTGTATTCCCAGTAGGTGCCGGGCTTCTGCAGCGGCCGCGCGTCGCCCTTCTTGCCGTCGGGCGGCACACCGAAGGTCACGGCGCGGTAGCGGTCCACCTGGTCGGGCAGGCCGAAGCGCTCGCCCTCCCATTCGCTGGTCTGCTGCAGCAGCTGCCGCCACGTGATCTCGGCATTCTGGCCTTCGTCGAAGCCGATGCCCGCGAGGCGGCTGCCGATGCGCTCGTTCACGTCGGGCAGCAGGCCACGGTCGTGGGCCACGCCGGCCAGCAGCGCCAGGTACATCTTGGCCACGCTGAACGTCAGGTCGGCGCGGTCGGGCTCGCCCCAGCTCGCCACCGTCTTGCCGTCGAGCAGAATCACGCCACTGTTGGGGCCGCGGTCGTGCACCGGGCCGTAGAGGCGGTTGTAGGGCGGCGGATCGTTCACGTGCACGCCCCAGTTGCCCTTGACGCTGCGGTCCCAGGTGGATTCGTGCGCCTCGGCGAACTGGATCGCCTCCTGCATCAGTGCGTCGTTCATGCGGTTTCCTTTGAAGAAGAAAGTTGCGGACTCAACGGGCCGGCGGCTCGGCGACGGCCAGCCGCGCCATGGCCGCGGCGATCCCGCCGGGCCGGTGCGGCACGCCCGCGGCGGCCAGCCCCATTTCGACGCCGGCCAGCGTGCCGCACAGCGTCAGGTCATTGAAGTGGCCGAGATGGCCGATGCGGAAAATCCGGTTGCTGAGCTTGCCCAGCCCCTGCCCCAGCGACATGTCGAAGCGGTCCAGGATGAGCTTGCGCAGCGGATCGGCGCCATGGCCTTCGGGCATCAGCACGGCCGTGAGCGCCGGGCTGTAGCCATTGGGATCCAGGCACAGCACCTCCAGGCCCCAGGCCTCGACCGCGGCACGCGTGGCCTCGGCATGGCGGCGATGGCGCGCGAAGACCTCCGGCAGGCCCTCGGCGCGCAGCATCGCGATGGCCTCGTGCAGGCCGTAGAGCAGATTGGTGGCGGGCGTGTAGGGGAAGTAGCCCTTGTCGTTGACCGCCAGCATGTCGCGCCAGTCCCAGTAGGCGCGCGGCAGCCGCGCCTGCTCGGCGCGCGCCAGCGCGCGTTCGCTGATCGCGTTGAATGACAGGCCGGGCGGCAGCATCAAGCCCTTCTGCGAGCCCGACACGCTCACGTCCACGCCCCAGGCCTCGTGGCGGTAGTCGATCGAGCCGAGCGAGGAGATCGTATCGACCAGCAGCAGCGCGGGATGGCCGGCGTCGTCGAGCGCGGCGCGCACGGCCGGAATGTCGCTCGTGACGCCGGTGGAGGTCTCGTTGTGGACCACGCAGACCGCGGCGATGTCGTGCGCACGGTCGGCGCGCAGCGCGGCGGCGATCTCGGCCGCGTCCACGCCGTGGCGCCAGTCGCCCGGCAGGAAGGTCACGCGCAGGCCCAGGCGCTCGGCCAGGCGGCGCCACAGCGTGGCGAAGTGGCCGGTCTCGGCCATCAGCACGTGGTCGCCCGGGGACAGCGTGTTCACCAGCGCGGCCTCCCACGCACCGGTGCCGGACGCCGGATAGATGATGACCGGGCCGCGGGTCTGGAACACCTCGCGCATGCCGGCCAGCACCTCGCGGCCCAGCTCGCCGAACTCGGGCCCGCGATGATCGATGGTGGGCTGGTCGATCGCGCGCAGCACGCGGTCCGGCACATTGGTGGGTCCGGGGATCTGCAGGAAATGGCGACCGGAGGGATGGCGATTCAGGGCGAGCATGCGTGGCCTCTCGTTAAATTGGTATACCAACAGCACGGCAGCAACCGGCAGGCGGCAAACCGCCCGCACTCCGCAAGGAGCGCAGGCAGGCCCGAGCCGGACGGGACATCGTCCGCAAGCACTCTACGCCTTTGTTTTCGCGCTGGGAATGCAGGGTATTCACGCATGATGCAAAGCCGGTCCACGGGACTATAGTGGCCGCTCCCCACCGCTGGAATTGGTATACCAATGCGCAGTGAGCCGCCCTCAGCCCTTGCCGATCCCGCCGCCGCCGCCCCCGGCCGCCGCAGCGCGGGCAGCACGCTGCCCGCCAGCGTGGCGCAGGCGCTGCGCGAGCGCATCGTGCAGGGCCAGTTCCCGCCCGGCGCGCGGCTCAACGAACGCGATCTGTGCGAGCAGTTCGGCGTGTCGCGCACGCCGCTGCGCGAGGCGTTCCGCCTGCTGGCGGCCGAGGGCCTGATCGAGCTCGAACCCAATCGTGGCGCGCAGGTGGTGGCGCTGTCCGAGCAGCGCATCCGCGAGGCCTTCGAGGTGATCGGCGGGCTCGAAGCGATGTCGAGCCGGCTGGCCTGCGAGCGCGCCACCGACGCCGAGATCGCCGAGATCCGCGCCCTCACCTACGAGATGATGGCGAGCCACGCGCGGCGCGACCTGCCCACCTACTACCGCCTGAACCACGAGATCCACGCGTGCCTGAGCAAGGCCGCGCACAACGGCCTGCTCAACCAGCTCTACGACGCCCAGAACGCGCGCATCCAGCACCTGCGCTTCGCGTCCAACGAGGATCCGGCCAAGTGGGACCAGGCCATGCGCGAGCACATCGACATGGCCGAGGCGCTGGCGCTGCGCGACGGCGAGCGGCTCGCCGCCATCATGCGCGGCCACCTGCAACGCAAGTGCGATGCCGCGCTGCGCGCGCTCGCCAGCCACGGCATCGTGCCGCCCGCCAGCGGCTGAGCCGCCCCGCAGTACCCAATCCAGCGGACCGGCGCCCACGCCGGCCACGGAGACGACAGATATCAGCAGTGCAGTTCCACGCAGCACCCGGCAGCATCTCGTCCAACCACACAGGCCTCGTCCAGAGGCAGGATCATGGGGAATCAGAACATGGCACTCTCGCCCGCCTTCACTTTCACCGGCCGCGCCGCGCGGCTGCGGCTGACCGCCTGCGCGCTGGCGCTGGGCCTGGCCGGCGCCCTGCCGGCCGCGCATGCGGCCAAGAAAGACGACACCGTGCGCATGGCCTACGACCAGGCGCCGGAAAGCGTGGACCCTTACTACAACAACGTGCGCATCGGCGTCATCATCGCGGCGAACGTGTGGGACACCCTGCTCTACCGCGATCCGGTCAGCAACGAGTACAAGGGCCAGCTGGCCAAGAGCTGGAAGCAGGTCGACGACAAGACGCTCGAGTTCGAGCTGCGCCAGGGCGTGAAATTCCACAACGGCGAGGAGTTCGACGCCGACTCGGTGGTGTACACGCTGAACTTCGTCGCCGACCCGAAGAACAAGGCGGTCACGCAGCAGAACGTGGCGTGGATCGACAAGGTCGAGAAGATCGACAAGTATCACGTGCGGCTCACCACCAAGAAGCCCTTCCCCGCGGCCAAGGAATATCTCTCCACCACCGTGGCGATCCACCCGGCCAAGTACTACCAGGAGGTGGGCCCGCAGGGCATGAACGCCAAGCCGGTGGGCAGCGGCCCGTACAAGGTCGTCGACTACCAGCCCGGCAAGTCCATCACGCTCGAGAAGAACACCGAGTACTTCAAGGATTCGCCCAAGGCCCAGCCCAAGGTCGGCAAGGTGGTGATCCGCTTCATCCCCGATCGCCAGACGCAGATGGCCGAGGTGATCTCGGGCGGCGAAGACCTGATCATGAGCGTGCCCAAGGACCAGGCCGAACAGCTCAAGAGCGTGCCCACGCTGCAGGTCATCAACGGCGAGACCATGCGCATCGTGTTCATGCAGATGAACATCCTCGACAACACCCCGCAGCCGGCGCTCAAGGACGAGCGCGTGCGCCGCGCCATCAACCACGCCATCGACCGCCAGGCCATCCTGAAGAACATCGTGGGCGAAGGCGGGTCGATCCTCAACGCGGTCTGCACGCCGTCGCAGGTGGCCTGCACGCAGGACGTGCATGCCTACAAGTACGACCCGGCGCTGGCCAAGAAGCTGCTCGCCGAGGCCGGCTACGCCAACGGTCTCGACATCGACCTGGTGGCCTACCGCGAACGCAACCAGACCGAGGCCATCATCAACTACCTGCAGGCGGTGGGCATCCGCCCGCGCCTGAGCTTCCTGCAGTACGCCGCGATGCGCGACATGATCCGTGGCGGCAAGGCCGCGCTCACGCACCAGACCTGGGCCTCCAATCTGGTGAACGACGTGTCCGCCTCCACGCCGGTGTACTTCGGCTTCGGCAACGACGACATCACCCGCGACCAGCAGGTCAAGACCCTGCTCGACAAGGGCGACGAGACCATCGACCCGACCGCGCGCGCGGCCGCCTACAAGCAGGCGCTCGGCATCATCGCCGACAAGGCCTACGCGGTGCCCCTCTGGACCCTGCCGGCCTACTACGTGGCCAACAAGGACCTGCAGCTCAAGCCCTACTCCGACGAGCTGATCCGCTTCTGGGACATGAGCTGGAAGTAAGCACGTGGGGCCCGGCGCGCGCGGCGCCGGGCCGCCGAACCTGGATGCAAGAGGTGGATGGATATGTTGGCTTATACGCTCAGACGCCTGGGCCTGGCCGTGCTGGTGGCACTGACGGTCTCGATCCTGGCGTTCCTGTTGTTGCACCTGTCGGGCGATGCGGCGCTGGCGCTCGCCGGCGAAGGCGCGCGCCAGGCGGACATCGACGCGGTGCGCAAGGCCTACGGCCTGGACCGCCCGCTGGTGGTGCAGTACGCCGATTGGCTCTGGCACGTGGTGCGCGGCGACTTCGGCATGTCGGTGTACTTCAAGACCCCCGCCGGCCCGCTGATCTGGGGCAAGCTCATCACCACGCTGCAGCTCGGCATGGGCGCGCTGGCCGTGGCGCTGCTGATCTCGATCCCGCTGGGCGTGCTGGCCGCGCTCTATAAGGGCAGCTTCATCGACCGCCTCTGTCTGGCCATCGCGGTGCTGGGCCAGGCGCTGCCGAACTTCTTCTTCGCCCTGATCCTCATCATGCTGTTCTCGCTCACGCTGCGCATCCTGCCGGTGTCGGGCAGCGGCAGCTGGCAGCACTTCGTAATGCCCTCGATCGCGCTGGGCTACTACGTCGCGCCGGCCTTCATGCGGCTCATCCGCGCCGGCATGATCGAGGTGCTGGCGGCCGACTACATCCGCACCGCGCGCGCCAAGGGCCTGCCGGCCGGCACCGTGATCTTCAAGCACGCGCTGCGCAACGCCATCGTGCCGGTGGTGGCGCTGGCGGCCGTGCAGCTGGGCTACCTGCTGGGCGGCTCGGTGGTGGTGGAGACCATCTTCGCCCTCGACGGCCTGGGCTACCTGGCCTACCAGAGCATCACCTACAAGGATTTTCCGGTGATGCAGCTGATCGTGCTGCTGCTGTCGGTGCTGTACGTGCTGCTGACGCTGGCCGCCGACGTCGCCAACGCCTGGCTCGATCCGCGCATCCGCGCCGCATAAGGAGGCCGCCATGGACGTCCGTACCCTCGCCTCCACCCCGGCCACGCAGGGGCCCGCCGCCCCCGCGGTGAGCCCGGCCGCCCCGCCGCGCCGCTCCGCCTGGTCGGCCCTGCGCCGCAACAAGGCCCTGATGGTGGGCGGCGGCCTGCTGCTCTTCATCGTGCTGGTGGCGCTGTTCGCGCCCTGGCTCGCCCCGCACGACCCCTACTTCCAGGATCTTGCCTACCGCACCGCGCCGCCCGTCTGGTACGAGAAAGGCACCTGGCTGCACCCGCTCGGCACCGACCAGCTCGGCCGCGACTACCTGTCGCGCCTGATGTACGGCGCGCGCATCTCGCTCCTGATCGGGGTGAGCGTGGCGCTGCTGTCGGGCCTGATCGGCACGGCCATGGGCATGGCGGCCGGCTACTTCGGCGGCCGCGTCGACCTGGTGGTGTCGTTTCTCGTCACCACCCGGCTGTCGCTGCCGGTGATCCTGGTGGCGCTCGCCACCGTGGCGCTGGTGGGCGGCTCGCTGTGGGTCGTGATCCTGGTGCTGGGCCTGCTCAAGTGGGATCGCTTCGCGGTGGTGATGCGCAGCGCCACCCAGCAGGTGCGCTCGCTCGAATACGTGGCGGCCGCGCAGGCCGCCGGGGCCTCGACCTGGCGCATCATCCGCGGCGAGGTGCTGCCCAACGTGGTGCCGCACCTGATCGTGATCGCCACGCTCGAGGCCGCCAGCGCCATCCTGCTCGAGGCCTCGCTGTCCTTCCTCGGCCTGGGCGTGCAGCCGCCGCTGCCCTCGTGGGGGCTGATGATCTCCGAGGCCAAGGCCTACATGTTCTTCTCGTTCTGGCTGATCGCCATCCCCGGCACCGCGCTGGCGCTGCTGATCTTCGCGATCAACCTGGCGGGCGACGGCCTGCATCAACTGCTCACGCCGCAGGAAAGGAGCTGACGTGGCACACGACTACGCATTGGAAATCGATGGCCTGTCGGTCGACATCGACACGCCCAACGGCACGCTGCACGCGGTGCGCGACGTGTCCTTCAAGGTCCGGCCCGGCGAGACGCTGTGCCTGGTGGGCGAATCGGGCTGCGGCAAGTCCATGACCTCGCTCGCCATCATGGGACTGCTGCCGCGCGCGGCCAAGCGCAGCGCCCGCCGCCTCGCGGTGCGCGGCGAAGACCTGGCCCACGCCAGCCGGCGGCGCGCCAACGCGCTGCGCGGCGACAAGATGGCCATGATCTTCCAGGAGCCCATGACCGCGCTCAACCCCGCCTACACCATCGGCACCCAGCTCACCGAGCACTACATCCACCACCGCAAGGCCAGCGCGGCGCAGGCGCGCGAGCGGGCCGCGGAGCTGCTGCACAAGGTCGGCATCGCGTCGGCCGGCGAGCGGCTGGGCCAGTACCCGCACCAGTTGTCGGGCGGTCTGCGCCAGCGCGTCATGATCGCGATGGCGCTGATGTGCGGGCCCGAGGTGCTGATCGCCGACGAGCCCAGCACCGCGCTCGACGTCACCATCCAGGCGCAGATCCTGCGCCTGCTGGCCGAGCTGCAGGCCGAGCTCGGCATCGCCATGGTGCTGATCACCCACGACCTCGGCGTGGTGGCGCGCATCGCGCACCACGTGGCGGTGATGTATGCCGGCCAGATCGTCGAGGAAGCGCCGGTGCACGAGCTGTTTGCCACGCCGCGCCATCCCTACACCCGCGGCCTGCTCGACTGTATCCCGGTGCCGGGCCGCAGCCAGCCCGGCACGGAGCTGGGCACCATCCCGGGCGTGGTGCCCTCGCTGGTGGGCACGATCCGCGGCTGCGCCTTCGCCGACCGCTGCCGCTACGCCACCCAGGCCTGCCGCGACGCGATTCCGCTGCACCATGCGCAGGGCCAGCACTGGCGCTGCATCCACGCCGAACTGGAGGCCGCATGAACGTCCCCGCCACGCCCCTGCTGCGCGCCCGCCAGGTGCAGCGCAGCTTCCAGATCGGTGCCGGCATGTTCCGCCCGCGCCGCACCCTGCATGCCGTCAACGGCGTCGACCTCGACGTGGAGCGCGGCTCGGTGCTTGGCATCGTCGGCGAGTCGGGCTGCGGCAAGTCCACGCTGGCGCGCCTGTTGCTGGGCCTGACCGCGCCGAGCGCCGGCCAGATCGAGCTCGACGGCCAGGACATCGGCCGGCTCGACCGGCGCGCCATGGCCCGGCGCGTGCAGCCGATCTTCCAGGACCCGTATTCTTCCCTGAACCCGCGCCGCAGCATCGCCGCCATCGTGTCGCTGCCGCTGGAGGTGCACGGCATCGAGAACCGCAGGCAGCACAAGGCCATCGAGATGCTGGAACGGGTCGGCCTGCCGCCGCGCCTGGCGCACAACACGCCCAGCCAGCTGTCGGGCGGGCAACGCCAGCGCGTGGCGATTGCGCGCGCGCTGGTCATGAAGCCCGAGCTGGTGATCTGCGACGAACCGACCTCGGCGCTCGACGTGTCGGTGCAGGCCCAGATCATGAACCTGCTGATGGAGCTGCGCCGCGACTTCAACCTCACCTATGTGTTCATCAGCCACAACCTGGCGGTGGTCGAACACCTCGCCACCCACGTCGCGGTGATGTACCTGGGCCGCGTGGTGGAGTCCGCGCCCACCGCCGAGCTGTATGCGAACCCGCGCCATCCCTACACCCAGGCGCTGCTGGCCTCGGTGCTCACGCCCGAGCCGGGCCTGGGCATCCCCGACATGGGCCTGGGCCTGTCGTTCCCGGATCCGGTCAATCCGCCCTCGGGCTGTCCGTTCCATCCGCGCTGCCAGCACGCCATGCCGCAATGCGCCGAGGTGCGGCCGCCGCTGGCGGCCGCCGGCGCCGCCGTCGTCGCCTGCCACCTCTATCCCGCCTCGCCCACCGCCACCGGAGCCACCCTCTCATGAGCCGCGATCTCGCCCTGGAAAATGCCGCGCACCGCTTCGATTCCGGCGACTTCGGCCGCCTGCTGGCGCGCCGCATCGCCATCCCCACCGAAAGCCAGAACCCCGATCGCGGCGCCGAGCTGGCGCGCTACCTGGCCGACGAGATCGAGCCGGCGTTCGCGGCCATGGGCTTCACCTGCCGCACCCTCACCCATCCCAAGGCGCGGGCGCCGTTCCTGCTGGCCGAGCGCATCGAAGACCCGGCGCTGCCCACCGTGCTGGGCTACGGCCACGGCGACGTGATCCGCGGGCTCGAGCCCGAGTGGCACGCAGGGCTGTCGCCCTGGGCCATGACCGAACGCGACGGCCGCTGGTATGGCCGCGGCATCGCCGACAACAAGAGCCAGCACAGCATCAACATGGAGGCGCTGCGGCTGGTGCTCGAGACGCGCGGCAAGCTCGGCTTCAATGCCAAGTACCTGATCGAGATGGGCGAGGAAACCGGGTCGCCCGGGCTGCGCGAACTGTGCGAGGCCGAGCGCGACGCGTTGCGCGCCGACCTGCTGATCGCCTCCGACGGCCCGCGCCTCGCGCCGGGCCGGCCCACGGTGTTCCTGGGCGCGCGCGGCAGCCTGAACTTCGATCTCACCATCGAGGCGCGCGCCGGCGGCCATCATTCCGGCAACTGGGGCGGCCTGATCTCGAATCCCGGCATCCAGCTCGCGCACGCCATCGCCACGCTGGTCTCGCCCACCGGCCAGATCCGCGTGCCGGAGTGGGTGCCGCGCGAGCTGCCCGAGTCGGTGCGCCGCGCGCTGGCCGACTGCGAGGTCGACGGCGGCAGCGACGGCCCGGAGATCGAGCCCTGGTGGGGCGAGCCGGGCCTGTCGCCGGCAGAACGCGTGTTCGGCTGGTGTTCGTTCGAGGTGCTGGCCTACAAGACCGGCAACCCCGAGACGCCGGTCAACGCGATCCCGCCGCGCGCGTGGGCCCGCTGCCAGCTGCGCTTCGTGGTGGGCGTGGATGCCGACGACCTGCTGCCGGCGCTGCGCCGCCATCTCGACAGCCACGGCTTTCCCATGGTGCAGATCGCCACCACGCGCGAGACCATGTTCAAGGCCACCCGCATCGATCCCGACGACGCCTGGGTCCGCTTCGCCGTGGATTCGCTGGCGCAGACCACCGGCAAGAAGCCCGCCATCCTGCCGAACCTGGGCGGCTCGCTGCCCAACGACATCTTCACGGAAGTGCTGGGCGTGCGCACGGTCTGGGTGCCGCACTCCTATCCCGGCTGCTCGCAGCACGCGCCCAACGAGCACCTGCCGCCCGAGCTGATGCGCGAAGGGCTGCTGGGCATGACGGGTCTGTATTGGGACATCGGCGCGGCGGCCGCCGAAGGGCGCGCGCCGCGCTGAGACGCCAAGGCCGGGCGCGCGGCCCGGCCCTTGGCCGCGACCGGGCCTACTTCGCCGCGGGCGGCGTCACGCGCAGCAGCGCGCCGGCGGGTGCGTCGGTCAGGATGTAGATGGCGCCATCGGGGCCCTGGCGCACGTCACGCACGCGCGCCTTGTGCTTGCCCAGCAGGCGCTCCTCGCGCACGATCCGGTCGCCGTCGAGCTGCAGCCGGATCAGGTCCTCCTCGGCCAGCGCGCCGATGAAGAGCGAATGCTTCCAGGCCGGATGGCGCTCGTCGGTATAGAACGCCATGCCGCTCACGCCGGGCGACTTCTTCCACCAATAATGCGGATCGACGGCGCCTTCCATGGTCGCGCCCTTGGCCTCGGGAATGCGCAGGCCGGAGTAGTTGATGCCATGGGTGGCGATCGGCCAGCCGTAGTTGGCGCCGCGCTCGACCAGGTTGATCTCGTCGCCGCCGCGCGGGCCGTGCTCATGCTCCCAGACCACGCCGGTCCAGGGATTGCGCGCCATGCCCTGCGGATTGCGCACGCCGTACGACCAGATCTCCGGGCGCACGCCGGCCTGGCCGACGAAGGGGTTGTCCTGCGGCACGCGACCCTCGGCCGTGAGCCGCACGATCTTGCCCTGCAGCTTGTCGAGCTCCTGCGCGGTGGGCCGCTGGTTGTTTTCGCCCAGCGTGATGAAGAGATAGCCCTTGTCGTCGAACACCAGGCGCGACCCGAAGTGATTGCCGGTGGAGAGCTTGGGCTCCTGGCGGAAGATCACCTTGAACTCGGTGATCGAGCGCTTGTCGTTGGCCAGCCGGCCATAGCCGACCGCCGTACCCGCCTTGCCGTCGCCCGCTTCGGCGTACGACAGGTATACGCGCCGATCCTGCGCGAAGCCGGGCGAGAGCACCACGTCGAGCAGGCCGCCCTGGCCCTCGGCCCACACGCGCGGCACGCCGGTGAGCGGCGCCGACAGCTTGCCCGAGCGGTCGAGCAGGCGCAGCCGGCCCGGCCGCTCGGTGATCAGCATGTCGCCATCGGGCAGGAAGGCCAGGCCCCACGGATGCTCCAGGCCGCCGGCCACCTCGGTGACCTGGGCCTGGACCTCCACCGGCTTCATGCTTTCGGTGGAGGCGGCCTGCGCGGCCGTCCAGGCGGCGCAGGCGAACACGAGCGCGGCGCTGGCGGCGAGCGCGACCCGCAACGAGACGGGCGAAGGCGCGGCCGAGGCGCGCACGGATGTGGGAACCGCAGAATCGACGGACGGACCGTGATACGTCATTGAAAACCTCCCCGCGACAGGTGGTTGGCGTATTGGAGAAAAATCCCGGCAGAAGCCGTCCGCGCAGGACGGTCGACACGAAGCGCTGGGGCCGGGCCGCGGGGCCACGGTCGGCACGAAGCCGCCGTCCGATTGGCGTACCATAACGCGATGCCCGGACAGATGCGGTCCGGCCTCTTGGAGATCACGTTCAATGAAACTGTACTACATGCCCGGCGCCTGCTCGCTCGCAGGCCACATCGTGCTCGAATGGGCCGGCAAGCCTTATGAAACGCAGCGCGTGGCGCGCGAGGAGCTCAAGCAGCCCGCGTATCTCGAGGTCAATCCGCTGGGCGCCGTGCCCGCCCTCACCGACGGCGATCTCACCCTGACGCAGAACGCCGCCATCCTCGAATACATCGCCGAACAGGCGCCCGCCGCGCTGCAGCTCCTGGGCGACGGCAGCGCGCGCGGCCGCGCCGAGGTGCGCCGCTGGGTCGGCTTCATCAACTCCGACGTGCACAAGACCTTCTCGCTGGTGTTCGGCCCGCAGCGCTACGTCGAGGACGAGGCCGCGCAAGCCCAGCTGCGCGGCGCCGCCGCGGCCCAGCTGCGCAATCTGTTCGGCGTGATCGACCAGCAGCTCGCCGGCCGCGACTACCTCACCGGCGCCAAGCCCTCGATCGCCGACGCCTATCTGTATGTGGTGCTGCGCTGGGCCCACGCGAAGGAGATCGACCTGTCGGGCAAGGACCACCTCGCCGCCTTCTTCAAGCGCATGTCCGCCGACCCGAAGGTCCAGGCTGCGCTCAAGGCCGAAGACCTGCAGTGACACGGCCGCCGCGCCAATGAAAAGCGGGAGCCCGAGGCTCCCGCTTTGCTTTTGTTGCGTGCGCAATCAGAGCGGCTTGCGCGGCAGCGCGTCGCCCGGGCCCACGCGCTCGGTGATGAGCGAGTAATGCTCCGGCCGGCGGTGGCGCGCGAAGTCGAACACGTTGCGGCGGAAGGTCTCGGCCAGGTCCAGGTCGGCGCTCACCGCGATGACTTCGTCGTCTTCGGTCACGGTCTGCGCGGCGATTTCGCCCGTGGGCGCCACGATCACCGAGCCGCCGATCATGTGGTGCCCGTCTTCGGCGCCGCACTTGGCGGCGGCCGCGGCCCAGACGCAGTTCTGGTAGGCGCTCGCCTGCAGGGTGATCAGATGATGATGCATGCGCAGGTGCACCGGCTCCGGCCAGTGGATGTTGTGCGACGGCGTGTTGTAGCCCAGCACCACGACTTCCGCGCTCTGCAGCGACATCATGCGCCAGGTCTCGGGCCAGCGGCGGTCGTTGCACAGGCACATGCCCACGCGCGCGCCGAGCGCATCCCACACGCCGAAGGGCTCGTCGCCCACGTTGAAGAACTTCTTCTCCAGATGCTGGAACGGCGCGTCCGGCTTGTGGTCGTCGTGGCCCGGCAGGTGGATCTTGCGATACTTGCCCACGATGGCGCCCGCCTTGTCGACCAGGATCGCGCTGTTGAACGGCACGCCGTCGGGCGTGAGTTCGGCGTAGCCCAGGTAGAAGCCCACGCCGAGGCGGCGCGCCTCGTCGAACAGGGGCTGGACCTGCGCATTGGGCATGGTCGGCTCGAAGAAGCGGGCCTGGGCCTCCTCGTCGCTCATCCAGTAGCGCGGGAAGAAGGTCGTGAGCGCCAGCTCCGGAAACACCACCAGCTCGGCGCCGCGGCCATGGGCCTCGCGCAGCATCTCCACCAGGCGCTTGACCACGCGTTCGCGCGTGTCGGCCAGATGCACCGGCCCCATCTGCGCCACCGCCAATCCGATCCTGCGCTTGCCCTTCCCCGTCTCGCTCATTGTGCTGTTCCTCGTCCTGCGGGCGCGCGGCAACGTGCCGCCTGCCCAGTCCAAACCCGAAGCATGCGCCACGCGGCGCGCGCGGCATAGCGGCGCCTGCCCGCCACGGCGCGCCCGCGCGGCGGCGGGCGAAATTGCCGCAAACCCGCGCCAATGCTGGCGCTGGCGCGATCCGGGTGGCGCGGGCCGATAGCGCCGCGTTATGAGCCAGCGACAAAATTCAATGATCGCCGATGCCGCCAGGACCGCCGCGCTGGCCGCCGCACTCGCCGCCGCACTGGCCGCCGCACTGACCGCCGCACTCGCCGCCGCGCGTGCATCCGCGGCCCGGGCCGGTTACAACGTGGCATGGGCACGCGCCATGCGGCTTCGCCCGTCCCGGGCAACACGCCCCACGCAAGGCAACCCGCAAGGAGACCCCGGCAATGAGCTATGACCTCTGGTATTGGGACGGCATCCCCGGACGCGGCGAATTCGTGCGCCTCGCGCTCGAGGCGGCCGGCATTCCCTACCGTGACCGCGCCCGCGAAAACGACGGCAAGAACCACGACGGCGACTCCGCCAGCCTGGTCGAAGACCTGCAGCAGCCCCGCGCGCACCCGCCCTTCGCGCCGCCCTATCTGGTCGCCGACGGCATGACCATCGGGCAGGCCGCCAACATCCTGCTGTATCTGGGCGAGAAGCATGGGCTGGCGCCGGCCGACACCGAGGGCCGGCTCTGGATCAATCAGGTGCAGCTCACGCTCGCGGACCTGGTCACCGAGGTGCACGACGTCTATCACCCGATCGCCGCCGGCCTGTACTACGAAGACCAGAAAGACGAGGCGAGCCGCCGCGCGGCCGACTTCCGCGCCAACCGGCTGCCGAAGTTCCTCGGCTACTTCGAGAAGCTGGTCCACGCCGACAGCGGCTGGCTCACGGCCAACGGCTGGACCTACGCCGACCTCTCGCTCTACTACGTGCTCGACGGCCTGCTGTACGCGTTCCCGCGCCGCATGCTGCGCATCGCGCACGCCTATCCGCGCCTGATGGCGCTGCACCAGCGCGTGGAGCGCCTGCCCTCGCTGCAGGATTACTTCAACAGCCCGCGCCGCCTCCCGTGGGGCAACGGCATCTTCCGCCACTACGACGAGCTCGACCCGCTCGAAGACTGATCGGCCGCCTCGGCCAGCACCTGCTGGGCTGCCGCGAGAAAGCGCCGGCCCAGCAGCGGCAGCGGCGCCAGGTTGGTGTGGGTGGCCCAGATCGGCGCGCTGACGGCCGGCTCGACCGGCCGCAGTTCCACCTGGCCCTCGAGCTCGGGCGTGACGCACCAGCGGTCGACCAGCGCCGGCCCCAGTCCCTGCAGCGCGAAGGCGCAGGCGGTGACCGGCGAATGCACCTCGACCGCCGCCGGACAGGCCGGCGCGCCGCCGAAGAACGGCGCCAGCGCGCGGCCCAGCGGCGTGTCGGGCGGATAGCCGATCCACTGCGCCGACGAGAAATCGGCCGCGTGGATCACCGCATGTTCGGCCAGCGCATGGCCGCGCGGCACCACGCACACCACCGGCACCTCGCCCAGCAGCGTCGAGCTCAGGTTGGGATGCTCGGGCGGCGACATGGACAGGCCCACGTCGGCCCGCCCCGTGAGGAAATAGCCCGCCAGCTCGTCGAAGGTCACGCTGCGGTAGTCCACCCGGCTGCGCTCGTTGCGCTTGCGCATGCGCAGGATGGCCTGCGGCACGAGGCGCTGGCCGAAGCTCGCGCTCGACACCACCCGCAACATGCCCGCGCCGTCGTGGGCCAGCGCCGCGGCGAGGTCGTTGACCCGCTGGATCCCGCCGTAGACCTGCTCGACCTCGCCGTAGAGCCTGCGCGCCTCCGGCGTGGGCACCAGCCGGCTGCGCGCGCGCTCGAACAGCGCGTAGCCCAGCCGCGACTCGGTCAGCGCCAGCACCCGGCTCACGGCCGGCTGCGAGACGTGCAGCGCGCGGCCCGCGCCGCTGATCGAGCCGGCCATCATGATGGCGCGAAAGACCTCGATCTGGCGCAGGTTCAGCGGCCGGCTGCCCTGCGGGCCGGGGCCGGTGTCGTCGGGAAAATCATCATCGGCCATGGCGGCGCATCCTTGCAGGCAATAACGACGAATTATAGGTTTGGGACATTTTTCGATGAGGGACGGTCGAGACCCCGGTGATAACCTGCCCGGCGCAGTATCGAACAAGCCACAACAGGGGAAATACCACATGAACCGATACCTCCAACGCAGCCTGGGCATTGCCGCCCTGGCCGCCACGCTGGTCAGCGCCAGCGCCGTCGCCGCCTTCCCGGACAAGCCGGTCACCTTCGTCGTGCCCTCGGCGGCCGGCGGCTCGCCCGACGTGCTGTCGCGCCTGGTGACCACCCAGCTCGCCAAGGACACCGGCGCCACCGTGGTGGTGGAAAACCGCCCGGGCGCGGCCGGCAACATCGGCATCGCGCTGATCAAGCGCGCCGCCGCCGACGGCTACACCATCGGCTACGGCAACATCAACACGCTGGCGGTCAACCGCTCGCTGTTCAACAAGCTGCCCTACGACGTCGACAAGGATCTGACGCCCGTCGCGCATTTGTTCGACCTCTACAACGTGCTGATCGTGCCGGCCGAGTCGCCGGTGACGTCGGTGCAGGACCTGATCGCGCGCGCCAAGGCCGCGCCCGGCAAGATGTCGTATGGCGCCTCCGGCGTCGGCACCACCGGCCACATGGGCGGCGAGCTGTTCAAGAGCATGGCCAACGTCGACGTGATGTTCATCCCCTACAACGGCGGCCCGGCCGCGCTGCAGGACCTGCTGGGCGGCCGCCTGGACTTCACCTTCGTGAACTCCTCCGAGGCCGTGCCGCTGATCAAGAGCGGCAAGGTGCGCGCGCTCGGCGTGAGCAGCCTCAAGCGCCTGGCGCTCCTGCCCGAGGTGCCGACGCTGGACGAGAGCGGCCTGAAGGGCTATGAGACCGTGGCCTGGGGCGGCGTGGTGGCGCCCAAGGGCACCCCGCCCGAGGTGGTCGACTACCTGAACAAGGCCCTGGTCAAGGCGCTGCAGGTGCCTGAGGTGCGCACCGGCCTGGCCGGCCTGGGCGCCGAGCCCGCAGGCGGCACGCCGGCCGACTTCCAGCGCCTGATCGACGCGGAAACCACCAAGTGGCGCAACATCATCGACAGCGCGAAGATCGAAAAACTCGATTGAGCGCACGACGCGCGGCCGCGGCCGCGCGTTTTTTCTTCCGACGCAGCCAGCAGCAGGTCTCACCCAGATGCAAGCCGATTTCATCATCACCAACGCCCTGATCGTCGACGGCAGCGGCGCGCCCGCCGTGTCGGGCCATGTGGCCGTGCAGGGCCAGACCATCACGGCCGTGGGCCCGTTCGCGCTGCCCGACGGCGTGCCGCAGTTCGAGGCGGGCGGACGGGTGGTGGCGCCCGGCTTCATCGATTCGCACACCCACGACGACGGCTACCTGCTGGCCCATCCGGACATGACGCCCAAGGTGTCGCAGGGCATCACCACGGTGGTCACCGGCAACTGCGGCATCAGCCTGGCGCCGCTGCCCGCGCGCGCCGTGCTGCCGCAACCGCTCGACCTGCTGGGCCCGCCCGAGCTCTGGGGCTACGAAAGCTTCGCCGCCTGGCTCGACCAGTTGCGCGCGCAACCCGCCGCCACCAACGTGATTCCGCTGGTCGGCCACACCACGCTGCGCGTGGCGGTGATGGACGACACCAGCCGCGCCGCCAACGCCGCAGAACGCGCGGCCATGGCCGCGCTGCTGGACGAGGCGATGGCGGCCGGCGCCTTCGGCGTGTCCACCGGCACCTTCTATCCGCCCGCCAGCGCCGCGCCCACCGACGAGCTGCTGGACGTGTGCGCCCCGCTGGCCGGCCGCGCCGCGATCTACGCCACCCACCTGCGCGACGAGGCCGACCACATCGTGCCCGCCATGGAAGAGGCGCTGCAGATCGGCCAGGCCACCGGCGCGCGCGTGGTGTTCTCGCACCACAAGCTGGCCGGCGAGCGCAACCACGGCCGCAGCCGCGAAACGCTCGACATGATCTCCGAGGCGGCCCGGCACCAGCCGGTCTGCCTCGACTGCCATCCCTACCCCGCCACGTCCACGATGCTGCGCATCGATCGCGTGCGGCTCGCGAGCCGCACCATGATCACCTGGTCGCAGGGCTACCCCGCCGCCACCGGCCGCGACTTCGCCGACGTGCAGGCCGAGCTGGGCCTGGACGACGAGGCCACGCTGGCGCGCCTGGCGCCCGCCGGCGCGATCTACTTCCTGATGGACTCGGCCGACGTGACG
This sequence comes from Bordetella genomosp. 1, assembly GCF_002261335.1. Classification (GTDB taxonomy): domain Bacteria; phylum Pseudomonadota; class Gammaproteobacteria; order Burkholderiales; family Burkholderiaceae_B; genus Bordetella. The sequence goes on from NZ_NEVL01000003.1 coordinate 682,869, forward strand.
CGGATCTTCGAACATCCGCTCACCATGGTCGGCTCCGACGGCCTGCCCTTCGATCCGCATCCGCACCCCCGCCAATGGGGCACGTTCACCCACGTGCTGCGCCGGCTGGTACGCGAGGAGCGGGTGCTGAGCCTGCCCGCCGCGATCCACCGCATGACCGGCCTGGCCGCCGAGCAGTACGGCCTGGAGAAACGGGGACTGTTGCGAAAGGAGTATCATGCAGACATCGTCTTATTCGATCCCGACACCGTCTCCGACCTGGCCACCTTCGCCGCCCCCGTGCAGCAAAGCCAGGGCATAGCCGCGGTCTGGGTCAACGGCGCGCTGGTCTGGAACGGCCAGTCGCCCAGTGGCGCGTTGCCCGGCCAGGTGCTCAAGCCTGCCGCACGCGCTGGTTCGGAAGTCGCTTGATGAATCACCCGATGCAACCTTGTTTCCTGGGCGTGCTCGGCGGAATGGGCCCCATGGCCGGCGCCGCCTTCGCCCTGCGGCTCGCCGCCCTCACCCCCGCCAGTGTCGACCAGCAGCACATCCCCACGCTGCTCCTGAACGATCCCCGCATTCCCGACCGCAGCAGCGCGCGCCTGGCCGGCGGCGAGGATCCGCTGCCGCACATGCTCGAGCGCATCCGCTTCCTCAACGACGCGGGCGCGCAGCTGATCGCCATTCCGTGCAACACGGCGCACCTCTGGTACGACGAGATCGCCGCCGCGGCGCAATGCCCGGTGCTGCACATCATCGAGGCGGTGGCCGAAGACCTGAAGCGCCAGGGCATCCCCACCGGCCGCATCGGCCTGATGGGCACGCCCGCGACGCTGGCGCTCAACCTCTACCAGCAGACGCTGGAGAAGCACGGCTACGAGTGCATCGTGCCCACCGCCGACGAAGTGCAGTCGCTGTGCGCCGCCTCGATCGCCGCCGTCAAGGGCAATCGCCTCGACGAGGCGTACGCGCCCGCCGCCGAGTGCATCGCGCGCCTGAAGCAGCGCGGCGCCGACGCCGTGGTCCTGGGTTGCACCGAGCTGCCGCTGGCGGTACCGCACGCGCTGCGTCCCGGCCTGGGCGTGCCGCTCACCGACTCCATCGACGCGCTGGCGCTCGCCGCCATCGGCTACTACGACCGCGTCCGGAACGCGCAACGCCAGGCCGCCTGAGGCCGGGCGCTTCCGATCCGCCCCCGCCGGCGCGCGCCGGCGCGGCGGTCAGGTCCGGAACACCCCCACCGATTCATCGAGTTGCGCGGCCAGGTCGGCCAGGCCGCGGGCGATGCGCGCCGCGTCGTCGGCCAGCGCCGCGTTGCGCTGGGTCATGTCGCCGATGTGGGCCACGGCCGAGTTGATCTGCGCGATCCCGGCCGACTGCTCACGGCCCGCCGTGGAGATGTCGTTCACCAGCACCGCGACCTCGCGCACCTGGGTGGCGATGCCGCCGATGGCCGCGCGCGTGTCGCCGGCATGGCGATGGCCGGCATCGACCTCGGCCAGCGCCGTCTGGATCAGCGCCTCGATGCTCTTGGCCGCCTCGGCGCTGCGCTGCGCCAGCTGCCGCACCTCGCTCGCCACCACCGCAAAGCCGCGCCCTTCCTCACCCGCGCGCGCCGCCTCGACGGCGGCGTTGAGCGCCAGGATGTTGGTCTGGAAGGCGATGCTGTGGATCACGCCGATGATCTCCGACATCTTGCCCGCGGCCGCGCTCATGCCGTCCATGGCCTGCACCAGCGTGTCCACGACCGCGCTGCCCGCGTCGGCCGCCTGCGCCGCGACCCGGGTCTGGTGATCGACCTGCTCGGTGTGGCTGGCGTTCTGCGCCACGGTGGCCGTCAACTGCTCCAGGCTGGCCACGGTCTCCTCCACGTTGGCGGCCTGGCTCTCGGTCTGCGCCGACATGTCGGCGCTGGCCTGCGCGATCTCCTGCGTCTGGCCGTTGATGGTGGAGCTGGCCGCGCGCACGCGCTGCACGATGCCGATCAGGCCGTCGCCGATGCCGTTCACCGCCGACGTGAGGCGGCCGATCTCGTCGGGCCGGCCAGGCTCGGCGCGGGCGCGCAGATCGCCCTGCGCCAGCTGTTCGGCCACGGCCACGGCCCGGTTCAGGCGCCGGCCCACGGTGCGGCGGATCACGCCGAACAGCAGCGCCGTGAGCGCCAGGATCGCGCCCAGCGCCGCGCCGACGTACACCAGCCGCGCGCGCCGCACGTCGGCGGTGAGCTCGGCCAGGCTGGCGCGCCCCACCACCAGCCACTGCCATTCCGGCGCGTAGGCGTGCGCGTACAACTGCTCCTCGCCCTGCTGGACCAGCGCAAAGGCGCCGTCGCGCGCCTGCAGCATGGCCGGCACGAGCGCTTGGCCGGTGTCGTCGACCAGCGCGTCCGCGCCGGTGAGCGCGCTCTTGCCGGCCAGCGCGGCGGGCACGAGATACTGGCCGTGCGCCGCGCCGGGCGCGGCCGCGATCACCTGGTAGCCGCCGCTGGCGCCGACCCGGCGCGACGCCACGTCGCGCTTGAGCGCCTCGGTGGTGGCGGCGATGTCCACGCCCACGAACAGAATGCCGACCACCCTGCCCCCGGCATCCTTCACCGGGCGGTAGGTGGTCATGTAGAAGGTGCCGAACAAGGTCGCCGGGCCGGAATAGGTCTGGCCCTGGCTGACCTTGGCGTAGGCCGCGCTGTCGCGCGCCAGCACCGTGCCCATCGCACGCTGGCCGGCGGCGTCCTTCACCGAGGTCGCCACCCGCACGAAGTCGTCGCCGTCGCGGGCGAACAGCGTGGCCACGCCCTGCGTGCGCGCCGTGAAGCGATCGGGCACGGCCAGGTTCTGGTTCAGCACCACCTCGCCGGCGCGCAGGGTCGGCGCGTCGCGCGCGCCGGCCGGCAGCCGCGCCGCCGTGTCGAGCGCATAGGGCTCGGGCAGGTCGGCGGCAAAGATGTTCATGAAGCGGTCGGCCTCGGTCTGCACGGTGGCGCTGTACATGCGCACCATCGCGGCGATGCCCTGCGCCTCCACGCGCATGCGCTCGGTGACTTCGCGCTCGACGCTGGCCACCATGCCGCGGTACAGGGCCCAGGTGAAACCCAGGAAGACGATGGTGACCAGGCACAGCACCATCAGGGAAAGGCGGGATGCCACGCTCCAGGCGCGGCGGGGGGACGGACGGGTCATGCGGTTCTCGCTCAAGCGTACGACGCCCGGGGAGACAATTCCCCCGGCCACGCCACCTGACTACGACCCGCCGGTCGATAAACTTAAATATTTCAGTGCTATTTGCGCGAGATAAAAGCAACTAAAAGAAATTGCATGCACTTTCGCCGCGCGATCCGTGAGATTGCCGTCTCACGATGACGTGAACCCACGCGTGCAAGCGCCTTGCGCCAGCGCCGCCGCCAAGAAAAAGGCCTGGTTTCCGGAAACCGGAACCAGGCCTGGATGCCCATGCCGCAGCGGCTGAGGGCAGACCCCGAGGTCAGCCGCCGAGATAGGCGCGCCGCACCTCGTCGTTGATCAGGAGGTTCGCGCCCGTGTCCTCGAGCACGACCCGGCCGTTTTCGAGCACGTAGCCGCGGTCGGCCACCTGCAGCGCCTTGTTGGCATTCTGCTCGACCAGGAACACGGTCACGCCCTCTTCGCGGATGGTGCGGATGATGTCGAAGATCTGCGCGATGATGAGCGGCGCCAGCCCGAGCGTGGGCTCGTCGAGCAGCAGCAGACGCGGCCGCGTCATGAGCGCGCGCCCGATGGCCAGCATCTGCTGCTCGCCGCCCGACATCGTGCCGGCGCGCTGCGCCGCCCGCTCCTTCAGGCGCGGGAACAGCTTGTAGACGTGCTCGAGCCCTTCCTGGATCTGCTCGCGCTTGGAGAAGAACCCGCCCATCATCAGGTTTTCCGCCACGGTCAGGTCTTTGAAGACGCGCCGCCCTTCGGGTGAGATGGCGATGCCGCTGCGCATGATGTCATGCGTTTCGGCCTGGGTGATGTCGCGGCCCTCGAACGTGATGGTGCCGCTGCGCGCCCGCGGGTTGCCGCAGGCGGTCATGAGCAGCGTGGTCTTGCCGGCGCCGTTGGCACCGATCAGCGTCACGATCTCGCCCTGGTTCACCTCGACCGACACGCCGTCGAGCGCCTGGATCGCGCCGTAGTAGGTATGGATGTTTTCCAGCTTCAGCATTTACTCTTCCCCCAGGTACGCCTTGATGACGCGCGGGTCGTTGCGCACGGCATCGGGGGTGCCGGTGGTGATCGGCTTGCCATGCTCCATGACCAGGATGCGGTCGGAGATCCCCATGATCAGGCTCATGTCGTGCTCGATCAGCAGCACCGCCACGCCGAACTCGCGGCGCAGCTGGTCGATCAGCGTCTGCAGGTCGCGCTTTTCCTGCGGGTTCAGGCCCGCCGCCGGCTCGTCGAGCATGAGCAGGCGCGGCTTGGTGATCATGCAGCGCGCGATCTCGAGCCGGCGCTGATGGCCGTAGGCCAGGTTGCCGGCCTCGCGGTTGGCCAGCTCGCGCAGGCCCATGAAATCGAGCCACTGGGCGGCCCGGTCGAGCGCGTCGGCCTCGGCCTGGCGATACGACTTGAGCTTGAGCAGGCCCGGCAGCAGGCGCGACTCCACCTGCGTATGCTGGGCCACCAGCAGGTTTTCGAGCACGGTGAGCTGCTTGAACAGCCGCACGTTCTGGAAGGTGCGCACCAGGCCGTGGCGCGCCACCTTGTGGCTGGGCAGGCCGAGGATGGGCTTGCCGTCCATCACGATCTCGCCGGCCGTGGGCCTGTAGAAGCCGCCCACGCAGTTGAACACCGTGGTCTTGCCCGCGCCGTTGGGGCCGATGATGGCGAACACTTCGTCGCGCTTGACCTCGAAGGCCACGCTGTCGACGGCCAGCAGGCCGCCGAAGCGCATCGTGAGGCCGGAGACTTTCAGCAAGGTTTCGCTCATTTACGCAGCTCCACGTGAGGACGCTTCATGGGCAACAGGCCTTGCGGACGCCACATCATCATCAACACCATCACCAGACCAAACATCAACATGCGGTATTCGGCGAACTCGCGCGCCAGCTCGGGCAGCACGGTCAGCAGGATCGCCGCCAGGATCACGCCCACCTGCGAGCCCATGCCGCCCAGCACCACGATGGCCAGGATCAGCGCGGATTCGATGAAGGTGAACGACTCCGGATTGACCATGCCCTGGCGCGCCGCGAAGAAGGCGCCGCCAAAGCCGGCGAACATCGCGCCCAGCGTGAACGCCGAGAGCTTGATGCGGGTGGGATTCAGGCCCAGCGAACGGCAGGCGATCTCGTCTTCGCGCAACGCCTCCCAGGCGCGCCCCACCGGCATGCGTATCAGCCGTGTCGAGACGAACAGCGTGATCAGGGCCAGCGCCAGCGCCATCAGGTAGAGGAACACCACCATGTGCTGGTTCTGGAAGGCCAGGCCGAAGAACTCGTGGAAGGTCTGGCTGCCCTCGGTGCTGGCGCGGCGCGTGAGCTCCAGGCCGAACACGGTGGGCTTGGGAATGCCGGAGATGCCGTCGGGACCGCCGGTGACGGTGTTCAGGTTGATCAGCAGCAGGCGGATGATTTCACCGAAGCCCAGCGTGACGATGGCCAGGTAGTCGCCGCGCAGGCGCAGCACCGGGAAGCCCAGCACGAAGCCGAACAGCGCCGCCATCGCGCCCGAGAACGGCAGCGCCTCCCAGAAGCTCCAGCCGCCCCAGTGATAGAGCAAGGCGTAGGTGTAGGCGCCCACGGCGTAGAAGCCGACGAAGCCCAGGTCGAGCAGGCCGGCGAAGCCCACCACGATGTTCAGGCCCAGGCCCAGCATCACGTAGATCAGCACCAGCGTGGCGATGTCGACGTTGCTGCGGCCGGCGAAGAACGGCCAGATCACCGCGGCGGCGACGATCAGCAGGAACACCCACTTGCGGCCCTTGGTGGGCGCGGCCGGCAGCACCGGCAGCCCGGTCTTGAGGCGGCGGAACGGCACGGCGATCCAGGGCCGCACCAGCTGGAACACGAACACGCCGATGACGGCGATCGCGACCAGGTCCCAGCGCGGCTCCATCAGGGTGCGCGCCCCCTGGCGGATCAGTTGCAGGCCGAAGATGGGGGTGATGATGAACGCGGTCAGGACGGCCGCGATCGTCGCATTCTTGAGAGCGTTGTTGGCCATCAGACTTTCTCTACCTCAGGTTTGCCCAGCAGCCCGGTCGGACGGAACAGCAGAATCAGCACCAGCAGCCCGAACGCCACGATGTCCTTGTATTGCGAGGAGATGTAGGCGGCCGCGAAGGTCTCGGCCAGGCCCAGCAGCACGCCGCCCAGCATGGCGCCGGGGATGCTGCCGATGCCGCCCAGCACGGCGGCCGTGAAGGCCTTGATGCCGGCGATGAAGCCGATGAACGGGTTGAGCTTGCCGACGGTGATGGCGATCAGCACGCCGCCGACCGCGGCCAGCGCGGCGCCCAGCACGAACGTGAACGAGATCACCTTGTTGGTGTCGATGCCCAGCAGGTTCGCCATGTGCATGTCCTGCGAGCAGGCGCGCGACGCGCGGCCCATGCGCGAATACTTGATGAACAGCGTGAGCGCGATCATCAGCAGCACGGTGACCACGATGATCATCACGCGCGAGTACGGCACGGTCACGTCGAAGTCGGAGCCCATGTGGAACTGCAGCGCGCCGCTCACCAGCGAGGGCACCGCCATGTCGCGGGCGCCCTGCCCCAGCGCGACCCAGTTCTGCAGGAAGATCGACATCCCGATCGCGGAGATCAGGGCGACCAGGCGGGGACTGCTGCGCACCGGCCGATAGGCCACGCGCTCGACCGAATAGCCATAGATGCTGGTCACGACGATCGCGACCACCAGCATGGCGGCGATCACGAAAGGCAGGGGCAACCCGCTATTGGTGCCGATGGCGGTCAGGGTGACCAGACCGACGTAGGCACCGATCATGTAAATCTCGCCGTGTGCGAAATTGATCATGCCGATGATGCCGTAGACCATTGTGTAGCCGATGGCGATCAACGCATAGATGGCACCCAGGGACAGTCCGTTGAAGAACTGCTGGGTGAGTTGCGGGAGGAGATCGGACATATTGATTCATGCTCCAAACGGAACCGGCTCCGGTGGTACGACCCGGAGCCGGAAACCTGGGCGTATGCGACAGCGCCGGCGCGACGCCGGCGGCGCGTGTTTACAGCTGGGTCTTCTTGCCGGCCTTGTCCCACTTGAAGACGGCGAATTCGAAGTCCTTCAGATCGCCCTTGGCATCGTACTCGACCTTGCCGATGGCGGTGTTGAAGGTGGTCTTGTGCAGGTAGTCGGCCACCTTGGCGGGGTCTTCGCCCACCGCGTTGATGCTTTCGGCGATCAGCTGGACCGCGGCGTAGGCCGGCATCTGGAAGGCGCCGTCGGGATCGCGCTTGGCATCCTTGAACGCCTTGACCACGCCTTCGTTGCCCGGCAGCTTGGTGAAGTCGGAGGGCAGCGTGACCAGCAGGCCGTCGATGGCCGGGCCGGCGATGGCGACCAGATCCTGGTTGGCCGTGCCTTCCGGACCCATGAACTGGACGTTCAGGCCCTGCTCGCGCGACTGGCGCAGCAGCAGGCCGAGCTCGGGGTGGTAGCCGCCGAAGTAGACGAAATCGACGCCGGCCGACTTGAGCTTGGTGATGATGGCCGAGTAGTCGCTGTCGCCGACGTTGATGCCTTCGAACAGCGCGATGTTGACCTTGTCGGCCTCCAGCGTGTTCTTGACCTGGGTGGCCACGCCCGAACCGTAGGTCTGCTTGTCGTGCAGCACGGCGACCTTCTTGGGCTTGATCGTCTTGGCGATGTAGTGGGCGGCGAACGGGCCCTGCTGGTCATCGCGGCCGATGGTGCGGAAGAAGAAGTGCGGCTTGATCGTGTCGGTGACCAGCGGCGAGGTGGCGCCCGGCGTGATGCCGACGATGCCTTCCTGCTCGTACACGTTGACGGCGGCGACCGTGACGCCGGAGCACGCGTGGGCCACGGCGAACTTGGCGCCCGAGTTGACCACGCGGTTGGCGGCCGGCACGGCCTGCTTGGGCTCGCAGCCGTCGTCGATCAGGATGGGTTCGAGCTTCTTGCCCTTGACCCCGCCCTTGGCGTTGATGGTTTCGATTGCCGTGAGGGCGCCGGCCTGGATCTGGTCACCGTATTGGGTGTTGGGGCCGGTCATGGGCTGGGGAATACCGATCTTGATGGTATCGGCGGCGTGGGCAGCACCTGCGAGTGCCAGTGCCCCGATCGCAAATGCAAGCGGCGTAAAGCGTTGCGACAACTTCATGCGGATTCTCCCGGCTAGAGGGGGTTGGTTCGGTGCGGCTTTGCACCTGCCGGGGGCCGGGCCGATCTGGCCAGGCTTCTGACATGCGCATTACCGGCTTCTTGGGCAAAAAACCAATGTGGGCGGTATTCTGAAAGCAAGCCTAAAGGCTGTCACTGCGTACAATCCCCAGTATTTTCATATCCGGGAAAAAGTGTGACGGATATCGGAAAATGCCGGACGTAATCGTCATGTAAGGCTTTTGTTTTATGCAAATGCCACATTCCTTCCCGCCTTCCCTGTCGCCCAAAAGACAACGCGCCGGCCGCCCTCCCAGGCAACCGGCGCGCGGCCCGCGATATGGCCAGGATCAGCGTGCCTGGGCCACTCCGTCGGCCGGTCGGGCCAGGTTCCACATCAGCGCGCGGAACGGCGCCAGCATGCTGATGTTGACCGCCAGCTTGATGGCCAGGTCGCCCAGCATCCAGCTCACCCACGGCGCGCCGGTCGCCGCGAACGCCACCGAGAAGAAGATGGCGGTGTCGAACACCGCGCCGATCACGCCGGAGAGCAGCGGCGCACGCCACCAGCGCTGGTCGCGCAGGCGGTCGAACACCTGGATGTCGATCAGCTGGGCGCAGATATAGGCCAGGCCGGAGGCCAGCGCGATGCGCGGCGAGGCCACCCACACCGACACGGCCAGCGCCGCGGCAAAGCCGAACCAGGCCACGCGGCGCGCCGCGGCCGGACCGAAGCGCCGATTGAGCACGTCGGTGACCAGGAACGCGATCGGGTACGACAGCCCGCCCCAGGTGAGCCAGTCGTTGAGCGGCACCTGCACCAGGATGTTGGAGCCGACCACCACGGCGCACATGCACAGCACCGCGATCAGGAATTGCGCCACGCGCATGGGCTCGTAGCGGCCCGGCGCGTGGTTGACGGCCGGTTTCACTTGCCGAACTCCTGCGCCAGCTCGCGCGAACGCGCGGCGGCGGCGTCGAGGGCGCGCGCCACCAGGCCACGGAAGTCGGCCTGCTCGAACACGGCCAGCGCGGCGGCGGTGGTGCCGCCCTTGGACGTGACGCGCTCGCGCAGCACGCCGGGGCCGTCTTCCGACTCGGCCGCCAGGCGGGTGGCGCCGGCAAAGGTGCCGAGCGCCAGCTGGCGCGCCTGCTCGGCGCTCAGGCCCAGCTTCAGGCCGGCCTCGATCAGCGACTCCAGGAACAGGAACACATAGGCGGGGCCGCTGCCCGAGAGCGCGGTGACGGCGTCGAGCGCGGCGTCGTCGGCCACCCACACCACCTCTCCCACCGAGCCCAGCAGGCGCGTGGCCAGCTCGCGATCGGCGGCGTCGACGCCCGCGAGCGCGGCCAGGCCGGTCATGCCGGCGCCGACCAGCGCGGGCGTGTTGGGCATGCAGCGCACCAGGCGCTGCCACGGGGCCTCGGCGCTGCCGAGCCATTGCGCCAGCGTGTCGGCGCGCAGGCCGGCGGCGACGCTGATGACCAGGGTGTCGTCGCGCAGCCACGGGCGCGCGGCGGCCACCACCTCGCGCATGTTCTGCGGCTTGACCGCAAAAATCCAGACGCGCGCGCGCGCGAGGGCCGCGTCCGGGGCGGTGGCGGTGGTCATGCCGCGCGCCTGCCAGGCGGCATGGGCGTCGGCGTTGATGTCGACGACGTGGATGTTGCCTGCCGGGCACACCTTGCCGGCCAGGCCGCTGGCCAGCGCGGCCGCCATGTTGCCGCCGCCGATGAATGCGATAGAGAGTTGGTTTTCCATGGGCGAGGATTGTAAACCGCCGGACTGCGGCGCAGAATGGCCAGACTCATCCGGTCCGGGATTTCGCAGGCTCTGCGTCGCGCGGCCATTTGACAGCACACCGGCATGGTGTAAAAGTCACGCCTTTGTCACAAACAATTCATAAGGTGTAACGCCTCGCGCGGTCCGGATCCGGCTCGCGCGGTCGCTCAAACCGGAGGAACAACTCATGCGACCCCAACGTCTCGCACTCACTTTCGCGGCCCTGATGGCCGCCTTCGCGGGTGTCTCGGCCCACGCCGCCACCGAAATCCAGTTCTGGCACTCGATGGAAGGCGCCCTGGGCGACCGCGTCAACGGCCTGGTGGAAGAATTCAACAAGGCCAACCCTGACTACCAGGTCAAGGCGGTCTACAAGGGCAACTACGGTGAGTCGATGAACGCGGGCATCGCGGCGTTCCGCGCCGGCAACGCCCCCGACATCCTGCAGGTGTTCGAAGTCGGCACCGCGACCATGATGTACGCCAAGGGCGCCGTCAAGCCGGTGCAGCAGATGTCCGAGGAAGCGGGCGACCCGATCGATCCGAAGGCCTTCATCGGCGCGGTCGCGGGCTACTACTCCTCGCCCGAGGGCAAGCTGGTGTCGATGCCGTTCAACAGCTCGACCGTGGTGTTCTACTACAACAAGGACGCCTTCAAGAAGGCCGGCCTGGATCCCGAGAAGCCCCCCAAGACCTGGGAAGAGCTGGCCGCCGCGGGCGCCAAGCTGAAGGCCGCCGGCCAGGAGTGCGGCTACACCACCTCGTGGCCGTCCTGGACCCAGCTCGAAACCTTCTCGGCCTGGCACAACGTGCCGTACGCCACCAAGGACAACGGCTTCGGCGGCCTGGACGCCCGTATCGCCGTCGACACCCCGCTGCACGTGCGCCACCTCGAAAACCTGGCCAAGCTGGGCAAGGAAGGCATCTTCATGTACGGCGGGCGCGGCGACGAGCCGAACTCGCTGTTCATCAGCGGCAAGTGCGCCATGATCACCGGTTCGAGCGGCCTGCGCGCGAACATCGCCAAGAACGCCAAGTTCGAGTTCGGCACCTCCACCGTGCCCTACTACGCCGACGTGCAAGGCGCGCCGCAGAACACCATCATCGGCGGCGCCTCGCTGTGGGTCTTCGCCAACAAGAAGCCCGAGGTCTACAAGGGCGTGACCAAGTTCTTCAAGTTCCTGGCCTCGCCCGAAACCGCCGCCAAGTGGCACCAGCAGACCGGCTACGTGCCGGTCACCGTGGCCGCCTACGAGCTGACCCAGAAGCAGGGCTTCTACGACAAGAATCCCGGCACCGACGTCGGCGTCAAGCAGCTCAACGTGCAGACCACCGCCCAATCGCGCGGCCTGCGCCTGGGTTACCTGCCGCAGATCCGTGAGATCGAAGACGCCGAGATCGAGCGTATCGTGTCCGGCAAGACGACCGCCAAGGATGGTCTGGCGAACATCGTCAAGCGTGGCAACGAACTGCTGGAAAAGTTCGAAAAGAGCGTGAAGTAAACACCGGGGCGCGTCCCACTGGCCCGTCGGCACCGGCATTTCCGGGACGACGGGCCTGTCGTTTATGATGCAGCCGCAGCTGCCGCCCTGCCCGGTTTCCGGGCGCGACCGGCAGACTGCGGAATTTTCGTTTCGAGGGGTGCCGTTGCCCTCGACACCGGCCTGACGGGCGCCCTGCCCGGCCTGCCTCCCGCCGCCGGGCTGTGTCTCCGGCCGGCGCAGTACCGGTGGCGCCCGCGCGCCGCTTTCATTGAATCCTCCAAGGCATCCGCCCCATGGAAAAACGTGTAGTTTTCGGCCATAAAACGCTGCCCTATCTGCTGCTCGCCCCGCAGTTGATCATCACGGTGGTGTTCTTCTTCCTGCCCGCCGGGCAGGCCATGTGGCAGTCGCTGCGTCTCGAAGACGCCTTCGGACTGTCCTCGGAATTCGTGGGCCTGGCGAACTTCGCCGAGCTGTTCTCGCAGGACAGCTACCTCGACTCCTTCCGCGTCACCGCCATCTTCTCGGCGCTGGTCGCCTTCGTCGGCCTGTCCGTGTCGCTGCTGCTGGCCGTGATGGCAGACCGCGTGATCCGCGGCGCCGGCCTCTACAAGACCCTGTTGATCTGGCCGTACGCGGTCGCGCCCGCCGTGGTCGGCGTGCTGTGGCTGTTCCTGTTCTCGCCGTCGGTCGGCATCCTGGCCGTTGCGCTCAACGGCATGGGCGTGCCCTGGAATCCGCGCCTCAACGGCGACCAGGCCCTCACGCTGGTGCTGATCGCGGCCGTCTGGAAGCAGATCTCGTACAACTTCCTGTTCTTCCTGGCCGGCCTGCAGTCGATCCCGCGCTCGCTGATCGAGGCCGCCGCGATCGACGGCGCCTCGCCGGCGCGGCGCTTCTGGACGATCGTGTTCCCGCTGCTCTCGCCCACCACCTTCTTCCTGCTGGTGGTCAACGTGATCTACGCCTTCTTCGACACCTTCGCCGTGGTCGACACCACCACGCAGGGCGGTCCCGGCACGTCCACGTCGATCCTGGTCTACAAGGTCTATTCCGATGGCTTCCGCGGTCTGGACCTGGGTTCGTCGGCGGCGCAGTCGGTGGTGCTGATGTTCATCGTGGTGGCACTCACGGTGATCCAGTTCCGCTACATCGACCGCAAAGTGCAGTACTGAACCTAGACAGAAACAGGTATCGAATCATGGTAGAACGCCGTCCCTGGCTGGACATTCTGGCCCACGTCATCCTGCTCTGCGGGGTGGCGCTGGTCGCCTTTCCGATTTACGTCACGTTTGTCGCCTCGACCCAGACCGCGCAGGAAGTCGCTTCCGCGCCGATGTCGCTGATCCCCGGCAAGCACTTCATCGACAACTACATGCAGGCGCTGTTCGCCGGCTCCGGCGGTGGCTCGTCGGGCACGCCGGTCGCGCGCATGATGTACGTGAGCCTGATCATGGCCCTGGCGATCTCGCTGGGCAAGATCCTGATCTCGCTGCTGTCGGCCTTCGCGGTGGTGTACTTCCGCTTCCCGGGCCGCATGTTCTTTTTCTGGATGATCTTCGTCACGCTGATGCTGCCGGTCGAGGTGCGCATCGCCCCGACCTACAAGGTCGTGGCCGACCTCGGCATGCTCAACAGCTACGCCGGCCTGACGCTGCCGCTGATCGCCTCCGCCACCGCCACCTTCCTGTTCCGCCAGTTCTTCCTGACGGTGCCGGACGAGCTGGTGGAAGCGGCGCGCATCGACGGCGCCGGTCCGGTGCGCTTCTTCCGCGACGTGCTGATGCCGCTGTCGCGCACCAGCATCGCGGCGCTGTTCGTGATCCAGTTCATCTACGGCTGGAACCAATACCTGTGGCCGCTGCTGGTCACGACCCAGGAAGACATGTACCCGGTGGTCATCGGCATCAAGCGCATGATCAGCGGCGGTGACAGCGTCACCGAATGGAACATCACCATGGCGACCGCCATCCTGGCCATGATCCCGCCCGCGCTGGTGGTGATCCTGATGCAGAAATGGTTCGTCAAGGGCCTGGTCGACACCGAGAAATAAGGCGCAACCGGCCTTCCCGAACAAGATTACGCAGACGAAGAAACACATGGCTACCCTCAGCTTTCGCAACGTAAAGAAAACCTACGCCGGCAACGTGCCGGTGATCCATGGCATCGACATGGAGATCAAGGATGGCGAGTTCATCGTCATCGTCGGTCCGTCGGGCTGCGGCAAATCCACGCTGATGCGCATGGTCGCCGGCCTGGAGACCGTGACCAGCGGCGACATCCTCATCGACGACAAGCCGGTGAACAACCTGGAACCCGCCGAACGCGACATCGCGATGGTGTTCCAGAACTACGCGCTCTATCCGCACATGAGCGTGTACGACAACATGGCCTACGGCCTGAAGATCCGCAAATTCTCCAAGGACGAGATCCGCAAGCGCGTCGAAGCCGCGGCCCAGATCCTGGAGCTCGGCAAGCTGCTCGACCGCCGTCCGCGCGCCCTCTCCGGCGGCCAGCGCCAGCGCGTCGCCATGGGCCGCGCCATCGTGCGCGAGCCCAAGGTCTTCCTGTTCGACGAGCCGCTCTCCAACCTCGACGCCAAGCTGCGCGTGGCGATGCGCCTGGAGATCCTGAAGCTGCACCGCCGCCTCAACACCACCAGCCTGTACGTGACGCACGACCAGGTCGAAGCCATGACGCTGGCGCACCGCATGGTCGTGATGTACCAGGGCGTGCCGGAACAGATCGGCACCCCGATGGAAGTGTTCGACAAGCCCGCCTCGACCTTCGTCGCCGGCTTCATCGGCTCGCCCCCGATGAACCTGATCGACGTGGCCGTCGCCGGCGACGGCACGGTGCAGACCGCCGACGGCCGCCCGCTCGACGTGTCGCCGCTGCAGGTGCCGGCGCAGGTGCGCGGCCGCAAGGTCGTGATGGGCATGCGCCCCGAGCACATGCTGCTCAACGCGCCCGGCATCCCGGTCGAGATCGAAATGGTCGAGACGCTGGGCTCCGAGCAGCTGGTGCACGGCCGTTGCGGCAACACCATGCTGGTGGTGCGCTGCACGACGCGCCAGCTGTCGGAATCGCCGGCCAAGGTGGGCGACACGCTGAACATCGGCTCCGACGGCCGCCACGCGCTGCACTGGTTCGAGATCGACACCGGCCGCCGCGTCGAGGGCCTCTGATCCTCGCTCGCGCACGACAAAACGCCCGTCACGCGACGGGCGTTTTTGTTTTTGCGGCCGCGGCCGGAACTCAGGCCGGGGCCGGCGCCTCCGGCCAGGTCAGCATGAAGCGCGCGCCGCCCAGCGGGCTGTCGAGCACCTGCACGGCGCCACCGTGGTTGGCCGCGATGCGCGCGACGATGGCCAGGCCGAGGCCGACGCCGCCGGTGTCGCGGCCGCGGCTCTCGTCGAGCCGGATGAAGGGTTCGAACAGGCGCTGGCGGTCGGCCACGTCGATGCCCGGGCCGTCGTCGTCGACGATCAGCGCGTAGCCGCCCTGCCCGTGCGACTCGAGCGCGATCTCGACCTGGCTGCGCGCATGGCGCACGGCGTTCTGCACCAGGTTGCCGAGCGCGCGCGTCATGTCGCGCGGCTGCAGCCGCACCCGCGCGGGGCCGCCGGGGCGCACCCGCAGCGCCACCCCGCGTCGGGCGCCGTCGCGTCGGGCGCCGTCGCGTTCGTGCTGCGCGCAGGCCTCGCCGAGCCAGTCGCGCACGTCCACGTCTTCCTGCGCCAGCGCGCCACCCGGCGGGCGCTCCAGGCGCGCGTACACCAGCAGCTCCGCCACCATGGCGTCGAGCTCGGCCACGTCGCCCTGCATGTCGCCGATCAGGCTGGCGCGGCGCGCAGGGTCGGCCTCCGCACGCAGCATGTCGAGCTCGAAACTCAGGCGCGCCACCGGCGTGCGCAGCTCGTGCGACACGGCATTCGTGAGACTGCGCTGGTTGTCGATCAGCGCGGCGATGCGCTCGGCCATGTGATTGAACGCGCCGCTCACATGACGCAGGCCGGAGAAGCGCGAGCTGCGCGCGCGCACGGCCAGGTCGCCCTGCGCCATGCGCAGCGCGGCCTGGCGCAGCGCGTCGAGGTCGCGCCACATGGGCCAGACCCACAGGGCCAGCAGGATCAGCCCCAGCAGCAGGATGACAAAGGCATAGGCCACCACCACGATCCAGTTCACGATCGGCGGATCGGCCGGCAGCCGGATCTCCAGCCACTGCCGCGGCTCGCCGGCGAGCGGCGCGATGTAGGTCCGGTAATCGTCGCGCATCAGGAAGCGGCCGGCCGCGAGCTGGGTGATCTCGCCGCGGGTCGGCACCACTTCGTCGGCCTGCAGCAGCCGCAGCTCCAGCCCGTAGTGCGGCCGCAGCGCGGTCTGGAGATAGTGTTCGCGCCCGGCGGGGGGCACCGGGTCGAGCGCGGTGCGCAGCGCGAACACCTGGCCGCGCACGGCATCGTAGGAATAGTCGGCCGTGATCGAATCGAACAGATACTCGGCCGCGCGGTTCACCACCTGGGTCGACACGATGGTGCCCACCACCAGCACCACGAACAGGCGCAGCAGGAACTTAAGCAAGGTTGCTCTCCCCTTCGAGCAGCGAAAACAAATAGCCCTTGCCCCACACCGTCTTGATGCGCAGCGGATCGCGCGGGTCGTCGTCGAGCTTGCGGCGCAGCTTGCTCACGCAGACATCCACGCTGCGGTCCAGGCCGTTGAATTCGATGCCGCGCACCGCGTTGAGCAGGTCGTCGCGCGTGAGCACCTGGCCGGCGTGGCTGGCCAGCGCCCACAGCATCTCGAACTCCATCGTGGTCAGGTCCACCTCGGCATCGCCCAGATGCACGCTGCGCGCCGAGCGGTCGATCTGCAGCCTGCCGAACACCAGGCGGGTGCGCGTCTCCGGCGCGCTGGTCTGGCGCCGCAGCAGCGCCCGCACCCGCGCCAGGAGCACGCGCGGCTCCACCGGCTTGATCACGTAGTCGTCGGCGCCGGACTCCAGACCCAGGATCTGGTCCAGGTCGTCTTCGCGCGCCGTCAGCATCAGGATCGGCGTGGCGCTGAACGCGCGCAGGTCGCGGCACACCTGCAGGCCGTCGCGGCCGGGCAGCATCAGGTCGAGCAGCACCACGTCGGGCTGCGCCTGCACGAAGGCATCGACCGCCTGGTCCCCGCGCCATGCCTGCGCCACCTCGAAGCCGTGGCTTTCCAGAAACTGCGCGATCAGGCGCGAGAGCTTGACATCGTCTTCGACGATCAAGGCTTTGGTCATGACAGCGTCCACCGGATGCCGCGCGGGCGGCGGGATGAAAAAAGCCGGGCGCGACAGGTTCGCCGCCCGGCTGGCGCGGCCCGCGCGGGGCCGTGCGTCTCACATGGCTGGATTACTTGTAGGCGGTCTTGCTGCCATCCTTGTGCCAGGTAAAGACCTGGAACTCGAAGTCGGTCAGGTCGCCCTGCTTGTTCCAGGCGGTCTTGCCGATCGGGGTGTTGAAGCTGTTGGCGTGCAGGTATTGCGCGACCTTGCCCGGATCGGTGCTGCCCGCGCCCTTGATGCCGTCGGCGATCACTTGCGTGGCGGCATAGGCGGTGAGCTGGAAGGCGCCGTTCGGGTTGCGCTTCTTGTCCTTGAAGGCCTTCACGATCTCGGCGTTGGCCGGGTTTTCGGTGAAATCGGCCGGCAGCGTCAGCAGCATGCCCTCGGAGGCGTCGCCCGCGATCGCGTTGATATCGGGATTGCCCACGCCCTCGGGACCCATGAACTTGGCCTTCACGCCCTGTTCGGCGGCCTGGCGCAGCAGCAGGCCCATTTCGGGGTGGTAGCCGCCGTAGTAGACGAAGTCGACGCCGTTGCTCTTGAGCTTGGTGATGACGGCCGAGTAGTCGCTGTCGCCGGCATTGATGCCTTCGAACACGGCGACCTTCACGCCGCCCTTCTCCAGCGTGTCTTTCACGGCGGTGGCGATGCCCTGGCCATACGACTGCTTGTCGTGCAGCACGGCGACGGTCTTGGGCTTGATCTTCTCGAGCACGAACTTGGCGGCGGCGGGACCCTGCTGGTCGTCGCGGCCGATGGTACGGAAGATGAACTCGTAGTTCTTGCCATCGGTGACGGCGGGCGAGGTGGCCGACGGGGTCACCATCACGACGCCTTCGTTGTTGTAGATGTCGGTGGCGGCGATGGTGGCGCCCGAGCACACGTGGCCCACGACGAAACCGATCTTGCCATTGACCACGCGGTTGGCGGCCACCGGGCCCTGCTTGGGTTCGCAGGCGTCGTCGATCACGACGGCCTCGAGTTTCTTGCCATCCACGCCGCCGGCCGCATTGATGCGCTCGATCGCGGTGTTGACGCCTTCGCGCACCATGTCGCCGTATTGGGTGACCGGACCGGTGGTCGGGCCGACCACGCCGATCTTGATCGAGTCGGCCGCGTGCGCGCCGCTGGCGAAGGCCAGACCGGCCGTCATCCCGAGCGCGGCAATCACCGGAGCCAGACGAAAGGTTTTCTTCATGGGCTTTACTCCTTCAAGGCTTGTAATCATTTGGTCTCACCGACGGGTCACCGGCGTACCGGCCTCCTGAAAACCCGTCCTTCGGCCCGGCAAGCATACACTGAAAGACCGGGGCTTCCGACCACCCCATGGACGGCCGCCATATACGGCTCGCGGCATATGCAATCGCCTATTTATTCGTTTGCGTTCTTAAGCGCGGATTGCATCATTCTGTCCATGAGACTTCAGCCCATCATCGTTCCCGGCTGGAAAGACTCCGGTCCCGGCCACTGGCAAACCCTCTGGGAGCAGCTCCTTCCCAACGCCCGGCGCTTGCGCCAGCGCGACTGGGAGAATCCGGAGCGCACCGAGTGGCTCGCAACCCTGTCGGCCGCCGTGGACCAGTCCGCCAGCCCGGTGCTCCTGGTCGCCCACAGCCTGGGCTGCCTGATCAGCGCCAGTCTGCCCGTGCCGCTGCGCGGCAAGGTCGCGGGCGCCCTGCTGGTCGCGCCTGCCGACGTGGAGCGCCCCAACGCCCCCGCGCTGTTGCGCAACTTCGGTCCGGTTCCGCGTCAGCCCCTGCCGTTTCAGAGCGTCGTGGTCGCGAGCGACGACGATCCCTACTGCCGCCTCGAGCGTGCGCGCCAGTTCGCGCAGGACTGGGGCAGCCGGCTGGTGGTGCTCGAAAATGCCGGCCATATCAACGCGGACAGCGGGCTGGGCGAATGGTCGCAGGGCCTGAAACTGCTGGGTGCGCTGCGCCGCCGTGCCAGCTGGCGCGTGTCGCCGCCGCCCGAGAAAATCCCGCCGGTGCCGCTCGCGCCGCTCGGGACACGTTTTTCCAATACCTGAGGCTGCCGCCGCCTGAAGGTTATTCGCCGCCCTCCGGGGCGGCGTTTTCTTTATCCGCCTTTTATTAACGCGTTATTAAACGCGGGTTTTCTTCCATAATCGGGAACTCGCCAGCGACCCCACGGTCAATTTACAAAATGCAGCGCCGGCAAATACCGGGAAATCCGGGGTCGTGCACAACCTGTAAATCCGATGTAAGCCTGCGGGCGGCGATGTAAGCAGTCGTTCACTGCTGCACCGCAGCATCCTACCCCCTTCCCCATGACGCGCCCAGAGGCGGCGCGGCCCGCCATTAATTATTGGCAACTTTGCCATTAATACTGTCGGTTCTTGACATACTCTGCCCCCGCCCGCTCCCTAGAATCACTCTCCGTGAAACCGGAGCGCGGCCCGGCCCCTCCCTTTCACGCAGGCTCTATAAACAATAATCGCAGCGTCGGCACTCCGGATAGGGGCGGATCAGGTCGCGCAGTGCCTGCCGGCACGCAATGAAGCTGGCGCTGCAACCATCCCGAAGCCCACGAAAGGGGCGACGCTGCATTAGCTATTGCTAAAGGAAGTTAAATGGCAAAGCGCGTCGCCGTGGTGGGCATGTCGTTCCGTTTTCCCAGCACCAACACCTCCGGATACTGGGAAGACCTGCTGGCCGGCAAGGATCTGGTCACCGAAATCGATCCCGGGCGCTGGTCTCCCGATCGCTATTTTCACCCTTCCAAGCAAAATCCCGGCACCGCGTATACCCGCTCGGCCGGCACGCTGGGCGACATTTCCGGCTTCGATGCCGATTTCTTCGGTATTTCCCCGCGCGAGGCCGCAGTCATGGATCCGCAGCAACGGCTGCTGCTGGAGCTGTGCTGGGAGACCATGGAAGACGCGGCGATCGCGCCGCAGCGCCTGCGCGGCAGCGACTGCGGCGTCTACATCGGGATCTCCACCGCCGACTACGCCTATCGCATGGCGCACGACCTCGACCTGCTCGACAGCAGCGTCGCCACGGGCAACACCAGCAGCATCGCCGCCAACCGCCTGTCGTATGTGTTCGACCTGCGCGGCCCCAGCATGGCGGTGGACACGGCGTGCTCCTCGGCCCTGGTGGCGTTTCACCAGGCCGTGCGCGCGGTCCAGACCGGCGAGTGCACGCACGCCATCGCGGGCGGCGTGAGCCTGCATCTGCACCCCTTCGGCTTCATTACCTTCTCCAAGGCCTCCATGCTGTCGCCGCGCGGACGCTGCAGCGTGTTCGACGCCTCGGGCGACGGCTATGTGCGCTCAGAGGGCGGCGGGCTGTTTCTCCTGAAGGACTACGAACAGGCGCTGGCCGACGGCGACCGCATCATCGGCGTGGTGGCCGGCTCGGCGGTGAACACCGATGGCAAGAAGTCCGGCCTCACCGTGCCCAGCCCGCAGGTGCAGGCCCAGCTGCTGGAGCAGGCCTACGCCCGCGCCGGCATCGACCCGGCCCAGCTCGACTACCTCGAGGCGCACGGCACCGGCACGCGCGTGGGCGACCCGATCGAGACCCGTGCCATCGGCATGGCGCTGGGCGCCCGACGCCCCGGCGACCAGCCCCTGCCGATCGGCTCGGTCAAGAGCAACCTGGGCCACCTGGAGGCCGCCTCGGGCGTGGCCGGGCTGGTCAAGGCGCTGCACGCGCTGCGCCACCGCGAGGTGCCCGCCACCATCGGCATCACCGAGATCAACCCGAATATCGACTGCCAGGGTTGGAACATCGACATCGTGACGCAGAACCGCAAGCTGCGCCCTGCCGGCACGCTGACCATCGGCGTGAACTCGTTCGGCTTCGGCGGCGCCAATGCGCACGTCATCCTGCAGAGCGCGCCGGAACCGGTGCAAGAGGAGCAGCCCGCGCCGGCCCCGGCCGCCGAGCTGCCGGTGGTCGTGAGCGCGCGCAGCGAGGCCGCCCTGGCCCAGGCGGCGCGCGAGCTGGCCGCGCAGTTGCGCGCACAACCGCAACGCTTTTACGACATCGCCTGGCAGACCAGCCTGCGGCGCGAGTGGCACGCCCAGCGCGCACTGGTGTTCGGCCGCGATCCCGAGACCGTCGCCACCCTGCTGGAACAGCATGTCGACGGCAATGCGCCGCGCCACCGGGTGGCCGCCGGCACGGCGGTACCGGATGCCAGCGGCGTGGTGTTCGCCTACTCCGGTAACGGCTCGCAGTGGCTCGGCATGGGCCAGCGCCTCATGCGGCACCCGGTGTTCGCCCAGGCCGTCGAGGCGATCGACCAGCACTTCGCGCCGCTGGCGGGCTACCGCCTGGCCGACGAGCTGCAGCGCCAGGACGCGCCCAGCCGCTACGACAGCACCGAATTCGCCCAGCCCGCACTGTTCGCCGTGCAGGTCGGCATCACCCATCTGCTCGCTACCCGCGGCGTGCGGCCCAGCGCGGTGCTCGGCCACAGCGTGGGCGAGGTCGCGGCCGCCTGGGCCAGCGGCGCCCTCACCCTGCGCGACGCGGCGCATGTGATCTATCAGCGCAGCCGGCTGCAGGGCACCACGCGCGGCGTGGGCGCCATGACCGCGGTCGGCATGAACGGCAACGATGCCCAGGCCATGATCGACGCGGCCGGCCTCTCCGACAGCGTGTGCGTGGCGGGCTACAACAGCGTGCGCGGCGCGACGCTCGCGGGCGACCCCGCGGGCCTGGCCCGCATCGAGGCCGACCTCAAGGCGCGGCGCCAGTTCCAGCGCCGCCTCGACCTGGACTATGCCTTCCACAGCAGCGCCATGGACGGCATCGAGGCCGAACTGCGCGAGGTGCTGGGAGCCATCGCGCCGCAGCCGGTGTCGGTGCCCATGATCTCCACGGTAACCGGCGCGCCGGTGGCCGGCCCGGAACTCACGGCGCAGTACTGGTGGGACAACGTGCGCCGGCCGGTGCGCTTCGAGCAGGCGCTCGCCGCGCTCACCGCGCAGGGCCAGACCCTGTACCTGGAGATCGGCCCGCACCCGGTGCTGCGCGGCTATCTCAACGATGCGCTCAAGGAGGCCGACCTCAACGGCCGCGCGCTCACGACCGCCGCGCGTGGCGAGGACGACCCGCAGCGCATCCTGGATGCCGCCGCACAGGCCATCGTGGCCGGTGCCGTGCCGCACTGGCACGCGCTGCTGCCGCGCGCCGGCCGCCCGGTCACACTGCCCGCCTACCCCTGGCAGCGCGAGCGCCACTGGATCGAGGAAACGCCCGAGAGCCACAGCCTGCTGGGCCGGCACGACCTGCATCCGCTGCTCGGCCATGCGCTGCCGCAGCAGGACTGGCAGTGGGAGTCGCGCCTGGACACCGCGCGCCACGCACCGCTGGCCGACCACGTGGTGGGCGAAGCGGCGGTGTTCCCCGGCACCGGCTTTGCCGAGGTCGCGCTGGCCGCGGCCGCCCGCCTGTCGCCGCAGAGCGCCGTGCTCGACGTCGAGGACCTGGAGATCCGCGTGCCGCTGCTGCTCGACGGCGAACAGGCCCAGCGCCTGCGCACCGAACTCGATCCGGCCGACGCCAGCGTGCGCATCCTCGGCCGCGCCACCGGCAGCGATGGCGCGTGGACGCTGCACGCGACCGCCCGCGCGCTGACGCAGACCGCCGACGGCCTGCTGGACCTGGCCGCGCCCGCGGTGCCCGAGCGCATGCCCGACTTCGACCATGACCTGCACGCCGAGCTCACGCGCAATGCCGGCCTGGACTACGGCCCGCACTTCAGCCTGGTGCGTCGGGGCTGGCTGACCGATGCGGACACCGTGCTGGCGCAGCTCGACGCGCCGCTGGACGATGCCGTCTGGCAGGGCCTGCTGCTGCATCCGGGCTCGCTGGACTGCACCTTCCAGCTCATCATCATGCTGATGCGCGAACACGCGCACCGCTACGCCGGCATGACCTTCGTGCCTGCCCGCATGGGCCGCATCACGGTGCGCGCCGGTGCCGCCGCGCCGCGCTGGGTGCGCGCGCGCCTGCTGCGACGCAATCCGCATTCGCTCACGGCGGAGTTCGAGCTGTTCGACGCCGAGGGCAACGCGGTGGCCGCGATCCGCCAGGCGCGCTTTCGCAGCGTGCGGCTCGGGGGCCAGGGCCTGCCCGCGCTGCACTATCTCCAGGACGCGGCGGTTGCCGCGCCCCACCCGCTCGCCAGCCCGGCCGCGCCGGCGCCCGACGCCGCGCTGCTGGCGCGGCTGCTCGACGTGCCGCAGGAGACGCGCGAGCGCCTGGCACGCTACACCAACGAGGTCGAGCCGCTGCTCTACAGCCTGAGCGAACAGTTCGGCCTGGAGGCGTTGCGCGAGCTCGCCGAGCCCGACGGGCAGCTGCCCGCCGTCACGGTCACGCGCCTGCGCGAACGTGCCCGCGACGCCGCGCCGCTGTTCGATCATCTGCTGCGCCTGGGTACCGACGCCGGCTGGCTCGCGCCGACCACCGCGGGCTGGCGCCTCACGCCGCAGGCCAGCGACGAGGGCCGCCCGAGCGCGCAGGACATCTGGACGCTGCTGTCGCACGACTACCCCGACGACTTCACGCTGATGCAGGCCTGCGCCCGTACCGGCATGGCGCTGCCCGCGCTGCTGCGCGGCGAGACCCAGGCCGGCGACGTCGAGGGCGGCTTCAGCCCCGCCGCGGCGCAGACGGCCATCCTCGGCCGCGCCGGACAGTTGCACTGGCAACAAAGCGTGGCCGAGGCGGTGCATGCCGCGCAGGCGCGCCTGCCCGCCGGCGCCCGTCTGCGCGTGCTGGAAATCGGCGGCTGCGGACCCGAGCTGGGCGCCGCCTGCTGCGCGGCGCTGGATTTCGACCGCGCCGACTATCTCTACCTCGCCACCCAGCCCGACGCGACCGACGCGGCGGCGGGGCTGCTCGAGCGCTGGCCCCAGGCCCGGGTGCAGCCTGCCGGCGAGGCGGTGCCCCCGGCCCACTATGACCTGGTGTTCGTCCACACCGCCTGCCAGACGCTGGCGCAGAGCCAGGCCGCCGTGGCGGCCGCGTGCGCCGCGGTGGCGCCGCACGGATTGCTGGGCCTGACCGGCAACCATCCCGACGGCTGGCTCGATCTGGTGTTCGGCGCGCGCGCCGAATGGTGGGCCGAATCGCAGGATGGCGGCGCCATCGCTGCATTGCAGCCCGCGGCCCATTGGCAGGCCGCGCTGCAGGCCGCGGGCCAGCGGCCGCTGCTGGCGCCCGACGCCATCGAGGCCGGCCCCTACCTGATCTGGTCGCAACCCGAGCCCCAGCCCCGGTCGGCCACGACCCCGGCCCCGGCCACGGCCGACGCGCCGCGCGCCTGGCTGATCCTGGCCGACGACGCCGGCGCCGCCTGGGCCGAAGGCCTGCAGGCACGCCTGGCGGCCTGCGGCGACCAGGCCATCCTGGTGCGCGACGTGCAGGCCGAACCGCAGGCGGTGGCTGCGAGCCTGGCGATGGCACGCGAAACCGCCGGCGCCTTGCATGGCGTGATCCACGCGGACGGCCTGGCCGGCGACGGGGCGGGCGACGACGACACCGCCCACGCGCGGCTGGCCCGCCAGCAGCGCCGCGTGACGCTGGCCGCGCTGGTGGCGCAGGCCTGCGAGCCGCTGGCCGCGCCCGTCGACCTGGTGCTGCTCACCCGCGGCGCGATGCAGTACCTGACCGGCGCCGCCGGCCAGGACGACGACGCCGCGCTGTGGGGCTTCGGCCGCACGCTGCAGAACGAGGCCGCCAACTTCACGGTGCGGCAGATCGACCTGCCCGCCGCCGCCCCGGCCGGCTGGGACGCGCTGGTGCGCGAGCTGCGCCAGCCCACCGATGAACCCGAGGTGCTGCTGGGCGCCCAGGGCGAACGCCACGCGGTGCGGCTGCGCCAGGTCGAGGCGCCGCGCGCCGCCGCGGCCGGCAGGGACGACGCGGTGGTACGCCTGGGCCTGTCGTTCCCCGGCCAGTTGCGCAATCTGCGCTGGGAACGCGTGGCCGCCACCGCCCCGGACGCGCACCAGATCGAGGTGGACGTGCAGGCCACCGGCCTGAACTTCCGCGACGTGATGTATGCGCTCGGCATGCTGTCAGATGAGGCGATCGAACAGGGCTTCGCCGGCCCCACGCTGGGCCTGGAGTTCGCCGGCACCGTGCGCCGCGTCGGCGCCGCCGTGACCGACTACCGTCCCGGCGACCGGGTGGTCGGCTTCGGCCCGGCCAGCTTCAGCAACCGCGTGCTCACCACGGCCGACGCCATCTCGCCTATCCCGCGCGGCCTGAGCGCGGCTGCGGCCGCAACGATTCCCAGCACCTTCTTCACCGTCTACTATGCGCTGAACCACCTGGCGCGGCTGGAGGAAGGCGAGCGCATCCTGATCCACGGCGCGGCGGGCGGCGTGGGCATCGCGGCGATCCAGTTCGCGCAGGCGATGGGCGCCGAAGTGCACGCCACCGCCGGCACGCCCGAGAAACGCGATTTCCTGCGGCTGCTCGGCGTGACGCACATCTACGATTCGCGCGCCCTCACCTACGCCGACGAGATCCTCGCGGCCACCGAGGGCGCCGGCGTGGACGTGGTGCTCAACTCCCTCGCGGGCGAGGCGATCAACCGCAACTTCGCCGTGCTCAAGCCCTTCGGCCGCTTCCTCGAGCTCGGCAAGCGCGACTTCTACGAAAACACCCGCATCGGGCTGCGCCCGTTCCGCAACAACATCAGCTACTTCGGCATCGACGCCGACCAGCTGATGCGCGAGCGCCCCGCCCTGACGCGCCGCCTGTTCGGCGAAATGATGGCCCTGTTCGAGCGCGGCACGCTGCGCCCGCTGCCGTATCGCACCTTCGAGGCGCGCGACCTGGTGGAGGCGTTCCGCCACATGCAGCAGGCACGCCAGATCGGCAAGATCGTGGTGACCTACGACGCGGGCCTGCCGCCGATCGAATCCGGCGCCGACGCCGGCGCGCCCTGGCAGGCGGCCGCCGACGCCAGCTACCTGGTCACGGGCGGGCTGCGCGGCTTCGGCCTGCGCACCGCGCAATGGCTGGCCGAACGCGGCGCGCGGCACCTCGTGCTGTGCAGCCGCAGCGGCCCGGCCGACGGCGAGGCGCAAGCGGCCATCGCGGCCCTGCGCGCCCAGGGCGTGACGGTGCTGGCCGAAGCCTGCGACGTGACCGACGCCGCGGCTCTGGCGGCGCTGCTGGAGCGCGTGCGCGCGTCGCTGCCGCCGCTGCGCGGCGTGGTCCACGCCGCCATGGTGCTCGACGACGGGCTGGTGCGCAGCCTCGACGGCGAGCGCATCGGCCGCGTGCTGGCGCCCAAGCTGCTGGGTGCGCTGCACCTGGACGCGCTGACGCGCGATTGCCCGCTCGACTTCTTCGTCTGCTACTCCTCGGCCACCACGCAGTTCGGCAATCCCGGCCAGGGCAACTACGTGGCCGCCAACGCCTGGCTCGAGGCCTTCACGCGCCAGCGGCGCGCCCGCGGCCTGCCGGCCACCGCCGTGCTGTGGGGCGCCATCGACGACGCCGGCTACCTGGCGCGCAACACGCAGATCAAGGATGCGCTCGCCAGCCGCATGGGCGGCCGGCCGCTGCCCGCCGCGCTGGCGCTGCAGGCGCTCGGCGAGCTGCTGCGCCACGGCGCGTCCGGGCTGGGCGTGCTCGAGCTCGACTGGCAGCCGCTGGCGCGCTTCCTGCCCGCCGCCGGCACGCCGCGCTACGCCGAGCTGGCCCTGGCCGGCGGCGGCGCGGACAGCGCGGCCGGCGACGACATCAGCCATCTGCTGGCCACGCTCGACGACGAGGCCCTGCACGAACGCGTGGTGGAGATGGTCAAGCGCGAGGTCGGCGAGATCCTGCGCGTGGCGCCGGAGCGCATCGACGCCTTGCGCTCGGTCTACGACATGGGCCTGGATTCGCTGATGGGCGTGGAGCTGGTGGTGGCGCTGGAGCAGCGTTTCGGCCAGCGCCTGCCGGTGATGGCACTGTCGGAGAGCGCCACCATCGACAAGCTCGGCCGCCGCCTGGTGGTCCTGCTGCGCGGCGAGGATGCCGCGCCGGTCCAGCCCGACCTCTCGAGCCAGATCGAACACGTGGTGGCGCAGCATGCGGTGGACGTGCCGATGGAGGCCATCGTGGATTTCGCCACGCAGCTCGAACAACGCGGCAGCGGCGACGCCCCGCGCCTGATCCGCTGACCGGGGGCCACATGGATACGACGACCAAACCCGTCAAGCGCCCGGCGCTCGGCCTGAAAGACCGCCTGATCCGCCACGCCCTCGAACGGCGGCTGGACCGGGCCGCCGCACCCGTACCCGCGGCGGCGCTGGCGCGCGGCGGCGATGCGCCGATCCCGGACGCGCATTGCCGCTTCGACCAGCATCCCGGCTACCAGCAACTGCGCATCATCAATGACGGCGCGGCCCGCCTCGGCGTGGCCAACCCCTTCTTCAAGGTGCACGAGGGCACGGCGGGCGCCGACACCCGGATCGGCGGGGCGCCCTATCTCAACTTCGCCAGCTACAACTACCTGGGCCTGTCGGGCGACGCCGCGGTGGCCGAGGCCGCCAAGGCGGCCATCGACCGCTATGGCACCTCGGTGTCGGCCAGCCGCCTGGTCTCGGGCGAGCGCCCGATCCATCGCGAGCTCGAACAGGAAATCGCGGCGCTGTACGGCGTGGACGACGCCATCACCTTCGTGAGCGGCCACGCCACCAACGTGTCGACCATCGGCCACCTGTTCGGCCCCAACGACCTGGTGCTGCACGACGAGCTGATCCACAACAGCGTGCTGCAGGGCATCCAGCTGGCCGGCGCGCGGCGCCTGCCTTTCCCGCACAACGACGCGGCCGCGCTGGATGCGCTGCTCACGGCGCAACGGCGCCAGTTCGAGCGGGTGCTCATCGTGCTCGAAGGCATCTACAGCATGGACGGCGACTATCCCGACCTGCCCGCCTTCGTGGAGATCAAGCGCCGCCACCAGTGCTTCCTGATGGTGGACGAGGCCCATTCGCTGGGCGTGATGGGCGCGCGCGGCCACGGCATCCGCGAACACTTCGGCCTGGCCGGCAGCGACGTCGACATCTGGATGGGCACGCTCAGCAAGACGCTGGCGGGCTGCGGCGGCTACATCGCGGGCGAACGCGCGCTGGTCGAGCACCTGAAGTTTCTCGCACCCGGCTTTCTCTACAGCGTCGGCATGCCGCCGCCCGTGGCCGCCGCCTCGCTGGCGGCCCTGCATCGTTTGCACGAGGTCACGGATCGGGTGCAGGCCCTGCAGGCGCGCGGACAGGCCTTTCTGGGCCGGGCGCGGGCGCTCGGCATCGACACCGGCACCAGCGCCGGCCTGGCCGTGATCCCGGCCATCATCGGCAACTCGGTCAAGGCCGCCCGGCTCTCCGCCGCGCTGTTCGCGCGCGGCATCAACGTGCAGCCCATCCTGCATCCGGCCGTGCCGGAGCAGTCGGCGCGCCTGCGCTTCTTCATCTGCAGCGGCCACAGCGAGGCCGACATCGAGCAGGCCGTGCAGGCCACGGCCGAGGAGATCCGCCGCCTGTAGGGCAGCGCGTGAAGAGGCGGTGCGCGCAGCATCGGGCCGTCAGGATCGCAGCGGATCCTGACGGCCTTGTTGCATGAGAATCGGGTCGCGTCGGCAGCGACCGCCCGTTCACGCGGCCGCCCGCACTCCCTGGCCCTGGCGCTGCAAGCCCGCCGCGCGCAGGAAGCGCTGGCCCAGATCGTGCACCGCGAGCTCCTCGCGGCCGCCGCGCGGCGCCGTGCCGCCGGCGTTCCACAGCAGGTAATCGGTGCGGCCGTCGGGCTCGCCCAGCACGCCATAGACGCCCTCCATGATGGGCACGTGGTCGCCATAGACGCACAGCGACGCCGGGCGATCCAGCGCGCGCATGGTATCGCTCAGGTGCACGAACATGCGGTCGGCGTTGCGCAGGTGGCGCACATAGGCGGCCAGCTCGTCGCAGCCGTCCGGCAGCGCGCCCAGGAACAGCGCCTCGCGCTCGGCCTGCGACACGGTCTCCCAGTGCAGCGGACCGTGGTTTTCCATCGTGATCACGTGCACGTAGAGCGGCTGGTCGCCGGCCTCGCGCAGCAGCCGGGCCACGTGTTCGGCCACCGGCATGTCGCCGACATAGGCGCCCACCCGGTCCTGCGGGGCGAACGCGGAGATGTCGGTGAAGGCGTCGAAGCCCAGCCGCGGCAGCACGCGGTCGCGCCGGTAGAAGCTGGCGTGGTACGGGTGCACGCACACGGTGCGGTAGCCCCACTCGCGCAGGTGCGAGGCGATCGTCGGCACGGGCCGCCGGCCGAGGCTGCGATACGGGTTGTAGCGGTGCACGCCCAGCTCTTCGGCCGACACGCCCGACAGAAAGCCGAACTCCGAGCGCACCGTGTTCGCGCCCCAGGCCGCCACCCGCAGGCGCCCGGTCGCGACCGCCTCGGCGCGCAGCGTGTCCCAGCCGGCCAGCACCTCGGGCCGCACCAGCGGATAGCGGGCGCGCGGATCGAAGAACGACTCGCTCTGGATCGACACCAGGTGCGGCAGCGCCGCCGCGGGTTGCGGGCGCAAATGCACGAACGGAAAGCCGCTCAGCGGCCGCGGCGGGGAACGGCGCTCCGCGCGGCCGTAGGTCCACAGCAAGGCGGCGAGGCCGGCGCGGCGCAGGTCGGCCGAGGCGCGAAACGACGCGGCCGGCAGCCAGCGCGCGGCGACCAGGGTCAGCGCCATGCCACCCGCCACCAGCAACGCCACCGCGCCCAGCCAGCGGCCCGCGGTGGCGCCATAGGCCGACTCGAAGCGGAACGCCAGCGCCACGCACAACGCATAGCCGACGATCGGCACGACCAGGCCGGCCCAGCCCAGGAACGGCAGGTAGAGCCGCGGATGGCGCATCGCGTCGATGAAGTACTCGAAGTCGGCCGTGACGAACGGCTCGCGCAGGGAGCGGAACTTGGCGTTGTTGACCGCCACCAGCACGCCCTGGATCACGAACACATTCGCCGCCGCGAACGCCGGGCGGCGGAACAGCGCCAGCTCCAGGCCGAAGGCGACCGTCCACACCCCCACGTGCACCCAGAGCGACGACAGCGGCCGGCGCCAGGGCGCGCGCGGGCGCGGCTGCAAGGCCTGTTCCAGCACGAAGCTCGCCAGCAGCCCGATGGCCCAGGGCAGCGCCAGCGCGGAATAGGCGGACCAGAACTCACTCACGATAGCCCAGCCTTCTCAGGATGAAACCCGACACGGCAGGGTGGATGCCGGCCAGCAGCCAGCAGCCGAAGTTGAGCGGGAACGGGAAGCTGATGCGGGCGCGGTTGGCCGCCAGGCCGCGGCGGATGCGTGCCGCGGCGCGCGCCGGCTGCCACAGAAAGGGCTTGGGACCGGGCATGGCGTCGCACATGGGCGACGCGACATAGCCCGGCATGATCACATTGAACTGCACGCCAAACGGCGCCATCGCATCGCGCATCGCCTCGCCATAGGCCTTGAGCGCCGCCTTGCTGGCGCTGTAGCTGGGCGTCTCCGGCAAGCCGCGCCACGCGGCCAGCGAGCTGATGAGCGCCACCTGGCCGCGCCGGCGCGCGCGCATGTGCGGCAGCACGCCCTGGACGGTGGCCATCGCCGCCCGCACGTTCACATCGATCAGCATGCGCGCCTCGGCCACGTCCTCGCCCTGGCCGTCGGCGCGGGCGTGGATGTTGACGCCGGCGTTCACGATCGCGAGGTCGGGCACGCCGGCCGCGCAGACCTCGGCCAGCCATTGGTCGACCGCCTCGATGTCGCGCACGTCCAGCACCCGCGTGAGCACGCGCGCGCCGCGCGCCTGGCATTGCGCCGCGATGTCCGCGAGCCGGTCTTCGCGCCGGCCCTGCAGGATCAGCGTGGTGGACGGCGCGGCGTAGGCCAGCGCGAGGGCCGCGCCGATGCCGCCGGTCGCGCCGGTGATGAGTACCGATCCGGGTCGCTTCATAGCAGCGCCTCCAGGGGTGAGCGCGGCCGCGTCATGCGTGCCACCGCGTTGCGCACGGCCAGGCGGATGCCCTGCGTGCTGTAGAAGCCGCCGTTGATCTGGGTGGTATGGATCACGATGCTGCGAAACGCGCGGTACAGCACCGCGTCGGGCGGCGCGGCGTCGCGCCAGAACGCATCGAGGCCGTGCTGCCAGGTCAGGCCCGGCAGCGCGTAGATCGGCGTGGCGAGCGCCAGCGTCGGGCAGCCATGGTCGAGCGCGGCCGTGCCCACGGTGGAGTTCACGGTCACCACGCCGCGCGCATGCCGCAGCACGGTGGGCAGGTGGCCCGACTCGAGATAGCGCACCCGCTCGCGCAGGCCGTAATGGGCAGCGCGCTCGGCCACCATCGCGCCGTGGTCGGCAAAGCCGGGATCGAGCGGATGATTCTTCACCACCAGCAGCGCCTCGGCCGGGGCATGCTGCGCGAACGAGCGCATGACCTCGTCGACCAGCTCGCGCATCGAGCCGTAGCGCGAGTGATCGCGGATCTGCGCGTCGCTCTCGAGCTGCAGCGGCAGCAGGAAGTACGGCTGGCGCCCCTGGGCCAGCACGGCCACCGTGTGCGCGTCTTCCTGCACCTTGCGCCGCAGGGAGAAGGCGCGGCGCACATAGGCGCCGTACTCGCGCGCGGCGCCATACGGGGCGTGGGTGCGATAGCGCGGATAGAAGATCGGATTCCAGGCGCTGAAGCTGTGATACGCCACGTCGTGCCAGGCCCGCAGCCAGAACGGCGCGGCGAACGCGCGCGCGGGCTCGGCGCCGGCACGGCCGGCCGCTTCCAGGTACCAGGCGGGATCGCGCGGCAGCGCCGAATGCGCGTTCACGCCGCCGCGTTCCAGCGTGACCCAGTGCGGCCGGAAGTAGCCTTCCTCGAACACGTGCACGCGCAGGCCGCGCTCGCGCGCCCGCGCCACGGCCGGCCGGTGGATCGGCCGGCGGTCGCCGAACAGCACCACGTCGGTGGCCTGGCTGCGCTCGAACTGGCGCTCGTAGAAGGCCGCGCTGTCCTCGGCACGGCCGCGGTACGACACCGCATTGCCGCCGCGCCAATAGGCCTGGTCGCCGACCGTATAGTTGACCTTGGCGACCTTGTGCCCGGCCTGGCGCAACGCCAGCGCCAGGCAGGCGAAGAACGGCGAACATACGCCCTGGAGAAACAGAAAACTCGCGTGCATGACTCAGCCCCGGTACGACAGACGGGCCTGCCACAGGGCCTGCAGCTTGCGCACCTGGCGCCGGGCATAGCCCGCGCGCAGCGAGGCCAGCCGGCCCTGCGCCTGCAGCGCCTCGCGCGTCTGCATGATGCGGGTCAGCACGGCCTCGCAGGTGGTGTAGCCGCGCAGCTCCCAATCCCAGTACAGCGGATAGCGCAGCAGCGTGCCCGCCACCAGCTGGTCGAGCGAGAGCCGGCGCGCCCGGCGCACGATGCGGCCACGGTCTTCGGTCAGCCCCCAACCGGCGTAGAAGGGCTGGCCGTAGACCACGACGCGCTTGCCGCGCAACAGCGCGTCGAAGCCGGACAGCGAGGTCATGGTGTGCACCACGTCGCAGGCCTCGATGCAGCTGACCACGGAGAGCTCGAGCTCGATGTGGTCGGCATACTCGAGCGCCTCGGCCTGCGCCACCTTGCCGCGCCGGTTGCGGCTCAGCACGTCGGGATGCGGCTTGTAGACGAGGTAGGCGTCGGGATGCGCCAGCCGGGCCTCGGCCAGCAGCGCGAGGTTGGTGCGCACGCTGTCGCAGCCGAAACGCACGGAGGCGTCGTCCTCGACCTGGCCGGGCACCAGCACCACTTCCCTGCCCTGCGCATCCCAGCCGGCCGGCTCGGGCTGCGCCACGTTGTACTTGGTGATGCCGTGCGCCACGATGAAGGCGCGGATCCGCTGCGCGGCCGCGCAGTCGCCCTGCGTGAAGGTGCCGTAGTTGAGCTCGCGCTCCAGGTCCGACTCGCGGCGCGGATCGAAATAGATGCCGCTGCCGTCCAGCGCCAGGCTGAGCGGCTTGATCAGGTCGGAACCCAGCCCGACCGAGCGCATGAAGCCGTCTTCGATCGCCACCAGCGCCGCGCCGCTCTGCTCGGCGAGTTCGGCCAGGCCGGCGGGCGGCTCCGCGCCCCAGAACGCCAGCGCCTCGCCCGCCTTGGGCGCGAACGCCGCGGCCTGGGTGGCATCCTCGGCGCTCAGCACCCGGCCCGGATAGGGCGAGAGCATGGGCGAGAGATGCGCCGACTTCCAGCGCCGCGTGCCCACCAGGATGGTGCGGCTGGGCATGCGCGCGGCCATGGCGCGCTGGCGCACCAGCCAGTCGATCACGTCGAAGATCGTGCCGCGACCATGCGACAGCGGGTCGATGTAGCGCGTGTAGTGGAAGTAGGCCGCCGCGAACAGCTCCTCCAGCGTGCGGGTGCGCGTGCGCCGTTTGCACTGCTGGCGGTCGTCGGTCAGGCCCCAGCCCGCATACCAGGGCATGCCGAAGCAGGTCACGGGCTTGCCCGCGAGCAGCGCCTCGAAGCCCATCTGCGAGCTCACCACGTACACGTGATCCATTTGCTCGATCAGGCCGAGCGCGTTCATGTCGGTGTCCAGCAGCACCACGTCGGCGTCCGGCACCACGTCCGACAGGTAGCCGGCCTTGGCGCCCGCCACCACTTCCGGATGGGTCTTGACGTGGATCAGCGCGCCGGGATGCTCGGCGCGCGCGGCGTCCAGCATGCAGGCAAAGGTCTCGGCGTCGGCCAGCCCGAGCGTCACGCTCATGTCGCCCTGGGTCTGGTCGACCACCAGCACGCGCTTGCGTCCCTGGGCCGGCGGCAGTTCCGGCGGCGCGAACGGCGTGTGGTTGTACTTGGACAGGCGATGCGAGCGCACGCGCGAGATCGCGTCGGGCACCGCATCGTCCAGGTCCGCGAGCAGGTCGGCGTCGCTGGCGAGCATGGCTTCCAGCTCGGAGGGCCGGGTGGCGTCGTAATAGATGCCGAGCCGGTCCACCACCAGCGACAGCGTGGGGCTGCCCTGCCCCGTGCCGAACGAGCGCAGGAAGCCGTCTTCCAGCGCCAGGTACGGCAGGTTCAGGCGCGCGGCACGTCGCCGCGCGCCTTGCGCCGTGGGTTTGGCGCCCCACCCCGCGATGGCCTGCAGCCGGCGCCGCGCCGCCGGCCGCCAGGGCCGGAAGCGCGTGACCGCCGCACCCAGCAACTCGGCCAGGAGCGGGATGCGTGCGATACCGCTGGAGTGGATCTCGATCATCGCAGGAACCGGACGTACCAGGGCATGGCCGCGTCGATGCCGAGCAGGATGTCGAAGCGCGGCTGGTAGCCGAGGTGGCGCCGCGCCCGGCCGATGTCGGCCTGCGAGTGGCGCACGTCACCGGCGCGGAAGTCCGCGTGGGCGGCCTCCAGCTCGTAGCGCACATCCTGGCGGCCCAGGCTTTCCTTGATGAAGTCGAACAACTGGTTCAGCGTGGTGCGGCCGCCGTAGGCGACGTTGTAGACCTGGTTGACCGCCTTGTCCTCGGCCATGGCGGCCAGCAGATTCGCCTGCACCGCGTTGTCCACGTAGCAGAAGTCGCGGCTGGTCTCGCCGTCGCCGTTGATGGTGACCGTCTGGCCCTGGATCATCGCGGCGGTCCACTTGGGGATCACGGCGGCGTAGGCGCCGTTCGGATCCTGGCGGCGGCCGAACACGTTGAAGTAACGCAGCCCCACCGTGTTGAAGCCATACGAGCGCGCGAACACGTCGGCGTAGAGCTCGTTGACGTACTTGGTGACGGCATAGGGCGACAGCGGCTTGCCGATGTTCTCCTCGACCTTGGGCAGCGCGCGGTGGTCGCCGTAGGTCGAGCTGGAGGCCGCATAGACGAAGGCCTTGACCTTGGCGTCGCGCGCGGCCACCAGCATGTTCAGGAAGCCGCTGATGTTGACTTCGTTGCTCGTGATCGGGTCGGCCAGCGAGCGCGGCACCGAGCCGAGCGCGGCCTGGTGCAGCACGCGTTCCACGCCTTCGGTGGCGCGCTTGCAGGTGTCCAGGTCGCGGATGTCGCCCTCGATGAACGAGAAGCGCGCCCACTGCTCCGGCGTGACCAGGCCCTGCACCTCGTCGAGGTTGCGCTGGTGGCCGGTGGCGAAGTTGTCCAGACCGACCACGGTCTGGTCGAGCTTGAGCAGCGCTTCCAGCAGATTGGAGCCGATGAAGCCGGCGCAGCCGGTCACCAGCCACCGGGCGGGCTTGGCGCGCAACTGCGCGCAGAGGGTGTCGAAGCGATTGTCGAAACGAACTGCCATGAACCCTCCGTTTACAGACGCACGTCGGCAGCGTCGGCCGGCAGCACGTACTTCAGGTCATAGAGGATGTGGGCGGGCTTGCCCAGCTTGCGGATCTCGTCGGCGCCCATCTTCACGAACTGCTCGTGCGACACGGCCAGGATCACGGCGTCGTACTTGCCGGCCTGCGGGGTCTCGACCGGCGTGATGCCGTACTCGTGCTCGGCCTCTTCCTTCTCGACCCACGGATCGTAGACGTCCACGGCGACGTTGTATTCGCCGAGTTCCTTGACGATGTCGACCACGCGGGTGTTGCGCAGGTCGGGGCAGTTTTCCTTGAAGGTCAGGCCCATCACCAGCACGCGCGCGCCTTCCACGTAGATGCGCTTCTTGGTCATCGCCTTGACCAGCTGCGACACCACGTAGCCGCCCATCGAGTCGTTCAGGCGGCGCCCGGCCAGGATGATCTCGGGGTGGTAGCCGATGGCCTGCGCCTTGTGCGTCAGGTAGTACGGGTCCACGCCGATGCAGTGGCCGCCCACCAGGCCCGGACGGAACGGCAGGAAGTTCCACTTGGTGCCGGCGGCCTGCAGCACGGCCTCGGTGTCGATGCCCATCTTGTTGAAGATGAGCGCGAGCTCGTTGATGAGCGCGATGTTGACGTCGCGCTGGGTGTTCTCGATCACCTTGGCGGCCTCGGCCACGCGGATGCTCGGCGCCTTGTGGGTGCCGGCCACGATGATCTCTTTGTAGAGCTGGTCGACCAGCTCGGCCACTTCCGGCGTCGAGCCCGAGGTCACCTTCTTGATGGTGCTGACGCGGTGCGCCTTGTCGCCCGGGTTGATGCGCTCCGGGCTGTAGCCGGCGTAGAAGTCCACGTTGAACTTCAGGCCCGACACGCGCTCGAGCACCGGCACGCAGTCTTCCTCGGTGGCGCCCGGGTACACGGTCGATTCGTAGATCACGATGTCGCCGCGCTTGAGCACCGCGCCGATGGTCTCGCTCGCCTTGACCAGCGGGGTCAGGTCGGGCTGGCGGTACTCGTCGATCGGGGTGGGCACGGTCACGATGAACACGTTGGCGCGGCCCAGCTGCTCGCGCTCGGTGGTGTAGCTCAGGCCCTTGGCCGATGCCAGCTCGGCGTCGTCGACTTCGAGCGTGTGGTCGTGGCCGGCCTGCAGGGCCTTCACGCGGCGTTCGTTGATGTCGAAGCCGATGACCTCGCGCTTCTTGCCGAATTCGACGGCGAGCGGCAGGCCGACATAGCCCAGGCCGACGACGGCGAGCTTGATCTGGTCCACGGATTTAAGCAATTGCGACATGAAACACCTTCTGCAAAAAAATCAATTGGCGCCGACACGTTGGCCGACGATCAGTACCTGCACGATCGGGGTGATGATCTTCTCCCACTCGTAGATCGGCGCGTTGCTGACATACACCACGTCCTCGGGCTTGAGCTCGAACTGCTTGGCCAGGAACATGGATTCGGGATTGCGCATGTTGAGACGGAACACGGTCGGATGCGGCGTGCCGTTGGCGTTCTGGCCATCGAGCCGGAACACGAACACCCCGGTGGCATCGGCCGCGCGATCGTTCAGGCCGCCCGCCACGCCCAGCGCATCCAGCAGATTAGTCTGCTTGGACGGCAGCTCGTGCAGGCCGGGCTTGGTGATGGCGCCCATCGCGACGAAGCGCTTCAGGTTGGGCTCGACCACCACTTCCGAGCGCGGCTCGACGGCCACGTTGCGGCCGTTGAGCAGCTGCTGGTAGGGAATGCGCTTGACCTGCTTGCCGGTGCGGATCACCACGTCGGCCTGGTACGGCGGCAGCGTCGAGCCGCCCGCCTGCGTGATGGCGTCGAGCGCGGTCAGCGGGCCCTTGTTGCCGCCGAAGCGGCCCGGACGCGGCACGGCGCCGGCCACCAGCACGGAGTTGGAGCGGTCGTCCGCGAGGTCGACCATGACCTGCGGCTGCACGGCCGCGCTGGCGCTCAGCGCCCCGCGGATCTGCTTTTCGATGGCCTCGAGCGACTTGCCCTTGACCTTGAGGCGGCCGGCATACGGCACCGAGATCACGCCCGAGGAATCGACGCGCACCGATTCGAACACGGTGCCGCCCTGGGCCAGCGGCGCGAACAGGCCGCCCTCCATGCTGTCGGCCACCAGGATGCGCAGCACGTCGCCGGGCATGACGGTCATGTTGCCGACGTAGCCGTCGCTGGTGGCGCCTTCGGCGTCGTCGTTGTGACGCACCAGCACATAGGGCGCGATCGTGTCGGCGCGCACGTCGACCAGCTCGTACGCACCGGGCTCGGTGGCGCCGGCTTGGGTGCCGCCGTCGAGAATGGCGCCGCGGGACGGGCCCGAGCCCGAGAGAATGCCGCAGCCGGAAAGGGACAACACCGCCAGGACACCCAGCAGTCGCAGTATGTTCTTATTCATGCCCGTCTTGATACTCCGGAAAAGAAAAGGAATGGTGCCCGGCCCGTGCGGCGCCGGCGTGGCGCAGTTGCGCGCGCACCCGGTCCAGCATGTGATCGGCCAGCACCGCCTCGAAGCGTGGCGAGTAGTGATTGACGTCGGCCCCTTCCTTGTCGAGCAGGCTGGCTTCATCCCAGCCCTGCGCGATATCCAGCGGGTCCAGCACGGCCACGCCAGGCAGGCCGGCGGCGGCCTGCTTGACACGGGTCACGTGCCGGCTGCGCGACACCATCTTGCGGCCATCGGGCCGCGCCACGTCGACATGCGTGACCGCCAGCAAAGGCTTGCCGGTCACGCGCGATAGGTAATGCAGGTCTGCCCGCACCTCGTCCTCGGTGTCCTCGGTGCAGACGGCGTTGCGCAAAACGCGCGCGCCGGCCGGCTTGAGCGCGTCGTCGATCACGTGATCGAACACAGGCTGCACAGCCTCGAACGCCTCGGGCAGCACGCGGCCGTTGCGCACCAGCGAGCGCCACCAGGCCATGCCCTCGTCGCCCAGCTCGCGCACCAGCTGGCGCACCACCAGGTTCTTCTGCAGGAACACGCCGTCGACGCTGACGCTGCGCTCGGCGGCCGCCTCCACCACCATCAGATCGGCGGTGCGCAGCTCGTCGGCCAGCGCCGGCGTCACGATCGGCACGCGGGCGGCCGGAAACAAAAACGGCAGCAGCTGCCGGTCCAGGCCGGTGCGCTCGGCGAGCCAGCGCACCCGCTGGGCCGCCTCGCGCGTGCTGTGGATGTAGCCGTTGATGCCGGAGGTGTAGAGACGGGCCGAGCCGCTTTCCTGCAGCAGCTTGACCGGGCGGTGCACGCGGCAGCTGCCCAGCACGAACAGGTTCGGGACCGGGGCGGCGCTCACGAGCGTGACGGCGGCTTGATTCATGCTCGGCTCCTCAAGGGGTCTGGTAGCAGCGCACGGTCGACGCGATCATCTGCGACAGCGAGAAGCGCGCGGTGGCCCACTGGCGCGCGCGCTCGGCGATCTGCGCGTCGGCCTGGCGCATCTCGTGCAGACGGGTGAGCGCCTGCGCCACGTCGTCGGCCGTGACCGTATCGGCGGGCAGCGTGAGGCCGGTCACGCCCTCCTGCACCGCCTCGCCGGCGCCGCCGGCCAGCGTGGTCACCACGGGCACGCCGGAGAATTGCGCCTCGATCAGCACGTTGGGCAAGCCTTCGAAACGTGACAGCAACAAAAAAGCGTCGAACTGAGTCAGCCAGTAGCCGACACGCTTGGACAGCCCGGTGAACAGAATGCGGTCGGCCATGCCGATGCGCTGTGCGAACTCCTTCACCGGCTCGAGCAGCGGCCCGCCGCCGACCATCACGAAACGCGCGTGCGGATGGGTGGCGGCAAACTTCTGCGCCGCCTCGACCCACAGGAACGGCCGCTTGTTGTCGTCCACCCGCATCACGGTGCCGACCGTGAAGGTCTGGTCCGGCGTGCGCGCGTTGAACTGCGCCATCATGCCGAGCGCGGTCTCGTCGCTGTTGGGCTTGAGCGGCGCCAGGCCGTTGTAGACCACCGGGATGCGGCGCGCGTCCACGTTCAGCCACTCGGCGTAGCGGTGGGCGGCGAACTGCGAGTTCGAGCTCAGCACCACGCCGCGCATCTTGAGCAGCTCGGAATAGATCGTGTCGTACTCGACGCGATAGCGGTCGGGCCGGTCGACGGGCGGCATGGTGCGCACCGACAGCACGATGCGCGGCACGCCCGCCAGCAACGCGGCCAGCGCGGTGGCGAAGATCGAGCCGTCCTGCCAGATGTGCACCACCTGCGGCACCGACGAGCGCATCACGTCGGTCAGCTTGGTCGTGCCCTCGATGATCTGCTTGGGCAGAAAGCGCAGGTATTCGCGGTAAGGCGCGAGCAGCGACGAGTATTCGCAGCCGCCCCAGGCCTGCATGTCGGCGTACACCGACACGGGAATGCCGTTGTCGCGCAGCGTGGCGGCGAAGAAATCGGCGCCCTCGCGGCTGCGCAGCGAGCGGCACACCACCTGCACCGGGCCCACCACGCCGTAGCCGGCGATCGAGTTGCCCGACTGGATCGCGGTCTGCAAGGCCACCGCCGTGTTGACGAACTGGCGCTCGGCCCCGCCGGCGCCCAGCGAGCCGTTGATCATCAGCACGGTGCCGACGAAGGACTCCGGACCGGCGTCGTACTCGGCGTTGCGGCGCTTGCCGATCTCCTGGAACAGGCGCTCCAGCACCAGGATGCTGACCGGCACGTCGCGGCCCTCGCCGTCCACGCCCAGCAGGCGCAGCGCGGCGATGTCATTGTCGAGCTCGCCGAGCCGGCGCGCCACCTTGCGCCCGGCGTCGCCGAGCGCGCCGGCGCCGTTGCGCAGCACCGAGCGGGCACGCCAGAGCGCGCCGCGGCGCACCAGCGACTGGGCCCAGCTCACGTAGCCGTTCTCGAAGCCCGGGTGCTCCTGCACCAGGCGGGCGAAGCAGGCTTCCGCATTCTCGGCGTTGCCGATCTCGTCCCAGCTCTTGGCCTCGAGCAGGATGTCGCGGGCGCTGGTGCTGCCGCCGGCGAAATACAGTTCGAGTTCGCCGCGGGCCGCATCCACGCCGAGCTGGCGCTTCACGCCGCGCAGCATCAGGATGAAAGCATCCGACGAGTCGGGGAAACGCTGATGGATGCTGCGCCACACGGCCAGGCTCTCGTCGGGCTTGTGGGCGGCCTCGAGGCTGCGCGCCACCAGCACCTGGAACAGCTCGGTTTCCGGATAGCGGCGCACATACTCCATCAGGCGCGGCACCGCGCCATGCGGATCCGCGCTCGCCACGTGCTGCTCGAGCAGCTTGCGCGCCTCCAGCAGGGTGTCGCGCGAGGGCTCTTCGGTCTGCGGCTCGGCGGTCACGGCGGCGGCCAGCATGTCCACCACCGACAGGGTGGCCGGACGGCCGCCCGCCGGCGCGTCCGAGCTCTCGGCCCGGCGCGGCTTGCGGATACGTGAGAGAAAGGAAAACATGGCTGATCTCGCTTTCGGCTGGGGTCGGCCGCCCGGGGCGGTCAGGCGTGGTCCTTGATGGCGTACACCACCAACACGGCGACGATCCACAGAATGAACAGGCCCAGCACGCCCAGGGCGGTGTCCACCATGCGGCGCGGGTACTGCGATTCGTCGGCCATGGTCGGCTGCGACGCCACCACGGTGTAGAGCAACTGGCGCGCGGCCATGCCGCGGGCGTCTTCGAGCGCCTTCAGCGCGCCGGTGTAGTACACCTCGGCAAACTGGCGCTCGGTCTCGGCCGACTCGTACTCGCGCAACACGGCGGACAGCGAGCCGCGCTCGTCGGGCTTGGCGCCGCGGGCCACGCTGATCTGATGGTCGTTGAGCTCCTTGAGCTGGCGTTGCAGGGCCTGGTAGCGAGCCTGCACGCGCTCGTAGGCCGGGCCGCTGCGCAGGCCGCCGGCGCGCATGGCGTCGAGTTCGGCCGCCGCGGTGGCGATGTCGCCGCGCACCTTGGCCGCGATCTGCAGATTGGCTTCGGCCTCCTTGACCGGGTCCAGCACGCCGGTGCGGGCACGCAGGTCCTGCACCTTTACGCGGGCCTCCGACAGGCGCTTCTCGGCGCCCTGCACCTCATCCTGCGCAAAGCGCACGCTGTCTTCGCGCGCCTTGACCGACATCTTGTTCACGAGCTTCTCGCTCGCGCCCAGGATGGCCTGCGCCAGGCGCAGCGAATCTTCCGGCGTGAACGCCCGCACGCGCAGGATGATGGCGCCGGTCGACATGTCGAACTCGATGTCGACCATGCGGTTCCACTGGCGCCACAGGCCTTCGTCGGTGTCGTCCTCGGACATGCGATACCAGAGGTCGATCGCCGGCTTGGACCACATGCCGCGCAGGTTGAGCTGCTTGTCGAGCTCGCGCACGATCTGGCGCGACTTGACGTAGTCCACCACCGCGAACGAGTCGACGAACAGTTCAGAAGTCATTTCGCTGCCGCCCAGCGTGGCATGGCCTTCGCGGCTCGCGGCCGAGGCCTGCGTCTGCGTGCCCGCGCGCAGCCCGAACCTCGCCTCGGACACGTACTGGTCGTGCGCGATGAAGGTCAGGTACAGGGCCAGCAGCACGCCCGGGATGCCGATCAGCAGGATCGCCGACCAACGCAACCAGTGCGCCTTCTGCTGCGGGCGCCCCGCAGGCAGGCGCGGCCCCGTGTAAGTAGTCTCCGGACTCGTCATAAGCAATCGTCGTTGTGGTTCAGAAAAGGGTTCAGGACTGCGGCTCTTCCTGCTGCACGTCCTCGGGCAGCACGTCGCCCTTCGGTGCAGCGGCGCCGCCTTGGATGAATCGCTCGGCGGCCTCGGCCAGCGGGCCATAGCCGCTCAGGCGGCCGTCGCGCAGGACCACGCCATGGGTGCAGAAGCGCCGCACGGTGGTGTTGGAGCTAGACGCCATCAGGATGGTCGCGCCGCGGGTGCGCTCGGCGAACACCTCCAGGCACTTG
Source organism: Bordetella genomosp. 1 (assembly GCF_002261335.1). Lineage (GTDB taxonomy): Bacteria > Pseudomonadota > Gammaproteobacteria > Burkholderiales > Burkholderiaceae_B > Bordetella. The sequence continues at coordinate 724,961 of NZ_NEVL01000003.1, forward strand.
CGCTTGAAATCCATGTCGCCGACGGCCAGCATCTCGTCCACGACATACACCTCGCAGACCAGGGCCATCGACAGGCCGTACGACAGGCGGGCCCGCATGCTGTTGGCATAGGTCGCCACCGGCAGGTCGTAGGCGCGCCCGAGCTCCGAGAAGTCGTACACGAAGCGCTCGACCTCGCCCACGTCGCAGCCATACACGCGCGCCACGAAACGCACGTTGTCGCGGCCCGTCATGTTCGAGCTGATCGCACCGGCGAAGGCCAGCGGATACGACACCACCGCGCGGCGGTGGATGCTGCCGGAGTCCGGCAGCTCCATGCCGCTGATCATGCGCACCAGGGTCGACTTGCCGCTGCCGCTGCCGCCGAAGATGGCCACGTTCTCGCCTTCGACGAAGTCGAAGCTGACGCCGTCCAGCACGTGACGGATGCCCTTCTTGGAGCGGAAGCCCTTGCGCACGTCGCGCAGCGAAACCACGATTTTCTTGTCCATGGTTGCCTTCCTCAGCGGGTGTGCAGGCGCCGGCGCATCGCGCGCTCCAGGCACAGGCCGAGCACGACGGTGGCGATGGCCCATTCGATCAGGTAGGCCCGATCCAGGGTCAGCGACGAGAAGTTGGTGAAGTAACCGGAGCGGAACCACTCGATCGAGTGGACCAGCGGGTTGTAGACGAGCACCCGGCGCGCCTGGTCGGGCAGCGAATCGACCAGGTAGAACACGCCGGAGAGCAGGTACAGCGGCCGCGTCACGGCGCTGTACAGGTGTTCCCACGACTTGAACAGCATGTTGAGCACGGCGTTGATCAGGCCCACGCCGAAGCCCAGCATGAAGGTGAAGAAGGCGGCGGCCGCGCAGGTCTCGATGCGTTCCGGCATCACGAACTTGTCGCCCAGCTTCAGCAGGAACAGCAGGATGGCCAGCACCGCGATCCAGGTCAGCCCCTGCAGGATGGCCTTGGCGAACACGATGTCCATATTGGTCACCGGCGGCAGGCGCAGCAGCTGGGTGTTCGACGAGATCGAGCGCGACAGGCGCGAGGAGGTGTGGCTGAACAGGAAGAACGGCATGATGCCGGTCACGAAGAACAGCTGCAGGTTGCCGATCGGTGCCTGGCGGCCCCACACCACGTAGATGGTGGACAGCACCGCGACGTGCAGGATGGGCTCGATCAGTGCCCACAGATAGCCCAGGCGGGTGCCGCCGAAGCGAACCCGGGTCTCCCGGTAGATCAACGACATCACCACCCGCGCCTGGACGCCCAGCGCATGCGTCAGCACCTGCGCGCTCACGCCGCCGCTCCCACTCGCTTCATTCGCCGCTCCCACGATCCGCCTGATTACTGCGCGGCGGATCGAAATCAATTATTGGAATAAGGAAAAACAAATTCCACGGCCGTTTATTAATCCGGTCTTACGTGGAAGTGGAGCGATCATATCGGCGCGCCGACGAGGCGGACATTTCAACTTATATCAAATCAACACCAAGGGTGGGCCGGGATATTTGGTCGCATTTATCGTGTAGGCCCGCACCTATAATTAATGCCCGGCCCCTTCCCATACGAGGGGACGCGCAAGTGAAATGATCTCGGGGTAAGCCCTTAAAGCCCCGCGGAAGGAGTGCGTAAGGTCCATGCTGAGAACAACTCTGTTAAATCTTTATCAAAGACGAGTACATGGCCAGACCTGGGGCGAAAGCGCGCATCGCGTCTATCTGCAAGGGCCGGAAGACCCGGTCCTGTTGAATCGAATTGGTCTGTTTGATACGTCCCGTAATATTGAGACGGCCGTCTCGGAAAAATCGCTCGCGCGTGCGCGTGCGGCGCTCGAATGGGATCCCGCCATCGCGCCCGAGCGCCCCGCTGCCTACAAGGGCCGCGTTTCCGACCACGAGCGGCGCCAGTACGCCCTGGCCCTGGCGCGGCTGGCCCCGGCCCGCGCCAGCGGCTGGCTACGCCCGGCAGAGCGAGAGCTGGCGCTGGCCGCGGCCCTGGCAGTGGGCGACCTGGACCACGCCCGCTGGCTGGCCATACGTATGCAAATGTCGGAAAGTATGAAAAATTCGATTAATTTGCATGCAATGTTTGCTGCGCTGCACACTCGACAGGGAGATAATCGCCGCGCTCGCAAACATTTAATGCATGTGCTGACAGATCAGCGCATCGAGTTACCCGACCGCGCCGCCCCTATGAAAATCGAGGATCTGGTGGCCGCTTGCCAGGGGCGGCCGGTCCGCCCGGCCCATCCCGGCCCCCTGATCAGCGTAATCATTTGCGCATACAATGCAGCCCCTCACATTCGCAGCGCCCTGCACTCCGTGCTGAGCCAGAGTTACCGCAACGTCGAAATCATTGCGATTGATGACGGCTCGACGGATAACACATTCCTACATATGCAGGAAATGGCGGATCTGAATCCGCGTATAAATACTGCCAGGATTGAAAACAGCGGTGTTTATGCGGCCCGCAATATGGGTTTGCGTTTGGCAAAAGGTGAATTAATCACTTTTCTGGACGCCGACGACATAATGCTGCCGCTGCGTCTGGAACAGCAGGCCGATCGCCTGCTCGCCACCGGTGCCGGGGCGGTCGTCAGCCGCCTGCTGCGCATCACGCCTCACGGCGTGCCGGTGGCGCCCCGCGTCTATCCGCTGGTACGACACAACCCCTCCTCGATCATGCTGCGCCGGTCCGTCGTGGCCGTCACCGGCGGTTTCGAGGAGGTCCGTTACGGCGCCGACGAGGAGTTCGAACACCGTATGCAGCTATACCTGGGACGTCAGGGCATCGTGCGCGATACCGCCGTGCAGACCATCGCCCTGCATCACGCCGACTCACTGACCCAGCGCGGCGACAGCGGCCTGCAATCCGAACAGGGCCGCCGCGCCCGCATCCGCTATCGAGAGGACTGGGTGCGCCGACATGCGCAGCTGGCCTCCCACCGACCGGGCAGCGCCGCGCGCTGACCCACCCGCCCACTTTCCCAAGAAGACCCTGAGTATGGACAACGTCAACACCGTCCGCGCCATGCCTCTGTCCGACGGAGCCCGCGCCTCCGCGGACCGCCGCCTGCACGAACTGCTGCAGGAGATGCAGAGCGCCCACGCCCGACTCGAGCAGGAGCGCGCCGCGCGCGTGCAGGCCGAGAAAGACCTGGCCAGCGTCAAGGCGCTGCTGCGCGAATCGAACCAGCAACTGGCCAAGCAGCGCCGCACGCTGACCTGGCAGTTCGGCGAGGCCGTGACGCGCGCCAATTCGCTCGGCGACTACGTCATGCTGCCCTACCGCCTGGCGCGGCTGTCGCGCGACCACAAGCGCGAGCTGCGGCACACGCCGCAGCCGCGCAAGGGCACCGCCGCCCTGCCCGCCGAAACGGCCAACGCGATCAAGGAAGCGCTCGACTACGTCAAGCGCGTGCGCAGCCCCGAGGTCATCCTGTGGTGCTCGCGCCAGACCTGGCCCAATGACGTGCGCTCCAAGGTGCTCTGCGAAGTGGCGCGCTGGGCCCGCACCAGCTATCCCGACATCGCCGAACAGATTGCGGAGCAGCTGGCCACACTGGACCCGGGCGCGCCGCACGTGCGCCAGCTCGCCTACAGCCTCTACGACGCCGGCATCGTGACCGCGTCGGCGCGCCTGCTGCAGGCCGCCATGGAGTCGGGCGTGCGCCTGAACGCCACCGAGCAGCTGCGCAGCGATCGCATCCGCCAGGCGCAGCGCATCCTCGAATGGAACGACGACGACCTGCAACCCGACGGCCAGCGCTTCGACATGAATGGCAACGGCCCGCTGGTGGTGCTGACGCAGCGCTCGATCCTGCACGGCCGCGGCGCCGGCGACAATGCCCTGCACCGCTACGCCACCAGCCTGAAGGCCCGCTTCGGCGACGTGCTGGTGATCAGCCTGGCGCCGGTGGACCAGGACGATGGCGCCAGCGGCATGGCACGCGCCGAGCTGCAGCTCGACGGCATCGTGTACAAGTCGGCGCCGCAGCCGGCGCTGGACACGCAGCCCGCCGACGCGCTGGCCGACCTGCTGTCCGAAGCCATCCTCGCCGCCACCGTGCGCCAGCGCCCGCGCGCGGTGCTGGCCTGGGACGACGCGCATTGCGCGCTCGGCGCGCATGCCGCCGCCCGCAAGCTGCGCGTGCCCAATGGTTTCGTGCTCAACGGCATCCGCTACTTCCAGAAGACCGCCGCCAACCATGCGCTGTCGCAGCGCGGCCAGGTGGACCTGCGCCTGTTGCGCCGCGCGCTGCGCCAGGCCGACATGCTGGCGCTCGGCAGCACCGCGCTGCACGAGCCGGTGCAGAAGCTCATCGGCGAGAACCGCAACTGCTCGATCGTGCCGCCGCTGCCCCTGCCCGCCGCCAATCTGCGGCAGAAGGAAGACGGCCCGGCCGACACGCAGCTCACCTCGACGCTGCGCGCGCTCGAGGGCAAGCGCGTCATCGCCCTCACCGAAGACGAGCCGCCCGCCCTCATCGCGCGCGCGGTGGTGGATCTGTACGCCGAGATCTCGCTGCGCCAGACCGATGCGGTGCTGCTGGTGCTGTCCAACGGCAAGACCGCCGCCGCGATGCGCAGCCACGCCGTGGCCATCGGCCTGCACGAAGACCAGGTGATCTTCTCGCCCGACCTCACCGACGCCGTGTCGCGCGAGCTGTTGTTGCGGCGCGTGGAGGTCGCGTTGTTCCCCTACCAGGCCACGCGCGCCGAGACCGCCGTCGTGCCCTCGCTCGCGAACCTGCTCGAATGCATGGCGCTCGGCATCTGCCCCGCCGTGGGTCCGACCGAGGCCTATACCAATCTGGTGGACGCCGGCAGCAACGGGCTGTGCATCGACATGGCCGCGCCGTCGAACGACACCGCGTCGCAGATCATCGAGGTCTTGCAGGCGCCCGACACGCTCGCCGCGCTGGGCAAGCGCGCTCGCGACAGCGCGCAGCGCCGCGCGCCCTGGCAGGACTACGAAGAAGGCCTCGCGGCCATGCTGCTGCAGTCGTCGCAGCCCGAACCGCGCGATCCGGCACGTCGCGCGGAGCCGCGCCTGCTGCACCTCAAACGCGCTTCCTGAGGAACGTTGTGATCATGCGCCCAGATGCAACATTGCCCTACGCCCACGCCGCGGTCGCAGACCGCGTGCACCGGCACACGGCCTAAACCCGGTTACGTAATCACACCGTACGCATCAGGACCCGCAACAGCGTTCCAGTATCTTTCCCTCCTTGTTGTACTAGACGGAGTATCGACCAGTGATTATCTCTACGATCGGTTCCTGCCGCGTGGCGGGCCCCATGACCAAAGTCCAGGCCCAACGGAATTTCGTGTTGGACAACCGGCTGTTGTATGGCTACACGCACAACACCAAGGAAACGATCCAGGCGATCCGCTACATGCGCGGTGAACTGACGATTCCCGAAGCCGCCTGGAAATTCCTGTCCGACCAGCCCTACCGCGCGTCGAACCCGCTGCGCTCGCGTGAAAGCGTGCCCAAGGAAGACCGCCACGTGGTCGAGATCAGCTCGATCAAGGTGCTGGAATACCGCGACACCTATCTGCAGCTCGTGCGCTTCAAGGACGCGCTGTCGTTCTGCCCCGAGCTGCGCAAGATCTTCTTCGACCACCCCGGCGCCGATGCCCGCGAGGCCCGCCTCGCGGCCCTGCAGGCCACGCCCTCGTTCTCGCGCGTGCCGGCCAATGTGCAGGACGTGCTGCGCGAAACCGTGCTGCGCACGCAGACCGCCACCGAGATCGAATCCGACCTCAAACAGATCGCGCAGATCCTGGGCCAGCACTTCGTGCTCGTCACGCACTGCAATGCGATGAACGCGCAGAACCAGCTGATCGCCGATCGCGCCAAGATGGTGGAACGCGTGTCGCGCGCCGCCTCGCGCGCCGGCATCACCCTGGTCGATCCGGGCGCCCTGCTGGCCGCCTATGGCCAGGAGCGCGGCATGCCCGAAGACGGCCGCGACACCGCGCACTACACGCCGGCCTTCGCGCGCCTGGTGGGCAAGGAAATCGCCGACAAGCTGCTGGGCGTGCAGGAAGCCGCCGCCGTGCCCGCGGGCGAGGAAGGCCTGACCTGGAAGCAGTGCATCGAGCGCGCCAAGGAAACCGCCCAGGCCCAGGAATGGGACCGCGCCCTGCTCTACGCCAACCGCGCCATCGACCTGAAGTCGACCATCTCGGCCGCCTACGTGTTGCGCGCCCGCGCCGTGACCGCGCTCGAGCAGACCGACGACATGCTCGAAGCCTGGACGGCCGCGCTCAACATCCAGGCCAACCGCAACGGCTACATCATGCGCCAGGCCGCCGAGGCCGCCATGGTGGTGGGCGATCTGCCGCAGGCACTCGAATGGGCCACCGATTCGCTGGCCCTGGAAACCGAAGAGAAGACGGCGCTGCTGCTGGGCCGCATCCACGCCCGCCTGGGCCAGAACAAGGAGGCCGAACGCGCCTTCCGCGTGTGCGCCGAGCAGTCGCCCGAGCGCGCCCTGCGCTACGCCGTGCGCGGCACCACCGCGCTCGAGGAAGCCGCCAGCATGGTCAACGCGCTGGCCGCCGCCAACTCGGTGGAAGCCGGTGCGCTGCAAGGCGCGCGCGAACAGGTGCTCAAGCGCGCCTCGCGTGAAGTGCGCCACACCGGCCGCGCCGGTGCGGCCCTGCCCACCCCGGGCGCCTTCTTCGCCCTGCTGACGCTGGCCGGCGAGCGCCTGGCCGAGTTCAACGACGAGATCAACCAGGCCTATCGCCGCCTGCTCAAGGCGTTCGAGACCGTGGCCGACTACCAGCAGAGCGAGCAGGCGATTTCGCTGCTCGGCCAGCTGGCCGCGATCAAGGCGGTGGACCCGCGCTACGTGCAGCGTGCCGCCAAGGCCCTGCAGGCCACCGGCCATCGCGCCGCCGCCGTGCAGTGCTGGCAGCGCCTGGCCAACAGCGAACTGCCGGGCGAACGCGAAACGGTACTGCTCGCCGCCGGCCGCCTGAGCCAGCTCGAAGCCCACACCCAGGCCGCCGATGTCTATCGCCGCCTGGCCCAGAGCGGCACGGTGCCGACCTCGCAGGCGCACGAGATGATCGAACGCAATCTGCGCGCGCTGGCCCGAGCGGTGCGCAAGCATCTCACCGAAGGCAATCTGCGCGAGGCCGAGCAGGAGCTCGAAGCCATCAAGCGCATCGATCCGGGCTACCCCGGCCTGACCTCGCTGCAGCGCTCGCTGGTCGACGCGCATCGCCGCGAGTTCCAGAGCCAGCGCGAGCAGGGTTCGACCAGCGCCGCCGACCTCGAAGCCAGCGCCCGCCGCGTGATCGAGACCAATCCGCGCGATCGCGATGCCAACATCGAGCTGGTGATGCAAAGCCTGCGCAACGGCAACCTGACGGAAAGCCGCCGCATCCTGGATCGCTTCCTGGAAGGCACGCCGGCCTGAGTACAAGCGATGGAGGCGGACCCGCCGGCCGTCTCCATGGTTTGACCGGCGCGCTCCTCGCAACGGCGCGCCAAAAAAAACGCCCCACGAAAGTGGGGCGTTTCCGTTGCCGCGCCGGTCAGGGCGCAGGCATCACTGCAGCAGGCTGCGCAGCATCCAGGCGTTCTTTTCGTGCACGTCCAGGCGCTGCGTGAGCAGGTCGGCGGTGGGCTGGTCGTTGGCGGCGTCGGCCTTCTCGAAGGCGGCGCGGGCGGTCTTGGCGACGGCCTCGTTGCCCTTGACCAGCAGGCGCACCATTTCCAGCGCCTCGGGCACCGTGTCCGGCTCCGAGATCGAGGTCAGCTTGCCGAATTCGCGGTACGTGCCGGGCGCGTAGTGGCCCAGCGCGCGGATGCGCTCGGCGATGGCGTCCAGCGCGCCCCACTCTTCCGTGTACTGCGTCATGAACATGTTGTGCAGCGTGTTGAACAGCGGGCCGGTGACGTTCCAGTGGAAGTTGTGCGTCATCAGGTAGAGCGAGTACGAATCGGCCAGCAGCTTGGACAGCTCGCCGGCGACGGCGGCACGATCCTTGTCGGAGATGCCGATGTTGATGCTCAGCGCGCCGGAGGTGGAGGTGCTTTTCTTCGAGGATTTGGACATGTTCTTGCTCCTTCTGAGGGATACATGATCAGGATAACACCGCGTGTCGCCGCGAACGGCCACGCGCGGAAGCCTGGATGGCGGCGCATTGCGCGGAATCAAATCCGCCGCACGCGGCCGTCATCCGAGTCCGGCGCAGGCTGCGCGCCGGACGGTGAAAACGTCATGCCGCCGCGCTCTGCTGCGAGGCGGCCTCCTCGCTCAGCATCTGCACGTTGGGCAGCTCGCAGGCATACACGGCCTGGGCCAGCGCCTCGATCGCGGCCAGGCGCGGGAAGCTGCGGCGCCAGGCCAGCACCACGCGGCGCTCGGGCGGCGTGCCGGTAAAGGGGATGTAGCGCAGCAGGCTCTTGACCGCGGGATGCTCGGGCACCGCGGTGACGGGCAGCACGGTCACGCCGATGCCGGCCGCCACCATGTGGCGGATGGTCTCGAGCGACGAGCCTTCGAACGTGCGCTGGATGCCGTCGCTGGAGGCCGAGAAGCGCGACAGCTCCGGACAGACCTCCAGCACCTGGTCGCGGAAACAGTGGCCACTGCCCAGCAGCAGCATGGTCTGCTGTTTCAGGTCCTGGGCGTCGATCGACTCGCGCTCGGCCCACGGATGATCGTGCGGCACGGCCACCACGAAGGGCTCGTCGTAGAGCGGCTGCATCACCAGCCCGGCCTCGGGCAGCGGCAGCGCCATGATGGCGCAATCGATCTCGCCCTGGCGCAGCAGCTCGACCAGCCGCACGGTGAAGTTTTCCTGGAGCAGCAGCGGCATCTGCGGCGTGCGCTCGATCTGCAAGGGGACCAGGCGCGGCAGCAGATAGGGCCCGATGGTGTGGATCACGCCGACCCGCAACGGCCCGGCGAGCGGGTCGTGCCCCTGGCGCGCGATCTCCTTGATGCTGGCGCTCTCTTCGAGCACCTTCTGCGCCTGCGCCACGATGCGCTGCCCGATCGGCGTGACGCCGACCTCCGCGCCGCCCCGCTCGAACAGCGTCACGCCCAGCTCGTCTTCGAGCTTGCGGATCGCCACCGACAGCGTGGGCTGGCTGACGAAACAGGCCTCGGCGGCGCGGCCGAAATGGCGCTCGCGGGCCACGGCCACGATGTACTTGAGTTCGGTCAGGGTCATGCGACCTGCTCCTCGAATTCGGCGCGCGCGATGGCGCGCACCTGATTGTGCCCGAAAGATGATGTCATGTACGCAGAAAGTCCTCGCGGCCGCGCATCCAGCGCGCCAGGTGGGCGGTCACCGCGGCGGGCTCGGTCTGGCGCAGCCAGACCGCCGCGTCGCGTGCCTGCTCGGCCAGCTCCACGTCGCGTTCCAGGTCGGCAAAGCGCAGCAGCGCCATGCCCGACTGGCGCGTGCCCAGGAATTCACCGGGGCCGCGCTGCTCCAGGTCGCGGCGCGCGATCTCGAAGCCGTCGCCGGTCTCGAACATCGCGCGCAGGCGCTCGCGCGCCACCTGCGACAGCGGCGTCTGGTAGAGCAACACACAGACCGACTCGGCCTCGCCGCGCCCGACCCGCCCGCGCAGCTGATGCAGCTGGGCCAGGCCGAAGCGTTCGGCATGCTCGATCACCATCAGCGAGGCATTGGGCACGTCCACGCCGACTTCGATCACGGTGGTGGCCACGAGCAGGTCGATCTCGCCCGCGCGGAAGGCCTGCATCACGGCGGCCTTCTCGCTCTGCGGCAGCTTGCCGTGCACCAGGCCGATGCGCAGGTCGGGCAGCTCTTCGCGCATGGTGTCGTAGGTATCGACGGCGGTCTGCAGCTGCAGCGCCTCGCTTTCCTCCACCAGCGGACAGACCCAGTAGGCCTGGCGGCCCTGGCGCGCGGCCTGGCCGATGCGGGCCAGCACTTCTTCGCGGCGCGCATCGGAGAGCAGCTTGGTCAGCACCGGCTTGCGGCCGGGCGGCAATTCATCGATGACCGACACGTCGAGGTCGGCGAAGAAGGTCATGGCGAGCGTGCGCGGGATCGGCGTGGCGCTCATGTTGAGCTGGTGCGGCACCACCACGCCGGTCTCGCCCTCGCCCTTGCGGTTGAGCGCCAGGCGCTGGCCCACGCCGAAGCGATGCTGCTCGTCGACGATGGACAGGCCCAGGCGCTGGAACTCGACGTGATCCTGGATCAGCGCCTGGGTGCCGACCGCCAGCTGCACCGCGCCCTCGGCCACGGCGGCCGCGGCCTCGCGGCGCTTCTTGGGCGTGAGGCTGCCGCTCAGCCAGGCCACCTTCACGCCCAGCGGCTCGAGCCACGCGCACAGCTTGCGGTAATGCTGTTCGGCCAGGATCTCGGTGGGCGCCATCAGCGCCACCTGATAACCACAGGAGATCGCCTGCGCGGCGGCGAGCGCGGCGACCACCGTCTTGCCGCTGCCCACGTCGCCCTGCAGCAGGCGGTGCATCGGGAATTCCTGGCCCATGTCGGCCGCGATCTCCGCCACCACGCGCTGCTGCGCGCCGGTGAGCGTGAACGGCAGGGTCTCGTACAGCCGTGCCACCAGCCCGCTGCCGGCCGGCTGGGCCGGCATCACGGGCGCGCGCTTCTCGCGCCGCGCCGCGCGGGCGGCCGCCAGCGACAATTGTTGCGCGAGCAACTCATCGAACTTGATGCGATGCCAGGCCGGGTGGGTGCGCTCGATCAGCGCGTCTTCGGACACGCCCGGCGGCGGCGCGTGCAGCAGCCGCACCGCCGGCTCGAACGCCATCAGGTCGAGCTTGCGCAGCAGCGCCAGCGGCAGCGTATCGCTCAGGTCGGCGCGCGCCAGCGCCTCGCGCACGGCGCGGCGCAGCGTGGGCTGCGGCAGGCCGTCGGTGCTGGGATAGACCGGCGTGAGCGCGTCGGGCAAGGCGGTGTCGGCCACGCTCATGCGCGGATGCACCATCTCGCGCCCGAACAGGCCGCCGCGCACCTCGCCGCGCGCGCGCAGGCGCCGCCCGGGGGTGAGCTGCTTCTGTTGGCTGGGATAGAAATTGAGCCAGCGCAGCTGCAGCTCGCCGGTCTCGTCGACGATGACGGCGGTGAGCTGCTTGCGCGGCCGGTATTGCACTTCGGTGCCGCGGATCTCGCCCTCGACCTGCGCCGAGTAACCCGGCCGCACCGACTTGATCGGCACCACGCGGGTTTCGTCTTCGTAGCGCAGCGGCAGGTGCACCACGAAGTCCTCGGGCGTGAGCAGCCCGAGATTGCGCAGCTTGCGCTCGACGTCGGTGAGCTTGCGCGGCGCCGCGGCGTCGGTCCGCGCAGCCTCCGGCGCGGCCGGCTTGGCGCGGGCGGCGGAGGCGGTGCGGGGCTTGGCGGTTGCCGGCATGGATACTGCGCGCGACGTGGGGGCCTGGCGGCCGTTTACAGGACCAGGATGGCCTCGACCTCGAACTGCGCATCCTTGGGCAGGCTGGCCACGCCGATGGTCGAGCGCGCCGGGAACGGCTGCGGGATCAGCTCGGCCATGATGGCATTGGCGGCGGTGAACTTGCTCAGGTCGGTCAGGAACAGCGTGAGCTTGACGATGTCGTTGAGCGTGCCACCGGCGGCCTCGATCACGGCCTGCATGTTGGCGAAAGCCTGGCGCACCTGCGCGTCGAAATTCTCCGAGACCAGGTCGCCCGTGCCCGGCTCGAGGCCGATCTGGCCCGACAGGTAGACGGTCTTGGAGCCGGTGGTTGCCACGGCTTGCGAATACGGGCCGACGGCGGCCGGCGCGGCATCGGTATGGATGATCTGCTTGCTCATGGATAGCTCCTGGGTAGGCTTAATAGTGTATCTATCGAAGTTTAAACAGCAATAGACTTTCGCGAAAGCCCCGTCTCGGCGGCATGCCCCTCATTATGACGACTTGGCCTGCCGGCGCGATGTCAGCCGGGCGGTGCCATCGGATGCGCCAGCAGCAGGTCGTGCAGCCCCTGCGCGGCCACCGACAGCGAACGGCCCCTGCGCCGCACCAGGTACAGCGGCCGGGTCAGCGCGCGGCCCGCGAGCGGCCGGATCACCAGGCCGGGACGCTCGAAATGGAACAGCGTCATGGCCGGCACCAGGCTCACGCCCACGCCGGCCTGCACCAACCCCGTGACCGTGGCCAGGTGCTCGACCTCGAGCAGGGGCGCGGGCGCCGCGTCGCCCAGCGCCTGGTCCAGGTGCTTGCGCACGCTGCTGTTGCGCGCCAGCGCGATCCAGGGCCAGCGCACCACGTCGCGCACGCGCACACTGGCCTGGGCCGCCAGCGCGTGATCCTCGCGGCACACCAGATGGTAGCGGTCGGCGTGCAGGAACTCGCTCTCCAGGCCCGACATGTCGGCGCGGCGCGAGGCCACGGCGAAGTCGACCTCGCCGCTGCTCACCAGGTCCAGGCAGGGATCGAGCAGCGCATCGCGCAGCTGCAGTTCGATGCCGGGATGCTCGGCATGGAAGCGCGCCAGCAGCGGCGGCAGCCAGCCCGCGGCCAGCGAGGGCAGCGCGGCCAGCGCCACCCGGCCGCGCCGGCGCGCGGCGTGGTCGCGCAGGTCTTCCATGGCCAGGTCCATGTCGGCCAGCAGGCGCCGCGCCGATATCTCCAGCACGCGGCCCTCGGCGGTGAGCTCCACGCGGCGCGTGTTGCGGTCGAACAGGCGCACGCCGGCGCCCTGCTCCAGCGTGCGGATCAGGGCGGAAAACGCGGGCTGCGTCAGGTGGCAGCGCTGGGCGGCGCGGGTGAAGTGGCGTTCGTCCACGAGCGCCACGAAAGCGCGCAGTTGCCGGGCCGACAGATTCATAGATTTCCTGGATGAATCAATCTCATCTTTCTATTTTACGCATGACCCGGGGCTGCCTATAGTGCAGACAAACAGGGCTGGCGCGACGACGCCGCCCCCCCAACTGCCTTCAGGAAGAGACACTCCCCATGCCCGACTCCGTATGCCTGGTCGGTTGCGCCACGGGCTTTTCAGGCGACCGCACCGACGGCGCGCCCGCCGTGGTGCGCAGTCTGATCGCCCGCGGCGGCGGCACCCTCATTTTCGAAACCCTGGCCGAGCGCACGCTGGCCCTGGCCCAGCTCGCGCGGCGCCAGGATCCCGAGGCCGGCTATGAGCCCCTGCTCGACGAGCTGGTCGGCCCGGTGCTGGCCGACTGCCTCGCGCACGGCATCCGCATCGTCAGCAACTTCGGCGCGGCCAACCCGCCCGCCGCGGCCCGCCGCATCGCGGCGCTGGCGCGCGAGCAGGGCCTGCCCGCCCCGCGCATCGCGGTGATCCACGGCGACCAGCTCGACACCCCGGCCCAGCGCGCGCTGCTGCGCGAGCGCCTCGGCGCGCGCCTGGACGAGGTCGAAGTGGTGAGCGCCAACGCCTACCTCGGCGCCCACGAGATCGCGCAGGCGTTGCGCGCCGGCGCGCAGATCGTGGTGGCGGGCCGCGTGGCCGACCCCTCGCTCACGCTCGGGCCCGCGCTGGCCCACCACGGCTGGGCCGACGACGCCTGGCCCGAACTGGGCCGCGCCACCATGGCCGGCCACATGCTCGAATGCGGCACCCAGGTCAGCGGCGGCTACTTCGCCGTGCCCGGCCTGAAAGACGTGCCCGACCTGCACGACGCCGGCTTTCCCATCGCCGCGATCCGCGCCGACGGCAGCTTCACCATCACCAAGGCCGACGCCACCGGCGGCCGGGTGGACGCGCTCACGGTCAAGGAACAGCTGCTCTACGAGGTGCACGATCCGGCGCGCTATCTCACGCCCGACGTGACCGCCGACCTGAGCGGCGCGCGCGTCGAGACGCTCGGCCCGGACCTCGTCGCGGTGCACGGCATCACCGGCCACGCCCGCCCGCCGGAACTGAAGGTCAACGTCTGCTACCAGGGCGGCTGGCTGGCCGAGGCCGAGATTTCCTATGCCGGCGTGCAGGCCGAGGCGCGCGCGCGCCTGGCCGCCGACATGGTGTCGCGCCGGCTGGGCGACGCCCTGCCGCTGCGCTTCGACCTGATCGGCGCGCTCAGCATCCTCGGCGACGACGCCGGCCGGCGCCTGGCCGCCGAGCCCGATCGCCAGCGCCGCGACGTGCGCCTGCGCGTGGCGGGCGAGCACGCCACACGCGCGGTGGCCGAGCGCGTGCTGCGCGAAGTGACCGCGCTCTACACCTGCGGCCCGGCCGGCGGCGGCGGCGTGCGCACCAGCCTGCGGCCGCGCCTGAACATGATGTCCTGCACCATTCCCCGCGAGGCCGTGGCCTCGGGCTGGCGCTGGCTGGAGGAGGCCGCATGAGCGCGCAAGATCCGCAATCCGTCGTCGTGCCGCTCTATCGTCTCGCGCACAGCCGCACCGGCGACAAGGGCAACACGTCGAACATCAGCCTGATCGCCTGGGATGGCGAGTGCTACGCCGTCCTGCGCCACGCCGTCACCGGCGAGCGCGTGGCGCAGTGGTTCGGCGACCGCGCGCCCACGCGCGTCACGCGCTACGACCTGCCCGGCCTCGAGGCGATGAACTTCGTGCTGGAGAACGTGCTCGATGGCGGCGTGAACGACGCGCTCAACCTCGATGCCCACGGCAAGAGCCTGTCGTTCCATCTGCTCGACATGCCGGTGTCCGTGCCCGCCGCGCTCGCGGCGCGCCTGCCCGACATCCCCGCCCTGCCCCCGGATCCGCCGGCGCAGGCCTGAAGGTCCTTTCCGTCCCATAACAACACACAGGAGACATACCCATGCGACATACCCTGCTCGGCCTCAGCGCCGCCCTGGCCTGCAGCTTCGCCGCCGCGCCGGCCCTGGCCGCCGACACCTTCCCGGCCAAGCCGATCACGCTGGTGGTGCCGTTCGCGCCCGGCAGCGCCACCGACCAGATCGGCCGCGCCATTGCCCAGGGCATCACCGAACAGACCGGCACCGCGGTCGTGATCGAAAACAAACCCGGCGCCAGCGCCATGATCGGCGCGCAATACGTGGCCCGTGCGCAGCCCGACGGCTACACCGTGCTGATCACGACCAACACCACGCACGCGGCCAACGAGCACCTGTACAAATCGCTCTCGTACAACCCGGTGAAGGACTACGCGCCGATCACGCTGCTCGGCAAGGGCGGCCAGATCATGGTCGTGAACCCCAACGCCAAGGCCACCACGGTCAAGCAGTTCCTCGACGAGGCGCGCGCCAACCCGGGCAAGCTCAGCTTCGGCAGCGGCAGCTCGTCGAGCCGCATCGCGGGCGAACTGCTGCAGCAGATGGCGGGCGTGCAACTGCTGCACGTGCCGTACAAGAGCAACCCGCTCGCGGTCACCGACCTGCTCGGCGGCCAGATCGACATGATGATCACCGACACGGCCACCGGCCTGCCGCAGGTCAAGAGCGGCAAGCTGCGCGCCCTCGGCGTGACCGGCACCAAGCGCAGCGCGCTCGCGCCGGACGTGCCCACGATCGCCGAAGCCGGCGTGCCGGGCTACGAAATGGGCTACTGGTTTGCCGCCTATGCGCCGGCCGGCACGCCCGAGCCGCTGGTCAAGCGCCTGCACGAGCTGATGGTCAAGGCCACGGAAAGCAACGCGGCCAAGCAGTTCTACAGCTCGACCGGCACCGATCCCGTCACCTCCACCCCGCAGGAGCTCGCCGCGTTCCAGAAGGACGAGGCGGGCAAGTGGGGCGAGATCATCAAGAAGGCCGGCATCCAGCCCGAGTGAGCCCCCGCGCGCCTGCGCATGACGAAAAAAAACGCGGCCCAGGGCCGCGTTTTTCATGCACGGTGGCGCGTGGCCACCGGCGCGATCACTTGTCGACGAAGGCGCGTTCGAACACGTAGTCGCCGGGCTCGCCCACGCCGGGCGAGGCCTCGAAGCCGCGCTTGTCGAGCATCGCGCGGATGTCGGCCAGCATGTGCGGGCTGCCGCAGATCATGGCGCGGTCGACGGCCGGATCCAGCGGCGGCAGGCCGATGTCTTCGAACAGCTTGCCGTTTTCGACCAGCTCGGTGATGCGGCCTTGGTTGCGGAACGGCTCGCGCGTGACCGTGGGGTAATAGATCAGCTTGTCGCGCACGATGTCGCCGAAGAATTCGTTCTCGGGCAGCTCGCGCTCGATGAAGTCGGCGTAGGCCAGCTCGCTGGCGAAACGCACGCCGTGCAGCAGCACGACCTTCTCGTAGCGTTCGTAGATCTCGGGATCCTTGATGATGCTCATGAAGGGTGCGAGACCGGTGCCGGTGCCGAACAGGTAGAGATGCTTGCCCGGGCGCAGGTCGTCGACGACCAGCGTGCCCACGGGCTTGCGGCTCACCAGGATCGTGTCGCCCTCTTTCAGATGCTGCAGGCGCGAGGTCAGCGGACCGTCCTGCACCTTGATGCTCAGGAATTCGAGGTTTT
The DNA here is from genome assembly GCF_002261335.1 of Bordetella genomosp. 1. Classification (GTDB taxonomy): domain Bacteria; phylum Pseudomonadota; class Gammaproteobacteria; order Burkholderiales; family Burkholderiaceae_B; genus Bordetella. The sequence continues at coordinate 741,351 of NZ_NEVL01000003.1, forward strand.
CTTCGTAGTTTGCGCTGGCGATGCTGTAGGCGCGCATCAGCGGCTTGCCTTCGACTTCCAGGCCGATCATCACGAAGTGACCGTTGTGGAAGCGCAGCGCGGCGTCGCGCGTGCAGGTGAAGGAGAACAGAGTGTCGTTCCAGTGGCGCACGCTGAGCACGCGCTCGGTGTTGAAAGCTGCCATGTCGTTCTTGAGGATTGCGGCCGCTGGGGCCGGAAGGCATCGGCGCACGCCGAGACCGGAAAGTGGCGCAGGGGGAGCAGCGCGACGACGCCGGCGTGATGACGGACCCGATGCCGAACCGGCATCCGGCGCCAGGCCATCCTCGGCCGCGCGGCGGGCTGAAATCCCTGCCTTTTACCCTGCAACTCCCGCGGCCAGAGGCCTAGGGTTACTACGGATTCTACCCGATCCAGCTGATAATTGCTCTCATTAATCCGTAATACCCTTATAGCTTTTGCGTTGGGTCAAGCCCGGCGGACATGCGCAAAAGTTGGATCTTCACGGCCCCGACCCGGCGTGCGATCGGCCCGCCTCAGAGGCGTCTTATCCTGTCAGGAAGTTGAACGAAATCAGGGTTTTCTGGTATTGTCCGGCTCTCAGTTGATAATCATTTTCGTTAGCGCGACGCCGCGCCGACGAGCACCGGAGAGACCCTGATGTCGACCAAGCGCCCCTCGATCATTTCGATGCGTCCCCTGATGGCTGCCCTGGCCCTGGCCGGCGCGTCCGCCGGCTTTGCCTCCACGGCCTTCGCCGCCGAAGAGGTCAGCCTCTACACCACGCGCGAGCCCAAGCTGATCCAGCCGCTGCTCGACGCCTTCACCAAAGACACCGGCATCAAGGTCAACACCGTCTTCGTGAAAGACGGCCTGCTCGAGCGCGTGAAGGCCGAAGGCGCCAAGTCGCCCGCCGACGTGCTCATGACCGTGGACATCGGCAACCTGATCGACCTGGTCGACGGCGGCGTGACCCAGTCGGTGAAGTCCGACACGCTGAACTCGGTGATCCCGGCCAACCTGCGCGGCGCCGACGGCAAATGGTACGCCCTGTCGCTGCGCGACCGCGTGCTCTACGTCGAAAAAGACCTGAAGCTGGAGAAGTTCAACTACGAAGACCTGGCCGATCCCAAGTGGAAGGGCAAGGTCTGCATCCGCTCGGGCCAGCACCCCTACAACACCGCCATGATCGCGGCCATGATCGCCCATGACGGCGCCGAGGCCACCGAGAAGTGGCTGCGCGGCGTGAAGGCCAACCTGGCCCGCAAGGCCACCGGCGGCGACCGCGACGTGGCGCGCGACATCCTGGGCGGCATCTGCGACATCGGCCTGGCCAACGCCTACTACGTGGGCCACATGAAGAATTCGGAGCCGGGCACCGACGCGCGCAAGTGGGGCGATGCCATCAAGGTCATCCGCCCGACCTTCGCCAACGACAAGAGCCAGGGCACCCACGTCAACGTGAGCGGCGCCGCCGTCGCGGCCAACGCGCCGCACAAGGCCAACGCCGTCAAGCTGCTCGAATACCTGGTGTCCGAACCGGCCCAGACGCTCTACGCCCAGGCCAACTACGAGTACCCGATCCGCCAGGGCGTGAAGCTCGACCCGGTGGTGGCCAGCTTCGGCCCGCTCAAGGTCGACCAGCTGCCCGTCGCCGAGATCGCCAAGCATCGCAAGCAGGCCAGCGAACTGGTCGACAAGGTCGGCTTCGACAACTGATGTCCGGGATGCCCCGCCGCGCGCGGGGCATCGCGAGCGCCAGACCGGCAAAGCGGCTTCGTGCCGCTTTTGTGCTTTACAGCGGGCCCGCGCGCCCTGCCCGCTTCACGCATCTCACTGAACACGCATGCACATCGAATCGACCGCGCGTGCCGCTCCCGCCCGGGGCTGGCGACTGCGCCGCTCCGAACGCGGCGGCGGCTGGCTCGCCGGCGCCCTGCTGATCGCGCTGGCCGTGCTGGCCCCCATCGCGGCGCTGGTGTGGTGGGCGGCCGACGCCGACCTCGCCCACTGGCAGCACCTGGCGCGCTTCGTGCTGCCGCAGGCGCTCACCAACACCGCCATCCTGCTGGCCGGCGTGGGCGTGCTGGTCACGTGTCTGGGCACCGGCGCGGCCTGGCTGGTCACGGCCTATGAGTTTCCGACCCGGCGCATGCTGACCTGGGCGCTGCTGCTGCCGCTGGCCGTGCCCACCTACATCATCGCCTTCGCCTACCTGGACCTGCTGCACCCGATCGGGCCGATCCAGAGTGGCATCCGCACCCTGCTCGGCTACGACAGCCCGCGCCAGTTCCGCCTGCCCGACCTGCGCTCGATCTACGGCGCCATCTTCGTGCTGGGCTTCGTGCTCTACCCCTATGTGTATCTCAGCACCCGCGTCATGTTCATGACGCAGGCCGCGAGCCTGCTGGAAGCGGCGCGCACGCTGGGCGCGGGGCGCTTCGGCGTGTTCACGCGCGTGGCGCTGCCGCTCGCGCGCCCGGCCATCGCGGTCGGCGTTAGCCTGGCCCTGCTCGAGACGCTCAACGACATCGGCGCCTCCGAGTTCCTCGGCGTGCAGACCCTCACGGTGTCGGTCTACACCACCTGGGTCACGCGCAGCGACCTGGCGGGCGCGGCGCAGATCGCGCTCACCATGCTGCTGTTCGTGGTCGGCCTGATCCTGCTGGAACGCCACGGCCGCAAGCGCCAGCGCTACGCCAACACGCAGCGCATGCGGCCGATGCAGCCGCGCCGGCTGCACGGCGTGCACGCGCTCGCCGCCATCGTGCTGGGCTGGATCCCGGTGCTGCTGGGCTTCGTCGCGCCGGCCGCCTATCTGGTCTGGGAAACCTACAAGCGCCTGCACCTGGTGGGCGGCGTGTCGGGCCAGCTGCTGATGGGCCTGAAGAACACGCTGCTGATCGCCACCGCCGCCACCCTGATCACGCTGGTCTGCGGCCTGATCGTGGCCTGGGCCGGCCGCACCCTGCGCGAGAGCGCGCGCTTCAATCCCGGCCGCATGTGCGCCCGCGTCGCGAGCCTGGGCTATGCCGTGCCCGGCACCGTGCTGGCCATCGGCCTGCTCACACCCTTCACCTGGCTCGACCGGGTCGCCGGCGGCGTGTTCGGCGTCGAGGGCATGCTGCTGATGGGCAGCATGGGCGCGCTGGTGGTTGCGTACACGATCCGCTTTCTTGCGATCTCGACGGGCGGCATCGAGGCCGGCCTGGCGCGCATCCCGGCCTCGCTCGAACAGGCCTCGCGCCTGCTGGGCGAGACGCCCGCGGGCACGCTGCGCCGCGTCCACCTGCCGCTGCTGCGCCCGGCGCTGGCCGCGGCCGCGCTGCTGGTGTTCGTGGACACCATGAAAGAACTGCCCGCCACCCTGCTGCTGCGACCGATGAACTTCGACACGCTGGCGACCTGGCTCTACGCCGAGGCCGCGCGCGGCACCTACGAAGAAGGCGCGGTCGCCGCGCTGGCCATCGTGCTCGCGGGCCTGTTGCCGGTCATCCTGCTGGCACGAACGAATTTGAAGATGGGACATTGAGATGGCGTCCGACCTGCTGGAAATTTCGCATATCGCACTGGGCTACGACACGCCCGCCGGCCTCAAGGCCGTGGTGCGCGACCTGAGCCTGGGCCTGCCCGCCGGCCACATCGGCTGCCTGCTGGGCGAGTCGGGCTGCGGCAAGACCACCGTGCTGCGCAGCATCGCCGGCTTCGAGCCCGTGCGCGCCGGCCACATCGCGCTGGGCGGCCGCGTGCTCTCGTCGGCCACCGAACAGGTGGCCCCCGAACGCCGCAACGTCGGCATGATGTTCCAGGATTACGCGCTGTTCCCGCACCTCACCGTGAGCGAAAACGTGGCCTTCGGCCTGCGCAAGATGGAGCGCGCGGCCCGCACCGCGCGCGTGACCGAAATGCTGGAGCTGGTCGGCCTGGCCCACGTCGCGGCCAGCTACCCCCACGAAATCTCCGGTGGCCAGCAGCAACGCGTCGCCCTGGCCCGCGCCCTCGCCCCCTCCCCCGAACTGCTGCTGCTCGACGAACCCTTCTCGAACCTCGACGTCGACACCCGCGAACGCCTCGCCTTCGAGGTCCGCGACATCCTCAAGACCACCGGCCACACGGCCATCCTCGTCACCCACAACCAGGCCGAAGCCTTCGCCATCGCCGACCGCATCGGCATCATGGCCAATGGCGAGATCGCGCAGTGGGACACCCCCTACAACCTGCGCCACACCCCCGCCAGCGATTTCGTGCGCGACTTCATCCGGCGGGAGACGCTGGTGGAGCAACGGGAGCAGGCTTATGCGCGGGGAAGGTGAGGTGGGCAGTTTAGGTGTGGGGAATCGTTGAACGGACGCGGTGCATATGCTGGCTTGCGAATGCCGGCAGTTCTTTGCAAGTGCATCGTCAAACAACCTGTTCTACCCGCTTGATCGCACCATGACAAAGCGTCTGTAGAGGGATATTCCCGAGCACCCACCGCGCATGCCGAACTGACTTTGGCCATGTTGCTGCAACGATTGGCACATGTCGATCAACCTGCGATAGCGTTGCTGCCCCGTCTACCACCATCTCCTCCCTTCAAAAACCAACTAAGTCTTCCCACAGAAGGGGGAGTCGATTTGGCCCGCCAGCAGCTCGTTCTGGACAGCTACGTCCGTCCGTAATTTCGCCTTTAGAAACAGTGCTCACACAAAGTAAATATTTTGTATAATAACGGAACCAACTGTTACCGACCTCGTCGGGCCGGCGTTATTTTGCGGCAGTTGCTCTTACCTTTCGAAGATAAGAACTCGGTTTCCAAGAACAAAACTTAAGAGACATGCGATGAACGATCAAGAGAAGGCGCCAGGTGTTCGACCGGGGTTCCATCCAGCGTTTGATATGCAGCCCTTCAGCGAGACGGAGCGTGGAATCCTTCAGAACCTTTCATCAGAGTTCTATCTGACGAGTCACGGAGGCAATGCGTTTCTCGGAAAGAATGCGCAGTATCGCTACTTCCTCCTTAAGGTGCCGAGCGAATATGCCGAAGAATTTAACCTGAAACGAGAAGTCGTATGCATTTTTTCTGCATATCCGAACTTTGAGCCGCGCGCCCTTGACGTCTACGAGGTCGCTCTCCGTCAGTATCAAGGGTTACGCCTTGAGAATGTAAGTCGAATCCTGATTGCTTCCGATCCAGAAGTCGAAACGGCCCTGAATGACTTGATCAAGTCGAACCCAGAACAGCCAATCATCATCCCATTCACATACTCCGAACTCGGAAAAGCGGTTTCGCCGAACTTTCTGCGCGCACGATTTCGGAAGTATTTTTTCACACGCAATCTGTTCAATTTCTTTTCGCCGCTCCAACGGGATTTGTACTTTTTCGGACGAACACAAAAAGTCCAGCATCTCATCGCACGCTATGAGAGCAGCGAGAACTCGGGCTTATTTGGCCTCCGCCGCAGCGGCAAGACGTCTGTAATCTACGGAGTGGAAAGGGCGATGTCCGCACGCGGCAAGCGAACCGTGACTGTCGACTGCCAAAGCCCTAGCGTCCATCAACTCAGATGGAATGAGCTTCTACATAAGGTTGTGGAAGAAGTTCACAAAGCCAAAGAGTCAAAAATCCGACTCTCGGAGCGGTCGTCGTACACACCTCAAGATGCAGCCTCATTATTCGAGCAGGAGATGTTGCGGGTCCATGCATCGAAGAAGGCTGAGTCGATTCTGCTTATTTTTGACGAGATCGAACGCATCTCACCTGATACCGCGTCTTCGGAACATTGGCGAAGCCAGGACGATTTCGTGTTCTTTTGGCAATCCATGCGGGCTTTCTTCCAACGAAATCGGGGCGTATTTACGTTCATGATCGTTGGAACCAATCCGGCGTGCATTGAGGCCAGTACGGTAAATGGGCAAGACAACCCTATATTTGGGTCGCTACCGCGCGACTACCTTACTCCCTTCGATGCTGACCAAGTAGCAGAGATGGTAGGCCGACTTGGACGGTACATGGGACTTACATTTGATCCTATGCTCTTTGGGCGACTCACGGACGACTTCGGAGGGCATCCCTTCCTGATTCGTCAAGTGTGTAGTGAGATTCATGATCTAGCCCCGCGCGATCGCCCTGCCTGGGTAGATAAACCATTGTATGAACAGGCCGTCGGAAGCTTCAAGAAAAAGTCCGCTCCGTATCTGAGCATGATCCTTGATGTGCTAGCAGAACAGTACAAGGACGAGTATGAAATGCTGAGGTATTTGGCGTCTGGTGACGTCGATGCATTTAACGAACTTGCTCATGATAGCGATGCATATACGGACCACCTTCGTGGCTACGGTTTGGTCACAGTTTCGGAACACGGCACTTCATTTCGCATCGAATGCATCAAGGATTTCATGCTTGATCGGCATAAATACATGTCGCTATCGCTGTCAGCAGAACAACGCGAGGCTGAAGTCAGCGAGAGACGTATTCGCCTTGAGCAAGGCTTTCGCAAGATCATTCGCAACCAACTCAAGGCCGCGTTTGGCGCTAAAGTTGCGCGCGAGAAGCTGTTGGCGGCGGTACCTGAAAAGCGCCGTGAGAACTTAAGTGGATTCGATCTCGATCAAATTTTTGCTCCGAATGATAGTCCGCTTTACCTTTTGGAACTAATACAACTCCTGTCTCGCGAGTGGGAATCTTTCAAGCACATATTTCCCTTCGAGAAGGACAAGGCAGTTTGGATGTTGACAGAAATCAACTCGATGAGGCGCGATGCGCATTCAAATGAAATATCTAGCGAAGCTTTGAATGACCTCCGCATTTTCTTCGGAAGATTCGATCCCGTGATCGATGAGTGGGCTTGAAGACTTTCTCCAAGACTGATATGCGTCAACACAGCATTAGGGCGTCATGTCGCGAGCCATGCGACCGAGCCTGTGCCAACTCCAGCGGAATGCATCCAGCCAACTTTGAGTAGCAGGGTTTAGGCTTCGACACGAAGTCGGCTAGGGGTGCAACGGCCGAGATCAGCCCTCCACAGCTCCGGCGCACCATACCGCCGCACATGAGTGCACAAAGACTAAGTTCTGCGCTCCCCGAAAAGAAGGGAACGCGCAACCAACCCAAAAAACCGGCCACGCGGCCGGTTTTCATTCCTGCAAGCGAGCGTGTTACCCCCCCTCACCCCTTAACCGCCGGCAACGGAATGAACTCGCTTTCATCCCCCGGCACGATCAGATCGAAGCGGGTGCGGGTCCAGTCGTCCTTGGCTTGTACAATACGGTCCTTGTTGCCGGAGACGAGGTCCGCCCGGTGAAGCGCGCCGTTCTGCGGTTCTCGCAGCACAGCGCAGTCCGAGGGCGCTCAGACCCTCAGGCATGATCCAACAACGGGGCTTGAGGGCGACGCCGTCGACCTCGACCTAGCGCTGCTTTAGGTAGGTTGGCCGCTCTGCCATATACGCGACCGGATCTTGCCGCGGGCCGGCTTGTATTTGGATGACTCGTCGCCAGTAAGGCATCAAATTACTCTTTCGGAGAGCCCGTCGAAAAACATGGCCAGAAGCTTTATTCACAGCGGCATCACTGACTTTTAGCCCTCATTATGAGCATTTCTGCAAAATCATAGGCTCTGTTCTTTATTTGTTCGGCGACTGCGTTTTCCGTCTGAACAATCGGATTTTCAATCCAAAGCCTTTCCTGCCATGGCAAAGCCGAAATCGCTCTGGCCGCCTCATCAAATCCATTACTCCAGAATACTCCGGCCACGTTGTAGCTTCGCCGATACAGTTGGCCAACAAGTGCCTCCACATCTTTAATGGATGAGCCGTGTGAATGCGATGAAAGAATGCAGATATCCGCATCGCAGAAAAATTTCTTGAAATAGTTTTCTGGACTCAAATAGGTAGCTCGCATTTCCTGGAAGCTACGATTCGCTGTGAACAGCGTTTGGAGTCTCTTTGGCGCTCTAGGATGCCGAATATCTTTAAGCGTGTTTTTGGGAAGTCGTTTATACGACTCTTGACAGAGGGCCTGCACTAAAAACCTCTGGAAAGATGTTTTCCCTGTGTTGTTATCACCAATAAGCACATACGCCCAGTTCGAGAACATTCCGACTTCCTCACATAGCACGATGAGTGCCCTCTATTCGATGAACGATTAGATCAGCCACGTTGCATTAGGTTGGGTGCCGTCCACCCCTAGAATTCCCAATGCAGCCAAGATCGGGACTACGTAGTTGACAACTCTAGTGTTACCGTTGGCTTCTCGCGCGGCCATGCAAAGAGGACCTGAATGTTCAGCAGTCTGGTTCGAGCGGATTTCGCATGCGTTCGAGGCACCGTGCCCATGCGCGACTAGATAACGTAACACCGCCAAAAATGCCGTTCGGCGAATGATTATCGGAGAACCTCCCGCCGTTGCGATTTCCACAGCATCGCGGTCGACCGCTTCTACGGTAAAGGCCCGACCGACTGCATCATCGGGCGTTCTTAAATCAGTCAATCCTTCAATTCTTGGCCAAACATGAAGGAGAGAGTTATTCAACAACGCGTCCATATAGTCACCTTTCTACGTTGAACCAATGAGTGAAGCAGATAGTAACTTGTTGTGACATAAAGAACAAGAAGCATGGTAGATCCATTTCAGATCAAAAGCAGCCTCCGCGCCCGATCCCAAGCCCGCCTGCGCACCTTCATGTAAATTTATGAGAGTTGCGCATTAAGTGCGCGTTCTCGCGCAAGAAAAACCGGCCCTGCGGCCGGTTTTAATTCCTGCAAGCGAACCTATACCCCCCTCACCCCTTAACCGCCGGCAACGGAATGAACTCACTCTCATCCCCCGGCACGATCTGGTCGAAGCGGGTGCGGGTCCATTCGTCTTTGGCTTGTTCGATGCGGTCCTTGCTGCTGGAGACGAAGTTCCACCAGATGAAGCGCGGGCCGTCGAGGGGTTCGCCGCCGAGCACGGCGAAGCGGGCGGCGCTCAGGGCCTTGAGCGTGACCGGACAGCCGGGCTTGAAGACGATCAGGCGGCCGGGTTCGAAGACGACGCCGTCGACCTCGACCTGCCCTTGCACCAGGTAGGCGGCGCGTTCTTCGTATTGCGCGTCCAGGTCAAGGCGTGCGCCGGCCTGCATCTGGACGTCGCCGTAGAACAGCGGCGACAGGGTCTTCACCTTGGAGGTCTGGCCGAACAGCGTGCCGGCGACGACCTGGGCGCGCACGCCCTCGCCTTCGACCACGGGCTGCGCGTCGAGGCCGTAGTGGGTGAAGCCAGGATCGGTTTCCTCGTGCTGGCGCGGCAGGGCCACCCAGGTCTGCAGGCCGAACAGGCGCTGCGGGCCCTTCCGACTCTCGGGCGAGGAGCGCTCGGAGTGGACGATGCCGCGGCCGGCGGTCATCCAGTTGACTTCGCCCGGGCTGATGAGCTGCACGTGGCCCACGCCGTCGCGGTGCACGATGCCGCCTTCATACAGGTACGTGACCGTCTCCAGGCCGATGTGCGGGTGGGGCCGCACGTCCATGCCGGCGTTGGCCGGGAACAGGGCCGGGCCCATTTCGTCGAGGAACACGAAGGCGCCCACCGAGCGGCGTTGCGCCGAGGGCAGCGCGCGCTTCACTTCGAAGCCGCCGAGGTCGGAGGAGCGCGGCACGACGACGGTGTCGACGGCGCTGGCGGGGTCGGAATGGGAGAGATCGGACATGAGGCACCTGAAAGCGTGAGAGTGAGGGTCCGGGCGGCGCCCGGCGGGGGAATGGCAGCGGGTCGGTCAGGGGCAGCCCGGGGATCTCCCCCGGGCCGCGTTCACTTTACGGCAGATCGAACACCAGCACTTCGGCGGCGTCGCCGTGCTCGATGCGCACGCTGGCCTCGCCTTCGAGCGACACGGCGTCACCGGCCTGCAGCACCTGGCCATTGACGGTCAGATTGCCACGCGCCAGATGGACCCAGGCGCGGCGGCCGGCCGACAGCGGCAGCTCGGCGGTCTCGGCGCCGTCGAACAGGCCGGCGTAGAGACGTGCGTCCTGGTGGATCACCATCGAACCATCGGCGCCATCCGGCGAGATCACCTGGACCAGCTTGCCGCGCTTGTCGTCGGCCGTGTACGTCTTCTGATCGTACTCGGGCGCGATGCCGACCACGTTGGGCTCAATCCAGATCTGCAGCATGTGCGTGCCGGCGTCGGGCTGCGGGTTGAACTCCGAGTGGAGCACGCCGCGGCCGGCGCTCATGCGTTGCACGTCACCCGGGCGGATGGTGGAGCCGGTCCCCATGCTGTCCTTGTGGGCGACGGCGCCGTCCAGCACGTAGGTGATGATTTCCATGTCGCGGTGGCCGTGCGTGCCAAAGCCCCGGCCGGCGGCGATGCGGTCGTCGTTGATCACGCGCAGCGGGCCGAAACCCATGTGGGCGGGATCGTAGTAGTTGGCGAACGAAAAGGTGTGCCAGGAATCCAGCCAGCCGTGGTTGGCGTGACCGCGTTCGGCAGCGGGGCGAAGAGTGATCATGGTGGAACTCCTTGATTTCGATTTGATGAACGGTTTGATCCGAGGGGCCCTGGCGGCCTATTCCGCCTGGCCCTCCGGTGTCGTTCACCGGATGAATCACATTCTGCGCGTCCGGCCCGGCCTTGAGATGGCGCGGTTTTGATGAGATCATTCAAATAATTTGAACGATAGCCCGGAGCGCCGCATGAGTACCCCCGCCCGCCCCGCCATGCCGTCCGGCATCGCGCCCATCACGCCCGAGCTGCTGACCATGGTCGACGCCATCGCGCGCCATGGCAGCTTCGCCCGCGCCGCGCGCGAGCTGGGCAAGGTGCCCTCCGCCGTGACCTACGCCGTGCGCAAGCTGGAAGACGGGCTGGATGTGCTGTTGTTCGACCGCTCTGGCCACCGCGCCCGTCTCACCGAGGCGGGCGAGACCCTGCTCGAAGACGGCCGGGTGGTGCTGCAATCGCTTGACGACCTGGCCTGCCGGGTCAAGCGCGTGGCCACCGGCTGGGAGGTGGAGCTGCGCATCGCGGTGAGCGCGGTGCTGCCGCTCGACCCGCTCTACGACCTGATGCGCGAATTCGAGGCGGTGGCGAGCGCCACCACCTTGCGGTTTTCCACCGAGGTGTTGAGCGGCAACTGGGACGCGCTGATGGCCAATCGCGCCGACCTGGTCATCGGCGCCGACGCGGCCGGCGCCCCCGCGGGCGCGTATCGCAGCCAGCCCATGGGCGACACGCAATTCGGCTTCTGCGTGGCGCCGCATCATCCGCTGGCCGCGCTCAACCGTCCGCTCACGTCCGAAGACATCCGGGCCCACTGCGCCATCGTGGTGGCCGACACCTCGCGCAACCTGCCGCCGCGCACGCGCGGCGTGTTGCAGAACCAGGCCATGATCGTGATGCCGACCATGCAGGCCAAGATCGATGCGCAGGTGCGGGGGCTGGGCTGCGGCCATCTGCCGCTCACGCTGGCGGCGCCGTACATCACCCAGGGCTTGCTGGTGGTGTGCCCCACCGCCGATGTGGTGCCGCTGACCGAGCACGTGGTCTATGCCTGGCGCCCGGAGGCGCCGGGCCAGGCGCTCAAATGGTGGCTGGCGCGGCTGCAGTCGCCGCGGCTGTGCGAGGCGCTGCTGGGCGTGCGCGACGCGCTGCCGGGCTGAAACGCGGGCGCGGTTCGACGGCGGCGGCCCAGCCCGGCAGCCGGCCGCCGGATGCCGGCGCCCATCCGGGCACCGACATGCCGATGGCGCGGGCGCTTACTCGACGCTCGCGCCGGATTCCTGCACGACCTTGGCCCAGCGCGGAATCTCGCTCGCCATCAGGTCACGCAGCTGCTCGGGCGAACCGCCGACCAGTTCCATGCCCATGGTCTTGCCCAGCTTTTCCTGCACGTCCGGCTCTTTCAGGATGGCCGCGATCTCCTTGGAGAGACGGTCGACCACCGGCTTGGGCGTGCCCTTGGGCGCGTACACCGCCTGCCACGACGCCACCGAGAAGCCCGGCACGCCGGCCTCGGCCAGCGTCGGCGTGTCCGGCGCCAGCGCGATGCGGTGCGGCGTGGTCACGGCCAGCAGCTTGAGCTTGCCCTGCTGCAGCAGCGGCAGCGCGGCGGTCATCTGGTCGAACATGAAGGTCACGGCGCCCGACGACACGTCGATCATCGCGGGCGGCGTGCCCTTGTACGGCACGTGCGTGAGCGGCACGCCGATGGTGCGCGCGAACAGCTCGCCGGTGAGGTGGGTCGAGGTGCCGGCGCCCGACGAGGCGAAGGTGCGCTTGGTGGGATCGCGCTTGAGCAGCGCGATCAGGTCCTGCACCGAGTTCACGCCCAGGTTGGGATCCACGAGCAGCACGTTGGGCAGCGTCGCCACCAGCGACACCGGCTCAAAGTCCTTGACCGGGTCGTACTTCAGGTTCTTGTAGAGGCTGGCGTTGATCGCATGGGTGCTGATGGTGCCGCCGAACAGCGTGTAGCCGTCAGCCGGCGCCTTGGCCACGTAGGTCGCGCCGATGCCGCCGGCCGCGCCGGGCTTGTTCTCCACCACCACGCTCTGGCCCAGGCGCTCGCCCAGCTTCTGCGCGATCACGCGGCCGACCACGTCGGTGGAGCCGCCCACGGTGAACGGCACCACGTACGAGATCGGCTTTTGCGCGGGCCAGTCGGCGGCCTGCGCCGCCGCGCCCAGGGAGAGCGCGGCCAGCAGCGCGAGCGCGCCGCGCGCAACGGGGTTGCACATCGAAGTCATGTTTGTCTCCTGCCTTCTGGTTTATGCCCGGGGCCGGCACGGCGGCCGCCAGACGCTGGGAAGCGGCCGGCTTATGCGTGCCGCCCTGCTCCCCTCGGGTGCGCCGCCGCCCGGTGGGGCGCGCGGCGCGGATCTTGCCTCAGCGGCCGTTCTTCTCGCGCCAGGCGGCGAAGCGCTCGCGCGTGCCCGGCTCGGTGGGCGGGTACAGGCCCAGGATCGACGCGCCGCCCTGCACTTCTGCTGTCACGAAATCCTCGAACGCCGTCATCTCGACCGCCTCGGCGGCGATCTCGTCGGCGATGCCGGCGGGGATCACGACCACGCCTTCGCGGTCGCCCACCACCACGTCGCCCGGGAACACGGCGACGTCGCCGCAGCCGATCGGCACGTTGATGTCGAGCGCCTGGTGCAGCGTGAGGTTGGTCGGCGCCGAGGGGCGCTGGTGATAGGCGGCGATGGCCAGCTCGGCGATCTCCGGCGAATCGCGGAAGCCCCCGTCGGTGACCACGCCGGCCACGCCGCGCTTCATCAACCGCGTGACCAGGATCGAGCCGGCCGATGCCGCGCGCGCATCCTTGCGGCTGTCGATCACCATCACCGCGCCGGCCGGGCAGGTTTCCACGGCCAGGCGTTGCGGATGGCTGCGATCCTCGAACACCTTGATGTGGTTCAGGTCTTCGCGCGCCGGGATGTAGCGCAGCGTGAAGGCCTCGCCCACCATGTTGGGCTGGTTCGGGTTGAGCGGACGCACGTCCTGGATGAACTGGTTGCGCAGGCCGCGCTTGAACAGGGCCGTGCACAGCGTGGCGGTGCTCACGCCCTCGAGGCGCTTGCGGGTATCGGGATTGAGCTTGGACAAGACGGATCTCCGGGAAGGATGCGGGGAATGCGGCGGCAGGCGCGGCACGCCATGCGAAAGCGGGTCCGGCGCCGCCGGACCCGCCAGGGATCAGAAGATGTCGGGTTCCGGCACGGGCGCGCCGAAGTCGGTTTCGAGGAAGTCGAAATCGCAGCCGTCGTTGGCCTGCAGGATGTGTTGCGAGTACATCCAGCCGTAGCCGCGCTCGTAGCGCTTGGGCGGCGGCGTCCAGGCGGCGCGGCGCGCGGCCATTTCCTCGTCGCTGATGTTGAGGTGGATCGAGCGCGCCGGCACGTCGACCGTGATCAGGTCGCCGGTGCGCACCAGCGCGAGCGGCCCGCCCACATAGGATTCGGGCGCGGCGTGCAGAATGCAGGCGCCATAGCTGGTGCCGCTCATGCGCGCATCCGACAGGCGCAGCATGTCGCGCACGCCCTGCTTCACCAGCTTGGTCGGGATCGGCAGCATGCCCCACTCGGGCATGCCGGGGCCGCCCTGCGGGCCGGCGTTGCGCAGGATCATGATGTGATCGGCCGTGACGTCGAGGTTTTCGTCGTCGACCGCCGCCTTCATGCTCGGATAGTCGTCGAACACCAGCGCCGGGCCGGTGTGCTGCAGGAACTGCGGCGCGCAGGCGCTGGGTTTGATGACGCAGCCGTCGGGCGCGATGTTGCCGCGCAGGACCGCCAGCGCGCCCTCGTCGTAGATCGCGTTTTCGATGGGACGGATCACGTCGTCGTTGTAGACCTCGGCGCCGGCGATGTTCTCGCCGATCGACTTGCCGGTGACAGTGAGCGGCGTGGGGTCGAGATGCTCGCCCAGGCGCGCCATCAGCGCGGTGAGGCCGCCGGCGTAGTAGAAGTCTTCCATCAGGTAGGTGTCGCCGCTGGGCCGGATGTTGGCGATCACCGGCACCTTGCGGCTGGCCGCGTCGAAGTCCTCGAGCGTGACCTGGCAGCCGGCGCGACGCGACATCGCCACCAGGTGGATGATGGCGTTGGTGGAGCAGCCCATGGCCATGGCCACGTTGATGGCGTTCTTGAACGAGGCGGTGCTGAGGATCTTCTGCGGCGTGAGGTCTTCCCACACCATCTCCACCACGCGGCGGCCGCATTCGGCCGACATGCGCATGTGACCGACGTCTGCCGCGGGGATCGACGAGGCGCCCGGCAGCGTCATGCCGATGGCCTCGGCGATGGCGGTCATGGTGCTGGCGGTGCCCATGGTCATGCAGGTGCCGTAGCTGCGGGCGATGCCGCCCTCGACCTCGGTCCATTGTTCGGTGGTGATCTTGCCCGCGCGGCGCTCGTCCCAGAGCTTCCAGGCATCGGAGCCGGAGCCCAGGATCTTGCCCTTCCAGTTGCCGCGCAGCATGGGGCCGGCCGGCACATACACACAGGGCAGCCCGGCGCTGATCGCGCCCATCAGCAGGCCCGGGGTGGTCTTGTCGCAGCCGCCCATCAGCACCGCGCCGTCGACCGGATGGCTGCGCAGCAGCTCCTCGGTTTCCATGGCGAGGAAGTTGCGGTAGAGCATGGTGGTGGGCTTGACGAACGACTCGGACACCGAGATCGCCGGCAGCTCGACCGGGAAGCCGCCCGCCTGGAACACGCCGCGCTTGACGTCGTCGACGCGCTGCTTGAAGTGGCTGTGACAGGGATTGAGGTCGGACCAGGTGTTGATGATCGCGATCATCGGGCGGTCGACCCAGTCTTCCGGGGCATAACCCATCTGCATCATGCGCGATCGGTGGCCGAACGAACGCAGGTCGTCCTTGGCCATCCAGCGCGCGCTGCGCAGGCTCTCGTAACTCCGCTTCATTGCTGTCTCCATGGTGCCGGTTCGCCGGTCTTTCCGGACTGAACCGGCTATGCAGACGATTGAAACACTAATATATTAGTATGTCAACGAAGCCCGGGGCGGTAGAATCCCTCACCCCGGCGCAGTACGCTGCCCTATCCGGGCCGCGATTTCAGGACCCCCTATTCCACCCCATGAATCTCGCCGACGCCCTGCCCGCCCTCAACCTGGACCGTTCGCGCCACGCGGCGCCCCAGGTGTTCGAGAAGCTGCGCGATCTCATCATCTCGCTCGAGCTCACGCCCGGCACCGTGCTGCCGCGCCCCGAGCTGGCCGATGCCTTCGGCGTATCGCAGACCCCGATCCGCGATGCGCTGCTGCGGCTTTCGGAGGCCGGCCTGGTCGACATCTTTCCGCAGCACACCACGGTGGTGAGCCGCATCGACGTGGCGGCCGCGCGCCAGGCGCATTTCCTGCGCCGCTCGCTCGAGCTCGAGATCGTGAATCTGCTCGCGCAGCGCACCGACAGCGCGCTCGTCGCGCGGCTGCAGCGCCACATCGACGACCAGCTCGCCGCGCGCGGCGCCGACGACTACCCCGCCTTCATCGCGGCCGACCAGGCCTTTCACCGCGAGATGCACGAGGCCGCGGGCGTGGCCGGCCTGTGGGATCTCGAGCAACGCTACAGCGGCCACGTCGACCGCCTGCGCCGGCTGCACCTGCCCGAAGCCGGCAAGGCCGAGCGCATTCTCGACGACCACCGCCGCATCCTCGCGCGCATCGCCGCGCACGACGCCGTGGGCGCGCAGGCGGCGCTGCGCGAACACCTGTCCGGCACGCTGAGCCAGGTCGAAGACATCTGCCGGCGCTACCCGGACTACGTGCGCCTGCCATGAAAAAATCCCCCTGGCGCCCGGCGCCAGGGGGATCGTTCCGGGCGGCGCTTTGCGCTCTCCCCTTTCCCCTTGGGTTTGCTGCGTTGATCTATTCGTCGGCAATACCCAGCTCACGCAGCTTGCGCGTGATCGTGTTGCGCCCGATGCCCAGGCGCGAGGCGGCCTCGACGCGGCGGCCGCGGCTGGCGTCGAGCGCGCTTTGCAGCAGGATCTTCTCGAACTGGCGCGTGAGCGTGGCCATGACCGCGGGCTCGCCGCGCTCGAGGCGGTACTGCGCGTCGCGCAGCAGCGCGTCCTGCCAGTTGCGCGGCACCTCGTCGGTGCCGTAGAGCCCGGCCGGGCTCGCGCCCGGCGCGGCCTGCGCGCCGTAGCCGGCTGCGGCGGCCTGCGCCGGCTCCGTGGTGAGCGGCCGCGCGGGGTTGGCGTTGATGAGGTGCGTCTGGTGCTCCACCGCGCGGATCTCGGGCGGCAGGTCGTTGCGGTCGATGGTCTGCCCGGGCGCCATCACGGTGAGCCAGTGGCAGAAGTTCTCGAGCTGGCGCACGTTGCCCGGGAAATCAAACTTGGTCAGCACCGCCACCGCTTCGGGCGTCAGGCGCTTGACCGGCACGCCCAGAGAGCGCGCGCTGGCCGCCAGGAAGTGATTGGCCAGGGCCGGGATGTCTTCGATGCGTTCGCGCAGCGGCGGCAGCCGCAGCCGGATCACGTTCAGGCGGTGAAACAGGTCTTCGCGGAACAGGCCCTGCTCCACGCGCTGCTCGAGCGGCTGGTGGGTGGCGGCCACGATGCGCACGTCCACGCGCACCGGCTGGGCGCCGCCCACGCGATAGAAGCTGCCTTCGGCCAGCACGCGCAGCAGACGGGTCTGCAACTCGATCGGCATGTCGCCGATTTCGTCGAGGAACAGCGTGCCGCCATGGGCCTCTTCGAAGCGGCCGCGGCGCAGCGTGTTGGCGCCGGTGAAGGCGCCGCGCTCGTGGCCGAACAGCTCGGCCTCGAGCAGGTCGCGCGGGATCGCGGCGGCGTTGAGCGCCACGAACGGTCCGGCCGCGCGGGCGCCGTGGCCGTGCAGCGCGCGCGCCACCAGCTCCTTGCCCGTGCCCGATTCGCCGGTGATCAGCACCGTGACCTTGGACTGCGCCAGCCGGCCGATCGCGCGGAACACCTCCTGCATCGCGGTGGACGCGGACTGCGTCATCATCCAGCGCTCGTTGGACTGCGCGCTTTCGCCGCTGCTGCCCTCGGTCGCGCCCTGCGGCTCGGATTCCTGCATGGCGCGCTGGATCAGCGCCACGGCCTCGTTCACGTCGAACGGCTTGGCGAGATAGTCGAAGGCGCCGCCCTGGAAGGCCGACACGGTGCTGTCGAGGTCCGCGAACGCGGTCATGACGATCACCGGCAGGCCGGCATGATGCTCCTTGATCTGGCGCAGCAGCTCGAGGCCGTTGCCGCCGGGCATGCGGATGTCGGATACCAGCACCGAGGGCATGTCGTGCGCGAGCGCATCCAGCACGTCGGCGGCCTGGTGGAAGCTGCGGGTCGGGATGCCGGCGCGCGCGAGCGCCTTCTCCAGCACCCAGCGGATGGCCTGATCGTCGTCGACGATCCAAACGGGTTTCGTCACAATGAAGACTCCATCGGAAGGACCAGGCGGAACTCGGTATGCCGGGGACGGGATTCGAATTCGATGATGCCTCCGTGCTGCTGCACGAAATCCTGGGAAAGGCTCAGGCCCAGGCCGGTGCCGCCCGCGCGGGCGGTGACCAGGGGATGGAAGATGCGGTCGCGGATGTGCTCGGGCACGCCGGGACCGTTGTCGATGATCGAGAGCACCAGCGCGAGGCGGTGGTGGCGGTGCGCCAGCATGACCTGCCGCGCCACGCGGGTGCGCAGCACGATCTGGCCCGCCGGCACGTCGGCGCCGCCCTTCTGCAGGCTCAGCTCCTGGGCCGCGTTGCGCGCCACGTTGAGCACCGCCTGCATCAGGCGCGCGGCGTCGCCGGGAATGTCGGGCACCGACGCGTCGTAGTCGCGCACCAGCGTGACGCTGTCGCGGAACTCGGCCTGGATCAGCGCGCAGACGCGCTCGCAGATCTCGTGGATGTTCACCGGCCGCGTGTTCAGCGGCACACGCTGCGGGCCGCTCAGGCGGTCCACCAGCGCCTGCAGGCGGTCGGCTTCGGAAATGATGACTTGCGTGTATTCGGCCAGCGCCGCGCTCGGCAGCTCGGCCTCGAGCAGTTGCGCGGCACCGCGCAGCCCGCCCAGCGGATTCTTGACTTCGTGCGCGAGGTTGCGCAGCAGTTCCCGGTGCGACTCGATCTCGTCGACCAGGCGGTGGTTGCGGTCGGCCAGCACACGCTGCTCGATCTCGCGGGTTTCGATCAACACGGGCCATTGCTGGCCGGTGAGCGCCACGGTGGTGACCGTGACTTCCGCGGCGTCATTGCCACGGCGGAACGACGACAGCTGGCGGACATCGGCAAACTTGCCGGCCACCGCGCCATCGATGGAGGTCTGCAGATCTTCGGGGGTGTCGAACAGCGTGGCGGCGGACAGGCCGCGCAGTTGCTTGCGGGAGCGGCCGAAGAGGTCTTCGGAGGCCGCGTTGGCGTATTCGATGTGGCCGCGTTCGTTCAACAGGAAAACGGACGTGGCGAGCAAGTCAAAGGCATCTACATTCATCATACGGGGCTCCGGGGCGGGTCAGTCGGCGGGCCAGCTTGCCGCTTGGCCCGCCCCTGGAAGGAGCCTTTTCAGGCCCCGATCAAGCCGCGGAAGATCACAGGCTGTAGTACATGTCGAACTCGACCGGGTGCGTGGTCATGCGCAGACGGGTCACATCGGCCATCTTCAGGTCGATGTAGGCGTCGAGCATTTCGTTGCTGAACACGCCGCCGCGGGTCAGGAACTCGCGGTCCTTGTCGAGCGCAGCCAGGGCTTCTTCCAGCGACGCGCAGACGGTCGGGATCTTTGCATCCTCTTCCGGCGGCAGGTCGTACAGGTTCTTGTCGGCCGGGTCGCCCGGGTGGATCTTGTTCTGCACGCCGTCCAGGCCGGCCATCATCAGGGCCGAGAAGGCCAGGTACGGGTTGGCCAGGGGATCCGGGAAGCGGGTCTCGATGCGACGGCCCTTCGGGTTGCCCACGTAGGGAATACGGATCGAGGCCGAACGGTTGCGGGCCGAGTAGGCCAGCTTGACCGGGGCTTCGAAGTGCGGGACCAGGCGCTTGTACGAGTTCGTGCCGGGGTTCGTGATGGCGTTCAGCGCGCGAGCGTGCTTGATGATGCCGCCGATGTAGTACAGCGCGAACTCCGACAGGCCGGCGTAGCCGTTGCCCGCGAACAGGTTCTGGCCGTCCTTCCAGATCGACTGGTGCACGTGCATGCCCGAACCGTTGTCGCCAACGATCGGCTTCGGCATGAACGTGGCGGTCTTGCCGTAGGCGTGGGCCACGTTGTGGATCACGTACTTCATGATCTGGGTCCAGTCGGCGCGCTGCACCAGCGTGCTGAACTTGGTGCCGATTTCGAGCTGGCCGGGGGCTGCCACTTCATGGTGGTGCACTTCGACCGGCACGCCCATCTGCTCGAGCAGCAGGCACATTTCCGAACGCATGTCCTGGAACGAATCGACCGGGGGCACGGGGAAGTAGCCGCCCTTCACGCCCGGACGGTGGCCGGTGTTGCCGCCTTCGAACTCGAGACCGGTCGACCACGGGGCTTCTTCGGACTTGATCTTCACGAAGGTGCCCGACATGTCGGTGTTCCAGGTCACGCCGTCGAACACGAAGAATTCGGGTTCCGGACCGAAGTAGGCGGTGTCGCCCAGGCCGGAGGACTTCAGGTAGGCTTCGGCGCGCTTGGCCAGCGAGCGCGGGTCACGGTCATAGCCCTTCAGATCCGAAGGCTCGACGACGTCGCAGCTCAGGATCAGCGTCGGCTCTTCGCGGAACGGATCCAGGTTAGAGGTGGTCAGGTCGGGGATGAGCAGCATGTCCGACGCTTCGATGCCCTTCCAGCCGGGGATCGAGGAACCGTCGAAGGCTTGACCGCTTTCCAGCTTGTCCTCATCGATCGCCGAGACAGGCACCGAGACGTGGTGCTCACGGCCGACGGTGTCGGTGAAGCGGAAATCTACGAACTTGACTTCGTTATCGGCGATCTGCTTGAGAACGTCTTTGGGGCTTGCCATGTCATCTCCATTAGATAAAAGCGTCGAGGGCTAATCGCCCGACCGGCATAAAACAGGGAAGCAATATGCGTGCCAGCTTTTGCCCCTGGGGAAAGCCCAGGGGTGGCACGCTTATGGGGAAATGGTAGCACCACTATGGTGCAAAACGTGGGGCATGAGAACCCCAGTTTGGTGCGGCACGATTACAGGAAGATTTCCTGCAGGTCGTTGAGGAAGCGCCATCCCAGGGCACTGGCGGCCAGGCGCGTGGGATCGGGGCTCAGCAGGCCCCGTTTGGTGGCCGCCTCCAATTGGTGCGCAATCGAGGCAAGCGACATTCCGGTGCGTTCTTCGAACGCGGCGGCCGCCACGCCGTCTTTCAGTCGCAAAACATTGAGCATGTACTCGAACGGCAGCGCGTCCGGCCCGACCAGGCGGCTTTCGGCGATGTGGCTGCCGTCGCGCTGCGCCACCTTCGCCATCCAGGATTCCGGATTCTTCAGCCGCGCCTCGCGCACGATGCGGTCGTGGAACGACAGCTTGCCGTGCGCCCCCGGGCCCAGGCCCAGGTAGTCGCCGAACTCCCAGTAGTTGACGTTGTGGCGGCAACGCGCGCCCGGCTTGGCGTAGGCGGACACCTCATAGCGCGCCAGCCCGGCCCGGGCAAGCGTGTCTTCGACCAGATCCTGCATCTCCGCGCTGGTGTCGTCGTCGGGCACCTCGGGCGGGAACTTGGCGAACACCGTGTTGGGTTCGAGCGTGAGGTGATAGAGCGACAGGTGCTCGGTGCCGAACGACAGCGCCTCGCGCAGATCGGCCTCGCAGGCGGCCAGGCTCTGGCCGGGCAAGGCGAACATCAGGTCGAGGTTGACCCGGCCGAAGGCGTCCTGCGCCATGCCGATGGCGGCCCGCGCCTGCGCGGCGTCGTGAATCCGGCCGAGCTTGCGCAACTGGGCATCGTCGAAGCTCTGGATGCCGAGCGACACCCGCGTCACGCCGCTGGCCGCATAGGCCTTGAAGCGCGCCGCCTCGGCGGTGCCGGGGTTCGCCTCCATGGTGATCTCGGCATCGGGCAGCACGTTCAGGCAGGCGCGCAGCATCGCCAGCAGCTCGTCGAGCCCCTCGGGCGACAGCAGGCTGGGCGTGCCGCCGCCGATGAACACCGAAATCACCTGGCGGCCCCAGATCGACGGGATGGCCTGCTCCAGGTCGGCGCGCAGCGCGTCGAGATAGGCGCGCTCGGGAATCCGTTCGTCGCCGCCGCCGGTGGCGTGGGAGTTGAAATCGCAATAGGGGCATTTCTGCACGCACCAGGGCACGTGCACATACACCGACAGGGGCGGCAGGCTGGTGAGCGTGGCACCCGCGGGCAGCACGACGGGCGCGCGCGCCGGCACGGCGCCGGCGGACAGGATGGGAATGGTGATGGCCATGCGTGGTTCCGCGGCACCCGCCTCAGCGTGCGCGCAGCTTCTCCAGCAGTTGCGCCAAAGCCATCGCACGATGGCTCACGCGGTTTTTCTCGGCCGGATCGAGCTCGGCGGCGGTCTTGCCCAGGTCGGGCAGATAGAAGTGCGGGTCGTAGCCGAAGCCATGCTCGCCGCGCGGCGCCTCGACGATCTCGCCGTGCCAGTGCCCTTCCCCGATCAGCGGACAGGGATCGTCGGCGCTTTGCACCATCACCAGCAGCGCCACGTACCAGGCGTGGCGGTCGGCCTGGCCGGCCAGCTTGCGCACCAGCAGCGCGTTGTTGGCGCCATCCTCGCGTTCGCCGCCATGCATCTGGGCGAAGCGGGCCGAATAGACACCGGGCGCGCCGCCCAGGGCGGCCACGCACAGGCCGGAGTCGTCGGCCAGGGCCGGCAGGCCGGTGGCCGCGCTGGCATGGCGCGCCTTGGCCAGCGCATTCTCGACAAAGGTGACGTGGGGCTCTTCGGCCTCGGACACGCCGAGCCGGGCCTGGGGCACCAGCTCGATGCCCAGGGGCGCGAACAGCGCGGAGAATTCACGCAGCTTGCCGGCGTTGTTGGAGGCAAGCACGACACGCCGGGGCGTGGCAGGGGAAGCAACGGTAGACATGCCGTCATTATAGAGAGCCGGGCGGCCCCGGCCGGCGCCACGACCCTGCCGGGCGCAGGGTCGGATGCGGCGCGCCTGCCACAGACGGCGGCCGTCCGCCACGCCGCCACCACGCAATAACAATTCGCAACATTAGCGAAATAATGCCCCGGCATAGTGCTGCTTCGGCCACCTCGACGTGGCACCGTGTCAAGACACTATGAATCCCCTGCCAGCCCGCGCCATCAGGGCCGCGGACCTCTCGCTCGAATCCATTCTCCAACAGGGCCTGCTGAGCCCGCGCTTCCAGCCCCTGGTCGATCTGGCCAGCGGCCGCATCTATGGCCATGAAAGCCTGATACGCGGCCCGCAGGACTGCCCGCTGCATATGCCGGACGCGCTCTTCGCCGCGGCCGAGCGCGACCAGTTGCAGACGCAACTGGAATGGCATGCCTTTCGCACCGGCCTGCTCGACTTCGCCGCCACCGGCGCCGCCGGCAAGGTCTTCCTCAATTTCTCGGGCACCGCGCTGTGCCAGTTCTGGGCGCAGTGGCGCGAGGCCCTGCCCGAACAGCTGCTGCAGGGCTGCCGGATCGATCCGACCAAGATTGTGATCGAGCTGACCGAGCACGACCCCGCCAAGGGCGACATGAAGCTGCTGACGCAGGCGCTCGACTGCCTGCGCGGCTACGGCATGCGCCTGGCGCTCGACGACTACGGCGTGGGCCACGCCACCCTGCAGCTCTGGGCCGAGATGCGGCCGGACCTGGTCAAGATCGACCGCTACTTCTTCAAGGACATCGCCCGCGACGAGCGCCGCATGCAACTGGTGCGCGCGATGCTGGCGGTGGCGCAGAGCATGAACACGGCGGTGGTGGCCGAGGGCATCGAATGCCACGAGGACCTGGCCGCGGTCAGCGAACTCGGCATCCGCTATGCGCAGGGCTGGTATCTCGGCCGGCCCGCCGTCGAACCGCTGGCGCGCCTGGCCGACGACGTCGAGCACGCCATGCCCACCCTGCCGCGCGCCTCCGCGCGCCCGCGCGCGCTGGCCAACGGCTCCGGCCGCACCGCCGCGTCGCTGCGGGTGCATGCGCGGCCGGTGCTGCTGGGCACCCACAGCAACGACGACGTGCACCGGCTGTTCCAGGAGCAGCGCGGCCTGCACGCGGTGGCGGTGCTCGACGGCGAGAACCGCCCGGTGGGCATCATCAACCGGCGCGACTTTCTCGAACATTATTCGCAGCGCTACACGCGCGACCTGTTCGGCCGCAACTCGTGCAGCACCTTCATGAATCCCGATCCGGTGCTGATCGACGTGGCCACCTCGATCGACCAGCTCAGCCACGTGCTGACCTCGGATGACCAGCGCTACCTGGCCGACGGCTTCGTGGTGACCCACGAGGGCCGCTACGACGGGCTGGGCACCGGCGAGGCGCTGGTGCGCTCGGTGACCGAGATCCGGCTGGAGGCGGCGCGCTACGCCAACCCGCTGACCTCCCTGCCCGGCAATATCCCGATCAGCCAGCACATCACGCACCTGCTGGAAGGCGACGGCGAGTTCGTGATCTGCTATGCCGACCTGAATAACTTCAAGCCGTTCAACGACGTGTACGGCTATTGGCGCGGCGACGACATGATCCTGCTGTGCGCCGAGGCCATCAAGCGCCATTGCGACGCCCAGCGCGACTTCGTGGGCCACGTCGGCGGCGACGACTTCGTGATGGCGATGCGCAGCACGGACTGGAACCCGCGCGTCGAATCCATCATCGCGCAGTTCAACCTGCTGGCGCTCGACCTGTACGACGACCAGGGCCGCAGCGAGGGCGGCATCCACGCCGAGGACCGCTACGGCGTGCTGCGCTTCTTCCCGTTCGTCACGCTCGGCATCGGCGCCCTCATCGTCAACCCCGCCGAGCTCACCGCGCGCGGCCTGCGGGTGCGCGCCGAAGACATCGCCTCGGCCGCCGCGCAGGTCAAGCACAAGGTCAAGCACGGCGACCAGCACCTGGTGGTGGAACCCTACCGCCCATCGCGCTGAGCGCCGGCGCGCGGCGCACCCGCTATCATTGCGTCTGGCCGGGCCTCATGCCCGGCCGGCATCGCAATGGACAAGATCAGACTCGACAAATGGCTGTGGGCCGCGCGCTTCTATAAAACGCGCAGCCTGGCCAGCACCGAAATCGGCAAGGGCCGCGTGCAGGTCAACGGCCAGCCGGCCAAGCCCGCGCGCGAGGTCGCGCCCGGCGACCTGCTCACCATCCGCAAGGAAGAGCCGCCCGCCATCGAAGTGAAGGTGGTGGCGATCAGCGCCGTGCGCGGCCCCGCGCCGGTGGCCCGCCTGCTCTACGAAGAAACCAGCGAGAGCGTGGCCGCGCGCGAACGCGCCGCCGAACAGCGCCGCCTCGCGCCCGAGCCGGCGCTGGGCATCGCGGCCGGCCGGCCGACCAAGCGCGACCGGCGCCAGATCGACCTGATCCGCGGCAAGTAAGAAAGGCGCCATGCAAGACGCCGGCCCGCGGGCCGGCGTCTTCTGCTGTGCGCGAAGCGCTGCGCTCAGGCGGCGCGGCGCTCGGGCGCCGGCGCGTAGTCCAGCCGCGGCCGCGCGTCGTCCTGCTCGCGCGCCTCGTGCGCGGCCGGCTGCAGCGCGCGCAGCGGGATCACCTCGGCGCCGGCCCGCGCCGCCTCGGCCGAGAGGCGGAACACCGCCACGGCCTGGCGCAAGGCCTGCGCCTGCATTTCCAGCGCGGCGGCGGCCGCGGCGGTCTGCTCGGCCATCGCGGCATTCTCCTGCGTGGCGCGGTCCATGTCGGTCACGGCGTCGTTGATCGCGGCGATGCCGCCCGCCTGCTCGCCGGCCGCGTGCGAGATCTCCTCCACGATCACCGTCACGCGCTCGACCGCCTGCACCACGTCGTCGATGGTCTGGCCGGCCTGGTTGACCTGCCGCACGCCGGCCTCGACCCGTTGGCCGGACTCGTCGATCAGCCCCTTGATCTCCTTGGCGGCCTGGGCGCTGCGCTGCGCCAGCGAACGCACCTCCGCCGCCACCACCGCGAAGCCCTTGCCCTGCTCGCCCGCGCGTGCCGCCTCGACCGCCGCGTTCAACGCCAGGATGTTGGTCTGGAACGCGATGCTGTCGACCACGCCCACGATCTCGCCGATGCGGCGCGCCGAGGCGGCGATGCCGCCCATGGTGTCGACCGCCTCGTGCACCGTCCGGCCGCCGGCGCGCGCCAGCTCGGCCGCGTCGCGCGCCTGGTGGCGGGCCTGCTCGGCGTTGTTGGCCGTGGTGTGCACGTTCTGCGCCAGCTGCGTCATGCTGGCCGCAGCCTCCTGCAGCGAGGCGGCCTGGCGCGAGGTGCGCATCGCCATCTCCGAGCCGCCGGCCGCGATCTCGCCCGCGCCGCCATGGATCTCTTCGACGCCGTGGCGCACGGCCTGCACCGCCTTCGACAGGCCGGCCTGCATGCGGCGCATGGCGCCGAACAGCACGCCCACCTCGTTCTGGCCGCGCGGCTGGATCGCCGCGGTCAGGTCGCCATCGGCGATGTGGTCGAAGTGCGTGCCGGCCTCCGACAAGGGCCGCAGCACCGCGCGGCGAAACGCCAGGCGGATCGCCAGCGCGGCCGCCGCCACCAGCACCACCAGCGCCAGGGCCGCGACGATGGCGTGGCGCAGGCGCGTGCCGGCGTCGGTCACGGCGGCGCGGCCCTGCTCGCGCGCATACGCCTGGTAGGCGTCCACGGCCTGCACATAGGCCTGCACCGCCTTCGGCAGCACCTGGTCATTGAGGCGATTGGCCTCGATGCCGTTCCACTTGGCGATCGCCTCGCGCATCGGCGCCAGGCCCTGGCCGGCCAGGCCGGCATAGCCCGCGAGCACGGCGTCGAACAGGGGCGCGCCCTCGGCGCTGCTTTCGGGGTTGGCGGCGAGACGCTTCTGGCTCTCCGCCGCGCTGGCGAGCAGCGCGTCGACCTGGCCCAGGGCCGCGTCGCGCTGCTCCTCCAGCCCGCCTTCCATGGCGGTCTTGGCGTCGGTGAGCAAGGCGCGGGCGCGGAACAGCCAGCTGCTGGTGTCGTTCAGGTCGCCGGCGCGCTCGATGCTGCCGCGGCCGAGCGCCTCGACGTAGCCGCGGCTCTCCTGGAGCACCGCGATGGCGCCCGCCGACGCCAGGGCAAAGAGGGTGACGAACAGGATGAGGGTCGCCGACAGCGCCGTGGCGACGCGTAGATTCTTGCGCATGTGTTTATCCGTGACGATCGCCCTCGGGGGGCAGCGGCGGCGCTTGAAATGCGCCGCCATAATCGGTAACGAAGTATGAACATGCGAGTTGGCAGTTTCTTTACAGCGCGCGCGCGACGTGTCACGGCGTCGTCATGCGCGCCCCTCAGCCGGCCCGTTCGCTGGCCGGAATGTCGTCGATCATGGTCTGCACCAGCTCGCGCGCGAAGGTGGGCAGCGCCTCCAGGTCGCGTACCACGATGTGCAGCTTGCGCAGGCTCCATTCGTCGGTGAGCGGCACCAGCGCGATGTCGAGCACGCGGGCGTAGCGCAGCGCCACCGACTCCGGGATCACGCCGATGCCCACCCCGCTCTCGATCATGCGGCAGGCGGCCTCGAAGTTGCCGACCTCGATGCGAAAGCGGAAGGTGCGGCCCAGCGCCGCCGCGGCCTGCACCAGGAACGGGTGGATCGCGCTCCACTCCGACAGCCCCACGTAGTCGTAGGCCAGCGAATCGGCGAACGGCACCGCGCTCTCGGCCGCCAGCGCGTGGCGCCGCGCGGTGACCAGCACGAGCCGGTCGCTGCGATACGGGATGAACTGCAGCTTGGGGTCCGGACCGCAGCCGGCCACGATGCCCAGGTCGGCCGAGCCGTCGGCCACCGCGCGCACGATCAGGTAGCTCAGGCGCTCGCGCAGCTCCACGTTCACGTCGGGATGGCTGGCCAGGTAGCGCGCCAGCACGCCCGGCATGAATTCGGTGCTGGCGGTGGTGTTGGCCAGCACCCGCACGTGGCCCTTCACGCCGCGCGCGAACTCCTGCATGTCGCCGCGCAGCTGTTCGATCTGCTGCATCACGATGCGGGCGTGGCGCGTGAGGGCCTCGCCCGACGGCGTCATGGTCACGCCCTGGCTGGTGCGGTAGAGCAGCTGCGTGCCGAAGTGCTCTTCCAGGTTCTTGACCCGGGTGCTGGCCGCGGGCAGCGATAGATGCGACTTCTCCGCGCCGCGCGTGAGGCTGTGCCAGTCGCCGACATGCACCATCAATTGCAGGTCGGTCAGGTCGAAATGCGTTGCCATGCCTTGCTGTCCCCCCGGGTCCGTCACCCGAATGCTTCGGGATTGGAAAACCCCGTATTAAGCAATCATAAATTGGCAGTCGGCCCGCCCTGCGGCACAGTGCGTGCTGACCCTCCCCGACCGAATCATAGAAGCACAAGAGACCGAAGCACCCTTATGGTTGATACCAATCCCGACATCCAGGCCATCCGCGAGGCCGTGCGCGACCTCTGCGGCCAGTTTTCCGCCGAATACTTCCGCAAGGTCGACGAGGCGCGCGGCTATCCCGACGAATTCGTGCGCGCGCTGACCGAGGCCGGCTGGCTGGCAGCGCTGATCCCGCAGGAATACGGCGGCTCCGGCCTGGGCCTGACCGAGGCCTCGGTCATCATGGAAGAGATCAACCGGTCGGGCGGCAACTCGGGCGCCTGCCACGGCCAGATGTACAACATGGGCACGCTGCTGCGCCATGGCAGCGACGAACAGAAGCGCACCTACCTGCCGCGCATCGCCAGCGGCGAGCTGCGCCTGCAGTCGATGGGCGTGACCGAGCCCACCACCGGCACCGACACCACCCGCATCAAGACCACGGCGGTGAAAAAGAGCGACCGCTATGTGATCAACGGCCAGAAGGTCTGGATCTCGCGCGTGCAGCATTCCGACCTGATGATCCTGCTGGCCCGCACCACGCCGCTCGAGCAGGTCACGCGCAAGTCGGAAGGCATGTCGATCTTCCTGGTCGACCTGCACCAGGCGATCGGTCACGGCATGGAGGTGCGGCCCATCCCCAACATGGTCAATCACGAGACCAACGAGCTGTTCTTCGACAATCTCGAGATCCCGGCCGAAAACCTCATCGGCGAGGAAGGCAAGGGCTTCAAGTACATCCTCGACGGCCTGAACGCCGAGCGCACGCTGATCGCCGCCGAGTGCATCGGCGACGGCCACTGGTTCATCGACAAGGTCACCGCCTATGCCAAGGAGCGCGTGGTGTTCGGCCGCCCGATCGGCCAGAACCAGGGCGTGCAGTTCCCGATCGCGCGCGCCCACATCAACGTGGAGGCGGCCAGCCTGATGCGCTACGAGGCGTGCCGGCTGTTCGACGCGCACCAGCCCTGCGGCGCGCAGGCCAACATGGCCAAGCTGCTGGCCGCCGACGCCTCGTGGGAGGCGGCCAACGCCTGCCTGCAGTTCCACGGCGGCTTCGGCTTCGCCAACGAATACGACGTCGAGCGCAAGTTCCGCGAGACCCGCCTCTATCAGGTCGCGCCGATCTCGACCAACCTGATTCTTTCGTACGTGGCCGAGCACATGCTGGGCCTGCCCCGCTCCTTCTGATCCAAGGTACCGCCATGTCCGCCCTGCCCGCCACCCTGCCCCACGGCCATCCGTCCGCCGCGCTGGCCGAGTTCGCCAGCACGCTGCGTTTCGAAGACATCCCGGCCGGCGTCGTGCGCCGCGCCGAAGACCTGCTGCTCGACACGCTGGGCTCCATCCTGGCCGGCGCCGGCGCGCGCGCCGTGCAGACCATCGGGCGCTTCGCCGCCACCATGGGCCCGGCCAACGGCAGCGCCGAGGTCCTGATCGACCGGCGCGGCACCACGCCGCTGTTCGCCGCGATGGTGAACGCGGCTGCGGCCCACGTGGTGGAACAGGACGACGTGCACAACGGCTCCGTGTTCCATCCCGCCGCCGTGGTGTTCCCGCCCGCGCTGGCGGTGGCGCAGACCATCGGCGCGAGCGGCCGCGAGCTGCTCACCGCCGCCGTGGCGGGCTACGAGGTCGGCATCCGCGCCGGTGAGTTCCTCGGCCGCTCGCACTACAAGATCTTCCACACCACGGGCACGGTCGGCACGCTGGCCGCCGCCGTCACCGTGGGGCGCCTGCTCAAGCTCGATCCGGCGCGCATGCTGCACGCGCTGGGCTCGGCCGGCACCCAGGCCGCCGGCCTGTGGGAATTCCTGCGCGACGCCGCCGATTCCAAGCAGTTGCACACCGCCAAGGCGGCCGCCGACGGCCTGACCGCCGCCTATCTGGCGCAGGATGGCTTCACCGGCGCGCAACGCATCCTCGAAGGCAAACAGGGCATGGCGGCCGGCATGTCGACCGACGCCGACCTCTCGCGCCTCACCGATGGCCTGGGCACGCGCTGGGCGCTGGCCGAGACCTCGTTCAAGTTCCATGCCTCGTGCCGGCACACCCATCCGGCCGCCGACGCGCTGCTGGCGCTGATGCGCGAGCACGGCCTGCGGGCCGACGACCTGGCCGAGGTCGAGGCACAGGTGCACCAGGGCGCGATCGACGTGCTCGGTCCGGTGGTCAATCCCACCACCGTGCATCAATCCAAGTTTTCGATGGGCACCGTCTTGGCCCTGATCGCGCGCGAAGGCCGCGCCGGCCTGGCCGAGTTCGACGCCGCACTGCACGACGCCGAGGTCGCGCGCCTGCGCGAGCGGGTGCGCATGACGCTCGACACCGAGGTCGACGGCGCCTATCCGCAGCGCTGGATCGGCAAGGTGGCGGTGCGCACCACCGACGGCCGCCAGCTGACGGCGCGGGTGGACGAGCCCAAGGGCGACCCGGGCAACACGCTGTCGCGCCCCGAGGTCGAAGACAAGGCGATCCGCCTGGGCACCTATGCCGGCGCCGCCACCGAGGCCGAGATGCGCCAGCTGATCGCCACGGTCTGGGGCCTGGCCGAACTGCCCAAGGTGGGCCGCCTGCTGCCCGCCTGAGCCGCGAATCCGGCGCACCATGCAATGGGGCGGCCTCGCGGCCGCCCCGTTTTTTTGCTGCGAGTGACGCGCGGTCAGCGACGCGCGGTCAGCGACGCGCGTTCAGCGACGCGCGTTCAGCCTTGGAGCGCGGCGCGCTGCTCGGCCACCAGGCGCGCGATGCCGCCCTCGGCCAGGCCCAGCATGGCGTCGAGCTCGGCGCGCGTGAAGGTCGCGCCCTCGCCCGTGCCCTGCACTTCGACGAAGGCGCCCGCGCCCGTCATGATGACGTTCACGTCGGCGTCGCAGGCCGAGTCTTCCTGGTAGTCCAGGTCGAGCACCGGCCGACCGTCGACCAGGCCCACCGACACGGCGGCGACCGCGTCGCGAATCGGATTGCGGGTGATGTCGCCACGTTCGAGCAGCAAGGCGATCGCGTCGCTCGCGGCCACCCAGGCGCCGGTGATGCTGGCGCAGCGCGTGCCGCCGTCGGCCTGGAGCACGTCGCAATCCAGGTGCAGCGTGCGCTCGCCCAGCGCGCTCAGGTCGAACACGGCGCGCAGGCTGCGGCCGATCAGGCGCTGGATCTCCTGGGTGCGGCCGCTCTGCTTGCCGCGCGCCGCCTCGCGGTCGCCGCGCGTGTGGGTCGCGCGCGGCAGCATGCCGTACTCGGCCGTGACCCAGCCCTCGCCGCGGCCCTTCATGAAGGGCGGCACCTTGTCGAGCACGCTGGCCGTGCACAGCACGTGGGTATCGCCGGCACGCACCAGCACCGAACCCTCCGCATAGCGGGTGAAGCCGCGCGTGAGCGAGAACGGCCGCAGTTCGTCGACGGCGCGGCCGCTGGGGCGGGAAGAGGCGGAAGTGGCGTTCACGGGAAGCTCCAGTGTGGGTCTGTAAAAGCCCCGGATTGTACGGGGTCGGCGGCGACGGGCGAGGCCGGCATCGGTTATCCTGCGTACCAGGCGCGGCGCCCCGCGGCGCGCCGGCCGGCCGCGGGGCCGGTCGAGCTCACTTTACGTCCGAGGCGCGCCGCCGCGCCCGGCCATTTCTCAGGATATCCCACCATGATCCGCAGCATGACCGCGTTCGGCAATGCCCGCGTCGACCTCGAACAGGGTTCGCTCGCGCTCGAACTGCGCAGCGTCAACAGCCGCTTTCTCGACCTGTATTTCCGGCTGCCCGACGAGCTGCGCCACGCCGAAACCCCGCTGCGCGAGCTGCTGACCACGAATCTGGCGCGCGGCAAGGTCGAGGTGCGCGCGTCGTTCACCCGCGCCAGCACCAACGAAGTCACGCAGCTCGATCCCGAGTGGCTCAACCGCCTGGCCGAGCAGTTGCAGGCCGCGCGCCGCATCCTGCCCGAGACCAGCGCGCCGCGCCTGGTCGAGCTGTTCAACTGGCCCGGCCAGCGCAGCAACGACGCGCTCGACCCGCAGGTCTGGGGCGCCGCCTGTGTCCAGGCCGGCCAGCAGGCCCTGGCGCAACTGCAGGAAGGCCGCGTGCGCGAAGGCGAACGCCTGGCCGGCATGATGCGCGACTGCGCCGACGGCGTGGCCGCGATCGTCCAGCAGGTCGAAACCCACCTGCCCCAGCTGCTCGCCGACCATCGCGAGAAGCTCGCCACCAAGCTGCGCGAAACCGTCGAAAACGCCTTCCCGGGCGGCTTCGCCCACATCACCGGCCCCGAGCTGTCCGAGCGCCTCGCGCAGGAAGCCAACCTGTTCGCGCTGCGCATCGACGTCGCCGAAGAGCTCTCGCGCCTGCGCTCGCACCTCGAAGAGCTGCGCCACCTGCTCACCGAGGGCGGCGGCAAGGCCGGCAAAGGCGGCGGCAAGCAAGGCGGCAGCGCCGGCAAGCGCCTGGACTTCCTGTTCCAGGAAATGAACCGCGAGGCCAACACGCTGGGCTCCAAGGCCGGCAGCATGGAAGTCACCCGCGCCGCGATGGACCTGAAGCTGCTGATCGAACAGATGCGCGAACAGGCGCAGAACCTCGAATAAGTCGGTTCGCACGAAAGCACGAAGGCAAGAAAGCCAGGGCATGCCCTGGCTTTCTGCCTTTCGGGCGGCCGCGCCCTCAGTCGCGCGCTTCGATCAGCTTGTTGATGCGCAGCGCCAGCAAGGTGCAGACCACGCCCGACAGCAGATACAGGCTCACCGCGATCAGGCCGAAGCGGGCCGAGAGGCCGAGGGCCACCACCGGGGCGAAGGCGGCGCCGATCAGCCAGGCCATGTCGGTGGTCAGCGCGGCGCCGGTATAGCGGTAGCGGCGCGTGAAGTTGGACGTCACCGTGCCGGCCGCCTGGCCGTACGACACGCCCAGCAGCGCGAAGCCGATCAGGATGAAGGCGTCCTGCGCGAGCGGCCCGCCGCCGAGCAGCCACGGCGCGAACAGCGCGAAGATGCCGATCAGCACGGCCAGCGCGCCGAGGGTGTTGCGCCGCCCGATGCGGTCGGCGATCAGGCCGGACGCGATGGTGCCCAGGATGCCGACGACGGCGCCGAGGATCTGCACGACCAGCACCGTGCCGAGCGGCTGCGTCTGGCTCACCGCGATCCACGACAGCGGGAACACGGTCACGAGATGGAACAGCGCGTAGCTGGCCAGCGCCGCGAAGGCGCCGATGAACATGTTGTAGCCCTGCTCGCGCACGATCTCGCCGGTCGCGATCGGCTCGAGCTCGCCCTCTTCGAGCAGCGCCGTGTATTCCTCGGTGACCACCAGCCGCAGCCGCGCGAACAGCGCCACCACGTTGATGGCGAAGGCCACGAAGAAGGGATAGCGCCAGCCCCAGTCGATGAAGTCGGCATCGGTGAGCGTGAGGTGCAGGAACAGGAACAGCGCGCTGGCGATCATGAAGCCGATGGGCGCGCCGAGCTGCCCGATCATGGCGTACCAGCCGCGCCGCGACGACGGCGCGTTCAGCGCGAGCAGCGACGGCAGGCCGTCCCAGGAGCCGCCGAGCGCCATGCCCTGCAGCCCGCGGAACACGGCGAGCAGGATGATGGCGTAGGCCCCGATGGACTCGTAGCGCGGCAGGAACGCGATGCCGCAGGTGGCCGTACCGAGCAGGAACAGCGCCACGGTGAGCTTGATGCCGCGCCCCCAGCGCCGCTGGATCGCCATCGATATCGCGGTGCCCAGCGGGCGCACCACGAAGGCCAGCGCGAACACCGCGAACGACCACAGCGTGCCTTCGAGGGGCGCCTCGAACGGGAAGAACACGCGCGGAAACACCATCACGCATGCGATGCCGAAGACGAAGAAGTCGAAGTATTCGGAGGTGCGCCCGATGACCACGCCGACGGCGATCTCGCTGGGCGCCACCTTGGCATGACTCGCGCCCAGGCTGGGCTTGGCGCCAGGATGGCCGGGATGGGGTTGCGCCGGGCCGGGATACTGCGTGGTGGTCGACATATGCGTGCTCGCTGAAATCGGACCGGCTTTGCGCGTGGGCGCGGCGCCGATCCAGGTCTACGATCCCTGCATCACACCTGCACGATGCCATGGCACGGGACTGCCGTCCATGGCTTTTGCGACAGCGGCGAGCACGGCGCTCGCGCCGCAGCCGGGGCTGCGAATGCGCCTGCGCGAGACGTTGCGCGCGCAACACATGCACCGGCTCTGTCACCGCATATTTTTACTCTTTTTACCCTGGATTTTTGCTACCTTCCAGCGTAGGGTTGAGATTATTTCCCACGGTTACGTTTCGGGGTAGGGCAATGCCGTTATTCCAAAGACTCCGCGGAGTTCTCCTGCTGGCCTGCGTCTTTTTGCTGGCGGGGTGCAATACCGTCCTGATGGCGCCATCAGGAGACGTTGCGTGGCAACAGCGCAATCTCATCCTCATATCGACCGGCCTGATGTTGCTCATCATCGTGCCGGTCATCATCCTCACGCTGGTCTTCGCCTGGCGCTACCGCGAAACCAACACCAAGGCGCACTACGATCCCGACTGGAACCACTCCACCATGCTGGAGCTCCTGATCTGGGCCGCGCCGCTGCTCATCATCATCGCGCTGGGCGCGCTCACCTGGGTCAGCACCCACCAGCTCGACCCCTACCGCCCGCTCGCCCGCATCGCCGAAGGCCGCGAGGTGCCGGCCAATACCAAGCCGCTCGTGATCGAGGTGGTGGCGCTCGACTGGAAATGGCTGTTTCTCTATCCCGAGCAAGGCGTGGCGACGGTCAACGAGCTGGCCGCGCCGGTCGACCAGCCGATCCAGTTCCGCATCACCTCCTCCACCGTGATGAACTCCTTCTTCGTGCCGGCGCTGGCGGGCCAGATCTACGCCATGCCGGGCATGCAGACCACGCTGCACGCGGTGATCAACCATCCCGGCGACTACGAGGGCCTGTCCGCCAACTTCAGCGGCGCGGGCTTCTCCGGCATGCGCTTCCGCTTCCACGGCGTCGACCGCGCCGGCTTCGACGAGTGGATCGAGCGCGCCCGCAAAGACGGCCAGACGCTCTCGCGCGAGGCCTATCTCAAGCTCGAGCAGCCCAGCGAACGCAACCCGGTGGCGCGCTACGCCAGCGTGGCGCCCGGGCTGTTCGACGCGATCGTGAATCGCTGCGTCGAGCCCAACCGCATGTGCATGAAGGATGCGATGGCGATCGACGCGCGCGGCGGCGCGGGCCTGCCCGGCATGCTGAACTTGACTTCCATGGACCCCGCCCTGCGCGAGCGCCTCGGCCTGGCCGACGGGCCGCTGCGGCAGTACGTGGGCGCCATGTGCACGGCAGCCACCGAGTCGGCGCGCATGGCGCTTTGATCGACGCGCCGCGCCATGGGCACGGCCGTTGCGTAGGCAGGGCAGCATTGCCTGGGCGGCACGCCAGCCGCCCCGGACACATTAGCCGGGAATCGAGATGCCAGAATCATCAGACCTCACCACGCTGATCTTCGGACGGCTCACCTGGGAAGCGATTCCCTATCACGAGCCGATTCTCATCGCCACGTTCGCCGCCGTCATCCTGGGTGGCATCGCCGTGGTCGGGGCCATCACCTACTTCGGCAAGTGGGGCTACCTGTGGCGCGAGTGGTTCACCAGCATCGACCACAAGAAGATCGGGATCATGTACGTGATCCTCGGCCTCATCATGCTGCTGCGCGGCTTCGCCGATGCCATCATGATGCGGGCCCAGCAGGCCGTCGCCTTCGGCGACCAGCTCGGCTACCTGCCGCCCCACCACTACGACCAGATCTTCACCGCGCACGGCGTGATCATGATCTTCTTCGTGGCCATGCCGCTGGTCACGGGCCTGATGAACTACATCGTGCCGCTGCAGATCGGCGCGCGCGACGTGGCGTTTCCGTTCCTCAACAACTTCAGCTTTTGGATGACGGTGGGCGGCGCGGTGCTGGTCATGACCTCGCTGTTCGTGGGCGAGTTCGCGCGCACGGGCTGGCTCGCATATCCGCCGCTATCGGGCATCCTGCACAGTCCGGACGTCGGGGTCGACTACTACATCTGGGCCTTGCAGGTGGCCGGGGTCGGCACCCTGCTGTCCGGCGTGAACCTGCTCGTGACCATCGTGAAGATGCGCGCGCCGGGCATGTCGCTCATGCGCATGCCGGTGTTCACCTGGACCGCGCTGTGCACCAACGTGCTGATCGTGGCGGCGTTCCCGGTGCTGACCGCCGTGCTGGCCCTGCTCTCGATGGACCGCTACGTCGGCACCAACTTCTTCACCGCGGACTTCGGCGGCAACGCCATGATGTACGTGAACCTGATCTGGATCTGGGGCCACCCGGAGGTCTACATCCTGATCCTGCCGGCCTTCGGCATCTTCTCCGAGGTCGTGGCCACCTTCTGCCGCAAGCGCCTGTTCGGCTACGCGTCGATGGTGTACGCCACCGTCGTGATCACCGTGCTCTCCTATCTGGTGTGGCTGCACCACTTCTTCACCATGGGGTCCGGGGCGAGCGTGAACTCGTTCTTCGGCATCACCACGATGATCATCTCGATCCCGACCGGGGCCAAGATCTTCAACTGGCTGTTCACCATGTATCGCGGCCGCATCCGCTTCGAGGTGCCGATGCTCTGGACCCTCGGCTTCATGGTGACCTTCGTGATCGGCGGCATGACCGGCGTGCTGCTGGCGGTGCCGCCGGCCGACTTCGCGCTGCACAACAGCCTGTTCCTGATCGCCCACTTCCACAACGTCATCATCGGCGGGGTGCTGTTCGGCCTGATGGCCGGCATCACCTACTGGTTTCCCAAGGCCTTCGGCTACCGGCTCGATCCGTTCTGGGGCAAGTGCTCGTTCTGGTTCTGGCTGGTGGGCTTCTACGTGGCCTTCATGCCGCTCTACGTGCTGGGCCTGATGGGCGTGACGCGGCGCGTGAGCCACTTCGAGGACACCTCGCTGCAGATCTGGTTCCAGATCGCGGCGTTCGGCGCCGTGCTGATCGCCTTCGGCATCGCCAGCTTCCTGATCCAGCTGGTGGTGAGCTTCCGCCGGCGCGAGCAGCTGCGCGACGACACCGGCGACCCCTGGGACGGCCGCACGCTGGAATGGTCGACCTCGTCGCCGCCGCCGCAATACAACTTCGCCTTCACGCCGCTGGTGCATGACCTCGACGCCTGGGCGCAGATGAAGCAATACGGCTACCAGCGCCCGCAGGCCGGCTTCATCCCGATCCACATGCCCAAGAACACCTGGGCCGGCATCGTGATCGCCGGGCTCTCGACGCTGCTGGGCTTCACGCTGATCTGGCACATGTGGCTGCCGGCGGTGCTGTCGTTCGGGGCGCTGATCGTGGTGACGATCGTCCACACCTTCAACTACAAACGCGATTACTACGTGCCCGCCGAGCAAGTGGCGCGCACCGAAGCCGATCGCACTCTGCTGATGGCCAAACATGTCTGATACCGCGGCTCACCTCCCCCCTTCCGGCGCGCCGGCGGACCGGCCGCTGTTCTATCTCCCGGAAGAGCACCACCCGAAGAACGGCACGATGCTGGGCTTCTGGGTGTACCTGATGAGCGACTGCCTCATCTTCGCCTGCCTGTTCGCCACCTACGGCGTGCTGGGCCGCAGCTACGCGGCCGGTCCCTCGGGCGCCGACCTGTTCGAGCTGGAGCTGGTCGCGCTCAACACGGCGCTGCTGCTGCTCTCGTCCATCACCTATGGCTTCGCCATGCTGGAGATGCGGCGCAAGCGGCTCGGCGCCACCCAGGGCTGGCTGGCGGTCACCGGGCTGTTCGGCCTGGCCTTCCTGTGCGTGGAGATCTACGAGTTCGCCCACCTGATCCACATCGGCGCGGGCCCGCAGCGCAGCGCCTTCCTGTCGTCGTTCTTCGCGCTGGTGGGCACCCACGGACTGCACGTGACCTTCGGCATCATCTGGCTGGTCACGCTGATGGTGCAGCTCAAGATGCACGGCCTGATCCCCGAGAACCGCCGCCGCATGATGTGCCTGTCGATGTTCTGGCACTTCCTCGACCTGATCTGGGTCGGCGTGTTCACCTTCGTCTACCTGATGGGAGTCCTGCCATGACCACCCGCACCGATCACATGGGCAGCCTGGAGTCGAGCCCGGATCCGCATCACCGCACGCCGCACGGCGCCAGCGGCCACGGCGGCGGGCACGGCCACGACGACCACGACGACGACGGCGGCGCCAGCCACGGCAGCTTCCGGAGCTACATGACCGGCTTCGTGCTGGCGGTGATCCTCACGGCGATTCCGTTCTGGCTCGTGATGGGCCAGGTGCTGCAGAGCTCGCGCACCACGGCGCTCATCATCCTGGCGCTGGCGGCGGTGCAGATCGTGGTGCACCTCGTGTATTTCCTGCACATGGACACGAAGTCGGAGAGCGGTTGGAGTATGCTGGCGCTGATTTTCACGCTGGTGATGGTCGTGATCACCCTGTCCGGGTCGATCTGGATCATGTATCACCTCAACAGCAACATGATGCCGATGACGCCGCACGATATGCGCAACATGCCATAGCGCACGGGGTCCGGCCGCGACAACCCGAGCAGCAATACCTTGACCCGACCGGACTCCAGCCTGCAACGCCCCGCCGACGACACGCCGCGCCGCCCGCGCGGCAATCTCACCCTCGTGATCCTGGCGGCCATCGCCCTCTTCCTGTTCGCCGTGCTGTGCACGCTCGGCACCTGGCAGATCCATCGCCTCGCCTGGAAAAAGAATCTGATCGCCCAGGTCGAGGGCCGCGTGCATGCGCCGGCCGTGCCGGCACCGGGCCGCGCCGACTGGGCCGCGCTCACCAACGACAACGCCGAATACCGCCACGTGCAGGCCGAGGGCGTGCTGCGCCACGACCAGCAGACGCTGGTGCAGGCGGCCACCGAGCTGGGTTCCGGCTATTGGGTGCTGACGCCGCTGCAACAGGCGGACGGCAGCCTGGTGATGGTGAACCGCGGCTTCGTGCTGCCGGCCTGGCGCAAGCGCGCCGAGGCCGAGCCGGCCGGCACCGCGCCGGTCAAGGTGGACGGGCTGCTGCGCATGGGCGAAGGCCCGGGCGGGTTCCTGCGCGAGAACGACGCGCAGGCCGACCGCTGGTATTCGCGCGACCTGCCCGCGATCGCCGCGCGCCGCGGCCTCGATCCGCAACAGGTGGCGCCCTACTTCATCGACGCCGGCGCCACCGCCGCGCGCGACCCGGCCACCGCCCCCGTGGGCGGCCTGACCGTGCTCAGTTTCGCGAACAACCACCTGGGCTACGCGCTCACCTGGTTTGCGCTGGCCATCATGGTGCTGGTGGGCGCGGGCATCGTGGCGCGCGAAGAGCTGCGCACGCGCAAGCGCCAGGGAGGCCGCTGAGCCGTACGCGGCAGACGCACGCACGAAAGCCGGCGCGAGCCGGCTTTTTCACAGGCAAAGGCCGGCATGCGCCGGCCTCCGGGGATTGCGTGGGCGCGCGATCAGAGCTGGGCGGCGGCGCGGCGCTCGACCTGCGGCAGCCACATGGCGAAGGCCTCGAGCGACATGGGCTGGTCGAAGAAATAGCCCTGCCCGTCCTGGATGCCGAGCTCGCGCAGCCGCACTACCTGCAGCACGTTTTCGATGCCCTCGGCCACCACCCGCACGCCCCGGCGCTGGCTGGCATAGCGAGCCACGTCGAAGATCGCGCGGTTTTCGGCCGGCGTGCCGAGCGCGGCGATCAGGGATTGGTCGAGCTTGAGGAAGTCGGGCCGCACGCGGGCCAGGCTGTCGATGTCGTTGAAGCCGGTGCCGAAGTCGTCGACGCCGATGCGGATGCGGCCGCGCCGCAGGCTCGCCAGGCGGCGCAGCGCGGCCTGGGTGTCGGGCAGGGCCTCGTCTTCGGTGAGCTCGATCCAGATCTCGGCATGCGCCGGCAGGATGCCATCGAGCTCTTCGAGATGGGCGGGAAAGGCCGGCGCCAGCAGGTAGCCGGCGGGCACGTTGAACGACATGTGGAATTCGGCCGGGAGGCCGACGCGCGCCACCGCGGTGGCGGCCTGCACGAACACCTGGCGGCTGAGCGCGGGCAGCGCGCCGGCGTGGCGGGCAATCGGGATGAAGCGTTCGGGCGGGATGTCGGTGCCGTCGGGCAAGCGCCAGCGCATCAGCACCTCGGCGCCGACGCAGCGCCCGGAGTCGAGCGCCAGCATGGGCTGCAGCACCGGACGGAACTGGCGCAGCAGCGCCGCATCCCGCCTGCCGGCCTCGAGGAGGCGGCGCAGCGCGGCCGTGTCGGGCAGCAAGCCATTGCCGTCGTGGGGATGCTTCAAACCGTTCTCCTCGTACGGGTCGTTTGGCATGCCGCGCGGCCTGGCCGCGCGTGCCGGTCCGTGTTCGGATGGCGCAATGGTGAGATGGTGCCACAGCCGGGCACAAAAGTGCGGGGCTTGCGCGGCGGCGCAGGCCTCTTTGACGGACTTTATTGAAACGCGGTCTCGGTGAAGGTGCGCAGTTTGCGCGAATGCAGGCGCTCGGGGGCCATTTCGCGCAACAACTCCAGCGCCCGGATGCCGATCTCCAGGTGCTGGTTGACCTGGCGGCGGTAGAAGGCGCTGGCCATGCCCGGCAGCTTGAGCTCGCCGTGCAGCGGCTTGTCGGAGACGCACAGCAGCGTGCCGTAGGGCACGCGGAAACGGAAGCCGTTGGCCGCGATGGTGGCCGACTCCATGTCGAGGGCGATGGCACGCGACTGGGCGAAGCGCTGCACCAGCTCGCCCTGGTCGCGCAGCTCCCAGTTGCGGTTGTCGATGGTGGCGACCGTGCCGGTGCGCATGATGCGCTTGAGGTCCCAGCCCGACAGGCCCGCCACCTCCTGCACCGCCTGTTCCAGCGCGACCTGCACTTCGGCCAGCGGCGGCACCGGCACCCAGGTGGGCAGGTCGGCGTCGAGCACGTGGTCGTCGCGCACGTAGCCGTGTGCCAGCACGTAGTCGCCCAGGCGCTGCGAATCGCGCAGCCCGGCGCAGTGGCCCAGCATCAGCCAGGCGTGCGGGCGCAGCACCGCGATGTGGTCGGTGATGGTCTTGGCGTTGGACGGGCCCACGCCGATGTTGACCAGCGTGATGCCGGAATGATTGGGCCGCACCAGGTGATAGGCCGGCATCTGCGGCAGGCGCACCGCGCCGGTGTCCGGCGCCGCGGTTTCGCCGCGCCGGGTGATGCGGTTGCCGGGCTCGACCAGCGCGTCGTAGTCGCCGCCGCCCTCGGCCATCAGCGCGCGGGCGCGCAGGCAGAACTCGTCGACGTAGAACTGGTAGTTGGTGAACAGCACGAAATTCTGGAAGTGCGATGGCGCCGTGGCGCTGTAGTGCTGCAGGCGGTGCAGGGAGTAGTCGACGCGCGGCGCCGTGAACGGCGCGAGCGGGCTGGGCTCGCCCGGCCGGCCCTTCCAGGAGCCGTTGACGATGGCGTCGTCGGTGACGGCGAGGTCGGGCACGTCGAACAGGTCGCGCAGCGGCCGCTTCAGGCTTTCGAGGTGTTCGCCCTCGACGTAGGCGCCGTCGGGGAAGGCGAAGTGCAGCGGAATGGGCGAATCCGACTCGCCGATCTCGATCGGCACGCGGTGGTTCTGCAGCAGCTGGCTCAGCTGCTCGATGAGATAGTCGCGGAACAGCGCGGGCTGGGTGATCGTGGTCTGGTAGTGGCCGGGCTCGGCCACATGGCCATACGACAGGCGGGTGTCGATCGGATCGTAGGTGTCGACCGCCACGCGCACGGCGGGATAGAAGGCGCGCACGCGGGCGCGCAGGTCGCGGCCCTGCAGGACTTCCTGGAAGGCGCTGCGCAGGAATCCGGTGTTGCGGGCGTAGATCTCGAGCAGGCGCTCCACCGCTTGGGTAGCGTCGTCGAACGGCTCGAAAGGAATCGGGTCGGGGCTGTACAGGTTGGCTGCGGTCATGGTCCGGTCCGTGGCCGGCGCCGACGCGGCGCCGGTGCAGGGATTATGCCGCAAGCGTCATGACACGGACGGGCATGTTCGTACATTCGCGAACATCGATGATGCATCCCGTTTCAAATGTAATGAAATACTATTCCATTACAATGGTGCGGCGCATCGATGACAGAATGCGCAATGCCGCCGGCTTGCACGTTGCCAAAGCCATCCGCCCACACTCCGATTTTTGAAGTGTCGCAATGACTCCACCCACGCGAGAAGTCCGCCGACAATCGTCTGTATTGTCTGCCTTTATCAGCGCCCCGCTTCTGGCGCTCTGCCTGACCACCTTCAGCGGCGCGGCCCATGCCTCGCTGCACCCCGCCGCCCGCGCCAGCCTCAGTGGCCTGGCGCTGGCCAACGAAACCACCGTTCCCACGCTGCGCGACCGCGTCGTGCAGGCCGGCCTGGAAGCCATCGGCACGCCCTATTCCTGGGGTGGCGACGATCCCGACGGTTTCGACTGCAGCGGCCTGACCCTGTTCGTCTATCGCGAGATCGCCGGACTGGAACTCCCCCGCACGTCGCGTGCCCAGCGCACCGCCGGCAAGAACGTCGCCCGCGC
The DNA here is from genome assembly GCF_002261335.1 of Bordetella genomosp. 1. Classification (GTDB taxonomy): domain Bacteria; phylum Pseudomonadota; class Gammaproteobacteria; order Burkholderiales; family Burkholderiaceae_B; genus Bordetella. Next base: position 783,810 of record NZ_NEVL01000003.1, read on the forward strand.
GCGGCTCAAGCCGGGCGACCTGGTGTTCTTCGCCACCCGCGGCCGCGGCGTGACCTCGCACGTGGGCATCTACATCGGCCAGGGGCAGTTCGTGCACGCCCCCTCGCGCGGCTCGCAGGTGCGGGTCGACCGGCTCGACAACACGTATTGGTCCAAGCGCTATCTCGGCGCGCGCGCCTATCTCGACGAACGCGCCCCCGACGCCCCGCTGCTGGCGGCCGCCAGCACGCGCTGAACCAGACGGCACGGCCAGAAAAATGGGCGCCCGCGAGGCGCCCATTTTGCGTGCGGCGGGCCGGGGCCCGCCGGTCAGGTCGGTAAAAATTGCCGCCGCACTGGCCGCCGCACTAGCCGCCGCAGCGTCAATGCACGCTGGTGCCGGCCGGGGGGGATTGGTCCAGGCCCAGGGCGGCCTCCCAGCTGCGCAAGGGCACGCAGGTCTGGAGCCGCAGGATGGCCTGGTCGATCAGCGCCGGATGCAGCTCGTGGCCGACATTGCTCGCGATGTCGATGGTGGCGTCGCCGTGCAGCTCGTCGAGCCGCGCCTGGGCGGCCTGCGCCAGTTGCACCGGCATCACCGGATCGGCCGCGCCGTGCAGCAGATGGATGGTGGTGTAGGTGGGCGGCACCTTGGGCAGCTCGGCGTAGCGGCCCGAGAAGGCCAGGACGCGCCCGGCCAGCGCCTCGTTGGCCTGCACCGCCTCGAGCGCCATGATGGCGCCCTGCGAAAAGCCGGCCAGCGCGGTGGCGGGCGGCAGCAGGTTGAAGCGCTGCTGCGCCGCCTGCACATAGCGCACCAGGGCCGGCAGCGCCCGGGCCACGCGCTCGGGGCGATTTTCGTCGCTCACCCCGCGCACCGAGAACCACTGGCGCCCGGGGCCGCCCCCGTCGAAGGGCTCGAAGCCCTCGGGAATCAGCACGGCCGCGGCCGGAAAGGCGCGGCGCAATGCCTGCGCCAGCCCCTCGAGGCCCTCGGGCGTGCCCCCCACGCCGTGCAGCAGCACGAACAGCTGCCTGACCTCGCCTTCGGGCGTGGGCAGGAATTCGATGACACGGGCAGGAGACATGGTGCGCAAATCCGGTGAAGGCGGCCGGCGGACGGCCAAGAAGTCATTCTATACGTGTGCGGGCAGTGTTCCGGGATTCAAGCCCCCGCCGCATCGCCTCGGACCACATCTTGGTTTTACTGTATATTTGTACAGTCATTGTCTCACCCAGGATCGCTGCCCGCGAGCCCCCCGCCGGCCATGCCCGCGCCCGAACTCATCCACCCCGCCTTGTGGCGCGCCACCCAGCTGGCGCGCGGCAGCGCCCGTGCCGTCCCGACCGGCCACGCGGCGCTGTCGGCGCTGCTGCCCGACGAAGGCTGGCCCCAGGGCAGCCTGACCGAGCTGCTGACGCCGCATCCGGGTTGCGGCGAGCTCAGCCTGCTGCGACCGGCCCTCGCCGCGCTCGACAGCGGCCGCGACATCGTGCTGCTGCAGCCGCCGTGCGCGCCGCACATCGCGGCCTGGATGCGCTGGGGGCTGGACCCGCGCCGGCTCCTCTGGCTCACGCCGGCCAATGCGCGCGATGCGCTGTGGGCGGCCGACCAGGTCCTCAAGCACGGCAGTTGCGCCGCGCTGCTGTGCTGGCTGCCGCAGGCCCGGCCCGAGGCCCTGCGCCGCCTGCACCTCGCCTCCCAGGGCAGCGAGACCCTGTTCTTCGCGCTGCGGCCGGCCACGGCCGCCCAGCACGCCTCGCCCGCGCCGCTGCGCCTGACCCTGGCGCCCGCCCCCGGCGGCTTCAACGTGCAGATCCTCAAGCGTCGCGGGCCGGTCTGCGACACCACGCTCTACCTGCCTTTCGAGGAAAGCGCCCAACGCCTGCTGCCCGCGCTGCCGGCCGAACCGCTCCTTCCCGCCCTGCCCCATGCGCCTCTGGATCGCCGTCTTCCTGCCGAATCTGCCGCTGGACGCCGCTCGACCGCACTGGTCTGAGCAGCCCGCGCTGATCTGCGGCGTGCTCGAGCAGGAGCGCGTGATCGCGCTCACGCCGGCCGCGCGTGCGGCGGGCCTGCGCCTGGGGCTGCGGCGCGCCGGCGCGCTGGCGCTGTGTCCCGAGGCCACCCTGCTCGAACGCGACCCGGCCGCCGAGGCCCGCACGCTGCAGGCCGCCGCGCTCTCGCTGCTGCAGTACACGCCGCAGCTGGCCGTGCCCGACGGCGACAGCCTGCTGCTCGACGTCGGCGCCAGCCTGATGGTGTTCGGCGGCCCGCGCGCGCTGCATCGCCGCGTGCGCGCGACCCTGGCCGCGCTCGACCTGCGCGGTGGCATCGCGATGGCGCCCACCGCGCGCGGTGCCTCGCTGCTGGCGCGCGGCCCGGCGCGGCGCCGCGTGCTGCAGGCCGACACGCTGGCACGCCGGCTCGACGCGCTGCCGCTCACGCTGCTGCCCGAGGCCCAGGCCCGGCTGGCCTGGCTGCAGGGCCTGGGCTGCCAGCGGCTGGCCGACCTGCGGCGCCTGCCGCGCGCCGGCCTGCAGCGCCGCAGCGACCCGGCGCTGCTGCATGCGCTCGATGCCGCCTACGGCGCGGCGGCCGAGGTGCATGCCTGGCTCAGTCCGCCCGCCCGTTTCGAGGCCCGCACCGAGCTGATGGATTACGTCGAGCATGCCGACGCGCTGCTGCACGTGAGCGGCCGCCTGACCGAACAGCTCAGCGGCTGGCTCGGCGCGCAGCGGCTCGCGGTGCGCGCCATCACGCTCACGCTCGAACACGAACGCGGACGCCATGCGTGCCCGCCCTCGCAACTGCATCTGGCCATGGCCGAGCCGGTGTGGCAGAGCGCCCACCTGCGCGGCCTGCTGCGCGAGCGGCTGGCGCGCTTCGAACTGGCCGCGCCCGTGATCGCCGTCACGCTGTCGGCCCCGGTCACGGTGGACATGCCGGCGGCCAGCACCACGCTGTTTCCCGAGCCCGGCGGCAGCGCGGCCGACCACGCCCGCCTGCTCGACCTGCTGAGCGCCCGGCTCGGTCCGGCGCAGGTGAGGCGCCCCGCGCCGCTGGCCGATCATCGCCCGGAGGCGGCCAACCAGTGGCTGCCGGTCGCGGCCGACCTGCCGCGCCCGCCCGAACTGCCGCCCGCGCTGGAGCGCCCGTTCTGGCTGATCGAGCCGGCCCAGCCGCTGGCGCTGCGCGCGCACCGGCCCGTCTACCAGGGCCAGCCGCTGCGGCTGCTGCGCGGCCCCGAGCGCATCGAGAGCGGCTGGTGGGACGCGGTCAACACCCAGCGCGACTACTTCGTCGCCGAGGATGCAGCGGGCGCGCGCTACTGGCTCTATCGCGAACGCGGCGGCGAGACGGCGCACTGGTTCCTGCACGGCCGCTATGCCTGACACCGCCCCGCTCCCCCTCGACGGCAGTGCCGGCCTGCCCGGCTATGCCGAGCTGGACTGCCAGTCGAACTTCTCGTTCCTGGTGGGCGCCTCGCATCCCGAGGAGCTGGTCGATCGCGCGCGGCGCCAGGGCTATGCGGCGCTGGCCATCACCGACGAATGCAGCCTGGCCGGGGTGGTGCGCGCCCACGTCGAGGCCGAGAAGCAGGCCCTGCCGCTGATCGTGGGCACCCGGCTGGTGCTGCACGATGCGCCCAATCCGCCGCTCGAGCTCACGCTGCTGGCGCAGGATCGCGAGGGCTACGGCAACCTGACCGAACTCATCACGCTGGGCCGTTCGCGCGCGGCCAAGGGCAGCTACGAACTCCATACCGCCGACCTGGACGCGCCGCCGTCCGAACTCGCGTACCTGCGCGCCATGCCGGGCTGCCTGGCCATCCTCACGCCCACCTATGGCCTGGACACCGCCGCCATCGTGGCCCAGGCGCGCTGGCTCGCGCGCGTGTTTCCGGCGCGCGGCTGGATCGGCCTCACCATGCTGCATCGGTCGCGCGACGACCTGCATCGCGCCGCGATCGACGTGGCCGCGCAGGCCAGCGGGCTGCCGCAGGCGGCGGTGGGCCAGGTGCAGATGCACGTGCGCTCGCGCAAGCCGCTGCACGACACGCTCACCGCCATCCGCACCGGCACGCCGGTGTCGCAATGCGGCTATGCGCTGGCGGCCAATGCCGAGCGCCACCTGCGTTCGCGCATGCGGCTGGCCGGCCTCTACCCGGCCCATGCGCTGGCGCAGACGCTCGAGATCGCCCGGCGCTGCACGTTCTCGCTCAAGGAGCTGCGCTACGAGTACCCCGACGAGATCGTGCCGCCGGGCGAGACGCCCACCAGCTATCTGCGCCAGGCCACCTACGACGGCGCGCGCCTGCGCTTTCCGCAGGGCCTGCCGGCGCCGGTGGCGGCCCAGGTCGAGAAGGAGCTGGCGCTGATCGCCGACCTGCGCTACGAGGCCTACTTCCTCACCGTCTACGATCTGGTGCGCTTCGCCCGCGAGCAGGGCATTCTGTGCCAGGGCCGCGGCTCGGCCGCGAACTCGGCGGTGTGCTATTGCCTGGGCATCACCGCCGTCGATCCGGCGCGCGGCAACGTGCTGTTCGAACGCTTCATCAGCAAGGAGCGCAACGAGCCGCCCGACATCGACGTGGACTTCGAGCACCAGCGCCGCGAAGAGGTGATCCAGTACATCTATCGCAAGTACGGCCGCCGCCGCGCCGCGCTCACCGCCGTGGTGATCTCCTACCGGCCGCGCAGCGTGCTGCGCGACACCGGCCGCGCGCTCGGCATCGATCCCGCCATCATCGATGCGGTCGCGCGTGCCCATCAATGGTGGGACGGCAAGAAGGAGATGCTGCGCACGCTGGGCCAGTGCGGCCTCGATCCGGCCTCGCGCGTGGCGCGCCAGTGGGCCATCCTGGCCGAGACGCTGATGGGCTTTCCGCGCCATCTGTCGCAGCACCCGGGCGGCTTCGTCATGTCGCGCGGCCTGCTCTCGCGCCTGGTGCCGATCGAGAACGCCGCCATGGCCGAGCGCAGCGTGGTGCAGTGGGACAAGGACGATCTCGATGCGCTCGGCCTGCTCAAGGTGGACGTGCTGGCGCTCGGCATGCTGTCGGTGCTGCGGCGCGCGCTCGAGATGGCCGGCGCGCGCCGGGGCGAACCGCTGGCGCTGCACCAGATCCCCGAGGGCGACACCGCCACCTACGACATGATCTGCGCGGCCGACACGGTGGGCGTGTTCCAGATCGAGTCGCGCGCGCAGATGAGCATGCTGCCGCGGCTGCGGCCGCGCGAATACTACGACCTGGTCGTGCAGGTCGCCATCGTGCGGCCGGGGCCGATCCAGGGCGGCATGGTGCATCCCTATCTGCGCCGCCGCCAGGGCAAGGAGCCGGAGACCTACCCCGGCCCCGCCGTGCAGGCGGTGCTGCGGCGCACGCTGGGCGTGCCGATCTTCCAGGAGCAAGTCATGCAGATCGCGGTGGCCGCGGCCGGCTTCACGCCCGGCGAGGCCGACCAGCTGCGCCGCTCGATGGCGGCGTGGCGACGCAAGGGTGGCGTCGACAAGTTCCGCGCCAAGCTGGTGGGCGGCCTGCTCGCGCACGGCTACGGCCTGGACTTCGCCGAGGCCCTGTTCCGCCAGATCGAGGGCTTCGGCGAATACGGTTTTCCGGAAAGCCACGCGGCCAGCTTCGCCCTGCTCGCCTATGCCAGCTCCTGGCTCAAGTGCCACGAGCCCGAAGCCTTTCTGGCGGCGCTGCTCAACTCGCAGCCCATGGGCTTTTACGCGCCGTCCCAGCTGGTGCAGGATGCGCGCCGCCACGGCGTGCGGGTGCTGCCGGTGGACGTGCATCACAGCCACTGGGAGGCCGTGCTCGCGCCCGTCCCAGGCCAGGCGCGGCCCGCGGTGCGGCTGGGGCTGAACATGATCAAGGGCCTGTCGGAGGAAACCTCGTTGCGCATCGAACGGATGCGCGCGCAACGGTCTTTCACCGACACCGCCGACCTGGCGCGCCGCGCCGGGCTGCACCGGCACGAGCTCGACGCGCTGGCCGCCGCCGATGCGCTGGCCGCGCTGGCCGGCCACCGGCGCCAGGCCAGCTGGGAGGCCGCGGCCGGCGTGGCCGACCGCGACCTGCTGCGCGACGCGCCTATCGAAGAAGCGCAGTTGCCCGAGCTCGCCGCGCCGTCCGAGGGCCAGGGCATCGTGGCCGACTACCTGAGCACCGGCCTGACCCTGCGGCGTCATCCGCTCGCGCTGTTGCGGGCGCAACTGTCGGCGCGCCGCTTCGAGACCGCCGAGGTGCTGGGCCACTATCCCAACCGGCGCCTGGCGCGCGCCTGCGGCATCGTGACCGTGCGGCAGCGCCCCGGCACGGCCAACGGCACGATCTTCGTCACGCTCGAAGACGAGACCGGCCCGGTCAATGTGGTGGTGCGGCCCGAGCTGATCGAGGCCCAGCGCCGCGAGCTGCTCGACTCGGTGCTGCTCGGCGTGTATGGCGTGTGGCAGAGCATCGACGGCGTGCGCCATCTGATCGCGCGCCGCCTGGTCGACATGAGCCCGCTGCTGCGCGAGCTCGACCAGGCCGGCCTGGCGGCGCGCAGCCGCAACTTCCACTGAGCGCCCGGGCGCGACTCGTCAGGGCGCGAAGGGCGCGTCGTCGATCGGCGGCTTCACGCCGTTCATCTGGGTGCTGAGCAGCGCCGCGCTGCCGCAGGCCAGCGTGAAACCGAGCGCGCCCTGGCCGATGTTGAGCCAGAGATTCGAGAGTCCGCGCGCGCGCCCGATCAGGGGCTTGCCGGTGGGCGTGGCCGGACGCAGGCCGGCCCAGGGCTGCGCATCCGACAGATCGAGATGCGGGAAGATCTCCAGCACCTGCCGCTTGAGCAGGTCCACCCGGCGCGGGTCGATGCCGGGATCGCGGCTGCCGATGTCCACCATGGCGGCGATGCGCAGCACCCGGCCCACGCGCGCATACACGATGCGGCGCTCGTAGTCGGTCACGCTGATGCGCGGCGCGCTGTGATCGTCGTCGGCCAGCGGCACGCTCAGGCTGTAGCCCTTGAGCGGATAGATCGGCACGTCGTGGCCCAGCGGCCGCAGCAGCGCGCGGGTGCCGGTGCCGGTGGCGAGCACCACCGCGTCGGCGCCGATGTCGCCGGCGTCGGTGCGCACGCCGTTGATCGTCGGCCCGTTCGCGCGCAGCCCCATCACCTGGGTCGACATGCGGCACTCGACGTTGTCCAGCGCCTGCAGGCGCTCGAACAGCGCCTCGGTGAACTGGCGGCAATCGCCGGCCTCTTCGCTGGGGGTGTAGATGGCGCCGGCCAGGCTGTCGCCCATGCCCGCGAGCGCCGGCTCCAGCGCCAGCGTTTCGCGCGCATCGAGCACGCGCTGCTCGGCGCCGAGCGCGGCCTGGTAGGCGACCAGCTTGCGCGCCTTTTCCAGCAGCTCGGCGCTGCGGTAGGCGATCAGCTTGCCGTTGCGCAGATGGCCGAAGGCCAGCGGCTCCTGTTCGAGCAGCCGGTTCATCACGTCGCGGCTCAGGTACGAGAGCGTCTGCAGTTCGGCGGTGGAACGCTGCGCCACCGAGGCACGGCAGGCCAGCGCGAACTGCAGGCACCAGCGCCATTGATGCGGATCGAGGCGCGGATGGAACCGCAGCGGCGAGTCGTCGCGCAGCAGCCAGCCGGGCACGCTGGGCAGCACGCCCGGGCCGGCCAGCGGCGCGACGTAGCTGTAGCTCAGCTGGCCGCCGTTGGCGAAGCTGGACACCTCGGCCGGGCGCGCCCGGCCGTCGACCAGCACCACCTCATGCCCTTCCCGGGCCAGGAAATACGCCGAGGTGACACCCACCACCCCCGCGCCGATGACGCACACACGCATGGACCATCCCGATGGAAAACGGATGCCCCATTCTGGCCGGCCGCCCGGCGCCACGGCAAATAGCCAGCCGCGCAGCAGCCATAACCTCGCTTTATGGACCGGCCGCGGCGGGCGCGCTGCGCCACCGGCCCAGCAGCGCGGGCCCGCCCGCGGGCAGCGGGCCCTCGCCCGCCTCGTCGCCGCTCTGCCACTGCACCGCGACCGCGGCCGCCTCGGCCGCTGCCGCAGGCGCGCGCCACGCCGCGGCGGCGATCCAGCCGTCCGGCAGCCGCCACGCGCGGGCCTCCCAATCCGGACCGGGAGCGCGCAGCTCGGCGGTGTCAATGCCCGCGCCGCCGAATAAGCCCAGTCCTACCTGGCGCATGCCGGCGGGAAACGGCAGCCCGGCCGCCTTGAGCAGGGCCTCTTTGAGGGTCCACACCATATAGAAGGCCTCGAGCCGCGCCTCGACGCCGGCGATGCCGGCCAGCGCCGCCTGCTCGGCATCGGTGCAGACCCAGGCGGCCAGCGCGGCGGTGTCGCGCGGCTGGCAGCGCTCCAGGTCGACCGCCAGCGTCCAGCCCGCCGGTGCCAGGCCCGCCAGGGCGTGGCCCTGTTTGTGGCTCAAGGACAACGTTGTCTCGGGTGCCACGCCGGCCGCGCGCCGCAGCGCGGCGGCCACGGCCCGGCTGACCTGCCAGTCGCGCTCGGCGCGCGGCGCCCGGCGCTCGCCGGCCCGCGCGCGATCGGCGGCGCACAGATCGGCGCGGTCATAGTGGAACTGCCAGGCAGGGCCACCGAAGCGAAGCTTAATCATGGCTGAATTTTCGTTAACAAAGGTAACATCGGCCCCTGGTGTGGGTACAATCGCGCGCTATGTTCGCGTTCTCCATCGAAAAGTGGCAAGCGTGGGCACCCGGTCTTCAGGACGAAAACAGCTGGCGCGAGTGGGCGCTGGCGCCATTTTGCCCTTACCCGACCGCGGGTGCCGGCGCCTTGCCAGGCACCTCATTCCTGCCCCCCATGCAGCGGCGCCGGCTCAGTCCGCTGGCGCGCATGGTATTCGACTGCGCCTGGCCGCTGGCCGAGGGCGAGGCGCCGATGCCCATGGTCTTTGCGTCGCGCCACGGCGAGACCACGCGCAGCTTCCAGCTGCTGCAGGACCTCGCCGCCGGCGAGCCGCTGTCGCCCACCGCCTTCGGGCTGTCGGTGCACAACGCCATCCTGGGCCAGTGGTCGATCATCCGCAAGGAAACGTGTGAAGGCGTGGCCCTCGCGGGCGACACCGACACGCTGGAGCACGCGATCCAGGAGGCCTGCCTGCTGATGCACGCCGGCGCGCCGCAGGTGCTGGTGGTGGCCGCCGAAGAGCGCCCGCCCCGCGACTACCAGCCCTGGATCGACGACGTGCCGTTTTCCTACGCGGTGGCGCTGCGCCTGGGCGCGGCGCCGCAATGGCGGCTCGCGCTCGGCGCGGCTTCAGCCCCGGCGGCCACGGCCGCGGCGCCGGACTGGCCGCATCCCCTCAACCTGCTGTGCCACCTGTTGCGCGGCACGCCTGCCTGGTCGCATCGCGCACCGGCACGTCACTGGCACTGGTCTCGCCCCTCCGCCCTCGCATCATGAGCGCTCCTCCGCTGATCGACTCCCTTCCTGAGCCCCGCCGCCAGGACGCCTGGTGGTGGCGTCTGGTCGCCACCGCCATGGCCTTCAGCCTGTTCGGGCTGGGCGGGTTGCTGCTGCGCCTGGTGATCTTCCCGCCGCAACGCCTGTTCTTCGGCGACCCGGCCCGCCGTCAGCGCCGCGCCCGCGCCACCATCACCTGGACCTTCCGCTGCTTCATCCGCTTCATGGTGCGCACCGGCATCCTGACCGTGGACTTCCGCGGCGCCGAACGCCTGGGCCGGCCGGGGCAGATGATCATCGCCAACCATCCGTCGCTGCTCGACGTGGTGTTCCTGATCGGCCACGTGGCCGACACCAACTGCATCGTCAAGCACGGCCTGGTCACCAACGCCTTCACGCGCGGCCCCATCAACGCGGCCGGCTACATCAGCAACAGCGAGAGCCTGGACATGCTGGACGAGGCCGCCGACGCGCTGCGCGCCGGCCAGACCCTGATCGTGTTCCCCGAGGGCACGCGCACGCCGCGCGACAGCCAGCCGCGCTTTCATCGCGGCGCCTGCGCCATCGCCATGCGCGGCGCCAGCGTGATCACCCCGGTGGTGATCCGCATGTCGCCGCGCAGCCTGACCAAGGGCGAGCCCTGGTATCGCATCCCCGCGCGCCGCATGCGCTACAGCATTCATGTCGGCGCCGACATCGACCCCACCCAGTGGACCTCGCAGGCCCCGCTGCCGATCGCCGGCCGCCGCCTCAACGAGCATCTGCACGCTTATTTCGATACTGAGTTGACCAAGCATGACGAGCACTGAACTGGAACATGACATCAAGGTCCTGATCATCGAGTCCCTCGGACTCGAGGACATGCAGCCGCAGGACATCGACAGCAACGCCAAGCTCTTTGGCGACGGCCTGGGCCTGGACTCGGTCGACGCGCTCGAGCTGGGCCTGGCGCTGCAGAAGAAATTCGGCGTGACCATCGACCCCGAGACCCGCAACATGCGCGAGCACTTCGAGACGGTCGCCAATCTCAGCCAATTCGTGGCCGCACAGCGCGGCGCCTGATACAGGAGTGTTCCCCATGCAAAGCCGGGACGATATTTTCGCCGTGCTGCGCGACGCGCTGGTCGAGCTGTTCGAACTGGAGCCCGAGCGCATCACGCCCGACGCCAATCTCTATACCGATCTGGAAATCGACAGCATCGACGCCATCGACCTGATCGACCACATCAAGCGCCAGACCGGCCACAAGCTGGCCGCGGAAGACTTCCGCACGGTCCGCACGGTGCAGGACGTGGTCGACGCGGTCTGGCAGAAGATGAGCGCGTCGGCATGAAGATCGCCGTGGGACTGGTGCTCGCGCTGTTGGGCGTCGCCTATCCCTTCGTGGTGCATGCCAGCCTGGGCCGCTGGCCGACCGGCTGGCTGCTGGGCCTGATGGCCGCGCTCTGGCTGGCGCGCGCCCTGTTGCGCCCGGCCGCCGCGCAACCCGGCGGCCGCTGGCTGCCCACGCTGGCGCTGGCCGGCTGCCTCGTGCTGGCCCTGATCAACACGGCGTCGGCGTTGCGCGTCTATCCCGTGATGATGAATGCGCTGTTGCTGGCGGCCTTCGGCGCCAGCCTCGTGCGCGGCCGCCCGGTCATCGAACGCCTGGCGCGCCTGCGCCATCCCGACCTGCCGCCCGCCGGCGTGCGCTACACCCGGCGCGTGACGCAGGTGTGGTGCGGCTTCTTCGTGGCCAATGGCCTGGCGGCGGCCGCGCTCGGACTGTGGGGCTCGTGGCAGGCCTGGACCTGGTACAACGGCGCGATCAGCTATGCCCTGATGGGCCTGCTGCTGGGTGGCGAATGGCTGTTGCGGCCGCGTCCGCCCGCCGCGCCCGCCGCCGCCTCTTCCGCCAGCCAGCCATGAGCGCGCCGCGCTGGATCGACCCCACCGCGCTGCTGCTGCCGCAAGACGGCAGCCGCCCGCTGGCGCAGGCGCCCGCGCTCGACCACGCCGCCTTCGCCGACCGCGCGCTGCGGCTGGCCGCGAGTCTGCGCGCGCGCGGCGTGCGCCATGCCGCGCTCTGGTTCGACGACGCCGTCGAACTCGGCGGCGCGCTCTACGCCTGCTGGCGCGCCGGCGTCACCGCCCACCTGCCCGGCGACGTGCTGGTGCCCTCCTGCGCGCGCATCGATGCGGATGTGGACCTGTGGCTCGCCGACACCGCGCTGCCCTTGCCCACCGAAAGGATCTGCGCGCCCGCCGCGCTGGCGGCCGCGACCGCGCCGCTGTCCGCCGTCCGCCTCGACGAAGACGGCGCCGGCCTGGTGCTGTACACCTCCGGCTCGAGCGGCACGCCCAAGCCCATCCCCAAGACGTGGGCGCAGCTCGCCGCCGAAGTGCGCGCGCTCGCGCAGCGCTGGCCCGCCGCCGAATCGCTGTGCGTGCTCGGCAGCGTCAGCGCGCACCATATGTTCGGCCTGCCGTTCCGCGTGCTGTGGCCGCTGTGCGCGGGCCACCTGCTCGACCGGCCGCAACGCCACTATCCGGAAGAGCTGGCGCAGGCCAGCCTGGGCCACGCCCGCATCCTGTGGATCGCCAGCCCGGCGCTGTTGCGGCGGGTGGAGCAGCGCATCGACTGGGACGCGCTGCGGCCGCGGCTCGCCGCGATCTACACCGCCGGCGGTCCGCTGCCGTTGGACGTCTCCGACCGGATCGCCGCGGCCTGCGGATGCCGGCCGATCGAGATCTACGGCAGCTCCGAGACCGGCGCCGCCGCCACGCGCCAGGGCGAGCCGGACTGGCAGCTGCTGGCAGGCGTGCAGGCCGGCCTCGACGCGCAGGGCGCGCTGTGGCTGGCCTCGCCGTGGACCGCCGGACGCGAACAGACGGCCGACGCGGCCGCGCTGACGCCGGCCGGCCTGCAGCTGCACGGCCGCCTGGATCGCATCGTCAAGCTGGAGGAAAAGCGCATCGGCCTGCCCGACGTCGAACAGGCGCTCGCGTCCCATCCCCACGTGGCCGAGGCGCGGGTGGGCCTGGTGCCGGGCCAGCCGCGCCTGAGCGCGCTGATCGCGCTGAGCCCGGAAGGCCTGCATGCCCTGCGCAACGGCGGCCGCCGCGCGCTGGTCGACGGCCTGCGCCGCCACCTCGACGGCCGCGTGCTGCCGCTGGCCGTGCCGCGCTCCTGGCGGCTGCTGCGCCAGCTGCCCTGGAACGCGCAGGGCAAGCTCACGCAGGCGCGCTTTCTCGAACTGGCCGGCCCGCGCCCGCGCCATCCCCGCTTCGCGCCGCCGCGCACGCTGGAAGACGGCGCGCTGCAGATCGAATTCGAGGTGCCGCTCGACCTGCCCGTGTTTCCCGGCCATTTCCCGGCCACGCCGGTCGTGCCGGGCGTGGTGCAGATCGAATGGGCGCTGGCACAGGCCCGCGCGCACCTGCGTCCGGACCTACGCGCCGGCACCATCGAAAACCTGAAGTTCCAGCGCCTGATGCGGCCGGGCGACCGGGTGCTGCTGACGCTGCGCTGGGACGACGGCCGCGCCAAGCTCGCCTTCTCCTTCCATCTGGCCGGCGAGCCCTGCTCGTCCGGCCGCATTGCGCAGGCCACCCCGGCCACTCTGGCCGCCGAGGTCGCCGCCCATGTTTAAGCCCTGCGCGGTCATCCCGGTCTACAACCATGGCGCCACCGTCGGCGCCGTGGTGGCGGCGCTGCGCGGGCTCGACCTGCCCTGCGTGCTGGTGGACGACGGCTCGCGCGCCGACTGCGCCGCGGTGCTGGATGCGCTGGCGCGGCCCGGCGTGATGCTGGTGCGCCGCGCCGTCAACGGCGGCAAGGGCGCGGCCGTGCAGGACGGCCTGCGCGCGGCGCTGGCCGCGGGCTACACCCATGCGCTGCAGATCGACGCCGACGGCCAGCACGACCTGGCCGACGCCCGGCGCCTGCTGGCGCTGGCGCGCGCCGAACCGCAGGCGCTGATCGGCGGCCAGCCGGTCTATGGCGACGACGTGCCGCGCGCCCGGCTCTACGGCCGCCAGCTCACGCGCGTCTGGGTCTGGATCAACACGCTCTCGCGCGACATCCCCGACGCCATGTGCGGCTTCCGCGTCTATCCGCTGGCGCGCGTGCTGCCGGTGCTCGCGCACAGCGGCGCACGGATGGACTTCGACATCGCCGTGCTGGTGCGGCTGCACTGGGCCGGCGTGCCGATGCGCTGGCTGCCCACCCGCGTGGTCTATCCGGCCGACGGCATTTCGCACTTCCGCGGCCTGGCCGACAACGTGCTGATCAGCCGCATGCACGCGCGCCTGTTCTTCGGCATGCTGCTGCGCGCGCCGCGCCTGCTGTGGCGGCGCATGAGGGCCGCCTCATGAAGCCGGCCACGCCCGGCTCGCACTGGGCCGACCAGGCCGAGCGCGGCAGCCCGCTGCTGATGCGCCTGACCGCCTGGGCCGCGCGCCGGCTCGGCCGCCGCGCGGTGGCGCCGGTGGTATGGCTGGTGGTGCTGTATTTCTATCTGACGGGCCGGCGCGCGCGCCGCAGCATCGCGCACTACCAGGCGCGCCTGGCCGCCACGCATCCCGCGGCGCCCCTGCCGCGCCATGCGCCGGTCTACCGCCAGTACCTGGCCTTCGCCGACGCCCTGCTCGACAAGCTCGACGTGTGGCAGCACAAGATCACGCTGCGCGACGTGGACCTGGTCGATCCCGACGGCCTGCATGCCGCCATGCGCGGCGGCAGCGGCCAGATGCTGGTCGGCTCGCACCTCGGCAACCTCGAGATCTGCCGCGCGCTGGCCGAGCGCGAACAGCAGCTCACCATCAATGTGCTGGTGCACGACAAGCACGCGCAGGCCTTCAACCGCCTGCTGGGCGAGGCCGGCGCGGTCCATCTGCGCATGATCCAGGTCAGCGAACTCGACGCGCCGCGCATGTTGGAACTGGCGCAGGCGCTGCAGCGCGGCGAGTGGATCGCCATCGCGGGCGACCGCGTGCCGTTGTCGGGCGAGCGCACCGTCGAGGTCGATTTCCTGGGCGCCCGCGCGCCCCTGCCGCAGGGCCCGTGGCTGCTGGCCGGCCTGCTGGGCTGCCCGGTCAACGTGCTGGATTGCACCCGCCACGACGGCCGCTACCGCATCGCCATCACGCGCCTGACCGAGCGCGTGCACTGGACCCGCGCCACGCGCCAGCAGGCGGTGGCACGCTGGGCCCAGGCCTATGCCGATCACCTGGCCGAGAGCTGCGCGCGCGCGCCGCTGCAATGGTTCAACTTCTACCCCTTCTGGAGCGACGATGCGCAGCCGCGGCGTTCATAGTGTGCGCATCGACGTCGAGGTGCCGTTCTTCGACGTCGACATGATGCAGGTGGTCTGGCACGGCCACTACGTCAAATACCTGGAGCAGGCGCGCTGCGTCCTGCTGGCCGACCTCGGCTACGACTATCCCGCCATGCTGGCCTCGGGCTATGCCTGGCCCGTCATCGACCTGCAGCTGCGTTACGTGCAGCCGGCCCTGTTCGGCCAGCGCCTGCACGTGCGCGCCGAGCTGGTCGAATGGGAGAGCCGCCTCAAGATCCATTACCTCATCACCGACGCCGCCAGCGGCGAGCGCATCACGCGCGCCAGCTCGGTCCAGGTGGCGGTCGACATGGCGACGCGCGAGATGCAGCTGGTCTCGCCGGCGCCGATGCTGGCCGCCGTCACGGCGCGCCTGACCCAACTCGGAGTCTTGCCATGACGTTCATGCGCCGCCTGCGGCGTCTCGCCGCGCTTGCCCTGTGCACCCTGGCGCTGCCCACCGCGGCCTGGGCCTTCGATCTGCAACAGCTGCGCGCGCAACTGACCGCCGCGCCCGTGGTGCGCGGCAAGTTCGTGCAGGAAAAACACCTGCGCGCCCTGCCGCAGCCGCTGGTGTCGCGCGGCGATTTCGTGCTGGCCACCGGCCAGGGCATGCTGTGGCAACTGCGCAGCCCGCTGGTGCAGACGCTGCGCATCACGCCGCAGGGCATCGCGCGCCAGCTCCCGGACGGCACCTGGCAGGCGGCGCCCAACGGCAACAATCGCGAGACCCGGCTGTTCCTGGCGCTGCTCGGCGGCGACACCCAGGGCCTGGCCGAGAACTTCGACCTCGAGCTCGACGGCAGCGCCACCGACTGGCGCATGCACATGACGCCCAACTCGCTGATCCTGCGCCAGATCTTCACCGACATCGAGATCCGCGGCGGCGCCCTGGTGCAGCAGATCGAGCTGCGCGAGACCCAGGGCGACCGCACCGTGCTGCGCATGGAAGACGCCCGGGCCTTCCCCACCCTGAACGACGATGAGCGGCGCGCCTTCACCGACTGAACGCCGCCTGCGCCGCGCCGCCTGGCTCGCGCTCGCGCTGCTGCTTGCCCTGCTGGGCTGGCAGTGCCGCCATGGCTGGCCGGTCACGGCCGACCTGATGGTGCTGGCGCCGCACACCGCCTCCGACCCCGTCCGCGCGCTGGCGCAGGCGCGCGTGGACGCGCCCCTGACGCGCCAGATGGTGGTGCTGGTCGGCCACGCCGATCGCAACCGCGCCGTGGCCCTGGCCCAGGGCGTGGAACAGTCCCTGGTCGACAGCAAGCGCTTCGACAGCGTGCGCCTGCGCCTCGACGTGGACCTGCCGGCGTTGCGCCAGGCACTGCTGGGCGCCCGCCTGGCCATGCTGCCGGCGGCCGACCGCCAGCTGATCCTCAACGATCCGGCGGCCTACGCCACGCGCCGCGCCGGCGAGATGCTGGATCCCTTCGACGGCGCCGGGGCGGTGCCGCTGGCCGACGACTTCCTGGGCCTGGCCGCACGCGTCGAGCGCGCCATCCGCCCCACCGGCGCGGTGCGGCTCGACCTGGCCAGCGCCACCCTGCAGGCCGATGCCGATGGCCGCACCTGGGTGCTGGTGCTGGGCCAGGCGCACGGCGCGGCCTTCGACGGCGACGCCAGCCGCGCCATCGCCGCCGCGCTGAAGCAGGCCGACGGCACCGTGCGCGCCGCGGGCGGGACGCTGCTGGCGGCGGGCGGCGCCCTGTATGCCGCGGCCGGCAGCCAGCAGGCCGCCGACGAGAGCGGCCGCATCGGCGCGGTCTCGCTGATCGGCACGGTCCTGGTGCTGCTGCTGGCGCTGCGCCGCGTCGGCGTGCTGCTGGCCTTCTTTCCGGTCGCGGTCGGCTTCGCCGCGGGCATGGCCGCCTGCGTCGCCCTGTTCGGCGAGGTGCACGTGCTGACGCTGGTGATCGGCATGAGCCTGCTCGGCATCGCGATCGACTTTCCGCTGCACTGGCTGGGCAAGAGCTACGGCATGGCCGACTGGCACGCGCATACGGCGATGCGCCGCGTGCTGCCCGGACTCACCATCAGCCTGGCCGCGACCCTGGTCGGCTACGTTGCGCTGGCGTTCACGCCCTTCCCCGCGCTGACGCAGACCGCCGTCTTCTCGGCGGCCGGCCTGGCCGCCTCGTATGCCGCCACGGTATTGCTGCTGCCGGCCCTGCTGCCGCGCCTGCGGCCGCGCCCCTGGCCCGCGCTGGCGCGCGCCAGCGCACGCCTGCTGGCCGGGGTGGCGCGAGCGCGCCGTGCGCCGCGGCCGTTGCGTGCGCTGGCGCTGCTGCTCGCGCTGGGCCTGTGCGCCGCCGGCATCCTGCGGCTCGACATGCGCGACGACCTGCGCCAGTGGCTGAGCGTGCCGCCCGGCCTGGTGGCCGAGGCGCGCCAGATCGGCGCCATCACCGGCGTGATGCCCACCAGCCAGTTCTTCCTGGTGCGCGCGCCCGACGCCGACACGCTGCTGGAACGGCAGGCGGCCCTCGCGGCAAGACTCGATCCACTGGTGGCGGCCGCACGCCTGCAGGGCTACGACGCGCTGAGCCAGGCGGCCGCCCCGCGCGCCGACCAGCAACGGTTGCAGGCGCAACTGCGCAGCCAGGCCGAGCATCCCGCGGCGTGGCGCCCGCTGGTCGCGCTCGGCGTGCCCGAGAGCGCCTTCGGCGCCGAGCTGCGCACGCTCGCCGCCCTGCCGCCGCTCGGTCTCGACCAGGTCCTGGCCTCGCCGCTGGCCGAGCGCTGGCGCACGCTGTGGCTCGGCCGGATCGGCGACGAGGTGGCCGGCTTGGTCACCTTGCAAGGCCTGGGCAGCGTCGACGTGCTGGCGCCGGTGGCGCAGGGGCTGCCCGGCGTGACGCTGGTGGACCGCAGCGGCGAACTCAATGCGGTGTTCTCGGCCACGCGGCTGGAGGCCGCCGAGCTCAAGGCCATCTCCTACGCCATTGCCGCGATCCTGATCGGCCTGCTGCTGGGCCGCGCCGCGATGTGGCGCATCCTGGCCGTGCCGGTGGCCGCCACGCTGGCCACCCTGGCCGCGCTCGGCTTTGCCGGCCAGCCGGTCACGCTGTTCTCGCTGTTCGGCCTGCTGCTGGTGTCGGCCATGGCGGTCGACTACGCCGTCTTCATGTACGAGGGCGTGGGCGGCGCGCCGGCCTGCCTGATCGGCATCGGCCTGGGCGCGCTCACCACCCTGTTTTCCTTTGGCATGCTGGCCGCCAGCGCCACCCCCGCCATCGCCAGCTTTGGCCTGACCGTGGCGCTCGGCGTGCTGTTTTCGGTCTTCTGCGCGGCCTGGATCCGCGCCCCGCAGGCCGCCCGCTCGACTCCCCTTCCTCCCAGGAATCTGCCGTGACTCAGATGGAACACCGTCAAGTCGTCGTGATCGGTGCCGGCCCCGCCGGCGCCGTGGCCGCCGCGCTGCTCAAGCGCCGCGGCCACGACGTCCTGATGCTCGAACGCCAGCGTTTCCCCCGCTTCTCGATTGGCGAAAGCCTGCTGGCGCATTGCCTCGAATTCATCGAGGAGGCCGGCATGATGGACGCGGTGCGCGCGGCCGGCTTCCAGGTCAAGAACGGCGCCGCCTTCGCCTGCGGCGATGCCTACACCTACTTCGATTTCCGCGACAAGTTCACGGCCGGCCCGGGCACCACGTTCCAGGTCCAGCGGGCCCAGTTCGACAAGGTGCTGGCCGATGAGGCCGAGCGCCAGGGCGTCGAGGTGCGCTACGAGCAGGAGGTCACGGCCGCCGATTTCAGCGGCGACCGGCCGGTGCTCGACGTGCGCGCCGCCGACGGCTCGGCCTACCGCGTCACGAGCCACTTCGTGCTCGACGCCAGCGGCTACGGCCGGGTGCTGGCGCGTCTGTGCGACCTGGAGCAGCCCTCCTCGATGCCGCCGCGCAAGGCCGTGTTCACCCACATCGAAGACCGCATCGACGACCCGCAGTTCGACCGCGACAAGATCCTGATCAGCGTGCACCCGAAGATCCCCAGCATCTGGTACTGGCTGATTCCGTTCTCCAACGGCCGCTGCTCGATCGGCGTGGTGGGCGGCGCCGATCTCTACGGCGGTGCCGACGAGCCGCTGATGGATACCCTGCGCAACATGTGCGAGGCCGCGCCCAACCTGCGGCGGCTGCTGCGCAACGCCCGCTGGGACACGCCCGCCAACACGATCGGCGGCTATGCCGCCAGCGTGCGCTCGCTGCACGGCCCCGGCTTCGCCCTGCTCGGCAACGCCGCCGAGTTCCTCGATCCGGTGTTCTCCTCCGGCGTGACCATCGCGCTGCGCTCGTCCAAGCTCGCCGCCGACGCGCTGCACCGCCAGCTCGGCGGCGCAACGGTCGACTGGCAACAGGACTTCGCGGCGCCCCTGATGGTCGGCGTGGAGACCTTCCGCACCTATGTGCAGGGCTGGTACGAGGGCAAGTTCCAGGACGTGGTGTTCTACGAGCAGCCGCAGCCCGCGATCCGCGCCATGATCAGCTCGATCCTGGCCGGCTATGCCTGGGACCAGGCCAACCCCTACGTCGCGGATTCGCGCCGCCGCCTCGACACCCTGGCCGAGTTCTGCCAGGGCGCGGCCGCCCGCGCCGCGGCCACCGCCGCCTGAGCCCGACCATGCGACGTTCCTCCGCCTCCCGACGCCCGTCGCGCCGCCGCGCCGCGGCGCTGGCACTCGCCTGCGCGCTGCTGGCCGGCTGCGCCGCCCGCGTGCCGGTGCCGCGCGAATCCACCGTGCTGACCACGCCGCGCATGCTGCACGTTGTGCAGGAGCGGCCCGGCGAGCCGGCCGCCGACACCATGCTGGTGGTGCAGCCCGAGGGCCGCGGCACGCGCTGGTCGCTGTTCGATCCGCTGGGCGCCCCGCGCGCGCGCCAGATCCTCGAGAACGGCCAGTGGCGCAACGACGGCTTCCTGCCGCCCAACGACTCGGCCCGGGCGCTGTTCGCCGCGCTGATCTTCGCCTGGACGCCCCAGGCCGAACTGGCCAGCCGCTACGGCGAGGCGAATCTGAAGCTGCGCGACCGCAGCCGCGTGCTCACGGCCGACGGCCGGCCCATCCTGACCGTCAACACGCTGCCCAACGGCGATCTGCAGCTGCTGCTCGACGACGGCACGCGCTACGTGGTGGCGCCGCTGAAGGAAAAGCCATGAACGACGTCTGCTGGCTCGATGCGCCGGGCGTGGTGTGCGCGCTGGGCGCCGACACGGCGAGCGTGCGCGCGCGCCTGCAGGCCGGCACGACGGACGGCCTGCGCCGCGCCGAGGGCTGGGTCGCGAACCGCAGCGTCACGCTGGCGCCGGTGGACGCCGTCCTGCCCGCCATCCCCGCCGCCCTGCCCGCCCATCTGCACAGCCGCAACAACCAGCTGCTGCTAGCGGCCGCGCAGCAGATCGAACCGGGCCTGCGCGCGGCGATCGCGCGCCATGGTCCGGCGCGCATCGGCATCGTGCTCGGCACCAGCACCTCCAGCGTCAACGACAACGCCGCCGCCTTCGCCGCCCTGGCCGCCGGCGGCGCCTGGCCCGCGGGCCATGACTACCGCCGCCAGGCACTCAACGCACCCGCCGAGTTCCTGTCGGCCTGGCTCGGCACCGCGGGCCCCGCCTACACCCTGTCGACCGCCTGCACCTCGAGCGCGCGCGCACTGCTGTCCGCGCGCCGCCTGCTGCAGATGGGGGTGTGCGACGCGGTGATCTGCGGCGGCGCCGACTCGCTCTGCAAGCTCACGATCAACGGCTTCGCCGCGCTCGAGGCCATCTCCGAAGACCGTTGCCTGCCGTTCTCGGCCAATCGGCGCGGCATCAACATCGGCGAGGCCGCCGTGCTGTTCCTGATGCATCGCGGCGCCGACGGCGAGGTCGCGCTGCTCGGCGGCGCCGGCAGCTCCGATGCCTGGCACATGTCGGCGCCCGAGCCCTCTGGCGCCGGCGCGCGCCGGGCCATGCAGGCCGCCCTGGACGACGCGCGCCTCGATGCGGCGGCGATCGGCTGGGTCAATCTGCATGGCACCGGCACCGCGCTCAACGATGCGATGGAGAGCCTGGCCACCCACGCGCTGTTTCCCGCCGGCGTGCCGTGCGCCTCGACCAAAGGCATGACCGGCCACACCCTGGGTGCGGCCGGCGCACTCGAGGCCGCCTTCGCCTGGCTGACGCTCGACGGCGCCAGCCGCGGCGCCGCGCTGCCGCGCCACGCCTGGGACGGCGTGCCCGATCCGCAGCTGCCCCGGCTCGACTTCTGCGACGGCACCCAGCACTACGCCGCGGGCCGCCGCCGCGTCGCCATGAGCAACTCGTTCGCGTTCGGCGGCAACAACACCAGCCTGATCCTCGGAGCCGCATCATGACGCACTGGCCGATCGCCGACCTCGTGCCGCACGCCGGCGACGTGATCCTGCTCGACGAGGTGCTCGGCTTCGACGCCGAGAGCCTGCGGGCGCGCGCCGTGGTGCGCGCGAGCGGACCGTTCCATCTCGAGGACGGCACGCTGCCCAACTGGCTGGGGCTGGAATTCATGGCGCAGGCCGTCGCCGCGTGGGCCGGCTGCCAGGCGCGCGCGGCCAACCAGCCGGTCGAGCTCGGTTTCCTGCTCGGCACGCGCCGCTACGAATGCACGCTGGCGGCCTTCACGGCCGGCATGGTGCTCGACATCGAGGTCGTGCGCAGCCTCCAGGACGACTCCGGCATGGGCGTGTTCGAATGCCGGATTTTCCGCGACGGCGCCGAGATCGCCGTCGCCCGGCTTAACGTTTACCGTCCGCGTGACGTTAATACTTTTGTACAGGAGCCCCTGGCCAGCCAGGGCTCGCAACCGCATTGATCCCATGACCCGTTCTTTCACCCTCGTCACCGGCTCGAGCCGCGGCATCGGTCGCGCCATCGCGCTGGCCCTGGCCGAGGCCGGCCACGATCTCGTCATCCACTGCCGCGGCCAGCGCGACCAGGCCGAGGCCACCGCCCAGGCGGTGCGCGACCTGGGCCGCGACGCGCGCGTGCTGCAGTTCGACGTGAGCGACCGCGCCGCCGCCCGTGCGGCGCTGGAGGCCGACATCGCGGCCCACGGCGCCTACTTCGGCGTGGTGCTCAACGCCGGCCTCACCCGCGATGCCGCCTTCCCCGCCCTCACCGACGAAGACTGGGACAGCGTGCTGCGCACCAATCTCGACGGCTTCTACAACGTGCTGCACCCGGTCGTGATGCCCATGATCCGGCGCCGCGCCAGCGGCCGCATCGTCTGCATGGCATCGGTGTCCGGCATCACCGGCAACCGCGGCCAGGTCAACTACAGCGCCTCCAAGGCCGGCCTGATCGGCGCGGCCAAGGCGCTCGCGGTCGAGCTCGCCAAGCGCCAGATCACGGTGAACTGCGTCGCCCCCGGCCTGATCGACACCGACATGATCGACGAGCACGTGCCGGTCGAGGAAATCCTCAAGATGGTGCCGGCGCAGCGCATGGGCACGCCCGAGGAAGTGGCGGCGGCCGTGGTGTTCCTGATGTCGCCGCCGGCCGGCTACATCACGCGCCAGGTGCTGGCCGTCAACGGGGGGCTGTGCTGATGGAACGCGTCGTCATCACCGGCATGGGCGGCCTGTGCGCCCTGGGCAACGACTGGCTGCAGATCGAGGCCGCGATCGACACCGGCCGCAACGCGGTGCGGGTCATGCCCGACTGGGACCGCTATGCCGAACTGAACACCCGCCTCGCCGCGCCCCTGCCCGCGTTCACGGTGCCGTCGCACTGGACCCGCAAGCAGCTGCGCAGCATGGGCCGGGTCTCGCAGCTCGCGGTGTATGCCGCGGAGCGCGCACTGGCCGATGCCGGCCTGCTCGGCGATCCCGCCATCGCCGACGGCCGCATGGGCGTGGCCTGCGGCTCGTCCACCGGCAGCACGGCCGAGATCCGGGCGTTTGGCAACATGCTGCTCAACGGCATCACCGACGACCTGAACGCCAACTCGTACGTGCGCATGATGCCGCACACGACCGCGGCCAACATCGGCATTTTCTTCGGCCTCAAGGGCCGCGTGATTCCCACCTCGAGCGCCTGCACCTCGGGCAGCCAGGGCATCGGCTATGCCTTCGAGGCGATCCGCTACGGCCGTCAGGCCCTGATGCTGGCCGGCGGCGCCGAGGAGCTGTGCCCGAGCGAGGCCATCGTGTTCGATGCGCTCTACGCCACCAGCCAGAAGAACGGCACGCCCGAACTCACGCCGCGCCCCTACGACCGCGCCCGCGACGGCCTGGTGATCGGCGAAGGCGCCGGCATGCTGGTGCTCGAATCCCTGTCGCACGCCCAGGCGCGCGGCGCCCGCATCCACGCCGAGCTGGTGGGCTTCGGCAGCAATTCCGACGGCACCCACATCACCCGGCCCGAGGCGACCACCATGCGCATCGCGATGGCGCAGGCGCTCGACGACGCCGGCCTGGCGCCGGACGCGGTGGGCTACGTCAACGGCCATGGCACGGCCACCGAACACGGCGACATCGCCGAGACCCAGGCCACCCACGACCTCTTCGGCCCGGGCGTGATGATCAGCTCGCACAAGAGCTACCTCGGCCACACGCTCGGCGCCTGCGGCGCGCTCGAATCGTGGTTCAGCGTCGAGATGCTCAAGCGCGGCCGCTATTCGCCCACCCTCAATCTGACCGAGGTCGATCCGCAGTGCGGCGAGCTGGACTACATCACGGGCGAGGCGCGCCACGCCGACCTCGAATACGTGATGAACAACAACTTCGCCTTCGGCGGCATCAACACCTCGCTGGTTTTCCGACGCTGGCCCTGAGCGGCCCGCGTCTTCGATCGACTCCCAACCCAAGGAAAGACACCGTGCGTATGACCCGTGTTCGCTTTGCCCAGGCCGGCGCCGCCGTGGCGCTCGCCGTGGCCGCCACCGGCGCCCAGGCCGCCGATACCATCGTCCACCTGCCGCTGCAGCAGGCGATCGATGCCGCCACCGCGTCCGGCAAGCTCGACGGCAGCGTCAAGTTCTACCTGGCCGGCACCGGTCCCAAGGGCAAGATCCTGCAGGCCGGCGCGGTCACCAACAAGAAGAGCAACGCGTTCGCCAAGAAGGACGAGGAAGTCTGCGTCTGGACCGCGCAATCCGCGCTGATCCAGCTCCAGGAAGCCGCCAACAAGGCCGGCGCCAACGCCGTCACGAACATCGTCAGCTACTTCCGCAAGAACGAATACACCAGCAAGACCGACTTCGAATGCCACGTCGGCGCCATCATGGCGGGCGTTGCGCTCAAGGGCGACCTGGTGCGCGTGGGCAAGTGAGGCGATCACCATGACGCTCACCCGCATGAACGCCGCGTTGCTGCGCACCTTCCTGGCCCTGGCCGCGCTGTTGTGCGCGTTCAACGCCGCACACGCCGCCCGTCCGTCGGTGCCGATGGATTCCTTCGTGGGCAACCGCATCGAGACGGCCAGCGGCAAACCGCCGAGCCCGGAGCAGATTCAGGTGGCGCTCAAGCGCGCCGGCATGGTGCGCGACTGGGTCGTGACCCCGAACGCCGACGGCACGTACCGCGCGCACCTGACCATCCGCAAGCACACGCTCGACGTCCAGATCCGCGTAGCCGACGGCACCTTCGACATCACGTACCTCGCCAGCACCAACCTCGGCTATGGTCCCAACCGCGAAGACGCCGCGCGTCCGCTGATCCACCCCGCGTACAACACTTGGGTGAAAAACCTCGTCGGCGACATCCGCCGCGAGTTTGCCCTGCTCTGAGAACGTGCGCGCCGGCGCGCGGCCATTCAGGCCGCGCGGCCGTGCAGCTTGATGATGGCGGCGCCGGTGGGCTGGCGCACCAGTTCGGCCAGCGTGTGCCGATCGAGCTCGGCATAGAACACGCGCAGCGCCTCGTCGAGCGCGCCCGCCAGCCGGCAGGCGCCATTGAGCGCACAGGGCGGGTCGGCGCAATCGACCAGCGTGCCCTGGTGTTCGAGCAGGCGCACCAGCTCCCCGACCCGATAGCTTTCGGCCGGCCGCGCCAGCGCGAGCCCGCCGCCCTTGCCGCGCGTGGCGGCAACCAGCCCCTGTTGCGAGAGGAAATGCACCACCTTGACGAGGTGGTTGCGCGAGATCTGGAAGCGCTCGGCGATCTCGGGGATCGTCACGGGCTGGGCCCGGTCGCGGCACTGGGTCAGGTACATCATGACCCGCAGGCCGAAATCGGTGAATCGGTTCAGTTGCATGGTGGACAGTCCTGGCCAGACGGCCAGCGGCAAGCATACACCGCTGGCCGTCCGCCCTGCCTCACAGGCCGGTGCCGCCCGTGCCGAACACCTCGGCATGGATGCGCGCGGGCGGCACGCCCAGCGCCAGCAGCGAGGCGTGCTGGGCCTGCATGAACGGCAGCGGGCCGCACAGGTAATAGTCGGCGTCGGGCAGCAGCACGTCGTCTTTGAGGGCGGCCAGATCGATGCGGCCGGCGCGGTCGTAGTGCACGCCCTCGCGGTCGGCCGCCCCCACCGTTTCGTAATGGATCCATTTGCGCATGGCCGGATGGCGCGCCACCAGCGCGTCCACCTCCTCGCGCATCGCGTGCGCCGCCGCGTCGCGACACGCGTGCACGAAATGAACGGTACGGGCCGATCCGCGCGCGGCCAGGGTCTTGGCCATGGCCAGCATCGGCGTGATGCCCACGCCGCCGCTGATCAGCACCACCGGCGAAGCCTTCGACTCGTCGAGGAAGAAATCGCCCTGCGGCGGCGCCACGTCGAGCACGTCGCCCTCGTCGAACTGCGCGTGCAGCACGCCGGACACCATGCCGTCGGGGCTGCCCGCCGCGCCGCGTTCGCGCTTGACCGAGATCCGCAGGCGGCCCTGGCCGGCGGCGTCCGACAGGCTGTACTGGCGCGGCTGCATCATGCCGAGCGCCGGCACGTGCACCCGCACCGACACATATTGACCCGGCTTGAAGTCGGGCACCGCGCCGCCGTCGGCCGGGGCGAGGTAGAACGAGGTGATCTCGCTCGACTCGGGCACCTTGCCCACGATCCTGAAGCCGCGCCAGCCGGTCCAGCCGCCGGGCTGGCTCGCGGCCCGGGCGTAGAGCGCGGCCTCCTGTGCGATGAGCGCGTCGGCCAGCTGCGTGTAGGCCGCGGCCCAGGCCGCGATCAGATCCTCGGAGGCCGCATCGCCCAGCACCTCGCCGATCGAGGCCAGCAGATGCTTGCCCACGATCGCGTAATGCTCGGGCCGGATGCCCAGGCTCACGTGCTTGTGCGTGACGCGTTCGATCACCGGGCCCAGCACCGCGGGATCGTCGATGTGCACCGCATAGGCGGCGAGCGCGCCGGCCAGCGCCTGCTGCTGGCGGCCGCCCTGCTGGTGGCCCAGGTTGAAGACCTGCAGCAACTCGGGATTCTCGCGGAACATGCGCGCGTAGAAGTGGCGCGTGAGCGCCTCTCCGTGGGCCTGCAGAATGGGCGCGGTCCCCTTGACCTGCGCGCGGATGTGTTCGCTCAACATGCATCGACTCCTGGCCGGGCCAGCCGCCCGGTGTTAAAGATGCATTTATTCTACATCTTTAAATCCGACGAGGGCGCGCTCGACTTGCGAGCCTGGCCGTGGGCCGGTTAAAACACCGCCTTTGGACGTAACCTTTTAGGATTTGCCATGAGCACCGAATCGCTCAAGACCCGCCTGTCGAACGCCATGAAGGACGCGATGCGCGCCAAGGACAGCGCCCGCCTCGCCACGCTGCGCTTCCTGCTGGCCGCCGTGAAGCAGAAAGAGGTCGACGACCGCCGCGAACTCGAGGATGCCGAGATCACCGCCATCATCGAAAAGCAGGTCAAGCAGCGCCGCGAATCCATCGCCGCCTTCGAACAGGCCGGCCGCACCGAGACCGCCGAGCAGGAAAAGGCCGAGGTGGTGGTGCTGCAGGAGTTCCTGCCGCAGGCCGCCAGCGCCGAGGAAGTCGAGGCGACCATCGCCGCGGCCGTCGCCGAAGTGGCGGCGCAGGGCGTGACCGGCGCGCCCGCCATGGGCAAGGTCATGGCCATCCTGAAGCAGAAGCTGGCCGGCCGCGCCGACATGTCGCAGCTCTCGGGCCAGGTCAAGTCGCGTCTCTGATCGCCGCCGCGCCCGGGCCCGCGCCCGGCGCGCGCCACCGCCGGGCGTGCGTCCCGGCGCGTGCCGGCCGGCGTCCCGCCGGCCGTCCCCTCCCCGCCCCTCAGAACTCGCCGCCGAACAGATCGGGCTGCACCGCCAGCTCGGCCGGATCGGCGAAATTGCTCATGCCCACGCCGACCAGCCGGTAGCGCGTGTGCGCCGGCAGCTCGACCCGCTCGCACAGCTGCCGCGCGATCAGCGCCAGTTGCGCCGCCGTGGCGGGCGGCATCGGCAGGGTCAGGCTGCGGGTGAGGATGCGGAAGCGGTCGGTCTTGAGCTTGAGCACCACCGTGCGTCCGATACGCGCCTTGCGCAGCGCCTGCTCCCAGACCTTGGCCGAGAGCCGCTCCAGCGCCGCGTCGAGCTCGTGGATGCGCAGGTCGGATTCGAAGGTGGTCTCCGCCGACACCTGCTGCAGCGGCTGGTCCGGCTGCACCTCGCGCTCGTCCACCCCGTGTGCCAGCTCATGCAGGCGCCCGCCATACCGGCCGAAGTGGTGCTCCAGGTCGGCGCGCGCATGGCGCGCCAGATCGCCCACCGTGGCGATGCCCAGCGCTTCGAGCTTGCCCTGCATCACCTTGCCCACGCCCGGCACCTTGCGCACCGGCAGGGCCTGCAGAAAACCCAGCACCTGGGCCGGCCGGATCACGCACAGCCCGTCCGGCTTGTTCCAGTCGGAGGCGATCTTGGCCAGGAACTTGTTGGGCGCCACGCCGGCCGACGCGGTCAGGCCGGTCTCGGCCCGGATCTGGCGCCGGATCACCTCGGCCACCTCGGTCGCCGAGGGCAGGCCGAGCTTGTTGTGCGTCACGTCGAGGTAGGCCTCGTCGAGCGAGAGCGGCTCGATCAGGTCGGTGTGGCGCGAGAAAATCTCCCGCACCTGCGCCGACACGGCCTTGTAGCGGCTGAAATCCGGCGGCACGTAGACCGCCTGCGGACAGAGCCGCTGGGCCCGCGCCACCGCCATCGCCGAATGCACCCCGAACACGCGCGCCTCGTACGAGGCCGCGCAGACCACCGAACGGGCGCCGGTCCAGGCCACGATCACGGGCTGGCCGCGCAATTCGGGCTGGTCGCGCTGCTCGACCGACGCGTAGAAGGCGTCCATGTCGATGTGCACGATCTTGCGGGTCGGGTGGGACATGACGGGGCAACGGGGCGCCGGCCGGGCGGCAGACTACTGGATATATATACGGTATCGCCATTATGCCGCGTCGGACGAAAGTGCGCGCGAGGGGGCCGCGTTTTCGGCACGCCGACGGCGGGCGTGTGGCTTACGCGGCGTCCGGTCACCGGTCGCCGCCGGCCCCGCGGACCGGGATTCCGCCCGAGATTGCAGTACAGTCGCTGCTTTGCAGCAAACCGTTCCCCGCGCGCCCGCCCGGCACGCGTCCCTTGCGATGACCGACAAAAACAGCCCCGAGACTTCCGCGACCGCGCCGACCGACTACTTCGGCTTCCAGATCCCGTTCATGCAGCTGCTGGGCCTGGTGCCCGAATCCGCCGGAGAAGGCGTCGCACGCTGCCGCCTGCCCTGGCGCGTCGACCTGACCAACAGCCGCGGCGACGTGCACGGCGGCACGCTGATGAGCGTGCTCGACTTCACGCTGAGCGCGGCCGCGCGCGGCCATGACACCGACATCGGCATGGCGACGATCGACATGACCACGAGTTTTCTGTCGCCGGGACGCGGCGACCTGATCATCGAGGCGCGCTGCCTGCGCCGCGGCCTGTCCATCGCGTTCTGCGAAGGCGAGATCCGGGGCGCCGACGGCGAGCTGGTGTGCAAGGCCAGCGCCACCTTCAAGGTGGTGCGCCGGCGGCCCGGCACGGACTGAGCGCGCTCAGCGCGGCGCGGGCCGCCGCCAGACCTCTTCGGTCGGCTGCGGATCGCCCGGCATGAAGGCCGTGCACGAGGGCAGGTTGTAGGTGATGGCCTCGCGCATGGCGCGCAACGCATCCTGGTTCCAGATGCTGTTGCCCCACATCGAGATGCGCACGTTCGAATTCTTTGCGTCGATGCCGGCGAGCGTCACGCTCGCCATCTCGCCGTCGCCCAGGGGCGCGACCACGCGCACCACCGCCTTGCGCTGGCCCTCGTCGATCTCGTGCAGCACCCGGTAGCCGCCCTGCCCCACGAGGCAGCGCTCGGCCTGCGCGATCGCCGCGCGATAGCCGTCGACGTAATACACCGGGATCTTGTAGTCACCGTTGACGGCGCCCGCGCCGGGCGCGGTACCGACGGCGCAACCGGCCAGCGTGGCCGTGAGCGCGAGCGCGGCCGCAATCGCTTTGATCATGATTCCTCCATAGGCTTGGCCGCGATTATCCCGCATCTTTACATTGTTCGACACCGCCGGCGGCGCTATGGCATGATCGACCCACCCTCGGCGCCCCAAGCGCCGGCTTTCCGGGGCGGTGCGCCTGCCTGGCCAGACCCGCGCAACCCGTGTCCTGCCTGGCCTCGCGCCGCCTGCGTTGCGGCGCGTCCGAGGCCATCACGGCAAGCGCGCCGCCCCTGCATCCACCGGAGGCTCTCTTGCTCAATTTCATGAAGCGCACGATGCTGGCGGCCAGCCTGATCGGCACCACGCTCGGCGCGGCCGCCCAGCCGCCGCGTGCCTATCCGCTGAAGGATTTCTTCCGCAATCCCGAGCGCGGCGCGTTCCGCCTCGCCGACGACGGCCGCACCCTCGGCTTCATGCAGCCGGTCAGCATCGACGGCAGCCCGCCGCGCATGAACATCTACGTCCAGCCCCTGGTCGGCGGCAAGCCCGACGGCGAGCCGCGCAAGCTCACCAGCGAGAGCGCGCGCGACATCGGCGGCTACTTCTGGAAGGGCTCCGACATCCTGCTCTACCAGAAAGACTTCGGCGGCGACGAAAACTTCCACGTCGTCGCGGTCAACGCCAAGACCGGCCAGGTCACCGACCTCACCCCCTATGACGGCGCCCGCGCCGAGATTACCGACGACCTGCCCGATGATCCCGAACACGTGCTGATCAGCCACAATCACCGCGACCCGCAGGTCTTCGACGTCTATCGCGTCAACGTGCGCACCGGCGCCGCCGTGCTGGTCGCGCAAAACCCCGGCAACATCGTCGGCTGGCAGACCGACCATGCCGGCAAGGTGCGCGCCGCGGTCACCAGCGACGGCCTGAACACCACCCTGCTCTACCGCGACGACGAGGCCGCGCCCTTCCGTCCGCTCGTCACCACCGACTACCGCAGCAGCGTCAGCCCGGTCTTCTTCACGTTCGACGACCGCAAGATGTACGCGCTCTCGAACCGCGGCCGCGACAAGCTCGCGCTGGTGGTGCTCGACCCCGCCAAGCCCGAGGCCGAAGAGCTGGTCTACGAGCCCACCGAGGTCGACCTCGACGGCGCCGGCTACTCGCGCAAGCGCCGCGTCCTCACGATGGCGGCCTACCAGACCGACAAGCCGCAATACAAGTTCTTCGACGACGCCACCCAGGCGCTGTACGCCAAGCTCAAGCAGCACCTGCCCGGCTACGACCTCTCCCTGCAGGGCTGGAACCGCGACGAAGACACCTTCATCGTGGCCGCCTACAACGACCGCACGCCCGGCTCGCGCTACCTCTACAGCGCGCGCACCGACACCCTCACCAAGCTGGCCGACATCAACCCGTCCCTGCCCGAGGCCGACATGGCGCCGGTCAAGCCCGTGAGCTACACCTCGCGCGACGGCCTCACGATCCACGGCTACCTCACGCTGCCGGTCGGGCGCGAGGCGCGCAACCTGCCCTGCATCGTCAATCCGCATGGCGGCCCGTGGGCGCGCGACGGCTGGGGCTACAACCCCGAGGTGCAGTTCCTCGCCAACCGCGGCTTCTGCGTGCTCCAGATGAATTTCCGCGGCTCCACCGGCTATGGCCGCAAGTTCTGGGAGGCCGGCTTCGGCCAATGGGGCCTGGCCATGCAGGACGACATCACCGATGGCGTGAAGTGGCTGGTCGACCAGGGCATCGCCGATCCCAAGCGGGTCGCGATCTATGGCGCGAGCTACGGCGGCTATGCCACGCTGGCCGGCGTGGCCTTCACGCCCGACCTCTACGCCGCCGCGGTCGACTACGTCGGGGTGTCCAACCTGTTCACCTTCATGAACACCATCCCGCCCTACTGGAAGCCCATGCTCGAGAAGATGCAGGACATGGTGGGCGATCCCGAGCGCGACCGCGAGCGCCTCACCGCCACCTCGCCGGCCCTGCACGTCGACCGCATCAAGACCCCGCTGTTCATCGCCCAGGGCGCCAAGGATCCGCGCGTCAACAAGGCCGAAAGCGACCAGGTCGTCGAGGCCCTGAGAAAGCGCGGCGTCGAGGTCGAATACATGGTCAAGGAAAACGAAGGCCACGGCTTCCACAACGACGAAAACAAGTTCGCGTTCTACGAGGCCATGGAAAAATTCCTCACCAGCCACCTCAAGCCGCGCTGAGCGCGCGCCCGCGGTGTCCAGGCGGGCGGCCCCTGGCCGCCCGTTTTTCCATGGCGCCGAACGTTCATATAATGACCACCGCACCAGACGAGCGCGGTGCCGTCGCCCTGCCTTATGCCCATCGCGCCCGGGCGGGGCCAGGCGCCCATGCCGGCGCGGTGCCAGGCGCCTGCCGGCGGTTGTCCACGCACCGCCGGGCCGGATTTGCGCGCCGCCCGGGATGCCGGCCCCCGCATCGCCTCTTTGCGGTCGCGCCCGAGGGCCGCCCCCGGTGTCTCGTCCTTGGTTCGTCCCTGTATTACCCGGGCGTGACGGCGGGCATGTTTGGTTACGGAAACCTTCTTCCCTGACCAACGGTCTATGCCGTTCTGCCCTAGAATCGGCTCCGATGAAAAAACCTGATTCCCCCCAAGCGGACGGCGCCTGGTCGCGCCCCCGCATGAAGCGCCTGGCCATCAAGGCCGGCGTGCTGGCCGCCGGCCTGGGCCTGTGCGGCGCGATCGCCGCCGGCCTCGCCGTGGCCCTTGCCTGGCCCAGCCTGCCCGAGCTGCACGCCATGACCGACTACCGGCCGCGCGTGCCGCTGCGGATCTACACGGCCGACAAGGTCCTGATCGGCGAGTTCGGCGAAGAGCACCGCAATGTGCTGCGCTTCAACGAGATCCCGGAGGTCATGCGCAACGCCGTGCTGGCCGCCGAAGACGACGACTTCTATCACCACAATGGCGTGGACTGGGCCGGCATGACCCGGGCCGTCCTGGCCAACATGGTGACGATGGCCAAGGCGCAGGGGGGCAGCACGATCACCATGCAGGTGGCGCGCAACTTCTATCTCTCCAGCGAAAAGACCTACTCGCGCAAGCTCTACGAGCTGCTGCTGACGTTCAAGATCGAAAACGAGCTCACGAAGGACCAGATTCTCGAGCTCTACATGAACCAGATCTATCTGGGTCACCGCGCCTACGGCTTCGCCGCCGCGGCGCGCACCTATTTCGGCAAGGCGCTGGCCGACGTCACGCCGGCCGAGGCCGCGATGCTGGCCGGCATCCCGAAGGCGCCCTCGCGCTCGAACCCGATCACCAACTTCGGCCGCGCCCAGACGCGCCAGCACTACGTGCTCAACCGCATGCAAGTGCTGGGCTACCTCACTCCCGAGCAGGTGAAGCAGGCGCAGGCCGAGCAGATCAGCGTGCGCGGCGCCGAAGGCGGCCCGGCGCGCGGCTACACCGTGCACGGCGAGTACCCCGCCGAGCTGGTGCGCCAGCTGATGTACGGCGTGTTCCAGGAAGACGCCTACACCCGCGGCATCAACGTCTACACCACGATCGATTCGCACGCCCAGCAGGACGCCTACGTGGCCGTGCGCGACGGCGTGCTCGACTACACCCGCCGCGCCGCCTATCCGGGCCCCGAAGACCAGATCGACCTGCCCGAGGGCATCGAAAACGATCCGCAGGCCTTCGACGAGGTGCTCGACGGCGTGCAGGACAAGGCGCCCGACAGCGGCGAGCTGTTCTCCGGCGTCGTGCTCTCGGCCAGCCCCACCGAGATCAAGGTGGCGCGCAGTGCGCGCGAGATCATCACCGTCAACGACAAGAAGGCGCTGGCCGTCGTGGCCCGCGCGCTGGCGCCCAACGCCAAGGACGACCTGCGCATCCGGCGCGGCTCGGTGGTCTACGTCCATAAAAACGGCGACAACTGGGAAGTGATCAACATGCCGGCGCTGCAGGCGGCGATGGTGTCGCTCAACCCGGCCGACGGCGGCATCCGCGCCATGATCGGCGGGTTCGACTTCTATCGCGGCTCGTTCAACCGCGTCACGCAGGCCTGGCGCCAGCCCGGCTCGAACATCAAGCCCTTCATCTACGCGGCGGCGCTCGAACGCGGCTTCACGCCCGGCACCCAGATCTCCGACCAGCCGTTCACGCTGACGGCCGCGCAGACCGGCTCGCGCGAATGGACGCCGAAGAACGACGGCAACCACTACGAGCCCATGCTGACGCTGCGCGAGGGCCTGTACCGCTCGAAGAACATGGTGTCGATCCGGATCCTGCAGGCCATCACCCCGGAATACGGCCAGCAATACCTGACCCGCTTCGGCTTCGAAAAGGACCGCTGGCCCGCGGTGCTGCCCATGGCGCTCGGTGCCGGCGCGGCCACGCCGCTGCAGGTGGCCAACGCCTACGGCGTGTTCGCCAACGGCGGCTACCTGCTCACGCCCTATCTGATCGACAAGGTGACCGACAGCTCGGGCAAGGTGCTGATGCAGGCCGAGCCCGCCAAGGCCGGCGACGAGGCGCACCGCGCCATCGACCCGCGCACGGCCTGGGTGATGAACGACATCATGCACGACACCACCACCAAGGGCACCGGCGCGCGCGCCTCGCGCACGCTCAAGCGCAACGACCTCGGCGGCAAGACCGGCACCACCAACGACGCGGTCGACGTGTGGTTCTCCGGCTTCAACCGCGACATGGTCACGACCGTGTGGATGGGCTTCGACCGCCCCCGGCCGCTGGGCAACAACGAATTCGGCAGCGGCCTGGCGCTCTCGACCTGGCTCGACTTCGCCCAGCCCTACCTGAAAGACAAGCCGCAGACGCAGCCGCCGCCGCGCCCGCAAGGCCTGATCGCGGCCAACGGCGACTACTACTTCAGCGAATTCCCGCCGGGCCAGGCCGTGGCGGCACTGGATCTGTCGACCGGCGACGAGCTGTCGGACTTCCTCAACAACGTGCGTCCGAGCGACGGCGCGCCGACCCGGGTCAATCCGCTGCCCGGCCAGCCCGCGCCGCAACCCGGGCAACCCGGCCAGCCGCCGCAGCCCATGAACGTGCCCGGCACCGGCACCTCGCCCAACGGCGCCGCGCCGTCGGCCTTCCCGGCCATCCCGGTGCCGCACGCGGATGCCGGCGCCCAGGCGCGCCCCGCGGTCGCCACGCCCGGCAACGACGACGGCTCGCGCCCACTTGGCACCGCGGCGTCCAGCCCGGTCAGCGGCGTGGGATCGGTCGAGGCCCGGCCGCTCTGACCGGCCGTCGTCCCTACGCAAAAAAGCCCGCTGCTCGCAGCGGGCTTTTTCGTGGGGCCCTGCCTACGCCTGCCCTCACGCGGGCGAGCCGTGCACCACGGCACGCGGCCAGGCCGCGAGCGTGTGCAGGTCGAGCAGCGTGAAGTAACCGTGCGGCTGCCAGCCCTCGGTGTCGATGTGATAGACGTTGCCCAGGGCCAGCGGCTCATCGACCGGCGTGTGGCCGGCCACCACCGCGCGCACGCCCGCCACGCCGCTGCAGTCGCGCAGGCGCAGGCGCTCGCGCGACCACTGGCAGGTGGCCCGCGCGGGCTTGGCACGGTGGGCCAGCCGGTCGGCCAGGTTGTCCCAGTTGCGCACCGGGCTGTCGGCGTGCAGCAGCCCCACGATGCCTTGCGGCGTGGGCACCTCGATCACCACCGGCAGCCGCGCATAGCAGTCGGCCAGCTCGCGTTGCCGCTCGGGCGGCAGGTCGAGAAACCAGCCGCCGCCGTAGGTGCGCCAGTTGCCGACGTCGACCCGGCCGGTGCGCACATGGCGGATCGCGTAATCCTCGTGATTGCCCTGCACCGCGAAAAACCAGGGTTCGCGCAGCCAGTGTTCGGAGTCTTCGTTTTCCGGACCGCGGTCGACCAGGTCGCCCACCGAAAACAGGCGGTCGCGCGCCGGGTCGAAGCCGATCCGCTCGAGCGCGGCGCGCAGGCGCGAATAGTGGCCGTGGATGTCGCCCACGGCGAAATCACGCCCCGCCTCATTGGGCGGCACGCGCAACAGCACGGGCGGGGAATCTGCGGCGGACGACGGGATTTCGGACATGATCGATCTTCGGGCGGCCGAGGGGGCCACCGGGCATGCTGCGGCGCGCGCGCCACAGAATCGCGGCTCAACGCTCCGTCCCCATGGTAACGCGTCGGACGAATGCAGGCCAATGATGTGGCCACGCCGCGGATACACTAGAATTCTGAGAATAACTATTATTCCCGGCCCAATCACGCCTTCGGCCCGCTCGCGCTCCATGACGAAAGCTTCCCGCATCAAGACCTGGTATCTGATCCACAAATGGACCAGCCTCGTCTGTACCCTGTTCCTCCTCATCATCTGCCTGACCGGCCTGCCGCTGATCTTCCACCACGAGATCGAGCACCTCCTCGACGAGGGCAAGCCCATCGTCGAGATGCCGGCCGACACGCCGCTCGCGAGCCTCGACAAGGTGGCCGCCAGCGCCCGTGCGCTCTATCCCGACGAATACGTCGACTATCTGTTTCTCGATGCCGAGGAGCCGCAAGCCTATGTCGGCCTGACGCCGCAGCCGGGCGAAGGCGTGGCCCGGGGCCACGCCGTGCGGGTCGACACGCGCACCGCCGAGGTGCTGCACGACGGCCCGCTCTACTCGGAAGACAAGTTTTCGTTCATGGGCATCATGCTGGCGCTGCACGTGGACCTGTTCGCGGGCCTGCCCGGCGAGCTCTTCCTCGGCTTCATGGGCCTGCTGTTCTGCGTGGCCATCGTCTCCGGCGTGGTGCTCTACGGTCCGTTCATGAAGAAGCTCGACTTCGGCACCGTGCGCGCCTCGCGCTCGACCCGCCTGAAGTGGCTCGACCTGCACAACCTGCTCGGCATCGTGACGCTGGTCTGGGCCTTCGTGGTGGGCTTCACCGGCGTCATCAACGAGCTGTCGACGCCGCTGTTCCGCATGTGGCAGGCCAACGAGCTGAGCGCGCTGGTGGCGCCGTTCCAGGGCAAGCCGGTGGCGCGCGAGGTGGCCGCGCCGCAGCGCGTGGCCGAGACCGCGCTGGCCGCCGTGCCGGGCAGCAAGCTCACCACCATCACCTTCCCCGGCAATGCCTTCGGCAGCCCGCATCACTTCATCGTCTGGCTGCGCGGCGACACGCCGCTCACCTCCAAGATGAACACCCCCGTGCTGATCGACGCCGTGAGCGGCGACCTGGTCAAGGTCGCGCCCATGCCGTGGTACCTGACCGCGCTGGAGCTGTCGCGCCCGCTGCATTTCGGCGATTACGGCGGCATGCCGCTCAAGATCATCTGGGCCCTGCTCGACCT
Source organism: Bordetella genomosp. 1 (assembly GCF_002261335.1). Lineage (GTDB taxonomy): Bacteria > Pseudomonadota > Gammaproteobacteria > Burkholderiales > Burkholderiaceae_B > Bordetella. The sequence continues at coordinate 820,235 of NZ_NEVL01000003.1, forward strand.
CATCACCATCGTGGTGCTGGGCAGCGGCCTCTACCTCTGGCTGGCGCGCCGCAAGGCGACCGACGCCCGCGTGGCCGAGCTGGTACGCAGGCATCAACAGGCGGCCGAGCCGCAAAGGACCCCGGCATGACCCCGCGCAACCGTTTCATGTTCGTCTGGGGCATGCCCATCTTCCTCGGCCTGCTGAGCGTGTTCGGCCTGCTGGCGGCCCTGCTGGGCACCGGCGTCTGGCACTGGGGCTCGTGGTTCGCCCTCGCCTGGCTGCTGATCGTGATCGCGCGCTTCTGGATCGCGCCGCGCGAGCCTCGCTGAATCGCGCGCGCCACGCACCCAAAAAGAAAGCCCCGCATGCGGGGCTTTCTCTTTGCCGGCAGGCGAGCCCGATCAGCCGGGATTGGCCGCCGCCTGCGGCGCCACCGTCTGCTCGGTCCAGCCGCCGCCCAGGGCCTTGTACAGATTGACCAGGTTGGTCAGGCGGGCCAGGCGCGTCTCGACCATCGTCTGCTGCGCCGCGTACAGCGACCGCTGCGAGTCCAGCACGCTCAGGTAGTTGTCGATGCCCTCGCGGAAGCGCTGCTCCGACAGCGTGTAGGCCCGCTGGCTGGCGTCGACCAGCAGCCCCTGCGCGCGGATCTGGTCCTCGAGCGTGGTGCGTCCGGCCAGGCCGTCGGCCACCTCGCGAAAGCCCGTCTGGATCGCCTTTTCGTACTGCGCGATCTCGATGCGCTTGCGCACCTTCGACACGTCCAGCGCGGCGACCAGCGAGCCGCCGGCGAAGATCGGCACCGAGATGGTCGGCGCGAAGCTCCAGGCGCCGCTGCCGGCGTCGAACAGGCCGCCCAGGCTGTTGCTGGCGGTGCCAGCCGAGCCGGTGAGCGAGATGGTCGGGAAGAACGCCGCGCGCGCCGCGCCGATGTTGGCGTTGGCGCCGCGCAGCGTGTGCTCGGCGGCGCGGATGTCCGGGCGCCGTTCGATCAGGTCCGACGGCACGCCGGCCGGCAGGTCGGCGATCAGCACGCGGTCGGGCAAGGTCTTGGCGGCCTCGAGCTGCGCCTGCAGGTCGGGTGTCAGGGGCTGGCCCATCAGCAGCACCAGCGCGTTGAGGTCCTGCGCGGCCTGGCGCGTGTACTGCGACAGATTGCGTTCGGCGGTGCGCAGCGACACCTCGGCCTGGCTCAGGTCGAGCTCGGTGGCAACGCCGCCGTCGTAGCTCTGTTTGGTCAGGTCATAGGAGTCCTGCTGGGCCTTGAGCGTGTCGCGCGTCAGGCTCAGCAGCTCCTGGTCGGCGCGCAGCGTGAAGTAGGCCGTGGCGGTTTCGGCGATCAGCGAAAGCTGGGTCGCCGTGCGCGTCTCGTCCTGCGCCAGATAGGTTTCCAGCGCCTGGTCGGTCAGGCTGCGGATGCGGCCGAACAGGTCCAGCTCCCACGACGAGATCGACGCGCCCACCTGGTAGGTGCGGGAGATCGTCGACTGGCCGGTCTGCGTGAGCGAGCCGGGCGTGCGCTGGATCGTGCCGGTGCCGCCCACGCCCACGCCGGGCAGGAAGTCGGCGCGCTGGATGCGGTACTGCGCGCGCGCCACTTCGACGTTTAGCGCGGCGACGCGCAGATCGCGGTTGTTGGCCAGCGTGAGTTCGAGCACCCGCTGCAGCAGCGGATCGTTGAAGAAATCGCGCCATCCCAGGTCGGCCGCCGACTGCGCGAGCGGATCGCTGGGCTGGCCATAGGCCGGGCCGGTCGGATAGGCCGCGCCGATGGGCGCGTCGGGACGTTCATAGGTCGGGGCCAGCGAGCAGCCCGCGAGGGCCGCCGCGAGGGTCAGCGACAGAAGGGATCGAGTCAGGGTCATTGCGGCTTGCCTCCATGCGAGGCATCCGAGTCGGCCGCCAGCGCGGCGTCATGGGCCGCTTCGTCGGCGCGCAGCTCGGAGAGGCGGCGCACCTTGAACAGGCGCAGGACGATCACGAAGAAGACCGGAACGAAGAAGATGGCGAGGAAGGTGCCCGACAGCATGCCGCCGATCACGCCGGTCCCGATTGCGTTCTGGCCACCCGAGCCCGCGCCGGAGGAAATCGCCAGCGGCACCACGCCCAGGATGAAGGCGAGCGAGGTCATGAGGATGGGGCGCAGACGCTGGCGCGCGGCGTGCACGGCCGCCTCGACCAGGCTGGCGCCGGACTCGTAGTGCTCCTTGGCGAACTCCACGATCAGGATGGCGTTCTTGGCCGCCAGCCCGATGGTGGTGAGCAGGCCCACCTGGAAGAACACGTCGTTGGACAGCCCGCGGCCCAGCGTGGCCGCCAGCGCGCCCAGCACGCCGAGCGGCACCACCAGCATCACCGCGGTCGGGATGCTCCAGCTCTCATAGAGCGCGGCCAGGCACAGGAACACCACGATCAGCGAGATCGCGTAGAGCGCCGGCGCCTGCGCGCCCGACAGCCGTTCCTCGAACGACAGGCCGGTCCAGTCGTAGCCGATGCCGGTGGGCAGCGCATTGGCGATGCGTTCCATCTCGGCCATCGCGTCGCCCGAGCTGTAGCCCGGCGCGGGCGCGCCCTGGATGTTGAACGAGGGCACGCCGTTGTAGCGGTTGAGCTTCTGCGGGCCGTAGGTCCACTTGGCCGACGAGAAGGCCGAGAACGGCACCATGTCGCCATCGCCATTGCGCACGTACCACTTGTCGAGGTCTTCGGGCAGCATGCGCGACGAGGCGTCGCCCTGCACGAACACCTTCTTCACGCGGCCGCGGTCGATGAAGTCGTTGACGTAGGAGGAACCCCAGGCGGTCGCCAGCGTGCTGTTGATGTCGGCGATCGACACGCCCAGCGCGCGCGCCTTCTCGCGGTCGATGTCGAGCTCGTACTGCGGCGCGTCTTCGATGCCGTTGGGACGCACGGCCATCAGCACCGGGCTCTTGCGCGCCTCGCCGAGCAACTGGTTGCGCGCGGCCAGCAGCTTCTCGTGACCCAGGCCGGCACGGTCGACCAGCTGGAAGTCGAAGCCCGACGCGTTGCCCAGTTCCATCACCGAGGGCGGCGTGAACACGGCGACCTGCGCATCATGGATGTTCTTCGCGAAGAAGCCGTTGGCACGCTGCGCCACGGCGCCGGCGCGGTGTTCGGCGCCCTTGCGCTCGTTCCAGTCGCGCAGCTTCACGAACAGGATGGCGGCGTTCTGGCCCCGGCCCCCGAAGGAGAAGCCGGCCACGGCGAACACGGAGGCCACCGAGTCCTTTTCGTTTTCGAGCAGGTACTTCACGGCCTCGTCGATGCTTTCCTTGGTGCGCTCGGCGGTGGCACCGGCCGGCGCCTGCACCTGCGCGAACAGGATGCCCTGGTCTTCATCGGGCAGGAACGCGGTCGGGATGCGGGTGAACATCCAGCCGGCGGCCAGCACCAGCGCGAGATAGATCACCATCATGCGCTTGCCGCGATTCATGCTGCGCGACACCGAGTTGGCGTAGCCGTCGCTGGAGCGGTCGAAGGTGCGGTTGAACCAGCCGAAGAAGCCCTTCTTGGTGCCGTGATGGCCCTTGGGGATGGGCTTGAGGATGGTGGCGCACAGCGCCGGCGTGAACACGATGGCCACGATCACCGACAGCACCATCGACGACACGATGGTGATCGAGAACTGGCGATAGATCACGCCGGTGGAGCCGCCGAAGAAGGCCATCGGCACGAACACCGCCGACAGCACCATGGCGATGCCGATCAGCGCGCCGGTGATCTGCCCCATCGACTTGCGTGTGGCCTGCTTGGGACTGAGCCCCTCCTCGGCCATCACGCGCTCGACGTTCTCCACCACCACGATGGCATCGTCGACCAGCAGGCCGATGGCCAGCACCATGCCGAACATGGTGAGCGTGTTGATCGAGTAGCCGAACGCGGCCAGCACGCCGAAGGTGCCGAGCAGCACCACCGGCACCGCCAGGGTGGGAATCAGCGTGGCGCGAACGTTCTGCAGGAACAGGTACATCACCAGGAACACCAGCAGCACCGCCTCGAACAGCGTGTGCACCACGCTCTCGATCGACAGGCTCACGAACGGCGTGGTGTCGTACGGATACACCACTTCCATGCCCGGCGGGAAGAACGGCTTGAGGCTGTTGATGGTGTCGCGCACGCCCTGCGCCGTGTCCAGCGCGTTGGCGCCGGCCGCCAGCTTGATCGCCAGGCCCGAGGCGGGCTTGCCGTTGAAGTAGCTGTCGATCGCGTAGGTCTGGGCGCCCAGCTCGATGCGCGACACGTCGCGCAGGCGCACCTGCGAGCCGTCGGCGTTGACCTTGAGCAGGATGCGGCCGAAGTCTTCCGGCGTCTGCAGGCGCGACGGCCCGATGACGGTGGCGTTGAGCTGCTGGCCGCGCACGGCCGGCAGGCCGCCGAGCTGACCCGACGACACCTGCACGTTCTGCTCTTTGATCGCGTTCGTGACGTCGGAGGCGGTCAGGCTGAAGTTGATCAGCTTGGCCGGGTCGAGCCAGATGCGCATCGCGTACGAGGCGCCGAACAGCTGGAAGTCACCCACGCCCTTGGTCCGGCTGATGGGATCCTGCACGTACGAGGCCACGTAGTCGGCCAGGTCGGACTTGTCCATCGAGCCGTCGGTCGACACGAAGCCGGCCACGATCAGGAAGTTCTTGGTGGCCTTGGTGACGCGGATGCCCTGCTGCTGCACTTCCTGCGGCAGCAGCGGCTGCGCCACCGACAGCTTGTTCTGCACCTGCACCTGTGCCGTGTCGGGATTGGTGCCCTGGGCGAAGGTCAGCGTGATGCTCATGCTGCCGTCGGAGTTGGACTCCGAGGAGATGTATTGCAGGTTGTCGATGCCGTTCATCTGCTGCTCGATCACCTGCACCACCGTGTCCTGCACCGTCTGCGCGGAGGCGCCCGGGTAGGTCACGTTGATGGCGATCGAGGGCGGCGCGATGTTCGGGTACTGAGCCACCGGCAGGTTCAGGATGGACAGCGCACCGGCCAGCATCAGCACGATGGCGATCACCCAGGCGAATACCGGCCTGTCGATAAAAAACTTTGCCATGCCAGGATTCCTTACTTAGCCTGCGCGTTGCTCTGCGCTGCCGGCTGGGGTTGCGCGGCGGCGCCGGCGGGCTTGGCCTCGGCCACGGTCACTTCCGCGCCCGGCCGAACCGACTGCAGCCCTTCCACGATGACGCGGTCACCGGCCTGCAGGCCCTTGGTGATGAGCCATTGGTCGCCGATGGCGCGGTCGGCCACGAGTTCGCGCAGCTCGACCTTGTTCTCGGCATTGACCACCAGGGCGGTCGGGATGCCGCGCTGGCTGCGCGTGACGCCGCGCTGCGGCACCAGCAGGCCTTCGCTGGCCACGCCCTGCGCCAGGCGCGCCCGCACGAACATCCCGGGCAGCAGCTGACGCTTGGGGTTGGGGAATTCGGCGCGGATGGTGACCGAGCCGGTGCCCGGATCCACGGTCACCTCGGAGAATTGCAGCTTGCCGGGCTGGTCGTATTGCGTGCCGTCCTCGAGCGTGAGGGTCACGCGCGCTTCCTGGTCGGTGCCGCCCTGCTGCAGCTGGCCGCTGGCCAGCGCATTCTTCAGGCGCAGCAACTGCACGCTGGACTGCGTCACGTCGACGTAGATCGGGTCGATCTGCTGGACCTGCGCGATGGCGTTGGTCTGGTTGGCGGTGACGAGCGCGCCTTCGGTCACGGCCGAGCGGCCGATGATGCCGTCGATCGGCGACAGCACCTTGGTGTAGACCAGGTTGATGCGCGCGGTTTCGAGCGCGGCCTTGGCCGACAGCACGTCGGCGTTGGCCTGGTCGCGCGCTGCCACGGCGTCGTCGTAGGTCTGGCGGCTGACGGCGCGCGTCTCGGCCAGCGGCTTGTAGCGCTGGGCCAGCAGATTGGCGGTACGCAGCGTGGCCTCGGCGCGCGCGAGCGCGGCCTTGCGGCTGTCGAACTCGGCCTGGTAGAGCGAGGGATCGATCTGATAGAGCTGCTGACCGGCGCGGACTTCGCCGCCTTCGGTGAACAGGCGCTTCTGGACGATGCCGTTCACCTGCGGGCGCACCTCGGCATTGCGGAAGGCCGACGTGCGGCCCGGCAATTCGGTGGTAAGCGAGACCGGCTGGGTCTTGAGGGTGACGACGCTGACCTGCGGCTTGCCGGCCGCCGGAGGCGCATCCTGCTTGCCGCAGGCAGCGAGTGCCAGGACCAGAGCGGTTGCCGACAGCGCCAAGGCGCCCTGCCGGACCAGTTTGTTCTTTTTCATTCCGTGCTTTCCCGAATCCACAAAGTGCCCCCACCCGGGGCTCGACGGGCAGTGAGACGGACATCTTTGCTGCATTGCAAAACGAGACATTGTCCGTTATCCCGCCCGGGAAACAAAGTGCGCCTTAGCGAAAACATCATTCCAAATATGGGACAATAATCCGCGCCGTCGGCCACAATAATGCAATCCTTGCATTCGCGTGCCGCCAAAATCCTGAAAACATGAACAATCGATTGCAGGGCATGGAGCTGTTCGTCGAGGTCGCCAAGACCCGCAACTTCAGCCGCGCCGCCGAAAACCTGGGCATCCCCAAGTCCACGCTGTCGCGCCAGGTGGCCGAGCTGGAACGCTCGGTCGGCCTGCAGCTGCTGGCCCGCACCACCCGCAAGGTCGAGCTGACCGCGGCCGGCCAGCTCTACTTCGAACGCTGCGAGCGCATCGTCGCCGAGGCGCAGGTGGTGCACGAAGAACTGCAGAATCTCGTCGAGACGCCCTCGGGCCCGCTGCGCGTGAACATGCCGGCCGACTTCGGCACCGACTTCATGGCCGAGGCCTTCGTGGCGTTTTCGCGCAAGTACCCGGAGGTCACGTTCTATCTGGACCAGGCCAGCCCCGAGCACGCCACGCGGGTGTTCCAGACCTGCGATGTGTCGGTCGAGATCGGCGAGCTGCCCGATTCGAACCAGATCGCGCGCCCGCTCGGCATGCTGCCGGCCTATCTGTATGCCTCGCCCGACTACCTCGCGCGCCACGGCGAGCCGCAGCACCCGAGCGACCTGACCCGGCACGAATGCCTCGAATTCCGCGCCGGCCGCGGCGGCCGGGTGACGCGCTGGCCGCTGCACAACGGCGAGCGCCACATCGAGATCACGCCGGGCCACCGCTATTCGGTCAACAGCATTTCGATGCTGCGCAGCCTGACCAACCTGGGTGCCGGCATCGCCATCCTGGCGCCGGTGCAGGCGGTGCAGGCCGACCTGGATTCGAGCCAGATCAAGCGCATCCTGCCCGACTGGCACGCCGGGCCCTTCCCGGTCTATGCCGTGACCGACACGCGGCTGCTGCCGGCCAAGACCCGGATCTTCATCGAATTCCTGATGGAGCGCCTGCGCCTCGGCCCGCTGGCGAAGGATAGCGCCAGCTTCTTCCCCTGACCGGGACGCCGTAATCGATTGAAATGACTATTCCGGGCGCGTCATCGCTTCCGGGGCGCGTCAGAAGCGTTCGTCGGCGCGCAGGTAGCGCCACTGCCCCAGCGGCAGGTCGGCCAGGTTGATGCGGCCGATGCGCACCCGCTTCAGGCCCACCACGCGCAGCCCCACCAGCTCGCACATGCGGCGGATCTGGCGCTTCTTGCCTTCGCGCAGCACGAAACGCAGCTGGTCCTCGTTCTGCCATTGCACCTGCGCCGGGCGCAGCGCCTTGCCGTCGAGCGAGAGGCCGTGGTTGAGCAGCGCCAGGCCGTTGGGGCTCAGGCGGCCCTGCACCCGCACCAGGTATTCCTTGTCGACCGCCGAATCCTCGCCGATCAGCTGCTTGGCCACGCGGCCGTCCTGCGTGAGCACCAGCAGGCCCTGCGAATCGATGTCGAGCCGGCCGGCCACGGCCAGTCCGCGCAGCTGCGAGCGGTCGAAGCGATGCACGGTGCGGTCGCCCTGCCACTGGCTGCGCGCGTCGATCAGCGCCACGGCCGGGGTGTAGCCGTCTTCGGCCTGGCCCGACACATAACCGACCGGCTTGTTCAGCAGGATCGTGACGCGGGCGGTCTGCTGGGCGTGCGCGGCACGCTCCAGCGTGATGGTCTGGTCGGGATAGGCCTTGGCGCCGAGTTCGGAGACGACCACGCCGTCGACCCGCACCCAGCCGCGTTCGATATAGCTGTCGGCCTCGCGGCGCGAACAGAGTCCTTGCTCGGACATGAGCTTGGAGATACGTACTTTTTCCATGGCCGCTATTGTAAGCGCGGGGCCCGACGCCACGCAGCGCCCGCCAACGCCAGCGCGATCCGCCTGCGTGGCGGGCCGGGCCGGCCGACCGCCGGTTTGGTCCATAATACGCAGCCATGACGCTTCCGCTGCACAACTCCCCGCCGCTGGCCCCGGGCTGGCTGGCCGACTGCCCCCCCGTCTGCGACGCCCTGATGCGCCACTGGTTGACGCGTCCCGGCGCCCTCACCGCCGGCCTGCGCCAGGTCGGCCAGGTCAGGCTGCGCGTGACCGGCGAATACGCCGAAGGGGCGCGCCCCGACGAGGCGCGCGCCATGCACATCGCGCCCGGCACGCCGGTGTGGGTGCGCGAGGTGCTGATGTCGGTGAATGGCGTGGACAGCGTGCCGGCGCGCAGCCTCGCGCCGCTGGCCGCATCGCACGGCGCCTGGCAGGGCATGCGCCGGCTCTCGACCCGGCCGCTGGCCGACATGCTTTATCACGACCGCACGGTCACCCGCTCGCCGTTCGCGGTGCGCCGCCTGGCGCCGCCGGTGCCGTTCTTTCGCGCCATCGCCGGCTGGCTCGCGCCCGAGCATGGCGCGCACGCCGCACAGCAACTGTGGGCGCGCCGTTCCGTGTTCTGGCGCATGGGCCAGCCCTTGCTGGTGGCCGAGTGCTTCCTGCCCGGCTTCTGGCCGGTGGCGGCGACCGGCAACGCGATGCCGCCGCTCAAGAAGCACGTGATCCGGCGCGGCTGAAGCGCGCCGGACGGGTGCGCGTCAGCGCCAGGTTTCGGGCTCGACCGTGACCTGGCCCAGGTCGCCCGACAGATACACGATGCCGTCGGTGATGTTGGCGTGCAGCTGCATGCTGCGCTGGGTCAGGCCGGCGAGCGCCTTGGCCTGGTGGTCCGGCAGGTTGACGATGCGCAGGTTGCGGGCGCGATCGACCTTGTTGCGGATCCCGTCCCACCAGATCTTCGAGGCGTGGCCGCCGTAGCAATACACCACCACGTCCTCGGCGCGGCCGCAGGCGCGCAGCACGCGGCGCTCTTCGGGCTGGCCGACCTCGATCCATTGCTCGATGGCGCCGGTCAGGTCCTTGCGCCACAGATCCGGTTCGTCGGTGTCGCTCAGGCCCTTGGTGAAGCCCAGTTCCTCGTGCGCATTCAGCGCAAACGCGACCAGCCGCACCATCATGCGCTCGTCGGTCTCGGAGGGATGGCGGGCGATGGTGAGCGAATGGCTGCCGTAGTAATTGCGATCGGTGTCGGCGACGTGCAGGTCGGCCTTGTAGATGGTGGCGCGCAGGGCCATGGGACAGAACTTCCGCGGATGACGAAACAGGGGCGCAGTGTAACGCGGGCGGCGGCGTTACACTGCCGCCAGGGCCGTGCCGGCCCCTTGCCCTCCGATCCGCGCCCATGACCGCCACCACCGCCCTCGTCGCCTTTGCCATCGCCGCCGGCATCCTCACCCTCACGCCCGGCCTGGACACGGCCCTGGTGCTGCGCACCAGCGCGGTCGAAGGCGCGCGCCGCGCGCTGATGGCGGGCCTGGGCATCTGCGCCGGCTGCCTGGTGTGGGGCGCCGCGGCCGCCTTCGGCCTGGGCTCGCTGTTGGCGCTGTCCACGGTGGCCTACGACACGCTGCGCATCGCGGCCGCCGCCTACCTCTGCTACCTCGGCGTGCGCATGCTCTGGCGCAGCCGCGGCGCCCTGCCCGCCGCCCCCGACGCCGCGCCGATGCAGGCCGCCCGTGCCAGCGACACCAGCGCATTGGGCTGGTTCTTGCGCGGCTGCCTGACCAACGTGCTCAACCCCAAGGTGGGCGTGTTCTACATCACCTTCCTGCCGCAATTCATCCCGCAAGGCGCCGACGTGCTGCGGTTCAGCCTGCTGCTGGCCCTGCTGCACGCGGCGATGGGCGTGCTGTGGTTCGTGCTGCTGGTGGCGGCCACCCGGCCGCTGGCGCGCTGGCTGGCGCGCCCCGCCGTGGCGCGCGGCCTCGACCGGCTCACCGGCGGCGTGTTCATTGCCTTCGGTGTCAAGCTTGCACTCGAGCGCCGCTGATTCCGCGCGAGGGTGGTAAAACGGCAGGGAGATCGCCCGACGGAGGCCCCCCATGCTGCAGACCCTGGAAGTCGAGTACCGCGACGACACCGCGCGCGTCTGGCTCAATCGCCCCGAGCTGCGCAATGCGCTCGATCCGCGCCTGATCGCCGAGCTCACCGAAACCTTCATGGACCTGGCCCAGGACGGCGCCGTGCGCGCCATCGTGCTGGGCGGGCGCGGCAAGGCCTTCTGCGCCGGCGCCGACCTCAACTGGATGCGTGCCAGCGCCGCCGCCAGCGATGCCGACAACCGCGACGACGCGCTCACGCTGGCCACGCTGCTGCAGACCATCGCCGGCTGTCCCAAGCCCACGCTGGCCCGCATCCACGGGCCCTGCATGGCGGGCGGCATGGGCCTGGCGGCCGCCTGCGACATCGCGATCGCCACGCCCGCGGCGCGCTTCGCGCTCAGCGAGGTACGGCTCGGGCTGATCCCCGCCATGATCTCGCCGTATGTGCTGCGCGCCATCGGCGCGCGCGCGGCCAGCCGCTACTTCCTCACCGCCGAAGTGTTCGACGCCGAGACGGCGCGCCGCATCGGGCTGCTGCACGACTGGTGCGATGAAGACCAGCTCGACGAGCGCATCGGCCATCTGCTGGCGCAGCTGCGGCTGGGCTCGCCCGACGCGCTGGCCCACACCAAGGCCCTGATCCGCGACGTGGCCGGCCAGCCCATCGACGGCGCGCTGCTCGAAGACACCGCCGCGCGCATCGCACAGCAACGCGCCAGCGACGACGGCCGCGAAGGCATGGCGGCGTTCCTGGAAAAACGGCGCCCGTCGTGGGCGCCGCCTGAAGACTGATTGCGCGCGGGCCCGGCCCGAGTCGCATCAGTGGTGGTGTTCGTCGAGCACCAGGTGCGCAAGGCCGCGCTCGGTCGCGATGCCGACCTTGCGGCCGATGGGCAGCGTGGCCTTGGTGTCGACGTGGCCATACGGCAGGCCCGTGATGACCGGCACCTTGACCTCGCGCCGCAGCCACTTCACCACCTCCGGCAGGTCGTAGCCCTGGTCGTGCGGCGCCAGCTTGTAGTCGCTGAAGTGGCCCAGCACGATGGCCTTCTGGCGCGCCAGGATGCCGGCCTGGTGCAGCTGGATCAGCATGCGTTCGACGCGATACGGATGCTCGGCCACGTCTTCGAGGAACAGGATGCCGCCGCGCACGCGCGGCAGGTAGGGCGTGCCCAGCAGCGCCGTGACCATCGCCAGGTTGCCGCCCCACAGCACGCCGCGCGCATCGACCGGATCGGCGTCGCGCGTCTCGAAGCTGAGGATCTCGAGCTCGCCGCGCATCAGTTCGCCGAACAGCGCGAGCGTGAGCTCGTCGGTCTTCTTCAGGCCGTAGTCGCGCACGGCGGTGACGCCGGTGTAGCTCTCGGCGCCGGTCTGCGCCAGCAGGGCCAGGTTGAAGGCGGTGAAATCGCTCATGCCGACGAAGCGCTTGCCGCTGTCGGCCATGGCCTTCCAGTCGATCGCGGGCAGCAGGCGCGACAGGCCGTAGCCGCCGCGCGTGACCATCACGATGGGATGCTTCTGCTTGATCGCACGTTCGAGGCCAGCCAGGCGCTGCTTGTCGGTGCCGGCGAAGCGCTGGTGCTGGGCCAGCGCGGCGCGGTCGACGGTGGTCTTGTAGCCCTCGGCGGCCAGGCGTTCGCGCGCGCGCTCGAGCTCGGCGGCGTCACGCACCGCCGACGAAGGTGACACGAGATAGATGCCGCCGGGCGCTGCGTGGGTGTGCGTGCACTGCGGGCCGCAATCGTGATCGTGGCCATGATGGTCATGATCGTGGTCGTGGGCCTGGTCGTGGGCCGGCGCCGCCTTGGCGGCGCGCTTGGTCTTCTGCGTCATGCGCGGGATTCCCGGGAAACTTTCTGGCGGCGCTGGCGGAAGAAGTCGCGCAGCAGTTCGCCGCACGGTTCGGCCAGCACACCGCCGGTGATGGAGGTGTGATGATTCAGTTGGGCGACCGCGCCCACGTCGAGCACGCTGCCGCAGGCGCCGGTCTTGGGGTCGTGCGCACCATACACGATGCGCGCGAGGCGGGCATGCAGCATGGCGCCGATGCACATCACGCAGGGCTCGAGCGTGACATACAGCGTGAGGCCGGGCAGCCGGTAGTTGCGCAACTGCGCGGCGGCGGCGCGCAGCGCCACCACCTCGGCGTGCGCGGTGGGATCGTGATCGATGATGGTGCGGTTGAAGCCGCGGCCCAGCACCGCGCCGTCGGCGCCCACGACGAGCGCCCCCACCGGCACCTCGCCCAGCAGCGCGGCTTCCTGCGCCAGCGCGAGCGCCTGCGCCATGAAGCCGGCGTCGGCCTCGGCCTGGGCGGCGGCGTCGGCCGGCGTCTGCGCGGCGCAGGCCGGGTCGGCGATCAGGCCGGACTCAGCCACCGTAGGCCCTCGACTTGAGCGAAAGATTGCCGGCCAGGCCGATCAAGGCGGCTTCGAGCAGCTGATAGAGCTCGGCTTCCTCTTCGTAGCGCGCGTAGTTCAGGTTGGACACGCGGCCCTGCTCCACGAAGCCCCAGGCCCGGCTGCGCTTGTCGCGATGCTTGGGATCCCACACGCCGAAGGCATAGCCATTGGCGCGCTTGATCAGCGAGAAACACGGGATGTCGGTGTAGCCGTCGCCGACGAACACCATCTGGTCGAACGGCACGCGCAGGCGTTCCTGCGGCACCTTGCGGTTGACCTCGAAGGGCTTGTTGCGGAACTCCGGACCGACCAGGCCCTTCTGGATGTGGAACAGGTAGCGGGTCTTGTCGGTGAAGCTGACGATGCGGCGCGGAAACGCGATGCCGCCGTCTTCGCCGTAGACGAACTCGGAGGCCCAGATGTCGGTGAACGCGGCGGCGATGGGCGTGGATCGCACCACGTCGCCGATGCCGCTGGAGATCAGGTAGAACTCGAGCTGCACGCGCGGATGGCTCGCCCGCACGGCCGCGCGCAGGCGCTCGAACAGCGTCGGCACGCCCGCATGCAGCGGCAGCCGGCTGCCCCACGCCTGCAGACGCTCGCGCGTGATGGCGCCATGCTCGCCGCGCTGGCTGAGCTGGATCATGCGATAGAGATAGGCGGGCACCGGATCCCAGTCGTCCTGCGTGAGCAGCGGATCGACTTCGTCTTTCCAGAACGACGTGGTGTCCACGCCGATGCTCTCGAGAAAGCCGGTGGTGCTGTCCGGAGCCAGCGTGTCGTCGAAGTCGAATACCAGGGCGATGACGTCGGACATGGAAAAACGCGGCAGCGCCGCGGGGAAACAGGCCAGGCATCATTTTGCCTGAATGTCTCTCCGGGTGCTGCCGCGTCCGATGCATCGCGTGCCGGCGTGGTGGGTCCCCGAAGGCCCACGCCCGCGCGCCATGCGGCGGCGGGTCGCCTCAGCGCACCGGCGCGGGTGCCGCGGGCACGGGCACCGCGGGCGACGGCACCGGCGTGGCCGGGGTGCCGGGCGTGGCGGCGGGCACCGGGATCACGGTCTCGCGCATGACGCCGCCGCCCTGCACGCTGCCTTGCGTGGAGGTGGGCGCGTTCATCTGCGTCACGCAGTCCTGGCGCTGCCCGGCCGGCAGGCTGTCGCAGCGGCGCGTGGCGTTGGTTTCGTAGGCGGGTTCGTTCAGGCGGCCGCGGCCGGATTCCTGGCGGGCGGCGCCGGCTTCACGCAGGCAGGTGGCCTTGTCCTGGCCGCTGGTGCCGCTGTTGCAGCGGGCCACTTCGCGGTCGTAGGCGCTTTGCGCGGGGCGCGGCGCGCTGTTGGCGCTGGGGTCGGCGGCCTGCGCCGGCAGGGTCATCCAGGCGGACGCCAGGCCCAGGGCGATCGCGCCGCCGGTGGTGCCCAGGATCGTGTACATCGCACTTCGCATCGAGAACGGCTCCATGATTTCCTCCTCACTTGGCGGGGTGCTTGCCCTTAGCAAGTACCGATCCCGGGGTGCGCCGGCGCCGGAACGGGCCGGCGGGACCCCTGCCGCTCAAGATACGAAAATCCGGACCGACTCGGTAGACGGAATTGTTACAGCCCTGTCCAACGGTAAGGCCCGGGCGGCCGGTCAGGGCTCGTGGTGCGGTTCGTTGGGGCCGACCTCGGCCGAGCGGTTGCGGTAGACCGCGGCCCGCATCAGCAGCATGCCCGTCACGGGCGAGGTCAGGATCAGCAGGACGACGATCACCACCTCGTGGAAGACGGCACGCGACGACAGATAGGAAAAGACCAGGGCCGAGGCGCCGAGCACGAAGCAGGCGCCCAGGGTGTTGGCCAGCGTGGGCGCGTGGATGCGGGCGTAGAAGTGGCCGAATCGCAACAGACCGACCGAACCGGTCAGGGCCAGGATCCCGCCCATGATGAGGAACAGGCTGGCCGGAATGGCGATCCACCAGGGGATTGCGGAGCCGATCATGGTTCGATCACCTCCCCGCGCAGCAGGAACTTGGCCAGCGCCGTGGAGCCGACGAAGCCGAACAGCGCGATCAGCAGCGCGATGTCGAAATACACGCCGGTGCCGGAACGGATGCCGAACACCAGCATGATGAGCATGCCCTGGATATACATGGCGTCCAGGCCGAGAATGCGATCCTGCGCGGTGGGGCCGCGCACGGTGCGCACCGCGGCGCAGCCCATGCCCACGGCGAAGCACAGCAACGCGAACGAGGCGGACCAATACAGTATGACGTCCATTATTCGAATACCTCCTTGAGCGTGCGTTCGTAGCGGTTCTTCACCAGGTCGACCCACTCGGCCTCGTTCTGCAGATCCAGCACGTGCAGGGTCATGGTGCCCTCGGTGCCGATGTCGACCAGCACCGTGCCCGGCGTGTAGGTCAGGATGCAGGCGAGGAACGCGAGCCCGTGCGGATCGCGCATGTCGAGGGGAATGGTGATGAAGCCGGGCGACATTTCGGCGCGCGGCACCCAGATCAGCCGGGCCACGGCCCAGTTCGATTTCAGGATGTCGATCACGACCTTGCAGAACAGGCCCGGCAGCAGCCAGAAGCGGCGCGGGCGCGCACGCAGCGGCCGCAGGCGGCTGGAGGCCCAGCCCAGCCACAGCGCCAGCGCCAGGCCGAGCATGATCTGGCCGGCCGAGGCCGACTCGTTGAGCAGCAGCCACAGCACGAACATGCACAGCGGCAGCAGCATTTTGACGAAGGGACTGGCCATCACTTCCCTCCTTCGAGCGGGCGGACCGGCATCTTGGACAGCACCGCATCGATGTACGCGGTGGGCTGGTCGAGCGATTGCGCGGCCTGGTCGAGATAGGCCGAGATCGGGCCGGCGCCGGCGGCCAGCGCCACGCACAGCAGGATCAGCACCGCCACCGGGCCGGCCTCCAGCACGCGCAGCCGCGGCGTGCTGCGGTCGTCCGAGGCCCAGAACACCCGGATCCCGGTGCGCGCCAGGGCCATCAGGCCGAACAGGCCCGACAGCAGCACGGCGGCCACCAGCAGCCAGGCGTCCATCGACGGCACGTTGGCCGAGTCGGCCGCCGTCACGGCCGCCGACAGCAGCGAGAACTTGGCCACGAAGCCCGACAGCGGCGGCAGCCCGGTGACCAGCAGCGTGCACGACACGAAGGCCAGGCCGAGGAAGGCCATGGCGGCCGGGATCGCCACCCCCACCACGTCGTCGGAGCGGTTGGGCGACGAGGGATCCTCGATGTCGAACACGTCCATCGTGATCGCGAGCACGTTGGCGCCGAAGGTGCGGGTGCGCTCGATCAGCTCGATCAGCATGAAGAACGCGCCCGTGGCGAGCACCGAGCTGATCAGGTAGAAGAGCGCCGGGCCCGTGAGCGTCACGCCGGGCATGCCCAGCGCGGTCAGCAGCGTGCCGGCCGACACGATCACGCAATAGCCCGCCAGCTTCTCCAGGCCCTGGGTGGAAAGCAGGCCGATGCCGCCGAACAGCAGCGTGGCCAGGCCCACGGCGAACATCCAGTCCAGGCTGAACGCCGACGGCGCGCCGCTGGGCAGCAGCAGCGAGCCGATGCGCAGCAGCGAATAGATGCCGACCTTGGTCATGATGGAGAACATCGCCGCCACCGGCGCGCACGCCGAGCCGTAGCCGCGCACCAGCCAGAAGTTCAGCGGCCAGGCGCCCGCCTTCACCAGGAACGCGACGCCCAGGATGGCGCAGCCCGCCTCGAACATGCTGCGGTCGTTGCCGGCCAGCGTGCCGGCGCGCACGGCCAGGTCGGCCATGTTGAGCGTGCCCGTCACGCCGTAGATCAGCGCGATGCTGATCAGCAGCAGGAACGAGGCCACCAGGTTGACCGCGATGTACTGCAGGCCCGCGCTCACGCGCGCCACGCCCGAGCCGTGCAGCAGCAGGCCGTAGGACGCGGCCAGCAGCACCTCGAAGAACACGAACAGGTTGAACAGGTCGCCGGTCAGGAAGGCGCCGTTCAGGCCCATCAGCAGGAACTGGAACAGCGAATGGAAGTGCACCCCGGCGCGGTCCCAGCGCGACAGCGAATACAGCAGCGTGGCCAGGCCCAGCACGGCGGTGAGCGTGAGCATCACCGCGGCGAGGCGGTCGACCACCAGCACGATGCCGAACGGCGCGGGCCAGTCGCCCGGCAGGTAGACGCCGATGCCCTGCGGCCAGATGTCGAGCGCGCCGCCCGCCAGCGCCAGCAGCGCGATCGCGGTGCCGAGCTGGATCAGCGTGGAGACCAGGGCGATGCCGGCCCGCACGCGCCGGCGCGTGTCGGCCATGAGCAGCATGGCCGCGCCGGCCACCAGGGGCACGGCGATGGGGTAGATGGGAAGATGTTGCTGCCAATCGATCAAGATTCAGGCTCCCGGCCGTCGACGTGGTCGGTGCCCGTCAGCCCGCGCGAGGCGAGCAGCACCACGAGAAACAATGCGGTCGTTGCGAAACCGATCACGATGGCCGTCAGCACCAGCGCCTGCGGCAACGGATCCGCGTACAGGCTGGGGTCGGACGGCACGCCATTTTCGAGCACGGGCGGGCGGCCCACGGTGAGCCGGCCCATGCTGAAGATGAAGAGGTTGACCGCATACGAGAGCAGCGACAGGCCCATGATGACCTGGAAGGTCCGCGGCCGCAGCAGCAGCCACACACCGGAACCGGTCAGCACGCCGATGGCCAGGGCGTATATCCATTCCATGTTCAAGCTCCTTCAGGCTGGGCCGGCGCCGACTGCGCTTCCTGGGCCCTGGCCTCTTCCTCGGCCTCGACGGCCGCCTTGCGTTGCGCGCGCAACGATTGGTGCGCCAGCGCCACCAGCACCAGCACGGTCGCGCCCACCACCAGCATGTAGACGCCCAGGTCGAACAGCAGCACGCTCGACAGATGCACGTGGCCGACCAGCGGCACGTGCACGTCCCAGGCCAGCGCCGACAGGAACGGCCGCATCGCGAACCACGACGACATCGCCGCCAGGCCGGCCGCGCACAGGCCGAGGCCGACCCAGTGCTGCGGGTTCAGGCGGCTGCGCGACTCGACCCAATAGACCCCGCCCACCATGTACTGCAGGATGATGGAGGTGGCCATGACCAGGCCGCCGACGAAGCCGCCGCCCGGCAGGTTGTGGCCGCGCAGCAGCAGATAGACCGACACCAGCACCGCCACCGGCAGCAGCATGCGCACCAGCACCGCCGGCACCTGCATCGCGCCTTCGGGCAGCAGCGTCTTGATGTCGGGCGGGGCCAGCGCGGCCTCGCCATCCTGCTCGCGCTGCTGGCGCGGCAGCTCGTTGCTCTCCTGCGCCGGGCGGAACCGCCGCAGCAGCGCGTAGACGGTGAGCGCCACGATGCCCAGCACCGTGATCTCGCCCAGCGTGTCGAAGCCGCGGAAGTCGACCAGGATCACGTTGACCACGTTGGTGCCGCCGCCCTCGGGCAGGGCCTGTTCCAGGAAGAACGACGAAATCGTGTCGCCCACCGGCCGGGTCAGCATGGCGTAGGTGATGCCGGTCAGGCTCACGCCCGCCGCCACGGCCACGGCCAGGTCGCGCAGGCGGCGCGCACGGGCCTTGAGATCGGGCTTGTCGTCGTCGGTGCCGCCCAGCACCCGGCGCGGCAGCCAGCGCAGCCCGAGCAGCAGCAGCACCACGGTGACCACTTCGACCGCGAGCTGGGTCAGCGCCAGGTCGGGCGCGGAGAACCACACGAAGGTCAGGCAGGTCATGAGACCGGCGCCGCCCGAGAGCGTGAGCGCGGCGAGGCGGTGATACTTGGCCTGATAGGCCGCGCCGAGCGCGCAGCCGCCGCCCACCAGCCACAGGATCAGGAAAGCCGGGTCGGCGGGGGTGCGCGGACCGTCGCCCGAGAGCCAGCCGCCCACGCGCAGCGGCAGCCAGGCCACCAGCAGCGTGCCGATCACGATCACCAGCATCTGCACCTGCAGGCGCGACGAGGCCACCACGCGCAGCACGCGGCTGGCCAGCACCGAGCTGGCGTCGATCAGGTACTCGAAGCTGCGGCGCCCGTCGAAGCGGTAGATGAACGGCACGTTGTCGGGGTGGATGCGCTGGCGCGCACGCAGCACCAGATAGAAGGCGATGCCCACCATCAGCGCGACGAAGCTCATGGCCAGCGGCAGGTTGAAGCCGTGCCACAGCGCCAGACTGTACTCCGGCATGTCGCTGCCGAGGATGCTGGCGGCCGCCAGGTTGAGGAAGGGCCCGAGCGTGATGCCCGGCAGGATGCCCACGACCAGGCAGATCAGCACCAGCAGCGCGCTGGGGAACAGCATCCAGCGCGGCGGCTCGTGCGGCGCGCGCGGCAGGTCCTGGGCCGGCGGGCCGAAGAACACCTGCAGGATGAAGCGCAGCGAGTAGGTCACCGAGAAGGCGCCGGCCACGGTGGCCAGCAGCGGCAGGCCGATTTCCAGCGCCGGATCGCCGCTGATGAAGGTGGTTTCGGCGAAGAACATCTCCTTGGAGATGAAGCCGTTGAGCAGCGGCACGCCCGCCATCGAGGCCGCCGCCACCATCGCCAGCGTGGCGGTGATGGGCATCGCCCGGTACAGGCCCGACAGCCGCGTCATGTCGCGCGTGCCGGTTTCGTGGTCCACGATGCCGGCCGCCATGAAGAGCGAGGCCTTGAAGGTGGCATGGTTGACCATGTGGAAGATCGCCGCCACCAGGCCCAGCGTGCTGTTCATGCCGAGCAGCAGCGTGATCAGACCCAGGTGGCTGATGGTGGAGTACGCCAGCACCCCTTTCATGTCGCGCTGGAAGATCGCGGCGTAGGCGCCCAGCACCAGCGTGATGGCGCCCGCCCCGCCGATCACCCAGAACCATTCATCGGTGCCCGCCAGGACCGGCCAGAAGCGCGCCAGCAGGAACACGCCCGCCTTCACCATGGTGGCCGAATGCAGGTAGGCCGACACCGGCGTGGGCGCGGCCATGGCATTGGGCAGCCAGAACTGGAACGGGAACTGCGCGCTCTTGGTCAGGGCGCCCAGCGCCACCAGCGCCAGCACGGCCGGATACCAGGGGTCGGCGCGCACCAGGTCGCCCGCGGCCAGCACCTCGTCGAGGTCGTAGCTGCCCACGATGTGGCCGAGGATCAGCACGCCGGCCAGCAGGCACAGCCCGCCCGCGCCCGTGACCGTGAGCGCCATGCGGGCGCCGCGGCGGGCGTCGAGCCGGTGATGCCAGTAGGCGATCAGCATGAAGGAGGCCAGGCTGGTCATCTCCCAGAACATGACCAGCTGGATCAGGTTGCCCGACAGCACCACGCCCAGCATCGCCGCCATGAAGGCCTGGAAGAAGGAGAAGAAGCGCGGCACCGGGTCTTCCGGCGACATGTAGTAGCGGGCGTACAGCACCACCAGCGTGGCCATCATCGAGACGATGAGGGAGAACAGCCAGGCGTAGCCGTCCATGCGCAGCGAGAACTGCAGGCCCAGGGCCGGGGCCCATTCGAGATTGGTGCGTATCACCTCCCCCGCCGCGATCTGGGGATACAGGCTGGCGACCAGGAGGGTACAGACCAGCGCGGTCAAACCGGCGAGCCAGGCTTCCGCATTGCGGGCATTTGCCGGCAACAAGGCGGCGCACAGGCTGCCGACGAACGGCAGAGCGAGGATGAGAATCAGCGACATGGCGCTCCGGGGAAGATCCGGCCCTCTTCGGCGTGGCGTGCGCCGCGAGAGCATGAAGCCAGGGGTGGCAGTCGGAAAATGCCTGGCCCGAGACCGCGCAACCCCCTCCCGCCGGCCGCTGGAAAGGGCAGGCAGCGCCGGCGCAAAGCGCGCTGCGGCGGCAGAACACGACAAGGGTTTCGGCGGAAAGCGCCAGGAATTCTTACACGAAAAATATCAGATTCTTGTAAGTTATGCACGGATAGCAGCCAATCGCTGCCCGATGCATACCGATTCCCGCAAGAATCGAACAATCGAATGACAGTGAACTGACAGCCCATTTTGGCCCTCTCAGACCGGCAAATTCGTTCAACGTCGGTTTATTTCGCCTAGCTGACAAAAAGCTGGCAGCCCCGGCACCGCCGATGGCCCGCCCGCCGGGCGCCCGCGGGCCCCGCGAAAAAGCCGGGACTGGCGGGAAAATTCGGGCCTGATCGCCGCATTCATCCGCTCGTCGTGCGGCCCGCGCGCCCCCGGCATTGCCTCGTCCGAAAGTGAAACTTCGTCCGAGCCGGGTGCCGGCCCAGTATGGCGGCTGCCCGGCCGCCGGTCCATACGGCCCTTTTTCGTCCTGCCCTGCCTCGGGCCGGCGAGCTGCTCGGGTTGATCCCCATATCGCCCCGGCCCCGTTTCCGTTGGAATGGCCCTACCCCGCCCGGCGGGACAGGCGGCGCCACCCGCGCCCGCCCCGACAACCCACGGCCAGCCGGCATCCAGACCGGCGCCATCTCCAGGAGACATCCCATAATGAAGTTGCCGACATTCAAGCTGTTGCTGACCGCCACGCTGGCCAGCGCCTGCTTTGCCGCGGGTGCGCAGACCAAGTACCCCGATCACGCCATCCGGCTGATCGTGCCGTTCGCGGCCGGCGGCACCACCGACATCGTGGCGCGCATCGTGGCCGAGGGCCTGACGCGCGAACTGGGCCAACCGGTCGTGGTGGAAAACCGCGGCGGCGGTGGTGGCTCGATCGGCGCCGAGGCCCTGGCGCGCGCCACCAACGACGGCTACACGCTGGGCATCGCGACGGTCAGCACCATGGCCACCAACCCCGCCACCAACCCGGCCACCCCCTACGATCCGATCAAGGATTTCACGCCCATCATCAACCTGGTCAACGTGCCGAACGTGCTGACCGTGAACCCCAAGGTGCCGGCCAACAACCTGAAGGAGTTCATCGCGCTGCTCAAGGCCAATCCGGGCAAGTACAGCTACGCGTCTTCCGGCACCGGCGGCATCTCGCACCTCGACGGCGAGCTGTTCAAGTCGCTCACCGGCACCGACATGGTCCACGTGCCGTATCGCGGTTCGGGCCCGGCGCTCAACGACACGATCGCCGGCCAGGTCAACGCCCAGTTCGACAACCTGCCCTCGTCGATGCCGCACATCCAGGGCGGCAAGCTGCGCGCGCTGGCCGTGGCCTCGAGCGAGCGCATCAAGGGCCTGGACGTGCCGACCTTTGCCGAGGCCGGCCTGCCCGCCGTGAACAACATGGCCTGGTACGGCCTGGTGGCGCCGGCCGGCCTGTCGCCCGAGATCGTCACGCGCCTGCACGACGCCGCGGCCAAGGCGCTCAAGGATCCGAAGGTTGCCCAGCGCCTGATCGACGGCGGTTCGATCGTCGACGGCGGCAGCACCCAGGCCTATGCCGAGAAGATCAAGCAGGAGCTGGCGCTGCGCCAGAAGATCGCGCGCGACCAGAACATCAAGCTCACCAACTGAGCCTGAGTCAGCCCGAGCAAACGGCCCGCCGGGACACCGGCGGGCCGTTTTGCGTGAGGGCGTGGCTGTGAGGGCGCGGCTCAGGCCAGCTGGCGCTGCGGCACGCCCATGTCTTCCCAGGCGCGGCCGTGGCAGGTGAAGAGCAGCACCTGATGGCGCGTGGCCACGTCGAACAGCGCGCGCTTCATCAGCTCGCGGCGCGCATCGTCGGCATGCACCAGCGCATCGTCGAGGATCAGCAGCGTCGGGCGGCCGGCCTCGGCCAGCAGGTCGGCATAGGCGAAGCGCGCCAGGATGCCGAGCTGCTCGCGCGTGCCGAAGCTCAGGCTGCCGAGGTCTTCGCGATCGCCGCGCTCCAGCGCCACCGGCTGCAGGCTCTCGTCGAGCACCAGCCGCGCGCCGGGCAGCAACAGCGCCAGGTAATGATTGAGCCGCTGCGCCAGCGGCGCGAGCAGCCGCTGCGTGGTCTGCTGGCGCGCCTCCTGCAGCAGCTCGCACAGCAGCGACAGCGCCTGCGCGCGCTCGCGCAGCTCGTCGCGGCGGCGCGTGTAGCGTTCGAGCTCGGCGCGCGTCAGCGCGAGCTGCTCGCCCAGGCCCTGCGCGTTCGCCTGTTGCAGGCGGCCCTGCAACTGCATGAGCTGGGCCTGGCGCTCGGCGTGCTGGCGCCGCGCCACCTCGGCCGACTGGGTGTAGCGCGCCAGGTCCTGCTCGGCCAGCTCCGGCCGCTCGGCCGCCAGCGTGCCGGCCTGGGCCGCATGATCGCGTGCCAGCGCCTCCTGCGCGGCGCGTGCGGCCAGCCAGGCCTCGCTGCGGGCGGCGCGGCGCGCGGCCTCGTCGGCGCTCTCGTAGGCGGCCCGGCGGGCCTGCAGATCCTCGTCCAGCACCTGCGCGCGCGCCGCCGCGGCGTCGTGCGCGCCCTGCGCCTGGCGTGCGGCCTGGTCGAGCTGCTGATAGCGCGCCTGCAACGCCGCCAGGTCCGGCGCGGCGCCCTCGCCCGCGGCCGTGTCGGCGTGCTGCGCCTGCAGCGCCGCCAGCCTGGCCTGATCGCGCGCCAGCGCCTGCTCGCGCGCCTGCACCTCCGTGCGCAGCGTGTCGATGCCCTTGGGGGCATGGACCTGCGCCAGCTTGCGCGCGTCCTGCCATTCGCGCTCGGCCAGGGCGCGCTGGCGCCAGGCCTGCTCGGCGGCGGCCAGCGTATCGACCTGCAGCTCGCGCAATCGTTGCGCGTGCAACGCCCGGGCCTGCGCCAGCTCGGTGGCCAGGCGCTGGAGATCCTGGCCGCCCGGCTCGATGCGCATCCAGCCCAGACCCGGCACCTCGAGCCGCGCGGGCTCGGTCAACAGGCGCTCGCCGGCGGCCGGCAAGGCCACGCCGTCGAGCGTGGCGCCCGGCGCGTTCCATTCGAAGTGCAGCCGCGTCGCCACGGCCTGCTGGCGCGCCTTGAGCGCGTCCAGCGCCTGCTCGGCCTGCCGCAACGCCTGCACGCGCGCCTCGGTGACATGCGCCTCGCACTCATGGCGCTCGCGCGCGGCATCGGCCGCCACCCCCGCCGCCTGCGCGTCGCGCAGCGAGGCCTGCAGCCGCGCCAGATCGGCCGCGCCGTCGCGCACCCGCAGCGCGAGCGATTCGAGCTCCTGCGCCGCCGCCTGCCTGGCGGCATGCGCGGCGTGCTGCGCGCGCGCCTGCGTCAGTTGCGCCTCGGCCGCGGCCAGGGCCTGCGCCGCCTCGCGCGCACGCGCCTGCTGCTCCTGCGTCAGCGCCTGGTCGCGCGCGAGCGTGCCGGCCAGGGCCTCGAGCGCGCGGCCGTCGTCCTGGTCGCGTTGCACCTGGGCCTGCAGCAATGCGGCGGTCTCGGCCGCACGGCGCGCGTCGGCCTCGAGCCGCGCCACCTGCTCGCGCAGGCGGGCCAGCCCCTGCAGGCGTTCGCGCACCTGCGCCGCCTGCGCGTCGTAGCGCTGCCAGGGCGCCTCGCGTTC
This sequence comes from Bordetella genomosp. 1, assembly GCF_002261335.1. Taxonomy (GTDB): domain Bacteria; phylum Pseudomonadota; class Gammaproteobacteria; order Burkholderiales; family Burkholderiaceae_B; genus Bordetella. The sequence continues at coordinate 844,337 of NZ_NEVL01000003.1, forward strand.
GGCGCGCTGGTGTTCGTGGCGCAGCCGGGCGAGCCGGTCCACGTCGGCGTCGAGCGCGGCCAGCGCGGCGCCCTGCTCCTGCGCCAGCTGTGCCAGGCGCGCGCATTCGTCCTCGGCCTGGCGATAGGCGGCGCGCGGCTTGCCGCGCGCATCCAGCAGTTCGGCGCGCTCGGCCTGGGCCTGGTCGAACAGCCGGTCGCCGTCCTGGCTCGCCAGCTCGCCCGTGACGCCGGTGAGCGCGTCGCGCAGATAGCCGCCGGCATGCACCGCCGGCGCCGCCAGCGCCTGGCCCTCGCCCTGTTCGATCCACAGCAGGCCGGGGATGCCGGCGTGCTCGGGCTTGCTCAGGCCCTTCTTGGGCAGCTCGAAACCCAGCAGCGCGGCCAGGGCCTGCTCGGCTTCTTCGCCATCGAAACGCTCGCGGCCGCCATCGATCACCAGTTCGCAGCGGGCCTTCGAGAGAAAGTGCTTGCGCAGCAGGTAGTCGTGGCCGCCATGCTCGAACGCGAGCTCGACCGACGGGCGCGCGCCGTGCGCGCCCCAGGGTGCGAGGTGCGTGACCGTGGAGGTGCCGTAGCGTTCGAGAAACGCGGCGCGCAGCGCGGCCGCGTAGGTGCTCTTGCCGGCCTCGTTGGCGCCCACGATGATGTTCAGCCCCGGCGCGAGGCCGTCGAGCTCGACGCTGCCCCGGAACTTGCGGAATTCCGCCAGGGCGATGCGGGATACCTTCATGCGGCCTCCCGCGACTGGGCACGCTGGAACGACAGCAGCAGGCGCAGCGCCGTGCGCGCCACCGCCGCGTCCGGCCCGTCCTGCATGGCGCGCAGCCGATCGGCCACGTCGGCCACATAGCCGTCGAGCTGCAGCGCGGCCAGGTCGGCATCGGCCGGCGCCACGGTGAGCGCCGTCGCATCGACGCTGAGGCTGCGCGCACGCGCCTCGGCCTGGCCGATGGCCTGCTGCACCCGCTCCCAGCCGGCAAGCGTGACCTGCCCGGCGAGCTCGAGGCGCAGCACGTCGTCGGCGCCCAGGCCGGCGAGCCGCACGGCCAGCGCCTCGGTGTCGCTCTCCAGTCCCAGCGTCGCCTGCCATTGCTGCCAGCGGAACCGGCCGACCGGCACGCGCGTGACCTGCGGCGCCTGGCCCGGCGCGCCGATCACGACGTCGAGCACCTGGCCCGGCTCGTTGCCGCGAAAGCGGTCCTGCTCCGGCGTGCCCGCGTACCAGGTGCGCGCCTCGATCTCCAGGCAGCCGTGCCAGTCGCCCAGCGCCAGATAGTCGAGCCGCGCCCGCGTGGTGCGCTCGGGATCGATCGGGTTGGCGGCGTCGGCCGACTCGGGCAGGCGGCCGCTCACGCTGCCGTGCGCCAGCCCCACGCGCGGCAGCCCGGCCGGCGAGTCGAGATGGTCGAACGCGGCGGTCACGTCGTCGTAGGTGTGGCGCTGGGTCAGCGGCGCGGCGAGCACGCACAGCGTGTCGAGCACCACGACCTGCGTGGTGTCGGGAATGTGGACGTTGGGCGGCACGCAGCCGAGCTGGCGCGCGCGCGACCAGACGCTGTCGGCCAGCGCCGCGTCGTGGTTGCCGGCGATCATCACCCACGGGCCGGTATAGGCCGCGAGCGCGTCGAACAGGCGCCGGATGCTGCGGTCGGACACGGCCTGCGTGTCGAAGACGTCGCCCGCGACCAGCACGGCATCGACCCGGCGCTCGTGCGCCAGCGCGGCGATGCGCGCCACGGTCTCGAGCCGGGCCTCGGCCAGCACGGCCGCGTCATCGGTATCGAACTGGCCGTAGACTCGGCCGATCTGCCAGTCGGCAGTATGGAGAAAATGGGTCAAGGCGGGCCCTCTCTGGATCCCGCGATTGTGGCATAGCCGCCCGCCAGCGGCCTCAGGCCGGACCGGCGGCCAGGGCGCGCGGCGCCACCCGCTCCTTGCCGTAGCGCGACAGCGCCAGGTCGTCGGCCCGGATGCCGGGCTGGCGGCCCATCACCAGGTCGGCCGTGAGCTTGCCGGAGCCGCACGACATGGTCCAGCCCAGCGTGCCGTGGCCCGTGTTCAGGAACAGATTGTCGTAGCGGGTCGGCCCCACGATGGGGGTGCTGTCCGGCGTCATCGGCCGCAGGCCGGTCCAGAACTCCGCGCGCGCCACGTCGCCGGAATCGGGGAACAGATCGTTGACCACGCGTTCGAGCGTGGCGCGGCGGGCGGGCTTGAGCCGCAGGTCGAAGCCGGCGAGCTCGGCCATGCCGCCCACGCGGATGCGCTGGTCGAAGCGCGTGACCGCGACCTTGTAGGTTTCGTCGAGCACGGTGGAGACCGGCGCGGCGGCCGCGTCGGTGAGCGGGATCGTGAGCGAATAGCCCTTCACCGGATAGACCGGCAGATCGAGGCCGAGCGGCTCGAGAAAGCCGCGGCTGTAGCTGCCGAAGGCGGTCACGTAGCAGTCCGCGGTCAGCACCTCGTCGTTGGCCAGCCGCACGCCGGTGATGCGGTCTTTGTGGCGCACCAGGCCCTTGACCGGCGTGTCGAAGCGGAACTCGACGCCGAGCCCGCGCGCCAGTTCGGCCAGGGCCAGCGTGAAGCGGCGGCAATCGCCGGTCTCGTCGTTGGGCAGGCGCAGGCCGCCCGTCAGCTTGTGCAGCGAGCGCGCCAGCGCGGGTTCGGCCACCGGCAGCCGGTTGGCGTCGAGCAGCTCGTACGGCACGCCGACCTCCTCGAGCACGGCGATGTCGCGGCGCGCCGCCTCCATCTGCTTCTCGGTGCGGAACAGCTGCAGCGTGCCCTGGGCGCGCTGCTCGTAGGCGATGCCGGTGTCGGCGCGCAGGCTGCGCAGGCAGTCGCGGCTGTACTCGGCGATGCGCAGCATGCGCTCCTTGTTGACCGCATAGCGGTCCGCCGAACAGTTGGCCAGCATGGCCGCCATCCAGCGCCACTGATACAGCGAGCCATCCGGGCGCACGGCCAGCGGCGCGTGCTTCTGGAACAGCCACTTGAAGGCCTTCATCGGGATGCCGGGGGCCGCCCAGGGGGTGGAATAGCCCGGCGACACCTGGCCGGCGTTGGCGTAGCTGGTCTCGTCGGCCGGACCGCCCTGGCGCTCGATGACCGTGACCCGCGCGCCCTGCCGGGCCAGGTAATAGGCCGTGGTGGTGCCGATGACGCCGCTACCGAGAACGATGACGTGCATGATGAAATCCCGAAAGGATGACGATTACGTGAATTCCTGTAGTCTAGGAGTCATATCCAAGTGAAAATCACTAAAATCCAGCCATCCAACCAGATTTAATCGGGTCCACCCCCAGGTTTGCGGGCCCGCGGAGTGAAAATGCGCGACCTCGACCGCACCGACCGGAAAATCCTCGAAATCCTGCAGCGCAACGGCCGGATTTCCATCACCGAACTGGCCGAGCAGGTGAGCCTGTCGGCCACGCCCTGCTCGGAGCGGGTCAAGCGGCTCGAGCGCGAAGGCGTGATCACCGGCTACCACGCCCGCATCAACCCGGCCGCGCTGGGCAAGACCCTGCTGGTGTTTCTCGAGATCCGGCTGTCGGCCAAGTCGGGCGACGTGTTCGACAAGGTCAAGCAGGAGCTGATGTACGTGCCCGAGGTGATGGAGTGCCATCTGGTGTCGGGCGACTTCGATTACCTGGTCAAGGCGCGGCTGTCGGAGATGAACGAGTACCGGCGCCTGCTGGGCGAGATCCTCAAGCGCCTGCCGGCCTCCGCCGAGTCACACAGCTATGTGGTGATGGAGGAGATCAAGGAAACGCTGTATCTGCCCACGGATCGCTGAGCGCATCCAGCCGCAGCGGCGCCTGGTCCGGCTGCCAGGGCGCGACCTTGCGCATCGCCGTGGCAAACAGCGCGCTGGCCTCCAGCGCCGCCAGCCAGGCCTGCACGCGGGGCCAGGGCTGGCCGGCGAACCAGGCCGCCTCGGTGTGGGCGTACTGGCGCACGAACGGCATCACGGCCGCGTCGGCCAGGCCCGGCCGCGCCCCCGCCAGCCAGGCGTCGGCCGCCAGCCGCGCCTCCAGCGCGGCCACGAAGGCCGCCGCCCGCGCGCGATGGTCGGCCGCGTCGGCGCCGGGATAGCGCCCGGCATACTTGTAGCGGTCGAGATGGTGCTTGAACTCGCCGTCGCACGCGGCGATCAGGGCCTGCGCGGCCGCGGCGCCGTCGCGCCAGCCGCGCGGGTCGTGGCGCGCCAGCGCCCAGTGCATGATGTCCAGGCTCTCCGCCAGCACCTCGCCCTGCGGCAGCACCAGCACGGGCACCGTGCCCTTGGGCGAGGCCGCCAGCATCGCGGCCGGCTTGGCGCGCAGCTCGACCTCGCGCAGCACGCACGGCAGGCCCGCCACGAGCAGCGCCATGCGGGCCCGCATGGCGTATGGACAGCGGCGAAACGAATACAGAATGGGCAAAACCTCGGGCATCGGGGCAACCTTGTAACAGCGACGCGGGTGGACCGCTTGCAAGCGTGACAGAAGCATCGTCCGCTTTTTCTGTACCATTCTGCCGTGTCCTCACCCGCCGCGCATCCGCGGCAGGCTGCCGCGCCCCCGCGTGCGGCCCCGGAGCCCGATTCATGTCCAAGCTGATGTCCAAACTGTCCCGTTACTTCTTTCGCGGCCTGATCACGATCCTGCCGATCGCGCTCACGCTGTACCTGCTGTTCATTTTCCTGGCCTGGACCGAGTCGTTCGCGCTGGCCTTCCTGCGTCCCTTCATCGGCAATTTCTACTTCCCCGGCCTGGGCCTCACGCTCGGCATCCTGATGATCCTGGCGATCGGCTACCTGGTGTCGCTCGAGCGCGTGCAACGCTTCATGACCTTCCTGGAGATGCCCTTCACCAACCTGCCGGTGATCAAGAGCATCTATTCCTCGCTCAAGAGCTTCGCCGACTACTTCTCGCCGGCCGCCAAGACCACCACCCAGCAGGTGGTGGTGCTGCGCCTGCCGAACCAGCCGCTGGAGCTGGTCGGCCTGATCACGCGCCGTGGCGCCGAGGGCCTGCCGGCCGGCTTTTTGCCGGGCGAACGCGTGGCCGTCTACCTGCCGATGGGCTACATGATCGGCGGCTACACCGTGTTCGTGCCGCAGGAATGGGTCACCCCGATCGAGATGTCGGTCGAGGAAGCCATGCGCTCGTCGCTGATCGCCTGGATGGCGCGCGCGGAGGCGCAGGGCCCCGCCTCGGCCGAGGCGGCGCAGGCCGTGCAGCAGGAAATCAACGCGCACGCGCGACCCCAGGCGGCCGCCCCCGCCGCGCCGCCCGCCCCGCCCGCCGCCCCGGCGCCCGCTGCCGGCGAGCCGCCGCGCCAGCCCTGACACCGGGCTTGCGTCTCCCCAGGCTTGCCCCCCTTGCGGGGCGGCCGCGCTTTGGCAATGATGGCGAGGGGCGCACCGTGCGCCCGCATCCCGGGCCGCGCGCCGGCCGGCCCCGGGCGCGCATCACAGGCCGGTTTCCGTCAGGGCGCCCGCCCTGGCCCTGGAGTCGTTTCCGATGTCTTTCCCCCCTGCTTCTGCCGCCCGCGCACAACGCGGCGGCGTACGCATCGACAGCACCAGCGCCGCCACCGCGGCCGAGGCGCTGCAACAGGCCCGGCACCTCGTCACCGCGCTGGCACTGACCGAGTGGGTCGAAGTGCTGCCTGAAGACGCGGGCGCCGCGGCGCCCGCCGTGCTGATCCAGGCACGGCCCGCGTTCGCCGCCCGCTACCTGCCCGGCGGCGACACCACCGGCCTGGCGCAGGCCCTGGGCCTGGACACCCATACCGACGCGGGCCTCGACCGCGAGATCGTGCTCGCCATGCTGGCCTGCCCGGTGCCGTTCACCTTCCCCGACGTGGCCGAGCTCGAATCGGCCGTGCGCATCCGCCGCTACATCGTGCAGGCCGCGCGCAAGACCGCCCTGGCCTTCGACACCGAGCAGGCCGAGCGGCCCGCGGGCTACTGGACCTACGACGAGGCGCGCGGCTTCACCATCCTGCCCGGCCAGTCGCTGATCGAGGGCCTGCGCCGCGCCACCCAGCCCGAGGCCTCGGGCGAGCTCTATGCGTTCTCCTGCTACCGCGCCACCGAATACGTCACCGTGCTGGGCATCGCCCAGGAGCTCGAGACCGCCAATCCGGAGATGGCGTGGCGCCTGCAGCGCCAGTGGGAAACCCGCGCCGTGATGTCGGGGCGCTTCCACGAGGCCTTCCTGCGCGAGTACGGGTCGCTCGACGCGCCGCTGCCGCCGCGCTTCTACGTGCCGGGCGACCGGCTCTGGTTCCGCAACCCCGACGAGCACTCGTCCAACGTCGAAGGCTACGAGGGCTCCTGGGTGTTCTACCTGGGCGACGGCCTGTTCAACAACTTCTGGAAGCGCGACCAGCCCTTCACGTTCACCGCCAAGTGCGTGGAGATCTACCACTGGCGCCACGGCGCGCGCACCGATGCGCGCGGCAAGCTCTTCATCGACGAAGACATCGTGGAGGCGCGCGTGCGCGAGACGCTGGCCGACCCCGACGCGACCGCGCGCATCCTCGAGCGCATGGTGCGCATCCGCGATCCGCAGGGCGTCTACGCCGAAGGCGGCTGCATCGATGCCACGCGCGAGTGCGCGCGCTGGGTCCGCCCCGGCCACGCCGACGTGGTGCTGCCGGAGTATCCCCTGCCCGGCTCGGCCGACTGATCCGAGCAAAAAAAGGCCGCCGCGCCGGTTGGCGTGGCGGCCTGCCTCACGCGCGGACGGCACCCCCGCTTGCTCAGGAGCTCCCTCGCCGTCCGCCGCTGTGATCAGCGCACCTTGCCCTCCTTCCAGGCCTGCAGCAGCTTCTCGTAGGGGATGGTCTCGCCCTTGGGCTTTTCGTTGGCGAGCTTCTTCCAAGGCGCGTGCTGATCCGACAGCCACTTGTTCGGATCGCCCTTCGGATTGAGCTTGGGCGCGCACTGCGCCATGCCGGCACGCTCGAGCCGCGCCATCACCTGGTCCATCTCGTTGGCGAGGTTGTCCATGGCGGCCTGCGGGGTCTTCTCGCCCGTCACGGCGGTGGCCACGTTCTTCCACCACAGCTGCGCCAGCTTGGGATAGTCGGGCACGTTGTTGCCGGTCGGCGTCCACGCGACCCGCGCCGGGCTGCGATAGAACTCGATCAGGCCGCCGTACTTGTCGGCGTTCTTGGTGAAGTAGTCGCTGTGGATGTCGGTGTCGCGGATGAAGGTCAGGCCCGTGATCGACTTCTTCAGCGACACGGTCTTGGAGGTCACGAACTGGGCGTAGAGCCAGGCCGCCGCCATGCGATCCGGGTTGGTCGACTTGAAGAAGGTCCAGGAGCCCACGTCCTGGTAGCCGTTCTGCATGCCGTCCTTCCAGTACGGACCATAGGGCGACGGCGCCATGCGCCACTTCGGCGTGCCGTCGTCGTTGACCACCGGCAGCCCCTTCTTGGTCATGTCGGCCGTGAAGGCCGTGTACCAGAAGATCTGCTGCGCGATCTGCCCCTGCGCCGGCACCGGACCCGACTCGGAGAAGGTCATGCCCATGGCCTGCTGCGGCGCGTACTTCTTCATCCAGTCGATGTATTTGGTGAGCGCGTAGACCGCGGCCGGGCTGTTGGTGGCACCGCCGCGCGCCACCGACGCGCCCACCGGCGTGCACTTGTCGTCGGCCACGCGGATGCCCCATTCGTCGACCGGCATGCCGTTGGGCAGGCCCTTGTCGGCGGCGCCCGCCATCGACAGCCACGCGTCGGTGAAGCGCCAGCCCAGCGACGGATCCTTCTTGCCGTAGTCCATGTGGCCGTAGATCTTCTTGCCATCGAGCTCCTTCACGTCGTTGGTGAAGAAATCGGCGATGTCCTCATAGGCCGACCAATTGGTGGGCACGCCGAGGTCGTAGCCGTACTTGGCCTTGAACTTGTCCTGCAGGTCCTTGCGCGCGAACCAGTCCGCGCGGAACCAGTACACGTTGGCGAACTGCTGGTCGGGCAGCTGGTAGAGCTTGCCGTCGGGCGCGGTGGTGAACTTGGTGCCGATGAAATCCTTCAGGTCCAGGTCCGGGTTGGTGTAGTCCTTGCCCGCGCCTGCCATGTAGTCCGACAGCGGCAGGATCGCGCCGTAGCGGTAGTGCGTACCGATCAGGTCGGAGTCGGAGATCCAGCCGTCGTAGATCGACTTGCCCGACTGCATCGAGGTCTGCAGCTTCTCGACCACGTCGCCTTCCTGGATCAGGTCGTGCGTGACCTTGATGCCGGTGATTTCCGTGAACGCCTTCGCCAGCGTCTTGGACTCGTACTCGTGCGTGGTGATGGTCTCGGAGACCACGCTGATCTCGTTCACTCCCTTGGCCTTGAGCTTGGCCGCCGCCTCGATGAACCACTTCATCTCGGCCATCTGCTTGTCTTTCGACAGGCTGGACGGCTGGAACTCGCTGTCCACCCACTTCTGCGCCTCGGGTTCGCCGGCCCAGACGGCCGTGGAACCGATCAGCGCGATCGCGGCCGCCATGGCACGCACGCGAAACTGCTGCACCCGCACTTTCATGACTGTCTCCTCGCTGAGCTTCCCGTGTTGTGCTGCCGGTCGCGGGCCGGGAAGGCTGAGCCACGCTCCTTGGGACCCCCACACTGCCGACGAGGCGATGCGCGCCTCACCCTTTGCGCATCACCAGCGCCAGCAGCACCATCGAAATCGCGAAACCGAGCCACAGCGTGGGCGGCGCCTCGAGCGCGAACCACTGCACGAAGCGCTCGCCCAGGCCGACCCATGCCAGGTTGACCCAGGCCGCCACCATCAGCCCGATGAAGAGCCGGTCGCCGCGCGTGGTGGCGATCGGCAGAAAGCCCTTGCGCAGCCGCGTCGGCGAGCGCAGCTCCCACACCGTCATGCCCACCAGCATCAGCACCACGCAGCTGAAGAACACCGCCACCGGCACCGTCCAGACCATCCAGTCGAACATGGCGCCCTCCTCAGACGCGGCCCATCGCGAAGCCCTTCGCGATGTAGTGCCGCACGAACCAGATCACGATCGCGCCGGGCACGATGGTGAGCACGCCCGCCGCGGCCAGCACGCCCCAGTCCATGCCCGAGGCCGACACCGTGCGCGTCATGGTGGCCACGATGGGCTTGGCGTTGACCGAGGTCAGCGTGCGCGCCAGCAGCAGCTCGACCCAGCTGAACATGAAGCAGAAGAACGCCGCCACCCCGACCCCGGCCTTGATGAGCGGCAGGAAGATGGTGAGGAAGAAGCGCGGGAAGGAGTAGCCGTCGACATAGGCCGTCTCGTCGATCTCGCGCGGCACGCCCGACATGAAGCCCTCCAGGATCCACACCGCCAGCGGCACGTTGAACACCAGGTGCGCCAGCGCCACCGCCAGGTGCGTGTCCATCAGGCCCACCGAGGTGTAGAGCTGGAAGAACGGCAGCAGGAACACCGCGGGCGGCGTCATGCGGTTGGTGAGCAGCCAGAAGAACACGTGCTTGTCGCCGATGAAGCGGTAGCGCGAGAACGCATAGGCGGCGGGCAGCGCCACCGTCAGCGAGATCACCGTGTTGATCGCGACGTAGATCAGCGAGTTGATGTAGCCCGAGTACCAGGCCGAGTCGGTGAAGATGGTGCGGTAGTGCTCCAGCGTGAATTCGCGCGGGAACAGCGTGAGCTCGCCCACGATCTCCGTATTGGTCTTGAACGACATGTTCAGCATCCAGTAGAGCGGCAGGATGGCGAACACCAGGTAGAGCGCGAGAAACAGCGGCCGCCAGGCGGATCTGGGTTCAGACATGGTCGGCCTCCGTGCCCTGGCCCGTGCCGGCGCGCTGCATCCAGTTGTACAGGATGAAGCACAGCAGCAGGATGATGAGGAAATAGATGATGGAGAACGCCGCGGCCGGGCCCAGGTCGAACTGGCCCACCGCCTTCTGCGTGAGGTATTGCGACAGGAACGTGGTGGCGTTGCCCGGCCCGCCGCCGGTCAGCACGAAGGGCTCGGTGTAGATCATGAAGCTGTCCATGAAGCGCAGCAGCACGGCGATCATCAGCACCCCGCGCAGCTTGGGCAGCTGGATGTAGCGGAACACGGCGAAGCGGCTGGCGCCGTCGATGCGTGCCGCCTGGTAATACGCATCGGGGATCGCGCGCAGGCCGGCATAGCAGAGCAGCGCCACCAGCGGCGTCCAGTGCCACACGTCCATCACCAGCACCGTCAGCCAGGCGTCCAGCGCGTTGCCGGTGTAGTTGTAGTCCAGCCCGAGCGCGTCCAGCGCGGCGCCGAGCAGGCCGATGTCGGTGCGGCCGAACACCTGCCAGATGGTGCCCACCACGTTCCAGGGAATCAGCAGCGACAGCGCGATCACGACCAGCGCGGCCGAGGCGCGCCAGCCGCTGGCCGGCATCGCCAGGGCCAGCAGGATGCCGAGCGGAATCTCGATCGCGAGCACGGCCAGCGAGAACCCGATCTGGCGCAGCAACGCGCCGTGCAGTTCCTCGTCCTGCAGCGCCGCGGCATACCACTCGGTGCCGACGAACACGCGCCGGTCGGGCGAGATGATGTCCTGCACCGAGTAGTTGACGATGGTCATCAAGGGCAGGATGGCCGAGAAGGCCACGCACAGCACCACCGGCAGCACCAGGAACCAGGCGCGATGATCTATGGGTTTCATCGGATCAGCTCCTCGTTGCGATAGAAGCAGGTGTGGTGATTGATGACGCCGAGCCAGACCGTCTGGCCGGCCTCCGGCAGCGCCGCGTCCAGGCCGACCCGCGCGCGCAGCGTGGCGCCGGCGAATTCGCCGGTGAGCAGGCCGTAGGTGCCCACGTCCTGCACCCGTGCCAGCCGCACCGGCACCGCGCCGGGCGTGCCGGGCTCGACGCGCCGCAGATAGTCGGGCCGCACGCCGAGCGTGACGGGCCCGGGATGATCGAGCTTGCGCGCCTGCTCCGCCGTCAGGCCTTCGAGGCGGTAGTCGCCCAGCCGCAGCGCGCCGTCCTCCCACTGGGCCGCCAGGAAGTTCATGCCGGGCGAGCCGATGAAATGGCCGACGAAGGTGTGGGCCGGCCGCTCGAACAGATCATCGGCCGTGCCCACCTGCACCGCCTTGCCGCGCGACATCACCACCACCTGGTCGGCGAAGGTCAGCGCCTCGGTCTGGTCGTGCGTGACGTAGATGAGCGTGAGCCGGAGCTCGTGGTGGATCTCCTTGAGCTTGCGCCGCAGCTCCCACTTCAGGTGCGGATCGATCACGGTGAGCGGCTCGTCGAACAGCACCGCCGACACGTCGCTGCGCACCAGGCCGCGCCCGAGCGAGATCTTCTGCTTGGCGTCGGCCGTGAGGTTGCTGGCGCGCCGGTCGAGCACGGCGGAAAGCTCCAGCATCTCCGCGATCTGGCCGACCCGCGCCCGCACCTGGGCCGGCGCGACGCCGCGGTTGCGCAGCGGAAACGCGAGGTTCTGCGCCACGGTCATGGTGTCGTACACCACCGGAAACTGGAACACCTGGGCGATGTTGCGCTCCTGGGGCGACAGCGCGGTCACGTCGCGGTCGTTGAACCGGACCGTGCCGCGCGAGGGCCGCAGCAGGCCCGAGATGCAGTTGAGCAAGGTGGTCTTGCCGCAGCCCGAGGGGCCGAGCAAGGCGTAGGCGCCGCCGTCCTCGAAGGTGAAGCGCAGCGGCAGCAGCGCGAAATCCTCGTCGCGCTGCGGATTGGGCACGTAGGCGTGCGCGAGGTCCAGGTCGATGCGCGCCATTCAGCGTCCCTCCCGCAGCGACAGCGGCGCGGCCACCAGCCAGCCGGCCGCGTCGAAGGCATAGGTGTCGGCCGGATCGAAGTACAGCGTGAGCGGCGCGCCGAGCGCGTGCCGGTGCACGCCCGGCATCTGCGCCACCACCGGCCCGGCCGGCGTGGCCAGGTGCAGAAACGTGTCGGAGCCGGATATCTCGGCCAGCGCCACGCTGCCTGCCAGGGCCACGTCGCCCGGCCGGGCGGCCACCCGGAAGGCGCCGGCACGAATGCCGGCCGTGAGCGCGGCGTCGCTGCCCGCATCCGGCAGCGCCCGCGCCACCTCGAGCCCGCCGGGCAGCGACAGCCCGGTCGGCGTGCGCCGCGCGGCGTACAGATTCATGGGCGGATCGCTGAAGGCGCGCGCCACCCGCAGCGACACGGGCCGGTGGAACACCTCGGGCGTGGGGCCGTACTGCAGCAGTTCGCCGGCGTCGAGCACGGCGGTGTGTCCGCCCAGCAACAGGGCCTCGGCCGGCTCGGTGGTGGCATAGACCACGGTGGCCTGCCCTTCGGCGAACAGCCCCGCCAGTTCGTCGCGCAACGATTCGCGCAGCTTGTAGTCCAGGTTCACCAGCGGCTCGTCGAGCAGCACCAGCGGCGCCTGTTTGACCAGGGCGCGGGCCAGCGCCACGCGCTGCTGCTGGCCGCCCGAGAGCTCGGCCGGCAGGCGCTCGAGCAGGTGGTCGATGCGCAGGCGCGCCGCCATGGCGCGCACCGCCGTGTCGATCTCGGCCGCGCGCGCCCCGCGCAGCCGCAGCGGCGAGGCGATGTTCTGCGCCACGGTAAGGGACGGATAGTTGATGAACTGCTGGTACACCATCGCGACATTGCGCTGGCGCACCGGCACGCCGGTGACGTCCTGGCCGTCGGCCAGCACACGGCCGTCCGAGGGCCGGTCGAGTCCGGCCATGACCCGCATCAGCGTCGTCTTGCCGGCCAGCGTGGCGCCCAGCAGCACCGTCATGGCGCCGGGCACGGGCGCCAGGCTCATGGGATACAGGTGGACCTGCGATCCGGCATGCACTTCGATGCCATCCAACACCAGCTCCATCCGGCCTCCTCCAGCCTCAGGCGATGCTGCTATTCCAGGATGCTGCGTGCGCTTTCTTTTGTTTGTTTGCGTTTTACCGAAGAAACGAACCAAAAACAATCCCGCAGTGCGTCATCATTTTTCGGTTTTGTTGTTTTATGATGCAACCATGACACTGAATCCCCGACAAAGCGCGCTCGTGGAACTGGTCCGGGCCCAGGGCTCGGCTTCCATCGATGCCCTGGCGCGCCATTTCGACGTCACGCTGCAGACCGTGCGGCGCGACGTGAACCTGCTCGCCGAAGCGGGCCTGTTGTCGCGCTTCCATGGCGGCGTGCGCATCGAAGCGTCCACCATCGAGAATATCGCTTATCGCAAGCGCCAGGGGCTGCATGCCGACGGCAAGCGCCGCATCGCCGAATCGGTGGCGCGCGCCGTGCCCGACGGCTGTTCGCTCCTGATCAACATCGGCACCACCACCGAGGCGATCGCGCGCGCCCTGCTGCGCCATCGCGGCCTGCGCGTCATCACCAACAACCTGCACGTGGCCGACATTCTTTCGGACAACCCGGACTGCGAGGTGATCATCGCCGGCGGCGTGGTGCGCCCGCGCGATCGCGGCATCACCGGCGAGGCCACCATCGATTTCATCCGCCAGTTCAAGGTCGACATCGGCCTGATCGGCATCTCGGGCATCGAGGCCGACGGCACGCTGCGCGACTACGACTTTCGCGAGGTGCGCGTGGCGCGCACGATCATCGAGCAGTCGCGCGAGGTCTGGCTGGCCGCCGACAGCAGCAAGTTCCAGCGCCAGGCCATGGTCGAGCTCGCCCACATCTCAGAGATCGACCGCTTCTTCACCGATGCGCGTCCGCATGCCCAGCTCGCCCAGGCCCTGGGCGACGCCGGCGTGCGCTGCGACGTGGCGGAGGCCGGCGCCGACACGGCCAGCCATCCGACCGACGATTTCAACGACACCCCCTGACGCGCCCCCGGCGCCGTCTTTCGTACGTTTTCAGCACTTCTCCACACCATGACCGACTCCGTATCTTCGCAACTGCCCAACCGCCCGGCCCTGCTCGACATCCTGAGGCAGCCCGAGCCCTGGGACGTCATCGTGATCGGCGGCGGCGCCACCGGCCTGGGCACGGCGGTCGACGCCGCCGCGCGCGGCCTGCGCACGCTGCTGGTGGAGGGCGCGGACTTTGCCAAGGGCACCTCGAGCAAGGCCACCAAGCTGGTGCACGGCGGCGTGCGCTACCTGGCCCAGGGCAATATCAGCCTGGTGCGCGAGGCGCTGCACGAGCGCGGCCTGCTGGCGCGCAACGCCCCGCACCTGGCCTGGCCGCTGGGCTTCGTCGTGCCGGCCTACAACCTGCTCGACCAACCCTTCTACGGCATCGGCCTGAAGGTCTATGACATGCTGGCCGGCAAGCTCAACCTGGCGTCGAGCCGCTGGCTCTCGCGCGCCGAGACCATGACCCACGCCGCCACGGTGGCGCCCGAGGTCAAGGGCAAGCGGCTGCGCGGCGGGGTGCTCTATTACGACGGCCAGTTCGACGACGCGCGCCTGGCGATGGCGCTGATGCGCACCCTCTTCGACCTGGGCGGCACTGCGGTCAACTATGTGCGCGCCGAGGGCCTGGTGCGCAACGGCGAGCGCATCGAGGGCGTCACCGTGCGCGACGCGATCGGCGGCGAGGCCTATACCGTGCGCGGCAGATGCGTCATCAACGCCACCGGCGTGTGGGTCGACGCGGTGCGCCGCATGGACGACCCGCAGGCCCAGACCATGGTCGCGCCGAGCCAGGGCACCCACCTGACGCTGCCGCGCGAGTTCCTGCCGGGCGACGACGCCATCCTGATCCCCAAGACCGATGACGGCCGCGTGCTGTTCGTGGTGCCGTGGAACGGCCACACCATCGTCGGCACCACCGACAGCCCGCGCGACGACCTGCCGCTCGAACCCAAGGCGGATCCGCGCGAAATCGACTTCATCCTCGAGACCGCCGGCCGCTACCTCACGCGCAAGCCGACGCGCGCCGACGTCACCAGCGTCTGGGCCGGGCTGCGCCCGCTGGTCAAGGCCACGGGCGACGCGGCCACCAAGTCGCTCTCGCGCGAGCACACCATCCTGGTGTCGGCCTCGGGGCTGGTCACGGTGACCGGCGGCAAGTGGACCACCTATCGCCGCATGGCGCAGGACGTGATCGACACCGCCATCGAAAAGCAGTTGCTGCCGCAACGACCCAGCCGCACGGCCGACCTGCCGCTGCACGGCGCGCCGCGCCAGGGCGCCGCGCTGCCGGCCGCCCAGGGCACGCCGGACAGCTACTACGGCACCGATCTGGCGGCGCTGCGCGCGCTGCCGGGCGCCGATCGCATGCTGGTCAAGGCGAGCGGCCTGACCGAGGCTCACGTGCGCTACGCCGCACGCGCCGAACTGGCGCGCACGGTCGAGGACGTGCTGTCGCGGCGCAACCGCGCGCTGTTCCTGGACGCGGCCGCGGCCGAGCTGGCCGCCCCCGAAGTGGCGCGCATCCTGGCCGAGGAGCTGGGCCACGATGCGGCATGGCAGCAGGCCCAGCAGGCCGCCTTCGCCGCCACCGCGGCCGGCTATCGCCTGCACTGATCCTGCCGGCGCCGGACCCGCCCACGCGGGCCTGGTGCCGCGGCGCCTAGCGTTCCAGCGCGCTCAGCAGGGCCTGCGCCGCCGCCTCCGACGACGCCGGGTTCTGGCCGGTGATCAGCATGCCGTCGTGCGCCACGTGCACCGCCCAGTCGGGCGAGCGCGTGTAATGGCCCCCGAGCCGCTTTAGCTCGTCTTCGACCAGGAAGGGCACGACCTTGGTCAGCTCGACCGCGCGCTCTTCGGTGTCGGAGAAGCCCGTGACGTGACGGCCGGCCACGAGCGGCCGGCCATCGGCCGCCTTGGCGTGACGCAGCACGCCCGGCGCGTGACAGACCAGCGCCACCGGCTTGCCCCCGGCCAGCATGGTTTCGATCAGCGCGATGGAGCGCCGGTCTTCGGCCAGGTCCCACAGGGGGCCGTGGCCGCCCGGATAGAACACCGCATCGAAGTCGGCCGCATCGATCCGGGCGAGCGGCACCGTGTGCGCGAGCGCGTCGCGCGCCTCGGCATCGGCGTCGAAGCGGCGGGTGGCATCGGTCTGGGCGTCGGGGTCGCTGCTCTTGGGATCGAGCGGCGGCTGGCCGCCCGCCGGCGATGCCAGCACCAGCGTCGCGCCCGCATCGCGAAACACGTAGTACGGCGCGGCGAACTCCTCGAGCCAGAAGCCGGTCTTGCGACCGGTGTCGCCCAGGCGGTCATGCGAGGTCAGCACCATCAGAATCTTCATCATGCGCTCCCGTCGTCGGTGCCGACGCGCACGATGCGCTTGCCGGCGTTTTCACCGCGCAGCAGGCCGATCAGCCCCTGCGGCGCGGCCTGCAAGCCTTCCACCACGTCTTCGCGGTACTTCACGTGTCCCTGCTCGATCCAGCCGGCCATGTCGCGGCGGAACGTGCCGTACTGGTCGGGATAGTCGAGCATGATGATGAAGCCCTGCATGCGGATGCGCTGCGTGAGCACGGTGCGCATCAGCTGCGGCAGGCGGTCGGGGCCGTCCGGCGTGCCGGTGGCGTTGTAGCCCGAGATGAGCCCGCACACCGGCACCCGCGCGCGCGGGTTGAGCAGGGGCAGCACGGCCTCGAAGACCTTGCCGCCGACGTTCTCGAAATACACGTCGATGCCCTTGGGCACGACGTCGGCCAGCGCGCCGGCCAGGTCGGGCCCGCGATGGTCGACGCAGGCGTCCATGCCGAGCTCCTCGACCGCGTAGCGGCACTTGTCGGCGCCGCCGGCAATGCCGACCACGCGGCAGCCCTTCAGGCGCGCCACCTGCGCCACCACCGAGCCCACCGCGCCGGTGGCGGCGGCCACGACGACGGTCTCGCCGGGCTGAGGCTGCCCGATGTCGAGCAGGCCCATGTAGCCGGTGTAGCCCGGCATGCCGAGCACGCCCAGCGCATACGAGGGGCGATCGGGCGCGGCGCCGAGCGACAGCAGGCCGGTGCCGTCCGACAGGCTGTAGTCCTGCCAGCCGGCCTGCGACAGCACCCAGTCGCCCACCGGATACTCGGGATGATGGCTGGCCACCACGCGGCTCACGGTGCCGCCCACCATCACGCCGCCCAGCGCGACCGGCGTGGCATACGACTTGGCATCGCTCATGCGGCCGCGCATGTAGGGGTCGAGGGAAAGATAGACGGTGCGCAGCAGCACCTGGCCCGGCCCCGGCGTGGGCACGGCCTCGGTCTCGAGGCGGAAATCCTCGGGCGTCGGTTCGCCCGTGGGGCGGCGCGCCAGCACGATGCGGCGGTTGACGGTGGCGGATTGCGATGACGACATGGGGTACGGCCTCCTCGCGCTTGCGCGCATGGTGGGCACGAGCCTGGCGGCCCGCGCCCGGTTCCTCTTTTGTACACCATGCCCGCGGCGGATCGCAGCAGGATCGCGGGCGTATGATGTAGCCCCGATGGGCGCTCCCGCCCGCAGCCGCCGCGGCCCGCCGCGCACTCCGACTCATGACGACCGACGTATTCCAGCAATTGCAGGACCTGCTCTCCGGCCATCGGGCCGAATTCACGCTGCTGCGCCACGCCGCCGAGGGCCGCTCGGTCGAGGTCGCCGCGATCCGCGGCACCCAGGTGAGCCAGGGCGCCAAGGCGCTGGTCTGCCGCGTGAAGCTCAGCTCGACCTTGCGCCAGCACGTGCTGGCGGTGTTCCCCGCCGACGGCCAGGCCGACCTCGACGCCATCGCGCTCGCGGCCGGCGGAAAAAAGGCCTCGCTGGCCTCGCGCGACCTCGCCCGCGAGCTCACGGGCTGCGAGATCGGCGCGATCCCGCCGTTTTCGTTCAACCCGGAGCTCAAGCTGATCGTCGATCCGAGCCTGGCGCACCGCCACGAGGAAATCGTGTTCAACGCGGGCCGGCTCGACGCCTCGATCCTGATGCGCGCCGATGATTACTTCCGCATCGCGCAGCCCCAGGTCGCGCCGCTGGTGCGCACCGCCGACGCCACGCCCGCCGCCTGAGCGCCCGCCATGTGTCTTGCCGTCCTCGCCCTGCAGCACGTGCCCGGCATGCCGGTGCTGATCGCCGCCAATCGCGACGAGTTCCACGCCCGCCCCACCGAGACCATCCATGCCTGGCCCGGCCAGCCCACGATCTATGCCGGCCGCGACCTGCAGGCCGGCGGTTCGTGGATGGGCACGACGGCGGCCGGCCGCTATGCGCTGGTCACGAACTACCGCGAAGTCGGCGCGCAGCGCGCCGACGCCATCTCGCGCGGCGAGCTGGTCGAGGCCTACCTGCGCGGCACGGAGAGCGCCGCGCAATACGCCGCACGCGTGCACGCGGCGGGCGCGCGCTACAACGGCTTCAACCTGATCGTGGGCGACCTGCACACCGCATGGTATTGCAGCAACCGCGACGCCGGCTCGCCGCGCCGCCTCGCGCCCGGCGTGCACGCCGTGTCGAATCACCTGCTCGACACGCCCTGGCCCAAGCTGGTGCGCCTGAAAGCCGCCTTCGCGGCCGTGCTGGAACAGGGCCGCGGCCCCTTTGCCGCGCGCATCCCCGCGCTGTACGCGGCGCTCGACGACCGCACGCCCGCGCCCGACGCCGACCTGCCCCGCACCGGCATCCCGCTCGAGCGCGAACGCCTGCTGAGCAGCCCCTTCATCGTGAGCCCGGACTACGGCACCCGCAGTTCGACCCTGCTGGCCTGGCACGCGGACGGCCAGGGCGAGCTGCACGAACGCAGCTTCGCGCCCGACGCCAGCATCCTGCGCGAAACCGAATTGCGCTTCGCCCTGGCCGCGCGCTGAGCGCCACGCTCATCCCCGGGTATGCCGGCCTCATCCCCGGCGGCCATTGACCGTCTGTTCCGTTCGCTTGATATTGCTAACAAGCCGCGCGCGAACTTCGGCGCGGCGCCTTCGGTCCAACGACTTCCTTCCCGCACTGCGCCCGCCGGACACGGCGCGGCGCGCGGGCGATTCAGGAGATCCAACATGAAGAAAAGCTACGAACGTTCCATGATCGCGGCGGCCATGCTCGCCGGTTCCCTCGCGTTGTCGGGGATGGTGCAGGCCCAGGAAACCCTGCCGGTGATGCCGCAGGCGCAGACCCAGGGCGACGTCAAATTCGTAACCGGGGGTATCGGCGAAGGCCAGTCCGGCGCGCTGCAAAAGGCCTCCAGCGACTATCGCCTGGCCCTTACGTTCGCGCAGGCCGGCGGCAGCGGCGGCAAGGGCGTGTATCTCGCCGACGTGCCCGTGCAGATCATCGACGCCAAGGGCGCGACGGTGCTGTCGACCAAGACCGACGGCCCCTACCTGCTCGCCAATCTGCCCGCGGGCGAATACACGGTCAAGGCCAGCGCCGACGGCGTGGAAAAGACCCAGAAGGTCAAGGTCGGCGCGAGCGGCACCACGCGCGCGGTGTTCGAGTGGCCCGCCGGCAAGTGAGCGCGCCACATTGAAGGTTGCGCGCGACGTTGAACGTTGCGCGCGCAACCGCGCCTGCCGAAACGGCCCGCCACGCGGGCCGTCTTCGCGTCCGGGCGCGGGATCACACGCCCGAGAACAGGATCACCACGTTCAGGATCAGGGCGGTGAGCCAGCTCACCGAGCGCAGCGTGCCATACCCGCCGACATAGAGCGCGATGTAGACCACGCGCACCAGCAGCCAGGCGCCCATCAGCACGGCCAGATGCTGCGGCTCGGCCCGGGTGTAGAGCGCGTACAGCACGGCGGCATAGAAGAACGGCAGCGCCTCGAAACCATTCTGCTGCGATGCATGGGCACGCGCGCGCCAGCCTTCCTGGCTGGCCAGCCAGGCGCGCGGCGCATTGTTGTCGTAGCGTTTGCCGCCCGCCTTGGCCAGGCCCGCGGACACCACCGGCAGCAGGGCCGCCACCACCATCAACCATCCGATCCATTGCATCGCTGTCTCCCGTTCCGGCACGTGGAGGCCGGGCGCGACATGATTGCGTGCCCCTTCTTCCGCGTCAACCGCGCGGGGCCCGGCCGCACAGATTGAAACCTCGCCGGGCCCGGCGCCCGCATGGGCTCGCATACACTGCGGGTCCGTTTCGTTGAACCCTGCCCGATGACGCCTGGCCTCGCCCCCTGGTTCCTGCTGACCCCGGCCTATGTGCTGCTGTGGCCGCGCGCCACGCGCCCGGCCGCGCTGGCGCTGGCGGTGGCGGGCCTGGGCTTCGCGGCCTACGACGGCCAGGTCGACGCACGCGCGTTGCTGGCGCTGGCCCTGCTGGGCCTGTCGGCGTGGGCCGTGCGGCTGCGGCGCGGCTGGCCGGTGCCGCTGGGCCATGCGCTCTTCATCGCCACCGCCATCGCGCTGGCCCTGCATCTGCTGCCCGGCTTTCACAACCCGCGCGTGATCGACGCGGTGCAGTTCGATCCGCGCGCGCTGCCGTTCACCATGTATTTGAACTACGACAAGCCGATCATCGCGCTGTGGATCATGCTGGTGCTGGCGCCGCCGCGCTTCGGACCCGACGCGCGCGCCACCGTGGGCGCCGCGCTCGCGGCCGGCACCGCCGCCTGCGTGCTCTGCCTGGGCACGGCGTGGGCGCTGGAATTCACGCGCTGGGCCCCGCACTGGCCGGCCGAAGGCGGGCTCTGGCTGCTCAACAACGCGGTGTTCGTGACGCTCGCCGAGGAGGCGCTGTTCCGCGGCTATGTGCAGGAGCGGCTCACCCGCCGCATCGGCCCCTGGCCCGCCTGCGCGATCGCGGCGCTGCTGTTCGGCCTGGCCCACTTCGACGGCGGCCCCGCCCTGATCGCGCTCGCCACCCTGGCCGGACTCTGCTACGGCTGGGCCTACCGCCACGGCGGCCTGGCCGCCGCCGTGCTCGCGCACCTCGCGCTCAACGCCGCGCACTTCGGCCTGTTCGTGTATCCGGCGCTGGCCGGGTGACTCCGCCGCGGCCCGCCCTCAGTCCCCCGACACCCGCCCCCGCAGCCGCTTCACGTCGCCGCGCTGGGTCTTGCGCTGGATGCGGCGCTGCTGCGATGCGCGGGTCGGGCGCGTGGCCTTGCGCGGCTTGTCGTCGTGCAGCGCGCGGCGCAGCAGCGCGAGCAGGCGCTCGACGGCATCGGCGCGGTTCTTTTCCTGGCTGCGGAAGGCCTGGGCCTTGATGATGACCACGCCGTCCTTGGTGACGTGATGGTCGTCGAGCGCCATCACGCGTTCCTGCACTTCCGGCGGAAGGGCACTGGCGCGCAGATCCAGGCGCAGATGGACCGCGCTGGAGACCTTGTTCACGTTCTGGCCGCCGGCGCCCTGGGCCCGGATCATGCCGAACACCAGATCGCGGGGATCCAGGTAGAGATCGTGCTTGATATGCAACATAAGGCGGGAGTCTACCCGTGCCCGGCGCCTCGCGGGCGGGCTGGCCGCGCCCCGAAGCCCGGCAGCCGGTAAAATGTTGGATTATCCCGACCTCCGGCCTGTCCGCCCGAGGGGCTTCATGACTTACTCCGCCAAAGAAATCTTCAAAACGCTGCAGGGCGAAGGCGCCCAGGCCGGCCGCGCGGCCGTGTTCTGCCGCTTCGCCGGCTGCAATCTCTGGAGCGGCCGCGAAAGCGATCGCGCCAGCGCCGTCTGTACCTTCTGCGACACCGACTTCGTCGGCATCGACGGCGAAGGCGGCGGCAAGTTCGCCACCGCCCAGGCGCTGGCCGACACGCTCGCGCGCACCTGGGGCCCGGAACGCGCCGGCCGCTACGTGGTATTCACGGGCGGCGAGCCGCTGCTGCAGCTCGACACGCCCTTGATCGAGGCCGTCCATGCCGAGGGCTTCACGATCGCGATCGAAACCAACGGCACGGTCGAGCCGCCGCCCGGCATCGACTGGATCTGCGTGAGCCCCAAGGGCAATTCGCAGATCGTGCTGCAGCGGGGCAACGAGCTCAAGCTGGTCTATCCGCAGCGCGAGGCGCCGCCCGAGCGCTTCGCCGGCCTGGATTTCGAGCACTTCTTCCTGCAGCCCATGGACAGCCCGCAACGGCTCGCCCATACCGAGGCCGCGGTGCAGTACTGCATGCAGCATCCGCAATGGCGGCTCAGCGTGCAAACCCATAAATACATAGGCATTCCATGAAAGTCAGCATCAGCACGGCGGGGTACGCGTCGTGATTTCCGTTACCCGCAGGCTGGAATTCGACGCCGGCCACCGCATTCCCGATCACCGCAGCCAGTGCCGCAACCTGCACGGCCATCGCTACGTGCTCGAGCTCACGCTCACGGGCGACATCGTGCAGGCGCCCGGCGAGTCCGACAACGGCATGCTGATGGACTTCTCCGAGATCAAGTCGATCGCCAAGCAGCACGTGGTCGATGTGTGGGACCACGCCTTTCTGGTCTACGAGGGCGACAGCGCCGTGCGCGCGTTCCTCGACACCCTGCCCGGTCACAAGACCGTGGTGCTCGACCGCATCCCCACGGCCGAGAATCTCGCCACCATCATCTTCGGCATCCTGGCGCCGCACTATCACGGCCATTACGGCGCCGACCTGCGCCTGACCCGCGTGCGCCTGTACGAAACGCCCAACTGCTGGGCCGACTGCACCGGCGCCTGAGCGCCGCGCTTCGGCGGCCGGCCCGAACCGGCTGCCGCTGACCTTCCCGCCGCCTTTCCCGCCGACCTTCCCGGTGCCTGCGCGCCGCACAGCTGCGCTGGATCGCTGCACCCGGAGGCGGCGCCCGTCCGCAACACCCGCATGGGCGTGAATCCCTGCGCCCGGACGGCCGCGCCGACGCCGCGTCCCCGCCCGCCCAACTGTCTCCCCGCTGAATCGACCCCGTTTTTGGCGAGCCACCGCGCCGGCTCGCCGTTAGGAACAATCGATCGGAATTATTGCAATTTCCTATTTATTAGCATCCTACTAAATAGGATACAATGGTTCCCATGAACTCGCCGACCGACTCCCGCCTCATGGCCATGACCGCCAATCTCATGGTGCTTTCGCGCGCCTACCGCAGCGCGGCCGACAAGGCGCTGGCCGACTTCGGCATGTCGCAGGCCACGGCCTGGCCGGTGATCCTCACCGGCCGCCTGGGCGACGGCGTGCGCCAGGGTGCGCTGGCCGAGGCCCTCGGCGTCGAGGGCCCCTCGCTGGTGCGGGTACTGGACCAGCTCGTCGCGGCCGGCATGATCGAGCGCCGCGAGGATCCGCAGGACCGCCGCGCCAAGACCATCCACCTCACCGAGGCGGGCCAGGTGCTGCGCGAGCGCGTCGAGAGCGTGCTGGTGCGGTTGCGCCGGCAACTGTTCGACGGCGCGAGCGACGCCGACATCGAGGTCTGCCTGCGCGTGTTCGACTCGCTCAAGACCGCGCTGGGCCGCCAGACGGCCGCTTCCATGGAGGACGACAAACGACCATGAAGCTGCCCAATCTCGAGGAATCCCTCTTTTCCCTCAAGTGTTACCTGGGCGCCATGATGGCGCTTTATGTTTCGTACACGATCGGCCTGCCCCGCCCCTTCTGGGCCGTGACCACGGCCTACGTCGTGTCGCAGCCCTGGTCGGGCGCCGTGCGCTCCAAGGCCATCTATCGCCTGGGCGGCACCTTCTTCGGCTCGGCCATGACGGTGTACTTCGTGCCGCGACTGTCCAACTATCCGGTGCTGATGACCGCGGTGATGGTGCTGTGGGTCGGCATGTGCCTGTACATCGCCGTGCTCGACCGCACGCCGCGCTCCTACCTGTTCATGCTGGCCGGCTACACCGCCGCGATGATCGGCTTCCCGAGCGTCACCGATCCGTCCACCGTGTTCGACACGGCGCTCGCCCGGGTCGAGGAGATCAGCCTCGGCATCCTGTGCGCCACGCTGGCGCACAGCCTGATCCTGCCGCGCGGCATCGCCGGCCCGCTGATGGGCCGGCTCGACGCCACCGTGCGCGACGCGCGCAGCTGGATCCAGGACGTGCTCAACCGCCGCAACGACGAGGCCCAGCACGCCCGCGACCGCCGCGTGCTCGCCAACGACATCACCCAGCTGCGCCTCCTGTCCACCCACGTGCCGTTCGACACCGGCAACATCCGCTGGACCGCCGATTCGCTGCGCGCCATGCAGGATCACATCGCCGCCCTCACGCCCGCCGTGTCGGCCGTGGAAGACCGGCTGCGCGCGCTCGCGGCCGCGGGCCGCGACCTGCCGGCGCCGGTGGCCGAGGTGCTGGAATCGATCTCGGTCTGGATGGACGGCTCGCGCATCGCCACGCGCGACGAGGCCGTGCGCCTGCGCGCCGCGCTGACCCGGCTCGAGCCCGAGCTCGGCGCCGAGGCCTCCTGGCAGGACGCGCTGCTCACCAGCCTCCTGGTGCGCCTGCGCGAGCTGGTCGACACCTACGACGCCTGCCTGGCCCTGCGCCTGGACATCCGTGACGGCCTGGCCGGCACCCCGCGCCTGTCGGCCCGCCCGCGCCGCCTGACCCGCGGCCCCGCGCTGCACCGCGACCACGGCGTGGCGCTGCTGTCCGCCCTGGCCGCGGGCCTCGCGATCTCGATCTGCTGCGTGTTCTGGATCGGCACGGCCTGGAGCAACGGCGCCACCGCCGCGATGATGGCCGCGATCTTCAGCTGCTTCTTCGCCGCGCAGGACAACCCCGTGCCCGGCATCATGCAGTTCCTGACCTACACCATCTATTCGATTCCGTTGTCGGCGCTCTATCTGCTGGGCATCATGCCGGCGGTGCACTCGTTCGAGATGCTGGCGCTGTCGCTGCTGCCGGTGGCCTTCTTCACCGGCGTCTACATCATGCGGCCGGCCACCACCGGCAAGGCCATGGCCGTGTTCTTCGGCCTGACCGGCACGCTCGCCCTGCACGACACCAACACCGCCGACCTGGTGTCGTTCATCGACACGGTGCTGGCCCAATGCATCGGCGTGGCGCTGGCCGCGCTGATCGCCGCGCTGTTCCGCACGCTCAGTGTCGAGGTCAGCGCGCGCCGCATCCAGGCCGCCAACTGGCGCGAGCTGATTGCCCTGGCCGGCAACCGCCGGGTGCCGGGCCGCCAGGCCTACGCCACCCGCATGCTCGACCGCATCGGCCTGCTGCAACCGCGCCTGGCGATCAGCAAGCGCGCCGACGACCAGCTCGCCGACGACGCGCTCAAGGATCTGCGCGTGGGCAAGGACATCGCCGAGCTGCAGCGCGCGCGCCGTCACCTGCCGGTGGCCGACGCCGCGATCCAGCCCGTGCTGACCGGCCTGGGCGATTTCTTCCGCGAACGCCTCGCGGGCCGGCGCGGCGAGCGCAGCCCGCAACTGCTCGAGCGCATCGACCGCGCGCTGGCCAGCGTGTGCGCCAGCGGCGACAGCGCCGGCGGCCCGCGCGAACGCGCCGTCGTGGCCCTGGTGGGCATCCGGCGCGCCCTTTACCCCGACGCTGACGACTTCCGGGCGCAGCGCCTCGAACCCGCAGGAAACGCATCATGATTGGCGAGTTCAACTTCTACGGCATTTTCTTTCCCTGGCTGCTGGTGCTCGCCCTGCCGACGCTGGCCGCCGCCTGGCTGGCGCGCCGGGTGCTGGCCCGGGTCGGCTTCTACCGGCTGGTCTGGCATCCCGCGCTGTTCGACCTGGCGCTGTTCGTCGTGCTGTTGTACGGCGCTTTCCTGATTTCCCCTTATTTTTTCCAGAGATAGCAGTATGAAACTCCCAACCATGCTCCGCCCCGCCGCGATCGGCCGATTCGCCGTGACGGCAATCGTCGTTGCCGCCGCCGCGTATGCCGGCTGGCAACTCTGGGTGCACTATGAAGTCGAACCCTGGACCCGCGATGGCCGCGTGAAGGCCTACGTGGTGCAGGTCGCACCCGACGTGTCCGGCCTGGTCACCCAGGTGCCCGTGCACGACAACCAGGACGTGAAGGCCGGCGACGTGCTGTTCGAGATCGACCAGGCGCGCTTCACGCTGGCGTTCGACCAGGCCCAGGCCGCCGTGAAGGCGCAACAGGTCGCGCGCGACCAGGCCACCCGCGACGTCAAGCGCAACCGCTCGCTCGGCCAGCTGGTGTCGGCCGAGACGGTCGAGCAGAGCCAGACGCGCCTGCAGCAGACCGAGGCCGCGCTCGCGCAGGCCGAGGTGCAGCTCGACACGGCGCGCCTGAACCTCGAACGCAGCCGCGTGACCGCCGCCGTCGATGGCCGCATCACCAACCTCGACCTGCGCGTCGGCGCCTACGCCACCGCCGGCCATGCCGTGATGGCGCTGGTCGATGCGCGCTCGTTCTACATCGAGGGCTACTTCGAGGAGACCAAGCTGGCGCGCATCAAGGAAGGCGACGCGGCCGTGGTCACGCTGATGGGCGAATCGCGCCAGATCCGCGGCCATGTCGAGAGCATCGCCATGGGCATCGCCGACCGCGACCGCAGCACCAGCGCCAACCTGCTGCCCAACGTCAACCCCACGTTCAACTGGGTGCGGCTGGCGCAGCGCATCCCGGTGCGCGTGAAGATCGACGAGGTGCCCGAAGGCGTGCGCCTGGTCGCCGGCCAGACCGCCACCGTCGCGATCGAGAACGCCCCGCCCGCCACCGCCCCCGCCGCCGCGCCCGCGGCCGGCTGATGCCGCGGCCCGCCACCGCTTTCGCCACCCGAATCCACTCACCAGAAGTCCTGCCATGAAAACCCGCCTCTTCCTGCCGCTCGCCCTTGCGCTCGCGCTGGCCGGCTGCTCCGCCGTCGGCCCCGACTATCACGTGCCCGAACAGGCCGTGGTGAAGCGGGACGCGGCGCAAGGGGCCTTCACGCAGGCCGAAGGCATGGTCAGCGCCGCACCGCTGCCGGCCCACTGGTGGCGGCTCTACCGCGACCCCGTGCTCGACGGCCTGATCGAACAGGCGCTTGCCGCCAACACGGACCTGCGCGTGGCCGCGGCCAATCTGGAACGCGCCCAGGCCGTCACGCAGGAGGCCCAGGCCAGCCAGCAGCCGACGGTGGGCGTGAACGCCTCCCCGACCTTCGGCCACAGCTCGGGCATCCAGCAATTGCAGCCCGACGTGCGGCCGCAGGACCGCTGGTCGTACTCGGGCGGCGTCAGCATCTCGTACCAGGTCGACCTGTTCGGCCAGATCCGCCGCGCCATCGAGGCCGCACGCGGCGACGAGGCGGCCGCGCAGGCCGCCTACGACAGCGCCCGCGTGACGCTGGTCGCCGAGACCACGCGCGCCTATGCCGACATGTGCTCGGCCGGCATGCAACTGGCCTCGGCCAACCACTCGGTGCAGGTGCAGCGCGAATCGCTGCAGGCCGTGGAGCGCCTGCAGAACGCCGGTCGCGGCACCGCGCTGGACGTCTCGCGCGCCCGGAGCCAGCTCGAACAGTTGCAGGCCAACCTGCCGCCGTTCCAGGCGCAGCAGCGCATCGCGCTGTATCGTCTGGCCTCCCTCACCGGCCGCGCGCCCGCCGAGCTGCCGACCTCGCTGCTGCAATGCGCCCAGCCGCCGCGCCTGACCCAGACCATCCCGGTCGGCGACGGCGCCGCGCTGCTGCGCCGCCGGCCCGACATTCGCCAGGCCGAGCGCACGCTGGCCGCCGCCACCGCCCGCATCGGCGTGGCCACCGCCGATCTCTACCCCAAGATCTCGCTGGGCCTGTCGGGCGCCTCGGGCGGCCCGGCCAGCATGATCGGCGACCGCGGCACCTTCAGCTGGAGCGTCGGTCCGCTGATCAGCTGGACGCTGCCCAACACGGGCGCGGCCCAGGCGCGCATCGCCGAGGCCGAGGCCTCGACCAAGGCCGCGGCCGCGCGCTTCGACGGGACCGTGCTCAATGCACTGCGCGAGACCGAGAGCGCGCTGGTCAGCTACGCGCGCCAGCTCGACCGCGACGCGGCGCTCGCCGCCGCGCGCGACCAGAGCAAGCTGGCCGCGCAGCAGGCGCGCCAGCTCTTCACGCTGGGCAAGACCGACTACCTGACCGTGCTCGACGCCGAACGCACGCTGGCCGCCAACGAGAGCGCGCTGGCGGCCTCGCAGGCCCAGCTCTCGTCGGACCAGGTGGCGCTGTTCCTGGCGCTGGGCGGCGGTTGGGAAGACGACCAGGGCCAGGGCGCGCAGCCCGCGGCCCCGGCAGCCCCCGCCGCGCCGCGCTAGCCGCCGCGCCAGCCGCCGCGCTGGCCGCAGCCGGCGATCCGGCAGGCTCGCGCAAAAAAAACAGACGCCCCGGAAAACCGGGGCGTCTGCTTTTGTTGCGTGCGCGACGAACGATCAGCCGCGGCCGACGTAGGGCATGTTGGTGGCCATGATGGTCATGAACTGCACGTTGGCGTCGAGCGGCAGCTTGGCCATGGCGGCCACGGCATGCGCCACGTGGGCGACGTCCATGCGCGGCTCGACGGCGGTGCGGCCATCGGCCTGCAGCACGCCGCGCGCCATGCGCTCGGTCATGTCGGTGGCGGCATTGCCGATGTCGATCTGGCCGCAGGCGATGTCGTACTGGCGGCAGTCGAGCGAGATCGACTTGGTCAGGCCCGTGACCGCGTGCTTGGTGGCGGTGTAGGCGATCGAATAAGGCCGCGGCGCATGCGACGAGATCGACCCATTGTTGATGATGCGGCCGCCGCGCGGCGACTGCGCCTTCATCAGCCGGATGGCGGCCTGGGCGCAGAAGAACATGCCGTTCAGGTTGGTGTCGACCACCTCGCGCCAGGTTTCGATGGGCAGCTCTTCGATCGGCACCGCGGGCGCGCCGCGCCCGGCATTGTTGAACAGCACGTCGAGGCGGCCATACTCGCGCTGGGTGGCTTCGAACAGCTCGCGCACCGACTCCTCGCGGGTCACGTCGGTGGGCACGACCAGCGCGCGCACGCCGTCTTCGCCGGCGGCGATGCGGGTCTGGTCGAGCGGCTCGCGGCGGCGCCCGGCCAGCACCACGCGGTAGCCCTGGGCCAGGAATTCGAGCGCAACGGCGCGGCCGATGCCGGTGCCGGCGCCGGTGACGAGCGCCACCCGGGCGACGGGCGCCTCGGGCGTTTCAGACGTGTGGGAATTCAAAGCCGACTCCAGCAACGTAATTGTAACCGCGCCATCCTACCCCAATCCCGGGCGCCCGGATGCAAGCGGCGGTGACGATTTCGCTCCAGGCTTGCGCGCGGGCAAGGCGGCCGCGGCCGGCACGTCGGCACCCGCCACAACGGCACGCGACGCAGCGGCGCCCGGCGCGGCGGCGCCCGGCACAATGGCGTCCGATTTGCTATGCTTCGCCTCTCGCACCGTGTGTTTCAGTTCCATGTCCGCTCACTCCGGCAATGTCTTCATGGTCGTCGCCCCCAGCGGCGCCGGCAAATCCAGCCTGGTCCGCGCTCTGCTCGACCGCGACCCGTCCATCATTTTGTCCATCTCGTGCACCACGCGCGCGCCGCGTCCCGGCGAGGAAGACGGCCGCGAATACCGTTTCGTGACGCCGGAGGCCTTCGCGCAGATGCGCGACGAGCAGCAGCTGCTCGAGTGGGCCGAGGTGCATGGCAATTTCTATGGCACGCCGCGCGACCGCATCGATGCGGCCACCAAGGCCGGCCAGGACGTGCTGCTGGAGATCGACTGGCAGGGCGCGCGCCAGGTGCGCCAGCGCTACCCGGAAGCCATCGGCATCTTCATCCTGCCGCCCTCGATCGAGGAGCTCGAATCGCGCCTGAAGGCGCGCGGCCAGGATGCGCCGCAAGTGATCGCGCGCCGCCTGCTGGCGGCCGGCGGGGAAATCGCCCACGCGCCTGAATGCGAATATGTTATTATTAATCAAGAATTTAGCGTAGCCCTCGCGGAGCTGAACCAGATCATCAGCGCCGCACGGCTGCGTTTTTCGTCTCAGGCCGCCCGAAATGGCCAGTTGTTCGCGCAACTCGGCATTCCGGCCGCGCACTGAAACGTCCCATCATCCGTCAGCATCTCAGGTAATTCTCAATGGCCCGCATCACTGTCGAAGACTGTCTGAATCAGATCCCCAATCGCTTCAAGCTCACGCTGGCCGCCACCTACCGCGCCCGCGAACTGGCCCAGGGTCATGCCCCGCGCTTGGACAGCAAAGACAAGCCCACCGTGACCGCGCTGCGTGAAATCGCCTCGGGCCTGACCGGCCTGGAAATGCTGCGTAAAGTCCCGACCTGATCACGGCCGGGGAGGCGGCAGGCATGGCTTTTCCCGGACTGAAGTACGCTTCTTCAGGACTGCTCGCGGCGCTGCGCGCCGGCTCACGGCTGGGCCGGCGCAGCCCCAAGAAAAACGCCCCGCCGTCTCCGGCGCAGGCTGAAGAGGAAGCCGCCCAGGCCGCCGCGCTGCCGGTCGCCTCGCTCGCTCCCCTCACCGAAATCATCAGCACCTACCTCGACCCCAAAGAGGTCGAACGGGTGCGCGAGGCCTACCGCTTCGCCGACCAGGCCCACCTGGGCCAGTTCCGCGCCAGCGGCGCGCCCTACATCTCCCATCCGATCGCCGTCACCGAGATCTGTGCGGGCTGGAAGCTCGACGCCAACGCGTTGTCCGCCGCCCTGATGCACGACGTGATCGAGGACCAGGGCGTCACCAAGCAGGAGCTGGCCGAGCGCTTCAGCCCCGAGGTGGCCGAGCTGGTCGATGGCCTCTCCAAGCTCGACCGCCTCGACTTCGCCACCAAGGCGGAGCAGCAGGCCGAGAGCTTCCGCAAGATGCTGCTGGCGATGGCGCGCGACGTGCGCGTCATCCTCATCAAGCTGGCCGACCGCCTGCACAACATGCGCACGCTGGACGCGGTCAATCCCGAGAAGCGCCGCCGCATCGCGCGCGAGACGCTCGAGATCTATGCGCCCATCGCCCATCGCCTGGGCCTGAACCTGCTGTTCCGCGAGCTGCAGGACCTCTGCTTCGCGGCGATGTACCCGAACCGCTACCAGGTGCTCTACAAGGCCGTGCTGGCCGCGCGCGGCAACCGCCGCGAGGTGATCAGCAAGATCCAGGATTCGGTGCGCGCCGCGCTGCCGGCAGCCGGTATCGAAGCCGAGGTCACGGGCCGCGAAAAGACGCTGTTCGGCATCTATCGCAAGATGGCCGACCAGAAAAAGACCTTCTCCGAGGTCCTCGACATCTACGGCTTCCGCGTGATCGTGCACACGCTGCCCGAGTGCTATCTGGCGCTCGGCACGCTGCACCAGCTCTACCGGCCGGTGCCCGGCAAGTTCAAGGACTACATCGCGATCCCGAAGGTCAACGGCTACCAGTCGCTGCACACCACGCTGGTCGGCCCCTACGGCACGCCGGTGGAATTCCAGTTCCGCACGCGCGACATGCACCACGTCGCCGAAGAAGGCGTGGCCTCGCACTGGCTCTACAAGGAAGCCGACCTGACGCTCAACGAGCTGCAGAAACGCACCCACCAGTGGCTGCAGTCGCTGCTCGACATCCAGAGCCAGACCGGCGACTCCGGCGAGTTCCTCGAACACGTCAAGGTCGACCTGTTCCCCGACGCGGTCTACGTGTTCACGCCGCGCGGCAAGATCATCTCGCTGCCCCGCGGCGCCACGCCGGTGGACTTCGCGTACGCGATCCACACCGACATCGGCAACCAGGCGGTGGCGGCCAAGATCAACGGCGAGTTCGTGCCGCTGCGCACCGAGCTCAACAGCGGCGACGCGGTCGAGATCATCACCTCGCCCGCCTCGCGGCCCAATGCGCAGTGGCTCAACTACGTGCGCACCGGCCGCGCGCGTTCCGAGATCCGCCACTATCTGCGCACGGTCAAGTACGAGGAGTCGGTGGCCTTCGGCGAACGCCTGCTCACGCAGGCGCTGCAGGAGCTGCACCTGCCGCTCGCGCCGGCCGACGATCCCATGTGGGAAAAGCTGGCCCGCAGCAGCGGCGCCACCTCGCGCGACGAGATCCTGGCCGACATCGGCCTGGGCAAGCGCCTGGCGGCCGTCGTGGCGCGCCGCTTCGCGCCCGAACACCAGCTCGTGGCCACCACCGCCGCGGCGGTGGACGAGATCACCTCGGCCCGCAGCGCGCCCATCCTGATCCAGGGCAACGAGGGCCAGGCGGTGCAGCTCGCGCCGTGCTGCGGCCCCCTGCCGGGCGACCCCATCATCGCCGGCATGCGCCTGGGCCACGGCCTGGTGGTGCACACGGCCGACTGCCCGGTGGCCACGCGCCAGCGCACTCGCGAACCCGAACGCTGGGTCACGGTGGCCTGGGACAGCCACACCGCCAAGCACCTGGCCACGCGCCTGGACATCGTCACGCGCAACGAGCGCGGCGTGCTCGGCCGGCTGGCGGCCGAGGTCACGGCGGCCGACGCCAACATCGTGCACGTCACGATGCACGACGACGCCGTCGCCACCGTGTCGCTGCACCTCACCGTGCAGGTCGACAGCCGCAAGCACCTGGCGCAGGTGATCCGCGCCATCCGCCATGTGCCGCAGGTTCAGAAGATCGTGCGCGTGAAGGGCTGAGCGCCCTGCCCGTTCAAACGAAAACGCCGGCCTCGCGCCGGCGTTTTCGTTGGAAGCGAAGCTCAGCTCACGTGCTGGAGGAAGTCGCGCAGGCGCTGGCTCGGCGGGTCGGACAGCAGCGCCGCGGGCGGCCCGTCGTGGGCGATCTTGCCGCCGTCGATGAAGATCAGGCGGCTGCCGACCTTGCGCGCGAATTCCATTTCGTGGGTCACCACCACCATGGTCATGCCCTCGTCGGCCAGGTCGCGCATCACCTTCAACACTTCGTGGCGCAACTCCGGATCGAGCGCCGAGGTGGGCTCGTCGAACAGCATCAGCTTGGGCATGATGGCCAGCGCGCGGGCGATCGCCACGCGCTGCTGCTGGCCGCCCGACAGCTCCGCGGGATAGTGGCCGGCGCGCTCGGACAGGCCGACCTTGGCGAGCAGGTTCTGCGCCATGCTGCGGGCCTCGGCGCGCGCGATGCCGCGCGTGTGCACCGGCCCGAACATCACGTTCTCCAGCGCGGTCATCTGCGGAAACAGATTGAACTGCTGGAACACCATGCCGGCCTCGCGGCGGATCTCGCGCACCTCTTCCGGCGAGCCGCGCACGCTGATGCCGTCCACCCGCAGGTCGCCCTCGTCGATGGTCTCGAGCACGTTGATGCAGCGCAGGAAGGTGGACTTGCCCGAGCCCGAGGGCCCGACCACGACCACCACCTCGCCCGCATCGATGTTCAGCGTGATGCCGTCGAGCACGGTGGCCGTGCCGAAGCGTTTGATGACGTCCTGGAATTCCACCATGCTCATAGTATGCGCATCCTCGATTCGACCAGCCGCAGCACCAGGGCCATGAAGCCCGTCAGGATCAGGTAGATCACCGCCACCGCCGACCAGATCTCGACCGCGGCGAAGTTGCTCGCCATGATCTCCTGGCCCTGGCGCGTGAGCTCGGCCACGCCGATCACGATGAACAGCGACGAATCCTTCAGGCTGATGATGCACTGGTTGCCCAGCGGCGGGATCATGCGGCGGAACGCGATCGGGCCGATGATGTAGACCAGGATCTTGTGAAACGGCAGGCCCATGGCCTGTCCCGCCTCGCGCAGGCCGCGATGCACCGAGAGCAGCGCGCCGCGCACGATCTCGGCGATGTAGGCGCCGGAGTTGATCATGAGCGTGGCGATGGCGGCGAACTCGGCCTGCACGCGGATCTCGAACAGGATCGGCAGCGCGAAGTAGATGAACATCACCTGCACCACGATGGGGGTGCCGCGGATCACCGACACATACACCATCGCGATGCCGCTCACCACGCGCCCGCCGTAGGCGCGCGCCACGCCGGCCAGCACGCCGAGCAGCGCGCCGCCGAGCAGGCCGAGCACGGTGATCTTGATGGTCATCAGCGTGCCGTCGAGCAGGCTCGGCAGCGAGCTTTCGATCACGGACCAATTGAATTCCACGTCGTTCCCCTCTGACGCGGACGCGCCCCTGGCCGGCATGGCGCCGCGCCGGTCGGGACGCGCCCTGGCCGGGGCCTGTCAGCAGGCCCCGCGTACCCTCAGGGCTTCTTGCCGAACCACTTGGTGTAGATGGCGTCGTACTTGCCGTTGGACTTGAGCGTGGCGAGCGCCTTGTTGACCTGCGGCACGAGCTCGCTGCCCTTGGGGAAGGCAATGCCGTAGAAGTCGCCGCTCTTGACCGTGCCGGCCACCTTCACGCGGCCCTTGCCCGCCGTGTTGGCGTAGTACTGCACGTTGGGCGTGTCGTGCACCGCGGCATCGACCCGGCCGGTGGCCAGCTCGAGATAGGCGTTGTCGATGTTGGGGAACAGCTTGAGCTTGGCGTCGGGCACCTGCGCGCGCAGGAAGTCGACCGTGGCGGTGCCGGTTTTCACGGCCACCGACTTGCCGGCCAGATCGGCGGCCGCCTTGATGGTGTTGTCTTTCTCGCTGACCAGGATGGCCAGGCCGCTTTCGTAATAGGGATCGGAGAAGTCGACGACCTTCTTGCGGTCGTCGCGGATCGTGATGCCGGCCAGCGCCACGTCGATGTTGCGGGTCTGCAGGCCCGGGATGATGCCGTTGAAATCCATCGGCTGCAGCTTGTACTTGAGGTTGAGTTCCTTGGCGATGGCTTCCCACAGCTCGATGTCGAAACCGGTGTAGGTGCTGCCCTGCTTGAACTCGAACGGCACGAAGGCCGTGTCGGTGGCCACCACCAGCTCCCGGCCCTGCGCATGCGCCGTGGACGCAAACCCCAACACCGTCGACGACAAACCCAGCAACAACGCAGCAATACTACGCTTGAACATGGAACGTCTCCTCTTCGGGTTACCTGCAGCGACGCCGCGCCTGCGGCGCCCTTGATGCATCGCCCCGGTCTGCCTGCGGCCGAGGTGTGTCCCGATCTTAAGTCGCGCCACGGCACGCGCGCAATCCCCCAAGGAATACAATGTTCAGACCAACCCGGAGGTTCGCCATGCCGTTCAAGCCTGTCTCCATCCGCGGTACCCGGCGCGAGATCGGGGCGGCGCTGGGCAAGCTGGCGCGTCCGATCATGGACGCCTACTTCGACCAGAGCCCCACCTGGAAGGCGCTGCGCCCCTGGCGCGGCCACGCCTACCTCGACGCGCTGGCGCAGGCCGCTCAGCTGCGCGTGCCGGCCGTCTGGCAAGAGCTCGAGGGCCTGGCCGAGGGGCTGCGCATGGCGCCGGCCGACGTGCTGCTGTGGCACTGCCGCGGCGACCTGCTGCACAAGACCACCGATGGCTGCACCTCGATCGCCTGGCGCGATGCCGAGGGCGTGCGCTGGATCGCGCACAACGAGGATGGCGATCCCTGGCTCTACGGCCGCTGCCATGTGGTGGACGTGCAGCCCGACGACGCTCCCGGCTTCCTGAGCTTCTACTATCCCGGCTCGCTGCCGGGCCACACCTTCGGCGCCAATCGCGCCGGCCTGGTCCAGACCATCAACAACCTGCGCACGCGGCAGCGCCACGCCGGGGTGCCGCGCATGCTGCTGGCACGCGCGGTGCTCGATTGCGCCACCCTGCCCGACGCGCTCGCGCTGCTGCGCGACGCGCCGCGCGCCGGCGGCTTCCATCATCTGCTCGGCTCGGCCCACGATCAGCGGCTCTACGGCGTCGAGGCCACGCCGGCCGCGTGCTCGGTGGCCGAGATCGGACGCGGCTATGTGCACGCCAACCACATGGTGCATGGCGGCGCGGCGCGCCAGCCGCAGATCATCACCGAGTCCTCGCGCGCGCGGCAGAGCCAGGCCGAGCGCCTGATGGACGGCTGGGGCGGCAACGCCAGCGGCGCGGACCTGATCGCGCTGCTGCACGACACCGACGGCGCGCTGCCGATCCTGCGCCGCGCCGCCGACGATCCGGACGGCGAAAACACACTGGCCACCGCCTGCTTTCGCATGGACGGTGGCCAGGTGGAACTGGCGATTTACGATCGCCAGTCCGAGCCGGTTCAACGGCTGACGCTGCCCGCCGGGCCGTAGCCGCCGCCTCCCGGCGTTTCGACCACGAACACATCGCCCGCCTTGAGCTGGGCGCTGTCCTGCGGGCCCAGCGGCTGCACGGTGCCGTCGGCGCGCTCGACGTAGTTGCGCCCCATCTCGCCCGGCTCGCCGCCGGCCAGGCCGAACGGCGCGTAGCGCCGGTTGTTCGACAGGATGGCCGCCGTCATGTCTTCGAGGAAGCGCACGCGCCGCACGCCGCCGTCGCCGCCGCGCCAGCGTCCGCCGCCGCCCGAGCCCGCGCGGATCTCGTACGACTCGAGCCGTACCGGGAAGCGCAGTTCCAGCACCTCGGGATCGGTCAGGCGCGAGTTGGTCATGTGCGCCTGCACCACCGACGTGCCGGCAAAGCCCGCGTCATCCGGGCCGGTGGCGTCGATGCGCACCGGCCCCGCGCCGGTGCCGCCCGAGATGGTCTCGTAGTACTGGTAGCGCGCATTCCCGAACGTGAAGTTGTTCATCGTGCCCTGGCTGGCGGCCAGCACGCCGAGCGCGCCATACAGCGCGTTGACCACGCACATCGAGGTCTCGACGTTGCCCGCCACCACCGAGGCCGGTGGATTGGGCCGCAGCATCGAGCCCGCCGGAATCACGATCTCCAGCGGCTTGAGGCAGCCGGCGTTGAGCGGAATCTCGTCGTCGACCAGCGTGCGGAACACGTACAGCACCGCCGCCACCGCGATCGCGCCGGGCGCGTTGAAGTTGTTCTCCAGCTGCGGCGAGGTGCCGGTGAAGTCCACCACGGCGGTGCGGGCCTCGGTGTTCACCTTGACCGCCACCTTGATCACCGCGCCGTTGTCGAGAGGGTATTCATAGTGGCCGTCCTTCAGCACCGAGATCACGCGGCGCACCGCCTCCTCGGCGTTGTCCTGCACGTGGCCCATGTAGGCGCGCACGACCTCGAGACCGAAGTGGTCGCACATGCGCAGCAGCTCCTGCACGCCCTTCTCATTGGCGGCGATCTGCGCATGCAGGTCGGCGATGTTCTGGTCGGGGTTGCGCGCCGGCCAGCGGCCGGAGGCCAGGATGGCGCGCGCCTCGGCGTCGCGGAACTCGCCATCCTTCACCAGCTGGAAGTTGGTGAACAGCACGCCCTCGTCCTCGACGGTGCGCGAGTCGGGCGGCATCGAGCCCGGCGTGGTGCCGCCGATGTCGGCATGGTGGCCGCGCGAGCCCACGAAGAACAGGATCTGTTCGCCGGCCCGATCGAACACGGGCGTGATCACGGTCACGTCGGGCAGGTGCGTGCCGCCGTGATACGGATCGTTCACCACGTAGGCATCGCCGGGCCGCATCACGCCCGCGTTGGCCTGCATCACGGTCTTGATCGACTCGCCCATCGAACCCAGGTGCACCGGCATGTGCGGCGCGTTGGCGATCAGGTTGCCCTCGGCATCGAAGATGGCGCAGGAGAAGTCCAGGCGCTCCTTGATGTTGACCGAGTACGCGGTGTTCTGCAGGCGATAGCCCATCTGCTCGGCGATCGACATGAAGAGGTTGTTGAACACCTCCAGCATGACCGGATCGGCCTGCGTGCCCACGGCGCGCCGCTCGGGCCGCGCCTCGACGCGCCTGAGCACCAGGTGGTCCAGCGCGGTGACCTCGGCCTGCCAGCCGGGCTCGACCACGGTGGTCTGGTTGGGTTCGGAGATGATGGCCGGGCCGGCCATCACGTCGCCCGGCACCACGTCTTCGCGCACATACAGCGGCGTGTCGCGCCAGGCGCCCGCGCTGTACATCCGCACCTGGCCGCGCGCGGCCAGCGGCGCGGCGCGGCGGCGCTCGACCGGCGCCTCGGTGGCCTGCTCGCCGCCGCCCGTGGCCTCGACCGAGATCGTCTCGACCACCAGCTCGCGGTTGGGCATGAGGAAGGAATAGCGCTGGCGATAGGCGGCCTCGAAGGCGGCGCGCATCTCGTCGAGCGGGCCGTAGACCACCTCGAGCGCGGTGTCGGTGCCGCGATACTTCACGTGCAGGCGGCGAATCACCTGGATGTCGCGCGCGGCCACGTGCTGGCGGCGCAGCTCGCCTTCGGCCAGGCCGGCGAGCTCGTCCAGCCCCGCCTCGACCTCGGCCAGCAGCTCGGGCGCGAGCGTCTTCTCCACGGTCTTCTGGCGCATGTCGGTCTGGTCGGCCAGGCCCATGCCGTAGGCCGACAGCACGCCGCCCAGCGGATGGGCGAACACGGTCGTCATGCCGAGCGCGTCGGCGACCAGGCAGGCGTGCTGCCCGCCCGCGCCACCGAAGGTGGTGAGCGCGTATTCGGTCACGTCATGGCCGCGCTGCACGGAGATGCGCTTGATGGCCTCGGCCATGTTGCCGACCGCGATTTCCAGGAAGCCCTCGGCCAGCTGCTCGGGCGTCATGTCGCGGCCGGTGGCCGCGCGCACCTCGGCCGCCATGGCCGCGAACTTCGCCGCCACCGCGTCGCGGTCGAGCGCCTCGTCGGCCGCGGGGCCGAACACGCGCGGGAAGTAGTCGGGCTGGATCTTGCCCAGCAGCACGTTGCAGTCGGTCACGGCCAGCGGGCCGCCGCGGCGATAGCAGGCCGGGCCCGGATTGGCGCCGGCCGAGTCGGGGCCCACGCGCAGGCGCGCGCCGTCGAAGTGCAGGATCGAGCCGCCGCCGGCGGCCACCGTGTGGATGCTCATCATGGGCGCGCGCATGCGCACCCCGGCCACCTGGGTCTCGAACTCGCGCTCGAATTCGCCGGCATAGTGCGACACGTCGGTGGAGGTGCCGCCCATGTCGAAGCCGATCACGCGGTCGAAGCCGGCCAGCTCGCTGGTGCGCACCATGCCGACGATGCCGCCGGCCGGGCCCGACAGGATGGCGTCCTTGCCGCGGAAGCGATGGGCGTCGGTCAGGCCGCCGTTCGACTGCATGAACATCAGGCGGATGCCCGGCAGCTCGCCCGCCACCTGGTCGACGTAGCGCATCAGGATGGGCGAGAGGTAGGCATCGACCACCGTGGTGTCGCCGCGCGACACGAACTTGATCAGCGGGCTCGCCTCGTGCGACATGGAGATCTGCGTGAAGCCGATCTCGCGCGCGATGGCGGCGGCGGCCTGCTCGTGCGCGGGCGCCTGCCAGGCGTGCATGAACACGATCGCCATGGCGCGCACGCCGGCGTCGAAGGCGGCCTGCATGTCGGTGCGCAGCGCGGCCTCGTCGAGCGCGGTGACCACGGCGCCGTCGGCGGCCACGCGCTCGTTCGCCTCGACCACGCGCTCATACAGCAGTTCGGGCAGCTGGACGTTGCGCTCGAACAGCCGGGGCCGGTTCTGGTAGGCGATGCGCAGCGCATCGCGGAACCCGCGCGTGGTGACCAGCACGGTGCGCTCGCCCTTGCGCTCGAGCAGCGCGTTGGTGGCCACCGTGGTGCCCATCTTGACGCACTCGACCTGCTCGGCAGGCACGGGCTGGCCCGGGGCGATGCCCAGCAGCTTGCGGATGCCGGCCACGGCCGCATCGCGATATTGCTCGGGGTTTTCCGACAGCATCTTGGCCGTCGTCATGCTGCCGTCGGGGCGACGCCCCACGATGTCGGTGAACGTGCCGCCACGATCCACCCAGAATTGCCACTTCATATCGCCCTCGGAATGTAGGAATTGCGTTGTGTGTGCTGCAGGGACTGCCGGGTACTGACGGATGCTCGGGCGGGCGGCTCGGCGCGGCCCGCCCGAGCGGGATCGATCGGGCTCGCGTTCAGAGCGAGGTGGCCGCGCGCGCGGCCTGGTCATAGAGGCCCGAGAGCGCGCGCAGCGCGTGCGCGAGCTGGCGCGACACCTCGGCGCCGCCGCCGGCGCCCGCATCCATGCCCTCGATCAGGCATTGCTCGCGGATCTCGCCGTAGCGCTTGATGTAGGCGGCGCCCTCGCGGGTCACGCTGTAGAACACTTCCTTGCCGCTGCGGTCGCCACGCACCACGCCCTGGCGCTCGAGCTTCTTCAGGGCGTAGTTCACGATGTGGGTGTCTTCGACGTTGAGCGTGAAGCAGATGTCGGCGAGCTTCTTGGGACGCTCGCGGTGGTAGACGTGGTGCAACACCATCACGTCGGTCGGCGTGAGATCGGGCAGGCCCGCCGCGGCCATGCAGCGCACGGTCCAGCGGTTGAACGCGTGGCTGGCGATCATCAGGCCGAACTCGACTTCCGACAGGTCCGGCGCACGGCCACTGGCCAGGTGCGCGGACGACGCGATCAGGTTGCTCTTCACGGGCGGACTCCAGGCACGGGCGGCTGGGAGAGCGGCCTCGTTGTGGCGAAATACTAATAATTTATCGATATTTCATCAACAAAAAATCGGCCTCGACTCCGTGTTTTGCGCTAGTGGTTTTCCCTTGCGCCGGTCGACGTTGCCCGCGCACCCGGGCCACGCGCCGGGCGCGAGCGCAGCGCGGGTGCAAGGCGGGTGCAAGGCGGGCGCAGCGCGGGGTCCGAACGCCCTGCCGTGCCGCGCGTCACCGCCCGGCGCCGGCCGCGGCGGAGCGCGCCAAGCAGCGCCGTCGGCCCATCGACGCAGGCCACCGCCGCTGCACGCAACCGGTGCGCCATGCACCGCGTGCGCGCAGCCGCGATCCGCCATGCGCACAACCGTTGCGCATGCAAGCGTCTCGTTGCTTGATGCTTGAAGCATTGCGGCCACGCGCCGTTAGGAATTACCCGTAAAACACCGTTTTCCACCGCACGCACACGAGGCCGCAACATAGAATTGCAGCGGCTTTGACGGTGCGCGCAGCATGGCGCCCGGTTCTTTTCGCAATACAACACCGGGGCGATGTGTGCTCGCGCATCCCCGGGCATTCTTGTCTCAGCACGAAGGATCCACCGTATGTTCAAACGCATCGCACTCTATGCCGGCCTGGGCCTGGCGTTCTCCTCCGCCGCCATGGCGCAGACCAAGTGGGACCTGCCCAGCGCCTATCCGGCCAGCAACTTCCACGTCGAAAACCTGACCCAGTTCGTCAAGGAAGTCGATGAACTGTCGGGCGGCAAGCTCAAGATCACGCTGCACAACAACGCCTCGCTCTACAAGGCGCCCGAGATCAAGCGCGCGGTGCAGGGCAACCAGGCCCAGATCGGCGAGATCCTGCTGACCAACTTCGCCAACGAAGCGCCGATCTACGAGCTCGACGGCCTGCCCTTCCTGGCCACCGGCTACGACGCCTCGTTCAAGCTGTACCAGGCACAGAAGCCCTACCTCGAGAAGAAGTTCGAATCGCAGGGCATGATGATGCTGTACGCGGTGGCATGGCCGCCCCAGGGCATCTTCGCCAACAAGGACATCAAGCAGATCTCCGACATGAAGGGCCTGAAGTGGCGCGCCTACAGCCCGGTCACGGCCAAGATCGCCGAGATCGTCGGCGCCCAGCCCGTCACCGTGCAGCAGGCCGAGCTGGCGCAGGCCCTGGCCACCGGCGTGATCGACTCCTACATGTCGTCGGGCTCGACCGGCTACGACACCAAGACCTACGAGTACATCAAGAAGTTCTACGACACCCAGGCCTGGCTGCCGAAGAACGCGATCCTGGTCAACAAGAAGGCCTTCGATGCGCTCGACGCCGACACGCAGGCGGCGCTGAAGAAGGCCGGCGCGCAGGCCGAGGAACGCGGCTGGAAGGTCTCGCGCGAGAAAAACGAGTGGTACAAGGAGCAGCTCAAGGCCAACGGCATGGAAATCATCCAGCCCACGGTCGAGCTCAAGGAAGGCCTGAGCGTGGTCGGCAAGCGCATGCTCGACGACTGGCTCAAGAAGGCCGGTCCCGAAGGTGAAGCCATCATCGCGGCCTACAAGAAGCAATAACCATGCGTCGCATCCTCGATACGCTGTACGGCGCCGCCGGCCTGCTGGCCGGTGTGTGCACCATCGGGGTGCTGGTTTCGGTGCTGGCGGCCATCCTGGCCCGCCAGTTCAACTGGAACATCCAGGGCACGGACGCCTACGCCGGCTATTTCATGGCCGCCGCGGGCTTCCTGGCCCTGGCCAGCACCTTCAAGCATGGCGAACACATCCGCGTGACGTTGCTGCTGAACTCGCTCAAGCCGGCGGCCAGCCGCCGGCTCGACATCTTCGCGCTGGCAGCCGGCGCGCTGCTCGCAGCCGCGTTCGCATTCTTCAGCTTCAAGCTGATGCTCGATTCGCACACGTTCAACGACATCTCCACGTCCAACGACGCCACGCCGCTGTGGATCCCGCAGGCCAGCATGGCGGCGGGCACGCTGCTGTTCTTCATCGCCATCGTCGACGAACTGGTGCGCCGCATCCGCGGCTACAACGCCCCCACCTCGCAGCAGACCCATGAGTGAACTCCTCGTCATCACAATGCTGGTCGTCTCGATCTTCGCGCTGCTCGGTTGCGGCGTGTGGGTCGGGCTGACCCTGGCCGGCACCGCCTGGATCGGCATGGAGCTGTTCTCCAGCCGCCCCGCCGGCGACGCCATGGCCGTCACGATCTGGGGCGCCTCGTCGTCCTGGACCCTCACCGCCCTGCCGCTCTTCCTCTGGATGGGCGAGATCCTGTTCCGCACCCGCCTGTCCGAAGACCTGTTCCGCGGTCTGGCGCCCTGGCTCAACCGGCTGCCCGGCCGGCTGCTGCACACCAACGTGATCGGCTGCGCGATCTTCGCGGCGGTCTCGGGCTCGTCGGCGGCCACCTGCGCCAC
The DNA here is from genome assembly GCF_002261335.1 of Bordetella genomosp. 1. Taxonomy (GTDB): domain Bacteria; phylum Pseudomonadota; class Gammaproteobacteria; order Burkholderiales; family Burkholderiaceae_B; genus Bordetella. Next base: position 886,827 of record NZ_NEVL01000003.1, read on the forward strand.
CGTCGGCAAGATGACCATCCCCGAGCTCACGCGCCGCGGCTACCCCGAGTCCAAGATCCTGGGCACGCTGTCGGGCGCCGGCACGCTGGGCCTGCTGATCCCGCCGTCGATCATCATGATCGTCTACGGGGTGGCGGCCGACGTCTCGATCGCGCGGCTCTTCATCGCCGGCATCGTGCCGGGCATCGTGCTGGCCCTGCTGTTCATGGGCTACATCGCCTGGTGGGGCATCCGCAATCCCGACCAGGTGCCGGCCGCCGATCCCGGCATGAGCTTCGGCCAGAAGCTGCGCCAGTCGCGTCACCTGATCCCGGTGATGGTGCTGATCGGGGCGGTGCTGGGCTCGATCTACACCGGCGTGGCCACGGCCACCGAGGCCGCCGGCGTGGGCGTGGTGGGCGCGCTGCTGCTGTCGGGCCTGCAGGGCTCGCTCACGCGCAAGAGCTTCATGCAGTCGCTGCTGGGCGCGACCCGGCTGTACTGCATGATCGCGCTGATCCTGGCGGGCGCGCAGTTCCTGACGCTGGCGATGGGCTACATCGGCCTGCCGCGCGCGCTGGCCGAATGGATCGGCTCGCTCGGCCTGTCGCAGTTCGGGCTCATCATGGCGCTGATGGTGTTCTTCATCATCCTGGGCTGCTTCCTCGATGGCATCTCCATCGTGGTGCTGACCATGGGCGTGCTGCTGCCCACGGTGCAGGCGGCGGGCATCGACCTGATCTGGTTCGGCATCTTCATCGTGTTCGTGGTGGAGATGGCGCAGATCACGCCGCCCGTGGGCTTCAACCTGTTCGTGCTGGCCGGCATGAGCGGGCGCGAGCTGCCCTACATCGCGAAGGCGTCGCTGCCGATGTTCTTCCTGATGATCCTGGCCGTGCTGCTGCTCTACTTCATCCCGGGCATCGCCACCTGGCTGCCCAAGCACATGACGCTCTGAGCCGCCTCGCCCGCCCAACGAAACGCCCCGCCGGATTCGCATCCGGCGGGGCGTTTTTCTTGCGCCTCGGCGTATCAGCGCTGCGACTGGAACAGGGCCTCGACCGCGAGGCCGATCTCCAGCACGCGGCGGTCGGCGCCGTTCAGGCCCGACAGCATCAGGCCGACGGGCGCGGTGCCGGGCGCATGGCACGGCAGCGACAGGCTGCAGCCGTCGAGGAAGTTGATGAAGGTCGGGTTGCGCAGGATCAGCAGATTGGTGCTGCCGAACAGCTCGTCGCTCTCGACCAGCGGCTTGATTTCGGGCGCCACCACCGGCACGGTGGGCATCAGGATCGCGTCGTAGCCGGCCACGCGGGCCGAGACGCCGGCGATCCAGCGCTTGCGCGCGGCCAGCAGGTCGATGAAATCGGCGGCCGACATCTCCTTGCCGCGCAGGATGCGGGTGCGCACGCGCGGGTCGTAGGCGTCGCCGTTCGAGGCGATCAGCTCGCGGTGCCAGGCCCAGGCCTCGGAGGCCGTGAAGCCGCCCTTGCCGTTGATCTCGCCCAGCTGGGCGAACTCGGGCACCTCGATCTCGTCGATCTGCACGCCGGCCGCGACCAGGCGCGTGACGGCGGCGTCGAAGGTGGCCTTCACGTGCGCATCGAGGCCGTCGAGCGCGATCGTGACCGGCAGCGCCAGGCGCAGGCCGCGCAGGCGTGCCGCCTGCGGCAGGCCGGCCGTATCCTCGCCCGCCAGGATGGCGTCGAGCAGCGCGCAGTCGGCCACGCTGGCCGCCAGGGGGCCGATCGAATCCAGGTTCACCGACAGCGGCAGCACGCCTTCCATCGACACCCGCTGCGCGCTGGGCTTGAAGCCCGTGAGGCCGCACAGCGCCGAGGGAATGCGCACCGAGCCGCCGGTATCGGAGCCGATGCCGGCCAGCGCCATGCCATCGGTGACCGACACGGCCGCGCCCGACGAGGAACCGCCCGGAATGCGGCCCACGCTGCGGTCCCAGGGGTTCTTCGGGGTGCCGTAGTGCGGGTTCAGGCCCAGGCCCGAATACGCGAACTCGCTCATGTTGGTGCGGCCCACCAGCACCGCGCCCGCGGCGCGCAGGCGCTCGATCACGACGGCATCGCGGCGGGCGGCCGGCGCGCCGCGGCGCGCCACCGAGCCGGCCAGCGTGGTGCCGCCGGCAACGTCGAAGAGGTCTTTGATCGAGATCGGCAGGCCTTCGATCGGCGAGCGGGCCAGGCCGGCCGCGCGCAGCGTGTCGCTGGCCCGCGCGGCGGCGCGCGCCTGTTCGGCATAGACCTGGGTGTAGACGCGTACGCCCTCGCCGGCCGGATCGGCGGCGCGCGCCAGCGCGGCATCGGTCAGTTCGGCGGAGGTGGTGCGCCCTTCCTGGAGGGCGCGCTGGGATTCGGTGAGCGTGGGATACATGGTGTTCCTGGAAAACAGGGCGAGGACAGGACGGCTCAGGCCACGACGGGCAGCGTCGTCACGTCGTATCGATGGCGAAGACTACGCCCCAGCACCGGGTCGTGCAACTCCATGATGAAGGTCGTGGACGGGCGGATGCCGCCGATCGCCGCGACCGTGCCGCAGGTCATGCCGGTGCCTTCGGCCAGGCCGGCGTCGCCCGCATAGCCCTTGATCAGGTCGAGCGGATTCTGCAGCGTGGCGAGCGGGCCGTCCTGGTACACCACTTCCTTGCCGCCCTCGACGATGTAGGCGCGCAGCACCAGCTCGTCCCAGTGGCCGGCGACCTCGGCGTGGCGCCAGGCTTCGCGCGCCACGGGCTTGATGCAGGCCTGCTTGGAGAAGGCCACGCTCACCGACTCCAGCTTGCGGTCGGTGTGGTCGGAGGCCAGGCTGACGTAGAGCTCGCCGCCCGACTTGAACACGAAGGTCTCGGCTTCGCCGGACGAGTCTTCGCCCAGCGCCTGCACCGTGGCGGCCTGGGTGAGCTGGTTCTCGGCGATGCGGTAGTAGAGCGGCACCGTGCTGGGACGCGGCACGCCGAGCGCCGCCAGCTCTTCGATGTGATGCTCGATGGCATCGCGATCGCGACCGGCCCAGCCGGCCACCACCAGTTGATCGATCTCGACGTCGATGACGCGGGCGTCGGCGCCCTGGACCTGGAAGCTAACTTTCATATCTCATCACCTGTACTGCGTAGGAGGCGCGCCACCCGGCGCGCCGGACAAAGGGGAAACGGCGCCGCGGGCGCGGCGCCGTCATGCATCAACTGAAGACCTGCGGCAGCCAGAGCGCCAGGCCCGGGAAGAACGACAGCAGCGCGAGCATCACGAACATGGCCGCCACGAACGGCAGCGCGCCGTTGATCACCGCGGTCATGGAACCGCTCTTGCGCAGGCTCTGCACCACGAACAGGTTCAGGCCCACCGGCGGCGTGATCAGCGCGGCTTCCACCAGCACGATGATCAGGATGCCGAGCCAGATCGGGTCGTAGCCCAGGCCGATCATGATGGGCGCCACGATGGGGATCGTGGTGATCATCATCGACAGCGTCTCCATGAAGCAGCCCAGCACCAGGTAGAACACGATGATGATGAGCAGCATCATGGCCGGCGACAGGCCCAGGCCGGTGACCGACTGCACCAGCGCGTCGGTCACGCCGGTGGCCGACAGCACGAAGTTCAGGAAGCCCGCGGCCAGCACGATCAGCATGATCATGGCGGTCGAGCGCATCGTGCCTTCGATGGCCTCGCGCAGCATGGTCCAGGTCAGGCGGCGGAACCAGGCGGCGAGCAGCAGCGCGCCCACCACGCCCAGCGCGGCGGCCTCGGTCGGCGTGGCCAGGCCGGCGTAGATCGAACCCACCACCAGCAGGAAGATGCCGAGCGGCGGGCCGAGGTGCACCAGGCTGGCCAGGCGCTGGGCCCAGGTCGCGCTGATCTTCTTGCCGCCCCAGGCCGGCTTGACCATGCAGGCGATGATGACGGTCAGCATGAACAGCCCGGCCATCAGGAAGCCCGGGATGATGCCGGCCAGGTAGAGCTTGGGCACCGACGAGTTGGTGAGCACGCCGTAGATCACGAGGTTGATCGACGGCGGGATCAGGATGCCGAGCGTGCCGCCGGCGGCCAGGCTGCCGAGGAACAGCGGCTCGTTGTAGCCGTAGCGCTTGATCTGCGGCAGCGCCACCGTGCCCACCGTGGCGGCGGTCGCCACCGAGGAGCCCGAGGTGGCCGAGAACAGCGTCGACGCACCGATGTTGGCGTGCATCAGGCCGCCCGGCAGCCACGACAGCCACAGGCTCATGGCGCCGTACATCTTCTCGGCGAAGCCTGCGCGCAGCAGGACCTCGCCCAGCAGGATGAACAACGGAATTGCCACCAGCAGGAATTCGTTGTTGGTGCTCCAGGCCAGCTCGCCCATGGCGCGCGTGAGCGGCAGCATCGAAAACATCGGGTCCAGGATCAGGCCCAGCACACCGAGCGCGGCGCCCACCGGGATGGAGATCCCGATCAGCACCAGCAGAAGAACCAGAGTGGTCGCGATCATGCCTGACCTCCATTGACCATGCGTTCACCGGCGGCGGCCTCTTCATCCGCCTCTTCCTGGGCGGAACGCACGCCGCAGATTTCCTTGACCAGCTCGATGTCGCCCGTCACCAGCGCCAGGCTGGCGCGCAGCAGCATCAGCGCCACCGTGATGCACATCCAGAACAGCCCCAGCAGCCACAGGCCCTGCGGCACCCACAGCGGGGTGGCCAGCGGCGTGTTGGCGGTGGCCTTCTGCTGCCACGAGGTGTTGACCACGTCGAAGGCGTAGTACGACAGCGCGACCATGAAGACGGCCAGCGCCACCAGCGCGATCCAGTCGAGCACGGCCGACACGCGCACCGGCAGGTATTGATAGACCACGTCGACGCGCACGTTGGCGCGCTGGAGCGTGGCGAAGGCCAGCGCCCACGAGGTGCTGATGGCGAAGGCGTAGCTCGACAGCTCGTCGGCGCCGCCGGTGGTGAAGCCGACGAACTTGCGCGCCAGCACGTCGAACGCGATCAGCAGCACGCTGGCGATGGTGAGCGCCCCGCCCACCCAGACCGCCACGCGCGACAGGGTCTCGGCGCGCCGCAACAGCGCGCCCAAAAATGCGAATTTCTCTTTTTGAATCATGGTATCCCCCGGGCTTGCGGGCCTGTGCCAGGCACAGGCCCGCGGGCGGACACTCGGCCCGCCCGCGTCCCAAATCGGCTGCGCCGATGCTTACTTCTTCGCCTGCAGGCCGACGACCGGGCCGACGGTGGCGTTGAAGTCCTTCACGCACTGGGCCGAGCAGCGCGCGGCCCACTTCGGCAGCACGGACTCGTTGAGCACCTTCTTGAGCAGCTCGCGGTCGGCGTCGGTGGGTTGCACCAGCGTCATCTTGCCCTTGACCGGCTGCGTGCACGCGGCGGCGCCGGTGTTGCAGTCATAGCCTTCCTGGGTCTGCTTGGCGGCCGCTTCCCAGATGTTGTCGACCAGGGTCTTGATCTCGGCCTGCAGGAACGTGCGCACCTTCGGATCGAGCTTGTCCCAGGCCTTCTGGTTCACGGCGTGGATCTGCTGGTTCCAGTTGATCGGCAGCGCGTACAGGTGGGTCGAGACCTCGTACCACTTGGCCGAGTAGCCCGACAGCGAACCGGTGATGGCGCAGTCCACGACCTTGTTCTGCAGCGCCGGCACGACCTCGCCGAAGGCCATGGTCACGCTGGTGCCGCCCAGCGCCTCGACGAACTCGGCGGTGGTGCGGCTGCTGGTGCGGACCTTCTTGCCCTTCACGTCGGCCAGGCCCTTGATCTGCGCGTTGCAGAACAGCACCTGGGCGGGATAGGTGGAGATGCCGAGCAGCTTGACGTTGGCGCCGTCGCCGTACACCTTGGCATAGACCGGCTCGAAGGCATCGGTCACCGCGCGGGCGGTCTTCACGTCCGGCGCGAGGCCGGCCAGGTCGATGGCTTCGTTGATCGGGTTGTCGCTGGCGAAGTAGGCCAGCGTGGCGGTGCCGAACTCGATCACGCCCTGCGACATGAGGCGCAGCAGCTCGGGGCCCTTCAGGCCCATTTCGTTGAAGCCCTTGATCTCGGCGGTGACCTGGCCCTTCGAATGCTCGGGGATGGTCTTGGTCCAGAACGGACGCTCGTAATCGCTGTAGGCGGTCAGGTTCGACAGGCCGCCGACGACCTTGAGCTGGGTCTTGGGCAGATCCTGGGCGTGGGCGATGCCCGTGATGGCAACGGCCAGCGCGGCCGCGATCCAAGCTTGCTTCATGTAACTCTCCTTGCAGGCGGGATTGTTGAATTCGCGCCGGGCCCCGTTACCCGTGGCGCCTGTATGACCTGTTCTGGAGGGACGGGCCGCATGCGGCCCTGTGGCTTCCCCTGCCTGGCGCCCCGATCGGACGCCATGGCGCGGCCATTGCACCGCACGGTGTGCCGGGGGTCCAATCGTTAGTTTGGATGTGCAGGTATAAATTCTGCTTAGGGGTCGCGCCCGCGCACCCCCGCATCGGCCGCAACGCCAATGCTGGCGCGGGTCTCGGGGGATCGGCGGAAAGCCGGGGACGGGGTCGGGCGGGCGCGGCCGCACCTGCGTGCGCGGGAAATCCCCTAGGCGCGCGGCACGCCGGAATAGTCGTGGCGGCCGGCCACGGCGTGGGCCAGCTCCGCCACCGCGCGCGCCGCATGGCTGTCGGGGCCCTGCATCCAGGTGGCCGTGAACGACAGGCCCGGCAAGGGGTCGGCCTGCACGTCGAGCACGCACAGCTCGCCGCGCGCCAGTTCCTTGTCGAGGAAGCCCGGCGCGATCACGCTGACGCCCATGCCGTCGATCGCCATGCGCACCACCATCGAGAGCGAGGCGCTGCCATACATGCGCGGCGCCTTGACGCCGCCGCGCGCCAGCATGTCGCGCACCATGCGATAGGGCTCGCTCGACGAGGGGTAGGTGATGACGGGGTGCCGCCCGAGGCACTCCAGCGTGAGCGGCCCCGGGCCCAGGTCGAGCGCCGGGCTTGCGACCCAGGCCAGCGAATAGGTGCAGAGCGGCAGGTTCTCCATGCGCTCTTCCAGGATCGGGCCCATCAGGAAGGCCACGTCGATCTGCCGCGCAATCAGTTGCGCGCGCAACACATGGGTGGTGTCGACCTCGATCTCCAGCACCAGCGCCGGATGGGCCGCGTGCACGGCCTCCAGCAGCTCGGGCAGCCAGGTCTGGACGATGGTCTCGGCCACGCCGATGCGGACCCGGCCGCTCATCACGTTCTGTGCCCGCGCCGCCTCCAGCAGGTCGCTGCGCACCTGCAGCATGCGCTCGGCGTGCGGCACCAGCTCGGTGCCCTTGCCGGTGAGCGTCACGCCGCGCGCATCGCGCTCGAACAGGCGCACGCCCAGCTCGTCCTCGAGCGAGGCGATGCGTTGGGAGATGGCGGGCTGGGTGGTGTTGAGCTTTTCCGAAGCGGCCCGGAAGCTGCCGAGCGTGGCCACCCAGAAGAAGGTCTCGATCTGTCGCAGGTCTATCATGGAGCGCTATTCCGGAGGCGTTGAGCGTATCATGATCGCCTCGCGCCGCCTAAGACCAATCCCCACCACCCGGCGCGCGCATCGAGGAGACACGCATGCAACGGGCCCAGACAGGCCTGGCCGCGCCAGCCGGCGCGGCTTCGACCGCGGCACCCACCCACACCCTGCTGGGCATCGGGCTGCTGGTGTTGTCGATGTGGACCCTGTCGGGGCTGGATGCCAGCGGTAAATGGGTGATGGCGGCCGGCGTGCCGCTCATGATCCTGTGCTGGGTCAGGTACGTCGTGCATCTGGTGCTGGTCCTGGCGCTGGTGGTGCCGGCGCGCGGCTGGGGCATCCTGCGCTCGCGCCGGCCGCGCGACCAGATCGTGCGGGGCGGCGCGATGTTCTGCGCCACCCTGGTGTTCTTCACCACCCTCACCTATCTGCCGCAGGCCGAGGCGACGGCGATCAACTTCCTGGCCCCGCTGATCGTGCTGTCCGTCGCGCCCTGGGTGCTCAAGGAGCCGCCGCGCATCTCGCGCTGGATCGCCTGTGGCGTGGCGTTCGTGGGCGTGCTCATCATCATCCGTCCGGGTGGCGGCCTGCATCCGATGGGCGTGCTGTTCGGCCTGCTGACGGCCTGCTGCTTCGCGGCCCAGTTCATCGCGACGCGCCGCGTCGCCACCGACAACCCCTACACCTCGCTGATCTGGAGCGGCGCCGTCGGCACGCTGTGCCTGACGCTCGCCCTGCCCTTCACGCTGCCGGCCGCGCTGCCGGTGCTGCGCGAGCTGAGCCTGGGCAACTGGGCCCTGCTGATCTCCACCGGCCTGTCCGGCGCGCTCGGGCACCTGCTGCAGATCGGCGCCTACCGCAACGCCGCGGCCTCGACGCTGGCGCCGTTCGTGTACCTGCAGATCGTGAGCGCCACCGCGGTGGGCTGGCTGTTCTGGGATCACTTCCCCGACGGCCTCACCTGGCTGGGCATCGGCATCATCATCGCCAGCGGCGTGGTGATCGGCGTGCTCGAATGGCAGCGCGGCCGCCGCGCCCGCCTCGCCTGACGCGGCTCAGTTCGCCAGCCGCCCCGCCGCCAGCACCAGCTGGCTGCCGCAGCGCGCGGCCAGGTCCGGGTCGTGCGTGACCAGCACCAGCGTGGTGCCGTGCTCGCGGTGCAGATCGAACATCAGGTCGATCACCTTGGCGCCGGTGGCCGCATCCAGGCTGCCGGTGGGCTCGTCGGCAAACAGCAGATCGGGCTGGACCACGAAAGCGCGTGCCAGCGACACGCGCTGCTGCTCGCCGCCGGAGAGCGTGCGCGGATAGTGGTGCAGCCGCTCGCCCAGCCCGACGCGCTCCAGCATCGCCTGCGCGGCGGCGCGGGCCGGCTCGCCCGAGAGCTCGAGCGGCAGCATCACGTTTTCGAGCGCGGTGAGGTTGGGCAGCAGCTGGAACGACTGGAACACGAAGCCGACGTGGTTGGCGCGCAGGCGCGCGCGGCCGTCCTCGTCGAGCGCGAACAGGTCCTGGCCGGCCAGCGCCACGCTGCCGCTGCTGGGAACATCCAGGCCCGCCAGCAGTCCCAACAAGGTGGACTTGCCGGAGCCGGAGCTGCCGGTGATGGCCAGGGCCGCGCCGGCCTGCACCGTAAATTCGATACCATCGAGGATGGCCAGCTCGCCCCCCGCGTCGGCGACCACCTTGCCCAACCCCTTCACTTCGATCGAGTTCTTGCTATCCATGCGACTATTTTTCCGTGTGCTCGTTGCGACAGTCATGACGGCGGCGGCCGTGCCGGCCACTCAGGCTCAGACCCCGGCCCAGGCGGCCGGTTCCCCGCACACCATCGTGGTGGTGGGTGACAGTCTGTCTGCCGAATATGGCATCAAGCGGGGCAGCGGCTGGGTGCCGCTGCTCACCCAGCGTCTATCCGAACAATACCCCAACTACCGCGTGGTCAACGCCAGCATCAGCGGCGACACCACCAGCGGCGGCGTGGCGCGGCTGCCGGCGCTGCTGCGCGACCACCGCCCGGCCATCGTGGTGCTCGAGCTCGGCTCGAACGACGCCCTGCGCGGGCTGCAGCTCGACATGACCGAGAAAAACCTGCGCAGCATGGCCGCGGCCTCGCGCCAGGCGGGCGCCCAGGTGCTGATCCTCGGCATGCAGATCCCGCCCAACTACGGCCGCGACTATGCCCAGCGCTTCGCCCAGGTGTTCACGCGCGTGGCCGAACAGGAGCAGACCCGGCTGGTGCCGTTCCTGATGGACGGCATGGCCACCGACCGCGCGCTGTTCCAGGCCGACGGCATCCATCCCAACGAGCAGGCCCAGCCGGCCCTGCTCGAAAACGTCTGGCCCGAGCTCGAGCCGCTGCTGGCCGCGCCCAAGGGCTGAGCCCGGCAGCGCCGGCGCCCCATGCAAAAAGGCCGGTCCCACGCGCGTGGGACCGGCCTTTTTGCTGGCGCGGCGAAGGATCAGCCTTCGGCCGTGGCCTGGCCCTTGATCGCCTCTTCGGCGGCGGGCAGCACCTGCACCTTGTAGTTCTCGCGCAGCACCTTCAGCAGGGCCTCGTCTTCGGCGGCGCCCCAGGCGTTGTTGAGCTGGCCGGCCAGACCGGCACGGTTCTGCTCCTGCGTGGCGCCCGGTTCGACCTTCTCGACGCGCACGACGACGAAGTCGGGGCCGACGGCGGCGCCGGCATAGGCCGGCAGCGCGCCGGCCGGTTGGCGCATGACGGCCTCGAGCACGGGGGCCGGCAGGTTGAGCGGGGCCTGGCGCGACACGGTCATGGGCGAGCCGAAGCCCTCGGGCACGGTCTGCGGCACGGCCTGCGCGGCCTTCAGCGCCTCTTCGCCCGCGGCCTTGGCAGCGGCGGCGGCGCGCTCGTCGAGCAGACGCGCGCGAATCGTGTCGCTCACCTTCTCGAGCGGCGGGATCTGCGACGGCGTGGCCTCGGCCACGCGCACGGCCAGCATGGTGTCGGGCGAGAGCGTGATCACGCCGGAGTTCTGCTTGTCGCGCAGCACTTCGGGCGAGAACAGCACCTGGCGCACGCGCGGGCTGTCGAGCAGCTGGGCGTCGTTGCTGGTGGCGGCGGCGCCCGGGCCGGCCTGGTCCGCGGGCAGCAGGCCGGTGCGGGTGATGCCGGCGGCGCTGCGGATCTTCAGGCCGAGCGCGTCGGCGGTGGGTTGCAGGCTGTCGCGCTGGTCGTAGACCAGGGTGTTCATCTGCGTGGCCATCTCGGCGAAGCGATTGGCGGCGACCTGGCGGCGGATCTCGGTGGTGATCTGGTCACGCACCTCGGCCAGCGGCTTGGACTGGCCCGGCTTCAGGTCGGTCAGCTTGAGGATGTGATAGCCATACTGGCTGCGCACCACGCCCGAGACCTGGTCTTTCGACAGGCCCTGGATCGCCTTGAGCAGCTCGGCCGGCACGGCGTTGCCCGACACCCAGCCGAGGTCGCCCCCGGTGGCGGCCGAGCCGGCGTCCTGCGATTCCTTCTTGGCCAGCTCGGCGAACCCGGCGGGGTTGGCGGCGGCTTCGGTGGCGATGGCCTGGGCGCGCGCTTCGGCGGCCTTGCGGGTTTCGTCGTTGGCGCCCGACGGGACCTGGATCAGGATGTGGGCGGCACGGCGCTGTTCGGGCGTGCCGAAGCGGTTTTTGTTTTGCTCGTAGTACTTCTGGATGTCGTCGTCGCTGACCTGCACGCCCTGGGTCGCGGCGGCTTCGTCGAGCACCAGGTATTGCGCCTGGACCTGCTCGGGCACGCGCAGCGATTCCTTGTTGGCGTCGTACCAGGTCTGGATGTCTTGCGGGGTGACGGTGACCTTGGAGCGGAAATCCTCGGCCGTGAAGACGCGCAGCTGCAGGGTGCGCTGCTGCGTCAGGGCCTGCTCGATGCTGCTCACGACTTCGGCGGGCACGCGCGCGGTGGTGCCGACGGGCTCGAGCACGCGGGCCACGGCGAGGTCACGGCGCAGGCCGTTTTCGAACGAGGTGGGCGACATGCCCTGCGCGGCCAGCACCTGGCGGTAGCGCTCCGGCGAGAAGCGGCCGTCATCCTGGACTTCGGGGATCGCGGCGATCGTGTTGCGCAGCGTGGCGTCGGACACCGAGAAGCGGTTGTCGATCGCGACCTGGGCCAGCAGGCGCTGGTCGATCAGCTGCTGCAGCAGCTGACGGCGCATCTCGGGCGTGTCGATCAGCGCGGCGTCGAATTGCGAACCCATGCGTTGGCGGAACTGCTCGAGCTGATTGCGGTGGGCCGAATCGAACTCGGGACGCGTGATCGCCTGGCCCGCCACCGTGGCGAGTTCGGGATCGCGGTTGACGAAGCTGTCGTAGCCCTGCACGCCCACCAGCACGAACGAAGGCACGATCAGAATCAGCAGGATGAACTGCAGCCAACGCCGATGGTTGCGAATAGTCTCAAACATGGAACCCCTGTTGCCTAAGCTCTTGTGGCAGCCCCGCGACCAGCCCCAAGAAACGCATAAAAAAAGGCGAACGTTTTCGCCCGAATCTCTCGACCGGCAGCACGCAGGATTGCGCACCCGGTACAACCGCCGGAGTTTAACACCTAGGACACGCAGGAGGGAGTGCGCCCCACGGCCCGCGCCGACGGGCCGGCGGCCCTGCCGTGCCCCCTATCGCCGCCCACTGCGTCCACCACGGCGTCCCCCGTGGCGCTGCCCCGGTCTGCCCCGGCCGGCGCGCCCGCCCCGGCCCGGCGGGCGGGCGCCGGGCGCGGCCCGGGTCGCGGCTGCCGGCGGCGCCCGGGCCCTTCCGCCCCCCGATAAAATGGCGGTTCGCGGTATGCTTCATACCCTGCGCGCGCCCTTGCGGGCGCCCCCATCCCCTCCCCTGAATTCTTCTCCGAGGCAGTCGTCCATGACCTCCCCGCGCCCGTCCCTGCCGGCCTGGCCCTATTCCCCCTACATCGCGCACCGTGGCGGCGGCCGCCTGGCGCCCGAAAACACGCTGGCGGCCATGCGCGTGGGCGCCGCCCAGGGCTTCACGATGTTCGAGTTCGACGTGAAGCTCTCGGCCGACAACGTGGCCATCGTGATGCACGACGACACGGTCGACCGCACCAGCGACGGCCACGGCCCGGCCGCGGCGCAGACCTACACCCAGCTCTCGCTGCTCGACGCCGGCAGCTGGCACTCGCCCGCCTACGCCGGCGAGCCCATCCCCAGCTTTGCCGCCGTGGCGCGCTACACCCGCGCCAATGGCATCGCCTGCAACGTCGAGATCAAGCCCTGCCCGGGCCGCGAGGTCGAGACCGGCGCCATCGTGGCGCGCCTGTGCAGCCAGTACTGGGCCGGCGCCGACGTGCCGCCGCTGCTGTCCTCGTTTGCCGAGGCGTCGCTGGCGATCGCGCAACGGGTCGCGCCCAAGCTGCCGCGCGCGCTGCTGGTCGAGACCGTGCCGGCCGACTGGGAGGCGCGCCTGAACCAATACGACTGCGTGGCGCTCAACATCAACCACAAAGACGCCACGCCCGAGCTGATCGACGCCGTGCACGCGGCCGGCTATCGCATCGCCGCCTGGACGGTGAACGATCCCGAGCGCGCCCGCCTGCTGCTCGACTGGGGCATCGATGGCATCTTCACCGACGTGCTGGACCAGATCCGGCCCGCCGCCTGAGGCCCCGACGTGTTCAGCTACCGCCACGCCTTCCACGCCGGCAACCATGCCGACGTCCTCAAGCACGCCATCCTGGTGAGCGTGCTCGAGCACTTCAACCGCAAGGACGCGCCGTACTGGGTGATCGACACCCACGCCGGCGCCGGCCTGTATGCGCTCGACAGCGACTGGGCCAACAAGAACGCCGAGTTCGCCGACGGCGTGGGCCGGCTCTGGGACCGCAAGGACCTGCCGCCGCTGCTCGAAACCTATGTCGAACGCATCCGCGACTACAACCCCGACGGCCGCCTGCGCCACTATCCGGGCTCGCCCTGGATCACGATGGATGCCCTGCGCGACCGCGATCGCCTGCGCCTGTTCGAAATGCACCCCACCGAGTCCGGCGTGCTGGCCCGCAACCTGGACCAGCGCGACCGCCTGATCCAGCGCCAGACCACGATCTACGGCACCGACGGCTTCGAGGGCATGAAGGCGCTGCTGCCGCCGCCCACGCGCCGCGGCGCGGTGCTGATCGACCCTTCCTACGAAGACAAGCAGGACTACCGCCGCACGCTGACCGCGGTGAAGGAAGGCATCAAGCGCTTCGCCACCGGCACCTTCGCGGTCTGGTACCCGCTGGTGCAGCGGCGCGAAGTGGCCGAGATGGCGCGCCAGCTCGAGCGCCTGCCGGTCAAGAGCTGGCTGCACGCCACGCTGTCGGTCAAGCGCCCCGCCGGCGACGGCTTCGGCCTGCACGGCAGCGGCATGTTCCTGGTGAATCCGCCTTGGACGCTCGAGGCCGAGCTCAAGCCGGTCATGCCGTTCCTGGCCCGCGAGCTGGCCCAGGACGAGCGCGCCACCTACACGCTGCAGTATCGCGAGAATCCTTGAGCCTCACGAGCGAAAGCCCCCCGGCATCGTCGATGCCGGGGGCTTTCTTCATGCGCGCGGGATCAGGCCACCTTGCGCTGGCGCTCGGCCTGCGCCGTTGCCAGCCGCGCCGCGGCATCGCGCAGCGCGGTGCGCAGGCCCTCTTCCACCACCGGGTGGTAGAAGGGCATCTCCAGCATGCGGGCGATGGTCAGCTCCTGCTGCACGGCCCAGGCCAGCAGATGGCCGATGTGCTCGGCGCTCGGGCCCACCATTTCGGCGCCCAGGAAGCGGCCCGAATCGATCTCGGCATACACGCGCAGCATGCCGCGGTTCTTCAGCATCACCCGCGAGCGGCCCTGGTCGCCGAAGTCGACCTCGCCGGTCACGGTGGCGCCGGCCGGCAGGCGGGCGAAAGGCGTGCCGATGAGCGCGATCTGCGGATCGGAGAACACCACGCCGAGCGCCGCACGGCGCGGGCCGGGCTGCACCTCGGGAAAGCGCGCGGCATTCTCGCCCGCGATGCGGCCCTCGTCGGCGGCCTCGTGCAGCAGGGGCGCGTCGGCATTGGCGTCGCCCGCGATGAAGATCGCGCTGCTGCCGGCCTGCATCGTGTGGCGGTCATAGAGCGGCACCCCGCGCGCATCGAGCTTGAGCGAGGTCTGGTCCAGGCCGAGCCGGTCGACGTTGGCGCGGCGGCCGGTGGCCACCAGCGCGTAGTCGAAGCGCTCGGTGCGTTCGGTGTTGTCGAGCGCCACGTAGCGCACTTCCACCTCGTCACCCACGCGCTTGGTGTCGAGCACGCGCGCATCGGGATCCAGGTAGAACTCCTGCTGGAACACCTTGCGGGCGCTATCGCGCACCTTGGGGTCGGTGATGCCGCCCAGGCTGCCGCTCACGCCGAACACCCGCACGGTCACGCCGAGCCGGGCCAGCGCTTGGCCGAGCTCCAGGCCGATCACGCCGGGACCGAACACGGCCACGCGGCGCGGCAGCGTGTCCCATTCGAACACGTCGTCGTTCACCATCAGGCGGTCGCCCAGGGCCAGGAACGGCGGCGGCACCGAGGGGCGCGAGCCGGTCGCGATCACCACGCTGCCCGCGTGCACCTCGGTGTGCTCGTCCACCCGCAGCACCGTGTCGCTCAGGAACCGCGCATAGCCATGCAGCTTGTCCTCGGCCGGGATGTTCTCCACGCCCTGCAGCACGAAGCCCACGAAACGGTCGCGCTCTTGCTTGACGCGGTCCATCACCGCCGCACCGTCGACGCTGACCGGACCCGCGACCCGCACGCCGAAGGCGTCGGTGTGGGCGGCCGCATGCGCCGCCTCGGCGGCCGCGATCAGCAGCTTCGAGGGCATGCAGCCCACGCGGGCGCAGGTGGTGCCGTAGGGCCCGCCCTCGATCAGCACCGCACGCTTGCCGGCGTTGCGGGCGGCACGATAGGCGGCCAGGCCGGCGGTGCCGGCGCCGATCACGGCGATGTCGGTATGCAGCGTTTTCATGATTATTCCTGTGGGTGATGCGCGGGCGAGAGGCGGCACGAGGCCGCCGCGCCAGCAGCGCTGACGAGGCAGAAGCGAAATCTTCGGGAAGAACAGGCCCGGACGTCGTCCGGGCCCGTCGGGACATCAGGCGAAGTGTGCCTTCAGGTCATCCAGGCCGCCGATGTGGTTGCCGTTGATGAAGACCTGCGGAGCGGTCGCCTTGCCCGAGACCGCGCCGATCACACGGCCGCGGACCTTGTGCTCGAGCGGGATCTCGATCGCGTCGTAGCCCTTGGCGTCCAGCAGTGCCTTGGCTTGCACGCAGAACGGGCAGCCCGGCTTGGAGAACACCACGACCTGATCCGGCTTCTTCGCGTCGGGCGCGATGTGGGCCAGCATCGTGTCGGCGTCCGACACTTCGAACGGGTCGCCGTCTTTCTCGGGCTCGATGAACATCTTCTCGACCACGCCGTCCTTCACGAGCATCGAATAGCGCCAGCTGCGCTTGCCGAAGCCGAGGTCGCTCTTGTCGACCAGCATGCCCATGCCGGCAGTGAATTCGGTGTTGCCATCGGGCAGCAGCGTGATGTTTTCCGATTCCTGGTCCTTGGCCCATTCGTTCATGACGAAGGTGTCGTTCACCGACACGCACACGATGGTGTCCACGCCGGCGGCACGGAAGGCCGGGGCCAGCTCGTTGTAGCGCGGCAGGTGGGTCGAGGAGCAGGTCGGGGTGAACGCGCCGGGCAGCGAAAACACGACGACCGTCTTGTTCTTGAACAGGTCGTCGGAGCTGACCTTCTTCCACGTGTTGCCTTCGCGGATCGGGAAAACAACATTGGGGACGCGTTGGCCTTCACGGTTCTGCAGCATTCAAAATTCTCCTTGGGGTGTCTGTGGCGTCGCGCCACCATGACCAGAACTTTAAACAAACACTATCGTCATGGCTAATTCAATTATTTTAATCAATCATTAGCCACAGACTATCGCCCAAAGGATTCGATTAGATTTTCTTCGGTTGGTAGCCGGCGTCGTGGATCGCCGCCTCTGCCTGGGCGGCGGCGCTGTCGGGCGACACCTGCACCTGGTGCGTGGCCAGGTCGATCTGGACCTCGGCGCCGGGCACCACCTTCTGCACGGCCTGGGTGATGGTCTTGACGCAATGGCCGCAAGTCATGTCCGAAACAACAAAGGTGACCATGGTTGGCTCCTGTGAAAGGTACGTAGGAAAGTATCGGTCGGCTGCCCCGGGGCGGCCGACGTTTCAATGCAGAACAAAGCTTAGACCTTCCTATGATGGTAAGGTCAAACGCCGGATCGGCGGTCCGTTTTGGGCTTGCGCGCGCCCTTGCGCGCCCCCCCGGACTCGCCCCTGCCCCGGCCGAGCTTGCGCAGGCCCCGGCTTGACCTTCCAATAATTGGAAGGTACATCATGACGTCGATTGCGCATCCGCAGGGCCCGGCCCGACCCGGGTCTTGCCCCAGCCTCATGCGGCCTGAAGGAGCCCACCATGTCGAGTCCCATGAACATCGGACAGGCGGCCAGTGCCACCGGCATTTCGGCCAAGATGATCCGCTATTACGAAAGCATCGGCCTGATCGGCCCGGCCACGCGCACCGACGCGGGCTACCGCGTCTACACCGACGCCGACCTGCACATGCTGCGCTTCGTGCGCCGCGCCCGCGACCTGGGTTTCTCGGTCGAACAGATGCACGAGCTGCTGGCGCTGTGGCGCGACCGCAGCCGCGCGAGCGCCGACGTCAAGCGGCTGGCGCTCGACCACGTGGCCGAGCTCGAGCGCAAGGCCGCCGCTCTGCACGACATGGCCGACACGCTCAAGCACCTGGCGCAGCACTGCCACGGCGACGAGCGTCCCGACTGCCCGATCCTCAACGATCTGGGATTGGTGCAGCATTGAGCGCCCGGATATTTGCGCTGTGGTGCACCCGCTTGCATGCTTCTTTCGCCATGCCAAAGATCCTATGATTGCGTGCAGGTAAATCATAGGAGGTCGCCATGTCGCGCCCGGATCTCAATCTCCTGCTGGCGCTGGATGCGCTGCTCGATGAGGGCAGCGTGGTCGGCGCCGCGCGCCGCATGCATCTGAGCGCGCCGGCGATGAGCCGCACGTTGAGCCGCATCCGGGAGGCGCTGGGCGATCCGGTGTTCGTCCAGGTCGGCCGCAAGCTCCTGCCCACGCCCAGGGCGCTGGCGCTGCGGGAACAGGTGCGGGCCGCGGTGGAACAGGCCACGCAGGTATTCGCCGCCGACACCGAGATCGACCTGAAAGCGCTGGATCGGCGTTTCAACGTCCGCGCCACCGACGAGTTCGTGAGCATTCATCTGGGCCATCTCCTGGACGCGATGGCGCGCGAGATGCCGCGGGCGATGCTGCGCTTTTCGCCGGAGGAAGACGACGTGGATGAGGAGGCGCTGCGCAGCGGCCGCATCGACCTGTTCATCAGCGCCTCGCGCAAGCTGGGGCCGGAGATCCGCGTGCAGCCACTGTTCACCACGACGTTCGTGGGGGTCGCGCGCGCCAACCATCCGATCTTCGACGAAGACATCACGTCCGAGCGCCTCACGCGCTGGGAGCATATCCACGTGTCGCGGCGCGGCAAGGCCACCGGGCCGGTCGATGCCGCGCTGGAGGCGCAGGGGCTGCGCCGGCACGTCGCCCTGGTGCTGCCCAACCCGTACGCGGCCCTGTTCGCCTTGCAGGACTCGGATCTGCTGTTGCCGTTGCCCCGGCATCTGGCCAGTACTGCGCTGGCCGCAGGCCTGCGGATTCGTGTGTTCGACCTGCCGACACCGCTGGAAACGGTGCTGCTGACCCAGGCCTGGCACCCGCGCCTGGAGGGCGACCCGGCCCATCGATGGCTGCGGCAGACCATCCATACGCTCTGCAATGAGAGCCAGGCGCAAGCCGCCCTGCGCGCCAAGCCCTGACCGAACGACCGCCGCCATGCATGCGTCTCACGCAATCACGCCGATGCAATAAATTCACTTTTCGGAATGATTGGCTCTGCCTACAGTGACGCGTATTGATCATTGTGGAAGGGTTGCATCGTGCCTACGCCGAACCTGCCCGGCGCGGATTCGGGAGCGTCTTCGCGCCGCTCCCCGTTGTGGCAGCCGTTGGCGCGTGGCCTGCCCTATCTCGATCTGACCACGCCCCGCGCGACCTATGTGATGCGCTCGATCCTGGCCGCCTGCCTGGCGTTGACGGTGGCGTATCTGCTGGAACTGCACGGCCCCTACGCGGCGGCCTCCAGCGTGCTGCTGGTCATCAATCCCGTCCAGGGCGGCGTGATCGGCAAGGGGGTGTGGCGCGTGCTGGGCACGCTGGTCGGCATGCTGGCGGCCATTGTGCTGATGAGCGCCTTTGGCCAGATGCCCTGGCTGTTCCTGCTCGGTTTCGGCCTGTGGCTGGGATTGTGCGTGGTGGGCATGACCCTGCTGCGACATTTCCGCGCCTACGGCGCCACGCTGGCAGGCTATACGGTGGGCCTGGCGGCCTACGGCGCCATGCAGCATCCGGAACGCACCTTCGACCAGGTCATGGGGCGCGGCGCTTCCGTGGTGATCGGCGTGGTCTGCCTGGCGCTGGTGTCGGCGCTGTTCAGCAGCCGCGGCGTGCAGGGCCGCCTGGCCGCGCTGCTCGACCGCCTCGCGGCCGCGACGGCGGACGTGCTGGCAACGCCCGCCCAGGCCATTCACGGCGGCGCCGGCTCGGCCGCCCTGCCCCTGGATGCGGGACGGCGCGCGCTCATCACCGACGTGTATGGCGTCGATGACCTGCTGGCGCTGGGCAGAGCCGAAACCGCCGACCTGGCCCATCGCGCCGCCACGGTGCAGCACGCGATGGTGTCGCTGTTTTCCGCCCTGGTGGGCGGTGCGCCACCGCTGCGCCGACATAGCGCCAGCTTCGCCGCGCTGAGCGCGTTGCGGCCCGACTGGGAACAGGCATGGCGGGAGGTCGGCCGGGCCCTCGGGCAGGACCCCGGACCGGGCGGCAGGGCACGTGCCGTCCGGCTTCTGACCGACCTGCGCGCCCGGCTTCTGCGCGCGCTCGCCGCCGCCTCGCTCGACGACGCCGCCGAGCAGGCGGCACTGATGATCGCGGGCGATCGCTTGATCGAGCAGCTCGACGACTACCTGCAAGCCCTCGAAGCCATCGCGCGTTTCCACCAGCCCAGGCCGCCGGCGGCGCGCGTGTCCGTGCCGTTCCACCGCGATGCCGCGGCGGCCTTCCGGAACGGGGTGCGGGCCCTGACGACCGTGCTGATGGGCGGCGCCTTCTGGATCGCCACCGGCTGGACGGAAGGCAACATGATGCTGGCGGGTTTGGCCGCTGCATGCGCGCTGCTGTCCACCGCGTCCGATCCCGCGCTGGGCGCGATCCAGTTCATCAAGGGCACGGCGGCCGCCGTGGTGATGGCCTTTCTGTGCACCTTCATCGTGCTGCCGCACGTCTCGGGCCTGCCGCTGCTGCTGGTGATGCTGAGCCTGTTCTGGCTGCCCGGCGTGTACGCCACCACGATGCCGCGCCGGGCCTTGGCGGGCGTGGCTTATCTGGTGGCCTTCACGACCCTGGCGGCGCCGGACAACCCGATGCGCTATGACTTTGCGCAGTTCCTCAATGGCGCCGTGGCCTGGCTCCTGGCGACGTGTTTCACGCTGCTGGGCTTCAGGATCGTGCTGCCGCGCAACGGCGCACGCGAGGTCACGCGCTTGCGCCAGCGCATCCGCGCCGCGGCGCTGGGCACCCTGCGCGGCGAGCCGGCGGATGCGTCGACCTGGCAATGGCGCCAGCAGCATCGCATCGCGCAACTCGGTGCCTTGCTCAGAACGCAGCCGCAGGCAATGGATCGCGCCATCGCCGAGGCGCTGACCAGCCTGCATCTGGGCCGGGAAGTCCTGCGCCTGCGACGCTGGCTGGGCCGGGCCTCCGAGGACGCTGCGTGGGCGGGCCGGGTGGCGCGCACGCTGCGCCATATGCGCCAGCGGGCCGGTGACCCCGTGCGGGCCGCGCGCCATGCCCGCCACGCGGCCGCCTCCCTGACGCGTTTGCCGGCGCGGTCCGGCGCCGCGACGGATGACGTGCGGCGCGCGACAGCCGTGCTGCTCGACATCGCCGCGCTGCTGGAACGCCATGCAGACGACGTTCCGATCCTCTCCGGAAGCCAAAGCCATGCTCAGTGAATTCTCGTTGGCCGGCATCTACCTGCCGCCGTTCTTTGCCTACGCCTGCCTGGCGCTGCCGATCTATCTGGGCCTGCGCTACCTGCTCGCACGCAACGGCGTGCTGCGCTGGGTGTGGCATCCCGGCCTGTTCGAATTCGCCCTCTCCCTTTGCCTGATTTCCCTGTTGGTGCTTTATGTCTGAACGCTCATTTTCCGCCCCGCGCCTGCTGCGGGCCGGACTCACGCTCGCGGTAGTCGTGGCCGCCGGGTTTCTGGTCAGCGCGCTGTGGCGTGCCTACGTCGTCTCCCCCTGGACCCGCGATGGCCGTGTCAGCGCGCAGATCGTGCGCATCGCCCCCGAGGTGTCGGGCACCGTCGCCGAGGTCTCGGTCGCGGACGACCAATACGTCAAACGGGACGAGGTGCTTTATCGCATCGACAATGCCAGCTACGTGCTGGCATTGGCCCAGGCCGAGGCGCAGCTGACGACGGCCGAGGTGTCTTTGCGCCAGAAAACCGACGAGGCGCGGCGACGCCGGGGCATGGAGAGCCTGGTGCCCGCGGAGGACATCCAGCGGGCGAATCAGGCGGTGGCCATCGCCCAGGCCGAACTGCGCGGCGCACGGGTCGCCGTGGAGCGGGCGAAGCTGGATCTGGCGCGCACCGAACTGCGTGCGCCGACCGATGGCTACGTCACGCGCCTGCGCCTGAACAAGGGCGACTACGCCATCGCGGGCCAGCCGAATCTTGCCCTGATCGACGCCCACAGTTTCTGGATCACGGGGTATTTCGAGGAAACCAAGCTGCGCGGCATCCAGCCCGGTGCGGCGGCACGCATCCGCCTGATGGGCTTCGGCCAGGTGTTGTCAGGGCGGGTGGCCAGCATCGGGCGCGGCATCGCCGACAGCAACCAGCAGGCCGACGCGCAGGGCCTGCCGAGCGTGGAGCCCAGCTTCAGTTGGGTCCGACTAGCGCAGCGCATTCCCGTACGCGTCGAGTTCGAGCATGTCCCGCGCGAGGTCGTGCTGGCCGCCGGCATGACCGGCAGCATCGAGGTCACGCCGGCGGCAGGCACACCGGTGCCGCACGGCCGGCTGATTTCGCTGCTGCATCGCTGGATGTGAGGACAAGACCATGCTCGCACCCATCGCTCGCACGCCGCCGCGTCTGCGGCAGGCCATGCTGGCCGCGCTGCTGGCCGCCCTGACCGGCTGCACCGCCGTGGGCCCGGACTACCGCACGCCCGCGCTGGACGTACCCGCGCACTGGATCGAGGCCGGCGCCGCCGCGTCCGGGGAGAACCCCGATGGCCTGCGCACCTGGTGGCGCGCGTTCAACGATCCCTTGCTCGACCGCCTGGTCGAGCAGACCCTGGCACACAACCAGGAACTGGAGATCGCCTTGGCACGCCTGCGCCAGGCCCGCGCCGAGCGCGTGCAGATCGCCGCGGCCGCCCTGCCCGACGTCTCGGTCGGCGCCGTGGGCGAGGCCGTGCGCGGCAGCAAGGCGCTCAGCGCGCAGCCCGGCGGGCGCGCACGAACCTGGCAGCTGGGATTCGATGCCAGTTGGGAGCTGGATCTGTTCGGCGGCACGCGTCGCGCGGTCGAGGCCGCCGATGCTGGCATCCAGGCGCTGGCGGAGGACCATCGTGCGCTGCAAGTGAGCCTGGTGGCCGAACTGGTGTCCGACTACGCCGGGCTGCGCGCCGCGCAGCTGCGTCTGGCCATCGCGCTGGACAATATCCGCACCTTGGCCGAGGCCGAGCGCCTGGCCGAACGGGCGCACCGCAACGGCCTGGGTACGCTGGCCGACGTCACCCAGGCCCGTGCCGAGCGCGAGACGGCCGAGGCGCAGCCGCCCTTGCTGGAAGCGGACATCGCCCGTTTCAGCCATGCCATCGGTGCGCTGGCGGGCGGGTTTCCGGGCAACTGGCATGCCGCCCTCGCGACGCCCGCGCCCGCGTTGTCCCTGCCGGCCGACCTGCCGCTGTCACTGCCTTCGGAAGTGATTCGCCAACGCCCGGACCTGCGCGCGGACGAACGACGCCTGGCCGCCGCCACCGCGCGGATCGGCGTGGCCGAGGCCGAACGCTTCCCCACGTTTCGCATCCCCCTGGGGATCGGCACCACCGCCAGCGCCATCCACGACCTGTTCTCGGGCGCCAGCCTGGCGTGGTCTGCCGCGATGCAGGGCAGCCAGCCCCTTTACGACGCCGGCCGCGCGCGGGCCGGCGTGAGCGCGGCCCAGGCCAACGCAGACGCCGCGCGGCGCGTCTACGAGCGGGACGTGCGTTCGGCGCTGCGCGACGTGGAAGACGCCTTGACCGCATGGTCCAGCGAACGTCGACGGCAGGCCGCCTTGCAGCCGGCCGTGGCCGATGGCCAACGGGCCCTGCAACAGGCGACCCAACGCTATGCGCGTGGATTGAGTGCCTACCTGCCGGTGCTGGTGGCGCAACGCAGCCTGAACCAGGCGCGCGATGCGCTGGCCCTGAGCCAGCTGGCGCAGTTGCAGGGCGGCATTGCCTTGTACAAGGCGCTCGGGGCGGGATGGTCCGACACGACGCTCGTCCCGGCGCCCGGCCAACACGCCGCCGCGCCCGAGCCCTTGCCCGGCGCCGCGCCGGGACGATGATCCCGGCGACCTGATCGCGCGGCGTCTTTACGCCGGCGTTCGCCTGCCGCGGATGCGGCGAGCGCGCTCAGGCGGCGGCCTGCTCCGCCTGTTGCGCGGCCAGCAGCGCGGCCTCGGCGGCCTTCTCGCGCGCCTGGGCCTGTGCCTGCAGCACCAGCTCGGCCGGCTGCGATTCGAACACCGCGATCGACTCGACGTGGCCGGTGTGCGGGAACATGTTGATCACGCCGGAAGCCTTCATCACCCAGCCCCCTTCGTGCGTCATGATCGCCGCGTCGCGCGCCAGCGTGGCGGGCGCACAGGACACGTAGACGATGCGGCGCGGCCGCTCTTCGGGCGCGAGCAGCGAGAGCGCCTGCGCCACCGCGTGCGCGCCTTCGCGCGGCGGATCGATCAGCATGCGGTCGAAGTAACCCAGGCCGCGCAGCCATTCCACGTCGACCTCGAACAGGTTGAGCGTGGCGAAGCTGGTGCGATCCTGCAGGCCATGGCGCGCGGCCGCCTCGTAGGCGCGATCGGTGAGCGCCTTGCTGCCCTCGACCCCTACGGCCTCGCGGCCCTGCGTGGCCAGCGGCAGCGTGAAGTTGCCCAGGCCACAGAACAGGTCGGCGACGCGATCGGTCGGCTGCACGTCGAGCAGTTGCAGCGCGCGCGACACCATCGCGCGGTTGATGGCGTGGTTGACCTGCGTGAAGTCGGTGGGACGATACGGCATGCGCAGGCCGAACTCCGGCATCGTGTACGCGAGGCGCTCGGCATCGGCCGGCTCGAGCGGATGGACGGTGTCGGGGCCCTTGGCCTGCAGCCACCATTGCACGTCGTGCTCGGCCGCGAAGCGGCGCAGGATGGCGATGTCGTTGTCGGTCAGGGGCTCGAGATGGCGCAGCGTCAGCGCGGTGGACTGGTCGCCCAGCGCCACTTCGATCTGCGGCATGCGGTCCGGGCGCGACATCTGCGCGATCATCGCGCGCAGCGGCATCAGCAGCGCGCTCACATGCTTGGGCAGCACGTGGCATTCGCGCATGTCGGCCACGTAGCTGCTCTTGCGCTCATGAAAGCCCACCAGCACGCCGCCCTTCTTCGGCACCACGCGCACCGACAGGCGGGCGCGATAGCGGTAGCCCCAGGTCGGGCCCTGCAGCGGCGGCAGCATGCGCGCCGGCTTGATCTTGCCGACGTGCCAGAAGGTGTCTTCGAGCGCGCGCTGCTTGATCGCCACCTGTGCGGAGGGCTCCAGGTGCTGCATGGCACAGCCGCCACAGACGCCGAAGTGCGGGCAGCGCGGCACGACGCGTTGCGACGACGGGCGCAGCACCTCGTCGACCCGCGCGATTTCATAAGAAGGCTTCTTGCGCACCGTCGTGGCAGTGACGCGCTCGCCGGGCAATGCGCCCTCCACGAACACGACCTTGCCCTCGCGGCGCGCGATGCCCCGGGCTTCGAGGTCCAGGGATTCGATATTCAATACGTCGAGCATCTCGCACACATCCAGATTCAGCAGCAGCCGCGCATTGTAAGGCAGGTGCGGACAAAGCTCGGGCGGACTGCGTCCCCCAAAATCGGGGCACCCAGTCCGCCCGAGGCGGCACGCGGCCGGGAGGTGCGTCAGAAGGCCCGCGAGACCGAGAAGACCGCGCCCAGGCGGCCCGACGGATGGCCATTCTTGGTGGGCAGCCAGTTGTCCTTGTTGGCGCCCACGGCGGCCAGGCCCACGACCCAGCCCTTCAGGTCCTTGGTGACGCCCAGCTTGTAGTCGACGTAGTGGCCGATGTCGTCGCCATCCATGTTGACCTGGTTCTTGAGCTTCTGATAGCCGAGGTGGCCGACCAGGCCCCAGCCGTCGCCCAGGTCGAACGTGGCCGTGCCGTCGAGGTACCAGGTGCCCTTGGTGTCGGGCGCGGAGAAGAAGTCGCCGGGCGTGTACGAGTACTTGAGCGAGTAGTTGGCGTAGCTCAGGCCAAGGTAGAGATCGGTGTTGTTGTAGTTGCCGCCCTTGGGCGAGCTGGAGCCGGGGTAGTAGTAGTGCAGCACGCCCACGTCCAGGCCCAGGCCGCCGCCCACGTCGCCCTTCCAGCCGCCGTAGAAGTCCATCTCCAGATTGCCGTCGGTGAAGACGAAGTCGGAGACGTTCGAGTTCCAGTTGCCGAGGTAGAAGCCCGAGCTGTGCGCGAGGTCGAAGCCGACCTGCACGGCCGGGCGGAAGTTCGTTTGCGAGTAGCCCCGGAAGCGGTAGTCGCTGACGACGGCGGCATTGCCGCTGAGCGAGAAACCGGCGCCGAGATCGGTGGGTTCGGCGTGCACGGGGGCCACACATGCAGCAAAGGCAAACGGCAGGGCAAGCAAGGACTTTTTCATTTTGCACGGATCCTGATGGTAGGAGTCAACGGCGGATGTTTGCTGCCCATCGCGCCTGTCCGGCCGATCGCGTCGAATAGCTCCCCTCCCCGATCGGCCCATCTCCGCTCAAGCAATGTCCATGCCAACTTTCACGGCCCTGTCATGGGACGGTCATGCCCGCCCAGGACGCGCGCGTGCGCACCGCATTGGTGCGACACGCCCGCCGCGAGACACCCGGATTGCGCCATCCCGGCGCAGCGCGCGCCATCCATGGGCATGCCAGCCGGCGGTTCGATGCGCATGCAACGATTGCGGTGCGCGCGGATCTGCGAATACCACGGCCGCCGCATTCGGACCGCCGCAACCCGAGGCCCACGCCGCCGACCGCTCCGCGCCCAACGAAAAACGCCCCGGCCGGGGCCGGGGCGTCGTCGCGCTATACCATTACTGGGCGGGCGCGGGGGCCGGGGGCGGCGGCGGGGGCGCGTCACCACGGTGGCCCTTCTTGGCCATGCGCTCTTCCATCTTGGCCGAGCGCTCCTTGACCAGCTTGGTGACCTGGTCGCGCTGACCCGGGTTCAGGCTGTCCCAGACGGCCAGCCACTGGTCGCGAACCTTGTCGCCTTCCGCGCGGAACTGATCGCGGCTCTTCTCACCGGCGGCCGACAGGGCGCGCGGATCGAGCTTGTTGGCGGCAAGCTGTTCCTTGAGCAGCTGATGCTCGGCACGGCCGGCCTCGAAACGCTGCTTCATCAGCGCTTCCTGCGACGCGCGGGCGGTGTCGAACAGGCCTTGCTGCTTGGCATCGAGCTTGAGGGCGTCGATGTCGGCCTTGGACAGCGGGCCGATGCCGGGGATGAACGCGCCATCGCGCATTTCACCGCCGTGGCGCGGGCCCTTGTGGCGGGCCTCGGGCGCCGGCTTGCCGTCTTGCGGCGCAGCCATGGCCGGGGCGACGAAGGCGCCGGCGGAAATCACCATGGCCAGACCGGCCAGCGAGGAGCGCAGAGCGAAACGATTGCGGGACATGAGGTACCTCCTGAATGAGTAGAACGCGAGGCTATTGTTGGCCGGGGCCGATTTCAGGCAGGTTTCGTTTTCGGCAGGTGTGTTTCAGTCGATTGCGCGGGGGCGGAAAAAAGAAAACGGCTCCGCGCGGGAGCCGTTTGCCGGGTCCGAGCGACACGGGCCTCAGCTCGCGTCCCAGGCGGCCAGGTATTCGCGCCAGTGCGGCGCGTCGCTGGCCGACAGGGTGTCGCGCACCAGCGCGATTTCCTGCTCGTACGCGACCTGGTCGATCTCGCCGCGCATGAAGCGGAAACGGCAATACACCAGCCAGGTGTTGACCACGTCGGTTTCGCAATAGGCGCGCACCGCGTCGGCCTGGCCTTCGTTCCAGGCCTGCCACACCTTGCTGCCGTCCATCCCGAGCTTGCCGGGAAAGCCGCACAGCTTGGCCAGCTCGTCGAGCGGCGCATTGGCGCGGCCGTTGTACTTGGCCAGCAGGTCCATCAGGTCGATGTGGCGATTGTGATAGCGGCTGATGTAGTTGTTGAACTTGAAGTCGCGGTCTTCCTCGCCCTGGTCCCAGTAGCGCGGCGCCTGGATGCCGTGGATCAGGCTGCGGTAATGCAGCACGGGCAGGTCGAAGCCGGAGCCGTTCCAGCTCACGAGCCGGGGCGTGTAGCGCTCGATCGTCTTGAAGAACTGGTTGAGCAGCGCCGACTCGGGATCGTCGGGCTGGCCCAGCGTCTTGACGCGAAAGCCGTTGTCGTCGCGGAAGACGCAGCCCACGACCGCCACCTTCTGCAGGTGCAGCGGCAGGAAGTCGTGGCCGACGGCCTCGCGGCGGGCGGCGAAGGCGCGCTCGGCCACTTCCAGGTCGGAGACGTCGTCGCCCCAGCCGTGCAGCCGGCGCAGGCCGGCCACGTCGGGCAGGGTTTCCAGATCGAAAACGAGCGTGGGCGTCATCGCGGAGGCAGGTATTGCAGCGGGTCGACGGGCGTGCCCTGGCGACGGATCTCGAAGTGCAGCTTGGGCGACGTGGCGTCGGTCTGGCCGATCTCGGCGATCTTGGTGCCGCGCTTGACGTTCTGGCCGGTCTTCACGAGCAGCGCACGGTTGTGGGCGTAGGCCGTGATGAAGCCGTTGGTGTGATTGATGATGATCAGGTTGCCCAGGCCGCGCACACCGTTGCCGCTGTACATGACCTTGCCGTCGGCGGCCGCGATCACCGGGTCGCCGGGATTGCCGGCGAAATCGATGCCCTTGCTGTTGCTGTTGAAGGTCTGGCTGATCTGGCCGGTGGACGGCCAGCCCCAGCTGATCACGCCGGCATCGGCCGCGCGGGCCGGTTGCTTGGGCGGCGTCTCGGGGGGCGGCGTGCCGGAGGCGACCTGGGTGCTGGTGTCGGGCTCGGTGCCGGTGGGCGGCGTGGTGCCGGCCGGCTGGTCGAGCGGGCGCGGCTCGGTCTTGGTGGAACCGATCGGCGTGGTGCTGGTGCCGGCGCCGGCGGTGGCCGTGCCGGACACGCGCAGCACCTGGCCGACGTGGATCTGGTTGGGATCGGACAGGTTGTTCAGGCGCTTGACCGTCTCGAGATCGACGTTGTTTGCGCGCGCAATCTTGTAGAGCGTGTCGCCGGGCTTGACGACATAGGTGCCGCCGCTGGCCTGGGCGCTCGTGGAGGCGCCGCCGCCCGTCATGTCGACGACCGGGGCACGCTTGCCCGTGGAGGTGCAGCCGGCCAGCACGGCCAGGCACAGCAGGCCCGTCATCAAGGCGGGGCGACGCAGGCGCGCGGCGAGCGCGCCCTTCAGAAAGGGGTCGGTCAGTTGCAACTGCCCGTTGAGCATACGATTCTCCTGTTTGCTCAAGATTGTATTCCGGCCTTCAGAGGCACGAAACGCACCGCCTCGAGCTCGGTGCGTTTCCAGGTTGCCGTGCCGGTACGTTCGATCAGCACCAGCCGCTGGCTAGTGGTGCCCTCGGGGGCGATCAGGCGTCCGCCCGGCGCGAGCTGCGTGAGCAGCGCCTGCGGAATCGCCAGGCCGGCGGCAGCCACAACGATAGCATCGAACGGCGCCACGCCGGGCACCCCGAGCGTGCCATCACCATAAATGAGGCGCACCCGGGTGGTCAGGCGCAGCGCGCGCAGATTGGTGCGCGCCAGCTCGTACAGACCGCGGATGCGTTCGATCGCGTGCACCTCGCGGATGAATTGCGACAGGACGGCGGCCTGGTAGCCGCAGCCCGCCCCGACTTCGAGCACCCGGGTCGGGGTGCGGCCCTCGCAGACCGCGGCGATCATGCGCGCCACGACCCAGGGCTGGGAGATGGTTTGCGAGTGGCCGATGGGCAGCGCCGCGTCCTCGTAGGCGCGGCTGGCCAGCGCCTCGTCGACGAAGATGTGGCGCGGCACGGCGGCCATCGCGTTGAGCACCCGGTCGTCGGACACGCCCTGCGCGCGCAGGCGCTGCACCATGGCCTGGCGCAGGCGGTCGGAGTTCAGGCCCATGTTGCCGTTGGAGGCGGCCTGCACCACCGGCGCGGGGCGCTGCAGCGTGGCGGCCGAAATCCGGGTGTTGCTGTTGCTGGCGGTGTAGCCGGGCGCCAGGCTGCGGCCGTCGTAGCGCGGCGTGGCGGGCTTGAGCGTGCCCGGCGTGGGCGCCTCCTGCGGGCCTAGACGTTTGCGCATAGCGGAGCCGCCCAGGTGCGCACTTCGTCGAGCTGGCCGGTGTGGGTCAGGTCCAGACGCAGCGGGGTGACCGACACCGCGCCTTCGGTCACGGCATGGAAGTCCGTGCCGGGCGTTGCGTCGGCGGCCAGGCCCACGGGCCCGATCCAGTAGATCGGCTCGCCGTAGGGCGTGGTGCTGCGCACCACCGGCTCGGCCGGATGGCGCTTGCCCAGCCGCGTGACCTGCAGGCCGCGCAGGTCTTCGAAACGGCGGTTGGGGATGTTGACGTTGAGCAGCACCGGGGCGCCCAGCGGCTCGGCGATCTGCCGCTCGACCACCTGGCGCGCGGCCCGGGCGGCCGATTCGATGTGGTCCCAGCCCTTCTCGACCAGCGAGAACGCGATGGCGGGAATGCCGAACAGGTAGCCCTCGGTGGCCGCGGCGACCGTGCCGGAGTACAGCGTGTCGTCGCCCATGTTGGCGCCGTTGTTGATGCCGGACACGACCAGGTCGGGGCGATGGTCCATCAGGCCGGTGAGGGCCACGTGGACGCAGTCGGAGGGCGTGCCGTTGACGTAGATGAAGCCGTTGGACGCGGTGCGCACCGACAGCGGGCGGTTCAGGGTGAGCGAATTCGAGGCGCCGCTGTGATTGGTTTCGGGAGCCACGACGGTGAGTTCAGCCAGCCCGGACAAGGCCTGCACCAGCGCCTCAAGCCCCGGCGCGTTGTAGCCGTCGTCGTTCGAAACCAATATACGCATTACCCCTCCGCAACATCCGGCCGCGCTGACCGCGAACCGACAGGCGTGGATTGTACCGTCAGACTCGCCCCGCATGCCGGGCCGGACCCGCATCCGATCACGCCCGCGGGTTGCGCCGGATTTGGCGCGGCCCGCCGTCGCGGTAGAATCCCCTGCCTCCGGCGCCCGGCCATCGGCCACGCCACGCAAACAACAACAAGGACACCCCCGCCACCATGCTGACCACCCCTCCCTCCCTGGCGCTGACCGCCGGACTGGTGCTGCTCGCCTACCTGATCGGATCGATCCCGTTCGCGGTGGTCGTGAGCAAGCTCATGGGGCTGCAGGATCCGCGCAGCTACGGCTCGAAAAACCCCGGCGCCACCAATGTGCTGCGCACCGGCAACAAGAAGGCCGCCGCGCTGACGCTGCTGGGCGACGCCGCCAAGGGCTGGTTCGCCCTGTGGCTGGCCGGCACGCTGGTGCCCGGCATCAGCCCGGCCGTGTTCGCGCTGGTCGCCGTGGCCGTGTTCCTGGGCCACGTCTTCCCGATCTTCCTGGGCTTCAAGGGCGGCAAGGGCGTGGCGACGGCGCTGGGCGTGCTGGCCGCGATCAACCTCTGGCTGGCGCTGGCCGTCGTGGCCACCTGGCTGATCATGGCGGTGCTCACGCGCTACTCGTCGCTGTCGGCGCTGGTGGCGTCGTTCTGCGCCCCGATCTTCTACGTGCTGGGCAGCGGCACCGCCTGGTATGCCCACACCCAGATCACGCTGGCCATCGCGGTCATCGTGGCCATTCTGTTCTGGCGCCATGCCGCCAACATCTCCCGCCTCATCAAGGGCACCGAGAGCAAGATCGGCTCGAAAAAGAAGTAAGTCCGCCCGCGGCGGACCCCACGAGCAAAATCGCCGGCCGGGCATCAAGCCCGCCGGCGATTTTTCTTTGGTTGAGCGCGCACCGACCCGGGATCAGGCCAGGACCTTGCGGAACATCGTGCGCTTGGTGTTGCGAAACGACGGGCGCACCCGCGACGACCAGTCGGTGGCGCGCACGGCCAGCCAGGGCGGGCTGCCGAAGGTCTCCTGCGTGGCGAGGTCGTAGCAGGCGTGATAGCGCGGGCCGCCGTCGGGGCAGCGCAGGCGCCGCGCCCGCACCGAGCCCGGCACCGCGGCCAGGCCGGGCATGTGTTCCTGGTCGTACCAGGCGTTGAAATCCTCTTCGGCCTCGGGCAGCACGTCGGTCTCGACCACGTAGTGCCAGTGGCTCGCCTCGCCGGCGCTGGCGCCGTCGAGATCGGCCAGCGCGTCGAGGATGCGGGTGGTGGCGCCGGGATAGCGTTCGTCGGCCAGTGCCCGCACGGCGGCCAGGTCGTGGCCGGCCGTGTCGGCCGAGGCCGGCGTGCAATAGACGTAGGTCTCCGGCTGTGCCGGATCGGCGGCCGCATAGACTTCGACGCGCATGCCGGGGCTCGCGCTCAGGACGTGGGCGCGCAGCGCGCGCGCGGCATCGGCGTCGAGCAACTGGCCATCGATGCGCAAAAGCAGGGTCTGCATGGGATTCTCTGGATTCAAGGGGTCAATGGCCCACGCGCAATGCCACCAGCAGGCGCGACACCATGTTGTAGGCGGCGATGGTGGCGGTGAGGTCGAGCAGGCCCTGCGCCGGGAAATGCGCGCGCAGCGGCTCGAACACCGCATCGGGCACCTCGATGGCGCGGGTCATCGCGTCGGTGTAGGCCAGGGCCTCTGCCTCGCCGGCGGCCAGGTCGGGCACGTCCCGCGGCTCCGGGCCGCCTCGCAGCGACGCGATCGCGGCGTCGGAGACGCCGGCCTTCTGCGCGTGCGGCACGTGCGCCTCGAACTCGTAGGGTGCGCCGTTGAGCACCGCCACGCGCAGGATGACCAGCTCGCGCAGGCGGGCCGGCAGGGAGTTGTTGTTGCGCACGGCGGTCAGCATCGCTTCCCATCCCTCGCAAATTGGCGCGCTGTTGAGCAGCACCTGATAGAGCGGCGAGATGCGGCCACGCGAGGCCTGGATGCGGGCCTCGAGCGGCGCCAGTTCGGGACGGGTGCCGGGCGCCACCGGCGCCAGGCGGGAGGTTTCACTCATGCGTTACTCCGGACGGATCTGCTTGCGTTCGATCAGGCCCGACCACTTGCTGCGGTCCGACTGCATCAGGGCGGCCAGCTCGGCGGGCGTGGACGGCGCGGGCTCGGCGCCAAAGGCCTGCAGGCGCTTGCGGGTGGCCTCATCCGACAGCGCGGCGCGCACGGCCTGGTTCAGCTTCTCGATGGTGGCGGGCGGCGTGGCGGCGGGCGCCAGCAGACCATACCAGTTGTTCGACTCCACGCCGGCGATGCCCTGTTCGGCCAGCGTCGGCACGTCGGGCAGCAGCGGATGGCGCTTGGGCGCGGCCAGGCCGAGCGGCTTGAGCTTGCCGCCCTGGATGTGGCCGATCAGCCCGGGCACGTCGCCGAAGAAGCCGGCCACCTGGTTGCCCATCACGTCGTTGATGACCGGCGCGGCGCCCTTGTACGGCACGTGCATCACCTTGGCCTTGCTCGCGTCGGTGAACATCTCCAGCGTGAGGTGCGGAATGCTGCCCACGCCCGACGAACCGATGGCCACCGGCTGCGAATCGGCCTGCGAACGCTTCACGAAGTCGGCCGCGTCCTTGGCCGGATTCTTCGGATTCACCACGAACACGGTGGCGTTGTTGACCACCAGCGAAACCGGCGCGAAGTCCTGGTCCGGACGGTACGGCAGCTCTTTATAGAGCGCCGGGCTGATCGCGACCGCGCCCACGCTGGTGAGGAACAGCACCGAGCCGTCGGCCGGCGCCTTGGCCACGAAGGCCGCGCCGATGTTGCCGTTGGCGCCGGCCTTGTTCTCGACGATCACCTGGCGGTCGAGCTCCTTGCCGAGCCGCTCGGCCAGCACCCGGCCCACCATGTCGACCGGGCCGCCCGGCGGGAACGCCACGATCAGGCGCACGGGCGCCTCGGCCTGCGCGGCCGCGCTCAGGCCGCCGAATGCGGCCAGGGCAAGCGCCCCGGCCGACAGCATCTGTTTGATCTGCATGTTGTGTCTCCTCTGCGTAGGAATGTGTGTTTGTGTTGTGGGTGCGCCGCGGCTCAGCCCGGCGCGTCGTCGAAACCGTAGAGCCGTGCCGGGTTGTCCACCAGGATGCGGTGGCGCAGGCCGGCGTCGGGCACGGCGAGAAACAGCGCGTCGGCCACTTCGCCGTCATCCGGCATGTCGCCGCGCACATTGGGATGGGGCCAGTCGGTGCCCCAGAGGGTCCGGCCGGGCATGGCCTGCGCGATGGCGCGCATGAAGGGCAGGCCCTCGTGGAACGGGCGCGTGCCGCTGCCGATGCGGTCGATGCCCGAGATCTTGACCCAGGCGTTGGGCTGGTCGGCCAGGCCGAGCAGCGCCACGAACGCCGGATCGTCCAGGCCGCGCGCGGCCGAGATGCGGCCCATGTGGTCCACCACGAACGGCACCGGCAGGCGCCGCAGCAGCGGCAGCAGGCCGGGCAGCGCGGCGCCGTCCACGTGCAGGCACAGATGCCAGCCCAGCGGCGCGAGGCGGTCCGCCAGGCGCAGCACGTCGGCCTCGGCCGGCGGCGCGCCCAGGTGCGGCACATAGTTGAATCGGGCCCCGCGCACGCCGCCCGCATGCAGGCGCTGCAGCGTGTCGTCGCTCACGTCGGGACGCAGCACCGCCACGCCGCGGTAGCGGCCGCCCGCATGCGCCAGCGCGTCGAGCAGGGCCGAATGATCGGCGCCGTGGCAGGCCGCCTGCACCACCACCGCGCGGGTGATGCCCAGATGCCGGTGCAGCGCGGCGAGCGCCTCGCGCGAGGCGTCGGGCGGCGTGTAGCTGCGGCCCTCGGCGTACGGAAAGCGCTGCGCCGGCCCGAAGACGTGGCAATGCGTGTCGCAGGCGCCCGCGGGCAAGGCATGGCGCGGCGCGCTGGGATCGGACAGGGGCGGCAGGCAATCGGGCATGTGGCTTCCTGGAAAAACGCCATGGTGGCCGATTGCCGCATCGCCAACAATGCTATATCTTTTATTTCAGTTATTCGATTTCTCTATATCCAACACCGCCGTGGACCTCAAACAGATCGCGTATTTCGTGCAGGTGGCCGAGGGCCGCAGCTTTTCGCGCGCCGCCGAGGCGCTGGGCGTGGCCCAGCCGACCCTGAGCCGACAGGTGCGCCTGCTCGAACTCGAGCTCGGGCAGCATCTGCTCTATCGCAATGGCCGCGGCGTGGAGCCCACCGAGGCCGGCGTGCGGCTGCTCGGGCACGCGCGCGGCCTGCTGCACCTGGCCGAACGCGCGCGCGAAGACCTGCGCACGCTGGGCGACACGCCGGCCGGCAAGGTGGTGGTGGGGCTGCCGCCGCGCATCGCGCGGGTGCTCACGCCGCCGCTGGTGGCGCGTTTTCGCAGTGCCTTCCCGCAGGCCTCCATCGCCGTGGCCGAAGGCCTGTCGGCGCAGGTGCGCGAGTGGCTGCTGGCCGGACGGGTCGACCTGGCGGTGCTCTACGATCCCCCCGCCACGCCGCAGATCCTGACCGAATCGCTGCTGCGCGAAGATCTGGTGCTGGTGGCGGCGGCGGGCTCGCGGCCCGCCCTGCCCGCCCGCATCACCGTCTCGCAACTGCCGGCCTATCCGCTCATCCTGCCCAGCCTGCCCAACGCCATCCGCACGCTGGTCGAGGGCGTGTGCCGGCGCGTGGGCGTGCGCCTGAATGTGGTGACCGAGGTGGATGCGGTGCAGACGATCCTCGAGCTGGCGGCGCAGGGCCAGGCCTGCGCCATCCTGCCGCGTTCGGCGGCCCTGGGCGGGCCGGCGCTGGCGGTGTGCCGCATCGAGGCGCCCGTGATCCGCAACCGCCTCGTGCTGGCCACGCCGCGCCAGCGGCCGGCCACGCGGCTGGCCGATGCCACGGCCGAACTGCTGCGCGGGCTGGACCTGCATGCCCTGCTGTATGGCGAGGCGCGCGCCGACGGTCCGCCGGCCGCGCCCTGACGCCGCGCCGCCTCAGGCGACGCAGATGTCGGCGAGATCCCAGCGCGGCCGCACCGTGAAGGCATGGCTGCCCTCGGTGAGATCGACCAGGCCCGCCTTGACGCGCTCGGCCGCCGCGAAGGCGATCATGGCGCCGTTGTCGGTGCACAGCGCGAGCGGCGGGAAATAGGCCGTGGCCTTGAGCGGCTTGAGCGCGCGGGCCAGTTGCTCGCGCAACAACTTGTTGGCGCCCACGCCGCCCGCCACCACCAGCCGCGCAAGGCCGGTCTGCTTGAGCGCGCGCACGGCCTTGGCCGCCAGTACGTCCACGATGGCCGCCTGCGTGCTGGCCGAGAGATCGGCGCGGGTCTGCGCGTCGATGCCGCCGTCGGCCTGCGCCGCCTTCACGCGGGTCAGCACGGCGGTCTTCAGGCCGCTGAAGCTGAAGTCGAGGTCGCCGCTGTGCAGCATGGGGCGCGGCAGCTCGAAGCGGGTGGCGTCGCCCTGCTCGGCCATGCGCGACAGCGCGGGGCCGCCCGGATACCCGAGCCCGAGCAGCTTGGCGGATTTGTCGAAGGCCTCGCCGGCCGCATCGTCGAGCGTCTCGCCCAGCAGTTCGTAGCGGCCCACGCCGTCGACCCGCATGAGCTGCGTGTGGCCGCCCGACACCAGCAGCGCCACGAACGGAAAGTCGGGCCGCGGATCGGCCAGCATCGGCGAGAGCAGATGGCCCTCGAGATGGTGGATCGGGATGGCGGGCAGCTGCTGCGACCAGGCATAGGCCTGGGCCACGCTGGCGCCCACCAGCAGCGCGCCGGCCAGGCCGGGGCCGGCGGTGTAGGCCACCGCACCGATGTCGGCGCGCGCGATGCCCGCCTGGGCCAGCACCTCGCGGGTGAGCGGCACGACGCGTCGGATGTGGTCGCGCGAGGCGAGCTCGGGCACCACGCCGCCGTATTCCTCGTGCATGGCGATCTGGCTGTGGAGGGCGTGCGCCAGGAGTCCGCGCTCCGTACAGACGGCGGCCACGCCGGTCTCGTCGCAGGAGCTTTCAAAACCAAGAATAATCATGGGCAAGGATTTTACAACTGGTGCGAAAATACGCGCCGAATTACCTTTATAGACGGCAACAGGGACGCCCGCCGACCACGGCAGAGCGAGCCGACCTCTTCCATCCGGGGACCAAGCAATGCTGGAGAAGCTCTTTCAACTCAAGGCGCACGCCACCAGCGCGCGCACCGAAATCGTGGCGGGGATCACCACCTTCCTCACGATGTCGTACATCATTTT
This sequence comes from Bordetella genomosp. 1, assembly GCF_002261335.1. Lineage (GTDB taxonomy): Bacteria > Pseudomonadota > Gammaproteobacteria > Burkholderiales > Burkholderiaceae_B > Bordetella. The sequence continues at coordinate 923,140 of NZ_NEVL01000003.1, forward strand.
CGTCAATCCCGACATCCTGTCGTCGACCGGCATGGACCGCGACGCCGTGTTCGTGGCCACCTGCCTGGCGGCCGCGCTCGGGTCGATGATCATGGCGCTCGTGGCCAACTGGCCGATCGGCATGGCGCCCGGCATGGGCCTGAACGCGTTCTTCGCGTTCACGGTGGTCAAGACCATGGGCTACACCTGGGAGCAGGCGCTCGGGGCCGTGTTCATCTCCGGCATCATCTTCCTGCTGCTCACGGTCACCGGCATCCGCGCCTGGCTGATTAAGGGCATCCCGCACTCGCTGCGCAGCGCCATCGCGGCCGGCATCGGCCTGTTCCTGGCCATCATCGCGCTGTCGTCGGCCGGCATCGTGGTCGATCATCCGGCCACCAAGGTCACGCTCGGCGACCTGCGCCAGCCCGGCCCGCTGTTCGCCATCCTGGGCTTCTTCATCATCGCCGCCCTCGACGCGCTGCGCGTGCGCGGCGCCATCCTGATCGGCATCCTGGTGGTCACGGTGCTGTCGATGGTGCTGGGCTACAACGAGTTCAAGGGCGTGTTCGCCGCGCCGCCGAGCCTCGCGCCCACCTTCATGAAGCTCGACATCATGGGCGCGCTGCACACCGGCTTCGTGCACGTGATCCTGGTGTTCGTGCTGGTCGAGGTGTTCGACGCCACCGGCACGCTGATGGGCGTGGCCAAGCGCGCCAACCTGATCCCCGAAGGCCGCCCCAACCGCCTGGGCCGCGCGCTGTTCGCCGACAGCTCGGCCATCGTGGCCGGTTCGATGCTGGGCACCAGCAGCACCACCGCGTTCGTGGAAAGCGCCTCGGGCGTGCAGGCCGGCGGCCGCACCGGCCTGACCGCGCTGGTCGTCGCCCTGCTGTTCCTGGCCGCGCTGTTCATCTCGCCGCTCGCCGGCTCGGTGCCGGCCTACGCCACCGCGCCCGCCCTGCTCTACGTGGCCGGCCTGATGATGCGCGAGCTGATCGACATCGACTGGAACGAAGTCACCGAGGCCACCCCGGCCGCGCTGACCGCGCTCATCATGCCGTTCACCTACTCGATCGCCAACGGCCTGGCCTTCGGCTTCATCAGCTATGTCGCGCTCAAGGCCGCGACCGGCCGCTGGCGCCAGATCCACCCGGCCACCTGGCTGGTGGCCATCCTGTTCGTGATCCGTTACGCGTTCTTCCCGGAATAAGGCATCCGCCGCGCCCGCGTGCGACACGCGGCTGCACCACGCCCGCCCCTCACGGCCCGCCCCGCGCGGGCCGTGTTGCATTCGAGGCGGCCGCGGGTGGCCGCCAGGCACGGCACGTGCTCGCCCCATCGCACGGCGCATATCAGCGCGATACAGGCTGACTATCGACCCGGCGGGGCGTAAGGTTGATCCCAAGGCCGGTTGAATTCGTCGATACACTCCCCATATACATTCGACGAATCCCATAGCTTCACGCCCGGCGCGTGCAGCCCTACCCCGGAGCCCCCATCATGAGCGCATTGGCCAGCGTGCCCCTCTCGGTTTTGGATCTCGCCCCCATCGTGCAGGGCAAGACCGCGGCCGATGCGTTTCGCAACACGGTCGACCTCGCCTGTCATGTGGAGAAACTGGGCTACAACCGCTTCTGGCTGGCCGAACACCACAACATCACGGGCGTGGCGAGCAGCGCCACCGCCGTGCTGATCGGCCTGGTGGCCAGCCACACCCGGCGCATCCGCGTGGGATCGGGCGGCATCATGCTGCCGAACCACGCGCCGCTCATCATCGCCGAGCAGTTCGGCACGCTCGAAAGCCTGTATCCGGGCCGCATCGACCTGGGCCTGGGCCGCGCGCCCGGCAGCGACGGCGCCACGCAGCAGGCGTTGCGCCGCAGCCCGCGCAGCGGCCTGGAGTTTCCGCAGCTGGTCGAGGAATTGCGCGCCCTGCTCGCCCCGGAGCGTCCGGGCCAGGCCGTGCGCGCCATTCCCGGCGCCGGCCTCGACATCCCGATCTGGCTGCTGGGATCGAGCGACTTCTCGGCCCGCATGGCGGCCGAGCTGGGCCTGCCGTTCTCGTTCGCCGGCCACTTCTCGCCCGAGGGCATGGCGGCCATGCGCCTGTACCGCCACCTGTTCAAGCCCTCGGCCACGCTGGGCCGGCCGCACGCCATGATCGGCGTGCCGGTGATCGCGGCCCCGACCGACGAGGAGGCCCGTTTCCTTGCCACCACGCAGCAACTGAAGTTCCTGTCGCTGATCCGCGGCAATCGCCTGCCGCTGCAGCCGCCCGTCGAAAGCATGGACGGCCTGTGGAACGAATGGGAGCAGTCGGCGGTGCAACAGCGGCTCGGCGCCGCCATCGTGGGCGGGCCGGAAACGGTCAAGCGCAAGCTCGAGGCGCTGATCGCGCAGACCGAGGCCGACGAGGTGATGATCGTGTCGGACTTCCATGCGCACGCCGACCGCCTGCGCTCGTATGAAATCGTGGCCAACCTCAAGCAGCAAGCGCTGGCCGCCCGCGCGGCCTGAGCGCGCAGCGCATCGCGTTATCCGCGCAGCGAAAAAGCAGTATCGTGGCGTTCACCAGAGCGCCACGCAACCAGGGTGCAAACCCGAAAAGCCGTGCACGACGCGGCAAGGACGACACTATGAGTATCGTTGAACTCACCAAAGATTCCTTCCAGGAAGCCATTACCCCGGACGGCACTCTGATCGTCGACTTCTGGGCTCCCTGGTGTGGCCCCTGCCGCGGCTTCGCGCCGGTGTTCGAGCAGGCTGCCGAGAAGCATCCCGGCGTGACCTTCGCCAAGGTCAACACCGATGTCGAGCAGGAGCTCGCCGGCGCGCTGGGCATCCGTTCGATCCCCACGCTGATGGTCTTCCGCGAAAAGGTATTGTTGTTCTCGCAACCCGGCGCCCTGTCGGCCGGCCAGCTCGACGAGCTGCTCGCCAAGGTCAAGGAAGTCGACATGAGCGAGGTGCACCGCGACATCGAAGCGGCGCAGGAGAAGGAAGGCAAGGACGCCTGAGCGTCCTGCTCAAGCGGGGGCCGTGTCGTCCTCGACGTGCCAGCCCGACCTGCCGCGCGTGATGTTGGCCACGGTCTGCTCCAGACCGGCCAGCGCCGCGCGCGGCGCCTCCAGCACCAGCCGCGCCCCCTCGCCGTCGAATTCCTCGTCGGCGATGCGCGCGCCGGCCTCCGCGAGCCGCGCCTGCAACAGCGGCAACTCCGCGAATCCCACCCGCAGCCGCACCCGCGCCAGCGCCACGATCTCGCTGCGTTCGCCCGCGCGCAGGCAGTTCGATGCGCAGCCGCCGTAGGCCCGCACCAATCCCCCCGCCCCGAGCTTGATGCCGCCGAACCAGCGGATCACCAGCACCGCCACGCGGTCGAGTGCCTGGCCGTCGATCGCCTGGAGTATGGGCCGGCCGGCCGTGCCGCCGGGCTCGCCGTCGTCGTTGTAGCGGTAGTTCTGGCCGATGCGATAGGCCCAGCAGTTGTGGGTGGCATCGGGCACGCTGTGCGCGGCGAAGAACGCCATCGCCGCCTCCACGTCGGCCACCGGCGCGGCGTGCGCGACGAAGCGGCTCTTCTTGATGTCTTCCTGGTGGGAACAGGCGGCGGTCAGCGTGTACGTCATACGGCGCGATTGTAGCGGCAGGCGTGCCGCCGCCTCAGCCGTGGCAGTCGGGCACTTCCTGGTCGAGATAGACGTCGAAGGCCACGTCGCGGGCCCACTTGTCCGTCATCGCCTTCCAGGCGCCGTCGCGCGCCCAGCGCTGCATTTCGGCGCCGAGCCATTGCGCCTGCGCGGGCGCGGCATACCAGCCGAGCTCGCGGCGCTGGCCGGCGGCCGGCAGCGTGGACGAGAACTTGCGCCATTCCGGATACGCCATCAGCGGCGCCCAGACGGCGTCGTCGACCAGGCCGATGTCGCAGCTGCCCTCGCGCACGGCCACCAGCGCATCCGAGGGCGCCTTGTGGATCTGCACCTGCGCGCCGTACTGCTCGGCGAGCTGGCGCGCGGCCGTGGCGCTGCCCGCCATGCAGACGGACTTGCCGCGCACCTCTTCCCAGCGGCGCAGCGGCGTGTCGCTGCGGATCACGGCCTTGGGCCGGGCCTGGTAGCCCGTGCCGACCCATTGCAGCGCCGGGTCCGGCGGCGCGCCGGCGTCACGCCCGCCCGCGGGGCGGTCGGCCAGCACCAGGTCGGCGCGGCCCTCGGCCAGCGCCCGCGCCGCGTCGGCCGGCGCCACCTGCACCCACACCAGCGGCAAGCCCAGGCGTTCGGCCAGCCGCGTCGCGACCGGCGCGTCGAGGCGCTCGGCGGTGCGGATCTTGGCGCCCGCGGCCGGCGCGGCCGCGACCGTGGCCACCCCCACGCGCAGCTCGCCGCGCGCCCGCGCCGCCGCCCATGGATCGCCCTTGGGCGCGCCGTCGGCCGCGGCCAGCGTGGCGAGGGCCGCGCAGGACGCCACCAGGGCGGGGAGAAGAATGCGGGAGGCGCGCGTCATGCGGGGCTCAGACGTATTGGTAGCGCAGCAGGCGGTGCTTGAGTTTCTCGAGCACGAACTGATCGATCAGCGCGGCCAGCACGGCGATGACCAGGATGTTGGTCATCACGCCCGTCATGTCGGCGATCTCGCCCGAGTAGGCCAGCGAACGGCCCAGGCCCTTGCCGAAGCCGATCAGCATCTCGGCCGAGATCAGCGCGCGCCAGGCGTTGCCGAAGGCCAGCTGGGCACCCGTGATCAGCTCGGGCATCACGGCCGGCAGGTAGACGCGCTTGACCAGGCCCCACGGCGTGGCGCCCATCACGCGCGCCGCCGAGACGTGCACGCGCTGGACCGACTCGGTCGCGTTCATCACCGACAGCGCGGCCGGGAAGAACGCCGACAGCGCCACCACCACGATGATCGGCGTATTGCCGAAACCCATCACGATGAGAAACAGCGGCACCCAGGCGATCGACGGGATCGACTGCAGGATCACGATGGCGCTGCGCAGCACCTCGCGGAAGAAGAACAGCAGCGCGGCGATCAGGCCGAAACCCACCCCCGCCAGCAGCGCCAGGCCGTAGCCCGCGCCCAGGCGCGTGAGCGTGCCCACCAGCGCCTGATGGAAGTTGGGATTGCCAACTTCCTCGCCCAGGCGCGCCAGCACGGCCGGCACCCCGGGCATCAGGAAATCGGGCAACACCCAGGCGGCGGCCTGCCAGATGAGCAAAATGAAAAGCACGCCAAGTACCCCCGCGAGGTACTTGCGCGTGCCGGTGACACGGGTTGCGGAGGTCAAAGTTTGCGCGCCTCTTGCCAGGACAGGTCGACGATCGAGCTCACGTCGTACGGCTTGCCGTCACGCGTCTTGAGCGAACCCTGGGCCTGCAGGATGTCGGCGATTTCCTGCATGCGCTTGGTGTCTTTGTCGGTCAGCTTGGGCGTGAACACCTGGGTCGTGATCGCTTCGGTGATCACGGTGTCGCGCGGCAGTTCGCCGCGCTTGAGCGTCTTGAGCGTGGGCTCGGCGATGAAGTACGAGGAGATCAGCTTGGAGGCCTCGGCGGGCTTCTGCTGCAGCAGGTCGATGGCGGCCTTCTGCGCGTCCAGCGCCTTCCAGACGTCATCCTTGCGCTTGGCCAGCGTCTCGCCCGAGGTGATCACCACCATGCACGGGAACGGCCAGGCCTGGCCCACTTCATAGATCTGCTTGACCGGCGCCACCAGCTGGGCGATGCGGTCGTAGGGTTCGAACAGGAAGGCCGCGTCGACGCGCTTGCCCACCAGCGACTGCACGGCCACGGCCGGGCTCACGCCCATCACGTTGACGTCGTCGGCCTTGAGGTTGCCCTGTTGCAGCACCACGCCCTTGAGCACCACGTCGGCGGTGCTGCCCTCGGCCTGCGAGGCCAGCGTCTTGCCCTTCAGGCCGGCGATGTCCTGGATGCCCGAGTCGTCGCGCACCAGCAGCGAGTGATAGCCCTGCTGCGCGCCGCCCACCACCTTCAGGTCGGCGCCCTTCGAGGCCCAGGCCACGGCGTTGGTGAAGCCCAGCACGCCGATGTCGAGCTGGCCGCCGACGATGGCCTTGATCAGGTCGGTGCCCGACTTGAATTCGATCAGTTCCGAATCCAGGCCGGCCTTCTTGTAGAAGCCGCCTTCCTGCGCCACGATGGCCTGGGCGTCATCCATCACGCGCAGATACCCCACGCGGAACTTCTCGGCGGCCATCGCCGGGGCGGCGGCCAGCAGGGCCGCGGCGAGCGGCAGGGAAAGCCATTGCTTCAGTTTCATCTCGGAACTCCGGAAAGAATCGGGCTATCGGTATGGACGTCGCGGCGCGCTGCGCCGCGATCGAATCGGGGGGAATGTCGTGTTCAAGCGGCCAGCGCGTCGGCATGCTCGCCGACCGCGATGCCCAGCAGACGCAGGATCTCGCGCTTCTCGCCGGCGAGGTCGGCCAGGTCGTGAGTCTTGGCGCGATGGCGCAGGTTGAACTCCTGCAGCACCCGGGCCGGACGCGGGCTGAACACCACGATGCGGTCGGCCAGGAACAGCGCCTCATCGACATCGTGCGTGACCAGCAGCACGGTGGGTTTTTCCTGTTCGATCAGCTGGCGCAGCACGTCCTGCAGCGACAGGCGCGTGAGCGCGTCCAGCGCGCCGAAGGGCTCGTCCATCAGCAGGGTCTGCGGCTGGGCGATGAAGGCGCGGGCCAGCGCGCAGCGCTGCCGCATGCCGCCCGACACCTGGTGCGGGTAGTAGGCTTCGAAGCCGTCCAGGCCGACGCGCGCCAGCCAGCCGTCGGCGCGTTCGCGGGCCGCTTTCTTTGCCACGTTCTGGAACTCGAGCGCGAGCGCGACGTTGTCGCGCAGCGTCAGCCAGGGATAGAGCGCATGCTCCTGGAACACCAGCGTGCGGCTCGGATTCGGACCGGTGATGGCCTGACCGTCGGCCAGCACGCGGCCGTCGGTGGGTTTTTCCAGGCCGGCCGCCAGGTGCAGCAGCGTGGATTTGCCGCAGCCGGACGGGCCCACCAGCGCCACCAGCTCACCGGTCTTGAATTCGCTGGAAAAGCCGTCCACCACCTGGAGCGAGCCAAACTGCTTGTGGACGTGGTCGAAAGTCAGATTCATAGGGTGCGAGGCACGGGCGCACGGGGCGCCGAGGATCGGTCGAAGTCCTAATCTAACAATCTGTTATATGAAGCCAAACTATAAATATCTTCTTTTTTAAGAACTAAACGTAATAAAGCCCGTCGGGCATCGCTGCCGGGCGGGCGTCGGGCGGGCGGGCCGCGCGGATCAGGCGTCGAGGCCGCGCGAGGCCAGGTAGTCTTCGTAGCCGCCGCGGTAGTCGATCAGCTCGCCCGAGGGCAGGATCTCGATCACGCGCGTGGCCAGGCCCGACACGAATTCGCGGTCGTGCGAGACGAAGATCAGGGTGCCCTGGTACTTCTCCAGCGCGAACTGCAGCGACTCGATCGATTCCATGTCCAGGTGGTTGGTCGGTTCGTCGAGCAACAGCACGTTGTGGCGGCCCAGCATCAGGCGGCCGAAGGTCATGCGGTTTTTCTCGCCGCCCGACAGCACCTTGGGCGCCTTGGGCAGGTCATCGTTGCCGAACAGCAGACGGCCCAGGGCCGAGCGGATCGCCTGGTCGTCGTCGCCCGGCTGGCGGTGCTCCGACATCCAGTCGAACAGATTGATGTCGGTCTGCTTGAACTGATCGGACACGTCCTGGGCCATGTAGCCCATGTCGGCATTTTCCGACCACTTCACCGAGCCCGAATCCGGCGCCAGATCGGTGGCCAGCAGGCGCAGCAGCGTGGTCTTGCCCACGCCGTTGGCGCCGATGATGGCGATCTTCTCGCCGGCATCGATCATGGCCGAGAAATCGCGGATGACCGGCTGGTCGTACGACTTCGACAGCTTCTCGACCGTGACCGCCAGGCGGTGCATGACCTTGTTCTGCTCGAAGCGGATGTAGGGATTCTGGCGCGACGAGGGCTTGACCTCGACCTGGTCGGCCTTGATGCGGTCGATCTGCTTCAGGCGCGAGGTGGCCTGGCGCGACTTGGACTTGTTGGCGGCGAAACGGCGCACGAAGTCCTGCAGCTCGCTGATGCGTTCCTTGGCCTTGGCGTTGTCGGCCGACAGGCGCTCGCGGGCCTGCGTCGAGGCCAGCATGTAGTCGTCGTAGTTGCCCGGATAGATGCGCAGTTCGCGGTAATCCAGGTCGGCCATGTGGGTGCAGACCTGGTTCAGGAAGTGACGATCGTGGCTGATGATGATCATCGTGCTCTGGTAGCTGTTGAGCACGTTCTCGAGCCAGCGGATCGTGTTGATGTCCAGGTTGTTGGTCGGCTCGTCGAGCAGCAGCACGTCGGGATTCGAGAACAGCGCCTGCGCCAGCAGCACGCGCAGCTTCCAGCCGGGCGCGACTTCCTTCATCTGCAGGTTGTGCTGGTCGACCGCGATTTCCAGGCCCAGCAGCAGCTCGCCCGCGCGCGCCTCGGCGGTGTAGCCGTCGTACTCGGCGAACTTGGCTTCCAGCTCGGCGGCGCGCATGTAGTCGTCGTCGGTGGCTTCCGGGTTGGCGTAGATCGCATCGCGCTCGGACATCGCGCCCCACATCTCGGCGTGGCCCATCATGACCACGTCGAGCACGCGCATTTCTTCGAAGGCGAACTGATCCTGGCGCAGCTTGCCCAGGCGCACGCCCGGCTCGAGCGACACGTTGCCCGCGCTGGGCTCGAGGTCGCCGCCGATGATCTTCATGAACGTCGACTTGCCGGAGCCATTGGCGCCGATCAGACCGTACCGGTTACCTTCCCCGAACTTGACGCTGACGTTTTCGAACAGGGGTTTGGGACCGAACTGGATAGTGAGATTGGCTGTGGAGATCACGGTGTATGAGAAGGCTGCTGCACGGCGCCAGGCCCCGGAGAAAAGCCCCGGGAACGCGAGTGCGAAACCTGATAGTGTACCAAGCCTGGATCGCTTCCGTATTGCGGGCGGGGTCCGACACCCTTTTCCCGACGGCCCGCCCCGCCCTCGCGTTGCCCTCGCGTTGCCCTCGCGTTGCCCTCGCGTTGCCCTCGCGTTGCCCTCGCGTTGCCCTCGCGTTGCCCTCGCGTTGCCCTCGCGTTGCCCTCGCGTTGCCCTCGCGTTGCCCTCGCGCTGCCCTCGCGCTGCCCTCGCGCTGCCCTCGCGCTGCCCTCGCGCTGCCCTCGCGCTGCCCTCGCGCTGCCCTCGCGCTGCCCTCGCGCCGGCACGGGCGCCGCAAACGGCAACGGCGGCGTCTCGCGACGCCGCCGTTGCCATGATCGGGCCGGCCGTGCCGGCCGGGATCAGTAGACGCCGACCGAATGGCGCGCCACGTAATGGCCCTCGCCCACCTGCACCAGCGGCTCCACGCGCGGCTCGTCGCCGACCTTGCGCACCGGGCTCGGGATCTCGTCGACCAGGAGCGAGCGCTGGCGGTGGCGCCGCTGCGGGTCGGCGATCGGCACCGCGGCCATCAGCTTCTTGGTGTAGGGATGCTGCGGGTTCTCGAAGATCGCGCGGCGCGGCCCGATCTCCACGATCTGGCCCAGGTACATCACCGCCACCCGGTGGCTCACGCGCTCCACCACGGCCATGTCGTGCGAGATGAAGAGGAACGACACGCCCAGCTCGCGCTGCAGGTCGAGCAGCAGGTTCACGATCTGCGCCTGGATCGACACGTCGAGCGCCGACACCGACTCGTCGGCGATCACCACCTTGGGATTGAGCGCGAGCGCCCGCGCGATGCAGATGCGCTGGCGCTGCCCGCCCGAGAACTCGTGCGGATAGCGGTCGATCATCTCGGGCAGCAGGCCGCACTTGTCCATCAGCCAGCGCACCCGCTCCTGCGCCGCCTTGCCGCGCGCCGCGTTGTGGATCAGCAGCGGCTCCATGATGGAGTCGCCCACCGTCATGCGCGGGTCGAGCGAGGCGAAGGGATCCTGGAAGATGAACTGGATGTGGCGGCGCAGCGACTGCATGGCCGCGCCACGCAGCGCGCCGATGTTCTGGCCGTCGAACTCGATGCTGCCGCCCTGGCTCTTGACCAGTTGCAGCAGCGAGCGGCCGGTGGTGGTCTTGCCGCAGCCCGACTCGCCCACCAGCGACAGCGTCTCGCCCGGATAGAGATCGAAGCTGACCTTCTCGACCGCGTGCACGCGCTTCTGCACGCCGCCGAAGATGCCGCCGTGGATGTCGAAGCGCGTGATCAGGTCGCGCACCTTCAGCACCGGCCCCGCCTCGCGCCGCACCGTGTCGGCCGGCTCGGCCTCGGGCGCGGCCTTGCCCTGCGCGGCCTCGTCCACGCGCAGCAGGGGGAACGGCGCGGGCTGGCTGGTGCCGTGCATGGCGCCCAGGCGCGGCACGGCCGACAGCAGCGCGCGCGTGTAGGCGTGCTTGGGCGCGGCGAACACCTCGTCGCTGCCGCCCTCTTCCACCTTGTCGCCGCGATACATCACCAACACGCGGTCGGCCACCTCGGCCACCACGCCCATGTCATGGGTGATGAAGATCACGCCCATGTCCATTTCTTCCTGGAGCTGGCGGATCAGCTGCAGGATCTGGGCCTGGATGGTCACGTCGAGCGCGGTGGTCGGCTCGTCGGCGATCAGCAGCTGCGGCTTGCACGACAGCGCCATCGCGATCATCACGCGCTGGCGCATGCCGCCGGAGAGCTGGTGCGGATAGCGGTCGAGGATGGCGCGCGCCTCGGGGATCCGCACGCGTTCGAGCATGCGCAGCGTTTCCGCGCGCGCGGCCGCCGCGTCCAGCCCCTGGTGCAGCTGCAGGGCCTCGGCAATCTGGTTGCCCGCCGTGAAGCTGGGGTTGAGCGAGGTCATCGGCTCCTGGAAGATCATCGCCACGTCGGCGCCGCGCACCCGTTCGAGGGTGCGCTCCTCGGCGCGCGCGAGGTCCAGCACCTCGCCGCTGCGCCGGCGCAGCAGCATGTCGCCGGAGGCGATGCGGCCACCGCCGTATTCGACCAGGCGCATCAGCGCCAGCGAGGTCACCGATTTGCCGGAGCCCGATTCGCCCACGATGGCGAGGGTCTCGCCGCGGTCGACGTGGAACGACACATTGCGCACCGCCTCGACCGTGCGAGTGGGCGTCGAAAAGCGCACGGTCAGGTCCTGGACCTGCACCACGCGTTGAGTATCCATGCTTGCCATCGTATTCACTTCTCTTGACGCGGGTCGAGCGCGTCGCGCAGCCCGTCGCCGAGCAGGTTGAAGCCCAGGACCGCCAGGAAAATCGCCGCGCCCGGGAAGATCGACATCCAGGGTGCCTGGGTCATGAAGTTCTTTGCCGTGTTGAGCATCGAGCCCCACGACGGATTGGGCGGCTGCAGGCCCAGGCCCAGGAACGACAGGCTGGCCTCGGCGATGATGGCCGTGGCGATGGTGATGGTGGCCTGCACGATCAGCGGCGGCATCACGTTGGGGAAGATGTGGCGGCCGATGATGCGCAGGTCGGAGGCGCCGAGCGCGCGGGCGCTTTGCACGTAGTCCTCGTTGCGCACCGCGAGCACCTGGCCGCGCGTGATCCGGATGAACTTCGGCGCGGCCGACACCCCGATCGCGATCATGGCGTTGATGAGGCTGGGGCCCATGAAGGCGGCCAGCGCGATCGCCAGGATCAGGAACGGAATCGCCAGCAGCGCCTCGGTGGCGCGCGAGATGCAGCTGTCGGTCCAGCCGCCGAAGTAGCCGGCGGCGAGGCCGAACGGCACGCCCACCACCAGCGCGATCAGCACCGACACCATGCCGGCCATCAGCGAGGCGCGCGCGCCGTAGACCAGGCGGCTGTAGATGTCGCGGCCCAGCTCATCGGTGCCCATCCAGAACGCCGACGACGGCGCCTTGCGGATGGTCATGAAGCTGGTCTGGAACGGATCGTGGCTGGCCAGCAGCGGGGCGAAGATCGCCAGCACCACGAAGAACAGCACGATCACCAGGCCGATCAGCGCGACCTTGTTGCGTTTGAATTTGTTCCACGCGCGGTTGCCGGCGCGGGGCGGAACGGCTTGGGCCGTTGCAGTCGTGGCGCTCATGCGTGCCTCAGGCGGGGATTGACGAGAATGTAGAGAACGTCGGCCAGCAGGTTCATGATGATGAAGCCCACGGCCACGCACAGGACCACGCCCTGCACCACCGCGTAGTCGCGGTTGAACACGGCGTCGACAACCAGCTTGCCGAAGCCCGGGATCGTGAACACCTGCTCGGTGAGCACGGCGCCCGCCATCAGCTCGCCGAACAGCAGCGTGACCAGCGTGACGATCGGCATGAGCGCGTTGCGCAGCGCGTGCCGCATCACGACCTTGCGCGCGGACACGCCCTTGGCGCGCGCGGTGCGCACGTAGTCGGCCGAGAGCGCCTCGAGCATCGCCGAGCGCGTGTGCCGCATCAGATAGGCGGCGATCGCGGTCGACAGCACGAAGGCCGGCATCAGCATGGTCTTGATCGACAGCCACAGGTCCTCGGCGGGCGAGACATAGCCCGAGGCCGGCAGCAGCTTCCACTGCACCGATACCACCATGATGAGAATGATGCCGAGCCAGAAGTTGGGGATGGACATGCCCGACAAGGCGGTGACGTTGGCCCCCATCTCCACGGCCGTGCCCTTGCGCACGGCGGCGATGATGCCCATCGGGATGCCGATCAGGATGGCGAACAGCATCGCCATCGCCGCCAGTTGCAGCGTGACCGGCAGCTTCTGCGCGATCAGCGTGGTGACCGGCACGTCGGTGCGCACCGACCGGCCCAGGTCGCCCTGCAGCACGTTCTGCATCCATGCGACGTACTGCATCGGGATCGGATCGTTGAGGCGATATTTCTCGCGCAGGTAGTCGAGCACGGCCGGGTCGCGCTCTTCGCCGGCCATTGTGAGCACCGAGTCACCGGGCAGGATTTTTTGCAGGCCGAACACGATCATCGACACCAGGATCAGTGTCGGGATCGCGACCACCATGCGGCGCAGGATCAATTTCAACATGGGCGGAAAACCGTAAGACAACAAAACACGAACGCCCGGACCGCCGCAAACGGCGGGCCGAGCGTGCGATCAGACACTTACTTCTGGGCCAGCGTGACGCCCTTCAGGCGGATCATGCCGTCGGGGAACGGCGCGAAGCCGCGCACGTTCTTGGCCAGCACGAAGGGCCAGGGCTGGTAGTACAGATAGATGTTGTGGGCATCGTTGTGCAGGATGGTCTGCGCCTGGTCGTAGATGGCCTTGCGCTTGGCTTCATCGGGCACGGTGCGGGCGTCGGCCAGCAGCTTGTCGACTTCCGGATTGCTGTAGCGGCCGTCGTTGAGCGCGCCCTTGGCCGTGACGAACTGGTAGATGTTGCCGTCGGGATCGACCCGACCCGACCAGCCGCGCATCATCATTTCGAAGTTGCCGGCGGTGGCTTCGGTGAGCAGCGCCGCGTATTCGGTGGGACGCAGGCTGAGCTTGAAGCCGGCCTCCGCCGCCATGGCCTGGATCATCTCCGCGATGGCCGAGGTGGTGGTGTTGTTGCCGAAGGCGAACTCGGCGCGCACCTCGGTGAGGCCGGCCTCCTTGAGCAGCGCGCGCGCCTTGGCGACGTCGCGCTTGGGCACCGGGAACTTGTCGCTGTGGTAAGGGCTTGCGGGCGGGAACGGCTGGCTGGCGGACTGGAAGATGCCGCCGCCCACGACCTGGTTGATCACGTCGCGGTCGATCGCCAGCTCGAGCGCGCGGCGCACCCGCACGTCCTTGAAGGGGTTGTCGGCGCGCTTGCCGTTGTTCAGGTTGAAGAAGATCTCCTGGAAGCCCAGGCCCGCGACCTGCGCGAACTGCACGGACTTGTCGTCCTTGACCTGCGGCGCATCCGAGGGGTTGAGCCGCTCGAGGATGTCGATGCCGCCGGCGCGCAGGTTCTGCAGGCGCACGGTGGTGTCGGGGATCGGCAGGAACACGAGGCGCTTGAAGGCGTAGTCCTTCGCGTCGTAGTACTGGTCGAACTTCTCCAGCACGATGCGGTCGTTCTGCACGCGCTCGACGAATTTGTAGGGACCCGAGCAGATCGGCTTGCGGCCGACGGTGGCGGCATCGCCCTCGAAGGTCTTGGGCGACAGCATCATGCCGGCGCGATCCGACAGTTGCGCGAGCAACGTGGCGTCGGGACGCTTGAGCGTGAGCACCAGCGTGTCGGGCGCGGGCGCCTCGATCTTGTCCACCGAGGCCAGCTCGCCCTTACGCATGCTGTCCTGGAGCGTGAGCGCACGCTCGAGGTTGGCCTTGGCCGAGGCGGCGTCGAACTTGGTGCCGTCGTGATACGAGGCGTCGGTGCGCAGCTTGAAGGTCAGCACCTTGTTGTCGTCGGAGTACGACCACGAGGTGGCGAGCTGCGGCACGAAGTGCAGCTTCTGGTCGATGTCGACGAGCTTGTCGCACAGCGAGGTGAACACGATGCGGCCCACGTAGGTGCGGGCGCGATGCGGGTCCAGCACGTCGGGATCTTCCTGCAGGCCGATGCGCAGGTCTTGCGCCACGACGGCGCCGCTGGCCAGCGCCAGCAGCGCGCCGCCCAGCGCGAGGCCAAAACGTTGCTTCAGTTTCATTATCCGTTTCCCCTTGGATGTTGTTGACTGAAAAAGCGAAGAAACGCCCCGGCGGCCGCGGCCCCGGGGCGCGGGCTCAGAAGCCCACGGCCTGGCCGTCGCGGCGCGTATCGCTCGCCGCCACGTAGCCCAGTTCGTTGTCGTTTTCGTGCAGGCGCCAGATGAATTGGCCGGCGCCGAAATCCATGTAGGGATCGTCGACCGACTTGAGCGAATGGCCCATGCTCTTCAGACCTTGGACCACAGCCTGATTCATCGTCGATTCCACGTCAAGCGTGAAATCGCGGTTGACCTTCCAGCGCGGCGCGCAGCAGGCGGCCTGCGGCTGCTGGTGGTAATCCAGCATGCGGATCACGGTCTGCAGATGGCCCTGGGGCTGCATGTCGCCGCCCATCACGCCGAAGCTCATCACCGGCTTGCCGCCGCGCGTGAGGAAGCCCGGGATGATGGTGTGGAACGGGCGCTTGCCCGGCTCGACCACGTTGGCCGACTTGGGATCCATCGAGAAACCCACGCCGCGGTTCTGCATGCTGATGCCGGTGCCCGGCACCACCACGCCCGAGCCGAAGCCCATGTAGTTCGACTGGATGAAGGAGATCATCATGCCGTTCTCGTCGGCGGCGGTCAGGTAGACCGTGCCGCCGGCGTGCGGACGGCCCGCCTGGAAGTGCGTGGCGCGATCGAGGTCGATCAGCTTGGCGCGGCTGTCGAGGTAGGCATCCGACAGCATCTGCTCCGGCGTGACCTCCATGCTGCGCGGGTCGGCCACGTAGCGGTACAGGTCGGCGAAGGCCAGCTTCATGGCTTCGATCTGCACATGTTGCGACTGCAACGAATCGACCTTCATGTTGGCCAGGTCGAAACGCTCGCAGATGCCCAGCGCGATCAGTGCGGCGATGCCCTGCCCGTTCGGCGGGATCTCGTTGAGCTCGTAGCCGCGATACGACTTGCTGATGGGCTTGACCCACTCCGGCTTGTAGTTGCGCAGGTCTTCCAGCGTCATGGCGCCGCCGCATTCCTTGCTGAAGGCGGCGATGCGCTCGGCCAGCTCGCCTTCGTAGAAATCGCGGCCCTTGCTCTGGGCGATGCGGCGCAGCGTGTTGGCGGCGTCCGGGAAGCGGAAGTGCTCGCCCACGGCCGGCGCGCGGCCGTTCGGCATGAAGGCCGCGGCATAGCCGGGCTGGTCGCGCAGCTCGGACGCGGCGGCGGCCCACTTGTGCGCCACGACCGGCGGCACGCTGTAGCCGCGCTCGGCGATCTCGATGGCCGGGTCGAACAACTGGTCGAAGGGCAGTTTGCCCAGCTTCTCGTGCAGGGCCGCCCAGCCGGCGACCACGCCGGGCACGGTCACCGCGTCCCAGCCGCGCTTGGGCTGCTTGGCCAGGCCGTCGGCGCCGGTGCCGTACTTCTGCTTGAAGTAATCCACCGTCCAGGCGGCCGGCGCCACGCCGGAGGAGTTCAGGCCGTGCAGCTCCTTGCCGTCCCACACCAGGGCGAAGCAGTCACCGCCCAGGCCGCACGACACCGGCTCGGTCAGCACGATGGTGGCCGCCGCCGCGATGGCCGCGTCCACGGCATTGCCGCCCTTGAGCAGGATGCGCAGGCCGGCCTGCGCGGCCAGCGGGTGCGAGGTCGACACCACATTGCGCGCAAACAGCGGAATCCGGTGGGAGGGATAAGGATTGGTCCATTCGAAGGATTTCATGGCGTCGGCCCCACGGCTCAAAGCAAAGGAAGCTGGCGAAGGTACTCCCGTGCTTTAATTAAATCAATTTGATTTGTTGATCCGTCATTAAAAGTTTTTTTATATAAAGCCCCACTTACGGGTATACCCGGATGAGCTCCTTACGCTTCATGCGCACCTTCCTGGCCGTGGCCCATCACGGCACCTTCTCCGAGGCCGCCGAGCAGGTCGCCCTGACCCAGGCCGCGGTGAGCTTCCAGATGCGCTCGCTCGAGGCCGAACTCGGTCGCGAGCTGTTCGACCGCAGCGGCCGGCTCGCCATCCTGAACGCGGCCGGGCGCGAATTGCTCCCGGAAATCAAGCAGTTGGTGGATTTGTACGACCGTCTGAGGGTGCCGCGCAATCCCGCCGACGCGCTGGCGGGCTCCGTGTCGGTGGGCGCCATCGTGTCCTGCATGGGCACGCTGTCCAAGGTGGTGACGCGCATGAAGCGCGAGCATCCCGGCCTGGACGTGCGGGTGTTCTCGGGCAAGGCGAGCGAGCTGGCCGGCAAGGTCGAGGCGGGCGAGCTCGACGCGGCCTTTCTGGTGGAGGCCGGCCGCAAGATGGCCAGCACGCGCTGGACCGCGCTCTATGAAGAGCCGCTGGTGGTGCTGGCCCACCCGGGCGCGGCGGGCGAGGCCGTGCGCGAGCTGCTGATGCAGAACCCCTTCCTGCGCTTCGACCGCACCCAGCGCACCGGCCTGCAGATCGACCGCGTGCTGCGTCGGCTGGGCGTGGCCGTGGACGACTTCCTGGAGCTGAACGCCATCGAGACCCTGGTCGAACTGGTGCGGCAGGAGGCCGGCGTGACGCTGCTGCCGCTGCTCAACGGCAGCAACTGGCAGAACGACGCCGGTCTGCGCGTGTGGCGCCTGCCCGCGGACCTGGGCCCGGTGGCGCGCGGCATCGGCATGCTCGAGCGGCGCGACCACGCGCGCCAGCACATCACGGCGGCGATCTGCGAGGCCAGCCAGCAGGTGTTCGCGGCGCGCCAGGCCGCCGCCTGAGGCCCGCCGCGACGGCCGACCCTGCGCGGGCGCCCTGCCCGCCTCGAGACCCCACAAAGCAAAGGCGGCCCGCAGGCCGCCTCGTGATGCCGCAGGAACGGGCGCTCAGAGCGCCTGTTCGTCGGCCTCGCCGGTGCGGATGCGGATGGCCTGTTCGACCGGCGTGACGAAGATCTTGCCGTCACCGATCTTGCCGGTGCGCGCCGCCTTGAGCACCGCCTCGATGGCCTGGTCGACCAGCTCGTCGGCCAGCACGACCTCGACCCGGATCTTGGGCAGGAAATCCACCACGTATTCGGCGCCGCGATAGAGCTCGGTGTGGCCCTTCTGGCGGCCGAAGCCCTTGACCTCGGTCACGGTGAGGCCGCTCACGCCGACCTCGGCGAGCGCCTCACGGACTTCGTCGAGCTTGAACGGTTTGATGATGGCGGTGACTTGTTTCACGTTCTGCAATCCTGGAGATGTAGAAAGGGCTGGCTCAGAGGAGCTCCCGAAATCCGTTGGTGACAGGATACCGCCAATCGCGGCCGAACGCGCGTGGGGTGATCCGGGGGCCAGGGGGGGCCTGGCGCCGCTTGTATTCGTTGATGCGGATCAGCCGCACCACCTGCTCCACCGCCTCGCGCGGATACCCCTCGGCCACGATCTCGGCGGGCGAGGCGTTCTGCTCCATATAGCGCGCCATGATGGCGTCGAGGATGTCGTAGGGCGGCAGGCTGTCCTGGTCGGTCTGGTCGGGGCGCAGCTCGGCCGAGGGCGGACGCGTGATGATGCGCTCCGGGATCACCTCGCCGCGCGTGTTGCGCCAGACCGCGAGCCGGTAGACCAGCGTCTTGGGCACGTCCTTGATGACCGCGAAGCCGCCGGCCATGTCGCCGTACAGCGTGCAGTAGCCGGTGGTCATCTCGGATTTGTTGCCCGTGGTGAGCACCAGCCGGCCGGTCTTGTTGGACAGGCCCATCAGCAGGGTGCCGCGGGCACGCGCCTGGATGTTCTCTTCGGTGGCGTCGACCGGGCGGCCCGCGAAGTGCGGGGCCAGCGCCGATTCGAACGCGTCCACGATGGGGCCGATCACGATCTCGTCGTACTGCACGCCCAGGCGCTCGGCCATGTCGGCGGCGTCGGTGAGCGAGATGTCGGCGGTGTAGCGCGACGGCATCATCACCGCCCGCACGTTGTCGGCGCCGATGGCATCGACCGCCACCGCCAGCACCACGGCCGAATCGATGCCGCCCGACAGGCCCAGGATGGCGCCGGGAAAGCCGTTCTTGCCGAGATAGTCGCGCACGCCCAGCACCAGCGCGTTCCAGACCTGCTCTTCCAGGCTGAACGGCGCCATGTCGGCGCCCGCGCTGGCCGGGCTGACCGCGCCGTGCGCGTCCACCTCGACCAGGTTCACCCCTTCGGTGAAATCGGGCAGGCGCGCGGCGCAGCGGCCCTGCGCGTCGAGCGCGAAGGAGGCGCCGTCGAACACCAGCTCGTCCTGGCCACCCACCAGGTTGGCGTAGAGCAAGGCACAGCCGGTGGCCTCGACGCAGCGGCGCGCCACGTCCTGGCGCGCCTCCTGCTTGCCGGTGTTGTAGGGCGAGCCGTTGGGCACCAGCAGCACCTGCGCGCCGGCGCGGGCGCTCTGCGCCGGTGCGCGGTCGAACCAGATGTCTTCGCAGATCACCACGCCGAAGTTCACGCCCTTGACGCTGAACACCAGGGCGGCGTCGCCGGCCGCGAAATAGCGCTGCTCGTCGAACACGGCGTAGTTGGGCAGCTCCTGCTTGCGGTAGGTGCCGAGCAACCGGCCCTCGCACAGCACGGACGCGGCGTTGTAGAGCAGGCCGTCGTGCTCGAGCACGTGGCCCACCACCACGTGCAGCCCGGCCAGGCCGGCCATGTCGGCGCTCAGCTTGTCGAGCGCGTCCTGCTGGCGCTGCACGAAGGACGGGCGCAGCAGCAGGTCTTCGGGCGGATAGCCGACCAGCACCAGCTCGGGCGTGAGCAGCACGTCGGCCTGCTGGCGGTGCGCGCTGTGCGCCGCTTCGAGCACCTTGCCGGCATTGCGCGCAAGGTCTCCGACACAGGCATTGATTTGGGCGATGGCGACCCGGACTGCACTCATGAACGACGGTTCCGCTGACGATATGAAAGGCAGCGCGGATTATCGCACGGTGATGACAGTGGCGACGCGGCCGATGCGGGCGGCATGCACGGGGCGGCGCCCTCGCCCGCCGCGCCCGGGCGAGCGGTTGCAGGCGCAACGACCGGCGGCATTGGCGGGCCCCCTTGCAGACGCCCTCGCCGGCGCCCCATTGTGGTGCATCGCGCGGCTGGGCTCAGCCCGCGTTGCCGACCTGTTCGCGTTGCGCCTCGTGCAGCGCGGCGGCGCGCATGTCGCCGGCGAACCTGCCGAAGTCGGCGCCCGACGGCGCCTGGTACAGCCGCAGCCCGAGCTCGGGCAGCACGGCCAGCAGATGGTCGAACACGTCGCCCTGGATGCGCTCGTACTCGACCCAGGCCGTGATGGCCGTGAAGCAATAGACCTCGATCGGGATGCCCTCGGTCTGCGGCTCCATCATGCGCACCATCATCGCCATGTCCTGGCGCACCTCGGGATGCTGGCGCAGATAGGCCAGGGCATACATGCGGAAGGTGCCGATGTTGGTGAGGCGGCGGCGGTTGGCCGGCACCTCGGCCAGGTCGCCCAGCTTGGCGTTGGTCTCGGTGAGGGCGTCTTCCTTGGCCTGCAGGTAGTCGTGCAGCAGGGCCACGCCCTTGAGCCGCTGCGCGTCGCCGGCGTCGAGGAAACGCACGCTGGTGGCGTCGATGCGCAGCGTGCGCTTGATGCGGCGCCCGCCCGATTCGAACATCTGGCGGTAGTTGCGATAGCTCTCGGAAAACAGCTTGTAGGTGGGCACGGTGGTCACCGTGTTGTCCCAGTTCTGCACCTTCACGGTGTGCAGCGCGATGTCCTTGACGAAGCCGTCGGCATTGGCCTGCGGCATCTCGATCCAGTCGCCGATGCGCAGCATGTCGTTGGACGTGAGCTGCGTGCTGGCCACCAGCGACAGCAGCGTGTCCTTGAAGACCAGCAGCAGCACCGCCGACAGCGCGCCCAGGCCGGAGATCATCCAGAGCGGCGAGCGGTCGATCATGATGGAGAGCACCAGCACCACGCAGATCGCATACAGGATCAGCTTGCCGATCTGGATATAACCCTTGATCGAGCGGGTCTGGGCGCGGGTGGTGGCCGAATAGGTGTCCTGCCAGGCGCTCAGCAGCCCGCTCACCCCGATGAACACGCAGATCCAGGCCGCGGCATGGGCGAGCCGGCCCACCACGGTGACCACGCGCTCGGCGTGCGGCACCATGTCGATGCCCATCGAGACCACCGCGAACGGCACCGCGTACCAGAAGTTGTGATACGCCCGCCGTCGCGTCAGCGCCTTGTCCCAGTCTTCGCGGCCGGAGGCCACCAGCAATTTGTGGGCGAAGAACAGCACCAGCCGCGCCACCACCCATTGGGCGAACAGCGCGGCCAGCACCAGCACCCCCACGCCGAGCAGGGTCTGGGCCCAGGGCTGGGACGGCACGGAATGATCCAGCGCGTCTACCAGGTTTTCCCATTGCATGGTCAAGATCGGAACTCCGTCATTCGAGATGGGCCAGATTATCCGCCATCGCGGCCCCCGGATCGTTTCCGGGCGTGTCCGCCGCTCGCAAGCCGTTGCCCGGTGGCCCTATAATCCCCGCCATCATGGCAAATACTCCCGACTCCAATCAGAACCAGTTCGCCAACAAGGCGAACGCCTGGTCCGCCCGTTTCTCCGAACCGGTCTCCGACCTGGTCAAGCGCTACACCGCCTCGGTCGACTTCGACAAGCGTCTGGCCCGCCACGACATCCGTGGCTCGCTGGCGCACGCCGACATGCTGGCCGCGCAAGGCATCATCTCGGCCCAGGATCTGGCCGACATCCAGCGCGGCATGCAGCAGATCGGCAGCGAGATCGACGCCGGCTCGTTCCAGTGGCTGCTGGATCTCGAAGACGTGCACCTGAACATCGAGAAGCGCCTGGTCGAACTGGTCGGCGACGCCGGCAAGCGCCTGCACACCGGCCGTTCGCGCAACGACCAGGTGGCCACCGACATCCGCCTCTGGCTGCGCGACGAGATCGACAACCTGATCGACCTGCTGCGCCAGCTGCGTCACGCGCTCGCCACGGTCGCCCTGGAAAACGCCGGCACCATCATGCCCGGCTTCACCCACCTGCAGGTGGCCCAGCCCGTCACCTTCGGTCACCACCTGCTGGCCTACGCCGAAATGTTCGGCCGTGACGCCGAGCGCCTGGCCGACACCCGCAAGCGCGTGAACCGCCTGCCGCTGGGCGCCGCCGCCCTGGCCGGCACCAGCTTCCCGATCGACCGCGAGCGCGTCGCGCGCACGCTCGATTTCGACGGCGTGTGCCGCAACTCGCTGGATGCCGTGTCCGACCGCGACTTCGCGATCGAGTTCTGCGCCGCCGCCGCGCTCATCATGACGCACGTCTCGCGCCTGTCGGAAGAGCTGGTGCTGTGGATGAGCCCGCGCGTGGGCTTCATCGACCTGGCCGACCGCTTCTGCACCGGCAGCTCGATCATGCCGCAAAAGAAAAACCCCGACGTGCCCGAACTGGCGCGTGGCAAGACCGGCCGCGTCAATGGCCACCTGGTCGCCCTGCTCACCCTGATGAAGGGCCAGCCGCTGGCCTACAACAAGGACAACCAGGAAGACAAGGAAGGCCTGTTCGACACCGTCGACACGGTGCGCGACACGCTCACGCTGTTCGCCGACATGGCCGGCGGCATCAAGGTCAAGCCGCAGAACATGCGCGCCGCCGCGCTGCAGGGCTTCGCCACCGCCACCGACCTGGCCGACTACCTGGTCAAGCGCGGCCTGCCGTTCCGCGACGCCCACGAAGTGGTGGCCCACGCCGTGCGCGACTGCGAACAGCGCGGTTGCGACCTGGCCGACCTCACCACCGACGAGCTCAAGGCGTACAACCCGGCCATCGCCGACGACGTGCACCAGGTGCTCACGCTCGAAGGCTCGGTGGCCGCGCGCAATCACGTGGGCGGCACCGCCCCCGAGCGCGTGCGCGAGGAAGCCCAGCGCGTGCTGGCCGAAACCGCACAGGCCTGACCGGCGCGGGGTCCCGCCCCGCCGCCCGCAAGAAAAAAGCCCCGCCGATCACGATCGGCGGGGCTTTTTTTTGGTTGCGTGCGCAGACAGCCGGTCTGCGCGTCAGGCCAGCCAGCGCGTCAAGCGCCGGTCCACTCGCTGGTGAAGTCGCGGAAGTCGGGGCGCTCGATCTTCGGCACGGCGCAGGCCGGGGTGCCGATCGCCAGGAACCCCAGGAACCGGTGATCCAGCGAATCGAAGCCGAGCTTTTCCTGCACCTCTTCCACGTAGGTGCCCAGGCCGGTGCTCCAGAACGCGCCGTAGCCCAGCATGTGCACGGCGTTCAGCACGTTCATCACCGCGGTGCCCGCCGCGATCACCTGCTCCTGCTCCTGCACCTTGCTGTTGTGGTCGATCTTGGCGGCCAGCGCCAGGAACAGCGGCACGCCCGCCATCCATTCGCGCACCGACTTCTCTTTCTCGGGCGTCATGCGCGGATCGCCGCTGCGCTTGACCGCGTCCAGCGCCATGTCGGCCAGCTTGCCGATGGCCTCGCCGCGGATGATCTTGAATCGCCACGGGCGCAGCGCGCCGTGATCGGGCGCGCTCATCCCGGCCTGCAGGATCTGGTCCAGTTCCTCGGGCTTGGGCGCGGGCCCGCGCAGAAACTTCACGGAGCGGCGGGTGTAGAGCGCGTGCAGCGGGGAAACGGTTTCGGTCTGGGACATGGGTGACGGAGCCAAATGCAAAAAAGACAGATTCTCATATTACGCCAGGCGCGATGCCGACGCGGCCAAACCCCTGCCATCGGCCGGGGCTTCGCGCCTCAGCCCAGGTGGGTGTGGCGCTCGGGACGTTCTTCGACCTGCATTTCCGACAGGCCATGCAGGATGCCGCAATCCTCCGTGTCGGCATGGGCCGACAGGCAGCGCTGGCGCAGCTCGCCGAGTTGCGACTTCAGCTGGGTCAGCTCGGCGATGCGCTCGTCGACGTGGGCGATGTGCTCGTCGAACAGCTCATTGATGGGCCCGCAGCCGGTCTGGTGATTGTCCGCGAGGGTCAGGATCTGGCGGATCTCGTCCTGCGTCATGTCGAGCGCGCGGCAATTGCGGATCAGCCGCAGCCGGTCCTGGTGCACCTGGCCATAGCTGCGGTAGTTGTTCAGGCCGCGCTCGGGCGCGGGCAACAGCCCTTCCTTCTCGTAATACCGCACGGTCTCGACCGTGGTGCCGGCCGCCTTGGCCAGTTCGCCGATCTTCATCGTCTGCCCTCCTGAGCTTGCGCCGGCGCAAGCCACCGGTGACGGCGGCCCACGACCTGCTTGACCCTATAGTAACTCCAGGGTGTGAAATTCGGACAAATACCAGCGCTTTCATGTCGGGGACACATCTCCGGCCTTGCGGGAAGCGCGAGTCCGTCAGGAAGACTGCCTTGGAACACAAGATGTCGCGTACGCCGAACCCCCTCTCCGATGCCCGTCCCGATGCCTGCTGCGGCCATGATCATGGCCCGGCGGAAGGTGGCCGGGCGGCGGCCGGACACGATGCGCACGGCGCCGACGCCGCCCATCGTCATGAACACGCCCACGATCACGATCACGCCCATGAGCACGGCCAAGACCACGGTCATGCGCACGACCATGCCGCGCCCCGCGCCGCTGCGGCCGGGGGCTGCTGCGGCGGCCACGCGGCCGGCGTCGCCGCGTCCGGGGGTGCCGCCGCGGTGCTGCAGGCCGGCCCCGGCCAGTCGGTGGCGCGCGTGCGCATCGGGCAAATGGACTGCCCCACCGAGGAGACCCTGATCCGCAAGAAGCTGGGCAACATGGGCGAGGTCCATGCGCTCGACTTCAACCTGATGCAGCGCGTGCTCACCGTGGTGCATGCCGACGCGGCGCTCGAACGCGTGCTGGCCGCGATCCGGTCGCTGGGCATGACGCCCGAAGTCCTGGCCGACGACGCGCCCGCGCGCGCCGCCGCGCCCGCCGCGCACGGCGGCTGGCGTTGGCTGGCCGTGGGCGGCGTGTTCGCGGCGCTGGCCGAGGCGGCGCACTTCGCCAGCCTGCCGGCCTGGTCCACGGCGGTGCTGGCGCTGATCGCCATCGCCGCGAGCGGGCTGTCGACCTACCGCAAGGGCTGGATCGCGGTGCGCAACGGCAACCTCAACATCAACGCGCTGATGAGCATCGCCGTCACCGGCGCCGTGCTGATCGGCCAGTGGCCCGAGGCGGCCATGGTGATGGTGCTGTTCAACGTGGCCGAGCTGATCGAGGCGCGCGCGCTCGACCGCGCCCGCAATGCCGTGCGCGGCCTGATGGATCTCGCGCCGCAGACGGCCCATGTGCGCCAGGGCGACGGCCAATGGCGCGACGTGCCCGCGGCGCAGTTGCGGCTCGACGACGTGGTGCGGGTGCGGCCTGGCGAGCGGATCGCCGCCGACGGCGTGGTCAGCGACGGCCGCTCCGCCGTAGACCAGTCGCCCATCACCGGCGAGAGCCTGCCGGTCGAGAAATCGGTGGGCGACGAGGTGTACGCCGGCACGGTCAACGCCGCCGGCTCGTTCGACTACCGCGTGACCGCGGCCGCCGGCAACACCACGCTGGACCGCATCATCCACGCGGTCGAGCAGGCCCAGGGCGCGCGCGCCCCGACCCAGCGTTTCATCGACCGCTTCTCGCGCATCTACACCCCGGCCGTGGTGCTGCTGGCGGTGCTGGTCGCGCTGGTGCCGCCGCTGCTGCTGGACCACGCCTGGCTGGACTCCGTGTACCGCGCGCTGGCGCTGCTCATCATCGCCTGCCCGTGCGCGCTGGTGATCTCCACGCCGGTGAGCGTGGTGAGCGGCCTGACCGCCGCCGCGCGCCGCGGCATCCTGATCAAGGGCGGCATCTATCTCGAAGAGGGCCGCAAGCTCGACTGGCTCGCGCTGGACAAGACCGGCACGCTGACGCGCGGCAAGCCGGTGCAGCGCACGCTGCGCGCCTGGCTGCCCGCCAGCGCCGGCGGCCTCGACACCGAACAGGTCGCGGTCAGCCTGGCCGCGCGCTCCGACCACCCCGTGTCGCGCGCGCTGGCCCAAGCCGATTCGGCCGCCGCCGTCACGCGGCTGGACGTGAGCGACTTCGAGGCCCTCCCTGGCCAGGGCGTGGCCGGGACGATCGACGGCGAACGCTTCCATTTGGGCAACCGCCGCCTGATCGCCAGCCTGGGCCTGCTGACCCCCGAGGTCGCGGCCTATTTCGACGAGGCCGAACAGGCCGGCGACACCGCCATCGCGCTGGCCGACGCGCGCGCCGTGCTGCTGACCGCGGGCGTGACCGACACGCTCAAGCCCACCAGCGCCGAGGCGATTGCGGACCTGCACCGCCTGGGCGTGCGCACGCTGATGCTCACCGGCGACAACGCCCGCGTCGCGCAGCGCATCGCCGCCGACCTGGGCATCGACGCCGTGAATGCGGAGCTGCTGCCCGAACACAAGCTGCAGCAGATCGAGGCGCGCCTTGCCGACACGCGCGGCAAGGTCGGGATGGTGGGCGACGGCATCAACGACGCCCCCGCGCTGGCGCGCGCCGACATCGGCTTTGCCATGGGCGCGGCCGGCACCGGCACCGCCATCGAGACCGCCGACGTCGCCCTGATGGACGACGACCTGCGCAAGATCGGCACCTTCGTGCGCCTGTCGCGCGCGACCCACCGCGTGCTGATGCAGAACATCGGCCTCGCGCTCGGCATCAAGGCGATCTTCCTGGTGCTCGCCATGACCGGACACGCCACGCTCTGGATGGCCGTGTTCGCCGACGTGGGCGCCAGCCTGCTGGTGGTGGCCAACGGCCTGCGCCTGCTGCGCGCGGTGCGCTGAGCAGGCGGGCCACGGTCGCGCGCCCGGCTGCGGCCGCGCCTCGCCCACACGCGCCCGAAATTCACCGCGCGGGCCGGGCCCGACCGGCCCGTTGCGATGAGGGAGCGTGCTTCAAGGCGCTTGACCAGAGCCGCGCCGGCGCGACGCCCGCTGGCCGAGCTTGACCCGTCTTGCGACGGCATCACGCGATGCGCGGCGGCCGCCGCGGCCGTGCCCCGCCGTGGCGCCCGGCCCCGACGGGCCAAGCCCCTCCGCCCGCCCGATCCGCCGCAACGCGGGCGCACTGGGATATAGTGCGGGTCATTCCCGAATCCCCGCTCACGGCCGCACCCGCGCGCCGCCTCCCGGATGCAAGACCTCAACGACCTCTATTACTTCGTTCAAGTGGTGGACCACGCCGGCTTCGCGCCGGCCGGCCGCGCGCTCGGCATCCCGAAGTCCAAGCTGAGCCGCCGCATCGCGCTGCTCGAAGACCGGCTCGGCACCCGCCTGATCCAGCGCTCGACCCGCCGCTTCACGGTCACCGACATCGGCCACACCTATTACAACCACTGCCGCGCCATGCTGGTGGAGGCCGAGGCCGCCGAAGAGGCCATCGCCGTGAACCGCGCCGAGCCGCGCGGCGTGGTGCGCATGACCTGCCCGGTGGCCCTGCTGGAAGCGCAGGTCGGCGCCATGGTGGCGGACTTCATGGTGGCGTATCCGCAGGTGCACGTGCATCTCGAGGACACCAACCGCCAGGTCGACGTGGTGGGCGAAGGCATCGACGTAGCGATCCGCGTGCGGCCCGGCCCGCTGCAGGACAGCGACCTGGTGCTGCGCATCCTCTCCGAACGCGGCCAGTGCCTGGTCGCCAGCCCGGCCCTCGTCGAACAGGCGGGCGCGGAGCCGTTCACCTCGCCGCTCGACCTGACCCGCCTGCCCAGCCTGGCCCTCGGCCTCGGCGCCGCCCAGGCCGAGCAGGCCTGGCACCTGATCGGCCCCGATGGCCAGACCGCCACCGTCCCGCATCGCCCGCGCCTCATCACCCGCTCGATGCTCGCCCTGCGCGCCGCCGCCCTCGCTGGCGTGGGCGTGGTGCAGCTGCCCGGCATGATCGTCCACGAACAACTCGCCCGCGGCGACCTCGTGCACCTGCTGCCCGGCTGGGCCCCCCGCCGAGAAATCGTCCACGCCGTCTTCGCCTCCCGCCGCGGCCTGCTCCCCTCGGTCCGCACCCTGATCGACTTCATGGCCGAACGCTTCGAACAGATCGGCGACTGATCCGACCGCCGTTCAAGAAAGCGTTCCTGGCCTCCAAGCGCGTCGCCGCTCCCCAAAAAAGGAGTCAGACTGCATTTTCGTAAAGGTGTCAGACTGCATTTTTCGCCGTGCGGCGCCCGAGGCAAGAAAGCATAAAGGTGTCAGACTGCATTTTCCGGCCACCCCGTGCGCTCGAGCGAGGTCGGCCATCCGGGAAATGCAGTCTGACACCTTTATGCCGCCGCACACCGACGCTCCGCCACGCCGCGCGACGGTACCGAGAGCCGGTGCTACAGTGGCCGCATCCCTGCCCCACGAGACTCCCATGACCGCTGGCGCCCCGAAGATCCACATCGAAACCGTGCACGACATCACGCCGGAAATCGTCGCGGCCTTCGATCGATTGCTGCCGCAGTTGTCGGCCACGGCGCCGCGACCCTCGCCCGAGCAGCTCGCGCAGCTGGTCGCGGCGCCGGCCAACACCGTGTTCGTGGCGCGCTCGGCGGCGACCACCGAGATCGTCGGCACGCTCACGCTGATCGAAATGCGCATGCCCACCGGCGTGCGGGCCTGGGTCGAAGACGTGGTGGTCGACGCCGCCGCGCGTGGCCTGGGCGCGGGCGATGCCCTGGTCCAGGCCGCCCTGGCGCGCGCCCGCGCCCTCGGCGCCCGCTCGGTCGACCTCACATCCAGTCCGTCCCGCGTGGCGGCCCACCGCCTCTACGAACGCACCGGCTTCGCCACCCGCGACACCCACGTATTCCGGCATTCATTCGAGTAAGCGGGCCCACCCGCTCGGCGCCTGTACTGCGCGTCCCAGGCGGGGCCCGATGCCGGACCGCCGCGCGGTATCATTGGCCCCATCCCGCCGTCCCCATGCTTCCGGCCCATCGGTCGCCCGTCTGTTTCCGGACGCCCACCGACCGGCCGACCGCATCAGAACCCGCGCCCATCAACGACCCTCAGATTTCATGCAGCTCACTACCTGGAACGTCAACTCCCTCAACGTCCGCCTGCCGCAGGTGCTGGCCTGGCTCGAGGCCAACCCGGTCGACGCGCTGTGCATCCAGGAGCTCAAGCTCACCGACGACAAGTTTCCGCTGCAGGCCTTCACCGACCTCGGCTATCACGCCGCGTGGGCCGGCCAGAAGACCTACAACGGCGTCGCGATCCTGTCGCGCGAACCGGGCTTTGCGCTCACCCGCAACATCCCCGGCTACGACGATCCGCAGCAGCGCATCCTGGCGGTCACCCTGCCCTCGCCCGCCGGCGACGTGCGCGTGATCTGTGCCTACTGCCCCAACGGCCAGGCGGTCGGCAGCGACAAATATGCCTACAAGCTGGAATGGTTCGGCAAGCTGCGCCATTGGGTCGAGGAAGAGATGCGCACCTATCCGCGGCTCGCGCTGCTGGGTGACTACAACGTCGCACCCGCCGACGAGGACGTGCACAACCCGGAGAAGTGGGAAGGCCAGGTGCTGGTGTCCGAACCGGAGCGCGCCGCGTTCCGTGCCCTGCTCGACCTGGGCCTGAGCGACTCCTTCCGCCTGTTCGACCAGCCGGAGAAGTCGTTCACCTGGTGGGATTACCGCCAGTTCGCCTTCCGCCGCAACGCCGGCCTGCGGATCGACCATATCCTGCTGTCCGACGCCCTGCGCCAGCAGTGCAGCGCCGTCGTGATCGACCGCGCCACCCGGGCCAACGAACAGCCGTCGGACCACGCTCCGGTGACCGCCACGCTCAAATTCTGAAATCTCAGCAGGACCGCTACCCACCCAAAAAATTTTCGGGTATAGTTTTGGTCTTGCTTGATTTGGGGCGGTAGCTCAGCTGGGAGAGCGTCGCGTTCGCAATGCGAAGGTCGGGAGTTCGATCCTCCTCCGCTCCACCAAATTCCCGGAAACAGGGCCTGACATCGAAAGATGCCAGGCCCTGTTTGCATTGGCGCGCTGCGATCCGACCCGAACGCCGATGCCGGACCATCGCATCAACCCGGGCGCAACTGATCTCAGTCGCCGTGCAGGCGACCCGATCGCGTGTGACCGATTTCCCCCGCCCCCTCACCTTCAGCGCGCGTTCGCGGCAGAATGCCGGCTCAGCCCGCCGTCGCGTCACGCGCATCCTGGCCGTGGCTGCCGCGCGCAAGCAAACGCGTGGTCCTCGTCGCACCTCTTCTCCGAAGGAGCCGGCCATGCCCTGCATCACGCTGTCCGACGTACCCACCGAAATCATGGACAAGCTACGTCTGCGTGCGCGGCGCAATGGCTGCAGCGCCGAGGAGGAGCTGATGGCCATCCTGATCGCGATCATCCGCGCGGACGACAGGCTGCCCGCGGAATCGCCGCTGGTTCGGCTGTGCCGCAGCTTCCAACTCACCGATGAAGAGCACGCCCTGTTCGACCGGATCAGGCATCCCGCACCGTCGCAGCCCATTGAACCGAAATGATCCTGGTCGACACCAACGTCGTTTCGGAGACGATGCGCGATGCGCCGGACCAGCGGGTCACCGCCTGGCTGCACGCCAACGCCCCGGAATCGCTGTTTCTGTCTGCCGTCACCGCGGCGGAATTGCGTTCCGGCGTGGCACTCATGCCGCTCGGCAAGCGACAGCGCGTGATGGAAGTCAAACTGGAGCTCTGGATCATCCCGATGTTCCACGACCGCGTGCTCGCGTTCGATCTGTATTGCACCTCCGCCTATGCCGATTTGTTGGCTCGCCTCTCCCGCGCGGGGCGTCCGCCCAGCACGAACGATGCGTTGATCGCGGCAACCGCGCTGGCACATGGCCTGCGCGTCGCAACGCGTGACACGCGCCCGTTTCGCGCCGCCGGTATATCCGTCATCGACCCCTGGCTGGCTGACTGAACGCACGCGTTCGATCCCCGGGATCGAGCGCAGGTGAGACAAATCAGCACCACGCATCCGCGTGTCCACGCCGGTGTCGCAGGGGAGAAGAGACTGCCGGACCAATCTCCACACACTCTCGGACCTTCACAGGGACGCGCATCGAAAGCCCGTCGATAGACTGCCTCGAGTAGTCCACACAGGAGGGCGATCATGAGCCAACAACATCAGGCGCACACCGGTGCGACCGGCGCCGCACACCACCGCTGCTGTCAAGCCAGTCCCGCCACCCGCGCATCCGGGCGCCGACCACCCTACGCGCACGGCTTTGCGCTCGGGCTACTGCTCGCCACCTGCGGCACGGCGGCGAGCGCCCAGAGCGCCACACCGGCCGCCGCAGCGCCAAAGCCCTACGTCGAGCCCGGCAAGGCCGGCGATCCCGCCAGCTGGCGCACGCCCGACTTCGTCACCAACTGGGGGCTGGGCGTGATGAAGGCGGAGCATGCCTACGCCCGTGGCGCCATGGGCCAGGGGGTGAAGATAGGCCTGGTGGACTCGGGCGTGTTCAGCAGCCACGAAGCGTTCAGGGGCGGCCGTCTGCATCTGCTCAACGTGAAGGGCGTCTACGGCACCACGCACCAGGTCTACACCGTCGAACGCGGCGTGCCCTTCAACCCGCCCAAGTTCCACGTAGCGGGCACGCCGTTCAACGTGTCTTCTGAATTCGACCCGCGCTACAACGATTCGCATGGCACCGAGATGACGGCGCTTGCCGGCGGCGCGCGCCATGGCAAGACCATGCATGGCGTGGCGTTCAAGGCCGATCTGTACATGGCCACGACCTCCGGCAGCGACAACAACCAGCTGCTGGGCTCGAACGACCTCGACTACAACTACTTCAAGGCCGCCTACGATGCACTCGGCAATGCAGGCGCGCGGATCGTGAACAACAGCTATGGGCAGGCGCCCCGCGTCAAGCTCGAGGAAGAAACCGGCGACACGCGCCGGCCGGCTGCGGCGCTGTCCGATCTGCTGCGGGCCAATCGCAATTTCTGGTCCAACAGCGTGGGCGTCAACGATCTCGGCGTCCGCGACCGCAAGACATTCGTCGACGCGGCCGTCGACGCGCAACGCCAGTACGGCTACGTGCAGGTCTTCTCGGCCATCAACCAGGACTACGCCTACAACCCCGCCATCGAAGCCGCACAACCGTTCTTCCACCCCGATCTCGAGGGCGGCTGGCTGGTTGCGGCCGCCTACGACCAATCGGGCGCATCGGTCTACAACCAGTGCGGCTATGCAAAATGGTCGTGCATGATGGGGGTATCCGGCATGTTGTCGGCGTCGGTCAAAGGGCCCACGGTCTACGACAACGCCAACGGCACCTCGGCATCGGCGCCCAACCTGTCGGGGGCCCTGGCGGTCGTCATGTCACGCTTTCCTTACCTGACCAATGCCCAGGCCCTGCAGGTGATGCTCTCCACCGGGCGTATCCAGGAAGCGTCTGCCACCCAAACCGGCGGGACCGGGAAACTCACCTATCGCTTTCTCACCCAGGTCCAGCAAAGCGCTTCGGAGATTCCCAACGAAATCGGCGGGTGGGGCCTGCCCGACCTGCAGCGTGCCATGGACGGTCCCACGCAGCTGCTGGACCACATGGCCGTGCACCTCCCGAACGGCACCTCCGACACCTGGTCGAATCCGATCTCCGACGTGGCGCTGCAGGCACGCGAGGCCGACGACAAGAAGGTCGTCGCTGCGATGCGCGCCCTGCTCGCCGGCGGCCAATGGAACATCGACAATCTGCGCGACATCTATTCCCAAGGATGGGTGCCCGTCGCCGACGACGCGCCGACCCGGTTCGACCACGAACTGCTCATCGAGCTGATCCGGAATGGAGGCAGTTTCACGCAGGCCGACCGCACGATGATTGGCGACCTGATCCGCGACTGGGATGCCGCCATCGCAAAGCGGGGTCTCGATCCGCTCACGGGCAAGACCTACGTCGGCAGCCTCGAAAAGCGAGGCGGCGGCGAGCTCACCTTGGCGGGTGCCAACACCTACCACGGCACCACGTGGGTGCGCGAGGGCGGATTGGTCATCGCCAAGACCGGCACCCTGGCCGGCGCCTCGGTGGTGGAAGGCCAAGGCACGCTCACCGTGGCGGGCAAGGTCGCAGACGTCAAGGTGAACCACGGTGGCACGCTGCTCGCGTCAGGCACCACGGGCGCGGTTCAGGTGAGCGGGGGCCGCGCCGCGATCGATGGCGCCAGCGGGACCGTCGTGGTCGCCGCCGGCGGGCTGGTGCAAGGCACCGGCACATTGGCCGCGCTGAATGCCGCGGCAGGCGGTCGCGTCGCCCCCGGCCATTCGGTCGGCACGCTCAAGGTGGCCGGCGACGCCACGTTCGCGCGCGGCGCCACGTATGCCGTCGAGCTGGCCCGGGACGGGCGCGGCGCCGACCTGCTGCAGGTCGCGGGCCAGGCCACGCTGCAAGGCGGCGCCCTGTCGGTGGAGCTCGAGCACACCGGCAGGCCAGTGACGGCGGCGGATCTGCAGGCCACGCTCGGCAAGCGCCAGACCGTGCTCACCGCCGCCCGCGGCATCAGCGGAAAATTCGCCACGGTGACATCACCCTATCCGTTCCTCGGGGGCATTCCCACCTATGGCGCCACGTCGCTCGCCGTGGCGCTCGGGCGCAACGCCGTGCCGTTCGCCCAGGCGGCGGCCGACGGCAACGGCCGCGCGGTCGGCACGGCGATGGAATCGCTGCCGCAAGCCAATGGCGCATATGTCGCCCTGCTGACGTCGCGCAGCACGGCCGAGGCGCGCACGCTGCTGCGCCAGTTCGACGGCAGCGTCTACGCCAACACCTACGCGATGCTGGCGGAGCAAAGCCGGCACGTGCGAGGCGCCGCGTTCGATCAGCTCGACGATGCCCAGCGCACGCCCGGGCCCGACGGCCGCGTGCGCATCTGGACGCGCTTGCTGGGCGCATGGTCGCGCGACCGCGCCGCCTCGGGCTACACCACCGACACCAGCGGCTTCCTGGCAGGCGCCGACACCCGGGTGCGCGAGGGCCTCCGTGTCGGCGCGCTGGCGGGCTACGGCCATCAGTCGCTGCGCATGCAGGGCGCGCCCGCATCGGCCCGCGTCGATACGCTGCATCTGGGCGCCTA
The DNA here is from genome assembly GCF_002261335.1 of Bordetella genomosp. 1. GTDB lineage: Bacteria > Pseudomonadota > Gammaproteobacteria > Burkholderiales > Burkholderiaceae_B > Bordetella. The sequence goes on from NZ_NEVL01000003.1 coordinate 956,741, forward strand.
TGCCGGCTGGCAAATCGGCGGGCTCGCCCTGCGAGGTGGCCTGGCGGGAAGCTGGAGCCAGGGCAAGGTCCGGCGCGAGCTCGGCTACGGCGGCGCGAACCACACGGCACGCAACACGCTGTCGGCACGCACCTCGCAGGTTTTCGGTGAAGCCGCCTATCGCGGAATGCCCGCGCACGCCATCCGGGTCGAGCCGTTCGGCCGGATCGCGTATGTCCGGGTCGACGGCGAGGGTCACACCGAATCGGGCGCCGACGCGGCGCTGCGGCTGGGTTCCAGCGGCAATCACACGGTGGTATCGACGCTGGGCCTGCGCCTGGGCCACGACGCCGTCGTGGGCGCCGCGCGGGTGCTGCGGCTCGACGCCCTGCTCGGCTGGCAGCACCGGCTCGCCGGCCGGGCAATGCGAACCCGCCTCTCGTTCGCGGCAGGCGGGCAGCCCTTCAACGCCGAGAGCGTGCCGTTGTCGGGCGATGCCGCCGTGCTGGGGCTGTCGGCGGCGGGCGGTTTGGGCAAGAACGGCATGCTCGCGGTGAGCTACAACGGCACGCTGGGCGGTCAGTATGCGGAGCACGCCGTAAGCGCCAACCTGCGCTGGGCGTTCTGACGCCACGTCGGCGCCGGGTCCGATGGCACCGGGCCCGATGGCGCCGCGCGCCAAACAGGCCGGCTACCCCTCGCGGGCGCGCCGGCCTGCTCAGGCCTGGCGCTTGCCCGCAACCGACTTCGGCGTGCGGCCGAAATGCCTGCTGAAGGCCGCGCTGAAACTCGCGAGATGCTGGTAGCCGACGCGGTAGGCGACGGTGGACACATGCAGCCCCGACTCCAGCAATTCCCACGCGCGACGCATCCGCACCTCCGTGAGCAAACGGTGCGGGCTCGTGCCGTGCAGTTGGCGGAACCCCTGCTTGAGCTTGCACTCGTTGATGCCGGCCTCGGCGCTCAGGTAGGCAATCGAGAGCGGCCGGTCGTAGTGCTGCAGGATCAGGTCGTGCGCGCGCTGCAGCCGGGCCCGGTCGTCCGGGCGCCAGCGCCCCGCCTGGGGCGAACGCAGGCGCATCTGCTTGCATTGCTCGGACAGCAGGCTCAGCGCCGCGATGTGCAGGTCCATGCGCTCCACGCGCTCGGCCTCGCCCTCTTCGCGCCGGCGCCGGTCGTGCCGCAGCATGAGCGCGCGCGCCAGGTCGGCAACGCATGCGCTGGTGGTGTCGAAGAAAAGCGGGTCGGCGATGGCGGGCGTGTCGGTGTGCAGCACGTCTTCGCAGCCATAACCAGCCAGCAACTCCTCGTCGGCGATCACGCGCAGCTGGCGCACGTCTTCGTCGGCCAGGAAGCGCCGCTGGGCGCGGGCGTCGCCGAACGCGGCCACGGTGGTGCGGCCGGCGAGAAACTCGAACCGCCCTCCCCGGCGTTCGACACACGAGGAACGCCCCTGCAGCGCCACCGTGATGGTCAGCGCCCTGCGGCCGCGCTCCACCACGCTCTCCTCGATCAGGTCGTGACGCGGGCGGTAGTGCGACACGGCGAGCGTCAGGCCGTCGGCGAGCGCGAGACTGTCGGTCGCGCCCTGGCCCAGCTCGGCCGGCAGGCGCGTCTGGCACCACCCGCCGGGATCCGGTGCGCGCGCAACGATCAGGTCGGCGGGACCAATGCGGTAGTTCATGTTCCTGGCCTCCTCATGGCGGGCGTGCGGATCAGGGGCGACGCCGCGCGCTTCTTTCCGGGCCTCGGGCTGCGGATCGCCGCGCCTGAGAACGGATCGTTGCCTGTGCAACCAACGGCCCGACTGCGGCTGGCGGCACGCGCGACGGTGAAGGCATGGTGATCCCGGGTACAGACTCGTTACCGCCATCGGCGGCCGCGCTCCCGATCGCCAAAGAATCGCTCCGGATCGCCTAAATATCAAATGAAAATCATGCGCATCTGAAAATTATAGTGACCTCCATGCGCCGGCGCCTATGCCGGGCGCCGCAACAGGAGGTATTTCATGTCCATGCCGATTCCGGGTCGCCGCCTTGCCACCGGGTGGCAGCCGCACGCCCCGCTCGCGCTGCGGTCCGGCCAGTCCGCCGACGCCGACCGCGCCGACCTCGCCTGCGGTCGTTCCCGCCTCGCCGGAGGTCGTCATGCGCTTTGAGTCGCGCCATCCATTGCAACCCTATTGGGACCTCGTCGGTGCGCCGCTGCAGGTGCAAGCCCTGGAACAGGCGCTGACGCTCGGCCTGTTCGACCTGCTGCAGGCGCCGACCGCGCCCGCCCAGGTTGCCGAACGGTTGCAACTCGACCGCAGCGCGAGCGCGACGTGGCTGGAGTTGCTGTGGAGCATGGGGCTGCTGACGCGCCACGCGCCCCCGCAGCCCAGCGCCGCGCCAGAGTATGGCGTGAGCGCGGTCGCCGCGCGTTTCTTTCGCGAGGCGTCGAGCGAGAATTGCACGCAGGCATGGCTGTACCGGGCCAGGCTGCTGGGCCGTTTCGCCAGCCAGATGGAGTCCCTGCTGCGTGATGGCCATGATCCCGCCGCCGACATGGCGCACACGTCGGCGCCCGCAGGGTCGTGGGCGCAGGCGGCGCGGATGCAGATCGGGCAGGAGCAGCGCCACATCAGCGTACCGGCCGTGCTCGAGCGGCTGGCGTGCCTGCATGCCCTGCCCGACACGGGCCGGCTGCTGGACCTCGGCGGCGGCCCCGGCCATGTGGCGATCGCGCTGGCGCAGCGCCTCGCCGGTTGGCGCGGCACCGTCTGCGACGGGCCGGAGACGGCGGCGGTCGCCCAGGAGAACATCCAGCGCGCGGGGCTGGATACCCGCCTGGACACGCTGGGTTGCGACCTCAACCAGGACGGCTTCGGCAGCGGCTACGACCTCGTCTGGTGCTCATCGGTGCTGCATTTCATGAAGGACCCGCACGCGCTGCTGCGCCGGATCTGCGAGTCGCTCGCGCCCGGCGGCGTCGCGCTGCTGGCGCACGCAGAGGTGCCCGACGATCCGGCCGTGGCCGCGGCGGTCATGCCCTTCTATACCTCTCTGAAGTTTCGCGGCAACTATCTGCCCGCCGCGGGCGAGGTGCCGGCGGCGATGACGCTGGCCGGCTTCGAGGGCGTACAGGCGCTGGGCCGGCTCGCCTTCCCGCTCGCACCGGTGTGGCTGTATTTGGGTCGCCGGCCGGCCTGACACCGGCGCGGACGAAGGCGCCGCGCGCCTCGGCGCCGGCGCCGCGATAGCACGTGCAGAGGTGGAAACGTTGGCGCGGGAAGGTGAAATCAAAGTCGGTGCCCACCCCCTCCGACCTCCGGCAAGTCTCGCGTGCAGCGATCGACCGGACAGAGCGGAGGACATTCCGCGCGACGAACCCAGGCTTCCAATCGATGACGATCATCATGGATGCAACGTCCGACGCGTGGTGAAACGGGGCGGCGCGGTGTGCCCGGGCCGGCCCGCCTCGTGCTCACTTGGGCGGCAGTTCGGCCATGGCGTCCATCACGCGGGCCGAGTACACCATCGCGGCGCCGGCGTTCAATGCCACCGCCACGCCCAGGGCTTCGGCCACCTCTTCGCGCGTCGCGCCGGCCTTGTCGGCGGCAGCGACGTGCACGGCGATGCAGCCGTCGCAGCGCGTGGTCACCGCCACCGCCAGCGCGATCAGTTCGCGCGTCTTGGCGTCGAGATGGCCGGTCTTGTTGCCGGCGTTGGCGATGGTCTGATAGCCCGCCAGCGTGTCGGGCGTGAGCTTGCCCAGTTCGCCGATGCGCGGGCCGAGTTGTTTGCGGTATTCGTTCCAGTCGAGCATGGGATTCTCCGTTTGGGGTGATGCGCGGCGGCGGGGGCCGCCTGACGACGTGGAGAGATTCTGCGATGTTTCGAGCCCATGCTTAAGACTTAGAATCCTCAAGTTCTAGCGAATTCGTCTCACGGCGGGCGAGCCCACATCACACTCAAAAGGACCCCTGGGGATGGACGCACTGAGTCAGTTATTGGCATTGGGCCGCTTCGAGGCGCACATGGACGTGCGCTGCCTGCTCGACGGTGCGTTCGTGCTGCCGCACGAACCGGCGCCACGCCATGAGGCCGCCTTTCATCTGCTGCTGGCCGGACGCTGCCTGCTGCGCACCACGTCCGGCGAGATCGCGATGCAGGCGGGCGACTTCGTGATGGTGAGCCACGGCCAGACCCACACGCTCGCGCATGCCGGCGCGCGCGGCAAGCCGCGCCGCGCCGTCGCGCCCGTCGCCACCCCGCAGCCCACGCCGCTGGCACGCGTCTCCAATGTCGACACGCCGGCACAGGCCGCCGTCGACCTGGTGTGCGGGCGGTATCGCTACGCGCCGGGCGCCGGCATTCTGCTCGCGCAGACGCTGCCGCCGGTGCTGCACGCCTCGCTCCCGCTCGATGCGGGCGCAACGGACGCCCAGCCGCTGGCGGCGCTGGTCGATCTGCTGCGCAGCGAATCGGCGGTGGCACGGCCCGGCGCGAACGCGCTGATCAATGCGCTGGGCCAGGCCCTGCTCGCCTTGGCACTGCGCGCGCACGGCCATGCGGCCGAGGCGCCGCCGGGCCTGCTGCCGCTGCTCGCCCATCCGCGCCTGGCGCCGTCGATCCAGGCGTTGCTGCGCGAGCCGGGCGCCGACTGGACACTCGACACGCTGGCCGCCCACGCCGCCATGTCGCGCGCCACCTACGCGCGCCAGGTCCAGAGCGTGGCCGGCACGGCGGCCGGCGCACTGGTGACCCGGCTGCGCATGATGCACGCCTGCGAACTGCTGCAGGACATGCGGCGCCCGGTGGCCGACGTGGCCGAGGCGGTGGGCTACCGCTCCGAAGCCGCGTTCGGCAAGGCCTTCCAGGCCATGATGGGCGAGCCCCCCGGCCGCTGGCGCCGCGCCCGCGCAGCATCCTGACACCGCGGCGCAGCGGCGCAGCGACATTGCGACGTCACGCCACTCAAACAAAGGTGTCAGACTGCATTTAAAACAAAGGTGTCAGACTGCATTTTTGACATAGCCCCCAGGGAGATCGCCTCACACCGGGCCAAGCGCCGCGATCCACGAGAAACAAAGGTGTCAGACTGCATTTTTCGCCGGTGCCGCCTCGCACCCCTCGCCGTCGTTGGCGCAGCCCGGCACCCGCGCCGCAAACCCGCCAGGCCCGCTGCCCGCCGCACAAGCGGTACCCCGCCGCCGCGATGCTAGGATGGGACATCCCATTCTGCGGCGCATGCGATGAACAGCCCGGCCTCATCCGATGATGCGCAGTGCCCCGAGGCGCTGGCCTTTCTCACCGACCCCGCCACGCACGGCCTGGACGCCGAGGCGATACGCGTCGTGCGGACCCACATCTCCGTCGTGGTCCTGGCGGGCGCCGCCGCCTACAAGCTCAAGCGGCCGGTGCGCCTGCCCTATCTGGATTTCTCCACGCTCGCGCTGCGGCGCGCGGCCTGCGATACGGAGCTCGCATTGAACCGCCGCACCGCGCCCGCGCTGTACCGCCGCGTGCGCACGATCACGCGCGGGCCCGACGGCCGGCTGGCCTTCGACGGCGCGGGCGAGCCGATCGAGGCGGTGCTCGAGATGGCGCGCTTCGACGAAAACACGCTGTTCGACCGCATGGCGGCCGCCCATCGGCTCACGCCGGACCTGATGGAGCGGCTGGCCGGCGTCATCGCGGCCTTTCATGCCGAGGCGGCGCCCGCGGCGCCGGCTGACGCGGTGTCGGACCTGCGGCGCGTGCTCGACGCCAATGCGCGCGCCTTCGCGCATGCGCCTTCGGTGGCGCCCGAGGCCGCCGCCGCGCTGGATCTGCAGTTGCGGCAATGCCTCGATCGCCTGGCGCCGCGGGTGCTCGCGCGCGCCCGCGCGGGCCAGGTGCGCCGTTGCCACGGCGATCTGCACCTGCGCAACATCTGCCTGGTCGATGGCGAGCCCACGCTGTTCGACTGCCTGGAGTTCGATGAGGCGCTCGCCACCATCGACGTGCTCTACGACCTGGCGTTCGTGCTGATGGACCTGCAGGCGCGCGGCGAGCCGGCGCTCGCAAACTTTCTCTACAACCGCTATCTCGACGCCGCCCCGCAGCGCGACGGGGTGGCGCTGCTGCCGTTCTTCATGGCGCTGCGAGCGCAGGTGCGCGCACATGTCGCCGCCCAGCAAAGCACGCGCGACGGCGATGCGGCCGCCGACGAGGCGCGCGCCTACGTGGCGCTGGCACGGAGTCTGTTGGCACCCCGGCCCGCCCGGCTCGTCGCCGTGGGCGGGCCGAGCGGCAGCGGCAAATCGACCGTGGCCGCGGCCATCGCGCACGCCATCGGCCCCGCGCCCGGTGCACGCGTGATTTCGAGCGATCGGGTGCGCAAGCGGCTGCACGGCGTGAGCGCGCTGACCCGGCTGCCGCCGCAGGCCTACGAAGCTGCCGTGTCGCAGCGGGTCTACGCCGCCGCGCTGGAGGAGGCGGCAGCCATGTTGGCGCAAGGCGGCGCGGTGGTGGCCGACGCGGTGTTCGACCGCGCCGACAGCCGCGCGGCACTGGTTCGTTGCGCACGCAACGCCGGGGTGCCGTTCGACGGCGTCTGGCTGTGGGCGCCGCGCACCGAACTCGAACGCCGCGTCGCGGCGCGCCGCAACGATCCATCGGACGCCACCCTTGCCGTGCTCGACCGCCAGTTGGCGGGCATCGACGCGCCCGATGATTGGCACGCCATCGCGCCCCGCACGGCAGAGGCCGAGCGGCCACCCGGCCTGGAGACGACCGTCGCCGAGGTGCAACGGCGGCTCGGCGACGCCGCGCCGGTGCGCGACTGACGCGGCCGCCTCAGAGTCGGCCGACGCCGACCCACAGCCGCGTCTGCACCACGCGGCTCACGAGATCATGGAAATGCGCGGGCGCATCGCGCAGCACCGCCACGCCCTGGATCAGCGTACGCAGATCGAAGGTCAGCGCGCGCCGCACGCGGGCCGCCGTCGGCTCGGTGGCGCCTTCGGTTGCGCCGGGCACGTCCGGCGCGGTGGTTTCCTGGATGGCCACGACGCGCGCCTCCCGGTCGCGCCGTCGCTGCGCCGGTCCGGTCAGCAGGTCGGGCAGCCGGCGCGCGCCGTTGCGCATCAGCGTGGGCGCCGCGTAACGCACGGGCGCGATCACCAGGCGCACCCCTTCGGCCCCCAGCGCGGCCTCGGTGATGGCCGACACGGTGGACTGCACGATCACGGTGCTCTCGGGCACCGCGTCGGCCGAGGTGGCCGCGGCGTTGGCCTCGCCCCCGAGGAACCAGCGCTGCATGCCGATCAGCGCCTGCGCGCCGTCGAGATCGGCCTGTCCGCGCGAGGGCAGCAGGCGTTCGCGCCACACTGCGGGCACCTGCACCGCCTGGCCACAGGCGAGGCCCGCCGACAGCGCCTGGCTCGCGGGCCAGACCGTGTTGCGCCCGTGAAAACGCACCTGCTCGAATTCGAGCAGTTCCATGAGTTCACGGAAATTCATGCGGCAATACAGGCGCGCGGAGGTATCGAGCCGCTTATCGATATAAACATTGCTCACGGCATGGCTCCCAGGCAGGTTTCAGCGTAGGGCGCAGCGCGCCCGCTCCGGCCGCGGCAATGGGACGTGCAGGAATGGTTGCACACGCAATCAGGCGCCCCGATGGGCAGCCCGCGACCCGCCGGCACGAGCGAGAAGATCGTGCGGCAAGGTATGCCGAATTCCTACATTTTGGGCGCTCGCTAATTATTTGTAGCGATTTGATAAGCACCCAAACCACGCCCCCGCGCGGCGCTCATTACAGTTTAGGCCGCGAAGCTTTCAATCGCCTGTGGCGGTCCATATACATACCGATACCGGGCCGCACCTTTTTAGTTACACCAAGAAAGAGGAAACCAGAAATGAAAAAGCAAAACGCCCTGCTCGGCTCGGCGCTGTTGGCCAGCGTCCTCCTCGCCGGTTGTGCGAACATGAGTGGCATCAATGCCGACGGCCTGATGTCGGCTGGTGGCGACATGGCCAAGGCCATGAGCCTGTCTGACGCGGACATCGTCCAGCTGTCGGATGCCGCTTGCAAGGAAAGCGACGCGCAGTCGAAGGTGGCTCCGGCCAACAGCAAGTACACCAAGCGCCTGAACACCGTGATGCGCGGCTTCGGCAACATGGACCTCAACGGCCAGAAGATCAACTACAAGGTCTACCTGACGCAGGACGTGAACGCCTGGGCCATGGGCAACGGTTGCGTGCGCGTGTACAGCGGCCTGATGGACATGATGAACGACGACGAACTGCGCGGCGTCATCGGCCACGAAATGGGCCACGTCGCCCTGGGCCACAGCAAGAAGGCCATGCAGACCGCCTACGCCGTGAGCGCCGCCCGTGGCGCCGCCACCTCGGCCGGCAACAGCGCCGTCTCGGCCCTGTCGTCGTCGCAACTGGGCGAGATGACCGAGAAGCTGATCAACGCGCAATTCTCGCAATCGCAGGAAACCGCCGCTGACGACTACTCCTTCGACCTGCTGACCGAGAAGAAGATGAACCGCAAGGGCCTCATCACCGCCTTCGAAAAGCTGGCCAAGCTGGACGGCGGCAACAGCAGCATGTTCGACTCGCACCCGTCCTCGCCGGACCGTGCCGCGCGCCTGCAAAAGCGCCTGCAGAACGGCAAGTGATGCTGGCGGGCGGGCCCTCGCGGCCCGCTCGTTTGCGCGTGAAACCCGGGCGCCCGCGAGGGCCCCGGGTTTTTGTTTGGCTGGGCGCGACGCCACCAGGCAGTCCGATCGTGCAGGGACCACCTCTGCCAGCGACGGGCGACGAGGCGGTGCGAAAGGACCGCTTCAGCCAGCTCCTGCAACACCTCGGCAGGCGGCCGCGCCCGCGGCGGGCGTCTGCAACAAGACCATACCGCGCCGGATCTGTGTCCACGTTTGCGCGTATGCTGGCCCTGCCGCGCCGTTGCCGCGCCGGCCCCTTCCCTCACCGCAAGACGATTCCAGGAGTGCTCCATGGCAGGCTGGTTCGAACTCAAGCAGGGCAGCACCGGGCAGTTCCACTTCACGCTCAAGGCGAGCAATGGCGAAGTGATCCTGTCGAGCGAAACCTACACCACCAAGGCCTCTGCGCAGAAAGGCATCGACTCGGTGCGCGAAAACTGCTTCGACGCGACGCGCTACAACCGCGCCCAGGCCAGCAACGGCCGCTACTTCTTCACGCTGCGCGCCGGCAACGGCCAGGTGATCGGCAACAGCCAGATGTACACCTCCGAAGCGGCACGTGACGGCGGCATCGATTCGGTGCGCAACAACGGCCTCACGCAGGCGCTGCGCCAGATCGCCTAACCGTTCAGGTCGAAAAAAAAGCGGCCCGTCCAGGACGGGCCGCTCGGCAGATCACGCAAGGCGCGTCATCATCATTCCGCCTTCACGTTGGCCTCGCGGATCACGGTGGCCCACTGCTTGCGCTCGGCGCTGATGCGGGCGGCCGCGTCGGCCGGGGTGGTCCAGGTGGCGATGGCGCCCTGGCGCTCCAGCGCGTCCTTCACTTCCTGCTTGGCCAGGATGGTCTTGAGCGTGGCGTTGAGCTTCTCGACCACGGGCGCGGGCGTGCCGGCCGGTGCGACGATGCCGAACATCGAGCTCACTTCGAAGTTGGCCAGGCCGGCCTCGGCGGCGGTCGGCACGTCGGGCAGGGCCGCGGCGCGATCCTTCGACGTGACGGCCAGCGCGCGCAGCTTGTCGGCCTTCACGTGCGCCTGCGCGGCAGGCACGGTTTCGATCATGGTCAGCACCTGGCCGCCCATCAGATCCGTCATGGCGGGGCCGCTGCCCTTGTAGGGCACGTGCAGCATGTCGACACCGGCGACGCGCTTGAACATCTCTGCGGCCAGATGCTGCGGCGAGCCGTTGCCGGCCGACGCGATGGTCAGACTGCCCGGCTTGGCCTTGGCTGCGGCGATCAGCTCGGTCAGGGTCTTGGCGGGCACCTTGGGATTGACCACGAACACCAGCGGCACGGTGCCCACGATCGAGATCGGCGCGAACGACTTTTCGATGTCGTAATTGACGCGGCCTTCGTACAGCACCGCGTTGATCGAGTGGCTGGTCAGGGCGCCCATCAGCAGCGTGTAGCCATCGGGCGTGGCCTTGGCCACGACGTCGGCGCCGATGTTGCCGGCGGCGCCGCCGCGGTTCTCAACCACCACGGTCTGGCCCAGTTCGCCGGTGAGCTGCTGCGCCAGCACGCGACCGATCACGTCGGTGGCGCCGCCGGGCGGGTAAGGCACGACCATGCGAATGGTGCGGTCGGGATAGGCATCCGCGGCATGGGCCGGCACGGCGGCTGCGCCGAGCATGGCACCGGCACAGAGCGCCACCAGGGAGTTCAGCACGGCACGGCGCGGCAAGCGCGCGGCACCGGCCGTCGAGCGACGGTCGGACATCATTGTCTCCTCTACTTGCCGGGTTGGATTGGGATGGGTGCCCGGCTCACTCTGGCGGAGTGTAGGCGTGCGATCTTGATAATTTAATCAGTATTTTTCGATGATTTGATCTACGAAACAGATCAATCTCAGTCGGACTAAATTCCGCTTGCGGCTCGTATCTCCCTGGATTTATGATCGCTGCGTCGATTATCAATAATATTATCGGGATGGTTATGGACAAGAAAAAAGACGCGAAGGCGCCCGCCGCGGCGCCCGCCACCGGCCTGAAGAAGGGCCTCACGAACTACGGCGACACCGGCTTTTCGCTGTTCCTGCGCAAGGCCTTCATCAAGGGCGCCGGCTACACCGACAGCGCGCTCGACCGCCCGGTGATCGGCATCGTTAACACCGGCAGCAGCTACAACCCCTGTCATGGCAATGCGCCGCAGCTGATCGAAGCGGTCAAGCGCGGCGTCATGCTGGCCGGCGGCCTGCCCGTCGACTTCCCCACCATCTCGGTGCACGAGAGCTTCTCGCAGCCCACCAGCATGTATCTGCGCAACCTCATGTCCATGGACACCGAGGAGATGATCCGCGCCCAGCCCATGGATGCCGTGGTGCTGATCGGCGGCTGCGACAAGACCGTGCCGGCGCAGTTGATGGGCGCCTCGTCGGCCGGCGTGCCGGCGATCCAGCTGGTCACCGGCTCCATGCTCACCGGCGCGCATCGCGGCGAGCGCGTGGGCGCCTGCACCGACTGCCGCCGCTACTGGGGCCGCTACCGCGCCGAGGAGATCGATGACGTCGAGATCGCCGACGTCAACAACCAGCTCGTCGCCAGCGTGGGCACCTGCTCGGTGATGGGCACCGCCTCCACCATGGCCTGCCTCACCGAGGCCATGGGCATGATGGTGGCCGGCGGCGCATCGGCCCCGGCCGTCACCGCCGACCGCACCCGCGTGGCCGAGCAGACCGGCACCACCGCGGTCGCGATGGCGCGCGCCCGCCTCACGCCCGACAAGATCCTCACCGGCAAGGCCATCGAGAACGCGCTGCGCGTGCTGCTCGCCATCGGCGGCTCCACCAACGGCATCGTCCACATGACCGCCATCGCCGGCCGCCTGGGCATCGACATCGACCTCGCCGGCCTCGACGCCATGAGCCGCGAGACCCCGGTGCTGGTCGACCTCAAGCCTTCCGGCCAGCACTATATGGAAGACTTCCACAAGGCCGGCGGCATGCTGGCCCTGCTGCGCGAGCTGCGCCCGCTGCTGCACCTCGACGTGATGACGGTCTCGGGCCGCACGCTGGGCGAGGAGCTGGACGCCGCCCCGCCGCCCTTCAAGCAGGACGTCATCCGTCCGTTCGATGCGCCGATCTATCCGGTGGGTGGCTTGGCCGTGCTGCGCGGCAACCTGGCGCCGGGCGGCGCCATCATCAAGCAGTCGGCCGCCAATCCCAAGCTGATGGAGCACGAGGGCCGCGCCGTGGTGTTCGAGAGCGCCGAAGACATGGCGCTGCGGATCGACGATCCCGACCTCGACGTGACCGCCGAAGACATCCTGGTGCTCAAGCGCATCGGCCCCACCGGCGCGCCCGGCATGCCGGAGGCCGGCTACATGCCCATCCCCAAGAAGCTGGCCGTGGCCGGCGTGAAGGACATGGTGCGCATCTCCGACGGGCGCATGAGCGGCACCGCGGCCGGCACCATCGTGCTGCACGTCACGCCCGAGTCGGCCATCGGCGGCCCGCTGGCCTATGTGCAGAACGGCGACCGCATCCGTCTCTCGGTGAAAAACCGCGAGATCGCCCTGCTGATCCCGGATGCCGAGCTGGCCAGCCGGGCGGCCGCCGCGCCGCAGGAGCGGCCGAGCGCCGAGCGCGGCTACCGCAAGCTTTTCCTGCAGACGGTGACGCAGGCCGACCAGGGGGTAGACTTCGACTTCCTGCGCGCCACCGAAACCAACGAAAAGGTGCCGCGCGCGCGCTGACCGATCCGCCATGACTGCCTCCGCCTCCCCTGCCGACTGGACGCTCGACGACGCCGTCGCCGCGCTCGAAGAAGACATCGTCTTCGGCCGTCTGCATCCGCGCCAGCGCCTCACCGAAGACGAGCTGATGGCCCGCTTCGGGCTCAAGCGCCACGCGGTGCGGCAGGCGCTGGGGCGGCTGGAGCTGATGGGCGCCATCGAGCGCCGCCCCAACGTGGGCGCCGAGGTGCGCGCCTTCAGCACCACCGAGGTCATGGAGCTCTACGCGCTGCGCGAGCTGCTGGAGGCACGCGCCGCCAGCCTGATCCCGCTGCCGGTTGCGCCGGCGCGGCTCGAGCCGCTGATCGCGATCCAGCGCGAACACGATGCGGCCGTGGCGGCCGGCGACGCCCGCCACGTGTTCCGCTGCAACCACCAGTTCCATCGCGAGCTGTTCGCGCTCACCGACAACCCGATCCTGCAGCAGGCCATCGAGGAATACGCGCGCCGCACCCACCCGATCCGCTTCGGCACCCTGGCCGCCGCCGGCTATCGCGAGCGCGCGCGCCAGGAGCACTGGAGCATGATCGAGGCGCTGCGCGCCGGCGACCGCGAGGCGCTCGTGGCGCTGTGCGGCCAGCACATCATTCCGTCGCGCGACGCCTACCTGGCCGCCGAGCGCCTGCGCTCGGGCCGCGCCGCCTGAGGCTTCTCACCCGCCTTCCCGCCCCGCTTCGCCGCGGGCGCCGGTAGTTGCCGGCGCAACTCATCCACCAGGGCCAGCGCCGCCGGCGACAGACTGCGGTTGCGCGAGGTGACCAGCCCGATCGAACGCTCGGCCACCGGCCCCACCAGCGGCCGCTCGACCACGCCGGTGTGCGCCACGGCGCGCGCCGCGATCTCCGGCAGCGCCGCCACGCCGAAACCGCACTCCACCATCGCCACGATGGTGGCCAGGTGCTCCGCCTCGAAGGCCGGCTGGAAGCGGATGCGATTCTGCAGGAAGGCCCATTCGGTGTACTGGCGCACGCTGCTGGGCTGCACCATCGAAACGTGCGGCACGTCCACCGTGTCGGCCCAGCGCAGCGGGCCGGTGCTGCGCGCCAGCGCGTGATCCTGCGGGATCAGCAGCAGAAAGCTGTCGGACATCATGGGCACGTAGTGCAGGTCGGCCTGCTGCGGATCGGCCGCCGTGAGCGCGAAGTCGACCGCGCCGTTGCGCACCAGGTCGAAGGCTGGCCCAGACAGGGTGTCGTGCACCTTGAGCGCCACGCCCGGGTGGGTCTGGCGGAACGCCATCAACACACGCGGCAGCAGGCGCGCCGCCAGCGACGGCAGCGCCGCCACGGCGACCTGGCCGCGATCGGCATTGGCGATGCCGCCGACCGCGTCGATCGCCTCGCGAAACGCCACCTGCAACGCGGCCGCCTGTTGCATGAACACCTCGCCCGGTGCGGTGAGCCGCACGCTGCGCGTGGTGCGGTCGAACAGCCGCACGCCGAGCGCCTCCTCGATCCGCAGGATCTGCGTGGAAAGCGCCGACTGGGACAGGTGCAGCTGCGCGGCCGCCTGGCGGAAATTGAGGGTGCGGCCCAGCACCAGCACGGTTTCGATGTCGCGCATCGACAGATTGACCTTCACGCGCGTCTCCGTTGATTGATCTTGTAATTCGATCATTCTATAAAAAAAATCTGATTCATCAATCAACGCCGCTTCCCTACACTGGCGCCGAACCCGATCGAAGGAGCGATCAATGCAGACGACGAACAATGCGCCCCTGGCGCGTCCCGCCACGGCGCACGTGGTGGTGGTAGGTGGCGGCACGATGGGCGCCGACGTGGCCGTGGTGCTGGCCCGCGCGCAATGCCGGACCACCGTGATCGAGCCGCACGCCGAGCGCGCGGCCGCCCTGCCGGCCCGCGTGGCCGCCAACCTGGAAGCCGCCGGCCGCGCCGACTGCGCCCGTTTCGTGGGCACCGCCGCCACGCTGGACGACGTCCAGTGGGACGACGTGGGCCTCGTGATCGAGTGCGTGCCCGAACGGCTCGACATCAAGCAGAAGCTGTTCGCCGAGCTGGTGCAGCGCGCCCCGCGCGACGCCATCCTGGCCAGCAACAGTTCGAGCTTCCCGATCAGTGCCATCGGCGTGGGCCTGGAAACGCGCGACCGCATGCTGGGCCTGCACTTCTTCATGCCGGCGCACCTGGTGCCGCTGGTCGAAGTGGTGCTGTGCGAGGCCAGCGCGCCGGCCAGCGCCGATGCGCTGATCGGCTTCATGCGCCGTTGCGGCATGGTGCCGGTGCGCGTGGCGCGCGACCTGCCGGGCTTTCTCGCCAACCGCCTGCAGCACGCGCTCTCGCGCGAGGCGTTCAAGCTGATCGACGAAGGCATCGCCACGCCCGAGGACGTGGACGCCGCGGTGCGCTTCGGCTTCGGCTTCCGCTTTCTCGCGGCCGGCCCGGTGCTGCAGCGCGACCACGCCGGCATCGAGGTGCACGCCGCCGCCGGCGCCACCATGTATCCCACCTTCTGCAACGACGACCATCCGGCGCGCTGCCTGACCGAACGCGCCGCCGACGGCCGCCACGGCATGAAGACCGGCCAGGGCTTCTACAGCTGGAACGCGGAGACCATCGCCGCCGAACGCGCCCGCTACGATCGCCTGCTGCGTGCCGGCCTCGACCTGCTGTCGGCCGAACTGCCGGAGATCCAGCCATGAGCGCGCGCCCGACGCCCGCCCTGCTCTCGGCCTCGCCGCTGATCGTGTGCGTGGCGCCCAACGGCGCCTACAAGACCGCGGAACAGCATCCCGCCGTGCCCATGACCCCGGCCGCGCTGGCGCGCGAGGCCCAGGCCTGCCTGGATGCCGGCGCCGCCATGATGCACATGCACGTGCGCACCCCGGAAGGCAAGCATTCGATCGACGTGCAGGCCTATCGCGACGCGCTCGCCGCGGTCGATGCTGCGGTCGGCGAGCGCCTGCTGGTGCAGGTCACGAGCGAGGCCGCCGGCGTATATCGCGCGCCGGCCCAGATGGCCATGGTGCGCGAACTGCGCCCGCGCGCGGTGTCGATCGGGCTGCGCGAGATCGCGGTGCCGGAGGTCGAGGAAAGCGAGCTGGCGGCCTTCTTCGCCTGGATCGCGGCCGAACGCATCATGACGCAGATCATCCTCTACGACGTGGCCGACGTGGAGAAGT
Source organism: Bordetella genomosp. 1 (assembly GCF_002261335.1). GTDB lineage: Bacteria > Pseudomonadota > Gammaproteobacteria > Burkholderiales > Burkholderiaceae_B > Bordetella. The sequence goes on from NZ_NEVL01000003.1 coordinate 972,293, forward strand.
GGCAGTCGCTGCGCGCGCGCGGGCTGGTGCCGGCGGGCGCGTGGTCGACGCTGTTCGTGCTGGGCCGCTACAGCGCGGGCCAGCAGTCGTCGCCGCACGATCTGCTGCCCTTTCTCAATGCCTATGACTACACCCTGCCGTGGGCGGTCTGCGCCTTCGGCCGCGAAGAGAACGCGTGCGTCACCAGCGCGGCCTCGTTCGGCGGCCACATGCGGGTAGGCTTCGAGAACAACCTGACGCTGCAGGACGGCAGCATCGCGCCGGGCAACGCGGCCCTGGTGGCCCAGGCCTTGACCGGCGGCCTCGCGCTCGGCCGCCCCATCGCCGACGCCGACCAGGCGCGCGCCATCTACGGCGCGATCGGCTGATGCGCTGGCGCGGGCCTCAGGCCTGCGCCAGCGCGCGCCACGCCGCCAGCTTGGCCGCGAGCGGCTGCGCCGCGTGCGCGGGGCTGGTGGACGGCAGACTCAGGTAGCAAAGCGGCCGCTCCAGGCCGGCCAGCTGCGGCAGCGCATGGCGCTTGAACAGCGCCGCGGCCTTGGCGCCGTTGAACGCGATGCGCTCGATGGCCGGATGCGCGGCCAGGAAGGCCGCGAAATCGTTGGCACGGGCGCTGCCCGCCACGATCGCGGCATCCAGGCTGCCCGGGCGCTCGCATTCGGCGAGCACGTCCCACAGCGCCACGCCCGCGTCGCGCAACTGCGCCAGCCGGATGCCGTAGTCGGCCTGCGGATCGATGCCGTACAGCGCGGCCATGATGGGCCAGAACGCGTTGCGCGGGTTGGCGTAGTAGCGGCCGGCGGCGAGCGAGACCACCCCGGGCATGGTGCCCAGCACCAGCACGCGGGCGCGGGCATCCGACACGGCGCCGAAGCCCTGCACCGCCGCCTGGGCCGGCGACAAGGCCTGCGCCTCGGCCTCGACCCGCTTCACGGGCGGCGCCACACGCTGGCGAGCCAGGGCTGCTGCTCGCGCGGCAGGCCCGCGGGCCGGTAGTAGTGTTCGAGCGCCTCGAAACCGGCCGCCTCCAGCAGCGCCTGCCATTGCGGCCAGTCGTGCCATACGCCATAGCGCCCGCGCGCCCAGCCCTCCTGGTTGGCGCCGCGCGGATTGGACGCGAACAGCGCGCCGCCGGGCCGCAGCGTGGCGTGCAGCTGCCCCAGCACGCGCGGCAGCACGGCGCCGGGCACGTGGAACAGGCTGGCGTTGGCGAACACGCCGTCGAACGCGGCCGGCGGCAGGTCCAGATGCAGGAAGTCCTGCTGCCAGACCTCGCCCGCGCCGCTGGCGCGCGCCATGGCCACGAACTCGGCCACGCCGTCCAGGCCCACGGGCCGGTGGCCGCGCGCGGCGAAGGTGCGCAGGTCGCGCCCCGGCCCGCAGCCGAAGTCGAGGATGTCCAGGGGCCGGTCGCCCGGCAGGTGGCGCAGCAGCGCGTCGACGTTCTGGCTCACGTCGTGGTCGCGCGTGCCGGCCTCGAAGGCGGCGGCGACCGCCGCGTAGTCGGCCAGGGTGCCGGCGCTCACGGCATCGAGATCGGGAGTGTGCTTGCTCATGGGCCCCAATGTACAACGGCCGCCCGGCAAGCCGGGCGGCCGTGGCCGCACTGCCCCGACGCGATCAGGCCGCGAGGCGGCGCTCGATCTCGCTCTTGGTGGTCGCCAGTTCTTCGGGCAGGCCCTGGGCGAGCTGGTCGAACAGCTCGGCGTGCAGGTTGAGCTCCTCGCGCCAGGCCGGGCCGTCGCTGGAGATCACCAGCTCGAACGCATCGGGGCTGAACTCGAGGCCGGTCCAGTCGATGTCGCGATAGGTGGGCGAGATGCCGAACGCCTGTTCGGCGCCGCCCGCCGTGCCCTCGAGACGGCCCAGGATCCACTTGAGCACGCGCATGTTTTCGCCGAAGCCGGGCCACACGAACTTGCCGTCCGGGCCCTTGCGGAACCAGTTGACGCAGTAGATGTGCGGCAGCTTGGCGCCCTTGGCCTGCAGGCGCTGACCGAGCTTGAGCCAGTGGGTGAAGTAGTCGCTCATGTTGTAGCCGCAGAACGGCAGCATGGCGAAAGGATCGCGGCGCACCACGCCCTGCTGGCCGGCGGCCGCGGCGGTGGTTTCGGAGCCCATCGTGGCGGCCATGTAGACGCCCTCGACCCAGTTGCGCGCCTCGGTCACCAGCGGCACCGTATTGGAGCGGCGGCCACCGAAGATGAAGGCGTCGATCGCCACGCCCTTGGGATTCTCCCATTCGGGATCGATCGAGGGGCATTGCGAGGCGGGCGCGGTGAAGCGCGCATTCGGGTGCGCGGCCTTGCGGCCGGTCTGGGCTGCGCTGGCAGGCGTCCAGTCCTGGCCCTGCCAGTCGATCAGGTGCGCGGGCGGCGTGTCGGTCATGCCTTCCCACCACACGTCGCCGTCATCGGTGAGCGCCACGTTGGTGAAGATCACGTTGGCCTTGAGCGTGGCCATGGCGTTGGGATTGGTCTTTTCGCTGGTGCCGGGGGCCACGCCGAAATAGCCGGCCTCGGGGTTGATCGCGTACAGGCGGCCGTCGGCGCCCGGCTTGATCCAGGCGATGTCGTCGCCGATGGTGCTGACCTTCCAGCCGTCCATGCCCTGCGGCGGGATCAGCATGGCGAAGTTGGTTTTGCCGCAGGCCGAGGGGAAGGCGGCCGCGATGTGGCGCTTCTCGCCCTTGGGCGAGGTCACGCCGAGGATCAGCATGTGTTCGGCCAGCCAGCCCTGGTCGCGGCCCATGGTGGACGCGATACGCAGCGCGAAGCACTTCTTGCCCAGCAGCGCATTGCCGCCGTAGCCCGAGCCGTAGCTCCAGATCTCGCGCGTCTCCGGGAAATGCACGATGTATTTGGTGGGGTTGCAGGGCCAGGCCACGTCGGCCTCGCCCGGCTCGAGCGGCGCGCCCACGCTGTGCACGCAGGGCACGAACTCGCCATCGGTGCCCAGCACGTCGTACACGGCACGGCCCATGCGCGTCATGATGCGCATGTTCACGGCCACGTAGGGGCTGTCGGACAGCTCGACGCCGATGTGCGCGATCGGCGAGCCGAGCGGGCCCATCGAGAACGGCACCACGTACAGCGTGCGGCCGCGCATGGCACCGGCGAACAGGCCGTCGAGCGTGGCGCGCATCTCGTCGGGCGCGGCCCAGTTGTTGGTGGGGCCGGCATCCTCTTCGCGGGCCGAGCAGATGAAGGTACGGTCTTCCACGCGCGCCACGTCCGACGGATCGGACCAGGCCAGATAGGAGTTGGGGCGCTTGGCGGGATTCAGGCGGCGCATCGTGCCGGCCTGCACCATCTGTTCGCACAGGCGGTCGTACTCTTCCTGTGAACCGTCGCACCACACCACGGCATCGGGCTGCGTGTGCGCGACCACGCCGCGCACCCATTCGATCAGCTTCGGGTGTTTGACATAGGCAGGCACATTCAACGCCACGGCATGAGCCTCGGAAGCGAGCGTCATCGGGGGTATCTCCTCAAAGAAGTTGCATGAGCACACCGGGCGGGTCGCGGCGGGCCGGGACACGCGCCGGTGGCGGGGCATTGCCAAAAAAGCCGGCCCGGCGGCCGAAGCCGCCGGGCGATCACGGTCGATATTACTTGCGGCCCCCAATGGGTCCAATCGTCTTTACGGCTGGTCACGTCTGTTTTGCTAGGGGTTAACCCGTGCGATGAACACATCGCAGTGCAGCATGCGCGCACGCCGGGACGCGGCCGGGCCTATGACATAATCGGGCGCATTCCACGCGGGCGCCGCACTCGCTGCGCCCATTGTCTCTCCCCGTTTTACGCCGTCGCCTCATGCCCTTGTCCCCGCCCCCGCTCAATGCCGAACGCCTGTGGTCGCGCGTCGAAGCCCTGTCGCGCTTCACGCTGGCCGATCAACCCTGGACGCGCCGCGCGTTCACGCCGCTGTGGGCGGAAAGCCGGGAATGGTTGCGCGCGCAATTCGAGGCGGCCGGCCTGCGCACCCACGTGGATGCGGGCGGCAACCTGGTGGGCCGGCGCGCAGGCCGCAACCCCGGCGCCCCGGTGCTGGCCACCGGATCGCACTGCGACACCGTGGTCGAGGGCGGCCGTTTCGACGGCATCATCGGCGTGCTGGCCGGCATCGAGATCGCCCACACGCTGCAGGAGCAAGGCATCGAGCTCCAGCACCCGCTGGAGGTGATCGATTTCCTGTCCGAAGAGCCGAGCGACTACGGCATCTCGTGTGTCGGCAGCCGTGCGCTGGCCGGCGTGCTGCACCCCGACATGCTGGCCGCGCGCAATCCCGCCGGCGAAACCCTGGCCGAGGGCCTGGCGCGCGCGGGCGGCGATCCCGCGCGGCTCGCCTCGGTGCAGCGCGCGCCCGGCAGCACGGCCGCGTTCGTCGAACTGCACATCGAGCAGGGCCCGGTCCTCGAAACCCGCGGCCTGCCGATCGGCGTGGTCACCAACATCGTGGGCATCCGCCGCGTGGCCATCACGGTCACGGGCCAGCCCGATCACGCCGGCACCACGCCGATGGACATCCGGCGCGACGCGCTGGTGGGCGCGGCGCGCGTGATCGAGGCTGCGCACCGGCGCGCCAGCGCGGCCAGCGGCAATCCGCATTACGTGGTCGCCACCGTCGGCCGCATCGCGATGACGCCCAACGTGCCCAACGCGGTGCCCGGCAAGGTCGAGCTCGTGCTCGAGGTGCGCAGCGACAGCGACGCCGTGCTCGAAGGCTTTCCCGAAGCGGTGCTCGACGAGGTCGCCAGCGGGCTGGCCGAGCTGCGCCTGCAGGCGACGATGAGCGGCCTGAGCCGCGCGCGCCCCACCGACTGCACGCCGCTGGTGATGGACGCGGTCGAGCAGGCGGCCACGCGCCTGGGCTATGCCAACATGCGCATGCCCAGCGGCGCCGGCCACGATGCCGTCTACATGGCGCCCAGCGGTCCGATCGGCATGGTGTTCATTCCGTGCAAGGGCGGGCGCAGCCATTGCCCCGAGGAGTGGATCGAGCCGTCGCAACTGCTGGACGGCACCCGCGTGCTTTACCAGACCCTGCTCGACCTCGACGCCCAGCTCGCGCGATAACCCTGCCGCCGGCCGGGCCGCCACCGCCGCCGGGCCGGCGCTTGGGTATGCTCACGCATCCGTCTCGAAAAACACCATGGAACAGATCGAACTCAACGACGGCACGGCCGACCGCTACCTGCTGGACGCGCCCGGCCTCTCGCTGCTGGTCTTCTACAGCCGCACCTGCGCCAACTGCCAGGTGGCGCGCCAGCGCCTGCCCGAATTCGACCTGCCGATCGAGCGGCTGTGCTGGATCGATGCCGGCCACAACGGCGGCCTGGTCCAGCGCTACGAGGTGTTCCACCTGCCCGCGCTCTACGTGGTGCGCGACGGCGCATTCTACGGGCCCGTGAGCGCGCAGCTGGCCGATTGGGATCTGCGCCAGCAGATCGGCCTCGCGCTCGACAGCTATCCGGCGGAACTGCCGTGAGCCGGACCGCCGCCGCGCCGGCCACCCGGCTGCCGCTGGACACCTTCGCCACCAGCGTGATGCTGCTGCTGTGCATCTGCTGGGGCTTCCAGCAGATCGCGATCAAGCTGGTCGCAGCCGACATCTCGCCCATGCTGCAGATCGGCCTGCGCTCGGCGTTCGCCGCCGTGGTGCTGGGCATCGTGGTGCTGCGCCGGCGCGGTCTGGCCGAGCTGCGCGACGGCACCCTGCCCGCCGGCCTGCTGGCGGGCGTGCTGTTCGCGGGCGAATTCCTGATGGTGGCGCTGGGGTTGAACTACACCACGGCCTCGCACATGTCGGTGTTTCTCTACACCGCGCCCATCTTCGCGGCGCTCGGGCTGCACCTGCTGGTGCCCGAGGAGCGCCTGCGTCCGCTGCAGTGGGCGGGCGTGGCGGTCGCGTTCGGCGGCATTGCACTGGCGTTCCTGGGCAAGGGCGTGGACGCGCAGGCGGCCGCCAGCGCGGCCGCGCCCAACATGCTGCTGGGCGATTTCCTGGGACTGCTGGCCGGCGCCGCCTGGGGCCTCACCACGGTGGTGATCCGGCGCTCGCGGCTGTCGGAGGCGCCCGCCGCCAAGACCTTGTTCTATCAGATGGTGGTGGCCGGCATCGCCCTGCCCGCCGTGTGGGCCGCCGGCCCGGCCGCCGCGCCGCACTGGTCGGGCCAGGCGGTGGTGTCGGTCCTGTTCCAGTGCGTGGTGGTGGCGCTGTCGAGCTACCTCACGTGGTTCTGGCTGCTGCGCCGCTACCTCGCCTCGCGCCTATCCATTCTCTCCTTCCTCACGCCGCTGTTCGGCGTGGGCTTCGGCGTGTGGATCCTCGACGAGCCCATCGACCCCACCTTCGCGCTCGGCGCCGTGCTGGTGCTGGCCGGCATCATGCTGGTGAGCGCGGCCGGCCTGATCCAGGAGCAATGGGCCCGCCTGCGCGGGCGCTGACGCGGGCCCTGCCGCGCCGCCGTCAGGCGGCGGCGCGCCGTTGCGTGCGCAACGAGGCGAGCGACTGGCGCTGGTTGCCCTGCGCGTCGAAGTTCGACGGCGCGAGCCAGGCCTCGAAGCCCGCCTTCACCGCCGGCCACTCCGAGTCGAGGATCGAGAACCACGCCGTGTCGCGCGAGCGACCCTTGTAGACGGTGGCCTGGCGGAACAGCCCCTCGTATTCGAATCCCAGCCGCTCGGCGGCGCGGCGCGACGGCGCATTCAGGCTGTCGCACTTCCATTCGTAGCGGCGATAGCCGAGCTCGTCGAAGGCGCGGCGCATCAGCAGGTACTGCGCCTCGGTCGAGGCGCGCGAGCGCTGCAATAGCGGCGAGTACGTCACGAAGCCCACCTCGATCACGCCGGCCGGCGGATCGATCCGCATGAGCGCCAGGGTGCCCACGGCCCGGCCGGTGGCCAGGTCGATCACGGCGTGGTGCAGCGGATCCTTGCTGGCGGCGGCACGCTCGGCAAAGTCGCGATAGCGCGCCGCATCCTCGAACGGGCCCACCGACAGGTAGGTCCAGTCGCGCGCGTCCGGCGCCTGCGAATAGGCGGCGTACAGCTCGGCCGCGTGACGCTCGGCGTCGAGCGGTTCGAGGCGGCAGTAGCGCCCCTCGATCGGCGTGCGGGGCGGCGGCTGGCGCGCCGTCCAGCCCGGCAGGGGCTCGCCGATGGGTTGACCGAAGGGATTGAGCAACGAAGCCATGGTGTTCCTCGCAACGGAAGCGTGATTTGTCTGCCGGAATGCCAGACGATGCGCTAAGGTAGCGCCTATCGTGGCATGATAAAAAGGCCACGACACGCCAACCTGATAGTGCCACGCGCTTTTGCCATGTCCGCCACCGCCGCGCCCTCGTTCGAACTCGACCTGCTCGATGCCCCGCTGGAAATGACCGCCGACAATGGCCGCGGCGCGCCGCCGCTGCAGCGCCAGCTGCAACACCGCCTGCGCCAGGCCATCCTGACCGGGCGGCTGGCGCCCGGCACGCGGCTGCCGGCCTCGCGCGCCCTGGCGGAGTCGCTCGGGATCTCGCGCAACACCGTCACCATCGCCTACGACCATCTGGCCGCCGAGGGCTATGTGCTGGCCGACCGCCAGGGCACCCGGGTGGCGCCGCTCGCGCGCCGCGTCCAGGCCGAGGCCGGCGCCGGCATCAAAGGCGAGGCGGCGCCCGCGGCCGCCCTGCCCGCCGTGTCGACCAGGCTCGCGGGCATCGTGCCCAGCGCACCACGCAACGACATCCACCTGGCGCTGCGGCCCGGCACGCCGGCGCTGAATCACTTTCCGCAGGCTGCCTGGCGCGGCGCGCTCGAGCGCGCGGTGCGCGGCAGCGGCGCCGCGGCGCTGGGCTACGGCGACCCGGCCGGCGAGCCGGCGCTGCGCACCGCCATCGCCCGCTACCTCGGCCTGGCGCGCGGCGTGCGCTGCGAGCCGGCCCGGATCGTGATCACCGAAGGGGCGCAGGAGGCGCTCACGCTGTGCGTGAAGCTGCTGTCGAACCCGGGCGAGACCGCCTGGGTCGAAGACCCCGGCTATCGCGGCGCCAAGACCGCGTTCGCGCTGGGCGACCTGCGCATGGTGCCGGTGCGGGTCGGGCCGGAGGGCCTGGCGGCCAGCGCCGAAGACTGGCGCACCCGTCCGCCGCGCCTCATCTACACCACCCCGTCGCACCAGTACCCCACCGGCGCCGTGCTGTCGGCCGCGCGGCGGCTGGAGCTGATCGCGCTGGCGCGCAGCCATGGCGCCTGGATCATCGAAGACGATTACGACAGCGAATTCCGCCATCACGGCGAGCCCATCGCCGCGATGCAGGGCCTGGTCGACGCCGCGCCCGTGCTGTACGTGGGCACGTTCTCGAAGACGATGTTTCCGTCGCTGCGCATCGGCTTTCTGGTGTTGCCGCAGGCGCTGGCGCCCGTCGTGGGCCCGGCCCTGGGCGAGCTGTTGCGCGGCGGGCACCGCCACGAGCAGCTGGCCCTGGCCGACTTCATCGAGAGCGGCCAGTTCACGCGCCACCTGAATCGCATGCGCAGGCTGTATCGCGAGCGTCAGAAGGCGTTGCGCGAGGCCCTGGCGCGGCACTTCGACATGCCGCACTCGCTCGAAGGCGGCCATTGCGGCCTGCACCTCACGCTGCGCCTGCCCGAGGCCTACCCCGACCGCGCGATCGTGGCGAGCGCCGCGCCGCACGGCATCGCGCCGGCCGCGCTGTCGAGCTTCGTGCTGTGTCCGCAGGCGCGCGACAACGGCCTGGTGCTGGGCTATGGCAACACCTCCGCCGAGCGTTTCGACGGCATCGCGGCGAAGCTGGCGCAGCTGACCCACGCGGCGCGCCGCTGAACGCGGGGCACGCCGGCACGCGGCGCTAGGGTTGCGCGCGCAACGGCCGCGCGGCGGCCCGGCGGCGGCGCCACCACAGCGTATAGACGATGATGTTGCCCGCCAGCGCGGCCAGCCCGAGCGTGGTCTGCACCGGCCGGGTCAGGCCCTGCGGATACAGCGCCGACCAGACATAGTGGGCGATGAAGCCGCCCTCGTAGCCTTCCTGGCCGGCGCGCCAGCGCAGGTCGTTTTCGAGCGGCGTGAGCGGGCAGATGCCGCCGGTGGTGGTGATCATCACCGCCCACGCCAGCGCGGCCAGATGGAGCCATGCCAGCCTGGGCCAGCGCCGCAGCAGCAGGCCGCCCGCGACCGCGAACAGCACGAACAGGCCGTGGAACAGCACCACGGCGTCGGCGAGCCAGCCATAGAGCACGGTCAGCCTCCGATCAGCGCGCCGAGCAGCAGCATGGCGAGCAGCAGCCAGAACAGGCCGCTGAAGATCGAGCGCCCCAGGAACGCCTTGATGGCGGCCCAGACGAACAACAGGCCGAGCAGCAGCAAGGCGAAGTTGAAGACGTTGGGGCTCATGCCGAGCGCGGACGCCAGGCCGTTGAAGAAATCCGACAGCGCGCGGCCCAGCCCGCCGAACAGCCAGCGCAGGCCGTCGACCACTGCGCGGATGATGCCGCCCAGAAAAGATCCTGCCGAAGAAAAGAAACCGTCTTCCTGCATTGCGTCGCCAATGGGGCCTGCGCCCCCCGATTTACCGTGTTCCGTCTTTATATCCCATCGGCGGCCAGGGACAAGCCGAGCGGGCGGGCCCAGTCTCGGGTTTAATAGAGCCCGAACTGTCCAACCCCGCGTCGCGGCCCTGGCAATCAGGCCTGTTGCGCCCGGCCGGCGAGCAAGGAAACGTATTCATGGCTTTTGATTTCGATCTGTATGTGATTGGTGCAGGCTCGGGCGGCGTGCGCGCGGCCCGTTTCGCGGCCGGCTACGGCGCCCGCGTCGCGGTGGCCGAGAGCCGCTACCTCGGCGGCACCTGCGTCAACGTCGGCTGCGTGCCGAAAAAGCTGCTGGTGTACGGCGCGCACTATCGCGAAGACTTCGAGCAGGCGGGCGGCTACGGCTGGACGCCGGGCCATCCGGGCTTCGACTGGCACACGCTGATCCAGAACAAAAACCGCGAGATCGAGCGCCTGAACGGCATCTATCGCAATCTGCTGGTCAACAGCGGCGTGACGCTGCACGAGGGCCATGCGCGCATCCTCGACGCCCACACCGTCGAGATCAACGGCCGGCAGGTCACGGCGCAGCACATCCTGATCGCCACGGGCTCCTGGCCCTTCGTGCCGGACATCCCGGGCAAGGAATTCGCGATCACCTCCAACGAGGCGTTCTTTCTAAAGCAGCTGCCGCGCCGCGTGCTGGTGGTGGGCGGCGGCTACATCGCCGTCGAATTCGCCTCGATCTTCAATGGCCTGGGCGCGCAGACCACGCTAATCTACCGCCGCGAGCTGTTCCTGCGCGGCTTCGACGACTCGGTGCGCGAACACCTGCGCGACGAGCTGCAGAAGAAAGGCATGGCGCTGCGCTTCTCCAGCGACATCTCGCGCATCGACAAGCTGCCCGACGGCACGCTGGCGGCCACGCTGTCGGATGGCTCGGTGATCGAGGCCGACTGCGTGTTCTACGCGACCGGCCGCCGCGCCATGACCGACAACCTCGGCCTGGAGAACACCGGCGTCGAACGCGACCACCACGGCTTCATCAAGGTCAACGACGAGTACGAGACCACCGAGCCGTCGATCCTGGCGATCGGCGACGTGATCGGCCGCGTGCCGCTCACGCCGGTGGCGCTGGCCGAAGGCATGGCGGTGGCGCGCCGCCTATTCCGCCCCGAGGAGTACCGCAAGGTCGATTACGACCTGATCCCGACCGCGGTGTTCAGCCTGCCCAACATCGGCACCGTGGGCCTGACCACCGCGCAGGCGCGCGAACAGGGCCACCGCGTCAAGCTGTTCGAGAGCCGCTTCCGCCCGATGAAGCTCACGCTCACCGAATCGACCGAGAAAACGCTGATGAAGCTGATCGTCGATGCGGACACCGACCGGGTGCTCGGCTGCCACATGGTGGGGCCGGACGCCGGCGAGATCGTGCAGGGCCTGGCGGTGGCGCTCAAGGCCGGCGCGACCAAGGCGGTGTTCGACGACACCATCGGCATCCACCCGACCGCCGCCGAAGAGTTCGTGACCATGCGCACGCCCGTGGCGACGCCCACGGCAGCCTGATCGCGCGCGGCCACCGGCCGCGGCATGCAAACACGCGGCGCCTGCGGGCGCCGCGCTGCGTTCGGGCGTCAGCCCTTCATGCGCGCCAGCAGGGCCTGGGCGGCGCGCGGGGCGCGGGTCTTGTCGCCGTTGATGAAGTACACGAACACCTGGCGGGTGCGCGAACGCGGCCCGGTGGGCACCACGCGCGGCAGGTCGGCCGGCGCCTCGCCACGCGCCCACGCCTGGGCCCGCTCGTGCCAGCGCGCCAGCGCACTGGGCGCATAGCCGTTGGCGTAGCGCTCGCTCGCGGCCATCAGCCGGGCGTAGACGGTGTCGGCGGTGCGGTCGGCGATGTTGGGATAGTCGGGGCTGTCGGTGTAGACGGTGGCGATGCCGTGCTTGCGTGCCAGGCGCACATAGGCGCCCGAGGCGAAGCTGGCGTGGCGCGCGTCGAGCACGTGAGTGAGGTCGCGGCCGTGCGCCCGCGCGGGCAGCAGGGCGAAGAAGGCCTCCAGGTCGGCCGCGTCGAATGCCTTGGTGGCGGGCAACTGCCAGAGGATGGGGCCGAGCTTGGGCCCGAGCTCGACGATGCCGCTGTCGAGAAAGCGTTGCACCGATTCGCCCGCCTCGCCCAGCACCCGGCGATGGGTGGCGAAACGCGGCGCCTTCAGGCTGAAGACGAAGCGCTCGGGCACCTGCTCGGCCCAGGCGGCGAAGGTGGCGGGCTTCTGGCTGCCGTAGAAGGTGCCGTTGACCTCGATGGCGGTGAGCACGCTGGCCGCGTATTCGAGCTCGCGCGACTGCGCCAGGCCCGGCGGATAGAACACGCCGTCGCGCCAGGGCGGAAACGTCCAGCCGCCGATGCCGACGCGGATCGGCGCAGCGGTCTTGCGGGTCTGACTGCTCGAAGCCATGGAACCTCCGTGTGTACGTGCCCGAACCATCGTAGCGCGGCGCCCACGCCACACCGGCATCGGAATCTTGCTGTTACGGAGCAGATGTGGATTACTCTGCCTGCGGGGCCCGCGGCGCGCCCCGCCGACTTTTCTTCCGCTCGCGCCGTTTTCCCGTCCTTCGCGTGCCCTCATGTTCGACCTCGGCAGTTTTTTCGGCTTTGTCCTGATCTGTATCGGCATGGTGCTCACGCCCGGCCCCAACATGGTCTACCTGATCTCGCGTTCGCTGTCGCAGGGCCGACGCGCGGGGCTGATCTCGCTGGGCGGCGTGGCGCTGGGCCTGATGTTCTTCGTGCTGTGCGCGTCGCTGGGCATCACGGCGCTGCTGATGGCGGTGCCCTATGCCTACGAGGCGCTGTGCATCGGCGGCGCCTTCTACCTGATGTACCTGGCCTGGCAGGCGCTGCGGCCGGGCGGCCGCTCGCCGTTCGAGGTGCGCCAGCTCGCGCCGAGCTCGCCGCGCCGCCTCTTCACCATGGGCCTGCTCACCAGCCTGCTCAATCCGAAGATCGCGGTGCTGTATCTGTCGCTGCTGCCGCAGTTCATCGACCCGGCGCGCGGCCACGTGCTGACCCAGGGCCTGATGCTGGGCTTCACCCAGGCCACCATCAGCGTCACGGTGAACGCCATGATCGTGCTGGCGGCCGGCGCGATTTCGCAGTTCTTCATGCGCAGCCCGGCCTGGATGGTGGCGCAACGCATGGTGATGGGCAGCCTGCTCGGCGCGCTGGCGGTGCGCATGGCGCTGGACTCGCGCCGCTGAGCGCTGCGGGCGCCCGCGGCCGCTGACCGTTGCGCGCAGCGGCGGGCCGGCGCTGCTTTCTTCCCGATACCCCACCCCGGATGCGGCGCGCGTCGCGCCGGGACGACAAGGAGACCCGCATGACCTTCGCCACCTGGCTCGCCTTCGTGGGCGCCTCGATCGTGCTGCTGATCATTCCCGGCCCGACCATCCTGGCGGTGATCAGCTATTCGATCTCGCACGGCCGCCGCGCCCGCCTGGCGCTGGTGGCGGCGGTGGCGCTCGGCGACAGCACCGCCATGCTGCTGTCGCTCGCCGGCCTCGGCGCCCTGCTCGCGGCCTCGGCTTTCTGGTTCACGGCGGTCAAGATCGTGGGCGGCCTGTATCTGCTGTACCTGGGCTGGCGCCTGCTGCGCGCGGGCGTGACGCTGCCCGCACCGGGCGCGGCGCCGGCGCCGGTGTCGCGCCTGCGGCTCTTCGCCAACACTTATCTGGTGACCGCGCTGAACCCCAAGGGCATCATGTTTTTCGTGGCGTTCCTGCCGCAATTCATCCAGCCGCAGGCCGACCTCGGGCCGCAGTACGCGGTCCTGGCGGCCACCTTCGTGGCGCTCGCCACGCTGAACGCCACGCTCTACGCCCTGTTCGCGAACCAGGCCCGGCGCCTGCTCGCCACGCCGCGCGCGCAGCGCCGCTTCAACCTGGCCGGCGGCTCGCTGCTGTCGGCGGCGGGCGTCTGGGCTCTGACCGCGCGCCACGGCTGAGGTCGGAAGACGAGGTGGGAGGCGGGTGCGCGTCACGGCCGCGGCCGGCGGCATTCCGCGGGCCGCGGCCCCGCTCCACGGGCGCCCCGGCTGCCGTGGTCAGGTCTGGCCCACACCCGCCGTTCGGGATACCGCCTCGATGAATCTGCCCCCTTTTTGACTAAGTGCGATAATCCCGGGGATGCGCGAGCTGCGCCCGGAGATTGCTTTGACCCGTATCGACGACCCCCAGCACGACCACGAGGTTGGCCAGGCTGATTCCACCCACGACACCACCCGCGTGGACGACACCCGCATCGGCGCGGTGCGCCCGCTGATTTCGCCCGCCCTGCTGCTCGACGAGCTGCCCACGCCGGCCGGCGTGCAGGATCTGGTCGAGACCAGCCGCGCCGCGATCGCCGACGTGCTGCATGGCCGCGACGACCGCCTGATCGTGGTGGTCGGCCCCTGCTCGATCCACGACCACGACCAGGCCATGGAGTACGCGCGGCAGCTCAAGACCAGCGCCGAGGCGCTGAGCCAGGACCTGCTGGTGGTGATGCGCGTGTATTTCGAGAAGCCGCGCACCACCGTGGGCTGGAAGGGCTACATCAACGATCCGCGCCTGGACGGCAGCTTCCGCATCAACGAAGGCCTGCGCCGCGCGCGCAAGCTGCTGCTCGAGATCTCGGGCCTGGGCCTGCCCATCGCCACCGAGTTCCTCGACCTGCTCAGCCCGCAGTTCATCGCCGACCTGGTGAGCTGGGGCGCGATCGGCGCCCGCACTACCGAAAGCCCCAGCCATCGTCAGCTGGCCTCCGGCCTGAGCTGCCCGCTGGGCTTCAAGAACGGCACCGACGGCGGCATCCAGATCGCGGCCGACGCGATGGTGGCGGCCGGCGCCAAGCACGCGTTCATGGGCATGACCAAGATGGGCATGGCCGCGATCTTCGAGACGCGCGGCAACGTCGACACGCACGTGATCCTGCGGGGCGGCAAGCAAGGCCCCAACTTCGACGCGGCCAGCGTCGACGCCTGTTGCGCCGCGCTCAAGCGCGCCGGCCAGCGCGAGCAGGTCATGGTGGACTGTTCGCACGCCAACTCGAACAAGTCGCACGAACGCCAGATCGACGTGGCGCGCGACCTCGGCGCCCAGATCGCGGGCGGCGACGCGCGCATCACCGGCGTGATGATCGAGAGCAACATCAACCCCGGCCGCCAGGACCTCAAGCCCGGCGTACCGCTGGCCCACGGCGTGTCGATCACCGACGCCTGCCTGGGCTGGACGCAGACCATCCCCGTACTCGAGGACCTCGCCGCCGCCGTCCGCGCCCGCCGCGAACGCAACACCTGAGCGCGCGCCCGACGCCCCGCCCCGGCCTGCCCGCCCCCAGCGCGCAGGCCTTTTTCTTGCCCCCCACATTCCCCCGACGCCCCAAAACAAAGGTGTCAGACTGCAATTTCAAACAAAGGTGTCAGACTGCATTTTCTGGCCCTGGCAGGCCCGCCCAGGCCCGCGGCCCGCGGCGTCCAAAACAATGGTGTCAGACTTCATTTTTGACATTGCGCCGCCGCATCGCGGCGCGGCGCGAGGGGCCGCGACCGGCCCGGAACAAAGGTGTCAGACTGCATTTTTGCGAATCGCGCCGGCGCTGCCATGCCCCTGCCTGGCAGGCTGCCGCAGCGGCCTCGCGATTCGAGTTGGCGGCCTGCGGTCGCGAAAAATGCAGTCTGACACCTTTGTTTTTTGAGCAGCCGGGAGTCGGCGCCGGGCCCATGGTCAATAAATGCAGTCTGACACCTTTGTTTGAAATTGCAGTCTGACACCTTTGTTTTTGGCGTGATTGTTGGAAATGCAGTCTGACACCTTTGTTTTTGGGAGGGGGTTGGTCGGGGGTGGTGCGCAGGCGGGTTTCGGTTTCTGGCTGGGGGACCTATCATCGGGTGGAAGCGTCCCACAGGAGAGTTTTCGAATGCGGATCAAGCGTATCGTTGCCAACCTCGCCGCGCGCGACCCGGCGCAGGCCGACCATTTCTATCGCGAGACCCTCGGCCTGGAGGTGTTGATGGACCACGGCTGGATCACGACCTATGGCGCCGACGAAGAGGCGGAGGTGCAACTGAGCATTGCGTCGCAGGGCGGCAATGACACGCCGGTGCCCGACCTGTCGATCGAGGTCGACGACCTCGACGAGGCCCTGGCCCGCGTGCAGGCGGGCGGCTACGCCGTGGAATACGGGCCGGCGCTCGAGCCCTGGGGCGTGCGGCGGTTCTTCGTGCGCGATCCGCTGGGCAAGCTGGTCAACCTGCTGCAGCACGTCGACTGAGCGGGGCGTATCATCTCGCCCCTTGCCGCGTTTCCCCCGGAGCCTCCATGCCGATGAATCCCGAACCCACCGAAAGCCGCGTCGCCGTCCTGGTCGACTGCGACAACACGACGCCCGAAATCCTCGAGTACGCGCTGCGCGTGGTGGCCCAGTTCGGCCGCGTGGTCCTGCGCCGCGGCTACGGCAACCACAGCACGCTGGCCAACAAATGGCAGGAGGCGCTGGTGCGGCTCGCCTTCACGCCCTGCCTGCAGTACCAGTATGCGGCGGGCAAGAACACCGCCGACATCGCCCTCGCGCTCGACGCCTTCGAGGCCATGTTCGACAGCCGCGCCGACACCTTCTGCCTGGTCACCAGCGATTCCGATTTCGCGTACCTGTGCCGCAAGCTGCGCGAACGCGGCGCGACCGTGTGCATCGTGGGCGAGGCCAAGACGCCGGACGCGCTGCGCAACGCCAGCGACCAGTTCTTCGAATGGACGCCGCCCGAGCCCGTCGAGCACGCCAGCGCCGGGCGCACCAGCACGCGGCGCGCGCCGCGCCCGGCCAAGGCCATGGTGTCGGCGGTGGCGCTGCTGGCCGGCGACACCTCCGAGGGCCGCGTGGGGGTGGGCGAGCTGGGGCAATATCTCAAGCGCACGGATCCCGCGTTCTCGCCCAAGGTGTTCGGCTATTCCGGGCTGGTCGACATGCTGCGCAACTTCCCCGAGCTGATGCTGCAGCAGGAAGGCAACACGTACTGGGTCAGCATCAAGCCGGTCGAGGTGATCGAGGCGCCGGCCAAGCCGGCGCGCAAGCGCGCGGCCAAGAGCGCGAACGGCGCCGCCAAGCCGCGCACGCCGCGCAAGCGGGCCAAGGGCAACGGCAGCGCCGAATGAGGCGGCTCGGCCGGGGCGGCCCAGCCGCCCTGCCGACGCCCGCTCCCCCCTGCCCGGTCCGCCGCTTCGAACCGCATCGATCTCCCCGCTGCCGGTGTGCCGCTGGCGCGCGGGCCGCGCTACTATAGGCCGTCTTCACCGGTTTGTTCGAAGGAGTCTGCATGATCTGGAAATTCATCCCCATCGCCCTGGTGGCGGCCCTCACCGCCTGCGCCTCGACGGGCGGATCGAGCTCGAGCTCGGGCAGTTCGTCGTCCGCCTCGTCGGGCGACGCCGCGCCGTCGGCCACGCAGAGCAGCACCGGCGTCATCCCCGGCAGCGGCCGCAGCTGCGACGCGCAACCGGCGCAGAACATGCTGGGCACGACCTTCAGCGACTCGGTCGCCAACCAGGTCCGCCAGCGCGCCTCGTCCGACACGATCCGCGTGCTCAAGCCCGGCCAGGTCATGACGCTGGAATACAACGCCACGCGCGTCAACATCATCGTCGACGCCCAGGGCAAGATCAGCGCCATCCGCTGCGGCTGACCCGCCCTATCATCCGCGCGCCCGCGGCAACGCCGCGGGCCGCCGTCGGTCGCCGGCCGCCCCCAGGGGCGGCCGTTTTCATGGCGCTCAGGGCTTGTTGCGGGCCTCGGCCAGCGCCACCGTCAGGTGCATCACGCGCTGCTTCAGGCCGTCGCGCTCTTCCGTGAGACGCTGGATCACCTTGTTCAGACGCGCCACCTCGGCCGGGTAATCCGTGATCACCGGCGTGGAGCCATCGGGGTCGAACGGCGGATCGCCGTCGGCCGGGGCGCCGGCCTCCTCGCCGCGCGCCTCGCGCCGCGCCCGGGTACGCTCGGCCTGCACCGTCTGGCGCACTTCGCGCGCCGTCATGCGCAGCTCCTTGCGCCCGCCGCGCACCGCTTCCTTTTGCCGTTCGGGCGGCAGGGTCGCAACCGCCGCGGCCGCATTGATCGAAATCTCGCCGGCGCGCACCGCCTCCACCAGCTCGGGCGCGGCCTGCTGCCGGATGCGATCGATCTGGGTCAGGGTATTGCTGCTCACCCGCGCCTCGCGCGCCAGCGCTTGCCGATTCGGCAGCACCGGCTCGGGCGCCGCCGCGGTCTCGGCCGTGGCCGCATCAGCACCGGCCTCGCCTGCCGGCGGCGCGGGCGCGCGGGCCTGCAGGATCTCTTTCTTGCGCAGCGCGAGCACGCCGCGCTGGTAATCCGACACGCTGCGCCGGCCCAGGTGGTTTTCGATCATCCAGAGCCGCACGTCGTCGAGATTCTGGAAGCGCGTGTTCTGGACCGTGTTGAACGGGATGCCGTGCTTCTGGCAGATGCCGTAGCGATTGTGGCCGTCGACCAGCAGGTCGCCCCACAACACCAGCGCGTCGCGGCAGCCTTCGGCCAGCAGACTGCGCTCGAGCGCCGCGTATTCGTCGGGCGTGAGGGGATCGATATAGAGCCGCAGCTCTTCATTGATGACGATATTCATGGGCCGCAGCATAACCCGAGGGCGGTCCCGGCCAGGCCACCGGGACAGCGCCTGGCCGGCTCAGGGCAGGCCGTTGTCGCGCAGCCAGGCGCGCAGTTCGCGCAGCCGCGCCAGTGCGTCGGTGCTCGCCAGCAGACGCGCCTTGACCGCGGGCGACAGCGGCAGCAGCTCGCACCAGCGGTCGGCCACCCAGCCGGCCTCGTCGAGCCGATACGGCGGGGCGATGGGCAGCTCCGGCGCGCCTTCCCGCTGGGCCTGGGCGATGGCGCGTCCGAGCAGGTCGGCCAGGTCCTGGTGCGCGGCCGGCAGCGGCACGATCGGATCGTCGGGGATGTCCTGGGCCTGGCCGCGCCACAGCCCGAACTTGCCGCGATGCGTGTCGCCCAGCTGGAAGCGGCCCAGGCCGGTGCAGGTCAGCGACCACAGCGTCGGCGTGAGCGCGTCGCAGCGGTCGATGCGCGCGTACGTGCCGACCGGCGCCAGCACCTCGATGCCTTCCGGCGTGCGCACCTCCTGCCCGGCCAGCAGGGCCACCACGCCGAAGGGCGTGCCGTCTGCCTGGCACTGGCGCACCAGGTCGAGATAGCGCACCTCGAACACGCGCAACTGCAGCAGGCCGGCGGGAAACAAGGCGTTGCTCAAAGGGAAGAGCGGAATGTCGGTCATGAACCTATGATGGCATGACAGGGTGGCCCCGCCCGCCTAAGCCCACGCCGGGCGGCGGGGCAAAGCATGAAGGCGCAGGGCAAGCGCGGGTCAGCGATGATTGTTTTTCAATACATCATAATATTAAATTAGGACTAACAACAATCCCGGGCCCAGGCTGCGGCACGCCCTTCCGGCGCGCCGGCCGGCATCGTGAGGAGACAGCCATGCCGCAGATTTCCCCCTACCTTTCGTTCGACGGCGACTGTGCCGAGGCCCTGCGCTTCTACGAGCGCGTGCTGGGCGGCAAGATCGAGGCGTTGATGACCTACGGCGACGGGCCACCCGACATGAAGGCCCACGTGCCGGCCGAGTACCACGGCCGCGTAATGCACGGCCGGCTCGATCTCGACGGCCAGCTCATCATGGCCTCCGACGCGGCGGGCGAGAGCTGTGGCGGCGCCTACGAAGGCCAGAAAGGCGTGTCGCTCGCCCTCACCTACCCCACCGTCTCGGATGCCGAGCGCGTGTTTGCGGCGCTGTCCGAAGGCGGACACGTCACCATGCCGCTGCAGCCCACCTTCTGGGCCGAGGCCTTCGGCATGACGGTGGATCGCCATGGCACCTCCTGGATGGTCAACGGCGCCATGAAGGCCTGAGCGCATGCAGCCCGCCATGACGGAGCGCCGCCGCTGGCTGGCGCTGATGGTGCTGTGCCTGGGCGTGCTGATGATCGTGCTCGACACCACCATCGTCAACGTCGCGCTGCCGTCGATCAAGGCCGACCTCGCGTTCGACGACGCCAACCTGGTGTGGGTGATCAACGCCTACATGCTGACGTTCGGCGGCTGCCTGCTGCTGGGCGGCCGGCTCGGTGACCTGTTCGGCCACCGCCGCATGTTCCTCGCCGGGCTGGTGCTGTTCACGCTGGCCTCGCTCGCCTGCGGCCTGGCGCAGGGGCGCGAGCTGCTGGTGGCGGCGCGTGCCCTGCAGGGCGTGGGCGGCGCGGTGGTGTCGGCGGTGTCGCTCTCGCTCATCATGACGCTCTTCACCACGCCGGCCGACCGCGCCCGCGCGATGGGCGTGTACGGCTTCGTCTGTGCCGGCGGCGGCAGCATCGGCGTGCTGCTGGGCGGCGTGCTCACCAGCGCGCTGAGCTGGCACTGGATCTTTCTGGTGAACCTGCCGATCGGTGTGCTGGTGTATGGCCTCTGCGTGGCGCTGCTGCCGGCGCGCGGCGGGCCCGCGGTACGGCCGCGTCTCGATCTGGCCGGCGCGCTCGCCATCACCAGCGCGCTGATGCTGGCGGTGTATGCGATCGTGAACGGCAACGAGGCCGGCTGGCACAGCGCGACCACCCTCGCGCAACTCGGCGCGGCCGCGGTGCTGCTGATTGCCTTCGTCGCCATCGAAGCGCGCGTGCGCGAGCCGCTCATGCCGCTCGGCCTGCTGCGGCTGCGCAACGTTGCCACCGCCAACGGCGTCGGCATTCTGTGGGCGGCCGCGATGTTCGCGTGGTTCTTCATCTCGGCGCTCTACATGCAGGTGGTGCTGGGCTACAGCCCGATGCAGGTCGGCCTGGCGTTCCTGCCGGCCAATCTGATCATGGCGCTGTTCTCGCTGGGCGGCTCGGCGCGCCTCGTCATGCGGTTCGGCATCCGCGCGCCGCTGGCCGCCGGCCTGGCCCTGGCGACGCTCGGCCTGGCCTGGTTCGCACGCGTGCCCGAGGCCGGCGGCTTCTGGCTCGACGTCATGCCGGGCATGACGCTGCTGGGCATCGGCGCCGGCATTGCGCTCAACCCGATCCTGCTGGCCGCGATGAGCGACGTGGACCCGGCCGACGCCGGCCTGGCCTCGGGCGTGGTCAATACGGCCTTCATGATGGGCGGCGCGCTCGGGCTGGCCCTGCTCGCCAGCCTGGCCAGCGCCCGCAGCGCCGCACTGGCCGCGGCGGGCGCCCTGCCCGCCGCCGCGCTCACCGGCGGCTACCGCATGGCCTTCGCGGTGGGCGCGTTCGCCGCGCTGGCCGCCGCGCTCGGCGCCGGCCTGCTGATGCGGGCACCGCGCAACCACGAGGCGGGGCAGCCCGCCCCGCACGCCTGAAGCCCTCACACGGAGCGACTCATGTCATACCAGGGAAGTTGTCATTGCGGCCGCATCGCGTTCAGCGTCAGCGGCAAGGTGGAGGGCGCGCTCTCGTGCAACTGCTCGATCTGCCGGCGCAAGGGCGCGCTGCTGTGGTTCGTGCCGCGCGAGCAACTGGTGCTCGACACGCCGGCCGCCGACATGGCCACCTATCAATTCAACCAGCACCTCATCAAGCATCACTTCTGCCCGGTCTGCGGCATCCATCCCTTCGGCGAGGCCCATGATCCGCAGGGCCGCGCGATGGCAGCGGTGAACCTGCGCTGCCTGGAAGACGTCGATCTCGACAGCGTGCCGGTGCAGCACTACGACGGCCGCGCACGCTAGCCCACGCCGCGCTCGAGCTCCGACCAGAGTTGGCGCACCAGCGCGCGCGGATTGTCGGCGGCCACGTAGAGCCGGATCTCCATCGCGATGTCGTTGACCGCGTTGTCGGCGCGTACCAGCGTGCCGGCGCGCAGATCCTGCTCGACCAGCGTGTGCGGCAGCCAGGCCAGCCCGGTGCCCTGGCGCGCGGTGGCGAGGATGGCGTCGGCCAGATCGGATTCATAGACGGTGTTGAGCTGCGCCGTGTTGCAGATGCCCTTGAGGCCGGCGCGCATGATCTTGCCCAGCGACATGCTGGCCGAGTAATCGAGAAACGGCACCGGCGCGTCGCTGCGCAGCCGCGGCACCACGTAGCGCGGATGGCCCGGCGCCACCGGCGCGCTCACCGCCACCAGCGTGTCGGCGCCGACGCGGCGGTACTTGAACGCGGGGTTGTCGATCTTTTCGTAGATCGGCTCGTGCGCGTGGCACAGCAGCATGTCGACCTCGCCATCGACCAGCATGTCGATGCCGTAGTTCAGCGTGGTGGTCACCACCTTCACCTGGAACGGCGGCACGCCGTGCTGCATGCGCTGCATCAGGTCGGGCAGCACCAGATGCGCCAGCGTGCGGCCCGAGGCGATCGACACGCGGCGCGCGCGCGCCTGTTCGGGCCTTTGCAGGGTCGCCCGGGTTTCGTTGAGGATGTCGAGCACCTCGATCGCGGCCGAAAGCAGCACCCGGCCCGAGGCATTGAGCTGGGTATGCTGCGGCCCGCGCTCGACCAGCGGCACGCCGGCCCATTCTTCGAGGGCGCGGATGCGGCGCCCGAAGGCCGGGTGGGTGACGTTGCGGCTCTCGGCAGCGCGGAACAGGCTCTGCGACTTGGACAGCGCGACGAAGTCTTCCAGCAGTTTGAGGTGCATGGCGATGACAGCGGGGTGGCGGCGGACCGGCCGCCGGGCTGTGCCGGTTCGGCACAGGGTATGCCCATTTTGCACAAGCGGCGGCGGTGCCACAACTACTATTTGATACATCCTGAATTCGCCCGAACCGCCCGGTCATGTCGCTCGCCTCCGTCCGTCTCAAATCGATCCGCAGCCGCTTCGTCGGCGGCCAGGATGCCGTCGTGCGCGGCATGCCGGTGCAGCAACGCCGGGTCGTCGAGAATGCCGAGCCGCGCGCGGTCGACATGAACGGCACGTACTCGGTGGGCCAGCTCTACGTGCAGGATTACCGGCTCGAGCATCCCGTCTATCCCTACCCTGTGCTGCTCTGGCACGGCGGCGGCATGACCGGCGCGCAATGGGAAACCACGCCCGACGGCCGCGACGGCTGGCTCTGGCGCCTCCTGCAGGCCGGTTTCGACGTGAGCGTGTGCGATGCGCCCGAACGCGGCCGCGCCTCCTGGGCGATGTTCCCGCAGGTGTACCCGGCCGAGCCGCAGTTCCGCACCAAGGAAGAGGCCTGGACGCTGTTTCGCATCGGCGCGGCGCGCGACTACGCCCCGCATCCGGCCCTGCGCCGGGCCTATCCGGGCCAGCAGTTTCCGGTGGCGGCCTTCGACGATTTCGCGCGCCAGTTCGTGCCGCGCTGGCTCGACCATGACGCCATGACCATGCGTGCCTACCGCCAGTTGCTCGAAGACACCGGCCCGTGCGCGCTGATCGCGCACAGCCAGGGCGGCGGCTATGCCACGCGGCTGGCGCGGCTGTGCCCGAGCCTGGTGCGCGCCGTGGTGGCCGTCGAGCCCACCGGCGTGCCCGACCAGCCTTCGGCCACCTGTGCGCCGCACCTGCTGCTGTGGGGCGACCATTTCGGCGGCAATGGCGAAGGCGCTCCGGGCGCCTGGACCGATTACCGCCAACGCACCGATCATTACTGGTCGGTGCTGCAACAACATGGCTGTAAGGCGGAGGTCTATGACCTCCCGGCCATGGGTATTACGGGAAATTCCCATTTCTGCATGCTCGACCTCAACAGCGACGAGATAGTGACCCGGGTGCAAGCCTGGCTGCTGGATCACGCTGGCCTATAACTTCAAGAATGCAAGACAGGAGAGAATGATGTTGTTGAACAAGCTCCGGCTCGCCTCGGTCACGGCGGTGACCCTGGCAGCGCTCGCGCCCGCGGCGTATGCCCAATCCAGCTACCCCGGCGACAAGCCGATCCGCATGATCGTCCCGTTCGCCCCCGGTGGCACGGCCGACATCATCGGCCGCGTGTTCGCCGCCCAACTGGGCAAGGAGCTCAAGGCCAACGTTATCGTCGAAAACCGCGCCGGCGCGGGCGGCTCGATCGGCACGCGCTTCGTGGCCGACTCGGCGCCCGATGGCTACGTCGTGCTGCTGGCCTCCTCCAGCACCCACGGCACCAACCCGGCCGTCTACAAGCACCTGAGCTACGACGCCGTCAACGACTTCACCCCGATCACCCAGCTGGTGACGGTGCCTGGCGTGCTGAGCGTCACCAAGGACTTCCCGGCCCAGGACCTGAACGGTCTGATCGAGGTCACCAAGGCCAGCCCGGACAAGTATTCCTACGCCTCGTCGGGCGCGGGCGGCCTGGGCAACCTGGCCATGGAACTGCTGAAGTCGACCACCGGCGCGCGCGTGCTGCACATTGCCTATCGCGGCGCGGGCCCGGCCTTCACCGACGTGATCAGCGGCCAGGTCAGCATGATCTGGGAACCCGTGCCGGCCTCGCTGCCCTACATCCAGAGCGGCCAGCTGCGCGCGATCGCGATCGCCGCCGACACGCGTTCGCCCGAACTGCCCAACGTCCCCACCTTCAAGGAAGCCGGCCTGGCCAACTACGAAGCCGTGGCCTGGAATGGTTTCCTGGCGCCCAAGGGCCTGCCGGCGGACATCCAGAAGACGCTGAACGAAGCCTCGGTGCGCGCGCTGAAGGATCCGGAACTGCAGAAGAAGCTCGCCTCTCTGGGCGGCACGGTCGTGGGAAACACCCCGGAAGAATTCCGCCAGGTGATCGCCAAGGACACGACCAAGTGGAAGCAAGTGGCCCAACAGGCCAACATCTCGCTGGACAACTGATCCGGGCCAGGCCGACGGTTCTCGCCGGTTCCGGCGGCCAGGCGCGGATGTTGTGATGATGGGTGCGGTGATTCAGAGGCCGGTCGCAGGGGGGAGCCTCCCAGAAGCGGCGCGCAGACAGTCTCGCGACGTCGAAGGCTGTGGCCGGCCAGCCGCGCAGCGAAACCCATCAAGCAGGAAACGGAACCGACCGCGGCCCTGACCACGTCCGCGCCGGTTTCCGGCTAGTGATGTTGTATTGTCGTTCGTGCCCGGGGGCCTCGTCCCCGGGCATTTTTTCGCCCGGGCAAAACAGGTCAGAGATAGCGCTCGCGGTAATCGACGGGCGACATGCCGCTGTATTTGTTGAAGGTGTCGCGAAACGCCTTGGTGTCGCTGTAGCCCACCTGGTACATCACCTCGGCCACGCTCTTGCGCGTGGTCTCGAGCTGCTTTTTCGCGACCTCGACCCGGACCCGTTGCAGGTACTCGACCACGCTGGCCCCGGTGGCCTGGCGGAAGCGCCGTTCGAGCGTGCGCCGGCCCAGCGCATGGCGGTCGGCCAGCGCCTCCACGGTGAGGCGCTCGGCGTAGCGCAGCTCGATGTCGTCCTGGACCGCCCGCACCACGGTGTCGGCGTGGCTCTTCTGGCCCGCGAACACGGCGAACGGCAGCTGGCTGCTGCGGTTCCAGTCGAGCTGGAAGAACTTGGCGCACCAGATCGCGGTGTCGCGGTCGGTGTACTTCTCGACCAGATGCAGCACCAGATGCGCGGCCGAGAAGGCCCCGCCGCTGGTGTAGAGGCCGCGCTCGGAGTGCAGGATGCGGTCGCTCACCCACGACACGCGCGGGAACAGCGCCTCGTACTGGTTGCGCGCGACCCAGTGCACCACGGCGCGCTGGCCGTCGAGCAGCCCGCCCGCGGCCGGCAGCGCCGCGCCCACGCACAGGCTCGCGACCTCGCCGCCCGCGCGATAGCGCTCCGAGAGCCAGCCGATCAGCGCGCCGTTGGCATCCACCGCGGCCGGCACCTCGCCCTGCAGCGGCGGCACCACGCAGACGTCGGCGGGCGGCGCATCGCGCAGCAGCGCGTCGGCGCGAACGGTGTAGCGGCCGCTGTCCATCACCACGTTGGGCGTGGCCGCGACCAGCTGCACGGCGAAGCCCGGCGGCCGGCCTTGCGCGGCCAGATACTCGTTGGCGGCCAGAAAGCCCTGACGGGCGATTTCCAGCGTGGCGATGTTGGCCCGCGCAGGCAACAGCATGGCGATATTTTTCATCGGCCCAGCATAGCGCCTAAGTCTGTCGCGATCCACCAGCAATATTGTCGCAATCGCCCATCGGCGTGGTCCACCTGCGCCGCTACAGTGGCGCAATGCGGCCGCCCTTTCCGCGCGCCGCGCCGGGAGAATGGCATGACGCAATCGAACGAGCAGTACGTGGACGGCTTCCTGCTGGTGGTGCCGAACGACAAGATCGAGGCCTACCGGGCCATGGCCACGCGCGCCGCCGAGGTGTGGAAGGAGCATGGCGCGCTGGATTACCGCGAATGCGTGGGCGACCAGCTCGACAATGAAGGCCACGTGAACTTCCGCGGCCTGAGCGGCGCGGGCGAGGGCGAAACCGTGGTCTTCGCCTGGATCGTGTACGCCAATCGCGCGGAGCGCGACCGCGTCAACACCGCCGTGATGGCCGACCCGCGCCTGAACTGCGAGGGCTACGAAAACGTGTTCGACCTCAAGCGCATGGCCTGGGGCGGCTTCAGGACCCTGGTGCAGCTCTGACGCCGGCGCCTCAGGTGGGCTCGAACAGCGCGCGCAGCCGTTGCAGGTCGCGCGCCACCCACTGGCGGTCGGCCTCGAAGGTCGCGTCGGTGTGACCGGCCTGCCGGAACAGCGTCAGCGTGACCAGGCTGCCCGCGCCCTGCGCCACCACGCGCAAGGGCACGGACACCTCTTCGCCGCTGTCGAGCCGCACCAGATGATCGGCCACGCCGTAGGCGTTGCGCGGCGTGAAGCGCACCCGCACCGGCCCGGCCGGCCCGTCGGCGGCCCACTCGTCGCCCGCCTGCGTGAGGCCGTCGGCCAGCCCGCTGGCCCAGCGCGGGAAGTTGCGCGGCTCGGCCAGGAAGGCATAGACCTCCTCGGCGGGACGCCGGATGCTGACGGCAAGCACGTGCACCCCGGGCGCGCCCTCGGCGGGCGCGGCGGCTTCGGCTGCGCGGGACATGACGGTCTCCTCGTGTCGGTATGAAACCCCATGGTGGCACAGGGCCGCGGCGCCTGCCTAGGCGCGTGCCGGTTGCGGTCGCAACAGAGGGTTTCCGCGGCGCTACTCGGGCAGATAGGCCGCGCCGCCGATCTCGATGATCTGCTCCTCGCTGAGCGTGCGATGCCAGTGCGAGTAGAGCACCTGGCGCGCGCGGTCGAGGCCGACCTCCTGCTTGAGAAAGCGATGGATGTCGCGGAAGGCCCGGTATTCGCAGCCGCCCCACACGAACACCTCGGCCAACGCGCGCGGCCACGCCACGCCGCGCACGGCCTGCTGCAGCAGCGTGGTGGTGCCGGCCGGCGCCGCGCCGCGCAGCAGCCACTGCAGCGCGATGCCGGGCGGCGCGCTCAGCGCCAGGATCTCGCCCTCGTCCTGCACCTCGATGAAGGCATGGCCGCGCGCGTCGGGCGCGAGCGATTCCAGCATGCGGGCGATGCCGGGCAGCCCCGTCTCGTCGCCGAACAACACGTGGAACGATGCCGCGATCGGGCCGCCCGCCGCCGGGCCCACCACGGCCACGGCGTCGCCCGGACAGGCCGCCTCGGCCCATGCCGTGGCCGGGCCGGCGGCCGCATGCAGGGCGAAGTCGATCGTCACCTGGCCGCGCGCCGGATCGACCGCGCGCAGCGTGTAGACCCGGGTCGGCATCTTGCCGCCCGGCCAGGCCACGCGGCCGTCGTCATCGAGCATGGGCCAGACGGGCGCGGCCTCGCCACGCGCCGCGAAGATGAGGCGGCAGTGCATCTGGTCGGGCCGGTCGAGATGGCCCAGATCCTCGCCCTGCAGCACGATGCGGCGCAGACGCGGCGTGAGCGCGCTGACCTGCACCACGCGCAGCACGCGCAGATCGTCGAGCGGGACCAGCCCGGCCGCGTCGCCGACCCAGCGGATCTCCAGTTTTTCGCTCGCCGCGATGAAGCCGATCGGCCCCGCCAGCGCGTGCTTCATGCGATTGAGCGAGACCGCATCGGCCGTCTCCACGCGCAGCGTCAACGCACCCGGTTGCGGCTGCAACCAGGCGCGTCCGAACACCGCCTCCACGCGCCACGAAGCGCCTTCCGGCGTGATGCGCATGTCGTGCGTGGCGATCGAGGCCAGGATCGGCTCGAGATAGTCGGCCACCCGCGCGAACGCGATGGTGGCAGTGGCCCGACAGGGCCCGGGGATGGGATCAGGCATGGTCAGTCCTTGAGCGACACCCATAGCGGACCGTCGATCGGCCGCGCCAGGAAACGCGCGTTGATCTCGGCCAGCGTCGCTGCGGGGTCCAGGTCGGGGAAACGTTCGGGGTGCAGCCACTTGGCCGCCACCTCGACGAACAGGATGTTGAGCGGCCGCATCGTGATGAGGCCGGTCCAGATGCCATGCACGCGCTGGTTGCGCGTGCTCGCCAATTCGGCAAAGCCGGGCCGGCCGAGCAGCCGCTGCAGGCCGGCGCGCGCCTGGACCGGGTCGAGGCCGGG
The DNA here is from genome assembly GCF_002261335.1 of Bordetella genomosp. 1. Lineage (GTDB taxonomy): Bacteria > Pseudomonadota > Gammaproteobacteria > Burkholderiales > Burkholderiaceae_B > Bordetella. The sequence goes on from NZ_NEVL01000003.1 coordinate 1,000,372, forward strand.
GCCGATGGCCGGACGGCCGCCCGCGGCCCAGCCGCCGCCCGAGGCGATGTACACGTCGTGCGGCGTGGCCAGCAGGTATTCGAGCTGCAGTTTCTGGTACCAGGCCGCGCTCACGGCCGGCAGCGTCCGCCCGCCGGCCAGCGCCAGCAGCTCGCCCCAGACCTGCTGGCCCGCGGCCCAGCAGCAATCGTCGACCGTGGACTGCACCTCGAGATAAGTGGTCACGGGCGGCGTGCCCGACCCGAGGCCCTTGGCGATGCGCGCCAGATGGCGGTCGGCGAACGCCAGGTAGTCCTGCGCGCGCGCCTCGGCGTCGAGGATCTCGCCCCACATGCGCAAGTAGCGCCGCAGGTCGGCCACGGGGCCGGCCGAGGTCGCGGCGTCCGCGCCGTTGCTGGCGACGTCGCTGAACACCACCGGGATGTCCGCCAGGCGCATGCGCTCGAGAAAGCTGCCGCGCTCGTCCCGCTCGGGCGCCATGAACGAACTCGCCACCACCAGGTCGGGCGCGAGGCTGATGACGCCTTCCAGCGAGATCGAATCGGGCGTCTGGCGTCCCACCACCGGTATCCTGCGCCCGTCTTCCAGGCGCGCCTGCAGCGCGGCGCTGTCGATACGATCGGCCGCCGCCCAGCCCGCCACGCGCGCGGCCGGGTCCGGCACCAGCAGCGCCATGGTGAGCAGGTCGCGCGCCTCCAGCAGCAGGATGCGGCGCGGCACGCCCGCCAGCGTCACCTGCCGGCCGGCCATGTCGGTGACGCGGCGCGCGCCGGGCGCGGCCAGCGCCGGCACGGCGCCGCCGCCCAGGCCGCCGAGCAGCAGCCCGGCGCAGAATCGGCGTCGATCCATCATGGCGGGCTCACCAGCGATAGCGCAGACCCGCGACGATCTGCCGGCCATTGCCGTACTGGCAATAGAAGTTGGAGCTGCAGCTCGAGTAGTAGGTCTTGTCGAACAGGTTGTTCACGTTCAGCCGCCCTTCCAGGCCCTTCAGGCTCGCGCTGGCCGCCCCGAAGTCATAGCGCAGCGCGGCATCCACCAGGGTGTACCCGTCGGCCTCGATGTCGTTGGCGTTGTCGGCATAGCTGGCCCCCACCACGCGCACGCCCGCGCCCACCTTGAGCCCTTCCAGCAGGCCGCCGCCAAAGCGGTAGTTGGCCCACATCGACCCGAAGTAGCGCGGCACGGCCTGCGGGCGCTTGCCCTGGTTGGCGGGCACGGCGGCCTCGGTGACCTTGGTGTCGAGCAGGGTCAGCGCAGCGATCAGTTCGACGCTGGGCGTGACCTGCCCGCGCGCCTCGAATTCCAGTCCGCGCGAACGGATCCGGCCTTCCTGCGTGTTGAAGCCCACGACGTCGGGCACCAGCGCATCGCGCTGGCGGATGTCGAAGGCCGACACCGTGAACAGCGCGTCCATGCCGGTGGGCTGATACTTCACGCCCACCTCGTACTGGCTCGCCTTGCTCGGCACGAACGGCGCGCCGCTCGCGTCCACGCCCACGTTGGGCTCGAACGAGGTCGAATAGCTCAGGTACGGCGCCACGCCGTTGTCGAAGGCATACAACAGGCCGGCGCGATAGCTGGTGGCCTCGCTCGACTGGTCGCTGCGGCTCTGCGCCAGGCGGTTCTCGGTGTCCTGCGTGGTCCAGTCGTGACGCACGCCGAGCGTGGCGCGCCAGCCGCCGTAGCGCAGCTGGTCCTGCACGTAGGCGCCGGTCTGGCGCAGCGTCTGGCCGCTGTCGATGATGGTGGTCAGCGCGCCGATGGGCTGGCCATACTGCGGCCGCGTCACGTCGAATGCCGGCGCGGGCCCCCAGTCGTACTGCCAGTTGCTGCGCGTGTGCTGATAGTCGAGCCCGGTGAGCAGCGTGTGCTGGACCGCGCCGGTGGCGAAGTCGAACTGGGCCTGGTTGTCGAGCGCCACGCCCTGCACGTCCTCGATCGAGCGCAGGGCCTGGCGCGGGATGATGCCGGTGTCGGCCAGCGGCCCGGCCATCTGCAGCGAGCGGAAGTCCACGTCCACGTCGGAATAGCGCAGGCGCGAGCGCAGCGTCAGCGTCGCGTTCGCGCGGTGTTCGAACTGATAGCCGATGCCATGCTGCTCGCGCTTGAAGGCGTCGAAGTCCGGATCGCCGATGTTCACGCGCCGGCCGAGGTCGCCCTTGTAGGCGGCAGGCGCGAGAAACCTGGGATAGATCGAGTTGAAGTAGCCGCCGTCCGGATCCTTCTGGTAGTACGCGCTCAACGTGAAGCGGGTGTCGGCGCTGGGGCGCCAGGTCAGCGCGGGCGCCACCGCGTAGCGGTCTTCGCGCACGCCGTCGTAGCGCGAATCGGCGTGGCGCCCGATCGCGGCCAGGCTGTACAGCAGCGAGCCGTCGGCGTCGAGCGCGCCCTGCGAGCTGAAGCCGGCCTGCGCGCGGCCGTGCGTGCCGCCCTCCAGCAGGATCTCGTGCGCGGCGCGATCCGAGGCCAGCCGGCTCACCTGGTTCACCAGGCCGCCCGGGCTGATCTGGCCGTAGAGCAAGGCCGACGGCCCCTTGAGCACGTCGACGCGGTCGAGCAGATAGGGATCGATCGCGGCCTGCGCGAAGGCCTGCCCGCGCGGCAGCTTCAGGCCATCGAGAAAGTTGACGTACTGGGTGGCCGTGCCGAACGCGCCGAAGCCGCGCAGAAACACCGAATCGTAGCGGGCGTTGGAGTCGCGATCGGACAGCACGCCGGCGGTGTAGCGCAGCGCCTCGCCCACGGTCTGTGCGCCCTGCTCGTCGAGTTGCTGGCGCGTCACCGTCGAGACGGACTGGGCGGTTTCAAGCACGGGCGTGTCGCTCTTGGTCGCCGACGCGCTGGTGGAAAGAAACAGCCGGTCGCCCGTTTCCGTGGGCTCGGGCGCGTCGCCGCGCACCACCACCGGGCTGAGCTGCGTGGCGGCAGCCTCCTGCGCCTGCGCCGCGCCCCCGAGCGCCAGCCAGCCAGAAACCGTGCCGAGGACCACGGCTTCCCGCAAATCAATCGCCATTTCAGACACCCTATTGCAAATGAAAAGAACTCTCAATTGCGATGATGGCATAAACGGGACGGTATCGTCCAGTTATTTCACGCGCGTTGTTTTCCGGAGAACGGCGCCTTGGCGTGGCCACAACGGGATGGCAGCGTTTGGTTATTTGCCGGCCCGGGGCGAAGTGCGGGACAATGCCGCTTGTTTCCCCAGGCTTCCAGGACATCGCATGGCAACCACTCCCGGCTCGACGCAAGCGCGTGCGCGCGCCCCCCGGGCGGTCGCGGCACCGCCGGCCGCGCCCCGATCCCAGGGCGGGCGCCCAACCCGCGCGGCCGCGGCCGAACTGGAACGGCGCATACTCGACGAAGCCGCGGCGCTGTTCGCGGCGCAGGGCTATGCCGCCACCTCCATGGAGCAGGTGGCCGAAGTCTGCAAGGCCGGCAAGGACACCATCTATCGCCGCTACGCCTCCAAGGGCGCGCTGTTCACGGCCGTGATGGCGCGCTTTCGTGCCGCCGTGGTCGACGAACTCGGCGCCTGTCTGAGCGCGGGCGGCGCGCCCGCCGAGCGCTTGCGCCGCTACGCGCGCGCCCTGCTCGACGTCAATTTGCGGCCGCAACTATTGGCGCTGAACCGCGTCGCGCTGGCCGAGGCGATACCGTCCAAGGGCGTGCAACCCACGCCCAGCGCCGACGACCCCTTCATGCGCCAGCTCGCCGCGCTGGTGCGCGAGGCCCAGGATGCCGGCGCGCTGCGGCCGGGCGACGCCCTGTTCATCGCCGAACAACTGCTGTACGCCACCTCGATCCGGCCGCTGGTGACGACGATGCTGGGCGAGGCCGCCTTCTCGACCGCCGCCCGCCAGGACGCCTATTTCGAGCAGGCCTGGACGCTGTTCCTGCACGGCGCCGCGGCGGCCTGACGAGATGCGGCTGCGCGCCGAGGCCCTGCCGTAGCGGGCCCGGAAGGCGCGCCGCGACGGCGCGGCGAGTGCCTTGCCTCCAATGAAAAAGCCGCGCCCGAGGGCGCGGCTTCTTTCATCGTGCGGCCGGCGGGATCACTCCACGCGCGCGCCCGACTCCTTCACCAGCTTTTCCGAGGCCTTCCAGTCGGCGGCCAGGATCTGCTGGAACTCGTCGGTGGACTTGGCCGCGGCTTCGACGCCGAGCGAGGCCAGGCGTTCCTGCACCTTGGGATCGGCCAGCACCTTGTTGACCGCGGCGTTCAGCTCCGCCTTCTTGTCGGCCGGGATGGCGGCCGGCGCGAGCAGGCCCATCCACGAATCGAACGCGTAGCCGGGCACGCCGCTTTCCGCCACGGTCGGCAGGTCGGGCGCGAAACGCGAGCGCTGCTTGCCGGTGTAGGCGATCAGCGTGACGCGCGGATCGTTGCGGTACGGCATCACGCCGATGGTGGCCGAGGTCACGCCCTGCACGCGGCCGGCGAGCAGCTCGGTCACGGCGTCGCCGGTGGACTTCATCGGGATGTGCTGCATTTCCAGGCCGGCGGCGGCCAGGAAGGAGGCCATGCCGAGGTGCGAGGCGCTGCCGTTGCCGGCCGAGGCGTAGTCGTAGCCGCCCGGCTTGGCCTTCACGGCCTGGATGAACTCGGCGGTGTTCTTCGCGCCGAGGGCCTTCGAGGCCATGATGATGTAGCCGACGTTGCCCAGATAGCCCACGCCGGTGAAATCCTCGTAGGGGCGGTAGCTCAGGCTCTTGTACATATAGCCGGCGATGTGGTGGCTGGCCGCGGCCAGCACCAGCGTGTTGCCGTCGGGCTCGGCCTTGGCCACGGCGGCGGTGCCCACCGTGCCACCGGCGCCGGCGCGGTTCTCGACCACGACCGTGGCGTTGAGCGCGCGGCCCAGCTCTTCGCTGATGGCGCGTGCGATGGTGTCCTGCACCGCGCCGGTGCCATAGGGCACGATCACGCGCACGACGCGGTCGGCGGCGAGGGCGTCAACGCCCTGCGTCAGCGCAAACAGGGAGAACGAAGCGGCGGAAACTGCGTACGACAAGCGGAATTTCATGATTCTCGTCAGGTGAGCGGCCACAACCGGGCGGCACGCGAGTGAAACTGCGAAAGGGAGACAGCGATAGTGCGGGGAACTGCGGGCGCATGATCGGAAGCGCATCCGTGCACAGGTGCTGGCGGCATGGAACCTGGAGCAACGGAGACGCGCCCGGGACGGGGCGGCGCGGGCGCCGCGACGCCAGCGTAGACACGGCGCGGGGAACCCCGGCCGCGAACCGGCGACGGACTCTACGCATTAACGGCCTGCGCGGCCACGATTTAATGGCAGTTTGCTTATGCCATATAGCGGGGTTTACACCGATACCCGGCCCGGTCGGCGCATGTGGTATTCGTGCTCGCCTTCCCCCGCCACCACGAAGCCGCAGCGTTCGTACAGACGGCGCGCCGGGTTGACCTTCAGCACGTCGAGCACCACGGGCAGGCCCTCGGCATCGGCCTGGTCCAGCACCACGCGCAGCACGCGCTCGCCCCAGCCCTGGCCCTGAAAGCCGGGCGCGATCTGGATCTGCACCACGTACCAGCGCGTCTCGCTGCCGGTCGTGTCGCGATAGGCCTTGAGCAGGCCGCCGGGTTGCCCGTCGATCAGCAGCAGCCGCGCGTCTTCCCAGTGATAGAGGATGCGCGCCATGTGGGCCGCGTCGTCGTGCGGGATGCCCTGCGCCTCGAGATGCGCGTCCATGGTGCGGCGGCGCAGGTCCAGCAGATAAGGCAGGTCGGTCTGGGCCGGCACCTGGAAGCGGATGCGGGCGTCGGCGCTGGCCGTGAAGAGGGAGGGCATGGCTGGGTCCGGAACGGGAAGACGAAGGGCCCCGGCATCCGCGCGGATGCCGGCCGGCCGCCATCTTATCAAGGCCGGCGCGCGCAGCGGGCCCGGCACGACTGGAGTATGCTCTCGCCCCGCCGCGCCCTCTCCTTTCCTGCGGCGCACCGATCTGGCGGAGCATTTCCTGTGGGCAACAACATCCGTTGGCTGCGCGCGTTCTATTTCCTGTTCTACGGGCTGCAAGGCATCAGCATCCCGTTCCTGCCGCTGTGGTTCGCGAGCCGCGGGCTCGACAAGGACCTGATCGGCCTGATCGTCGCCACCGCCTTTCTGCCCAAGATCCTGTCGGCGCCGCTGCTGGCGCACGCGGCCGATCTCACCGGCCGGCTCAAGGCGCTGATCGCGGCGCCGCTGGTCGCCACCGCCCTGCTGTTCGCGCTCTATCCCTGGCTGCAGGCGCCCGCGTGGGTGTTCTGGACCACGCTGGGCATCAACATGCTGTTCCCGGCGGTGCAGCCGGTACTCGACCGCATCGCGCTGTCGCACAGCCACGGCGGGCGGCCGGTCTACACCACGGTGCGCGTGTGGGGCTCGATCGGCTTCGCCGCCACCACGCTGGCCGGCGGCTACGTGATCCGCGCGACCGATCCGCTGGCCATCGTCATCATGAGCGTGCTGCTGACCCTGACCTGCGTGGCCTGCCTGCGCAGGCTGCCGCTGGGCGCCACGCTGCCGAACCGGCCGGTGCCCGCGGCCAGCGCGACGCCGCCCGCCACGGCCCCTACCCCGTCCGCAACCGCGCCGCGCCCGCGCTGGCCCCTGCTGCAGGTCCTGCGCGACAACGCCGCCGTGCTGGTCATCCTGGGCGCGTCCCTGGTGCAGGCGAGCAACGGTTTTCTCTATTCCTATTCGACGCTGTACTGGACCGACGCCGGCCTGAGCACCTCCGACATCGGCCTGGCCTGGACCGTGGGCGTCAGCGCCGAGGTGCTGTTCTTCTACTTCGCGGCGCGCATCGTGCCGCGCATCGGTGCCGAGCGGCTGATCTGGATCTCGGCCCTGCTCACCGCCGTGCGCTGGATCGGGCTGGCATTCTGCACCTCGCTCGCGCCGCTGCTGGCCCTGCAGCTGCTGCAGGCCTTCACGCTGGGCGGCAACAACTCGGCCGTCATGACGTACATCTCGCGGCGGGTCGCGCCCGGTTGCCAGACCTCCGCCATCGCCCTCTACGCCATGATGTCCGGCGGGATCCTGATGTTCTTCTGCGTCAACGCCGCGCGCCTGGTGTATCCGCAGGTAAGCTGGGGCGGCTTCGGCATGATGGCCGTCTTCGCCCTCTGCGCCATCCCGCTCGTGCTCTGGTCGCGCCGCGTCGGCGCGGCGCCCCCGCCGCCTTGAAACGCAACGAAACCACCCCGTGCATCGCCGCGATTCCGGGGCCGGAACGACAGCAGTAAAGTAGTGGTGGGTACCGGGGTTTCCGGTTCCGGAGAACAGATCATGAAGTCGCAAGTCTTGCGGCGGGTGTCCGCGGCCGTGCTCCTGGCCGCCGTGTGCGCCCCCGCGTTCGCGGGCCCCGGCTGGGGCGGCGGTGGCTACTACGGTGGCCGCCACGGTTATTACGGCAGTGGCTACAACCACCATCACCATGGCGGCGGCGGTTCGTCGTCGGATGGCTGGTGGATCGGCGGCGCGATCGCGCTGGCCGCGGTGGGCGCACTGCTGCTCGCCAACAATGCCAACGAGCCGGCCTACAACTCGGTGGGCGGCCAGGTGAGCGCCGGCGGCGTCACCTACACCACGCCGCCGGGCGTGTACGACAGCGGCTACGGCAACGCGGGCTACGGGGGCACCTATGTCGCTCCCTACGAATCGCAGGGAAGCTATGCCCAGCCGCTGACGTCATCGCCCACCTACGCCGCGCCGCAATCCTACCCGGTGCCGCAATACGACGCGGGCGATCCTGCCGCGCGCAACACGGCGCCGTTGGCCGCGCAGCCGTCGACGTCGGTGGCGCGCAACACGCCGCCGGCCAGCGTCGACTGCCGCAGCTATGCCATCAACCAGAGCGGCTACGACCCGGCGATCCGCTCGTCCTGGACCACGCAGGTGATGGTGGACACCTACAACCGCTATCTGCAGAGCTGCATGGCGGGTTCCTGAGCGCAGCCCACGCGGGCAGGCAGGCGGCCGCCATGCGCGGCCGTCTGCGTTTCAGCCCAGCGCGGTATCGAGAAACATCATCACCGCGAAGCCGGCCATGAGGCCGACCGTGGCCGCCGTCTGGTGGCCATTGCGGTGGGTCTCGGGGATCACCTCGTGCGAGACCACGAAGATCATCGCGCCGGCGGCCAGGCCCATGCTGATCGGATAGGCCAGCGGGAAACCGGTGGACATGCCCACGCCCACCAGCGCGCCGATCGGCTCCATCAGGCCCGATGCGACCGCCACCAGCACCGCGCGCATGCGGCTCATGCCGATGGCGCGCAGCGCCACCGCCACCGCCAGCCCTTCCGGAATGTCCTGGATCGCGATCGCGGTCGTGAGCGGCAGGCCGACGCTGAGGTCGCCGTTGGACAGGCTCACGCCGATGGCCATGCCTTCCGGCAGGTTGTGCAGCACGATGGTGAGCACGAACAGCCAGACCCCGCCCACGCGGGCGCCCTCGGGCCCCTTGGCGCCGGTCTGTTCGTGCACGTGTGGCGTGAAGAAATCGAGGCCCAGCATCAGCAGCACGCCGAGCGCGAGCCCGACCACCACCACGCCGGCCGCCGCCGGGCCCTCGCCCACCAGGTCGGCGGCCGCGGCCAGGCCGGGCAGGATCAGCGAGAACGCGCTCGCGGCCAGCATCATGCCGGCCGCCAGGCCCAGCATCACGTCCTGCGTACGCTGGCGGATGTCGCCCAGCACGCCTGCCAGCACCGCGCCGAAGGCAGTGGCGGCGAAGCCGGCCATGCCGCCCAGCACCGCGTAGCCCACGTGCGCGCGCTTGTCGCCGGTGAGCGCGTCGTAGCCGCTCGACAGCAACAGCAGCAGCACCGCCGCGACGGCGGCGCCCAGGCTGAGCGCGACGTAGGGATGCCGTTGCGCCTGCAACTTCCAGGCGGTGAGCAGATCGGTGGCGGCGACGGAACCGGTATTCATGGACGAGGGACGCAGGATGGGATTCGTCCATCTTGCCAGAGGCCGGGCGCGCGCCCAAGCGGATTCGAGCAGGCCGTGGCTCAGGCCGGGCCCAGGCCGCGCAGCATCTCGCGGGCGCGCTCGAGTTCGTAGGCCACCACCTCCGCGCGCTCGCCCAGCTCCGCGGCCAGCGCCTGCGCCAGCAAGGCTCGGGCGGCGTCGCGCTCACCCGCTTCGAGCAGGCATTCGCCCAGGATCACCTGCGCCTGCACGCGGATGGCGGGCTGGCCGGCGGCCTCGGCCATGTCGATCGCGCGCCGCAGCGCGGCCTGCGCACAGGGCCCGGCGCCGCGATCGAGAAGCATCAGCGCCTTGTTGACCTGATGCATGGCGGGCGCGGTCATGGCGTGCGCGCCGGCGCGGCGTCGAGCGCCTCGCCCGCCGCCCGCGCCGCCACGACCCGGCGCGCCTGGAACTCGGCGCTGGCCTCGGTCACGGCCTGCACCAGCACCGCCGGGGCGGCGCGCGGCGAGCCGCTGTTCCAGGGCGGTTGCGGGTCGTATTCCATCGACAGCTGGATGCGCTCGGCGCGCTCCTGGCCGTAGAGGTGCGCAACCAGCGTGAGCGCGAAGTCGATGCCGGAGGTGACGCCGGCGCCGGTGACGCGGTCGCGGTCGATCACCACCCGCTCGCCGACCGGCTCGGCGCCCATCAGCGCCAGCTGCGACAGCGAGAGCCAGTGCGAGGTGGCGCGATAGCCGCGCAACAGGCCGGCGGCCGCGAGCACCAGCGAGCCCGTGCAGACCGAGGTGATGTAACGCGCCCCGACCGCCTGGCGGCGCAGGAAATCGAGGGTGGCCGCGTCCTGCATCAGGTCGAGCTGGCCCGGCCCGCCGGGCACGAACAACAGATCGGCCGCGGGACAGTCGTCGTAGCCGTGCTCGGCGAACAGGCGCAGGCCGCCGCCGTCGGTGACCAGCCCCGCCTCGCGCGACACCACGTGCAACCGCATTTCCTTGACCCGCGTGAAGACCTCGTAGGGCCCGGTGAAATCGAGCTGGGTCAGGCGCGGGTAGAGCAACATCACGACGTTCATGATCGCTTCCTGGGAGAGGCCGCAAAGCGCCATGGTAGCGGGTCATCGGCGGGAAATCGACGGCGCCGTGAGCGCGATCCGGCCCGCGCGCCGCCGCTCCAGCAAAAGTTGCATGCAATCTTTGCTCGCGCAAAGCTGTACCCAATCCTTGTCGCAGTTTGCTAGACTGGGCTGCCTCGCCCGCACGGGCCTTTTATCGCAGCATCCATGCCGTCCACTCCCGATCACAGCGCCGAAGACATCGCCCGCGCCCTGGCCGAAGCCGTCGTCTCGCACCGCCTGCCGCCCGGCACGCGGCTGCGGGAAGAGGCCCTGGCCCGGGTCTACGGCGTGAGCCGCACCAAGATCCGCGCGGCGCTGCTGATGCTCTCGAAAGACAAGCTGATCAACATCGTGCCCGACAAGGGCGCGTTCGTGAGCAAGCCCGACGCCAACGAGGCGCGCGAGGTCTACAGCGTGCGCGCGATCCTCGAAACCGCCGTGGCGCGCGAGTTCGTGGCGCGTGCCCGCCCGACCGACTACCGCCGCCTGCGCGAACACCTCAAGCGCGAGCGCGCGGCCATCGCGGCCGGCACCGTGCCGCTGCGCAACCAGCTGCTTTCGGATTTCCATCTGCTGCTGGCCGAGATCGTGGGCAATTCCGTGCTCACGGCAATGCTGCGCGAGCTGCTGGCGCGCAGCGCCGTGATCACCGCGCTGTACCAGACCGCCCACGACGCCAACTGTTCGTCGCAGGAGCACGAGGCCTTTCTCGAAGCGGCCCAGGCCGGCGACGTGGAACGCGCATGCGCGCTCATGCAGGAACACCTGCACCACACTCAGAGCGCGCTCGAATTCGCCGACCCGGAGGCGCGCGACGGCGACCTGGTGGCCGCGCTGCTGAGTTGAACATGATCGTCATCAGCCCCTGGAACGCCGGCCCCGACGCCGCGCCGCCCGCCGAATCGCTGACCCAGCTCTGGCTCTCCGCCACCCTGACCACGCACGATTTTCTCGATTCGGCCATGATTGCCGCGCTCTACCCCCAGGTGCGCGATCTGTACCTGCCGGCGGTCGAGGTCTGGCTCGCGCACGACGCACGCGGCCGGTTACTGGGCTTTTCCGGGCTGCGCGAGTCCAAGGTCGAAATGCTGTTCGTGGCGCCCGCCGCGCACGGCCAGGGCGTGGGCACGGCGCTGCTCGATCACGCGCGGGCGCGGCTGGGCAGCCTCACGCTCGACGTGAACGAGCAGAATCCCCGCGCGCACGGCTTCTATCTGCACTATGGCTTTGTCGAAACCGGCCGTTCGCCGCTCGACGCCGCCGGCCGGCCCTTCCCGCTCGTGCACCTGCGCCTGCCCTGAGCGCAGGCACGCGTCATTCTCGGTTTCATCCCGCTACGACGCTTTGCAGGCACGCCGCGCCCCGAGGCGTAGGGTGGAATCGTGGCTGCGCGCAACGCGCCGGCCCATTCCCACCCCGGCCGGGGCGACCCGGCCGCAACCAGGAGCAACGATATGCCAGCCAAATCGAAGGCACAGCAAATGGCCGCAGGCGCGGCGCTCTCGGCCAAGAAGGGCGAGCGTCCCAAGAAGGAGCTCAAGGGCGCCTCCAAGGACATGTACGAGTCCATGTCGAAGAAACAGCTCGAGGACTTCGCCTCGACCTCGCGCAAGGGCAAGCCCGAGCGCGTGCAACACAAGCATCACTAGGCGGTCCGCCCCGCCTCGCCCGCTTCCCGGCCCGCGGCGGCCTGCTCGCGTATCCATTGCGCGACGCGGGTCACGGCGGGCCGGGGCGCTTGCGCCGCGTGCAACAGCCAATAGGCATGCGCGAGCGGCGCGGGGCTGGCCTTGGCCGGGATGATCCGCAGCAGGCCCTGGTCTCGTTGCCTGCGCAACAATTCGAGCCGGCCCAGTGCCACGCCCTGCCCCGCCAGCGCCGCCTGGATCACCTGATCGTACTGATTGAAGTGCAGCACGCCTGCGGGCCTCGCGCCGGCCAGCCCGCGCTGCGCCAGCCAGTGCTGCCAGCCGAGTTGCGGATGCGCCGCGTCGTCGAGCTCGAGCAGATGCACGCCACGCAGGCTGCGGGCGGAATTCAGGGCGGCCAGGGCGAGGTCCGGGTGGGCAACCAGCGCGATGGTCTCGCCGAACAGCGGCTCTGCGTCCGCCGGCGCATCCGGCGCCGGGCAGTAACGGATCGCGAGGTCGATATCCTCGCGGCGCAGGTCGTTCAAGCGGTTGTCGGCCGACAGTCGCACCTCCACGTCGGGTAGGGCGGCCTGCAGCTGCGTGAGCCGTGGCAGCAGCCACAGGCCCGTGACGCCCACGCTGGCGCTGATCGTGACCGGCCGCTCGGCGCCGGCCTGGCGTACCTGCTGCACGCAATGCGCGATGGCGTTGAGCGCCGCGTCCGCCGTGTCGAACAGCTGGCGGCCGGCGGGCGTGAACGTGATCGCGCGATGATGGCGCTGCAACAGCGGCACGCCGATGGCCGCCTCGAGCGCGGCGACCTGCCGGCTCACGGCCGACTGGGTGAGAAACAGATCCTGGGCGGCCAGCGTCACGCTCATGCGCCGTCCTACCGCCACGAACCCGCGCAGCAGGTCCAGCGCCGGCAGCCGGGCAAGCGCCGGCGGCCGCGCCGAGGGCGCGCTCTTTGCATTCTTTGCACGCATCCGAGTGTTCCTATTTCTCAGTTGAGCTTGCCGTTTGCGCCCGATCTAATGCGAGTCTGCATACCCCACACGCATTCGTCGCGAGCCCATGATGACACACTCTTCCTCTTCCGCCGCGCCCCGCCTCGGCGTGCTGCTGCTGGCCGGCGGCGTGATCCTGGGCCTGGCCCTGGGCGCGCGCCATGTGCAGGGCCTGTTCCTGCTGCCGGTGTCGCAGGCACACGGCTGGCCGCGCGAAACCTACGGGCTCGCCATGGCGTTGCAGAATCTGGTGTGGGGCCTGGCGCAGCCGGTGGCGGGCTGGATCGCCGACCGCCAGGGTTCGGCGCGCGTGCTGGCGGGCGGGCTGCTGCTCTATGCCCTGGGGCTGGCCGGCATGGCGTTCGCGCACGGCGCCCTGCCCTTCATGCTCGCGGCCGGACTGTGCATCGGCCTGGCGCAGGCGGGCACCACGTTCGGCGTGATCTACGCCGCCATGACGCGGCTGGCGCCCCCGTCCCAGCGCGGCATGGCCCTGGGCGTGACCGGCGCCCTCGGCGGCCTCGGCCAGTTCCTGCTGGTGCCGGGCGCGCAGGTGGCGATCGACCTGCTCGACTGGCGCGGCGCGCTGTGGCTGATGGCCGCCCTGTTGCTGGGGGCCCTTGTGCTGGCTCCGATCCTGCGCGACCGGCCGTCCGCGTCCGCCGCGAACGAGGGCTCCGCCCCGATCGCCCTGGCCGTGCGCCAGCCCGGCTTCTGGCTACTGACCGCCGGTTTCCTGACCTGCGGCTTCCAGCTGGCCTTCATCGCCACGCACCTGCCCGCCTATCTCGCCGAGCTCGGGCTGGGCCACCAGGGCGTGGCCGCGCTGGCGATCGTGGCGCTGTTCAACATCGCGGGCACCTATGCCTGCGGCGTGCTGGGTGCGCGCTGGCCGCGCCAGCGCCTGCTTTCCGTGCTCTATCTGCTGCGCGCCGCCGCCATCGCCGCCTTCATCGCGGCGCCCGCCACCCCGCTCACCGTATACGTGTTCGCGGCCGTCATGGGCTTGCTGTGGCTGGGCACGGTGCCGCTCACCAATGGCCTGATCGCGCAGGTCTACGGCACGCGCAACCTGGGCACGCTGTTCGGGCTGGTCTTCGTAGGGCACCAGCTGGGCTCGTTCCTCGGCGTGTGGCTGGGCGCGCGCCTCTACGACCGCCTGCACGACTACACGCCGGTGTGGCTGCTCGCCATCGCGCTCGGGTTGCTGGCGGCCGCGCTGCACTGGCCGATCTCCACCCGTCCGCTCGCCGCGCCCCGCGCCGCCGCGGCATGAGCGACGCGCCGTCGCCGTACGCGGCCCGGGCCGCCGATGGCTACGCCGTGCACGGCCACGCCTGGGTCCACGCGACGGCGCAGCGCCGGCCGGTCACGCTGATCAACGCCGCCACCTCGGTGCACAGCCGCTACTACGCCCGCTACGCCGCCTGGCTGCATGCGCGCGGCCGAAACGTCTACACCTATGACTACCGCGGCATCGGCGGCTCCCGCCCGGACCACGGGCTGCGCGGCTTCAGCGCCAGCTGGACCGACTGGGGCGCGCTCGATTGCGAGGCCGTGCTCGGTCTCCTGCGGACACGCCATCCGGACGCGCCCATCGACGTGGTGGCGCACAGCTTCGGCGGCTGCGCGCTGGGCCTGGCGCGCAGCGCTGGCACGGTGCGCCACGTGGTGAGCGTGGGCGCGCAATACGCCTACTGGCGCGACTACGCCCGCGCGCAGCGCTCGCGCATGGCCGCACGCTGGCATCTCGTGATGCCGCTGCTGACGCGGCTGTTGGGCTACTTTCCCGGCAGACGCCTGGGCTGGCTGGAAGACACGCCGGCCGGCGTGGTGCGCGACTGGGCCAGCCCGCGCGCGAGCTACCTGGCGCGTCCGAGCATGCGGCACGCGCCACCCGCACCGGCCTTCACGCATCTGCGCGCACGCATGCTGGCGATCGGCCTGGACGACGATCCGTTCGGCACGCCGGCGGCCGTGGCCCGGCTGCTGGCGCACTACACCGGTTGCGCGCGCACCCATCTGCGCATGACGCCCGCCGATGCGGGCGCCACCGAGGTCGGCCACTTCGCCTTTTTCCACGCCCGCCACGCCGACACGCTGTGGCCGCTCACGCTGGCCTGGCTCGACGGCGGCCGGCTGCCGCCGGGGCACCCGGGCCGCGTGCTCTGATCAGGGCAGGTTCTCGCGGAAGATGACCTGGCTGCGCGCGAACTCCACCCCGGTCATGGGGCTGCGCCGGTGGCGCAGGTTGGCGAAGATGCGCACGCAGTTCATCAGGGCCTCGAGCGGGCTCTGCGTGATCACGGCGTCCATGGTGCCGTCGATCAGCAAAGCGCGCGTGTCCGGCGTGAGGCCGTGGCCGATGAACACCACGCGATGCTGCAGCCCCGCCTCGCGCAGCGCGCGCGCCACGCCGTCGGAGGCCCCGCCGATGTTGTAGATGCCGGCGAGCTGCGGATACTGGTCGATCAGCTGGCGCGCCTGCTCGTAGTTGCGCTGCTCGTCGTCATAGCCTTCGCGCAGCCCCACCACCTGCAAGGCCTGGAAGCGCTCGGCATACAGCTGCAGAAAGCCGCTCTCGCGTTCCTCGTGGGCGCGATAGTGGCGCGAGCCGGCGATCAGCGCGACCTGCGCCGCGCGCGGCCCGATGAAGCGCCCGATCAGGTAGCCGGCGGTACGGCCGGCCGCGCGGTTGTCCAGGCCCACGTAGGCGGCGCGCGCGCAGTTGGCGATGTCGGAGATCAGCGTGACCGTGGGCACGCCGCGCGTCGCCAGCGTGTCCACCGCCTCGCGCACGGCCGGATGCTCCAGCGCCATGAACGCAATGCCGTCGGCGCGCCGGCCGCGCTTGAGCAGCGCCTGTGCGAGCGCATCGGGATTGAAGCTCTCGACATATTCCACCTGGCAGCGCGCATCGAGCGGCGCGACGTGTTCGGCCGCGTAGCCCACCGTGTCGCCCAGCATGCGCAGAAAGCGGTTGCTGCCGCGCGGCAGCAGGAACACCAGGCGCATCGGCTCGCGCGCCGGCGTGGTGTCGACGGCGTCGGGCAGGTAGCCGAGGTCGGCGGCGGCCTGCCACACCTTCTGCGCGGTGATGGCCCGCACGCCGGGCCGGCGGTTGAGCACGCGATCGGCGGTGGCCGTGGAAACGCCGGCGCGCTGCGCCACGTCGGCGAGCCGGGCCAGGGTGCGGGCGGGCGCCTTTTTCACATCAGAATCCATCATTTTTTTGGTTTGACGTCGTTGCATGGGCTCCCCTATTGTGCACAACAGCCTGCGCTAAGCATCGGGCGATGGCTCATAGAAGCACATCAAATTACATCAAAAACCGGAGACAAACATGAAGCTGATCACCCGTCGCAGCGCACTGCGCCGCCTATGCGCCGTGCCCGCCGCCGCCCTGGCGGGCGGCTTTCCGCTGATCGCCCGGAGCGCCGAGTTCTCGCTGAAGTACGGCAACAACCTGCCGGTCACGCACCCGCTGAACATCCGCGCCCAGGAAGCCGCCGACCGCATCCTCAAGGAAAGCAACGGCCGCGTCGACATCAAGATCTTCCCGAACAACCAGCTCGGCGGCGACACCGACATGCTGGCCCAGGTGCGTTCGGGCGGCATCGACTTCTTCACGCCCTCCGCGCTGGTGATCGCCACGCTGGTGCCGGTCGCAGCGATCAACGCCGTCGGCTTCGCCTTCAAGGACTACAACCAGGTCTGGAGCGCGATGGACGGCGCGCTGGGCGCCCACGTCCGCGCGGCCATCGCGCAGCGCCGGCTCTATGCCTTCGAGAAGATGTGGGACAACGGCTTTCGCCAGACCACCAGCAGCAAGGCGCCGGTGCAGAACGCGGCCGACATGAGCGGCCTGAAGATCCGCGTGCCGGTCAGCCCGCTGCCGATCTCGATGTTCAAGGGCCTGGGCGCCGCGCCCGCCAGCCTGCAGTTCAGCGAAGTCTATTCCTCGCTGCAGACCCGCGTGGTGGACGCGCAGGAGAATCCGCTGCCCATCATCCAGGTGGCCAAGCTCTACGAAGTGCAGAAGTACTGCTCGCTCACCAACCACATCTGGGACGGCTACTGGTTCATCGCCAACGGCCGCATGTGGGAAGGCCTGCCGGCCGACCTCAAGACCGTCGTGGCGCGCGGCATCAACGAGGCCGGCCTGGCCCAGCGCGAAGACATCAAGAAGCTCAACGCCTCGGTGCAGTCCGACCTCGAGGCCAAGGGCCTGGCCTTCAACAAGCCGTCGGCCGACAGCTTCCGCGAACAGCTGCGCACGGCCGGCTTCTACAAGGAATGGCAGGAGCGTTTCGGCCAGGAAGCCTGGGGGCTGCTCGAGCAGGCCGTCGGCAAGCTGGCGTAAGGGCAGGCCATGAGCATGCCCTCCACCACCCTGCCGGGCGCGCACGCCGCCCACGGCGCGACGCCGCTGGCAGCGCCTTCCGGCCCGCTGGCGCGCGGCGCCGCCCGCATCGAAACGGCGCTCGGCGCCGTGGTCGAACACGTGGCGGCCGCCATCGTGCTGATCGAGATCATCGTGCTGTTCGCCGGCGTGGTGGCGCGGTATGCGCTGCACAGCCCGCTGGTCTGGTCCGACGAGCTGGCCTCGATCCTGTTCCTCTGGCTGTCCATGCTGGGCGCCGTGGTGGCCTTGCGGCGCGGCGAGCACATGCGCATGACGGCGCTCGTGAACAACGTGCGCCCGGCCGTGCGGGCGCGCCTGGAAGTGGCGGCGCTGGCGGCCTCGATGGCGTTCCTGGTGCTGATCCTCGGGCCGTCGATCGAATACGCCTACGAAGAGCACTTCATCATCACGCCCGCGCTCGAACTCAGCAACGCCTGGCGCGCCGCGGCGCTGCCGACCGGCATGGGGCTGATGGCGGTGGTGGCCCTGCTCAAACTGTTGCGCACGCAAACGGTGGCGCAGGTCGCCCTGGCGCTCGCGCTGGCGGCCGCGGTGGTGGCGCTGTTCTGGCTGGCCAAGCCGGTGTTCGCGCCGCTGGGCAAGCTGAACCTCGTGATCTTCTTCGTCGGCATCGTGGCGGCCACGGTGTTCACCGGCGTGCCGATCGCGTTTTCCTTTGCGCTGGCCACCTTCTCCTACCTAGCGCTCACCACCAACACCCCGATGCTGGTGATGGTGGGCCGGCTCGACGAGGGCATGTCGCACCTCATGCTGCTGGCCGTGCCGCTGTTCATCTTCCTCGGCTCGCTGATCGAGATGACCGGCATGGCGCGCGCCATGATCCAGTTTCTCGCCAGCCTGCTCGGCCACGTGCGCGGCGGCCTGTCATACGTGCTGATCGGCGCCATGTACCTGGTCTCGGGCATCTCCGGCTCGAAGATCGCCGACATGGCGGCCATCGCGCCGGTGCTGTTTCCCGAGATGCGCAAGCGCGGCGCCAAGCCGGGCGACCTGGTGGCGCTGCTGTCGGCCACGGGCGCGCAGACCGAGACCATCCCGCCGTCGATCGTGCTGATCACCATCGGTTCGGTCACCGGCGTGTCGATCGCGGCGCTGTTCACCGGCGGCCTGATGCCCGCCGTGGTGCTGGGCGTGGCGCTGTCGGCCGTGGTCTGGTGGCGCTACCGCAAGGAAGACCTGAGCCAGGTCAAGCGCTTCGCCGCGCGCGAGATCGGCAAGCTGTTCGTGATCGCACTGCCGGCCGTCGCCCTGCCCTTCGTGATCCGCGCCGCGGTGGTCGAGGGCGTGGCCACCGCCACCGAGGTGTCGACCATCGGCGTGGTGTATTCGATGGTGGTGGGGCTCCTGATCTACCGCCGCTTCGACTGGGCCCGCCTCAAGCCCATGCTGATCGAGACCGCCTCGCTGTCGGGCGCGATCATGCTGATCGTGGGCTGCGCGACCGCCATGGCCTGGGGCCTCACGCAATCGGGCTTCTCCGGCGACCTGGCGCGCCTGATGGCCGGCATGCCGGGCGGCGCCTACGGCTTCCTGGCGGTGTCGATCGTGGCCTTCATCATCCTGGGCAGCGTGCTGGAAGGCATTCCCGCCATCGTGCTGTTCGGCCCGCTGCTGTTCCCGATCGCGGTGCAGGCCGGCGTGCACGAGGTGCACTACGCCATGGTGGTGATCTTCGCCATGGGCATCGGCCTGTTCGCGCCGCCGTTCGGCGTGGGCTACTACGGCGCCTGCGCCATCAGCCGGGTCGATCCCAACGAAGGCATCCGGCCGATCTGGGGCTACATCGCCGCCCTGCTGGTGGGCCTGCTGATCGTGGCCGCCTTCCCGTGGTTCTCGATCGGCTTCCTCAAATAAATCCCGGGCGCCCCGGCGCCCTCTTCTTGCAGAACATACGTCATGAGCCGTTTCCTGGGTGAAATCCGTCAACTCGGTTATGTGGTGCCCGACATCGAGGCCGCCATGCGCTACTGGAGCGAGACGCTGGGCGTCGGGCCCTGGTACTACAACCCGCGCGTGCCGATCGAAAACTATCGCTACGACGGCGAGCGCCACGAGCCGCACAACTCGGTGGCGCTGGCCAACTCCGGCTTCGTGCAGGTCGAACTGATCCAGACCCGCAACGACGTCCCGTCGATGTACCGCGACTTCCTGCGCGCCGGCCGCACCGGCCTGCAGCACGTGGCCTACTGGACCGAAGACTACGACGCCGACCTGGAGCGCCTGCTCGCACAGGGCTTCAGGCCCAAGATGAGCGGCGAGGTCGGCGCCAACGGCCGCTTCATCTACTTCGACACCGAGTACCACCCGGGCACCGTCATCGAGCTGTCCGAAGTGGCGGGCCCCAAGGGCAAGCTGTTCGACCTGATCCGCGCCAGCAGCGAGGGCTGGGACGGCAGCGATCCGGTGCGCCCCTTCCCCGATCTCAAGACCCTCTGAGCCGCACCGCATGAACGCACAGCAGATCCGCGCCACCTATCTGATCGAAACCCCGCTGGACCCGGCCCGGGTGGCCGAGGTGATGGCGGGCGAACAGTCCTGCGGCACCTTCACCCGGGTGGCGGGCGAGACCGACGAATTGCGCGCCCGCGCCCGCGCCACGGTGGAAGCCGTGGAGCTGCTCGACGTGGCCGAGGCGCCGGCCCTGCCCAATGCCTGGCTCGAACGCCAGCCGGGTCAGGCGCAGCGACGCTACCAGCGCGCGCGCATCCGCATCGCCTTCCCCACCGCCAACATCGGCGCCAACCTGCCGACGCTGGCGGCCACGGTCAGCGGCAATCTCTACGACCTGGGCGAGGTCACCGGCCTGCGCCTGGAACGCCTGAGCCTGCCGTCGAACTATCGCGCGCAATTCGAGCTCCCGCGCCTGGGCATCGCCGGCACGCGGCGTGCCACGGGCGTGAGCCAGGGCCCGCTGGTGGGCACCATCATCAAGCCCAACGTGGGTCTCTCGCCGGAACAGACCGCCCACCTCGTGGCGCAGCTGTGCGCGGCCGGCGTGGACTTCATCAAGGACGACGAGGTCTGCGCCAATCCCGCCCATGCGCCGCTGGCCGCGCGCGTGGCCGCGGTGATGGCGGTGGTGCGGGCACACCGCGACCGCACCGGCCGCGACGTGATGGTGGCCTTCAACATCAGCGACGAGACCGAGGCCATGCTGCGCCACGCCGAGCTGATCGAGCGCGCCGGCGGCAGCTGCGTGATGGCCAGCCTGAACTGGTGCGGCTATTCCGCGATCCAGACGCTGCGCCGCCACACCCCGCTGGCGCTGCACGGCCATCGCAACGGCTACGGCGCGCTGGCGCGCCATCCCCTGCTCGGCATCGGCTTCCAGGCCTACCAGACGCTGTGGCGCCTGGCCGGCGTGGATCACATGCACGTGCATGGGCTGCAGGGCAAGTTTTCGCAGACCGACGAAGAAGTGGTCGAGTCGGCGCGCGACTGTCTGGCGCCGCTCGCGCCGGGCCTGGACGACGCCGTGATGCCGGCCTTCTCGTCGGGCCAGTGGGCCGGCACCGTGCCCGCCACCTGGAACGCGCTGCACACCGACGACCTGATGTTCATGTCGGGCGGCGGCATCCTGGCGCATCCCGACGGCCCGGCCGCCGGCGTGCAGAGCATTCGCGATGCGTGGCAGGCGGTGCGCGCCGGCCGCACGCTCGAACAGCACGCCGCCGACGCGCCCGCGCTCGCGCGCGCCCTGGCCCACTTCGGAGCCGCGGCATGAGCGTTGCGCCGCGGCTGGCGTGGTACGGCGATGACTTCACCGGCGCCACCGACACGCTGGCGGAAGTGGCGCGCGCCGGCTGGCGCAGCCTGCTGTTCCTGGCGGTGCCCACGCCGGCCCGCCTCGCGGCCGCCGGGCCGCTGGATGCCATCGGCATCGCGGGCGCGGCGCGCGGCATGGCGCCCGAGCGCATGGCGAAGGAGCTGCATGCGGCCGGCCACTTCCTGGCCGGGACGGGCGCCCGCATCCTGCACTACAAGTGCTGTTCCACCTTCGACAGCGCGCCGCACGTCGGCAGCATCGGCCAGGCGGTGCAGGTGTTGCGCCAGTATGCGCCGCACCCGCTCGTGCCCATCGTGGGCGGCCAGCCCAGCATCGGGCGCTATTGCAGCTTCGCGCAGCTGTTCGCGCGGGCCGGCGCCGCGCCCGAGATCCATCGCATCGACCGCCATCCGGTGATGAGCCGTCATCCGGTGACGCCCATGCACGAGGCCGACCTGCGCCGCCACCTGGCCGCGCAGGGCCTGGACGGGGTGCAGTCGCTGCCGCACGTGGCCTATCCCGCGCAGGACGACGCCGCCGCCCTCGACGCCTGGATCGCGCCCCTGCTGCGCGACACCCGCGGCCCGCTGCTGCTCGACGTGACGGAAGAGCGCCATCTCGCACCGCTGGGCCGGCTGATGTGGCGCGCGGCGGCGCAGGCGCCGCTGCTCGCCGTGGGCGCCAGCAGCGTGCAACAGGCCCTGGCGCGAGCGGTGGCCGCCGATGCGGCATTGATCGACGACGCGCCGCGGCCGCTCGCGCAACAGGCCCGGCTCGCGCCGGCCCGAGCGCCCGTGCTGCTGCTGGCGGGCAGCCTGTCGCCCGTCACCGCGCGCCAGATCGATGCGGCGCGCAACTATCAGCGGCTGGCTGTCGATACCGTGCGTCTGGATGGCGAGCCCGGCTATGCACGGAATCGTGCACGCGACGCGGTGGCGGCGCTTGCCGGCGGGCGGCACCTGCTGGTGCATACCCTGCCCCCCGCCGAGCCGCCCACGGCCGCGCAGACCGCGGCGGCCGCCGAGGCCACCGGCCGCCTGCTGGCGGCGATCGTGCGCGATTGCGCGGCGGCCGGGCATCGCCTGACCCGGATCGGCGTGGCCGGCGGCGACACCTCGAGCCAGGCCGTCCTGGCGCTGGGCCTGTGGGGCCTGTCATTCCATTCGGTGCTGGCGCCGGGCGTGGCGGTCAGCATCGGGCACAGCGACGACCCCGCCACCCACGGCATCGAGCTCATGCTCAAGGGCGGCCAGATGGGCGGCGAAGAATTGTTCGATCAATTGGTCGACGGCGACCGCCCGGTTTCCGTATGATGAAGTGGGACCGGCGCACATCGCCGGCCCACCCCATCATGACGCATACCATCCGCTTCGCCCAGCCTGCCGATATCGCCGCGCTGCAAGCCCGGGATTTCGCGTTCCAGATCGACGCCGTGCTGCCCGGGCCCTTCGATGTGCCCGTGCCCACGCTCGAAGGCGTGGCCGTGCCGCCGCGCCGCAAGGCCTACACCTTCGATGCCCATGCCCTCACCGACGCGCTGCACGATCCGGATGCCGACGTGCTCGTGATCGAACGGGCCGCGCGCCAGCCCTTCGGCTATGTGCTGCTGTCGTGTGCCTGGAACGGCTATGCCAGCATCGACGACCTCGCCGTCGACGCGACGCACCGGCGCCAGGGCGCCGCCGCCGCGCTGATGGACGTGGCCGCCGACTGGGCGCGCGGCCGCCAGCTCGCCGGCCTGCGGCTCGAGACCCAATCCAACAACGTCGCCGCCTGCCGCTTCTATGCGCGCCAGGGCTTCATGCTCGGCGGCAGCGACCGCTTCCTCTACAGCGCACTGCACCCCGACACGGACGAGGTGGCGCTGTATTGGTATCTGCGGTTCTGAGGTGCCGGGTGCACGGCCGCGCGCTCACGCGCAAGGCAACGGTTGCGCGCGCAGCGAGCCCCGCGCACGCCATGCGCGCGCCAGCACCACGGATATGCGTTCGTCGCCCCACGCGTCGCCATTGCGATCGTTCTCGATCAGATGGGCCTCGCGGCGCAGGCCGCGGCGCTCGACCACGCCGACCGACCCGGCGTTGAGCGGGTCGAAGATGTGGCCCAACTCCGCCTGCCGCGCCGCCCAAGCCGGCGCGCCGTTCCGGCAGCGTCCGCCGCGCCCGGCATAACAGCTATGCACGCGCAGCCGGTCCATCGGCCGCGCGGAATTCCTAGACTGACGCCATCCCTGCAATCACGAGGAGAAGGCGTTGCAGCCGCTGTTGTCAGATACCAAAGTGTTGGACCTGAGCCGGGTGCTCGCGGGCCCCTGGGCCACGCAGATCCTCGCCGACCTGGGCGCCGACGTCATCAAGGTGGAACGCCCGGGTCGCGGCGACGATACCCGCGCCTGGGGCCCGCCCTTCCTGAAGAACGCGGCCGGCGAGGACACCGAGGACGGCGCCTATTTCGTGGCCACCAACCGCGGCAAGCGCTCGATCACGCTGGACCTGCAGAGCCCCGAGGGCCAGGCCCTGGTCAAGTCGCTGTGCGCCGAGGTCGACGTGGTGGTCGAGAACTACAAGGTCGGCACCCTGGCGCGGCTCGGGCTGGACTACGCCACGCTGTCGCGCATCAACCCGCGCCTGGTGTATTGCTCGGTCACGGGCTTCGGCCAGACCGGTCCGCGCGCGGCCGAACCGGCCTATGACTTCCTGATCCAGGCCATGGGCGGCCTGATGAGCGTGACCGGCGAGCGCGACGACCGGCCCGGCGGCGGCCCGCAGAAGGTCGGCGTGCCCATCGTCGACCTCAGCACCGGCGTCTACGCCGCGCTGGGCATCGTGGCCGCGCTGCTGCGCCGCACGCAGACCGGGCGAGGCGAGTACGTGGACGTGGCCATGCTCGACGTGCAGGTCGGCCTGCTGGCGAACCAGGCGATGAACTTCCTGCTCGGCAAGCGCGTGCCGCGCCGCACCGGCACGGCCCACCCCAACATCCAGCCGCAGCGCACCTTCCACTGCGCCGACGGCGACATCGTGCTGGTGGTCGGCAACGACGGCCAGTTCGCCACGCTGTGCGAGGTGATCGGCCGCCCCGAGCTGGCCACCGACCCGGCCTACGCGACCAACGGCAAGCGCGTGCGCAACCAGGCCGAGCTCGACCCGATCCTGGACGCCGTCTTCGCGGCGCAGCCCCGGGCCCACTGGCTCGCCCGCCTGAAGGAGGCCGGCGTGCCGGCCGGCTCGATCAACGCGGTCGACGAGGTGTTCGAGGATCCGCAGGTGCGCCATCGCGGCATGCTGCGCCACCTGCCGCACCCGGTGGCCGGCGAGGTGCCGCAGGTCATGAATCCGCTGCGCTTCGGCGAGGCCACGCTGCGGGTCGACCGCGCGCCGCCCGTGCTGGGCCAGCACACCGAAGAAGTGCTCGCGAGCCTGGGCCTGTCGGCCGAGCAGATCGGCGACTACCGCCGCCGCAACATCATCTGATCCGGAGATCGCCATGACGTTTCCCGAAGCCCTCACCGGCCCCTACACCGCGCTCGACGTGCGCCTGGACCAGGGCGTGGCCGTGATCCTGCTCGCCAACCCGCCCGTCAATGCCCTCTCCACCGAGATGATGCTGGAGCTGAGCTGGGTGCTCGACCGCATCTCCGAAACGCCCGAGGTGCGCGCCGTGGTGCTGTCGGGCCAGGGGCGCAACTTCTGCGCCGGCGCCGACCTCAAGAGCCGCGCCACCACGATCAAGGGCCCCGGCGACCTGCCGCAGCACTCGCGCCGCACGCGCGAATGCTTCCACGCGATCCGCGAGTGCGCCAAGCCCGTGGTCGGCGCCATCAATGGCGCGGCGCTCGGCGCGGGCATGGCGCTGATGGCCTCCTGCGACATCCTGGTGGCCGCGCGCGACGCCTCGGTCGGCCTGCCCGAGATCAACGTGGGCCTGCTCGGCGGCGGCCGCCACGGCATGCGGCTGTTCGGCCATTCGCGGCTGCGCCGCATGATGCTCACCGGCCTGCGCGTCGATGGCGACGAGCTCTACCGGCTGGGCGTGGTGGAAGCCTCGGTCGAGCCGGAACGGCTCATGGACGCCGCGCTGACGCTGGCCCACGAGCTGGCGTCCAAGAGCCCGCTGGCCAGCGCGCTGGCCAAGCAGACCCTCAATGCCATCGAAGACATGAGCCTGCGCGACGGCTACCGCTACGAGCAGGACATGACCGCCGCCATCGCCAGGACCGAGGACGCGCAGGAGGCGCGCCAGGCCTTTCTCGACAAGCGCCCGCCCGTGTTCCGCGGCCGCTGATATCGCCCCAAGCCGCCGGCAGCGCGGCAGGGCTCACAACGATAAGGAGACATCATGACGGGAGCGCTCGAGGGCGTGAAGGTACTGGACCTGAGCCGCGTATTCTCGGGGCCATGGGCGGCGCAGATGCTGGCCGATTTCGGTGCCGACGTGATCAAGGTGGAGCGGCCGGGCCGGGGCGATGACGTGCGCCACCAGGGCTATCCCATGGCCGACGGCGCCGGCCGGCCGAGCGGCCAGACCTCGTCGTTCGTGGCGATGAATCGCGGCAAGCGCTCGCTGACGCTGGACATCGCGCGGCCCGAAGGCCAGGACCTGGTGCGCCGGCTCGCCGCGCGCGCCGACATCGTGATCGAGAACTTCAAGGCGGGCGACCTGCGCCGCTACGGCCTCGACTACGCCGCGCTCTCGGCCGTGAACCCGCGCCTGGTGTACTGCTCGATCACCGGCTTCGGCCAGGACGGCCCCTACAGCCACCTGCCCGGCTACGACCCGATCTTCCAGTCGATGAGCGGCCTGATGAGCGTGACCGGCCTGCCCGACGGCGAGCCCGGCGCCGGGCCGGTGAAGGCCGGCTATTCCGTGTCCGACCTGACCGCCGGGTTCTATGCCGTGTGCGCGATCCTGGCCGCGCTGCGCCATCGCGACCAGGTCAGCGGCCAGGGCCAGCACATCGACCTGGCGCTGCTCGATGCGCAGATCGCCGCCATGTCGCACATCGGCATGAACTATCTCGCCAGCAGCCAGCAGCCCGCGCGCACCGGCTCGGCCTCGCAGATCACCGCGCCGTTCCGCGCCTTTGCCTGCGCCGACGGCCACCTGATGGTGGCGGTGGGCAACGACGCGCAGTTCCGCGCCTTCTGCCAGGTGCTCGGCCTGCCGGCGCTGGCGGAGGATCCGCGCTACCTCACCAATCCGCTGCGCGCCGCGGCCCAGGCCGCGCTCGGCGCCGAGCTGGAGCCGGTGATGCGCAGCCGCAGCGTGGCGCAGTGGCATGCCGCGCTCGAAGCGGCCAAGGTGCCCTGCGGCCCGATCTACACGCTGCCGCAGGTCTTCGCCGATCCGCAGGTGCAGCACCGCGGCCTGCTCGCCAGCGTGACCCACCCGCAGCTCGGCGAGATGCCGGTGATCCGCAATCCCATCCACTTCTCCGCCACGCCCATCGGTGCGGGCCTGGCGCCGCCGCTGCTCGGCGAACACACCGCGGCCATCCTGGCCGACGAGCTCGGTTTGACGCCGCAGGACATCGAGCGGCTGCACGCGGAGGGCATCCTGTGAGCGATACCGACATGCTCGACGCGGTGCGCGACAGCGCGCGCGACTTCCTGCGCCGGCGCGACCACCGCCAGCGCAAGCGCACCGATGCCGCGCCCGACCGCGACGTGTGGCAGGAGATCGCCGAGATGGGCTGGCTCGCCATGGCCGTGCCCGAGACGCAGGGCGGCCTGGGCCTGGGCTGGCACGCGCTCGCCGCCGTGATGGAGGAAGCCGGCCGCGCGCAGCTGCCCGAACCCCTGCTCGCCGCCGGCGTGCTGCCCGCCGCCGTGCTGGCGCAGTTGCGCGACGACACCGGCGCCGCCGCGCGCCAAGCCTTGCTGGACGAGATCTGCGCGGGCAGCCGCATCGTGGGGCTGGCCTGGCAGGAAGCCGACGGCCAACTCGAGGCGGGCGAGGCCGCCGGCGCCTTCGGCGTGAGCGCCACGCCGCGCGACGCGGCCTGGCTGCTGAACGGCGAAAAGCGCCACGTCGTGCCCGGCGCGGGCGTGGACGGCTGGCTCGTCTCCGCCGACAGCGAGTACGGACCCGCGCTGTACTACGTCGATGCCGACGCCCCCGGCCTGCACCTGACCGCGCGCCCCCGGGCCGACGGCAGCGCCGCCTGCCATCTGCGGCTGGAACAAGTGGCGCCGCGCCAGCTGCTGGCGCGCCAGGGCGTGCTCGACGCGCTCGATGCCGCGCTCGATCTGGCGCGGCTGATGCAGGCCGCCGAGCTCGTGGGCGGCGCGCGCCAGGTGCTGGCCGACACGGTGCAATACCTGAACACGCGCCAGCAGTTCGGCCGCGCGCTCGCCTCCTTCCAGGCCCTGCAACACCGTCTGGTCGACGCGGTGATGCAGGTGGAGCTCGCCGCCAACGGCCTGCAGGGCGCCCTCAACGCGCTGCCCGACGCCCTGCCCTCGCCCGCCAGCCGGCTCGATGCCAGCCGGGTCAAGGCGCGCGCGGCCCAGGCCGCCGTGGGCGCGGCCCGCCTCGCCATCCAGCTGCACGGGGCGATCGGCTACACCGACGAGTGCGACGTCAGCCTCTACTTCCGCGCCGCGCTGCATCACGCGGCCTGGCTCGGCAACGCCACCGCGCACCGCCGCCGCTTTGCCGCGCTCGCGCCCGAACCGGCCAGCGCACACGATGCCGACGACGCGGCGCCGGACGCCGCCACCGCCGTCGCCTTTCCGCGCGACGCCGACTGGAACGCCATGCCGGAGCCCGCGTTCCGCGCCATGCTGCAACGTTTTTTCCGCGCCCACTATCCCGAAGCCCTGCGCCACGCGCACTGGCGCCTGCACTGGGACGAGATCAAGCCGTGGTACTTCACGCTGTCGCGCCAGGGCTGGATCGCGCCCTCCTGGCCGCGCGAGCACGGCGGCATGGGCTTGTCGCCGGCGCGCCTGATCGCCTACATCGAGGAGGCCGAGCGCTACGGCGTGGCGCGCGCGCCCGACCAGGGCCTGGTGATGCTGGGGCCCATCCTGCTGCGCTACGGCACCGAGGCGCAGCGCGCGCGCTTTTTGCCCGGCATCCTGTCGGGCGAGGATGTGTGGGCGCAAGGCTACTCCGAGCCCGACGCCGGCTCGGATCTCGCGGCGCTGCGTTGCGAGGCGGTGGCCGATGGCGACGCGCTGGTGGTGACCGGCCAGAAGACCTGGTCGACGCTGGCGCAGGACGCCACGCACATGTTCATGCTGGTGCGCACCGACAAGACGGTGAAGAAGCAGGCGGGCATCAGCTTCCTGCTGGTGGACCTGCGCAGCCCCGGCGTGAGCCGCCGGCCGATCCGCACGCTGTCCGGCCACGAGGAGTTCTGCGAAGTGTTCTTCGACCAGGTGCGCGTGCCGCGCGCCAATCTGGTGGGCGAACTCAACGCGGGCTGGACCATCGCCAAGGCCCTGCTGGGCTTCGAGCGGTTGTTCTCGGGCAGCCCCAAGCACGCCAACCACGCGCTCGGGCAGATCCATGCGGTGGCGCGCCAGCGCGGCCTGCTCGACGACGCCGCCTTCGTCGACCGGCTCACCGAGCTGCGCATGGACAGCGCCGACCTGGTGGCGATGTACGAGGTGTTCGCCGACATGGCGCGCTCGGGCCGCCTGCTGCCGCCGGAACTGTCGCTGCTCAAGATCTGGGCCAGCGAGACCCACGAGCGGCTCGGCGCGCTGCTGATCCAGGCCTGCGACGAGGACGGCGGCGGCGCGCTGTCGGCCGACCTGGGCCGCGTGCATCCGCAGGCGCCCTTCATCAATGCCCTGGCCGCCACCATCTTCAGCGGCACCAACGAAATCCAGCGCAACGTCTACGCCAAGCAGGTGCTCGGCCTGCAGGGCGCCTGACCGCGCGACACAACGAGGAGACATCCCACAATGAAAAAAACCACCTTCATCTGCGCAGCCCTGTTTGCCCTGGCCGGCGCCGCGCCGGCACAGGCGGCCGATTGGCCCAACCAGACCATCCGCATGATCGTGCCCTACCCGCCCGGCGGCTCGGTCGACAATCTGGCGCGCCTGCTCGCGCCCACGCTCGGCCGCGAGCTGGGCCAGACCATCGTGGTGGAAAACCGCGCCGGCGCCTCCGGCACCATCGGCGTGGACGCCACCGTGCGCGCCACGCCGGACGGGAGCACGTTCGGCTTCGGCGTGCCCGGCGCGATTTCCGGCCTGCCGCACGTGATGAAGACCCCGTACGAGGTGGACAAGATCCAGTACGTGTCGCTGGTGGCGAAGATTCCGATGGTGTTCATGGTGAATCCCGCCATGCCCGACCACACGCTCAAGGAATTCATCGAGAGCGCGCGCAAGAATCCCGGCAAGTACAACTTCGGTTCGGCCGGCAACGTCACCACGCCGCACCTGGCCGGCGAGCTGCTCAAGCAGGAGACCCGGATCGACATCATGCACGTGCCCTACAAGGGCGCGTCGCCGGCGCTGACCGCGCTCATGGCCAACGAGATCCAGATGTTCCCCGGCGATGCGTCGGCGGCGCTGGGCTTCATCAAGGCCGGCAAGCTGCGCCCGCTGGCGGTGGGCAGCGACAGCCGCTTCGAGGGCCTGCCCGACGTGCCCACCACGCGCGAGCTGGGTTTTCCGGCCGTGCAGGTGGAGTCGAACTACGGCGTGATCGCGCCCACCGGCACGCCGGCCGCGATCGTGGACAAGATGGCGCAGGCCATCGCCAAGTCGCTGCAGGATCCGGAACTGCGCCAGAAGATGATCGACCAGGGCGCCGTGCCGCAGGCGACCACGCCCGACGCCTACCGCAAGCTGATGGAGGCGGAGTCGAAGAAATGGGGCGAAGTGATCCGGCGCGGCAAGCTCGGGCTGCAGTGAAAACGGCAATGCCGGCTTCGGCCGGCTTGCCGTATAGTGACCCCGCCCTTCACCCGCCTGCACGCCTCATGCCTTCCGCCAAAGCCACGGGGCCCAGCCTCGACCTGACCGCCGACCTGCACAAGTGGCGCGCCTTCGTCGCCATTGCCGAGCTGGGCAGCATCACCCGCGCCGCCCTGCACCTGGACCAGGATCAGTCGGTGCTGAGCCGCCGCATCAACGCGCTCGAACGCGAATGCAACGCCCGGCTGTTCAACCGCACCGGCCGCGGCGTGCACCTCTCCGAGGTGGGCGCACGGCTGCTGCCGCTGGTGCAGACCCTGCTCGACAACGCCGAGCGCCTCGAGCTCGAGGTCAACGGGCAGGCGCGCGAGCCGGCCGGCGAGGTCACGCTCGGCCTGCTGCCCTCCACGGCGCATCCCATGATCCGCCGTCTCTTCTCGCGCCTGCGCAAGCAGTTTCCCAAGGTGCACCTCAAGATCCTCGAGGGCTCGAGCGGCCAGATCGAGGAATGGCTCACGGACAGCCGCGTCGACATCGCGATCCTGTACCGCTACGGCGAGAAGTGCCCGCCCGGCGAAACCTCGCTGGCCTACGTGGACTCGTATCTGGTAGGCCGCGCGGGCGATCCGCGCACGCAGGCCGGCGTGGTCGACTTCGAGGCGCTCGACGGCCTGCCCTTCATCCTGCCAGGCGCGCCCAACGGCCTGCGCAACGCGCTCGACGGCCTGGCGCGGGCGCGCAAGATCACCATCGCGCCGCTGATCGAGGCCGACTCGCTGCCGCTGATGAAGTCCATCGTGCAGCACGAAAGCATGTACACGGTGCTGCCGCTGCACGCGGTGTGGCAGGAGGTGGAGGAAGGCAAGCTCAGCGTGGCCGCGCTGCGAAACCCCGCGATGGGCCGCATCATTTCGATGGCGTTCGCGCGGGCCAAGGGCCCGGGCCGCACGGTGATGGAGGTGGCGGGCCAGATCGAGGCGCTGGCGCGCGAGATCGCCGGCGAAGGCGTCTGGCACGTCAGCCCCTGAGGCCGCTCGCCTGCCCGGCTCAGAAGCCGTAGAGGCGCGCCGGATTCTCCACCCAGACCTTGGCGCGCAGCGTGTCGTCGCCGAGCCAGTCCCAGGCCAGGTCGACCAGCGCGTCGGCCGCGGGCGCGCGTTCGCCCATGCGCACGAACGGCCAGTCGGAGCCCCACAACAGCTGGTCCGGATTGGCCGCCACGAACGCGTCGTGCAGAAAGCGCGCATCGGCGTAATCGGGCGCCTGGCCGACACGGCAC
Source organism: Bordetella genomosp. 1 (assembly GCF_002261335.1). GTDB lineage: Bacteria > Pseudomonadota > Gammaproteobacteria > Burkholderiales > Burkholderiaceae_B > Bordetella. Next base: position 1,031,419 of record NZ_NEVL01000003.1, read on the forward strand.
ACGGTCAGCTTCATCCAGATGCGGCCCTCGGCCAGCAACCCGTGCATGAGCTGGAAGATCTCGTCGCCCGGGCCACGCGCCGGCGCCAGGCTGCCGAGGTGGTCGATCACCAGCGGCAGGTCCAGTCTGGCCAGCGCCGGCAGATGGTCGCGATAGACATCGTACGGCGCCCATAGTTGCGCATGCAACCCGTGGGCCTTCAGGCGCGGCGCCAGCGCGGGCAGCTGGCCGAAGCCGACCGCGCCCGGAAACAGCCGGCCCGCGGGGTCGCGCGCCTCGACGAAACGCAGCGCGCGCACGCCGCCCTCGTAGAGCGCCGCCAGCGCCGCATCGCTGATGTCGGGCTCGGCCACCGCCACGCCGCGCAGCCTTCCCGCGCCCTGCGCCAGCGCATCGAGCAGCGCGGCGGCGTCGGTGCCGTACGGCGCGGGCTGGATCAGGACGCCGCGCTGCGCGCCCAGGGTGTCCAGCATCCGCAGATGGCGCGGCGCGGGTGCGTCGGGCGCGGCATAGGTCGAGGCATGCCGCAGCGGAAAGCGGTCGTAGGGGCCGAACACATGGCAATGGCCATCGCACGCCAGCGGCGGCAGCACGTGGCGCGGCGCCACCGGCATGCGCGGCTGCTCGATCTGGTCGGGCACATACGCGGCGCTCATGGCACCGCCTTCGGCGCCAGCCGGCTCAGGGCCGGCAGGCCGCCGGCCTCGGGCACGTCGAGCGGCGCGGCCGCGTCGTCGGGCATCGGAATCTCGTGCGCGTTCAGCGTCATCGACACCATGGTGTAGTAGCCGATCACGGCGATGAGTTCGACCACGCCGGCCACGCCCCAGGTCTGCACCGCCTGCGCATGCAGGGCCGCGGGCACCTGGCCGGTTTCCTGGAGCTGGCGCGCATACTCGTAGGCGAGCGCGTCGGCGGCGGTCTCGAACGGCGGCTCTGCGCGCGCCTTGATGGCGGCCAGCACCGCCTCGCCCACGCCGGCCGCGGCGGCGGCCTGCGCGTGGATGTGCCACTCGATCTGGCTGTTCCAGCGCCGCGCCGTCACCAGGATGGCGATCTCGCTGATGCGCGGCGCCAGGCTGGTGCCGAAGCGCAGCAGCGCGCCCAGCGCCTGCCAGCGTTCGGCCAGCTCGGGGTTGTGCAGGGCGGCGCGCAGCGGGCCGACCAGCCGGCCGCGCGGGCCCGAAACGATGTTGTCGTGGACACGCCGTTGCGCGTCGCTCATGGCGTCGGGCGTGGGCAGGGGAATACGGCTCATGCGGAATCCTTGAGGCTGCGGGAGAGGGTCAGGCGGCGGCGTCGTCGGGCAGACTGCGCGCCACGGAGGGCCGCGTGCCGAACGCGGCGTGCCAGGCCGCCAGGGCCGGGCGGCCCTCGCGCCACGGCAGGTCGGCGAAACGATAGTCCAGATACGACAGCGCGCAGCCGATGGCGATGAGGCCCAGGTCGAACGGTGTGTCGGCGAGCGCGCCCGCCTCGCGGTCGAGCACGTCCAGCGCGGCCTCCACCTTGAGCGCGAACGCGGCCAGCCACGCGGGCGTCTGGCGCTCGGCGGGCTTGTTGCGCTCCTGGCGGTACAGCAGCAACACGTCGAGCAGGCCGTCGCCCAGCGCCTCCCGCCGCTGCGCCAGCCAGTGCGCGCGCGGCTCGGCGGGCAGCAGCCCGGTGCCGGCCTGCGCATCGAGGTAGGCGCAGATCACGCGCGAGTCGTACAGCGCCGTGCCGTCGTCCAGCACCAGCGTCGGCAGCTTGATGAGGGGATTGTCGCGCACCAGATCGAGATTGGGCTTGTCCATCGCCACCGGCGTGCGCACCAGCGTCACCCGGTCTTCGAGACCGCCCTCGTGGATCACGATCATCACCTTGCGCACGAACGGCGAGCGCGGCGACCAATGCAACTTCATGTCTGTCTCCTTCCGGGAATCAGTGGCCCTGCGCGGGGCGCACGGCGGGATCATTGGCGGCGTCGGGCGCGCGCATCTGGAACAGGCCGCCGGTGTGCACGTACCAGCCGGCGCCATGCATGCGCCCGACCAGGCCCAGGGCCGGCGTGTCGACGTGATAGCGCTGCGCATCCAGCAGCGCGTCGTCGCGCAGGTACATGGCCACCACGCGCGCCAGCACGATGACCCGCTGCGGCGCGGCCTCCAGCACCTGCCACACGCGGCATTCGAGCGCGGCCGGGCTTTGCGCGATGCGCGGCGGCGCCACCCGCAGCGAGGCCGCCGTCTCCAGGCCGGCCATGGCGAGCTCGTCGACCTCGGCGAGGTAGTCCAGGCTGGTGCGGTTCATCGCCTGCGCCAGCGCATCGGTGACCACGTTGACCACGAACTCGCCGGTGTCGAGGATGTTGCGCGCGGAGTCCTTGAACTCGCCGCCGCGCGGCCCGATGCCCAGCGCGATGATGGGCGGGTCGCTGCTCACCACGTTGAAGAACGAGAACGGCGCGGCGTTGTTGCGGCCCGCGCGCGACTGGCTCACCACCCAGGCGATCGGCCGCGGCACCACCACGCTGGACAGCAGTTTGAAGGCGTCGGCCGAGGCCAGCTGGCTGAAATCGAAATTCATGCGTGGGGGAGTCCGTTCATTTGGCCAGCAGATCGAGCCGGCCCAGCAGCGCCCGCATTTCCACGCGGTCCTGCTCGACGTAAGCCTGCGCCTGCGCGGGCGTGAGCGCCATCAGGCTGATCCCTTGCTGCGTGAGCAGGTCGCGGTAGTCGGGCTCCTGGTTCAGCGCGCGCACGGCGTCGCTGAGCTGCTGCACGATGGGCGCCGGCGTGCCGGCCGGCGCAGCCAGGCTGTACCAGGTGGCGGCCTGCGCGCCCGGCACGCCGGCCTCGGCCAGCGTCGGCACGTCGGGCAGCAGCGGCGAGCGCTGCTCGGCGGCATAGCCGAGCGGCAGCAGCCGGCCTTGCTTGATGAAGGGCAGGATGGCGGAGAGGTTCAGCATCACCAGATCGACCTGGCCGCCCACCGCGTCGTTCACTGCCGGCGCCGCGCCGGCGTACGGAATGTGGTTGAGCGAGATGTGCGCGGCCTGCTGGAACTGCTCCGCGCCCAGGTGGGTCGCCCCGCCCACGCCGGCCGAGCCGTAGCTGAGTTTGCCCGGCTCGGCGCGCGCCCGGTCCAGCAGCTGCGCGACGGTCTTGATGCCGCGCTCGGGATTGACCGCCAGCATGATGGGCTGCACCGCGACGATCGCGGCGAAGGCAAAGCCGCCCACCCCGTCGTACGGCGTCTTCTGCATCAGCGGCGTCACCACGTGGCCGGCCGAGGTGCCCAGCAGCAGCGTGTAGCCGTCGGGCTTGGCGCGGGCCACGAAGCCGGTGCCGATGGAGGCGCCGCCGCCCGGCTTGTTTTCCACGATCACGGGCTGGCCGAGCCGCGCCTCCAGGCCGCGCGCCAGGCTGCGCGCCACCAGGTCGGCGGGGCCGCCCGCCGCGTAGGGATTGACCAGCGTCACCGGCCGTTCGGGATAGGCGCCCGCCAGCGCCGGGCCGGCCGGCACGGCGGCCGCGGCGGCCAGCGCGCCCACCCGCTTGAGCAACGATCTGCGTATCGACATGTGCATGGCTCCCGGGCTCAGTCGGCCTTCGCGCCGGAGGCACGCACCACCTGCGCCCACTTCTGCGTGTCCTGGCGGATGCGCTCGGCGAAGGCCTCGGGCGTGCTGTGGGTGGTTTCGATGCCGTAGCTCGCCATGCGCTGCACCATGGCCGGGGCCTTCATCACGGCCTCGAGATCGGCGTTGAGCTTGTCGATGATGGGTCGGGGCGTGTTGGCCGGCGCCAGCACGCCCGACCACAGGCTCACCTCGTAGTTCTCGAAGCCCGGCGCCTCCGAGATCGACGGCACCTGCGGCAGCGCCGCGAGCCGGCCGCGCTTGGTCACGCCCAGCGCCTTGATGCGGCCGGCCTGGACCGGCTCGATGAAGTTCGACGAGGTGTCGATCATCATCGAGATGCGCCCCGCCATGAAGTCGTTGATCGCGCCGGAAGTGCCCTTGTAGGGAATGTGGCGCAACTTCACGCCCGCGGTCGCGCCGAACAGCTCGCCCGCCAGATGGCTGGTGGTGCCGTTGCCCGACGAGCTGAAGGTGAGTTCGCCGGGATGCGCGCGGGCGTAGTCGGCCAGTTCGGCCACCGAGTTCACCGGCAGGTCCTTGGACACCACCAGCAGATTCGAGGTCAGGTTGGTGATGGACACCGGCGCGAAGCTCTTCTGCGGGTCGTAGCGCAGATTGGCGTAGAGCGACGGGTTGATCGTGAGGATGCCCATCGTCGAGTACAGCAGCGTGTAGCCGTCGGGCGCGGCGTTGGCCACGGCTTCCGCGCCGATCGCGCCGCCCGCGCCGCCGCGGTTCTCGACCACCACCGTCTGCCCCAGCCGCGCGCCCAGGTCCTGGGCCAGCGCACGGGCCATCAGATCGGTGGCGCCGCCGGCCGGGAACGGCACGATGAGCTTCACCGGCCGTTCCGGGTAGGCCCCCGCCCAGGCGCCCACGGGCAACCCGAGGCACAGGCCCGACAGGGCCAATGCTCGCAAGAATTTCATGCTGTCTCCGCACATTGTGTTTGTTATGTGCAGGCATGGTAGTGGGCATTGGCCGGGGGCCGCCATGCCCCGTGCGGCATAGCAGCTATGCAGCCCCGCCGCCGGCCCGCGGCAGAGCGGCGCGCGCTCTAGCGCACCGGGCCGGCGCCGGCCTGCTGGACCGGATGGCGCGCCGCGGCGCCCTGCGCGGGCGGTTCCGCCACGGCGGCCGGTGCGCTGGCCGCGTCGAGCCGTTCGCGCTGCGCGGCATCGAGCGTCAGCGCCGCCGCGCCCAGATTGCTTTGCAGCTGGGCCATTGAGCGCGGGCCGATCAGCGGGATCACGCCGCGCGCCAGCGTCCAGGCGAGCGCGACCTGATCGGCCGAGGCGCCGGTTTCCGCCGCCAGCGCCAGCACGGTGTCGACCACGGCGCTGCGCTGCGCCGAGTTCTCCGCCTGGAACACCTTGCCACCCAGCGCCTCGGCGCGGCCGGTCTCGCCGCGGCGGTACTTGCCGGTCAGCAGGCCGCCGCCGAGCGGCGACCAGGTCACCGGCGCCAGCCCGAAGGCGGCAGCGGCCGGCAGCAGGTCGGCCTCGGGCTCGCGCCGCACCAGGCTGTATTCGAACTGCAGCGCCGCCAGCACGCCACCGCCGCGCCACTGGTCCAGCGTGGCCGCATGCGCGGCGCGCCAGGCCGGGAAATTCGACAGCCCGGCGTAATGGATCTTGCCCGCGCGGCGCAGATCCTCCAGCCCGCGCAGGATCTCCTCGCTCGGGGTGACGCCGTCCGGGTGGTGCACCCAGTACAGGTCGATATGATCGGTGCCCAGCCGCTCGAGGCTGGCTTCGAGCGCGCTCACCATGGCCTTGCGGCTGTTGCCCAAGACGAGGCGGTCGGCGTCCGGCGCCGCGCCGTTGCTGAACTTGGTGGCCAGCACGACGCTGTCGCGGCGCCCCGCGAGCCAGCGGCCCACGATGGCCTCCGATTCGCCGAACTGATAGATGTCGGCCGTGTCGATGAAGTTGCCGCCCTGCGCGGCGTAGTGGTCGAGCATCGCCAGGCTGTCGGCCTCGCTGGCGCCATGGCCCCAGCCGGTGCCGAAGTTGGCGGCGCCCAGCGCGATCTGCGACACCTTCAGGCCGGTCTGGCCGAGCAAACGGTAGTTCATGAGAAATCCTTCGGATCAGCCGGCCAGCGGCTTGCGCACGCGCAGGCAGAGCGCGGCGGTGAGCAGCGCCAGCACCACGTGCAGGCCGTAGACGATGTTGAAATCGGCGCGCGCGAGCGCGCCATGGCCGAGCAACAGCACCGTGAGCGCCACCCCGATCACCGCGCCCATCTGGCGCGTGGCCTGGTTCACCGCGCTGCCCACGGCATAGCGCTCGGCCGGCAGCTGGCTGACCGCCGCGCCCGAGAGCGAGGGCATCACCAGCCCCACGCCCATGCCGCTGAGAAACAGCCCCGGCAGCCAGTGCGTGAGGTAAGCCGGCTCGGTGCCCGGCACGAGCAGGAACCACAGCCCGGACGCGGCATAGACCAGGGAACCGCCCACCAGGAAGCGCCGGTAGCCGAGCCGGCCGGCCAGCCGGCCCGTCACGATGGCGACCGGCACCACGGTGAGCGGCCCCGGCATGATGGCCAGGCCCGCGCTCACCCGGTCGAGGTGCCACACGTGCTCCATGAAAAAGAAGAACGTGAAGAACATCATCGCGAACGCCACGCCGAAGCTCAGCGTCGCGAGGTTGACGATGCTGTAGCCGGGAATGCGGAACAGGTTCAGGTCGACCAGCGGCGCGGGCGCCACGCGGGCCCACGCCACGAACGCCGCCAGCGCCGCCATGCTGACCGCCAGCGTGCCCACGAAACGGGCCACGCCGGCCTGCGGGCCTTCGAGGTCCACGATCGCCAGCGCCAGCGCGCCCAGGGCCACCATCAACAGCGCCATGCCGATCAGGTCGACCCGCGCCGGTCGGCCGCTGGCCTTGGCCGCGGGCAGCCGCCGCGCGCCGGCCAGCAGCGCCAGCGCAGCCACCGGCACATTGATAAGAAAGGCCCAGTGCCAGCCCATGCTCTGCTCGATGTAGGAGCCCAGGCTGGGCCCGATCGCGGCCGCGAAGCCGCCGACCGCGCCCCACGCGCTCACCGCCAGCGCACGCCGCTCGCGCGGGAAGACGTCGAGCACGATCGACAGCGAGGCCGGCGTGAGCAGCGCCGCGCCCAGGGCCTGCAGGGCGCGCGCGGCCACCAGCAGACTGACGCTGTCGGCCAGGCCGCACAGCGCCGAGGCCAGCGAGAACAGGATCACGCCGCCCACGAAGACGCGGCGCTTGCCGTACGCATCGGCCAGGCCGCCCGCCGGAATCAGCATGGCGGCGAACACGATGGTGTAGGCGTTCAACACCCACGACATCTCGGCGGCCGAGGCGCCGGCAAAGCCGGCCCACACCGCCTCGAAGATCGAGTACAGCATGGTGCCGTCGAGCGACACCAGGAACACCGCCACGCTGGTGACGGCAAACACCGGCCAGGGCGAGGCCGCGCGCGGTGCGGCGGCGGCCGGCATGCCCAGCGAGGCCCCGCTCACGCGGCCACCCCGAGGGCGAAACGACAGGCAGGTCCCGGCGCGGCACTGGGGCGGCGCGCGATGGCGGCAAAGGCATTCATCTGGAAATCCGTGAGTGACGCTCCGGGCGCCGGTAACGCCGCGTGGAGCACGATTTTTAAATGTCGATCGACATCTATTTATAAATGTCGTGCATCATGTAAAATGTGTCAACCCCTTTTTGGAGCAGCGACATGAAAGTGAGCCGAGCCCAGGCGGCCGCCAATCGCGAACGCGTGGTGGCGGAGTCCGCGCGCCTGTTCCGCGATCGCGGCTTCGCTGCCGTGGGCCTGAACGAGCTGATGCAATCGGCCGGCCTCACGCGCGGCGGCTTCTACGGCCAGTTCGAATCGAAGCAGGACCTGGTTCGCCTCGCGCTGTCCGAAGCCATGGCGCAGAACCTCGCCAACTGGGAAAAGCTGGCGGGCGCGGGCGAGGAGGCCTCGCTGCGGCGCTACATCGAAAACTACCTGTCCGACCGCCATCAGTCGGCGCGCGCCGCCGGCTGCACCATGGCCGCGCTGGCCGGCGACATCGGCCGCGAAGACGCCGCCACGCGGGCGCTGTTCGAGCGGGGGCTGTGCAATCTCGAGGCGCGCGTGCAGACGCTCATGCCCGGCGCCACCGACGCGCAGCGGCGCCAGCGCACCTGGGCGTGCCTGTCGGCGCTGGTGGGCGCCCTCACCCTGTCGCGCAGCGTGACCGACCCGGCGCTTGCCGCCGAGATCCGCCAGGCCACCATCGATACGCTGGTCGACAGCTTCGTGCCGGCCACCCGCTGAGCACGGCGGTCGCCAGGCGCCGCGCTTTGGCGCATCATGTCGGCATGTTCCCGCGCTTTCCGGAGCCCCGCATGATCATCGACATCGCCATCACCTCCGACTTCATCTGCCCCTGGTGCTTCATCGGCGAGCGCCGGCTGGCGCGCGCGCTGGCCTACCTGCCCGACGGTACCGAGGTCGCGCTGCAATGGAAGCCGTTCGAGCTGAATCCCGGCATGCCGGCCGAAGGCGTGGAGCGGCGCACCTACCGCACGCAGAAGTTCGGCAGCTGGGAGCGCAGCCGCCAGCTCGATGCGCAGGTCATGGCGGCCGCCAGCGACGACGGCATCGCATTCGACTACGACGCCATGACGCGCACGCCCAACACCTTTGCCGCGCATCGCCTGATGCAGCTGGCGCAGCGCGAGGGCGTGGCCACCGCGCTCGCGCAGGCGCTGTTCGCCGCCTACTTCGAGCAGGGACGTGACCTGGGCGACGCCGCCACGCTGGCCGACCTGGCCGCGCAGGCGGGGCTGGACCGCGCCGCCGCGCTTGCTTACCTGGCCGGCGACGATGGCAGCGACGCCGTGCGCGCCGCCGAGCGCGAAGGCATGGCGCGCGGCATCCGCGGCGTGCCGCTGTTCGACATCGGCGGCGAAGTCGTGAGCGGCGCGCAGCCGCTCGAGGTGTTCGTGCTGGCGCTGCAGCGCGCCTTCGACCGCGCCAGCCAGCCCGCCACGGCCTGATCCGGCCGGGCCCCTGCGGCGGCGCACGCCGCGGCAGGGGCTGCACGCCGAACCCATCCCGACCACGTCTCGGCCGCATCGCGGCCACATCGCGGCCCCGTCTCGGCCACCTCTCGGCCACCGCTCCACCACCGCTCCGCCACCTCGCGTCCGCCGTCCGCGTCCTGCCGCGCTCGCGCGTCCACCCGCGTCGCACGCCCTCGCCGCGGCCGCCCGCGCTGCACGGCGCGCGCCCCGCGCTCGCCATAAACAAACAACCCCACGCCGCATATCCATAAAACCGCCGCGCCGATATGGATATGCGCATTCCTTTGTTGGCGCCATGCGGCCGCCGGTCGAACAATGAAATCCCGATACACCGACCGGGCCCGGCCCGCCGACGCGACATGCACGAATCCCGGCGCACAGCGCCCCGCCAGAAGTCCGCAGGGCCCGCGCCCGCCGCCCTCCTCGCCGCCCTCCACGGTGCCCGCGCCGGTGCCCGAGCCGGTGCCCACGCCGGTGCCCACGCGCACGGCACCGGCCGCAGCCGATGAGCGCCGTGTTCCGACTGGAGCATGTCTCCAAGACCTACTCGCGCGGCGGCGACACCATCCACGCATTGAAGGATGTCTCGCTCACCATCCCGGCCCGCTCGTTCTTCGGCATCGTCGGCACCTCGGGCGCCGGCAAGAGCACGCTGCTGCGTCTGCTCAACCTGCTCGAGTCGCCCACGCAGGGCACGATCCACTTCCGCGATACGCCGCTCGCCGGGCTCAAGGGCGCGGCGCAGCGCGACTACCTCAGCAAGGTCGCCACAATCTTCCAGCACTTCAATCTGTTCCATGGCCAGACGGTGCTGGAGAACATCGCGTTTCCGCTGGCCGTGCGCGGGGTGCCGCGCGCCGCCCGCCTGAAGAAGGCGGCGGAGCTGGTCGAGCTGGTCGGCCTGCAGGGCAAGGAGCGCGCCTATCCCTCGCAGCTTTCGGGCGGCCAGAAGCAGCGCGTGGGCATCGCGCGGGCCCTGTCGGCCGACGCCGAAGTACTGCTGTGCGACGAGGCCACCAGCGCGCTCGACTCCGAGACCACGACCGTGATCCTCGACCTGCTGCTGCGCCTGAAGCAACAGCTCGATCTCACCATCGTGCTCATCACCCATTCGTGGGACGTGGTGCGCTATGCGGCCGACTCGGTCACGCTGATCCAGGACGGCCGCGCCCGCGAAACCGGCGACGTGCGCGACCTGCTGCATGACGCCGACTCGTACCTGGGCCGCCAGCTGCTGCCCGCGCCCGACCTCGGCTTCGCGCCGCAGCAGGGCTGGGTCCGTTACGACCTGATCCTGGCCGACGTGCGCGCCCAGAGCACCTTCTTCTCCGACGCGGCGCGCCGGCTCGACGTGACCGCCGCCGTGGTGTCGGGCGGCGTGGAGCGACTGGGCGGCATCGACGCGGCCCGTTTCAAGGTGGACTTCGACCTGCGCGACAAGGCGCCCTCGGTGCGCGAGGCGCTGTCGTCGATCCTGCGTGAAAAAAGCATCGTGCTAGGCAAGGTGGCCTGATGAACCGCGACTGGAAACAATACATTCCCGACTTCTGGGACGCCCTGGGCCAGACGCTCTACATGACCGCCCTGTCCGGCGTGCTCGTCATCACCCTGGGCATCACCATCGGGCTGGTGCTGTATCTCACCGCGCCGAACTCCTGGAAGCCCAACGCCGCGATCTATCACACGGTCAACACCATCGTGAACGTGGGCCGCTCGATCCCGTTCATCATCATGATCGTGATCCTGATCCCCGTGACCCGCATCGTCGTGGGCACGCCGCTCGGCCCGGCCGCCGCGCTGGTGCCGCTCACCATCGGCTTCACGCCTTTCTTCTCGCGCCTGATCGAGAGCAATCTGCGCGAGCTCGACCAGGGCCGCATCGAGGCGGCCAAGGTGATCGGAGTGACCACGCCGCAGTTCATCTTCCGCATCCTGCTGCCCGAATCGCTGTCCGGCATCATCGGCTCGGCCACCATCATCCTGGTGGGCCTGGTGGAAGGCACCGCGGTGGCCGGCGCGATCGGCGCGGGCGGCGTGGGCGACTTCGCCCTGAACTACGGCTACCAGCGCTGGTTTACCGAGCTCATCGTGATCGCGGTCGTCGCGATGGTGCTGATCGTGCAGACCATCCAGATCAGCGGCGACCTGTGGATCCGGCTGCGCCGGCACAAGCGCTGAACCTCCCCTCGTTCCTCCCAGAAGGCAGTCTCATGCAACACGCCCGTCCGCAACGCCCCGCACACCGCCTGCTCGCGGCCCTGTCCGTCTCGCTCGGCCTGATCGGCGCCCCCGCGCTGGCCGCGCAAGACACCACCACCAAGGTCCCAAGCGAACCGCTCAGGATCTACGTGACGCCCACGCCGCAGGGCGACGTGCTGCGCTACGTGCAGAAGCTCGCCGACCAAAACGGCAACGGCCTGAAGCTGCGCGTGATCGAAAGCAGCCAGGGCCTGGACTCGAACCAGCTCGTGCTCAAGGGCGACGTCGATGCCAACCTGATCCAGCACCGGCCCTTCTTCAACTCGTGGATCGCGGCGCATCCCGAGGGTCGCGACAAGCTGGTGAACGTGGCCACGCTGCTGGTGAATGTGTTCGGGCTGTACTCGTCGAAGTACAAGTCGCTCGAGGACATCCCGGAAGGGGCATCGTTTCTGGTGCCGAACGAGCAGACCAACCTGCCGCGCGCGCTCTTCATCCTGCAGAACGCGGGCCTGATCAAGCTCAACCACGGCAGCTCCGACGGCTCCGCGGCCGCGGTGGCCATCGACGAGAAAAGCATCGTCGAGAACCCGAAGAGGTTCAAGTTCATCCCCACCGAGACGCGCCTGCGCGCCAAGTCGCTGCCCGACGTCGAGGCCTCGTTCATCAACGGCGACATCGCCCTGACCCACGACATCGACCCCGCCTCGGCCCTCGCCCTCGAAGACAAGCAGGGCAACCCCTATGCCAACGTGCTGACCACGCGCCGCGAGCTGGTGGGCGACCCGCGCATCCAGCTGCTGGTCACCTACCTCACCGGCGACAAGGTGGCCGCCTACATCAACGAAAACTACAAGGGCTTCATCGTGCCGGTGCAGCAGCGCCTGGTGCCCTGAGCGCCTTCTTCTCACTCGCCCCAGGTGAACCGATGAGCGCACAGCCTCCCCGACAGCTGCATCTGAACGTCAACGCCTGGCTGCAGGGCTTCGTGCCCTCGGCCTGGCGCGTGCCCGAAAACGACCCGCGCGGCTTCGTCGACGTGCAGCACTACATCCGCGTGGCGCAGGCGGCCGAAGCCGGCAAGTTCGACGCCATCTTCCTGGCCGACTCGGTCTCGACCGACGGCCTGGCGACCGGCCCGGTCACGGCGCTCGAACCCACGGTCGTGCTGGCCGCCGTGGCGGGCGCCACCCGCAACCTGGGGCTCATCGCCACCGCCTCCACCAGCTACAACGAGCCCTACAACATCGCGCGCCGCTTCGCCTCGCTCGACCACGTGAGCGGCGGCCGCGCGGGCTGGAACGTGGTCACCACCGCCGACGGCCTGTCGGCCAAGGCCTATGGCCGCGACGCCGTGCCCGACCACGCGGAGCGCTACCGCCGCGCCGGCGAGTTCACCCAGATCGTGAAGGATCTCTGGAACAGCTGGGACGACGACGCCATCGTCGGCGACGCCGCCAGCGGCCAGTTCGTCGACACGGACAAGCTGCATCCGGTGCGCCACCAGGGCGAGTTCTATTCCGTGCAGGCCGTGCTGAACCAGCCGCGCTCGCCGCAGGGCCATCCGGTGCTGCTGCAGGCCGGCGGCTCGCAGGACGGCCGCGCGCTGGCCGCCCGCCACGCGGAGGCGGTGTTCTCGGCCTCGCAATCGTTCGACGAGGCCGTCGCCTATGCGCGCGAGCTCAAGGCGGGCGCCGAGGCCCTGGGCCGCGCCCCCGGCAGCCTGAAGGTGTTTCCCGGGCTGGGCGTCTTCCTGGGCGGCACCGAGGCCGAGGCGCGCCAGCGCCACCGCGAGCTGATCGAGCTGGTGCCGGTGGAACACAGCCTGCGGCGCCTGGCCGGCCGGCTGGGTGTGCCGCCCGAGCTGCTGCATCTCGACCGCCCGCTGCCACAGGACCTGCCGCTGCCCAACAACGGCAACGGCGGCCACACCTTCTTCCGAGCGATCCTGGCGCGCTCGCGCGAACACGGCTACACGCTGCGCCAGCTGCTGCAGAACATGGCCGGCGGCGGCGGCCACCGCGAGATCGTCGGCACGCCGGAACAGGTGGCCGACGATATCGAACACTGGTTCCGCGGCGGCGCCGCCGACGGCTTCAACCTCATGCCGGGCCTGCTGCCCAGCGGCCTCATCGAGTTCGTCGAACACGTGGTGCCGATCCTCCAGCGCCGCGGCCTGTTCCGGCGCGACTACGAGGGCAGCACGCTGCGCCAGCACCTCGGCCTGCCCGTGCCGATCCCGGCGCGCTGACCCCACCCCTTTCGGACTCCCCATGACGCAACCGCAACGCCAATTCAGCCTGGGCGCCTTCCTGATGCAGACCGGCCATCACATCGCCGGCTGGCGCCATCCGGAGGCCCAGGCCGACGCCGGCAGCAACTTCCGCCATTACGTCGACCTGGCCCGGCAGGCCGAGGCCGCCAAGTTCGACGCCATCTTTCTGTCGGACTCCTCGGGCATCCGCAGCACCCATCTGCCCTCGCTGGGCCGCACCGCGCGCAGCGACTTCTTCGAGCCGGTGACCCTGTTGTCGGCGCTGGCCGCCGTGACCGAGCGCATCGGCCTGATCGCCACCGTCTCGACCTCGTTCCACGAGCCCTACAACGTGGCGCGCAAGTTCGCCTCGCTCGACCAGATCTCGGGCGGGCGCGCCGGCTGGAACCTGGTCACCTCGAGCGGCTCGACCGAGGCCCAGAACTTCAACCACGACTCCCTGCCCGAGCACGCCGAGCGCTACGCGCGCGCCCGCGAGTTCCACGACGTGGTGCTGGGCCTGTGGGACAGCTGGCGGGAAGACAGCTTCCCGCGCGACAAGCGCAGCGGCATCTATCTCGACACCGACACGCTGCGCGTGTTGAATCACCGCGGCGAACACTTCCAGGTGCGCGGGCCGCTCAACGTGAATCGCTCGCCGCAGGGCCGGCCGGTGGTCGTGCAGGCCGGCGCCTCCGAGGCCGGCCGCGACCTGGCGGCGCGCACGGCCGAGGTCATCTTCGTCGCGCACCAGACCTTCGAGGAAGCGCGCGCGTTCTACGCCGACATCAAGGGCCGGCTGCCGGCCCACGGGCGCCGGCCCGAGGACGTGCGGATCATGCCGGGCATCTTCCCGGTGGTGGGCCGCACCCAGGCCGAGGCCGAAGAAAAGTTCGAGCAGCTGCAGTCGCTGGTCGATCCGGTGGTGGGCGTCGCCCTGCTCTCCACGGTGATCGGCGGCGTCGACCTCAGCGGCCTGGACGTGGACGGCCCGATCCCCGCGCTGCCCGAGACCAACGGCCCGAAGAGCCGCCAGCAGTTGCTGGTGGACCTGGCGCGGCGCGACCGGCTGAGCATCCGGCAGCTCTACCTGCGCATCGCCGGCGCGCGCGGCCACCAGCAGGTGATCGGCACGCCGCAGACCATCGCCGACCAGCTGCAGCAGTGGTTCGAGGAAGGCGGGGCCGACGGCTTCAACATCATGGCGCCGTGGTTTCCCGGCGGCCTGACCGACTTCATCGAGCTGGTGCTGCCCGAACTGCGCCGGCGCGGCCTGTTCCGCACCGAGTACCAGGGCCGCACGCTGCGCGAGCACCTGGGCCTGGCGCGTCCGTCCTGACCACCCGTTTCCACCGCCGTGCCGCCCGCGGGCAGGCCTGGCGCCCACCTCTTCCCTGACTGCGACATTCCTCATGGCCGACTCCACCCGCATCCCCACGCAAGCCGACACCACGCCCCACACGGCCCTCGGCACCCCGCCCAGCGAGCGCTACGAACGGCTGGCGCAGACCTGGCGGCCGATCTTCGCCCGCATCCGCGCCAGCGCGGTCGAGCGCGACCTGGCCCACCGCCTGCCGCATGAAGAGCTGGCTTGGCTGCGCGAGACCGGCTTCGCGCGCGTGCGCCTGCCGCACGTGCACGGCGGCGCCAGCGCCACGCTGCCCGAGTTCTTCGCGCTGCTGATCGAGCTGGGCGCGGCCGACACCAATGTGGTGAACGCGCTGCGCGCGCATTTCGGCTTCGTGGAAGACGTGCTCACCGCGCCCGACAGCGCCTGGCAGGCGCGGTGGCTGCGCCAGCTCGGCAGCGGCACGGTGTTCGGCGCCGGGCTGTCGGAGGCCGGTGGCGCCAAGGTCGGCAGCTTCGCCACCGCGCTCACGCGCGGCCCCGAGGGCCTGCGCCTGAACGGCACCAAGTTCTACACCACCGGTTCGCTGTTCGCCGACCAGATCACCGTGGCCGCACAGGATGGCGACGAGGTCGTCTATCTCCAGGTGCCGCGCACTGCGCCGGGCGTGGAGGTGGTGGATGACTGGGACGGCTTCGGCCAGGCGCTGACCGCCAGCGGCACCACGCACTTTCGCGACGTGAAGATCGAGCCCGACTGGCTGCGCCCCTCGGCGGTGCGCTTTCCGTATGCCGTGGCGTTCTACCAGCTGGTGCACCTGGCCTCGCTGGCCGGCATCGCGCGCGCGCTGGCCGACGACGTGGCGCTGCGCGTGCGCCAGCGCGACCGCGTCTACAGCCACGGCAACGCCGCGCGCGTGGCGGAAGACCCGCAGATCCTGCAGGTGGTGGGCCGCATCCAGAGCGCCGCCTACGCCGCGCGCGCCCTCACGCTGCAGGCGGCCGAGGCCATCCAGCGCAGCTACGATGCCCACACCGATCCGGCGGCCACCGAGGCGCAGCGCCTGGCGCCGACCACCGCGGCCCACGTCGAGGTCGACCAATCGGTGTCCGTCATCACGCGCCTGGTGCTGGAGGCGGCCACCGACCTGTTCGACGCGCTGGGCGCCTCGGCCACGCTGCGCACCGCCGGCCTGGACCGCTACTGGCGCAACGCCCGCACCATCGCCTCGCACAACCCGCGCGTCTATCGCGAGCGCCAGGTCGGCAGCTACGCGGTCAACGGCACCCCGCCGCCCACCTCGTACCGCGTCGGCCAGGGCTGAGCCGCGCCCGCGCCATGAAAAGAAAGGCGTGCGGGTCGCCCCGCACGCCTTGCGCTCACGCCCGCCTCACTGCGCGGTGATGTGGTTGTCCTGGATGAGCTTGGCCCAGGTCGCGAGCTCGCGATCGACGAACTTGCCCAGGTCCTGCGGCCCCATGTAGACCGCGAACCCGCCCTGCTCCTCGATCTTCTGCCGGTACGCATCGCTCGCGACCACGTGCTTGATCTCGGCGGCCAGCTTGTCGAGCACCGGCTTGGGCGTGCCGGCGGGCGCAAACAGCGCGAACCACGATTCGATCTCGTAGCCGGGTAGGCCCGCCTCCTTGGTGGTGGGGACGTCGGGCATCGACGGGTGGCGGCGCGGGCCCGCGTAGGCCAGCGCACGGATCTTGCCCGCCTTGACCTGCCCGATCATCGAGGGCGGCGTGGTGATGAACAGATCGACCTGCCCGCTGATGAGATCCTGCACCACCGGCCCCGCGCCCTTGTAGGGCACGTTGGTGAGCGGCACGCCCGTCTTGTTTCCGAACAGCACGCCGGCGATGTGCTGGATCGAGCCGATGCCCGAAGAGGCGTAGAACAGGCCCTTCTGGTGGTTCTTGCCATAGGCGATCAGCTCGGTC
This sequence comes from Bordetella genomosp. 1, assembly GCF_002261335.1. GTDB lineage: Bacteria > Pseudomonadota > Gammaproteobacteria > Burkholderiales > Burkholderiaceae_B > Bordetella. The sequence goes on from NZ_NEVL01000003.1 coordinate 1,047,836, forward strand.
AGGCTGTGCACCGGCAGCTTGCCGCTGGCGGCAATCACGTGCGGGGCCCGCATCACCAGCGCCACCGGCGCGAAGTCGGCCGGCTTCCAGCGTATGTCGGGAAACAAGGCGGGGTTGCCGACGTGATAGCCGGAGTACTGCAGCAGCAGCGTGTAGCCGTCGGCCGGCGCGCGCGCCACCTCTTCGGTGCCGATGTTGCCGCTCGCGCCGGGCTTGTTTTCCACCACCACGGCCTGGCCGAGATCGCGCGTCATCTGGTCGGCGAGCAGCCGCGCCACGATATCGGTGGAGCCGGCCGGCGCGCTGGGCACCACCAGCTTGACCGGCCGTTCGGGATACGTGGCCGCCGCCAGCGCCGGGGCGCTCGCGGCCAGCCCGAGCGCCAACAGCGCCGTGATTCGCATGGTTCTCATGGGTTGTCTCCTGTGCTGGATTGAGGTCTTGTTGCCGCCGTGGGCGGTGACCCGCCCCGGATCCGTTACGCGCTGGCCGTGAAGGTTTGCTCCATTTCGCGGCGCAGCCGGTATGCAGTGAGGGTGTCGTCGACCAGCACGTCGTCCCAGGTGAGGGGCTGGTCCTTGGCGACGGGCCGCAGCAGGCGCATGCCATGCGCCAGGCCCAGCGGCAGATAGCGGCGCGCGAGCGAGGCGCTCGCGGGCGCCAGCTTGCCGTAGACGGCGTAGCCGCCCTCGCCGTCGAGCATCTCGCCTTCGCGCAGGGCCCGCTTGGTGGTGGCCACCACGTCGGCATGGAAGCCGCGCGCGACACCGGTGGGCTCGCCGCGCAGCCCCACGCTGGCCACCGAAATGCCCAGCTCCAGGCCGATCAGGTGCCACTTCTTGTACTGGACCATGTTGCGCCCGCCGGGATCGGTGAACACCTGGTATTCCTTGAAGCAGCGCTGGATGTAGTCGGTGGTGGCCTCGACGCAGACCCACACGCCCTTGCGGAGGTCGTATCCCACCGGCGTGCCGTCGGCGCGCAGCGACGACACCACTTCCACCATGCCCTTGCGCTCCAGCACCCCGCCCTCGCTGCGCAGCCGCATCACCGCGGGGATCTCCTCGACCGAGGCCGGCGGAAAGCGCAGGCCCTCCGAGGGCGCCGCCAGCCCGCAGGCGTTGGCGATCGCCGCGCTCTCGATCGCCGGCTTGCTGCCGTCGAGAAAGGCGTTGAACATCTTGGGATTCATGCCGCCCTCGCGGGCCTGCTCGGCCGACACGCCCCAGTGCTCCCACACGGTGTCGGGCGTGGACTCGCGGAACTGCGGCAGCCACTTGTGGCCACGGCCGGCCGCCATGATCGGAAAGCCGCAGGCGCGCGCCCAGTCGACCAGCTCGCAGGCCAGCGCCGGCTGGTCGCCGTAGGCCATCGAATACACGACGCCCGCCTCGCGCGCCCGCTGCGCCAGCGCGGGGCCGCAGAACGCGTCGGCCTCGACCGTCACGTTGATCACCGGCTTGCCCTCGCGAAACGCGGCCAGGCAGTGCTCGACGGCCGCGGCCGGGTTGCCGGTGCATTCGATCACGATGTCCACGGCCGGATGCGCCACCAGCGCGTGCCAGTCGTCGCCGACGTGGGTGGTGCCCATGCGCAGCGCCTCGTCGATCGAGCGGGCCTGCGCGCGGCCCGCGTCCCAGCCGATGCGCGCCAGGTTGGCATGCGCGTTGGCGGGCGAGAGGTCGGCGATGGCGACCACGTGCACGCCCGGCGTGCGCGGCGCCTGCGCCAGATACATGGAGCCGAACTTGCCCGCGCCGATCAGGCCCACGCGCAGCGGTTTGCCCTGGTCGGCCCGGGCGGCGAGCTGGAGATGAAAGTTCATGTTGAAGGTCGTCGTAGTGAGTCGGATGTGGGCCCGCGCCGCTGCGCGAGCCGGAGGAAAGCGCCTGGGTCGTGCAAGAATGGCCGCGGCGTCGTCAGCCCCCGCCGTCAGCAATGCGAAATCGGACGTCGAGCAAGGCCTCGAACACGCGGATCATGGCGCCCTTGTCTTCCTTGCCGTGCCCGGCGCGCAGCGCCATCTGGTAGGTGGCCGTCGCGGCGGCCAGCACCGGCATCGGCACGGTGCGCGCGGCGCCCAGCTCGGCCGCGCTCACCAGGTCCTTGTAGGCCGCCGCCAGCGGATAGCCGTCGCTGAAGTGGCCGCGCAGGATGCGCGGCAGGAAGAACTCGGAGGCGTAGCTGCGGCCGGTGCCGCCATTCACCACGGCCGCCGTGCTCGCGGGATCCAGCCCCAGGCTCGCCGCCATGGGCAGGATCTCGGCCAGGGCGGCGCAGTTGATGTCGAACAACAGCTGATTGACGAGCTTGGCGAGCTGGCCGCAGCCGGCCGGGCCCATGTGCAGGATCTGCTCGCCCATGCGCGCCAGCCAGGGCCGGGCCGCGTCGAAGGTGTCGGCCGCGCCGCCGCACATGATGGTGAGCGTGCCGGCCTCGGCGCGCGCCTGCATGCCCGACACCGGCGCGTCGAGAAAGCCGATGCCGGCCTGCGCCAGCCGCGCGTGGATCGCCAGCGTGGCGCCGTGCGCGATGGTGCTGGTGTCCACCACGATCGCGCCGGCCGTCAGCGCCTCGGCCAGACCGCCCGGGGCGAACAGCACCTGCTCGACCGCCGCCGTGTCGGGCAGGCACAGGAACACCAGCCGCGCGGCCGCCATGCCCGCGGGACCCTCGGCCACGCGGGCGCCCTGCGCGCGCAACGCGGCGCAGGCGTCGGGCCTGCGCGACCAGATCAGCAGCTCCGTGTCGTCGCCCAGCAGGTTGCGCGCCATGGGCCCGCCCATCTGGCCCAGGCCGATGAAGCCGAGCGTGGTGCGCGCCCCGCTCATGCGTCCGCCCGTTCGGAGATCTCGATCAGGTTCAGGTCGGGATCGCGCAGATAGATCGACCGGATCGGATAGCAGGCGCCGGTGCGCGCCACCGGCCCCTCGATGATGCGGGCGCCGCGCGCGGTGAGCGTGGCGATCACCGCGTCGAGCGGCTCGCTGGCGATGAAGCAGAGGTCGAGCGCGCCGGGCACGGGCAGATGCGCGTTGGGCTCGAACTCGGCGCCGCGCACGTGCAGGTTGATCTTCTGCTGGCCGAAGCGCAGGGCCTTGCGGCCCTGCCCGAAGGTCTCGAGCTGCATGCCCAGCAGGCCGACGTAGAAGGCCACGCAGGCGGCCTCGTCGGTGGTGGTGAGGACCAGGTGGTCCAGGTGATCGATCATCGAGGTCCCTTGCCGTTTCACGAATGGGAGCAATCTAGATCCGATCCGCTCCACCCTGGAATCCCTGATCCGGCATACGGTCTTCGCAAAATGCGAACGCGGCACGCGTCGCGCCTTCCGGCGCGTGCCGCGCGCGGCGGCCCCGGGCGCACAGCGACCGGCGGTGCGAGCCGCCCCTGGCCCCGCGGGTCCGCGCGCTCGCGCGCGCCTCAGTGCCGTTGTGCGGCGTAGAAGTCCTCGATCACGTCCCAGCGCGCCCGCGCCTGCGCGTCGAGGCGGTCGGGACCCTTGCCGAACACGTGCACCGGCGTCTGCCCCGGCGTCACCGGCCGCCATCCCTTCAGGCCGGCGCCGTTCGGATCGCCGCTGGCGGCAAAGCGCGTCCATGCGCCCCCCATCGCCGCCGAGACCTGCTCGTCGGCCGCGCCATAGGGCTTGTGCTGGCCGCGATGCGACGCCGCCAGCGTGCCGAACACGAATTGCAGCTCGGCCCCGTGCACGGGCAGCTTGCCGTCGCCGTTGCGGTCGTGGGCGTAGACGTAGCGCCATGCGGGTACGCCGTCGCGCGCCAGGATGCGCAGCAGCGCGCGGGTGCCGTAACGGAACTGCAGGTCGCCGTAGAGATCGGACAGCACGGGCTTGACCTCGGCGTCGGTCGCGGCGGCATAGGCTTGCGCCGCGCGCGCCTCGAATCCCGGGAAGGTGCGGGCCACGTAATCGGCCAGGCCTGCCGGCGTGGCGATGGCCATCTTGCGCGCCGCGCCCCCGCCCTCGTCGGCGTTGCTGCCCACCAGCACCGGCACGTGCACGTAGTCGCCGGCCGCGTAGGCCTCGTAGTCGGGCCGGGGAACCAACGCGCCATCCACGGTGAGCCCCGGCAGCGCGGGCTCCGTCAACACCGCCGCGCGCGGCAGGCTTTTCTGGCGCGCCACCAGCTCGGCCGCGGGCAGGCCGCGCAACGCGGCCACGTCCGGCCCCACCAGCTCGCCGAACCGTTCCGCCTGCGCCAGGCTCGCGACCGGCCGCATCACGCCGACGCTCTGCATGATGGCGCGCGCATAAAGGCCCCGGCTCGAAGGCGTGACCAGCATCGTGCTGATGGCGTGCGCGCCCGAGGACTGGCCGAACACCGTCACGCGCGCCGGATCGCCGCCGAACGCCGCGATATTGCGCTGGACCCAGCGCAGCGCCGCCAGCATGTCCATCAGGCCGTAGTTGCCGGAAGCGTGCGTGGGCGATTCGGCGCTCAGCCCGGGATGCGCCATGAAGCCGAGCAGGCCCAGGCGGTAGTTGACCGTGACCACCACCGCGCCGCGGCCGGCCAGCGCCGCGCCGTCATACGAGGGATGCGAACCGGAGCCGTAGCGGAACCCGCCCCCATGGAACCAGACCATGACGGGCAGCCGCGCCTGCGGCCGGTGCGCGGGCGTCCAGACGTTGAGGAACAGGCAGTCCTCGCTCATGCCGCCGCCGCGCAGCTCCGGATACTCGGCCGGCTGCACGCAATCGGCGCCGAAGCGCGTGCCGTCGCGCACGCCCTTCCAGTGCGGCGCGGGCCCGGGTGGGCGCCAGCGCAGGGCGCCCAGCGGCGGCGCGGCATAGGGAATGCCGCGGAACGCGACCACCCCGCCCGCGGTCCCGGCCAGGCCCGCGATGCGGCCGCCCTCGGTCTGCACCGCATCGGCGCTGCCTGCCCGCGCGGGTCCGAAAGTGAAGGGGGACAGCGAGACGAGCGTGGACAGCAACACTGCGGGGATGGTGCGCATGACAGACTCCTTTCCGAGAGAGCGGGCCAGGGGACCGGCGCGGCGGCGGCGCCCGTTGCCGCCCGCGAGCCGGCCATGCCTGAGGCCGCTTTCCGCGCCGTGTTCGGGTTTTGCGAACGCAGGCAATCTAATATCTGCATTTCCGCGCCAGAATCCCTGTTCCGGCATGCCCCTTTCGCACAATGCGAATGCCTCCGCCTCGAGACCGCCATGGCCCACGACCTCATCAATCCGGCCCGCATCGACTTCGTGACCCTGCGGCTCTTCTGCGCCGTGGCGCAGACGGGCAGCCTCACCAAGGGCGCGCAGCGCTGCCACCTGGCGCTGTCGGCGGCCAGCCGGCGGATTGCCGACTTCGAGCTGGCGTCGCGCGCCACCCTGCTGGAACGCAGCTCGCAGGGCGTGCGGCTCACCCCGGCCGGCCACGTGGCGCTGCAGCACGCGCTGCGGCTGTTCCAGGGATTCGAGCTGTTCAGCAACGAGCTGAGCGAGTATTCGAGCGGCTCGCGCGGCCATGTGCGGCTCTGGGCCAACATGTCCGCCCTGGTCGAGTTCCTGCCGGGCGCGCTGGCCGGCTTCATGGCCGACCATCCGGACACCCACGTCGAAGTGGAGGAACAGCTGTCGGGCGACATCGTGCGCGCCCTGATCGACGGCATCGCCGACGTCGGCATTTTCGTTGCGGACGCACCGACCGACGGGCTCGCCGTGCGCCCCTTCCGCCGCGACGAGCTGGTGGTGCTGACCGCCGCGCGCCATCCGCTGGCCAGACGCCGCCGCGTGTCGTTCTCCGAATGCCTGGCCTACGACTTCGTCGGCCTCAATCGCGGCAGCTCGCTGCTCAACCTCATCACGCGCAGCGCGCAGGAAGCCGGCGCCACGCTGCGGCTGCGCGTGCAGGTGCGCAGCTTCGACGCCATGTGCGAAATGATCGCCGCCGGCCTCGGCATCGGCGTGCTGCCGCTGGGCGCCTGCGCCCGCCGTCTCGAGGTGAGTGGCCTGAAGGCCTTGCGCCTGACCGACGCCTGGGCCTCGCGCGACCTGCTGCTGGCCACCCACGCCGCCCGCCCGCTGAGCGCGGCCACGGCGCAGCTGGTGCGGCATCTGGAAGCCTGAGCCTGGGGCGACGTCAGGCGGGCCAATTGTTAATGCAATTGGAATGATGTTCGCAATTTCCGCCCAATTATCTTTCCGGCGGAACAGCCCAGAATCCTTTTCACCCCCACCCGAAAAGGATTCCGACCATGAACCTCCCCACCGCCTCCCGCGTTGCCCTGGTCACCGGCGCCTCGCGCGGCATCGGCGCCGCCATCGCGCGCCGGCTCGCGGCCGACGGCTTTGCCGTCGCCATCAACTATGCGACCAACGCCGCCGAAGCCGAGGCATTGGCGGCCGCGCTCACGCGGGACGGCGCGCGCGCACTCGCCGTGCAGGCCGACGTGTCGCGCGCCGACCAGGTGGCCGCGCTGTTTGCCGCCGTGGCGGCGGGACTGGGCCCTGTCGACGTGCTCGTCAACAACGCCGGCATCCTCAAGGCCGCCCCGCTGGCGCAGACCAGCGACGCGCAGTACGCGCAGTATTTCGCCATCAATACACAGGGCGTGTTCAACACGCTGCGCGAGGCCGCGACCCGCTTGAACGACGGCGGCCGCGTCATCAATCTGTCGAGCACCACGCTGGCGCTGAACCTGCCGGGCTACGCGATCTACAACGGCACCAAGGCCGCGGTGGAAGCCTTCACCCGCGTGTTCGCCAAGGAGCTGCGCGGCCGCCGCATCACCGTGAACGCGGTGGCGCCGGGCCCGGTGGCCACCGCGCTCTTTCTCGACGGCAAGAGCGAAGAACAGGTGCGCGGCTTCGCGCAGATGTCGCCGCTCGAGCGTCTGGGCCAGCCGGAGGACATCGCGGGCGTGGTGGCGTTTCTCGCGGGCCCGGACAGCGGCTGGATCAACGGACAGGTCGTGCGCGCCAACGGCGGCGTGGCCTGAGCCCGGGAGATCCATATGAGCCACCGTTCCGTCTCCCCCCGCCGCTACGCCGTCGTGACCCTGGTCGCCGCCCTAACCGCCTCGCTCGCCGCGGCCAGCGCGCTGCTGGCGGGCCTGCCGGTGTGGGCCATGTTCATCGGCTGGATCGCCTTCTTCACGCGCGGCCTGACGCTGCGCGCCACGTTCGACAACCTGGCCTGCGTCTGGCTCGGTCTCGCGATCGGCGCCCTGGCGGCGGCCAGCGTGGCCGCGTTGACACCCGCGCTCGGCCTGGCTTTGGCGCTTCCGCTGGTGGTGTTCGTGGTCGCGCTCGGCGTGGTGGCGCTGCGCGGCCTGCCCGCGCTCAACAACCTGCTGGCCTACTTTCTCGGCCTCGTCGCCTGGTTTGCCGCCCATCTCGAACCGTCGCTCGAACAGATCGCCCACCTGGGCGGCGCGAGCGCCATCGGCTCCTTCGCCGGCTGGATTTCCCATCACGCGCCGCAGCGCCTGATGCCGGCCCGCGCCTGAACCTGAGTCCAAGGAGATCGCTCATGTCTCACGTCATCCTCGTCACCGGCGCGTCTTCCGGCTTTGGCCGCATGACCGCCCAGGCCCTGGCGCTGGCCGGCCACACCGTCTACGCCTCGATGCGCGACACCCAGGGCCGCAACGCGCCGCGCGTGGCCGAGCTGCGCCAATGGGCCGCCGATCACGAAGCCGATCTGCGCAGCCTCGAGCTCGACGTGCAGTCCGACGCGTCCTCGGCACACGCGGTGGCCCGGGTGCTGGCGCAATCGGGCCGGCTGGATGTGATCGTGCACAACGCCGGGCACATGGTGTTCGGCCCCGCGGAGGCCTTCACGCCGGCGCAGCTGGCGCAGCAATACGATGTGAACGTGCTTGGCACGCAGCGCGTGAACCGCGCGGCGCTGCCACAGCTGCGTCGCCAGGGCCACGGTTTGCTGCTGTGGGTCGGATCCTCGTCGACGCGTGGCGGCACGCCGCCCTTTCTCGCGCCGTACTTCGCCGCGAAGGCGGCCATGGACGCGCTCGCCGTGTCGTATGCGGCCGAGCTGGCGCGCTGGGGCATCGAGACCACCATCATGGTGCCGGGCGCCTTCACGCAAGGCACCAACCATTTCGCCCACGCCGGCAAGCCTGCCGACGCGGCGGTGGCGGCCGACTACGAGGCCGGCCCCTATGCCGGGGTGGCGGCGCAGGCGCTCGCCGGACTCGCCGGCCTGGAGCCGGACGACGCCGACCCGGCCCAGGTGGCGCGCGAAATCGTGCGCGTGGTGGACCTGCCCGCGGGCGCACGGCCATTCCGCGTGCACGTGGATCCGTCACAGGATGGCGCGGAGGTGGTCAACGCCGTGGCCGACCGGGTGCGGCGCGAGCTGCTGCGCGCCATCGGCTTGCAGGATCTGTTGCGCGCGACGCCGGGCGGAAGGGGCGCCGCGACGGCGCAGGCGTAGCGCGGGCGCAGCGCGGGCGCAGCGCCTGCGCGTGGTCAGGCCGCCTCGGCGCCCGACAGGTCGTCGAAGCCGACCAGATCGTCGCCGGTGAAGTTGGCCAGCACGCCGTAGGGCTGGCAGATCGGGAAGACGCCTTCGGCGAACAGGATCGACCAGGCGTCGCCGCCCCAGAAGGTGAGCTCCTCGCCCCAGACCAGCAGGCCGTTGGGGCCCACCTCTTCGGGCGCACCCAGCGTCTCCTGCAGGTGGCGCGCGGCCGCCAGCGAGAAGTCTTCGAGACGATCCAGGCGCTCGCGCACGAAGGCGGGATCCACGGTCAGCTGGCGCTGGGCATCGAGCAGAATGGTGAAGAACACCTCCTGTTCGCCCTTCTGCCAGGTGGCCTGGGCGTAGCCCTGCCCCTCGTCGTCGACGTTGATCGTCAGCGTGCCCAACGGCGTTTCGATATGTTCCATGACGTGCCCTGCCTCACAAATACGGTTCTGGTGCGGCCGGGGCGCATCGCCCGGCGCTCACCCAATAGTAGCGGCTTCCGGCGCCCCTTACCGCGCCGCGCGGGATCAGCGGCGCGGACGGCGGCGCACCGGCTCCGACAGCGGCTTGAGCACGGCGTCGCGGAACTGGCCGTCATCGTCGTGCATCGCCACGAGGCTGCGCGCGCGCTGCCACACCGACATCTGGCGCACCGGCACGCGCGCCACCGCGGCGAGCTCGTGCACGCGCACCGGCCGGGCCATCTCGGGCGTGTCGGCCTCCTTGTTCTCGTCGTCTTCGCGATGGCGCACCAGCCGCGCCACGATCAGCATCAGCGCCAGCAACGCCGCCACGCCGATGCCGCAATACAGCAGGAAGCGGCGGTCTGCGGTCGACTGGGCCGTGGTCATGAAGAAATCCCAGTACACGAAGAAGATGAAGCCGGCCCACACGGCCACCAGCAGCAGCGGCCGTGCGATGTTGAGCCAGAGCCAGCGGCAGGCGCCGGCCACCGGGCCCGCCACGCGCAGCCAGGTCGACAGCGGCAGGTCGGTGTTGTCGATGATGGGTTCTTTAGGCATCTCTCTCTCCTCTGTCCGGGCTGACCCAGACGGCTCTTTTGCCGCGCCGGCGCAACAGCACCGCCGGCACGGAGTACACGGTCGTCACCATCGTGATGAACCAGAAACCCAGCGGGTACCAGAAAGTCCAGAAGTAGTAGCGCAGCAGCGCCCGGTCGTACTTGCGGTCGACCAGCATACTGGTCAGGATCTGCAGCATGCAGGCCAGCGCCAGCAGCAGGCCATGCCACTGCGGCAGCAGGCCGACGCGCCAGGCGCCCGGCAGGCCCAGCAGGGTGCCCGCCACGCCGCCCAGCAGCACGCCGGCCATCAGGTAGGCCCACAGCACGCTCAGGCAGTACTCGGCGTAGATCGGCCACATGCGCCGCATCTCCCAGCGGAACACGCGCGGCGAATACTTGAACAGCGTCTGCACGCCGCCCATGGCCCAGCGCAGGCGCTGGCGCCACAGCCCGCGCAGCGTCTCCGGCGTCAGGATCCACGACAACGCGTGCGGCTCGTAGCCGATGCGCCAGCCGGCCAGCTGCAGCTTCCAGCTGATGTCGATGTCTTCGGTGAGCATCTCCGCGCTCCAGAAGTTCACGTCCACCAGCGCCTGGCGCCGGAACATCACGATCACGCCCGAGACGGTGAAGAGCCGGCCGTAGAGCTGCTGCGTGCGCTTGATCAGGCCGATGATGGACGAGAACTCGCCCACCTGCATGCGGCCCAGCAGCGTGGTGCGGCTGCGGATGCGCGGGTTGCCGGTCATCGCCGCGACCTTGCCGTCGCGCAGGAAGTGGCGCAGCAGCCAGGCGATGGCGTCCGGATCCAGCATCGAGTCGCCGTCGATGCCCAGCACATACTCACCCTGCGCCAGCAGCGTGGCCGTGGTCAGCGCCACCGCCTTGCCCTGGTTGTGGTTCTGGTGCACCACGCGCAGGCGCGGATAGCGCACGGCCAGCACGCTGAGCCTGTCGCCGGTGCCGTCGGTGCTGCCGTCGTTGACCGCGATCACCTCGTAGTTCGGGTAGTTCTGCGCCATCAGCGCGTCGATCACCTCGTCGACGTTGTCCTCCTCGTTGAAGCACGGCACCAGGATGCTGACTTTCGGCAGCGTGGGCAGCAGCGTCAGCGGATCGACGCCCTCGTTCTGGCCGCGCTCGAACTGGTAATAGTGCGCCAGGCCGCCCGTCATCCAGAGCCAGGCCATGCAGAACGGGTAGTAGAAAACATAGGCGAGCACGAAGCTCGTTGCGAGGTCCCAGTTCATCGTTGCGCGCCTCCCGGCGCGGCGGGAAGCGCATTGGGCTCGGCATGGGTCCAGCCGGGCGGCAGCATGTCGGCGGGCGGATCGATCAACGCCTCGGGTGCCGGCGCGCCGGGCGCGCGTGCGGGGTCGCGGAAGAAGTCGCGCCCGAGCGATTGCTGCACCGACAGATGCGGCTTCACCGCGGCCAGCGCCGGCTGGTCGTTGAGGAAGTCGTCGGGGTAGTAGCCGAGGTTGCGCACGCCGGCTTTGCGCAGCAGCGCAAAATGACGCGCCAGGACGGCATCGGGAATCGCCTTGCCGGTGCGCCAGTCGCGCGACTGCAGCTCGAACAGCGTGCGCGCGTTCGCGCCCGGCACCTGCGCCACCACGCGCGCCAGCTCGCGCAGCCAGACGTCGGGATCCGGCGCCTCCTCCATATAGGGCATGGCCTCCAGCGCCGTGTAGTCGTAGGCCTTCAGGAACGATTCGAAGTCCTGCGCGAAGCGCGCCTCCGAGCCGGGCTCCAGCATCGGCCGGGTGTACATGTTGCGCGCCGTGATCAGCACGGGATGCCAGCGGCGCAGCACCGTCGACAGCGCGTGGGTGAAGTCGATCAGCGCATCCGTCTTGGCGCGGGTCCAGCGCTGCATCGCCTCGGGCGAGGCACGGATGGCCGCCACGTCGGGCGGCAGGCCCCACGATGCGTAGGCCTGCAAGGCCGCCGGGCTGGCGTCCTCGTAGTCGTTGAACATGCCATCGTCGTGATACAGCACGCCCGCAAATGCGGCATGGCGGCCCAGGTCCTCGTAGATCTCCAGGATGGCCTGACGCGCCACCGGATCGAAGATCGACAGGCGACGATAGGTGTCGGCCGCGCCGGCGGGTGCGCCCGGCATCTGCCGCACCAGGCGGTCGGCCGCGGGATCCGAGGCCGGCAGCTTGAACGACGACACCGGCATCCAGGCGTAGACCCGCACCTGCGCCCGCGTGCTCAGCTGCCACGCGACCCGGTTGAACAGGTCGGCCCGCATCGGCATGCGGCGGCTCGGGAAATACAGCGCGTCGGCCACCCCGTCGCCGTCCGGGTCGGCGAAGGCCTGCAGGAATACGCTGCTGGGATTCATGCGCGCCACGCGGTCGAGCAGCAGCGACAGGTTGCGCTCCTGCTGCACCGGATCGGGGTCATACACATAGTCCAGGTCCACGTGCATGACGCGGTTGACCTCGATCTCGCCGGCGTGGCGCGGATCGGGCGAGCGCAGCTCGCGCAGCAGCTCGGGCCCCTCGTCCTGGTAGTTCATGAGGCCGCGCCGCATGTGCGAGAGCGGCACGTCGGGCGTGTTGGGGCCGTCGTCCAGCGTGAGCGTGATCGGCATGCCGGCCTCGCGCGCGGCGCCGACCGCCACCTCGTTGTACGAGCCGTAGGGCCAGACCAGCGCGCGCACGTGGGCGCCGGTCTGGCGTTCGATCTCCTGCTTGTTGCGCCGCAGGTCGGCAACGATGCGGGCACGATAGCCGGCCTCCGATTCGTAGCGGCCGGTCGCCGCGTTGTAGCGCTGCGCGGTGGCGGCCGGCAGCAGGTTGCCCTGCGGATTGGCCGGGATCCCGCGATGCAGCGCATGCGTGTGTCCGGCCAGCTCCACCCATCCCGACTGCGCCATCTCGCGCGCCTGCGCCCAGCTCAGGAAGCGCGCCCGCGGCAACGCGATGGCCTCCTCGCCGCCATAGAAGCGCGCGCCGGCCGGCGCGTCGATCCAGCCGCTCACGAGCGCCATCACCGCCGGGTATTGGAAGCGCTTGAGCAAGGGAAACACCACGGTATAGACGCTCTCGTAGCCATCGTCGAAGGTGAGCAGCACCGGCTTCGGCGGCAGGGCCGGCCCGCCTTCGCGCGCGGCGACGATCTGCGCCAGGCTCACGGGGTGGTAGCCCGCGCTGCGCAGCCAGGTGAACGCGGCCACCAGCGTGCTCTCGTCCACCGCGGTCGCGTCGGGCGAGGTCTCGAAGCTCGCGCGCACGTTCTTGCGCACGTCATGGAAAGTCAGCACGCGAAAGGTCTGGCCGTCGTCGGGATCGGCCGGGGGCAAGGGCTGGGCCGCCACGGTTGCGCTCGCAAGCATCAGGCATACGCACAGCAGCCGCACGAACGGGCGCATCAGATTCATCATTGATTGCTCCGTTCAGAGAAAAGGAATGGCGAGGTTCAGGTAGCCGGTGGTGCGGCGCTCGCGCTTGCCGTCGTACGGATGCCAGGCGGAGCCGATGCCGTAGGTGATGGTCCACCCCGGCCGGAAGCGCCATTCGTGCTCGTAGCGCAGGCCATACGTCGGCTCGGCGCCATAGCCAGACTGGCGGTAGCTGCCGGCGCTGGCATAGACCCGCTGCACCATCGTGCGGTCGTCGCGCTTCCAGGTGAGCAGCTGGTAGCGCGCCTCCAGCTCGACCGAGCCATCCGACTCGGGGCTGTAGTACGGCACATCCGACTCGCGATTGCGGCCGGCATCCGCGCGCAGCGTGGTCTGGAACTGCTGCGACGGCCCGCTGTACCAGCGCTCCGTCCACGCCGCCCCCACGGATTGGTTCTGGTTGCCGTCGGTGTAGCGCATGCGCTGGTAGCTCAGGTCGAAGCGGCGCGACTCGTTCACGATGTAGCCGAACGAGGCCTGCGCCTGGCTGCCGGCGATGCCCGCGTCGTAGGCGCGCCAGGGCACGTCCAGCGCATTGGTGTCGTACGACAGGCCGAGCTCGACGTGGTCGCCCCAGCGATATCCCGCCGTGGCCGCGACGCCGCCGTTGCGCGGGCCGCCGGTGTCGCGATGCGCCTCGCCCTCCAGCGTCCAGCCGCCCTGCTCCCAGCGCAGCCCGAGCCCGGTGCGCCCGCGCGTGGCCTTGCCGGCCGAGGTGTTGCCGTAGGCCCAGGCCTGGCGCGCGAAGATGCGCCACTGGTCGTCGATCAGGCCCGATTGCAGGCGGCTGTCGATCAGGAAGTCCTCGTCGGCGAGCGCGCTGGCATTGCTGCCCTTGCCATAGCTCGAGTCGATGGTGAGCGTGGGCGCGCGCATCGCGGCCTCGTCGCGCGCCGAATTGCGCACCTGCACCGAGTCCGGCTGCTCGGCCTGCAGGCGCGCCAGCGCCGCGCGGCCCACCGGGATCCGGCCGGTGGCCAGCAGCGTGTCGGCCTCGGCGCTGCGGATCGACACGGCGTCCGGGTGATCGGTGGCGGACGCCTGGACCAGCGCCAGCGCCGTGTGCGGCTGCTCGCGCGCCGCCGCCGTCCGGGCCTGCCCCTCGGCGAAGTCCACGTTGAACGGCGCCTCCTGCGTCAGCGCGGCATAGGTCTGTTCGGCCCGCGCAGGCTGGTCGGTGTAGAGGTAGTAGCGGCCGCGCAGGTCCTGCACCCGCGCGTAGTCGGGATTGGGGGTCTCCGGTTGCGGCGCCAGCCGGACCGTCGGCGGCGTGGCCGCCTCCATCTGCTGCAGCAGTTGATCGGCCTGGGTGAAACGCGCCGTGTCGATGTAGGCGTAGAACAGGCCTACGTGGGTGTCGCTCGGCATCGGCAAGCGGGTGCCGGCCAGGGCGATGGCGCGCTCGTACAGCGGCACGGCCAGATCGGAACGGCGCAGCCGCGCATACGAATCGGCCGCCGGCGCCAGGCCGTAGTACGGCACGTCCACGCCCTCGGCCGCGAGCGACGCGTACAGGTCCACACAGGCCTGGTCACGGCCGCGCGCGTTGAGCGCCACCAGCCGGTCGATGCGCACCCGCGCCTGCACGGCGCGCATGTCGGCGTCGGCGGGGTCGCCGATCTCGGCCAGCAGCGTGTCGGAGGCCGCGAGCGCTCCGTCGAGCGCCTCATGGCGGCCCGCGCCGCCCACGATGTCGCGTTGCTCGATGGCCCAGACGATCATCTGGCCCACCGCCTGCTGGCGGAATCCCATCACCTCCGCGGCGCTGAAAAGCGGCTGCTGGCCGGCCTGCGCGGCGCGCGCGTTGTCGGCACGCGCCTCGTCCATCGCCTCGCCGGCCGCGCCCCGGCGCGCGATCAGGAACACGTCCGCGCGCCGCGCGCTGCGGGAGTGCGGCTCGAGCGCCAGCGCACGGTCGTAGGCGTCGGAAGCCTCGCGCAGATTGCCGGCAAGCTCCTCGACCGCCCCGACCACCTCGGCCGCCGCGGCGCGCACGTCGCGCGGCGCAGCCACGTCGGCCTCGACGGCGGCAGCCAGGGCGCGCGCCACGTCGGGCGTCTGCGCGTCGAACGCATACTGCGCCCGGCGCAGCTGCGTCAGCGGACCCGGCGCGCGTTCGCGCAATGCGATGACCAGGCGCCGCTCGTCATCGAGCGCGCCCAGCCGTCGTGCGGCCAGGAACAGCGGGTCGAGCGCGTAGGCCGGCAGACTGGCGTAGCCGGTGCCCCGGGCCGCGTCCAGCGCCTCGCGGTCATGGCCGGCGCGGGTCTGCAGCGTGACATAGTCGGCCAGCACGCGTGCGCGTGCCTCCGCAGGCGGCGCCTCGCTGTCGGCGCGCGCCAGCCACTGTTCGAAGATCCGGGCGACGTCGTCAGGATGTTCGGCCGCGGTCTTGCGCACCAGGAAGTCGTGCAGCGCGCTGGAATACACCTGTTGCGCAGCAGCCGGCGCCGCGGCGCCTATCAATACCGAGGCCACGAGGCCGCTTACGGTGAGGGGAGAGAGTCGACAGCATTTTGGGAGTCCCAGCATCTTCTACCGCACGCATCGCACGATCCGCAGGACGCCAGCTCATCGATCGGGTAGAGCGGGAGCTGGCCGGCCTGCGCACACCCTGATGGCGTCGCACGACTGCGATGTTCGTTATTGGTTGTGCAGGAAAAGGTATCAGCGGGATTTCGCCAACATAGACAGCGAAGCCGACAAGGTGTGTAGCCGTGTTACGCCCGTGAGACGCTCGTCTATGGACGAACCTTCGGTTGCAACTGCCCCCTTCCCGACTGGGGCGTCGTTGCATTTCCTGCATTCTGCGCCGGGAGGTGCAAGGACTTGTTTCTTACATCTGGGAAGCGCTGCGGCGCGCGGGCCATCCACGCGAACGGCGCGCGGGTGAGCCGCCCACCCTGACCGCGGCCGCTCGGTTTCGTATCGTGCCAACAGGGGATATGCGGCGCATTCCGTGCGCCGGCTTCATCGGCGGGCGGCGAACAGCGCCTGCGGATGGTTGTTCAGATACGCGCCGTCCTGCCCGTCGTAGCGGGCCGCCGCATCGGCCCCGGCGATGAAGCCGGGCTCCGCGCGGCTGGCGAGCGCGCCGGTGGCGGCGTCCACGGCATACACCTTGGCGGCGCCCGCCTTCGCCGCCGCAAACACCGCCTTGGCAAAGGCGGCGGTGGCGGGATCTCCGGCAGGAATCGTGGCGCGGAGCTCGCCGTTGCGCAGGCCTTGCGGCATGTCGTCGTACGGTGCCGAACGCCACAGATTCACCAGGCCGGCGCCCACCATGGCATACGCCCAGCCTTGGCCGCCCGGATGAGGCGCCACGTACCGCGCATGAAACGCCGCCGCGTCGAAGCGGCTGCCGTCGACCAGCGTCACGCGCCGGCCGCGGCATGCCGCGGGCCAGCCCGTCACAAGCGGTGGCGCGGGCGTCTGCGGCTCCAGGCCCAGGTCCACGAAACGCGCGCTCGGCCAATGCGCCAGCACCGCAAGCGCGAAGGCCTGCTCGTCTGCCGGGGTCATGAAGACGCACAGTCGCTTGAGTGTCGAGGCTGCCATGATGGGATTGCGCCTCACGCCTGCAGAAAGCCCAGCGACCGCAACGCCGCGATCGCCGCCAGTTCCTCGTCGCGCCGCGCCTTCGGCGCACCGAGCGAGGCCGTGAGCAGCATCTGCTGCGCGTCGCGTTCATCGAAGCCCTGCAACACGCTGTGGGTCACCGGAAACGCCTTGGCGAACGCCGCGTCGAGGGCCGCGCTGCCGGGATAAGCGCCCTGCTTGTCCAGAATCACCTGCGACGCCGGGTCGCGCCGGATCAGGTGCAAGGGCACCCCTTCGCAGCGCAGCCCGAGCAGCCGCGCCTCGCTGATGTCGAGCGCCCAGTCGGTCTCGGCATAGAAGGCCGTCCGCGCCGCCTCGAACTGCGCGAGCAGCGTGGCGTCGGTGCAGAACGCCGTCGGCAGCAGATTGAGATTGAGCTTGCCGATCTTGCCCGCAAGCTTCACGCGCCGGAACATCGAGCCCCAGACCAGCAGGATCGGGTTGGTGGCAAGATCCTCGACCAGCACGTCCTCGAACACGCACGGCTTGATTTCCGAGTTCGCGACCCGGCATTTCGACACCGTCACCCCCTGCACCCGCGACATGCGTGCCGGAGACTTCACCATCGACAACCCGCAATTGTCGAACGTGCAATCGCGCAGGTGCAGATCGCGAAACCGCGAGCCGCCCTTGTCGAACGCCATTTTGAAGGTCGTGGTTTCGATTCTTTCCATGCTGCGCAATCCCGTCCATTCGTATAACGGGTGTTTTTGATCCGAGTAGACTTCGATATTATCTCGGACATTACATTGCCGGGAGACAGGCATGGCGGGAGACTGGACCGATGAGGAGCTTCGCGCTTCGGTCGAAGCCTACAAGTACATGCTGGATCGCGAACGCCAGGGTCTTGACACGAACAAGGCTGCCATCTATCGGAAGCTCGCGGGTAAGTATGGGCGCACCGCCAAAGCGTTCGAGTATCGAATGCAAAATATCTCCGCCGTGTACGCGGAAATGAGTCTAGCGTGGCTCACAGGCCTGAAACCGGCCCAGCATATCGGAGCTGAGGTGAAGCAACGAATCGGAGCAATGGTTCTAGACACCGAACCAAATCTGGAAGCGCTCATTCCCGCCGACCCAAATTCCAAATATAAGCATGGCGAGAAACCTACGTGGGAACTATGTCTTGACGCCGTCGTAGACTTGGGCGGCAGTGCGACGCGTAAGCAGGTCCGCGAGTGGATACTGGCGAGGCATCCGAACTACAACGAAAAGAATCTTGTCGCGCTCGAAATGCTCTCGGTTAATTCAAAGGCAAGAACCTCCTACACGACGAATGCGAAGCCGCGTCTGACGAACTCAGGCAATCGTTACGATCAGCTTTTCAAAATCAAAATTGCCGGGGTATCAACATTCGAGTTGTACGTGCCAGAGTTGCATGGCATCTGGGAGATCTTCCCGGATCCCACATCCGGCAACCGCCACCAACTCGGGATTCGACAGCGCTCTGATCCCATCAACACCACGGCGTCTTACCTCGGGACTTCCGATGACGCCACTGCATCATTCGATCCAAACAGCGTTGTAGACGCTAGACGAAAGGTAGTCGCGGAGATCTACCATCGGCGTGGCCAAAGCAAGTTCAGGAATACGCTACGCGGCGCATATCGCGACAAATGCGCCGTTACTGGTTGCGACGTGCTTGCCCTATTAGAGGCCGCTCATGTGCACCCCTACAAAGGTGCCCACACAAACGTTGCATCAAATGGATTACTTCTTCGCGCCGACATCCATACTCTGTTCGACCTCTATCTGCTAACGATAGACTCCTTCACGATGACTATCCTAGTAGCGCCAAGTTTGGCCGCGAGCGATTATGGAAATCTTGCAGGCATGCCCATCCGTCAACCTGCGGAAGCCGGGCTTCGCCTCAGCGTTGCTGCAATAGACTGGCACAGGGCACGTTGCGATTGGGCGGCACCGCCGATCGAGGAAGATCCAGGCAATTGAGTGAGCATGCACCTGCGGCCGTAAAACTAGAGCGCCGCCACGTCGCGCAGCTGCACCCCATCCAGCTTCGCCGCCGTCAGCGCATCGAACATCACGCGGTCGCAGATGGGGCCGGTGCCGAGCCGGTCCTGGATGAACACGTGCGCATCGCCGACGATCTCGGGCCGGAACACCAGGCTGCCGCCGCCGAGCACGCTGTATACCTTGTCCTCACGCTCGGCCACGAAATCCCATTCCGGCTTCACCTTGACGCGCGACGCCGGCACGTCGAGCGCATCGAGCATGCGCACCACCGCACACAGGTAACGCCTGGGCCCCGGCGAGCCATCGGGCAGGAGGTAATCGCAATCCGCGAAGGCAAAGCCCTGCGGATCGACGCGTTCGAATATCCGCTTCAACGGATCGGTGATGATCCAGATACCGGCCTTGATCTCGAAATCGCGCGGCGGCCCGCCCTCTTCCGGCACATGGCGCAGTTGCGGGCGCTCGGGATACGGGTCGGGCCTGCCGTCGGGCAGCTCCATGGTGTAGCGGCCGGGAAGAATCAGCCGCGCTTCGTTCGTGAACTCGAGCCCCGGCCCGATGCCGTCGCGCCAGAGGCTGGCGTCGAGCACGTAGTAGCGGCCCTCCTGCGCCTTCCCGCCTCCTGCCGCGGGCGCTGCGTCCGCCGGGATCTCCGCGCGGCCGAAACCCAGGCGCTGCCACCACCGCATCAATAGTCCCTCGATTCGTCGAACCATTGCAGGGCCTGCTCCTCGGTCACGCCCAGCCCGGCCACGTGCTCGAGCTGGCTGAACTGCCAGACCGCCTCGCCCACATCGTCGCGCTCGGCCGTCTCGATGCCCTTCATATCGTTGAAGTGGCGGGAAAACACCACGATGGCGGCGCGGACCTCGTCGGCCGAGCGCGCCTGCCGCAACGTCTCGAGCGCGCTATCGTAGGCTGCGTTTGCCGCCTTCGCGGCGCGGGCACTCCAGCCGCCGAACGGGCGGCCGTACTCGCTCTCCCACCACGCCGGCTTGCGCAGCTTCGAGACCGAAGCGTAATCCTGCCAGGCGCGCACCTTGGCGCGTGCCTTCAATTGCGCGCTCAGGCGTTTGCCGGCGGCCTCGTCGACATTGAACGCGATGAAGCGTTCGAGCAGCGGCCAGGTGTCGAGCGCCGGCAGGCCGTCGAGGTCGGGGCAGTAGCGAATTTCCAGCCCCTGGAGCTGCGACAGGCCGGCAATCGCATCCCAATCCGTGAAATTGCCAGACAGCGCAAGGCTTTGCAGCGACGAGAAGCGCGCGATCTCGCGCAATGACACGGGCTGCCCCAATGGACTTGCATACAGCCACAGCGAGCGCACGGCCTGCAGCGGGCCCAGGTCGGGCAAGGTATAGGCCGGCTGGCTGGCACGCCGGCCCAGCGACGGATGCAGCATGAGCGTGTCGGGCGTTGCGCCCGCAACCGCGATGCGCGAAAGATCGCCCGTCAGGCTCAGCGCGATGCCGGGCGGCAGCCGGAGCTCGAGCTCGCCCGCAAGCCCGTCGAGTTGCAGCGCCAGGGTGCGGATGCCTGCCCCACTGGCATCGACACGGCGGCGCTGCGCAAACGTCGGCACCCAGGTGAACTGCTCGATCTCGCGGCCCGCCGACCACGCGATGAAACCCTCGTCGTTGCCGTGATAGCGGAAGTGTCGCGGCCAGGGCGAACCCGCCGGCGTGGCGAACGGCTCGAACGCGCGCCAATCGAGACGGGCGTCATCCGCCACATGCAGGTCCGCCTTCTTGCCCAGGCTGGCCGGGCCGATCACCAGATCGCCGCGCCCCGCCTCCCGGGTCAGCAGGTGGCTCGCGGGCCCGGTCAGATCGAGCCGATAGCGGCCGGCGGCGGTATGCGAGCCGGCAGGCGCGCCGGTCACGGCGATGGGTTCGGACACAGACTCTCCCGTTGATGATGGCTGGGCGGCGCGGCCCGCAGGCCCGTGCGCCGGATTCCGCATCGCAGGATATCGCGAAAACCCCGGGCATGCCGAGCGCACCGCCCCGGTTGGCCCATCTCGTTGAGGGCGCAACCGAGGACGGCCCGCACAACACGGCCCGACGTCCACGGGTCCCCCGGGCGGCTGCAGGGTCTTCAGAGCTTGTAGCCGCCGCTCGCTTCGATCACCTGTGCCGTCACCCAGCGCGCCTCGGCCGTTGCCAGAAACGCCACGACGGCCGCAATGTCGGCGGTCTCGCCGAAGCGGCCCAGCGCCGTGTCGCCTTCGATTGCCGCCACCATGCCTGCGTCTTCACGCACGGCCGCGTTCATGTCGGTCCGCACCCAGCCTGGCGCCACCGCATTGACCGTGATACCGCGCGGCCCCAGCGCCATGGCGAGTGCGTGCGTCAGATTGTTGATCGCCGCCTTCGCCATCGAGTACACCGGCACGACCGGGAGCGGCCGCGTCGCGGCGGCCGACGACACATTGATGATGCGTCCGCCATCGGCCAGCCGGCTCAGCGCGGCCTGCACCATGAAGAACGGCGCCCGGGCGTGCACGGCGAAGAGCGCGTCCCACGCGGCGGGCGTGGCGTCCGCCAGGCTGCCCCAGCCCGCGTTGCCCGCGTTGTTGACCAGGATGTCGATGACGGGAGGTCTATGGCGGGCGGCGAGCTCCGCGTCAACGCGCTCGAGCAGCGCCGGAATCGCCGCCGCATCGGCAAGATCGGCCTGCAACGCGAACGCGCTGCCGCCGGCCGCCTCGATCGCGGCGACCGTCGCGTCGGCGCCGTCGCGACGCTGGTGATAGGTGATGGCCACCGTTGCGCCGTCGGCCGCCAGCCGCTCGGCAATCGCGCGGCCGATGCCGCGCGAGCCGCCGGTCACGAGCGCCGTCTTGTTGCGTAAGGATCGGGTCATGGATGTGTCCAGAAAAGCGAGGTTCGAATGGGAATCAGGGGCCGGGAGCCGTGTAGGGACAGGCCTTCAAGGCGCCCCCCGCCCCGGGGCGCGGGGTCGCACGGCGAAGCGCTGCTCCCGAGCCGTTGCGGCCAGCGCGCCACACTGCGCTCGTCACGCGGGGGAAGCAGCACAATGGCCGTTGCAGACGTTCGTCACGCGGCGAACGTTGCGCGGCACCCGTTGCATGGCGAACGTTGCATGGCGCCCGTTGCACGCGCCCGTTGCATGGCGCCCCCTCTCACACCGTGCCTGCGCTGGCGAGCTCGAGGAACAGCGCCACGTGGATCGGCGGCAGGCCTGCCAGCGTGCCGCCGATCGGCGCGGGCCGTTCGGTGCTGTTGATCAGCGCCAGCGCCGCTTGCGGCGAGATGGGGTCGCCGGGCTCGAGATAGGCGCGCTTGGCCGCGCGCTCGTCCAGCCCGGGAGCAATGGTGGGCGTATAGGGCCAGAAATAGATCGGCGTGTTGGGCTCGATGCGCCAGCTGTCGGCCAGCGCCCCCGCGTCGACCACGTCGTAGCCCACGGTTTCGAGGAAGCGCGTCACCGCGTCCATCGCCGCCGCATCGTCACCCGCGATCGGCAAGGTCGTGCGCCCCGCGTCGCCGCGCGGCCGGGCGTTGTGCTGCATGTGATGCCAGCCCAGGTTGTGCAGCCCCTTCACCACCCGCGCGCCACGCAGATGGCGCTGCACCAGCTCGCTGGAGGTCAACACCCCCTGGTCCAGGTCCGCGCGACGAAATTCGCCCAGGCCGGGGTAATAATTGGTCTGGTCGAGGACGACCTTGCCGGCGAAGCGGGCCGCCGGCAAGGTCTCGAACACGGCCAGCGGAATGGCGAGCGTCACAATTTCGCCAATTGCAATTGCCTCCTCCACCGTGCCCGCGCTTGCCAGGGGGCCGAGCTCCTCCACCAGCGCCGCCAGCGAGGCGGGCCCGCGCGAGTTGCTGATCACCACGCGATAGCCCGCCGCCACCGCCAGATGCGCCACCGCCTTGCCGACCAGGCCCGAGCCGATGATGCCGATTGTTTGTGCCATATCCCTTCCTTTTTCCAGGCGCGGCAGGCGGGCGTATCCCGCCCGCTTTTCGTCGCGCGATACCGCGCTGCGTTGGTTGACAGGCAAACCGCTGCCTGCATGCAGGGCACTGTAGATTTCGGCTCCGGATTGATAAATACGGCGCAAGGCCACACACTGTTGTCCATGAACGCATCAATCGACCTCGCCGAGATGCGAGCCTTCGTCGCCGTGGTGACGGACGGCTCCTTCACCACCGCCGCCGAGCGCCTCGGCACCGACAAGGCCCGCGTGAGCCGCGTCATATCGCGCATGGAGGCAAAGCTCGGCGCGCGCCTGCTCACCCGCTCCACCCGGCGGCTGAGCGTCACCGAGGTCGGCCGCGACTACTTCGAGCGCGCCGTCAGCATCCTCGCCGCGGCCGAAGCCGCCGAGGCGGCCGTGGCCCAGCAGACGCGCGAGCCCAAGGGGCTGTTGCGCATCACCGCGGGTTCGGAGTTCGGCCCGATGGTGGTCGACACCTGGATCGCCGCGTTCCTGAAACAGGCCGCCAAGGTCACGATCGAGGCGGAGTACACCAACCGCTTCGTCGACATCGTCCACGAAGGCGTGGACGTCGCGATCCGGGTGGGCACGCTCGCCGACTCGGGCCTGTCGGCCCGCAGACTGGGCGAGGTGCATTACGGTCTTTATGCCGCGCCCGCATACCTGCGGCGCAAGCCCGGGCTCGCCAGCGTCGGCACGCTGGACCAGCACGCCCTCATCATGAAGACGCGGCGCGGCCGGCCGGCATGGATGCTGCAGAACGGCCAAGAGCGCGCCGTCGTCACCGCGCCGCCGCGTGCCACGGTCAACAGCGTGATCGCCGCCAGGAACCTGGCCGCGGCAGGCCTGGGAATCGCGCAGTTGCCGCAGTTCATGGCTGCCGCCTGCGTCGCGGACGACACCCTGGCGGCGGTGCTGCCGGGCTGGGCGGAGGAGCCGGCCCCGGTGCACGCGGTGTTCGCGTCGAGCCGCTACATGGATCCCAAGGTGCGCGGCTTCGTGGATCTGTGCGTGGCCATGTTCGACCGTGAGGCCGCGCGGCGTCTCGCCTGAACGCCGCGTGGCACGTCGCGCGCCCGGCCCGCGGCCGGCACTGGCGTGTCTAGCCGTTGCCGTGTCCGCGCATCAGGAGGCGGCGCGACGACGCCGCGCCGCCACGTCGGGTCAGCTCTTGGCCGGCACCGGCGTGTTGAGCAGTTGCTGCTCCCACAGATAGGCGATGCCGCTGCCCGCGGCATGATGCTTGAGGATGTCGGTCAGCTCGCCCGCATGCTCGGTGCGCGCCCAGTCACGCTGCCACTCGGCGGCCACGGCCAGCCAGGTCATCATGTTGGCACCCGCCGCGATCATGCGCTGGATCGCGACCTCGTGCGCCTCCAACGACACGCCGCCGGATGCATCGGTCACCACCGTCACGTCCCAGCCCTCGCCCAGCGCCTGGATCACCGGCATCGCCACGCAGATCTCGGTCCAGAGGCCGGCGATGATCAACTGCTTGCGGCCGGTGGCCTTGACCGCGTCGACCACCTTCTTGTCTTCCCAGGTGTTGATGAAGGTCCGGTCGATCACCTCCTGGCCCGGAAACACCTCGGTGATCTGCGGAAAGATCAGGCCGCCGCGATCGGCGATCACGCTGGTCAGGATGGTCGGCACCCCGAAGGCCTTGGCGGCCTTGGCCAGCGCCGTCGAATTGTTGACGACGATCTGCGGGTCGTGACTGTTGAGATTGGTGAGCTGGTAAGGCTGGTGATCGATCAGCACGAGCACCGAATCCTCGGGGCGCAGCAGGGAATCAAGGCCATTGCGAAAAGTCATGCAGATTTCCTTTGTTGCCGTTGAAAGTCGGGGTTCGGGGCAGCGGCGCCGGGCGACGACTCCCCCGCCCCCCATTCTGGCCAGCGCGAGCGGGGCACGGTAGTCGCGTCCCGCGACGAGCTGTGTCGCACAATCCGCAACACCCGGCCCGGAGGCCTGGCGCGCCTGGCGGAGTACCATTCAGGCAGAGCCATCTTGCAAGAGAGGAACGCCGCGTGGATATCGAAGCGCTACAGACCTTCGTGGAGGTCGCGGATGCCGGCGGCATCTCCCCGGCCGCGACCCGGCTGGGCCTGTCGAAATCCATCGTCAGCCGGCGGCTGGCCCGGCTCGAGGCAGACCTCGGCGTGCAACTGCTGGCGCGCTCCACGCGCGGCGCCGCGCTCACCGAGGCCGGCGCCACCTTCCGCGACCACGCCGCGCGTGCGTGCGCGGAGATTGAGACCGCGCGCGAAACGCTCACGCCCACCGGGCCGCTGCGCGGTCGCCTGCG
Source organism: Bordetella genomosp. 1 (assembly GCF_002261335.1). Taxonomy (GTDB): domain Bacteria; phylum Pseudomonadota; class Gammaproteobacteria; order Burkholderiales; family Burkholderiaceae_B; genus Bordetella. Next base: position 1,072,576 of record NZ_NEVL01000003.1, read on the forward strand.
CGTCGCCGTCCCGCTCTCGTTCGGCCAGAACCACTTCGCCCCCGTGCTGGCCGACCTGGCGCGACGCCACCCGCAGCTGCACGTGCATGCCTCCTACAGCGACCGCTTCGTCGACCTCATCGGCGAGGGGTTCGACTGCGCCATCCGCGTGGGCATCCTGCCGGACTCGAACCTGATCGCGCGCCGCGTTGGCCCGCTCTACGGCCGCTTCGTGGCCAGTCCGGCCTATATCGCGGCGCACGGCTCACCCGAGACCCCGGAGGCGCTCCTGGCCCACGAAGCCCTGCTGCAGGGCACGGAAGCCTGGCAGTTGATGGATGGCGAGCGCGTCATCACGCTGCGCCCGCGGGGCCGCTTCAAGGCCGACAGCGGCGTCGCACTCGCCGTCGCGGCCGCCGCAGGCCTGGGCATCGCGGCGCTGCCCGATCACCTCACCGGGCCATACCTGGCCTCGGGCGCGCTGGTTCCCGTCATGACCCGCCACCCGCCGCCCACGGCGGGCATCTACCTCATCCGCCCGCCGGGCCAGCACCCCTCGCGCAAGGTGCGCGAGCTGACCGAGCTGCTGCTGGCGTGCTTCGCAAGGCAGTCGGCCGCCGAGCCGGCCGGCGCTCGCCCCCCTGCCTGAGCCCGAGCCGCCGCCCCCGGGCCTGCAACGGGCCGGCGCCATCGCAGCGCGACGCGACGTGGTCGCCGGTCGCCCGCGGCCGGTCGCCAAGCCTGTCGCACCCGCGCCGCCAGCGCGTGGGCCCTCCCTCCCGCCATATCCGCAAGCGCGCCGCCACACGGCGCCCGCGCCCGTGGGTCCGAGCGGCCCGCCGGCCGGGTCAGCGGGAATGGTCATCCGCACCCAAGCGGGTAGATAGAACCCGGGATTCTCGTGGTGATTTACACCCTCCTGCCCCTACGCCTTTGATTTGACGCGCCATTTTTTCTGGCACGGATTTCGCTTTGAAGAAGCGGTCGACCCGGCCAGCCGGCCGGCACTTTCGTCCTTCATCAGGCAAGGAGCATTCGTTGGACCTCACCGATCCACCCTCTGTGTTGCGAGCGCGGCGACGGCCGAGCGCGCACAACGCCGGCATCAGGCCTGCGCGCACCTTCTGCCCCGCCGGCGGCCGCCGCCGAGCGCGGTCCGCGATACCGGGCGCGTACGAGGCGGCCGGCTTTCATATCCGCGGCATCCCGCTCGAGCGCTCGACGCTCGCGGCGATGCGCTGAACAAGGAGAACACCATGGGCCCCTACAAGAGACTCTGGTTCACGCTGATCGGCGTGCTGATCGTCACGTTCTCGCTGCTGGGCTATTACGGCAGCGAGGTCTATCGGCAGGCGCCGCCGATTCCCGCCCAGGTCGTCGCGCACGACGGCAGGGTGCTGTTCGATCGCGAGGGCATTCTCGACGGCCAGACCGCGTGGCAGTCCATCGGCGGCATGCAGCTCGGTTCGATCTGGGGCCACGGCGCCTATCAGGCGCCCGACTGGACCGCCGACTGGCTGCACCGCGAGCTCAGCGCCTGGCTCGATCTGGCCGCCCAGGCCGCGCACGGCAGCCCCTACGCAGCGCTCGACGGCCCTGCGCAGGCGGCGTTGCGCGCGCAACTGACCGCCGAATACCGCGGCAACGGCGTCGACGACGCGCAGGTGCTGAGGCTCTCCGAGCGTCGTGCGCAAGCCATCGCGCAGACCGCCGAGTACTACGACCAGCTGTTTTCCGACGCGCCTGCCCTGCGGCAAAGCCGCGAGCACTTCGCCATGAAGGAAAACACGCTGCCCAGCGCCGAACGCCGCCGGCAGTTGACGCAGTTCTTCTTCTGGACCGCCTGGGCCGCCGCCACCGAGCGCCCCGGACAGCACGTCACCTACACCAACAACTGGCCGCACGAGCCCCTGATCGGCAACGCGCCGAGCAGCGAGAACATCGTCTGGTCCATCGCCAGCATCGTCGTGCTGCTGGCCGGCGTGGGCTTTCTGGTATGGGGCTGGGCCTTCCTGCGCAACCACGACGAGCCCCTGCCCCCGGCCGCCGCCAGCGATCCGCTGACCACGTTCGCGCTTACCCCCTCGCAGCGCGGCCTGGCGAAGTACCTGTTCCTGGTCGTCGCGCTGTTCGTGTTCCAGGTTTTCCTGGGCGGCTTCACGGCACACTACACGGTCGAAGGCACCTTCTACGGCATCGAGGTGTCGCGCTGGCTGCCGTACTCGCTCGCCCGCACCTGGCACATCCAGGCCGCGCTGTTCTGGATCGCCACCGGCTTTCTCGCGGCCGGCCTGTTTCTCGCGCCGCTGATCAACGGCGGCAAGGACCCGCGCTTCCAGAAGCTGGGCGTGGACGTGCTGTTCTGGGCCCTGATCGTGGTGGTGGTCGGGTCCTTCATCGGCAATTACCTGGCGATTGCGCAAATCATGCCGCCGAACCTGAACTTCTGGCTCGGCCACCAGGGCTACGAATACGTCGACCTCGGCAGGCTCTGGCAGATCGGCAAGTACGTCGGCATCCTGCTGTGGCTCGTGCTGATGCTGCGCGGCGTCGTGCCGGCGCTCATGCGCAAGGGCGAAGACCGCAACCTGCTCGCGCTGCTGACCGCCTCGGTCGGCGCCATCGGCCTGTTCTACGGCGCCGGGCTGTTCTACGGCGAGCGCACCCACCTGTCGGTGATGGAATACTGGCGCTGGTGGGTCGTGCACCTGTGGGTGGAAGGCTTCTTCGAGGTCTTCGCGACCACTGCCCTGGCCTTCATCTTCTCCACCCTCGGCCTGGTGTCGGTGCGCATGGCGGCCGCGGCGAGCCTGGCCTCGGCCTCGCTCTTCATGCTGGGCGGCATACCCGGCACCTTCCATCACCTGTACTTCGCCGGCACCACCACGCCGGTGATGGCGGTCGGCGCGAGCTTCAGTGCGCTGGAGGTGGTGCCCCTGATCGTGCTGGGCCACGAAGCCTGGGAAAACTGGCGCCTGAAACTGCGCGCGCCCTGGATGGAAAACCTGAAGTGGCCGCTCATGTGCTTTGTCGCCGTGGCGTTCTGGAACATGCTCGGCGCAGGCGTCTTCGGCTTCATGATCAATCCGCCGATGTCGCTGTACTACGTCCAGGGGCTCAACACCACGCCGGTGCACGCCCACGCCGCGCTTTTCGGCGTCTACGGATTCCTGGCGCTGGGCTTCACGCTGCTGGTGCTGCGCTACCTGCGCCCAGATTACGCGTTCAACCCCTCGCTGATGAAGACCGCCTTCTGGAGCCTGAATATCGGCCTGGTGCTGATGATCTTCACCAGCCTGCTGCCGGTCGGCATCATCCAGTTCCACGCGAGCGTGAGCGAAGGCCTCTGGTACGCGCGCAGCGAAGCCTTCATGCAGCAGCCGCTGCTCCAGACGCTGCGGTGGGTCCGCACCATCGGTGACGTGGTGTTCATCATTGGCGCGCTGGCCATGGCCCTGCAGGTGGTGCTCGGCCTGTTAGACACGAGACACCCGCGTTCCCGCGCGGGCCAGCGTCTGGGCACGGTGCAGGGCTGAAAGCCAGGCGCGGCGCGCGGCCCATGCGGGCAGTGTCGCGCGCCAGATCAGCCCGCGCCGCCCTGGCTCGCGATCCGCCGCACACCGCCTGGATCGCGGCCTCGCTCGAGGGCGCGCGAGCGCGATGCGCTCGGCGCTCTCAAACACTCAAGGCGCGGGGCCGTCGTCCTCGCGCCGCTCCGCTTCCTCCTGGGCCTGCACGTCCTCGAGCTTGACCCGGCTGGTGCTGCCATGCGTGGCCGCGCACTGCGCCGGATTGCCGCTGGACTTCACACACGCCGCAAACGCCAACGCCGCGTCCACCGTGGCGAAGTGATACGAGTTGCCATCGGCAAACGCCACTTTTCCTTCGACCGAACAATCCATGATGCCTCCCTTTCGCTGAAAACCCATCCTAACGCGCCCCGCGCCGGCCGTCACCCGCGCCGCCGCAAGAGCGATCGTTGCCCGCGCACCCAATCGCGAGCGTCGGCAAGCCATAGCAAGCGTCGGTCCCGGATGTCGTCCTCGACTCGGCCTCTGGTCGTAATAACGGCCCGCCGCCGCCGTGGCGGGCGTGCACTCAGATATAAACCCGCATCGCCCGGAGCCGCTCTGCCGTGCCCCCTGCGCTCCCGTCCGCGCGCTCCGCCGCTTCCCGACCCGTGGCGCCCGACACCCCTTCTGGACTGACCCATCATGAAAAAGATCGCGCTGTGTATCGCCCTCGCCTGCGTGGCGGCAACTTCCTACGCAAAAGACTGGACCACCGTGCGCTTCGGCGTCGATTCGAGCTATCCGCCCTTCGAGTCGAAGGGCCCGGATGGCAAGCTGGTCGGCTTCGACATCGATCTCGGCAACGAGATCTGCGCCCGCCTCAAGGCCAAGTGCGTCTGGGTCGAAAGCGACTTCGACGGCCTGATCCCGGCGCTCAAAGCCAAGCGCTTCGACGGCGTGCTGTCGTCGATGACCATCACCGAGCAACGCGCCCGGCAGATCGCCTTCTCGGCCAAGCTGTACAACACGCCAACCCGCCTCGTCACCAGGAAAGGCGCGGCGCTCACGCCCGCCGTCGATACCCTCAAGGGCAAGACGGTCGGCGTCGAGCAGGGCACGACCCAGGAAGCCTACGCCAAGAAGCATTGGGCGCCCAAGGGGGTGAAGGTGGTGCCCTATCAAAACCAGGATCTCGTCTACGCGGACCTGATCTCGGGCCGCCTCGATGCCGCCCTGCAAGATCGGCTGCAGGCGGAGATGGGCTTCCTGAACACGCCGCGCGGGGCCGACTATGCATTCGCCGGCGGCGACATCAAGGATGCGGAAACGCTCGGAGAGGGCGCCGCCATCGGGCTGCGCAAAGAAGACGCCGACCTCAAGGCGAAGATCGACCAGGCGATTGCCGACATCCTGAAAGACGGCACCTACCAGAAGATCGAACGGCACTACTTCGACTTCGACATCTACGGCGGGTGAGCCCCGCCGCTGCTGCCCCCGCCCGCCTCCGCCGTCAACCGGGTTCCGCACCGATGCTTTTCCATGGCTATGGCCCGCTGCTGTGGGCCGGCACACTCCAGACCCTGGCGCTCGCCATGCTCTCCCTGGCGGCCGCGCTGGTGCTGGGCCTGGCCGGCGCGGCGGCAAAGCTCTCGCACAACCGCGCGCTGGCCGGGCTCGGCGCCTGCTACACCACCCTGATCCGCGCGGTGCCAGACCTGGTGCTGATGCTGCTGCTGTTCTACGGCATGCAGATGGTGCTGAACGACGCCACCGAGCTGCTGGGCGTCGACCAGATCGAGATCGACCCCTTCTCCGCCGGTGTCGTCACGCTCGGCTTCATCTACGGCGCCTACTTCACCGAGACCTTCCGCGGCGCATTCCTCGCCGTGCCGCGCGGGCAGCTGCAGGCGGGCCAGGCCTTCGGCATGAGCGCATGGCGCGTGTTCCACCGCATCCTCTTCCCGCAGATGATGCGCTTCGCCCTTCCGGGCATCGGCAACAACTGGCAGGTGCTCGTCAAGGCCACCGCGCTGGTGTCCATCATCGGCCTGTCCGACGTCGTGAAGGCCTCGCAGGACGCGGGCCGCAGCTCGCTCGACTACTTCTTCTTCACGCTCGTGGCGGCGGCCATCTACCTCGCCATCACCACCCTCTCCCAAGTGCTGCTGCAGCGCCTCGAAAAGCGCTACTCGGCCGGCGTGCGGACGCTCGCATCGTGATCGAACTCATCGGCACGTACTGGCGCGCGTTCCTCTACAGCGACGGCTACGGCTCGAGCGGCCTCGTCATCACGCTGTGGCTGCTGGCCGTGTCGCTCGGCCTGGGCTTCGTGCTGGCCGTGCCGCTGGCCGTCGCCCGCGCGTCGCGCCGGCGCTGGCTGTCGGCGCCCGTCTCGCTCTACACCTACGTATTCCGCGGCACCCCGTTGTATGTGCAACTGCTGCTGTTCTACACCGGCATCTACAGCCTGCAGGCGGTACACGATCACGTCTGGCTCGACCGCTTCTTCCGCGACGCCATGAACTGCACGCTGCTCGCCTTCGTGCTCAACGAGTGCGCCTATGCCACCGAGATATTTGCGGGCGCAATCAAGGCCACGCCCGCGGGGGAGATCGAGGCCGCCCAGGCCTACGGCATGTCGCGCTACACGCTGTATGCGCGCATCATCCTGCCCTCCGCGCTGCGCCGCTCGCTGCCCGCCTACAGCAACGAGGTGATCCTGATGCTGCACGCCACCACGCTGGCCTTCACGGCCACCGTGCCCGACATCATGAAGGTCACGCGCGACGTCAACGCGGCCACCTACGCCTCGTTCCAGGCCTACGGCATCGCGGCCCTGCTCTACGCCGCCATCGCCTTCACGCTGATCTGGAGCTTCCGGCGGCTCGAAGCGCGCTGGCTCGCCCATCTCGCGCCGCGCGCGCACTGATCCGCCCCGCGCGTCCGGATCCGGAAGGAGACGATCCTGTACAAACTCACCGTAGAAGACATCCACAAGACTTTCGGCGACAACGAGGTGCTGCGCGGCGTCTCGCTGCAAGCCCGCGCCGGCGACGTCATCAGCATCATCGGCTCCAGCGGCTCCGGCAAAAGCACCTTCCTGCGCTGCATCAACTTCCTCGAGCGGCCGAGCGCCGGCCGGATCACGCTGGGCGACGAGCTCGTGCGCACCGCCCCCGATCGCAACGGCGACCTGTGCCCCACCGACCCGAAACAGCTCCAGCGCATCCGCTCCCGGCTCGCCATGGTGTTCCAGCACTTCAACCTGTGGTCGCACATGACCGTGATGGAAAACCTCATCGAAGCCCCCGTCAGCGTCCTGAAGCTGCACAAGAGCGAGGCCCGCACGCGCGCCCGCAGCTACCTCGAAAAGGTCGGCCTGCCCGCCCGCGTCGAAGACATGTACCCCGCCCACCTGTCCGGCGGCCAGCAACAACGCGTCGCCATCGCCCGCGCACTGGCAATGGAACCCGAGGTCATGCTCTTCGACGAGCCCACCTCCGCCCTGGACCCCGAACTGGTCGGCGAAGTCCTCAAGGTCATGCGCAAACTCGCCGAAGAAGGCCGCACCATGATCGTCGTCACCCACGAAATGGACTTCGCCCGCGACGTCTCCACCCACGTCATCTTCCTGCACAAAGGCCGGATAGAAGAACAAGGCGATCCGCGGCAGGTGCTGGTGGACCCGAAGAGCGAACGCCTGCGGCAGTTTTTGTCGGGGTGTCGGGGATGAGCCCCTTCCCGGGCCGACGTGCATCGCGGGTTCAGTACCGCCTGGCCCAGCGTGCGTTCTGCGAGGCAAGCGAACTCAGTCCTATAAATCGGGTTTCTTGAACTGGATCGAACGCTTAAGACGATTGACGCAACTTCCCCCTTACTTCACTTGACCTTCCCAGGGCCGGAAGGTCGATCTTGAAGACCGTGACATGACCACAAGGAGGTGCTCAATCGACCTGAAGATCAACGGAATGGCCTGCAGCGGCGACGCCAACGTCGTCCTGGCGGCGATCCACTCGATCGCCTCCGGCGCCAGGTTCAGCATTGACCCCGCTTCGCGCAGGGCCCTTGCCAAGACAGGGCCGACATGCGCGTCGATCTCCTTGTCTGGCCCAGACAGGCTATCCCGCAACAATGAACTGAGTTTCTCGAAGAAGGAAGAATCATGAAAACGTTCGTACGAATCTCTGCCGCAGCCGTATTGGCGCTCAGCAGTGTGGTCGCCACCGCGCAGTCGGAAAGCCCTTCGACCAAGGCCTACACGGCCGGAATGCAGACGATGATGAAAGGCATGATGGTCGAATACACGGGTGACCCCGATATCGACTTCATGCGCGGCATGGTGCCCCATCATCAAGGGGCGGTGGACATGGCGAAAGTTGTGCTCAAGTACGGCAAAGATCCCGAGGTCCGCAAACTCGCCGAAGGAGTGATCAAGGCGCAAGAGAGCGAGATCGCCATGATGAACAAATGGCTCGCCAAGCACGCCAAGCAGTGATCGGCATCAGTCTTTGAGGAGACCTTGGCTCCTCAGGCGCGAACGGCCCCGCAGCGAAGCTCTTCGCGGCGGGGCCGTTCCGCTGGAGCTCGTTGTTCTCGAGGCCTGACGTAAAGCCCCAGTGCATGAGCCAGAATTCCTTTTATTATGGCTCGGCGATCAAAGCACAGCCAACTTTCCGCGCGGTGCAACTACCTTCTCTGCGCTGGATGCCTGAGCAGCTCGTAGCACTGATTGTCGCAGATCACAGTCACCGCCCGCTCGACTTCATAAGGCGACCACGGGCAGGACTAGCACCCATCATCTGTTAGGCTGACATCGCGTCATAAATCAGGGCTAAGTGGAAGCGGCCGGGTGGCAGAATCTGGATACTCAAGTTCTTGGCTTGGTCGTCGAGAGTTTGCAGCAACCAGCACAGCACGTGCGCCGCCATCAACCTCTTCGTGTCGGGCGCTGCGTTTACCGATTGCCACCGCGTGCCGGACAAGGTTTGATAACTGGGCTTCCCCCGTTCTCGCGCTTGCTTAAGGGTGCACAGCGCTAACCTTGCAGCACTCCTCCTGAGGCAACCACATCGCGAGTCTGCCCATCGGCCAGACCCAGCGCTGCGACACCACCCAGCAGTTGTTCTACGCTCAGTTCTTCGGCCTTCAATTCCAAATGGAAATACGAGAATGGCTCAGGCCGAGACATACGGCGGAGTGATTAGGTCCGCCACCGGTTCTTGCGGGAAGACCAAATATAGAGCCAAGTTACGTAGCGGCGCCCAGCGGACGTGATGCCTGCGACATAGCGAGCATCCGAGCATCAGTCAAAAGAAGAACATCTAAACATCAGATATTTTTCGAACAGCTGAAAACCAACTATGCTTGCCGCACACGCAGCTCCCGCAGCTCCAACTATCCGCTAGCGCATTCCTTCGAGAATCGATCCATGACCGACACACTCAAGTCCCTCAGCCGCCAACAATGCGAATTTGCAAAGGAACGCGATTGGGAGCAATTTCACTCCCCCAAGAACTTGGCTTCTGCGCTTATCGTAGAAGCGGGTGAACTACTTGAGCACTTCCAATGGATGACGGACGAGCAAAGCCGGGGTCTCTCTCCTCAAAAGCTCGAGGCTGTTGGCAGTGAAATAGCGGATGTGCTCCTCTACCTCATCCAGCTGAGCAATGTGCTTGGGATCGACCCTGTGAAAGCCGCCCAGGCCAAGATCCAGGTCAACTCGCAGAAATACCCGGTCGACCTCGCTAAAGGCAGCAGCAAAAAATACGATCAGCTTTGAGTTTATTAGGACAGGTGCAGCGGTGATCGTTTACCAGGCTAGCAAGACAGAGTTCCTTCATCATGCGCTCCGTGAGGACATCGAAGACATCATGCTCCGCCATGTGCGACATGCTGGCGTCGCCGGCGGCAGCGAAAGCGAAATGCGATCTTGGAAAAACTCACTGCTTGAAATGGCCAAAGTACTGCAGGACGAGGAAATCCCAGACGACGCCGGCGTCGCCATCGAGTATCAGCTACCTCGCAGTTCACAGCGCATCGACTTCATGATCACGGGAGAAGACGAAACGGGATCCCCCAAGATCGTTATCGTCGAGTTGAAGCAGTGGTCGAGCTCTCGATATAGCAGCAAGGACGGGGTCATCTGGGCTCGACGCGGTGGCCGTATTGCCGAGATCGAAGGCCCTCATCCCTCGTATCAGGCTTGGTCATACGCAGCTCGGCTCGAGGATCTCAATGCTGCCGTACATGAACACGGCATTCGCCTTCAACCTTGCGCTTTCCTGCACAACCATCCCCGGGACGGGCAGATCGACCACCCGCATTACGATCCGCACATCCAGCGCGCCCCACTATTTCTCAAAAGCGAGAAGGTCAAGCTCAGCCGCTTCATCAGCAACCATGTGCGACGCGGCGATCGCTTGAGGTCTCTCTACGCTATCGAGCGCGGCCGCATCCAGCCATCCAAAAGCCTGATGGATTACGTGGCCAGCCTGATGCAGGGCAAGAGCGAATTTGTGCTGATTGATCAGCAGAAGGTAGTCTACGAATCTATTCTGCAGATCGAAGCGCAGTCGCGCGATACCAAACAAGTCGTCATTGTTCAGGGCGGGCCAGGCACCGGCAAGTCGGTGCTAGCCATAAACCTGCTTGCTGCACTTATAGGTCGACAACGCAATGCTAGATACGTGACAAAGAACCGCGCCCCTCGAGATGTCTTCCAAGCCAAGCTGACAGGCACTTTCACGAAGACCCGACTGGGCAATCTCTTTAGCGGATCGGGTTCCTTCACCGAGGACGAGGCGGATACCTATGACATCCTGTTGGTAGATGAGGCGCATCGACTCAATGAAAAGAGCGGCCTTTTTCGCAATAAAGGCGAGAACCAGGTCATGGAGATCATTCGGTCTTCGCGGTGTACCGTCTTCTTCACTGACGACGATCAACGAGTGACGGTCTTCGATATTGGCCACACCGAAGAACTGCGGCGGCATGCCAGAGCATTGGGGGCCGCAGTGACCGAACTGGAGCTGACATCACAGTTCCGGTGCAACGGTTCTGAAGGATATCTCGCCTGGCTGGAGAACACGCTCGAAATTCGGCCGACGGCCAATCAATTGCTTGATCCTGCCGAATACGACTTCCGGATATTCGATAATCCAGTCGAAATGCACGACCTCATCATCGCAAAGAATCGGGCAAACAATCGATCGCGCGTCGTCGCCGGCTATTGCTGGCCCTGGCCTAGCAGCAAAGACCCCGAAGCTTGGGACATTCAAATTCCCCAATTCGGGTATGAGAAGCGTTGGAATCTCAGCACAGACGGGAGCCTGTGGATCGTCAAGCCTGGATCGGTCCAGGAGGTGGGCTGCATTCATACCTGCCAGGGCCTGGAACTGGACTATGTTGGCGTAATTATCGGAGACGATCTGGTCTACCGTGATGGTCAGGTCGTCACCAACGCTACCCAACGAGCCTCTTCCGATCAGTCAGTCCGCGGACTCAAAAAGATGATGCGAGACGACCCCATGCGCGCTCGGGAACTGGCAGACCTCATCGTCAAGAACACCTACCGCACGCTGATGACTCGGGGCATGAAAGGTTGCTACGTATATTGCACCGATAAGTCGCTAGCCGAATATCTGCGTAGCAGGCTTGGCTCGTCGAAAGAATCAACGACGACAGCGAAGCATGATGATCAAACCAACGTTTTACCTTTGATGCGGGTCACGGAACCTGCACGTCAGAACAGCAGATCGTCCCTCCCACTTATCGACATCAAAATGGCAGCCGGCGCATTCTCGGACCTCCAAATGCTGGACGCCACCGCAATTGAATGGATTGAAGCCCCGGCATGGGTAACGCCCCAGCCCGGTCTGTTCGTGGCTCAAGTGGTTGGTGAATCCATGAGCCGACGTATCCCGAATGGATCATGGTGTTTGTTCCGCGCAAATCCTGGCGGTACGCGCCAAGGCAAAGTCGTGATTGCCCAGCACCGCAGCTTCGATGATCCTGAAACCGGCGGAAAATACACCGTAAAGACGTACTCCAGCGAGAAGACGACCGCACCCGACGGGAGCTGGCAGCATGAGCAGGTCACTTTACGTCCGGACTCATTGCAAGCGGGTTATGAGCCGATCGTGATCCGACGGGAAACAGCAGACGACGATTTCACGATCGTCGCGGAACTGCTGGCCATTCTCTAGAACGATGCATGACCGCTCATTGCGGATTTCGGCCGGCACATTAATGGAGAGGCGTGCACCTATGCTCTCCTGCGGCGCCTTTCCCGTGCCGAAGACTACCCGATCAACGAACAAACTGCTTTCACCGCACTATGCTGAAGACATAGTTCTGTATCTGCGCTCCAGCGACAGAACATAAGCAAAGCCCGTGGTGGCTTGCTATAGGTCGGCCAGAAGTGAGCGAGTCATTTGCAGCGTGCAACACCACCCGCGAATTGAAGCTCGGTCTGCAGGTGGGCCGCGCTCAGCGGGAGGTGTTACGACACATCAGCCTGCCGACTGCGGCAACCGACAGGCTGGCGGCAAGAATGACCAGCGTGCGCCGAAGAAGGGGCGCCGGACGGCGCCCCCACTCGTCACTCCCACTCAATCGTCGCCGGCGGCTTGCTCGAGACGTCGTAGACCACGCGGTTGATGCCGCGCACTTCGTTGATGATGCGCGACGAGACGCGGGCCAGCAGGGGGTGCGGCAGCGGGGCCCAGTCGGCCGTCATGAAGTCGAAGGTCTGGACGGCGCGCAGCGCCACGACGTATTCGTAGGTGCGGCCGTCGCCCATCACGCCCACGGACTTGACCGGCAGGAAGACGGCGAAGGCTTGGGAGGTGAGCTCGTACCAGCTCAGGCCGCTGGCGGCGTCCTTGGTGTTGCGCAGCTCTTCGATGAAGATCGCGTCGGCGCGGCGCAGCAATTCGGCGTATTCGTGCTTCACTTCGCCGAGGATGCGCACGCCCAGGCCGGGGCCGGGGAACGGGTGGCGGTAGACCATCGCCGGCGGCAGGCCGAGGGCGACGCCGAGTTCGCGGACTTCGTCCTTGAACAGTTCGCGCAGCGGCTCGAGCAGCTTCAGGTTCAGCGTGTCGGGCAGGCCGCCCACGTTGTGGTGCGACTTGATCGAGGTGGCCTTGCCGGTCTTGGCGCCGGCCGACTCGATCACGTCGGGGTAGATCGTGCCCTGGGCCAGCCACTTGGCGCCCTGCAGCTTGCCGGCCTCGGTCTGGAACACTTCCACGAATTCGCGGCCGATGATCTTGCGCTTGACTTCGGGGTCGGCTTGACCCGCGAGCTTGCCCATGAACTGGTCGGTGGCGTCGATGTGGATGATCTTCACGCCCATGTTCTCGGCGAAGGTCTCCATCACCTGGACGCCTTCGTTCAGGCGCAGCAGGCCGTGGTCGACGAACACGCAGGTGAGCTTGTCGCCGATGGCGCGGTGGATCAGTGCGGCCGCAACCGACGAGTCCACGCCGCCCGACAGGCCCAGGATGACTTCGTCGTCGCCCACCTGCTCGCGGATGCGCGCGACGGCTTCGGAGATGTAGTCGGGCATGTTCCAGTCGCCCTCGCAGCCGCAGATCTCGCGCACGAAGCGCGACAGCATGGCCTTGCCCTGCACGGTGTGCGTGACTTCGGGGTGGAACTGCACGGCGTAGAAGCCGCGCGCCTCGTCGGCCATGCCGGCGATGGGGCACGACGGGGTCGAGGCCATCAGCACGAAGCCCGGGGGCAGCTCGGTGACCTTGTCGCCGTGGCTCATCCAGACCTTCAACATGCCGTGGTTGTCTTCGGTGGTGAAGTCCGACAGGCCGTTGAGCAGCTTGGTGTGGCCGTGGGCGCGCACCTCGGCATAGCCGAACTCGCGGTGGTCGGAGAAGCTGACCACGCCGCCCAGCTGCTGGGCCATGGCCTGCATGCCGTAGCAGATGCCCAGCACCGGCAGACCGAGTTCGAACACGGCGTGCGGCACGCGCATCGAGCCCTCTTCGTAGGCCGAAGCGTGGCTGCCCGACAGGATGATGCCCTTCAGGCCCTGTGCGGCTTGCTCGCGGATGAAGGCGTCGTCGACGTCACCCGCGTGGATTTCGGAGTAGACGCCGGCTTCGCGAACGCGGCGGGCGATCAGTTGGGTGACTTGCGAACCGTAGTCGAGGATGAGGATGCGCTGGTGCATGGTGACTCTGCCGGTTGGAAATAAAAGCGCACCGGCCAGAACCTCACGGATTCTGCCGGTGCGCGATGCATTGCTGGTTTGACGTGATCCCGGGATCAGTCGGCGCGGTAGTTCGGCGCCTCCTTGGTGATCTGCACGTCATGCACGTGGGACTCGCGAACGCCCGCCGAGGTGATCTCGACGAATTCGGTCTTGGTGCGCATGTCGTCGATCGTGGCGCAACCGCAGTAGCCCATCGAGGCGCGGATGCCGCCCACCAGCTGATAGATGATGGCGAGGACGCTGCCCTTGTAGGGCACGCGGCCTTCGATGCCTTCGGGCACCAGCTTGTCGGCGTTGTTGGCCGGATCCTGGAAGTAGCGGTCGGCCGAACCATCGGCCATCGCGCCCAGGCTGCCCATGCCGCGATACGACTTGTACGAACGACCCTGGAACAGCACGACCTCGCCCGGCGCCTCTTCGGTGCCGGCGAACATGCCGCCCATCATGCAGGCGAAGGCGCCGGCCGACAGGGCCTTGGCGACGTCGCCCGAATAGCGGATGCCGCCGTCGGCGATCAGCGGGACGCCGGTGCCTTCGAGGGCCTCGGCCACGTCGGAGATCGCGGTGATCTGGGGCACGCCCACACCGGCCACGATACGCGTGGTGCAGATCGAGCCGGGGCCGATACCGACCTTGACGCCGTCGGCGCCGGCTTCGACCAGCGCGCGGGCGGCCGCAGCGGTGGCGATGTTGCCGCCGATCACTTCGACCTTGGGATAGTTTTGCTTGACCCAGCGCACGCGCTCGATCACGCCGGCCGAGTGGCCGTGGGCGGTGTCGACGATGATGACGTCGACGCCGGCAGCCACCAGCTTCTCGACACGCTCTTCGGTGCCGGCGCCCACGCCGACCGCCGCGCCAACGCGCAGCTGGCCGAAGGCATCCTTGCAGGCGAACGGGTGTTCAGTGTTTTTGACGATGTCCTTGACGGTGGCCAGGCCACGCAGCTCGAAGCCATCGTTGATGATCAGCACGCGCTCCAGGCGGTGCTTGTGCATCAGGGCCTGCGCTTCGTCTAGCGTGGCGCCTTCATGCATCGTGATCAGGCGTTCCTTCGGCGTCATGACGTTGCGCAGCGGCACGTCGAGACGGTCTTCGAAGCGCAGGTCGCGGTTGGTGACGATGCCGACCAGCTTGCCGCCTTCGACCACGGGCAGGCCCGAGATGCCGTGCTGGCGTTGCAGGGCGATCGCGTCGCGCACCTTCATGTCGGGCGTGACGGTGACCGGGTCGATCACGATACCGAATTCATGACGCTTGACGCGGGCCACTTCGCGGGCCTGTTCGTCAGCGGACAGATTCTTGTGGATGATGCCGATACCCCCTTCCTGGGCCATGGCGATGGCCAGGCGCGACTCCGTCACGGTGTCCATGGCGGCGGACACGAGCGGGATGTTCAGGGTGATATTGCGGGTGAGGCGGGTGGAAAGCGACGTGTCGCGCGGCAACACGTTGGAGAACGCAGGCACCAACAACACGTCGTCGAAGGTGAGTGCTTTTTTAACGAGACGCATGGGAAACTCCGGGCGCAAAGCAAGATTATACGCCGTGCGTGTGTTTTTACTAGGTGTTGACCCTTAGTTTTGCGAGGTTTGAGGGCGAAAAACACGCGCCGGATGCCCCGGGCGGAGGGCATCGACCCGCCCCCAATAAGCTTATGCGAGTCGGCGGCCGGCGCGGCGAAAAAAATTACCCGGGTGATATTGACACAAGAATTCAATCCGGGTATAAATTGAGTTGTCGATTTTTACCCGGACTCAATTATGCAAACCGCTTCCACCCCTGCCCCGCTCCGATATACCGCCTTCGTCGGCCCGCGCCGGCTCGCGCAAGGCCCGCTGGCCGAGGTAGCCCTGGCCGTCGCCGCCACCGACGCGACGCAGGCCACCGTTTTGGTGTTCTCCGATGCGACCGGCCGCCAGACCGACCTGGACCTGCGCGGCGGCGCGGCCGACGTTGCCGCCCGCTACGCCGAGGCGCCCGTCGAGCCCACCGCCGCGCCGGCGGACGGGGCCGAGGCGGTCCTGGGCGATGTGCCGCGTGGCCGCGGCCGGCCCAAGCTGGGCGTGGTGGCGCGCGAGATCACGCTGCTGCCCCGGCACTGGGACTGGCTGGCCACCCAGCCCGGCGGCGCGTCCGTCGCGCTGCGCAAGCTGGTCGAAGACGCGCGCAAGCGCCAGGTGCCGCTGGACGAACAGCGCCAGCGCCGCGATGCGGCCTACCACTTCATGTCGGTGATGGCGGGCGACCTGCCCGGCTTCGAGGAAGCCACGCGCGCGCTGTACGCCGGGGATGCCGAGTCGTTGCGTGCGCATGCATCCGCATGGCCGGCGGACATCCGCGATCACGCGCTCACGCTGGCTGGCGCCTGAGGCGGCGTTGCCGGGGCCGATGTCACCGCTCTATATAGGAGCAAGCGGCCCCGGCACGCGTGGCCGGCTCAGAGCGTGGCCATCTGGCCCGGCAGCCACAGCGCCAGCTGCGGCGCCGCCAGCAGCAGTGCGATCATGAGCAGCAGCATGAGCAGGAACGGCAACACGCCCACCACCACGTCCATGAACTTGCCCTCGCCGCGCACGCTGTGCACCACGAAGAGGTTCATGCCGAACGGCGGCGTCAGCTGTCCCATCTCGCACAGCACGATCAGCAGCACGCCGAACCACACCGGGTCGTAGCCCAGGGCCACCACGATCGGCACGGTAAGGGGCGCGGTGGTGACCAGCATGGCCAGCGTGTCCATGAAGCAGCCCAGCAGGATGTAGAACAGGATGATGGCCAGCATCATGCCCAGCGGCGGCAGATCCAGGCCGGACACCGTGTCGACCAGCATCGTGGTCAGCCCGATGGACGACAGCACGAAGTTCAGGAAGAACGCCGCCAGCGTGATGAGGATGATCATGCCGGTGGTGCGCAGCGTCGCCTCGAAGGCGCGGCCCAGCATCTCCCAGGTGAGCACGCGCTTGTAGGCGCACAGCAGCGTGGCCGCGACCACGCCGAGCGCGGCCGACTCGCTGGCCGTGGCGATGCCGCCGTAGATCACGCCGATCACCAGCGCGAAGATGGCCAGCGGCGGCAACAGGTGCGGCAGCGCCGCGATGCGCTCGGCCCATGTCACGCTCGGGCGCTTGCCGGCCAGCCCCGGGCGCCACAGGCACAGCCCCACGATCAGCGCGATGAACAGCGAGGTGAGCAGCACGCCGGGCAACGTCGCGGCGAGATAGAGCTTGGGCACCGACACGTTGGCGATCAGCGCGTAGACGATCATGTTGATCGACGGCGGGATCAGGATGCCCAGCGTGCCGCCGGCGGCGATCGAGCCGAGGAAGAGCGGCGCGTTGTAGCCCGACTTGCGCTGCTCGGGCAGCGCCAGCGTGGCAATCGTGGCGGCGGTGGCCACGCTGGAGCCGCTGGTCGCGGAGAACATGGCCGAGGCGCCGATGTTGGCGTTCATCAGGCCGCCCGGCAGCCACGACACCCACTTCGATACGGCGCCATACATGCGCCCGGCCACGCCGGAATGCACCAGCAGCTCGCCCATCAGCACATACAGCGGAATCGCCACCAGCAGGAACTCTGCGCTGGTGCCCCAGGCCAGCTCGCCGATGGCGTTGGTGAGCTTGAGCGGCGAGTACACGCCGGCCAGGCTCATGCCCAGCAGGCCCACCGTCGCGGCGGCCGTCACGCTCAGCGCCAGCAGGCCGAGCAGCATGGAAATCGTCATCATCAACATGGCTCACTCCTGAGGTTGCGGCCGCACGGGCACGGGGACATCGGCGGTCTCTTCTTCGATCCCCTCCTCCACCGAATGAATGCCGATCAACGCGTTGACCGCCTGCCAGCGCCCCTTCATCACGCGCGCCAGCGCGCAGGCGCCCAGCACCACGATGGTGAGCAGGAAGAAGGCATAGCCGGCGAACCACAGCGATTGCGGGATCCACTGCGGCACCTGCAGCGGCGTGTTCGACACCGACTGGAAGTGGATGGAATCGACCAGCACGAACCAGGCATGCCAGGTCAGCGTGCCGACGAAGACGCCCAGGCAGACGAGTGCAAACACGTCGAGCACGACGCGCGTCCTGGGCGACAGGTGGGTGTAGACCACGTCGACCCGGATGTGCGAGCGCCGCAGCAGCGTGATCGGGAAGGCCCAGGCGCTGGCGACGGCCAGGGTGTAGCCCGCGAGTTCGTCGGCGCCGCCGAGCGACACGCCGGCCAGCTTGCGCGCGGCCAGGTCGATCACGATGAGCCACGAGACGAGCAGCAGCCCGATCCCGCCGATCCAGGCGCCGATGCGGGCCACGCGTTCGAGCAGGCGCAGCGAACCATGCGTTTCTGTTGTCATGAGAGTTCCTTGATGTGTCGGATCAGCGCAGCTGCACGTCCAGCGCCTTGCCCACCGAATCGCTCCAGCGGGCCGCGCAGTCCTGCCCGCAGCGGCGCGCCCAGCGGCTCGCCATGTCGGTGGCCACCTCGCGCAGCGTGGCGCGCTCGGCTTCGGTCGGCGCGGTCGCCTTCATGTCGGCGGGAGTGTGGATGCGGCATTCGCCCACGCCCGTGTTGCAGGCCAGCGCGTAGTCCCCCTCGCGGCCGGTCTCTTCCCACAGGCGCGCTTCGAGCACCTCGGCCTCGGTGAGCATGAACTGCTGCACGGCCGGATCGAGCTTCTGCCAGCGGCGCTCGGCGATCGCATAGAAGCCGATCGACCAGTCGATGGGCAGCAGGTAGAGGTTCTTCGCCACGTCGTACCACTTGGCGGCGTTGCCCGAGCCGATGCCCGTCACCGCGCAGTCGACCACGCCGGTCTGCAGCGCGGGAATGACCTCGGCAAACGGAATCGTGACCGGCGAGGCGCCGAGCGCGCGCACGTACTCGGCCATGTTGCTGCCGCGGGTGCGCACCTTGCGGCCCTTCAGGTCGGTCAGCGACTTCACCGGCGCGCGGCAGAAGAACACCTGCGCCGTGTACGGCACGGTGGCGAGCAGGCGCACGCCGTGGCGCTCGAGCATGCGCTGCGCCAGCACCGGGCGATAGGCCGCCACCATCTTGCGCGCGGTGGCGAAGTCCGGCGCCATGCCCGGCAGGTCCACGCCCTCGAAGGTGGGATCGTCGCCGCTCACGAAGGCGAACACGCCCATGCCCACGTCGAGCGCGCCGGCGCGCATGAGGCGCACGATCTCGGGGCCCTTGAGGCCGCTCTCCGAAAGGCCGATCAGCTCCGCGGTCACCTTGCCGCCCGAGGCCGTTGGCAGGGTCTTTTCCCAGAACGGCTTCTCGACGGCCGAGAAGGTGTAGTTGTGGCTGCCGCCGCCCACGACCGCGAAGTGGGTCTCGGGCAGGGCCGCGCCCTCGGCGCGGGCCGGGCCGGTCGTGGCGAACGAGGTCGCGACGGCCGCCAGCAGCGCCGCCAGAATGCTGCGTTTCATGTTTCCCCCCTGTTGTCAGTAGCGGCACGCGCATCGCGCGCGTGCCCCGGATGCGGCGCCGGGTTACGCCGAGTCCGCCGGTGCGCGCACGTCGGCGCGCTCGCGATGCCAGTCGGTATGGCGCTGGAACACCTCCGCGAGATAGAGCGCGAGCCGGTCCTCGCCGCCCGGGCACAGGATTTGCAGCCCGGTCGGCAGGCCGGCGTCGTCGCGGCCGTTGGGCACCGACACGCCGCACATCTGCAGCAGATTGCCGATGCGCGTGTAGTGCACGGGCGCGTTGCCGTGGTCCACCTCGGTGAGCGGCAGCGCGGTGGTGAGCGTGGTCGGCGTGAGCAGGCCGGCCACGCCCTGCAGGCGTGCTTCCATCGCGGCCTGGAGGCGGTCGCGCTCGCGCAGCGCGGCCAGGTAGCGCACCGCCGGCACCTCGAGGCCGACCAGCATGCGCGGGCGCACCGAATCATCCACCGGCAGGTCGAGGTCGGTCATTTCGCGCTCGAACGAAGCCACGCCCTCGGTCATCATGATGTCGCCGGTCACCGCCTTGAACGCCGCGAGCGTCGCGGGCGGCGTGATCTCGACGATCTGCGCGCCCAGGCTGCGATAGAGCGCCACCGATTCCTCGTAGGCCGCGCGCACGGCCGGCGAGACGTCGGCGAGGAACGCGTCCGGCAGGCGGCCCAGCGTGGCGCCGGCGATGCCGAAGCGCGACGCATCGAGCGGCTCGCGCCACTCGCCGGGCTCGGCGGGCACCAGCGCGTCGAACACGAGGCGCGCATCGGCCGCGCTATGGGCGAAGATGCCGACGCTGTCGAGCGTCTGGCTCAGCGTGACCACGCCCTGCGACGAGATGCGACCCACGGTGGGCTTGAGGCCGGTGATGCCGCAGTAGCTTGCCGGCACGCGCACCGAGCCGCCAGTGTCGGTGCCGATGGCGGCGGGCGCGAGCCGCCCGGCCACGGCTACGGCCGAGCCGCTGCTCGAGCCGCCCGGGATGCGATGCACGGCGTCGTCCCAGGGATTGCGCGGCGTGCCCATGTGCTGGTTCGGGCCCCAGGCGCCCATGGCGAACTGCACCATGTGGGTCTTGCCCAGGATGATGGCGCCCACCTGCTGCAGCTGCTGCACGAGCTCGGCGGTGCGGGTGGCGATGGTGTCGGCGTGGATCGGCGAGCCGATCGTGGTGGGCCGCCCGGCGATGTCGATCAGGTCTTTCAGGGCGATCGGCACGCCGTGCAAGGGGCCGAGCCAGATGCCCTGGTCGAGTTGCAGGTCGGCCGCGCGCGCGGCGTCCAGCGCCTCCTCGGCATAGACCGCCACGTAGGCGTGCAGCCAGGTGTCGAGCGCGGCGATGCGCGCCAGGTAGTCGGCGACCAGCGTTTCGGCGCGCAACTCGCGGCGGCGCAGGCGTTCGCCGAGTTCGGTGATGTCCAGGTCGATGCTCATGCTCGGGCTCCTTGGGCGGCGGCGATGGCGCGTTCGATCAGCGCGCGCGAGCCCACGATGTCGGGGAATTTCTCGCCGGCGTGCAAGCGTGCCAGCGTGGTCTGCTCCTGGGTCTGGAACTCGATCGCCTGCTGCGCGGCGGCGCGCACCGCGCCGGGATCGAGCACCAGCACGCCGTTCTCGTCGGCCAGCACGGCGTCGCCAGCGCGCACCATCACGCCACCGCAATGGATCGTGCCGCAGAACTCGCCCTCGTGGCCCAGCAATCGGGTGGTGATCACCGACGGGCCGCGCGACCAGACCGGCATGCCATGCTGGCGCAGCTCGCCCAGGTCGGTCACCACGCCATCGACGATGATGCCGGCCACGCCGGCCTGCCTCGCGGCATACGCCATGGCGCCGCCGAACGCCGCCGTCACCGCTTCCCCGCAGCGGTCGATCACGAGCACGTCACCGGCCCGCACGCAGGCCATCGCATGGTGCAGAATGCCGCCATCGCTGCCGGGCATGCGCACGGTCACGGCGGGCCCGGCGATGCGCACGTCCTGCTGGTGTGCGCGGATGTCGTTGCGCATGAAACCATGCGTCTGGAAGTGGCCGATGGTGGCCGGCTCCGCCTTCTGCAACAGCGCCAGATCCTCGGGCGGCAGCGCAGCGGGCAAGGGATGAATCAGATACATCGTGTGTCTTCACTACAATGAGAAGGGCCGGAACCCGTTGGAAAAAAAGGTATCACGCAGGCTTTCCGGGCCAATAATCAAAGTTTCGGCGCTGTTTGAAAAAGACTTCTTATCATGCGGATAACCCTAAGCCAGCTCGAGGCCTTCTACTGGACCGCGAAGCTGGGCAGCATCCATGCCGCCGCGCGCCACCTGCACGTGACGCAGCCCGCCGTGTCGGCCCGCATCCGCGAGCTCGAAGGCGCGCTCGAGGTGCAGTTGTTCGATCGCTCGCGCCAGCGCGTGAGCCTCACCGACGTGGGCCAGTCGGCGTTGCGCCATGCCGAGAGCGCGCTGCACAGCACGCGCCAGCTCGAGCACTTCGGCAAGGACCGCAGCCTGGGCGGCAAGCTGCGCCTCGGCGCGGATGAGTGTTCGGCCAACGTGGGCCTGACCGCGGTGATCGCGCAGCTCAAGGAGCACTACCCGTCGCTCGCGCTCGAGATGACGGTGGACGTGGGCTCGGTGCTCAACAGCAAGCTCAATGCGGGCGAACTTGACATGGCGCTGCTCACCAACCCGGCCACCGGCGACGACATCACCGACGTGTTCATCGGCTGGATGACGTTTCACTGGGTCGCCTCGCCCGCGCTGCACATCACGGCCGACCCGTTTCGCGCCGAGCACGCACGCGGCCAGCACATCGCCACGCACTCGCCGCCCTCCACGCTCTACACGGTGGTGGAAAACTGGCTGGCCTCGGGCGGCGTCGACATGTCGGGGCCCAGCACCACCAACTCGCTGGCGCTGATCTCGCGCCTGATCGCGGCCGGCCATGCCATCGGCATCCTGCCCGTGCCGCTGCTGCAGGACATGCTCACGATGGGCGTGCTGCGCGCCCTGCCCGCCGACCCGCCGATTCCGCCGGCGCGCTTCTACATCTCGTACCTCACCGCCTCGCATGGCGCCCACATCGATTCCATCGTGGACATCACGCGCGACACGCTCACGCGCCTGAACTTCCTGGCGCCGATCGAGGCCGCGCCGGCACACGCCGAGCAGCCATGAACAAAGGCCGCGCATGGCGGCCCCGGGATTGCCTGCGCTGCGGCCCGCTGCGTGCGGGCCGCGTCGCGTTCAGTCGATGCGGGCGCCCGACACGCGCACCACTTCGCCCCACTTCTGCACCTCGCCGTCCACCAGCGTCACGAACTGCCTGCGGTCGGTGAGCGTGGGTATGACCAGGCCCACCGCGCCCAGCTTCTCCTGGATCGCGGGCGATTGCATGGCCGTGCGGGTGGCGTCGAAGAGCTGTTGGAACACGGGCTCCGGCAGGCCGGCCGGCGCGCTCAAGCCGAACCAGTATTCCGAGGAGAAGCCGGGATAGCCGCTCTCGGCCACGGTGGGCGTGTCGGGATAGGTCGGGTTGCGCTGCGCGCTGCCGATGGCGAGCGCGCGCAGCTTGCCAGCGCGCACGTGCGGCAGCGCCGTGTCCTGATTGACGAACAGCACGTCCACGCGGCCAGCCAGCACGTCGTTGATCGCGGCCGAGCCGCCGTTGTAGGGTACGTGCATCAGGTCGAGCTTGGCGCGCTGCTTGAGCATTTCCATGCCGAGGTGGCCGGTGGTGCCGTTGCCCGACGAGGCGTAGGAATACTTGCCCGGTTGCTTGTGCACCAGCGCCACGAACTCGGCCAGGGTCTTGGCGGGAAACGCGGGCGATGTCACCAGCACGTCGGAACCGAACGCCAGGATCGCGATCTGGTCGAGCTGATCGAGCTTGTAGGGCAGCTTGCTGTAGAGGCCCTGGTTGGTGGCGATGCCCACGCCCGAGACCAGCAGCGTGTGGCCGTCGGGCCGGGCCTGGGTCACGTAGGCGGTGCCGATGTTGCTGTTGGCGCCACCTTTGTTTTCGACCACGATCGTGGTCTTGAGCACCTTGCCCATCTCGGAGGCGAGGAGCCGGCCGATGAAGTCGGTGCCGCCGCCGGCCGGGAACGGCACGACGAGGCTGATGGGCTTGTCGCCCGGAAAATCCGCTGACTGCGCGGACGGCGCGAACGCCAGGCCGGCGCACAGCACCGGCGCCATCAACTGCAGAAGCTTGCTGCGAACGGACGAAGCCATCCCTGCCTTGCGGCATGCATTACCCACGGCGTGCATGGTGTGATTCCCTTGTGTGTTATGAGGCGATCTCTGGACTGCAGGGAAAAATTAGCACGCAGCTTTCGCGTGCCAGTAATCACAAATGGGCCGTGGTTTGAGAGATTTTGCTTATTACGGGTAATCCCGGCGTGGCCGGCGGCCCGCGCCGCCGCGCGTCAATGCTCGTCTTTTTCGGCGCGCCACCACGTGCTGCCCGCGTGGGGCGCCCGCAGGTCGAGCCGCTCGCCGAACTGCGGCGTGGTGAGTGCGACGCCCGCACGCTCGGCAAGTTGCGATACCTGCTCGAAGGGGTCGTCCCAGGTGTGCAGCGCGAGGTCGAAGGTGCCGTTGTGGATCGGCATCATCCAGCGGCCGCGCAGATCGAGATGCGCCTGGACCGACTGCTCGGGCTTCATGTGGACGTAGGCCCAGTCATCGTTGTAGGCGCCCGTTTCCACGAAGGTCACGTCGAACGGGCCATAGCGCTCGCCGATCTGGCGAAAGCCCGCGTGATAGCCGGTGTCGCCGCTGAAGAAAAGGCGCAGGCCCTCGTCGAGGATCACCCACGAGGCCCACAGCGTGCGGTTGCCGTCGCGCAGGCCGCGACCGGAGAAGTGCTGCGCGGGCGTGGCGACGAAGCGCGTCCCGTCGATCTCGGTGCCGTCCCACCAATCGAACTGGCGCACGCGCGCGGCGGGCACGCCCCAGTCGATGAGGCGGTCGCCCACGCCCAGCGGCGTGAGGAACCAGTCGACCCGCTCGGCCAGATACCGGATGGTGGCGTGATCGAGGTGATCGTAATGGTCGTGCGAGAGCAGCACGCCGCGGATGGGCGGCAGATCGGCCAGCGCGATCGGCGGCGCGTGAAAGCGCTTGGGGCCGGCCCATTGCACCGGCGAGGCGCGCTCGGAAAAGACGGGATCGGTGAGCCACCAGCCGCCCGCGAGCTTGATCAACATGGTGGAATGCCCGAGCCGATACAGGCTGCCCTGCGGCGCCGCGGCCAGCGCCGCCTGCGTCAGGGGCTGCACCGGCACCGCGCGATCGGGCCGCGTGCCGGCGGGTTTGTCGAACAGGAAGGTCCAGAAGATGCGCAGCGTCTTGCCCCACGAATCCCGGGGCTTGGCGACCGGATTGCCGAAGCCCGCGTCGGTGGCTTGCGGCGAGGCCGGGTAGCCGGTGACCGGCGTACGGGTGAACTGGCAGGCGGTCATGAAGAGCACTCCAAGAATGACGATGGCGAACAGGCCGGCACGGACGGGAAAGGACATGGTTGCGGCGGCAACGACTTCGACGAAGAAAACGGTTGCGGACAGATCAATGAGTGATTGTTCGCTCATTCAATAGTCCAAAAAAAATTCAACGCTGGATGCCGCGCCAGAACAGCTCGAAGGCCGCCTGGGCATAGGCCTCGCGCTGCGCCGGCTCGGCGGTGATCGCGTCCAGCGTGGTTTCGAGCAGGCTGATGAACACCTGCTCCAGATAAAACGGCATGCGCTCGGCCTGCACGTGCGGGGCCAGCCCCGCCTGCAGCCGCGCGAGCACGTCGGCAAACAAGGCGCTGCACCGCGCCCGCGTGTCGGTGCCGATGCGCTGCGAGACTTTCAACTGGCGCAGCGCGCGGCGGTCGATCGGGCGCGCCAGCCCCCAGGCGATCAGCGCATGCCACAGATGATGCAGTTGCGCATGCCCGTCGCCATCGGCCGGATAGGCCGCCTCGAGCGCCTGCGACAGGCGCGTCTCCAGTTGCTCGAACACGGCGTTGAGCAGCACGTCCTTGTTCTCGAAATAGATGAACAACGTGCCTTCGGCCACCCGGGCGGCGCGTGCGATCTGCGCGGTGGACGCACCCGTGCCCTGCTCCGCCACCAGGCGGGCGGCGGCATCGAGGATCGCTTCGCGCTTGAGGTCGCTCAACGGACGGGCCATGGATCGCGTAATCTGAAATGAGTGAGTGGTTTCTCATTTATAAATCAGACTGGCCTGATACGCAAGATTATTCATTTCGAGAGGGGCGTGTCGGAGTCGCCCCGCGCCGGCTGCCGCAGTCTGCCCCGCCTTCTCGCCGGCTGTGAGCGGCTCATAGGGTATTTGCTTATACGGTTTAATTATTTGTGAAGCGCATACTTGATCGGCAAGAATTCATTCTGAGCATAAAAAGTATCAGATGGAATTACGGCAACTCGAGGCCTTCGCGGCCGTCATGTCTACCGGCAGCGTCACCGCCGCCGGGCGACTGCTCGGCCGATCGCAACCCGCGATCAGCCGGCTCATCCAGGATCTGGAGGCCGAGCTGGGCTACGCGCTGTTCGCGCGCAGCGGACCGCGGGTGATGCCGAGCGAGCAGGGTTTCCTGCTCTATGAAGACGTGGAGCCCACGCTCGCCAATCTGCAGCAGTTGCAGGCGCGCGCCCGCCAGATCGGTGCCGGCACGCCCCGCCCGTTGCGGCTGGCCGCCACGCCCGCGCTCGCGGCCGGCCTGCTGCCGCACGCGATTGCCCGTGCCGAAGCCTGTTTCGGCGCACGCGCCGCGCAGGTGCGCAGCGCCTCGCCCGAACGCGTGATCCAGGCCGTGTTGAACGGCTCGGCGCAATTGGGCGTGACCAGCCTGCCGCTCGAACATCGCGGCCTCACCGTGCACTGGATCGGCGAAGCCCCCTGTGTGCTGGCCCTGCCCGACGACGATCCCCTCGCCACGCTGCCCGTGGTGCCGCTGGCCCGCCTGGCCGGGCGCCGCGTGATCACGATGGCCAATCCGTATCGGCTGCGCCATCGGCTCGACCAGGCGCTCGCCAGCGCCGGCGCCGGTTGCGGCGACACCTTGATCGAGACCAATGCCTCGGTCAACGCGCTGGCGTCGGTGCGCTGCGGCCTGGGCGTGGCCCTGCTCGAACCCGTGTCCGCCTACGGCACGCCGCTGGCCGGCGTGGCGATCCGTCCCATCGATACGCACATCCCGTTTTTCTTCGGTGTCATCACCCCGCAGGCCGCGCAACTCGGCGCCGACCTGCCGGTGCTGGCGCAGACGCTGGCCGACAGCGCCCGCGACCTGCTGCCGGATCTGAAGCTGCACGAGGCCAGCGCACACGCCAGCCTGCTGCACCAGATCCATGGCGATGACGCCCCCTCGTTGGAATCCGCAGCATCATGACTGACCACACCGCGCCCTTGCAGGCGCCCTTGCAGGCGGCCTCGCAGGCGCCCTCGCCCACCGGTCTGCCCGCGCTCGAGGCACGCCTGCGCCAGGATCTCGCCTGGCTCGAACTGCCCGCGAAAGCGTGGGTGCCCGCGCGCACCCTGGGCGAGCAGGACGTGCTCGACGTCGCCGTGATCGGCGGCGGCATGGCCGGCCTCGCGGCCGCGGCCTCGCTGCGCAATCTGGGCGTGCGCGCCGTGATCTTCGACCGTTCGCCGGAAGGCTTCGAGGGCCCCTGGGCCACGACCGCGCGCATGGAGACCCTGCGTTCGCCCAAGCAGCTCACCGGCCCCGCGCTCGGCCTGCCGGCGCTCACGTTCCGCGCCTGGTTCGAGGCCCAGTTCGGCGTCGAGGCGTGGGAAGCGCTGGACAAGATTCCGCGCCTGCAATGGATGGATTATCTGCGCTGGTACCGCAAAGTGCTGGCCATCGACGTGCGCAACGAGCACAGCGTGCGCGCCGTGCATCCGCGCGCCGATGGCGTGGTGCAGCTCGATCTCGACACGCCCGCCGGCGCGCTGACGGTGCTGGCGCGCCGCGTGGTGCTGGCCACCGGCCGCGACGGCCTGGGCGGCGCCTACGTGCCGCCGCTGGCCGACGCGCTGCCGCGCGACCGTTGGGCCCATTCCTCGGACGCCTACGATTACGCCGCGCTGGCCGGCAAGCGGGTGGGCGTGGTCGGCGCCGGCGCGTCGGCGATGGACAGCGCGGCCACCGCGCTCGAGGCCGGCGCCGCCAGCGTCGACCTGCTGATCCGCCGCGCCGACATTCCGCGCATCAACAAGGGCAAGGGCGCCGGCAGTCCCGGCCTGACCCACGGCCACCTGACACTGCCCGACGACTGGAAGTGGAAGATCCGCCACTACATCAACGTGCAGCAGGTGCCGCCGCCGCGCGGCAGCACGCTGCGCGTGTCGCGCCATCCGAATGCGCGCTTCAACCTCGGCGCCGCCGTGCTGGACGCCCGGATGGACGGCGACGAGATCAAGGCGACCACGCCCAAGGGCGTGTTCCGCGTCGACTTCCTGATCTTCTCGACCGGCTTTCGCATCGACTGGCAGGCGCGTCCGGAGTTTGCGGCCTTCGCCGATGCCGTGCGCATCTGGGGCGACCGCTACACGCCCGCCCCCGGCGATGAAGACCAGGAGCTGCACGACTCGCCCGACCTCGGCCCGGCGTTCGAATTCCAGGAAAAGACGCCCGGCGCCTGTCCGGGCCTGAACCGGGTGCACTGCTTCTGCTACCCGGCCGCGCTGTCGCACGGCACGGTCTCGGGCGACATCCCGGCGGTCAGCGAGGGCGCGCGCCGCCTGGCGCAGGGCATCGCCGGCTTGCTGTATCACGAAGACGCCGACGTGCACTTCGCCAACATGCAGACCTTCGGCGAGCCCGAGGTCTTCGGCGACGAATGGGTGCCGGCGCCCCCGCCCGAGGAGCGCGCATGACGCTCTGGCTCTTGCGCCGCCTGGCCCAGGCGGTCGTGGTCGTGCTGCTGATGACCCTGATCGTGTTTGTCGGCCTGCACGCCATCGGCAACCCGGTCGACATCCTGATCGGCCAGGACGTGGACCAGGTCGACCGCGCCCGCATCATCGCCGAGCTGGGCCTGGACCAGCCGCTCTGGCGCCAGTACATCGGCTTCCTGAACGGCGCGCTGCACGGCAACCTCGGCAATAGTTTCGTGTACAACATTCCCGCGGTGGAGCTGATCCTGCAGCGCCTGCCGGCCACGCTCGAGCTGGCGGTGACGGCGCTGGTGCTGGCGGTGCTGATCGGCCTGCCGCTCGGTCTGTTCGCCGGCCTCTACCCCGAGAATCCGGTGTCGCGCATCATCATGACCGGCAGCATCGTGGGCTTCTCGCTGCCCACGTTCTGGGTCGGGCTGATGCTCATCATGGCGTTCTCGGTGTCGCTCGGCTGGCTGCCCGCCAGCGGCCGCGGCGAGACCGTGAGGTGGCTCGGAGCGCAGTGGTCGTTCCTCACGCTGGATGGCTGGCGCCACATGCTGCTGCCCGCCATCAATCTGTCGCTGTTCAAAATCTCGCTGGTGATCCGCCTGACCCGCGCCGGCGTGCGCGAGGTGCTGCCGCTCGACTACGTGAAGTTCGCGCGCGCCAAGGGCCTGTCGCCGCTGCGCGTGATCGGCGTGCACGTGCTGCGCAACACGCTGATCCCGCTGGTCACGGTGCTCGGGCTGGAGCTGGGCTCGACCATCGCCTTCGCGGTCGTCACCGAAAGCATCTTCTCCTGGCCCGGCGCCGGCAAGCTGATCCTGGACAGCATCAATGCGCTGGATCGCCCGGTGATCGTGTCGTACCTCGTGGTGGTGGTGTGCCTGTTCGTGACGCTCAACCTGATCGTGGACATTCTGTATAAAGTGCTGGACCCGCGCGTCCGGCTGGAGGGCGCGCAATGAGCGGCTCCGTAACGACGCCGGCCGCCGCGCCGGTCGAGCTCAGGCGCGAATCGCCGTGGCGCCGCAACGTGGCCGAGTTCATGCGTTCGCGCACGGCCGTGGTCGGCCTGATCGTGGCGCTGCTGCTGATCCTGGCCGCGCTGCTCGCGCCCTGGATCACGCCGCAGAACCCCTATGACCTGAACCAGCTCGACGTGCTGGACGCGCGCCTGCCGCCCGGCACCGAGAACGGCCTGGCCACGTTCACCTACTGGCTGGGCACCGACGGCCAGGGCCGCGACCTCTATTCGAGCATCCTGTATGGACTGCGCATCAGCCTGATGGTGGGCGTGGGCTCGGCGCTGATCGCCGGCCTGGTCGGCACGCTGCTCGGCCTGCTGGCCGCGTATGCCGGCGGTCGCGTCGACGCGCTCATCATGCGCGTGGTCGACCTGATCCTGTCGTTCCCCTCGATCCTGGTGGCGATGATGATCCTCGCCTACCTCGGCAAGGGAGTGGGCAACGTGGTGCTGACGCTGGTGATGCTGGAGTGGGCGTACTACGCCCGCACCGCGCGCGGCCAGGCCCTGGTGGAACGCCGCCGCGAATACGTGGAGGCCGCGCGCTGCCTCGACATCCCGAACTGGCGCATCGTGCTGCGCCACATCCTGCCGAACTGCCTGCCGCCGCTGATCGTGATCGGCACGCTGCAGATCGCGCGCGCCATCACGCTGGAGGCCACGCTGAGCTTCCTGGGCCTGGGCGTGCCGGTCACCGAGCCCTCGCTCGGCCTGCTGATCTCGAACGGCTACCAGACCATGCTGTCGGGCCAGTACTGGATCAGCTTCTATCCCGGCATCGCCCTGCTCGTCACGCTGATCGCCATCAATCTGGTGGGCGACCGCCTGCGCGACGTGCTCAACCCGAGGACCCACAAATGAGCGCCGGCACGAGTTCCCCGGCGATCACGCTGGAGGTGCGCAACCTGCGCACCCACTTCCATACCCGCGCCGGCGTGCTGCCGGCCGTGGACGACGTGTCGTTCACGCTGGAGCGCGGCAAGATCCTCGGCCTGGTCGGCGAGTCCGGGTCGGGCAAGTCGGTGACCGGCTTCTCGATCATGGGGCTGGTCGACGCGCCGGGCCGCATCGAGCCCGGCAGCAGCATTTTGTTCCAGGGCCGCGACCTCACCCGACTGCCGCCGCGCGAGCTGCGCCAGTTGCAGGGCAACCGTATCGCGATGATCTTCCAGGATCCGATGATGACGCTCAACCCGGTGTTGCGCGTGGATGCCCAGATGATCGAGGCGGTGCGCGCCCACACCCGGGTGAGCCGCGCCGAGGCGCGCGAGCGCGCCCGCGACACGCTCGGCATGATGGGCATCCCGAGCCCCGAGGAACGGCTGCTGGCCTACCCGCACCAGCTCTCCGGCGGCATGCGCCAGCGCGTGGCGATCGCCATCGCGATGCTGCACCGGCCCGACCTCATCATCGCCGACGAGCCGACCACGGCGCTCGACGTGACGATCCAGGCGCAGATCCTGTCGGAAGTGCAGAACCTGGCGCGCCAGCACGGCACCAGCCTGATCTGGATCACGCACGACCTGTCGGTGGTGGCCGGCCTGGCCGACGACGTGGCGGTGATGTACGCCGGCCGCAGCGTGGAGTACGGCAAGGTCGACCCGGTGCTGGATGCGCCGCTGCACCCCTACACGGCGGGCCTGATCGGCAGCCTGCCCAGCAACAACCAGCGCGGCCAGCGGCTGCGCCAGATTCCCGGCATGACGCCCAATTTGCTATCCCTGCCCGCCGGCTGTGCCTTCTCGGCCCGCTGCGCGCGCGCCACGGCAGCCTGTGGCGAACGCCCGGCGCTGACCGAGCCCCTGCCCGAGCGCCTCGTGCGCTGCTTCCATCCGGCCATCACGCCGATCGTGGAGGTGACGGCATGAGCGAGATCACCCCGCTGATCGAACTGACCGGCGTCAGCAAGCGCTTCGGCGAGCGGCCCGTGGGCCGGGTCGAGCGCCTGCTCGGCCGTGCCGGCCTGGCCAAGCCGCCCGCCGTGACCCGCGCCGTGGATGGCGTGGACCTGATCGTGCGCCCCGGCGAAGTGGTGGGCCTGGTGGGCGAATCGGGTTGCGGCAAGTCGACCCTGGGCCGCATCGCGGCCGGCCTGCTCGCGCCCACCGACGGCGAGGTGCGCGTCAATGGCCGCACGCCCGAGGAAATGAGCCGCGAGGAAGCGCGCCGCGCGCGCCTGAAAGTGCAGATGATCTTCCAGGATCCGTACGCCAGCCTCAATCCGCGCCTGCGCGTGGACGAGATCGTGGGCGAGGCAGCGCGCATCCATGGCCTGACCGATCGCGCCGGCTTCGACGACTACGTGAGCGAGCAGTTGCGCCGCGCGGGCCTCGACCCGGCCCTGCGCCAGCGTTATCCGCACCAGTTCAGCGGCGGCCAGCGCCAGCGCATCGGCATCGCGCGCGCCCTCGCGGTGCAGCCCGACATGCTGGTGTGCGACGAGGCCGTGGCCGCGCTCGACGTATCGATCCAGGCGCAGATCCTGAACCTCTTCATGGACCTGCGCGAAGACCTCAACCTGACCTATCTGTTCATCAGCCACGACCTGGGCGTGGTGGAACACGTGTCGGACCGCGTGGTCATCATGTATCTCGGCCGCGTGGTGGAGTCCGCGCCGGTGGCCGAGGTGTTCAGCCACGCGAATCATCCCTATACCCAGGCGCTGCTGGCGGAAATCCCGCGCATGGATGCGCGCCACAAGACCTTCACCGCGATCAAGGGCGAGATTCCCAGCCCGCTCGCCCCGCCTTCGGGCTGCCATTTCCACCCCCGATGTCCGCACGCGATGCCGCGTTGCAAGACCGAAGTGCCCAGGCTCAAGGGCATCGCGATCAACCACCTGAGCGCCTGTCACCTCAACGACGCCTGACCGAAAGCCCGGCATCGCCGCCCCATCATCAACGCATACGAATCACTGTCCCTCTCGAGGATATCGACCATGAAGAAACGCATTCTGACCTCGCTGGCCGCCGCCCTGCTGGCCGCCTCGGCCGGCGTCCACGCCGAAAACCTGGCGATCGGCTTTGCCGACCCGCTCTCCTCGCTCGACCCCCAGCTCAACAACCACGCGGGCGACCGCTCGGTGGCCCTGCACTTCTGGGACCTGCTGATCGAGAACAAATGGAACAAGCTGCAGCCCGGCCTGGCCGTGTCGTGGAAGCCGCTGGACAACACCACCTGGGAGTTCAAGCTGCGCCCCAACGTGAAGTGGCAGGACGGCACGCCCTTCACCGCCGATGACCTGATCTACTCGTACACCCGCGCCAAGGCCGTGCCCGGCAGCGTGGCGACCTACGCCGGCTACCTGCGCACCATCGAATCGATGAGCGCCCCCGATCCCCTGACCTTCGTCGTGAAGACCAAGGCACCCAACCCCGACCTGCCGCTGAACCTGGCTTCCGTGCACGTGGTGAGCAAGCATGTGGGCGAGAAGTCGACCACCGAAGACTACAACTCGGGCAAGGCCATGATCGGCACCGGCCCGTACAAGTTCGTGTCGTACACGCCGGGCGACCGCGTCGTGATGGAACGCAACAACGAGTACTGGGGCGAGAAGCAGCTCTGGGAGAAGGTCAACTACCGCTACATCAACAACGCCGCCGCCCGCACCGCCGCGCTGCTGGCCGGCGACGTGGACGTGATCGACAAGGTGTCGGTGTCCGACCTCGAACGTCTGTCGAAGGCACCGAACATTTCGGTGTATCCGTATGCCGGCCTGCGCGTGATGCTGCTGCAGCCGAGCTTCAATCCGAAGCCCTCTCCCTACATCACCGACAAGAACGGCAAGCCGCTTGAGAAGAACCCGCTGCTGGACGTGCGCGTGCGCCAGGCGCTGAACCTGGCCATCAACCGCAAGGCCATCGTCGACCGCGTGCTGCAGGACGCCGCCACCGAGGCCAACCAATGGATGCCCGAAGGCACCATCGGCTACAACCCGGACATCAAGAACATCCCGTTCGACGCCGCCCAGGCCAAGAAACTGCTGGCCGAAGCCGGCTACCCGGATGGCTTCCAGCTGACCATGCACGTGCCGAACGACCGCTATCCGCAAGGCCCGGAGACCGCGCAGGCCGTGGCCCAGTTCTGGACCCGCATCGGCGTGAAGACCAACGTGGAAGTGGTGCCGTGGGCCGTGTACTCGGGCCGCGCCAACAAGAACGAGTTCGCCATGAGCATGCTGGCCTGGGGCAACGGCACCGGCGAAGCCAGCTACGCGCTGGTCAACATCCTGGCCACCGTCGACCCGGCCAAGGGCCTGGGCGCCTCCAACTGGGGCCATTACAGCAACCCGAAGGTCGACCAGGCGCTGGAGCAATCCACCTCGGAATTCGACGTGCCCAAGCGTGAGGCCATCCTGCGCGAGTCGGCCAAGATCGTGAGCGAGGACGCCGGCATCCTGCCGCTGTTCCACTACAAGAACATCTGGGCGACCAAGAAGGGCCTGAAGGTCACGCCGATGACCAGCGACCGCACCGCCGCGCAGATGGTCACCAAAGTGGCGAAGTAAGCCATGATCACGCTGACTCTCGAACCGGCCGACGCCCTCGTCGACGTGCCGCGCCAGATCCGCGTGACCGGCGCCGAGCCTGGCCAGGCCGTCACGCTGCGCACGCACACCGTGCGCGCCGGCGTTCCCTGGACCAGCGAGGCCACCTTCGTGGCCGACGCCGCGGGCACCGTGGACCTGGAGCGCGACGCACCCACCGCGGGCAGCTACGACGGCGTGGCGCCGATGGGCCTGATCTGGTCGCAGACGCCCACCGTGGCCGGCAAGCGCGAGCTGTTCAACTCGCCTGTGACCGAGCCGTTGGTGACGCTGCTCGCGGCGCACGCCGGCGAGCAGATCGCACGCGCCACGCTGGTGCAGCGGCTGGCCGCCGACGGCGTCACCCGCACCGAGGTGCGCGAAGACGGCCTGGTCGGCACGCTGTACCTGCCGCCCGGTCCCGGCCCGCATCCGGCCGTGCTGATCCTGAACGGCTCGGGCGGCGGCATCAACGAGCCGCGCGCCGCGCTGTGGGCCTCGCACGGCTATGCGGCCTTCGCGCAGGCCTACTTCAAGGCGCCGGGGCTGTCCGACTACATCTCGAACACGCCGCTGGAACTGTTCAAGCGCGGCATGGACTGGCTGCGCAAGACGGTGCGTCCGCTGCACGATTTCGTGGCGGTGGGCGGCCAGTCGCGCGGCGGCGAGCTCGTGCTGCTGCTGGGCGCCACCTATCCGGAAGACGTGTCGGCCGTGCTGGCCTACGTGCCCGGCGCGGTGGTGCACAGCGGCCAGAACGCCGCCGATCCGGCCGTGGGGCGCGAGGGCCCGACCTGGCTGCTCGACGGCAAGCCGATCCCGCACGTGTGGGAGAACAACCGCACCGCGACCTGGGCGCCGTTCGACGAAGGCCCCGCGCCGCATCGCCACGAACGCGCCATCCTGACCGCGTTGCAGGATCCCGACGCCGTGGCGCGGGCTCGCATCCCGGTGGAGAAGATCCAGGGTCCGGTGATTCTGCTGTCGGCCACCGATGACGGCTCGTGGCCCTCGAGCCTGTATTCGCAGATGGTGCGCGACCGGCTCGCCGAGACCGGCCACCCCTACCCGGTGCAGTGGCTCGACTTCCAGGACGGCGGCCACTCGATCCTGTTCCCGTATGTGCCGACCACGCAGCACGTCTATGCCCACCCCGTGTCGGGCAAGATCAGCACCAGTGGCGGCACCCCCAAAGACAACGCGCGCGCCGATGCCGAATCCTGGACCGGCGTGCTGCAGTTCGTGAACGACGCCGTGGCGGCCCGCGCCGCCCGGCAACAAGGAGAAGCCTGATGGCTGCGCAACCCGCTACTCCCTACGATCCGGCCAATGACCTGATCGATCTCCTGCTCGGTCTGAAGCAGGAAGACCCGCTCTACGCGGTGCGGCACCAGCGCGACAAGGTCGCGGCCGCCACGCAGGGCAGCTACGACGCGCTGTTCGACCCCGCCCTGCCGGGCCTGGCGCTCACCGACCGCCTGCTGGTGGCGCAGTACGCCTGCCGCATCAGCGGCGCGGCCGAGCTGGCGCGCCACTATCGCGCCCACCTGAAGCACGCCGGCGCCAGCGATGCGCTCGTGGCGCTGGCCGACTCCGGCTCGCCGGAAGACGCGGCGGACGCGCGCGTGCGCGCCATCCTCGTCTTCACCCGCACGCTGATCGAGGATCCCGTCAAGGGCGACGAGGCGGCGCTCAAGACGCTGCCGGCCGCGGGCATCTCGACGCCCGCGGTCGTGACGCTGTCGCAACTGATCGCCTTCCTCTCGTATCAGGTCCGCCTGCTGGCCGGCCTGAAGGCCATGAAAGCGTTGGAGCACGCCGCATGAGCACGCAAAATCCGAATGTCATCAGCACCCTGATCCAGGCCCACGGCTTTACCAACGAAACGCTGGGCTGGAAGGCCTGGCTCGACAAGGTCGAGCTGGACCAGGCCACGCCCGAGCAGATCGCGGTGCTGGAGGAAAGCCACCCCAAGGCCAAGGTCTCCGACTACTACCTGTTCCTGGTGCACCAGCCCGAGACCCTGCGGCAGCGCTCGACCGCCTTCAACGCCATCATGTACGCGCCGGGCGGCCTGTCGCGC
This sequence comes from Bordetella genomosp. 1, assembly GCF_002261335.1. Lineage (GTDB taxonomy): Bacteria > Pseudomonadota > Gammaproteobacteria > Burkholderiales > Burkholderiaceae_B > Bordetella. The sequence continues at coordinate 1,108,253 of NZ_NEVL01000003.1, forward strand.
GCCGAGCGCGAGCTGGGCGCCACGGTGGTGTCGCGCGTGAACGGCTGCGTCTATTGCGCATCGGTGCACGCGCAACGATTCGAGCAACTGGCCAAGCGCAACGACGTGATCGCCGAGGTGTTCGAGGATCCGGCCACCGCCGGCACCGACGCCCGCGAGAAGGCGATCTCGGCCTTCTCGATCAAGATCACCAATGCGCCCGCGGATATCGGCCCGGCCGACATCCAGGCGCTCAAGGACGTGGGCCTGTCGCAAGGCGAAATCCTCGACCTGCTGCACTCCGACGCGATCTTCGCCTGGGCCAACCGCCTGATGCTGAACCTGGGCGAGCCGGTGTTTCCGCAGGCCTGAGGCGGGTGCCGGCCTTGCCGCGGCCTGGCGGGCCGGCGCGACGGGCTTGGGCTTGGGCATGGGCTTGGGCTTGGGCTTGGGCTTGGGCTTGGGCTCGGGCTTGGGCTCGGTTCGGGCTTGGGCTTGGCGCAGACCGCTGCGCGGCTTTCCCCCGGCCTCGGTCCGCCCTTTCGGGCCGGATCGGCCGATTGGGTAAAATTGCCCTTTCGCCCCCGATCGCGGGCGCGGCGTCATGCGCCGCGCCCGCCGCATTTCCGATGTCCAAAACCCACGATATCCGCCCCGGCCAGTCGGTCGAACTGCTCAAGGCCCTGCACATCCTGACGCGCGACGGCAAGATGAACCAGGACAGCCGCCGCAAGCTCAAGCAGGTCTACCACCTGTTCCAGTTCATCGAACCGCTGATGCAGGAAGCCAAGACCGAACAGGGCCGCGTGACGCTGGTCGACCACGGCGCGGGCAAGTCGTATCTGGGCTTCATCCTCTACGACCTGTTCGTGAAGGACCTGAAGGACGCCTCGCACATCTACGGCATCGAGACCCGCCCGGAGCTGGTCCAGACCTCCGAGGCGCTGGCGCAGCGCCTGGGCTTTGGCGGCATGTCGTTCCTGAATCTGTCGGTGGCCGATTCGATCACCTCCGACAAGCTGCCGGCCACCGTGGACATCGTGACGGCGCTGCACGCCTGCAACACGGCCACCGACGACGCGATCCGCTTCGCACTCGAGAAGCAGGCGCGCTCGATCGTGGTGGTGCCCTGCTGCCAGGCCGAAGTGGCCGCCGTGCTGCGCAAGAACAAGGCGCGCGCGCTGGCCGACCCGCTGGCCGAGATCTGGCGCCATCCGCTGCACACGCGCGAGTTCGGCAGCCAGATCACCAACGTGCTGCGCTGCCTGCAACTCGAGGCGCACGGCTACCAGGTGAGCGTGACCGAGCTGGTGGGCTGGGAGCATTCGATGAAGAACGAGCTCATCATCGCGCAATACAAGAACACGCCGCGCCGCAAGCCGGCCGAGCGTCTCACCGAGATGCTCGACCGCATCGGCCTGCAGGAGCTGAAGGACCGCTTCTTCCTGCCGGCGGCGCCCGCGGCCACGCCCACCGCCGCCTGAGGCCGCGTCAGCGTTCGTCGTCGCTACGCGCCGGCGGGTAGGCCCCGCTCACCCGGCCCAGGAAATCCAGCACCGCCAGATAGGAACCCTCGTTGCCCGCCGCGTTGGCGGGCGGCGTGCCGCCGGCGTCGAGCAGCAGGCCCGACATCGCGTGCGGCTTGCTGATGAGCGTGCCCGGCAGATAGGGGTAATGCACGTGGTGCCCCGCCCCCATGCAGACATGATGGAAGGTCGGCAGGCCATGCGCCTGGCGCTGCCGCATCACGATCTCGGAATAGGCGGTGCTGGGCCAGAAGCCGTCATCCGACGCGCTCACCAGCATCACGGGCCCGGCAAAGCGCTCCACCGGAATGCGGGCGCGCTCGAAGGCATCGGGGTCACGCGACGCGCTGAGAAAGGCGTGGGTCTGGCGATACGGCGGCTCGGTGGCATAGGCCGCGTTCCAGTCTGCGTGCGCGTTGTTCTGCCAGAGGTGCGGCAGCGGCTCGCCGCGCAGGGTCCAGACCTGGGCGTCGCGGCCGGTGTCGGGCGCGCCCGCGCTCACCACGCCGTGCATCACCGGCGAGGGCACGTAGGCCACGACCGCGCTGACCAGGTCCGGATAGGTGGCGGCCACCAGCAGGGAGGTCTCGCCGCCGCGGCTGATGCCCGACAGCGCCACGAAGCCGTCGCGCGGCCGCAGTTCGGCGCGGGCCCAGCGCAGTGCGCGCTCGAAGTACTCGAGCGGCATGTCATTGAGGTACTTGGGCCGGCCCACGTAATTGAAGATGGCGAGCGCCAGGCATTGATAGCCGCGTGCGGCGAACAAGGCCGCGCGCGGCGCATTCACGCCGCCCGACGAGCCGTTCATGTAGATCACGAGCGGATGCGGACCGGGCCCCGCCGGCGTGTAGAGCTCGCCCGATATCGTCATGCCGTCGATGTTTTCGCGCACGGCGCGGTGGGTCACGTCTTCGGCCAGGAACTCCTGGATCAGCTGCGCGCGCGCCGTGCGGGTGCCGTCGCCGGCCTCGATATCGATCACCAGCGGCGCGGTGCGATCCGGCGGAAACACCACGCGGGCCATGTCCGTGCACTCCATCGACCAGACCAGGCCCATGGCCGAGGGCTCGGCGTAGCTGCCCGACACGGGGCAGTCGCGCGCCAGGTCGATGCCGCCGTCGTGGCCTGCCATGAACACGGCCTGCGAGCGCCAGGGCGCGCCGCACATCTGCATCGACGCGGTCACGGTGATGAAGGCATAGGCGGGGAAGCCGTCGATGCGGATCGTGCGCGCCACGTCGATCAGCGCCACCTCGGGCGTCACGGTGATGGCGGGGGCCTGGGCGGAACGCGGGGCGGAACTCATGGCGGCTACCTCAGCTCTTCAGGTCGGTCTTGGGCACATTGTTGGCCTGGATCACACTGGCCCACAACTTCGATTCATCTGCGATCACCCGGTCGAGATCGGCCGACGAGGTGAATTCCACTGTCACGCCCTGCTCGGCGAACTGCTTGATCAGGCCGGGATCGTTGGCGCCCTGCCGCACCGCATCCTCCAGCACCTTCACGACGGGCGCCGGCATGGCGGCCGGCCCGGAAATCATCATGCGCGTGTAGAGCTCGAAGTCGTCGACTCCGGCCTCCTTCATGGTGGGCACGTCGGGCAGGCTGCTGAGCCGCTTGTCGGCGGTCACGGCCAGCACCTTGAGCTTGCCGGTCTTGATGTGGCCCAGCGCCGAGGTCGGGAAGTCGAAGGTGCTCTGCACCGTGCCCGCCATCAGGTCCACCAGCGCGGGCGCGCTGCCCTTGTACGGCACGTCCTGGAACTGCGTGCCGGTCTTGGACTGGAAGTGCAGCAGGGCCAGGTGATTGATCACGCCACGGCCGGCGTGCGCGCAGGTGATCTCGCCGGGCTTCTTTTTGGCCAGGGCAATGAAATCCTGCACCGTGCTCACGCCCAGATCGCCGTGCACGATCAGCAGCATCGGCGACTTGCCCATCGAGCCGAGCTGTTTGAAATCCGAGATCTGGTACGGCAGGTTGTTGTAGAGCAGCGGGTTGAGGATCATGCCGTTGGTGCCGGCGAAGCCCAGGGTGTAGCCGTCGGGCTCGGCGCGCGCCACCGCCACGGTGGCGATGATGGCCTGGCCGCCGGGGCGGTTCTCCACCACCACGTTCTGCTTCATCACCTTGCTCATGCGGTCGGCCAGCGCGCGTGCCGCGATGTCGGTGAGCCCGCCCGGCGCAAATCCCACCAGCAGCCGCACCGGCCGCGATGGAAAATCACTCTGCGCCCACGCGGGACGCGCAACCAGCGGCAGCGCGGCCAACGCGCCCAGGGCCTGACGGCGGGTGTATCGCATACGAATCTCCGAGCAAAACAAGAGCCGGGCGCCACATCGAGGGCGTCATCAAACTCGCATTGAAGGGGAAAAGGCGGTACAGGCCGGCCGCGCGCGCGCCACGGGCGGTCACACGTTTGGTATGTTGTATGCAATCCGCCGCGCAGGCTACTAGGGAGTATCCCGGTGTCTCCCGGCGCCCCAAACAAAGGTGTCAGACTGCATTTAAAACAAAGGTGTCAGACTACATTTTTCGCGGCGCCGAAAATTGCAGTCTGACACCTTTGTTCATTTTTCGCGGCGCCTGAAAATGCAGTCTGACACCTTTGTTGTTGGAGCCGCGATCATGGAAATTGCAGTCTGACACCTTTGTCGTGGGAACCACGATCGTCAAAAATGCAGTCTGACACCTTTTCCCGGCGCGGCGGCTGACAAGCAGGACTGGGAGATGCGGAGGCCCAACTCGGAAGGCGGACCCGGCAAGTCGTCTCAATGACACCGCCCTCCTCCCCCAGCCATTGGCCCCGCCCCGAGCCCACTCAAACAAAGGTGTCAGACTACATTTTCTCTAACGCGGCACTGCCAAAACAAAGGTGTCAGACTGCATTTTTTCGCGGCGGACGCTGGCGAACAATGGTGTCAGACTGCATTTTCTCGAACGCGGCGGCGCCAGACAAAGGTGTCAGACTGCATTTTCGGCAGCACGGGAAAATGCAGTCTGACACCTTTGTTTTTGCCAACGCCGCAGGTGCCCGGCAGTAGTTCAACTACTTGGGCGTGCGCGGACTGGGGCGGCGGGCGGGGGTCGGGCGGGCGCGCAGGTCAGCCATTTCCTCCAGCATCAGCTCGCGCGCGTAGCGCGCGAACACGGTGACCAGGCGGGACCGCGTGTGCGCCGGCGGGAACAGTAGCGCCACCGTCACGGGCACCGCGGGGGTGAACGGCCGCAGCTCGACCCCGTGCGTCGCGTACTCCTCGCGCGCGGCCAGCGGATTGATCAGCGACACGCCCAGCCCCGCCCCCACCATCGCACTGATCGACGCCCCGAGTCCGGCCTCCGCCACCACCTGCCGCTCGACCTTGGCCTGCGTGAACACCCGGTCGATGCGGTCGCGCAGCGGTGTGGAGCTGGTGAACGCAACGAACGGCTCGCCGGCAAAGTCCGCGGGCTTGATGCGCTCCAGCCGCGCCAGGCGGTGGCCGCGCGGCATGATCGCAACGCAGTTCATCGCCATCACCGGCTCGACCTGGATGCCGGGCGCATCGCCCGACAGCATCGCCAGCCCCATGTCGCAGAATCCCGAGCTGATCCAGTTGTGCACCGTGCTGGCATTACCGGAATGGATCGACACCATCACGTCCGGATACTCGGTCTTGAACCGCGCGACGATGCGCGCGAGCAGGCCGCCGGCCAGCCGGGGCATGGCCGCGACGCTCAGCCGGCTGGCGCTGAACGAGCGGATGCCGGCCGCCGCGGATTCCAGGCCCGCCAGACCCACGAAGGTCTTTTCCACCTCCTGGTAGAAGCGCGCCCCATCGAGCGTGGGCGTGAGCCGGCTGCCGTTGCGGTCGAACAGCGCGAACTGCGTGATCGCCTCGAGCTGCGCGATCAGGCGGCTGATGTGCGGCTGCGAGGTGTGCACGCTGCGCGCCGCCGCGGTCATGGACCCGGTCATCATGACGGCCCGGAAGGCCTCGATGTGGCGCAATCCCATGCGCGAGCTTGCCATATCAAATCCGTATAGAAGAATATCGAATAGGAATTGGATAAAACCATAACGAAGGTTGATACTTTTTGCCAGTCGCGGGACACACCGCGCAGCGCGGCGTCCGCCGGCCGATCCGGCAGGCGCCGACCGTCTACATGCAGAAAACGCCGGGCCATCCGGCGCCAAGGGAAAAATCAATGAAAGCCATTGCCGCGCTTCTCGCCGCCGCCAGCCTGGCCGGTGCTGCCTCCGCCGTTCACGCCGAGGGAAACAGCCGCCTCGACAAGATCCGCGAAACGGGCGTGATCACGCTTGGTCACCCCGAAACCTCGGTGCCCTTCGCCTATCTCGACGGCAACCAGAAGCCGATCGGCTACACGGTCGAAATCTGCCAGGAAGTGGCCAAGTACGTGCAGGCGGCGCTCAAGCTGCCCAAGCTCGACGTGCACTACAACCCCACGACCTCGGCCACGCGGATCCCGCTGCTGGCCAACGGCACCATCGATCTGGAATGCGGCAACACCACCAACCTGGAAGAACGCCACAAGTTCGTGTCGTTCGCGCCCACCACCTTCGTGGCCCAGGTGGTGCTGGTCGCGCGCAAGGACGGCGGCGTAAACCCCGATGACCTGGCCTCGTTCCGCGGCAAGTCGATCGCGGCACAGGCCGGCGGCCAGACCTTCAAGCTCGTGTCGCAGCTCAACGCCCAGCACAAGTACGGCATCACCATGGCACCCGCCAAGGACACCGCCGAAACGCTGCTGATGGTGGAATCGGGCCGTGCGGCCGGCTCGGCCAACGACGACGGCATCGCCTACGGGTCGGTGGCGGCTTCCAAGAATCCCGAGGCATTCGTGATCGGCAAGAAGGGCCTGCAACTGGCCCCCTACGGCATCCTGCAGCCCAAGGACGACCCCGCGTTCAAGAAGGTCGTGGACGATGCGGTCAAGGATCTCATCAAAACCGGCGAGGTCAACGCAATTTACGACAAGTACTTCAACACGCCGATCCCGCCCAAGGGCATCAACCTGAAGTACCCGATGAGCGACGCGCTCAAGCGCGCGCTGGCCAACCCCACCGACTCGGGTGATCCCAAGGTCTACGAGTAACGCAGGCGGCGGACGCCGCCGCGTCCGCCCGCGTTGCACATGTCCGCCCGCTCCGGGCGGACCGCCAGGCGTGCCACCGCAGCGCGCCTTTTAGGGCTTCGACATGAATTACGACTGGAGTTGGAGCATCTTCCTGGAGCTGTCGCCCGACGGGGTGCACACGTTTCTGGAGACGCTCCTGATCGGCACCGGCTGGACGCTGGCGCTCGCCTTGACCGCCTGGGTCTTCTCGCTGCTGCTGGGCTCGGTGCTCGGCGTCATGCGCACCACCTCGTCGCGCACGCTCAACCTGCTGGGCGCCTGCTACGTGGAGCTGTTTCGCAACATCCCGCTGCTGGTGCAGATGTTCCTCTGGTATTTCGTGCTGCCGGAGCTGCTGCCGCACGCATGGGGCACGGCCATGAAACAGATGCAGCAGCCCTGGGGGCAGTTCGTGCCGGCGGTGCTGTGCCTGGGTTTCTATGGCTCCGCGCGCGTGGCCGAACAGCTGCGCGCAGGGATCCAGTCGCTGCCGCGTGGACAGTTCCAGGCCGGCACGGCGCTCGGCCTGACCGAGGCGCAGGTGTATCGCTACATCATCCTGCCCGAAGCGTATCGCATCGTGCTGCCGCCGCTCACCTCGGAATTCATGGGCACGATCAAGTATTCGTCGGTGGCGCTGACCATCGGCCTGCTCGAACTCACGGGTCAGGCGCGTTCGATGCAGGAATTCAGCTTCCACATCTTCGAGGCCTTCAGCGCCGCCACGGTGGTGTACCTCATTCTCAATGGCGTGGTGGTGCTGGGCATGCGCATGCTCGAGCGTCGCGTGGCGGTGCCGGGCCTGATCGGCGCGGCCGGCAAGAAGTAGGAGCGCGACGTGGGCAATTTCGATTTCAAGGTCATTCTCGACGCCGCGCCCTATCTGTTCACGCAGGGCATGAGCTTCACGCTCAGCCTGACCGCCGTGGCCGGCGTGCTGGGCCTGGCGCTGGGCACGCTGCTGGCGATGATGCGGCTGTCGCGCCACAAGTGGCTGTCGGTCCCGGCCGGCATCTACGTGAACGTGATGCGCTCGATCCCGCTCCTGCTGGTGATCTTCTGGTTCTATTTCCTGGTGCCGTACATCGCCGCGTGGATCGTGGGTTCGTCGACGCCGCTACGCGTGGGTGCGCTCAACTCGGCGGTGATCACGTTCACGCTGTTCGAGGCCGCGTACTTTTGCGAGATCATGCGCGCCGGCATCCAGTCGATTCCGCGCGGGCAGGTGTCGGCCAGCCTGGCGATCGGGCTCACGCCGTGGCAGGGCATGCGCTACATCGTGCTGCCGCAGGCCCTGCGCAACATGGTGCCGGCGCTGCTCACGCGGGTCATCATCCTGTTCCAGGACACCTCGCTGGTCTACGTGCTGTCGCTCACCGACTTCCTCGGTGCGGCCTCCAAGATCGGCCAGCGCGACGGCCGGCTGGTGGAACTCTATCTCTTCGTGGCGGTGGTGTATTTCGTGATCTGCTTCACGGCATCCCGTCTGGTGAAACGGCTGGAAAAGCGCACCCGCGTGCTGCGCTGAACGCCGACCAGGAATTCTCATGAATCAAACTTCCGCAATGATCGACATCCGCCAGGTCAGCAAGTGGTACGGCGACTTTCACGTGCTCGACGACTGCACCACCCAGGTGGCCCGCGGCGAGGTGGTGGTGGTGTGCGGCCCCTCGGGGTCGGGCAAGTCCACCCTGATCAAGACCGTGAATGCGCTCGAGCCCTTCCAGAAAGGCGACATCGTGGTGAACGGCACCTCGCTGGCCGACCCGCGCACCAATCTGCCCAAGCTGCGCGCCGAGGCTGGCATGGTGTTCCAGCATTTCGAGCTGTTCCCGCACCTCACCGTGACCGACAACCTGTGCCTGGGCCAGATGAAGGTGCTCAAGCGCGGCCGTGACGAGGCGCGCCAGCGCGCCCTCGCCCTGCTCGACCGCGTCGGCCTGGCGGCCCACACCAACAAGCATCCGGGCGAGCTGTCGGGCGGCCAGCAGCAGCGCGTGGCGATCGCCCGGGCGCTGTCAATGGATCCGGTCGTGATGCTGTTTGACGAACCGACGTCCGCGCTCGATCCCGAGATGGTCAACGAGGTGCTCGACGTGATGACCGACCTCGCAGCCGAAGGCATGACGATGATGGTGGTGACCCACGAAATGGGCTTTGCCCGGCGCGTGGCGAATCGCGTCATCTTCATGGATGGCGGCCGCATCGTCGAAGACTGCCCGAAAGACGCCTTTTTTGGCGACGTCGAGGCGCGCGCGCCCCGCACCCGCCAGTTCCTCTCCAAGATCCTGCAGCACTGAACACCATGTCGTCTCCCTCCGAACTGCCGCGCCACCCCGTCGACCTGCGCAGCGACACCGTCACCCGGCCGACGCCGGCCATGTACGAACGCATGATGCATGCGCCCATCGGCGACGACGGCCTGGACGGCGACCCGAGCGTGCACGCGCTCGAGGCCGAGGTTGCGACGCGGCTGGGCAAGGACGCCGGGTTGTTCGTGCCGAGCTGCACCATGGCCAACCTGCTCGCCGTGCTGGCCCAGACGCAGCGCAACGAACAGGTGGTGCTGGAAGGCACCGCGCACATGTACACCTCGGAGCGCGGCGCCGCCACGTTCACCAACCTCTTCTACCTGGGGGTGACGGGGGTCGACGGCGCCATGGACCTGGACCGGCTCGCGGACGCGCTGCAGGCGGGCGGCCACAAGCTGAAGACCTCCCTGGTCGCGATGGAGACGACCCACAACAATGCCGGCGGCACGGTGCTGCCGCTCGCGCACATGGCGGCGGTGCATGCGCTGGCGCGGGACCGCGGCGCGGCGGTCCACCTGGATGGCGCGAGGCTCTTCAACGCGGCGGTCGCGCTCGGCGTGGCGCCAGCCGAGATCACGCAGCACACCGATACGGTGTCGCTGTGTCTGTCCAAGGGCCTGAGCGCGCCGGTCGGCGCGGTGCTGGCCGGACCGCGGAAGCAGATCGACGTCGCGCGCACCCTGCGTCGCATGCTGGGCGGCACGCAACGCCAGTCCGGCATCATGGCCGCCGCGGCACTCGAAGGCGTGCAACACATGGGCGCACGCCTCGCCGAGGACCACACTCGCGCGCGCCGCCTGAGCGACGGCATCAATGCGCTGGGCGGCCCGATCACCGCCACCGTGCCGCAGACCAATATCGTGCAGGTCGAGGTGGGCGCTACGGCGATGAGCAACAAGGAATGGGTCGCCGCGCTCGAGGCCGCGGGCCTGAAGATCCGGCCCTGGGCCAATACCCGTCTGCGCTGCGTCACGCACCGCCACACCACCGACGCCGACATCACAGCCGCCCTCGCCGCCTTTTCCCAGGTCCTCGCAGCGCCCCGCTGAAGAACGGGAAAAGGAGTCAGACTGCAATTTCGTGCGCCGCCGCCCTCGAAACAATGGTGTCAGACTGCATTTTTCGTGTGGGACTCGGAAAAAACAAAGGTGTCAGACTGCATTTTCGCGAAAGCGAAATTGCAGTCTGACACCTTTTCCATTGCGGGCAGGATCGGCGCGCCTGCGGTGGCCGCGCTCGATAAATGCAGTCTGACACCTTATCCCGCGAAAGCCACCGCTGCAAAATTGCAGTCTGACACCTTTTCCGGTTTGTGCGCCGTCAGAGAAATTGCAGTCTGACACCTTTTCGGGGGTGGGTGGCGGCCGAGAAAAATGCAGTCTGACTCCTTTTTGACGCGCGCTCCTGCCGCGGGTCAGTTGGTCTTGCCGTCGATCACGCGCTGCCAGCCTTCGTGGCCGAGTTGTTGCAGGGTTTCGATGTTCTTTTCGTAGATCTCGGCGGCGTCGGGGAAGGCTTCGACGGCGCGGTCGATGCTGTCTTCGCGCAGCAGGTGCAGGATCGGATACGGCGAACGGTTGGTGTAGTTCTCGATGTCGTCCGGCTCGGTGTCGGCAAACTGGAACTGCGGATGGAAGGTCGCGACCTGCAGGTCACCGACCAGACGCATGCGCTTGAGCAGGCGCTCCGACAGATCCTCGAAATCGTTGAAGTCGTAGAAGTCGTGCAGCGCCTCGGGCAGGATCAGCAAGGTGGTGTCGATGGTCTGCGGATCCGCTTCGCTGATGAGCATCAGCTCGTCTTCGAGATCGGTGAGCACGCCCTCGGCGTCCTGGGCGTCGCTCACGGCGTAGCGCACCTGGCCCTTGATCTGCACCGCCTTGGCGAACGGACAGAGGTTCAGGCCGATCACGGCGCGGTCGACCCAGGTACGTACCTCGTCGGCGACGGCGGTGGCGGCGGGAGTGGTGATGATCATGTTGTTGCGGCCACAACGGCCGGAATGAAGAGAAACGAACCCCGCAGGATACGCCCACGGGTACTGGCCGACATGCACGGCGCATGCGGGCAAAAAAGCGCCGCAGCGGCGGAGCCTCGGCAACGCAGAGACGGCGCGAACATCGAGACGGAGGCACCGGCACCGCAGGCGGCGCGAACACCACAGCAGCGGATGTCCCGCCAACGCAGACAGCGCGAGCATCACGGCGGCGGATGCCCGGTAACACTGACGGCGCAAGCAACACAGCAGCGGCGCCCCCGCAACCCAGGCGGTGAGAGCGCCACAGCGGCAAGCGCTCCCCGCGACCAAGCCGGCGCGAAGGCCGACCTGCCCTCCGCGCCGCCACGCGCCCGACTTACTCTGCCGGCATCGCCGCCATGGTCTGCGCAACCGCGGCGGTGAGCTTCTTGCCATAGGGCACGTGCAGGAATTCGTTGGGGCCGTGCGCGTTCGACTTCGGGCCGAGCACGCCGCACACCATGAACTGGGCCTTGGGGAAGCCCTTCTGCAGCATGCTCATGAGCGGGATCGTGCCGCCCTGGCCGATGTAGCCGCAAGGCGCGCCGTAGTACTGCTGCGAGGCGGCGTCGAGCGCCTGCGACAGCCACGGCGCCGACGTCGGCGCGTTCCAGCCGGTGGCCGCGCCCTCGCGCGCATGGAACGTGACCTTGGCGTTGTAGGGCGCATCGGCCTCGAGCAACTCCTTGATCTCCTGCGACGCGGCACCCGCGTCGATCAGCGGCGGCAGGCGCAGCGACAGCTTGAACGCGGTGCGCGGACGCAGCACGTTGCCGGCGCTCGAGAGCGGCGGCAGGCCTTCGGCGCCCGTCACCGACAGCGTCGGGCGCCAGGTGCGGTTGAGCAGCGCCTCTTCGGGCGCGGTGGTCATCGGCAGCACGAAGCTGCCGTCGGCGCCGCAGCTCCAGGGGAACCGGCGCCAGACCTCGTCGCCCAGGATCTGGGCGGTGGCCTTGACCTGCTCGATGCGGTCGGCGGGGATTTCGCAATGCAGGCTTTGCGGCAGCAGGCGGCCGCTGCCGCTGTCTTCGAGGCGGTCGAGCAGATGGCGCAGGATGCGGAACGTCGAGGGCACCACGCCCGACGAGTCGCCCGAATGCACGCCTTCGTCGAGCACCTGCACCTCCAGCGTGCCCGACACCATGCCGCGCAGCGAGGTCGTCATCCAGAGCTGCTCGTAGTTGCCGGCCCCCGAATCCAGGCACACGACCAGGGCGACGTTGCCCATGCGCTCGCGCAGCGCATCGATGTAGGGCAGCAGGTCGTAGCTGCCCGACTCCTCACAGGTCTCGACGATGCCGACGCAGCGCGGCCGCGGAATGCCCTGCTTGTCGAGCGCCATGATGGCGGTGAGCGAGGCGTAGACGGCATAACCGTCGTCGGCGCCGCCCCGGCCGTAGAGCTTGCCGTTCTCGAGCTTCGGCGTCCAGGGGCCGAGGTCGGAACGCCAGCCGGAGAACTCGGGCTGCTTGTCGAGGTGACCATAGAGCAGCACGGTATCGCCGTTGTCGCTGCGCGTGGCCGGGGCCTCGAAGAAAATCACCGGCGTGCGGCCGGGCAGGCGCACCACTTCGAGCTTCAGGCCCGACACCTTCTGCGCCTCGACCCACTGGGCGGCGTCGCGCACCACGCGTTCGATGAACGCGTTCTTTTCCCAGTCGGCGTCGAAGGCCGGGCTCTTGGCGGGAATCGCGATGTAGTCGGTCAGCGCGGGGATGATTTCGTTGTCCCACTTCTCATCGACAAAGGCTTGCAGGGCCTTCGGATCGAGGGTGGGCGGCAGGGCGTCGTCGGGGATGCGCGCGTTCATGGTGGGCGTCTCGGCTAGGAAGCGAAGCCGCCATTTTATGCCTGTGCCACGCGCCGTGCCGAGCGGCGCCGTTGCTTGCGCAACAAACAAATAAACAGGTCCCTATTGGCAGCCCGAGTTTTTGTATGCAAAAATATACAAAACACGGACGAGACACGCATGCCCATCACCAAGGCCAATTCCCAGTCGTTTGCCGCCTACACCGAGATCAAGCGCCGCATCCTGGCCGGGCTGTTCACGCCCGAGGATCGCCTGCGCGAGGTGGAGGTGGCGAAGCTGCTCGAGATGGGCCGTACACCGGTGCGCGAGGCGCTCAAGCGGATTCAGGATGAAGGCCTGATCACGCACGAGCCCGGCCGCGGCCTGGTCGTCACCACGATGGACCAGCGGGAGGTGGGCGAGCTCTACGCGATGCGCCAGTTCCTCGAAGGCGCCGCCGCCGCGCTGGCCGCGCGCCACGCCTCCGAGGCCGAGATCCTGCACATGCAGACCATTCTCGACGACGGCGACGCGGGCGACCCGGTCGAGCAGAATCTCGCCTTCCACGAAGCGATCTACGCGGCCGCACACAACCGCTACCTGATCCGCTCGCTGCAATCCCTCACCGACACCACCTACCTGCTCGGCCGCAGCACGCTGAGCTCGCCCGAGCGCGTGGCGCAGTCGAACGAAGAGCACAACGCCATCGTGGCCGCGATCCGCGCCCGCGACCCCGTGCGCGCCGAAGCGGCCGCACAGCACCACATCAACCAGGCCCTGCTGGAAAGACTGAAGATGCTGCGCCAGGGATAAAGCCCGGCATCACGGAGACAAACCATGTGGAAGTACCTGCGAGCCCGCCTGGCGGCGGGCCTGGGCCTCGTTTTGCCCGCGATTTGCGTCACTGCCCAGGCCGCCGATGCCTTTCCGAGCCAGCCCATCACGCTGATCGTGCCGTTTGCCGCGGGCGGCGGCACCGACAGCATCGCGCGCGACATGGCGCGCACGCTCGGCGAACGGCTGGGCCAGCCGGTGGTCGTGGAGAACCGCGGCGGTGGCGGCGGTTCGATCGGCGCCACGGTGGTGGCCAACGCCAAGCCCGACGGCCACACGCTGCTGTTCGCAACCTCGACCTTCGTGACCAACGCAGCCGCGGGCATCGCCACCACCTATGACGTGCAGCGCTCGTTCGCACCGGTCGCCATGCTGGGCCGCGGCCCGCTGCTGGTCGTGAGCGCCAAGGACCTGGGCCTGAAGAACGTCGCGGACCTGCGCGCCCGCGCCGCGAAGGACAGCTTGAATTACTGCTCGGCCGGCAATGGCAGCATCAACCACCTCACCGGCGAACTGTTCAACCAGCGCGCCCAGGTCGAGATGACGCACGTGCCCTACAAGGGCAGCGGCCCGGCCACCGTCGACCTGCTGGCCGGCCGCGTCCAGGTGTTCTTCGCCACCGTGCCGACCATGCTGTCGCAGGTGCAGGACAAGCGGGTGGACCTGCTCGCCGTCACCGGCAAGACGCGTTCGCCGCTGTTCCCCGACACCCCCACGCTGGACGAGGCCGGCCTGAGCGGCTTCGACATCACCACCTGGTGGGGCGTGCTCGCGCCGGCCGGCACCCCTGCCGACGTGGTGACCAAGCTCAACGGCGCCGTCAACGAGGCCGCGGCCGACCCGCGCGTGAAGGACCGTCTCACGCACGAGGGTGCACAGCTCCTGCGCGGCAGCCCGCAGGACTTCGGCCAGGCGCTCGGCGCCGAGCTGGCGATGTGGCGCGAGGTGGTGCAGAAGGCCGGCGTGAAGCTGGACTGAGCCACCCCGCCACGACAACAAGGAGACAGACATGAATCGCCATTTCCTCACGCGCCGCGAGCTGCTGCGCGCCGGCGCAGCGGGCGCCCTGCTCTCGCTCGCGCCGCGCGTCTTCGCGGCCGCCTATCCCGACAAGCCCGTCACGATGATCGTGCCCTACGCCCCCGGCGGCCAGGGCGACGTGTTCGCGCGCATCCTGTCGGAACAGCTCGGCAAGCATTATTCGCAGACCTTCGTGGTGGAGAACCGGCCCGGCGCCTCCGGCGCGCTCGGCGCAAGGCTGGTGCTGCGCGCACCGGCCGACGGGCACACGCTGCTGCTCGGTCAGACCGGCGAGATCGCCGTCAATCCTTACGCAATGAAGGCACCCGGCTACGATCCGCTGCGCGAGTTCGCCCCGGTGATCCTGGTGGGCGACTCGCCGCTGGTGCTGGCCGTGCCGCAGCAGTCGCCGTATGCCGATCTGAATGCGCTGATCCAGGCGGCGCGCGCCAAGCCGGAAAGCGTGGCCTACGCTTCCTCCGGCACCGCGACGCCCGGCCATCTGGCGGCCGCGGCGCTGGCCCTCGGTACGAAGACCCAGCTGCTGCACGCGCCGTACAAGGGCGCGGGCCAGGCCATGTCCGACCTGCTCGGCGGCCACGTCGACTTCTTTTTCTCCAGCGCCTCGGCCGCCATGCCGCACGTACACGGCGGCCGCCTGCGCGTGCTGGCGGTCTCGTCGCAACAGCGACTGGCGATCCTGCCACAGGTGCCGACCGTGGCCGAGGCGGCGGTGCCCGGATTCCAGTTCAGCCTGTGGGGCGGCGTGTTTGCGCCGGCGGCCACGCCGGCCGCGGTGCTCGACGACCTCAATCGCAGCCTCAATGCCATACTGGCCGATCCGGCCATCAAGTCGCGCCTCGAGAACGACGGCGCCGCGGTGCGTCCCAACGACCGCGCCGACTTCACGCGCTTCGTGCAGAGCGAAGCGCAGAAATACCAGCGTCTGGTGCAGGCCGCCGGCGTCAAGATCGATTGACCCCTTCCACACTTTCACGGGAACCCTCAACATGAAAATCGTAGTTCTGCCCGGTGATGGCATTGGCCCCGAAACCATGGCGGTGGCCGTGGACGTGCTGCAGACTGCCTCCGAACGCTTCGGCCTGGGCCTGCAGCTGGACTTCGACGTGGCCGGCCACGACAGCCTGAAGCAGCACGGCGCCACGGTCACGCCGGCGCTGCTCGAAAAGGTGAAGGCCGCCGACGGCCTGATGCTGGGCCCGATGGCCACCTTCGAGTTCAAGGACGCCTCGCGCGGCGAGATCAACCCGTCGATGTTCTTTCGCAAGAGCCTCGACCTGCACGCCAACATCCGCCCCGCCCGCACCTACCCCGGCATGAACGCGCGCCTGGGCGAGTTCGACCTGGTGGTGGTACGCGAGAACACCGAAGGCTTCTATGCCGACCGCAACGTCGAATCCGGCGGCAGCGAGATGCTGATCACGCCCGACGTGGTGGTGTCGCTGCGCCGGATCACGCGCCAGTGCTGCGAGCGCATCGCGCGCTCCGCGTTCGAGCTGGCCATGACGCGCAACAAGCACGTCACCATCGTGCACAAGGCCAACGTGCTCAAGCTGGGCGACGGCATGTTCATCGACACCTGCCGCGAAGTCGGCCGCGAGTTCCCCGAGGTGGCGATCGACGACGTGATCGTGGACGCCATGATGGCCCACGTGGTGCGCGCGCCGCAGCGCTACGACGTGATCGTGACCACGAATATGTTCGGCGACATCCTGTCCGACCTCACCGCCGAACTTTCCGGCAGCCTCGGTCTGGGCGGCTCGCTCAACGCGGGCCGCGATTACGCCATGGGCCAGGCCGCGCACGGCTCGGCGCCCGACATCGCCGGGCAGAACATCGCCAACCCGATCTCGCTGATCCTGTCGGGCGCGATGCTGCTCAACTGGCACGGCAACAAGCATGGCGACGCGCGCTTCCACCAGGCCGCGGCCGCGATCGAGGCCACCATCGCCGACACCATCGCCGCGCACGAGTGCACGCGCGACGTGGGCGGCACGCTCGGCACCCGCGAGGCCGGCGCCGCGTTCGTCAAGCGGCTGGCCGCGCGATGAACCCGGCCGCGCGCCTGCCGGCCGGGGCCTGCGATTGCCATGTGCATGTCGTGGGGCCGCAGGACAGCCACCCCATGCTGGCCGACCGGCACTACACGCCGCCGCCGGCCAGCCTGGAACAGTTGCGCGCGCACCTGGCCGCCCTGGGCGCGGCGCGCGCCGTGATCGTGCAGCCCAGCTTCTACGGCACCGACAACGGCCTGCTGTGCGACAGCCTCGAGGCGCTGGCCGGCGCGGGCCGGGGCGTGGCGGTGCTCGACCCGGGCATCGACGACGCCGCGCTCGCGCGGCTGCACGCGCTGGGCGTGCGCGGGCTGCGCGTCAATCTGGAGAGCGTCGGCGCGAGCAGCGCGGCCGGTGTGACCGCGGCGCTGCAGGCCTGGGCCGGCCGCCTGCGCGGCGGCGGCTGGCATCTCCAGGTCTATGCGTCGCACGGCGCCATCGCGCAGGCGGCGCCCGACCTGCGGCGGCTCGGCCTGCCCGTGGTGCTGGATCATTTCGCCATGATGCCGCCTGACCTGAGCGCGGCGGAAGCGGCGCCCATCCTCGATCTGGTCGGATCCGGGGCGGCCTACGTGAAGCTCTCGGCGGCGTACCGCATCGGCGGCGACGCGGCGGCCGTCACCGCGCTGGCGCGCCGCCTCGTGGCGTTGCGGCCCGATCGCATGCTGTGGGCAAGCGACTGGCCGCACACCAACCGCACGCCCGGCGCCGCCCCCACCGACGTCAGCCCGTATCGGGAAATCGCAGCCGGCAGCCTGCTGGCCCAGGCAACCGACTGGCTGCCCGACCCGGCCACGCGCCGGCAGGTGCTGGTCGACAACCCGGCCGCGCTGTACGGCTTCTGACCCGCGATTCGTTGCGCCCGAAACCAACGGGCCCGGCGCCCCCTTGCGGGGAACGCCGGGCCCGTTGCCCTTGCGCGGTTCGCGATCAGCCTGGGCCGATCGGGATCAGCCCAGCCAGACGCGCGCGTTGCGGAAGAAGCGCATCCACGGCGTGTAGGCGCCGCCGGCGTCGCGCTCGCCCCATTGCTCGGGGGCCCACGACATCATCACGTTGCGCGTGACGCGCTCCGGATGCGGCATCAGCACGGTGAAGCGGCCGTCGGCGGTCGTCACCGAGGTCAGGCCCTGCGGGCTGCCGTTCGGGTTGAACGGATAGGCCTCGGTCACCTTGCCGTGGTTGTCGATGTAGCGCGCGGCGGCCAGCACCTTGGCCGCATCGCCCTGCTGCGAGAAGTCGGCGTAGCCCTCGCCGTGCGCCACGGCCACCGGGATGCGGGCGCCTTCCATGCCGGCGAAGAAGATCGACGGCGAGGATTGCACTTCCACCAGCGACAGGCGGGCTTCGTACTTCTCCGACTGGTTGCGCGTGAACCGCGGCCAGAACTCGGCGCCCGGGATCATCGGGGCGAGTGCGGCCATCATCTGGCAGCCGTTGCACACGCCGAGCGCGAACGTGTCGGGGCGGGCGAAGTAGGCGGCGAACTGATCCGACAGCTTGCTGTTGAAGCGGATGGTACGGGCCCAGCCCTCGCCGGCGCCCAGCACGTCGCCATAGGAGAAGCCGCCCACGGCCACCAGGCCCTGCATGCCGTTCAAGTCGATGCGGCCCGACAGCAGGTCGGTCATGTGCACGTCGACCGCCTCGAAGCCCGAGGTATCGAAGGCCCAGGCCATTTCGACCTGGCTGTTGCAGCCCTGCTCGCGCAGGATGGCCACGCGCGGACGCTTGCCGGTGGCGATGAACGGCGCCGCCACGTCTTCCTGCGGGTCGAACGCCACGCGCGGCGACAGGCCGGGATCGGTGGTGTCGTTCCAGGTGTCGAGCTCGGCCTGGGCGCAGGCCGGGTTGTCGCGGCGGGTCATGATCTGGTAGCTGACTTCGCTCCAGGCGCGGCCCAGATCGGCGCGCGGCTGGCCCCAGATCTTCTTGCCGTCGCGGAAGAATTCCACTTCGTCGGCCGCGTTCAGCCCGCCGATCACGTGCGAGTGGGCCGACAGGCCGGCACCGCGCAGCACCTGCATCACGGCATCGCGTTCGGCCGCGGGCACCTGGATCACGGCACCGGCCTCTTCGCTGAACAGCGCCTTGAGCGTGAGCTCGTCGCGCTGCACCGCCACCTGTTCGGGGCGGATCTTGTAGTCGCCCCAATCGGCCGACTGCGGGTCGAAGGTCAGCATGTCGAGGTTGATCGACACGCCGGTGTGGCCGGCCAGCGCCATCTCGACCACGGTGGCGAACAGGCCGCCATCGGAACGGTCGTGGTAGGCCAGGATGGTGCCGGCCTCGGCCAGGGTACGGATGGTCACGAAGAAGGTGCGCAGGTCCTGCGCTTCATCGATGTCCGGCACGGTCTCGCCGACCTGGTTGTAGGCCTGGGCCAGGATCGAACCGCCCATGCGGTGCTTGCCGCGGCCCAGGTCGATCACGATCAGCACGCTGTCGCCCGCGTCGGTGCGCAGCTGCGGCGTGAGGCTTGCGCGCACGTCGGCGACCGGCGCGAACGCGGTCACGATGAGCGACACCGGCGCGACCACGTCGCGCTTCTCGCCGTCTTCGGTCCAGGTGGTCTTCATCGAGAGCGAATCCTTGCCCACCGGGATCGACAGACCCACGGTCTTGCAAAGCTCGCTCACCGCGGAGACCGTGTCGTACAGCGCGGCGTCCTGGCCGGCAACGCCGCAGGCCGCCATCCAGTTGGCCGACAGCTTGATGTCTTCGAGGCGGGCCACGTCGGCCGACACGAGGTTGGTGAGGGCTTCGGCCACGGCCATGCGGCCCGAGGCGGGCGCGTCCAGCATGGCCAGCGGCGTGCGTTCGCCCATGGCCATGGCTTCGCCGCGCGTGCCTTCGTAGTCGGCCAGCGTGACGGCGGCATCGGCCACCGGCACCTGCCACGGACCGACCATCTGGTCGCGGCTCGACAGGCCGCCCACGGTGCGGTCGCCGATGGTGATCAGGAAGGTCTTGTTGGCGACGGTCGGGTGGCGCAGCACGCGGTAGGCGGCTTCGGTCAGGTCGATGCCGGCCAGGTCGAGCGGCGCGCTCACGCCGGGCAGGCGCGTGACGTCGCGCGTCATGCGCGGCGGCTTGCCCAGGATCACGTCGATCGGCACATCCACCGGACGCACTTCGTCGGCGCCCTGCGGACGGATGGTGTCGAGACCCGGCAGGCCCTCGCCATCGACCACGCGCAGCTGGCGCTCTTCGGTGGCCACACCGACCACGGCGAACGGGCAGCGTTCGCGAAGCGCGATCGCCTCGAAACGCGGCAGGTCTTGCGGCAGGATCGCGAGCACGTAGCGCTCTTGCGATTCATTGCTCCAGATCTCGGCGGGCGACATGCCCGACTCTTCGAGCGGCACGCGCTTGAGATCGAAGGTGGCGCCACGGCCGGCGTCGTTCACCAGCTCGGGAAAGGCGTTGGACAGGCCGCCCGCGCCCACGTCGTGGATCGCCAGGATGGGGTTCTGCTCGCCCTGCTGCCAGCAGCGGTCGATCACTTCCTGCACGCGACGCTCGAGCTCGGGGTTGCCGCGCTGCACCGAGTCGAAGTCCAGCTCGGCGGAGTTGCTGCCCACGCTCATGCTCGAGGCGGCGCTGCCGCCCATGCCGATGCGGAAACCCGGACCGCCCAGCTGCACCAGCAGCGCGCCCGGCGGCAGCGGATCCTTGTGCGTGAGGCCGGCGTCGATGCTGCCCAGGCCGCCCGCGATCATGATGGGCTTGTGGTAGCCCCAGCGCGTGCCGCCGGCGGTCTGTTCGAACGCGCGGAAGTAGCCCAGCAGGTTGGGCCGGCCGAATTCGTTGTTGAAGGCCGCGCCGCCGATGGGGCCGTCGATCATGATCGACAGCGGCGAGGCGATGCGGTCGGGCAGGCCGTGGTGGTCGGCTTCCCAGGGTTGGGTGGCGTCGTCGAAACGCAGGTGCGACACGGTGAAGCCCGTGAGGCCGGCCTTGGGCTTGGAGCCGCGGCCGGTCGCGCCTTCGTCGCGGATCTCGCCGCCCGCGCCGGTCGCGGCGCCGGGGTACGGGGCGATCGCGGTCGGGTGGTTGTGGGTCTCGACCTTCATCAGCGTGTGCATCACGGCGTCGCGGCGCGTGTAGCGCGCGCCCTCGGCGCCCTCGCCCGCCACGCCCGGCACGCCGGCCTGGAAGCGCTGCACGGCACCGCCTTCCATCACGGCGGCGTTGTCGGAGTAGGCCACCACGGTGCCGGCCGGCTGGGCCTTGTGCGTGGTGCGGATCATGCCGAACAGCGAGTTCGGCTGGGCCGCGCCGTCGATGATCCAGTCGGCGTTGAAGATCTTGTGGCGGCAGTGCTCGGAGTTGGCCTGCGCGAACATCATCAGCTCGACGTCGGTCGGGTCGCGGCCGAGGTCGGTGAAGGCGGTGGTGAGATAGTCGATCTCGTCGTCGGACAGGGCCAGGCCCAGGCTGACGTTGGCCTGCTCCAGCGCGGTGCGGCCCTCGGCCTTGACGCCGACGGTGCGCATGGGCTTGCTGGCCAGCGGCGTGAACAGCGACTGGCCGTCGAAGTCGCCCTGCACCACTGTTTCGGTCATGCGGTCGTGCAGGCAATCGGCTGCGCGCGCAAGCAATTCGGGATCGATGGTCTTGGCGCCGAGCAGGCCGCGCTCCGGCGTGATCACGTAGCGCACGCCGCGTTCGACGCGGCGCACCGAGGCCAGGCCACAGTTGTGGGCGATGTCGGTGGCCTTCGAGGCCCACGGCGAGATCGTGCCCAGGCGCGGGATCACCAGCAGCTCGAGCTGCTTGGACGCCGGTTCGGCGCTGTAGGGCGTGCCGTAGTCGAGCAGTTGCACCAGCTGTTGCTGGGCTTGTGCAGAGAGTTCGCTGTCGGTGTGGACGAAATGCTCGTAGCGGGCGGAAACGTCGGCTACCGGCAGACCGGCCTTCTTCAGTTGCGCGAGCAGGCGCTCGCGACGAAACGGGGAAAGAACCGAGGAACCGGGCAGATGCTGGACTAGGGACACGATGCGGGCGCCGTTGGGAGGTGAAAGATCAAAACGTGATTTTACCTTCTTATGGGGTAAACCCCGGTGGTGAACTGCCCATCGGATGCCCGGAGGCACGCCAACGTTACAAATTCGTGGCCGACGGGCCGGGACGGGTTGCTGCGACGCGACATCCGAGCCGGCACCCCACCCGCGCCGGGATGCACCCTTGCGGTGCAATGGAAGCGCCGCCCCGGGCCCTGTGCAGCACGGCCGCAGGCCGCCCCGATAGCGCCTTGCAGACGGTTTTGATGCTGCTTTGCAGCATGTTGCCAGGCGTCCGCATCCGCGGGAAAACACGAGCTATCGTCCGCTCGGGCCAGGGTTAGGATGCAGCGTCCCTTCTGTCCCCGGCCGTCCCACAAGCTGTTTGCCATGCAACGCCCCGACGCACCCGAAGAACCCGTCGAACCGATCATTGCCCCGGAACCCGACCCCACCGTCAAGGTGCCGCTCGCGCTGGAAGACTGGCTGGCCGTGATCCTGCTGGCGCTGCTGGCCCTGATCACGTTTGCCAACGTGCTGGTGCGCTACTTCACCGACCAGTCGTTCGCCTGGACCGAGGAAATCTCCATCTTCCTGCTGATCGTGCTGACCATGGCCGGCGGCAGCATGGCCTTCGTTCGCAATCACCACATCCGCATCGAGATCCTGGCCGACAACGGTTCGCCCCGGCGCCAGCGCATCCTGGCGCTGATCGCCAACGTCTGTGTGCTGCTGTTCTTCGTGATGCTGACCGTGCTGTCGGCGCGGCTGGTCTATGACGAGTTCCGCTACGAGGAAACCTCGCCCGCGATCGGCGTGCCGACCTGGTGGTATTCGGTATGGCTGCCGCTGATGGCGGCCCTCATCTCGGCGCGCGTGCTGGGCACGCTCATGCGCCTGGTGCGAGGGCAGGCCAAATGATCGTCACCCTGCTCTTCGCGATCTTCATCGTGCTGATGGTGATCGGCGTGCCCGTGGGCGTGGCGCTCGGCCTGGCCGGCACCGTCGCCATCGCGCTGGCCAACCAGGACGTGCCCTGGTTCGGGCTGCTGGCGGTGCCGCAGAATTTCTACGCCGGGCTGGCCAAGTATCCGCTGCTGGCGATCCCGATGTTCGTGCTGGTGGGCTCGATCTTCGACCGCTCGGGCGTGGCCAAGCGCCTGGTGAACTTCGCGATTTCCATCGTGGGCCGCGGCCCGGGCATGCTGCCGCTGGTGTCCATCATGGTGGCGATGTTCCTGGGCGGCATTTCCGGCTCGGGCCCGGCCTGCGCGGCCGCGGTCGGCGCGGTAATGATCGCGGCCATGTCGCGCGCCGGCTATCCCAAGCCTTATTCGGCATCGGTGGTGGCGGCCGGCGCGGCCACCGACATCCTGATCCCGCCGTCGGTCGCCTTCATCATCTATTCGGTGCTGGTGCCGGAGGCCTCGGTGCCGGCGCTGTTCGCGGCCGGCATGGTGCCGGGCATCCTGGCCGGCCTCGCCCTGATCGTGCCCGCCGTGTGGCTGGCGCGTCGCCACGGCATGGGCAAGCTCGAGGCGCACCTGCCGCGCCCGCCCTTCTGGGCCAGCCTGCGCGAGGCCTCGTGGGGCCTGGCCGCGCCGGTGCTGATCCTGGGCGGCATGCGCATGGGCTGGTTCACGCCCACCGAGGCGGCCGTGGTGGCGGTGTTCTACGGCCTGTTCGTGGGCATGTGCATCCATCGCACGATCGGCGTGCGCGACCTGTTTCCGATCCTGCGCGAGGCGGCCGAGCTGTCGGCCGTGATCATGCTGGTGGTGACGCTGGCCGGCATCTTCGCCTGGTCGCTCTCCACCCTCTCGGTGATCGACCCGATCACGCATGCCATCGTGAATTCCGGGCTGGGCGAATACGGCGTGCTGGCGCTGCTGATCGTGCTGCTCATGACCGTGGGCATGTTCCTCGACGGCATTTCGATTTTCCTGATTTTCGTGCCGTTGCTGCTGCCGATCGCCAATGCGTACGGCTGGGACCCGGTGTGGTTCGGCGTGGTGCTCACGCTCAAGGTCGCGCTGGGTCAGTTCACCCCGCCGCTGGCCGTGAACCTGATGGTGTCGTGCCGCATTGCGCAGGTGCCGATGGAATCGACCGTGCGATATGTGGTGTGGCTGCTGGCCGGCATGTTCGTGGTGCTGCTGGCGGTGCTGGCGTTTCCGCAGCTCGCGCTCTGGCTGCCGCACCGGCTCGGTTATTGATGGACCATAAAACAGGCGCCGACGCGCGCCGCCATAAACAGGAGACCTGAAGCATGAAGATCCGTCTGTTGCTCGCCGCCCTGACCTGCGGCGCCGCCGCGCTGGCCGCCCCGGCCCACGCGCAGAACTACAAGGCCGAGTACAAGCTGTCCATCGTGGTCGGCACCTCGTTCCCCTGGGGCCAGGGCGCCGAGATCTGGTCCAAGCTGGTGCGCGAGCGCACCGATGGCCGCATCAACATCAAGGTCTACCCGGGCACCTCGCTGGTGCAGGGCGACCAGACCCGCGAATTCACGGCGATCCGCCAGGGCGTGATCGACATGGCTGTGGGCTCGACCATCAACTGGTCGCCGCAGGTCAAGCAGCTCAACCTCTTCTCCATGCCCTTCCTGATGCCCGACTATGCCGCCATCGACGCGCTGGTGCAGGGCGAGGTGGGCAAGGAGATGTTCAAGTACATCGAGAAGGCGGGCGTGGTGCCGCTGGCCTGGGGCGAGAACGGCTACCGCCAGTTGAGCAATTCCAAGCACGAGATCAAGTCGCCGGCCGACCTCAAGGGCCTGAAGCTGCGCGTGGTCGGCTCGCCGCTCTACATCGACACCTTCACCGCGCTGGGCGCCAATCCCACGCAGATGAGCTGGGCCGACGCGCAGCCGGCGCTGGCGAGCGGCGCCGTCGACGGCCAGGAGAACCCGCTGTCGATCTACACCGGCTCCAAGCTCTACACGGTGGGCCAGAAGTACCTGACGCTGTGGAACTACGTCGCCGATCCGCTGATCTTCGTGGTCAACCGCGAGGTGTGGAATTCGTGGAGCGAGAAGGACCGCGAGATCGTGCGCCAGGCCGCGCTCGACGCGGGCAAGCAGGAGATCGTGATCGCACGCAAGGGCGTGACGCCGGAGGATCCGTCGCTGCTCAAGGAAATCGCCGGTCATGGCGTGACCGTGACTTCGCTGGACGCCGGTCAGCACGCCGCGTTCGTGGCGGCCACCAAGCCCGTCTACGACAAGTGGAAAAAGACCATAGGCGAAGACCTGGTCAACCTGGCCGAGAAGTCGATCGCCGCACGCAAGAAATAAGCAGCAGCCCAAGGGGAACGGCGGCCGGGGCGCATCGCGCGAGGACCGCCAACGCAAGGCAGGGGCGTCAATAATCCCTTCCAACGCCGCGGGCGCCAGTCTTTCGACTGGCGCCCGTTTTTTTTTGCATGGCGGCGGGCGGAGCGCGGCGATGCGCCCGTTCCCTTCAGCCGGCCCGGGCCGGCGTGGGCAGATTCAGGCCGGATCGGGGTAGCGGACCTCGAGAATGTCGAGTTCCTGCACGCCGCCGGGCGTGCGCAGCACGATGGTGTCGCCCTCGCGCGCCTTGATGAGTGCGCGCGCAACCGGTGAGATCCAGCTGATCTTGCCGGCGAGCGGCTCGGCCTCGTCGACGCCCACGATGGTGACGGTCTGTTCTTCGCCGGTCTGGTCGGCGTAGCGCACGGTGGCGCCGAAGAACACCTGGTCGCGATTGGGCTGGCTGGCCGCATCGACGACTTCGGCCACGTCGAGCCGCTTGGTGAGAAAGCGCATGCGCCGGTCGATCTCGCGCAGGCGCTTCTTGCCGTAGAGATAGTCGCCGTTTTCAGAGCGGTCTCCGTTGGAGGCCGCCCACGACACCACCTGCACCACGGCCGGACGCTCGACGTTCATCAGGTGCGCGAGCTCGTCGCGCAGCCGGTTGTAGCCCTCGGGCGTCATGTAGTTGCGCGTGCCCTTGGGCAGGGCCTGGGCCTCGGGCAGATCCTCGTCGTCGTCGTTGTCCGACTCTTTGACAAAAGCCTTGTTCATACGCGTTGCAAACCAAAGTAGCGGGTCGAAGGCGGCCCGCAAGCCGCGTGCCGTCGTGGGGCGCGGGACGCGCGCCGGCTCAGAGCCAGTCGTGCCAGACCGGTTTGAGGTCGGCGGGGAGGTCGGGCAGGCTGCCGAGATCGGCCTTGCTTTCGCCCAGGCGATGGAAATCGGAGCCGCGCGACGCGAGAAAGCCGTAGCGGCGGGCGACGTCGGCGTAGCGGCGCGCTTCGTCGGCCGTGTGGCTGCCGGTGACCACCTCGATGCCCTCGCCGCCCAGCTGCAGGAACTCGTCGAACAGGCCGGCGAACTGCACCGGCGTGTATTTGTAGCGGCCCGGGTGGGCGATCACCGCGCGTCCGCCCGCGCCGCGGATCCAGCCCACCGCCTCGCTCAGCGTGGACCAGTGCATCGGCACGTGGCCCGGGCAGTCGTCGCCGAGGTATTTGTTGAAGACGGTCTGGACGTCGGGGCAGAAGCCCGCGTCGACCAGGAAGCGCGCGAAGTGCGTGCGGCTGATGAGCTCGGGGTTGCCGGCGTACGGCAGCGCGCCCTCGTAGGCGCCGGGCATGCCCATGGCGGCCAGACGCTCGCCGATCTGGCGCGCGCGGCCTGCGCGGCCGGCGCGCGTCTTGCGCAGGCCTTCGACCAGCGCGGTGTTGGTCTCGTCGAAATTGAGGCCGACCACGTGCACCGTGACGTGGGCCCAGGTGACCGAAATCTCGGCGCCAGTGAAGTAGCGCAGGCCCAGGGCCTGTGCGGCTTCGCGCGCCTCGGCAATGCCGCCGACCTCGTCGTGGTCGGTCAGGGCCCAGACGTCCACGCCGTTGGCGTGCGCGCGCCGGGCCACCTCGGCCGGCGGCAGCGCGCCGTCGGAAACCGTGGAATGGCAATGCAAATCGATGTTGAGGCGGGCTTGAGTCATGCGCCTATTGTAGAAGCCCGCGGGGCGGCGCGCGAGGGGCGCGGCCCGCCCCGTCCCCCTGGACGCTCAGGCCAGCAGGAACTGGGCAACCGGGGCGATCTGCTCCGGCGTCATCAGGGTGGGCGCGTGGCCGGCGTCGGCAATTTCGTGCACGCTGGCGCGCGGGTTGCGGGCCAGCATGTCGGCGACGGTGGCCGGCAGTAGCAGATCCGAGTGCTCGCCGCGCAGGATCAGTATCGGGCAGTCGAGGGTGTCGTAGGCGTGCCAGAGCATGCGCTCGCCCTCTTCATAGACCTGCGGCGTGGAGGCCTGAACGCCCAGCGTGACGCCGATGTTGAGGTCGTAGTTCTTGACCCAGCGGCCTTCGGCATTGCGGACGTAGCCATGCTCGGCCAGTTCGCGCCAGTGCTCGTCGGAGTGCGGACCGTAGTTGGCGCAGGAGATGCGCGTGGCGGCGATGGCCTCGTCGAAGGTGGCATAGGCGCCGGAAGTGCCCACGCCGGCGATGATGCGGTCGAGCGCGGGGATGGCGAGATGCGGGCCGACGTCGTTGAGCACCATGCGGTCGATGCGCAGGTCGCGATCGGGCGGCAAGGCGCCGGCGTGCGGGTGCGCGCGATGCGCGGCACGCGCGTAGGCCAGTGCGCCCGACAGCCCGAGGCCGATCAGCCCGCCCATCGAGGTGCCGACCCAGGCCAGCCGCGCCGGGTTCAGGCGCGCGATGAGCGTCATCATGTCGGAGACGTACTGCGGCACGTTGTAGAGCGCCGGATTGGCCAGCCAATCCGACTGGCCGCGGCCGGCGACGTCCGGGCACACGACCCGATAGCGCGGCGCCAGCTCGCGCGCCAGCCGGTCGAAATCGCGACCGTTGCGCGTGAGGCCGTGCACGCACAGCAGCACCTCACGGTTGTCCGGATCGCCCCACTCCCAATAGGCCATACGATGAAAGCCCAGCGGGCTCACGCAGGTGACGAAATCGAGGCGGGGTTGCAGCGACATGACAGAGGGCTCCTGCGCCGCCCGCGCGGGGCGACATGTGCGTATGCGTCGGCGCCCATCTTACCGCCCCCGCCGCCAAGCCCTTCCCTGCCCGGCTGCCGGCCCGCTCCCGCCTGCCAAACGTTCGGCGACCCGTCCCGGGAGAAACAATGGAGTCAGACTGCATTTTCCATGGTGCGCCCCCACCCAAACAATGGTGTCAGACTGCATTTATCCGGCGCGGGAAAAGCCAAACAAAGGTGTCAGACTGCATTTTCCGCGGATCCCGCCGCACCGAGGGACGGTGTCAGACTGCATTTTTTCGCTTGGCGCCGATCCACGGCTGCGTGGAGCACCTCAAGGATTTCGCCAGCGTTCCCGGCAGTTGGGGAAGTCGTGATGCCCTGCCCCGCCGCGCGCGAAAAAATGCAGTCTGACTCCATTTCCGGGCGCGAGGCCATTTTCAAAAATGCAGTCTGACACCTTTGTTGGGACCTCTCAGGGGCAAGAAAAATGCAGTCTGACACCTTTGTTGGGGATCGCGGGTGCGGGAAAAATGCAGTCTGACACCTTTGTTTGGGGGTGCGGAGGTTATTGGGCCTTGATGCCTGCGCGTCTGGCGATCTGGGCGTAGCGAGGGGTTTCTTCGGCGATAACGTGGGCGACGGCGGCGCCGTCCAGGGGGGTGGCTTCGAAGCCTGTGGCTTGCATCTGGGTGCGGGTGTCGGGGTCGTTCAGCGCGGCGGTGAGGGCGCGGTTGAGTCGGGTGACGACGTCGGCGGGCGTCGCGCGCGGGGCGAAGATGCCGATCCAGGTGTCCATCGATACGTCGGGATAGTCAGCTTCGGCCATGGTCGGCACGTCGGGCAGGAAGGACGAACGCGTGGGCGTGGTCACGGCCAGCGGCTTGACCTTGCCCGACTTGATCTGCGGCAGGGCCGCGACCACGGTGTCGAACAGGATCGGAATCTGGCCGCCGATCAGGTCGGTCATGGCCGGCGAGCTGCCCTTGTACGGGATGTGCGTCATGCGGGTGCCGGCCGCCTGCTGGAACATCTCGCCGGCAAAGTGCGACACGGTGCCGATGCCGAACGAGCCGTACGAAAACTTGTCGCCGGTTTTGTTTGCGGCCGCAACCAGTCCCTGCACGTCCGAATACGGTTGGCTCGGGTTGGCCACCAGGATCAGCGCCGCGCGCCCCACCATGCCGACCGGCTGGAAATCCTTGGCCGGGTCGTAGGGCAACTTGTCGTACACGGCCGGATTCACCGTGAAGGTGGTGCCCGAGCTGATCAGCAGCGTGTAGCCATCGGCATGGGCCCGCGCCACGTACTGCGCGCCCAGGATGGTGCCCGCGCCCGCGCGATTCTCCACGATCACGGTCTGCCCCAACTCCTGGCCGAGGCGCTTGGCCAGGATGCGGCTCAACACGTCGCCCGCGCCGCCGGGCGGGTATGGCACCACCAGCTGGATCGGCCGGTCGGGATAGCCCGCCGCCTGCACGCCGGCGGCCGCCAGCGCCATGCCGAGCGCGGCGCCGGCCGCGAGAAACTTCCTGCGATGCTTGAACATGGTTGTCCCCTTGTCGTTCATGGATGCGGCAGAAAAACGCATTCAGTCGGCGCGCAGCCGCGCCGGCGCAAGCGCGCCCGGGTCCACGCCCTCGCGCGCCAGCGCCGGAGGCAACGCCTCGCCCAGCAGCAGCGACGCCGCCAGCGCCGACACGCCGGCGGCCGACTGGATGCCGTAGCCCCCCTGGGCCGCCAGCCAGAAGAATCCCGGCTGCGCGTCGTCGAAGCCGATCACCAGGTCGCCATCGGCCACGAACGAACGCAGCCCGGCCCAGACGTGCGAGGGACGCCGGATGGTGAGCGTGGTGGCCGTCTCGATGTGATAGATGCCGGTGGCCACGTCGAGCTCTTCGGCCACCACGTCGTGCGGCGCGACCGGGTCGGCGTTGGCCGGCGATCCGAGCAACTGGCCCGCGTCGGGCTTGAAATAGAAACTCTCGTCGATGCCGACCACCGCGGGCCAGGCCGCGATGTCGGCGCCGTCGGGGGCCGGGAAGGTGAACGCGCTGCGGCGGCACGGCTGCAGGCCCACCGGCCGCGCGCCGCACAGGGTCGCGACTTCGTCGGCCCAGGCGCCCGCCGCGTCGACCAGCACGGCAGCGCGCAGGAACGTGCCGTCCGCGAGCGTGATCGCCCACGCCTCGCCCCGCCAGGCGGCCGCGGCCAGCGCGGCATTGCAGCGCAGCTCGGCACCCGCGCGGCGCGCGCCGGCCAGGAAGCCCTGGTGCAAGGCATGCACGTCAAGGTCCTGCGCCTCGGCCTCGTACATGGCGCCGGCCGCCACGGCCTCGTCGCGCAGGCACGGCACCATGGCATGGGCCTCGGCGGGCGTCAGGCGTTGCACGTTGCCGGCCAGTCGGCTCGCCGCGGCGAAGGCGGCGTCGAGCTCGTCGCGCTGCGCCTCGCTGGCGATGTAGAGACAGCCGCGCGGATGCAGCAGCGCGGCATCGGTGAACCCCTGCGGCGGCTGCCGATAGAAGTCGCGGCTGGCCCGCGTGAGCGCCTGGATCTGCGGCGTGCCGTAGGTTTCCATGAACATCGCCGCGGAACGGCCCGTGGCGTGATAGCCCGGCTGGCTCTCGCGCTCCAGCATCAACACCCGCCGGCGGCCGGCGAGGCGGTAGGCCAGCGACGCCCCCGCAATGCCCGCGCCCACGATCACCACATCGAATTCCTGCGTATCCATAAGCCCGCATCCTGCCCTTAAAATTCTCGGATATGAGAATTCTCAAATATGACAAATCCGCCGTCAACGGTCACAATGGCCAAACCGGCCGGCCAACGCCGGTTTTAAGGGAAAATCCCGAGACTTTGTCCCCGCCAGGCACGCCCTCCCCCATGCCCGCCGCCCCCGCCGCCCCGCCCGCCGCCGATATCCTGGCCGACCGCAAGAGCCTGGGAATGCGACTGCGCGCGCTGCGCAAGGCCGGCGCGCTGACGTTGCGCGAGCTGTCCGACCGCACCGGCGTGGCGCTCTCGACCCTCTCCAAGATGGAGTTGGGCCAGGTGTCGATCAGCTACGAGAAGTTCGCCGCGGTGGCCCGCGCGCTCGAGGTGGACATCGGCCAATTGTTCGGCCCGGCGCCGCGCGGCGCCGGCACGCCCGGCCCGCTGCGCAGCACCCTGGCCGATGCACCCGGCTATCACACAGGCCCCTACGACTACAAACTGCTGGCCGCGCAATATCCGGCGCGCAGCATGACGCCGATGTATGGCCGCATCCTCGCGCGCGACGCCGCCGAGTTCGACGGCTTCGTGCGCCATGCGGGCCAGGAGTTCCTGATGGTGTTGGCGGGCGAGGTCGAGATCCGCTACGAGACCGGCGAATCGCTGATCCTGGCGCGCAACGAAACCGCTTACTTCGACAGCGGCGTGGGCCACCTGTATCTCTCGCGCAGCGCGGCGCCCGCCGAGGTGCTGGTGGTGATGAGCGATGCCGGCGCAGCCGAGCATCGACTCGGCGGCGACGGCGCCGGCCTGCAGGCCGCGCTGGACCGCGCCCAGCCTGCCCGACGGCCCGCCTCCCGGCGCGGCCGCTGACCAGAACACGCGCGGCGCGCGATCAGAAGCGCGTGATGAAGTAGACCTTCTTCACGCGCTCGTCCACTTCCCAGTGGCCGGTGTAACCCTCGGGCATGACGAACGAGGTGCCCGGCGTGAGCGCGTGCACGGTGCCGTCCGGATCGACCAGTCGCGCCGACCCTTCCAGGATGTGGCCGAACTCCACGTAGCCCGTGGTGTTGGACCGGAACGAGCCCGCAGAACTTTCCCAGATCCCCGATTCCACCTTGCCCTCACGCGCCGCGAACGCGGTCTGCGAAAGAAACGCGGCATCGCCCGTCAACGGACGGCGCGGCTTGCCCGCTTCGGGGTGGCTCATGGCCGGGTCGATGAGAACGGCTTTGATGGAATCGTCTGCGCTCATGGCGTGGCTGCGTGCAAGTGGCGGAAGGCGCAAGTGTAGCCATTGCATTGCCTGCCGACGCAGGCCTGGCTTTTCCGCTATTAATGCTATGTTATAACATTGCGATTATTCTGGCCGATTGCTGGCGCCGCAGAGGGCGTGGGGGCCCGCACCTGTCTGGCCCAACCCGTCGCGCCGAGCCCATGCCGCGAACCTGTTGATCCCACTGACTCAAGGAGTCCCCATGAAGGTCCTCTCTTCCCTGAAAGACGCCAAGACGCGCCACCGCGACTGCCAGGTCGTGCGCCGTCGCGGCCGCATCTACGTGATCTGCAAATCGAATCCGCGCTTCAAGGCGCGTCAGGGCAACGCCAGGAATCGCAACGCATGAGCCCGCACGCCACGGCCGCCGATCAGCGCGCCGTGGCGAAGCCGCCTTCGAAGCGCTGGATCTCCTGGCTTGCGCCCAGATAGACCTGCACCGCGGGCCGCCCGGCGCGCGGCACATGGCGGCCGGGCACGATCGTGAGCCGGCCGTCGCCGCCGGCCGGGGCCTGGCGTGCCGACGTCGATTGCGCCGACGTCGATTGCGCCGACGTTGATTGCGCCTGCGCTGACGGCGCGGGCGGTGCGGCGGCCGCGGCCAGCGGCTGGCCCAGCGTGCCCATCACCCGCGTCACGTAGGTCTGCGTCTCGTCGAACGGCGGGATACGGTTGCCGTAGCGCTTCACCGCGCCCTCCCCCGCGTTGTACGCCGCCACGGCCAGTGCCGTGTCGCCATCGAACAGATTGAGCAGGTCGCGCAGATAGCGCGTGCCGGCGTCGACGTTGACGTGCAACTGCTGCAGGTTGGCGCGCAGCGCCTCGCCATCGGCGCCCGGAACGCCATAACGCCGGCCGGTGTCCGGCATGATCTGCATCAGGCCGATCGCGCCCTTGGGCGAGATCGCTGCCGTGTTGAAACCCGACTCCGCCCCCGCCACCGCATAGAGCAAGGCGTAGTCCACGCCGTGGCGTGCCGCCGCGGCGCGCAGGGCCTGCTCGACCTCGACGGCGGGCTCGCGCAGGCGCCCCGCGGCTGCCACCGGCGAGCGCAGGTCCTTGAACAGCAGGCGATAGCTGGCGTCGACGGCGCGCGGGGCGAAGCGCGCCACGCCCTCGGCGTCGTATGACACATACACATCGGCCGCGCGGGCCATGCCGGCCGCGGCGCCCAGGCACAGCACGGATACGGCCAGCGCCGCGGCCTGGCCACGGCGGCCGCGCGCCCGTCCGAGGCGCAGTGACAACATCAACATGGAGCTTCCAAAGGGGCGGCGCACGGGTGAAACACGGGGTTTCGGGCCGCTCGGATACATGTTGCCATTGTATAGTAATGAAAACTATTTCTATTTAGAGTATCATTAAGTTTGCTTAAGTTTGCCGAACAACATGAAACCGCGGATTAGGATGATGCAGAAAGCGCTGGCCCCAATCCGATCGTCTGACGGCACGGGACGCAGTCCGGGTCTATGCCCGTCCTGTCAGGCAACGCTACAGTTCGGCGAGGAAATAGCATGCGAATTCTGCTGGTCGAAGACGACAGCAAGGTCAGTTACTGGCTGACCCACAAGTTCCAATCGAGCGGGCACCATTGCTCGCCGGTGGACTGCGGCGAGGATGCGCTGAGCCTGCTCAACAGCGAGGCCTTCGACATCATCGTGCTGGATCGCATGCTGCCCGGCATCGACGGCCTGGAGGTGCTGCGCCGGCTCAGCGGCCGCCCCCACCCGCCCATCATCATCCTGTCCGCGGTCGACCAGGCCTCGCAGCGCGTCGAAGGCCTGCGCGCCGGCGCCCAGGACTATCTCGGCAAGCCCTTCGACTTCCACGAGCTGCTGGTGCGCATGGAGCTGCTGATCCGCCGCAGCGACGACGCCCAGCATGGCGGCACCCAGCTCTGCGTGGATGACCTGCAGATCGACCTGGTGCGGCGCAAGGTCACGCGCTCGGGCCGGCCCATCACGCTCACCGACAAGGAATTCCTGCTGCTCAGCACGCTGGCCGAGCACGCCGGCCAGACGGTGCCGCGCGACATGCTGCTCGAAAAGGTGTGGGGCCTGCAGTTCGACCCGCGCACCAATCTGATCGACGTGCACGTCTCCAAGCTGCGTTCCAAGATCGACAAAGACTTCACCCGGCCGCTGTTGAAGACCGTACGGGCAGCGGGCTACGTATTGGGTTGAAGGCCGGATCATGAATTTGAGCATTGCCACCGCCGGCCTGCGCCGGCGCTTGCCGCGCGCCGCCAGCGCCTGGGCGTCGTTCTGGCGCGGCGAGCGCGCACACAGCGCGGCCGCGCAGGCCGACAGCCCCGCCGCGCTCTACAACAGCCATTTCCGCCAGGCCTCGTGCGTGGCGTTCATCTTCCTGCTGGTCACGCTCACCTCGATCGGCTGGGGCCAGAATCTGCTCGAGCAGGTGATGATCCGCCACGTGAAGGACATGATCACGGCCGAAATCCGCGCCCGCCAGGCGCCCGGCGGCCGCGACGCCGTGCAGCAGCTGGCCCTGCAACTGGGGCACCTCGAAGTGACGACGCCGCGCCGCGAGCGCGCCGTGGCGGTCGAGGCCCCCGACGGCGCGCTGGTCTATGGGCTGGACGAACTGCTGTCGCCCGACCTGTGCCCCGCGCCGGGGCGCGCCTGCAACGGCTGGCTGCGCAGCGCGCGCAACGGGGTTGACGGCATGCGCGAGTGGCTGGGCTACGCCTATCCGCTGCCGCAGGGCGGCCGCTACATCGTGGCCTACGACATCCTGCCCATGCTCAACCGCATCTACCCCGTGCCGCTGGTGGTGGGGCTGAGCGTGTTCACCGCCCTGCTGCTGAGTCTCGGCGTGGGCATGTATTCCAGCTTCGACGCGACCAAGCGCATCAATCGCATCCGCCAGGCCATGGCACGCTTCGCGCGTGGCGAGACCGAGACCCGCGTCACGCTGCTGGGCCGGCACGACGAATTCGACCAGCTCGGCAAGGACGTGAACGCCGCGCTCGAGCGCATCGACTTCCTGATGGAGGAGGTGCGCAACGCCGCCAACCACATCGCCCACGAGCTGCGCACGCCGCTCACGCGGCTGCAGCAGCGGCTCTCCAACGTGGCCGACATGGCGCTGGGCAACGCCGCGCTGAGCGAGGAAGTGGAGCGGGCCGAGGAAGAGATCCGGCACATCCAGTACCTGTTCCGCACGGTGATGCGGATCAGCGAGATCGAGACCGGGCGCTGCCATCACGAGTGCGACCTGATCGACGCCCGCCGGCTGTTCGACGACATGCAGGACTACTACAGCGTGCTGGCCGACGAACGGCAGCTGCGCATCGAGACCCTCGCCGATCCAGCGCTGCGCCTGTCGGGCGATCGCGCGCTGCTGTTCCAGGCGCTCATCAATCTGCTCGACAACGCCATCAAGTACGCGCCCGCCGGCAGCACCATCACGCTGCTCGCGCGCCCTCACGCCGCGGGCGTGGAACTGGGCGTGGCCGACGAGGGCCCGGGGATCGAGACCGACCAGCGCGGCCAGGCGGTGCAGCGCTTTCGCCGCCTCACGCGAGACCGCAGCATCACGGGCCATGGGTTGGGCCTGCCGCTGGTGCAGGCCGTGGCGGCGCTGCACGACGGCACGCTGGTGCTCACCGACAACGATCTCGCCGGCCCCGCGCAGCCGCGCGCACGCGGCCTGATGGCGGTGCTGCGCCTGCCGCAGCAAGCCGCGCACAGCACGCCGCCGACCTGTTCCTGAACAAACCTTAATGATCCAGCTGTTGCCCGAGTGTATGCAAATGAGTCCTAATACCGCCTGTGCGGATGCTGGCCCGTTTCGCTTGCGCCGCGCCATGCGCCGATCCTCCTTTTTTGCAGATAGCCACATGACTTCCCGAATCCGACAATTCCTTCGCGACGAAAGCGGCGTGACCGCCATTGAATACGGCATCCTCGCCGCCGCCATGGCTGCGGCCGTTGGCGTGATCTTCGGCTCCGACGGCGCCTTCATCACCGCCCTGCGCAACAAGTTCGACGCAATCGCTTCCGACATCACCGAAGCCGGCACCGACACCAAGACGGGCGGCTGAGCGAACGCGTCATGGGCCTGTCTTTGCCCGCACTCATCGTGCTGCCCGTCCTGGCCTGGCTGGCCGTCTCCGACCTGCTCTATCGCCGCATCAGCAATCGCTGGGTGCTGGCGCTGTTGCTGGCCTGGGCGGCCTACGCCGGCTGGACGCTGCTGCAGGGCGCTGACGCGGACGTGCGCGCCTCGATGCTGACCGGCGTGCTCGCCGCGGCGGGCGTGATGGTCATCGGCTTCTTCCTGTTCAGCATGGGCTGGATGGGCGCCGGCGACGTCAAGCTCATGGCGGTGCTCTCGCTCTGGCTGGGCGACCAGACCTTCGTGTTCCTGGTCGTGACCTCGCTGGCGGGCGGCGTGCTCGCCCTCGTGCTGCCCTGGCTGCGCATGGTGGAACGCGGTCTCGGCCTCGGGCTGCTGCAGCTCAACACGCTGCTGCCGGCCCCCCTCTTCCCTGTGCCGCATGCGCTCCAGGCGCAGCCGGTGCAAGGCATTCCCTACGGGCTCGCGATCGCCTGCGGCGGCGCCTTCGCCCTCTGGAGCCACATCTAAGGTCTGACCCGTCACGCAGGTGGCCCGCGCGGGCCGGTCTTGCTCCAGTCGTAAATAAAAGTGCAAATCAATCCTATTTGATATGAAAACGCGTTCCTTGATTCTGCTCGCCTCGGCGATCACGCTGGCCGCGGGCGCCGCGCTCGTCGGCCGCGCCCTGATGCGCCCGCCCCCTCCCGTGACGATCGTCAAGGAAGTGCCCGTCGAAGTCCCCGCGCAGAAGGCGCCGGTCCGCTATGTGCTGACGGCCCAGGCGCCGCTCGAGGCGGGCCAGTTCATCAAGAGCGAAACGTTCAAGGTCCTGACCTGGAAGGAAGTGCCGGGCGACGACGTGCGCGCCGATGACTACTCCGCGGCCAACGACGCGGGCCGCCGCGCCATCGAGCGCGACGTGTACGGCGCCGCCGTGCGCCAGCCGCTCGAGAACGGCCAGAACCTGACCCGCGCCGCGCTGGTGTACCCGGGCGAGCCCGGCTTCCTGGCCGCGGTGATCACGCCGGGCAAGCGCGCCGTGTCGATCCCGATCAACGTGGTGTCGAGCAACTCGGGCCTGGTCAATGCGGGCGACCGCGTCGACGTGATCCTGAGCCTGGACCGGATCGACCTGGATCCGCCGATGGAACGCGTACCCAACAGCGTGTACACCGCGCTCGCCTCGCAGACCATCGTGCGCGACGTGCGCGTGCTGGCCATGAACAACAACGCTTCGTCGGCGGCGCCGCTGACCGACATGGAAGCGCCCACCGACGCGGTGGCGCGGCGCAACCAGGCGTCGCGCGGCCAGCCCTCGCCCAAGACCCTGTACTACGGCAGCATCACGCTGGAGGTCAGCACCGAGGACGCCGAGCGCCTGGCGCTGGCGCGCCAGGTCGGCACGATGCAGGTGGCGCTGCTGAGCCTGCACGACGAAGACGCGCCCAAGACCGCGACGCGCGACGTGACCCGCCTGAAGGACGCCACCGCCGTGTTCGACAACACGGCGCCGCAGATCGTCAATGTGTTCCAGGGCACCAACCAGACGGTGCAGACGTACCGCAGCCGTCCGTGACCGCCATGCGCCTCTCTCGCTCCAGCGCGGCCCAGCCCGCGCCCATTCCGGCCCGCTCCTCCGATTTCTCCATGACCCACTCTCTGACCCGACCGGGCGCGGACGCGACGCTCGCCCGCCTGTGCCTCGCCACCGCCCTCTGCGTGGCCGGCGCGGCCCACGCCGCCCCGCCGGCGCCCGCGGCCAAGTCCGCGGCGCCCGCGCCCGCCGCCCTGCAACAGGTGCAGCCCACCGGCGTGATCACGCTGAACGTGCGCGAAGGCCATCTGCTCAAGCTCAAGCGCGACGCCGCCAAGGTGCTGGTGGCGGACCCGCGCATCGCCAGCTTCCAGGTGCCCTCGCCCAACAACATCTTCGTGTTCGCGCAGGCCGTGGGCACCACCACGCTCTATGCGCTGGACGCGCAGGACAATGTGATCGCCGCCATCAAGGTGGTGGCCGAGCATGACCTGAGCGCGCTGCGCGAACAGATCCTGCGCGCGGTGCCCGGCGCCGACATCACGCTCGAGCCGTCGATGAACAACCGCATCATCGTGCGCGGCAAGGTGCGCACGCCGATCGAGTCGCGCCAGGTGGTGGACCAGGTGCAGTCGTACCTCGACGGCCTGGCGGCCTCGCCGGCCGGCCAGGGCGGCGGCGGCGGCGGGGGTGGCGGCGGCGCCAACAATCGCGACGCCGTCATCAACCAGCTGAAGGTCGAACTCTCGTCGCAGATCAACATCCAGGTGCGCGTGGTGGAAGTTTCGCGCACCCTGTCGCACGAACTCGGCTTCGACTGGGCCGCCACGCTCAACTCGGGCAGCGGCGCGTTCGGCGTGGTGACCGGCGCGGCCGGCGGCGCCTTCGCCCCGGTGAGCGGCACGGTCAACGCCTCGCTGTTCGACTCGCTCACGGGCCGCAACTTCTCGCAGCTGATCCCCGGCCGCACCACCGCCCGCCTGGGCGTGGGCGGCATGGTCACGCGCGGGCGTTTCACCATGGGCGGCCTGATCTCGGCCCTGTCGTCGGAAGGCTTCGCCACCGTGCTGGCCGAGCCCAACCTCACGGCCATGTCGGGCGAAAGCGCGGCCTTCGCCGCGGGCGGCGAGGTGCCGATCGTCATCATCACCAACAACAACGTGCAGATCGACTTCAAGTCGTACGGCGTGATCCTGCGCATGACGCCGACCCTGCTGTCGGCCAACCGCATCAGCCTGCACATCGCCCCCGAAGTGAGCGAACTCACCGAGGACGGCGCCGTCACGCTGGAAGGCATCTCGATCCCCGCGCTGAAGGTGCGCCGCGCCGACACCACGGTCGAGCTGGCGAGCGGCCAGAGCTTCGCGCTGGCCGGCATGCTGCGCTCGACCCAGGCCCAGACCATGTCGGGCGTGCCGGGCCTGAGCAGCATTCCCCTGATCGGCCGCCTGTTCGAACACGAGGTGTCGGCCAAGGACGAGACCGAGCTGGTGATCCTGGTGTCGGCCAACGTGGTCGATCCCGTCTCGGCCGGCGAACTGCAGGTGCCCGGCCAGGACCTGCCCGGCATCAAGGAGCTGCTGCCCCAGCAGGCCTCCATCGGCTACCTGTACTGAACGCCGCCCAGGAAGAACTCATGCAACACGCAACGAACCGTATTCCGTTCCGCCCGGCGCTCAAGTGCCTGCTCCCCCTGGCCCTGATCGTGGTGCTGGCCGGCTGCGACACGCCCATCAACGCCGTGCGCGCCAAGCGCTTCGGCGACAACCGCATCCCGCAGGCCGCGCAGGCCCAGCCCAGCGCGGTCGCGCTGGCCATGCAGGTCACGCCCGACGGCCAGGGCCTCACGCCCGAATCGATGCGCCAGGCCAACGCGCTGCTGACGCGGCAGGGCCGCATCGAAGACCAGGTCATCACGCTCACGCCCTTCAACGCCGATGGCGCCGCCGTGGCGCAACGCGTGGCGCAGGCCCTGGGCCGCGCCGGCGCGCGCGAGCCGCGCGTGATGCCGCTGCCGCTGGACGCCGAACGCATGGCCGAGGCCGCCGACGCCGGCTGGGACCTGGAGCTGCAATCCGAATCGCTCGCGCTGGACCTGGCCCACTGCGGCCTGGCCCGGCCGCACCAGGTCACGGTGCATCCGTACTACGGCGTGGGCCAGTTGGGCTGCGCCAACCGCGCCAACCTGGCGCGCATGACCACCGACCCGCGCGACCTGTCGCGCCCGCGCACGCTGGAAGGCGCGGACGGCAAGGCCGCGGCCGGCGCCGTGGAACGCTATCAGACCGGCGAGATCCGCGATCTGATCGATATCGACTTCGACAATTGACGGCCATGAGCGACACGCAATCCTCCACCACCGACTTCTCGCTCGCGGGCCCGGCCGTGTTCGCCGCCCCCGCCGATCTCAAGATCATCGGCGAACAGCTCGAACGCCTGCGCCGCGCGCCTTCCGTGCTGCAGGCCGGCGGGCCCGCCGAGGCCATGCAATGGTGCGCCCGCAACACGCCGCCGTCGATTCTGCTGATCGACATCGGCGGCCATGCCCATCCGCTGTCGGCCCTGCTGGAGCTGGCCGCGCAGGCCGGCCCGGCCTGCCGCATCGTGGCGCTGGGCCAGGCGCAGGACGTGGACCTCTACCGCCAGTTGCTGCAGGCCGGCATCTTCGACTATCTCACCACGCCGCCGCGGCTCGACCTGCTGGCCGGCACGCTCGCGCGCGCCGATGATGACGCACCGCTGGGCCATGGCGGCGCGGCCCGCGCCGGCCGCACCGTGGCCTTCACCGGCTCGGCCGGCGGCGTCGGCGTGAGCACGCTGACCGCCGCGCTGGGCGGGTGGCTGGCGCAGTCGCGCCAGACCCCGACCGTGATGGTGGACTTCGATCGGCGCAAGGGCGACCTGCCGCTGCTGCTCGGCCTGCAGGCCGACGCCGGCCTGGCGAGCCTGCTGGCCGCGCCCGAGATCGATCCGCGTCTGCTGCAACGCACGCTGCTCGCGCTGAAGGTGGAAGACACCGACGTGCCCACCCGCCTGCATCTGCTGGCCCAGCAGCCCGGCGCCGAGACGCCCGTGGAGGCCGAACGCGTGCTGGAGCTGGGCGCCGTGCTGTGCCAGCTGTTCTCGCTGTCGCTGTGGGACCTGCCCTCGCACCGCCCCAACGGCGCGGACGAGGTGCTGGCCCATGCGGACATCCGCGTGGTGCTGACCGAGCTCACCGTGCAGGGCGCGCGCAACACGCATCGCCTGCTCAGGCAGCTGGGCGATGAGAGCGGCGGCCAGCGCCTGTTGCTGGTGGCGAGCGGGGCGCGCGACGCCGGCCGGCCGGACATGGAATTCGCCCAGTTCGAAGACTTCGTAGGCCGCGCCATCGACCTGCACCTGCCGTATGCCGGCAACGCGCTGTCGCAGAGCCTGCTGCAGGGCCCGCTCGCCGTGGCGCCGGGCTCGGCCTATGGCCAGGCCGTGGCGCGGCTCGGCGCGCGCGTGCTGGGCCTGCCGGAAAGCACGGGCGAGGCCGCGCCGGAAGGCGTGGCGCAACGCCTGCGCGCCTGGCTCTCGCGCCCCGCCCCTGCCGCCCGCCCGCGCGCCTCCGCGCGTGCCTGAGGCCTCCGATCCCCGAGCCCCGACATGATGCTGCCTCGCCGCAAACCCGCCCCCCCGCCTCCCGCCGCCCAGCCGGCGCCCGCTCCCGCCGCCGTGGCGCCCACGCCGGCGCCCGCCGCCCCGGCCGCGCCGGCACCGGCCAAGGCCTACGCCGCGGCCCCGCAGCCCGCGGCCAAGGCCGCGCCGGCCAGGACCGGCGTCACGCCGATCAAGCCGCAGGCGCCCTCGATGAACGCGGAGCAGTCCGCCCAGCGCCGCGTGATCCGCGACGAGCTGTTCACCCAGATCGATCCGCTCAAGGCCGCGGTGATGCCGCGCGACAAGCTGCAGGCGCAGATCGACACGCTGATCCGGCGCATCTGCGACGAGCAGCGGCTGCAACTGTCGGGCCCGGAAGAGGAACTGATCTCGCGCCAGATGCTGGACGAGATGGTGGGCGTGGGCCCGATCGAACCGCTGCTCGACGACGATACGGTCAACGACATCCTCGTGAACGGCGCGGGCCAGATCTTCGTCGAGCGCTTCGGCAAGCTCGAGCTCACGCCGATCACCTTCATCGATGAAGAGCACGTGTTCAACACCGCGCAGCGCATCGCCGCGCGCGTGGGGCGCCGCATCGACGAGGCCAATCCGATGGTGGACGCGCGCCTGCCCGATGGCAGCCGCGTGAACGTGATCACGCACCCGCTGGCGCTCGACGGCACCACGATCTCGATCCGCAAGTTCATGCGGCGCGACCTGTCGCTGGAGTCGCTGGCGCAGCGCGGCGCGATGTCGATGGACATGGCCCTGGTGCTCAAGCGCGCCATGGAAGCGCGGCTGAACATCATCGTCTCGGGCGGCACGGGCGCGGGCAAGACCACCCTGCTCAACGCCCTGTCGCAGAAGATCAGCCCGCTCGAACGCATCATCACGATCGAGGACGCGGCCGAGCTGCAGCTGCAGCAGGTGCATGTGATCCGGCTCGAGACCCGCCCGGAAAGCGCCGAGGGCACCGGCCGCATCGACCAGCGCGACCTGATGAAGAACGCGCTGCGGATGCGGCCCGACCGCATCATCCTCGGCGAAGTGCGGGGCGGCGAATGCTTCGACATGCTGCAGGCCATGAACACCGGCCACGACGGCTCGCTCTGCACGGTGCACGCCAACACCCCGCGCGACGCGCTGATGCGGCTGGAGAACATGGTGATGATGGCCAACATGCAGCTGCCGCTGCCGGCCATCCGGCGCCAGATCGCCAGCGCGGTGGACCTGATCGTGCAGATCGAGCGCATGCGCGACGGTGCGCGCCGCGTGGTGTCCATCGTCGAGATCTGCGGCATGGAGGAAGAAGTGATCCAGACCCAGGAGCTGCATGCGTTCCGCTCGCGCCCGGGCGGCAGCGCCACCCAGGTGCTGGGCGAGCACGCCGGCAGCGGCCTGCGGCCGAACTTCTACACCGACAAGGCGCACCTGTTCGACCAGGATCTCCTCTGATCCGCCGACCCGACCCGACATGCTCGATCTCTTCACCCTGATCATTTTCATGCTCGTGCTGGTGGTGTTCTACACCGCACGCGCCACCAGCCGCCGCCAGCGCCGCGCCGACGCCATGGCGCTGCGCCTGGCCGGCCTGCGCGAGCAGGTCGAGCGCGAGAGCGGCGTCGCCGCGGCCGCGTTGAACCCGGATTCGATCTCGCTGCCGGGCCAGGCCCCGATGTTCGCCCGCTGGCCCAGGCTGAGCGGCCACGCCGAACGCCTGCGCGACGGCGTGCGGGCCCTGGGCTGGACCAAGACCCTGCGCAAACGCCTGCTGGCGGCCGCCGCGATCGCGCTGGTCGGCGCCCTGGCGCTGGCACGCATGACCGGCACGCCGGCCTCGCTGATCCTGCTGTCGGCGCCGCTGCTGTGGGTGCTGCTGTGCACCCTGGCCTACCAGCGCGCCATGAGCGCCCACCTGGAACTGCTGACCCGCTCGCTGCCCGAGGCGATCGACGCCATCACCCGCATCTGCCGCTCCGGCGTGCCGCTGCAGAGCGCGTTCGGCATCGCCGCCGATCACCTGCACGGCCCGCTCGCGCCGGAACTGCGCGAGATCGAAAACTGGCTCAAGCTGGGCGTGCCGCTCAAGGCGGCGATGCAGAGCTCGGCGGCGCGCATTCCGCTGCAGGAATACCGCTTCTTCGCCGTGATCCTGATCATCAGCCAGGAATCGGGCGGCCGCCTGGGCGACACGCTGGAACGGCTGTCGGCCACGCTGCGCGCCCGCGCCGAACTTGGCATGAAGGTCAAGGCCAAGACCTCCGAGGCCCGCGCCTCGGCCAAGATCGTGGCCCTGCTGGTGCCGGGCGTGCTGCTCTACATGTATCTCAACTCGCCCGAGGATTTCCGCTTCATGTTCAACGACAGCGTCGGCATCAAGGTGATGCTGTACGCCGCCGCCAGCGTGGGGCTGGGCCTGCTGATCACCCACCTCATGGTCAAGCGCATCCGCTGAACGCCGCTATGTTTTCCGATCCCCTGGCTCCCCTGCTGTTCCTGATCTTCCTGGCCGGACTCGCGCTGCTGCTGTGGCTGCTGCGCGCCCAGGCCCGCCGCAATCCCCTGCACGAACGGCTCGACACCACCGAGGCCGCCGAGGCGCCCGAGGCCGCGGTGTCGATCGCGCTGGATGACCGCACGCCGCTGCCGGGCGTGTGGCAGGCCGTGGCCGAGTTCGGCGACAAGCTGGCCGGCACGGCGCAGGACCGCAGCGCCAACGAGCGGCTGCTCACCCGCGCCGGCTGGCGCCGGCGCGAGGCCCTGGGCCTGCTGATGGCGGCCAAGTACGCCAGCGGCGTGCTGTTCGTCGCGCTCGGCATCGCGCTGTTCACCAGCCCCCAGACCCGCTTCGGCATGACCGGCCTGGCCGTCGGGCTGGTCGCCCTGTTCGTGGGCACCACCTTCCCGGAGCTGCTGGTGAAGTCGCGCGCCGCTCGCCGTCTCGAAGCGCTGTCGCGCAGCATGCCCGACGCGCTCGACCTGATGGTGATCTGCGCCGAGGCCGGCCTGCCGTTCCCGCGCATCCTGAAGGTGGTGTCGCGCGAGCTGGCGTTCAGCGCGCCGGTGATGGCCGACGAGCTGGCCTACACCAGCGCCGAACTGCAGTTGCTGCCCGACCGCGCCGCCGCGCTGCGGCACCTGGCCGAGCGCACCCGCGTGCCCTCGATCGAAAGCATGGTGGGGTCGCTGGTGCAGGCCGAGCGCTACGGCACCCCGCTGGCCCAGGCCTTGCGCACCATCGCCGAAGAAAGCCGCAGCCGCCTCATCCTCGAGCTGGAAGAGAAGGCCGGCAAGCTGCCGGCCCAGCTCAGCGTGCCGCTCATGACCCTGATCCTGCCCCCCGTGGTCGCCATCGTCGCCACCCCCGCGCTGATGCGCGTCGTCCGGACCCTGATGCAATGACATTCGAAATCGCCCTCCCCGTCCACGCCCTGGCCCGGCGGCTGGCCGCGTGCCTGATGCTGACCACGCTGTCGGCCTGCGGCGGCATCACGATCAAGGCCGATTCGGGCCCCGGCACCGGCACCCGCAACCTGCCCGCCACGCCCACCGGCCAGGGCGCGCCAGCGCCCAAGCCGCCCGCCGACCA
This sequence comes from Bordetella genomosp. 1, assembly GCF_002261335.1. Classification (GTDB taxonomy): domain Bacteria; phylum Pseudomonadota; class Gammaproteobacteria; order Burkholderiales; family Burkholderiaceae_B; genus Bordetella. The sequence goes on from NZ_NEVL01000003.1 coordinate 1,152,736, forward strand.
GGCCGAGGTGGCCGCCGAGGGCATGAAGCTGGCGCGCCTGTTGCGCGACCAGGGCCGCTTCGAAGGGGCGGCCGGCATCTACGCGCAGCTGGAACAGCGCGGCAGCCTCAAGCCGCTGGAGATGCTGGAGTACGCCAGCGTGGCCGCCCAGGTGCAGACGCCCGCCGACAGCCTGGCATTGTTCGGCCGCGCGCGCCGCGCCATCACGGAGAGTGGCACCTCGCTCAGCGCGCCCGCCACCGCCACGCTGTGCAACGGCCTGGGCCGGGCCCGCATGGCGCTGGCCCAGACCGACGCGGCGCTCGCCGACTTCGACTGCACGCTCCGCGCCGACCCGAACAACATCGCGGCGCTCAACGCCAAGGGCGTGCTGCTCGACGCGCGCGGCCAGCACGACGAGGCGCGCAAGCTGCTGTCGCAGGCGCTCGAGCTCGATCCCGCCAACAACCGCGTGCTCAACAACCTGGCGCTGTCGCACCTGGCCAGCGGCGACACCGCCCAGGCCGTGCGCCTGCTGTCGCAGACCGACGCGGCCCAGCTGCCCACGCTCAAGCTGAACCTCGCCTTCGCCCAGGCCATGCAGGGCGACGAGGCCGGCGCGCGCAAGACACTGGCCTCGTTCATGGGCGAGGAACAGACCGCGCAGGCGCTCGCCGCCTTCGGCCAGCATCGTCAACGCATCCGCGACGGCGCCTCGGTGGCCGAAGAACTGCTGGCCGCCAGCCGCCAGCTGCTGCCGCTGCGCGCCCAGGAGAAGGAACAACGTGGCTAAGCGTCTGCTCCCGTCCGCGCGGCGCCAGCGCGGCGTGCTGTCGGTGGAGGCGGCCTATGTGCTGCCGGTCATCATCGCGGCCGCCATGATGTTCATGGAACTCGCCAACATCGGCCTCACGATCAACGTGGGCGCCGGCGCGCTCGACCGCGCCATCCAGCAGTTCCGCCAGGACAGCATCAACGGCTCGCTGCAGGGCGACGCCATGGAAAGCCAGCTGCGCAAGCGCATGGTGGCCGCCTCGCACAACTACCTGGACGACACCGACATCGCCACCGTGGAGATCGAGCGTTTCACCTCGCTCGACGCGCTGGGCGGCGGCAACGCGGCCAATGAAGAGAACGCCCCGGCCGCGACCTCGACCCAGCCGGCCTGGCGCGTGTCGGTGGACATCCGCAAGAACTTCATCACGCCGCTGCCGCGCCTGCTCGGCGTGGACAGCAGCGCGTTCCGCTATCGCTACGAGCAGGTGCTGGCCTATCTGCCGCAGGCCACCGGAGCGCAGCAATGAAGCGCGCCACCGCGCGGGCAGGCCGGCAGGCGCGCCAACGCGGCGCCTTCGCCGTGGAGGCCGCGCTGGTGCTGCCGATCCTGCTGGGCGTGGGCCTGCTGGGCGCCGACATCCAGCGCATCCACACCGAACGCATCCGCCTCGAAAACACCGCGGGTACGCTGGCCGTGAACCTGGCAGCGCAGCGCGAGCTGACCGGCGCCGGGCTGGACGCGCTGGCCAAGGTCGCGATGCAGGGCCACGAGGCCGACCAGCAGATCTACGTGCTGAACGTGCAGGTCGACGGCAGCGTGAGCTGGGGCCTGATCCGCGGCGGCGCCGAGAACCTCTGCGAAGCGCCGGCCGTGGGCGGCATCTACGAGGGCACGCTGCCCGACGACAGCCGCCGCGACGACACGACCGCCGCGCCCGGCATGGTGATGGTGCGCTCATGCCGCCGCACCGACGAGGTCGCGCTGTTCTCCGGCCTGGGCATACCCGACGTGCTCAAGACCGACGCCATCTTCCCGTCCTCCCACCGCACCATCAAGCTGGACACCGAGCTGCAGGGCGAAAGCGACGCCAACGGCCTGGCCGCCGGCGCCTCCGACACATGAAACACCGATTCCCCGTATTCCGACCCGAGCGCCAGCGCGGCGCCGCCGCCGTGGTCCTGCTGCTCCTGATCGGCGGCGTCATGACGCTGGCCGCCCTGTCCTCGGACATCGTGCGCATGGTGGCCGACTCCGGGCAGCTCAAGCGCGCCACGGATGCCGCGGCGCTGGCCGCATCGATGGCGCGCGCCGGCAACCGCGAGGCCGACATCCAGGCGATCGCCGAGCGCTACGTGGCCAGCAACCTGGGCATGGACCACGAACAGCTGCGGCGCGAGCTCGAGATCACGACCGAGGCGATCCAGCGCGACTCGACCCCGGGCGCGCGCATCACCGCGCGCTACAAGGCCACGTCCATGCTCGGCAGCGTGCTGGCCCGCGCCGTGTCGGTGCGCTCGGCCGCCATCTCGCGCGACCTGACGCTGGAAGTGGCGCTCACGCTGCCCAACACGCTGAGCGAGGACGCCCGCAACCTGGCGGCCCTGCGCCGCCTCGGGAAGGCCTTCACCGCCGACCTGCTCAAGGACACCGAGACCACCTGGATCTCGCTGGTGCCGTACAGCCAGTCGGTCAATGTGTTCGACCCGGCGCAGCCGGGCCGGCTGCGCAACTGGGCCGCGGCCGGCGCGCTCAATCCGGTGGAGCTGACCTCGCTGTTCCGCTCGGGCTACGGCAGCCTGGCCGATCCGCGCATCCCCGACCGCCGCGCGCAGCTGCTGTGCATGTATCGCGGCCTGGCGCGCAACCAGAACTACTTCTGGGACCAGGCGCCCACCAGCCAGTTCAAGGTGTATTACCGCCATGACCTGCCCGACAACGGCAGCCCGGGCGCGCCGCCCATCAGCTGGGTCGGCCCCAACCCGGACTTCGGCCAGGCCACCGGCGTGAACGACACGCGCTGGATGACCGCCGACCGCGGCTGCCCGAGCGCGGCCCTGCTGCCGCTCACCAACGACCAGGCCAAGCTCGACCGCCGCCTCGACGAGATGTCGACGCGCTTCAACGTGAACTACGCCATCGCCATGGGCTGGAGCGCGATGTCGCTCGCCCCGGCGTTTCGGGGCGGCTCGGGCTGGGCCCTGCCCGACGAGCTGCCCAAGGACTTCGACGAAGGCGCGGGCGACCACATCAAGGCGATCGTGATGCTGGTCAATTCCACCGGCCAGCGCTGGTTCGACTCAGACGCCTACAACGGCGAGGTCGGCAGCCCCACCGATGGTTGCGACAGCAACGGCACGGCCTGCGACGACGCCCCGCTGATCACGCGCCGCTTCGCCAGCCTGTGCAACAGCTTCCGCGCCCGCGGCCTGCGCTTCTACCTGATCGTGACCGGCAGCGACGAGGACAGCGACGAGGACGGCCAGATCCGCAGCGCCTCGGAATTCCGCAAGATCGCCGGCCCCGGCCTGGCGATGTGCGCCGTCAACGGTTCGGACCTCACCTGGTTGCCGGGCCGCGATTTCGTGGCCAGCGAAGGCCGCATCCAGGACCGCCTCGACGAGATCGTCGAGGAACTGCGCCAGCTGGCCTCCATGACCACGCTGATCGAGTAAGCCCACTTTTCATTCTGCCCATCCGCCATGACTGCACGCCGCTCCCCCTCGCTACGCCGCCAGGCCCTGGCCCTGGAACCCCGCTTCCTGCTCGACGCCGCCATCGCCGCCACCGCGGCCACGGTGGTCGACGCCACCGACTCCAAGCCGGGTGCCAGCGCCGAAGGCGCCGCCGCCCACGTCGACATCAGCGAGTCCTCCACCACCCACCAGGTGGACCTGTTCAGCGGCGTCGCGGTCGCCACCGACAACGGCGGCGAGGCGCTCGACAAGCTGGTCGTGACCGTCGACCGCAGCGGCGCCAACCAGGCGCTCGTGATCGACGGCACCGAGATCAGCCTGACCGCCGGCAACGGCATCACGCAGGACAACAACTACGTCTACAGCGTGCAGGTCGGCGGCGACGGCACGACCACCATCACGCTCACCCTGGCCTCGTCGGACACGGCCAGCGGCCCGGCCGGCGCGGCCGCGCTGATCGACGGCATGGCCTACCGCAGCCTCGACAACAGCGTGGAAAGCGGCAAGGTCACGGTCACGCTCAAGAGCCTGAGCGACCTGGGCGGCGACACCACCGAGCTGGGCATCAGCGCCACGGTGGACGTGAACAACAGCATCAACGTGGCGCCGGTGCTGTCCGACGGCGGCCACCTCGATCCGCGCGAATCGCTGTCGCTGGGCGACCTGGGCAACGCCACCGAAGTCGTTTATTCCGCCGACGGCAAGTTTGCCTATGCGGCCGGCAATGACGGCATCCAGGTGTATTCGGTGGACAGCGCCGGGGCGCTGACCGCCGTGCAGACCTTCAAGCACGCCGACCTGAACACGGTCAGCCACATGCTGATCAGCGCCGACGGCAAGTCGATCTACACCGTCTCGAGCAACAACGACAGCTACGTGGTGCAGCTGAACGTGGCCGCCGACGGCACCCTCAGCTACGCCGCGTCGGTGACGTCCAGCAACGGCACGATCAACGGCGGCATGGCCCTGACCGACGACGGCAAATACCTCTATGTGGGCACGCAGTACAACGGCGTGGTCATCTACGAGCGCGATGCCGCCACGGGCGACCTCAACCTGATCGGCCGCCTCAATGGCTCCAGCGGCCGCAGCGGCATGATCGCCACCTCGGGCGACTACCTCTACATGCTCGAGATCGGCATGCCGCACACGCTGTTCGTGTACGAGCGCGGCGCCGACGGCCAGCTCAACCAGATCGACACGATCTCGGTGGCCGACGTGGGCAGCGGCTACAGCGCCGTCGACTACGCACTGACCACCTCGGCCGACGGCAAGACGCTCTACATCGGCAACCCGGTGAAGGGCGCGATCCACGTCTACCAGGTCGACGGCGGCGCGCTCAACCTGATCGGCAGCGAAACCCAGGCGGGCGTGCGCGGCATCGCGCTCAGCCCCGACGGCAACACCCTCTACGCAGCCTCGTCCGATGGGTCGGTGTCGGTCTACACCGTGGCGGCCAACGGCGCGCTCGCGCTGGCCGGCAAGATCGCGGGCAGCGGCAACGGCGCCGACATGGCCGTGTCGGCCGACGGCCACTCCATCCTGGTGGCGGGCGGCGGCGTGGTCCGCTACAGCGGCGTGCAGACGCTGGACCGCGCCGGCGAGCTGGCGTTCGCCGATGGCGTGAACTTCTCAGACAGCAACTTCGACGCGCTCAACGGCGGCGCGGGCAACTACAACGGCGCCAGCATCACGATCCAGGCCAGCGTGGCCGACGGCAGCTTCGGCTTTGCCGCCGGTGACGGCCTGAGCCTGTCGGGCAACGACATCGTTCTCGACGGCGCGGTGATCGGCAGCTTCGTGCGCGCGGGCGACACGCTCACCATCACGTTCAGCGCCGACACCAGCAAGGCCGTGGCGAACCAGGTGCTGCACCAGGTCACCTACCGCAATGCCAACGCCAGCCGCGACGCCCTCATTCTGCTCGCGATCCGGGGCGGCGACGGCGCGCTCGACAGCAACACGATCGAGGTCGCGCTGCAGGCCAACAGCGCGCCGCAGCTCGACGACACGGGCTACGGCCTGGACGGCGGCCAGACCGAGACGGACTACAGCGTGACGCTGCCGGCGGGCCTGTTCAAGGATGTCGATGGCGACGCGCTGACGTGGACCGTCTCCGGCCTGCCGGCCGGCCTGAGCTTCGACCCCGCCACGCGCACCATCTCGGGCACCGTGGATGCCACCGGCACCTACAGCGTCAAGGTCACGGTGACGGACATCCACGGCGGCACCGCGTCCACGACGCTGAGCCTGGTGATGGACCAGATCGACAACCGCGCGCCCACGGTCAACCCCGCCGCGCCCGCGGCCCTCGACGCGGCCACCGCCGGCCAGACCTACACGGTCAAGCTGGACCCCGCGCTCTTCAGCGACGCCGACAGCCGCTACGGCGACACGCTGACCTGGCGCGTGGACGACCTGCCGACCGGCCTGAGCTTCGACGCCGCGACGCTGACCATCACCGGCACCGCCTCCGCGCTCGGCAGCTTCCAGATCCGGATCACCGCCACCGACGCGAGCGGCGCCACGGCCACGCACACCGCCACGCTGCGCGTGATCTCGCAGGCCGAGGCCGGCAACACGGCGCCCACGGTGGGCGCCGACGCCGACAAGCTGGTGTACGGCAGCGACGGCACGCTTTCGGGCTACAACTACTACGTCAACAGCATCACCACCTCGGCCGACGGCAGCCTGGTGATCATCGCCGGCAGCACCGGCGTGAGCGCAGTGGGCGGCGCGAGCAGCCAGGGCGACAACTTCCTCAGCATCTACCAGCGCGACAGCAAGACCGGCGAGCTGAAGCTGCTGCAGACCTGGCGCCAGGGCACGGCCGACGACGGCAACGCGGCCAACGGCATCGAGGTCGACGGCCTCGGCGGCATCACCTCGGTGACGCTGTCCAAGGACGGCAAGTTCGTCTACGTGGCGGGCTACGGCGCCGAGGGCAGCGCCAGCAAATACGCGGTGTCGATCTTCTCGGTGAATGCCGACGGCACCCTGGCCAGCGTGGGCAAGACCGCCTACGTGGACCAGAAGATCGTCGAAATCGCGCTGTCGAGCGATGGCGAACAACTGATCGTGCTGTCGACCAACACGCTGTACTCCTACACGGTGGGCGACGACGGCACGCTGGTGCAGAAGCAGGCGCTGGTGCCGCTGTTCGACAAGGGCTTCAACTCGGTGACGCGCGACCTGGACATCGACGCGAACGGCACGGTGTACGCGATGAGCAATGGCCGCATGGCCATCTACACCTACGACAGCGCCACCAACATGCTGACCTTCCGCGGCCTGCTGCAGAACAGCGGCGGCGTGGTGTTCCATGAGTACGCGGCCGACGGCACGTTCGTGAAGTCCACCACCATCGCGAGCTCGGGCGCGTTCAGCACCGCCTACGCGCTGGCCGCCTCGGGCGACGGCAACTTCTACATCACCACCTACAGCAACTTCGCGGTGATGGCGTTCCACTATGACGCCGCCACCAACAGCGTGACGTTCACCCAGCAGCTGAGCTTCGCCAACCCGAACTACCCGACCAGCGTCGAGACCTCCGCCGATGGCAGCACGCTGTACGTGGGCTTCGGCTTCTCGGGCACGCTGAACGCCTACCGCATCGGCGACGACGGCCAGCTCACGCTGGTGCAGAACATCGCCACCGGTGTGAACCGGGTCTATCGCATCCTGGCGACCGAAACCGGCGAGCTCTACGTCGGCAACTTCGTCAACGGCGGCGGCACCGGGCTCGGCCTGGCCTCGCCCACCGGCGAAGTACGCGGCAGCTACCTCGAAGGCGCCACCATCCGCCCGGCCGACGGCTTCACGCTGGCCGATACCGAACTCGATGCGCGCAACGGCGGCAACGGCAACTACCAGGACGCCACGATCACCGTGGCGCGCGCCGGCGGCGCCAACGGCGACGACAGCTTCGGCTTCGCCGACGGCAACGGCGTCACGCTGGTCGACGGCAAGATCTACCTGAACGGCAGCGCCATCGCCAGCGTCGACGACAGCGGCAACGCGCTGTCCATCGTCTTCACCGGCGAGACCAGCAGCGCGGTCGCCACGGCCGTGCTGCGCCAGATCACCTACACCAACCGCAACGGCGCACCCGGCGACAGCATCAAGCTCTCGCTGGCGGTCAAGGACGAGTACACCGCCACCACGCTCACCCTGGCGCTGGCCGTGACCGAGGTCAACGACGCGCCCACTGCCATCGCCACGCCCAGGGACGGCGCGCATTCGCCGGGCGACGCGGCCACCGATCTGTTCGATGACGTGGAGATCTCCCCGGTCGAGGCCGGCCAGACCATCAGCGCCATCACCCTCACCGTCGGCGGTCTGCGCGACGGCGCGAGCGAATCGCTGCTGATCGACGGCGAACAGGTGGCGCTCGTGGCCGGCAGCGGCACCACGGCCGGCGGCTACGGCTATGTGATCACGGTGAGCGGCAGCACCGCCACCGTCACGCTCACCCACGGCACCGGCATGAACGGCGCGGCCGCGTCGGCGCTGGTCGATGGCCTCGGCTACGCCAACAGCAATCCCGATGCCACCGCCGGCGAACGCACCATCACGCTGAGCGCGATCAGGGACAGCGGCGGCACCGCCAATGGCGGCGACGACACGGCCACGCCGGACCTCACCGCCCGCATCACGGTGCAGGCCGAGGCGCCCACGCTGGGCGCCGACACCGGCTCGCTCACGTTCGAGGAAATCATCAACGCCATCGCCGACGACGGCTTCACCAATCTGTACGAAGGCATCCAGGGCGTGGCGGTGTCGGGCGACTACGTCTACGTGGTGCGCACCGCCAGCGTCTGGGACAGCTCGACCATCAGCGACGTGGAAGTGAGCAGCCTGTATGTGTTGCAACGCGGCGCCGACGGCAAGCTCACGCTGGTCGAGTCGTTCGAGAGCAAGAACGTGGCCGCGCTCGGCGGCGCCGCCGGCGTGCAGGTCTCAGCCGATGGCAACAGCGTGTTCGTGGTCGGCAACAACGGCGTGGTGGTGTTCGACCGCGAGGCGGGCGGCGCACTGGCGCTGGCCGGCACGCTCGGCGCCGAGCTGATCGCCGAACACGGCCTGATCCGCGACGTGCAATCCGGCCCGAACGGCACGCTGTACGTCACGGCGGGCGACAGCCTGCTGGTCTACAGCCGCGGCCAGGACGGCAGCCTGAGCGTGGCGCAGACGCTGACCGACGCCGGCACCACCGGCATGCAACTCGACGGCGCCGGCCCGATCTCGCTGTCGCCGGATGGCCGCTTTGTGTTCGTCGGCACCTCGGGCGGCGCCACGCTGGCCAGCGTGTTCCGCGTCGAGGCCGATGGCTCGCTGAGCTTCCTGATGGCCGCGCAGGGCGAGTCGCCCGCCGCCGATCCGATGTACTTCACCCAGTCGCTCACGCTCTCACCCGACGGCACCACGCTCTACGCCATCGACAACGACGGCAGCGACTACCGCCTCTACACCCTGACCATCGGCGCCGACGGCACCCTCACCGCACAGGCCGACACCGTGCTCGACGGCGAGGCGAATGCGCTGGTGGTGTCGCAGGACGGCGCGCTGCTGATCGTGGTGGGCCCCGACCAGATTTCGCTCTACACCCGTGGCGCGGACGGCGTGCCGACCGCGGCCGGCACGCTCACCAGCCTGGGCGGCAAGGACATCGGCGAACTGCGCGGCGCCACCCTGAGCGCGGACAGCAAGCAGCTGTACCTGTCGGGCACGGTCGACTGGAACGATGGCCTGCTGGTGCTCAACCTGAGCCCCGCGTCCTCGACCTACACCGAGGGCGGCGACGCCGTGGCCCTGCTGCCCGGCGGCAATCTGTCGGATCCGCAGCTCGACGCGCTCGACAACGGCTCGGGCGACTACCAGGGCGCCAGCATCGTGGTGGAGCGCGACGGCGGCGCCAATGCCGACGACACCTACACCCTGGTGGCCGGCGACGGCTACACGCTCGACACGGCCAACGGCCGGATCCTGCTCGATGGCACCGCCATCGCCAGCTTCACCCAGGCCGGTGGCAAGCTGACCGTGGTGTTCACCGCCACGGTGAGCCAGGCCGAGGCGCAGCAGGTGCTGCGCCGCATCGCCTACGAGAACGGCAGCAGCGACCCGACCCGCGACGGCAGCCGGGCCCGCTTCGCCGTCACGCTCAACGACGGCGACGGCCACAGCGCCACCATGAACGCCGACGTGGACCTGATCGGCGTGAACGACCCGCCCGTCATCGACACCACGCCGCTCGCGCCCACCTATCCGGCAGAGGGCGAGCCCGTGAAGCTGTTCGACGGCACCACGATCGACACGGTGGAGGCCGGCCAGAACGTGTGGCAGGTGATCGTCACGGTCACGCCCGCCGGCAGCCAGGACATCCTGGGCGCCGACGGCGGCCGGATCCCGCTCGGCAGCGCCACCAGCGGCGTGCAACGCACGGCGACCGGCCTGGAGTACAGCGTCCAGATCGCCAACGGCGTGACCACCGTGGTGCTGTACCTGAACAACTCGCCCGAACGCGCCGCGCAGGTGATCGACAGCCTGACCTACTCGCACACCGGAGACAGCGGCAGCGGCTCGGTCAGCATCGGCGTGAACGTGCGCGAGAACGCCGACAGCAACGCGCTGTCGGCCCACACCGGCACCGCGGTGGTGACCCTGGCCGGCGCCAGCGCCGCCAATACCGCGCCCGTGCTGGGCGGCGGCACGACGGCGGGCTACACCGAACAGGCCGATCCCACCGCCATCGCCCCCGGCGCCACCGTGGCCGACGCCCAGATGGACGGCTTCAACAACGGCCTGGGCAACTACAACGGCAGCACGCTGACCGTGGCGCTCGGCGCCGGCGCGAGCGCGGCCGACAGCCTGGGCTTTGCCGACGGCAACGGCCTCACCCGGGTCGGCGACCAGCTGCTGAAGGACGGCAAGCCGATCGGCCGTTTCAGCGTGGCCGACGGCACGCTCACGATCCAGTTCACCGACGAGGCCGGCGCGATCCCGACCCAGGCCGACGTGCAGAACGCGCTGCGCCAGGTGACCTATGCCAACGGCAGCGACGTGCCGGCCGAGCGCGTGGCGGTGCGCGTCACGCTGTCCGACCAGCGCGGCCTGGAATCCGCCGCGATGGCGTTCGACATCGACATCACCGCGGTCAATGACCTGCCGGTGGTCGAGGCCGACCCGGTGCTGTCGCTCGGCGAACTGGCCGCGGTGCAGCACCTGACCGACCTGGCCGGCATGTCGGCGCTGACCGCCTCCGCCGCCTCGGCCGACGGCCTCACCGTGTACGTGGCCGACGGCAACGGCGCGATCGCGCTGTTCTCGCGCGACGCCGGCAGCGGCGAACTGACGCTGGTGCGCGTGCTCTCGGGCACCAGCGGCCTGGACGGCGTCAAGGCCCTGCAGCTGTCGGCCGACGGCACCAGCCTGTATGCGCTGCACGAGAACGGCAACGCCATCGTGTGGTTCAGCGTGGACGGCGACGGCGGCCTGACCCGCGCCGGCGCGATCAGCAGCGACTACGCGGTGGACGGCGGCAATCTGTTCGACATGCGCGACATCGCCCTGTCGGCCGACGGCAAGAATCTCTACCTCACCAACGCCTACAACGTCGTCATCCTGGCGCGCGACGGCGGCTCCGGCGCGCTGAGCTACGTCGGCGCGATCGAGGGCGGCATGTGGAGCGCCCCGTATCTGTGGGCACCGACCGAGGTGGTGACGCGCGGCGACCTGGTGTTCGTCGTGACCAATACCTCGTCTGGCTCCTCGCTGATCGTGTATCAGCGCGATGCGGACGGCGCCCTGACCCTGCTCGGCAACGCCAGCAACAACGGCACCGACGCGGCGGGCCAGCCGGTGTCGCTCGACGGCCTGGAGCAACTGGCCGTGAGTGCCGACGGCCGCACGATCTTCGTGGCCAACGGCGCGCAGATCGACGCGTTCGCACTCGATCCCGCCACCGGCGCCCTCACCCACAAGGGGGTGTTCGCGAGCAACCTCGCCATCACCGACCTGGCGTTGACGGCCGACGGCCGCGCGCTGTTCGCCACGCTGGCCGACGGCAGCGTCAACTATTACGCCACCGCCAACGGCGCGCTGGTCGGCAGCCACGGCGGCATGCCGGGCGCCGGTCAGGTGGTGTTGCTGCCCGACGGTGGCCTCGTCGTGATCGGCGACGGCGTGGACGTGCTCACGGCACCGCCCGGGACGGCCCCGGTGGCGGTCATCGGCGGCGACCCCGTCGCGGTGGCCCCGGCCGTGAAGCTCAGCGACGCCGAACTCGACGCCGCCGCCGCTGGCGCCGGCAACTACCAAGGCGCGAGCGTTACATTCACCGGCAACGCGGGCGACAGCTTCTCGTTCCTGGTGGGCGACGGCTACACGCTGGGCAGCGACGGCATCACGATCCTGCTCGACGGCACGGCCATCGCCACGCTGGTTCAGACCGACGGTGCCGCCACCCTGGCGTTCACCGGCGCCGTCACCACGGCGCAGGCCAACGCGCTGGTGCACCGCGTGGGCTACTCGGCCGGCGGCGACACCGCGGGCACGCGCAGCGTCAGCGTGCGCATGAACGACGGCGCCGACGAGAGCGCGGCACACCTCATCGAGGTGATCGCGGCCGAGCCGAATCATGCGCCCGAGGTCGGCGCTGCCGACTACACGCCCGCGCCGGTCGCGCAAGGCCGGCCCTACGAGGTCGTGCTGCCCGACACGCTGTTCAGCGACCCGGACGGCGACACCCTGACCTGGCAGGTGAGCGGCCTGCCGCCGGGCCTGAGCTTCGACGCCGCCACCCGCACCATCTCCGGCACCACCACGGCCGCGCTGGCCGATTACCCGGTGCAGGTAAAGGTGAGCGACCCGAGCGGCGCCACGGCCACGCGGACGCTCACGCTGGAAGTGGCCGAGGCGCCCAACACCGAGCCGGTCGACAGCGGCATCAGCCTCGCGCCGGGCCAGCCCGAAGTGGGCGCGCCGTACCGCTACACGATCCCGGCCGGCCTCTTCACCGATGCCGACGGCGACACGTTGACGTGGACGGTGACCGGCCTGCCCGAGGGCCTGAGCTTCGACGCCGCCACCCGCACCATCTCCGGTGTCGCCACCGAGGCCGGCCAGTACGTGCTGACGATCGCCGCCAGCGACCCCGCCGGCGCGCAGGTTTCGCGCAGCCTGGGGCTCGACGTGGTGGTCGCGGCCAGCCCCCCCGCGCCGCAGCCGGCCGGCGATGCACCGCCGCCCCTGCCGCAGGTCCAGGCCTGGAACGTGCCGGACGACACCGCGCGCGACCCGGCCGAAGACCCTGCGCTCGCGGCCAGCGTGGCGCGCCCGATCGATGCGCCCGCAACAGATGCGGCCGGCATGGGCGGTGCCATCGCGCCGTTCGGCACGCCGGCAGGCGGCTCGGCCGTGCTGCTCGATGGCCTGCTGCGCAGTTCGCTGGAACGCGACGACCGCTGGACGCGTGGCCTGAACGGCGTGGAAACCGCCGACGGCAAGCCGACCCGTCTGGTGGCGCTCGCCAGCCCCGACGCGCCCGAACTGGCCGGCCCCGGCCGGCCGGTGACGGCGGCCTGGCACTACGACCGCGACAACAATCGCCAGGTCGTGACCCTGCCGGCGGGCCTGGTGCGCAGCAGCAGCGCGATCGCCGCGCTCGAGCTGCGCATGGCCGATGGCGGCGCCCTGCCGGCGGGCGTGCGGCTCGACGCCGCGCGCGGCCTGATCACTGCCCCCGGCCTGAACGGCGGCCAGCCGCTGTCGCTGCAGCTGCTGGTGCGCACCGTCGACGGCCAGCGCCTGGCGGTGCCCATCCTCATCACGGGCGAACGGCAGGCCGCGGCCGCGCCGGCCGCCCCCCACGCTGCGCACGCCGCTGCGCACGCCGCCGCGCACGAGGGCGACCTCGCGGCCGCCAGCAAGCTGGCGCTCAGCGTGCAGCTGCGCCAGAGCGCGGCGCAGGACATCCTGGCCCAGGCGCAGCAACTGCTGGCCGCCCTGGGCGAGGACCCGGCGCCCGCGCTGCCGGCCGCCGTCAACGAACCACACGCCGGCCACCGCCAGGCGTCTTCCCTCTCCGTACAAAGCTGATGTTCGACATGACCTCCTCCGATCTTTCCGTGAAGCCCTCGACGCGCCGTCCGCTGCGCCTGGCCCTGACCGTGGTCGCCGCCGCCGTGCTGGCGGGTTGCACGGTCGCGCCGCCGGAGCGGCTCAGCACGCAGGACCTGCTGCAACAGGACCTTGCCGACCGCGGCAGCATGTTTGCCGCCCAGGAGCCCGTGACCGGCCCCATCACGCTGGACGAAGCCATCGCCCGCGCCGTGAAGTACAACCTGCAGCAGCGTCTGGCCCTGATGGAACGCGCGCTCGAAGACAATCTGGTGGACGTGCAGAAGCAAGGCATGCTGCCCAAGCTCACGGCGCGCGCCGGCCTGCGCGGCCGCAACAACGACTACGGCTCGTCGAGCGAGTCGCTCGATACCGGCACCCAGTCGCTGGTGCCGTCGACCAGCCAGGAGCGCGACGGCAAGACCGCCGACCTGCAACTGAGCTGGAACGTGCTGGACTTCGGCCTGAGCTACTTCGGCGCCAAGGCCCAGGGCAACAAGGCGCTGGCCGCGGAAGAACGGCGCCGCCGCGTGGTGGCCGACATCATCCGCCAGACCCGCACCGCCTACTGGAACGCCGTGACGGCCGAGCGCCTGAAGGGCCAGGTGAGCAGCACGCTGGCCGAGGCGCGCCAGACGCTCGAATACGCCCGCCAGACCGAGCAGAAGCGCCTGGTCGCGCCGATCGTGGCGCTGCGCTACCAGCGCGACCTGCTCAACATGGTGCGCCAGACCGAGGCGCTGGACAACGAGCTGGCGCAGGCCAAAGCCAAGCTGGCCACCCTGATGAACCTGCCGCCCGCCACCGACTTCACGCTGGCCGCGCCCGACGCCGGCGGCATGGCCGCGCCCAACCTGGCCTACGAGCTGACCGACCTGGAAGCGCTGGCGATGGTGCACCGCCCCGAGCTGCGCGAAGAGACCTACCTCGCGCGCAACGCCGTGCTCGAGACCCGCATGTCGCTGCTGCGCCTGTTCCCGAACGCCTCGCTGTTCGGCGGCCTGAACTACGACAGCAACAAGTACCTGGTCAACAACGAATGGGCCGACGCCGGCGTGCAGGTCAGCTGGAATCTGCTGAGCGTGCTGTCGCTGCCGTCGATCAACCGCGCCGGCGAGGCGCGCAAGGAAGTGGCGCAGCTGCGCCGCCAGGCCCTGCGCATGAGCGTGCTGAGCCAGGTCCACATCGCCTGGCTCGAGCGCCAGCGTGCCGAGGCCGCGTTCCAGCGCGCCAGCGAGCTGTCGCGCCTGCAGGACGCGATCCAGGTGCAGACCGAGAACGCGGCCCGCAGCAACGCCGAAACGCACCTGGAGCTGGTGCGCGCCAAGGTCGAGACGCTGCTGGCCACCCGCGCGCGCGACCTGAGCTACGCGGAGCTGGTGAACGCGCAGAACACCGTGTACCAGGCGGCCGGCATCGACCCGCTGCCCGAGAAGATCACCGACGACACGCTCGCCAGCCTGGCGCGCGACATCGCCGAGACCAACCGCAAGATCGAGCAGGGCCACATGGAGGTGCCGCGCCTGCTCGCCGAGGCGGGCGCCGGCGCCGGGCTCGATCCGGCTGCGGCGACCGCGCCGGTGACCGTGGCGGTGGCCGAACCCGCGCCCGCCCCCAAGCCGGCGGCGCTACGCAAGGTGAGTGGCAGCCCCTGGAGCAGCCTGGGCTCCTTGTCGGGCACCGACACGCCGGCGCCGGCCATCCAATCCCTTCCGGTCACGCGTTGAGTCGCCGCATCATGTTCCAGCGCAAGACCCGTGGCGCCCTGCTGCTCGCCATCCTGGCGGGCACGCCCGCCGCCACCCAGGCCCAGGGCCTGCCGCCGTCCGCTCCCGAAGCGGGCGGGACCCGCGCCCAGCTCGTCGCGAGCCAGCGCGCCGTGATCTCGAGCGAACTGGCCGGCAAGATCGCCAGCGTGCCGTTTCGCGACGGCCAGTCGTTCAAGAAGGGCGACACGCTGATCGCGTACGACTGCGCGCTCAACCGCGCCCGCCTCGAACGCGCCGTCCAGGCCGAGGGCGCGGCCGTGAAGAAGCTGGCCGTGGCCGACCAGCTCGACAAGCTGTCGTCGATCAGCCGCTCGGACGTGGAGCAGGCGCGCGCCGCCGTTGCGGTGGCCCGCGCCGAATCCGGCGTGGAACGCGTGATGGTGAATCGCTGCACCGTCATCGCGCCCTATGCCGGCCGCGTCGGCGAGGCCTTCGTGCGACCGCTCGAGAGCGTGGGCGAAGGCAAGGAGCTGCTGAGCATCTACGACGACAGCGCCTTCGAGCTCGAGACCATCGTGCCCTCGCGCTGGCTGGCCTGGCTCAAGACCGGCTATCCGATGCACATCACCGTGGACGAGACCGGCCTGAGCTACGAGGCCGTGGTGGCCCGCATCGCGGGCGCCGTGGACCCGGTGAGCCAGTCGGTCAAGGTCATCGGCCGGCTCGACGGCAAGACCGGCGCGGGGCTGCTGCCCGGCATGAGCGGCAGCGTGCGCATCGACCCGCCCGCGCAGCCCTGAACCGCGGCGCCGCACCACGATGAGTACCGCAACCCGCGAGACCCTGCTCGCCACGCTGCTGCAACTGGAGCAGCGCGCCCGCGCCTGCACCTCGCCGCAGGATCTGGCCTTTCTGATGGTCAACGACAGCCACGCGCTGGCACCCTATCGCCAGGCCGCGCTCTGGCGCGCGGGCGACGGCGGCGACGGCACGATCGAGGCGCTATCCGGTCTGGCCGTGCCCGAGCGCAACGCGCCGTTCAACGTCTGGCTGTCCGCCCTGCTGGCGCGCCGGCTGCGCGATGGCGCGGGTCTTGCGGCCGGGCCGCTGCAACCGGCGGCCGAGGATGCGGCCATGTGGGTCGAGCACCTGCCGCCGCACGCATGGCTGCTGCCGCTGGCGCTGGGCGACGCGCAACGGCCGGACGCCGCGTTGCTGCTGGCGCGCGACACGCCCTGGGACAAGCGCGAAACCACGCTGCTCGGCCTGCTGGCCGACGCCTACGCCCATGCCTGGCGCGCGCTGCGACCCGCGACCCGGCAGCGGCGCGGGCCGGCGCAATGGTGGTCGGGCCTGCGCCATGGCGCGCACCGGCGCCGCTGGTGGCTGGGGCTCGCGCTGGCCGTCACGGCCCTGCTGTTCGTGCCGGTGCGGCAATCGGTGCTGGCGCCGGCCGAGATCGTGGCGCGCGCGCCGATGGCCGTGCGCGCGCCGCTGGCCGGCGTGGTCGACAGCATCGCCGTCACGCCCAACCAGGCGGTCCAGCAGGGCCGGTTGCTCGCGACCCTGGATGCGCGCGAGGTGAACGGCAAGCTCGAAAGCGCGCGCCAGGCGCTGGCCGTGGCCGACGCCGAGCTGCGCCAGACCCAGCAGCAGGCGCTCTACGACGAACGCAGCAAGGCCGCGCTGGCGCTGGCACGCGGCAAGCGCGCCCAGGCGCAGAACGACGTGGCGTACTACCAGGAGGCGCTTGCCCGCACGCAGCTGCGCGCCGAGCGCGACGGCATCGCGCTGTTCGATGACGTGTCCGACTGGATCGGCCGGCCGGTGGCGCTCGGCGAGCGCATCATGATGGTGGCCGATCCCAAGGACGCCGAGCTCGAGGTGCAGTTGCCGGTGGCCGACGCGATCAGGCTGCCCGAGGCCGCCGAATTACGGCTGTTCCTGAACGCCGCCCCCACCTCGCCGCTGCCCGCCTCGCTGCTGCGCGTGGGCTACCGCGCCGCCCCCACGCCCGACGGCACGCTGGCCTATCGGGTGCGCGCGCAACTGCATCCCGCCGATGGGCAGGAGACGCTGCCGCGCATCGGGCTCAAGGGCACCGCCAAGCTGTACGGCGAGCGCACGCCGCTGTTTGCCTACCTGCTGCGCCGGCCGCTGGCCAGCCTGCGCGTGTGGCTCGGGCTATGACGGCCACGTCCGCCACGCCCGGCGCGGCACTGCCGGCGCCCACCTCCCGCGCGCCGGACGCGCCCGCGCAGGCGCTCGCGCCTTTGCGCGAGGAGCTGCTGCTGCACGAAGCGCCGCGCAACCACGACGGCTCGCCCGCCTGGACACTGGAGGATCCCGGCCGCGCGCAGTTCTACCAGATCGGCTGGGCCGAGGCCGAGATGCTGGCGCGCTGGCACCTCGCCGACGCCGCGGCGATCGCCGCCGCGATCGGCGCCGACACGCCGCTGCACCTGCACGCGGACGACGTCACCGACTTCGCCCAGTTCCTGCAGCACAACAGCCTGCTGCAGGCGCGCGGCCCGCAGGCCATCGCGCGCTATCGCCGCGAGGCGCAGGCGCGGGCGCGCGGCCACTGGCTCAAGGGCCTGATCCATCACTATCTGTTTTTCCGCATCCCGCTCGTGCGCCCCGACGCGTTCCTGAGCCGCACCCTGCCCTGGGTGCGGCGCCATTTCTACGCGCGCGGCTTCCTGCTGCTGACGCTGGCCGCGGGCCTGCTGGGCCTGTTTCTCGCGGCCCGCCAATGGGATGAGTTCCTCCACACCTTCCTGCACTTCTTCACGCTGGAAGGCGCGCTGACGGCGGGGCTGGCGCTGGGCGTGACCAAGATCCTGCACGAGCTGGGCCACGCCTACACCGCCAAGTATCACGGCTGCCGCGTCGCCACCATGGGCGTGGCCTTCATGGTGATGTGGCCGGTGCTCTACACCGACACCTCGGGCGCCTGGCGCCTGAAGAGCCGGCGCCGCCGCATGTCGATCGGCGCCGCCGGCATGATGGCCGAGACCGTGCTCGCGGCCTGGGCCACGCTGGCCTGGAGCTTCCTGCCCGACGGCATGCTGCGCAGCGCCGCCTTCACGCTCGCCACCACCACCTGGCTGCTGACCCTGGCCGTCAACCTCAACCCGCTGATGCGCTTCGACGGCTACTTCCTGCTGTCGGATGCGCTCAACGTGCCGAACCTGCAGAACCGCGCCTTCGCGCTCGCGCGCTGGCGCCTGCGCGAGTGGCTGTTCGACCTGGGCGATGCGCGGCCGGAGGTGTTCGCGCCCTGGCGCGAACGGGCCCTGCTGGTCTACGCCTTCAGCGTCTGGGTCTATCGCTTCTTCCTGTTCCTGGGTATCGCCGTGCTGGTCTACCACATGGCCTTCAAGCTATTGGGCATTCTCTTGTTCGCCATCGAAATCGTGGCCTTCGTGCTGCGCCCCATCTATACCGAACTCGTGGCCTGGCGCGAACGCCTGTCGAGCCAGCGCAAGACCGGCTGGAACCGGCGCAGCCGCCTCACCTCCCTGATCGTCCTGCTGGGCCTGATCGCGGCGGTCGTGCCGTGGCGCAGCCGGGTCGAGGCGCCGGCGCTGCTGCGCGCGGCCGAGCAGGCCCGCCTGGTGGCCCCGGCCGGCGCGCGCATCGAACGCATCGGCGTGCGGGCAGGACAGCCGGTGGCCGCGGGCGAGGCGCTCTACGTGCTGCGCGCGCCCGATCTCGAATACGAGCGCGACGCGCTGGCCCAGCGCATCGGCGTGCTGCAATGGCAGCAGAGCTTTCACGCGATGCGCCAGGACAGCGGCGCCGCGGTGCCGGTGGCGCAGCGCGAGCTGCAGGCCGCGCGCGAACGCCTGGAGGTGCTCACGCGCCAGCTCGAGCAGCTCACGATCCGCGCGCCGTTCGCCGGCACGATGGCCGAGCTGGCCGAGCCGCTCGCGGCCGGCGAGTGGGTGGGCGAAGGCGAATGGCTGGGCACGCTGGTCGCGCCGCAACGGCTGGTGGTGGAGGGCTACGCCGCCGAGGAAGACGTGCGGCGGCTGCGCGCCGGCGACGCCGCGCGCTTCCTGCCCGAAGATCCGGGGCTGGCCGCCGTACCGCTCACCGTGACGGCCATCAACGCCACCGCCACGCGCCGCCTGAGCGCGGCGCCGGAGCTGGCCTCGGTGCATGGCGGCCATCTGGCCGCGGTGCGCGCGCCGGCCGCAAGCCATCGCGCCGACGCCGACGCGCAGGACCTGGCGCCCGAGCAGGCGGTGTATCGTGTGATGCTGGATCCCGCGCCCGAAGCGGCGGCGCTGCCACGCCTGCAGGTGCTGCGCGGCACGGCCGTGATCGAGGGCGCGAATGAAAGCCTGCTGATGCGCGCCTGGCGCCGCGCGGCCGCCGTGCTGCTGCGCGAATCGGGTTTCTGATTCACGTCGATCCTTAAGCAAGCTTAACGTGTCAATTGCGGGGGCCTGCGGAATAATGAAAACCATTCCGAATTTGGCGCTGCCGGCGCCGCCCTCACCGTACCCATCATCATGACCACTGAAATCCTCGAACGCCCGGCCCTGTCGCAACGCCTGAAGCACGAAACCGCCGCGCAGCACGAGCGCATGCACCAGCTGATGGAGCGCGGCGCGCCGTTCAGCAGCCGCGAGGCCTACGCCGCCTTCGTCACGGCGCAATACCTGTTCCAGCGCGACGTCGAACACCTGTTCAAGGACGCCGAGCTGCAGGCCGCGGTGCCCGACCTGGCCGTGCGCGGCCGCGAAGACGCGGCGCTCGACGACCTGCGCGACCTCGGCGCGCCGCTGCCCGCCGACGCGATCGCCAGCCGCGGCGTGACCATGCCCGAAGGCCTGGGCTGGCTCTACGTGTCCGAAGGCTCGACGCTGGGCGCCGCCTTTCTGTTCAAGGAAGTGCAGGCCAAGCTGGGCCTGACGGCCGAGTTCGGCGCGCGCAACCTGGCCGCCTATCCGGAAGGCCGCGCCATCGTGTGGCGCCGCTTCGTCGCCGCCCTCGACAGCGAGCAGATCGGTGAAGGCCAGCACGACGCCGTCATCGCCGGCGCCAACGCCGCCTACGACCGTTTCGGCGAGCTGCTGGTGCGCCACTTCAATCTGAGCCAATGAACCAGGCAACGTCCAACACCCCGGCGGCGCCCGCCGCCGCCGGGGCGCTGAACCAATGGAAGCGCGCGCTGCTGATGGGGCTGGCCGTGCTCAGCCTCGGCCTCGCCATCGTGGGCGTGTTCGTGCCGGGCCTGCCCAGCACCGAGTTCGTGTTGCTGGCGGCGTGGGCCTCGGCCCGCAGCTCGCCCCGGTTGCACGCCTGGCTGCACCGCCACAGGCTGTTCGGCCCGATGCTGCACAACTGGAAAAACGGCCGCTGCGTGGCGCGCGCCAACAAGATCGCCGCCACCATCTCCATGTCGCTGTGCGTGGTGCTGATGCACTACACCGTGCCGCATCCGTGGTTCGTGTGGTCGGCCGCCGCCTGTATGGCGCTGGTGCTGATGTGGATCTGGTCGCGCCCCGAGCGCGCGGCCACGCCCGCGCCCGAGGCCGCCTGAGGTTTCAGGCGCAGGCCGGCAGCGGCGTCCAGGTTTCGCTGAGGCTGTCCGCATCCACCGCACGCGCGTGCGGATCGCCCGCCTTGAACAGGCCGGTGTAGGCGAGATCGTTGATCGCGCCGGTGAATCCCCCGAACGCAGCGCGGCCCCACGGCCGCCGCTGATACACGGCGAGCGGGCTGCGCGATGCGCGCGCGATCCGCTGCATGGCCGCCCGCAAGGCGGCCCTGGTGTCTGCGGGCGCGTGCACCGTGAGCGCCACCAGCAACTTGCCGCCAAAACGCACCGGCTTGTCCGTCATGCCGGATGCCGGTGTCGACAGCGCCACGAAGCAGTCCGGCGCCGCGTTGTCCTTCTCGCACTGCGTCCAGGCGGGCGCCCAGGCTTCGGCGCCCAGGAATATCCACGGCGCGCCGTCCGCCTGCGCGCCGCCGTGCGTCCATTTGCGGTGCGAGGCCTCGTTCCAGGCGAGGCGGCCGAAGCTGGCCTTCTTGCGCGTGGCGCGGTCGAGCTGCGTGCAGCGCACCGCCGCCTTGCCGCGCGGCGACGCGACGAAGGGCGCGAGCATCTCGGCCAGCGGCAGCCAGGCCGCCGTGGTCCAGGGGCTGGGGGCATCGGCGCCGGTCAGCACCAGGTAGACATCGTACTCACCGGTATGAAACGCCACGCCTGCTCCCTGCCAGAATCGAAGAGGCGCCATCTTAACCTCGCCGCGGCTTGCGGGGATGCGGGCGTTTTGTGGACAATGCCCGGCGGCGTGCGTCGGCGCGCCCCGTCATCCAGGAGTTCATCACCATGCCGCAATGCGCCCATCAGCCCACCCACCGTCACGGGTTGCCCTCATGAC
Organism: Bordetella genomosp. 1; assembly: GCF_002261335.1. Classification (GTDB taxonomy): domain Bacteria; phylum Pseudomonadota; class Gammaproteobacteria; order Burkholderiales; family Burkholderiaceae_B; genus Bordetella. The sequence continues at coordinate 1,174,415 of NZ_NEVL01000003.1, forward strand.
GCCGTGGTCCACGCTGCGTGCGTCGTTCGCGCGCTTCGGCGAGTTGCGCGCGCAGGGCGCCGAGGCCTGGCAGGGCGAGATCGAACTGCCCGCCGCGCTGGCGGCGTTCTATCGAGAGATCGGCCCCTGGGGCAAGACGTATCACGAGAACGTCGGCCCGACCGGCATCACGCTCTCGGAAACCAACATCAACTTCCCGCCGCTGCATCGGCTGTGGTCGCTGCAGGCCGGCTATCGCTGGGATGCCTCCGACGACACGCGCGTCGAAGACTGGGCCGAGCACTGGCTCGTGATCGCCGACCAGAATGCCGACCCGATCATCTTCGACACGCACAGCGGCGAGATCCTGTTCGCCCGCCACGGCATGGGCCGCTGGGACGCCGACGTGCTGGTGCCCGACCTCGCCACCCTGCTGGCGGCACTGACCACGATCGCCGACATCTACGAAGACGCCGGCGACGACCTGCGCGACGACGACTGGGCACTGCGGCCCGAGCATCGCGAACACGCGATTGCGCGGCTGGTGCCGATCCTGGGCAACCGGATCGAGGCCGAAACCTTCTTCGAAGTTTTCGAAGGCTGAGTGGCGCACGGCGCGGGCCCCGTTGCGGGCCCGCGCAAGCGTCCTAGGGAAATCCCGGGGCTAGTCCACGCCCTGCCCTTCCCCTAGAATTTCACCTGTCCTCGGTCCATGAGGACCGGCCCGGCAAGTTCCAAAGGCGCAACTGCCAGCAAGGCCGCTCGGTTTTTTCTCGTCGACAACGGCGTCGACATCCAGCCGGTTTCTCGGCACATCCAAACACCTACTCACGTCTACGCGACTTTCGGCGTCGGCCCCTGCTCGTCCCTGCGTTTTGCGCCGGGCGCCAGGCCGTGCGCGCCGCAAGCGCTCAAGGGGCCTACCAACATGAGCATGAACCGCCGTCAGTTCCTGTCGTCCACCGCCGCCACCGCCGCCTCCGCCACCCTGATGGGCCTGGCCGGCACGCGTGCCTTCGCGGCCGGCGAAGAAAAAATCAACGTCGCCGCCATCTACGATCTGTCGGGCGGCCTGGACATCTACGGCAAGCCCGTGATGGACGCGCTGCGGTTCGCAGCCGAAGAGGTCAATGCCCGCGGCGGCCTGCTGGGCAAACAGCTCAACTTCATCGCCTACGACGCCCAGTCGAACATGCAGCTCTACGCGCAGTTTGCGCAGCAGGCCGCGCTGCGCGACAAGGCCGCCGTGGTGCACGCCGGCATCACCTCGGCCTCGCGCGAGGTCGTGCGCCCGGTGCTCAACCGCTATCGCACGCTCTACTTCTACGACAACCAGTACGAGGGCGGTGTGTGCGACCGCAACTACTTCGCCGCCGGCGTCACGCCCGCGCAGACCGTGCAGAAGCTTGCGCCCTATGCCGTGAAGAAGTGGGGCAAGAAGGTCTACATCGTGGCCGCCGACTACAACTACGGCCAGATCGTCTCGAACTGGGTGCGCAAGTATGCCGCCGACGCGGGCGGCACGACGGTGGCCACCGAGTTCTTCCCGCTGGACGTGACCGACTTCGGCGCCGCGATCTCCAAGATCCAGGCGGCGTCGCCGGACTTCATCTGGTCGGCGCTGGTGGGCGGCGCGCACATGTCGTTCTACCGCCAGTGGAAGGCCACCGGCATGACGGGCAAGATTCCGCTCGCCTCGACCACCTTCGCCGGCGGCAACGAGCACATCGTGCTGTCGCCCGAGGAGTGCAACGGCTTCCTGGTCTGCCAGAACTACCTGCAGGAGCTGCCGGGCGCGGCCAACGCCGACTTCGTCAAGCGCTTCCATGCCCGCTACGGCGCCAACTATCCCTACATCACCGAGCTGGCGATGGGCGCCTACCAGGGCTTCATGCTGTGGGCCGAGGGCGTGCGCAAGGCGGGCTCGGTCGACCGCATGAAGGTCATCGAGGCGCTGGAATCCGGCATCGCCATCGATGCGCCCAGCGGCCGCGTGACGCTGGATCCGGCCACCCACCACTGCACGCTGGACGTGCACATCGCCGAGGTGCGCGACCGCAAGCTCAACCTGGTCGAAAGCTATCCGCAGCAGCAGCCCGGCGACACCGCCGCGGTTTGCGACCTGATCAAGAACCCGGCGGACAACCGCCAGTACGCCATCAAGTTCTGAGCGGCCCATGGATCTCGTTGCCATTTATGCCATCGATATCCTGGGTGCGATCGCCATCCTGGCGCTGTTGAGCGTCGGGCTGGCGGTGGTATTCGGGATGATGAAGATCATCAACCTCGCCCACGGCGAGTTCATGATGCTGGGCGGCTACGTCGCCATCCTCGCCACCAACCAATGGGGCGTGCCGATCTGGATCTCCATGCTGGTGCTGGCGCCGCTGGCCGTGGGCGTCTTCGGCGTGCTGGTCGAACACCTGCTGGTGCGGCATCTCTACGGCCGCATGATCGACACCATGCTGGCCACCTGGGGCCTGTCGCTGGCCGTCATCGGCCTGGCCACCATGGTCTTCGGCAACACCACCGTCGGCATCTCCTCGCCGCTGGGCGGCATCACCATCGGCGCGCGCCAGGCCAGCGGCTACACGCTGTTCCTGATCGCGCTCGCGGCCGGCGTGATGCTGGCGCTGTGGTGCCTGCTGCGCTTCACCGACTTCGGCCTGCGGGCGCGCGCCTGCATGCAGAACGCCGCCATGGCCAGCGCGCTCGGCATGAATCCCAACGGCGTCTACAAGCTCACCTTCGGCCTGGGCGCGGCACTTTCCGGCCTGGCGGGCGCGGTGCTCGCGCCGCTGACCGGCGTGATTCCGACCATCGGCGCGGCCTACATCGCCAAGGCGTTCATCACCGTGATCAGCGGCGGCAGCGCCGTCATCGCCGGCACGGTCAGCGCCTCGGGCTTCTTCGGCGCCATCAGCCAGGGCGTGACCTTCATCGCCACGCCGGTCTACGGCCAGGTGGCCCTGCTGCTGGCCGCCATCGTGCTGATCCGACTGCTGCCGCAAGGCATCACCGGGCGATTCTTCAAGCGAGCGATCTGATGCGTGTACCTGCGATTTCCCTGACGCTGGGCGCCGTGGCCGTGGCGGCCGCGGTGTTCCTGCCCACCGTCGTCGACATGTTCAGCCTGCTGTCCATGACGGTCTATCTGGTCATGGCCCTGCTGGCCCTGAGCCTGGCCTTTGTCTGGGGCCACGGCGGCATCCTGTGCTTCGGCCAGGCCGCCTTCTTCGGCCTGGGCGCCTATGCCTGGGCGATCGGCGCCTTCAACTTCGGCCCCGGCCTGGGCGCGATGGCGCTGGCCATCGCCGTGCCCGCGGCCTTTGCCGCGCTGCTTGGCTACTTCATGTTCTACGGCAAGATCAGCGACGTGTATCTGGGCGTCATCACGCTGGCCGTGACCCTGATCCTGTTCAACCTGATGAACTCCACCTCGGGCGACAGCTATCGCATCGGCGAGGCGCTGCTGGGCGGCTTCAACGGCATTCCGTCGATCCCGCCGCTGACCTTGCCTGGCGCGGCCGAGCCGCTGTCGCCGGAGGGCACGTTCACGCTGGCCGCGCTGATCCTGATCGGCGCCTACTTCGGCCTGCGCGCCGTCATGGCCTCGCGCTTCGGCCGCGTGGTCGCGGCGGTGCGCGAGAACGAACAGCGCGCCCAGCTGCTGGGCTACAACGCCAGCCTGTACAAGCTGGCCGCGTTCACGCTGGGCGGCGCGCTGGCCGGCCTGGCCGGCATGCTCTACGCCAACTGGGGCGCCTTCGTCAGCCCCGGCGTCTTCGGCCTGTCGCAGTCGGCGCAGATCATCATCTGGGTGATCGTCGGCGGCCGCGGCACGCTGATCGGCCCCATCATCGCCTGCGTGGCGCTGCAGGCCATGGTCACGCAACTGGGCGCGCAGCACAGCGTCGACACCGGCCTCGTGCTGGGCGTCATCCTGATTCTCTTCGTGCTCCTGATCCCGCGCGGCCTGGCGCCGACGGTGGTCGATGCCGCACGCCGTCTGTTTCGTTCGTCCAAGGAGCCGGCATGAGCGAGCTGTTGTTGGAAACCCAGGGCCTGGGCGTGAGTTTCGGCGGCGTGCACGCCGTGCGGGCGGTCGATTTCCGGCTGGACCGCGGCGAGGTGCGCTGCCTGATCGGCCCCAACGGCGCCGGCAAGAGCACGTTCTTCAAGATGCTGTCGGGCCAGTTGCGGCCGACGCGCGGCGAGATCCGCTTCAAGGGCCAGCCGCTGCGGGGCCTGGCCACGCACGAGGTGGCGCGCCTGGGCATCGGCATCAAGACCCAGGTGCCCAGCGTCTTCGAAGGGCTGGACGTGCTCGAGAACCTGCGGCTGGCGGCGGCACGCCGCGCCGAGGGCGTCGCGAGCGAGATCGCCGCGCAGGTGCTGGCCGAGACCGGGCTGGAGGCGGTGGCCCGCACGCCCGTCAATGCGCTGGCCCACGGCCAGCGCCAGTGGGTGGAGCTCGGCATGATCCTGGCCTCGCGGCCCGAGCTGGTGCTGCTCGACGAGCCCGCCGCCGGCATGACGCACCAGGAGGTGCGCAAGACCGCCGAGCTGATCGCCGCCATCAATCGCCACAGCACCGTGGTGGTGGTCGAGCACGACATGGCGTTCATCCGCCTGATCGCCGGCCGCATCACCGTTTTCAACCAGGGCGAAGTGCTCGCCGAAGGCAGCTTCGACGACATCATGGCGCACGCCGACGTGCGCGCCGCCTATCTGGGCAAGCAAGGAGAGACACATGCTCCAGGCGCATGAGCTGAAGGCCGGCTACGGCCGCATTCCCGTGCTGCACGGCGTGAGCTTCAGCATGGCCGCCGGCGAGTTCACCGGCATCCTTGGCCGCAACGGCATGGGCAAGACCACGCTGCTGCGCGCGCTGATGGGCGAACTGCCGCTCACCGGCGGCGAGCTGACGCTGGCCGACCGCCGGATCGGCACGCTGGCCCCGCATGCACGCGCACGCCAGGGCATCGGCTTCGTGCCGCAGGGCCGCCAGATCTTCCCGGCGCTGAGCGTGGCCGAGAACCTGCGCATGGGCTGCGTGAAGAACCTGCGCGAGGCCGACGCGCGCATCGCGTCGGTGCTGCAGGTGTTTCCGCGCCTGCAGAAGCTGCTGGACCGGCCCGGCGGCAGCCTGTCGGGCGGCGAACAGCAGTTGCTGGCGCTGGCCCGCTGCCTGTGCGGCGAACCGCGGCTCATGCTGCTGGACGAACCCACCGAGGGCATCCAGCCCTCGATCTGCGACGAGATCGTCGAAGCGCTGCAGACCCTGCGCGCCTCGCACGGGATCGCCATCCTGCTGGTCGAACAGGACATCGACTTCCTGTGCGCGCTGTCCGACCGCATCCTGGTGCTGGAGAAAGGCGAACTGATCGCCGACGTCGCCACCGCCAGCACGACACCCCAAGAGATCGCCCGGCGTTACGGCGGTCTGCAATCCTGATACGGAATCCGAGATGTCCCTTCCCCGTCCCACTCTGGAAGCGCTGGACCAGGCCGCACGCCGCATCGGCCTGACCCTGGACGACGCCACGCTGCGCGCCTACGACAGCATTCTGGAGGCCACCTTTGCCGAGTACGACCAGGTCGACGCGCTGATCGACCAGCCGCCGGTGGTGCGCTATCCGCGCACGCCCGGCGTGCAGCCCGAAGACAATCCGCTCAACGCCTGGTATGTGCGCACCGAGATCGACGGCCGCCCGGGCGGCCCGCTGGCGGGCAAGCGCGTGGTGCTCAAGGACAACGTCTGCCTGGCCGGCGTGCCCATGATGAACGGCGCGGCCACCCTGCGCGGCTACGTGCCCGACCAGGACGCCACGGTCGCGACCCGCATCCTGGACGCCGGCGGCCGCATCGTCGGCAAGGCCCACTGCGAGTACTTCTGCGTGTCGGGCAGCAGTCACACCAATGCCACCGGCCCGGTGCGCAATCCGCGCAACCCCGCGCATTCGGCGGGCGGCTCGTCGTCGGGCGCGGCGGCGCTGGTGGGCGCCGGCGAGGCCGACATGGCCATCGGCACCGACCAGGGCGGCTCGGTGCGGATTCCGGCTGCCTATTCCGGCATCTACGGCATGAAGCCCACCCACGGGCTCATTCCCTACACCGGCATCATGCCGATCGAAATGACGCTGGACCACGCCGGCATCATGACCGCCAATGTGGCCGACAACGCCCTGCTGCTGGACGCCATCGCCGGCGCCGACGGCCTGGACCCGCGCCAGCAGGGCCTGCCGGCCGAGCGGCCTTCCTACTGCGAGGCGCTGGGCCTGCCGCTCAAGGGCCTGCGCATCGGCGTCGTGCCCGAGGGCTTCGGCTGGCACAACAGCGAGGCCGAGGTCGATGACGCGGTGCGCCAGGCCGCGGCCGAGCTGCGCGCGCTGGGCGCCGAGGTGATCGAGCTGTCGGTGCCGCTGCACCGCAAGGGCCACGCCATCTGGACGCCGATCGCGGTCGAGGGCACGACCCAGCAGATGAAGGGCTACAACTACGGCACCAACTGGAAGGGACTGTATGTCACCGGCCTGATGCAGGCGCAGCGCCACTGGCGCGACCATGCCGACGAGTTCCCGCACGACGTCAAGACCTGCCTGCTGGCCGGCGAATACTTCTACGCGCGCTACGGCGGCCAGTACTACGGCAAGGCACAAAACCTCGCGCGCCGCCTGCGCCAGGCCTATGATGATGCGTTGGCCCGTGTCGACATGCTGCTGATGCCCACGGTGCCCATGCGCGCGCCGCGCCTCATCGATGCCGACGCAGCGCCCGACCTCTTCGTGACCCGTGCCCTTGAGATGAACGCCAACACCGCGCCCTTCGACGTCACCGGCCACCCGGCCATGTCCGTGCCCTGCGGCCTGCGCGACGGCCTGCCCGTCGGCATGATGCTGGTGGGCCGCCATTTCGACGAGGCCACGCTGTATCGCGCCGCCCACGCCTTCGAGCGCTCGCTCGACTGGACCTCGCTGTGAACACCGCCACGGGCCATCGCGTCGGGCTGCTGTTCTCCCACGAGAGCCTGACGGCGGCCACCGAGATCACCCAGGAAAACGCCACGCTGCTGGCGATCGACGAGGTCAATGCCGTGGGCGGCATCGGCGGCGTGCCGCTGGTGCCGGTGAGCGCGCGCGTGGGTGCGCAGCCGCCGGACTATCGCCAGGCGGCCGAATGGCTGTGCGACCGCGAGCGCGTGCCGCTGATCTTCGGCACGCACATGTCCAGCACCCGCAAGGCCGTGCTGCCGGTGGTCGAAAGCCGCCGCGCGCTGCTGTTCTACGCCACGCTGTACGAGGGCTTCGAGTATTCGCCGTATTGCTTCTACGGCGGCTCGGTGCCCAACCAGAACTCGGTGCAACTGGCCAGCTACGTGATCCGCCACTTCGGCAACCGCGTGCTCTTCATCGGCGGCCAATACGTGTACCCGCGCGAGTCGAACCGCATCATGCGCGAGCTCTACGAGCAGGCCGGCGGCGAGGTGGTCGACGAGGTCTATCTGCCGCTGAACGCGCCCCAGGAAGACCTGGCGGAGGTACTCAAGCGGGCCGTGGCGCTGCGCCCGGACGCCATCTACTCGACCATGGTCGGCCGCGACATCGTCAAGCTGTACCGCGCCTACCGCGAGCTGGGCCTGGACCCGGCCCGCATGCCCATCGTCAGCCTCGCCACCAACGAGACCGACGTGGCCGCCCTCACCCCGGAGGAGGCCGAAGGCCACATCACCGCCGCGCCCTACTTCGCCTCGCTCGACACCGAACCGAGCCGCCGCTTTGCCCGGGCCTACCACGCCCGCTTCGGCGAGGACAGCCCGATCACGGCGGGCGCGGAAGCCGCCTATTCCCAGGTGCACCTCGTCGCCCAGGCGGCGCGGCGCGCCGGCGGCCTGGCCGTGCCCGACCTGGTGCAGGCGCTCGACGGCGCCCGGTTCGAGGCGCCGCAGGGCCTGGTCACGATCGACGGCGACACGCAGCATACCTCGCTGTGGCCGCGCATCGCGCGCATCGACGCGCAGCGCCGCTTCGAGATCATCTACGCCGCGCGTGCCGCGGTGCGGCCGGTGCCGTACCTCGTCGACCACGCGCTGGATCCTGAGGCCCTGGCGCTACCGTGACCGCCCCCCCGACCCGGCCCGGCCGCAGCACCACGGCGCTGCGCGAACTCAACGGCCTGCGCGTGCTGGTCCTGCACCCGCAGGACGCCGAGTCGCGCCTGTTGATGTCGCACCTCAAGCGCATCGGCTGCGTGCCGACCCAGCAATGGCCGCTGCCCGACACGCTCTGCACCGATGCCGACGTGGTCGTGCTGCCCATCGAGGAAGACCACCGCGACGCGATCCAGAAGCTGGCCGACGGCCTGAACGAGCTGAGCCCGCCGCTGGTCGGCATCGTGGAGTACGAAAACCCGGCCACGCTGCAACTGGTGCTGCACAGCGGCTGCACCGGCGTCATCGAACGACCGATCCGCCCCTTCGGCCTGTTGACCCAGCTGTTGCTGGCGCGCACCGCCTGGCGCCAGCAGGCCGCCACGCTGGCCCACATGCGCAAGCTGGAAGGCCGCTATGCCGCGGTGAGCAAGGTCGCCACCGCCAAGACGCTCCTGATCGCGCGCGAGGGCATCACCGAGCACGAAGCGCATCGTCGCATCCAGGGCCGCGCCATGGCCACGCGGTCCTCGCTCGAGGACGTGGCGCAAACCATCATCAACGAACTTTCCTGATCCCATGTCCGCCTTTTCCTTCCAGACTGTCCCTCACATTCTCGTCGAACCGGGCCTGGCTCGCCGCCTGGGCGCCCTGCTGCGCGAGCGCCACGCCGGCGCGCGCGCGGTGCTCGTCACCGACGCCTTCCTCCACCGCAGCGGCGCCCTGCAACCGGCGCTCGACAGCCTGGCCGCGGCCGGCTGGCAGACGCTGGTGATCGACGATGTGGTCGCCGATCCGCCGGAGGCCGTGGTGCAGGCGGCGGCCGAGCGCGCCCGCGCGTTCGACGCCGACGTGGTCGTCGGCTTCGGCGGCGGCTCGTCGATGGACGTGGCCAAGCTGGTGGCCGTGCTGTGCAAGAGCGAACAGCCGCTGTCGGCCATGTATGGCATCAACCAGGTCAGCGGCCAGCGCCTGCCGCTGATCCAGGTACCGACCACGGCCGGCACCGGCTCGGAGGTCACGCCGATCTCGATCGTGACCACGGGCGCCACCACCAAGAGCGGCGTGGTGGCGCCGCAGCTCTACGCCGACGCGGCCTACCTCGACGCCGAACTGACGGTGGGCCTGCCGCCGGCCGCCACCGCGGCCACCGGCGTGGACGCCATGGTGCACGCCATCGAGGCCTACACCAGCAAGCGCCTGAAGAATCCGCTGTCGGATCACCTGGCGATCCTGGCCCTGAAGCTGCTGAGCGCCAACCTGCTGACCGTGTGCCGCGACGGCGCCAACCTGCAGGCGCGCTCCGACATGCTGCTGGGCGCCATGCTGGCCGGGCAGGCGTTCGCCAACGCGCCGGTAGGCGGCGTGCACGCGCTGGCCTATCCGGTGGGCGGCATCTTCCACGTGCCGCACGGGCTGTCGAACGCGCTGGTGCTGCCGGCCGTGCTGCATTTCAACGCGCAGGCCGCGGCGCCCCTCTACGCAGAATTGGGCCAGGCCGTCGGCCTGCCCCCGGCCGCCGACGCCGCCAGCGGCGCGGCCACCTTCATCGCCTTCCTCGAAGACCTGATCCGCCAGGCCGACCTGCCGCAAGGCCTGCGCGCGGTCGGCATCGGCGAGGCCGACCTGCCGACCCTGGCCAGCTCGGCCATGGTGCAGCAGCGCCTGCTGATGAACAACCCGCTGCCGATCGACGAGGCACAGGCGCTGGCGATCTATCGGGCGGCGTATTGAGGGAGACGGCGGGTTGCATGAGGGCCCGTGAGGGCGGCTCATGCGGTCAGCCGGGCGGGAGGTTGCGCACTGCCGGACGGCCCTCCCGCTTCCGGTTCATGCTTGGCGCCGCGCGCTCACTTCCGGTCCTGTGTCAATGCTGCCAATCCGGCGCCACGTCGTGCCAGTAGCGCCGCCCCGTCTCTCGTTGGGCGCGCACCGACAGCCCCTGTGCGTTGGACTCGACACGGATTGCGCCGTCGAGGTCGCTGCGCCACAGCTGCGCGCCCGCCTCGCGCCAGCGCGCCAGCACCGGCGCCGTCGGGTGGCGGTAGCGGTTGCGGTAGCCGGCCTGGAAGATCACGTGCGCCGCATGGGCCGCGGCGACCAGCTCCGGGCCCGAGGAGGTGCTGGAGCCATGGTGCGCGGCCACGACCACGTCGAGCGGCGCGAGCGCCTGGGCGAAGCGGGCCTCGTGCACGCGCGGCACGTCGCCCAGCAGCAGCACGGAATGATGCCGGCCGTCCACGCGCAACACGCAGCTGCGCGCATTGGTCGAGGTCGGGCCCAGCCCCGCGGGCGGGTGCAGAAAGGTGAAGCGCACGCCGTCGGTGGTCCAGGCCTGGCCGGCGACACACGGCGCGATCTCCGCGGGCATCGGCGTCTCGACGGTGCCCAGCCGCTCGCCGCGCAGATGTTGCTGGTGATCGACCCAGCGCCGCAGATCGAACGAGGCGTAGGCCTGCGCCACCGGTTGCGCGCGCAACACCGCAATCGCGCCGCCGACGTGATCCAGGTCCGCGTGCGACAGCACCAGCGTATCGACGCTCCGCACGCCCAGGGCACGCAGCGCCGGCACCACCATGCGCTCGCCCGCGTCCCAGCCGTCGAACGACATCGGCCCGGTGTCGTACAGCAGCACATGGCGCGCCGTGCGCAGGATCACCGAGGTGCCCTGCCCCACGTCCACCGCCCACATCGACCAGTCGCCGTCGGCCGGCGCGGGCGCGCGCCACAGCACCAGGGGCGCCAGCGCCGCCCAGCCCCAGTGCCGCCCCGGCCAGCCGGGCCGCTGCAATGCCCACACCACGCCCGCCAGCGCGGCCAGCACCAGCGGCCACGGCGCCGCCGCAATGTGCACGCTGGCGTGCGGCAGCGCGCTGAGCCACTGCATGACGGCCATGACCGCGCGCGCCAGTCCATCCGCGGCGAGGCCGACCCACCGGGCGGGCGCCATCAGCGACGGCAGCGCCGCGCTCAGCGCCGCGAGCATCGCCACCAACAGCGCCAGTGGCGTCACGAACAGGCTCACGAGCGGGATCGCCACGGCGTTGGCGAACGGGGAGACCAGCGACAACTGCTGCGTCCACCAGGCCAGCAGCGGCACCATGCCCAGCGTGATGAGCCCCTGCGCCACGGCGAATCCACGCAGCGCGCGCCACAACCGGCCCCAGCGCCCCTCTGCCGCCGGCCCGCCCGCGATCACGCCCATCAGGATCGCGATCGCGCCGAACGAGAGCCAGAACCCCGGCGCCAGCGGCGCCCAGGGGTCGAGCAGCACCACGACGCCCGCCGCCAGCGCCAGCGCGCGCCCGCGCGACAGCGGCAGGCGCAGGCACACCGCCACGCCGAGGGCCGCAAGTGTGAAGAAGGTGCGGCGCGTCGGCACGCTCCAGCCCGCCAGCAGCGCATAGGCGCCAGCGGCCAGCACGGCCGCCACCATCCCCGCGACGCTCGCCGGTATGCGTACGCACAGCGCGCGTCCGCGCCATCGCACCCGCCGCCACGCCTGGCTCACCGCCCAGCCGAACAGACCGGCGACCAGCCCCACGTGCAACCCGCTGATGCTGACGAGATGGGTGATGCCGGTGCGGTTGAACAGATCCCAGTCGGGGCGCCCGATCCCGGCGCCGTCGCCGAGCGCCAGCGCGATCAGCAGCGGCCCCTGGCGCATTCCCGCGAGCGCCTCCTGCATGCGCGTGCGCGCGAGGTGGCGCAGCCGCTCGACCGCGACGCCCGCGCTTGCATACGGCGCGTCGTCCACCCGCTGGGGATGGCCGCGCACCGACGCCAGCATGCGCACGCCCGCGGCGAACCAGCGGCCCTCTTGGTCTGCTGTCCAGGGATTGAGCGTGGCGCGCGGCCGCCGCACCACCAGCGTCATGCGCCAGCGCTCGCCCGGCGCCGGCACGGGCAGCTCACGCGGGTCGCCCGGCAAGGCGCGCCAGGTGATCAGCGCCCGCGGCGGCAGGCCGAGCGGCCGGGCCGGCTCGACCTCGCCCATGAATCGCCACGTGCGCGCATCGCCTTGCGCCAGCGTCAGCACGCGCACCGAAGCCACCACGATCTGCTGCTCCATCGCCGCCGGCACCCGCAGCGCCAGCCGCGGCGCCGCCTGCACCACCGCGTTGCTTGCGCCCGCAACCATGCCCCAGGCGCAGGCCAGCGCCAGCGCGAACGCCTCTCCGCGCGCGCCGCGCCAGCCCGACCAACGAGCGACCGATGCCAACCCCGAGAGCGCCGCCACGATGGCGGCGCCCACCGCCGCGTGCGTCAACGACGGCTGGAACTGCACCCACCCCGCCCCCGCCACCACCCCGCACATCAATCCCCTGCCGCGCATGAAAGCCTCCCGGATCGCTCGTGCGGATCAGCAGCAGACTAACGACATTCCACGCCACGACAAGCCACCCGGGACAACACCGACACCCTCACTTCGCCCCTTGGACAAAGGTGTCAGACTGCATTTTTCAAAGGCGTCAGACTACATTTTTCTGGTCCGACAACCCCGGAAACAAAGGTGTCAGACTACATTTTCAATGGCCAGGAAAAATGCAGTCTGACACCGTTTCCGGTAACGCCACCGCCTGTGTCGCCCAGCGGGGGACCGCGCTGGAGAAAAGGAGTCAGACTGCAATTTCACGGTGGACGAGGTGAAAAACAAAGGTGTCAGACTGCAATTTCCGGGTGGCCGAAAATGTAGTCTGACACCTTTGTTTGGGAGAGGACGGCCAAGAAAAATGCAGTCTGACACCTTTGTTTGAAAATGCAGTCTGACTCCTTTTACGGCGAGGTCGCCGCTCAAGCCGACACCAGCGCCGTGATCTCGATCTCGGCCCAGCAGCGTCCCGGCAGGCTGCTCACGCCGATGGCGCTGCGGGCGGGGCGTGGCATTGCCGGAAAGACGACCTCCAGCACGGCGGAGGCGCCGTCGAGCACGGCGCTGTGCGCGTCGAACTCGGGGTCGCTGCGCAGATAGCCGCGCAGTTGCGTGATGGCACGCACCCGGCCGAGGTCGCCGCCGCACGCCTGCGCCAGGGCGGCCAGTCCGGAGAGCGCGGCCTGGGCGCACGCGTCCCTGGCCGGCGCGAGATCGGCGCCGGGCTCGCAGCGCCCGATGAGGGGCACACCATCGCGGCGGCTGGCCTGACCGCTGATGCATACCAGGATCGCGCCAGCAAGCGCGGTTGCGCTATACGGCGCGTAGCTGCCGCGCGCCTGCGGCGCTGCGGGCAGCTCCAGCCCCGCGGCCGCGAGCCGCGCCGCGACCGCATCGTTGCGCATCAAACCATCCATCGGGTCTCCCCGCTGAGCCAGCAGCCCGGGCCGTCGCCGCGCGCGCGCAGCTGGATCGCCGAGGGCGAGCCCATCGCCACGCCCTGGCGCACGGTGCGGATGCCGCCCCCGGGCAAGGCACCCACGCTGTCGAGATAGCCCCACAAGGCGGCCGCCGCGATGCCGGTGGCCGCGTCTTCCGGGTAGCCCGAAGCTTTGGGGAACTGGCGCGCGGAGATCGCTTCGCCGTCCTGCGAATACGGGTAGAGCCCGGTCGAGTCGATCGCCTCGCAAAGCGACCGCATCGCCGAGAAATCGGGCGTCAGCGCGTCGAGCGCCACCGCATCCGGCATGCGCACGAGCGTCTTGACGCGGCTGGTGCTGGCATTGACGGCATGCAGGGGCCCTGTCGCCGCATCGATCCCCAGCACGTCACCGATCGCCCGGACCTGCTCGGGCGTGAGGGCGTCGACGCGCACCGCCGGCTGCGAGATCCAGGTCCAGCCTCGCGCCTCGTCCCATTCCACGTCGACGCTGCCGCTGAGCGTCTGCACGCGCGCCGTGGCCGTGGTCCACATCCCCCACTGCCGCAGCGCCCACAGCGTTCCGACCGTCGCGTGGCCGCACATCTCCATCTCGTGGCCGGGCACGAAGAAGCGCAGCCGGCACAGATGCCCCGGCGCATCCGCGGGCAAGACGAATGCGGATTCGTGGCCGTGATGCGCGGCCAGCGCCTGCATGTCGGCCGCCGTCATGCCCTGTGCATCGGCCACCAGCGGAACCGGGTTGCCGCCGAGCCGGTCGGCAGCGGGATCGACGAACACGCGCAGCAGCGCCGCCTCGCCCGCCGCGGGCAGCGGTCGGACGTGAAGGGAACGAGGGTCAGTCAAGCTGTACTCCAACTTTGGTGATGAGATCGCCCCAGAAGGCGAGATCGTGCGTGACGGCCTGGGTCAGGGCCGCGCTGGTGTCGGGACGCACGTCCACACCTTTGGCGGCGAGGTCGGCGGCAATGGCGGGCTCGCGCAGGGCCTTGTTCAACGCTTCATTCATGCGCGCCACGACCGCAGGCGGCGTGCCTTTGGGAAAGGCGAGCCCGTACCACAAGGTCTGCGTGTAGTCCGCCATGCCTTGCGATGCGAAGGTGGGCACGTTCGGCAGGATCGAGGTGGGCGCGGTCGTCGCCACGGCGCTCAGCTTGCCGCCTTGCACGAACGGCGCGAGGCCGACTGGGTTGTCGAACATGATGTCGACCTGGCCGCCGATCAGATCGGTGTAGGCCGGCGCCGCGCCGCGATACGGCACGTGCGTCAGGTCGAGCTGCTTGTCCTTGGCGAACATGGCGCCCAGCAGATGCGACACGGTGCCGGCGCCCACGGACGCGTAGGTGCCATTGCCGCGCGCCTTCATCGCCTGCACCAGCGCGGCCACGTCAGTGGCTTTCAACGACGGATGGACGGCCAGCACATACGGCGAGGTACCGATGAAGCCGACATAGTCGAAATCCTGGGCCGGCCGGAACGGCAGCTTCTTGTACAGGCTGGGGCTGAGCGCCATGGTGCTGGTGGTGACCGCCAGCGCCGTGTAGCCGTCCGGCTTGGCGCGGGCTGCCTGGCCCGAGCCCACGGTGCCACCGGCGCCGCCGGCGTTCTGGATCACCACCGTCTGGCCCAGTTCGCGGCTGAGCGTGGGCTGCAGCGCCCGCACCACCAGATCGGTGCCCCCGCCCGGCGGAAACGGCACGATGACGGTGACCGGCTTGTCCGGCCAGGACTGCGCCTGCGCCGCGACCGGCAGCAGTGCGAATGCCATGCACTTCAATAGTGCATGCGAGAACGTACGTCGCATGAAAATTCCCCTTGTGGTTGTCGAATGCCTGCATCGTAGGCACTCCAAGGGGCGTGGGCGAACCCGAACGCGACACACGGCCGTCCAAAACGCGACAGCGCGCGTCGGCCTTGCCAGAACGGCTGCGGCCGTCGATACTGATTTTTCCTGTGTGCCCGGGCAAGACGCCCTGCGCCGCCGAGTCCTCTCCGAGGCGCTGCATCATGACGCGTACCGTCCCACTGTCTTCCAAGCTCGACCTCATCGCCCGGACCGGCTTCGCCCTGTCGGCCAGCCGCCAGCCCCGCTACGCCTTCAATTGGCACAAGCATGACTGCGCGATGCTGCTCTGGCCGCGGGCGGGCGCGCTCGACACCGCGTGGCGCGACGATGACGGCGCGCGGCGCAGCAGCCGGCTGGTGCGGGGCCAGGCGTTGCTGTTGCCCTCGCATGTCGAGCACAGCACGCGCGCGCAGAGCGTTTCACAGCAACACGGCGAGCTTTATCTGTCGCCGGACCTGCTGCGGGCGTGCAGCGCCGAGGGCGTGCTGCAGCTCGACGGCGCGGCGCAGTCCATGCTGGACGCGCTTTGGAAGCCGGCCCTCTCGGCCCAGGCCCAGCCCGCGTTGATCGCGGCGCTGATCGCGCAGCTCGACAGCAGCCGTCCGGCGCCACTCGCCGCCACGCCGACGCATCTGGCGCGGCGTTGGGTCGACGCCTTGCGCCAGCAGCTCGACGACGGCCACCCCGCGCCCACGGTCGCCGAGTCCGCCATCGCGCTGGGCGTCTCCACCCGCACGCTGCAACGCGCCTGCCTCGACGCCTATGGCCTCGCCCCCGTCGCACTGCGCCGCATCCTCGTCGCCCAAATCGCACGCCACCGCATCGCATTGGGCGAGGCGCCGGCGCTGGTGAGCGCCGAACTCGGCTTTGCCAGCAGCGGCCATCTCGGCCGCCTGCTGCGCGCCATCGACACCCGCCACGCCCTGACCGACCTGGCGCAGGCAGCCACCCCATTCGACGAAGATCCCGCGCGGCTTACCTGACCTGTCGCACCACCGCTTTGATCGCCACTTGGTGCGCACCCGCCTCTCGACAAGGGAGAAGGGGAAAAGGTGTCAGACTGCATTTTCCCGTTCCAGCCTCAGCACCGAAAAGGAGTCAGACTGCAATTTCTCGGTCGGGCTTCAACACCGTAATGGTGTCAGACTGCATTTTTGCGGTGAGCCTTCCCCACCCGAAATGGAGTCAGACTGCATTTTTTTGGTGCGCCTTCAACACGGAAATGGAGTCAGACTGGCATTGCCGGCGCCAGAGTCGCCCTGCCCGCACAGCGTCGACGGCACGCTGATGGGCCTCGCGCGGGCCGACGACACCTGGCTGCACGCGCCTGACAGCTTTTCGGAAAATGCAGTCTGACACCTTTTCAATGAGGCGCTGCACGACACGTTCGCCCAAAAACAAAGGTGTCAGGCTGCATTTGGCTTGGCCGGAAAATGCAGTCTGACACCTTTGTCTGGAAGATTCCCGCGATGCCCGCGGGAGGTTCGTCAATGCAGCTGGTCGGAACCTTCCGGCTGCAATTCCGACAGCGCGCGCCAGTCGGGATCCTGGAACATGCGCAGCTGGATCGGGTAGACCGGATGGCCCGCCAAGCACAGATTGAATGCATCCAGGAACGCTTCGACGTTGGGCGTGTAGAAACGCCATTCCTTCATGTTGTTCCCGGTCATGCAGGCGACCTGCACGCCGACGTCGGAGTTCTCGAAGCCCTTTTCGATGGCGTCTTCGAAATTGTTGGTGCTCTGTTTGTCTTCCTCGTTGGGCATGCCGGATTCGATGCCGGAGTATGGCCAGGAAACGATGACCAGGTTCTCGTTGGCCTGACGATCGGCCTCCGGCGGCAGGCCGGTACGGAAGCGAACGATGACCGAGCGTCCGTCGACGTGTGCTTCACCCACCGCCCACAGATCGCCTGGAAAAATGCTGTTCATTGAATGAATCCTGTGAAGATGCCTCACCTGTCGGTTCGGCGCGCATTACGGAAAAACCTTTGACGCATGCCAGGATGAAGAAGCTGCGACGGGTGGAGCTCATATCCCGGCGTGGCGCGACGGCGGCTGCTGCGGGCGCATCGGAAGATGAAAACAACGTGTGCTCGCGACCGCGCCGATCACCTCCGGCATGCGGCAAAGGTTGCATTGGATCGAACGAGACGGGAGTCTAGCGCAACTCGTCGGCCAAAAAATCGACGAACCGTAACCCTTCGATTTTCGTGACGCTCTTCTGCGCGCGCCGTGATCAGCACTCCGCCGCTCGACCCACCGCGCGCCCGCTGGCGTGATTCCGCATGCGGCGTGTGAGCGTCGCCGCGCGCTCGAATGCGGCCGAGGTATCAGTATCGAGAAAAGCGAGGTGCCTGTGACAAATGGGAGCGCCCGCGAGGGCCTGCCCCTGGGCTTCACTTAAATAACAGCCACCCGCAGCAAAAAAAGGAGTCAGACTGCATTTTTGCCGAAGCACGAAAATGCAGTCTGACTCCTTTTTAGGAGGTTGCTCCGGCTGTCACTGTGGCAGCCGGAGCACGCCTTGCCGGCAAAGCAGCAGAACGACGAGCGGCAAGCGGCAAGCGGCAAGGCGCTCGGCTCAGCGCGCGAGGCTCATGCCCAGCCGAGCTTGCGCACGTCGCCCGCGTTCTCGAGCGCGCCGGACGACGCGTCGATGACCTGGCCGTTGCCGACCTTGAACGCAGAAACGGCACGCACCAGTTCGGCGGCCTGATCTTGCATCGAGCCCGCCGCGGCGGCCGATTGTTCGACCAGCGCGGCGTTCTGTTGCGTGACCTCGTCCATCTGCGCAATGGCCGTGTTGACCTGATCCACGCCGCGGGCCTGTTCGTCGGACGCGGTGGTGATTTCGCCCATGATGTCGGTCACGTGCTTCACGGAGGTGACGATTTCGTCCATCGTGGCGCCGGCACGCTCGACCTGGGCCGCGCCCACGCTGACCTTGCCGGCCGAGTCGACGATCAGCTCCTTGATCTCCTTGGCCGCATTGGCGCTGCGCTGCGCCAGCGAGCGCACCTCGCCCGCGACCACCGCGAAGCCCTTGCCCTGCTCGCCCGCACGCGCAGACTCCACCGCCGCGTTCAAGGCGAGGATGTTGGTCTGGAAGGCGATGCTGTCGATGACCGAAACGATCTCGGAGATCTTGTTCGAACTGGCCGAAATCGCACTCATGGTGTCGACCACCTCGGCCACCGCAGCGCCGCCCCGCTGGGCAACGGCGGACGCGCTGGCCGCCAGCTGATTCGCCTGGCGCGCGTTGTCGGCATTCTGCTTCACGGTCGACGCCATCTGCTCCATCGATGCCGCGGTTTCCTCGAGCGAGGCCGCCTGCTCTTCGGTGCGGGCAGAGAGGTCCGTGTTGCCGGCAGCGATCTCGGCGGAGGCCGTCGAGATGTTCTCCGCGCCCGCGCGGATGCCGGTCACCGTGCGTGCCAGGCCGTCCTGCATGCGCTTGAGCGCGTCGAACAACCGGCCGATTTCATTCTTCGAGCCGGCCGCGATGCGACAGGTGAGGTCGCCTGCCGCGATCCGGTCGAAAATCTGGGCGGCCTGGCCGAGCGGCAAGAAGACGCGCCGATTGAACATGAAGTACAGGCCCGCGATGAGCAACAGCACCACCAGGCCGGCGGCCTGCATCGCAACTACGGCCGTACGAATATCCGCCGACGCGGTGTCGGAGATCTTCTGCCCCATGCGGCTGGTGTAGTCCACGTAGGCCAGCAGCGCCTTGGTAAACACCGTGCCCATCGGCGTGACCTTCTTGTCGTTGAAGTCGACGGCCTGCTGCAGATTGCCCGCGAGTGCCGCGGCAATCATGGGATCGTAGGCTTCCTGGCGATAGGCCTCATAGGTCTTCAGCATCTCGCGGTACAGCGGACCGCCTTCCTCGGAGGTGTCGGGTGTGGACTTCAAACGCTTGATATAGGCATCGGCGCGCTCGTTGTAGGGCAGCGCGCGCTGCGCCACTTTCTTGGCGCCTTCGATATCGCCGTCCTTCATGGTCGCGATCGCGTTGACCGCGGCCAGGCGCGCGCGCAGCAGATCGCTCGCAAGCCGATGGGCCTGGTCGCCTCGCACGACGTTGTTGTCGAGCAGCTCCTGCACGTCGGTCTGATGGCCCTGCAGCATCTGATAGCCGGCGATGCCGGTGGCCAGGAACAGGAGGAAGAACACGCCCAACGCCGATGAAAGCAGGCTGCGTATGCTGAGGTTGGTGAACATGATGCCTCGATTTCTGAAAACGGATGGGGCGCCGGGTACCCGGGAAGACATGAAACGAGCGGCACGCTGATCGGCGCGCCCTCACTTCGCGGCCCATGCATTTTCGGCGCTTCGTGTGCGTTCCGATGGGAGCCGCAACGGGCTCAAGACCGCGCAATTCAACGCATTCTTCGCGCTCCGTTTTCAACGCGATGTCAGCGCAAGTGTGATCTCCCCCTTTCGCAACGCTCCCCTTTCAAAACGCTTTCACGGCCAAACGCACGCGCAGCCAGCCGCGCCTGCGGCGGCGTGGCACCTCGCCAAATACCGTTACACCCTGCCGCACCCGGCGCGCGGCGAAGCGATTACAACGCTTACACAAACCTGAAAATGTCTGATGGAGACCGCATGGCCGAATCAATTCCCGCCGATCACCCCGCATCGCAAACCACGCCGGGTGCGGCCGAGAAAACGCGCGTCAGGCCGATCCCGATCGTGGTCGGCCTGGCACTGTTTGGCGCGCTGCTGATATTTCCGGCGCCCGACGGCATGTCGCCGGAAGCGTGGCGATTGCTGGCGGTGGCGGTGCTGATGATTGCATGGTGGATCACGGAGGCGATTCCGGTCGCGGCCACGGCGCTGCTGCCCGTGGCGCTGTTTCCGCTGGTGGGCGCGACCGGCGCGCGCGAGGCGACCGCGCCGTACGGCGATCCCATCATCTTTCTCTTCATGGGTGGCTTTTTCCTCGCAATCGCGATGGAACGCTGGAATCTGCATCGACGCATCGCTCTCAATATCGTGTCGCGCACGGGCTCGCAGCAGCACCGGATCGTGGGCGGCTTCATGCTGGCGACCGCATTCTGCGGCCTGTGGGTGTCGAACACCGCGACCGCGGTGATGATGCTGCCGGTCGCGCTCTCCGTGGCGGGGCTCATCTGCCAGAAAGGCGGCTCGTCCAAATTCCCCTTGGCGTTGATGCTGTCGGTGGCGTATGCGGCGTCGATCGGTGGCATCGGCACGCTGATCGGCACGCCGCCCAATGCGCTGCTCGCGGGCGCATTGAGCCGCACCTACGGCTACGACATCGGGTTTGCCGAGTGGATGATCTTCGGCATGCCGATCATGCTGGTGATGCTGCTCGGCGCCTGGCTGCTGCTGACGCGCGTCTCGATCCGCCTGGATCGTACGCCGCTGGAAGGCGCCGATGAATTGTTTCGCTCGCAACTGGATGCCTTGGGCGCGTGGTCGACGGCGGAGCGCCGGGTGGCCGCGGTGTTCGTGATCACCGCGTCGGCATGGATCTGCCGCAGCCTGCTCGGCAATTTCATCCCCGGTATCTCCGACGCATCGATCGCCGTGATCGCGGCGATCGCGCTCTTCGTGATCCCCTCCGGCGAAAAAGATGGCGGCTCGCTCGTCACCTGGAGCATGACGAAGAACCTGCCGTGGGGAATCCTGGTGTTGTTCGGCGGCGGCCTGAGCCTGTCCGCGGCCGTGGTCGCGACCGGGCTGGACAGCTGGATCGGCGACCAGTTGGGGGGCTACGCGAGCGCGCTGCCGACCTTTGGCGTCGTGGTGTTGGTGGCGCTGGCCGTGCTCGTCATGACGGAGTTCATGTCGAACACCGCCACGGCGGCCACCTTCATCCCCATCGTGTCGGGCCTGGCGATGAACCTCGGCGAGAACCCGCTGCTGCTGATGGTGCCCGCCACGCTGGCCGCGTCGATGACCTTCATGCTGCCCGTCGCGACCCCGCCCAATGCGCTGGTGTTCAGCTCGGGCTACATCACCATTCCGCAGATGGCCAAGCACGGCTTCCTGATGAACGTACTGTCGCTGATCGTCATCACTGGGCTGGGCTATTGGCTGCTGCTGACCTTCTTCGGCGCCGTCGCGGGCGAGATGCCCGACTGGGCCAGCGGCGCACAGGCAGACTAGGAGCCGACGGACCCGGCCGGCTTCCCGCGCCCGGCCGCTCCAAACAAAGGTGTCAGACTGCATTTATCCAGGCAGCGCCGATTGGATAAATGCAGTCTGACACCTTTGTTTTGGGTGGCGCCGGCGGGGAAAAATGCAGTCTGACACCTTTGTTCACCTTTGTTTTGGGCCGCGCGGGTTGCATAAATGCAGTCTGACACCGTTGTTTTGAGCGGCGCTGCCCGGATAAATGCAGTCTGACTCCTTTTTTATATGCAGTCTGACTCCTTTTTTGGGGAGATCAGATCAGGGCGGCGCCTTTGCGGCGAGTGAATTGGGTGAGGGAGCGCAGGGCCAGGGCGTGCATGGCGGCGACGGCGGGGGGGAGGGTTTCTTCCTTGCGGGTCAGGACGCCGACGATGCGTTCGACCACGGGTTCGGCCAGCGGGACGAAGGCCAGGCCGCTGCCGGTGGCGGGGCGCGCGAGGACGGGCAGCACGGTGACGCCCAGGCCGCCGGCGACGCTGGCCAGCAGAGAGGCGCGGTTGGACACGACCATGGCGGGATCGTCGATGGCGCTGCCCAGGTCGCGGTTCTTCAGGGTTTCGAAGGTGGCGTTGCCGATCAGGCGCTCCTCGGCCAAGGCCGACCACGGCACCGCGCCGCGTCGGCGCGCGAGGGGATGGCCCTTGCGGCACACGATGCCGAAGGCGTCGCGCGCGACGGGCGTGAAGGCCACCTCGTCGGTGCGAGGCACCTGCCCCGCCACGCCCACCTGCACCTCCCCCGACAACACCAGTCGATGCACGTCGGGCGACGGTTCGTCGATGGCGCGGATGCGGACGTCGGGATGGCTGCGCGCGTAACGCTCGAGCAGACGAGGCAGCCACTCGTCGGCCAGCGACGGCATCACCGCCAGCGCGACGGGGCCTTCGTGCCCCTTGCCCAGACGCAGCGCCGCGTCCAGCACGCGATCGTGGGTGGCGAGCAGTTCACGGAACAACGGCGCCACGGCCAGGCCGAGCGGCGTGAGCTGGGCGCGCTTGCCCGGCTCGAACAGCGGCGCCCCCAGTTGCTGCTCCAGGTCCTGCATGGCCGCCGACACGGCGGCCTGCGATCGGAACGTGCCCTGCGCGGCAAGGCGGAAACTGCCATTGTCGGCCGCCAGCAGAAACTGGCGCAGGTGCTGGATCTTCAGCGGTGTCGGCATGGTTGCGGTCTCAACTGTTGAACTCGGACGACTCGGGCGATCTGGCTGCCCGCCTCGTGGGTGTGGACGGGACCTGCGGGCCTGTGCTGCGGTCCGCCGTCGCGCTACTGCCTCGCCACCGGCCACAAGGCCGCCGGCACGCCAGATTGCGGAAACACCGGGATTGCGCAAACAGCGCTCGGGCAGCGTCTAGCCGCCCGCCGTGTCTGGCGCGACGCCCCGAGCGGCCTCGCGCGCGGTCATTCCGCATCGCGATGCCCCCTCACTGGTGCACCGGGACCGCCACAAAATTCGGATTTCCTGAAGTTAGCTTACGTTAATTTGGATTGTCAAAATCCACGGCCTCCACCAACAATGAGCCATCTTTACAGCCTCAGTTCGATGGAGCGGCGAAATGTCCCTGCAAGTGCGCAAAGTGGTTACCTATGTCGAGAAGACCCTGATCGAAGGCGGTCGGGAGGCGGGCAAGCCGCTCGTGATGATCATCGCCGCGGCGGTGGTGCGCAATCCGTGGGCGGGCCTGCCGTTCCAGGAGGATCTGCGGCCCGGCATCCTGGAAGCGGCGCCGCCCCTGGGCGAGCTGCTGGTGGCGGAAATCCTGCGCGAGGCGGGCTCGGCCGAGAACGTCGAGGCGTATGGCAAGGCGGCGGTGGTCGGCACGGCCGGCGAGGTCGAGCACGCCTCCGCGCTGATCCACACCCTGCGCTTTGGCAACGCCTATCGCAATGCGGTGGGCGGCACCAGCTACCTGAGTTTCACCAACATGCGCGGCGGCCCGGGCTGCGTCATCTCCGTGCCGCTGATGCATAAGCTCGACGAAGGCCTGCGCTCGCATTACCTCACGGTGCAGACCACCATCAATGACGCGCCGGCGCCCGATGAAATCGAGGTCGCCCTGGGCGCCGCCACGTCGGGCCGGCCGCACCATCGCATCGGCAACCGCTACTCCGACCTGCAGGAGCTGGCGCAAGAGGCGGCGCAGAAATGAACACGCACTCGCGGCGTTCCGGCCAGGGCGAACCGCTGGTGCTGCTGCACGGCGTGGGGCTGGACCTCACGCTGTGGGACGACCTGGCGCCGTTGCTGGAGCCTGACTTCGACGTCCTGCGCTACGACCTGCTCGGACACGGCGCGTCGACGCCACTGCGCGGACCGGCGGCCATCGCCGATTTCATCGCCCAGCTCGACGCGGTGCTGGACCAGGCCGGCTGGCGCGACGCGAACGTGGTCGGCTATTCGATGGGCGGGCTGATCGCGGGCGCCTACGCCGCGGCGCGGCCGGACCGGGTGCGCCGCCTGGTCTTGCTCAACACCGTGTTCCGCCGCACCGCCGAAGAAAGCGCTGCCGTGCAGGCCCGGCTGGCCGCCGCGGCAACCCAGGACGTCTATGCCGCCGCCGAAGTGTCGCTGGCGCGCTGGTTCACGCCGGCGTTCCAGGTTCGCAGACCGGAACGCGCGGCGCAGGTGGGTCAGCGGCTGCTGGACAATGACCGTAGCAGCTTCCTGTCGGCATACGCCCTGTTCGCCAACGGCGACCCGATCCTGACGCAGGCCGCGGGCGAGGTGCGCTGCCCGGCGCTGGTCATCACCGGCGAGGACGACGTCGGCTCGAATCCGCGCATGACGCGCGAACTCGCGCAGGCCCTGCCCGACGCGAGCGCCGTGGTCGTGCCCGGCCAGCGGCATATGCTGCCGGTGGAGCAGCCCGAGGTGGTCGCCGCCGCATTGCAAGGCTTTTTCCTGGCGCACAAGGCCGAATCGTCCGCCGCATAGAGACGATCGGCGCAAGTCCACCGACGGTGGAGATGGAGACAAAGATGGACCGCAGAACCCTCATCAAGACCCTGGCGGCATTGAGCGCCGCCCCCCTCGGCGCGACCCTGACGCGCATGGCGGCTGCCAACGAAGCGCCGCTGCGCGTGATCGTGCCGTTTCCGCCGGGCGGCGGCACGGACGTGCTGGGCCGCGTGATCGCGGCCGCGCTGAGCGACACGCTGCAGCGTTCGGTGGTGGTCGAGAACAAGCCCGGCGCGAGCGGCATGCTCGGCGCCGACTACACCGCCAACGGCGCGAAGGATGGCAGCATCCTGCTGTTTGCGGGCCTGGTACCCTCGGTGCGCTACTACGCGCTGCCGCCCGAACAGGTGCTGCAGCGGCTCGCGCCCGTGTGCCACATCGCGCGCTCGCCCTACATGATCGCGGTCAACGGCGACCTGCCCATCAAGAATCTCGGCGAGCTGATCGCGCGGGCCAAAGGCGAGCCCAAGGGGCTGACCTTCGGCTCGCCCGGCAACGCCACGCCCCAGCACATCGCCACCGAGCTGCTGCAGGCCGCCTGCGGCATCGACATGCTGCACGTGCCCTACCGCGGCACCGGGCCGATGATGACCGACCTGCTCGGCGGCCAGATCCAGGTGGTGGTCGCGACGGTCGCCGCCGTCGAGCCCTACCTCAAGAGCGATCGGCTGCGCGTGCTGGCCGTCACGAGCGCGCAGCGCCTGGCCAAGTATCCCGACATCCCCACCGTGGCCGAAAGCGGCTATCCGGGCTTCTCGGCGCAGATCCAATTCGGCACCTACTGCGCGGCCGGCACGCCGGAAGCCACGGTCGCCGCGCTGAATCGCGGCGTCAACGCGGCGCTCAAGACCGAGGCGATCCACGCCAAGCTGGCCGAACAGGGCTTCCAGCCCACCGGCGGCACGCCGGCACAACTGCAGGACGCGCTGCTCGCGGAGATCCGCGACGTGGCCGGACTGGTCAAGGCCGGCAAGGTGCGGGTGGATCTGTAAGGACGGCCGGGCGGCAGGGCCGGACCGCTCGACAGGAGGTCGGCCGACTGGGCCGCAAGGCCGGACCGCTCGGCAGGATCGAACGGCCCGGTCGCTCGATTATGGCGGCGCGGACGGCGCAACGCCGCAGGCGCATTGAAGCATCCAGTCCGGCCTGCCGCCCCGCCCGTGAACTCGTATCCGTCCGCGCGGCAGCCGGCTTCCGCCCGGCCGCCAATCGTGGCATGCTGCGCGCCAGTCCACTCGTCCGCCCCGCCACATGCCGAACCTGTTGCCGCGTATCCTCGACTTCCTGCTGATGGCCGGCGCCGCCGCGCTCTACGGTGGCTGCCTCACCGCGTCGCTGACCACCGGCACGCTCGGCTGGGCGCTGCCCGTCGCCCCCTACGTTTATGGGACGCGCGACTTCTACCTCGACGCCGTCGTGGCGGGCCTGGCCGGACTGGCACTGCTCGTGCTGGTCGAGCGCATTGGGGCCGTGCGCGGGTCGGCGGTGCTGCGCGCGCTGGCCTTCTTCGCCGCCACGCTCGTCGCACTGTGTCTCGCCCCGCCCTCGCCCCAGGTGTTCGGCAACACCTGGGCGGCCGGCGAGGCCTTCAGTGAACTGTTCCTGGCGCAATGGCGCCTGGTGCTGCCCATCGCATTGGCCGCGCTGGTCTTGCGCACGCTATTGCGCCGCACGCGTCACTAGAGACGCGTGCCGAGCCAAGCCGCGTCGCTGGCGCCGAGCCGCATCGCGCGATGCGCGGCACAGCCTCACGATCGCCCCGCCGCCACGGCGCACCTGCATTTCGTGGCATGCTAGTCGGCATGCCGCTCACGACGTCCAGCCCGCCATGACCCATTCCGCGTCCGCCCCCGCGCCCTGCATCGGCGTACTGCTGGCCGCCGGCGCGGGCCTGCGCTATCGCCAGGCCGGCGGCAGCAGCCACAAGTTGCTCGCGCAACTGCCGGACGGCACGCCGGTCGCGCTGCGCAGCGCGCAGGCGCTGCACGCGGTCACGCCCGACCTGCTGGTCATGGTCGGGGCCAACGACACGGAGCTCGCGCCGTTGCTGCGGGCCATTCCCTGCCAGCAGGGCACCGCACCGGCGGGAGCCGAGGCGGGCATGGGCGCCACGCTCGCGGCCGCCGCCCGCTGGTTGCTGGCGCATGCGGCAGACCACACTCACGCGCTGGTCGCGCTCGCCGACATGCCCTGGATCGCACCCGCCACGCTGCGTGCGGTGGCCGCTGCCGATCCGGCGCTGGAGATCGTAGCCCCTGCGTACGCGGGTCGTCGGGGCCATCCGGTAAGGTTCGCACGCGCGCTGTGGCCCGCGTTGGCGGCGCTGTCGGGCGACCAGGGCGCGCGTGCGCTGCTGCAACGCCACGGCGTGCACGAGATCGCGGTGCACGACGCCGGCATCCTGCGCGACGTGGACCTGCCGCAGGATCTCACGCGCTAGCGCGCGAGACCGGCGCCGCCCGGCCGATCGACGTGCCGTCGCGTCAGCGCGCGCGGCCCGCGCCCGCGTCCGCACGCCGCTCCACCGCATACCGCAGCCACACCACGCCCGCGCGCCGTACCTCGCACGACAGCAGCCGCAGCTTGCGCCCGCGCGCCGGCAGGAAATCGGGCGCGGCGTCCTGGCATTCGAAGATGCTGGGAATGCCGGACAGCCCGTCGATGCCGGGGAACACCAGCAGGCTGATCTCGTCGATCAGGTCCGCGCGCAGGAATGCGCCGTTGATGATGCCGCCACCCTGCAGCATCAGGGACGACACCTGGAAATCCGCCTTCAACGCCGCCAGGGCCGCATGCAGGTCGGCGCCGTCCGCGCCGGCGAACACATACGAGACGCCGCGTTCGCGCAGTTGTGCCAGATACGCGTCCGACACCCGCTCTGCCAGGATCGCCACGGCGTGGTCGTCGCCGATGGCCGGGCCGGAGTACGCCAGCCGCCCCTTCGGATCGACGGCGATCGCCAGGCCCCTGCCCTCGCGCCGGCCGACGTGGCTGCGCCGCGAGCGCGCCGGCGGCGCATCGCCGGCTTCGCCGCGCGACGCGGCCCGCGCGTCGATCTGCGGCAACACGCTCTGCATGGTCTTGCGACCCACCAGCCAGCCCTCGCCGCCGATCTCGGCCGCGGCCTCGTCGTAGACCGACAGGATCAGATTCGCATCGTCGTCCTCGGCGGCCGGCGTCCAGCGATCGGTGATCAGTCGGCCATCGATGGCGCTCACCATGTGGCAGACGATCCTGGGGCGGCTTTCGTAACGGGTGCTCATTGCACGACTCCAAAGGAAAAGGCGATCAGGGGCGCGCGCGCAATGCCAGGCCGCTGATCGCCGCCGAAGCCAACGCGCTCACGGCGCTGATCAGAAACACCACGCGCAGCCCGCTCACGCCGGCCAGCAGGCCCAGCAGGGGCGTGGCCAGGCCCAGCGCGAGGTCGAGGAACGCCGTGTAGGCGCCCATCGCGAGCCCGCGGCTCTGGCGCGCGACCCGGCTCACCGCCACCACGCCCAGGCCGGGGTAGACCAGCGAATAGCCCAGTCCGGTGAGCGCGGCGCCGATCAGGGCCACCACCGGTCCGTCCGCGAGCCAGACGCAGGCCTGGCCGGCCGCCTCCACCAGCACGAACACCAGTGCCACGCGGGCGCCGCCGAGGCGGTCGGGCAGATGGCCCAGCACGATGCGCGCCAGGATGAACGTGGCCGCGAACAGACTGAACGCCAGCCACACCGGGGCCCAGCCGCGCTCGGAAAAATACAGCGCGATGAAGGCCGTCATGGCGCCAAAGCCGATGCTGCTGAACGCGAGGCCGACGCCCGGCAACCACACCGCGCGCAACACGGCCGCGGGCGCGGCCTGGGCGTCGCGCGGATGTGGCGCCACGCCGGGCCTGCGTGCCAGCAGCGCCATCGCCAGCAACGGCACGCCGACCGTGGCGAGGCCGATGGCGCCGAAGCCGAAGACGTCGAACAGGCCCGATCCCAGCGGCGCGCCCAACGCGAACGCGCCGTACATCGCCGTGCCGATCCAGGCGATCACCTTGCCGGCGTGCGCCCCGTCGACCGAAGCCAGGCCCCAGGCAAGCGCGCCGGTGATGATGAAGCTCTCGGCCGCGCCGAGCACCGCGCGTCCGCCGATCAGGATGGCGACGGACAGCCCGGGCCGGGTGGCCGCGGCGAGCGAGGCGAGATAGATCAGCCCCGACAGCGATGCGACCACGAACCCGATCATCATGGTGCGCTTCGCGCCGTGCGTGTCGGAGAACGTGCCCGACCCGATGCGCGAGACCAGCGAGGCCGCGAACTGGCTGCCGGTGACCAGCCCGACCTGCAGCGTGCCCATCCCGAGATCGTGATGCACGTGCAGCGGCAGCACGGGCAGTGCCAGCCCGATCACCAGAAAGGCGAGAAACACGGCGGACATCAGGGGCAGCAGCGTGCGGGCGAGGGGCAGGCCGGCATCGGGCGGCGCGGCGGCGATTGTGTTGTTCATGCTTGCAAGAGGCGAGCGGTGCGTCGGGCAGGCGTCACGGGCAAATTGCAGTCTGACACCTTTGTTTTGGGGAAATCGTTGCTTGCGCAGCGGCTTTTGCGTATTGTCCTCAGCACAAGACTGTTCGATAAGACGGCATATTCAGAAGGCACACATGAGGGAAATTCATTAATGGCTCGCGACAACAACTACACCGGCCTGCTGGCCTTCGTGGCCGTGGTGCGCGAGGGCAGCTTCACGCGCGCGGCGGCGCAGATCGGGGTGTCGCAGTCGGCGCTGAGCCACACGATCCGCACGCTCGAGGGCAAGCTCGGCGTGCGGCTGCTCACGCGCACCACGCGCAACGTCTCGCCCACCGAGGCGGGCGAGGCGCTCTACCAGAGCGTGGCGGGGCCGCTCGATCACATCGACGAGCAGGTCGAGACGCTGAGCCGCTTTCGCGACAAACCGGCCGGCACGATCCGGATCACCGCCACCGACTACGCGATCCGCTCCCTGCTCTGGCCGCGTCTCACGCCGTTCCTGGCGAAATACCCCGACATCAAGCTCGAACTGGTGTGCGACTACGGCCTGGCCGACATCGCGGCGCAGCGCTACGACGCCGGCGTGCGCTTCGGCGAACAGCTCGCGCAGGACATGATTGCCGTGCGCATCGGCCCGGACGAGCGCTTTGCGCTGGTGGGCACCAAGGGCTATTTCGCCAAGCATCCGCCGCCCAGAACACCGGACGACCTGGTCGAGCATCGCTGCATAAACCTGCGCCTGCCGACCCACGGCGGCCTCTATGCCTGGGAGTTCGCCAAGCGCGGCGGGCGCGAGGTCAACGTGCGGGTGGACGGCCAGCTCACCTTCAACGGCATCTATGAAGTCGTGGAGGCGGCGCTGGCGGGATTCGGCCTGTGCTACGTGCCCGAGACGCTGGTGGCGCCGCACCTGGCGAAAGGCAAGCTGGTGCGGGTGCTGGAAGACTGGTGTCCCTTGTGGTCCGGATACCACCTCTACTATCCCAGCCGCCGGCAGCCGTCGCACGCCATGACGCTGCTCATCGACGCGCTGCGCTACGAAGCCTGACGAGTACGGCCCGCAACACAGGCCCGCCCTGAGCCGCTGCTCCGCTCCATCAGGGAACGCCGGCTTCAGCGGCCGGGAACGCGACCCGGTCGTTGCCCTTGGCCAGCGCGTCAGCGCCGGCCAGTAGGGCCGCCGTCCACGCCTGTCCCGCCAGGTAGACGCCGCGCCTCATCGCTGTCCGGCCTCGCCGCGCGACCGCTTGGCGAACACGTCCTTGAACACCGGCAGGGCCGAAAAGACGTTCGGCCAGCCCGCGTAGAACGCCAGCTGGGTCAACATCTCGGAAGCTTCGGCTTGCGTGAGGCCATTGTTCATCCCCTTGTTCAGGTGCACCGGCACCTGCGCGATCTGGCCGGCGGCCACCAGGCTGCTCACCGTCACGAGGCTCTTGTCGCGCGGCGCCAGGCCGGGCCGCAGCCACGCATCGCGAAACAGCAGCCGGGTGGTGTTCTCGACCACGCCGGGGCTCACCTCGCCGAAGCTTGCCGACACGAACGCGGCGCGGTCGGCCTCCTCCTTTTCGTCGAGGGGCAGCAGCTCGCCCGCGGCGGCGGGCAGTTGTTCCGGCCGCACGCCGTGGCGCTCGAACACCCGGCGCGCCACCTCGGCCGCGCCGGTGGCGTTGCCCCAGCCCGCATAGAACGCGATGTGCGTGATGAGCTCCGAGAGCTCGGCGGGCGTGACGCCGTTGCCCAAGGCGCGCTCGAGCTGCGCCTCCAATGGCACGAGCTGGTTGCGCGAAATCAGCGCCGACACGGTGACGATGCTGCGGTCGCGCGGCGCCAGCCCGGGACGCTCCCACAGCGCCGTGTCCACGTACTCAGACGAGTAACGCGCCATGCCCGGCGCCACCTGCGCCACGGCCGCCGCGCCGTGGCCGCGAGCCTGTGCCCCACCGGGGTACGAGGTCGTATCGGTGGCGGCACAGCCGCCCAGGCTGCTGGCGGCCAGCGCGCCGGCAATCGCAAGTTTCTTCATGGGGGTCTCCCGCCTCATTGCCGGGCGTATTGCGCGTCCGACACCGGCTCGAGCCAGGTGACGTTTTGGCCGTCGTGCACGGGCGTGACCGCCACGTGGCTCATGGACGTGACGTCGGTCGCGCCGTGCCAGTGCTTGACGCCCGCCGGGATCCACACCGCGTCGCCCGCCTTGATCTCGCGCGCGGGCTGACCGTCTTCGCGCACCCAGCCCTTGCCACTGGTCACGAACAGCCACTGCCCTGCCGGATGCGAATGCCAGACGGTGCGGGCGCCGGGCGCAAAGGTGACCAGGCCCGTGCCGGCCTGCTTGGCGCTCTCGGGGGTGGTAAGGCCATCGATCAACACCTGGCCGGTGAACTGGCTGGCCGCGCCCGCGCGCGTCGGGGTGGCACCGTTGTGCGTGATCTGGATGTTCTCGGCTTCGGCGGCACCGGCTCCCGTCATCGAGAGCGCGAACGCCGCGGCGGCAATCTTCTTCATGGCGATTCCTTTGAGTCTGCGCGCCGCCCGGTACAGGCATGCGCTGCGATAGCGAATCGAGTCTGACAGAAAGCTGTTTATCGATTAATGGCCTGCGCCCGCACGCAGCCATGAATGCGATTCATGAATTGCGGTGCATGCGCAGCGCCCCTGCACGGGGCCGCGCTCATGAATTCGATTCATCGGTGCTAGCGGCGCCCGGCCGTATACGCGCGGCCGGTTCGGGATTCCAATCGTTGCTGAGCCGCGCCACGCGGCATCCCGCAGACACAGAGGTCGGACATCATGAAAGAGAACATCGAAGGCAAGGTCGTGGTCATCACGGGCGCCAGCAGCGGACTCGGCGAGGCGGCCGCACGCGCATTGGCACAGGCCGGGGCGAAGGTGGTGCTGGCGGCGCGCAGCGTCGACCGGCTGCGCGCGCTGGCGCGCGAGCTCGGCATCGCGGATGCCGCCGCGATCATCACCGACGTGACGCAACGCGCCCAGGTCGAGGCCCTGCTGCAAGGCGCGCGCGCGCTGCACGGCCGGGTCGACGTGCTGATCAACAATGCCGGCCTGATGCCCAGCTCGATGCTGGAGAACCTGCATGTGGACGAGTGGGACCGGATGATCGACGTGAACATCAAGGGCGTGCTGTACGGCATCGCGGCGGCGCTGCCCATCATGCAGGCGCAGCGCGCCGGCCACATCATCAACGTCTCGTCCGTCGCCGGCCACAAGGTGGGCTCCGGCGGCACGGTCTACGCCGCCACCAAGCACGCGGTGCGCGCGCTCTCGGAAGGCCTGCGCCAGGAGGTCAAGCCCTACAACATCCGCACCACCGTGATCTCGCCCGGCGCCGTGGACACCAACCTCATCAGCACCATCACGGATCCGGTGATCGCGCAGGCCATGAAGAAAACCTACGAGGGCGCGATCTCGCCCACCGCGTTCGCCCGCGCCGTGTGCTACGCGGTGTCGCAACCCGACGACGTGGACATCAACGAGATCCTGTTCCGCCCCACCTCACAGGTCTATTGAGGCGGCGAGCGCCGCGCGCTCGGCGTGGTTCTTGGCCGCCTCCACCCCCAGGCCCGGCGGCACGGCCACGCCGTTCTTCACCGCGATGACCTCCGCCATCAGGCTGACCGCGATCTCGGCCGGCGTCTTGCTGCCGATGTAGAGCCCGATCGGCCCGCGCAGACGCGCCAGCGACGCCGGCGACTCGCCGAAGTGCGTGATGAAGCGCTCGCGCCGCGCCCGGTTGTTGCGCCGCGAACCAATGGCGCCCACATAGAACGCCTCGCTGTGGATGGCCTCGAGCAGCGCCATGTCGTCGAGCTTGGGATCGTGACTGAGCGCCACGATGCAGGAGCGCGCATCGGGGCGGAATGCCAGCACCGCGTCGTCGGGCATCTCGGTGGTGATGCGCAGATTCAGGTCGCTCAGGGTGTGCAGCTGTTCGCGGCGCGGGTCGCACACGGTCACCTCGAAGCCGTTGAATCCGGCGATGGTGGCCACATAGGCGGCCAGATTGCCCGCGCCGATCAGCAGCATCCGATAGGCCGGCCCCAGCGTGACGGCGAGGGTACGCGCATCGCATTGCAGCGGTGCGGGCCGGTCGCTCGCCGACAGGGTCACCCGGCCCGTCTCCAGGCAGACCGTGCGCCGCACCAGTTGCCCCGCACGCAGCTGCGCCAGCAGGGCCGCGGTCGTGTCCGGGGCGGGCGCAAACTCCACCACCAGCTCGATGGTGCCGCCGCACGGCAGGCCGAAGCGATGCGCCTCGTCGGCCGAGACGCCGTAGCGCAGCGTGGCCACCGGCGCCCCGTCCCAGCCCTGCGCCTCGGGCCCGGCGTGGCGATCGATCAGGTCGTCTTCGATGCAGCCGCCCGAGACGCTGCCCACGGTGCGGCCGTCGCGGTTGAGCGCCATCATCGCGCCCACCGGCCGGGGTGACGAGCCCCAGGTCCGCACCACGGTGACCAGCGCCACCGCATCGCCGCGCGCGGCCCAGTCGCGCGCGGTCTGCAACACCTGCATATCGAGGCTATCCATGTCTGCTCTCCGCAATCGGTGGCGCCATCACAGCAGCTTGTCCGGCGTGATCGGCAGGTCGCGCACGCGCCGGCCGGTGGCGTGGAAGACCGCGTTGGCGATGGCGGCCGGGATGCCCACCATGCCGAGCTCGCCCATGCCCTTCACGCCGAGCGGATTGACGATCGTGTCGTCTTCTTCGACGAAGATGGTCTCGATGGCCTGCACGTCCGCGTTGACCGGCACGTGGTAGTGCTGCAGGTTGGCGTTCATGATGCGGCCGAGCCGGTGGTCCACCTCGGTCGCCTCGAGCAGCGCCATGCCGATGCCCCACACCACGCCGCCGATCTCCTGGCTGTGCGAGGCGAGCGGATTGATGATCTTGCCGCAGGCCGTCACCTCGATGGCACGCGTCACCCGCACGGTGCCGAGGTCGGGATCCACCTTGACCTCGACGAACTGCGCGCCGTGCGCGAGCGAGGCGTAGTTGGCGCGTTCCGGCGAGGGCTTGGACTCGTAGGTCTCGTCCAGCGTATCGAGGCGATGACGGCGCATGAGATCCGCCACGGCCACCGCGCGGGCCGGGTCGCCGCGATGGCGCAGCATGCCATCGGCCATCTCGACCTGGCCGGCGTCCAGGCCCGACAAGGGCGACGCGGACTCGGCCACCGCCAGCGCCGCCAGCCGGGCCACGACCGCGAGCGCGGCGCCGCGCACCGCCGAGCCCACGCTGGAGGTGGTCCAGGAGCCGCCCTGCGAGGGCGCGGCCGGCTGGTTCGAGTCGCCCAGCTCGAACTTGACGCGCTCGAGCGGCATGCCCAGGAACTCGGCGGCGATCATCGTCATCACGGTATAGGTGCCCGGCCCGATGTCGCTGGTGGCGCTGGACACGCGGGCGCTGCCGTCGGCGCGATAGACCACGCGGGCGCTCGCGGGCATCTGCATCGCGCCCCACACGCCGGTGGCCATGCCCCAGCCCACCAGCAGGTGGCCGTCGCGCATCGAGCGCGGCGCATGCGAGCGCGCCTTCCAGCCGAACTTCTCCGCGCCCAGCCGGTAGCACTCGCGCAGCGCCTTGCTGGAGAACGGCTTGCCGCTCTCCGGATCGACCTCGGCGTAGTTGACCAGGCGCAGCTGCAGCGGATCCATGTCAAGCGCATACGCGAGCTCGTCCATCGCGCTTTCCAGCGCGAACATGCCGCTCACGGCGCCCGGCGCCCGCATCCAGGTCGGGCTGGCCATGTCGGTCGGCACGATCTTCAGCGGCGCATCGAGATTGGGACAGGCGTAGACCTGCTTGATGAAGCGGGTGGTGGCATCGGAGAATTCCTCGAACGACGAGGTGTTGTGGAACGCCTCGTGGATCATCACCGACAGCTTGCCGTCGCGGTCCGCGCCCAGCCGCACGTTCTGCAGGGTGTGCGGCCGGTAGCCATGGCCCGTGTACATCTGGCTGCGCGTGTACACCACCTTGACCGGACGGCGCACGATGCGCGCGGCCATGGCGGTGAGCGAGGGGTAGTAGTTGGGCTTGAGCGACGAACCGAATGCGCCGCCCACGAACGGAGACACCACGCGCACCTGGTCCGGGCGGATGCCGAAGGCGGTGGCGAGGTGCTTCTGCACGCCGCCCACGCCCTGCGTCTTGTCGAAGATCGTGAGTTCGTCGCGATCCCAGAACGCGATGGCGGCGTGCGGCTCGATGGGGTTGTGATGCTCGATCGGAATCCGGTATTGCGCCTCCACCTTGACCGTGGCGTCGCGCCAGGCGCCGGCAGGGTCGCCGCGCGGCTTGGCCTTGGCCGAATCGTCGTCCAGCGCGGCACGTGCCAGCGCGGCCTCGGTATCGGTGTTGTGCGGCTCGGCCTGATACGAGGCCTGCACCAGCCGGGCGGCGTGGCGCGCCTGTTCATAGGTCTGCGCCACCACCAGTGCGATGGGCTGCCCGTTGAAGTAGATGCGATCCGACTGCAACGGCCATTGCCACGCGTCGCCCGCCGCGCCGGCGCCGCCCAGCTTGCGCGCGTTGCGGTGCGTGATCACCGCCAGCACGCCCGGCGCCTTCTCCGCCTCGGTGGTCTCGATGCGTTCGATCCTGCCCTTGGCGATCGTGCCCAGCACGATGAAGCCGTAGCAGAGATGCGGCACCTGGAACTCGGCCGCGTACTTGGCCTTGCCGGTGACCTTGGCCACGCCGTCCACGCGCGGCGTCTCTTTACCCAGATATCGGGCCATGATGTTCTCCTCTGCCGCTAGGCCAGGCGCGCGGCTTGCGCCAGCGCGCGCGCCACGGCGCGTTTGCCGAGCGGAATCTTGTATTCGTTGTGTGCCAGCGGCCGCGCGTGGCGGAACGCCACCTCGGCGGCCTGCTCGAAGCGGGCCGCCGTGGGCGCCTCGCCCACCAGCAGCGTCTCCGCCGCGGTGCTGCGCCAGGGCATGTGGGACACGCCGCCCATCACGATGCGGGCCCGCCGCACCACCCCGCCGTCGATCTCGAGCGCGGCGGCCACCGACACCATCGCGAACGCATACGAGGCGCGGTCGCGCACCTTCAGGTAGTGCGAGTGCGACGCAAACGTCGCCGCGTCGTCGGGCAGCTCGATGCCGACGATGAGCGCACCATGCGGCAGCGTGGTGTCGAGGTGCGGCGTGTCGTCGGGCAGGCGGTACAGCTCGGCCAGGGGCATGGCGCGGCGTGCGCCGTCGGCGTCGAGCAGCGTGATGCGGGCGTCCAGCGCGACCAGCGCATTGGCCATGTCGCCCGGATAGGTGGCGACGCAGGCATCGCTCCAGCCGAACAGCGCATGGATGCGGTTGAGGCCCTGCCGCGCGGCGCAGCCGCTGCCGGGCTGGCGCTTGTTGCACGGCGTGGCGATGTCATAGAAGTACGGGCAGCGGGTACGCTGCAGCAGGTTGCCGCCGTTGGTGGCCATGTTGCGGATCTGCCCGGACGCGCCCGCC
Source organism: Bordetella genomosp. 1 (assembly GCF_002261335.1). Taxonomy (GTDB): domain Bacteria; phylum Pseudomonadota; class Gammaproteobacteria; order Burkholderiales; family Burkholderiaceae_B; genus Bordetella. The sequence goes on from NZ_NEVL01000003.1 coordinate 1,210,823, forward strand.
ACGATGGCCTCGGTCAGGAGCGGATAGCGCTCGCGCACCAGCGGATGATTGGCGGTGTCGGCATTGCGCGCCAGCGCGCCGATCGCGAGGCCGGCGTCGCCGCGCTCGATCGCGGTGAGCGGCAGGTGGGAGATGTCGACCAGCCGCACCGGCCGCTCTATGTCTTCCTTCATCAGGTCGATCAGGTTCGAGCCACCGGCCAGGAAGCGCGCGCCGGGCTGCTGCGTGACCGCCGCCACGCCATGGGCCGCGTCGGCGGCGCGGACGTACTCAAACGGTCTCATTGGCGTCTCCGTCGGCGCTGCGCGCCTGCGCGATCTGGATCGGCGTGGCATAGGCCCAGGCCTGCTGCGCCTGCCTGCCCGAGTGCACCTCGTGCACCGCGGCCACGATGCCGGGATAGGCGCCGCAGCGGCACAGGTTGCCGCTCATGCGCTCGCGGATCTCCTGGTCGGTGAGCGCCGGCGCGCCGGCGCGCACGTCGGCCGTCACGTGGCTCACGTCGCCGTTGCGCACCTCGGCGAGCATGCCGACAGCCGAACACAGCTGGCCCGGCGTGCAGTAGCCGCACTGGAACGCATCGTTGGCAATGAAAGCCGACTGGATCGGATGCAGCCGCTCTTCGGTGCCCAGGCCCTCCACGGTCGTGACCTTGCGGCCCTGGACCGACGCGGTGAGGGTGAGACAGGACAGCACGCGGCGTCCGTCGACGAGCACCGTACAGGCGCCGCACTGGCCCTGGTCGCAGCCCTTCTTCGAGCCCGTGAGCGCCAGGTGCTCACGCAAGGCATCGAGCAGCACCGTGCGCGAATCCAGCGAGAGCACGCGCGGCGTGCCGTTGATCTCGAGCGTCACCTCGACCGGGTTGAGGACCGCGGCGGGCGCGCCTTCCGCAGGCACAGGCACGCGCTGCGCCAGCGCGCTCTCCTGGGCCAGCAGGCTGGCGGCGAAGCCGCCGATGCCGCCGGCCACCGAGCCCAGCATGAACTGGCGGCGCGTCGGGCCGCCTGCGCGGTCCTGGGCGGTGTCGTCCCGCGCCGCGGCATCTGGCGATGGCGAGCGCGGCGGATCGTCGTGGGGTAGGTTGGGCATGTGAGCGGTCCCTGAACGGAGTTGAAAGCGCGCGCCGCGCACGCCTGGCGGCGGCCGTGCGCGCGGCGGCGGACATCGAAAAACTGTAGCGGCTCGAGGGTCGGTTTTCTCATGAATTCCGCTCAGGACACTGATGAGCCAGATCACTGAATGCCGCACTCCCCCAGCAATATCAACGGCTTGCAGCGTCGCCCGGTGGACTCGGCCACCGGCGGCGGACTGTGTTCCAACGAAAATAGGGGATCGCAAACCTGCGATCCCCTTGGATCAACGGCGGCGCCGCCGGGCCCGCGTCAATCCGCCTTCAGCCCCGCCTCCGCGATCAGCGGCCCCCACTTCTTGCGTTCGCTGGCGGCGAACTGGCGCAGCTCGTCGGCGCTGCCGCCCGCCGGCTCGTGGCCGAGTTCGAGCAGGCGCTTGCGCACCTCGGGCTGCTTCAGGATGGTGGCGAGCGTGTCGTTCAGGGTCTTCACCACGGCCCCCGGCGTGCCGCGCGGCACATAGACGCCGTTCCACGCGATCACCTGGAAGCCGTTCACGCCCGCGTCGGCCACCGAAGGCACGCCGGGCAGCAGCGCCGAGGGCTTGAGCGAGGTCACGCCCAGCGGCACCAGCTTGCCGCTGTCGATGAAGGCACGCGACGCGCTCACCGTGTCCACGCCGACCGCCACCCGGCCGCCGATCAGGTCGGTCATGGCCGTGCTCGAGCCCTTGTACGGAATGCCGGCGATGCGGGTCGAGGTCTGCTTCTCGAGCAGCTCCAGCACCAGCCGCGCGGTGGTGCTGGGCAGGCCCACGTCCACGCCATCGGGCTTGGCGCGCGCGGCCTTGAGCAGATCCTGCAGGCTCTTGAGGGGCGAACCGGCAGGCGTCAGCAGCACCATGGGAAACGAGCTGACCAGCATCACGGGCTCGAAGTCCTTCTCCGGATCGAAGGGCAGCGAGCTGTAGAGATACTGGTTGAGCACGTGGGTGCCGTTGGTGCCCATGAGGACGGTGTAGCCGTCGGCGGCCGCGCGGCCGACTTCGGCGGTGCCGATGTTGCCGCCGGCGCCCGGCCGGTTCTCGACCACGAAGGTCTGGCCCAGCGCCTTGGTCAGGTGTTCGGCGAGATAGCGCGTGGCCACGTCGGTGCCCTGCCCCGCCTGGTAGGGAACGATCACGCGCACCGGCTTGGCGGGATAGGTTTCGGCCCAGGCCGGCCGCAGGCATGCCAGCGCCGCAAGCAGCGCTGTGCTCAACAGTCTTTTCATCGATGTCTCCTGGTGGAAGGAATGGCTTTGTTATGTTCCGTGCCGCCCGTCTATGGGGCGGCAGGCAATGCGCCGCTCTCGCGCAACTGCGCGATGCGGTCCGGGTCGAACCCGGCCTCCTGCAGAATCTGCTCGGTGTGTTCGGCGAACCGGGGCGGCGCGCGCCCCGGCGCCCCGGGCGTGCGGCTCAGGTGGTTGGGCAGGCCCACGCCCCGATAGCCGCCCTCGCCCACGCGCATGGCCGCCGCGTGCGGCTGCGCAAACGCCTCGGGCACGCTGTTGACCGGACCGGCCGGCACGCCCAGCCCCATCAGCGCCTGGCACAGGGGCTGGCGTTCGTGGCCGGCCAGGGCTTTCTCGATGATGGCGCGCAGCGCGTCGCGATGGCGCAGCCGGCCCGCGTTGTGCGCGTAGCGTTCGTCGGCCAGCGCCTCGGCCAGGCCGAGATAATCGCAGAAGCGGCGGAACTGCCGGTCGTTCAGGATGCCGAGGAACACGGGCCCGTCACGGCACTGGAACTTGTCGTAGGGCGCGATGTTGGGATGGGCGCTGCCGAGCAGCCCCGGCGCCGCGCCCGACTCCATCCAGTTGGCCGCGTGCGGCACCAGCAGGCTGAGCGCGGTGTTGAACAGCGTGGCCTCCACGCGCTGGCCCCGGCCGCTCCTGGCGCGCTCGACCAGCGCCATCAGGATGCCGGTCATGGCCGTGTAGCCGGTGAGGTGGTCGACGATGGGGATGCCGATGCGGGTGGGGCCGCAGGCCGGCTCGCCGTTCACGCTCATCAGGCCGCACATGGCCTGCAGGATCGCGTCGTAGCCGGGCAGCCCGCCCAGCGGGCCGTCGGCGCCGAAGCCGGAGATCGCGCAATACACCAGGCGCGGAAAGCGCGCGGCCAGCGTCTGTTCGTAGTCCAGGCCCCAGCGCGCCATCGTGCCGGGGACGAAATTCTCGACCAGCACGTCGGCCTCTTCGAGCAGCGCCAGCAGCACCGCCCTGCCCTCGGGCCGCGACAGGTCGAGGGCCAGCGCGCGCTTGCCGCGATTGACGGCACTGAAATACGCCGCGTCGCCCGAGGCCGCGAACGGCGGCCCGAGCGTGCGGGTCTCGTCGCCCGAGGGCGGCTCGATCTTGATGACGTCGGCGCCGTTGTCGGCCAGCATCTGCGTGCAGAGCGGGCCGGCCAGCACGCGCGACAGGTCGACGATCTTCAGGCCGGCGAGCGCGCCGCCCTGCGGTACGGAAGCTTCGGACATGGTCGCCTCCAAGCGATGGGGCCCCGGCGCGAACCGGGGTGTCCGGAAGGGCGCCGGTCAGGCGCGCGACGGCAGCTCCACCACGCCGGTGCCGAGCACGGAGAGCTCGTCGTCCTGGTTGCGGGCCTCCTGCTCGATCTCCACGAGGTGCCGGCCGTCTTCCACGTACTTCCGTTTGACGCGGCCCTTGAAGAACAGCATATCGCCTTCGGGGTTGTGGCGGCGGATCTTGCAGTGCGACTTGCGCAGGAAGCCGTCGTCGCCCATCCAGTTGGTGAGATGGTGCGTGAGCCAGGAGTTGCGCTCCGGACCGTAGTCGTAGGCGCCCGGCGCGCCCACCTCCAGCGCGAAGTCCTCTTCCCAGTGCACGCGCTCGGGCACGTCGGGAATGCCGAAGCGGTTGGTGATGCCCACGCCCGGATGGGCGTCGATCAGTTGCCAGGCGATCTTGTTGGCGCGGATGTAGAGGCCGCCCCAGCCCTGCGCGAAGGCGATGAAGCCGGTCACGGTCATGGGGCCCTTGAACAGCACGGGCAGCGCCTCGCCCTCGGTCACGTCTTCCCAGTAGCGCGTGTTGGCGCCGCGCACCTCCTCCTGGGCATAGAGCTTGTAGGCCTCGCGGATCTCCGCCTCGGAATAGCGGCGCGGTTCGCGCGCGCGCACTTCCTTGTATTTGCTGCCCTGTTCACGGGCGTGGTCGCGCTCGGTGCGGAAGCACCAACTGTCGGCCTCGGCCACCTTGTCGCCTTCCTGGTTGAAGAAGTCGACGTGATAGATCTGCTGGACGGCGCGGCCGGCGAAGCGGGTTTCGTGCTCGACCAGGTCTTTCAGGTAGGCCTCGGTGGAGATGGTGTCGTTGCGGCGCACCGGCTTGTGCCAGCTCCAGTCGGCGCCCGACCACATGGCGTGCACGCCCGGCAGGCCGCCCACGTAGCCCGACACGATGCGGCTGGTGGAGAACAGAAAGCTGGGCAGCGCCACGATGCCGCCGAAGCGCGAGCGTGCCGCGTACTCCGGGTCGCACCACAGCGGATTGTCATCGCCGATGCCGTGGGCGTAGTGGCGGATGTTGTCGCGGGTGGCTTCGTAGCACCAGGGTTCGGCGGTGGCGCCGATCTTCACGCCGATGCGGTCGCGCAGTTCCTCGAGGCCGCGTTCGGTGATCTTGGGAAAGCTGCGGGGCGTTTGCGTCTGGGTCAACATGGTGTCTCCGTGGAATGTAGGGTCACTGCACGGCCGCGGCCGTGGCGGGGGGAGCAACTGCAACTTCCTGCTCACGCAATTTCTTGCGATGGATCTTGCCGGCGGGCGTCTTGGGCAACTCGGCCACGAACACGACCTGCCGGGGATACTCGTGCTGACTCAGTTGCGTGCGCACCGCATCCTGAATCTCCTGGATGAACGCCTCGTCGCCCGCGCGGCGCGCCACCACGAAGGCCTTCACCACCTGGCCGCGCAGCGCGTCCGGCACGCCGATGGCGGCCGCCTCGGTCACGTCGGGGTGCTTGAGGATGGCGTCTTCGATCTCGACCGCGCTCATGGTCCAGCCGGCCGAGATGATCACGTCGTCGGCCCGCCCGCCGTGCCAGAAGTAGCCATCGGCATCGACACGGCCCAGGTCCTTGGTGGGCACCCAGGCGCCGCGCCGCCAGAGCTTGATCTCGCCGGTGACGCCGGGCGGGCACGGCGCGCCGCTGGCGTCCTGCACCTGCACCGTGAGCCCGGGCACCGCCTTGCCCAGCGAGCCCGGCTTGACCGGAAAGTCGGGCGCGCCCGGGTAATTGACCAGGCAGACCCCGATCTCGGTGGTGCCGTACATGCTGCAGGCCGGGCGGCCGAAGGTCTGCGCCACGAACTCGGCGGTCTCGCTGTCGATCGGCTCGCCGGTGAACGACAGCTTGTCGAGGTGGTAGCGGTAGCGCGCCGCCGCGCCGGAATTGCGCATCATGCGGTAGTGCGTGGCGGCCGCCGACAGGTTGGTGAAGCGGTGCTCCTGCAGCGCGCGCAGCAGCCACTCGGCGTTGTACTTGCCGGCATAGGCGCCGATGGTGACGCCGAGTGCCAGCGGCGCCAGCGTGCCGTGCCACAGGCCGTGTCCCCAGGCCGGCGACGAGGGGCACATGAAGCGGTCACCCGGCCGCACGCCCGTGCCGTAGAGCGTTGCCAGCATGAGCGTGACCAGCGCGCGATGGCTGTGTCTGACCGCGTCGGGCAGCTCGCGGGTGGTGCCCGAGGTGTACTGGAAGATGGCCAGGTCGTCGGCCCTGCTCTCTGGCGCATAGCGATCCGGATACGACGCGAGGCCGGGCAGGAAGTCGGCGTCCGCCACGATGATCTCCAGGCCCGGCAAGGCCGGCACCTGCGGCGCCTTCTCCGCGTTGGTCACCAGCAGCCGGGGCCGGCAATCCTCCACGCGCAGCCGGATGCCATCGGGCCCGAACAAGGTGAACAGCGGCACGGCGATGGCGCCGCGCTTGATCGCACCGAACAGCGCCACGTAGAACTCGCGCGACGGCTCCAGCATCACGGCCACCCGGTCGCCCGGCACGATGCCCCGGGCCGCCAGCGCGTGGGCGAAACGCGACGCGTCGCGCGCCAGTTCGTCGAAGCCCAGCGTCTCATCCTCGCCGTTGGCCTTGACCAGGATGATGGCGGGCCGGCCGCTGCCGGCATGGCGGTCGATGCATTCGTGCGCGATGTTCATGTGGCCGCGGTCGCCGTCGAACAGCTCCCACAGGCGCTCGGGCGTGCAGTGCGCCTGGGCCTCGGCGTAACTGAGGTAATCCGTCAATCGGGTCATGACGCCATGTCTCCTCGTTCTGGTGAGGCTCACTTTGCGCGCCGCCGATTAAATTGTCAATGACGTTTATTGATTGTATTAGTACAATCATTGTGAAGAGAAAGCGCGGCGCGATGGCGTCGATCCGGCGTATCCTGTGCCCTCACGAATGGAGAATCCTGCGCATGAATGAAGCGATCGAAGCCGACCGGAAAGCGGGCCCGCGCATACGCGAAGTGCCCGCCGTCACGCGTGCCATCGCGATCCTGCGTCTGCTGGGCCGCGGCGGCGAAGCGCTCACGCTCAAGACGATCTCGGACGAGCTGGGCATGGTCACCAGCACCTGCCTGCACATCCTGCGCGTGCTGGTCGACGAAGGCCTGGTCAAGGTCGATGCCGGCAGCAAGCGCTACAGCCTCGGCGTGGGCATGCTCACGCTGGCGCGCAGCGTGATCGAGAGCAGCCCCTTTCCCGCGCTCGTGCAGCCGGCGCTCGATCGCGTGTCGCAGGAAGCCAACGTCACGGCCATCGGCGTGGAGATCGCCGGCCAGGATCACATGGTGGTGCTGGCGCTCTCGCGTTCGCATGCGCCGTTCCGGCTGCACGTGGACGTGGGCAGCCGTTTTCCGGCGCTGATCAGCGCCACGGGCCGGCTGGTGGCGGCCTTCGGCGGCATCGGCGATGCCGAGGTCGAGCGGCGCTTCAAGGCCTTGCGCTGGGACCAGGCGCCCGATATCGAGAGCTGGCGCAAGGACGTGGACCAGGCGCGCGCCAAGGGCTACAGCATCGACCGCGGCAACTACATCGACGGCGTCACGGTCGTGGCCGTGCCCGTGCTCGACGCTGCCGGCCGGCTGACCCACTCGCTGGTCGGTGCCGGCCTGTCCACCCACCTGGGCGCGGCAAAGGCACAGGCCCTCGCCCGCGATCTGCAGGCCGAGGCGCAACGGCTGTCGCAACTGCTGGCCGCACGGAGCTGAGATGACACGCGCAACGATCACCGCGCAGGCGCTGCGCGACGCGGGCTGGACCGAGCGTGCCGGCCAGGGTTTCTCGGCCCACGTGGGGCCGATCTGGACCCGTCGCGAAGACGGGCACTGGGCCTATGGTCTCCTGACCGGCCCGCAGCATGCGAACATCGCCGGGCTGGTGCACGGCGGCCTCATCGCGACGCTGATGGACCAGGGCCTGAGCGCGATCGCCTGGGAACACGTCTCGCGCCAGCCCTGCGTGACCGTGCAACTCGATACCCAATACCTCACCGCCGCGCGGCCGGGCCAGTTTCTGGAGGCGCGCGGCCGCGTGTCGCGCGCCACGTCGTCGCTGGTGTTCGTGCAGGGCGAGATCACGGCCGGCGACGACACCATCGCCGCGGGCATGGCGATACTCAAGCGCATGCGCGCCTGAGCCGCGCGCACGCCTCAACCCGACTGCGGATCGACGGCGCCCGACATGTGGTGCCGGCACAGTTCGCCGAGCCGCACCAGCGCGGGCGGCAGGGTCTTGCCTTCGAGCGTCACGAACACGAACTGCGACGACAGCTCGAGCGCCGGCCGCACGTCGATGTGCACCAGCTCGCCGCGCTCGATGGCGGGCTGCGCCACCTGCAGCACGCCGAAGAACACCGTGTCGGTGGTGCGCACCAGATCGACGAGCGCGGTGATGTCGTTCGACTGGTACTGGATCGCATCGATGAAGTGCACGGGCGGCCCGAAGTAGGCATTGAGCCGGTGCATCACCTCGTCGCTCATGGCGCGGCCGCTGGCCGCCACCGCGTAGCGCCGCAACGCATCGAAGTCGAGCGAGCGCGCCCGCGCCAGCGGATGGCCGGTGCGCACCACGAAGCCCAGCGGCGTGCGCGGAAAGAAGCGCAGGTGCAGGTCGGCGTCGGCGGGAATGTGATTGCGGTGCACCACCAGCGCATCGACGGCGCCCTCGCGCAGCTCCTGCACCTGCATGTCGGGCGTGCCGCCGCTCAGGAGCAGCTTGATCGCGGGATAGCGCGCCTTCATCTCGCGCAGCAGCGGCAACGACAGGATGGCGGTGGGCGTGGGCCCCAACCCGAGCCGCAGGGTGCCGCCCGCATAATCGTCGAGCAGGCTGGCGCTGCGGCGCAGCTCGGCCAGCTCCACCCGGATCCGGCGCGCACGCACGATGGCCAGCTCGCCCAACGCCGTCAGTGTTTTCCCTTTGTCGCGCTCCAGCAGGCGCCCGCCCAGCGTCTCTTCGAGCGCGTGGATGCTGCGGCTCAGCGCCGGCTGCGTCATGTGCAATTTGGCCGCCGCACGGCTGAAAGACTGGGTTTCAACGAGCACGAGGAAGTGTTCCAGCTGCTGCAGGTTCATGTCCGCCCCTCCGAACTATGACGTTCTGATTATGGTTCGATGACGAATTATGCATTGGACGTCATGGAAAAGCGCCACCAGAATGCGGACCTTCACTTCCGATTTCCTCTGGAGCATCCGGCCATGGCCCTCGGTTCCCCGCTTCCGCAGTTGGCATCTCCCCTTCTTCAACGCCTGCTCGGCCTGGCTGCCGCAGGCACGCTGGCGCTTGCCTGCGCCGCGCCCGCGGCCGCGGCGGACTGGCCGGCCCGCCCGGTCTCGGTCTATGTGCCGGTGGCCGCCGGTGGCGCGGCCGACGCGCTGGCGCGTGGCTGGGCCGCCTATGCGGGCAAGGCCATCGGCGGCACGGTGGTGGTGGAGAACAAGCCGGGCGCCAACGGCAGCATCGCGGCCGCCTACGTCGCCAAGCAGCCCGCCGACGGCTACGCGCTGCTGTTCGGCAGCACCTCCAACATGTCGGTGAACCCCTTCACCTACGCGCAGCTGGCCTACGACCCCACCCGCGATTTCGATCCGGTCACCAAGATCGCCGGCACCTCGCAGGTGCTGGTCGCCAATCCGGGCACCGGCATCCGTTCGGTGGACGACCTCGTGAAGCAGGCGCGCGCCAACCCGGGCCGCCTGAACTACGGCTCGGCCGGCATCGGCAACTCGACCCACCTGAACGTGGCGTTTCTCGCCGAACACTTCAAGCTGGAGATGTCGCACGTGCCGTACAAGGGCGCGGCGCCGGCCATGATGGACCTGATCGGCGGCCAGATCGACCTCACCTCCGATGCCCTCACCGGGGCCGTGCCACAGGTCAAGACCGGCAAGGCGGTGCCGCTGGTGATCTTCGGCACCGACCGCGTCGCGCAGTTTCCCGACGTGCCCACCATCGCCGAGGTCGGCGTGCAGGGCTTTCCCGGCGACGCCTGGTATGGCCTGATGGCGCCCAAGGGCACCCCGCCGGAAATCGTGCAGCGCCTGACGGAGGCCACGCGCAAGTTCTGGGCCGACGAGGCGGTGCGCAAGCAGATGGACGAGATCTACATGACCGCGCCCAAGGCCCTGGGCCCCGAGTCCGTGGCGCAATCGATGAAGACCGAGGCCGAGGTGTGGGGCCCCATCGTCAAGCGTCTCGGCATCCGCAACGACTGATCCAGGCCGGGCGGCAGGCCCGGCCTTCGCTTTCTGGAACTCCCATGACCGACATACACTCCCCGCCGCTGGCCGAGCCGGTCGAGCACCTGCCGCGCGGCGAAGACTTCCTGCTGTGGCCGCCCTGCCTGCAGTCATATGGCTATCGCATCGTCGACCGCCTGTTCGCCACCCGCACGATCCGCCGTGGCGAATCGCCGAGGCCGCTGCCGCGCGCGCCCGGGATCGACGTGCGCTACACGTTCGCCGGCGAGAGCCGCGACGTCGGCGAGCTGATGGACCGCAACAATGTGGCGGGCCTGATCGCGATCCACCGCGGCCATATCGTGCTCGAACGCTATGGCCTGGGCTTCCAGCCGCACGAGCGCTGGTCGACCATGTCGACCGTGAAGTCCATGACCGCCATGCTCACGGGCGCCGCGCTGCACGACGGCGCCATCGCGAGCCTCGACGATCCGGTCACGAAGTACGTGCCCGCGCTGGCCGGCTGCGCCTACGACGCCGTCACCATCCGGCACCTGCTCACCATGTCGTCGGGCATCGCGTGGGAGGAGAACTACACCGACAAGCGTTCGCACGTGAACCGCTACAGCAAGTCGCTGGCCGACAAGGTGCCGGGCGGCGTGCTCACGCTGCTGCGCGCCTGCCATCGCGCGCACGCGGCCGGCCAGGTCTGGCACTACAACACCGGCGACACCTACCTGCTGGGCGCCGTGCTGAGCGCGGCCACCGGCGGCACGCTGGCCGACTACATGTCGCAGCGGATCTGGCAGCCCTGCGGCATGGAGTTCGACGCGTTCTACACGCTCGAGAGCGACGCGGGCCAGGAGATCGGCGGCAGCCGCGCCGGCATGACGCTGCGCGACATCGGCCGCTTCGCGCAGTTCGTGCTCGACGACGGCGTGGTCGCGGGCCGCCGCATCCTGCCGCAAGGCTGGGTGGCGCAGTCCGGCACGGCCGCGTTCGAGATTCCGGCCGACCTGCACACGGCGCACCGCCAGGCGCTGGGCCTGACGGCCTATGGCTACTCCTGGTGGCTGCGCGACGACGGCGCGATGATGGCGATGGGCCACTCCGGCCAGCGCATCTTCATCGACACTGCCGCACAGCTGGCCGTGGTGCAGCTGGCCGCCTATCCCGAGCCGCGCTACGTGAGCGCCAACGAGCCCGATCGCGACGCCGAGCTCAACGCCTTCATCCTGGCGCTGCGCGAGGCCAGCGGAGCGCGGCATGGCTGAGCGCGAGGCGATGATCTGCGCCGCGCAGCCCGAGGCCGCCGAGGCGGGCGCGCGCGTGCTGCGCGATGGCGGCAACGCGGTGGACGCGGCCGTCGCGGCCGCCTTCACTCAATGCGTGGTGGACCCGCTCATGGCCGGCATCGCCGGCTACGGCACGCTGCAGATCGCCCTGCCCGGCCGCGGCGTGCACACCTGCATCGACTTCTGCGCACGCGCGCCGGCCGCCGCGCACCCCGGCATCTGGGCCGGCCTGCCGCTGAACGAAACCCCGGACGGCTACGCCTTCGTGGTCGAGGGCAACGTCAACGAGGCCGGCTACCAGTCGATCGGCACGCCGGGCACGCTCGCCGGCCTGGACCATGCCCTGGCGCGCTACGGCACCTGGTCGTTTGCCGACGCGCTGGCGCCCGCGCTCGCCCATGCGCGCGAGGGGGTGGTGGTGCGTCCGCACATGTACCAGTACGGCGCGCTCGACCGCGCCCGCGGCGGCATGCTCGAAACGAACGCGCGCCTCGCGCTCAGCGCCACCGGCCGCAAGGTCTACCTGGGCGCCGACGGCCAGTTCAAGCGGCCCGGCGAGCGGCTGCACAACCCCGACCTCACCGCCACGCTCGGACACCTGGCGCGGGCCGGCGCCGCCGACTTCTATCACGGCGAAATCGCCGCCCGCATCGCCGAAGACATGCAGGCCCACGGCGGCCTGCTGTGCGCCGCCGACCTGCGCGACTATCGGGTGTCGGAGATGGCGCCGATCTGGGGCGAATACCGCGGCTGGCGCGTGGCCGGCTTTCCGCCCCCCGCCGGCGGGCTGACCCTGATCCAGGCGCTGCACGTGCTCGGCCGCTTCGACGTGGCCGCGCTCGGGCACAACAGCGCGGCCTACCTGGCGCTGCTGGCCCAGACCCTGAAGTGGATCACGATCGACAAAGACACGCTCATCGGCGACCCCGAGTTCGTGGACGTCCCGGTCGAGCACCTGCTGTCGCGGGCGCATGCCGAGGACATCGCCGGGCGGATCCGCGCGCAGACCGCGGCCGACGTGGCGCGGCTGGCGCCGGGCATCGGCGCGGAGCCGCGCGACACCACCCAGGTGTGCGTGATCGACGCCGACGGCAATGCCGCCACGCTCACGCACAGCCTGGGCACCAGCTCGGGCGTCATCACCGATGGCCTGGGCTTTCTCTACAACGGGCTGCTCAGCGGCTTCGATCCGCGCCCCGGCCGCGCCGCCTCGATCGGGCCGGGCAAGCGCCGCACCAGCTCGCAGTGCCCGCTGCTGCTGTGGCGCGACGGCGAGGTGCAGGCCGCGCTCGGCGCACCCGGCGGCACGGCGATTCCGTCGGCGCTCACGCAGACGGTGGTGAACCTGGTGGACTTCGGCATGAGCCCGTTCGAGGCCGTGGCCGCACCGCGCATCTCGGTCACCGGCAACGCCATCGACGTGTCCAACCGCATTCCGCGCTACGTCACCGACGCGCTCGCGGCGCAGGGACAGTCGATCCAGCGCTCGTACCAGAGCTACGCCTTCGCGGCGCCTCACCTCGTCTCGCGCATGCACGGCGTCCTGCAGGGCGGCGCCGATCCGCAGCGCGACGGCGTGGCACTGCGCGTGGGCCAGCCCGGCTGAAGGCGTGTTGCGACGGTTGCGCCCGCAGACGTTGCGCGGACAACGGTCGCGCCGTCAGGACGGCTTGAACACCATCAGCCAGAAGATCGCCAGGAAGGCGCCCAGCGCGGGGAAACCCAGGACGAACCAGGCGCGGAAGTGACGCCGGAAACCGGCCGAGAGCGGCTGGCCCGCGGCCACGCTGGCCTGCGCGCTGTCACGCATCAGGATCTGCAGGCGCACCACCGGCAGCCAGCAGGCGATGGCCACCGCATACAGGCCCAGCGACCACGCAATCCAGGGCGTGGACAGCGGCAGCTGCATCCGGTGCACGAGATAGAAGCCGGTGAGCGGCTGCAGCAGCGCGGTGGTGGCCGTGAAGAGCCAGTCGGCGACCACCACGAAGCGCGCCACGCTCGCGACCACCCGGGCCTCGCCCTGCATCGCCACGCACAGCAGGTAGAAGGCCGAGCCCACGCCGGTGCCGAACAGCAGCGTGGACGACAGGATATGCAGCAACTTCACCCAGACATAATCCATACTCATCTCCCGCGCCGCTGCGCGTCGTGCAGCCAAAGCAGCCACAGCCCGGCCAGCATGGGCAGATTCTTCGAGATCGGCCCGAAGGGATGCAGCCATTGCTCGGGCAGGCGCAGGCTGATGATGACGGTGTAGCCCACGATCAGCAGCGCCTGCGCGAGCCAGAGCCAGCGTCGCCCGCGCCCGCGCCACGCCAGCGTCAGGATGCCGAACACGAGATCCAGCGCCGCCGCGCCGTACAGCGCGTAGGGCGCAAGCGCCGCGCCCACGCCCACGTCGCGCAGCATCGCCACGCTCTGTGCAGGCGGATACAGGCCGAACGACACGGCGGCCGTCCAGAGCCACACCAGCGCGATGCACCAACGCAGCACCGGCAACGCGACGCCGAGCACCGCCTGTGCATGCCGCGCCGTGCGCTCGGCCGGGTCGACGAAGCGCTGCGGCGCGCGCGGCGGCCGGCCCAGCAGCGCGGCGAATGGCGCGGGGTCGGCCACGCTGCCGCGCGCCAGCATGAGCAGGCTGGCGCGGCTCAACAGCCCGCCCGTGAGCCGCGAGGCCAGCGGCGCCGCCGCCAGGCACAGCGCCATCGGCACGCCGACCACGCGCGGCCGGCCCACGCCGCCGAGCGCCGTTCGCAACGCGCCGAGATAGGCGCGCAGGCTGAGCGGGGCGGGCCCGCAGAAGGCCAGCGTGGCGACGCCCCGGGCGGGCGCATCGAGCAGCGCCAGAATGCCGGCCACCACGTCGTCGACATGCACGGGCTGCACCCGCTGTCGGCCGCCCCCGGGCAGCGCGAGGCATGGCAGGAGCGCGAGCCGTTCGAACCAGGCCGCGCTGGTGCCGCCCGGCCCATACACCAGCGACGGCTGCACGATGAAGGCGGGCGCCCCGGCCGCACGCAGGGCGTCGTCGGCGCGCCGCTTGGTGCGCAGGAACGCGGTCGACGCCCGCGCATCGGCGCCCAGTGCGGAGATCTGGATCACGCGCGCGCCGCACTGACGCGCGGCGTCGAACAAGGCCAGCGGCGCGCGCACGTGGACGGCGGCGAATTCCTTGGCGCTGGCGTCGAACACCCCGGCCGCGTTGATGACGCAGTCGACGCCGCGCAAGAGTGCGCGCCAATCCTGCGCCCGTGTCATGCGCGAGAACTGCGCGGGAATGAAGCTTGCTCGCTCGCCGGCGGCGCCGTCGGGCACGCGCCGCACCGGGCAGACTACCGCGTGGCCCGCGTCGGTCAGCGCGCCGAGCAGATGACGGCCGATGAAGCCGGTCGCCCCGGTCAGCAGAATCTTCATGCGTTCCTCGCTCGATGTCGGGGCGTGCCCGTCACGCGCCGGCCCCTGTCGCGTCGCGCCCCGGCGTTGGCAGCAACCCCTGTGCCCGCCCCATTCCTTCAGGAGACATCATGTCGAATTGGCCATCCGCCCTCGCCGAGGGCCTGCGCAGCGGCACGGCCGCCAGCCTGCTGTCGACGGCGGTACTCATGGCGAGCGGGCGGCACCATGCCGGCCATACGGTCGCCGCCACCAATGCCACCAGCCAATGGCTCTGGGGTCGGCCCGCGCTGCACGCCAACGCGCCCACGCTGCGCCACACGGCGGTGGGCTATGCGGTGCACCATGGCGCCTCGATCTTCTGGGCCACGCTGCACGCGCGCGCCACGCAGGACCTGCCCGGCGCGCGCACGCTGGGCGGGGCGCTGGCGGGCGGACTGGTCACGGCCGCGGTCGCCTGCGTCGTGGACTTCTGCTTCACGCCGCAACGCCTCACCCCGGGCTTCGAACATCGCCTGCCGCGCTCGGCGATCGGGGTGGCCTACCTCGCGTTCGGCATGGCCATCGGGGCGGCGGCGCTGTGCTGGCGGCGCCGGCGCGGCGCGCATGACGATGCCGCGCGTGCGGTTCGTGGGGAGGAGGCATGATGCGCGCCGACACCGGTCTGACGCGCGCCGGCCTGCTGCTCGGATTCGCCATGGGCGGCTTCTTCGACGGCATTCTGTTGCACCAGATCCTGCAATGGCACCATCTGCTGTCGGCCATCCAGTCCGGCCCCTACGCCAGCCTGCGCATGCAGGTCACGGTGGACGGGCTGTTCCACGCGCTCATGTATGTCGTCGCCGCGCTGGGCCTGTGGCAACTGCACCGCGCGCGCGCCGCGATGAACGGACAGCGGCGACGGCTGTGGGGTGCTTTCTGGATGGGCTTCGGCGGCTGGCACGCGATCGACGCGGTAGTGTCGCACTGGCTGCTCGGCATCCACCGGATCCGCATGGACACGGAGGTGCCGCTGCTGTGGGACCTCGGCTGGCTGGTCGTGTTCGGCCTGCTGCCCTTGCTGGTTGGCTGGCGCATGCAGCGTGGCGACGGCGCGGGCCCGCCCGCGCGTTCGCGCCGCGGCGCGGCTGCGCTCGGCCTGCTGATTGCGGGCGCGGCCGCCCTCAATCTGTTTCCGCCGCGCGAAGACCTGGGCACGACGGTCGTGACCCTGCGGCCCGGCGCCTCGCCCGCCGCCTTGATCCAGTCGCTCGCCGAGCGCGACGCCCGCGTCGTATGGTCGAGCGCGGACGGGGGAGTCTGGGTGCTGCACGGGCTTGCCCTGCGCGACCGCATCGCGCTGTATGGCGCCGGCGCGCTCTATGTCAGCGGCGCGGCCACACCGTCGGGCTGCAGCGCGTGGGTGTCGCCCTCCGCGCGCGTGTCGCTCTGACCCCACGACCGCGGACGGCCGGCGCCGGCCCCGGCGCCAGCCCTCGCGGCGCGCTCAGCGCGCCTTACCGACTGCGGCCGCCTCGGCGTTCGCCTGGGTCAGCGCGAGCTTGCTGAGCTTCTCGTCGGTCGACTTCTCTTCCGCGAGCGTTTCCTTCAACAGCGTCAGCGCGTTGGTCTCGCCCAATTGCTTGGCAAAAGTGCACAACGTACCGTAGCTGGCAATTTCGTAATGCTCGACCTTCTGCGCCGCAGCGATCAGCGCGGCGTCCAGCACGGGCCCTTTCTCGATCTCGTCGATGATGTCCTTGCTCTCTTCCACCAGCCCCTCCATCGCGGCGCACTTGATGCGCTTGAGACGGAAATCGCTGCCCTCCACGATCTGGTCGATGCGCTCGACCTGGCCGCGCGTCTCCTCCAGGTGCGCGGTGAAGGCTTCGGCAAGTTTGGGGTCGGTGGCCGCGCGCGCCATCTTGGGCAGGGCGCGGGTGAGTTGCTTCTCGGCGCTATAGACATCCGAAAGCTCGTGGACGAACAGGTCTTTGAGGGTCTTTCCGGCCATGGTCTTACTCCTATGAAGGTTCCGGCGCCGCCACCGGCGCGCGTCGCGTGTTCACGCAACCGCCATTCCTGCCGCTCGCCCCGCATCGCAACGGCCCGATCCGGCCTCGGGAGCGCAAATTGCTGAACAGCCCGGACATTCACCGCAGGAGACTCTCATGCCGCATCAACCCGAAGGACAGACCGAACATCTGCCCGCGAAGGTCAAGGACATCGATCCCGCGACGCAGCACAACCCCGACCCCGACTCGAACTCCGGTTACCCGGCGGGCGGCAACAAGACCGCGCCCGATCGCGACGCCTACGGTCGCCCCGTGTCGCCCGACAAGGCGCCGGACCTGGCCTGATCGCGCCACCCTGTTTTCCCCTGATGCCTCATGCCTACCAAGGAGCACTCATGAAATCGACCTTCACCCGTCTCGCGCTCGGCGCCGCCCTCGCCCTTTCGCTGCCGCTCGCCGCGCAGGCACAGACCGGTTCGGCCAGCCCGAACGCGCCCGCCGCGGCCACGCCCAAGGCGGCCGATGCCAAGCTCGACAGCGCCGATCGCGACTTTCTCGAGAACGCGGCCCAGTCCGGCCACCTGGAGATCGAGGGCAGCAAGCTGGCGCTCGAAAAGGCGCATAGCCAGGACGTGAAGACCTTCGCGCAGAAGATGATCGACGACCACGGCAAGGTCGGCCAGCAGCTCGCCACGCTCGCCAAGAGCAAGGGCTACGAGCCGCCCACCGGCCCCTCGATGATGCAGCAGGCCCGCCTGAAGACGCTGGGCATGCGCGACGACGGCTTCGACAAGGCCTATGCCGAAGAGATCGGCGTGTCGGCGCACGAAGATGCCGTCAAGCTGTTCGAGAAGGCCAGCAAGGAGGCCAAGGACGCGGACGTGAAGAAGTTCGCTGCCGACACCCTGCCGGCGCTGAAGCAGCATCTGGACATGGCCAAGACCCTGCACCAGGCGGTCGACAAGAAGTAAGGCGCCCGCCCCGATGCCCGCAGGGCCGCGCGCAAGCGCGGCCCTCGTCGTTTGTGCGCGGCCGCCACGGAGAGGCAGAGTACGGAGGCCGGCGCGATCCGGCGGGTGCGCCTGGCCCGGGTTCGGCGTCGCACAGGCCTGAGGACAACGCCGCACCCAGCGTAGTTGTATCCGGGAGCGCCGGTTGCGGACGCAACGGTCTCGCGCCTTGCGCGCAGCATCCGGAGGGCAGCATTTTGCGGAATCGCAACTTCTTGTTGTACGTCGTCGCCACGATCGTCGCGATCGGGGCCATCCTCATGCTGGCGCCGTGGTGACGCACGCGAATGGCCCGGGGCAGGACGCTGCCGGCCAGGCGGCCCGGACCGCGCGGCGACGGTGCCACGGGGGCAGCGACGCGGGCACCGTCCGCCCGGTTCCCGCCGTGCGACCCGGTGGCGTCCGTGCGTTGGGTGGGAGACGGACGTGAAGGACGGAGATCGCTTGATCGTGACGCTGGGCCAGGCCCGCGGCATGGGCGGCGCCTGGGCCGAGAACCTGTGCCTGCCCGCGGAGATGGGCGAGGCGGTCGCGCGCCGCTGGTATGCGCGCACGCAGGGCAGCAACGCAAAGACCTGGAGCAGCCTGGCCGCCAGCCTCAAGGCGGAACTGGGCATGCCGCCCGCCGCGGTGGCGCCGCCGCCGGACGCCGGGAAACCGCGCGCGTGAGCCGCGGCCGTCGGCGCCTATTGATTCGCCGCGCGCTCGATGAGATCGACGATCTCGGCGACGGACAGCGTGAAGACCCCCGCCTCCTGCTTGTCGAACGCCTCGCGCCAGACCCGATAGCCCTCGCGATGATCCGCCAGCGGCTCGCGCGTGCCGTCGAGCTGCGTCAGGCTCTTCTGCAGGGTTTCTTCGGACACCGGAAAATGCGGCAGCTCGTCGGTGAGGCCGCTGGCGCTGCGCGGGTTCCGGACGGCCACGTCGAGCACGCTGATGTGGAAGATGTGGCCCAGGAGGGGCGCGGTCTCGATCAGGTTGATCAGCACCCGCGACGCCGATTCGCCGGGCCGGGCATGGTATTGCCACAGCTGGCCCACCGCGTAAGGCTGGGTCTGGGCGGGGCTGGGTATCGATAGCAGCGACATGGCGGGAGGATCCGTAGGGAGGGCGGCGCGGCCACCGCCGTGCGCCGCGTCTCGCCGCCGGATGGGCGGGAAGACGAGACCATAGCAGAACGCTTACTGCGCGAACCGTTGATCGCGCAACAATTTGGCCAGCTCGGGCGCGGCCATCAGCGCCACGTCCTGCGCGCGGGCATACTGCCACGCGTTGTCGGAGACATCCCCGAGCGCGATGAAGATGGCCTCGTGCGCGCCGCGCTTCTCGCGCACCGCCTGCAGTTCGCGCAGCGGTTCGACGCCCACGCGTGCGGCCTTCCAGCGCTTGGCGCTGACGATGGCCACGTTGCCGTCCTTGGTCAGGGCCAGATCGGCGCCGGGCAGGTTGAGCCGTTCGACCTGACAGCCGTCGCGCTGGAAGCCCGCCTCGATGATCTTCACGAACTCGTTCCACGGCATATTGGCCGTGGCTTCGGCCACCGCCAGCACGCGCGCATCCGACGGCCGCTTGAACTGGCGGTAGAGCGCGATCAGCGAGATCACCGCGAAAGGCACCGCCGCGAACACCCCCATCGGCGCCAGGTCCTTGGGCAGGGCGGCAAAGCCGCCCGCGCTCAGCAGCACGGCCACCCCGGCGCTCATCCACCACGGCGAACGCAGCAGCACGGCGAAGATGGAATTCTTGGACATCTTGAGTTTCATGGCGGCTCGCAGCGTGAGGCGTGAGGGAGATCAGTCGTCGGCGACGTCGGCAGCGGCGCGCACCACGATGCGCACGTCACCGCAATCGACGATCTGGCCGGCACGGATCTTGGCGGTCTTGCGCGTTTCGACCGCGCCGCCCACGCTGACGTGCCCTTCGGCGACCAGCGCCTTGCCCGCCCCGCCGCTGTCGCAGACGCCGGTGGCCTTCAGGAGCTGATTGACTTCGATATAGGGGCTGCCTTCGGCGAGCGTGAATTCAATGAGGGGCATGCGAGGTGGGTATCGGAGGAAACGGGGCGGCGCCCAGACCTGCCGGTGGCGGGCCGGACGGCATGGCGGCAGGACGCGAAACGGCAGGCGATGCGCGCAGGCGCCCGACGCCGTGCCGGTGTTTTTTGCTGGCGCAATGATACCCGATGGGTCCGCGCGGCCCGGCGCACGGGCGCCGCCGGGCGGCAGCCGACCCGGACGCGGGTGGCGCGTGCACGACCGGCGCCGGAAAGCACGAAAACGCGACTGAACGCGCCGCTGTCCCGAGCCGCCCGCGACGCCGCCTCAGAAGCGCCAGCGCACCGTGGCCGAGGCCGTCTGGTCGCGGTTGCCGCCGCCGAACTGGCCGGCGTACGACAGCCCCAGCGAGGCGCCGCGCGACACCTGCGCCTCGACGCCCAGCTCCACCAACGCCGCGTTGCGCGCGATCGGCGCGCCAGTGACGGTGAAGGACTCGCCGGCATCGAAGGCCAGCCGGCTCTCGGGCCGGATGTCGCCGAACGCGTGGCGCCAGCCCAGCCCCGCGCTCAGGGCCGCGGCGGTGCCGCCCCAGTTCACTTCCTGGCGGGCGCGCAGGCCCAGCGTGGCCTTGCGCGTGTTGTTGTGCACCGCCTCGCCCGACAGCGCCGCGCTGCCGCCCGATTCGGCGAAGCCGCGCGTGCGCTGCATCGCCCAGCCCAGGCCGAGATAGGGTTCGAGCGTCAGGCCGCGCGCCGCGCCGAAGGCATAGCCCGCCTCGCCGAACAGCTGGGTGGTGCTGGCGCCGTAGTCGGCGTCGAGCTGCTGGTTCAGGCCGCCGGCATCGACGCGGCGCTCGGTGCCGATGTCGTGCCAGGTGTAGGAGGCGCCCGCCATCAGCTTGAGCGTGCCGGCGCCGAGCGCGACCGCCTTGCCGCCGTACGCGATCGCGCTGTAGCTGGAGACGTCGGCGCGGCTCGCGAGGCTGTCGACCGTCAGCTTCGAATCGGTGTAGCCCAGGGCCCCGCCCAGGCGCCAGCCGTCGCCCAGGGCGTGGTCGGCGCCGACGAAGACGCCGCCCGTGTGCTGGCGCATGGCCTGCGTGTCGCCGGTGGCGCCGAAGCGCTGCCAGTTGCCCACCACCTGGGCCCAGGCGGGCCGGGCCAGGGACGACGGCAGGCTGGCCGCCGACGGCGCCGCGTCGCTCGTGCCCGCCGCGGCGGTCGGCGCGCCGGCCGCCATGCCGGCGCCGAGATTGCCGCGCAGGTGATCGAGCGGCACCGCGCTCACCGTGCCGGCCAGGTTGGCCAGGCCGGCGCTCACGCCGGCGTGGGCTTCGCCGGACAGCGCGGAAAAGAAGCCCTGCGGCGCGCCGGTGGGCAGGTTGATGGCCGCGTCGTAGACCGCGTTGCCCGCGCCCAGCGTCTCGGCGGCGTCGGCCACGGCCTGCGCGTTGCGGCCGGCGACCAGGTCGGCGAAGCGCACGGCCCTGCCTTCCTCGGGGATGACGGTGCGGCCGAGGTTGAGCAACAGCTCCCGGTCGTCGCCCGAATACACCAGGTCGAAGCTGAGGTAGGCCAGATTGGTCGAGGCGCTGGCGAAGCGCGTCTGGTTGAAGGTGCCGTCGGCGCGCAGCACGACCTGGCTGTAGCGCTCGGTGTAGGCCCCGGGTGCGGCCTCGAGGTAGAAAGCGGCGCCGGCGAGGTTGGCGCCGCCCGTCACGACCAGCCGATCGGCCGCATTGGGCGCGGCGCGCACGCTGTAGGTGTTGCCGGCGCCCAGCGCCAGATTGCCGTTGAGCACCACGGCGGCGGTGCTGCCGCCGCCGATGCGCAGCCAGTTGTTCGTGCCGGTGTAGCGCACATTGCCGATGGTGATCGAGTTCTCGACCAGGGTCAGCGTGTTGTCGTTGCCCGCGATCACGACGGCGTCCTGGTAGTTGCCGTAGGCGTCGCGGCCCGCTTCCATGCGGCCCGCCTGCACGATCTCGGATTGGCTGCCATCGAGCTGCACCGCACGGCCCGCGACGCCGCTCGTGAAGCCGGCCCCGGCATTGCCGCCATAGACCGCGCCCTGGTTGATGAAGCGCTGCTGGGTGCCGGACATCACCAGCCCGGACCCGCCATTGCCGCCGTCGCCGACGAAGCCCCAGTTGACGTCGTAGCGTTCGCCCACCGCGCCGCCGCCGCCGCCCGCCCCGCCCCAGAGCGCGCCGGTGTTGAGGAAGGAGGCCTGCCCGTTGAGCCATTGCACCGCCGCGGCGCCGTCGCCGCCTCGGGCGCGCCAGGTGTCCGGCCGGCCGGCCGTCATGATCTCGTCCTGGACGACGCTGCCCCCGCCACCGCCACCGCCGCCGATCAGGGTGGCGGCGTTGATCGAGGTCCTGCCCTCCCCGCCCGCGCCCGTGAGCACCAGCGACACGGCGCCATTGCCGCCGATGGCGGTGCCCTTGGCGCCGCCGGTCAGGACGATGCTGCCGCCGCCGCCGCCCCCGCCGCCGCT
The DNA here is from genome assembly GCF_002261335.1 of Bordetella genomosp. 1. Taxonomy (GTDB): domain Bacteria; phylum Pseudomonadota; class Gammaproteobacteria; order Burkholderiales; family Burkholderiaceae_B; genus Bordetella. The sequence continues at coordinate 1,232,846 of NZ_NEVL01000003.1, forward strand.
CTCGATCGTGCCGCTGCCGATGGTGGTGTAGGGCCCGAGCCGGTACAGCAGGCCGGCGCCGCCGTCGCCGTTCGTGTGGGTGCCCGATACGCCGGCCGAGCCATTGCCGCCGTTGCCACCGGTCGCGAACCAGCCGGTGCCCGCCTGCCCGGCGTTGCCGCCGTCACCGTAGCCCGCGCCGGGCGAAGCGTTCGCGCCGCCGACGCCCTGGAACAGCGGATCGCCGTTGCCTCCCGCGCCGCCCGCATGGGCCTGCAACGGCGCGGCCAGCCCGTAGGCGGCGGCGAGGCTGAGGCAGAGCGTGGTGCGGCGCAGAGACATGGCGAAATCCGGATGAAGACCTTCCATAGGTGGCAAACGGGCCGGGATCGTTCCATTTGCCCCGCCAGCGCGGGTCGGCGAACCCGGCACCGGCATGCCGCCCCGCCCGCGCGGATGCGCTACGCTCGCGCCTCGTGAGGGCGGATCGGGGCGCCGCGGCAGGAAAGTTGTAACGGTGGTTCCGGCTTTGGCGGCCTCGTTCGATCAGGCAGGCAGAGCGTCCCGTCGCACCGGCCCACCGCCGTCCGCGAGCGGGACTCGCCACCTCATCCCTCGCACGCACAGGTTCGTCATGTCCGCTCATTCTTCGTCCGGCGCCACGCCGTCCGTCCCCGCGCAGCACCGTCTGCGCCACCTGGCCCTGCCGCTGGCCGTGTCCGCGGCGCTGCTTGCCGCCTGGGGCCCCGCCGCCCGGGCACAGGGCGCGGGCGCCAGCAGCGCCACGCAGGTGCAGCAGTTCGACATCCCGGCCGGCCCGCTCAACCAGGTGCTGGCCCAGCTGGCGAGCCAGACCGGGCTGTTGCTGGCGGCCACGCCGGAGCTGGTCGCGGGACGCCAGAGCGGCGGCGTGCGCGGCAGCCACACGCGCCACGATGCGCTGGCGGCGGCCCTGGCCGGCACCGGTCTGCGCGCGACAGCGGAGCGTGCCAATCAATACCGCCTGAGCCCGCTGCCGCAGGGCGGCGCGACCGAGCTGGAGACGGTCACGGTGAGCGCCAACGCGTTCGCCGACGCGCTGCCGCCTGTCTACGCCGGCGGCCAGACCGCGACCGGCGGGCGGATCGGCCTGCTCGGCGAGCGCAGCAACCTGGACACGCCGTTCAGCGTGACGCAATACACGTCCAAGCTGATCGAAGACCAGCAGGCGCAGAACATCGGCGACGTGCTGGTCAATGATCCGTCGGTGCGCAACACGTATTCGCGCGGCGCGGGCCGCGACGAGTTCAACATCCGCGGCTTCACGCTCTTCAACTATGACGTGGCCTACAACGGCCTGTATGGCGTCTCGCCGCGCAACGCCACCTCGCTCGTCGGCATCGAACGCGTGGAAGTGCTGCGCGGCCCGAACGCGCTGCTCAACGGCATGGCGCCCTATGGGTCGGTGGGCGGCTCGATCAACCTTGTGCCCAAGCGCGCAGGCGACGAGCCGCTCAACCGGATGACGCTCTCGTACATCGGCGACAGCCAGTTCGGCGCGCATGCCGACCTGGCGCGCCGCTACGGCGACGCCAACGAGTTCGGCGTGCGTCTGAACGTGGCGGGCAGCGATGGCAAGCTCGGCATCAGCGGCGCCAGGGAAGAACTGGGCGCCGTATCGCTGGGCCTGGACTACCGCGCCGATCGCTTTCGCATCGAGGGCGACGTCAACTATCAGTATCGCGACACCAGCGCGCGCAGCGGCCTGCTGTTCCCGCCGGGCACCGGCATCGACATCCCGCGCGCACCGGACGCGCGCAAGAACTTCTTCCCCTCATGGACGTACTGGCGCACCAAGGAGTGGTCGGGCGACGTGCGGGCGGAGTACGACGTGAGCGCCGACTGGACGGTGTACGGCGCGCTCGGCGCGCGCAAGCATGACTTCGCCAGCCTGCAGACCAGCTGGCTGATGCTCGACGGCGACGGCAACATCGGCGCGGTGCCGGCGCGCCTGAACGAGGCCCTGCTCAGCAAGACCGGCGAGGTCGGCGTGCGCGGCCGCTTCGACACGGGACCGCTGCGCCACGAGCCCACGCTCAGCGCCAGCTTCCTCGATGTGCAGTATTCGTCCAAGCGCATCCGTTCGACCACCGTCTTCAGCAATCTGTACGAGCCGGCCGACCTGGCCCGCCCCACCGACCTGCCGCGCACCAGCGGCACGCGCCTCTACAGCGTGGCGCTGGCGGACACGGTGTCGATGCTCGACGATCGCGTGCAGCTGATCGCCGGCCTGCGCAACCAGCGCGTGCAGTCGATCAACTACAACGCGGCGGACGGCACCCGCGCCTCCGACTATGGCAAGTCCAAGCTCACGCCCGCCTTCGCGCTGACGCTGCGCCCCACGCAGCAGCTGTCGCTCTACGGCAACTACATCGAAGGCCTGAGCCAGGGCGCCACGGCGCCGGCCGGCACGCTCAACGAAGGCGAGACCTTCGCGCCGGACGTGTCGCGCCAGATGGAGGTCGGCGCCAAGTACGACTTCGGCCGCTATGCGGTGACGCTGAGCGCCTTCCAGATCGACCAGCCCAGCGCCTTCCTCGATCCGGACAGCCTGCGCTACGTGGCCGACGGTCGCCAGCGCAATCGCGGCCTGGAGCTGCTCGGCCAGGGCGAGCTCGCGCGCGGCGTGCGGCTATTGGGCGGCGTGGCGTACACCAACGGGCGGCTCACCCGCACCGAAGGCGGCGTGAACGACGGCAATCATGCGCCGGCCGTGCCGCGCTATCAGTTCAACGCGGCGGCGGAGTGGGACACGCCGTTCGTCGACGGGCTGACCCTGTCGGTGCGCATGCTGCGCACCACGCAGCAGTACGTGGATGCGGCCAACACCCAGACCATCCCGGGCTGGACGCGCTGGGACCTGGGCGCGCGCTACGCCTTCAAGGCCAACGGCACGCCGATGGTGCTGCGCGCCACGGTGGAAAACGTGTTCAACAAGAACTACTGGCAATCGGCCGCGCGCGAAGGCCTGTCGATGGGCGCGCCGCTCACGGTGCTGCTCTCGCTCAGCGCCGACTTCTGAGCGGGCCGCGGCGCCGCCTACGCCTGCGCTGGCGAGCATGAAAAGGGCCGGTCTGCACCGGCCCTTTTCATTGCATGCGCGCCGCGCTCATGCCCGGCGGCTGCGCCAGGCGAGCCTCACGCGGCGGACACGGACGGCGCCGCGGCCGGCACGTCGACGGTCGGCGCCGTGACCAGCGACAAGGCGGCGCCCCCTTCGGTTGCGCGCGCAGCCTGTTGCAGCAGTGCATGCGCGTCGTCGGCATCGCGACGCGATTGGGCATCGGCGTCGCGCAGCTTGGCCTGCACCATCGCCAACAGCGCCTTGAGCGCGCGGACCGCCTCGCGCAGGGCCTTCGCGTCGTCGTCGCGCTGCCGCGCCTCGTCCTGGCGCTGCGTCGTGGCCGCCTGCGCGGCCGCGTCGTCGGCCTGCGCGTCGGTTGCGCCCGCATCCGGTTCCTCGGCCGCGCTGGCGTCCGCGCCTGCCTCACCGGCGTGACCCGCGGCATGCTGCGCGGCATAGGCCGCGGCGGCCGAGGCGGCGGCGACCGGTGCGGCGGCGGCCGGTGCCGCGGCGGCCGCCGCCGGCTCGCTCGCCGACGCCTCCGCCGACGCATCGACCGACGCGTTGCCCGCCGTGGCCGCGCCACCCGCCGTCGCCGCATCGGCGGCGCCTTCGGCGGACACCGCCACGTTGATCGGGATCACCGTGCCGCCCGCCTGGGCCGATCCGCCGCCGCCCGCCTTGAGCGTGGCGGCCGCATCGGCCAACTGGCCCGCGAGCTGGCGGATCTCGTTCATCACGCCCTTGGCCGCGGACGGGCTCATGAACATGACGAGCTTCTTCAGGCTCTCGATGCGCTTCTTGATCTCTTCGACGCGGGCCCGCGCCAGATCCTTGTCGGTCTGCTGCGGCGCGCTCGCCAGGCGGTCGAGCGCCTGCTTGCGCTCGTACAGCCGGTCCCAGGCGTCGTCGCTCAACGTCACGCGGAACGAGGCGGCGGGCGCCTCCCCGGATGCCGCCGTCACCGCCGGGGCCGCGTCGCCCTCGCGGCCCGCGCGCATGTCGGTCGAGGGGCCATTGCGCCAGAAACCGCTGGATCCCGCTACGCCAGACGTCATCGCTCACTCCCTTTGCGCCCGGGCCCATGCCTGCGCGTCGTCCCTCAATACGGCACGCGCAGCGCAAAACTTAAGCCCGGCTGGCCCGCTCACGGGAGTCCTTGCCGCACTTGCACCACGCTTCAGCCTTGAAATGTTTGCAACGGATATCCGCAAATATTGCAGCATCTGCCCGCCCGCGCTGCCAGGATCCACAGCCCCGGCACCCCCTGCCGTTCCGTCTCTCGAAACGCCGGCAACGCGCTCGCCAGGTCGCCCCCGGTGACCCGCCGGCGTCCTTTGCGCGCGCCCCTGTCTGGCGGGCCAGCGTCGATACGCGCGCGGGCCGCGCCGGGCCACGCGCTGGCATGCGCGCGCCCGGGTGGCGCTGCCCGCCGCGCGCGTCACGCCCTGGCGGCCACGCGGCCATGCGCGTTTCGTGCTGCGAAACGGGGCCGGCGGACATATGCGGCAACACGGCAAATGGCGCGCGCAATATTACTTTCACGCGGCGCCGGCACGATCCGCCAGCATGCTGCACCTGCACGCAGATCACGCTGGCAATCATGCGTTTGGACCATTGTTGTGATTTGGATGCAGTCCAGATGGACTAGCCGCTATTGGCGCACACGCGCTGCGCGGCAGGCCTATGATGTGACTGACTGAAAATCAGGCGTTCAAAAATGTGAAGATCAAGGATTCCGAACGATGTTACGTGCAAGTGCTCATCGCAACCACGTACTGTTGGTCGATGACAATCCCGACGAACTGCGACTCCTGATCGAACTGCTCCGTGGCGCGAACTTCCGCATCGCGCTGGCTTTCGACGGCACCCAGGGCTACAAGCGGGCCGCCGCCATCTCGCCCGATCTCATCCTCATGGATCTGCGCATGCCGCACACCGACGGCTTTGCCGCGTGCCGCCTGCTGCAGCACGATCCGGTGACGGCGCACATCCCGATCATTTTCCTGTCGGCCAGCCGCAGCCTCGAAGAACGGCTCAGCGGCCTGCAGAACGGCGGCGTGGACTTCATCCTCAAGCCTTTCGCGCCGGCCGAAGTGCTGGCGCGCATCCAGATCCACCTCAAGCGCGCGGCCCAGCGGCGCGACACCGCCATACCCGCCACGCGGCCGCGGCTCACCGCCGAACAGGTCATCGTCAACGCCGCCACGCACTATCTGTCGCAGTGCCTGGCCTCGCCGCCGACGCTGCCGGAGCTCGCGCGCAAGGTCGGCACCTACGAAAAAAAGCTCTCGCTCGCGTTCCGCCGGCAGCTCGGCAAGACGGTGTTCGAACACCTGCGCGACGCGCGCCTGGACCGCGCCCAGCAACTGTTGACCGACACGCGGCTGAGCATCACGGACATCGCGGCAGAGACCGGCTTTTCCACCGCCGCGAACTTCGCCACCGCCTTTCGCAAGAAGGTCGGGCAGACCCCATCGGAATTCCGCGCGACGCTGAGCGACCCCGCCGGCGCGGACGATGCCGAGCCCTGCACGTCCGATGCCTCGCAGCCGGGGTGACGCATGCCGCCCGACGCCATGGCCGCCGAGGGCGGGATGAACGCCGCCTCCGCCTTCACGGCGCTGCACATGGTCGACTATGTGGCGGCGCCCGCGCTCAACGAGATCGACATCCTGCCGCTGATGCTGCAGGGCGCGCTGAGCGGCGCGTTCGCGGCGCTGGCGTGCGGCGCCTGCGTGACCTTCGTCCAGCTGCGCAACGGCCCCTTCGCGTGGCTGGCGCTGGCCGCGCTCGCGGCCGCGCTGTTCCAGTTCACGATGGGCCAGGAGAGCGTGGCCGACCTGCTGCCGGCCCTGGATCCGCGCTATGCCTATGCGGAGCCCGCGGCCGGCGCGCTGCTCGTGCTCAGCCTCGCGGGCCTGGTCCGCAGCCTGGCGCGGCGCGAGCCGCACAGCGTCCCGAACGTGCCACAGCTCACGCTCGCCACCGTGGCGCTGGTGGCGATGAATGTCACCGCCTGGTGGCTGCCCGACAGGTTCGGCCAATGCGGCCTGCTCGCCACCATCCTGGCGTGCGGCTGTTTCTTCGTGGTGTATCTGCGGCTGCGCCATTCGAGTCCGCTGGCCGGGCTCCTGAGCGCGACCGCCTTCGCGGCGCTGTTCAACCTGTTGCAACGCCTGGACGCGAGCGTGCTGGCCGGGGTCGGCGCGGGCCAGGGCTGGACGTTCGGCGACACGCTGGCGGCACGGCTGCTGAGCGCGGTCGTCAATCTCACCCTGCTCACGCTGTGGTTCCGCCGCATCCGCCAGGACGCGGGTGAGCGGCCCGCGCCGGTGCCCGCGCCGGTGCCCGCGCCGGTGCCCACGCCGGTGCCCACCCCTGCGCCGGACGAGAGCCGCAACCGGCAGAAGATCGAGACCCTGAGCTATGTGGGCCACGACCTGCGCGCGCCGCTCGCGACCATCCAGGGCTACGTGCGGCTGTTGCGCGCAAGCCCGCAGGCGCCCAAGCCCGAGCACCTGGACGCGATCGAACGCTCGGTCGCGTTCCAGCTGGCGCTGGTCGAGGAGGTGCTGGACTATGCCAAGGCCGAACTGCAGCCGCTGCACGTGGCGCCGGGGCCGACCTCGCTGCGCGAGCTGCTCGAGGAGCTGATGCCCTATGCCAGCGTGCTGGCGAGCACCACCGGCAACCGGTTCTCGTACCTGCCGCCCGCGGCGCTCCCCGCCAGCGTGCGGCTCGACGGCCATCGCCTGCAGCAGGTGCTGCTGAACCTGTTGTCGAACGCGGCCAAGTTCACCTCGCAGGGCACGATCGTGCTGCGCGTCAGCGCCAGGCGCGACGCGCAGCACGCCCTCTGGCACCTGGGTTTCAGCGTGGAAGACAGCGGCATGGGCATGACCCTGACGCAGCAGGAGTGCATCTTCGATGCGTTCGTGCAGCTCGAACGCCGCGGCTGCGGCGTGGGGCTCGGCCTGTTCATCGCCCAGCGCATCGTCGAACAGATGGGCGGCGGACTCCGGGTGCGCAGCGCGCCCGACGCGGGCAGCACCTTCTCGTTCGAGATCGAGGCCGCCGAGCTCGACGGGGCGCGCCTGACGATGCCCACGCTGGCCCCGCGCGAGACGGCGGTCTCGGCCCTGTTCCCGACCGGCCAGTGGCTCGACGTGCCACCCGCGCCGGCCCGGCTCGAGCTCGCGATGCTGGCGCGCGATGGCCTGTTCAGCGAGATCGAGGACTGGCTGCCCCGCACCGTGGCGCTGCACCCCGGCTTCGAGGACTTCTATGCCGAGGTGCGCAAGGCCGTGTTCTCGCTCGACCTGCACCGGCTCGAAACGCTGGCCCTGCACGGCCTGCAGCCGGCCTGATCGCGCCGTGGCGCGGCAGGCTCGCAGTTTCAGGACAAAAACTTCGCCCACGCAAAGCGTTTTTCCCTTCACGAAAAGGGGGGCATGGCACCCGGACGCAACACTCGCATCGTGGCGCGCTGTCATGCCATGACGCTGGCGTTGCACGGCGGAAGGTTCGCAACGTCTTGAGTTCTTTTATCAGGCCCGTAGGGAAACCATGAAAGACATTCACCCGCGACACGAACCCTTCTTTTCGCTGACCAACCAGGATGTGCTGCTCACCCCGGGCGGCCTGCGCGCCCTGATGCACGGCATTCCCGAGGCCGACCCGGCGGCGCGGCCGGGCGGCGACGCGGCGGCCTCCGACATGATGGCGCGCATCCGCCAGCTCGAGTTCCAGAACCGGCGGCTGCGCCACCTGAGCATCACCGACGAGCTGACCTGCGCCTTCAACCGGCGCCACTACTCCACCAGCTACGCCCAGCTCGTGCACCTGAGCGGCACGCCCCACGCCCGCACCGGCGCGATCGCGCTGTGCCTGTTCGACATCGACCACTTCAAGGCCTACAACGATGCCTACGGCCATCCGCGCGGCGACATGGCGCTGCAGGCGGTGAGCTGCGCGGTGTCGAACATGCTGCGCTGCGGCTCCGACCGGCTGTTCCGCTTCGGCGGCGACGAGTTCGGCGTGCTGTTCCGCGCCGCCACGCCGGAGGAGGCCCTCGGCCGCACCCAGACCTTCCAGCAGGCCATCGACACGCTGCGCATCGCGCATCCCGGCACCCGCAACAAGCTGCTCTCCGCCAGCTTCGGCATCGCCTGGCACCCCGCCCCGGCCGCCCACGGGCTGGACGCCAAACAGATCTACGCCGCGGCCGATGCCATCCTCTACTCCGCCAAGCAGGAAGGCCGCAACTGCGCGCTGCTGCAGGTCATGGCGGACCCGGCGCCCGAGACGCCGCGCTGGGACCGGGGCACGCAGGCCATGGGCTGACACCGCCCGCCTGGCCGGTGGCGGCCGGTACGCGTCATCGGAACGCTGACAACCCTGGACGACGGCCCATGCACTTCGACTTCGAGAACGGCACGTTCGGCCATCTGCGCCACGCCCCGCAGGCCGCCGCCATCGTTCACGCCGGCGGCGCGTTGAGCTGGCAGACGCTGCACGCGCAGACCCGCAGCTGGATCCAGCGGGCGCTGGGCGCCGGCGCGCGCACCGAACACGCGCTGGTGATCCTCGGCCACAACGAGCCGGCCATCGTCACCGCCATGCTGGGTTGCCTGGTGCTGGGCGTGCCGTATGTGCCGGCCGACAGCCGCGACAACGTCGACCGGATCCGCCGCATCGTCGACCACGCCTGCGCCTCGCTGATCTACGACACGGCGACCGACCGCTTCATCGTGGGTCCGGCGGGCGCGCGCACGCTCACGGAGCGGCGGCTCGCCTGCATCATGTTCTCGGCCGCGGGCGGCCACGAGCCGCTGGGTGCGCAGATCGGGCGCGAGAGCATCTCGGCGCAGGCCAAATGGCTGCGGCGCCAGGCCGGGCTGGGTGCGGCGCCGGTGTTCATGGGGCCGGCCTCCTTCATGTGCGGCCGCGCGATCCTGGACCTGCTCGGGCCCATGGCGACCGGCGGCACGCTGGTGCTGCGCCCGGCCGCCGACGAGCCGCAATCGGGTTCCTATGCCGAGCACCTGGCGCGCCACGGCGTGAGCGTGCTGGTGGCCAAGCCCGCGTTTCTGCGCCAGCAACTGCTGGATCCGGATTTCGACGGCCGGCGCCTGCCGGCCCTGCACACGCTGATCCTGGGCGCCGAGCCCATCACGCCGCCGCATTTCCTCGCGCTGCGCCAGCGCTTTCCGGCGGCGCGCATCATCCGCAACTACGACCGCGTCGAGGTCACGGGCGCGGCCACGTGGAGCGAGATCGACGCCTCGATGCACGATCCGCTCGCCAACACCTACACGCTGGGCCACGCGCGCTCCTGCGGCGAAGTGTTCCTGCGCAATGGCGAGATCTGCGTGGCCGGCCCCACCGTGATGCGCGGCTACATCAACGCGCCCGAGATCAACCGCATGCGGCTGTTCCAGCACCGCGGCCGGCCGGCCTATCGCACCGGCCATTGGGGCATGATCGACGAACGCGGCCTGGTCTACTGGCAATCCCAGGCCGGCCCGGAAGACGCCGCCGCGGCGCCGGCGTGAAGCTCCGGCGGCCGGCGCATCCCGTTCGGGGTCATCGCAGGGAGATGCCGCACGGCGCGGCACCTGGCCGGCGGCGCCGGCACGCCTGCGCCCGCGATGCGCTCAGGCCGCGTCGGCCACCACGGTGAGCCGCGGCACCGGATGCTCCACGTCCACGATCAGTCCATGCGCATCGAAGTGGACGGTCGCGCTGCGTGACTCCTGCAGCCGCACCAGGCTCTTGGGCGAGTCGCAGAACGACAGGATGCGGCGCAGGTCCAGGTGCGCGCCGCGATGGCGGCGCCGGTCCAGGCCGCTGAAGCGCGCGCGGTTGTAGCGGGCCCAGCACACCAGGATCGAGGCCATCAGCATGGCGGCGGCCGCGTAGGCCGCCAGCGTGTCGAGCGAGGGCAGCAACCGCAGCCACGGCGAGATGCCCAGCCTGCCGGCATGCAGCACCGCCAGGATGCCGGCGCCGATCAGGTAGAAGAAGCCGGCCCAGGCGAGCGCGGTGAGGATCATGTCGACGGATTGGCCGAGACGGGAACGCTGGGTACGCAGAATCATGGTGTGGGCGCCTTGATGCCGCGGTCCGGGCTCACCCAGCGCGCACGGCGCCGCCGGACCATCAGCATGACTTTGGGGAAACTGACCAGGGTGGTGAACAGACTGATCATCCAATAGGCGAACGGATACCAGATGACCCAGAACATCGCGCGCGCCAGCCCCGGCTCGTAACGCCGGTCGACCAGCACGCTGATGCCGAACTGCATCAGACACACGATCGCGAGCACCATGCCGGTGAAGGCCGGCGGCACGAAGTTCGCCACGTGCAGGGCGGGCGGCAGCGGCAGCACAAGCCCGATCAGGCCGAGCAGCGCGAAGATGGCGAAGGCGAAGGCCCACACCGTCGACAGGCAGAACTCCGCCATCATCGGCCACATGCGCCGGTACTCCCAGCGCCAGATGCCCGTCATGTTCTTCAGGAACACCTCCGCCCCGCCCTGCGCCCAGCGCAGGCGCTGCCGCCACAGCCCGGCCAGGGTCTCGGGCATCAGGATCCAGCACAGGCCGCGCGGCTCGTAGAACACCGACCAGTGATCGCGCTGCAGCTTCCAGCTGATGTCGATGTCTTCGGTGATCATGTCCAGGCTCCAGTAGCCCACCCGGTCGAGCGCGGTCCGGCGAAACGCCGCCACTACGCCCGACACCGTAAACACCTGGCCATACACGCGCTGCGTGCGCTTGATCAGGCCGATGATGGACGAGAACTCGCCGACCTGGATGCGGCCCACCAGCGTGGAGCGCGTGCGCACGCGCGGATTGCCGGTCACCGCGCCCACGCGCGGATGCAGCACCAGCGGGCGCACCAGGTGCACCACCGCGTCCGGGTCGAGCAAGGCGTCGCCGTCGATGCAGACCAGGTACTCGCTGTGCGCGGCCAGCGCACCCACCCGCAGCGCCATCGCCTTGCCCTGGTTCGTGGCCAGGTGGATGACGCGCAGGCGCTCGTCCTCCAGCACCATCTCGTCGAGCATCTGCGCGGTGCCGTCGGTGGAGCCGTCGTTGATCGCGATCACCTCGATGTGCGGATAGCGCTGCGCCAGCGCCGCGCGCAGCGTGTCGCGGCCGTGGGCCGCCTCGTTGAAGCACGGGACCAGGATAGTGACCAGCGGCTCGCCCGGCAGGCGCGGCGGCGGCACGCCCGGCCCTACCGGCCAATGGCGCTCCCATTGCAGCCAGAAATAGAGGCCGCCGGTCATCCAGATCACCGACATCAGCATGGGATAGAAGAACACGAAGTCCAGCAGCACCTCGCTGGTGAGCACCAGCATGAGCCCGAGCGGCAGGCCGGTCACGAGGCACAGGATGGCGAAGGCGATCAGGCGTTGGGTCATCGCACGGGATACCAGGAGTCGGAGATGGCCGGCCGGATCGTCTCCAGTGCCGGATGGTCCTGCAGGAAGTCGTCGGGGTAGTAGCCGAAGTTGCGCGCGCCGCGCAGTTGCAGGCGCTGCATCCAGCCCGCGATCACGGCCGCGTCGATCTCGCTGTCGGCGGCCGCCTCGTCGCGCCAGTCGCGCGTCTGCAGCTCGAACACCGTGCGGTCCAGGCCGCCCGGGCGGCGCGCGACCTCGTCGACCATGCGATCGAGCCAGGCGTCCTCCTGGCCGGCCGGCACGTCCTCCATGTAGGGCATGGCCATCGGCGCGGTCCAGTCGTAGGCGGCGAGGAAGTCGTCGAGGTTCTGCGCGAACCAGGCCTCGCTCGCGGGCTCGAGGATGGGCGGCGCATAGATGTTGCGCGCGGTCTTGATGCGCGGCCCGCGCACCTCCCTGACCGTGTCGGCCAGCGCCAGCGTGAAGTCCACCAGGTGGCGGCTCTTGAAGCGGGTCCAGCGCGCCATCGCGTCGGGATCGGCGCGGATCGCGCCCACGCTCGCCGGCAGCCCGGCCGCCGCGTAGGCCGCCAGCGCCGGCGCGCTGGCATCCTCGAAATCGCCCAGCAGCGCATCGTCGTGGAACAGGATGCCGTCGAAGATCGCCTGGCGCGACAGGTCCTGGTAGATCTCGGTGATGCGCCGCCGCGCCTCGGCATCGAAGGGCGAGAGGCGCCGGTACTGCGCCGGGTCGATCTCGGCGGCGCCGGTCGCCGGATTCCAGCGCTGCACGCGCGGCAAGGCGGGGTCCAGGTCGAAACTCAGCACCGGCAGCCAGGCGTAGATCTGCACGTTGGCGCGGTTGCGCAGCTGCCAGGCCACGCGGCTGAACAGGTCGGCGCGCACCGGCAGCCAGCGATTCGGAAAATACAGCTCGCGCGCGAGACCGTCGGCCTGCGGATCCGCGAAGGCCTGCAGGAACACCGTGTTGATCTGCATGTCCACGATCCGCTGCACCAGCGCGCCCAGGTTGCGGTCGGTCTGCGCCGGGTCGGGATCGTAGACGTAATCGATGTCCACGTGCGCCACCCGCATCAGCGGGCGCGCCTCGGTGCCCACCACCGAGTTGGCGAAGATGCGCGTGGTGGGATCGCTGGAAACCAGCAGGCGCGGCGTCGACATCAGGCTCTGCGCGCGCGCCGTGCCGTCTTCGAGCGTCATGCCCATCACGTAACCCTGCTGGCCCGCGATGCCCAGCGCGGTGCCGCTCTCCGCACCGTACGGCCAGACCCAGGCGCGCGGCGCACGGCCCGTGGCGCGCTCGATCTTGCGTGTGATCGCGCTCACGTCGCGCGTCACGCGGGCGCGGTGGGCCGCCTCGGTTTCGTAGGTGCCGGTGGTCTGGTCGTAGATGCGCACCGCGGCCGCCGGCTGGCTGTTGCCCTGCGGGTTCGCAAGCACGCCGTAATGCAGGCTGTCGGTGTGCGCCGCGATCTCCACCAGGCCCGAGCGCGACAGCTCGCCCACCGCCGCCCAGTCGAGAAAGCGCGCCCGCTCGACCTGCGCGCCGCCGAAGTCCACCGGCTGGTCGGCCGGCGTGTCCATCCACTTGCCCACCGGCGCCACCACCGCGGGCCAGTCGAACGCGCGCAGGATCGGCAGCACGCGCGTGAGCGAGCTGCGGTAGCCGTCGTCGAAAGTCAGCAGCACGGCCTTCGGCGGCAGGTCGGGCCCGCCGCGCTGGGCCGCCAGTATCTGCTCGATCGTGACCGGCTGGTAGCCATTCTCGCGCAGCCAGGTGAACTGCTGCACCAGGTGATCCGTGCGCACGCTCAGGAAGCGCTGGTCGGGATCCTCGTCCTCCACGTCGTGGTAGCCCAGCACCACGAACTGGTTGCGCGGCCACGGCGCGTCGGCGTGGCCGCGCTGGCGCTCGGCCGGCGGCACGAATACCGGCACATCCCTGGCGCAGGCGCTGAGCACGAGCGCCGCGATACACAAGGCCATTGCACGCAGGAAGGAGAGGCGCATGGTCGGGCTCTAGAAGCGGAAGGTGAGGTCGAGGACGAGGCGGACCTCGCGTTCGCGGTCGCCGTCGTAGGGGCGGCTGATCGCGGTGGCCGTGGCGCCGATGGCGAACACGTCGCTGGCCTGCCAGCGCTGGCCGTAGCTCAGGGTCAGGATCCCGCCCGAGCCGTAGTCGCGCTGCGTATAGAGGCCGGCGCCGAGCGCCGCCGTCTGGGTCCAGACCGACTCGTAGCGGCGGCTCAGCAGGTGCGTGAGCTGCACGCTCGGCAGGATGGTGAGGTCGGCGCGCGGGTTGAAGTACGGCGTGTCGCGCAGCGTGTTGCGCGAGGCGGACACGTCCAGGTTCAGGTCGGCGGTCAGCCTGGGATCGGTGTAGAGCCGTTCGCGGCCCTGCACGCCCAGCGTGTAGCGGTGGTTGCCATCGGAGAAACGCGCGGGCGACGCCACCAGCATCCATTCGCGCCGCTCGTCGGCACGCCAGCGCAGAAAGGCCGCAAGGCTGTTGGACGACACGTCGTTGGTCAGCGCGCGCAGGGGCGTGGCACGCGAGCGCCAGTCCGCGCTCGCCCCGACCTGCCACGTGTCGTCCAGGTCCAGCGCGCCCGCCAGCCGCAGGCCCGGCCGGGTGCCGAAGCCGTAGTTGTTGGCCGACACCTCGCCTTCGAGCGTGACGTCGCGCACCCGCCATTGCAGGCCGGTGCGGGCCCAGCGGTAGCGGCCCTTGCCTTCCTCGAACTTGCCGGTGGCGTAGCCGGCGCCGGCGAACACGCGCCAGTCGTCGGCAAACGGCGCGGAATACAGCACCGTCTCGACCGCGGTCTCGCCATCGCCCGCCACGGCGCTGTCGTTGGCCAGGCCGCGCGTGGCCGTCACCTGCAGCTCGGCCTTGTGATGCACGGCCACGGCGCGCGCCAGCTGGCGCGCCGACAGGTCGTCGGGAAAGCGCGTGATCACGTCGTCGGCAAGCAGATCGGCCTGACGCCATTCCTGCAACGCCAGGGCCGTGTGGCCCTGGCCGGTCTCCACCGCCAGGCTGCGCGGCGACAGCGTCTCGGCCATTTTCAGCTCGCGCTCGGCCTCGCGCGGGCGCTCGCGCGCCAGCAGCACGTCGGCCCGCCCCGCGCGCAGGCCCGAGTTGTAGGGCGCCTCGCGCACGAAGGCGTCGAAGCGCGTCTGCGCCGCCTCCGTGTCGCCCGCCAGCAACCGGGCCTGCGCGGCGGCACGGCTCGCCTCCAGGTGGAGATCGTTCGGCATCCGCATCTCCTGGCCCTTGAAGTAGAGCCAGGGCCCAAAGTCGTCCTGCACCGCGTCGATCGACACGATGGCCTGGGTCGCGCGTTGGTCCTCCGACAGCGCGTAGAACAGGCCCGTGTGCGTGATGAGGCGGTCGCCCGCGTCGTCGCTGCCGGCGGCCGGGTCGGCGGCGGTCTCGGCGAACAACGCGGCCGCGCGCTCCGGCTGGCGCAGGTAGAGATAGGCGTTGGCCACGTCGTTGTTGACGTAGCGCGGCACGTTCACGCCCTGCGCCTGCAGCCGCTCGTACTCCGTCACCACGTCCTGCATGCGGCCGCGCACGTACAGGGCGTGCAGGCGGTCCATGCGCGCGCGCAGCACGTCGCCGGCCGCCTCCGTGCCGAGCGGCGTCCAGGCCGCGATCTGCGCGTCGAGCAGCGCGATGGCGCGATCCGCCACCACGTTGCGCTCCTGTTCGTTGCGCGCCGGCAGCCCCGCGATGCGCACCAGCTCGGCCGCCTCGTCGCCCTCGAGCCGGCGCATCTGCGCCGCCGTGAGCAGCTCCGGGTCGGCGCGCGCCACGCGCAGCGCCGCGTCGGCCAGGCGGGCACGCTGCAACGCGAACACATAGGCCCGCTTGACGTCGGCGCGCCCCGGCGTGAGCTGGTAGGCCCGGTCGGCCTCCTCCAGCGCGGCGTAGGGCTGTTGGGCGCGCGCATAGGCATAGCTGAGCGCCAGGCGGCGATCCGGATTGCGCGGCGCCGCGGCCACCAGCCGCTGACCCAGCGCGATGGCCTCGGCATCCTGGCCCGCGTCGGCCAGCACCATGGTCTCGCCCAGCACGAAGGTATCGTCGTGCGGAAAGGGCTTGGCGCCCTTGCGGTACAGCGCCAGCGCCTGGTTCCAGCGTTTCTCGTCGCGGTACGCGCGGGCGACCACGGCCAGCGCCTCGGCCGGCAGCGGCATGGCCACCGCCATCGATTCATAGACCTCGATCACCTCGGCGCTGCGCCCGGCCCGCCCCGCGATCACGATCAGGTCGATGATGGCGCGCACGTCGTGCGGATCGAAGCTCACGCGCTGGCGCAACATCACCAGCGCGGGGCCGTAGCTGCCCTCGCGGGCTTCGCGGATGAGCGCGTCGTACTCCGCATCGACGCGGGCCGCCGCCGCCGGCGCACATGCCAGCATGCCTGCGAGGGCGCCGGCGAGGGCGGTGGCCAGCGCGGCGGCCATCGCCCTCGCGCGGGCCCATGGCAACGCGGCCGCGCCGGAGCGCCGGGGGCAATGCGTGGGACCTGCCGATCGTCGAGCCATACCGGTTCTGTGCGCCGTCTGCGTTAGAGGGGAGGTGTCGAGCGTCGGGCAAGTATGGGGAGGCGGCCGGCGGCCAACCTTTTCGTGGCCGCCAAAAGCGTTTTCCGCGCGGGAAAATCTGCGCCGATCCGCGGGGCGGCCGCGTTGCAGTGCAAAAGGCGGATTCGGCGCCGTGCACCGCGCGGGTGCGGGCACCGTTGCGCGCCGTGCCACCCGCGGCGCTCGCAAGCGCCTCTGACCAGCATGAGGCGTCCGATATCCGGCGCGACCCGCGCCGCGTTTGCCAAATATCAAGATGCGGTGCGGCCGCAACTTCTACAGTGGTGTCCGGTCAGACGGCCGCCGGCGCTGCCGCGCAGCGCGCGCGGCCACGCGGGCGGCCCTCGCCCACATCACGTTCCAGACATCAGGAGAACAACCATGGCCCTTGGAAAAACCCTCGCCTGCGTGGCACTCACGCTGGCATCGTCGTCGGCCTTCGCGGCCGATTGCGCCGTGGAGATCACTGGCAACGACCAGATGCAATACAACACCAAGGCCATCTCGGTGCCGAAGGAATGCAAGCAGTTCACCGTCACGCTGTCGCA
Organism: Bordetella genomosp. 1; assembly: GCF_002261335.1. GTDB lineage: Bacteria > Pseudomonadota > Gammaproteobacteria > Burkholderiales > Burkholderiaceae_B > Bordetella. The sequence continues at coordinate 1,249,508 of NZ_NEVL01000003.1, forward strand.
CGCGGGCAAGCTGCCCAACAACGTGATGGGCCACAACTGGGTGCTGTCCAAGGCCGAAGACATGCAGGGCGTCGTGTCCGACGCCATGGCGGCCGGCGCCGCCAAGCACTACATGAAGGAAAACGACGCCCGCGTGATCGCGGCCACCAGGATGCTGGGCGGCGGCGAGAAAGACAGCGTCACGCTCGACACCGCCAAGCTCGCCGCGGGCGCCAAGTACAAGTTCTATTGCACCTTCCCGGGCCATTCGGCCATGATGAACGGCGAACTGACGCTGGCCCAGTAAGCGGCTGCGCGCCAAAGCAAAGGCCGCGCTCCCGCAAGGGGCGCGGCCTGCTTCATGGGCGGCAGGCGTTCAGGCCTGCGCGCGGCGCGGCAGCCAGCGCCAGAACACGCCGGCCGCGACCAGTCCCAGCGTGCCCACGCCAAACGAGGCGCCGCCCAGCGACACCAGCGCGGTCAGCACCGACAGCGCCACCGGCCCGCCGCTCGATCCGATGTCGGCCATGAAGCGCCAGATCCCCAGAAACTGCGTGCGCGCGCCGGCCGGCGCCGCGTCGGCGCCCAGCGTCATCACGATCCCCGAGCCGATGCCGTTGCCGAAGCCCAGCAGCAGCGACACCAGCACGAAGCTCGTCACCCCACCGGTCAGCGGGATCGCCATCAGGCTCAAGCCCATCAACACCGTGCACGGCAGCGCCACCCACAGGCGGCCGCGCTGGTCCATCACCTTGCCCGCCGGATAGAACACCGACATGTCGACCGCGGCGACCAGGCCGTAGATGAGCGAGGTGGTGGTGGCGTCGAGGCCGAGATGGTCGGCCCACAGCGGGATCACCACCTGGCGCGACGCGCGCAGCGCGCTGATCAGCATCACGCCCACGCCCAGCGTGGCGTACACGCCGCGATGGTCGCGCGCGACCGCGCCCATGCGCACGCGCGGCGCGCCGGACGCCGCGCCGCCCGACGGCGCGATGTCCGGCGCCTTGATGGCGATCAGCCCCGCGCCCAGCATGGCGCACAACGCCACCCAATAGGCGCCGTCGAGCCCCACGAAATGGATCAGCGCCGCGCCCGCGAACGGGCCGATGAAGGTGCCGATCCGCGTGGTGCCGCCGAGCGTGGACAGGGCGCGCGCGCGAAACGCGAGCGGCACCACCTCGATCATGTAGCTCTGGCGCGCCAGCTGGAACACCGACTGCGCGCAGCCCTGCATCAGCATCGCCAGCGCCAGCACCCAGAGCTGCGGCACGCCGATCACGAGCAGCAGGCCGATCACGCTCAGCAGCGCGGCGCCGGCCATGGCGCGCTTCTCGCCGACGCGGTCGGTGATCAGCGCGGACGGAATGTTGGAGAGCAGCGAGCCGACCCCGATCAGGGCCGCGATCAGGCCGGCGGTCGCCACCGACGCCCCCTCGTCGCGCGCGGTAAGGGCGATCACGGGAAGGATGGCGCCGTTGCTGATGCCATACAGCAGCGACGGGCCGAACGCCGGCACGGCGATCTGCTTCAGATTGAACGAATCGGGTTGCAACATGACGGGAGCAGGGAAGGCCAGGCCGCCTGCCGGCCGCCGCGGCGGGCGGGGCCGGCCCGGCGGCCGGCAGGCGCGGGATCCCGAAAGTGTAGCTCGCGCCCCGCGCCACCGGCTGTCAGCCGGCTGACAGCACCGCCCTGCCCCGGCCCTCAGCGCCCGACGAAGACCGGCTTGCGCTTTTCGGCGAAGGCGGCCGCGGCGTTGCGATAGTCTTCGCTCTGGTTGGCCTGGTCGGACAGCGCCTGGATGCGCGCGGCCTCCTGCGCCAGCGTGCCGGCCGAGATTGCGTTGAGCTGGGCCTTGCTGCCGGCGATCGAGAGCGGCGCGTTGTCCATCATGCCGGTGCCGAACGCCAGCGCGCCCGCCACCACGTCATCGTGGATCGCGTCGATGAAGCCCGCCAGGCGCGCCGCACCGGCATCCACGAACTCGCCGGTGTAGAGCCAGCGCCGGGTCTGGCTCACGCCGATGAGCTGCGACAGACGCTGCAACTGCACGGTCGGGTACACCAGACCGAGGCGCGCCACCGGCACGCTGACACGCGCGGTGGGATCGCCCACGCGGAAGTCGCAGCACAGCGCCAGGCTCGCGCCCCCGCCCACGCACACCCCGCTGAGCGCGGCAATCACCGGCACCGGCGCGGCCTGCACCGCCGCGAAGCATTCCTGGATCACCGCGCGGTAGGCGTCGGCGCGCTGCGGATCCGACAGCGCCTCGCGGAACGCGAGGATGTCGTCGCCCGCGCAGAAGTGGCCCCCTGCCCCGGTCAGCACGGCCAGCCGCAGCGCGGGGTCTTCGGCAAAGCCGCGAAACACGTCCCGCAGGTCGCGCCAGGCCGCCAGGTCGCAGGCGTTGCGCCGATGCGGCCGATCGATCGTGACGACGGCCACCCGGCCCCCGTCACGGCGTTCCACCCGGATTTCAGATGCCAAAGCAGTCTCCTTGCCGCACACGCGGCGGATCAATTGAGCGTGATGCGCGTGGCGTCCACCACGCCGTTCCATTTCTCGACCTCGGCGCGCAGCGCCGCGTCGGCCTGCACGGTGTCGGTGTAGACCGGCACCACGCCCTGCAGCCGCAGCTTGTCGGCGAGCGCCGGCCCCTCGTTGAGCCGCTTGAGGGCGGCATTGAGCGCCTGCACCACCGGCTCCGGCGTGTCGCGCGAAACCAGGATGGCGTATACCGACGACGCCGTGAAATCCGGCAGCCCCTGCTCGATCAGCGTGGGCGTGTCGGGCAGTGAGGCCAGGCGTTCGCGCGCAGCCACCCCCACCGGCACGATACGGCCGCCCGGCAGGTTGGCCAGCGCGGTCGGGGCCGTGGCGAACATCATCTGCACCTGGCCGGCCAGCAGGTCGACCATGGCGGGCGCGGCGCCGCGATACGGCACGTGCAGCAGCTCCAGCTTTTCGCGCAGCCGGAACATCTCGGCGATGGCGTGTTCGAGCGTGCCCGGCCCCGACGAGCCATAGGCGAACTCGCCCGGCGCCGCCCGCACCTTGCGCACCAGCTCGGCCAGGGTCTTCACGCCCAGGCCCTGGTTCGCCACCAGCACGATGGGCAGCTCGCCCACCACGCCGACCGAGCGGAAGTCCCTGAGCAGATCGAAGCCGACGACCTCCTTGCCCATCAGCCGGCTGTTCAGCACGTACGAGGTCGTGGGTGCCATGAGCAGCGTGTAGCCGTCGGCCTTGGCGCGCCGCACCTGCTGCGCGCCGATGTTGCCGCTGGCCCCGGCCTTGTTCTCGACCACGACGGTCTGGCCGAGCTGTTCGCCCAGCGCCGTGCCGAGGATGCGGCCGACCACGTCGACCGCGCCGCCGGCGGCGAACGGCACGATCAGCGTGATCGGCCGCTCCGGATACTGCGCCTGCGCCGGCACCGCGGCCAGGCCCAACGCGCCGGCCGCGAACCAGGCGGCGCAACGCGACTTCCAATTGAAGATGGTGTTCATAGACTTCCCCTTGATGCGGTGCGCCACGGCGCCCGCGGATTCTGATGCGTCCGTTGAACTGCGGGTGTTGTACTGCGGATGAAACCGGTGCTGCTACTTGCCGACCCGGTAGCCCGAGGCCTGCAGGTCCCACACGCCGGCGGTCTGGCGCGACAGTTCCTTCTTCTGGATGCGCTGCGTCGGCGTCTTGGGAAACTCGTCGATGAAAGCCACGAAACGCGGGATCTGGTAGTACGGCAGGCGCGGCTCGCTCCAGCGGATCAGGTCGAGCGGGGCCAGCGCGCGGCCGTCGCGCAGGCGCACGAAGAGCTTGAGCTCGTCTTCGCCCAGGTCGCTCGGCACGCCCACCAGCGCGGTCTCTTCCACATCGGGATGCTCGGCGATCACGCGTTCCACCTCCCACGCCGAGATGTTGATGCCGCGCCGTCGCAACATGTCCTTCTTGCGGCCCGCGTAGTGGAGAAAGCCCTGCTCGTCCTGGCGCGCCAGGTCGCCGGTGCAGAACCACTCGCCGCGGCGCGCCTCGCGCTCGGCCTCGGGATTGCGGACGTAGCCCAGGAAACCGAGGCCGGGCACGCGCGCGCGCACCGTGATCTCGCCGCTTTCACCCACCGGCACGGGCGCGCCGTCGTCGTCGGTGAGCTGCACGTCGTAGTAATCGAGCGGCTTGCCCACCGAGCCCGCGGGCCCGGCCGGGTTCACGGTCACGAAGGTGATCAGTTCCGACAGGCCGTAGCCCTCGCGCATCTCCACGCCGAAACGCTGCGAGAAGGCCTGCCACAGCTCCGGCGGGCAGCCGCCGCCCCAGGCGATGCGCACGCCGTGGTCGCGGTCGTCCGCGCGCGGCGGCTGCTTGAGCAGCATCGGGATCACCGTGCCCAGGTAATGGATGTGCGTCACGCCGTAGCGCCGCGCGTCGTCCCAGAAGCGCGACGCGCTGAAGCGCTCCACCATCGCGAGCCGGGTGCCGCCGAGCAGGGCCGAGATGACCACCGCGACGCCGGCGCCGTGATGCAGCGATTCCCACAGCAGGAACACGCTGCCGGGCGCCGCGCCGGTCAGGCGCAGGATCGCGAGCGGACCCGCCCGCAACGTGCGGTCGGACTTCAACACCCCCTTGGGTGCGCCCGTGGTGCCCGAGCTCGGCGTGAGCGCCAGGATGTCGTCGGGGCCGGGCGACACGGGCAGCGGCTCGGCCGGGGTGTCGAGATAGCGCTCGAAGGCGCTGCCGGCCACGCCTTCCGGAGCGGGCCCGCCGCGCCACAGCACCGCCTCGAGGCGGTGCAGCTCGGGCGCCAGCGCCGCCGCGTGCTCCGCGTCGGCGATGAGGGCGCGCGGCGCCAGGTGTTCGAACAGATGCGTGAGCGACGCGCCCTTCAGGTGCACGTTCACCGGCACCCGCACCAGGCCCAGCACGGCCAGCGCAAAGATGGCCACGATGTGATCGGGGTGGCTGGGCAGCATCAGCGCCACCCGGTCGCCCGGCCGCAGGCCGTCGCGCCACAACAGGTTGGCCAGGCGCAGCACGCGCTCGTGCAGCATCGCCAGCGTGAGCGGCGCGTCGTTGAACAGGCAATACACCTCGTCCGGCGCCTCGGCGGCGCGGCGGGCGATGAGCTGGGCCAGGGTCTCGTCGGAGGCCGGCGGGATGTCGATATGGGTTTCTGCGGTCATGATGCCAATGCGGTCGGAACGTCGGATGAAACGGCCCGCTCAGCGGGCGGCGTGACGGCGCTGTTCGCGCTCGGCGAAGAAGGCCTGCATCATGCGCGCGGGCTCGCCGCTCTCGTACGATTCGTGGTGCAGGCGCGCGGCCGCCTTCATCGCGTCGCGAAAGCCCGCCTCGGTCATTTCCTGGAAGCGCTGCTTGTCCAGGCGCAGCGCCACCGGCGGCTTGGCCGCGAGCTCGGCGGCGATCGCAAGCGCGCGGGCGCGCACCTCTTCGGGCGCAACGAGGTGATGGATCAGGCCGAGCTGGTGGCACTCGCGCGCCGTCATCATGCGGCCGGTCAGCGTGAGCTCGATGGTGCGCGACAGGCCCAGCATCTCGCGCATGATCCACGGCCCCGTCACGCTGGCGATGCCGGCGTTGATCTCCGGCTGGCCCATCTTCACGCCCTCGTGGGCGACCCGGATGTCGCCCAGCAGCGCCACCTGGAAGGCCGAGCCCGCGGCCGTGCCGTTGAGCGCCATGACCAGGGGCTTGGGGAAGCTGCGCAGCAGGTGGTAGTAGGTCTCCCACTCGCCGATCCAGGTTTCGGCGCGCGCACCGTCGAAGTCGCGCGCCTCGTTCAGGTCCTGGCCCGCGCAGAACGCGCGATCGCCGGCGCCGGTCATCACCAGCGCGCCGACGGCCGGATCGGTCGCCGCCTCGCGCAGCACCTGCATGATCTCGGCCCGCATCGCCGTGTGCCAGGCGTTGAGGCAGTCGGGTCGGTTCAGGGTCAGCACGGTCACATTGCCCACGCGTTCCAACTTGATGAAGTCCATGGTGTTCGTCCTTTGCATCGCGCCGGGCGCCCCGGCAAATTTAATTACATAGCAATTTCTATAATTACTATTTAATTTTTAACAATGCTACGCCGGATTGGCGCACGAACAAAGCAAGGGGTTTCCCGCAGGCGCAAGAATGCCCCGGCAAGAAAATTGCCTTTCAATTTTCAGAAGGGAACGGGTTCAGGCGGCGACGAGGTCGCGTGCGGCCTGGATGACGAGCGGCAGCAGGCGCGAGCGCACGGCATCGGCGTCGTGGCGCGCGGACAGCGTGGACAGGTTGAGGGCGGCGATGGTGTGGCCCCGGCCGTCGATCACCGGCACCGAGATGGAGACGCTGCCCTGGCCGAGATTCTTTTCGGTCAGCGAATGGCCCTGGGCGCGGGCCCGGGTGAAGAAACCCAGGATCTCGTCGTCGTCGCGATCGCCGAAGCGCGCCCGCACGCCGGCCGGCATGGCGGCGATGCGCGCGCGCAGCGCCGCGTCGGGCAGATGCGCCAGCAACACCTGCCCCGAGGAGGCGGGCATGGCGGCATAGCGGCTGCCCACCGGCAGGTTGACCGCCACCGGATGCACGCTGGGAATGTTGCCCAGCACGATGATCTCGTCGCCGTCGAGCTCGACCCAGGAAACCGATTCGCCGGTTTCGCGCGCGAGCTCGACCAGATGCGGCCAGGCATGCTGCAGGGGGGCATTGCCGCCCAGCATGGCGCCGGCCAGCCCGACCAGCCGGGCCGACAAGCGGTAGGTCTTGGCGCCCGCGAGCCGTTGCAGATAGCCGAGCCGATGCAGCGTGTAGACGAAGCGCTGGGTGGCGCTGCGGCCCAGCCCGGTGCGCTCGTTGAGCTCGAGGATCGACAGCGCCTGGTTGTCGCGATCGAAGCTCTCGAGCACGCGCATCGCCTTTTCCACCGAGGCCACGAACAGCCGTTCGTCCACCTCGCCGTCGCGAGCGGGGTCGGAGGCGGGTGCGGCAGCGGGCATGAACGGGGCGGTGGACACGGTCGGACGGGTAACGCTGTGGGCCAGTGAGCGCACAGTGTACCGCCCCGTCCGCGCGCGGCGATCGGCGCCGTCGCGCCGATGTCAGCCTGGCGCCGGCCTGCGCACGAAGCGCAGCGGCTGCTCGACCAGCGCGGGCGGCGGCAGGTCGAGCGCGCGCGCCAGCGTCTGCCCCTGCGGATCGGCCAGCGCCGCGTCGCGCGCGCGGGCGATGCGCGCCGCGAGCGGCTCGCTGCCCTCGGCGCGCGCGGCCACGTCGTCGAGGATGGCCGTGAGATTGCGGTGTCCGCGCTCGCTCGTCTCGCCATAGCCCTTCACCAGGTTGCCGCAACGCGCCAGCTCCAGTGCGGCCGCCGCATCGCGCGCAAGCAGCCCGCGCACGGCATCGAGCCAGCGCGTCATGAGCGCGTGTTCGCGCGCGTAGCGCTCGGTGCGCGGGCGCCAGCGCCGCAGGCCGCGCAGCACACAGAGCAGGGCAAAGCCGCTCACCGTGCTGGTGCGCAGGTGCAGCGGCACTCCGCCCTGGCCGCCGCGCGCGCCCCAGCGTCTGCGCACCCGCCGGGCCAGTGCGCCGGGCAGCACCGAACACAGCTCGTCGAGGCCGGGCTTCAGGAACTCGGTCAGATGCATGGGCTCGTCGTCGGCGGCGCCCGCCTCGCGGCGCACACGCGCGAGCCGGTCGCGGCGGGTCTTCAGATCGGCCACGCGGATCACGTCCTCGTAGCTCATCCACAGCGCGAGCCAGCGCGCCACCGCCAGCGTCACCGGCAGGTCCGGCTCGCCGTGTGCCTGTTCGGTGCCGAGCACAGACTCGACCCGGTCCAGGTAGCGGTCGGCGTAGTCGAGGTCCTGGTAGTCGAGCACCTGCGCCACGCCCTGCGCCGCGATCGCGCGCAAGGCCGGCGGCAGGCCCGCCACGCGCGCGCCGCGCGGGCCCGGCGGCGGTTCATCGGCGGCAGGCTCGGCGGATGGACCGGCGAGCGCGTCGGCGGCCATCGGCACCGCGGTGTGAGGCAGGCGCGCGCCGGGTTGCGGCGGCGGCTCGATCGGGGATTCGGCCGCGACGTCGTTCCGCGCACGGGCCGCGCTCACCGCGTCGAAGCCCGCCGCAAACCCGGCCAGGCTCGCGGCCACCGCCTTGCCCGTGGCGCGGATCGCGTCTTCACAGACCGCGCGCGAGAACGGCAGGCCGCCGCTGCCCGCCATCGCGCCGAACAGCACCGTGTTGATCACCGTGCGATGCCGCGCCGCCAGCACCGCCATGTCGAACAGGATGGCCTCGCGCGCCAGCGCGCGCGCGCTGGCCACGATGCGCTCCGTGCGGTAGCGGCCGTCGGCCATCGCGGCCTTCTCCGACACGGCGTACTCGCGGTGCGCGGAGCCGACCAGCAAGGTGCGCTCGGGGCTCACATAGCCCGCCTGCAGCATGCGGCCCGCCTCCACCAGTTCGGTGGCGGCAACGAGCGTCACGTCGCCGGGAAACGGCACCAGCGACAGCACCGGCTCGCGCCCGCCGAGCGCGGCGCGCGCGACCGGCAGCACCTCGAGGTAGTAGTTGGTGGCGCCCGTGCGCTGCGCCACGCCCGGCACCGAGGCGCTCTGCACCGGGAAGCCCTGCGCGGTGGCGGCCGCGATGATCCAGTCGGCCAGCACGCCGCCGCCCTCGCCGCCCAGCGCGGCGATCAGGATCGAAACCGGTCGGATCCCGTTCATGCCGACGCTCCCCGCGCCAGCGCCGCGCGCCCCGCCAGGGCCCCGATCACGCGCGCGCGCCAGCGCGCCAGCCGGCGCTCCCACGCACTGGCGTGATGCACGATCTCCGCCTTGTAGAAAGACGGGCACAGCTGGGCCGCGTGCGCCACCTCGCCGCACAGGCCGCAGCCCACGCAGCCCGCGTTCACCGTGGCCACCGGATCGGTGCGCAGCACGCTGGGATTGGGCTTGAGCGACAGCGACGGGCAGCCCGACAGCCGGATACAGGAATGGTCGCCGGTGCAGACTTCGTCGTCGATGCCGAAGCGCGTGCGCACCACGCGCTGGCCGCGCCGCATGCGCTCGGCGTTGCGCGGCTTGATGCGGCGCTGACGCTCGAGCTGGCACTCGCCGTCCGCGATGATGACCTTCAGCCCGCCCTCGGGCGTGCTCATGGCCTCGTCGAGCGTGCGCCGCATGTTCGCCACCTGGTAGCTCGGCACGGTGCGCAGCCAGCGCACGCCCACGCCGCGCAGCGCGGCCTCGATGTCCAGGCTGAGCGGGCGCGAGGCGGGCTGGCTCGGCGACGAAGGGATCGCCTGCGTGCCGGTCGCCGAGGTGTAGCCGTTCTTCAGGATCACCAGCACCGAATCCTGGTTGTTGTACATCGCGTTGACCACGCCGCTGGTGAAGCCGTTGTGCCAGAACCCGCCGTCGCCCATGATGCTGATGACGCGCTGCTGCATCAGCGGCGCGATGCCCGAGGCGCTCGCGAGGCCCAGCCCATAACCCAGCACCGTGCTGCCGATGTTGAAGGGCGGCAGCGTGCCGAAGGTGTGGCAGCCGATGTCGGCGCTCACGTGCAGCGGCCCGAGCCGTTGCTGCGCCAGCTTGATGGCGGCAAACACCGGCCGCTCCGGGCAGCCCACGCAGAAGCCCGGCGGCCGGTTCGGCACGGGCGTCTGCAGCGACTCGACCGCCTGCTGGCGCCAGCCGGTCAGCGCGTCGGCCCGCTGCGTCGGCGCCGTGTCGCCCTGCAGTGCCAGATAGCGGCCGATGCCGCGCAGCATCACCTCGCCGCCGTACTCGCCGGCCATCGGAAACACATTCTTGCCATGCACGGTTGCGCGCGCACCCGCCCGGCGCAGCATGGCCTGCAGCGCCTGTTCGAGATACTCGGGCTGCCCTTCCTCCACGACCAGCACCGACGCCTTGCCCTCGCAGAACGCGAGCAGCGTCTCCGGCACCAGCGGGTACACCACGTTGAGCACATGGATCGGGATCTCGCTCGCGCCGAAGGCATCGGCCAGCCCCAGCTGCTGCAAGGCGCGGATCACCCCGTTGTAGAGGCCACCCGGCACGATCAGGCCGACGTCGTCGCGCGTGCCCGGGAACGTCTCGTTCAGGCCCGCCGCCACGATATGGCGCAGCGCCGCCGGCGCGCGTTGCGCCACTTTCTGGCGCTCGTGTTCGTAGGTGGACGGCGGCAGGTTGACGCGGCCGTAATCGAAGCGGCCCTCGGCCAGCCCCGCGCGCGTGGAGATTGCGGGCGCAACGTTGTCCTTGCAGACGAAGCTGCCGTGCACGTGGCAGGCGCGGATGCGCAGCTGCAGCATCACCGGCGTCTGGCTCGCCTCCGACAAGCGGAAACCCTGCTCCACCGCGGCCACGATGGACGGCAGGTTGGGCCGCGGATCCATCAGCCAGATCTGCGACTTCATCGCGAAGGCATGGGTGCGCTCCTGGATGATCGACGAACCGTCGCCGTAGTCCTCGCCCAGGATGATGAGCGCGCCGCCGGTCACGCCGGCCGAGGCGAGGTTGGACAGCGCGTCGGAGGCCACGTTGGTGCCGACCGTGGACTTCCAGGTCACGGCGCCGCGCACCGGGTAGTGGATCGAGGCGCCCAGCATGGCCGCGGCGCCGGCCTCGGACGCGCTGTTCTCGAAGTACACCCCGAGCTCGTCGAGCAGGCCGCGCGCATCGCCCAGCACGTCGATCAGGTGCGACACGGGCGCGCCCTGATAGCCGCCGATGTAGCTCACGCCCGACTGCAACAGCGCCTTGGTCACGGCCAGGATGCCCTCGCCGTGGAAGACCTCGCCGGCCCCGAGCGCCAGGCTGCCCACCTCTTTCGCGAACGAACGTTCCATCCTCGTCTCCCTTGCGATGGCGGCCCGGCGCGATGCGCCGGCCCCCCGTGTCGTCATTGCTGCGATGGTAGGGTTTGCGTCCTTATCCATTCAATCGATGAGTGGTATGTTGCATATAGAAGGCATCGATAACAGCACACACACTGGCGCATGCACGCCGGCGGAGACAACCCCATGGCGACAGCCGCTTCCCTGGAGGCCGGCCACGCGCATCGGCTCGACCTGAATCTCCTGCGCGTCATGGTGGCCGTCTTCGAGACCGGCAGCGTGAGCCAGGCCGCCGACCGGCTCGAACTCACCCAGCCCACCGTGAGCTACGGTCTCGCCAAGCTGCGCCAGACCTATGGCGATGCGCTGTTCGTGCGCGATGGCCGCGGCATGGCGCCCACCCCGCGCGCCGAGCAGATCTACCGCGCCTTCCAGGAGGCCCTCGCCTGTATCGACCGCACCCAGGAGCTCGCCGGCGCGTTCCAGCCGGCGCGCTCGCGCCGGCGCTTCCGGGTCGCCATGTCGGATATCGGCGGGCTCTGTTTCCTGCCGCCGCTGGTGGCGCAGCTGCGCCGCGCCGCGCCGCTGGCCGAGCTCGACGTGCTGCAGGTGCCGATGGATGCGCTCACCGAGCAGCTCGCCTCCGGCAAGGTCGATGCCGCCATCGGCAATCTGCCGCTCGGCGCGGAGAAGCTCTCGAGCCGCCTGCTGTTTCGCGAACACTACGTCTGCCTGGCGGCGCGCCATCATCCGGCCGCCCGCGCGCGCCGGCTCACGCTGGCGCAGTTCCTCGCGGCGCGCCATGTGCTGGTGACCTCCCCCTTCTTCGCGCACCAGCACGTGGAAGACTCGCTGCGTGCGCAGGGCGTGCAGCGCAGCATCGCGCTGCGCATCCCGCACTTCACGGTGCTGCCCGAGCTGATCGCGCACAGCGACCTCATGGCCACGCTGCCGCTGCGCGTGGCGCGCGTATTCGAATCCTATGGCGGACTGCGGGCGATGCCGCTGCCGGTGAGCGTGCCCGAGTTCGAGGTGCGGGTGTACGTCCATGCCTACCAGGCCGCGCAGCCGGCGGTGCAATGGTTCGCCGGACAGATCGAATCCGCACTGCGGGGGCTGTGAGATGAGCGCCCTGTCCCAACTCGATATGACCGCGCTGCGGCTGCTCATCGCCGTGGCCGACTGCGGCAGCATCAGCGCCGGCGCGAGCCGCTGCCATCTGTCGGTCGCGGCGGCGAGCAAGCGCATCAGCGACCTGGAGGCGCGTGTCGGCACCGCCCTGCTGCTGCGTCACCGGCGCGGCGTCGAGCCCTCGCCGGCCGGCGACATCTTCATCGCGCACGCGCGCCGCATGGCCGCGCTCGCGGGCGTGATGGAGGAAGACCTGCGCGACTGCGCCCACGGCGTGCAGGACCGCGTGCGCATCGTGGCCAACTCGGCAGCCATCCTGCAGTTCCTGCCCGAAGACCTGCACGGCTTCATGCAGGGCAACCCGCGCGTGCGCATCGAGCTCGAGGAGCACACCAGCCGCTCCGCGGTGGAGATGCTGCAGACCGATCGCGCCGACATCGGCGTGTTCGACGATGGCTACACGCCGGGTAACCTGCACGCGCACGCCTATCGCGAGGACACGCTGGTCTGCGTCATGCATCCGCGCCACAGCCTGGCGCGGCGCAAGGGCGCGCTGCCGTTCGCGCAGACGCTGGCGCACGACCACGTCGGGCTGTATCGCGGCACGGCGATCCTGACGCAGATGGAGCGCGCGGCCGCGCAGGCCGGCCGCGCGCTGCGGCTGCGCATCCAGGTCACCAGCTTCGACGCGGTCTGTCGCATGGCCGAGAGCGGCATCGGCGTGGGCATCGTGCCGCAACGGGTCGCCCAGCCCTACGCGGCGCTGGGCCGGCTGCACCTGGCGCCGCTGCGCGATGCCTGGTCCAAGCGCCGACTCGTGCTGGGCTGGCCGCAACAGCGCGAGCCGTCGCCGGGCGCGCAAGGCCTGATCGGCCATCTGCTGCGCGCGGCCGGGCATTGATGCTTTCGTGTTTCTCGAAAGCAGCTTGAAAAAATGCCGATTGTCCGCGCTCGGGCGACAGGCCTATAACGCAGAAAACGCGCTTTATGCCGACAACGAGACGGAGACCACCATGCAGCATGCCGGCGACCTGGCCCAGGACCTCGCGATCGAGCGGGTCCAGGCCATTCCCCTCAACATCGAAGTGGCGATGCCCGTGCCGGGCGGCGAGAAGCGCAGCTCGCTGTCGTGCGTGCTGGTGCGCATCGACACCGCCTGCGGCCTGACCGGCTGCGGCTTCACGGCCATCACCGAAGAGGAAGCGGTCGGCGCCACCATCAACGAGATCGCGGCGGCCGCGCTGATCGGCGAGTCGGCGCTCGACACCGAGAAGCTGTGGGAGCGGCTCTACTGGCTGTTGACCCCGCGCGGCCAGAGCGGCTATGCCGCCCACGCCATGGCCGCCATCGACATCGCGCTGTGGGATCTGAAGGCGCAGCGCCTGGGTCTGCCGCTGTGGCGCCTGCTGGGCGGCGCGCGCCCCCGCGTGCCGGTCTACGCCACCTTCGGCTTCAACTTCCTCGACCGCGAACAGCTGGCCGAGGCCGCCTCGCAATGGGCGGCGCGCGGCTTTCGCCGGCTCAAGATGACGGTGGGCAACCACGGCCTGCAGCGCCGCGACGAGCCGCGCCCGCTGTCGGAACTGATCCGCGAGGACGAGGCACGGGTGCGCGCCGTGCGGGCCAGCGTGGGCGCCGACGTGGAGCTGTGCATCGATGCGAACTGCAGCCTCGATCCCTATCACGCGCGCCTGCTCGCCGCACGGCTGGCCGACTGCGACATCGCCTTTTTCGAAGAGCCCCTCACGCAGAACGACGCCCGCGCGCTGGCCGACCTGCGCCGGCGCGCGCCGATGCCGCTGGCCGCGGGCCAGAACGAAGGCCTGGCCGCGCGCTTCGCCGACTTCTTCCAGCACGACGCGCTGGACATCGCCCAGCCCAACGTCGCCATCACCGGCGGCTACACCCAGTGTCTGCGCATCGCCGGCATGGCGCAGGCCAACAACGTCGCGATTGCCAACGGCGGTGCCTGGCCGTTCCACAACATGCATCTGCACGCGGGCCTCGCGCACGGCGGCTTCATCGAGTATCACACCGTGGCGGTGCGGGTCTGCGAACAGATCTTCGACGGTCTGCCCGAGCCCGAGGCCGGCTGGCTGGCCCTGCCCGAGCGCCCCGGCCTGGGCTTCACGCCCGACTGGGCGCGCGTGCGCGAGCTGGCGCGGCGCCCGCTGTCGCGCGGCCACGGCAAGCATTGACACCATAACCACCGCCGCGCAACGACGCGGGAGGAGACAGACGATGAACCAAGTCCGCCCCAACGCGGGCCGCCGGCGGCTGGCCGCCGCCAGCCTGCTCGCCTGTACCAGCTTGCTGGCCGCCCTGGCACCGCTGGCCGCCCAGGCCTCGGACTGGCCGGCGAAGCAGCCCATCAGGCTCGTCGTGCCGGCGCCGCCGGGCGGCTCGCTCGACATCCTCTCGCGCCCGCTCGCCACCAAGCTGAGCGGCATCCTGGGCCAGACCGTGATCGTGGAAAACCGCGGCGGCGCGGGCGGCATGGTGGGCGCCGACTTCGTCGCCAAGGCCACGCCCGATGGCTACACCTTCCTGATGGGCGCGGTACACCACGCGATCGGCGCCACGGTGAACCACAACCTGGTGTTCGATCCCGCCAAGGATCTGGTCGGCGTCGCCAGCATCGGCACCACGCCCAACGTGGTGATCGTCAACAACGCGCTGCCGGTGCGCACGCCGGCCGAGCTGGTGGCCTGGATGAAGCAGAAAGGCGACCGCGCCAACTACGCCACCGGCGGCCCCGGCACCCTGCAGCACCTGAGCATGGAGTGGTTCAAGTCGGCGGCCGGCGTGGGCGCGATGGCGGTGCACTATCGCGGCAGCGCACCGGCCATGAGCGACCTGCTCGGCGGCCAGGTGGACCTGATGTTCGAGACCATGCCGCTCGCGCTGGCGCAGACGCGCGCCAACAGCGTGCGCGCCATCGCGGTCACGAGCGCGCGCCGCACCGCCGCGCTGCCGGACCTGCCGACCCTGGGCGAGACGGTGGCGCCCGGCTTCGCGGTGTCGAGCTGGTACGGCGTGATGGCGCCGCAAGGCACGCCGCAGCCCGTCCTCGACCGCATGCACGACGCGATCGCGCAGGCGCTCGCGCTGCAGGACATGGAACAGACCTGGCAGGCCGCGGGCGTGGAGCAACAGCCGATGTCGCGCCCCCAGTTCCAGGCCTTCTGGCTGGGCGAGATCCAGCGCTGGGGCAAGGTCGCCACCGAACACGGCATCCGCATCGAGTAGCGCGGCGCCGCGCTATCATGGTCCGCGTCCCGACCCGGAGCCTGCCCCTCATGTCAGCGCATCACCAGTTCGTCTTTCCGCGCGACCTGCACCTGCCCCCGCCCGACTGGCCCGCCCTGGAGGCGCGCCTCCTGCGGGACGGCTTCATACTGCCGGCGCAGGGCGACGGCGTGCCCACCGCGGCGCTGATGCGCCTCATCCTGGGCCTGACGCAGGGGCTCGAGGGCGGCCAGTTCCGCCATGCCGACGGCCTGCGCAACACCGGCGACGTGCTCGCGCTCTATGCCGACCTGCTGCCCGCCGGCCTGCCGGTGCGCCATGACCTGTCCATGCAGCAGACCCTGGCCCTGCTGGCCGAGCATGGCGTGACGCCCGGCCCGTTGGCCCACGACACCGAGGGCAGCGACTGGCGCAGCCCGCTCTACACCCTGGGCCCGGCCGCACGCGACCCGCTCACGCCCGATACCCGCGCCGGCTACGACGCCGATCCGGCGGCCTTCGGCCTGCTGCTGCTGGCCTATCACGGCCCGAATCCCGCGGTGCACGCGGGCGAGAATTTCATGCCGCCCGCGCTTCCCGGCGCCAATGCGCCGCTCGAGGCGATGCCGCCCTTCGACAGCCCCATGGACTTCATCGGCGCCGCCTGGGAAGACCCGGCCACGCAATGGCACTGCGCCGCCCACGGCCGCGACTATCGCATCCTGGAGCTCGACTGGCACTACAGCTTCGCGATCGGCTTTCGCATGATCCGCCTGACCGGCCTGGACCAGGACAGCACGGAAGCGATCGCCGCCGCCGTCGGCGCGATGCTCGACGCCCCCATGGGCTGCAGCCACCGGCATCTGTAGCCGCGCCCCGGGCAGGCACGCCACGTGCTCCCTGGTGGGCTCACTCACGCAAGGAGCCCACCATGAGCGACAACCTCGAGAATCGCGGCGCCCAGGATCGCGCCCGGATCAACGTGAACGAGCCGCACGAGCTGCGCTATTGGACGCAGGCGCTGCAGGTCAGCGAGCAGCAGCTGCGCGACGCCGTGGCGCGCGTCGGCGTATCGGCCGATGCGGTGCGCGCGCACCTGAAGAAGTAGTACCCGGCGCCGGCCTGCGCCGTATCGGGCCAGGCCCGCCGCCGCCGGCCCGGGCTAGGCTTCGAGGCGCGGCCCGCCGTCGAAACGCACGAACAGCGGCTTGATGCCGCCCGCCCCGAGGTCGAGGTACTCCAGCGTCATGCGCTGCCCCGGCCGGCCGGGCGCGCCCAGGTGTGCCACGCGATACAGCTCGCCGCCCACGCGGTAGTTGTATTCCATCGAAGCGCCCACCATGTCGTTGCCGCGCAGATGCAAGGTGCGGTAGCCAATGGTCTCGTCCACCTCGCCCGTCAGCACCCGCTTGTGGGTTGCGCGCGCAACCAGACCGTCGCCCGGCAGCGGCAGGAACGCCACGGCGGCGAAGACGGCCGCCAACAGGAACGCCGGCGCCATGACGAAGCCCGCCGCCGCGGCCACGAGCGCCGCGCCCAGCAGAATCTTGCGCACGACGCCCCCGGCCTGGCGGGTGGGCGCGCGATCGGCCGCTTCCATGGGCGCGTCGGTCGTCACGGCCGCGGGGGTGCCGGGGTACTCGGCGCGCAGCAACAGCGGCTGGCTGTCGGGCAACACGTGCAGCAGGTGCAGCCGCACCGGCACGTCGGCCCGCGACACCAGCAGGGAGGGCCGCATCCCCAGGTCGGGGTTTTGCGTGATGTCGTTCCAGTAAGGCAGCGCCACGTCCACGCGCTCGCCGTCCAGCGTGTAGCGCAGACCCGGAGCCGCCGCCGGGCCGAAGTCGTCGACCGTGCCGCTCACGACCGACTTGCGCAGCTCACCGCGCAGCGCCGCATCGAGCGCGCGCCGGCTCGCCGGGCCGCGCCGCAGGCCGCGCCAGACATAGAGGCTCAGGCCGGCCAGGCACAGCACCAGCAAGGCGATCGGCCAACCCGCGTCGCGGCGCACGCCGGCATCCAGCAGCAGTGCGGCCAGCACCAGCGCGAACAGCGTGAAGAGGCCGAACAACGCGTAGCCGAGCGCGGCTCGGATGCGGCGGCCGTAGCGGCACCGGTGCAACAGCGCGAGGTCGGCCGCGTCGAGCGGCTCGGCCGCAGTGGAAGGCGGATCGATGGGGAGGGTCGACATGGATCAGCGCATGACGCTCGCAAGGCCGGGCCCGGCTCGGGACAGCAAGCATACCCCAGTGCCCGCGCGCGGCGCGGCGGTCAATGCCACCATGGACCGAGCCACTCATACGATGGTCCGATGGCGCCGCGCCACGCCCTTGCGTATCGTCCGCAGGCTCTCATCACACCGCCGGCCGGCCCGCTCACGCGGCCCCGGCGCGCCCTGGAGCCTCATGCAAGTCTCGTCACACCCTCCCCTCTCGTCATGCCTGCGCGCCACGCTTGCCGCCGCCGCGCTCACCGCCAGCGTCGCCGCACACGCCCAGCCGGGTGTCACGCTCTACGGCCGGCTCAACACCGCACTCGAGTACGCCTGGATCCACGGCGGCGACGACGCTCACGGCGGCGCGCGCATGACCAACAACCGCTCGGTGTTCGGCCTGCGCGGCGTGGAAGACCTGGGCGACGGTCTTTCCGCGATCTTCCAGATCGAGAGCGGCATCGCGCTCAACGACGGCCGCGGCCAGATCGCCAGCCGCAATACCCGCGTCGGGCTGGACTCGCCCTACGGCACGCTGTTTCTCGGCCACTGGCACACGGCCTACACCGAGGCCACCATGAAGCTCGACCCGTTCTATCCCACCACGGCCGGCTACATGGCGCTGATCGGCAACGGCTCGGCGGCCAGCACCAGCAACGTCTCCAACACCAGCTCCTTCGACCGGCGCCAGCAGAACTCGCTGCAATACCGCTCGGCCCAATGGCGCGGCCTGAGCGCGGGCCTGTCGTGGGGCCTGCCGCAGGAACACATGGACACCCCGCGCAATCCGCAACTCTTCTCCGGCGCCGCGAGCTACCGCGAAGGGCCCGTCGCGCTGGCGCTTGCGTACGAACAGCACCGCAACTACCAGGCGGCGCGCACGCACGACGAGGCGTACAAGATCGGCCTGTCGTATGCCTTCCCCACCACCCAGGTGAACCTGGTCTACGAGCAGCTGCGCTACCGCACCGGCAGCGGTGATCTGGCCCGCAAGGGCTACTACCTGTCGGTGGTGCAGCAGGTCGGCAGCGGCAGCCTCACGGCCGCGGTGGGCGTGGCCGCCAACGGCACCGGCTCCGTCGACGCGCCCATCGGCATGATCGCGAGCGGTGCGAAGACGGGCGCGGTGCAATACACGCTGGGCTACGAACAGCCCCTGTCCAAGCGCACCTCGGTCTACGGCTACTACTCGCGCATCCGCAATCGCGCCAACGCCGCCTACGACTTCGCCATCAACGATCTGGGCGTGACGGCCGGCGCGAGTCCGCAGACCCTCGCGCTGGGCCTGCGCCACAACTTCTGAACGCGCGCAACAACGACAACGCCCGCCGGGATGCGGGATCCCGGCGGGCGTTTCGACGCCTTGCGCGGCCTTACTGCTGCAGCGGCGCCTTGGCGGTTTCCTTCGCGGCGAACACCGAGACGGCGGTCAGCACCAGGGCGAACACCACGTAGAGCGACACCGCCACCGTGCTGCCATACGACTTGAACAGGCTGGTGATGATGAGCGGCGCGAAGCCGCCGCCCACGATGCCGGCCAGCGTGTAGGCCAGCGAGGATCCGGCGTAGCGCACCCGGCCCGGGAACTGTTCCGTCACGAAGGCGGCTTGCGGGCCGTACATCATGGCGTGGATCAGCAGGCCGCCGACCACCGCGACGCAGATCGCGAACGGGCTGGCCTGGTCCATCAGGAAGAAGAACACGAAGGCCCAGAGCATGCCCAGCACCGCGCCGAGCAGGTAGACCGGGCGGCGGCCGATCCTGTCGGACAGCGCGCCGAACATCGGCACGGTCACCGCGTTGAGCGCGGCGCCGATCATGGTGGCGGTCAGCGCGAGCGGTCGCGACAGGTTCAGCACCGTGGTCACGTAGGTCAGCGTGAACACCACCACCAGCGCGTACAGCACGTCGCTGCCGATGCGCGAGCCGCCGGCGATCAGCAGCTGGCGCCAGTAGGTCACCAGCACGTCCTTGATCGGGGCCTTGGCGGTTTCGCGCTTCTCTTCCATTTCACGGAACACCGGCGTCTCTTCCACGCCGCGACGCAGCCACAGGCCGAACAGCACCAGCGCCACGCTGGAGATGAACGGAATGCGCCAGCCCCAGGCCTGGAAGTCCTCGGCCGACAGCGACGCCGAGATCACCGCGATGAAGCCGGTGCCGATCAGCGTGCCGCACGACGGGCCGACCTGCGTGAACGAGGCGTTGCGGCCTCGCTGGTTCGGCTTGCCGTGTTCCATCGACAGCAGCACCGCGCCGGCCCACTCGCCGCCGAGCGCCACGCCCTGCACGAATCGCAGCGCCACCAGCGCCACCGGCGCCCACACACCCCAGGTGTTGTAGGTGGGCAGCAGGCCCATCATGCCGGTCGACACGCCCATGATGACGAGTGTCGCCACCAGCACGAACTTGCGGCCCAGGCGATCGCCGAGATGGCCGAACACGAAACCGCCCAGCGGGCGCGAAATGTACCCCACGGCGTAGGTCGAGAACGCCAGGATGGTGCCGGTCAGCGGATCGAACGACGGAAAGAAGATCGCGTTGAAAACCAGCGCGGCCATGAGGTTGTAGACCGTGAAGTCGTACCACTCCAGCGTGGTGCCCACCGAGCTGGCCATCGCCAGCCGGCGCATCTTCTTGTTGTGCCCGTCCGGGCTCGCCGATGCGGGTGCGTCGAGCGTGTGTTCTGCCATCGTATTCCCCTTCTATGGTGCGGGGCGCCCGCCTTCGGGCGCCCGGTCAGTCTCGTCGGCCCTCAGGCCAGGTCGGCGGCGGTGAGCTTCCAGCCCAGCGCCATCAGCCAGCCCGCTTCGACGGGCACGCCGAACGCGGCCGCGGCCTGCGCGCGCAGTGCCCGCGCGGCGTCGGCGGTGCTGGCCTCGATCACGTAGATCGGCAGCAACTGGCGGTTTTCGGTGCTTTCGCGCGGCAGCGGCGAGCTCAGCGTGGCGTCGGGCGTGAGCAGGTAGCCGTGGATGAACCCGTCCCGGGCGGCCAGTTCGGCGCCCAGCTTGAGCGCGGCCGCGCTGTCGGCGGCAGTGCCGAGCGGCAGCACGACCAGGTGGGCGCCGCTGCCGAAGCCGGTGGTGGCCTCGACCGCGCACACGCGGCGCATCGGGTTGCGCATGCGGTCCAGGTTGGTCACGGACCAGGCGGTCTGCTGGCCGAACGCGGCGCGATAGTCATCGGACGTGAAGGCGCCGAGGTCGCGGGTGCGGTACAGGCCGAGATACTTGCGGCCGCCCTCGACGCTGGAATAGCGCGCGCCCGACAGAAAGCCCGGGATGCGCACGCGCTCTTCCACGTGCTCGCGGTCGTACCAGCGGTTGAAATCGAGTTCTTCGGCAGGATCGACGTCGGTCGCGACGAACAGCATGCCGTTCAGGGAATCTTGGTGGGAAGTCATGGCTGAGATGCGCCTTTCCTAAATAACGGAAGGCACTATCTTCATGCCCGGCCGCCTCGGCCGACAAACGAGTAATTTTGTGGACCGCGCAATAAAATTTATACGGCGCGTCTCAGGGTAAATCCTATTGCGCGCTGCCCAGAGGCGGCGGTTGCACCGAGGTCGTGAACTGGTCGGAAGCGCGACAGGCGAGCTCGGCCACCAGGCGGATCGCGTCGCTCGACGCGCCTTCGAGATAGCTCACCACCAGCCGCTGCGGCGGCACCACGGCGTCGGTGCGCAGGATCTGCAGCTCGCCGCGTGCCACGTATTCGTAGATCGGCGGCAGCGGCACCAGCGCGCGGCCGAAGTTGCTGCGCACCAGGCGCGCCAGCGCGGAGATCGAGCTCACGCAATGCACCTTGCCCAGCGGCATGCCGGCATCGCGGTAGAGATTCTTGAGCGCCTCGTGCGGCTGCGAGCCGGGGCTCATCGTGAGCACGGGCACCCGCAGCAGCTCTTCCACGGTTGCGCTCTCCTCGCCGCCGGCCGGCCCGACCCAGCCCATCTCCATCGGCAGGCACGGCAGGTTCACGGCGCCGGCCTCGGTCACCGCATCGGTCTGCAACGCGATGTCGAGCGAGCCTTCGCGCAGGCCGCGGTGCAGCGCGCGCGTGGTCTCGGAGGTGAGCTGCACCTCGATGCCGGGATAGGTGGAACGCAGATTGGTGAGAAAGCCGATGAGCCAGGTGTGCACCACGGTCTCGATCGCGCCGATGCGCACCAGGCCGAACACCTCGTCGCCGCTGCGGCCCAGCGACAGGATCTGCTGGCGCAGCTCGAGCAGGCGTTCGCCATAGTCGAGCAGGCGTGTGCCGACAGCGGTCAGGCGCAACTCCTTGGAGTCGCGCTCGAACAGGCGCGCGCCGATGTCTTCTTCGAGCGAGGCGATGCGGTTGGCCACCGCCGCCTGCGTGATGTGCAGGCGATCGCTGGCCGCGCGGAAGCTGCCCAGCCGGGCGGACCATAGAAAGGCTTCGACGAAACGCGTGTTCATGCAGGCGGGCGCCGCGCGTCAGGCGCGGCGGGCGCGTTCGTGCGGATCGTCGATCTCGCGCTGGAGCTCGGCGATCAGCCACTCGAACCACTGATGCTCGGCGCGCGCATACACGGCGGCGGCCGGGGTCTTGCCCTGGCGCCAGCCGGCCTGATGCACGTCGAGCCACAGCGCGAGGCTCTTCTGCGGCGCCAGCAGGCCCGAGAGCCAGGTCCAGAGATAGGTCGCGAGCGAACGCTTGTAGCCCTTGGCGCATTGATACAGCGTGGGCTCGAGCGGCAGCTCGCCGGCGCGCGCCAGGCGGGCCTGCACCCGGCGCAGGATCTCCACGGCGGCCTGCAGGTCTTGCGTGCTGAGTTTTTTCATGTGAGCTTCTCCAGGAGATCGGCGGTGCGGCACGCGCACGGCACAGCGCGGATTATCGCCGCCCGCGCGCGCCGGGGGAAGCCGTCGCGATCACGCGCGCTCCAGCCAGCGGTCCAGGCGGGGCAGCACGCGGCGCGCGGCGGCGGTGGTGCCGGCCTCGATCTCGGCCAGCGGCAGCCCGCGCAGCTCGGCCAGCACGGCGCCGATGCGCGGCAGCCAGGCCGGCGAGTTGCGCCGGTCGGGTTCGTGCAGCCAGGCCGGCGGGATGCGCCGGTCGGGTTCGTGCAGCCAGGCCGGCGGGATGTCGGGCGCATCGGTTTCGAGCACCAGGTGCGACAGGTCGATATCGGTGGCGTGGCGGCGGATCTGCAGCGCGCGCTCGAAGGTCATGGCGCCGCCCAGCCCCAGCGCGAAGCCCTGCGCCACGAAGGCCTGGGCCTGCTGCGCGCTGCCGTTGAAGGCGTGCGCGATGCCGCCGGCGAGATTGCGTTGCCGCCGCAGATACTTGAGCAGGATGTCCTGCGAGCGGCGCACGTGCAGCAGCACCGGCAGGCCGTACTCGGCCGCCAGGCCGAGCTGGGCCGCGTAAAAGCGTTCCTGCCGTTCGCGCGGTTCGCCGCTGGCGATCTCCGGCACGAAGAAGTCCAGGCCGATCTCGCCGATCGCCACGAAACGCGGATCGGGCAAGGCCGCCTCGATGGCCGCCCGCAGCACGTCCAGATCGCCGTCGCGTGCGCGGCCGACGTACAGGGGATGGATGCCGAGCGCGTAGGTGCCGCCCTCGAACTGCCGGGCCAGCGTCGCGACCGTCTCGAAATTGGCGGCCTCGATGGCCGGAATGACGATCGCGCCGACCCCGGCGGCCTGCGCCGCGCGCGCCACCTCGAGCCGGTCCGGATCGAACTCGGCGGCGTCGAGATGGCAGTGGGTGTCGATGAACACAGGCGGCTCCGCAAGCGCGGGCGTGGCGCGGCCGGCTGGCGATCAGCCGGGCAGCAGCCGCCCGCCTTCCATATGCAGCTGGCGATCGGCACGCGCCGCCAGCTCGGGATCATGGGTCACGATAGCAAACGCCGTGCCGGATTCCTGGTTCACCTGCGTGAGCAGCTCGAACATGATCTGCGCGGTGTGGCGGTCGAGGTTGCCCGTGGGCTCGTCGGCCAGCACGCAGGCCGGCCGCGTGACCAGGGCGCGGGCCAGCGCCACGCGCTGGCGTTCGCCGCCCGACAGCTGGCCCGGGTAGTGGCCTTCGCGCGCCGCCAGGCCCACCAGGCGCAACACCTCGCGCGCCTCGGTGCGGGCGGTGTCGCGATCCACGCGCCGCACGATCAGCGGCATGGCCACGTTGTCGAGCGCGGTGAATTCCGGCAGCAGGTGGTGGAACTGGTAGACGAAGCCCAGGCTGCGGTTGCGCAGCGCGCTCTTGCGCCGCTCCGACAGGCCGGCCGAGTCGATGCCGTCCACGATCACGGTGCCCTCGGACGGCACGTCGAGCAGGCCGAGGATGTGCAGCAGCGTGCTCTTGCCCGAGCCCGACGCGCCCACGATGGCGACCATCTCGCCGCGCTCCACGGCCAGCGACACGTCGTCGAGCACCAGGATGCGCTCGGGACCTTCGTCGTAGACCTTGGTCAGGTGCTGGGCCAGCAGTGCCGGCGGCGGATTCAGATCCGGGGTGGTATCAGTCATGGCGCAGCACCTGGGCCGGTTGCAGGCGCGAGGCGCGCCAGCTGGGGTAGAGGGTGGCCAGCAGCGACAGCACCAGCGAGGTCACGCCGATGATCGCGATGTCCTGAACCTGCGGGTCGGACGGCAAGGCACTGATGAAATAGATTTCGCGCGGCAGGAAATGCACGCCCAGCAACCCTTCGATGAAGGGCACGATCACGTCCACGTTGTACGCGATCAGCATGCCGCCGGCGACGCCGGCGATGGTGCCGATCACGCCGATCAGCGCGCCCTGCACCAGGAAGATGCGCGCCACTTCGCCCGGCCCCGCGCCCAGCGTGCGCAGGATGGCGATGTCGGACTGCTTGTCTTTCACGGCCATCACCAGCGACGACAGCAGGTTGAACGCCGCCACGGCCACGATCAGGGCCAGGATCAGGAACATCATGCGCTTTTCGGTCTGCACCGCGGCGAACCAGGTGCGGTTGTTGCGCGACCAGTCGGAGGCCATCACATAGGGCGGCAGCACCTTGGTCAGCTCGGCCGCCACCTGCGGCGCGCGCTGCATGTCGGCGATGCGCAGCCGCACGCCGGCCGTGCCGCTGTCGCGGAACACCCGCGCCGCGTCGTCGTCGTCGACGAACACGAGCGAGGAGTCGTATTCATAGTGGCCCGAGGAGAAGGTGCCCACGATCGTGAACTGGCGCATGCGCGGCGCGAAGCCGGCCGGGCTGATCGAGCCCTGCGGCGCCAGCATCAGCACGGTGTCGCCCACCTTCACGCCCATGTCGTCGGCCAGATCGCTGCCGAGCACGGCGCCGAAGCTGCCGGGCACGAGGTCGGCCAGCTTGCCGCTCACCATCTGCTTGGGCAGGTCGGAGACCTTGCCTTCGAGCGCCGGGTCGATGCCGCGCACCTGCACGCCGCGCAGCGCCTGGCCGCGCACCAGCATGCCCTGCGCCGCCACGAAGGGTGCCTCGCCGCGCACCTCGGGATTCTGTTTGGCGGCATTGCCGAACTGATCCCATTGGGCCAGCACCCGGTCGGGCAGCGCCCCCGGGATATAGAGTTCGATGTGGGGCAGCACCGACAGCATGCGGTCGCGCACTTCCTTCTGGAAGCCGTTCATCACCGACAGCACCACGATCAGGGCGGCAACGCCCAGGCCGATCCCGGCCATCGATGTGGCGGCGATGAAGGAAATGAAGCGGTCGCGTCGACCGCTGCGCCGACCGAGGCGCGCCATGCCCGCGTAGCGGGCGCCAATCCAGAGTTCGTAGGGTATTTTCAGCACGAGCGCATTATGGCATTAACGGGGACCGGCCGGCGCGCCCCGTGGCACGCCGCACCGCCTCTGGATCAGAGCCCGGCGCGGCCGGATGGTTCCGCGTGCGGCGCGAGGCCGCACTACAATGCCGCTCATGCTGATCGTGATTCCGGGCGCCCTGCCCGACCTCCCCGTGGCCGGCGAACTGGCCCGCCACCTGCCGCAACGCGCGCCGGTGCTGCACGCCTGGCTGCAGGCGGCGCGCGCCGAGACCACCGGCTTCGACCTGCGCGCCAAAGGCTGCACGCCGTTCGAAGCGTGGCAGCTCCAACGCGCCGGCTTCACGCCCGCCCCCGGCCAATCCACCGGCGCCGGCCTCGGCCCCCTGCGCGACCCGGGCGCGCCGGCCGGTGAGCCGGTCTGGCTGGCCGAGCTGGTGCACCTGGCGCTGGGCACCGACCAGGCCACCCTGCTGCCCCCCGACCAGCTCGACCTGCGGCCCGAAGAGGGCCAGGCGCTGTACCAGCTGGCGGCCCCGCTGATCGCCGAACACGGCTTCGGCGTCGAGGTGGTCGACCCGGCGCGCTGGCGCCTGCGCCTGCCCGACGGTCTCGCGCCGCGCAGCGCCAGCCCGGCCGCGGTGGCCGGCCAGCGCCTCGACGCCTGGTGGCAACACGACGCCGCCACCCGCCCGTGGCGCCGCCTGCTCAATGAAATACAGATGGCCTGGCACGAACAACCGGTCAACGAGGCGCGCGCCGCGCGCGGCGTAGCCCCGGTCAACGGCCTCTGGCTGTATGGCGGCGCCCTGCCCTGGTCACCTGCCGCCGCCTCGCCGGCGCACGTGCTGGATGGCCTGCACACGCCGCAACGCGAGGGCGACTGGGGCTGCTGGCTCGACGCCCTGGCCCGGCTCGACGCCGAACACCTGGCGCCGCTGGCCGATGCCCGCCACGCACCGCGCCAGCCCGTCGAGCTGCTGCTGCTGGGCGCCGACCGGCGCGCCCGCCTCACCCTGAAACCGCGCACGGGCCTGGCCAAGTGGCTGCCCGCGCCCAAGCACAACTGGAACGCCTGGTGGTCACACCCCGTCTAACCGTCCGCCCCGCCGACTTCGCCGCCTGCCAGACCCTCGAGGCGGCCGGCATCCATCCGCTGCTGGCCCGCCTGTGGGCCGCGCGCGGCGTGGATCACCCCGACCAGACCAAGCTCGGCTGGCCGCTGCTGCTGCCGCCCGCGCACCTGACCCATTCCGAACACGCGGCCGCCGTGCTGGCCGACGCGATCCAGGCCAACAAGCGCCTGCTGATCGTGGCCGACTACGACTGCGACGGCGCCACCGCCTGCGCGGTCGGCCTGCGCGGCCTCTCGGCGATGGGCGCCGACGTCGACTTCCTGGTGCCCAACCGCTTCGAAACCGGCTATGGCCTGTCGCCCGCCGTGATCGAGCTGGCCTGCCGCCACCGCAACGGCAAGCCCGACATCATCATCACCGTCGACAACGGCATCGCCAGCGTCGAGGGCGTGGATGCGGCCAACGCCGCCGGCATCGGCGTGGTCGTCACCGACCACCACCTGCCCGGCGACACGCTGCCGGCCGCCCTGGCCATCGTCAATCCCAATCAGCCGGGCTGCGGCTTCCCGTCGAAAAACCTGGCCGGCGTCGGTGTCATCTTCTACATGATGCTGGCGCTGCGCGCCGAGCTGCGCCGCCGCGGCGTGTATGCGCCCGACGGCGGTCCGCGCCTGGACGCGCTGGCCGACCTGGTGGCGCTGGGCACCGTCGCCGACGTGGTCCGCCTCGACGCCAACAACCGCCTGCTGGTCACCCAGGGCCTGGCGCGCATGCGCGCCGGCCGCATGCAGCCGGGCCTGCGCGCGCTGTTCGCGGTGGCCGGCCGCGAGCCGCGCAACGCCAACAGCTTCGACCTGGGCTTCGCGCTCGGCCCGCGCATCAACGCGGCCGGCCGCCTGGCCGACATGAGCCTGGGCATCGCCTGCCTCACCACCGACGACGAGGCGCAGGCGCTCAACATGGCGCGCGAGCTCGACAACATCAACCGCGAGCGCCGCTCGATCGAAGCCGAGATGCGCGAGCAGGCCATGGCGGCCATGGAGGCGCCCGACGCCGGCAGCGGCGCCACGGTCTGCGTCTACGACCCGGGCTGGCACCAGGGCGTGGTGGGGCTGGTGGCCTCGCGCCTCAAAGAGAAATTCTGGCGTCCGACGCTGGCCTTCGCGCCGGCCGGCGACGACGAGATCCGCGGCTCGGGCCGCTCGATTCCCGACGTGCACCTGCGCGACGTGCTCGACCTGGTGTCCAAGCGCCACCCGGGCCTGATCCGCAAGTTCGGCGGCCACGCCATGGCGGCCGGCCTCACGCTCGGGCGCGACGGCTTCGCGGCCTTCCAGCCCGCCTTCGAGGCAGCGGTGCGCGAGCTCACCGGTCGCGACCACTTCGAGCCGCTGATCGAGACCGACGGTTCGCTCGAATCGGGCTACGCCAACGCCGAAGTGGCGGGGATCCTGCAGCAGCAGGTCTGGGGCGCGGGCTTTTCCGCGCCGCTGTTCCTCGACGAATTCACCGTGCGCAGCCAGCGCCTGGTCGGCGAGAAGCACCTGAAGCTCTCGCTCGAGCGCGGCCAGCAGCGTTTCGACGCCATCTGGTTCGGCCACGACCAGAACCTGCCCGAGCGGATCCAGTGCGCCTACCGCCTGGAGCAGAACGTCTGGAACGGCATGGTGTCGGCCCAGCTCGTGATCGAATACGCGGCCTGATCCGGGCCCCGGGGCGGCCGCGGCCCAGGCCGTCCGCCCCCATTTCGCCCGCCACGGGGTGCCGGGGCGCGCCCCGCGCCACGCCCGGGCAGCAGGAAGCCGTCAGGCACGCTAAAATGCCAGGTTTCGCATAAAAGTCACCAGGATCAATCATGGAAGCCGAACGTCAGAACCAGATCGCCGCCCGCCTTGCCGACTACGCGGAGCGCGAACAGGCTCTACGGAGGTATCTTTGACTACGATGCCAAAGCTGAACGCCTGCACGTCGTAAACGCCGAACTCGAAGATCCCTCGGTCTGGAACGACCCCAAGCACGCCCAGGACCTGGGCCGTGAGAAGAAGTCCCTCGAAGATGTCGTGGGCACGCTGTCCGCGCTCGGCGCCGGCGTGGCCGACGCGCTCGAGCTGTTCGAGCTCGCCGCCGCCGATGACGACGACGCCACGCTCGAAGCGATCGAGGTCGACGCCAACGGCTTCCAGGAAAAGCTCGAGACCCTGGAATTCCGCCGCATGTTCTCGAACGCGGCCGACCCGCTGAACTGCTTCGTCGACATCCAGGCCGGCGCCGGCGGCACCGAAGCCCAGGACTGGGCCTCGATGCTGTTGCGCCAATACCTGAAGTACGCCGAACGCAAGGGCTTCAAGGTCGAGGTGCTCGAAGAATCCGAAGGCGAAGTCGCCGGCATCAAGTCCGCCACCATCAAGATGGAAGGCGAGTACGCGTTCGGCTACCTGCGCACCGAAACCGGCGTGCACCGCCTGGTGCGCAAGAGCCCGTTCGACTCGTCGGGCGGCCGCCACACGTCGTTTGCCAGCGTGTTCGTCTACCCCGAGGTCGACGAGTCGTTCGAGGTCGAGGTCAATCCCGCCGACCTGCGCGTGGACACCTACCGTGCCAGCGGCGCGGGCGGCCAGCACATCAACAAGACCGACTCGGCCGTGCGTATCACGCACATGCCGACGGGCATCGTCGTGCAGTGCCAGAACGACCGTTCGCAGCACCGCAACCGCGCCGAAGCCATGCAGATGCTGAAGTCCAAGCTCTATGAGCTGGAGATGCGCAAGCGCATGGCCGAGCAGCAGAAGCTCGAAGACTCCAAGACCGACGTGGGCTGGGGCCACCAGATCCGTTCCTACGTGCTCGACCAGAGCCGCATCAAGGATCTGCGCACCAACGTCGAAATCTCCAACACCCAGAAAGTGCTGGACGGCGACCTGGATCCCTTCATCCAGGCCAGTCTCAAGCAAGGCGTCTAACCCCTTTCGGAGCCCTCCGACATGATCGATACGCTTGCCATCCTGACCGGCGCTTCGCGCGGCCTGGGCGCCGCCCTGGCGCGCGGGCTGCTCAAACCCGGTACCCGCCTGGTGACCCTGGCCCGGCGCACGGACCCCGACCTTGCCGCCCAGGCCCAGGCCGCCGGCGTCGAGCTCGAGCAGTGGCCCGTCGATCTGTCGGACCTCGCGGCTGCCCACGCCGCGTCCGAACGGCTGGCGGCCCTGCCGCAGGCGCGCCGCTACGTGCTGATCAACAACGCCGGCACGGTCAACCCGGTGGCCAACACCGCCGAGCTCACCGACGGCCGCACCATCGCCGACGCCTTCAACCTCAACGTGACCGCGGTCATGCTGCTGACGGCGCGCTTCCTGACCGCGCTGCGCGAGCAGCAGGCCGACGTGCGCATCGTCAACATTTCGTCGGGCGCGGGCCGCAATCCCAACGCCGGCTGGGGCGTGTACTGCGCCACCAAGGCCGCCCTCGACATGTACACGCGCGTGCTCAATGCCGAGCATGGCGCGCGCGGCGTGCGCGCCGTCGCGCTGGCCCCCGGCATCGTCGACACCGACATGCAGGCCACCATCCGGTCGAGCGACGAGGCCAGCTTCCCGGCCCTGGCGCGCTTCCAGGAATTCAAGGCCACCGGCAAGCTTTCGGCCCCCGCCGACGTGGCCGCCCGCATTCTTGCCTATCTGGACCGCGACGACTTCGGCAAGACCGAAATCGACGACATCCGCAATTACAACTGACCCATCATGACTGATCACTCGCCCGCGCCCACCCAGGATGAAAACCGCTTGATCGCCGAACGGCGCGCCAAGCTGTCCAAACTGCGCGAAACCGGCGTTGCGTTCCCCAACGATTTCGTGCCCGATGCGCAGGCCGCGCAACTGCACGCCAAATACGACGACCAGGACCCGCAGGCCCTGGTCGACGCCGCCGTCAGCGTGAAGGTGGCCGGGCGCATGATGCTCAAGCGCGTGATGGGCAAGGCGAGCTTCGCCACGCTGCAGGACGGCAGCGGCCGCATCCAGCTCTATCTCGAGCGCGGCACGCTGGGCGAGGAGGCGTACGCCGCCTTCAAGCAATGGGACATCGGCGATATCGTGGCCATCGAGGGCACGATGTTCAAGACGCAGAAGGGCGAGCTCTCGGTGCACGCTACCCGCGCGCGCCTGCTGTCGAAGTCGCTGCGCCCGCTGCCCGACAAGTTCCACGGCGTGGCCGACCAGGAGCTGCGCTACCGCCAGCGCTACGTCGACCTCATCATGACCGACGCCACGCGCAAGACCTTCGAGGCGCGCAGCAAGGCCGTGGGCAGCATCCGCCGCCTGATGCAGGACGCCGGCTTTCTCGAAGTCGAAACCCCGATGCTGCACCCGATTCCGGGCGGCGCCGCGGCCAAGCCCTTCGTCACGCACCACAACGCGCTCGACATGGAGATGTACCTGCGCATCGCGCCGGAGCTCTATCTCAAGCGCCTGGTCGTGGGCGGCTTCGATCGCGTGTTCGAGATCAACCGCAACTTCCGCAACGAAGGGGTGAGCCCGCGCCACAACCCCGAGTTCACGATGATGGAGTTCTACGCGGCCTATGCGGACTACCGCTGGCTGATGGACTACACCGAGAACCTCATCCGCCAGGCCGCGATCGACGCCACCGGCAGCGCCGTGCTGACCTACGGCGAGCGCGAGCTCGACCTGTCCAAGCCCTTCGACCGCCTGACCATCTGCGAGGCGATCCTCAAGTACACGGACGGCTACACCCAGGCCCAGCTCGACGACGCCGAGTTCGTGCGCGGCGAGCTCAAGAAGTTCGGCGCCGACGTGAACGGCCCGGTGCTCAAGCGCGCCGGCCTGGGCGCGCTGCAGCTGGCGCTGTTTGAAGAGACCGCCGAATCGCAGCTCTGGAACCCGACCTACATCATCGACTACCCGGTCGAGGTGTCGCCGCTGGCCCGTGCCTCCGACGACCGCGAAGGCATCACCGAGCGCTTCGAGCTCTTCATCACGGGCCGCGAGATCGCCAACGGCTTCTCCGAGCTCAACGACCCCGAAGACCAGGCCGAACGCTTCCGCTCGCAGGTCGAGGCCAAGGACGCCGGCGACGAAGAAGCCATGTATTTCGACGCCGACTACATCCGCGCGCTCGAATACGGCATGCCCCCGACTGGCGGCTGCGGCATCGGCATCGACCGTCTCGTCATGCTGCTGACCAACAGCCCCAGCATCCGCGACGTCATCCTGTTCCCGCACCTGCGCCGTGAGGACTGACGCGCAAGCGGGCGGTCAGCGGCCCCGGCTCGGGGCGAGATGCCAGCGATCGTGTGGCGGCACGGCCGCGACCCCGGTCGCAAGCGGGCCACAGCCGTGCTGGCGCGTAGCGTGAGGAAAAAGAGATGATTGCAAAGTTTTTGATGATCATCGCGTTCCTCGTGCTGTTCATGTATGTCGTGCTGCCGCGCCGCGGCGTCGCCAACCAGGCGGCCTCGCGCGCCCGGCGCCTCTTCATCGCGCTGTGCGCGGCCAGCGTCGGCGCGCTGTCGGGCTCGCTGATCGCGCTGGTGGTCTGGCTGGGCGCCAATGCCAACGCGGCACCGGGCCAGCGCAGCGGCGGCGACGCCCTGCTGGGCCTGTCGGCCCTGCTGCTGGTCATCAGCCTCGGCTGCGCCGTCGGCGCCATGATGAAGCGCGTCAGGTAAGCCCTGCCAAACCACGGCCTGCAAACAAAAAGCCACCCCGAGGGGTGGCTTTTTGGTTTGAGGCGGGCACAGGATCAGTAGCTGACCACCGGTTCGTTGCGCGAGGCCCGCGCCGGCGGCGCGCCCCCGTCGCCCTGCCCCTGCAGGTGCCGGCCCGGCAGGCCGAACTGCTGCATGAGCTCGCCATAGGCGGCTTCGGCCAGGCTCTTGGACGCCTCGGAGACGGCCTTCGGCCGGCTGAACAGCGCGCTGTCACCCGCACGCGACACGGCCTTCACGTCCTGCCCCGACCCCAGCGCCGAGAACGCGGCCTTCACCTCGTAGGTCCGGGTGTCGATCAGGCTGAAGTCCACGGTGATGTCCAGGCCCAGCGTGCCGGTGCGCGCGGCGCCGCCGAACGACATCTGGTTCTGCGTGAACTGGATGTCGCTGACGGTGCCGAACAGCACGTAGTCGGCGCCCGGGAAGTAGCCCTGCTTGATGCGCGACACGATGTCGAACACCTTGTCCGAGGCCTTGCCGGTATAGGCCTTGGCCTGCACCAGCCGCACCCCGCCGCCCTTGAGCATCGCGCCCTTCAGGTCTGCCGTGTACTTGCGCAGCTCGCCGTACTCGATGTAGGAGTAGGTGCCCTCGGCCGAGTGATAGCTGCTGCTCGCGCTGCCGCTGTAGCGGCTGTTACCCGAATAGGCGTAGCCGCTGTCGCGCTCGCTGCTGCTGCGGTTCACGCGGCTCTGGCTCGAGGCCGACACCACGCGGAAATAGCCGCTCACCCGCTCTTCGTAGGCCAGGTCGGTCACCGCGATCTTCGGCTCGGCGGCCTGGGCCAGGCCCCACGCCAGGCTCAGCAACAGGCCACAGATCAAGCGCTTGGAGTTCGTCATCTTCATGCTCCCTGGCAGGCCATCAACGGCGCGAGGTCTTGCGGATTTCCTTCTCGTCCTGCCACTCGATGGTGCCCTCGGCCACGTCGTACAGCTTCAGGGTGATCTTGTAGTAGACGTCCTTGACGTCGCGGCCACGCTTGACGATGGAGGTGATCTCGCCCTCGAGCATGAAGCGGGCGCCGCTCATGTTGCCCATCTTGGCGCGGCCCTGGTTCTTGTAGAGGCCGCTCTGGTTCTGCCGCTGCAGTTCCTCCACGCCGCTCTGCATCTCGTCCATGCTGCGGGTGAAGCGCACCTTGCCGCTCTTGACCAGGCGGGTCTGGATCGTGTTCATGATCGACTTGGTGTCGATGTATTCGCTGGTCTTGTTCAGCACCGGCGCCAGCGTCAGCGTCGGGCGGCCGTCCAGCACGGGGCTCTCGAGCAGCGAGCCCGTCATCGACTCGGCGATCATCTGCAGGTCGGTCGAACCGAACTCATTGGTGA
This sequence comes from Bordetella genomosp. 1, assembly GCF_002261335.1. Taxonomy (GTDB): domain Bacteria; phylum Pseudomonadota; class Gammaproteobacteria; order Burkholderiales; family Burkholderiaceae_B; genus Bordetella. The sequence goes on from NZ_NEVL01000003.1 coordinate 1,282,772, forward strand.
CCGTTTCGACGGCCTTGGTGTCGCCGTAACTCACGTCCGACGAGCCCACGGTGGGCTGGGTGGTCTGGCAGCCGGCCAGCGCCAGCATCGCGCCCAGGACCAGGGCGATGCGGGCCGACGACACGCCGCTGCGGAAAGACGACTTCATGATGACTCCTGATAAAAACATGACAGGCGGGCGGCGCTCAGGGCCGGCCCGCGCTCATTTCGATGCGGAAATCGCTGGCCTGCGGGCCGAACGCCGTGCCCTTGATCGGCAGCGTCTGGTGACCCAGGAAATCCAGTGGCTTCCAGCCTTCCTCGTCGCCCACCCGCATGCCGCCCTCGTCGAGCCAGATGAAGCGGTAGTACAGACGCGAGCGCAGGCCGCTGGTGTTGGCGATCTCGGCCTGCACCACCATCACGTCGTTGCGGCGTTGCGAGCGCAACGCCTCCACCCGCAGGTCGCGCACCGAGTCGCGCACGGCAAGCTTGGCGGCAATGCCGGTCGAAGCGGCGTAGGAAGGCGCGGGATTGGCCTGCGCCAGGGCCTGGCCCTGGCAGGCCAGCGCCAGGCACACGGCGCCGGCGCATCGGATCAAAGTCTTCATGGTGATGCCTGGATGCTTGCCCCGCAGGGCAGTAAAAAAAGGTTGAAACCCGCCCGCCGCTTACTGCAGCAGTGCCGATTTTTCCGGCGCCTTCGGCGGCGCGGCGCGCTTGGCGCCGCGTTTCTTCGGCGCCGGCTCGTCGACCACCGCCTGTTTGGCGAGCTCGCCGAAGCGGCCCGCCTCGCCCAGATAGGTCACGGCGGGATACATGCGCAGCGGCACGATCATGTGGCGTCCGCTCACGCTGATCTTCTGCGGCGCCTGCGCCACGCCCGGCAAGGTCAGCGCGTAGTCGCCGGCGGGCATGAAGCCGCGCGCCACGTATACGCGGCCCGGCAGCGTGCGCCACAGGCGGTCGTCGGCGGGCGGCTCGGCCACCACGGCGGCGACGTTGGCGATCAGGCCGGCGATCAGGCCGCCCTCCTTCTGCGCCACGACCTGGGCCGCCGCCTTGGCCACCATGCGCACCGCGGCGCGCGTCTGCATGCCGGGCAGGTCATCCTTCAAGGCGCGTCGCGCCATCACGTTGAAATCGGCCACGAGGCTCACCGGCAGCGTGGTTTCGCCCACCGAGATCTTGCTCATGGACTCGACTTCGGCGATGGGGCTGATCACGGGATACGACATGCCGACCATCGCAATGCCCGAGCCCGTCGGCACCGGGAACATGAACTTGCGCGATTCGCGGGCGGGCGCATTGCCGGCCTCGATCACGAACAGCACGTCGGTCTGACCATTGCCGCGCTGCTGCGCGCCGCGCTCCGACAGGCCGCTCAGGCCCTGCTCGAGCACCGGGCTGTCGGGCCGCAGCTCGATCGCCTGGCGATAGCCGGGCGCCGCGAGGCTGGGTTCGTTCAGCACTTCATAGACGAAACCGGAGAGGTAGTGGCTCAGCGCATTCTGGTAGCCATTCTTGAGCGCCAGCACCTCGGGATCGTTCAGGGTCTCGATCGGATAGCCCTTGAGGTCCTGCTGCTTGGTCTGCGCGCCCTCTTCCTTGGCCTTCTCTTCCGCGGCCTCGGTCTGACGGGCGCGATACTCGGCGATCAACGCCTCGCGTTCGTGCGTGCGCTTGATGTCGACGCGGGCATTCTCAAGATCGCCCTGCGACAGCCGATTGAGCGCCATCACGGTGGTCAGCATGACCTTCTCGTAATCCTGCGCCTCGTACGTGCGGTTGCCGTCGCCGAGAATGGTTGCGCCCACCTGCGACGCCACTTCGCTCAGCGTGCCCCGCGCGGTCTCTTCCCATTGCTTGACGCTGGTGTCCGCGGTCTCGAAGGCGCTCATGCTGTCGCCATACTGGCCGGCGATGCGCAGCAGTTCGCCCTTCTCCAGGTTGAGCAACAGGTCGCCGGGGTTACCGGTGCGCAGTTGATTGTCGACCTTCACGATGGCGTCCTGCAGCCGACCATGGCCCAGATCCACCGTACTCTCGCCCACCTTGCTCTGGTGCGTTGCCGCACAGCCGGCCAAGCCCAATACCAGTCCCGCCCCCAACAATACCCGCAGCATGTCGTCCTCCCCGTTTACCGGGATTTGTGTCCAGGAGAAACAGAGTTTTAACATTAATACGGCACATATTTCAATTTGATATTTAAACGTAACAAATACGCCCAATGTTCCGATGAATTTACAAACAGTCATCGAAATGGGTAACCAAGCGTCGCATCCTCCTGAAAACGGCACGTCGCCGGGGCTCGGAGATACACCCTCCGGGATGCTTGCCGCTCGGCACGACTACCGAAACTCGGACAGCTGCAACGCGCCGGCCCGAAGCAATCCGCTGACGAGCGCGCGCCCTTCCCGCCCGCGTCGCGCCGGCGAGCGACATATGGGAGAAGGCGGAGGGAGGTCGAGATCGAGCGAGCGGAGGACGCGCTTCAAAGACCGGCGCCGCGCGCGATAGCCTGCTCGGCACGTCTCAGTCGCTCGACGCCACGCGCCTCAGCGGCCTGCAAACAAAAAGCCACCCCGAGGGGTGGCTTTTTGGCATTCGGCGCGCTCAGGCGGCGGCGCGCTTGCGCACCGCGTCGGCCCAGCGTCGCGCCACGGTGGGCGACGTGGCGCACGCGGCCGATTGCGTGACCACGCGCACGGCACGCTCGAGCAGCTGGATGTCGGCCTCGTGCTGGCGTGCCACGTGCGGGTCTTCGAAGAAGATCACGCGCTGGCACTGATGCTCGAGCACCAGCTCGGCGATCTGGGCGTCGCCGCCGAGCGGGCCGCTGAGATAGCGATGCACCCAGGGCTTGTCCTTGGGCCAGCCGCGCGACCAGGCCAGCTCGTTCAGGCGGCCGCCGGTGGTGCCGGTGGCGACACGACGGGAAAACTGCGACAGCACGTCGAAGTACGCGTCGGCGAAGGCCACCATCTCATCCTTCAGCGCATCGTGCGAGATCAGCGCGAGCGTCTGCCCGTCGAAATGGAAATAACGCGACAGCGCGGGATCCGGGGCGAGTCCGGCGTGCACGCGCTCGATCTCGATCCACTCGATGGCGCCGGCCAGCGTGGAGATGAAGGGCCGGCCATGCGTGATGCACTGGCGCTTGAGCGCGAGCGCCTCGGGAAAGATCGACGACGGGTCGACCGGGTCGATCAGGTAGATCGCGCCGTCGAACGGCGCCTCGCCGTCACGGCCCTCGGTGACGCGCGCCACCAGCTTCATCAGCCCGCCCTCGCGCCCATACGGGTAGCGGATCAGGCCGTTGTAGCCCTGCAGCATGCCCTCGCGCACGATGGCGTCGTGGGTGCGGCCCACCGTGTGCAGCTGGACGCCCATCTCGCGGATGGTGGCCGAACAGGCGCGCAGCCAGGTGAACAGGGCCGCGTCGGGCGTTTCGTGATGGAGTCGGTTGGCGGCGAGGCCAAAGCGCAGGCGGGGAGCGGTCATGGACGGAACACGAGGAATGAGGGCGGCGCGGAGCCGGCGGCGCAGGCGCGCGGGCGAGCCTGCCTGCCGATGATACCGCCAGGACGATGACAGCGCGCAACCGCGCGCGCCAGGTCCCGCATTGCGGGAAGGTGCGACCGCAGGTGCGGCCGCCGGTGCGGCTGCAGGTGCCCCCGCAGGCGCGGCGGCGGACCCGCAAAGCACAAGGCCCCGCGCGGCGGGGCCCTGCTGTCCTGCGGCCTGCGAGGCTCAGTCGGCCTCGTCGATCCAGGCCTGCTGGATGGCCTCGAGGATCTTCTCGCCGCTGTGCGCGGGATCATCGTTGAAGCCGGGCAGCGCCAGCACCCAGGCGCGCAGCTGCGTGAAGCGCACCGTGGCGGGATCCACGTCGGGGTGCGTGTCGACCAGGGCGGCCGCAATCTCGTAGGTGTCGACCCACTTCATGTCAGTGATCTTCCTTGGCGTGATTGATGGTGTACTTCGGAATCTCGACGGTCAGGTCCGCATCTTCGATGATGGCCTGGCACGACAGGCGCGAGCTGGAGGTCAGGCCCCAGGCCTTGTCGAGCAGATCCTCTTCGGCGTCGGTGGCGTCTTCGAGCGAGGACAGCCCCTGGCGCACGATCACGTGGCAGGTCGTACACGCACAGGAGAGCTCGCACGCGTGGTCGATGTCGACGTCGTTGTCGAGCATCACGCGGCAGATCGACACGCCCTTGGGCGCGTTCTCGATCACCTTGCCTTCGGGGCAGATCTCGGGATGGGGCAGTATGGTCAGTTTGGGCATAACGGTATCAGGCGAGTTCGTCGAGGTTGCGGCCAGCCAGCGCGGCGCGGATGCTGCGGTCCATGCGGCGTGCGGCGAAGTCTTCGGTCGCATCCGACAGCGCCTGCACGGCGGCACGCACCGCGTCGACGTCGTCGGCATTGCGCGCGGCGGATGCGCCGGCCAGCGCCGCGTCCACCCGTTCGCGCTCGGCCGCATCGAGCAGATCGCCGTCGACGGCCAGCGCGGCCGTGACCGACTCCACCAGCTGCGCCGCCTCGACTTGTTGCTCGCGCAACATCCGGGCGCGAGCATCGGCATCCGCCTGCGACACGCCTTCGGACAGCATGCGCGTGATTTCGTCGTCGGACAGGCCATAGGAGGGTTTGACGGTGACCGCGGCTTCGACACCGGTGCTCTGCTCGCGCGCCGTCACGCTCAATAGTCCGTCCGCATCGACCTGGAAGGTCACACGGATACGCGCGGCGCCCGCCACCATGGGCGGAATGCCGCGCAGCTCGAAGCGCGCCAGCGAACGGCAATCCGACACCAGGTCGCGCTCGCCCTGCACCACGTGCACGCTCATGGCGCTCTGGCCGTCCTTGAACGTGGTGAATTCCTGCGCGCGCGCCACGGGAATGGTGCTGTTGCGCGGGATGACGCGCTCGACCAGCCCGCCCATGGTCTCGAGACCGAGCGACAGCGGCGTGACGTCGAGCAGCAGCCAGTCTTCGCCCGGCGCGCGATTGCCCGCCAGCAGATTGGCCTGCAGGGCGGCGCCCAGCGCCACCACCTGGTCGGGATCCTGGTCCACCAGCGGCTCGGTGCCGAACAGGCCGCCGACGGCCTGGCGCACCACGGGCATGCGCGTCGCGCCGCCCACCATCACCACGCCCTTGACCTCGTTCACGGCCAGGCCGGCGTCGCGCAAGGCGCGGCGCGCCGCGTCCAGCGTGCGCGCGACCAGCGGCTGCGACCATTGTTCGAACTCGGCGCGCGAGACCGGCTGCGCCACGGCGCGGCCATCGGCCAGCGTCAGGCCGAGCGTGACGGTGTCGGCGTCGGTGAGCGCCTCGCGCGCCTGCCTTGCGGCCACCAGCAACGCGCGGCGCTCGCCCAGCGACAGCTCGCCGAGCTGCTGCGCGTCCTGCACCCTGGCCGAGATCAGCGCATCGAAATCGTCGCCGCCCAGCGCGGTGTCGCCGCCGGTGGCGATCACCTCGAACACGCCCTTGGTCAGGCGCAGGACCGAGATGTCGAAGGTGCCGCCACCCAGGTCATAGACCGCGTACACGCCCTCGGCGGCCTGGTCCAGCCCGTAGGCGATGGCGGCCGCGGTCGGTTCGTTGAGCAGGCGCAGCACATTGAGGCCGGCCAGCTTCGCGGCGTCGCGCGTCGCCTGGCGCTGCGCGTCGTCGAAATAGGCCGGTACCGTGATGACGGCGCCCACGAGGTCGTCGCCCAGCACGTCTTCGGCGCGCTGGCGCAGCACCGCCAGGATCTGCGCCGACACCTCGACCGGGCTGAGATCGCCCTGGCGGGTGCGCAGGCGCACCATGCCGGGCGCGTCGACGAATTCGTAAGGAGCGCCGCTGGCGCGCGCATCATCGGCCGAGCGGCCCATGAAGCGCTTGACCGACACGATGGTGTTCTGCGGGTCCTGCGTCTGCTGGGCCAACGCGGCGCGGCCGGTGGTCGCGCCGCCGTCGGCGCGATAGTGCACCGCCGAGGGCAGCAGCACATGGCCATCGGCATCGGGCAGCACTTCGGCGACGCTGCTGCGCACGGAGGCGACCAGCGAATTGGTCGTGCCGAGGTCGATGCCCACCGCGAGCTTGCGCTGGTGCGGCGCGGGCGAATCACCCGGTTCGGAAATCTGCAATAAAGCCATGTTTCTGTGGAAAGTTTTTTAGGCCTGGCACCGGGCCGCCCGCCACTGCGGCGACGCGCCCGGCGCGGCGCGCCTCAGGCAAGCGGACGCGCGGCGGCCAGTTCCTGGGCAATTTTCTCGATGAACATCCACTCGCGCACGCGCGCACCGGCAGCCGTGTAATCCTGGCGGACGTCGAGCAGCTCGGTGAGCGTGGCGCGCATCTCGGCGCGCGCTGCGCCCAGCTCGCGCTCGAGCGTGGCGGCCGCCTCGGGATCCTGGCGCGCGTCGTCGAGCATCTCGCGCCACGTCATCTGCTGCATCAGGAACGCTGGCGCCATGGCCGTGTTGCTCTCGGTCTGCAGGTCGATGCCGGCCTGCTCGACCAGATAACGCGCCCGCAACAGCGGATCGCGCAGCTGGCGGTAGGCTTCGTTGGCGCGCGCGGCCCACTGCATCGCCACGCGGCGCTCGGCGGCGCTCGCGGTGGCGTAGCGGTCGGGGTGCACGCGCGCGGCGACCGTGCGCCAGGCCTGCTCCAGGCCGGCCTCGTCCAGCGCGAAGCGCTGCGGCAGCCCGAACAGGCTGAAGTGGTCGTCGCCGGCCATTACACCGTGAACGACTCGCCGCAACCGCAGCTCGCCTTCTCGTTCGGGTTCTGGAACTTGAAGCCTTCGTTCAGCCCTTCGCGCGCGTAGTCGAGCTCGGTGCCGTCGATGTAGGGCATGCTCTTGGGATCGACGAACACCTTCACGCCGAAACTCTCGAAGACCTGGTCTTCGGCCTGCACTTCATCCACATACTCGAGCTTGTACGCCATGCCGGAGCAACCCGTCGTGCGCACGCCCAGCCGCAGCCCGATACCCTTGCCGCGCTTCTGGAGATAGCGGCCGATATGGTTGGCCGCCTGTTGGGTCAGCGTGATGGCCATGTCAGTCTGCCGTCACGGCCTCGGTGGCGCCGTGCTTGGTCTTGTAGTCCTGGACGGCCGCCTTGATGGCGTCTTCGGCCAGGATCGAGCAGTGGATCTTCACGGGCGGCAGGGCCAGTTCTTCGGCGATCTGCGTGTTGCGGATGTTGAGCGCTTCGTCGAGCGTCTTGCCCTTGACCCACTCGGTGACCAGCGAGCTCGAGGCGATCGCCGAGCCGCAGCCGTAGGTCTTGAAACGCGCGTCTTCGATCACGCCGGTGGGGCTGACCTTGATCTGCAGCTTCATGACGTCGCCACAGGCGGGCGCGCCGACCATGCCGGTGCCGATCGAGTCGTCGCCCTTTTCGAACGAACCCACGTTGCGCGGGTTTTCATAGTGGTCCAGGACCTTGGTGCTGTATGCCATGATGTTTCTCCGTATTCTCTTCTGCTGTTTCCGCGGGTGAGCGCCGGGCGCTCAGTGCGCCGCCCACTGCACGCTGTTGAGGTCGATGCCGTCTTGCGCCATCTCCCACAGCGGCGACATGTCGCGCAGCTTGCCGACGCGGCTCTTGAGCAGCTCGATCGTGAAGTCGACTTCTTCCTGGGTCGTGAAGCGGCCCAGCGTGAAGCGGATCGAGCTGTGCGCGAGCTCGTCGTTGCGGCCCAGGGCGCGCAGGACGTACGAGGGCTCCAGGCTGGCCGAGGTGCAGGCCGAACCGCTGGAGACGGCCAGTTCCTTGATCGCCATGATCAGGGACTCGCCTTCGACGTAGTTGAAGCTGATGTTCAGGTTATGCGGCACGCGGCGTTCCATGTCGCCGTTGACGTAGGTCTCTTCGATCTGCGACAGGCCGGCCAGCAGGCGATCGCGCAGCATGCGAACGCGTTCGTTCTCGGTGCCCATCTCTTCGCGAGCGATGCGGAACGCCTCGCCCATGCCGACGATCTGGTGCGTGGCCAGCGTGCCCGAGCGGAAACCGCGCTCGTGACCGCCGCCGTGGATCTGCGCTTCGATGCGCACGCGCGGCTTGCGGCGCACGTACAGGGCGCCGATGCCCTTGGGGCCGTAGGTCTTGTGGGCCGAGAACGCCATCAGGTCGACCTTGAGCTTCTGCAGGTCGATCTCGACCTTGCCGGTGGCCTGCGCCGCGTCGACGTGGAAGATGATGCCCTTCTCGCGGCAGATCTCGCCGATGGTTTCGATGTCCTGGATGACGCCGATTTCGTTGTTCACCATCATCACCGACACCAGGATCGTGTCGGGGCGCAGCGCCTGCTTGAAGACGTCCAGGTCGAGCAGACCGTCTTCCTTGACGTCGAGGTAGGTCACCTCGAAGCCCTGGCGCTCGAGTTCGCGACAGGTGTCCAGCACGGCCTTGTGCTCGGTCTTGACGGTGATGATGTGCTTGCCGCGTTCGGCGTAGAAATTGGCCGCACCCTTGATCGCCAGGTTGTCGGATTCGGTGGCGCCGGAGGTCCAGATGATCTCGCGCGGATCGGCGTTGACCAGCTTCGCCACTTCTTCACGCGCCTTCTCGACGGCCTCTTCCGCATCCCAGCCGAACGCATGGCTGCGCGAGGCGGGATTGCCGAAGTTGTCGTACAGCCAGGGAATCATTTTTTCGACCACGCGCGGGTCGACCGGCGTCGTTGCCGAATAGTCGAGGTAGATGGGACGATTGCTCATGGGGTACTACTCCTGCTTAGACGGTGGCGTTGGCGGCGACGGTGGTACTGGGCGCATTGGCGGCACTCGCGCCGGCCCCCACACGGTTGACCCGCACCGAACAGCCTTGTGCTTGATTGTTGGCTTCCTGCAGCTGGCGCACGCGTTGCTGGTCGACCAGGTCCTGGAGCGACACGGAGTCCAGGTAGTCGACCATCTTGCGATTCAGCGTGGCCCACAGCTCGTGCGTCATGCACTTGCCGGGCTTGCCGTCGTTGCCGCTGGTGCAGTCGCGCTTGCCACCACAGCTGGTGGCGTCGAGCGGCTCGTCGACGGCGAAGATGATGTCGGCGACCGTGACGTTGCGCGCCAGGCGGGCAAGCGAGTAACCGCCGCCCGGGCCGCGCACGCTGTCCACGAGCTCGTGGCGGCGCAGCTTGCCGAACAGCTGTTCCAGGTAGGAGAGGGAAATATTCTGGCGCTGGCTGATCGCCGCGAGAGTGACCGGGCCGCTATGTTGCCGCATAGCCAGATCGATCATGGCAGTCACGGCGAAACGCCCTTTGGTAGTTAGCCGCATGGTAGGTTTCCTGAATCCGTTTGAGCACCCTGCCCGCCCGGGCCACTGGGGCGGGGACGGCGGGAAAGCCAATACTTGAGTAATTGCCTCAAGTATACCAAATTCCCGAGTAAATTGCTAAGTATCTCGGCCGGAAAAAACCGCGCTCAAGGCGCGGTCGGGAATGCGTGAGAGGCACCCAAGGGCGCCCCTGGGCAAACCGGATCAGGCGGCCTGGTATTGCGTGGCGCGCTTGCGCACCAGCTCCAGCACACCCTGACAGGCATCTTCGAGATAATCGAGCACCTTGCCGAAACCTTCCGGACCACCGTAATAGGGGTCGGGCACGGTGGCCTCTTCGAATTCGTTGGCGAAGCGCATCAGCAGCATGAGCTTGTGCTGATAGGCCTTCGGGCACTGCTGCTGCAGCGCCGACAGATTGTCCCAGTCCATGGCGAGGATCAGGTCGTAGTCGCGGAAGTCTTCCGCGGTCACCTGACGCGCTTCGCACTGGCTGATGTCGTAGCCGCGCTTGCGGGCAGCGGCCTGGGCCCGGGCATCCGGGGCTTCGCCGATGTGGAAGGCATGCGTGGCAGCGGAATCAACCCGCACGACGTCGGCAAGCCCGGCGTCGGCCACCAGATGGCGGAACACACCTTCTGCGCTCGGCGAGCGACAGATATTGCCCATGCAAACGAAAAGTACCTTGGTCATCATGGTGTCAAGTGTGCGGGAAAACCCGGAATTTAGCAAGCTTTTTTTGCGGTTTGATGGCGATTGTACGGGCCCGCCGACTAGCCATTTTTTTATTGAGAAACAATGGCTTATGCGCATTACCTGAATTGAATTCAGGATTGAAACCGGCCCCGTTTTACCCGTATGTTGTGACATCCATACAAAGCGCTGCAAACCACCCTACAAGCACCGAAATTCAGCAACTTGTCAGCTGAAGATGCGGGCGACGGTCGGGTTTTCAAGGCCGGGAGTGCCTCTCGCCCTGCCCGCCGCCGCGATCCCGTTCGGCCTCGCGCTCAAGTACGACCGCGGCGGCGCGCCGGAGTTCAGCCGCGCCGCCGCCGTCGCGATCGGCGCGATCAGGCGCCGTCCAGCAGCACGCGGTTCTTCAGGGCGGTGAGCGCGTCGCGCGCGGCCGCGGCCTGCTCGAACTCCAGGTTGCGCGCATGGTCCATCATGAGCTTCTCGAGTCGCTTGATTTCGCGCGCCAGGGCCTTCTCGTCGGTCAGCAGCGCGGCGGGCACGGCATCCTCGAGCATGTCGTGGCTCGCCGGCGCCACCACCCCGTCGATCAGCTCGCGCACCGCCTTGTTCACGCCGCGCGCCGTGATGCCGTGGTCGGTGTTGTGCTGGATCTGCTTGGCGCGGCGCCGCTCGGTCTCGTCGATCGCGCGCCGCATCGAGTCGGTGATCCGATCGGCATACAGGATCGCGCGGCCGTTCAGGTTGCGCGCCGCCCGCCCGATGGTCTGGATCAGGCTGCGCTCCGACCGCAGGAAACCTTCCTTGTCGGCGTCCAGGATCGCCACCAGCGAGACCTCGGGAATGTCGAGGCCTTCGCGCAGCAGGTTGATCCCGACCAGCACGTCGAAGGTGCCGAGCCGCAGGTCGCGCAGGATCTCGACGCGCTCGACCGTGTCGATGTCGGAGTGCAGGTAGCGCACCTTCACGCCATGCTCGCTCAGGTAATCGGTGAGGTCTTCCGCCATGCGCTTGGTGAGCGTGGTGACCAGCACCCGCTCCTGCGCCTCCACGCGGATGCGGATCTCGCCCAGCAGGTCGTCGACCTGCGAATGGGCCGGCCGCACCTCCACGATCGGATCGACCAGGCCGGTGGGACGCACCACCTGCTCGACCACGTTGTCGGCATGGGCCTGCTCGTAGGCCGCCGGGGTGGCGGACACGAACACGCACTGGCGCATGCGCGCCTCGAATTCCTCGAGCTGCAGCGGCCGGTTGTCGAGCGCCGAAGGCAGCCGGAAGCCGTATTGCACGAGGGTGTCCTTGCGCGCGCGGTCGCCGCGGAACATGCCGCCCAGCTGGCCGATCGTGACGTGGCTCTCGTCGATGAACATCAGCGCATCGGCCGGCAGGTAGTCGATCAGCGTGGGCGGCGGTTCGCCGGGCGCCGCGCCCGACAGATGGCGCGAGTAGTTTTCGATGCCCTTGCAGAAGCCCAGCTCCTGCAGCATCTCCAGGTCGAAGCGCGTGCGCTGCTCGAGCCGCTGCGCCTCCACCAGCTTGCCCTCGCGCGTGTAGAACGACAGCCGCTCGCGCAGCTCTTCCTTGATGGTTTCGATCGCACGCAGCACGGTCTCGCGCGGCGTCACATAGTGCGAGCCGGGATACACCGTGAAGCGCGGCACCTTCTGCCGCACCTTGCCGGTGAGCGGATCGAACAGTTCCAGCGTTTCGATCTCGTCGTCGAACAGCGTCACGCGCAGCGCAAGCTCGGGGCTTTCGGCCGGGAACACATCGATGGTCTCGCCGCGCACGCGGAACGCGCCGCGGGTGAAGTCGGCGTCGTTGCGCGTGTATTGCATCGCCACCAGGCGCGCGAGCACCTCGCGGCGCGAGACGCGGTCGCCGGCACGCAGGATCAGCACCATGGCGTGATAGTCGCCGGGATTGCCGATACCGTAGATGCACGAGACCGTGCCCACGATCACCGTGTCGCGCCGCTCGAGCAGGCTCTTGGTGGCCGACAGGCGCATCTGCTCGATGTGCTCGTTGATCGACGAGTCCTTCTCGATGAAGAGATCGCGCGTCGGCACGTAGGCTTCGGGCTGATAGTAGTCGTAGTAGGAAACGAAATACTCGACGGCGTTCTTCGGAAAGAACTCGCGCATTTCGGCATAGAGCTGCGCGGCCAGGGTCTTGTTGGGCGCGAGCACGAGCGCCGGCCGACCCAGCCGGGCAATCACGTTGGCCATGGTGTAGGTCTTGCCAGAGCCCGTGACGCCCAGCAGCGTCTGATACATGAGCCCGTCTTCGATTCCCTGCGCCAGCCCCGCGATCGCCGTGGGCTGGTCGCCCGCCGGCGGATACGGCTGATAGAGCTGGAAGGGACTGTTGGGGAATTCGACGTATCCAGGAGCGGTCATGCTAGACTGTCCTACAGGGTAAACCCCCCATTATCCATAGCACCTCGGTGTGCGTCCATCTCACTCTTCCCCTGTCCCATGAGCACCCTTTTCGATTCCGTCGAACTCGCGCCGCGCGACCCCATTCTTGGCCTGAACGAGCAGTACAACGCTGACACTCGCCCCGGTAAAGTCAACCTCGGCGTGGGCGTGTACTACGACGACGAGGGACGCATCCCGCTGCTCGGCGCCGTCCGCAAGGCCGAAATGGCCCGCATCGAAGCCGCCGCCGCCCGCGGTTACCTGCCGATCGAAGGGATCGCCGGTTACAACAAGGGTGCGCAGGCGCTGCTGCTGGGCAACGACTCCAAGCTGGCCGCCGAAGGCCGCGTCCTGACCACCCAGGCCCTGGGCGGCACCGGCGCGCTGAAGATCGGCGCCGACTTCCTGCGCCAGCTGCTGCCGCAGTCGAAGGTCCTGATCAGCGATCCCAGCTGGGAAAACCACCGCGCCCTGTTCGAGCGCGCCGGTTTCACCGTGGGCACCTACCCCTACTACGACGCCGCCACCCGCGGCCTGAACTTCGACGCGATGCTCGCCGGCCTGCAGGCTGCGCCCGAGCAGACCATCGTCGTGCTGCACGCGTGCTGCCACAACCCGACCGGCGTGGATCCCACGGCCGAGCAATGGAAGCAGATCGCCGACGTCGTCAAGGCGCGCAATCTGGTGCCGTTCCTCGACATCGCCTACCAGGGCTTCGGCGAAGACCTGGAGCAGGACGCGTCGGTCGTGCGCATGTTCGCCGACCTCGGCCTGACCATGTTCGTGAGCTCGTCGTTCTCGAAGTCGTTCTCGCTGTATGGCGAGCGCGTCGGCGCCCTCACCGTGATCGCCGGCAACAAGGACGAAGCCACCCGCGTGCTGAGCCAGCTCAAGCGCGTGATCCGCACCAACTACTCCAACCCGCCGACCCACGGCGGCACGGTGGTCTCGACCGTGCTGAACACGCCCGAGCTGCTCGAAGAGTGGAAGCAGGAGCTGGCCGGCATGCGCGACCGCATCCGTTCGATGCGCAAGCAACTGGTCGAGAAGATCAAGGAAGCCGGCGCGACCCAGGACTTCAGCTTCGTGCTGCAGCAGCGCGGCATGTTCTCGTACTCGGGCCTGACCTCGGCCCAGGTCGACCGTCTGCGCGAAGAACACGGCGTGTACGCCGTGTCCAGCGGCCGCATCTGCGTGGCTGCCCTTAACAGCCGCAACATCGACGTCGTGGCCCGCGCCATCGCCGCCGTGCTGAAGTGATCCGGCGCGGGCGCCCTGCCCGCACCGCTCCCCGGCAAGCCAGAAAGCCCACCGCCCGCGGTGGGCTTTTTGCTGGGGTCGATCCGGACCCTCCCGGGCCCGGTCCTCCCTATTTCACGCTACGGTCACGATCAGAGTTGCATTTTTCGGCTTCGTCCCCCACAATCGCCTGTATATACATACAGTCCGCATTCGGCGGATCATTGCCATGGCCACGAAACTCACGGAACGCCAGCAGGAAATCCTCAACCTCATCCGGCAAACCGTCGCGCGCACCGGATTCCCGCCCACGCGGGCCGAGATCGCCCAGGCGCTCGGCTTCCGCTCGCCCAATGCCGCCGAGGATCACCTGAAGGCACTGGCGCGCAAGGGCGCGATCGAGCTCACGGCCGGCGCCTCGCGCGGCATCCGCCTGAAGGATGCCGAGCCCGATGGCGCCGCCAGCCAGTCGCTGCTGCCGATCCCCGCCCTGGCGCAGCTGCTGCTGCCGCTGGTGGGCCGCGTGGCCGCCGGCAGCCCCATCCTGGCCGCCGAACACGTCGAACGCGAAGTGGGCGTGGATCCCGGTCTGTTTGCACAGCAGCCCGACTACCTGCTCAAGGTGCGCGGCATGTCGATGCGCGATGTCGGCATCCTCGAAGGCGACCTGCTCGCCGTAAAGCGCGCCGCCGAGGCCCGCAACGGCCAGATCGTGGTCGCCCGCATCGGCGACGAGGTCACCGTCAAGCGCCTGCAGCGCCAGAATGGCCGCATCGAGCTGCTGCCCGAAAATCCCGATTTCAGCCCCATCGTGGTCGGCCGCGACGAGGATTTCGCGCTGGAGGGCATCGCGGTGGGCCTGATCCGCACGCAGGCCCTGCACTGAGGTCCTGCATTGAGGGTCGTGCACTGAGGCCCCTCTACCGAGCCTCGCAGCCCGCATCGAAAGAGCCCGCGCAAGCGGGCTTTTCTTCGCCCCCTCGTCGCTCGCCCATCGGCATGCCGCGCTCCACAGGTTGCGGTCGCAACGGATTCGTTTTTGAACGAACCAGCTTTCGTGGCCTGGGCGGGCGCGGTGCCGCAACGCCGCCCGGACCGCGCGCCGGGCCTCAGGCGGCCCGCCCTCCCGCCGCCAGCAGCGCATCACGCCGGGCCCGCACGCCCGGCCAGGCGGCCTCGGCGTTCACCGCCAGCGCGGGCAATTCGCCGCGCAGCAGCAGGGCCTCGAGGCTGTCGAGGGCGCTCAGGCCGTTGCGCAGATTGGCGTCGGCGGTGTGGCCCGCCAGATGCGGCGATACCAGTACGTTCGGCAGCGCGAGCAACGGATGCCCGGGCGGCAGGCGCCGCTCCTGCACCACGTCCAGCGCGGCGCCGGCGATGGCGCCCGCGCGCAGGCGCGCGATCAGCGCCTCCTGGTCCACCACCTCGCCGCGCGATATGTTCACCAGCCAGGCGTCCGGCCGCATGGCGTCCAGGAAGCCCGCATCGACCAGGCCGCGCGTCTGCGGCGTGAGCGCCACGCAGGGCAGCACGAAATGGCACCCGCGGGCGATCTCGTCGCGCGAGGCCGGCCGCGCCCAGTCGGGCAGCCGCGCCGGATCGCGCGTGTGCACCCACACCTCCATGCCGAAGCCGTGGTGCAGGATGGCCGCCAACGCCGCCGCGATGGCGCCATAGCCCAGGATGCCGGCGCGCCGTCCGCCCAACTCGACGGGCAGGCCGGAGTGCCGCCGCCGCGTGGCGTCCCAGCCCTCGCTGCGCAGATCCGCATCCACGCGGTGCTGCGCGCGCGCCAGCATCAGCATGCGCGTGATCGCGAACTCGGCCACGCTGCGGGCATTGCCGCCCGGCACGTTGGTGACCAGCACCTGATGCTGCGCGCACGCCTGCATCGGCACCACGTCCAGCCCCACGCCGTGGCGCGCCACCATGAGCAGCCCGGGCGCGTGCTCGCACAGGTCGTGCGGCAGGTCGTCGCGCGCGATCACGGCATGCGCGTCGCGCAGCAGCCCCCGCAAGGTGTCCGCGTCCGGCTCGGGCGCCACGCGGAAGTCGAAGCGCGACGCCGCGCGCGCCATCGCCTCGGGCGACAGCGCGCGCGTGCTCACCACCACAAAACGTCCTTCTTTCACTGCGTGCTCCTGCGCCGGTTCAATCGAGCGCCACGCCCAGCTGCTGCACGACCTTGCCCCACTTGTCGGTCTCGGTGCGCACATACTCGGCGAACTGCTGCGGCGTGCCGCCCATGGCCTCGGCGCCTTCGTTCTGCAGCTTCTGCTTGATCTCGGGCCGCGCCAGCACCTCGTTCACGTCGGCGTTGATGCGCGCGATCACCTCATCCGGCGTGCCCTTGGGCGCGAAGTAGCCGAACCACGAACCCAGCGCGAACTCCGGATAGCCGCTCTCGGCCACGGTGGGCACGTTGGGCAGGCTGGGCGAGCGCCGCTGCGTCGAGACCGCGATCGGCACCAGCGCGCCGGAACGGATGTGCCCCATGACCGAGGGAATCGTGGCGAACATGAACTGCACGCGCCCGCCCAGCAGGTCATTGAGCGCATCGGCGCCCTTGTAGGGGATGTGCGTGACCTGCACGCCGGCCTGCTGCGCGAAGGTGGCACACGACAGGTGGGCCGCGGTGCCCACGCCGGTCGAGGCGCAGTTGAAGCTGTTGGGCTTGTCCTTCATGAGCTTCACCAGCTCGGGCAGCGTCTTGACCTTGCTCGACGGATGCACCACCAGCACATTGGGCACGTCGGCCACCAGCACCACGGGCTTGAGGTCTTTCTGCGGATCGAACGGCAGCTTGCGGTAGAGCGACGGATTCACCGCGATGGGGCCGATCGAGTTGATCAGCAGCGTGTAGCCGTCGGGCGCTGAGTTGACCACGGCCTGCGTGCCGATGTTGCCGCTCGCGCCGGGCTTGTTCTCCACCACCACCGACTGCTTCCAGCGCTGCGTCAGCGAGGCGCCGATCTCGCGCGCCAGGATGTCCGTCGTGCCGCCGGCCGAGAAGGCCACCACCACCGACACCGGCTTCTGCGGCCAGTCCGGCGACGCCGCGCCGGCCGCTCCGCCGGCCATCAGGCACACGGCGCCGGCGGCCACCGCCGCCCTGCCCCGTGCCGCCCATCCGCGACGCGCCAGCGCGCCCCCGCTCGAGAAATGCCCGGCCTCGTCCGGGCGGCCCATGCGGGCAGCCTGCCATACCGAATCCATTGCCTGTCTCCCTTTTTGGTCTATGGTCGTCCGTCTGCGCGTCGACCTGAAGCCATACTAGAGAGCCGGGCGCCACCCCTGCTTGAATTAATGGAAACGCCGCTATTCCATTTGGACGAGGGAGCCGGCGCCGCGCGTCCAAAAAAAACCGCCCGAACGCGTCGGGCGGTCTTGTCGTGCGGCGCGGGCCGCCGGTGTCAGTGCTTGATCACCGGGTCGGTCGAACCGGACTCGACGGGCTTGGCCACCAGCGGTTCCTTGGCGGCTTCTTCCTCGGCGAGCGGCTCGGGCTGGCGCTCGAGCGCCAGTTCCAGCACCTTGTCGATCCAGCGGACCGGCACGATTTCCAGGAAGTTTTTCACGTTGTCCGGAATCTCGGCGAGATCCTTCACGTTTTCTTCCGGGATCAGCACGGTCTTGATACCGCCACGATGCGCGGCCAGCAGCTTTTCCTTCAGGCCGCCGATCGGCAGCACTTCACCACGCAGCGTGATCTCGCCGGTCATGGCGACATCGGCGCGCACCGGAATGCGCGACAGTGCCGAGACCATGGCGGTCGTGATCGCGATACCGGCAGACGGGCCATCCTTGGGGGTGGCGCCTTCCGGCACGTGCACGTGCATGTCGTGCTTCTCGAACACGCTGTCGGCAAAGCCGAGGCGGCGAGCGCGCGAACGCACCACGGTACGCGCGGCCTCGACCGATTCCTTCATGACGTCGCCGAGCGAACCGGTGCGCTGGATGACGCCCTTGCCGGGCATGTCCGCCACTTCGATGGTCAGCAGATCGCCGCCCACCTCGGTCCAGGCCAGACCGGTCACCTGACCGACCTGGTTTTCCTTTTCGGCCATGCCGAAGGTGTAGCGACGCACGCCGAGGTAGTCGTTGAGGTTGTCGGCATTGACGGTCACGGGACCATCGCCACGCACCTCGCCCTTGTCCTTTTCGGTCAGGAGCTTCTTGACCACCTTGCGGCAGATCTTGCCGACTTCGCGCTCGAGCGCACGCACACCCGCTTCGCGGGTGTAGTAGCGCACGATGTCCTGCAGCGCGCTTTCCTCGACGGTGAGCTCATCCTCGCGCAAGCCGTTGTTCTTCATCAGCTTGGGCAGCAGGTGATCGCGGCCGATGTGGATCTTTTCCTCTTCGGTGTAACCCGACAGGCGGATCACTTCCATGCGGTCGAGCAGCGCCGGCGGAATGTTCAGCGTGTTGCTGGTCGCCACGAACATCACATCCGACAGGTCGAAGTCGACCTCGATGTAGTGATCCTGGAAGGTGTGGTTCTGTTCGGGGTCGAGCACCTCGAGCAGCGCCGACGAAGGATCGCCACGGAAGTCCTGGCCCAGCTTGTCGATCTCGTCGAGCAGGAACAGCGGGTTGCGCACGGCGACCTTGGTCATGTTCTGCACGATCTTGCCCGGCATGGAGCCGATGTAGGTGCGACGGTGGCCACGGATCTCGGCCTCGTCACGCACGCCACCCAGCGCCATGCGCACGAACTTGCGGTTCGTGGCCTTGGCGATCGACTGGCCGAGCGAGGTCTTGCCCACGCCCGGAGGGCCGACCAGGCACAGGATCGGCGCCTTGACCTTGTCGACGCGCTGCTGCACCGCGAGATACTCGAGGATGCGTTCCTTGACCTTCTCGAGACCGTAGTGGTCGTCGTCCAGCACCTTCTCGGCGTTGGCCAGCGAGTTGTTGATCTTGCTCTTCTTCTTCCAGGGAAGATTGATGAGCGTGTCGATGTAGTTGCGCACGACCGTGGCTTCGGCCGACATGGGCGACATCAGCTTGAGCTTCTTGAGCTCGGCGTCGGCCTTCTTGCGCGCTTCCTTGGGCATGTGCGCGGCGACGATCTTTTTCTCGAGTTCCTCGATGTCGGCGCCTTCTTCGCCCTCGCCCAGTTCCTTCTGGATGGCCTTGACCTGTTCGTTCAGGTAGTAGTCGCGCTGGCTCTTCTCCATCTGCTTCTTGACGCGGCCGCGGATGCGCTTCTCGACCTGGAGAATGTCGATCTCGGTTTCGAGCTGCGTGAGCAGGCCTTCGAGACGCTCGGAGGTCGGGATGATCTCGAGCATCTTCTGCTTCTGCTCGAGCTTGAGCGGCAGATGCGCGGCGATGGTGTCGGCCAGGCGGCCGGCGTCGTCGATACCGGCCAGCGAGGTCAGGATCTCGGGCGGGATCTTCTTGTTGAGCTTCACGTACTGCTCGAACTGGGCCACGATGGCACGGCGCAGGGCCTCCGTCTCGGAACCCTGGGTCGTGTCGGGCTCGATCGGGGTGACCTGGCAGGTGAAGTGCGAATCGACGTCTTCGATGCTGTCGATGCGGGCGCGCTGGGTGCCCTCGACCAGCACCTTGACGGTACCGTCGGGCAGCTTGAGCATCTGGAGGATGCCGGCCACGCAGCCGATTTCATAGACGTCTTCGGGGGTCGGGTCATCCTTGCCGGCGGATTTCTGCGCCACCAGCATGATGCTCTTGCCCGCTTCCATGGCCACCTCGAGCGCTCGGATCGAGCGGGGACGGCCCACGAACAGCGGGATGACCATATGGGGGAACACCACCACGTCTCGCAAAGGAAGCAGCGGGAGGTCGATCGGGTCGGAAGGCAGGGTCTGGCTAGCAGACATAGGTAGGTTCCTCGTGTGACTCGACGTTTTAGGGACAGGAACACCCGCGGCTAGGCCAGCGGCTTTTCACGTCGGTTACGTCCGATATGGGAACAATAGCCCAAAATTCAAGTGTGGGGCATCAAAGCCCTTTCTGAATGCAAAAAAACCCGTCAAAGACGGGTTTTTTTGTCTTTCATTGCGCGTCACGCGGCTTCGACGCTCAGGCTGCGGCGTCGCGAACCTCGGACTCGCCCGATTTACCGGGCGCAGCGCCTTCCTCGTTGTAGATCAGGAGGGGCTTGCCGGCGCCTTCGATGACGGTGTCTTCGACGACCACGCGGCTGACGTTGCCCTGGGAGGGCAGGTCATACATGGTGTCGAGGAGCGCGCCCTCGAGGATCGACCGCAGGCCACGGGCCCCGGTCTTGCGCTTGAGCGCCTTGCGGGCGATCGCCTTGAGCGCGTCGGGCCGGATGTCCAGCTCGGCGCCTTCCATGGCGAACAGCTTCTGGAACTGCTTGATCAGCGCGTTCTTCGGCTCGGTGAGGATCTGCACCAGGGCGGCCTCGTCGAGCTCGTCGAGCGTGGCGACCACCGGCAGGCGGCCGACCAGCTCGGGAATCAGACCGAACTTGATCAGGTCTTCGGGTTCGACTTCGCTGAACAGCTCGCCCACGCCGCGCTCCGACTTCGCGCGCACCGAGGCGGAGAAGCCGATGCCCGATTTCTCGGTGCGATCGCGGATGACCTTCTCGAGCCCGTCGAAGGCGCCGCCGACGATGAACAGGATGTTGGTCGTGTCGACCTGGACGAAGTCCTGGTTGGGGTGCTTGCGGCCGCCTTGGGGCGGCACGGACGCCACCGTACCTTCGATCAGCTTGAGCAGCGCCTGCTGCACGCCTTCGCCGGAGACGTCGCGCGTGATCGACGGGTTGTCGGACTTGCGCGAGATCTTGTCGATTTCGTCGATGTAGATGATGGCGCGTTGCGCCTTCTCGACATCGTAATTGCAGTTCTGCAGCAGCTTCTGGATGATGTTTTCGACGTCTTCACCCACGTAACCGGCTTCGGTCAGGGTGGTGGCGTCGGCCATCACGAACGGCACGTTCAGCATGCGCGCCAGGGTCTGGGCGAGCAGCGTCTTGCCCGAGCCGGTGGGGCCGATGAGCATGATGTTGCTCTTCGAGAGCTCCACCTCGTCGCCCTTGATCTCGCCATGCCGGATACGCTTGTAGTGGTTGTACACCGCTACCGCCAGCATGCGCTTGGGCGCGGTCTGGCCGATCACGTATTGATCCAGGAAGGTCTTGATCTCAGCCGGGGTGGGCAGCTCGGAACGAATCGCAGCGCGCGCGGTGGCTTGCGCCTCCTCGCGGATGATGTCGTTGCACAGGTCGATGCATTCATCGCAGATGAATACGGACGGACCCGCGATCAGCTTGCGGACTTCGTGCTGGCTCTTGTTGCAGAAAGAGCAATGCAGCACTTTTGCGTCTGCCGATCCCTTTTTTTCAGGCATAAGTGTTTCGTATCTCTGGTGAGGATGCCCGCCGCGCGAGCGGCGGGCACACATTCAACGCTTATCGAATCTGGCGGCAGTACAGGGGGCCTGACGGCCCTGGGAGACGTGTGTTTACACGTCGGCCCGGGAGGCCAGAACCTTGTCTACCAGACCATACGATACCGCATCTGCGGCCGACATGAAGTTGTCACGCTCGGTGTCTACGGCGATGCGTTCCACGGGCTGGCCGGTGTTGTCGGCCAGGATCCGATTCAGCCGCTCGCGCAGGTCCAGGATTTCGCGGGCCTGGATCTGGATGTCCGTGGCCTGCCCCTGGGCGCCGCCCGAAGGCTGGTGAATCATGATGCGGGAGTTGGGCAGCGAGAAACGCTTGCCCTTCTTTCCGGCCGCCAGCAGGAACGCCCCCATGCTTGCCGCCAGGCCCGTGCACAACGTGGACACATCGGGCTTGATGAACTGCATGGTGTCGTAGATGGCCATCCCGGCATACACCGACCCGCCGGGCGAGTTGATGTAGAACGAGATGTCCTTGTCAGGATTCTCCGATTCCAGGAACAGCAGCTGGGCGACGACCAGGTTGGCCGTCGCGTCATTGACCGGACCCACCAGGAAGATCAAACGCTCGCGCAGCAGGCGCGAGTAGATGTCGTAGGCACGCTCGCCGCGCCCCGACTGTTCGATCACCATCGGGATATAGCCCAGGCCGGTCGGCGTCACGGAGGCGCCGCCATTCATTGCTGCATAGAAATCGGTGAAACGCTGCATATTTATGCCATCCCCATCAACTGGTCGAAGGCCACCTTCTCATCGGTAACCTTGGCCTTTTCCAGCACGTAGGCCACCACGTTGTCCTCCAGCACGATCGCTTCGATTTCAGCGCGGCGCTGGCGGTCGGACAGATAGTAGCTGACAACCTGGGCGGGCTGCTCGTAGTTCTGGGCGAACTCTTCGATGCGGGCGCGCACTTGCTCGGGCTTGGCTTGCAGCTGGTTCTGCTTGACCAGCTCGGAGACCAGCAGGCCCAGGCGCACGCGGCGCTCGGATTCGGCCGAGAAGATCTCTTCCGGCATCGGCACGTTTTCGGCGTTCGGCACGCCACGCTGCTTCAGCTCTTCGCGGGCTTCGGCGATGCGGCCTTGCACGTCGTTGCTGATCAGCGCCTTGGGCACGTCGAACTTGGCGGCTTCGACCAGGGCGTCCATGACGCTGGTCTTGGTGCGGCCTTGCGAACGGACCTTCACTTCGCGCTCGATGTTGGTGCGGATGTCGGCCTTGAGCTTCTCGACGTCGGCGTCGGCCTGGCCCAGCGACTTGGCGAACTCGGCGTTGACTTCGGGCAGCACGCCTTCAGCCACTTCTTTGATCGTGATCGTGAACTCGGCGGTCTTGCCGGCCACTTCCTTGCCCTGGTAGTCGTCGGGGAACTTGAGCGGGAAGACCTTGGTGTCGCCAGCCTTCAGGCCGCGCGCGGCGTCTTCGAACTCGGGCAGCATGCGGCCCTGGCCCAGCACGAACGGGAAGTTTTCGGCGGTGCCGCCTTCGAAGGCGACGTCATCGATCTTGCCGACGAAGTCCAGCACGACACGGTCGCCATCCTGGGCGGCACGGCCTTCGCGGGTTTCGAAGGTGGCGCGTTGCTTGCGCAGCACGTCGAGGGTCTTGTCGACTTCGGCGTCGGACACTTCGGTGTCGTAGCGGGTCACGGCCAGGCCGGCCAGATCGGGCACCACGACTTCCGGATACACCTCGAAGGTGGCGCTGAAAGCCAGCGTGCCTTCGTCGACGCCTTCGGTCTTGGGTTCGAGGGTGGGCATGCCGGCAACGCGCAGCTTGGCGCCGTCGACGGCCTGTTCGAAGGCACGGCCGACCTGGCTGTTGATCACGTCGTAGCGGATGCTGGGGCCCTGGGTGCGCTCGATCATGGCCATCGGCGCCTTGCCCGGACGGAAACCGGGAACCTTGGCGGTGCGGGCCACGCGCTTGAGTTGCGCCTGGACTTCCTTTTCGACGTCTGCGACCGAGACGGCCAGATCAATACGGCGCTCGAGGCCGGAGAGGGTTTCAACCACAGGCTGCATTAAAAGACCTATTTTCCGAAGGAGTAACGAGGAAGATGTAGAACGAAACGCGCTAGACAGACGTAGAACGAAACGAGCTAAACGGGCCATTTTACCGGAAAGTTGCACAACCCCCGCAAGCCCCCTTCCCTGTCCCCGTCACGGGCCGGGGAACACCACACCGACAGACACAGTCTGACAGCCCCACGGTAGCGCGGCATTGATAGAATTCCGCCCGCTCGCACCGGCATCCACAGCTCGCATACATAACAGATGACTATTCCCCGTGAACCCCGCCTGGGCATGCTGCCCGCCCTGATCTTCAGCTCGCGCTGGCTTCAACTGCCTCTCTACCTGGGCCTGATCGTCGCCCAGGGCGTCTATGTGTTCCTGTTCCTCAAGGAGCTCTGGCACCTCGTGACGCACACCAACTCGTTCGGCGAGATGGAAATCATGCTGATCGTGCTGGGCCTGATCGACGTCGTGATGATCTCGAACCTGCTCGTGATGGTGATCGTGGGCGGCTACGAGACCTTTGTTTCGCGCCTGCGGCTGGAAGGCCACCCCGACCAGCCCGAGTGGCTGAGCCACGTGAACGCCAGCGTGCTGAAGGTCAAGCTGGCCATGGCCATCATCGGCATTTCGTCGATCCACCTGCTGCGCACCTTCATCGAGGCCGGCAACCTCGGCAGCGCCAACGCCCGCTTCACCGAGACCGGCGTGATGTGGCAGACCATCATCCACGTGGTGTTCATCCTGTCGGCCATCGGCATCGCCTACGTCGACCGGCTCACCAACAGCGGGCACCACCACGCACCGCGGCACTGAGCCCGCCCCGCAGGGCCGCGCCCATGCGCCGGCCCAGAACGAAAAAAAGCCCCGTCTCCGGGGCTTTTTTGCATGGCGGCCAGGGCCGCCGGGTCAGCGGCACTCAGGCCGCGACCTTGATGTTCTTTGCGCTCGGGCCTTTGGGACCTTCGCCGACCTCGAAGGTCACGCGTTGGTTTTCCTGCAGCGACTTGTAGCCCTCGCTGCGGATCTCGGAGTAGTGAGCGAACAGGTCCTTGCTGCCATCATCGGGCATGATGAAACCGTAGCCCTTTTCTGCGTTGAACCACTTGACGATGCCGGTTGCCATGGTGACTTCCTTCAAATAGCGACGAATCGCGGAACGCCAGATGATCAAGAAAACACGTTGACTGAACTGCTCGCCGGGTGCCTGCCAGCGCGGGGGCCCACACTGCTTGAAGATCTCGCAAGCCCAGTGTAGGTGTGTGCAGGAACAACGGTCAAACGTTCCGCAACGTTCTCGTAATTCACTACATTAGAAATATTTTGTTGCAAGGTCGTGAGACCCCTGTCTTGTTGCGGCGCAATAGAGCGTCGCGTGCATCCAACACTTTGGCGGGGTAGTGGCGTCGGCCCTGGCGGACCTGCGACCGGCCCGCCCCCGCGCCCGGACGACGGCAGTCAGCCGGCGAATCCGCCATCGTCCAGGAAGCGTTGCTCCGTTTCCGTCGTGGTGCGCCCGAGACTGGCATTGCGATGCGGAAAGCGGCCGAAGCGAACAATAATATCCCGGTGAATAATCGCCCAACGCAATGTATCGGCGTCGAGCCCGGACATTAATGAAACGCCCTCATTTTGGGCGTCGATATCTTCTGCATGTTCAAACGGCAAATAAATAAAGTGCCGCAGTAATGGCTCGACCTGGACGTCCAGTCCGGCCGCAACGGCACGGCGCGCGATGGCCAGTGCGAGCCCGTCGGTCGCGAACATGTGGGCGGTGCCGCGGAAGGCGTTGCGGGGGAACTGGTCGAGCAGGATCAGCAGCGCCAGCACGCCTTCGGCGGAGCCCTCCCAGTCGGAGCGCTCGCCACGGGCGGCGGCGAAGTGCGTGTCGAGGAAGCGTGCACGGAAGGCGGCGTCGAAGGCGTCGTCGCGGGCGAACCACTTCGCGGGGCCTGCGTCGCGCCAGAATGAGACCACGGCGTGCGCCGGGGCGGGGGTGTCATGGGTCATGCCAGGGGCTCCTGCCAGGCCGCCAGCGGCGCGCAGCGCGCGTGGGCGGCGCCTTGCGGGGCGGCGGGCACGCTCGCCGCCGACACCCATAAAAAAAGCCCCTTTCGGGGCTTTTTCGCGTTCAGTACCTGGTTTACAGGACCTGAATCTTCGTGGCTTGGGGACCCTTGGGACCCATGGCCGTCACGAAGCTGACGCGCTGGTTTTCTTCCAGGGACTTGAAGCCGTTGGCTTGAATTTCCGAGAAGTGCGCGAACAGATCCTTACCACCCGCTTCCGGGGTGATGAAGCCATAGCCTTTTTCTGCGTTGAACCACTTAACGACGCCGGTTTCCATACTGTATTTCCTAGAGATTTTATGGGCCTAAGCCCGGGACCACGATTCAATCAAGGAGAGGACAGCAGAACAATAACGGTCGCCGGAAAAGGCACGGCACTGAACAAACTTCGCAACACTTGACCTCGTGTGCCGCCACTATCGCTAGGATCCCCTCCTAAGTCAACATAATCCTCAAAATTACGTACCAATAGTGCAACAAATAGAAACGCGGGTAACCGCCTGCTTAATCGTTGCGCAAATATTTGCAGCGCCGCATTTACTAATAATCAAACGGCGCGTTTTTAAACCATGGTATGTACTGAGAAAAATATCGGATCAATCCACCGGCAAGCCCAGCAGATCGAGCGCCGCGCCAAAGCAATCGGCGTCGGCACAGAAGAATACCGCGAGATCGCCGGGGTTGATGTTCTCGAGCACCTCGTCGATCTGCTCCTGGGCCTGGTCGACGCTGTCGACCGATGCCGCGTGGATCGCGGCGCCCTCGCCCACGCGCTCGGGCGGCACGAAGTCGGCGATGGCGTCCAGATCGGGCGCGCCCAGCACGACGTAGGTCGCGATCACGGCGTCGTCGATCGACGTGTCCAGGCTCAATCCGCCTTCGAATTCGCCGACCTGGCGGCTGCTGATTTCCATTGTGAATTCCTTCAAGTGCCGGCGCGCTCGCGCCCGGCGTAACGATGCATCAACGCGGCGGTGTGCGGCTGGCGCGGATGCGGCGCGTGAGCAGCGCCGCGGCGGCGCCGATCACCAGCGTGAACATGCCGCCCGCGACCGCCAGCAGCGGCGCCTGTGCGGCCAGATTGCCATCGCGGCTCAACACCCACACGACCACCGCCACCAGCAGCGCCCAGCCGAGCACGCTGGCCAGCGTCGTCCGCAAGGCACGCGCCCGTCCGCTGAGCCAGCCGCCCAACAACGCAAGCGCAACGATCGAGGCCATGGCCCAGTAGAGCAGCTCGTAGTTCACGACTCGGTGGAGAGACAGCGGGAGGACGGCGCGGCGCCCGGGCCGGACCATGTTCGGGCCGACATTATAGGCGGTTGCGGAAAGCCGCGTGGCGCGGACCGAGATGCGGACGCAGCCGTGCCGTGTGTGCGCGCCGCACGGCGCGAGGGCGGAACCGAGGGGTGGCGCCCCGGCGCGAGCCGCCGAGCGGGCGCATGGCGCCGACGGTAGGCCTCATCGCAGCGAGAGGCGGCGGCACCTGAGGCACCAGCCGCGGCAGCAAAGGCACCCGCCCGCTCGCGCCGCCTCGATGGCTGCGCGAGCGGGTGGACGCGACCCGGCGGGCGCGCCGCCTGCGATGCGATCAGAAGCGGAAGGCGTAGCCCACGTTCAGCGTGAGCTCGCGCTTGACGATGTCGCCACGGCCGTAGCGCAGATCGGCGAAGCCGCGATGCGGGCCGGAGTCGACCTGCACGCCGCCACCGAGCTGCCAGCGGTCGCCGGGCAGTTCGACGTCATAGGTGGTGTTGCCGAACTTGATCTTGTCGTCGTTGGAGAACTGGTGCAGATACGACGCGGTCATGTAGGGGCGCACGGTGGTGCCCGACGAGAGCGAGAAGTCGCGGCCCGCGCGCAGGCCGGCGCGGCCCTGCACCGAGGTCTGGCTGCTGCGCGTGTAGATGGCCTGCAATTGCGGCTCGACGAACCATTGGTTCTCGAGCTTGTAGTGATAGCCCAGCTCCACGCTGCCGGTGTAGGTGGTGTGCTTGTTGCTGTCGCTGTAGGTGCCCAGGTTGCCGGCAGGTCGAACTTCACCTCGTCCTTGATGCGACCGACCTTGCTGACGGCATCCACGTAGAAGCCGCTGGTGTCGACATAGGTCAGGTAGGTGCCGAGATACTTGGTGCGGCTCTTGCCCTTCATGATGTCGTTGTCGTCCTGGTCGGCCGAGCCGAGGCCGACGAAGGCGCCGAGGTAGAGCTTGCCGGTGGACAGGTCCCAGCCGTAGTCGCCGCCGATGGCGCCGTAGCCCACGTCGTTGTCGAACTGGCCGGCGTCATCGCCATCGACCTTGAAGCGGCTGCCGCCCGCACGCGCCCACAGCCCGCCGCGGCCGCCGTTGCGCAGCTCGCCCTGGCGCTGCGAGGCGGCGCCCAGCTCCGATTCCAGCAGCAACAGCGAACCGGTCTGCCCCATCGCGACGCCTTCGGCGGCGCGCCGGTTGACCTCCGCGCGGATGAGCTGCGCCGCCGACTGAGCCTGTGCCGCCGGTGCGACCCACGCGGTAGCGGCCGCGGTCGCAAGCGTGAGAGTCAAAGTCTGGGGAAGCCGCAGATACGCTTTTGCCAATGCCATCGATCCGTCCTCGAGTGAATGAACTGTCGGAGCAACACTATTGCACCGATTATTTTCTATACAAAATACAGATTTATTCTAGCGAGTGACTCTGGCCCCGAATGTGTCAGACAAACCTGTTTTCCGGGTTCATTTCAAAGGTGACGCAACAGTGTTGCGAAAAAACACCTATGTAACGGGGCGTTTGCGCAGATTGCGGTTCGGGCTCGGGTTCCTGGGATGCGGACCTTCCCGATGCCCGCCCGCGCCGGGTGGGCCAAGGGCAAGTTTCGTACCCGACCCCTATTGCGGCGACCTTCGACCAGGACGCAGAATGCTAGGCGGAATGGTCCCATTCACCAGGCGAGACAACCGGCGCACCCCACCACGCATGCCCAAACGGCCCAAGCACGTTTCTTTGCCCCTCTCCCCTGACCGCACGGCCCGATCGTGGCCCCGCCGGATGGCGCAAGGTGCCAGCGCCGCGGCGCTGCTGACGCTGGCGGGATGCGCGTCGGTCTCGCCCATGTCCTGGTTCGACGACCCGGGCCCGAGTCTCGCCCCGGCGCCCGGCGCCACCACCTTCGTGTTCATCAGGCATGCGGAAAAACCGATCAGCGGGCTGGGGCAGCTCAATTGCCGCGGACTGAATCGCGCCATCGCGCTGGCCGACAGGCTGCCACTGCGCGTGGGCCCGCCGCAGGCCGTGTTCGCGCCCTCGCCCGCCTCGCAGAACGAGGACAGTGGCAAGTCTTATAGTTACGTGCGGGCGCTCGCCACTGTGGAGCCGCTGGCCGTGCGCTACACCCTGCCGGTGAACGCGCAGATCGGCTACAACGATCCCGCCGCCCTGGTGGCCGCGCTCGATGCGCCCGCCTTGCGCGGACAGACCGTGGTGATCGCCTGGCAGCACGACGCGCTGGTGACCGCCGTCCGGGATCTGCTCGGGCGCCACGGCGGGCCGGCGTCGGCGGTGCCCCGCTGGCGCGGCAGTGACTTCGATTCGATCTACATCGTGCGCGTGCCCGCGGACGGCAGCGGCGCCGACTTCATCCAGATGTCGCAGGGCCTGGACCGCCTGTCGCAAAGCTGCCCGACCGGCTGACGCCCCCCCCTGCCTCCGCACCCCGCTTCGTCCCGTCATTGGTGTCATCGGACGCCTGCCATCGGCGCCGGCCGCACCTCGCGCGGCCAGCGCGGGTCTGCTCGCGGCCCGCAAATCCCATGACGCGCATCAATAGTGAACCAGTCCTGTTATTGCATTCTTAAATGGGATAATCCTTTCCAATAATCCGGGTTTATCCCTAGTCTTCCGAAGCGCACAATGCAGTCATTGGGAAGCAAACAACGAACTGCGACGGGATTCCCCGCCAAGTCCGGATCCCAGATCCAAGCGAATCGGAGGAAATACGATGAAGACCCTTACCAGTGCCCTGTTCCTGTCCATGGCCGTGCTGAGCGCCGGCGCCTACGCGTCGGACAACATCGAGCCGAACAACGTCCCGTTCCAGGGCGTCTACGGTCATGTGGATCAGAATGCGCCCACTCGCGCCCAGATCGCGGCAGAGCTGGCCCAGGCCAAGGCCAACGGCACCTACACCTTCGGCGAGAACGATTACCCGCCCGTGCAGGCGTCGAACGGCGCCGGCAAGACGCGCGCCGAGGTGAAGGCCGAGCTGGCCCAAGCCAAGGCGAACGGCACCTATACGTTCGGCGACCTCGACTACCCGCCCCAGGCGAATTGAACGATCCGTTCTCTGGACCGGTAGTACGCAGTACGGTCCAGCGCAGTAACCGGGGGAGTGGTTGACCCCGGGGCAGTAAAAACGCCGGCGCAAGCCGGCGTTTTCTTGGGCGTTTGGACAGCGCGGTGCGCTACCAGCCCAGCTTTTCGAAGGCCTTCTGCGTGTCGGCCACCAGCGCCTCTGCATCGGCGCGGGCCTGGGCAGCGCTGCGCACGGGCTCCGTGGCGTGCGAGTACCACGCCTGCCGCCCCTCTCCCAGATCGAAGGGAATATTGACACGTCCGATGAATTTTCCGGACACCAGCGTGGACACCTCGATCTCGAACGGAACAGACACGGTTACTCCTGGAACGCGAGGTTCAGCCCTCGGCATGCGTCCGGAATATTACGCCTTCGGCTCGATCACCGCGACCGGATGATGAATCTGCAGGCACGCGTCGACGGATTGACTCGACTTCAGGCACAGGGCAAACGCCTGCGCCTCCCCGACGGTGGCAAAAACGTACTGCACACGATTCACGATGACCGACGCGTCGATGATCACCAGGTGCATGCCTTGTCTCCCGAATGCTAGTCCCAGGAGTCGCAGCAACCGCCATGCCTGTAGGGGCGCCCCCGCCCACACCCCCGCCCACACCCCCGCCCCCCTTCCCGCCCCCGCTTGCTTCCCCCACCTCCCGCAAAAAACAAAGGTGTCAGACTGCAATTTTCCGCCCCAAAACAAAGGTGTCAGACTGCATTTTTCGACCGAGCCGGCCCTGGAAAAATGCAGTCTGACACCTTTATGGGGCCGCCTGCCGGCAGCAAAAAATGTAGTCTGACACCTTATTGGCGGGGCTACAGGGGCCGGGAAAATGCAGTCTGACACCTTTGTTTGGTGTGCCCTGGACGGGCGGTTCACGCAGAGGCGGCGAGGATTGCTGGAGCGGGTTGCGTGGTTGGTCGCGCCGCGGGGATTCGCTACGGCAGCTTGCCGAGGGCGTCACGCGAGGCGTTCGACAGGAGCGATGCGTCTGCCTTCAGCGCCTCCAGCGCGAGCGTCAGGTGTTGCGTCATGTCTTCGAGGCGGGACGCCTCCCTGGACTGCTGGCCGGCGACGCGGGCGATTTCCTTGTCTATCGCCTCCCTCTGAGCGGTCGCCGGTTGGCCGGCCACCCCGGCCTCGAGCAGCAGGGATTTCTCCTGGCCCAGCGTGCGCAGCTGCGTGTTGAGCGCCTGCACCTTCTCGGCCTGCTGCATCACCTCGTCGTGCAGCATCTGGTAGCGCTCCAACAAGACCGCCAGCTTGAAAGCGGGCGTCGCCAGATCGATCGCGCCGCGGTCGAGGGCCTGGGCGGGGAGCGGCGTGTTGAGCGCGAGGGGAGTCGTCATCGATAGTCCTTGTTCCTGACGCCCGATGAGTGACGCCCGCCGCGGGAAAGTTCCGGGCGCCAAAACAAAGGTGTCAGACTACATTTTCGGCGGACACGCCTTCAGGAAAAATGCAGTCTGACACCTTTATTTGGCCGTCGCCGCGGCTGGAAATTGCAGTCTGACACCTTTGTTTGGGGCAGCGGACAGGTGCGAGCGGCCGTGGGTTTGGCGGCCAAGCGCTGCGGGCGTGGGTGTCCTGACCGGCGTCCTGATGGGTGTCGCCACTGCGTGTCGCCAGTGGGTGTCGTTAGTGCGTGTCGCTACAAGGCGTGGCTGCGCAGCGGGCTGCGGGCATGGCAGGGCTGGCGCGCCTTGGGGGGCCGCCGCGCTACGGGGGTGTGGGACATTGCCGGCGTCAGGCCGGCAAAGAGAAGAATGAGGTTGGTGCGAAGGGCGGGACTCGAACCCGCACACCTGTTACGGCGTCAGGACCTAAACCTGGTGCGTCTACCAATTTCGCCACCTTCGCAAAGGCCAAGCCCTCTATTGTAGCTTGCTTGTTAAAATCGTGCGCTATGAATCCGCGTCTCGATGCCCTGCATCCCTATCCCTTTGAAAAACTTCGTGGTTTGCTGGCGTCGGCCGGCACGCCGCCGGCCGGGCTCGCGCCCATCAATCTGTCGATCGGCGAGCCCAAGCACGCCACGCCGGCGCTGGTCGGCGCGGCCATCGCCGCCGAGCTGAACGGGCTGTCGGTCTATCCGGCCACCAAGGGCACGCCGGCGCTGCGCGAGGCGATCTCGCACTGGCTGGCGCGGCGCTACAGCATCCCCGCGCCCGACGCCGACACGCAGGTGCTGCCCGTGCTCGGCTCGCGCGAGGCGCTGTTCGCCTTCACGCAGGCCGTGATCGATCCGAGCGCCGATTCGCTGGTGGTGTGCCCGAATCCGTTCTACCAGATCTACGAAGGCGCCACGGTCCTGGCCGGCGCCCGCCCGTACTTCCTCAATGCCGATCCGGCGCGCGACTTCAATCCCGACTGGAACGACGTGCCCGACGAGGTCTGGCGCCAGACGCGGCTGGCGTTCGTGTGCACCCCCGGCAATCCCGCCGGCAACGTCATGCCGCTCGAAGACTGGCGCCGCCTGTTCGAGCTGTCCGACCGCCACGGCTTCGTGATCGCCTCCGACGAGTGCTACTCCGAGATCTATTTCGACGAGGGCGACGCGCCGCTGGGCGGGCTGCAGGCGGCCCGCCGCCTGGGCCGCGACGACTACAAGAATCTCGTGGTCTTCTCGAGCCTGTCCAAGCGCTCGAACGTGCCGGGCATGCGCTCGGGCTTCGTCGCCGGCGACGCCGCGCTGATGGCGCGCTTCCTGCTCTATCGCACCTACCATGGCAGCGCCATGAGCCCCGTGTTCGCCGCGGCCAGCGTGGCCGCCTGGAACGACGAGGCCCACGTGCAGGAAAACCGCCGGCTGTACCGCGCCAAGTTCGAAGCGGTCACGCCGATCCTGTCGCGCGTGCTCGACGTGCGCATGCCGCAGGCCTCGTTCTACCTCTGGGCACGCACGCCGGGCTGCGACCAGGCCTTCGCCCGCGATCTCTATGGCCGCACCGGTGTTACCGTGCTGCCTGGCAGTTTTCTGGCGCGCGATGCCCATAACGTCAATCCGGGCGCGGGCCGCATCCGGATCGCGCTGGTGGCGCCGCTGGACCAATGCGTCCAGGCCGCCGAACGCATCGTGCACTTCGTTCAGACCCACGTCTGATTTCATTTCCTCCCACCCCTAACCGAGCCGTCATGACTCTCGACCTCCAGACCACCATCGAAAAAGCCTGGGACGACCGGGCCAACCTGTCTCCCTCCGACGCCAGCGCCGCCGTGCGCGAAGCCGTGGAACACACCATCGACGCCCTCGACCAGGGCCGTCTCCGCGTGGCCGAGAAGATCGACGACCAGTGGACCGTGCACCAATGGATCAAGAAAGCCGTGCTGCTGTCGTTCCGCCTGAGCGACAACGAAGTGATGGGCACCGATCCCCTGACCTTCTATGACAAGGTCCCCACCAAGTTCGCCGGTTACGGCGACGCCGCCTTCAAGGCGGGCGGCTACCGCGTGGTGCCGCCGGCCGTGGCGCGCCGCGGTTCGTTCATCGCCCGCAACGTCGTGCTGATGCCCTCCTACGTGAACATCGGCGCCTACGTCGATGAAGGCACCATGGTCGACACCTGGGCCACCGTCGGTTCGTGCGCCCAGATCGGCAAGAACGTCCACCTCTCGGGTGGCGTGGGCATCGGCGGCGTGCTCGAGCCGCTGCAGGCCAACCCCACCATCATCGAAGACAACTGCTTCATCGGCGCCCGCTCGGAAGTCGTCGAAGGCGTCGTGGTCGAAGAAAACTCGGTGCTGGCCATGGGCGTGTTCCTGTCGCAAAGCACCAAGATCTATGACCGCGCCACCGGCAAGATCACCTACGGCCGCGTGCCGTCGGGTTCGGTCGTGGTGCCCGGCTCGCTGCCCTCGGAAGACGGTTCGCACAGCCTGGCCTGCGCCGTGATCGTCAAGCGTGTCGACGCGCAGACCCGCGCCAAGACCAGCATCAATGAGCTGCTGAGGGCCTGATGAGCAACGCCGTACTGGAACTGGTCAAAGACCTGATCGCCCGCCCGTCCGTCACGCCGGCCGACGTGGATTGCCAGAAGCTGCTGGCCGACCGCCTCACGCGCATCGGCTTCACGTGCGAGACCATCGCGCGCGGCGGCGTCACCAACCTCTGGGCCAAGCGCGGCACGCGCGGCCCCGTGACGGTGTTCGCAGGCCACACCGACGTGGTGCCGCCGGGCCCGCGTGAAAAATGGGAAAGCGATCCGTTCGTGCCGACCGAGCGCGACGGGTTCCTGTACGGCCGCGGGGCGGCCGACATGAAGAGCTCGATCGCCGCCTTCGTGGTGGCGGCCGAGGAATTCGTGGCGGCCCACCCCGATCACGAGGGCTCCATCGCCCTCCTGATCACCTCCGATGAAGAAGGCCCCGCCATCGACGGCACCGTGATCGTGTGCGATGCGCTGCGCGAACGCGGCGAGAAGCTCGATTACTGCATCGTGGGCGAGCCCACGTCGGGCGCCGTGCTGGGCGACATCTGCAAGAATGGCCGCCGCGGCTCGCTCTCGGGCGAGCTCACCATCAAGGGCATCCAGGGCCACGTGGCCTACCCGCACCTGGCGCGCAATCCGGTCCATCAGTTCGCCCCCGCCCTCACCGAGCTGGTCGCCATCGAATGGGACCAGGGCAACGAGTACTTCCCGCCCACCACGTTCCAGGTGTCGAACCTGAACGCGGGCACCGGCGCCACCAACGTGGTGCCGGGCGAAGCCGTCGCGCAGTTCAACTTCCGCTTCTCCACCGCCAGCACCCCCGAATCGCTCAAAGCGCGCGTGCATGCGGTGCTCGACAAGCATGGCCTGGAATACGACCTGGCCTGGGAGCTGGGCGGCGAACCCTTCCTGACGCCGCGCGGCTCGCTGACCGATGCGCTGGTGCAGGCCATCGCGGCCGAAACCGGCGTGACCGCCGAGCTCTCGACCACGGGCGGCACCTCCGATGGCCGATTCATCGCGAAGATCTGCCCGCAGGTCATC
Source organism: Bordetella genomosp. 1 (assembly GCF_002261335.1). Classification (GTDB taxonomy): domain Bacteria; phylum Pseudomonadota; class Gammaproteobacteria; order Burkholderiales; family Burkholderiaceae_B; genus Bordetella. The sequence goes on from NZ_NEVL01000003.1 coordinate 1,317,204, forward strand.
GAGTTCGGCCCCGGCAACGCCACCATCCACAAGGTCAACGAGCGCGTCGAGCTGGCCAGCCTGGAACCCCTCAAGAACATCTATCGCCGCACGCTGGAAAACCTCCTGCTGGCGCGCTGAATCCGACATGGCCACTACTGACCGCCAAGAACTCCAGACCCTGCGCGATCTCATCCGCTACGGCGTGACGCGCCTGAACGGCGCGCAGGTCGCGCTGGGTCATGGCTCCGACAACGCCTGGGACGAGGTCGTCTACCTGGTGCTGCATGCCCTGCACCTGCCGCTGGACACGCTCGACCCCTTCCTGGACGCACGCGTGCTGGCCAAGGAACGCGACCGCGTGCTCGACCTGATCGACCGCCGCGTCTCCGAACGCCAGCCCGCCGCCTACCTCACCAACGAGGCCTGGCTGCGCGGCCATCGCTTCTACGTCGACGCGCGCGTGATCGTGCCGCGTTCGCCCATCGCCGAGCTGCTCGACGAAGGCCTGTCGCCCTGGGTCCAGGACCCGGGCGCGGTCGAGTCGGCGCTCGACATGTGCACCGGCTCGGGCTGCCTTGCCATCCTCACCGCCCTGGCCTTCCCCTACGCGCAGGTCGATGCCGTGGATCTCTCGCCCGATGCGCTGGCCGTCGCGCGGCGCAACGTCGACGACTACGGTCTGCAGGACGTCGTGACGCTGCACCAGAGCAATCTGTTCGACAGCCTGCCCGAGCGCGCCTACGACGTGATCGTGTGCAACCCGCCCTACGTGAACAGCGGCTCGATGGATGCGCTCCCGCCCGAGTATCGCCACGAGCCCACGCTCGCGCTGGCCGGCGGCACCGACGGCATGGATCTCGTGCGCCGCATTCTCGAGGCCGCGCCGCGCTATCTCAGCGAACAGGGCGTGCTGGTGCTCGAGATCGGCCATGAGCGCGACCACTTCGAGGCCGCCTTCCCCGATCTGCATCCGGTCTGGCTCGACACGGCGCAAGCCAGCGACCAGATCCTGCTGCTTACCCGCGAGCAACTGACGCTGTGATACGTGCTTCAGGATTGACCCTGCGCCGCGGCACCAAGGTGCTGTTGGACGGCGCGGAATTTGTGGTGCATCCCGGCGAACGCGTCGGCTTCGTCGGCAAGAATGGCGCCGGCAAGTCGTCGCTGTTCGCGCTGCTCACCGGCGCGCTCGACCCCGACGCCGGCAATCTCGACCTGCCGTCGGGCTGGCGCATCGCCAGCGTGCAGCAGGAGATTGCCGCCGACGACCGGCCGGCGCGCGAGTTCGTCATCGACGGCGACGTGCACCTGCGCGAGCTGCAGGCGTTGCGCGCCACCCTGCGCGACGACCAGGGGACGCAGATCGCGGAGACCGAGGCGGCGCTGGCCGAAGCGGGCGTCTGGAGCGCGGCGTCGCGCGCCGAGCAGCTGCTGGCCGGCCTGGGCTTCAAGCCGAACGAATGGATGAACCCGGTGGCGAGCTTTTCCGGCGGCTGGCGCATGCGCATCGCGCTGGCGCGGGCGCTGATGGCGCCCTCGGAACTGCTGCTGCTCGACGAACCGACCAACCACCTGGACCTCGACGCCATGCTGTGGCTCGAGAAATGGCTGGCGGCCTACCAGGGCACCGTGCTGCTGATCTCGCACGATACCGAGTTCCTCGACGCGGTCGCGCGCGCGATCCTGCACTTCGATCACGGCAAGCTGATCCGCTACAAGGGCGGCTACGAAGACTTCCTGACCCAGCGCGCCGAGCGCCTGCGGCAGGCGTCGATCGCGATCGAACGCCAGAGCCGCGAGGCAGCGCGCCTGCAGGGCTTCATCGACCGCTTCAAGGCCAAGGCCTCCAAGGCCAAGCAGGCGCAGAGCCGCGTCAAGGCGCTCGCGCGCATGGAAACGCTGGCGCCGCTGCACGCCGAGGCCGGCATCGACATCCGCATCCCCTCGCCCGACCACACGCCCGATCCGCTGCTCACGCTCGAGCACGTGTCGGCCGGCTACGGCGGGCCCGATGGCGCGGCGCCGATCCTGAAAGACGTCACGCTGATGGTGCGCGCCGGCGCGCGCGTCGGCGTGCTGGGCGCCAACGGCGCCGGCAAGAGCACGCTGATCAAGACCCTGGCCGAGGAGATTCCGGTGCAGGCCGGCGAACGCCGCGCCTCGCGCGGCCTCGCCATCGGCTACTTCCACCAGCACCAGCTCGACATGCTGGACCTGGACGGCACGCCCCTGCAGCATCTGGCGCGCCTCGCGCCCGAGGTGCGCGAGCAGGAGCTGCGCAACTACCTGGGCGGCTTCGGCTTCTCGGGCGAAACCGTGACCAGCAAGGTCGGCCCGATGTCGGGGGGCGAGAAGGCGCGCCTCGCGCTCTCGCTGATCGTGTGGCAGCGCCCCAACCTGCTGCTGCTCGACGAACCGAGCAACCACCTGGACGTCGAAACCCGCGAGGCCCTGGCGGCCGCGCTGGCCGAGTTCTCGGGCAGCATGCTGCTGGTCTCGCACGACCGGCACCTGCTGCGCACCACCGTCGACAGCTTCTGGATCGTGGCCGACGGCGTCGTGCGCGAGTTCGATGGCGACCTGGAGGATTACCGCGACTGGCTGGCCACGCGCAACGCGCAGGAACGTGCCGCAGCATCCCCTGCGGCGCGCGGCGAGGCCGGTGACTCGGTCGACCGCAAGGCGCAACGCCGCCAGGAGGCCGAGGAGCGCCAGCGCCTGTCGACGCTGCGCAAGCCCCTGCAGAGCAAGCTGACCAAGGTCGAGACGCAGATGGAGACGGCGCGGGTACGCCTGGCCGAGCTGGATGCACTGATCGCCGACGCCGACCTCTACACCGACGCGCGCCGCGCCGAGCGCCAGGCCATCATGGCCGAGCACGGCGAAGTGGGCAAACGCATGGGCGAGCTCGAGGAACAGTGGCTGGAGCTGCAGCAGTCGCTCGAAGAGATCGACCAGGGCATGGCCTGATCCGCCGCGACCGCCTGTAAAACCGCCGCCTCCGGGCGGCGTTTTTACGTCCGGCGGCCCAGCGCCGCTGCGCCGGCACCGGCCCGCCCGCCGTTGGACGAGGACGCGCCGAATGCGCCGGTGTGCGCCCGCCTCGTTGCATACACAACAATTCCGGCATACATGGGAATAATTATCATTTATACTTGGCGGCTTCCGTTAGTCCTACGTTCGCCCCACCGGCCCATTGCGCCCCACCGCCATGTCCGTGCTCACCAACGTCTTCCTGCATCACTACCGCGAGCTGCTCAGTTTCCTGTCGCTGCGCACGGGCTCCCGGGACACGGCACAGGACTGCGCACAGGACACCTGGGTGAAGCTGGCGGAGTTCGGCGACCGCACCCGCCCCGACAATGAGCGCGCCTACGTGTTCCGCGTGGCGGCCAACATCGCCACCGACTGGCACCGGCGCCTGGCGCGCGAGCGCAGCGCGACCGAGCTCTATGCGCAGGGCATCACCGGCCAGATGGAGGCGGACACGCTCGACGTGGCCGCGATGCGCCAGACGCTGCGGCGGCTCGAGGCGGTGTTGCTCGCGCAACCGACACGCAGCCTCGACGTGTTCATCCTGCACCGCCACGAGGGCCTGACCTATCGCGCCATCGCCGAACGCTACGCCATCTCGGTGAGCGCGATCGAAAAGCACATGATGCGCGTCCTGCTGGCCTGCGACGCGGTGCTGCAGGCATGATTCCGCTGCCCGCCGCGCCCGCCCCCGGTGGCGCCGACCCGCTGCGCGACATCCGCGAAGACGCCTCGCGCTGGGTGGTGCGCCTGAGCGACACCGAATGCGACAGCGCGACCCATGCCGCCTTCGAGGCCTGGTATGCCGCAAGTCCGCAGCACGCCGCGGCCTTCGATCGCCTGAGCCGCATCTGGGGCACGCTGGGCCGGGTGCAGCCCGACGCCCTGCGGCCGCGCCGCCGGCTCGGGCGCGCCATCGCCAATGGCCTGCTCGCGCTGGTCGTGCTGGGCGGCGCGCTCGGCGGCGCCGCCTACGATGCGCCCGACTACCGTGCGCAGGCGCGCATCGAACGCGTGGTACTGCCCGACGGATCGCTCGCCGTGCTCGACGCCGGCAGCGCGATCCGGCTCGACTTCGCGCAGGGCCGGCGCACCGTGACGCTGCTGCGCGGGCGCGCGTTCTTCGAGGTGCGGCCGCGCGGTGCCGGCATGGCCGCCTTCGCCGTGCGCACCGGCCAGGGCACGGCCACCGCGCTCGGCACGCGCTTCGACGTGGCCCTGCCGCCCGAAGGCATGCGCGTGACGGTGTACGAACACGAGGTGGCGGTGCTGTGCACGGTGTGCGAGCCGGCCCAGGCCCTCACGCTCGCGCCGGGTGAGCGCGCGCAACTGCGCCAGGGCAAGTGGCAGCGCGAGGCCGGCACGCCCGGCGCGGCGCCGTCATGGATCCAGGGTCTGCTGCGCTTCGACGACATCACGCTGGCCGAGGCGGTGGCGCGGCTGCAGTCGTACAGCGCGCGCCACATCCTGCTCACCAACGATGCGCTCGCCGGCATCCGTGTCTCGGGCACGGTCAACACCGCCGATCCGCGGCGCGCGCTGGCCTTCCTGCTGGGCCCGCAGCCGGTGGCGTTCCATGAGCTGCCGGGCCTGCTCTGGCTGCGTTGAGGGCCGTCGCGCCGGTCACGCGTCAATCGGTAAATGAGAATCGATATAAATTATTCATGAGGTCGGCACTGAGGTGCCGCGGCCCCCGGGCGTCATACCCGCGATGACATTGAACCCGAGGGACCATCCATGAAGACCGCACGCCCGGCGCGCCATGCCGCACGCGCCGCCCTGCTGCTGAGCGTGGCGCTCGCCGCCCTGCCCGCCGCACAGGCCCAGACCCATGCCGTCGCCGTCGCGATCGATCTTCCCGCCCAGGCGCTGGGCCCGGCGCTGCTGACGCTGGGCGAACAGGCAGGCGTCGAACTGGCGTTCGCGCCGCAGGCGGTCGAGGGCAAGATGGCGCCGCCGGTGCGGGGCACGCTCACGCCGCTGGACGCATTGAACCAGCTGCTGCGGGGCTCGGGACTGCAGTTGCGGCCCGACGGGCCCAACCGCTATCAGATCTACGCCGACCGAACCAACGCGTTTTCGGTGGCGCGGCTGGAAACCGTCGAGGTGCTGGGGCAGTCGCCCGAGGAGCGCGTCTACACGCGCGCCGAGATCGCGGCCACGCCCACGGCAAACCGCGACCTGAGCTCGCTGATCGCGACCGCGCCGGCCGTGCGCCTGGGAAGCGACACCGACGCCTCGAACAATCGCGGCTCGATGAACGTGCAGGACATCTCGATTCACGGTGCGAGCCCATACCAGAACCTGTTCCAGATCGACGGCGTGTCGGCCAGCAGCAATCTCGATCCGGCCAGCAAGAACCTGAACCTGCAGGTCGGCAACATCCCGAGCAACGCGCAGGCCTACTTCGTCGACACCGCCCTGCTCGACTCGGTGCGCGTGCTCGACAACACCATTCCGGTGGAGTACGGCCACTTCACCGGCGGCGTGGTCGACGCCCGGCTGCGCCGGCCCAGCGGCGAAAACCACCTGTCGGTGGATTACCGCTGGAACACCTCCAAGATGACCAAGCAGAACATCGCCGAGGGCGAGGCGGAGGATTGGAACCAGGGCGAGCCGGGCTACGCGCCCGAGTGGAAGAAGCGCTTCTACACCGCCGTGGGCGACGTGTCCTTCACCGAGAACAGCGGCGCGGTGCTGTCGATGTCGCGGCGCGAATCCACCATTCAGCGCTATCGGATGGGCGAGCAGAACGGCGCCGCGCAGGTCTTCCAGGAAGGCTTCAACGATCGCGTCGACAACTTCCTCGGCAAGTTCTCCACCCGCTTCTCGGGCGACACGGTGAGCGACCTGGTGGTGAAGTACAGCGACCGGCGCGAGGAGCTGGTCAGCAACTTCTTCCGCGACACGGGCTGGGAGAACCGGCATGCGGCGCGCGGGCTGGGCTGGAATCTCGATCACCGGTTCAAGGGCGGCCGCGTGTCGGTGCAGGCCGGCTGGGACAAGTTCGTGAGCAACCGGTCCTCGGAGGCCACCGAGTTCGTCACGCAGCAGTTCTGGGATCGCCGGCCGCAGTATGTGTGGGGCGGATTCGGCAAGGAAGAGAAGGCGCAGCAGAACCTCACCTTCGCCACCCGCGTGGACCTCGATCCGATCGACACCGGCTTCCTGCGCCACAACCTCTACGCGGGCGTGCAGGCCGAGCAGGTCGACTTCAACTTCGAGCGCTACGCCGATGCGTATTCGTATCGTTCGGTGCGCCAGGCCGACGGCAGCTCGCGCGAGTACAGCAAGCAGCACTTCCTCAAGGGCACCGTCGAAAAGCAATATCACACGCTCGGCCTGTATGCGTCGGACCGCGTCGAATGGGGCCGCGTGGCGCTGACCGCGAGCGCCCGCATGGATCGCGACACGCTGCTGGGCAACACCAACCTCTCGCCGCGCACGCGGCTGGACTGGGACGCGCTGGGCACCGGCGACACCGTGCTGTCGGCGGGCTGGGCGCGCTATTACGGCTCGTACGTGCTGAACATCATGATGCAGGAGGAGATCAGCAAGCTGCGGCGCCAGGTGCTGGATTCGCGCGGCAACCCGGTGGCGGCCAGCGACCGGACCGAGTTCACCCGCTACGACGGCCTGCGCACGCCGTACGACGACGAATGGGCCTTCTCGCTGCGCCAGCGCGCGCTCGGCATGGAAGGCACGCTGAGCTACGTGCACCGCAGCGGCCGCGACCAGCTGACCAAGACGGGCGACAGCCGCAATGGCTACGAGTACGTCAACGAGGGCTGGTCGAAGACCGATTCGTGGATGCTGAACATCGTGAATCAGGAACCCTGGCGCGTGGGGCCGACGTATTGGACGGCGCGCGCGAGCTGGAGCTATCAGCGCAGCAAGCGCAACACCGACATCGTCACGGGCTATGAAGACGGCGCCTACGCGCCCGACGACTACGTGATCTACAACGGCCAGCGCATCACGGCCGCGAACCTGCCGCCCAACAACTTCAACCAGCCCCAGCAGGTGGTGTTGAGCCTCACGGGTCGCTGGCCCGCCATCGGGCTGACCTGGAACAACGACGCGCGCTGGCGCAGCGGGCGCAACGCGATCGCGTACCTCGGCCTGGGCCCGCGCCCCGACTATCTGGCGCGCTACGAATCGGTGCGGCCGCCTTCGTACTGGACCTGGGACACCCGCCTGATCTGGGAGCCCACCTTCGCGCGCGGCCTGGAACTCTCCGTCGACGTGCTCAACGTGCTCAATCAGCAGCCCAAGCTCACGGTCACCGCGCCGAATCGCAACGACGACCTGAGCCTGTATCGCACCGGCCGCGAGATCTGGCTGCAGGTCGGCTACCGCTTCTGAGGAGAGTCCCATGCTGGCGTTCACTGCGATCCGGTGGCGTGCCTGCGCGCTCGTGGCCATCGCCCTCGTCGCCAGCGCGGCGACGCCATCGCTGCGCGCGCAACCGGATGCACAGGCGCCCTCCGCGCCCCCGTGCCGCGCCGACGACGGCGGCTGGGACGCGGGCTGCCTGCGCGGGCTGTATGCCGACGTGCCGCGACACTGGCCCGCGCCGCGCATCGACGCCGGCGTGACGGCGCGCGAGTGGGGCGCGGTGCCGGCGGCCAGCGCGCCGCCCGAAACCTGGACGGCCGACAATGCGGGCCAGGCGCAGCTCAATGCCGACCTGCGCAACCCTGCCGTGATCACGCTCGGCGCGGTGCTGTTTGCGGATCCGCGCCTGTCGCGCAACCAGTCGGTGTCCTGTGCCAGCTGTCATCGGCCGGAGCATTCGTTCGGCGATGGCCGCGCGCTCGCGGTGGGCGCGGATGGCCTGATGGGGCGGCGCCGTTCGATGCCGCTGTTCGCAGCACCTTTCGCGCCGCAGCTGTTCTGGGATGGCCGCGCCGGTTCGTTGCAGGAGCAGGTGCTGGGGCCGATCGCGGATCCGCGCGAGATGGACCATGCGCTGCCGCAGGCACGGGCGCGCGTGGCGGCGCTGCCGGAATACGGCCCGTTGTTCGAAGCCGCCTACGGCGCCGGCGCGATCGATGTGGAGCGCATGGCGCGCGCGCTCGCCGCCTTCGTGGCCACGCTGCGCCCGCCCGCCACGCGCTTCGACCGGTTCCTGGCCGGCGACACCGCGGCCCTGGACGACCGCGAGATGATCGGCCTGCACCTGTTTCGCACCGAGGCCCGCTGCATGAACTGCCACAGCGGCCCGCTGCTCACCGACCACCGCCTGCACAACATCGGCCTGTCGTTCGCGGGCCGCCGCAACCAGGATCTGGGCCGCTACGAATTCACCCGCGCGCCGGCCGACGCCGGGGCGTTCCGCACGCCCAGCCTGCGCGGCGTGGCGCAGGCCGCCCCCTACATGCACAACGGCATCTTTCCGTCGCTGATCGGGGTGGTGCGCATGTACAACGCCGGCATGCCCTCGGGCCGCGTGCCCGCCGATGCGCCGGTCGCCGCGCCGCAGACGCCGCTGATCCAGCCGCTGCGGCTCTCGCCCGCCGAACTGGAGGCGCTGGTCGCCTTTCTCGGCACCTTGTAGGCAGGGGTCGCGCGCTAGGGCGCGACCCGCGTGCCGCGCAACAGCAGGTCGAGCGCGGCCACGCTTTGGACGAGCCGCGCGCCGCCGTCCTCGCCCTCGGCGATCCAGAACGCCGCTTCGGCCACGCTGCCGTAGATCAGCGAGGCGAGTGCCTGGGGATCGGCGTGCGCCATGATGCCCTCGGCCATCAGGTTGGCGATGAGGCTCGCCATGGAGGCCAGGCAGTGCCGATGCGCGTCGGGCGAGGCGCCGCCCAGCACCGCCTTGGCGTCGCGCAGCACGATGCGCTGCATCTCCGGCTCGAGCGCCATCTCCAGATACGCGCGGCAGCGCCGCCGGAAACCTTCCCAGGGGTCGGGTGCCGACGCGTACGCGGCCAGCAGCCGCGCGTCGGTCTCGGCATCGATCTCGGCGACGACGGCGGCCAGCAGCCCCTGCTTGTCGCCGAAGTGGTGATACAGCGCGCCGCGCGTGAGGCCGGCGTGCGCCGTGAGCTCGTCCATCGAGGTATCCGCGTAGCCGCGCTCGGCGAAAAAGCGCCGGGCGGTGGCGAGCAGGGTGGCGCGGGTGGCCTCCATCTCGGCGCGGGTGCGTCGAACCATGAAATTCCTTTACATACGTACCGTATGATTATTTACATGCAGCGCGTATGTATATATGATCGCTATTCATACGCCTCGTATGTATTTTCGCTTGCCGCGCCACCGCATGGCAAGCGAGCTACACCGGAGTTCCCGATGCTCGACGCCTACCGCGCGCTGTTTGCCCTGCCCGGCAGCCGCGCCTTTGCCCTCGCCGGCCTGGTCGCCAGGCTGCCGCTGCCCATGACCGGCATCGGCATCATCACCCTGCTGGCGCAGCGGTACGGCAGCTATGCGCTGGCCGGCGCAGTGTCGGCCACCTTCGTGCTGAGCTACGCACTGCTCTCGCCCCAGGTATCGCGCCGGGTCGACCGCCACGGACAGCGCCGCGTCCTGCCGCTGGCAAGCGCCGCGTGCATCGCGGGGCTGCTGCTCGTGCTCGTCTGCGCGTGGCGCGACGCGCCCGTCTGGACGCTGTTCATCGGCGCGGGCCTCGCGGGCTGCATGCCCAGCATGTCGGCCATGGTGCGTGCGCGCTGGACCGCGCACTACCGCGGCCAGCCGCAGCTGCAGACCGCCTATTCGCTGGAAACCGTGGTGGACGAGCTCACCTTCATCGCCGGGCCGCCCCTGTCGATCGGGCTCGCCGTGGCGCTGTTTCCGCAGGCCGGCCTGCTGGCGGCGGCGCTGCTGCTGGCCCTCGGCGTGACCGCGCTGGTCGGGCAGCGCGCCACCGAACCCGCCCCGGTGGCGCCGGATCCGCAGGCCGGTGGCGCGCGCCCGGTGCTGGCCGCGCCCGGCATGCGGTGGCTGGCGCTGCTGATGGCGGCGATGGGCGTGATCGTGGGCACGGTCGACATCGTGAGTGTGGCATTCGCCGGCGCGCAGGGCCGCCCGGGCGCCGCCAGCCTGGTGCTGGCGGCCTACGCGCTCGGATCCTGCGTGGCGGGCCTGGTTTTCGGGGCGCTGCGGCTGCAGACGCCGCTGCATCGCCTGCTGTGGTGGGGCGCCATCGCGACCGCCGCCAGCACCGTGCCGCTGACGCAGGCTGCTACCATCGCGCCCCTGGCCGGCGCCGTCCTCTTGGCCGGCCTGGCGTTTGCCCCCACGCTGATCGTGGCGATGTCGCTGGTCGAGCGCCTGGTGCCGGACCGCAACCTGACCGAAGGCATGAGCTGGCTGCTGGCCGGCCTGAACGTGGGCGTGGCCGCGGGCGCTGCGCTGGCCGGCCAGGTGGTCGACCTGTACGGCGCGCGCGCCGGCTTCGCGGTGGCGCTGGGCGGCGCGGCCGCCGTGATCGCGCTGGCCTGGCTGGCGCAGCACCGGTTGCGCGCGCAACCGGCCGGCATGGCACAGGCCTGAACCGTTTCATCGACTGTCTCTCTGCACATGAATACCTCGTCTTCCCCTGCCGTCAAACACCCCTGGGCCGCCGTCGGCGCGGTCAGCCTCGCCACCTTTTCCGTGGTGACGACGGAGATGCTGCCGGTCGGCCTGCTCACGCCCGTGGCCGCGTCGCTCGACACCAGCACCGGCACCGCCGGCCTGCTGCTCTCGCTGCCCGCCCTGCTGGCCGCGCTGTTCGCGCCACTGGTGGTGCTGGCGGCGGGCGGCACCGACCGGCGCACCCTGCTGTGCGGGCTGCTCGGCCTGATGGTGCTCGCCAACGCCTCCTGCGCGCTCGCGCCCGACATGGGCTGGATGCTGGCCGCGCGCGTGCTGGTGGGCTTTTGCATCGGCGGCATCTGGGCCATCGCCGGCGGGCTGGCGGCCCGGCTGGTGCCCGCGCACCACATCGGGCTGGCCACCGCCATCATCTTCGGCGGCGTGGCGGCCGCCTCCGTGATGGGCGTGCCGCTGGGCGCGGCGATCGGCGGCTGGGCCGGCTGGCGCTGGGCCTTCGGCGCGATGGCGCTCTTTTCCGCACTGGTGCTGGCGCTGCATCTCGCCGTCACGCCGCGGCTGCCTGCGGGCCGCCCGGCGAGCCTGTCGCAGTTTCGCGAGCAGTTGGGCAACCGCGCCCTGCTGGCCGGGCTGCTGCTCACGCTGTTGCTGGTGGCCGCGCATTTCATGGCCTTCACCTTCGTGCGCCCCCTGCTGACCGGCCATGCCGGGTTCGACGCGCACTGGCTCGGCGCGCTGTTGTTCGGCTACGGCGTGGCCGGCATCGGCGGCAATTTCGTGGCGGGGCTGGCCGCCGCGCGCCACATCCGGCCGACGCTGATCGCCATCGCGGCCGGCCTCACGCTCACGCCGCTGCTGTTCCTGGCGGTGGGCGACAGCGCGCCGGGCGGCGGCGCGGCCCTGCTGTTCTGGGGGCTGGCGTATGGCGGCGTGTCGGTGGCGGTGATGAACTGGATGATGCAGGCCGCGCCGCGCGCCATCGAGATCGCCTCGGCCATGTGCGTGACCGTGTTCAACAGCGGCATCGCGCTGGGCGCCTGGGCCGGCGGCCGGGTGGTCGATCATCTGGGCATCGTGGCCAACCTCTGGGCGGCGGCCGGCATCGCCGGCGCGGCCCTCGCGGTGGCGCTCGCGCTGACGCGCACGCGCACCGGCCAGGGCGATGCGGCGCGCGCCGCGCCCGCCTCCCGCTAGCCGGGGCGAGCGAGCACGATAAAAAAAGGCCGATGCGCTCGCATCGGCCTTTTTCCTGGCCCGGCGCCTCGCGGCGCACCGGCCTGACGCACGACGGGCTCAGCCCTGGATGATCTCCAGCTTGGCGATGCCCAGCGCGAGGGTCTTGGCGCCCACGTCGCGGAACTGGATCTGCGCCTGGGCATCCTGCCCCGCGCCGCTCAGCCCGATGATGGTGCCGTCGCCGAAGCGCGCATGCCGCACGCCCTGACCCACGCGGTATTGCACCTCGCCAACGGTGACGCCGGTAGCCACGCTGCGCGCCACGCGCGGCGTGATCGTGCCGGTGTGCTTGCGGCCGTAGGCGTCGCCATGCCCGCGATTCCAGGAGTCACCCTGGCCGCTGGCGAAGCCGGCGTCGGCGGCCTGGCGGTATTGCGTGCCGGCACGCGGCGAGAGCCACTTGAGATGCGCTTCGGGGATCTCGTCGAGAAAGCGCGAACGCATGGCGTAGCGCGTCTGCCCGTGCAGCATGCGGCTCTGCGCCAGGCTGATGTAGAGCCGTTCGCGCGCGCGCGTGATCGCCACATACATCAGGCGGCGCTCTTCTTCGAGCCCGGACTGTTCGAGGATGCTGTTCTCGTGCGGGAACAGCCCCTCTTCGAGCCCGGTGATGAACACCGCGTCGAACTCCAGGCCCTTGGCCGCGTGCACCGTCATGAGCTGCACCGCTTCCTGGCCGACCTGGGCCTGGTTGTCGCCGGCCTCGAGCGCCGCATGCGACAGGAATGCCGCCAGCGGCGACAGGCCGGTGGTCACGGGCTCGACCGGCGCGTCGACCACGCCCGGCATCAGCGTGCTGCCCACATCGACGTCGGGCACGACGCCGGCCGCCATGCCGTCGAAGTTTTCTTCGGCGGCGAACACGGCCGCGGCGGTGACGAGTTCGTTCAGGTTTTCGAGGCGCTCGGCGCCTTCGCGCTCGCCCTGGTAGTGCTGCTTCAGGCCGCTTTCTTCGATGACGTGCTCGACCATCTCGGGCAGGGGCAGGTCACGCGTCTCGTTGGCCAGGCGCGTGATGAGCTGCGCGAACTGCGCGAGGTTGACGCCGCCCTTGCCGGGCACGCGCGCCACCGATTCGTAGAGGCTGGTGTTGCCGGCGCGAGCCGCGTCGGCGAGCGTTTCGAGCGTGCGCGCGCCGATGCCGCGCGCGGGGAAATTCACCACCCGCATCCACGACGTGTCGTCGTTCGGATTCGAGATCAGGCGCAGGTAGGCCAGCGCATGCTTGATTTCCTGGCGCTCGAAGAAGCGCAGGCCGCCATAGACCTTGTAAGGCACGCCGGCCGAGAACAGCGCATGCTCGAGCACGCGCGACTGCGCGTTGCTGCGATAGAGCACCGCGATCTCGCTGCGCGAGCGGCCCTCGTTGACCAGCGCGCGGATCTCGTCGACGATCCACTGCGCCTCCATGGCGTCGGAGGGCTGCTCGATCACGCGCACGAGCTCGCCCTCGCCCTGGTCGGTCCAGAGGTTCTTGCCGAGGCGGCCGGTGTTGTGGCCGATCAGCGCGTTGGCCGAATCCAGGATGTGGCCGAACGAGCGGTAATTCTGTTCGAGGCGGATGACGCGGCCGTGCGCGTAGTCGCGCTCGAAGTCGGCCATATTGCCCACGTTGGCGCCGCGGAAGGCATAGATCGACTGATCGTCGTCGCCCACGGCGAAGATCGCCGCGCCGCCGCCGGCCAACAGGCGCAGCCACTTGTACTGCAGCGTGTTGGTGTCCTGGAACTCGTCGACCAGGATGTGGCGGAAGCGCCGCTGGTAGTGCTCGCGCACCGGCGCGTTGCGCGACAGCAGCTCGTAGGCGCGCAGCAGCAGCTCGGCGAAATCGACCACGCCCTCACGCTGGCACTGGGCCTCGTAGAGCTCGTAGATCTCGATCATGCGGCGGCGATACGAATCCCAGGCCTCCACGTCGCCGGGCCGCTGCCCGTCTTCCTTGGCGCCATTGATGAATCGCTGCACGTCGCGCGGCGGGTACTTCTCGTCGTCGACGCCGTTGGCCTTGAGCAGCCGCTTGATGGCGGCGAGCTGATCGGCGGTATCGAGGATCTGGAAGGTCTGCGGCAGGCCGGCATCGCGGTGATGCGCGCGCAGCATGCGATTGCACAGCCCGTGGAACGTGCCGATCCACAGACCCCGGGTGTCGATAGGCAATATGGCCGCCATGCGAGTCAGCATCTCGCGGGCGGCCTTATTGGTGAACGTGACTGCGAGCAGCGCAAATGGACTGGCCTGGCTGGTTTGAATCAGCCAGGCCATGCGGGTCGTGAGGACCCGGGTCTTGCCGCTACCCGCCCCGGCGAGTACCAGGGCGTGTTGCGGTTCGAGAGTTACTGCGGCGCGTTGCTCGGGATTGAGTTTATCCAGCATCATGCCGCGTAGCGGCGCAGACGCAGTGCAAACTGCTCGAGCCCGGCGATGCCGCTTTGCTGGGCACGTTGGCACCAGGCCTGCAGGTCATGCAGGAGCTGCTCGCTGCTGGCGCTGGAGCTTTCCCACAGACGGCCCAGCTCGCGGCGCATCTGCACCAGCGTGGAGAGCGACTGGTTGCGGGCGATGGCCTGGTCGACTTCGGCGATCTGCTCGGGCTGGAGCACGTCTTCGTTGCGCGTCAGCACGCGGCGGGCACGCTTGAGCACGGTCCAGTTGCAATCCTCGCCATTGCCGCGCGCCGGCTTGAGCTTGGCCAGCTCTTCCGAGGCAGCCTGCTTGATCACGTCGGCGTAGCGCGCCATCACTTCGTAGCGGTGCGTGATCACGCCCTGCAGCGTGCGCAGGTCGATGCCTTCCTTGGCGTCGGGATCGAGCTTGAGCTTGGGCGCAACCTTCTTCACCTTGGCCAGGCCGAACAGCTGCAGGGTGCGGATGTAGCCCCAGCCGATGTCGAACTCATACCACTTGGCCGAGAACTTGGCCGACGTGCCATGGGCGTGGTGGTTGTTGTGCAGCTCTTCGCCACCGATGATGATGCCCCACGGGAACACGTTGGTGCTGGTGTCCGGCGAGTTGTAGTTGCGGTAGCCCCAGTAGTGGCCGATACCGTTGACCACGCCAGCGGCCCAGAACGGGATCCACGCCATCTGGACGGCCCAGACGGTGAGGCCGACGGCGCCGAACAGCGCGACGTCGATGGCGAGCATGGTCAGCACGCCGGCGAGGCTGTGCTTGGAGTAGACGTTGCGTTCCATCCAGTCGTCGGGCGTACCGTGGCCGAACTTGGCGATGGTTTCCTTGTTGACCGATTCTTCGCGATACAGCTCGGCGCCGCGGAACAGCACCTTCCAGATGCCGAACAGCATGGGCGAGTGGGGATCACCCTCCTTCTCGCACTTGGCGTGGTGCTTGCGGTGAATGGCGACCCATTCCTTCGTGACCATGCCGGTGGTCATCCACAGCCAGAAGCGGAAGAAGTGCATGACGGCAGGGTGCAGATCGAGCCCGCGGTGCGCCTGGCTGCGATGCAGAAACACGGTGACCGACACGATGGTGATGTGCGTGACCACCAGGGTGAACAGGAGAATCTGCCACCAGCTGGCTTGGGTCAGACCACCGGAAATGAACGAAAGGATGTAATCCATAAATCTGTTTCTACGCCTCGCTAAAGAGTGGGCAAATTTTAGCCCACATGTTTTTTCCGTGACAGCGCAGTTTCAAAATAGTTTTTGAGCCAAATCAAGGACTAAGCCGCGCTTGATGCGCCCCGGAAGGGGCTTGGGGACGGGTGCTCAACGGGACACCCGCCGCGATTCTTTCAAATGGCGCCGGATTGGTCCGACACCAGAGTTTTTCTACATTTTGCTACAACCCCGATCCACAATATATTGTGTCTTACCCGTACCACAGGCTGCACCCATGAAATTACGCCTCTTTCCCACGCTCGCCGCCCTCGGCGCCCTGATGCTGGGCGCCCTGCCCGCCCGGGCCGACACGACACTGCAGGTCGGCCAGACGGTGATGGTGGCCAGCTACTACGAACTGCGCGGGCCGAACTGCCAGGTCATGAATCCGCCGCACGTGCGCATCGTGACCCGTCCGAGCCACGGCGCGCTCACGGTGGTGCGCGCGCAGGGCAACACGGGCGGCGCGGGCCGCTGCGCCTACACGGCGGTGCCGGTGGCGCAGCTGCTGTACCGGGGCGACCGGCCGGGCACCGATGCCATCAGCTGGGAGGTGCGCTACCAGAGCCGCGACCGCAAGGTGGAACGCATGAGCGCCCACATCACCGTCGGGCCGGCAGGCACGGCTCCCGCGCCGGCGGCGCGCTAGCGGACCGATCCGCCCCCGTATACGCGGGAGCGCGGCGCCGGCGGCCCATGAGGGCCACCGAAATCGGACTGAATGGAGCTTGATTTTGTCCAAGGTCCGAGTTTGACAGCGTACTGAACGCACAGTTCCCCTGTACGTCCCCGAAAGCTCAATCGCCCTCGCTGCCCCCGCCGCTGTCACCGCCCCCGGCATCTCCGGAGGCGTTTGCGGCTGCTCCCTCGGCGCCGGCCGGCGGCGCCGATTCGGCAGCCGCCGGGGCGGCCTCGTCTGCGCCACGCGACTTGCGTGCGGGTGCGTCTTCGTTGCTTGCAGACAACGATGATCCGCCCCCAACAGCCTCGCCGGTGTTTGCATCCGGATTCGCGCGCGCAGGCTTTTTGCGCTCGAACACGGCCGCGAAGAAGCCGTCGGTGCCGTGCTGGTCGGGCCGCAGTTGCACGTACGGACCGGTGAGGTTCAGCGTCGGGCAACGGTCGTTCAGAATGCGCGCGGCGTCGAGCTGCTCGAATTCGGGATTCTCGGCGAGGAAGCGCGCAGCCTGGGCCGCGTTTTCTTCCTCGAGCAGGCTGCAGGTGGCGTAGACCAGGCGGCCGCCCGGGGCCACGCAGCGCGAGGCGCTCTTCAGGATGCGGGCCTGCAGCTCGACCATTTCGGCGAGCGCCTGCGGCTGCTGGCGCCACTTCAGGTCGGGATTGCGGCGCAGGGTGCCGATGCCGCTGCACGGCGCATCGACGAAGACGCGCTGGGCCTTGCCGGCCAGGCGCTTCACGCGGGCGTCGTTTTCGCTTTCGATCGCGACCGGCACCACGTTGGACAGACCGCTGCGGGCGAAGCGCGGCTTGGCGCGCGCCAGGCGGGCGGCCGACACGTCGAACGCGTAGAGGCGGCCGGTCGAGCGCATCAGCGCGCCGATCAGCAGCGACTTGCCGCCGGCGCCGGCGCAGAAGTCGATGATCATCTCGCCGCGGCGCGGGCCGACCAGCAGCGCCAGCAACTGGCTGCCTTCGTCCTGCACCTCGAGCGTGCCGTCTTCGAACTGCGGATAGCGGTTGACCGGCGGGTGGCCCTTGAAGCGGATGCCCCAGGGCGAGTGCGGCATCGGCACCGGCGAGAACCGCGCGCCGGGGCCTTCGTTGAGGGCGGCCAGCAAGGCGTCGCGCTCGCCCTTGAGCGGGTTGACGCGGATGTCCAGGTGGGCGGTCTGGTTTAGCGAGGCCATCAGGGCGTCGCTGTCTTCCAAGGTCGAGAGGCGCTCGAACAGCCAGTCGGGCATGCTCAGGCGCACGGCGCGCGGCATCGTGGCCGGGTCGATCTTGTCGACGCGGTCGAGCCAGCCGGCCTCGCCGCTGTCGAGCGCTTCCTTGAGCCAGTCGGTGCCGCGCGTGGCGGCAAGGCCCAGGATGGCGAGGCGGCGCACCGCATTGCCCACGCCGCTTTCGCTCAGCTGGCGGTAGCGGCGCAGATTGCGCAGCACGTCGTAGACGCCTTCGGCGACTTCGGCACGATCCCGGCCGCCCAGGCCGGGGTTGGCGCGGAACCAGTGCGACAGCACGGCGTCGGCGGGATAGGTCCATTGCAGCACCTCGCCCAGCACGCGCGTCACCTGCTCCAGGCGCACCGCCGAGAACGGCTGGCGCGGCCGGTTGTAGGACTGCTGGGGACGGTCGTAGCCGCCCGGACGATTGCCGTCCTGGCCGCGCTCGTAGCCGCCGCGGCCGCGATCCTGCGAGCGGTCCTGTGCATAGCCGCCGCGGTCGCCGCCCTGCGGACGATCGTACGAACCGCCCGAACGGCCGCGGTCCTGCGAGTAACCGCCACGGTCGCCGCCCTGCGGACGGTCGTACGAGCCGCCGGAGCGGCCGCGATCCTGCGCGTAGCCACCACGGTCGCCGCCCTGCGGACGATCATACGAACCGCCGGAACGGCCGCGATCCTGCGAATAGCCGCCACGGTCGCCGCCCTGCGGGCGATCGTACGAACCGCCGGAACGGCCGCGATCCTGCGAGTAGCCACCACGGTCGCCACCCTGCGGACGATCATACGAACCGCCGGAGCGGCCGCGATCCTGCGCATAGCCGCCACGGTCGCCGCCCTGCGGGCGGTCGTACGAACCGCCGGAGCGGCCGCGATCCTGCGAATAGCCGCCGCGGTCGCCGCCCTGCGGGCGGTCGGAGGACGAGCCCGCGCGATTGCCGTCGGGTCGGCCGAAGGACGATCCGGAGCGGCTGCGCTCCTGCGACCGGCCGCGGCCAGCGCCGGAGCCCGACGGGCCCGTGCCGAAGCCCCATCCCGAGCGGGAACCGGAGCCGGAGCGATTGTTGGAGTCTTTGCTCATGTGTATGTGATTCCAGAAGGGCCGGCGCTCAGGCGCCGGTCCAGATAAATAGCCGTTCGGGGTCGCCCTGCACCTCGACCCGATGATCCAGAGTAAGGCTCACGCGCCCTTCCGCCAACCAGCGCGCGGCTGCCGGGAAGGCCCGGTGCTCGACGTCGAGCACGCGTTCGGCCAGCCGCTCGGGCGTATCGCCCGGCAGGACCGGCACCATGCCCTGCGCGATGATGGGGCCGTGGTCCAGCACCGGCGTCACGAAATGCACCGTGCAGCCGTGTGCCCGCACGCCGGTCGCCAGCGCCTGGGCATGCGTGTGCAGCCCCGGAAACGCGGGCAGCAGCGAGGGGTGGATGTTCACCAGGCGGCCGCTGTAATGACCGACGAAGCCCGGGGTGAGCACCCGCATGAAACCGGCCAGCAGCACGTAATCGGGCTCGAACTGGTCGATGCGCGCCATCAGCGCGGCGTCGAAGGCCTCGCGGGTGGCGAAATCCTTGTGATACAGCGCGTCGGTCGGGATGCCGCGTTCGGCCGCCCAGGCCAGGCCGCCCGCGTCGGGGCGGCTGGCGATGACGGCGGCGATCCGGGCGGGCCAGGCTTCGCGTTGACAGGCCTCGACCAAAGCCTGCATATTGCTGCCCCGTCCGGAGATCAGGATGACAATGCGGCGCTCGCGCGAACCCGTCGCGGCGGTCGAGGAAGGGGAAGACGATTGAGGCAAGATAGGTAATTCCAAGGCGAGCCAACCCAAAATTGTAAACTCTTGCCCGTGAAACCTCCGCTGCGCATTTACCGACACCTGCCGCCCCCCTCGCGCCGCACGCCCTGCGCGCTGACGATCGGCAATTTCGACGGTGTCCATCTCGGCCACCAGGCCATCCTCGACCGGGTCCGCCAGGTCGCCCAGGGGCGCGACCTCGTGCCCACGGTCATGACCTTCGAGCCGCACCCGCGCGAATACTTCGCGACGCTGAACCGGCGTCCGGAGCTTGCGCCCACGCGCATCTCGGGCCTGCGCGACAAGCTCGCCGCGCTCGCCTGCGCCGGCATCGAACAGGTGGTGGTCGAGCACTTCAACGCCCGCCTGGCCGAAATGTCGGCCAACGCCTTCATCGAAGACCTGCTGGTGCACGGCCTGCAGACGCGCTGGCTGCTGGTGGGCGAGGACTTCCGCTTCGGCCACAAGCGCAGCGGCGACATCGAGCTGCTGCGCGAGGCCGGCATGGTGCATGGCTTCGAGGTGCACACCCTGGCCGACGTCACCGACCGCCAGGGCCACCGCATCTCCAGCTCCGAGGTTCGCACGGCCCTGGCCGTGGGCGACCTGGATCGCGCCCGCCACCTGCTGGGCCAGCCGTTCCACATCAGCGGCCACGTCGTGCACGGCGCCAAGCTCGGCCGCCAGCTCGGCTATCCCACCATGAACCTGCGGGTCGCGGCGCGTTGCGCGGCGCGCTCCGGCATTTACGTGGTGCGCGTGCTCGGCCTGGGCGACAAGCCGCTGGCCGCCGTGGCCAGCCTGGGCGTGCGCCCGACGGTCGAAGACCAGGGCCGCGTTCTGCTCGAGTCGCATCTGCTCGACGAGACCGTGGACGCATACGGTAAACTCGTGCGAGTCGAATTCCTGCACAAGCTGCGGGACGAAGAAAAATTTCCTGATCTCCCTTCCCTGACTGCCGCCATCGCCGACGACGCGCGACAAGCGCGCGCCTATTTTGCCGTTCATGGACTATAAAAAGACCCTCAACCTGCCCGACACCCCCTTTCCCATGCGGGGCGACCTTGCTCGACGTGAGCCGGGCTGGACCGCCCAATGGGAAGAAAACCGCGTCTACCAGGCGATTCGCGCGGCCAGTGCCGGCCGCCCGCGCTTTGTTCTGCACGACGGCCCGCCTTACGCCAACGGTGACATCCACATCGGGCACGCGGTCAACAAGATCCTGAAGGACATCATCGTCAAGAGCCGCAACATGGCCGGCTACGATGCGCCTTACGTGCCGGGCTGGGATTGCCACGGCATGCCGATCGAGATCCAGATCGAAAAGAAGTACGGCAAGAACCTGCCGGTGACCGAGGTGCAGTCCAAGGCCCGCGCCTACGCGCTCGAGCAGATCGACCGCCAGCGCGCCGACTTCAAGCGCCTGGGCGTCCTGGGCGACTGGGAGAATCCGTATCTCACGATGAACTTCAGCAATGAAGCCGATGAGATCCGCGCGCTCGGCCGCATCCTCGAACAGGGTTACGTGTTTCGTGGCCTCAAGCCCGTGAACTGGTGTTTCGACTGTGGTTCGGCGCTGGCCGAGGCCGAGGTCGAATACGCCGACCGCACCGATCCCGCGATCGACGTGGCCTTCCCGTTCGCCGACAAGCCGGGCCTGGCCCGCGCCTTCGGCCTGGATGCCATCGATGACGGCGCCGTCGTGATCTGGACCACCACGCCCTGGACGATTCCGTCGAACCAGGCGCTCAACGTCCACCCCGAAATCGAATACGCGCTGGTGCGGGTCTCGCCCGCGCCGGTGCATGGCCCGCTGCTGCTGCTGGCCACCGAACGCGTCGAAGCCTGCCTCAAGACCTGGGGCCTCGAGGGCGAAGTGATCGCCACCGCGCCGGGCGCCGCGCTGTCGGAGCTGCGTTTCAAGCATCCGCTGGCCCAGGCCGCCGAAGGCTATGACCGCACCGCCCCGATCTACCTGGGCGACTACGTCACGCTCGACGCCGGTACCGGCGTGGTGCACTCGGCCCCGGCCTACGGTATCGAAGACTTCGTGTCGTGCAAGGCGCACGGCATGAGCGACGCCGACATCATCAGCCCGGTGATGGGCGACGGCAAGTATGTGCCGAGCCTGCCGCTGTTCGGCGGCCAGATGATCTGGGATGCGAATCCCAAGATCGTCGAGGCGCTCAAGCTGGCCGGCTCGCTGATGCACGTGCAGAAGCTGCCGCACAGCTACATGCACTGCTGGCGCCACAAGACGCCGATCATCTACCGCGCCACCAGCCAATGGTTCGCCGGGATGGACGTCAAGCCGCGCGACGGCGGCCCGACGCTGCGCGAAAGCGCGCTGGCCGGCATCGACGCCACCACCTTCTACCCCGCCTGGGGCCGCGCGCGCCTGCACGCGATGATCGCCAACCGTCCCGACTGGACGCTGTCGCGCCAACGCCAGTGGGGCGTGCCGATGGCCTTCTTCGTGCACAAGGAAACCGGCGAGCTGCACCCGCGCACGGCCGAGCTGCTCGAGCTGGTCGCGCAGCGCGTCGAAAAGGGCGGCATCGAGGCCTGGCAGTCGCTCGAGCCGCGCGAGCTGCTTGGCGACGAGGCCGACCAATACGAGAAAAACCGCGACACGCTCGACGTGTGGTTCGACTCGGGCACGACCCACGCCACGGTGCTGGGCGGCAAGGATCACGCGCTGGCCGGTTCGCACGGCGCGCAGCTTGCCTGGCCCGCCGACCTCTACCTGGAAGGCTCCGACCAGCATCGCGGCTGGTTCCACTCGTCGCTGCTCACCGGCTGCATGCTGTATGGCCAGCCACCCTACAAGAGCCTGCTGACCCACGGTTTCGTGGTCGACGGTCAGGGCCGCAAGATGAGCAAGTCGGTCGGCAACGTGCTCGCGCCGCAGAAGATCTCCGACTCGCTGGGCGCCGAGATCCTGCGTCTGTGGGTCGCTTCCACCGACTACTCGGGCGAGCTGTCGATCTCCGACGAGATCCTCAAGCGCGTGGTCGAAAGCTACCGCCGCATCCGCAACACGCTGCGCTTCCTGCTGGCCAACGTGGCCGACTTCGACGCCGTCAGCCAGGCCGTGCCGGCCGGCGAGCTGCTCGAGATCGATCGCTACGCGCTCGCCATGACCGCGCAGATGCAGGCCGAGGTGCTCGCCAGCTACGAGCGCTACGACTTCCATCCGGCCGTGTCGCGCCTGCAGACGTTCTGCTCCGAAGACCTCGGCGCGTTTTACGTCGACATCCTGAAGGATCGCCTCTACACCAGCGCCCCCGACAGCCACGCCCGCCGCTCGGCCCAGACCGCGCTGCTGGAGATCACCCAGACGCTGCTCAAGCTGATGGCGCCGATCCTGTCGTTCACGGCCGAGGAAGCCTGGAAGATCCTGACCGACTCGGCGCTGGCCAAGCAGGCCGACGCGGCCCGCCTGACCATCTTCACCGAGGTCTATCACCAGCTCCCGCCGTTTGCCGACGCCGAGGCGCTGGTGGCGGGCTGGGGCCGCGTGCGCGCGATCCGCGCCGACGTGCTGCGCAAGCTCGAGGAAGTGCGTTCGGCCGGCGGCATCGGTTCGTCGCTGCAGGCCGAGGTCGACATCCATGCCGACGGCGAAGACTACGCGCTGCTGTCGGCCCTGGGCGATGACCTGCGCTTCGTGCTGATCGTGTCGCGCGCCAGCGTGCACCAGCGCGCCGGCGAGCTGGCCATCGAGATCACGCCGTCGGGCAACAAGAAGTGCGAGCGCTGCTGGCACTATCGCGCCGACGTCGGCCAGGACGCCGATCATCCCGAGATCTGCGGTCGTTGCGTGAGCAACCTCTTCGGCTCGGGCGAGTCGCGCGAAAAGGCCTGACGATGGCAGACGCTTCGATCGGTGTACCGGACGCCGCGGTCGGACGCGGCAAGCGCCTGGGCCTGAGCCTGGGCGCCGCCGCCCTGATCATCGTGATCGACCAGCTCACGAAGATCTACTTCAACAGCCAGTTCCAGTACGGCGAGCGCCTCAACGTGCTGCCGTTCTTCGACTTCACGCTGCTGTTCAACCGGGGCGCGGCCTTCAGCTTCCTGGCCTCCGAGGAGGGCTGGCAGCGCTGGCTCTTCACGATCCTGGGCGTGGGCGCCGCGCTGGTCATCACCTGGCTGATCGCGCGCACGCCCGGCCAGCCGCGCTTTCGCGCCGCCCTCACGCTCATCATGGGCGGCGCGCTGGGCAACGTGATCGACCGGCTGATCCACGGCCACGTGATCGACTTCCTGCTGTTCTACTGGAAAGACTGGGCCTACCCGGCCTTCAACATCGCCGACATCACCATCGTCTGCGGTGCCATCCTGCTGGTGCTGGACGAAATCCTGCGCAGCCGCGAGAAAGCCCGCGCCGCCCGCTCACCGGACTGAGCGCTCGCGGCCGCGGGCGTTGCCGCATAAAATCCCCTGACCCCCCACCCACACGCGGCGCCTCGCGGCGCCGCTCGCACACCATGCTCGATCTGGCCCGCAAACGCATCGTCCTGGGAATGACCGGCGGCATCGCCTGCTACAAAATCGCCGAGCTGGTGCGCCGCATGACCGAGCAGGGCGCGGTGGTCGACGTGGTCATGACCGAGGCGGCCACGCACTTCATCACGCCGGTCACGATGCAGGCCCTCTCAGGCCGCCCCGTGTTCGTCGACGCCTGGGACGCGCGCGTGCCCAACAACATGGCGCACATCGACCTCACGCGCGGCGCCGACGCCGTGCTGATCGCGCCGGCCAGCACCGATTTCATGGCCAAGCTCGCGCATGGCCTGGCCGACGACCTGCTGTCCACGCTATGCGTGGCGCGCGCCTGCCCGCTGCTGATCGCGCCCGCGATGAATCGCGAGATGTGGGCCAACCCGGCCACGCAGCGCAACGCGGCGCAGCTCACGGCCGACGGCATCACCATCCTCGGGCCCGCCTCCGGCGAACAGGCCTGTGGCGAAACGGGCAGCGGCCGCATGCTGGAGCCGCATGAGCTGCTGGCCGACCTGATCGCCTTCTTCCAGCCCAAGATCCTGGCCGGCCGCCACGTGCTGCTGACCGCCGGCCCCACCTCGGAGCCGGTCGACCCGGTGCGCGTGCTGACCAACCGCTCGTCGGGCAAGACCGGCTACGCAATCGCGCGCGCCGCGCGCGAGGCCGGCGCCCGCGTCACCATGGTGACCGGCGCCACCGCGCTGCAGGTGCCGCGCGGCGTCACCGCCCTGCCCGTCATGACGGCGCGCCAGATGCACGACGCCGTGATGGCCAACGCGATGGACGCCGATGTGTTCATCGGCGTGGCCGCGGTGGCCGACTGGCGCGTGAAGAACGTGAGCGACCAGAAGATCAAGAAGAACAACGAGGGCGGCGGCCAGCCGCAGATGGAGTTCGAGCCGAATCCCGACATCCTGGCCGAAGTGGCCCGGCTGCCGCAGGGCCCGTGGTGCGTGGGGTTCGCCGCCGAAACCGAAAAACTGGCCGAGCATGCCGAAGCCAAGCGCCTGCGCAAGAAGATCCCGCTGCTGGTGGGCAATCTGGCGCACAAGGTGATGGACGCGGACACCACCGAGCTGGTGTTGTTCGACGAACAGGGCGTGCACCCGCTGCCGGCCGCGCCCAAGCTGGACGCGGCCCGGCGCCTGATGGCCGAGATCGCGGCGCGCCTGCCGCGCAAGCCGCAGCCCTGATGCAAAAAAAGCCCGCGTTCGACGCGGGCTTGTTCCTGGCGGCGGCCTCAGGCCGGACGCGGTTGCGGCATGCCGGTATCGGCGCGCCACAGGCGTGCCAGCGCCCCCACCACCAGCAGCGTCAACACCACCCGCCCGCCCAGCACGACCCAGCCGTCGGCGCCCAGCGCCATCACCAGCGCCGTGTCCTCGATCAGCGAGTGCGACAGCGACAGCCACGACAGCGCCAGAAAGCGCGTGCGGGCCGACAGTTGCAGGCGCTCGGCCTCTTCGATGATGAGCGCGCCGCCATACGAGAGGCCCAGCAGCGTGCCCACCATGGTGACCGGCGCCACGCTCGCGTCCAGCCCCACCCAGCGCAGCACGGGCGTGAGCGCGCGCGTGATGAGCGCGGTCAGGCCGATGCGCTTCATCACGTCGAGCAGCACCAGCAGCGCCAGGATCACGGCATAGGTGAGCAGCAAAGAGAACGCGGTCGCGTGCAGCCATTGCCACAGCGTGTAGTCGGCCGGATCGATCACGTCCTGCGAACCCTGCAGCCACTGGAACGACATCGGCTCGGTCAACCAACCGCTCCAGTGACTCAGCCACGACACGGCCCCGCCGTAGATCACGGCCGCCCCGAGCCGCAGCCCCGTGGTGGCCCAGAAGCTCGCGCCGGCACGGCGCACGATGGCCTGCTCCACGGGCAGGCTGTGCGCAAACAGAATCATCGACGCCAGGGCGCTGAACTGCCCGGTCGTCATGTCGAGCGTGGCCGACAGGCCGATGAGCGCGGCGATGGCGCCGTACAGGCCCACCAGCACGCTGGCGATCCACACGATGCCCGCCCCTGCCGGCAGATTGAGCAGGCCCATCACCGGCCCGAAGGCCTGGCCCAGCGCCTCGATCCAGCCCAGCCACTGCGCCACCTGGACCAGCGCCATGATGGGCACCATGATCTTGGCCAGGGCGTAAAACATGCGCCCGCTACGGCGAATCAACTGGCAAAAGTAGGTCCACACGATGCACAATGTTTCCGAGGCAGAATAGAGGGACACAGCATAGTCCCAAACGGGAACAATTGGACGGCAATTTATTGCCTGTAGGAACCTTTTCACGCGTGCAGAGCGCGCGCGCGAACAATATCATTGCGTAAATGACCCTTGACCCCATCGATCACCGCATTCTCACGGTGCTCCAGCAAAACGCCGACCTGCCCAACATCACGCTGGCGGAACGCGTCGGCCTGTCGGCATCGGCCTGCCTGCGGCGAGTGGCTCGGCTGAAAGAGGCCGGCGTGATCCGCCGCGTGGTGGCCCTGCTCGATCCGGCGCAGACCGGCCGCCCCCTGACGGCCATCGTCACGCTGGAATTCGCGCGGCACGGATCGGAGTTCCGGCGCGCCTTCATGGAAAAGATCAAGACCGAGCCCGCCGTGACCCAGTGCTATCTGGTGACGGGCGCGGTGTCGTGTGTGCTGATCGTGCACATGCGCGACATGGACGAGTACCTGGCGTTTGCCGACAGGCTGTTCGACCAGGACGAGAACGTCGAGGCGTTCTATACCCACATCGTGCTGCAGACCATCAAGAACGAGCCCGGCGTGCCGCTGCCCGCGGCCGGCTGAGGCCGGCCGCGGGGCTTCAGGGCGCGTTGCGGCGCGCCCACTCGGCCAGCGGCAGGGCGGCGGCGCTGTCGGCGATGCGCGCCAGCATCAGCTTGAGTTCGGCACTGCCGCCACGATCGCTGGCCCAGCGCGACGGCACCACGGCGTGCCACTGGCCGTCGCGGCGCTCGCCCATCACGAAGCGGAAGGTGTAGTAGCCCGGCATGCCCATGCGCAGGTCGGTCACCACCAGCTTGTCGCCGATGGCATCGAAGCGCAGCCAGCCGTTGGTGAACCACGACAGGCGCTGCAGCAGCGGCGCATCGCCGATGGCCCGGCCCAACGCCGTGCCGAGCGGCTGCTCGAGCAGCTCCGGCGGATTGCGGTCGAACCAGCCGCTCACCCCTTCGTAGTACGTGTCGGGCCCGGTCTGCGCCACCACGCGCCACAGCAGCGTGTTGAACGGCATGGGCGTGGCCAGCACGCGGGTGGGCGCGAGGCCGCGATCGCGCAGGGCCTGCGCCACCACGCGCTCGGCGTGCCAGCGGCCCGCTAGCCCCGAGCCCAGGTAGACCGCGCCCCAGATCACCGTGATCGCGAGCACCCGGCACATGCGGGGCGTGGCGCCGAACAGCGCCGTGGCCAGCACGGCGAACAGCATCGGCAGCGTGTAGAGCGGGTCGATGATGAAGACGGCCGACCAGCTTTCGGGCGTCCAGGTGAGCGGCCAGAAAAGCTGTGTGCCATAGACGGTGAACGAATCCAGCACCGGATGGGTGATCAGCACCAGCCACAAGGTGAGAAACAGCCTGCCCGGGCCGTAGGGCGCCTTGGGCCAGCGCCATCGGATCAGCGCCGTCATGAGCAGCGCCAGCGCGCTGAGCACGAACACCGAGTGCGAGAAGCCCCGGTGGAAGGTCATGGTGGAGACGGGATCGGGATAGCGCATCAGCACGTCGAGATCCGGCAAGGTGCCGAGCAGCGCCCCGTAGATCAACGCCTTGCGGCCCTGGCGCCGCCCCAGCAACGCGCCCTGTATGCCCGCGCCCAGCACGGCCTGTGTTACGGAATCCATCGATGGTCACACTCTGTACTGTTGTGTCGGCCGCCGCGGGCAGCCAGCTTCTTGTCAGGCGTTAAGATACAGGATTGATTCTCGCGGGTTCATTGCATGGATGCATATATCGAACGCATCGGGCTGTTCATCGAGGCCAACCAGGCCTGGGCCGGCCCGATCACCTTCCTGCTCACGATGGGCGAGTCGATGCTGGTGCTGGGCCTGTTCATTCCGGCCACCGCCCTGCTGCTGCTCACCGGCGGCCTGGTCGGCGCGGGCACGCTGCCCGTGGCCAGCATCCTGGCCTGGGGCGTGGCGGGCGCCGTCGTGGGCGACGCGCTTTCGTATTACCTGGGCCGCTGGCTCGGCCCGGGCTTCCTGCGCCGCTGGCCGCTCTCCACCCAGCGCAGCGCCGTCGCGCGCGCACGCCTGTTTTTCTACCGCTACGGCTTCGCCTCGGTGTTCCTGGGCCGCTTCCTCGGCCCGATCCGCTCGACCATTCCGACCGTGGCAGGCATCATGGGCATGAGCCACTGGCGCTTTCAGGTGGCCAACGTGCTGTCGGCGCTGGTGTGGATGCCCGTCATGCTGGCGCCCGGCTACCTCACCGCGCGCGGCCTGAGCGCCGCCGGCAATGCCCAGGAGATCGGCCTGGTGGCCGGCTCGCTCGCCTCCGTGGCGGTGGGCGCCTGGCTGCTTGTGAGCATGATGCGCAAGCGCCGCGCGGCCGCCGAGCGCCCCGGCCCGCGCCGCCGCTGACCCGCGCCCCCTCGCGACAGGAGTCCGGATGGAACCGAAAAACGGCGACTTCGCCAAGTACGTGGAAGAACTCTCGCGCAAGGGCGCGCGCGACGCCCTGGCCGGCAGGCCGGCGTCGGCGTCGCCCTCGCCCGGCGCCGTGGACACCACGCCCGCCCTGCCGCCGGATCCCGCCGACGCCCCCGGCGTGGTGCTGAACCAGAGCAAGCTGCGGCGCGTGCCGGCGCTGCCCGCCGGCCGCCCCACGGCGGCCGCCGATGCCGACGCCGCCAACACCCAGACCCTGGCCCAGCGCGCGGACAACGTCCTCAAGCAGCGCAGCAGCACGGTCATCGGCATCATCGCCGCGATCGTCGGCGTGTTCTTCCTGTCGCGCACGCTCGACAGCGGCTCGCACGATTTCGGGCCGGCCGTGATCGTGTTCATCGTGTCGGCGCTGGCGTTTCGCAGCGCGGCCCGGGCCCGCGCGCTGGCCGCCAGGCCGCTGCGCGAACAGAGCGACTTCGCCCCCAAGCCCAAACCCCAGGCGCGCGCCTGAGGCCGGCGCCGGTGCTACTATTGCGGCCGCAGCCCCGCCCCCGGCGGGGCTTGCTGTTTTGATCCCCGCCGCATGGCGGGGCTTTCTGTTCCAAGCCTAGCCGGAGTGCCCCGTGAACCAGCCCCAAGCCGGATTGACGCCCCCCCAAGCAGCCACGATGCTCAAGCTGCAGAACCAACTTAACGCCAAGATCAATCCCGACTGGGTGCATGGCGGCTCGCGCTTTCTGCGCGCGGCCTTCGTTGAATCGGCGGAGGCGCTCGAACACTACGGCTGGAAGTGGTGGAAGAAGCAGACCCTCGACCTGCCGCAAGTGCAGATGGAGCTGGTCGACATCCTGCACTTCTATCTCTCGCACACCATCGTGGCCGCGCAGGGCTCCAACGACGCCGCCGCGCAGGCGCTGGTGGCCGACCTCGCCGGCCCGGCCCGCGTCTCGCTCGACGGCCGCGACTACGATCTGGCCGCCCTGCCCGTGCCGGAACTGCTCGAGCTGATCGGCGGCCTGGCCGTGTGCCAGCGCGCCAGCTACAAGGTGCTCGAGGCCACCATGACCGCCTGCGAGATGCGCTGGGCCGACGCCTTCAACCAATACGTGTCGAAGAACGTGCTCAACATCTTCCGCCAGGATCACGGCTACAAGGAAGGCACCTACGTGAAGGTGTGGCAGGGCGAGGAAGACAACGTGGTGCTGGCCCGCCTGCTGGGCGAGCTCGACAGCAACCGTGCCGATTTCGCCGATGCGCTGTACGCCGCGCTCGAGTCGGCGTACGCGCGCGCCGCGGCCTGAGGCCGCGGCACCCGGGCCGGCGCGCTGCCGGCCCTGCCCCGCTCAACGCTGGGCGTGGCTGGTCTCACCGAACAGCGCCGAGAGCCCGCGCGGCTGGGAGCGCCAGTATTGCGGCGGCGCGCTCACCTGCCCGCCCAGCTCGGCGGCCGCATGCCAGGGCCAGCGCGGGTCGTAGAGCATCCCGCGCGCCAGCGCCACCATGTCGGCCTGGCCTTCGGCCACGATGGCCTCCGCCTGCGCGGCCTCGGTGATGAGGCCCACGGCCATGGTGGGCAGGCCGGTCTCGGCCTTGATCTGGCTCGCAAACGGCACCTGGTAGCCCGGCCCCAACGGAATCTTCTGCAGCGGCGACACGCCGCCGGTGGAGACGTCGGCGAAGGCGCAGCCCATCGGCTTGAGCGCGTTCAGGAACTGCACGGTCTGGGCCGGATCCCAGCCGCCGTCGACCCAGTCGGTGGCCGACACGCGCACGCCCAGCACCGCGTTGGGCAGCGCCTTGCGCACCGCCTCGAACACTTCCAGCGGGAAACGCATGCGGTTGGCGAGCGAGCCGCCATAGGCATCGTCGCGCTGGTTGGCCAGCGGCGACAGGAACTGATGCAGCAGATAGCCGTGCGCCGCGTGGATCTCGATCACGTCGAAACCCAGCCGATCTGCGCGCAGCGCGGCCGCCACGAAGGCGTCGCGCACGCGCGCCAGGCCGGCCGCGTCGAGCGCATTGGGCGGCAGTTCGGTGTCGTTGTGCGGCAGCGCCGACGGCGCATCGGCGACCCAACCGCCCTCTTCGAGCTTGAGCTGACGCCCGCCCTGCCAGGGCCGCGTGCTCGAGGCCTTGCGCCCGGCGTGGCCGAGCTGGATGCCGAGCCGGATCGGCGAATAGCGGCGGATGGCCGCCACGACGCGGCCGAGGGCGGCTTCGCTGGCGTCGTCGTAGAGGCCCAGGTCGCCCAGCGAGATGCGGCCGCCCGGCTCGACGGCGGTGGCCTCGGTGAGCAACAGCCCGGCGCCCGACAGCGCGAGATGGCCGAGATGGATCATGTGCCAGTCGGTGGCACAGCCCTCTTCGGCCGAGTATTCGCACATGGGTGCGATCACGATGCGGTTCGACAGCTGGAGCGGGCCCAGCGCCTGCGGCGAGAACAATTGGCTCATCGGAGGTCCTTCAAATGGGGAACCCGACGAGCATACCGCGTGGCGGCCGGGCGGCCCATGACCACCCTGCCGCCAGCGGGGTCGGCTTCACTCGGCCTCGATCACGCTCTGCAGGAACTGCTGCGTGCGGGCCTCGCGCGGACTCGAGAACAGCACCGAAGATTCGGCATCCTCGACGATATTGCCCTGATCGAAGAACAGCGTGCGGTCGGAGCTGCGCTCGGCGAACTTCATCTGGTGCGTGACGATGATCATCGTCATCGTCCGCTTCGCGGACAGGTCGCGCAGGATCTGCAGGATCCCGCCCACCAGTTCGGGGTCGAGCGCCGAGGTCACCTCGTCGAACAGCATGATGTCCGGCCGCATCGCCAGGGCGCGGGCAATGCCGACGCGCTGCTTCTGCCCGCCCGACAGTTGCGCCGGGTGCGCGTCGAGCTTGTCGCCCAGCCCCACCATCTCGAGATACTCGGTGGCGCGTTGCACGGCCTCCTGGCGCGCCAGGCCCTGCACGTGGATGGGCGCCTCGATCACGTTGCCCAGCACGGTCATGTGCGGGAACAGGTTGAAGTGCTGGAACACCATGCCGATCTTGCCGCGCACCGCGCGCACGTGCGCGGTGTTGGGACCGAGCTCGCGGCCCTGCGCGTCGTGCCACATCGGCTCGCCGTCGATCTCGATGGAGCCGGCCGTGGGGCGGTCCAGCGTCATCAGCATGCGCAGCAGGGTCGACTTGCCCGAGCCCGAGGGCCCGATCACCGAGACGGTCTGGCCGGCCGGGATTTCCAGGTCGATACCGCGCAGCACCTCGAGCTCGCCATAGTTCTTGCGCAGGTTCTTCAAGCGGATGCTCGCGCTCATCGCGTTCCTCCAAATACGATTCTCAAACGGGATTCGAGCCGGCGCACGCCCCACGCGGCCACCAGACTGAGCAGCAGGAACAGCACGCCCACCAGCGTCAGCGGCTCGACATAGCGGAAGGTGGTGGAGCCGATGATCTTGCTCTGCTGCAACAGCTCGACCACGGTGATGGCCGACAGCAGCGGCGTGTCCTTGAACATCGCCACCAGGTAGTTGCCCAGCGCCGGCACCACCGGCGGAATCGCCTGCGGCAGCACCACGTCGCGCAGCGTGCGCCACGGCGTGAGGTTGAGCGCGGTGGCCGCCTCGAGCTGGCCGCGCGGCACGCCCTCGAGCCCGGCGCGATACACCTCCGAGCAGTAGGCCGCGTAGTGCAGGCCCAGCGCCAGTACGCCGGTGGCGAGTGGCGACAGGCCCAGGCCGAGCGAGGGCATCACGTAGAACAGGAAGTACATCTGCACCAGCAGCGGCGTGCTGCGCACGAACTCCACGACGAAGCCCACCGGCCACGACACGATGCGCAGCGGCGACCGCCGCAGCATCGCCAGCACCAGGCCCAGCGTCACCGCCACCAGCATGCCCAGCACCGTGGCCTGGATCGTGACGATCAGCGCCTCGCCCAGCGTGGGCAGGATCTCGACGGCAAAGTTCCAATCGAATATCGGGTTCATCGGACGCGGAACCTCCGTTCAAGCAGGCGGATGCCGCCCGTGATCACCAGCGCGACCGCGAAGTACAGCAGCAGCATCAGGCCGAAGATCTCGGTGGTGCGCAGGGTTTCGCTGCGCAGCAGCTGACCGCGGAAGGTCAGGTCGGTGATGGTGATGAGCGAGACGAGCGCCGTGTTCTTGAGCAGCTCGATCAGCAGGTTGCCGGCCGGCGGCAGCATGGCCGGTATGGCCTGCGGCAGGATCACGCGGCGCATGGCGAGCGCGGGCGTCATGTTGAGCGCCAGCGCGGCCTCGCGCTGACCCTTGGCCACCGCCTGGATGGCGCCGCGCACCACCTCGGCGCCATAGGCACCCGAGTTGGCGGCCAGCACCACGATGCCCACCAGGATCGCGGGCAGCTTGAGGCCGAACATCGGCAGCACGTAGTAGAACCAGAACAGCTGCACCAGTGCCGAGGTGCCGCGGAACAGCTCTACATACGCGGTGGCGATGCCGCGCACCCACACGTGCGGCGACAGCCGCCCGAGCCCGGCGAGCACCGCCACCGGGATGGACAGCAACGCCGCGCCCGCCATGATGCGCAAGGTGACCTCGAGCCCCTCGAGCAAGGGGACGACAAGGCTCTGGATATCCTCCATGGACGCCCCCGTTTACTTGCTGCCGCAGAGCTTGGCGGCGGTCACGTCGCCGGGCAGCTCGTCCTTGGTGAAGCCGAAGGGCTCGACCATCTTGGCGTGTTCCGGCGTGCCGATCACCTTGGCCAGCTCGGCATTGAAGGCATCGGCGAAGGCCTGGTCTTCCTTGCGGAAGGCATAGGCGCCGTAGCCGCGCACGTCCTGGCCGTCGATCACGGGATTGGTGAAGGGCTCGGCCTTGGCCACGCCGCCGCCGCCGTCCGCCTTGCGCAGCAGGTCATTCACGGTGAGCGAGGTCGCGGCATAGGCGTCGGCGCGGCCGGCCTGCACGCCGGCATAGGCGCTCACGGCATCCGGGAACACCACCAGCTGGCCGGGCTTCACGCCCGACTTGGTGGCGTACTCACCTTCGATCGCGCCCACCACCACGCCCAGCTTCACGTCCTCGTTCTTGGCCGCGTCGGCGTAGCTGTGCAGGTTTTTCGGATTGCCTTCCTTCACCAGGAAGGAGGCGTCCACGCCGTAGGTCGGGTTCGAGAAGGCCACCTGGCCGCAGCGCTCCGGCGTGACATACATGCCGGCGGCGATGATGTCGAAGCGCTTGGCCTGCAGGCCGGGAATCAGCGAACCGAACTCGGTGAGCACGCCCTCGACCTCGGGCACGCCCATGCGCTTGAGCACCTCGCGCGCGACCTCGACCGACTCTCCGGTGACGGCGGCCTTCTGGCTGTCCATGTAGGCGTACGGCGCCTCGTTGGCGTAGCCGATGCGGATCTTGCCCGCGGCCTTGGCGGCGGCCAGGGTGTCCTGCGGACCCGTGGCGGTCTTCTCGGACTGGGCCGGCGGCGTCGTGCCGTTGCCCTTGTCGGCATCGGAACATCCGGCCAGCAGGCCGGCCCCCAGCAACGTGCATCCCAGCGTGGCGGTCTTGAGCAGGCGCAGCATCATCGTTTTCTCCCCAAATCATATGTTGCAGAAAGGATTCGATCAAAATCTTACGCGAATAAATCATTCGTATACGAATCAAAATCCAACAAAAAGGGGCAGGATCGCTCCTGCCCCCTGGGGAAACCGCCGAATTCAGCCTAAAACGTAAGCAATCATTTCGGCCCGGCGTAGCCGAACTTGCCGTCCTTGATGATGCCCATCACGCGCGCGCGCTCGTCGAAGCCCTGGTGATTCTGGGCGCTGATGTTGAGCACGCCGTTGGGCACGACCAGGTCGCGCGTGGTTTCGAGGGCGTCGCGCAGCGCCTTGCGGAATTCCGGCGTGCCGGGCTTGGCGCCGGTCTTGAGCGCGCGGCCGGCGGCCGAGTCGAGCAGCATCCAGGCGCCATAGGCGTCGCCCGCGAACTGGGTGAGCGTGTTGCGGCCGTACTGCGCCTCGTACTTGTCGGCGAACGACAGCGCCACCGGCTTGACCGGGTTGCCATCGGGCAGCTCGCGCGCCACCACGCCCGGCCCGGTCGGGAACAGCGTCCCCTCCACGTCCTTGCCGCCCACCTGCAGGAACTCCAGCGTGCCGATGCCATGGGTCTGGTAGATCGCGCCCTTGTAGCCGCGCTCGTGCAGGGTCTTCTGCGGCAGCGCGGCCGGCGTGCCCGAGCCCGCGATGAGCACCGCGTCGGGCTTGGCGGCCATCACCTTGAGCACCTGGCCCATCACCGAGGCATCGGTGCGCTGGAAGCGCTCCTGCGCCACCACCTTGAGGTCGGCACCGGCCGCCGCCTCGAACTCCTTCCACCACGAGTCGCCGTACGAGTCGGCGAAGCCGATGAAGGCGACGTTGCGGTAGCCCTTCTTCTTCATGTCGTCGACGATGGCCGAGGCCATCAGCGAGTCGTTCTGGGGCATCTTGAAGGCCCAGGTGCGCTTCGGATCCGAGGCCGGCTCCACGATCACGGCCGACGCCGCGAGCGCCACCATCGGCGTGCCCGTCTCGGCCAGCACGTCGAGCGAGGCCAGCGCGGCCGCCGTGATGTTCGGGCCCACGATGGCGTCGACCTTGTCTTCGGAGGTCAGCTTGCGCATGTTCTTGACCGCGCGGCTCACGTCGGTGCCGTCGTCCAGCACCACATAGCGCGCCGGCTCGCCGCCGAGCGTGGCCGGCCACAACCGGATCGCATTGTTGGTCTGGATGCCGATCGCGGCCGCCGGCCCGGTGGTGGACACATCGACGCCAATGACGATCTCGGCGCTCGCCGTGCCGCTCACGGCCAGGGCCAGCGCCACGCCGACGGCGCGCAGGGAAAGGGATTTCATAGAAAGCCTGCAGGAAAAGAGAGAAATCGTGCGACGCCCAAAGGGCGCCGGATCGCCGTATTTTGCCTGATGTGGATGGGCGGCGGGATTGGGGTTCTGCTGATGCGGGGGTGGCGAGGGGGGATGCAAGGACTGGCGGGGCGGCATCCGAGCGGACGGGCTCGCGGCCGATGCAAAACGCCTGGCCGCTAAAGACCCTTTGAATTCTTCTGCATCACAGTTCTGACTGGGCTGCTTTCGACCCTAAGCAGCCGTTCGGCAGCGGTGTGCCCAAACCGGCATTCGCCTAGCGCGAGGCCGTCAGGAAGAAATGCAAAGGGCGGCGGGCCTGGCCTAAGCCTCCCGCGAAAGCCGCGATCGGCGTCAGAGCCTCGCTGGGGACGCACGGATCAGCAGCTATTCGAAACTCTGCTCGCCTTCCCGATCGCGCTTGCTCTCATTTTCGATCCAGCGTTCGAGTCCGGGCAGCATGTCAGTGACCCATTGCCGAACCTCGCCTCCAACATCGTCACCCAGCGTTGTGATAGCCGCGCGACGCCGAACCAGGATATCGGCGAGCGAGCCGCTCCAGCTGCGCGGATGCAGCCGCGACCAGATATCACCGAGGAACGCCCGCTTGTCTGGCGCGTGGCCCAATATTTCCAGGAAGAGCGTGGAGACACCATTCTCCTCTTCGCCCTGCTGCCGCTTGAACATGGGGATGCTTTCCCCGAGCAGCGGATAGCGCCGATCCGGATCGATATTCGCCCACTGAACAAGGGTCTCGGCGCCGACATCCTCCACCGGCGTGCCAGACCCGAAGCCCCCCTCAAACAGCCTCCGATTTCTCGGCATGAGTTCGGGGAGCAGGAGTTCGTCGAGTGCGAGCAGGGGATGGGTCTCGAAGATCGCCTTGAGGACATAACCGAGATCGTAGGACGAGAGATAGACGGTCTCCAGTCCGGCCCGGACACGACCGCAGATTTCCCGCAATGTCGCCTCTCCATCGGGTCCGGCGCAACAGACCCGAATAACGGTATGCAGCCCAAAATCGTGCAACGACTGCTTCTTTCCGAAGTCAGCTCGCAGTAGCAGCTCACGGCCAACAGCGATCAAGGATGGCGCACGTTGGCGGCCTTCTTCCCGATCGCGGTAGAAGTGCATGTGCAATATATCGAGCGCGATCTCGACGCCGTCGGCCAGATTGCCGATGTCGGTGAGCAGCGGGCCAAGCGCGTCGGCTGGAGACTCCCCGACACTGCCATTGGCGATGCTTTGAAAATTCCGCGCCGAAAGGACGCCACGTTCAATCGCACGCCGAAGCCGCGCTATGCCTTGGACATCGATAGCAACACGCGCCTGAAGATACGGCAGACTCGCGGCGAGATCGGGATTCTGGATCACATCCTCTAGCGTAGCGTTGGCAAAGGCCGAATCCTTGGCGTGCGCGCCATGGATAAACCCGCCCAGTACCGTCGCATTCCGGCTGTCCGCCTCGGCGGCGGAGAAGAGGTCCAGCAGTTCCCTCCACATCTCATCAAGATCGGCGGCACCATCCGACAGGCCAATGCCGCATTCATAGGCGCGCTGCGGATTTTGTTCGACTAGCAGTTCGGCGATGAAGGCAGCGCGCGTCTCCGGGTCGTGCGCGAGTGCGGTGCCGATCTCTTTCGCCAACTGGGAGGCGCGCTCATAGGGTTTCATGATGTCGCCGTCATCCGCATCGCCATCAGCCACATCCCAACCTAAACTGCTGCGCCCAAGTACGACCGCACGGGCCTGATGGAGAAGATCGGTGGGTTTCAGGCGTTCGATGAGCGTTACGAGACGGGTGCGCACCTCATCCGGCATCTCGTTGCCCTCGAAGCGCAGCGCTGTGCGGAAGCCGATCCACCCCTCGATCCAAGGTCGCTCGGAAGAAAAGTGGGTCGCTGCCCGTTCGAGCGCATCGTGGCAGGCGCCGAAGTGCCACAGCGCTCTTACGCTGTGGGCAAGGTGCTCCCTTGCGTTTTCGATCATTGGCGAGAGCTCGACCGCCAGGTCGACCGCGCCGTTGTACCAGGCCCAGATGTCACCATAGGTCGGCGGGTGCCAGCCATAGTCCCGTGACCGAGCGCCGAAGTCGAAGTCGCTGGATGAACTGAAATGGTGCGCCTTCAGCAGCGCATCGAGGGCGACGCCGGCGCAGCGCACCAAAGCCGGTTCACCCGATTGCGCGAACCGGCGAACGAGCGCTCGCCGCTGATCTGGCAAAGCTTTGGTGCCGGACAGGTGCAGGTGAAACAGCTCGGCGAACATGTCCGATGCCGAGTTGTTGTGGTGGTCGGACGATTCAGCGGAAAGGAACCACGCAAGCAAAGTTGCCGCGCGGTCAAACAGCGGCGGATCGTAAGCGAGGAGCTTGATCAACCGTATCCATTGCCACCGGTTGCTCGACTGCGGATCAAGTATCTCGCCGCCATTTGGGCCGGCAATATCTCGCTCGATCCTCGCGAGTACGGCATCGGGCGCGACCGGGGCGATGTTGGTGATGATCTGAAGGCCGTCTTCTCCCAACGCCGCAAGATCGCCGAGTGGCCCGTCGGCACGGAGCCAGCGCTCGACCGCGGCCCGCGCCTCGGCGCTGTCATGCAGATAGCCGAGGCGGCGCGAAAGGGACTTCTGCATCCGCGTTGTAAGCGACGCGCAGAAGCGATCGAAATCGGCTGGCGATATGCGTTCAAGGGCGAACCCTGCGAGAGGGTTGGCGATCGCATGCGGCAGGATGGCGCGCCACCGTCCCCGCAGCTGCGCGATCCCCCGCTGTCGAAGAGCGTTCAGCGCCGCATATATCGCCGCCACTGGAACACCGCGAATAGCGGCGACTCGCGCAAGTTCGCCGCCTTCCGAAGTGTCCTCGCCATCGATCGAATAGAGCAGGGCAAGGTCTTCGGCAGCGGAAAACAGATCCCGGTCAGGCTCGTTGCGCTGATGAAAAATCCGCTCGAAGAGGTCGCGGCTCTTGAGCTTTCCCAGGGTTTCGCCTTTTCCGAGCGTGTCGGCGAGAGCGCGCGCCACGCGGAAGTTGCCGTCGCTGAACTCCGATATGGTTCGCCGGTCGACCTGAGTCACATTGGGGAAGGTCTTTTCCAGCCACCGCTCCACCATTTCGGGCGATGCTGATTGCAGGCGAAAGACCTCGGTACGCTCGGGCTCGTCGTCGCGAACATCATATTCGACAGTTAAGAGACTGACTTGGCTCCCCGCTTCCGAACAGATGCGGGCCAGTTCGCTGTGCGTCGCCGGGTTGCAGTTGTCGACGATCAGGATCGCGCGTTGCCGTGCGAGCACCAACTGGCGCGCCATGTCCCGTGCGGTCGGGTCAGTCTCCGCCGAATAGTCGGTATAGACGGCGAGCCCCGGATCGAGCGGCACCTCGCCTACACCATCCTCGAACAGTGCCTGCACGAGACGAGTCTTTCCGAGAC
The DNA here is from genome assembly GCF_002261335.1 of Bordetella genomosp. 1. GTDB lineage: Bacteria > Pseudomonadota > Gammaproteobacteria > Burkholderiales > Burkholderiaceae_B > Bordetella. The sequence goes on from NZ_NEVL01000003.1 coordinate 1,355,776, forward strand.
CGGACAAGCCGATCAACCGGATACATTGGCGAGCTTTGGTCAGAGAGACGCGAAGCCGGGCGATACCCTCGCCGATGGTGAGTTGCTCGCGGTCGCTCGTTCTCTCATCGGTTAGGCAGGCCTTGTCGTTGAAGAGATAGGGCGTCTCCTCGCTCACGCCGACGCCGCACCAATCGCCGATGCTGCTCCAGCCCGACATACCGATGCCGAGCCGCGTGCGGACCCAGGCGGCAATTCCAGGATAGTGATTGACCCATGTCGCCAGCCGGTCGCGATCGTAGAAGTCGCTATGCAACTGCCTGGCCTCAGGCAGATAGTCGAGCTGCGCCCGGATCGCATCGCGACGATCGCTCAGCGGCTTGTCTGCGACCGATCCTTGCGCGCTGACGATGATGTAAGCGCCCGAGCGAGCGGCGAGTTCGGCGATGACCGGCCGTAGTACGCCGCCAGGACGCATCTCATCGCGGATTGCGCTCGCCGGCATGTCGGGCTTTTTCACCTGAAACCCTGTGTGCTGGCGCGGCACGAAATCCGGCCTCGGCAGTGCGGACGGGCACTCGACCCGGACATCAAGCCCGCCATCGGGCGCATCCTGATTGCCGCCAGAGGTTACCGACGAACTGGGGCAACCCTGCGCCCGCAATTCTGCCAAGGCGAGACGTGCGACGAGTGTCCGCAGATCGGCGTCATTGAGGTCGGCGACTTGTGCGCCAGTAATTTCGAACATCGTTCTTCAACCCCCTTTCATCAAGTATAGGAGAGCATGCGGGAGAACAAAGAGCGGTCAAGCGATAGTTAGTCCGCCACGGCCGCGACCGAACTGCCAGCTGATCCGTCGCCACGGCACGAGCGCGATCCGGCGGAGAGGCTGTTGGGTCGCCATCCGCGCGCTTTCTGCTAGGTGCCGAGCGCTTGAATCGTCTCGAGATGCTTGAGCGCCGCGCTATCCAGGCCGTTCGTGAAGAAAAAGCGTTTGCCTTTCACGTCACCGAAGAGCTTCTTGAACCGATTGACGGTGGCGCCGTCATCGGCGCCGCCGGTGGTGCTGCCTATGCTATTTCCTCGAGAATGATCGGCGGCCTCGAAAGGGCCAGCCTGAACGAATGTCCGTTCAACACGATTTGCGGCTCAGAAGCTGCCAATGTGGTTCCGGCCCAGTTTTTGCTTTTTCCCGTAGGCCGCCTTGGTGATCGCCAAATGTCAGCTCTTGGCCGAAAGCGGCCGTTCTTCCTGGCCCCGGGACGAGGGACTAGCAGCCCACTTCATGATCAGACGCAGATAAACCTGCCGCGTACGGCTCGCCGCACATAAGGATCCAAGGGCGGAATGCTCACCCAAAGCTTGGCAAGGCATCACTGCTGATTCCGCACTGAGCGGGCCCCACCATGGCACCTCAAAACGTGCCTCGCCAAATTTTCATGACGCCTCCACCTTGCACCTCATCGCCCTCGACCAGTGCCCCGCCGGCCGGAATAGTGGGCGCAGAATTTGTTGCCCCTGCATTGCGCGAATTCTGGCTATCATCCGCAACACCATGCTGACCAAAAACTTAATCCCTGCAGCCTGCGCGGCCGCGCTGTGCGCACTTTCCCTGACCGCCACGGCGGCGCCCGAGGCGATGCCGTCGTTCGATTGCGCCAAGGCGCGCACGGGAGCGGAAAAGGCCATCTGCGCGAACCCGCCGCTCGCCGCGCTCGATGCGAGCATCGCCAAGCGCTTCGAAGAAGCGCGCAAATCCCTGGACGCGGCCACGGCCGACGCGCTGGTGCGCGACCAGCGCTATTTCATTGAGGTGCGCGACGCCGCCTTCGACAAGCCGTTCGACAAGAACAAGCCGGTCGAGGAACTCGCGAGCCGCCTGAAGTACCGCGACGCGTTTCTCGCCTCGCTGGACCTGGCCGAGCGCAAGGGCTTCAGCGGCAGATGGCGCAACCTCTCCGGCGAGATCACGCTCTGGAAGAAGCCCGACGGCGACATCCTGTACGAAGGCTCGAGCACCCAGCCGCACGACGGACGCTGGTCATGCAATGTCGAGGCGTCGGGCAAGGCGAAGGGCGACCGCCTGCAGGTCAAGAGCGTCGACACCAAGGGCTGGATGCTGAACCTGCAACGCAAAGGCGACGGCCTGGTCGTCGAGGAACAACGGCCCGGCGCGGGCTCGTCGAGCCCGCCCTATTGCGACCAGAACGGCACCTTGGCCGGCACGTTCTTCCCGATCCGCTGAGGGATAGGCGGCGTGACTGCGGGGCAGCGATGGATTTGCCGCCCCTGCCCCGCCCAACATCAACGCCAGCACACACCTTTAGGCCGGATCGGCCGATTCCGGCCATCCGGCGGATAGCGGGAATTACATAAGGTCCGGCGGGATACGCCATCGAGTAAGCCGTGCCGATGTCTTCCGGACCGGCCGGTGACTGACGGCCTGGGACACGGCCCCCTAAGACCGAGGCGGCGCCATCGTCCGACCGCATTCGACTCGAAGCGGACATAGGCCCAAGGACGAAAACCCGGTTGATGCTCGCGCACGCGCTATAGCTTCCCGCGGCGTATCCATACCAGGGCTATCCCGCCCCTCGACCTCTGCCATCACAGCTTACGCGCCGCGCAAACCGGTGTTCAGCGCGTTGAAGAGGGCCTGCGACGACGGCGGATCGCACGCCAGAGCGGCATGGCCTACGGCGAGCCACTATGCGATAATTGATAACGATTCCCATTTATTGATAGCGCACGCCGTGGACTCTACACGCGATAGCCGGTTTTCCACCATTTATAAGAACGACCACCCGTGGCTGGAGCGGCGGCTGCGCAATGGGTTGCGCAACCGCGAGGACGCGGAGGATGTGGCGGGCGAGACGTTTACGCAGTTGCTTTGCCTACCGGCGCTGGAGCAGCTGAACGAGCCGCGGGCCATGCTGGTCACGATCGCCCGGCGCATTACGTGGCGGCTGTGGCGGCGGCGCGAGCTGGAGCAGGCTTGGCTGGAGACGTTGCGCTCGCAACCGGAGCCGCTGGAGCCGTCGGCCGAGGAGCGGGTGCAGACTTTGCAAGCCTTGCAGGCGCTCGATACGGCGCTGGACGGGCTGTCTGCAAAGGCCAGGATGACGTTTCTTTTTAGCCAGCTCGATGGGATGACGCACGTGGAAATCGCGACGCGGCTGAAGGTGTCGCCGACCATGGTGCGCAAGTACATCGTGCAGGCCCTGCGCCGTTGCTGCGAGGTGTTTGGAGTATGACGGCCTTGGATGCGCGCACCCGCGAGGCGGCGATTGAATGGCAAGTCTATTTATCCAGCGGGCAGGCCAGCGATGCGGACCGCGCGGCGTTTGACCGGTGGCTGGCGGAGAGCCCGAGCCACGGCGCGGCGTGGCAACGACTGAATGCGGCGCTGAACGGCACATTGCATGCGCTGCGGCCGGGGTTGCTGGCCGATGGCGATGCGCTGCGGCGCTCGCTGGTGGGGCCGCAGTTGGCCCAGCGCCGGCGGCTGGGCAAGCTGGCGTTGGCAGGTGGAGCGCTGCTGCTGGGCGCGGGCGTGGCGGACCGCTATGTGCCCGTGCAATCCCTGACGGCGGGCTATGTGACCCGCACGAGTGAGCGCCGGCGGGTGGCCTTGCCTGACGGCAATACGATGGAGCTGGATGCGCGCAGCGCGGCGTCGTGGGAGGGGCCGCACGCGGTGCGGGTGTCGGCGGGCGCGGCGATTTTTGAGGTGGGGAGCGGCCAGGGGCTGCAAGTACGCGTGCCGCAAGGCGAGGTCAGGCTCGGCCACGGCCGCGCCATGGTGCGCTGCGCGGCCGGACGCAGTTTCTGCCTGGCCTTGAGTGGGGCCGCGGAGGTGACCACGCTGGCAGGCGTGCGCCAGCCCCTGGCGCCAGGGCAGAGCGTGTGGTTCGATGCGCGGCAGGTGGGTGCGGTGCAGAACGACCAGGAACACGCCGCCGCCTGGCAGAACGGCGAACTGGAAGTCCATGACGAGCCGCTGCAAACCGTGGTGGATGCGCTGGCCCGGTACCGGCCGGGCTGGCTGCGGATGTCGCCGCAGGCGGCGCGGCTGCGCGTGACGGGGCTGTTTCCGCTGGACGATGGCGACCGGGCGCTGGAGGCGCTCAGGAATACGCTGCCGATCCGGTTGCAGCAGTTGGGCCGTTGGTACGTGATGATCGATCTGGCCTGATTTTTTTTACGCGCCGGGTGTTTTTTCGATGGCGCCGATGCACATACAGGGAACGCGTGCTCACGCATCCACGGAGTGTTCCATGCTTTCCCTGAGGTTTTCGGCTGCCTGCGTCATCGCGGCCGCCGCCTGCACCGCCCATGCCCAGGCGCTGCACCAATACGATTTGCCCGCGGGCCGGCTGGATGTGGCGCTGACCCAGATCGCGCGCATCGCGGGCGCGGTGATCTCGTTTCGGGCGGATATGGTGGCGGGCAAGTCCGCGCCAGCCGTCTCCGGCCAGTTTTCCTTGGAAGAAGCCACCGCGCGCGCCCTGGCCGGAAGCGGGCTGGAACTGCGGCGCACGCCGGACGGCAGCCTGACGGTGGCGCCGGCCAGCACGACGACGCTGGCGCCGGTGACGGTGGAAGCGGCCACGCCGGGCGTGACGGAAGGCACCCATTCCTACACCACGCCGGTCATGTCCACGGCCACCAAGTTCGGGCTGTCTCCGCGCGAGACGCCGCAGTCGGTCAGCGTGGTGACGCGCCAGCAGATCGAGGACCGGGGGTTTCAGTCGCTGGACGATGTGGCGCGCGACACGACCGGGCTGACCACGCGCCAAATCGGCGGCGGGGAGCGCACGCAGTTCTTCTCTCGCGGATTCGAGATCAGTTCGTTCCTGGCTGACGGGGTGCCGCTGGGCTACGACTACGACACGCAGGGCGTGGCGACGCTGGCGATGTACGATCACGTCGAGGTGCTGCGCGGTGCGGCCGGGATGATGACGGGGGCCGGCAATCCCTCGGGCACCATCAACCTCGTGCGCAAGCGCGCCACGGCGGTGCCGCAATTCTCGGTAACGGCCAGCGCCGGCAGTTGGGACAATTACCGGGGTGAGGTCGACGGCTCGGGCCCGCTCAACGAGGCTGGCACCTTGCGCGCCCGGGGTGTGGTGGCCTATCAGGATTCGAATACCTTCAAGAAGGCCTACGAGCACCAGCGCCAGCTTTTCTACGGCACCATCGAAGCCGATCTCACGGCCAACACGACGTTGAGCATCGGCGGCTACTACAACCGGGAAGACAGCCCGGGCGCGGATTGGAATGGGCTGCCTACGCGCCGGGACGGCAGCTTCTACGACTTCAATCGGTCGATCCGCTTGTCTCCGGACTGGTCCTATTGGAATAAGGAAAACACCAGTTTCTTCGCCGAGCTCGATCACCGTTTCGGGAACGGCTGGTCCGGCAAGCTCACCGCCCGCACGCTGCGCGCCAGGATGAACATGCTGGGCAGTTATCTGTATCCGCTGGAAGACTCGACGTTCTTCGGGCAGGGCCTGGGCCAGTATGCCTATGACAAGACCCAGTACAGTGTGGACGGTTATCTGAGCGGCCCCTTTACGCTGCTGGGGCGCACGCATGAACTGGTGCTGGGCGGCAGCTTCCTGAAGAACAAGGACGACGACGGCCCCGGCGGCTGGCCGTTGGACTACAACATTACGGTCGATCCGGAACACTGGAACTCCAGCGCCGTGGAGAAGCCCGCGTTCGTCTACCCCTGGTCGCGCAAGGGGTACCAGCGCCAGATGAGCGGCTACGCCACCACCCGCCTGAGCCTCGCGGACCCACTGACGCTGATGCTGGGCGCTCGGCTGGACTGGTATGAGTACGACATGACGCTGAAGTCCGGCGACTACGTCAGCCCCCCCGCGGACTACAAGGTCAAGCACGAGCTGACGCCCTACGCGGGCCTGATCTACGACCTGGACCGCCAGCATTCCGTCTACACCAGCTGGACCAGCGTGTTCCAGCCGCAGAGCAACCAGTCCACCAGCGGCGCGCCGCTGGACCCAGTGATCGGCACCAATCTGGAAGCAGGGATCAAGGGGGAGTATTACGACGGGCGGCTCAATGCCAGCGCGGCGGTGTTCCAGATTCGACAACGCAACCGCCCGGTTGCGCTGGCCACGTCCGAGTGCGGGCCGGGGGTAATCGAATGCTATGCGCCGTCAGGCAAGGTGCAAAGCCGGGGGGTGGAGTTCGAAGTGGCGGGCGCGATCACGCCGGGCTGGCAGGTGTCGGCCGGCTATACGTACAACCAGTCCAAGTACCTTGAGGATTCGGGCAGCCTCCGGGCGGGTGCGGCCTACGACACGCAGACTCCGCGCCATCTGTTCAAGCTCTCGACCATGTACACCTTGCCGGGCTCGCTGAATGCGTGGCGGGTGGGTGGGGCGGTGCGCGTGCAAAGCGCGATCAGCTTGCCGGCGTACAACGTGCGGCAGCCGGGGTATAGCGTGTGGGATGCGGTGGTGGCGTATCGGGCTACGCCGAATCTGGATCTGCGGTTGAACGTGTACAACCTGTTTGACAAGTATTACTACCAGGCGATAGGCAGCAACCAGGACAATAATCACTTCGGCGCGCCGCGGTCGTTCTTGCTGACGGCGAAGTACACGTTTTAAGTGTGGCGCTACGTGCGCCTGCACATCGCCAACACTCGACAGCTATCAACTGGACGGACAGAGGTACAGAGGCCAGACGTCACGGGCTGGCGTTGAATCCGCTCGGATTCAAACCAGTGCAGGCGTCTATGGTGTCAGGCCGCAATTTCGCTGCGAAATCGTAGTCTGACACCATTGTTTCCAGTGTCCGCTCTCGATCCAGCGCCGACGCTCCGCCTCTTACGCAACGTGCTGGGAACCTTAACGGGGGGTGAACACGGCCACGTCTACACTGTCGTTTTCTTTAAGGTTGCCATGTACACGCTGCGCAGTTCACGTCCTGAAGACGGCCCCGCTCTCGTTGATCTTTGGCGGCGCTCCGTGGACGCCACTCATCACTTTCTCAGTGCCGAAGACCGACAGGCCATTGATGCCGAGGTGTCTGGGTTTCTGCCCCATGCACCAATGATTGTTGCGGTCGATGAGAAGGACTATCCCTATGGCTTCATGCTGATCGATGGGACCCATATGGAGGCGCTCTTCATCGATCCCGATGTCCGTGGGAAAGGTATCGGTCGTCAACTGTTGCAGCATGGCGTGTCGCTACATCGGACACTGACCACGGACGTCAACATGCAGAATTCTCAAGCGGTTGGCTTTTATCAGCGGATGGGGTTCGTCGAGACTGGGCGCTCGGAGACGGATTCACAGGGGCGCCCCTATCCCCTGATCCATCTGCGTTACCCGGGCTAGCAGGAAAGCCGGCCGCCGCGGCTACTGGCGGCCACAGCGGCGATACGTCGATTGCTGGCCGTTATAGGTTTCTGGCCGGCAGATCGGCAGCGTGCCGCGAAGCACGCAACGGGAACCGGCGGACCCGGTTTCGGCGTGCAGCGTTGGGCTCAACGCTTTGCGGCTCTGGTCGCGATAAAGGCTGGCATCACGTTCTCCACCACGAAACGTGGCTGAGGTTGCCAGTCCTTGTGCAAACCCGTCAGCACCAGACCGGCGTCGAGTTGCTCGCCAATCTGGTCTGCGAGGTATGCCCGAACACCAGTGCCTCATCACGTTCCTGTGTTGCCGGGCGTCGGCCGCGCACTGCCGCGGATTATCCGTGCCGTGCGATGCTTCACCGCGCCGGCAGCAGGTACGTCAACGCCTGCGTGAAGCCCCGGGGTGCGACGGTGAGATGATCCTCGTCGTTCAACACCACGGACTTCAGTTTCAAGCCGGGGTATTTTCTGCTTTGCAGCGCCGCCTCCAGCGCGCGGTTGTCGGCAACCATGTCCACCGTCTGGTTAAAGCGCCGATCCCCTTTGCGCAAGGCCTCAAAGGCGCCGACGTAGAGATAGACATTTGCCTTCAGGTCCTGGTTCTGCCGGGCGTAGGTCGCTTCGAGCTTCAGCGCGTGGCGCTTGTCGTACCAGAGAGACGGGCTGCCGAGGATATAGCTGCTGAACAGGCCGGGTTCGGTGAAGAGAATCTGCGTTCCGAGCAGGGCGCCGTAGGAATGGCCCAGGAAGATCGCCCTGGACGGGTCCGCGCGGTAGCGCGTGGCTATGAACGGCTTGACCTGGTCGCGCAGATACTTTTGATAGGCCTGCGCCTGGCCGTGGATGGCGTCGGGCGGCGCGGTGCTCGGGCCGTTCGGCGTCGGCGTGTAGTCGCGCTGCCGGCTGACACCGCCCTCCTCGCTCTTGCCATAGGACAGGCCGACCAGAATGAACTCTTCGACCCGAGGCCCTTCGACATTCAGGCGACGCCCCAGCTGGCGGATGATCGGGAAGGCGTAGTCCGCGTCGGTCACGTACAGCACGGGGTAGCGCCGCTGCGGCTGCTTCGCATAGGACGGCGGCAGCGCAACAAAGACCTGGTAGCCGCGTCCGGAAACGGGATCGGGCACGTCCCACACTTCGCTGTCGGCGATTTCGTAGGGGTGTCCGGCGCCACGCTGAACCATCGGCGTCGATGGGGCCTGCGCGTGCGCCGGCGCGATGAAGGCGCCAAAGCTGATCGCCAGCGCGATCACCAGGGCAAACGGAAAACGTCGATGCATGTGCCTGTCTCGTTGACGAACGCCGCACGGGGTATGCGAGAACCCGTGGGGTCGATGTTGTTCGGAATGCTGGCGCGACGACCGGGTTGAATGCCGCACCGGGTTCGGCCGCAAACCGACGCCCGCCACCGCTCGCAAAACCGCTGAGCGAAGCCCCCCCTGCCCTCAGCCGCGCACCTGCTCATACACCAGCGCCGCCAGCGCGAGATCCTCCAGCGCGCTGCCCACGGCCTTGAACACGGTGATCTGCCCGGCATCGGTGCGGCCTTTTACGCGGCCGGTGGCGAGGTCGAACAGCGTGCCGCGGATCTCATCGCGCGCCAGCGTGCCGGCCTCGAAGGCGGCGAGCAGGTCGCCCGACTTGGTGGGTGCCTCGTCGGTGTCCACATACACGGCATGGCCGGCGAAGCAGGCCGGATCGGTTTCCTTCATCTCGGGCTTGAAGCTGCCGATCAGGTCGAGATGGGTGCCCGGACGCAGCCAGGCGCCCTGCACCAGCGGTTCGGTCGACAGCGTGGCGCAGCTCACGATGTCGGCCTGGCGCACGCCCGCCTCCAGATCGGTGATGGCCTCGGCGGCAAAGCCATGCGCTTGCAGGGCGTCGGCGAGCCGGCGCGCGCCGGCTTCGCGCACGTTCCACACCAGCACGCGGTCGATCGGGCGCACCGCGCGCATCGCCTGCGCCACCAGCCCGGCGATCCGGCCCGAGCCCAGGATCAGCAGCACCCGCGCGTCGGCGCGCGCCAGGTAGTCCGCGCCCAGCGCCGCGGCACCGGCCGTGCGATAGGCGGTGACCACGTCGCCATCGACGCTGGCCAGCGGCACGCCGGTGCGGGCGCTGTACAGCGTGTAGGTGGCGTGCAGGCCCGGCAGGCCGTCGTGGGTGTTGTCGGGAAAGATGTTGATGACCTTGACGCCGAAGTAACCCGCCTCGCTCCAGGCCGGCATGATGAGCGAGGTGCCCTTGCGGCCGTCGGCCTCGATCGCATGCACGTGCCGCGGCGGCACCGTGTAGCCGCCCTGGAATCCGGCGCGCAGCGCGGGAATCACGGTCTCGAAGGACAAGGCGGCCCGGGTGGCGGCGGTATCGATCACTTGCATGCGTAGCACTCCCTGATGACTTGCGTGATTGGACGCCCGCGCGCCGGCGGCGGGCATGGCACATGCGGCATTATCGCCCGCCCTCGTCCGGGCCCGCAGCCGGCGCCACTCACGCCTGGACACACGCCGATGCGCCGGCTGCGGATATGATCGATCGACAGGCCGGACCCGCGCGTCCGGTCCCGTCCTCCCGCGCCCCGCGCGCGCCATCCTCAGGAGTTACGCATGAAGAAATCCGCATCGGCCGTCTGGAAAGGCGACCTCAAGTCCGGCAAGGGCACGATCTCGACCCAGAGCGGCGCACTGAAGGATCAGCCGTATGGCTTCAACACGCGCTTCGAAGACGCGCCCGGCACCAATCCCGAAGAGCTGATCGGCGCCGCCCACGCCGGCTGCTTCTCGATGGCGCTGTCCAACATCCTGGGCGAAGCCGGCCTGAAGGCCGACAGCATCTCGACCTCGGCCGTGGTCACGCTCGACAAGTCGGATGATGGTTTCTCGATCACCGCCGTGCACCTCACCGTGGAAGCCGTGATCCCGAACACCGACGACAAGGCCTTCCAGGAAGCCGCGGCCAAGGCCAAGGCGGGCTGCCCCGTGTCGAAGGTGCTCAACGCCAAGATCACGATGGACGCCACGCTCAAGCAGTAAGCGGGCCCCGTCCGCGCCGGCCCCCGCGGCCGGCGCGGCGCCCCGATTGACGCGCCCTATGACGCGCGTGCACAAATCCAACTTGACGGGTGGGCCTGCGTCCCTACAATTGAGAAACGTTCTCAAATAGCAGATCCCGCATGACCCGCCTCATCTTTGCCCTCTCCGGCAATCCCCAACGCACCATCGCCGACACCGTCCTGCGCGGCCAGATGCGCCGCATGGCGGGCTCGGGCATTCTCGTGGCCGTCGGGTACATCGATCCGGGCAACTGGGCCACCGACATCGCGGGCGGCAGCGGCTTCGGCTACGGGCTGCTGTCGATCGTGCTGCTCTCGGCGATTCTTGCGATGGGGTTTCAGGTGCTTGCCGCGCGCGTGGCCGTGGCCACCGGCCGCGATCTGGCCCAGCTCACCGCCGCCGAACTCTCGCGTCCGTTTGCGCGGCTGGCCTGGCTCGCGGGCGAAGCGGCGATCCTCGCCACGGCGCTGGCCGAGCTGATCGGCGGCGCCATCGCGCTGCGCCTGCTGTTCGGCCTGCCGCTGATGGCCGGCGTGGCGATCACCGGCGTCGGCACGTTCCTGGTGTTCTATCTCACGCGCGGCCAGACCGAGCGGCACGAACGCGTGATCGCGGTGCTGCTGGCCATCGTCGCGCTGTCGTTCGTGTTCCTGCTGCTGGAAGCGCGGCCCTCCTGGCTTGCCATGGGCACGGGCATCACGCAGACCGGCCGTGCGCTGTCGCACACCGAGGGCTTCATGATCGCGCTCGGCATCCTGGGCGCGACGCTGATGCCGCACAACCTGTATCTGCATTCGGGCACGCTGGCCGAGCGCGCGCGGCAGTTGCCGCCGCACGCCCGTCCGCTCGCCTATACCGTGGCGCGCAACGACACCATCGTGTCGCTGGGCATCGCGATGCTCATCAATGCCGCCATCATGATCGTTGCGGCCGCATCGATGTCGGGCAGCGGCCCGGCCATCGCCAGCCTCGACGGCGCGCATGCCGCGATCGGCCAGTCCCTGGGCGCGGCGGCCGCCATCGTGTTCGCCGTGGCGCTCTACGCCGCGGGCCAGAGCTCCACCATCACGGGCGTCATGGCGGGCCGCATGCTGTCGGCCGGCTTCAACCCGGGCCGGGGCCTGAGCGACCCGGGCCGCGCGGCCGTCACGCGCGTGGTGGCCGCCGTGGCCGCGATGCTTTTGCTGGGCTTGTCGTCGGGCCAGGATCCCGATCAGTGGCTGGTGCTGTCGCAGGTGGTGCTGAGCCTCGCCCTGCCCTTCGCGCTCGTGCCGCTGGTGCTGCTGGCCTGCCGCCGCAGCGTGATGGGAGAGCGCGTGCTGCACCCCGCCTGGGCCACGGCCGCCGTGGCCGCCACCGCCGGCATCATCGTGCTCGATCTGTACCTGGTGGCTGACGCGCTGATCTGAGGCGCGCGGCGGGCGCCGGAATGCATCAGGCCAGCCCGCGGGCTGGCCTGAGTCAAATCGCCCGGCGCGCCACGACTGCGGGCGCGCACGGAACGATCAACGCCGATACGCCGAAATCACCGGGTGCTGGCGGCGGCCGGCATCCATGGCGTGCAGCACATCACCGACGAAACCCAGCGCGCCATTGGCACCGGCGCGCACGCGCTGCCAGCCAAAAGCTTGGGTGAGTCGGGTACGGCCGGTGGCCGGTTTGCTGCGAATGGCATCGCCCATGATGCTCTCCTCTGAGAAAGGCGCTTTGGACACTGCAAGGCTTTCAACTGCCTGCAAGCTCATCCTATGCCTGTCGATGTTGCGACGCAATAGGAAACCCGCCTTGCTCGAAGCAGACGTTGTAAATCAGGGAAAACGTTGTGTTTTACGCACACACTGCGCAGAAATCGCAATCAGGGACATATAACAGCTCACATTCTGGAACCGCGGATGCCGAAGCCACGAATACGTCGACTTGCGATGCTGCGCCGCAACATGAACGCCGGCAGCCCTGCCGGGGCTTTCGGGCAATGGACGGGAAGACGGTGGAGCTACCGAAGGCGCCGCGCGGGCGCCTTCGGTTCAGGCCTGGTCGAGCGTGTCGAGATCGACCGGCAGCGCGCGGTTCAGGGCCGTGGCCACCTTTACGCGCAGCGCATTGGAATGGGCCCGCCGGATCTCGCGTTTCACATCCAGCAGTTGCTGCGGATGCATCGAGAATTCGGTGAGGCCCAGGCCCAGCAGCAGCCGGGTCAGGCGCGCGTCGCCCGCCATTTCGCCGCAGACCGCCACCGGGATGCCGGCGCGTTCGCCCGCATTGATGGTGTTGGCGACCAGCCGCAGCACGGCCGGATGGAGCGGATCGTAGAGCTCCGACACGTCGTGGTCGCCGCGGTCGATCGCCAGCGTGTACTGGATCAGGTCGTTGGTGCCGATCGAGAGAAAGTCCAGCGCCTGGGCGAACGGCTCGATGGCGATCGCGATCGCCGGCACCTCGACCATGGCGCCCACCTCGATGTGCGCCGCATAGGCCTGGCCGCGGGCATCGAGCTCGCGCCGCGCGGCCTCGATGGCGGCGAACGCGGCCTTGACCTCGTGCATGTGCGCGATCATGGGCACCAGCAGCCGCACGGTGCCGTGCGCCGAGGCGCGCAGGATCGCGCGCAGCTGGGTGGCAAACATCTCCGGCCGCGCCAGGCAGTAGCGGATCGCCCGCTGGCCCAGCGCCGGATTGGTGGCCACCGTGGCCTCGCCATCGAGCGTCTTGTCGGAGCCGATGTCGAGGGTGCGGATCGTGACCGGCCGGCCGGCCATCACCTTGACCACCGAGGCGTAGGCCTCGTATTGCTCTTCTTCGCCCGGCAGGTCGGCGCGGCCCATGAACAGGAACTCGCTGCGGAACAGGCCGATGCCCTGCGCGCCCTGGGCCAGCGCCAGGCTGGCCTCCTCGGGCAGCTCGATGTTGGCGTGCAGCACCACGTCGATGCCGTCGAGCGTGACGGAAGGCTCGTCGCGCAGCAGCGCGAGCGTGGCGCGCTCTTCCGCGTAGGTGCGCTGGCGAGCGCGGTATTCCTGGAGGATGCGGCGCGAGGGGTTGACCACCACCACGCCGGCCGCGCCGTCGACGATCAGCATGTCGCCGTCGCGCACCAGCTCGCGCACGTTGCCCATGGCCACCACGGCCGGCACGCCCATGCTGCGCGCCACGATCGCGGTATGCGAGGTCGGGCCGCCCAGGTCTGTGACGAACGCGGCGAAGCGGCCGCCGCGCAGGCGCAGCATGTCGGCCGGCGAGATGTCGTGCGCCACCACCACCAGCGGGTCGTCGCCGTCGACGTCGGCGCCGTCGGGCAGGATGGCGGAGGTGCCTGCGAGCACGTGCAGCACGCGCTCGATGACCTGCCGCACGTCGCCGCCGCGCTCGCGCAGGTATTCGTCGTCCATCGCCTCGAACTGCTCGCCCAGCAACTGCCCCTGGGCCGTCAGGGCCCATTCGGCGTTGTAGAAGCGTTCGGCGATCAGCGCCTGCGCCTGCTCGGCCAGCAGGGGATCGCCGAGCAGCAGCCGGTGCACGTTGAGCATGGCGCCGAGTTCGCGCGGCGCGTCGTCGGGCAGGTTTTCGGCCAGCTCGAGCAGGTCGGCCTGGGCCTTGAGCAGCGCCTGCGACAGGCGTTGCGTTTCACTGGCGACGTCTTCGGCGGCAATGCGGTAGTGCGCCACCTCGAGCGCCGCGGCGCCCATGACGACGGCACGGCCGATGGCGAAGCCCCGGGCCACGCCCTTGCCGAACAAAGAAACAACGGGGCTGGCGCAGCCAGCCCCGTCGGGGGATATGGTCGAGTCGGACGCGGCGGCCGGGAGCTGTCCCGCGGCAGCCGTGTCGGAGGGGTTTGGCCTATTCCTGCTCACCGAATTTGCTGTCGAACAAGGATTCAATCTCCGCCAGGGCCTGATCGGCATCGGCGCCCGACGCATCGATCTTGACCGTGACCCCCAGGCCCGCGGCCAGCATCATCACGCCCATGATGCTCTTGGCGTTGACGCGCTGCGCGTTGCGGGAAATGAAAATTTCGCTGCTGAACTTGCTGGCCAGCTGCGTGAGCTTGGCCGCAGCCCGGGCATGCAGGCCGAGCTTATTGCTGATGACGATGTCTTTTGTAGGCATAGTACTTGTGACCACAGCGAACCGCGGCGTTTCTTATGATCGGCACCGGCGCCCCCGGATGGATGGCGCCTGCGCAGGATGGAGCAAACGTCTGCCCGTCAGTCTACACGCAAGCAGCCCTGAACGCCGCCCGCCAGCGCCTTCTCCCGCGTTTCGGCGAGCGTGAGGTTGCGATAGGTCAGGGCCCGCAGCAGCATCGGCGTGTTGAGACCGGCCAGCACGCAGCACTGGATCCCCAGGGCCTGCGCCTCGGCCACCGCCCGCTTGGAGATGTTGGCCGGGGTCGCCCCGATCAGGTCGGTCAGCACCAGCACGCCCTGCCCGCGATCCTCTTCGAGGATGTCCTTCAGGACCTCGGGCACCTGGTCGTCGGGCATGTCCTTGGGCGCGATGTCGTGCACGGCCAGCGTGTCGGTGGCGTCGCCCAGCACATGCCGCACGCTTTCGCGCATGGCATTGCCCAGCGGGGCGTGCACGACAATCACGATTCCAGTCATGGCAGTCCGTCAGCCGGCGGCGCGCTCGAGCGCCTGGGCGAACATGTCGGCGACATTGAAGCCGGTCTGCTCGGTGATCTCGACGAAGCACGTCGGGCTCGTGACGTTGACCTCGGTGATGAAGTCGCCGATCACGTCGAGGCCGATCAGCAGCAGGCCGCGGCCGGCCGTCTTGGCCGCCACCGCGCGTGCAAGCTCCAGGTCGCGCTCGGACAGCGGCTGGGCCACGCCGCGGCCGCCCGCGGCGAGGTTGCCGCGCGTTTCGCCGGCCAGCGGGATGCGCGCCAGCGAGAACGGCACCGGCTCGCCGCCGATGATCAGCACGCGCTTGTCGCCCTTGACGATCTCGGGGATGTAGCGCTGCGCCATGATGGTGCGCGCGCCGTTGTCGGTGAGCGTTTCCAGGATGGCGTTGGTGTTGGGATCGTTGGCCTGCAGGCGGAAGATGCCCGTGCCGCCCATGCCGTCGAGCGGCTTGACGATCACGTCGTGGTGGCGTGCATGGAAGGCCTTGATGCGCGCCATGTCGCGCGTGACCAGCGTGGGCGCGGTGAACTCGGCCAGCTCGGTGATGGCGAGCTTCTCGGGATGGTTGCGGATCGCCGCGCCGCCGTTGAAGACCTTGGCGCCCTGGGCCTGCGCGTATTCGAGCAGGTGGGTGGAATACACGTATTCCATGTCGAAGGGCGGATCCTTGCGCATCACGACCGCGCCGAACGACTTGAGCGGCACGTCGGCCGCGTCGGCCGTGTCGCGCCACCAGGCGTGTTCGTGCAGGTCGGCGCCGGCCACGAGTTCGATGGGCGTGGCGCGCGCGCGCACGACACCCTCGTCGATGAAGAGATCGCCCTGCAGGGCCACGCTCAGCGTATGACCGCGCGCGACGAGCGCCTGCATCATGGCTACGGAACTATCCTTGTACGCCTTGAGCAGCGGCAAGGGATCGATCACAAACAATACGTGCATCGCGACACCTGGTACGGCCCGCCGGGTCTCAGTCGCCCACGGGCATTCGATTCATCGTAGCGCGGCAGCGGTCGCCGCGCCATCGCACGGCCACGCCGTGCACATCCACCGGACGCCGGCCCACAGCGCACGACGGCCCAACCGGCGTGAGCCGGCGGGCCGTGCGAGGAGGCAGATGCCAGACGCAAACCGGCCCGGACGCCGCGAGGCGCCCGGGCCGGTCCGGGGATCAGTTGGCTGCGTCGGCCTTGCCTGCGGGCGCCGCCTTCTTCTTCGGCGCCAGCACCATGACCATCTGACGGCCTTCCAGCTTGGGCATCGCTTCGACCTGAGCCAATTCGATCAGATCGTCGCGAACCCGCTCCAGCACTCGCATACCCAGTTCCTGGTGAGCCATTTCACGGCCGCGGAATCGCAGCGTGACCTTGGCCTTGTCGCCCTCTTCGAGGAAGCGGCGCAGGTTGCGCAGCTTGACCTGGTAGTCGCCCTCGTCGGTCGCAGGACGGAATTTGACTTCCTTGACCTGGATGACCTTCTGCTTCGAGCGCGCTTCGGCCTGGCGTTTTTGTTCCTGGTACTTGAACTTACCGTAATCCATCAAACGGCAGACTGGCGGTTCGGCGTTCGGCGCGATCTCGACCAAGTCCACGTCAGCTTGTTCGGAAAGACGGAAGGCATCGGCGATCTTGACGATGCCGAGCTGTTCCCCGTCCAGACCTATCAGGCGCACCTCAGGGACGCGGATTTCACCGTTGATGCGATTGGGTTTTTCAGTAGCGATGTTGAAGACTCCTAGTAGTTGATTAAGCAGCGCTGGTTTCAGGCTGGACGACGGCGCGCCGGGTAGCGACGTCTTCGGTCAGTCGGCTGACGAAGTCGTCGTAGGCGATGGCGCCGAGGTCCAGGCCGCCCAGGCCTCGTACCGCAACCGTTCCGTTTTGCTTCTCCTTGTCGCCCACGACGAGGATGTACGGAATCTTTTGCAGGCTATGCTCCCTGATTTTACGAGTGATTTTTTCACCGCGCAAATCGGCTTGAGCCCTAAAGCCTTGTTTTTTCAGGCTTTGTGTTATTTGTGCCGCATAGTCGGCGGAATGCTCGGAAATGCAGCACACCGCGACCTGCACGGGCGCGAGCCACGGGGGCATCGCACCGGCGTGGTTTTCGATCAGCATACCGATGAAACGCTCGAGCGAACCGAGGATCGCACGGTGCAGCATCACGGGCGCGCGGCGCTGGTCGTTCTGGTCGACATACTCGGCGCCGAGGCGCACGGGCATGGAGAAATCGACCTGGATCGTGCCGCACTGCCAGTGACGGCCGATGGCGTCTTTCAGCGTGTACTCGACCTTCGGGCCATAGAAAGCGCCGTCGCCCGGGGAGATCTCGAACTCGCAGCCGGTGCGGCGCAGGCTCTCCATCAGGGCCTCTTCGGCCTTGTCCCAGATCTCGTCGCTGCCGATGCGCTTTTCGGGGCGCGTGGCCACCTTGTACAGCACTTCGGTGAAGCCGAAGTCGCGATAGACCTTCTGCAGCAGCGCCGTGAAGTCGGCGCACTCGTCCTGGAGCTGGTCTTCGGTACAGAAGATGTGGCCGTCGTCCTGCGTGAAGCCGCGCACGCGCATCATGCCGTGCAGCGAGCCCGAGGGTTCGTTGCGGTGGCATTGGCCGAATTCGCCGTAGCGCAGCGGCAGCTCGCGATAGGAGTGCAGGCCCGAATTGAAGATCTGCACGTGGCCCGGGCAGTTCATCGGCTTGAGACCGTAGACGCGGTTCTCGGATTCCGTCGTGAACATGTTTTCACGATAGTTGTCCCAGTGGCCCGTCTTCTTCCAGAGCGACAGGTCGAGGATCTGCGGCGCCTTCACTTCCTGGTAGCCGTTGTCGATGTAGACCGAGCGCATGTACTGCTCGACCTGCTGCCACAGCGTCCAGCCCTTGGGGTGCCAGAAGATCAGGCCGGGGCCCTCATCCTGGAAATGGAACAGGTCGAGGTCGCGCCCGAGCTTGCGGTGGTCGCGGCGCTCGGCCTCTTCGAGCATGTGCAGATAGGCGTCCTGCTCGTCCTTGGTGGCCCAGGCCGTGCCGTAGATCCGCTGCAGCATCTCGTTGTTGCTGTCGCCGCGCCAGTAGGCGCCGGCCACCTTCATCAGCTTGAAGACCTTCAGCTTGCCCGTGGACGGCACGTGGGGGCCGCGGCACAGGTCGATGAAGTCGCCTTCGCGATACAGGCTCAGCGTTTCGTTGGACGGGATCGAGGCAATGATCTCGGCCTTGTAGTCTTCGCCGATGCCCTTGAAGAACTTGACGGCGTCGTCGCGCGTCCATTCTTCGCGGGTGACCTTCTCGTCCTTGCGCGCGAGCTCGGCCATCTTCTTTTCGATGGCTTCGAGGTCTTCGGGCGTGAACGGGCGCTTGTACGAGAAGTCGTAGTAGAAGCCGTTGTCGATCACGGGGCCGATGGTGACCTGGGCGTCGGGGAACAGCTCCTTGACGGCATAGGCCAGCAAGTGGGCGGTCGAGTGGCGGATCAGATCCAGGCCGTCGGCGTCCTTCGCGGTAACGATGGCCAGATTGGCGTCGGTGGTGATCGAGAAACTCGTATCGACCAGCTTGGGCTCGACGCCCTCGAACGCCACCCGCCCGCCAAGCGCTGCCTTGGCCAGGCCGGTGCCGATGGACTGCGCGACCTCGGCGACCGTGACCGGCCCCGGGTATTGGCGTTGCGAGCCATCCGGCAATGTGATTTGTACCATCGAAGATTTTCCTGGGTTGAAAACGACGAACGCGGCCTCTTGGAGCCGCGTTCTCACCTGCTTGCATGAAGAGTCTGTTGTCTGTCCGACACCAAAACCCTACGCTCGAATCACTGACGCGACTTGGGGCGAAGGTTTCCGGTCGTAGTTCGTGTCGGAAGGACAAACATGGCGTGTGCCTGGATCTACCTGTGAGGCCGCCGCGCAAGGCGCGCCGGCCGGAAAACGGGAAAAACTCGGGGCGGACACCCGCGCCAGGGGCGCCGATGGAAACACCGGAGAGGACTCGTGGCGCCTGCGACGGCACCATTCCTGACCGGATTACCCGATAGAACACCAATTGTAGCACTCTTTGCGCGCGAATCCGGGATAACCCGGCCGGCCGCCGCCGAGCCTGAAAGACATTTCCTACAAGGTCGTAGGACGTTTCTGCAAATGCCCGGACCAAGCCCCAGAAGCCGGGGCGCCCCGGTAACGTACCGGTCTGGGACCTTCAGGCCCCGAATTGCCTGAAAGCAGCAACGTTACCGGGAATCGCCATGTCCGTGACCACCGTTCCAGACGTCTTTTCAGACCCCAATATCGGCAACGCCCCCTACTCCGTGCGCCGCCACACGTTGAGCCCGCGCCCGAAGATCCGGGTGGTCATCCTCGACGACCACCCCGCCACCGTGCTGGGGCTGGCCTCCTACCTGCGCACCCTCACCGACCTGGACGTGCGCTGGGCCGAGACGCGCGCCGACCAGCTCAACAACTTCCTGCGCCAGCACCCCTGCGACGTGGCCGTGGTCGACTTCTACCTGCCCGGCCAGCAGAGCGACGGGCCCAACCTGATCCGGCGCCTCAAGCGCCTCTACCCGGGCATGGCCGTGATCGTGTGCTCGGCCGGCCGCCAGGACGAAACCGAGTTCGCCGCGTTCCAGGCCGGCGCCAACGCCTATCTGCCCAAGCTGGCCCCCGTGGAATTCCTGCCGGAGCTGATCCGCCGCACCTCGGCCGACAAACACACCTTCGTGGGCTGGAAAAACGGCCGCTCGCTGGCGGCCAATCCGGTGCATCCCGAAGACCGGCTCACCCGCGCCGAGCTGGAGATCCTGCGCCAGATCTCGCAGTCGCAGTCGGTCACGCAGGTGGCCAAGCGGCTGTCGCGCAGCAAGAAGACCGTGAGCACGCACAAGCGCCGCGCGATGAAGAAGCTCGGCCTGCCGGACGACCTCGCGCTGGCGCTCTACCTGAAGGAGAAGTTCCAGCGCGACGTCTATTGAGGCGGGCGCCGGCGCTCAGGCGATGCGGGAGTAACGGCCGGCGACCGCATCGTCGCGCAGGCGCCGGTCGAACACCATCGCGATGGCGCGCACGAAGTACCAGCCGGTCGGCGTCACGCGGAGCCGCGAGCCGGCCAACGTGCACAGCCCCATCTCCTGCAACTCCTCGAGGCGTGCCCATTCGGGGGCATACTGCTCGGCCACCCGCGCGGCGTCGGTCTTGCGACAGGCGCTGCCACACGTGCCGCCGCAATGCGACACGAAAGCGGCGAGATCCACCTCGCCGCGGCACATGATGGCCATGATGATGTCGCGCCGCACCAGATCGTCGGCGGTGCACTGCAGGCCGCGTTCGGTGGCGAAGCGCCCCGACTCGATGCGCGCGTAGTAATCCTCGAGGGTCTTGGCGTTTTGTGCGTAGACATCGCCGATGCGGCCGATCGACGACACGCCGAGCGCGACCAGGTCGCAATCGGGCTGCGTGCTGTAGCCCTGGAAGTTGCGCTGCAACTGGCCGGCGGCGCGCGCCTGCGCCAGGCTGTCGCCGGGCAGTGCGAAGTGATCCATGCCGATATAGACATAGCCGAGCGCCAGGAAGCCCGCGATGGCGCTGCCCAGCAGCGCCACCTTGGCCGCCGCGTCGGGCAGGTCGGCATCGAGGATGCGGCGCTGCGGCTTGAAACGCTCCGGCAGGTGGGCATAGGCGTACAGCGCCACGCGATCCGGGCGCAGGACGCCGACCTGCTCGATCGTGCGGGCAAAGGACGCGGCAGTCTGCCTGGGCAGGCCGTAGATCAGGTCCATGTTGATCGAGGCAAAGCCCTGCGCGCGGGCATCGTGCATCAAGGCCTCGACCTGCGCATAGGGCTGCACCCGATGGATCGCGTGCTGCACGGCGGCGTCGAAATCCTGCACGCCCAGGCTCAGGCGATTGAAGCCCAGGCGGGCAAGGTGGGCGAGCCGCTCGCGGCCCACGGTGCGGGGATCGACCTCGATCGATATCTCGGCGTCGGGCTGGAAGGCGAAGCGCGTGCGCAGCACGGCCATCAGGCGCTCGAGCTCCTCATCCGACAGAAAGGTGGGCGTGCCGCCGCCGAAATGCAGTTGCGACACGGGCTCGCCCTCGCCCAGCACCTCGGTATGCAGCGCGATCTCGCGCTCCAGCGCCGCGAGATAACGCGTGGCGCGATCGTGGTGGCGCGTCACGATCTTGTTGCAGGCGCAGTAGTAGCACACCGATTCGCAGAACGGGATGTGGATGTAGAGCGACAACGGCTCGCCAGCGCGCCGGGCGCGGGCCTCCAGCGCGACGCGGTAGTGGCGCTCGCCAAACGTCGGGCTGTAGCGGTCGGCCGTGGGATAGGAGGTGTAGCGCGGGCCGTTTTTTGCCATGCGCGCCAGCAGCGCGGGGGAGAACTCGGGCGCACAGGCGGCCTGGGCCGCGGGCGTGGGGGTATGCATCGTGATCGGGATCGGGGTCGCCATGGCAAGCATTATGGGTGGCGACCGACGGGCCGGTATTGATCTGGCGCAATGCCCGCGCGGCTGTGCCGGGCCGCCACGTAGAATGTGGTTTTTGCCCGGAATCGCCCCCATGAACGACGAACTCGACGGCCGCCTGCTGGCCCTGCGCCAGACCCTTGCCGTGGCCATCGCCCTGGCGACCCGCGGCCACGAACAGGCCACCACCATGGCGCTGGAACTGATCGAAGACCTGCGCACCCATGTCGACGACACCCCGCCCGACGGGCCCTTCGAGATTCCGGAGTGGGCCAACGCCGCGCGCGAGGAGTTCGATCACATCGCGCGCATGGTGCGCGCCTTCACGCAGCAGTCGTCCGGCGAGGCCTGAAGACGGCCGGCCGCGGGCGCGATGCCGGCTCAGGCCGCCCGCGCCGCGACCGCCGCGCAGACCCGGCCCAGCTCGGCGGCCGCGGTCTCGATCTGCGCCCGCGTATAGGCGCCAAACCCCATCATCAGGCCGCTTTCGCGCACCGGCCCGCCATACATCGGCGACAGCGCCCGCAAGGCCAGGCCGCGCTCGGCCGCGAGCCGCACCACCGCCACGTCGTCGATGCCGGGTGCCAGCCACAGCACCCGGTGCATGCCCTGGTCGCCCGGCTCGAGCCGCCCCCACGGCGCCAGGTGGCGCGCCATCGCCTCTTCCAGCCAGCGCAAGCGCTCGCCGTACACGCCGCGGATGCGCCGGATATGGGCCTCGAACAGGCCCTCGCGCATGTAGGCCGCCAGCACGTGCTGCTCGGTGGTGGGCGCGTGCCGGTCCATCAGCGTGCGCGCGCCGACGAAGGCATCGACCAGGTGCGACGGGGCCACCAGATAACCCAGCCGCAGCGAGGGAAACATCACCTTGCTCAGCGTGCCCAGGTAGACCACGCGCGAGGGATCGAGCCCCTGCATCGACGGAAAGGGATGGCCGGCGTAGCGCAGCTCGCTGTCGTAGTCGTCTTCGACCACATAGGCGCCGGCCTCGCGTGCCCAGGCGATCAACGCCATGCGGCGCGCCATGCTCATCGGCATGCCGAGCGGAAACTGGTGCGACGGCGACACAAAGGCGGCGCGCGCCCGGGGCCATTGCGCCACGCCGTCTTCGACCCGCATGCCTTCGTGATCCACGGGCAGGCGCCGCACCGCGAGACCGCGATCTTCGAGCACGGCGATCAGGCCCAGGTAGGCGGGGTCCTCGGCCCAGGCGGTATCGCCCGGTTGCGCCAGCACCTTGGCCGCGAGATACAGGCCCTGTTGCGTGCCTGCCGTGATCAGGATCTGCGCCGGATCGCAGGTGACCGCGCGGGCACGCCGCAGATAGTCGGCGATCGCCTCGCGCAAGGCGGGCACGCCCTGCGGATCGGCGTAGGTGGCGGGCGCCGCCGCCCGGCTTGCCCGCACGCGATTGCCCAGCTTGCGCCATTGGTCGTCGGGCGCGGCCTCGCCGGCGGGCACCGCCACCGCGAACGGCACCGGCGGCAGCGGCGCCATGCCGTGCGCCAGCGCGGCGTAATGTTGCGCGCGCAACGACAGCGGCGGCGCGCCGCCGCCCTGCGCCGCCGAGGGCGCCTGCTGCGCGCCCAGCTCGATCACCGCGGCGACCCGGGTGCCCGCGCCGACCCGCGCGTCGAGATAGCCTTCCGCGGCCAGCTGGTCGTACACCTCGGTGACCGTGCCGCGCGCCAGCCCGATGGAGAGCGCCAGCGCGCGGGTGGACGGCAGGCGTTCGCCCGCCGCCAGCTCGCCGCGTGTGATGGCATCGCGCAGCAGGCGCAGCAGCTGGCGCCCCACCCCGCCCGCCTCGCGGTCGAGGCGGGCGAGCAGAGGCAAGGCGGGAGGATCGGCGCGACGCGGCATAAGTGGACCAGTGAAACTGCCTATAAATGGACCTGAAAAATGTACCACTATCGGCCCACAATGAGCGCTTCTCAGCCGTCACCCGCCCCGCACCATGTATCTGCCCGCCCACTTCGCCGAACAACGCAGCGACGAACTGCTCCGCATCATCACCGGGCATCCGCTCGGCATGCTGGTCACCCACGACGCCGATGGCCTGGACGCCAATCACCTGCCCTTCGAGTTCGACCCGGCGGCCGCTGGCCACGGCGTGCTGCGCGCCCACGTGGCGCGCGCCAACACGGTCTGGCAGACGCAGCGCGACGGCAACGCGGTGATGGTGGTGTTCAGCGCCCAGGAGGGCTACATCTCGCCCAACTGGTATCCGAGCAAGCATGAGCATCACCGCCAGGTGCCGACCTGGAACTACCAGGTCGTGCACGTGCATGGCCGCCTGCGCATCGTGGACGACGAGCGTTTCGTGCGCGGCCTGGTGGCGCGCCTGACGCGCACCCACGAGGCGGACCAGCCGCGGCCCTGGAAGATGACCGATGCCCCGGCCGATTTCATCGACCAGATGCTGCAGGCCATCGTGGGCATCGAGATCGAGATCGACCGGATCGAGGGCAAGTCCAAGCTGGGCCAGCACAAGGATGCGCGCGACCGCGCCGGCACCGTCACCGGCCTGCGCGAACGCGGCAAGGCCGAACTGGCGCAGGCGACCGAGGACGCGCGCAAGGACTGAGCGCGCCGCGCCTCAGCGCGGGCCCGCCTTGAGCAGCGGGTAGGGATTGAGGGCGCCGCCGGCGCCGTAGATGCCGTAGTGCAGATGCGGCGGCGTGGTGCGCGCATTGCCGGTGTTGCCGACGAAACCGAGCACGTCGCCGGGCTGCACGAGCTGCCCGCGCGCGATGTCGGCATAGCCGTCGAGGTGGGCGTAGTAGTGCATCTGGCGGCCCGGCCCCATCACCCAGACCACCTGCCCGCCGAGATTGTTGGTGCCGATGCGCGTGACCACGCCTTCGGTGGCGGCCAGCACGGGGGTGCCGCGCCGCGCAAAGATATCGATGCCCTCGTGCCGGCGCCCGTTGCTGCGCGCCGCGCCCCACGTGTCCGCGAGCCGCGCCGCGGCCACGCCCTGCACCGGCACGGCGACCGAGGTGGGCGCGTCCTGCCAGGCAAGCCGCGCCATGTGCCAGGGCGCACGCACGCCGTCGGGCAGCCGCGGCCAGGCCCACACGGCGCCCGCGACGATCAGCGCCCAGACGCCCAGGCGCAGGACGGCGCGACGCAACGGACCCGCGAGTGTGATCTCTTCCATCAGGGTTGGAGGGGCGAGGGCCGCGAGGGTTCCGCGCCGGCCGGCATCAGCGTCGGCCCGTGTGCGCATCGGCGTCGGCGGCGGGCGGCGCGGCGGGATCGTCATCGTCCCAGGGGTCGTCGTACATGCCGCGGTAGGCCCATTGCACCAGGGCCGTGAACAGCGCGGCCACGACCAGCAGCGCCGCGACCCAGCCCCAGCCGAGCCCGGCGGCGCGCAGCACGGACACATAGAGCGCCACCATCGCGATGATGGCGATCACGGGCCGTGGGCGAAACGCGGGGAGTGTCATGGGTGACAGCATACGCGAGGCCGATGGGCGCGGCGCGCCCGGCCGCCCCGGATGCAACGGTTGCGGCCGCGACGATTGCGGCCGCAACCCGAGCCGGCGCCCCCGCCGCGCCTGCCGCCCTCAGACGGGCTTGTAGTCGCCGAAGCCGTCGGGCCAGCCGGTCAGGACCTCGTAGCCCTCGGGCGTGACGAGCACCATGTGCTCCCACTGGGCCGACAGGGAGTGGTCCTTGGTGATGACGGTCCAGCCATCCGCCAGCTGGCGCGTGTCGCGGCGGCCGGCGTTGATCATGGGCTCGATCGTGAACAGCATGCCGGCCTCGAGCCGCAGGCCCGCGCCGGGACGACCGTAATGCAGCACCTGCGGCTCGCCATGATAGATCTGGCCGATGCCGTGGCCGCAGTATTCGCGCACCACGCTATAGCCGGCGTTTTCGGCGACGCTCTGGATCGCGCTGCCGACGTCGCCCAGCGTGGCGCCCGGCTTGACCGCGCGGATGCCGGCGCACATGGCGTCGTAGGTCGTGCGCACCAGCCTGCGCGCCTGCGCGCTGGGCTCGCCCACGAAATACATGCGGCTGCAGTCGCCATACCAGCCGTCCTTGATGACGGCCACGTCGATGTTGAGGATGTCGCCCTGCGCCAGCGGCTTGCCGGAAGGGATGCCGTGGCACACCACGTGATTGACCGACGCGCACACCGTCTTGGGAAAGCCGTGATAGCCCACGTTGGCGGGAACGGCCTTCTGGTGCTGCACGATGTATTCGTTGCAGAGGCGGTCGAGCTCGTCGGTGGTGACGCCGGGCTTGACGTGCTCGGCAATCATGGCGAGCACGTCGGCGGCGAGCGCACCGGCGATGCGCGCCTGCGCCGCCTCAGCGGCCGTGAGGAGGGGGATACGCTTGGGCGCCATCACGACACCTTGGCGAGCGCGGGCTGGACGGAATCCCTCATGATGGCGTCCTGCGGCTGGCGGCCCTTGAGCAGCAGCTTGCAGATCTCGCCATAGGTGAGGTCGGGATTGAGCTCGGCCAGCATGCCGACGCGCAGCCAGTGCTCGGCCTGGCCGTTGACCGAGCGCGACAGTGCGTCGCTCGCGTCGCGCAGCGCCGTATGCATTTCTTCGGAAACTTTGACGATACCCATGATGCAATATACGTTTTATAACGAAACGTATATTAGCACGCACCGCGGGAGACCGACAGCGGCGTGTCATGCGGCTCGCGTACAATCGCCCCGCTTCGTCAGACCCACCCTCTTCCACCCATGTAAGCGCGCCCCCGACCTCACTCGCCTCGATCCCATCGAGACTCCGTTCACACGAGGTCGGCCCGCGCGCGGCCGTCGCGGCGCATGCCCGCGACAGCCCGGGAAACACGCCATTCACGCTCGACGCCGGCGCCCGCCGGTGGCCCGCAACGCGCGCGCCCGCGCCTCACCATGCCGACGCGGCCCTCGCCGCGCCATTCATTCCATGATGCACACCTCCTTGCGCCAGCAATGGTTCTCCAACCCGCGCGGCGACATCCTCGCCGGGCTGGTCGTCGCGCTCGCCCTGATCCCGGAAGCGCTCGCCTTCTCCATCATCGCCGGGGTCGACCCGCAGGTCGGCCTGTACGCCGCCTTCAGCATCGCGGTGGTCACCGCGATCGCGGGCGGCCGGCCCGGCATGATCTCGGCCGCCACCGGCGCCGTGGCGCTGCTGATCACCACGCTGGTGAAGGACCACGGCGTGGCCTATGTGTTCGCCGCGGCCGTGCTGGCCGGCCTGCTGCAGATCGGCGCGGGCCTGTTGCGGCTGGGCAGCCTGATGCGCTTCGTGTCGCGCTCGGTGATCACCGGCTTCATCAATGCGCTCGCCATCCTGATCTTCATGGCGCAGCTGCCCGAGCTGATCGGCGCGCCGCCGGCGGTGTACGCGATGGTGGCGGGCGGCCTGGCGATCATCTATCTGTTTCCGCGCCTGACACGCGCCATTCCGTCGCCGCTGGTGTGCATCGTGGTGCTGACGGCGATCTCGATGGCGCTGGGCCTGTCGGTGCGCACCGTGGGCGACATGGGCACCTTCCCGGACAGCCTGCCGACCCTTGCCCTGCCGCAGGTGCCGTTGTCGTGGGAGACCCTGCGCATCATCCTGCCCTATTCCGTCGCCATCGCCGTGGTCGGCTTGCTGGAATCGCTGATGACGGCGTCGATCATCGACGACTTCACCGACACCTCCAGCGACAAGAATCGCGAGTGCCGTGGCCAGGGCCTGGCGAACATGGTGGCCGGCTTCCTCGGCGGCATGCCCGGCTGCGCGATGATCGGGCAATCCGTGATCAACGTGAAATCGGGCGGCCGCGGGCGCCTCTCGAGCATGGTGGCGGGCGTCCTGCTAATCGTGTTCGTGGTGTTTCTCGGGCCGTGGGTCAAGCAGATCCCGATGGCCGCGCTGGTGGCGGTGATGATCATGGTCTCGATCAGCACGTTCAACTGGCGCTCCGTGCGCCAGTTGGTCACGCATCCGCGCAGCTCCTCGCTCGTGATGCTCACGACGGTGGCGGTGGTGGTGTTCACGCACAACCTCGCGTGGGGCGTGCTGGCCGGCGTGGTGCTGAGCGCGGTGTTCTTCGCGGGCAAGGTGCAGCGCGTGCTGCAGGTGGACTCGGCGCTGCAAGACGATGGCGCCCTGCGCCGCTACCGCGTGCGCGGCCAGGTGTTTTTCGCCTCGTCGGAGGCGCTGCTGAGCGAGTTCGATTTCAAGGAGAGCGTGGCACGCGTGGAGCTCGACCTGTCGCATGCCCACTTCTGGGACATCACGGCAGTGGAGGCGCTCGACCGCATCGTGCACAAGTTCCGCCGCAACGGCATCGCGGTGGCGGTGATCGGGCTGAACCGCGCCAGCGCCACGATGGTGGAGAAATACGGGCGCCTGGACCCGGCCGCGCCCGCGCCGGGCGGGCACTGACGGCGAGCGAGCGGCGGCGCGCGGTTGCGGGTCGTTCGCCGGGCGCGGCTTGCCGTGCGCCACTGGCCATGCGCCAATCGCCGTGCGCCAATCGCCGTGCGCCCAATCAGGCGCGGGTCGCGGCGCTCCAGCGGTCGCAGAAGGCCTGCACGTCGCCGTCCTGGAAGTCGGGCAGGCGCTCTCGCAACAAGGCATCGGGCCAGTCCCACCAGGCGATGGCCTGGAGGCGCTGCGCGGTGGCGCGATCGAAGCGCTCGCGGATCTGCCGCGCGGGCACGCCGCCCACCACCGTGTAGGGCGCGACGTCGCGGCTGACGACCGCGCCGGCCGCCAGCACGGCGCCGTCTCCGACCGTGACGCCCGGCAGCACGATCACGCCATGCCCGATCCAGACGTCATTGCCGATCAGCACCTGATCGGCGCGGCGCTCGCCGAAGAACGCGCGATCGCGCTCGGCCTCGTCGAAATAGTACTCAGGACAGTAGGTAAAGCGGTGTTGCGAGGCGCGCCCCATCGGATGGTTGGGCGCGCCGATGCGCACCTGCGCCGCGATCGCGCAGAAGCGGCCGATGCGCGCATCCGCCACCATGCAGCGCTCGCCGATGTAGGAGTAGTCGCCCAGCTCGGTGTACTCGACCGCGCTGTCGTGCAGGATCTCGCAGCGGCGTCCGATCCGGCATTCGCGCAGGCGCGCATCGGGACTGATGAAGGTTTCGGCAATCTTGGGCATGCGGCTCACCACGGGCCACCGGGCGACACGGCGCGCGCGGCGCGGCGCCGTACGGGCGCGCCGGCGCGCAACCCATGGCCACACCTTAGCCAAGGATGATGACCGCATCATTGCCAGATATATATGTCTAGATGAATGCGCGGCATCGCGGCCGGCATCGACTCAGCCGAGCAGCCACCACGCCAGCGCCGCGGCGCCGGCCAGCCACGCCAGCACGATCACAACCGCGGCCACCCGGCTGACGGGCCGCTGCGCCCGTTCGGCCGCGACCGCCCTCAGTTCGCGCACCAGCGCCGCGGGCAGCAGCCGCAGCGTCAGCCAGATGCCGAGCGGCACCAGGATCACGTCGTCGAGATAGCCCAGGACCGGAATGAAATCAGGGATGAGGTCGATGGGCGAGAGCGCGTAGCCCGCGACCAGCAGGGCGAGCGCCTTGGCATACCAGGGCGTGCGCGGATCGCGCGCAGCCAGCCACAGCACCAGCACTTCCCGCTTCAGCCCGCGCGCCCACGCGCGCACCCGTTCCCACATGCCCTTCCCCCGTCATGCGCCGCCGCCTTGCCTGCGCGCCTGAGCGCATGATACCGGCCGACCGCCAGCGCACGCACGCTCAACGCGCGGCGGATATCCCCATCAGCCCGTGCACGAGCACATAGATGCCGACCGCAACGATCAGCAGGCTCGACAGGTAAGGCGCGCGGGCGGCGACGGCAGAGAGCCACCCGCCGCGGCGGGACACGTGCCGCACGCTGAGCGCCGCCACCACGCCCACCGCCACCAGCGTGAGCGCCAGCCCGACCGAGAAGCTCAGCACCAGCGCCGCCCCCAATGCGAACGCCTTCAGTTGCAGGCACAACAACAGCACCGTGATGGCGGCCGGGCACGGGATCAGGCCGCCGGTGAGCCCGAACAGCGCGATCTGCCCGTTGGTGACCTTGCGGTTGGCGAAGCGGCGGCGGATGTCGGCGGCATGGGCACGCGCATGCGCGTCGTCCGCGTCGGCGGCCGCGAAGGCCGGAAGCGTGTCGGCCTTGTGGCCTCGCGCGCCCTGCGTTGCCGAGGGCGGGAAGGCGTGATCGTGGGCATGGGCCTGCGCATGACCATGGGCGTGTGCGTGGGCGTATGCGTGTGCGTGGGCGTGTGCGTGGGTGCGGCCATGATCGTCATGCGAGTGACCGTGCGAGTGGCCGTGATGGTCGTGGTGGTCGTGGTGGTGGTGACCGCGCGAATGCGGGTCGAGCACGTGCGGGTGCTGGTCGCGCCAGGTGCGCCACGCCATCCAGAGCGCCACCGCGATGATGATCGCCCCCGATACGGCCTGGAAGTAGGGTTCGAGGCCTTCGGCGTCGACCCCGCGCCACAGATACATGCCGCCCAGCCCGATGCCCCAGACGATGAGTGTGTGCGACAGCGTGGCCGTGAGGCCGAGCAGGACGGCCTGGCCGACCGAGCCGCGGATCGCCGCGATGAACGCGGCCATCATGGTCTTGGAATGTCCCGGCTCCAGGCCGTGGAGCGCACCCAGGAAGATCGCGCTGGGGATGAACAGCCAGGCATTGCCTTGCTGCAGGAGAGACGAGAAATCCGCCATGGAGTACCGCCGTCCAACGAAAACGTGAGCGGCCAATATACTCCCCCCAGTATATTTCCGCTATCCTGGGCCCTCTCATCCGGGCGCCTCGAAGCCGCCCCCGCACGGAATTCTCACCATGGCACACACGATCCGCGACAAGGCCAAACTCCTCGCCCGCGTCCGCCGCATCCAGGGGCAGACCGCCGCCCTGGAGCGGCAACTGGAGAACGAATTCGACTGTACGGAGGTGCTGCAGCAGATCGCCGCCATCCGCGGCGCCGTCGGCGGCCTGATGGCGGCGGTGCTCGAGGGCCACCTCACCGATCATGTCGTGAAGGCACCCGACGAAGCCGAGCGGCAGCAGGAGCTCGAGGGCATCATGCAGGTGATCAAGACCTACCTGAAATAACCGTTGCGGACACAACGGGCGCGCGCCGCCCGCGGTCCGCTCTCGCCCTGCCCCACGCACCCGGCGCGGGCACGCCACGCGGGCCCGCCCTTGCGCCGGGCGCACGGCCCGCACCAAGGAACCTCCATGCAGCAATCCGACTTCGATCCCGAACTCGCGGCCAACCTCGTCGGCAAGACCGTGCTGGTCGGCCTGAGCTACCGGCGCGGCGACGCGCAGGCCCCCGCGCGCGTGTTGCAACGGCACGGCAGGATCGTGCATGTCAGCCGGGAGATGGGCATCGTCGTGGAGTCGCCCGACGGCATGCCCTTCGCCCTGCCGCCCGACCTGTCCCGGCTCACCCCGGCCGCGGCGGGAGACTATCGCCTGCAGGCCACGGGCGAGGTGGTGCAGAACCCGGACTACCTGTGCTCGTACGAGATCCAGGAACGGGAGGATGCGGGCGCGTGAGATGCGCGGGGCGGCAGCCCATGGCCTGAACGACGGACAACCATTAAGATCAGGCGCGCCATGCCGTTGTAATCGGCATCATGTACCGCGCTCAACCTTCGGAAGGCATGTCATGACCCACAAGCGTCGCCGTATCGTCCGCTCGTCAACGACTGCCTTTGCGCTGCTCTTCGCCGTGGATGGCGCGGGCCCGGTCCTCGCCCAATCGGTGATCGTAACGGGCGAGGTCCTGCCGGGCACCGTGCAGACACCTCATTGGACGGTCGGCAGCGAGCTGACCGTCGGCGACACCGTGAGCGGCACGCTCACGATCGACGGCGGCGGCACGGTAAGCAATACGGATGCCTATGTCGGCTACAGCAATGGGGCGCAGGGCACGATCACGGTTTCCGGGACCGATGCCGGCGGCGGCGCGTCGACCTGGACGAGCACCGGCCAGGTGATCCTCGGCGTCGAGTCCGGCGCGAAAGGATTTCTCGACATTCTCGATGGCGGCCTGGCGCGCAGCGACACAGGCATCATCGGGGCGCAAGACGGGAGCGAAGGCCAGGCCACCGTTTCCGGGCGCGGCTCGGATTGGACGATCTCCAAGTCCACCGGCTTCGCGATCGGCAGCGACGGCAAGGGCACGCTGACGATCAGCGATCGCGCCTCCGTGCACAGCGGGCAGGGGATCATCGGCTGGGAAGCCACCAGCGAGGGCCAGGTCAACGTCTCCGGTCCTGGCACGCTCTGGGACACCACCTCCAACATCTACGTGGGCCTCCGTGGCCGCGGAGAGCTCAATGTCGAGGACGGCGCCGAGGTGAGCACCGTGGGGCCGAGCAGCAGCAGCTGGGCCGCCTCCATCTACATCGGAGCGGAAGCCGGCAGCACCGGCTCGGTACTCGTGTCGAGCACCACGGGCACCGTCTCGAAACTCAGCGCCACCGACAACATCGAAGTCGGTCGAGGCGGCGCAGGCACGATGATCGTCGGCCCGGGAGGCTGGGCCTCGGCCGGCACGAGCACCTGGATTGCGCGAGACGGCACATCGACCGGCACCCTGGAAGTGGTCGGCGACATCAGCGGGCGGGGCATCCTCGAAACCGGGTCGGTGGTTCATGGCGCGGGCACCGTCGC
This sequence comes from Bordetella genomosp. 1, assembly GCF_002261335.1. Taxonomy (GTDB): domain Bacteria; phylum Pseudomonadota; class Gammaproteobacteria; order Burkholderiales; family Burkholderiaceae_B; genus Bordetella. The sequence goes on from NZ_NEVL01000003.1 coordinate 1,387,983, forward strand.
CTTCAATTTCAATGGCGGCATCCTGCGGGCGAATCAGGATCAGGCCGACTTCCTCAGGGGATTCGTGACGCAGGCCGTGGGCGTCGAGGGCGCCTGGTTCGACACGAATTCGTTCGAGGTCGGTATCGGCACCGCGCTGTCCGGGACCTCCAGCTTTCACAAGGTGGGCACGGGCAGGCTGACCCTCACGGGCAACAGCTCGACCTTCACCGGCAATACCCTGGTCGAGGCCGGCACGCTGCAGGTCGACGGGGTGCTGGGCGGACCCACCGAAGTCCTGGCGGGCGCGCGCCTGAGCGGGACGGGACAGGTGGGCACGGCGACCAACCGGGGCACGATCGCGCCCGGGCCGCGCACGGGTTTCGGCACGCTGACGATCGCCGGCGATTACGCGGCACTCGGCGGCGGCCTCAGCATCCGGACGCAACTCGGCGACGACAGCTCGCCGACCGACAGGCTGGTCGTCACGGGCGCCACGTCAGGCACCACGCCCGTGACGGTGACCAACATGGGCGGCACGGGCGCGCAGACGCAGACCGGCATCCAGGTGGTGCGCGTGGACGGCGCCTCGGCCGGCCAGTTCGTCCTCGCCAACGGCGATTACGTCATCGACGGCCAACCCGCGCTGGTGGCTGGCGCCTACGGCTACGTCCTCGAGCAGGACAGCGCCAACGGCAGTTGGTACCTGCGCTCGTCGCTGACGGGCCTGGGCGCCTCGTCGGGCAACGGCGACGATCTGCTCTACCAGCCGGGTGCGCCGGTGTACGAGGCCTATGCCAACACGCTGCTGTCGCTGAGCCGGCTCGGCACGCTGCGTCAGCGGGTCGGCAATCGCCTTTACGATCCGGCCGACAGCAGCCGCGACGGCGTGTGGGGCCGCGTGGAAAGCACCACCGGCCGCTACCACCCCGTCGCGTCGACCACGGGCGAGCGTCACGACATGGACAGCTGGAAGGCGCAGTTCGGCATCGACCACGCGCTGTTCAGCCGGCAGGACGGCTCGCGCCTGGTGGGCGGTTTCAACTTCAATTACGGCACGGCCAACACCCGCGTGTCCTCGCCGCATGGCGGTGGCCGCGTCGACACGGCGGCCTATGGCCTGGGCCCCACCCTCACCTGGTACGGCAGCGACGGCACCTACGTCGACGCGCAAGCCCAGGCCACGTGGTTCGACAGCGATCTTCGCTCCAGCCTCGCGGGCACGCTGAAGAACAGCCGCAACGCGCGCAGCTACGCCGTGGGCATCGAGGCGGGCAAGGCGTTCGCGCTGAACGAGCGTTTCGCGCTCATCCCGCAGGCCCAGCTCAGCTATGTCTCGACCCATTTCGGCGCGTTCAACGACCGGTTCGGCGCACGCATCGACAACGACAAGGGCGACAGCCTGCAGGGCCGCCTGGGCGTGGCGCTGGACTACAGGCAAAGCTGGGTGGATGCCGGCGGGCGCACGCGCGAAGCCAGCGTCTACGGCATCGTGAACCTGAAGCACGAGTTCCTCGACGGTACGCGCGTGCAGGTGTCCGACGTGGCCATCGGCAGCCGCTCGGGCCGCAACTGGGCCGGCATCGGCCTCGGCGGCAACTACAACTGGCACGAACGCTACGCCGTCTACGCGGAGGTCGGTGCAGACGCCGATTTCTCGGGCAGCTACCTCCTGACCGCGACCGCCGGATTCAGGATGGCGTTCTGAAGCGCCGCGGATCGCCTGGCGCGATCCGCGCTCGGCATGATGCGACAAGGTCGGGGCCGGACACGGTCGGCCCCGATACTCCGCCCGCGCTCAGCAGTTGCCTTTCTTGGCCTGCCCCGGCGGACAGAACCCGCCGCCCCCACCATGACCGCCATGGGGATCGACGATCACGGCGCCGTCGGGGGTATAGACGGCACAGCCGGCCAAAAGCGTGGCCACGATGGCCAGGCTACAGAGAATTTTCATGGGAAGAACTCCGCGTTGAAGACGCGCGCAGTTTATTGCCCTTCCCAGAAACCAGGTCATAGCGGCGGTTACCGGCTGTACGGCGGCATATTCTGGGCTTAGTTCAATGCCTTCCAAACGCCCTTCAGAGCAAACGGGCCATGGTCTTGAAACGATAAAACCGAAGAGTGCGCCCCCCCAGACCCGCAGTGTGCTTTCTAAATTGCTATGGGACCGTTGCTACTCATTCCTCTAGTGGCCGAAAGTTCCAGGCGCACAGCTTGTGCCTTCCGCTTACGATCAATGTTCCCCTCCGCGCGTCAAGCAATCGATTGCCCTAAAGCAGCCTGTATCGATGCGCACGACGAGTACCAACTACATGATAAGTAGGACGTTAACTTGACGCAAAACTGCCTGAATTCACTGCAAGCCGTGGTACTTCGCTGTAACAGTGTAGAAATGCCACCGCCGCGAAGGGTCTCTCCCACCCGGCCCCTCGAACTCATTCCAATACTCGATTTTCCAGCCCACAAACAACTCGTGAAGCAACGCATCGTCAAAAATCGAAAAATCTTCGCACCTCGCGAACAAATCGTTTTTACCAAAAAAATTTCCACAAAAATATCCACCGGGAACCATCGCCCTCCGCACCCGATGCCAAAATGCATGAAAATTGTCCGGCCGGACATATTGGAGAGAATACCCGGCATAGATAAAGAATGCCGCGGGCAATGCAATGATTTCAAAGTCAGTACAGACCACGGTCAATCGATCGAGCATATGAGTCGTGACTTCTCGTTTAAGCCGGGCTACAGCTTTCGGATCAATATCCACTGCGAGGACTGGCCAGCCTTGAGCCCAAAGATAAAGCGGGGTCGATGTTGACCCAAACCCAAGATCAATGGCGATAGCCGCCGAATCCAAGGGTCCCACCCGACCGACCGCACTTTGAAGATACGGGGGAATCTCAATGTCACTATCGGCCATCCATCTCACCCAAATGAGCAAAAAATAAATTAATCCCCTTACTCTTAAGGAGAGAAAGAGAATACCCTGTCATTATTACAGCGCAAAATGTAAACAGCCAGCGAGTGTCATTTTTCAAAAAATCAAAGAGCATTCCTCCCAATAAGCCCGCAATCGGAATCAATCCACCACAAACTAACCCGTACCATGCATAGACCCGCCCAAGGGATCGTCGAGGAACGGTAGATTGAAGTGCAGTTTCGAAGAGTATGCTCCATATCCCGTTTGCCACGCCCGCAGAAAACAAGTACACACACGCCCACTTGAAGTCGGAAGCTTGCGCCAAAAGCAAAAACATAAAGCACATTAACAATACCAATCGAATCAAAGTGGTTTTCTTCAATAAACCAAAAAATGGAATCTTTGCGACCAGGACGTAGCCGGCAAGAACCCCCGCAGCGAACAGAGCCATAATTATTCCGTAAGAAACCTCATCACCCAGGAGCGCGTTGGATACATGAAATGGCATAAGTACAAAAATTGGCGTAGCAAAAAAATTTATTATCAAACCCATCCCAAAAAAATTCCGTGCACCCGGAATTCCTAGAACCTCGACCCATCCTCGTCTGAAGTCGGAAAAAAAAGAAACATTTTCCTTATCAACGATACTGTCGCTTGGAACGAATAATTTCGACGGACGGGCTTTTCCAACTAAAATTGCCGACACCAAAAATGAACCGGCATTGATAAAAAAAAGGGATGCCGGGCCAAAAGACCGGTAAACAGCCCCTCCAAACACATTTCCGATCGCCTCGCCGAGCCGAAAACCAGACTTGTACATCGCATTCGCGGGCGCACGAACCTGTCGAGGCACCAAGTCAGGAAACATACCTCCAAACGCTGGACGAAAAAAAGAACCGACGATTGACATTAAAAGGTTCGCTATAACGACGAACAAGATTAGCCAATCGCCTCCTTTCCGCGACGAAAATGCCAGCGCCAGCGCAAACGCAACTAAAGCGCTGAGCAAATCGCAAAGAATCACAATAGTCTTGCGATTGACTTTGTCTGCCAAGACTCCTGCAAATGGCAGGCATAATAACGCCCCAATTCCGCTGATGAATATCACCTCACCAAGCAAAGTTCCAGAGTGAGTGGAATTCTTTATGAAAAAAACTGTGCTGATGGAATGAGCGGCGCTGCCAATTTGACTAATAAACTGGCCTGCCCATACATACCTGAAATTGGGATATGTTAAAGGTGAGCCAAATCGGAGGCCAATTTTTCTGCTAGTTCGTTCAGTCATGACCCTTTACCATTACTTAATGGCCTCTCGGCGTTGATAGAGAACACCGGCATGCGAGATTTTCGGCCGGGCAGACTCGTTAGCTGCCCAGGCCGAAGCCCCGATCGAAGTGACGCAAAGAACTCTTTCCGAAGGCTGTCCGGCAATAGCGGAACTATTTCATCTTCCACGAATGGAGAAAGGCTGCAGCAGATTGGATCGGCATCCCAAATACTTCCCGCGTAGGCCAAGCTGTTTGCTCGACACCCTCCGTGGAAGAGAGCTCCATATCGGCAGTCCTTGCAGGGAAGATTCAAGATTGACTTGGACAGAAAATCCTTGAATTTCGGCGTTTCGTAAACGGCCTCAACAGAGCCAGATTGCGAAATAGAACCAATCGCCTCGTCGCGAAGCGACGGGCAAAACCGTATCCAGTCCCCCTGCTCAACTATCATTGATCCGAAGTGATAGGAGCAAGGATGCTCAGTCAGGCTCCGAGCTGGAGAGAAGCCATAAAACAAATTGTCGTACCGAAATACTTGGACAATTTCCAAACGCCAGGGCGGTATTTTTGGATAATTCTTAAGATAGTTTTCAACAATATACTTGTAGCTTGGCTTAGCTTCTTCCAGCCAACTCAATGGAACACGGCTGAGCGGGCTTTTGGAGAGCCGCCCTGCCAAATAGGCCTGATCTATTTGCCATCGATCGATGCCGAGACCGGCGATTATTTTGTACATTTCCGGCAATTCTCGGGCCGACAACGCATTTGTAATGGTCGTATTCACCGTAACGTGAAGACCATACCTCACCGCCAAGGAGATCCTTTCAATGATCTTTGACGCTGGAATACCTCCGCCTACACTACTTTTCCGTACAAGTTCGTTTCCGGCCAGTCCGTCCAAACTAATTGCCACGCCAATTTCAACAGGCTGATTATTTAATAATGACCGGCGCCAATTTCTCAACGAACGCAAAGCCTTTTGTCTTGTTAACCACTCCAATTTCTTCTTAGTTAAAAGCAGTCCATTTGTAATAAAATATACGTTATCGCATACATCGAGAGCGTTCGAGAATATTTCTTTCCAATCGGGACGCGTCAGAATTTCGCCCCCCGTCAACGTGATTTTATTCACGTCCATTTTTTTAGCTTCAGCTATTGCCCTATCGATTAGCTGCCTAGGATGATGAGGATTTTCAATCGAGGATTCCGGGTAGCAATGTTCGCATCGTAGGTTGCAGTGATTGGTCGTTTCTATATGCACCCTGAATGGCCTCCTGTATCGCTCGACTCGTGACTCCAATCTACTTTCATCGGTAGGCCAGCACTCAATGTCGGGGGCCCCCTCGAACTCTCGCTTGTATAACTCGATCGTTTTATAATACGAGGCCTGATGAAATTCGAATGCCGCTGATGCGGCAGTTGGAACGTCAGTGACATGATCGACAAAGAGTCCGAAGCAATTTTGACAGAATCTACTATATACTTCGGTATTTAGAATCAGCTCATGCCAGTATGCATCCACAGCCTCCGAAGGGGCCAATTTTTCATTCTTGAATTTCGCACTTAAATAAAGAAACCGGCGCGTCTCTAACTCAAGCTTATCCGCTTGCGATCCATATGCGTTTTTTAGGCGAAATCTTTCAGTAATCCGCGAAAGATCGAAGGTTTTCCAGTCGAAATTTTCTGAGTCTTGTTCAGAGAGTTCCATTTTTGGCTCCTCCGCTCACAAAATTCGGCGACGCGCCGGCAGTTCGTCCAGCTACTTCCGATGGGGTTCGGCAACACTGAAGCAGGAATCGACGAGGTGGCCACCGTGCACTGAGTGGTAGCCGAAATGTCTACGCGATCCAGCGCGCCATTTAAAGAATTTTGATATCAAATTCGCTAGTAAGGTCATTTCATTCTCCAATAGAGGTCAAGCCATCATTGACGCGAAAAAAAGCACTTTCCTATCGCCCATGAAGGAAACACCACGCAGCCGTCGATTTGGCATCAAATCGCCCCTGTGAATGAACAGGTTCCGCGGGTCGCTGTACAGCCCTTGTCGGCCGCACCTTTAACCTAGCCCAAAAAAAATGCGTGCCCAAGCATCGAGATGAAACAACAACCGCCTTCCTCTATGAAACTCGGTGGAATGGAATACCAAGAATCGGACTCTACCCATATTCGTGCGTTCGCTCGCAATGTGAATGACGCGTGGCGATAAGTCGCATTGGAGGAGTGAGCGCGGTGATGCAGACACTGCACCTTCATCAGCCGAGGTGAGCAACTAAGCCGAGCCTATCTCGCTCGAGTTCAATGCTCACGCTCGACTTAGGGTCGAAGAAGTCCTCGGTAACGTACTATTTTCGACTGACGAACACGCACTCTTGTCCCTCGATTCATTGATTTCGCCACGAAGTGCGATTGCGTGGAACTTCGTAATGGGAAGAGCTCGCACACGTTCTGGTGCCACAACTAGGCGTTCGAAGAGCCGGCCGAGGAGCTCGAGAATAATGATCCGACTAAGTGGCTTGGAAGAGATGCTCAGAGCCAGAAAGGCAAAACTTGGTGCATACATTATGTGCACGCCTTACCGAGGGCTTCACCGCATACGTCATTTGACGACTATCCTGCCCTCCCCCATCACCGTGCAGAGGAAGCTTGGCGACGCCACAGCCACCTCGCACGGCGATGATTTCGCTATAAACCATTCCAAGCGTACGCGCGGAGCGGCCTAAGCAGGGTCTTAGAGGCCAGAGACAAGAGCATCAAATCCGTAGAAAAAAATTCCTTGAGGCGGAGACCTACGTTTCGCCCGGTCGAGAGCGCACAAAAAAAAACCCCGCAATTCGCGGGGCTGTGTAAGTAGCGTTGCCTAAAACTGTAAGGGAGCGACGAAATTTCCCTGTATGACGATGGCCGGACCTCGATTTGGCGCCGGCCCAGCCAAGTTGAACGTTCCTGCTGTCGCCGTTCCAGCGAGATCCAAAGTGAAGAATTCGACTCCGGGTCCGAAAACGCTCTGAGCGTTCTTCGTATAAGGCCGAACAGACAAAGTCGCCGTAATCGCGATTTTCTCAGCACTTGCGGGATCAGACTGACGGTAACTACCACTGTAGATCATTTGGTCATCTCCACCCCGGATCACGCCTTTATCCAGCACAACCACTCCGCCTGCGCCAGGGAGCGCTGCAGAAAAGGCAACTTTGTAGAAACCATCTTTCAACATAGATTTCTCCTTGGTGCATTGGACTGCCATATGACAGCCCCAGCGGAGTATTGCTCACCTGCTTCCTAGCGTCTAATAGGAAAAACACCTGTCGCTAGAATCGGAATCGCAGCCTATTCTCAAATGCTGCACGCTCGCAGCGCCCACAGTTTCGCTCCGCCCGCCTTGCCACCCAAAAACTCGCGGACATTCGCATTGGTACACTAGACGTGTCATTGCCGCGGGAATCAGTACGCCCCCCCGCCCCACCACCTAGAGGGTCCTCGAGAAGCGACGAGAATGCGCCGCTTAACGATCAGATCCGCAGCAACGGAAATAATCGACCCTGGCCGGGACCACCGTCGTGAAGAACATCGATAGGCAGCTATGTACTTGTGTACGGAAGTTTTGTATTGGTTTCGGCGGCCGTAGCTCGTATGACCTTCACTCGCTCGGAGCCGGCCGGCCGCACGCACCCACGTTCGCACGCAAAGAGCTGTTGCAACTGCTGAGTCGGGAAGGCATCGTCGCCCCGGAGCGCGCTTGTCGGCCGGAAGTTGCGGAGCGGCAAATGACCCCATCGAAATTGATGGCGATAAGCTAAACACACCGACGTACCATCGTACGCCGCGCCTATCCGTTAACCTGCCAAATCGCCCAAAGCAAAAAGCCCCTGAGTCATGGACTTAGGGGCTTTCTGGTTGCCGTGCTTGGCAGCACTTGCAAGGTATTTGGTAGGCGGTATTGGAAGCGGAAGCGCAGCGTAAGCCCCTGTTTTATAAAGCGTCTTGCTTGGCGAGGTACGATACCTACCCTTATTCCTACCCTTATTCATCTATGCGAGTGCATCAACCGACTGCCTGACGTCCATTTTATGTGCACTCGCTATCAGGCCGTCAAGCAGGCCGCGTTCCTGCGCAGGCAGTGCAACGCGCGCCAATCCGAGGCCGGCCGACACGCGGGCAGATGCACGGCGGCCCCTGCCATGCGTACACTGAGGGGCAGACACACGGAGTTAGAATGCCCCGACTCAACAAGATTGCGGCGCTGTCCCCTGCTGAACGGCAGCGTGTAGACGATGTGGTGCGAGCCTCGAACTACTACAACCTAGACGGAATGAAGGCGCAGTTGTCCGATATGGGCATCGAGGTGTCCCGCTCGGCTCTTTTCCGCTACGTCGGAGAGTTGAAGAAGAAGGACGCCGGCATACCTGTGGGCCTGAACGAGCGACTCATTGTGATCATGGACCGGAGCACAGGCCTCGTCACCACGATCACGAAAGAGTCGACGGTCGACCAGATCGTTGGTCTGCTGTCACCCATCCCTTGAATGAACCAACTGGCTCGCCACGATGAAACTCCGCGAAATCGCAGCTCTCGTTGGCGCGGCCGCTGCAACATCAGCCGTCGCCAACCTTGTGTTCCAAGGTCCCGGCGAAACTGCCGCGCTGGTCATCGGCGGTGTGGGGAGCGTGATGCTGGTTGCGTTGCTGCTGTTTGACTGGCACTGATACACTGTACATTCATACAGCACTTTCAGTGGGTCGCCATGGGCGCCACCTGCACCGTCACCCTTACCCACCACCTCGGAAAAAAGCTCGAACGCGCCGACTGGCCGGAGCCCATCCCGGCCGAGGTGCGCCTGATCGCCATGAACAACCAGAGCCTGGCGAGGATGGAAAACCGGCTCACCCTCGACAGGCTGCAGAAGTTTGGCGCGGTGGAGAAGTCGGCCGTGCCCGACTTGCTGGAGCCCCGGTTGCTTTTCATGGGTGGGCACCACCAGGCGATGATGTTCATCGGCTTCGAAGAAATCATGAATCAGCGGTATTACCAGGGCTGGTGGCTGCAGTGGTGCCACGACGGCGACTGCAACAATACGAAATAGTCCTACACTTCGTTCGCAGAACCGCGAATACTGGGCTACCGGTTGTCCGGCCATAGGGACACAATGGAACCGCCCCATACTGCCATAGTCGTATCTGGTAGCCACGCGTCCGCCATCGGGTACGCGTGGGCGCGTCGGCACGCGGTCCACCCTCAAAAGGTTGAGCGAATAGCGCTTGAGTGGTTTAACGATACACATGCTCCGCACCAACGCACTTGGACGTCATTGCTCGAGTACCTTTGCTCAAAGCTGCCGCACGCCGCGCAATACCCCGTTGCAGAAGCTGCGCTTAACGCGCCTGCCCCTCACTCTCTAAATGCAAAAAGTCCTCGGTTGAACGAACAATTTCGTCCCAAGTCATAGACTCCATTGTTGCCTCCCAGGGCGCGGGGGCCATGTATCGGAACCCAGTTTCAAACTGCCACACCGGGACGACTATTCCTGGAAGCCCTGCGATCTGAGCTGCGGCCTGCAACTGCGGATAAGACCCAGATCGAATTAATTCTTCCGCCTGCTCACGCTCCAGGACGACCAACAACATGTCCTGGCCAGCCACCCTATGTTTCGCATACGCATACTTTTCCATGTTCCCCCCATTGACTGAGGTCTCCTTTCCGCATCTCGCGTGCCACTCGCGACGATCGGAGGTGACTGGTATGCAACCATTCGCAAAAAACATAGCAGTGACGTATTGAACTCCGTAGGGTGGGCTATCCACCAACTCCGGACGGACGTGAACATGAACGTGGGAACGCAGCGCTTAGTTATTACGGTCGGGCAGGCCTGCGGTATCGGACAGGCTTGGGCCGAAAACCATTGCATTTCGTCTGAAGACGGGGAGTACTACGCACGACGGTGGTATAGACGGACCCAGGGCCACAATGCGAAAACGTGGGATAGCCTGATCAACTACCTTGACGCGAACCTCATCCGCTTTCCGGCGAGCGGAACGTCACGAGCGGGAAATGCAGCCTAGGCTTATCGGGTCGGTCGTGATCTCGGAATATCAGGCGATGGCGATAGGCGACACCTGGGCGGATGCCCATGCGGTGGAAAGACATCTCGTCGAACGAACGGCCCAACAATGGTTCGCCGAGACGTGTTCGCGCTACCGATACCGTGATGACCTTGAGGCCCTGTTGGCAAGCCGATTTGCTGATTGAATGGCGCGGCGACCAGAAAGGTCGCCTTAGTCGCTAGGCGAAGTGCAAGCCATCAAGCGCCGCCTCTCCCGCGCTCTCGGCTTCCTTATGAGTGCGATGGCGCTCTCGGCCCTCAGTGACAGAATGGATCCGCCCCTTTTTCTCGTCGACCGTCATGATTCTCCAGAAAAAGCTCACCGTGTTCGGTTGGAGAATTTCGAGGGTGCTGACTAGCGAAGTGCCGACGTGCTCTTTCATTGCTGTATTCCTTCTGGGTGCTCCCAGAATGTGAAGCCCAGCATACAGGCAATGTGCTCGGCTCGGTGGTAATGACAGCAATATTTGTGCCTTATTTTGAGGCGACGGGACGCTGCCCCCCCGCTACGACCGCCGTTTGGTCAGCGATGTCGCGCCACGACTCCCTCAGCCGGGCTCTACTATCGGTGTGTTGCTTGGAGGGCCGGACGGAGACAGCGAGCGCACGTAGCCCTGCAGGCCGTTCACCTGGTCGGCCCATGCTGCAGCATCTCGGCCCAGTCGCTCATATTCCGCGACACACGCCCCAACAACTCCGATCCAGTCGGCGCCGGCGCCATCAGATCCACCGCTGGCGCTGGCAAGCGGGGCACGCCGGCCGGCAAGCTGCCGCTGCAGCCCGTCAATCCGAGAGCGGTGAGCAGCGACAGTTTTTTCAGCATTCTGGCGGGCCAGGACGGCGCCGCGATAGTTGGCATCAGCACGATCTCGCTCCTCCTGCATTGCGCGCTCTACACGCGCCTGGCGCTCGAGCGTGGCGGCGCGCTCAGTGGCGACGCCGGCGTCATACTGCCGCGCGCCGTACAGCTGCCGGTCGATGCGCCAGCCGGCCAGCGCCAGCGCCAGCACGGCGGCACCGATCAGGTACGGCCAGGCCGCGCGCGGAATCATTGCAGCCCCGAGAGACAGAGGCGGCGTTCGTCCAGCCTGCGGTTGCGCAGGCCCTGCACGAAAACCTTCTGCCCACCCGGCCCGGTGACATAGGACCAGACGGGCGAGCCGTCCGGAGCGTTCGCCAGGGCATTGCAGCCCTCGGCCAGGCGGCCGGCGTTGATGAGGCCTACGGCGCGGCTTGCGCAGGTGCTGGGCACCCCGAAGTTGTGGGCGTGACTGCTGAGCGCGTCGAAGATCGGCTGATTGATTGCGACGTTGATGCACTGGGCCAGCTTCAGCTGAACCTTGCCCACCACCATGCGCTCGACCTCACCGCAGCGCTCGGGCGACCAGTAGTCGCCCACGAAGACCGGGTCAGGGCTGGTATGTCGCGTGATGCCCTTGCACACGGTGGGCAGCCCGCCAGCGAGCTTGTCGGCATAGACGATGTTCTGCCCGTCGCCCTCCCACTTGCCGAGGAAGCTCTGGAGAGGCCCCGAGAAGATCGCGAGGACCCCGGAGGCGACAAGGGCGGCCGCGCCGCCCTTGATTTTGGTGCCGAGCTTCATTTGAACCCCCGCCACGTTGAGTAGGCCGTGTAGACCGCAGTGAGAAAAACCACGATGTAAGTCAGGGGCTTGGCCAGATTGCCAAGCCCCTGCAGCACCTTGAAGCCGCCGGTAAGCGCCTGGAACGTGTCGATGATGTCCTGCGTGTTCTGCCGGATCTGCTCGACGGCGTCAGCATTTCGCTTCGTCGCATCTGTGTTGGTTGCCATGTTCTGCTCCATCTGAGCAAGGCGTGTGTCGATGTCTTCAATGCGCAGCTCCAGTGAAGATTGCTTCGCATGCATCGACTTAAGAACTGCGTCGGTGAGGTGTTCGTCTGCCACCTATATCTCCGGAGAGTCGGATGTTCCCGACGTAGGGACGAGAAAAAGCCCGCCGAAGCGGGCTGAAATGGGCTGAAATGGGCTGCGCCCTATTTGCTGCTAGCGAGGATGAAAAGCTCATCGAGACCCTCTGCCGTGCCACCGTGTTCGAGCCACAGCCGCAACAAAAAGGCATTGTCACGCTCCCAGGTGTCCGCCTCATACTCTATCTGCGCCGCACGACGTTCCCCCGGATCCACGATAGAACCGATGGCCTCTTCGAACATATCCAACTTGCCGACCTCCAGCAGTGCAAGCCTGCCTTGCCGGCGCCGGACGGACACAGGCACGGCCGCCGCTCGCTCCACGCGCGCCACGTCCTGAGCCGACGCCACACGCCAGCCGGGCAGTAAATCGCCCGCCTCATTGGCCGGAACTGGATAGGTCTGGAGATAGACCGAGTCGATGTTGAAATACACATGCTGTTCGATCATTGAGCCTTGCTCCCATAGCGCACCGCGCGGATTGCGCGGATCGGGTATCCGTTCGTGAAGTTCTCGCCCCAGACTCGATCCGGCGTGCTGGGCAGCACGGAGATTGCCGTCGTAATGCCGCCCCCGCAGTAAGCGCTGTGGTAGTGCTGTTGACCTGTAGACAGGGGCCAAAGCCGCGTGTCGTACAGAAACGGAGCGCTCTGATACAACACGGAATTTTGCCCCTGCGACGTATGGCCCAACACGAGGTGATCAACGCCAGAAACCAGCGCGCGCGACAACGTCACAGGCGCAACCGCACCCAGAGATCCTTCCCAAAGCGTCTCAACGCTCATCGCAACGGAAGGCGCAGCGAGCCGGTACTCCAGCGCCGAAATCCGTGCAGCCATCGCGGCATAGTCGCTCGCAAGTTGCGCGGCATCGGCCGCCCCCGTGTTCAACACGGTGCCAAACAGCTTGCACACCCAGACGACAGTCACGTTCTTGCCCCGCGTCTCCACGTCGATACGGGGCTCGCCGTAATTGGGCCGTCCACTGATCGAGGGCTTGTACTCGCCAATCACCAAAGTGTTGTAGGCACCGTCCCCTGCATTGTCAGACGTGTCACTGTTCACCAGACCGAGGGCGCTGAAGTTGGGCGACGTCTGGGGGCCATACCTGCCGTTGTTCCCCACCATTCGCTCAGCGGGCGTGCCGGACGGCCAACTATTCCGCGGCTTGAACCACCACGGCTGCACAGCATCACGCTGAATGGCTCCGGCGACACCAGCCGAAAGCGCGCCGTCACCACGCATGAAGAGCGCGCCCAGGCTATTCGGGCTCTTGCCGTTGTAGTCCGGCATGCGGAACGTCGTAGATCCATTGCCCCGTGTGAAGCAGCCTCGCTGGCCTGGGTTATCCCACCATTCGGCCTCATCGATCAACGGCACCCGCCCCGCGTTGATCTGCTCCCAGGCGTCGGGAAAGGTCTGCCGATCGAGTTCCTGTCCATCGTAGGCAACGAAACCGGCACTGATGAACGACCGGCTCGGCGCCGCAATCGGGTACAGGAGCGGAAAGCCGCCCGCCAGTTGCGCCGCCTCAGCCGCCTGTTTTGCCAGACCGGCGCTGGCCGCCGCGGCAGTAGCTTGCTCCATCGCTGCTTCGCGTTGCTCACCCGCAACGCCAGCATGGTGCTTTGCGGAGAAATCAGCACCCACCACGGGCGCGCCGGTCTTGCTCGCCCACGCATGGGCTTCAGCCGCGCTGGCGCTGGCGTCGGAGGCATGCTGGACAGCGATGCGACGCGCGGCGTCGGCCTCCCCGGCAGCGCCACCAGCAGCGCTGGCATATGCCTGGGAAGAAGACGCCTGCTGTTGCGCGTCAAGCGCCGCCCCCAGGGCCACCTCTCGGTGTTGGTCAGCCTCCAGCAGCAGAGCGTCGGCTTCCTGGGCGAATCGAGGCAGTGCGGCCATGAAGCCGTCCGCACGCTCAGCAAAGTTTGCCGGATCGCTCCGGCTCGGAGCCGGCGGCAAAGGAGTGATTCCCATGTCAGGTAAGTCCTTCGATTTCAAGATTGCAGAAATTCATCAGCGGATAGGCGACGTCGATGCTGAAGTCCTTGTAGAAGCCATAGATCGTCAAGGGGCCGTACTCAGGCCGATCCGAACCGATCCACACACAAGGCGTAGCTCGCAGTCCTGACAGCAGGCGATAAACGGCGTCAAAGCGCGCTGTCTCGACCCATAGCCGCTGAGACATACGGCGGGAGTACCTCCGCTTGCGGAACGTCGTACGGCCCGATTCAGAGGTTTCCTTTCTGCTGTAGTCGATGATTCCCACCGAGCCGCCGTGCTCGGAATCGCCCAGGTCATAGGCCGTCCCGCACACCATCTCGCCGCAAGCAGGATTGCCGAATGCGGCGCGAATGCGAACGTCCAAATGGAGCGATCCATAAGGCGGAAGGTCCACGAGCACCAGTTCCGATAGCTGGGAGAACGGCTCGAAGAAATACTCGTACCAGTTCGTGACCACCGAGCCTTCCAGCACGCGGCTAGCTCGGTAAATCTCTTCACCACCCTCGCCGTTGGTACCTACCACCTCGACCGTTCGCGCGTCCAATTCCAGCAGCGCCAGGCTATTCACATAGCCAGGTTTGACCACCACACGGATTTCGTCCACGCCGACGGTCTGGGTGCTCACCTCGCCGTCGAACATGGCCCATCGGTTGGTCGGACCGGACACCGCCCAGTAAAGCGGCGCCAGGCCCGGCTGATTGCCCTTGTTAGGAGACTGAACCGACTCATAGATGGCATCATCGAAAACGACTTTCGCCCCCACCGGGTAATCTGTGCCCCCGTCGTAGGCCGGAACATCCTCGTCATGCACGTTGGAGCTGACAAGTTGCGCCGGCCCAATCACCACCGGCTTGATCACCTTCATCCTGTTTGCTCCTCGGTCTGCACCGCATCGGCCCCGTCACCATGCACGACAACCAAAAGCGGCTCGTCGGCATCCGGACGCACCACCAATCCGTCCGCCTCAATGCGATCAAGATGGCGCACGGCTTTGGCCGTGTTGCTCGCCGTAGCGCGCGCCTCAATACGCAGGCTTTCCATCTCTTGCCGAAGCGCCTGGTTCTCCTGAATTAGGGCTCGCAGCATTTCAACCACGCGCGCCTGATCTTCCGACCCAGCCAAAAGGCTGCGGGTCTGCGAAGCGCTGAAAATGCGCGACGGGCCGGTTACCTCCAGCTCCGGTCCCTGCTCGCCGACCAGGCGCAGCCCCCCCGAATGCATCCCGCCCGACGCGAATGCGGCTACGCTGTTGCCCGCCAAGGCGTTCACTACCTGGCGCAAGCCGTTGACAGTGGCATCCCGGCTTGCGTTGATGGCGCTGGTAATCACCTGATCGCCGGTGAGCGCCGACTTCTCCAGCTCTGCAAGGGTGGCATCGATCTGCCCAAGCAAATCCAAGCTTTCCTTCTGGTAGTCCTTCGGCGCCACGTCCCCCATCCGACCAGCTACCGCCTCAGCTCGCGCCAGCGCGGTAGCGACGAAAGCCTGGTACTGCGCCTCCGAGGAGAACGCACCGCCAGCCGCCTCGAGCATCGGCCCCAGAAGCGCGTTCAGGTCGCCGGCGTAGCCGGCAAGCGACTCGCCGTCCGCTCCCATCGCCTTCGCATATGCTTGGGCGAACTCACCCTGCATTTGCGCGAACTTCTCGTCCGAATCCAACAGGCCATATCGATAGTCCTTAATGGACTTTCGCAGGCCTGTCGCGCCTTCCGCGAGCAACTCTGCCAGCGCCTTCTGTGCTTCGTAATAGCGCACGGTCTCGGCACGAAGTTCACCCAGCTTTCCAACCGACTTCGTCGCATCAAGAGCAAAGTCTTGCAAGGCGTCGGCGTAGGAAGTCTGCTCTTCACGCGCTTTGTTTGCAGCCTCGGTTGCCGCGGCCTGCGCGCTAGCGGCAGCCGTCACCGCCGCTGCATACTGCTCCTGCAGCCTCGTTACCTCGCTGGCGGTCGGCCCAATCGCGGCAGCGGCTTGTGCAGCCGCGAGCGCGGCCTGAGCTTGAGCGTATGCCTGCTGGGCGGCAGGCAACTGGGCCTGGGCAATCGAGCGCTTTTCGTCCAGCTCGGCCCAGTTCTTCTTCTTATAGGGCACCGTTTTGGGTGCGTAGATGTCCCATTGCAGCTTATCGAGCCACGCGGTAGCCTCGTCCGCTCGACGCTGCGCGTCGGTCACTGCGCCCTGCTTGGCGTCATACGAGTCTTTGACGCTCGTGTATGCCTTCTCAGCGGCGTTGCGCTCCGAAAGCTTCTTGGCGGCCTCCACGTCCGCCGCCGTCAGCGCACCCGCCGCGGAGACCAGAGCGGTGTTACTCGGCAGTGCCGTATCGATGCCCTCGATCTCACGCTTGATCGCGGCAGGAGACATTGCAGCAGGATCCAAGATATCCTGGGCCGCCTGACGGACTGCAATACGCTCGTTCGCGATGCTATCCAGCAGACCGTGCAGGCGGTCCGCCAATCGCTCAAAAACCGCCCCCATTGCGGCTACGAACACATCTGCGTCAACATCCTTCAAGGCTGCCGCAAGGCCACCAAAATCGATGATGGTTGCGCCGATGCCGAGACGCAGCGCTTCGATCTCGTCAACGAGCCCCAGACTAGCCTCCTGCGCGCCAGAGAGCGTGCCTTCCAGCGCACCGCCGGAGGACGCGAAATCAAGAAGTCCCGACGCCGCGTCGAGGAAGATGCGAGAAATCTGGCCTAGCGACACCCCGGCGCCGGAAGCACTCTCCTTAAGCAAAAGCGCTTGAAGTGCAACCGTATTGAGCGCCGTTGCCACGCCCCCGCGGCCAGTGAAAGCCTCCAAAAGCTTAGCGGCGGTCTCTTGGCCGCGCCGCGCCGTGGCTTCGATAATTTCGGCGAACTCCGGCGCGATTGCCAACAACGCGACGTATGCATCTCGACCTGCCTGCGTCGTCAGATCGAGTGCAGAAACCATTGATCGCAACTCATCCATCGTGTTGGGTACGGTGACGTTGACCTTCTTCAGAACGTCGGCCATGTCCGCCAGGCTCAGCTTCGCTCGCTCGCTCTCGGTGTAATAGAGCTGGTAGTACTGCGCCGTCGCCTGGCTCATCGCGTCTATGCTGCCGAACGCGTCAACGAGCGCGGCCGCGGCTCCTGCACCCTCGACAGAAACGTCAAAGAGTTTTAGGTCCAGCAGTTTGAGAGCGCGATTGGCAGACCCAAGACTTGCCGACAGTCGCGACAAGGTAGCCGATGCCGCCTCACCCTCTTTCGAGAAGTCTCCGATATTCGGAATGAGGTAACGCACCATGTTCTCGCCAACGTTGGCGATTGCCTCTTGGATTAGACGCTCGTTCTCCGCCTGATCCTTGGTCAGCGTCACGCGGATCGTCTCGCTGTACCCGTCAAGCTTGCCTCCGGAGACGCCAATCGACTCGGCCAGCGAAGAGGCGTTCGCCTTCATCTCTTCGAAGGCCTGCGCAACGTCGCTCAAGAACGAGTCTCCAAGTGCGCCTACCTGCGTACCGCTCTTGTTGCTGCGGAACCAACCTCCTTTCTGCTTCCACGGCGTGCTGGTGTAGCCATTGAAGCCCAGGGAATTGAAGTCACCGACGAGTGTCGTGTCCTTGTATTCCTTGGGGCCGCGGCCGAACGCACGAGCGATGAGCGACGAACCCGACAGCATCGAAGCCCACTCGCCGCTCACGCCGATAGACCGCAGTGCTTTGTCGGTCCACAAGGACGGACCCGTGAGCATGTTGTATTTCGCTATGGGCGCCATCGTGCCGTTACCGGCGTCCCATCCTTGCTTATAGAGGGACCGGTTGACCATGGCGCCCGCGGCGATCCACCCAGCCACCGGGATCGCACTCGCGAACATCGATCCGGCACCAGCTGCTACGCTATTTGCCGTGGTCGGGCCAGCGAGCCCCGAGGCAAGCGTGGCGCCCTGGCCCGTCATGCCAAGGGCGAACTGCTGTGCAGCCGACGAGCCAATGGCACTGCCGATGGACGAGATACTTGACGCGAGTGTCGAGGTGATTCCCCCGGTCAGCGCGCTGTAGGCGGTACGGGCCAGGGTGATGTAGTTCATCAATCCAAGCCCGCCGCTGAGCGCGCTATTGCTGGTAGAGCCACCTAGGGCGCCCGCCGCGCCCCCTCCGCCGAACACCCCAGCCACGTTTGCCATGATCGTCGCTACGAACGGCTGCGCAAACATGCGGTAGATTTGGTCGGCAACCATCGTTTTAAATGTGGTGACCAGTGACTTTGTGAACGACTTCCAGCCGTTCTTGCCGTCGTTGAGCATGTCCGCGAAGCCCTGCCGGAAGACGTCGCCCACCTTGTCCACCGAACGCGCCCAGTCTTGCGCTGCCTCTTGTGCAACCTTCTTTTGAGCGTCCTTCACGTCCTTCGCCTGAATCGCCTGGCTCAAGCGCGTGCGCGCATCGATCTCCTGTTCTATCAGTTCGATCTCGCGGGAGGCACCGTCGAACCCTTCAAGCGCTGCACGCCGCTCCCGGAGGCGGGCGATCTCCAGGGCCTCAAGGGCACTTTTACTCATGCCATACGTGGATACTTGATCCTCGATGGCTTCGGCCTCCTGGCTGATCTTCGCAATCCCTTCCTGCAGTCCGGAAAGGTACTTCTCCCTGGCCTGTTGAAACTCCTGCATTTCTGCGTTCGCCCGCACCAACGCACCGGCCTCATCGAGTAGCGCCTTAGTACGTTCATAGTTCGCCCGAACTTGAGCCTTGAGCTTGCCAGAGAGCAGTTCTCCAATCTCCGCCGAGCGGCGTTCGAACTCATTGAGCTTACTGGTCTGCAAACCTCGCTGCGCCAGCTCGACCGAAAGCGCCTTTTCTTCTGCGATGCGTGCGCGAAGGCGGGCCACCTCCGATTCCACACCGGAAGGCCCCTTGTTGCCGTCCTTGTCCTCGAACTTTTTGTCGATAGCTGCAAGCGCCGTCTGATGGGCGGCATACACCCGCCGGTATTCCTCCGTCCCCTCCTTCAGCCCTTCGACCGCCTTCCGGAAGGCCTGCGTCTCCTTCTCGACCTCCAGCGTGCGTTGTTGCGGCTTCGTGTTGCGGTCGGCGTTGGAGAGATACTCGTCCCGAAACTGGGCGCGATTCGTCTGCGTCATGCGGTCGGCTTCCGCTTGCGCCGCGGCACTTTGCCACTTGATCAGATCGCGCAAGCCGACCTCCTGCGCGCGCAACCTTGCTGCTCTCGTGCTGTGGAAGAACGACGTGCCGATCTCCCCCAGTTCCTTTTGCACAGCCGCAAGACGGTCCTCCGGCGTGGTCTCGCGACCCACGTCCAGCATTGCGTCCCACGCCGAGCTGGCGGCGCCTTTCACGCCATTCCAAGCCTTCTCCCACAGGCTCAGATTCTGCATAATCTGTGGGCCGCGGCTCAGGAGCGCTTCGGCGTATGCATTTTGGGCCACCGTGGCCGCTTCGGATGCCTTGCCCTGTTGCACCAGCGCACGGATCTGCTCGTAGAGGCTCGCGGTGACGTAGTTTGCCCCTTCGTTCAGCTTCATGGTGGCCGCAAGCGGCGCCTTGGCCAACTCGGAGAACGCCTTTGCCGTGTCTTCCACTGCCGTGCCCGTGGCCCTCTCCCACACGACGGCGGCGGAACTGAATCGTTCGAGGTTCTCCGCCCCCGTCCGCGCGCCGGCTGCAAACACGGTAAGCGTAGCGGCCGCCTTTGCCTGCGAGCCTGCCACCTCAGCGACACGGCGAGACGCTTCCTGAAGGCGGCCGCTAGTCACTCCTGCCTGGTTGCCAGTTTCGATCAACGAGCGATTGAACGCCTGAGCTTCTCCCGCTCCCTTCGACCACGCAGCACCGACGAGTGCGACTCCGCCGGCAACCAGCGTGATGGGGTTGAGAAGGCCAAGGACATACTGGCCCATGGCTCGCGCGGCAGGCCCGATGCCGCCAAACATGTCCTTCAACTGGCCGCCCTGCTGGAGCAACACCGTCATCGGCCGTTGCCCACCTTGAAGCGAGACAACGATATCCGTGAACTGTGCGGGCAAGCCCCGCGTGGCGGCGTTCAGCGCCTTGGCGGACATGCCGAGATTCTCCATCACCGGCTGAGTGCTTTCCAGGGCTGCGCGGGCGACCTTCTGCCGCTCGGTCACCGTATTCAGCTGGTCCAAGTACGGCTTGAGCAGATTCGCGTCAACGCCGCGCTGGCTCGCCAGAGCCTGGTAGTACTCGGCAGTCCCCTTAGCGCCGGATTGCGCCACCGCAATCTGCCGCTCGATCTGCTGGACGAGGCTTTGCGCAGCGCGCTCAACCTTCTTACCGGCCTGTGCGGTCTGGTCGGCCGATTTGTTCAGGTTCTGCGATGCCCCGCGGCCTAGGTTTTCCAGAGACTTCTTCGCCTTGTTCGTCTCCTGCGTCACCTCGGCCATGGCCGCAGTCAACCCGGAGGCGTCGCCGGAAACCGCAACTACGCCTTCGGCAATGACGGTCTTGTTCGACATCGTGATACTCCCGTTCCCGCGCTGCGGGCTACTTCTTCGCCATCTCTTCCAACGCCGCTCCTTCGAGCACGCGCATCTGGCTTTCCAGCTCGTCGTACTCTTCCAGCGTCAAACCCATTCGGTCCATCTTGTGGAACATCACGCCATAATCGAGGCCGACAGCTCCGCCCATGCCCACACGCCACTGAGTGCGCAACTCCACGAACAGCACGAATGCGCGCTCGTTCTCAGGCCAGATCTCGACGGGATCGCCGGCCACGTCTTCCTCAGTTAGACCGAAGGCCGCTAGCTCCTCGACACTCGGCGCCTTGGCGTAGAGGGCCGAGGCGAGGGCTATCAGTTTCCCGTGCGGGCCTTAGCCAGCTCTTCGATGTACGCGGTGAAGACCGCGCGAGCCGAGCCCACGTAATTGTTCACCAGCGTGGTGATGTGCTCTTCGTCGAACGGTTCCTCCAACTCCCAGCCGGAGGCGACTGCGAGCACCATTTCCGTGTCTTCCATGTCCGTCATCTGGTTCTCGATGAAGTCCTTGAACTCATCCTTCGTCCGGTGTTTGAAGGTGAACTGGACCGCCGAATAACCACCGCCGGGCACCGGAAGAGGCACCGCCAGCTTGAAGGTGGGATTCGGTTTGAGGCTGAATTTGGTCTTGCCGGCCATGTTGTGGCTCCTGTATATGGTGTATCGATGTGAAGTCTTCCGGCCCCGTTTCAGGACCGGCTAATACCGAGCGGCTCGATTAGGCGGCGTAGCGCACCGGCCGCGACAGCAGCGAGAAAGTGGCTTGCACGCCCATCACTTCGCCCTTGGTCATCGAGGGCGTTTCGTTGAACGACACATAGCCGTTGTAGAGAAGCACCGATCCATTCGGGAAAGCGATGCGAAGGGCGCGCACGTCGCGCGCCTCGGCGGCGGCCTGGAGCGCCTTGTAGCCCGGCAGCGACGGATCGTCGGCGATGGTGAACGTCAGGGACTGAGCGCTCGCCTGCGTCGGGATCTGCGCCTCGAAGTCGTTTTCGAGGAAGCTGTACGTCGCGAACTGCATTTCGCCGCCGGAGGTGGACGTCTCCAGGACCTGCGTGATCTGCGTGAACGCGGTGATCTCGCGCAGGCTGCCATTGCCGGTGCCAGCCGGGAACTGGACGGCGCTCTGCGTATCCGCGCCGGCGAGGGCGAACGAGCCCGCAGCCGGGTCCGCGACACGGAAGATGCGCTCGTTGAGTTTCTGCCACCCGGACTTCAGCTCGATCAGCGCATTCGCAGCGAGGCCATGCGCCGCACTGGTCAGCACCGCGGGAGTGGCGTTGGTGATGCCGGTGACCGGCTTCACGGCACCGTAGCCGGTGGCGAGCGACAGAATGACACCATTGGGAAGGGAAACAGCCATGTTGGCTCCTTATCGATAGACGAAAAAAACCCGCCAGGCGGCGGGCTGTGTTGTGGGTGCCCCTCGCAGGGCGTGGTGTTGCTCAGGATTGCGCCAGAATCTCCGAACGTAGCTCGAGCGACAGACTGATTTCAGCGAGTGCCGCGGCACCGCCTAGGGCAAGGCCGAGGCCAGACACCTCGGCCGAAAAGTAATGAACGCCGAACCCCGGCACCGTCAACTGAAAGCTGTGGGCCTGGCCGGAGGCAACTGCCGCCGCAAGCATCTCCTGACCCGCATCACTGATGCGATACAGGTCCAGGCTCCACGATGCCGGCGCGCGTCCTACGCGTCGCTGATACGGTGTCTCGCCCCCGATGGGCATATAGGGTGCGGTCTGGTACTGAGTCACCAACGTGCCGAAGACTTTGCAGCCGCGTACCTGGGTGAATGGTAGGGCCGCGAACCCTGCAGCTGACTTCTGAGCCGGCAGGGCTGCCGAGATCCACAGGCGCGCATTGAGAAGGAGACTCGGGGTAGTCATGATCTTTCGTACCAAATGCTGAAGTCCTGTTGGGCGCCTTTGAAGCCGGTCAGCTCGTCGCTACGATCGATCGGACCGCCCAACGGTAAGCCGAACGCCGGCGCAGAGCACAAGGCCTCCTCTACCGCAGCCATGACGCGAGACACCTCCGCCCGCCCCTTGCCCCACACATTGATCTGCATCCTGGCGTTGGCCTTGTCGGGGAGCGTGCCATCGACATAAACCAACGGGGCACCGCCTGCTCGCTGAAAAGTAATGAAAGGCAGCGGCGTATCTGCTGTGGCCGTATCCGGATAGACGCGGTCGTTTACCAGAGGCCCCAAGGCGGCGATGATCTTCGCCTCAACCATTCCGCACCTCCATAATTTTCTCTGCAAGTCGGTTCATCCCTGCCTTCACCGCCTCTGGCATTTTGGCGTCGACGGATACGCGTAGATAGGGCTGCGCCGGCACGAACACGGGCGTCTTTAGCGGCTGGTCCTTGATCGTGACCCATTCTCCGCCGGGCAACCGCTTGATCTTGTGCTTGCGCCAATGCCCGTGCTCGACCAGCCACCAATGGGGAGCCTTTCTCTTGTTCACACCGACGAGGTAGGTCTTTCGGTCTGGGCCAGACGCCGCATCATCGAACCATCGATAGATGGCCGATTGCAGTGTCCCAAGCCGTAGAGGCACACGCTCGCGCATCTCGTCATACAGCACGACTGCCATCGCATGGACTGCGGGGCGCACTGCCTTTTCTTTGATCTCATCAAAAAATGACGCAACCTGCTTGGCAATATCCCCCTCGAAGGAGAAACCGACCTCATTTCGTTTGTGCGTCTTAGTGGCTCGATACTGCCGCCTGGTCATGCTTCCGCCTCGGCAGGCGTGAGCAGTCGGCAAACCAAATCGGTATGCTCCCGCTCCTCTTCGTCTCTGAGCGCCGCCTCCACCTCGTAGACGTCCTGACCGTGTTGCAGCCGCATTCCGCTCGCCAGGTCACGACGGTATGCAACCCGCACGCTAGCCTTGACCACAGCGCGCTCTGCCCCAGCCTTGACCAGCTGGAGCCCGGAGGAATGGCGGATATTCGCCCACATCCTGTTTCCGAAGGGCTGCCAGGAGTAGACGAGATCGTTGGCGTCGTCGCGCGCCTCCACCCGCGAGAGGATTTGCACGCGCTGGTTTCGATTGCCGACGTCCATGTCAGAACCTCCGGGGCTGCGTGACGGGCAGCAGCAGCGAATCGGTGAAGCTTCGCGGCATTTCTTGCACTGCCTCGCCCTTCGCCAACAGCGCCCGGTGCTTGTACATCCAGCCGCAAGCCAACAGCATCCACGACACCACCGATGGAATCCGGCCGAAGTCCTCTACTCCCGCGCGATATGTCACAACGCCCGAAAGCCCGCCATACCCTGGCGCATCAATACGCGCCTCCGTACCCAAGTCGGCGAGCGTGTAAGCAGCGGCTGGCACCAACTTGCCCCCCACGTTCAGCTCGCAAATTTCGACTACCTGCCCGAGCGACAACGGGTAGTTCGTCAAACTGGGCAGTTGCTCACGATACCGCGCCATTCGAAGCGCAGCACCGGTCCGAGCCTCGGCCAGTTGGCGCGCAGCAGGAATGACGATGCTGGACAACATGAGGTCTTCGTCGTCGTGATCGATCTTGCAATGCAGCTTCACTTGATCGACGCTGAGCGGTTCTTCGGCGGCGAGAAACTCCAGCAGAACCGCCGCCATCGTTAAACTCCCGCCGCCGGCTTACCGGCGCCAGCACCGCCTGCTTTGCCGGCCGGCTTGCCTTGGCTTTCGTCGCCGCCGTCTTCCTTGCCGGGGATGTAGGTTTCAGCCACCTTGGCCTTCACGTAGCGGGCGGCCTGCTCTTCGCTGTCGAAGCCAGCGATGTCGCCGGGCGTATACGGTCCGGCCGCTTTGATGAACTTGATAACGTGCTTCTTTGCCATGAACTCACCTGTTAGTTGCGATAGTGAAGCGCACCGGGTTGAGGCCGGCGCGCCTAGGTTTAGGCGCCCCAGGCAACCTTATCGAGCACAGCGATCGACTCGACGTGGCGCGGCCCGAAGTCGTGCTTGCAGATCACGCGCACCAGGGTCTGGTCACGCTGGAACGCGGAGACGATCTCGCCTTCGGCGTCCTTGTAGGTCGCCTCGCTGCTGTACGCCAGAGCGAACTGCTCATCTTCCCCGATGAACATATCGTTGAAGTCGGCGAAGTAGACCTCGGACTCGTTACCGTTGGCGCCGAGGTTCACCGGCACCTGCGTGGTCTTGCCCACCGGGTAGCCTTTGAGCTGGCCGTTGTCGATTTCAGGATAGGCCTTGTTGCCATTGCCATCGCGCAGGCTGCCCAGGAAGCGCAGCGTGCGCGGCGACATGACCCAGCCAGGCTGGATCAGGTTCGCGTCCGCCATTTCCAGCAGCAGAATCATGCTGTTGAGTGCCGTGTCGACGATACGAAGCCGCTCCACCGCATCGGACACCGAAGCGAGGCTGGGCGCCGGGATCACGTTGGTGGGCAATGCCCAGAAGCGCATCCCCTTCGGCAGGTCGCCGGCCCCGTTGTCACGGATGAACGCCTTGTCCTCGCGCGCGGCCACCGCGTTGGTGAGGTCATTCACGATCAGACGGTCCACATTCGGATTGCTGCCGGAATAGGCCAGCAAGTCATTGCTGATGGGGACGATAGCGGCCATCTTCTTCGACTTCAGCTTCAGGTCATCGAAGCTGGCGCCGGTCGTCGGGATATCGGTGTCGCTACCGATGTAACCCACCTGGGCGCCGCCACGCAGGCGCGGAATGGTCAGGTTGCCGTTGACGAGCGGCATGGGCTGCGCGCCCAGCTTGCGCACCACCGCCTTCGGCCGCAGAAGCTCGATCACCTCGGACGAAAGATTGGTCGGGACGAGCACACCGCCCGCCGCGGGGTCCAGGGTATTGAGGGAGGCGGCGACATGCTCGCCGTAGCCGCGATCCAACGCGAGCTGGGCCGCGGCGCGATTGTCGCCACGGGACGCAGCCAGCACGCGAACCATCTGCGCGACCTGGGCGCCGGGCACGTCGGGCGTGCGCGGTTGAACGGGCACGGTGCGGCTGGCGCCGAGCGCCTCCAGGCCTTGTGCCGGCTGCGCGGTCGAGGCGGCCGCGCGGTCGGCGGCCTCTGCCCGTTCGATCTGCTTGGTGAACGCCTCGAACTGCGTCTGCAGTGCATCGAACTGCGCGAGCTGCTCGACGCTCAGCTGGCCGCCCTCGGCCTCCACCTTTGCCAGCGCCTGAATCTGGTCGTTGACCTTGGCGCGTTCGCTGCGGATTTCATGGATCTTCATGTAATGCGACTCCAAATAAAAAGCCGCCCTTAGGCGGCTGGTTTGTTTCTCCCGCGAACGCGGTCAAAGTTTGTTTTGAGTGTCCGCGGCGACTGCTCGCGCCGAGACGCTTCGATGCGATACGGAACGGCGCGTGGCGTGGGCATCGGCGGCTATCCGATCTACCGCCACCTGGGGCGTCTCGACCTGATCGGCCAGTCCATGGGCGACGGCTTTCTTGCCGAAAAACACGCCCGCCTCGGTTTCTCGGATGGTCGCTACAGATTGCCCTCGGTTGCGTGCCACAGCCTCGGTGAACTGCTCGTACATGTCCTGCACCATCCCGTGCAGGAAGCCCAGGGCCTCCACGCTGGCCGGCTCAGCGGAGTTCAGATCATTCTTGCGCGCGCCAGCGAACACGGGGGTAATCTTGACGCCTTCCGCCTGGAGCTTTGCGCTCAGGTCGAGGTGGCGCGCGATCACTCCGATAGAACCGACCCCGGACGTCTGGCTCACGATCAGCGTCGAAGCTGCGCTTGCGATCCAGTAGGCGGCAGAGTAAGCGCTGAAATTGGCAATCGCGGTAATGGGCTTGATCGACCGAGCTGCGTAGATTTCTTCTGCCAGCTCCCCGCAGCCCAGCGCGCTGCCTCCGGGACTGTCCACGTCCATCACGATATGGCTCACTGCAGGATCGGCGATAGCCGCGCGGAACGATGTGCGGATATCCTCGTAGCTGGTCATCGTTTCGCACATCTGCAAGTGCGCTTCCCGCGAAACCAACAGCCCGTGAACCGGCAACACATACACTCCCGTCTCGCTCGCGGCACGGCGGCGACGCTCGCCAGGCGTTTCCGCCCGGGGCTCGGAATCGTCGTAGTAGCTCTGCGGCTCTGCCAGCCGCGCGGAGGGCAGATTGATGATGTTTAGGTTCATGGCCCGGTTTGCCCAGGCCACGCCCAGATCCAGCATTTGATCGGTCACAGCCATCGGCTGATTAAAGATCATGCTTGCCAAGCGGTGATAGTTCTTCACGAAAGTACCTTTGCGATCTCTTCGACCGCTTTCGGATCAGCCCCTCCCTGCGCTGGGATCGGCTTCGTCGCGTCCACCATGTTGAGCGGATGCAGATATACGTCCCCACCAGGAACCGGTGGAAGGTTCTCCAGGCGTCGAATGTCGTTGATCGAAAGCCAGCCCCACTGACGCCCCACCGCGTAAGCCGCATATCGCGCGGCGGTGTTGCCGCGGAGTAAGCCGGCGACGTTGAACTCGATGTAGTACTCGCGCCGCTCTGCGCCAGAGAGCAAGTCGCGCATCATGGCCTGCTCGTGGCGGCGGACCCATGGCATGAGGCAGTAGATAACGTACTGAATCTGGAGGTTCTCGACGTTGTTGTAAGTTGCCCCTTCCATGCTGCCAGTCATCGGCAAAGGCACCTTGTAGATTCGAGCCATGCTCAGGTCTGTCAGGTTCAACGCCGCGACAAGGTCGGCGTCGACGTTGTTCGGCACGAGCGGCTTGAATGTCATGCCTTCTTGCAGCAACGCCACCTTGCCCGCGTTCGCGGCGCCCCCGAACTTTGACATCCAGTCTTCTGTGATGCGGTCAACGCCTGCCTGGCTTTCGATGGCGGGCGCCTCCTTTGGCCGCTCCAGCACACCCGAAAGCGCAGTCCCATGCCGGAACGACTTGCTGGCATACTCGCTCAGCGCCTGGGTGTGGCCGATGCTGTCGGCATGCAGCATTACCGGGGAGAGTCCGGTGTAGCCGTCCACGGAAAACCACCGGACGTGGTGGATATGCTCTTGGCTCAGGGCCGCTTGGGATCCCACTTTGTAAAACGGCCGTCTGTCAGCGCCGATCAACACAGAAACGTTGTCGCTGCTCAGCGGGTAGAGATTCTGAATGCGGCCACGCCCGTCGCGGTCGATGTAGGTGAAGGCGTTGCCACGCAGCCCTGCATGTCCTTGGGCAAGCTCCATCCGATCAAACGGGGTCTGCCACGGGTTCGGCCTGTACTTCAGAACGTCGTAGAGAGGATGATCCCGGGCAGCCTTTCGGCTGTCCTCGCCAACGCGGCGGAACATTTCCAGCGGCAGCTGCGCCATGCTTTCGGCCAGCAGCGTGACGCAGGTTTGCATCATCGGCAGCGCCAGAGCGGTACGTTCGTTCACGCGTTCGCCCGACGCCGACCGCCGCCCACCGATGAATCCGGGCGACCACCCGACGCCACTGCCAAGGGTCTGCTTTGCTGCAGCCTCTTTGTAGAAGAACAATCCCACGTCTACCCTCCTTCCGCTGGCCTGTGGGCCTGCTCGATGCGCACCTGCGCGGCCCATTCCGCCCGCCACGCCCAGGCCATCAATCCGACGCCACCAACGATGTACGCCGCCGGGATGTAAATCATCGCCACGCCGACCAGCAACGCAGCGAAGCCCAGTACGCCCACCACGCCGGCCAGCAGCTCCAAACGGCTCATAACCCTACCCCCTCGTCATAAATGCTCTTGCGCCGAGCCGCCACCGGATTGAGGTTGAGCAGAGAAACCATGTTGAAGAATGCCATCAAGGGGTCGATCTTCGCGGTGCCGCTCACCGCCTTAGAGACGTAAACGGCGTTTCCTGCCTGGGCGGTCATCGCGTTAGATACACACCACGCCATCAGGGCTTGGCCGCAGTGCAGCAAATCGCCGCCCGCGAGTTTGCGCTCCGCCGTCTTGATGGCGCCATTGAGGCGCCACCCCTGCGAGATGGCAATAATCTCGTCCGGGAGGAACCCGCGGTCGGGCGACGTCAGCTCCGTCACGATGTCGCCAATTCCGGAGGCGTCCACTCCGACTGCCATCTTCTCTGGCATAAGGCCCGACCTGCGTACCTGGCAGAGGATCTCGGCCACCTCCCACACGTCCTCGCCTGGCTGTTGCACGATCACAAGGTCCCCATCGCGCTCGAAGTCGCGCAGTCGAGGCGCAATCTCCTTGCGCCGCTCCAGAGCAATGGAGTGTGCCCACGCCCGCCCCCAGTGCAGCCAGCGTCTTGTTCTGCGCTCGCGCCCGCCAACGGCAAGCCCGAGCAAGTCATCCAGACCGCCGCCGTCGATGCCGGAGACTGCCACCTCGCATCGATCTAGCAGCTCCTCTAATGTCGTTGGCTCTCCCAATGCGGCGCCAATCCAGAATTCGGATCCGACCCAACGGCCGGCGCGCAGATTCAACCCAATCTCGACGTTCAGATGCTTTGCCAAGAACTGCTGGAACGCTCCATCCGTGCGCGCACGCATCAGCTTGAGCTGGTCCGAGAGCCATTCAGCGTTTACGGATTTACCCAGGTTGGGGTTCGTGATGTAGAAGTTGGCAGGATCGAGATACTGCTTCTCCTCGAGCATTGCCCGCGGGAACTCGAATAGGATCGGAAGCGTCTTGGAGTCATCCACCTTGCCGTCGCGCACATCGCGCCAGTAGGTGAGCTTTTCCTTGAACACGCCAGCCGGCGGTTCGTCACTCTGAGTAGTGAGGTAGATCACCCAGCCTTCGTCGCGCGAGGGCTGCCCGCCCAAGGCTTCGAGGAACATTGCCGCTGCATTCGGGCGTTTTCCGAATACCCACAGCTCGTCCACAAGGACACGTCCCGCCTTTTTTCCGGACACCGTATCGGTGTCCGCCGCCACCACCTTCAGGCAGTTCCGGTTACCCCGATGAGTGATAGTGCGTACGTGCTCCTGAATGTGAAACATATCCGACAGTTCCTCGTCGGCGCGCACCATCGCTGCCGCAGGCTTGAAGCTGTTGTCGGCAACTTCCTTCGTCGGCGCCAGGATCAGATGCTCCTCCTCCTCGCGCCAACACATGATGAGAGCCGTGAGCATGGTGCCCGCGGCAATCGTGGATTTCGTGTTCTTCTTGCTGATCAGCAGCCCGTACTCTCGGATCAACTGCCGCCCCGTCTCCGCGTCATAAGCCCCAAAGATGGCTCGCACAAAGTCGAACACCCATTCTTCCGAACACTCACCGAACGTCGGCGGACGCCACTCGTCAATAGCCTCGTCATAGACTTTCGGCAGATCTACGACTTTCAGCTGCTTGAATATCCCCAGGGCGTACTCCGCCTGGTCGGCGTAGATGGGCGGCGGAATGATCGACTTCCGCGCAACCAGTCGATCCGCCCAATCAACACATGCCGTCGTTGCCGTCATCGCTTACCCTTTTCCGACAACGCGCAAATGTGTCGGCGGCGACGACGGCGCAAATCGCCCACCTGTTGCGGCCTTCGCAGCCTGCTTTTTCGCGTCTTTCTTTCCTTGCTCGCCAATCTTTCCGTGCACATAGGGCACCCAGGCTTTCGCGGCATCAACCCGCAGCTTCATATCCTGCTCAGGGTCGTTCGCAACCGCCTTCAAGAACTCCAGCGGATCGGAGTACAGCTTGCCCAAATCGGGCAGTTCAACAGAGCGCCCTTCGGCCGCAGCCTGCTCCTTCAGTTTGTTAACCTCGTTAACACGCCCGAGGGCTGCAACTACATCCTTGTCCTTCATCAGGCGGGACGCTGCAACGGCCGCCCCTTTTTCGCTGTAACCCGCGTGGATAGCGGCTTTCGCACCGGACAGGCCCGACTGCAACGCCTGCACGAAGCGGCGTTTTTTGTCGGTTAATGCCATTAACAACCTCGGTTAACAAATCCCGAAAGCGGGAAATTTTCTGCGCGTGAGGGAACGGTCGGTCTAGACCCCCTGGGGGGTGGGGGTTCCCTACCCCCCCACCCCCTAGCCGACCCTGCCGGCGGCCTCCTGCGCCTCCTGGCGGGCCTTCAGGCCGTCGTGGCAGGTCTTGCAGAGGGGCTGCCAATTCGCGCGATCCCAGAACAGCTGCGCGTCGCCTTCGTGCCTTTCTATATGGTCCACGACCGAAGCCGGCGTGGTCCGCCCCGCTCGGATGCAGTACCGGCAAAGAGGGTTCGCCAAAAGGAACGCGGCGCGGGCCTTCTGCCATCGGTAGCCGTAGCCTCGTTGAGCAGCAGTGTGGCGATGCGCTCGCCAAGAGGCTGTCTGCAGTTCGCGTAGTTGCGGACGCAAAGTAGGGATGACGGACTTGAGCGTGGCGATTTTGGGCATGGAGAAACGAGCGAGGGAATCACATCTGCTATCGTTACAAATTCCTACCGTTCTGACCGAGGTACCCATGGCAGGTGCATTTCAGCGCGACTTCGATGGAAACGTCCTTACTGCTCGCACGGACTATCTGTGGTTCCAAACTGTGAAGGAGATCGAGGATCGGCCACGCTTCTGTGCCGCTCTTCAGATAGCTGACGGAGAGCTCTCTAATATCATCGGCGCGTACCGAGTCCCTGCGAATCCGCCATTTCATTGCGGACTTAATGGCTGCAATCAACCCCATCAAAAGGGTTTTTTGATAGCCGACAAGTCGGGAAGGGAAACCGTCTGTGGCAACGTCTGCGGACGTCGCAAACTCGGAGCGGAGTTCGTGGAGCTTGCTAAGCGGTTTGATGCAACCCTCGCGCAAGCTCAAAAACAACAAACCCTGGCGGACCTTCAATCGAAAGCCGCTGAATCTCTCGACATCATTTACAAACTCGAGAGCGAGCTGAAGCTTGTCTACTCGCCTATCAAAGCTATCCGTCAAGAGTTCCGACAGGAAGCGAGTGCAGAGCCTTTGATCAGGAATCTCATCCGGGAAGGAGGCACCATTAAGCGCCCACGGCAGTTGTCTGAACGCGAAAGGGAGATAAGCGGCAACCCTAAAGTTAGGTTTGTGAACGAGGTAGTCGGGCAGGTCCGCGGCGTCCAAGCGCTAGAGACGTTTGCCCGAATAGCAAACATCGTAGATGCAGACCTCCGGGGCAAGGTGAATGCCGTGGCGAGGATCAAGAACGTGGAAGACGTAAAAGGACGGGAGCTAACTGAGTTATCGTCCGCGGTTCAGCGAATGCCTGCGAAGTTTGCGGAAGTGCGGGAATTTCTTTCGATCGCTGAAGACTTTCTTGCGCCGGTCAATTTCCAAGAACTGACGAAGATCACCATGATGGAACGCGCGAATGAACGGAAATTGCTGCCGATTTTCGATACCATTCGCCCGTACTTCGGACGACGCCCGACCGGGTCCCAAGTTGGTCGAGCATAAAAAAACCCGCCTGCGTTTGCCAGGCGGGTTTGCTGGACACAATAATGCACCGTATCCGTTAAGGCAGGATTCTCGCCATGTTTTGGCGTATGGTCAACAACTTTCTTTGTCGCCGACTACGCCTGATGCAAGCAGCCTGCGCTCCAGTTCGTTGATTGCCTGGTTGAACACGCCCATGCCATCGCCGAAGAGCCACCGCTTGATCCTGCCGTTGTGAGTGCCCGCCGTATGTCGGTCCACCTGGCACAGCTCCGCCAGCTCGATCAAAGACACCTTCGCCCCGAAGTGCTTCTGTACCAAGCCGGCGCAGAGCCTACGGTTGACGATGCAGCCCGACAGAGCTCCAGCGATCGCCGCGGTGGTCACAACGGAGATAGCGTCGAGCCATTCGCCATTGGTCTTGTGACCCGAGCAGCAAGCCACACCGCAACCGCAAGGCTCGGACTGAGGCGCTTTGCCTGCAATGAGCAATGCCTGATCGAGGGGTGAAAGACGCCCCAGCTCGGCCAACGTCATCGCCGCCTGCCCCGCGCCGTCCAACCCCGAGAGGCCCAGGCCACTAGACGACTGCGGCCCTGCGGCCACACGGTTCATCAACGGCCGATCGTACTGCTGCCGCGAGAAGTTGAAGGCAAACACGAGCGCGTCGTGTGCGCTTCGAAACAGAGGTTCGGGCGCCGGCCGCAGCACCGCCCGCGCTGCGCGGCGCGGCATGTCAATAGAAAGAGTGGCGTTCATCAGATAATCCCCGGGCAATTGCTGGTCGTGGGCAGCTTTTCGCGCAGCCATTGCATGGCGGGCTCCCATTCGAGCGTGATCGTGTGTCGGCCCAGAACGGGCCAGTGGCTGCTGTTGATGTGGTGTGCGTCGACCATCACGCGGATCGGGCCCCCAGTCTTGCGAAAGATGAGCACGGGCAGGCCGTGCGCCCCCGCCTGCGCTTGCGCTTGACGCCACCACGCGGGCAGCGCCAGAGTGTTGGCATGCTTGCACTCGATGCTGATTCGAGCGTACGCAGGGTTGTCGGCGATCACGTCGCTATCGTTCGCTTGGTTGCGGACACGCCGACGCCAGGTAGTGCCGGTCGCCTCCGTGAGCATGTTGGATACAGTGCGCTCGAAAGCAGCGCCCTTTTGTCGTTGCATCAGGCCCACTACGCCCCCGGGTTCGATTGTTCGATGGCGCGACGCGCCATTGCCACCACGGTAGGCGAGTAGCGCCGACCGCCCTTCCTGCCCATCTCCGCCAGGATGCGCTTTGCTCCCCGCTTCGGATCTCGTCCCTGGTCGCCAATGACTGCGCCAGCAGCGCTGGTGAGCTTCTTCAAAGCCCGCTCGGCCTGCTCCGCCGTCACAGCCGTCTTGTCAGGCGCAGGCAGCGCCGCCACAGGCGCCGGCACGGGCTCCCAGGTGCCGCGAGACAGCTCCTCCGAAAGTGCCGACTCCCAACGCGTCCTGAGCACCGCATAGCCGCAGTTCTCCATGTCGTGACGGCCAATGCGCACCGTTGCCCAGTAGATCGCGGGATGAGCCCAATGCCCGGTCTCTCCCCGCTTCCGCGCGGCGAGTCCGCGCACTGCGTCATGAAAGGCGTTCTCCGGAATCAGGAAAGGCCGGCACAGCTTCATGAACTCGGAAAGCGAGGGCGGCCAGTCGTAAACGCGACGGCATGCCCTCAGCCCCGTCGCTACGTCGTTGGGCGTGAGTCCATCTTCGACAAACGCTTCTGCCCAGCCTTCCAGCCACCCCGTGATGCTCTTCTCCTCCGTGAACTCCTTCGTCCACTTCCCCGGATACATCGCGTTGAAGCGATTCCAGAGGTGCACGATGAGCGAGACGTTGTCGAGCTTCGGTACGGGCGCAAACCATGCGGCCATGTCATACGTCGATCGTGCGAGATTCGTCATAGCTCCCTCCTCGGCTGTTTCCGTTGATGAACGCGGAAGGGTTGAAGCGCTTGGCGCCCCCGCCCGTGGCCTGCATGCCGTTCGGAGCGAACAGGCCTTGCCATCCGGCTGCGATGCTGTGGCGGATCACCTCACGCGGTCCGTGCCCAGCCTGGCGCAGCTCGGCCAGCCTCCGCAGCTGCTCACGGGCAGCCAGCTCGGTGATCGGCTTGCGAAGCTCGACGCGGTGTTTCACCCAATCGGCCCAGTCGTCGGCATCCAGCCAGCCCGGCAACTCGATCGACAGCGGATCGAATCCCGGCGAGCGCTTGCGCGCGCTCTTTTGTTCTTTAACGGTTCCTTTATGGTTCATTGACGGATCGGGTGCAGCTGCTGCACCCCGTTCGGTCGTCATTTGCACCCCGTCGTGTCGTAGATTGCACCCCGTGGCGTCGTCATTTGCACCCCGTTCGACACGGGGTGCAGCCATCGCACCCCGTTCAACGCCCCCGGAATGTTCCACGCGGGGTGCAGCCATTGCACCCCGTGACAGATCGATGTCGTAGCAGACCGGACGCTGATCGGCACGACGAATGTAGGCGCTGACCAGCTGCTGGTTCCCGCGGCTGATGATCCCCTGCTTCTCCAGCTCTCGAAGCTTGCTCTGCACCGTGCGCGCCGAAAGGCCCGTGTCAGTGCACAGGGTCGCGACAGAGGGAAAGGCCCCCTTCCCGTCCGGCCCTGCATAGTTGGCGAGGCACAGAAGCACATGGCGTGCGGAAGCTTCCGTCACTACCTGCTGCCCCAATGCCCATGTCATCGCCTGTACGCTCATGGCGACTCTCCGTACATCTGTTGATAGGCCGTCTCGGCTTCGGCGGGCCAGGCGCCCAGCTCGATCAACCGCAGACGGGTTCGTGAAAGGCCCAGGTCGAACGCGGCCGCCTTGTCTTCGGCGGGCGCTGTCGATTGGTCCAGATAGGTGTGGCAGCCGTAGCAACCGAAGGCGATGGCCCAGTCGTGCGCCTTCAGCCAGCCGCCCTTGCCATGGCGCGCCTGGTTGGAATGGCACGCCACGGTGGTCTCCGTCCCGCCCTGGCACCAGCTGGGAACGCGCAAGAGGCACTTCTCGCCTTCTGCCATGCCCAGCAGCGAGTGGTTGCGGTAAACGGTCTTGGTCTTGCGCTTGCCTGAGCGGCGCGCCTTCATCGCGGCCCGCGGCGGCGCCATCGGGGTCTTGCGCTCGAGCGGCTTGCCGCGCTTCATCGGGCTCCGCTTCATTTCACGCGCTTCCACACCTGCGCGCCGGTCATGCCGCGATGGCTCTTGCGCAATACGCCAGCCTGCTCAGCACGCCACAACGCATCCTCGGCGGCGGCGCGAGCGGCCTGCTCTGCCTTGACGCCCTTCCAGGGTTCAACCGGCACCATGTAGGCCTCCAAGGTCTTGCCCAGCTCATGAAGACCGATCCCATGGCGCGCGTTCAGGATCAAGCCGCGCGCGGCCTGGTTGCCATCCGCATTCAGCTCGAACCCGCAATACAGGACACGCGCACGCGGAGCGCGGTCCGTAGCCCAGGCGGTTTGCTTCGCATCCACATGTGCGAGGAACGGCCGGCGAACCTTCTCGTGGAAAGCTGCAGCTGCAGCCGGGCGGTGGTCCAACTCAGCTCGGCTGGAGACGCCGCAGACGCGGCGCACGTAATCCGCCGCATTGCCCGCGCCAGACACGCCGCAAGGCGTGCCGCCCGCGACGGACTCAACCCATCGCTGAAAGTCGGTCCGCGTGCAGAGCTGCCCAGCCAAACGAGCGAGCGCCCCACCCTTCCGGTCAAATAGTCCAGCGCGCGTCATTGTTCGGCCATCCCTTCGAGCCGCGTGTTGATCTGGCCCACGGCCGTCATGACGCCTGCACCGGCCTCACGGATGCGTGCCAGCTCAGCGCTGTCCACGCCCCCATCCGAGAGCGCCTTGTGGATCTCCTGGCCGTAGGCGCCGCTGGCAACCATGAAGCCAACAACTTGCTCCAGGACCGACATGTCGGTTTCCCCGCGGCAGGTCGTAGGCGCCTTCACCAGCAAGAATCCGTGCGAGTGCGCAAGGGCCGCGAGGATGCGGTGATCGTCGGTCATGCGCATGAGCCGGTCCGCTTCGGACAGGCTCAGGTGGTGAGTGGTGTTGTTCGGGTTGACCTTGTTGCGCAGGACGGCAGCCGAGATTCCGACCAGCGGCCCCAGCGACTCGCTGCCGCCCTTGTACTCATGCACGGTCAAGTCCGCCGCGGTGATGATGTTCATTTGCTTTGTCCCTGAACGTATTTATTTCTGAAGCCCAGTCCTAGCATTCGGCTATGGACTCAACTCACATCAATCGGACCAATCTGCACCTTGGTAGCCGTAGAATCAGTGGCGTTTTCGTCACCTACTCCCAATTCCAAGGAAGACGCATGGACCTGTCGCTCGTCGGCACTGCTCTCACTTCGATCAACGCCGCCATCTCTCTCGGCAGGGGCGCGGTTGCCCTCCGGGACGATGCCAAGGCGCAGGAAATAGTTGGGGCCATGAACGAACAGCTTCTCGACGCTCAGCAGCGTCTGTTCGAACTCAGCGCTGCCCTTCTCGCGCTGCAACAGGAGCACTTCGAGACCGCACAAGAATTGCGAGAATTGCGAGAAGCCCTCGCAGAGCGCGACCGCTACTCGCTTTTCAGACTGCCCAACGGCCAGTTTGCATATCGGGTGAATGGCACCCCAGCACTGGGCGGGGCCGCTGATCCAACTCTCCCGGAGCCGGATCACTACATCTGCCAGCAGTGCTTCGATGGCGGGGGAAAGCACAAGGTCGTGCTGCAACGTAGGTTCCGCGTCGGCGCGGGGTCCTATCACCTCGAATGCCCCGCCTGCAAGATCAGTTTGGCCGCGCCGGATTGAAGGTTTCATCATGCGTTTGCCTGGTCGTCGGCCGACGCGTTGACCGTGGCCAGCTCGGGCCAGATGCGCTGCCAGTCGTCGGGGCGGAGGTCGCGGCGCGATACCGCGCCTTCGGTTGCGCGCTCAATCTCCAGGCAACGCCCGATCGGCACCTGCCTTACCCCGTTGGCCCATTGGTATATCTGCACCGAGTGACATCGAATGGCCACCGCCAGCCGAGATTGGCGCCCGCGCTGCGCGCCAAGATATTCAGATAGGTTCATAGCGCCTCATAAAGATGAAGCGAACTTTAGCGAATCGCTTAATAACAGTCAAGCGAATCGCTCATGCCTCTGTTTAGCGATTTGCTATCAAATGCCCTCATGAAAGCCGTTGCAGAAATTCGCCTTGAGAATCTAGAGCACCTGGTCTCGGAGGCCGGTACCGCTGAGCGTTTGGCCGAGCGCGCCGGCCTGTCGCCCGTATATTTGAGTCAGATCCGGAGCCGCGCTGTAGATAGAAAAACCGGGAAGGCTCGCAACTTGGGGACAGCAGCCGCACGCAAGCTGGAGGCCGGCATGGCGAAGCCAGCGGGCTGGATGGACACCGAACACGCGCGCCAAGCGGAAGCTGCCTTGGGAGAGGGGCATGCCGGTCGGATTGGCTTTGTGATCCAGACCCTGCGCATGCTTCGGGGAATGACTGTCGAGAATCTCGGCGATGCCGCAAACTTATCTGCGCGCGAGATTGAGGCGATCGAGAAGGACGAGAGCGTGCCGGGTGGATCTTTGAAGTTGATCGCCGCAGCTCTTCGGCTGCCCGAAGGGGCGCTCACAGATTTGGTAGGAAAAGGCTTCGGCGAAATCGCGGCGACCCTCATGAAGGGAGGAGGGCTCGCGGTTGGGACAGAGAGCGATGGCGTGGCGTACATCGGCCCTTACCAAGCAGACCGCATGATTCCCGTCATAGGGACCGCCCAACTGGGCGAAAACGGCTTTTACGAGATGCTGGAGTACCCTGCCGGCCACGGCGATGGCTACATCCGCTACAAATCCAAGGATCCGAATGCCTACGTGCTGAAGGTTCGCGGAGATAGCATGAAGCCAGCGATTCGGAATGGCTGGTACATCGTTGTGGAGCCGAGCGGCACTCCCACGCCTGGCGAGTACGTGGTGCTTCAGCTAGAAGACGGAAGGAAGATGGCGAAAGAATTGCTGTTTCATCATCCCCGAACTCGAGACATTGAAGTCATGTCGGTGAACGGCGAGGTCCGAATGAGCATCCCTGGATCGGCCCTTGTCAGCGTGCATCCGATATGCGCCGTGGTGCCGCCGAGCCAGCTCATAGAGCCGTAGGCTGCACATCCCCCAGCCCTAGACCGCCGCCCCATGCCGGGCGGCTTTTTTTTGCCCTAACTCGTACAACAAGCGTTTCGCTTTATAAATTTAAGCGAAACGCTTGCTTTTCATAAGCGATATGCTTAATATTCACCCCATCAACTGCTCTTTAACAACTGAGACCGCCCGCCCCCGAGAAGGAGGAAGGGCGAAACAGGACAACCTGGCGCAAGCGCGTCCAAGGACCCTGCGTGCCCGCGCCCACAGCGCAGGCAACGCCCAGCCGGGCGTGGCGACGATAACCCCGGCACGCCCAAGCTCTTCGTGCTGCCACTCGTGCTGAGCCACACGCAGGTTTAGATCAACCAGTCAGTGCTCCATCTCATCAATGGACTCGGTCAGTTTGGCAAGGCTGAAAAGCGGAGCTCGACGCAAGAGCGATACCAGCTTTAGGACCGAATCGCCAACTCGTGAAGGCTCGGAACTTCTCGTTCTTTTCAGCACGATATGCCCCTTTTCGAAGTCAAGCACCGAAAGATTTTGCTTCAGTCGAGAACCCGAGTACTGACTTAAATCTAGGAGATAGACCTCCGACCGCTGGCCAGCTTGATGGTTATCCGACAGGCTAGCGTTAATCAAGTGAATCATCCGCAGGTCCGCTAAAGCCTGCAATGCCCGGTACTCCGGTTGATGTGTCTCCTTGTCCCGAAACTCAATGCGGAAGAAGGTGATCTGTTCCTCAGTAAGCAAGAATTCGCGCACCACATTCAAAGACGCGACAAGAACCGCAGATCGCCCGGAAGTCGCTGCGGCATCATCCTCGAGTTCTTGTTGTTTTGTCTGGCTAACGAGCCCAGCGGCATTGTTCACATCTTGCACGCCAACAGTCTTCGCGTTGACCCGCTGACGTGCTGTCTGCAAGGATGCTGCGCAAAGCGTTAAGAAGTCACGAGGCACCCCTCCCGATGCCAGCACCAAACGATCCAGTGCCGCAGCACTTACGACGTTACTTAGAGGCGTCGCGCCCGTTTCCTCAATATATCCTCTCAGAACCTGTTCTAGAAAAATCTTTGCCTTTTCGGGCTCTTCTAGGGTGACATCCAAATTGATGATCGTTGCATCGTGCCCAGTTTGCAGGCCGGTGGGAGGATCAGGAATAAACCACCGCGTCTGATGCTGGATCCCCGCCACCTTGAGCCACACGGGGTTGTCACGCGTGACGCCATGAAGCAGGTCTAAAAACTTCGGCACATCTCCGCTTTGCAGGTAATGGATATCGTCTAAGAATATGTAGAGTGGACTCGACCGCACGCAAAATCTCGCGCACGCTTGCTGGAGCTGAGGCACCAGTATGGCTACATCGCCGGGGGAAGCGCTAGATGGCTGAAACCATTGTTCAATCTGCCCGCGAAGCTGTTTGACCGATTCAATTGCAGGGGAGACTTCAGAACGTGCTCCATACCCGCCGAGAAGCACGTCACATACCCGTAGCGCCACCGTTAGAAACGCATGGGTTGCCCCTAGCGCACGCAATGATTGCATATTCACCCACAAAACATGCGCTCCCTCAACTTCGAGCACGCGTTTTGCCTCCAGGAGCAGCGCGGTTTTCCCCACCCCCCGCCGTCCGAAAATGAGGTGATGGCGCGGTGACCTGGCCAGACTCAAGCGCTCAGCAGCGTCCACGATATACCGCAAGCTAGGCTGAGTTTCGGAGGTGCGGGATCGAGCATTCAGGAGCCGAATCAGGTCAGGGATGCGACCATCATGAACTCCAGATACTTTCGTCGCGGCGCGAGGAGCAGACTGTTTGGTCTGCCGTACCGTCACGAAACCGTTCTCTAGCTTCTCATCTATTTGTCCGGCTACAGCTAACGCGACCTCGTAGTCCTTGTCGACTTCGATTATCGCGATCACCTCTCCAGGAAACGTGCGGATCTGTACTGACACCGGCCGAACGCCGGCGCGTTGCAGCTCTTCGTCAATCAGCCTTCTCGTGCTGTCTTCTGCTGTCATAGCTCACAAATCCTAAATCTTTGAACCTAAGTAAGCCCTGGTCTTCTTCACAAGAACGCGGGCGTCCTGGAGCCACTCCTTCGCAGAGTGCTTGAAGCTAAGGTCGCCGTTAGGATATGGGTCGTAGTCCGCACGGTTTCGATCCAGTCTCGCTAGCTTCAACCG
Source organism: Bordetella genomosp. 1 (assembly GCF_002261335.1). GTDB lineage: Bacteria > Pseudomonadota > Gammaproteobacteria > Burkholderiales > Burkholderiaceae_B > Bordetella. The sequence continues at coordinate 1,428,330 of NZ_NEVL01000003.1, forward strand.
ATTTCTCCAAAACTCACTGTCAGGAAAATCGGCTGGGAACTTTACAGGAAGGTCCGAATGCTTCTCATGGTCGTCGCCGCCATAGGACAAGTAAGTTGCCGCGCGCGCTGCATGGTACATCGCATAGTACGCACGACTTACTGTGGCTCGATACTGAGGTTGCGTCGCCCTTGCCGCAACGGCCGCCTGCTTTAGATGAAGGCTTGCTAACCGCAGCCGATCTTCCGCAACTTTCATCTGTAGCGCCGCAATCGACTTTCCAGATCGCGCGGATAGTTCTACTCCGCGGGCGAACGCTTTCAGAACATCCTGAGTGGATTTTGATACCAACAGGAGCTCGCTATCCGTAATTCGAGGCATAGGCAGTGGAGACGAGAAGAGGACAAGGTCGTTCTGAAACTTTTTGTAATCCTATGCGCGAGTTTATACGTAGTCAATCCTGGACTATCTCTTCAACACGGCCGAGCGATCGAAATCCTCTCCGCACACCGCACCCTAAAGGCCCACGTGACGCTGCTCCCACCCTTCGATCGCGTCAATGGCTTCACGCAGGCCCTCTTCAGCGTGCGTTTGATACTTCCTGAGTACATCACTGTAGCGATACAGAATTCGGTAGTGAGACGTTTTCCGCTTCGCAGAGTCTACGCTGCGCATCGTCCGGTCATCCTCATCGAGCTCTTCATAGCGACGGGACAACTCATTGTGCATGTTCCACGTCTCCAACAGACCGCTAGAGAGACTGTACGCGGTAATCACGCGTCGGCGGACGTCATCATCATTCAGCGTCCCAAGAAGGTGCGCTGTCGACTCATAGACGCGAAAGGGCTTTTCTGGTGTCGGCCATTGAATCGCTATCACGCCAGTCGGCTGACTCTCGACAGTTCGCCCGACCAAGGACATGTACTGCTGTAGGTTTACCGATAACTCAGCTTTAACTCCCAGCAAAAAGTTTCGCTGTTGGGCGATTTCAGCGAGGGCCGCTTTCTTCGTATCTGCATCGCGCTGGCGTTCAAACACCCAAATGGCGACGCGCAGTGCGCCAATTGAGCCGAACGCCTGAACCCACCCCGCCCAGTCGCCCGGCTGGGTCGGGTAATTCCGTACGAAGATTCCGACAACTAATGCGACGCCAAAGATTTCTGCAATCGCGCGGCAAGACAACCGCTCGCTCTCCATCGTCCTTCCCTCCTCACTAGACCGATGTGCATGGTAGCTGGGATCGAAGATCAGCGCTAAAGCCTTAAGGAGTAACGATGGCCCAATGGATCGCCAGGCTCTTCGAAGAACTGATCGACCTCTTCAACTTTTGGGACGCGCTCTAGCGCCCACGCTGCGGGCTTGGCCGAGTGGTCAGGCTGCGGCCTTCCAAGCCGCCCACACGGGTTCGATTCCCGTAGCCCGCTCCACTCCCCTCCCCTCGCCAATCGGCGAAAAGGAAAACCATCATGCACAGATTCAACGCGCTTGCCGGCGCGGCGACCCTGCTCGTCTGTACCGCTGCCGCCTTCGCAGCGGGAAACGTTGTCGGCGTGAAGGATCGGCAGCTTTTCGCAAAAGACGATGAACGGCGCGTAGCCCTCATCGCCAGGGCCTGCGGGAAGTCCGGCCGCCTGCTGTACGACCACCATGCCCAGGCCTATCTCTGCCTCTGGCAGAACCGCGATGGCCCCACCGTTACCGCTGAGGTTTCGGCCTACCCCTATCTCGACCAACTGGCCCAGCGGTAGCTCGCAAGCGTATTGACCCGTCAGCTTCGCGCCTGCGGCCAGCAACCGACTTTGAACGGGGGGTCGGTGGCGAAATCCTTCTCCAGCGCGCCAACGATCCGCTCGGCGACCTCAAGATCCTCGGCTTCCACGAAGAAAAAGGGCGCCAGCCGGTCGTCAACCGGCACCCACAGCAATTTCGGTTCACCCGCCCACTCCATCCCTTGGTGAACGTGCTCATTCCGCAGCATGCGCTCGAAGTCCTCAGGCGAAACGATTTTCTTCATTGCCGACACCTCCAGTAGTCGGCCCCATCGTACCCCTTCCCACTCAAACAGGTGTCAGCATGACCCAACCGACCGTTGCGTCGTTTAAGACGATGACTCGAGACGGCACGATCAAACGCGCCGACGCGATGAAAGTGCTTTACCGCGATATCCACGTCGTGCCCGAATTCAACCTCCGCGATCACGACGACGAGTATCACGCCGGGATCGCCCAGTTGGCCGACTACATCATGGCAGGTGGCATGCTCCCACCCCTGGAAGTCGTGGCGAAGCAGGACGGGTCCGGCGTCGAGCTCGTCGACGGCCATCGCCGCCACGCGGCCTACGGCATTGCCATCCAGCGCGGCGCGCCGATCGAATGGGTCTCGATCGTGGCTTTCTCCGGCAATCAGATCGACCGATATGCCCGGATCTACACGAGCAACGAGAGCGCAAAGCTCCGGCCGCTGGAAGCAGCACGCGGCTACCTGAGGTTCCTACGAATGGGCCTGGACGTCGCCGAGATTGCGCGCCACACGCACAAGAGTCGCACTCTCATCGAGTCGTACCTCATTCTCGCGTGCGCCCCTCCGGCCGTTCAGGACATGGTGCGCGCCGGCACAGTCTCGGCCGAGGTAGCGATCGATGGTGTGCGCCAGCACGGCGACGGCGCCGCCGAATACCTCGCCGGCAAGGCGGTGGAAGCGAAGGCGCGCGGCAAGGCCCGGGTCACCGCCGGCACGATACGCGGCCGAGCCCTGCCGAAAAAGGTGGTGGCACCGCTCATCACTGGAGTGGACGCGTTTATGGCCGGGCTCACCAATCATCATCGTGCCGCGGTGATCGACGCGCGGGAGGGCCGCGTAGCCCCCGAGACAATCGACGTTCCGGTCAGCGCACTGGCCGACCTGCTCAGCGCCCATGACGCTGTCCAGGCCGCTCGGCTGCGGCAGGAAGAGCGTGATCGCTCCCGTGTGGTCAGTCCGCCGCCCCAACAAGAAATGGATCACGGAAGCGAGGAGCACGCGCCCACATGACGATTACTTACCGTGATAGCAGCCGAACTGTCCGCGCAGCTTTGGCCGGGCACATCGATGAACAGCTCGAGGGCTACGTCATCGCTGACGCCGGGTTCGTCCTGGTTTCGGCCACCGGGTGCGAGCTGCGCATGACCTTTGTTCACTCCGGCCTCATTCACACGCGTATCGCCAAGAAGCGCGGAAGCTGGTGGACGGCGCGCGATATTGTCGCGCCCGCCCGCGCCTTCGCGGGTCAAGTTTCCGCCATGCGCGGGTAGCGACTCACCCAGCGGCAGCCCCCCCCCTCTTCCCATTCCCCTCACCTGACAGCCCCCCCCCATGAACACTACCAATGCAGCGGCAGAAGGCCGCATTCGCACCGGCCGCGCTCCGGCAGACGCGATCCGCCCCGAAGGCTTGTATCGCTGGAATGACTTTGCGGACCGCATCCCCTATTCCCGCGAGACTTGGCGCCAGCGCGTCCACGCCGGCACCGCCCCCCAGCCAGTGCAGCGCACGGGCGCATGCACGGCCTGGCGTGGTCAGGATGTGCTCGACTGGCTGGCCGATCCCCTCGGCTACAAAGCCCCGACCATCAAATAAGGGAACCCGACAGATGCCCAAATACGTTGTGCCGCTAACCGATGTGCGTTGTCGGCGCGCCACGTTCAACGCTGACGGCAAGAACAAGCTGTCCGATGGCGGAGGCTTGTACTTGCTGCTGAAGCCCAACGGCTCTAAAACCTGGCGCATGCGGTATATGCGCCCTTCGACCGGCAAGGAGTCCACGCTGACGTTTGGCAGCTACCCTGCGGTGACGCTGGCCGCCGCACGCGGAATGCGCGCCGAAGCTGCGGCAAAAATCGCCGCGGGCGACGACCCCGCCGATAGGCCCAACGTGAAACCGCGCGAGGATGGACTCGCCGCGGATGCGTTTCAGGCCTTGGCAGAGGAATGGCTTGCGCTGCGTCGTAGGGGCTGGAGCGAAGGGTACTACGAGCGGATGGAGAACTCCCTCAAGGCGAATGCCTACCCGCGGTTTGGCCGCACCCGTATCGGAAACATCAGCGGCAAAGCGGTGCTCGATGCGGTGCTCGCTGTCCAGGCTCGCGGTGCGCGAGACATGGCTGAGCGCGTGCTGAGCTCAATTGGCTCCGTTTTCCGTTACGCGGTCGGCACCGGCCGCGTGCATGCTGACGTCACGCCTGGCCTGATCGACTTCCTGGACGAAAAGCCGCCGGTCGAACATTTCCCGCACGTAGACGTTGCGACGTTGCCGGAGCTGTTGGAGAGGGTGAGGAATTACCATGGGCGGCCAGAGACTCGACTCGCGATCCAGATCATGATGCGCACCTTCCCTCGGACCAACGAACTCCGATGGGGCGAATGGAGCGAGTTGAACCGCGCCGAGCGGGTCTGGCTGATTCCGCCTCACCGCATGAAAGGCACTGTCATGACGAAGCTCAAGGGCGATCCGCACATCATCCCCCTTTCCAGTCAGGTACTGGACCTGTTCGATGAACTAGCCCAATACACAGGCCGACATCGCTTCATGTTCCCCGGAATGCGAAGACCAGCGACCACGCCCATGAGCTCAGAGACGATCAACAAGGCGCTCAAGATCATGGGATATGAGGACAAGCAGACCGGCCACGGATTTCGCGGTCTGGCGTCGACAATCCTCAATGAGCGGAACGTTGCGCGCGAGGATGCTATTGAAAGACAGCTGGCCCACAAGGAGCGCAACCAGGTCCGCCGCGCATACAACCACGCGGCGTACCTAGACGAGCGCGCGCAGATGATGCAATGGTGGTCTGATTTCCTCGATGAGTGTGCCGCCAAAGGCCGTACCCAATAAAACTTTGGCTGTACCCATTCTGTACCCGAAAACGTCCGGTGGTCCGGATTGTTCCCGCTTGGCACGCCGAGGCATCGAAAATGCAAAAAAGCCCGCTACGTCATAGACTTAGCGGGCTTTTTTTGTGCTGCCGGGCAGCACCTGCAGGAATTCTTGGTAGGCGGTATTGGAATCGAACCAACGACCTCTACGATGTCAACGTAGCGCTCTAACCATCTGAGCTAACCGCCTGCAATCCGTTGCTGTCGCGTTGTTTTTGCGTGTCAGCAGCGAAGAAAAAGATTATAGAGAAAATTTTTGGCGTGTGCAAGCTGGTCGCCAAAAAACTTCAATTATTTTGCGTCGGCCTCGCGGACGGCGCGCATGAAGGCGTCGATCTTGTCGGCGGACTTCTGGCCGGGTGCGGACTCGACACCGCTGCTGACGTCGACGGCCCAGGGGCGCACGGCGGCGATGGCGGCGCCGACGTTGTCGGCGTTGAGGCCACCGGCCAGCACCACGGGACGCGCGGCGGGGTCGGCTTGCACGGATGCCAGCAGGCTGTAGTCGAAGCCGTGGCCGCTGCCGCCAAAGCCGGCGCTGTAGCTGTCGTAGAGCCACGCCGCGGCGGCGCTGAAGGGTTGGCTCGCGGCCGAGACCTCGGCGGGCGTTTCGAGGCCGGGGGCACCGGCGCGGAACGCGCGCATGTAGCGGTGAGCGAAGCTCGCGCACTGTTCGGGCGTTTCGTCGCCATGGAACTGGATCAGGTCGGGGCCGACCTGGTCGAGCACGGCACGCACCTCGTCGGGCTGCGGGTTCACGAACAGCGCGACCACGTCGACGAAGGCCGGCACTTCACGGCGCAGCTGCGCCGCGAGTGCCGGGGTGACGTGGCGCTTGCTGCCCGGAAAGAACACGAAGCCGATCGCGTCCGCGCCCGCCCCCGCCGCATGAACGATGTCGGCGGCGCGGGTCAGGCCACAAATCTTGACGCGGGTACGCATGTTTCGGCTCTACAAATACGGGATTACTTGAACGCGGCGCCGGGATCGGCTTCGCTGTCGGTTCCGTATATGTTAGTCCCATAGCCGCCTTCGACCTCGATCTTCACGCTGGAAGGATCGATTTTCGACTGCTCGCCCTTGTAGTGCATCACCATGCCCGGGAAGATCATGACCGCGGCGACCATGATCAGCTGGATCACGATGAACGGCACCGAGCCCCAGTAGATCTGGCCGGTGGTGACCGGCTGGATGATCTTGCCGGTGACCTTGTCCTTGTACGGATCCTTGGGCGCGACCGAGCGCAGGTAGAACAGCGCGAAGCCGAACGGCGGGTGCATGAACGAGGTCTGCATGTTCACGGCCAGGATGATGCCGAACCAGATCAGGTCGATGCCCATCTTGTCGGCCACCGGACCGAGCAGCGGCACGATGATGAACGCGAGCTCGAAGAAGTCCAGGAAGAACGCGAGCACGAAGGTCATCACGCTGACGACGATCAGGAAGCCCCACTCGCCGCCGGGCAGGCCGATCAGCAGGTGCTCGACCCACAGGTCGCCGTTCACGCCGCGGAAGGTCAGGCCGAAGACGGTCGAACCCACCAGGATGAACACCACGAAGCACGACAGCTTGGTCGTCGTGTCCATGGCCTGCTTCATCAGGTCCAGCGTCAGGCGGCGACGGATCAACGCCATGATGATGGCACCCACCGCGCCCATGGCGCCGCCTTCGGTCGGCGTGGCCACGCCGATGAAGATCGTGCCTAGCACCAGGAAGATCAGGAACAGCGGCGGGATCATCACGAACACCACGCGCTGCGCCAGCTGCGACAGCATGTTGAGCTTGAAGACCTTGTCCACCGAGGCCACGATGAAGGCGACCACGCCCCACAGCAGCAGGCTGACGACGACCTTCTCGTCGACCGGCGCCGTGTCGTTCTCGATCCACTGGCCCAGGAAATAGGCCGCGGCCGTCGCGCCGAGCATCAGCACCAGCAGCGAGCGGCCGCCGCGCGAGCCGTTGGGCTCGCGGTAGATGCGCGCCTCCTCAGGCAGCGCGGGCGCGGCCGAGGGCTTGATGAGCGAGACGATGACGATGTAGAGGATGTAGGAGCCCGCGAGCAGGAAGCCCGGGATCATGGCGGCGCGGTACATGTCGCCGATCGAGCGGCCGAGCTGGTCGGCCAGGATGATCAGCACCAGCGACGGCGGAATGATCTGCGACAGCGTGCCGGAGGCCGCGATCACCCCGCTGGCTAGCCGGCGGTCATAACCGTAGCGCAGCATGATGGGCAGCGAGATCAGGCCCATCGAGATGACCGACGCCGACACCACGCCGGTGGTGGCGGCCAGCATGGCACCCACGAACACCACGGCGATGGCGAGGCCGCCGCGCAGCGGACCGAACACCTGGCCGATGGTCTCGAGCAGGTCTTCGGCCATGCCGGAACGTTCGAGCACCAGCCCCATCAATGTGAAGAATGGCACCGCGAGCAGGGTGTCGTTCGAGATGATGCCGAACACGCGCTGCGGCAGCGCCTGGAACAGCGAGGGGCTCAGCAGGTCGAGCTCGATGCCGACGAGCGCGTAGAGAATGCCGTTGGCGGCCAGTGCGAATGCGACCGGGAAACCCAGCAGCAGGAAGACCACCAGCGTCGCGAACATGATCGGCGCCAGGTTGGCGATGAGAAACTCCATGATCAGCGCCCTTGTTGGTTTTGTTGTGTCTGGGCCGCTTCGCGCGCGAGCGCTTCACGGGCAATCTCTTCGGCCAGCAGTTGCTCTGCGGTCTTGGCGCCCTCGCGCGCGATCGGATCCGGGCACAGGCCGCGCAGGAAACCGATGCACTTGATCAGGTGCGAGATGCCGGCCAGCACCAGCAGGCCGAAGCCCACGGGGATCAGCAGCTTGACGGGCCAGCGGATCAGGCCGCCGGTGTTCGACGACTGTTCGTTGCTGACATAGGAATCGACAAAGACGGGCCACGACAGGTACATGATCAGGATGCATGCCGGGAGCAGGAAGAACAGCACCCCGAAGATCTCGATCCAGATCTGTTTGTTGCGCGGCAGGCGCGACGACAGGATGTCGACGCGCACATGTTCGTTTTTAAGCAGGGTATAGCCGGCGGTGAGCAGGAACATCGCGCCGAACATGTACCACTGGAGTTCGAGCCAGGCGTTGGAGCTCGTGTGGAAGACCTTGCGCACGATTGCGTTACCGGCACTGACCAGCACCACCAGCAAGGTCACCCAGGTCACGGCGCGTCCAACCCGCTGGTTCAGCGCGTCGATGGCGCGCGACAAGGCGAGTAAGGCTTTCATGATGGGAGATAGGCTTTGTTAGGTGTTGCGCACAGGTAAGCGCACACCGATTCGACACGCGACCGCTTTGGGGTGGCCAGATTGCTGCCCGCGTGCTGGAGGAGGCCCCCCACAGCACCGCTTTTGGCAGTGTCCGCGCCGGGCAAAGCCCAGGATTTTAGCCTGTAAGCCCGCCCGGCGCCGGAATCATGCCCGGCTCGCCCGCTTTACTTGCGGCCGATGGTTCCCATGAAACCGTCGTAGCTGCCTTCAGCGACGCGGAACCACGGGATTTCGTTGTCGCGGAAGGCGACCATGCTCTCGTACAGCTTCTTGAACATGGCGTCTTTTGCGGCGTACTCCTGGTAGAGCTTCAGCGACTCGGCGTAGCACGCGTCCATCACCGACTTCGGGAAGGCCTTGAGCACGGCGCCGTCGGCGACCAGGCGGCGCAGCGCAGCCGGGTTTTCCGCGTCGTACTTGGCGATCATGTCGTTGGTGGCGGCGGCCGAGGCCTGGGCCAGAATCGCCTGATAGTGCTTGGGCAGCTTCTCGTAGGCGTCTTCGTTGACGTAGGCCGAGACCTGCAGCGTGCCTTCCCACCAGCCCGGGAAGTAGTAGTTGCGCGCCACCTTGTGGAAGCCGAGCTTCTCGTCGTCGTAGGGGCCGATCCATTCGGCGCCGTCGATCGTGCCCTTCTCGAGCGCCGGGTAGATGTCGCCGCCGGCGATCTGCTGCGGCACCACGCCCAGGCGCGACAGCACCGCCCCGGCGAAGGCCGAGCAGCGGAACTTCAGGCCCTTCAGGTCATCCACGGACTTGATCTCGTTGCGGAACCAGCCGCCCATCTGGGTGCCGGTGTAGCCGCAGGGGAAATTCACGACCTTGTATTTCTTGAACAGCTCACGCGTGAGCTTGAGGCCGTCGCCGTGGCGCATCCAGGCGTTCATCTGGCGCGTGTTCAGGCCGAACGGGACCGCGGCGTCGAAGCACAGCGCCGGATCCTTGCCGAAATAGTAGTAGGAGGCGGTGTGGCCGCACTCGATGGTGCCGTTCTGCACCGCGTCGAGCACCTGCAGGGCCGGGACGATTTCGCCGGCCGGGAAGGCGCGGATCTGGAATTTGCCGCCGGTGGCTTCGCTCACGTACTTGGCGAAGTTTTCGCCGCCGGTGTAGATGGCGTCGGCGCTGCGGGGAAAGCTGGAGGCGAGGCGCCAGTTGATGGCGGGGGCATCCTGGGCGATTGCGGGAGCCGCGAGGGTCGCGCCCCCCGCGGCGGCGCCAAGCGCGGCCTTCTTGAGGAAGGAACGGCGTTGCATTGCTAGTCTCCTGGGTATGGGAAGGGCCTTGCACACGGGGCGCCCCGTGTGAGGACGCTTGATCTGGTGGGCGTTGTTGCGCCGCCAGATATTTTTATGCGTTCGCAATGATATCGGCGCCGTAACCGCTTGCTACCTGCTGATTACCCTAGCTTACCGAAAGCTGAACGAACCCAGGATGGCGTCGCTGCCGTCGAGTTGGGGCAAACCGAACTCGGCGGGATAGTCGACGGCGCTCAGATACAGCCCGTCCGCCATGAAGGTGGGCGCCCCCTGGCGCCGGTCGCGGGCGGCCAGCAGGGAGGCGATCCAGTCGGCCGGCTCGCGCCCCTGCCCGACCTGCAGCAGGGCGCCGAGCAGGTTGCGCACCATGTGGTGCAGGAACGCGTTGGCATGCAGCGTAAACACCACAAACTGGCCGTGTTCGGCGATGTCGAGGCGGCTCAGGGTGCGCACCGGGTGTTTGGCCTGGCACTGCGAGGAACGGAAGCTGGAGAAGTCGTGCTCGCCCAGCAGATGGCGCGCGCCCGCGCGCATCGCGTCGAGGTCGAGCGGCTGGAAGCACCAGCCTGCGCGCCCCGCCCACAGGGCCGGGCGGACGCGGCCGCGCCACAGCAGATAGTGGTAGGTGCGGGCACGGGCCGAAAAGCGCGCATGGAAATCGTCGGAGACGGTCTGGGCCCACTGCACCGCCACCGAGGGCGGCAGGAAGGCGTTGACGCCGCGCACCCAGGACTCGTCGCGGCGATTCAGACTCGTGTCCAGGTGCACCACCTGCATCGCGGCGTGCACGCCGGTGTCGGTGCGGCCGGCGCAGACGGTGGGAATGGGGATGCCGGTGCCGGCGAACTGGCCGAGGGCGGCTTCGAGGCAGTCCTGCACGGTGATGCCGTGCGGCTGCGTCTGCCAGCCCTGCCAGGCGGAGCCGTCATAGGACAGCCCCAATGCAATACGGGTCATGAATCAGGTCCGGGTGCTGCGCGGCCGCGTCTCATCCGTGGGGGGCTGGTCGAGATCAAGGTTGATCTCGTTGAGTCGGCGGTTGAGCGCGGCTTCGTTCAGCGGCGTCGGTTCGGCAAAAGGCGTTTCTTCGTCGTCATCGCCGCGGCGCGTGCCGGCCCGGCGCAGGGCCCAGGCGATGATGAACACGATCAGGGCCAACACGGCCGTCACGATCGCAAGCAGATTATCCGCCAACCAGGCCGGCATGCCGCTGGCCGACGCGTTCTTGGCATCGGCGCCCGCCACGACGGGCGCGCCGCCGCTGGCCGAACCGGTGGCTGCCGCGCCCGCGGCGCCGGGTTGACCTGCTGCGCCCGGCTGGCCTGCGGCACCGGGTTGACCTGCTGCGCCGGGTTGGCCCGATGCGCCGGCTGGACCAGCTTGACCTGTTGCGCCGGGTTGACCTGCTGCACCGGCTTGACCTGCGGCACCGGGTTGGCCGGCTGCACCGGCCTGACCTGCGGCGCTGGGTTGACCGGCAGCACCGGCTTGACCTGCGGCACCGGGTTGGCCGGCTGCACCGGCCTGGCCTGCGGCGCCGGGTTGACCGGCAGCACCGGCCTGACCTGCGGCGCCAGGCTGACCCGCTGCGCCGGCTTGGCCTGCGGCGCCAGGCTGGCCTGCTGCACCAGCCTGAGCTGCTGCACCGGGCTGACCCGCTGCACCGGCTTGACCTGCGGCGCCAGACTGACCCGCTGCACCGGGCTGACCTGCTGCACCGCTTTGACCTGCTGCGCCGGGCTGACCTGCTGCACCCGCTTGGCCTGCTGCGCCGGGCTGGCCCGCCGCACCCGCTTGGCCGGCTGCACCGGCTTGACCCGCGGCACCCGGCTGGCCGGCGGCGCCCTGCCCGCCCTGGGCATTGGCTTCGTTGAGGGCCTGCACGTTGGATTCGAGCGTGCCGACGCGTTGCTGCGCGTCGGCCGCGGCGCGGGCGTCGGAGGCGCGCTTGTCGCCGGCGGCGTCGGCCGCGGCATCGTTGGCGGCGCCGCCGGACAGGCGCAGGCGGTCCTGGTCGGCGCCGGCCTGCGCCGTGCCGCCGGTGTCGGCGCTGCTGACGCGGCCCGCGGCGCCCGATCCGCCGCTCACGGCGGCATCGGCCGCCGTGCCGCCCAGGCGGGCGCGCCAGCGGGCGTAGGCCTCGACCTGCTCGACATAGATGCGGCGCGCTTCGGCCGGATCGATGGCGCGCACGGTGGCCGCGTCGGGCACGGTGAGCGTCTGGCCCGCGCGCACGCGGTTCATGTTGTTGTCGATGAAGGCCTGCGGATTGGCGCGCCACAGCGCGACCAGCATCTGGTAGATGGTGGCGTCGGGCACGGCGTTGCGCTGGGCCACGCCGTAGAGCGTATCGCCCTTGCGCACCCGCACCTCGCTGGCCGAGGCCGCGGCCGTGCCGGCGGCGGCGGGGCCGGTGCTGGCACGCTGGATCTCGGGCGTGGTGCGCGCGGGCACGAGGATCGTGACCTGCAGCTGCCGCTCGCCGGAGGCCGAACGCAGGTTCAGCAACAGGTCGACCGTGGTGCGCGACAGCGGCTGGTCGGAATTGATGACGATGGTGCGCGAGGCCGTGTCACGGCCCGCGTCCACCCGCAGGTAGGTGCGGGCCAGCGGCACCGGCGGCGTCAGGCCGGCCGCGTCCCAGGCGGCCTGCGGCGCCAGCGAGACCTGCAGATTGTTGGCTTCGTCGGGCGTGAGCTCGAGCAGCGGCACGGAGATCTGCGCCGGCGCACCGGGCGCCGACAGCACGCGCGCGTGGCCGAGGCGGGCCGCCTGCGCCTGCGTTGCCGCGGTGGCTCCTATTGCCAGCGCGACCGCCCAGGAGAGGACGCGAAGACGGGAGACCTGATGCAACTGACGCGCAGACGAACTCATATCGTTTTATTCCGTGTTCTGGACCCAGGTGGGCCGGCCCGCGGGAGGGGCGACTAAGCGTGCGAAAAGTGTAATGGATCGGCCCCGATTGATAAACAACTCATATCGGTTTCGGTCCGATGCCAACAGCGCGTGCGCGAGCCGCGCTGCCATCGCGATGGCAGGCGCCCCGCGCGCGGCGCGGATGCAAAGAAGGCACCCGCAGGTGCCTTCTCTGGTTCAGGACACGAGACGGATCAGGCCTCGGCCAGCGCGATGCGCAGCATGCGGCGCAGCGGCTCGGCAGCGCCCCACAGCAGCTGGTCGCCCACGGTGAAGGCGCTCAGGTACTCGGGACCCATGCTCATCTTGCGCAGACGGCCGACCGGGATGTCGAGCGTGCCGGTGACGGCGACGGGCGTGAGGCCCTTGAGCGTGGCTTCCTTGTTGTTCGGAATGACCTTGGCCCATTGGGTGCCCGAGGCGATGATGTCTTCGATCTCGTCGAGCGGCACGTCGCGCTTGAGCTTGATCGTGAGCGCCTGGCTGTGGCAGCGCATGGCGCCGATGCGCACGCACAGGCCGTCGATCGGCGTGGCGGCGGTGCCGAAGGCTTCGCCGCGGCCCAGGATCTTGTTGGTTTCGACGCCGGCCTTCCACTCTTCGCGGGTGACGCCGTTGCCGAGATCCTTGTCGATCCAGGGAATCAGGTTGCCGCCCAGCGGCACGCCGAAGTGCTCCTGCGGCAGGCTCGGATCCTGCTGGCGCGCCAGCACGCCACGGTCGATCTCGAGAATGGCCGAGGCCGGATCGTCGAGCAGACCGCGCACGGAGGCGTTGAGCTCGCCGAACTGGGTCAGCAGCTCGCGCATGTGCTGCGCGCCGCCGCCCGAAGCGGCCTGGTACGTCATGGAGGTCATCCAGTCGACCAGGTCGTTGTTGAACAGGCCGGCCAGGCCCATCAGCATGCAGCTGACGGTGCAGTTGCCGCCGATGAAGTTGCGCACGCCACGCTTGAGCGCGGCGTCGATGACCGGACGATTGACCGGGTCGAGCACGATGATGGCGTCGTCGGCCATGCGCAGCGTGCTCGCGGCGTCGATCCAGATGCCCTTCCAGCCCGCGGCGCGCAGCTTGGGATACACCTCGGTGGTGTAGTCGCCGCCTTGCGCAGTCAGAATGATCGGCAGTTTTTTGAGGGCTTCGATGTCGTATGCATCTTGCAGCGCACCAGCGCCTTCGGCCCATTTGGGCGCGGCGCCACCGGCGTTGCTGGTGGAGAAGAATACGGGTTCGATAAGTGCGAAGTCATTCTCGTCACGCATGCGTTGCATGAGTACCGAGCCGACCATACCGCGCCAACCGACGAGGCCAACTGCTTGCGTCATTTCAGGCTCTTTAGTTAGTAAGGGGCTAATAGTGAAGTGGTGATCCCGAACAATTTATCAGAATGCGCGGGCCCTTGCTGCGGCGCACCGTGAAAAAAGAGGGACAAGACCAAACGAAACGGCCGCCCGTCGTGCACATACGACAGGCGGCCGGCGCCGGAACGGCGTGGCGCGATCAGGCGAGCGCCTTGAGCACCGCGTCGCCCATCTGCGCGGTCGAGACCTTGGTGGTGCCGGTTTCGTGGATGTCGGCGGTGCGCAGGCCCTCGGCCAGCACCTTGCGCACGGCGGCTTCGATGCGGTCGGCCTGGGGCGCCAGGTTCAGCGAGTAGCGCAGCAGCATCGCGGCCGACAGGATCGTGGCCAGCGGGTTGGCGATGCCCTTGCCCGCGATGTCGGGGGCCGAGCCGTGGCTGGGTTCGTAGAGGCCCTGGCCCGAGGCGTTGAGCGAGGCCGAGGGCAGCATGCCGATCGAGCCGGTGAGCATGGCCGCCTCGTCCGACAGGATGTCGCCGAACAGGTTGCCGGTGACGATCACGTCGAACTGGCGCGGGTTGCGCACCAGCTGCATGGCGGCATTGTCGACGTACATGTGCGAGAGCTCGACGTCCGGGTAGTCCTTGCTGACCTCGATGACCAGGTCGCGCCAGAACTGCGAGGTCTCGAGCACGTTGGCCTTGTCGACGCTGCACAGCTTCTTGTTGCGCTTGCGGGCCGATTCGAAGCCGATGCGCGCGATGCGGCGCACTTCGGTTTCGGCGTAGCGCATCGTGTCGTAGCCTTCGCGCTCGCCGGCGAAGCTGCCGTCGGCGGCGGTGCGCACGCCGCGCGGGGTGCCGAAATAGATGTCGCCGGTGAGCTCGCGGATGATCAGCAGGTCCAGGCCCGACACCACCTCGGGCTTGAGCGTGGAGGCGCTGGCGAGCTCGGGATAGAGAATGGCCGGGCGCAGGTTGGCGAACAGGCCGAGCGCCTTGCGCAGGCCCAGGATGGCCTGCTCGGGACGGAACTCGCGCGGCAGCGCGTCGTACTTCCAGTCGCCCACGGCGCCGAACAGCACGGCGGCCGAGCCCTTGGCGAGCTCGAGCGTGGCGGGCGGCAGCGGGTGCTCGAACTGGTCGAACGCGGCGCCGCCGACGGGCGCTTCGCGCAGCTCGAGCGACACGTCGAGCGCCTTGAGCACGCGCACGGCCTGTTCAACGATTTCGGGGCCGATCCCGTCGCCGGGGAGCACTGCGATCTGGTGAGTCATGGAAACATTCCTGGAAGGCTGAAAGAGTGCGCCGGGCCTGTGTGCCAGGGCCCGGCGGGATGTGGGTTGCGACGACGCGCGGGCCTCAGGCCACCGGGCGGCTTTCGAGCCAGGGGTGACGGGCCAGGCGCTCGGCTTCGAAGGCGCGGATCTTGTCGGACTGGCGCAGGGTCAGGCCGATGTCGTCGAAGCCGTTGAGCAGACAGTACTTGCGGAACGGCTCGATGTCGAAGCCCATGCTCACGCCGCTGGGCGTCAGGATGACCTGGCGATCCAGGTCGATCTTGAGCTTGTAGTCGGGGAACGCGCGCACCTCGTCGAACAGGCGCGCGACTTCGAGCTCGGTCAGCACGATGGGCAGCAGGCCGTTCTTGAAGCTGTTGTTGAAGAAGATGTCGGCGTACGACGGCGCGATGATGGCGCGAAAGCCGTACTGCGTGAGCGCCCAGGGCGCGTGTTCGCGGCTCGAGCCGCAGCCGAAGTTTTTCCGGGCCAGCAGCACCGAGGCGCCCTGGTAGCGCGGCTGGTTCAGCACGAAATCCGGATTGAGCGGACGCTTGCTGTTGTCCATGCCCGGCTCGCCGTGATCCAGGTAGCGCAGCTCGTCGAACAGGTTGGGGCCGAAGCCGGTGCGCTTGATCGACTTGAGGAACTGCTTCGGGATGATGAGGTCGGTGTCGACGTTTTCGCGGTCGAGCGGCGCCACCAGGCCTTCGTGAGTGGTAAATGCTTGCATGTGAGGCTCTCGCTTAACGATAGGTGCGGACGTCGACGAAGTGGCCGGCGCAGGCGGCGGCCGCGGCCATCGCCGGGCTCACCAGGTGGGTGCGGCCACCCTGGCCCTGACGGCCTTCGAAGTTGCGGTTCGAGGTGGAGGCGCAACGCTCGCCCGGCTCGAGGCGGTCGGCGTTCATGGCCAGGCACATCGAGCAGCCCGGTTCGCGCCATTCGAAGCCGGCTTCGATGAAGATCTTGTCGAGGCCTTCGCGCTCGGCCTGTTGCTTGACCAGGCCCGAGCCCGGCACCACCATCGCCTGGCGCACGTTGGCGGCCACGCGCTTGCCGCGCGCCACCGCGGCGGCGGCCCGCAGGTCTTCGATGCGGGAATTGGTACAGGATCCGATGAACACCCGGTCGACGCGGATGTCGACCAGCGGCGTGTTGGGCTCCAGGCCCATGTACTGCAGCGCGCGCTCCATGCCGCTGCGGCGCACGTCGTCTTTCTCGCGATCGGGGTCCGGCACGCGGCCGTCGACCGGCAGCACCATCTCGGGCGAGGTGCCCCAGGTGACCTGCGGCTTGATGTCGCGCGCTTCGATCTCGATGACGCGGTCGAACTTGGCGCCCGGCTCGGAATGCAGCGTGCGCCAGTAGGTGACGGCCTGGTCCCAGAGCACGCCCACCGGCGAGAACGGCCGGCCGCGGAAGTACTCGATGGTCTTGTCGTCGACCGCCACCATGCCCGAACGCGCACCGGCCTCGATGGCCATGTTGCAGACGGTCATGCGGCCTTCCATCGACAGCCCGCGGATGGCGCTGCCGGCGAATTCGATCGCGTGGCCGGTGCCGCCGGCGGTGCCGATGATGCCGATGATGTGCAGCACGACGTCCTTGGCGGTGCAGCCGAAGGGCAGCTCGCCGTTGACGTTGATCAGCATGCTCTTGGCTTTCTTCATCAGCAGCGTCTGCGTGGCGAGCACGTGCTCGACCTCGGAGGTGCCGATGCCGAAGGCCAGCGCGCCCATCGCACCGTGGGTGCTGGTGTGCGAGTCGCCGCAGACGACGGTCATGCCGGGCAGCGTGGCGCCCTGCTCCGGGCCGATGACGTGCACGATGCCCTGGCGCAGGTCATTCATGCGGAATTCGGTGATGCCGTACTTGTCGCAGTTGGCGTCGAGCGTGTCGACCTGCAGCTTCGAGATGGGATCGTCGATGCCGCGTGCGCGGTTCAGCGTGGGCACGTTGTGGTCGGCCACCGCCAGGTTGGCGCTGGTGCGCCACGGCTTGCGGCCGGCGATCGCCAGGCCCTCGAAGGCCTGCGGGCTCGTGACCTCGTGCAGCAGGTGCCGGTCGATATAGAGCAGACAGGTGCCGTCGGATTCCTGGTGGACGACGTGGGCGTCCCAGAGTTTGTCGTAGAGAGATTGGGCCATGGAAGCGCTCGGAGGATGAACAGATCCGACTCGTGTCCGCAGGGCCGCCACTGGGAGCGACCACCGCGTGCAGCTACGGTATGGCTGCATTATGCCCACGCCCTCAACCTAGTACAATCCAACCGCTTATACTAGTACTTCAAGTACCTGCATGGGGATTCCGCGCCGTACATGTCGCAATATCCGTCATGAAAAGATATTCGTAAAAGTAACTCCATCTCTATTATTTCGAAACATTGCCCGAAACTGGAAACAATGCGGGCAAATCTATATAGTTTTGTTTCGGAATATGCGCTCAGAATGAAAAATAATGCGATGTAACACGCATTAATTCGGCGTCGTCGGGCACACTCAAAGCAGATCGCACGACTTAGGAGACGTATTACGATGTTGCGCGAATGTGTATATGTATTGCGGGAAGGTTGTAGCGTCCCGCATTCCGGCGGGAATACACAGCGGCTCGCGGCGCGCGATGTGCGCGCACCGTCGCGGCCTGCCGTCTCCCGCGTATGCGAGCCGTTTGCGCGAGTCGCACCGGGCCCGCGCAGCGCCCACAAGGCATTATCTTTTTCGCTCTCCGGTTGTGCCGCGCTCCTGGCCCTCGCATTATCCGGGCCGGCACACGCACAGTCTCCCATCCTGCCGCCCGCCACCCTCGATCCGGCGGGACCGGCGCTGAGCCAGTTTCCCGAAGGCGCCGTGCGGCGCGGCGCCGCCCCCGGCGCCGCCCTGCCCGCGCCGGTGCCCACGCTGGCGCCCGTGGCGGTCCCGGGCCAGGCGCCGGTCGCCGCGATGGGCGACGGCAGCATCACGCTCACGCAGGTGGTGGAACACACCCTGCTCACCAATCCCGAGATCCAGGCCCGGTACCACGACTTCCAGGCCTCGCTCGAGGGCCAGACGGTGGCGCGCGGCGCCTATTTTCCGCAACTGAACGCACAGGGCTACTACGGCCGCGAATATCGCCGCAACGTGCCGGATTCGGGCAACGAGAGCTGGAGCCGGCCCGGCTACAACTTCGAGCTGCGCCAGCTGATCTTCGACGGCTTTCGCACGCGCAACGACGTGAAGCAGGCCGGTTTCGACAAGCTGGCCCGCTTCTACGACCTGCTGGCGGTGAGCGACACCACCGCGATGGACGCGATCCAGGCCTATATCGATCTGCAGCGCTACCGCGACATGGAGTCGCTGGCGCGGCAAAACTACGGCCTGCACGAAAGCACCCTCAAGCAGATCGACGAGCGCACCGAGTCTGGCGTGGGCCGGCGCGTGGACCAGGAGCAGGCGGTGGGCCGCCTCGCGCTGGCGCAGAGCAACGTGATGACCGAGACGGCCAACCTGCTCGACGTGACGCAGCGTTTCCAGCGCATCACGGGCATGACGCCGCCCGAATCGCTGCAGGCGGTGCCCGACATGAGTGGCAGACTGCCGCGCAACCCCACCGATTTCAACACCTCGCTGCGGCGCAATCCCAGCTTCCTGTCCAAGCAGGCCAGCCTGCAGGCGGCCCAGGCCGGCGTGGATGCCTCGCGCGGCGCGTTTTCGCCCAAGTTCGAGTTCGTGGCCTCGCATGGCCAGGACCAGAGCACGTCCGACCCCGCCTACAAGGACGTCAGGAGCTCGAGCCTGCAGGTGATGATGACGTACAACCTGTATCGCGGCGGCGCCGACTCCGCGCGGCTGCGCCAGACCGCCGCGCAGTCGTATGCTTCGCGCGACCTGCGCGACTACACCTGCCGCAACGTGCAGCAGGACCTCGCCGTGGCCTGGAACAACATCAACCGGGTGCGCGCGCAACTGCCCTACCTGCGCGACCACGAGATCGCCACGGCCAAGGTGCGCAACGCCTACCGCGAGCAATTCCAGATCGGCCAGCGCACGCTGCTCGATCTGCTGAACACCGAGAACGAGCTGTTCGAGTCGCGCCGCGCGCTGGTCAACGCCGAATACGACCTGCAGATCGCCCAGTACCGCTGGCTGGCGCTGTCGCACGCGCTGCTGCCGGCGCTGTCGCTGCGCCCGGCGCGCGACGAGATGCCCGAGGAAAACGGCAGGCTCGAGGTCTCCGACGAGGTCATCAAGCTGTGCAACTCCATGATCCCCGACACGGCGCGGCTGCAGCCCGTGCGGGTGAAATACAACGACGGCGCGCTTCCGCCCACGCTTTCTCCGCTGACGACCCAGCCCGCGGAGACTGCGCCCCGGGACGCCACGATGTCGCGCCCGTGAGGCGCGCAAGGGACCCGACATGGCCACCAATCCGCCCCCATCGAACGAAGGTTTTTCGCAGCTGGACGCCGATTTCGTGCGGGTGCTGGAAGACCTGATCGATGCCCTGATCGCCAATGGCACGCTGCGCCTGACCGATCTGCCGCCGCGCGCGCAGATGAAGCTCACCGAACGCAAGCAGCAACGCAAGCGCTTGCACGAGCATCTCGACCTGCTGGACGACGACGATGGACACCTTATCTGAAAGCCTGCCGCAGGAACCCTCGCGCGAGTGGCGCGGCGATGCCAAGGCGGCGCACGACGACCCGTTGCTGGACTGCCTGGTCGAGCTGACGCGCCTGCACGGCGTCACCGCCACGCCGCAGGCGCTCACGGCGGGCCTGCCGCTGGAGGGCCACAAGCTCACGCCGGCCCTGCTGCCGCGCGCCGCCGCGCGCGCCCAGCTGGCCGCGCGCGTGGTCAAGCGCACGCTCGACAGCATCTCGCCCGACCTGCTGCCGGCCATCCTGCTGCTGCGCGGCGAGAAGGCCTGCCTGCTGCTGCGCCGCGACGGCGACGTGTATGTGGTGAGCCACCCGGAACTGGGCGGCAGCTCGGTGGAGATGGACGCCACGACGCTGGCGCAGCAGTACACCGGGCTGGTGGCGTTCGTGCGGCCGCAGTTCCGTTTCGATGCGCGCGCACCGGAGGTCTCCAAGGTGCGCGAGCGGCATTGGTTCTGGGCCGCCATCATGGAGAACCGGCGTCTCTACCGCGATGCGCTGATCGCCGCGCTGCTGATCAACGTCTTCGCGATGGCGATGCCGCTGTTCACGATGAACGTCTACGACCGGGTGGTGCCCAACAACGCGGTCGAGACCCTGTGGGTGCTGGCGATCGGCATCTCGCTGGTGGTGATCTTCAATCTGTTGCTGAGCACGGCGCGCTCGCACGTGGTGGACAGCGCCAGCAAGCGCGTGGACGTGCGGCTGTCGGCGCAGATCATGGAGCGCGTGCTCGATTTGCGCATGGAGGGGCGGCCGGTGTCGGTGGGCTCGTTCGCGGCCAACCTGCGCTCGTTCGAGTCGATCCGCGACTTCATCGCTTCGGCCAGCATCACGACGCTGGTCGACCTGCCCTTCATCATCCTGTTCCTGGCCGCGCTGGCCTGGATCTCGCCGTGGATGCTGCTGCCGCCGCTGGTGGCGATCGTGCTGATCGTGCTGGTGTCGCTCGCCGCGCAGGCGCGCATGGAGGCGCTCACCATGTCGACCTTCCAGGCGACCGCGCAGCGCAACGCGACGCTGGTGGAGGCGCTGACCGGCATGGAGGCGGTCAAGACGCTGAACGCGCAGGGCTCGATCCAGCGCAACTGGGAGCGCGCCACCGAGTTCATCGCCCAGACCGGCGGCAAGCTCAAGCTGATCTCGTCGTCGACGGTGGGCTTCGTGTCGGCCATCCAGCAGCTGGTGTCGATCGCCGTGGTGGTGATCGGGGTGTACCAGGCGCGCGAATCGGCGGTGTCGATGGGCGGCATCATCGCCGCCTCGATGATCGCCGGCCGCTGTCTCGCCCCGCTGGGGCAGATCGCCGGCCTGCTGATGCAGTTCCAGAATGCCCGCACCTCGCTGGGCTCGATCGACAACTACATGAAGCTGCCGATCGAGCGTCCGGCCGAAGCGGAATTCCTGCATCGCCCGGTGTTCCATGGCGCCATCGAGTTCCGCAACGTGACGTTCGCCTACCCGGGCAGCGACCAGCCGGTGCTCAAGGGCGTGTCGTTCAAGCTCAAGCCCGGCGAGAAGGTCGGCATCATCGGCCGCATCGGTTCGGGCAAGACCACGCTGGAAAAGCTGGCGCTCTCGCTCTACCAGCCGACCGAGGGCGCGGTGCTGCTGGACGGCGTGGACGTGCGCCAGATCGACCCGGCCGACCTGCGCCGCGCCATCGGCTACGTGCCGCAGGATCCGCTGCTGTTCTACGGCAGCCTCAAGCACAACCTGTCGATGGGCGCGCCCTACGCCGACGACGCCAGCATCCTGGCGGCGGCCGACCTGGCTGGCGTGACCGCGTTCGCCAACCTGCATCCCAAGGGCTTCGACATGGTGATCGGCGAACGCGGCGAGTCGCTCTCGGGCGGCCAGCGCCAGTCGGTGGCGGTGGCGCGCGCGCTGATCAACGACCCGCCGATCCTGCTGCTCGACGAGCCCAGCAGCAACATGGACCACCAGAGCGAGGCGCAGCTGCGCACGCGCCTGGCGAAGGTGAGCGCCAACAAGACCATCATCCTCGTGACGCACCGCACCGCCCTGCTCGAGCTGGTCGATCGCCTGATCGTGATCGACAACGGCCACATCGTGGCCGACGGCCCGAAGGAGCAGGTGGTGGACGCGCTGCGCACGGGGCGCGTCGGACGCGGAAGCTGAGGCAGCCATGCAGAACACTCCCGGCGAGAACAAACCCTCCCTGCTCGGCCGCCTGTGGCGCGGCCCGCGCAATCTCTTCGTGCGCCTGTTCGACCGCATCCTCGACGGCGCGGACAAGGGCAAGCCCGAGCATCGCCACGACTACGTCGGCAACGCCGAATGGGTGATCCACCAATCGCAGGCGCGCGGGTCGCGCATCCTGCTGTGGGTCAGCCTGGTGGCGATCGCGCTGCTGCTGGCCTGGGCGGCCATCGGCCACATCGACGAGGTGGTGCGCGGCGACGGCAAGGTGGTGCCCTCGCGCCAGGTGCAGGTGATCCAGAGCCTGGACGGCGGCATCGTGCAGGAGATCCTGGTGCGCCCCGGCCAGGAGGTGCAGGCCGGGCAGGTGCTGCTCAAGATCGACCCGACCCGCTTCTCCTCGTCGCTGGGCGAGAACAACGCCGAGTACCTGGCGCTGCTGGCCAAGGCCGCGCGGCTGCAGGCGCTGGCCACCGGCGACGCCTTCGTGGTGCCCGAGCGCGTGCTCAAGGAGGCGCCGGCGCTGGGCGAACAGGAGCGCACCGCCTGGCAGACGCGCACCTCGGAGCTCAACGCCACGATCAACGTGGCGCGCGAGCAGCTCAAGCAGCGCCAGGAAGAGCTGCGCGAGAACGTCGCCAAGCGCGACCAGGCGGCGTCGAGCTGCTCGCTCACGTCGCGCGAGCTCCAGGTGACGCGCCCCCTGCTCAAGAGCGGCGCAGTGTCGGAAGTGGAACTGTTGCGCCTGCAACGGGACGTGGCGCGCTTCTGCGGCGACCAGAAGGCCGCCGAGGCGCAGATGGACCGGATCCAGTCGTCGATCAGCGAAGCCCAGAGCAAGGTGCAGGAATCCGAGCTGAACATCCGCAACCAGGCGCGCAGCGAGCTGTCGGAGACCAACACCAAGCTGGCCACGCTGCGCGAGAGCCAGCTGGCGCTGGCCGACCGGGTACGCCTGGCCGAGGTGCGGGCGCCGGTGAACGGCACGGTCAAGACGCTGTTCAACAACACGGTCGGCGGGGTGGTGCAGCCGGGCAAGGACATCATCGAGATCGTGCCCAAGGACGACACGCTGCTGCTCGAGGTGAAGGTGCAGCCGCGCGACATCGGCTTCCTGCATCCGGAGCAACAGGCCGAAGTGAAATTCACCGCGTACGACTTCTCGATCTATGGCGGCCTCGAGGGCAAGGTGGAGCAGATCGGCGCCGACACCATCACCGACGAGAAAGGCAACGCGTTCTACATCGTCCGCGTCCGGACCGACCGCAGCACCGTGGGCGACATGGACCTGCCCATCATCCCGGGGATGGTGGCCGAGGTGCATGTGCTGACCGGCAAGCGCACCGTGCTGCAGTACCTGTTGAAGCCCATCCTGCGTGCGCGGGAGAACGCTTTCACCGAACGCTGACCGGCGGGCTGAAGGAGTAAAAATGCCTACCCCTGTGCTGTTGATCACGCACGACGACCTGCTCTGGCAGCATTGGCGCGAGCTGGATGCCACGCGCTGGCTGCCGGCGCGCGGGCGCGGCCTGGCGGACCTGGAGCGCTGGCGCGACCAGGGCAGGACATTGGTGGTGCTCGACACCGACCTGCCGCGGCTGCCGGCGTGGCAGGCGCCCACCTGGGCGGGGGCCCTGGCCGGGCTGCAGGTCATCGTGGCGAGCCCGTACCCGAACGACGAACAGGGTACCCAGGCGCTCGGCGCCGGCGCCATGGGCTACTGCCACGGCTACGCGCCCACGCAATCGCTGGCGCAGGTCCTCGAGGTGGTGTCGGCCGGCGGCACCTGGATGGGCCGCTCGCTGGTGCGGCGCCTGCTGCAACTGGTGAGCGAGCGGGGCCAGCGCAACGGTGGCTGGACCCAGGGCCTGCTCACCGAGCGCGAGATCGCGGTGGCGCACCGCGCCGCCTACGGGCAGGCCAACGCCCAGATTGCCGCCGCGCTCGGCATCACGGAACGCACCGTCAAGGCCCACCTGTCGGCCGTGTTCGACAAGCTCGGCGTGAGCGATCGGCTGCAGCTCGCGCTGCTCGTGCACGGCGTTTCGACGGCTCACGCCCAGACGTGAAGTAACAGGGTTTCGACCTGTCCTTGAGGCCAATATCGTCCATCAGGATGAGGCCTCTAGGATGAAGCCATACGGACTAATCCTTTCCTGGATACCTTATGGCCACCTCTGCTCCCGCTATCGTCGTCGCCCTCACGGGCCGTGCCTGGATCCGTCACAGCGACGGTTCGCTGACCGAACTGCACCAGGGGAGCAAGGTACCGCCGGACAGCGAGCTGGTGACCGCATCGGGCGCCACGCTGACGCTGCAGGTGGAGAACGGCATGCCGGTGGTGATCGGCGCCGAACGCCAGGTGGCGCTCACCGACGACATGACCGGCGAGCTGGATCCGGGCGAGGCGGCGATCAATCCGCCCAGCGGCCCGGACTCGGCGCGGCTGCTCGCGATCCTGGAGGCCGGCGGCGACCCGTTCGACGTGCTCGACCCGACCGCGGCGGTGATCACGGGCGGCGGCGGCGAAGGCGGCAGCACCATCGTGCGCCTCGTCCATATCCTGGAAGTGACCACGCCGCTGGATCTCGCCTACCCGAATCCGGTCCGCTTCGACGACTATGTGCCGCGCGCCGACAGCAGCGGCGCCACCGGCGGCGGCGACGGCACGGACACGGCCGGCCTGCCGACCACCCTGCCGACCGGCGCCGCCGGCCTGGCGCCGATCGCGGTGGACGACCGCGTGAGCGCCACCGAGCGCGCGATCGTCCGCGGCAACGTGCTCGGCAACGACAGCGATCCGGACGGCGACCGCCTCGCCGTGGCCGGCGTGAACGGCCGCGCCATGACCAGCGCCGGCCTCACCCTGCCCGGCTCCAACGGCGGCAGTTTCACGCTGCTCCCCGATGGCACCTACACCTTCAATCCGGGCAGCGCGTTCCAGCATCTGGCGCAGGGCCAGACCGCGACGACCACGGTGTCGTACACCATCACGGATCCGAGCGGCAAGACCGCCACCGCCACCCTTCAGGTGACGGTGGTCGGCGTGAACGACCCGGCCAGCATCTCGGGCGACGGCGCCGGCAGCGTGCAGGAAGACGGTCGGCAGACGGTGCAGGGCAAGCTCAACGTGAGCGACGCCGACGACAACCAGTCGGTGTTCGTGGCGCAGACCCAGAAGGCCGGCCAATACGGCACCTTCTCCCTCGACACCAACGGCAACTGGACCTACAGCCTGAACAACGGCCATCCCGCCGTGCAGGCGCTGGGCGTGGGCGCCACGCTCACCGAGCAGTTCACCGTGACCTCGGCGGACGGCACGGCGAGCAAGGTGACGATCACCATCGACGGCACCAACGACGCGCCGCGGCTCTCGGGCGATCTGACGGGCGCGGTGAGCGAGGACGGCGTGCAGCGCGCCACCGGCCAGCTCACGACGGCCGACGTCGACAGCGGCGACACGCAGACCTACAGCGTGGTGGGCAGCACGGCGGGCACCTACGGCGCCTTCGCCGTCGATGCCACTGGCCGCTGGACCTACACGCTGGACAACGCCGCGGCACAGGTGCTCAAGAGCGGCCAGAGCGTGCAGGAAAGCTATACCGTGCGCGTGTCGGACGGCCAGGGCGGCAGCGACACCAAGACCGTGGTGGTCACGATCCACGGCACCGACGACGGCGCCGTGATCTCGCCGCGCGTGCCGGGTGCGGACGCCGGCAGCGTGCGCGAGGACGGCACGCTGTCGACCGGCGGCAAGCTCGACGTGACGGACCCGGATGCGGGCCAGGCCGCGTTCCAGGCCCAGACCGCGACCAAAGGCGGCTACGGCACCTTTGCCATCGATGCAAACGGCAACTGGACCTACGACCTCGACAATGCCAATGCCTCGGTGCAGGCGCTCGGCGTGGGCAAGACGCTGACCGAAACCTTTGCCGTGAAGTCGGCCGATGGCACCACCAGCCAGGTCACCGTCACGATCCAGGGCAGCAACGACGCGCCCCGCCTCTCCGGCGAACAGACCGGGTCGGTGACCGAGGACGGCACGCAGATCGCCACCGGCAAGCTCACGGGCAGCGATATCGACACGGGCGACGTGTTGACCTACGCGGTCACGGGCGCCACCAAGGGCATGTATGGCAACTTTGCCGTCGACGCCGAGACCGGGCGCTGGACCTATACGCTGGACAATGGCGCGGCCCAGGTGCTCAAGACCGGCCAGGCCGTGACCGAGACCTACACCGTTCAGGTCAGCGACGGCCAGGGCGGCACGGCCAGCCAGGTCGTGACCATCACCATCAACGGCACCGACGACGGCGCCGTGATCTCGCCGCGCGTGCCGGGTGCGGACGCCGGCAGCGTGCGCGAGGACGCCACGCTCACGACCGGCGGCAAGCTCGACGTGACGGACCCGGATGCGGGGCAAGCCGCGTTCCAGGCCCAGACCGCGACCAAAGGCGGCTACGGCACCTTTGCCATCGATGCAAACGGCAACTGGACCTACGACCTCGACAACGCCAATGCCTCGGTGCAGGCGCTCGGCGTGGGCAAGACGCTGACCGAAACCTTCGCCGTGAAGTCGGCCGATGGCACCACCAGCCAGGTCACCGTCACGATTCAGGGCAGCAACGACCTGCCCAGGCTCGCGGGCGACCAGAGCGGCGTCGTCACGGAAGACGGCACCCAGATCGCGACGGGCAAGCTGACCGGCACCGACATCGACACGGGCGACACGCTCTCGTATGCCGTGGTCGGCAACGCCACGGGCAGCTACGGCGTCTTCGCGGTCGACGCCAGCACCGGCAAGTGGACCTACACGCTCGACAACGGCGCCGCGCAGGTGCTCACCAGCGGCCAGGCCGTGACCGAGACCTACACCGTGCAGGTCAGCGATGGCCAGGGCGGCACGGCCAGCAAGCTCGTATCGATCACGATCAACGGCACCGACGACGCCGCCATCATCGCGCCGCGGGTGCCGGGCGCGAACGCCGGCACGGTACGCGAGGACGGCACGCTCACGACGGGCGGCAAGCTCGACGTGACCGACCCCGATGCGGGCCAGGCCGTGTTCCAGGCCCAGCCCGGCACGGCCGGTGCCTATGGCACCTTCACGCTCGACGCCGACGGCACCTGGCGCTACACGCTCGACAATGCGAGCAACGCGGTGCAGGCGCTCGGTGCGGACAAGTCGCTCAGCGAGACCTTCTCGGTGAAGTCGGCCGACGGCACCACCAGCCAGGTCACCGTCACGATCCAGGGCAGCAACGACGCGCCGCGCCTGGACGGCGACCTCAGCGGTTCGGTCACCGAAGACGGTGTGAAGACGGCCACGGGCCAGCTGACCGGCACCGACGTGGACGCCGGCGACCGGCTCAGCTACGCCATCGCCGGTCCGTCCACCGGCACCTACGGCAGCATCGCCGTCGACGCCAACGGCAGGTGGACCTACACGCTGGACAGCGCGGCGGCGCAGGTGCTCAAGAGCGGCCAGACCGTGCTCGAAAGCTACACCGTGCAGGTCAGCGACGGCCAGGGCGGCACCGCCAGCCAGGTCGTGAGCATCACGATCCATGGCACCGACGACGCCGCGATCATCGCGCCGGGCAAGCCGGGCGACGACGCCGGCACGCTGCGCGAAGACAGCGTGCCGAGCGCGGGCGGCAAGCTCGTGGTGACCGATCCGGACGCGGGCCAGGCGGTCTTCCAGGTGCAGGGCGCGACCCAGGGCAACTACGGCACGTTCGCCATCGACAAAGAGGGCAACTGGACCTACCACCTCGACAACAGCAACGCCAGCGTGCAGGCGCTCGGCGTGGGCAAGTCGCTGGCCGAGACCTTCACGGTCAGGTCCGCTGACGGCACGGCCAGCCAGGTCACGGTGACCATCCAGGGCACCAACGATGCGCCCAGGCTTGCCGGCGACCAGGCCGGCGCGGTGACCGAGGACGGCACGCAGATCGCCACCGGCAAACTCACCGGCAGCGATATCGACACGGGCGACGTGTTGACCTACGCGGTGAGCGGCGCCGCCAAGGGCATGTATGGCAACTTTGCCGTCGACGCCGACACCGGTCGCTGGACCTATACGCTGGACAATGGCGCGGCCCAGGTGCTCAAGACCGGCCAGGCCGTGACCGAGACCTACACCGTGCAGGTCAGCGATGGCCAGGGCGGCACGGCCAGCCAGGTCGTGACCATCACGATCAACGGCACCGACGACGGCGCCGTCATTACGCCGCACACACCGGGCGCAGATGCCGGTGTTGTTCGCGAGGACGCCACGCTCACGACGGGCGGCAAGCTCGACGTGACCGATCCCGACGCCGGCCAGGCCGTGTTCCAGGCCCAGGCCGCCACGCGCGGGGCGTACGGCACCTTCGCCATCGATGCAGGCGGCAACTGGACCTACGCCCTCGACAATGCCGATGCCGCCGTGCAGGCGCTGGGCAACGGCAAGTCGCTCACAGAAACGTTTGCCGTGACATCGGCGGACGGCACCATCAGCCAGGTGACGGTGACCGTCCAGGGCACCAACGATGCGCCGCGCCTGAGCGGCGAGGCAAGCGGCGCCGTGACCGAGGACGGCACCCAGACGGCCACCGGCCAGCTCACGGGCACCGACATCGACACCGGCGACCGGCTCACGTATGCCGTGAGCGGTGCGGCCAAGGGCAGCTACGGCAGCTTTGCCGTGGATGCCAATACGGGCAAGTGGACCTACACGCTCGACAACGGCGCCGCGCAGGCACTGACGTCGGGTCAGGCGGTCACCGAAACGTATACCGTACAGGTCAGCGATGGCCAGGGCGGGACCGACAGCAAGGTCGTGACCATCACGATCCATGGCACCGACGACGCCGCCATCATCACGCCGCACACGCCGGGCGCTGACGCCGGCACGGTGCGCGAAGACGGCGCGCTCACGACGGGCGGCAAGCTCGACGTGACCGATCCCGATGCCGGCCAGGCCGTGTTCCAGGCCCAGCCCGGCACGCCGGGCGCCTACGGCACGTTTGCCGTCGGCACGGATGGCGCGTGGACCTACAGCCTCGACAACACTAGCCTCGCCGTGCAGGCGCTGGGCGCCGGCAAGTCGCTCACCGAAACCTTCACGGTCAAGGCGGCCGACGGCACCAGCAGCCAGGTCACCGTCACGGTCCAGGGCACCAACGACGCGCCGACGCTCTCCGGCGACCAGACCGGTTCGGTCACCGAGGATGGCACGCAGACCGCCACCGGCACGCTCACGGGTGCGGACATCGACACGGGCGACGTGCTGACCTACGCGGTGACCGGTGCGGCCAAGGGCGCGTACGGCGCGTTCGCCGTCGATCCCGACACCGGACGCTGGACCTACACGCTCGACAACGCCGCTGCGCAGGCACTGAAGAGCGGCCAGAGTGTCGTCGAGAGCTACACCGTACAAGTCAGCGATGGCCAGGGCGGCACGGCCAGCAAGGTCGTGTCGGTCACGATCCACGGCACCGATGATGCCGCCATCATCACGCCGCACACGCCCGGCGCCGACGCCGGCACGGTGCGCGAAGACGCCCTGCTGTCGGCGGGCGGCAAGCTCGACATCGCCGACCCCGATGCGGGCCAGGCCGTGTTCCAGGCCCAGGCCGCCACCCAGGGCAGCTACGGCACCTTTGCCGTCGATGCCAGCGGCAACTGGAGCTACAACCTCGACAACACCCACGCCAGCGTGCAGGCGCTGGGCGTGGGCAGGACGCTTGCCGAGACCTTCGTGGTGCGCGCGGCCGACGGCACCGCGAGCCAGATCACCGTCACCATCCAGGGCACGAACGACGCGCCGCGCCTCTCCGGTGACCAGACCGGCTCGGTCACGGAAGACGGCACGCAGACCGCGACCGGCACGCTCACGGGCAGCGATATCGACACGGGCGACGTGTTGACCTACGCGGTGACGGGCGCCGCCAAGGGCGCGTACGGTTCGTTCGCCGTCGATGCCAACACCGGGCGCTGGACCTATACGCTGGACAACGGCGCCGCGCAGGCGCTCAGGAGCGGCCAGGCCATCACCGAGACCTACACCGTCCAGGTCAGCGACGGCCAGGGCGGCACCGACAGCAAGATCGTGTCGGTCACGATCAACGGCACCGATGACGGCGCGGTGATCACGCCGCACACGCCGGGCGCGGACGCCGGCCTCGTGCGCGAGGACGGCACGCTCACGACCGGCGGCAAGCTCGACATTGCCGACCCGGATGCCGGCCAGGCCGTCTTCCAGGTTCAACCCGGCACGCCGGGCGCGTACGGCACCTTTGCCATCGGCAGCGATGGGGCGTGGACCTACACGCTCGACAACGCCAACGCCTCGGTGCAGGCGCTCGGCGCGGGCAAGTCCCTGACCGAGACCTTCACGGTGAGCTCGGTCGATGGCAGCACGCATGACGTGAAGGTCACCATCCAGGGCACGAACGACGCACCGACGTTGAGCGGTGACCAGAGCGGATCCGTCACCGAGGACGTCACCCAGACCGCCACCGGCACACTTACCGGCGCCGACATCGACACGGGCGACGTGTTGACCTACGCCGTGACGGGAGCCGCCAAGGGCGCCTACGGCAGCTTTGCCGTCGACGCCAGCACCGGGCGTTGGACCTATACGCTGGACAACGGCGCCGCCCAGGCGCTGAAGTCGGGTCAGGCGGTGACCGAGACCTACACCGTGCAGGTGAGCGACGGCCAGGGCGGGACCGACAGCAAGGTCGTGACCGTCACGATCCATGGCACCGACGACGCCGCCATCATCACGCCGCACACGCCGGGCGCGGATGCCGGCATCGTGCGCGAGGACGCCACGCTTTCAACCGGCGGCAAACTGGATATCGTGGACCCGGATGCCGGCCAAGCTGTCTTCCAGGCCCAGCCCGGCACGCCGGGCGCCTACGGCACGTTTGCCATCGGCACCGATGGTGCGTGGACCTACAGCCTCGACAACACCAGCCTCGCCGTACAGGCACTCGGCGCCGGCAGGTCGCTCACCGAGACCTTCACGGTCAAGGCGGCTGACGGCAGCACGCACGACGTCACGATCACGATTCAAGGCACCAACGACGTGCCGACGCTCTCCGGCGACCAGACCGGCTCGGTCACGGAAGACGGCATGCAGACTGCCACCGGCACGCTCACGGGTGCCGATATCGACACGGGCGACGTGTTGACCTACGCGGTGAGCGGCGCGGCCAAGGATACGTACGGCAGCTTTGCGGTCGACGCCAATACGGGACGCTGGACCTACACGCTCGACAACACCGCTGCGCAGTCGCTCAAGAGCGGCCAGAGTGTCGTCGAAAGCTACACCGTACAAGTCAGCGATGGCCAGGGTGGCACCGCCAGCAAGGTCGTGTCGGTCACCATCAACGGCACCGATGATGCCGCCATCATCACGCCGCACGCGCCCGGCGCCGATCTGGGCACGGTGCGAGAGGATGCCCTGCTCTCCACCGGCGGCATGCTCGACGTCACCGATCCGGACGCCGGTCAGGCGGTGTTTCAGGCCCAGGCCGCGACGCAGGGGGCGTACGGCACGTTCGCGGTCGACACGAACGGCAACTGGACCTATCAGCTCGACAACACCCACGCGGGCGTGCAGGCACTCGGCGTGGGCAAGACGCTCGCCGAGACCTTCACGGTGCGCGCGGCCGACGGCAGCACGCACGACGTGACCGTCACGATCCAGGGCAGCAATGACGCGCCGCGCCTGTCCGGCGACCAGACCGGCTCGGTCACCGAGGACGGCGTGAAGACGGCGACCGGCCAGCTGACCGGCACCGACATCGACGTGGGCGATACGCTGTCGTACGCAGTCGTGGGCAACGCCAGCGGCAGCTACGGCTCGTTCGCCGTCGATGCCAATACCGGGCGCTGGACCTACACGCTCGACAACGGCGCGGCACAGTCGCTCAAAAGCGGCCAGGCCTTCACCGAGACCTATACGGTGCAGGTGAGCGATGGCCAGGGCGGCACCGACACCAAGGTCGTGTCGATCACGATCAATGGCACGGACGATGCCGCCGTCATCACGCCGCACACGGCCGGCGCGGACCAGGGCCGGGTGCAGGAAGACGGCCAGCTCACGACCGGCGGCAAGCTGGATGTGGCCGACCCCGATGCGGGTCAGGCCGTGTTCCAGCCCCAGCCCGCCACGCAGGGCGCGTATGGCGCGTTCGTCATCGACGCCAGCGGAAACTGGACCTACACGCTCGACAATGCGCACCCGGTGGTGCAGGCCCTGGGCGCCAACGAGTCGCTCACGGAAACCTTCACGGTCCGTTCGGCCGACGGCAGCTCGCACGACGTCACCGTGACGATCCAGGGCACCAATGACGTGCCCGCGCTGTCCGGCGCGCTGACCGGCTCGGTCACCGAAGATGGTGTCACGACCGCCACCGGCCAGCTCGTCGCGAGCGACGCCGACACGAGCGACACACTGCGTTATTCGGTGGTGGGCAGCGCGTCCGGCGCCTTCGGGTCGTTCGCGGTCGATGCGAGTGGCAAATGGACCTACACGCTCGACAATGGCGCGGCCCAGACGCTCAAGGGCGGCCAGTCGGTGACCGAGTCGTACACCGTGCAGGTCAGCGACGGACACGGCGGCACGGACACGCAGACGATCTCGGTGACCATCAACGGCACCGACGACGCCGCCATCATCACGCCGCACGCGCCGGGCGCGGACGCCGACCTGGTGCGCGAGGACGGCACGCTCACGACCGGCGGCAAGCTCGACGTGCTCGACCCCGACGCGGGCCAAGCCGTTTTCCAGGCTCAACCCGGCACGCCGGGCGCGTACGGCACCTTTGCCATTGGCAGCGATGGGGCGTGGACCTACACGCTCGACAACGCCAACGCCTCGGTCCAGGCGCTCGGCGCGGGCAAGTCCCTGACCGAGACCTTCACGGTGCGCTCGGCCGACGGCAGCACGCATGACGTGAAGGTCACCATCCAGGGCACGAACGACGCACCGACGTTGAGCGGTGACCAGAGCGGATCCGTCACCGAGGACGGCACCCAGACCGCCACCGGCACACTTACCGGCGCCGACATCGACACGGGCGACGTGTTGACCTACGCCGTGACGGGAGCCGCCAAGGGCGCGTACGGCAGCTTTGCCGTCGACGCCAACACCGGGCGCTGGACCTATACGCTGGACAACGGCGCCGCCCAGGCGCTGAAGTCGGGTCAGGCGGTGACCGAGACCTACACCGTGCAGGTGAGCGACGGCCAGGGCGGGACCGACAGCAAGGTCGTGACCGTCACGATCCATGGCACCGACGACGCCGCCGTCATTACGCCGCGTACGCCGGACGCGGATGCCGGCACGGTGCGCGAAGACAGCACGCTCACGACCGGCGGCAAGCTCGACATTGCCGACCCGGATGCCGGCCAGGCCGTGTTCCAGGCTCAACCCGGCACGCCGGGCGCGTACGGCACCTTTGCCATCGGCAGCGATGGGGCGTGGACCTACAGCCTCGACAACGCCAACGCCTCGGTCCAGGCGCTCGGCGCGGGCAAGTCCCTGACCGAGACCTTCACGGTGCGCTCAGCCGATGGCAGCACGCATGACGTGAAGGTCACCATCCAGGGCACCAACGACGCGCCGACGTTGAGCGGTGACCAGAGCGGATCGGTCACCGAGGATGGCATCCAGACCGCGACCGGCACACTTACCGGCGCCGACATCGACACGGGCGACGTGTTGACCTATGCCGTGACCGGCGCCGCCAAGGGCGCGTACGGCAGCTTTGCCGTCGATGCCAACACCGGCCGCTGGACCTATACGTTGGACAACGGCGCCGCGCAAGCGCTCAAGAGCGGCCAGGCCATCACCGAGACCTACACCGTGCAGGTCAGCGACGGCCAGGGCGGCACCGACAGCAAGGTCGTGACCATCACGATCAATGGCACCGACGACGCCGCCATCATCACGCCGCACACGCCTGGCGCTGATCTGGGCACGGTGCGAGAGGATGCCCTGCTCTCCACCGACGGCAAACTGGACATCGTGGATCCCGATGCCGGCCAGGCCGTCTTCCAGGCCCAGCCCGGCACGCCGGGCGCGTACGGCACGTTCGTGATCGACGCCAATGGTGCGTGGACCTACAGCCTCGACAACAACAGCCTCGCCGTGCAGGCGCTTGGGGCCGGCAAGTCGCTCGCCGAGACCTTCACGGTCAAGGCGGCCGACGGCAGCACGCACGACGTCACCGTCACCATTCAGGGCAGCAACGACGCGCCCACGCTGTCGGGCGAAGTGTCCGGATCGGTGACCGAAGACGGCACGCAGACCGCCACCGGCACGCTCACGGGTGCCGACATCGACACGGGCGACGTGTTGACCTACGCCGTGACCGGCGCGGCCCAGGGCACCTATGGCAGCTTTGCGGTCGACGCCAATACGGGACGCTGGACCTACACGCTCGACAACGCCGCCGCGCAGGCACTGAAGAGCGGCCAGAGTGTGGTCGAGAGCTACACCGTACAAGTCAGCGATGGCCAGGGTGGCACGGCCAGCAAGGTCGTGTCGGTCACCATCAACGGCACCGACGACGCGGCCGTCATCACGCCCCACACCCCGGGCGCCGATCTCGGCAGCGTGCGCGAGGACGGCACGCTGCTGGCCACCGGCAAGCTCGACGTGGTCGACCCCGATGCGGGCCAGGCCGTGTTCGAGGCGCAGCCTTCGACCCCGGGTAGCTATGGCAGCTTCGCCGTCGACGCCGCAGGCAACTGGACCTACACCCTCGACAACGGCAACGCTGCCGTGCAGGCGCTGGGTGCCGACAAATCATTGAGCGAGACCTTCACGGTGCGCTCGGCCGACGGCTCGACGCATGACGTCACGGTGACGATCCAGGGCACCAACGATGCGCCGGTGCTCTCCGGGGACGTGACCGGTTCGGTCACCGAGGATGGCGTCAAGACCGCCAGCGGCCAGCTGACGGCCACCGACGTCGACACGACCGATACGCTGACGTACTCGGTGGTGGGCAACGGCAGCGGCACCTACGGTAGCTTCGCGGTCGACAGCAACGGCAAGTGGACGTACACGCTCAACAATGGCGCCGCGCAGACGCTCGTCGCGGGCCAAGCAGTGACCGAGACCTACACGGTGCAGGTCAGCGATGGACACGGCGGCACCGATACGCAAACCATCTCGGTCACGATCAACGGCACCGACGACGCCGCCATCATCACGCCGCACACCGCCGGCGCGGACCTGGGTACCGTCCGCGAGGACGGCCAGCTTTCCACGGGCGGCAAGCTCGACGTAGTCGATCCCGACGCGGGCCAGGCCGTGTTCCAGGCGCAACCTGCGACGCAAGGCGCCTACGGCACCTTTACGCTCGATGCCGCCGGCAACTGGACCTACCAACTCAACAACGCCAGCGCTGCCGTGCAGGCACTCGGCGCAGACAAGTCGCTGACCGAGACCTTCACGGTGCGCTCGGCCGACGGCTCGACGCACGACGCGACGGTGACGATCCAGGGCACCAACGATGCGCCGATGCTCTCCGGGGACGTGACCGGTTCGGTCACCGAGGATGGCGTCAAGACCGCCACCGGCCAGCTCACGGCCACCGACGTCGACACGACCGATACGCTGACGTACTCGGTGGTGGGCAATGGCAGCGGCACCTACGGCAGCTTCGCCGTGGACAGCAACGGCAAGTGGACCTACACGCTCAACAATGGCGCCGCACAGACGCTGATCGCGGGCCAGGCAGTGACCGAGACCTACACGGTGCAGGTGAGCGACGGCCATGGCGGCACCGACATGAAGACCATCTCGGTGACCATCAACGGCACCGACGACGCCGCCATCATCACGCCGCACAGCCCCGGCGCGGACCTCGGCGCCGTGCGCGAGGACGGCCAGCTTTCCACGGGCGGCAAGCTCGACATTGTCGACCCGGATGCCGGCCAAGCGGTGTTCCAGGCCCAACCTGCGACGCAAGGCGCCTACGGTACCTTTACGCTCGATGCCGCCGGCAACTGGACCTACACCCTCGACAACGGCAACGCTGCCGTGCAGGCGCTCGGCGCCGACAAGTCGCTGACCGAGACTTTCACGGTGCGCTCGGCCGACGGCTCGACGCACGACGTCACGGTGACGATCCAGGGCACCAACGATGCTCCCACGCTGTCGGGCCAGCTCAGCGGCTCGGTCACCGAAGACGGTGTGCAGACTGCCACCGGGCAGCTGGTCGTGACCGACACCGATGCGACCGACAGCCACAGCTATGCCGTGATCGGCAACGGCAGCGGCACCTACGGTAGCTTCGCGGTCGACAGCAACGGCAAGTGGACCTACACGCTCAACAACGGCGCCGCACAGACGCTGATCGCGGGCCAGGCAGTGACCGAGACCTACACGGTGCAGGTGAGCGACGGCCATGGCGGCACGGACACGCAAACCATCTCGGTGACCATCAACGGCACCGACGACGCCGCCATCATCACGCCGCACACCGCCGGCGCGGACCTGGGTACCGTCCGCGAGGACGGCCAGCTTTCCACGGGCGGCAAGCTCGACGTAGTCGATCCCGACGCGGGCCAGGCCGTGTTCCAGGCCCAGCCTGGCACGCAAGGCGCCTATGGCACCTTTACGCTCGATGCGGCCGGCAACTGGACCTACAACCTGAACAACGCCAGCTCGGCCGTGCAGGCGCTCGGCGCCGACAAGTCGCTGACCGAGACCTTCACGGTGCGCTCGGCCGACGGCTCGACGCACGACGTCACGGTGACGATCCAGGGCACCAACGATGCCCCGGTTCTCTCCGGTGACGTGACCGGTTCGGTCACTGAGGATGGCGTCAAAACCGCCAGCGGCCAGCTCACGGCCACCGACGTCGACACCACCGATACGCTGACGTACTCGGTGGTGGGCAATGGCAGCGGCACCTACGGCAGCTTCGCGGTCGACGGCAACGGCAAGTGGACGTACGCGCTCAACAATGGCGCCGCGCAGACGCTCGTCGCGGGCCAAGCAGTGACCGAGACCTACACGGTGCAGGTCAGCGATGGACACGGCGGCACCGATACGAAGACCATCTCGGTGACCATCAACGGCACCGACGACGCGGCCATCATCACGCCGCACACCGCCGGCGCGGACCTGGGTACTGTACGCGAGGACGGTCAGCTCACGACCGGCGGCAAGCTCGACGTGGTCGATCCCGACGCGGGCCAAGCCGTGTTCCAGGCCCAGCCTGGCACGCAAGGCGCCTACGGCACCTTTACGCTCGATGCGGCCGGCAACTGGACCTACAACCTGAACAACGCCAGCGCAGCCGTGCAGGCACTCGGCGCCGACAAGTCGCTCACCGAGACCTTCACGGTCAGGTCCGCCGATGGCAGCACGCACGACGTCACGGTGACGATCCAGGGCAGCAACGACGCGCCCGTGCTCGCCGGCGACCTGAGCGGCTCGGTCACGGAAGACGGCGTGAAAACCGCCACCGGTCAGCTGACGGCCACCGACGTGGACGTGACGGACACGCACAGCTATGCCGTGATCGGCAACGCCAACGGCGCCTATGGCAGCTTCGCCGTCGACACCAACGGCAAGTGGACCTATACGCTGGACAACGCAGCGGCGCAGTCGCTGACCTCGGGCCAATCCATCACCGAAACCTATACGGTGCAGGTGAGCGACGGACAGGGCGGCACCGACACGAAGACGATCTCCGTCACGATCAACGGCACCGACGACAGCGCGGTGATCACGCCCCATGCGCCAGGCGCGGATGCCGGGACCGTCCAGGAAGACGGCCCGCTCGCCACCGGCGGCAAGCTCGACGTGGTCGACCCCGACGCCGGCCAGGCGGTGTTCGAGCCGCAACCGGCCACGCTGGGCCAGTATGGCACCTTCGCCATCGACGCCAGCGGCAACTGGACCTATGTGCTCGACAACGGCAACATCGCCGTCCAGGCCCTCGGCGCCGATCGCTCGCTCGCCGAAACCTTCACGGTGCGCTCGGCCGATGGCACGACCCACAGCGTGACCGTCACGGTGCTCGGCAGCAACGACGCGCCGCAGCTGAGCGGCGCCCTCACCGGCGCCGTCACGGAAGACGGCGTGAAGACCGCCACGGGCCAGCTCGTAACGGCCGACGTGGACGCCACCGACACGCACAGCTATGCCGTGATCGGCAACGCCAACGGCACCTACGGCAGCTTCGCCGTCGACGACAACGGCAAGTGGACCTACACGCTCGACAACGGCGCCGCCCAGGCGCTCAAGAGCGGCCAGGCGGTCACCGAGACCTACACGGTGCAGGTCAGCGACGGCCAGGGCGGTACCGACACGAAGACCGTGTCGGTCACCATCAACGGCACGGATGATGCGGCCGTGATCCTGCCGCATACGGCGGGCGCCGACGCCGGCAGCGTCCGCGAAGACGGCGGGCTCGTGACCGGCGGCAAGCTCGACGTGGTCGACCCCGATGCCGGCCAGGCCGTGTTCCAGTCCCAACCCGCCACGGTGGGTGCCTACGGCACCTTTGCCATCGACGCCAACGGCAACTGGACCTACCAGCTCGACAACGCCAATCCCGCCGTGCAGGCGCTCGGTGCCGACAAGGCGCTCAACGAAACCTTCACGGTGCGTTCGGCCGATGGCGCCAGTCACGACGTGACGGTGACCATCCAGGGCACGAATGACGTGCCCGTGCTCGCCGGCGACCTGACCGGCTCGGTCACGGAAGACGGCGTGAGGACCGCAACCGGCCAGCTCACGACCACCGATATCGACATCACCGACACGCACAGCTATGCCGTGATCGGCAATGCGAACGGCACCTACGGCAGCTTCGCCGTCGACACCAATGGCAAGTGGACCTACACGCTGGACAACGGCGCCGCCCAGGGCCTTGCGAGCGGGCAGGCGGTCACGGAGACCTACACGGTGCAGGTCAGCGACGGCCAGGGCGGTACCGACACGAAGACCGTGTCGGTCACCATCAACGGCACGGATGATGCGGCCGTCATCCTGCCGCATACGGCGGGCGCCGACGCCGGCACCGTCCGCGAAGACGGCGGGCTCGTGACCGGCGGCAAGCTCGACGTGATCGACCCCGATGCCGGCCAGGCCGTGTTCCAGTCCCAACCCGCCACGGTGGGTGCCTACGGCACCTTTGCCATCGACGCCAACGGCAACTGGACCTACCAGCTCGACAACGCCAATCCCGCCGTGCAGGCGCTCGGCGCCGACAAGTCGCTGACAGAGACCTTCACAGTCCGTTCGGCCGATGGCAGCACGCATGACGTCACCGTCACCATCCAGGGCACCAACGATGCGCCGGTGCTCTCCGGGGACGTGACCGGTTCGGTCACCGAGGATGGCGTCAAGACCGCCACCGGCCAGCTGACGGCCACCGACGTCGACACCACCGATACGCTGACGTATTCGGTGGTGGGCAACGGCAGCGGCACTTACGGCAGCTTCGCGGTCGACGCCAGCGGCAAGTGGACCTACACGCTCAACAATGGCGCCGCGCAGACGCTCGTCGCGGGCCAGGCGGTCACCGAGACTTACACCGTCCAGGTCAGTGATGGCCACGGCGGCACCGCCACGCAAACGATCTCGGTCACGATCAACGGCACGGACGACACGGCCATCATCACGCCGCACACCCCGGGCGCGGATCGCGGCACGGTCACGGAGGATGGCGGCCTCGCCACGGGTGGCAAGCTCGACATCGCCGACCCGGACGCCGGCCAGGCGGTGTTCCAGGCGCAACCCGCCACGGCGGGTGCCTATGGCACCTTTGCCATAGACGCCAATGGCAACTGGACCTACCAGCTCGACAACGCCAATCCCGCCGTGCAGGCGCTCGGCGCCGACAAGTCGCTCACCGAAACCTTCACGGTGCGTTCGGCCGATGGTTCCAGCCATGACGTGACGGTGACCATCCAGGGCAGCAACGACGCGCCGGTGCTCTCGGGCGACGTGACCGGCTCGGTCACCGAGGACGGCGTGAAGACGGCCACCGGCCAGCTCAGCGCCACCGACGTGGACGCGACGGACACGCTCAGCTATACCGTGGTCGGCAACGCCCATGGCAGCTACGGCAGCTTTACCGTGGATGCCAGCGGCAAGTGGACGTTCACGCTCGACAACGCCGCAGCACAAGGGCTGAAGGGCGGCCAGGCGGTCACCGAGACCTACACGGTGCAGGTGAGCGACGGCCACGGCGGCACGGACACGCAAACGATCTCGGTCACGATCAACGGCACGGACGACGCGGCCATCATCACGCCGCACACCCCGGGCGCGGATCGCGGCACGGTCACGGAGGATGGCGGTCTCACCACCGGCGGCAAGCTCGACATCGCCGACCCGGACGCCGGCCAGGCCGTGTTCCAGGCCCAGCCCGCCACGGCGGGTGCCTACGGCACCTTTGCCATCGACGCCAATGGCAACTGGACCTACGCGCTCAACAACGCCAGCCTCGCGGTGCAGGCGCTCGGCGCCGACAAGTCCCTCACCGAGACCTTCACGGTGACGTCGGCAGACGGGTCGACGCATGACGTGACCGTCACGATCCAGGGCACGAACGACGCGCCCAGCCTGTCGGGCGCGCTGAGCGGCTCGGTCACCGAGGACGGCGTGACGACGGCCACCGGCCAGCTCACGACCTCCGACACGGACGTGACCGACACGCACACCTATGCCGTGGTGGGCAATGCCAGCGGCGCCTACGGCAGCTTTGCCGTGGACGGCAATGGCAAGTGGACGTACACGCTGGACAACGACGCCGCGCAGAAGCTGGTGGCCGGCCAGGTGGTCACCGAGGCCTACACGGTGCAGGTCAGCGACGGCCACGGCGGCACCGATACCAAGACCATCTCGGTCACGATCAACGGCACCGACGATGCGGCCATCATCACGCCGCACGCGCCGGGCGCGGATCGCGGCGCTGTCACGGAGGACGGCACGCTCGTTACCGGAGGCAAGCTCGACATCGCCGACCCGGACGCCGGCCAGGCCGTGTTCCAGGCCCAGCCCGCCACGCCGGGCAGCTACGGCACCTTCGCGGTGGACGCCAACGGCAACTGGAACTACCGGCTCGACAACGCCAACCCTGCTGTCCAGGCCCTGGGCGTGGGCAAGTCGCTGACCGAGACCTTCACCATCATCTCGGCCGACGGCGCCACGCATGACGTGACCGTCACCATCCAGGGCAGCAACGATGTTCCCACGCTGTCGGGCGACGTGAGCGGCAGCGTCACGGAGGACGGCACCCAGATTGCCAGCGGCAAACTCACCGGCGCCGACATCGACGTGGGCGACGCCCTCGCCTACGCCGTGGTCGGCAGCGGCCAGGGCACCTTCGGCAGCTTCACGGTGGATGGCACCGGCAAGTGGGCCTATACGCTGGACAACGCGGCTGCGCAGACCTTGCGCAGCGGCCAGGCCATCACCGAAACCTACACGGTGCAGGTGAGCGACGGCCAGGGCGGCACCGCCACGCAGGTGGTGAGCATCACCATCAACGGCACCGATGACGGCGCCGTCATCACGCCGCACACGCCGGGCGCCGACGCGGGCGTCGTGCGCGAAGATGGCCAGCTTTCCACGGGCGGCAAGCTCGACATTGCCGACCCCGATGCCGGTCAGGCGGTGTTCCAGCCGCAGCCCGGCACGGCGGGCGCCTACGGCACGTTTGCGGTGGACGGCGCCGGCAACTGGACCTACACCCTCGACAACGGCAACACCGCCGTGCAGGCGCTGGGCGCCGGCAAGTCGCTCTCCGAGACCTTCACGGTGCGCTCGGCCGACGGCAGCACGCACGATGTCACGGTCAGCATCCAGGGCACGAACGATGCGCCGACGCTCTCCGGTGACCCGACCGGCTCCGTGACGGAGGACGGCACCCAGACCGCGACCGGCACACTCACCGGTGCCGACATCGACACGGGCGACGTGTTGACCTATGCCGTGACCGGCGCCGCCAATGGCGCGTACGGCAGCTTTGCGGTCGACGCCAACACCGGGCGCTGGACTTATACGCTCGACAACGGCGCCGCGCAGGCGCTGAAATCGGGCCAGGCGGTGACCGAGACCTACACGGTCCAGGTCAGCGACGGCCAGGGCGGCACCGACACGCGTGTCGTCTCGGTCACCATCAACGGCACGGACGACGCGGCCATCATCACGCCGCACACCCCGGGCGCCGACACGGGCACGGTGCGAGAGGACGCCGCCCTGTCGACGGCCGGCAAGCTGGACATCGTGGATCCCGATGCCGGCCAGGCCGTCTTCCAGGCCCAGCCCGGCACGCCGGGCGCGTACGGCACGTTCGTGATCGACGCCAATGGTGCGTGGACCTACAGCCTCGACAACACTAGCCTCGCCGTGCAGGCGCTTGGGGCCGGCAAGTCGCTCGCCGAGACCTTCACGGTCAAGGCGGCCGACGGCAGCACGCACGACGTCACGATCACGATTCAAGGCACAAACGACGCGCCCACGCTGTCGGGCGAAGTGTCCGGATCGGTGACCGAAGACGGCACGCAGACCGCCACCGGCACGCTCACGGGTGCCGACATCGACACGGGCGACGTGTTGACCTACGCCGTGACCGGCGCGGCCCAGGGCACCTATGGCAGCTTTGCGGTCGACGCCAATACAGGACGCTGGACCTACACGCTCGACAACGCCGCCGCGCAGGCACTGAAGAGCGGCCAGAGTGTCGTCGAGAGCTACACCGTACAAGTCAGCGATGGCCAGGGCGGCACGGCCAGCAAGGTCGTGTCGGTCACCATCAACGGCACCGACGACGCGGCCGTCATCACGCCCCATACCCCGGGCGCCGACGCCGGCATCGTTCGGGAAGACGGCACGCTGCTCGCCACCGGCAAGCTAGACGTGGTCGACCCCGATGCGGGCCAGGCCGTGTTCCAGGCGCAGGCCGGCACCGCGGGCAAATACGGCAGCTTTGCCGTCGATTCCTCCGGTAACTGGACCTACAACCTCGACAACGCCAACGCCAATGTGCAGGCGCTGGGCAACGGCCGCTCGCTCACCGAGACCTTCACGGTCAAGTCGGCTGACGGCAGCACGCATGACGTGACGGTCACCATCCAGGGCACCAACGACGCGCCGAAGCTGTCCGGCGACGTGACCGGCTCGGTCACGGAAGATGGCGTGAAGACCGCCACCGGTCAGTTGACCGGCACCGACATCGACGTGGGCGACACGCTCAGCTACAGCGTTGCCGGCAGTGCGAGCGGCACCTACGGCAGCTTCGCCGTCGATGCCAACGGCAAGTGGACCTACACGCTGAATAACGCCGCGGCCCAGACGTTGGTGTCCGGCCAAGCGGTGACCGAGACCTACACGGCCCAGGTCAGCGACGGCCAGGGCGGCACCGACACCAAGGTCGTATCCATCACGATCAACGGCACCGACGATGCCGCCGTCATCACGCCGCACACCCCCGGGGCCGATCTGGGCACCGTGCGCGAAGACGCCACGCTCACCGCGGGCGGCAAGCTCGACATCGTGGACCCGGATGCCGGCCAGGCCGTGTTCCAGGCCCAGGCCGCCACCCAGAGCGCTTACGGCACCTTCGCCGTGGATTCGAGCGGTAACTGGACCTACAACCTCGACAACAGCAACCCGGCCGTGCAGGCGCTGGGCGCGGGCAAGTCGCTGACCGAGACCTTCACGGTCAAGGCCGCAGACGGTTCGAGCCATGACGTGACCATCACGATCCAGGGCACCAACGACGCGCCGACCTTGAGCGGCGATCAGACCGGTTCCGTGACGGAAGACGGCACGCAGACGGCCACCGGCCGGCTCACGGGCACGGATATCGACGTGGGCGACACCCTCACCTACGCCGTGACCGGTGCGGCCAAGGGCACCTATGGCGCCTTCGCGGTCGACGCCAACACCGGCCGCTGGACTTACACGCTCGACAACGGCGCCGCCCAGTCGCTGAAGTCCGGCCAGGCCATCACCGAAACCTACACCGTCCAGGTCAGCGACGGCCACGGCGGCACGGATACCCAGGTCGTGTCCATCACGATCAACGGCACCGACGATGCGGCCATCATCACACCGCGCCTGCCGGGTTCCGACACCGGCATCGTCCGTGAAGATGCCCTGCTTGCCACCGGCGGCAAGCTGGACGTCTTCGACGCCGACGCGGGCCAGTCCAGCTTCCAGGTGCAGGCCGCGACCAAGGGCGCCTATGGCACCTTCGCCGTCGATGCGAGCGGTAATTGGACCTATAACCTCGACAACGCCAGCCTCGCCGTCCAGGCGCTGGGCGCGGGCAAGTCGCTCACCGAGACCTTCACGGTCAAGTCGGCCGACGGCACCACGCACGACGTGACCGTCACGGTGCAAGGCACCAACGACGCGCCGACGTTGAGGGGCGACGTGACCGGCGCGGTCACCGAGGATGGCGTGAAGACCGCGACCGGCCAGCTCACCGGCACCGACGTGGACGCGGGCGACAAGCTCAGCTACGCGGTGATCGGCAGCAGTGCCGGCGCCTTCGGCAGCTTCGCCGTCGACGCCAATGGCAAGTGGACCTACACGCTCGACAACACGGCCGCGCAGGCCCTCAAGAGCGGCCAGTCCGTCACCGAGACCTACACCGTGCAGGTGAGCGACGGCCAGGGCGGCACGGACACGAAGACGGTCTCCATCGTCATCAACGGCACCGACGATGCCGCCATCATCACGCCGCACACGCCGGGCGCCGATCTCGGTACGGTCCGCGAAGACGGTCTGCTGGTCACTGGGGGCAAGCTGGATGTGAGCGACGCCGACGCCGGCCAGTCGACCTTCCAGGCGCAACTGGCCACCAAGGG
The DNA here is from genome assembly GCF_002261335.1 of Bordetella genomosp. 1. Classification (GTDB taxonomy): domain Bacteria; phylum Pseudomonadota; class Gammaproteobacteria; order Burkholderiales; family Burkholderiaceae_B; genus Bordetella. The sequence goes on from NZ_NEVL01000003.1 coordinate 1,472,938, forward strand.
CAGCTACGGCAGCTTTGCCATCGACGCCGCGGGCAACTGGAACTACCTGCTCGACAACGCCAATCCCGCCGTCCAGGCCCTCGGCGTGGGCAAGACCCTGACCGAGACCTTCACGGTCAAGTCGGCCGACGGCACCACGCACGACGTCACCGTCACGATCCAGGGCAGCAACGATGCCCCGATCCTGCGCGGTGACCAGACCGGCTCGGTCACGGAAGATGGCGTCAAGACGGCCACCGGCCAGCTCACCGGCTCGGACATCGACGTGGGCGACACGCTGACCTACTCGGTCACCAGCCCGGCCAATGGCGCCTTCGGCACGTTCAGCGTGGACGCCAACACCGGCAAGTGGACCTACACGCTCGACAATGCGGCGGCGCAGTCGCTCGCGTCCGGCCAGGCCGTCAACGAGGCCTACACGGTGCAAGTGAGCGATGGCCAGGGCGGTTTCGACACCAGGGTGGTGGTCATCACCATCAACGGCACCGACGACGCGGCCATCATCACCCCGCACACGCCGGGCGCCGACACCGGCATCGTCAAGGAAGACAGCCTGCTGCAGCTCACCACGGGCGGCAACCTGGATGTTTCCGACCCGGATGCCGGCCAGGGATACTTCCAGATCCAGGTGGCCACCAAGGGCGCCTATGGCAGCTTCGGCGTCGACGCGGCCGGTCACTGGACCTACGCGCTGGACAACGCCAACTTCAACGTCCAGGCACTGGGCGTGGGCAAAACGCTCACCGAGACCTTCACGGTGAAGTCGGCAGACGGCACCACGCACGACGTGACCGTCACGATCCAGGGCACCAACGACGCGCCCATCCTGCGCGGCGACCAGACGGGTAGCGTGACCGAAGACGGCACCAAGACGGCGACGGGCCAGCTCACCGGCATCGACATCGACGTGGGCGACCGGCTCAGCTACGCGGTCACGAGCCCGCCCAAGGGCACGTTCGGCACGTTCTCGGTCGATGCCAACACCGGCAAGTGGACCTACACGCTGGACAACGCCGCGGCGCAGACCCTGGTCGCGGGCCAGGCCGTGACCGAGGCGTACACCGTGCAGGTCAGTGACGGCCAGGGCGGTACCGACACCCGCGTCGTCGTCATCACGATCAACGGCGCCGACGACAGCGCGATCATCACGCCGCACACGCCCGGCGCCGATCTCGGCGCGGTAAAGGAAGACGGCACCCTCAGCACCGGCGGCAAACTCGACGTGTCCGACGCCGACGCGGGCCAATCGTTCTTCCAGACCCAGCTCGCCACGCCGGGCGCCTACGGCGTCTTCGGCGTCGATGCCAGCGGTAACTGGACCTATGTGCTGAACAACGCGAACCTCAACGTGCAGGCGCTCGGCGCGGGCAAATCGCTGACCGAGACGTTCACCGTCAAGTCGGCCGACGGCACAGCGAGCCAGGTCACGGTCACCATCCAGGGCACCAACGACGCCCCGAAGTTGACCGGCGATCAGACCGGTTCCGTGACCGAAGACGGCACGCAAACCGCCACCGGCAAGCTCACCGGCGTCGATATCGACGTGGGCGACACCCTCACCTACTCGGTGACGGGTGCGGCCAAGGGCACCTACGGCAGCTTCACCGTCGACGCCAATACCGGCCGCTGGACCTACACGCTCGACAACAGCGCCGCGCAGGTGCTGAAGTCCGGCCAGGCCGTGACCGAGACCTATACGGTCCAGGTCAGCGATGGCCAGGGTGGCACCGACACCAAGGTGGTAAACATCACTATCAACGGCACGGATGACGCGGCCATCATCAGGCCGCATGCGCCCGGCGCCGACGCGGGCGCGGTGCGCGAAGACACCACGCTCTCGACCGCCGGCAAGCTGGACGTCGTCGACCCCGACGCCGGCCAGGCCGTGTTCCAGGCCCAGACCGCGACCAAGGGCGCCTACGGCACCTTCGCCGTGGATTCGAGCGGTAACTGGACCTACAACCTCGACAACAGCAGCGTCGCGGTGCAGGCGCTCGGCGCCGGCAAGTCCGTCACCGAGACCTTCACGGTGAAGTCGGCCGACGGCACCGCCAGCCAGGTCACCGTGACGGTGCAGGGCACCAATGACGCGCCCAAGCTCTCGGGCGAGGTCACCGGCGCGGTGACCGAGGACGGCACGCAGACGGCCACGGGCAAACTCACCGGCGCGGACGTGGACGTGGGCGACACCCTGACCTACTCGGTCACGGGTGCCGCCAAGGGCACCTACGGCAGCTTTGCGGTCGACGCCAACACGGGCCGGTGGACCTACACGCTCGACAACGCTGCGGCGCAGTCGCTCAAGAGCGGCCAGGCCGTCGTCGAGACCTATACGGTGCAGGTGAGCGATGGCCAAGGCGGCACCGACACCAAGGTGGTGTCGGTCACCATCAATGGCACCCACGACGCCGCGATCATCACGCCCCATACCCCGGGCGCCGACGCCGGCACCGTTCGGGAAGACGGCACGCTGCTCGCCTCGGGCAAGCTCGACGTGGTGGACGTGGACGCGGGCCAGGCGACCTTCCAGGCGCAGGCCGGCACCGCGGGCAAATACGGCACCTTTGCCGTCGATGCCTCCGGTAACTGGACCTACAACCTCGACAACGCCAACGCCAATGTGCAGGCGCTGGGCAACGGCCGCTCGCTCACCGAGACCTTCACGGTCAAGTCGGCCGACGGCAGCACGCACGACGTGACAGTCACCATCCAGGGCACCAACGACGCGCCGAAGCTGTCCGGCGACGTGAGTGGTTCCGTGACGGAAGACGGCGTGAAGACCGCCACCGGCCAGCTCACCGGCGCGGATATCGATGTCGGCGACAAGATGAGCTATTCGGTCGTCGGCAACGCCACCAACACCTACGGCAGCTTCGCCGTCGATGCCAACGGCAAGTGGACCTACACGCTGAACAACACCGCGGCCCAGACGCTGGTGTCCGGCCAAGCGGTGACCGAGACCTACACGGTCCAGGTCAGCGACGGCCAGGGCGGCAACGACACCAAGGTCGTGTCCATCACGATCAACGGCACCGACGATGCCGCCGTCATCACGCCGCACACACCCGGCGCCGATCTCGGCACCGTGCGTGAGGATGGCACGCTGAGCACGGGTGGCAAGCTCGACATCGTGGATCCGGATGCCGGCCAGGCCGTGTTCCAGGCCCAGGCCGCCACCCAGAGCGCTTACGGCACCTTCGCCGTGGATTCGAGCGGTAACTGGACCTACAACCTCGACAACAACAACCCCGCCGTGCAGGCGCTGGGTGCCAACAAGACGCTGACCGAGACCTTCACGGTCAAGTCGGCCGACGGCACCGCCAGCCAGGTCACCGTGACCATCCAGGGCACCAACGACGCGCCGAAGTTGAGCGGCGATCAGACCGGTTCCGTGACGGAAGACGGCACGCAGACGGCCACCGGCAAGCTCACCGGCACCGACATAGACACCGGCGACACGCTCACCTACGCCGTCACCGGCGCGGCCAAGGGCGCCTACGGTCTGTTCGCGGTGGATCCCTCCACGGGCAAGTGGACCTATCTGCTGGACAACGGCGCGGCCCAGGCGCTCAAGAGCGGCCAGGCCGTGACCGAGACGTACACCGTCCAGGTCAGCGACGGCCAGGGCGGCACCGCCAGCCAGGTCGTATCCATCACGATCAACGGCACCGACGACGCCGCCATCATCACCCCCCGCCTGCCGGGTTCTGATACCGGCATCGTCCGCGAGGACGCCCTGCTCGCCACCGGTGGCAAGCTGGACGTGTTCGACCCGGACGCGGGCCAGGCCGTGTTCCAGGCCCAGGCCGCGACCAAGGGCGCCTATGGCACCTTCGCCGTCGATGCCTCCGGTAACTGGACCTACAACCTCGACAACGGCAGCCTCGCCGTACAGGCGCTGGGCGCCAACAAATCGCTGACCGAGACCTTCACGGTGAAGTCGGCCGACGGATCCACGCACGACGTCACCGTCACGGTGCAAGGCACCAACGACGCGCCGAAGCTCTCCGGCGACGTGACCGGCGCGGTCACCGAGGATGGCGTGAAGACCGCGACCGGCCAGCTCACCGGCACCGACATCGACGCGGGCGACACGCTGACCTACTCGGTCACCAGCCCGGCCAAGGGCGCCTTCGGCAGCTTCGCCGTCGACGCCAATGGCAAGTGGACCTACACGCTCGACAACACGGCCGCGCAGTCGCTGGCGGGTGGACAGTCGGTCACCGAAACCTATGTGGTACAGGTCAGCGACGGTCAGGGCGGCACCGACACGAAGGTGGTGAGCATCACCATCAACGGCACCGACGACGCGGCCATCATCACGCCGCACACGCCGGGCGCCGACACCGGCATCGTCAAGGAAGACAGCCTGCTGCAGCTCACCACGGGCGGCAACCTCGACGTGTCCGACCCGGATGCCGGCCAGGGCTATTTCCAGATCCAGGTCGCGACCAAGGGTGCGTACGGCAGCTTCGGCGTGGACGCGGCCGGCCACTGGACCTACGCGCTGGACAACGCCAACCTCAACGTCCAGGCACTGGGCGTGGGCAAGACCCTCACCGAGACCTTTACGGTGAAGTCGGCAGACGGCACCACGCACGACGTGACGGTGACCATCCAGGGCACCAACGACGCGCCCATCCTGCGCGGCGACCAGACGGGTAGCGTGACCGAAGATGGCGTCAAGACCGCGACGGGCCAGCTCACCGGCATCGACATCGACGTGGGCGACCGGCTGAGCTACGCGGTCACGAGCTCGCCCAAGGGCACGTTCGGCTCTTTCTCGGTCGATGCCAACACCGGCACGTGGACCTACACGTTGGACAACGCCGCGGCGCAGACCCTGGTCGCGGGCCAGGCCGTGACCGAGGCGTACACCGTGCAGGTCAGTGACGGCCAGGGCGGTACCGACACCCGCGTCGTCGTCATCACGATCAACGGCGCCGACGACAGCGCGATCATCACGCCGCACACGCCCGGCGCCGATCTCGGCGCGGTAAAGGAAGACGGCACCCTCAGCACCGGCGGCAAACTCGACGTGTCCGACGCCGACGCGGGCCAGTCGTTCTTCCAGGCCCAGCTCGCCACACCGGGTGCTTATGGCGTCTTCGGCGTCGATGCCAGCGGTAACTGGACCTATGTGCTGAACAACGCAAACCTCAACGTGCAGGCGCTCGGCGCCGGCAAGTCGTTGACCGAGACCTTCACGGTCAAGTCGGCCGACGGTACGGCGAGCCAGGTCACGGTCACCATCCAGGGCACCAACGACGCGCCGAAGTTGACCGGCGATCAGACCGGTTCCGTGACCGAAGACGGCACCCAGACCGCCACCGGCAAACTCACCGGCGTCGATATCGACGTGGGCGACACCCTCACCTACTCGGTGACGGGCGCAGCCAAGGGCACCTACGGCAGCTTCACCGTCGACACCAATACCGGCCGCTGGACCTACACGCTGGACAACAGCGCCGCCCAGGTGCTGAAGTCCGGCCAGGCCGTGACGGAAACGTACACGGTCCAGGTCAGCGACGGCCAGGGCGGCACCGACACGAAGGTGGTAAACATCACCATCAACGGCACGGATGACGCGGCCATCATCAGGCCGCATGCGCCCGGCGCCGACGCGGGCGCGGTGCGCGAAGACACCACGCTCTCGACCGCCGGCAAGCTGGACGTCGTCGACCCCGACGCCGGCCAGGCAGTCTTCCAGGTGCAGACCGCGACCAAGGGCGCCTACGGCACCTTCGCCGTGGATGCCTCCGGTAACTGGACCTACAACCTCGACAACAGCAGCGTCGCGGTGCAGGCGCTCGGCGCCGGCAAATCCGTTACCGAGACCTTCACGGTGAAATCGGCCGACGGCACCGCCAGCCAGGTCACGGTCACGGTGCAGGGCACCAACGACGCGCCCAGGTTGAGCGGCGACGTGACCGGATCGGTCACCGAAGACGGCGTGAAGACGGCGACCGGCCAGCTGACCGGCACCGACGTGGACGCGGGCGACAAGCTCGGCTACGCGATCGTGGGCAACGCCAGCAACGCCTACGGCAGCTTTGCCGTCGACGCCAACACGGGCCGGTGGACCTACACGCTCGACAACGCCGCGGCGCAGTCGCTCAAGAGCGGCCAGGCCGTCGTCGAGACCTACACCGTGCAGGTGAGCGACGGCCAGGGCGGCACCGACACCAAGGTGGTGAGCATCACCATCAACGGCACCGACGATGCGGCCATCATCACGCCGCGCACGCCGGGTGCGGACGCGGGCACGGTCAAGGAAGACGGCACGCTCACGGCGGGCGGCAAGCTCGACATCGTGGATCCGGACGCCGGCCAGGCCGTGTTCCAGGTCCAGGCCGCCACCAAAGGCAGCTACGGCACCTTCGCCATCGATGCCTCCGGTAACTGGACCTACAACCTCGACAACGCCAACACCAGCGTGCAGGCGCTGGGCAACGGCCGCTCGCTCACCGAGACCTTCACGGTCAAGGCGGCCGACGGCACCGCCAGCCAGGTCACGGTCACGATCCAGGGCACCAACGACGCGCCGAAGCTCTCCGGCGAACAGACCGGCTCGGTGACCGAGGACGGCACCCAGATCGCCACCGGCAAGCTCACCGGCACCGACGTGGACACGGGCGACCTGCTGACCTACTCGGTGACGGGCGCGGCCAAGGGCGCCTACGGGGCCTTCGCGGTGGATCCGCTCACCGGCCGCTGGACCTATGTGCTCGACAACGTGGCGGCCCAGGCGCTCAAGAGCGGCCAGGCCATCACCGAGACGTACACGGTGCAGGTCAGCGACAACCAGGGCGGCACCGACACCAAGGTGGTGTCGGTCACCATCAACGGCACCGACGACGGCGCCATCATCACGCCGCGCACGCTGGGTGCGGACACTGGCCTGGTCAAGGAAGACGGCACGCTCACGGCGGGCGGCAAGCTCGACGTACTCGATCCCGACGCCGGCCAGGCGGTGTTCCAGGTCCAGGTGGCCACCCGCGGCGCCTACGGCACCTTCGCGCTCGACGCGAGCGGCAATTGGAGCTACACGCTGGACAACGCCAGCGCATCGGTGCAGGCGCTGGGGGCCGGCAAGTTCCTCACCGAGACCTTCACGGTGAAGTCCGCCGACGGCACCAGCAGCCAGGTCACGGTCACGGTGCAAGGCACCAACGACGCGCCCAAGCTCTCCGGCGACGTGACCGGCACGGTCACCGAAGACGGCACGCAGACCGCCAGCGGCCAGCTGTCGGCCACCGACGTGGACACGGGCGACAAGCTCACGTACGCCGTGTCGGGCGCGGCCCGCGGCACCTACGGCAGCTTCGCGATCGACGCCAATACTGGCAAGTGGACCTACACGCTCGACAACAGCGCCGCGCAGGTGCTCAAGAGCGGCCAGGCCGTGACCGAGAGCTATACGGTGCAGGTGAGCGACGGCCAGGGCGGCGTGGACACCAAGGTGGTGAACGTCACCATCAACGGCACCGACGACGCGGCCATCATCACCCCGCGCCTGCCGGGCGGCGACACCGGCATCGTCAAGGAAGACAGCCTGCTGCAGCTCGCCACCGGCGGCAAGCTCGACGTGACCGACCCGGACGCCGGCCAGGCCAGCTTCCAGGCGCAGGCCGGCACCCGGGGCGCCTACGGCACCTTCGCCATCGACGCCTCCGGCAACTGGAGCTACAACCTCGACAACAGCAGCCTCGCCGTGCAGGCGCTCGGTGCCGGCAAGACGGTCACCGAGACCTTCACGGTGAAATCCGCCGACGGCACCGCGAGCCAGGTCACGGTCACGGCGCAAGGCACCAATGACCTGCCCAAGCTCTCCGGTGACGTGAGTGGCGCCGTCACGGAAGACGGCGTGAAGACGGCCACCGGCCAGCTCGCCGGCACCGACGTGGACGCAAGCGACACGCTCAGCTACGCGGTGATCGGCAACGCGGCCGGCACCTACGGCAGCTTCGCGGTCGACGGCACCGGCAAGTGGACCTACACGCTGGACAACGCGGCGGCGCAGGCGCTCAAGAGCGGCCAGAGCGTCACCGAGGTGTACACGGTGCAGGTCAGCGACGGCCAGGGCGGCACCGACAGCAAGCTCGTGACCATCACGATCAACGGCACCGACGACGCGGCCATCATCACGCCGCGCACGCCAGGCGCCGACGCCGGCATCCTGAAGGAAGACACCACACTCAGCGCCAGCGGCAAGCTCGACGTGGTCGATCCCGACGCGGGCCAGTCGTCGTTCCAGATCCAGCTCGCCAACAAGGGCAGCTATGGCACCTTCGCCATCGATGCCAACGGCAACTGGAGCTACAGCCTGGACAACGGCAACAGCGCGGTGCAGGCGCTCGGCGCGGGCAGGACGCTGAGCGACGTCTTCACGGTCAGGTCGGCCGACGGCACGACCAGCCAGGTCACGATGACGATCCAGGGCACCAACGACGCCCCCAAGCTCTCCGGCGCGCTTACCGGCAGCGTCACCGAAGACGGCACGCAGACGGCGAGCGGCCAGATGACGGCCACCGACATCGACGTCGGCGACGCCCTCACCTATGCGGTGAGCGGTGCGGCCAAGGGCACGTATGGCAGCTTCGCGATCGATGCCAACACCGGCCGCTGGACCTACACGCTGGACAACAGCGCGGCCCAGGTGCTCAAGAGCGGCCAGGCCGTGACCGAGACCTATACGGTGCAGGTCAGCGACGGCCAGGGCGGCACCGACACCAAGGTGGTGTCGATCACGATCAACGGCACCGACGACGTGGCGGTCATCACGCCGAGCAAGCCGGGCGACAACGCCGGCACGCTCAAGGAAGACACCACCCTTGCCGCCGGCGGCAAGCTCAACGTGGTCGACCCGGATGCGGGCCAGGCGGTGTTCCAGGCGCAGAGCGCGACCAAGGGCGCCTACGGCACCTTCGCCATCGATGCCAACGGCAACTGGAGCTACAACCTCGACAACGCCAATGCCGCGGTCCAGGCGCTGGGCGCCGGCAAGCTCCTGACCGAGACCTTCACGGTCAAGTCGGCCGACGGCACCGCGAGCCAGATCACCGTCACGATCAACGGCACCAACGACGCGCCGGTGCTGTCGGGCGCGGTCACCGGCACCGTCACGGAGGACGGCACGCAGACCGCCAGCGGCCAGCTGTCGGCCACCGACGTGGACACCGGCGACAAGCTCACCTACGCCGTGTCGGGCGCGGCCCGCGGCACCTACGGCAGCTTCGCCGTCGACGCCAGCACCGGCCGCTGGACCTACACGCTCGACAACGCGGCGGCCCAGGTGCTCAAGAGCGGCCAGGCCGTGACCGAGACCTATACCGTGCAGGTGAGCGACGGCCAGGGCGGCACCGACGCCAAGGTGGTGAGCATCACCATCAACGGCACCGACGACGCCGCCATCATCACGCCCAACACCGTGGGCGCAGACCTGGGCACCGTCAAGGAAGACACCACGCTCAGCGCGGGCGGCAAGCTCAACGTGACCGATCCGGATGCCGGCCAGGCCGTGTTCCAGGTGCAGACGGCCACCAAGGGCGCCTACGGCACCTTCGCCATCGATGCCAACGGCAACTGGACCTACAACCTCGACAACAGCAGCAGCGCCGTCCAGGCGCTCGGCGCCGGCAAGTCGCTCACCGAGTCGTTCGCGGTGAAGTCGGCCGACGGCACCACCAGCCAGGTGACGCTCACGATCCAGGGCACCAACGACGCCCCCACGCTCTCGGGCACGCTGACCGGCACGGTGGCGGAGGACGGCACGCAGACGGCCAGCGGCCAGATGACGGCCACCGACGTCGACACCGGCGACAAGCTCAGCTACGCCGTGTCGGGCGCCACCCGCGGCACCTACGGCAGCTTCGCCATCGACGCGAGCACCGGCAAGTGGACCTACACGCTCGACAACACCGCCGCGCAGCCGCTGAAGGCCGGGCAGTCGGTGACCGAGAGCTACACGGTCCAGGTCAGCGACGGCCAGGGCGGCACGGACACGAAGACGGTCACGGTCACCATCAACGGCACCGACGACGCCCCGGTCATCACCGGCCAGACCTCGGGTTCCGTGACGGAGGACGCGGTGCTGACGGCCACGGGCAAGCTCACCGTGACCGATGCCGACGCGGGCGAAAGCGGCGTCGTGGCACAGACCAACGTGGCGGGCAAGTACGGCACGTTCACGATCGATGCCGGCGGCAACTGGACCTACGTGCTCAACAACACCCTCGCGGCGGTGCAGAATCTCGCGGCCGGCGCGGTGCTGTCGGAGGCCTTCAACGTCACCGCGGGCGACGGCCGCACGATCCAGCCGATCACCGTGTCGGTGGTGGGCACCAACGACGCGCCGGTGTCGGCAGACAACGCGACCCGCATGAGCGCGGGCGGCAGCTACGCCTTCAAGACCGGCGACTTCGCCTTCAGCGACGGCGCGGAGGGCAACGCGCTCAAGAGCGTCACCATCACGCGCCTGCCCACCGACGGCACCCTCACCCTGAACGGCCAGGCCGTCACGGCCAACACCGCCGTGTCGGCGGCCGACATCCAGGCGGGCAAGCTGGTCTACACCTCGTCGTCCGCGGGCCTGGACACCTCGTTCGGCTTCAAGGTCACCGACACCGGCGGCACCGCCAACGGCGGCAAGGACACCTCGGGCGACTACAACTACGCCATCACCACCAACAACATCATCACCGGCGAGAACTCGAGCAGCAGCGGCATCCCGCTGGTCGGCGGCTCCGGCGACGACATCCTGCTCGGCGACAAGGGCGGCACGGTGGTCACGGTGGAGGCCGGCAAGAACTACAACATCGCGCTGGTGGTCGACACCTCGGGCAGCATGGCCTGGGGCCTGGACGGCACCAGCGGCGTGGCCTACGCCAACTCGCGCATCAAGCTGGTGAAGGATGCGCTGACCAACCTGGCCAACCAGCTGAGCACGCATGACGGCACGGTCAACGTGTCGCTGATCGGGTTCTCCACCGGCAGCAACCAGGTGCTGACGCTGCAGGGCCTGAGCAAGTCCAACCTGCAGAGCCTGCTGACCGCGATCAACGGCCTCACCGCCGATGGCGGCACCAACTACGAGGCGGCATTCAACACCGCGGTCTCGTGGTTCAACAGCCAGACGGCGGCCGGCAAGACGGCGGCGGCGGGCTATGAAAACCTGACCTTCTTCCTCACCGACGGCGACCCGACCTACTACATCAAGTCGACCGGCGCCCTGGGCGGCACGGGCAATTCGACCGACGCCACCACGCTGCAGGAATCGGTGAATGCCTACGCGCCGCTCAGCGGCCTGAGCAACGTGCACGCCATCGGCATCGGCAACGGCGTCAACGGCGACTACCTCAAGCTGTTCGACAACACCGGTGGCGGCGGCACCAGCTACGTGCCGGTGGGCAGCTCCACCGACACCACGATGGCGAACTTCAACACGACCGGCTCCGGCATCAACAACGTCAGCAACTGGTCCACCACCGGCACCGGCCTGCTGTCGGGCTCGGTCTCGCGCAGCAACAACGCGATGGCGATCACCGACTGGAACGGCGGCGCCTCCACCACCGCCACCAGCCCGTCGTTCTCGATCGCGTCCAACACCTACGCCAAGCTGAGCTTCAGCGCCAGTTCGAGCAACTTCGTGGCCGGCGACCAGTTCAACTGGACGGTGCAGCGCTACGACAGCGCGACCGGCAAGTGGGTCACCGTGGACAGCGGCAGCAACAGCTCGGGCTACAGCAGCACCACCACGATCGAGTCCAGGCTGCTCGCCTCGGGCACCTACCGCTTCGTGTTCGAGGTGGTCGACAACACCAACAACCTGCGCATGTCGACGATCTCGATCGACGACATCACCCTGGCCAGCTACGCGGCCAGCCAGGTCGTGATCGCGCCTACGGGCCAGGTCGACATCGTGCTCAAGGGCGAAGACCTGGCGGCGGCGCTGGAGCATGGCAGCTCGAGCACCGACCCCGCGCCGGTGGGCTCGGACACCATCAGCGGCGGGGCCGGCGACGACATCATCTTCGGCGACACCATCAACACCGACAGCCTCTCGTGGGGCACGGTGGCGGCGGGCTCGCACGACGGCCAGGGCATGAAGGCGTTGACCGACTACCTGGCCTACACCAGCGGCCACACGCCCACCAGCCAGGAGGTGTACGACTACCTCAAGGCCAACCACGCCTCGTTCAACGTGGCCGACGACACGCGCGGCGGCAACGACACGATCCGCGGCGGCACCGGCAACGACATCCTCTACGGCCAGGGCGGCGACGACACGCTCTATGGGGAAGACGGCAACGACACGCTGTATGGCGGTACCGGCAACGACTACCTCCATGGCGGTGCCGGCAACGACACCCTGGACGGCGGCAGCGGCAGCGACACCCTGATCGGCGGCAAGGGCAACGACACGCTCTATGGCGGCACCGGCAGCGACACCTTCCGCTGGGAGCTGAACGACCAGGGCAGCGTGGGCACGCCGTCGGTCGACGTCATCAAGGACTTCTCCACCGCCAAGCCGGCCGATGGCGGCGACGTGCTCGACCTGAAGGACCTGCTGATCGGCGAGAAGGACGGCACGCTGACGCAATACCTGAACTTCCAGAAGGACGGCAACAACACCGTCATCAACATCAACACCCAGGGCCAGATCGGCCAGGGCGCCGACCAGAAGATCGTGCTCGAGGGCGTCGACCTCACGCAGAACGGCACGCTCGACAACCAGGCGATCATCAACGACCTGCTGCAGAAGGGGAAACTCGACGTCAATCACTGATCCCCGCCCTCCGGGCGCCGCCCGGCGGCGCCCGCCGGCCTTTTTTGCGCAAGCCCGACAGGGCGACCCGGAAAGATGTGAAAATCAAGGCCATGCCATCGCCCCGCCGCTCTCGCCGGCTGCCTCCGTTGTGCCGTTGGGTCCTGCTCTGCCTGGCACTGGCCTGGAGCGGCAGCTTTGCCCTCGAGATCGACGCGCAACGGCTGCAGTCGCTGGCGGCGAGCCGCTACGGCGCGCGCGGCGAGCAGGCGATGGCGAGCTGGCTGGCGCTGTTGCGCACGCCCCCGCCGGCGGCCGACCGGGAGCGGCTGCGCATGGCCAATGCGTTCTGGAACACCCATCTGCGTTCGGGCGAAGATCCCGCGATCTGGGGCCAGCCCGACTACTGGGCCACGCCGCTGGAGTCGCTCGGCAAGGGCGCGGGCGATTGCGAAGACTTCGTGATCGGCAAGTACTTCACCCTGGTCGCGCTCGGCGTGGCGCCGCAGAAACTGCGCTTCATCTACGTGCGCGCGCGGCTCGGCGGCCCCGGCAGCAGCGACCAGGTCGCGCACATGGTGCTGGGCTACTACGAGACGCCCAATGCCGTGCCGCTCGTGCTCGACAGCCTCATCTCCCCCATCCTCCCCGCCACCGAACGGCGCGACCTGACGCCGGTCTTCAGTTTCAATGCCGAAGGCGTCTATGTCGACGGCCGCGCCGCCGCTCCGGTCGACCGACTGGGCCGCTGGCGCGATCTCCTTCAACGCATGGAACGGGAAGGCATACGCCCCTGACGCCAGGAAGATAAACAACCATGTCCATACTTCGACAGCTCTTGCTCAGCGTCACCCTGGCCATCGCCGTCATCCTGCTCGGCGCGCTGGCGCTCACCGTCAACGCGGCGCGCGAATACCTGTCGGGCCAGTTGCGGGTGCAGAGCAGCGACGCGGCCGTCTCGCTCGCCCTCTCGCTGTCGCAACCGGCCAACAACGATCCGGTGGTGCAGGAGCTGCTGGTGTCGGCGCTCTACGACGGCGGGCATTTCTCGCTGGTGCGACTGGCCGACCCGAACGGCAAGGTGCTGATCGAACGCCAGTCGCCGGCCGGCGCGCCCGAGGTGCCGGCCTGGTTCCGCTCGATCGCACCGCTCGACGCGGCGCCTGCCACCCACGCGGTGAGCGACGGCTGGACCCAGATCGGCACGGTCACGCTGCAGGCCAACGACGCCTATGCCTGGCAGTCGCTGTGGCAGGGCAGCCTGCGCATCGCCGCGCTGATTCTGGGCGCGGGGCTGCTGTGGGCGCTGTTCGCCTTCGCCCTGGTGCGCTGGATCAAGAACCGCCTGCTGCGCGAGATCAGCGAACACGTGCGCGGCATCGGCCAGGGTGCGCCTGCCGGCCAGGTCGCGGTGCGCGTGCCGGAGCTGTCGGACGTGGTGGACGCGCTCAACCAGACGCGCGAACGCATCCACGCCAGCGTCGAAGAACAGAACGCCAAGATCGAGTCGCTCGAGCTGGAGGTGAATCTCGATCCGGTCACCGGCCTCACCAACCGCAAATACTTCCTCAACGAGATGCGGCGCCTGCTCGAGACCGGCGCGAGCGGCGCGTCCGGCGGCCACATTCTCATCTTCCGCCAGCGCGACCTGGCCGATCTCAATCGCCACCTGCCGCGCGAGTTCATCGACCAATGGCTGCGCAGCACCTGCGACCGCGTGCTCGCCACGTTGCAACGCATGCAGGCCGCGCCCTCGCTGGTGGGCCGCCTGAACGGCTCCGACTTCGGCGTGCTGCTGCCCGGCCGCGCCGCGCCGCAGGCCCTGGCCATCGCGGAGGCGGTGCGCGCCGACCTGCACGCCTCGCGCATCCCGGTGGGCGAAGGCCACCTGTGCCGCTGGGCCCTCGCCCTCGCGGATTATGTGGGTGCGGTGCAGACGGGCGCGGTGCAGACCGGCGCCGTGCAGACGGGCGCGGTGCAGACGGGCGCGGTGCAGACCGGCGCAACGCACGCCGGCCCCGCACAGGCCAGCACGGTGCTGGGCCGCCTCGATTTCGGCCTGATGCGGGCCGAGAGCGCGGGCGACGACCACGTGGTGCTGGTCGACGAGACCGATGCGCAGGGGCCGTCCGAGGCCGGCAAGCTGGCCTGGCAAGGCACGCTCTCGGCCGCGCTGGCCGACCATCGCTTCGGCCTGGCCACCGATCCGCTGGTCACCGCGCAGGGGGTGCCGGTGCGCACCGAGGCGACCCTGATGCTGCACGACGTCGACGGCCGCCCGCCCCTGCACGCCACGCTGTTCATCCCGCCGGCGGTGCGACTCGGCCTCGTGGCCGAGTGCGACCTCGAGGCCGTGGCGCTGGGCCTGGCGTGGCTGGATGAACATCCGGGCGAGCTGGCGGTGCGCATCGCCCTGCCCTCGCTGCGCAGCCCCGCCTTCCTGACCCACCTGGCCGACCGGCTCGAGGCGCAGCCGGCGCTGGCCGCGCGACTGTTCGTCGAGGTAGACGCGCACGGCCTGGTCGAGGCGCCGCAGGACGTCGCCGCCCTGGGCCGGGTGCTCAACCATGCCGGCGCGCGGCTGGGCTTGCGCCGCCTGGCCCAGCAGTTCGCCGCCGTGGCGCAGCTGCACACCGTGCCGCTCGCCTATGTAAAGCTGGGCGGCGGCTTCGTGGGCGGCATGTCGCAAAGCCCCGGCAGCCAACAGCTCACGGCCTCCGTGCTGCAGACGGCGCGCAGCCTGGGCATCGAGGTCTACGCGGAGGATGTGCCCGACGCGGCGACGCGCCGCATCCTGTCGGGCCTGGGCATCGACGTCATGCGCGGGCCCGGCGTCATGCCGCAGAACCAGGGCGACTGAGCCGTCCCTGCACGATCACCCGTGCCGGCGCGCCGCGCCGGTGCCTCGTGCCGGTCCCTTGTGCCGGTGCCTTGTGCCGGCGCGCCTGCGGCCACCCTGCGGACGGCCCCCGCTCGCCCCCCGCTCGCCCCCCGCTCGCCCCCCGCTCGCCCCCCGCTCGCGCCCCGATTGCCGCCCCCTGCGCGCGCCACCCTGCGGGTGCCCCCGCGGGCGCCCTCTGCAGGCCCCCTGCAGTCGCCCCCTGCGCGCGCCCCGTCCGGCACGGCGCTTGCGTGGCGAGCCTGCCCCGCCCGCTCGCGGCGGCGCCGGCGCAATCGTGCCCCCGGCGCAGGCCCGGGCGGCTCACCGAGGAGCTCCCCATGGCATCCCGACGCCGCGGCAACGCCGCCACGCTCTCCCGCAACGCCGCCGAGCTCGCGCTCGCCACGCCCCAGGTCATGGCGCACCGCCTGGCGCGGCTGGCCCTCGCCGGCCCCACCTGGTCGCCGCGCGACCGCAAGGAATTCACGTTGATGGGCATGGAAAAGGTCGGCGCCTTCGCGCAGGCCTGGAACGCCATGTTCTGGTCCGGCGTGGTCAGCAGCCAGACCATCGCGATGCAGTACTGGTCGGCCTGCTTCATGCCCTGGCTGGGCACGCGCCGCACCGAAGACGTGATGCGGCAATGGCAGCGCGCCGGCCTCACCGCGATGGGCCGTGGCCTGGCGCCGATTCACGCCAAGGCCACGGCCAACGCCCGCCGCCTGGCCACGACGCCGTTGCTGCCGATCGGCGGCAAGCGCTGAAAAGCAACACGGCCGGAAGACCCGGCCGTGTTGAGACATTAGCCCGCGCCCGCGCGGGGCCGCGGCGCGCTCAGCGCTTGCCGCGCGCCTGCTCGTAGAGCGGCAACACCTGCTGCGAGGTGGCCTGCAACTCGCTGATGCGGGTCGAGGCCGAGGGGTGGGTGGAGAGGAATTCGGGCGGCGAATCGCCGCCGGCCGCCGCGCCCATTTTCTGCCACAGCGTCACCGCGGCGCGCGGATCGAAGCCCGCGCGCGCGGCGAGCTCCACGCCCATGCGGTCGGCCTCGGTCTCGTGGGTGCGGCTGTTGGGCAGCGTGAACATCACCTCGCTGAGCTTGCCGCCCAGGTCGGAGGCGGCCGACGAGCCGGTGGCCATCGACAGCACCTGCAGGCCGATGCTGGTGGCCATCTGCTGCGACACCCGCTCGCGCGCATGTTCGCGCAGCGCATGCGCGATCTCATGGCCGAGCACCGCCGCGAGCTCGTCGTCGGTGGGCTTGACCTTGCTCAGCAGGCCCGTGTAGACCGCGATCTTGCCGCTCGGCATGCACCAGGCGTTGACCTCATCGACCGACAGCACGTGCACTTCCCAGGGCCAGCCGGCGGCGTCGGCACGAAACACGCCGACCTGCGCGATCAGCCGCTGCGAGATCGCCTTCACGCGATTGACCTGGGTCGCATCGCGGTCGAGCAGGTTCTTGCTGCGGGCTTCCTGGATGATCTCGGAATACTGCTGCGCGGCTTCCTGGTTGAGCTGCTGCTCGGGCACCAGGCTCGACATGTATTGCTTGCGGTCGACCCCGACCGAACCCGACTGGGTGGTATTGACGCTGGCGCAACCGGTGAGGATGGCCAGCGCGGTGGCCGCGGCGGCCAGGGCGGCGCGGCGCAGCCAGGGCGAGGGATTCATCATAGGCGTCATGAGGGTCTCCGGCGGGGGTCAGGGGCAGTCAGGGCGCGTGGCGCGCGGGCAAAGCCCGGGGCTTCAACCGCACTGGCCGCGATGGATCAGCGCGTGGTCGATCAGCACCAGCGCCAGCAGCGCCTCGGCGATCGGCGTGGCGCGGATGCCCACGCAGGGATCGTGCCGGCCGAGCGTCTGCACCACGGTGGGCTCGCCCGCGCGGTTCACGGAACGGCGCTCCACGCGGATGCTGGAGGTGGGCTTGATCGCCAGCGACACGGTGATGGGCTGGCCGGTGGAAATGCCACCCAGCACGCCGCCGGCGTGATTGGACAGGAAGCCGTCGGGGGTGATCTCGTCGCCGTGCTCCGAGCCGCGCTGCGCGATGCTGGCGAAGCCCGCGCCGATCGACACGCCCTTGACGGCGTTCAGGCCCATCATGGCGTGGGCGATGTCGGCGTCGAGGCGGTCGTAGATCGGCGTGCCCCAGCCGGCCGGCAGGCCTTCGGCCACGACTTCGATGCGCGCGCCGATGGAGTCGCCATCGCGGCGCAGTTCGTCCATGTAGTTTTCGAGCTGTTCGACCACGCCGGCATTGGGCGCGTAGAACGCGTTGTTGGGCACTTCATCCCAGGATTCGAACGGGATCTCGATCGGGCCGAGCTGGCTCATGTAGCCGCGCACCCGCACGCCGAATTCGCTCGCCAGCCATTTCTTGGCCACGGCGCCGGCCGCCACGGTGGGCGCCGTCAGGCGGGCCGACGAGCGGCCGCCGCCGCGCGGATCGCGCACGCCGAACTTGCTCCAGTAGGTGTAGTCGGCGTGGCCCGGACGGAAGGTGTCGGCGATGTTCGAGTAATCCTTGCTGCGCGCGTCGGTGTTGCGGATCAGCAGCCCGATCGGCGTGCCGGTCGTGACGCCCTCGTACACGCCGGACAGGATCTCGACCTGGTCGGCCTCCTGGCGCTGCGTGACGTGGCGCGACGTGCCGGGACGGCGGCGGTCGAGCTCGCGCTGGATGTCGGCCGCTTCCAGCGGCAGTCCGGGCGGGCATCCGTCGATCACACAGCCAATCGCGGGGCCGTGCGACTCGCCGAAGTTGGTAACGGTAAAGAGAGTGCCTAAGGTATTGCCGGACATGGGATTTTTCTGGGAAGCGGGGTTGATGCCAGCCCAGATTATGACACCGACGCCGCCAGAATCCGTATCTGGTGGGCCGGCACGGGCCGGCCGAGCAGGAATCCCTGCATGTAACGGCAGCCCATGCGGCTCAGGATGTCGCGCTGGGCCTCGGTCTCGACGCCCTCGGCCACCACCATCAGGCCCAGGGCCCGGCACATGCCCATCAGGGCCGACACCAGCTCCTGGCTGACCACGTCCGACTCGATCTCCGCCACGAAGCCGCGGTCGAGCTTGACCCAGTCGATCGGCAGGCGGCGCAGGTGCGTGAGGCTGGAGTAGCCGGCGCCGAAGTCGTCGAGCGCCACCTGCACGCCGCGGGCGCGCAGCGCATTGAGGGTGGCGACGTGGCGTTCGTATTGCAGGATGAAGACCGACTCGGTGATCTCGAGCACGAGGCGATGCGGCGACAGCCGGCTGTTGGCCAGCACGTGCGCCACCTGCAGCGGCAGCTCGTCGGCATACATCTGGCGCACCGACACGTTCACGTGCAGGATCCACGACGCCGGCCAGGTGACGGCGCGGGCGCAGGCCGTCTCGAGCACCCACGCGCCCAGCGCCACGATCAGCCCGGTGCGTTCGGCCAGCTCGATCACCACCAGTGGCGACACGTCGCCATGCACCGGATGGTGCCAGCGCAGTAGCGCCTCGCATCCCTGTATCACACCGGAGTCGGTGTCGCAGACGGGCTGGTAGTGCACCTCGAACTGATCCATCGACGACGAGGCCAGCGCCACGCGCAGGTCGTGTTCGAGGCCCTGGAAATGACGCTGGCGCTCCAGCATGGCCGGCTCGAACAGGTTCCATGCCGGGCCGCCTTCGTCGAGCTGCAGCATGGCGATGTGCAGGCTGCGCTCGAGTTCGTCGAAGTCGGCGCCGTGCTCGGGATAGAGCGCGGCCGACAGCCGGAAGCCCACGATCAGGGGTTGCCCGCGCAACTCGTAGGGCCAGGACAGCTGTTCGAGGATGTGCGGCGCGAGCTCGGCGATCTGCCAGGCCTCGACGTCGGGCGCCCACACCATGAAGGAATCGGTGGAGTAGCGCGCCACCAGAAAGTCGTCGGAGAGCTCGTGCAGGCGCTGCGCGACCATGGCGAGCAGGGTCTTGTTGTCGGCCATGTTGAGCATGGCCGACAATGACGGGTGCTGGATCAGCTTGACCAGCAACACGGTATCTTGCGTGGCGATGGCGCCGCTGCGGCGCATGCTGCGCTCGACTTTCTGGCGCAGTGAGTCGGGCGTGAGCGCGCCCGTAAGCGAATCGCGCGCCAGGCGGCGACGCAATCGATACTCTCTACATACAAAGAAAATCAGTGTGGCGGCAAAAGCCACTCCCGGCAGCAGACTCTGTCCCACCAGGTCATCCAATCCCACGGAGCCCCCTTCTCGCGAGTACAGCGCCGGTGTCAGACACCGTCACGGGTATCAGCGGGATTATGCATGATTTGATACGAATTCAACCGGATATTTAGCGCCGGTTTCTGCATAAAGGCGCTCGAATCCGGGAAAGCGATTAGGCCGTCCGTCCCGCCGGCAATGTTTTGATTCGTATGTTGAGAAAAATCACTACACTGGGAAACATCTTCGAAGCCGGGCGCGCGCCCTTCTTTCTCCCCCCTCGATGCCTTTGCTCCCACGTCTCGCCCGGGCGGTGCTGCCTCCGCTGCTCGCCCTCTGGATCGGCGCACAAGCGCTCGGCGCCTGGTCCGGCTGGCGCATCGCGCTCGATGGCCAGCGCGAGCATGCCGACCTGATCGCACGCGCTTACGCCACGGTGCTCGATCAGGGCGCCGCGCCCGCCGCTGCCGCGCCGCGTCTCGCCCTGCCGCAGGGCATGAGCGTGGCCATCTTCGAGAACGAGCGCCTCGCGCTCACGCTGCCCGACACGGCGGCCTCGGCCACCCGCACCCTTGCCCGCGCGCCCTGGCGCAGCGCGGACGGCGCGCGCCAGGGCGAGGTGGTGGTGGGCGCCCTGCCCCTGGCGCCGCCGCCGGCGCTCTGGCACGCGGCGGGCCTGCTGCTGTTGCTGGGCGTGGCGGCCGCCGCGTGGCTGCTGTGGAATCTGCGCGCCGGCCGCCGGCGCTGGCAAGCGGGCCCGGTGGCCCGGCTGGCCGAACACGTGCGCCAGGCCGGCAGCCAGGCCGCCGCAGGCGATGAGCGCGGCGACTTCGGCGCCGTCCACAGCGCGCTCGACGAGCGCGACGCCCAGCATCAACGCCAGCTCGCGGAGCGCGACGAGCGCATCGCGGCCCTCGAAAACGAAGCCCGCTACGACGCCGTCACGCGCCTGATGAACCGGCGCGTGTTCTTCGACGTGTTCCGCAATGCGCTGCGCGCGCCGGGCCAGGGCAATCCGGCCGGCCACGTGCTGATCTTCCGCCAGCGCGACATGGCAGAGATCAACCGCCACATGCATCACGAGGCCACCGATCAATGGCTGCGCCTGACCGCCACGCACCTGAGCCAGACGCTCAGCAGCAACGGCGGCGTCGGCAGCATGCTGGCGCGCATCAACGGCTCGGACTTCGCCGCCCTGCTGCCCGACGGCAGCGGCCGGGCCGCGCGCGAGCTGGCCGAACACATCCGGCGCGAGCTGCGGCTGCGCCGCCTGCCGCTCAAGACCGGCCAGTGGTGCCGCTGGGCGCTCGCGCTCACCGCCTATCGCGCCAACGAGCAGGTCGGTACCGTGCTCGCCCGCCTGGATCACGCGCTGATGCGCGCCGAGATCTCCAACAGCGACGAGCTGCAGCTCGCCGACGACAGCAGCGCCACGCGCGTCGACGGCGAATACAGCTGGCAGGACATCCTGGTGCGCGCGCTCGAAGAGCATCGCTTCTTCCTGCGCCGCGAGACCCGCCGCGACACGCTCGGCAACGTGATGCACTACAAGGCCACCCTGTGGCTGCGCGATCCCGGCGCGACCGAGCCGATCCATTCGTCGCAGTTCATGCCGCCGGCCAGCCGCCTGGGCCTGGCCGCCGACTGCGACATCCAGTCGGTGCGGCTGGCGCTCGACCAGCAGGTCGGCGCGCCGGGCGAGCTCGCGGTGCAGCTGGCCCCCGCCTCGCTCGATCAGCCCTCGTTCCGCCAGCGCCTGCGGCGCCTGCTCGAAGACCGGCCGGCGCTGGCGCGCCGCCTGGTGCTCGAGATCGATGCGCACGGCCTGGTCGATTACTTCGAGGGCGTGCAGGCGCTGTGCGAGATCGCCGCGTCGGCGGGTGCGCGCGTGGGCGTGCGCCGTCTGTCCGAACAGTTCGCCGCGCTCGAGCGCCTGCACCAGTTGCCGCTGGCCTATCTGAAGATCGGCGGCAGCTTCGTGCACAGCCTCGCCGCCAGCCCCGGCAACCGCCATCTCGCCGCCACGGTCGCGCAGACCGCGCGCACGCTGGGCGTGCCCGCGTACGCGCAGCACGCCCCCGACCAGGCCATCCGCGAGTTGCTCGGCTCGCTCGGCTTCGTCGTGCTCGAGGCCGAGGAGATCAACGAATCCACGCTGCACGCGCTCGACGATGAAGACGAGATCGAGGCCGCGCCGCCCGCCGCCGACACGCTGGCCGTGCACGCACCGGCGGCCGACGGCGCCGGGGCCGGCAGCGGCGAGGCCGCGTTGCCCGCCTGGCCGCTGAGCGGCAGCGGCGTGTCGCGCAAGCGCCAGGAGCAGGCCGACCAGCGCCTGTCGGAGCTGGCGGGCGCGCTGCAGGCGCAGCGCCAGATGCACTCGCTGCTGTCGCACGAGCTGCGCACGCCGGCCGCCACCATCAGCGCCGCCGCGCAATCGCTCGAGACCATCCTGGCCGGCAGCGGCCAGGAGGTCGACAGCCGGCTCGCCCGCATCCGCCGCGCGGTAACTCGCATGATCGACATGCTGGACACGGTGCTCAGCCCGCAGCGCCAGCACGACCAGGCGCTCACGCCGCGCCCCGAATCCTGCGACCTGGGCGAGCTGGTGCGCGAGACGGCCGCCAGCATCCAGCCCGACACCGCGCACCTGCTGGTGGTCAACACCGAGCCGCACGTGCCGGTGCTGTGCGACCCGCTGCTGACCGGGCTGGTGCTGCGCAACCTGATCCAGAACGCGATCAAGTATTCGCCGGCCGACAAGTCGATCCAGATCGACGCGGGGCTGTCGAGCGGCGCGCATGGCGCGCTGGCCTGGCTGGCCGTGACCGACCAGGGCAGCGGCATCGACGAGGCCGACGCCGAGCAGATCTTCGAGCCGCACTTCCGCCGCGCGGCCCATCGCGAGACGCCGGGCAGCGGCCTGGGCCTGCACCTGGCGCGCCAGATCTGCATCAGCCAGGGCGGCTCGCTGACCGTGCAGACCCAGCCCGGCCAGGGCGCCCGCTTCGTGATCGCCCTGCCCACGCCGGCGGCGGCCGGCCGGCGCGGCTGACCCGCCCGGGACCGGGCAAGAAAAAGCGGCGCCCGCGGGCGCCGCTTTTTTTTGAGCTTGCCGCCGCTCAGGCCGCGAACACGTAGCCCTGGCCGCGCACCGACAACACCGGCAGCTTGAAGCCCGCCGATTGCGCCTTGGCGCGCAGCCGGCTGACCATCACGTCGACCCGGCGCGGTTCGAAATCGTCGGGATTCTCGGGCTGGATGATCTCGGCCAGCACCTGGCGCGTGACCGCCTTGCCGGCGCTGTCGATCAGGGTCATGAGAAAGATGCGTTCCTGCGCGTTGAGGTGCAGCGACACCCCTTCCGGGCCCACCAGCACCCAGCCGCCTTCCTGCAGCGACCACTGTGCCGAGGGCCGGCCGGCCTCGGCCACCGCCTGGCTGGAGGCCGCCGCGGCCGCCGCGCCGCCGCGCGCCAGGCGCATGCGGCGCGCGAGGCTGCGGATCACCGAGCTGAGCTCGAGCAGATCGACCGGCTTGGTGAGATAGACGTCGGCGCCGCCTTCCAGGCCGCGCACGCGGTCTTCGAGCGCGCCCCGGCCGGTCAGCATCACGATGCCCATGGGGCTGAGCGCCCGCAGGCGGGTCGCGACGGAGAAGCCGTCTTCGCCCGGCACGTTGGCGTCGAGGATGACGATATCGCAGGGTTGGGACTGGAGATTGCGGTAGAACGACGCCGCGTCCGCGCAATCGAAAACCACATTGAACCCATAGCCACCCAGACCCAGGGCCAACTCTTCGCGAAAGTCTTCATCGTCTTCGAGCAGACCAATACGCAACAATCCGTCGGCAGCCAGCATGGCTTCCCCTTACTTCGATATGGCCCCTTGATGAAATAACACATCACAGGCCGTTGATGATGTGACAAATTTTACCCGTGATGCAACGATTTGCGCGCGAACGGACACGGGACACGCGCGAAGTGTGTCCAATCGTGGCGCCCTAGCGTCAGCGTGCGGTCAGGAAGAGCAGCTCACCTCGATGCCGGCGGCCCAGTCGGGCGGCAGCCCGGCATAGGCCTCGAAGCCCGGGCGCGCCTCGAATGGCGCGCGCAACAGCGTGAAGAGCCGGTCGATCTCGCTGGCGTCGCCCCGCGCCGCGGCGCGGATGGCCTGCTCGGCCAGGTGATTGCGCAGCACATAGAGCGGATTGACGCGGTCCATCGCGGCGGCCCGCTCGGCGGGCTCGCGCGCCTCCTGCGCGTGCCGCGCCGCCAGCCGCGCGTACCAGGCCTGCGCCGCCGCGCGGTCGATGAACAGGTCAGCGAAGCCTTGCGGCTCGCCCCGCACCGCGTCGGACAGGCGGCGAAAGCTCAGGGTGAAGTCGGCGTGATGGGTGTCCATCAGCCGCAGCAGGTCATCGAGCAGCGCCGCGTCGTCGGGCTGCCATTGCGCCAGCCCGAGCTTGGCCGCGATGCGGTCGTGAAAGGCGCTGGTGAAGATGGCCTCGTAGCCGTCGAGCACGCCGCGCAGCGCATCGGCGTCGGGCACCAGCGTGTGCAGGCTGCTCGCCAGGCGATAGAGATTCCACAGCGCCACCGAGGGCTGGTGGTCCCAGGCATAGCGGCCCTGGGTGTCGGTGTGGTTGCAGATGTGGTTGAGCGCGAAACCATCCATGAAGCCATATGGGCCGTAATCCAGCGTCAGGCCCAGGATCGACATGTTGTCGGTATTCATCACGCCGTGGCAGAAGCCGACCGACTGCCAGCCCGCCATCAGCAGCGCGGTGCGATGCGTGACCGCCTCGAGCAGGGCCAGCAGCGGGCCATGCTCGCCCGGCGCCTCGCGGCAGGCGGGGTAGAACCGGTCGATCACGTAGTCGGCCAGGATCCGGAGCTGTTCGGGCTGGCGCCGCGACGACCAGTGCTCGAACGAACCGAAGCGCACGAAGCTGGGCGCCATGCGGGTCACCACCGAGGCGGTCTCGATGGTCTCGCGCACCACCGGATCGTCGGACACGGTGATGGCCAGCGCCCGGGTGGTGGGGATGCCGAGGCCCTGCATGGCCTCGCTGGCGAGATACTCGCGCACCGACGAGCGCAGCACCGCGCGGCCGTCGCCCATGCGCGAATACGGCGTCATGCCGGCGCCCTTGAGCTGCAGTTCCCAGTTACCCTGCGGACCGCGGACCTCGCCCAGCAGGTGCGCCCGGCCGTCGCCCAGCTGGCCGGCCCACACGCCGAACTGATGGCCGCTGTAGACCGCGGCCAGCGTGTCGCCACCGGGCAGCGGCGCATGGCCGGACACCACGTCGAGAAAGCGCTGCGTGCCGAGCTCCGCCGGGTCGAGCCCGATCAGGGCGGCCGCCTCGGTGTTGACGTGCAGCAGGCGCGGCGCCGACGGCGGCCGCGGCTGCAGGCGGGTATAGAAGTCGGGCGGCAGCGCCGCGAAGCTGTTGTCGGTGCTGAGCTGGTCGAGCCGCAGGCCGGCGGCGGTGGGGGATGTGGATGGCTGGGTCATGCGCGGCGCTCCCGGGCCGCGCGCTTGGCCGGCCTCACGTAGAAAATGGCGCTCAGGAAGAACACCGTGGCCAGAATGGCCTCGACCGCTCCCAGCAAGGCAGCTGCCGCGCCGGGATCCGAGGTGGCGCGCACCACGCCCTCCATGACGTAGAGCAGCATCATCATGCTGGCCCACTGATAGGTATAGAGCCGGCCCCGGGCGATGCCGCGCAACGGCGCCACCAGCGGCAGGGCCTTGAGCACCAGCCAGGAACCGCCCGGACGCAGCGGCGCCAGCCACAGCTCCCAGGCAACGCACAGCACGATCAAAGCCAGCAACGACGCGGTCGCGAGGCGGCGCAGGTTCGGATTGAGTTCGGCGGTCATGCTGCTATTATCGCCTGATGGAGCACCCCGCCGAGACCCATCAGCCAGGGGCGGTTCCGCCCGCCACTCCCCGCCCCGTCCGGTCGTCCTGGCCGGCACGCGTGCTCAAGATCGTCCGTTTCGCGGCCCATCGCGCCGACGAAGAACGCCTGCTCCAGGTTTCCTCCAGCCTCACCTTCACCACCGTGCTCGCCATCGTGCCGATGCTGGCCGTGGTGCTGTCGCTGTTCACCGCCTTTCCGGTGTTCCAGGAATTCCGCGTGGCGCTCGAGGATTTCCTCACCAACAGCCTGATGCCGCCGTCCGTCTCGGACAACATCATGGACTACCTGAACCAGTTCGCGCGCCAGGCCTCGCGCCTGACGGCGATCGGCGGCGCCTTCCTGATCGTGACCTCGCTGTTGTTGATCATGACGATCGACAAGACCTTCAACGACATCTGGCACGTCACCCGCCAGCGCCCCCTGCCGCAGCGCGCCCTGGTCTACTGGGCCGTGATCACGCTGGGCCCGGTGGTGGCTGGCGCGAGCCTGTGGGCCACCTCGTTCGTGGCGCGCGAGTCGCTCGGCCTGGTGAAAGACGTGCCCGAGCTCGTGTCGCTGGCGATCTCGTTCATCCCGCTGCTGCTCACGGGCCTGGCCTTCGCGGCGCTGTTCGTGGTGGTGCCCAACCGCCACGTCTACTGGAAAGACGCGCTGACCGGCGGCTTCGGCGCGGCCATCCTGCTCGAAATCATGAAGTCGGCGTTCGCGTACTACCTGACGCGATTTCCCGCCTACACCATCATCTATGGCGCCTTCGCCACGCTGCCGGTGTTCCTGCTGTGGATCTATCTCTCGTGGCTCTCCATCCTGTTCGGCGCCACGGTCGCGGCCACGGCGCCGATGATCCGCATGGGCCGCTGGGACATCAACCGCGCGGCGGGTGCCGCGTTCATCGACGCGCTGGGCGTACTCGAAACGCTGGTGCGCGCGCAGGGCACCCTGCCCGCCGGCCGCAGCTCGAACCATCTCTCGCGCCTGCTGCGCCTGCACCAGGACGAGCTCAACGACGTGCTGGAAGCGCTCAACAGCCTCGGCATGGTGGCGCGCACCGCCGAGCAGCGCTGGGTGCTGGCCTGCGATCCGCGCGACACCTCGCTGGCCCCGCTGGCCGACCGCTTCCTGCTCGACCGCAACCAGCGGCGCGTGCGCGAAGACCCGCGCATCGAGACCCTCGCGCAGCGTTTGCTGCAGCGCGACAATGCGCCCACGCTGGCAGATCTGATCGAGCTGTCGCACAATAACGGCATAGACTCGGCGCAACCCGCCACGCCCACGGCCGATCCCGGCACCGTGGCCATTCTGCCGCTCGACACCGCAAAACGGTTACCCGACCCGGGCAGGGCCAACAAGGGCTGATCCGAGACAGGCATAGGCGGGCCGTGCGCCCCAGGAGAATCACCATGTTGAAAGTCAGCGAAATTCTGCGCGTCAAGGGCGACACCTTGTACACCGCATCGCCCGACACCCCGGTGTCGGTGGCGGTGCGCACCATGAGCGAGCAAGACATCGGCTCGCTGGTCATCATGGAATCCGGCATGCTCACCGGCATGCTCACGTTCCGCGAGATCATCCGCTGCATCCACGCCGCCGACGGCAAGCTCGGCGACACCACCATCCGCGCCATCATGGACGACGCCCCCGTGAGCGTCTCGCCCAACACCAGCGCCGACGAGGTCCAGCGCCTGATGCTGGAGAAGCACGCGCGCTACATCCCGGTCATGGACGGCCCGACCCTGATGGGCGTGATCTCGTTCTACGACATGGCGCAGGCGATCGTGGCCGCCCAGCAGTTCGAAAACAACATGCTGAAGGCCTACATCCGCGACTGGCCCATGGAAAGCGCGGGCGCCGAAGACAAGCAGCCCTGACGGCCTGCCTTCGCTGCGAATTCCGAATGGGGCGCCCTGGCGGCGCCCCATTGTTTTTCAGGCCAACACGCGCAGCCAGCGGGGCGGCCGGGCGGGACGCGGATGGCGCGCATCGCGATCTCCCTCCGCACCCGCCACGATGGCGAGCGCCGGCCCGACGCCCGCCTCACGAGGCCGCGCTGCGCGCGGCGTGTCGTTGCGCGACCGCGGCGTGGCCGAACTGCTCGCGATACGCGCTGGGGCTGGTCAGCACGATGCGGCGGAAGTGCCGCCGCAGCGACTCCTCGGAGCCGAACCCCGCCAGCTCGGCGATGCGGCCGATCGGCAAGGGGGTCGGCACCTCGAGCATCTCGCGCGCCGCCGCCACGCGTTCGCGCACGAGCCATTCATAGGGCGCCATGCCGGTGGCGTCGTGAAACTGCCGTTGCAGCGTGCGCGGGCTCATCGCCGCGCGGTCGGCCAGCGAGCGCAGGGTGTGCGCCTCGGCGCAATGCTGGCGCATCCAGTCCATCAGCCGGGTCAGGCGTCCGCTTTCGTCCTGCGGCATGGGGCGCGGCACGAATTGCGCCTGCCCGCCCTCCCGATGCGGCGCCACCACCAGCCGCTGCGCCACGCGATTCGCCACCGCGCCGCCGTGATCGCCCCGCACCAGATGCAGCAACATGTCCAGCCCCGCCGCCGAGCCCGCCGAGGTGATGACCTGCCCCGCGTCGACATACAGCGCGTCCGGCTCGACGCGCACCAGCGGATAGCGCTGCTGCAGCGTCGCCGCATAGCGCCAGTGGGTCGTCACGGTCTTCCCGTCGAGCACGCCGGCCGCTGCCAGCACGAACACACCGGAGCAGATCGAGCACAGCCGCGCGCCGCGCCGGTACGCGCGGCGCAGCGCCTTCAGGAGGGGCTCGGGCGGCGGTTCGTCTGCATCGCGCCAGCCCGGGATCACGATCGTGTCCGCACGATCGAGCAGCTTGAGGTCGTAGGGCGCGGCGACCGTGATGCCGCCCGCGGCGCGCAGCGGCCCGGGCTCGATCGCGCAGACCGCGAAGCGATACCAGTCGACCCCGAGCTCGGGACGCTCGAGCGCGAAGAGTTCGGTCACGCAGCCGAATTCGAAGGTGCACAGCCGGTCGTAGGCCAACGCGACGACGAGATGCTTTTTCATGGCGTAATGTTACCGGACATTGGCATTCACGCCACTTATCCGCGGCCGGGTCCGGCGCCAGAATGGGCACCTGGACGGCGCATCGGGCCCGTCCACTTTCCAGCCCCCTTGAAACAGAGTTCGCCCATGTCGACCACCAATGCCGTCACCGCCCTCCCTGCCGCCGACGCCGCGGCCGCCCTCGCCCACTTTCGCGCCTCGCTGCAGTTCGAAACCGATTGCTCCGATGTGGCCAGCGCGCTGGCCAGCGGCACGCCCGGGTTCGTGCTGCTGGATGTGCGCAGCCCGGCGCTGTATGCGCAGGGCCATGTGCCCGGGGCGGTGAATCTGCCGCACGGCAAGATCGTCGAATCGAAGCTCGTCGACTATCCGGCCGACACCCTGTTCGTCACCTACTGCGCGGGCCCGCACTGCAACGGCGCCACGCGCGGCGCGCTGCGCCTGGCGCAACTGGGGCGTCCGGTGAAGCTCATGATCGGCGGGGTGACGGGCTGGCTCGACGAGGGCTTCGACCTCGCCACGAGCGCGGACGCGGCCGAAGGCCGCAATGCGGACCGCGCGGTGGCGCCGTCCTGAGGCCGCCGCCGGGACGGCGCGCGAGGCTGGCATGCTCGAGCCGGCGGGGCAGGCGCCGCGGGCGCCCGAAAGAAAGGCGCTGCCCGAAACGAACGGGGCGCCCGACATGAAGGGGCGCCCCGGGGGGATGCGGGCTCAGGCCGAGGCCGCGCCGGCGTTCTGCCCGGCAGGCCTCAGGCGGCCGCGAGTGGATCGTCGAGCAGTTGGGGCTCGCGCGGGCCGTTGCGCAGGCTGCGCCAGGCCTCGTAGATCAGGGCGGGATCGTTTGCCGCCAGGCGCGTCGGATCCGACAGCAGGCGGCGCCAGCGCCGTGCACCGGACTGGCTGTTGACCAGGCCCAGCATGGGCCGCGTGATCACGCGCAGCGGCACGCCGCGCGCCACCTGGTCGGCGGCGTAGGCCGTCATGGCATCGACCACCTGCGCATCCGAAGGCAGGCGGACCGACGGCCACAACTGCATCGACACCTCGGACAGCACGCGCGGATTGTGCCAGGCCGCGCGGCCCAGCATCACGCCGTCGAACTGCCCGGCAGCGTGCACGGATTGCGCCGCATCAGCCAGACCGCCGTTGAGCACGATGGTGCAATCCGGAAAGTCGCGCTTGAGCTGCGCCACCACGTCGTAGCGCAGCGGCGGGATCTCGCGGTTGTCCTTGGGCGAGAGGCCCTTGAGCACCGCGTTGCGCGCGTGCGCGACGAACACGCGGCAGCCGGTGTCGTAGATCTTGCCCACGAAGTCGCGCACGAAGGCGTACGACTCGTCGTAGTCGAGACCGAGCCGGTGCTTGACCGTGACCGGCACGCTGACGGCGTCCTGCATCGCCTTCATGCAGTCGGCCACCAGGTCGGGCTCGGCCATCAGGCAGGCGCCGAACGAGCCCCGCTGCACGCGCTCCGACGGACAGCCGCAGTTGAGGTTGATCTCGTCGTAGCCCCACTGCTCGCCCATCCGGGCCGCCTGCGCCAGCGCATCGGGCTCGCTGCCACCGAGCTGCAGCGCCACGGGATGCTCGGCCGCGTCGAAATCGAGGTGCCGCGCCACGTTGCCATGCAGCAGCGCACCGGTGGTGATCATCTCGGTGTACAGACGCGCGCGCGGCGCCAGCAGCCGGTGGAAGTAGCGGCAGTGGCGGTCGGTCACGTCGATCATCGGGGCGACGCACAGCCGCCAATCGGGAGAGGTCAAGAATCGCTCATGAAAAAACAAGGACTTGCGTTATTTTACCGGGCTGTGACCGTCCGCGGGAATGGCCCCGGCCGGCGCCGCCTGCGGCCCGCGCGTGCGGGTGGATCTCTGGGTGGATCTCTGTTCGGTGGCCCGCTGATCCGGGCCGGGCCTCGCGTGGTCTAAAATTGCGGCGCTGCGGAGCCGCGCGATGCGCCGGCCCGCCCCCGCCAGGCCCGCCTGTACGTCAACTTCAGCCCCGTCACCGATCAATGGCCGTTTTCACCCTCGTATCCGAGCAAGACGCGCGCGCCCTGCTGGCGCACTATGACTTGGGAGAGCTGATCTCCCTGCGGGGTATCACCGCCGGTATTGAAAACACCAATTTCTTCCTGCACACGACGCGGGGAGAGTACGTGCTGACGCTGTTCGAGGTGCTGACCCAGGAGCAACTGCCGTTCTATATCGAGCTGATGCACCACCTGGCGAGCCGCGGCATTCCGGTGCCCCAGCCCCAGACCCTGAAAGACGGCACCCGCCTGACCACCCTGCACGGCAAACCGACGGCCATCGTGTCGCGCCTGCCGGGCGGCTATGAGCCGGCCCCGGGCCCGCGCCACTGCGCGCTGGCGGGCGCCACCCTGGCCCGCACCCACCTCGCCGGCCAGGACTATCCCCTGCAACAGCCGAACCTGCGCGGCCTGCCCTGGTGGGAACAGACCGCGCCCAAGGTGCTGCCGTTCCTCACGCCCGAGCAGGCCACGCTGCTGCAAAGCGAGCTGCAAGCGCAACAGACCGCCGCCGCCAGCTCGCTGTGGCCGCAACTGCCCAGCGGCCCGGCCCACTGCGATTTGTTCCGCGACAACGTGCTGTTTGCCGGCACTTTCGACGACCCGCTCATGGGCGGCTTCATCGATTTCTACTTCGCCGGCTGCGACTCCTGGCTGTTCGACGTGGCGGTGAGCGTGAACGACTGGTGCATCGTGCGCGAGACCGGCGAGTTCGTGCCCGAGCTGGTCGAGGCCTGGCTGGCCGCCTATGCCGCCGAGCGCCCCTTCACGGACGCCGAGCGCGAGGCCTGGCCGACCATGCTGCGCGCGGCCGCCCTGCGCTTCTGGCTGTCGCGCCTGTTCGACTTCTTTTTGCCGCGCCCGGCGCAGACGCTCAAGCCGCACGA
Source organism: Bordetella genomosp. 1 (assembly GCF_002261335.1). Taxonomy (GTDB): domain Bacteria; phylum Pseudomonadota; class Gammaproteobacteria; order Burkholderiales; family Burkholderiaceae_B; genus Bordetella. Next base: position 1,504,649 of record NZ_NEVL01000003.1, read on the forward strand.
CCCACGTCATTTCGAGCGAGTGTTGCAAGCACGCCACCGAAGTGCACTTCCCGTCTTGCCCTGAAAGCTCAGGTCAGCATAATGATGAGTAAGCGTTCCGTCCCCGGCTCCTCCCCCTGACGAGACCTATGCAAGCAGCATCCCTCCCCGCATCCTACGGCTGGCAATGGGTACGCGACGGCCTCAGGCTGTTCGCCAAGCAGCCCCTGGCCATCTTCTTCTGGGCGATGTTCATCAGCTTGCTGGTGGTGTTCGCCACCGTGACGCCGCCCGTCGGCCCGCTGCTGTTCGTGGCGCTGATGCCCGCGATCACTGTGATGACGCTGGCCGCCTGCAAGCACATCGAGGCCGACCGCGTCATGCTGCCCTCCATGTGGCCCAAGGCGCTGCAGCTCCCGGGCGTGTTCCGCAAGCTGCTGGTCATGGGCGTGGCCTATGCCGTGGTGAGCCTGCTGGCCGGCCTGGTCAGCTTCCTGCCTTTCTCCGATGCCCTCACGGCCGGCCTGCGCGCCGCGTCGGTGGAAAACGACCTCACGCCGTTCGTGTTGGCCATGCGCGTGCCGCTCTTCATCTTCGCGGTGCTCTACGTGATCATCGCCGCGCTGTTCTGGCACGCGCCGGTGCTGGTCGCCTGGCACGGCCTGCGCCTGCGCCAGGCCCTGTTTTTCTCGGGCATCGCCTGCTGGCGCAACAAGTGGCCCTTCATGGTCTACGGCGCCGCCTGGATCCTGATCTTCTTGTTCATCGACCTGTGCGCCGGCATCCTGGTGTGGATGGGCATTCCGGCCAACCTGGCCAACACGCTGCAGATCCCGTTCAACATCGCGGCGGGCGGCATCCTGTATTGCAGCTTCTATCCTGCCTATACCTCCGTGTTCGGCATCGATAACCCCCACGCGCATCTCGACCACCGCCACAGCGCGCACGCATGACGCCATGCGCCAGGGGCGCAGCACCGGCACCCACCGGAGCACGCGCCCCGCGTCGCTGATGAAGGCGACGCTGATCGGATAGCGCATGCCGATCGTGTGCACCGCCCGGCAGGGCGCCAGCCACAACCCGGTGCGACGGCCCAACGGCCGACGCCGCCCCAGCAGGCCACGCAGCCGGCCCCGCCACCCTCGCGCACGCACCAGCCGCAAGCGGTCGGCCCCGGGCGCGGCCGCAGCGCCCGGCCCCGTCATCGAAAGAGCGGCGCCAACTGCCGCAGGATCGGGAAGGCGAGCACGATGAAGGTGCACGGAAAAATGCACAGCACCAGCGGCAGCAGCATCTTCACCGGCGCCTGCATCGCAGCCTCCTCCGCCCGCTGAAAGACATCGGCGCGCTGCTGCGCGGCCAGCCCGCGCAACACCGGGCCCAGGCTCGCGCCGCTCTGCTCCGCCTGGATCAGCGTGGCCACCCAGGCGCCCACGCCGGGCGCGGCCAGGCGCGCCGCGAGATGGGTCAGCGCCTGCTGGCGCGGCATCCCCGCCCGCATGTCGGCCAGCGCCGCGGCCAGGGCATGGCGCAAGACCCCGGGCGGCGCGTGCTCGTGCATCAGGCTCAAGGCCCCATTCACGCTCTGCCCGGCCTCCACGCACAACACCATCAGGTCGAGCAGGAACGGCAGGTCCTGGTCGGCATGGCGGCGCAACGTGGCCGCCCGTCGCCGCAGCCACAGCAGCGGCCAGCTGCCCGCCGCAAGCATGGCCACTGCCGTCAGGGCGAACACCCGCCCGGGTCCGACGCCGTTCGCCGAGGCTGCGGGGCCTGCCTCCGGGACGCCCGCCGGCGCGGCGGCGTCGGCGCCGTCCGCCCGCGCGGTCGAAACACTGCCGCCCGCCCGCTCGGCCGCGGGGTCGTCGCCCTGCCCGCCCGCCGCGCGGGGGTCGACCGTGCCGGCCGGCAAAACCAGCAGCGTGAGCGCCAGCGCCCCGGCGCCGACCGACATCACCACCATGAACGCGACCGGCAAGGCATGCGGCACGGCGGCCGACATGCCCGCGCGCAGCAGACCGATGCGCAGCCGATGACGGCTCTGCCAGGTCAGCCTGCGATCGCAGCGCTCGCACAGCGCGCGCCACAACGGCCAGCTGGCGCGGCACCAGCGCGGCAATTCGGCGGGCGCGGGGTCGGGCCGGCGCGGCCGGCCGGCCAGGCGCCGCAACAGGCGCCACGCCATCGCGCCCAGCAGCGCGGCGACGCCCCCGGCGAGCACGCTGGCGAGCCAGGCCAGCGGCACGAAGCTCATGACGCGCCCCGCATCACGAGGGGCGAACGGGACAGGCCCGCGCGCTGGCCCCTCACGCCCGGATCTGCAGGATCCGGCGTATCAGGTGCAGGCCGACGGCCTCGAGCACCAGCATCACGCCCAACACGGCCCAGCCGCCGGGCGTCTGCCACAGCGGTGCGATCTCCTCCGGCTGGAGCTGGTAGAGCGCAAAGCCCACCAGCACCGGCATGCCGGCCAACAGCCCGGCCTGCATCCGGCCCTGCGCGGTGAGCGCGCGCAACTTGCCCTGCAACTGCTGGCGCAGCCGCAGCGTCTGCGCGATGTTGTCGAGCGTCTCGGCCAGATTGCCGCCGCTGGCCGACGCCACCCGCAACGCGGCCGTCACGAGCAGCACCGCGTCGGTGGGCATGCGATGGCGCAAGCGCTGCAGCGCCTCGTCGAATGTCACCCCGAGTCGTTGCTCGCGCAACATCAGGCCGAACTCCTGCGACACCGGGCGCTCGCTCAGCTCGGCGAGATGACGCAGGCCCTGGCTCAGGCTCGCGCCCGCACGCAAGGCGCCGGCCAGGGACAACAGCGCGCCCGGCAGTTGATGCTCGAAGCGCTGCACGCGCCGCGCCCGCAGGCGCCGCAACAGGCGGTGCGGCACATGCACGGCGATCGCCCCGCCCGCCACTGCCATCATGGCATCGCCGGTGAGGATGAGCACCAGCAACGCCGAGAGCGCTGCGAACAACAGCGCCACGCCGAAGAGCCGGGCCGGGTCGATGAACAGAAACAGCTCCGCCAGCCCCAACCCGGCGGACCGGGTGTAGGTTGCGCGGTATTGCTGCGCCGCGGGCCCCACCCAGACGCTGGCCTGCCAGGCCAGCCCACCCGCCGCCAGCAAGGCCCCCACGACGGCTAGCCACGACCACATCGCCGCTCACCATGCCGCTGCGGCGCGAGCCGTCGTGGCGGCGCCAGCACTCGCCGCGAGCGGCTGCGCAGCGGCCGACGTCGCGGCGCCCTTTGTCGCGGCGCGTGTCGTATCCGAAGCCATGTCCGAAGCCATGTTTGAAGTCGCGTACGAAGCCGCGTCCGAAGTCGCGTTGGCCGCAGCCATGGCGGCGGTGATGGTGGCAACCGGATCGCCTGCGACAGGCATGCCGAACGCCCGACCGGCAGCCGTCGCATCGACCGCGTCAAGCAGGGTATCGGCCTGCACGCGCCAGGGCGCGGGCGACATCGCGAGCGCATCGGTTGCGACAAAGCCGCGGCGCGCGTCGTGGACAAACAGCGCCTGCGTCTGGATGCAGCCGCTCTCGATGCCAGTGATTTCGACGATATCCGTGATGACGCGCAGCCCGGAGGCGAGCCGGCTCTGCTGCACCACCAGGTCGACGCTGGAGGCGACATAATCGCGCACCACCGGCAGCGGCAGGTCGAGGCCCGCCATCAACACCATCGACTCCAGGCGGCCGAGCGCATCGCGCGGCGAATTGGCGTGCAAAGTGGTGAGCGAGCCCTCGTGGCCTGTGTTCATGGCGGTCAGCATGTCGAACGCCTCCGCGCCCCGGCACTCACCCACCACGATGCGGTCCGGGCGCATGCGCAACGCATTGCGCACCAGATCCCGGATCTCGATACGACCGCGCCCTTCGGCATTCGCCGGTCGGGCCTCCAGGGCAATCCGGTGCGCATGCGCCAACCGCAGCTCGGCGGCGTCTTCGATCGTGATCAGTCGCTCGCCCTCGGGAATCGCATCCGAGAGCACGTTGAGCAAGGTGGTCTTGCCAGCCCCCGTGCCCCCGGACACGACGATGCTGCGGCGCGTGCGCACCGCATGCTGCAGAAACGCCGCCATGGCCGCGTCGAGCGCACCCGCCGCGACCAGGTCGGCCATGCGCCAGCGCCGCTGCGGAAACTTGCGGATCGTGATCACCGCGCCGCCCAGGGCAATGGGCGGGATCACGGCATTGACACGAGACCCATCGGCCAGCCGGGCATCGACCATCGGCGCCGATTCATCGACGCGCCGCCCCAATGGCGCCACGATGCGCTCCAGCACGCCGCGCACGGCGGCCTCGCCGCTGAACTCGGCGGCGTGATGCTCGATGCGGCCGGCGCGCTCGACGTAGATGCGATCGAAACGATTCACCATGATCTCGGTCACGGTGGGATCCGCCAGCAGCGCCTCGAGCGGGCCCAGCCCCAACGCCTCGTCGAGCACGTCGGCCGAGAGCCGCGCGAGATCGAGCGCCTCTGGCAGCCCGGACCCACGCACGGGTGCCGCACCGCGGGAGTGCGGGCCATCGCCGGCCTGCGCAGCCGCATCGGTGCCGCCTCCGGAAGGCGCGGCGCCGCCCGGAGCGGCGCGCGCTGCAGCTTGCCGCTCTGCCTCGAGCTCGACCACGAGCGACCGCATGTGCGCGGCCGCCTGTTCGCGCAACACCGCGTCGCTCATGCCCGCCACATCACGCCGCCGCAGCTCCAGCCGCTCGAGCAGCTCGGCGTGCAGACGCACGCGCAACGCGCGAATCTCCGGCGTGATCGGGGCGGGTCCGCCGCAAGTGCCCTTGCCTCGGCCGCCGCATCCTCCGTCAGTGCGGCCGAGGCAAGGGTGGGCGACGCCGAGCGAGGGGCAGGCTTCGCTCTCGAGGGCCGCGGCGCCGAGGGAGCCACCGCGCGGCAGGCCGTCGCGCAGGCCGGCCGCCCGTGCAATGGCAACGCCTGCCGCCGCGTGGCCTGCCGGCCCGTCGGATGACGCGGGTGAGCGCTGCGCTAGAGCGTCGTCTTGGGGCGTCTGCGCGCTGCGGTTTTGGCCGAGGGGTGCGGACTCGCTGGCTTGCGGTGGGTCTGCGGGCACACGGCTGGACGCCCCCGAGACGGGCGCCGCCGCGCCTGGCGCATCCGGAATGGCCGCCCCAGGGATGGGCGCGGCCGGCGGAGGCGCGGCCGGCAGAGGCGCGGCCGGCAGAGGCGCGGCCGGCAGGGGCACGGACGGGACAGTCGCCTCGGCATCCGGCCCGGCCCCCAGCGCGAGCACGCGCAACCGACACGCGCCGATCACGATGCCGTCGGCGGCGTTCAGGGGCCCGTAGGTCGCGACGCGCACGCCGTTGACGTAGGTGCCGCTCAGGGTCCCGAAGTCTTCGATGAAGAGCGCATCGCCCTGCATCAGCAGTCGCGCATGTCTTCGGCCGACACGCCAACCGGGCAAACGCAGCGCGCAATCGGCGCCACGACCGATCTGCAGCGGCAAGGCGTGACGGCATTGCTCGCGTCGGCCAGACTCGAAGTGCAGCTCCAATGAAACGCTCGGGCTCATCGCGCCTCCCATTGAGATCGCCCGCCATCCGCCCGCGGATCGGCGGCGGTGCGCGGGTCGGCATCGGCCGCTGCGTGGGACGCCCCATCGAGCCCCACGCCGGCTGCCTTGCCGGCGGATGTGTCGGTGGATGTATCGGCTCGTGTTCCGGCTCGTGTGCCGGGGCCCGCTGTCGCCTGCGACCCGCCATCGAACTCCGGCTCGGGTGCCCATTGCGAACCGCGATGCCAGGTCGTGGGTGCAGGCCGCGCACCGCCGACCGGCATGTCGAGGCCCAGCGGCGTGTGTTCGGGGAAGGCGGCGCGCAACTGCCGATCGGCACGCTCGAGGCGCCGGGCATGGACGGGATGCTCGGCGCCCATGATGGTGGGCGTGACGAAAATGGCGAGCTCGGTGTCGCGCCGGGATTCGCGTTGCACGGAAAACAGCGCGCCGATGCCGGGGATGTCGCCGAGCAACGGCAGGCCGCTGCGCTGCACGGAAGTCTCGCGCGACAGGAAACCGCCGAGCACCAGGGTGCGGCCCGACGGCACGTTGAACTCGGTGCTGGCGCGACGCGTGCGCAAGGCGGGCCCCGCCGGCAAGGACAGCGATCCATCGATCGCGCTCGCCTCGACCTCGATGCGGCAGCGCACGCCGCCCGTGGCGTCGATATGCGGCGTGATCGTCAGGCGCACGCCATAGGGTTTGAAACGGGTTTCGCTGCGCTCATCGCGCTGGACGCTGGTGTAGGGCACCTCCCCACCCGCCAGGAAGCTGGCGGTGCTGCCGCTGCGTGCGATCAGTTGCGGCCGGGCCAGCATCATCGCATCGCCGCGTTCGGCCAGCGCATTGAGCCGCGCCGACACGCCGGCCTGCAACAGCCACTGACGCGGCGCCGGCGCCGCCACGGCCGGAAACTGCCACTGCACGCCGGAACGCGGCGGCGCGGCCGATTGCAGGTCCCAGCCCAGGCCGAACTCGCGCAGGCGCGAACGCGGCAGTTCCACGACCTGCACGTCGAGCATCACCATGTTGTCCCAGCCCACCTGGCCGGTGAAGTCGACGATGCGCGGATAACGCTCGGCGAGCGCAGCGATGCGCGTGCGGTCGTCGTCGGACAGCCCATCACCCTCGATGACGATGCTGTCGCCCGCCACGCTGGAGCGGGCATTGGGCACGTGCTGCAACAGCGCCTGCACCTCTGCCCGCATCGCGGTGAAGCCCGCGGGCCTGACGTGCACGGTGTAGGTCAGCGTGCGCTGCCCCCGCCGCCAGATCTGCACCGACGAAGTGCCCTCGCCACGGCCAAAGAGCACGACCTCGCGCCCCTCCACCGCCGCGGCCTGTACCACCTGTCCGCTACCCACCGCCACACGCGCCACCCCGGGCGTCGCGAGGTTGAAGGTCTGGCCCACATCGAGGGTGATCTGCGGCAACGATTCATGCGCGCTCCGTGTGGAAGAATCCTTGAACGCCGCCGCTTCGGACGCGCGCGGCGGGGCCGAGACGAAGCCAGCGGCATCCGCCGCCGCCTGCGCCGGGCGGGCCGCGGCGGCCGGTGCCGGCGCGGCGCCGATGCTGAGCATCGCCAGCACGCCCGCGCGAATGACCCGCTGCCGCCGCGCAGCGATCGGGCCTGGCAAGACCTTGGACATCAGTGCTCCCTCCCGAAATCGCCGAGCCCTTGCCGCACACCGACAACGCCGTCGTCGGCCGATGCGGCCGGCTCCAATGCCATGCCGCCCGCCGCTTCGCGGGCCTGCGCCGGCGCGCCGTCCTGGCCCGCTGCCTCGGCGTCGCCATACAGCACCTGCACTTCGGCCGGCGGCGCCGCGGCTTCGTGCAGGCCGAGCAGATGCTCGAGAGCCTGCGGCTGGGCGGAAGTCTGCGTGGTGTCGCCGGCGGTGCGCAGCACCGCGGTGAGCGCGCCGGCCTGGCGCGCCGCGATCACGCGCACGGCCTCCTCGGGCGTGGCCTCCAGCGTGAGGGCATCGATCTCGCCGGCCTCCGGCGCCGTCACCGACAACACGCGACCCGCCGCCAACAGCGGCAACGTGAGCGCTCGCGCCTCATGGGTGATCGACACATAGATGTCGAGCCGGTCGCCGGCCTGCAAGGGGCGCGGCAAGGCCAGGAAATCGTGCGCGGCGAGCGTGAGGGCGCGGCGCCCGGGCGCGATCCGCGACGCCAGCGATGCCGGCGCCGGCGCGGTCGCCATGCCTTGCAGAATCATCTGGCCCGCCTGCACCGGCAGGCCGAGGTGGCGCGACAGCAGCAGCTCGGCCTCTTCCGCAGCGAGCGCGCCGTCTGGCACGAAGCGCGCCGGCACCTCGCGCAGCGCCAGCATGTCGGCATCGAGGCGCGTGCCGGCGGGGAGGTCGCGGCTCGCCACGATGCGGCTCACCGTAGGCACCCGCGACTGGCGCAGGAGCTCGTCTTCACGGCGGGCCAGATGCGCATGCACGGCCCAGGCGGCCGCACCACCCGCGGCCAGCGTGACGATCCACACGCCATAGGCGCGGACCAGCCGGGCCATGCGCTCGCGCACGGCGAGACGGCCGGAGCGGGTCGGATCGCCGCTCATCGGAACAGCTCCTCGGCGGGCACCTCGGCCGCGGTGCCTGTGGCGCGCGCCCGGGTGGTGACCACCTGGGAAGCCATCGCCGGGGCCACGCCGGGCGCGCCTGAGCCATCGACGCGCGGAGCCGCCCGTGCCGATGCCTCGCGCCGCCGGAACCACACGCCGCTCCCCTCGGGCAACGCAGCGACGACATACGCAAGGGTGTCACCGCCTCGATGGCGCTGCACGAGCGCGCCGACGGCCGACGCGGCCAAGGTATTGGCCACGCCGTCGCGCTGCCAATGCTGCGCATCCAGGTGCGCGTGCAACCAACGCGCCAGTGCGGCCGGCGACATCGCCACTGCCCAGACCTGCTGCGAGACACGGCCGGCCGCCTCCGCGAACGACAGGTCGAGCATCAGGCGCGCGCCCGGCGCATCGCGCAGCGCCAGCGTCTCGGGATCGCGAGCGGGCTGCGCCAGCGCATCGGCCCGCGGCGCAGCGGGCGCGGCAGCGGCCTCTGCCGCCGGGGCGCAGACGCTCGCCAGCACACCCGCACTGCCCCCGCCCGCGAGCGGGGTGACGCTGACGCTCTGGCCGCACGGCGCCGCCTCGGCAATCAGGGTGAGCCGGTCGGGCTCGACCAGCAGCTGATGGAAGCGCGGATTGCGCTGCGCAAGGAAGTCGAGCAGATCGGCCGCGGCCTGCGGCGCGCGAAACACCGCGATCCGGGCCGCGTTGCCGGCGAGGCGGATGGACTCCGCCAGCGGCATGATCTGCGCCCCGGCCGGCAGCGTGGGCAAGGCCGCCGGTGCAGGGAGTGCGCCCCCCGCTGCAGCAGCGGCCTGCACGATGGCATCGGCGGCTGCGGCAGGCAAGCAGGCGAAAGCCGAGAGCACCCCCACGGCCAGCCACACGCCAGCCCGCCACACACCCGCGCGCGCATGCCCGGCGCTCATGGCGCGGCTCCGGCATCGGCGATGTCGGCCCAGGGCCGCAGCCAATCGGGCGTGAGGTGGCGGGCGCGCCACGGCCGGTCGATCGGCTCGCCAGCGCGAGCCACACGGCGTGCCAGGGCCAGGCTGGGCTCGGCCGCATTGCGCCAACCGGTGCGCGAATGCGCCAGACGCTGCTGCATGTCGGCCGTGGACGCGGCGCTGCCCGATTGCGTGGCCAGCAGCAGGCGGCGCGCGGGCAGACGCGCCGCCTGCGCTGCGCTCTCCGGCTCGGGCACGCCCCACAACGACGGCATGGCGGTGTCGGCGCGGCGAGATGGCAACGCGGCCGCAGCGGATGCCTGCGCCCGGGCCGGCGCAGCGGGCGCAACACTGGCGGCGACCACGCCGTCGAGCCGGTTGGTGAGACGCAGCCAATCGGCGGCAAGCAGGCGGGCCGGCCGCGCGGCACTGGCCGGCGCCGACACACCCACGGCGCTCAGCGCCATGGGCGCCCCACCCAACGCATCGGCCTGCTGCTCGGCGGCAAGCGGCGCACCCGCTGCACGCGAGAATGCCCACAGGCGCGCGCTCTCGCTGGCATGCAGCGCCATGCCGCGCACCCGATAGAACTGGCCGAACGCATGCCAGCAGACGATCAACAGCGCGCCGAGCAGGACCATCTCGGCGAGCGCCTGGCCGCGATCGTGTGGGCGCGCCGTGCCCGGCCACGGCATGCGATGGCGCGCGCTCATCGCCGCACCTCGCCCGGGCCGAGCGAGGCCGAGTGCGCCGACCCGCCGCCGGAGAACGCGGCCTCATCGATGCGGCGCGCCTGCCAGTAAGGCCGCAGCAACAGGGTGAAGGGCTCGGGCTCCTGGCTGGCCCGCTCGCCGCGCCCCGATGGCGGCGCCGCACCGAGCCCGGGCGGCGCAACGAAATAGGCCTCGGCCGCCGCCTCGCGCGCGACGAACGCCGTGTCGAGGCCTGGCCATACCAGGCGCCACGCAAGCGCTTCGGTCGCGGTGCCGGCGCGCGCGCTGTCGGCCTGCCCGATCGCGGACCGCAGCCGGATCGCGATGGCGGGCCAGGGATGCGCACCCGAAGCATGGACGGCGGGCAGCCCCTGCCCGGGCAGATGCCAGGCCTGCGCCAACGCACGCCAGCTGGCCTGGGGATTGGCGCCGTCGAAGCCGCCCCCATGGCGGCCGATCTCGTAGAGCCGCCACGCGTGTTCGGCGAGGGCGGGCGGCATCACGCGATCACCGGTGGCGAGCAGACCACCCGCATGGACGCGCGCCCATCCCATCGGATACTCGCGGTGATAGCAGCCACGCCAGCGACTGAAGCGCAGCGAATGGAACGACAAGGTATCGGCGGCCTGCCAGCGGCCGTCTGCGCCCAGGCGGGTGGCGCCGCGCCGGCGCAGCTCGTGCCGCAGCCAGGGGCACCATGCATACACGAGCCAGTCGCTGGGGCGCGTGTGATCGCGCGGGTAGAGCAAGGAGTAGTGCCCGGCGGCGGCGAGCGCCCACGGCCGCAGGCCGTCTGGCGCCGTGGCGCCGCGCTCGACGACGGCCTGCGGCCAGCCGTCGAAGATCAGGTGCAACGCGGGCGGCACCGTGCCATCGCTGTTGGCGCGCAGCACGGCCTGCATCAGCTGGGCGCGCAACTCCGGCGTGGCCTGCCACTGCGCCCGCGCGGCCTGCTGCAGCACCTGATGCACGGCCTGGTCGTGCCAGTGCACGGCGGCGCGCAGGCTCGCGAGCGATACCGGCCCGGGACGCGCGCGGCCGAAGGCCCATCCCACGCTCAAGCCGAACAGCCCCCCGATCAGCGAGGGCGGCGGATTGCGCATGCCGGCCTGCCGCGCCTGCGCGGTGGCGAACTGATTCCAGGCGCCAACCGTGGCGAGGTGCGCGAGCGCGACCTGATGCGCGATCTGGGCGCGATTGATGTAGGACAGCAGGTTGAGCGAGCGTGCATGGGCCAGCGCGCCGCTGTAGGCGGTGGCGTCGGCCACATGGGCGAGACGCGTGCGCGCGCCGGCCACGCGCCCGACCGCCGCGGAGCCCGCCCACGCCAGCGTGACGACCGCCATCAGCAACATGCCGAGCGCAAGGGCCTGGCCTTGCTCATGAGCCGGCATGGCGAGCGGCGACGCGGCGCCACGGTACGGGATGCGGGCGCGCACGGCATCCGATGAATCGGCACGGCCAGCGGCGCGCGCCGCAACGCGCGCTGGCACCAGGGTAGCGGGCGCGCTCATTTGCCGGCGGCCGCGTTGCCGGTGTAGGCCTTGAGCGAGCGCGACTTAGCCTGGTCGACGGCCTTGGCCGCCGCGCCCTGGGCCTTGCGTGCCTGGGCCGTGCCATCCTCGCCGGCGAGCTCGCGGGCCATGGCCGCCGTTTGCGCGCGCACCACCTGCCCGAACAACTGATAGACCGCGATGGCCGCCACGGCGATCAGCGCGACGATCACGATGTATTCGGTCATGGCCTGCCCGCGCTGCCTGCGCGGCGCAGGGAGGCCACTGCTGCGGCCGGCACGGGCCTCGCCAAACACGGAGGCGATCGCGGCCGTGGGCAAGCCGGCGTGCCGGCGGGGCGACGGCGCGCACGGCCACGGCGACGGTAGCGGCGATGCGCCGGCGCGACGCACAGGCCTGCTCACGCAGGGCCGCGGCAAGAATGCGCGCAGCGCGGGCGGCGCGCCGGGAAAGGAACGGACAGAGAGGGCGGAGAGCGGTGACATGGCACACCTCGCTAAACGGAACGAAGTGCCAGGATGCGTCGGCGCATGAGTCCCCGACTATGCGTAGATGCCGATGCCCCCACGCGGCATGTCCGCACGCCGCCAAAGAAAAACCCCTTGCCCGCAAGGGCAAGGGGTCAGGCCATCGAGAGGCGAGATCGCGCGCGCGGCGCGCGCTTCACTTCTCGGCGGCGTTGCTGATGGCGTTACCGGCGCGGGACATATCCTTGCCCATGCCAGCCACCGTGTTGCAGCCCTGCAGTACGAATCCGAACACCACAAAAGCCGTCAGCACGATCTTGCTGCGCATAATCACTCCTTGCTTACACACACTCAGGCGATGCGCACGCGCAGCTCGCCGAGACCCTCGACGCCGCCAGTGATGACGTCGCCCTTGACCACCGCGCCCACCCCTTCGGGCGTGCCGGTGAAAATGATGTCGCCCGGCTGCAGCTCGAACAGGCCGGACAGGTACGAGATGCTTTCGGGGATGTTCCAGATCATCTGCGACAGATCGCTCACCTGCTTGCGCTCTCCGTTGACGTCGAGCCAGATGGCGCCGCTGTCGATGGTGCCGGTGACGCTGCGCGGATGGATCGGGCCGATGGGCGCCGAGAAGTCGAAGGCCTTGCCCACTTCCCACGGGCGGCCCTGCTTCTTGGCCTCGCCCTGCAGGTCGCGGCGGGTCATGTCCAGACCCAGCGCATAGCCCCACACGCATTCGTTGGCCTGGTCGACCGGGATGTCCTTGCCGCCCTTGCCCAGCACCACCACCAGCTCCATTTCGTAATGCAGGTTGCTGGTCTTGGAGGGATAGGGCATGGAACCGGTTTCACCGTCGGCGATCGTCAGCAGCGCATCGGCGGGCTTGCTGAAGAAGAACGGATCTTCGCGGCCGGTGAAGCCCATTTCCTTGGCGTGTTCGGCGTAGTTGCGACCGACGCAATAGACGCGGCGGACCGGGAAACGCGCATTGCTGCCGGCCACGGGCACGGCCGCGACGGGCGCGGGCTGGATGACGTATTCCATGTTCGAAAACCTCGGTGAAAGCGCGGCCGGCGGCGCCGGCGAATGGCGTTTGAATAATGCGCGAGTTTATCCCGATTCGACGCGTGCGGCGGACAGGCCGCCACGTCGCGCGCGGTCGCAAAAAAGGCGGCGATCGCTCGCCGCCTTTTCAGCGGACCCAGGAATCAGGCCTGGCCCTTGGTGTAGCGCTCGGCGCTCTTGACGATCTCTTCGTGAGCGGCGTCGACACCCTTCCAGCCCTTGACCTTGACCCACTTGCCCTTCTCGAGGTCTTTGTAGTGCTCGAAGAAGTGCTGGATGCGGGCCACGTCTTCGGTGGGCAGGTCTTCGTACGACTTGATGTTGCGGTACGGGGGGTAGAGCTTTTCGATCGGCACGGCCAGCAGCTTGGCGTCACCGCCCGACTCGTCGTCCATCTCGAGCACGCCGATGGCGCGGCAGCGCACGACGGCGCCGATCTGGATCGGGAACGGCGTGAGGACCAGCACGTCAGCGGGGTCACCATCTTCCGACAGGGTCTGCGGGATGTAGCCGTAGTTGCACGGGTAGTGCATGGCGGTCAGCATGAAACGGTCCACGAAAATGGCGCCGCTGTCCTTGTCGACTTCATACTTGACGGGGTCGGCGTTCATCGGGATTTCGATGATGACGTTGAAATCTTCCGGCAGCTTCTTGCCGGGCGCGACGCGATCGAGACTCATAGTGGAACCTTGCTGTGCAAATAATGGGTCGGAAAATCAGGCTTTGTTTTTGTTGCGGGCGGCCTCGCCCGCTGCCGGCGGCGTGACGCGATCGACGGGATCGGTGTCGCCAGGCAGGCTGTGCAGCGGCGCCTCGAGGGCGGACCGCGGAATCGGCGCGCTGTCGAAGTAGTCTTCGATGTCGACCGCCGAACGCACCGGCACCGCGACGGTCTCGGGCTGCGGCGTGGCGCGGCCCGCCGTGCGTGCGTCGGGATCGAGCACGTAGTCGACCGCCGATGCGGCCACGGGCGGCTCGTCGTCGGGCAGGCCATCGACCAGCGGCGGCGTGTACGGCTCGGCCTCGACCGTGAGATAACCGGCCTCCGCATCGAAGTGAGCCGGATCGGCGCCGGTGTCGGCGGCCGGCAGCGCGGCGTCGGTGGCGAGCACCGGCAGCGCCATGCGCGCGGCCGTGGCGAGGCGCCAGTGGCGCACCGCATCGGCCGGACGGTTCAGGCGGTCGTAGAGACTGCCGAGCAGCGCATGAGTCTGGGCTTCGTTGCTGCGCGACAGGCTGCGCTGCAGATAGCGTTCGGCCTGGCCCCACAGCTGGCCGTTGAGGCAGAGCTGGCCCAGCGCGCTGAGCAGGTCGGTGTCGGCCGGGCGCTTCTGCAGCCAGGTCTCGGCCTTGGCCAGGCGGCGCGGCACCTGCTCCGACTCGCAGCGGGCATAGGCCGCCACCAGGGTGGGATTGAACTTGACCTCGATGGCCGATTCGAGAATGCGCGCGGCCTCGTTGTATTCGCCGGCGGCCTCGAAGGCCTGCGCGCCGACCAACGCGATGTTGGGCAACAGGCGCTCTTCGGACTTCAGGTCTTTCCAGATGGCACGCCATTCGTCGGTGGCCAGGCCGGCGCGCAGGCGCGCGGCGCCGGAGGCATCGATCAGCGCGTCGGCCTCGGGCTTGGCCAGCGCGTTGCGGCGCGCCAGGCCGCGGGCCAGCACGAACACGCGCTCCTGGTGACCCAGGGCGGTTTCGGCACGCAGCAGCAGGCGCATCGTGTGCAGGTGACGCGCGCCGCCATCCTGCAGCGGCGCCAGCACGGCCAGCGCACGCGCGGCCTCGCCCTGGTCGAGCAGCATGTCGGCCGACACCGTGGCCACCGCTTCCTGCAGGCCGGCATCGTCGCCGGCGTGCTCGCGCGCGGCGTCGAGCATGCGGTCGCGGCGTTCGAATTCGCCCAGGCCGTGCGCGGCGCGGGCGGCCGACAGCGCGGCCAGCACGCGGCGGCTGCGTTCGCGGGTCTGTTCGAGCAGTTTGGTGAGGTCTTTCTCAGCGTGGGCGAAGCGGCCCTCGAGCAGCTCGATCCAGCCGCGTTCGAGCAGCTCGTGATCGCGCGCCTGGGCACGGCGGCCGCGCCAGGCGCGCAGGCGGTCGGGGATCGCCACGAGCCAGGCCAGCACCCGCAGGCCCACATACAGCAGCACGAAGGCGGCCACGAGCAGCAGCACCGCGAGCGTGAGCGACAGCTCGATGCGCCACGGCGAGATGAGGATCAGCA
This sequence comes from Bordetella genomosp. 1, assembly GCF_002261335.1. GTDB lineage: Bacteria > Pseudomonadota > Gammaproteobacteria > Burkholderiales > Burkholderiaceae_B > Bordetella. The sequence goes on from NZ_NEVL01000003.1 coordinate 1,519,679, forward strand.
CATTGCCGGGGTGGGCGCGCAGCATCACGGCGAGCGCCACGGCCACGACGGCCAGCAGCAGGGTCCAGAACCAGGTACGCATGCGTCAGTCCTGCCCGTCTTCAGGCTTGAACCCCGCCGCGCGCAGCGCCGCGATGTTGTTCAGGCTGTCGGCCACGTCGGGCACGCGCACCGCGATGTCGGTCTGGGCCAGGTCGCGCGCGAGATGCAGCGCGGCCTGGGTGTCGGCGGAACGGCCGTCGAAGTAGCGGGAGAGCGTGTCGGACACGGTGTCGAGCTCGCTCTTCCAGACGGACGACTGGCGCATCAGCATCGAGAGCTGGACGGTCATGAGGCGCTGGCGCAGGGTCGAGCGGACCTGTTCGGCCTGTTCGGGCGACAGCAGCAAGGCGGCCGGGGCATCGGCGCGCTGCACCGAGATCATGTCGCCCAGCTCATGGGCCAGCGCGGAGCCGGCACGGCCGGGCCAGGAGGTGACTTCGGCGCGCCAGCGCTGCCACCACGGCGCATCGGCGGCGACGGCGGGCTCGGCGGCAGCGGGTGCCGGGGCCGGCGCGGCGGCCGACGGCGCGACCACGCCCGCGGGCGCGGCGGTGTCGGGCACCAGCAGCGGCGCGCGGCCGACCAGCGCCACCAGGCGATCGATGCGGGCCGACTGCGCCGGGATGTCGACGGTGGGCACGGCGCGCAGGCGATCGATGTCGCCATTGATGCTCTGCTGCAGGCTGGCGAAACGCGGACGGTCGGCGCGGGCGAGACGGCCCTGGGCGGTTTCGAGGGCGACGATGGCGTTGCCGACGTTGCCGGCCAGGCGCAACTGCTGGCTGGCGATGGTGACCAGACGCTCGATGTCGTTGGCCAGCATTTCGTCGCTGGTGCCGTCGTTGAGATTCTGCAGGGCCTGCTGCAGCGTGTTGTATTGGCTCTGGGCCTCGCGCACGCGGGTTTCGAGCTCGCTCACCTTGCCGGCCTGCGCCTGCGCGAGCGACAGCGCTTCGCGCGTGTCGTTGCGGGATTGGTTCAGGTCGCGGGTGAGCTGGTCGAGACGGGCGGCGACTTCGCGGCCCGAGTTCATGAACTGCTTGCGCTGCGCCCACAGGCCGGCGCCGAGGGCGCCCGCCAGGATGACCACGATGACGAGCGCCGTGATCAGGGTACTGCCGGACCGCTTGCCGCGCACCGCTTCAGGCTTGCGGGACGTCGATACGTCTGGCGCCGCGGCGCTGTCGCCAGAACGAGCCGGCGGCTGCACCGGCGGCGTGGATTGGGTGTTGTCTGTCATGACGCGATTGTATTCGGTGATGGCATAAAACGACGATTCAACCAGCAACAAAAGCCGCGAATATCGCCTCATCGGCAGGGATGCACTCTTTTACCATCGCCACGCCGGGGCCGCCAACGCGCAGGGCCTCGGCCAGCGCGGGATGCGTGATGATGGCGCGGCCGCGCGACCACCACTGCCCCGCATGGGCACGCGCGATGTTGGCCCGGACCGCGGCGATGCTTTCCGCGCTGGTCAGCAACCAGTGGGCCCGCACGTCGCGCGCGGCCCAATCCCGGATCTGTGCGAGCCGGGCGTCGTCCCAGAGACAGGGCACGCGACGGTAGACCGCCAGCGGCGTCACCGCCGCCCCCACGTCGCGCAGCCGCTCGGCCAGCCATTCGCGGCCGCGCGTGCCGCGCACGATCAGCACCCGGCGCGGCAGCGGACGCTGCGACAGGATGGCCCAGAGCGCCTCGGAATCATGGGTGGGCGCCTCGGCGCCCGGATGCAGGACTGTTGTATTCGCGCCAAACGCGCCGGATTCGTAGAGCGCGGCCGCGCTGGCCGGGCCCACCGTGGCCGCGGCCGTGGCGGCGGGCCAGGCGACCCCGCCGCGCGCGCGCCAGCGCTCGAGGAACAGGCGCGCCGCATTGCCGCTCACGAACACGACCAGATCGAAGCCGGCCGGATCGGGCAGGTCTGCGGCCGCCAGCACGGGCTCGAGCGCGAGCGCCGGCCAGCCGTGCGCCTCCCAGCCGGCGCCGCGCAGGCGGTCGGCAAGCGCTTCGTTGCGGCCGTCGGGCCGCGTCAGGATCGCGAGAGGCACCATCGGAACTCCAGCTCAGGCAGGTCGCGGCCGCCCCGGCGGGACGGCCGCAGGCCTCATTGCGGGTCTTGCGCGCCGGGCTGCAGCAGTTCTGCGAGGATGCCCGCGGCGCCCGCCGACAGCAAGTCGCGGGCCACGCCCACGCCCAGCGCGTCGGCCTGCGCGGGCAGGCCACGGCCTTCGGCGCGCACGATGCGCTGCCCGTCGGGCGAGGCCACCAGCGCGCGCAGGTGCAGCTCCTGGCCGTGCAGCTCCGCATACGCGGCGAGCGGCACCTGACAGGAGCCGCCGAGCTCGCGCGACACGGCGCGCTCGGCCGTCACGCACGCGGTGGTTTCTGCACAGGCGAGCGGGGCGAGCCAGGCGATCATGTCGGCACGATCGGCACGGATCTCGATGCCGAGCGCGCCCTGCCCTGCGGCAGGCAGGCTGTCGACCGGCGCCAGGCGTGCGCGGATGCGCGCCTCGAGGCCGAGCCGTTCCAGGCCCGCGGCGGCCAGCACGATCGCGGCGTAATCGCCGTTGTCGAGCTTGCCCAGACGCGTGTCGAGGTTGCCGCGCAGCGGCTTGACCTGCAGGTGCGGGTAGCGGGCGCGCACCTGCGACTCGCGCCGCAGGCTGGAGGTGCCCACGACCGCGCCCGGCGGCAGCGCCGCGAGATCGGGGTAGTCGTTGGAGACAAAGGCGTCGCGCGGATCGGCGCGGTCCAGCACGGCCGACAGCGCGAACGGCGCATGCAGGTCGACGGGAACGTCTTTCAGCGAATGGACGGCCAGATCGGCGCGCCCATCGAGCAGCGCCGTTTCCAGCTCTTTGACGAACAGCCCTTTGCCACCGACCTTGGAAAGCGTGCGATCCAGGATCTGGTCGCCGCGGGTGGTGAGGGTGAGAAGCTCGACTTCGCACGCCGGGTAAAGCGTGCGAAGCCGGTCACGTACGTGCTCGGCTTGCCACAGGGCAAGCCGGCTCGCACGGGTCGCGATGACCAGGCGTTGCGGAGCGGGCACGACGCGTCAGAGGAACGACGAGACGATGACCGAGGCGACGACGCCGATGATGGCCAGTACGAACAGGCCTTGCAGCAGGCTCAGGCCCGATTCGGTTTGCTGAGCGTTGTGGGTCTTACGCAGACTCATGTGCGGATTCCTTGGAGGCGGTTTTGCGGCTTGCGAGCCACCGTCCCAGGACAATGACCAGCAGCGCGCCAATAACTTCAGCGGCGATTTTAACCGCCTGCGGCTGCTCGCCGAATTGACGTACGACAACCACGTCCGTAACAAGCATGCCACCGGCGATCCAGCCCAGCAGGCCGGCACCGAACGTGACGACCAGCGGGTAGCGGTCGATAAGCTTCAGGACCAGGGTGCTGCCCCAGATGATGATGGGCACGCTGACGACCAGGCCGAAGACGACCAGGCCGATCTGGTGGTCGGCATGGGCGTTCTGGGCGGCGCCGGCGATGGCGATCACGTTGTCCAGGCTCATGACGAAGTCGGCCACGATGATGGTCTTGACGGCGGCCATGATGGAGGTGCCGCCCTTGATGCCGTCATGTCCCTCGTCTTCGGGGATCAGCAGCTTGACGCCGATCCACAGCAGCAGCGCACCGCCGACGACCTTCAGGAACGGGATGTTGAGCAGCGTGAGGGCGAAGGCGATCAGGACGACGCGCAGGATGATGGCGCCGGCCGTCCCCCAAAGAATGCCCTGCATGCGCTGTTTGGGGGCCAGATTGCGGCACGCCAGAGCGATGACCACGGCATTGTCGCCGCCGAGCAGGATGTCGATCATGATGATCTGGAAGACAGCCGCCCAGCTCAGCGTTTGGAAAAACTCGAGCACTTTAAAAACCCCCAACGGTGTTATGTAGGAAACCTCTCCGACACCGGACCACCTCGGGGAACAACCCGGGCGCCCGCCCGATTTCACGGGGGAAATCGGGATCGGTACAGCCCGGTATTGTAGTTCAGCTTTGCGTCATTAAGTTAACGATCAGCTTTCATTAAGCCATCACTCAGCTTCGTTGCTGGCGCAACAAGAAGAACTTGCCCAGTGCCAGCACCAGCAGCGCACCGATGACGCCGGTCAGCATCGCGAAGTGGTGCTGCGTCATGCCCAGGGCGGCGTCGATGCGGGCCACGGGCTCCTGCAGCGCGGGGTCGCCCACCAGCAGCTCGCCGGCGATGAAGCCCAGCAGCGCGGCACCCACCCAGACGATGACCGGGAAGCGCTCGATGACCTTGAGCAGCAGCGTGCTGCCGAAAATGACCAGCGGGATGCTGATGGCCAGGCCCAGCACCAGCAGCGTGGTGTCGCCCATGGCAGCGGCGGCCACGGCCACGACGTTGTCCAGGCTCATCACCAGGTCGGCGATCATGATGGTGCGGATGGCGGTCATGAGGTTGCCGTGCTCTTTGCCACCGCCGTCTTCCTCGCCCTCGGGCAGCAGCAGCGTGACGCCGATGTAGACCAGCAGCAGCGCGCCGATCAGCTTGAGATACGGCAGCATCAGCAGCTTGGCGGCGACCAGGGTCAGCACGATACGCATGATGATCGCGGCGGCGGAACCGACCACGATGGCTTTCTTTTGCTGTTGCGGGGGCAACGATCTGGCGGCCAGTGCGATGACGACGGCGTTGTCGCCCGACAGCAGAATGTTGACCCAAATGATCTGGAGCAACGCGATCCAGAATGCTGCAGAACTGAGTTCCATGCCTCTCTTTCCTAGTTGATCCCCTAGGTTTTATTGATGGATGTATGACCCGCAATGCACGGCCGCCGTCCTGTCCTGCGAGCCGGACGGCTATTGTTGTGTGAGTGCACTGGAGGCATAGGGAGAACGCCCTACCCTTTCATTATAGTTTCGTATCACTGTCCGACGTCTTTCAATTTCGGCTGGCGTGGCGCAACCCGGGAAATCCCCGAGAAAATGCGTCCATGGCATGGGCACGCCGCCCGCGCCGGCAAAGAAAAAGCCCGCCTTTGCAGGCGGGCTTTCACGGTCATGGGAGACCCGAAGACGGCGATTACAGAACCGACTTCAGCAGCTTGCCCATTTCCGACGGGTTGCGCGTGGTACGGATACCGCACGCTTCCATCACTTCCAGCTTGGCGTCGGCCGTGTCGGCACCGCCCGAGATCAGCGCGCCGGCGTGGCCCATGCGCTTGCCCGGAGGGGCGGTGACACCCGCGATGAAGCCGACGACCGGCTTCTTCATGTTGTCCTTGGCCCACTCGGCGGCGTTCACTTCGTCCGGACCGCCGATTTCGCCGATCATGATGACGGCGTCGGTGTCGGGATCGTCGTTGAACAGCTTCAGGACGTCGACGTGCTTCAGGCCGTTGATGGGATCGCCACCGATGCCGACGGCGCTCGATTGGCCCAGACCCAGCTCGGTGACCTGCGCCACGGCTTCATACGTCAGGGTGCCCGAACGGCTGACGATGCCGATGCGGCCCTTGCGGTGGATGTGACCCGGCATGATGCCGATCTTGATTTCGTCGGGGGTGATCAGACCCGGGCAGTTCGGGCCCAGCAGCAGCGTCTTGCTGCCCTTGGCCTTCATGCGGTTCTTCACTTCCAGCATGTCACGCACCGGGATGCCTTCGGTGATGCAGACCACCAGATCCAGCTCGGCCTCGACGGCTTCCCAGATGGCGGCGGCAGCGCCCGCGGGCGGCACGTAGATCACCGAAACGGTGGCGCCGGTGTCCTGCTTGGCGTCCTTGACCGAGGCGTAGATGGGGATGCCTTCGAAGTCTTCACCCGCCTTTTTGGGGTTCACGCCGGCCACGAAGGCGGCTTTGCCATTGGCGTAGTCACGGCACATACGGGTGTGGAACTGGCCCGTCTTGCCCGTGATGCCCTGGGTGATGACTTTGGTGTCCTTGTTGATCAGAATCGACATTTGTGAATCCTTGGCAATTTTTTACTTGGCAGCGGCGACGACCTGGGTCGCGGCTTCGGCCATGGTGTCAGCGCTGATGATGGGCAGGCCCGAGTCGGCCAGCATCTTCTTGCCGAGTTCTTCGTTGGTGCCCTTCATGCGCACGACCAGCGGCACGCTCAGGTTGACGGCCTTGCAAGCCGCGATCACGCCTTCGGCGATGACGTCGCAGCGCATGATGCCGCCGAAGATGTTGACCAGAATGGCCTTCACGCTCTTGTTCTTGAGCATGATCTTGAAGGCTTCCGTGACCTTCTCGGCCGTGGCGCCGCCGCCGACGTCCAGGAAGTTGGCCGGCTCGCCGCCGAACAGCTTGATGGTGTCCATGGTGGCCATGGCCAGACCGGCGCCGTTCACCAGGCAGCCGATGTTGCCGTCGAGCTGGATGTAGGCCAGGTCGAACTTCGAGGCTTCGATTTCAGCGGGATCTTCTTCGTCCAGGTCGCGGTAGGCGACGATTTCCGGATGACGGAACAGGGCGTTGGGATCGAAGTTGAACTTGGCGTCCAGGGCGATGATGTTGCCCTTGGAGTCGCGGTTCAGCGGGTTGATTTCGACCAGCGAGGCGTCGGTGTCCATGTAGCACTTGTAGAGCTTCTGGAACACGTCCACGGCCTGGGCGGTCGAGTCGGCGGGCAGGCCGATCGCGTCGGCGACCTTCTTGGCTTGTTCGCTGGTCAGACCGGTTTGCGGGTCGATGTATTCGGTGATGATCTTTTCGGGCGTCGAGTGGGCCACTTCCTCGATGTCCATGCCGCCTTCGCTCGAGGCGATCAGGGCGATCTTCTGCGTCGCGCGGTCGGTGACCAGCGAAACGTAGTATTCCTTCTGGATGTCGGCGCCGTCTTCGATGTACAGGCGCTTGACCTTCTGGCCTTGCGGGCCGGTCTGGTGCGTGACCAGTTGCATGCCCAGGATTTCGCCTGCCAGCTTGCGCACGTCATCCAGCGAGCGCGCCAGCTTCACGCCGCCGCCCTTGCCGCGGCCACCCGCGTGGATCTGTGCCTTGACGACCCAAACCGGTCCACCCAGCTTTTCAGCCGCTGCCACGGCTTCGTCTACGGAAAAGGCGGGAATCCCGCGCGGCACGGGGACGCCAAATTGCTTCAGCAATTCCTTGCCTTGATACTCGTGGATTTTCATGTGTTACCTGTCAGGACGTATGAGAAAAAGAGGGTGAATCGGAATCCGCAACGACCGCCTCCCCTTGCGCCTCGCCCGTATACCACTGAGGGTAGTACTCGAGCACGACGGGGCCGTCGGTACGCAATGCATGGCAGCCGTCCAACTGAAACGGACGCCGCTCCGGATTACTGGCACTGTTCTGGCGCCGCTCGCCGGCCATCATCTGGACGGCAGACGTGGGCAGCACCTGCGAAAGCTCAGTCATGTGCGTACAGCCCGCGACATGGCCGAAGCGCTCTTTGACCTGGCGGCGGAACCCCTTGAGCAGGTTCATGCCGACCAGATCCGCATAAGCGCCGTCGATCGCCATACAGGACTCACCATAAGGCGCGGCATCGTACGCGGCGACTGCCGCGACGATGGTGTAGCCGTCGTCGATGGTGATGCGCAAATGCATGTGATGAATGGGATCGCCCGCCTTGAAGGTTTCGCCGTTGCGCTTGGGAAAGTCGTAGCCCTTGACATCGATCAGCTCGGCTTCCAGGTCCCAGAGCCCGTCTTCGCGCCCATAGCACTGCACGCGTATCGAACGCGTGTGTAGGGGTTGGCGCGAAATTTCAGACGGAGGCAAGGGCATAAACGACCTGCTGGCACGACTTTGACGCAAGGCAGCAAAACCAACAAAGTATAACGCAGCACTCAGACATAAGGCCGTCCCGTCTTCCGGCCCTTGATCCGCGGCAAGTGTCCATTGCACCTGCACAAAAAAACCGCCGGCACCCGGATTTCGGACGCCAGCGGTCGTGAGGAAACGCTGCGGCGGGATCGCCACGGCCCTGCCGGCCGTGCCAATTCCCTACCGATATCAATCGCTTAGGCGGATTCCCGCAGCGCGCGGGCGGCCTGCACCATGCTGATGAGCGCGGCTTCGGTTTCCGGCCAGGCGCGGGTCTTGAGCCCGCAATCCGGGTTCACCCACAGCCGCTCCCTGGGCAGCCGGCTGGCGGCCTTCTGCATCAGGCCGACCATCCAGTCCACCTCGGGCACGTTGGGCGAGTGGATGTCGTAGACGCCCGGGCCGATGTCGTTGGGGTAGCGGAAGTCCTCGAACGCCTTGAGCAGCTCCATGTTGGAGCGCGAGGTCTCGATGGTGATCACGTCGGCGTCCATGGCGGCGATCGACTCGATGATGTCGTTGAACTCCGAATAGCACATGTGGGTGTGGATCTGGGTCTCGCTGCCGACGCCGGCCGTGCTCAGGCGGAAGCAGTCGACGGCCCAGTCCAGGTAGGCGGCCCAGTCGGCGCGCCGCAGCGGCAGGCCCTCGCGGATGGCGGGCTCGTCGATCTGGATGACCTTGATGCCGGCCCGCTCCAGGTCCACCACCTCGTCGCGCAGCGCCAGGGCCAGCTGGCGGCAGGTGGCCTCGCGCGGCTGGTCGTCGCGCACGAACGACCACTGCAGGATCGTGACCGGCCCTGTCAGCATGCCCTTGACCGGCTTGTCGGTCAGGGACTGGGCGTAGGAAGACCAGCCCACGGTCATGGGCGCGGGGCGCGCCACGTCGCCGAAGATCACCGGCGGCTTGACGCAGCGCGAGCCATAGCTCTGCACCCAGCCGTTTTTCGTGAAGGCGAAGCCGGCCAGCAGCTCGCCGAAGTACTCCACCATGTCGTTGCGCTCGGGCTCGCCATGCACCAGCACGTCCAGGCCCACTTTCTCCTGGAAGCGGATGACTTCCTCGATTTCCTTGCGGATGGCGGCCTCGTATGCCGAGTCCGTCAGCGCACCCGCCTTCCAGTCGCGCCGCAGCGCGCGGATCTCGGCGGTCTGCGGGAACGAACCGATGGTGGTGGTCGGGAAGGCGGGCAGCTTGAGGTCGGCCTGCTGGCGCGCGATGCGCTCGGCGAACGGCGCGCGCTCGCGGCTGACCTGGGCGGCGCTTTCCATGCGCCGGGCGACGGCGGGATTGTGGATGCGCGGCGAGGCGGCACGGGCGGCCAGCGCGGCGCGCTGCGCCGCCAGGCCGTCCTGCACCGCTGCGTCGGAGCCGCCCGCGAGCGCGCGGCCCAGCAGCCTGAGCTCCTCGAGCTTCTGCACGGCGAACGACAGCCAGCTCTTGAGCTCGGCGTCGAGCTCGGTTTCATAGGCCAGATCGACCGGCACGTGCAGCAGCGAGCACGACGGCGCCAGCCAGAGGCGCTCGCCCAGCTGCCGGGCCACGGGCCCGAGCACCGCCAGCGCGGCGTCGAGGTCGGTGCGCCAGATGTTGCGGCCGTTGATCACGCCGGCGGACAGGATCTGATCGTCGCGCAGCCCGGCCGCCACCTCGGCCAGTTGGCCGGGCGCACGCACCAGGTCCACGTGCAGACCGGCCACCGGCAGGGCCAGCGCGGTGTCGAGATTGTCTTTCAGCCCGTCGAAATAACTGGCGACCAACAGCTTGACGGGCGCCGACGCGAGCGTGGCGTAGGCCGACGCAAAGGCCTCGCGCCAGGCCTGCGGCAGGTCGAGCGACAGGATGGGCTCGTCGATCTGCACCCATTCCACGCCCTGGGCGGCGAAACGCCGCAGCACCTCGCCATAGACCGGCAACAGCGCCTCGAGCAGGCCCAGCTTGGCGACGTTGTCCGCGCCCTCGAACGCGTCGCCCTTGCCCAGCCAGAGCCAGGTGAGCGGGCCGGGGATGACCGGCTTGACCGCATGGCCCAGCGCCTGCGCTTCGCTGACCTGGGCGAACAGGTCTTCGCGCGCGATACGGAAGGTCTGGCCCGGCGCGAGCTCCGGCACGATGTAGTGGTAGTTGGTGTCGAACCACTTGGTCATTTCGCAGGCGGCGGCAGGCGTGCCGCTGGGTGCGCGGCCACGCCCCATGCGAAACAGCGTGTCGAGCGACACGGGCTCGCCGGCCGGCTGGCCGAAGCGGGCGGGCACGGCGCCCAGCAGCGTGGTCCATTCCAGGATGTGGTCGTACCAGGCGAAATCGCCGACCGGCACGAACTTCAGGCCGTTGGACGCCTGCAGGCGCCAGTGTTCGGCGCGCAGCGCCCGGCCGGTTTCCTGCAGCGCCTGCGCATCCTGCTTGCCGGCCCAATAGGCCTCGACCGCACGCTTGAGTTCGCGCTGGGCACCGATGCGGGGGAAACCAAGATTATGAATGATCGTCATGAGAAATCCGGCCTCACACAAAGTTTGTTCAAGTAGACCGGTATTCTGCGCGTAGAATAGCGTGAGTCAAAATCAATCTGGACAAGTTTTTATTGAGTTTGACTCATGCAATAGACGCACGGCCGTGAGGCGACTCCGCTCGGCCCGCGCCTTTGCACTCATCGTCACCTCTACGAAGTCAGGGCATCGAATGCTTGAGATCCGCCATCTGGAAACCCTCGCCGCCATCCGCGACGGGGGCAGCCTGCAGGAAGCCGCCGAGCGGCTGCACCTCACCCAATCCGCGCTGTCGCACCAGTTGCGCGATCTGGAGACCCGGCTGGGCACGCCGCTGCTCAACCGCCGCACCCGCCCCGCCCGCCTCACCACCGCCGGGCTGCGCGTGCTGGCCCTGGCCGACGAGGTGCTGCCCAAGATGCGCAGCACCGAACGCGAGCTGCAGCGTCTGGCGGCGGGCCGCACGGGACGGCTGCACCTGGCCATCGACTGCCACTCCTGCTTCCAATGGCTGATGCCCGCGCTCGACGAGTTTCGCGGCCAATGGCCCGACGTGGCGCTCGATCTGTCGGCGGCGTTTTCGTTCGCCCCCCTGCCCGCGCTGGTGCGCGGCGATCTCGACCTGGTGATCACCTCCGACCCGCAGCCGCTCGAGTCGGTGACCTACCTGCCCTTGTTCAAGTATGAATTGGTGCTGGCGGTGTCCGAGGCCAATCCGCTCGCGGCGAGCCGCAACATCATGCCGGAGCAGCTGGTGGACCAGACGCTCATCACCTACCCGGTCGACCGCCAGCGTCTGGACATCTTCACGGCGTTCCTGGATCCGGCCGACGTGGAGCCCGCCGGCGTGCGCCGCGCGGAACTCACGCCGATGATCGCCCAGCTGGTGGCGAGCAATCGCGGCGTGGCGGCGCTGCCGCACTGGACCCTCACGGAATATTTGGACCAGGGCTGGCTGCGGGTCTGCCATCTCGGCCCGCAGGGGGTGTGGCGCACGCTGTACGCCGCGGTCCGTGCCGAGGACAGCGACACCTCGTACATCCGCGAATTCCTGACGATCGGCCGCGACGTCTGCTTCAAGACGCTGACCCACATCAAGTCGGCGAAAAGCTGAGGCGGCAGCTGGCGACGCGGGTCTTGCGGCCCGCGTCCGGCCGCGCCTCGCTGGCAGCGCCTCGCCGGCAGCGCCTGGCCGGTCGCGCCTTGCCGAGCGCACCTGGCCGGCCGCACCTCGCCGGCCGCACCTGGCCGGTCGCACCTCGCCGGCCGCACCTGGCCGGCCGCCTCAGAACTCGTCTTCGGCGCCGGCGCTGCCGATCACGCGGCGGATCGCATCGTGCGCAAAGCCCCGGCTGGCGAGAAAGCGCACCTGCTTGGCGTAGGCGGCGCGATCGGCCGGCGCCTCGCCGAAGCGCTTGCGCCAGACCTCCAGCGCACGCTCGTACTCGGTGGCACGCAGCGTGTCGCGCACCTCGGCGATCTGGACGTCGTCGATGCCGCTGTGCTTGAGCTCCTGCACGATGCGCGCGGTGCCCTGGCGCGGCGCGCGGCGGTGGGCGAGCGATTGCGCGTAGCGTTCGTTGGACTGCCAGCCCTCGCGCGTGAGCGCCTCCAGCACCTGCGCAACCTCTTCCTCGCTCTCGGCATGCGGCGCGAGCTTGCGTGCGAGGTCCTGGCGCGAGTACTCGCGACGCGACAGATACCCCACCGCGCGCATCTTGAGGCTCGGGCCGCGCCGCGCCGTGCGTGCGGACGCGGCGGCGTCCGGACCAGCACCGCCGGGGGCCGCAGCCTCGGCTGCCGCAGCATCAACTGCCCCACCGTCCTGCCGTGCCTCGCGGTCGGCGCGGCGCCGCGCGGTACGCTCGGCCTTCGCCGCACGCAGCTCCGAACTGCGCGTGTAGACCGGCGCCTCGGGCGCGTCGTCCGGCTGGCGTTCGGATGCGGCGGGCGTGCGCGCCCCGCCCCCGCTGCGCGGCGCAACGGTTTCGAACTCGTCGTCGAGGCGCTCCAGCGTGCGTTCGGAAGGGGTGCGGAATCGGGAGGTCATGGTGCGGTCAGGGTGGGCCCGGGACGCGCCGGCGCGCAGGCCGAAAAATCGCAGGGACAGGCACTAGGGTAACGCGGCCGGCGCTGGCCGCGGCGACCGGGCGGCGACGCCAGGCGCGGACGGCGATCGAGGGCGAAAGCAAAACGGGCGAAGCCTCCTGCGAGGCCTCGCCCGTGAACCGGCAGTCGCGACCATCACGACCCTCGCTGCAATTGCGACGACCGCGACGATCGCGCCAGTCGCGCCAATCGGCTGAACCCGTGGCCGGCGGCCTGCATGGACCCATGCGTGACCGCCATGCCGCGCCCGGGACTCAGTCTTCGGCGCTTTCCTCGGCCGTGGGCACGAACTCGGCCACGCGGCTGACGATGCCCTGGTTTTCGCGGACCTTGTTTTCGATCTCGATCGCGATCTGCTTGTTTTCCTTCAGGTATTCGCGCACGTTGTCCTTGCCCTGGCCGATGCGGTTGCCCGCGTAGCTGTACCAGGCGCCGGACTTGTCGACCACGTTGGCGGCCACGCCGAGGTCGATGATTTCGCCCTCGCGCGAGATGCCCTGGCCGTACATGATGTCGAATTCGGCCTGCTTGAACGGCGGCGCGACCTTGTTTTTCACGACCTTGACGCGGGTTTCGTTGCCCACGACCTCGTCGCCCTTCTTGATCGAGCCGATACGGCGGATGTCGAGGCGGACCGACGAATAGAACTTCAGCGCGTTGCCGCCGGTGGTGGTTTCGGGGTTGCCGAACATCACGCCGATCTTCATGCGGATCTGGTTGATGAAGATCACCATGCAGTTGGTGCGCTTGATCGTGGCGGTGAGCTTGCGCAGCGCCTGGCTCATCAGGCGGGCCTGCAGGCCGGGCAGCGAATCGCCCATCTCGCCTTCGATTTCGGCCTTGGGCACCAGGGCCGCGACCGAGTCGATGACGATCAGGTCGACCGAACCCGAGCGCACCAGCGCGTCGGTGATCTCGAGGGCCTGTTCGCCGGTGTCGGGCTGCGAGATCAGCAGGTCGGTGAGGTTGACGCCGAGCTTGGACGCGTATTGCACGTCGAGCGCGTGTTCGGCGTCGACGAAGGCGCAGGTGCCGCCGATCTTCTGCATCTCGGCGATGACCTGCAGCGTGAGCGTGGTCTTGCCGGACGATTCGGGACCGTAGATCTCGACCACACGGCCGCGCGGCAGGCCGCCGACGCCCAGCGCGATATCCAGGCCCAACGAACCGGTCGAGACGACCTGGATGTTGTGCTCGACCTCGTTATCGCCGTAGCGCATGATCGAGCCCTTGCCGAACTGCTTTTCGATCTGCGAGAGGGCCGCGGCGAGCGCCTTGGCTTTTTCCGACGAGGCCTTGCTGGTTTTGTCGTCCATGAGGTGTCCTATCTGTATGAGTGAGCGGGGTGCGGGACGGTTTCGAGTGGCGGGCGTATCGGATCGGGCAGGCATCACGCGCTGCCCCTGGGCCGAAAAAGCTTGCCGACAAAGTGGGGACAAATAACCCCGACGCTGTCGCGCCGACGGGCCTGCCGCCCCCGCTCCCGGAATTTCGATGGCGATTATGGCATTGAATTGTACTGGATAAAAATCCAGTAAGACAAGTTTTCCACGTATTCCCTGAGTGGGCAAGCCTCGCCCCCTATGACAGAATCGTCGGCACCCCGGCGCCCCGCGCCGCCCCGCCCTCTTCCATAGCCCGATGCGCATTCTCATAGCCGAAGACGACAGCATTCTCGCCGACGGATTGTCCCGCTCCCTGCGACACAACGGCTATGCGGTCGACGCGGTGCGCGACGGCCTGGCCGCGGATTCGGCCCTGGCGGCTCAGCCCTTCGACCTACTGATCCTCGACCTCGGGCTGCCCCAGCTCACCGGCCTCGAGGTGCTGCGGCGCCTGCGCGCGCGCAACTCCGTGCTGCCGGTGCTGATCCTCACCGCGGCCGACAGCGTGGAGCAGCGCGTCAAGGGCCTGGACCTGGGCGCCGACGATTACATGGCCAAGCCCTTCGCGCTGTCCGAACTCGAGGCGCGCGTGCGCGCCCTCACGCGCCGCGGCGCCGGCGGCGGCGCCACCATGATCCGCCACGGCCGCCTCACGTTCGACCAGACCGGCCGCGTGGCCATGGTCGACGACCAGACCCTCGATCTCTCCGCCCGCGAGGTCAGCCTGCTCGAGATCCTGCTGGCACGCAGCGGCCGCATGGTGAGCAAGACGCAGCTCGTGGACCATCTGTGCGAATGGGGCGAGGAGGTCAGCACCAACGCGATCGAGGTCTATGTCCACCGCCTGCGCAAGAAGCTCGAGCCCAGCGGCGTGAAGATCATCACCGTGCGCGGCCTCGGCTACTGTCTGGAGCGAGACCACGGTGCCAACTTCCTCGCCAGCTGAACCGGCGCGCACCGAATCCCTGAACCAGGAGGCCCTCGAGGCGCTGCGCGGCGGCGTCAAAGGGCCGAGCTTCGCGCCGCCGCAGCGCTCGCTGCTGGGCGAAATCCTCGACTGGATGCTGGCGCCGCTGTTCCTCTTGTGGCCCATGAGCGTGGCCATCACCTACGTGGTCGCGCAGAACATCGCCAATGCGCCCTACGACCGCGCGCTGGCCAACAACCTGAACGTACTCGCGCACCAGGTGCAGGCCGACCAGGGCCGCGCGGTGCTGCGCATGAGCGATCCGGCGCGCGAGGTGCTGCGCGCCGACGAGACCGACAGCGTGTTCTGGCTCGCGCTCGGCAGCCGCGGCGAGTACCTGGGCGGCGACCGCGCCCTGCCGCTGCCGCCGCTGGCCGGCCAGCCGCAGCCCGGCCGGGTGCTCTACGCCGACGACACGTTGCGCGGCTTCGGCGTGCGCCTGGCCTACACCTGGGTCGACCTGAAGATTCCCGATACCCAGCCCGCGCTGGTCATCGTGGCCGAAACGGTCGAGAAGCGCGCGCAGCTCGCCAACGACATCATCAAGGGCGTCATCATTCCGCAGTTCGTGGTGCTGCCCATCGCGGTGCTGCTGGTGTGGTTCGGGCTGTCGCGCGGGGTGGCGCCGCTCAACGCGCTGCAACAGCGCCTGCGCGCGCGCAAGCCCGACGATCTGTCGCCCATCGACGAACGCGCCGCGCCTTCAGAGATCGCGCCGCTGGTGGGCGCCATGAACGAGCTGCTCGAGCGGCTGTCGGCCAACGTCGAAGCGCAACGCCGCTTCGTCGCCGACGCGGCGCACCAGCTCAAGACGCCGCTGGCCGGGCTGCGCACGCAGGCCGAACTGGCCTTGCGCGACGCGAGCCCCGAGGAGATGCAGTCGAGCCTGCGCCAGCTCGTCACGGGCTCCGAACGCGCCACCCGGCTGGTGAACCAGCTGCTGCTGCTGGCACGCGCCGAAACGCCCGACGCCACCGGCCTCACCCGCGTCGACCTCAACACCATCGCGTCCGAACAGACCATGCACTGGGTGCCGCACGCGCTCAACCTCGGCACCGACCTGGGCTTCGAGGGCAATCCCACGCCGCTGTACGTCAACGGCAACCCGATCCTGCTGGCCGAGCTGCTCAACAATCTGATCGACAACGCGCTGCGCTACACGCCGCGCGGCGGCCACATCACCGTGCGCGTGCGCGCCCCCAATCCGCTGGCCATCGTCGAGGTCGAGGATTCGGGCCCCGGCATCCCGGTGCATGAGCGCGAACGCGTGTTCGACCGCTTCTACCGCGTGCTGGGCACGCTGTCCGATGGCAGCGGCCTGGGCCTGGCCATCGTGCGCGAGATCGCGCAGAAGCACCGCGCCAGCGTCCGAATCGACGATCATCCGAGCCCGCACTCCACCCTGCCGGGCACGCGCATCCAGGTCGTGTTCGCGCAATACCAGCCCGACCCGGCTCCGCCGCAGTCCTCTACCTGACCTAGGGGATCCCCGGATGCTCCTGGGAGGGGGTTACATAATGTTTCACTATTAAGATTCAGGTAAGGGTCACGTCAGAACCTCGTCAGCCTCGGGACCTACCTTGTCAGCAGCTCGAGGCCACCCCCAATAAAACGGCTGCGGGTAGAACGCACGGCGGATGCACCGCCGGCACGATCCGAGGAGACATCATGAGCACCAGCACCTTGCAGGGTGGGCCCACGGCAGCGCCGCGTCCCATGACCCGGGACGAGCGTCGCGTGATTTTCGCGTCGTCGCTTGGTACCGTTTTCGAGTGGTACGACTTTTATCTGTATGGCTCGCTCGCGGCCATCATCGCAGCGCACTTCTTTTCGGGCGTGAACCCCACCGCGGGCTTCATCTTCGCCCTGCTCGCCTTCGCCGCCGGCTTCGCCGTGCGCCCGTTCGGCGCCCTGGTGTTCGGCCGTCTCGGCGACCTGGTGGGCCGCAAGTACACCTTCCTCGTCACCATCGTGCTGATGGGCGTGTCGACCTTCCTGGTCGGGATCCTGCCCAGCTACGCCAGCATCGGCATCGCCGCGCCCGCCATCCTGATCGTGCTGCGCCTGCTGCAGGGCCTGGCGCTCGGCGGTGAATACGGCGGCGCGGCCACCTACGTGGCGGAACACGCGCCGCAAGGCCGCCGCGGCTTCTACACCAGCTGGATCCAGACCACGGCAACGCTGGGCCTGTTCCTGTCGCTGCTGGTGATCCTGGGCGTGCGCACCGCCATGGGCGAAGAGGCGTTCAAGGAGTGGGGCTGGCGCATTCCGTTCCTGATCTCGGTGATCCTGCTGGGCATCTCGGTCTGGATCCGCCTGCAGCTCAACGAATCGCCGACCTTCAAGCGCATGAAGGAAGAAGGCAAGGGTTCGAAGGCGCCGATCGCCGAATCGTTCGGTCAGTGGCGCAACCTGAAGGTCGTGATCCTGGCGCTGCTGGGCCTGACCGCCGGCCAGGCCGTGGTCTGGTACACGGGCCAGTTCTACGCGCTGTTCTTCCTGACGCAGACGCTGAAGGTCGACGCGAACACCGCCAACATCATGATCGCGATCGCGCTGCTGATCGGCACGCCGTTCTTCGTGATCTTCGGCGCACTGTCCGACAAGATCGGCCGCAAGCCCATCATCATGGCGGGCTGCCTGATCGCGGCACTGACCTACTTCCCGATCTTCAAGGCCATCACGCACTACGCCAACCCGGCGCTGGAGCGTGCCCAGGCCACCGCCCCCGTGACGGTGATCGCCGACCCGGCCACGTGCTCGTTCCAGTTCAACCCGGTGGGCACCGCCTCCTTCACCAGCTCGTGCGACGTGGTCAAGTCGTTCATGGCACGCAACGCCGTGAACTACGACAACCAGGCTGCACCGGCCGGCACGATGGCCTCGGTGAAGATCGGCAACGACGTGTTCCCCTCGTTCGACGGCGCCAGCATGGCACCGGCCGAATTCAAGGCGAAGGCCGCCGAGCTCGACAAGGCCCTCACCGCCGCGATCCGCGCCCACGGCTATCCGGCCAAGGCCGACCCGGCCCAGACCAACAACGTGATGGTCGTGGTCATGCTGACGATCCTGGTCATCTACGTGACCATGGTCTACGGCCCGATCGCGGCGATGCTGGTGGAAATGTTCCCGACCCGCATCCGCTACACCTCGATGAGCCTGCCGTACCACATCGGCAACGGCTGGTTCGGCGGCTTCCTGCCCCCGGTCGCCTTCGCGGTCGTGGCCGCCACCGGCAACATCTACGATGGCCTGTGGTACCCGATCATCATCGCGGTCATGACGCTGGTCATCGGCACCCTGTTCGTACGTGAAACCAAGAACAACGACATCAACGCGTAAGCCAGGACACTTCCCCCGCCGGGTTGGACCGCTGCGCCAACCCGGCCCTTCAAAGCTCCTTATGGAGCTTTTTTTTTGCCTGTCGCGCGCTTGCCCGGCCGCGCCGCGCTTGATTCAGGACCCTGTCAGACCCCCACGCGTAGACTGGCCGCTCAGATCACGGTCTTGCGTTTTTCTCCGGACAAACGATCCCCTGTACGGAGTTTGCAGGGCCAGTACTCTGACACCGATATCGCGTTCCCCGCGAGCCTTTTTTGACGCGATATCGTGTGCCCCGTATCGGCCCGGCCCTAGCCGGGCCGTCTTTTTTTGTGCCGCGCGCGGCGCGCCCTCCCCCGACCTCACCCGCAAAAAAAAGACCGCCCGAGGGCGGTCAGAAGCCTTTGAATCCAGGGGTGATGCGGATCAGCGGCGCATGCCTGCGCCCACCGCCAGCACGCCGACGACGATCGCGGCGATGCCTGCCCACGTGGGGATCGGCACCGACTTCTCGGTCTCGGCCGTGGCCTTGACCGAGCCGACCTGCAGCACGGTTTCCTCGGATTTGTAGTTAAAGCCCTTGTACACGAGCGCCGCAGCGCCGAGCACGATCAGAACAGCACCAATTAGGGTTGCGGGTTTCATGGCACTCCTCTTTCAGCCGTGGATGATGGTGGGGACATTACCGGAAGGCCCACAGGGTGTCAGTGACAGAGCGTGTCGCCGTTGACACGCAAGATACAAACGCCGCGCGGCCACCGCGTCGTATAGAATCGATGCTTTTGCGCTGAAGCCATGTGGTTCAAGAATCTCAAGATCTACCGACTGTCCTCGCCCTGGACGTTGACCGGCGAGCAGCTTGAAGAAAGCCTTGCCCGGCACGCCTACCAGTCCGGCAACAACCTCGAAATGCAGAGTCTGGGCTGGATCCCGCCGCGTGAAAATGGCGGCCTGGCCCATATGGTGAACGGGCAGATCCTGCTCACGCTGCGCGCCGAGAAAAAGCTGCTGCCCGGCACCGTGGTCAACCAGGTCACGAAGGCCCGCGCCCAGGAAATCGAAGAGCAGCAGGGCTACAAGCCCGGCCGCAAGCAGATGAAGGAGCTCAAGGAGCGCGTCACCGACGAACTCCTGCCGCGCGCCTTCAGCGTGTACCGCGACACCCGCGTCTGGATCGACACCGTCAATCACTGGCTGGTGATCGACGCCGCCGCCTCGGCCAAGGCCGATGAGGTGATCGGCCTGCTCGTGAAGTCCGTCGACCCGCTGCCGCTCGAAAACCTCTACGTGGCCGAATCGCCCGCCTCCGCCATGACCGGCTGGCTGGCCGAAGACGAGGCGCCGGCCAACTTCTCGATCGACCAGGACACCGAGCTGCGTGCCTCCGGCGAGAGCCGCGCGGCGATCCGCTACGTGAAGCATTCGATCGACGCCGACGACGTGCGCCGCCATATCCAGTCGGGCAAGCAGTGCACCCGCCTGGCCATGACCTGGGCCGATCGCGTCTCCTTCGTGCTGACCGAGGCGATGGACGTCAAGCGCGTCGCGCCGCTCGACGTGCTGAAGGAAAATCCCGACGCGATCTCGCAGAACGACGACGAGAAGTTCGAGTCCGACATGGTGCTCATGACCGGCGAACTCTCCAAGCTGATCGCCGAGCTGGTCGAGGCCCTGGGCGGCGAAAAGAAGATCTGACGCGCCCTGCCCGGCGGCAAAAAAAAACCGCGCATCCCTTTTCGGGGCTGCGCGGTTTTTTCTTGTGGCCCGATGCGGGCCACGCCGGGTCTCAATCCAGGCCGTGGAACACCGAGTCGTCCGGACCGATGTGCGACGGATGCTTCCACGTCACGTCGCGCATGGAGTGCTGCACCAGGCCCTCGACACCGAGCAGCACGGCGAAGATGGCCATGCGGATGGGGATGCCGTTGTCGGTCTGGCGGAAGATCGCCAGGCGCGGATCGTGGTTGAGATCGTTGCTCAGGTCGTTGGCGCCGGGGCGGCTGTCGCGCGGCAGCGGGTGCATCACGATGGTGTCCGGGCCGCAGTACGTATCGATGATGGCGCGGCTCACCTGGAAGTCCGCCGTGTAGCCCTCGGCGCTTTCCTCGTTGGCGAAGCGCTCCTTCTGCACGCGGGTGGCGTAGATCACGTCGGCGCCCGGCAGGCCTTCGGCCAGCGAACCCTTCTGCTCGATCACGTTGCCGTTGCGCGCGGCCTGCTCGACGATGTATTGCGGCATCTCCAGGCCCGGCGGCGAGATGAGCGTGAACTTCACGCCCTTGTAGAGCGCCAGCAGCTTGATCAGCGAGTGCACGGTGCGGCCGTACTTCAGGTCGCCCACCATCGCGATGTGCGCGCCGTCCAGCAGCTTGCCCAGGCGCGAGAACTCGGTGAGGATGGTGTAGAGATCCAGCAGGGCCTGGCTCGGGTGCTCGCCCGGGCCGTCGCCGCCGTTGACCACGGGGATGTTGGTGGCGGCCGCGAACTCGGCCACCGAGCCCTGGTCCGGATGGCGGATCACCATCGCATCCACGTAACCCGACATCACGCGGCTGGTGTCATAGATCGACTCGCCCTTGGCCATCGACGAGAACGTAAAGCCCGTGGTGTCGCACACCGAACCGCCAAGCCGGCAGAACGCCGAGCCGAAGCTCACGCGCGTGCGGGTGCTGGCCTCGAAAAACAGATTGCCCAGCACCGCGCCCTCGAGCACGCGCGAGACCTTCTGGCGCCGCGCGATGGGCTGCATCATGTCGGCCACGCGGAACAGGTCTTCGACCGACTCGCGCGTGAACTGATCGACCGACAGCAGTTGCGGCTTGCCGTCCACGGCGATGCGATCCCGCAGCGGGCCCACCTGTGCGCTTTGCGTATATTTCTCGAGCAGATCGCGGTTTTGCACGATCTCGCTCACGAAGCGCTCCACCACTTCCGGCATCGCGCGGAACTCCTGCGAGCCCTCCGGCAGCAGCCAGGTATCCAGGGCGCGCCGCTTCACACCGATGCGGGCGGCGAAAACGTCACGAGTGAGGTTCAGGCGGCGCATGGCGTCGCGCAGGAAGGCTTGCTGGGAGATGGACATGAAGGCCTCGGCGGTGGGTAGCGAAATATACGCAATGCGCATATTAATCACCGAGCCTCGGCAAGTCCAGCGGAAATCGGGGGTTTACCCAGGGGACGGAACGCCTCAGGCCCGGCTTGCGTATACGGTGTCGGTGGCGTCCGAATCGTCCACGGGCGCCCCCGTTGCCGTCCAGCAACCCGCGCCGAAGGCGAGCAGCGCGGCAATGTAGCAGAAAAGCATCAGGATCAGGGCCGGCCAGAACAGCCGGCCGCGGCGCAGCGCCGGTCCGCGTCGCGTGACCTGACGGGCCGCGAGCGCCGCGAACAGGGCCGTGAGGCCGCTGGCGGCAAAGCCCAGCAGGAAAGCAGACAGCGGCAGACTCAGGTCGGGCGGCGCGTAATCGCCCCCCACGATGCCGAGCGAGAACGCGGCCAGCAGCAGCGCCGCCCCGCCATTGAGCCAGGTCAGCGTGCGGGCCGCGCCCGCCACCAGCAGAAAGCCGCGGCCCTGGCCGCGATCGTCGGCATCCGCCATGGTTCGTATCAGTTGAGCGGGCGGCACACGGGCGTGGCCGTCTCGATCGATTTGCGTGCGGCCGCGATCTCGGCGCTGTCCCAGATGCCTTCATTGAGCACCGACACCGTCACGCGCGACCAGCCCGGCTTTTCGCTCGGCAGCGTCTGGATGATCTCCAGGATCTTGGCGCGCTCGGTGCTGCGATAGACGATGACCTCGTTCGGATCGCCCTTCTCGCCTTCGGCCCGGCCGTAGTTGTAGGTCGCGCCATAGGGATGCGCGCGTTGCTCGTGGCAGACACGGGCGTATTCCGTGGCTCGGCGATAGGAGGCCTGGAAGTCGGCATTGACCTCGAAGGTTTCCTTGATGCCGGGATTCTCGCGCAGGCCCGTGCTCGCGCATCCCGCCAAGGCGGTCAGTGCCACCGCCGCCAACAACACCACCTGCTTGCGCATACCCGCTCCTGCAATCCGAACTCAACGCCGCGATTATGCATCAAGCAGGACGCGTCGCGGCGAGCCAGCAAAAAGGCCGATGGCCTCGCGCGTGTGCACGCGCGGTCCATCGGCCTGTACCAAAGCTCCGCTGGGCGGATTATCGGTTCGCGGCTCCCTGGATCTTCTCTCCACCACGCTCGATGTCCTTGCCCGCACCGGAGACGGTGTTGCAACCTGCGGTGACAGCGGCCACGGCCAGCATCAAAACCAGAAAGACTCGATTCTTCATGAAGCATCTCCTATCAGGGAAACGTCTAAACGTCTGCGGAAGTCTCCGGGGCGCCCGATCGGGCATCCGGACAAACCCAGAATACATGAGTCCGCCAACTGTGGCACATGCCCGCAACAAAAAACATAAAATGCTGCGCCATGAAACTATATGCTGTTGCATTACTGGCCGGCCTGATCCTGGCGGCCCCGGCTGACGCCGAACTGGTCACTCGTCCCGATGCGGTAGGCCCGCGGGATTTTCGCAATGCCAAGAAGGTGCTGCCGCGTGTCTATCGCGGCCTCGAAGAAGACTTCTATTGCGGCTGCCCGTACACGGGCAAGGAAATGGACCTGAAGCGCTGCGGCTACCAGCCGCGCAAACAGCTCGCGCGCGCCGAGCGGCTCGAATGGGAACACGTGGT
Organism: Bordetella genomosp. 1; assembly: GCF_002261335.1. Taxonomy (GTDB): domain Bacteria; phylum Pseudomonadota; class Gammaproteobacteria; order Burkholderiales; family Burkholderiaceae_B; genus Bordetella. The sequence goes on from NZ_NEVL01000003.1 coordinate 1,542,497, forward strand.
GCCCGCCTGGGTGCTGGGGCACCAGCGCATGTGCTGGCAGGAAAAGGTGAAGGGCAAATCGGGCGGCCGCAAGAATTGCACCGACAACGATCCGGTGTTCGCGCGCGCCGAGGGCGACCTCATCAATCTCGTGCCCTCGGTCGGCGAGGTCAACGGCGACCGCCAGAATTTCCGTTTTTCGATCTGGACCGACAAGCCCACGCCGATGTATGGCCAGTGCCAGACGGTGGTGGATTTCAAGGAACGCCGGGTGCAGCCGCGCCAGGAAGTGCGCGGCCGGATCGCGCGCATCCAGTTCTACATGGCGACGCGCTACGACCTGAGTCTGTCGCGCGAGGACAAGCGCATTTTCTGTGCGTGGGCCCGCGCCTATCCGGTCGATGCCTGGGAACGGCAACGCGACCAGCGCATCGCGCAGATCCAGGGCAATGGCAATCCGTATGTCAGCGACGCCCAGGCCGTCAGCAAGGTGTGCGGCTGAGGCCGGCTCGGCGCTGCGCGCCGCTCATGTTTTGAGCAGCGGAGGCAAGCCCTTGAGTTGCAAGGTGAATTCGAGAGTATTCCAGTGATGTTGCGGCGGTTTTCCACAAGAGTTGTGGGTAACCGTCGCAACATCCGGAAGGTCAGGCGGCGACCATGGCGCGCATCGGGCCCGCCCAGGGCACCGCGTCGAGCTGCAGCCGGGTTTCCTGGAAACCGGTGGCGCCGTTGAGCAGATGTTCGCGCACCGCCTGCCCCATGGCACGCCGGCACAGGGTCTCGACGTCATCGGGCATCGACTGGAACACGCTGTCGGGGATCCGCAAGCGCAGTTGCGCTTCGGACTTGCCGTTGTCTTCGAGACGGCCGATGTGGATGTGCGCCGGATAACCATGGGGGCACCAGATGCCGATCAGGTACTGACCGTCGGTGCCGGTGTCCGCGACAAATCCCGGGTGATCGTATTTCGCTGTGCCCATGCATGACTCCTGTGTTGCCGAGCGATATCGGGGTTTGCTTCCTGGACGATGGTAGCCCAAGCCGGACGCGACGGGAAACCGGATAAACCTGCAGTTTTTTGCGCTGCCGCATGGCGCGGCCGCATGGCGCGGCCGATCAGGCCGGGTGCCAGGCGGCAGCGCCGGCGCTCGCGCGCCTCAGGAACTCGCCACCTCGACACGCAGCACCACGCCGGACGGACCGTCGAGCACCCAGATGCCGGGCGCGGGCGGCGTCCAGGTCACTACAGAGCGTTGGCCCGGCGCCACACGCACCGTGTCGACGGCATGCCGCGCCGCGGCCGGGATCGCGCCGCCGTCGCGCTCGCTTTCCTCGAGCAGCCCGTCGGAGAGATGGAACGCCAACGTGCCCACCGTCTGCGTGCCGAGCAAGCGCAACCGCAGCGTCTCGCCGACGTGCATGTGCAGGGTGTCGGCGGCCTGCCGCCCATTGACGACGATCAGGTTGGGCGCGATCCCTGCCATGCCCCCGGCAGGGAAACTCAGGCCGCCGCTGCGCACCCAGGCATCGGGCTGGATCAGGTAATCCTGCTGTGCCGGCGCGTCGGCCGTTGCGGGGTCGACGATCAGCGCGCCGTGCAGGCCCAGCGCCTGGCCCCGGCTCACCCCCACGGCGGGCCGATAGAAACCCGTGCCGGGCCGGCTCGCGGTGAACTCGTAGGAGCGCGAGCCGCCGGGCGCAATCGTGGCCGGCGCGCGGCCGGCGTCGAGCATGCCGGGCGCATACAGGCCGGTGCGCTCGGGCAGGCCGTTGAACACGTCGATGCGCACGTGATCGCCCTGCCGCACGTGGATGCGCGGACCCGGCACCCGGCCGTTGTAGGCGTAGGCCTCGACGGCGACGCCGGGGCGCACCGTCCAGCGCACCACCGAGGCCGTGAGCTCGAAGACCTTCACGCCGTTTTCGATGCGGAACGGCAGCGCATGGTCGCCCCGCCCTTCCGCCTCCGGGTCTTGCGTGGCGAGCCGGGGGTCGATGGCGGCCATCGCCCGCATCGCCGCCGCGCTGGTGTCGCGACTGCCCGCCATGCCCGCCGGCATGATGAGGCCGCCCACGTCGTCGGCCGACAGCGAAAGATTCAACCAGTTGGCCGGCACGATCAGGCCGAGCAACAACGCGACGATTGAGAAGGCGCTCACCGCACCGACCTGAGCGCGCGTGGCGTCGGAGGCCATGCCATGTCCGGCGTGCCCGCCGTGGCCGGCGCCATGGGCACGAGGCGGCGTGCCGGGCGTCGATGCGCCGGGCGTCGATGCGCCGGGCGCCGTCGCGCCAGGTGCCGCATCGTTGGCCGCCTCCGCGTGCGCGTGCGCCTCGGTGCCCTCGTGCGCTTCGTGGACCTCGTGGACGCCGTGGCCGGTGGCGTGCGCAGCGGCGTGTGCAGTGGCGACAGCGGCGCCCGCGGCGACCCGCTCGTGTGCGGCCGCGGCGGGCGGGCGGACCGTCATGAGCCCGTGCTTGAGCCCGCGTGCCACCAGCCAGACGTTGCACGGATAGGTGAGCACGAACCCCGCGGTCACGCCGATCGACATCACGCCCCAGAACAGCAGCTCGGTCGGCACCATTGCCCGCATGTCGCCGCCCATCATCAGAAACACCATCACCGGCGCCATCCCGGCCAGCATGAAGTTCATCGAGATGAACTCCGGCAGGAAGCTCTTGCGCACGTTCTCCCAATAGGTGCCGCCCATCAGGGACTTCATGAAGAGCGACTGGAAAATGAACCAGCCGAAGGCAAAGCCCACCAGGTACTCGAGGATCAGGTCCAGCCACATCGGCAGGCCGAGCAGCGCGGTGATCACTGCCACCAGGATGATGCCGGTGGCGTCGCCCGCGACGCAGTGGATGGTGGATCCGATGCCCTGTTTCCAGAGCGGCCGGATGAAGGCCTCGTGCTCGCCCGGCCGCGGTTCCTTGTCGGCCAGCACATAGAGCAGCAGACCGAGCGGCCCCATGTAGAGCGTGACGAGGATGAAGCCCCACTTCATCACGACCGGCTCGGGGTTGTTGCGATACTGGTCGATCCCGACGTAGAGGGTGGACAGGCCGGCCAGCACGAACCAGACGGCAAGGAAGTAATCGACGGGCTGCACGAACATGATGGAATCCTCGGCGGGGAGCCGTCGGAGCCAAACGGGGCCGGCCGTGGCGCAGGGCCCGGCGCGAGGCGGCAACCTCGCGCGCCGCCTGCGCGATCCCGCGGCCCGCGCGGGCTCAGTCGGGCAGTTTGGTGTTGGTGTAGCCGGCGGCGCTGATGGCGGCGCGTATCATTTCTTCGTCGGCGTCGGTATCCACGATGACCGTGCGCGCCGGCACGTCGACATGCACGTTGGCGTCGGGGTCGACCGCCAGCACGGCGCGGTCGATGGTGCCGGCGCAATGGCCGCAGGTGATCTGGGGAACACTGAGTTTGAGCATGGCTCGCCTCCGGAAGGGTTGGGAAGCCTGTATGGTGCAGGCCCTCCCGCATGGCAACGCCAGCCGTCGCGAGACAATCAGACCCGTCCTAAATCCACGCGCGCCTCACCCGGGCGACGCCGCTTGACCTTCCAGTGATGGGAAGGTCTATCTTGGCCTCATTCCCTCAGAAAGGAGCCGCATCATGGGCCGCTCATCCCCGCCGCAAGCCCCCTCCGCCGCCGCATCCCTGCCCGTCGCCCATCAGCTCGCCGTCGAAGGCATGACGTGCGCCTCCTGCGTGCGCCGCGTCGAGAAGGCCGTGGCCGCCGTCCCCGGCGTGGCGCGCGCCAGCGTCAACCTCGCCACCGAACGCGTCGACGTGGAATTCGCGGGCACGCCCGACTTCGGCCCGGTGCAGGCCGCGATCGCCGACGCGGGCTATGCCGTGCGCGAAGACACGGTGGAGCTGGCCATCGAGGGCATGACCTGCGCGTCCTGCGTTGCCCGCATCGAACGCGCCCTGCGCGCCGTGCCCGGCGTGCTCGAGGCCACGGTCAACCTCGCCACCGAACGCGCGACGGTGCGCCGGATGAGCGGCGCGGCCGATGACGCCGCGTTGCGCCAGGCCGTGGCCGACGCGGGCTACGAGGCACGCATCGCCACCGAGGGCGACACGCCGGACCAGGCCAGCGCGGCGCGCGACGCCGAGATCCGCAAGCTCGGCCGCTCGTTGTCGATCGCGGCGGTGCTGACGCTGCCGGTCTTCATCGTGGAGATGGGCTCGCACCTGATCCCGGCCTTCCACCGCTGGGTCATGGCGACCATGAGCGGCTGGAACTGGCAGGCGCAATTCGTCCTGACCACGCTGGTGCTGTTCGGCCCGGGCTGGCGCTTCTTCCGCCGCGGCATCCCCGCGCTGCTCAAGGGCGCGCCCGACATGAACGCGCTGGTCGCGCTCGGCTCCGGCGCGGCGTGGACCTACTCCCTCGTCGCCACCTTCCTGCCCGGCCTGCTGCCCGCCGGCACGGCCAACGTCTACTACGAGGCCGCCGCGGTGATCGTGACCCTGATCCTGCTCGGCCGCTACCTCGAGGCGCGCGCCAAAGGCCGCACCGGCGAGGCGATCAAGAAGCTGATGGGCCTGCAGGCCAAGACGGCGCGCGTGCTGCGCGACGGCGTCGCCCACGAGGTGCCGCTCGGCGAGGTGCGCGCGGGCGACCTGGTGCAGGTGCGTCCCGGCGAGCGCATCGCCGTCGACGGCGAAGTGACCGAAGGCGGGTCGTACGTCGACGAGGCCATGATCACCGGCGAGCCGATCCCCGTGGAGAAACGCGCGGGCGACGACGTGGTGGGCGGCACGCTCAACAAGACCGGCAGCTTCACGTTCCGCGCCACCAAGGTCGGCTCGGCCACGCTGCTGGCGCAGATCATCCGCATGGTCGAACAGGCCCAAGGCGCCAAGCTGCCGATCCAGGCCATGGTCGACAAGGTCACCGCCTGGTTCGTGCCGGCCGTCATCGCGGCGGCCGTCCTCACCTTCCTGGTCTGGCTGTTCGTGGGTCCGGACCCCGCGCTGGTGTTCGCGCTGGTCAATGGCGTCGCGGTGCTCATCATCGCCTGCCCGTGCGCGATGGGCCTGGCCACGCCGACCTCGATCATGGTCGGCACCGGCCGCGCGGCCGAGCTGGGCGTGCTGTTCCGCAAGGGCGACGCGCTGCAGACCCTGCGCGACGCCTCGGTGATCGCCATCGACAAGACCGGCACCCTGACCGAGGGCCGGCCCGAGCTGACCGATTTCCTGGTGCTCGAAGGCTTCGACGAGCGCACGGTGCTGCAACAGGTGGCCGCCGTCGAGGCGCGCTCGGAACACCCGGTGGCCGAGGCCATCGCCCGCGCCGCCGAGCAGCGCGGCCTTGCCCTGCTGGCCGCCGCCGACTTCGAGGCGATTCCCGGATTCGGTGTGCGCGCAACGGTATCGGAGCAGCGCGTGGACGTGGGCGCCGACCGCTACATGCGCCAGCTGGGCCTGGACATCGGCGTGTTCGGCGCGACCGCCGCGCGTCTGGCGGACCAGGGCCGCACGCCGCTCTACGCGGCGGTGGGCGGCCGGCTCGCCGCCATCATCGCGGTGGCCGATCCGATCAAGGCCAGCACGCCGGCGGCGATCGCCGCGTTCCATGCGCTGGGGCTGAAGGTGGCGATGGTCACGGGCGACAACACCCGTACGGCCCAGGCCATCGCGCGCGAGCTCGGCATCGACCTGGTGATGGCCGAGGTGCTGCCCGACGGCAAGGTCGAAGCGGTCAGGCAACTGGCGATGGGTGGCGCCCGCGTGGCCTTCGTCGGCGACGGCATCAACGACGCGCCGGCACTGGCCGCCGCGGACGTGGGCATCGCGATCGGCACGGGCACCGACATCGCCATCGAGAGTGCCGACGTGGTGTTGATGTCGGGCGAACTCACCGGCGTGGCCAACGCCATCGCGCTGTCGCGCGCCACGCTGCGCAACATCCGCCAGAACCTGTTCTGGGCGTTTGCCTACAACGTCGCGCTGATACCGGTGGCCGCCGGCGTGCTGTATCCGGTCAACGGCACCCTCCTCTCGCCGATGCTGGCCGCGGGCGCCATGGCGTTCTCGAGCGTGTTCGTGCTGAGCAATGCCTTGCGCCTGAAGCGCTTCAGCGCACCGATCCAGCCCGGACAGCCCGCCGTGCCCGCCCGGCTGGCCACCGCCCGCTGATCCCGACGGTGCCGGCGAGCAGAGCCGCCGGCACCGCGCCGGCCGGAGACCCACCATGACCGCGCACACCATCGAGATCTACACCACGCCCGACTGCCCCGATTGCCATGCGCTCAAGGCCTGGCTGACGGCGCAGGGCGTGCCGTTCATCGAACACGACCTGACCCAGCCGGCAGTGGCCGACGAGGCGCGCCGGCGCACCGGCATGCGCGTGGCGCCGCTCACCTTGATCGACGGTCAGGTCTTCTACGGCGTGTTTTCCGAGCAGCAGCCGCGCATCGCGGCGCTGCTGGGGCTCACGTAGCGCTGCGGCGCACGGCCGGCAGGGCCGCGGCCGGCGGCCCTGCCCTCAACGCGCCAGCCGTTGCGCGCGCAACCGCGCCATGCGGCGCAAGGCCGGCTCGAAGTAGGTCTTGCACAGCGGGTAGTTTTCGGAGATCGGGAAGTGGCCGATGCCGGCCATCCGGCCGCCCTCGGCGCCCGGAATCCGGGCCAGCGTGGCCTCGGTTTCTTCCGGCGAGCAGGCGAAGTCGTATTCGCCCGTGAGCAGCGTCACGGGGCAGGCCCGGGTATCGATCTCGTGTTCGTGCCCGCGCAGGTCGAAGCTGTCGCTGTAGAAGTATGTGTCGCCGCGATAGATGCCGGGACCGCCCTGGCTGTAGATCCACCAGACCTCCCTGCGCGCCGCCTCCGGCCCCTGCGGCGCCATCAACGCCGCGGTCCAGCTCGGCACCACCTGGTTGGCATTGACGTCGGGGGCCAGCGGCCAATCCTGGAAGCGGCCCTCGACCTTGGCCGCCCCCGAGAAGCCGATCACGCCGCCCAGCCGGTCGGCGTGGCTGCGCGCGAGCTCCAGCACGACCGACCCGCCCATCGAGCAGCCCATCACGATGGGCCGCTCGAGCGCGAGCGCCTCGATCACCGCCATGATGGTGGCGGTGTAACGCTCGACCGTGAGCAGGTATTCCTCCTGCCACCAGCCTGCGGGCGGCAACGACTTGCCATGCCAGGGCAGGTCGAACGCCACGATGCGAAAGTCGGCCAGCAGCTCGGGATCGTTCTGCAGATGGCGGTATTGCCGCGCATCCGCGCCCGCAGTGTGCAGGCACACCACCGGGGCGCCGTCGCCGGAGGTTTCGACATAGATCCGCTGCGCCCTGCCCTGCACTTCGAGCGGGTAGTAGCGGCCAACGATGGGTTCGGGCGCGATGGTCATGCAACCTCCGGGGCCAGGGCGGCCGGATAGGCGCAGGCCCGGGCCAGCTCGAAAACCCGGGTCAGCACGCGCAGATGGCGGATGTAGGCGGGCCGACCGTGGGCGATGCTGAAATCGCTGCGGCGACGCTCCATGCCGAGGAAATGCTGATTCGGCGGGAACGGCACCGGCGCGAGAAATGCCGCCCACGCCACCGCCGGCGCCGAGAACACCATGGCCGCGCGCGCCTTGCCGTAGAGCGGACTGAGCACGCCCGCCTCCAGGCGATAGGCCGCGGCCAGCTTGCCCGACACGATCTCGAACGAGGTCTCGGTGTAGCGCCCGATCAGGCGCGCCTCGGGATCGGCGTTCACCTGGTGCAGCCAGGCGGCTTCATCCACCATGCCTTGCCACATGGTCAGCTCCCGAGCGTCTGGCCGAGAAAGGCCTCGTCGTCGAGCGCGGCCACCAGCGACACCAGCGCGCCCAGATAACTGTAGTGGCGCATGCCCATGCACATGCCCGTGGCCGAACGGGTGAAGTTCGACTCCCAGGGGCCGCCCGGCAGGCCGCGGCCGGACCAGGGCGGCGCCGAGATGTTGGAGAAATGCACCTCGACCCAGGGCTTGCCGGTTTCCTCGAGCGCGTGGCGCGTGGCCTCGCCCGTGCGGGTCAGGCCCGCGGGGTTGACGATGTAGCCGTCGACCTGCGCGGCGCTCTCGTGCAGCGCGTCGAGAATGCTGCCCTCGTGGTTGTCTGCGATGGCCGTGAACGACACGCCCAGGCCCTCGCACATTTCTCCCATCCACTGATGCAGGGCGTCGATGGAGGCGATCGGCCCATAGACGCGCTTGTTGCGGGCGCCGAGATTCGGCATGTTGGGCCCGTCGATCAACATGATCCGGTGCGTGCGGTCGCCCTGGCGCAGCCAATGCAGGTGCTGATTGCTCATGATGTGGTTCCTCGTGGAAAGCGCGGGGCGCCGCGCGTCGGCGCCCCGTCGTGGGTCAGGCCGGCGTGATGCCGGCGGCGTGATGCGCGCGCTCCAGGCGCAGCAGCGAAACGGCGATCAGGGCCGCGATGAAGAAGCTCAGGCTCAGCACCAGCAGCCCTTGCGCGTCGCCGCCCGTGCTCTGGCGGATGAGGCCGAGCACGTAGGGGCCGATGAAGCCGCCGATGCCGCCGACGGAATTCACGAAGGCCAGCGCGATGGCGTTGCGCGTGCCGTTGAACTCGTGCGACACCACGGCGTAGAGCAGCGGCACGGCGGACTGGATCACGGCGCCCATGCTCAGCCCCACCAGCGCGACGAACGCGCTCTCGGCCTGGCTGGAGATCAGCATGCCCACGCCGCAGAAAGCCAGCACGAAGATCAGCGCGGGCACGCGGCGCCCGGACCACGACACATAGCGGGAGGACACGAACAGCGCGATCGCCGACACGACCCACGGGATCGCCGACATCATGCCCGCGTCGATGTTGCTCAGCCCCATGCGGTGCTTGATGATCTGCGGCAGCCAGTAGATGACCGAGTAGAAGCCCAGCATCATGAAGATGAAGATGATGGAGAACAGCCATGCGCGCGGGCTCTTGAGCACTTCCATGAAGGCCGCGATGCCATGCTCGTCGGTCTGCTCGCCGTCGCGCCGCAGCATCTGGATCAGCGCGGTCTTCTCGGAGGGCTCGAGAAACTTCGCATCGGCCGGGCCCCGGCTGGTGACGACATACCAGATCACGCCCACGATCATGGTGATGGCGCCTTCGATGATGAAGACCCATTGCCAGCCGGACACGCCGAGCATGCCGTGCATGTAGAGGATGGTGGAGGTGAAGATGCTGCCGATCGCGAGCGACACCGGAATGCCGAGCTGGAACATCGAGAAGGCGCGCGCGAGGTGTTTGCGCGGCAGAAACAGGCTGATGTAGAACAGCACGCCCGGATAGAAGCCCGCCTCGGCGACGCCGAGCAGGAAGCGCATGACATACAGCGAGGTGGGCCCGCCCACCCAGGCCGTGGCCAGGCAGACCAGGCCCCACGTGACCATGATGCGGGCCAGCCAGATTCGCGCGCCGACGCGCCTGAGCGCGAAGTTGGACGGCACCTCGAACAGCACATAGCCGATGAAGAACAGGCCGGCCGACAGCCCGAACAGGGCGGGCGTGAGGCCGAGCGGCCCGGCCATCTCGGGCCCGGCGATCGCCAGGCTGGCGCGGTCGATGTATGAAACGAACAGCCCGATGATTGCGAGCGGCACGATGGCCCGGATGATCTTGTCGACGATGCGCGCTTCCTGCGCCATGGCGTAGGCGCTCTCGCCGCCGGTGTTGCCGGCGCTATTGCCGGACGCTGCGTTGGGTTGGGACACGTCTTCCTCCTTCAGGGGATCCTGCTGAGCCGTTGCCGCCGTGCGGAACGGCTTGTGGATGACTCGCCGGCCACGGAGAAAGCCGCGCGCCGCTCCGGCCATCCGGCTAGGGCTGGCCGCCGCGTGGCTGTGGACCACGGCGAACGAGGGGCGCGCACCGTGGTGCGGCGAGGCGCTGTCGGAGCGCGGCTTAAGAGGAACGACCTGGGAATGGCGGCGGCGGACGCGGCCGGGGTTGTGCCCCGGACGCGGCACCGCGCCGGGAATCCGCCGGATCGGGCGGGTTCGGAGAGGCAGGAGAGGTGCAGCGCTTCAACAGTGCCGGCACTGTAATGCCGCGATAGCGCGCGTCCGACGCGCAACGCGTGCTATCGGACCGATCTGCATCATGAAGGCAGGGAACGCGGCGATGCCCCGCAGACGGCGGCCGCGGATTTCAGCGATCGCGGGCGCGGTGCGGGGCGAAAAATGCGCTGCGGGCGCAGCGCGGTTGCGCCGGCGCGGCCGGTTGAGCGTGCGTGCGGGCGCGGCTCAATCGCCGCGCGTCACGCGCTCGACGGCAATCGCCAGGGCCAGCAGGCGCAGGTCCTGGCCCGGCAATCCGTCGAACTCGATGCCGACCGGCAGCTCGCCCGCGCCGACCGGGCATGGCAGGCTGATGCCCGGTGCGCCGAGGTTCGATGCCAGGTCGGTATTGCGGATGTAGGTGGGAAAGGTGGGCTGCGCGCCGCCGTTGACGAGCACCGTCTCGTCTTCTCCGATCGGCCGGGCAGTGATGGGCGTGGTCGGGAACACCAGCGCGTCGAGCCGGTGCGTCTCGAAGGCACGGGCGTAGAGACGGCGCATCGCCGGGCGGTGGACCTCGATGGCGGCCCGATAGACCTCGTCGCTGGTGGCATCGGGGCCGAGCTGGCTGCGCAGCGCACCCGCCACATCCGGCGAGCCGACGCCGGCGATCAGCGCGTCGAAGGTGACGCCGGGCGCGTGCTGCGCCAGATAGGCGGGCAGGTCGCGCATCACTTCGTGGAACACCACGGGAAAGCTGAAGGCATCGTCGTGGGTCCAGATCTCGCCCAGGTCGACCTCGACGATGCGCACGCCGGCTCGCGCCAGCGCGTCGATCCGCCCCTGCACCGCGTTCGCGACGGCCGGATCCAGATCGTCGAAGAACCGTGTGCGCGCCACGCCGAGCCTGATCCCTGGCAGGTCGAGCGCGGGCGCCGTCGCGCCCTCGCCGCTCAGGACGCGGTCGAGCAGGCAGATGTCGCGCACCGAGCGCGCGAACGGGCCCACCGTGTCGCGCGTATGGCTGATCGGGACCACGCCGCTTCCGTCATAGCGCCCCGTGGTGGGACGGTAGCCCACGATGCCGCACAGGGCCGCGGGAATCCGCGCCGAGCCGCCCGTGTCGGTGCCCAGGCCGGCCGGGAAAAGGCCGGCCGCGATGGCAGCCGCCGTGCCGCCCGAGGAACCGCCGGGAATCCGGCCGGGGTCGTGGGGATTGCGGATCGCGCCGGTGACGGCATTGTTGGAGGTCACGCCGAAGGCCAGCTCGTGCATGCCGGCCTTCGCGCCGACGACGGCGCCAGCGGCGCTGAGCGCCGCCACGGCAGCGGCGTCCGTCGCGGGCCGGTGCGCCAGCAGCGCTCGCGTGCCGGCGCTGGTGGGATAGCCGGTGGTGTTGATGTTGTCTTTCACGACCAGCGGCACGGCCGCCAGTGCGCCGGCGTAGCCCTGCCGCGCGGCGCTTTCCATGTCGAGACGCAGCCGCTCGGGCTCGAAATGCTGCAGGGCGTTCAGGTGGCGCTCGCGCGCGGCCGCGTCGATGACGTATTCGGCGTAGGCCGCGGGCGTCAGCGCCCCCGTGCGATAGGCATCGAGCAGCGCGGTGGCGTCGAGTTTGCCGGGATCCTGCATGGTGGAGCTCCCCTCCGATGGACATGCCAGCATGCTAGAAGCGCGCAGGCACCCGCGCCATCATCAAAAATGAGGAGGACGCGCACCGGCCAGCACGCCGGCGAGCTGCGCGCGCCGACGCACGCCGCACTTCTCGAATATCGCGCCGACGTGGGTGCGCAGCGTGGGCTTGGACATCACCAGCCGATCACAGATCTCCTGATCGGACAGGCCGAGCACGAGCAGATCCGCCACCTCGGCCTCGCGTCGCGTGAGGCCGTAGGCCGAAGGCCGCAGCGCGGACCGCGCCTGCGCGCGGCCCGGGGCGCGGGCACGGGCGAGCGCGTTCACGAGGCTGGGGCCGATGGCATCCACCAGCTGCACGTCGCGCGCACTGAAGTCGGGCCGGCCCGCGGCGCGCCAGATCCGCACGTCGCCGATATTCTCGCCCTGGTCATAGGCGAAGAAATTCAGGCCGTGCCAGAGGCCGTCGCGCTTGAGGAAATCGTTGAAGAACTCGGTGCGTTCGAGCTGCTTGTGCGCCATGATGGCGCTGACCGGCGTCGCGCGCCGGCGCCGTTGCAGGGCCGGCGTGATGGGATCGTGGAACTGGAAATAGGATTCGTAGCGGCGCAAATTGCTGTCGCTCATGTTGATCTGCACGCACGACACGAACCGGCGGGTCGGTGCATCCCACACATACGAGGCGAAGAAATCGGCCTCGAGCAACGTGAGCAGGGCGCGGCCGGCGCGCTCGCGCACCTCGGCGTCGCCGAGGCCGTCGCTGAGATCCCGCATCATCGAAAAGATCGCGCCGGTCTGGCTGCGGCTCAATTGCATGCCCTTCCCCTGGTGCTGCGAATGCGCGCGCCGCGCCTCGGCATCGTCCGGGCGCAGCGGGTGCGCGACGGCGATGGCTGGGAAAATTATGCCGCGCGGCGCCAGCGTTGCGCAGGGGCGATTTCCCGGAGGCGATCTGTACCGGAATGGGAAGGATCGAGAGCTTGCGAGCGAAACAGATGAACAGGCCTTGCGCGACGCCGCGCACAGCGGTGGCGCTCGCCTCATCGGGCAGGTGGCCTGCGGAAAGGATGCCGGGAAAAAAACAAGGCCCGGTAATTACCGGGCCCCGTCTGGCGCAAGTGATGCGCGTTTTCCTGATGCGCCGAAGTGCGTGGCACTTTGGCTTGATCGCCCTGCAGCTCGGCGGGCGATGGTGATGCAAAAACAGACTGCAAGCACACTTGAAACTGGTTGCGGGGGCAGGATTTGAACCTACGACCTTCGGGTTATGAGCCCGACGAGCTGCCAGACTGCTCCACCCCGCGTCTGATGAGATGAATCATAACCCATTTTTTGATTGCGTGCACGCAGAACCCGTAAAACCGTAATAAAACTGGTTGCGCATGCAAATAAACAAAGCGGGCCGGACCCTGCGCGATGACGGTGACGGGCCCCGACATCTCGACCAGGAAGTGCTCGCCTTCGGCCAGACGTTCAGGTGGCACCGACCACCCACCGCCGTACTCGCCCCGGTCCACGTGGGGCCGGATGATCTCGATGGCGCCGGCCAGGCAGATCACCCTGCTGCCCGCGCGCAGATAGTGACGATCGGCGGCGCCCGCGGCGAGCTGTTGCGGCCTTTCAATGGCTTCGAACAAGGGGGATGGCATGGCGTTTTCCGGCAGGTTTCGATACCTGTCAGCTTACGGAGACGCCCGCCTGCAAAACAGGCACACCGACGGACTATCTGTTGCGCAACACCGGCCATTCTCATGCTCTGTTATGGTGGTGTTTCCCGGAATCTGTGTCTGTCCGCCGTCCCGTTACCCCGGCATGATCGCCTCATGGATACGCAGCCGCTCTATCAACGCCTGGCCGATTACTACCGCCGTGCCATCCAGTCCGGCGCACTGGCGCCCGCCCAGCGCATGCCCTCGGTGCGCACGATGGTGCGCACCCACCACGTCAGCCTGACCACCGCGCTGCAGGTATGCCGCCGGCTGGAAGACGACGGGCTGGTGGAGGCACGGCCCCGCTCGGGTTACTTCGTGCGGCCGCCCGCCGGGCCGCGGCTCGCGCCGGTGCCCGACCCCGACATCGCGCGGCCCATCGACACCGCGCAATACGAAGGCATCCACGATCGCGTGTCGCGCTTCGTCACGCTGTGCGAGAGCGAGCCCTGCAGCGCGAACTTCGCGCTGGCCGCGGCGCCGCCGGCATCGTACCCGCATGCCGCGTTGCGCCAGAGCATGATGCGTGCGTTGCGCATGCATTCCGAGCAGATGGTGGGGCGCGCGCCGCCGCAGGGGCATCCGCAGTTCCGCGCGCTGCTGGCACGGCGCGCGCTGGATTGCGGCATCAATGCCGGAGCCGACGAGCTGCTCGTCACGCACGGCTGCATCGAGGCGCTCAACCTCGCGCTGCGCGCCGTGGCGCGGCCGGGCGACACGATCGCGGTCGAATCGCCGACCTACTTCGGCCTGCTGCAGATCATCGAGAGCCTGGGCATGCGCGCACTCGAGATCCCGACCAGCCCGCAGCGCGGCATATCGATCGAGGCGCTGGAGCTGGCGTTGCGCACGCAACCCGGCATCCGCGCCGTGGTGGTGGTGCCCAATCTGCAGAATCCGCTCGGCTGCATCATGGCCGACGAGGACAAGCAGCGGCTGCTCCGGCTCTGCCATGCGCAGCAGATCGCGCTCATCGAAGACGACACCTATGGCGCGCTGGCCGATGACGGCCCGGGCCTGGCGATCAAGCATTGGGACCGGCACGGCGACGTGATCTATTGCGCGTCGCTGCACAAGACGCTCGCGCCGGCCATGCGCCTGGGCTGGACGCTCGGCGGCCGCTGGCACGATCGGATGGCGATGTTCAAGTTCGCGCAGTCGCGGCCCAACGAGCCGATGGCGCAGATCGCGGTCGCCGATTACATGGCGACCAAGGCCTACGACCGTCACCTGGCGCGCCTGCGTCATCAGTTGCGCCAGCAACGGCTTTACGTGGCCGACGCCGTGGCGCGCCATTTCCCGGCGGGCACGCGCCTGGCGCAGCCGCCCGGCGGCATGCTGCTCTGGCTCGAGCTGCCCGAAGGCACGCCCGGCATGACGGTGTTCGAAGAGGCCCTGCGCGCGGGCATCCGCGTGGCCCCCGGCGCGATGTTCAGCAACTCCGCGCGCTACGACCATTTTCTGCGGCTGAGCTGCACCGAACCGGTGGGCGCGGCGACCGACGCGGCGGTGCGCCGGCTGGGCGAAATCGTGTCGGCGTGCGGCAAGTGAAAGGGCTGCGCATTGCTTGCGCAGCCCCCGGAAAAACCCTCATCCAGCTCAAATTAAAGCAAGCCCTTGATGAGGCTGGTTTTTTTGCGCCCGACCCGGCAAATATCCCAAGGGTTACCCACAAGTTCTGTGGATAACTTTAGCGCAGCCCGGCGGTCGGGCCGCCGCGGTCCGGCGCCTTACTTTAGCGCGGCCAGCACCGCGTCGCGCACGCTTTCGAAGCCCGCCACGTACTGCGGGTTTTCCGAGCGGGCCAACAGGCTGGAGTAGTTTTGCTCGAGCTGGGCCTCGATCGCTTCGCGCAGGCCCGGCGACGACTTCACCAGGTGCAGGGTGGACGCCAGCGTGGCGTTGAGCGCATCGATACGGCCGCCCTGATGCGAGACGGTGTGCACGATGACGGCGATCTGTTCTTGAATATCCATGGTGAACCTCGATAGCCCCGACGGGGCGTCAAACCTAGTCTGGCGCATCCTAGCATGTGGCGTTGACCCGGCCGCGGCGGCGGGCTACCGTGCGCCAGAGACTTCGACCACGCCCCCCGTCCTCATGCCCGCTCCCCTCGACGACATCGACCGCCGTCTGCTCAGCCTGCTGCAAACCAATGCGCGCGAAGCCACCGCCATCCTGGCGCGCAAGCTCGGCCTGGCGCGCAGCACCGTGGTCGCGCGCATCGCGCGGCTCGAACGCGACGGCGTGGTGGCGGGCTATGGGGTGCGGCTGGGCCGCCGGCTCGACGAGGCGGCGGTGCGCGCGTACTGCTTCATCAGCGTGCTGCCCAAGACGCCCGCGGCGGTGATCCGCGAGCTCGCCCGGCTGCCGGAGGTCGAAGAGGTGTCATCGGTCAGCGGCCCCTACGACTATCTCGTGTTCCTGCGTTGCGAAACGCACGAGCAGCTCGACGACCTGCTCGACCACATCGGCCTGCTCGACGGCGTCAAGCAGACCCAGACCTCCATCGTGCTGAGCCGCAAGCTCGACCGGCGCAATGCGCTGGGCGACTGAACCGCGGCACTTGTGCCGAAAGCCCGAATTGCTTTGTAATGGCGGTCTGGATCAACCGGCCGCCGCGCCGCCCCTCGGAATCGACATGCCCGCTCGCCTTGCCCTTCTCCTGCTGCCCCTCGCCCTGCTGACCGCCTGCGCCAGTTCGGGCGCCGTGAAGCAGCTCGACAAGGATCGCTACCAGGTCAGCTACAACGCCGGCATGAAGCCCATGACCTGGGTCGAGATCAAGAACGTCGCGCGCCAGCAGGCCGAGAACCACTGCGCCAGCATGGGGCTGCAGTATGCCCGCCCCGAGGTCACATCGAACAAGGCGACCGGCCTGCTGCCCAAGGAAGCCATCATCACGTTCAGCTGCGACGAGCCCAAGGCCGTCCCGCCCAAGAAGGGCTGAACGGCCCTGCCGCACGCGTTCAGCCGGCGCGCAGGCGCGCCTGCGTAACGCCGTGCGCGATGAGCCGCGCGGCCTCGGCCAGCAAGGCATTCTGCGCCTCGCGCGACGCCGGCGAACCGGTGAGATAGGCGGCCACCACCACCGGTGCGCCGCGCTGCGGCCACAGCACGCCGACGTCGTTGTTGGTGCCGTTGCCACCGGCGCCGGTCTTGTTGGCCACGACCCAATCTCCAGGCACCCCCGCCCGCAGCCGCGTGTCGCCGGTGCGGCAGCCACGCATCCAGGCCTGCACGCGCTCGCGCTGCGCGGGCGCCAGGCCATCGCCCAGCACGACCTTCTGCAGCAGCCGCTGCATGGCCAGCGGCGTGGTCGTGTCGCGTTCGTCGCCGGGCCGCGCCTCGTTCAGCGCCGGCTCGATGCGATCGAGCCGGGTGAGGTCATCCCCCATGGCGCGCGCAAACGCGGTGATGCCGGGCGGCCCGCCTATCGTCGACAGCAACAGGTTGCCCGCCGTGTTGTCGCTCCAGACCACGGCGGCTTCGCACAGCGCATCGAGCGTCATGCCGTCGGTGAGGTGCTGTTGCGTGACGGGTGAGTACGCAACCATATCGGGCGCGCCGTAGCGGATGCGGCGCTCCGGCAGGTCCTGCCCCTGCTGCACGCGGGCCTGCACGGCGGCGGCGGCCAGCCACTTGAAGGTGCTGCAAAGCGGGAATCGTTCGTCGGCGCGATAGGCCAGCGTGAACGGGCTGCCGGTGTCGAGCACCGCGATGCCCAGGCGGCCGCCATCGCGGGCTTCGAGGCGCGCCAGCTGGCGCGGTAGATCGGTGTCGGCGTCCGGGCTGTCGCGCATGCCCGCGCGCGCCGCGGGCAGGACGCCGCTTGCGAGCGCAGCGCCGACCAGTGCGGCCAGGCGCGCTCCAAAATTGCGGCGATTCATCGTCTCGTCCTTCGCGGGCGGTTGCGCCCGCAAACATCATGTCGGTGTCCGCCGGCCTCAGGGCGACAGCAGGACAAAATGCATGGTACTGCTAAAGCGCGCGCCCGGCGCCAGCACGCGCATGCCGGTATCGGCGACACCCGCGGCCGCCAGATTGAAGGCGTCGGCGACGTTGGTGACGGGCTCGACGCAGAGGAAAGACGCCCCCGGCGCGGAGTACACCACCAGGTGTTCGAAGGCCGGCTCGGCCTCGAGCGACAACCGATGCCCATCCGGCCATTCGAGCAGGGCGCGCCCGCCCCATTGCGACAGATAGGTGTCGCAGCCTTCCCTGGAGCAGGAGATGGCGTCGACGCGCGTGGCCACGCCCGCCTGCGGCAGGCCGTCGGCGCCGGCGGGCCAGTAGCGCCGCGCCTGCAGCTGCACCCGGCGCGCCGTGAAATAGGGGTGTACGCCGAAGCCGAACGGCATGTCGTGTTCGCCCTGGTTGTGCAGGGACAGCGTGAGCGCGAGGCCGCGCGCGCTCAGCCGGTAGTGCTGCACGCATTCGAACGCCGACGGCCAGCCCAGCACGCCTTGCGGCTGCGCCAGCACCAGCTCGACGCTATCGGCTTGCACATTGCGCGCCGTCCAGGCCGAATGCAGGCCGCTGCCATGCAGCGCGTGCGGGCGCCCCGGCAGCGATTCGAGCTGGTGACTGCGGCCCTCGAAGGTATAGCGGCCGTCGCGGATGCGATTGGAATAGGGCGCGAGCGGATAGGAGCCGGCGCGCGGCCAGCGCGTGGTCGGCCAGCCCGGCTCGGTGATGGGCACGACCCAGTCGTGCGTGCCCGTGCGCAGCGCGGTGAGGCGGCCGCCGCCGCCAGGCGAGAACTCGGCCTGGTGCGCCCCGGAGGCAATCGAAACCCGTTGCGTGGCATCGAGCCAGGGCACATTGGAGGGCGTGGCGGGCGTGGACATCGAACAGGGCTCCAGAAGACGGCCGCGGCCAGGTCGACCGGCAACCCGTCGATTGTGCCCTCCCCTCTGCTTGGTGACAACAGGACCGCCCGGCTATGCTTGGACGACTCAACCCTCAGGACGCGGCAATGAACCTTCGTTTGCGACATCTCGCCCTCGTTTTGTTGATGCTGGCGGCATCGGCCGTCACGGCCCCGGCTTCCGCCCAGGACACTCCCCTGCGCGGCTGCGCGGCCAAGAAGCAATCCATCGAACGCGAGCTGGCCTACGCGCGCGAGCACAACAACAGCAGCCGCGTGCGCGGCCTCGAACGCGCGCTGGCCGCCGCGAGCG
Organism: Bordetella genomosp. 1; assembly: GCF_002261335.1. Classification (GTDB taxonomy): domain Bacteria; phylum Pseudomonadota; class Gammaproteobacteria; order Burkholderiales; family Burkholderiaceae_B; genus Bordetella. The sequence goes on from NZ_NEVL01000003.1 coordinate 1,561,009, forward strand.
ATTGCGACGACGCCAAGCTCCAGCGCGAACGCGAAGACAAGATCCGCGATGCCGAGAAGAAAGTGAAGGAGCGCGAAGAGGAGCTCGCCGAAGAGAAGGCGGAGGGCAAGCGCAAAGATATCCAGAAGGCCGAGCGCAAGCTCAAGGAAGCCCAGGACGACCTGGCTGCGGCACGCGCCGAAATCTACCGCTGAGCGGCCCGGACCGCGCGCGCGGAATCGCGCGATAGCGTCGTGCGCGCCGGCGCTGACGCCTGGCGACTCAGGGGCCGGGTCGCCCCCCGGCGCCCGCCCCGCGGAAATTTGACGTTTATTCGATTCCCGGGCCACTAGCATGGCGGCGTTTCGTTCGATGCGCTCGTCATGTCCGCCACCCCGCTTCCCCGCCCCCTCCCCGCCTCCCGGTCCCTGGGATCGGGCTACGCACCCACCCATCTGGTCCTGATACCGGCGCTGCTCGCCCTGCTCGCGTTCGCCGTGCAGTTCAGCAGCGTCGATCTCGCGGTGACGCGGCACTTCTTCGACGCGGACGCGAACCGCTTTCCGCTGCAGGCGGTGGCGCTGATCGAAAACCTCGGTCATCAGGTGCTGCCCGTGCTGCCGGGTCTGGTCGCGGCCGTGGCCGTGGGCCTGCTGATCGCCAGTTACCGGGTCGAGTGGTTCCGTCCCTGGCGGGCCGCAGCCGCGTCCCTGCTGCTGGCCATGCTGCTTGCGCCGCTGACGATCGCGGTGCTCAAGCAGTTCACCGCCTTGCCGCGTCCCTACGCGCTGGCGATGTTTGGCGGCGGCCTGCCCTGGCCGACTACGTTCTGGGCCGGGGCGGGACAGCCGGCGGGCCATGCGCTGCCCAGCCACCACGCCGGATCCGGCTTTGCGGTGGGGCTGCTGTACTTCCTGGGATTGGCGATGCAGCGGCCGCGGCTGCGCTGGTGCGGCCTGGCCGCCGGCATGCTGTGCGGCGCCGCGTTTGCATGGGTCCGCATCGCGCAGGGCGCGCATTTCCTGAGCCAGACCTGTTGGTCGGCGCTGATCGTGTGGACGGTGGGCGCGCTCTGCTTCTGGCCCGTGATGCGCCGCCGTTGAGCCGGCCTGCTCGTAGCGGAATCGATGCGCGCGCAACCGCATGCGTCCGGTGAGGGTAAGCCTGGCTCCGGGATGGGCGAGTGAAGGGCCTGGATCACGTGAAGGCCTGGAAGCGAAAGCCCCGATTTATCGGTGCCCGGAAAAAGCGAAAGCCCCGATCTATCGGGGCCCGGAAAAAGCGAAAGCCCCGATTTATCGGGGCTTTGTGCTCTGCGGATCGCGCGTCGACCAGCGTGGCTGTTGCGGACCTGCGCCGCCATGAGAGCCGCGCCTGAGACAGGCGTTGCCAGCCCCCGCTTTCACGGCCGCCCGCATCGGTTGCGAGTGCAATGAGCATGAGTTCATGCTGCGCCCGCCGCGCACCCAAGTCAAGCGCATTTACAGATTGCCGCCACGCCCCCCCTGCCTCCGGCCACGGCAGGGTTGCCATTGATTGACAGCTATATAGTTCAAACCTAAATTAAACGCGCATCGAACCGGCGGCGGTTGGCGTGGCGCCGGGCGCGACACGACACTGACAATCATCCATCGGGAAAATCATGCAACACGAAGGCCCTGCCGTACCCTGGACCACCCCGGCCCGCACCACCTACATCGTGCTGGCCATCTGCGGGCTTGCCATTCTGTTCGAAGGCTACGACGTCGGCGTCATGGGCGCGGTGATGCCGGCATTGCTGGCGGACAAGGGCTGGAATCTCGGCGCGCTGCAGGCGGGCGTGCTCAGCAGCTATGCGCTGGCCGGGATGTTCGTGGGCTCGTTCGTGGTGGGCATGGCGAGCGATCTGCTCGGGCGCCGCCGCATGCTGCTGGGCTGCGTGACGCTGTTCTCGCTCACGATGCTGGGCGCCGGCTGGGCGCCGACGCCGGAGTGGTTCGCGGCCTTCCGCTTCGTGGGCGGGCTCGGGCTGGGCGGGGTGATCCCGGTGGCCGCTGCGCTCACCATCGAGTATTCGCCGCCCGCGCGGCGCGGCTTCAACTACGGCATCATGTATTCGGGCTACTCGCTGGGTATTCTGTGCTCGGCCGCGGTGGCCATGCAACTGCTGCCGCGGATCGGCTGGCGTGGCGTGATCGCGGTGGGCGCCCTGCCCTTGATCGCCGTGCCCTTCATGGCGCGCTTCCTGCCGGAATCGATCGAATACCTGCTCGCCAAGGGCCGCACCGCCGAGGCCGAGGCCCAGGCGCGCAAGCTCGGCATCGCTTCGCTGGCGGCGTTCGCGCCGCGCCAACGCGACGCCACCGCTGCATCCGCCACCTGGCGTGACATCATGCGCGCGATCTTCGCGCCCCGGCACCTGCGCGCCACGCTGTGCTTCTGGGGCGCGCTGTTTCTCGGCATGATGCTGGTCTATGGCCTGAACACCTGGCTGCCGCAGATCATGCGCAAGAACGGCTACGACCTCGGGTCCAGCATCTCGTTCCTGCTGGTTTTCAGCCTGGCCTCGGCCATCGGCGGCATCGTGCTCGGCCAGATCGCCGACAAGTCCGAGCCGCGCCGGATCGTGGCGCTGTTCTATCTGGTGGGCGGCGCGGGCATCTATTGCCTGACCTTCAACAACGGGCTGGCGCTCAACTACATGTTGGTGGCGCTCGCCGGCGTGGGCAGCATCTCCTCGTCGCTCATCCTCACGGGCTACCTCACCAACTACTACCCTTCGCACGCGCGCAGCGCCGCCACGGGCTGGGCCCTGAGCTTCGCCCGCGTGGGCGCGATGAGCGGCCCGGTGCTCGGCGGCTATCTCGCCAGCCTGCAGCTGCCGCTGGCCTGGAACTTCTTCACGTTCTCCGGCGCCGCAGTGCTCGCCGGCCTGTTCGTGCTGCTGATTCCGAAGCACTACCAGGGCGCGGCGCAGCCGGCGCCTTCGGCTACAAACGCCGCCCGGGCCGCAGCCCCGCGCTGAGCGCCTGCGCGCGCACGTGGGGCGGCTCGTCCGGGCCGTCCCGCCTGCCCTCGCACCGGCAAAACCGTTGCGCGCGCAATCATCGCCGCGGGCCGGCGATGCAACAAAATACGACATCAAAATGCCGCGACCGGTTGCGTATACACAACAAAAGCGGCGATTTATGGCGCATTTCGCGGCCTTTGGGGTGGGCCATCGGGGCCGTGTCTGTTGCAATAAGGCCTGCCCGCCGCCGGAGTCAGGCAACTTTGCGCCGCGGGCTCGATGTCCTCAATTCAAAAAACGGAGAATTACCTATGACCAAGACGCTGCTTGTTGCCGCCCTGATGGCAGGTTTCGCGGGTGTGGCTAACGCAGAATCGTCAGTCACTCTCTATGGTGTCATCGACACCGGTATTGGCTACAACAAGATCAAGGGCGGCGGCTTCGATGGCAGCCGCATCGGCACCATCAACGGCATCCAGGAAGGTTCGCGCTGGGGCGTGCGCGGCAGCGACGAGCTGGGCGACGGCCTGCGTGCACAGTTCGTGCTCGAAAGCGGCTTCGACTCCAGCAATGGCGGCCGCGGCCAGAATGGCCGTCTGTTCGGCCGTCAGGCCACGCTGGGCCTGGCCAACGACGCCTGGGGCGTGCTCGAGTTCGGCCGCCAGACCAACATGTCGTCGAAGTGGCTTGCCGACATCGATCCGTTCTACACCAGCTACACCCAGTCGAACATCGGCACCGGCTTCTCCTCGGCGAACACCGTGCGCTGGGACAACATGGTCATGTACCGCACCCCGACCGTGAACGGCTTCCAGCTGGGCGTGGGCTACGCGTTCAACGTGGACGACACGAACGGCGACCAGACCGGTTTCGGCACCGCCGACAACACCCGCGGCATCACCGCCGGCCTGCGCTACCTGAGCGGTCCGCTGAACGTGACGCTGACCTATGAGCAGCTCAACGGCAGCAACGCCAGCGCCCAGCCGGACGCCGACAGCGCCACGCCGCGCCAGTACGCGATCGGCGCGAGCTACGACTTCGAAGTGGTCAAGCTGGCGGCTGCCTACGCCCGCACGACCGACGGCTGGTTCGGTGGCCAGGACCTGCCCGCCGGCACGCCGCTGAGCGACCTGTTCGGCAACAACCGATTCGTGGACGGCTTCAAGGCCAACGCCTACATGGTCGGCGCGACCGTGCCGGTCGGCGGCGCCAGCAGCCTGTTCGGTTCGTGGCAGTTGATCGACCCGTCGAACGACCAGCTCACCGGCGGCGACGAGAAGATGAACGTCTGGAGCCTGGGCTACACCTACAACCTGTCCAAGCGCACCAACGTGTACACCTACGCCTCGTACGCCAAGGACTACGCCTTCATCGACGGCGTGAAGAGCACCGCGGTCGGCGCCGGCCTGGTGCATCGCTTCTGATCGGATTCGCACCCCGATGCGCGGACGGCCCGGCCGTTCGCGCAAACAAAAACGGCATCCTCAGGATGCCGTTTTTGTTTGCCGCCATGCGGGCAACTCGATGAGCAGCACCAGCGCCCAGCCGAGCGCATAGGCCAGCATGTCCCACCAGTCGGCGGTGCTGCCCAGCACGATGCGCAGCACCGGATTGGGTATGCGCCAGCCCAGTTCGCCGGCCAGGTACTGCCCCAGCTCGACGAAGGCGCCCATGCCGAACGCCAGCCCGGCGAGCGTGAGCACGTGCGCCCGCAACACGGTCTTGAGCAGGAAGTACACCCAGACCACGGCCAGGGTGTCGCCGAGGAAACTGCGGACCCAGCCCAGGCCGGCGCCCACCGTGGCCAGGAGGACCAGGGCAACGAACAGGATCAGGGCGATCAGCAGGGATCGAAAATCGAAGCGCAGCGTCATGCGCGAGATCGTAACCCGCCGCCCGCGTGTCCGCCCGGCAATTCCGACCGGTGTCCACCCGCCGGATCAATGGGCCGGCAGCGCCGCCAGCCGGCGCACGGGCGAGCGCCAGAGAATGCCCAGCTGGATCGCAAAGCCGGCCGCGCTCACGCACAGCGCGGCATCGATGCCGGCCCGCGCGGCCACCAGCGCGCCGATGGCGGCGCCCAGCGGCCGCGCACCATACGTGGCGGTCAGGATCAGCGCCGACACGCGGCCCAGCATGCCCGGCGGCGTCACGACCTGGCGCAGCGAGGTGGTCGTGATGGTCCACAGGATCGGCCCGGCGCCAAACAGCACGAAGGCCGGCGCCACCAGCCAGAGCGTCGGCCATGCCCAGGACGCGAGCAGCAACAGCGCGGCGCCGAAGGCGCAGGCCGGGCCCGCGGCCACCAGCGTGCCGAACGCAAAGCGCCGCGCCAACGCGGGTGCGAGCCAGGCGCCGCCCACCATCCCCGCGCCGTAGAGGCCGAGCGTGAGGCCGATCTGCGCGGCCGACAGCGCCAGGTGGCGGGCGGCGTAGACCACGTAGATCCCCTGCAACACGAACCACGCGGTATTGAAGAACACGGCCGTCAGGACGATCGGCCTCAGCCAGACATGGCCTGCCACGAACTGCAGCCCCTCGCCCAGCATGCGCCAGGGCGACGGCGCCCTGCCGGCCGCGCGCGGTGCGTCGGGCAGGCGCCCCATGCGGGCGGCCGCATAGGCGGACATGGCGCAGGCCAGGCCCAGCACCAGGCCTGCGCCGGCGCGGTCGTACAGCAGCCCCGCCAGCATCGGCCCGAGCGCCAGGGCCAGGCTGCGCGACAGCTCGAGCTGCCGATTGGCATGGGTGAGCCCGCCCGGAGGCACCAGCGCCGGGACGAGCGCGGGCGCGGCCACGCTGTACGCGACCGTGCCGCAGGCGCCGAGCGCCCCGAGCAGGGCCAGCCAGCCGAGACTCAGTTGTGCGTGCAACCAGAGTCCGGCCAGCGCAGCGAGGGTGGCGGCGCGCAGCCATTCCGCCCATCCCATCAGTCGCGGCCGCGAGACGCGGTCGGCCAGCAGCCCCGCCGGCAGCGCCAGCAGCAGGAACGGGAGGGTCTGCGCCGCCTGCAGCCAGGCGGTCTGCGCGGCGCTGGCCTGCAGATGCAGGGCGGCAATGAGCGGCGCCACGGCCAGCGCGAGCTGCTCGGCGCTTTGCGCCGCCAGATTGGCGCGCACCAGCGTGGTGAGCGCGGGCGCGCTTGCGGCATTGAAAGCGGACATGGACGGATCCCGGAAGACGACCGGGTCGTTGCGGCCGCATCCATACGGCCTCGCACGACAACGCCCCGGTGCGGCCGCAGCGTAGCGCCGCCGACCCGCGGCCGCGTCCCGCTTCTTGCGCCACGAATTCGCAGCCGGCGGCCGTGCGTGCGCGCGGCGACAAACATCCCGTTTCATGTGGCCACATTCTGCGCAACAACCGCGATCTGCGTGGTGAGGCTTGCGTCTACTATTGCGCCCGGCACGAACTATGGGAGGACAAGTCCATGCGAACCGCTTTGATCTTCATCGGCGCGGCCGTCGTCGCCTTTTTCCTCGTCAAGGGCATCAAAGCCTATTTCGCCGAACGCAACGGCAAAGGGAGATAACAAAAAATGGCAAGCAAAGAACTGTCGCGCATCGGCGCCGTGCAGGGATCGATCAAGTGGGGGGTGGCCGGCGCCGTCGTGTTCGTGGCGATCCTGATGCTGGCGTTCGGGTCGTGGTTCCAGGTGGACCAGGGCGAGCGCGGCGTGGTGTTGCGCAATGGCAAGATCGTCAGCGTGGCCGAGCCCGGCCTGGGCTTCAAGGTGCCGGCGATCGACACCGTGAGCACGATCTCCGTGCGCGACCACACCATCACGTTCGGCGGGCGCGGCTCGTCGCCGCTCGAGGCCTACAGCTATGACCAGCAGCCGGCCAGCCTGCGCGTGTCGATCACCTACCAGGTGCCGCCTGAGAAGGTCGCCGACCTGTATTCGGAGTACCAGACCCTCGCGAACCTCGAGCAGCGCGTGATCGAGCGCCGCACGTATGACGTGGTCAAGAACGTGTTCGGCAAGTACACCGCCGTGAGCGCGATCCAGAAGCGCGAACAGATGGGCATGGATGCGAACGCCGCCATGCGCGCCGCGCTGCAGGACGTGCCGGTGACGGTGGTGAGCGTGCAGATCGAGGAAGTGGGCTTCTCGAAAGCCTATGAGGACAGCATCGAGAAGCGCATGCTGGCCCAGGTGCAGATCGAGACCACGCGCCAACAGAAGCAGACCGCCGAGATCCAGGCAGAGATCCAGGTCGTGCAGGCCGAGGCGTCCGCGAAAGCGCGCGTGGCCGCGTACAAGGCGGAAGCCGACGGCATCAAGCTGCGCGGCGATGCCGAGGCCGCGGCGATCGAAGCCAAGGCCCGCGCGCTGGCGACCAACACCAATCTCGTGAACCTGAACGCCGTCGAGAAGTGGGACGGCAAGCTGCCGGAAACGCAGGTGCCGGGCTCCGCCCTGCCCTTCATCGGCATCAAGTAAGTCGCGCGCGCCGCAGCCGCCGCCTAGGGCGCGGCCGGCTGCAGCGCCCGCACGTAGTCCTGCAGGCCGTTCACCTGGTCGGCCCATCCTGCAGCATCGCGGCCCAATCGTTCATATCCTGCGACACACGCCGCAATAACGCCGATCCAGTCGGGACCGGTGTCATCAGGTCGGCCGCCGGCGCCGGCAGCCGCGGCGCGGCGCTCGGCGCGCTCGCGCAACAGCCCGTCAATGCGGCGGCGCTGATCAGCCACGTCAGCCTGTGCAGCCTCGCGCGCCGCCACCGCCTCGCGATAGCGCTCATCGGCACGATCCCTCTCCTCTTGCATGGCACGCTCCACGCGCACCTGTTGTTGCCAGGACGCCAGGCGCTGCGCCGCTTCGCCCGCCCGATACTGCGCGGCGCCGTAGGCGCGCACGAACAGCACCGCCACGAGCGCCAGCGCCAGCGCCAGCACCACCGGCCACAGCCCGCGCAGCAGCGCGCTCATGGCTGCCCCGAGAGGCAGAGCGCGCGTTCGGCCAGCCGGCGCTGGTAGAGGCCGCGCACGAAGGTCTTGCGGCCGGCCTGCGTGACGTACGACCAGACCGGCGTGCCATCCGGCGCGTGCGCCAGCGCGTCGCAGCCGGCCGCGAGCTCGCCGGCGTTGATCAACGCCACCGCGCGGCTCGCGCAGGTGCTGGGAACGCCGAAGTTGTGGGCATGGCTGCTCAGCGCGTCGAACACCGCCTGGCTGACGGGCACGCGGATGCATGCGGCCAGCGCACGCTGATCGCGCGACACCACCCAGCGCTCGGCGTCGAGGCACTGTTGCGCGGTCCAGGTATCGCCGATGCGCAGCGGCACGGGGCTGGTGTGCGGCGTGATGCCCTTGCACACCGTGGGCAGGCCGTTCGCCAGGCGATCGGCGTAGACCACGTGGATGCCGCTGCCCTCCCAGCGCCCGAGGTGGTCCTGCAGACCGGGCGAGAACAGCATCAGCGATCCGCTGGTGAGCAGCGCGGCGGCGCCGCCGGCGAGCTTGAGCGCGGGCCTCATTTGAAACCTCGCCAGGCCGATCCTGCCGTCAGGACCGCAGCCACGAGCCCGACGATACAGGCGAGCGGCCGCGCGATCCTGCCCAGGCCCTGCAGCACGCGAAAGCCGCCGGAAAGGGCCTGGAAGGTATCCACGATGTCCTGGGTGTTGCGGTCGATCTGCTGAATGAGATCGGTGTTGCGCGCGGTGATTTCTGCATTGGCCGCCATGTCTCTTTCAATCTGGGCAACACGCGCGTTCAGATTTTCAATGGCGGCATCGATTCGGGGATCGTCTGCCACGGGGGCTCCTTGCCGGCGCTGCGCCGGCGATGACGAAGGCCGTGCCAGACGGCCGTTCTAATGAAAAAAGCCACCGGGGCGGTGGCGGAGAAAGTTGTGCATCGATGCTCCGGTCTGTGCGGCCAAGGTCGGGCGGCGCGGCGGGCCTACCCCAGCGCGCCCGGCGAACTTCGGTTTGGAGTTCACCATGTCCAAGTTCCGATCATTGGTTCGACCGGCCGGCACCGCGGCACCTGCCGGAGATCGCGGGTCAGTCGCTGTCATGAGGCATCGAGGGAAAGACTGCCGTCGCGGGAAACCCCGGCTGTGCAGGAAGATCGCGCAACGCCTGCCGATACGGCCGCCACCTGCGCTGGATCTCTTGGGGAACGTCGCATAGCTGCGTCCAGTCGGAGTCGCGCAGCAACGCATCCCGCCGCGACCGTAGGTGGCGAGTCCACTGCGGCACGTCAGGCGCGGGAGGATCCACCGCAACCGGTTGTCCTCCCGCGCCGGCAACGATGCGTTGCCCCGTACCCTGCGCGCTCAATAGCGCAGCATGCTTGGCGCGCGCCACCGGAACGACGTCCCGCGGCACCGTATCGCCATGAATCTGCGAGTCGAAGAATCCGCCTTCAGAGGGGCTGTACATGATGGCCATGAGGCCTCCATCAAGCGCCAATGGCAAACCAGCGGATGCTCCCCGCCGACTGGCTGTTGTTACTCAGGTGCACGAACTGAAAGCTGGTCCGGGAATGGCTGATCACGTTGGCGCCCTCACCCGTCGTGTCCGAGTTGAAGGCGGAAACAATGACGGAGAACGCAGTGCTCGGAAATGCGACCGGATAAGTCACTGTGCCGATGCCCGCCACTGCCACGCTCGCCCGCCCCCACTGAATGATGACGCCGCCGGGAAACTTCTGGTACCCATTGTCTGCCTTGAGCTGGTTGTTCCCCATGAACGCGTCGGCCAGCTTGGCCGGCGTCAGGGCGCTGCTGTCGTCCTCCCACGCCTGCGCCATGGCGCGGGTCGCGATGGGCAGAACGCCCGCGTTGCTCTCGGAGGCGGACGCGATCGACGCGATCACCGCCCGCGTCAGACGCGCAACGAACGCAGCCGTGTCGCCATCGTCGAGCACGTCTTCGCCGGACCGATCGGCCACGAATTGAGCCAGGCTGGACGTGACGAACGAAGCCTGTCGCAGCGTGGTGTTGACCTCTTGGGAACGCGCCACGCCGGCCTGAAAGCCTGCCAGTCGCGCTTCGAGCGCGGCGTACTCCTGCGGAGAAAGTACGTTGGCGCTTGGCATGACGCCGAAGGGAAGAATTTGATTGATTGCCAAAATAACCTCGTCGAGTGAATGAATTGAGTGAGACGGTTCAGCCGCGTGCTGTGTTCTTTCTGAAAGCGGACATCCCCCCCCGCACGGATAAGCACAGATGCGGAGGCGCTCGGTCGAATGACACAGCTCTCAACGCCCAGCCGCCCCGAATCCGCTCTCTCCGGCATCCGGCAGCAGGCGGTCGCCCGCGCATTCCGCCAAATAACGGCGGGATGGCGCAGGTCTTGCCTCATCACCAACCCAGCGCCGTCCAGTGGATGCCACGGGTGCCGAGGCGACCGTCGTACTGGATGACCTTGGCCCACATCTGGCCGGCATTGCGCACCGCCAGCTCGACGAAGCACGAGGACGTCGTCGTGCTGTCGATCGCAGACATCGCCGTGGCGCTGACATTCAGCACGCCGTTCGGAAAGGCGCTCGGGAAGGTGATGTTGCCCGTGTTGGTGATCGTGAGTTCGCCCCACTGCAGGATCAGGCCGCCGGGCAGCTTCTGGAAGCCCTGGCCCGAGAGCTGCTGATTGGCGCCCTTGAAGCTGTCGGCCAGCTTCCTGGGCGTGAGTGCCGTGCCGTCGTCGACCATGGCCTGGGCCAGGGCCGTCGTCGCGAGACGGATCAGGCCCGCGCGGGACTCGGTGGACAGTTCGCTGAACGACGCCAGCGCGGACTCCACGAAAGCAGTGGTCGCGACGCGGCTCGAGTTGTCCTGCGGCGCCGGCGTGGGCGCCGTGGGCGCGCCGGTGAAGGCCGGCGACGCCGCCAACGCGGCGATCAGCTTGCCGACCAGCCCGGCCACGTCGCCGTCGTCGAGCACGTCCAGGCCGGAGCGCTCGACGATGTATTGCGCGAGCGCGCTGGCCACGAACGAGGTCTGCCGCAGCGGCGTGTTGACTTCGGATGACCGGGCCACGCCCGACTGAAAGCCGCCGGCGCGCGCGCCGAGGTCTGCATACTCTTCCGGCGAGAGCACGTTGGCGCTCGGCACCAGGCCAAACGGAAGGATCTGGTTGATTGCCACAATTACCTCATCGAATCATTGAGTCTTATCGCGTCGCAGTGCGCCGCAGCCTGCCAGCAGGCTATGCCTGCGGCAGCTGCAAAGCAGGGAGCGACGAGATCAAAGTCGCAACCGACGGCATCGTGATCGTTCCAGCATTCACCCGGTCGAACACATCGTGGCAATGTGCCCACACGCGCGAGCGCCAAGCGCGGAATGCAAGGCCTTCCGCCTGATAGCGGGGCACCGACGATTCATCTGCATATGAAATAGCGTCCGCCAGGCTGGCATAGCGTTGATTGCGTGCCGCCGTATCCAGCACCTGCTGAACGGCGACGATGCGGAGCTGCTCCTGCTGCGCCAGGCTGAGCGGCGGAGGGTCGCCCAGCACCGGAAAACCACGTTCGTCCAGAACGATGAGCCTGCCGCTGGCCTGGCCCGCGATCAACGTGGCGTGCTGCTCTGCAGAAATCTCGACTTCGTCGCCGACTTTGCCGTACGGTGCGCCGGGATAAAAGCCCCCGGTGGTAGCGCTGAAGAAAACTGTGGTGTTCATAAGTTCATCGTCCCAAAGCAAAATAGTTGATCTGCACAGTGTGGCCAGTCGCCATGCCACCGGCGTTGACCCAAGAGAAATCGGTCAGGCTCTTTCGGCTCACGAAAACGGTGCCGAGGTCGTTCGCGTTGGTTCCATCCTTGTATTCTTCGGCGATGAGGAGACAAACAAGGCTACTGGCATAGGCCCGAGGAAACGTGACCGTCGTCGAGGAGATCGCGGGATGTGACTCTAGCGAGGTTCCCCATTGCAGAACCAGACCGTTCGGCAGTCTTAGATAACCTTGAGCAGCTTCGCCCAGGTTCGGGCCGCCGAATGCATCGGCGAGTTTCCTGGGGGTCAGGGCAGTCCTATCGTCATTGAGCGCCTGGGCCAGCACGCCGGTCGCAAGGCGCACGATGCCGAGATGATCCTCGTCGGCTTCGTTCCCAAGCGGCGCGAGCGCCGAGCTCACAAAGGACGTCGTCGCCAGGCGCTCAGAGCTGTCTTCTACGGCCGGTGTCGGCGCAGTCGGCGTCCCGGTGAAGGCGGGCGAAGCCGCCAATGCAGCGGTCAGCTTTTCCACCAGCCCGGTCACGTCGCCATCGTCCAGTACATCTTGGCCGGAGCGGTCACTGATGTATTGGCCCAGTGCAGATGCCACGAAGGAAGCCTGGCGCACGGGAGTGTTGACGTCCTTGGATCGGGCCACGCCCGACCCAAAGCCCGCTGTTCGCGAAGCGAGCGCCGAGTATTCTTCGGGCGTCAGGACGTTCGCGCCCTGCGCCAGTGCAAAGGGGAGAATTTGATTGATCGCCATGCATACCTCATCGAATCATTGAGTACAGAACTGCTGCAGCATGAGCGCAGTTCATCCATAGAAAGAATTGCCGAACACCAGCGTGCTCCGCGCTGTCGCCGATAGCTCGCGCGACGTTTTCGCCAGACGATTCCAGCGAGTGATCAGACCGCCACTCCCGATTGACCTCAAAAGAGGGCGTTTTTGAAGATAGGGAATATTGCCGCTCCCCGATTTACATGCGAGTGGTCTTGCGACGATCCTTGTCATTCGACCGATAGGTTCATCATCGGCAAAGACGCGAGCAGGCTCTCTTCTGTCGGCATGTCCTCGACTCCCGACCTGACGCGTGCGAACAGGGGGTGGCAATAGGCCCAAACCAAAGAACGCCAGGCTCTGAATGCTCTTCCTTCAACCTGGAAACGTGGGACAGCGGGTTCTTCTGCATAGGAAATCGCATCAGCAAGGCTTGCGTACTTATGTGAACGCGCTACCTCGTCCATCATTCGTTGCACGGCGGTAATACGAGCCGTCTCAATCTGATCGGCAGAAGGTGATTCAGATTCGGCCAAAGCCGGATACCCATGCGGATCGGCTTTGATAATTTTCCCGGCGGCTTGTCCCGCGATCAGCGCGCGATGCAACTGCGCAGATATTTCGACTTCATCCCCCACTTCTCCATATGGGGCATCCGGATAGAACCCTCCGGTTGTCGGGCTGTAGAAAACGGGCATACTCATCAGTTCATCGTCCCAAAGCGAGGTAATTGATCTGCACCGTCTGGTTTGCAGCGCCGTCTCCTGAGTTGACCCAAGAAAATCCCGCAAGGGATTTGGAGGATACGAAGACTGTCCCAACGTTGTTCGCCGTCGTTCCGTTCGGATAATGTATGGAAATCAACAGGACCAGCAGACTGCTTCTGTACGCCTTGGAGAACACAACCGGATTGATTGCCTGGACCTCTTGCGCGGCGCCCCACACCAGCGTGAGTCCATTCGGGAGCGTGAGATAGCCGGGAACGGCTTCCATCAGGTTCGTTCCGCTGAAGGCATCGGCGAGCTTCTTCGGCGTCAGCACGGTCTCGTCATCGTTCAGCCCTTGAGCCAACTCGCTGCTCGCCAGTCGCACAATGCCGGCACGGGTCTCGGTGGCCCTGTCCCCCAATGGCAAGAGTGCCGTCTTCACAAAAGCCGTCGTCGCAAGGCGATCCGAGCTGTCTTGTTGCGCGGGCGTAGGCGCGGTCGGCGTGCCCGTGAACGCCGGCGACGCCGCCAGCGCCGCGGTCAGCTTGTCCACCAGACCCGGCACGTCGCCGTCGTCCAGGACGTCCTGGCCGGACCGCTCGCTGATGTACTGCCCCAGTGCCGAGGCCACGAAGGACGCCTGGCGCATGGGGGTGTTGACGTCCTTGGAGCGGGCCACGCCCGACCCGAAGCCGGCGGCGCGCGATGCGAGCGCCGAGTATTCCTCCGGCGTGAGCACGTTCGCGCCCGGCGCCAGGCCAAAGGGAAGAAGTTGATTGATTGCCACAATTACCTCGTCGAATCATGAAGTTGCGCTTCTGGGTTTCCGGCTGGAATCCCGTTGGATCTGATCGTGCGATTGAGGTCTGTTGCGCGGTTGGCGCGCTGTCTGAAAGCCGCTTACGGTGCAGCCATCGAGGCGCTCCCGTGAACGAGAGGGTGATGGAGGGGACGCGCGCCACACGCGTCGCCAGACTTCGGTGTCAAAGGTGTTTCGGCTCCTCCTTCGAGACGACCCGACGCCATGAAGCCACCTGGATAACGGGTGGCTTCATGGCATCGGGAAAATCGAGAGACGCGTCGAGCGACGCGCCGGATCAGAACTTGATGCAGGCGAGCAACGCGACGTTGCGCTGGCCGAAAGCCTTTGGCGGTGCGTCGCGAACATGTTGGTCTGCGTACTGACGAAGCTTCGGGTCAGGTCCACGCTGCGGCGGTTTTCCCAACGCCGTCAGTGCGGACCAGGGAACATCCGTTTGCCATCGGGAGTTCAGTTTCCGAAAAGCAGTCCCCAGGCCCCTTCATCGAAGCCGGCGACGTATTGGTTGTCCATGTCGAAGCCGAATAGCGGCCCGTCATAGGTGGGCAGGATGTAGTAGTTCACCCGCACGCCCGCCGGTTTGATCGGCAGGTAGCCGCGCGTGAGCAGCGCCTTGAACAGCGCCGACGGCCGCTTGCCGGCCAGCGCGATGTCCATGGACATGTCCTGGTTGTCCTGGATGAACGCGTAGGTCTCGCCGTCGAAGATCGCGTTGAAGACCGGCGTGGCGCTCTCCACCGTGCCGTCCCAGTGGTTCGCGCCGATCTTGGCGCGGATCAGCTGGCGGAAGGTGTCGTCGTCGAGACGGCTCACGCCCGCGTCGGGATCGAAGGGGCCCTTCCAGACGCCTTCGTCGAAGCCCACGTCGTCGGTGTCGAAGGCGAAGTACACGCCCTCGATCGGCGTGTCGACGCCGCGCGAGGCGCCGACCCACTCGCCGACCACGTCGAGCTGCGCGCCGATCGCCACGTCGAGATCGAACTGGCGCGGCAGGTCCAGCAGCGCGTTCTGCAACGCCACCGGCCCTTGCAGCAGGGTCTGCGCCACGGCCATGTAGCGCGGCTTGTCCCGATGCTGCGCCGTGAAAAGGCTCAGGTATGCGTCGAGGTCCGCCATATCAGGCCACCGTGAGCGTGACGGCGTCGACGTTGCACGAGGCCGCCTCGTTGAACAGCAGCGCCACGTCCGGCGTGCCGGCGCCGCGCGGACCGCTCAGCGTGAAGGACGAGATGCGGAACGGACGCGAGCCGTCGACCGCGTTGGCCGCGGACAGCGCTTCGCCCCACTCCACCGCCTCGCCCAGGCCGCCGCCGATCGGCACCGCGTTGACGTAGTCGACCACCGCCTGGCGGATCGCGTCGCCCACCAGCGTGGAATAGCCGGGCAGCGCCTTGATCGTGATCTGGCAGCTCACCGGGGCATCCGTCGGCCTGAAGAAGCGCACGTCCATGACGCGGCCGTACGGGTCGGCGACCTGTTCGGTGGTGGTGCCGTAGGTGCCGGTGCCCGGCGTCTTCTTGCGCGCGATCGCCTGGGCGATGGCGCTTGCGTCGCCGCCCTCGACCACCACGGCGATCGTGTGCGGCGGCAGGCCGTGCGCATCGGGACTGGACGTGTCGTTCTCGAGCGCCACATGGCGCAGCACGCCGGGCACGGCGGCCACGGCGCCCGCGATGCCGTCCAGCACCGTCAGCGACGGCAGCGCCACCGAGCGGGCCTGGCGCACACGCAGCGCGGCATCGGTCTCGACCGGCGCGCCCGGCACCGCCGGCGCCGGATTGGTGACCGACTGCCAGCCGCGCGTGGGCGTGGCGATCTGGTTGATGGTGTTGGCCGCGGCACGAAGCGCGCCGACGCTCAGGCAGGTGGCGGTGACCGTGATCTCGCCCGCGGGCGGGATCACGACCTCGCCCGGCAAGGCCCAGAGCGCCTGGCCGGCGTCGCGCACCCGGCCGGCGACGATGCGCGTGCCGACCTGGCCGACGAGCCGGAGGTCGGCCGTCGAGCTGCTGGCGGTCGCCCGCGCGATGCCGTTGATGCGCACGTTGCTCGAGAGCGCCTCGCCCACGGCCGTGGCGGGCGAGAAGGAGTTGTAGACCTGAATCGCCGCCGCGTTGGAATCCGAGATGGATTTCGCGAAGACCGCCAGCAGCTGGCCGTCCTGGCTGTCAGGATCGAGGTAGGCGTCTTCCCCGTAGATGGCGCGAAACTGCGTCTGCAGGAATTCGAACACATCGGCGTAGGTTGGCGCGTGGATGCCGGTCGCATCGATGACCGGTGCGGTGGAAGTGATGGCCATGGTTATAAGATCGCCTCGAGTTGAGCCGAGCCATAAAGGGTGTTGAGGGTGGCGCGCACGCTCAGGCGCCGCGATTCCGGATCGAGCCGGCTTTCGTAGCCGGCGATCTCGGTCACGCCCGGCGTCGCGAGGATGCGCTGACGGATGGCCGCGTCATGGGTCGGGGTGCGGCGTTCGCCCAGCACCTCCTCGCGCCACGGCATGCCCTCGCGCACGTCGAGAAACCACTCGCCGCGCCACAGCGCGAGCCGGGTCTTCACGGCCTGGCCCACGGCCAGCGGCGTGTCGCGCAGAAAATCATTCTGCTGGCCGCCGAAGACGTAATCGCCCTGGGCGTCCAGTTTTCGGTATCGCATTCGATGCCTCCCGGAATCAGTTGGGTGGGGTGGTCACGGCGTTGCTGCCCTGCGCCGTGTGGGTGTGCGTGTCGTCCACGCGCTTGCCGTTGACGCTGAGCTGGCCCGACAGTTCGAAGGCGCCCGCGATCTTCGCCGCGGCGCCCGACAGCGCGGAGCCCACCAGGCCGCCCAGGAACGTGAACAGGCCGGACACGGTGACCTTGCCGCTGAAGGTGGACTCGGGCGCGTCGACCTCCAGGCCGCCCGGCGCCACGATGCGCAGCTTGTGGCTGGCTGGGTCGAGCTCGAAGAAGGCCTGGCCGTCGTCGCTGCGCAGCTGCACGGCGGAGGTGCTCACCCCGCCCAGCGCACGCGGCTGCGACCGGAAGCCCACCAGGGCAAAGCCGTCCGACAGGTCGTGCATGCGGCGGTCGGGCTGCGCCTGCACGCCGCCGGATTGCCACCAGCCATCGATGCAGCGCGAGCCGAACACCACCAGGCATTCGTCGCCCGGCGTCACCGGGAAGGTCAGCGTGCAGTTGCCGCCAGCCGGGAAATGCACCGGGCAGTCGTGCAGCACGTCGATCTGGGTCGGCACGCTCGAGCCATCCGGCTCGCGCACGGGGATCAGCACCGCCAGCTGCACCGACACGGTCTGCGCGGCGGCATCGAAAGCCTGCACGATGCCCGGCATCGCGGTCCACATGCCGGCCTGGTGCGCGCGCAGGGCCTGCCGCTGCGTCCCTTCCGGGTCGTTGATTCGTTCGTATCTGTTCATGGTGTGTCGCCGGGTCGGCGGGTCGCGGGGCGAATCGCGCCACGCAGCGCCGGCGGCGTTCGCCGGCGCATGCACGCGCTCACGCCGCCGGGTTGTCGGGCTTCGTGATGTCGTAGGAGGCGCAGATCAGCCTGGATTCCCACGCAGTGCCACGCGTATCGCCCTTGTGCAGGACGGAGATCACCGTGTAGAAGCCCTGCGGCTGGATCGCGGTGTGCGTGATCTGCTTGCGTTGCTCGGCGGCGTTCTTGCCGCCATCCTGGCCGCTTGCCGGCCAGTGGTCGCGCATCTGGATCGACGAGGCCGGCAACTGGATCAGGCGGCCGGCAACGATCGACGGGTTGAGCAGCACCCGCACCTCCAGCCCTTTCTCGGTCTGGGTGGGCGAGCCCAGCATGCCCGTCTTCGCATCGATCAGGATCGTGCGGCCCGGCACATAGGCCGACTCCTCGCACAGATTGATCTTGCCGTTGTGGATGTTCCACTTCGAGCCCGTGCTGCGCGCGGCCGCGGCCATCACGTCGCGTGCCAGCGAGAACATCACCTTGGCGCGCGGCAGGTTCGGATCCTGCCTGGGCACGATGTAGCCGCGCACGGCCCCGCGCGCCGACATGGCATAGCAGGCCTCGTCGATCACATTGCTCATCGTCGCGCCCGCCGGCAGCGTCTTGTTGACGAACGCGAAGTTGTAGGCCTGGTCGCCGTCGAGCGCGCGGATCTCCAGCACGCTGTTGGTCTGCTCGTCGAGCATGCGCACCTGCACGATGCTGCCCTGGAAGATCACGCCGTAGTTGCCCTGGTATCCGGCATTCAGCGTGACCTGGCGGAATTCCTGCATCGCCCGCAAGGCGAGCTCGGGGTTGACGTTGTAGACCTTGATCAGCTCATTGTTGGGCGTCTGGTTGTCGGTCTGCGTGATGTCGAAGGTGAAATGCAGCTCGGAGAGCTCGACGGCCTCATCGCCCGCCAGCACCAGCGAGACCTTGCGCAGCCACTGCCTGACCGATACGGTTTCGCGCGTGCTGGCGCCGGCGCCGCTCGTGGCGGCATTTTGCGGATCGGTCACGTCAGTTCTCCTCGCTTACCCAGTACAGCCGCGATCCATAGCCGAGGTCTTCGAAGGTCGGCAGGTCGTCGGGATGATCGGCGCCCACCACGTACAGCCGGCCCGGTATGCCCAGATGGCGGTGCTGCGACAGCAGCTCCACGCCGGGCACGAGCGGCAGCCCGCCGACCAGCGGCACCTCCTGGGCGTCGGCGATGTCGAGCACCCACTGGCCGCGGAACTGCACGGTGAAGTAGTACTCCGTGCCGCCGAGCGAGATGGCGAAGGACTGCGGCGTGGGCGTGAGGGGAATTTCGTAGGTAGCCATGGCGGTGTCTC
Source organism: Bordetella genomosp. 1 (assembly GCF_002261335.1). GTDB lineage: Bacteria > Pseudomonadota > Gammaproteobacteria > Burkholderiales > Burkholderiaceae_B > Bordetella. Next base: position 1,579,753 of record NZ_NEVL01000003.1, read on the forward strand.
CCCTCAAGCGATCTGTGTTGCGGGCCAGGGCGTCGGGCCGTACGACGGCGCCGGCGCGGGCACCGGCGACTTGGTGCTCTTGCGTTGCGTCTGCGCCGTGGATTTCTGGTCGGCCTGCGACGCGGGCGGCGGCAGGACCGATTCGCTCGTGTCGACGATGATGACTTCGCGCAACCCGGCCGTCACGCGCAGCGCGCCGCTGGTCGTGGCGTCGTGCGTGACGGAGAGCGACTCGATCAGCATGTTTTCGTAGCGCCGCCGGCTCGTGACCAGCTCGAAAGGCTGGGCGGAGCGCTGCAGATTCAGCAGCTGGTTGTAGACCCCGTCGACGTACTGCGCCGAGGTCGGCAGGCCATTGCCCGAACCCGACACCGGCGCGCCCAAGAGCGCGGCGTAGTCGGCATTGCTCCAGCCGCATTGCAGGGTCACCTTGCGCGGCATCATGTACGCGTGATCGGAGATCGACGCGCCGCGATGCACCGGATGGTCCGTGATCGTCAGCTTGTCGTCGTGATTCTCCGAAATGAGGACGCTGATCACGAGCTCACCGATGCGCTTGTTCGACAGCAACACCATGTCGTTGCCGGAAGATTCCAGGTCATTCATGCTACTTGCCCTCCGGTGTTGGAACGCATCAGGTTGTTGTTGACCTCGATCTGGACCGCCGCGATATGCTGCGCGACCGCCAGCGGATCGAGCACGCCCGATACGGTGATGTTGTTCGTCGAGTTGATCGAGATCGGATCACGGATGAGCATCATCCGGTTGGGATCCGCCGTCAGGTCGGAGCCCAGACTGCGCGCGGCGGCCTGCCCCCAAAGAGAAGGATCTGCTGTCAGCCCGTCGGCGCTGCGCTGGTCCATGTCAAGTCCGAGGCCTCCGATGACCGATCGGTGCATGGAACCCTTGAGCAATAAAGCGTCGACGGGCAGCCAGTCTTTCTCCCGAACGGCCGCGAGCTCTTTCTCTAACTCGCTCCGCTTTGTGACAAACGGCTCGATTTCGCTCTGATACCTCGCGACTGCGGCATCGCTATCGCTTTCTCGCGAGATGTATATTTTCCGTTCCTGGATCCGCTCATTGATAGAGGCGATGGTGCTTTGCAGCCCTTCCTCCGAGTTCTGATATTCACGACCGGCCGCCGCGGCGGTCGCAACCCCAATCAATGCACCGATACCCGGAACCGCTATCGCTGCACGACCCAGCGACCAGCCTGAGGCGGCTGCCCTGCCGATCACCGCTCGGCCGGTCTTCGTGGTCGCGGCCAGGCCCAGGTAAGTCGACGCACCATTCGTCGCCTCATTGGCCCTGCCGACCACCTCCAACAGCCCGTTGCCGACGTCGACCACGGCGCCGGAGACCAAGCCCACCGCGCGCGGAACCAGGGACAGCGTGTCCGCGAGCTCTGGCAGACGGCGGTCGGCGGTCTCGCGGAAGCGCTTCAAAGCACCCGCGAACGGCTCCATGAAACCCGCGCCCAAAATTGAGCCCGCCCGATCCGCAGCGTCGCCTATATCACCGATCGAGTTTCTTGCGCTCAACGAATGTTCCGCGAACGAGTCGTGGTCGGCATTCTTGATCATGAGATCGTGGAGCTGCGCCCGGGTCCCGTCATCCCGCAGAAGACGCACAACATCTGGATCGATGCCCAGATTTTCCGCGTACGCTTTGGCTTGTGCCGGAGACACACTTGCCATCGCCTTGCCGAGATCCGCCAGGATTCTGACCGTATCCCGCAAACCGCTCTTGTTGTCGACCTCGATGCCGAGATCCTTCAACGCGGCGACCGCGGCGGGCCGGGTTTCAAGCGTTTCGCGAACACCGGACAGTCGCGCTTGCAGGTCTGCGGCGGAGATACCGGCGTCGCCCGCTATTTTTGCGATCGACTTCAGGTTTCCGGTGGCGGTGCCCATGGCCTTGGCCATCACCTGCACGTCCGCCATCGCCACGGTGAAGCCGATGGCGCTGTTGAGGATGCCGCCACCGCCGCCCGCCTGCGACGGCGGGCCTCCCGCCTGAGCGGCTGGCCCGACACGCCGCATGGCATTCTCGATATGCCGCGCAGCCACCTCGAGCGATCCCGTCAGAGTTCGCAGTGCGCGACTGAAGTTGGCACTCGCCTCATCCAGGGTTTCAAAATTGATAGTGACGCTAGCGGCCATTTTTTTCTTCCCATGCCCGCCGGGCCAGCATTTGATTGTCGGCCTGGACCCACAACGCATCGTTCATCAATGCGATGTCGACCAGGCCGATCGACCCGTCGAGCAATTTGTCGTAGGACACGAGGCCCCGGATGACCGGAGCCATCAGCCAGTCCTCCCCGCCGGGGAGGCTGGCCCAGTTCACGCCCCCGTCGTCTCCGGCCCGCTCCCTTGGCTGGTAAGCAGGCCGGCCATAAAAGGGCCGAGATTGTGCGTGATGACGCGCAGTACGAGCGGCAGCACGACGCCCAGGTCCATGTCCTGGAACAGGCAGACGCCATGCTGGGGATTCCAGACATTGGCCCACCCGCTTTCCTGACGACGCTGTACCACCGACAGGCACAGATCGATGATCTGGTCCCCGTCTGCGTCCGATATGGCGGCGATTCCGTCCATGAAGGGTTGCAGCACCTCGCTCAGGGCCGAACCGTCGTCGCTCAGCGCCTGGCCATCTTCCGCCAGCGATGCACCAGACCGAGCCAACCGCTGATACACCGGGATCAGCGGCGGGATGATGGGCGCGATGCGGCGCGACAGATGGAACTGCTGCTTCGCGCTCAACTTGCCGATGGAATACCGATTGCCGGAAAGCTCGATCTCGTTCATCAGTAGGTCCCCAGTACCGTGTCGATCTTCAGCGCGGCGAACACCCACTCGACCGTGCCGCCTTCCTTGGCGTAGGTCAGGTCGGGCCGCTTCTGGAACGCGCACGAGCGGCACGTGGTCACGTCGCCGCTGGCGCTGTTGGTGATGGTGATCAGGTTCTTGCCGTGCAGGCGGCTGTCGAGCGTCTGCGCGTCGTAGAGCGCGGCGAGCAGCGCGTTGGCGGGCGAGGTCTGCATGTAGCGCAGCGTCACCGTGCCCGACTTGTCGGCGCTCAGCGTGTGCATGCCTTCGCCGTCGGCGCCGACCACCACGGTGTTCTTGTTGTTGGTCTGGGCGACGGTGACGCCGCCTTCGGCCGCGCCTTCGCCGGCGCCGAGTTGGAAGGCGCCGCCGGGCCCGATCAGGGAGACGGTGACGTCATTGAAGCTGTAGGTTGCCATGTCTGGTTTGCCTTATCGGTTGATGTTGACGAGGATGTCCACGGTGTGGATGGCGCCGGCTTCCTTGGCCGCGATCTGGAACGGCACGGACTTGCGGGCTTCGCGATCGGCCTGCGATTGCGAGGCGATCGGCGGCGCGTACACGTAATAGCCCTTGGCCAGCGTGTCGCCCTGCTTGATGACGCCGAAGCCGGCCGAGTTCCACACGCCCGGTGCGAGGTAGCCGTTGTTGACGGCGGCATCGCACGCGGCCTCGATGGTGGCGGCGATCAGCGCGTTGCCGGCATCGGTCTGCGGGATCTTGCTCGGGCTCTGGTACAGCAGGTTGTAGACGTCGGTCTGGATGCGATTGCGGAACCAGATCGCGTTGTAGATCGAGTCGATGAAGATGCCGCTCGACGTGACGCCGTACTGGATGATGGCGGTGTCGTTGTCGTAGGCGACGAACACGTTGCAGCGCTTGTCCTGCAGCGTGTTGGCCTGGCTGCTGGTGAGCGTCTCCGCCACGATGCCCGGCTCCTGCTTGTACATGAGCGTGATCGTGGTGTTGTTGGCGTTGAAGTTCACCGTGAGCAGGCGGCCCAGCAGCGACGCGGCCGCGTAGGCGTTGGCGCTGGAGAACTGCACCATGCTGTAGCGGTAGTTCAATGCCTTGAGCTGGCTGGCGATGTCGGCGGTCGACACCGGGTCCAGCACCTGCGGCGCCTGGGTCGTGACGGCGTACAGATGGCGCTGGTCGGCTTCGATGAGCGCGGCCACGGCCAGGTGATCGGCGTTCGATACGCCGGCGTCGGCGAAGGTCAGGCCCAGGAAGCTGTTGGCGTGACGGTCCAGGAACAGCGCCACGGCGGCTTCGGCCGACTCGGCGGCCAGGCCGGCCACCGGCACGGAGGCCTGCGCGGCGTTCAGGCCCAGCAGCGCGGCGACGTCGGTACCGGTTTCCGGTGCGACGGCGTAGCCCAGCGCGGCGGACACGCCGGTCGAGCCGGAGGTCACGACGAACTGCGCACCGTTCCACGCCACCGAGGCGTCGGCCAGCGCGGCATCGACGATGGCGGCCACGGCGTTCAGGTTGGTGGCGCCGGAGAAGTCCAGGCCGCTGACCGTCTTGGTCGCGCCGTCCACGTCGATCGCGAAGGCGCCCGTGGTGACGGCGTTCCAGACAGCGATGTCTTTCTGGGCGGCCGACAGCACGGCGCCGCGCAGGACGGCGGCGCTGTCGGTCTTGACCCAGCGGCCGATCTGCAGCTGGGCCGGTTGCGGCGACTGCTGGAAGTACAGCAGCGCGGCGAGATACTCGGGCGCGGTGGTGCCGAAGTCGCCAGCCACGGCGTCGATGTCGCCATAGGCGCGCATGCGCTCGCCCGGATCGATCACGGAAGACGCGCCCAGGATGAGCGCGGTGTTCAGGTTCGCACCCTGGGCGGCCAGGGGCGACATGTTGATCGATACGTTGATCAGACGGGATACGGGCAGTCCGTTAGCCATTGTTGGTCCTCTACTGTCCAGAAAAGAAAAAAGGCCGCGCGATGGCGGCCTCGTTGCTGCGTTCGGGGCGTCAGTTCGACGTCGCCCCCACGATGTCGGTGTGCGTCATGGAGACGGCGCTCACCAGGTTGCGGACCAGGTAGGTCCGGGTGATGCTGCGGAGCAGGACGAGCGTCAGCGCGTAGCGCCGCTCCCACGTCTGTTCCGTTTGCAGCGGTTCGGCGCGGATGGCGCTGGCGCTGCGGCAGGCCAGGCCGAGCCGGCCCATGACCTCGCGGTTCTGCGGCACCCACACGCCATCGGCCAGCACCTGCGCATACTGCTTGGCGGCCGGCCCATGAAACAGGCAGCTCACCGTGCAGTGCTGGTCGCGTCGGTAGCGGTCGCTGCCCTCGCCCGTGCTGTCGTGCGTGATGGCCGGGTTGACGTCGGCGTCCTGCGCCGTCACGCCCACCTCGCACCAGGTCTGGCCGGGATCCGCGGCGGGCGCGGATTGCCAGAGCGGCTGCACCCATTGCGGATCGAGGCCGCTGATGCCGGCCACCACGCCTGCCAGGAGCAGGTCCAGCGATCGGTCTTCTTCGGCAGGAGTCGTCTGCGCGGGGATCAGATACCCGCCGCTGGCGCTGTCGTTCATCGGTACACCTCAATGTGGCGCATGGCCATGCCGGAAATGAAAAGACCGCCTTGCGGCGGTCGGGTCGATCGGGGCACTGCAGCGGCGGCCGCGCAGTGATCGCGCTGGCGCCGGACGCAATGGCCCGGGGAAATTGTCGCACTGTCTGTCGCGCTTTTGCTCGCAGGATGTCCTGCAAGCGCGACATGGCGGGGTGTGCTGACAGGCTCCGCGGCGTGTGGCGCGACGTGTGATTCGATCACCTCGCATCCGCTGCCGCGGCCTGGCAACGAAAAAGCCGCCGCACTTCGGAGAGTGACGGCGGCGCTTCGACGGCAGGCACGGGTCCGGTCGGCGGCTGCCGATTCCAAGGGCCTTCGGCCCGGCGCAACATCGGCTGCCGCGCACGAATCCGGATCCTCGGACCTGCCTCGGGCCACCGGCCCGCCGCCTCGTGTGGCGTCGGCGCCGGACGCAATGGCCCGGGGAAATTGTCGCACTGTTTGTCTTGCCTGATGCCGCGCGATGTCCTGCAAGCGCGACACGCACCGGGGCCGCGACAGCCACGCGCGGCGCGCGCTGGCGTGCCGGTCATGCCTGTCGCGGCCTGGCGGGGAAGGCCTGCCGCACTGTGCGGCATGCGTGCCGGCGGCCTTCGGTTTGCGAGCGGTCCTGCACCGGGTCCAGGGACTGGCATCGCGCGACTGCGGTGCGGCGTCGGCCCGGCTCGCAAAAAAGGCCACTGGATCCTGCGCATGCACAGGACGCAATGGCCCGGGGAAATTGTCGCACTCCGGGTCCCGCAAAAGTGCGCCCGGCGTCCCGCTTGCGCGACATGCAGTCCGGCCGCACCCGCATGCGCGAGGCGGCCGCGCCAAACAAAAAGGCCACCCCGATGGTGGCCTCGCTGGATACGCCTTGCCGCATCAGGCGGCGGCGTGAAAGGCGGACTCGCGCCTGGCGGGCCGCGCCGCGGGCGCCTCGCTCCAATCCTGCGCCATGCCGTACTCGGCGTAGGTGCCCGGTGTGGTTGCGCGCACAACCACCACGACCAGCCCGGTGTCGATGAACGCATCCAGCACGCGTTGCACCGCCTTGCGCGCCGCCGCACGTTCACGGGCCTCGAGCGCGCGGCCGCGCGTGGCATGGCGCACCAGCTCGACCACCCGGAACGAGCGCAGCGGATAGGCCTCGAGCAACTCCATCACTTCCATAGCGAACTTCACGCGATCCTCCTTGCGACTGCTTCGCGAAACATGCCTACATAGATTTGATATTGCGCCTGCGTCAGCACGACACCGGTGGTGTCGGCGATCCAGGCGCAGGCGGCCGCGGCGCGGGCACGCGCATCCAGGGCGCCGAAGCGCGCGTGCTTCTGCGGATACTCGGCGATCACCGCCATGCGCTCGTGCCAGGGCAACGCGTCGTGCATCGCCTGCACGCGCTGCGCGTGGTAGTCATTGATCGGCCGGGCCTCGTCGTCGTCTTCGATCAGGTGCGGCGCCATGTTGCCGACCACCGCGCCGGACCAGGTCCAACGCGCCCAGTTCCAGAGCAGGTCGTCTCCCGTCAGGGCTCGGCCGTTCATCACAGCACCTCGTATCGGCCGCATTTCTTGCCATAGGGGCGCCCCTTCAGGCAGCGCACCACCGTGTCGCCGAACGGCGAGACCACGGTGCGCACGTGCGAGCAGCCCTCGCAGGTGCGACGCGCACTGGCCGTCTCGCGGCTCATCAATACCTTGATCGGGTCCTGCCATTCCCAGCGGCGTAGTTCATGCATGGATTTCTCCTTGAGTGTGGCGGCGCGGGCCCTGCGCTTGCTGGCAGGCGGCGCACCGCATGACGGCGTGATTCATCACGACCGCCGGTTGTCCTGGTAGCGCGCGCTCGCGGCGCGCGCTCCGGTTTCGATGTCGAGCGCCCGGCCGGCCATCTCCAGCACGGTGCTGCTGTAGCGCTTGCCGCCGCGGCGTGCCTGTTCGCTCAGGACCTGGCGGGCCCAGGCGCGGCCGTCGCGCGTGCCGCGCTGCGATTGCGTGGCGAGAATGCGCTGCAGCGCGGCCTCGGCGCGGGCGCGGCTGGCGCGGTCGTGGGCGGGCGCCGGCAGCTCGGTGAGCGCCGGCGGCACCGGCTCCCAGCTGCCCTGCCCCAGCACCTCCGCAAACGACCGCTCCCAGCGCGCCTTCATGGCGCCGTACGTGCTGTGCAGCATGTCGTGGGTGCTGGTGGCGACGGCGGCCCAGTACACGGCCGGGTGCGACCAGCGGCCCGCCTCGCCCCGGCGCCGCGCGGCCAGGCCCGCCACGGCCTCGTGATAGGCGGCCTCGGGGTTGAGCCAGGGCCGGCACAGCCGCAGGAATTCCGGCAGCGTCGGCGGCCAGTCGCGCGCCAGGCAGGCCAGCAGGCCGGCATGGACCTCGCGCTCGCTCAGGCCGCTGAGGTGGGTTTCCCAGGCGGACTTGAGCTCGCGTGGCGTGAGGCCCTGCCACTGCTGCATGAAGCGCGCGCCGTACAACGCGCGCATCTCGTTGATCACCAGGTTGGCCATGGCGTCAGGCACGCAATGCGGGTGTGGCATCGATCACTCCCATGTCGATTTCGGTGGGTGCGGCGCGCACCAGGTCGCGCAGCTCGGATTGCCATGCCGCGCCCGGACTGCGACCCTGCTGCGCGCGGGCATCGCCGGGCGGCGCGGGACGCAGCAGGCGCTGCAGGAAGGCCACCGGCTCGATGGCCTGCGCGTCGGCACAGCGCTGGATCGCCCGCAGCACCTCGGCGTCGGGGTGATGCTTGCGGAACAGGCCCAACATCGCGCGCGCCTGCCGCTCGGGCACGGCCGCGCTCATCAGCAGGGGCAGCCCCAGCGCGAAGATCCGTTCGGCCGGGGTGTCGGACGGCGCTTCCGCGCGCGGCGCCGCCGCCGTTCCGCCAGGAACGGTGTCTGTTTGGGATTTGGGATTGGGGTTGGGATTGGGAGCCATGCCCTGGGCAGGCGGATCGAGCGCATCCCACAACCCCGGCGTAACCGGATCGGTTGGCGTGGGGCTGGTCTTGCGCGGACGGCCGCCCTTGCGGCCGTTGATGCGGGCCCGTTCGGCGGCGGCGCGGGCGCGTTCGATCTCGCCGTCGCAGCGGCTGTGCGTCCAGCCCTCGGCGCCCAGGTCGAAGAATTCGTGCAGCACGGTCGCGACCGCGGCGCGCTCGTCGTCGCCCTGCGCACGCACGAGCCGGCAAGCCTGGGCGATGTCTTCGGGCAGGGCCTGTTCGCGGCTGTAGTACAGATCCAGCAGACGTCGGTAGGCGGCATCCTCGAGCCACGACAGGTGTGCCGTGGCGGTCAGGTAGTCGCCGATGTGATGCGGGTAGTAGTTCATGCGGCCTCCTTGGGCGAGGCGTGCAGGCGCGGCCACACGGGGGCAGCGCCGGTGTTCGGATTCAGGGTGTGGGGCATGGGCAACAGAAAAGAGAGGCGCCCGCGCGCGCCGGTGGGCGCGTCCGCGGGCAGGTGCCGGCCGTGCCGCCCTGTGGGGCGCGGGGAAAGCGCGTGGCGCCGTGGCGCGGCCGCGACGCTGCCAATGACCAATAAGGTCATAGGAAACGCCATGGCCGAACCGGCCGCAAAGCCTTTGCTGGCTTGGGTTTCAGCGCACTCGGAAGATTCGCAGGGCAGGTACGTCCGTTTCATGCGAATCAGTCTATTACCATTTTGGTAATCCGCACAAGCGATTTTCTATTACCATATCGGTTCATTTACCAATCTGGTCAAGGCAGGTTCAATTCCGCCTATGAAGTCCATCAAAGAAATCCGCCGCGACAACCTCGCGCGCGCCATCGACACCCGCTGCGATGGCAGCCAGACCCGCGCCGCCACGCTGCTGGGCTATTCCACGCCATCGTTGGTGAGCCGCTACACCACCGGCGCCAAAGACATCGGCGACCGGGCGGCCCGCAAGATGGAAGAGGTGTTCGGCCTGCCGCCCAACTGGATGGACTCGCCGCAGGAAGGCGGCGGCGCGCCCGCGGATGCCGCGCCGGTGGGCCGGGCCATTCGTCACGTGCGCATGGCGCGCGGGCTCGCGGCCGAGCGCCTGGCCGAAGCGGCGGGGCTCGACGCCCCCACCCTGGCCCGCATCGAATCGGGCGCCGAGCCGGCGCCCGCCGAGCTCACGCGGCTGGCCGCGGCGCTCGAGGTCGACTCGGTCACGCTGGCCCGGCTCGCGCCGCTGTCCTTCGGCGAAATCACCAAGGCCCTGCTGCGGCAGTTGCCCCCGCACGATTTCGCCTCGTCCCTGTCCGACGACGAGGTCACCTATGTCGGCACCTATCACCCAACGCGGAGGATTCCGGTGGTCGGCATGGCGCAGCTTGGCGAAAACGGCTTCTACGACGAACTCGAATACCCCGCCGGCCACGGCGACGGCTATCTGCTGTTCAACTCCAAGGATCCCGACGCGTATGTGCTCAAGGTCCGTGGCGACAGCATGAAGCCGGCCATCCGCAACGGCTGGTACATCGTGGTCGAGCCGAGCGGCCGCCCCACGGCCGGCGAGTACGTGGTGCTGCAGCTCGAAGACGGCCGCAAGATGGCCAAGGAGCTGCTGTTCCAGCACGCGCGCACGGGCGACATCGAGGTGATGTCGGTCAATGGCGAGATCCGCATGAGCATTCCCGGCACCTCGGTGCGCCACGTGCATCCCATCGCGGCCGTGGTGCCGCCGAGCCAGATCCTCTACACCTGAATGTCCGACCCGCTTTCCGCCATCGGGCACGCCACCACGGACCCGGCGCCCTCGCCGGGCCCGTTTCGCATCGTCAAGGCGCAATTCCCCGTGGCGATGCTGTTCGGCCACGACCTGATCGCCCTGCTCGATGCCGACGGCAGGCTGCTGCGCGAGGCCAACGGGCTCGCGACCAGCCGCCAAGGCCGCATCAAGCCGATCGGCTACCTGCCCTCCGACCGGCTCAAGGTGTATGAATTCTCGGCGCCCGCGCTCTATCGCGCGCAGCAGCGCCAGCTCACGCTCTGCACGGGCTCATGGGAAGAGGTGTCGCGGCACTGGCGCGTGTTGCGCGCCGCCGCGAGCGCGCTCAATGCGCGGCATCTGCGCTACCCCATGCTCGGGTTCGGCCCCAACAGCAACTCGGTCGCCACGACACTGATCGCCGCGATGGGCCTCGCGGACCCGGACCTGGCAGGCCGCTGTGCGCCGGGCCGACGCACCCTGCTGCTCGACGCCGGCACGCTGGCGGCGCTGCGCGAGCGGCACGGCATGGGCGGCGCGCGGGTGCAGGCCTGATCCGCCTGCGCCGGGCCGCGCCGCGCGTCAGCGCTCGCCGCGCGAGCCTGCGCGAGTCCTGCCCGCGCTAGCCGGCCGAGCCTGCGCGGCGCACGCGCCACGCCAGCAGCGCACCCCAGCCCAGCCCCAGCAGCGCCGCGCACAGCGAGCCGAGCAACACGCCCAGCTTGGCCGCGCCCAACAGACTCGCATCGTCGAAGGCGAGCATGGCGATGAAGATCGACATGGTGAAGCCCACGCCGGCCAGCAGCCCCACCAGCAGCAGTCCGCGCCAGTCCATGCCGGCCGGCAGGCGCCCCGCGCCCAGCCGCAGCGCGATGGCGCTGGCGGCCAACACGCCGACAGGCTTGCCCAGCACCAGCGCCAGGCCGACGCCCAGCACCACCCAGGAGGTATCGCCGCCGGCGAGATCGATGTCGCCGAAGCTCACGCCCGCGTTGGCCAGCGCAAATATCGGCATCACGCCGAAGGCGACCCACGGATGCAGGGATTGTTGTACGCGCAACGCAGGCGCCGCGAGCTCGCGCTTCGCGACATGCAGGGCTCGGCGATGCTCGCCATCGCTGATCGCGTCGGGCCGCTCGGCGAGCTCGGCGCCGATCCGCTGCAGCATGCGGGCGGCCGGCTCGTACAGCGGTTTGGCAAACACCGGCGTCATCAGGCCGAGCACCACGCCGGCCAGCGTCGGATGCGCGCCCGTCAACAACAGCCCGGTCCAGGTGATCGCGCCGGGCACCACATAGGCCCACGCCGATCCCACGCCGATGCGTTGCAGCGCGATCACCAGCGCCAGCCCCACGCCGGCCACGGCAAAGCCTTCCCAGGCCAGGCCGCCGGAATAAAACAACGCGATGATGAGGACGGCGATGATGTCGTCGATGATGGCGAGCGCCAGCAGGAAGACGCGGATCGTGCCCGGCAGCGAACGGCCCAGCAGCGCCAGCACGCCCACGGCGAAAGCGATGTCGGTGGCGGTCGGCACGGCCCAGCCATTGAGGCGCGGCGCGACCGGATTGAACGCGACGTAGATCAGGGCGGGCACGATCACGCCGCCCAGGGCGGCGGCGATCGGCAAGGCGGCCTGGCGCATGTTGCTCAGCGCGCCATCGTGGATCTCGCGCCGGATCTCCATGCCCACGACCAGGAAGAACAAGGTCATCAGGCCGTCGTTGATCCAGAAGTGCAGCGATTGGGAGCTGATCAGGTCGCCCACGCCGAAGGTCACCGGCGCGTGCCACAGGGCATGGTAGGAGGGAGCGTAGGCGGAGTTCGCCCAGATGAGCGCCACGGCGGCCGCGAGCAGCAGCACGATGCCGCTGACGGCTTCGATATGGAGAAAGTGCTGGAGGCGGTCGTAGGCGCGATCGGCCCAGACATGGGCGCGCGGCAGCGCAGCCCGGGAGGGGTGTCGGTTCATCAATGCAGGCTCCGCGATGGCGGCCCGACCAATCGCATGAACCTGTCTCACCGCGGCATGCGGCTGACACCCGAGGCGACATTGTAACCCACACGCGGGCCGAGGCTTTTATTTAGGTGCCAGATTAGACGGCGTGGCGGACCAATCCGAAATCTATATACTGTGTTTTTATACAGTATATGCACTTCGGACATCATGTCCTCGATCTGTTCCGTCACCCGCACGCATCATCTGGGCGAACGCCGCCGCGACCAGGATCCCGCCGCGCCCGTCCTCGGGCAGGTCCGCATGTATTCGATCCTGCACAAGCCGCTGAACCGCTACATCGAGATCATGACCATCGAGAGCCTCGACAAGTTCGGCGCGATCTGCGTCTCGCCCATCCCCGACCTGCTCGAGCCGCAGCTCCTCACCTTCAGCTCGACGCGCGGCATGATGGTGTCCGGTTTCGAAGAGATCATGGGCCAGCGCTACTACCAGGGCTGGTGGCTGCAATGGCTGGAGGAACATCGGCGCGAATCCTGAGCGGCGTGGTACCCGTGCCCGTGCCCGCCGTCGGCGCGCGGGGCGTCGGCCCGTGACGCGTCCTGGCTCTCCCCCCCGCCCTCGACGCCCGCAGGATCGACCGCCGCTCTGCCCCGCTCCATGTGCTGCCCGCGCGAGCGGACTCAGCGCATGTTCTTCCAAATGATGATCGAGTTGGTCTTGCCTTCGGCATTGCCCACCACGTCGAGCCTGCCATCGCCGTCGTAATCGACCACCTCGATATTGGCGAGCCGCTGTTCGTCGGCGCTGATCACGTGCACGGTCCATTCATCCGGCTGGCCTTCCTTGGCGTAGTAAAGTCCCGCCGACACCCCGCCGGCCAGCTGACCCATCGAAAATACGATTTCGTCCTTGCCGTCGTGATCGATGTCGCCAGCCATTGCCGAGAGGACGAACATGTCCTGCCAGAGCGGGCCGTCATCGGGTTTCGTGAAGACCCGGTGCACGATCCAGCGCTTGCCATGGTCCACATTCTCGAGCCAGGCCAGGCCGTCGATCATCGGCGCAATAATGTCTGGCGCCCCATCTCCATTCAGATCCTTCACGTGTCCGAAGTGCGCGTTGGACACGTCCACGTCCGGGATTTCGTGGCGCTCCCATGAACCCTCTTCCCGCTGCGAATACCAGGCCAGCACGCCACTGCGAGCATCGGAAACCAGTATCTCGTCCTTGCCGTCGCCATTGAAATCCGCCGCCTGCAGGGTGCGCAGATCCGCGACCTGATCGGCCGGAAAGATGTCGATGGGATGCTTGACCCATTCGCCCGTCGTGCCCGGGCCGGGATTCTCCAGCCACACGATACCGGGGCTGGGCTGCGGATAGGCGTCGATCTGATAGCGCATGGTGACCACCAGATCGAGCCGCCCGTCGCCATTCATGTCGTGGGCAATCAGGTTTACCGGGCCCGGGGTCTGCGACGAGATGACGCGTGGCGTCCAGTCGCGGCCGCGTTCGCCGGGATTCAGATAGGCGAGCACCGCGTCATGGGAATTCACGACGCCGACAATATCCTTGTAGCCGTCGCCATTCAGATCGATGGCGACCTGCCGCTCGAACAGATAAATGCGATCGACACCGGACTTCGCAAAAGGAAAAACATCGCCCTTGACCACTCGTTGGGGCTGGCGTTCGCCGTTCCAGAGTATGTAGAGATCCGATCCCTTGGAATGATCGAGGCGCAGTTGGTCCTTCGTCCACGAGTCGGCAAAGCTGATATCGAGTTTGCCGTCGTTGTCGAAATCGTCCACCGCAAAGCCATAAACGTAGCTGTAGCCATTGGTGAACTCGTTGCGGCGCAGCAGCACGTCGGAATAGCGGGCGGCATAAGGCTCCGCGTCACTCAGCTTCCAGCCGCTCAACATGTCGATTTCGGGAGCCGCATCGGGCTCGCCCTGGGACAGGGCCGCGATCAGCGTTTCGCCCCATCGCTGTACGCGAGAAGGGCCCACCAAAAACAGAATCACAGTACAGCAAACTGCCCCCGCGACCATGCCGACTGAAAGGGGCCAGACGCGCTTTCGATTCAAATTGTCCATATCGTTCCAGGCGATCACGCTGCACCGGGAAAAAAAGACAAGCCGCCCCGGCCAACTGAGGAAAACCGAGATTACGAATACCGACTGACTGTGAATTGAAAATACCATTCATTGCCGCGGAAAGGTGTTTCATTCGACTGCATGCAAACAAAATGCATGCGCCGATCCGGCAATCAGGTTCCGGGGAGGAATACGGCGCTCGGGCAATAATTCTCAAGGCACTGGAAAACGCGTTTGAGCCGGGCGAAACCTACTACGACGTACAGATGCAGGTCGAAGAACGAGCAGAGAAACGAAAGAGATGGCTCAGCACGAGAAGGTGCAACCCGCACGAGATCTCATCGAAAATCGCCTGTGCCGATCATCAAGGAATGCTGCCCACGCACTCGGCAACTGTCGGAGGCCACGTTGCCGCAGCCCCAATGAAGCGCTGGATAATCAGCGTCAGGGATTCGTGGCGCGTGCCATGCCGGGCACATTACTCCGGGCCCAGCGGGCAAACGCATCGGCCACGCGCTTGCTGCCTGCCATCGACAGGTGGCCCACATCGCGCAACAGCAGCCCATCCTGCTGGTCTTGCAGGTGGCAGGTGTCGGCATCGCAGAGCGCAGGCAGCGGATCGAACACCTTGAGCTCAGGCACCCGGCGTCGAATATCTTCCACGCCGCGCCGGAACGCCTGCTGTTGGGTCTGCACGTCGCTCATCGGCACGGTGCAACTGAACGCCGACTGCGGTGCAAACGGCCGGGACGCCAGGCAATTCAGCGGGCTGTATTCGAGTTGCGGCGTGCCCAGCATCAGGATCGGCACGATGCCGCGTCCGACCAGCCATTTCACGCGGCGCTCGATGCCCGCCAGCAATGCCGCCTCGGAGGTCTCCTGCGACACCGGCACGACCGACGAATACTGCCCGGGCTCGCGTTTGCCGTCATGCAGACCCACCGCAAACCCCGCCTCGTCGAAACGTGGCCAGGGAGCGGCGAGCACCGCATACTTGACCGTTCCCTCGCGCTCGATGATGCCGTTGATGAAGCGCTCCTGACGATCCCGGCCTTCGGCAAAACAACCATGGCCGCGCGGATAACCGTCATAACGCACACCCATGGCGGGATCGCACGTGCCAAACTGCAGGATCGTGTGACGACCGAGTTCGCTGTTGGCCGCGAAGCCCGCATACAGATGATTGGCAAAGCTGTTGCCAAGCAGCACGATCTCCGGCGCGGCGTCGCGGTTCATCACGCAGAACCACCACCCTTCGGTGCGCAGGTCGCTCGGATAGCGCTTGAGACAGACGTCATTCTCGGCGTACGGCCACGCGATCTGCGCTTTGCCGCGCTGATCGACCGACACATAGGGTGTCACCGTGGGCCGTGAAGCCCAACCCCCGCTGCGGTAGATCATGAAGGAAGCCAGCGCCGTGAGCGCCATCAGGCCGGCAAGCGCCGCGACCGCGACGCGCGCCGTCACCCTGCCCCTGCGCAGCGGCTTTTCCACGCCGGCAAACGTGGCCCAGGCGAGCGCCACCGAGACCAGCACCGTCACGGGCGTGATCCACGGCGCCGCCTGCTCCCACCCCATCAGGCGCGGAAAAGTGAGCAGCGGCCAGTGCCACAGGTACAGCGGGTAGCTGATGAGGCCGATCCAGACCATTCCGCGCTGCGACAGCCAAAGACGATTCAGCAACGCGGCAGGGCCTGCCGCAATCACCAGAACCGAGCCCAACACCGGCAGGATCGCAGCGGCACCCGGAAAGGGCGTTTTCTGCTGGTAATGAAACACGGCGAACCCGATCAGGCAGACGCCCAGAACGGAGGCGACATGGCGGCGCACCGGTGCGTCGATCAGGTGGCTGATCCGCTTGTGCCAGACGCCGTGGCGCATGCCGACCGTGAGGTAGGCCAGCGCCGCGCCCGCCAGCAATTCCCACGCGCGCGAAATGGGCGAAAAGAAGCCGGCGACAGGATCGTGGCGAACGCTCCAGATGCTCCAGGCCAACGAGACCAGCGCGCAGGCCAGCAGCACCGCGCCCGCCCGCCGCCAAAGTCGCCATGCCGCCGCCAGGACCAGGGGCCAGAAAATGTAGAACTGCTCCTCGATGGCCAGAGACCAGAGATGCAGCAGGGGCTTGGTTTCGGCCGCGCTGTCGAAATATCCCGACTCGCGCCACAGCACGAAATTGGAAAGAAACGACGCGCCCGCAACGGAATGAAGCCCCAATCGAGCGTACTCGTCCGGCATCATTACCCACCATCCGGCGGCCAGCGTTGCCACCAGCACCAACAGCAGCGCCGGAAAGATGCGGCGAATTCGTCGCGAGTAGAAATCCGCCAGCGAAAACCGATCGGCCTGCAGACTCTTGATCAGGATCGAGGAAATCAGATAGCCCGAGATCACGAAGAACACATCGACGCCGACATACCCGCCCGGCAGCCATTGGGGAAAGGCATGGAAGATGACGACGGCCGCCACGGCGACGGCACGCAGGCCGTCGATGTCCGGGCGGTACTTCGGATGCAGATCGGGACTGGCTGACGTCATGGATCGGGCGGAAGGCGATGGACAACGCGAGATGATAAAGCACGCGCGCCAACCCTGGCCGGGACGTCGGCCCCTGCCTGCTGGATGGGCGACGAAGGTGCCGCGACGGAGGCCCTTCCCACCCGGCGCAGACCTGCGCCACGGAAGCCCTCATTCTCGACCGGAACATTCCCACCCGTTCAGCGCCAGCCCCGTGCATTGCCCGTCGAAAACGGGAATTCGAGTCAGATCCTCGGAGTCGAGACGTCGCGCGGACCGGAGCGAGCCACCGCCTTCACGAAGAAGTGCGCGCCTTCGTCCTATCTCAGCAGGCCCGCACGCCAAACGAACGCGGCTGCGCCTACGCTCCCTGGGCATCTATCTGCCGACGGAGGAAGCAATGCGCAACGACGCCACATGGCACTGGGTAGTCCTGTTGATCTACTGCTTGGTCTTCGTCCTTCCCATCGCATTGATCGTCAGGAAATCGGGACGTTCGGCCTGGTGGGTGCTGACCCTCTTCATACCGCTGGCGAACATCCTGTTCCTCTGGCTCTTCGCCCTGACCTCATGGCCAGCATTGGAAAAGGACGAGGCCGGTCACTGAGGTGAGAGTCGACGGTTCGGATGCCATGCGCCATGCAACGAAGGTGCGGCTCTCGAATGATGGACTCCACACGCTGCCGGGCCTTGCACCGGCACGCCAAGACCAACACGATGGCGGGATTTGCAGAACACCCGGCGTATTGCGCAAAAAAAACGGGTCTCGGATTGCTCCGAGACCCGCATCTTTCTTTGGTAGGCCCCCCGAGAGTCGAACTCGGCACCAACGGATTATGAGTCCGCTGCTCTAACCAGGCATGAGCTAGAGGCCCGAAAGCGTTATTGCCCTTCGAGGAAGCTCTTCAGCTTGTCGGCCCGGCTCGGGTGACGCAGCTTGCGCAACGCCTTCGCCTCTATTTGACGGATCCGTTCCCGGGTCACGTCGAACTGCTTGCCGACTTCCTCGAGCGTCTGGTCGGTGCTCATCTCGATACCGAAACGCATGCGCAAAACCTTGGCTTCGCGCGGGGTCAGGGAGTCTAGCACTTCCTTGACCACGTCGCGCATGGAACCGTGCAGCGCGGCGTCGGACGGCGCCAGGGTGGACGTGTCTTCGATGAAGTCACCGAGGTGCGAGTCGTCGTCGTCACCGATCGGGGTTTCCATCGAGATCGGTTCCTTGGCGATCTTCAGGATCTTGCGGATCTTGTCTTCCGGCATGTCCATCTTCTGCGCCAGGGTCGCGGGATCGGGCTCGGCGCCGGTTTCCTGCAGGATCTGACGGCTGATCCGGTTCATCTTGTTGATCGTTTCGATCATGTGAACCGGAATGCGGATGGTGCGTGCCTGGTCAGCGATCGAGCGCGTGATGGCCTGGCGGATCCACCACGTGGCGTACGTGGAGAACTTGTAGCCACGACGGTATTCGAACTTGTCCACCGCCTTCATCAGGCCGATGTTGCCTTCCTGGATCAGGTCGAGGAACTGCAGACCGCGGTTCGTGTACTTCTTGGCGATCGAGATCACCAGGCGCAGGTTGGCCTCGGTCATTTCGCGCTTGGCCTTGCGGGCCTTCGCTTCGCCGGTGGCCATGCGCTTGTTGACGTCTTTCAGGTCCTTGAGCGGCAGCACCACGCGGGTCTGCAGGTCGATCAGCTTCTGCTGCAGTTCCTGGACGGCCGGGATCTGGCGCTCCAGCGTCTCGGCGTAGGGATGACCCGCGGCGACTTCCTCGACCACCCATTGCAGGTTGGTTTCGTTGCCCGGGAACACCTTCAGGAAGTGCGAACGCGGCATGCCGGCGCGATCCACGCAGGTGTGCAGGACGGCGCGCTCGAGCTGGCGCACTTCTTCGACCTGGGCGCGCAGCGTGTCGGCCAGCTTCTCGACCATCTTGGCCGTGAAGCGGATGCCCATCAGTTCGGTCTGGATGATTTCCTGGGCCTTGATGTAGGCGTCGGACTTGTAGCCTTCCTTCTCGTAGGAAAGGCGCATCTTGTCGAACTGCTTCGAGACTTCGTCGAACTTGGCCAGGCCCTTGACGCGCAGGTCTTCGAGCTGCTTGCTCGACATGCCGCCGGCGGGACCGTCATCGCCTTCGTCTTCATCGGCGCTCACGCCGGCGCCCGCGTATTCCTCACCATCTTCCGGATCGACCAGGCCGTCGACCACTTCGTCGATCTGCGCCTGGCCTTCGCGCACGCGGGTGGCGTGGGCGAGGATCTCGTTGATGGTGGTCGGACACGCCGAGATGGCCATGACCATGTGCTTGAGGCCGTCCTCGATGCGCTTGGCGATCTCGATTTCGCCTTCGCGGGTCAGCAGCTCGACCGAACCCATTTCGCGCATGTACATGCGGACCGGGTCGGTGGTGCGGCCGAAATCCGAATCCACGGTGGTGAGCGCGGCTTCGGCTTCGTCCTCGACGTCGTCGTCGTTGGACGCAACCGGCGCGTTCTCGCTCATCAGCAGCGTTTCGGCGTCGGGGGCCTGGTCGTAGACCGAGATGCCCATGTCGCTGAAGGTGCTGATGATGCCGTCGATGGCTTCGGCGTCGACCAGGTCGTCAGGCAGATGGTCGTTGATTTCGCCGTAGGTCAGGTAGCCGCGATCCTTGCCCAGCTTGATCAGCTGCTTGAGGCGGTTGCGGCGCGCTTCGTATTCTTCGGGCGTGACGGGGCCGCGAGCGATCAGATCCTTCGGATCGCCCTTGCCGCGCTTGCCGCCGCGCTTGGCGGGCTTGAAATCAGGCACGACTTCGCCTTCGCCGTCCATCGGATCGTCGAAGGAATCGCTGTCGTTGTTGGCGTTCTTGGCCGGACGACCGGGGCGGCGGCCGCTCGGCACGGCCGCACGGGCGCCGCCGCCGACCAGATCGGCCAGCTTGTCTTCGGCCTTCTTGGCGCGGGCCTTGGTGACCTTCTCACCGGCCGCAGCAGCCGTCTTGGCGGGCGCCTTCTTGGCGGCCGTCTTGGTTGCAGTCTTGGCCACCTTGACTGCCGTCTTGGCAGGGGCTTTTTCCGCCGCCATGCTCACGACGCGCTTCTTGGCCGTCTGGGATTGGGCGTCAGCCGCATCGATTGCAGTGGTGGATTTGCCTGTGGTTTTGGTCATAGTCGCTTCCGTGGTCGTCGCAACCCTGTTTGGGGTTATTGCACCGGGCGCGCGCCTGCCGGCACATGCTCGGGTAAAACGGGTGGGCCTTGCTGAAACCGCGCATTCGCGTTGGCCGCGAAACTGGCTTCGAACCCCGCGGCGCCCCTGATCTGGCAATATGCCCAGTTGCGCGCGCGTGTCGCGATTTCATCGACGACCGTCGCCCCGGATATCCGGAGGTGCTGTCATGCCTGGTTCAGGCCGGGCTAGCATGTGGGGATTCCCCTCGCTGCCTACAGACACAACACCTGCCGAGATGCCCAGCGGCGCGGTCGCCGACTGCGCGACCCACCACCTGCTTGCTACATACGTTCCGACCGGCGTGAGCCGGCCCGGCAAGACGACTTCCCAACGCAAACCGCAAAAGGCCATGACCATGACCGCCGCGCAATTTGCGGCACGCCGTCATGCTCATGACCGATCGTTAAAACAGGTTCGCATCACCGAGTATCGCACCTCGGCAGTGGAAAATCGCCCAACCTTATAAAAATATTGGCATTTGTTACCTGCCGCCCCGCTTGCGCCGGCGGCCGGTCATGAATGCGCGGCCCACGCCGCCCTTGGCAACGGGACACCGGAACCGGCCCGGCGGAGCGACTGTTGCCGTGGGGCAAGCGCTGCGACGCCGGGATTGTTCCGATTACCGCATTGCAGCCGGCCATTGTTGGATGGACGGCGCCAAAACTGGGGGTCGTGCCCCGAATTCCGCGATGGATTCGCCCTGGTCGCCCGCGCTGGCACAAGCCGACACAAACCCAAAAGACGAAACCCTCGATGTTACCGCAATTTCAACGTAACCCAGCAGCTTTTAAGACAGTCAAACGGGCCGACAGTTCCAGGTAACGCTGCCGCGACACGTCGTCGCTGACCCCGCTCTGGGCCAGTTTCGCCATCTCCACCCGCACCGCGTCGAACTCGATGCGCCGCAGCGCGTCGTCCCACTCGGTCTGCGGATCGGGCAGATCCTCCTGGGCCAGCACGTCGGCCCGCAGGCCCTTGAGCGCAACATACAGGTCCGAATCGCTGTCGGCCGCCTCCATCAGCGCGCCCACGTGGCGCGCCCCGCTGGATTTGGCCAGCATGATCAGGTCTCGTACCAGTCCTAGGTGGGGGCCGTGGTCGATGACTTCAAGCTGCTGGTCGCCCATCGAGTCGACCAGCTCGGGATGCGCGAGCAGCAGGCACAACAGGCGCCGTGCCAGCGATGGCATCACCCGCTTGCCCTCGTAGCCGCCCGGGCCATCGTCGCGACGCCCCTTCCAGTCGCCCTTGCCCTTGCCCTTCCACTCCCCCTTGGGTTTCCATTCGCCCTTGGGCTTCCAGTCGCCTTTGGACTTCCAGCCGCCGCCCTCCTCGCCGCCCCAGGGCGGCGCGACGGACTCGCCAGCGGGCTCGATGCCCATGGCGTAGAGATCGGGCTCGTCATCGCCCATGGGCTCGTAGCCCCAGTCGGGCGGCGCGCCGTCGTCGCCGCCGGCGGCCTCGCCCGCGGGCGCGGCCCCCGCCGCCGCGGCCGGCCGTGCGCCGCTCGCAGCAGCAGGCGCGGGCGCCGCACCGGCAGCCACCGCCTGGCGCGCCGCGGCCTGGGCCTGCATCTGGGCCGTGAACGTGGCCATCGCGGCAGCCATTTCCTCGGGCGTGAGCTGCACCAGGCGGGCCATCTCGCGCTCGATCTGGGTGCGCAGGCCGCACTCGGGGATCTGGTAGAGCAGCGGCTTGGCCTCGTGCAGGCAGCTCGCCCGCCCTTCGGCCTCGTCGAGGTTGTGGTGCGACGAGAGTTCGTCGAGCAGGAAGCGCGACAGCGCGGCCGCCTGGCCGAGCTGCTCGCGGAATGCCTCGCCACCGAACTCGCGCACGTAGGAATCGGGATCGTGCTCGGCGGGCAGGAACAGGAAGCGGATCGCGATGTCGTCGCGCAGCGCCGGCAGGCAGGCCTGCAGCGCGCGCCACGCGGCACGCCGCCCGGCCTTGTCGCCGTCGAAGCTGAAGATGACCTTGTCGCTCGCCCGCAGCAGCTTCTTGACGTGGTCCGGCGTGGTCGAGGTGCCGAGCGTGGCGACGGCATTGCCGATGCCCAGCTGCGCCAGGCCGACCACGTCCATGTAGCCTTCGACCACGATCACCATGCCTTCCTGACGGATGGCCTGGCGGCCTTCCCACAGGCCGTAGAGCTCTTGCCCCTTCGAGAAGACCGGGGTTTCGGGGGAGTTCAGATACTTCGGCTCGCCCTTGCCGATGATGCGCCCGCCGAACCCGATCAACGCGCCACGCGTGTTGCGGATCGGGAACATGATGCGTTCGCGGAAGCGATCGTAGCGGCGGCCGTCTTCGGATTCGATCACCAGCCCGGACTCGACCAGGATGGGATCGTCGTAGTTCTCGAAGACCTGCGACAGGCCATGGCGATCGGTGCCAGACCAGCCCAGGCCGAAGTTGCGTGCCACCTCACCCGTGAGGCCACGCTGCTTCAGATAGGCGATCGCTTGCGGCGAGCCGCGCAACAGCCGCAGATACTGCGCCTGTGCGGCATCCAGCACCTGTGTATGGCGCGAAACCTCGGCCTGACGGCGAGCGGATTCTGCGCGCTGGCGCGGACTGCGTGTTGTTTCTTCGGGGACCGTCATTCCCGCGGAGCCGGCGAGGGTACGCACGGCTTCGGGGAAACTTGCGCCCGTGTGCTCCATCAGGAAAGTGATGGCGCTGCCATGGGCTCCGCAGCCGAAGCAGTGATAGAACTGCTTCGTCGGGCTGACGGTGAAGGAAGGGCTTTTCTCGTTATGAAACGGACAGAGGCCAAGAAGATTGGCCCCACCCTTGCGCAACTGCACATATCGCCCGACGACGTCTACAACGTCGACCCGGGCGAGCAAATCCTGAATGAATGATTCTGGAATCAATAGATTCGGGAATCAGATATCAATACAGGCGCGGGGGCAGTTGCTGGCTACGAATCCGCTTGTAGTGGCGCTTCACCGCGGCGGCGTGCTTGCGCTTGCGCTCAGCCGTGGGCTTCTCGTAGAACTCGCGCGAACGCAGTTCGGTGAGCAAGCCGGTTTTTTCGATGGTGCGCTTGAAGCGGCGCAGGGCGGCTTCAAACGGTTCGTTTTCCTTCAGTCGAACGATAGGCATAAATTCAGTGGTCTTGAGTAACTACGTTGATGACAAACCTGGCCCTGGCTGGTCGATCGCGCCGCCGTTGGCAGCGCATCCCGACCGGGTGGCCCGGCGCACAAGAGACTTGCAAGCGCCAGACTTTTTCCCGATTCAGACCAGCCGCAACAAGCGTCTGGACCCATCGCCCATCCGTAAGGGGTTACTCAAATAAACCCTCGGCAAGGCAAAAACACAGGTTCGGTTTAGCGATAACCAGCGATTCTAGCATGGCGGCGCCGAAAATGACCAGCGCCGCACCCTGGGGCCCGCAGGGGCGTCAGGCCGGCGCGACACTCGCGCGCACCGGGCCAGGGGCTCGCTCCGGCACGCCGACCGCTACCGGCCGGCCATCCCCGCAAGCCGGAGATGGAGGGCAAGAACGCAGGCCAGAAAACGGGCGGCTGAAAACAGGGCCGGAATCCCGGCCCCGCTGCCCGCCACCCTGCCCGCTCAGCGCGAACCCTTGCGGATCCAGGCTTCGAGCTGGTGCGGCCGCAGGCTGTCGTAATCCTCGAAAGGCTGGTGAATCCAGGGATTCATCGGCAGCTTGTCGACGTAATAATCGGGCGTGGCCTGCGAATGCCCCTTCCACCACAGCACTGCGCTGCGCAGTTCGGTGATCGCGGGGAACTGGTTCTTCAGATGGTCGTGGACCTTCATGAAGGTCTTGCCGGTGTCGACCATGTCGTCAACCAGCAACACCCGGCCCTGCAGGGAGCCGCGCGTGATGGTGATGAACTGGGCGATATCGAGATCACCTTGCTTGGTGCCGGCCGCTTCGCGGTAGCTGCTCGTGGCGAGAATGCCGAGCGGCACGTCGAAGATCCGGGACATCACGTCGCCGACCCGCACACCGCCGCGGGCCAGGCACAGAATCTGGTCGAACTGCCAGCCGGACTCGAACACCTGCAGGGACAGGCGCTCGATCAGGCGGTGATATTCATCCCAGTTCACCCACAGATGGCTGTCGTCGCTGTTTGGCGAGCTCATGGGGGATCATCTCCTGCAAATAAATACGAAAAGGCCGCCGGCAGGTGACCCTGCGGCGGCCTGGCGAATCATAACCCGGGCCGGGGCGGTTGAAAAACCGGGCGCGCTGGCGCCCGGCCCGGGGTGCTGGCTCAGCCCTTGAAGGGGTGGCGCAGCACGATGGTTTCGTTGCGGTCGGGACCGGTCGAGACCAGGTCGATCGGCACGCCGCAGACTTCGGCCACACGCTCCAGGTAGCGGCGCGCGTTGGCGGGCAGCTTGGCGTATTCGGTGATGCCGACGGTGGACTCGGACCAGCCGGGCAGCTCTTCGAGCACGGGCTGGGCCTGGGCCACGGCGTGGGCGCCGTAGGGCAGCACGTCGCGGAACTCGCCGTTGACGCGATAGCCGACGCCGAGCTGGATGGTTTCGAGGCCGTCGAGCACGTCGAGCTTGGTGATGCACAGGCCCGAGATGCCGTTCAGGCGCACCGAGCGCTTGAGCGCGGCGCCGTCGAACCAGCCGCAGCGGCGCGGACGGCCGGTGACCGAACCGAATTCCTTGCCGATGGTGGCCAGGCGGGTGCCGATTTCGTCGACCAGCTCGGTCGGGAACGGGCCCGAGCCGACGCGGGTGGTGTAGGCCTTGGTGATGCCGAGCACATAGTTCAGCGACTGCGGACCGACGCCGGCGCCGGCCGAGGCCGCGCCCGCCACGCAGTTGCTGCTGGTGACGAACGGGTAGGTGCCGTGGTCGACGTCGAGCAGCGCGCCCTGGGCGCCTTCGAACAGCAGGCTGGCGCCTTGCTGCTGGGCCAGGAACAGGTTGCTGGAGACGTCGCGCACCATCGGGGCGATGGCCGGGGCGAGCGCCATGGCCTGGTCGCGCACTTCGTTGGCCGACACGGCTTCGGCGCCCAGGTACTGGGTCAGCACGAAGTTGTGATAGTCGAGCAGCTCTTCGAGCTTTTCGTCGAACAGGCTGGGATTGAAGAGATCCTGGACGCGCAGCGCACGGCGCGCGACCTTGTCTTCGTAGGCGGGACCGATGCCGCGGCCGGTCGTGCCGATCTTGCCCTCGCCCTTGCGGGCCTCGCGCGCCTTGTCGACGGCGACGTGGTACGGCAGGATCAGCGGGCAGATCTCGGAGACCTGCAGACGCGAGCGCACATCGAGACCGGCGGCCTCGAGCTCTTCGATTTCCTTGAGCAGGGCCTCGGGCGACAGCACCACACCGTTGCCGATGTAGCACGTCACGCCGGGATGCATGATGCCCGAAGGGATCAGACGCAGGATGGTCTTCTGGCCGTTGATCCACAGCGTATGGCCGGCGTTGTGACCGCCCTGGAAGCGGACCACGCCCTGGACGGACTCTGCCAGCCAGTCGACGATCTTGCCCTTGCCCTCGTCACCCCATTGGGTGCCGATAACCACTACGTTCTTGCTCATTGTACGAATCAGATATCGAGTTTCTCGGGAAATCCGGAAATCTCCCCGCGGCCCTCCCACGAACGGGAGGGAGTTAGTCACAGCGTCTTGACCGTCCAGGTGCCGTCTTTCAGCACCAGCTCGCGATCGCAAACGTATTCGTCCTGGTCTTGCTCGTGGCCGGGCAACACCTGGACGACGATTTCGCCCGACCGGCGCAGTGCGCGCACCGCATCGATCAGGGCGGGGTCCTGCCCCCACGGCGCGCGCACGGCGCGCCCGGGTTCCGCCGGCGCCAGCCCGGCTGCGAGCTTGCGCAGATCCAGGCTGAAGCCCGTGGCCGGGCGAGCCCGGCCGAATGCGCGGCTGACGTCGTCGTAGCGACCGCCGCGCACCAATGCATCGTGCCAGCCCTCGGCATAGAGCGCGAAGGTGACGCCGGAGTGATAGCCGTAGCCACCCACGTCGGCCAGGTCGATGCCGAGCGCGACGTTCGGCAGCGCATCGACCACGGCCTGCAGATCGTCGAGCGCGGCGGCCAGCACCGGCGAGGCCGGCAGCAGGCGACGCGCCTCTTCGATCACCTCGGCGCCGCCGTACAGCTCGGCCAGCGCCCGCAGGGCCTGCTGCGTTTCGGGACGCAATGCCGGCTCGGCCTGGTTCAGCGCCTTGAGCCCGGCGACGTCTTTTTCGCGCAGCAGCAGAATGATTTCGTCGGCCCGCGTGACGGCGGCCGGGTCGGTGTCGAACAGCGCCTTGACCACGCCGGAGTGGCTGAGTTCGAGGCGCGGCGCGCGCACACCGGCGATGCCTACCGTTTCGAGCACCAAGTTGATGATTTCGAGGTCGGCTTCGAAGCCCGCGTGACCGTAGATCTCGGCGCCGATCTGCAGCAGCTCGCGGCTCGACAGCAGGTCGGCCGGGCGGGCATGCAGCACGGTGCCGCAGTAACAGAGCCGCGTGACGCCGGCACGGTTGAGCAAATGCGCATCGATGCGGGTGACCTGGGTGGTCATGTCGGCGCGTACGCCCAGCGTGCGCCCCGACAGCTGATCCACCAGCTTGCAGGTATACAACCCCAGATCGCTGCCGGTACCCGACAGCAGGGAATCGATGTATTCAACCAGCGGCGGCGCCACCAACTCGAAACCGTAAGTACGGTATAGGTCGAGCAGTTCGCGTCGCAACTCTTCGATGCGCCGGGCCTCGGCCGGCAAGACATCTGCCAGCCCCTCGGGCAGCAACCAGTTACCCATGAAATTCTTTACCTGATTGACGCCTTCGGAAATCGCGAAAGCGTCGCCCAAACGAAAAACGGCTGAGGGGGCGTAAGCCCGCTCAGCCGTTGCGGAATTATTTCTAGCTTACGGGGTATTGTACATGGATCGGCCCGAACCTCCTAGCCTGAATCCCACCCGCGTGCGGATGCGGATCGGGCGCCCGCAGGCGCCCGATCCGCATATTCCGGCCCTGCCGGTTCTTACTTGGCCCCGGCCGCGGCGGGCGTGGGATTCTTGAAGAACTGGAAGAAGTCGGAGCTCGGGTCGACCACGAGCACGTCCCCGGTTTTGGAGAACGCGGCGCGGTAGCCCTCGAGGCTCTTGTAGAACGTGTAGAACTCGGGGTTCTTGCCGAAGGCCTGGGCGTAGATGCCACCCGCCTCGGCATCGCCCTGACCCATCACGCTCTGGGCGCGCGCATAGGCCTGCGCCACGATCACTTCACGCTGGCGATCGGCTTCGGCGCGGATCTTCTCGCTTTCGGCGGCACCGATCGAGCGCAGCTCGTTGGCGACGCGCGTACGCTCGGCTTCCATGCGGCGATAGACCGACTCGGAAATCTCGGGCGCAAACTCGATGCGGCGCAGGCGCACATCCACCACCTGCACGCCGAGCGGCTCGGCACGCTTGGCGACGTTGGTCAGGATTTCGGCCATGACCTTGTCGCGCTCGGCAGAGACGACGTCCTTCACGGTACGCACGTTGACCGAGGCGTTCAGCGCGTCGCGGATCTGGGCCTGCAGACGCTCCTGGGCGGCGCGCTCGTTGCCGCCGAAGGTGACGTAGTACAGACGCGGATCGGCGATGCGCCACTTCACGTACGAATCGATCAGCAGGTTCTTCTTTTCGGAAGTCTGGATGCGCTCGGCATCGGTCGATTCGATGGTGAGGATGCGCTTGTCGAGCGTGACGACGTTCTGGAACGGCGGCGGCGCCTTGAAGTACAGACCCGGCTCGTTGATGACGGTACGGACTTCACCGAGCGAGAACACCAGCGCGTAGTCGCGCTCGCGCACGACGAACACGCAGGAAGACAGGACGGCCAGGATGATGAGAAGGCCGACCAGGTAAGGCATGAGACGTTGCATAGTCAGGGCTCCTCGGGATTAGCGGGACAGCACGCGATCGCGCGTCAGCGTGTTGCCGGTGTTGCTGCTGTTGCCGGCATTGTTTGCCGACCCCGGGGTGCGCGACGGCGCGGGCGGAATGGCGGGCTGGTTCGCGCCCGGCAGGCTCAGATTGCTGCCTTGGGGACGACCCGCATCCTGCGCGGTCTGCTGCATGATCTTGTCGAGCGGCAGATACATCAGCTGGTTGCCGTTCTGCGTGTCGACCATGACCTTGCTGGCGCGCGTGAAGATCTCCTGCATGGTTTCGAGGTAGAGACGCTCGCGCATGACCTGCGGCGCCTTTTCGTACTCGCCGAGGATCGACGTGAAGCGCGCGGCATTACCCTGCGCATCGCCGATGACCTTGGCCTTGTAGCCCTCGGCCTGCTCGAGCATGCGCGACGCCTGGCCGCTGGCGAGCGGCACGACCTGATTGGCGTAGGCCTGGCCTTCGTTGATCTGGCGCTCGCGATCCTGGCCTGCCTTGACGGCGTCGTCGAACGCGGCCTGGACCTGCTCGGGCGGCTGCACGTTCTGGATCGCCACGGTGCTGATCTGGATGCCAGCCTGGTAGCGGTCGAGAATCTGCTGCATCAGCGCCTGCACTTCGCCGGCCACTTCGGTACGGCCTTCGTACAGCACGAAGTCCATCGGCTTCTTGCCGACGATTTCGCGCATGGCGGTTTCGGCGGCCTGACGCACGGCGTCGTCCGGGTCGCGCATCTTGAAGAGGTAGTCGGGCGCGCCATCGGCACGCAGGCGGTACTGCACCACGAACTGCATGTCGACGATGTTTTCGTCGGTGGTGAGCATCAGCGCTTCGGGCAGGACCTTGTTGCGCGAACCGCCCCGGAAGCCCACTTCGAACGTGCGCAGCTGCGACACGTTGACCATTTCATGGGCCTGGATGGGATACGGCATGCGCCACTGGAAACCCGCCGGCGCCGTGCTCTTGTATTTGCCGAACTGGGTGACCACGGCCACCTGGCCTTCCTGGACGATGAAGAAGCCGCTGGCGAGCCACAGGCCCACGCCGACCAGGGCGATCACTCCCAGTCCGATGCGGGCACCTCGCGGCGACGGCGGCGTCATGCCGCCGCGCGGCGCATTGGGGCGGTTGTTGCCACCGCCGCCTTTGCGTCCGAACAGCGAGCCGAGACGATTATTGAAATCGCGCCAGACCTCGTCGAGGTCGGGCGGACCGTCTCCATTGCCCTGGGGCCGCTGCTTGGGCGGCTCGGAGCCATTGTTGTTACCACGACCCCAGCCGGGATCATTCAGATTGAAGAGTTTGTTGATTCGAGGCATTGTTTCCCGCAATCTGTCCGGTCTCTGCAATTGCCCCGCGCAACGCATCCAGACCGGCGCGCTCGGTAGCGCTTACGAATACTCGCGCAATCGTACCATGGGCATCGCGCTCTACCCGCGCAGGCAGGTCGAGGCGGTCGATCTTGTTATATACCAGAATGGTGGGAATCGCGGCAGCGCCGATTTCCTCGAGCACCTTCTGCACTTCCAATACCTGCTCATCGCGCTGCGGGCTCGATGCATCCACCACATGCAGCAGCAGGTCGGCATGCACGGTTTCTTCGAGCGTGGCGCGGAAGGCCGCGATCAGGTTGGGCGGCAGATCGCGGATGAATCCCACCGTATCCGAGATCGCCACCGAGCCCGCCCCTTCGATCCAGAGCCGGCGCGTGGTCGTGTCGAGCGTGGCGAAGAGCTGGTCGGCCGCATAGGCGCCGGCCCGCGTGAGCGAGTTGAACAGCGTGGACTTGCCGGCGTTGGTGTAGCCCACCAGCGACACCGACAGCGCACCGCCGCGCGCACGCGCACGGCGCTGGGTGACGCGCTGGCGCTCGACACGGTCGAGACGTTCGCGCAGCACCTTCACCTTGGCGCCGATCATGCGGCGGTCCATTTCGAGCTGCGATTCGCCCGGCCCGCGCATGCCGATACCGCCGCGCTGACGCTCCAGGTGAGACCACAGACGCGTCAGGCGCGTCGACAGATGCTGCAGCTGTGCGAGCTCGACCTGCAGCTTGCCCTCGTGGCTCTTGGCGCGCAGCGCGAAGATGTCGAGGATCAGCGCAACGCGGTCGACCACGCGCAGATTGAATTCGCGTTCGAGGTTGCGCTGCTGCGCCGGCGACAGCGGCTGGTCGAACAGCACGATGTCGGCCAACAGGGCACCCGCCATCGCGACGCCCTCCTCCACCTTGCCGGAGCCGATGAAGAATTTTGCGTCGGGGCGGTCACGCCGCGCGTTGAGCGTGCCGACGATTTCCGCGCCGGCGCCATCGGCCAGCATCTGGAATTCTTCGGCATGGGCAAGATGATCGGGACTGCCCAGATCCACACTGATAATCAGGGCACGCATACATGCACCATATCGAGGCCAAAGCGAAAATGCCCGCCGGCACGTGAAGTGCGGCGGGCAACAGGAGGTACTGCCGGAGCAATAAGCGGTTTATTCAGCGGGAACTTCCACCTGGAAATTGACGGCGCGAGCCGGAACGACGGTCGAAATCGCATGCTTGTAGACCATCTGGGTGACGGTGTTACGCAGCAGCACCACGTATTGGTCGAAGGATTCGATCTGCCCCTGAAGCTTGATCCCGTTGACCAGATAGATCGACACGGGCACGTGTTCCTTGCGCAGCGTGTTCAGAAACGGGTCTTGCAAAGTTTGCCCTTTATTGCTCATTGGCCAGGCTCCATTTGTTATTGAGTGGTGGTGGCGGACGCCGAAATCTGTACTCTACAGGGTTTTCCCGGGCGGTGCTACTTGGCTGCCCGGGCAAGATGCCACCAGAGTTTTCAGATTTTCCCCGAGGGCGTCACGATGAAAAAATCGCCTTCAGGCCCGTGATGAGACGGGCACATTGATCATTGGTTCCCACCGTGATGCGCAGGAATTGATCGATGCGCGCATGGCGGAAATGACGAACGATAATAGCGCGTTCGCGCAGCGCTGCCGCGAGCTTTGCGCCATCGTGCGAAGGATGTCGCGCAAACACGAAATTGGCGGCCGACGGCAGCACCTCGAAGCCGAGCGCCTGCAGGTCCGCGGTGAGCTGGTCGCGCGTGGCGATGATGGCGCGGCAGGTCTGCTCGAAGTACGGCTGGTCCAGCATCGCAGCCTCGGCACCGGCGGCCGCGAGGCGGTCGATCGGATAGGAGTTGAAGCTGTCCTTCACGCGGTTCAGGCCGTCGATCAGATCGGGATGGCCGATCGCGAAACCGACGCGCAGGCCGGCCAGCGAACGCGACTTCGACAGCGTCTGGATCACCAGCAGGTTGGCGTGACGCGCGACCAGCGCGACGGCGCTCTCGGCGCCGAAGTCGACGTAGGCCTCGTCGATCACGACCACGCACTGCGGGTTGCCCGCGACGACGCGTTCGACGTCGGCCAGCGGCAGCGCGCGGCCGGTGGGCGCGTTGGGATTCGGGAAGATGATGCCGCCCGCGGCCGCGTCGCCCGTGCGCAGGTAATCCTCGGGGGCGATGCGGAAGTCGTCGGTGAGCGCGACGGTTTCGTGCTCGACGCCATACAGGCCGCAGTAGACCGGATAGAAGCTGTAGCTGATGTCCGGAAACAGCAGCTTGCGGCCGTCGTGCTTGAGCAGCGCCTGGAACACGTGCGCCAGCACTTCGTCGGAGCCGTTGCCCACGAACACATGGCCGGCGGTGATGCCGTGGCCTGCCTGCGTGGCGATGGCCTCGCGCAGACGGTCGGAGGCCGGATCGGGATAGAGGCGCAGCGTGTCGCCCGTGGCGGCGCGGATGGCCTCGATCGCCTTGGGCGACGGGCCATACGGATTTTCGTTGGTGTTGAGCTTGACGAGGTCGAGCAGCTTGGGCTGCTCGCCCGGCACATACGGACTGAGCGCCCCGACGATGGGGCTCCAGTAGCGGGACATTTACTTATCCTCGGCGTAGGGGTTGCGCGAAGACTTGAATTCGATGCGCAGCGGCGTGCCGGCCAGGTCGAAGGCGTTGCGGAAACGCGTTTCGAGGTAGCGGCGATAGGAATCGGGAATGGCGTCGAGCGCGTTGCCGTGGATGACCACGAGCGGCGGGTTCTGGCCGCCCTGGTGCGCATAGCGCATCTTGGGACGGAAGATGCCCTTGCGCGGGGGCTGCTGCTGCTCGACGGCGGCCTGCAGCTCGCGCGTGAGCTTGGGCGTGGAGAGATCGGCAAAGGCCGCGGCATGGGCGGCATTGACCGACTTCAGCAGCGGGCGGATGCCCTGGCCCTTGAGCGCCGAGATGGTGTGCACGCGTGCAAACGACAGGAAGCGCAGCTTGCGCTGGAACTCGCGCTCGATGCGCTCGCGCTGGTCGTCGTCGAGGCCATCCCATTTGTTGATGGCCACCACCACCGCACGGCCGGTTTCGAGCACGAAGCCGGCGATGTGCGCGTCCTGTTCGGAGACCTCGGTCTGCGCGTCGATCATCAGCAGCACCACGTTGCAGGCCTCGATGGCCTGCAGGGTCTTGATGACCGAGAACTTCTCGATGGCCTCGAACACCTTGCCGCGCTTGCGCAGGCCGGCGGTGTCGATCAGCGTGTACTTGCGGCCATCGCGATCGAAGTCGATCTCGATGGCATCACGCGTGGTGCCGGGCATGTCGAAGGCGATCACGCGCTCTTCGCCCATCAGCGTGTTGATCAGCGTGGACTTGCCGACGTTGGGGCGGCCCACGATGGCCAGCTTGATGCGGTGGTCGTGCGCGGCCTCCTGCTCGGCCTCGTCTTCGGGCGCGGGGTCGACCAGGTCGGCCAGCGCCGTTTCGATCAGGTCGACGATGCCGTCGCCATGCGCGGCCGAGATCGGATGCGGCTCGCCCAGGCCGAGCTCGTGGAACTCGGTCGTGGCCTTGCCCTCGCTCATGCCTTCCGCCTTGTTCACGGCGAGCAGCACGCGCTGCTGGCCGGACTTGCGCAGCAGCCGGGCGATCTCGTGGTCGTGGGCGTTGACGCCGGCACGGGCATCGACCAGGAACACCACCACGTCGGCTTCGGCGATGGCCTGGCGCGTCTGGCGCGCCATCTCGGCCAGGATGCCATCCTTGGCGACCGGTTCGAAACCGCCGGTGTCGACCACGATGAAAGGCGTGTCGCCAACCCTGCCCTCGCCGTAGTGCCGGTCGCGGGTCAGGCCGGAATAGTCGGCCACCAACGCCGCGCGGGAGCGCGTGAGGCGGTTGAAGAGGGTCGACTTGCCCACATTGGGGCGGCCGACCAGGGCAACGACAGGTTTGAAAGCCACGGTGTAAGACTGATTAGAAATTAGTTGGTGCCGATGAGGACCAGATTGCCGTTACCGGTCTGGACCACCACGCCTTGTTGCGTGGACTGGGGCGGCGATACCACTGCGCCGCCGCCCACCGACAGGCGCGCCATCAGGCGGCCGTCGCTGCGCGACAGGAAGTGGACGTAGCCGTCGTAGTCGCCGACGGCGACCGCGCTGCCCAGGATGGCCGGCGAGGTCAGTTTACGGTTCTTCAGGCCCGCCTGCTTCCAGACGTTGTTGCCATTGTCGAGCGCGAAGGCGCTGACGATGCCACTCTGGTCGGGGGCGTAGGCGTTACGGTCGTCGACCATCATGCCGCTCGAGCTGGAGAAATCCTTGGCCCACAGCGGGCGGCCGCCCTGGGTCACGTCGAAGCACACGATGCGGCCCTGGTAGGCCACCGCGCACAGCAGCGGGCCCGCGAGGCGCGGCGCGCCGACCACGTCGGTCAGGCGTTCGAGGTCGCTGGCGCCCTTGGGCGTGGCGACGGTGCCTTCCCACTGGACGTTGCCCGAGGCGACGTTGATGGCCAGCATCTTGCCGCCGGGCAGGCCGGTGATGGCGAGGCCTTCGGCCATGACCATCTGGGCAGCGCTGCGCAGGGCCAGCGCCGGACCCGGACGCTGCAGGCTCCAGAGCCGGTTGCCGCTCTGGGCGTCGAAGGCCTGGATGCGGTAGTCGCCGCTGCGCACCACGACGACGCCGTAGCCCACCGCAGGCGGGATCTCGACGTCGCTGGTGGCCTTGGCGCGCCACTTGATCTTGCCGGTGTCGTCGAACGCGATGACCTCGCCCGAGGGCGTGGCCACGGCGGTGGTGGTGCCGTCGGAGCCGACGCCGGCCGACAGCTTGGACTCGGCCTTGCTCTTCCAGATCACGCGGCCGCTCTGCAGGTCGAACTTGCCGACCGAGCCATCCGGGGTGGCGGCGTAGATCGCATCGCCGATGACCGTGGGCGCGAAGCCCAGGCCGGAACCGCTGCCGATCGATTGGGACCACACGGCGCGCACGGACATCGCCGGCGCGTAGTCGGTGAGGGGCGCGGGCGCATAGCGGTCGTCGTCTTTCGAGAACCACGAGCACGCGCTCAGGGCCAGCACACTGCTCAACACGACGGCGCCGCGCCACAGCTGGCGGCCAGGACGGGAATTACGCATCACTTGTCAGGCTCCGGTCAAAGCATCGAGCTTCAGTTGTACGGCTTGCGTGAGGGGATTGGCGGTGCCGAGGCCGTCGACGGCCTGCTGCCACGCGGTACGGGCCTCGTCGCGCTTGCCCTGCGCGGCCAGGATGTCGCCGCGGCGGTCGGCGTAGAGCGCGGCGAACGATGCCGGCGGGTTGTTGAGCTGGGCCAGCGCGGCGTCGTACTGCTTCTGATCGAGCAGCAGGCCGGCCAGGCGCAGGCGCGCCACGGGCTGCAGGCCGGGCTGCTTATCTTGGGCGGCCAGCCATTCGAGCTGTTCGCGTGCGCCGTCGGTGTCTTTCTGGGCGGCGAGCGCGGTGGCGGCGACGAGCGCGCCGCGGCCGGCGTAGCCGGTGGCCGGGTAATCTTTGCGCAGCGTGTCGGCGGCGGCCTTGATGCGGCCGGCCGAGTCGGCGCCGCCCAGGCGGGCCGCGTCTTCGAGCGCTTCGAAGTAACCCATCGCCTTGTTGGCTTCATAGCCCTGGTAGGCCTTCCAGCCGGAATGGCCGCCCCAGGCCAGCACGATCACGGTGGCGACGCCGAGCAGCAAGGTGCCCCAGCGAGCCCACCATGCCTTGATTGCGTCGAGTTTTTCCTGTTCTTCGAGATCGTATGCCATGCTAACCCTTGGATTTCAAAACTTCAGCCAACTGTGCGAGCGCCACCTGTTGCTGGGCGGCATCGCCCTCGGCGACACCGCGCAGGTATTTGACGCTGGCGCTCTGGTTGGCCACTTCGTCGTCGCCAAGAATAACCGCAACGCGCGCGCCGCTGGCATCGGCCCGCTTGAATTGCGCCTTGAAACTGCTTGCGCCGGCATGCACGACCACGTCGAAGCCGGCGTCGCGCAGGTCTTCGCCCACGCGCGCGGCCAGGCGCTGAGCGGCCTCGCCCTGGTGCACCACGTACACCTCGCACTCCGGCACGGCCTGGGCCGGCACGGTCTGTTCCCAGAGGTCGAGCAGGCGCTCGACGCCGATGGCGAAGCCCACCGCGGGCGCGGCCTTGCCGCCCAGCAGCTCGACCAGGCCGTCGTAGCGACCACCGCCGCAGACGGTGCCCTGGGAGCCGAGCCGGTCGGTGACCCACTCGAACACGGTGAGGTTGTAGTAATCCAGGCCGCGCACCAGGCGCGGATTGAGGCGGTATTCGATGCCCGCGTCGGTCAGGCGCTGGCACAGGCCGTCGAAGTGCGCACGCGACTCGTCGCCCAGGAAGTCGAACAGGCGCGGCGCGCTGTCCGCCATTTCCTGCATGGCCGGATTCTTGGTGTCGAGCACGCGCAGCGGGTTGGTGTAGAGCCGGCGCTTGCCGTCTTCATCGAGGATGTCGACGTGCTTTTCGAGGTGGGCGATCAGCGCGGCGCGGTGCGCGGCGCGTTCGGCCGGCTGACCCAGCGAATTGAGCTCGAGGCGGATGTCGGTCAGGCCCAGCATCTTCCAGAGGCGGGCCAGCATGACGATCAGCTCGGCATCCACGTCGGGGCCGGCAAAGCCCAGCGCCTCGACGTCGATCTGGTGGAACTGGCGATAGCGGCCGCGCTGCGGGCGCTCGTGGCGGAACACCGGACCGATCGAGTAGACGCGGTGCGGCCGATCGTAGAGCAGGTTGTGCTCGATCGAGGCGCGCACGATGCCGGCCGTCATTTCGGGGCGCATCGTGAGCTGGTCGCCGTTCAACGCATCGTTGAAGGTGTACATCTCTTTCTCGACGATGTCGGTCACCTCGCCGATGCCGCGGGCGAACAGGCGGGTGTGCTCCAGCACCGGCGTGCGGACGTTGCGGTAGCCGTAGCTGCGCAGCCAGCCGCGCACGATTTCCTCGAAACGTTCCCACTGGGCGCTCTGGCCGGGCAACAGGTCGTTCATCCCGCGGATCGCGGAGACTTTCTGGAAAGCTTGCGTCATCTTTGTCGTGCCGCCATCGCCCGTTGCCACGGGCACGGCAGCCTGGTCCTTGTACTTAATGGGAGGCGTCGGCGCCGTAGCGGCGGGCGACGTAGTCTTCGACGATGGCCTGGAACTCTTCGGCGATGTGGTCGCCCTTGAGCGTGACGGTGCGTTCACCGTCGACGAACACCGGGGCGGCCGGCACTTCACCGGTTCCGGGGAGGCTGATGCCGATGTCGGCATGGCGGCTCTCTCCGGGCCCGTTGACCACACAGCCCATGACCGCGACGTTCATGCTTTCGACGCCGGGGTAGCGGCTGCGCCACAGCGGCATCTGGCGGCGCAGATACGTCTGGATGCTGTCGGCCAGCTCCTGGAAGAAGGTGCTGCTGGTGCGGCCGCAACCGGGGCAGGCCACGACCATGGGCGTGAAGGCACGCAGGCCCATGGTCTGGAGGATTTCCTGCGCGACCACGGCCTCGCGGCTGCGGTCGCCGCCGGGCTCGGGCGTGAGCGAGATGCGGATCGTGTCGCCGATGCCCTGCTGCATCAGCACGGCCAGCGCGGCGGTGGACGCCACGATGCCCTTGCTGCCCATGCCGGCCTCGGTGAGGCCCAGGTGCAGCGGGTAGTCGCAGCGCGCGGACAGGTCGCGATAGACCGCGATCAGGTCCTGGACATGGCTGACCTTGCACGACAGCACGATCTTGTCGCCGCCCAGGCCCAGCTCTTCGGCGCGCAGCGCATTGCTGATGGCCGACTCGACCAGCGCGTCGCGCATCACGGCCTGGGCTTCCCAGGGCGTGCTGCGGGCGTTGTTCTGGTCCATCTTGCGCGCCATCAATTCGTGATCGAGGCTGCCCCAGTTGACGCCGATGCGCACCGGCTTGTCGTGGCGGCAGGCCACTTCGATCATCTGGGCGAAGTTGTCGTCGCGGCGCTTGCCGCCGCCCATGTTGCCCGGATTGATGCGGTACTTCGACAGCGCCTGGGCGCAGTCGGGATATTGCGTGAGCAGCTTGTGGCCGTTGTAGTGGAAGTCGCCGACCAGCGGCGCCGACACGCCCATGCGGTCGAGCTGCTCGCGGATCGCGATCACTTCGCGCGCGGCTTCCGGCGTGTTGACGGTGATGCGCACCATCTCCGAACCGGCCTGCACCAGATCCTTGACCTGGATCGCGGTGGCGATCGGATCGGCGGTGTCGGTGTTGGTCATGGACTGCACCACGACCGGGTGATCGCCACCGATGGTGACGACGCGCTCGCCCCACTTGACCTGGACGGCGCGCGTAGTGCGACGCGGCGCGGCGCCCACCTCGGGCGGCGGCGTGTCCTGGCAGGGCTTGGACTGATCTTGCATGAATCGGGCCGCTGTTGTTACTTGGTCAACTGGGAAACCCACTGGAACGACAGCCATTCGCGCGGAAGCCAGCCTTGCCAGAAGGCATAGCCCACGCCGGCGGCGATCAACAGCAGGATGACGACCCACCAGCCCCACGAGCCGCCGGAGCGGTCTTCTTCGCCGGGCAGGCCATCGCCACCGCGCAGGCCGCGCGTCTGCGACAGCTTGGCGGGCGCGGGCGCCGGCGCCTGGACGTCGAGCGAGCCGGCAATCGCCTGGCCGTCGGCGCCCAGCAGGCGGGCGTAGTTGCGGATCAGGCCGCGCAGCGACACGCCGGTGGGCAGCGCGTCCCAGCGCTCTTCTTCGAGCGCCTCGATCTGGCGCGCCGAAAACTTGATGCGGCCGGACACTTCTTCGAGCGACCAGCCCTTGGACAGGCGCAACGCGCGCAGGGCTGCGCCAACAGTCGCCGCCTGCGATCCGGATCCCGGAGCGGGAGCGGCTTGCGATACTGCTGGAGCAATTTCCTGCGTCATGCGGGCACCTGTCGAATGGGAATGGACCGAGCCGCGGCGTTGCGCTCGGTGATACGCGTGCGGTCCTTGACCTCGCCGGCCAGCTGGCCACAGGCCGCGTCGATGTCGTCGCCACGGGTCTTGCGCACCGTGGTGATGATGCCGGCGTCCATCAGGCGTTGGGCAAAGACCTTCACCCGGGCGGCGGCGGAGCGCTTCAGGCCCGAGGCGGGGAACGGATTGAACGGAATCAGATTGAGCTTGCAGCGCACCTGGCGCGCAATCTGGATCAGTTCCTTGGCGTGCTGGTCGGTGTCGTTGACGCCATCCAGCATGCAGTATTCGAACGTGATGAAGTCGCGCGGCGCGTGCTCGAGATAGCGATTGCACGCGGCCAGCAGTTCCTTCAGCGGGTACTTCTTGTTGAGCGGCACGAGCTCGTCGCGCAGCGCATCGTTGGGCGCGTGCAGCGAGACGGCCAGCGCCACAGGGCAATCGAGCGCGAGACGGTCCATCTGCGGCACGACACCGGAGGTGGACACGGTGACGCGGCGGCGCGACAGGCCATAGGCATTGTCGTCGAGCATCAGGCGCAGCGCGGGCAGCACCTGGTCGTAGTTCAGGAGGGGCTCGCCCATGCCCATCATCACGACGTTGCTGATCACGCGGGTGTCTTCGGCGGTCTTGGCGTTGGCCAGGCGCGCGGAGCCTTGATCGGCCTCGACGGCACGCTTGGCGAACCAGAGCTGGCCGATGATCTCGTCGGTGCGCAGGTTGCGGTTGAAACCCTGGTGGCCGGTCGAACAGAAGCGGCAGTTCACCACGCAGCCGGCCTGGCTGGAGATGCACAAGGTGCCGCGGTCGTCTTCGGGAATGAAGACGGTTTCGATGGCGTTGCCCTGCCCCACGTCGAACAGCCACTTGCGTGTACCGTCGACGGAGCGCTGCTCGGTGTTCACCGGCAGCGCTTCGATCAGGCAGTTTTCGGCCAGCTGCCCGCGGAAATCACGGGCAAGGTCGGTCATGGCGTCGAACGAATCGGCGCCGCGCTGATGGATCCAGCGTTGCAGCTGACGGGCGCGAAACGGCTTGCCGCCCCACTTCCCGACCAGGTCGGCAAGGGCGCCGGCATCCATGCCCAGCAGGTTGATTCGTTCGATGGTGCTCATGACTCAGGGACTGACAGAAAAGCTGAATCCGACAATCAACGGCTGTGGATGTTGATTTCGGGGAAGAAGAAAGCCACTTCAACGGCGGCGGTTTCGGCAGCGTCCGAACCGTGCACGGCGTTGGCGTCGATGCTTTCGGCGAAGTCGGCGCGGATCGTGCCGGGAGCGGCCTTCTTGGGGTCGGTGGCGCCCATCAGGTCACGGTTCTTGGCAATCGCGCCTTCGCCTTCCAGCACTTGCACGAACACCGGGCCCGAGATCATGAAGTCGACCAGGTCCTTGAAGAAGGGGCGCTCGCTGTGCACGGCGTAGAAACGCTCGGCGTCGGCGCGCGACAGTTGTTGCAGGCGGGCAGCGATGACCTTCAGGCCGGCTTGCTCGAAACGGGCAACGATCTGACCGATGACGTTCTTGGCGACGGCGTCGGGCTTGATGATCGAGAGGGTGCGTTCAATGGACATGAGAACTCCAAAAGACTGACTTGCGACAGATTTCAATTTATAAGGGTTTGACGCCCGGCCACGCCGAGAGTTTCTGCGCGGCGGCGACCGACGTGACGGCCTGGCTCTCGCCTGCGTCCGGCGCGCGCGTGGCGCGGCGCGAAGGCTCCGCGAATCGCGCAGCGTTCGCGGTGTCGGCAACGGCGCGCGGCGGCACGGCCCGAGGCCCTGCGACACGCACCCTGCCACACTGCGCCGCCTGCCCGAACCGGCCTTGGCGGCCGGGGCTCGAGCTGCTGCCTGGCGGCGGCGAGGTCAGCGCTGTTGCCAGGAAGCTGAGGCCTGCCACGCTTGCCAGTATCCATTGCGGCACCGGAAAACACAGAAAAAACCAGAGGTCACGACCCGGCCCGAACGTCTGAACCAGGATTCGACACTGGCAACCGATCAGATTTTCTCAATAAAAACAGAGACTTCTAAAAGGTTTACAGTAACCCGGCATTCTAACACGCCGACACGACCGCATTACATCTTAAAATTGATGGTTTGCTCGACCGCCCAGATGGTCGGGCCCCTGTTTGCTGGAACTGAGTAATGACCCAAGCTGCCGACCCCAATTCCTCCCCGAACGACACCCCGGAACTGTCCAAGAGCTTCGAGCCCGCCGAGATCGAATCGCGCTGGTACGACGTATGGGCCAAGCGGGGCTACTTCGACGGTGGCCGCCACGTAGAAACGGGGTCGGATAGCCAACCCTACTGCATCCAGTTCCCGCCGCCGAACGTGACGGGCACGCTGCACATGGGCCACGCGTTCAACCAGACCATCATGGATGGCCTGATCCGCTACCACCGCATGGGCGGCGACGACACCGTCTTCATCCCCGGCACCGACCACGCCGGCATCGCCACCCAGATCGTGGTCGAGCGCCAGCTCGACGCGCAGGGCGTGTCGCGCCACGACCTCGGCCGCGAAGCCTTCGTGGAAAAGGTCTGGGAATGGAAGGAGCAGTCGGGCAACACCATTACCAGCCAGGTGCGCCGTCTCGGCGCCTCGGCCGACTGGCCGCGCGAATACTTCACCATGGACGAGCGCATGTCGCGCGGCGTGGTGGAGACCTTCGTGCAGATGTATCGCCAGGGCCTGATCTATCGCGGCAAGCGCCTGGTCAACTGGGATCCGAAGCTGCTGACGGCGGTGTCGGACCTGGAAGTGCAGTCGGAGGAAACCGACGGCTTCATGTGGCACATCGAATACCCCTTCGTCGACGGTCCGCAGACTATCACCGACAAGGAAGGCAACACGGTCACGCTGCGCGGCCTGACGATCGCCACCACCCGCCCCGAGACCATGCTGGCCGACGGCGCGCTGTGCGTGCATCCCGAGGATGCCCGCTACAAGCACCTGGTGGGCAAGCTGGTCGAGCTGCCGCTGTGCGATCGCAACATTCCCATCATCGCCGACGACTTCGTCGATCCTGAATTCGGCACGGGCTGCGTGAAGATCACCGGCGCGCACGACTTCAACGACTACGCCTGCGCCCTGCGCCACGACCTGCCGCTGATCGTGATCTTCACGC
The DNA here is from genome assembly GCF_002261335.1 of Bordetella genomosp. 1. Classification (GTDB taxonomy): domain Bacteria; phylum Pseudomonadota; class Gammaproteobacteria; order Burkholderiales; family Burkholderiaceae_B; genus Bordetella. The sequence continues at coordinate 1,620,971 of NZ_NEVL01000003.1, forward strand.
TCGACGCGCACATCAACGAAAACGGCCCGAAGCAGTTCCAGGGCCTGGAGCGCTACGAGGCGCGCAAGGCGGTGGTGGCCCAGCTCGAGGCCGACGGCTACCTGGTCCGTGTCGAACCGCACAAGATGATGCAGCCGCGCGGCGACCGCACCGGCGTCGTGCTCGAGCCCATGCTCACCGACCAGTGGTTCGTGGCTATGAGCAAGCCCGCGCCCGAAGGCACCATCAATCCGGGCAAGAGCATCACGGAAGTGGCGCTCGAGGCCGTGGCCGACGGCCGCATCACGTTCTACCCCGAGAACTGGACCACGATCTACAACCAGTGGCTCAACAACATCCAGGACTGGTGCATCTCGCGCCAGCTCTGGTGGGGCCACCAGATTCCGGCCTGGTTCTCCGAAGACGGCCAGGTGTTCGTGGCCCACTCCGAGGCCGATGCGGTCGAACAGGCCCGCGCCGCCGGCGTAAGCGGCCCGCTCACGCGCGACCCCGACGTGCTCGACACGTGGTTCTCCTCGGCGCTGGTGCCCTTCACCACGCTGGGCTGGCCCGAAAAGACGCCCGATCTGGCGCGCTACCTGCCGTCGAGCGCGCTGGTCACCGGCTTCGACATCATCTTCTTCTGGGTCGCGCGCATGGTCATGATGACGATGCACATGACCGGCAGCATCCCGTTCAAGCATGTCTACGTGCACGGCCTGATCCGCGACGCCGACGGCCAGAAGATGAGCAAGTCCAAGGGCAACACGCTCGATCCGGTCGACCTGATCGACGGCATCGACCTGGACTCGCTGGTGAAGAAGCGCACCTTCGGCCTGATGAACCCGAAGCTGGCGGGCAAGATCGAGAAGGACACGCGGCGCCAGTATCCGGACGGCATTCCGGCGTTCGGCACCGATGCGCTGCGCTTCACGATGGCCGCCTATGCCACGCTGGGCCGCAACATCAACTTCGACCTCAAGCGCTGCGAGGGTTATCGCAACTTCTGCAACAAGCTCTGGAACGCCACGCGCTTCGTGCTGATGAACACCGAGGGCCACGACCTGCACGGCAGCGATGCCGGCGAGCTGTCGTTTGCCGACAAGTGGATCGTGAGCCAGCTGCAGGCGCTCGAGGCCGACGTGGCGCGCGGCTTCGCCGACTACCGCTTCGACAACATCGCCAACGCGCTATACCGCTACGTCTGGGATGAGTACTGCGACTGGTACGTGGAACTGGCCAAGGTCCAGATCCAGACCGGCACGCCGGCCCAGCAGCTCGGCACCCGCCGCACGCTGATCCGCGTGCTCGAAGCGGTGCTGCGCCTGGCCCACCCGATCATCCCGTTCATCACCGAAGAGCTGTGGCAGAAGGTGTCGGTGGTGGCCGGCAAGCGCAAGGACGGCGAGACCGGCAGCGTCAGCGTGCAACCCTACCCGCGCGTCAATCCCGCCGCGATCGACACCGCGGCCGAAGCCGAAGTGGCCACCCTCAAGGCGCAGATCGAGGCCGTGCGTGCCCTGCGCGGCGAGATGAACCTCTCGCCGGCGCAGCGCGTGCCGCTGATCGCCCAGGGCGACGCCGAGGTGCTCAAGCGCAACGCGCCCTATCTCGCCGCGCTCGCCAAGCTGAGCCAGGTCGACGTGGTCGACGCCCTGCCCGACGCCGGCGCGCCGGTGCAGGTGGTGGGCGGTGCGCACCTGATGCTGCACGTGGAGATCGACGTGGTCGCCGAGCGTGCCCGCCTCGACAAGGAAATTGCCCGTCTCGAGGGCGAGATCGCCAAGGCCAACGGCAAGCTCGGCAACGCCAGCTTCGTCGAACGCGCGCCCGCCGCGGTGGTCGAGCAGGAAAAGGCTCGTCTCGTGCAGTTCGACGAGACGCTCGGCAAGGTGCGCGAGCAGCGCGCCAAGCTGGGCAACTGATCCCCGCCGCCTGATAGCGCGACACAACCCCGGGCCTGGTCCCGGGGTTTTTGTTTGCGCACGCAACCGGCCTCAGACGCCGCCGTCGGTCATGCGATACCAGGTCACGACGGCGTTGACGTAGATGCGGCGCAGGCCGTAGAGCGGAAACGCGCGAATCGGCGTGACCGGCAACGGCAGAGCCTCGGCGTCGCCCGTGGCCACATACTCGGCCATGGCCTGGCCCATGCGGGTCTGCAGGCCCACGCCGCGCCCCTGGCAGCCGATGTCGACCAGCAGCCCGGGCGCAGGTTCGTGCAGGTGCGGCAGGTAGTCGCGCGTGACCGCCACCCGGCCGCACCAGCGGTACTGGAACGGCGCGCCCGCGACCTGCGGGAACAGCTTGAACATGACGCGTTCGAGATGGGCCCAGTCCTGCTGGCCGCGCGGCTCGCGGAACGGGCCGCGCCCGCCCATCAGCAGCCTGCCCTCGTGATCGAGGCGGAAGTACAGCAGCAGATTGCGCGTGTCGGAACACACTTGGCCCTGCGGAAGAATGGTTTCGCGGATCGCGTCGGGCAAGGGCGCGGTGGCCACCTGGAACGTGTTGGCGTCGATGATGGAGCGCTTGAGCCCCGGCCACAGATCGCCGCCGTAGGCGTTGGTGCACATCACCACCCGATCGGCCGAGACGGTGGCGCCGCCCGCGGTGCGCGCCTGCCAGCGGCCGCCGTTGCGCTCCAGTGCGGTCACCGGGGTGTCGGTATGCAGCTGCGCGCCGGCGGCCTGCGCGGCGCGCGCCAGGCCGCGCACATAGCTCAGCGGCTGCACGGCGCCGGCGCGGCCGTCGAGCCAGCCGCCCAGATAGCGCTCGGTGCCGAGCAGCGCGCCGACCTCGGCGCGATCCAGCGGCCGCGCATCGACGCCGTGGCGCTGCCATTGCGCGGCGCGGCCCTGCGCGATCCGCAGCGCCGCGGGGGTGTGCGCGCCCTGGATCCACCCGGCGCGCCGGTGCGGCACGTCCATGCGGTGACGTGCGATCAGGTCGAACACGGCGTCGGCCGTGCCGCCGGCGAAGCGCACCAACCGCGCGCCACGCTCGGGGCCGTACATCGCGACCAGATCATCGGGGTCGTACTTGAGGCCCGGAATCACCTGTCCGCCGTTGCGGCCCGAGCCGCCGAACCCGATCTCGCGCGCCTCCAGCAACCGTACCGACACGCCGCGCTCGGCCAGGTGCAGGGCCGTGCTGAGCCCGGCATAGCCGCCCCCGATCACAAGCACGTCGGCCTGGGCCGATTCGGTCAGCGGCGCCGTGTCGGGCGCGGGCGCCGCGGTGGCGGCCCACAGCGAGGGAGACAGCGGAAAGGGCGCTTGCGACATGAACACACCTCACATGGGATGCAGCACGCGGTGCAGGAAGTCCTGCGTGCGCGGATGTTGCGGCTGGTTCAGCAGGTCGCGCGCGGCGCCCTGCTCCACCACCACGCCGCCGTCGAAGAACAGCACGCGGTCGGCGACCTCGCGCGCAAAGCTCATTTCGTGCGTCACGACCACCATCGTCATGCCGGCTTCGGCCAGCTTGCGCATGACGCCGAGCACGTCGCCCACGAGCTCGGGATCGAGGGCCGAGGTCGGCTCGTCGAACAGGATCGCCTTGGGCTGCATCGCGAGCGCGCGCGCGATCGCCACGCGCTGCTGCTGGCCGCCCGAGAGCTGCGGCGGATGGGCATCGGCCTTGTCGGCCAGGCCCACGCTGGCGAGCAACTCGCGGCCGCGCTCGAGCGCCTGGGCGCGCGGTTCTTTCTTGACGTAGATCGGCCCCTCGATCACGTTTTCGAGCGCGGTGCGATGCGGGAACAGGTTGAAGCGCTGGAACACCATCGCGACCTGCGTGCGTATCGACACGATGGACGGCGCATCGCAATCGACGCGTTCGCCGTCGATCGAGATCTCGCCCGCGTTGTAGCGCTCCAGGCCGTTGATGCAGCGCAGGATGGTGGACTTGCCCGACCCCGACGGACCGATCACGCACACCACCTCGCCCTTGGCCACCTCCGCGTCGATGCCCTTGAGCACCTCCAGCGGACCGAAGCTCTTGCGTACCCCCTGAAGTCTGATCATCGCGCCGTGCTCCGCTTTTCGAGATGACGCACGAAGAGGATCAACGGCACGCACATCACGAGGTACATCAGCGCCACCAGGCTGAACACGGTGGCGTTCTTGAACGTGGACACCGCGATCAGCTTGCCCTGCAGCGCCAGCTCCGCGACGGTGATGGTGGAGGCCTGCGACGAGTCCTTGAGCATCATGATCATGATGTTGCCGTAGGGCGGCAGCACGATCTTCACCGCCTGCGGCAGCACCACGCGCCGCATGGTCATGCTCCAGCTCATGCCCATCGCCATCGCGGCCTCGATCTGGCCGCGGTCGATGGCCTCGATGCCGGCGCGGAAGTTCTCCGCCTGATAGGCCGAGTAGGCAATCCCCAGGCCGATGATGGCCGCCTGCACGGCGGTGAGCGCGATGCCCATGTCGGGCATCACGAAGTAGATGTAGAACAGCAGCACGATGATGGGGATGCCGCGCAGCAGGTTGATGAGGCCGGCGCTGAACTTGGCCAGCAGCGGAATGCCGGAGACGCGCATCAGCGCCCAGATCAGGCCCAACACGGTGGACAGCGCGAGCGAGCCCAGCGTGACCAGCACCGTGAGCTTGGCGCCCTCGAGCAGGATCGGCAGGTATTCCGCCGCATCGGTGAAGAATTCAGACATGGATCAACCATCCCAGGAAAGCCGGATGCCGCCGCAGCGCATGGCCGCGCGCGTGCCGCCGTCGGCAACGGCGCGCGGGGCCGGCACTGCGCATGAAACGCGAGAGCGGCGGGCTCAGCCCGCCAGGCCCCACTTCTTGAGGATGGTGTCGATGGTGCCGTCGCCCTTGAGCTTGTCGAGCGCCTTGTTGATGCGGTCGAGCAGGGCCGTGTCTTCCTTGCGCGTGGCCAGGCCGAGACTGCCGATCACGGTGGGCTCATACGACTTGGCCATCTTGAGGTTGGGATGGTTGCCCTGGTTGATGATGTAGGCGGCGATCGGGTAGTCCATGAAGCCGCCCTGGATCCGGCCCGCGTTGGCGTCGCGCATCATGTCGGGCGGGTTGTCGTAGAGCTTCACTTCCTTGAAGACGCCACTCTTCTGGATCGGCTCCACGAACGCGGTGCCGACCTGCACGCCGACCGTCATGCCCTTCATGTCGGCAAACGACTTGTAGGCCTTGTCATCCGACTTCAGCACCATCAGCCCCTCGCCGTAGCGATAGACCGGCTGCGAGAAGCTCACCACTTTTTCGCGCGTGGGCGTGATGAACATGGCGGCGGAGATCACGTCGATGCGCTTGGACGTGAGCGAGCCGATCAGCGCGGAGAACGCCATGGGCTCGATCTGCACCTCGAAGCCGGCCTCCTTGCCGACGGCCTTCACGATATCGACCATCACCCCTTCGATGGAGTTGGTTTTGGTGTCCAGGAAGGTGAAGGGGCTGCCGGTGGGCGTGGAGCCGACCTTCACCACCTGCTGGGCCTGGGCCCCCGCCGCCAGGGACAATGCTGCAAACACAGAGACAGCCAGAGTCTTCTTGAATTTCATGACATTTCCTCGTCTTGGCAATGATGCCGGCGGAAAGAAACCTGCCGGCGGCGCGCCGGCTCCCCTTGAGACCGCGCGCCCGATATCGTGTGCTGCACAACTGCCGTCAGTCCGCGTCCCCCGCTGGTGAATGAATGTTGGAAATGGCCCAGATCACCTCGGTGGTCTGGGCGCCGGGATTGCGCCAGCGGCGCGGCGTGCTGCTGGCATAGCAGAAGCTGTCGCCCTCGTTGAGCAGCATCACGCGATCGCCGACCCAGAGCTCGAGCGAACCCTTGACCACCACCCCGATCTGCTCGCCCTGCCCCGTGACGAACAGCTCGTCGCCGGTGGAACCGCCCGGCGCGATGGTGGCACGGCACAGGTCCATCGCACGGCAGGCCGGCGGGGTGTACATCTCTTTGCTGATGCCTTTTTCGCGCAGGTCGATGAAGCGATGCGTGCCGGCCCGCGCGACGCGGCCGTCGTTTTCGGCGGGCGCGTGCTCGGCGTTACGCAGCAAGGTGTTGAGCGACACGTCGAACTCGCGCGCGAGCCCGTGCAGGGCCTTGACCGAGGCCGAGCTCAGGCCGCGCTCGATCTGGCTCAACAGCCCGACCGACATGCCGCACGCGCGCGCCACCTCGGCCAGCGAGCGCTGCTGTTGCTTGCGCAACTGCCGCAACTGCTGCCCCAGCCACAGGTCCACGGCCGACTCGGGCCGGGTGGGAGCGGAAGGCGAGAGGGAATTCACGTTGGCGTTCACGGAATGCCGCGCATCGGCTGGCAGCGATTGAAAATTTCACGGTCCTGGAATTTTCAATACTACGGAGGGAGCGCAAGGCTCAACAACCTAGGACGTTCCCTTCTCGGGCTAACCCGTAGGGGACATATGCAGCCATCGACGCCGCCGTCGTACCGCACCCCTCGTAGCGCTTAGCGATACGACCAAACAAAGGTGTCAGACTGCATTTATCGGATGTGCTGTTTGCAGGGCTTTTCGTACTGCCTGGCGATACGCCTGAACAAAGGTGTCAGACTGCAATTTCCTCCCGTGCCGATCGGCGCGCCAAGCGTAGCGCATATCGATACGCGCAAACAAAGGTGTCAGACTCCAATTTCTGGCGCGCGAATCTATTCCCGCGCCGGCTGGGCGCGCGGCTTCATTCGAAAGCTGATGCCCATGCGGTTGATTGCATTCATGGCCGCAATGGTGAGCGTGAGATCCACCAGTTCCTTCTCGGAAAATGCCTCGGCGGCGGCTGCGTATGCGGCATCGGACGCGTGGGTTTCCGACACCCGCGTGACCTCTTCCGCCCAGGCGAGCGCCGAACGCTCCTGCGCTGAAAACAGATACGAGGCCTCGTGCCAGACCGGGACCAGCACAAGGGTGTCGACGCTCATTCCCGCTTTGATGAGGTCGCGAGTGTGGATGTCGATGCAATGCGCACATCCGTTGATTTGCGACACGCGCAGGAAAACGAGATGAACCAGGCGATCCGGCAGGCCCGTGTTGGTGGTGACGTAATGATGAAGGGCCGTTACGGCTTTCGCTCCCTCGGGCGATATCGCGAACCAGTTTGCGCGTTGCATGACTCAAAGATCCTTTTGACGGTGTGGCGGTCGCCGCGCCTCGGCCTGCGGAACACACTGCACGAAGCAGGTCCCCGCCAAGGGCATCCGGCACCACCCGCATTCTGGAATCCGAGCGCCGCACATGCCAGGGCCAAGAGCTGCAAACACGGCTGGGACATGTTTGCCTCGACGCGCGCAGCGCCCCCCTCCCTCGCACCGCCCTCCCGGAAATGGAGTCAGACTGCAATTTTCGCCCGAGCCCATAAGCGCGCCAGCCGTAGCGCACGCCGATACGCGCAAACAAAGGTGTCAGACTCCAATTTCTGGCGCGCGGTCCGGGGAAGTCTTTCGTACCGCCTGGCGATACGGCTGAACAAAGGTGTCAGACTGCAATTTCGAGCGTGCCTGCGGCGGTTGGAATGCGGTGGCGGTGACGTCTCAACGGCCCAGTGCGGCGATGCGTGCGACCGCTTGCTTGCCGGGCGCTGACACCTGCGGATGCGGATGTTGCGCGCACAACCGGGCGAGGTCTGCGAGCTCGGGGGCTGGGCGTGCGCGGAGCTGCAGGGCCAGCGCTTCGCCGAGATAAAAGTCTTCGTGCAGGGCGATCGCGCGCAGCAGCGGGGTGTCGTGCAAGGCCAGCGACGGCAGCAAGGCGGGGATCGTAGCGTCCACGTTGTCATCGGCGTCTAGCAGCGTCTGCAGCCACGCGGCCAGGCCAGCCTGGTCGGCTGCGAGGGGCGTGAGGGGCGGATGCCGGTCTTCCAGCAATGCGCCCACCGCGCGCGGTTGCAGCGCCTCGTGTTCGAAGGCCGCGAGCGAGTCGTACACCACCCGGCTCGCGCCATCGTGCGCCAGGAAGAATACCGCGCCGGCAAGCGGGCCGGCCGCGACGAACAGGTGATGGTTGCTCGTGTCCATGTCGTCGAGGACCCAGGCTTCCAACACATTCACGAGCGGGTGATAGTCGAACGATTTCGAGCAGGCAACGCTCGCCTCCGCACTGAGCATGCGCTGGCCGGGTACGCCGGCGTCGCACAGGCCCGTGGCGCGTGCGCGGTTGAAGAAGTCGGCGAGCGGGGGCGGCAAGGCGGGCATGGGCGGGAGGCGGCAAAATTCGGCGCCGGGCGCCGGGACACGATGGTGATTGGGTCTACATCTCGGCGTCGCGGATCTCGCGCCCGAGCGCGAGGCTCAGCCGCGCGCAGAGCACCGAGACCCAGCCCGTCCAGAGACCGGGCTCGAGCCGGCCCTGCAGGACCAGCCCGCCCGGCTCCATCGAGGCCGCGACGTGGCGCGGCTCGCCCGGCGAGCCATACCAGGTCGGCTCGTCGGTGGCGGGCAGCCAGCCGTCGAGGCTGCTGAATACGTCGATGACCTTGTCCCACTCGTCGTCGGTGAGGTCGTAGGGCAGGTTCAAGGTAATTGTTTGTTCCATGGGCGACAGCGGCGGCAAGGCGCGAAAAATGGTTGCGCGGCGCATGTATTTTCGTGCATCCGGGCAAGTTCGTCCAAGGCCGGCCCGCCCCCGCGGCGGCGTGGTTGCTGGCGCAACCATCCGCGCCCGGGTGCATCGAGTGATCCCGGGGCCCCCTTTTACGGGAGTCGATCAGACGCGCTCGAATTCGCCCGCTCGACGATACGTTCTGTTGCACCGATCCATAAGCTTATAACGCGCGGCAAGGCATATTGCTTCCCGCTGCGAGCGCAGCATCCTCGCCGCGTGCGTTACGGCGGGGTCGGAGAGGGGTGCGGCGGGCGGCAGTGATGGCTCAGGCATTCTGCGCGGCCGGCCAATCGCCCTCGCATCCCTCTCCGCGGTCCATGCATCAAGCGCGGCCAGCCGTCCGGCCGGCCCGCACCCGATCCCTCATCGCGTTGGAGACCCGACATGCCGATTTTCAAGCACGCTTGCACCGTTGTTTCGCGCAGCCCCAAGGCCGCCCTGCTGGCCGCCGTCCTGACCCTCTGCAGCGGCGCCGCCGTCGCCCAGGCCCCGGGCCAGATGCCTCCCGGCCAGATGCCCAACATCGCCGCGGCCAGCGGCCAGATGCACGCGGCGGCCGAGGCGTGCAATGCCTATACCAAGGCGCAGCTCGATCAGATGAAGCAGCAACAGAAGACCGCGGCCGCGTCGCAGGGCCTGTCGGCGGCCGACTTCGACAAGACCTTCACGCAGTCGTTCGACGCCACCAAGACCCAGCTCGGCGCGCTGAGCTCGGCCGACAAGGAAAAGATGTGCACGCAACTGAAGGCCATGGCGGCCTCCTATCCGAAGTAAGGATTGCGCCCGGCGCGCATGCGCGCCGCACAGCTTCATGCGCCGGCCACGCCGGCGCATTTTTTTTGCCTGGCCGCCGCGGCGCACGCACCCGCGTGACGCCGCCGCGGACGCTTCGGCCGACACTGAGTAACGCGCAGCCGCCGCTCAGTAACGCGCGTCTGCCGGCTTGTTGCCCTTGGGCCAGTCGCGCTCCTTGCCGGGGAAGTCCGGACGCGGCATGTGGGTGAAGTACTCCGCGATGTCGACCGCGTCCTGGTCGGACAGCACGCCGCCCTCGCCCCAATGCCCGCCGGTGTTCACGGCCATCGGCATGTTATTGCGGATGAAGGCCGCGGCCTTGAAGGTGCGCGCCAGGCCTGCGCCGATGTTGAACGATTCGTCGCCCCACAGCGGCGGGAAGACGACGTTGCCGGCGCCGTCGCGCTTGCCCTCGCCGCCGGCGCCGTGACAGGCGGCGCACTGCTTCGCATACAAGGTGGCGCCGCGCGTGCTGTCGGGCTTGAGCTTCGTATCGATCGGCCAGGCATTCTTGATCTGCACCTGCGCGCCCGGCGGCACGTCCTGCGCCAGCCATTTCATGTAGGCGATCATGGCCTGCATCTCGATGCCGTCGCGCGGCAGCGGCTTGCCGTTCATCGAGCGCTGGAAACAGCCGTTGATGCGGTCGGCCAGCGTGACGACGCGGTCGGCGCGCGGGTTGTATTGCGGAAAGGCATTGAAGCTGTTGATGTAGGGCGCGCCCAGCGGCTTCTTGCCCTGCTGGATGTGGCAACTATTGCAGTTCATCGCCGCGCCAGTGTGACCCGGCAGCAGCCGCCGCGTGTCGTTGAGCAGGCGCTGGCCCAGGCGGATCTGCTCCGCGTTGGGCGCCGCGTCGATCAAGGCATCGTCGGGCACCACGTAGTCGGGCAACCGCTTGCCGTCCTTGTCGAGCACCGGATAGCGCAGCACCACGCCCGGGGCGCGCTCGGCGGGCGCCGCCTCGGCCGGTTGCCGGCCCTGCGGCTCGGACGCGGACGGCGGCAGCGCTCCGCTGGCCCATGCACCGAGCGGCAACGCCAGCAGCAACCCGGCCACGCGATATCGCACGCGCTTGTTCATGTCAGTCTCCTTTTTTGTCTTCGGGCCGATTCACGACGACGTGCGGGGCCTTGCCTGCCAGGAACTTGCGCATATGGCCGACTTCCTGCGGCACGATCGGCTCGGCCTGGTTGGTCCAGGCGCCACGGATGAAGCTCACGACGGCGGCGATGTCATCGTCGCTCAAGGTGCGGAACGCGGGCATCGCGAAGGCCATCTCGCCGCGATCGTTGGCGGGCATCGTGCCGCCCTCCAACGTGATCTGGATCAGCGACTGCGGCGACTCGGCGAACACGGCGGAGTTGCCGTCCAGCGCGGGGAACACGCGCGGCATGCCCTTGCCGTCGGCCCGGTGGCAGGCCGCACAGAATTCCATGTAGAGCACGGCGCCGCGGGTCTCGTAGCGCCCGGCCTGCAGGGCTGCGGTGGTGGCGTCGGTCTTGGGCGGGAAGGCGTTGATCCGGCCCGCGGCCGGCGGCAGCTGCTTGAGATAGGCCGCCACGGCGTCGAGATCGGCCTGCGCAAAGTAGCGCGTGCTGTGCGCTACCACGTCGGCCATCGCGCCGAACGCGGCCACCTTGTCGGTACGGCCGGTCTGCAGGAACGCGACGATCTCGGCCTCGCTCCAGGACTGCAGGCCCTGCGCCTCGCCGCGCAGGCTCTTGGCGCGCCAGCCATCGATCACCGCGCCCGACAGGAATGCGTCGCCATCGGCCAGCGACAGCGCCTTTTCCTGGTAGGCCAGCCCGCGCGGCGTGTGACAGGCGCCGCAATGGCCCGGCCCTTCGACCAGGTACGCACCGCGCGCGATGCGCGCATCGGCGCCCTCGGGCGCCACGAATTCGCGCGCCGGCGCGAACAGCCACTGCCACCAGGCCATGGGCCAGCGCATGTTCAGCGGCCAGGGGATGGTGGCCGCCGCGTTGGCCTGCGCCACCGGCGCCACGCCGCCCTTGAAGTAGGCGTACAAGGCCTGCATGTCGGCCTCGGGCATGATGGCGTAGGAGGTGTAGGGCATGGCCGGATAGAGCGGCGTGCCGTCCCGCCGCACGCCGGCCTGCACCGCGTTGCGGAAGTCGGCGTAGCGATAGGTGCCGATGCCGGTCGCGGGGTCGGGCGTGATGTTGGTGGAATAGATCGCGCCCACGGGCGTTTCCATCGCCAGCCCGCCGGCGAACGGCCGGCCGCCTGGCGCGGTGTGACAGGCGATGCAATCGGCGGTGCGCGCGATATAGGCGCCCCGGGCGATCATGGCCTCGTCATCGATCTGCGGCTCGACGGCGGCAACGCGGCGCGTCTCGCTGAGCCAATGCGCGCCGCCCACGGCGCCGGTGAATGCCAGCGCAAGGCCGGCGGCAACAACCCACAGTCTCTTTCCCATACCCCTGACTCCGAGGCACTGGATCCTTCCACCGCAGGGATTGCGGCGTTTCCAGCTTATGGGTGCAACACTAAATGCTTTCAGGTTATGAGTTCATTGCCGGCAGCAATATATCCGGCAGCCGCTTGACCTGAATCAACCGGCGCGGCGCGGCGAGACGGCGCGTGTCGCGCCGCCGGCACAAAGTTGCGTCCGCAACGATGTGCGGGCGCGTCGGTCGAACCGCGTGCGCACGCCCGAAAACACGGGCGCGCACCGGATGCAGGATGGGAGAGCGGCGCGCTGCCGGCTCAGGACGCGTCGGGCGGCGTGGGCTTGCCGCGGCGGCGCTTGCGCGGTGCGGGGGGCGGCGGCAGGCCCTGCAGTTCGGCCAGCCGCACTTCGTCGGCATGGTCGAGCCATCCCTGGGCCCGCGCGCGCTCGATCAGCTCGGGACGGCGCGCGAGCGTGAGGCGCAAGGACTGGTCGCGGCGCCAGCGCGCGATGAGCGCGTGGTTGCCGGTCTTGAGCTCGGCCGGCACGGCCACGCCCTCATAGACCTCGGGGCGCGTGTAGTGCGGGCTGTCGAGCAGGCCCGACAAGGTGTCGTTGAACGAATCCTGCAGGGCGGAATCGCCGTCGTTGAGCACGCCGGGCAAGAGACGCACCGCGGCGTCGATCACGGCCAGGGCCGCGATCTCGCCGCCCGACAACACGAAGTCGCCCAGCGAAATTTCGCAGGTCACGCAGCGGTCGATGAAGCGCTGGTCCAGGCCTTCGTAGCGGCCGCAGATGAGGATGAGGCCGGTGCCGGCAGCCACCTGTTCGGCGGCCGCCTGATCGTAGCGACGGCCCACCGGCGCGAGCAGCGCCACCGGCGCGCGTGGCAGGCCGGCAGCCGCGCGCGCGGCCTGGGCCGCCTCGACGGCGGCCTCGAGCGGCGCGGCCATCATCACCATGCCGGGCCCGCCCCCGTAGGGTCGGTCGTCGACGGTGCGATGGACATCGGAGGTGAAATCGCGCGGATTCCAGGTGTGCAGCGACCAGATCTTCTGGCCATGGGCACGCCCGGTGACGCCCTGGTCCCGCACGACGGCGAAGGTCTCGGGGAACAGGGTGATGACGTCGAAACGCATCAATCGTCTTCCAGCGGCCAGTCGCTGTCGATGCGGCGCGCAGCCAGATCGACGTGCTGGATATGGGCGCGCACGAACGGCACCAGGACTTCGGCCGGGCGACCCTTGGCATCGAGCACGGGCTCGATGGGGGCGTCGGGCGAGGCCTGGCGCTGGCGATGCACCTGGAGAATGGCGTGGGCGCCGTTATCGAAGACCTCGTCGACCACGCCGATGAGCGTGGCGGTGCCGGGCGCGTCGGTATAGAGCGCGCAGCCGATCAGGTCGACCCAGTAGTATTCGTCGTCGCCGGCCGCAGGAAATGCGCTGCGCGGGACCGAGACCACGTAGCCACGCATGGCTTCGGCCTGATCACGATCAGCCACCCCGTCGAGCTGGGCCACGACGGTGCCACCATGGGCACGCGACTGCAGCACCTTGCTTGCGACAGGTACGGACGCGACAGCGCCCCGGGCCGCTTGCGGCGCGGGGCGAGTCAACCACCACTGAGACGCGGCGCGCAACACATCGGCCTGTGCCGAGTGCGGCTGCACCTTTACCCAACCTTTGACACCGTAGGCCGCAGTGATGCGACCCAGTTCGACCAGATCTTCGGGCGCCGCATTGGAGCGGGCGGCATCAGACATGGGTCGTGTGCAAAATATGTGGTCGGTAGGGTTCGCAGGGACTGCGAACCAGGCTCACGGCGGAGAGGTTGGCGCCAGACCGGGTTGCGGGGCATGCAAGCATGCCCGCGTCAGGTCGGGGGCGGGAGTTCGGTTGAGCACCCGGAGTGATCCGGGAACGCACCTGCCCGCACCTCATCCGCCCGCGAGGGGCCGGAAAAGGCCTGCCTCAGGCAGCGGCCGAAACCTTGGCCGAGTAGTCCTTGACCAGGCGCTCGACGGCGGGCGACAGTTGCGCGCCGTTGTCGGTCCAGTACTTGACGCGGTCCAGCGCGATGCGCAGGTTTTCCGTGCCTTCGGAGCCGACCGGGTTGTAGAAACCCACGCGCTCGACGAAACGGCCGTCGCGACGGTTACGCGAATCGGTCGCAACCAGGTTGTAGAACGGACGCTTCTTGGAGCCGCCACGGGCCAGACGAATCACCACCATAGGTAATCCCTTGAATTAGTTGTGAAAAACGGGAAATTCTAGCACCCAATCCAGCACCATGGCAAATGGCTTGCCACTTTTCCACCGAGAAATGCCTACAGTGTTGTGCCGTTGCCCGGTTGTGGCGTTGCCGCCGCCCAAATAACGATGGGCACTGCCGGTTTCGCGCCGTATGCTCTGACACGGTGGCGGCCGGGCAATCGGGGCCGGAGCTGACCGGCCGACAGAATCGGACCGGTTACCTGACGACGATGCCGACACTGCAGGATTCCGGGGGTTTCCCGTGTAGATCCGGCTGATCTTGCACATGCTTTCGCAAAATCAGGCAACGCCGCCGCCATCGGCAAGACGTAAGCATACACCGTCACGGCCTCGCGCCGCATCCAGAAAGGAGTGTGTCATGTCACTGCACGTCGATTCTCACGTCGCGCGCGCCCGCGCCGCGACTTCCCGCCCGCCCCGGCACGCCCGTATCGGCACGGCTGCGCCGCCCCCGTCATCCCCGCAATCCCGTGCCCTGCCCCGCGGCCTGCGCCGCACGCTGGCCGCGATGAGCCTGGCCGCGCTGCTGGCCGCGCCGCTCCTGTCGTACACGGCCCCGGCCGAGGCGCGGGTGGTGCAGGCGGCGCTGGTGGAGGCGCAGGGCGAAGTCACCGCGGTGGACGCGGCTTCCCGCACCCTGAGCGTGCGGCGCGCCGATGGCCAGGTGGTGCCGCTGCAGGTGGGGCCGAAGGTGCGCAACTTCGATCGCATCAAGGCGGGCGACGTGGTGCGGCTGCAGTACTACGAATCGGTCGATATCGCGGTGCGGCCGAAGGGGTCGGGCGCGCCCGAGGTGGTGTCGGCCACGGCCTCGCAACAGGCGCCCGCCGGGCAGATGCCGGCCGGCGCCGAGGGCCGCGCGACGACGCTGACCGCCGTGGTGTGGCACATCAGCCAGAAGACGGATTCGGTGATCCTGCAGGGGCCGGACGGGGCGCGCCAGACGTTCGTGCTGCGCGATCCGGCCGCCCGCGAGCGGCTGCGCACGCTCAAGGAAGGCGACCTGGTGGACTTCACGGTGACGCGCGCGGTGGCGGGCTCCGTCATCGCGCCGGCCAAGACGGGCCGGCGCTGAAACGACCCATGAAAGACGGGCCGCAGGCGCGGCCCGAAGGGCCGGCGCCTGGATGAAGGACGCGGCGTGCATCGCCATGTAAAAAAACCCCCGGAGGTCGGATCGGTGTCCAACTTCCGGGGGCCTGTACCGATTGAGGATGCGCTGCGCGGGCGACGAGCCGGATGCGGCGCTCCGATATCCGGCGCGCCGCGCGGCAGGCTCAACGCCGGCGCAGATAGTGATGCGCGCGATCGGCCTCGGCGGTCTGCGCCACCAGCACGTTGCCGGTCTGGTTGGCGAAGGCCTGGAAATCCTTGCCGGCCTTGGGATCGGTCGTGATGACGTGCAGCACCTGGCCGCTCTCCATCTGCGCCAGGGCCTTCTTGGCACGCAGGATGGGTAGCGGGCAGCTCAGGCCGCTCGCGTCCACTTCCTGCGCGAAGGCAGGCGCCTCGCCCGCCATGTCGAGAGGCTCGCTCATCAGAGGCGCTCTTCGACCCACTTCTGCACGCCGGCAACCGCGCCGGGCAAGGCGCCCACGTCGGTGCCGCCGCCCATGGCCATGTCGGGACGGCCGCCGCCCTTGCCGCCCACCTGCGCGGCGACGAAGCCGACCAGGTCGCCGGCCTTGACGCGACCGGTCAGGTCGGCGGTGACGCCGCCCACGACGCTGATCTTGCCTTCGGCGCCGGTGGCCAGCAGGACGATGCCCGACTTGAGCTTGTCCTTCAGGTTGTCGACCATGCCGCGCAGCGCCTTGGGATCGACGTCATTGATGGTGGCGGCCAGGACCTTGACGCCCTTGATCTCGACGGTGGCGCGATCGGCCAGGTCGTTGCCGGCGCTGGCGGCGAGCTTGCTGCGCGCCTGCTCCAGGTCTTTCTCGAGGGCCTTGATCTGGTCCTGCACCTGCACGATGCGCTCGGGCAGGTCATTGACCGTGCTGCGCAGCGCGCCGGCGGCGCGGGTGAGCAGCGCGTTCTGCTCGCGCACCCAACGCACGGCGTTGTCGCCGGTGATGGCCTCGACGCGACGCACGCCGGCAGCGACGCCGCCTTCGGAGACGATCTTGAACAGGCCGATGTCGCCGGTGCGGCTCACGTGCGTGCCGCCGCACAGTTCGCGCGAGAAGCCGATGTCGAGCACGCGCACGGTGTCGCCGTATTTCTCGCCGAACAGCGCCATGGCGCCGCCCTTGACCGCGTCGTCGTAGGCCATGACCTGCGCGTTGGTCGCGTGGTTGGACAGCACTTCGGCGTTGACGATGTCTTCGACGCGCGCGATCTGGTCGGCGGTCATGGGGGCATCGTGGGCGAAGTCGAAACGGGTCTTGTCGGGATCGACCAGCGAGCCGCGCTGCTGCACATGCGAGCCAAGCACGTCGCGCAGGGCCTTGTGCATCAGGTGGGTGGCCGAGTGGTTGCGCACGGTGCGCGCACGGCGCACCCCATCGACGCGCGCCAGCAGCTTGTCGCCCACCTTCAGCACGCCGGATTCGAGCTTGCCGTGGTGGCCGAACACGCCGGCCTGGATCTTGAGCGTATCGCCCACCGCGAAGCGCACGCCATCGGCCTCGAGCAGACCGGTGTCGCCCACCTGGCCGCCGGATTCGGCGTAGAACGGCGTGGCGTCGAGCACGACGACGGCCTGCTGGCCGGCGGCGACCTGTTGCACCTGGGTGCCGTCGACGTAGATGGCGGTGACTTCGACGCCGCTCAGCTCGAGCTGCTCATAGCCTTCGAAACGGGTCTGCGCGCCTTCGTAGCTCAGGCCTTCGGCCATCTTGAACTTGCCGGCCGCGCGGGCCTGGTCACGCTGGCGGTCCATGGCAGACTCGAAGCCGGCCATGTCGACTTCGACTTCGCGTTCGCGGCAGATGTCGGCAGTCAGGTCGACCGGGAAACCGTAGGTGTCGTAGAGCGTGAACAGCGTGTTGCCGTCGAGCACGCCGCCGGCCGGCACGTTGGCCAGCGCGACGTCGAGAATCTTCATGCCGTGCTCGAGCGTTTCGCCGAAGCGCTCTTCTTCCTGCTTGAGCACCTGGGCCACGCGCTCGGCGATGTTCGCCAGCTCGGGATAGGCTTCGCCCATCTCGGCGACGAGATCGGGCACCAGGCGGTGGAAGAAGGGTTTGGTCTGACCCAGCTTGTAGCCGTGACGCAGCGCGCGGCGCACGATGCGGCGCAGCACGTAGCCGCGGCCTTCGTTGCTCGGGATCACGCCGTCGACGATCAGGAACGAGCAGGCGCGGATGTGATCGGCGATGACCTTGAGCGAGTTGTCGTTCAGGTCCTGCGTGCCGGTCTCGCGGCCCGCGGCGGCGATCAGCTTCTGGAACAGGTCGATTTCGTAGTTGGAGTGCACGTGCTGCAGCACGGCGGCGATGCGCTCCAGGCCCATGCCGGTGTCGACGCAGGGCTTGGGCAGGCGCGTCATGTTGCCGGCCGCATCGCGCTCGAACTGCATGAACACGAGGTTCCAGATTTCGATGTAGCGGTCGCCGTCTTCTTCGGGCGATCCCGGGGGGCCGCCCCAGATGTCGGGACCGTGGTCGAAGAAGATCTCGGTACACGGGCCACACGGACCGGTGTCGCCCATCTGCCAGAAGTTGTCGGAAGCGTAGCGGCTGCCCTTGTTGTCGCCGATGCGGATGATGCGCTCGGTAGGCACGCCGACTTCCTTGGCCCAGATGTCGTAGGCCTCGTCGTCTTCCTGGTAGACCGTGACCCAGAGCTTCTCGGCCGGCAGCTTGTAGACCGTGGTCAGGAGCTCCCAGGCGTAGAAGATGGCCTCACGCTTGAAGTAGTCGCCGAAGCTGAAGTTGCCCAGCATCTCGAAGAACGTGTGGTGACGCGCGGTGTAGCCGACGTTTTCGAGGTCGTTGTGCTTGCCACCGGCGCGCACGCTGCGCTGCGACGACGTGGCACGGTTGTACGAACGCGATTCCTTGCCGGTGAACACGTCCTTGAACTGCACCATCCCGGAGTTGGTGAACAGCAGCGTGGGGTCGTTGCCCGGCACCAGCGAGGACGACGGAACGATCGTGTGGCCCTTGGACTGGAAGAATTGCAGGAACTTCTGGCGAATCTCGGAGGATTTCATCGTGGATGAATCGGGATTTAGGCGAATTTTTGATTATAGAGGCAAGGCGCAGGGAAGCCAGCCGGGCTGCCGGGGGGACGTCCCCGGCATTCGGGCGCCCGCCCTCCTCTGTAGGACGTTTACCCAGCGCCGCGCCCTTCAGGGGGCGTAACAGATGTAGCCCCAGCCGCCGCCCGCCGAATTGGCCACCATCAGCGGCCGGTAGCCCGACGGGCAGGAGCATTGACTGGTGTAAGGATTGCGGGTCTGGGCGCCCTGGCTGCGCGAGCAGCCGTGGTCGACGCTGACGAAGTAGGCGCCGCCGAAACGCGACCGACCCTCCGCGGCGTGCCAGACGGCGCCCCGGCACACCAGCACCTCGCCCTGCGCGCCGCTCGCCAGCGCGCCCAGCGGTGCCCGGCAGGTGCTGCCTTCGCGGGCAAAACGCGCCGGGCTGAGGTAGGTGCCGGCGCTCACCGGGCCGCCCGCCTGCAGCGGGCCCGCCACGCTGAGCGCGCCGCGCAACTGCGGGTCGCGGCTGTCGTGGACCCAGACGTAACGGGGGTCGGGCGCGCCGGCCGCACCCGGCGCGTGGCCGGTCCAGGCCAGCACGGTGCCGGGCGCCTCGCGCGCGGCAGCCACGGCGGCCAGCGCAGCCACGCCCGCCGCACGGCCCAGCAGGCGGCCGCTGCCGGGCTCGACCCAGGCGCCGTGCCCCTCGAGCTGCGCCAGCAAGGGCGCCACGGCCACGAGGTCGAGCGGACGCGCGCGCCCACCGGAGACGGGGCGGTCGGAGGTCGCCACGCCGTCGAGCCGGCAACCGGTGCCCGGGCAGCCCGTGCCCGCGACGCGCAGGCGCACGCCAAAGCCCAGCGGGGCCCGCTCCGGAAAGCCCTGGGGCAACAGGCCCGCGCGCCGCAGCTCCGCCAGGGAGGGCCGTTGCGGGTCTGTGTAACGCGGCGCGCCCTGCCCGTCGCGCGGCGGGTCGCCGCCCGCCCAGGCGGCCTGATCCTGCGCCAGCGCCGCGCCCAGGGCGTCGAGCACCTCGTGCAGCCACACCCCGCTCGCCCGCGCCGACGCGTCGAGCGCCTCGCGCGCCAGACGGTCGGCCACCCCGAGCGCGACCAGCACGGCGAGCAACGCGGCGATCGAGAATTCCAGCAGCGCGAAGCCGACCATGCGCGGCCCGCCGGGAAGGCGCCGGACGACGCGCGGGCGGGCGCTCATCGGAAGGTGAACACGAAGCGGTTGTGGTCGCCCGGCGCGCACGATTCCATGGCCTTGAGGCCATCGAAGGCGACGGCCGGCGTCTTGGTGTCGTCTTTGAGGGTAACGGCGGCGCCCTTGCCCTGCAGCGTGACCTGGGCGGCGAGCGACTGCAGCACGGTCGCCAGCCCCGGGCAGGCGGCATCGTGGACGTCGGAGAAGCTGAGCTGGTAGCCACTGCCAGCCTCGCCGCCGGGCAACGCCACCGGCACTGCCGTGATGCGACCGCTCTGGCCGAGCCCATGCTGCAGGATCGGCGCATCGGTATCGCCGTCCTGCACCGACACCAGCGTGGAGCCCTGCAGCGCGCGGGCGAGCGCGACGTTGCTCATCGATGCGTAGGGCGCGGGCCCCATGGTCCAGCCCTGCCCCTGCGTGCGCGCCACGAAGCGCTGGATTTCCTCGGCCAGGCGCGGCACCCGATGCTCGATGACGTAGCCGCGGATGGAGGGGATGCCGAACACGGCGACCAGCATCAGGATGGCAGCGACGATGGACACTTCGACCAGCGACAGCCCGGCCTGGCGTGCCAGCGTCAGGCGACGCGCGGCTCGGGTGCGGCGCCGCGGCGGGCGGACGGTGGACGGGCGGGATGTGGAGGCGAGGCAGGTAGTCATGGAGGGTCTCCGGGATAACGCCGCGGCTGGCGCGGCCTCAATAACTGGCATAGACCTGCACCAACGCGCGGCGTAGCTCGTCGATGACCTGGTAATGCCACAGCACCAGCGCGACCATCATCCCGGCCACGCTCAGCAACACGCCCCATCGCAACGCGCCGGCCTGGCGCGCTACGCTGGGCAGCAGATGGGATTCGACACGGGCCCGGGCCTGGCGCAGCGCCGGCTCCAGGCCGTGCGCCAGCGCCATGTCGCTCAGGAACCATCCCATGCGGCGATCGAACAGGCCGGTGTCGAAGGTGCTTGCACCGACCTCGCCGCGCTCGATGCGCGCGAGCATGGCGTCGATGTGCCAGCCCAGCCAAGGCCGCGCATAGGGACGCTGCGCCAACAGCGCCGTGCGCAGCCGCGTATCGAGATGACCGCGCTGCTGCAGCAGCACCTCGAGCAGGGTCAGGAAGCGCGTGGCCTGCAGATCGCGGTAGAGCCGCCATGGCCCTATGCCATCGAGCCCGCGGCGCCAGCGATGCGTGAGGTTCGGAAAGGCGGCAAGCCAGGCCCAGAGCGCGGCCAGCAGCAGGCCGAGCAGCAAGGGCCCGTAGCGCACCACCACGTCGGCCAACCCGAACAGCAGCCGCGAGGAGGCGCCGAAGTAGGTGGGCGGAATGGCGGAGAAGGTGCGCAACAGCTGCGGCGCGGTGTAGTGCCCGACGGCGGCGAGCGTGCAGAGCAGAACGAGCAGTGCGATGGCGGCCGCCGCCAGCGTGGCGCCGGCCTCGTGCCGTGCCCGCTGCATCAGCGCACACACGCGCGCCAGATTGGACAGCGCCTGTGTCAGCGCGAACGCACCGGCCGGCTGGGCGGCCCCAACCACCATGCATTCTTCGACGGGCAGCGTGCCGCCCCAGACCGCGGCCAGGTCGCCCGCGTGTGCGTCGCATGCCGCCGCCCAGTGTGCCGACAGCCGGCCCCGCACGGTGGCGGCGCCGTGCCGCAACGCATCGCGCACGAAGACGTCGCGCAGCGTGTGCCTGCCCTCGGCCGCCTCGAGCAAGGCGGCGAGATAGGCGTAGTAGTCGGCGCGCAGGGCACGAAATCGCCAGGCGTCGGTGCGCAGGCGCAGCCAGGCGAGGCGGTCAGCCAGCCACAGGCGCCAACGGGAGAGATGCAGGGCCTGGCTCATGGGCTTGCCTGCCCGAGCGCGGCGCCGGGCCGGCGCCGGGCGGCCGCCGGGAGGTCGCGAAGCCGGGCGAGGCGCCATGAGCGCCACAGCGCATCGATGCCGCCCGCCTGGTCAGCGAACCAGGCCGGATCGATGTCGCCGCGCGCGATGCGCGCCAGCGCCGCCCCCGCGAGTGGAAGCGGATGGACGCCGCCGCTGCCGTGCGCCAGGCCCTCGCCGCCGCACACATCGGCCACGACGATACGACCGCGGTAGCCCCACAGCGCGGCCGGGCGCCCCGGGGCGCAGCGATCGCAGCCTTGCGGATTGCGCCGGCGCACCCGCCGCACGCGCGAGGGATGATGCCGTCGGCACCAACGCCACAGCGTCAGCCAGGCGCGCCCCGCGTGCGTGGGATGCCACGGCAGGGCGCACGCCCGGCACAGTCGCGGCGCCAGCGCCTGACACACCAGCAGCTTGAGCACGCCCGGCGCGGCCAACAGATCGGCCGACACGCCGATGAAATCGCTCGACAGCCGATCGGCGATCGCGTGCAGCGCGCCGGCGTGCGTGCTGGTGTAGACATTGATGCCGGCGCTGGCCATGTCGGCAAAGGCGCGGCCCGTTTCGTGGTCGCGCACCTCGCCCAGATAGAAGTCGTGCAGCGCGCAGCGCTTGAGGGTCTTCAGCTTGGTGTCGAAGGGGTGGCGCGCCGCGTCATCGCGCGGCGCGGGCGCGAGCTCGCGCACCACGGTGTTCTGAAGCGCGCCCGGAATCGGCGTTTCGACGGGATCTTCGAGGGTGATGAGCTTGCGGGTGTCGGGCAACGCGGCCAGCATGGCGGCGAGCGTGGTGGACTTTCCGGCGCCGACCTGCCCCGCCACCACGACGGCGCCGCCATCGATGCGGCAGGCCTGGCGGATCTGCCGATACTGCGCGGGCAGAAAGCCCAGCCGGCGCAGCCGGGGCAGACGGTCCGGCGCCTGCCGGATCACGCGCAGGCACACGGCCGGACCGGCATCGGTGGCGAGCGATGCCCAGCGCAGCAACACCGACTCTCCGGCCACGTCGCAGCGCAGCTGGCCCTGCTGCTCGCTGGCGGGATCGAACACCGCGCCGTTGCCGCCGCGCACGTCCATCCAGACCACCGCCAACATGTCGTGCAGCATCCGTGCCGGCAATTGCGGCAGCGTGGGCACCGTCACGTACAGGCCGTCGATGGTGCAGCGGATCTCGCCCGCATCGGCACCGTGGCGGACGCGCAGATGGATGTCGCTGGCATTCAGGCGCAGCGCCTGCGCGACGATGTCGCGAAACAGCATGAGCAAGGAGGAGCTGCCGGCCTGGGCCGGCGCGTCGGCCTCGTGGCCAGCAGGGGCGCGCGGGTCGCGTGCCACGGCATCCTGCCCGGCGGCGCCACGCGCGAGGGTCAGCAGCAGCGCCGCCGTGGCCGGCGTGCGTGCGGGCCGGGCCAGCGTGTAGCCGCGTGCGGCGAGCAGGCGCTCCACTTCATCGGCGGCGTCGCTGCAGGCGTATTCGGGCAGCACGAGCAAGGCGGCCAGGCCATCGTCGAGCAGGATCGGGCACAGCGTGGCCTGCAGGCCGGCCAGGTCGAACTCCACGTGAAGGCTGCGCAGGAAGGTCGGGCGGGCGAGCCGCAGGTCGGCAAGGCTGCGGCAAGGCACGGTGTCGAGCGCGGACGCCGCCCCGGGCGCGGCCGGTACGGGTCGGCCCGGCGCGCTGCGGGCACCGGCCTGCGAGCCCGCGAAGGCGATCGGCATCGAGGCCATGAGCTACTCCCCTTGCGGCCCGTCGGGGGCGCCCAGCATGCAGGCACGCACCGGCGCATTTTCGTGCTGCAAGACCACGCACGGCGGCTCGATACGGAGCAGCGCGTAGGGCGCGACCGCGCGCGCCTCGCGCCGCCGCGGCAGGCGTTGCCCGCTGCGAAAACGCAGCAGCTCGCCATCCACCCAGACGTCGGCCATCAGGTGGCGGCCCACCCCGTAAATGGCCCGCACGCGCACGCCCTTCGTGAGGGCCGCAGGCTTTGCGCCGGCCTCGGGATGGCGGGCGCCCTGCTCGGCCTTGAGCAGGTCGTCGATCGTCGGGCTTTGCGGCCAGGGTTCGGGGAGCGCGACACCATCGGGCGCTTTTGCAGATGGCGCCGAAGGGGGTGCCGCTGCGGGGGCAGGCGCGGCAGCGGGCGGGACTACGGCAGGCGCGGTGGCGTCGGGCGGGGCTGCGGCGGACGTGGCGGCCGCGGCCGACATCGCCTCGCCGCCGCGCTCGGCCGGGCCTGGATCCTCCGCCGCCGGCGCGACCTGCAGCGCCATGCAGCCGAGCGAACAGAGCAGCAGGCACGCGCGTGCGACAGCGGCCCGGCGCCCGCTCGTGCGCCCGCCGGCCGGGGCCTTGCAGCCCGATGTGCGCCCTTCAGCGTTCATAGAGATCTCCTTCGACGTCGATCAGCATCGGGCTCTGCGCCCCCCGGCTGGCACTGCCGAGATCGAGCCGCAGCCCGACGGCGCGCCATTGCGCATGCAAGGCCGGCCAGGGCATGCCGGCCACGACGCGCAGCGGCCCCTGCAAGGACACGCTGCGGCGGCGCGCCTGGCTGGCGCCGCCGGACATGTCGGCACCGGCAGGCCTGGGCGGCGCCACGTGCAGGCTGGCCAGCGAGGGTCGGTGGGTCTGCAGCACGCCCAGGCCGCCCAGGCCCGCGCCGGCGGCCGGATCGAACGCAAGCATGGGCCGGCCGGCGACGTGCCAGCGCAGGTCCGCATCGTCGAGCGAGGGGAAGCCCAGGGCCCAGCCCTTGGGGCGCACGCGGTCGAGACGGGCACTGGTGGCTTCGGCCGCGACCCGGCGATAGCGCGCGCGGCACGCCCATCCGGCGGGCATGGCCTGCCAGGTGCAACGAGCGTGTTCGAGCCGCCAGCCCTGCACGCCCAAGGGCAGGCGGCCGAATCCCCGCAGCGCGTCGGGGAGGGTCTGGCCATGCTGGATGCGTGGCGGCGGAGCCACGGCCATCACGGCGGGCGGCCGCCCCGCGCTGCGGGCCGCGTGGGCGGTGGCGGCGTCTGCGCGCCAGGCGGGGCTGGCGACCGCCCAGGCCCCGCCCAGCAAGGCGAAGGCGGCGCAGGCAAGCGGCACGGGATGCCAGCGCCGCACGACCTGCATGCGGGCGGCCGGCACGAGGCAACGGCTGAACTGCTGGCTCAGCGCCTCGGCGTCGCAGGCGCGCAGGGCGGGATGCTGCTCCAGCAAGGCTTGCAGGGCATCGGCGGCCTCGCTGCGGGTGTCGAAGATCCGGTCGGCGCGCGACAGCACCGCGCCGTCTTGTGCGGCCACCAGCCACCAGCGCCCGTCGGGCAACGCCGCGAGGCCGGCGCGCGGCTGCCCTTGGGCCAGGCAGGCGAAGGCCTGCGCCGCCGACATCAGGATCCGCGCACGCCCCGCGCTGCCGGCGCCGGCGCCGCCCGGACGCGCGGCGAGCTGGAGGTCGGCGCGCGTGAGGCGCAGGCAACCGCAGCTGAGAACGCGTGCGCCGCCGGTGATGAAGTGGGTGGCGCCGCTCTGGCGCGCGCGCAGCCGCGCCAGCGCCGGCGCATGGGAGCCGAGCACCGCGCACCAGTGCAGGCCATAGACCAGCCAGGCATCCGGCTGCGCATGCGCAAACAGCGCCGCACGGCCTGCCGCGGCCGGCGCAGCGTAGGCCGGGCCCGCGGCCTCGGGATCCGTTGAGTCGGGTGCGTCAGACATCGCCGTCCTCCAGTTGTGCCGTGATGAGCAGCACCGTGCGCTGCTGGATATCGCTGAGCGAGTCGCGCCCGCCGGCGAGCAGCGGCGCGCCGCGGGTCAGCCGGCGCGTGTCGCTGTCGAGTTCGCGGGCGTCGAAGCCCGCCAGCAGCACCGGCTGCCCCGGGCGCAGCGCCACCTGCTGCACGGTGCCGTGGCCGTCGAGATTGAGCTGTTGCACGCGCAACTGGCTGTCGGCGGGGCCGAACGACAGGGTGCGCAGCGGCTGGGCATAGGAGTTGTCGTAGCCGATGGAGAGCAGGATGCTGCCGTCGTCGCGCGCGTCGGGCAGGATGGTGACGAAGGTGCCGACCGTTTCGCGCTTCTGGCTGACGCTGATGGAGGGCACGACGGCCGGCTGCGCCGTGGTGCCGCCGATCACGCCGCCCTGCACATGATCGACGTAGGAGAAGGTGCTGTGCACCGCATGGGTGACGGGCTGGCGATTGAGCGTAAGCAGCGGGATGCTGCGGCGATGCACCGACACGCCCGCCTCGGCGAGCACATCGAGCATGGCCTGGCTGCCGCGCCATTGCCCGCGCGAGACTCCGGCGCCGAGCAGGGCGGCACCTTGGCCGGCGGCGGCGGCAGGCCCGGCGGCGTTGAGCGCCGCACTGGCGCGCGAGAAGATGAGGGCCCAATCGATGCCACGCTCGTCGCGATCGCGGCGGGACAGCGTGAGCTCTTCGAGCAGGATGCGCACGCGCCGCGTGGCCGCGCGGTTTTCGCGGGCGACATAGGCCTCGATGCGGTCGAGGATCTCGGGCAGGTCGGTGACGACCAGTGCGCCGCCATTGGCGGTGACTTCGGACACCACGCCCGCCTTGGACAGAAAGGGCAGCACGCGCGCCCGCAACGCGGCCAGGCCGTTGCCATCGCCGGAGGACATCGCGGTCTGCATGCCGTGATCGAAGCCCTCGGCCTTGCCGCTGGCGCTGCGCCCGAGCTGGCTGCGCGTGTGTGCCGCGACGGCCAGCATGCGCACGTCGAACACGCGCGTGTCGGTGCGGTAGAACTCGATGGCGCCGGCCTGGTATCGCCAGTGCACATAGAGCCGTGCGGCCAGGCCGTCGAGCAGGTCTGCCAGGGGCTGGGGCCCGCTTTCGAGCTCGGCGCGGCGCAGCAGCGTGCCGGCGTGCGTGTCGAGGGCGTCGACTCCGTTGAGGCGCGGCAGGAAGCGCTCGGGCGGCAGCAGCGCATCGGGCAGGATGCGCACGGGAATGGCGGTGGCGCGGCGGATGCGCTGCGCGAGCTGCGGCAGGTCGGGCCGGTCTGTGTAGAGCAGCGTGGCGTCGATGCGGCGGCGCAGGGGCTCGGGCAGCCGCAGCTCGCGCGCCAGCGGTCGCGCCCGCCCCGCGAGCCAGGCATGCGGCACGTCTTGGGCGGCGCGCCGTTGCGCGGCATCGTTGAGCTGGCGGGCGTGGTCGCGCTCGAGTGTGTCGATGCGATGCGCGGCGGCGCGCGTGCGGTCTTGCGCCTGCACCGCCCTGCCCTGCCATCCGCACGCCGGCAGGACCAGCACCATCACGGACACCAGCGCGGGACGAAGGGATCGCAGCGAAGCCCGCCAACCCGGCCGTCGCGCGACATCGACCGAACGGAGGGTGCGGAGGCAGGCGCGGCCGCCGCCGTGACGACGCATGATGGCGTTGGCGCCCGGCCTCATGCGCCCGCCTGCGTGAACGGACGGCTGCGATCGCAGGCGGCCGCGAGGGGCACGACGCGCAGCACCTGGTTGGCATAGAAGCACGGCTGCACCGGCCGGTCGGACAGCTCGGTGCTGGCCAGCAGATCGCGGACCGCTTGCTTGAAGTCGCTGCCGAACACCGCGGCCCCGTCCAGGGGAATGTCGGCGTCGACGGCCCAGTGCGCGGGGTGGAAGGTCCAGCCCGCGCGCTCGGCCCAGCGCGCCAGCACGGCGCGCAGCGTGGCGTCGGGGGCGGCCGCGCGATACGGCACGATCGCGGGCACGCGTGCCGATGGCTGCGCCACCGCGGCGGCCATCGGGCCGGAAACGGCCGCGCGGGAGTGCGATGCGGCGGGCGGCGATGCCGGCAACGCGGCACGTGCGGATGGCGGCGCCGGAGGCGGCGCAGGAATGGGAATCGGCGCGGCCGCGACATGGGTGGCTTGCGCGGGCCGGGTCTCGGCGGTGGGCATGGGCGCATGCCGTGCGCGCGCCTCGAGATGCCCCGCGCGCAGCACCAGCTCGCGGGCATCGCTGCGCACCACGACGTAGGGCGGATACTGCTGGTAAGGCAGCGGCGAGAGCCCCGCCGCGGTGCGCGCGAAGAGCGCCGGCACCGGCTGGCCGGGCGCGAACTGCAGCCAGATCTCGGCGCCGTCGCCGAACATCTGCACCGGCCCGGCGTCGGCGTCGCCGGAGAGTCGCCAGTCGAAATCATAGGCCGCGGGCGGCGCCTGCCAGGCGTTGCGCGCGGCATCGCCGGCAACGGCCCAGCCGTGTTCGCGCAGGGTGAGGCCGCAACCGGGCAAGAGCACGCACGACGCCATCGATGCGAGGAATGCGAGCTGCCGGCCCGGCCTGCTGCGCTGCCTTGGGGGTGCTGCGACTGCGCTCATGGCGCCTCCGTGGAGGATGGGATTCGGCACGCCAGGGCCTCCGTGGCCGCGGCGCCGTCATGCCTGATGCATGACACGAGCCCTCATCCTGCGCCGATCGGCGGGCCGCCAAAACCTCGTCATGTACGGTGCGGCGCGAAGATCGCAGCCGCTCGGATCGCGGCCGCGCCGCCATGCCTCGAAGACGAGCGAGCTGGTGCCCCATCGGGCCGGCGGGCTGCCCCGGAGCGGAAGCGCGCACGGCGCCGCCCGTGAAAAACGCAGCGGCAATGAAAAAGGCCACCCCGAAGGGTGGCCTCGATCGCAGGAATCCCGATCAGCGTTGCGTCGAGATGCTGCGGGCCTGCGCGGCGGCGTTGTTGAGCGCGGCCACCGGCGGCGTCTTGCCGTCGAAGGCATCCTGCAGCTGCGCATTGAACACGGGCTCGATGCGCTCGTAGTTGGCAATGCGGAAGCCGCGGCCGTTGGGCGCCGGCTGGCCGCGCATCGACGCGATCAGCTGGTGCGCGCCGGGCACCTTGTCGTAGAACGAGACGTCGGACGCGCGGAACGCGGCTTCGGTCAGCGGCAGGAAACCGGTCTGCTGGTGCCACTCGGTGGCCACCACCGGCTTGGACAGCCAGGCCAGGAAGTTGGCGGTGGCCTTTTCCTGGGCCTGCGGATGGCCTTCGACCGCCCACAGGGCCGCACCGCTCACGAACGGACGGCCGGCGGTCTTGGTGACCTGGTCGTAGTAGGGCAGCGGCGCCACGCCGAACGACAGCGAGCGGGTGTTGAGGAACTGGCCGAACGAACCCGAGGTGGAGGTGAGCACGCCGCACTCGCCCTTGGCGAAGAGCTGGTCGCTCTTCTTGTCGCCCGAGTAGGCCGTGAACAGCAGCGAACGCTTCCAGCTCACCATCAGTGAGATGTGACGCATGTAGAGCGTGTCGAACTGCATCGTGGGCGTGCCCTTGGCCTTGCCCAGACCGTTTTCGTTGGTCGCGTACAGCTGGTTGTTGATCGGGGCCAGGTTTTCGAGGTGGACGGAGACCTGTTCGCTCGAGGCGTAGGGGCAGTCGATGTCGGCCACGTCACGCAGCTTGAGCAGCTCGGCCTGGAGGTCGGTCCAGGTGCGGGCGGGCTGGCTGGGGTTCAGGCCGGCCTTCTTGTAGAGCGTGGTGTTGTAGAACATCACCGGCACTTCGGCCATCCAGGGGAACGCCAGCAGGCGGCCCTTGTTGTCGCGCACGAAGTCGCTGGTGGCCGGCAGGAACCAGTTCAGGTCTTTGATCGGGTATTTGGCGAGCAGCTGATACAGCGGCAGGATGGCCTTGTGCTCGGCCACCACTTCGGGCGAGTGGTTGTCGCTCAGCTGGATCAGGTTGGGGGCCTTCTTTGCCTTGACGGCGGAGGCCGCCTCTTGCTGCAGGGCCGCTTCGTTGGGGAAGTCGCGAAGCTTGACCTCCACGTCTTTCTGTTCTTTGTTGTACTGCTTGATGAGTTTGTCGAACTCGGCCTTGTTGGCGCCGTTGAGCACGTGCCAGACCTGGATCTCGACCGCGTCGGCATGCGCGACGCCAGAGGCGAGCGCCAGACCGAACAGCGCGTACCGGCTGGCACGCAAGGCTTGGGCAAGGCCCTTCAGTTGCAGTTTCTTCATAGGTTCACAGACCAAGAAAAGGAAATTCCGGTTCAGGCCGCCGCCCGCTGAGCAGGTCGGCCAAAGCCCGGCCCGAACCCACTCCCATCGTCCAGCCCAGCGTACCATGACCCGTATTGAGATACAGGTTGGCGACGCGGGTGCGGCCGATCAGGGGCACGTTCGAAGGGGTGGACGGGCGCAACCCCGACCAATAGCTGACGCCCTCGTAGTCGAGGGCATCGGAAAACAGTTCGCGCGCCAGGCGCGTGAGGGCCTCGCAGCGGCCGGTGTTCAGGCTGCGCGAATATCCCGAGAGCTCCGCGGTGCCCGCCATGCGCAGGCGATTGCCCAGCCGCGAAAACACCACCTTGTGGCTCGAATCGGTGAGGCTCACCGACGGCGCGCGCGCGCCGTCCAGGATCGGGAACGTGGCCGAGTACCCCTTGGCGGGATAGACGTTGCACGCGACGCCGAGGGGGCGCACCAGCTCGGGCGTGTAGCTGCCCATGGCCGCCACGTAGGCGTCGGCCTCGATGCGCCCGTAGCGGCCGTCGGGCTCGATCAGCTCCACGCCGCGCACCTGGCCGCCCTCGGAAAGCAGGCGCGTGATGCGGGTACTGAAACGGAACTCGACGCCCGCCTGCTCGCAACGCGCGGCCAGCGCGGTGGCAAACAGGTGCACGTCGCCGCTTTCGTCTTCGGGGGTGTAGTCGCCGCCCACGATAGTGCCGCGATGCGGCGCCAGGGCGGGTTCGATCGCGATCACTTCGTCGGTGTTGATCACGCGACGCTCCACGCCGAAGTCGCGCATCAGCCCGGCGGCGCGCTGCGAGTTCTCGAATTCGTGGGGGTCGCGGTAGAAATTGAGGATGCCGCGCTCGAGGTGGTCGTACTGGATGCCGAGCTCGGCGCGCATGCCCTGCAGCGTGGCGCGGCTGTATTCGGCCATGCGCACCATGGCGCGGATGTTGGGCGCGAGGCGCGAGGGCAGGCACTCGCGCAGAAAGGCCAGGCCCCACATCCATTGACGCCAGTCGAGCTGCGGCCGGAACAGCAGCGGCGCGTCGTCCTGGAACATCCATCTGAGCAGCTTGAACGGCGCCTGCGGATTGGCCCAGGGCTCGGCATACGACACGGAGATCTGCGAGCCGTTGGCCAGGCTGGTTTCCTGGGCGGCGCCCGTGCAGCGATCAACGACGACGACGTCATGGCCGGCCTGCTTGAGCCACCAGGCGGTGGAGACCCCGATGATGCCGCTGCCCAAAACCGCTACTTTCATGCGCTCAATACTCCCTGCCCGAGGCGCCGGGCCAACTGGTAGGACGCGCGTGCCGGATTGCCCGCCCCGAACTTGGTGCGGCAGTGTACTCCGGGCGCGACGCGAAGATCGCTAAAAAAAAGGGGAGACATCCTCGCCGTGCCGATGCCCGGCGGGACGTCTTTGATTGTCGCATGACCCGCCCCCCGCCCCCAAACCGGGCGCCCACGAAAACGCCCGCCGAAAGGCGGGCGTCGAGGACGGCACCGGTGCCCTGCGCGGCGCATGCCCCGCAGCGGGGGCACGCCACCGGAGAACGGCGGCAGGCGGGGCGAGGCGCGCCCAGCTCAGCCCTTGGCCAGGTCGGCCTCGGAGGTGAACGCGTCGGCGTAGAACTCCTCGGCCGGCAGGCCGCACTGGGCGCTGAACTGGCGGCGCGCGGCGTCGACCATCGGGGGCGCGCCACAGGCATAGACCTGATAGGCGGCCATGTCGGGCAGGTCGGCCATCACGGCCTCGTGGACGAAGCCGGTACGGCCGGTCCAGCCATCCTCTTCGAGGGCGTTGGAGATCACGGGCACGAAGCGGAAATCCGGCAGCGTGTCGGCCCACGATTGCGCCAGCGCGCTCATGTAGAGATCGGCCGGGCGGCGACCGCCCCAGTACAGCGTGACCGGGCGGCGGATTTCCTTGTGGATCATGTGCTCGACGATGGCTTTGACCGGTGCGAAACCGGTGCCGCTGGCGAGCAGGATGATGGGCTTGTCGGAGTCTTCGCGCAGGAAGAACGAACCGAACGGGCCTTCGAGGCGCAGGATCTCGCGCTCTTTCATCTGGGTGGCGCCGGCGCCGAACACGTGGTCGGTGAACAGGCCGCCGGGCATGTGGCGGATGTGCAGCTCGAGCGGGCTGCCCGTGTGCGGCGCGCCGGCCATGGAATAGCTGCGGCGCTTGTTGTCCTTGAGGATGATCTCGACGTACTGGCCGGCGTAGTAGCGGAACTGCTCCGAGGCGGGCAGCTGCAGCTTGAGCACGGTGACGTCGTTGCCGATGCGCTCGAGCGTCTGCACACGCGAGGGCATCTTGCGGATCTGGATGTCGGAGGCCAGGCGCACCTCGGTGGACTCGACCACCAGGTCGGTCTGGGGCTTGGCCTGACAGAACAGCGTGTAGCCGGCGGCGAGCTCCTCGGGCGACAGGATCTGCGCCGGGTAGGTGCCGGCGTCGACCTCGCCGGACACCACCTTGCCCTTGCAGGTGGAGCAGGCGCCGGTGCGGCAGCTGTACGGCAGCACGATGCCGGCGGCGAGCGCCGCGTCGAGGACGGTCTGGCCGGACTCGACCTTGAACTGGTGCTGGCTGGGTTGGATGGTGACCGAGAAGCTCATGATGTTACGGATAGGGAGGCGCGGGGCGCGCGCTGCGCCCCGCCGGCCCGGATCACTCCGGGAACTTGCGGATTTCCTTGACGCGATTGTCGTCGGTGACCAGCACGACCTGCGGCTTGTGACGCGCCGAATCCTCTTCGGACATCGGGCCGTAGGTGCAGATGATCAGCAGGTCGCCGACCTGCGCCTTGCGTGCGGCCGCGCCGTTGAGCGAGATCGCGCCGCTGCCGCGAGCGGCCTTGATGATGTAGGTGTCGAAGCGCTCGCCATTGGTGACGTTGTAGAGTTCGATGCGTTCGAACTCGCGCATGCCGGCGGCGTCGAGCAGGTCTTCGTCGATACCGCACGAACCTTCGTAGTGCAGATCAGCTTCGGTGACCGTGACGCGGTGCAGCTTCGCCCGCAGCATAATGCGTTGCATATGAATCAAATTCCTGGGTTTGCGGGCCGGAACCGCAAGATGGCCCGGGCGGCGGACGCGGAACGCGCCGCCACGCGCGCCCATGAGGCAGGGGGACACCCGGCTTTGTCCCCGGCAGACCGATATTCTATAATCTTTGGCTCCGGGACGACCCGGTAGTGACTTTGACGCCGGGCCAGGCATCGGGTGGCAAGCACGGAGTGGCAGGCACCGAGTGGCAGGCACTGCGTGGCAACCACGGAGTGGCAACCACGGAGTGCCAACCACGGAGTGGGAACCACTGAGTGCCAACTAAGACGTGCCAACCACCAAGGCCCGCCCCCAGCGTCATCGCGCCCATCATCCCGGGGACGGCCCCTCTCTCAGGCAGTTCGCATCGGAGCGGCTGCCGCGTCTACAGGAGCTGTTTCCATGACCTGGGTCATCCTCGTTCTCGCCGGCCTCTTCGAAGTCGTCTGGGCCATCGGCCTCAAATACACCCACGGCTTCACCCGCCTCATGCCCTCGGTCGTCACCGTTGCCGGCATGATCGTGAGCTTCTGGCTGCTCGCCACCGCCATGAAAACCCTGCCGCTCGGCACCGCCTACGCCGTGTGGGTGGGCATCGGCACGCTCGGGGCCTTCATCGCCGGCATCGTCTTGTTTGGCGAGTCGGCCAGCCCGATGCGCATCGCCAGCGTGATGCTGATCGTGGCCGGCCTGGTCGGCCTGAAGCTCGCCACCCCCTGAGGCCGTCGGCGCTCAGGCGCCGGCCTGCTTCAGAAATCCAGTTCGATCTCGGCCGGGTCGCCCACGCGCAGCGTGGCGCCGGCCGGCGCCGCCACGATGGCGTTCTGGCCGAACACGACCCCGATCTCGAGATTGCGATAGCCGGCCAGCGTGCGACCGGGTTCGGCATGCATTTCGGCCGTGCGCTGGTCGATGTCGGGGATCGAGCAGCGCGTGCAGGGCTTGACGAAGGCCAGCGTCACCTCGCCCAGCCGCAGCACGGCGGTCTGGTCTTCCTCGAAGGCGGGCCAGTCGTCGCTCTCGACCACGATGTTGGGCCGGAAACGGTCCATCGGCACCGGTGCCACGCCACGCGCGGCCAGTCGCTGGTTCAAGTCGTCGAGCGAGGCCTGGTTGGCCACCAGCAGCGGAAAGCCATCGGCGAATCCGAAGAAATGGTCGCCATCGAAGGCGTCGGCCAGGTCGGGATGGCGCTCGCGCCAGCCGTCGACCCACTCGGGCTTGGCCGGACGGCGCGCGTCGGCGTCGACCTTGAGCAGCCGGCACGGCGTGCCCAGGAAGGTGCTGAGCCAGTCGGCCGCCGCCGGGGTGTCCTGGCGGGCGGCGACGGTGTCGCGCCAGACGCCCACCTGCTCCACCGTGTCCGACAGGCCGCTCTCGTCGAGCGCCACCCGCAGCGGCGCCTGGCCCGGCGCGCTCAGCGTGAGCGCGGACGCGTCGAGCGCGGTGCCGATCAGGGCCATGCGCGGCCATTGGCGCTGCGTCATGAACTGCCCCTCGGCCGACACGATCATCCAGCGCCGATCATGGCGCAGCCCGGCGCGATCGACCGGCGCGGCGGCCAGGTCGATACCGGCACAGGATTTGACGGGGTAGATGTGCAGACTGCGGATCCGGGCGGACATGGCGGCAGGAAAGGGTCACATGGAAGCGCGTCAGCATAGCAGCCTCGAGACCGCCGTCTTAGAGCCAGCCCTGCCCCTCCTCACGGAGCCACGCCGGGACCGGACGAAAAAAACCCCGGAGGATCACCCCGGGGAATGGGTCTGCCACGGCGGATCGCCGCGAGCATTGGGAGGTCAGCCGACCAGCTTGAGCGTGTCCAGCGGGGTCACCGCCTTGAACGCCTTGCGCGTGGCGATGTGCTCGGGACGCGGATCCAGGCCGTACTTCGGCGGATTCAGCGTGTTCTCCATGCTGTTGTAGACCATGAAGACGTTCGAGCGCGGCCACGGCGAGATGTTGCTGTTCGAGCCGTGCATGGTGTTGCAATCGAAGAAGATCACGGACCCGGCCTTGGCCATCATGGTCTTGATCCCGCCCTGCTCGGCGAGCAGCTGCAGGCTGACCTGGTCGGGCACGCCGTATTCCTGCTTCTTCAGCGACTGCTTGTAGTGGTCGCGCGGGGTTTCGCCCACGCACGAGATGAACTGGCGGTGCGAACCGGGCACCAGCATGAGCGGGCCGTTGGTCTCGTTGTTGTCCGAGAGCAGCACCGAGCAACTGAGCGCGCGCATCGACGGCATGCCGTCTTCCACGTGCCAGGTTTCAAAGTCGGAGTGCCAATAGAACTCCTTGCCGTGAAAGCCGGGCTTCATGTTGGCGCGCGACTGGTGCAGGTAGACCTCGGAACCCAGGATCTGGCGGGCCACGTTGGCCACGCGCGGATCGCGCGACAGACGCGCCAGGATCGGGCTGAGCACGTGCACCATGAAGATCGACCGCACCACATTGGTGTTGCGCTCGGTGATGGCCTCTTCGCGGCGGATGATCGCCGGGTCGCGCGTCATGCGCTCGACTTCGCCGAGCAGGTGCGCGACTTCGTCGGCGGAAAACACGTCTTCGAGCAGCAGGAAACCATCGCGCTCATACGACTGGACCTGGTCGGTGCTCAGCGCGTCGGCATACATTCCGTCGCCGTAGACCACCGGGTCCTGGCGCGCAATGATGGCGGAACCGCGATCCGTACGCGAGGCGTACGGATCCTTCGCAGGTGAAATCATAAGACTCTCCTATTCGTGAGTACCTCAGGCGGCGACCTTGGCGTCGGCGGGCAGCGCGTACACGCCGTCGGCGTCGTGCACTTCCTGGCCGGTCAGGGGCGGATTGAAGACGCAGATCACCCGCAGCGGCTCCTTGCCGCCACACAGCCAGTGCTCGTCGTTTTCGTTCAGGGCGTAGACCACGCCCGGGCCCAGGTCGTACTTCTTGCCATCGGCAATGGTTTCGATCGAACCGTCGCCCTCGATGCACCAGACGGCCTCGAGGTGGTTCTTGTAGTGGATGTGCGTGCGCGTGCCGGGGAAGATCGTGGTTTCATGGAACGAGAAACCCATGTTGTCCTTCTTCAGCAGCACGCGGCGGCTGACCCAGGTATCGGTACGCACCTCGTCCTTGGTGCCAATCACATCTTTCACATTACGCACGATCATCGACGCTTACCTCCAAATTTGAGTACACGGGCGGACTTCTCGTCTTCGCCCAGGGCATCGGCCACGCTGGCCTCGATCACGTCCAGGCCACGGGTCAACAGTTCATCCTCGATCGTCAGCGCGGGCAGCAGCTTGAGCACTTCGTCGTGCGCGCCCGAGGTTTCGATCACCACGCCACGCTCGAACGCCTTGTGCGCGATGCGGTTGGCCAGGCCATGGTCCGTCGTCGCCACCAGGCCCTGGATCAGGCCGCGGCCGCGCACGGCCAGCCCGGCATTCGGGTAGCTGTGGGCGAGGTTTTCGAGCCAGTCGCGCACCAGGCGCTCCTTGCGCTGCACCTCGGTCGAGAACGCGTCGCTGGCCCAGTAGGTGTCCAGCGCCTGCGCCGCCGTGACGAACGCGAGGTTGTTGCCGCGGAAAGTGCCGCTGTGGGCGCCCGGCTTCCAGATGTCGAGTTCGGGCTTCATCAGCACGAGCGACATGGGCAGGCCGAAGCCCGAGAGCGACTTCGACAGCGTGATGATGTCGGGGCGGATGCCGGCCGACTCGAAGCTGAAGAAGCTGCCGGTGCGTCCGCAGCCCACTTGGATGTCGTCCACGATCAGCAGCATGTCGTGGCGACGGCAGAGCTTCTCGAGCTCCTTGAGCCAGCGCAGGGTGGCCACGTTCACGCCGCCCTCGCCCTGCACGGTCTCGACGATCACGCCGGCCGGCTTGTCCAGGCCGCTGCTCGGGTCATCGAGCATGCGCTCCAGGAAGGCGATGGTGTCGACGTCGGGGCCGAAGTAACCGTCGTACGGCATGAAGGTCGTGTTGCCCAGCGCGTAGCCGGCGGCATCGCGGAACTTCATGTTCGCGGTGGCGGACAGCGAGCCGCCGCTCACGCCGTGGAAGCCGTGGGTGAACGAGATGATGTTGGAGCGGCCCTTGACCTGACGGGCGATCTTGAGTGCGGCTTCGACCGCGTTGGTTCCGGTGGGACCGGTGAACTGCAGGGTGTATTGCCAGTTGCGCGGCTTGAGCAGCACGCGGTCGACCGTCTCGAGGAAGCGCTTCTTGGCGCTGGTGGCCATGTCCAGGCCGTGCACCACGCCGTCGGACTCGAGGTATTCGAGCAGCTTTTCCTTGAAGACCGGGTTGTTGTGGCCGTAGTTCAAGGTACCGGCGCCGCTGAAGAAATCGATGTACTCGGTGCCTTCCTCGTCGATCAGCAGAGACCCGCGGGCCTGGCTGAATATCACTGGAAACGACCGAATGTAGCCCCTGACTTCCGACTCCATCCGGTCAAAAATTTTCAAATCCATGTGATCCTCCCATTATCAAATTTACGGACGACAAAGCCCCGCCGGGTGCGTTGAGCGCGCCCGGAAACTGGACTGCAGTCGGCGGTACTGAAAAGGCCGCTTACGGCCGCCGCATCAATACGGCGGGTCGAACGGGCCTATCTTCAACAACATCTCGTCATCGTGATCCGCGCCGCCGAAATGCTGCCGATCGAAATACGGCTGCTCGGAGACGTGGGCGCCGAGTTCGCCGGCCAGGCCGGTGAAGGTGCGGCGCGAAGCCTGGTTGTCAGGCCCCACCGTGGTTTCAAGATGGCGAACCCGCTGCAACGCGTCGCGCGACAGCAGTTCGTTGAGCATGGCGCGGGCCAGACGCTGGCCCCGCGCACGGGAATGCACGGCCACCTGCCAGACGAAGAGCGTGTCGGGCTGGTTCGGCGGAATGTAGGCGGAGATGAACCCGTCGATATCGCCACCCAGGCTTTCGGCGACCACGCAGGTCTCGCTGTGGTGTTCGCACAGCAGCAGGTAGGCATAGAGGGAATTGACATCCAGCGGCGGGCATTCGGACACCAGCCGGTGGATCGCGGCGCCGTCGGCCAGGCGGGCTGGCCGGAAGATGTGCCGCGGAAGGCGGGCCGGCGCGGGGCGCGCGGCCGAATTCGGTAGGGAAGAAGTGTTGTTCAGTTCAATGTTTCTCATACGACCAATCCCGATTCTGGCGGTGCGCCACCCGTGGGCACGTCGAGAATGGGCGAAGAGGGGTCATGCACTTCAGCGGCATGTCCTTCCTGTTCCATCAGGTCGACGATCCGCTCGAGCGAGAGCGTGATCGTGGCCTGCTCGAGCTCGGGCAGCGCGTTGAGCGCGTCAGCCAGATGCTTCTGCAACGGCGACGGCGCGTCGGATGCCAGCGCGCGGCCGGCATCGGTGGCGGTAACGAACACGATCCGGCGGTCTTCGCGGCCGCGTTCGCGGCGGATCAAACCCTTGTCTTCCAGGCGGTCGAGAATGCCCACGACCGTGCTGGGGCTGACATGGATCTCGCGGCTGATCGCCGTGGCCGTGAGCGGGCCCAGCGCGATCACCGTGCGCAGGCACATCAGCTGGGGCGCGGTGATGTGACTCACCGCAGCCAGCTGGCGCGAGTGCAATGCGATCGATCGCGTGATGCGGCGCAGGGCCCGAAGGATGCGCAGATCGTATTGCTGCGAAGGTTCCGTCGTTTTGACGTTGTTCATGAGTGAAAAGAGTTCAACAAAATTGATTTCTACACAAATGATATGCGGACCAACCGAATGAGTCAAACCTAAATTGCAAGCACGATGTAATTAAATGAAGGTGAATTTGCAGAAGATGAATTCACTTGCCATTTCTCCTCTAGGGCGCCCGATTAAATAGGGACGGCTTATTGGGGCATACCCTGGCATAAAAACAGATGTTTTATTTGCTACTGCAGACATATCATTTGTTTTTTATCGGACACCTTCATGCCGGATACGCCCCTCCCCGCCGACCTGGTGCGCACGCTCCAGGCCCGTCTCGAAAGCCTGCCGCCCGAGCTGCAGCGGGCCGCCCATTGGGTGGTGGCCCACCCCGCCGAAGTGGGGTTGTGGTCGATGCGGCGCCAGGCGCAGGCGGTGGGCGTGGCGCCGGCCACGATGCTGCGGCTGGCGCGCGCCACCGGCCACGACAGCTACGAGGACTTCCGCCGGCCGTTCCAGCTGGCCCTGGCCGCCCCGCGCGAGGCGGGGCTGCGCGAGCGCGCAGCCGCCTTGCAGGCCGCCGACGGCGCGGCCGATCCGCAGGGGCAGCGCGGGCACGACGTGCTGACCCAGACCCAGACGCAGGCGCTCAATTCGGTGTGCGCGCTGAACACGCCCGCCGAGTTCGATGCCGCCGCCGGCACCCTGCTGGCCGCGCGCCAGGTCGGGTTCCTGGGCACGCGCTCGGCCTTCGGCATTGCCTTTCAGATGCGCTACGCCTACCAGCTGGTGCGCCGTAACAGCGTGCTCATCGACGGCCTGGGCGGCGCGCCGGCCGAGCAGACCGACAATCTCCAGCGCGGCGACGCGCTGGTGGTGATCTCGCAGGCCCCCTACCCCACCGTCACCGTGGAACTGGCGCGCCAGGCGGCGCAGCGTGGCGTCGACATCGTCGCCCTCACCGACGATCCGCTGTCGCCGCTGGCCGTCGACGCGCGCCACACCCTGCGCTTCGCCCCGCCCGATCGTGACGGCGTGCGCGAGCGCCCGGTGGTGGCGGGTCCCGGCTCCTTTTTCCACACCACGGCGGGCCTGCTGGCCCTGGCCGAACACCTGGTGGCGCGCGTCACCGCACGCGGCGGCGACGCCGTGCTGACCCGCCTGACCGAAGTCGAAAACCGCCTGCGCGCCGATGGCGTGTACTGGACCGGCCCGCGCCGCGCCCCCTGACCTCTTACCTCGACACCGCCATGACCTCGACCCACGTACTGCATCGCTCCCTGCGCCAGACTCCGCCCGTCGCCGTCCGCGGCGAAGGCGTCTGGCTCTACGACAGCGCCGGCCGCGCCTATCTCGACGGGTCGGGCGGCGCGGCGGTGTCCTGCCTCGGCCACAACCATCCGGACGTGCGGGCGGCGATGCACGCGCAGATCGACGCGCTGGCCTACGCCCACACCGGCTTCTTCACCACCGACGTGGCCGAACGCCTGGCCGAGCGGCTGGTGGCCGACGCGCCGGCCGGCACCTCGCACGCCTACTTCGTGTCGGGCGGCTCCGAGGCAATCGAGGCGGCGCTCAAGATGGCGCGCCAGTACTTCGTCGAGCTCGGGCAGCCGCAGCGCAGCAAGGTGGTGGCGCGGCGGCAGAGCTATCACGGCAACACGCTCGGCGCGCTGGCGGTCGGCGGCAACGCATGGCGGCGCGCGCAGTTCGCGCCGCTGCTCATCGACGTGACGCACGTGTCGCCCTGCTATGCCTATCGCGACCAGCGCCCCGGCGAGTCGGAAGCGCAATATGCCGCGCGGCTGGTGCGCGAGCTCGAGGACACTTTTCTGCAGCTCGGACCCGACCAGGTGATGGCCTTCGTGGCCGAGCCGGTGGTGGGCGCCACCACCGGCGCCACCCCGCCGGTGGCCGGGTATTTCAAGGGCGTGCGCGAGGTCTGCGACAAGTACGGCGTGCTGTTCATCGCCGACGAGGTCATGTGCGGCATGGGCCGCACCGGCACGCTGTACGCGGTGGAGCAGGACGGCGTCGTGCCCGACCTCATCACCATCGCCAAGGGCCTGGGCGGCGGCTACCAGCCGATCGGCGCCGTCATGGCGCAAGCGCGCATCGTCGATGCGATGCAGCGCGGCAGCGGCTTCTTCCAGCACGGCCACACCTATCTCGGCCATGCCACGGCCTGCGCGGCCTCGCTCGCGGTGCAGGAGGTGATCCACCGCGACGGCCTGCTGGAACGGGTGCGCACGCAGGGAGCGGGGCTGCGCGAGCGGCTCGCCGCGCGCCTGGGCGAACACGCGCACGTCGGCGACATCCGCGGGCGCGGCCTGTTCCTGGGCGTGGAGCTGGTGGCGGACCGCGCCTCCCGGGCGGTGTTCGATCCGGCGCTCACGCTGCATGCGCGCATCAAGCGCGAGGCGATGGCGCGCGGCCTGATGGTGTATCCGATGGGCGGCACGATCGACGGCCGCCAGGGCGACCACGTGCTGATCGCGCCGCCCTTCATCATCTCCGACGACGAACTCGACCAGTTGACCGATCGGCTCGCCGGCGCCATCGACGCGGCCATCGCGTCCACGCGCGGCTAGTCCGGATCGAACGGGTGCGCGCCCGCGCGCCCCCGCAGTGGTTTTCACAAAAGCGCGTCTCGGCTCGCACCCGACGCGCCATCCGCCGGCGCCAGACCGGCACACCACGGGGAAACACCCCAGAAGGAGTTTGCATGCGCACGTCTGTCAAACACCCCTCGGGCCTGGGCCATGCCGGACCGCTCGCCGCGGCCGGCCTCGCCTTCGCACTTGCCTTCGGCGTTGCCGCGCCGGCCCAGGCGCAATCGAAGTTCGTCAGCATCGGCACCGGCGGCGTCACCGGCGTGTACTACGCCGCGGGCGGCGCCATCTGCCGGCTGGTCAACAAGGACCGCGCCACGCACGGCATCCGCTGCTCGGTGGAATCCACCGGCGGCTCGGTCTTCAACGTGAACACCATCAAGGCCGGCGAGCTCGACCTCGGCGTGGTGCAGTCGGACGTGGGCTTCAACGCATTCAAGGGCGAGGGCCAGTTCAAGCAGGCCGGCGCCTATCCCAAGCTGCGCTCGGTGTTCTCGATCCATCCCGAGCCCTTCACCGTGGTGGCCCGCAAGGACGCCAACATCAAGTCGTTCGAGGACTTCAAGGGCAAGCGCTTCAACGTGGGCAACCCGGGCTCCGGCACGCGCGCCTCGATGGAAGAGCTGCTGGGCACGATGGGCTGGACCATGAAGGACTTCGCGCTGGCCTCGGAGCTGCGGCCCGATGAGCACGGCTCCGCGGTGTGCGACGGCAAGATCGACGGCTTCTTCTACGGCGTGGGCCATCCCTCGGCCAACATCCAGGACCCCACCACCAGTTGCGGCGCGCAACTGGTCTCGATCACCGGCCCCGCCGTGGACAAGCTGGTCGACAAGTATCCCTATTACGCCCACGCCACGATTCCCGCCGGGCTCTATCCCAACAACCCGAAGGAGACCCGCACCTACGGCGTGACGGCCACCTTCGTCACCTCGGCCGACGTGCCCGAGGCCACCGTCTACACCGTGGTCAAGGCGGTGTTCGACAACTTCGACGACTTCAAGAAGCTGCACCCGGCCTTCGCCAACCTCAAGCGCGAGGAGATGGTCAAGAACGGCCTCTCGGCCCCGCTGCATCCGGGCGCCGAGAAGTACTTCAAGGAAAAGGGCCTGCTCTGAAGGCCCGGCCGGCGCGGCGCGCCGGCCATCGCAGATCCGGATCGCCGCGCCACGTCGCGGCGGTCCTGGCGCGCGCATGCGCGCCGCGACACAGCAGGGGAAAAACAATGAATACTGCGCCGCACACGCCGAGCGCCGAACTCGAACAACTCGTGGCCGAGGCCGACCGCGGCGGCCGCCATGCCGGCGGCGTCGCCGGCGCCGTGCTGGCGGCGGGCGCGCTGTTCTGGTCGCTGTTCCAGCTCTGGTATGCCTCGCCGCTGCCCTTCACGCTGTCGTGGGGCATCTTCAACGACACCGAGGCGCGCGCGCTGCACCTGGGCATCGCGATGTTCCTGGGCTATCTCGCCTACCCCGCCACGCGCCGCAGCGCGCGCGACCGCATGCCCTGGTACGACTGGATCATGGCGCTCGCGGCGGGCTTCTGCGGCGCATACCTCTTTCTCTTCTACAACGCGCTGGCCGGCCGGCCCGGCCAGCCCACCGCGATGGACGTGGCCTCGGCCCTGCTGGGCCTGGGCCTGCTGCTCGAGGTGACGCGCCGCGCGCTCGGGCTGCCGATGACGGTGCTGGGCATCGTGTTCGTGCTGTACGCGCTGGCCGGGCCCTGGCTGCCCGACGTGCTGGCCCATCGCGGCGCCTCGATCGAACGGCTGATGTCGCACATGTGGCTCACGACCGAGGGCGTGTTCGGCGTGGCGCTGGGCGTGTCGGTGTCGTACATCTTCATCTTCGTGCTGCTGGGCTCGCTGCTCGACAAG
The DNA here is from genome assembly GCF_002261335.1 of Bordetella genomosp. 1. Lineage (GTDB taxonomy): Bacteria > Pseudomonadota > Gammaproteobacteria > Burkholderiales > Burkholderiaceae_B > Bordetella. The sequence goes on from NZ_NEVL01000003.1 coordinate 1,663,447, forward strand.
TGCGGCGCCGGCAACTACATGATGCAGGTCTCCTTTGCGCTGCTCGGCCACCTGCGTGGCGGGCCGGCCAAGGTGGCGGTGGTGTCGTCGGCCGTCAATGGCCTGGTGTCGGCCTCGTCGGTGGCCAACGTGGTGACGGGCGGCATCTTCACGATTCCGCTGATGAAGAAAGCGGGCTACGGCGGCGTGCGCGCCGGCGCGATCGAGACGGCCTCGTCGGTGAACGGCCAGATCATGCCGCCGGTGATGGGCGCGGCCGCGTTCCTGATGATCGAGTACGTGGGCATCCCCTACACCGACATCATCCGCCACGCGCTGCTGCCGGCCGCGATTTCCTACGTGGCGCTGTTCTACATCGTGCATCTCGAGGCACTCAAGCTCGGCATCCAGCCCATGATGGCATCCGGCCCGCGCCGCACGCCGCTGCAGAAGCTGGCGGGCTGGGGCATGGGCGTGAGCGGCACGCTCGGCGTGATGGGCGCGGCCTACTGGATCGGCACCGGCGTGCAGGCACTGGCCGGTCGGGCCGCCATCTGGATCCTGCTGGCGCTGCTGGTGCTGCTGTACGTCTGGCTGCTGCGCGTGGCGGCACGGCACCCGGACCTGCCGCAGGACATCGACGTCAATCATCCGTTGCGGCCGCAACCGTGGCCGACGGTGCGCGCGGGGCTGTACTTCCTGATCCCGATCGGCATCCTGGTCTGGTGCCTGAGCATCGAGGAACTGTCGGCCGGCCTGTCGGCCTTCTGGGCCGCGATGGCCATGTTGGCGCAGATGGTCACGCAGCGTCCGCTGATCGCGTGGTTCCGCGGCCAGGCTGCCCGCCCGGCGTGGGCGCAGGGCTGGCGCGAGGCCGTCGGCGGCCTGCAGGACGGCGCGCGCAACATGATCGGCATCGCGATCGCCTGCGGCACGGCGGGCCTGATCGTGGGCGCCATCACCCTCACCGGCCTGGGCCTGCGCATGACCGCGTTCGTGGAGCTGGTGTCGATGGGCAACGTGCTGCTCATGCTGATCTTCACCGCGGCGGTGTGCCTGGTGCTGGGACTGGGCATGCCGACCACGGCCAACTACATCCTGATGGCCACGCTGATGGCCCCGGTGGTGGTGGAGCTCGGGGCGCAGAGCGGACTGGTGATCCCGCTGATCGCGGTGCACATGTTCGTGTTCTATTACGGCATCATGGCCGACATCACGCCGCCGGTGGGCCTGGCCACGTTCGCGGCCGCGGCCATCTCCGGCGAGGACCCGATCAAGACCGGCATCCAGGGCGTCACCTACGCGCTGCGCACCGCGATCCTGCCGTTCATGTTCGTCTTCAACCCCATGCTGCTGCTGATCGACGTGAGTTCGATGAGCGAGCTGGTGCTGGTGGTCGCGAGCGCCACGCTGGCCTCGCTCACCTTCGCCGCCGCCACGATGGCATGGCTGCGCGTGCGCTGCACCGCCGTCGAAGTGCTGGCGCTGCTGCTGGTCACGTTCATGCTGTTCCGGCCCGACTGGTTCATGAATCACCTGGGCGATCCGCTGCGCAGCCTGCCCGGCTCGGCGCTGGCCCGCACCGCGGCCGAGCTGCCCGACGGCGCGCGCCTGGTGGCGGTGCTGCGCGGCATGAACATCGAGGGCGACGAGCTCACCAAGACCGTCGCCGTGGCCCTGCCCGCCCTCGAGGCGGCGCCGGCCGATCCCTTGGCGGCGGGGCGCCAGCGCCTGGCCGAGGCCGGCCTGACCGTGATGGCGCTGGGCGACCAGGTGCAGATCGGCGGCGTGCGCTTCGGCAGCCGCGCGCAGCGCGCCGGTTGGGAACAGGGTTGGGACGTGCTGGAGGTGAAGGTGCCGGACGAGGCGCGCTGGTCGGCGTTCTGGGTCTTCGTGCCGGCCCTCGCGATCCTCGCGCTGGTCTGGTGGCGCCAGGGGCGGCGCGCCGGCGCGAACGGCACGGCGCGCGCGGCACCGGCGTCGGCCTGAGCGCCGAGCGCCGAGCACCGACCGCGCAGTCCCGCCGCGCGCGTCAGTGCAGCGCGAACTCCGCGCCGTGATAGTCGCTCGCGACCCGCACCTGCCCGGTGTGGAGCGCGTGCGACCAGTCGTCGAGCGCGGCGCGCTCGGCCGCGCTCACGTCGGCGCCCAGCACCAGGCGCAAGGCCTCTGGCGACTCCAGGCCGATGTGCACGCGCCGGCCGACCGCCAGGCGTTGGGCCGCGTGGTCCGCGGCCGCGCGCGCCACGCACAGGCCGGAATCGGCCAGCGCAGAGGCCAGGTAGACGGCGGGGTCGCGCGCCACCCAGTCGAGCACGTTGCCGATCTGCCAGACGCGCGCCGCGCGGCAGGCGGCGCTGATGCCGTCGCGGCCGCCGTCCATCATGGCGAAGATCACGCGCGCATCGCGCGCGATCACCGCCTCCGCCCAAGCCTGCGCCAGCGCGGGGTCGTGCTGGTTGCCGCAGAATCCGGTCAGGGGATCGCGCCCGCCGGTCACGCGCCGCACGCCGTCGGCATAGGCGGCGCGCCCCTTCAGGCCCGGCCGGACGCGCTCGCCGGACAGATGCGCGGCCGTGCCGGTGGCGCCGGCACGCAGCCCCGCCAGCACGCCGGCCAGGAAGGCGGAGCGTTCCTGCAGGATCTCGTAGCTCGCCACGTTGTCCGCGGTGTGGCTGCCCTGTGTGATGGCGTACTGCACGTGCGGAAACGCATGCGCCACGGCCGCCACCGGCGCATCGCCCTGGCCGCCGTGCACGATGATCAGGTCGGCGCCCTGCGCCGACAGGGCGTGCAGGTGCGCGGCGCGCGCCTGCGGCGCCTGCTCGGCCACCCAGTGCAGCGCCAGCGGCTGGCCCGCGGCCTCGGCGCGTCGTGCGCCGTCGACCGCGGCCTCGTTGAAGCCGCCCCGGCCCGGATGGCCGTAGAGCACGAGATGACGGCGTGCGCTCACAGCGATGCGCCGGTTGCGCGCACAACCGGACCCCATGCCTGCGCCTGCTGGCGCACGAAATCGGTGAATTCCGCTTCGGACTTGTCGGCCAGCACGAAGCCCTGGCCCTCGAGCTTGCCGCGCAGCTCGGGCGTGCATAGCACGGCCGCCACTTCCTGGTGCAGCCGCGCGGCCACCGCGTCGTCCAGCCCCGCGGGCGCCGACAGGCCGATGAAGTTTTCCGCGATCAGGCCCGGCAGGCCGAGCTCGCCCACCGCCGGAATCTCCGGCGCCTGCGGCACGCGCGCGGCCGTGGTCACGGCGAGCAGGCGCAACTGACCGCTCTTCAGGAAAGGCAGATTCTGCGGCAGGGCGTCGACCGCCACGCGGATCTGGCCGCCCAGCAGATCGTTGCGCATGGCGCCCGATCCCTTGTAGGGGATGTGCTGCAACGGCGCGCCGGTCTGGCGCGCGTAGAGCTCGCCCACGATCTGCCCCACCGAGCCCAGCCCGCCGCTGCCGTACTGCACCGGCTCCTTCTGTGCCTTGATCCAGGCGGTCAGCTCGGCCAGGGAATGCACCGGCACCGAGGGGTGCACGACGAAGGCCGTGGGCACGGCGCCGATGTAGGCCACGTGGCGGAAGCTCTTGAGCGCGTCGTAGCGATCGTTGCCCATCAGCGCGGGCGAGATCGACAGCGGCGCCGAATTCGACATCAGCAGCGTGTAGCCGTCGGCCGGCGCCTGCGCGACCTGGGCCGCGCCCAGCGTCGAGCCCGCACCGGGCCGGTTTTCGATCACCACCGACTGGCCCAGCCGCTCGGCCAGCAACGGCGCCATCAGGCGCGCCGCGATGTCGCTGGCGCCGCCGGGCGGGAAGGTCACCACCAGCCGCAGCGGCCGGTCCGGCCAGGCCGCGGCGGCACGGGCGATGAAGGGATGGGCCAGCGGCAGCGCGGCCAGGCCGGCCTGCAGGATTCGGCGTCGGGAAAGAAGCATGGGCGTACGGCCGCAACACGAGGGAGGGGCCGTACTATAGGAAGCGCCGGCGCGCGGCACAAAGACATTGTGGCGGTTTGCTTATGCGCCGCCGCCCGCGCCGTCAGCCCTCGCGCACGCGGCGCCAGGCCGGCCGGCGCGCGTAGGTGGCGGCGCGCAGCAGCCATTCCACCGGACCGTAGGCATGGCGCCGCATCCACCATGCCGACACGGGCACCTGCAGCGCGAAGATCGCGCTCGCGATCAACACCGTCTGCAGCGGCGACACCGAGCCCACCAGCCGCAGGCCCCAGGCCGTGAAGATCAGCGCGCACAGCACCGACTGCATCAGGTAATTGGTGAGCGCCATGCGGCCCACCGGCGCGAGCCAGCCCAGGATCCGACGGCCCGGCGTCGTGCGCCACGCCAGCAAAAAGCTCACGGCGTACGACAGGCTGAGCAGGGGGGCGGTGAAGAGCCCCGCCGCCAGGCCGAACAGCGCGATCGTCTCAGGCGTCTGCGGCGCGCCCGACCAGGCATACACGGCCGCGCCCGCCAGCCCCGCGGGCAAGGCCAGCGCGACCAGGATCAGCAGGGGCCGCCGGGGCAGGTCGAGCGTCGTGAGCGCGCCGCGCCGGCCCAGCGCCAGGCCGGCGAAGAACATCGCGAGCACATAGGGCCCCTGCACCAGCATCACCATGAACCAGACGGTCTCGACCAGCTCGTGCGCATGCTGCGCGACGGTGCTGGCGATCGTGCCGCGATAGGCCTCGAGCGCGGCGCGCGGGCCGTCGTAGTCGATCGCGGGCGGCTGCATGGCGAGCGGATCTGTCAGGGTCAGGGTGGCCAGCAGCAGCCACAGCAGCGACGCCACCGAGATCAGCCACAGCGACACCCGCAGCGCGCGCGCTGGCGCGATGTTGCGGCAGGCCAGCAGGACCAGCCCCAGCAGCCCGTAGGCGAGCAGGATGTCGCCCTGATAGAACAGGAAGGCGTGCGCCAGCCCCAGCAGCATCAGCACGACGAAGCGGCGCAACAGGCGCGGCACGGCCGCGGCCCCCGCGCGCGCGGCCGAGTCGAGCTGCAGCGCAAAGCTGTAGCCGAACAGGAACGAGAACAGCAGGTAGAACTTGGTCTCGAACAGCCAGCCCACGATGAACGTGGTGACATGATCCACGGGCCGCTCGAACTGCGGATCGGGCACGCCATGGCCGTAGTAGGTGGAGGCGAACACACCGATGTTGACCAGCAGGATGCCGAACAGCGCGAAGCCGCGCAGCGCATCGAGATGGTCAAGTCGGGACACGGAAGAATCGCTAGCGTGGGTCATGGGTCGGCGCGGCGGGAAGGCGCGCGTAGGCAATGAAAAACGCCGGCGCCCGCAACGGGACGCCGGCGATGCTGCGCCAGGGGCGGCGTGGCGCCACGCCGCCCGCCGGATCAGAACACCGGCGAGAGCAGCGGCTGCTTGGGCCGCACGTCGAGCTGGCGTCCCTTGCGGGCGCGCTTGCCGACGTAGGGCGCGAGCGCCGCGCCGGCCAGGATGTCCTCGGTCGGCTTGTTGCGATAGATGCCGGTGGCCCGCACGCCGGCCGCGCCGATCGGCACCGCCTGCTCGAGCTTGTCGTTGGCATCCAGGCCCATCAGGATGGTGCCGCGGCCGCCGCCCGACAGGGCCTTGACCTCGTCGAGCCCGAACACCAGGAATTTGCCCTTGACCGACAACAGCGCGAGCTGCGCGGCGCCCGCAAACAGCGGCACCGGACGCAGCAGCGCGTCGCCGGCTTCGAGCGTGACGAACTGCTTGCCCGCGCGCTGGCGGCTGGTCATGTCGGACAGGCGGGTGGCAAAGCCATAGCCGCCCTGCGTGGCGAGCAGCCAGCGGGTGTCGGGTGCGGCCGCGATCGTGTGCACGATGCGGGTGCCCGATTCCAGGTCGATCATGGTGGTGACCGGCTGGCCGTCGCCGCGCGCCGACGGCAGGCCCGACACGGCCACCGAATACACCCGGCCGTTGTCGCCCACCGCGATCAGCGTGTCGGTGGTGCGGCACTCGAAGGCGCCGTAGAGGTCATCGCCCTGCTTGAAGGTGAATTGCGAGGCGTCGTGGCCGTGGCCCTGGCGCGCGCGCAGCCAGCCCTTCTGCGACACGATCACGGTGACCGGCTCGTCCACCACCTTGGTTTCGAGGACGGCGCGTTCGGCGGTCTCGATCAGGGTGCGGCGCTCGTCGCCGAACTGCTTGGTGTCGGCCTCGATTTCCTTGATGAGCAGACGCTTGAGCGAGCTCGGATTGTCGAGCAGGTCCTGCAGCTTGAGCTGCTCTTCCTTCTTGTCGGCCAGCTCCTGCTCGATCTTGAAGCCTTCGAGGCGGGCGAGCTGGCGCAGGCGCATTTCGAGGATGTCCTCGGCCTGGCGCTCCGACAGCGCGAAGCGCGCCATCAGCGCCTGCTTGGGCTCGTCCGATTCGCGGATGGTCTGGATCACCTCGTCGACGTTGAGGTAGACCACCATGCGGCCTTCCAGCACGTGGATGCGGTCGATCACCTTGTCGAGGCGATGGCGCGTGCGGCGCAGCACGGTCGTGGTGCGGAACCCCACCCACTCTTCCAGCACTTCGCGCAGGCCCTTCTGGCGCGGCCGGCCATCGACGCCGATGCACACCAGGTTGATCGGCACGTTGCTTTCCATGCTGGTCTGGGCCAGCAGGGTGTTGACGAAATCGTCGCGATCGACCTTGGAGGTCTTGGGTTCGAACACCAGGCGCACCGCGGCGTCCTTGCCGGACTCGTCGCGCACCGTGTCGAGCAGGCTCAGCATCACCGCCTTGGCGGCCTGCTGTTCGGGCGTGAGCGCCTTCTTGCCGGCCTTGACCTTGGGGTTGGTGATCTCCTCGATTTCCTCGAGCACTTTCTGGCCCGACGTGCCGGGCGGCAGCTCGGTCACGACCAGCTGCCACTGGCCGCGCGCCATCTCTTCGAACTGCCAGCGCGCGCGCGCCTTGAGCGAACCGCGGCCGGTGCTGTAGATCTGGGCGATGTCGGCGGGCGGCGTGATGATCTGGCCGCCGCCGGCGAAGTCGGGGCCCGGGATGAAGGCCTGCAGCTCCTCATCGGGCAGCTTGGGATTGCGGATCAGCGCCACGCAGGCGGCCGCCACCTCGCGCAGGTTGTGCGCGGGGATTTCGGTGGCCATGCCGACCGCGATGCCCGACGCGCCGTTGAGCAGCATCACCGGCAGGCGCGCCGGCAGCATCTGCGGCTCCTGCTGGCTGCCGTCGTAGTTGGGCACGAAGTCCACCGTGCCTTCGTCGAGCTCGTCGAGCAGCAGGCGCGCGAACGGCGTGAGGCGGGCCTCGGTGTATCGCATCGCGGCGGCGTTGTCGCCGTCGCGCGAACCGAAGTTGCCCTGGCCGTCGATGAGCGGGTAGCGCAGCGAGAATTCCTGCGCCATGCGCACCATCGCGTCATAGGCCGCCTGGTCGCCGTGGGGGTGGTACTTGCCCAGCACGTCGCCGACCACGCGCGCCGACTTCACGTGCTTGGCGTTGCCGCCCAGGCCCATGGCCTGCATGGCGTAGAGGATGCGGCGCTGCACCGGCTTCTGGCCGTCGCCCACGTCGGGCAGCGCGCGGCCGCGCACCACGGAGACGGCGTAGTCCAGGTAGGCCTGCTCGGCGTAGCGGCCCAGCGTGATGGCCTCGTCGTCGCCACCGGACGGGGCATCGAACAGGCCGGCTTGATTGGTATCGGTCATGGTCGTTCTTTATGCAGTGTGTTCGTTGTCGCTCAGGCCTGCAGCAGCGCGGGGTTCACGTGCGCGCGCAAGTGGGCGCGCACGGCCGCCAGCGACGCGGCGTCCTGGCCGCGCTTGGGCAGGATCACGCCCTGCAGCGGCGCGATGAACAGGAACAGATAGTCATCGGTTTCCTCGGCGCTCTGGATCAGGTCCCAGGGCACGCTGCCCGAGGCATGCTCGGTCGCGTCGCCCACGCCGGCCTCCTCGAACAGGAAGTGATGGCGGCCCAGGAAGGGATTCGCCGGATCGCGCTTGAAGGCGCGCCGCACGTTGGCGCGCGCCATCGCCGGCACGGCGTACTCGAAGCCCACGGCCATCAGCGCCAGCGCGCCCAGGCCGACCGCGGCGGCCTGCAGGAACGACGGCAGGATCACGGCCCAGTCGGTGCCCAGGCCGGCGCTCGAACTGCGCGCGGCCGTGTACAGCAACAGGCCCACGGCCAGGATCACCGCGAACCGGATGTGGCTGCGCAGACGGCGTTTGCGCAGCTCCGGCCGGCGGTGGGCGTGGGTGATGAAGGCCTGGTAGTCGTCCACGGTGAGATCGACCGTGAGCGCCGCGGTAGGCAGTTCCTGGGTCATCAGATGTCCAGCTCCGCGAGATTGCCCTTCTCTTCGATCCAGGCGCGGCGCTGCGACGACTCCCCCTTGCCCATCAGCATGTCGAACATGCGGGTGGTGTCTTCGGGGGTGAGATCGCCGTAGACCACCGGCAGCAGGCGGCGGGTGTCCGGATTCATCGTGGTTTCCCACAGCTGCTCCGGATTCATTTCACCCAGGCCCTTGAAGCGGCTCACGCTCCAGCCGCCCTCGCGCGATCCTTCCTTGCGCAGCTTGTCCTGCGCGGCCTCGAGCTCGCCCTGGTCCAGGCAATAGATCTTGCGCGCAGGGCGCTTGCCCTGGGCCGGCACGTCCAGGCGGAACAGCGGGGGACGCGCCACGTACACGTTGCCCGCCTCGACCAGCTTGGGGAAATGGCGGAAAAACAGCGTGAGCAGCAGCACCTGGATGTGCGAGCCGTCCACGTCTGCATCGGAGAGGATGCAGATGCGGCCGTAGCGCAGGCCCGACAGATCGGGCGTGTCGTTGGGGCCGTGCGGATCCACCCCGATCGCCACCGCGATGTCATGGATTTCGTTGTTGGCGAACAGGCGGTCGCGGTCGACCTCCCAGGAGTTCAGCACCTTGCCGCGCAGCGGCAGGATGGCCTGGAATTCCTTGTCGCGGCCCATCTTGGCGGAGCCGCCGGCCGAGTCTCCCTCGACCAGGAAGACCTCGGTGCGGCTGGCGTCGCTCGACTCGCAATCGGTCAGCTTGCCGGGCAGCACGGCCACGCCGGAGCTCTTGCGCTTCTCGACCTTCTGGGCCGAACGCGCGCGGGCCTGGGCCTGGCGGATGGCCAGCTCGGCCAGCTTCTTGCCGAACTCCACATTGCTGTGCAGCCAGAGGTCGAGCGCGCTCTTGGAAAAGCCGCCGACCAGGCGCACCGCGTCGCGGCTGTTCAGGCGCTCCTTGATCTGGCCCTGGAACTGCGGATCCAGCACCTTGGCCGAGAGCACGAAGCTGGCGCGCGCGAACACGTCTTCAGGCAGCAGCTTCACGCCCTTGGGCAGCAGGCTGTGCAGCTCCGCGAAGCTCTTGACCGCGCCGAACAGGCCCTCGCGCAGCCCCGATTCGTGGGTGCCGCCGGCCGGGGTCGGGATCAGGTTCACGTACGACTCGCGCACCACGTTGCTGTCTTCGGTCCAGGCCACGACCCATTGGGCGCCCTCGCCTTCGGCGAAGCTTTCGTGGTCGGCGCCGGCGTATTGCTCGCCCTCGAAGAACGGCACCATCAGCTCGGCGCCCGACAGGGCCTCGGCCAGGTAGCCGCGCAGGCCTTCCTGGTATTGCCAGGTCTTGGTGTCGTTGGTCTTTTCGTTGACCAGCACCACCTTGACGCCCGACAGCAGCACGGCCTTGCTGCGCAGCAGGTGCGTGAGCTCGCCCAGCGGAATATTGGGGCTGTCGAAGTATTTGGTGTCGGGCCAGACGCGCACCCGGGTGCCGGACTTCTTGCGTCCGGCCTCGGGATAAGGCGCCAGGGCCTCGGTCACGTCGCCGCCTTCGAACACCAGACGGTGCACGCCGCCGTCGCGCCAGACCACCACCTCGAGGCGCTTGGCCAGGGCGTTGGTGACCGACACGCCGACGCCGTGCAGGCCGCCGGAGAAGGCATAGGCGCCGCCGCCGGCCTTGTCGAATTTGCCGCCGGCATGCAGCCGGGTGAAGACCAGCTCGACGACGGGCGCATTCTCTTCGGGGTGCAGGCCGACAGGAATGCCGCGGCCGTCATCCTCGACGGAGATGCTGCCATCCGCGTGCAAAGTGACTTGAATCTGCTTGCCATGGCCGGCCAGGGCTTCGTCGGCCGCGTTGTCGATCACCTCCTGCACGATGTGCAGCGGGTTTTCGGTACGGGTGTACATGCCCGGGCGCTGGCGCACGGGCTCCAGTCCCTTCAGGACGCGGATCGACGATTCGGTGTAACGTGGTGTCGCCAAGTTATCCCCAACATCTGTGGAAAAAAACCGACATTCTACGGACAAGCCCTTATTCGGCGCGCCTTTGAGTGGAATGCGCACGAGCTGAGCAACCCGTAGTTCGGTAGGATGGACAGGATGCGAACGGCCGGGGAGCCGTTTCGCGCCGCATCATGCTACACAAAATGGGCAAACCCTGTTGTTATCGACAGTGGTATGCTTTAATCCTTACCCTAACAAGTAACAGAGGGCGGGCTGCCGCCGGTTGCGCCATCGCGGCGCGCCACTGACCCGGGCCTTCCGGGTTTCCCCCTTCCGCGGTCGACCCCTCTCCCGTCGAGAATCACACCATCATGAGCGAGCAAATCAAGAACGTCAGCGACGCCAGCTTCGAAGGCGACGTGCTCCAATCGAGCCAGCCGGTGCTGGTCGACTACTGGGCCGCCTGGTGTGGCCCGTGCAAGATGATTGCCCCGATCCTCGAGGAAGTCGCCACCGAGTACGCCGGCCGCCTGACGGTCGCCAAGCTCAACGTCGATGAAAACCAGGAAACCGCCGGCAAGTACGGCGTGCGTGGCATCCCGACCCTGATGCTCTTCAAGAATGGCCAGGCCGCCGCGACCAAGGTCGGCGCCCTGTCGAAGTCCCAATTGACCGCCTTTCTGGACAGCGCGTTGTAATCAACGCACTGCGGATCGCGCCGCCCGCCGCAGCCACGCTGCGGCTTCCCGGCGGCGCGTTACTCCCGCGCGGGCCCGTCCGTGGCCCGCCGCCCAGATCCCTCCTCCCTCTTTTCCCCCTATTTCACCGCGATGCACCTCAATGAACTGAAGGCGCTGCACGTGTCGCAGTTGCTGGAAATGGCCGCTGGCCTGGAAATCGAGAACGCCAACCGCCTGCGCAAGCAGGAGTTGATGTTCGCCATCATGAAGCGCCGCGCCAAGCAGGGCGAGCAGATCTTCGGCGATGGCGTGCTCGAAGTCCTGCCCGACGGCTTCGGCTTCCTGCGCTCGCCCGAGACCTCGTATCTGGCCAGCACCGACGACATCTACATCTCGCCGTCGCAGATCCGCCGTTTCAACCTGCACACCGGTGACTCGATCGAAGGCGAAGTGCGCACGCCCAAGGATGGCGAGCGCTACTTTGCCCTGGTGAAGGTCGACAAGGTCAACGGCGTCACGCCCGAGAACATCAAGCACCGCATCATGTTCGAGAACCTGACGCCGCTGCACCCTAACCAGGTGATGCGTCTGGAACGCGACATCAAGAGCGAAGAAAACCTCACCGGCCGGATCCTCGACATCTTCGCCCCGATCGGCAAGGGCCAGCGCGGCCTGATCGTGGCACCGCCGAAGTCGGGCAAGACCGTGATGATGCAGCACATCGCGCATGCCATCACGACCAACTACCCCGACGCCGTGATGATCGTCCTGCTGGTCGACGAACGTCCGGAAGAAGTGACCGAAATGCAGCGCACGGTGCGCGGCGAAGTGGTCGCCTCCACCTTCGACGAGCCCGCCACGCGTCACGTGCAGGTCGCCGAAATGGTCATCGAAAAGGCCAAGCGCCTGGTCGAGATGAAGAAAGACGTGGTGATCCTGCTCGACTCGATCACCCGCCTGGCCCGCGCCTACAACACCGTCGTGCCGGCCTCAGGCAAGGTGCTGACCGGCGGTGTCGACGCCAACGCCCTGCAGCGTCCCAAGCGCTTCTTCGGCGCCGCGCGCAATCTCGAGGAAGGCGGTTCGCTCACGATCCTGGGCACCGCGCTGATCGAGACCGGCAGCCGCATGGACGAAGTGATCTACGAAGAGTTCAAGGGCACCGGCAACTCCGAAGTCCACCTCGAACGCCGCCTCGCCGAGAAGCGCGTCTACCCGGCCATCAACCTGAACAAGTCGGGTACCCGCCGCGAAGAGCTGCTGATCAAGGCCGAGCTGCTGCAGAAGGTGTGGGTGCTGCGCAAGTTCATCCACGACATGGACGAGATCCAGTCGATGGAGTTCATCGTCGACAAGATGCGCGCCACCAAGACCAACGCCGAATTCTTCGACATGATGAAGAAGTAAGCCGACGTCCCGGAAAGAAAAAGAGCCTTCGATCGAAGGCTCTTTTTTTGCCCGCACCGCGTGCGCCGGGCCGGGAATGGCGCGGGCGCGGCGCTCAGCGGCCGCCGGAGAAGTCCGAGTCGGCGTCGTTCTTTTCGCGCACCGGCGCGCGCGACTCGACCGGCGCGACCTTGGGGTCGTCCCAGGAGCCCGTGACGGCGTACTCGGCCGACATGGCGCGCGCCAAGGGTTGCTTGAGCAACCATTGCGTCACGAAGGCGCCCAGCCCGATGATCGGGTTGACGATGGCGGTGGCCACCGCGGCGCCGCTGGCGTCCAGGTTCGGGATCACCAGCGCCTTGAGATCCCAGCGTTCGTCGATGATGTTGGTGTTGCCGGCCAGCACGATGGCGGCCACCGGCCCGTTGATCTTGAAGCCCTCGGTGCGGATCAGGCCGCTGGCCAGCGTCATTTCGCCGCGCACGGTGTCGAACGGAAAGCCCTCGCGCAGCACGCCGGTGGGATTGAGGTCGAGGCGGCTCAGGCGCTGCAGCGACTGCAGCGACAGCAGCTCCAGCAGGCGCGCCGTGCGCGAGTTCACGTTCTGGAAGCGGCCCTTGTCCAGGCTCACCAGCATCCTGCCGTCGACGTTGGCGAGGTTGTGGGTCCAGGGCAGGTCGCGCCAGACGAGGTGGCCGTCGATCGTGCCCGAACCGCCATTGACCACGTCCTTCACGCCGATGCGCTCCATGAACTTGCCGATGTCGGCGAAGCGCGACTTCAGGTCGACCGTGAGTCCGCGCTGCGCGCCGTCGAGCTGCCAGGCGCCGGTGGCATCGAGCGCGGCGGCGTCGTTGCTGATCCGCAGCGTGTCCAGGCGCCAGCGCTTGCCGCGTTCCAGATTGGTGCCGATCAGCTGCAGCTTGCCGAGCGGCTTGTCGTACAGCCTGAAGTCGTCGGCCACGAGATCCACGGCTGGGATGTCCGACAGGTCGGTGCCCGAGTCCAGCGTGTCCTTGGCCGCGTTGGTGTCGTCGGAACCGCCCAGCGACAGGTGCTTGAAGCGCGCCGTGATGCGCCCGGCGATGGCCTTCGAGGCCTCGGTCCATTCGAGCGCGCCCTTGGCCTGGCGCGAATCCAGGTCGACGCGCCATTGATCCGGGGCGGGCCGCTGGGCATAGAGCTTCAGGTCATTGAGCACGTAACCGCCCGCGCGCAGCCGTTCGGTGGCGAGGTTGACCTGCGAGGCCGGCGGCAGCGTGGGCCGGCCGGCGGCGACCGGCTTGGCGCCGCGCGTCGCCGGCACGTCGAACTCGTCGATCACCGTGTTCCAGCCGTCGAGATCGAGCTCGGGCAGCGTGGCGGCCAGGCTCAGGCCCGCGGGCGGCAGCACGGCGGCGCGGTTCACGCCGACCGAGCCGCGCGTGAAGTAGCTGGCGCGCTGGGCCGGGTCGCGCTCGAGCAGCAGGTTGACGTTCTCGCCCAGGCTGCCCGAGAACCAGCGCCGGTTGCGCGGGCCGGGATCGGTGGCCGCGCTCCATTGCAGCGCCAGCGGCAGCGCGCCGCGCGCGGGCTTGCCCACCGGCGCCGGCATGTCGATGGCGAGCCCGTCGAGGTCCGACTTCACGCTGATGTCGACCGTGCCGCCGCGCAGGTAATTCAGCTGCCCGGTGTAGCGCGCCTTGCCCGACAGCCGCTTCATGGCCTTGGCGTTGATCAGCTCCACGAGCGATTCGCCGGCCAGCGTGCCCTCGATGCGCAGCGGCTCCGCGCCGTGCTCCATCTTGCCCCAGACGCGCGCCGGCCCGCCCAGGAACTGGCCGTTGATGTCCTTGACCTCGATGCCGCGCTCCGTGAACCCCAGTTCGCCCTGGATCTGGCTGAAGTTGGGAATCTCGGGCATGAAGCGGAAACTGCCGCCGTTGAACACGATCCTGCCCGCCACGCGCGTGGCATCGGTGTCGAGCAGCGGCACCTCCAGCTTGAGCGGCACGCGCCAGTCGCCCTGCCCCTGCGCCTCGTCGAGCGCGCCGTCGAGCAGCCCGCCCAGCGGCGATTGCGCCGCGAGCGCGAGATAGGCGGCCACCGGCGCATGCGTGTCGCCCTCCACCGTGAGCATGGCGTTGTGTTCCATGTCGGGGATCGTCGCGTGGACCTTGCCCAGCGTGATCGCCTCCTGGTCGCCGATGCGCATGCGGCCATTGCCGGGCGAGTCGAGCGTCAGGCTGGCGCGGTCGATCGCGAAGCTGCCGGCCAGGTTCTCGACGCGGGGCCAGGCCTTGCGGCCGGATCGGGCCGGCGCGTAATCGACCGTGGCGTCCTCATAGCCGCCCGCGATGCGGAACTCGCCGGTGTCGCCCGGCGCGGAGAACGGAAAGCCGTCGAGGTCGCCGCGCAGGGTGACGGCGGCGTTGCGGATCTCGCCAGTGGCCAGGCCATAGGCCAGCCACTCGCGCGCATCGTGGTTGACCTCGAGCGGCAGGTAGCGATGGATGGCGGGCATGGCCGCGCGTGTCAGGCTGCCGCGCAGGTCCGCGGTGCCCGCCGAGGAGCGGCCCTCGGCGCGCCACGCGCCCTGCAGGCGCGCCTGCAGATCGTCATTGACCAGGCTCAGCTCGCGCAGGTCCAGCCGCAGGGGCTGGCCGGCCGGCCGCACCAGCGACCCGTCGAACACCGTCTGGCGCGACACCAGCTCGGGCGTCTCGAACAGCTCCGGCAGGCGCAGCGCGAGCCGGTCGACACGCACGCGCAGCGCCACGCCGCGCCCGTCGGCGCTCGGCGCCAGCGGCACGTCGGTGAACTGCAGCAGGTCGCCCGGCGCGCCCTCGGCGTGCACCTGCGCCGTCAGCGCGCTGGCCGCGGTCTTGCCGTCCTCGGCGCGCCAGTCCAGGCCGCGCAGCAGCGCATCGGCGCTGAAACCCGTGATCTTGCCGGCCGCGCTGTCGACCCAGAGCCGGGCGGCGAAGCGCCCCTGCACCTTCACCGGCAGGTCGACCCAGCGTTTCCAGGCCAGGGGCTCGGCATCGCCGAGCTCGGCGTAGAGTTGGCCGCTCCAGTTGCTCGCATCGGAGGCGCGGCCCTTGGTGAAGAGCGCGCGGTTGTATTCGCCCTGCACTTCCAGGTGCGAGCCCAGCTCGGAGGGCGGGCTGGCGCGCAGCGCGAAGCGATGCGACAGCGCGCCGTTGCGCACCAGCAGATCGAGGTCGGTGAGCGCGATCTCGGGCACCTGGCGCAGCTCGTCCTGCCAGCGCAGGGTCGCGCCATGCAGCGACACCTCGCGCTGGCGCAGCAGCCAGCGCACCAGCGGCGACTGCCCCTCGCCCTGGTCGGCCAGGTCGAACGACTGTCCGGCGACCCAGAGATGGTTGTCGGCGGCGCGGCGCAGCGTGACGTCGGCGCCCTCGATGCGCAGGTTCAGCAGCCGCGGCGAGAGCAGCACCACGCTGCGCCAGCCCAGCGTGGCCGCCACCGACGGCACTTCGAGGACGGGCTGCTCGCCCTGCGGTTCGTTGATGCGCACGCCCGTGAGGCGCAGCCGCGGATTCAGGCCGCGCCAGTCGGCGCTCAGGTGATCGATGGCGACTTTGGCGCCGAGCATCTCGCTGGCGTATCGTTCGATGTCCGGGCGCCAGCGGTCGACCTGCGGCAGCACCCAATAGCGCAGCCCGATGAAAGCGACGGCCGCCACGCAATAGAGGGCGAACAGCCCCCAAAAAAGGCGACGGATTACTTTCGCGGAAACGGACACGGATATTCAGGCGAGGGCTTCTCAGGTATCGTCCCCTTATACATTAAAGACGTGCTGCCGTCTGCCCATCCGCCGTTCCCGAGCGCCGCTCTCACTGCCTCTTTTGTTGCGAATTCCATCATGACCCGTTCCGATCTGCTGGCCCCCGCTCTTGCCTGGTCCGGGCACCTGCGCCGGCGCCTCGACGCGCACCCCGACCTCGCGGCCTGGCTCAACAGCGCGGTACAGCAGGCGGTCACGCCCAACGTGCTGGCCGCGTGGCAGGCGGAGCTCGCCGGCGCCGACGCGCCCGAGGTGCTGCCCGTCGAAAAATGCCGCGAGGTGCTGCGGCGCCTGCGCGAGCGCGTGTTTCTCGCGCTGATCGTGCGCGACGTGGCGGGCCTGGCCAATCTCGAAGAGGTGGTCGGCGCCATGACCACGCTGGCCGACACCGCGGTCGCCACCGCCTATCGCAGCGTGTCCGCCGAGCTGGCCGCCACGCACGGCCTGCCGCGCGAACACGCCACCGGCGATCCGCAGGAGATGCTGATCGTGGGCATGGGCAAGCTGGGCGGCTGCGAGCTGAACGTGTCGTCCGACATCGATCTGGTGATGCTGTACGGCGACGAGGGCGATACCGACGGGCCGCGCCGCATCAGCAACCACGAGTTCTACGGGCGCCTGACCCGCCGCATGATGCCGGTGCTGTCCGAGGTCGACGCCAACGGCCAGGTGTTCCGCACCGACCTGCGGCTGCGTCCCGACGGCGACGCCGGCCCGCTGGCCTGGAGCCTGGACGCCTTCGAGCACTACCTGATCGGCCAGGGCCGCGAATGGGAACGCTATGCCTGGCTGAAGGCGCGCCTGATCCCGTGCCAGGCCTTCGCCGGCAGCGACAGCAAGCCGCAGGCGCGCCAGCTCGAAAGCCTGCGCGTGCCCTTCGTCTATCGCAAGTACTTCGACTTCGACGCCCTCGCCGCGCTGCGCGCGCTGCGCGAACGCATCCGCCAGGACTGGCAGCGCCGCGCGCTGGCCCGCAACGGCGTGGACAGCGCCAACAACATCAAGCTGGGCGATGGCGGCATCCGCGAGATCGAATTCGTGGTGCAGCTCTCGCAGCTCATCCGCGGCGGCCGCATGCCGGCGCTGCAGCGCCGCGGCCTGCTGGAGGCCCTGCACGCCGAGGCGCAGGCCGGCCTGCTCGGCGCCGAGGACGCCAGCCGGCTCGAGGCGGCCTATCGCTTCCTGCGCCGCACCGAACACATGCTGCAGTATCGCGAGGACGAGCAGACGCACCTGCTGCCCGGCGACGCGGACCAGCGCGCCGCGCTGGCGCGCGCCATGGGCCTGGACCACGACGAATTCGAGCGCACGCTCGCCGCGCACCGGGCCTTCGTGTCGCAGACCTTCCGCGACGCCTTCCGCCTCGCCGGCATGGGCGACGAGGAACCGGCCGAGCGCGACGACGGGCAGCAGAATGACGCGGCCGCCGGCAACGGCGACGCCCAGGGCGACGCCGAGGACCGGCTGGCGGCGCAGATCCATGCCGCCTTCGGCGAGCAGGCCGACGACCTCGTGCGCCGCACCGAATCGCTCCTGACCAGCCACCGCATCCGCAGCCTGCCCGAGAGCAGCCGCCGCCGTCTCGAAACCCTGCTGCCCGCGGCCCTGGCCGCCGCGCAGCAGACGCCGGCGCCGGCCGAGGCGGCCACGCGCCTGCTCGACCTGATCGAGGCGATCGCGCAGCGCAGCGCCTACCTGGCGCTGCTGGCCGAGTATCCCGACACGCTGGCGCGCGTGGCGCGCATGGTCGCGGCCAGCCCCTGGGCGGCGCAGTACCTCACGCAGCATCCGCTGTTGCTCGACAGCCTGATCGACTGGCGCACCCTGTTCGAGCCGCTGGATTTCGCCCAGCTCGCGCGCGGCCTGACCGCCGACCTCGATGCCTGCGTGCTGCCCGATGGCGAGCCCGACATCGAGCGCCAGATGAACCTGATGCGCGACATGCAGCGCCAGGCCAGCTTCCAGCTGCTGGCGCAGGATCTGGAGGGCGAGCTCACCGTCGAGAAACTGGCCGACCAGCTGTCGGCGCTGGCCGACCTGCTGCTGGCCGAGGCCATCCGGCGCGTCTGGCCGCTGGTCAACCGCCAGGCCGGGGCCGAGCCGCACTTCGCGGTGATCGCCTACGGCAAGCTGGGCGGCAAGGAGCTGGGCTATGCCTCCGATCTCGACCTCGTGTTCGTGTTCGACGACCCGCGCGAGGACGCCGCCGAGATCTACGCCAAGCTCGGCCGCCGCATGACCTCCTGGCTCTCCACCATGACCTCGTCGGGGCGGCTCTACGAGGTCGACCTGCGCCTGCGTCCCGACGGCGACGCCGGCCTGCTGGCCGTCTCGCTGGAGGCCTTCGAGCAATACCAGCGCAAGCACGCCTGGCCCTGGGAACACCAGGCGCTCACGCGGGCGCGCTATGCGGCCGGCGACACCCAGGTCGGGGCGAGCTTCGAGCGCATCCGCGGCGAGATCCTCGTGATGCCGCGCGACCCGGCCAAGTTGCGCGAGGAGGTGCTGGCCATGCGCGACAAGATCAACGCCGGCCACCCCAACACCAGCGGCCTGTTCGACCTCAAGCACGACCGCGGCGGCATGGTCGACGTGGAGTTCGTGACGCAGTACCTGGTGCTGGTGCACGCCGGCCAGCAACGCATGCTGGTCAACAACCTCGGCAACATCACGCTGCTGCGGCTGGCCGCCGAGGCGGGCCTGCTCGCGCCGGAGCTGGCGCGCGGGGCGGGCGACGCCTACCGCACCCTGCGGCGCGCCCAGCACCAGCTGCGGCTCAAGGGCATCGACAAGGCCCGCGTGCCCGCGGACCAGCTGGCGGACGAGCGCGCCGCCGTGATCGCGCTCTGGGACGCCGTATTGGGCCAGCCGGGCGCCTGAGGCCCGGAGGCGGCGCAAGTCGTCGTAAAATAACGGCTTTCCGCCTCTTTACCCGCTTTTTGCCATGTCCGAACTCGTGCGCCCCAAACTCGAACTGCCCAAGGGCCGCAGCAAGGTGCTGATGCACTCCTGCTGTGCGCCGTGCTCCGGCGAGGTCATGGAAGCCATGACCGCCTCGGGCATCGACTACGCGATCTATTTCTACAACCCGAACATCCATCCGGTGAAGGAATACGAGATCCGCAAGCAGGAGAACATCCGCTTCGCCGAGCAGCACGGCATCGAGTTCATCGACGCCGACTATGACATGGACAACTGGTTCGACCGCGTCAAGGGCCTCGAAGACTCGCCCGAGCGCGGCGAGCGCTGCACGGTGTGCTTCGACATGCGCTTCGAGCGCACCGCGCTCTACGCGCACGAGCACGGCTTCGACACCATCACCAGCTCGCTCGGCATCTCGCGCTGGAAAGACATGAACCAGATCAACGGCTGCGGCGAACGCGCGGCCGGCCGCTACGACGACCTGGTCTACTGGACCTACAACTGGCGCAAGGGCGGCGGTTCGCAGCGCATGATCGAGATCAGCAAGCGCGAAAACTTCTACCAGCAGGAGTATTGCGGCTGCGTGTATTCGCTGCGCGACACCAACCGCCATCGCCGCGAGCAGGGCCGCGAACGCATCCACATCGGGGTGAAGTTCTACGGCAAGGAAGACCTGATCAACGAAGAGCAGCTCTGAGCGCGTGCGGCGCGCGGCTCTCGCCGCCGCGCCGCCGCTCAGCACTCGACGATGTTCACCGCGAGACCGCCCCGGGCGGTCTCTTTGTATTTGGTCTTCATGTCGGCGCCGGTCTCGCGCATGGTCTTGATGACCGAGTCGAGCGACACGTAATGCTTGCCGTCGCCGCGCAGCGCCATGCGCGCCGCGTTGACCGCCTTGACCGAGGCCATGGCGTTGCGCTCGATGCAGGGTATCTGCACCAGGCCGCCCACCGGATCGCAGGTGAGGCCGAGGTTGTGTTCCATGCCGATCTCCGCGGCATTCTCGACCTGCTCGACATTGCCGCCCAGCACGGCGGCCAGCGCGCCGGCCGCCATCGAACAGGCCACGCCCACCTCGCCCTGGCAGCCGACCTCGGCGCCCGAGAGCGAGGCATTGTATTTGTAGAGCAGGCCGATCGCCGCGGCGGTGAGCAGGAACGCGCGGATGCCGGCGCGCGAGGCGCCCGGCACGAAGCGGTCGTAGTAATGCATCACGGCGGGGATGATGCCGGCCGCGCCGTTGGTGGGCGCGGTGACCACGCGGCCGCCGGCCGCGTTTTCCTCGTTGACCGCCATGGCGTAGAGGTTGACCCAGTCGAGCGCCGACAGCGGATCCGACAGCGCGCGCTCGGCGCGCTGCGTGAGGCTGCGGTAGAGCTCGGGCGCGCGGCGGCGCACGTTGAGCGGGCCCGGCAGGTCGCCGTCGGCTTCGGGATGGCCGATGCCGCAGCCGCGCGAGACACAGGCCTGCATCACTTCCCAGATGCGGTCGAGCCCGGCCTCGATCTCGCCCTGCTCGCGCCAGGTCAGCTCGTTCTGCATCATCAGCCCCGCCACCGACAGGCCGCTGGTGCGGCACATGTGCAGCAGCTCGCGGCCGGTGCGAAACGGATGCGGCATCTGGTCGTGCGCGGCGATCACCTGGGCATTGGAGGCGCCCGCGGTCACGACGAAGCCGCCGCCCACCGACAGATAGCGCGCCTCGCGCAGGCTGTTGCCCTCGGCGTCGAGGGCGTGGAATTTCATGCCGTTGGGGTGCTCGGCCATGGCCTCGCGGCGATAGAACAGCACGTGTTCCTTCTCGACGAAGGGCACGCGGTGGTGGCCCAGCAGCAGCATCGACTTGCCGGCCCGCACCGCCTGCAGCATGCCGGCCACGGCGGCCGGATCGACGGTGTCGGGCGCCTCGCCCATCAGGCCCAGCATCACGCCCTTGTCGGTGCCGTGGCCCTTGCCGGTGGCGCCCAGCGAGCCATAGAGCTCGGCGCGCACCTGCGCCACCTGCGGCAGCAGGCCGTCGCGCTCCAGGCCCTGCACGAACAGCAGCGCCGCGCGCATCGGCCCGACGGTGTGCGAACTGGACGGCCCGATGCCGATTTTGAATAGGTCGAAAACGGAAACCGCCACTGCCGCTCCTGCGTGTCGAATCGGAAACATGAATCGCGCCCATGATACGCGGGCGCCTCGCTTGCGCAAGGTTGGGCGCACAATGGGGACGGCACACCATGCGAGCATGCGTCCGACGTGGACGCCGGCCGCGCGCGGGCAGCCTGACGGGGGGCGGAACCCCCGCTGGGCGCCCGGGCGTGCGATCATTACAGAATTATTTCATGTCATATTCCGGCGGGCTCGACACCGCCCGGATTCCAGGCCTGAGGAGTGTCATGTCGGGACTGTTGCCGTTGCTGGATTTTGCGGGTTACGTCGCCCTGCTGTTGTGGGGCGTTCACATGGTGCAGACGGGTGTGCAGCGCGCCTTCGGCGCGGCCCTGAGCGCCGCGCTGGGCAAGGCGCTGGGCACCCGCCTGCGCGCCTTCCTCGCCGGGCTGGGCATCACCGCGGTGCTGCAGAGCAGTACCGCGACCGGGCTGATGATCACCGGCTTTGCCGCCGGCGGCGTGGTGAGCCTCGTGCCCGCGCTGGCCGCCATGCTGGGCGCGAACGTGGGCACGACGCTGATCGTGCAGCTGCTGTCGTTCGACCTCACCGCCGCCGCGCCGATCCTCATCCTGCTCGGGGTGTGGATGTTCCGCCGCTACCAGCCGGGCCGCACGCGCGACCTGGGCCGGGTCTTCATCGGCCTGGGCCTGCTGCTGATGGCGCTGCACCTGCTGGTCGAGCTGTTCGCCCCCTTCGAAAGCGCGCCGATGCTGGCCATGATCCTGGGCGCGCTCGACAGCCAGCCGGTCGCGGCGGTGCTGATCGCCGCCGCCTTCACCTGGGCCGCGCACTCCAGCGTGGCGGTCGTGGTGCTGATCATGTCGCTCGTGAGCCACGGCATCGTGCAGCCGCACATGGCCTTCGCGCTGGTGCTGGGCGCCAACCTCGGCACCGCGGTCAACCCCATGCTCGAGGGCGTGACCGGCGACGATCCGGCGGCGCGCCGCCTGCCGCTGGGCAATCTGCTCACGCGCGTGGCCGGCGTGCTGCTGGGCGTGATCCTGCTGCCCTGGCTGGCGCCGTGGATGAACGGCATGTCGGCCGATCCGGCCCGCGCCGTGGCCAACTTCCACACCCTGTTCAACATCGTGGTGGCGCTGTTCTTCCTGCCGCTGCTCACGCCCTACGCGGCCCTGCTGACCCGCTGGCTGCCCAAGCGGGCCGACCCCAACGACCCCTCGCGCCCGCAGTATCTCGACGAATGGGCGCACGACGTGCCGGCGGTGGCGCTGGGCAACGCGGCGCGCGAGTCGCTGCGCCTGACCGACATGCTGCAGACCCTGCTGCTGTACGCGCGCGCCGGCTTCAAGCGCGACAACCGCCATCGCATGGTGCAGGCGCGCCAGCTCGACGCGGCCGTGGACAAGCTTGAGACCGCCATCACCACCTACGTCGCAACGCTGGACCAGGAAAACATGACGCAGGAAGACCGCCAGCGGGTCGACAGCATCGTGGCCTTCGCCAGCAACGTGGGGCACGCGGCCGACATCACCTATCACGGCCTGCTCGGCCACATCGGCCGGCTGCGCAAGCAGGGCCTGGTGCTCACCGCGGAGCAGCGCGCCCGGGTCGACGAGACGCTGAGCGCGCTGCTGGCGAACCAGCGCCAGGCCGCGGCCCTGTTCGTCAATGACGACCTGCGCCAGGCGCGCGCGCTGGCCGGCGAGAAGGCGCGTTTCCGCACGCTGGAGGCCGAGGCCGCCGAGGCCCACCTGGCGCAGATCAAGTCGGGCAAGGTGGATTCGGCCGAGGCCGGCGCGCTCTATCTCGACATCCTGCGCGACATGAAGGGCATCAACTCGCACCTGATCGGCGCGTCCGCCTATCCGCTGCTGGCGCGCCACGGCGAGCTGCTGCCCAGTCGTCTGCGCGACGCGGGCAACTGATATCGTTGCAGGCGGTGCGCATCCGCACCGCCCGTGGCGCGGGCCCGCGCCGCCGTCCTGCCCCGGAGCATCCGCGATGTCCCAGCCTGACCTGCCCGTGCAACTCGTGATCTTCGACTGCGACGGCGTGCTGATCGACAGCGAAATCATCGCGGCCCACGCCCAGTCGCGCGCGCTCGCGCCCTACGGCATCGCGCTCACGCCGCGCGAGCTGGCGCTGCGCTTTGCCGGCATCCCCGACCGCGACCAGTGGCAGACGCTGCAGCAGGAACATGGCGTCACCCTGCCGGACCACTTCGAGGCCGACTACGCCGACAGCCTGGAGGCGATCTTCCGCAACGAGCTGCGCGCCCTGCCCCACGCACGCGAACTCACCGACCTGCTGCGCGCGCGCGGCATTCCGTATTGCGTGGCCTCCAGCAGCGAACGCGACCGGCTGCGCGTCAACCTCGGCATCGCCGGCCTGGCGGACCGGTTCGAGCCGCATCTCTTCAGCGTGACGCAGGTGGCGCGCGGCAAGCCCTGGCCCGACCTGTTCCTGCATGCGGCGGCCACGATGGGCGTGGCGCCCGGGCATTGCCTGGTGGTGGAGGACAGCGTACCGGGCGTGCGCGCGGCACGCGCGGCCGGGATGCGGGTGGTAGGCGACGTGGCCGCCGGCCATATCGGCCCGGGCCACGACGCCAGGCTGCGCGAGGCCGGCGCCTTCGCGATCGTCGACGACCTCATCGAGGTCGCCCCCCTCCTGCCCGCGCCGGCGAGCGCGGCTCAGCCCAGGTAGCGCTGGAACCAGGTCAGCATGCGGGCCCAGCCGTCGCGCGCGTCCTCGGCGCGATAGCTGGGGCGGTAGTCGGCCAGGAAGGCGTGGCCGGCCTCGGGATAGACCACGAAGCTCGAGGCCTGGCTGGCCTCGCCGCCCGCCGACAGGCGCTGCTTCATGGCGTCGATGTCTTCGAGCGGGATACTGTGATCCTGTGCGCCATAGAGGCCCAGCACCGGGCCGTTGAGCTTGCCGGCCACGTCGAGCGCCACCTGCTTGATGAGCGGGCCGTGCCCGGCGGCGAGCTTGCCGTACCAGGCCACGCCGGCGCGCACCTTGGGGTTGTAGGCGCTGTACATCCAGGTGATGCGGCCGCCCCAGCAGAAGCCGGTGATGCCCAGGCGCGAGGTGTCGCCGCCGTTCTGCTTGGCCCAGGCCACGGCGGCGTCGAGGTCGGCGAACACCTGCTCGTCGGGCACCTTGGACACCAGCTCGGCCACCAGCTTGGAGATGTCGGTGTATTGCGAGGCGTCGCCCTGGCGCTCGTAGAGATTGCTGGCGATCGCGAGATAGCCCGCATGCGCCAGGCGGCGGCAGATGTCCTTGATGTGTTCGTGCACGCCGAAGATCTCCTGGACCACCAGGATGATCGGCAGGTCTTTCTTGCCGGCGGGGGCGGCGTAGTAGGCCTGTTGCGTGCCGTCGGCCACGGGCAGGGCGAAGTCGCCGTGCACCAGCCCGGCGGCGTCGGTGTGGATCGTGGTGTCGGCGGGCTGACCGGCGGCGGCGGCGAAATTCATGGGGCGGACTCCTGGGAAGGGACAGAGGATCCCGGTGCCCGCCCGCGGCGCTAGTGCGAGTGCGGCGCCTCGATCCGCGCGGCGTCGTGCGCGTGATCGTGGCCGTGGTCGTGGCCGTGATGCATGAACGAGGTGACGCCGTAGATGATGGCGACCCCGATACCGACCAGCACGAGCTGCGGCACCGCATCGGCCAGCGTGACGCGCTCGTGCATTTGCGGCATCAGGTCGGCAACCGAGATGTACAGGAAGCTGCTGGCCGCGACGACCAGCACATAGGGCACGAGCCCTTGCGCTTCCTGCAACACGAAATATCCTACACCGCCCCCGATGGCGGTGCACAGGCTGGTGAAGAGGATCAAACCGAACGCGCGCTTGCGCTGCAGCCCGGCGTTGATCAACACCACGAAATCGCCGAGCTTGTGCGGCACCTCGTGCACGATGATGGACGCGGCGGTGAGCACGCCCAGGATGGGATCCGTGAGGAACGCGGCCGCCACCAGCACCCCGTCGCACAGATTGTGCAGGGAACTGCCGATCAGGATCAGGAGGCCGCCGCGGCCGGCTTCGTGCCGGTCGTGACCCTTGTGATGATGATGGCCGTCGCCTTCGTGGTGATGGCTGTGGCGCAGCAGCGCGATCTTCTCCAGCACGAAGAAGCCGATCAGGCTGGCCAGCATCAGGGCGAACAGCGTGTGGACGTCGGCGGTGGCGCCTTCGAACGCTTCGGGCAGCAGATGCAGCAGGGCCACCGACAACAGCACGCCGACCGACAGGCTCACCATGTGGTGCAGATAGCGCGCGAACACGCGATAGGCCAGCCAGCTCGCGATCGAAATGGCGATCAGACCGCCAGCAACCGTGGCCAGGACGATCCAGAGTAGCAACATGGGAATGGAAACCGGGAGGGGCGAAAGCGCAACATTATATTGTTTCATCCCGGCGCTGGGAAATCGTCCGAGCTCGCCCGCCGGGCCGGCGGGCGGCGCGCCGCGGCGAGGGGGTGTCGGGCGGCGGCGGGAGGGGCCGGCCGGCGCGTCCAGCGGGCCGTGGCGACCCGTCCCCGGGGTGGGCACCCAACGGCACCGCCGTGCCCCTGCGGGGGCGTGCAGCCCCCTGAGAACGTCTCGGTGAGGCTGGCCGCGGGGAAGAATCGATGGGCACCGCCAAAGGAGGCCGGCAGCGCAGGCCAGCGACGAGGCCCGGTAACGGGCCCCTTCGATGGGGCCGGCGCATCGCGCCCGATCGACGGGCCCCCGGCCCACCCGGCCAGGTCATATGGCCTCAGTGGGCCTGCTCCCAGTTGCGCCCCTCGCCCACCTCGGCCACCAGCGGCACGCGCAGCTCGGCCACCTCGCTCATCAGGCGCGGCAGTTGCGCGCGCACCTGGTCGAGTTCGGCCTCGGGCACCTCCAGCACCAGTTCATCGTGCACCTGCATGATGACCAGGCTCTTGAGCCCCTGCGCGTCCAGCCAGTCCTGCACCGCCACCATGGCGAGCTTGATCAGGTCGGCCGCGGTGCCCTGCATCGGCGCGTTGATCGCGGCGCGCTCCGCGCCCTGGCGGCGCGGACCGGAGCCGGCGTTGATGTCGGGCAGCTGCAGGCGGCGGCCGAACACGGTTTCGACGTAGCCCTGGTCGTGCGCCAGGCGGCGCGTGTCGTCCATGTAGCGCGCCACGCCCGGATAGCGGGTGAAGTAGCGGTCGATGTACTGCTGGGCCGCGTCGCGCGTGATGCCCAGGTTGGACGCCAGGCCGAACACGCCCATGCCGTAGATCAGGCCGAAGTTGATCGCCTTGGCCGCGCGGCGCTGGTCGGCGCTGACCTGGTCGAGCGGCACGTTGAACACCTCGGCCGCGGTGGCGCGGTGGATGTCTTCGCCGGCGGCGAAGGCACGCTGCAGATTGGCGTCGTCGGAGACGTGCGCCATGATGCGCAGCTCGATCTGCGAATAGTCGGCCGACAGCAGCACGCGGCCCTCGGGTGCCACGAACGCCTCGCGCACGCGGCGGCCGGCCTCGGTGCGCACCGGAATGTTCTGCAGGTTGGGATCGGACGAGGCCAGCCGGCCCGTGATCACCGCGGCCTGCGAATAGTGCGTGTGCACGCGCCGGGTGGCCGGGTTGATCATGCGCGGCAGCTTGTCGGTGTAGGTCGACTTGAGCTTGGACAGCCCGCGGTATTCGAGCAGCACCTGCGGCAGCGGGTAATCCTGCGCCAGCTTCGACAGCACTTCCTCGTCGGTCGAGGGCGCGCCGCTGGCGGTCTTGCGCACCACCGGCAGGCCCATGCGGCCAAACAGGATCTCGCCCAGCTGCTTGGGCGAGTTCAGGTTGAACGGCTGGCCGGCGAGCTCGTAGGCACGCTGCTCCAGCGTCAACATCTCGCGGCCCAGCACATTGCTCTGGCGGCCCAGCTCGTTGGCGTCGACCAGCACGCCGTTGCGCTCGATCACGTTGAGCACGCGCGAGACCTCCAGCTCGAGCTGGTAGGTGCGCTCCAGGCCGGCATCGGCGGCCACGCGCGGACGCAGGGCCTGATGCAGCTGCAGGGTGAAGTCGGCATCCTCGGCGGCATAGAAGCCGGCCTTGTCGATCGCGACCTCGTCGAAGCCGATCTGCTTGGCGCCCTTGCCGCACAGATCTTCGTAGTTGACGCCGCTGCGGCCCAGGAAGCGCTGGGCCAGGTCGTTGAGACCGACGCCGCGATGCGATTCCAGCACATAGGCCTGCAGCATCGTGTCTTCGGCGACGCCCTTGAGCGCCACGCCCTCGTTGGCGAACACGTGCGTGTCGTACTTGGCGTGATGCAGCAGCTTGGGACGCAGCGGATCCTCGAGCCAGCCGCGCAGGCGCTCGATCACCTCGTGCTTGGGCAGCTGCGCGGTGACGTCGGGGCCGCGGTGCGCCAGCGGCACGTAGCAAGCCACGCCGGGCGCCACCGCCATCGACACGCCGACCAGGCGCGCCTGCATCTCGTCGAGCGAGGTGGTTTCGGTGTCGAGCGCCACCAAGGCGGCCTCGTCGACCTGCTTCATCCAGACTTCGAGATCGGACCACTCGGTGATGATCTGATAATGCGCCTCGACCGGCGCCGCGTGCGCGGCCTCGACCGCGCGGGCGTCGCCGGTGGGCACGCGCTGCGTCTCGCCGCTCAGCTCGCGCAGCCAGGTGCGGAAGCCATAGCGGTCGAACACGCGCATGAGGGTCTCGTTGTCCTGCGGACGCGGCTCGAGATCCTGGATGCCGGTGATGTGGCCGGTCAGGTCGCAGTCGCACTTCACGGTGAGCAATTCGCGCGTGAGCGGGAAATTCGGAATCGCCTCGCGCAGGTTGTTGCCCGCCACGCCCTTGATGTCGGCGGCGTGCGCCACGAGGTTGTCGATCGACTCGTATTCGCCCAGCCATTTCACGGCCGTCTTGGGCCCGACCTTGGTCACGCCCGGCACGTTGTCGACGGCATCGCCGACCAGCATCAGGTAATCGACGATGCGCTCCGGCGGCACGCCGAACTTGGCGACCACGCCGGCCGGATCCAGCGTTTCACCGCTCATCGTGTTGACCAGCGTAATATGGGGATCGACCAACTGCGCCAGATCCTTGTCGCCGGTGGACACGATGGCGTGGATACCCTGCGCGGCCGCCTGGCGAGCCAGCGTGCCGATGATGTCATCGGCCTCCACGCCTTCGATGGCCAGCAGCGGCCAGCCCATGGCGCGGATGGTCTCGTGGATCGGCTCGATCTGCGCCGCCAGGTCTGGCGGCATGGGCGGCCGGTGCGATTTATAGTCAGGATAGAGGTCGTCGCGAAACGTCTTGCCGCGCGCATCGAAAATGCATGCGGCATACTCTGCCTTATGATCGTGAACCAGCTTCTTGAGCATGTTCACGACGCCATAGATAGCCCCGGTCGGTTCGCCCTGGGCATTGCGCAGATCAGGCATGGCGTGAAAGGCGCGGTACAAGTAGCTCGAACCGTCTACCAGCAACAAGGTTTTTTTCATGGTTACAAAGGCAGAGAAAGAGACTCCCGCCGGCATGCAAATACCGGTGATTATGTCAGAGATAAAGACGGCGGCCGAAAAGCTGACGCATATCGGGCCGGCCGTGAGCGTGTTCGGGAGCGCCCGGATCAGCCGCAACTCGCCGTACTACGAAACCGCCGCGCAGATCGCGGCGGGCCTCGCCGATGCGGGCTTCGCCGTGATCGCGGGCGGCGGCCCCGGCATCATGGAGGCCGCCAACAAGGGCGCCTTCGAGGCCGGCGGCACCAGCATCGGGCTCAACATCAACCTGCCGCACGAGGCCCACAATAACGAATACCAGACCATCAGTCTGCAGTTCGATTATTTCTACTCGCGCAAGGCCACGTTCTTCATGCACAGCGCGGCCTATGTCTCGATGCCGGGCGGCTTCGGCACGATGGACGAGCTGTTCGAGGCCCTCACCCTGATCCAGACCGGCAAGGTGCCGCCGGCCCCGATCATCCTGGTGGGCAGCGAATTCTGGCATGGCCTGGTCGACTGGCTCGGCGATCAATTGCTGGGCAACGGCATGATCGGCGCGCACGACCTCAACCTCTTCATCATCGAAGACGATCCGAAGAAGGTGGTGCGCCGCGTGGTCGAATTCTTCGAGCAGGCCAACGTGCCGGCCGAAGGCTACGCGCCGTCGCTGCCGGCCTGAGCGGCCCTCAGCGGAAATGCGCGACCACCGCGTCGCGCACCTGCCCCGCGCGCGCGTCTTCGCCCGCGCGCGGCGGCAGCGCCTCGAACACGGCCTCGCCCAGGGGCGGCAGCCGGTCGGCGCCGCGCCACGCCACGATGCCGTCGATCATGGCGCCCTGGTTCAGGCACGCCACACCCAGCCCCGCGGCCAGCGCCATCTGCAGGCCGGCCACGCCGGTCGTCACGTGCGACACGCCGTAAGGCACGTCGGCACGGCGCAGCACCGCTTCGGTGTATTGGCGCAATGAGCAGGATTCGGTGAGACACAGCAACGACAGCGACGCGTCCTGCGGCTGGCCGTCGAAGGCCTCGCCCGCCAGCCAGGCCAGCGGCTCGCGCCGCAGCACCCAGGCCGGGTCCGGCTCGCTCTCGCCCGAGGCCGCCTCGCGCACCCGCATGGCCACGCCCACGTCCAGCTCGCCGCGCGCATAGGCCGCGCGCACCAGGTCGCTCTTGGCGATCTCCACCCGCAGCCGCAGGCCCGGATAGGTGTGCTTGAGCCGCGCCAGCAGCGGGCTGATCTCGTTGGGCCGGAAGTAGTCGGTGATGGCCAGGCGCAGGTCCCCTTCGAGCGCCAGGCCGCGCATGTCGCGCTGCGCCTGCTCGGCCAGCGCCAGGATGCGGCGCGCGTAGTCGAGCAGCCGCACGCCCGCCGGCGTGAGTACGGCGCCGCTCTTGCTGCGCTTGAACAGCACCTGCCCCGCCCGCTCCTCGAGCTTGCGCACCTGTTCGCTCACGGACGACTGCGACAGGAACACGCGCGGCGCCGCCGCCGTCAGGCTGCCCGCGTCGGCCACGGCGACGAAGGTGCGCAATTGATCGAGGTCGAAGGAAGCCATGGCAGCGGAGGGCGCACCGGGCCCACATCCATCAGTAATTTCGATGGATTCCATCATATCTTCCCGCTTTTCCGGAAACAAGGCCGTCCCTAGACTGCAGTCATCCGGCCACACCGGCCGTCCCGCCCAGGAGCGTCTCATGCCCCACATCGTCATCCATCTGTCCGGCCAGCCCGACCCCGCCCGCGACCGCCGCATCGTGCAAGCCACCATGGACCTCACGCACGAGGTCCTGGGCAAGGACCGCGCGGTGATCGCCATTACGCTGCTGCACGTGGCGCCCGAGCAGTGGTACATCGCGGGCCGCAGCCTGGCCGAGCTGGGCCGCAATGCCTTCCAT
This sequence comes from Bordetella genomosp. 1, assembly GCF_002261335.1. Lineage (GTDB taxonomy): Bacteria > Pseudomonadota > Gammaproteobacteria > Burkholderiales > Burkholderiaceae_B > Bordetella. The sequence continues at coordinate 1,693,927 of NZ_NEVL01000003.1, forward strand.
CTCGACATCAGCGTCACCGACGAGACCAACACCAAGGCGGAAAAGGCGCGCTTCCTGGCCGCGGTGCATGCGGCCTTCGCCGAGATCCTGGCGCCGCTCTCGGAGGTGTCGTACGTGCACGTGATCGACGCGCGCGCGGCCGCCTACGGTTACGGCGGGCGCACCCAGGAATACCGGCATCAGCACCGCGCCGCCTGAACCGCGCGGCCATGAAAAAGGGCGCATCGTTGCCGATGCGCCCTCTTCACAGGCTCGAGGCTGCCAGCGCTTATGCGCCTTCGCGCGAGGCGCGGCGGCGCTCGTGTTCCTGCAGGTAGCGCTTGCGCAGGCGGATCGACTTCGGCGTGATCTCGACCAGTTCGTCGTCATCGATGAACTCGACCGCGTATTCCAGCGTCAGCTGGATCGGCGGCACCAGGCGCACGGCTTCGTCGGTGCCCGAGGCACGGACGTTGGTCAGCTGCTTGCCCTTGATCGGGTTCACGACCAGGTCGTTGTCACGGCTGTGGATGCCGATGATCATGCCTTCGTACAGCGGCTCGCCCGGGCTCACGAACATGCGGCCGCGATCCTGCAGCTTCCACAGCGCGTAGGCCACGGCGTCGCCGTTGTCCTGGCTGATCAGCACGCCGTTGCGACGCTCGCCGATCGAACCGTCCTTGACCGGGGCGTACTCGTGGAACGTGTGGCTCATCAGGCCGGTGCCGCGGGTCAGCGTCAGGAATTCGTTCTGGAAGCCGATCAGGCCACGGGCCGGGATCAGGTATTCCAGGCGCGTACGGCCACGGCCGTCCGGCTGCATGTCCTGCAGGTCGCCCTTGCGGCGGCCCAGCTCTTCCATCACGCCACCCTGGTGACCGTCTTCGACGTCGACCGTGAGGGCTTCGACCGGCTCGCACTTCACGCCGTCGATTTCCTTGAACACCACGCGCGGGCGCGACACGGCCAGCTCGTAGCCTTCGCGACGCATCGTTTCGAGCAGGATGGTCAGGTGCAGTTCGCCGCGGCCCGACACTTCGAACACGGTGTCGTCGCCGGTGTCGCGCACGCGCAGCGCCACGTTGGACTTCAGTTCGCGGTCGAGGCGGTCGCGCAGCTGGCGGCTGGTCACGAACTTGCCTTCACGGCCGGCCAGCGGCGAGGTGTTGACCATGAAGTTCATGGTCAGCGTCGGCTCGTCGATGCGCAGCACGGGCAGCGCTTCCGGATTCGCCGGATCGGTCACGGTGGTGCCGATGTTCAGGTCTTCGATGCCGTTGATCAGCACGATGTCGCCGGCTTCGGCTTCTTCCACCACGACGCGCTCCAGGCCGCTGAACTTCAGCACCTGGTTGATGCGGCCGCGTTGCGGCTGGCCTTCCGGACCGAAGCGGAACGCGACGTCCATGCCGGGGCGCATGCGGCCACGGTTGATGCGGCCTACGCCGATCTTGCCGACGTAGCTGTTGTAGTCGAGCGAGATGATCTGCATCTGCAGCGAGCCGTTGGGATCGTCATCGCGCTGCGGCACGTGTTGCAGGATGGCTTCGAACAGCGGACGCATGTCGCCGTCGCGCACGTCGGCGGTGAGGCCGGCGTAACCCGACAGGCCCGAGGCGAAGATCACCGGGAAGTCGAGCTGCTCTTCGGTGGCGCCCAGCTTGTCGAACAGTTCGAACGTGGCGTTGATGACGAAGTCGGGGCGGGCGCCCGGACGGTCGATCTTGTTGACCACCACGATGGGCTTGAGGCCCAGCGCCAGTGCCTTGCGGGTCACGAAGATGGTCTGGGGCATCGGGCCCTCGACCGCGTCGACCAGCAGCAGCACGCCGTCGACCATCGACAGCACGCGCTCGACTTCACCGCCGAAGTCGGCGTGTCCCGGGGTGTCGACGATGTTGATGTGCGTGCCCTGGTACTCGACCGCGCAGTTCTTGGCCAGAATGGTGATCCCGCGTTCTTTTTCGAGATCGTTCGAGTCCATGACCCGCTCGGCCACCGCCTGGTTTTCGCGGAAGGTGCCGGATTGGCGCAGGAGTTGGTCAACCAGCGTGGTCTTGCCGTGGTCCACGTGGGCGATGATGGCGACGTTGCGCAAGGCGCGGGTCATAGCAGGGTCCTTTAAGTTCGGTTGGCGGGCAGCAGGCCCGCCGGCAATTCGTTCAGTGCAAGCAGCGCCGTCTTGGGATCGGGCATCGCCTGCAAGGCTTCGAGGGTTACGGCGCGATCGAGCGTGAATGGCCCGACTTGCGTACGCCGCAACGCCGCCAGGTGGCCGTAGCATCCCAACGCCCGCCCGATGTCCTGGGCCAGGGTACGGATGTACGTCCCTTTACTGCACGCCACATCGATCTCTGCCTGCATGCCATCACAGGACAGCAGCTCGATGCGGTGGATGGTCACCCGCCGCGGCGGGCGCTCCAATTCAATGCCGGCACGCGCATACTCATAGAGCGGCTTGCCGTCGCGCTTGAGCGCGGAATACATGGGCGGAATCTGCTCGATGCTGCCCTGGAAACGTGACAGCACGTCGAGGACCTGCTCGCGCGTCACGCCGGCAAAGCCTGCGTCGGCGCGCGCCACGATGTTGCCGGTGAGGTCGCCGCTGTCGGTTTCTTCACCGAACTGGATGAGCGCACGGTAGGTCTTGTCGGCATCGAGCATCGCGCCGGAAATCTTGGTCGCGCGGCCCATACAGCAGAGCAGCAGACCCGTCGCGAACGGGTCCAGCGTGCCGGTATGGCCGGCCTTGGCCGCGTCCATGGCACGCCGCGCACGCTGCAAAGCGTGATTGCTCGACAAGCCCACGGGTTTGTCGAGCAGCAGCACACCATCGAGCGCGAGCCCGCGTCGTTTGGCCATCGTCTAGATCCGGAAAAAAGCGAAAAAACAGCGACGACAGCCCGATCAGGACTGGTCTTCGGGTTCGTCGGGCACGCCGGAATGGGGCCCACGATTGGCGCGGTCGATCAGCATCGACATTTCGATGCCACGCGTGATCTGCGGATCGTGATAGAAGCGCAGGGTCGGTACGGTGTGGATATGCAGCAGCTTGTAGAGCTGCGAATGCAGCCAGCCGGCCTTCTCGTTCAGCAAGGCAGCAGCGGTCTCGGGCTCGGCGCCCAAGACCGTGAAGTGGACCTTGGCATGTGCGTAGTCGGCCGACAGCTCCACGCCCGAGAGCGTGATCAAGCCAGCGCGGGACATGTCGATCTCGCGCTGGATGATCCCGGCCAGATCCTTCTGGATCTGGTCGGCCAGCCGCAGGTTGCGGCCGGGGATGGATTTGGACTTGTGACGGCTCATGTGGAAAACAACTTGAATCGCACGTTTGCTTTACAGCGTACGCGCAATTTCCTTGATTTCAAAGACTTCCAGCTGGTCGCCCACCTGGAGATCGTTGTTGCCGCGCAGCGTCAGGCCGCAATCGAAGCCCGATTTGACTTCCTTGACGTCGTCCTTGAAGCGGCGCAGCGAATCGAGCTGGCCGGTCCATTGGACCACGTTGTTGCGCAGCAGGCGGACCTGCGAATCGCGACGCACCAGACCGTCGAGAACCATACAACCGGCGACGGTGCCGATGCGCGAGATCGTGTAGACCTCGCGGATCTCGACCAGGCCGATGACTTCTTCGCGCTTTTCCGGGGCCAGCATGCCCGACATGGCCGCCTTCACCTCATCCACGGCGTCGTAGATGATGTTGTAGTAGCGCAGGTCGATGCCGTTGTTCTCGGCCAGCTTCTTGGCGCTCTGTTCGGCGCGCACGTTGAAGCCGATCACGACGGCATTGGAGGCGATCGCCAGGTTGACGTCGCTTTCGGAGATACCACCCACGGCGGCGTGAACCACCTGGACGCGCACTTCGTCGGTCGAGAGCTTGGTGAGCGCAGCCACCAGCGCTTCCTGCGAACCCTGCACGTCGGTCTTGACGATGAGGGGCAGGGTCTGGGTGCCTTCGCCCATGTTGTCGAACATCGACTCGAGCTTGGCGGCCTGCTGGCGGGCCAGCTTGACGTCGCGGAACTTGCCCTGGCGGAACAGCGCGATTTCGCGCGCCTTGCGCTCGTCGGACAGGACGATCAGCTCGTCGCCGGCGGCGGGCACGTCGGTCAGGCCCTGGATTTCGCAGGGGATCGACGGACCGGCGGTCTGGATCTGCTTGCCGTTTTCGTCGAGCATGGCACGCACGCGGCCGAAGCTCGCGCCGGCCAGGATCACGTCGCCGCGCTTGAGCGTGCCGCTCTGGACCAGGATGGTGGCCACGGGGCCACGGCCCTTGTCGAGGCGCGCTTCGATCACCAGGCCCTTGGCCGGGGCGTCGACCTGCGCCTTGAGTTCGAGGATTTCGGCCTGCAGCAGCACGTTTTCGAGCAGATCGTCGATGCCGGCGCCGGTCTTGGCCGACACGGCCACGAACGGCACGTCGCCGCCGTACTCTTCGGGCACGACCTCTTCGGCCACCAGTTCCTGCTTGACGCGGTCCGGGTTGGCATCGGGCTTGTCGATCTTGTTCACGGCCACGACCAGCGGCACGCCGGCAGCCTTGGCATGGTGAATGGCTTCACGCGTCTGGGGCATCACGCCGTCGTCGGCGGCAACCACCAGGATCACGATGTCGGTGGCCTTGGCGCCACGGGCACGCATGGCCGTGAAGGCCTCGTGGCCCGGGGTGTCGAGGAACGTCACGACGCCGCGGCCGGTTTCGACGTGGTAGGCGCCGATGTGCTGCGTGATGCCGCCGGCTTCACCCGCGGCGACCTTGGCGCGGCGGATGTAGTCGAGCAGCGAGGTCTTGCCGTGGTCGACGTGGCCCATGACCGTGACGACCGGCGCACGCGGCAGCGATTCGGCTTCGGACGTGGCGGGCGTGAGGTCGAGGAAGGCTTCCGGATCGTCGAGCTTGGCGGCGATCGCGACGTGGCCGAGTTCTTCGACCACGATCATCGCGGTTTCCTGGTCCAGGACCTGGTTGATCGTGACCATCTGGCCCAGCTTCATCAGCTGCTTGATCACCTCGGCGGCCTTGACCGACATCTTGTGGGCCAGGTCGGCCACGCTGATGGTCTCGGGGACGTGGATCTCACGCGCGATGAATTCCTGCGCCACCGGCTCGTTGCGGCGATCGTTGTGCTGGTTGCGCTGGTTGCGGCCACCCTTGCCGCCGCCCTTGCCACCGGCACGCCAGCCATCGCGCGAGGCGGGGGCGGCGGGCTTGTCGGCAGGCTTCTTGCGCGACGCGTCGTCATTCCAGGTCGACGAGACTTCGGCCGTCTTGATGACCTTCTTGGCGCCGGGCGCGGCGGGCTTGGCGTCTTTCTTGGCGCCAGGCGCGGCCGGCTTGCCGGCGGGCTTGTGCAGCGTGCCGGAGATGGCGGTGGGCGCGGGCTCCGGCTCGGGAGCGCGCAGCACCTTGCGCGGACGGTTCAGCATCTCGCGCAGCGCGGCGGCTTCGGCCTCGGCGGCGGCGCGGCGCGCCTCTTCACGCGGACGGTCGGAGCCCGACGCGGCAGCGGCGGCGAGCGGCGGCGCGGCGCGGCGCGCGTCGGGACGCGCGGCAGCCTTGGGCGCTTCCTGGCGCGCAGCAGCCTTGGGGGCTTCGGGTTGGTTCTTCGCAGCGGGTGCGGCGGCCGGGGTCTTGGGGTTCAGATCAGTTTGAGCGTGCACAACAGGTTCAGGCCGAGCGCCATCGGATTTTTGCTCGGCGGCGGTTTCATTCTTGGCTTCGGGCTCGGCGGGCTGTGCCGGAGATTGATTGCGGGAAGCTTCGGGTTGGGAGTCGGATTGCGGCTCAGGTTGGGCCTGGGCAGCAGGTTCGGCGGGCGTTTCGGCGACCGGGGCCGGCGCGTCCTGGGGGGCCGCGGCGGCCGGCTCGGGAGCCGGTGCGGGCGCGGGTTCGGCCACGGGGGCCTCAGGCGCGGGGGCCACTTCGGCCTTCGGCGCTTCCTGCACGGCTTCAGCCTGGGGCGCTTGCGCAACCGCTTCGGCTTCAGGCGCCTGGGGAGCCGTCTCGTGCTGCACCTGCGGCTTTTCAGCCTCGGGGGCGGCAGCGGGCTGCTCGACAACGGGATCGGCCGCAGCGGCGGCGGCGCCGGCTTCGAGGGCCTCGGCGTTTTCCGCGGCCTGCTCGGCGGCCAGCTCGGCCGGATCGCGCTTCACGAAGACGCGCTTCTTGCGCACCTCGACCTGGATCGTGCGCGACCGACCCGTGGCGTCGGCCTGCCGGATCTCGGAAGTCTGGCGTCGCGTCAGCGTGATCTTCTTGCCTTCAGAGCCACCGTGCGCGCGCCGCAGCGAGTCGAGCAACTTCGCCTTGTCGCTGTCGGTGACGGAATCGTCGACCGATTTGAGGTCAACGCCGGCCGCACGCAACTGCTCCAGCAGCACGTTGGCAGGCATTTTCAGCTCGGTAGCGAACTGGGCGACAGTATTACTCGACATTAGGCTCTCTTCCCTATATGCAACTAATTACAAACTTCAACTCGCGGCGGACCGCCGGCCGGATGGGCGGGGCGGGTCATTCCTCGTCGAACCAGTGAGCGCGCGCACGCATGATCAGATCGCTTGCCTGGGCTTCGTCCAGGCCGGCGATTTCCGCCAGCTCGTCGGTCGAGAGCTCGGCCAGATCGTCACGGGTGTGCACCTGACGCTCGGCCAGCTTGCCAGCCAGCTCGGGCGTCACGCCTTCGAGTTCGAGGAGGTCCTGGGCCGTTTCGAGCCGCTCTTCCTGGGCAATCGCCTCGGTCAGCAGCGCGTTGCGGGCACGGGCACGCAGCTCGTTGATGGTGTCTTCGTCGAACGCCTCGATTTCCAGCAGTTCCTGCATGGGCACGTAGGCGATTTCTTCGATGCCGGTGAAACCTTCGTCGATCAGGATGTCGGCGACTTCCTCGTCCACGTCCAGCTTCTGCATGAAGGTGGCGCGCAGCGAGGTCCGCTCGGTTTCCTGACGGTTCAGGCTTTCTTCGGGCGTCATGATGTTGATCTGCCAGCCGGTCAGCTCGGAGGCCAGACGCACGTTCTGGCCCTTGGCGCCGATCGCCTTGGGCAGGTTTTCTTCGTCGACCACGACGTCCATCGCGTGCTTGTCTTCGTCGACCACGATCGACTCGACGTTGGCCGGGGCCAGCGCGCCGATGACGAACTGGGCCGGATCTTCCGACCACAGCACGATGTCGACCTGTTCGCCGCCGAGCTCGTTGCGCACGGCGGTGACACGCGAACCGCGCATGCCGACGCAGGTACCGATCGGATCGATACGCTTGTCGTAGGCGATGACGGCGATCTTGGCGCGCACGCCGGCGTCGCGGGCGGCGGCCTTGATCTCGAGCAGGCCCTGTTCGATCTCGGGCACTTCGTTTTCGAAGAGCTGGCGGATGAACTCGGGCGAGGTGCGCGACAGGATCACCTGCTGGCCACGGGCGGCGTGGTCGACACGCAGCACGAAGGCGCGGACGCGATCGCCGATGCGCAGGTTTTCCTTGGGGATCATTTCCGAGCGCGGCAGACGGGCTTCGATCTTGCCGGTCTCGATGATGGCATCGCCCTTGTCCATGCGCTTGATCGTGCCGGAGATGATGGTCTCGCCACGGTCGAGGAAGTCGTTGAGCACCTGCTCGCGCTCGGCGTCACGGATCTTCTGCAGGATCGCCTGCTTGGCGGCCTGCGCGCCGATACGGCCGAATTCGACCGGCTCGAGCGGCTCTTCGATGTAATCGCCCTCGGCGATGCCCGGCACGATTTCCTGGGCGTCCGACAGCATTTCCTGCTTGTCGGGCTCTTGCAGGCCGGCCTCGTCAGGCACGACGAGCCACCGGCGGAAGCCCTCGTGGCTGCCGGTTTCGCGATCGATCGAGACGCGGATATCGGCGTCTTCCTTGAAACGCTTTTTCATGGCCGAAGCCAGTGCGCCTTCCAGCGCCCCGAACACGACATCCCGCGCGACGTTTTTCTCACGCGCCAGCGCATCGACCAACAGAAGAATTTCGCGACTCATCGCTTTTTGCCCTTGAAATCCAGAACGGGATCCAGCTTGGCGCGCTCGATGTCAGCGAGCGTGAAGCTCAACACTTGGATATCGTCCTTCTTTGCCTCAAATTCGAGACCGAACACGGTCTTGTCCTGAGCCGCGCCTTCTTCGGAAGACGCCGGCTCGGCCAGACGCAGGATGCCGGTAAACACTTTGCGACTCTCGATCGCCTCGCGCAGCTTGATCTCCACGCGTTCGCCGACGAAGCGGCGGAACTCCGCTTCGTTGCGCAACGGGCGATCGATGCCCGGCGAGCCGACCTCGAGCCGCTTGTAGTCGATGTTTTCGACCTCAAACACACGCGACAGCTGACGCGAGACCTGTTCGCAGTCTTCGATGCGCACGCCGCCCTCACGGTCGATCGTCACGCGCAGCAATCCCAGGGCGGCACGTTCGACATCGACGAGTTCGATGTCCATGCCAGCCAGCGCTTCTTCGGTCAGTGTGAATAAATCAGCCATACGCTCAAAAAAAATGGGCTGTACGCCCAGCCCACCCTATCGCCCACCCGGCGCATGCCGGTTGGCAGCTCCTGGGCAGACCCAATGTTGCGACCTGCGTCGCCGGGGAATTTCGCCGCTGCGGCCGAGGCGGATGGGTGCGGCCAGGCTATCGGCCGGCCCTGCGCGAAGCGACTTCCTTCGCCTGCATCCCTCACAACCACGCACTGCCACCGGACCCAGCCGGCGCAGTCAGCTCAAAAACAGCGGTTCAAAAACAGCAGCTCAAAAACACGCAAGCGTGAAAACAAGCAACGCTGGCGCAGGTCTCCCCCGCCACCCACCGCAACTGCAGCAAGGGCAAAAGATACGCGCGCCATGAAAACGAATGATTCTACCAGAAAATGGGAGAAATTACCTGATTCGTCGCGGGTTTACGCGTATTCGGGACGCATAAAAGGGATATCCCGAACCCGCGCGGCGCGCGCAGCGCACCGCCCCGCCTGGCTTGCCGGCCGACTGACGCGCGGGCGCCACATCGGCGCCCTGCCCGCCAGCCGGATCCGGCCGCTCGATCAGCGGTCGCGTCCGCGACCGCCCATGAAGCCGAGACGGGACTCGTGCGCAGAGGCGCCCTTGGGCTGCCAATCGTCGCCGCGGCCGCCGCCGTTGCCACCATTACCACCGCCGCCGCCACCGCGACGGCCGCGCGTCTTGTTGCCCGCGCCGCCGGCCTTGTTGCCGTTGGGGGCCTTGCCGGCGCCGGACGCCTTGTTGCCACCGGCGGCCTTGTTGGCACCGCCGCCCGCCTGCTTGGCCGCGCGCGGCGGCTTGCCGCCCGCGCCACGCGGCTTCTGGACCGCGCCTTCCGCGCCACCGCCCGCCGCACCCGCACCCGCCGCATTGCGACCGGCGCCACGCGGCTTCTTGGGCCGGGCGTTGGCCGGCTTGTCGCCCTCGACCGCGACGGCGCGCGCCGGCGCGCGGCCGCCACCCGCCGCAGCGCCCTTGCGGGCACCGCCACGACCGGACTTGCCACCGCCTTCACCGCCGCGATTGCCATCGCCACCGCGATTGCCGCCCGCGGCGCCGGGACGGCCCTTGCCGCCGCGCGCGCCCCGGTTGCCCGAGGGCTCATTGCCGAGCGGATGGCCATTGGCATAGCCGCCGGTGATCATCAGGCCCGTGCCAAACGGATCGGAGGGACACGCGGCCGCCTGGCCGGCGCTGCCGACGCGGCCGCCCTGCAGCTTGCCGCGGCGGCCGATGCGCGCGCCATTCATGCCGTTGCGATCCATGGTGCCGAAGCCGGGGGGCAGCGCGCTGTCGTGCGACTGCGGCTGGCGCGACTTGCGGCGGCCGGAGCCCGATTCGCCGTCGTCGTCGCGCAGCAGGCCGAGCTGCACCATCAGCGCGGTGACCAGCGAGGGATCGAGCTCGTCCCAGCGGCCGCGCCGCAGGTTGCTCGGCAGCACCACATCGCCGAAGCGGGTGCGGATCAGGCGGCTGACGGTCACGCCGACCGCTTCGAACATGCGGCGCACTTCGCGGTTGCGGCCTTCCTGCAGCGTGACGCGGTACCAGCGGTTGCTGCCGTCGCCACCGATGTATTCGAACGAACCGAACGCGGCCAGGCCGTCTTCGAGCTCGATGCCCTCGGTGAGGGACTTGCGTTGCGCCTCGTCCATCTCGCCCAGCACGCGGACCGCGTACTCGCGCTCGGCGCCGTAGCGCGGATGCATGATGCGGTTGACCATGTCGCCCGAGGTCGTGAAGATCAGCAGGCCTTCGGTGTTCAGGTCGAGGCGGCCGACCGACAGCCATTTGCCGGTGCGCAGCTTGGGCAGGCGCGCGAACACGCTGGCGCGGCCGCCGGGGTCGTCGTGGCTCACGATCTCGCCGGCCGGCTTGTGATACAGGATCACGCGCGGCGGCTTCTTGGTGTTGGTGCGGGTGATCTGCTTGCCGTTGACGCGCACCTGATCGTTGGGCGCCACGCGCTGGCCGATGTGGGCCGGCTCGCCGTTGACCGACACGCGGCCCGCCACGATCAGCTCTTCCATCTCGCGCCGCGAGCCGATGCCGGCGTCGGCCAGCACCTTGTGCAGCTTCGGCATCACCACGTCGGAGTTCAGGTACTTGCCCAGGCGCTGCTCGATGCGGGCGGTCTTGTCGAGATACGACAGGGCCTGCTCGGCATCGCGCTCGCCGTATTGCGCGTCTTCGGCGCTCTCGGCGGGTGCAGCGCCGACATTTTCCCCGGTGGCGGCTTCGGCATCGCCGCGGCGGCGGCGGAACGGCGTACGCAGCTTGCGGCCGCGACCGCGGCCACCGCCCTCGCCTTCGCCCGCGCCGGCCGAGGGGCCGTCGGCGGCGTCTGCGCCGTTCGCACCGATCACGTGATCGGCACCGTCATCGACAGGGAAATTGTCGTCCTGCATCGGTGTATTGGTTGTCACTGGGACAGCTCCAGATATCAAACTTGGGAAGGCTTGCCGCCGGCAAGCGCATCATCATCTTCGTCGTTGGACGGACTCGGCACTCCGGGTACGCCGGGCTGGGCCGCGGGCGCAGGAGGCACGATCTCGGGTTCTTGCAGGCCCGGCTGGAATTCCGGCACGGACGCGGGGGGCGTGGTTTCACCGGCCACGGAGGGCGGATCGATACGATCCGCCTGCGGCACCGGGACCTCCGGCACGATGGTGTCGCCCGGATGCACGCCCTGGAATGCTTTTTCGGTGGTGTGCTGAGCGCCGACAGCCGGCGCTTGCGCCGCGGCGTCTTCGGCCCCGGCAGGCTCGGCGACCTGTGCGAGCGGGTCGACATCAGGGCGATCCACACCGCCCGCGCCAACCGCCTGCTCGCCGTCGCCTTCACCGGCACCCTCATCGACGGGCGCAGGCTGCGCCGGGTCGCCAATCAGGGCGTCGACATCGCGGCCGGCCTCCGAAAGCGGGGCTTCACCCGACGCCGGGTTTTCACCCGACGCTGCGGCCTCGCTGCGATCGACTTCGACCGCATTGTCGCCATCACCCTGGGGCGTGGCGCCGGTGCTCTCGGCCTGCGAAACCGAAGATTCTACGCCATCCGCCGCCTCGGTGTCAGGCAATGCTTCAGGCGTGTGTGACGCCGTGGCCACGCCGACGTCGGAATCGGTGCTGTCGGCCGGCTCGCCATCGACGCCCGCCAGCTCGCCCTGCACGCCGGCCGGCGGCTCGCCCTCCTCCTGCGGCTCGGGCGCGAGGCCCTGGGCCTGGGCGATCTCTTCGGGCTGGATTTCCGCGCCGCCGAGGTCCAGCCCGGCCAGTGCCGCGGCGGCCTGCGCCGATTCGAGCGGCGGCAGCTCGTCGAGCGCCCGCATGCCCAGGTCATCGAGAAACTGGCGCGTGGTGCCGAACAGCGCGGGCCGGCCCGGCGCATCGCGATGCCCGATCACCTCGATCCAGCCGCGATCCTCGAGCGCCTTCACGATCTGCGACGACACGGTCACGCCGCGGATGTCCTCGATATCCCCGCGCGTGACCGGCTGGCGCCAGGCCACGATGGCCAGGGTCTCGAGCACGGCGCGCGAATACTTGGGCGGCCGCTCGGGATTGAGGCGCTCGAGATAACGCTGCATGGCCGGACGGCTCTGAAACCGCCATCCCGAGGCCAGCTGCACCAGCTCCAGGCCGCGCTCATTCCATTGCGCCTGCAGCGTTTCGAGCCAGCCGCGCACGACGGCGTTGTCGTAGTCGGGATGCTCGCCGAAGAGCTTGCGCATCTCCGCGATCTGCATCGGCTGGCTCGCGCACAAAAGCGCGGTTTCCAGCACGAGGGTGGCTTCGTTATCGTTCATCGATACTCATTCATAAAACGGCAAACTTGCACCAGGTTGGAATTCGGGTTATAGTTTCTTTCTCAGACGCGGGGTGGAGCAGTCTGGCAGCTCGTCGGGCTCATAACCCGAAGGTCGTAGGTTCAAATCCTGCCCCCGCAACCAAATTCGATAGAGGCCTGGCACATCGCCAGGCCTTTTTCATTTCCGTCGCCGGATTCGGTCTCCGCGAGTGCGCCGAAGTCGCCTGCACGATCGGCAGCAGCAGCAGCGACGGAAGACAGCGACGCGCGGGCCACGGAAATGCGCGCGATCCGCGCCAGCGTCCCCGCCGAAGTCGAAGCCAAAGCCGAAGCCAGCCCACGCAGGGCTGCCGCCAGGCCGCCCGGCACACCGCACGCCCCCACGAACCACACCCGCACAGCACGCACCGACACGCCCCGGACGCGGGCCGCGGGCGCGCAGCCGCGCGCCGGCGACAATGCGGCTGCGAGGCCGTGCCGGACGTGGAAGATCGGGAACCGGAAAAACACGTGTGTCTTCAAATGCGTACAGTTAATCTGCCGGACCGGGGTCCGGCTGCCCGCAAGCACAATGCCTGCGCCTGGCACCGCGCGCCAGTCGGACTGGAGGCGAGCCGCGCGCGCCATGCGCGATGCGGCGTAACGGTGCAGAGCAAAAAGCACAGAACGGAATCGCAGAACACGGCGCAACTCGCGCCGCCATGTTCAACTCGCGCCGCCATGTTCGACAGGGCTGCATCGGGAACCGCGCGCGGACGACGCCCGCGCCAGGTCTCGATGACGATCGCAAGTGAACCTGAACCGTCGAAGTGAACTGAATCATCCTGGCCGGAACGGGAAAGGGGCCGATCGGCCACACCTTTGCCCGCCGGAGCGACCCGCCGCCAGCCTGATCCAGGCCGGGTGCCGCAGACGATCCCTAGACGTCAATCCGCGCAACATGCACCGCGGACGCCAATGGCTGCTGAACGAACTGTCGACCGCCGCTGCTTGGGCAGGCGGCTCGACGCGTCAGCCTATGAGAGGAATTATACCGCCTGCGGCCGGCAGCCGGCCAGCGCGGCGGCCAGCGCGGCGGCCAGCGCGCCGGGCCCCGGCCCGCGGCCGGCAGCGTGGCCCGGCGCCGCTCAGCGCCGCAGGTCCCGATCCCAGGGCGCCGAGCCCAGCCGCTCGACCAGGAAATCCAGCATGGTGCGCAGAATCAGCGGCATCTGGCGGCGCGAGGCGTAGACCCCGTGGATGCCCAGCACCTGCGGCTCGGAGTCCGGCAGGATGGCGCGCAGGCGCCCCGCCGCCACCTCGGGCGCGGCCAGGTAGGTGGGCAACAGCGCGATGCCGGCACCGCCCAGCGCGGCACGCATCAGCACCACGGCCTCGTTGGCGGTGATGTTGCCGCTCACCGGCACGTCCACGGTTTCGCCGTCACGCACGAAGCGCCACAGACTGCGGCCAAAGTAGGAATGCGTGAGGCAGTTGTGCAGCGACAGGTCTTCGGCGCGCGCCGGCAGGCCCGCTCTCTCGATATAGGACGGCGCGGCACACACCAGGGAGCGGCAATCGGCGAGATGGCGCGCGATCAGGTTGGGATCGACGTCGTTGGTGATGCGCACGGCCAGGTCCACGCGCTCTTCCACCAGATTGACCGCGCGATCGACCAGCATCAGGTCCACCGAGGCGCCGGGGTAGCGCGTGACGAAGTCGCTCACCACGCCGACCAGCTGGCTGGTGCCGAACGACATGGGCGCCGTCACGCGCAACAGGCCGCGGGGCGCGGCCTCCGGCGTGGCGACCGCGTCGCGCATGTCGCCCACCAGATCCAGCATGCGGCGACAGCGCGGCAGGGTTTCGGCCCCGGCCGGGGTAAGACTGAGACGCCGCGTCGTGCGGTGCAGCAGCCGTATCCCCACCCACTCCTCGAGCTCGGCGAGATAGCGCGACACCATGGCGCGGGACATGTCCAGATGGGTGGCGGCCGCCGACAGACTGCCGCGGTCGGCCACTTCCACAAAGACCTGCATGGCTTTCAGACGATCCATGATTGTCTCGTTTGACGCATCAGATTGACATTGTTTATACCGTATTTTGATCGGATGGAGCCCACCCCGAGCCGCCGGGCGCGCAAAAAAATCGCTCCCGGGTGGAGCGATGCGCAGGTGGCCGGGCAGGCAGGCGCTTAGCGGGGTGGCTGGTGCAGCGCGCGTCGCACCAGCGTCTGGACCGTGTCGGCGGACAGGCCGCGCAGGATGAAGACCAGCCGCGAATCGCGGCCGTCGCCCGGCCATTGCGGCAGGGTCTCGAGCGGATAGAGCTGCCGGTGCACCCCGTGCACCGCGCAGGGCAGCGCGTCGCCGGTGAAGCAGATCATGCCCTTGATGCGCAGCAGCCCCTTGTCGTAGCGCGCCTGCACGTCGTGCATGCCCGCGAGAAACTGGCCGCGCGTAAGCGGCGCCGCCAGCGTCATGGAGAAGTGCTCGACCTGCGCGTGACCGCCGAGCCGGCCGGGCATGCCCGCCGGACTGCGGTAGGCCGAGAGCCAGCCGTCGAGACTGTGCGCGGAACTGCGTTCGCGCACCAGCGCCGCCTCGCCCAGCATCGCATCGAGCGGCAGATCCGGCCGCACCACGGTACAGGGCACGCCGGGATTGATGCGCATGACCTCGGCGCGCGCGCTTTCGAGCCGCGCCGGGTTGACGAGGTCGGCCTTGCTGAACGCCACGACGTCGGCGAGCGCCAGCTGCTGCGTGGCTTCCGGTTGCGTGCGCAAATGATTGTGCAGGTGCTGCGCATCGGCCACGGCGATCGCGCCGCGATAGACGTAGCGCTCGGCCAGGAACGGGTCGGTGCGCAGCGTGAAGAGGATGGGCGCGGGGCTGGCCAGGCCGGTGGTCTCGATGAGCACGCGCTTGAATGGGCGGATGCGCCGCTGCAGCGCCAGCATGAAGAGCGATTTGAGCGTGTCGACCAGGCCGCCGCTGACGGTGCAGCAGATGCACCCGCCCTCCAGCAGCACGATGCGATCGTCGACGACGCGCACCAATTGGTGATCGATGCCGATGTCGCCAAGCTCGTTGACGATGACCGCGGCGTCCGCGTACGCGGGATCGCGCACCAGGCGATTCAACAGCGTGGTTTTGCCGCTACCCAGAAATCCGGTCAGGACGGTCAGGCCGATCCGACGCTCTTGCAACGCCCCACTCATCACGCTTTACGACACGCCACGCGCGCCCCTCCTACTGGCGATACCGCCTTGTTTTGCGGGATCTTAGTACAAGCCAGGACAGGCGGCTATGCGCCCCGCAACAACGCCCGGGGCCGACCTGTTACGCTGGGAGCAGACCGTTGCGCGCACACCACCCCACCAGGAGCCCGCCCATGTCATTGCATCACGCCCGCCCCGGCGAACCCATCGACATCCGTCCGTTGGGGCCGAGCCTGCGCGACACGCCGTCCAAGGCGTTGGTGCGTTCCGATCAGATCGAGGTGTTGCGGCTCACGATGATGGCCGGCGAAACGCGGCCGCCGCACGAGATCGCGGCAAGCGCGATCACGCTGCAGTGTCTGGAGGGCGTGGTGGAAGTCACGGCCTATGGCGTGACGCAGTCGCTCGGCGAAGGCACGCTGATGTTTCTGGCGGCGGGCGTGCCGCACAGCCTGCGCGCGATCACCGATACCTCGGTGCTGGTCACGCTGTTTCTGAATCGCGCCCCGCTGCCCGAGGCCACGCTCGCGCCGGGCGCCTGAGACACTCGGCGCACCACACACGGGGTGCCCCGCAAATCACGCACGGCAAGACGCAAACGCGGCGCGCAGAAAGCCAAAAGGGCCATTCACTTGCGTGAATGGCCCCGTAATTCTTTGGCTCCCCGAGCTGGGCTCGAACCAGCGACCTGCGGATTAACAGTCCGTCGCTCTACCGACTGAGCTATCGGGGAACTGCTAAGAAACGAGATTATGAAGGAATTTTTCGAAGTGTGCAAGCGAAGGGCCGCGCGAAAATTTTTTGCGGCGCAGCTTCACAGCCCTCGAAAACTTCTGATATGATCTCGGTCTTTCCTGATTTGCATACGCAGCAAGACATGTCTTGCCTCCAGATCATCGGAGTGGGCAACAAACCCGGCGCGGCGAATCGAGAAAACAAAACAAAGCACAGGTTTTAGCCGGCATAGCTCAGTTGGTAGAGCAGCGCATTCGTAATGCGAAGGTCGGGGGTTCGACTCCTCTTGCCGGCACCAGGTTGTACACAAAGGGCCACCCAATCGGGTGGCCCTTTGCTTTGTGCCGCCCGCCACCTCGCGCGCCGCACGAGCCCGACATCGTTGAAGCAAAACGCCGCCCCGACGGGCGGCGTGCGGACGTCATTCAAGCCGGACGGCGCGGGCCTGCCGCCCTACTCCGCGTCGGGCTGGTTCTGCGGCTGGGCGTCGATGAAGGCCTTCACGGCGTTGCAGGCCGCGTCGATGCGCACGATCGTGGGATAGGCGCTCAGGTCGCAATCGAAACGGCGCGCGTTGTAGACCTGCGGCACCAGGCACAGGTCGGCCAGCGTGGGCGTGTCGCCATGGCAGAACCTGCCGGTGGCCTCGGAGGCGGCCAGCATGCGCTCCACCGCCTCGAGCCCCACGGCCACCCAGTGGCGATACCAGCCGTTCTTCGCGTCTTCGGAAACCTTGAGCTCGTGCTTCAGGTACTTCAGCACGCGCAGGTTGTTGAGCGGGTGGGTGTCGCAGGCGATGGCCTGCGCGATGCCACGCACGCGGGCACGGCCGAGCGGATCCGACGGCAGCAGCGGCACCTCGGGACGGGTCTCGTCGAGGTATTCGATGATCGCCATCGACTGGCCCAGCGCGGCGCCCTCGTCGACCAGCGTGGGCACCAGGGCGGCCGGGTTGAGCGCGCGGTAGGTCTCGCTCAGTTGCTGCCCGCCGTCCTTGACCAGATGCACCGGCACGGACTCGTAGGCGAGGCCCTTCAGGTTGAGCGCGATGCGCACCCGGTAGGCGGCCGAACTGCGGAAATAGCCGTACAACTGCATGGATCCTGTCTCCTGTTGGTGTTATCGGCCGCGCCTGCCGGCGCGGCGCGTGTCGCGATCAATCCAGCGTTTCGATCTGCGCGCTCTTGCGCGACAGGCCCTTGGGCAGCGGAAACGCCACGTTTTCCTCGAGGCCCGGCATGGTGCGCACGGACACCGCGCCCAGCTCGCGCACGCGCTCGATCACCTGCTGCACCAGCACCTCGGGCGCCGACGCGCCGGCGGTGATGCCGATACGCTGCTTGCCCTGCAGCCACGCCGGGTCGATCGCGGCCGCGCCGTCCACGAGGTGCGCGGGCACGCCGATGCGCTCGGCCACTTCGCGCAGGCGATTCGAATTGGAGCTGTTGGGGCTGCCCACCACGAGCACCAGGTCCGATTGCGGCGCCAGCACCTTGACCGCGTCCTGGCGATTCTGGGTGGCATAGCAGATGTCGCTCTTCTTGGGCTCGACGATGGAGGGGAAGCGCGCCTTGAGCGCGGCCGAGACCGTGGCGGCGTCGTCGACCGACAGCGTGGTCTGGGTGACGTAGGCGAGATTGTCGGGATTGTCGACCTCGAGCGCGGCCACGTCTTCCGCCGTCTCGACCAGGTACATGCCGCCCTGCGCCTGGCCCAGCGTGCCCTCGACCTCGGGGTGGCCCTTGTGGCCGATCATCACGATCTCGCGGCCGGCGGCGCGCATGCGCGCCACTTCGACGTGCACCTTGGTGACCAGCGGGCAGGTGGCATCGAACACGCGCAGGCCGCGCGCGTCGGCCTCGGCCCGCACCGCCTTGGAGACGCCGTGCGCCGAGAACACCACGATGGCGCCGGCCGGGGCCTGCTCGAGCTCGTCGATGAAGATGGCGCCCTTGGCGCGCAGGTCTTCGACCACGTAGCGGTTGTGCACGATCTCGTGGCGCACATAGATGGGCGCGCCGTGGAGCTCGAGCGCGCGCTCGACGATCTCGATGGCGCGGTCGACGCCGGCACAGAAGCCGCGCGGCTGGGCCAGCAGGACTTCGGCCTGATCGCCGGTGACGTGCTCGGACATTACAGGACCCCCAGGATGGACACGTCGACGCGCAGGCGCGTGCCGGCCATCGGATGGTTGAAATCGAACAGCGCCCAGTCGTCGTTGAGCTCCTTGAGCACGCCCGAGTAGCGGCCGCCGTTGGGGGCGGCGAACTCGACCAGGTCGCCCGGGGCGAAGGTGGCGTCGGCGCCGGCGTGTTCGGCCAGCATCTTGCGCGTGACCTTCTGGATCAGATCGGGATTGCGGTCGCCGTAGGCGTCGGCGGGCTCGAGCGTGTAGCTGAACTGCTCGCCTTCGCCGTGGCCGACCAGCGGCGCCTCCATGCCGGGCGCCCACTGGCCGCCGCCCATCTGCAGGGTGGCGGGGCGGCCGTCGAAGGTGTCGGTGAACACCGAGCCCTCGGCCGGGCCCGAGGCCAGGACGATGCGGTAGTGCAGGGTGAGGTAGGAATCCGGCTGGATGGAAACAGTCATTTTGCGTGGCGCGGCGCCAGGGCTCTGGCACCGTAGAAGGACGTCGATAAACCTGATTTTAGAGCCTAGACGATGAACCTGCCCGCCCGCATCCCCGAAACCGAACGTCCGCGCGAGCGGCTGGCCTCCCAGGGGGCCTGCGCCCTGCACGATTCCGAGCTGCTCGCGCTCATCCTGCGCACCGGCGTCCCGGGCGCCAATGCCCTGGAACTGGCGCGCGCGCTGATGCTGCGCTATGGCGGCCTGCGCGGCGCCCTGGCCGCGCCCCTGCCCGAGCTGCGCCAGGTCCATGGCATGGGCACGGCCAAGGCGTGCAGCCTGGCGGCGGTGCTGGAGCTGGCGCGCCGCGCCCACATCGAGCCGCTGCGCTCGCGCGACCTGATGTCGCACCCCGACGCGGTGCGCAGCTACTGCATCGCGGCGCTGGGCCACCTGGAGATCGAGCTGTGCATGGCGCTGTTCCTCGACCAGCGCCTGCACCTGATCGAATGCTGCGAGCTGGCGCGCGGCACGCTGAACCAGGCGGCGATCTACCCGCGCGAGGTGGTGCGGGAGGCGTTGCGGCACCATGCCGCCGCGCTGATCCTGGCGCACAACCACCCCTCGGGGGCGGCGCAGCCCAGCGCCGCAGACCTGGCCCTGACGCGCCAGCTCAAGCAGGCGCTGGCGCTGGTCGACGTGCGTTTGGTGGACCATCTCATCGTGGCGCGCGACCAGGCGGTGTCGCTGGCCGAGCGCGGCCAGCTCTGAGGGCGCGCCCGGCCGCCAGCGGAGCCACTTCCCTCTCGTCGGCGGGGCCGAATTTCTATAGACTAGGCGGCAGGATAAAAATTGCTTTAACCATGAAACGTTTGTGGGACATTTCGCCGCCGGTTTCGGCCCGCTCTCCGGTCTTCCCCGGAGACACGCCGTATACCCAGCAATGGAAATGGTCGCTGACCCCTGACTGTCCGGTCAACGTCAGCGAGATCCGCATGTCGCCGCACGTCGGCGCGCATGCCGACGCCCCGCTGCACTATCAAAACGAGGCCGCCGCGATCGGCGCCGTCTCGCTCGAGCCGTTCCTGGGCCCGTGCCGCGTGATCCACGCGATCGACTGCGGTCCGCTGATCCTGCCCGAACACCTCGAACCCTGGTCGGCCGGCCTGCCGCCGCGCGTGCTCGTGCGCACCGCCAAGCACGCCAGCCTCGACTGGTGGACCGACGACTTCTCCGCCTACGCGCCGCAAACCATCGAATGGCTGCACGAGCGCGGGGTGACGCTGATCGGCCTCGACACGCCGAGCATCGACCCCGCGTCCAGCAAGACCCTGGACAGCCATCACGTCATCCTGCGGCGCGACATCCGCGTGCTCGAGAATCTGCTGCTCGATGACGTGCCCGCGGGCGATTACGAGTTGATCGCCCTGCCGCTCAAGCTGGTCCAGGCCGACGCCAGCCCGGTGCGCGCCGTCTTGCGCGCACTCGACTGATTCGAGTGCCCGCCGCCCCTTGCACGGGGCGGCACCGACCGTCCGCCGCGCCCACCGGCGCCGGACACGGGATCCGACATGAACCTCCTGCCTCGACCCGCCTGCCACGCGCCGTTGCGCTGGCGCTTTGCGCCCACCCTGCCCGCCCCTTGTGCCGCCGAGGTGCGCCATGACTGACAAGACCACGCCGCCCACGCCCGCCTCGGGCTGCCCCATGCACGGCAACCGCCCCGAAGACATCGTGCACACCGAACGCGCGCAGCTGGATTTCTCGCGCGACATGACCTACGGTGACTATCTCGACCTCGACCGCATCCTGGGCGCGCAGCACCCGATGTCGCCCGAGCACAACGAGATGCTCTTCATCGTGCAGCACCAGACCAGCGAGCTCTGGATGAAGCTGATGTTGCACGAGCTGCGAGCCGCGATCGCCAGCATCAGCCAGGACCGCCTGCCGCCCGCCTTCAAGATGCTGGCGCGCGTGAGCAAGATCATGGAGCAGTTGGTGCACGCCTGGGACGTGCTCGCCACCATGACGCCGCCCGAGTACTCGGCACTGCGCCCGTACCTCGCCAAATCGAGCGGCTTCCAGAGCTATCAGTATCGCCAGATCGAGTTTCTGCTGGGCAACAAGAACGCCGCCATGCTGCGTCCGCACGCCCACCGGGCCGACCTGCTGGCGCAGGTGCAGGCGGCCTACGAGGCGCCGTCGCTGTATGACGAGTCGCTGCGCCTGCTGGCGCGCAACGGCATCGCGGTGCCGGCCGACCATCTCGAGCGCGACTGGACCCAGCCCTACGCGGCCAGCGACGCGGTCGAACAGGCCTGGCTCACGGTCTACCGCGACACCGATCGCTATTGGGACCTGTACCAGCTGGGCGAAAAGCTCACCGACCTCGAGGACGCCTTCCGCCTGTGGCGTTTCCGCCACGTGACGACGGTCGAGCGGGTGATCGGATTCAAGCGCGGCACCGGCGGCACCTCGGGCGTGGATTACCTGCGCAAGATGCTCGACGTGGTGCTGTTCCCGGAGATCTGGCGCCTGCGCACCGAGCTGTAGCGCGGCGCGGCCCGGGGCAGCCCCGGGCCCGCCGGGCCGCCCCCGCCGCCCCGCCGTTGCCGTGCCGCCAAACGTCCCCGGTTTTGTGGGGCTGCCGGGGGTGGCGCGCAGGGCACGCGTGTGGCCAAACATGCCGCAAAGCGCCCGCACATGCTAGAATTGATGGTTACTTTCTGGATACGTGGTTGAGCGCGCGTTTTTGCCGCGCTTCGCTGGCGACCCGACCAACCCCCAAGGATTCGAAATGAAAGACGGCATTCACCCCGACTACCGCGAAGTGGTCTTCCTCGATCTGCAGACCGGCAACAAGTTCGTCACGCGCTCGACCATCCAGACGCGCGAGTCCATCGACATCGATGGCAAGACCTACCCGCTGTTCAAGTGCGACGTGACCTCCGAATCGCACCCGTTCTACACCGGCGCCCAGACCCGTATCGTCGAAACCGGCCGCGTGGAAAAGTTCCGCGCCCGCTTCGCCCGCACGGCTGGCACCGTCAAGTCGGCTTCGTAATCCACGAGCCGCTGCGCCCCGCCCCATTGCGAGCAGGCCTTTCGGCCCGGCCCTTTCGGGGCGCGCAGGAAAAAAGCAGCCTCCGGGCTGCTTTTTTTTCCCCAACGGCCGGCAACGGCCGCCCCTCCCTGCAAATTTTGACTGCCGATCGGCACGCCGGTCGGTTAAATTAGGTCAGTGTCCCCACTTACGCGCTCCACTCCTGCCAGACTGACTGCCCTGGCTACCGCCAAGCTGCCCCGGCTGGTACTGATCAGTCTGTCGCTCGCCTATATCGTGGCGGGCCTGTTCATGCGCGACCCCTGGAAGACCGACGACGCGGTCGGGCTGGCCACGATGGTCACCGCGCTGCGCGAGGGCGGCCTGACCTGGCTGCTGCCGCAGGTGGGCCACCTGGCCCATGCCGAGGAGGGGCCGCTGATCACCTGGGTCGGCGCGATCTCGATGTGGCTGTTCGGGCCCTGGCTCGGCGACATCACCGCCGGCCGCCTG
The DNA here is from genome assembly GCF_002261335.1 of Bordetella genomosp. 1. Taxonomy (GTDB): domain Bacteria; phylum Pseudomonadota; class Gammaproteobacteria; order Burkholderiales; family Burkholderiaceae_B; genus Bordetella. The sequence continues at coordinate 1,716,270 of NZ_NEVL01000003.1, forward strand.
CCCAATCTGCTGTGGTTCGGCATGACCGTGTTCTCGGTCTGGTACGGCACCTATCTGCTGGGCCGCCGCAACGAGGCGCAGCCGCTGGCGCTGCCCTTCGGCGGCGAACCCTCGGTGCGCGACTACGGCCGGATGCTGGCCGATGCCGCGCTGCTGCTGCTGCTCGCCACCGTCGGCATCCTGCAGCGCGTGCACGAGACCTCCGTGGTGCCGGCCATCCTGGCCTGGCAGGCGCTCACCTTCTACGCCATGGCGCGCACGCTGGACCGGCCCTTCCTCGGCGCGACCACGCTGGGCGTGGCCGTGGCCGGCGCGTTTCTCACGCGCGGCTGGATCGGCGCCGCGCCCATCATGATCGCCGCGGTGCTGGCCTTCTATCCGCGCAGCGTGCTGTGGAAGCAGGTGCGCTGGCTGCCCTGGGCCGCGCTGCTCGCGGCGGTGCTGATTCTGGCCTGGTGGCTGCCCGCGTCGGGCGCGCAAAGCACGGGCTACTGGGTGCGCAACTGGGAAACCTGGAACCTGCGTTCGTTCGACTGGCCCGAGCTCGGCACGACCGGCCGCGCGCTGCGCGACCTGCCGTGGTATCTGTGGCCGACCTGGCCGCTCGCCCTGGTGGCGATCTGGCGCTGGCGCGCCTGGCTGTTTGCCCCGCACATCTGGCTGCCGCTGATGCTGCTGCTGCCGTCGGCGGCGATCCTGCTGATCCTGGAAGAGCCGAACGACGCCGAATACATTCTGCTGGTGGTGCCGAGCGCGGCGCTCGCCGCGTTCTCGCTGCCGACGCTGCGGCGCGGCGTGGTGAACACGCTGGACTGGTTCGCCGTGATGTGTTTTTCGCTCACCGTGGCCACGGCCTGGCTGGGCTGGGTGGCGCTGCACTTCGGCTGGCCGGCACAGATCTCGCGCAACATCGCGCGCCAGACCACCGGCTACGAGGCGCAGATTTCGTGGCTGGCGTTCTTCCTGGCCCTGGTCGTGACCGGCGCGTGGATCGCCCTGGTCGCATGGCGGCTGCGCGTCAAGCCGCTCGCGCTCTGGCGCGGCACGGTGCTGTCGGCCGGCGGCCTGACCGCCACCTGGATCCTGCTGGTGCTGCTGTGGCAGCCCGCGGTCGACTACGCGCGCTCCTACCGCACCGTGTCGGCCGAGCTCGCCGCCGCGCTGCGCGCCAATCTGCAGCCCGGCGAATGCGTGCGCGGGTTGAGCCTGGGCAGCGGCCAGCGCGCCTCGTTCCTGATCTTCGAGAATCTCAGCTTCACCTACGACTCGCGCTGCACGCTGGTGCTGCAACAGACCAACAACAGCAGCCTGCGCGATGGCACTGCCGCCTATAGCGGCGAGGGTGCCACCGAGCTGTGGCGCGGCGGTCGCCGCGCCGATCGTCACGAAGTCTTCCGCCTGCTGCGCGTCAACGCCCCGCGATGAACGCCACGATTGCGCCTCCCATCGGCTTCGGCGCGATGATGCTGGGCATCGTGCGTCAGGCCTGGCCCGTGCTGGTGAGCCAGTGGGCCGGCATCGCGTTCGGCGTGCTCGACACGGCCATGACCGGCCACGCGCGGCCGCAGGACCTGGCCGCCATGTCGCTGTCGGCCTCGATCTACATCACCGTGTTCGTGGGCCTGATGGGCGTGATCCACGCCCTCATCCCGATCCTGGCCCAGCACTTCGGCGCGGGCCGCATCGACGAGGTGGGCCGCACCTGGGGCCAGGGCGTGTGGCTGGCGCTCGGCCTGTCGGTGGCGGGCGGCATCCTGATGCTGTTCCCCGACATGTGGCTGGCGTTTTCCGGCGACGTGGAGCCCGAGGTGCGCGACCGCATCACCTGGTATCTGCGCGCCCTGATCCTGGCCCTGCCCTCCGCGCTGATCTTCCGCACCATCTATTGCCTGGGCACCGCGGTGTCGCGGCCCAAGGTGGTGATGTCGATCAACCTCGGCGCCATCGGCCTGAAGGCGCTGTTCAACTGGCTGCTGATCTACGGCAAGTTCGGCCTGCCGGCGCTGGGCGCCGCGGGCGCGGGCCTGGCGACGGCGCTGGTGTCGTGGATCAGCCTGGCGGCCGGCATGTGGTTCGTGAGCCGCAATCCCTACTTCCGCCAGTTCAACCTGCGCATCACGCGGCCCGACTGGAAGGCGCTGCGCGAGCTGCTGCGCCTGGGCCTGCCGATGGGGGGTTCGTATCTGGTCGAGGTGTCGGCGTTCACGTTCATGGCGCTGCTGGTGGCGCGTGAAGGCACCTTCGTGTCGGGCGGGCACCAGATCATGTCGAACCTCGCCGCGCTGTGCTACATGATGCCGATGGCGCTGGGCGTGGCGACCGCCGCGATGGTGGCGCAGTCGATCGGCGCGGGCCGCCTCGAGCATGCGCATCGCTGCGGCCTCGCGGGCCTGGCGCTGGGTATACTGGGCGCCCTGCTGACGTCGGCGATCCTGCTGGTGGGCCGTCCGGCCATCCTCGCGCTCTACACCGACGATGCCGCGGTGGCGGCGGTGGCGGCGTCGCTGCTCGCCATGATTCCGCTGTTCCACATCTGCGACTCCATGCAGTGCATCAACTCCTATCTGCTGCGGGCGTACAAGGTCGCGGTCATGCCGCTGATCCTGCAGACGGTGGCCCTCGCCGGCGTCGGGCTGGCGGGCGGCTGGTGGCTGGGCTTCGGCCCGGGCCGCGGCACGCTCGATGCCGTGCGCGCGTTCATCATTCCCGGTTCGCCCGAGGGCGCGGGCACGATGTGGATGATGGCCATGGTCGGCCTGGGCCTGTCGGCCCTGCTGCTGCATGCCTGGTACTGGCGCATCGTGCGGCAGACGCGCCTGCGCGGCGCGGTCGCCGCCTGAGGCCTGCGCGCTCGCGCACGTCTCAAGACACGAAGCCCCGGCCGCACGCGCAACAGGCGCGCCCGGCCGGGGCTTCGGCATTTCAGGAACGCGCGCTTACTTGGCCTGGGTGCCTTCGGCGGTCTTGCCCGACTTGGCGTGCGCGTGGTGCGTGCCGGTCTTCTTGGCGTGATGCTTGGTGGCGTGGGTCTTGCTCTGCGCAGACGTGCCTTGCGCGGCATCGGCCGAGGCAGCGAACGCCGACGGCGCCGCGGCCAGGCCCAGGCACAGCGCCGAGGTCGACAGGAAAGCTGCAATGCGGGACTGAGTCGTCATCTGGTGTACTCCTTGCGGGCATGCGCCCGGTAGTCGGGCCAGCCGCGAACACGTCTGCACCCATACTGCGTTGGAGCGGTATCAAGGCGCCCGGGTTCTGCCCGGCAGGAGTTTTTTTCGCAAGTAACGACTCGTCATGCCGGCGACATCCGACTGACAGACTGCGTTCAACGGCCGTTCAGCAAGACCGGCGCGGCGCCGCGCTCAGCCCTCGAACACCAGCAGCGCCACCGTCGCCATCAGCATGGCGGCGAAATACAGGCGCAGGCGGCGTTCGGGCAGGCGATACGCCAGGCGCACGCCGACCGGCACGAAGAACAGGCTGCCGATGGCCAGGGGCAGGCCCACGCGCCAGTCGGCCTGGCCGGCCCAGGAATAGGTGATGAGCGCGATGGTGGAGCCCGGGATCACCATCGTGAGCGCGAGCGCCTGCGCAGTGGTCTGCGGCAGGCGGAAGACGCTCGTCATGAGGGGCACGGCCAGCACCGCGCCGCCCACGCCGAAAAAGCCCCCCAGCGTGCCGCACACCATGCCGAGCACGCTGGCGCGGCGCGGCGTGAAGGCCGGCGCGGCCGGCGCGGACTGCGGCGGCGCGGCCTTGCGGGCGCGCAGCGTCTGCCGCAGATAGTGCAGCGCGATGAAGAACAGGAACACGGCGAAGCTCAGCCGCAGCGTGCTCGAAGGAATGCCGAGCGCGAGGCGCGCGCCGATCCACGTGAACACCATGGCGCCCGCGGCGCCGGCGGCCGCGATGCGCATGTCGATGCGCGCCTGCTGGTGATACTTGCGCACCGCCATCATGATGGTGGGCAGCACCATGATGAGCGCGGTGCCCTGCGCCAGCTGCTGCGACATGCCCAACGTGAGCACCAGCGCCGGGATCGCGATCAGTCCGCCGCCGATGCCCAGCACGCCTCCCATGAATCCGATCATGGCGCCGCTCACCAGGCTCGCGGCCATCACCAACGCACTCAACTGCCACTCCTAGACGCATGCAAAGCGGGCCGGCCGGCCCGCTTGGAAAAAAGAAAGAAAGCGCCGCTCAGCGCAGCTTTTCGAGGGCGTCCTCGAGGCGGTCCACGGCCCAGATCTCGAGGCCCTCGATCGGCTGGCGCGGCGCGTTGGCCTTGGGAATCAGCGCCACGCTGAAACCCAGCTTGGCTGCCTCGCGCAGGCGCTCCTGGCCGCGCGGCGCGGGCCGGATCTCGCCGGCCAGGCCGATTTCGCCGAACGCGATCAGGCCCTTGGGCAGGGCCCGGTCGCGCAGCGACGACATGATGGCGAGCAGCACCGGCAGGTCGGCCGCGGGCTCGGTGATGCGCACCCCGCCCACCGCATTGACGAAGACGTCCTGGTCGAAGGTGGACACGCCCGCATGGCGATGCAGCACCGCCAGCAGCATGGCGAGCCGGTTGCTCTCCAGGCCCACGGTGAGGCGTTTGGGATTGGGCGAATGGGAGGCGTCGACCAGCGCCTGGATCTCGACCAGCAACGGCCGCGTGCCTTCCTGCGTGGCCATCACGCAGGAGCCCGCGACCTGGTTCTGGTGTTGCGACAGGAAGAGCGCCGAGGGGTTGGCCACGCCGCGCAGGCCGCGGTCGGTCATGGCGAACACGCCGAGTTCGTTGACCGCGCCGAAGCGGTTTTTGAAGGCGCGCACCAGCCGGAACGACGAGTGCGTGTCGCCTTCGAAATAGAGCACGGTGTCGACGATGTGTTCGAGCACGCGCGGGCCGGCCAGCGCGCCGTCTTTCGTGACGTGGCCGATCATGACCACCGCGATGCCGGTCTGCTTGGCCAGCCGCGTGAGCTGGGCCGCGCACTCGCGCACCTGCGACACCGAGCCGGGCGCGGCGGTGAGCTCGCCGCTGTAGAGCGTCTGGATCGAGTCGATCACGGCCACGGCCGGCTTCTGCTCGGACACGGCGGCCTGGATCGCCTCCAGCCGGATCTCGGCCAGCAGATTGACCTGGCCGGTCTGCAGGCCCAGCCGGCGCGCGCGCAGCGCCACCTGCTCGGCCGATTCTTCGCCGGTGACGTACAGCACCGAGGTGGTGGCCGACAGCGAGGCCAGCGCCTGCAACAGCAACGTGGACTTGCCGATGCCGGGGTCGCCGCCGATCAGCACCACCGCGCCGGCCACCAGGCCGCCGCCCAGCACCCGGTCGAACTCTTCCAGGCCGGTGGGCTGGCGCGGCGTTTCGCGCGCCTCGATCTCGGCCAGGCTGCGCACCGGGCTCGAGCTGGCCAGCGGCGCATAGCGATGCGTCGCGGCCGCCTGGCTGGCGGGCGTTTCGACGGTTTCTTCGAGGGTGTTCCAGGCCGCGCAGTGCGGGCATTTGCCCTGCCACTTCGGGCTGGTGCCGCCGCATTCGGAGCAGACGTAGACGGTTCGGGTTTTGGCCATGGCGAGAGTTTACCGGGAACGCCCCGCGCGCCGGCGCCGCGCCGTGCTCTGCGCTGCACGCGAGGTCGCGCCCGGCGCGGAAACAATTGATTGCACTAAAGATGACGGGCTTTTAACCCCGTTTCCGCCCGCGTGGCGTTTCACCGCATACACCCTCCGAAAAGGACTTGCCATGAACGCTACGACCCGCCGCGCCGCCCCCCGCTTCGCGCCGCGCCTGATCTGCACCCTGACCGCCGTGGCGTTGCTGGCGGCGTGCTCGCCCCCGCGCGATTCGGCGCCGCAGCAGGCGCTGGTGGAGCCCGCCGCCCCGCAGGGCGCGGTGCAGCCGCCCTCGCTCCCGCCGCCGCCCAATCCCGTCCTGACGCCGGCGCCGCTGGCCTATGAGGCGCAGGCCGACGCGGCGCGCACGACCAAGCGCATGATCATGCCGAGCCCGGCCAGCCAGCCCATGGCCGAACCGAACCGCGAGCGCTACAGCAAGTACGCCGAGAATCCGGTCAAGCGCACGGCGCAGGAGCCGCTCGCCACCTTCGGCGTGGACGTGGACACGGGCTCGTACACCAACGTGCGCCGCATGCTGTCGATGGGCAAGCTGCCGCCGGCCGACGCCGTGCGCGCCGAGGAATTCATCAACTACTTCAATTACGGCTACACGCCGCCCGCGGCGCGCGACACGCCGTTCTCCATCACCACCGAGCTCGCGCCCGCGCCGTGGAATCCCAAGCGCCAGTTGCTGCTGGTCGGGATCCAGGGCTGGAAGCCGGACGTGTCGGCCATGCCGCCCGCGAACCTGGTGCTGCTGGTCGACACCTCGGGCTCGATGGCCTCGGCCGACAAGCTGCCGCTGGTGAAGGCCGGCATGCGCCAGCTGGTGGCGCAACTGCGGCCGCAGGATCGCGTGGCCATCGTGACCTACGCCGGCTCGGCCGGCGTGGCGCTCAAATCGACCGCGGGCGACAAGAAGGCCGAGATCCTGGCCGCCATCGACCAGCTGCGCGCGGCCGGCTCGACCAACGGCGACGCCGGCCTGGAGATGGCCTACAACGAAGCCGCACGCAGCCTGATCCCCAACGGCGTCAACCGCATCCTGCTGGCCAGCGACGGCGACTTCAACGTCGACACTACCGACATCGACAAGCTGAAGGAACGCATCGCGACGCAGCGCAAGCGCGGCATCGGCCTGACGACGCTGGGCGTGGGTAGCGGCAACTACAACGAGGCCCTGGCGCAGCAGCTGGCCAACGCCGGCAACGGCAGCTATCACTACCTCGACAATCTGCAGGAGGCGCGCCGCGTGCTGGTGCACCAGATGGGCGCCACGCTCTACACGATCGCCAAGGATGCGAAGGTGCAGGTCGAGTTCAATCCCGCGCTGGTGTCGGAGTACCGCTTGATCGGCTATGAGAAGCGCGCGCTGGCCAACGAGGATTTCAACAACGACCAGGTGGACTCGGGCGAGATCGGCGCGGGCGCCAGCGTGACGGCGCTGTTCGAGATCACGCCCACCGGGTCGGGCGCCGAACGCGTCGACCCGCTGCGCTACGGCCAGCCGGCCGCGGGCACGGCGCCGGCCAAGACGGACGAGCTGGCGCTGGTCAAGGTGCGCTACCAGGCGCCCGAGGGCGGCGCGAGCAAGCTGGTCGAGCGCCCGGTGCCGGCGCGCGCCAGCGAGGCGAGCTCCGACCGCATGGCCCAGGCCGCGGCCGCCGGCGCGTTCGCCCAATGGCTGCGCGGCGGCAAGTATCTGGATGGCTACCAGCCGGCCGACATGTCGGCGCTGATCCGCAAGCACCAGCCGGGCAGCGAGATGACGGCACTGGCCGAGCTGATCGACACGGCCGCCAGCCTCGGCACGCCCGCCCAGGCGCAGGCCAGCGTGCCCACCACCAACCCGCAGTGAGCCGGATCGCCCCGACATGAGCCTGCTCGGCATCACGGCGCCCCTGGTCACTCCCGCCGCGCGGCCGCGCGCGGCGGGATGCGCGACGGGCGCAGGGGCGATACACTGCGGCGCCATGGACTATGCACGCGCGGACGACGAAGCGTTGATGAAGGCCTACGGCACCGACGGCGACATGGCGGCCTTCGACGCCCTGTACGCGCGCCATCGCAACGGTCTGTACCGCTATCTGGCACGCAGCGCGGGCAGCCGCGAACAGGCCGACGACCTGTTCCAGGAAACCTGGAGCCGGGTCGTGGATGCCCGGGCCCGCTACCGGCCCAGCGAGCATGCGCGATTTTCCACCTGGCTTTTGCAGATCGCGCATAATCTATTGATCGACAGTTATCGCCGCCACGCCCGCACGGGCACGACGGTGAGCGACGACGACACGCTGCACCAACTCAGGGCATCCGAGCACGAGCAGCCCGACCAGCAGTTGTCGCAGTTTCAATTGCGCCGCCGCCTGCAGCTCGCCATCGAGGCGTTGCCGCCCGATCAACGTCTTACCCTGCTATTGAAACTGGAGCATGATTCGAGTGTGGACGAGATCGCCGTCATCACCGGCGCGCCGCGCGAAACCGTCAGGTCGCGGCTGCGTTACGCCACACGGCGAATCCGCGAGGAGCTAGGCGCATGAGCCCCCATATGTCGCCCGACGACGACACCGAAGACCGCGACCTGCGTGGCCTGTACCGCCACCTGCCGGCGGTCGAGCCGTCGAGCCAGCTCGATGCCGCCATCCGCGGCCGGGCCGCCAGCGCGGCGGCCTCCGACCGGCGCGCGCGCCGCCCGCATGGCACCTGGCATCCCGGCTGGGGCGTGGCCGCCTCGGTCGTGGCCGTATGCGCGCTGCTGTTCCTGACCGATTACAGCAATCTCGACAATCCGCCGACGCTCGACAGCGAGTCCGACGAGACCGCCGCGGTCGACGAAGAGGCGCCGCAACCCGATTTCGACCCGCGGCTGGCCGCCCCGCCGCCGCTGGGCACCTATCCGGCCGCACCGGCGCCGGCCCTGCCCCCGTCGCTGGCCGCCGTGCCGGCCCCGGCCCCGGCGCAGAGCGCGCCGCCCGCGGCCGAGCCTGCGCCCGCCGAACGCGATCGGCCCGCCGCCCGCATGGCGCCCAAGCGTGCCGCCGCCCCGGCCGCCGACAGCAGCGCGTCGCAGGCGCAGACGGCCGAGGCTGATTCGGCGGTCGTTCCCGACCGGCAGCGCCGGGCCGAGGTGATGCAGGCCGTGCCGGCCGCCGCGCCGCCGCCCCCGCCCGCCGCCGCGCAGAAACCGCTCGACGCCGCCGCGCAGGGCGCCCTCGCCGGCCAGGCCGGCGCCAGCGCATCGGTGGGCGTCGACGCGAGTGCGAAGCAGGCCGCCAGCAACGCGCTGTCGGGTCCGGCGGAGCGTCGCATCCAGGCGGAAGCCTCCGACCCGGCGGCGCCACCGGCCCCCGGCCAGGCGCCGGACCAGGCCGCGGCGCCGGCGCAATCCGCCGCGCCGCAGCCCGAGCCGGCGCCCGTGGAGCGGGCCGCCGCCGAGGGCGCGCTGCCGCAGGCCGGCGCGTTCCCGCACCACTCCGTGCGCCCGCCCGCCGGCCCCGACGCCACCTCGCGCATCGAGTACATCCGCGCGCTGCTGCGCAATGGCCAGCGTGAGGCCGCGCTGGCCGAGCTGCATTCGCTCTACGACGACGATCCGCAGATGGAGCTGCCGCCCGACCTGGCCGCCTGGCTGCCGGCGGCGCAGGCCGTTCCCGCGGCGCCGTCGCCGCTCAAACCCGCCAACCCGGCCCCCGCGGCCGCGCCCTGACCCGACATGGATCTGCTCACCAATCGCTTCAAGCGCGCGCTGGCCGCCGGCCAGCCGCAGATCGGCCTGTGGGCCGGCCTGGCCCATCCCTATACCGCCGAGATCTGCGCCGGGGCGGGCTTCGACTGGCTGGTGATCGACGGCGAGCACTCGCCCAACACGCTGCAGACGATGCTGGCGCAATTGCAGGCGGTCGCGCCCTATCCGGTGATGCCGGTGGTGCGGCCGGGCAGCAACGACGTGGTCGAACTCAAGCGCATCCTGGACATCGGCGCGCAGACCGTGCTGATCCCGATGGTGCAGTCGGCCGAGGAAGCCGCGCGCGCGGTCGCGGCGGTGCGCTATCCGCCGCAGGGCATTCGCGGCGTGGGCAGCGCGCTGGCCCGCGCGGCCCGCTGGAACCGCGTGCCCGATTATCTTGCGCGCGCCAACGACGAGCTCTGCGTGCTGGTGCAGATCGAGACGCCGCAGGGCCTGGAGGCGCTGGAATCGATCGCCGCGGTCGAAGGCGTGGACGGCATCTTCATCGGTCCGGCCGACCTGTCGGCGAGCATGGGTTATCTCACCGAGCCCGACCACCCCGACATGCTCGCCACGCTGGATCGCACGATCCAGCGCATCGTGGCCACCGGCCGCGCGGCCGGCATCCTGCACGGCGACCCGGCCCGCGCCCGACACTTCCTGGACCAGGGCGCCACCTTCGTCGCCGTGGGCGCCGACGCCTCCCTGCTCGCCCGCGCGAGCGAACAACTGGTGCAGCGCTTCAAGGGCGACACCCCCGCGGTGAAACGCAGCGGCCCTTATTGAAAGAGCGGTTGCCAGCCCACACGCGGCGCGCCGCACGCATGCAGCCCCCGCCCAAACAAAGGTGTCAGACTGCATTTTCAAACAAAGGTGTCAGACTACATTTTTGACGATTCCGCGCCGTGGGAAAAATGCAGTCTGACACCTTTGTTTTGATGGGTGCCGCCCGAAAAAAAATGCAGTCTGACACCTTTGTTTTGTGCCGCTCGGAAAATGTAGTCTGACACCTTTGTTTGGGTGGAAAGAAGAAAGGCCACCGTGAAGGTGGCCTTTGCTTTTTTGGGAGGGTGTGGTGTCAGCGGCCGCCGAGGCTGCCGCCGCCGTCGACACCGATGACCTGGCCGGTGATGTAGCCGGCGTCGTCGGAGAGGAGGAAGGCGATGGCGGCGGCGACGTCGGCGGGGGTGCCGAGGCGCTTCATCGGGATCGAGCCCAGCGCGCGCTTCTCGGCGTCGCTGCCGGCCGGATGGTTGACGCGGAACAGTTCGGTCTCGATGGGGCCGGGCGCCACGGCGTTGGCCGTGATGCCGTACTCGGCGAGCTCCAGCGCCCAGGTGCGGGTGCAGCCGACCAGCGCGCTCTTGGCGGCCGAATAGGCGGTGCGATGCAGCGAACCCTGCACCGCACGGCTGCAGACGTTGACGATGCGGCCGGTGCGGCGCGCCTTCATCGATTCGATGAAGGCCTGGGTCACCTGCACCGCCACCCGCACGTTCAGGTCGAGCACGGTATAGAGCGTGGCCAGGTCGATCTCGCCCAGCGGCTGCGGCGACACCACGCCCACGTTGTTGACCACCGCGTCGACGGGGAATTTCTCGCGGATCTCGCGCAGCACTTCTTCCGTGCGGCCCGCGTCGGACAGGTCACAAGCGTAGAGGTAGCCGGGAAAGTCCACATCGGTGGTGTTGCGAGCGATCCCGACCACGTGACAGCCCAGATCGGTCAGCCGCTGCGACAGCGCCCAGCCGATGCCCTTGGTCGCGCCCGTCACGAGCACACATTTATCCTTCATGGATCGAAACCTCGCTAATTGATTGCCACGGCCGCCCGCGCGGCCGCATCGCCTGCCGGCGCCCGGCGCCGGACCGGGAGGGTCGCGCCGCCGCCGGCGGATTCGCGTAGTAGACACCATCCACCCGGCGGTGTCTTGTAACTTGCGTAGCCAATCGCTGCCACTGCGGTGTCCATGCCTGGGACACCCCGGCAAGCGCCCTCAGACGACCTGACGGCGCACCCGGGGCGCGACGGCGCACAGCAGCTCGTAGCCGATCGTGCCCGCGTGGGTGGCGACGGCGTCGACGCTGGGGCCGCCCTCGCCCCACAGCACCACCGGCGCGCCCGGCGCCGCGCCCGGCACCGGATCGAGGTCGACCATCAGCATGTCCATCGACACGCGGCCGACCAGGCGGGTGGCGACGCCGCCCACCGTGACCGGCGTGCCCGTGCCGGCGTGGCGCGGATAGCCGTCCGCGTAGCCGCAGGCGACCACGCCGATGCGCATCGGCGCCGTGGCGGTGAAGGTGGCGCCATAGCCCACCGCGTCGCCGGCCGCGATGTCCTGGACGGCGAGCAGCTCGGAACGCAGGGTCATGGCGGGCCGCAGGCCGAAGCTGGCGGCGTCGGCGTCGGCGAAGGGCGATGCGCCGTAGAGGCAGATGCCGGGGCGCACCCAGTGCGTGGTGTCGGCCGTGCCGACCGCGATCTCCGCGTAGCGCAGCGTGGCGGCCGAGTTGCACACGCTGACCGGGCCCGCGAGGCCCTGCGTGACCGCGTCGAACACCGCGAGCTGGCCGGACACGCCCTGCGGGCCGTCGGCGCAGGCGAAGTGCGTCATCTTGCCGATGCTGCCGAGCGCGCCGCGCTCCTGCAGCTGCTGGGCGCGGGCGTAGGCCGGGCCGAACGAATCGGCGGTGAAGCCGAGCCGGTTCATCCCGGAATTGAGCTTGAGCATGATGTCGACGCGCCGCGACAGTCGGGCATGCGCGAGCATGTCGAGCTGCTCGCGCGTGTGCACGGTGGTGGTCAGGTGATAGCGGTCGACGATGTCGAGGTCGTCGGACTCGAAAAAGCCCTCGAGCAGCAGAATCGGCCCGCCCCAACCGGCCTCGCGGCAGCGCACCGCCTCGTTGAGGTCGAGCATGGCGAGGCCCTGCGCGTCGGAAAATCCGGCCACCGCCTGCTCGATGCCGTGCCCGTAGGCATTGGCCTTGATGACGGCCCAGATCGACGGCGCCACCCCGCCCGAACCGGCGGCCGTCTGGTCGAGATGCCGACGCACGACGGACAGGTTGTGCCGCAGCGCGGCGGGGTCGATCGAAGCAGAAATGGGACGCGGCATGAGGATTTTCCTTCAGGCCGACTAGTCTAACTGATCGCTGACATCCCGACACCCGCCGCCCGCGCGGCATTCACTAAAATGGGGCATGGCGCGGGATCGGCCCGCGCCTCGCCGAACCACAGGTATATGGCCGTCGACCACTACGAGAACTTTCCCGTGGCCTCGCTGCTGCTGCCGCGCCATCTGCGCCAGGCCGTGCGCGACATCTACCGCTACGCCCGCAGCGCCGATGACATCGCCGACGAGGGCAACGCGAGCCCGGACGAACGCCTGCGCGCGCTCCACGCCTATCGCGCCGAGCTGCACCGCATCGGCGCCGAGCCCGCGATCCGCGCGCCCGGCGAGCCGGCGCTGGCGCCGGTGTTCGATCCGCTGGCGCGCACCCTCGTGCGCCACCAGTTGCCGATCACGCCCTTCTTCGACCTGCTCTCCGCCTTCGAGCAGGACGTGACCACCACGCGCTACCCCGACTACCCGACCCTGCTCGACTACTGCAGCCGCTCGGCCAACCCGGTCGGCCGGCTCATGCTGCACCTCTACGGCGCGGCCGACGACACGAATGTGCGCGACGCCGACGCCATCTGCACCGGCCTGCAGCTGGTCAACTTCTGGCAGGACGTGCGGGTCGACTGGCGCAAGGCGCGCGTCTACATCCCCCAGGACGACCTGGCCCGCTTCGGCGTGAGCGAGGAAGACCTCGCGGCCTGCCGCCTCACGCCGGCCTGGCGCGCGCTGATGGCCTTCCAGGTCGAGCGCACGCGCGCACTGCTAAACTCTGGCGCTGCGTTGCCGCGCCGGCTGCCGGGGCGCATCGGGCTCGAACTGCGCCTGGTGGTCCAGGGCGGCCTGCGCATCCTGCAGCGCATCGAACACGCCAATTACGACGTCTTCATGAATCGCCCCGAACTGGGCGCCAAAGATTGGGCCCTCATGCTGTGGCGCTCCCTGACCTGATATGACCCCTGACGAATACTGCCAGGACAAGGCCGCCAAGAGCGGCTCCAGTTTCTACTACGCGTTCCTGTTCCTGCCGGTGCCGCGCCGGCGCGCGATCACGGCGCTCTATGCGTTCTGCCGCGAAGTCGACGACGTGGTCGACGAGGCGACCGACGCCTCCCTGGCCCGCGTCAAGCTGGCCTGGTGGCGCACGCAGGTCGACGCGATGTTCGACGGCAAGCCCGAGCATCCGGTGACGCGCGCGCTGGCGCCGCACCTGAACGACTACAACATCACGCGCGAACGCCTGCAGGCCGTCATCACCGGCATGGAGATGGATCTCGACCAGACCCGCTATCTCGACTGGGCCGGCCTGCGCAAATACTGTTGGCACGTGGCCGGGGTCGTCGGCGAGATGTCGGCCGGCATCTTCGGCTACACCGACGAGCGCACCATCGACTACGCCGCCAAGCTGGGCCTCGCGTTCCAGATGACCAACATCGTGCGCGACGTCGGCGACGACGCGCGCCGCGGCCGGATCTACCTGCCGGTCAACGAGCTGCAGCAGTTCGAGGTCAAGGCCAGCGACATCCTCAACGGCGTCTACTCCGACCGCTTCAACGCCCTGATGGCGTTCCAGGCCGCGCGCACGCGCGAGCTCTACCGCGAGGCGATGGAGGCGCTGCCCGAGGCCGACATCCGGGCCCAGCGTCCCGGCCTGATGATGGCGGCCATCTATCACGCGCTGCTCGACGAGATCGAGCGCGACAACTGGCAGGTGCTGCATCAGCGCATCTCGCTCACGCCGCTGCGCAAGCTCTGGCTGGCCTGGAAGACCTGGGTGAGTGGCGGACGGGGCCTGGTGCGCCGCCTGAGCCAGCGCGGTCCGCAACGATGAAGGTCGCCGTCATCGGCGCTGGCTGGGCCGGCCTCGCGGCGTGCGCCACGCTGCGCGCCGCCGATGCCAACGTCACCGTCTTCGAAGCCGGCCGCACGCCCGGCGGGCGCGCCCGCCGCGTGGTGCATCCCGAGTTCGCCGCCGACCTCGACAACGGCCAGCACATCCTGCTGGGCGCCTATCGCGAGACGCTCGCCCTGATGCGCCGGCTGGGCCGCAATCCCGACGCGCTGCTGATGCGCCGCCCGCTGCGGCTGGCGAGCCTCGACGGGCGCTTCCGCCTGTCGGCCCCGCCGCTGCCCGCGCCGCTGCATGCCGCGGCCGCGCTGCTGACCGCGCGCGGGCTGTCGTGGCGCGACCGGCTCGCGGCCGTGCGCCTGATGCGCGGTCTCGAACAATGCGGCTGGCAGCCGCCGCGCGACTGGACCGTGACGCAGCTGCTGGCGCAGCACGCGCAACCCGACACGCTGGTGCGCCGCCTCTGGGAGCCGCTCTGCCTGGCCGCGCTCAACACGCCGCTGGCCGTGGCCAGCGCCAGCCTCTACGCCCACGTGCTGCGCGACGCGCTCACCGGCCATCGCCGCAACAGCGACATGCTGCTGCCCTGCGTCGATCTGTCGGCGCTGTGGCCCGACGTGGTGGCCCTGCGCGCCACCATGCGCTACGGCACCACCGTGCGCCAGATGACCCCGAGCGACACCGGCGTCGACATCCACGGCGAGCAGTTCGACTGCGCCGTGCTGGCCGTGCCGCCCGCGGTGGCGGCGCGCCTGCTCGGCCCGGCGCTGCGCGGCGCCGCCTCGCAAGGCCTGCTGCGCGCGCTGCAGGCGTTCCAGTACGAGCCCATCGCCACGCTCAACCTGCGGCTCGCGGCGCCCTGGGCGCTGCCCGAGCCGATGATGCTGCTGCGCGAGGATGCCGCACGCGGCCATCACGGCCAGTGGCTGTTCGACCGCGCCCGCCTCACCGGCCATCACCAGCGCGGCGAGCTCGCCATCGTGGCCAGCGCGGCCCACGCGCTGGTCGATGCCGAACGCGACACGGCCATCGCCGGCCTCACCGAGCAGGTCGCCGAACAGGCCGCGCGCCACCCCGCCCGGCTGGCGCCGATGCCCGCGATCGAGCGGGCCGAGCTGTTCGTGGAGAAGCGCGCCACCTTCGCGGCGGTGCCGGGCCTGGCGCGGCCGCTGAACACCACGCCGTGGCGCACGCTCGCGCTGGCGGGCGACTGGACCGACACCGGCTATCCCGGCGTGCTCGAAGGCGCGGTGCGCAGCGGCCTGGCGGCCGCGCGGGTCTTGCTCGGGCGCTGACTCAGCGCAGCGCGTGCGCCGTGGCCAGCCCGGCCGCGGTGAGCAGCAAGGAGCCGAACAGGCTCAGCCCGGCATAGCCCAGCGCGGTGGCATAGACGCCGCGTTCGACCATGTCGACGGTTTCGGCCGAGAAGGTGGAAAAGGTGGTGAGCCCGCCCAGAAAGCCCGTGACCGCCGCCAGCCGGACCCAGGCGGGCCATTCGGGATGGGCCGCGATCACGCCCAGCGCGAGACCGATCAGATAGCCGCCGCCGAGGTTGGCGGCCAGCGTGCCCCAGGGCCAGCCCGCGGCGTTCAGCCGCAGGCCGAGCAGCCAGCGCAGCCAGGCGCCGAGCGAGGCGCCCAGGCCCACCGCGAGAAAATTGAGCGTGGTCAGCATGGATGAGGATCCGGACGGGATGCGCCGGATCGGGCTGACCCGGCGCGAACCCGCGTATCTTAATCCCGAGCGTCCGTCCCCAGCGTCCGTCCTCAGCGCCAGTCCCCTGCGTCAGCCTCATGCGTCAGCCTCCTGCGCCGCGCGCCGCCGCCGGCCGCGCGCTGCCTCATTGCAGCTTGATCTGGGCCTTGTCGATCACGCCCTTCCAGCGCTCGCGCTCGGCCTGGATCTGCCGGCCGAACGCCTCGGGCGTGTTGCCCAGCGGAAAGGCGCCGGTCTCCTCCATCTTGGCCGCGGTGGCGGGATCGCGCACGGCCTTGGCGAACGCGGCGGACAGCTTGTCGCGCACGTCCGCCGGCACGCCGGCCGGCGCCACCACGCCGTACCAGGCGGTCACGTCGTAATCCTTGTAGCCCTGCTCCGCGAAGGTGGGCAGGTCGGGCAGGCGGGCGTTGCGCGCCGTGCCGGTGATGGCGAGCGCGCGCAGATGGCCGCTCTTGACGTACGGCAGCGTCGAGGGGAAGTTGTCGAAGATCACGGGCACCACGCCGGCCACTGTGTCGGTGAGCGCGGGCGCCGAGCCACGATAAGAGATGCTGTTCATCTTGCCGTCGATAAGCTGCAGGAACCAGATCATGCCGAGATCGTTGACGCCGCCCGCGCCGGCGTTGGCGTAGCCGTCCTTGCCCGGATTGGCGCGCACGTGCGCCACGAATTCCGTCAGGTCTTTCGCGGCAAAGGCCGGATTGACGGCCAGGATGTTGGGGCTGGTCACCAGATTGCTGATCGGCGTGAAGTCGCTGACCGGGTCGTACGCGAGCTTGGGAAACAGGTGCGGCGCGGTGCCGTGCGTGCTGACGGTGGCCAGGCCCAGGGTGTAGCCATCGGGCTTGGCGCGCGCCGTGGCGGCCATGCCGATGGTGCCGGACGCGCCGGTGCGGTTTTCCACCACGATCTGCTGGCCCAGGATCTCGCCGGCCTTGGCCGCCGCGACGCGGCCCACGATGTCGGTGGGGCCGCCGGCCGGGAACGGCACGATCAGCGTGATGGGCCGCTCGGGGAACTCGGCGCGCGCGCCGGCCCACGGCAGACAGAGGGCCAGGCCCAGCGCGATCAGGGTGGGTTTATGCATCAGTCTCTCTCCTGGAAGGCCGGTCAGTGAGCGCCGGCTTGAAGGTCTCGCCGCAGGACGCGGCCGGGCCGCGCGGCGGGCGCGGCGGGAAATACCTGGGTGCCATTGACCAGCACGGCGTCGATCCCGACCGAGGCCAGCGTCGGGTCGTCCCAGGTGGCACGGTCGTTGACCGTGGCCGGGTCGAACACCACCACGTCGGCCAGCGCACCCACCCGCAGCACCCCGCGGTCACGCAGGCCGAACACCCGGGCCGGCAGCGCCGTCATCTTGGCCACCGCGGCCTCGAGCGACATCAGCGCGGCCTCGCGCACGTAGCGGCCCAGCACACGCGTGAACGAGCCCCACAGCCGCGGGTGCGGCCGCGCGTCGTTGGGCAGGCCGTCGGAGCCCACCATGCAGCAGGGATGCTGGAAGATGCGCTGCACCTCGTTCTCGTCCATCGCGAAATAGATGGCGCCGGCCGGCGCCAGCCGGCGCGCGGCGGTGCCGCGGTCGCAGCCCCAGCCGCGCGCGATGTCGGCCAGATAGCGGCCGCTGCATTCGGGATGCGGCGTCGACCACGTGATGCGGATGTCGTCGATGGTCTCGGCGCGCTCGGGAATCAGGATGGTGGAGCTGCCGGGATAGGGATAGATGTCGAGCGCGACCTCGACGCCGGCGGCGCGCGCGCGGTCGATGTTGGCCAGCGTGTTGGCGCTCTTGCCCCAGTTGGCCGGCATCATGCATTTGTGGTGCGACACCACCGTGGCGCAGCCGGTGGCGCGGCCGATGGCCAGCACTTCCTCCACCGCCGCCTCGACCTGGTCGGCCTCGTTGCGGATGTGGCTGGTATGCAGGCGCCCGCGCGCCGCCGCGATCTCGGCCAGGCCGCGCAATTCGGCCTCGCCCGCCTGCCCGCCCGGATCGTAGGCCAGGCCGGTGCTGAAGCCCACCGCGCCGGCGTCGAGCGCCTCGCGCAGCAGTTCCTCCATGCGCGCCTGCTCGGCGGCGCTGGGCTGGGCGCGCGGGTCGGCCATCGCGGCCAGGCGCAGGTTGGCGTGGCCCACCAGCGCGGCCACGTTGATCATGGGCCGGCGCTCGGCCAGCTCCGCCAGATAGGCGGCCATGTCGGCGAACAGCGGCGTCTCGCCCAGCAGCGCCAGCGCGGCGGCGGTGTTGCCGGGCCGCGGCGCGGGCGCGCCGCTCACGCCGCAATTGCCCACCACCACCGTGGTGATGCCCTGGCTGGTCTTCCATTCGAGGCCGGGCTTTTCCACGAACATCAGGTCGTCGTGGCCGTGCACGTCGATGAAGCCGGGCGCGACCACGCGGCCCGCCGCGTCGATCTCGCGCGCGGCCGCATGGCCCGACAGATCGCCCAGCGCCACCACGCGATCGGCGACGATGCCGACGTCGGCGCGCACGCGCGGCGCGCCGCTGCCATCGATGACCCAGCCGCCCCGGATCTTGAGGTCGAGCGGCGTAGCGGGGGCGGCGGTGTCAGGCATGGCGGAACTCGGCAAGTCGGTGAGATGCCTAGTATCCGCCGCGCGATCCATCTGGAAAAATTGTTTTAGTTAATCCATCTATCTCGATTTGAAATGGTTCGCCTGCCCAAGCACATCACCCTCAAGCACCTCAACGCCTTCGTGGCGGTGGCCCAGGAAAACAGCTTCACCCATGCGGCCGGGCGCCTGTTCCAGACCCAGTCCTCGGTGACCACGCTGATCCGCCAGCTCGAGACCGCGCTCGGCGCCGAGCTCTTCACGCGCACCAGCCGGCGCGTGCTGCTCACGCCGCTCGGCCAGGAGTTCCTGCCGCGCGTCATGCGCCTGCTGGCCGACTTCGACGGCGCCATCGACGACGCCGTGCGCTACGGCGCGCTGCAGCGCGGCCGGGTCGGGGTGGCCGCCGCACCCTCGGCCATCACGGAGCTGATCGCGCCGGCCGCGGCCGATTTCTGCGCGCGCCATCCGGCCATCCGGCTCTATCTGCGCGACGACAACTCCGGCCGCATCCAGCGCCTGGTGGCCGCGGGCGAGGTGGACTTCGGCCTGACCAGCCGCTGGGCCGACGCGCCGGGCCTGGTGTTCGACGCGTTGCTCGAAGACCGTTTCGGCGTGCTGTATCGCAGCGACGACGCGGGCCTGGCGCCCGGCCGCGACGGCATGCTGCGCTGGTCGGCGCTCGCCGGCCGCAAACTGGTGGGGGTGGTGGACGAAACCGGCATCGCCGCGCTACTGCGGGCGCGCGCCGACCTGCCGATCGAGGCGGCCTCGCCGTTCTATGAGGCGTCGAGCACCACCTCGCAGGCGGCGCTGGTGCTGGCGGGGCTGGGCGTGGCATTGCTGCCGGCGCTGGCGGCGCAGCGCGTGCTGCAGCCGGGCCTGTCGTATGCCTTGCTGGCGCGGCCCACGGTGGTGCGCACGCTGTGCCTGATCCGGCCCGAGGAGCGCGCGCTCAGCCCGGCCGCGCAGGCCTTCATGGCCGCGTTGCGGGCGCATGCCCGCGATCACGACTGGCCGGCGGGCTGCCGGCCGGTGGCGCGCGCGCGGGCCGGCTAGGCGGCCCGGCACGGCGCCTGGACATCAGGGCACGCGCGGCGCGTGCGCCCCGGCGCGCCTCGGCGCGCTCAGCCCAGGCGCTGCGCCAGCGCGCGGATGCCGACGCCGAACACGTTTTCGCCCACGGCCTGCGCCACCGCCGCGAGATCGGCGCCGTCGATCACGCCGAAGTCGGCCCACCACGTCACCAGCGTCCCGCCCGTCAGCGTGACGGGGGCGAGATGGATGCCGGCCACGTAGTCGCGCATCGGCAGGCTGGTCTCGATGATGCTGTAGCGCAGCGCATGGCCCGGATCGTCGAGCATCAGCAGGCGCTCGCGCACGAATCCGTCGGGCCTGAGGTCGAGGCGGCGCACGCTGCCCAGCGCATCGGCGCGGCCGCCCTCCTCCACGCGCGATGCGGCGACGGCCGGATGCCACAGCGCCAGCGCGTTGAAGTCGCGCAGCAAAGGCCAGACCTGTTCGATGGGGGCGGGCACCAGCCCGCTCACGAAAACCGTATGCTCCTGCATGTCGTTCTCCTGGTCCTGCTCGGTGGGATCCGTCATTGTGCCGCCTTCGCGCGGCGGGCGGGCGCAGCGCGCCCGCGCCGGCATCAGAAGGTCAGCGCCTTGAACTCGCGCGTGGCCGCCGTGAGCGCGGTCTCCGTGGGCAGACGCTCCATCGAGCTGGCGCCGTAGAAGCCATGGCAGTGGCGGCATTCGCGCAGCACGCGCGCGGCGTCGTCGGGCGAGGCGATCGGGCCGCCGTGGCACAGCACGATCACGTCGTCGCGCACGGCCTGGGCTGCGGCGGCGATGCGATCGATGCGCGCGATGCAATCGTCGAGCGTGAGCGCCGTGGCCGCGCCGATGTTGCCGCCCGTGGTCAGTCCCATGTGCGCCACGATGATGTCGGCGCCGGCCTCGGTCATGGCGCGCGCGTCGTCTTCGTTGAACACGTAGGGCGTCGTCAAGAGGCCCTTCTGGTGCGCCAGCCGGATCATGTCGACCTCGAGCGCGTAGCCCATGCCGGTTTCCTCGAGATTGGCGCGGAAATTGCCGTCGATCAGGCCCACGGTGGGAAAGTTCTGCACGCCGGAGAAGCCGGTGCGGATCAGATCGTCGAGAAACAGGTCGAAGTTGCAGAACGGATCGGTGCCGTTCACGCCCGCCAGCACCGGCGTGCGGCGCACCACGGGCAGCACCTCGCGCGCCATGTCCATCACGATCTCGTTGGCGTTGCCGTAGGCCAGCAGCCCGGCCAGCGAGCCGCGGCCCGCCATGCGATAGCGGCCGGAGTTGTAGATCACGATCAGGTCGATGCCCCCGGCCTCTTCGCACTTGGCCGACAGGCCGGTGCCCGCGCCGCCGCCGACGATGGGCCGGCGCTCGCGCACCATGGTCTGGAACTGCTGCAGCAGCGCGCTGCGCTCGAAACAGGGCATGACGTGAAGACTCCTCAGGCAGGCGCGATGGCCTGGAATTGCGCGACCGCGATTCGGGCGAACTGCGGATCGTTGATATGGTGGGGCACGCGGATCAGGCGGCGCTTGGCGGTTTGCACCAGGTGCGACTCGATGGCCTCGAACAGCGCGGCATCGGCGGCGGGATCCCAGAAGGCCTGGCCCGGCGCATCGAGCGCCGAGACGCCGCCTTCGGGCAGCAGGAACCGCACCTCGCCCTCGCAGCGATTGAGCCGCTCGGCGATCCACGCGCCCTGGCGCGCGTTCTCCTCGGGCGTGGTGCGCATCAGCGTGACCTGCGGGTTGTGCGGGTAGAACAGGCGCTCGCGATAGCGCTCGGGGACGCTGGCCGGCTCGCCGAAATTCACCATGTCGAGCGCGCCGCACGAGCCCACGTAGGGCGCGCCGGTGCGCGCGACCGCGCCGAACCGGTCGGGCGTGCAGGCCAGCACGCCGCCGAACAGCAGGTCGCACACCTCGGTGGTGGTGAGGTCGAGCACGCCGCCCAGCAGATGGCTGTCGAGCAGCTTCTCCATCGATTGCCCGCCGGTGCCGGTGGCATGGAAGACCAGCGTGTCGTAGCGCTCGTGCAGCAGGGCCGCCACCTCGCGCACGCACGGCGTGGTGACGCCGAACATCGTGATGCCGACCGCGTCGCGCTGGTCGCTCTCCTGCGGCTGGCGCGCCGCCTGCCAGGCGCCCGCGATGGCGCCGGCGGCGTTGGCCAGCACGCGGCGCGAGATGCGGTTCAGCCCGGCCACGTCGGTGACCGGATACAGCATGGCGATGTCGGCGGGGCCGACGTAAGGCGCGACGTTGCCCGAGGCCATGGTCGAGACCATCAGCTTGGGCACGCCGACCGGCTGCGCCCGCATCGCGGGCGTGATCAGCGCGGTGCCGCCCGATCCGCCCAGGCCGAGCACGGCGCCCACGTCGCCGCGCGCGGCGAGAAAGCGCTCGAAGGCCAGGGCCATGGCCGGGATGGCAGTGCCGCGGTCGCCGGTGAACACGGCGGCGGCGCCCTCCGGATGGTGGCGCGCGACCTCGGCGGCCGACACGTCGGCGCCGCCCGCGCCGTCGGCGCCGGTGGACACGTCCACCGAGACGACCGGCACGCCGGCGGCCACGAGCCGCGCGGCCAGGAAAGCCGCTTCGTCGGCCTTGGTGTCGAAAGTGGCGGCCACGTAGACGGGCCGTTGATCAAAACTCATGACTCCTCCGCGAGCGCGCTACACTGCTCCGTGCGCGCGCCTCTGTGTATATCCTGGGTCGCGACCGCCCGCAACATCACCGCCGCCGACGGCCAAGCGACCGCAAGAATGAGACGAACGAATCATAATGAGACACCTGTCTCTGGTCAACAGCAAGGCCCCCGCCCTGCTGCCGACGCTCCCATGAAAGCCCACCAGATCGGCCCCGCGAGCCGTCAGGCCGTGCAAAGCGGCGAGCCGCCGCATGGCCCGCGCGCGCGCATGCGCCGCACCCTGCTCGACACGGCGCAGCGCATGATGGCCGCCGGCCTCACGCCCTCGGTCGCCGAGCTGGCCGAAGCGGCCGAAGTGTCGCGCGCCACCGCCTATCGTTATTTCCCGAGCCAGAGCGCGCTGATCGCCGCCGTGGTCGACCAGAGCCTCGGCCCCATTCTCGAATGGCAGGCCGGCGCCGGCAGCGCGAGCGAGCGCGTCGACGAGCTGTTCTCGTTCGCCTACCCGCGCCTCGAGGAACACGAGGCGTCGCTGCGGGCCGCGATCATGGTGTCGCTGCAGCAGCAGGCGGCCGCGCGTGCCGGCGACGACGCCACGCCGCGCCTGGTGCGCGGCCATCGCGTCGACACGCTGCGCCACGTGCTGGCGCCGCTGGCCGACCGGCTCGAGCCAGCCGCGCTGCAGCGCGTGGCGCAGGCGCTGTCGCTGCTGTACGGCACCGAGGTGTTCCTGGTGCTCAAGGACATCTGGCACCTGGAGATCGACGAGATCACCGACGTGGTGCGCTGGACCGCGCGCGCCATCATTGCGCAGGCCGAACGCGACGCGCAGGACGCCGGGAAGGCCTGAACCTTCCCGCGACAGCAAAAAAAATGGCGTCCCGAGGGACGCCATTTTCATGCCCGGATCGGCGGGCTCATTGCAGCGTGCGCGTGAAGACGAACTTGCCGTCCTGCCAATCCACCGGCACCACGTCGCGCGGCCCGAACTTGCCTTCGAGGATGAGCCGGGCGACCGGGTTCTCGACCTGCTGCTGGATGGCCCGCTTGAGCGGACGCGCCCCGAACACCGGGTCGAAGCCGGCCCGCGCGATCTCGGCGAGCGCCGCGTCGCTGACCTCCAGCCGCATCTCCTGCTTCTCGAGCCGGTCGGCCAGGCGCTTGAGCTGGATGCGCGCGATCGATTCGATGTGCTGCGCGTCGAGCCCGTGGAACACCACGACTTCGTCGATCCGGTTGAGGAACTCGGGGCGGAACGACTGCTTGAGCTCGTCCCACACCACTTCCTTGATGACTTCGTAGGGCTGGCCCGCCATGGTCTGGATGTGCTGCGAGCCGAGGTTGGAGGTCATCACGATCACGGTGTTGCGGAAATCGACCGTGCGGCCCTGGCCATCGGTGAGGCGGCCATCGTCGAGCACCTGCAGCAGCACGTTGAACACGTCGGGGTGGGCCTTCTCGACCTCGTCGAGCAGCACCACGCTGTAGGGCTTGCGCCGCACCGCCTCGGTGAGATAGCCGCCCTCTTCGTAGCCCACGTATCCCGGCGGCGCGCCGATCAGGCGGGCCACCGAGTGCTTCTCCATGAACTCGCTCATGTCGATGCGGATCAGATGCTCCTCGGAGTCGAACAGGAACTCGGCCAGCGCGCGGGTCAGCTCGGTCTTGCCCACGCCGGTCGGGCCCAGGAACAGGAACGAACCATACGGACGCGAGGGGTCGGCCAGCCCGGCGCGCGAGCGGCGGATGGCATCGGACACCAGGCGCACGGCCTCGTCCTGGCCCACCACGCGGCGGTGCAGGAACTCCTCCATCTTGAGCAGCTTGTCGCGCTCGCCCTGCATCATCTTCGACACCGGGATACCGGTTGCGCGCGAAACCACTTCGGCGATCTCTTCGGCGCCCACCTCGGTGCGCAGCAGACGCGGCCTGCCCGAGTCGACGTCGGCCTTCTCGGCGGCCTGCTCGGCGCTGTCGGCGGCCTTCAGGCGCGCCTCGAGCTCGGGCAGCTTGCCGTATTGCAGCTCGGCCAGCTTGTCGAACTGGCCCTTGCGCTGCAGCTCGGCCATCTCGGCGCGCACCTTGTCGATCTCTTCCTTGATGGCCTGGGTGCCGTGCACCGCGGCCTTCTCGGCCTTCCAGATCTCTTCGTAGTCGTTGTACTCGCGCTGGAGCTTCTCGAGCTCTTCCTCGATCACGGCCAGGCGGCGCTTGGACGCGTCGTCGGATTCCTTCTTGACGGCCTCGCGCTCGATCTTGAGCTGGATGATGCGGCGGTCGAGCCGGTCCATCACCTCGGGCTTGGAATCGATTTCCATGCGGATGCGCGCGGCCGCCTCGTCGATCAGGTCGATGGCCTTGTCGGGCAGGAAGCGGTCGGTGATGTAGCGGTTGGACAGCTCGGCCGCGGCCACGATGGCCGGGTCGGTGATGTCCACGCCGTGGTGCAGCTCATAGCGCTCCTGGAGGCCGCGCAGGATGGCGATGGTGGACTCCACGTCGGGCTCGCCCACCAGCACCTTCTGGAAGCGGCGCTCGAGCGCGGCGTCTTTCTCGATGTATTTGCGGTATTCGTCGAGCGTGGTCGCGCCGATGCAATGCAGCTCGCCGCGCGCCAGCGCGGGCTTGAGCATGTTGCCGGCGTCCATCGCGCCCTCGGCCTTGCCGGCGCCCACCATGGTGTGCAGCTCGTCGATGAACACGATGTTCTGGCCGTCGTCCTGGGCCAGTTCCTTGAGCACGGCCTTCAGGCGCTCCTCGAACTCGCCGCGGAACTTGGCGCCGGCCAGCAGCGCGGCCAGGTCGAGCGACAGCACGCGCTTGCCGCGCAGGGATTCCGGCACCTCGTCGTTGACGATGCGCTGCGCCAGGCCTTCGACGATGGCGGTCTTGCCCACGCCGGGTTCGCCGATCAGGACCGGATTGTTCTTCGTGCGGCGTTGCAGGATCTGGATGGTGCGGCGGATTTCGTCGTCGCGGCCGATCACGGGATCGAGCTTGCCTTCGCGGGCGCGCTCGGTGAGGTCGAGCGTGTACTTGGACAGCGCCTCGCGGTTGGACTCGCCCTCGGCGCCGTCGACGTTCTGGCCGCCGCGCACCGCGTCGATCGCGGCCTCGAGGGCCTTCTTCTGCAGGCCCGCCTCGCGCAGGATGCGGCCGGCATCGCCCTTGTCGTCGGCCAGGGCGAGCAGGAACAGCTCGCTGGCGATGTAGGTGTCGCCGCGGCGCGCGGCTTCCTTGTCGGTGCGGGTTAGCACGCCCTGGAGGTCGCGGCCGACCTGGACGTTGTCGCTGCCCTGCACCTGCGGCAGGGCCTTCAGGGCCTGGTCGAGCGCCGGCTGCAGGCGGTTGACCGCCACGCCGGCACGCGCCAGCAGGCTGGCCGCGCCGCTGTCGGGATCGCCCAGCAGGGCGGCCAGCACGTGGGCCGGCTCGATGTAGGGATGGTCGTTGCGGGCGGCCAGGCTTTGCGCGTCGGCCAGGGCTTGCTGGAACTTGGTGGTGAGTTTGTCGAATCGCATAATGGTCGTAGGCTGTTGGGGAGCCACGCGAGACATTGCGTCAGCCGGCTCGATGACCTGAATATGCGGACGCCGGCGGGGTTTTCAAGCCCCGCGCGCAGGCCTTGCGGCCCTGGGCGCCCGAGTCCGTAAAGCGACAAGCACCCGCATACACTACACGGCAACGCCAATTCCGCACAACCATCGCGCCGCGCGCCCGCCATGCCCCTGCTCGTCTTCGTCTACGGTACCCTGCGCCAGGGGGAAAGCAATGACATCGCGCAAGCGGCGGCGCGCCATGGCCTGCCCGCGCCCGTGCGGGTCGGGCTGGCGCGCGCGCCCGGCGTGCTGGTCGACTACGGCGACTGGCCCGGCCTGCTGCCCGACGCGGGCCCGCCGCGCGTGCTGGGCGAGGTCTACCGCATCGACGCGGCGCTCGCGCCGGTGCTCGACGCGATCGAGGAAATCGACGACCCCACGACCTCCCCCTTCGTCCGAGACGAGGTCGACGTGCGGCTCGAGGACGGCGGCGCCACCCTGCGCTGTCTGTACTATCCGATCCGCCCCGACGGCCCCGGCGCGCCCGTGGCCACGGGGGCGGACGACTGGTGCGCCTACCGACTCTCCCGTCGCAAAAGGCCCTGAAACGTGGCGATCACGGCCCCGATATCGCGCCTCGGTATGTTTGCGCCGACGCGACTACAATGTAACCAGCTGATATACACATCCGGCCGGTCGCTCGCGTGCCGCCGGACGTAACACCAACCGGCGGCGCAAGCCCAAGCCGGTGACTAAGCCTCGAGGTCTATATGCAAAAACGGGTTCCTATTTCGCCGGATGCCGCGCACTGTTCGAGCTGCATGCTCGGGCATGTCTGCATCCCGGTCGGCATGGCCGCGGCGGAAGTGGAGAAGCTCGACGACCTGGTCAAGGAGCGCGTGCGCGTCGAAAAGGGCAAGCCGCTCTACGAGCTCGACGCGCCGCTCGACGCGGTCTATGGCGTGCGTTTCGGCTCGCTCAAGACCCAGCTCGAAGACGCCTCCGGCCAGCTGCAGATCACCGGCTTCCATCTGCCGGGTGAGATCGTCGGGTTCGACGGCATGATCGAAGGCCGCCACGTCTCCAACGCGGTTGCGCTCGAAGACTCGGAGGTGTGCGTCATCCGCCTGCCCGAGATCGACCGCGTCGCCGCCCATCTGCCCACGCTGCAGCAGCAGTTCCGCCGCCTGATGAGCCGCGAGATCACGCGCTCGCACCAGATGCTGGCCACGCTGGGCTCGATGCGTTCGGAGCAGCGCGTCGCCGCGTTCCTGCTGAACCTGTCGCAGCGCTATGCGGCGCTGGGCTATTCGTCGAGCGAGTTCGTGCTGCGCATGAGCCGCGAGGAGATCGGCAACTTCCTCGGCCTGACGCTGGAGACGGTATCGCGCCTGCTCTCGCGCTTCGCGCGCGACGGCCTGATCCGGATCAACCAGCGCGAAGTGCGCATCCTGGACCATGCGGCGCTGATGCAGCTGCTCGGTTCGGAACATTGCTGATCCGCATGCGCGCAGGACTGCTCGCAGTATTCGCCTGCGCGCTGGCCCTGCCCGCGCAGGCCCAGCTCGCGGGCCAGCCGCCCGCGGGTCACGACCCCTACACCGACCCCGTGGTGACGCCGCCCGTGACCACGCCGCCGTGGCGCCCCATCGAACTGGGCAAGCCCGGCCACCGCTACCCCTTCCCCGTCTACGCCAGCAAGCACTTGCAGGAAGACGATCTGCGCGGCATCCGCCGCGTGGTGATCGTGATCCACGGCGTCACGCGCGATGCCAACCGTGCCTATGAGGCCGTGGCCCAGCTCTATCACGCCAACGGCGAGCGCGCCGGCGACACGCTGATCGTGGCGCCGAAGTTCGCCAGCGCGATCGACGCGGGCTTCGGCAAGATGCCGGCCTGGCGCCGCGCCAGCTGGGAAGACGGCGAGGCCAGCATGGCGGCCAAGGGCCGGCCGGCGCCGGTGACCTCGTTCCAGGTGCTCGACGACCTGGTGCGCGAGCTGAGCGCCTCCGACCGCCTGCCGGCGCTGCGCGAGCTCGTGATCGCGGGCCACTCGGCCGGCGGCCAGCTGGTGCACCGCTATGCCGTGCTCAACGACATCGACGAGCCGCTGCGCCGCGCCGGACTGAACCTGAGCTACGTGGTGGCCAATCCGTCTTCGTATCTGTATCTGTCGCCGCAGCGCCCGCGCGCCACCGGCGGCGGCTATGCCAACTACGAACGCGGCATCTGCCCCACCTACAACCAGTACAAGTACGGGCCCGACCAGATGCCGCGGATCTCGAGCGAGACCGACCCGCTCAAGCTCTCGGCCCGCTATCTGCAGCGCAACGTCACGTATCTGCTGGGCGGCGCCGACAACAATCCCGAGCACCACTACCTCGACAAGACCTGCGGCGCCGAGGCCCAGGGCGCGACCCGCTGGGCGCGCGGCGTCGGCTACTGGCGCTACGAGGCCTGGATGGCGCAGCGCCATCCGGCCTGGCCCGCCTCGCGCCACCAGGCGCAGCAGGTGGTGGGCGTGGGCCACAGCTCGACCGCGATGTTTGCCTCGACCTGCGGCGCGCGTGCGCTGCTGGGCGCGACCAGCGTGCCGCTGCCCAAGGGCGCGGCCTGCCTGCCCATCGAGCCCTGAGCGTCAAACGCCGAACTTCAAACGCGGATCTTCGAAGGCCGGGCGTCGAACGCGCAGCGGCGCGCCCGGATCGCGCGCGGCTCAGCGCTGCGCGCCGGTCAGCATCGTGCGCGGCGCGGCCGGGGTATCGTCGCGCCGCTCGGCATCGGGCACCTCGAGCACCACATCGCTCTCGGCATGCGCCACGCAGGGCAGCACCCAGCCTTCTTCGCGCTCCTCGCGCGTCACGCCGGGCCATTGCACCGCGTAGCGCACCTCGCCGCTCACCAGCATGCACATGCAGGCGCGGCAGGTGCCGTTGCGACAGGAGCTGGGCAGCCGGATGCCGGCCTCGCGCGCCGCCCGCAGCAGGGGCGTGTCGGCGCGCGCCTCGAAGCGCCAGCCCGAAGGTCGCAGCTCCACCGCATGCACGGCCGGGCCGGCGGCGTCGTTCAGGCCGGCTGCCACGGCAGCGTCCACGCGCCGCTGACGACGTTCTGCAGCCACAGGGTGCAGGTCAGCGTCTTGGCATCGGTGACCTCGCCGCGCTGGCAGGCCGCCAGCAGCTCGTCGACCGTGGCCGTGCGCACGTCGAGGAACTCGTCTTCGTCGAGCTTGCGGTCGCCGGCGCGCAGGCCGCGCGCGAAGTAGATGTGGATGATCTCGGTGGAATAGGCGATGGCCAGGTGCAGCGCGCCGGCCTTGGCCCATTCGGCGGCGCTGTAGCCGGTTTCCTCGAACAGCTCGCGCTTGGCGCAGGCCAGCGGATCCTCGCCCGGGTCCAGCTTGCCGGCCGGGAACTCGGTCATGACCTGGCCGATGGGATAGCGGAACTGGCGTTCGAGCAGGATGCGGCCGTCGTCGAGCAGCGGAATGATCACCACCGCGCCGGGATGCACCACGTATTCGCGCGAGACCACCTTGCCGTTGGGCAGGCGCACCATGTCGTTCTTGACGTGCAGGAAGCGGCCGCGAAAAACGGATTCGCTCGACTCGAGCGTTTCGGTGAGATGCGATTCGGGAGCGTGATCGGACATGGCGGAAGCGGTTCGGGGAAGGTTTCAACGATGCGGGGCCGGGTGACCGGCCCCGCGTTCGGGCTAGCTTACCACCGGCCGTCCGCGCTCATCGCGCCGACAGCAGGCCGCCCGCTTCGAGCAGGATCAGCTCGTTGTCGTCGGCCTGGTTGGGATCGCGGCTGCTGGAGAACGGCAGGTTGTTGTCGTTGCCCACCACGATGTGGGTGGCGTCGACCACGTCCACGTTCTCGATGGTGAAGAACGGAAACTGGAACACGCCGTTGCTGGCCGGCTTGCGCGCCAGCCTGGCGGGATCCTGGATGTCGAGCAGGTCGACGTAGCCGATCTTGCGCACCGCCCCGCCGGCGCCCGCGTCGTCGAGCGCGATCTTGTAGACGCGCTTGAACCTGGGCAGCTTGGCGAAGCACTGCTCGCCCGGCTGTCCCGGCGGGCAGGCGCGCTCTGGCACGCCTTCGCCGTTGTCGCGCTCGATGACGAGGCCGGTGGCCGCATCGATCATGTTGAAGTCGCCGATCGCGTGGTCGGCGCCCTCCAGCACGTACTTCCAGTGGCGGCCGGTCCAGCGCTGGCCGGCCACGTCGAACTCCAGCACGCGCAGATAGGGCTTGCCATCGACGGTCTCGAATGCGCCGGCGGCCTCGTCCCACAGCGGCCCCTCGAGCAGCGGATAGAGCTTCGCGCCGTCGGGCGAGCTCGCCATGCCCTCGAAGCCCTTCGAGCGCCGCACCTGGAACTTGACGCGATCGGCGGGCGCGGCCGGCGTGGCCACGGCGGGATGGTCGGGCGAGCGCACCACCTTGCCATCGACCTCGGTCTCGAACACGGCCTGCACGCGACCCTGCAGGTCGGCCTTGATCAGGTAGGGGCCGAATTCCTCGCCGATCCACAGCGCGCCGCCGGCGAACTGGAAGCTCTCGGGATCGAAGTCCGAGCCGGTGAGATAGCGCGGGCCGGTGCTCTCGTGGACGATGCGGAACGGCACCTTGCGGTCGGGGTCGTGCAGGAACACGGTCTCGAGCCGCTCGAAGCCGCCCTGCGCGAAGTCGACCCGGTAGCGGCTCAGGTGCAGCATCGCGTCGGGCGAGTTGGCCTTGGCGCCGAAGCCATTGTCGGTGAGGATCCAGAAGCTGCCGTCCGGCATGCGCTTGATGCCGGAGTGGCCCTGCACGGGCTGGCCGGCGAACGGCAGCGCCACGCCGGTCGGGCGGCCATCGGAGCGGCCCATCACGCTGCCGGGCGCGTCCACGCGCTTGCCGGTGGTGTACTTGCCGCTGGTGCGCAGATCCTCGGGGGCGTCGCCCGGCGCGGTCAGGAAGGTCTGTGCCGGCAGGATCGCGTGGCCGGCGAGCGTGGCCGGGAAGGCGACGGGTGCGGCGGCCTGGGCCAGCACGGTCGCCGGCAAGGCGGTGGCAGCCAGCACGGACATCAACCGGGACAGACAAAAAAAGCGGGGCATCGCGGTCTCCTGTAAGAAGATCCGGACGATGCCCCATTGCCGTTGCACCTCAATGACAGCTCGCAGTCAGCCGGGAACCGTCAGCCGGCGAGCAGCAGGTGCCCCCCCAGCAAAAACAGCGCGATGAAGAATCCGCGTTTGAACACTTTCTCGCTGACGCGCTGGCGCAGCCAGCCGCCCAGCGCCATGCCCACCAGCGCCGGCGCGACCGCCAGCACCGAGGCGCTCGCCTCGGCGCCGCCGAGCGCGCCGCTGTAGATCAGCCCGCCCGCCATCGCCAGCGTCGACACCATGAAGGCGATGCCCATGGCCTGCACCAGCGTGTTGCGCTCCAGCCCGAGCGCCTGCAGATAGGGCACCGAGGGGATCACGAACACGCCGGTCGCGGCGGTGATGAGGCCGGTGGCCGCGCCGGTGAGCGGCCCCAGCCACCATTCGGCCTGCGGCGGCACCTGCATGCGCACCGCGGCCAGACCCAGCACCGCGTACAGCAGCAGCGCACAGCCCAGAAGGCTGCCCGCGCCCGCGACCGCCGTGCCGGCCAGCCAGAGCACGCCCACCGCGTTGCCCACGCAGATCGCCACCAGCATGGGCGCGAGCCGGCGCAGCAGCGCGGCGAAATGCCCGCCCACCACGCATTGCCACACATTGGTGACGATGGACGGCACCACCAGCAGCGCGGCAGCCTGCGGCGCAGGCATAGTCAGGCTGAGCAGCCCCACGGCCACGGTGGGCAGGCCCAGGCCGATGCAGCCCTTGACGGTGCCGGCCAGCAGAAAGGTGCCGAACACCATGGCGGAGAGGGCCAGGCCGGCGTCGAGATAGAAGTCGAGGTAAGCATGCATGGACGCATCATCCGCCCCCGCGCGCCAAATGAAAATGCGCAATAAACTGAGCCTGCCTTCGGCTGTGCCGTAGGCTGACCGCCTCCGCCGGATGACGCCATGCACTTCGACCTGACCGACCTGCGCCTGTTCCTGCACATCGTCGACGCCGGCAGCATCACTGCCGGTGCCGCGCTGTCCCACCTCGCACTGCCCTCGGCGAGCGCGCGGCTGCGCGCGCTCGAGGCCTCGGTGGGCACGGCGCTGGTCACGCGCGAGCGCCGCGGCGTCACGCCCACGCCCGCCGGCATCGCCCTGGCCCACCATGCCCGCGGCCTGCTGCAGCACGTGCTGCGCATGGAGGAAGACCTGGGCGAGTACGCGCTCGGCTTCAAGGGCCAGGTGCGGCTGTGGTGCAACACGGCGGTGATGTCGGAGTTCCTGCCCGACCCGCTGGCCGGCTTTCTGCGCGCCCATCCCAACGTGGACGTGGAGCTGCAGGAGCAGCCCAGCTACCGCATCGTGCCCGCCGTGGCCCAGGGCGTGGCCGACGTCGGCATCCTGTCGAACGCGGTCGACCTGGGCGACCTGGACGTGCTGCCGTTTCGCGACGACCGGCTGGTGCTGCTGGTGCCGCCTGACCATGCGCTCGCGGCGCGCGAGGGTCCGGTGCGCTTCGTCGAGACGCTGCGCCATGACTACGTCGGGCTGGAGACGGCCAGCGCGCTGTCGGCCCACCTCGACGACCAGGCCGCGCGCGCGGGCCAGCGGCTGCGCGCGCGGGTGCGGCTGCGCACGTTCTCGGCGGTGCTGCGGATGGTGGCGCGCGGCGTCGGCGTCGCGGTGCTGCCGCACTCCTCGGCGCAGCGGCTGCGGCGCACGGCGCAGGTCAAGCGGCTGGAGCTGGCCGACGGCTGGGCCAACCGCAAGCTGGTGCTGTGCGTGCGCGGCCTGGCCCAGTCGCCTGCCTATGTGCAGGCCCTGGTGCAGGCGCTGCGCCAGCCTTAATCGGCGGGCGGACCGGCCGGCTTGCCGCCCTCGCGCAAGGGGTCGAGCAGCGCGCGCAGGTCGTTGTGGTCGAGCTCGTACATCAGCGCCAGCAGGCGGCCGATCTCGCCCTTGGGAAAGCCGTTGCGCGCGAACCAGCCCAGGTAGTGGCCGGGCAGGTCGGCGATGAGGCGGCCTTCGTATTTGCCATAGGGCATCTGGCGGCGCACCAGCAGGTTGAGCAGTTCGGGATCCATGGGGCCTGGCCGGTGGGGAAGAACGCGATTATGCCGCGAGCGCGGCGTCGGCGGGCTCGGCCGGCGCCGCTCGGGCCGCGCGGCGCAGGGCCTGCGGCGGCTGGCCATAGACGCGCACGAAGGCGCGGCGCATGCGCTCCGCGTCGACAAAGCCCACCCGGCGCGCGATGGCCTCGATCGGCGCGTCGCCGTCCTCGACCTGCGCGCGCGCCGCCTGGGCGCGGATGCGCTCGACCGCCTTGGCCGGGGTCTGGCCGGTCTCGGCCTTGAACGCGCGGCAGAACTGGCGCGGGCTGATGCAGGCCACCTCGGCCAATTGTTCGATGCTCAACGATTGGGTCAGGTGTTCGCCGATGTAGTGCAGCACCTCGCGCATGCGGCCCGCGCCGGGCGTGAGGTCCTGCAGGGCCGAGAACTGCGACTGCCCGCCGCTGCGCCGGTGATACACCACCATGTCGCGCGCGGCCTGGCGCGCCACGGCCTCGCCGAGGTCGGCCTCGACCATGGCGAGCGCGAGATCGATGCCGGCCGTGATGCCGGCCGAGGTCCAGACGCCGCGATCGTGCAGGTGGATGCGATCGGCCTCGACGTCGAGCTGCGGATAGCGGCGCTGCAGCGCCGCCGCATGGCGCCAGTGCGTGGTGACGCGGCGGCCGTCCAGCACGCCGGCGGCCGCCAGCACATAGGCACCGGTGCAGACGCTGGCCAGCCGAGCCCCGCGCGCCTGGGCCCGCTGCAGCAGCGCGCACAGCGCGGGCGAGGCGGGCGCCGTGCGGGCGCCGGTGCCGCCCGGCACCAGCAGCGTGGCCGGCCGCAGCTCGCGCCAGGGCCGCGTCAGCACGGTGACGCCGCCCGAGCTGCGCACCGGCCCCCCCGCCTCCGACACCAGCTCGACCCGGTAGCCCGGCCCCGCGCCCCGCTCCGCCGCGATCTCGGCGGCGGTCTCGAACACCGACGCCGGCCCGGCCATGTCGAGCAACTGGAAATCGGGCACCAGGACCAGGGCAATGAGGTGTTTCATGGAAGACCGCCGCGCAATGAGGACAAAGACAAAGACCGGGCAAGGGCGAAAACAGCAGGCCGGCGGCGCGCCGGCACCCGATGACCAGAAACGAGGGAATTTGGTCATTCAAGCCATAGTGTCGCGGACTAGATTGGAGCCTGTCAACGGCGCGCCGCGCCGCCACCCACCGAGCCTTCCCATGTCCGCCTCACACCCGCCCTCCGGGCAGCGCAATGCCCGCGTCCTGGCCGTCTGCCAGGGGCTGTTCATCGCCGCCATCTCCATCGACCTGACGCTGACCGCGCTGACCGGCCACATGCTGGCGCCCGACAAGGCGCTCGCCACCCTGCCCTTCGCGCTCATCACGGTGGCGGGCGCGGTCGTGACCTGGTTCGCCGCGCAACTGATGCAGCGCATCGGCCGGCGCGCCGGCTTCGCGCTCGGCGCCCTGGTCGGCGCGGCCGGCGGGCTGGTCTCGGTGTGGGCCGTCTTCATCTCGCACTTCTGGCTGTTCTGCGCCGGCACCGCCTGCGTCGGCGTGTTCCAGGCCTTCGCGCAGTACTACCGGCTGGCCGCCGCCGACGCGGTGCCGGCCGAGGCCAAGAGCCGCGCCATCTCGGTGGTGCTGACGGGCGGCGTGATCGCGGCGCTGGCCGGCCCGGCGCTGGCGGCCTGGGCCAAGGATCTGTTTCCGCTCGCGTTGTTCGCCGGCGCCTATCTGATGGTGGCGCTGCTGGCCGCGCTCAGCGTGGTGCTGCTGCTGGCGCTGTATCGCGACCAGGAGGCGCCGCTCGACAGCCCCGCGGCGGCCGAGGCGGCCGCGCTGCCGGCCCGGCCACTGGCCGAGATCGCGCGCCAGCCGATCTTCGTGGCGGCGCTGGCCAACAACGTGGTGGGTTCGGTCTCGATGATGTTCATCATGACGGCCGCGCCGCTCGCCGCCGTGGCCTGCAGCCACAGCATCGCCGACGGCGCCGGCATCATGCAGTGGCATCTGATCGGCATGTATGCGCCGGCCTTCTTCGCGGGCGCGCTGATCCGCCGCATCGGGCTGCCCAAGGTGCTGGGGCTGGGCATGCTGATGAACGTGGCCTGCAGCCTGGTCGCGATGCAGTCGCCCGCGCTGTGGGCGTTTCACGTGGCGCTGTTCTGCCTCGGCGTGGGCTGGAACTTCATGTTCGTGGGCGGCACCACGCTGCTGGCGCAATCGTACCGGCCGGCGGAGCGGGCCCGCGCGCAGGGCGCGGCCGAGATGCTGCGCTATGTGGCCACCGCGCTGGCCACGCTCGCGGCCGGCCCGATGCTGGACCGTTTCGGCTGGGAGGCGCTGAACGCGGCCATGCTGCCGGTGGTGCTGGCCGCGGCGCTGATGACGGGCTGGTGGGTGCGGGCGGCGCGCACCGATGCGCGCGCGCCGCAGCCCGCCTGAGCCGGGCCGGTGGGCGGCCCGGCGCGTCCGGAGGCGGCCCGCGCCGGCAGCGGCGCCGGCTTACTGGCCCTGCTGGCGCCGCTCCTGCAGCTCGCGCAGGCAGGCCGCCACGCCGCCCTGGCGCTGGGCATTGGTGACCGCGGCGCGATCCGACACCGTACGGCAGCGCTGGTATTCGCGCACGCTTTCCGGCGTGTCGCGGATGGGCGGCGGGGGCGCGGCCACGCTGCCGCCGCTTTCCGTGATGCGCAGCGTCGACGGCGGCGAGAGGTTGCCCTGCTGCGTGTTGGGAAAGCTGAACTCCTGCACGCCCTGCGCGTGGGCGAGCGAGGTGGCGGCCAGCGCGGCCAGGGTGCAAAGCGTGAGCAACGGTCGTTTCATCGAATTCTCCTGATCGGCGCACGGCCGGGACGCGGCGTGCGCTCGGGTTTATCGTAGACCGGCGGCCGCGGCCGCCGCAGGGCCGCGTGGCCTTAATTGGTGCCAATCCGCTACATCGATGACATCGCGTGACGCGGACGCTGTCCCGGGCGTCGAGGCGCCGCGGCGGGCGCCTGCGGGGCGGGTGCGGCCGTGCCGGCCCCGCCCGCGCCGGCACGATCCGGCCGCGCACGCCCCCGCCGCACGCGACCCGGTGCAAAATACCGCGTCATCGCCGCCGCCTCCCAGGACCGTCATGGAATTGCTCGACACCTCGTTCCCCCGCACCTTGACCGATTGGCTCGACACCTATGCCGCGCCGGCCTGGCGCGGCGCCACGCTGGAAGGCTGGCTGTTCGAGGGTCCCGAGGCGCGCCGCGCCGCAGAGACCCGCCTGGCCCGGGCCGGCGTCACGGCGCGCCTGCGCAGCGCCTACAAGCCGCTCCTGCACTTCTTTCTCGAAGAGGCCGAGCGCGAGGGCCTCGTCGCCGTCCACGTGACCTACCCCATCCATCCCGACGCGCAGCAGAAGCGCTTCACGCTCGAAGCCTATCCGCTCACCGCGCTGCTGGCGCCGGCCACGGTGCGCTTCGCGCCCGCCGCGCGGAGCGCCGGCGCGGTGCCCGAATACGAGCTGGTGCTGAGCTACGCCGACGGCGCGCAGCGGCGCGCCACCGTGGCCGCGCCGCAGTCGCTGTCGCAGGCCGTCGACGGCCTGCCGCAGCGCTCGCCCACCGGCTGGCTGCGGGTACGGGACGGCGCCGGCGCGGTGCGCGTCGACGGCCCGGTCTGCACCGAGTACGAAGCGCTGTTCCGCACCGCGATGGACACGCTGACGCGCCATCCGTGGGGCCACGACGAGCCCTATTTCGAGCGCCTCTCGATCCGCGCCGACATTCCCGGCATCGAGTACGCGCTGCCGCACGACGAGGACATCGTCAGCACCTGCGAGGGGCTGCACGAGGATTTTTATTTTTCGCTGCTGGAATTCTTCCAGCGCCATTCGGGCAGGCCGATGGGCGACCGCGGCCTGCAGCCCGGCCAGATCGCGCCCGACGTGCGCCTGGTCGACGGCCCGGCGCGCCTGCGCATCGCCACCGAGGCGGTGGCGCCGGCCACGCCGCTGACGCCGCGCCTGCCGGCGGGCGCGCTCGCCGAACGCACCGAGCCCCTGCTGGCCGACGAGATCGCCGGGCTGGTGGCCGCGCTGGGCGGCACGCCGTTCAGCGCCCCGACGCGCCAGCGGCGCGCCGTGCTGGGCACCTATGTGCGCGGCAGCGGCCCGGCGGTGCTGATCTCCGGCGCCCAGCACGCCAACGAGACCTCGGGCGTGGTGGGTGCGCTGCGCGCCGCGCGGGCACTGGTGGACCGGGGCGACGCGCACTTCGCGCTGATCGCCTGCGAGAACCCCGACGGCTACGCGATGTACGCGCAGTTGCGCGCGGTGCATCCGCGCCACATGCATCACGCCTCGCGCTACAGCGCGATGGGCGACGACATCGCCTACCGCGAACGCGAGCCGCTGCTCGAGCTGGCCGCGCGGCGCGAGGCGGTGGCGCTGAGCGGGGCGCGGCTGCACATCAATCTGCACGGCTACCCCGCGCACGAATGGACGCGCCCGCTGTCCGGCTATCTGCCGCGCAACTTCGAAAGCTGGACCCTGCCCAAGGGCTTTTTCCTGCTGCTGCGCCACCACCCCGGCCTGGAGGCCGAGGCCGAGCACCTGATCGAAGGCGTGACCGCGCAGCTCGCGCGCGCCGTGCCGGGCCTGGCCGAATTCAACGCGCGCCAGATCGCCTTGTTCGAGGCCCATGCGCTGGAACGCGGATTCGCGCTGCGGCATGGCATCCCGGTGCAAGTGACGGCCACCGAGCGCGAGGCCACGCCCCTGGCGCTCACCACCGAGTTTCCGGACGAGACCGTCTATGGCGAGCGCTACCGGTTCGCCCACACGGTGCAGATGGAGACGGTGCTCGCGGCCGTCGCGCGCTATCGCGCGGGACCCTAGGCACCCGGGCTGCGCGCACTGCGTCGGGCAGCCCGGGCGCGGCAGGCCGCGCGCCGCCTCAGCGCCCCCAGCGCAACACCATCGGATCGAGGCGGCGCGCCGTGTCGAGCAGGCCGGCGCGCACCTCGGGCGTCATGGGCGGCCAGGGGTGACGGCCGGCGTCGCAGGCGATCACGCCGCCGGCCAGCATCAGCGCCTTGCACGCCAGGATGCCCGCCTGGCGATTCTCGTAGTTGATGAGCGGCAGCCAGTCGCGATAGCGCGCGTAGGCCTCGTCGTGGCGTCCGGCGCGGTGCGCCTCGATGATGGGGCGGATGCCGTCGGGATAGCCGCCGCCCGTCATGGCGCCGGTCGCGCCCGCATCCAGATCCGGCAGCAGCGTGATGGCCTCCTCGCCGTCCCAGGGGCCCTCGATCGCCTCGCCGCCCAGGCGGATCAGCTCGCGCAGCTTGCCGGCCGCGCCGGCGGTCTCGATCTTGAAATACGCAACCTGTTCGATCTCGCGCGCCAGCGTCGCCAGGAAGGCGGCCGACAGCGGCGTGCCGGCCACCGGCGCGTCCTGGATCATGATCGGGATCGCGAGCGCATCGGAGAGCCGGGCATAGAACTCGCGGATCGCGCCCTCGCCCACGCGGAACGTGGCGCCGTGATAGGGCGGCATCACCATCACCATGGCCGCGCCCTGCGCCTGCGCACGCCGGCTACGCGCGATGCACACGTCGGTGCTGAAGTGCGAGGTGGTCACGATCACCGGCACCCGCCCCGCCACGTGCGCGAGGATCAGGGCGGTGAGCTGTTCGCGCTCGTCGTCGGAAAGCAGGAACTGCTCGGAGAAGTTCGCCAGGATGCACAGCCCGTCCGAGCCGGCATCGATCATGAAATCGACGGCGCGCTTCTGGCTGTCGAGGTCGAGCCGGCCCTGGTCGTCGAACGTGGTGGGCACCACCGGGAAGATGCCGCGGTAGCGCGGCGCGCTGCGGGAAGGGTTGGCCATGGCGCTCATTCGATGATGTTGAACTGGTCGAGGAACTCGGTCTTGAGCGTGAGGCCCAGGCCCGGCGTGTCGTCGTCGAGTTGCAGGAAGCCGCGTTCGGCCACGGGCTCGCCGTCGAAGATGTAGTAGAACAGCTCGTTGCCGACCTCCACGTCGAACATCGGGAAGTACTCGCTCATGGGCGAGGCCAGCGTGCTCATGGTGAGATGGTAGTTGTGCATCTGGCCCGCGTGCGGAATCACCGGCACGCTGTAGGCCTCGCACAGCGCGTTGATCTTGTGCGCGGCGGTGATGCCGCCCACGCGATTGGTGTCGTACTGCACCACCGACACCGCGCGGCGGTCGAGCAGCTGCTTGAAGCCATAGAGCGAAAACTCGTGCTCGCCGCCCGAGATCGGAATGGGGCCGAGCCGGTTCAGCTCGGCATAGCCGTCGATGTCGTCGGCGATCACGGGCTCCTCCAGCCAGCGCGGCTGGAACCGCTCGAGCTTGGGCAGGATGCGGCGCGCGTACTCCACGTTCCAGCCCATGTAGCACTCCAGCATCAGGTCGTTTTCATAGCCGATCACCTCGCGCACGGCCTCCACCGATTTCAGGTTTTCGGTCACGCCTTGCTGGCCGTGCGCCGGGCCGTAGCCGAAGCGCATCTTGAAGGCGGTGAAGCCCTGCTCCAGATAGGTGCGGGCCTCTTCCTGCATGGCGCGCAGATCGGTGCGATAGAGCTTGGAGTAGTAGCACGGGATCTTCTCCTTGGTGCGTCCGCCGAGCAGCTTGAACACCGGCTTGCCCACCGACTTTCCGAGAATGTCCCAGATCGCGATGTCGACCGCCGAGATCGCCGCCATGCCCACCCCCTTGCGCCCCCAGGCCTGGGTGGCGCGGTACATGCGCTGCCACAGGTATTCATAGTCCCAGGGGTCGTGGCCCACGACCAGCGGCGCCAGGTACTGGTCGATGATGGCCTTGGCGATGCGCGGCGCGAGCGCCACGTTGCCCAGCCCCACGATGCCGTCGTCGGTTTCGATCTCGACCACGGTCCAGCCATGGAAGCGGAACGTGCTCATGGTCTCGGTCGGGGAGTACAGCAGGTCCATTGCGTTGGAGCAGAAGTTGCCCTGCGGCGGCACGGTCTTGCCGGTCCACTCGAACACGCGGGCGCGCACGGATTTGATTTTCATGTAGCGGGTTTCCTGTCGTAGGGATGAGGGGGCGTGGGCTCAGGCGGCGGAGGCGGCCGCGCGGCGCTGGGCCGCGCCCATGCGGGCGGCGATGCGCAGGGCCTGCCAGGTGGCCTCGGGGTTGGCGCGGCCCTGGCCCGCGATGTCGTAGGCGGTGCCGTGCGCGGGCGTGGTGATCGGGATCGGCAGGCCGCCCTGCACGGTCACGCCGCGCGAGAAGCCCAGCAGCTTGATCGCGATCTGCCCCTGGTCGTGATACATGGTGACCACCGCGTCGAACTCGCCGGCTTGCGCCTTGAGGAACACGGTGTCGGCCGGAAACGGGCCGGCGAACGGTGCGGCGCTGTCCCAGGCGCGGGCCTGCAGCGCCGCCACCGCCGGACCGATGATCTCGATCTCCTCGCGGCCGCAGGTGCCGCCGTCGCCGCCGTGCGGATTGAGCGCGGCGATGGCGATCCGCGGCGCGGCCACGCCATTGGCGCGCAGCGCGCGATAGATCAGCGTGGCGGCCTGCTCGATGCGCGGCTGCGTGAGGTGGCGCGTCACGTCGGCGAGCGGCACGTGCGAGGAGATGCGCGAGGTCCACAGATCGCCCAGCGTGTTGAACTCGCAGAAGTAGCCGGTCACGCCCAGGTATTCGGCGAAGTGGTGCAGCTCGTCCTCGAAGCGCAGCCCGCCCTGCTTCATGGCGAACTTGTTCAGCGGGGCGAAGCAGATGGCGTCGATGCTGCCGGCCAGCGCCGCGTCCATGCACAGGTCCAGCACCTGCAGCACGGAGCGCCCGCCCGCGGCCTCGGCGCGGCCTACGTGCACGTCGGCCTGCGCCACGGTGTCGAGCGCCACGAACGCGGGCCGGCCGGTGTCGCGCCGGCCGCGCGCCTGCGCCAGGTCGGCGATGGCCTCGGTGGCCACCGTCACGCCGGCGGAGCGCTGGCCGGCCTGCCAGAGCCAGGGGTCGCCCACCAGCACCAGGTTGGCCTGCGCGCAGGCGTCGGGCCGCGCCAGCACGCGGGCGATGAGCTCGGGGCCGATGCCGGCGGGGTCGCCGAGCGTGAGGGCCACGACGGGCAGGGATGCGTCAGTCATGAGAGTCCTGGGATAACGGAGGCGGTCGGGTCATTCGACCGAGATGTGGTTCTTGCGGATGATGGCGGCGTAGCGCGCGTTCTCGGCGCGATGGAAATCGGCAAACGCCTGGCGCGACATCGGCGTGACGTCGGCGCCGATGGCGGCCAGCCGGGCACGCGTGTCGGGCTGCTCGAGAATGCGGTTGACCTCGTCGTGCACACGCTGCTGCACCGCCGGCGGGGTGCTGGACGGCATGTAGATGCCATACCAGGCGCCCATCTCGACGCCCGCCACACCGGCCTCGGCCATGGTGGGCACGTCCGGCAGTTGCGCGTTGCGCGCCGGGCTGAGCACGGCGAGCGCGCGCAGCTTGCCGCTCTTGACGTGGCCGATGGCCGACGAGGCGGTCTCGAACGCGAACTGCACCTGGCCGCTGATCAGGTCGACCATGGCCGGGCCGCTGCCGCGATAGGGCACGTGGGTGGCCTGCACGCCGGCCACGTCCATGAAGATCTCGGCCGCGATGTGCTGCGTGCTGCCGGCGCCGCTGCTGGCGAAGTTGAGCTGGCCGGGCTTCGCGCGCAGCAGCGCCACCAGCTCGGCCACCGATTTCGCCGGCAGCGCGGGGTTCACCACCAGCACGTTCGGCACGGATCCCACGTAGACCACCGGCACCAGGTCGCGGTCGTTGTCGTAGTTGAGCTTGAGCAGGTGCGGCGCGATGGCATGCGCGGTCGACACGCCCATCACCATCGTGTGGCCGTCGCCCGACTTGGCGGTCTGGTCGGCGGCGAGCGTGTTGGAGGCGCCGGGCTTGTTCTCGACCACCACGGTCTGGCCCAGCGCCGGGCCCAGCTTGTCGGCCACGGCGCGCGCCATGGCGTCGGTGCCGCCGCCCGGGGCCGAGCCGACCAGCATGCGCACCGGCCGGTTCGGCCAGTCGGCGGCGTGGACCGCCGTGTGGATGCCGCAGGCCAGCGCGAGCGCGGCCCCGAATGTCCAGACTTTCATGGTTTGTCTCCGGTATTGGAATCGTTGTGGAGACGATCTTAGAGAGGTCGATTCTTTCCGTAAAATGAAAGCTTCGCATCAATCGATATCCTGGGATTATCAATCGAGGCGCACCATGACCACCCGCTCTCCGGCTTCCTCGCTGCTCAATCGTTTGCGCATGCGCCAGGTCGCCCTGCTGCTCGCGATCGAGGAGCACACCACGATGCGCAGCGCCGCCGAGGCGCTGGGCATGACCCAGCCCGCGGCCAGCAAGATGCTGCAGGAGCTCGAGAGCGCGCTCGGCCAGCGCCTGTTCGACCGGGTCGGCCGCGGGCTGGCGCTGACGCCGGCCGGTGCCTGCGTGCTCAACTATTTCCGCGGCCTGCGCGGCACCATGAATTCGCTGGCGCGCGAGCTCGACGACATCCGCCTGGGCGGCGCCGGCAAGCTGTCGATCGGCAGCATCATGGCCGCGTCGCCGGGCCCGCTCACCGATGCGCTGGTGCAGCTCAAGGCGGAGTTCCCGCTGCTGGCGGTGGAGATCCTCACCGGCACCAGCGACATGCTGATCGCGCGCCTGCACGAGGGCGAGCTCGACGTGGTGCTGGGCCGCATGCTGAGCCTGCCGGCGCGCGACTACGCGTTTCGCCCCATCGAGGACGAGGCGCTGTCGGTGATCGCCGCGGTCGATCATCCGCTGGCGGCACTCTCCGACGTGAGCTTCGACGCCATGCAGGACTATCGCTGGATCCTGCAGCCGCATGGCAGCCCGATGCGCGACGTGGTGGAGCAGGAGTTTCGCGCCAACCACAAGCCGGTGCCGCGCGGCCTGATCGAGACCGTCTCGATCCTGACCACCACCAATCTGGTGGCCAAGACCGACATGATCGGCGTGATCCCCGAATCGGTGGCGGGACGTTACGAACGCCACGGCCTGCTGCGCATCCTGCCCTATCGCATCCGCCATTCGCTGTCGGCGTACGGCACCATCGTGCGGCGTGACCGGCCGCGCAGCGACGAGGCCGCCCGCTTCCTCGACCTGTTGCATGGGGCGGCACGCGACTTCGCCAGCACGGGCCTGTCCACGGCAAACATCCCGTAACAGCGTCGCCGTGCAAATCTCCGCCGTTCGGGTAGCTTGGAATCTCCCTTACGCGATCAAGGAGACTGTGATGAAACCCGTGATTCCCGCGCTCGCTGTCGCATTGGTACTGGCCGGTTGCGGCGGCCCCGAAGAGATCCGGCGCAACCCGCCGCCCCCGCCGCCCGCCGCCGCGCCCGCGCCGCCTGCCGCACCGGGCGCAGCCGCCCCGGGCGCCGCCGTGGCGCCGCTGGGCTCGACCACCCGCACCGCCCTGAACTGGTGGGGCATGTACGAAGGGACGCTGCCCTGCGCCGATTGCCCGGGCATCCGCACCCGCCTGACGCTGATGCAGGACAACACCTATCAGCTGCAGACCCAGTACCTGGACCGCCAGGCCGCGCCGCAGACGGTGCAGGGCCGCTTCATCTGGATGCAGGACGGCGTCACCATCCAGCTCGACGCGGCCGGTTCCAACCAGCGTTATCTGGTGGGCGAACA
Organism: Bordetella genomosp. 1; assembly: GCF_002261335.1. Taxonomy (GTDB): domain Bacteria; phylum Pseudomonadota; class Gammaproteobacteria; order Burkholderiales; family Burkholderiaceae_B; genus Bordetella. The sequence continues at coordinate 1,759,966 of NZ_NEVL01000003.1, forward strand.
GCGCCTCACCCTGCTCTACCAGGACGGCTCGCTGCCCACCGGCACGATGGCCCAGCACTACGTCCTGACGCGCACCTCGCCGCGCTGAGGGCCGCCAGCGGGCGGCGGCGCGGCGCGCCGTCAGCCCTGGCGCGCGCGCTGGCGCGCCTCCCAGGCGGCCAGCGCCTCGCGATACTGCTCGCGCGCCTCGTCGTACATGTCATACACACACGGAATGCAGCCGCTCTGGCAGCACTCGCTGGGCGCGGGCGGCTCGGGCGGCAGCGGCCGGGGGTCGTCGGCCGGCCCGGCGTCGTCGGCATGCGGGGTAGCGATCATCATGAAAACCTGTCTGCAGGGGTGGCACCGCTGACGCAAACACCCCGTCAAATGCGGCCCTTTTACTTTTCCGGAAGAAATATTCCGATACTTTGCACTCGTAGGCTGCAAGTTTATTTGACATAATGCACCTAGCTTGAGCCCGCCGCACGGACGGGCCCGTCCCCAGCCGCCCGATCGCGCGGCATCACGAATTAGATGAATCCGAATCCGCCCAACGCGCCAGCCGTCACGCTGGCCAATTGCGATAGCGAGCCTATCCATATCCCCGGGGCCATCCAGCCCCAGGGAGCGCTCATCGCGATCGACCGGGGCGGTGTGCTGCGGCATGTCAGCACCAACGCATCGGCCGCGCTCGGCCAGACTCTGGTGCTCGGCCAGGCCCTGATGCTGAATGCGCTGCCGCGGCCGCTCGACCGCCATGTGGCCGACTGGCTGCGCACGCCGGCGGACGAAGAGCCCACGTTCGATCCCTTCGACATGGTCGCCGGCGCCGAGCGCTACGACGTCGTCGCGCACCAGAACGTCGACGGGCTGATCGTGATCGAGTTCGAGCGCTGCGCCCTCGAACAGAGCTTCCTCACCCAGTCGCTGCACCGCTCGTATCGCAGCATCGAGCAGCTGCGCCGCCAGCGTTCGGTCGAAGGCCTGCTCACGCTGGCCGTGCGCGAAGTGCGCCGCGTCACCGGCTTCGACCGCGTGATGGCCTATCGCTTCCATCCCGACGACAGCGGCGAGATCGTGCGCGAAGAGCGCCGCGCCGACCTCGACGACTGGGAAGGCCGGCGCTATCCGGCCGCCGACATCCCGGCGCAGGCGCGCCGGCTGTACACGGTCAACACGCTGCGGCTGATCGCCGACGCACACTACCAGCCCGTGCGCATCCTGGCCGACCGCGCCGACGCCACGCCGCTGGACCTGAGCCACAGCGTGCTGCGCAGCGTGTCGCCGATCCACATCGAATACATGAACAACATGGGCGTGCGCGCCTCCATGAGCATCTCGCTGGTGATCGGCGGCAAGCTCTGGGGCATGATCGCCTGCCATCATCTGTCGCCGCGCCACGTGCCCTACAGCGTGCGCATGGCCTGCGAGGTGCTGGCGCAGGTGCTGTCGGCCTCGATCTCGACCTTCGAAAGCGCCGCGCGCGCCGAGCGCCGCCGCATCGACTCCGCGCTGATCAGCCGCCTCACCGAACGCGCCTCCGACCAGGACGACATGCACCTGGCGCTCACGCGCGGCGACGAGACGCCGGCCCACCTGCTGCCCTGCGACGCGGCCCTGTGCCTGTGGGGCAATTCGGTCACCGTGTTCAGCGGCATCGCGCCGCGCGGCGAGCTCACCGGCATCCTGGCCGCGCTCGACAAGAGCGGCCAGCGCATGGTGATCTCCACCAGCATCCAGCGCGACTTCCCCGAACTCCAGACCGAGCTCGTGCCCTACGCCGGCCTGATGGCCTGCAAGTTCGACACGCTGGCCAACGGCTGGCTGGTGTGGCTGCGCAAGGAGCAGGTCGAGACGCTGGTGTGGGGCGGCAAGCCCGAGAAACAATACGCCTACGGCACCCAGGGCCCGCGCCTCACGCCGCGGGGCTCGTTCGAGGCCTGGCGCGAAACCGTGCGCCACACCAGCCTGCCGTGGCTGGCCCACGAGGTCGAGGCGGCCGACGATCTGCGCGACGAGCTCTCGCACATCTCCGCCTCGCGCGTGGCCGACATCGACCGCGCCCGCACCGCGCTGCTGGCCATGCTGGGCCACGACCTGCGCGACCCGCTGCAATCGATCTCGATGGCCGCCACGCTGCTGTCGCGCACCGACGCCGGCGCCAAGATGGGCGAGCGCATCCGCTACTCGAGCGGCCGCATGCAGCGCCTGATCTCGCAGGTGCTCGACCTGTCGCGCCTGCAGGGCGGCGTGGGCCTGGGCCTGCAACACGGGCTGTGCGACCTGAGCCAGCTGATCGCCAACCTGATCGACGAGAAGCGCCACGCCTTTCCCGGCGTGATGATCCTGCCCGAGGTCGAGCCCGAACTGATCCTGTGGGCCGATGCCGACCGCATCGTGCAGGTGCTCGCCAACCTGCTGAGCAACGCCCGCCAGCACGGCACGCAGCGCCAGCCGATCCGGGTGCACGCGCAGCGCGCGGGCGATGAGGTGGTGCTGCGCGTGACCAATCACGGCGCGCCCATTCCCGATGACGTGCGTTCCCATCTCTTTTCGGCATTCAAGCCCGAATCGGCGGGCCAGAGCCGCAACCGAAGTGGGTTAGGATTGGGCCTGTACATCGCCGACCAGATCGTGCGCGCCCACGAGGGCACGCTGGTCCTGAGCTGCGGCGATGGCCTGGTGACCTTCACCGTCACCCTCCCGGCCGCCCAGGGCATGGACGCCGGCGACACCCCCGACCCGTCCCACACTCCCGGAGGAACATCTTGAGCAACACGGCCGCCCCGCGCATCGTGCTGGTGGACGACAACGAGATGGCGGCGGAGCTGCTATCCGAATTTCTGACGCTGTCCGGACTGGACGTACGCGTGGCTTATGACGGCGCCCAGGCGCTGGCCGCGTGCGCCGAGTTCCAACCCCATACCGTCGTCCTCGATATCCTCTTGCCCGATATCGATGGATATGAACTGGCGCGGCGCCTGCGCGAGCAGCACCGGCCTGCCCCCCGCCTCATCGCATTGAGCGGGCTCGCCCGCACGCGCGGCGACGGTCGCGGCGATCTTTTCGACGACTGGATCGAAAAGCCCGCCGACCCCGACGCCCTGCTGGCGCTGCTCAAGCAACCCTAAGGTACTTCCATGGTCACGCTCGATTGGCAGAACGATTTGCAGGCCCAGGGGGTCAGGTTCAAGGTCCTGGCCCACGTGTTTCCCGTTCTGCGCCACGACGTCATCGGGCCCATCTCCAACGCGGCGCTGGCCGCGGCGATGCTGCACCAGGTGCCCGACGACACGCCCACGCTGGCCGCGCAGGCGCGCCACGAGCGGCTGGTGGGTGACATGGAAAGCCTGCTCGACGAAGGCGTCGCCTCGCTGCGCGGCCTCGACGACTGGCTGATCGACCGCCATCGCAGCGTCGCCAGCGCGACCCTGCTCAACGAATGCCGCCGGCTGGTGTTCACCCGCCTGATGGCCACCGGCAAGCAGATCCACCTGCCCGAGACGCTCGACGGCCCCGATCTCTCCGAATACAGCGCGCGCTACATCATGATCGCGTGGCTGCTGTGCCTGGTCGACACGCTGGCCGAAGGCCAGGCGGTCACGATCGAATCGGTGGCGCCCGGCTTCTGGACCGCCCAGCCCGGCGGCGCACGCGCGCCGCAGAGCGACGACGGCCAGGCCGCGCCGGTGCGCGCCGTCGAAATGCAGTGGCTCGCCAATGCCGGCGGCTGGATCGCCGAATGCGGCGACTCGCTCTGGACACTGCGCTGCCCGCCCCGCCCCACCACTTCCGCATGATCACGCCCACTCACGAAATACTGCGCAACGGCACGCGCGAACGCCACGAACGCCTCGACCAGGGCCTGGCGCTGGCGCGCCCCGATGCCGACGGCCCCGTCTACGTCGCCTATCTGCAGGCCCTGCGCGGCTGGCTCGCGCCCCTCGAAGCCAATCTATGGCGCCTGGGCTGGCCCGACGAGCTCGCCGCCGCGCGCCGCGCCGGCAAGGTGCGCTGGCTCGACCAGGATCTCGCCGCCGCCGGCGCCACGCCCACCGATGCGCTGTGCGCCACGCTGCCCGCGCTCGACGCGCCCGACGCCTACGCGCTCGGCGTGGCCTACGTCATCGAGGGCTCGCAGCTGGGCGGCCGCTTTCTCGCGCGCCAGCTCGCCGAGCGCATGCCCGGCCACCCGCTGCACTACCTGAACGGCTACGGCGCCGACCTCGGCCCGCTGTGGAAGGGCTTCCTGCAGTACCTCGACACGCAGGTGCAGAGCCCGACCGAGCGCGAGCAGGCCGTGGCCGGCGCGCGCGACGCGTTCGACACCCTCACCGACTGGATGCGGCGCAACGGCGCCCTGCAGGCCGACGCCGCCTGAGGCCGCGCGCCATGAGCCCGTCCCGCTTCTGGCGCGACCCCGCCCTGCCCTACGCCGAGTGCCGGCGCGCCGACGACAGCCGCGCCTGTTATGTGGCGCATGCGCACGACACGCTGTCGGTGGGCATGGTCGAGCGCGGCGCCAGCCGCTACCGCTGCCCGACGGGCGAACAGGCGTTGCAAGCCGGCAGCGTCGTCATGGTGCCGGCGGGCGTGGTGCACGCCTGCAATCCCCTGCCCGGCCGCGCATGGAGCTATCGCATGCTCCACCTCGACGCGGCCTGGTGCGACGCGCTGTGGCGCGAAACCGGCCTGGACGCGCCGCTCGCGCCGGTGGTGTCGCACACCGGCGGCGCGGCACTCGCCGCGCTCACCGACCTGTTGTTCTCCCCGGCCGCCGCGGCCGACAAGGAAGCGGCGCTGGTCGATTACGTCGGCGGCCAGGGCTGGCATGACGCGCCCGCCGCGCCGGCGCACGCCGACACGGCCGGGGCGGCGCCGCATCCCGGCATCGCGCGCGTGGTCGCGCTGCTGCGCGCCGACTGCGCCTGCGTCCACACCCTCGCGGCGCTGGCCGCGCACGCGGGCCTGAGCCGCTATCACTTCATCCGCGCCTTCCACGCGCGCACCGGCATGACGCCGCATGCCTACCAGACCGACCAGCGCATCCAGCAGGCGCGCCGCCTGCTGCGCGCCGGCGCGGCGCCGGCCCGCGTCGCCCACGACCTCGGCTTCGCCGACCAGAGCCACTTCCAGCGCGTGTTCAAGGCGCGCGTGGCCGTCACGCCCGGCCAATATCGCGCGCCCGCATCCGGTCGCTGAGGCGCGCCGCACTTTCGTTCTATCCCGCACCGCGCGCGCCGGCCACACTGCCGGCTTTGTGCAGAGGGTGGCATGGACGTTTCCTGGCAGCAGTTCGGCGTGGTCGCGGGCGCACATTTCCTGGCCATGCTGAGCCCGGGCCCCGACTTCGTGCTGATCGCGCGCAGCAGCATGCTGCGCGGCTGGCGCCGCACCCTGCCGCTGTGCGCCGGCATCGCGGCGGCCAACGGCCTGTTCGTGGCGCTGGCCATCGGCGGCCTGGCGGTGCTGCGCGAAGGCACGTGGGCGTTCCAGGCGCTGCAATGGACGGGCTGCGCCTATCTGGTCTATCTGGGCCAGCTGTTTCTGCGCCACGCCGGCCCGCTGCGGCTGGCCCCCGAGCACACGGCGCCGGCGGGCGCCGCGCCGCCCGTGCGCGATGCGGCGCGGGCCTTCGGCACCGGCCTGGCCAGCGGGCTGGTGAACCCGAAGAATGCGCTGTTCTATGCCAGCCTGTTTGCGCTGCTGGCCGAACGCACGCCCGCCGGCGTGCAGGCGCTGTACGGGGTCTGGATGACGGCGCTGGTGTTCGTGTGGGACGCGCTGGTCGCGGCCGCGCTGCGTCATCCCGCGATGGTGCGCCGCTACGCCGCCCGCAACGCCGCCATCGAACGCGTCACCGGCGTGGTGCTGCTGCTGATCGGCGCGGCCGCGGCCTGGCTCCTGCTGCGCGGCTGACGCGCGCCCACGCTCAGGCCACCCAGCAGCCGCTGATCAGCGGGGCGCCGCAGCGGCGCGCACTCACGCGGGCCGCCACGGCCCAGGCATCCATGCGCACCCGCAGGCCGGCATACACGCCATGGCCATCGCCCGCCGCGATGTCGCCGCCCGCCTCGATGCCCTCGCCGGCGCGGATCGCCATCCCCGCGCGCACGTCGCCCGCGGCGCGCATGCCCCACCCGGTCTCGAGGTGATCGCCCGCGACGATGTCGCCCTCGGCCTCGATGCCACGTCCCGCCCACAGCTCGCGCCCCGCCTGCACGTCGCCGCCCGACTTGATGCCGTGGCTCACGCGCAGACACCCTTCGGCATGCACGCCATCGCCGGCGCGCAGCATGCCGCCCACGCCGAGGTCCGCGCCCGCGCGCACCTCCCATTGCGCGCGCAGGTCGCCGGCGCAGGTGATCGCGCCGGCCGCCTCCACGCCCCACGCCGCCTTCAGGTCGGCGCCGCACTGGATGCCCGCCGCGCTGACGATGCTGGCGCCGGCCTCGATCCGGCCGCCCGCGACGAGATTGCCCGCGCGCAGGCCGCCCGCCGTGATGATGGCGCCGCCGGCGCGCAGCACGCCGTCGACGGTGGCGCCGCGCCGCAGCCGCAAGGTGCCCGCATAGACCAGCGCGTGCGCATCGAGCTCGTCGAGCTCGAGCACGGTCTCGGTGGGACCGAACTGGTCGAGCAGCCAGCAGGCGTCGTCCATGCGCTGGTCGGCGACCAGCGCATCGAGCACGGCCTGGTAGTCGCCGCTGCCGTGTTGATCGCGCAGGAACCAGCGATAGCCGGACGCGCAGGGATTCTTTGCCTTGACGAAATTCTTGGTGAGTTGCATGACGAACGTGAACGCAGGCCGCCGCCGGCCGCGTTCACGAAGAATGGCGGGCACGGCGATCGGCGGAATCAGGACGACGACCGTCCGCGGCGACGGGCCGCGGACGGTCGGGATCGGAAGAGGAATACGGCGGCGTTCAGCCGGGTTTGGCGCGCGCGTAGGCGCGGCGGGCCGCGATGTCCTGCGCGCCGAGCAACACCGGCGCGGCGACCGGACGGCAGGCGCCGCGGCCGCTGATCCGCACCGGGCCCGCGTAGGGGCGCGCGCCATGATCGGCGCGCGCGTCGGCACGCGGCTGGCGCCGTGCGGGCAGACTGGGAAATGCGGCGGGATGCATGGTCGGTTCGGGTTTGGCGCGGGCGCCTGGCGGGCGCCCGGGAGGGGTATCAGGCCGCGATACTAGCAAATGGCGCATGCGCGTCAAGCGCGCCGGCCGCGCGGAGGCGGCCTGCCTCAGCCGCGCAGCGGCCTGGGCGTCCAGTGCACGGCGTGTTGCTCGACCTTCGCGCCCAGGCGCCCGATCGCGGCCACGCCCTCGACGAAGTGCGGCGTGCGCTGGTGTTCCTGCAGCGCCTGCGCCGAGGTCCACATCTCGACCAGGAAGAACACATCGGGATTGCCGTCCGAGCGTGCCAGGTCATAGGTCAGGCAGCCAGGCTCCTGCACGCTGCCGGCCTGCAGGGCCTGCAACACGGCAAACAGCGCATCGCCCTGGCCGGCGGCGGCTTCGAAGGACACGACCAGATCGACAGGTTCCTGCATGGTTGCAACTCCGGATTGACTCGGCGCAAGTGTACGAGAGCGCTGCCACGCCGGCCCGCACGGCCCTGCTTGCAGCAGGGGTTCCGGCGCGGCGCGGGGGGCGGGATGGCGCGGAATCAGCGGGCCGGGTCGGCCGCGGCGGTCCGCTTGCGGGCGTGGTGGCGCTGCACCAGCATCAGCGTGGGCAGCAGCACGGGCGGCACCGCCAGCCCCCACAGGCCCACCGCCTTGAGCAGCTCCATGCTCTGCGCCTCGGGCAGCTGCGCGACGGACACATAGATGCCGAAACCGGTGAACAGCAGCGCGACGGCGCCGATGGACAGCAGGATGGGCATCATCTTGTTTTCAAGCATTTCGAACTCCGAGAGTGCATTGGCCGCCGGGATGACCCGGGGTCCGTTGCCATTGTAGCCATCCCGGCGGGACCGGCCGCGCCGGGGAGTGGAGGATCCGGGTCGTGGATCCGGGTTGCGAGCGCGCGTTGCAAGCGTGGGTTGCAGCAGCGGGTTGCAGCAGCGGGTTGCGGCAGCCGGTTGCAGGCGCAACGGTTCCGCCGCGTCCGGCGCGGGACGGCGCGGGGCGCGCCTCGATCTGGCTTGACCGGCCCGCGGCCGGACGGTATCTTGGTTGCGGACTCAACGGTTTGTGCCGTTGTCCCCTGTCGGCGCCGCACCCGCGGCTCCGGATCACCCCAGGATCGACCCGCCGCCATGCACGCCCGATTCACGCTCAGCCCGCCCGCCGCGCCCTCGCGCGGCGTGCCCGCACGCGTGGCCTCGCGCGTTGCCGTCGCAGGTCCGCCCGCCCGCGCCGGCACCCCGCCGCCCGCGCCGCGGCGCCAGGTCGGCGTCGTCTCGCCGCCGGTGGTCGTGTCGTGCGTCGTGTCGCCGCCCGCCGTGGTGCATGGCGTCGTCGCCCCGCCCGCCGTGGTGCGCGGTGTTTCGCCGCCCGCCGTGATGGCGGCCGTCGCGCCGCCGCGGCACTGATCCCCGGGGCTCCGCCCCACCCAAGCCCTTTCCGTCGTTGCCGCCGCTTGTGGCGGGCCTGCGCGTGCGCGCGCCGGTCGCGGAAAGCCGTCTTGTCCCGACAGGATATGTACAAGATGAATCGTCATCAGGCCTGGACCGCCTATGGGTCCACTTCATTGTTCGTGCTCGCCTGGAGCAGCGGCGCCATCGTCGCCAAGCTCAGCCTGGCCTATGCCAGCCCGTTTGCCTTTCTGCTGCTGCGTTTCGTGGTGGCGCTGGCCGCGCTCGTGCTCATCGCGTGGCGGCGCAAGCGCTGGCTGCCGCCGCGCGGCGCGCGCCTGGCCGTGGCGCGCGCCGGGCTCTTCATGCTGGGCGGCTACACCGTCTGCTATCTGCTCGCGCTGGCGCACGGGCTCACGCCCGGCGTGCTGGCGACCGTGCTCGGCGTGCAGCCGCTCGTGACCCTGCTGGTCACGGAGCGCCGCATCGCGCCGCTGCGCGCGCTCGGCCTGGCGCTGGCGCTCGCCGGCCTGGTGCTGGTGGTGTGGCAAGGCATGCGTCTGGACGGCCTGGGCGTGGCCGGCATGCTGTACGCCCTGGGCGCGCTGTTCTGCATCAGCGCCGGTGCGATCCTGCAGAAGCGCAGCGGCCAGGATCCCCTCACCGGCCTGCCGCTGCAATACGCGCTCAGCCTGGGGCTGTGCCTGGCGCTCGCGCCGACGGAGCCGCTCTGGCTCGTGCCCGGCTTCGGGCTGGCGTGGACGCTGGCGTGGCTGGGGCTGGTCATCTCGGTCGGCGCCACCCTGCTGTTCTACCGCCTCATCGCGGCGGGCAATCTGGTGAACGTGACCAGCCTGTTCTACCTGGTGCCGCTGGGCACCGCGGCGCTGGACTGGCTGCTGCTCGGCAACGTGCCGGCGCCGCAGTCGGTGGCGGGCATGGCGGCCATCCTGGCCGGCCTCGCCCTCGCCCTGCGCGCCGCCCGCTAGCGCGCTGCGGCGGCCCCGCTCCCGGGCGGGGCCGCCGTATCGCCGCGTCCCTTTTATTGTGCGAACGACCTTGGCCTATACTGGTCTGATTCAGAACACGGTCTCTATCCGGTCCGCGCGCTCGTCGCCGGGGCGCGGACGTTTCACCCCAGGAGGTCCTTATGTTCCCTGAGTATCAAGACTTGATATCGAAGCTCAACGGCGCCAATCCGCATTTCTCGCGGATGTACAGCCGGCACGGCGAACTCGACGAGCAGATCCAGAAAATGGAACGCGGACGCGAGCAGGCAACGCCGCTGGATATCGAGAAGCTCAAGAAGGAAAAGCTGCATCTCAAGGACCAGCTTTACGCCATGCTCAAGGACGCCGGCTGAGGCGCCTCAGGCGAGCGCTTCAGCGAGTTCCGGCGAGCCTTCGGCGAAGGCGCAGCGCATCCCGCCCTGCGCCTTGGCCCGGTAAAGCGCGGTATCGGCGGCCACCAGCACGCCTTGCGCGTCCGCATGGCTGGCGTCGATCATCGCGACGCCCACCGACACCCCCACCTCGACCCGTGTGCCGTCATCCAGCGTGATCGGCTGCGCGAGGTCGTGCATCAGGTGGTCGGCCAGGCGCTGCGCGGCATCGGGCATCACGCCCGTCGCCAGCAGCACGAACTCGTCGCCGCCCATCCGGGCAGCCACATCTCCCACCCGCAACATGGATCGCATGCGGGCAGCCAGCGTGCGCAGCACCTGGTCGCCCGCGGCATGACCGTGGCTGTCGTTGATGATCTTGAAGTCGTCGAGGTCGAGATACAGCAGCGCGCCGCACTGCTCGCGCTTGCGCGCCCCGGCGCAGACGCGGTCGAGGGCGGTCAGCAGACCGGTGCGATTGGCCAGGCCGGTGAGCGGATCCTCGCTCGCGCGCCGGTCGTTCTCGCGTTCGGCCAGCATCGTGGCCACGAGGATGCGATTGAGCCGATGCGACGCGATGGTCATGCTGATCAGATAGAACGGCACCTGGATGAACACGATCACCATCACCCACTCGCCCGTGAACAGCGCCCCCAGGCACATGGGCCCGAGGCTCAGCAGGATCATCGCGCCGACCAGGCGCGGCGCGCCATAGTTGCGAAAGCAGATACCGCCCGCCATCGCGCCGCAAGACACGCCGGCCAGCGTTGCCGCGAGCCAGTCGCCGTTCAGGAAGGTGATGAGCACGCCGTAGCCCACGCTGAAGGCCCACAGCAATGCGAGGGTGAGGTAGAGGTCGGTCTGGGTGGGCTCGCCGCGGCGCGCGGCGCGCAAGGAGTTGCGCAACACCGCCACGCGCACCACGGCCAGCAGGATCTCGAGCACCAGCCACGAGACGTAGAGGGGCACGGGATTGCGCCACACCACCACCGCCGAGATCATCACGGTGTTGATGACGCCGCCGGCAAAGATCGGCAATGTACCGAAAAGACTTGCGATCAGGGCGACACGGATCTCAGCCGGGGTATCGGCACCCCCATCGGTCAGCCATCGGGTCAATCGCCACGACGGCAGGCTGAAAATCATTCCCTTGTCCACGCCCTTGCTTCCATGCCAATGAATTGGCTCCATCAAGCCGCGTTTTATAACAGGTCTGTTCGCACATTCGATGAAGTTCCTGCTTTTCCAAGGGAAATTCGCCGCATATGAATCGTTTGCTGCCTGCTCACGCAACATTGCGCCGCAGCGCAACCCGCGCACGCCGGCGCGTGTCCCAGCGGGCCGCCATCACCGCGCCCGCCACGGCGACGCCGAGCGGCGCCAGCATCGTGTGCGGTGCGCCGGTGAACTCCAGCATCAGCACCAGCGCCGTGAGCGGCATGTCCATCGAGACCGCCAGGAATGCGGTGGCGCCGATCAGCGCGAAGGCGGACGGGCTGAGCGACCACGCGCCGCCCGCCGCGAGATTGACGGCCTGCGCCAGCACCAGTGCCAGCAGGGCGCCGACCGCGAGCCCCGGTGTGAGCAGCCCACCCTCGGCGCCCGCGCGCAGCGTGCTCACGGTGATCAGCACGCGCAGCACCAGCAACAGCAGCGCGCCCGCCAGCGGCAGGCCGGCATCGAGGCTGAGCTGCACCGGGCCCTTGCCATTGCCCAGCAGCGCCGGCAACACCACGGCGAGACAGGCGATGCCCGCGAAATTCAGCAGCACCAGCGCGGGCAGCCGCGCGTCGCGCGGGGCCGCGCGCCGCGCCGCACTGGTTGCGCGCGCAAATGCCTGGCCGGCCAGGCCGAACAGCGGGCCGCCGATCAATGCCGCGATGGCGATCGGCCAGTCCAGCGCGAGCGGCGGCAGCGCATATTGAATCTGATTGCCCAGGCCGATCCACGCCACGGCGGCCGCGATGGCCGAGGTCGCCAGCGCCATCAGCGCCGCACCGCGATCGAAGGTGCCGAGCAGGACTTCGAGCACGAACAGGGCGCCGGCCAGCGGCACGTTGTAGACCGCGGCCAGGCCCGCGCCCGCGCCGCACGCCACCAGGATACGCCGCTGCGCCTGCGGCAGCGCCAGGCGGCGCGCCACCCGCCCGGCCCACAGCGCGCCGGCCTCGCGCGGCGCCACCTCGCGTCCCAGGGGCGAGCCCAGGCCGACGGTCACGATCTGCAGCAGCACGTGCGCGAGGGTACTGCGCACCGGCATGTCGGGCGCGTCGGCGCCGGCCGCGGCCCGCACGCTCACCAGCTGGCGGCCATAGCGGTAGAGCGCCCACCAGCCGAGCCCGGCGACGAGGCCCGCGGCCATCAGCGCGGCCACGCGGCGCCACGGCGGCGCGGCGCTGGCGCCCTGCAGAAAGGTCTCGTGGCCCAGCGCGCCGTAGCCGTAGGCCAGGTGCTGCACGGCGTGCAGCAGCATGCCCAGCGCCATCCCGGCCAGGCCCGCGCCCACGCCGGTGGCCAGCACGGCCAGGCACAGCGCCCAGGGACGCGGGGAAATCTCGACAGAAAGCGTGGCGTCGCGCGACATGAGCAAGGCACCCGGACAGGTGCGCCGGACCTGCATGGCCGGCGCGAACATGGCCGCCCTTGCGGACGGCCAGGTCATTATGCGGGCGCGGCCGTCAAGCGAGCGTTAACGCGGCATTCAGGCCGGGTTCAGGGCTGCGGCAACGTACCGCGCCACAGCGCCAGCGTGATCAGCACGCCGGCCACGCCCTCGTCCTCGAGCTTCAGCATGTAGCTGTAGCCGTCGCGCTCGCCGCTCATCACGGCGGCGTGAAAACCGCGCTGCAGCCGCGCGCCGCCGGCCCGGCTCAGGCTTTGTGCATAGACCGCGGCATACGGGGTGTAGCTGCGCCAGCTCAACTCGAACTCGCGCATGGGCCGCCCCTCCTGCTCGTCCCAGTCGTTGACGAGGGGCAGCCCCGCCAGCGCCGGCGGAAAGGTGTAGGCGCCCCTGCCCGCCGCGGTCTCGAGCGCCACGTGGCCGGGCGCCAGCGCCACGAACGCCAGCGGAAAGCCGGGCGGCAGCTGGGCCGTGCCCCAGGTCTGGGCCGCACCGTCCACCGGCACCACCTCGACGTTCGAGATGCGTTGCGCGGCCGGCGCCTCGCCGGTGCGCGCGCTGGTCGGCGCCTGCGCGGCCCAGCGGCCGAGCGCCGCCACGATGCCGGCGTCGCGGTCGCGCGGGGCGCGCGCCGGCACGAACACCGACAGCCAGGCATGATCCTCGGCGCGGCAGTCGAGCAGGCCTTCCTCGCCGAGGTGGCACTGGCCGTTGACCAGGCCCACGCCCTGCAGCCGGTCCTGCGCGTCGAACAGCAGGGCCGCGCGGTCGCGGCCCAGGGTGGTCTCGTCGAGCGAGGCGAGCAGATAGGCGCCGCCCTCGAGCGCGATGCGCTTGCGGTCGGCCTCGGAATGCACCGCCTGCAGCACCTGGGTCAGCACGAGTGCCTGCGGCATGGTGTAGCTGCCGCGCGCATAGCCGAGCAGGTCGAGCAGGCCGGCGCGCACCTGCGGCTCCTCGCCCAGCCCGCGCGGCTGCGGCTGCGCGCCCGCCGGGCCGGTCATGCCCCAAAGCAGCGCCGTCATCAGCAGCGCGGCGCGCAGGCGCCGGCCCACGCGCATACAGGTCTCCACCCTCAACACCTACAACCTCGCTTCTCTCGTCCATCCGGATGCCGGGCGGCCCGAAGGGCGCGCGGCGGGCCGCACTCTACCACGAGTCATTCGGCGCGGCGGGACGCAAAAAAAGGGCTGCCCATGGGGCAGCCCTGCAGCATCGGCCAGCGCCGGACCTCAGGAGCCAACCCGGTCCATGGCGACGGCCTCATTGATGCGTGCCTGGCGCACGCTGCGCCAGCACAGGGTGGCGGCCACGGCCAGCGCCACCACCAGGAAGGCGCCCGTGAGCTCGGCCACGCCGGTCCAGCCCGCATGGGCCCAGCTCTTGCCCCCCACCGCGCCGAGCACGCTGGAGCCGAGGTAATACACCAGCAGGTAAAGCGAGGCGGCCTGGGCCTTGTAGCCGCGCGCCATCTGCCCGACCCAGCCGCTGGCCACGGCATGCGAGGCGAAGAAACCGAAGGTGAAGACGATGATGCCGGCGACCAGCACCGCCAGATTGTTCGACAGCGTGAGCAGCAGGCCCGCCATGGTCAGCGTGGCGCCCGCCACCAGCATGGGCCCGCGGCCGTGGCGGTCGGCCAGGCGGCCGAAGCAGGTCGAGGCGAAGATGCCGACCAGATAGACCACGAAGATCGCGCCGATGAAGGACTGCGACAGCGAGAACGGCGGCGCCAGCAGGCGGAAGCCCACGTAGTTGTAGACCGTGACGAAGGCGCCCATCAGCAGCCCGCCCAGCAGGAACAGGCACACCAGCGGGCCGTTCTTCAGATGCGCCATCAGCCCCGTGCGCGCCTCCTGCCAGCCATTGCCCCGGCGCGGCACGAAGCGGCGCGACGCGGGCAGCAGCCACAGGAACAGCGCGGCCGCCACCAGGCCGAGCACGCCCAGCGTGCCGAGCGCCATGCGCCAGCCCAGGTGATCGGACACCACGCCCGTCACGATGCGGCCCGTCAGGCCGCCGAACGCGCTGCCGCTGATATAGAGGCCCATGGCGAAACCGAGCGTCTCGGGTTCCACTTCCTCGGCCAGGTAGGCCATGGCCACGGCCGGCACGCCGCCCATCGCGATGCCCTGCAGCGCGCGCAACACCAGCAGCGAATGCCAGTCGGGCGCGAAGGCCGCCAGCGTCGACAGCAGCGCCGAGGCGAACAGCGACACCGCCATCACGCCCTTGCGCGGCAAGGCCTGCGACCAGAGGCCCACCACGAAGATGGCGAACGCGAGCAGGCCCGTGGCGAGCGACAGCGACAGGCTGCTCTGCGCCGGCGACACGTTGAAGGCATGCGTGAACAGCGGCATCAGCGGCTGCACGCAGTACAGCAGGGAAAAGGTGGCAAAGCCGGCGGCGAACAATGCCCATTGGGCCCGATGCAGCTCGGGCGTGCCGCGGCGCAGATAACCCTGGCCGGCCTCGGTGCCCGGGGCGGACTGGCTGGCAGGGGAAGACTGGGGTGACATGACGATCTCGACGTGCGCGGGCCACATGCCCGCCCCGTCAAAGTAGACTTCTCCCCTGCATTTGTCCAATATATAGAACTGGACCTATTCATTCATTTAAAAAATGGAACTGCGTCACCTGCGCTATTTCGTGGCGGTCGCGGAGGAGCTGCACTTCACCCGCGCCGCGGCGCGGCTCGGCATCGGCCAGCCGCCGCTGTCGCTGCAGATCCAGCAGCTCGAACGCGAGCTCGGCACGCCGCTGCTGCTGCGCCTGCCGCGCGGCGTCGCCCTGACCGAGGCCGGCGGCCAATTCCTGGAAGATGCGCGCGCGATCCTGTCGGCCGCCGACCGCGCCGTCGACACCGCGCGCCGCCTGGGCCAGGGCGAGCGCGGTTCGGTGGCGGTCGGCTTCACCGCCTCCGCCGTGTTCCATCCGTATCTGCCGCAGGGCATCCGCGCCTATCGCGATCGCTACCCCGGCGTGCACATCTCGCTGTCGGAGAGCAACACGCAGGCCCTGCTGCAGAACCTGCGCAAGGGCGAGGTCGACGTGGCCTTCGTGCGCCCGCCCTATCAGCTCGAGCCGGACTACGCCAGCGAACGGGTGCTGGACGAACCGATGCTGGTGGCGCTGCCGCCCGGCCACGCCCTGTGCCGCCGCCGCGCGGTGCCGATGCAGGCGCTGGCCGAAGAAGCCTTCGTGCTCTATCCGCGCCCGATCGGCGCGGGCCTGTACGACGCGATCCTGGGCGCCTGCCAGCGCGCGGGATTCACCCCGCGCGTGATCCAGGAGGCGCCGCAGATGGCGTCCATCATCAGCCTGGTGGCAGCCGGCGTCGGCATCTCGGTGGTGCCCTCGGCGATGCGGCACATGGGCGCCGAGGGGATCGAGTACCGCCCGATCCGCGGCGACGCGCCGCGCGCGCTGCTCGACATGGCCTACCGCCGCCACGAACGCTCGACCGCGGCGCGCAACGCGGTGCGGCTGCTGCGCGAGCTGGCGCAACGCGCGCCGGCCGGCACCGGCCCTGCCGATCAGGCCGGCGGGAGCGCGTAGACCTCGACAGCGATGGAGCCATCGCGCCGCTGGTGCACCTCGAGTGCGCGATTGATCCAGTCCGTGCCGGCCGCAGCCAGGTAATCCAGGGCATGCGAAAACAGCGCCGTCTGCCGATCGAGGTTCAGGCCGTCGGACGCGCTGAGGCAGACGAGGCCGGCATGGAGCGGCTGTGCGCCATGCAGCCCCCCGGCCGCCGAGCGCCGTGGCCCCGGAAGTCGAAGGCATTGAGCGTGACGAGCGTGAAATCATGCGCGACGATCAGCCGCATCAACTGGGCATCGGTCTTGCCCGTCCAGCCTCGGTCGCGCACGCAGGTCGAATCGTAGTGACCTGCCCGAATCGCCTGATGCACCAGCGAGGGCGACAAGCACTCGTCGATCAGGAAGCGCAGGATCACGGCGCGTCGGCGGTCTCGATGCGAGGGGCGACCGGCTCGGTCGCGAAGTGATCTTTCAGGCGGCGGGGCCGGCCCCGTGCCGGTGCGATCCGGCCCAGCAGCCGTGCCGCCTCGAGATGCGCGGGCGTGAGCGCGGGATAGGCCGCCAGCAGACGCTCGCTGGAGATGGCCTGCGCCAGCGAATCCTGGACCACCTGCAGGGGGATCCGCGTTCCGGCAAAACACGGCGCGCCGCCCAGCGTGTCGGGCCGGGCCACGATCAGGGCGCGGGCCCGGTCCACCTGCCCGGCGCGCGCCACCGCCCGGGCCACGACAAGCGACAGATCGACGACGATCTGAGCGGCGCCGGGCAGCGCCACGCGCCAGTCGATCGTCTGTGTGTCGCAGAGCGCCAGCACGGCCTCCGGCCGCGGCGCGGCGGCGATACGCCGCATCAGCGTGGCGAGGACCTGGGTGCGCGCGGCCTGCGTGAGCACGGCTTCGGATTCGAAGAAGAAGCCCGCCAGCGCGGCCAGCAAGCGGGCATGGCGGCGCCTGCCTTGCTCCCGGAGCAACAACGGCTCGGGCACCAGGTTTTCGTCGACCAGCCGGTTGAGCTGGGACGCGGTCACGTTGCCGATGAAGGCGGCTTCGGCGACAGGAACAAAGGCGGACAGGATCATAAATACTTCCGACAAGTTTGAATAATTATATTCCGGGCTTATCAGGAGGAAACACGCCTTTGTTCCGAGTCTTGCGCCGCCGCGATACCGGGGCGCCGGCGGGCGTTCGCCGTACCTCGTCATCGTCTCAGGCCGGCCGCCCTCCTGTCCTGCCGACTGCACGCTTTTGCCCTACGGGGATCGCCGCAACAGCCGCGCGCCGACGCTGCGGCCATCGCGCCATCCGGCAGGGTTTCACGCATCGCGGAATATTTTGAAATAGGCTACCCTTGCCGTCCTGTCCGGCGCCCTGGCGACTCGTGAGTCAGCAGGCTCGTGCGTCAGCAGGCGCGTGAGTCGATAGGCCCGTTAGCCAATGGGCTCGCAAGCCTGCCCCGGACACCCCGACTCTTCCCTCCCCCCTTGTGCCCGGCCCGTTGCGCCGCACACCGCTGAGGCTTTCAATGCTTGTTGGTAACTACGACGCCACGTTGGTGCTGGTGTCGCTGATGGTGGCAATCCTGGCGTCCTACACCGCCCTGGGCATGGCAAGCCGCGTGGCGGCCGCCCAGGGATGGGCATCGCGCTGCTGGCTGGTGGGCGGCGCCTGCGCCATGGGCCTGGGGGTGTGGTCGATGCACTTCGTCGGCATGCTCGCGTTCAGCCTGCCGGTGCCGCTGGGCTACGACCTCGACCTCACCCTGCTCTCGCTCGGCATCGCGATCGTCTGCTCGATCTTCGCGCTGTGGGTCGTGACCCAGCCCGAGCTTCCCACCGGCCGCCTGATGGGCGCCGCGCTGCTGATGGGCGCGGGCATCGCCGCCATGCACTACGTCGGCATGGCCGCCATGCGCATGTATCCGGCCATCGAGTACTCGCCGCTGCTGTTCGCGCTGTCGGTGGTGGTGGCCGTGCTGGCCTCGGGCGCCGCCCTCTGGATCACGCACGTGCTGCGCCACAACCGTCCGGGCGCCCCCGCCTACCGGCTCTGCGCCGCGGTCGTGATGGGCGTGGCCATCGTCGGCATGCACTACACCGGCATGGCGGCCGCGCGCTTCGCGCCCGACAGCATCTGCCTGGCCGCCAACAGCGGAATAAGCGCCGGCTGGCTGGCCGTGTCGGTCACGGCGGTCACGCTCAGCGTGCTGGCGATCGCGCTGGTCGTGGCCGTGCTCGACACCCGCCTCGAAGCCCGCACCTCGGCGCTGGCCTCCTCGCTGGCAGAGGCCAACCAGGAGCTGGTGCACATGGCGCTGCACGACGCGCTCACCCAGCTGCCCAACCGGGCCCTGCTCGAAGAACGCCTCAAGCAGGCGATCGGACGCGCGCGCGACAACCGCGGCCATTTCGCCGTGCTGTTTCTCGACCTCGACGGCTTCAAGGCCGTGAACGACGCCTACGGCCACCAGGCCGGCGACCTGCTGCTGCAGGTCCTGGCCGAGCGCATCAAGGAGGGTCTGCGGGCGCAGGACTGCGTGGCGCGCCTGGGCGGCGACGAATTCGTGGTGGTGGCCGACGTGGTCGAACCCACCGACGCGGCCAACCTCGCCGAACGCCTGATCGACCTGCTGGGCCGGCCCGCCGAAGTGCTGGGCCAGGAGGTCACGGTGGCGGCCAGCGTGGGCATCGCGATCTATCCCAACGACGCCAGCGAGCACCACACCCTGCTCACGCAGGCCGACGCGGCGATGTACCACGCCAAGCGCCTGGGCAGCGGCCGCCGCTACAGCTTCTTCGAGCCCTCGATGAACGAAGACGCGCGCGAGCAGCTGCAACTGCTGCAGGACCTGCGGCAGGCGCGCGCGCGTGGCGAGTTCGAGCTCTATTACCAGCCCAAGTTCGTGGCGCCGGCAGGCCCCATCGTGGGCGCCGAAGCCCTGCTGCGCTGGAACCACCCTCAGCGCGGCCTGATCGCGCCGGGCGTGTTCATTCCCATCGCCGAGCGCACCGGCCTGATCTTCTCGATCGGCGAATGGGTGCTGGACGAAGCCTGCCGCCAGATGCGCGAATGGCGCACCGCGGGCCACACCGACTGGACCGTGGCGGTCAATCTGTCGGCGCTGCAGTTCTCGCAGGTCGACCTGGTGGACAGCATCCGCGGCACGCTCGAGCGCTACGACCTGCCGCCGGCCTGCCTGGCCATCGAAATCACCGAGACCACGGCCATGCGCGATGCCGAGGCCAGCCTGGCGGTGCTGCGCGAGCTCTCCGACCTGGGCGTGTCGATTTCCATCGACGACTTCGGCACCGGCTATTCGAGCCTGCTCTACCTCAAGCGCCTGCCCGCCTCCGAGCTCAAGATCGATCGCGGCTTCATCAGCCAGCTCGAACACGACCAGGAAGACGCGGCCATCGTCTCGGCCATCATCGCGCTGGGCCAGAAACTCAATCTGAAGATCGTGGCCGAAGGCGTGGAGACGGCGGCCCAGCAGCACTTCCTGACCGAACTCGGCTGCGACTCGCTGCAGGGCTTTCTGCTCGGCAAGCCGATGCCGGCGCGGCAGTTCCACGACGCCGCCCTCCAGATCCCGGCCACCGCCTGAGCCGGTGCCCGATCGCGGCGGGGCCGGCCGGCCCCGCCCGCGCGCTCAGCTCTTGAGCCGGTAGCCCGTCTTGAAGATCCAGCGCACCGTGAGCACGCAGACGGTCAGGAACAGCAGCGTCATGCCGATGCTCACGCCCACGTTCACATCCGACACGCCGTAGAAGCTCCAGCGGAAGCCGCTCACCAGGTAGACCACCGGGTTGGCCAGCGTGACCTTCTGCCAGAACGGCGGCAGCATCTGGATCGAGTAGAAGGTGCCGCCCAGGAAGGTCAGCGGCGTGATGATCATCAGCGGAATGATCTGCAGCTTCTCGAAGTTGTCGGCCCAGACGCCGATGATGAAGCCGAACAGGCTGAACGTGATCGCGGTCAGCACCAGGAACGCCAGCATGAAGATCGGGTGCGCGATGCTGAAGTCGACGAACAGCCGCGCGGTGGCCAGCATGATGAGGCCCAGCATGATGCTCTTGGTCGCGGCCGCCCCCACGTAGCCGGCCACCACCTCCACGTAGGAGATCGGCGCCGAGTGGATCTCGTAGATGGTGCCCGAGAAGCGTGGCATGTAGATGCCGAACGAGGCGTTCGCCACGCTCTGCGTCAGCAGCGACAGCATGATCATGCCGGGCACGATGAAGGCGCCGTAGCTCACGCCCCCGATCTGCACCATGTGCGAACCGATGGCCGAACCGAACACCACGAAATAGAGCGAGGTGGAGATCACCGGCGAGGCGACGCTCTGCATGAGCGTGCGCCAGGCGCGGGCCATTTCAAAGCTGTAGATGGCGCGGATGCCGTACCAGTTCATGATTGTTCGTGTACCAGGCTGACGAAGATGTCCTCGAGCGAGCTCTCGGACGACGACAAATCGGAGTAGGCGATGCCCTGCTGGTCGATCTCGCGCAGCAGCCGCATCAGCGCGCCCGCGTCGCGCTGCGTATCGTAGGTGTAGACCAGCTCGCGGCCGTCGGCCGACAGCTCCAGGGCGAAATCGGCGAGCGCGGCGGGCACGGCCGCCAGCGGCGCGGCGAGCGCCAGGCGCAGCTGCTTCTTGCCCAGCTTCTGCATCAGCTTGCGCGTCTCTTCCACCAGGATGATCTCGCCCTTGCGGATCACGCCCACCCGGTCGGCCATTTCCTGCGCCTCCTCGATGTAGTGCGTGGTGAGGATGATGGTCACGCCCTGCTCGCGCAGGCGCCGCACCATGTCCCACATGCCGCGGCGCAGCTCCACGTCGACGCCGGCGGTGGGCTCGTCGAGGAACAGGATGCGCGGCTCGTGCGAGAGCGCCTTGGCGATCATCACGCGCCGCTTCATGCCACCCGACAGGGCCATGATGCGGCTGTCCTTCTTGTCCCACAGCGACAGGTCGCGCAGCACGCGCTCGATGTGGGCCGGATTGGCACGCTTGCCGAACAGGCCGCGCGAGAAGGACACCGTGTTCCAGACCGTCTCGAACACGTCGGTGGTGATTTCCTGCGGCACCAGGCCGATCGCATCGCGCGCGGCGCGGTAGTCGGTGACGTTGTCGTGGCCGTCGGCCAGCACGCGGCCCCCGCTCGCGTTCACGATGCCGCAGATGATGCTGATCAGGGTGGTCTTGCCGGCGCCGTTGGGCCCCAGCAGGGCGAAGATCTCGCCGCGGCGGATTTCCAGGTCGATCTGCTTGAGCGCCTGGTGGCCGGAGGCATAGGTCTTGGACAGACCCTGCACGGAAATAACGGAATCAGTCTGCACGCAGACCCCTTTTGGAGAGTTCAACCAGGGATTCTAACGAAACGTCGCAGCGCAATTGTTCACTCACGTCGAACTATCCGTTGCAATTAGCCCGGCCAATCCGCGCGTCACACGGACCCGTTAGAATGCCGGGGCGGCCGACTCTGGCGCCGCCCCCTCTTCTATCCCATGACACAATTTCGCTTCGAGGAACTGAGCGCGGCCGACACCGACGCGCTGGTGGCATTGAGCCGCGCGGTCGACTGGCGCTTCTCCGCCGCCGACTTCGCCAGCCAGCTTGCCGCCGGCAGACTGTTCGGCGTGCGCGGCCAATCCGGCGAGCCGGCCCTGATCGCCGCCGGCGGCGCCTTCGATTTCGGCAGCTATGCCGCCATCGGCGCCATCATGATCCTGCCCGACTGGCAGCGTCGCGGCATCGGCCGCGCGCTGATGGAGATGCTGCACCAGACGCTGCCCGAGGGCCGCCCGGTCAGCCTGATCGCCACCGAGGCCGGCGAACCGCTCTATGCCGCGCTGGGCTACCAGGCCACCGGCCGCATCGAGAAAATGAGTGCCCCGCTCGACGGCCTCGACTGGTATGCCGGCGCGCCGGCCGCACCGGCCGACCGCATCCTGCCCGCCCGCCCCGACGACAACGCCACGCTCGAGGCGCTCGACGCGGCCGCCACCGGCGCGCGCCGTGCCGCGCTGGTGCTGGCGCGCCGCGCCCAGGCCCACAGCGCCTTCCTGGCGCTCGACTCCGGCGGCGCGCCCAGCGGCTACGCGCTCGGCGTGCCGCAGGGCCCGCTCACCGTCATCGGCCCGGTGATCGCCCGCAACGACGAAGACGCGCTGGCGCTGATCGAGTCGGTCGCGCGCTCCGCGGCCCGTCAGCCGGGCTGCACCGCGCTGCGCATCGACCTGGCGCCGGCCCAGACCACGCTGGCCGACGCGCTGCGCGCGCGCGGCTTCGCCACCGACGAGACGCCCGTCATCATGACGCGCGGCGCCGCGCCGGACACCCAGCCGGGCTATGGCCCGTTCGTGCGCGCGGTGCCGGCCCAGACCTACGGCTGAGCCCCACCGCCTGCCGCAATGACAACGGGCCGCTTGCGCGGCCCGTTGTCATTCATGCGCGCGGCGCGATTACACCAGCGTCAGCGTGACGTCGATGTTGCCACGGGTGGCGTTCGAGTACGGGCACACGATGTGGGCCTTCTCGACCAGCGACTCGGCCACGGCGCGATCCAGGCCCGGCAGCGAGATCTTCAGTTCGACTTCGATGCCGAAGCCGGTGGGGATGGCGCCGATGCCGACCGCGCCTTCGATCGACACGTCATTGCCCAGCGCGATCTTTTCCTTGCCGGCCACGAACTTCAGCGCGCCCAGGAAGCAGGCCGAGTAGCCGGCCGCGAACAGCTGCTCGGGGTTGGTGCCATCGCCGCCGGCGCCACCCAGTTCGCGCGGGGTGGTCAGGCGCACGTCCAGCACGTTGTCGGAGGACACGGCGCGGCCGTCACGGCCACCGGTGGCTTTGGCGTGGGCGGTGTAGAGGACTTTTTCGATCGACATGGTGAAACTCCTGAAAGATTGGGTACGACGCTATGAAGGTTGAGTAACGCGGAACGGCTGTGGAACAAATACTATCGCAAACGATTAAATAGCGCACTATATATTTGGGCCACGAAAAAACACGAACATCACTCCACATACCCGGCCATCCGGTCGCGCAGGGACTCGAGCTGCTGCTTGAGCTGCGCGAGTTCCTCCACGGGGCAGGCCAGCGCGCAGCCCACCTCGGTCGGAACCTGGGTGGCCTTGGCGCGCAATGCCCTGCCCGCCGGCGTGAGCGTGATGACGATGTGGCGCTCGTCGTCTTCGGCCCGCACCCGCTTGAGCAGCCCGGCGGATTCCATCCGCTTGAGCAGGGGCGTGAGCGTGGCCGAATCCAGGAACAGGCGCTTGCCGATATCGGAAAGGCTCACGCCATCGCGCTCCCAGAGCACCATCATCACCAGGTATTGCGGATAGGTCAGCTCCAGACGGGCCAGCAGCTTGCGATACAGCTTGTTCATCGCCAGCACGGTGGAGTGCAGGGCAAAGCACAGCTGGTCGTCGAGCAACAGCGTATCGGGCCCGCTCTGGGCCTGGCTGCCGCGCGTACGGCTGGCGGGTTTGGGATCGACCTTGGTGTTCATGATGGAAGCCATTTTATATAGCGCGCTATTTAATCGCAAGTGATTTTTGTGGCGCGAGCGCCACGCGCGCCGCCCTAGTCTTCGTACTCCTCGTCGGGCTCGCGCGCCGGCAGCAACCAGGCCGTGAGCGCGCACGCGCCCGTCGTGATCGCCCACGACACCAGGAAGAACACCGAGTAAAAGCCCATGCGGCCGGTGACGGCCCGGCCCAGCACGGCGACGTCGAGCGGGTCCACCAGCGCGAAGACCAGCGCGCTGCCCGCCGCCGCGGCCATGAAGGCCGGCCACAGAATCCACATCAGGGTACGTGCCCGCAGGCGCATGCGCGTCTCTCCTTCAGGGCCGGCGCGGCGCCGGCACGGCCGCGGCCGGATGCGCCGCGTCGGGCGCCTTCTCCACCACCAGCCCGCGCCGCACGGCGCCTTCGGTGATGGGCGTGTCGGGGTGCCAGGTGTAGGCCAGGACGATGGTGACGATGCAGCCCACCAGCGCGGCCGCGGGGCCCGCCATCAGGATCCAGGGCCAGGGTTCGCGCCACCAGGGGCGCACGTCTTGAGGCGTCGTCATGGAGGGGTTCTCCTCGGGGTTCATTGCGGCAGGTAGAAGCTGGCCGCTTCGTTCAGGTCGAGCTGCGGTCCCGCGCTGCCCTCGACGCTGCGCATCTCGAAGCGGATGGGATGCGAGCCGGGCGCGGCGGCGTCCAGCGGCGCCCGCACCACGACCGGCACCAGCAGATTGCTCGCGGCAGGCACCCGCACGTCGGCGCTCTCGGACGGCATGGTGCGCACGCTCAGGCCCGGCAGGCCGCTGGCAGACAGTTGCAGGCGCAACGCTTCGTCGGAAGTGTTGATGAACTGCAGCCGGTAGATGTTTTCGATCTGGCCGCCGGGCACCTCGCGCGCCAGCACGCCGCGGTCGCGGATGACGTCTACCCGCAAGGGGCTGCGCACGGCCAGGCTGCTCAGCAGGCCGAACACCAACAGCAGCACCAGGCCGCCATAGATCAGGATGCGCGGACGCCACAGGCGCCGCCGCGCGGCGCGCGCGTCGAGCCCGTCGTCGATGGCACGCTCGGAGGTGTAGCGAATCAGGCCGGCGGGATACTGCATCTTGGCCATGACCTGGTTGCACGCGTCGATGCACGCGCCGCAACCGATGCACATGTATTGCAGGCCGTCGCGGATGTCGATGCCGGTCGGGCAGACCTGCACGCAGAGGCTGCAATCCACGCAGTCGCCCATGCCGGCGCCGCGATGGTCGATCTTGCGCGAGCGGCCGCCGCGCGGCTCGCCCCGCACGCGGTCGTACGTGACCACGAAGGTGTCGCGGTCGACCATCACGCTCTGGAAGCGGGCGTAGGGGCACATGTACTTGCACACCTGCTCGCGCATGAAGCCCGCGTTGCCCCAGGTGGCAAAGCCGTAGAACAGCATCCAGAACCACTGCCATGCGCCGAGCTGCAGCGTGAACAGCTGGTGGCCCAGGTCGCGGATCGGCGCGAAGTAGCCGATGAAGGTCGAGCCGGTCCACCAGGCGAGCAGGATCCAGAGCGCGTGCTTGCCGACCTTGAGCCGGATCTTGCGCGCCGTCCAGGGCGATTCGTCGAGCCGGATGCGGGCGATGCGATCGCCCTCGATGCGGCGCTCGATCCACATGAAGATCTCGGTATAGACCGTCTGCGGACAGGCATAGCCGCAGAACAGCCGGCCGGCCACCGCCGTGAACAGAAACAGCGCCAGCGCGCTGATCACCAGCAGCACCGCCAGGTACACCACGTCCTGCGGCCACAGCACCAGGCCGAACAGATAGAACTTGCGCGCGCCGAGGTCGAACAGCACGGCCTGGCGCCCCTCCCACTGCACCCACGGCAGGCCGTAGAAGATCAGCTGGGTCAGGACCACGAACACGATGCGCCAGTGCGCGAACGTGCCGCTCACCGAGCGGGGGTAGACCTTGATGCGCACCTCCGCCAGCCGGCTCTCGACCGAGTTGGCGGGTGGCGGCGCCGGACGCCACAGCCCGGGGGGCGGCTCGGCCGGGGCACCGGCGGGCGGCAGCCCCGGTGCGGCCGCACTTGCCGCCGCACTTGCCGCCGCACTTGCCGTGGCGGCGTCGGGCGGGGGGGAAACGGCGCGCTGCGTCATGACAGCGCCAGGGCCACGGCGGACGCGGCCGGCATCAGACCCCACGCGCACGCGGTGCGTGCCAGCAGCAGCCGGCACACCGGCCCCTCGGCCACGACGGCGTCGGCCGCGGCATCGCCGCGCGGGCGCAGGCCCGTGCGGACGGCGTCGCCCGCGATTGCAGCCACGTCGGCAGGCATCATCAGAGGAGAGTCGCTCATTGGCGAGCCTCCGCGGAAGCGACGCCGGCCTGGGCGCCGGGCTGGTTCGACAGCCCCCACACCCAGGCGGTCAGCAGCCGGATCTGCTCGGGCGTGAGCACGTCCTTGTGGGCCGGCATCTGGTTGTTGCGGCCTTCGCGGATGGTGCGCACGATGGCGGCCTCCGAGCTGCCGTACAGCCACACCGCGTCGGTCAGGTTGGGCGCGCCCAGCGCCTGGTTGCCCTTGCCATCCACGCCATGACAGGCGACGCAGTAGTTGCCGAACTCGCGCTTGCCGCGGAACACCCTCACCGGGTCGGACGCCAGGCCCGACAGCGAGCGCACGTAATGCGCGATGTCGGTAGCCATGCGCACGTCGACCACGCTGCCCCAGGGCGGCATGATGCCGTGACGGCCGTCGCGGATGGTGGTCTCGATCGCCTCGGGCGTGCCGCCATGCAGCCAGTCGCCGTCGGTGAGATTGGGGAAGCCGGGCGCGCCGCGCGCATCCGAGCCGTGGCACTGCGAGCAGGTGCTGAGGAAGAGCCGCTGGCCCACCTCGCGCGCCGGGATGTCGCCGGCCAGCTCGGGCACGCTCATGCCTTCGAAGCGCGCATACAGCGGCCGCACCGCCTCGCGCTGCGCCTCCTGCTGCTGCGCCACCTCGCCGGCGGTGGTGTAGCCCAGCACGCCCTTGTACTCGCCCAGGCCCGGAAACAGCACCAGGTAGGCGAGCGCGAAGACACAGAGCAGCAGGTACATCCAGGTCCACCAGCGCGGCACCGGATTGTTGAGCTCGGTCAGGTCGCCGTCCCACACATGGCCGGTGTCCTCGACCTGGCCCGCGGCCGGGCGTTCGCCCAGCCAGCGGCGCTGCGTGTACAGCAGCCACAGGCACCACACGATGCCACCCACGGCGATGATGCCGATGAAGTAGCTCCAGAAACCGTTGACGAAATCGCTCATGGCGTCCCCGACACATTGGGTTGGGCCGGCGCGGCTTCAGCGCCCTCGTCCGGCAAGGCAAACGGCAGCAGGGCCGACGCGGCGTTGGCGGGCTGGCGGTGACGCGACCACGCCCACCACACGATGCCCAGGAACGTCGCCATCGACAGGGCCGTGATCACACTCGAAAGCATCAGCATCGCGTCACTCCTTGGCAGCAGTACCGGCAGCGGGCGTACCGGCAGCGGGCGTACCGGCTGCGGGCGTACCGGCTGCGGGCGTGGCCGCTGCGGCCGCCGCCGCGGCCGCCTGCCGGCGCGCGGCCACGCCGAGCCCCTGCAGGTATGCGATCAGCGCGTCTTCCTCGGTCTTGCCGGCCAGCGCCGCGGGCGCGGCCTCGATGGTGGCGTCGTCGTAGGGCACGCCCAGACGGCGCAGCGCACGCATGCGGTCCTGCACGTCGGCCTGCGCCACGCTCGCATGCTGCAGCCAGGGATAGGCGGGCATGTTGGACTCGGGCACCGCGGCGCGCGGATCGCGCAGATGGATGCGGTGCCATTCGTCCGTGTAGCGCTCGCCCACGCGTGCGAGATCGGGGCCGGTGCGCTTGGAGCCCCACAGGAACGGATGGTCGAACACCGACTCCGACGACAGCGAGTAGGCGCCGTAGCGCTGCACCTCCGATTGCAGCATGCGCACCTGCTGCGAGTGACAGCCCACACAGCCTTCGCGGATGTAGATGTCGCGGCCGATCAGGGTCAGCGCCTCGTACGGCTTCACGCCGGGCGCCGCATTGGTGGTCGAGTGCTGGAAGAACAGCGGCACGATCTGCACCAGGCCGGCGAACGACACCACCAGGATGCTGGCGATGATCATCAGGCCGATGTTGCGTTCGAGGGTCTGGTGCGAGAAGAAACGCGGCTTGGATTGTGGTTGGCTCATGTCGGCGTCTCCTTCAGGCCGTCGCGGGCGCGGGGGCCGCCACCGGGCTCGGCGCGGTGAGCGGAACGGGCGGCACCACCGGATTGACCGGGCGCTCGCCGCGCACGGTGCGCCAGACGTTCCAGGCCATCACCCACATGCCGGCGAGATACAGCGCGCCGCCCATGACACGGATCAGGTAATACGGCACGCGCGTCTTGAGCTCCTCGACGAAGCTGTAGACCGGCAGGCCGTCGGCCCCCATGTCGCGCCACATCAGGCCCTGCTGCACGCCGGCCGTCCACATCGCGGCGATGTAGAGCACCACGCCGACGGTGGCGAGCCAGAAGTGCAGCTCGATGGCGCGCACGCTGTACATGCGCTCGCGGCCGTAGAGACGCGGGATCAGGTAATAGAGCGAACCGAAGGTGATCATCGCGACCCAGCCGAGCGAGCCCGAATGCACGTGGCCGATGGTCCAGTCGGTGTAGTGCGACAGCGAGTTGACGGTGCGGATCGACATCATCGAACCCTCGAAGGTCGACATGCCGTAGAACGACAGCGCGGTGACCAGGAACTTCAGGATCGGGTCGGTGCGCAGCTTGTGCCAGGCGCCCTGCAGCGTCATGATGCCGTTGATCATGCCGCCCCACGACGGCGCCAGCAGGATCAGCGAGAAGGTCATGCCGAGCGACTGGGTCCAGTCGGGCAGCGAGGTGTAGAGCAGGTGATGCGGGCCGGCCCACATGTAGGTGAACGCCAGCGCCCAGAAGTGCACGATCGACAGGCGGTACGAGTAGATCGGGCGGCCGGCCTGCTTGGGCACGAAGTAATACATCATGCCCAGGAAGCTCGTGGTCAGGAAGAAGCCCACGGCGTTGTGGCCATACCACCACTGCACCATTGCGTCCTGCACGCCCGCGTAGGCCGAATACGACTTCCACAGCGACACCGGCATTTCGATGTTGTTGAAGATGTGCAGGACGGCGATCGTCAGGATGTAGGAGCCGAAGAACCAGTTGGCCACGTAGATGTGGCGCACCCGGCGCTTGACGATGGTGCCGAAGAACACCACCGCGTAGGCCACCCACACCGCGGTGATCAGGATGTCGATGGGCCACTCGAGCTCGGCGTATTCCTTGCTGCTCGTGATGCCCAGCGGCAGCGTGATGGCCGCGGCCACGATCACGAGTTGCCAGCCCCAGAAGGTGAAGGCGGCCAGCGGCGCACAGAACAGGCGCACCTGACAGGTCCGCTGCACCACGTAGTACGAGGTGGCGAACAGGGCGCTGCCGCCGAACGCGAAGATCACCGCGTTGGTATGCAGCGGGCGCAGGCGGCCGTAGCTCAGCCATGCGGTGTCGAAATTCAATTGCGGCCAGATCAGTTGCGCCGCGATCAATACACCGACGGACATGCCGACGATGCCCCACACGATGGTCATCAGCGCGAACTGGCGCACCACCGTGTAGTTGAATTGTTCATGCGGCGCCGCTTCGTCCTGCGCGCGGACAGTGCCATCGCTCATCAGACTTCCCCTCAAGAAACCGGAACATCGAAACGTTCATTTACGAATCGGATGATGCGCGCGGGCCGGTCGAGGGGGCTTGATGCAAATCAAGCGGCACGGAAGCGATGCGGAACTTTCAGACGTCCTTGTCGCGCAGGATCGACAAGCCTTCGTTTTCGCTGTCGTCGAACTGCCCGTTGAACACCGCCCACCACAGCGCGACGCCGATCGCCAGCACGAAGATCAGCGACACCGGCAGGAGCAGATAGAGAATGTCCATGGCGCGCCTCAGGAGGCCTGCGCCAAAGGGGCCGCCGCCCGCGGCGCGCGGCGGCGCGCCAGGCGCCAGGCGTTGAGCGCCACCGCGACGGTGGACAGCAGCATGGCGAGCGCCGCCAGCCAGGGCGTGACCCAGCCCACCAGCGCGGGCGGCACCATCAGGAGGTGCCAGATCAACGAGCCATACAGATTCTGCAGGGCGATGCGCCGCGCCCGCAGGGGAATGGCGTGCAGCGCGGCGGCATCGCCGTCGCGTTCGGCCTGCAACAGCGCGGCCCGTGCCGCGGCCAGCGTGGCCGGCACCGCCATGGCCATGGCACACGGACAGCTCATCACCAGCAAAGCCACCATCACGGGCACCGCGTGCGCGGGTTCGACCCAGGCCCAGCCCGCGCCGGCCAGCAACGCCAGCAGCACCTGCAGGGTGACGAAGCGCGCGGCCACGCGGTCGGCCCGTTGCGCCAGGGCGGCGCTGTCCAGCGCGGCGCTGTCCAGCGCGGCGCTATCCAGCGCGGCACCATCCCGCGCGGCGCCGAGGGCCGCGGCATCCGCGCCCCCCACGCGCTGGCGCGCGCACAGCTCCAGGTAGCGCGCCGCCAGCAGAAAGGCGACGAACATGGTGACCGAATCGAAATAGACCTCGCCGGCCTGGCGCCACGTGGCCCAGGCGCTCGGCAGGAAGGCGCCGACGATGCCGAGCGCCACCGGCACGTCCATGCCGGCGCGCGCCTGCCGCAGGCTGGCCCACGCGCCGCGCCACAGGGGCCAGGCGCAATACAGCACCACCGGCACGGTCAGCACCAGGCTGGCCCAGTTCATCAGCACGATGGCGCGATCGAGCGTGAAGGCGGCGTCGTCGGGCATGGCCTGGCCGCGCAGGTAGCCGGGCCAGGCCAGCATCATCACCTGCATCATCACCAGCCAGGACACGCCCAGGCGCGCCAGCGCGTGACGCCGCACCTGACGCTCGGCGGGCGCGAGCGCAGCCGGCTGCGCGAAGATGGAGGCGGCGGGCCGGCGCGCGGCCGCCATGCCGTCGGCGGACGGAGTCGTGGTCATGGGGGCGAGCGTAGCGCCCCCGCCCGCCGCCCGGCTTGATCTGCGTCAAGCCCGCCGGCCGCTCAGGGCCGCTGCGCGCCCAGCACCTCGCCCACCGCCGCCAGCAGCGTCTGCAGGGCCTGCGGCGCGATGGTGAAGGCGGGCGTCAGGTAGACGATGTTGCCGAATGGCCGCACCCACACGCCGGCCTCGACCAGGCGGCGCCGCAGGCCGTCCCGGTCGGCGATGCCATCGAGCTCGACCGCGCCGATGGCGCCCAGCACCCGCACCGCGCGCACCCACGGCAGCGCGGCGAGCGGCGCCAGGCCCGCGCGCAGCGCCGCTTCGATGGCGGCCACCTGGGCCAGCCGCGGCTCCTGCTCGAACAAATCGAGCGAGGCATTCGCGGCCGCGCACGCCAGCGCGTTGCCCATGAAGGTCGGCCCATGCATCAGCGCATGCGTCGGGTCGTCGGACCAGAAGGCGTCGAACACCCGCGCGCTCGCCACGGTGGCGGCGAGCGGCAGCGTGCCGCCGGTCAGGGCCTTCGAAAGGGTGATGATGTCGGGCTTCACGCCCGCCTGCTCGAACGCGAACATCGTGCCGGTGCGGCCGAAGCCGGTGAAGATCTCGTCGAAGATCAGCAGCAGCCCATGCCGGTCGGCCAGCTCGCGCAGGCGGGCCAGCACGCGCGGCGGATGCAGCAGCATGCCGCCCGCGCCCTGCACCAGCGGCTCCACGATGATGCCGGCCAGCGCATGCGCGTGCGTGCGCAGGTGCGCCTCGAGCGCGGCGTCGTCGGCCTCGTCCAGCGGCAGCGCCAGGATGTCGTGCTGCGCCAGCATGCCGCCGAACATGCGATGCATGCCCTCGTCCGGATCGCAGACCGCCATCGTGCCGAACGTGTCGCCGTGATAGCCGCCGCGAAACGCGACGAAGCGGCTGCGCTGGCGCTCGCCCTGGTTGAGCCAGTATTGCAGCGCCATCTTCATCGCCACCTCGACCGCCACGGAGCCCGAATCGGTGTAGAACACCCGGTCCAGCCCCGGGCCGAGCCGCTCGCACAGGCGGCGCGCCAGGCGCAGCGCGGGCTCGTGCGTCAGGCCGCCGAACATCACGTGCGGCATGGCCTCGAGCTGCGCGTGCACCGCTGCCGCGATGTGCGGATGGTTATAGCCATGGCAGGCGGTCCACCACGACGACACGCCGTCGATCAGGGTGCGGCCATCGGCCAGGGTCAGCGTGCTGCCCGCGCTGCCGACCACCGGCAGCGGCTCGGCCGCCGTCTTCATCTGGGCATAGGGCAGCCAGATGTGGGGCATGCCCGATTTCATCCACTCCGGTCGCTCGTCGGTCGACATGGACCCTCCTTTCTCGCAGTTCGGACGGGACCCACGACGCGTCATGGACGACGCGCCGGGCTCCTCTACAATGGCCCGCATTCTAGCGGTCCGCACGACGGGCCGCCCCGCTGCGTCTGTTCATGTCCAAGCTCGACTCCGTCTTCCAGGATCATCTGGCCCGCGCCGACGCGCGCCAGATGCGCCGCGTACTGCGGCCTGCCGCCCCCGCTGCCGCGGGCCGGGCCCGCTACGGCTCGGCCACGCTGCTGAATTTCTCCAGCAACGACTATCTCGGGCTGGCACACCATCCGCTGCTGATCGAGCGCGCGCGCGAATTCACGTCGCGCTGGGGCACCGGCGCGCGCGCCTCGCGCCTGGTGTGCGGCTCGCTCGAGGCGCACCACCGGATCGAGGCCAGACTGGCCGCGCTCAAGGGCACCGAGGCCGCGCTGTTGTTCGCCTCGGGCTGGCAGGCCAACGCCGCCGTGCTGCCCGCGTTGATGCAGGCCGTGGCGGGCCAGGGCGCGCCGCAGGTGCACACCGACCGCCTCAATCATGCCAGCCTGCATCACGGCTGCCAGGCGGCCGGCGTGCGCCAGCTGCGCTACCGCCACAACGACCTGGCGCATCTCGAGGCGCAGCTGGCGGCGCGCGCGGGCGAACCCGGTGCCCGCTTCATCGTGACCGAAAGCGTGTTCAGCATGGACGGCGACCAGGCCGACGTGCCGCGCCTGGCCGCGCTGGCGCGCGAGCACGACGCCTTCCTGATGCTCGACGAGGCGCACGCCACCGGCGTGCTGGGACCGCGCGGCATGGGCCTGGCCGGCACGGCGTCCGGCGGCGTGGATCTCATCATGGGCACCTTCAGCAAGGCGCTCGGCGGCTTCGGCGCCTACGTCGCGGGATCGCGCGCGCTGTGCGACTACCTGGTGAACACGTGCTCGGGCCTGATCTACACCACCGCGTTGCCGCCCGCCGTGCTCGGGGCGATCGATGCGGCGCTGGACCTGGTGCCCGGGATGGACGCCGAGCGTGCCCACCTGCAGGCCAGCGCGCGGCGCGTGCGCGACGCATTGGCGCGCATGGGCATCGATTGCGCGGGTTCGACCACGCAGATCGTGCCCGCGTTGCTGGGCGACGCCGAGGCCGCGCTGCGCGCCAGCCGCGCGCTGCAGGAACACGGCTGCCTGGCGATCGCGATCCGCCCGCCCACGGTGCCGGCCGGCACCAGCCGGCTGCGGCTGGCGCTCTCGGCCGCGCACACGTCCGCCGACATCGACACGCTGATCGCGGCGCTCGAGCAGGTGCTGCCCGCGCTGCGCGGAGCCCGCGCATGAAGGCCACGCTGATCCTGGCGCATGGCTGGGGCTTCGATGCCAGCGTGTGGGACGCGCTCTGCGCCCGCCTGCCCGGCGCGCGCGCGCATCGCGGCGAGGCCGGCTACTTCGGCGCGCCGGTCGGCGCCCTGCCCGCCCTCGCGCCGCCCGGCGCCGCGCGGGCAGACCCGGCCGGCCCGGTCCGCGCTCCGGCACCCGAAGAACCGGCCGGCGCTGCCGTCATCGCCATCGGCCATTCGCAGGGCGGGCTGGATCTGCTGACCGCCCTGCCCGCCGGCTGCACTCACCTCGTGCTGATCAATGGCTTCGGCCGCTTTTGCGCCGCCCCCGACCACCCCGACGGCGTGCCGGCGCGCATGCTCGAGCGCATGCTGAGCCGGCTGGCGCGCGAGCCGCAGGCCGTGGTCGACGACTTCCGCGCGCGCTGCGGCGCGGCCCCGGCCGCCGGCCCGCCCGAGCCGCAGCGGCTGGCACACGGGCTGCAACGCCTGCGCGACGCCGACCTGCGCGCCACGCTGGCGGCGCTGCCGCTGCCCACGCTGCTGCTCGCGGGCGAAACCGATCCGATCGCGCCGCCGGCCCTGTCGCGCGCGACGGCCGTGCGCGACACGCGCTGGCATCCGGGCGGCCACCTGCTGCCGCTGGCCGACCCGGCGTGGTGCGCGCAACAGATCCGCGACTTCGTCGCCGCAACGCCCTGATGGCGCGGCCGCAAGACGTCGCGGGCCGCTTCGGCGCCGCCGCCCCCGACTACGAAAGCCACGCCCTGGCGCAGCGCCACGCGGCCGCCGCGCTGGCGCAGCGCATCGCGGCGCGGCCCCTGCCCGCGCGGCCGCGCATCCTGGAGATCGGCTGCGGCACCGGCCTGTTCACGCGCGCCCTCGCCGCGCGGATCGGCCCCGCCGACTGGACCCTGACCGACATCGCGCCGGCCATGCTGGCGCAGGCGCGCCGCGCGCCCCCGCCCGGCACGGTGCGCTACGCGCAACTCGACGGCGAGCACCCCAACGCGCTGCGCGACGCGCGCGGCTACGACCTGGTGTGCAGCAGCCTGGCGGTGCAATGGTTCGAGGATCTCGACGCCGGGCTGGCGCGATTGAGCCGACTGCTCGCGCCCGGCGGCTGGCTGGCGATCGCCACGCTGGCGCAGGACACGTTTCTCGAATGGCGCGCCGCGCACCAGGCGCTGGGCCTGCGCGCCGCGACGCCCGCCTACCCTCGCGCCGAACACATCGGCACCGCGCTGCGCCATCTGCGCGGCGGCGTGCAACGCGCGCTCCACCGCCAGCACCACCCCGACGCGCTGGCGTTCGTGCGCGGTCTGAAGGGGATCGGCGCCTGCCTGCCGGCCGCCGGCCGCGCGCCGCTGTCGACCGCGCAGATGCGCGCCGTGCTGGCGCGCTTCAACCAACAAGGAAATCACGTGAGCTATGACCTCGCCTACGGCCTGTGGCAGAACCGCCCGGCCGGTGTGTTCGTGACCGGCACCGACACCGGCGTGGGCAAGACCCTGGTGTCGGCCGTGCTGACCCGCGCCTGGGAGGCCAGCTACTGGAAGCCGCTGCAGACCGGGCTGGCCGACGAGCCCGGCGACACGGCCACGGTGCGTGCGCTGGCCTGCCTCGACGACAGCCGCGTGCTCGCGCCGGCGTACGCGCTGCAGGCGCCACTGGCGCCCTGGGCGGCCGCGCCGCTGGAGGGCGTGACGATCGACATGGCGCGCCTGACGCTGCCGCAGACCGGGCGGGCGCTGGTGGTCGAAGGCGCGGGCGGGCTATTGGTGCCGATCGACGACACGAGCACCATGCTGGACCTGATCGCGCGGCTGGGCCTGCCGGTGGTGCTGGCCGCGCGCAGCGGCCTGGGCACCATCAACCACACGCTGCTGAGCCTGGCGGCGCTGCGCGCGCGCGGCATCCCGGTGGCCGGCGTGGTGATGAGCGGTCCGCGCAACGCGTCCAATCGCGAGGCCATCGAGCGCTTCGGCAAGGTGCGCGTGCTGGCCGAGATCGATCAGCTGGACCCCGTCACGCCCGAGGCCGTGGCGCAGGCGGCGCAGACGATCCCGCCGCTGGCCGAGTGCCTGGACGCGGCGGTCTAGAAAAAAGCGGGGTGCCCCTCCGACAAGGCACCCCCAACCCACCCTACTACTCGGAAAAACGCTCGTATTGCTGCGCGGCGCCGGGCGCCCGCATGGGCGTCCGGCGCCGCGCCTGCCCTGCTCAGGCGGCGCGCACCTGCGGCTGGCCGTGGCCGTGGTCGAACTGCGCCTCTTCGGTGGATCCGGTGAGCGCGGTGGTCGACGAGCGGCCGCCTTCGATGGTCTGGGTCACGGCATCGAAGTAGCCCGTGCCCACTTCGCGCTGGTGCTTGACCGCGGTGAAGCCCAGGTCGGCCGCGGCGAACTCCTTCTGTTGCAGTTCGACGAAGGCGCTCATCTGGCGGCGGGCGTAGCCGTGGGCCAGCTCGAACATGCCGTAGTTCAGCGAGTGGAAGCCGGCCAGCGTGATGAACTGGAACTTGTAGCCCATCGCGCCCAGCTCGCGCTGGAACTTGGCGATCGTGGCGTCGTCGATGTTCTTCTTCCAGTTGAACGACGGCGAGCAGTTGTAGGCCAGCATCTTGCCCGGGAACTGACGGTGCACGGCCTCGGCGAACTGGCGCGCGTAGTCCAGGTTCGGCGTGGAGGTCTCGCACCAGATCAGGTCGGCATAGGGCGCGTAGGCCAGGCCCCGCGAGATCGCCTGGTCGATGCCGTTGCGGGTGCGGAAGAAGCCCTCGACGGTGCGCTCGCCGGTGATGAACGGACGGTCGTTCTCGTCCACGTCGCTCGTCACCAGGTCGGCCGCGTCGGCATCGGTGCGCGCCAGCAACAGCGTGGGCGTGCCGCACACGTCGGCCGCCAGGCGCGCCGACACCAGCTTGGCCACGGCCTCGCGGGTGGGCACCAGCACCTTGCCGCCCATGTGGCCGCACTTCTTCACGGAGGCGAGCTGGTCTTCGAAGTGCACGCCGGC
This sequence comes from Bordetella genomosp. 1, assembly GCF_002261335.1. GTDB lineage: Bacteria > Pseudomonadota > Gammaproteobacteria > Burkholderiales > Burkholderiaceae_B > Bordetella. The sequence continues at coordinate 1,796,242 of NZ_NEVL01000003.1, forward strand.
GGCGCCCGCCTCGATCATGCCCTTCATCAGCTCGAAGGCGTTGAGCACGCCGCCGAAGCCGGCTTCCGCGTCGGCCACGATGGGCGCGAAGTAGTCGATGTAGCCCTCGTCGCCCGGATTCTTGCCTTCCATCCACTGGATCTGGTCGCAGCGGGTGAGCGAGTTGTTGATCCGGCGCACCACCTGCGGCACCGAGTTGGCGGGATAGAGCGACTGGTCGGGGTACATCTCGCCGGCCAGGTTGGCATCGCCCGCCACCTGCCAGCCCGACAGGTAGATCGCCTTCAGGCCGGCCTTCACCTGCTGCATGGCCTGGTTGCCCGTGAGGGCGCCGAGCGAATTGACGAAGGGCTCGGCATGCAGCGAGGCCCACAGGCGCTCGGCGCCGCGGCGGGCCAACGTGTGCTCGACCGCCACGGAGCCGCGCAGGCGGACCACGTCTTCGGCGGTGTAGCCGCGCTTGATGCCTTGCCAGCGGGCGTCCTCGGCCCACGCTTTCTGCAGATTGCGGATTTCGGTTTCGCGCTTGCTCATGATGTGCTCCAGAAGGAAAAAAGACTGCAAGAACAGGAAACTTGGTGGGCTGCCCTGTGTGGTGCCGGGCGGCCTGCCCGATCACCGGATCGCGGCTGCGGGGTGTTGCTCGTTGGAAAACAGTCTATGCCTATGCTGCAGAGCAAGGTGATGCCGGGTCTTGTACAAGATGAATTTTTTATTCGTTTAAAATCATCAGCTTGCACAACCCATTTCGCATTGCAAAAGCAAATTATCTGCCGTGAAATGCGTGATCGCTGCCGCGCAACATGCGTTTTCGCATGCCGCCACGAGCGTTTCATGATGCGGAAAATGGGCCCCGCTGGCAGGCCCTACAATGCCGTCTGACTCACCCTGACGTACGCCGATTCATGTCGCTTTCGAACGCCCCGCTGGGCCACTCGGTGGCCTACCCCACCGCCTACGATCCCTCGCTGCTGTTCCCGATCCCGCGCGCGGGCAACCGCGCCACGCTCGCGCTGGGCGTGGCGCTGCCGTTTCGCGGCGCGGACATCTGGAATGCCTATGAGCTGTCGTGGCTGGATGCCAAGGGCAAGCCGCGCGTGGCCATGGCCACCTTCGTGATTCCGGCCGACAGCCCCAACATCATCGAATCGAAGTCGTTCAAGCTCTACCTGAACTCCTTCAACCAGGCCCGGCTGCCCAACGCGCAGGCCCTGCGCGACCACCTGGAGCGCGACCTGAGCCAGGCGGCCGGCGCGCCGGTCGCGCTCGACTTCATCCTGCCGCAGCGCTTCGGCGAGCTCGCCATCGGCGAACTCGAGGGCGACTACCTCGACAAGCTCGACGTGGAGATCGACACCTACGAGCCGGCGCCGCAGCTGCTGGCCGTGGCGGGCGACACGGTGGTCGAGGAAACGCTGGCCTCGCGCCTGCTGAAGTCCAATTGCCCGGTCACCGGCCAGCCCGACTGGGCCAGCGTGCAGATCCGCTACCGCGGCCGGCCGCTGGACCGTGCCGCGCTGCTCAAGTACATCGTGTCGTTCCGCCAGCACGCCGAGTTCCACGAGCATTGCGTGGAACGCATCTTCACCGACATCCAGCGCGCCTGCGCGCCCGAATGGCTGACCGTGTATGCGCGCTACACGCGCCGCGGCGGCCTGGACATCAACCCCTGGCGCAGCAACGCGCCGGGCGCGAGCCTGCCGGCGGATCTGCGCATCGCCCGCCAATAAAGACAAACGGCCCCGAAGCGATTCGGGGCCGTTGCACATGCGGGCCGGCCCGCGGCCGGTGCGGCGTCAGGGCGCCGCGCGACGCGCCTGAATGGCGATCCACTGGGCCAGGATGGCGGCCAGCGCGAAGGCGATGCCCGCGCCCACCCACGGGCCGTGGGCCAGGCCGGCGTCGAGCAGCAGGCCGAAGCCCAGCGGGCCCAGGGCCGAGCCCACGTCCATGCCCGAATACACCAGGCCGTAGACCGAGCCGGTGGCGCCCTTGGGCGTCACGCGGCGGATCAGCATGTCACGCGAGGGCGCGGCCACGCCGGAGCAGAACCCCGCCAGCGCCACCACCGCCGGCGCGAACGTGGACGGCACCCAGCCCAGCGCCAGCACCACCAGCGTGAGGCCCGCGAGGATCAGCGCCGCGGTCACGGTGCGCTCGGTGCGCGGCGTGGCCGACACCAGGAAACCGCCCGCGGCCATGCCGACCGCCGAGGCCACCATGTAGCCGGACAGCGCGGAGCTCGCCACCACCTTGGACACGTCGTAGAGCTGCTGCAGCAGCGGGATGGTGTAGTTCTGCACCGAGGACAGCGCCACCGAGGTGCAGGCGAAGAACAGGAACGCGCCCCACAGCGCCGGGCGCGCCAGCAGGTCGCGCAGCGTCTGCAGCGCCGAGCCCGAGGGCGCCGCGGGCCGGGCCTGCGGCGCATCCGCGCGCGCGCCGGCCGGGGCCTCGTCGCCGCCGAGCAGATGCCGGCCCAGCACGGTCAGGAGCAGCACCAGCGCCACCAGCGCGGCCGCGGAGAAGGCCGCCACGCGCCAGTTCGACAGCAGCGTGATGCTGGTGATGAACACTGGCGTGAGCGCCCAGCCCAGGTTGCCGGTCAGGCCATGCAGCGAAAACGCGTGGCCCAGCCGCGCGGGCGAGACGCGATGATTGATGAGCGAATAGTCGGCCGGATGGAAAATCGAGTTGCCCACGCCGCCGATCACGGCGGCCAGCATCAGCATCGCGTAGCCGTTGGCCGAGCCGATCAGGCAGGCCGACAGCACGAAGCAGGCCAGCCCGAACCACAGCACCGGACGCGCGCCGATGCGGTCGACCACGAAGCCCGACGAGGCCTGGCCCACGCCCGACACGACGTAGAACATCGACACGAGCAGGCCCAGGCGGGCGAAGTCCAGGCCGAACTCCTGGCCCAGCGACACGTAGAGGGAAGGCAGCAGCAGCTGGAAGAAATGCGAGCTGGCGTGCGCCACGCCGATGAGCAGGATGGTCTGCCAATCGCGCCGGCGCAGGTCCGGCGAGTCCAGGGGGGCGGTATCGACTGCGGTGTTCATGAAACGGCCTTGCCCCGATGGCCGGGGCGTCTTGGGTGCGGCGCCGTGGGCGCGCGCGGGTTGTCTCCGGAAACCGGCCTGGATGCGGGCGCCGCCCGGGCCGGCCCGCCGGCACGCGCCGGCGGAGGGTGGAGCCGGGTCGGGCCGCGGGCCCGCCTGCTCTCGTATCGGAATGGCTAAAGCGAAGGGGCTGCCCCACGCAGCCCCCGGTTCATGCAATGCGCCGCGTCAGCCCGCTTTTTCGCGGATCGCCGGCCAGGCGCGTTGCAGGTAATACAGCATGGACCAGACGGTGAGCACCGCCGCCACGAGGATCAACCAGTTGCCCACCAGGCGCAGGTCCACCCCGAGCAGCTGCTTGTCGTACAGCAGGCACGGGATCGCGACCATCTGCGCGGCGGTCTTGAACTTGCCGAGGCGGTGCACGGCCACGCTGGCGCTCGCGCCGATCTTGGCCATCCACTCGCGCAGCGCCGAGATGGTGATTTCGCGGCCGATGATGATGAGCGAGATGAACGCATCGACGCGGCTCAGGTCGAGCAGCACGATGAGCGCGGCGCACACCATGAGCTTGTCGGCCACCGGGTCCAGGAAGGCGCCGAACGCCGAGGTCTGGTTCCAGCGGCGGGCCAGCCAGCCGTCGAACCAGTCGGTGAGCGCGGCCACGATGAAGGCCAGCGCCGCCAGGGTGTCGCGCACGGGCGTCGACATCCAGCTTTCCGGCACATAGAACAACCCGACCACCAGCGGAATCATGGCGATCCGCAGCCAGGTCAGGAAAATGGGTACGTTGAATGGCATAGTGCTCGTATGCTACATCAGACCGGCGTCAGCCGGCTGTCATCAGTGCAGGGCGTCGTAGATCCGCCCGGCCAGTTCATCGGAAATGCCGTCCACCGAGGCCAGGTCCTCGATGCTGGCCGCCGTCACCCCGGACAGGCCGCCAAAACGCGCCAGCAGGCGCTGGCGCCGGCGCGCGCCCACGCCCTCGATCTCCTCGAGACGCGACACGGTGCGGGCCTTGGCACGCTTGGCGCGCATGCCGGTGATGGCGAAGCGGTGGGCCTCGTCGCGCACCTGGGCGATCAGCATCAGCGCGGCCGACTCCTTGCCCAGCGCCACCGGCGCCCGGCCGTCGGCGAACACCAGGGTCTCGAGGCCGACCTTGCGCCCCTCCCCCTTGGCCACGCCGACCAGCGCGGAGATGTCCAGGCCCAGCTCGACGAACACCTGGCGCGCCACCTCGACCTGGCCCTTGCCGCCGTCGATCAGCACCAGCCCGGGCATCTCGGCCTCGCCGTCGGCCACCTTGCCGAAGCGGCGCGTCAGCACCTGGCGCATGGCGGCGTAGTCGTCGCCCGGCGTGATGCCGACGATGTTGTAACGGCGGTAGAGCGAGGGCTGCATGTCGTGGTGCACGAACACCACACAGGACGCCTGGGTCGCCTCGCCGGCGGTGTGGCTGATGTCGAAGCACTCGATGCGCAGCGCGTCGAGCGCGTCCTCGTCGGTGTCGAGCTCGAGCGTCTCGGCCAGCGTGCGCGTGCGCGCGGCCTTGGCGCCGGACTCGGTGAGAGCGCGTGCCAGCGCCATCTCGGCATTCTTCTCGGCCTGCTCCAGCCACGAGCGCCGCACGCCCTGCGGCCGCGTCAGCACGCGGGCGCGCACGCCGGTCTGCTCGGCCAGCAGCGTCAAGAGCTCCGGATCGGGCAAGGCATGGGTGCAGACCAGGATCGGCGGCAGCGGGCTCTCGGTGTAGTGCTGGGCCACGAAGGCCTCCAGCACGTTGGCCGGCTCCTCGCCCTCCGCGTGGGCCGGGAAGAACGGCTTGTCGCCCAGGTGCCGCCCGCCGCGCACCATGGCGAGGTTGAGGCAGACCTTGCCGCCCGCGCTCGCCACCGCGATCACGTCGGTATCGTCGCCGCCCGCGTTCTCCATGGTCTGCTGGTGCAGCACGCGCGAGAGCGAGCCCATCTGGTCGCGCAGCGCGGCCGCCTCCTCGAAGCGCAGCTCCTGCGAGGCCAGCAGCATGCGGTTCTCGATCTCGCCCATCACGTCCTGCGCCTCGCCATTGAGAAAGCGCATGGCGCGATTGACGTCGCGTGCGTATTCGTCGGCGGGGATGGCCTCGACACAGGGCGCGGAGCAGCGCCCGATCTGATGCAGCAGACAGGGGCGCGAGCGGTTCGAGAAGACCGTGTCTTCGCAGGTCCGCAGGCGGAACACCTTCTGCAGGATCTGGATGGTTTCGCGCACCGCCCAGGCGTTCGGATAGGGGCCGAAGAACTGGCCGCGCTTGTTGGTGGCGCCGCGGTAATAGGCGATGCGCGGCCAGGCGTGGCCGGTGATCCAGAGATAGGGATACGACTTGTCGTCGCGGAACAGGATGTTGTAGCGCGGGCGCAGGCTCTTGATGAGGTTGTTTTCGAGCAGCAGCGCCTCGGCCTCCGAGCGCGTGATCGTGACCTCGACGCTCGCCACCTTGGCCACCATCTGCGCGATGCGCGGGCTGGCGAGGTTTTTCTGGAAGTAGGAGGAGACGCGCTTCTTCAGGTCGCGCGCCTTCCCCACGTACATCACGTGGCCGTCCGCATCCAGGTGCCGGTATACGCCCGGCAGATGCGGCAGGTCAGCGAGAAACGATTTCAGATTGAATGCTTCGGGCATGCTGGTAACGGGTCTGGGCCTGCAACGCGTCCCAGGAGGGCGCGGCGAACGCGGGCATCAGGCGGCGGATGCGCTCGACCGAGGCGGGCTCGTGCACCACCTTCAGGCGGGCCAGCAGCTCGTCGGCCAGGTCGGGCCGGTTGCACACCAGCACCATGTCGCAGCCGGCATCGAGCGCGGCCTCGGCACGCGCCAGGATGTCGCCGGCCACCGACGCGCCTTCCATGGTCAGGTCATCGGAGAACACCACGCCATCGTAGCGCAGGCGGGTACGCAGGATATCCTGCACCCAGCGGCGCGAGAAGCCGGCCGGGTGTTTGTCGACCTTGGGATAGATCACGTGCGCCGGCATCACCGACGGAATCACGCCATCGCCCAGCCATTCGTAGGGCGCGGCGTCTTCCTTGAGGATGCGCTCGAGCGAGCGCGGGTCGACCGGAATCTCGTGGTGCGAATCCGCGCCGACGAAGCCATGGCCCGGGAAGTGCTTGCCGCAGGCCGTCATGCCGGCCTGGGCCAGGCCCTGCGCCAGCGCGCGCGCCAGCATCGCCACCACGCGCGGATCGCGGTGGAAGGCACGATCGCCGATCACCTTGCTGACGCCGTAATCGAGGTCGAGCACCGGCGTGAAGCTCATGTCCACGCCGCAGGCGCGCAACTCGGCGGCCAGCACGTAGCCGACCTCGGTGGCGGCGCGCATGCCGGCCAGCGGATCGCGATCCCAGACCCGGCCCAGCGCGGCCATCGGCGGCAGCGGCGTGAAGCCGTCTTCGCGGAAACGCTGCACGCGGCCACCCTCGTGGTCGACCGCGATCAGCAGCGGCTCGCCCCGCGCATCGTGGATGCGCTGGGTGAGCTCGGTGAGCTGTGCGCGGCTCTCGAAATTGCGCGCGAACAGGATCACGCCGCCCACCAGCGGATTGCGCAGGCGGGTTTTTTCTTCGCCGGTGAGACGGGTGCCGGCCACGTCGACCATCACCGGGCCCGGCGGCAGATGCTTGTGGGCCTTGCGCGCTTTCGCGTCTTTCCTGGATTTCTTGCCAGCCATGCGGCGAGTCCTTTGAGGGAGTTTTTTCGATACGGGGCCGCGCGCGCTCAGCGCGGGCGGCTTTCGACGATGACGTAGGCGGCCGCCATGTCGATCTCGTCGGTGAGCGAGACGTGGGCGGCGCCGAAGCGCGCGTCGTACCAGTCTTGCAGCTCGGGGCCGATCACGAGCACGGGGCGTCCGCCGGGCGCATTCAGGGTCTGCACGCGCGTCCAGGTCATGGGCATGCGCATGCCCAAGCCGACCGCCTTGGAGAAGGCCTCCTTGACCGCGAATCGCGTGGCCAGGAAGCGCACGCCGCGCATCGGATCGCGGGCGCGGCGCGCGTGGAACTTCTGCAGCTCCTGCTCGCCCAGGATCTTCTCGGCGAAGCGGTCGCCGTGGCGCGCCAGGGCGCGCTCGATGCGGTCGATGCGGATCAGGTCCATGCCGATGCCGGCGATGGCGCCGACGGGCAAGGGGGCGGAAACGGGCGAGACGGAAACGGAGTCGGACATGGCGGCAGACGGGCGGCGGCCGGACGGTGCGCGGCCGCGAGACGGATGATGTCCATCATACGCGAGCCGGCAGGCCACGGTGGTGACCACCGACTACGTGCGTAACGGGGCGGGAGACGCGGCGCGCGCCGCGCGGACACCGGGATACGGAACCGCGGGAAACGCGCGCCAGCATGCGCATGCTTGCAGAAACGCCGGCAAGCGCGCGCTGGCGCAAGCGCCGTCAGACGCGGGCTCAGCGGCCGCGGGCCGCCTCGATCATCAGCGCCTTCATGTCGCGGATGGCCTTTTCCCAGCCGTCGAACACGGCCTGGGCCACGATGGCATGGCCGATGTTGAGCTCGGACAGGCCGGGCAAGGCCGCCACCGGCTTCACGTTGCCGTAATGCAGGCCGTGGCCGGCGTTCACCCGCAGGCCCAGGCCCACGCCCACGGCGATGGCGGCGCGGATGCGTTCGAGCTCGGCCTGGGCGGCGGCGCCCTCGGCCTCGGCGTAGGCGCCGGTGTGCAGCTCGATCACGGGCGCGCCGGCACGGGCCGCGGCCTCGATCTGGCGCGCATCGGGATCGATGAAGAGCGAGACGCGGATGCCGGCCTCGGCCAGCTGGGTCACCGCGTCGGTCACGGCCGCCTCGGCGCCGAGCACGTCGAGCCCGCCCTCGGTGGTGAGCTCGGTGCGCTTCTCGGGCACCAGGCACACGTCGCTGGGCTTGACGCCGCAGGCGATGCCGAGCATCTCGGCGGTGATCGCGCACTCCAGGTTCATGCGCGTGCGCAGCAGCGGCCGGATGGCGTGCACGTCGGCGTCCTGGATGTGGCGGCGGTCTTCGCGCAGGTGCAGCGTGATGAGATCGGCGCCGGCCTCCTCCGCACGCACGGCGGCGGCGACCGGATCGGGGTACTGGGTGTGGCGCTGCTGGCGCAGGGTGGCCACGTGATCGATGTTGACGCCGAGTTCTATCATGGTGATGCGATGACGGCCTTACTGCCGCGAGACGGATTGGGGTTGCACGGGTTGCTGCCCGGGTTCGACCGTGTTTTCCTGCCAGCCGCCGCCCAGTGCCTTGTAGAGCTCGACACGATTGATGAGCGCGGCCAGACCGGTCTGCACCAATGCGATCTGCGCATTGAAGTAATCGACCTGGGCGGTCTGGACCTGGAGGAAGCTGTCGACCCCGCCGGAATAGCGCAGGTTCGAGAGTTCGAGCGTGCGCGCCGACGAGACCTGCAGGCTGCGCTGGGCATCGAGCTGGGCGCCGTAGGTCGCTTCGCCCGCCAGCGCGTCGGAAACTTCCCGGAACGCCTGCTGGATGGTCTGCTCGTATTGCGCCACGCTGATGTTCTGGCGCGCTTTCGCCAGGTTCAGACCCTCGATGATACTGCCGCCCGAGAACAGCGGCATGGTCAGCTGCGGCGAGAAGCTCCAGTAGCCCTGCCCGCCGCGGAACAGCCGGTCGAGATCCGGGCTCGCCACGCCGAGCAGGCCGGTGAGCGAGATGGTCGGGAAGAACGCCGCGCGGGCCGCGCCGATGTTGGCGTTGGCCGAGCGCAGCTGGTTCTCGGCCGCGAGGATGTCGGGACGGCGCTCCAGCATGTCGGAGGGCAGGCCCGCCGGCACCGTGGCCAGGATCTGGTCGCGCCCGAACTCGGCGGGTGCGGGCAGGTCGTCCGGCAACGCCGGCACGCCCACCACCACCAGCAGGGCATTGAGCGACTGCGCGCGCGAACGCGCCAGCGACGCCAGGTCGGCCGAGGCCTGGTCGAGCAGCGCCTTGGACTGGTTCAGGTCCAGCTCGGAGGCGACGCCGCCGTCGAAGCGGGCCTTGGCCAGGTTGTACGACTCCTGGCGCGAGGCCAGCGTCTTGCGGGTCAGGTCGAGCTGGACGTCGGCTGCGCGCAGGTTGAAGTACGACTGCGCCACCGATCCGATCAGCGTGATGTGCACCGAGCGTTGGGCCTGCTCGGTCGAGAGGTATTGCTGGTACGCGGCATCCGAGAGGCTGCGCAGCCGGCCGAACAGATCGATCTCGAAGGTGGTCAGGCCGATGCCGGCCTGGTACGAACTGGAGATCGAGGTGGAATCCGGGCCGCCCACGCGCATGTCCGGCGGCAGGTGCTGGCGCTGGCCCTGCACGCCCACGCCGATGGCGGGCCACTGCGAACCGCGCTGCACGCCGTACTGGGCACGCGCCTCTTCGACGCGTTGCACGGCCACCCGCAGGTCGCGGTTGTTCACCAGCGACAGCTCGATCAGGCGCTGCAGGCGCGGATCGTGGAAAAACTGGCGCCAGCCGATGTCGGCGGCCGGCACCGCGCCGGCCGGCGCGACCGCGGCCGCGGGCTGGGAGCCCAGCTCGGTCGGGCGCGCGTAGGCGCCGTATTGCACCTTGGGCTGGACCGGCCAGTCGGCCTGCACCGGCGACTCGGGGCGCTCGTACTTGGGCGCCAGCGAGCAGCCGGCCAGGGTCGCCACGGCCAAAGCCAGGGCGCTGCGCTTGAACATCAGGGCCATCATTCTTTCTTCTCCTGGCCGCCTTGCGTCGAGTCGGTGCTGCCGGGGGTCGTTGCGCCCGCAGCGTTTTCCTGCGCCGCGCCGCCCTCGCCTGCCTCAGCGCGCTTGGCCGCCTGCTCTTCTTCGAATGCCTTGAGCTCCGCGCCCAGCAGGCGCGGACGCGCCTTGAACAGGCTCATCACCACCACGAAGAACGTCGGCACGAAAATCACCGCGAACGGGGTGGCGGCCAGCATGCCGCCCAGCACGCCGATACCGACGGCGCGCTGGCTGGCGGCGCTGGCGCCGGTGGCAATCGCCAGCGGCACCACGCCCAGGATGAAGGCCAGCGAGGTCATCAGGATCGGGCGGAAGCGCAGGCGCGCCGCCTCGACCGCCGACTCGTACAGGCCCGCGCCGCGGGCGTACTGGTCCTTGGCGAATTCGATGATCAGGATCGCGTTCTTGGCCGCCAGGCCGATCACGGTCACCATCCCCACCTGGAAGTACACGTCGTTGGACATGCCCATCGCCGACACCAGGCCCACCGCGCCCAGCATCCCGAGCGGCACCACCAGCAGGGCCGAGATCGGGATCGCCCAGCTTTCGTACAGCGCGGCCAGCACCATGAACACCACCAGCAGCGCCAGGCCCATCAGGATGGGCGCCTGGTTGCCGGCCAGGCGTTCCTGGTACGACAGGCCGTTCCATTCGAAGCCGAAGCCGCTGGGCAGCTGCGACATGAAGCCCTCCATCTCGGCCATCGCCTCGCCCGAGCTGTAGCCCGGCGCGGCGTCGCCGCTGATGCGCACCGACTCGTAGCTGTTGTAGCGCACCACCTGGGTCGGACCCTGCGTCCACTTGGCCGTGACGAAGGCCGACAGCGGCACCATGCCGCCATCGGCATTGCGGGCGTTCAGGGCCAGCACGTCCTCCATCTGCATGCGGTACTTGGCGTCGGCCTGCACCCAGATGTTCTGCATCCGGCCCATGTTGGGGAACTTGTTCAGGTAGGCCGAGCCGATCGCCGTGGAGATCAGGGTGGCCGCCTCGCCGAAGTCCACGCCCAGCGCCGCCGCCTTGTCGCGGTCGATGTTGAGCGAGAGCTGCGCGCCCGGTCCGAGACCGGTGATGCGCACCTGCGACAGCACCTTGCTCTGCATCGCCAGGCCCATCAGCTGGCCGGTGGCCGCCGCGAGCGCGTCGGTGCCGCCGCCGGCGCGATCCTGCAGGCGGAAGTCGAAGCCGGTGGCGTTACCGAGCGACGAGATCGCCGGCGGCACCACGGTGAAGACCATCGCGTCCTTGATGCCCATGAACAGCGCGCCGAACGCGCCGCCCGCCACCGCCATCGCCGAGTTCTCGGAGCCCTTGCGCTCGGAGAAGTCCTTGAGCGTGGTGAACACCAGCGCCGCGTTCAGGCCGTTGCCGTTGAAGCTGAAGCCCTGCACGGCCACCACGTTCTCGGTGGTGGGCTGACTCTTGAAGTATTGCTCGACCTGTTCGATCACCTCGATCGTGCGGTTGGCCGACGCGCCCGACGGCAGCTCGACGTTGCTGATCACGTAGCCCTGGTCTTCCTCGGGCAGGAACGACGACGGCATGCGCAGGTACAGCCAGCCCAGCAGGATCACCAGCACGGCGAAGATCAGCATCATGCGGCCACCCTTGTGCAGGATGCGCGAGATCCAGTTCTGGTAGCCGTGGGTGGTGGCGTCGAACTTGCGGTTGAACCAGCCGAAGAAGCCCTTCTTCTGCTCGTGATGGCCCTTGGGCACGGGCTTCAGGATGGTGGCGCACAGCGCCGGCGTGAAGCTCAGCGCCAGGAAGGCCGAGAAGAAGATGGACACGGCCATGGCCACGGCGAACTGGCGATAGATCACGCCCACCGAGCCGCTCATGAAGGCCAGCGGCAGGAACACGGTCACCAGCACCAGCGTGATGCCGATGATGGCGCCGCTGATCTGCGGCATGGCCTTGCGCGTGGCCTCCTTGGGCGGCAGGCCCTCGGTCACCATGATGCGCTCGACGTTCTCCACCACCACGATGGCGTCGTCCACCAGGATCCCGATCGCCAGCACCATGGCGAACATGGTCAGCACGTTGATCGAGAATCCGAGCGCCAGCATCACCGCGAACGCGCCCAGCATGGCCACCGGCACCACCAGCGCGGGGATCAGGGTGTAGCGCACGTTCTGCAGGAACAGGAACATCACCAGGAACACCAGCACCATGGCCTCGACCAGGGTGTGCACCACCTTCTCGATCGAGACCTTCACGTAGGGCGCGGTGTCGTACGGAATTTCGTACTTGATGTTGTCCGGGAAGAACTTGGACAGGTTGGCCATCTCCGTGCGGATGCCTTCGGCCGTGGACAGCGCGTTGGCGTCCGGCGACAGCACGATGGCGAAGGCCGCCGTGGGCTGGCCGTTCAGGCGCGCGCCGAACTGGTAGTTGTCGGCGCCCACCTCGATGCGGGCCACGTCGCGCAACAGCACCTTGGAGCCGTCGGGATTGGCGCGCAGCACGATGCTGCCGAAGCCCTCGACCGTGCTGAACTGGCCGTTGGCCGTGACGGTGGCCGTCACGCGCTGGCTGTCCGGATTGGGCGGTGCGCCGATGGCGCCGCCCGAGATCAGGATGTTCTGCTGGCTGATGGCGGTGTTGACCTGCGCCATGCTGAGGTTCAGGCCCACCAGCTTGGCCGGATCGACCCAGATGCGCATGGCGCGCGGCGCCGCGAACAGCTGGAACTGGCCCACGCCGGGCACCCGCGAGATCGGGTTCTTGACGTTGCGGGTGATGTAGTCGGCCAGCGCCGCCTGGTCGAGCGTGCCGTCGGTGGACGACAGCGTGACGAACAGCAGGAAGCCCGCGCTGGTCTGCTCGTATTGCAGGCCCTGCTGCGTGACGGCGGCCGGCAGCTGGGCCGAGACGTTGGACACGCGGTTCTGCACGTCGACCTGCGCGAGGTCGGGATCGGTGCCCGGACGGAACGTGGCGGTGATCTGGGCCTGGCCGTTCGAATCGCTCACCGATTCGTAGTACAGCAGGCCCTTGGCGCCGTTGAGCTCGTCTTCGATGATACTGGTCACCGTCTCGGCGACTTCCTTGGCGGAAGCACCGGGGTAGGTGGCCGTGATCGAGATGGCCGGGGGCGCCACGTCCGGATACTGCGCGACCGGCATGTTGGGCAAGGCCAACACACCCGCGAGCAGGATGAACAGGGCGACAACCCAGGCGAAGATCGGTCTATCGATAAAAAATTGCGGCATGTGGGCGGACTCTGAAAGCGATGCTCACGAAAAGGGAACGGGGCGCCCGCGGGCGCCCCGCGCCGCTTAAGACTTCTGGCCGTTCTGGCCGGCAGGCTCGGCCGGCTTGGCGGGATCCTGCTTGGCGGGATCCTGCTTGGCCGGGGCCTGCTGGCCCGCGGCCGGCTTGGCGCCGGGCTGGCCCTTGGCGTCGGGGGTCCAGGGCGAAGGCTTCACGGGCGCGCCCGGGCGGATCTTCTGGAAGCCGGCCACGATGACCACGTCGCCGGCGCTCAGGCCGCTGGTGATGGTCCACTGGCTGTTGATCACCGAACCGGTGGTCACCGGCACCTGCTGCACCTTGCCTTCCTTGACCAGCATCAGGCTCTGCATGCCGTCGGCGGTGCGTTGCAGCGCCTGCTGGGGCACCAGCAGCGCCTGCTCGTTCACGCCTTCGTCGAGGCGCACGCGCACATACATGCCCGGCAACAGGATGTGGTCGGGATTGGGCACCTCGGCGCGCAGGTTCACCTGGCCGGTGGACGGATCCACGGTGATGCCGGTGAACAGCAGCTTGCCGGGGTGGCCGTAGACGCTGCCGTCTTCCTGCACCACCGACACGCGCGCGGCGTCCGGACCGAGCTTCTGCAGCTGGCCGCTGGCAAACGCCTGGCGCAGGCGCGCCAGATCGGTGGTCGACTGGGTGAAGTCCACGTAGACCGGGTCGAGCTGCTGCACCAGCGCCATCTGCGTGGCGGACGTGCTCTCGACCAGCGCGCCCTCGGTGACCAGCGCCTTGCCGATGCGCCCGTTGATGGGCGAGACCACGTCGGTGTAGCCGAGGTTGATACCGGCAGCGGTCTGCGCGGCCTTGGCGGCCGCCACGGTGGCTTCCGCCTGGCGGTAGGCCGCCACGGCGTTGTCGTTTTCCTGCTTGCTGACGGCATTCGCCTTGACCAGCGGCGCGTAGCGCTCGGCCAGCACCTTGGCCGAATACAGGTCGGCCTGCGCCTGCTTGAGCTGGGCAGTCGCCTGGTCGTAGCTGGCCTGGTATTGCGCCGGATCGATCTTGAAGAGCACCTGCCCTTCCTTCACGTCGCCGCCCTGCTCGAACTGGATCTTCTGGACGATGCCCGTGACCCGGGCGCGGATCTGCGCATCGCGCACCGCGTCCACGCGGCCCGGCAGTTCGGAAATGGTGGAGGCGCGCTGGGGCTGCACCGTGATCACGCTGACTTCGGGGGCGCTGGGCGCCGGTTGTTCTTTCTCGCCGCACCCCGCAAGGGCCAGGGACAACGTTGCGACAATACCCAGGGCCGAGACACGCTTACGCGAAAAACGCATGGATCCCTCACGGAGTGAAAAATCGCGCCATCCCCCACCGCCCCCAAGGGCGAGTGTTATACGGTTGTATGGGGGGGCGTGGAATCCGTTACTGTAGCTGATTTTTTTTAGGTTTTTTTAGATTTCCATTGGGTCTAACCCAAAAAACCCCATATTCGGCGCGGCTCTCCGGCAGCCGCGCACAGATGCCCGCAGCGTGGCGCTCAGGTGCCGGGCCAGCCGTCCCGGCCCGCACGCCACGGCATGGCGAAGCCGCCCGCGCCGACGCCACATTCTTGCGCCTCGCACCCTCCGCGACGACGATCCTGTCGGTGCCGTTGCGGCGCGCCGCGCTACTTCGGGCTTTTCTTGCCGTTGCGTCGATGCACGTCGTGCATCACCACGCTCTGGTCGCGGCCCGGGCGGTCGAGGACGTGGGGCTGGGCCAGGGTGGCGCGTATGTCGGTCAGGCCCGACTGCCAGTGCTCTTCGATGGCGGCGGTGCTGAACTCATAGTCTTTCGACTGCCGCTCGTACTGCTTGGCCTCGTAGATGAGGTTAACGATGTTGACCTCGGGCGTGCAGGCCTGGTCGAGCAGGTCGGCCATGTCGGGCGACTCCAGCCGCTCGGGCGGCACGTGTTCGAGCGCGCGCTGCAGGGCGCGCCGCAGTTTGAGGATGCGCGCGAAGTTGTCGGTCACCACGCGCGTGCGGCTCGAATACTGGATGTCTTTCTGGCGCTCGGCCACCTCGGCCAGCGTGGTGGGCAGGGGCCCGCGCGCCGGCCAGAGATCCACCTGGAAGGCCAGCGTGTCGTGCATCGGATGCGTGGCAAGCACCTGCGACAGCGGCGTGTTCGACACCACGCCGCCATCCCAGTAGAACTCGCCGTCGACCTCCACGGCCGGAAATCCCGGCGGCAGCGCCCCCGAGGCCATGATGTGCTCGACCCGCAGCCGCGTGTTGCGGCTGTCGAAATACGCGAAATTGCCGGTCTTCACGTTGACCGCGCCGAAGCTCACCCGCACGCCGCCCTTGTTGAGCAGCGTGAAGTCCACGTGCTGGCGCAGCGTCTCGGCCAGCGGCGCCGTGTCGTAGAAACTGGTGGACGCCGCGCCGGCATTCTGCAGCAGGTAGGGCGGCGGATAGCGCGGCGTGAAGAAGCCCGGCTGGCCCTGCACCAGCGCATGCGCGGCGGCCAGGTGGCCCGTGAAGGTGGGCAGCTGCGCGCCGAACGGCACCTGGCCGAGCCACTCGGCCCACACGTCGCCCCACGGCAGCGCCGCGAGGCCGGTGGGGCGGCTCACCGCGCGCCAGAAGCTGCGCAGCCGCGCGACGCGCTCGTCGGGCGGCGAGCCCGCGATGATGGCCGCGTTGATCGAACCGATGGAAATGCCGGCGATCCAGCCCGGGTCGATGCCGGCCTCGTGCAGGCCCTCGTAGACGCCGGCCTGGTAGGCGCCGAGCGCCCCGCCGCCCTGCAGCACCAGCGCCACGGTGCGATAGCTGGCGGCCGTGCGTGCCGCCTCGGTGGCGGGCGCTGCCTTGCGCGTCATGGTGTCTTGGGCGCCTGCTGCACCGCGCCGCTGCCGGCACGGAACGGATAGCGGCTGAAGATCTGCGCCACGGTCGCATCGACCTGCTCGGGCGACGCGGCCTTGGCCGGATCGCGCAGCTCGCCGGTGGCCACGCCCTCCCACACCAGCTGCTTGCGGCGGGCATCGACCAGATCGACGTTGAGCGTGCCTTCGGTGTACTGGATCACGTCGTCGCCCCAGCCGTAGCCCGGCCATGCGCCGTAGAAGCCCGCGCGATAGCCGTAGTAGCCGACGGGCGCCGGCGCGGCCGGGATCACGTCGGTTTTCTGTTGTTGCTTGGCGGAGAAGTTGATCAGCAGGTCGGGCGCATCGGGACGATAGGTGTAGCCTCGCATCTCCATCTGCGCCGTGGTGGCGGCCTTCAGGCGCTGCGTGAGCAGGCCCGCATAGCCGGCGCGGTCGGTGCCGAGCGGCTGCATGAAGCCGAAGGTGCGGTAGCCGGAAAAATCCGCCTGGTGATCGTAGTCGCTGTGCACCACCGGCCCGCTGGCGCAGCCGGCCAGCGTGGCCGCCAGCAGCATCGCGCCCAACGCGCGCCGCGCCGGGAAACGGGGCGACACGCCCGGGTTGGCTCGCTCGATCGACATACGTGCAGTCTGCATGGCCGTGCCTCCGTTGAAAGCGCTCCCGCCATCATGCCCCGGGCGTCGCGCCCGTGCAATAGAATCGGTGCCAGTCCCCCTGCCCCGGAAGATGCCGATGTCCGCCCCCGCCGATCCCGCCCCGCCCCAGCCCCCGCTCGAACTCACCGGTTCGATCTGGCTGCGTGCCGGCGAGCAGAACTGGGGCGGCGCGCAGCGCATCGAGCTGCTGGCCCAGATCGACCTGACCGGCTCGATCACCGCCGCGGCAAAGGCCGCCGGCCTGAGCTACAAGGGCGCCTGGGACGCCATCGACACCATGAACAACCTGGCCGGCGAGCCGCTGGTGCTGCGCGCCACCGGCGGCAAGGGCGGCGGCGGCGCGCGCCTGACCGGGCGCGCGCGCCAGCTCATCACCACCTTCCGCGCGCTGGCCGCTGCCCACCAGCGCTTCATGCAACAACTGGCCGAGCAGGGGGTGTCCCCCGCCGGCGACATCGATCTGGTGAAACGCCTGATGTTCAAGACGAGCGCGCGCAACCGCCTGCTGGGCACCGTGGCCCGGGTCCGCACCGGCAGCGTCAACGATGAGATCGAGCTGCGCATCGCGGGCGATCATCGCGTGGTGGCCACCATCACGCGTGCGAGCACCGAGGAGCTGGCGCTCGCGCCGGGCAGGTCGGTGATCGCGCTGATCAAGGCGCCCGCCGTGATGTTGGCCGTGCCGCATCCCGGCCTGCGCCTGTCGGCGGAGAACCAGATCGAAGGGCGGATCGCGCTGCTGCGCGCAGGCGCCGTCAATGACGAGGTGGTGATCGACGTGCCGGGCGGCGCCACCCTGGTGGCGGTCGTCACGCGCGAAAGCACGCAGGCCATGGGCCTGGCCGAGGGCGATGCCGTGCTGGCCTGCTTCAGTGCCTCGGCAGTGATCCTCGGCGTGGTCGACTGAGCGGAGCGGCGCCGGGCCCGGCCTCAGACGCCGGACGCCTCGCGCTCGCCCACCACCCTGCCGTCGCGCAGGTCGAACACCGCCTCGCCCAGCGCCTGCACGTCGGCGGGATCGTGCGTGATCAGCATCATCGGCACGTCCAGGCTTTCCTGCAGCGCGCGCAGATCGGCCCGCATCTTCTGGCGCAGCGTCGCGTCGAGCGCGGAAAACGGTTCATCGAGCAGCAGCAGCTCGGGCCGGGCGCTGAGCGCGCGCGCCAGCGCCACGCGCTGGCGCTGGCCGCCCGAGATCTCGGCCGGATAGCTCTGCAGCACCGGCTCGAGCTCGAAGGCCTCGACCCAGCGGCGCGCCGCCGGCGGCACCGCGCGCCGGCCCGGATTGAACCAGCCCGACTTCAGGCCGAAGGCGATGTTCTGCGCCACGGTGAGATGGGGAAACAGCGCGTAATCCTGGAACAGATACGCCACCCGGCGCGCCTGCGGCGCCACCCAGACATGGCGCTCGGCGTCGAACAGCAGATGGCCGTTGACCTCGATGCGGCCGGCATCCGGGCGCATCAGCCCGGCCACCGCGCGCAGCGTCTGGCTCTTGCCCGCGCCCGAAGGGCCGAACAGCACCACGCGGCGCGCGTCGGTGCGCAGGCGCACGTCGAGCTCGAAGCGGCGCTCGCCCGACACCAGCGTCTTGCGCACGTCGATGGCGATGGTCATGTGATGCTCCGGGCGTTGCGGCGCGCGTTCGCCGGCACGAGACGTTGCGCGAGCAACAATGCCGCGACGCAGACCACCGAGGTGATCAGCACCAGCACGTTCGCGGTGCGGTCGTCGCCCGCCTGCACCGCCTCGTAGATCGCGATCGACAGCGTCTGCGTGCGCCCGGGCAGGTTGCCCGCGATCATGAGCGTGGCGCCGAACTCGCCCAGCGCGCGTGCGAAGGCGAGCAGCACGCCGGCGATGATGCCGCGCGACGCCAGCGGCAGCGTCACGCGGAAGAAGATGGCGCTGTCGCGCACGCCCAGCACGCGGGCCGCGGCCGGCAACTGCGGATCCACGTCCTCGAAGGCCGCGCGCGCGGCCTTGAGCACCAGCGGAAACGCGACCACGGCGGCGGCGATCACCGCGCCCTGCCAGGTGAACACCAGCTCGATGCCCCAGCCGGCCAGCGTCTCGCCCAGCACGCCGCGGCGCCCGAGCAGCACCAGCAGGTAGTAGCCCAGCACCGTGGGCGGCAACACCATCGGCAGCGTGAGGATCGCGTCGACCAGGTCGCGCAGCGGCGAACGCCAGCGCGACAGCCCGTAGGCCGCGGCCACGCCGCCCACCGTCGCCAGCAAGGTCGCCCACAGCGCGACCTTGAGCGACAGCAGCAGCGGCACCCATACCGGGTCAGTCATGCGGACTCCTGCCGGAGGGGCGCGTCACCGCTCAAGGCTTGGAGAAGCCGAAGCGCTTGAGGATGGCCTGGCCCTTGTCGGAACGCACGTAGTCGATGAAGGCCTGCGCGTCCTTGGCCGAGGCCTCGCGGGTGGTGCGGGCGATCGGATAGGTGATGGCCTGCGGCGTCGGCACGTCGGCCACCACCCGCACCTTCTCGGGCATCACGGCCGCATCGGTGGCGAACACGAAGCCGGCGTCCACCTCGCCGCGCGCCACGTAGTCCAGGCTCTGGCGCACGTTCTGCGCCAGCACGCCCTTGGCCGAGACGGCGTCCCAGAGATTCTGCTGCCTGAGCGCGCCCTCGGTGTAGCGACCCACCGGCACCGAGGCGGGATTGCCATAGGCCACGCGCTTGACCGCGTCGCTGGCGAGATCCTGCGTGCTGGTCACGATGGCCGACACGCCGACCGGCGCGATCAGCACCAGCTTGTTGGCGGCGAAATCGACGCGGGTGGCGGGCAGCACGGCCTTGCTGGCGACGGCGCGGTCCATCGCGGCCTGGTCGGCCGAGGCATACACGTCGGCCGGCGCGCCCTGCTCGATCTGGCGCAGCAGCACGTCGGAGGCGGCGAAGTTGAACGTCAGCCGGGTGCCGGGATGGTCGGCTTCGTACGCGGTGCCGACGGCGCGGAACGCGTTGGTGAGCGAGGCCGCGGCCGACACCACCAGCTCGGCCGCCATCGCGGACGAGGAATAAACACCGGCGAGCACGGCCGCCAGCACGATCCTGTTGCGCATCTTCATCCTGTTCTCCTGTGCGGCGCGGGCCCTGTGCCGGGCCGATGGCGGACGCATCGAAGCGAAATATACATAGGTACATAACGCTCGTCAAAAAGCCGTCCGCCCATGAAAAACGCCGCCCGGTCGGGGCGGCGTCGTTGCGGCGGGGCCGGGCTGCGCTCAGCCGAGCAGCAGCGCGTCGTCGGCGAGCTTCTCGCCGCGGACGCGCTCGAACATCGCGAGCAGGTCCGGCACGTCCATGCCGCGGCGCTCCTCGCCGGACACGTCGAGCACCACCTGGCCCTGGTGCAGCATCACCGTGCGGTCGCCCACGTCGAGCGCCTGGCGCATGCTGTGCGTCACCATCATGGTGGTGAGCTGGTTCTCGGCCACGATGCGGGCCGTGAGCTGCAGCACGAAGTCGGCCGTGCGCGGGTCGAGCGCGGCGGTGTGCTCGTCGAGCAGCAGGATGCGCGAGGGCTGCAGCGCCGCCATCAGCAGGCTGACCGCCTGGCGCTGACCGCCGGAAAGCAGACCGATCCGGTCGGACAGGCGATTCTCCAGGCCCAGGCCCAGCGTGGCGAGGCGCTCGCGGAAGCCGTCGCGCATCGAGGCCTTGACCGCGCGCGACAGGCCGCGGCGGCCGCCGCGCATCTGCGCCAGCGCCATGTTTTCCTCGATGGTGAGGTCTTCGCAGGTGCCGGCCATCGGGTCCTGGAACACGCGGGCCACGCGCCCGGCGCGGGACCAGACCGGCTGGCGCGTCACGTCGGCCTCGTTGATCAGGATCTGGCCCGAGTCGATGGGCAGGTCGCCCGACACCGCGTTGAGGAAGGTGGACTTGCCGGCGCCGTTGGAGCCGATCACGGTCACGAACTGACCGGTGGGGATCTCCAGCGACAGGCCGCGCAGCGCGCGGGTCTCGATCGGCGTGCCGGCGTTGAAGGTAATGAACAGATCGCGTGCGCACAACATATCAGCGCCCCTTCTTGCCGAACAAACGGCGCTTGAGCATGGGAATGACCAGCGCGATGGTCACCAGGACCGCGGTCACGAGGTTCAGGTCCTGGGCCTTCAGGCCGATGAAGTCGCTGTTGAGGGCCAGCGCGATGAAGAAGCGATAGACGATGGCGCCGAGGATGACGGCCAGCGTCGCCATGACCAGCTTGCGCGAAGGCAGGATGCTTTCGCCCACGATCACCGCCGCCAGGCCGATCACGATGGTGCCGATGCCCATGGAGATGTCGGCGCCGCCCTGCGTCTGCGCGAACAGCGCGCCGGCCAGCGCGACCAGCGCGTTCGACAGCGCCATGCCCGCCAGGATCATGCCGCCGGTGTTCACGCCCTGCGCGCGCGCCATGCGGCCGTTGGAACCGGTGGCGCGCATCGCCAGGCCGGTCTGGGTGGCGAAGAACCAGTCGAGCGCGAACTTGGCGATCAGCACCACCAGCAGCAGCAACAGCGGGCGCGCCTCGTAGTCGGACAGCCAGGAGGGCTGCAGGATGGTGAACACGGTGGGCTCGGTGATCAGCGGCACGTTGGGCTTGCCCATGATGCGCAGGTTGATCGAGTAGAGCGCGATCATCATCAGGATGCTGGCCAGCAGATCCATGATCTTGAGCCGCACGTTGAGCCAGCCCGTGACCAGGCCGGCACAGGCGCCGGCCGCGGTGGCGACCAGGGTGGACGTGAAGGGATCGTAGCCGGCGGCGATCAGCGTGGCCGCGACCGCGCCGCCCAACGGAAAGCTGCCGTCGACGGTGAGGTCGGGAAATCGCAGCAGACGGAACGAGATCAGCACGCCCAGCGCCACCAGGCTGAAGATCAGGCCGATCTCCAGGGCGCCCAACAGTGAAAACAATGACATTTAATCAATCCGGTCAGGGGCAGGAACCGGCATGCTATCGAAAGCCGGCCAGCCGATTCTTGCGTTCGGGCATCGGTAATACCCGAGGTTTCGAAACGAATATTTCGCATCCCGCCGTTTTTTGGCGGATCGGGATCGTCCGTGGACGCGCTGCCGAATGGGCGACGCGCGAATGCAAAAATGCCCCGCGCCAGGGTTGCTCCTGGGGGCGGGGCATCGGGCGATGCCGTGATTATTTCACGATCTGCGCGGCCTGCTTGACCAGCGTGTCGGGCAGCTTCACGCCCTGCTTCTCGGCCGCGCCCGGGTTCACGAACAGCTCGAGCTTGGAGCTGGTTTCGGAGGGGATCGCGCCGGGCTTCTCGCCCTTCAGGATGCGGCCGACCATCTTGCCGGTCTGGATGCCGAGATCGCGGTAGTTGATGCCCAGCGCGGCGATGGCGCCGCGCTTGACGCTGTCGGTGTCGGAGGCGACCAGCGGGATCTTGGCGTCGTTGCCGACCTTGACCAGGGCCTCGTAGGCCGACACGACGTTGTTGTCGGTGTTGGTGTAGATCACGTCGACCTTGCCGATCAGGCTGCGCGCGGCCGAGGCCACGTCGACAGTGCGCGGCGCGGCGGCCTCGACCAGGGTCATGCCGGCCTTGGGCAGCAGCTCCTGCAGCTGCTTGACCACCACCACCGAGTTGGCTTCGCCGGGGTTGTAGACCATGCCGACGCGCTTGGCTTCGGGCACGACCTTCTTGATCAGGTCGATCTGCTTGTCGAGCGCGAGCAGGTCGGACACGCCGGTGACGTTGGTGCTGGAGGCTTCCATCGCGGGCACCAGCTGGGCGGCGACCGGATCGGTGACGGCGGAATAGACCACCGGCACGGTCTTGGTGGAGGCGACCACGGCCTGGGCCGAGGGCGTGGCGATCGCGACGATGGCGTCGGGCTTGTCGCCCACGAACTTGCGGGCGATCTGCGCGGCGGTGCCGGTGTTGCCCTGCGCGCTCTGGTATTGCCACTTCAGGTTCTTGCCTTCCTCGAAGCCGGATTGCTTCAGGCCTTCCTTGACGCCGTCACGCACGGCATCCAGCGCGGGATGCTCGACGATGGCGGTCACGGCCACCGACTTCTGCTGCGCGAAGGCCGGCGTGGCTTGTACGGCCATTGCCAGCGCCAGCGCGCCCACCGTCAGAAAATGTTTTTTTCCGATCAGCATAGATAAGCTCCTTACACCCTGTGTTTGATTATTCTCTCGCGGCGCCCGTGGCCACGAAAGCGCGTAGTCTAACGTGTCGATACCAGGGCCGCGGCGCGGGAAATCCCTGAAGCCGACACCTGCCGGTAAGCGGGAAAGGTGTAGTCTACCGTCCATGGTCCGCTGCATTGCAGCATCGCACGCGGACCGCCGCCGCACACGCGCCACCGCCGCGCCGGGCCCCGCCCGCGCACACGTCACGCCAAGGATCTCATCATGCAGAAACGCGCTCTGGGCCGCTCCGGCCTGTCGATTCCTCCCATCGCCTTCGGCGGCAACGTGTTCGGCTGGACGGTCGACGCGGCCACCTCGTTCTCGCTGCTCGACGCGCTGGTCGACGCCGGACTGAACTTCATCGACACGGCCGACGTGTACTCGCGCTGGGCGCAGGGCAACCAGGGCGGCGAATCGGAAACCATCATCGGCCAGTGGCTCAAGAAGACGGGCAAGCGCGACCAGGTGTTGATCGCGACCAAGGTCGGCATGGAAATGGGCCCGGGCAAGGTCGGCCTCAAACCGGACTACATTCGCCAGTCGGTTGAAGACTCCCTGAAGCGCCTTCAGACCGATCACATCGATCTGTACCAGACCCACAAAGACGATCCCGACACGCCGCTGGCCGACACGCTGGAGGCGTTCGCCGACCTGATCGCGGCGGGCAAGGTGCGCGCCATCGGCGCCTCCAACTACTCGGCCGCCCGGCTCAACGAGGCGCTGATCACCAGCGAACGCCTCGGCCTGCCGCGCTACGAAAGCATCCAGCCCGAATACAACCTCTACACGCGCGAGCCCTTCGAGTCGGGCCTGCAGGAGCTGGTCGTGACCCAGCAGCTCGGCACGATCAACTACTACGCGCTGGCCAGCGGCTTTCTGTCGGGCAAGTACCGCAGCGCCGCCGACGCCGGCCAGAGCGTGCGCGGCAAGAAGATCGTGGAGCAGTACCTGGACGAGCGCGGCCTGCGCATCCTGAAGGCGCTCGACGAGGTCGCCGAAAACGCGCGCGCCAAGCCGGCGCAGGTGGCGCTGGCCTGGCAACTGGCGCAGCCCGGCATCACCGCGCCGATCGCCAGCGCCACCTCGCTGGCGCAGCTCGACGACCTGGCCGGCGCCGCCCGCCTCGCCTTGTCGCGCGACGACCTGGTGCGCCTGAGCGCGGCCAGCGCCTGGTGCTGACCGACGGGTGCTGACTGGCGGGAGCTGATCGGCAGGAGCTGACCGGCAGGAGCTGACTGCCGGGTGCTGACTGCCGGGTGACGCGCGGCCGGCGGCCGCGCTGAAGCGGATCAGACAACGGGCGCGCACGGCGCCCGTTGCGCATGCCGGCGCGAAGCAGACGCCGGCCAATGCCTTGGCTGGATGTTATGTTATATCATTACATTCAAGCGGCGCCGCTCCGGTGCGCCCGCGCCCGATCCGGAAGTCCCCATGCCCCTCGCCCCCACCCACCGCCTGCCCGTCACGGTCCTGTCCGGCTTTCTCGGCGCCGGCAAGACCACGCTGCTCAATCACATCCTGACCAACCGCGAAGGCCGCCGCGTGGCGGTGATCGTCAACGACATGTCGGAGATCAACATCGACGCGGCGCTGGTGCGCGACGGCGGCGCCGCCCTCTCCCGCACCGACGAAAAGCTGGTGGAGATGAGCAACGGCTGTATCTGCTGCACCCTGCGCGAAGACCTGCTGGTGGAGGTGCAGCGGCTCGCCGCCGAAGGCCGCTTCGATCAGCTGGTGATCGAATCCACCGGCATTTCCGAGCCGCTGCCGGTCGCCGAGACCTTCACCTTCGAGGGCGAGGACGGCCTGTGCCTGGGCGACGTGGCCCGGCTCGACACCATGGTGACGGTGGTCGACGCGGCCAATTTCCTGCGCGACTACGGCTCGCGCGACCGCCTGGCCGAACGCGGCGAATCGCTGGGCGAGGAAGACACGCGCACCGTGGTGGACCTGCTGATCGAGCAGGTCGAGTTCTGTGACGTGATCGTGCTGAACAAGGCCGACCTGATCGACCTGGCCGAGCTGCATCGGCTGCACGGCATCCTGTCGCGCCTGAATCCGCGCGCCCGCATCGAGATCGCGGAGTTCGGCCAGGTGCCGCTCGACCGCGTGCTCCAGACCGGTTTGTTCGACTTCGAGCAGGCGGCGCAGGCCCCGGGCTGGCTGCGCGAACTGCGCGGCGAGCACACGCCGGAGACCGAGGAATACGGCATCCGCAGCTTCGTCTACCAGGCGCGGCGGCCGTTCCATCCGCAGCGCTTTCACGACTGGGTGGCGCGCGAGTGGCCGGGCGTGGTGCGGTCCAAGGGCTTTTTCTGGCTCGCCAGCCACCCGGCCCTGGCCGGCAACTGGTCGCAGGCCGGCGCGGTGGCGCGCCACGGCGTGGCCGGCCATTGGTGGGCGGCGATCCCGCCCGAACACTGGCCCGACGATGCCGAGGCCGTGGCCCGCATCCGCGCGCGCTGGGACGAGCGGGTCGGCGATGCGCGCCAGGAGCTGGTGCTGATCGGCATCGACATGGACGAGCCCGCGCTGCGCGCCCGGCTCGATGCCTGTCTGCTCGACGACCGCGAGATGGCGCAGGGCCCGCAGGCCTGGATGCGCTGGCCCAATCCCTTTCCCGACTGGCCCGCGCAGGACCTCGCCGATCTGGCGCCCTGATGTGCGGACGGGGCGCCGAGGCGCCCCGTCGAACTGGCCGCAGCCCCGCGGCCGGGCTTACTTGACCACGCCGCAGGCCAGGCGCGCGCCGCCGCCGCCCAGCTTCTCGGGATGATCGCTGTGGTTGTCGCCGCCGGCATGCACCATCAGCGCATGGCCCTTGAAGTCGGCGGCCTTCAAACGCGGCGCGAGCACCGGGTAGGTGGCCTTGCCGTCGGCCGTGACGTAGATCGCGGGCAGGTCGCCCTTGTGGCCGGAATCGTCATACGGGCCCTTGTGGGCGCCGGTCTTGTCCGGATCCCAGTGGCCGCCCGCGCCGCCGCCCGGCACCGGCTTGCCGTCGGCCTCGGTGGTATCGCACGACGGCTTTTCGTGCAGGTGGAAGCCATGCACGCCCGGCGGCAGGCCGGTGAGGTTGGGCGTGAGCACCGCGCCGTATTTGCTGTCTTCGATTTTCACGCTGCCGGCCGCCTTCTCGACGCCCTTGGGGCCGACGAAATTCAACTCGACGGTCTGTGCCTGCGCATGGGCCACGCCCGCCAGGCCCAGCATCGCGGTCAATATCAAACGCTTCATGGAAACTCCTCCAGATCGGTGGGACGGGTCGGCACCCGGCTCATCCCAGTCTAGCGAAGCGTTCCGGCACCAGCAACGCACGCGCCCGGCGCGTGTGTCACCGATTGCATCAGCCGGCGAAAGCCTCTCGCAGCTTTCGCCGGCGGGTCGCGGCCTCAGTCCAGCGTGACGCCGGAGTCCTTCACCACCTTGGCCCAGCGCGCGATCTCGCTGTCGACGAACGCGCCGAACTGCGCCCCCGTCAGCGTCGGGATGCTGGAACCGTTGCCGGCCCAGGTTTCCTTGATCTTGGGCTGGTTCAGCGCCTTGGTGACCTCCTCGGTCATGCGGGCAACCGCCTCGGGCGGCGTGCCGGCCGGGGCCCACAGCGCGTACCAGGTCGAGACCTCGTAGTTGGGCAGCCCCGCCTCGGCCGCGGTCGGCACGTTCGGGAACGACGGCGAGCGCTCCTTGGACGCCACCGCCAGCGGCTTGATGCTGCCCGAGCGGATGTGGCCGGCCGACGAACCGAGCCCGTCGAAGGCCATGTCGACCTGGCCGCCGATCAGCGCCGACAGCATCGGGCCGGCGCCCTGGTACGGCACGTCGACCAGCTTGATGCCGGTCTGCATGGCGAACAGCTCGCCGGCCAGATGGTGCGTGCTGCCCTTGCCGGCGGTGCCGAAGTTGATCTCGCCCGGGTGCTTCTTGGCGTAGTCCACCAGCTCGGCGACGGTCTTGACCGGCAGCTTGCTGCTGTTGATCACCACCACCTGCGGCGGCTGCGCGAGCAGCGCCACGGGCACGAAGTCCTTCTGGATGTTGTAGCTGAGGTTCTTGTAGAGCGAGGGGGCCAGCGCGTGGTGCGCGCCGCCCATGAAGAAGATGTAGCCGTCGCCCTTGGCCTTGGCCGCCACCGCCGCGCCCACCGTGCCGCCGGCGCCGCCCTTGTTGTCGATCACCACCGGCTGGCCGATCTGCGTGCCCAGCTGCTGCGCGAGCGGGCGCGCAAAGGTGTCGGTGCCGCCGCCTGCCGGGAACGGGACGATGATGGTCACCGGCCGGTCGGGCCAGGCGGCGGTTGCGGGCAGGCTGGCCGTGCAGGCCACCAGGGCCGCCATCGCGGTCAATACGTGTCTCATTGAAGCTCCTCCTTGGTCATGCGCAGGATGGACGTGCCGCCTCGGATGGGGTCGTGCGACGTCCTCGTGTTATGTGTCGTGGCGCCTGCCTTGCGGCGGCGCCCGCCTGTGCTTCTGCTGCAATCACTTCAAGTCTTGCGGGGTCGCTGGGGGCGGTCTCCTTTCGACGTCTTCGGGGCGGGGCCACGGCCGGCGCCCGCGCATAGAAAAAGGCCGGCGCATCGACTGCCCCGGCCCGCTGGATCATGCCGCGCGATAGGTGTCGCGCAACACGTTTTTCTGCACCTTGCCCATGGTGTTGCGCGGCAGCTCGGCCGCCACGTGGATCTGCTTGGGCACCTTGAAATTGGCGATGCGCGCCTTGAGTTCGGCCTGCATGGCCTGCGGGTCGAGCGTGGCCGACGCGCGCGGCACCACCACCGCGACCACGGCCTCGCCGAAGTCCGGATGCGGCACGCCGATCACGGCCGACTCGGCCACGCCGGGCATTTCGTCGATCAGCGTCTCGATCTCCTTCGGGTAGACGTTGAAGCCGCCCGAGATGATCAGGTCCTTGCTGCGGCCCACGATCGAGAGATAGGCGTCGGGCACCGCGCGGCCCGAGGCCTCGCCGCCCCAGCGGCCCACGTCGCCGGTCTTGAACCAGCCATCGGCGGTGAACTCCTCGGCCGTCTTTTCCGGCATGCGCCAGTAGCCGGAGAACACGTTGGGGCCGCGCACCTGCACGTTGCCGATCTCGTTGGGCGGCAGCGCACGGCCGGCGTCGTCGACCACGCGCACCTGCACGTCCGGCAGCGCCCGGCCCACCGTGCCGCCCAGGCGCTCGCCCTCGGCGGCGTCGTAGGGGTTGGAGGTCAGCATCACGGTCTCGCTCATGCCGTAGCGTTCGAGGATCGTGTGGCCGGTGCGCTCCTTGAAGTCGTTGAAGGTCTCGGTGAGCAGCGGCGCCGAGCCCGAGATGAAGAGCCGCATGTTGGCGCAGGCCTTGCGGTCGAAGCGCGCGTCGCCCAGCAGCCGCACGTAATAGGTGGGCACGCCCATCATCACGGTGCTGCGCGGCAGGTAGTGCAGCGCCTGTTCGAGGTCGAGCTTGGGCAGCCAGATCATGCGGGCGCCGGCCAGCAGCGCGCCGTGCGAGGCCACGAACAGGCCGTGCACGTGGAAGATCGGCAGCATGTGCAGCAGCACGTCGTCCGCGCGCCAGCCCCAGTATTGGTGCAGCGTGCGCGCGTTGGCGGCGAGGTTGCCGTGCGACAGCATCGCGCCCTTGCTGCGGCCCGTCGTGCCGGAGGTATAGAGGATGGCGGCCAGGTCGTCTTCCTTGCGCACGGCGGTGCGGAAGGTCTGCGGCAGGCCGGCGGCGGCCGACAGCAGCGTGCCGCTGCGATCCTCGTCGAGCGTGTACACGTGCTTCGTGCCGGCGGCCTTGGCCAGGCGCTCGATCCAGGGCTGGTTCTTGCTCGAGCACACCACCACGGCGGGCTCGGCGTTGCCCAGGAAATACTCGATCTCGGATTCGCGATACGCGGTGTTCAACGGCAGGTAGACGTAGCCGGCACGCAGCGTGGCGAGATACAGCAGCAGCGCCTCGGGCGACTTCTCGACCTGCACGGCGACGCGCGCGCCCTTGGGCAGCTTCAACGAGGCCAGCAGATTGGCCAGGCAGGCCGTGGCACGCTCGATGTCGTCGTAGCTGTATTGCAGGTCGGGCGTTTCGATGGCGATCTTGTTGCGATCGGCGGGAAAGCCGCCGGCAAGGACCGCGTACAGATTGGCGTTGCTCACCGTTCTAGTCTCCGGTAAAGGTCGGTGTCGTGCCGGCCAGGAACGCTTGCACCCCTTCGAGGTGGTCCCGGCTTTCGGCGTATGAGAAAAAATCCTGGTATTCGGCCTCGGTGAGCGGCGCGGCATCAGTGAGGCGGCGCGCGTACTGCTTGTTGAGGCGGGCCGCCGCGGGCGCGCCCGCGCGCACCCGGGCCAGGGCCGCCTCGGTCTCGGCCTCGAGCTCGGCGGGGTCGACGATACGGGTGAGCAGCCCCAGCCGCAAGGCTTCGGGCGCATCGAACACGCGGCCCTCCAGCAGCAGCGCCACCGTCGCGGCGCGGCCCACCAGGTCGATCATGCCGCGCATCTCGTCGGGGGCCAGCGGAAAGCCGAGGCGGTTGATCGGCACGCCGAAGCGGGCGTCGGCCGCGGCGATGCGCAGGTCGCACAGGCTGGCGATCTCCAGGCCCCCGCCCACGCATACGCCGGCGATGCTGGCAATGACCGGATGCGGGCAGTCGCGCAGCGCATGCAGAGCCGGCGCGAGCACCTCGCGGTGATAGTGCATCACGTCGGCGAAGCTGCCGCGCTCGCGCGGGAATTCGCGGATGTCGGCGCCGGCGGCGAAGTGGCCACTGGCGCCTCGCACCACCACGGCGCGCAGCGTCATGTCATGGGCGAGCGCGCCGAACACCTCGGCGAGCTGGCGCCACATCGCCACGCTGATGGCATTGAGCCGGCCCGGGTGCGACAGGGTCACCCAGGCCACGTCGCCGCGGCGCTCGTGCAACACCTGCCCGGCCGCGGGCGCCTCGCGCATCTGCTCTGTCACGCGTCTGTCCTCGTCGATGCGGCGCGGCTCAGGCCACGCGCGCGATGGAACGGCTGATCACGGGCTTGCCGTCCTGCAGGCGCGCCAGGTTGTCGTCCAGGTCGGCCAGCACGTAGGCGTAGTTCACCATCAGCCCGCAGGACTGGCTCAGGCCCTTGGCCGACAGGTCGGCCGCCCAGTTCAGGCGTTCGACGCGCGCGCCGTTGCCCAGGTGGAAACGCGCCACCGGGTCGAGCGGCTGGCCGTTCTTCATCTGCTGCAGATAGTGCGCGGCGAGCTTCATGCCGGCACGGCGCACCACCTCGGCCGACTTGCCCTGCGCCGCGCGGCGCAGGCGTTCGACCCAGCGCGCGCCGTCCGGGGCGCCGGTGCGCACCTTCTTCGAATCACGCACGATGGCCTCGACGTCGGCGGCGGCCAGCTTGCCGAGCCAGTCGGCGAAGCCCGGGATGGGCGAGAGCGTGGCATACGACTTCAGTTGCGGCAGCTCGTCCACCAGCGACTCGATCACGCGCTTGAGCAGGAAGTTGCCGAAGCTGATGCCGCGCAGGCCCGCCTGGGTGTTCGAGATCGAATAGAAGATCGCCCAGCGCGCCTTCTCCAGATCCTGGCGCGGCGCGGCCATGTCGAGCAGCACCTGCACGTTGTCGGCCATCTGCGGCGCGAAGGCCACCTCGACGAAGATCAGCGGCACGTCCGGCATCTGCGGATGGAAATAGGCGTAGCAGCGGCGGTCGGCGGCGACCCGGTGCTTGAGGTCGTCCCACGAGCGGATCTCGTGCACGGCCTCGTAGATGATGAGCTTCTCGAGCAGCGAGGCCGGCGAATCCCAGGTCAGCGGCCGCAGCGTGAGCAGGCCCACGTCGAACCAGGCCGACAGCAGCACCTCGAGCTCCTTGTCGAGCGCCTGCAGGCCGGCGACCTGCTTGCGCCAGCGCAGCATGTCGGCGCGCAGCGCGACCAGGAAGCCCAGGCCCTGCGGCAAAGCGTTGAAGCGCTTGAACAGGCGGGCGGCCGCCTCGCTGCCCTGCTTCTGGGCGGCGTGGCCCTGCACCAGGCCGGCCAGCAGCGCGCGCTGGCGCTTGGCGTCGCCCTCGTGGTAGGCCGCGCACCAGGCGCGCGCCAGCTTGTTGGCGCGCACGTCGGTCAGGCGCGCGGTGAAGAGCGCGTCGATGTCTTCGGCGCGCGGCAGCGGGTTGCGGTCCCAGAGCCGGCCGATGCGGGCCATCAGGCCGGCCTGTTCGCCCGCGTCGTCGCCGGCGTCGGGACGGTCGTTTTCAGGCGCTGGCGCGCTGCGCGCGGGCACGAGCGTTTCGGGTGCGGACATGGGGTTCCTCCGGGAGAGTTTCGGTCGGGGCGCGGGCGCCATGGGTGGCGAGGGTGCGCAGCGCGTCGAGCTGGCGCAGCAGGTGTTTGCGCGCGAGGGCCTCGGCGCCTTCGGGATCGCGCGCCTTCAGGGCGGCGTAGATGGCGAGATGCTCGGCGCAGGATTCCTGGATGCGGCCGGGCAAGGACAGGCTTTTGTGGCGGAACAGGCTGAGCACCTTGCGCAGGCCGTCGACCATGTCGGACAGCCAGCGGTTGTCGGCCAGCGCCTGCACCGCGACGTGGATCTGGTAGTTCGCTTCGTAATAGGCGTCGATGCGGCCGGCCTGCGCGTGCGCCTGCAGCGCCTCGTGCAGCGGCGCGAGCGCGGCGAGCTGCGCGTCGGTGGCACGCTGCGCCGCCTCGTGCGCGCAACGGCCTTCGAGCATGGCCATGAGCGGGAAGATCTGCTCCAGGTCCTGCACGCTCACCTCGTTGACGAAGCAGCCGCGGCGCGGCTCGAGCCGCACCAGCCCCTCGGTGGCCAGCACCTTGAGCGCCTCGCGCAGCGGCGTGCGCGAGATGCCGAGCTCGCCGGTGAGCCGGACCTCGTCGATCCACTCCCCGCCCTTCAGGGCCTGGGCGCGGATCATGGCGCGCAGGCGGTCGGCCACCTCGAGGTAGAGCGCCTGGCGGACGATGGGCGTGGCGGCCGGGGCCGAGGTCAGGGTCGCCAGGGCGCCGGGCTCGATACCTGCGGCGGGGCCGGGACCTGCGGTCAGCGCGGTGGGCGTTTCCATGGCATGTAATTCATAATTATGAATACAACCATCCTACTCCCGCCCTCTGGCGCCGCCTAGCCCCGCCCTCCCTGGGAGAAACCCGTAGACACAAAAAAGGGCATGCCCTCGCGGTGCATGCCCCGGTCTGCCGGCGGTGGCGGTCAGAGATGCAGCACGCCGTCGACCGCGTGGCGCACCAGCGAACGGGCCCAGCGGCGCGCCGGCAGCCCGTATTGCGACTCCACCACCTCGGCGCGCGCCAGCAGCTCGGCCGGGGTGACGGCGAGCGGCGGCCCCGAGAAGGCCAGCACGATCTGGTTGCCGGCATCGATCTCGGGCAGCAGGATGATGCGGTCGTCGAACGCCAGCATCAGATTGCCGATGTTGCGGTCGAAGCTTTCATGCTGGCCGAACAGATTGACGGCCAGCACGCCCACTTCGCCCAGCACGCGGCGGCAGTCGCGGTAGAAGGCCACGCTGTCGCGCACCGGGCCGCGCGCGGAGGCATCGTAGAGGTCGACCATCAGCACCGGGCAGCGGCCCGCGTTGAGCGGATCGGCCACCCACTCGGCCGCGTCGTCGTGATGCACGGCCAGGCGCTTGGGCGTGGGCAGGCGGAAGAACATCTGGCACACCGCGGTGACCTGCGGGTTCCATTCGACCACCTCGAGCTCGCTGCGCGTGTGCTTGAGACAGAAGCGGGTGAGCGAGCCGGCGCCCAGCCCCAGCAGCCCGATGGCCTGCTCGCGCGGCGGCTCCAGAAACAGCAGCCACGCCATCATCTGCGCGGTGTATTCGAGCACCAGCTCGTTGGGATCCTTGATGCGCATCGCGCCCTGGATCCATTCGGTGCCGAAGTGCAGGTAACGCACGCCGTCGGCTTCGGAAAGCGACGGCTGATCGTGTTCGGAGGGTTTGTTGTGCTTGGACATATCGCGCGATTGTAGCGAGCCGGGCGCGCGCCGCGGCCCGCGGGCTTGGTCCATAATGGCCGCTTCGTCCCAGGCGACGTCCCATGCGAAAGGAGTGTGCCGTGTCCGACAATTTTTCGTCTACGCAAACCATACGCAAGACCGTGCTGCGCAGCGCGGGCGGGCTGGTCGCCTCGCAGCACCGCAAGGCCGCCGAGGCCGGCGCGGCTGTGCTGGCGGCCGGTGGCGATGCGGTGGACGCGGCAGTCGCCACGGCCTTCGCCGCGGGCGTGGCCGAGCCGTGGATGAGCGGGCCGATGGGCGGCGGCGCGATGGTGATCTATCGCGCCGACGAAGACCGCGCGCGCGTCGTGCACTTCGGCATGCGTTCGCCCGGTGCGCTCGACCCCGCGGCCTACCCGCTGGCGGGCGGCGGGCAGGTGTCGGCCGATCTGTTTCCGTGGCCGGCCGTGGTCGACGACCTGAACTGCCGCGGCGCCAAGGCCGTGGCGGTGCCGGGCATGGTGGCCGGCATGAGCGAGGCCCATGGCGCGTACGGCAGGCTGTCCTGGCGCGAAGTGCTGCAACCCGCCGTCTCGCTGGCCGAGGCCGGCCTGCCGCTCGACTGGTACACCACCCTGATGATCACCGGCTCGGCGCGCTGGCTGGCGCGCGACCCGGACGCGGCGCGCATGTTCCTCGACGATGGCCAATGGCCCAAGGCCGGCAACTGGACCGACGCCGCGGGCAACCGCATCGCGCTCACGCAGCAGGCCCTCACGCTGGCGCAGCTGGCCGAGGAAGGCGCGAGCTGCTTCTATGGCGGCGACATCGGCGCCACGCTGGCCCAGGACGTGCAGGACAAGGGCGGCTTCCTGAGCCTGCACGATCTGCTCGCGTACCGCGCGGAGTGGTTCGAGCCGCAGCGCGTGGCCTATCGCGGCGGCGCGATCCACGTCACGCCCCACATGACCGCCGGCCCGAGCCTGGCGCGCTGCCTGGCCAATCTCGAGCGCCTCGTCACGCCGCGCGGCCAGCCCGATGCCGACACCTACCTGGCCTACGCCAAGGTGCTGCGCGACGAATACGCCTACCGGCTCGGCAGCATGGGCGACAACGAGGATCCGCGCGCGCCGGCGTGCACCACGCATTTCAGCGTGGTCGACCGCCACGGCAACATGTGCGCGGTCACGCAGACGCTGCTGTCGGCCTTCGGCTCGCACGTGGTGTCGCCCGGCACGGGCATGCTGCTCAACAACGGCATCATGTGGTTCGATCCCGAGCCCGGCAAACCCAACTCGCTCGGCCCCGACAAGCGCTGCCTGATGAACATCTGCCCGGTGGTGGGCCAGCACGAGGGCCGCACCTTCGCGCTCGGCGCCTCGGGCGGACGCAAGATCCTGCCCGCGGTGATGCAGCTGGTGTCGTTCCTGGTCGACTACGGCTACACGCTCGAAGAGGCCTTCCATCACGCCCGCATCGACGCCAGCACCGACACCATCATGGTCGATCCGCTGCTCTCGCCGGCGATCAAGGCCGCCCTCGCCGAGCGCTTCCCGCACGCGCTGGCCACCCGCACCTGCTATCCGTATGCCTACGCCTGCCCGGCCGGCGTGCTGCGCGACGAAGGCGGCAACCAGGGCTGCACCGAGATCATGTCGCCCTGGGGCGACACGGCGCTCGAAGAACACGCGAGCTGGCCGCCTGCCTGAGCCCCGCGCAGATCCGGAGTTCGCATGCGATATCACGACCTGGTTTTCGAACCGGATTGGCTGGCCGCGCACAGCGACGACGGCGCGCTGATCCGCTTCACGCGCAAGGAGCGCGCGCTGCTGCAGCGCCTGGCCGAGCGCGCGCCGCACCTGCTCACGCGCGCCGCGCTGGCCGACGCGCTGGCGCAGGATGGCGGCGAGGCGAGCGAACGCAATGTGGATTTCGTCGTCAACCGCCTGCGCAACAAGCTGCGCGACTCGGCGCGCACCCCGCGCTTCATCGCGACCCAGTACGGCGAAGGCTATTACTGGATCGCGGCCGCCGCGACCTCGCCGGCGCTCGACGCGCGGCCGCTGCTGGTGGTCGGCCCGAATCATGGCGGCAACGCCGACCTGCCGCGCCGGCTGTCCGCGCATCTGCAGGCCGAGAGCCGGGGCCATGCCGGCATCGCATGCCTGAACGGCGGCGCGAGCCCGGCGTCCTGCGAGGCGCTGCTGGACCAGGCGCGCTACACGCTCGAAACCAGTAGCCACCAGGATACGGCGCAGCCGCGCGAACACCTGGCGCTGGTGCTGCGGCATCGGCCCAGCCGGCAGATCGTGCGCACCTTCCGCAGCACGCTGGCGCTGCCCCGTGCCGCCGACGCCCTCGACGGGCTGGCGCGCGAGGTGCTGCACGCGATGTGGCAGCACGGGGCGCTGGACCAGGCGCACGCCACGCCCACCGAACGCCCGCTCGACCTGCGCATGCACGAAACCGCCCTGATGCTGACCGACTCGGCCGAAACCTGGCGCGCCAACGAGGCCCGCATTGCGCAGGAGCGGGCGGCCCGTCCGGACGATCCACGCCTGGCCGTGATGCAGGCGCTGGCGCTGATGAGCCGCATGATCCTGGCCGGTGGCACCGAGCCCGGCACCGACTGGGGGCAGCAGGAAGAAACGATCGAAACCCTGGTGCTGGCCGCGCTGCCGCGGGTGCAGGACGACCCGATGATGGTGCTGGCGGTGGCGCGCGCGCTGTGCTTCGTCGGCCGGGGCCACGCGGCGCTGGCCGAGCGCCTGGCCCAGGACACCTTCGAGCGCAGCGCGGCCTTCGCGGCCGCCTTTGCGACGCTGGCGCCGATGCGCATGCACGCCGGCCGCATCGACGAGGCCGTGGCGCTCTATGACCAGGGCATCGCGCTGTCGGAGCCGGGCTCCGAGTTTCGCGTCAGCCTCATGGTGATGAAGTGCATCGCGCTGCTGGCCAGCGGCGAGCGTGCGCGGCTGGAGGCCGCCAGCGCGCAGCTCTACCAAACCAAGCCCCTCACCCGGCTGCAGATCGGCCTATTCCTCGCGCCGGCCGCGCCCAGCGCGCTGGCGCCCGACCTGCAGGCGGTGCTGGGCACGCTCGATGCCGACCAGGCGAGCCGCCTGATGCACTATGCCCACACCGTGTATGCCCGGCACTTCGTCATGCCGGAGCACCGCCGCAACGTGCTGATCGGTGCCTACAGCCATTTCGAACGCCACTTCGGCAAGGCCGTGGCGCCCGACGCCGTGATCGCGGCGCTGGGCCGCTAGGCCCCGCGCCGCCCTGCCTCACACGCGCTCGAAGATCGCGGCGATGCCCTGCCCGCCGCCGATGCACATCGTGACCAGGGCATAGCGGCCCTGCACGCGTTGCAGCTCGTGCAGCGCCTTCACCGTGATGATGGCGCCGGTGGCGCCGATCGGGTGGCCCAGGCTGATGCCGCTGCCGTTCGGGTTGACCTTGGCCGGATCGAACCCGAGCTCGCGCGACACGGCGCAGGCCTGCGCCGCGAACGCCTCGTTGGCCTCGATCACGTCGAGATCCTGCACGCTCAGGCCGGCGCGCTTGAGCACCGCCTGCGTGGCGGGCACCGGGCCGATGCCCATGATCTCGGGGTCGACGCCGGCGTGGGCGTAGGCCACCAGGCGCGCCAGCGGCTTGGCGCCTCGGCGGGCGGCCTCTTCGGCGCTCATCAGCACCACCGCGCCGGCGCCGTCGTTCAGGCCCGAGGCATTGCCGGCCGTGACCGTGCCGTTTTCCTTCTGGAATACCGGCTTCAGGCCCGCGAGCTGGTCGGCGGTGACGTCGCCGCGCACGTGCTCGTCGCGCTCGAACACCACCTCGCCCTTGCGCGTCTTGATGCGCACCGGCACGATCTGCTCGCGGAAATGGCCGGCCTCGATGGCCGCGTGCGCGCGGCGGTGCGACTCGGCCGCCAGCGTATCCTGGTCGGCGCGGCTGATGTCGAAGCGCGCGGCCACGTTCTCGGCCGTCACGCCCATGTGCATGCGGCCGAACGGATCGGACAGCGCGCCGGTCATCATGTCGATCATGGCGCTGTCGCCCATGCGCGCGCCCCAGCGCTGCGCCGGCGCGATGTAGGGCGCGCGGCTCATGCTCTCAGCGCCGGCGGCCACCGCGATGCGGGCGTCGCCCAGCAGGATGGTCTGCGCCGCCGACACGATGGCCTGCAGGCCCGAACCGCACAGGCGATTCACGTTGAAGGCGGGCGTGTTCTTGCCGATGCCGGCGTTCATCGCGGCCACGCGCGACAGGTACATGTCGCGCGGCTCGGTGTTGATCACGTGGCCCACGGCAACGTGGCCCACCTCGTCGCCCGCGACCTGCGCGCGCGCGAGCGCCTCGCGGATCACGGTTGCGCCCAGGTCGATGGGCGGCACATCTTTCAGCGCGCCGCCGAAATCGCCGATGGCGGTCCGCACGCCTGCCACTACGACTACGTCATTCATGGTGTTCTCCTCGATGATCGATGCCGGAATATCGCGGACCATCATACCCCCGGCCCGCGTCCGCCCGGCCCGCCATAGCGCGGCGGTATCGGCGCACAAATAAAAAATATTAGACAGCGCGGCCAGGCACGCGGGATAGTCTTCGGACCAATCCCCATCCCGCTGGAGCGCCATGATCGAAGTCCTGGACCCCGCCGTCATCCCCGCCGCCGACCAGGCCCTGCGCGGCGAGGTGCGCGCCTTTCTCGACCAGGCCCTGGCGGGCCTGGCGCCCGAGACCCGCGCGCGCTCGTGGATGGGATTCGACGCGGACTTCAGCCGCGCGCTGGCCGAACGCGGCTGGCTCGGCCTGACGCTGCCGCACGCGTATGGCGGCGCCGAGCGCGGCCACTTCGCGCGCTTCGTGCTGTCGGAGGAACTGCTGGCGGCGGGCGCGCCGGTGTCGGCGCACTGGATCGCCGACCGGCAGAGCGGCCCGCTGATCCTCAAGTACGGCAGCGAAACGCAGCGCGCCTTCTACCTGCCGCGCATCTGCCGCGCCGAGGCCTTCTTCTGCATCGGCATGAGCGAGCCGGACTCGGGCTCAGACCTCGCCAGCATCCGCAGCCGCGCGCGCCCCGAGGGCGCGGGCTGGATCCTGGACGGCGCCAAGATCTGGACCACCAACGCGCAGCACGCGCACTACATGATCGCGCTGGTGCGCACCCGCGGCAGCGCCGCCGACCGTCACGCCGGCCTGTCGCAGGTGATCGTGGACCTGAAGGCGCCGGGCGTCACCATCCGGCCCATCCAGGACATCGCCGGCGACGCCCACTTCGC
Source organism: Bordetella genomosp. 1 (assembly GCF_002261335.1). Lineage (GTDB taxonomy): Bacteria > Pseudomonadota > Gammaproteobacteria > Burkholderiales > Burkholderiaceae_B > Bordetella. The sequence goes on from NZ_NEVL01000003.1 coordinate 1,834,221, forward strand.
CGAGGTCTTCTTCGATGGCGTGAGGCTGGGCCCCGACGCGCTGATCGGCGCCGAGGGCCAGGGCTGGGCGCAGGTCAACGCCGAACTGGCGTTCGAGCGCAGCGGCCCCGAGCGCCTCTATTCCAGCATCGCCCTGGTGCAATGCTGGCTCGATCTGTGCCGCGCCGCGCCCGACCCCGCCGACGATGTCCTCACCGGAAAGTTGCTCACGCAACTGGCCACGCTGCGCGCGCTGTCGCTCGCGGTCGCGGGCCGGCTGGCGCGCGGCGAGAGCCCCGCCATCGAGGCCGCGCTGGTGAAGGATCTGGGCACCGAATTCGAGCAGCGCGTGCCGGCCTGGATCGGCGACGCGCTGGGCGCCCGCCCCCAGGTCGCCCTGGACGGCAGCCTGTGGCGCACGCTGGCCTACCTGGACCAGGTGAGCCCCACCTTTTCGCTGCGCGGCGGCACGCGCGAGATCCTGCGCGGCATCATCGCCCGCGGCCTGGACCTGCGCTGAACCAGGAGACCCTGATGCACGACCCGCAGCTGTATGCCGAAGACGATCTGCTTGGCGCCGCCGCATCCCGGCTGTTCGCCGACGCCTGCACGCCGGCCGTGCTGCGCGCCGCGCTCGCCGGCCAGCGCCCCGCGCGCGCCTGGCAGGCCTGCGCCGACAGCGGCACGGCGGACGCCCTGGTGCCGGAGTCCGCCGGCGGCGCCGGCCTGGCGCTGCGCGACCTCGCCTCCACCCTGTTGAGCGCGGGCTATCACGCCGTGCCCTATCCCATTGCGGACACGCTGTTCGCGCGCGCGTGGCTGCAGCAGGCCGGCGCCGCGCCCGTCGCCGGCAGCATCGCCATCGCCCCGTTCGGTTGCGGCCGCAACGACGGCGGCGTGGTCGGCGCCCGCGTGCCCTGGCTGCGCAGCGCCGATCATGTCCTGGCGCAACTCGGCGGCGAGGTCTGGTTGCTGCCCGCCGCGCTGGCGCACATCGAGCCGGGAGGCGCGCACGGCAGCCTCGCGGCCAGCGCGACCTGGCCCGCGGGCACGGGCACGCGCATCCAGGCCGCAGCCGGTGCCCCCGCCCTGGTCGACCTGTCGGCCTGCGCGCACGCCGCCGTCGCCGCAGGGCTGGCGCTGCGCATCCTGCACCTGAGCCTGGATCACGCCAACACGCGCCAGCAATTCGGCAAGCCGATCGGCCGCTTCCAGGCGATCCAGCAGCAGCTGGCGGTAATGGCCGAACAGGTCTGGGCGGCGCGCGCGGCCGCCATGCTGGCCTTGCAGGAAGACACGCCCTGGCCGCGGCCCGAGGCCGCGGCGTTGGCCCGCGCCCGCACCTGCGAGGCCATCGCCCCGGTCTGCGACATCGCGCATGCGGTACACGGCGCGATCGGCGTCACGGAGGAACACGAGCTCGGCCTGTACACACGGCTGCTGCGCGACCTGCGCCTGGCCGTGGGCACGGAGTCGTTCTGGCACGCGCGCGTGGGCGCCTGGGCCATGCAGGGGCGAGCCAGCGTGCTGGATCGCGTGCGGGCCCTGTGCGGCGAGGCCATCGCCTGATGGGGCGCCCGCGGCGCGCCGGTCAGGCCACCGCCTGCACCGGCGCCATGCAATCGCGCAGCCGCGTCACCGCGGCGTTGGCGCCCTCGCGATGCGTGACGAGCGACAGCGCCAGCGCGCCCCGCGCCTGCGGGTCGGTCAGCGGCACGAAGACCACGTGCGGATTGGAATAGGCCCGCGCCACGCCGGGCACCAGCGCCACGCCCATGCCGCTCGCCACCAGGCTCACCAGCGTCTGCACCTGGATGGCCTCCTGCCCGATGCGCGGCGTGAAGCCCGCGCTGCGGCACAGCGCCTGCGTGACGCCGTACAGGCCCGGCACCTTGACCGGCGAATACACCACGAAGGATTCGCCGCGCGCCGACGCCAGCGGCACCGCCGCGCCCTGCGCCAGCGCGTGGCCCGCGGGCACCGCCAGGATCAGGTCGTCGCGTTCGATGGCCCAGCACGACAGCGCCGCGTCGTCGCTCACCGGCCCGCGCACCAGCGCGGCATCGATCTCGTTGCCGCGCAACATCGCCAGCAGGCCGACCGTGCTGTCTTCACGCAACTCGAGCGCCACCTCCGGACACCGCGCGCGGAACGCCGGCAACAGACGCGGCAGCAGCATGTAGGTGGCCGACCCCACGAAGCCCAGCCTGAGCGTGCCCCACTCGCCCAGCGCCACGCGGCGCGCCGCCTGGCGGGCCTGGTCGGCATGGTAGAGCGCGCGCCGCGCATCGGCGATCAAGGCCTGTCCGGCCGCGGTCAGGGTCACGCCGCGCGCCCCGCGTTCGAGCAATTGCACGCCCACCAGATGCTCGAGCTTCTGGATCGATACCGACAGCGCCGGTTGGGCAATATGCAGCGCCTCGGCGGCGCGGCGATAGCTGCCCAGTTCGGCGATGGTCACCAACTGCCGCAGCTGACGCAAATCCATGGCCATATCAATTCCCGTATCACGCAATACGAAAGCCATATTAGACGGTACGCGGACCCGCCGTTAGCATCGGCCACGTCCACCCACCCGGCGCCGCCGGGCAGCCACAGGAGACCACCGCCGCCATCCCGCCATTCCCGCGCAACCTCTTGCCGCACCGGCGCCCGTGCGCCGCCATCCATACCTATACACAGCATTCCGATCAGGCCGCCAGACGGCCGGGGGAGACACAGATGGGCAAGCAACACCGACGCGTCGTTTTCCGTTCGATCACCGTACCTTTTGCCACCCGCCTCGGCGCGCTGCTGGCCGGACTCGCGCTCGCCGCGCCGCTCGCGGCGCAACCCGCCGGCGACGTGGTGCGCATCGGCGTCTCGAACGACCGCAGCGGCATCTATTCCGATCTCGGCGGCCTGGGCTCCGAGATCGCCACGCGGCTGGCCGTGAAGGATTTCGGCGGCCAGGTGCTGGGCAAGCGCATCGAGGTGATCGGCGCCGACACGCAGAACAAGGCCGACGTGGCTTCCGCCGTGGTGCGGCGCTGGTTCGACACGCAGAACCTGGTCGCGGTGGTGGACGGCGGCGCGAGCTCGACGGGCCTGGCCGCCGCCAACGTGGCGAAAGAGAAGAAGGGCGTGGCGCTCATCAGCGGCGGCTTCGCCAGCGACTTCAGCGGCAAGCAGTGCTCCACCATCAGCACGCAATGGGCCCCCGACACCTACGCGCTCGCCAACGCGGTGGTGCGCGGCGTGGTCGACCAGGGCGGCAAGAACTGGTACTTCATCACCACCGACTATGTCTTCGGCAAGTCGCTCGAGGCCAATGCCAGCCGCTTCGTCGAGCAGGCCGGCGGCAAGGTGCTGGGCAGCGCGCGCCATCCGCTGGGCGCCACCGATTTCGCCTCGTTCATCCTGCAGGCGCAGTCGTCGCAGGCCCAGGTGGTGGGGCTGGCGAGCGCCGGCGGCGACCTGGTCAACCTGATCAAGCAGGCGCAGGAGTTCGGCATGACCGGCAAGCAGCAGCGCATGCTCACCTTCCTCACCTTCATCAACGACATCGCGGCGATGGGCCTGCCCGTGGCGCAGGGGCTCACCTTCCCCACCGGCTTCTACTGGGATGCCGACGACGACACGCGCGCCTGGACCAAACGCTGGCAGCAGGAGACCGGCTTCACCCGCGCGCCCTCCATCGTGCAGGCGCTCAGCTACGTGTCCACCACGCACTATCTGCAGGCCGTGCAGGCCGCCGGCACCTTCGACGCCGAGGCGGTCAACCGCAAGATGCGCGAACTGCCGGTGACGACCCGGCTCATCAAGAACGCGCGCGTGCGGCCCGAGGATGGCCGGGTCATCATGGACCTGTATCTGGTCGAAGTGAAAAAGCCGGCCGAGTCCAAGTATCCCAGCGACTTCTATCGTATTCTGTCCAGCGTGCCCGGAGACAAGGTGTTCGTTTCGCTGGCCGACTCCGAATGCCCGCTGGTGCGCAAGTGAATTCCAAAAGAAAAACGGAGGAGCAAGACATGAAATGCTATTGCGTGGTCGACTTCCACCAACCGCTGCAGCGGATGGAACAGCCCTTGCCCCGGGTCGAGGGCGCGCAGGTGCTGGTGCAGGTCCGCGCCGCCGGCGTCTGCCATAGCGACATCCATCTCTGGGAGGGCGGCTACGACCTCGGCCAGGGCAAGCGCCTGTCGCTGAAGGACCGCGGCGTCGTGCTGCCGCTCACCCTGGGCCACGAAACCGTCGGCACCGCCACGGAGATCGGCCCCGACGCCGGCACCATCCGGCAGGGCCGCAACTACCTGGTCTACCCCTGGATCGGCTGCAACGCCTGCCCCGCCTGCCAGGCCGGCAACGAAAACCACTGCACCGCGCCGCGCTATCTCGGCGTGTATCGCCCGGGCGGCTACGCCGACTATCTGCTGGTGCCCGATGCGCGCTATCTGATCGACATCGGCGATCTCGACCCCGCCACCATCGCGCCCTATGCCTGCTCCGGCCTCACCACCTATTCCGCGCTGCGCAAGATCGGCGAGGCCACGTTGCGCGACCATCCCATCGTGATCTTCGGCGCGGGCGGCCTCGGCCTGATGGCGGTGGAGATCCTGCGCGCGCTCGGCGGCAAGGGCGCGATCGTGGTCGACATCGATCCGGCCAAGCGCGAGGCCGCGCTCAAGGCCGGCGCGATCGCCGCGATCGACGGCGCGGCGCCCGACGCGGCGCAGCAGATCATCCAGGCCGCCGGCGGCAAGCCGCTGCAGGCCGCGATCGATCTGGTCGGGGCCCCGGCCACCACCGGCACCGCGTTCGACACGCTGATCAAGGGCGGCAAGCTCGTCATCGTGGGCCTGTTCGGCGGCGGCGCCACCTGGCCGCTCGCGCTCATCCCCATGAAGGCCATCTCCATCATCGGCAGCTATGTGGGCAATCTGCAGGAGCTGCGCGAGCTGATGGCGCTGGTGCGCGAGGGCAAGGTCAAGCCGATTCCGGTGCACCGCTATCCGCTCGACGAGGCCGACAGCGTGCTGGCGTCGCTCGTGGCCGGCAAGGTGGTCGGCCGCGCGGTCCTCACCACCTGATCCTGCACGGCCCCGCGGCCACCGAGCCCGCGCCACCCGGCGCGGGCTTTTCTTTTGCGCGGCGGCAAACACAACGGCCGTCCTATAACCCGCGCCCCGCAATTGCCAGCGCTGTCAGGTTTGCAGAGACTGCCTTTCACCGGCATCCGCCGGACAAGAACAACGAGCCGCCACGGCCTGCCGGCCCGCGCGGCAACAGGAGACGACCATGCCCCCCATCCTGCGCCAACTGCTGGCCTGCGCCATCGCGCTGCCCGCCATCCTGTCCGCCGGCCAGGCCGCCCACGCCAGCAAGCAGGCGCCGGTGATCGGGTTCTCGATCGACGACCTCCGCGTCGAGCGCTGGACCCGCGACCGCGACTACTTCGTGGCGGCGGCAAAGCAGCTGGGCGCCAAGGTCAACGTGCAGTCGGCCAACGCCAGCGAGTCGCGCCAGATCGCCCAGATCGAAAACCTGATCGCGCAGGGCGTCGATGCGCTCGTGATCGTGCCGTTCAACTCCAAGGTGCTGGGCAACGTGATCGCCAAGGCGCACCGCGCCGGCATCAAGGTCGTCGCCTACGACCGCCTGATCCTCGACGCCCCGCTCGACGGCTATGTGCTGTACGACGCCGTCAAGATCGGCGAATTGCAGGCGCAGGCCCTGGTCGACGTCGTGCCCAAGGGCCATTACTTCCTGCTCGGCGGCGCGCCCACCGACAACAACTCCCGGCTGCTGCACGAAGGCCAGATGAAGGTGCTCAAGCCGCTGGTCGACAAGGGCGACATCCGCATCGTGGGCGACCAATGGACGCCCGAGTGGGATCCGTCCAAGGCCCAGACCATCGTCGAAAACGCGCTCAATGCGCACGACAACGACATCCAGGCCATCGTCGCCGCCAACGACGGCACCGCGGGCGGCGCGATCCAGGCGCTGGCGAGCCAAAAGCTCGCGGGCAAGGTGGCGGTGTCGGGCCAGGATGCCGACCTCGCCGCCGTGCGCCGCATCTCGGCCGGCACGCAGACCATGACGATCTACAAGTCGCTCAAGACGCTCGCCGGCGCGGCGGCGAAGATGGCGGTCGACCTGGTGCAGGGCCGGCAGCCGGCCTTCAACACCCGGCTCGACAACGGCAAGGGCGAGGTCGAGTCGATCATGCTCACGCCGGTGCAGATCAACCGCGAAAACATCGACCTGCTCGTGAAGGAGGGCTTCTTCACGGCCGGGCAGATCCAGGGCAAATGATCGTGAGCCAGGGTATGCAGGCCCACGCGCGGCCGCTCTTCGAGATGCATGACATCGTCAAGGCATTCTCCGGCGTGCGCGCGCTGTCGGGCGTCAGCCTGAGCGTGCGGCCCGGCGAATGCCTGGGCCTGTGCGGCGAAAACGGCGCGGGCAAGTCCACGCTGATGAAGGTGCTCTCCGGGGTCTATCCGCACGGCAGCTACGAGGGCACCATCCTCTGGGAAGGGCGCGAGCTGCACGCGCGCTCGCCCCGCGACAGCGAACGCGCCGGCATCGTGATCCTGCACCAGGAGCTGATGCTGGTGCAGCAGCTGAGCGTCACCGAAAACATCTTCCTCGGCAACGAGCTGCGCCTGTCCGGCGGCCGCATGGACTACCCCGCCATGCACCGGCACGCGGCCGAGCTGCTGGCGCGGCTCAAGCTCACCGATGTCAACGTGGCCGCGCCGGTCATGAACTACGGCAATGGCCACCAGCAGCTGTTCGAGATCGCCAAGGCGCTCAACAAACGGGCCCGCCTGCTGATCTTCGACGAGCCCACCTCCTCGCTCAGCGCCAAGGAGATCGACGTGCTGCTGTCCATCATCCACGACCTCACGCGCGCCGGCGTCGCCTGTATCTACATCTCGCACAAGCTCGACGAGGTCAAGCGCGTGTGCGACACCATCACCGTGATCCGCGACGGCCAGCTGATCGCCACCCGGCCGGCGGCCGAGCTCGACGAAAACGGCATCATCGGGCTGATGGTGGGCCGCGCGCTCGAGTCGCGCTTTCCGCGCACCGAACGCGCGCCGGGCGCCGTCGTGCTCGAGGCGCGCGGCGTGAGCTGCTGGGACGTCACCAATCCGCAGCGCAAGCGGGTCGACGACGTCGGGCTGCAGGTCCGGGCCGGCGAGATCCTCGGCATCGCCGGCCTGGTCGGCGCGGGCCGCACCGAGCTCGTCTCCGCGATCTACGGCGCCTATGCCGGCCGCAGCGTCGCCCGCGTCCTGGTCGACGGCGAGCCGGTGCGCATCGGCTCGCCCGCCGACGCCATCGCGCACGGCATCTGTCTCGTGCCCGAAGACCGCAAGCGCCACGGCATCGTGCCGCTCATGAGCGTGGCCGCGAACATCACGCTCGCCAGCCTCGACGACTACGCCGGCCCGCTGCGCATCGATGGCGACGCCGAGCTGGCCGCGGTGCGGCGCGAGATCGCGCGGCTGCGCATCAAGACGGCCAGCCCCGCGCTGCCGGTCGCCGGCCTGTCCGGCGGCAACCAGCAGAAGGTGGTGCTGGCCAAGATGGCGCTCGAACGGCCGCGCGTGCTGATCCTCGACGAACCCACGCGCGGCGTCGACATCGGCGCCAAGTACGACATCTACAAGATGATCTTCGACCTGGCCGATGCCGGCGTCGCCATCGTGATGGTGTCGTCCGAGCTGCCCGAGATCCTCGGCATGAGCGACCGGGTGCTGGTCATGAACGCCGGCCGCCTCACCGGCGACTTCCCCATCCAGGGCCTCACCCAGGAACGCGTGCTGGCCAGCGCCCTGCTCTCCGACTCGCAGTGAACGCCCGGAATCCCATGTCCCAGACGCCCGCTCCCTCCGCCGATTCCCCGCCACGCCGCCCCCGCCCGCCGCTGCGGCAGGTGTTCGCTCGCCACAAGCTGCTCGGCATGCTGCTCGCGCTGGCGCTCATCTGGCTGTTCTTCTGGCCCCAGACCGACGGCAGCTTCGTGCGGCCCAACAGCATCTCCAACCTGCTGCTGCAGACCTCCGTCACCGGCATGCTGGCCTGCGGCATGGTGCTGGTCATCATCGCCGGCGAGATCGACCTGTCGGTGGGCTCGCTGCTGGGCCTGCTCGGCGGGGTGGCCGCGCTCCTGACCGTCAACCACGGCTGGAACACCTGGCTGGCGGTCGCCGTCGTGCTGCTGCTGGGCGCCGCCTTCGGCCTGGTCAACGGCTACCTCACCACGCGGCTGCGCGTGCCGTCCTTCATCGTAGGGCTGGGCGGCATGCTGGCCTATCGCGGCCTGCTCCAGCTCAGCACCGACAGCGTCACGATCGCGCCCGTGCCCGACGACCTCGGCGCCATCGCCCAGGCCTTCGTGCCGCCGGGGCTGTCGTGGGCGATCGTGGTGCTGATCATCGCGCTGGCCTGCGGCCTGACGCTCGCACGCAGGCGCCGCCACCGCCAGCTCGGGCTCGATCGCATCCCGGCGTGGCTCGACACCCTGCGGGTGAGCGCCATCGCGGCCGCGGCCATCGGCTTCGTGCTGGTGCTCAACCAGGCCCACGGCGTGCCGCTGCCGGTGCTGATCCTGCTCGCGCTGCTGGGCGTGTTCACCTGGATCACCACCCAGACCGTCTTCGGCCGGCACGTCTACGCGGTCGGCGGCAACGTCGAGGCCAGCCGGCTGTCGGGCGTGAACGTCCGGCGGGTCAAGCTGCTGGTGTTCATGCTGATGGGCCTGATGTGCGCCTTCGCCGGCGTGGTCAACACGGCCCGGCTGGCGGCGGGCTCCCCGTCCGCCGGCGTCGGCAGCGAGCTCGACGCGATCGCCGCCTGCTTCATCGGCGGCACCTCGATGCGGGGCGGCTCCGGCACGGTCTACGGCGCCATGATCGGCGCGCTGGTCATGGCCAGTCTCGACAACGGCATGCAGCAGATGAACGTCGACACCTCCTGGCAGATGATCGTCAAGGGCACCGTGCTGGTGCTCGCCGTCTGGATCGACGTCGCGACCGGAGCCGAGCGTGCCTGAGCGCGCCTGCTGCCCCTCTTGCGCCATCCCGGGCGGGCGCGCCCGCCGCCGCGGGGCGCTCGTCCGCATGCCCGCCTTCATCCCGAACCGGAGCCTTCCATGACCTCTCCCCTGCTGCCCGCCCACGTGGCCGTCACGGGCGCCGCCGGCCAGATCGGCCGCAAGGTGGTCGACATCCTGGCGCGTCAGCCCTGGTGCCGGCACATCACCGCGCTCGACCAGCGCGCCCATGCCGCCGACTTCGGCCCGGCGCTGCGCGGACGCCTCACCGTCGTCACCGCCGACCTGCAGCGCGCCGATCCGGCCTGGACGTGCCGCTTCGACGGCGTCGACGCGGTGGTGCACCTGGCCAATCGGCATTCCACGCCCGACGCGAGCTGGCAGGACGCGCTGGGCTCCTACGACATGACGCTGAACGTCCTGACCGCCGCCGCCACGCATGGCGCGCAACGCCTGTTCTTCGCCTCTTCCAACCACGCGATGGGCGGCTACAAGGATCCGCCGCTGTCCGGTCTGATGGGCCCCGGCCGGCTCACGCCCGACCTCGAACCCGCGCCCGGCACGCGCTGGTTCGACGGCGAACGCAACGCCGACTCGCTCGCCTACGGCACCGCCAAGGTGCTGGGCGAGCGCCTGTGCCGGGCCTATTCGGCGATCACGCAGGGCAGGCTGGCCACGGTGATCGCGCGCATCGGCTGGATCCTGCCGGGCGACAACGATCCGCGCGCCATCACCTACTCCGGCGTGGCGTTCCCGCAGGCCCCCGCGCCCGGGCAGTTCGACGAACCGGCGCGCCAGGCCCTGGCATGGTTCCGCAGCATGTGGCTGTCCAACGCCGATCTCGAGCGGCTGCTCCTCGCCGCGCTCACGGCGGATGCCGCGCCCTGGCCCGGCGCCACCGTCACGGTCAACGGCGTGTCGGCCAACCGCGGCAGCGTCTGGGACGTCCAGGCCGGGCGCGACCGCCTCGGCTACGATCCGCACGACGACGTGCAGCGCCATCTGTGCTGAGCCCGGCGCGGCGCCGGCCGAGGCGCGCGGCCGGCCCGGGCTCGCAGTGCAGCATAGGAATGCGGTATCGCGCCATACCAAACCCCTATTAGACGCCCGCGGCCACGCTCTTTAGCATGGCCCGCATGACCTCCGCACACTCCTTCGAAGGCACCGCGCTGGATGGCCTGCGCGTGCTCGATCTCACGGCCGTGGTGTTCGGCCCCTACGCCTCCCAGATCCTGGCCGACTACGGCGCCGACGTCATCAAGATCGAGCCGCCCGCCGGCGACTCCACGCGCCACACCGGGCCCGCGCAGGAGCCGGGCCTGTCGGCCATCTTCCTCGGCATCAATCGCAACAAGCGCAGCGTGGTGCTGGACCTGAAGCGGCCCGAGGCGCGCGCCGCGCTGCTCGCCCTGGTCGACGGCGCGGACGTGCTGATGCACAGCATGCGTCCCGCCAAGATGGCGCGCCTGGGCCTGGGGCCCGAGGTGTTGTGCGCGCGCAATCCGCGCCTGGTCTATGCCGGCCTGTATGGCTTCGGCAGCGGCGGCGCCTACGACGGCCAGCCAGCCTACGACGACATCATCCAGGGCCTGTCCGGCGTGGCGGACCTGATGCGGCGCCAGACCGGCACGCCGCAGTACCTGCCCACCGTGGCGGCCGACAAGACCTGCGGGCTGATCGCCGCGCACGCCATCCTGGCCGCGCTGTTCCAGCGCGAACGCAGCGGGCGCGGCCAGGCGCTGGAAGTGCCGATGTACGAGTCCATGGCCTCGTTCCTGCTGGTCGAGCACCTGTATGGCGGCCATCTCGCCGACACGCCCGGCCCGCTCGGCTACCCGCGCGTGCTCACGCCGTGGCGCCGGCCCTACCAGACCACCGACGGCCACATTTGCATGATGCCGTACACGGATGCGCACTGGCAGCGCTTCTTCGTGCACGCCGGGCGCGACGACCTGGCCGCCGACCCGCGCTTCGCCGACATCACGGCGCGCACGCGCCACATCGAAACGCTGTATGCGCTGGCCGGCGAGATCGTCGCGGGCCATGACACGGCGCACTGGCTCGCGCTGTGCCAGCGGCTCGAGATCCCGGCCGCCCCCGTCAACCGGCTCGAAGACCTGCCCGAAGACCCGCACCTGCGCAGCGTGGACTTCTTCGCCGAGGTGCAGAGCGACAGCGGCGCGGCCTACCGCTACACCCGCAGCCCGGTGCGCCTGGCCGACAGCCGCGTGACGCCGGCCATGGCGCCGCGCCTGGGCCAGCACACCGCGCAGGTGCTGCGCGAGGCGGGTCTCGACGACGCCGCCATCGCCGCGCTCGCCCCGAATGCCCCGCCTTCCCCTTCCGCTTCCTGAGGACACCCGCATGACCCCCACCCCCACGCTGCTCGGCCAGGGCTATTACTGGCAAGACCTGGAGAAGGGCCAGCGCTTTCGCACCTTCCGCCGCACGGTCACGGAAACCGACATCGTCAACTTCATCAGCGCCACCGGCATGCTGGAGACGATCTTCATCGACGCGACCTACGAACATGGCGCGATCCGCGGCCGCCCCGCGCCGGGCGCCCTCACCTACGGCCTGATCGAAGGGCTGCTGATGCAGGGCATGGTGCAGGGCACGGGCCTCGCGCTGCTCGAGGTGCACAAGAAGATGCTGGCGCCGGTGGTGGCGGGCGACACCATCTGGGCCGAGGTCGAAGTCACCGAGGTCCGGCCCACCTCCAGGCACAACCGCGCCGTCGTCAGCTCCGCCATCACGGTGCACAACCAGCACGGCGACGCCGTCATGCAGTACACCGCCGTGCGCATGCTCGCCGGCCGGCCCGGCTAGCGCGGGCCGCCCCCAGACAACAATACCGAGGAGACACTCATGATCCGACGCTACGCCGCCTGCGCGTTCGCCGTCTGCGCCGTGCTGGGCGCACCCGCCGCGCGGGCCGCGGACTGGCCGCAACGCCCGGTCAACCTGGTGGTGCCCTTCCCGCCGGGCGGCCCCACCGACCTGGTGGCGCGTGTCCTGGCGCGCCAGCTCAGCGTGCAGACCGGCCAGAGCTTCGTGGTCGAGAACAAGGGCGGCGCGAACGGCAACATCGGCATGCAGTACGTGGCCGCGGCGCAGCCGGATGGCTACACCGTGCTCTACAACACCTCGTCGATCGCGCTCAGCCCCAACCTCTATCGCAAGCTGCCCTTCGATCCCGCGCGCGACTTCGAGGCCGTGTCGTCCACCGCCGTGATTCCGCTGGTGTTGCTGGTGCATCCGTCCGTGCCGGCGCAGGACCTGGCCGGCTTCGTCGCCTACGCGCGCAAGCAGCCCGGCAAGCTGTCGTATGCCTCGGCCAGCACGGGCAACGTCACCCACCTGGGCGCCGTCCTGCTGCTTCAGTCGGTGGGCGTGCGGGCGGTGCACGTGCCGTACCGCGGCAGCGCGCCGGCCATGACCGATCTCGTCGGCGGGCAGGTACAGTTCATGACCAACACGCTCAACGACTCGCTCGCCTTCATCCGCGACGGCAAGCTGCGGGCCCTGGCCGTGACGAGCGCCCGGCGCAGCGCGCAGTTGCCCGAGGTGCCGACGGTGGCGGAAACGGTGGCGCCGGGCTTCGAGATGGGCGCGTGGCAGGGCGTGGTGGTGCCCAAGGGCACGCCGCCCGCCATCGTGCAGAAGCTCAACGATGAGATCCGCAAGGCCTTGCGCTCGCCCGAGATGCAGCAGCAGCTGGCCGCGCAGGGCGCGCAGGCGCTGGGCAGCACGCCGCAGGAATACGCGCGCTACATCCAGGATGAAACGCGCCGCTGGGGCGAGGTGATCGAGGCGGCGCAGGTGAAGCTGGACTGATGCGGTCCGGCTGCTCCTGGCCGCCCTGCGGCATCAACGGCCGGCGGCCTTCGCGCTGACGCCGTTGGCCACGCCCATGTTGATCTTGGGCACGTCGGTGATGACCACGCGCACGTCGGCGCCCGAGATGCCGATGCTGTCGCACACGGCGCGGTTGAGCGCACCGATCAGCGCCTCCTTCAGATCGTCGGTACGGCCTTCGATCAGGGCCACGTCGACCAGCGCCATCGACTTGCCGACCTCGCCCGCCACGATCACGTGGGCCGGCGCCACTTCTTCGAGCACGATGCGCACGCTCGGCAAGGGCGCGGCGATGCTTTCGCACACCGCATTGCTGGCGGCCTTGAGCAGCGTGGTTTTCTGGTCGGCCGAATGGCCCTGCATGATCTGGATGTTGAGTATGGGCATGACGGTGGCGGAGAGGATCCGCGGCGTGAGGTGGATGGGTGCCGTCCAGGCCGGACGGCCGGGACGGGCCATCATATCGCCAGCCGGGCGTGCTGCCCATCGAGAAAGTCCCGGGGCGCGCACGCCGGCCCAATGACAAAGGCCGGCATGCTGCCGGCCTTTGTCGTCTTGCTTGCGCCGCCCGGAGATCAGGCCGCGTTCTTGCCCGCGTCGGGATCGCGCGCCGCGTCGGCCGCGCCGGCCGTCTCCGGCGCAGGCGCCGCGGCGGCATCGGCGCTCGCCGCCGGTGCCGGCTCGCCGTCGACCAGATCCGCCACCGGCGTGCTGCCGTTGAGCGCCTCGGCCTCGGTGATGACCGGCGTCACCAGCTCCACCACCTTCTTGCGCGACAGCATGCCGATGAACTCGTCGTCCTCGTTGGTGACGGCCACCGGCTGGTCGCTGTGCACCAGCTGCGCCAGCACCTCGCCCAGGCCCGCGGTGGCGGGCACCGAGGCCAGGTCGTCGACGTAGCGCGACACGTCGCGCGCCCCGGCCTCGATGGCCTCCCGGGCGCGGTCCGCGGTCAGGACGCCGGCCAGGCGCTTGCCGTCGAGCACGGGCGCGTACTCGTAGTTGAGCGCCTGCATGCGATCGAGCGAGTGGGCCGGGCGCGAACGCATGGTGAGCGTCAGGCGCGACGGATTCACGGCATGCGCGGCGTTCAGCACCTTGGTGCGGTTCACGTCCTGCAGGAACGACTGCACGTAGTCGTTGGCCGGGTTCAGCAGGATGTCTTCCGGGGTGCCTTCCTGCACCAGCTCGCCGTCCTTCAGGATGGCGATGCGGTTGCCCAGGCGCAGCGCCTCGTCCAGATCGTGGGTGATGAAGACGATGGTCTTGTTGAGCTTGGCCTGCAGCGCCAGCAGGTGATCCTGCATCTCGCGGCGGATCAGCGGATCGAGCGCCGAGAAGGCCTCGTCCATCAGCAGGATCTCGGCGTCGGTGGCGAGCGCCCGGGCCAGGCCTACGCGCTGCTGCATGCCTCCCGAGAGCTGGTGCGGGTACTGCATCTCGAAGCCCGACAGGCCGACCTGGTCGAGCCAGTGGCGCGCGCGCTGCTCGCGCTCGGCCTTGGCCACGCCCTGCACGGTCAGGCCGTAGGCGGCGTTGTCCAGCACGGTGCGATGGGGAAACAGGCCGAAGCGCTGGAACACCATGCTCATCTTCTTCTGGCGGAAGGTTTCGAGGTCGCGCTTGTTGAGGCTGACCACGTCCACGCCATCGACCAGGATGGAGCCCGCGCTGGGCTCGATCAGGCGGTTGAAGTGGCGGATCAGCGTCGACTTGCCTGAGCCCGACAGGCCCATGATGACGTAGATGCTGCCCTCGTCGATCGACAGGCTGATGTCGCGCAGGCCGAGCGTGTGGCCGCTCTTGGACAGCAGGTCTTCCTTGCTGATGCCGCCCTGGGCGGCGTCCAGCCACTTGGCCGGGTGCGGGCCAAAGATCTTGTAGATGTTCTTGACTTCAATCTTGCTCATCGTTGGCCTCCGGTACGTACGCGTTGTCCATACGATTGGGTGATGCGGTCGAACAGAATGGCGAGCACCACGATGCCCAGGCCGGCCAGCAGGCCGCGGCCGACTTCCAGGCGGTTGATGCCCAGCAGCACTTCGTAGCCCAGGCCGCGCGCGCCGATCATGGAGGCGATCACCACCATCGACAGCGCCATCATCGTGGTCTGGTTGATGCCGGCCATGATGTTGGGCAGGGCCAGCGGCAGCTGCACGCCGAACAGCTGCTGGCGCGAGTTGGCGCCGAAGGCGCGGGCCGCTTCCAGCACTTCGCGGTCGACCAGGCGGATGCCCAGGTCGGTCAGGCGGATCAGCGGCGGCACGGCGTAGATCACCGTGGCGATGATGGCCGGGATCTTGCCCAGGCCGAACAGCATCACGACCGGGATCAGGTACACGAAGCTCGGCATGGTCTGCATCACGTCGAGCACGGGGGTCATGACGGCGCGCAGCCAGTTGACGCGGGCCATCAGGATGCCGAGCGGAATGCCGATCAGCACCGACAGGCCGGCGGCCATGATCATCAGCGCCAGCGTCTGCATGCCGGCGTCCCACAGACCGAGCAGGCCGATCACGCACAGGAGCGCCCCCATGGCAATGCTCAGGCCGATACGACGGCTGACCAGCCATGCGATCGCCACCGTGGCCACGACGATGGCCCACCACGGAGATTGACGCAGGAGTTGTTCGAGCCAGACCAGCGCCTTGAGGACCGGGCTTGCCAGCGTCTCGAGCGTGTCGGCGTAGTTGGTGACCAGATGGTCGACGAAATTGTCGATGGCCCCGCGCACTGCGCGCGCGGGAATCAGTTCAGGAAACATCGAAGGGCTCCATATCAGAAAGTGCCGGCGGCGCGAGCGCGCCGCCAGGGCAGCCGCTCAAACATCAGACACGGATTTCAGAACACCCCGCAGGCGGCAAGCGCCACCTGGACCCGGTTCCCGCCCGGCGGCGGATGGCGCTTGGCGCCAGTACGGCACCGGCACAGGGGCCGGGTTGCGGGGCATGGCGGCACGGGCAGGCCCGCGCCGTCATGGTTGCCGGTCCGGCACGCCGCGCAGCGGCGCGGCCGGACCCGGCGGGCGTTACAGGGCAGCCTGCACGCGCTGCGCGACGTCGGCGGGGACCCACTTGGTCCAGACGTCGGACTTGTTCTTCAGGAACCACTGCGCCACGTCACCGGTCTCGTCACCCGACTCTTCCATGTGGGCGAGCGTTTCGTTGACCTGGTCGAGGGGGATCGACACCTTGGACATGAACTCGGTCAGCTTGGGCGCTTCCTGGGAGAACTTGGTGTTGACCGCGGTGAAGACCGGGTTCTCGGGGTAGGCGCTGGGCTGCGGATTCTCGCACTTGGGCGCCGTCAGGCACTTGTGCTTCTCGGCGTCGTAGGGCGGCATCTCGAGCTTCACGAGGTCGAGCGCACCGACCAGCGGCGTCGGGTACCAGTAGTAGAAGACCACGTTCTGCTTGCGCTTGTAGGCCGACATCAGGGCCGCCTTCTGCGCGGCGCCGGTGCCCGGCGAGTACAGCGTGAACGAGTCGTCGAGCTTGAGCGCGTGGAACAGGTTGTTGCTCACGACCTCGCAGCCCCAGCCGGCCGGGCAGCCGTAGAAGCGGCCCTTGGAGGGCTCTTCGGGATCGGTGAACTTGTCCTTGAACTTCGGCAGGTCGGCGGCCGACTTGAGCTCGGGCAGGCGCTCGGCGGTGTAGCGCGGGATGAACCACGCTTCGCCGCCCATGTAGACGTCGCCGATGCGCTTGACCTTGCCGGTCTTCTCGGCGCGTTCCCAGGGGTCGGCCACGCTGTTGAGCCAGATTTCGGAGTTGATGTCGAGGTCACCGCGCTCCAGCGCGGCGAGCGCGGGCAGGGTTTCGGTGGGCAGGGTCTCGGTCTTGCAACCGTAGCCCTTTTCCATGATGAAGCGCTGGATGTCGACCAGCACCAGATTGGATTCCCAGTTCATGCCGCCGAATTTGACGGGGCGTTTGAGTTCGCACTGGGCGTCGGCGGCATGGGCGGCGCCGGCGAAAGCGAACATCATGGCCGTTGCAGCCAGGGTCTTGACGGGGGTGAAACGCATTGGCTTTTGCCTCCATAGGTTCAAGGACATAGGGCTGGCGTGCATCGCCGGCCTATGCCGTGTAGCTAAGGGGGGTGTGCGGAAGACGGGCGAAGCCGCCAATACAGACCACACTAACAGCAGGTACCGGTGTGTCGGGACACCGTTGACCTGTAAGACAGCGCTTGAGCTGACAGGCGCGAGGCCGGCATCTTAAGCGCAGTAAATTGAAAGAAACTCAACGAAGAAGACTGCATGTTAGCCGATTTTGCGAAACAACCCAAGCCCGCGACCTCTACAACCAGTTACATTCAGCGATTCGGGACTCCGGGTTAACGCCAATATTGCCCGGGAAAAACACGAAATTTCCCTGCTATTGCGCTGCAACATGGCGCGGACACGTTAAGTTTCATTCAGTTTCCAAATCCGCGAAACTTCGGTCCTTTTCGGGCCCGGGGACACGGTCTCAACCGTACATGTAACCGCGATTCCAGGGGTAGTCGCGGTCCGCCGGCGCGTCCAGCTCGTCGCTGCGCCCGGGCGCCAGGGAGCTGGCCAGCACCTGGTGCAGCGCCACCCAGCCCTGCTCGAACGCCATGGCGCACCCCGCCAGGTAGAGCCGGTAGGCGCGCAGCGCGCGTTCGCCCTGCCCCGCGCCCAGGATGGCGGCGGCCTGGGCGAGCCGGGCTTCCAGCGCATCGCTCCAGGCCCACAGCGTGCGCGCGTAGTGCGGCCGCAGGTTTTCCGCGTCAAGCGTCTCCAGCCCGCCGGTGGTCACGGCGGCCAGCACGTGCGAGATGTGCGTGAGCTCGCCACCCGGAAAGATGTAGGTTTCGATGAAGCGGCCCATGCCGCCGCCGAGCTCGGCGTTGTGCACGCCGGCCGCCGTGATGCCGTGATTGAGCACCAGACCGCCGGGCCGCAGCAGGCCGCGCAGCGTGGCGAAGTAGTCGTTGAGCCGGGCGCGACCCACGTGCTCGAACATCCCGACCGATGCGATCTTGTCGAACGGGCGCGCCACCTTCAGCTCGCGGTAGTCGCACAGCGCCACCGACACCTGCCCCTCCAGGCCGAGCGCCTGCACCTGCTGCTGCACGTAGGCGTGCTGGTTGCGCGAGAGCGTGATGCCGGTGGCCTGCACGCCGTAGTGCTGCGCGGCCCACAGCAGCAGCCCGCCCCAGCCCGCGCCCACGTCGAGAAAGCGTTCGCCGGCGCCCAGCCTCAGCTTGCGGCAGATATGGTCGAGCTTGGCCTCCTGCGCCTGCGCCAGGGAGAGATCGGGCTCGCGAAAATAGGCGCAGGAATAGACCCGTCGCGGGTCCAGCCACAGACCATAGAAATCATCGGAGAGGTCGTAGTGGAACGCGATCTGCCTGGCGTCGCGTCCCGGCGCGTGGCGGGCGAGCGATCGCAACCGGCGCAGGGTCTCGACCAGCCAGCCGCGCCGGCGCGCGTCGACCGGGTCGGCCGGCAACAGCCCGGCCGCCACGCCCATCAGGTCGCGCATGCTGCCCTCGATCTCGACGCGCCCCTCGACATAGTCGTGGGCAAACCAGCCGATCTCGCCGCGCGCCAGGTGGCCGAGCACCCGCCGGTCGCGCAATACGAAGCGCAGGCGGGCCGACGCGGGCCCGGCCACGGTGCCGTCCGGCAGCTGCAGCTGCACCGGCACGGGCAGCGTTTCGAGCTTGCGTTCGATGAGGGACAACAAGGGATGCATGCACGCCTCCTGACCGACGATGCCGGATCGGAAGGCCCGGCGCCTCGCGAATCTACCGGGCCTATGTTGCAATTCAACCGTAAGGTGGTCCGTGATACAGTGGGCCGCTTGGCACGGGTCGCGCAACGGACCCGCGTCCTCACCCGCGGTTCCTGCGCCCCCTCGCGCCCAGGCCGCTCTCTGCCTCACCCTCATGTCCTCTGAATCCATGTCTCGCAGCCTGCCCGGCTGGCTGATCCTCATGGGCGCGCTGACCGCGATCGGCCCATTCTCCATCGATATGTACCTCCCGGCGTTCCCCGCGATCGCCACCAACCTCGGCGTGCCCCGGGGCGATGTGGAGCGCACGCTGGCCGCCTACCTGGTCGGCATGGCGATGGCGCAGGTGATCTATGGCCCGCTGGCGGACCGGTTCGGCCGCAAGCTGCCGATGCTGGGCGGGCTCGTCCTCTATATGGTGGCGTCGCTGGGCTGTGCGGTCGCCGGCAACATCGAGACCCTGACGCTGTGGCGCGTGGTGCAGGCCCTGGGCGGCGCGGCCGGCGTCGTGATTCCGCGCGCCGTGATCCGCGATCACTACGAAACGCAGGATGCGGCGCGCGCGATGTCGCTGCTGATGCTGATCATGGGCCTGGCCCCGATCCTCGCCCCGCTCGCCGGCGGGCAACTGCTCGCGTTCGTGGGCTGGCGCAGCCTGTTCTGGCTCATGATGGGCGCGGGCCTGGCGATGTTCGTGGCCGTGCTGTTCATCATGAAGGAATCGCTCGCGCCCGAGCGCGTGGTGCCGCTGCGCCCGCAGATCATCGCGAGCAATTACTGGGCGCTGCTGCGGCACCGTAGCTTCATCTTCCACAGCTTCGCCGGCGGCCTGGGCCAGGCGGGCATGTTCGCCTACATCATCGGCTCGCCGCGGGTGTTCATCGAACTCTACGGGGTGGCGCCGCAGTATTACGGCCTGCTGTTCGGCACCAACGCGGCCGCCCTCATCATCGGTTCGCAGGTGAGCGCGCGCCTGCTGCGCCGGCTCGCGCCGCCGCTGTTGCAGCGCCGGGCCCAGAGCAGCCTCGCCGTGGCCAGCCTGGTTGCCGTCGTGCTGAGCGCCAGCGGCCTGATGAGCCTGCCGCTGCTGATGGCCTGCCTGATCGCGTATATGTTCAGCCAGGGTTTCGTGAACCCCAACTCGGCCGCGCTGGCGCTGTCCGAACAGGGCAAGCGCCTGGGCGCGGCCTCCGCGATGCTGGGCACGCTGCAGCTCTCGTGCGGCGCGCTGGCCGGGCTGGTGGTGAGCCTGTGGCAGACCGAAAGCTCCCTGCCGCTCACGACCGTGCTTGCGGTGTGCGCCTGCCTGTCGTGGGGGGCCGGGCGGATCGCGCGCCGTCCCGCGGCGTCGCTGGCCTGAGCGCTCGGCTGTCCAGGGTGGAGGCAGGGGCAGACGCCCCCGCTCCCTCGGCTGCGTCCCTCGTTTACTGTGGCGCCTCGGCCTCTTCCCGCAGCGCCCGCTTGACCGAAGCCCCCACGTCAATATAGAATCGCTGGCTAATCAGTAATTTCCCGTCGCGTGGTCACTATGCTTTGTGGTCACTCGCAACCTTCCCCGAGCCGGAACTGATCGTTTCAGGCCAGGCGGGCGAAGCGGGGTATAAGCACAGGACGGCAGCGTCCGGTGGCTGATCCGGATCCCTCTGGCCCGTCCAGACCCAGGCGATACGCGTTCAGGCTTTCCGAGCATGCGCCCTCCCCATCCACTTTGTTGGGTGGCCGGCAGTGTCGGGATGCACCAGCATCCTTTCACATCCAGTCCGGCGGCATATATCCCCAACGCCCCATCCTGTCCTGATCTGCACCCGGCGAAGAACAACCGTTAAGAGGTGCATCCATGGCACGCGTATGCCAAGTGACCGGCAAAGGCCCGATGGTGGGCAACAATGTTTCGCACGCGAACAACAAGACCAAGCGTCGCTTCCTCCCGAACCTGCAATCGCGCCGGTTCTGGGTTGAAAGCGAAAACCGCTGGGTCCGTCTGCGCGTGTCGGCGAAAGCCATCCGCACGATCGACAAGAACGGCATCGACGCCGTCCTGGCCGACCTGCGTGCACGCGGCGAAGCGGTCTGATCGACATCGCCCGCTGACCCCAACTACATACTAGGAGCACGACATGGCCAAAGGTATCCGCGAAAAGATCAAGCTCGAGTCGACTGCCGGCACGGGCCACTTCTACACGACCACCAAGAACAAGCGCAACATGCCCGAGAAGATGCTGATCAAGAAGTTTGATCCCGTCGCTCGCAAGCACGTCGACTACAAGGAAATCAAGCTGAAGTAATTCAGCCTGTATCCGGTGGTTTATGCTGACGGCCTCGCACTCGCGGGGCCGTTTGCTTTTGCCGCCCCGCTTCGTGCGTCCGCTGCCGCCCGCCCCGCCCCGCCCACCGACCCGCTCCCGCCATGCCGCCACGCGCCACCGCCGTCCTGCTCGCCACCCTGATCCTGGCCGCGCCCGCCTGGAGCGCCTCGGTGAGGAGCGCGCCGCCCGCGCCCATGCCCGCCCCGCCCGGCGCCAAGAGCGCGCCGATCCGGATCGGCGACATCATCGGCGACAAGCGCGATCCGACGCAGGCGGCCTACCGCAAGGGCTGGCAGCTCGCCCTCGAGCAGCTCAACGCCGAAGGGGGCGTGCTGGGCCGCAAGCTGCAGGTGCTCACGCGCGAAGACGGCGGCAAGCCCGAGACGGCCGCCAAACTGGCCGAGGAGCTGACGCAGCGCGAGAAGGTGGTGGCGCTGATGGGCGGCGCGAGCGAGGCCACGGCCTCCGCGATCTCCGGCTACGCGGGCGAGCGCATGGTGTTCTTTCTCGCCACGATGGCGGTGGGCGAGAGCCTGACCTGGTCGCGCAACAACCGCTACACGTATCGCCTGCCGGCCTCGGTGCGCATGCGCACCGCCGCGGTTGCGCCCAAGGCACTGGGCCTGCGCAAGCCGCGCTGGGCCGTGGTGCACGCCGACGATGAAGGCGGCCGCGAACGCGCCGCCACGTTCCAGAGCATGATGCGGGCCTTCCAGGCGCGCATCGAGTTCGTCGCGGTGCAGCCGCTGCCCGCCGGCGCCCGCGCGCTCGACGAGGCCGTGCTGAAGCTGGCCGACGCCCATCCCGACGCCCTCCTGCTCGACCTGGACGGCGCGGCATTGCATCGATTCGTGCAGGCGGGCCAGGCGCGCCAGCTGTTCGACGGCCGCGCCGTGGTGGCCCTCGATGCCGCCGATCCCGAGACCCGCCAGGCGCTGGGCGCCGAGCTGCCGGCCGGCTGGCTGGTCACCGGCTATCCGCTCGACCTCCTGCCGCAACCGGCCAGCCAGCGTTTCGTGAGCGCCTATCGCCAGCGCTTCGACGAGACCCCGGGCGCGGCCGCCCTGCTCGGCTACAGCGCCCTGCAGTCGCTCGCCACCGGACTGCGCCTGGCGCAGGAAGCCGACGGCGCCATGCTGGCCGACGCATTCTCCGGCATGAAGGTGGACACGCCGATCGGCACCTTCGCCTACCGGCCGCTGGATCACCAGTCGACGATCGGCGTCTATACCGGCTGGTACGCCGGCGGCGCCGCGGAGCCCGCGGTCATCACCATCAACTACCAGGAAGGCGGGCGGCTGCAACCGCCCGACCACGACGTGCGGCGCCTGCGCGGCGAAAGCCGCGCCCGCCCCAAGCCCGCGGCGGCGGAAGCGGCGAAGGAAGCCCAGCCCAAGGGTGAGGATGGGGCCGGCGCGGCGACGCCGCCATCGGCGGGCAAGCCCGACGCGCCGGCCGCGCAGGATCCGGCCGCGACCAAAGCGCAACCTACCGCGCCCAATCCCGCGCCCGCGAACGGCAGTGCGGGCAAGGCGCCCGCCTGGACGCCGGCCACGAGCCCCGCGCTTCAGGACTGGCCACAGGTAGCCGCGCCGCGCTGATGCGCGGTGCCGGCCGGGCCGCATTCCTTGAAGATGCGCGCCGTGCAGCGCCGGCAGGTTTCCGGGTCGAGGCGCTGGTAGATCTGGCCGATGGCGCTCGCCTTGTCGCGAAACACGTGATCGGCGCCCAGGCGGTCGATGAAGCCGGTGAGCTCCCATTTCGCCAGCACCTCGGGACGCGGCCGATGGAAGTACAGGTCGCCGCCCATCGCACGCCGGCGTGCCATCTCATCCTCCCAGACCTGCGCCCCCGCCACGTCGATGAAGTTCATGCTCTTGGTCATGACGAGCAGGTGGCGCGGCGCGTCCGGCGCATCGCGCAGGGCCTGCAGGCGCTCGCCCACGTAGGCCGCCGCGCCAAAATAGATCGAACCCTCCATGCGCAGCAGCTTGAGCTGCGGACACTCGGGCAAGGCGGTCGGCTGGCCGGCGAGCACGGCGAAATGGCGTTCGGGATCGCCCGCCTCGAAGCCCATGGTGCGCATGGCCGGGCGCGAGGTGCGATACAGATAGGCGGTGAGCGAGAGCAAGGTGCCGAGCAGGATCGCCACCTCCATGCGCACCGTCACGGTGGCGGCCAGCGTCACGGCCGCGATCAGGGCCTCGTTGCGCTCCACGCGCCAGAGCCAGCGCCAGCGGGCCCAATCGAACAGGCCCCA
The DNA here is from genome assembly GCF_002261335.1 of Bordetella genomosp. 1. GTDB lineage: Bacteria > Pseudomonadota > Gammaproteobacteria > Burkholderiales > Burkholderiaceae_B > Bordetella. The sequence continues at coordinate 1,857,435 of NZ_NEVL01000003.1, forward strand.
CGCCACCAGCAGCAACAGGCCGGCGATCGCCGCATACGGAATGTGCGCCAGCAACGGCTCCGACAGCAGCACCAGCCCGATCAGCAGCGCCGCGGCGAACACGGCGGCGAGCGGCGTGCGGGCACCCGCCTCGTAGTTGGGCACCGAGCGGTTCAGCGAGCCGCACGACAGATAACAGGAGAACAGCCCGCCCACCGCATTCGAGAGGCCCTGGCCGAAGAACTCGCGGTTGGCATCGATGGCCTGGCCGGAGCGCTGGCCGATGGCCTTGGCGATCGAGATCGACTGCGCCAGCGCGACGATCGTGAGCGGAACGGCCACGCCGAGCATGTCGGGCAACTGGCGCCAGTCGACCTGCGGCAGGTGCAGCGCGGGCCAGGGCTTGCCGACGGCGCCGAGCAGCGCGATGTCCCCCGCGCCGGCCCAGGCCTGCAACGCCGCGCCGCATGCGCTGCCCGCGATCAGGCCGGCCAGCATGTGCGGCTTGCGCCGGTCCCAGCGCTTGACCAGCAGCGCGACCGCGATGGTCACCACGCACACGATCACGGCGGCCCCGCTCGCCGCGCCGAGGCTGGCGCCCAGCGTCCACAGCAGCACGCCCGCGCCGTGCGCGTCGATGCCGCGCAGGCCCAGCGCGTCCTGGGCCGCATGCAATGCGATCAGCAGCGCCGCACCGCTGGTGAAGCCGAACAGCGCCGCGGGCGAAATGAAGTTGGCGAGCACGCCGAGCCGCAACAACGCGACCGCGAGTTGCAGCACGCCGACCAGCACCGTGACGGCAAGCGCGAGTTCGATATAGCCGGCGGATCCGACGACCGCCATCGGCGCGAGCACCGCGAACAAGGCCAGCGAGTTGGCGTTGGTGGGGCCGGACAACACGTGTCGGCTCGAGCCGAACAGCGCCGCGATCACGCACGGCACGATCGCGCTGTGCAGCCCGTATTGCGGCGGAAGCCCTGCCAGCAAGGCAAATGCGACACCTTGCGGCAACACGAGCAACGCGCCCAGCAGCCCCGCCCACGCATCGGCGCGCAGCGTGGCGGGCGACACGTCGCGCACCCAGCTGCCGAACAGTCTGTTCAATCGTGCGTGCAAGAACTGGCTCCTTGTGCAATGACCCGTGCGCATCGCCGGGCAGCTTAACCGCCGCCGCGCCGCAGTGGCAACGACGCGCCGCGCATCATGCCAGAAGGCCTGCGCAGCAGTGCGCGCGCAACGCTTTTTGTGAAAAACATCATGCCATAAGCATTCTTCTCGCAAAAAACGCGTGCACACTCGACACTTTCCGCTATCATCGGGCGCGTGGCATCCATTGCCGGTGTTCCGGCATGGTGATACCTCAACAACCCAACATACGGATTTTGACCATGGCTACCAAAGCAAAAGCTCCCGCCAAGAAAGTGACCAAGACCGCCGCCAAGGCTCCGGTCAAGGCTGTCAAGGCAGTGAAGGCCGTCAAGGCTCCCGCCAAGGCTCCGGCCAAGGCCCCCGCCAAGAAGGCTGCCGCCACCAAGCCGGCTGCCGTGAAGAAGGCCGCTGCTCCGGCCGTCGCACGCCCCATCAAGGCCGCGCTGAACAAGTCGCAACTGATCGCTCACCTGGTCGAGAACACCGGCGTGGAAGCCAAGTCGGTCAAGGCCGTTCTGGCTGGCCTGGAAAACTCGGTCCTGGGCTCGATCGACAAGAAGGGCGCTGGCGAATTCACGATGCCTGGCCTGTTCAAGGTCACCGTGCAGAAGGTTCCCGCCAAGGCCAAGCGCTTCGGCAAGGATCCCTTCACCGGCGAAGAGCGCTGGTTCCCGGCCAAGCCCGCTTCGGTCAAGGTCAAGGTTCGCCCGCTGAAGAAGCTGAAGGACGCTGCTCAGTAAGCAACGGACTTCGGTCAAACCGGGAAGAGCCCGCCATTGGCGGGCTCTTCTTTTTTGTGCGCGCCCGATGCGCACGGGGCACGCGCCACAAGACCCGGTTGCAGAGCCGGGATTTATTTTGATATAAAAATACTTTACGTCAAAATAAATACTCCCATGCAGGATCATGTCGACCGCGTCCTGGCCGATTGGGCGCGCGAGCGCCCCGACCTCGACGTCAGCGCAATGGCCGTGTGCGCACGCCTCTTCCGTCTCAACATCGTTGCCGCCCGCAGCGTCGATCGCGCCTTCAAGGCGCACCGCCTGCACCAGGGCGAGTTCGATCTGCTGGCCACGCTGTATCGCAGCGGCGCGCCGCATGCACTCAGCCCGCAGCAACTGGTCAGCGCCCTGCTGCTCTCGGCCGGCGCCATGACCAACCGTCTCGACCGGCTCGAGCAGGCCGGCCTGATCGTGCGCAGCCCCAATCCCGAAGACCGCCGCGGCGTCGTCGTGTCGCTCACGACCGATGGCCTGCGCGTGATCCGCCGCGTGCTCAACGACTATCTGGAAGAGCTCGACGGCCTGCTGGCCCCGCTGTCGGCCACCGACCGGCGCCAGCTCGCCGGCCTGCTCAAGCGCATGCTGGCCGGCCACGACACCGACGCGCCCGGAGGCCTGGCATGAGCACGCAACCCCACGCCACGCGCCTGACCGCCCCCATCGTGCTGCTGATGGCCGTCGCCACCGGCCTCGCGGTGGCCGGCAACTATTACGCGCAGCCGCTGCTGCACACCATCGGCGAGCAGTTCGGCCTGTCGACGGCCGCCGCCGGCGGCATCGTGACGGTGGCCCAGCTGAGCTACGCCATCGGCCTGGTGCTGCTGGTGCCGCTGGGCGACATGCTCGAGCGGCGCGCCCTGATCGTGTCCATGACGGCGCTGTCGGCCTGCGGCCTGTTGATCTCCTCGTCGGCGCAGAGCATAGGCTGGCTGATGCTGGGCACCGCGGTCAGCGGCATGCTGTCGGTGGTGGCGCAGGTGCTGGTGCCGTTCGCGGCCACGCTGGCCGAGCCGCACGAACGCGGCCGCATCGTCGGCACCATCATGAGCGGCCTGCTGCTGGGCATCCTGCTGGCGCGCACCGCCGCCGGCGCGCTGGCCGACATCGGCAGCTGGCGCACCATCTACTGGGTCGCCGCGATCCTGCTGTTCGCCATGGCCGGCGTGCTGTGGTGCGTGCTGCCGCGCCATCGCAGTCCGGTGGGGCTGCGCTATCCGCAACTGCTCTGGTCGATCCTGCAGCTCTATCGCGACGAACCCCTGCTGCGCGCCCGCTCGCTCATCGGCGGCCTGCTGTTCGCCTCGTTCAGCATGCTCTGGACGCCGCTCACGTTCCTGCTGGCAAGCCCGGCCTACGGCTATTCCAACACCACCATCGGCCTGTTCGGCCTGGCCGGCGCGGTCGGGGCCTACGCCGCCAACCGCTTCGGCCGCCTGACCGATCGCAACCTGGGCAACCTCGCCACCCGCGTCGGCCTGCTGCTGCTGTTCGGCTCCTGGGCCCTGGTGGCCTGGGGCGAAACCTCGGTGTGGGCGCTGCTGGCCGGCATCGTGATCCAGGACATGGCGATCCAGGGCGTGCACGTCACCAACCAGAGCGCCATCTACCGGCTGCGCCCCGAGGCGCGCAGCCGTCTCACGGCCGGCTACATGACCAGCTACTTCATCGGCGGCGCGGCCGGCTCGCTCGCCGCCGCGTGGATCTACACCCACGCGGGCTGGCTGGGCGTGACGGCCGCGGGCGCGGCCGCAGCGCTGCTGGCACTGGCCTACGGCCGCCTGGCGCCGGGGGCACACATTCCGGATCTGCCTGCCCCGGCCGCCGCCGCCCGCCCCTGATCGGCGGGTCTGCCGGCCGGATCGGCCGCTCTCCGAAGCCCGATCCGGCCCCGCGCCGCCTAATTACAGGCCCTAGCCCTATAATCTATGGTTTTGGCCGACCCGCCTCGCGGCGCGCCGGCCATTGACCTCTTCTTATCGCACGAGCCCATGCTGGAACGCTATCAACCCAACGCCGTCGAAGCGGCCGCCCAACAAGACTGGCAGGCCCGCGACGCCTATCTCGTCCAAGAGCACGCCCGCACCGCCGACGGTGAGGAAAAGCCCAAGTTCTACGCGTGTTCGATGCTGCCCTACCCCAGCGGCAAGCTGCACATGGGCCACGTGCGCAACTACACCATCAACGACATGATGGCGCGCCAGCTGCGCATGCGCGGCTACAACGTGCTGATGCCGATGGGCTGGGACGCCTTCGGCATGCCGGCCGAAAACGCCGCCATCAAGTCCAAGGTGCCGCCGGCCAAATGGACCTACGACAACATCGCTTACATGAAGAAGCAGATGAAGGCGATGGGTCTGGCGATCGACTGGTCGCGCGAGATGTGCGCCTGCGATCCCTCGTACTACAAATGGAACCAGTGGCTGTTCCTGAAGATGCTCGAAAAGGGCATCGCCTACCGCAAGACGCAGGTCGTCAACTGGGACCCGGTCGACCAGACCGTGCTGGCCAACGAACAGGTGATCGACGGCCGCGGCTGGCGTTCGGGCGCGCTGGTCGAGAAGCGCGAGATCCCGGGCTACTACCTGCGCATCACCGATTACGCCGACGAGCTGCTCGAGCAGGTCCAGAACGGCCTGCCCGGCTGGCCCGAGCGCGTGCGCGTGATGCAGGAAAACTGGATCGGCAAGTCCGAGGGCGTGCGCCTGGCCTTCCCGCACGAGATCGTCGGCGAAGACGGCCAACTGATCCAGGATGGCAAGCTGTACGTATTCACCACCCGCGCCGACACCCTGATGGGCGTGACGTTCGCCGCCGTGGCGGCCGAGCATCCGCTGGCCACGCATGCCGCGCGCAACAACCCCGCGCTGGCCGCCTTCATCGAGCAGTGCAAGCTCGGCGGCACCACCGAAGCCGAAATGGCGACGCGTGAGAAGGAAGGCATGCCCACCGGCCTGACCGTCTCCCACCCGCTCACCGGCGCGCCGGTCGAGGTGTGGGTCGGCAACTACGTGCTGATGAGCTACGGCGACGGCGCCGTGATGGGCGTGCCCGCCCACGACGAACGCGACTTCGCCTTTGCCCGCAAATACGGCCTGCCCATCCGCCAGGTGATCGCGGTCGAAGGCCAGGATTACTCCGACCAGGCCTGGCAGGAATGGTACGGCGACAAGCAGACCGGCCGCACCGTCAACTCCGGCAAGTACGATGGCCTGGCCTACAAGGCCGCCGTCGACGCCATCGCCGCAGACCTGATCGCCGCCGGCCTGGGCGAGAAGCAGACCACCTGGCGCCTGCGCGACTGGGGCATTTCGCGCCAGCGCTACTGGGGCACCCCGATCCCGATCATCCACTGCGCCGACTGCGGCCCGGTGCCGGTGCCCGAGAAAGACCTGCCGGTGGTGCTGCCCGACGACCTGATTCCCGATGGTTCGGGCAATCCGCTCGCGAAAAACGAAGCCTTCCTGTCGTGCGCGTGCCCGAGCTGCGGCAAGCCCGCGCGTCGTGAAACCGACACGATGGACACGTTCGTCGACTCGTCCTGGTACTTCATGCGCTACACCTCGCCCGGCAACGACCAGGCGATGGTGGATGGCCGCAACGACTACTGGATGCCGATGGACCAGTACATCGGCGGCATCGAGCACGCCGTGCTGCACCTGCTCTACGCGCGCTTCTGGACCAAGGTCATGCGCGACCTCGGCCTGCTGAACTTCGACGAGCCCTTCACCAAGCTGCTGTGCCAGGGCATGGTGCTCAACCATATCTACTCGCGCAAGACGCCGCAGGGCGGCATCGAGTATTTCTGGCCCGAGGAAGTCGAGAACACCTACGACGCCAAGGGCGCCATCGTGGGCGCCCGCCTGAAGGCCGACGGCAGCGAAATCACCTACGGCGGCGTGGGCACGATGTCCAAGTCGAAGAACAACGGCGTCGACCCGCAATCGCTGATCGACACGCAGGGCGCCGACACCGCGCGCCTGTTCGTGATGTTCGCCAGCCCGCCCGAGCAGACGCTCGAGTGGTCGGATTCGGGCGTCGAGGGCGCCAACCGCTTCCTGCGCCGCCTGTGGGCGCTGAGCCACGCGCAGCGCGAGGCCGTGGCCCGCGGCCTGGCCCAGGGCGCCGACTGGGCCCAGGCGCCGGCCGCCGTCAAGGACCTGCGCCGCGAGGTCTATGGTCTGCTGAAGCAGGCCGACTACGACTACCAGCGCATCCAGTACAACACCGTCGTCTCGGCGTGCATGAAGATGCTCAACGCCATCGACAATGCCACGCTGCCGGAAGGCCCGGCCGCCGACGCGGCGCTGGCCGAGACCATCGGCGTGCTGCTGCGCGTGCTGTATCCGGTGGTGCCGCACATCACCTGGAACCTCTGGCGCGACCTGGGCTACGCCGCCTCGCTGGGCGACCTGCTCGACGCGCCGTGGCCGCACGTCGACGAGGCCGCGCTGATCGCCGACGAAATCGAGCTGATGCTGCAGGTGAACGGTAAACTGCGCGGGTCGATCCGCGTGGCCGCCCAGGCGCCCAAGGAAGAGATCGAGAAGCTCGCCGCCGCCCAGGAAGAGGTCACCCGCTTCCTCGAAGGCCGTCCGCCCAAGCGCGTGATCGTGGTGCCGGGCAAGCTGGTCAACGTTGTAGGCTGATGAGGTCACGCATGAACTTCGCCGGGCTTTCCGCGCTCTCTCCCCTGTCGTGGCTGCGCCGTGCCGCAGGCCTGGCGCTGCTCATGCTGCTGACGTCCTGCGGCTTCGCGCTCAAGGGCGAGACGCCGCTGCCGTTCAACACGATGTACATCAACATCCCGGACAGCACGCGCTTCGGCGCCGACGTCCGGCGCCAGCTGAAGGCCGCATCGCCCGACACGCGCCAGGTCAATGATCCGGCCGATGCCGAGGCGATCCTGCAGCAGATCGAGCTGCGCCGCACCCAGCGCGAGGTGTCGCTCAATGCGCAGGGCCGCGTCGAGGAATACGAACTCGGCCTGATCTTCACGTTCCGCCTGATCGATCGCCAAGGCAATCCGCTGATCGCCGACACGACCTTCGCGATCTACCGCGAAATGCCGTACGACGACCAGATCGTGCAGGCCAAGCAGATCCAGAAGGAAACGCTGTACCGCGCGATGCAGCAGTCGCTGGTCACGCGCCTGCTGCGCCGCCTGACCGCCCCCGACGTGCACACCGCCGCCCAGCGCGCGCTCTCCGAACAGGGCGATCCCAACGCGCCGGTGTTCGATCCGAACGCGGTCCGTCGCGAGCGCGTCACGCCGCAGCCGTGGAACACGCCCGAGATGAATCGCAACCTGGACCCGCTCTGATCCATGGCGCAAGCCCTGGACGGAGACGGACTGCTCGATCACCTGCGCCGCGCGGGTGGCCGGCTCGCGCCGCTCTACACGATCTCCGGTGACGAGCCGCTGCTCGTCACCGAAGCGGTCGACGCCCTGCGCGCGACCGCCCGCGAGGCGGGCTACACCGACCGCACCACGATGGTGATGGACGCGCGCTCCGACTGGAGCGCGGTGGCCGCCGCCACGCAGAGCGTGTCGCTGTTCGGCGACCGCCGGCTGCTCGAGCTCAAGATCCCCACCGGCAAGCCCGGCAAGACCGGCGGCGACACCCTCACCAAGCTGGCCGAGCAGACGCTGGCCCAGCCCGACGACGCCACGCTGATCGTGGTGGCGCTGCCGCGCCTGGACAAGGCCACGCGCGACACGCGCTGGGCCCAGGCGCTGACGCGGGCCGGCATCTTCGCCGACATCCCCACCATCGAACGCGGCCGGCTGCCGGGCTGGATCGGCGCGCGGCTCGCGCGCCAGAACCAGCGCGCCGACGCCGCCACGCTGCAATGGATGGCCGACAAGGTCGAGGGCAATCTGCTCGCCGCGCACCAGGAAATCCAAAAGCTCGGCCTGCTCTACCCCGAAGGCGAACTCGCCGGCGCCGACGTCGAACGCGCGGTGCTCAACGTGGCGCGCTACGACGTCTTCGGCCTGCGCGATGCCATGCTGGCCGGCGACATCGGCCGCACGGTGCGCATGATCGACGGCCTGCGGGCCGAGGGCGAAGCGCTGCCGCTGGTGCTGTGGGCCGTGGGCGAAGAAATCCGCCTGCTGTCGCGCGTGGCACAGGCGCGCGCGCAGAACCAGGACGTCCCGGGCCTGATGCGGCGCCTGCGCATCTTCGGCGCCCACGAGCGCCTGGCCCTGCAGGCGCTGTCGCGCGTGCCGCCGCAATCGTGGCCGGCCGCCGTCCAGCACGCCCATGAGGTCGATCGCCTGATCAAGGGCCTGAGCGTGCCGGGCCGGCTCTCCGACGCCTGGGAAGAGATGACCCGGCTCGCGCTGCGCGTGGCCGCCGCCGGGCGACCGTGAAGGCGGCCCCGGCCGCCGCCTCCGCCAACGCCAGCCCTGCCGCGCCGCGCCCTCCGCGCGGGCCGGATAAACTTCAGGGTCCGGTCTCAGATATCCAGGCGCACGCCCGCGGCGTGCCCTAAAGCGAGAAACACATCATGACCACAATCGAACACACCATGCTCGCCCTGGGCGAGAACGCCCGCCAGGCGTCGCGCGCCATGATGCGCGCCAGCGGCTCGGCGAAGAATCGCGCCCTGCTCGCGATGGCGGAAATGCTGGGCGTCGAACGCGATACGCTCAAGGCCGCCAACGCGCGCGACCTCGAGGCGGCACGCGCCAACGGCCTGGAGCCGGCCCTGCTCGACCGCCTCACGCTGTCGGACCGCAGCATCGACCTGATGGCCGAAGGCCTGCGCCAGATCGCCAACCTGCCCGATCCGATCGGCAGCCTGAGCAACAGCAGCGTCCGGCCCAACGGCATGCGCGTGGCCCAGATGCGCGTCCCGCTCGGCGTAATCGGCATCATCTACGAGTCGCGCCCCAACGTCACGATCGACGCGGCCGCGCTGTGCCTGAAGTCGGGCAACGCCACCATCCTGCGCGGCGGCAGCGAGGCCCTGCATTCCAACCTGGCGCTGGGTCGCATCGTGCAGGCGGGCCTGCGCGCCGCCGACCTGCCGCCCGAGGCGGTGCAGGTCATCGACACGCCGGACCGCGCCGCGGTCGGCAAGCTCATCACGATGACCGAGCACGTGGACGTGATCGTGCCGCGCGGCGGCAAGGGGCTGATCGCCCGGCTCGCCCAGGAGGCGCGCGTGCCGCTCATCAAGCACCTCGACGGCAACTGCCACGTGTTCGTCGATGCGGCGGCCGACCTGGATCGCGCCTTCGAGATCGCGTTCAATGCCAAGACCTACCGCTACGGCATCTGCGGCTCGATGGAGACGCTGCTGGTGCACCAGGCGGTGGCCGCATCGTTCCTGCCGCGCATCGGCCGCGCCCTGACCGACCACGGCGTCGAGCTGCGGGGCTGCGAGCGCACCCGCGCCTTGCTGCCGCAGGCCGTGCCCGCCAGCGACGACGACTGGGGCACCGAATACCTGGGCCCGATCCTGGCCGTGCGCGTGGTCGACACGCTCGACGACGCCATGGCGCACATCGCCCGCTGGGGCTCGGGCCACACCGACGCCATCGTCACCGACAACCTGGGCGCCGCCGAGCGCTTCCAGCGCGAGGTCGACTCGAGCTCGGTCTACGTAAACCTGCCCACCTGCTTCGCCGATGGTTTCGAATACGGCCTTGGCGCGGAGATCGGCATTTCCACCAACCGCTTGCACGCGCGGGGTCCCGTCGGCCTGGAAGGCCTGACCACGCTGAAGTGGGTTCTGAACGGCGAAGGCCAGACGCGAGGTTGATTCAACGTGGTATCCCAATCCCCCTTTTTCGCCTACGCGTTCAGCCTGCTGATCACGTGCTTCATCACCTGCGCCATCAGCGGGCTTTATCTGTTCTTCGTGGCGCAGCGCCGCGTCAATGCCGAGCTGAAGCATCCGTACCTGCAGCATCGCGCGTTCGAGCAGTATCCGTTCACCATCAAGGCGGCGATCTTCCTCGACTACTTCCTGCGCCTGGGCTTTCCGCGCACGAAGTTCTGGATCTTCGGCCATGCCAACCAGCAACTCGCGCACGTCAATCCGAAGGACGTGCCGCTGGCCGTGAAGTGGCCGCTGGTGGGGTTCTGGGGCGCCTGCTGGCTCGGCCTGATCGCCATGATCGCGGTCTGGTCCATGCTGCTGCTGGGCTTCTGATCCGCACGTCCTGAGGTCTGGTCCAGCGCGCCCAGGGCGCGCTGGCCCCGCACCCTCATTTGCCGCGCGCATCCAGCGCGCGGAACACCCCCCGCACGCAATCCCCGAACTGCCGCGCCATCGCGTTGACCGGAAACTGCGCCGACGTGACGGCGTAGCTGTGGAACGGCACCTTGCCGGCGAACGGGATCTCGCGCAGGCCGGCCAGGCGCATCGCACGAGACACGACGGGGCTCACGATCGACACGCCCAATCCTTCGCTCACCATGGTGCAGATCGTGGTCGCGTAAGGCGTTTCGATCGACAAGATGCGCGCGTCGTCGGGAAAGTGCCGGTCGATCGCCGCGCGATTGAAGCTGCCGGCCGGCAGCGAGATGAAGCTCTCCTCGGCGAAGTCGGCCGGGCGCAACGCCCGCTTGCGTGCCAGCCGGTGCGTGCGCGCCACGATGCCCACGCCGTGCGTGGTGTTGATGCGCTCGAAACGCAAGGTGGGAATGTCGGTCTGGATCGAGCAGAACCCGATATCGCAGAAGCCCGTCGCCATCCATTTCGCCACGACCTCGGAGCCGCCCGTGTTCACGACCACCGGAATGTCGGAGACATCGCGGCGGAACATGCGGATCGCTTCCGGCAGCACGCATTGCGTGATCGAACCCACCGCGCCGATGCGCAACACGCCGGTGCCGCGCCGGCGGATCGAGCGGGCGCTGTCGGCGAGCGATTCCAGGCCGATGAACGCGCGTTCCACGTCGGCGTGAAACGCCTCGGCCTCCGGCGTCGGCAGCAGGCGCGTGCCGACGCGCTCGAACAGGGCGAATCCCAGGGTCTGCTCGAGCAGGCCGATCCAGCGGCTCACGTTGGGCTGCGAGGTGTGCAAGAGGCCCGCCGCGGCCGTCATGGAGCGCGTCATCATCACGGCGCGAAAGGCTTCGACCTGTTTGAAATTCATCGTGGGATCCTGGTGAAGCGGGGCCGCATGTCGGGTCCGCAAAGCATATCAAATTTGTATTGATAGCTGTAAATATCTGATTTGACGCATGTTTCGGCCGGCGCGGAGACTACGGTTTTCTGACCTGAAAACCGGACCGAAATGGAATCCAAAGTCAGCACCCGGCTCAAACAGCCGCTCGCGCAGGAGGTGATCGACAGCATCTTCCTGCCGCGCCTGAATCGCGAATTCTTCGCCAACTTCGAACTGCTCAACCAGATCAACCAGGCCCATCTGCTGATGCTGCACGGCCAGGGCATCCTGACGCCCGCGCAGGCCACGCGCCTGGCAGCGGCCCTGCGCCAGATGCAGGACGACGGCCCCGATGCCGTCACGCTGGATCCGGCGCGCGAAGAGGCCTACTTCAACTACGAGGCGCATCTCATCTCCCTGGTGGGCCAGGACCTCGGCGGGCGGCTGCACACGGCGCGCAGCCGCAACGACATCGGCGCCACCATCGACCGCATCCGGGTGCGCGATTTCACCGTGCGCATCGGCGCGGCGCTCGCGCAGCTGGCCGAAGACGCGCTGGCGCGCGCGCAGCGCCACGCCGACGACGTGATGCCGGGCTACACCCACATGCAGGCGGCCCAGCCCATCACCTACGGCTACTACCTCTCGGCGCTGGTCGATGCCTGGACGCGCGACCTGGACCGGCTGCAACACGTGCTCGGCAGCGCCGACGGTTCGCCGTTGGGCGCCTGCGCGCTCGCCGGCACCTCGTTTCCGATCGAGCGCGACAGCACCAGCGATCTGCTGGGTTTCTCCCATCCGCTGCCCAGCGCGCTCGACGGCGTGGCCTCGCGCGACTTCGCGCTGGAACTGAACGCGGCGCTGGCCATCATGATGGTGACGTGCAGCCGCATGGTGCAGGACTTCTACATCTGGTCCACGCCCGAATTCGGTTTTCTCACGTTTCCCGATCGTGTCGCCAGCACCTCGAGCATCATGCCGCAGAAGAAAAACCCGGCCGTGCTGGAGTACCTGCGCGGCAAGACCGGCCACCTGATCGGCCTGGCCACTGCCTCGTTCGCGACGGTGAAGTCCACCCACTTCACCCATTCGGGCGACAGCAGCCGCGAAAGCACGCGCACCTGCTGGGAGGCCTGCGAGGAAGCGCTGCGCTCGCTTGCACTGATGGCGCTGCTGGTGCGCGAGGCGAGCCCGAATCCGGCCCGGATGGCCACGCGCGCCGCCCAGGATTTCTCCACCGTCACCGACCTGGCCGACCTGCTGGTGCGCGACGCCGACGTGTCGTTCCGGGATGCCCACCACATCATCGGCGCGGTCGTGCGCGAGGCGCTCGACCAGGGCCTGGATGCCAGCCGCATCGACAGCGCGATGATCGCGCGCGCCGCCCGCGAGCAACTGGGCCGCGACATCGTGCTGGACGCGGCGGCGCTGCAGGCCTGCCTGGACCCGTCGCGCAACGTCGCCGCGCGCCGCTCGCCCGGCGGACCCGCGCCCGCGCTGGTGCGCGAGCGCCTGGAGGCGCAGTCGCAGGCACTGCGGCACCGCCGCAACGCGTTCGACGCCGTCGGCGACCGCGCCGATAGCGCGCGCGCCCGCCTGCGGCAACGCGTGGAAACACTGATCTCGTCCACCACGGCGCACTGACGCGCTGCCGGCTACATTCACAAGGGGAAAAACATCATGCTCAAGCTCATCGCTGCCTGCGCCCTCGGCGCCGGCCTCGCTCTCGGCACGGCGCCCGCCGGCGCCCAGTCGTATCCTGCCAAGCCCATCACGCTGGTCGTGCCATTTGCGCCCGGCGGCACCGTGAACCTGATGGGCCGGTTGCTCGCGCAACGAATGTCCGAAGTGCTCGGGCAGCCCGTCATCGTGGAGAACAAGCCCGGTGGCGGCGGCAGCATCGGCGCCAGTTTCGTCGCCAAGGCCGCGCCCGATGGCTACACCGTGCTGCTCGCCACGATGGGGCAGCAGTCGATCCAGCCGCTGCTGGTGAAAAACGCCTCCTACGACGCGCAAAAGGATTTCGCGCCGGTCGCCCTGTTTGCGACCGTGCCCAACGTGCTCGCGGTGTCGGCCGACACGCCGGCCCGCTCCGTGGCGGAGCTGCTGGCCTACGCCAAGGCCAACCCCGGCAAGCTCAATATGGCTTCCGCCGGCATCGGCTCGGTCAATCACATGACGGGCGAGCTCTTCATGTATCGCACCGGCACGCAACTCGCCCACGTCCCCTATCGTGGCGCCGGGCCAGCCACGGCCGACCTGCTGTCGGGCCAGGTCCAGGTGTTGTTCGCCAACCTGCCCAACGTGCTTTCCTACATCGGCCCCGGCAAGGTCCGCGTGCTCGCGGTCGCCAGCGAAAAGCGCAGTCCCGCCATCCCCGACGTGCCCACGCTCGCGGAGGCCGGCGTGCCCAACGCCGTGGTCGAATCCTGGTACGGCGTCATGGTGCCCAGCGGCACCCCGCCCGAGGTCGTGCGCAAGCTGCAGGACACCGTGCTCGGCATTGCCGGGGAAAAGGCGATGGTGGCCCACCTGGCCGAGCAGGGCGCGCTGCCCTTCCCCGGCGACAGCGCGGACCTTGCGCGCCTGTCGAACGAAGAGACGACGCGCTGGACCGAGATCATCCAGCGCGCCCACATCCAGACGAATTGATGGCGGCGGCGCGCTGGCGGAGCGCCGCGCTCAGCCCGCGGGCGTCGCCACCGACACGGGCGGCAACGCCCGCTCGATCACTTCGCCCGCCGCCAGGCAGAGGTCCTCGCGATAGCGCCCGGCCATTATCTGCACACCCACCGGCGCGAGGCCGTGCGGGCCCTCCACCTCGCCCATCGCAACCGACAGCGCCGGCAGCCCCATGAAGGGCACACCGATCTGCGTCGTCTGCGCGTTCCACACCCGCGCATACGCGGCGTCGCCTTCGAGGTCCAGGCCATCGGGGAACGGCAGCTCCGCCGACACCGGCGTGATCAGCACCGGATAGCGCGCGAAGAAGCGCTCCCACTCGCGCACCAGCGTGGCACGCCGGGTCAGCGTCTGGATATAGCCGGGCAGGTCGAGTCCCTGCGCCACCTCGCGCTGCCCGCGCAACGCGGCGATCGCGCCCGCATCGCCTTCGCGCTCGGCGGCAGCGACCATGGCCTCGTAGCCGTCCGCCAGCCACATGCGGATCTGCAAGCCGGCGGCCTCCTCGAGCGACGGCGGCTCGACTTCGTCGACCTCCCACCCCGCCGCGCGCAGGTGCGCCGCGGCCGCGTGCAGGGCGGCCTCGATCTGCGGTTCCACGCGCATGCCGTCGGGGTGCACGCACAGCGCCGCACGGCGCGCCACGTCGGGCCCCTGCAACGGGGCGGGCACCCACCACGGGTCGCGCGGATCGGGCTGCGCCATCACCGCCAGGCCGAGGCGCACGTCGGCGATCGTGCGCGCCAGCGGACCGGAGACCGCCGTGATCTGGCCGCCCAGCGAGCGCTCCGGCAACGCCGCGTTGAAGGCGGCGACCCGACCCAGCGTCGGCCGCAGCCCGTGCACGCCGCAGGCATAGGCCGGATAGCGTATCGAGCCCGCGATGTCGGTGCCGTGCGCCAGGTGCCCGACGCCGGCGGCGACCGCGGCGGCCGCGCCGCCCGACGATCCGCCCGGCGTGAGCCGCGCATTGCGGGGGTTGTGCGTGGCGCCGTGCAGCTTGTTGTCGGTGAACCAGCGCAGCGAAAACGCCGGCGTGTTCGTGCGCCCGAGGATCACCGCGCCGGCACGCAGCAGGTTGTCGACCACCGGGCTGTTCTCCTGCGCGATCGTCTCGGCCTGCAGGCGCACGCCGTTGCTGGTCGCATAGCCGGCCTGGTCGATATTGATCTTGACCGTGACCGGCACACCCGCCAACGGGCCCGGATCATCGCCGCGACGGCGCCGCGCATCGATCTCGCGCGCCTGCGCCAACACCTCGTCGGGCCGATGATCCACCACGGCATTCAGCTGCGGATTCACCGCATCCAGCCGCGCCAGCGCGGCCTCTGCCGCCTCGAGCGCGGACACCTCGCCCGACCGGATATGACGGGCCAGTTCCGCCGCCGACATACGCCAAAGCTCAGTCACAACCTTTCCCCTTGCGTTCGTTGGTATCGGCCCGCCGACGCGGGTGCCGCCCAACACCTTAGCGCCGCGCTCGCCGATCGCACAAGCCGGGCATGCACGCACCTCCATCGCGCGCTTGGCGTCAGGGCCCGCGTCGGTTGCGGCACATCGACCAGAGGTCCCGATGGATCTCGCCGGCGCGACCGCGGCGGGGACGCGCCTCGCCCGGCGCGCAGCCGCCGAAGGCTTGCAACGACGGCCGCCAGGCCGCAAGATTCGGGTATTGGCCGGATACCGGCCGGCCTCCCGGACAGTTCCTTCATGGCGCCTCTTTCTCCGGCAGTACCGACCATCCAACGCGTCGCCGTCATCGGCGGCGGCACCATCGGCGCCAGCTGGGCCGCACTGTTCCTGGCGCGAGGCCTCGCCGTCACACTGCACGATCCCGCGCCCGGCGCCGCCGAGCGCGTGCGCGAAGGCATCACGCGCGCCTGGCCCGCTCTCGCGCAAACCGGTCGTGTCGTCGCCGGCGCCGATCCCGGCGCGCTGGTCGTCGCGGCCAGCCTCGAGGCCGCGCTCGCGCAGGCCGACTTCGTGCAGGAAAACGCGCCGGAGCGCGAGGCCTTCAAGATCGCGCTGTTCCAGCAGATGGATGCGCTCCTGCCGCCCGACGTGTTGATCGCATCGAGCTCGTCGGGGCTCATCATGAGCCGGCTGCAATCGGCCTGCGCTCATCCGCAGCGCTGCCTGATCGGCCATCCCTTCAACCCGCCCCACCTGATTCCGCTGGTCGAAGTGGTGGGCGGCGAGCAGACCTCAGCCGAAGCGATCGAACGCGCCATGGCGTTCTATCGGCATCTCGGCAAGCACCCGATCCGGCTGAACAAGGAAGTGCCCGGTCATATCGCCAACCGCCTGCAGGCCGCGCTATGGCGCGAGGCCGTGCACCTCGCGGCCGAGAACGTGGCCAGCGTGGCCGACATCGACGCAGCGGTGGCCCAGGGCCCGGGCCTGCGCTGGGCCCTGTTCGGCCCGCACATGACCTTCCACCTCGGCGGCGGCGAGGGCGGCCTGCAGCACTTCATGGATCACCTGCTGGTCCCCATGCAGGCCTGGTGGGACGACCTGGGCCAGCCCGAACTCACACCCGAGCTGCAACAGCGACTGGTCGATGGCGTCACCGCCGAGGCCGGCAACCGCTCCCTGCAAGCGCTCGCCACCGAACGCGACACCCAGCTCGGCGCCATCATCGCCCACCTGCAACCCGGAGATTCCAAGGCATGACCGATATTCGACACGACGCCCATCGCCAACGCTTCGAGACCGTGGTCGACGGCCACACCTGCGAGCTCGACTACCAGCTGCGCGACAACGTGATGGCGATCCTGCACACCGGCGTGCCCGAACCCGTCGGCGGCCGCGGCATCGCCGCCCAACTCACCGCCGCCGCCCTCACGCTCGCGCGCGAGAACAACTGGCGCGTCCGCCCGCTCTGCTCCTACGCCGCCGCCTACATCCGCCGCCACCCCGAATACACCAGCCTGCTCGCCTGACCCACCCCGCCTGCCCGCAACCCGCGGCGCCCTCGCAAACAATGGTGTCAGACTACATTTTTGCGATCCGCGTCGCGCCTCGAAAAAGGAGTCAGACTGCATTTCTTCGTCGCCACCGGCCCGACGAAAAGGTGTCAGACTGCATTTTTCCGACCGCCACGTCCCCACGAAATGGAGTCAGACTGCATTTTTCCGGCACCGCTGGCTTGGTGAAAAGGTGTCAGACTGCATTTTTTCGGCACCGCCGGCTTGGCAAAAAGGTGTCAGACTGCAATTTCCCCGAGTGCTTCGCTGCGCCGGCCTGCCCGCAGCGCCACGAAGGTGGATAAGAACGGCGCTCCCCGCGACACCATCACCGTCCGCTCGCCGCGCATGCTCATGAAGGCAGCGCATCAATTGGGGGTCTCTACAGGCCATGCTCCGGCTCGATAGAAGCCATCATCGGTCCACCCATCGGGACCACGCATCGGTCCACACCGAGCATCCCCCCACGCCCCGCCAGCCAGGCACGGGCGAGCCGCCTTCAACAATGGAGTCAGACTACATTTATCGCGGGGGCCCGCCTCGACGCGGCGCACCGCTTCGGCCGCACGAGCGCGCTCGAAAATGCAGTCTGACTCCTTTTCTGCTCCTTTTCTGCATCCGCTTGCGGAAGAGAAATTGCAGTCTGACTCGTTTTCTCGGGGGCTGCGGCGACGGGAAATTGCAGTCTGACTCCTTTTCGGGGAGAGACGGCGGGTGGAAAAATGCAGTCTGACACCTTTGTTGGCATCTTGGTGGGGGGTCTAGCGGTGGTCGCCGTCGAGGTAGTACCAGCGGCCGTCGATGCGTTCGAAGCGGCTGAGTTCGTGCATGCGGGAGGCGCGGCCGGCTTGCTTGCAGCGGGCGACGAATTCGACGGTGGCGTGGTTTTCGTCCTGCTGTGCCGAGGCCCGAACATCGAGGCCCAGCCACTTCATGTCGGGTGCGTTGGGCTCGAGGGCCGACGGTCGCGTATCGGGGTGCCAGGTGTCGAGCAGATAGGCGAGCTCATCGAGCACGAACGCGCTGTAGCGCGAGCGCATCAAGGTGGGTGCGTCGGGTGCCTGGAGCGCCAGCGGTCCGTGATGCCAGCGCCCGCAGCAGGAGGCGTAGCGCACGCCCGCGCCACACGGGCAGGCGAAAGAGGCGGGGGTTTGTTTTTTCACGGTGTCATTGTCCCATGGGCGAACGCGGCCGCAGCGTTGGCCGGTACAAGGGGAAGTCGCGCCAAGGCGCGCAGTCGGTCGTCGCCAAACAAAAACCCCGCTGGATCGCTCCAGCGGGGTTCGCTATAAAAGCCTGACGATGACCTACTTTCACAGGCGAATGCCAACTATCATCGGCGCGAAGGCGTTTCACGGTCCTGTTCGGGATGGGAAGGAGTGGGGCCACCTTGCTATGGTCGTCAGGCGTAACCGTGTTGGCGGTCATGCCATGTTCTGGCGCGGTCTGCATGCCGGACTGGCCGGCAAAGGCCACCGCGCGGGCCTTTCTTGCTGGTGGGGTGCGCTCTTCGAGCGGCGAATTCACCGTATCTGCCTCCGCGCTCTCGAACGAGACGACGCGAGTTAGGGCTTCACCCAAAACAAAACCCCACTGGAGGGTATCCAGTGGGGTTTTGAGGAATAAAAGCCTGACGATGACCTACTTTCACAGGCGAATGCCAACTATCATCGGCGCGAAGGCGTTTCACGGTCCTGTTCGGGATGGGAAGGAGTGGGGCCACCTTGCTATGGTCGTCAGGCGTAACCGGGTAAGCGGTTGACGCGGAGTCAAACACTTGAATTTGGAAGAAGCAGCACGCGCTCGTGTCACCGCGGGCTTGTGGCCAGGCGGGTCATCGAGAGCACGTAAAGTGTGTATGGGTTGCGTTGATGTATGTTTGAACGGCACTGGCAGAAATGTCGCCAGCGTCACATGCGAGGGGCAAGGGTTAGTTGCGCTCTACATGGTTAATTAAGACTTGAGAGTTATAGGATCAAGCCTCACGAGCAATTAGTATCGGTTAGCTTAACGCATTACTGCGCTTCCACACCCGACCTATCAACGTCCTGGTCTTGAACGACTCTTCAGGGGGGTCAAGCCCCCAGGGATACCTAATCTTCAGACGAGTTTCCCGCTTAGATGCCTTCAGCGGTTATCTCTTCCGTACTTAGCTACCCGGCAATGCCATTGGCATGACAACCGGTACACCAGAGGTACGTCCACTCCGGTCCTCTCGTACTAGGAGCAGGCTCCGTCAAGTATCCAACGCCCACGGCAGATAGGGACCAAACTGTCTCACGACGTTTTAAACCCAGCTCACGTACCTCTTTAAATGGCGAACAGCCATACCCTTGGGACCGGCTACAGCCCCAGGATGAGATGAGCCGACATCGAGGTGCCAAACACCGCCGTCGATATGAACTCTTGGGCGGTATCAGCCTGTTATCCCCAGAGTACCTTTTATCCGTTGAGCGATGGCCCTTCCATTCAGAACCACCGGATCACTATGTCCTGCTTTCGCACCTGTTCGACTTGTCAGTCTCACAGTCAAGCACGCTTATGCCATTGCACTATCAGCACGATTTCCGACCGTACCTAGCGTACCTTCGAACTCCTCCGTTACGCTTTGGGAGGAGACCGCCCCAGTCAAACTGCCCACCATGCACTGTCCCCGATCCGGATAACGGACCAAGGTTAGAACCGCAAACAAACCAGGGTGGTATTTCAAGGTTGGCTCCACGAGATCTAGCGACCTCGCTTCAAAGCCTCCCACCTATCCTACACAGACCGGTTCACAGTCCAATGCAAAGCTACAGTAAAGGTTCATGGGGTCTTTCCGTCTAGCCGCGGGTAGATTGCATCATCACAAACACTTCAACTTCGCTGAGTCTCGGGAGGAGACAGTGTGGCCATCGTTACGCCATTCGTGCAGGTCGGAACTTACCCGACAAGGAATTTCGCTACCTTAGGACCGTTATAGTTACGGCCGCCGTTTACCGGGGCTTCGATCAAGAGCTTGCACCCCATCACTTAACCTTCCGGCACCGGGCAGGCGTCACACCCTATACGTCGACTTTCGTCTTTGCAGAGTGCTGTGTTTTTAATAAACAGTCGCAGCCACCGATTCTCTGCGACCCCATCATGCTCAGCGCGCAGGCGCCTCACACTACCGGGGCATACCTTCTCCCGAAGTTACGGTATTAATTTGCCGAGTTCCTTCTCCCGAGTTCTCTCAAGCGCCTTGGAATATTCATCCCGTCCACCTGTGTCGGTTTGCGGTACGGTCTCGTACAGCTGAAGCTTAGAGGCTTTTCTTGGAACCACTTCCAATCACTTCGCGAGACATGCTCGCTCGAGCCACACCCTTGATTTACGCGCCCGGATTTGCCTAAGCGCCATCTTCAATGCAGCAACAGGGACATCCAACACCCTGATGATCTTCCGCGATCCGTCCCCCCATCGCACTGTACGACGGTGCTGGAATATTAACCAGCTTCCCATCAGCTACGCATCTCTGCCTCGCCTTAGGGGCCGACTCACCCTGCGCCGATGAACGTTGCGCAGGAAACCTTGGACTTACGGCGAGGGGGCTTTTCACCCCCTTTATCGCTACTCATGTCAGCATTCGCACTTCTGATACCTCCAGCAGCCTTCACAAGCCACCTTCGCAGGCTTACAGAACGCTCTCCTACCGCGTATATCAAAGATATACACCCGCAGCTTCGGTTTATCGCTTAGCCCCGTTACATCTTCCGCGCAGGACGACTCGATCAGTGAGCTATTACGCTTTCTTTAAAGGGTGGCTGCTTCTAAGCCAACCTCCTGACTGTCTATGCCTTCCCACTTCGTTTCCCACTTAGCGATAATTTGGGACCTTAGCTGGCGGTCTGGGTTGTTTCCCTCTTGAGTCCGGACGTTAGCACCCGGTGCTCTGTCTCCCAAGCTGTACTTGCAGGTATTCGGAGTTTGCCATGGTTTGGTAAGTCGCCATGACCCCCTAGCCATAACAGTGCTCTACCCCCTGCAGTAATACTTGAGGCACTACCTAAATAGTTTTCGGAGAGAACCAGCTATTTCCAGATTTGTTTAGCCTTTCACCCCTATCCACAGCTCATCCCCTAGTTTTTCAACACTAGTGGGTTCGGTCCTCCAGCACGTGTTACCGTGCCTTCAACCTGGCCATGGGTAGATCATCTGGTTTCGGGTCTACACCCAGCGACTGAACGCCCTATTCGGACTCGCTTTCGCTACGCCTTCCCTATCCGGTTAAGCTTGCCACTGAATGTAAGTCGCTGACCCATTATACAAAAGGTACGCCGTCACCCCACAAGGAGGCTCCGACTGTTTGTATGCACACGGTTTCAGGATCTATTTCACTCCCCTTCCGGGGTTCTTTTCGCCTTTCCCTCACGGTACTGGTTCACTATCGGTCGATCACGAGTATTTAGCCTTGGAGGATGGTCCCCCCATCTTCAAACAGGATTTCACGTGTCCCGCCCTACTTTTCTCATGCTTAGTTCCACCATCGACATTTCGTCTACAGGGCTATCACCTGCTACGGCCAGACTTTCCAGACTGTTCAACTATGTTGATGGCTAAAACATGAAGGCTCTTCCGATTTCGCTCGCCACTACTTTCGGAATCTCGGTTGATTTCTTTTCCTCGAGCTACTGAGATGTTTCAGTTCACCCGGTTCGCTTCCACTGACCTATGTATTCAGTCAGGGATACCGCTTGCGCGGTGGGTTTCCCCATTCGGACATCTACGGATCAAAGCTTGTTTGCCAGCTCCCCGTAGCTTTTCGCAGGCTACCACGTCCTTCATCGCCTGTGATCGCCAAGGCATCCACCATGTGCACTTAGTCGCTTGATCCTATAACACTAAAGTCTTATAGGACGCTTGTTGACATTTCGCGTTTGTGCCGTTCATCAAAGCTATTTTTCGATCGCCACTTGCGTGACCATCGAAACTTGAGACTTTGGAACAAAATCATGCAATCACAACCCGTATTCATCTTCGTCAACTTGCGTTGATTACTTGATGAACACTTTACGTTGTGCTTCTTCCAAATTGTTAAAGAACAAATATAGCTGTCAGGCCTAAACCCAACGATTAATACTGACTCGCAGCACTAATCGTTGAACTCTTGCGTGCTTAGTATCTACCAGGCAGTGCGCGAAGCACTGGTGGAGGTGAACGGGATCGAACCGATGACATCCTGCTTGCAAAGCAGGCGCTCTCCCAGCTGAGCTACACCCCCATACCCCGATCGCTCGGAATAACTTTGGTGGGTCTGGTTGGATTCGAACCAACGACCCCCGCCTTATCAAGACGGTGCTCTAACCGACTGAGCTACAGACCCCAGACTCTTACTCTCGGATCTGTACGATCCAGCAGCTATATTTCAAACAACCGATAAGCGTGGACACTTGACATCGAGCGCTAAGCTCTTAAAGGAGGTGATCCAGCCGCACCTTCCGATACGGCTACCTTGTTACGACTTCACCCCAGTCATGAATCCTACCGTGGTAATCGCCCTCCTTGCGGTTAGGCTAACTACTTCTGGTAAAACCCACTCCCATGGTGTGACGGGCGGTGTGTACAAGACCCGGGAACGTATTCACCGCGACATGCTGATCCGCGATTACTAGCGATTCCGACTTCACGCAGTCGAGTTGCAGACTGCGATCCGGACTACGATCGGGTTTCTGGGATTGGCTCCCCCTCGCGGGTTGGCGACCCTCTGTCCCGACCATTGTATGACGTGTGAAGCCCTACCCATAAGGGCCATGAGGACTTGACGTCATCCCCACCTTCCTCCGGTTTGTCACCGGCAGTCTCATTAGAGTGCCCTTTCGTAGCAACTAATGACAAGGGTTGCGCTCGTTGCGGGACTTAA
>NZ_NEVL01000004.1 GCF_002261335.1 Bordetella genomosp. 1
CCGTGCCGACCTTCGACACCGAGTCCTCGATCAGTACCTTGATTTCCTTGGCGGCCTGGGCGCTGCGCTGCGCCAGCGAGCGCACTTCGCCCGCCACCACCGCGAAGCCCTTGCCCTGCTCGCCCGCTCGCGCGGCTTCCACCGCGGCGTTCAGCGCCAGGATGTTGGTCTGGAACGCGATCCCGTCGATCACCGACACGATCTCGGAGATCTTGCGCGAGCTCGCCGAAATCGCTTCCATCGTGCTCACGACCTCCGACACCGCCGAACCGCCGCGCTCGGCCACATCCGAGGCGCTGGCGGCCAGCTGGTTGGCCTGGCGCGCGTTGTCGGCGTTCTGCTTCACGGTCGAGGCCAGCTCTTCCATCGAGGCAGCCGTTTCTTCCAACGAGGCGGCCTGCTGCTCGGTACGCGACGACAGGTCGGTGTTGCCCGCGGAGATCTCGCGCGCACCCACGTTGATCTCGTCCACGCCGCGGCGCACCTGCGACACGGTGCGCGACAGGCTCTCCTGCATGCGCTTGAGCGCGGACATCAGCACGCCGACCTCGTTGCGGCCGTGCGCGTCGACGCGCTGCGTCAGGTCGCCGTTGGCGATGCGCTCGAACTGTTCGCCCGCGCGCTGCAGCGGCCGCACGACGGCGCGCGTCATGAACAGGTAGGCCAGCGCCACCACCAGCAGAATCAGCACGACGAACACGCCGTACAGAATCATCATGAGGTGGGCGGTCTGGCGATAGTCGGCCAGCGTCTTGTCGCTGACCTTGTCCAGGTTGGCCGAGAACTCGCCGAGCTTGGCGGCGAACGCCCCGCTCGCCGCGCCGGCCTTGTTGTTCTTCAGATCGAGATAGGCGCGGTCGTCGTTGCGGTCGAGCGCCGCCATCATCTCGTCGAGCGCGGCGGCAAAGCCCTTGTAGGCCGCCACCAGCTCCGTCTCGTTCTTGCGGCCGAGTTCGGTGCGCTTGGGGATCTGGGCAAACGCCTCGATCTTCCTGGTCGCGTCGGCGTGCAGTTCGCGCACGATGCGACCGTTGTCGGCGGCGCCCTTGGCGTCGCCGGCGCGGCGTTGACTGGCCGCGATGTCGGCGCGGATCGTCGCACGCAGCATCTGCGTGTAGGTGTCTTTGAGCAGCGTGTTCTGTTGCACGCTCAAGCTATCGATCATGTCCAGCGCGGAGCTCGCCTGGCGCGTGGCATCCAGGCTCAGACCGATCGACGCCAGCGCACAGAGCGCCAGCACGAGTAAAGCCAGGAGAAGCCCCGTCCGGATCTTCAGGTTGGCCAACATGGTTGCAGTTCTCGCAATTGCTTACGTACCAGCCGGACTGCCCGGCCCGCATCCCGCACAACGAATCCACGACCCTCCTGCCGCGAACCCGCCTACTGCTCCTGCTTGCACTTCCACTGCTACGACTACTGCGACCGGGCGCTCAGGAGCGCCCGGTCTGATGTCCGGCCGGCAGCCGCCGGCCAGCGCATCGGATCAGAACGACTCCCAATCGTCGTCCGCGGGCGCATTCTTGCGTGCGCTGCTGGCGGGCGGCATGGGCGGCGTCGCGGCGCTCGCGCTCGGACGTCGGACGCTGCGGCGGGCGGCACCGGCGCTCGCGCCCTCCGCCTTGCTCGCCGCGGCGCTCACGGGCCTGGAGCGGGCGGCGGGCAGGCGCGGGGCCTGCACGGCCGGGGCCGCGGCCGGGGCGTGCTCCTGGGCCGGCGCGGCAGGCGCCGCCACGCGCGGCGCGGCCGGCGCCTGGGCGGCCAGCTGGCGCGCCGAGACGTCGATCACTTCGCCCGCATTGATCTTGAACACCGACACCGCTTCGGCCAGGCGCTGGGCCTGCTCCTGCAGCGAGCCGGCGGCGGCGGCGGCTTCCTCGACCAGCGCGGCGTTCTGCTGCGTGACCTCGTCCATCTGCGCCACGGCGCGGTTGACCTGGTCGATCCCGCCGGACTGCTCGTCCGAGGCCGCCGAGATCTCGCCCATGATGTCGGTCACGCGCTTCACCGACGACACGATTTCCTGCATCGTCGCGCCCGCGCGCTCGACCTGCTGCGAGCCCGTGCCGACCTTCGACACCGAGTCCTCGATCAGTACCTTGATTTCCTTGGCGGCCTGGGCGCTGCGCTGCGCCAGCGAGCGCACTTCGCCCGCCACCACCGCGAAGCCCTTGCCCTGCTCGCCCGCACGCGCCGCTTCCACCGCGGCGTTGAGCGCCAGGATGTTGGTCTGGAACGCGATCCCGTCGATCACCGACACGATCTCGGAGATCTTGCGCGAGCTCGCCGAAATCGCTTCCATCGTGCTCACGACTTCCGACACCGCCGAACCACCGCGCTCGGCCACATCCGACGCGCTGGCGGCCAGCTGGTTGGCCTGGCGCGCATTGTCGGCGTTCTGCTTCACGGTCGAGGCCAGCTCTTCCATCGAGGCGGCGGTCTCTTCCAGCGAGGCGGCCTGCTGCTCGGTGCGCGACGACAGATCGGTGTTGCCCGCGGAGATCTCGCGCGCACCCACGTTGATCTCGTCCACGCCGCGACGCACCTGCGACACGGTGCGGGTCAGGCTTTCCTGCATGCGCTTGAGCGCGGCAAACAGCTGGCCGATCTCGTTGTTGCTCTTGACCTCGACACGGCTGGTCAGGTCGCCGCCCGCGATGCGGTCGAAGTGCGCGCCGGCTTCCTTGAGCGGACGCAGCACGTTGCGCGACACGAACAGGCCGCCGATCACGCACAGCAGCACGGCCAGCGCCACCAGCACGACGGTGACGACATTGGCGCGGCTGTGCGCGGCCATGCCTTCGGCCACGTAGTCGTCGGTGATCTTGTCGACGTAGCTCAGGTACTCGTTGAGCGCCGTGTTGAAGGTGTTGTTGGCGGCCTGCGCGGCCGGGTTCGACTGGATGTATTCGCCGATCGACTGATTGCGCATCAGGTTGGTCTGGCGCTCGGCCACGACCTGATAGGCCTTCCAGGCCACGTCCACCTTGGCGGCGCGTTCCTGCAGGTCCGGCGTCTTCGGCGTCTTGAGGAAGGCGTCGAAGCGGGCCTGGGCCTGCTTGCCGAGGTCCACGGCGGCCGTGACGGCCTGTTCGGATTCGCGCAGGCGCCCTTCCTGCAGGTCGATCATGGCCGCGTTCATCGTGAGACGCGTGCGCAGCAGCAGGTTCGACGCCGCATAGGCCGGGATGGCCTGGTCGGTGAACACATCGTTCACCTGGTTCAACTTCTGGTTGCTGGCATTCAGGCCGAGCCACGCAACGCCGTTCGAAACGAGCATGGCCAGGAAGAAGCTTCCCAGCACGATGGCCATGCAAGTGCGTACCTTCAAGTTCGACAACATGATTTTCCGTTTATTTATCGGACGCGCGCTCCCCGTAGGGAGCGCGCGATGAGAGCCAGACCCGCGGCGCCGTGATTAACGGCCGCGGCTGAACAGGCTCGATCCTTCAATGCGCGAGAAAGCCGACGATGCGGCATCCAGCGCCACCTTGCGCAACAGCAATTCAGTGGTGGCTTCGTAGATATTGACGTCCTCCAGGCCGGACAGCTGCTTCGTGTATTCGAGGCCACGCGCGGCGCCGGTGGCGTCGAGCGCGTCCAGTTCGTTCATGCGCGCGCCGACCGAGGCACGCACGGTCAGGACGTTGTCCAGCGCCAGCGTGAGCTGCTTGTTGGCGGTGGCGATCTGGTTCACCAGGCGGGCCGAGGCGACGGGGTCGCCCTGCGACGGCTGCTTGAGTTCGTTGATCAGGTCGTTCATGGCGGAGAACATGTCGGCATTGCCGTTGTTCGCCACGCCGATCGCGTAGCTGTCGCCGTCGGCGGGCGCGCCGCTCACCGAGAACGACATGTTGCCGAACTCGATCTTGTCGCCGGCCACGTACGGCACGTTGGCGGGCAGCGTGGGATCGGGCGGCGTGCTCGTGACCGAGTAGGTGATGTTGCCGGCGCCGTCATCGGCGAACTGGAGCGAGTAGGCCTTGGCGGGATCGACCGAACCGGTGATCGAGATCGGGCTGAACGCGCCGGTGCCGGTGTTGGCGGCGTCGGGCGTGGCCGTGTAGGCGCGCGCGGCCGGCGCCAGCGTGATGACGTCGCCATCGACCGGGGCGCCGCTGACCTGGAACGACACGCTGTCGAACGAGATCTTGTCGCCGCTCACGTACGGGATGTCGGTGGGCAGCGCCGCGTCGGGCGGCGTGCTCACGACCGAGTAGGTCATGTTGCCGGCGCCGTCGTCGGTGAATTCCAGCGAGTAGGTCTTGGTCGGGTCGATCGGGCCGTTGACCGAGGTCGAGCTGAACGTGGCCGTGCCGCCGTTGGCCGGGTCGGCCTTGGTGATGTAGGCGCGCGTGCCCGACGAGAAGCTGGCGAAGATGTCCGGACCGACGTCGCTCGAGGCGATCTGGCGGCTCTGGTCGACCTGCACCGTGCGGGTGCCCACGTCGCCCTGGAACGTGATGTTGCCGGCGGCGTCCTTCACGTACGGCTGGGTCTGGCCCTTGTAGCCCGAGAACAGGTACTGGCCGTTCCCGTCGGTGGAGTTGGCCAGGCCCATCAGCTGGTCGCGCGAGCTTTCGAGCGCGCTCACCAGCGCCTGGCGGTCGGCGTCGCTCATGGTGCCGTTGCCGGCTTCCACGACACGCTTGAGCACGTCCTGCAGGGTCGTCACGACCGAGGTCAGGGCGTTGTCTTCCATGCCCAGCGACTGCGCCGCGCTGTTGCGGTTCGAGCCGTAGGTGCTGTTCATGCTGGCGGTCTGCGACACGTTCACGGCCAGCGAGGCGGCGAGCGGATCGTCGGCCGGCGTCAGCACGCGCTTGCCGCTGGACATTTGTTCTTGCAGGCGCGACAGGGCCGCTTCCTGGTTCAGGATGCCGTTCAGGCCATTCTGGTAAATCAGCGAGGTGCTCAGACGCATCGTCGAACTCCGAAATTTAGGGTGCCGTCAGCCGGCGCAATCGAATGGGGTTATCAGCGAATGCCCAGCAGCGTATCGAACAGCACGCTGGCCACGTCCAGGATCTTGGCGCTGGCCTGGTACTGCTCCTGGTACACCGACAGGTTGACGTATTCTTCGTTGAGGTTCACACCCGAGACCGACAGGTAGGCGGCGTTCTGCTGCTTCACCAGGTTGGCCGACGCGGTGGTCGACGACTTCAGGCTCTGCGTGTCCACGCCCACGGTGTTCACCAGCTGCGAGAACTGTTCGTTCAGGCTCATGGTGCCGTTGCCCAGCACCTTCTTGGTCTGCAGCTTGGCGAGCTCGAGGCCGTTGTTGCCGTTGGCGCTGCCACCGGCCGCGTCGGCCAGGGCCAGCTTGGTCGGATCGCTGATGAGCGCCTTCAGGTCGCGCGCGGCGTCGCGCGTGGCCTGCAGCGTCCAGGATTCGCCGGCCACCGCCGTGCCGGTGCCGGTCAGCGTCAGGCCGTCGAACTCCAGCGTGTCGGGCGGGGTGCCGGTCGCGGCCAGGTCCGTCACGACGCCGTCGGACAGACGGGTCACGCGGTAGTTGTCGCCGCCCAGGGCTTCGATCTTGTAGGCGCTGGCGCGGATGGCGTCGGCGTCGGTGAAGGCCGCCTGCCATTCGGCATTTGAGGTGTTCTTGGCGTTGCGGATCGCAGCGGGCGCGGACAGGCCGAACAGGTCGGTGCCGGCGTCGCCGTTGAGGTCCACGCCCGCGGCGTGCTGTTCGTTCATCGCCAGGGCCAGGCCGATGGCGAGCTGGCCGAGCTGGTCCTGCACCGCGTCGAGCGACTGCTTGCGGAACTGCAGCAGGCCGCCGAGCTTGCCGCCCGAGACCTTGTCGTCGGCCAGTTCCACGGCCACCGTGGTGCCGGTGCCCGAGGGCAGCGTGTAGGCCACGGCGGTGCGGCGCGGATCCGCTTCCGAGGCCACGGCCTGCAGCGGATACACGGTCTTGCCCGACAGCAGCGTCTGGCCGCTGGTCAGGGTGATGTTGATGGCGTCGCCCTGCTCATAGGTGCGCACACCGACGAGCTGGTTCAGTTCGGCCACGGCCTGGTCGCGCTGGTCGAGCAGGTCGTTCGGCGCATGCCCGGTCTTGCCGCGCGCGATCACGATCTGCTGGTTCAGGTCGTTGATGTTGTTCAGGTAGCTGTTGACCTGCTCCACCGTGGTGGAGATCTGGGTGTTCAGGCCCTGGCGCTGGTTCTCGAGCTGCTGGTACGAGGTGTTGATCTGCGTGACCAGCGTGTTCATCTTGCCGATCAGGTCCTGGCGCACGGCCGGGTCGGCCGGGCTGGTCGCGGCGTTGTTGATGCCGGTGAAGAAGCCCGACAGCGCGGGCGTGATGCCCACGGTGCGGTCGGCGAACAGGTTGTTGATCGCCGACATCTGGTCGTACTGCGTGGTGAGCTGGGCGTTGCTGCCCTGCGCGCCCACCAGTTGCTGATACAGGAAGCTGTCGTACTGGCGCTTGACGGTGTCCACCTGGACGCCGCGGCCGAAATAGCCCTGGCCCGTCGCGGTCGCGCCGGCGGTCGAGGTGATGACGCGCTGGCGGCTGTAGCCGACCGTCGTCGAGTTGTTGATGTTGTGGCTCGTGGTCTCCAGGCCCGCCTGGGAGGCGTTCAGCCCCGTCATCGCCAAGTTGTACAGATTCATGCTGTAAAGCCCCGTAGTGACCGTTCCCGGTACAGATACCCGCTTAACGGCAGATATTCACAATAATTTAGAGACCGCCCGAAAAATCCGTGCTGGCCACGGACAGACGCATCTGGCCCATGATGTTGATCAGCTTGTCGGCGTAGCGCGGGTCGGTGGCGTAGCCGGCATCCTGGATGCGGCGCGCCGCCTCGACCTCGTTGCGGGCCTGGGTCACGCCCTCGTAGCGGGGGCTGTTGCCGATCAGGCGGGCATAGTCGGCGAAGGATTCTTCGTACGAGGCGTAGGCGCGGAAGGGTTGCGTCACCTTTTGCGGCGCGCCGTTCACGTATTCGGTGGTCAACACGTTGACCACCTTGCCCTTCCAGCTCGCGCCGGCCTTGATGCCGAACAGGTTGTAGCTGGTGCTGCCGTCCGGATGCTTGATCTCGCGCTTGCCCCAGCCCGATTCCAGGGCCGCCTGGCCCAGGATCAGGCGGGCCGGCACGCCGCTCTGCTCGGCCGCCGCATTGGCGGCGCGCGACATGCGCGACACGAAGTCGACGACGTGCTCCGGCGCGCCCTCGGCCACGGCCAGGGCGCGGTCGCTGGCGCGGTTGCTGCGCAGCACTTCCAGCAAGGCGTTGACGCTGCGTTCCGGCACCGTATTGGCGTTGCCCAGCGCGTAGTCGCCGCGCAGGTCGCGGCGCAGCACCGTGTTGCTGCCCGAGCCGGCGCCGCCGATGGCGTTCTCCGGATCGGCGGGCGTGCCCTGGTTCTGTTGCATCTGCGCCAGCAGCGACTGGGCCAGGCCGATGCCCGGGGTGGCCAGCGACAGCGCCAGCTGTTCGTCGGCCATGCCCTGCGCCATCTGCGTCTGCTGCGAGTCGAACATCCCTTCTTTGGGCGTGGCCTCGCGCATGCGCTTGATCATCATCTGCAGGAACAGCGCCTCGAACTGGCGGGCGACCGCTTTCTGCTGCGCGGGGTCGGCCGGCGCATCGCCGGTCTGGCGCTTCAGGTCGGCCAGCCGGCCCATGTCGAAGATCGACTCCTGGCTGGCCGGGCGCGGGGTGTAGGAAACGAACGACATGGCGTCAGATGATCTCGAGTTCGGCGCGCAGCGCGCCGGCGCTCTTCATCGCCTGCAGGATCGCCAGCAGGTCCTGCGGCGTGGCGCCCAGGGCGTTGAGGCCCTTGACCACGTCGGCCAGGTTGGCGCTGGTCGTCACGCGCTGCAGGGCACCGCCCTCCTGGCGCACTTCGATCTGGGTGTTGGGCGCGACCACGGTCTGGCCCTGCGTGAACGGCGTGTCGGGCTGGTAGACCTGGTTCTGCTGGTTGATCACCACCGACAGGTTGCCGTGGGCCACCGCCGCTTCCTCGATCATCACGGTGCGGTTCATCACGACCGAGCCGGTACGGGCGTTGATGATGACCTTGGCCATGGCCGGCGCGCGCTGCACCTGCATGTTCTCGACGCGGGCCAGGAAGCCCGGCATCTGGTTCGGATCGAGCGGACCGCGCAGGGCCACGACGCGGCCGTCCATCACGGTCGCGGTGCCCGCGCCCAGGGTGCGGTTGATCGCCTGCGCCACGTTCTGGGTGGTGCCGAAATCGGTATCGAGCATTTCCAGGTAGACCACGCCGTCTTCGGCGAAGGAGGTCGGCACCGGACGCTCGACGATGGCGCCGGCGCTGATGCGCCCGCCGTTGAGCTGGTTGATCTGCACGCTCGAGCCGCCGGCCGAGGCGCCCGCGCCGCCGACCAGGATGTTGCCCTGGGCGATGGCGTAGACCTGCCCGTCGGCGCCCTTGAGCGGCGTCATCAGCAGCGTGCCGCCGCGCAGGCTCTTGGCGTTACCCATCGAGGACACCACCACGTCCACGGTCTGGCCCGGGCGCGCGAACGCCGGCAGCGTGGTCGTGACCATGGCGGCGGCGACGTTCTTGAGCTGCATATTGCTGCCGGGCGGCACGGTGATGCCGAGCTGCGACAGCATGTTGGTCAGGCTCTGCTGGGTGAACGGCGTCTGGCGCACCTGGTCGCCGCTGCCATCCAGACCCACCACCAGGCCGTAGCCGATCAGCTGGTTGCCGCGCACGCCCTGGAAGGTGGCGAGGTCCTTGATGCGTTCGGCATGCGCGGCGCCCATGGCCAGGCTGCCCACCAGGCAGGCCCGCGCCATCAGGCGCAACACGGAAAGTAGCGTGGTCTGAAGTGTCATGGTTCAGAACGGCGAAGCCATCAGGAAGAAGCGTTGCAGCCAGCCCATGGTCTGGACTTCGTCCATGACGCCCTTGCTGCGATATTCGATGCGCGCGTCGGCCACGCGGGTCGACGAAACGCTGTTGGTGCCCGTGATCGAGCGCGGGTCGACGATGCCGGAGATGCGCACGTACTCGCTGCCGCGGTTGATCGCGATCTGCTTTTCGCCGGCGATCTGCAGGTTGCCGTTGGGCAGCACGCCCATCACCGTGGTGGTGATGGTGCCGGTGAAGGTGTTGTTGGCACTGCTGGTGCCCTTGCCGTCGGCGGTGTTGGCGCCGGTGATGCCGGTGTTCAGCTTGTCGTTGATCACGCCGTCCATGAAGCTCGGCGCGGCGGTGACCGCCAGCGAGCCGGCACCGGTGCGGCTGGTGTTCGTGGCGACGTTCTTGGCCGCGTTGGTGCGCTCTTCCAGGACGATGGTCACGATATCGCCGACGTTGCGCGGCCGGCGATCCTCGAACAACGGATAGTTGCCGTAGGCCGTCGGCTGGTAGATCGAGCCGTTGGGCCGCAGCGCGGGCGCGGCGGGCGCCGGCGGCGCGGCCGTGGTCGGCCCGAGCACGATGGGCTCGGGCGGGATCAGGGCGCAACCGGTCAGGGCGCACAGCGCCAGACCGGTCAGAACACGCAGAACACGAGTCAGCATCACAGTTGCGTCAGGCGAGCCAGCATTTCATCCGAGGTCTTGACGGCCTTGCTGTTCATTTCGTAGGCGCGTTGCGTGGTGATCATGTTCACCAGCTCCTCGGCCACGTTCACGTTGGACGTCTCGACGTAGTTCTGCAGGATCTGGCCCGCGCCGTCGAGGCCGGGTTGCAGCAGGTTGGCCGGACCCGACGAGTCGGTTTCCAGGTACAGGTTCTCGCCCACGCTCTGCAGACCGGTGGGGTTGATGAAGGTGGCGACCTGGAGCTGGCCGACCTGCACGTTCACGCCGGCCGCGCCGGGCTGGGTGATCGACACCGTGCCGTCCTTGCCGATGGTCAGCGACAGCGCGTTGTCGGGGATGTTGATCGGCGGCTGGATCACGTAGCCGCTCACGGTGGTGAGCTGGCCGTTCTGGTCGACCTGCAGCGCGCCGTCGCGCGTGTAGGCCTGGGTGCCGTCGGGCAGCTCGACCTGCAGGAAGCCGCGGCCCGTGATGGCGATGTCCATCTCGGCGCCGGTGTTGTTCATGTTGCCCTGCGTGTGGATGCGCTCGGTGGCGGCCACGCGGGCGCCGGTGCCCAGTTGCAGGCCCGAGGGCAGCTGGTTGGCATCGCCGACCTGGGCGCCGGGCTGGCGCAGGGTCTGGTACATCAGGTCCTGGAACACGGCGCGGCCGCGCTTGAACCCGTTGGTCTGGACGTTGGCCAGGTTGTTGGAAATGACGTCCATCGAGGTCTGTTGACCCTCGAGGCCCGTCTTCGAAATCCACAGCGAACGCATCATGGTGTGTACTCCTGGCGCGCCGCCTGGGCGCGCATCCTGCTAAGCGTTAATGAATCAGCTGACGGCCGACAGAATGCCGTTGGCGCGTTCTGCATTGCGGTTGGCTTCGGTGATGACCTGCATCTGCATCTCGAACCGGCGCGCGTTGTCGATCATGCCGACCATCGCGCTGGCGGCGCTGACGTTGCTGTTTTCGAGCACGCCGGAGAGCAGGCGCAGCGCCGGATCGGCCGGCAGGGGCGCGGGCGGCTGCCCGTTTGCCTGCGGCTGGCGGCGGAACAGGCCATCGTCGCCCCGCACCATCTGCTGCTCGGGCGGGTTCACCATCTTGAGCCGGCCGAGGTTGAGGATGTTGTTGGGCGGATCGCCCGCGCCGATGGCGGTGATCGTGCCGTCGGAGGCGATCGTCAGCGAGGCCTGGTCGGGCACGTCGATGATGCCGTTCTGGTCGGACAGCACCGGCACGCCGTTGGCCGTCTGCAGCACGCCATTCACACCCACGGCGAGGTTGCCGGCGCGGGTGTAGGCCTCCCCTTGCGGGGTCTGGATCGCAAGCCAGCCCGGACCGGCCAGCGCGACGTCGAGGTCGCGGCCGGTGGTCTGCACGTCGCCCAGCTGGAAGCGCGAGCCGGGCGTGGTGGCGAGCGTCGCCACCCGCGTGGGCAGCGACGTGCCGTCGTTCATGGGCACCGAGCGGAACATCGAGATCTGCTCGCGAAAACCCGGCGTGTTGACGTTCGCCAGGTTGTTGCTGATCACGGCCTGGTTCTCCGTGATCCGCGCGGCGCCGTTCATGGCGGTATAGACAATGCGATCCATGGCCTGTTTCCGTTACCGGCCGCTTAGCGCATGTTCATCAAGACTTGCATGATTTCATCCTGCGTCTTGATGGTCTGTGCGTTGGCCTGGTAGGTGCGCTGGGCAACGATCATGTTGACCAGTTCCTTGCTCATGTCCACGTTCGAGGCTTCGAGCGCCTGGCCGGCCAGGGTCGACAGACCGTTGGTGCCCGGCTGGCCCAGCACGGCCTGGCCGGAGTCGGCGGTTTCGGCCCAGGCGTTGTTGCCCACGGGCTGCAGGCCCTGCACGTTGTTGAAGTTGGCCAGCACGATGGTGCCGATGGTCTGCGACTCGCCGTTGGTGTACTTGGCTTCGAGGCTGCCATCCTTGCCGATCGTGATGCCCGAGAATTCGCCGCTGGAGTAGCCGGTCTGGGTCATCTTCGGGTTGAAGTCGCTGCCGTACTGCGTCGTGCCGGCGTAGTTCATCACGATGGCCATCGGCGCGGCCGGCGAGGTGGTGCCGCCCGGCGTGGCGTAGTTGATCGTCACGCTCGCGGGCGTGGTGGTCATCACGCCGGCGCTGTTGAACGTGAAGGTCGCGTTGGGGTCGGCGGCGGCGCCCACGGTCATGTCCTGGCCGTCGAGCTGGTAGTACACGTCATAGACGCTCTCGCCGGCGGCGGCGGGACGCTTGACGAAGAACTGCGTCATCTGGTGCGAGTTGCCCAGCGAGTCATACACCGTGTACGGCACCGAGGTGGTGTACGTGGTGTTGTCGGTGGCGTCGAACGGCGTGACGGTGCCGTCGATGGCCGTGGCGTTGGCGTCCAGGTTGGTCTGCACGGTCATGCCGTCGGTCGCGCGCGGGGCGATGTTGCCCTGCGGCAGCGTCAGGCCCACCGGCGCGGCGCCGATGCCGCCCGGGGGATAGCCGGTCAGCTGGTAGCCCTGCGCGTTGACGATGCGGAAGTCCTTGTCGATGCCGAATTCGCCGTTGCGCGAGTAGAACACCGAACCGCTCGGGTCGAGCAGGCGGAAGAAGCCCTTGGCGCCGTCGATGGCGATGTCGTATTCGCCGCCCGTGGAGGTGACGTTACCGACCGTGAAACGCTGGTTGATGGCCGAAACCTTCACACCCAGACCGACGCGCGAGCTGGCGTACACATCCGCGAACGACGCCGAGCCCGACTTGAAGCCGACGGTGCCCGAGTTGGCGATGTTGTTGCCAATGACGTCGAGGTTCTGCGAGGCGGCGTTCAGGCCGCTCAATCCTTGTCCGAAACCCATGATTTATCCTGTAGCTCTCAAAGTTGTAGAAAGCGCCGCACCCTACGCGGCATGAACCAGCCTGTCGTATCAGGTGCCCAAAATCTTGCGAATATCCAGCATGCTGACCTGGCCATTGAGGCCCAGGTCCAGGCGCAGGCCCTCGGTCGAGTACGCCACGCTCTTGACTTCACCGTAGGTCAGGGCCTCGGCCGTGACCTTCTTGCCGTCGCCGTCGGTGGCCACCACATTGACCGTGTACTTGCCATCGGTCAGCGGCGTGCCGCCGTCGTTGTTGCCGTCCCACTCGTAGGTGTAGACGCCCGCTTCCATCGCGCCCAGTTCCTGCGTGCGCACCACGTTGCCGGCGGCGTCGAGGATCTTGACCGTGACCTTCGAGGCGGCGCCCTGCAGGTCGATGCCGTAGGGCGTGGCTTCGCGTTGCGTGCCGTCGAGCGGGCTGGTGCCCAGCGCGATCTTGTTGCCCGGCACCATCACGCCCTTGCCGATCAGCGCGGCGGCGCTCATCGACTGCGACACGTCGATCTGGCCGCTGATGGCCAGCATCGTGTTGCGCAGGTTGTTGATGCCTTCCACGGTGGAGATCTGCGCGAGCTGCGAGGTGAGCTCGGCGTTTTCCATCGGGTTGAGCGGATCCTGGTTGCGCAGCTGCGTCACGAGCAGCGTCAGGAACTGATCCTGGATGCTCTGCGCCGCGCCGGAGCTGCCGGCGCCCAGCTGCGACAGGGCCGCGCTGGTGTTGGAGGTGGTGTCGACGGTGGTCATGGCGTGCTCCCGGCTCAACCCTGACCGATGGTCAGCGTCTTGGCCATCAATTGCTTGGCGGTATTCAGAACTTCGACGTTGGCCTGGTAGGAACGCGAAGCGGCGATCATGTTGACCGTTTCGGCCACCGGATCGACGTTGGGCATCTGGACGTAGCCGTCCTGGTTGGCCATCGGGTGGTTGGGGTCGTAGACCAGCTTGAACGGCGACGGATCCTGGACCACGCCGGCGACCTTCACGCCACCGATCTCTTCACCGAAGCGCTGGCCGGCGGGCGCGTTCACCTGGAACACCACCTGGCGCGCGCGGTACGGCTGGCCGTCCGGGCCCACCACACTGTCGGCGTTGGCCATGTTGCTGGCCGCCACGTTCATGCGCTGGGACTGCGCAGAGAGCGCGGAACCGGCGATATCGAAAATGCTCAACAAAGACATAAGAGCAAGCTCCCTGAGTCAGGCCACACGGCGAACCGTTGGCCGCTTATTCCGAAATGGCAGTCTGCAGCGAGCGGATCCGGCCGCTCAGCACTTGCAGCGTGCTCTGGTAGTGCAAGGTGTTGTCGGCGAACTGGACCCGTTCGATATCCATATCGACGGTGTTGCCGTCCAGGCTGGCCTGGTACGGCAGGCGGTAGGCCAGGTCGGTGGGGCCGGGGCGCGAAACCGCCTGGGCCGGAATGTGGCGGGCCGAGGTCAGCGCCAGGTTGGTGTCGGGCAGACGCATGCTGCGGCCTTCCAGCGCGCCTTCCATCGCCGCCTTGAAGTCGAAATCGCGCGACTTGTAGTTCGGCGTGTCGGCGTTGGCGATGTTCGACGACAGCACTTCCTGACGTTGCGCGCGCAGCGAAATCGCCTGTTGGAAGAATTTGAAGTCTTCGTTGAGCCGGTCTAGCATGGGGTTGCCCTTGTTGCCTGAGGTTGTCATCGGCGCAGAGAGCGCCCGACCAGGACAGGCCGAGGGCTTTTTACGCATGACGGCATCTTAGGGGCCGGGCCCGCAACACAATCAGGTAAATAACCCAATAATTCCAACGCAATTCCGATCTTGCGGCGGCAGGCGCACTTCTACAATCATGTTCCATGAACACCGCCCTGCCCTCCGATCCGCGCCCCGCGCCGGCCCGCCGCGCCGCCCTCGCTCTCGCAGCCTGGCTGCTGGCGTGCAGCCTGCCGGCGGCCGCCAATCCGGGTGCGGTGGCAAGCCAGGATCCCGATGCGGTGGCCCAGGTCGCGCAGGGCTTCCTGCTGGGCCAGCTGGCTGACCTCGGCGGCGCGCCCAGCATCACGCTGGATCCGGTCAAGACCGACCGGTTGAGCGCCTGCGACAACCTGGTGCCGTTCCTGCCCACGGCCATGCGCCTGCGGGCCCGCATGACGGTCGGGGTCCGCTGCAACACCCCGCAGGCCTGGACCACCTACGTGCAGGCCACGGTCAGCGTGCCGGGCGAATACTATGTGGCGGCGCGCCAGATCGGCGCCGGCGCCGCGATCCAGCCCGACGACCTGACCACCAGGGAAGCCGACCTGGTCTCGCTGCCGGCGGGCGCCATCACCGACATCAACGCCATCATGGGCATGCAGGCCACCCGCCGCATCGCCGCCGGCCAGGCGATCCGGGGCAATGCGCTGCGCAGCGCGGCCTCGGTCAGCCGCGGCCAGATCGTGCGGATCACCGCCCGCGGCAACGGCTTCGTGGTCTCGAGCGAGGGCCAGGCCCTCGACGACGCGGCCCCCGGCGCCATGGTCCAGGTGCGCACGGCCAACGGACAGGTCGTCAGCGGCGTGGTGCGCAGCGCGGGGCTGGTGGAAATCCGGCTGTGATTTGTGTTACACATGACACTAATACATTACCTGCCCGGGCTAAAGTTCCCCATTTCCATGTCGTTACAGAGGCATAACCAGGCAGAGCCGACCTCGCATCGCAGCCAACGCCTTGCCCCGTGGAGAACATATTGAAGATCAATCCGACGTCTACCCGCCCGGTAGCAACCAACGCCGTCAGCCGCAATGAGTCGGGGCTGGCGCAGGCTTATGGTTCCTCCAAGGAAGGTGGCGCAGGGAGCTCGCAGGTGGCGTTGAGCAGTGCATCGCGACAACTTCTCGCCCTCCAGGACGGCAGCGCCGACATCAATGTCGAGCGCGTCAACGCCATCCGCGCGGCCATCGCCTCCGGCCAGCTGAAGATCGACACCTCCCGCATCGCCGACAGCCTGATCGCCAGCGCCAAGGACTTGCTCAAGTAACCCGCAACATGGCACCGCCAGGTGCCCCGCTTCAATGAACTACGCCGATCAGCTCAAGACCTGTCTCGAACGCGAAGCCGCCCTGGTCGTCGAATTCATCGCCGCGCTCGACGCCGAAGCCGAAGCGCTGCTCGACCGCAAGGCCTACGAGGCCCTGCATCTGGCCACCCAGCGCAAGGAAGCCCTGACCGAAAAGCTGGTCCAGCTCAGCCAGCAGCGCGACGCGCTGCTGCTGACGCTCGGCGTGGCCACCGGCCATGCGGGCACCGACGCGGCCGCCGCCATGCATCCCGAGCTCGCGCCCATCTGGGAACTGCTGCAGGTGCACGCCCAGCAGGCGCGCGAGAAGAACAGCCGCAACGGCACGCTGATCGAGATCAACCTGCGCTCCACCACCGAATCGCTCGAAGCCCTGCGTGCGCTTGGCGGCGCCAACAGCACCACCTACGACGCCCAAGGCCGCGGCAAGCGCGCCGGCTACGGCCCCACGACCGGCAGCGCGCGCAGCATCGTCGCCACCTGAGCGCGGCGCCGCCCTCCCCGGCCCCATGAAAAAAGGCCGCATGCGATGCATGCGGCCTTTTTGCTTGCGCGCGCAACCGGGGTTCAGTCGGCCATCTCCAGCATGGCGAACATCTTCAGCAGCGCCACCGGCAGCAGGCGGCCCGGCAGCTTGCGCTCGTCCGGACCGACCAGGCCGGCCAGCGGCCCGCGCACCAGCTCCGCGGACTCGGTGTGGGCCAGTTGCCAGCAGGCGGCCGCCAGCTGGCCGGCCAGCAGCGCGTGCGCCACCAGGCCGTCGGCGGTGTGGACCGCCGGCAGCGCCGACCAGGCGTGCGGCAGGTAGCGGAACGCGGCCTTGGCCTGCTCCTGCTGCACCAGCCAGCAGGCGATGGTGGCCGCGTCGGCCTGCGCGGTGCCGAGGTTGGTCAGGCCATAGTATTGCGACAGCACCTGGCCGGTGCGCATGTTGACGATGCGCGCGCAGATCATGCGCAGGCGGCCGCCGTCCTTGCCGCGCGCCGACAGGCCGATCTCGGTGCCGCAGGCCCACAGCGCCTGTTCGGGCTGGCCCGGCACGGGGCCGGCCGGCAGGTAGCCGAGCTGGCGCGAGACCGCGTGCAGCGTCGTCGGGCAGTCCTCGTGCAGGATGCGCAGCGCGCCCGGACTGCGCGCCACCCACAGGTGGCCGTCGGCGCTCAGCGCATGCGACAGCGCCGTGGTGCCCATGTCGAACAGGTGCACGTGCGGCAGATTGCCCAGCGTGTGGGCGAGGAACTGGGCGCGGGCCAGCAGCGCGTCGGCGGCATTCACCGGCAGGCTGGTGGCGCCCGGCGCGTGCGTGGCGAGCGAGCCCTGCGGCAGCATGAGCTGCTGCACCGGTGCGGCCAGGGCCGCGCCCCGGTCGCTCATCAGGAAGGTTGCGTGCGCAACGCCGCCGGGCAGGCCGTCGCCCTTGAGCGCGGCCTTGCCGTGGATCGCGAGCACGTAGCGCTGGCAGGCCGCCGGGAACTCGCGCCGCACCATGGCCAGCATGGCCTCGCCCAGCGCCAGCTGGCTGGCATCGGCATCCGGCACGCCGCCCTCGTCGACCGCGCCGCTGCGCGCGCGCCAGGCGGCGCGGGCATGGGCGCAGGCCGGGTCGGCCGCGAGCCAGCCCAGCGCCTGCTCCAGCTCGCCGCCCTGCTCGCCCGCCGAGGCGGGACGCCGCATCGCGGCGGCCAGCAGGCGGCGGCGCGCCAGCGGATCGCGCTCGGATTGGCCGCCGCTCGCGCTCCACAGCGCGGCCAGGTCGGCCTCGCTGGGCGCGTACAGGGCGCGGGTCTTGTTCAGGGTGGCCAGGGCCGCGTCGATCAGCGTGTTGCGATCGGCCACGTCGAGGTGCTCGGGCACGCGCTGGCCCTGCGACACGTAATGGATCGGCAGGCGGTGGCGGATCGCGGTGTCGAGCGCCGGCGCCAGCCGCGAGGCCTCGTCGAGCTTGGTGATGATGCAGCCCACCACGTCCTCGCCCACGCCGTGGCGATAGGCATGCGCCACCTCGTCGAGCGTGTCGCCCTGGCTGGCGGCATTGAGCACCAGCAGGCGGCGCACCGGCTGGCCGGCATTGGTCAGCAGCGCGGCCTGCTCGGCCACGTTGCGATCGCGCTGGCTGATGCCGGTGGTGTCGATCAGGATGATCTTGCGGTTGCCGAGGCTGGCGAGCGTGCTGCGCAGCTCGGCGGCGTCGCGCACCGAATGCGCCGGCACGCCCATCAGGCGGCCGTAGATCTGCAGCTGCTCGAGCGCGCCGATCCGGAAATTGTCGGTGGTCAGCATCGCCACCTGGTCGCGGCCTTCGCGCTGCACGCAGCGCGCGGCCAGCTTGGCCAGCGTGGTGGTCTTGCCCACGCCGGTGGGGCCCACCAGTGCGTAGACGCCGCCGCCGGCGAAGAAATCATCCTCGGCGCGCAGCACCGGCAGGTGCGTCACGAGTTCGTTGCGGGCCCAGGCCATGGCCTGGCGCGCGTCCAGATTCTCGGGCAGGCGCTCCAGCAACGCGCGCACCAGCGGCATCGAGAAGCCGGCCTCGAGCAGGCTGCGGAACAGCCCGGCGTTGACCGGCTCGCGCGCCTGGGCGCGGTTGCCCCACAGCATGCCGTCCATGCGCGATTCCAGCGCGCCGCGCAGCGCGTCGATGGCCGCCTGCACGCTGGGCTCGGCGCCCAGCGCCGCGTTCATCGGCAGGCCCGGCAGGCCGGCCGTGCCCGGCATCGGCGCGTCGGGCCGGCGCGCCATCGAGGCGGCCGAACGGTATTCCTGGATCGGCGCCGGCAGCGCATCGGCGGCCGGGGTCACGTCGCGCAGGTCCTGCGCATGTGGATCCGCGTCCACCACGTCGAAGTCGGCCGGCTGCGCGGGCGTCTCGGCGGCAGGCGGCTGCGGCTCCGCACGGGCGGCGGTGGCCGCGGGCGGCGCGGGCGGTGCAAACGATTCGAGCGGATCCTCGGGCTGGGCCGAGGTCGCCTCGAACGTCGCGCCGTAGGTCGCGGCACGGGCGCCGGCCGTGGTGCGCGCCGACATCGGCAGATGCGCGCCGGCCGCGTAGTTCGGCACGGGCGCGGCGGGCGCAGGCGCGGGGGCCGGCACGGGCACGGGGGCCGGCGAGGCGGCCGCATAGGCGGCGGCGTAGCCATACGAAGAACCCGGCGAACGCACGGTCGGCGCCGCTGCGGCGACGGGCGCCGGCACGGGCGCGGGCACGGCGGCCGGCACGGGCCGCGCGGGCTCGACAGTGGCCGGGCGCACGGGTGGCGCGGCGGCCGATGCCGCGGCGGCCGGTGCCGCGGCGGCCGGCGCCTGCAT
This sequence comes from Bordetella genomosp. 1, assembly GCF_002261335.1. Classification (GTDB taxonomy): domain Bacteria; phylum Pseudomonadota; class Gammaproteobacteria; order Burkholderiales; family Burkholderiaceae_B; genus Bordetella. The sequence continues at coordinate 18,731 of NZ_NEVL01000004.1, forward strand.
CGCGTCCTCGACGTCGGACTCGACGGTGGCGATGATCTCGATGCCGCCGTCGACGCGGCGATTGGAGACGATCAGCGCGTCCTCGCCCAGCGCATCACGGACCAGGCGCATCACCTCGCGGGTGTTGGCGCCGACAAATTTTCTCAGCTTCATTCGCCGTTACCTCCGATCAGCGCCGTGACACGCACAACGCGCTCATCGGGAATCTCGGCATTGGAAAGCACGCCCAGCTGGGGCAGGTGGTGACGCAGGAAGCGCGAGAGCGGCGCGCGCAGCGGCGGCGACACCAGCAGCACCGGCGCGTTGCCCTGCGCTTCCTGGCGTTGCAGCGCCTGCTCGGTTTCGCGCAACAGGGTCTCGGCCAGGCCCGGCTCGAGGCCGCCGCTGGTCATCATGGCCTGCGACAGCACGCGCTCGAGGCGCACGTCCAGGCCGATCACGCGCAGCTCGCCCTCGCCCGGGAACCATTGCTGCGTGATGGCGCGGCCGAGCGAGCGGCGCGTCAGTGCGATCAGCTCCTGCACGTCGGGCTGGCCGCCGCTGTTGGCCGCCAGCGCCGCCAGTCGGGGCGCATGCTCGGACAGCGTGTCGATGATGGTGCGCATGTCGCGGATCGGCACTTCTTCCGAGAGCAGGCCCTGCAGCACCTTCTGCAGCGACGTGAGCGACAGCGTCTTGGGCACCAGGTCTTCCACCAGCTTGGGCGCGTCGCGGCCCAGGCGGTCGATGAGCTGCTGCACTTCCTGGCGGCCAAGCAGGTTGGCGCCGTGGCGGTGCATCAGGTGATTCAGGTGGGTCGCCACCACGGTGCTGGCGTCCACCACCGTGTAGCCGGCCACCTGGGCTTGGTCGCGCTGGCCGTTGTCGATCCAGAGCGCCGGCAGGCCGAAGGCCGGATCGGTGGTGGGCTGGCCCTTGACCTGGATGGTCACGCCGCCCGGGTCGATGGCGAGCCACTGGCCCGGCATCGCCACGCCATGGCCGATCTCCACGCCCGACAGCAGGATGCGGTAGTCGTTGGGCTTGAGCTCGAGGTTGTCGCGGATGTGCACGACCGGCGGCAGAAAGCCCACGTCCTGCGCGAACTTCTTGCGCAGGCTGCGGATGCGATGCAGCAGTTCGCCGTTCTGGGCATGGTCGACCAGCGGGATCAGGCGGTATCCCACCTCCAGCCCGAGCTGGTCCACCATCGACACGTCGTCCCAGCTCGCTTCGGCGGCGGCCGCCTGGGCCTGTGCCTGCGCCTCGGCCGCGGGTTCGGGCCGCGCGGCCTTGGCCTGCGCGCGCCGCTTGATCATCATGTAGCCGCCGCCGGCCAGCATGCCGGCCAGCGTCAGGAAGGCCAGGTGCGGCATGTTGGGGATCAGCCCCATGATGCCCACGATGGCGGCCGTCAGGAACAGCACGTTCGGGTTCGAGAACAGCTGGCCCAGGATCTGCTGGCCCACGTCCTGGTCGGTCGACACGCGCGACACCACCACACCGGCGGCGGTGGAGATCACCAGGGCCGGGATCTGCGCCACCAGGCCGTCGCCGATGGTCAGCAGCGTGTAGACGCGGCCGGCGTCGCCCATCGACATGTCGTGCTGGGCCACGCCCACGATCAGGCCGCCGATCACGTTGATCACCATGATCAGCAGGCCGGCGATGGCGTCGCCGCGCACGAACTTGCTCGCACCGTCCATCGAGCCGTAGAAGTCCGACTCCTGCGCCACCTCGGCGCGGCGCTTGCGCGCCTCCTCTTCGCCGATCAGGCCGGCGTTGAGGTCGGCGTCGATGGCCATCTGCTTGCCGGGCATCGCGTCCAGCGAGAAGCGCGCTCCCACTTCCGCGATACGGCCCGCACCCTTCGTGATCACGATGAAGTTGATGATGGTCAGGATCACGAAGATGATGATGCCGACCGTGAAGTTCCCGCCCACCAGGAAGTGGCCGAATGCCTCGATCACCTTGCCGGCGGCGTCCGGGCCCTGGTGGCCGTTGAGCAGCACCACCCGGGTCGACGCGACGTTGAGCGACAGACGCAGCAGCGTGGCGAACAGCAGCACCGACGGGAAGGCGGCGAAGTCCAGCGGCTTCTTGGTGAACATCGCCACCAGCAGAATCATGATGGACAGCGCGATGTTGAAGGTGAACAGCAGGTCCAGCAGGAACGTGGGCAGCGGCAGCACCATCATGCCCAGGACCATCACGATCAGGATGGGCCCGGCAAGCAGCCGCGCGTTGGCCATGCCATTGGACTTAAAGAGCGTCAGCAGTCCGCCCATCGATCAAGCTCCTTGTGCGGCCCGTGCCTGCGGGTCCAGTTCGGTGGGGACGGCCAGGGCGCGGGGCGCCTCCGGTTCCATGCCCCAGCCGGCGCGCCAGCTGCGCAACTGGAAAACCCACGCAAGCACTTCGGCGACCGCGGTGTAAAGTGCCGAGGGGATTTCGTGTCCCACCTCGACGTGTTGATGCAAGGCGCGCGCCAGCGGCGGCGCCTCCAGCATGGGAATGCGATGTTCGGCGCCGAGCTCGCGGATCTTGGCCGCGATCAGCCCGGTGCCCTTGGCCACCACGCGCGGCGCGGCCAGTTCCTTTTCGTTGTAGACCAGCGCCACGGCGTAGTGCGTCGGGTTGGTGACGATCACGTCCGCCTTGGGCACTTCGCTCATCATGCGGCGGCGCGCGGCGGCGCGCTGCTGCTGGCGGATGCGCGCCTTGGTGTGCGGGTCGCCTTCCGATTCCTTGTGCTCCTGGCGCACGTCTTCCTTCGACATGCGCAGCTTCTTCAGGTGCGAAAAGATCTGCCAGGGCACGTCGATCAGCACGATCAGGAACAGCGAGGCGATGATCAGCGCGCAGCAGATGGCCACCAGCTGCAGCGCGCGCACCAGCGCCGCCGACGGCGACACGTGCATCAGGCCCAGCATCTGGTCCTGGTAGTGCCAGATCACCGCGCCCGCCACGCCGCCCACCAGCAGGGCCTTGCCCAGCGCCTTGATCAGCTCGATCACGGTCTGCGCCGAAAACATGCGCTTGATGCCGGACAGCGGGCTGAGCTTGCCCAGGTTCAGTTCCATCGGCTTGGTCGAGAACACCAGGCCGCCCAGCACCACGCTGGCCAGCACGGCGGTGATCATCAGCGCCACGAACACGGGCAGCAGCGTCCAGATCGCCTGGCCGAAGCCCTCGACCGCCAGGTTGACCATCACGGTCGTATCCCGGGAAATCCGCTGGTCGAACGCCAGCCCGTTGCGCATCACCCCGGACAGCCCGCGATACAGGGTCCCGCCGAGCATCCACAGCGAAGCCGCGCCCACGGCGAGCAGCAGGAACGTGCCCAGCTCGCGGGAGCGCGCAATCTGGCCTTCCTCACGCGCCTTTTCCAGGCGCCTCGGTGAGGCGGCTTCTGACTTTTCGAGATCGCTTTCTTCAGCCATGCGGGAAGCGGTTGATTCGCGGCCCGCGTATCAAGGTTGCGAGCTGCCCGCCGAGATTCTAGGCGGAGCCACTGCGGCGCGATCATCCAAGAAAAGGGGGGAAATTGGCGTTATTCGCCCCCCCTGCCGCCCGCTGCGGCAGGCCCGCCTGCGCCCGCCCGCCTAGGCCGGCACCCAGGCGTGCCGGTCTGCCCCGGCGGCGGCCTCGACGGTGTCGCAGAAACGGGCGAAATCCAGCCCGATCCGCACCGCGCCCCAGTGCTCGCCATCCAGGAACAGCGGCACCGACACGTCGTTGACGATCTCGCCCGTGTCGCGCGAGTAGGTCTGGAACAGCAGGCTGCCGGTGTTGGCCGCGAGCCGCGCCCCGACGGGATCGTCGAAGATCCGCTTGTTGCGGCAGCGCGCCGTGTCCACGGCGCGGTCGCCGCTGGGCGGATGGGAATAGCGGCTGTTGTGCGCCGGCGCGTAGCCGCGTGCGTCCACCAGCAGGGCGTAGCTGCCGCCCGGCACCGCCTCCAGCATGCGGTCCAGCAGCTCGGTCAGGGCGGTGTCGATGACCCGGTCGTAGGAGGTGTGGAAGCGCGGCGGATCGCTGGCGGCGATGCGGCGGTAGTCCCGGTCGAACACGTCCAGCCCGCGGGCCCGCGCCGCGGCCAGCAAGGCGCCCGCCTCGTCGCGAAACGCCAGCACGGCCGCGTTGAGCCGGTCGAACGGCGTGCCGCCCGTGCGCACCTCCGCCAGCACCTCCTGCATGCCCTCGGTCTGGTGGCGGATGCGGTCGACCTCGCCGGAGATCGCCGCCACCCGCGCCTGCACGTCGGCGGCCAGCGCGGCCACCCGGCTCACCTCGCCGCTCATGGCCTGGTTGGTCTGGTCGACCTCGGCGACCGCCCCGACGACCTCGCCGACCTGGCGGTTCATGCCGTCGAAGTCCCGCACGAACCCGTCGAAATCGTTGCGCGTGCCCGACAGCAGCTCGCCGCACACGCGCACGTCGGCGTCCAGGGTGCCGGTGCGCGCCTGGGTGGTGTCGACCAGCGCCAGCATCTCGCCGGTGTGGCGGCCGATGTCGCCGGTGGCCGCGTTGACGCGCTCGGCCAGCCGCCCCACTTCGGTGGCGACCACGGCGAAGCCGCGCCCGGCGTCGCCGGCGCGCGCCGCCTCCACGCCGGCATTGAGCGCGAGCAGCTGCGTCTGCAGCGCGATGTCCTTGATCAGCCGGCTGATGTCGCCGACCGAGCGCGCGCGTTCGGTGAGCTGCGCCACGGTGGCGCCGAACTCGGCCATGTGCGAACTCATGCGCTCGAGCCGCTCGTGCACGTCGGCCAGCGCGGCCTGGGCCTGGCGCGCCGTGTCGAGGTTGTGTGCGCACACATCGGCGATCTCGCGCGTGTGCGCCGAGGTGGTGGCGGACAGGCCCGCGATCTGGCTCGAGCTCGCGGCCAGCGCCTGGGCCACGCCGGCCTGCTCGCGCGTGAGACCGGCGCACTGGCCAGCCTGGAACTGGGTGCGCGCGGTATTCAGCGCGATATCGATGCTGGCCTGGCGCACGGTGATGATGCGGGCGCGGATCTGCGCCAGGAAGCGCGACAGCGGCAAGGCCGTCGGGCTCAGCGACCAGGCGCGTTCGGCCAGCGTGGCGCGGCCCCGGTTGAGACGGCGCAGCAAGCGCCAGAGGCCACCGACGTAAACGGTGCGACTACCCATGACTCCCTCCTCTGCCCGCTGCCCGGTGACCTCTGCCGGGTCGCTCGGACGTCCGGCGCCGCGAGGCGCGTGGACGGGCAATCGTAATGCTGCGCTTGTTTCTTGTTTTTTGTTACAGCAAGTCTAGCGGCGGCCGGGCGCCCTGACTCTTAGGGAAAGTACGTCCCGGGGCGCCTGGGCAGGCGCCATGAAAAACGCGCGCCCGACCGCGGGACAACGGTCAGGCGCGCCTTTCGGTAACGCGGGCTCAGAAGCCGAGGCTGGCGAGCAGGTCGTCGACCTGGTCCTGGCTGGTCACGATGTCGGCCTTGCCGGTCGGATTGACCTGCGGGCCGTTCAACAGGCTGTTGGCCTCGTCGCGACGCTCCTGCGGCACGCTGTCGAGCAGCACCTGCAGCAGTTCGCGTTCGATCGCGCCCACCACGTCCATCATGCGCATGATGACCTGGCCGGTGAGGTCCTGGAAATCCTGGGCCATCACGATTTCCATCAGCTTGTTCTGCGTGAACTGGGTGTGCTCGGGCACTTCCGCCAGGAAGGCGCGGGTGTCCTGCACCAGGCTCTTGGCCTCGGGCACTTCCAGCGGCTTGTCGAACCATTCCTGCCAGCGCGCGTCGAGCTCGCGGGCCGAGCGCGCCATGCCGTCCTGGACGGGGCCCGCGGCTTCGGTCGCGTTGAGCACGCGGTTGGCGGCCTGCTCCGTCATCTGCGCGACGTAGCGCAGCCGGTCGCGCGCATCGGGAATGGCCTGGGCGGCGTCCTTGATGGCCTGGTCCAGGCCGAGTTCGCGCATGCTGTCACGCAGCATCCGCGTGAGCGAGGCGATGCGATGAATCAGGTCGCCCGATTCGGCCGGTGTGCCGGTTTCCGTCGCGTTCATGATGCTTGCCCTCAGCCGCCGATCTTCTCGAAGATCTTGTTGAGCTTCTCTTCCAGCGTGGCCGCGGTGAAAGGCTTCACGACGTAGCCATTGGCGCCCGCCTGCGCGGCCGCCACGATGTTTTCCTTCTTGGCCTCGGCCGTCACCATCAGCACCGGCAGCGACGCCAGGCTGGCGTCGGCACGGATCTGCTTGAGCATTTCCAGGCCGTCGAGGTTGGGCATGTTCCAATCGGACACGACGAACTGGAAGCCGCCGTTGCGCAGCTTGTCCAGACCCATCTGGCCGTCTTCCGCCTCATCGACGTTCTCGAAACCCAGCTCCTTGAGCAGGTTGCGGATGATGCGGCGCATCGTGGGGAAATCGTCCACCACGAGAATCTTGAGTCCCTTGTCTACCATCTAAAACTCCAAAAAAAATCGTTCAAGGCGTGGGCGGGGCGCACCACATCAAACACGGTGGCCGCGATCGCCCACACGCAACAGAATCCGTTCACTCATGTCGCCCAGCGACACCACTTCGTCGGCCCCGCCGATGGCGATGGCCTCGCGCGGCATGCCGAACACCACGCAGCTGGCCTCGTCCTGCGCCAGTGTGTGGGCCCCGGCCCGGCGCATCGCGAGCAGGCCGGCGGCGCCGTCCTTGCCCATGCCGGTCAGGATCACCCCGATGGCATTGCGGCCGGCCGCCTGGGCGGCGGAATGGAAAAGCACATCGACGGAGGGGCGGTGCCGGTTGACCGGATCGCCCTGCTCCAGCTCGATCACATAGTTTGCACCACTGCGGCCCAGCTTCATATGCTGCTCGCCGCCCGGCGCCAGATACACGTGGCCCGGCAGCACGCGTTCGCCGTGCACGGCCTCGCCGACCGTCACCGCGCACAGGGCGTCGAGGCGCTGCGCGAACGAACGCGTGAAGCCGGCCGGCATGTGCTGGGTGATCAGGATCGCAGGGCTGTCGGGCGGCAGCGGCTGTAGCACCTCGCGGATCGCCTCGGTGCCGCCCGTGGACGAGCCGATGATAACCAGCTTTTCCGAGCTCGCGAACGGGCTGCGCAGGCGCACCGGCGCGGGCGCGCCGGCGGCGTGCGGGGTCGGTGCGCGCAGGCGCGCGCGCGAGGCGGCGCGGATCTTCTCGGCGATCAGCTCGGAATAGTCGAGCAGGCCGTCGCGGATGCCCAGCTTGGGCTTGGTCACGAAATCGATCGCGCCCAGTTCCAGCGCGCGCAGCGTGATTTCGCCGCCGCGCTCGGTCAGCGACGACACCATCACGACCGGCATCGGCCGCAGGCGCATCAGCTTCTCGAGGAAGTCCAGGCCGTCCATGCGCGGCATTTCGACGTCCAGCGTCAGGACGTCGGGGTTGTGCTGCTTGATCAACTCGCGCGCGACCAACGGATCGGGCGCGGTCGCCACGACCTCCATGTCCGGATGGCTGTTGATGATTTCCGTCATCAGGCCCCGGACCAGGGCCGAGTCGTCAACGCAAAGTACTCTGATTTTCTTCATGGTCCTGACCCGCTGCAGGGGCGGCTTTCCTGGCGATATTCAGTGGTTACTGGCCCACGCACTCATAGACCGTCTGGCCCCGCAGCCGGAAGTCCTGGCTGATGTACGTGAAGTTTTCCGAATGCCCGGCGAACAGAAGGCCGCCCGGCTTGAGCAAAGGCACGAACCGCCGCAGGATCTTGGCCTGCGTCGGCTTGTCGAAATAGATCATCACGTTGCGGCAGAAGATCACGTCGAACTTTTCATTGATGGGCCACGACGGCGCCAGCAGGTTGAGCGTCTCGAACTCGACCATCTGCGCCAGCTCGGGACGCACCTTGACCTGCCCTTCGTTGCCGGCCCGGCCGCGCAGGAAGAAGCGCCGCAGCCGCGCCTCGTCCATCTTGGCCACGCGGTCCCAGGCATAGACGCCGGCGCGCGCGCGGTTCAGGCAATTGGTGTCGATGTCGGTGGAATACACCCGGCTGCTGGCCGCTTTCGGGCCCAGCGCCTCGGTCAGCGTCATCGCGATCGAATACGGCTCCTCGCCGGTCGAGGCCGCGCAGCACCAGACCGACACCGGCCCGCCGCGCGTCTTGGCGAAGTCGGCCAGGATCGGGAAGTGATGCGACTCGCGGAAGAAGGCGGTTAGGTTGGTCGTGAGGGCGTTGACGAAGTCTTCCCACTCGCCGGCCGCGGGTTCGCGCTCGAGCTCGTCGAGATAGCTGCTGAAGTCGTTCTTGCCCAGCGCCCGCAGGCGCCGCGCCAGGCGGCTGTAGACCATCTCGCGCTTGTGCGCGCCCAGCGAAATGCCGGCGCGCGCATAGATCATGCTGCGCACGCGCGAAAAGTCGGCATCCCGGAACTCGAACTGACGCTCCGCCGAAAAAGACGGGGTGGTGCTCAACATGCCTGCCTCAATGCTCCAACGCAAACTTTCCGGCGCCCTGCGCGTGGCCGCCGAGGCGCTCCGCCTGCAGGTCGATCACTTCGCCGCCGTTGATCCGGAACACGGCCACCGCTTCGGACAGGCGTTCGGCCTGCTCCTGCAGCGAGCCCGCCGCGGCGGCGGCCTCTTCCACCAGTGCCGCGTTCTGCTGCGTCACCTCGTCCATCTGCGTCACGGCGCGGTTGACCTGGTCGATGCCGCTCGACTGCTCTTCCGAGGCCGCCGAGATCTCGCCCATGATGTCGGTCACACGCTTCACCGAGGCCACGATTTCCTGCATGGTGTTGCCGGCGCGCTCGACCTGCTGCGAACCCGTGCCCACCTTGTTGACCGAGTCCTCGATCAACACCTTGATTTCCTTGGCGGCCTGGGCGCTGCGCTGCGCCAGCGAGCGCACTTCGCCCGCCACCACCGCGAAGCCCTTGCCCTGCTCGCCCGCACGCGCCGCTTCCACCGCGGCGTTGAGCGCCAGGATGTTGGTCTGGAACGCGATCCCGTCGATCACCGACACGATCTCGGAGATCTTGCGCGAGCTCGCCGAGATGCCTTCCATGGTGTGCACCACTTCCGACACCGCGGCGCCGCCGCGTTCGGCCACGTCCGAGGCGCTGGCGGCCAGCTGGTTGGCCTGGCGCGCGTTGTCGGCATTCTGCTTCACGGTCGAGGCCAGCTGCTCCATCGAAGCGGCGGTCTGCTCCAGCGAGGCGGCCTGCTGCTCGGTGCGCGACGACAGATCGGTATTGCCGGCCGCGATCTCGTGCGAGCCGACGTTGATTTCTTCCACGCCGCGGCGAACCTGCGAGACGGTGCGGGTCAGGCTTTCCTGCATGCGCTTGAGCGCGGCGAACAGCTGGCCGATCTCGTTGCCGTTGCGCACGTCCACCCGCGCCGTCAGGTCGCCGCCGGCGATGCGGTCGAAGTAGGTGCCGGCTTCCTTGAGCGGCGCCAGCACGCGGCGGCGCAGGAAGACGTAGGTCATGAAGACCAGCAGCGCGGCGACCACGCCGCCCAGCGCCACGGCGCCGAGCACGAAGTTGTAGCGCTGTTCGGCCACGGTGTAGGCTTCCTGCACCAGGCTCGCGCGCCAGAAGTCGAACGCCTCGACGGCGCGCGCGAAGCGTGCCTCCAGCGCGTCCTGCACCATCTGCACGTGGCTCTGGTAGCCCGGCATGTCGGCCTTCTCCAACGCGGCGATCAGCGGCGTCAGGCCCTGGCTCACCAGCGTGTTGAAGGCGGCGTCGACCTCCTTCATGGACTCGGCGGCGCTGTCGGGATGCGGCAGGCTCTTGTAGTAATCGAATTCGGTCTGCGCCCGGTTCAGCGACGCCTTGGCCCGCTGCACCAGGCCGGCGGCCTCGGCGGCCAGGCCCTGCTGCACCAGCATGGGCTGGCCGATCGAGCGCACGATGTCGGCGTATTGCGCGGTGGCGGCGCGGCCCAGGCCGTTGAGCGTGTCCTTGTTGGCGGCGACCACGCGGCCCATCGAGTCGGCCAGGTCCTGGGTCTGCTTGATCTCGACCAGCGTGCCGTTCGAGATGCGCAGCGACAGGACACCGAGCGCGGCGCCCAGCACCAGCATGAAAGAGAAGAACGCCAGCACGCCCAGCAGGCTGCTGCGTATGGTCAGGTTCGCCAAGAACGTGCGCATAACGGTTAGAACTCCTCGACGGGGTCGAATGCCACAGCTGCAATACGGCGGGCGGCGAAGATCATCCGCCGCCCGGCTAGTCACGCACCTTGCGGAGGGATCAGGAAGCGACCTTCTCGACCAGTTCCATCTCGTCGCTGGTCATGAGCTTCTCGATGTCGACCAGGATCAGCATGCGCTCGTCCACGGTGCCCAGGCCCGTCAGGTATTCGGTCGACAGGGTCGCGCCGAATTCCGGCGCCGGGCGGATCTGGCCGGCGTTGAGCATCAGCACGTCGGACACGCCGTCGACCACGATGCCGACCACGCGATGATCCAGGTTCAGGATGATCACGACGGTCTGTTCGTTGTATTCGACGCTGCCGAGGTTGAACTTGATGCGCAGGTCGATGATCGGGACGATGATGCCGCGCAGGTTGGTCACGCCCTTGATGAACGTGGGCACGTTGGCGATGCGGGTCACCGCGTCGGCGTCGTAGCCGCGGATTTCCTGCACCTTCAGGATGTCGATCCCGTATTCTTCCGAGCCCAGCGTGAAGACCAGGAACTCGTTGCCCACGTCTTCGACGCGGGCGCTTTGCGCGTGCGGCTTGGCTGCCATGTTAATGCTCTCCGTCAATTCAGAATGGCTTCGGGCTGCGACCAACGCTCACGGTTGGCGCGCGCGAGCGCGAATACGTCGACGATCAGTGCAACACTGCCGTCGCCCAGGATGGTCGCCGCGGAAATGCCGGGGACCTTGCGATAGTTGGATTCGAGGTTCTTGACCACGACCTGGTGCTGGCCGACCAGATGGTCGACGAGCAGCGCGAAGCGGCGCTCCTCGGCCTGCATGATCACGGCGATGGCCTGCGTCGGCTCGGTCTGCGCGCCGCCGACCGAGAACACCCGGTGCATTTCCACCAGCGGCAGGTACTCGCCGCGCACGTGCATCACGCGCTCGTTGCCGGCCACCGAGTAGATCTGGTCTTCGGTGGGCTGCAGCGACTCGGTCACGTGGTTCAGCGGCAGGATGAAGGTCTCTTCGCCCACGCGCACCGACATGCCGTCGAGGATCGCCAGCGTCAGCGGCAGCACGATGCGGGTCGTGGTGCCGTGGCCCGGCGTGCTGGAGAGCTGCACGTGGCCACCCATGTTCTGGATGTTCCGGCGCACCACGTCCATGCCGACGCCGCGGCCGGAGATGTCGGTCACCTGCTCGGCGGTGGAGAAGCCCGGCGCGAAGATCAGCTGCCAGATTTCCTCGTCGGGCGAGTTTTCGTTGACCGACAGGCCCTGGGCCTGCGCCTTCTTGAGGATGCGGTCGCGGTTCAGGCCGCCACCGTCGTCGCTCACCTCGATCACGATGTTGCCGCCGTTGTGCTGCGCGGACAGCACCAGCTGGCCGACCGGATCCTTGCCGGCCGCGACGCGCTTGTCGGGCGTCTCGATGCCGTGGTCCAGGCTGTTGCGCACCAGGTGGGTGAGCGGGTCGATGATGCGTTCGATCAGGCTCTTGTCGAGCTCGGTGGCGCGGCCGTAGGTCTGCAGCTCGATCTGCTTGCCCATCTTGCTGGCGATGTCGCGCACCACGCGCGGGAAGCGCGAGAACACGTAGTCCATCGGCATCATGCGGATCGACATCACCGCTTCCTGCAGGTCGCGCGCATTGCGCTCGAGCTGCTCCATGCCGTTGAGCAGACGGTCGTGCAGCACCGGATCCAGCGTCGACGCGGTCTGCGCCAGCATGGCCTGGGTGATGACGAGCTCGCCCACCAGGTTGATGATCTGGTCGACCTTCTCCACGCCCACGCGGATCGAGGTCGATTCGGTGTTGGCGTGGGCGGCCGGCGCGGCGGCGCGAGCCGGCGCGGCGGGTGCCGCCGGGGCGGCCGCGGGCGCAGGGGCGGCAGCGGGTGCGGCGGCAACGGGTGCCGGCGCGGCGACGGGTGCAGCAGCGGGTGCAGCGGCGGGCGCAGCGGGCGCGGGGGCAGGCGCGGCGAAACCGGCGGCGGCGGCCTCGAACTGCTCCACCACGTCGGCGGCGGCGGCCTTGGCCGGCGCGGCTTCGCGGCGGATGTCGAGCTGGTCGCTGTCGACGATGAAGCAGCACACCGCCTCGATGTCGTCCTGCGAGCAAGTCGTGTCGACCCACACGGTCAGCGCGTCGGCGCTGCGCTCATGATGGTGCACGGTGCCCAAATTGCCCATTTCCTCGAGCAGCGACTGGGCGTCCTTGTCGGACACCTTGCGGAACTGCACGCGGAACGGCAGGTTGCCGGCGGGTGCGGCCGCAGGTGCGACCGCAGCGGGCGCGGCCGGTGCCGGGGCGGCGGCCACGGGTGCCGGCGCGGGAGCGGGAGCAGGCGCCGGGGCGGCGGCCGCAGCCGGCGCTTCGCCCTTGCCTTCGAGGGCGATCTGGCGCAGCACGGCGCAGATGCGTTCGAACACGGCCTGATCGGGCTCTTCGGACGAACGATAAGCGTCCAGTTGGCTCTTCAGCACGTCTTTGGTTTCCAGGAAAGTATCAACCATATCGGCGCGCAGGTTCATTTCGCCGCGACGGATCGCGTCCAGCAGGTTTTCCAGCAAATGCGTGGTTTCGGCGAGCTTCTGAAAGCAGCCGAACGTCGCCGCGCCACCCTTGATGGAGTGCGCGGCACGAAAAATGGCGTTGAGCTGCTCGATGTCGGGTTGCCCCACATCCAGTTCGAGCAGCAGCTGCTCCATCTGCGCGAGCAACTCGTCGGCTTCGTCGAAAAAAGTCTCGTAGAACTGACTGAGATCCAGACCTGAACTCATGATGAGCCGTTTGCCTTCATATAGAACACGCCGAGGCGCGTTGACACTAAACCGGCGGCTGCTCTTCGAGCAGCTCGGCGGCCAAATCCACCAGGGTTTCGGGATCGACGGGCTTGTTGAGCCACCCGCAGACCCCGAGATCGCGGGCAGCCGTCTTGCTGTCCACGTCTTCCTCGGTAGTCAGTACCAGCACCGGCACGTCGAGATAACGCTCCTGCTCGCGCAGGCCCCGGATCAGATCCAGGCCGCCCATCACCGGCATGTTCCAGTCGCTCACGACCAGATCGATCTGCTGGTCGCGCGCGAGGTCCAGTGCCTCCTTGCCGTTGCCAGCCGTCACGACCTGCCAGCCCGCGCCGGTCAGCGCGGCCCGCACGATCATGCGCATCGTTGCGGAATCGTCCGCCACCAATATCGTCGTCATGCTCCAGTTCGCTCCTAACGTGCAGCCTCGTTGGACGCCGGCGCCGCGGGCGGTTCGGTGGCCGGTGCCGCCGCTTCATTGCGGTGGGTCACGGCCTGAACCACGCCATTGGCGTCGCGGGCGCTCACTTCTGCCGCCGTCGCGTTCTCGTCCTCGATACGTTTCTGCGTCTTTTCGTTCAGCACTACCAGGCTGATACGACGGTTAACGGCAGCATACGGATCATCTTTAACCAGACTCATGCTCGAAGACAGGCCCTGCACCCGCAGCACCTTGCTTTCGTTCATGCCGCCGGCCACCAATTCCTGCCGCGACGCGTTGGCGCGGTCGGCCGACAGCTCCCAGTTGCTGTAGGCCCGCTCGCCGCGCGCGTACTGCGACGCGTCGGTGTGGCCGGCCAGGCTGATCTTGTTGGGCAGCTCGTTGAGCACGGGGCCGAGCTCGCGCAGGATGTCGCGCATGTACGGCCGCACTTCGGCGCTGCCGGTGGCGAACATCGGGCGGTTCTGGCTGTCGATGATCTGGATCCGCAGGCCTTCCGTGGTCATGTCGATCAGCAGCTGCGGGCGGAAGTTCTTCAGCACCGGGCTGGTTTCGATCAGGGTGTCCAGGCGCTGCTTGAGGCGCTCGAGGCGATGGCGGTCGCGCCGCTCGCCGTCGGGGATGTTCTGGGCCTGCACGCGGTTGCCGTCGGCGCGGCGCACGTTGCCGTCGTCGCGCAGCGGATCGCGCCCGCCGCCAGGGATGGCGCTGGTATCGGCGGAATTGCTCGGGCCGCCCGCGATCGCCACGCTCAGCGGCATGCGGAAGTACTCGGCGATGCCCTTGAGCTCCTCGCGCGGCACGATGCTGATCAGCCACATGACCAGGAAGAACGCCATCATCGCCGTGATGAAGTCGGCGTAGGCGATCTTCCAGCTCCCGCCATGGTGGCCCCCGCCGCCGCCACGGCGTTTGCGGCGGACCACCACACGGTGGTTATTGACCGTGCTCATCTAAGAGACTCCCGATCAGGCGCGGCCGGCGGCCGCGCTGCCCTTGGCCTGGCGTACGTGCTCTTCGAGCTCGCCGAACGACGGACGCACGGCCGAGAAGAGCACCTTGCGGCCGAACTCCACCGCCAGCTGGGGCGGGTAGCCGTTCATGCTGGCCAGCAGGGTCACCTTGATGCACTCCAGCACCTTGACCGCCTCGGCGGCCTGGCGCTCGACGCGCGAAGCGAACGGACCCACGAAACCGTAGGCCAGCAGAATGCCGAGGAACGTGCCCACCATGGCCTTGGAGATCAGGTCGCCCAGGATCGCGGGCGGCTGGTCCACGGCGGCGAGCGCCTTGATCACGCCCAGCACCGCGGCCACGATACCGAAAGCCGGCAGGCCGTCGGCCATCGATTGCAGCGCATGCGTCGGGACCTCGCGCTCATGGCGGAAGGTCTCGATTTCCTCGTCCATCAGCGTCTCGATCTCGAACGAGCTCATGTTGCCGCTGATCATGATGCGCAGGTAGTCCGTGATGAACTCCATGAGATTCGCGTCCTTCATGATGCGCGGATACTCATTGAAGATCGGGCTGGACTGCGGATCCTCGATGTGGGATTCGACCGCCATCAGGCCTTCGCGGCGCGCCTTGTTCAGCAACACATACAGGAGCGCCATCAGCTCCATATAGAGGTCTTTGCTGTAGGGGCCCGTCTTGAAGGCGCGCGGCACGGCCGCCTTCACCAGCTTGAGCGACTTGCGGCTGTTGCCGGCCAGGAAGGCGCCCAGGGCGCCGCCGCCGATCAGGGTCAGCTCGAAAGGCTGGTAGAGCGCGCCCAGGTGGCCGCCCAGGCCGACAAAGCTGCCGACCACCGCGATGATAACCACCGCATAACCGATAACAATCAACACATCAGGCCTCTGCCATCGTAGTCAAAACTAGTGACAATGATCTCCCGAGCTCCCCGCCGCAAAAACGCGGGTTACGGGGAGTTTTTCGGGGCTTTTGGGATGTTTGAGTACCCTTAAGAAATCAGGAAGCCTGTTCTGCCTTGGCCGGCGCGGCGGCGTTGGCACGTGCGCGGGCGGCCGCGCGCGTCTTTCCGGCCCGGGGTGGCGGACGGCAGATGGCGCACACGAAGTCGGTCTGCGGGTCATGCGCGTGGGCGATGAAATGCCCGCCGCACTGCCGGCACGCCGACAGTTGCAACATGCCGCTGTCGAAGAAGCGCACCAGCATCCAGGCCCGGGTGAAGCTGAGCACCGGCTCGGCGCCGGCGGGCTGGGTGGCGTCGGCCTGCGCGTGCTCCAGATAGAGACGGTAGGCGTCGATCACGGCGCGCACGTTCTTGCTCGACGTGCGCGTGTTCAAGAAGGAGTAGACGTTGTAGAACAACGAGGAATGGATGTTCGGCAACCAGGTCATGAACCAGTCCACCGAAAAAGGCAGCATTCCCTTGGGAGGCGAGCATCCCCGGATCTCACGATACAGGCGTGCGAGCCGATCGTGGCTGAGGCTGGTTTCGGCTTCTAGCACCTGAAGCCGCGCCCCGAGGGTGATCATCGCACTGGCCAACAGAATCTCGTCGGCTTCCTGTGACACGCTTTTAACTGGCATACCGCCTTCCTGCTTTCTTTAGCGGTTGGGTCAGGCCAACTCTTCCACTGGCTGCTTCGCCAGCAGAATCGTTGCGTGCGCTTGCTGCAGGGCGCCGCCCAGCACATCCTGGGTCAGGGCCGACAGCAGGCTGTAGTCGTCGAAGCGGAAGCGGCAAAGCAGGGAACTCGAGCTCGCCAGTTTGACCAGTTGCGCCGGCGAGAGGCGCATCAGGATGTCGGCAACTTCGTTGCTGAAACCCAGGCGAAACATGGATGCCGCGTAATCGTCTCTCAGCATCCGCTGCGCGAGCAGCAGATACGAAAGATTGACTTCACGTATATCGGCGAGCAAGGAACTGTCTGCGGTTTTCACTTTGGTACTCCTGTTACTGAGGCCAGCCGGGGTGATGAAGTCCAGATCGCGCGCCCCGAAACCCCCGCGCAAATCTGTTTTCGTCTTAATGCGAAATGTATCAGTTGATCGCAATTTGCATGCAATTTAACATGCACACTGTCATTTTCTATGACTTTTATGACGAAACATTGATTTTTTTCAGAATTTCTTTAGAAGTGCAGCAGGACCGTTACATTTCTTGCACCAAGATCGCGCCAAAGACGTAAATAAAAGCGCAAAAAGTTGCGTTCTTCCTCGAATGAAACACCGTCATTTGTCGACAATCCTCATTGAGAGGAGCGATAGACGTCAGTCATCAGGCCACTGGCCGGCACCCCCGCCGATGTCGTAACAATGCAACACCCATCTCGCGGCCATTCGCGAGACCCCTGCAGACTGAATCTGAATGCCCAACGCAGAAGACAGCTTGGTCCAATACGCACCGCTGGTACGCAAACTGGCGCTGCAGTTGCTGGCCCGCTTGCCGGCCAGCGTGCAATTGGACGACCTCATCCAGGCCGGCATGATCGGCCTGCTCGATGCCGTGCGCCGCTATCAGGAAAGCCCGGACGCGCAATTCGAGACCTACGCCACGTCGCGCATCCGTGGCGCGATGCTCGACGAGCTCCGCAGCCAGGACTGGCTGCCGCGCAGCGTGCGCAGCAAGAGCCGCAAGATCGAGAACGCCATCCAGCGCAAGGAGCAGCAGCTCATGCGCTCTCCCACCGAAACGGAGATCGCGCAGGAGCTGGGCGTGCCGCTGGACGAGTACCAGAGCATGCTGACCGACGCCCAGGGCCTGCAGATCGTCCACTACGAAGGCATGGGCGGCGACCAGGAGACGGGCGACGCGGACTGGAGCGAAGGCGCCACCAGCGAGAGCAGCGGCAATCCGCTCAACGCGCTGCTGGCCACCGACCTGCGCGCCGCCCTGATCCAGGCCATCGACAAGCTGCCCGACCGCGAGAAGCTGCTGCTGTCGCTCTACTATGAGCAGGGCCTGAACCTGAAGGAAATCGGCGCCGTGCTCAACGTCACCGAGGCGCGCGTGTGCCAGTTGCGCACGCAGGCCACGGCGCGCCTGCGCGCGCACCTGGCCGACCATGCCTGGGGCGAACTGCCCGAGCACGGGCTGTTGTCGCAGGTCATCTGACGACGGACGGCCCGCGGCCGTCCGCCCCTCCCCTCCCCGCCATGTTCACGCCGCGTCCACGGCGAGCGTCCGGCCGCGCCCGCCGCCGGTGCGATCCGCGCGTGCCCGGCCCGATCGCCCGCATCCTGCCTCGCGCGGCTTGCGCAGGCCGCGCTCGGCCTGTACACGTCCGTGCCGTGTGTCCACACGCTGCCGGCGGCGCCCCTGCGCTGCCGTTTTCGCCGGATGCGCAAACGCGCACCCCGTTGCAACAAATGTGGCATCTATTGCGATCATGGATCCTATGAAACGTCGTTTGAAGCGCAACAATCGGTTGCAGCAGGCGCGTATCTCTATATATACGGGCGGTCTATATGCTCTATGGATATATGGCGGCGGATTATCGGGGTGCAGGGCCGGATTTTTCGCTGCCTGCGCGGCCGCATTTGTAAACGGAAGCGCGCCCGCTCGAGCGCTCATTTGCAACAGCCTGCGTCCGCCTGCCAGTGCCGCGACGGCGTGGGCGAACGGGAATCCCGACGATCCGCGACGCGCGCCAGGATCCGCACCCCGCCAGCCCCCCAGCCTCGCTGCCCGCGCCACGGCCATTTCAAAAAAAAGATGTAACAGGGGCCGAAAGGCCTAAAGAATCGTTTGGCTCCGACGTTATCCAGGCAGCGGGACACTGATCGGAGCCAAAAAGACTCTGACGGATACCGTAAATGTTGGGCGGCCCGGCTGCCCAGTTTGAAGAAGCCTTTCTCTCTTGGGAGCTATTCATGGCTGCTGTTATCAATACCAACTACCTGTCGCTGGTTGCTCAGAACAACCTGAACAAGTCCCAGTCGGCTCTGGGTTCCGCCATCGAGCGTCTGTCGTCGGGCCTGCGCATCAACAGCGCCAAGGACGACGCCGCTGGCCAAGCCATCGCCAACCGCTTCACCGCCAACGTCAAGGGTCTGACCCAAGCCGCTCGTAACGCCAACGACGGTATCTCGATCGCTCAGACGACCGAAGGCGCCCTGAACGAAATCAACAACAACCTGCAGCGCGTTCGCGAACTGACCGTTCAAGCCACCAACGGCACGAACTCGCAGTCGGATCTGGAATCGATCCAGGCTGAAATCACCCAGCGTCTGGGCGAAATCACCCGCGTGTCGGAACAGACCCAGTTCAACGGCGTGAAGGTTCTGGCCGATGACCAAAGCCTGACCATCCAAGTCGGCGCCAACGACAACGAAACCATCACGATCAACCTGCAACAGATCAACGCCAGCACGCTGGGTCTGGGCAACCTGGACGTGAGCAACAAGGCTTTCGACACGACCAAGCTGGCCGCTTCGCCGACCACGCAAGTCACCCCCCCGGGAACGACCGCTTCGGTCAAGCTGACCGCTGTCGACACCGCCACCGCTTCGGGCTTCGACGTCTACGTTGACGACGCCGATCCGGAAAAGCTGTATGTTTCGAACGACGGCGGCTCGACGCTGTACGCCGTTTCGGGCTACGACAACGCCACCGGCCAACTCGAATTCGACTCGTCGACCTCGGTTTCGGCCACCGCCACCGCTGCTGCCGCCGGTCAACAGATCGCCGTGGGCAATGGCGTGACCATCAACGTCGACGACGCCAAGTTCGATGACCAGAACGCTGCCGCCACCCCGGTCGTGTACCTGGATTCCAACGGCGACTTCTTCGTGTCGACCGACGGTGGTTCGAACGGCTGGAGCGCCACGTTCGCTTCCGACGGCTCCGTGTCGTACGACAGCTCGGCTGCCGCTACCTCGCTGCCCGCCGATGCTACGGCTCAGCTGACCGACTACGAAATCCCGTCGAACACCCCGGCTGTGACCGCCAACCTGACCGGCCTGAGCGCTGCTCAAGTGGGCTCGGCTCCCCAGCTGTACGCCAACAGCGAAGGCGGCTACGTCGTCAAGGGTTCGGCCAACGGCGCCGACGTGTACTACAAGGCCAACGTGTCCTCGAACGGCACGGTCACGCTGGGCGACAAGCTCAACGCCGACCCGCTGGCTTCGATCGACAAGGCCCTGGCCAGCGTCGACTCGCTGCGTAGCGACCTGGGCGCGATCCAGAACCGCTTCGAATCGACCATCACGAACCTGAACAACACGGTGAACAACCTGTCCGCCGCCCGTTCGCGTATCGAAGATGCCGACTACGCCACCGAAGTGTCGAACATGACCAAGGCTCAGATCCTGCAACAAGCTGGCACCTCGGTGCTGGCGCAGGCCAACCAAGTGCCGCAAACGGTCCTGTCGCTGCTGCGTTAATCGTAGCGACGCCTCGAAAGGGACGCTCGCGTCCCTCTCGCTGGATCAAAGCCACCCCGGGCTCGCCCGGGGTGGCTTTTTCCATTTCCGCCCCTTTTTTCGAGCTGCGGAATATAGGCACGAATTCCAAGATTGTTTGCCGGAATGGCCATGGGAGGGTCTCCGTAGAATCCCCTGCATCTTCAATGGAGCCGCTCACCCGCGCACTTCACGACCATGCTCAACACGGCCCCTTCGCGCCTGGATGCCGCTTCGCGCAGCAAACGGCTGGACTACACCCTCTCCCCCGGTCACCTTCGCGCCACGGCGCACCTGTACGGCATCGACACCGTGCCGCTGGACCGCGCCCGCGTGCTGGAAATCGGCTGCATCGACGGAGAGAATCTGCTGCCGCTGGCGCAGGCCTATCCGAACGCACGCGTGGTCGGGGTCGACACGAATCCCGAGACCATCGAGCGCGGCCGGCGCTACGCCGAGCTGCTCAAGCTCGACAACGTGGCGCTGCAGGCACTCTCCCTGGAAGCGCTGCTCGAGTGGCAGAGCGATGCGGCGCCGTTCGACTACATCGTGGTGCGCGGCCTGTTCAGCACCCTGAGCAATGACGCGCAGCTCGCGCTGCTGCTGTGGTGCCGCAGCGTGCTCTCGCCCGAGGGGCTGGTGTTCGTCGACTACGCCACCAATCCCGGCGCCAAGGCTGCCGAGATCGTGCGCGACGCCATCATGCTCCACGCCCACGATGCCACCACCGAAGACGAGGTCAAGTCGAGCGCGCGCGCCGCGCTCACCCTCTTCCAGAGCGGCATGTCGGGCAGCAATCCGCTGGGCCCCGCCCTGGGCGACATGTCGCAGCTGTTCGCGGGCGAACTCGCCGACGACGCCAGCGGCGCCTCGCCCTTCCTGCTCGGCAGCAACGCCTGCTATCTGATCGAGTTCACCGACCGCGCCCAGCAGGCCGGCCTGAGCTACGTGGGCGATGGCCTGCCGCTCACCGAACTGCCGCAGAACTACGGCCAGAACGTGGCGCTCACCCAGAGCCTGGTGGCACTGGGCCGCGCCAAGGTGGTGCGACAGCAATACCTGGACTTCGCCACCGGCCGCGCCGCGCGACGCAGCCTGCTGGTGCACGAGGACCGCGCCGGCGCCATCCAGGCCAGGCCCGACCTGGATCGCCTGCACGACCTGCGCTGGGCGACCGGCCTCATGCGCGCGAGCGTGACGGCCGTCGTCGACGGCGTGATCTTCATGAGCCATGGCGGCCAGATCCACAACACCAAGGATCCGCTGCAGGTCCTGATGCTCGACACGCTGGCCCATGCCTGGCCCGCCTCGGTGTCGTACGAGGCCCTGCGCGCCGCCGTCGAGCACGGCCTGTCCGACCGTCCGTCGCTCTACACCCAGCAGGCGCTCGACGCGGCCTTGCAACAGCTGCTGTACCAGGGCCTGCTGTATTACTGCCTGGAGGCCGGTCCCTACGATGTGGCCGAAGATGCCGCGCCGGCCCTGGTGGCCTCGGTCGCGCACAACTTCTCGGCCAGCACCAGCGACCGCATGCCCCAGTTCACGCTATGGCACGAGCCCACCCTGTGGACGCCGCCGCTGGCCGAACGTGGCGTGCTGGACAGGATCGCCGCCGGCCAGTCCCTGGGCGAGATCGTCGACGCGCTGTGGGACAAGAGCACCGAGCGCGGCGATCACTTCGGCATGGCCTACGCCGCGCCAGCCGCCACCGTGCTGTCGAACCTGAAGCGCCATGGCGGCCTGCGCGTCGGCGACGCCGCCTGGCTCGCGTTCCTGCGCACCGGCCTGGCCGATGCCGCGCACCCGGGCCCGTTCTGGCATCTCTACATGGATGCCCACGCGCGAGTCGGTTTCAACCGCGACGCCGTCTACCTGAGCGAGCCGGTCGCCAACATCAAGGTCACGCCGGCCCTGCAGGCCACCCTGCACAAACTGGCGGAGCTGGCCAACGGTGAATCGTATGCGGCGGCCATCCCCGAAGCGCGCAAGCTCGCCCGCCGCTATCCCAAGCATTTCCAGGTCTGGGAGATCCTGGTCTACAGCCTGTGCCGCGCCGGCGACGTGCTCGATGCGTTGCGCGCCGCCGTGTCCATGCTGGACCTGGCGCCGATGCGCTCGCTGGCCTACAACCGCCTGGGCGAATGCCTGACGACCGCCGGCCGCGCGCTGGAAGCGCTGGCCTGCGGCCGCCGTGCCGTCGAGCTCGATCCGAACAGCGCCGTTGCGCATCTGACGCTGGGCGACGCCCTGCCCGCCACCGGCCGCTACGCCGAGGCCGAGATGTCGTGCCGCCGCGCCATCGAGCTCAACCCGAAGCTGAACTCGGCACGCACCAATCTGGTCAACGTGCTGTGCCAGCGGGGCGATGCGGTGGGCGCGGAGATCGCGGCCGCCGAGGGTCTCGCCGCCTTCCCGACCCAGTCGACGCTGTACAACAATCGCCTGTTCGCGATGAACTACGCGCCGGACAAGACCGCCGAAGAGGTGTTCGAGGCCTATCGCGAATTCGAGCGCGCCCTGTGCCAGCCGCTCTACGCCGAATGGAAGCCGTTCCGCAACGACCGCAACCCGAACCGCCGCCTGAAGATCGGTTATGTGTCGCCCGACTTCCGCCACCACTCGGGCAACGAGTTCATCGAACCGCTGCTCTCGCACCACGACCGCAGCCAGTTCGAACTCACGGCCTATGCCGAGCTGAAGTACGAAGACGGCATCACCGGCCGCTTCAAGACCTACTTCGACAACTGGGTCTCGATCCGCGGCATGAGCGCCTCGACGCTCACCGAGCGCGTGCGCGCCGACGGCATCGACATCCTGATCGACCTGGCCGGCCACACGGGCCAGAACCGCCTGAGCGTGTTCGCCCGCAAGCCGGCGCCGGTGTCCGCCACCTGGCTGGGCTTCGGCTACACCACCGGGATCTCCGCGATCGACTACATCCTGACCGACGAGGTGATGGCCCCGGTCGGCAGCGAGCACCTGTTTGCCGAGAAGCCCTGGCGCCTGGAACACGGCAGCCTGGTCTACCGCGCCAAGGAAGGCATGGGCGAGGTCAGCGAGCTGCCCGCCCTGAAGAACGGCCACGTCACGCTCGGCACCCTGAGCCGCTCGATCCGCATCAACCATCGCACCGTGCGCGTGTGGTCGGAAATCCTGCGCCGCCTGCCCGCGGCGGTGCTGGTGATCGACAGCGGCAGCTTCGGCGAGCCGCACCAGCAGGAAGAGATGGCGGCCAAGTTCGCCGAACACGGCATCGGCCGCGACCGCCTGCGCATCGGCAAGAACAGCCCGCCGTGGAACGTGCTGCGCAACATGGACATCGGCCTGGACTGCTTCCCGCACAACTCGGGCGTGACGCTGGTCGAGACGCTGTACATGGGCGTGCCCTACGTGACCCTGGCCGACCGCCCCAGCGTGGGCCGCATCGGCAGTTCGGTCCTGCACAGCGCCGGCCACCCGGAATGGGTCGCCAGCAACGAAGAGGAATACATCCAGAAGGTGGTCGACCTCGCCCGCGACCTGCCCGCCCTGGCCCGCATCCGTGCGGGACTTCGCGATGAGATGTGCGCCAGCCCCCTGATGGACGGCGCCGGCTTCGCCCGCCGCGTCGAGGCCGGCTTCCGTGAAATGTTCAAGACCTGGAGCGAGTCGTCCAAATGAAGGCAGTGATCCTGGCGGGCGGCCTCGGCACCCGCATTTCCGAAGAAACCCACATGCGTCCCAAGCCGATGATCGAGATCGGCGGGCGGCCCATCCTGTGGCACATCATGAAGATCTACTCCCACTACGGGGTGAACGACTTCATCATCTGCTGCGGCTACAAGGGCTACATGATCAAGGAGTACTTCGCCAATTACTTCCTGCACATGTCGGATGTGACCTTCGACATGGCCAACAACAAGATGGAAGTGCACCAGCAGAAGGCCGAACCCTGGCGCGTCACGCTGGTCGACACGGGCGAAAACACCATGACCGGCGGCCGCCTCAAGCGCGTGGCGCCGTACCTGAAGGATGAAGAGGCGTTCTGCTTCACGTATGGCGACGGCGTGGCCGACGTCGACGTGGGCGCGCTGATCGACTTCCACCGCGCCCACGGCAAGGCCGCCACGGTCACCGCCGTGCAGCCCCCCGGCCGCTACGGCGCGCTGCGCATGGACGGCACGCGCGTGGCCGGCTTCACCGAGAAGCCGCGCGGCGACGGCGGCCTGATCAACGGCGGCTTCTTCGTGCTCTCGCCCAAGGTGCTGCCGCTCATCGACGAAGACGCCACCGCCTGGGAAGCCGAGCCGCTCGAGCGCCTGAGCCGCGACGGCGAGCTGCAGGCCTTCCAGCACCTGGGCTTCTGGCAGCCGATGGACACGCTGCGCGAGAAGAACCTGCTCGAATCGCTCTGGAGCAGCGACACGGCGCCGTGGAAGGTCTGGTAATGCTGCCCTCGCCCGCATTCTGGCGCGGCAAGCGTGTGCTCCTGACCGGGCACACGGGTTTCAAGGGCGCCTGGCTGGCGTTCTGGCTCGCGCGCCTGGGTGCGCGCGTGACCGGTATCGCGCTGGCGCCCAACACCACGCCCTCCCTGCACGATGCGCTGCGCCTGGCCGACCACGTCGAGGGCCACCTCTGCGACATCCGCGATGCGGCTGCGCTGGCGGCGCACGTGCGCGCGGCCGCGCCCGAGATCGTGCTGCACCTGGCGGCCCAGCCGCTGGTGCGCGCCAGCTACCGCGAGCCGGTGGCGACCTTCTCCGCCAACGTGATGGGCACCGTGCACCTGCTCGAGGCCCTGCGCGGCCTGGACGGCGTGCGCAGCGTGGTGGCGGTGACGACCGACAAGGTCTACCGCAACCAGGAATGGCACTACCCCTATCGCGAGACCGATCCGCTGGGCGGCCACGATCCGTACAGCGCCAGCAAGGCGGCCTGCGAGATCGCGATCGCCTGCTATCGCGACGCGTTCCTGTCGGCCCAGGGCGTGGCGCTCGCCAGCGCGCGCGCCGGCAACGTGATCGGCGGCGGCGACTGGTCGGAAGACCGGCTGATACCGGATGCGGTGCGGGCCTGGCAGCGCGGCGACACGCTGGAGATCCGCCGGCCCGACGCGGTGCGGCCCTGGCAGCACGTGCTCGAGCCCCTGTCCGGCTATCTGAACCTGGCGCAGGCGCTCTGGGACGACCCGACCCGGGCCACGGCCTACAACTTCGGTCCCGACGCCGCCGGCGCCGTGCCGGTGCGCGACGTGGTCGAGATCGCCCGCTCGGCCTATGGCCGCGGCGCGGTCAGCTACGGCACCGAGATCAGCGGCCCGCACGAGGCCGGCCTGCTGATGCTCGACACCTCGCGCACCCGCGCCGAGCTGCGCAGCGTGCCGCGCTGGACGCTGGCCACCGCGGTCGGCCGCAGCATGGACTGGTACCGCCAGCAGGCCGAGGGTGCCGACGCCCGTGCGCTGTGCGAGGCCGACCTCGCCGCCTACGAGGCCGCGCCATGAACATCGTGTTCACCGACACGCCGCTGGCCGGGCTGCGCATGGCGCGCCGGCCCAGGGCGGGCGACAACCGCGGATTCTTCTCGCGCCTGTTCAGCCAGGCCGACCTGCAATCCGCCGGCTGGCCGGCCCCGGTGAACCAGGTCAATCACAGCTACACCGCCACGCGCGGCTCGGTGCGCGGCATGCATTACCAGCACCACCCGCACGCCGACACCAAGCTGGTGCAGTGCGTGCGCGGCGAGGTCTGGGACGTGGCCGTGGACCTGCGCCGCGCCTCGCCCACCTTTCTGCAGTGGCACGCGGTGCGGCTGTCGGCCGACAACGGCCTGGGCCTGCTGATCCCGGCCGGATTCGCGCACGGCTTCCAGACGCTGACGCCCGACGCCGAGCTGATCTACTGCCACAGCGCCCCGTATGACCCGGCCAGCGAAGGCGCGCTGCACCACCGCGATCCGCGCCTCGCCATCGATTGGCCGCTGGCCGTGACGGAAGTCTCCGCACGCGACCAGGGCCACGCTTTCCTCGACCCCGGTTTCCAAGGATTGGACCCATGAAGTGCCGTCATTGCAGCACCGAGCTGCACCTGCCCTTTCTCGACCTGGGCCATGCACCGCCTTCGAATGCATACCTCAAGCCCGAAGACCTGAATCGTCCCGAGGTCACGTTCCCGCTGCGCCTGCTGGTGTGCGACCAGTGCTGGCTGGTGCAGACCGAGGACTACGCCGGACGCGAGGCGCTGTTCACCGAGGAATACGCCTACTTCAGCTCCTTCTCGCAGTCGTGGCTGGCGCACTCGCGCCGCTACGTGGAGAAGATGATCGACCGTTTCGCGCTGGACGCCGACAGCATGGTGGTGGAGATCGCCGCCAATGACGGCTATCTGCTGCAATACGTGCAGGCCGCCGGCGTGCCCTGCTACGGCGTGGAGCCCACCGCCAGCACCGCCGCCGCCGCGCGCAAGCTCGGCCTGCACATCGTCGAACGCTTCTTCGGCGAGGCCTTCGCCGCCGAACTGGTGGCCGAGGGCCGCGCCGCCGACGTCATCGCGGCCAACAACGTGCTCGCGCACGTGCCCGACATCAACGACTTCGTGGCCGGTTTCCGCACCCTGCTCAAGCCGGGCGGCGTGGCGACCTTCGAGTTCCCGCACCTGCTGCGCATGGTGGCGGAGAACCAGTTCGACACCGCCTACCACGAGCACTATTCGTATCTCTCGCTCACGGCCGTGCAGCGCATCTTCGCCGCCAACGGCCTGGCCGTGTTCGACGTCGAACAGCTGCCCACGCACGGCGGCAGCCTGCGCGTGTATGCGCAGCGCAGCGACACCGGCACGCAGGCCGAGGCGCCCGCGGTGGCCCGCCTGCTGCGCGAAGAGGCCGATGCCGGCGTGACGACCGCGGCGTTCTACCGCGGCTTCCAGCAGCGCGCCGAGGCCGTCAAGAATGGCCTGCTGTCGTTCCTGCTCCAGGCCCGCGCCGAAGGCAAGCGGGTCGGCGCCTACGGTGCCGCCGCCAAGGGCAACACGCTGCTCAACTTCGCGGGCGTGCGCCCGGACCTGCTGCCCTACGTGGTCGACCTGAATCCGGCCAAGCAGAACCAGTTCCTGCCCGGCAGCCACATCCCGGTGGTCGACGAGGCCACGCTGCGCGCCGACCAGCCCGACTACGTCGTGATCCTGCCCTGGAACCTGAAGGTCGAGATCAGCACGCAACTGGCCTACGCCGCCGCCTGGAAGGGCCGCTTCGTGACCGCCGTGCCGCAGCTCACCATCACCCCGGCCTGACCGCCATCATGTCCGAACCGGTCACCGTCCTGGGCGCACACGGCTTCATCGGCCGGCACCTGGTCGCCCATCTGGCGCGCCAGGGTGTCGACTGCCGGGCGTACGGCCGCGAGCCGCGCGCAAGCTACGCGCGGCCGCTCGGACACGTGATCTACGCGATCGGCCTGACCTCGGATTTCCGCCAGCGCCCGCTCGACACCGTCGAGGCCCATGTGTGCGTGCTGCGCGCGCTGCTGGCCGAAGGCGGTTTCACGAGCCTGACGTATCTGTCGAGCACCCGCGTCTACGCGGGCGCCGCCGCCACGCGCGAAGACAGCCGCCTGAGCGTGGACCCGAACGACCCGAGCGATCTCTACAACCTGTCCAAGCTCACCGGCGAGGCGCTGTGCCTGCATGGCGCCGGCGGCCGCGCCAAGGTGGTCCGGCTCTCCAATGTGGTGGGCCTGCGCGATGGCGTCGACAGCTTCATCGACCAGTTGCTCGCCGAAGGCGAGCAGCACGGCCGCGTGGCGCTGCAGACCGCGCTCGACTCGAGCAAGGACTACCTCCACGTCGACGACGCCGTGGCGCAGATCGCCGCCATCGCCCAGGCCGATGCGCGCGGCATCTACAACGTGGCGGGCGGCCAGAACGTCAGCAATGGCGAGATCGCCGCCCAGCTCACCGGCCAGTTCGGCTGGCCCGTCACGGTCCGTGACGGCGCCCCGGCCTGGCGCTTTCCCGCGATCGATATCCGCAACACGCAAGCGCTGACGGGCCTGCGCGCCCGCCCCTTCGCTGATTACTTCCCGACCTTTCTCAATCTGTACCGACAGACCAGGGGATTCTGAATGTCCTACCTCGAAACCACCCCCGACGCGCATCCTGACTACCGCAAGGAAAAGCAGGCCCGCATCGAAGGCTTTGCTTCCGACGACGCGTTCCGCGAGCTGTCCATCGCCTGGCGCACCATGGCGCTGGAACGCAAATACATGAACAACTTCTCCTGGCTCGGCCGTCCGCTGATCCAGCTGCCGCAGGACGCGATGGCGATGCAGGAGCTGATCTGGGCCGTCAAGCCGGACCTGATCATCGAGACCGGCGTGGCCCATGGCGGCTCGCTGATCCTGTCCGCCTCGATGCTCGAGCTGATCGGCCACGGCGACGTGGTCGGCGTCGATATCGAGATCCGCCAGCACAACCGCGACGCGATCGAGGCCCACCCGCTGGCCAAGCGCATCTCGCTGATCGAGGGCTCGAGCACCGACGCAGGCGTAATCGAGCAGGTCCGTGCGCACGCCAAGGGCAAGAAGAACGTGCTGGTGTGCCTCGATTCGAACCACACCCACGAACACGTGCTGGCCGAGCTCGAGGCCTACGCGCCGCTGGTCTCGCCGGGCAGCTACTGCGTGGTGTTCGACACCTTCGTCGAAGACATGCCGGCCGACTACGTCTGGCAGGATCGCGGCTGGGGCAAGGGCAACAACCCCAAGACCGCCGTGTGGGCCTACCTCGAGAAGCACCCCGAGTTCGAGATCGATCGCTCGATCGAGGACCGCCTGCTCGTGACGTCCGCGCCCGACGGCTTCCTGCGCCGCAAGGCCTGATCCGGCGATGATCCGGATCGACCCCGCCGCGCGCGTCTCCGCGCTTGCCGACATCGAGGACTCGACGCGCGGCACGCGCATCGTGATCGAGGCTGGCGCGGTGGTGGACGCCTTCGTCAAGATCAAGCCCGCGGGCGGCAGCGGCGACGTCGTCATCGGCCCCGACAGCGTGATCAACTCGGGCTGCGTGCTCTATACCGGCAACGGTATCCGCATCGGCCGGGGCGTGGCGGTGGCGGCCAACTGCACCTTCGCGCCGACCAACCACGAGTTCCGCCGCCGCGACGTGCCGATCCGGGCGCAGGGCTTTCGCCCGAGCAAGGGCGGCATCGTGATCGAGGACGACGTCTGGATCGGCGCGAACTGCGTGCTGCTCGACGGCGCCATCCTGCGCCAGGGCTGCGTGATCGGCGCGGGCTCGGTGGTGCGGGGCGAGATCCCCGCCTATTCGATCCAGGCCGGGAATCCGCTCGCGCTGCTGGGCTGGCGCGAGGAAAGCGGCGTATAGTGGCAAGCAACCCCGGCGGCAACGCCTTCGGCTCCGGTCACGCCCGCGTCATGGCGCGGGCCTACATTCCAGATATCACGCCGCCTGATCGCGGCCCACACGACAAAGGGATACGCCATGGATGACATGTCCGTCAGCAGCACCGTCAACGCCGCCCTCGCGCTGCGCGACGTCAACACGGTCCAGGAAGTGCAGGTCGCCCTGCTGAAGAAGGTGCTGGCCTCCCAGGCCGACACCATGGCCACGCTGATGCAATCGGTGCAGCCGCTGGCCGTCGACAGCAACCTCGGCTCGCGCGTCAACACCAGCGCCTGAGCCCGGCCCTGCCGCACGCCTCAAAGCCGCCCGCGGGCGGTTTTTTCATGCCTGGCCGCCGCGCCGCGAGCCGGTCGCGGGTGCCACGCCGGCCCACGACTGCGCGCAGAAACGACGAGGCCGCTCATCGAGCGGCCTCGTCGTTTGCAGCGCCTGCCAGGCAGGTGCGGCCCCTGTGACCAGGGCTTACTTCTTGCGCATCGGCGGCAGGTCCGTGCACACGCCTTCGGCGACTTCGGCGGCCATGCCGACGGATTCGCCCAGGGTCGGGTGCGGGTGGATCGTCTTGGCGATGTCCACCATGTCGGCGCCCATCTCCACGGCCAGCGCGATCTCGCTGATCAGGTCGCCCGCGTGCGTACCGACGATGCCGCCACCCAGGATGCGGTGGGTCTCGGCGTCGAACAGCAGCTTGGTGAAGCCCTCGTCGCGGCCATTGGCGATGGCACGGCCGGAGGCGGCCCACGGGAACACGCCCTTCTCGATCTTGATGCCCTGCTTCTTGGCTTCGTCTTCGGTCAGGCCGACCCACGCCACTTCCGGATCGGTGTAGGCCACCGACGGGATCACGCGCGCGTCGAAGAAAGACTTCTGGCCGGCGGCCGCCTCGGCGGCCACGTGGCCCTCGTGCACGGCCTTGTGCGCCAGCATGGGCTGGCCCACCACGTCGCCGATCGCG
The DNA here is from genome assembly GCF_002261335.1 of Bordetella genomosp. 1. GTDB lineage: Bacteria > Pseudomonadota > Gammaproteobacteria > Burkholderiales > Burkholderiaceae_B > Bordetella. The sequence goes on from NZ_NEVL01000004.1 coordinate 48,799, forward strand.
TAGATGTGCGGCACGTTGGTGCGCATCTGGCGGTCGACTTCGATGAAGCCGCGGTCGGTGACCGCGACGCCCGCCTTGTCGGCACCGATCTTCTTGCCGTTGGGGCTGCGGCCCACGGCCTGGAGCACCAGGTCGTAGCGCTGCGGTTCCTTGGGTGCGCCCTCGCCTTCGAAGCTGACGTAGATGCCGTCTTTCTTCGCCTCGGCGCCCACGGTCTTGGTCTTCAACATGATGTTGTCGAAGCGCGGGGCATTCATCTTCTGCCACACCTTGACCAGGTCGCGGTCGGCGCCCTGCATCAGGCCGTCGAGCATCTCCACCACGTCCAGGCGTGCGCCCAGCGTGGAGTAGACCGTGCCCATCTCGAGGCCGATGATGCCGCCGCCGATGATGAGCATTTTCTTGGGGATCTCGCGCAGCTTGAGCGCGCCGGTCGAGTCGACGATGCGCTCGTCGTCCGGCAGGAACGGCAGCTTCACCGACTGGCTGCCGGCGGCGATGATGGCCTGCTTGAAGCGGATGGTCTGGCTCTTGCCGTCGGCCGCCTTCACCGTGAGGTGATAGGGGTCGGCGAATTCGCCCACGCCGGTCACCACGGTGACCTTGCGCGCCTTGGCCATGCCGGCCAGGCCGCCGGTGAGCTTGGCCACCACGCTGTCCTTGTAGCCCCGCAGCTTGTCGAGGTCGATCTTGGGCTCGCCGAAGCTGATGCCGTGGGCAGCCAGCGCGCGAGCCTCGTCGATCACCGCGGCGTTGTGCAGCAGCGCCTTGGACGGGATGCAGCCGACGTTCAGGCACACACCGCCCAGCGTCGCGTAGCGTTCGACCAGCACGGTCGACAGGCCGAGGTCGGCGGCGCGGAAGGCGGCGGAGTAGCCGCCGGGGCCCGCGCCCAGCACCAGCATGTCGCACTCGATGTCGGCCGAGCCGCTGTACGACGCCGCCTTGGGGGCCGCGGCCTTGGGCGCGTCGGCCTTGGGGGCCTCGGCCTTCGGGGCCTCCGACTTGGCCGTATCGGCCTTGGCCGGCGCCGCCTTCGGCGCTTCCTGGGCTGCGCCCGCCTCGGCCGCCTCGATCTCGAGGACCACCGAGCCTTCGGCGACCTTGTCGCCGACCTTGACCTTGACCGACTTCACCACGCCGCCGGCCGAGGCCGGGATCTCCATCGAGGCCTTGTCGGACTCGACGGTGATCAGGCTCTGTTCGGCCTTGATGGTGTCGCCTTCGGCCACCAGCACTTCGATGACTTCGACTTCCTTGAAGTCACCGATGTCGGGAACCTTGATTTCCGTGAGTTTGCTCATCATGTCTCCCGCTTACAGCGCGATGCGGCGGAAGTCCGCCAGCAGCTGGCCGAGGTACGCATTGAAGCGCGCGGCGGAAGCGCCGTCGATCACGCGGTGGTCGTACGACAGCGACAGCGGCAGCGTCAGGCGCGGCACGAACTGCTTGCCGTCCCAGACCGGCTTCTGCGCCGAGCGCGACAGGCCGAGAATGGCGACTTCGGGCGCATTGATGATGGGCGTGAAGTGCGTGCCGCCGATGCCGCCGAGCGACGAGATCGAGAAGCAGCCGCCCTGCATGTCGGCCGGCGAGATCTTGCCGTCGCGGGCCTTCTTCGCCAGCTCGGAGGTTTCCTGCGCCAGTTCGATGATGCCCTTCTTGTCGGCGTCACGAACCACCGGTACCACCAGGCCATTCGGCGTATCGGCCGCGAAGCCGATGTGGAAGTACTGCTTGAGCACCAGCGTGTCGCCGTCGAGCGAGGCGTTGAACTCGGGGAATTTCTTCAGGGCGGCAACCACCGCCTTGATGACGAAGGCGAGCATCGTGACCTTGACGCCGGACTTCTCGTTTTCCTTGTTCAGTTGCACGCGCAACGCTTCCAGGTCGGTGATGTCCGCTTCGTCGTTGTTGGTGACGTGCGGGATCATGACCCAGTTGCGGTGCAGGTTGGCACCCGAGATCTTCTTGATGCGCGACAGCGGCTTGGCTTCGATCGGACCGAACTTGGTGAAGTCGATCTTGGGCCACGGCAGCAGGCCCAGCGCGGCGCCATCGGCCGAACCGGCGGCAGGCGCGGCGGCGCCTGCGCCCCCGGCGAGCGCCTGCTTGACGAACGAACGCACGTCATCGGCGGTGATGCGGCTCTTCGGACCGGAACCGGTGACCTTGCTCAGGTTCACGCCGAGCTCGCGGGCGAACTTGCGCACCGAGGGCGAGGCGTGGGGCAGCTGGCCCGGCTTCAGGTTGGCGTCTTCGAGGGCGGCGGTGGGCGACGGGCGGGCGGCGGGCGCCTCGCTCTGCGTCTGGGCGCGCGGCGCGGCGGCCGCGGCTTCGCGGGCCTCGGCCTTGGGCGCGTCGGCCTTGGGCGCGTCCTGCTTGGCCGAGGCGGCACCGCCCTCCACCACCAGGATCACGGAACCCTTGGCGACCTTGTCGCCGACCTTGACCTTGATCTCCTTGACCACGCCACCGGCCGAGGCCGGGATTTCCATCGAGGCCTTGTCGGACTCGACGGTGATCAGGCTTTGTTCGGCCTTGACGGTGTCGCCCACGGCGACCATGACTTCGATGACTTCCACTTCCTTGAAGTCGCCGATGTCCGGCACCGAGATCTCGACCGGGCCCGAGCCGCCCTGCGGGGCCGACTCGGCCGGGGCGGCCGCTTTGGGCGCCTCGGCGGCGGCCGGCTTGGCGGCCTCGGCCTTGGGGGCTTCGGCCTTGGGCGCCGCTTCCTTGGCGCCGGCGTCGGCGGCTTCGATCTCGAGGATCACGGTGCCTTCGGCGACCTTGTCACCGACCTTGATCTTGACCGACTTGACCACGCCGCCGGCCGAGGCGGGGATCTCCATCGAGGCCTTGTCGGACTCGACGGTGATCAGGCTCTGCTCGGCCTTGATGGTGTCGCCCGGGGCTACCAGCACCTCGATGACTTCGACTTCCTTGAAGTCGCCGATGTCGGGAACCTTGATTTCCACGATATTGCTCATGTCTGTCTACCCTCAGGCGTATTGCGGGTTGGCTTTGTTCGGGTCGATGCCGTACTTCTTGATGGCTTCGGTCACCTTGGCCGCCGGCACCTTGCCTTCGTCGGCCAGCGCCTTGAGCGCGGCCACGACCACGAAGTGGCGATCCACTTCGAAGTGTTCACGCAGCTTGGCGCGGAAGTCCGAGCGGCCGAAACCGTCGGTGCCCAGCACGCGGTACTCGCGGCCCTTGGGCACGAACGGACGGATCTGGTCGGCGAACAGCTTCATGTAGTCGGTCGAGGCGATGATCGGGCCATCGGTCTTGGCCAGCTGCTCGGTCACGTAGGCGACCTGCGGTTTCTTCGCTTCGGGGTTCAGCAGGTTGTGGCGGTCGGCGTCCAGGCCGTTGCGACGCAGCTCGGTGAAGCTGGTGACGCTCCAGACGTCCGAAGCCACGCCCCAGTCGGCGGCGAGCAGGTCTTGCGCGGCGATGACCTCGCGCAGGATGGTGCCCGAGCCGAGCAGCTGCACGCGCTCCTTGCCCTTGCCCGCCGACTTCAGCTTGTACATGCCCTTGATGATGCCGTCCACGTCGCCGGTGTTCAGACCGGGCTGGGCGTAGTTTTCGTTCATCAGGGTCAGGTAGTAATACACGTTCTCCTGGTCTTCGACCATGCGCTTCATGCCGTGCTGGATGATCACGGCCACTTCGTGCGCGAAGGTCGGGTCGTAGGACACGCAGTTCGGGATGGTCGAGGCCAGGATGTGGCTGTGACCGTCTTCGTGCTGCAGGCCTTCGCCGTTGAGCGTGGTCCGGCCGGCGGTGCCGCCGAGCAGGAAGCCGCGCGCCTGCATGTCGCCAGCGGCCCAGGCCAGGTCGCCGATGCGCTGGAAGCCGAACATCGAGTAATAGATGAAGAACGGCACCATGATGCGGTTGTTGGTCGAGTACGAGGTCGCCGCGGCGATCCACGAGCTCATTGCACCCGCTTCGTTGATGCCTTCCTGCAGCAGTTGGCCGTCGGCGGCTTCCTTGTAGTACATGACCTGGTCTTTATCGACCGGGGTGTACTTCTGGCCTTCCGGCGCATAGATGCCGATCTGGCGGAACAGGCCTTCCATGCCGAACGTACGCGATTCGTCGGCCAGGATCGGCACGACGCGCGGGCCGATTTCCTTGTCGCGCAGGATCGAGTTCAGCACGCGCACGAACGCCTGCGTGGTCGAGATCTCGCGGCCTTCGGGCGTGGGCTCCAGCGTGGCCTTGAACGCGTCGAGCGTCGGCGCCTTGAGCTGTTCGTCGGCCTTGGCGCGGCGCTTGGGCAGGTAGCCGCCCAGGGCCTTGCGGCGCTCGTGCAGGTACTTCATTTCGGGCGAATCCTCGGCCGGCTTGAAGTACGGCAGCTTCTCGATCTGGTCGTCCGGGATCGGGATGCCGAAACGATCGCGGAATTCGCGGATCGATTCGAGCTCCAGCTTCTTCTGCTGGTGGGTCGGGTTCTTGGCCTGGCCCACGTGGCCCATGCCGTAGCCCTTGATGGTCTTGGCCAGGATCACGGTCGGCTGACCGCTGTGGTTCGACGCGGCGTCGAACGCGGCGTAGACCTTGTGGGGATCGTGGCCGCCACGGTTCAGGCGCCAGATGTCTTCGTCGCTCATGCGCGAGACGGCCTCGAGCAGCTTGGGATGCTTGCCGAAGAAGTGTTCACGGACGAACTTGCCGTCGTTGGCCTTGTACGCCTGGTATTCGCCGTCGACCGTCTCTTCCATGATCTTGCGCAGGATGCCTTCCTTGTCGTGCGCAAGCAGCGGATCCCAGTAGCCGCCCCAGATCAGCTTGATGACGTTCCAGCCCGAACCGCGGAAGTCGCCTTCGAGTTCCTGGATGATCTTGCCGTTGCCGCGCACCGGGCCGTCGAGGCGCTGCAGGTTGCAGTTGATGACGAAGATCAGGTTGTCGAGCTTCTCGCGTGCCGCCAGCGCGATCGCGCCGAGCGACTCGGGTTCGTCCATTTCGCCGTCGCCGCAGAACACCCAGACCTTGCGCTTGCTGGTGTCGGCGATGCCGCGGGCGTGCAGGTACTTCAGGAAGCGCGCCTGATAGATGGCCATCAGGGGGCCCAGGCCCATCGAGACGGTCGGGAATTGCCAGAAGTCCGGCATCAGCTTCGGGTGCGGGTACGACGACAGACCCTTGCCATCGACTTCCTGGCGGAAGTGGTTGAGCTGGTCTTCGGTCAGGCGGCCTTCGAGATAGGCGCGGCCGTACATGCCCGGCGAGGTGTGGCCCTGGAAGTACACCAGGTCGCCGCCGTGGTCTTCGTTCTCGGCGTGCCAGAAGTGGTTCTGGCCGCACCCGATCATGGTGGCCAGCGAGGCGAACGAGGCGATGTGGCCGCCGAGGTCGCCGCCATCGGGCGGATTGTGCTTGTTGGCCTTGACCACCATCGCCATGGCGTTCCAGCGCACGTACGAGCGGATGCGCGATTCCAGCTCGAGATTGCCCGGGTGGGCGGGCTCGAGACCGGCGGGGATGGTGTTGACGTAGGCGGTGTTGGCCGAATACGGGATGTGCGCGCCGGAGCGGCGCGCCTCGTCGATCAGGCGCTCGAGCAGGTAGTGGGCGCGTTCCGGACCTTCACGGTCCAGAACCGCCGCCAGGGCTTCCAGCCACTCCTGAGTCTCTTGGGAGTCTTCGTCGTTGGCGGACAGAAGGCCGCCGGCCTGGTCGAGAGAGGACATCGTGTGTCTCCTGATTGGGTTTTCGGTAACCACACCCCGGCTTTACAGGTAGCGGGGTTTGATATGCGGGCGCGGCCCGCCATGCCGATCCCGCCGGGATCAGGCTCTGACGGACTGCTGAAGCCCGCATTCTAAGAAACAAGAATCGCCGCCTGCAAGCAATATTTCATGTTGCGATACGGCATTTCATAATATGAAAATACGGTCATTCGGCACGATCTGCCCGGCACCTTGCGCGTTATATCCCGGCATCTGACGCGTATTCACCGCGAGCCAGGGCGCAAATGCAGCATTCACCATGCCATGAAACGGGCGACGGCGTCATGTCGCCGCTTTGTCGCGTCGCGCCATTCGAGGGGCCTGCCCAGCCCTCGAACAAGGCGATGCCCTGGGAACGCCGGGCTGCGCTCTGTATATTGCAGCGCAACATCGATTGTGGCGGCCGCCCCCTTTGCACCGTCGGCTTCGGCGCCGTCGAACCGGACCATGGCCGGGCCGGCGCCGCCCCTTGTCGGGGTCCGGCCCGGGTCCGGGTCCGCGCGGCGGCGGGCCGCGCATCGCGAGGCCGGCCCGCTGGCGGCGCACTCCCAGGCGATCCCGCCCCCAAAACCGCGTCAGCGGCACGGCTTTACCCGTAAAATAGGCAGTCTAACGGCACGAAGTCCATGTCCAGCCCGCACAAGTCCAACATTCCGAACTCATTCCACGACCACGCCCGCCTGCGCCGGCGTGGGTTGTACTGGGTGACCCCGGCGCTCGTGCTCATCCTCTATATATGTGTGATGGGCATGTTCTTCTGGTTGCAGCGCATCCACGACGACAGCGTGATGTTCGTCACGATCGACCAGGAGCTGCGCCAGCAGCGCCTGATCTGGGTCGTGCTGGCCCTGTCCTGCGTCATCATCATCAGCCTGCTGATGCTGTGGCGCTATACCCGCTTCCGTTCCGAGGCCGAGTCCGCGCTCATCGCCGAGACCGGGTTTCGCCGCGCCATGGAAAACTCCATGTCCACCGGCATGCGCGTGCTCGACATGGAAGGCCGCATCGCCTACGTCAATCCGGCCTTCTGTCGCATGATCGGCTGGAACGAGGCCGACCTGATCGGCCGCAGCCCGCCCTTCCCCTATTGGGTGCCGGGCCGCCACGAGCAGCACCAGCACACGCTCGACGTGCTGACCTCCGGCAAGACGCCGTCCAGCGGCCTCGAGGTCGAGGCCCAGCGCCGCGACGGCTCGCGCTTCACGGCGCGCATGTACGTGTCGCCGCTGCTCGACCCCAACGGCAACCAGATCGGCTGGATGACCTCCATGACCGACATCACCGAGCCCAAGCGCATCCGCGAGGCCCTGACCGCCGCGCACGAACGCTTCATGACCGTGCTCGAGGGCCTGGACGACGCGATCTCGGTCACGGCCGACACGCACGACGGCCTGGAGCTGCTGTTCGCCAACCGCACCTACCGCCGCGTGTTCGGCGCCCAGACGGGCGGCCACGACGAACTGCTGGCCGGGCGCCGCGGCCGCTTCACCGACGAGTCGGTCGAGGTGTTCGCGCCTTCCGTGCAGCGCTGGTTCGAAGTGCACCACCGCATGCTGGCCTGGACCGACGGCCGCCGCGTGCGCATGCAGGTGGCGCGCGACATCACCGAACGCCGCAGCCACGAAGAGGCCTCGCGCGTGCAGCAGGAAAAGATCCAGCTCACCAGCCGCCTCACCACGATGGGCGAGATGGCCTCGTCGCTCGCGCACGAGCTCAACCAGCCGCTCACCGCCATCGCCAACTACAGCATGGGCGCGGTGGCGCTGGTCAAGGCCGGCCACACCAGCCCCAACATGCTGCTGCCCGCGCTCGAGAAGGCCGCTTCGCAGGCCGAGCGCGCCGGCAAGATCATCAGCCGCATCCGCGAATTCGTGAAGCGCAGCGAGCCGCGCCGCCAGCGCGTGGCCATCGGCCGCATCGTGGAAAATGCGATCGGCTTCGCCGAGATCGACGCGCGCAAGCGCCGCATCCGCATCGACAGCTTCGTGCCGTCCAACGCGCCCGACGTGCTGGCCGACCCGATCCTCATCGAGCAGGTGCTGCTCAACCTGCTCAAGAATGGCCTGGAGGCCATGGAAAAGAGCGAGTCCGACGAGCTCAAGGTCGCGGTGATTCCGCACGACCAGCAGATCGAAGTGGCCGTGGTCGACCGCGGCCATGGCCTGGCCGAACCCGAGCGTCTGTTCGAGCCGTTCTTCAGCACCAAGTCCCAGGGCCTGGGCATGGGGCTGAACATTTGCCGTACCATTATCGAGTCCCACCACGGTCGTCTGTGGGCCGACCCGAACCCCGCCGGCGGTACTATCTTCCGCTTTACCCTGCCCTGCGCCGCGCCCCTGGCCAATGCGCAGAATGATCAGTCCGAGGAGTTGCACGCATGAACACCCCCCATCTGTCGAGCACGGTATTCATTGTCGACGACGACGAAGCCGTGCGTGATTCGTTGCGCTGGCTGCTCGAGGCCAACGGTTACCGCGTGCGGGCGTTCTCCAGCGGCGAAACCTTCCTCGACGAATATGACGCCTCCCAGGTCGGCGTGCTGATCGCCGACGTCCGGATGCCCGGCATGAGCGGCCTGGAGCTGCAGGAGCAGCTGATCGCGCGCAACGCGCCGCTGCCCATCGTCTTCATCACCGGCCACGGCGACGTGCCGATGGCCGTGTCGACCATGAAGAAAGGCGCGATCGACTTCCTCGAGAAGCCGTTCAACGAATCCGACCTGCGCGAGATCGTGGCGCGCATGCTCGAACAGGCCGTGCAGCGCGTGAGCAAGCACCAGGCCCAGAAAGACCACGAAGCCATGCTGGCGCGCCTCACCGCGCGCGAGCAGCAGGTGCTGGAGCGCATCGTCGCCGGCCGCTTGAACAAGCAGATCGCCGACGACCTGGGCATCAGCATCAAGACCGTCGAGGCGCACCGCGCCAACATCATGGAAAAACTCGAAGTGACCACCGTAGCAGATCTGATGAAAGTGGCCCTGGCGAAGCCGGAGGCAACCGCATGAGCCAGGCAGTGACCCGCGCGGCCCGCCTTCTGGAGGCCTCGTACCAATGACCGCACGCATCATCGATGGCGCCGCCCTGTCGCAGCGCATCCGTACCGAAGTCGCCGACCGCGTCGCCGCCCTGACCGCGCGCGGCCACCGCCCCGGCCTGGCCGTGGTCCTCGTGGGTGAAGATCCCGCCTCGCAGGTCTATGTGCGCAACAAGGTCGCCGCCTGCGAAAAGGCCGGCCTGCATTCGGTCAAGGAACAATACCCGGCCGACATGAGCGAAGCCGAGCTGCTGGCCCGCATCGACACGCTCAACCGCGATCCGTCGATCCACGGCATCCTGGTGCAGCTGCCGCTGCCCAAGCACATCGACGCGCACAAGGTGATCGAGGCCATCGCGGCCGAGAAAGACGTCGACGGCTTCCACATCAGCAACGCCGGCCTGCTCATGACCGGCCAGCCGCTGTTCCGTCCGTGCACGCCCTACGGCGTCATGAAAATGCTCGAGTCCGAAGGCACCGTGCTGCGCGGCGCCGAGGCCGTCGTGGTGGGCGCCAGCAACATCGTGGGCAAGCCCATGGCGATGCTGCTGCTGGCCGCCGGCGCCACGGTCACGCTGTGCAACTCCAAGACCCGTGACCTGGGCGCCCAGACCCGCCGCGCCGACGTGCTCGTGGTGGCCACCGGCAAGCCCAACATGATCACCGGCGACATGATCAAGCCCGGCGCGATCGTGATCGACGTGGGCATCAACCGCGGCGCGGACGGCAAGCTCTGCGGCGACGTCGAGTTCGCCAGCGCCAAGGAAGTGGCCGGCGCCATTTCGCCCGTGCCGGGCGGCGTGGGCCCCATGACCATCGCCATGCTGCTGGTCAACACGGTCGAAGCCGCCGAACGCGCGGCCGGCTGACCCCACCCGGGGCGCCGCCCGCCGCGGCGCCCCTTCCCCGCGTGACCCGCCTTGTTTTCCCCCGATCCGCCCCCAACTCACACGCAAGCCGTCCCGCTCGCGGGTCACCTTTCGACGTTTTCTGGAATCGCGCGATGACCAATCCCCTGCTCGCACCCGTGGCCGACCTGGTCGACTACGCCGCCGTCAAGCCCGCGCACATCGTGCCAGCCATCGAGGAGCTGCTCGGTCTGGCGCGCAAGGCCGTCGATCACGCCGCCGATCCGGCGCTGGCCCCCACCTGGGAGGCGGTGGTCGAACCGCTCGACACCACCTCCGAACGCCTGTGGCGCGCCTGGTCGGTGGCCGGCCACCTCAACGCCGTGGTCAACACCCCCGAGCTGCGCGAGGCGTACAACGCCGCGCTGCCGCTGGTGACCGAGTTCTCGACCTGGGTCGGGCTGCACGAAGGCCTCTACCGCCAGTACCAGCGCCTGGCCGCCGCGCCCGAGTTTGCCGGCTGGGATCCGGTGCGCCGCCGCGTGGTCGAACTCGCGCTGCGCGACTTCCGCCTGAGCGGCGTCGAGCTCACCGGCGCCGCGCGCGAACGCTACGCCGCGATCTCCGACCGCGAAGCGCAGGTGTCGCAGAAGTTTTCCGAAAACGTGCTCGACGCGATCGACGCCTGGTCGCTCTATCTCGACGACGACAGCCGCCTGGCCGGCATTCCGGCCGACGTGATCGCCGCCGCGCGCGAAGAGGCCGAACAGGACGGCAAGCCCGGCTACAAGCTGACGCTCAAGATGCCCTGCTTCCTGCCGGTCATGCAGTACGCGCGCGACCGCGCCCTGCGCGAAACGCTGTACCGCGCCTACGGCACGGTGGCCTCCGAACAGGGCGCGACCGAGTTCGACAACTCGCCGCTGATCGAGGAGCTGCTGGCCCTGCGCGCCGAAGAGGCCGGGCTGCTCTCCTACGCCAACTTCGCCGAGCTGCGCCTGCAGACCCGCATGGCCCGCGACGCGGCCGAAGTCACCACCTTCCTGCGTGACCTCGCGGCCCGCGCCAAGCCGCATGCCGTGCGCGATCTCGACGAGCTGCGCGACTTCGCGGCACGCGAGCTGGGGCTGCCCGAGCTGCAATCCTGGGACGTGGGCTTCGCTTCCGAGCGCCTGCGCGAGGCGCGCTACGCCTATTCCGAAGACGAGATCAAGCAGTACTTCACCGAGCCGCGCGTGCTGGCCGGCCTGTTCGAGGTGATCGAGTCGCTGTTCGACGTGCGCCTGCGCGAAGTGCCGGTGTCGTCGTGGCACGCCGACGTGCGCGGCGTGCAGGTCGAATCGCCCGAGGGCGCCGTGATCGGCCACCTCTACCTAGACCTCTACGCCCGCGCCGGCAAGCAGAGCGGCGCCTGGGTCGACAGCGAACGCAGCCGCCGCCGCACCGCCGCCGGCCTGCAGACCCCCATCGCCTACCTGACCTGCAACTTCTCGCGCCCGAGCGGCGGCAAGGCGGCGCTCCTCACGCACGACGACGTCATCACGCTGTTCCACGAAACCGGCCACGCGCTGCATGCGCTGCTCTCCGAGGTGGACGAGCCGGGCGTCGCCGCCTTCGCCAGCGTCGAGTGGGACGCCATCGAGCTGCCCTCGCAGTTCATGGAAAACTTCTGCTGGGAATGGTCGGTGGTGCAGAAGCTGTCGGCCCACGTCGACAGCGGTGCGGCGCTGCCGCGCGAGCTCTACGACCGACTGGTTGCGGCGCGCAACTATCAGAGCGGCATGCAGACCGTGCGCCAGATCGAGTTCGCGCTGTTCGACATGCTGATGCACGATCGCGCCAAAGGCATGCCCATCGCGGACGTGCTGGCGCTGCTGCAACAGGTGCGCGCCGAGGTCGCGGTGCTGTTCCCGCCGGCCTGGCACCGCCTGCCGCATGCCTTCTCGCACCTGTTCGCGGGTGGCTACGGCGCGGGCTACTACAGCTACAAGTGGGCCGAGGTGCTGTCGGCCGACGCCTATGAGGCCTTCGAGGAGGCGGCCGCGCGCAAGGGCGACGCGGCCGGCACGCTCGACACCGAGACCGGCCTGCGTTTCCGCAAGGAAGTGCTGGCGGTGGGCGGCGCGCGCCCGGCGGCGGAGTCGTTCGCGGCCTTCCGCGGCCGCGCGCCGCGCATGGATGCGCTGCTGCGCCACAGCGGCATGGGCGAGCAGCCCGCCTGATCGGCCCGCAACGCCAGGCCCACGGGCCGGACCTGCCTGCGCGCCGGTCCGGCCCGTCTGCTTTGCGGCCCCCGCTTGATCTTGCGCAGGGGCGCGGCAGGCGGACCCTGACCAGGGGCGGCGCGCGGCACGCTAGAATCGGGACAGCCGTGCGCGTCACGCCGGATGCCGCGCGCGGCCGAGCCCGCCACGCCGTCCGCACGACGCCGTCAGCCCCTTTTCCCGAGCCCACCATGTCTGTTGTCGAGCAGCCCGTGTCGCCGTCCCGTCCTGCCCCCGTCTCCGGCGCGCGCCGCCGCCTCCTGCACGGCGCCGCGGCGCTCTGCGTGGCCGGCCTGCTGTCGGCCTGCGGCGACCGCAATGTCGACTGGACGCTGTACAACGTGCGCGGCCACCTGCCCGACCTGAAGTTCAGCCTGCAGGCGGCCAACCACCAAACCGTGACCGAGGCGGCCCTCAAGGGCAAGACGGTGCTGTTGTTCTTCGGCTACGCCAGTTGTCCGGATGTGTGCCCGACCACGATGGCGCAGCTGACCACCGTGCTCAACGAGCTGGGCGAACAGGCGCGCGACGTGCGCATCGTGTTCGTGAGCGTCGACCCCCATCGCGACACGCCGGAAATCCTGCAGGCCTACGTGAACGCCTTCAATCCCCACACGCTGGGGCTGACCGGCAACGAACGCCAGGTCGCCGACCTGGCGCGGCGCTATCGCGTGGCCTACCAGATCGAGAAGCCCAGGCCGGGCGACGACGCCGAGACCTACGAAGTGACGCACAGCCGTGGCGTCTACATTTTCGACAACCAGGGCCGCGCCCGCCTGCTTGCCTCGGACACCGACACGGTGCCCGCAATCGTCAAGGATTTGAGACTGTTGCTGGACCAGACGGGCTGATCCGCTCTGGCACCAGTTGTTACACCCACGCCGCGCGGGCGCTGGGTATCATGATCTCAACCGGGGGAGGTCCCCGGACGTCTGCCAGGAGGTCGCATGAGCATCATCATCATGATCATCGTCGGTTTCATCGTCGGTTTGATTGCGCGCGCAATCATGCCCGGAGACCAGCCCATGGGCATCATCCTGACCACGATCCTCGGGATCGTCGGCGCGGTCGTCGCCGGCTTCCTGGGCCAGACCCTCGGCTGGTACGCTCCCGGCGAACCGGCGGGCTGGATCGCATCGGTGATCGGCGCCATCATCGTGCTGTTCGTGGTGGGCATGTTCGCCAAGAAGCGCGGCTGACGCCCGCGGGGCCGGTCGCGGCCCCGCGCTGAAGCACCAAGGCCTGAACCCGTTCCCCGGGCTCAGGCCTTTTTGTATGCGTGCGCAGCGGCGAGCGCAGCGGCGAGCGCAGCAGCGGGCGCAGCAGCGAGCGCAGCCTCGGGCGCAAGCGCGCCCGCCGCGCCCCGCCTCAGTTGAAGCCCGCCACCGCGTGCGGCACGTAGTCCCGCTCGAGGCGCGCAATCTCGTCGGGGGTGAGCCGCAGGTCGAGCGCCGCCACCGCGTCTTCGATGTGGCCCGGCCGGCTCGCGCCGATGATGGGCGCGGTCACGGTGGGCTGGTGCAGCAGCCAGGCCATGGCGACCTGGGCCCGCGCGACGCCGCGCGCCTGCGCGACCTCGCCGACCGCGTCGATCACGCGCCGGTCGGCCTCCTCGGTGCCGCCGTACATGCGCTGGTAGACCTCGTCCTTGCGGGCGCGGTCGCTCACCTCGGCCGCGTCGCGCGTCAGGCGGCCGCGCGCCAGCGGGCTCCAGGGCAGCACGCCGATGCCTTCGGCCGCGCACAGCTTGAGCATTTCGCGCTCTTCTTCGCGGTACAGCAGGTTGTAGTGCGGCTGCATGGTCACGAAGCGCGTCCAGCCGTGGCGATCGGCCAAATACAGGGCGCGCGCGAACTGCCAGGCATGCATCGACGAGGCGCCGATGTAGCGCGCCTTGCCGGCGCGCACCACGTCATGCAGCGCCTCCAGCGTTTCCTCGATCGGCGTGTCGTAGTCCCAGCGATGGATCTGGTAGAGATCGATGTAGTCGGTGCCGAGCCGGCGCAGGCTGGCGTCGACCTCGCGCAGGATGGCCTTGCGCGACAGACCCCCGCCATTGGGGCCCTCGTGCATGGGGAAATAGACCTTGGTGGCGATCACCACGTCGTCGCGGTTGACGTACTCCTTGAGGGCGCGGCCGACGAATTCCTCGCTGGTGCCATCGGAATAGCTGTTGGCGGTGTCGAAGAAGTTGATGCCGGCGTCCAGCGCCTGGCGCAGGAACGGCCGGCTTTCGGCCTCGCCGATGGTCCAGGGATGCTTGCCGCGCAGCGGCTCGCCGTAGGTCATGCAGCCCAGGCACAGGCGCGACACTTTCAAACCGGTACTGCCCAGATTCACGTATTGCATGGTTTCTCTCGATCGGAGCCGGCGCGCGCGCCGGAAGGAACGCGGCCCCCGCAGGGGCCGCCGTGGCGTCGCGAGGGCCTCAGCCCTTGAAGCGCGCCGGATCGGGGCCGAGCCGGCCGCCTTCGGGGATGGCGTCGATCGCGGCCATGTCGGCCTCGCTCAGTTCGAAGCCGAACACGTCGATGTTGGCGCGGATGCGCGACGGCGTCACCGACTTGGGAATCACGATCAGGCCGCTCTGCAGGTGCCAGCGCAGGATGACCTGGGCCGGCGTCTTGTCGAGCCGCTGCGCGATGCCCGCGATCACGCCGTCATGCAGGGCCTCGCCCTGGCCCAGCGGGCTCCAGGATTCGGTGGCGATGCCGTGCTCGGCATGAAAGGCACGCAGCTCGCGCTGGGCAAAGCCCGGATGCAGCTCGACCTGGTTCACCGCCGGCACCACGCCGGTCTGGTCGATCAGCAACTGCAGATTCTCGCGCGTGAAGTTGGACACCCCGATCGAGCGGGCGCGGCCGTCTTCCTTCATCTCGACCATGGCGCGCCAGGCGTCGAGGAACTTGTCGCTGCCGGCCACCGGCCAATGGATCAGATACAGGTCGACATAGGCCAGGCCCAGCTTCTGCAGGCTTTCGTCCATCGCGCGCTGCGCGGCCTCGTAGTCGTGCTTGTCGTTCCACAGCTTGGTGGTCACGAACAGCTCGCGGCGGCCCACGCCCGCCGAACGCAGGCCCTCGCCCACGCCGGCCTCGTTGCCATAGATCGCGGCGGTGTCGACCGAACGGTAGCCCGCGGCCAGCGCCTCTTTCACGGCCGCCGACGCCTGGTCGTTGGGCACCTGCCAGACACCCAGCCCCAGCTGCGGCATCTTGTTGCCATCGTTCAATGTGATTGCGGGGACTTTCGCCATTACCACCTCCGGATGCAGTGAGACGCCGGGCACAAACGCTGTGCGGCGCGCTTGGGTCAGGGCCCCGGGCCGGTCGCGGGCGTCGCCGCCGCTCCGGGGACATGGGCTTGATGATACCGCCTGGGCGAAAATCGGGCCGCAATCTCCCCGCGCCGCGCCGGGAAACGCAGATTGCCCGGCGCGCGCAGGCCCTGCGCGAGCGTCACTCGATCTCGATGCCCGCTGCCTCGATCAGCGCGCCCCATTGCTTGCTGTCGCGGCGCACCACGTCGGCGAGCTGCTGCGGCGTGCTCGACACGAACGCCACGCCCTGCGACTCGAACTTCTGGTTGAGCTCGGGGTTGCGCAGGGTCTCCACCACCGCCTGGTTGAGCTTGTCCAGCACGGCCGGCGGCGTGCCCGCCTTGGCGAAGAGCGCGTACCAGGTGGTGTACGACATGCCCGGCAGCGTCTGCGAAATGAGCGGCAGCTTGCCGGTGTCGGCGCCCTGGCTCGGCGCGCTCATGGCCAGCGCCCGCACCGACCCCTTGTCGATCATGGGCTTGAGCGACGGCATGCTGGAGAACAGCGCCTGCACCTGGCCCGACGCGAGATCGGTCAGGACCTGCGAGGTGCCGCGATACGGCACGTGCACCACGTCGACCTTGGCCTGGTTCTTGAAGAGCTCCATGCCCAGATGCGCCACGCCGCCCACGCCGGCCGAACCGAAGTTGACCTTGCCGGGGTGCGCACGCGCGTAGTCGATCAGCTCCTGCACCGACTTGACCGGCAGCCCCGCGTTCACGACCAGCACGTGCGGGCTTTCGGTCAGCAGGCTCACCGGCGCCAGCAGCGTCAGCACGTCCTTGCCCTGCATGGCCTTGGACGGGATGGTCATGTTGCCCGAGGCCGGCATCAGCAGCGTGTAGCCATCGGCCTCTGCGCCCAGCACCTGGTTGAGGGCCGGCACGCCATGGCCGCCGCCCGCATTGACCACCACGACCGGCTGGCCGAGCCTGTCGCCGAACAACTTCGCGAACTCGCGGCCGACCATGTCGGCCGGGCCGCCCGCCGCGAACGGCACGACGAGCCGGATCGGCCGCTCGGGATACTCGGCATGGGCCTGGCCCAGGGGCACGAGGCCCGCCATCAGGGCGATCGCCCCCACTGCGTGTTTCAGCAACATTGTCTTCCTCCTGTTGGTTATCGCTGATTATTTTTCGTCGCCGCGCGCGTCAGCCGGCCGGCGCGATATCGATCTCGGCACCGGCCAGCGCCGCGTCGAGCCAGGCCGGCCGCAATTCGCCGCGCGCGATGGCCGCCATGCGGCGCGCCTCCAGCCCGCCCTTCGCCTGCGCCGCCGCGACCAGGGCGGCGCTCTCGACCGCGCCGAACACCACCACGCCGTCGTCGTCGCCCAGGATCCAGTCGCCCGGCGCGACGGTGACGCCGCCGCACTGGATCGGATGGTTGACCCGGCCGCCGCCGGCCTTGTGCGGACCGGCCGGCGACAGCGCCGCGGCAAACACGGGCAGGCCGCCGGCGCGCAGTTCGGCCGCGTCGCGCATGGCCCCGTCGATCACCACGCCGGCGATGCCGGTGGCCAGGGCCTGGGCGCACATGATGCCGCCCATCAGCGCCCGGTCGGCATAGCCCTGGCCGTCGATCACGAGCACGTCGCCCGGACGCGCGAGGGCCAGCGCGGCATGGATCGCGAGGTTGTCACCGGCTGGCACCGCGACGGTGAGCGCGCGGCCGCGCAACAGCCAGCCCGGGCGCAGCGGCTTGATGGCCGCGCGCATCGTGCGTGCGCCCACGTCGGCCAGCAGCGTGCTGCACAGCCCTTCGGCAAAGACATCGGTCATGGCGCTCACTCCACCAGGCTCGAGACGACGGCGGGAAAGATGCTCTGGTAGGCCTCGCCGTAGCGGTTGCCGGCGTGCTTGCCGCGGCGGCCGGCCTGCGCGCCGCGCTGCTGCGCGACCCGCTCGTAATAGGCCCACAGATTGCGCTGGGTCGGCATCGCCTGCATGGCCTGCCACTTCTGTTCCCACACCTCGGTAATGTCGAGCAGCACGTTGGGCTTGAAGCCGCACAGCTCGGTCTGGTGCGGCTCGAAGCACAGGATCTGGGGCGGCACCACGAAGTCGCTGCCGTGGCCCGGCGCCATGGCCTGCATGCGCGCGCGCAGCGTCATTTCGAAGGTGCGGCAATGATCGAGGTTCGAGGGGTCGTGCTCGGGATGGGTCAACACCACCGAGGCCCGGGTCCGGCGCAGCACCTCGGAGATGCGGCGCACCGAGTCGGCCGACTCCGGCAGGGGATAGTCGCCCAGGTCGTGGAAATCGAGCGTCTGCACGCCCAAGATGCCGGCCGCGGCCTCGGCCTCGGCGCGCCGCTGCGCCTTGACCGCGTCGCGGCTGACGTCGCCCTGCCAGGCCGAATTGGACTCGCCGTTCTCGCCGTAGCTCAGGCACACAAGGTGTACCGCCACGCCACGACGCGCATGCAGCGCCATCGCGCCGCCGCAGCGCCACACGAAATCGCCCACATGGGCCGTCACCACCAGCATTGCACCCGACATTTCCGTCTCCAGCGTTCGAATGGCATCATTATATTTTTCCGAAACGTCGTTGTACTCAGTACAATTAGCGAGCAAACAAGCGGATCATGGAGGTATGCGTGGGAAATGAAGGTGTCGTCGCCGTCGAACGGGCGCTGAGCGTGCTCGACTGTTTCCGCCCCGGAGCCGAGCATCTGTCGCTGGCCGATTTCACGGCGCGGCTGCCCTTGCACAAGACCACGATCTTCCGGCTGCTCAATTCGCTGGCGCGCTGCGGCTACGTGCTGCGCGAGGCCGACGGGCGCTATGCGCTCGGGCCGCGCGTGCTCTACCTCGCGCGGGTGTACGAGCGCAGCTTCGATCTGTCGGCGGTGGTGATGCCCGTGCTGGAGCGGCTCTCGGCCGAGACCGGCGAGAGCGCGGCGTACTACGTCGAGGGCAAGCAGCCCGGCGAGCGCCTGTGCCTGTTCCGCCATCAGCCGCACGAGGGCCTGCACAGCCAGGTGCTGGCCGGCAGCGTGATGCCGCCCGACAAGTCCTCGACCGGCCGCGTCTTCGCCATCTGGGCCCAGGGCGGCCCGCGCGGCGACGACGCCCTGCCCTTTTTCTCGTGCGGCGCGCGCGATCCCTACACGTCGTCGTGGTCGGCGCCGATCGTGGGCAACGAAGATCTGTTCGTCGGCGCGCTGACCATCGCCGGGCCCTCCGTGCGCCTGAAGACGGTGGACGCGAAGCAGTTCGCGGCCATCATGCTGGCGCGCGCCGACGAGCTGGCGCGCCGCCTGGGCGCCTCGGCGGACGTGCGCGACATGCTGTACGGCCCGCAGAGCGCGCCGTAGCGGCTGCCCGCTAGCGCGAGCCCGTCCTGATCCGGCTCATGCTCACCAGCGCCGCCAGCAAGGCAAAGCCGGCGCCCACATAGACGCTGGCCAGCGCGCCCGCGGTGCCGAACGCATGCAGGAGAAACGCCACCACGGCGGCCCCGGCCGATTGGCCCAGCAGCCGCGCCGTGCCCAGCATGCCGCTGGCCGCGCCGCTGCGGGTCTGCGGCGCGGCGCCGATCATGGCGCGATTGTTGGCCGGCTGGAACAGGCCGAAGCCCAGGCCGCACAGCGCCATGGGCAACAGCACGCTCGTGATCGAGGTGGCCGTCGGCAGCAGCGCCAACGCCAGCATGCCCACGCAAAGAATGGCCATCCCGGCCGCGCCGAGCACGCCGGCCGGATGGCGATCGGCGAGGCGGCCGGCGAAGGTGGCCGTGCAGGCCAGCATCAGCGGCCACGGCGACAGCATCAGGCCGGCGTCGACCGCATTGAAGCCCAGCACCAGCTGGAAATAGAACGGCAGGCCGACGAAGGCCAGCATCTGGGCGCAGAACGAGCAGAGCGAGGTCAGCACCGACAGCCGGAAGATAGGGATGCGCAGCAGGTCCAGCGGCAGCAGCGGCGCGGCGTCGTGCCGCAGCCGGCGCACCAGCACCGTGCCGCAGGCCAGCGCCACGGCCAGCGGCAGCAGCACGGCCACCATGCCCAGGCCATGCGAGACGTTGACGATGGTGAGCATCCCGGCGCCGAACGTGGCGGCGCTCAGCAGCGCGCTGATTCCGTCGACCCGGACGTCGCGGCGATCGCTGTGCGGCAGCGCACGCCAGCCCAGCGCGGCGGCGGCGGCGGCCCCCGGCACGCCGATGGCGAACAGCCAGTGCCAGCTGCCCAGCGCCAGGATCACGCTGGCCGCGATCGGCGCGATGGTGGATGCCAGCGCCGCCACCGTCGCATTCACGCCGATGGCGCGGCCGAACAGCTCGCGCGGCACGGAATAGCGCAGCAGCGCCAGGTTCACGCTCAGCACCCCGGCCGCCGCGAGCCCCTGCAAGGCGCGCGCCACCGTCAGCAGCAGCAGGCTCGGCGCCAGCGCGCTGCACAGCGCCGCGAACGCGAACAGGCACAGGCCGGCCAGGTAGACGCGGCGGTAGCCCACGATCTCGCCCAGCGCGGCGAACGGCAGCAGCGCCATCACCACCGCCAGCTGATAGGCGTTGACGACCCACACCGACAGCGCCGCGTCCACGCCCAGATCCTGGGCGATGGTGGGCAGCGCCACCGCCGCGATCACCCCGTCCATCACCGTGAACAACACCCCGAGGGTGCAGGTCAGCACCGCCATGCGCCGGCGCGCCCCGTCCAGCCCGTTGGCCGCCACCCTACTCTGTTGCATCGCTCTCATCCACCCTGTCCGCCAAGCCCGGCATTATGCATTGGCCGGCCACGGGCGACGGGCGGGCGCCCTTCCCGACCGCACATTGCCGCGTGGGGGCATTCGACTGCCTGACAGCCGGGTGCTGGATAATGCTTCGGTTTCTTCCATCCTTGCCGCCGCCCGGCGCGCGGCGCGCATCCACCCCCATGTCCGCCACCGATCCCACGCCACCCCGCAGCAACCTGGCCACGCTGCGCACCCTGCTGCCCTACCTCTGGCCCAAGGGCGAGACCGGACTGAAGCTGCGCGTCGTGCTGGCCGTGCTGAGCCTGCTCATCGCCAAGGCCGCGCTGGTCTACACCCCGATCCTCTACAAGTCGGCCATCGACGCGCTGAGCGCGGGCGCGCCGGGCGCGGTCACCGTGCCGCTGGGCCTGATCCTGGCCTACGGCGCGGCGCGGGTCCTGTCGCTGTTGTTTTCCGAATTGCGCGACGCGGTGTTCGCGCGGGTCGCGCAGCACGCGATCCGCGCGGTGGGCCTGCAGATCTTTCGCCACCTGCACGCGCTCGCCCTGCGCTTCCATCTCGCGCGCCAGACCGGCGGCCTGACCCGCGCCATCGAGCGCGGCACCAAGGGCATCCAGACGCTGCTCACGTTCCTGCTGTTCAACGTGCTGCCCACGTTCTTCGAGATCGGGCTGGTCTGCGTGGTGCTGTGGAAGCTGTTCGACGGCTGGCTCGCGCTCGCCACCGGCGCCACCGTGACCCTGTACCTGGCCTACACGCTGATCGTGACCGAGTGGCGCGCGAAGTTCCGCCGCGAGATGAACGAGATGGACTCGCAGGCCAACACCAAGGCCATCGAGAGCCTGCTCAACTACGAGACGGTCAAATACTTCGGCAACGAGGAACACGAGGCGCGCCGCTACGACACCTCGCTGCGCGCCTACGAACGCGCCGCCGTGCGCAGCCAGGTGAGCCTGTCGATCCTCAACATCGGTCAGGCCGTCATCATCTCGGTGGGCCTGACGCTCGTGATGTGGATGGCGGCACGCGGCATCGCCGACGGCCGCTACACGCTGGGCGATTTCGTGCTGGTGAACACCTATCTGCTGCAGCTCTACGACCCCCTGTCGTTCTTCGGCTTCATCTATCGCGAGATCAAGCAGGCCCTGATCGACATGGAACGCATGTTCGAGCTGCTGGGCCAGGACCGCGAGGTGGCCGACGCGCCCGGCGCGAAGCCGCTGGTCACGCAGGGCGGCCGCATCGAATTCCGCGACGTCTCGTTCGGCTACGACCCGCGTCGCCCCATCCTGCAGGGCGTGAGCTTCACCATCGAGGCCGGCAAGACCGCGGCGGTGGTCGGGACGTCCGGCGCCGGCAAGTCCACCATCGCGCGCCTGATGTTTCGCTTTTATGACGTGGACGGCGGCGCGATCCGGGTCGACGGCCAGGACCTGCGCGAGGTCACGCAGGCCAGCCTGCGCGCCGCCATCGGCGTGGTGCCGCAGGACACCGTGCTGTTCAACGACACGATCCGCTACAACATCGCCTATGGCCGGCCCGGCGCCACCCAGGAAGAGGTGGAGCAGGCGGCCCGCCTGGCGCACGTGCACGAGCTCATCATGAGCATGCCGGAGGGCTACGACACCATCGTGGGCGAGCGCGGCCTGAAGCTCTCGGGCGGCGAAAAGCAGCGCGTCGCGATCGCACGCACCATGCTGAAGAATCCCTGCATCTTCCTGTTCGACGAGGCGACCAGCGCGCTGGACACGCACACCGAACGCGAGATCCAGGCCAACCTGCGCGAGGTCAGCGCCGGGCGCAGCACCCTCATCATCGCGCACCGCCTGTCCACCATCGCCTATGCCGACGAGATCCTCGTGCTGGGCGGCGGGCAGATCCTGGAGCGCGGCCGCCACCACGAGCTGCTCGCCAGGAATGGCATCTACGCCGGAATGTGGGCGCGGCAGCAGGAAAACGCGCGTACGGGCAACGACGAGCCGGTGCCGGCCGACGAGGCCTGAGGCCGCGCTCGCCAGAGGCGGCGCGCCCGGCCGGGACGCGCCGCATCATCCAGCCGGTACACTGGCGTCTGTTCCTTTTCCCACGCCGGTTTTGCCATGTCCGATACCCCCGCCCAGCGCGTCTGTGCCGCCGCCGACCTCGTCAACGGCGGGCTCGGCGTGAAGGTGCCCGCCACCGACGGCACCCACGAAACCACGGTGTTCTTCGTGCGCTACCAGGATCGCGTGTTCGGCTATCTGAACCGCTGCACGCACGTCGGCGTCGAGATGGACTGGGAAAACAGCTTTTTCACGCGCGACGGCGCGCTCATCATGTGCGCCTGGCACGGCGCCACCTATCACCCCGACACCGGCCTGTGCGCCGGCGGGGCCTGCCGCGGCAGCAAGCTCACGGCACTGCAGGTCGAGGAACGCGACGAGGCCCAGGGCCGCGCCGTCTACTGGCTGCCCGCGGGCAAGATCCAGCCGGTCAAGGCCGACGCACCGGCGCCCGACGCGGCGGCGCCCGCCTGACGTTCACTCGGGCAAGGGGTCGGGCACGCCCTCTTCGTCCACGCTGCGCACCCGGTCCAGCGCGTTGCGCGCGGCCGACATCGCCTCCACCGTGCTGCGAAAGCGCCGAGTGACGAAGATCTCGAACACCAGGGGCTCTTCCGGTTCGGGCGCGGCCACAAGTTCCGCGTCTTCCGCGGACTCGCCCTCCGCCGCTTCGGCCGCCTTCTGCGCCTTGGGATCGGCCTTGGGCGGCACGCGGCGGCTTTCGATGAAGGCACGCGGCGGCGATCCGTGCTCCGGCGGCACCGCATAGGCCACCAGTGCGAAATCGTTGATCACTTTCTCCGCCATCACGCCCTCCGTCCACCACATGCCCGGCCACGCCGTAATCCATGCTTAACGGCAGGCAGCCGGGCAAACTTAATGGCGCGCAGGCGAGCGGCCAACGACAATGCCGGCCCGACGCTTACGCGTGGCCGGCAGGCATGGATCATGGGGAGGGGGCTGGTTGCGCGGCGCGGATCGCGCGATGCGGTGGGCGCAACCCAAGCCGGATGCGATGGCAGCCCAACGTGCAAGCTGCCCGCGCATCAGGCTTGTCAGGGTGCCAGGCGAAAGCCCAGGTCCACGCCCCACTTGTCGGTTTCACGCAACCACTTCGCGCCGCACTCGATGCAACGGAAATGGTCTTCACGGTTTTCCTCGCGACCCTTCTGGGTCGGGCTGGTGAAACCTTGGTGCCCCATACGGTGGTGCGGCTGCACACCCGCTTGCCCAGGGTAAATCGCCTGGCACGCAGGACACATCACACTCATGGCTCGCTCCCTTCACAATAATTGCCAAATTGTAAGGGATTTCGACCCATCAGCTGTTGCGGTAACGTTTTACGACCGCGAAAGTAACGCAGTGCGACTTTAAAGTAACAGTGCCGCCCGGCTCAGGGCAGCGCCGCGTATCCGGTCGCGAAGTGATAGGGCGTGGTCGCCGGCATGTCGGGGCGCACCACCTGCCCCGCCGCGTCCAGGCATTCGTGCCAGCCACGCGCATGCAGAAAGCGCGCGCGCAACGCGCCGAGTTGCGCCGTCAGCGCGTGCCCGTCGCCGATGAGCGCCAGGTAGCGCGTGTATTCGGTCTGGGCCCAGACGCGCTCGACCGGGTCGCGCACCGCGCCGTCCAGATCGAGGGCCGCCACCACCGCATGCGTGTCGGCGCGCACGCCATGCTGGCGCGCCCACGCCGCGCCGCGCGCGATCGCGGCCTCGAGCTCGAGCCCGGCAAACACGTCGGGCGCGCTGTCGAGCAAGGCAAACCATTCGAACTGATGGCCCGGCTCGATGCGGTTGGACGGCGTGCCCAGCGGCGCCTCCGCCACGCACAGCGCGGGCGCGTGCAGATAGAGATCCGCCACGCCCTGCACCACGCGCCGCAGTTGCTGCGCGAACCAGGCCGGCTCCGCCACGGCGGCCGCGGCCAGATAAGCCTCGGTCAGGTGCATCACCGGGTTCTGCTCGGGCCCGCGCAGCACCGCGCGCCAGTCGGCCGACAGCGCCGCCACGTAATGGCCGTCGGCGCGCCGGAACTGCGCCTCGATGTTCTGCGCGGTGGCGAGCAGCAGCTCGCGCGCCGCGGGGTTCTGGCTGCGGGCCAGCCACGCGGCGCAGGCAAACACCACGAAGGCGTGGGTGTAGAGATCCTGCGTCGTATCCAGCGGCGCGCCCGCCGCATCGATGCTGTAGTACCAGCCGCCATCCTGCGGATTGCGAAAGCGCTGCTGCAGCGAGGCGAACAGCGTTGCCGCGTGCGCGGCGGCCGCGGCGCCGGGTGCCACCGCATGCACGTAGAGCTGGCGCGCGCAGGCCATGGCGCGATAACGGGTGTCGGGCAATGCGGCGCCGGTCACGCCATCGAGCGATTCGTGCGCCAGCCCGAGCGCGTCGTTCCATCCGGCCTGCTGCCAGACCGGCAGGATGATCTCGGCGTAGTGTTGGCGGAGCGCTGCCGCGAGCGGTGCAGCGGCGGAGAGGGGCAAGGCGGAAGGCATACGAAGGCGCGACTCGCGAGGTTCGGGAACGACGGGCGCGGCCGCCAAAGGCGTGGGCGGCGCGCATACCCGGCACGATACCGCAGATCGCCGCGCACCGCCGGGCGCCGCGACTGGCGCCGGCCCAAAAGCAAGAATGCCGCGCGAACGCGGCATTCCTGATGGGGTGGGAAGATGGTCAGCGGTAGATGTTTTCGCGCAGCCAATCCTGCGCGAAGGCCTCGGCGCGATTGCGAGCCTCGTCGAGCGAGTCGCAGGCGCCCAGGTAAGAAAAGGCTGCGTCGACCTCGGTACCGCCCTCGGCGGTCACGGTGAGCAAGACCCCGTATCCGCCAGTGTCCATGGCTGCCGTCGATACGTCGATCAGTACTTCCTGGTCACGATGCTGCATGGCGTCCTCCCAGTCGAATTACTGCTGCACACGAGCCGGATGGCCCGCATGTTCGTGGCGGTCAAATCGCCGCCATTACTACTTGGACTGTCCCAATGCCTGCAAGTTCAACCGCTATTGGCACGCAACCCGCAACAGTGTGTTCAGCGATGCGTGAACCTATTGCCGGTGGATTGCGCCCGGCCCCTCCATGTGCAATGCCAGCTTGCCTTTCTCCGTCAACACCAGCTGGCCGTCTTCGGATCTGCTTATGCATCGCAGCGTAATCAGCGCTTCGATGAATTTCTCGGGCACCTCGGTTTCCAGGCCTCGCCCCTGTTGGTGCTCGGCCAGCACTTGCAGCCAATAGGCCAATTCACCTTGTTGAATCTGGGGGCTTGCCATGAACGCTTATACCTCTATGTGATCAGCGTAGAACATACCATGCCCCCGTCGCGCCGCTCGTGATCGGCTGAAACAATTTTCTGCTTGCACGCGCATGGCCACAGCAATAAATTGAACTTGCCGGAGCCGCTGACACCCAATGCGTGCGTGGGCCGGCAAGAGCGCCCCAGACTCATCCGCGAGCTGGGGCGCTCTTCATTTGTGCCCCGCCTTCGCGCATCGATGGTCGCGCCCCGCGCACTGCCACGCATCGCTACCTCGTCACTCACCGCTCCAGCGCCCCCCCTTGGCCGTGTTCGCACGTCGCATGCCGGCATGCTTGCATCAACGGGCGCGACGCGGCCCCTTGTCTGGTCTACGGCAAGCCGCACGGCCTTCTTAATGCGGGTAAACGCACCGGCGCGCTACACGGGGCCTGCACACCCGTCGGGCCTGGCGCGCGTTGCCGTGTGCCGACACTCGCCCGTCGCCCTGACCGGCGCAACCCCATGCAAAGTGTGACCAGCCGTTGCCTCGCCGCGCGTTGCGCGGCGCACAAGCGCGTCCGCCTTCGTTGCCGCGCGAGCCCCGTCGCAGCTCGCGCGCCCGCCCGTGCTGCAGGGCAATGTTGCGGCCGCAACCGGTTTCTGCCACCCCGCCGCCCCCTGGAAAACCCTAGCGACAAATTGTCGCAGGGGGGCGTAGATTGGGTTCGACAGCAGCACAGCAGCACAAGCATCAGGCATCGATCCGCATCAGAACCATTCATCCCCTCGGGTGAAGTCGGAGGCAACATGACCTATGTCGCAGTCTGTTCGTTGTTGGTGATCCTGGCCATCGTGGCCCTGTTGGTGGCAACCATCCGGTTCGCCGGAAGCGAGACGCCAGCGCGCGTGTCGGCCGCATTGGGCGGATCCACGTTCGCCTTCCTGCTCATCCTGCCCGTGAGCATTCTGTTGATGCAAAGCTTCGAGTGAGTCTGGCGGGGCCCCGAGCGCCCGCAACGCTGCGCATCGCGCACGGCTGGCGCTGCGCACCGCCCGCATCGCGGCGCCGTCCGTGGCCTCAACGAAAAAACCCGCCGGCTGGCGGGTTTTTTCTTGCGTCGCGCGGGTTCAGTCGCGACCGAAGCTGCCGCGCACGCGGCCCAGCAGATAGGCCACCAGGCCCACGGCGAGCACGGCGCCCACGGGATGGCGGCGCACCAGCGTCGTCACCGAGTCGGCCACGTCATCGAGGTTGTTGGCCACGGCGCCGTAGGCGTTCTGCACCTTGCCCTCGACCTGGCGGGCCACGCCGCGCAGACGCGCGTCGGAATCGGAGAACGCATCTCCGAACGCTTCCTCACCGCGGCCCACGAGTTCTTTCACTTTTCCTGCTGCACGATCCACGCTCATTGCATCTCTCCTTCTGGTCCCGCCCGGCGACGGGAGTGTTGCGACGGCGCGCCGGCGCGGCACGCCGCCCTTGCAAGCCGCCCGCCATGCGGACGGCTGTGGCGATCACAGGCCGATCAGAGATCCAGCTTGTTGATCTTGGCGCCTTCGAGCGACACACCGGCCATCAGGCCCATGTTGTTCAGCACGAAGCCCACCACCGGCTGCTGCGCGGTGTTGGTGTCGATGCGGCCATTCGCACCGATGTTGGCCACGGCCACCGAAGCGTCGGCGCCGGCGGTCCAGCCATTGCTGTTGCGGAACTTGTCGAGCGCGTCCTGGGTCATGAAGAGCAGGATGACGGCCTTGGACTGGGCACCGGCCTGGAAGCCGACCGAACCGGCGGTGGTGCTGTAGTAGCCGGCGTTGGTGCCGCCCACGCGCAACACGCCCTTGCCGTGCTGGGCGCCGACCACGAAGCTGGCGCTCACGACCGACGGGAACACCAGGACGCCCTTGGCGCGCTGGACCAGTTCCTTGGCCTGCGGCGAGGCTTGGTAGAGTTTGCTCAGTGCGGCGTCGGCGCTGGAGTTGATCTCCTGGCGCTGGCTGGTCGCCGTGCCGGTGTCGTGCGGCTTGGTGGTCGTGCAACCCGTGAAAACCAGCCCGGCGAGGGCAACGGTTGCGGCGGCGAGACCGCCACGGCGCAGACCGGAATTGTGTTTGAACATGGGGGCTCTCCCTGTGGTTGTGTGTGAAACAACCTTATCAAGCCCTTTGTGCCAATCCACTACAGCACGGCGACATTAGCGCTGCAAAAACTACCGGATGTGTCTGCAAGCCGCGTGCCTGCTACACGCGGGCACACTTTCCGGCCGTGTGCCGTCACATTCTGATGACATCCTGATGTACAGCCGCCCGTCAGGCGGCGCTGCGCGCCAGCGCGCCGAGGCGCGGAAGGCGTCCGCCCAGCGCCGACACCAGCACACTGGCCGCGATCAGCGCGAGGCCGGCGATCAGGTCGCCCGACAGGCGCTCCTGAAACACCAGGGCGGAGATGAGCAGGCCGATGAGCGGCACGCACAGCATCGCAATCGAGGTGGCCACCGGCGGCATGCGCTGCGTCATGCCGAGCACCACGATGAAGGTCAGCGCGGTGGCGAGCGGCCCGGTGTAGGCGATCAGCGGCCACACCGCGGCGTCCGCGAGAAAGGCCGGCGCGCCGTCATGCAGCCAGGCCAGCGCCAGGAGCGGCACGGTGGCGACGGCGGTCTGCCACGGAATCATCTCCGCGCCGAGCCGCACATGCCGTTGTGCGCGCAACTGAATGATGTTGCAGGCCCAGGCGAACGACGCGCCCAGCAGCATGGCGAGCCCGACGACGAGCTGGGGCTGCCAGGGCGAGAACGCCGGCGCCACGATCACGCCGATGCCGGCATAGCTCAGCAGGGTGGCGACCCACTGCACGCCGTTGAGGCGTTCGCGCAGCAGCAGCGACGACAAAGGGATCACCCAGATCGAGGTGGCGTAGGCAATGATGGACGCGCGGCCCGGCGGCACATACTGCAGCGCCCACAGCGCCAGGGCCGTGAAGGCCCCCATCTGCAGCAGGCCGACGCCCGCCACCAGCGGCCATTCGGCACGCGTGGGCCGGCGCAGCCGGCCCAGCACGGCGAGCACCACCACGCTCAGCAGCGCGGCCGACGCAAAGCGGCTGGCCGCCAGCCAGAGCGGGCTCATGTGGCCCAGCCCCAGTTTCATCACGGGCCAGTTGCCGCCCCAGATCGCCACGGCCCCGACCAACGGACCGAACCTGCCCCACACACTTTGCTGCTGTGCCATCGAAGACTACCGAACGCGTTTGCGGACCGTCCGATACGGCCCAGGATACGAGCGCAAAGTCTATCGGGGGTGGCGCCGCACTTGTAGCTGCAATACACTGCCAGGCAGCCCTATAACAGCACAGCCGAATCGTTTTAACTCAATAGAAAGGCACGATATGCTGGACATCTCCCTGGATGCCACCGACATACGAATCCTGAACGAACTCCAGCGCGACGCCCGCCTCACCAATGTCGAGCTGGCGCAGCGGGTCAATCTGTCGCCCTCGCCCTGCCTGGCGCGGGTCCGCAAGCTCGAGGCCGACGGCCTGATCGACCGTCGCGTCACGCTGCTCAACGCGCGCAAGCTCGGCCTGAAGGTCAACGTCTTCATTTCGATCTCGCTGGACAAGCAGCGCAAGGCCGCGCTCGACGTGTTCGAACGCGAGATCGCGGTGCTGCCGGAGATCATGGAGTGCTATCTGATGTCGGGCGACGCCGATTATCTGGTGCGCGCGCTGGTGCCCGACGTGGACGCGCTCGAGCGGCTGATCGTGGAGCACATCACGCGCATTCCCGGCGTGGCGAGCATCCGGTCGAGCTTCGCGCTCAAGCAGGTGCTCTATACCACCGCCGTGCCGCTGTCCTGAACGCGCTCAGTCGGCGCCGCGCTCCGGCTCGCCGCCCAGGCGCGCCAGCCGGCCCTGCACGTGGCGCGACATCTGCTCGTAGTGGCTGGCGAGCCGCCGCAGCTCGTCCTCGTCGAGGTCCTCCGCGTCCACCAGGCTGTCGTCGGCGCCGCGTAGCGCCAGCAGCAGCTCGTCGAGCTTGAGGTGCACGGCCTGGCTGTCCTTGTTCTGGCTCTGCTGGATCAGGAACACCATCAGGAAGGTGATGATCGTGGTGCCGGTGTTGACCACCAGTTGCCAGGTCTCCGAATAGCCGAAGACCGGACCGGTCACACACCACACCACGATCGCGGCCAGCGCCAGGCCGAAGGCAATCGGCGAACCCGTCCAGCGCGTGACGGTCCGCGCGAACCGGTCGAAGAAGTGGCCGTGCTTGCGCTGGCCGCCCGCGGCCGGCGCGGTGCGATCGCCGTTGCCCTGCCCTTCGCCCGGCGCGTCGCGCCTGGTCTCGCGACCGCCTCGCCCCCGTGCGGGGGCCCGGCAGGCCGGCCCACGCGATGCCTTGCGTCCGCGCAGCACGCGCACAGGGTCGGGACGGCTCGGCGGCTGCGGTTCTCCATTGGGATTTGGGCGGTTCATGGGGCTCCTCCGTGGCGGCACGACGGCCTCCAACATAGCCATCGGCATCCCCCTGCACAAGCATCCGGCGTGCCCGGGCCGAAAGCCCGGTCCGGCCCGGCAGGTCGTCTCCCTGCCGCCCAAGCCCTCCCGCCGGCTCGACCAGCGGGGTGCATGCCACCCGGCTCATTCGGCCGCCGCACCCTTCCCGCGCGATACGCCGTTCAAGAACGCATCCACCCGGTGGCCGATGACTTCGTCCAGATCGTCGGGTACCGGCAACTGGTAGACCCACTTGCGCACGCCCATATAGAAGAAACTGCTGTGGAAGCCCCAAAGCACCTCGGTGTCCAGCATCCTCTGCCGCGTGCCCAGCCGGCCGGTCTCGCCATTGTGGTGGCGCAGCTCCTTGATGATGAGCGCGAACACGCGCTCATGGAGCAGCTTCAGGTAGCGCTGGTTGAGCGTGGGATCCTGCAGCCCCGCATACAGGAAGATGCGCACCCACTCGCCATGCAGGATGGCCCGCGTGTAATCCGTCAGGTAACTCACCAGCCGTTGCCGCAACGGCACGCTGCGATCTGCCAGCATCCGTTCCCAGGCCGGATCCCAGCGGCTCAGGAATACGCGCTCGTAGACCTTCTCGATCAATAACTGCTTGCTCGGAAAGTAGCGGTACAGCAGCGGCTGGGTGACGTTCAGGCCGGCGGCGAGCTCGCGCGTCGTGAGGGCAAACCCCTTTTGCGCAAACAGCGTGATCGCGCGGTCAACGATCTGAGTCTCCCGGTCCGCCGCGGACAGGTTCACGCGGCGGGTCACCGCATCGACTCGGTCCGAATTCTTGGTGACTTTCATCATGCTTTCCCCTGGCGCCACTGCCGGCCCATTGATGGTAGCAATTTATCAACTGATAATTTTTTTATCACTCGATAAATAAGGCCCGGTTCGACGCGCGTCTGCCGACCGGCCGCCACACCCCCCGCGCTCGAGTGATTTCTTCTGGAGACATCACATGACAATCCTCGGCATCGATCATTTCACCATCCGCACGCCGGACGTCGAGCTCAGCGCCAGGTTCTATCACGAGGTCGTTGGCCTGGCGCATGGGCAGCGTCCCGGATTCGCGTTCCCCGGCGCCTGGCTGTACGCGGACGGCCGCCCGATCCTGCACCTGGTCGGCGCGCCGGAAGGCCAGGCCGAACTGATCGCCTACCTCGGGCAGCGCGATACGGGCAACGGCGCCGGCAAGGGCACCTGCAAGGGCGCAGGCCGCCTGGATCACATCTCGCTGCGGGCGAGCGGACTGGCCTCGATGCAAGAGAGGTTGTTGGCGTGCGGGCAGCCCTTCCGCGAACGGGTCGTGCCCGACGTGGCGGAGCACCAGGTGTTCCTCGAGGATCCCAACGGCATCACGATCGAGCTCATCTTCCCCTTCTCGCCCGACGACCGGGTCGTGGGCGAACGACTCGATGCGCCGGAGATGACGGCATGAACGGCCCGCGTCCCACCCAGGCCCCCCCGGGAGCCGCGCCGCGGCCGATCCACCTCGGCGTCATCGACTTGTCCTTCCACCGAGCCACCGCCGCCGTGGTCTGCGCGGTCCTGCGCCGGCTCGGCCACGAGGTGAGCCGCAGTTTCGCGCCGCACGAGGAGGCGTTTGCGCAACTGCGCAGCGGTGCCGTCGACATGGTGGCATCCGCCTGGCTGCCGTCCAGCCACGGCGTCTACCGGCAGCGCGTCGAAGAAGTGGTGCGCACCCGCGCGTTCGGCCTGCACTACGAACCCTACGCCCTCTGGGGCGTGCCCGATTACGTGCCCGCCGAGGTCGTTGCAGCGGTGGCGGACCTGCTCAAGCCGGAGGTGCGCAGCCGCATGATCCCGTTGATCCAGGGCATCGGCCCGGGCGCCGGCATCACCCGCTTCTCGATCCGGATGATGCAGGCGTATGGCCTGAGCGACGCCGGCTACCGTTTCCAGACCGGCACCCAGGAGGAATGCTTCACCGCCTTCGAGCGTGCCAGCGCGGCCGGGCAATGGATCGTGGTGCCTTTATGGCACCCACAGTTCCTGCACGCCCGCCACAGCATCCGCGAGCTGCGCGATCCGCTCGGCCTGCTCGGCGGCACCGACCGTGCGGTGCTGCTGGCCCGCGAAGACCGCGTGGCGGCCCTGCCCGCCGCGCACCTGGCCGTGCTCGACCGCATCCGGCTGTCGAATCCCATCGTGGCCCAGCTCGACCATGCGATCAGCCGCGAGGCGAAGACGGCCGACCAGGCCGCCGCAGCCTGGCTCGCAGCCCATCCCGAGCTCCTCGCCGCGTGGCTATCTGCAGACGCGCCTGACGGGGCGGCCACGCCTGCCGCCCTCCGTCCGCCCGCGCCCGCCCACCGGCTGCAAGACCAAGGAGGTCTGCGATGAACACCCCCGTCTCCCCTGAAACCCGGCTCGCGGCGCTATCGCTGCAATTGCCCCCGCTCGCGCCGCCCCTGGGGCACTACCTGCCCTGGACCATCGTCGGCGACACCTTCATGACCTCCGGGCAATTCCCATGGCTGGGCGGCGACCTGCAGTACCGGGGCCGGCTCGGCCGCGAGCTCGACCACGCGCAGGGCTACGCGGCGTGCCGCCTGGCCGCACTCAATGCGATCGCGCAGTTGAAAGACGCGGTGGGCGACCTGTGGCGGGTGCGGCAGATCTACCGCCTGGAGGGCGTGCTGAATGTCGTGGACGGCTACACCCGCCATCCCGAAGCGCTGGACGGCGCTTCCGACCTGATCGCCGCCGTGTTCGCGGAACGCGGCCGCCACACCCGCATGATCTGGACCAATCCGGTCATGCCGCTGGACAGTGTTTGCCTGGTGTACCTGTTTGCCCAGATCGATCCCGCCCCGGAGGCCCAATGACCAGCTCCCACCGTCTCTTCATCGCCAGCTGCCTGTCCATCATGACCACCTCGATGATGTTCTCGATCCGGGCCGACGTGCTGCAACCCGTCGCCGACGCGTACCATCTGTCGAACGCCATGATCGGCATGACCATGTCCTCCGCATTCTGGGGCTTCACGCTCGGCATCATCGCAAGCGGCCTGATCGTGGATCTCGTCGGCATGAAACGGCTGCACGTGTTTTCGGCGGCCGCATATCTGGCGGGGATCGCGCTGATCCTGTGGGCGCCGGCGCCGGCCGTCGGCGCCGCCTCACCCGTCCATGTCTTCGACGCTCCCGGCCCCACCCTGCTGTATTTCGGGTTTCTGGTGACCGGCATCGCGCAGGGGGCCGTCGAAGGCGTGACCAACCCGCTCGTCGCCACGCTATTTCGCCACGACAAGCGGCGCATGCTCCACAAGCTGCACGCGTGGTGGCCCTGCGGTCTGATCGTGGGTGGGCTCACGGCCTGGACGCTCGCCCGGCTCGGGCTCGGCTGGCAGGTCCGCCTGGCGAGCGTCGCTTTGCCCGTCCTGGCTTATCTCTACCTGATCCTGCCCCTGCGGTATCCGGCCTCCGAGCGCGTCCATGCGCAGATCAGCGGCATGCAGATGCTGCGCGAGGCGCGCCGTCCGGCCTTCATCCTGCTGTTCGCGGTGATGTGGCTGACCGCCGCGACCGAGCTCGCGCCCGACCAGTGGTTCGCGAAGATCATGGCCGACATATTGCCCGCGCTGAGCCATGGGTCGATCCTGTTCCTGGTCTACACCGCGGGCCTGATGTTCGTGCTGCGCCAGTACGCGGCCGGCTGGCTGTTGCACCGGCTCTCGCCGTTCTCGGTGCTGACCTGCAGCGCGGCGCTGGCGCTGGCGGGCCTGATGACGCTCGCGCTGCTCGATCCGAACAGCCTGCAGGCCGGCGCCATCGCGCTGCTGGGCGCAACCCTGTTCGGCGTCGGCAAAACCTTCTTCTGGCCGACGATGCTGGCGCTCACGAGCGAACAGTTCCCCCGCGGCGGCGCGTTGCTGCTCAATCTCGTCGGCGGCGCCGGCATGCTGTCGGTGATGGTCGCGATGCCGGTGCTGGGGCGCATCATGGACCGCTCGGACACGCAGCAGGCACTCCTGCAGTTCAGCGTGCTGCCGGCGCTCCTGATCCTGATCTTCGGCGCGGTGTGGGCTTGGCAGCGCCGCGGCGGTGGCTACGCGCCGCAGACGCTGCAATGAGCCGCACGGGGCGGGCGGCCCGCCCCGTGCGGCTCAACGATTCCAGGGCGCGGGCCCGCTCACCGGTTCCGCCAGGTCTTCGGCGTCGAGCTCGTCCTCGCCGTCGGCCAGCGCCAGGCCGCGCGTGAGCTCGAGCGCCTGGCGCTCGAACAGGCGGCGATACAGGCCCTGGTCGCGCCGCACCAGCTCGGCGTGGGTGCCCTCCTCGATCACGCGGCCGTGCGCCATGACCAGCAGGCGGTCGAGCGCCCGCACGGTCGAGAGCCGGTGCGCGATCACCAGCGTGGTGCGGCCTTCCATCAGGCGCTCCATGGCCTGCTGGATCAGCATCTCGCTTTCGCTGTCCAGGCTCGAGGTGGCCTCGTCCAGGATCAGGATCGGCGCGTCGGCCAGGAAGGCGCGGGCGATCGCCACGCGCTGGCGCTCGCCGCCGGACAGCTTGACGCCGCGCTCGCCCACCAGCGTGTCGTAGCCCTGCGGCAGGCGCGCGATGAACTCATGCGCGCTGGCCAGGCGCGCCGCGCCCTCGATCTCGGCGCGCGAGGCGCCGGGCCGGGCATAGGCGATGTTCTCGGCCAGGGTGCGGTGAAACAGCACCGGCTCCTGCTGCACGATCGCGATCTGGCTGCGCAAGGAGCCCTGCCGCACGGTGGCGATGTCCTGGCCGTCGATCAGGATGCGGCCGCCGTCGATGTCGTAGAGGCGCTGGATCAGCTTGACGAAGGTGGTCTTGCCGGAGCCCGAATGGCCCACCAGCCCGACCCGCTCGCCGGGCGCGATGCGCATCGAGAAATTCTCGTAGAGGGGCGAGCTGCGCGGACCATAGCGGAACGTGACGTTCTCGAACCGGATCTCGCCGGCGCCGATGCGGATCGCCGTCGCGCCGGGCGCGTCTTCGACGCCCAGCGGCTGGCGCTCCAGGGCCACCAGTTCTTCCATGTCGTTGACCGAACGCTGCAGGTTGCGGATGTGCATGCCCACGTCGCGCAGATAGCCCTCGAGCACGAAGAACATGGTGAGCGCGAAGGTGATGTCGCCCACGCTGGCCTGCTTCGAGGCCCAGAGATAGAGCGCGGCGCCCAGCATGCCGACCTGCATCAGCACCAGCATCAGCCCCTGCACGCCGCCGTTGAGCGTGCCGCGCACCCAGGTGCGTTGGGTGCGCGCGCGCCACTTGCCGACCACCCAGCCCAGGCGGCGCTGCTCGCGGTCTTCGGCACCGAAGGCCTTGACCACCGCGTTGCAGCTGATGGCGTCGGCCAGCGCGCCGCCCATGCGGGTATCCCAGGCGTTGGCCAGGCGCGCCGCCGGCGCCACGTAGGCGAGCGACAGAAACACGGTGACGCTCACGTACACCACCGAGCCCAGTCCCACCACGACGCCCATGATGGGCCAGTGCGCGCCCAGCATCAGCGTGGCGCCCACCAGCATCGCCACCGAGGGCAGCAAGGCGATCAGCAAGGTGTCGTTGAGCAGGTCGAGCGACCACATGCCGCGCGTGATCTTGCGCACCGTGGAGCCGGCGAAGCTGTTGGCGTGCCAGTCGCTGGAAAAGCGCTGCACCCGGTAGAACGCGTGCGAGGCGATGTCGCTCATCATCTTCAGCGTGAGCCGGATGATGTTCATGTAGACGCCCTGGCGCAGCAGCGTGCCGGTGAGCCCGAGCGCGGCCAGCGTCATGAACGCCGTCAGCGCCGCCTGCCAGGCGAGCTCGTCGGCCGCCACGCCCGAGGCGACCGCGTCGACCAGGCGTCCGGCGAACAGCGGCGTCGCCACGTCGGCGGCGGCGGCGGCCAGCGCCAGCAGCGCGATCGCGACAATGCGCAACGGCTGGCGCGCCCAGTGTTTGAAGGTGAAGCCCAGGACCTCCTTGAAGGCCTGGCCGCGGAACATCGATTGTTTACTGGCCATATGACTGCTGGCCGCGCCACGCGCGGCACTCTCCATTGCGCAGGGATCCTGCCCTGCGGATTGCGGGGCCCCGGGGCCCCGGCCCGATGCACGGCGCGGACGCGGAAGGCGGCCTTGCCCGTACACTCGGGTTTTCGTTTTCAACTATGCGCCGCGCAGGCGCGGGATCACCATGGATAACCAGGAAGTACTCATCGCCCTTGCACAGGCCATCCAGAGCATCGCGGCCAAGCAGGCCGTGGCCGAAGCCGTGCTGCAAAGCCTGATCGCCACCCAGCCCGCCGAACAGCGCGAACAGTTCGTGGCGACCTTTCTGCAGTCCACCGAAGGCCTGATGGTGAGCGGTGATGGGCAGCCCCTGACCGGCGCCACGCTGGCGCAGGTGACGCTGGCGGTCAATGCCTACCTGGAAACGGCGGGCAGCAAGCCGCTGGCGCCGCGCAACTGATCCCTGCCTCGGGATTTACGTTTTACGGCCCCGACGCACTGGGGCCGGCGACGGTCGCGGCGCGACCGTCGCATGAGGCAGCAGGAGTCCGCGCACCAGATGCACCGGCGACAGCGTCGCGGCACGATTGTTGGTTGTGATGGGCATCGCGGACCTCCTTTGCGGCAAATGGCGGCAAGCCTGCATTCTAGCGGCAAGCGCGCCCGCTTGCCGAGCCCCGCGTGCCGCGTGCGGGGTTCACTTGCCCAGGTCGACCTGATCCTGCAAGGCCTGCGCCGCCTTGAGCTGCGCCTCCAGCGCCGGCATGCGCTCCTGCGCATAGGCCCGCACCTCGGCATCCTTGCCCTGCAGCGCGGTGCGTGCGAACAGCGTCAATGCATCCTGGTGCGCCACCACGCCAAAGCGCAGGGCGTAGGCCCGGTCGAACTCCACGCCCTCCTGTTCGGCCAGCGCAGCCAGCTTGCCGTTGCCGCTGAACGAGGGCGCGTCGGGCACCGTCACGCCCTTGCGCTTGCCCAGTGCGTCCAGGCCGTCGAGCGCCTGCGTGAGCGTCTGACGCGTCTGCTCGGCATAGGCCTTGACGGCCGCACTCTGCGCCCGCTCGCTGGCGAGCTGGCTGCCGGCCAGTTCGGCCCGCGCACCCTGGGCGGCGCGTTCGATGAAGTCCCGGTCGGCGGCGTCCAGCGCGTCGGCGGCCGCCGCCGGCGCCACCATCGTGGTCGATAAGGCCCCTACCGCTCCGGCCAGCACGCCCGCCAGCGTCAGCGCGCGCCAATGTCGTCCAAACCTGTTCATGGTTGCTGCCTCCTTTCTTGCACCAGAGGGATGTCGAAGCGCGCCGGCAGGCACGCAATGAGGACCAGCTTAGCGCCCTGCGCGGGCCGGGGCGGTGACAGATCGTCGCCGTCGGTGCCCGGCGTGGGGATGTCCAATTTTGTCCCCAATTTTTGACGGGATCAATCGTGACGTGTCAACCGATTGAAACATAAGGACACCACTTTGCCATACAATGGAGCTTAATGACTTATTCTTCTGATTACATCGTCTGGTGGAATAATCTTTTCAGGAATACCGGGTTTATCCCTAGTCAATGCACATGCACAATGCAGTCATTGGGAAACACACAACGAACTGCGACGGATGTACCGCCGGGTCCGGATCCCAGATCCAAGAGAAACGGAGGAATAAACCATGAAGACCCTTACCAGCGCCCTTTTCCTATCGATGGCTGTCCTGAGCACCGGTGCTCTGGCCTCGCAAAACATCGAGCCGAACAACGTCCCGTTCCAGGGCGTGTACGGCCAGGTCGACGCCAGCGCCGCCAGCCGTGACCAAGTGCAGGCCGAGCTGGCCCAGTCGAAGGCCAACGGCACCTACACCTTCGGCGAAAGCGAAGCCTACCCGGCCGTCCAGGCCGACCGCGGCACCGCGGTGACCCGCGAGCAAGTGCGCGCCGAACTGGCCCAGGCCAAGGCGAACGGCACCTACACCTTCGGCGAGCTGGACTACCCGCCCGTCAAGTAAGCAGGAACCGGATCCCGCCGTATCGGGGGTCCGGGCAGGAACCGGGAAGGCAGCACGCGCCCGGGGCAGTGACCCAGGTCCGCTGTATACCTGGGGGCAAGAGCCGGGTCTCGCAACACACCCGGTGCGGTACGAACGCCGGCGCCCTGCGCCGGCGTTTCCTTTTTTGCGCGCGGATGAGGCGTGCCGTAAGCTGGGCGCCCGCCACAGGAGTTTCGCTCGATGCAAGATACCGCCGCCCTGCTCGCCCACTGGGAGCCCGTGCTGCGCCGCCTCGCCGCGGCCGAGCCCGACGGCGACGCCGCGCATGACATCACCCACCTCACACGCGTGTGGGGCAATGCCCGCGCGCTCCTCGACCACCATGCCGAGGCCGACGCGCTCGTGGTGATGGCGGCCGCCTATCTGCACGACCTCGTGAACCTGCCGAAGAACCATCCGGATCGCGCCCGCGCATCGACGCTTGCGGCGGACAAGGCCTGTGCGGCGTTGCGCGACGCGGGCTTTCCGGCGTCGCGGCTCGATGCGGTCGGACACGCCATCGCGGCCCACAGTTTCTCGGCCGGCATCGCGCCGCGCACCCTCGAAGCCAGGATCGTGCAGGATGCCGACCGGCTCGATGCGCTCGGCCCGGTGGGCCTGGCGCGCATGCTGCACATCGGCGCGACGCTCGGCCGCGCGATCGCGCATCCCGACGATCCGCTGGCGCGCGACCGCCCGCTCGACGACGCCCGCTACACGCTGGATCATATCGAGGTCAAGCTGGCACGCCTGCCGGCCACCATGCAGACCGAGGCCGCGCGCACGCTCGGCCAGGCGCGGCTCGACTGGATGCAGGCATTCCGCCACGGCTTCGCCGCCCAGTGGACCGGCGCCGCCCCCGACCTGCCGACCTGAATCCTGCGCCCGAGCGGCTCGACCGGCCGTCGCGCCTGCTCGGCCGGCCCCTGCCGCGCGGCGATTTGGCCGCGGCCCCGACCGGGCGCACAATGACGGTTTGCCCGCCGTGCCCCGCGCCATGCCGCTCCTGAAAATTCGTTGTGTCCGCAACCCGTCGACCTGCAACCCGTCGACCTGCAACCGATTGACCTGCAACCCATCGCCCCGCAAGACCGCCACCGCCACGCTGGCCGCCGCCCTGACCCTCTTGCTGACCGTCCCGCCCGGCGCGCGCCCGGCCCTGGCGCAGGCCGCGCCGGCCGCCGCGGGCGCCCCGGGCCAGCCCGGGGCCGAGCGTCCCCACCGGCCCGAGCCGCATATGGCGCCGTTCAATGCGGTCAACGCCTCGGCCGACGTGCTGGTCAATGCCCGCGACGCGGCCGCGTTCCTGCACGCCGACGCCAAGGACGCGCTGCCTGCGCTGGAGCAGGGCAAGGTCGAGGTCAACGACGTGCGCGAGAACTGGCCGCCCGATGGCGGCCCCTACACGCTGAACTACGCCTACCAGAACACCGGCGGCCTCATCCTCGTCTCCGGCGTGATCGTCAACCGCGACGCCACCCAGGCCCGCGCGCGCTTCCGCCAGACCGGCACCGAGCTGCGCGACGACTCGCTCAAGCAGGCCCTGCAGCTCAAGCCGCTCGACGGGCTGAAGGGCTGGCAGGAAGAGGTGCAGGCCTGGTCGGCGGCCGAGGGCGAACGCGAGACCCATCCGGCCGGCATCGTTGCCGTGATGCGACGCGGCCCCAACGTGGCCTACGTGATCGTGCTGGGCAAGGCGGCGCCCAAGACCGCCGCGGCCTTCAAATCGTTCATGGGCCAGAAGGCCGACCGCATGCTGACCTTCACGCCCGACCTGCCCGCGCGCTGAACCTCACCCGCCGCGCCTGGCCGGCCGTACCTCACCGGCCGCGCCTCACCAGCCCCGCCTGACCGGCCGGTCAGGGACGGCCGGTCAGGCACGGAAAATGCGTGCAAGCCGGCCGGGATGCCCTTTATCATGAGGGCGCCTTTTCCCCGACACACATAGCGAGGACGCGTGCCGATGCGCCTGAAGTCGCTGTTCCGTCTGGACCTGCTGCGACTGATCCTGGCGCTCGCCGTGGTCAGCGCCGTGCTCACCCTCATCAATGGCGTGCAGGCCACGTACCGCATCCAGCGCGACGTGCTGCTGCAGGCCACCCTCGAGGCCAACCGCAGCTACGCGGCCAAGCTCGCCGAAAACACCCAACAGTTCCTCACCACCGCGCAGCAGCGGCTGGCCTACAGCGCCGGCCTGCTGGGCGATACGATGGACGACGGCGCGCGCCTGAACGAAGAGGTGGCGCGGCTGCGCGACGCGCAGCAGGCCTTCAATTCCACCATCGTGGTGGGCTCCGACGGGCGCGTGCGCGCCGCCATGCCGGAGAGCATTTCGCAGCGCCTGGTGGGCACCCTGCTCTCCACCGTTGGCGCGCGCGAGGCGCTCGACGCGCAGGCGCCGGTCATCAGCCGCCCCTACATGTCGGCCGCCGGCAACCTCCTCATCCACATCAGTTACCCGATCCGCGGCGGCGACGGCAGCTACCAGGGCTACGTGGCCGGCACCATCTACCTGCAGCAGAACAGCGTGCTCCAGACCCTGCTCGGCGTGCACTATTACCGCGACGGCTCGTATCTCTACGTCGTGGACCAGGACCACCGCATCCTCTACCACGCGCAGCAGGACCGCGTGGGCGAGGTGGTCAACGGCAACGTGGTGATCGAGGCCGTGCTGCGCGGCGAGGCCGGCGCGCGCGAACTGATCAACAGCCGCGGTGTGCCCATGCTCGCGGGCTACGCGCCGGTGGGCGTCTCCGGCTGGGGCGTCGTGGCGCAGCGGCCGGTGGCGGCCGCGCTGGCGCCGGCCGGCGCGCTGATGGGCACGATGTTCCTGCATCTCCTGCCCATGACCATCGTGGCGTTGGCCCTGATCTGGTGGCTGGCCTACCTGATTTCCAAGCCGCTGCGCGATCTCGCCAACGCCGTGCAGGCCGCCGAGGCGCCGGAGGTCCCCCAGCAGGTCAAGGGCGTGCGCGCCTGGTACTTCGAGGTGCGCCAGCTGCGCCGCGCCGCCCTCACCGCCCTGACCGTGCTGCACGAACGCATCGGCTCGCTCAATCGCGTCACCCTCACCGACGGCCTGACCGGCCTGCTCAACCGGCGCGGCCTGCAGGCCACGCTGCGCGAGTGGCAGACGATGCGGCGGCCGTTCTCGGTGCTCGCGATCGACGCCGACCGGTTCAAGGCGGTCAATGACACCTACGGCCACGCCGAGGGCGACGAGGTGCTGCGGCGGCTGGCCCGCATCATGGTCAACCTGGTGCGCGGCGGCGACCTCTGCTGCCGCACCGGCGGCGAGGAGTTCCTGATCCTGCTGCCCGAGACCGGCCTGCAGGAGGCGTGCCAGCTGGCCGAGCGGCTGCGCAAGGCGGTCGAGGCGCAGGCGCCGGGCGCCGGCCGGGTCACGATTTCGGTGGGCGTGGCCTATTGCGACGGCGCCGCCGACCATCAGGGCCGCACCCTGCGTTGCGCCGATGCCGCACTCTATCGGGCCAAACAGCTCGGCCGCAACCGAATCGAGTGCGAGCCCACCACGGAAAGCGAGGCGGCAATACACTAGCGCCGGTGCGCGGCGCCCTTCAGTGTGAACCGGCCCTGTGCGCACCCCACAGCAGGGCCGCCTCGCGCAGCACCGGCAGGCCCCACGGAGACGCCATGTCCGCGAGTCTGCAAGCCGCCGTGTTTCGCCAGCTGCACCAGCAAGCCCAACCGCTGCGCCTGCCCAACGTCTGGGATGCCGGCAGCGCCGCGCAGATCGAGAGCCTGGGCGCCCAGGCGGTGGCCACCAGCAGCGCCGCCGTGGCCTGGTCGCTGGGCTACCCCGACAGCAATACCGTGCCGATGCACCTCTACCTGGCCCAGGTGGCGCTGATCGCGCGCGTGATCCGGATCCCGATCTCGGTCGACATCGAAAGCGGCTACTCCCGCACGCCCGAAGAAGTGGGCGAGGCGGTGGCCCGCTTCATCGACCTCGGCGCGATCGCGATCAACATCCAGGACGGCACCAGCGAGCCCGACCTGCTGGCGCGCAAGATCGAAGCCGCGCGCCATGCCGGCGAGACGCGCGGCGTGCCCCTGTTCATCAACGCCCGCACCGATGTCTATGCGCGCGACCTGGTCCCGCAGGGCGAGCGCGTGGCCGAGGTGCTGCGCCGCGCGGCGCAATACGAGGCCGCCGGCGCCGATGGCCTGTTCGTGCTGGGGCTGACCGACACCTTCGAGATGCGCAGCGTGGCCGACGGCACGCCGCTCGCGCTGTCTCTGGCCGCGACGCCCGGGCTGCCGCCGGTCGGCGAACTGGGCGCCTTCGGCGTGCGGCGCGTGAGCATGGGATCATTGGTGCCGCAGGCGCTCTGGCTGCAGGCGGGTGCGCTGGTGTCGGCCTTCCTGGCCGATGGTCGCAGCGAACCGCTGGTGCGCGGCGCGGGCGCCTACGAAGAGATCAACAGCCTGTTCAGAACCGCAACGGAGAACGCCCGATGACGATAGTGGTGCACACCGCCGACGCCCGCGCCCTGTGGCAGACCATCCGCGACAACATGGGCCGGATCGACGACGGCGCCGTGGCCGGCGACGGCACCTGGAAGAAAGACGACAGCGAACGCGCCACCAAGGTCTTCTACGCCCCCAAGACCGGCGAGTACGACAAGCGCGCCTATTTCGTGGGCACGATGCGCACCGGCCAACTGCTGCTGCTCGATCTGCTGCCGGGCAACGAGCCGCTCAACTGGCAGCTGTTCGGCATCCTGCACGGCCGCATGGTCAGCCTGCTCATGACCGCGCACCCCGACGAGATCCTCTCGCTCAACGTGTTCCCGAACCGCCCCGTGCCCGCGGCCTGAGCCGCGCGGCGCCGGCTCAGCCGGCCATGTTCTGCATCATGCTGCCGGCCACGCCCATGGCCAGCACCGCCACGACCATGGCGGGCAGCAGCGACAGCAGCGCGCCCACCAGCGCATACTTGCGCGCGACCTGTGGCAGCGCGCCCGCGACGGCGTTCGCAAGCACCCAGACCGAATACAGCAGCAGCACGAGCACCACCTTGGCGGGCAGGCCCAGCGCGGTCAGCGCGATCGCGATGACCTCGATCACGATCGATGAGGCGGCGATGAGGTTGAACAGGCTGCCCTCGCCGTTCCAGCGGCCGCCCACGCGCAGCCAGCCATACATCACCAGCCAGATCATCAGCGTCGCGCCCCACGATGCCGCCAGCTCCGTGGCCGTGAAATACGGCAGCAGGCTCGCGTGCTCCGCCAGCGCCGCCGCCGGCACGCCGCGCTGCGCGGCCGCCTCGAGGCCGGCCTGGGTTTCGTTCACGGCGCTCAGGAACGCCGTCAGGCTGACCGCCAGCACCGAGTACACCGGCGAGTAGTCGTAGCCCTGCATGGGCAAGGGCTTGAGAACGAAGGCGCGCCAGGCGGCGCGAAGCATGGCAATCATCGGAGGCAGAGGCGGGAGGAAGGTGGACGCGCCCGCGCCATGGCGCGGCGGCGGGCAGAGAGGGGCAAGCATACCCGCGCTCATGCGCCCGGATCAAACCGGCGCGGCGCTGTGCGAAAATGCGGTGTTCTCTCCACGCGCAGGCCATCATGTCGACCAACGTCTTTCTCGAACGCTTCTCCGGCGCGCCCGTCGCGGCCCTGACCGACGTGCTGGCGCTGTTCGCGCCCTATGGCGAGATCACGCACATCGACGACCGCTTCGAGGTCCTGTTTGCCGACGGCAACGTGGCGCGCCTGGCCTGGATCGACAGCGCCGACGGCATGGCCGTCGACACCATCGGCTTCGAGGCCGCCGAGCTCGACGACCCGC
Source organism: Bordetella genomosp. 1 (assembly GCF_002261335.1). GTDB lineage: Bacteria > Pseudomonadota > Gammaproteobacteria > Burkholderiales > Burkholderiaceae_B > Bordetella. The sequence continues at coordinate 92,322 of NZ_NEVL01000004.1, forward strand.
TGCGTCACCTGGTCTACACCGCGCTGCAGCGCTTCGGCTTCGTGGCGCTCGACGACGAGGGTCGCCAGGCCTATGTGCGCGTGGGCCTGGCCCAGGCCGTGCCCGCGGCCCTGCGCGACGACCTCAAGGGCGGCGTGATCGAGGTCGGCCACCCCAACGAGCTCTGGCCCGACCTGCACTGAGCCCGGACCGGCCGCCCGCTAGCGGCGACCCCAGCGCCAGCCCTGGCGCAGGTCGTCGGCCATCGGCACCGCGGCCAGCAGCGCCAGCGCGCCGGCCAGCGGCAGGGTCGCGCCAAAGCCGAAATGCGCAAAGGCGTACGCACCGCCCACGCCACCCGCGAAAAACAGCATCACCAGCGTGGTCAGCACCCGCAGCTTGGCCCGGTCGGCGCGCACGTGCAGCGCCGGGTCGTCCACCTGCGCCACGTTCCAGTAGCAGAGTTTGCCGAGCTCGATGCCGATGTCGGTGACCATGCCCGTGATGTGCGTGGTGCGGATCTCGGCGCGAGAGACCTTGGTGATCATTGCGTTCTGCAGACCCATGATGAAGCACAGCAGCATCACGGTGACGGGCAGATAGAGCCAGCGATGCTGCTCCAGATTGGCGCCCAGCAAGCCGAACGCGAGCAGCAGCGCCGCCTCGAAGGCCAGCGGCAGCGCATAGCCGCTGCTCAGGTGCGCGCGCCGGCCCAGGTTGATGAGAAACGCCGAGGCGGCCGCGCCGGCCACGAAGGACATCAGCGCCCCCGCCCCCTGCAACACCACGATCAGGCTGCCCAGCGCGAGGTAATCGGCCATGCTCGATACGATGCCCGACATGTGCGAGGTGTATTGCTGCACGGCCAGGAAACCGCCCGCGTTGACGGCGCCCGCGACCGTGCTCAGGATGTAGGCGAGATGGCGGTTGGCCTCGGGACTGCGCTGCAGGGCGGTCAGCGCTCGCAGATAGGGTATCGCCACGTTGCCGTTCCGGATCGGTTGAGTAAGCCGCGTCATGATTGAAAACGCCGTCTCATTCTAGTCCCGCCAGGCGCGCGTCCCGACAAACTGTCGGGACACGACGAAAACCGCACCGTTTCCTTTCCAGGAGCCGCTTGCCCATGCACAGTCCCGTCCATCCCGGCGAAACCCTGCGTGTCGAAGTGATCGAGCCCGCCGCCCTGTCCGTCACGGACGCGGCCGGGCGATTGGGCATGTCGCGGGTCGCCCTTTCGCGCGTGCTCAACGGCAAGGCCGGAATCAGCGCCGAGCTCGCGTTGCGGCTCGAGCAGGCCGGCGCGGGCGCGGCGCGCGACTGGCTGGCGCGCCAGGCCGACCACGACCTCTGGCAACTGCGACAGCAGGCCGCGCCCGCGGTGCGGCCCCTGCTGCCCGCCACCTGATTCCCGCAAGCACGACGGCCATCCCGAGGATGGCCGTTGCGGCCGCAACCGCCGCGCCTTGGGTCGCGCTCAGTCGCGCGCGGGCGATGCCAGGGCGAGCCGGTTGCCTGCGCCGGGCGCGAGCCGCGCCGTGCGGGCCTGCGTGCGCAAGGCCACCGCATCGGGCGCCTGGCGGCTGGCCGGCGTGCGGAACACCCCGATGGCCTGTGCCAGCGCGGCGGACTCCTCGCCCAGGTGCTCGGCCACGTGCGAGAGCTCGCCCACCAGCGACACGTTCTGCTGCACCACGCCGTCCATCTCGTTGACGGCCGAGCTGATGCGGTCCACGCCCTGCGCCTGCTCCTGCGAGGCGGTCGAGATCTCCTCCATCAGCGTGGTCACGCGCTCCACCGATTGCAGGATGTCCTGCATGGTGTCGCCGGCCTGGCTGGCCTGCTGCGAGCCCGCCGACATGCGGCCCACCGACTCCTCGATCAGGCCCTTCACTTCCTTGGCGGCCTGGGTGGTGCGCTGCGCCAGGCTGCGCACCTCGCCCGCGACCACGGCGAAGCCCTTGCCCTGGTCACCGGCGCGCGCCGCCTCCACCGCGGCATTGAGCGCGAGGATGTTGGTCTGGAACGCGATGCCCTCGATCACCGACACGATGTCGGCGATCTTGCGCGAGCTCTCGTCGATGCCGTGCATGGTGGTCACCAGCTGGCTCACGATCTCGCCGCCCTGTCCCACGATCGTGCGGCTTTCCTGGGTCAGCGCGGCCGCCGTGCGGGCGCTCTCCGCATTGCGCGCCACGGTCGCGGCCAGTTGCTCGACGCTGGCGGCCGTGTCCTGCAGCGAGCCGGCCTGCGCCTCGGTCCGGTCGGCCAGGCCCTGGCTGTCGGTATGCAGCTTGGCGATGGTGCGCACGTGATCGCTGGTCTTGCCGATCACCTCGCTCGAGATCCCGATCAGGCTCTTGCGCATGATGTCGAGATAGAAATACAGATTGCGCAGTTCGCCGCGCGCGTCGTTGCTGACCTCGTTCACGAGGTTGCCCGCCGCGATCTGGCGCGCGGCCTCTTCCGCGTTGACCAGCTGGCGGCCGAAGTTGCCCGCCACGCGCTGGCTGGCCAGCAGCAACGCCAGCACCGCCACGCCATAGCCGCCCCAGTACCACGGCAGTTGCGCCGCCGGCGCCGCCTGCGCGGCCAGCCAGGTCGGCACGGCGCCCAGCGCCGCCGCACCCGCGACGAGACGCAGCATGGCCGGCCGCAGGCCGCCACGCAGCGGCAGGCCCAGGGCAGCGACGACGCGGCGCCAGCCGGCCGGCACGCGGCGGCCGTGCTTGAGCGCATAACCGCCGAGACGCTCTTCGGCCACCTGGCGATAGAAGGCGTCGGCCGCGCGGATCTGGTCTGCGCTCGCCTTGACGCGCACCGAGGCAAAGCCCGTGACCTCGCCGTTCTCGATCACCGGGCTGGCATTGGCCAGCACCCAGTAATACCCACCGGACTTGTGGCGGTTCTTCACCACCGCGAGCCAGGGCTTGCCCGACTCCAGCGTCTGCCACATGTCCTCGAATACCGCAGGCGGCATGTCGGGATGGCGCACGATATTGTGCGGCTGGCCCAGCAGCTCTTCGCGCGTGAAACCGCTGATCGCCACGAAAGCGGGATTGCAATAAGTGATCCGGCCTTTCAGGTCGGTCTTGGAGATCAGGTACTGGTCGTCCTGCAGCACGAATTCCTGATCCGTTATCGGCAAATTCTTGCGCATGGATGGTGTCTCGCCCGTATTGATTGACGGCCGGCGCGAATGCGCACGGCTGAATAATCAATGTAGAGAAAAGCCCTTCCTGCGGCACACGCAAATAGCGGGCTGTTGATACCGTTATTCCCCAGGTATTGAAATAATGGGAAACAAAGCGCGCAACCGATTCCCGCCGCCGTGGGATTGATTATCTTTCTGCGCAAAAAATAACAACGCGGCGACGGATCCGGACGTTTCGGTCCGGCCCGTCGCCGCGTCGCATATAAACGAATTCGTCAGGGCTGAATATCGATTGCGGGGAATGATTTGACCAGGTCGTCGAGTGCCTTGAGCTGGCTCAGGAACGGCTCGAGCTTGTCGAGCGGCAACGCGCTCGGGCCGTCGCACTTGGCGCTCTTGGGATCGGGGTGGGCCTCGAGGAACAGGCCTGCCAGGCCGACCGCCATGCCGGCACGCGCCAGCTCGGCGACCTGCTCGCGCCGGCCGCCCGAGGCGGTATCCAGGGGCGAGCGTTGCTGCAGGGCGTGCGTCACGTCGAAAATCACCGGCCGATTGCCGCTGGTTTTCTTCATGACACCAAACCCCAACATGTCGACCACCAGATTGTCGTAGCCGAAATTGCTGCCGCGTTCGCACAGAATCAGTTTGTCGTTACCCGCCTCGACGAACTTCTCGACGATATTGCCGACCTGGGTCGGGCTCAGGAACTGCGGCTTTTTGATATTGACGATACGGCCGGTCTTGGCCAGCGCCACCACCAGATCGGTCTGGCGCGCCAGGAAAGCCGGCAACTGCAGCACGTCGACCACCTCGGCCACCGGCGCGGCCTGCCAGGGCTCGTGCACATCGGTGATCACCGGCACGCCGAAGGTGTTCTTGACCTCTTCGAATATGCGCAGGCCCTCTTCCAGGCCGGGGCCGCGATACGAATGCACCGACGAACGATTGGCCTTGTCGAACGACGCCTTGAACACGTACGGAATATTCAGCTTGCGCGTGACGCGCTGGTATTCCTCGCAGGCGCGCAACGCCAGCTCGCGCGATTCGAGCACGTTGATGCCGCCGAACAGCACGAAAGGAAGATCGTTGGCGCAGCGGATGTCCGGCGCGATGGAAACAGAAGGAGCGGCCATGATGAAAACCGGTTGGGGTGTGACAGCCGCTACTGTACTAAATGCGCGGCCGCCCCGCTTCAGTGCAGCAGCACCAGCGGACGGCCGGGCGCGTGCGGATGCGGCACGATATCGGCGTGCACGCCGTAGACCTGGCGCAGCCGCGGCGGCGTCAGCACCTGCGCCGGCGTGCCTGCGGCGGCCACCCGCCCGTCGGCCAACAGGACCAGCGTATCGCACCAGCGTGCCGCGAGATTCAGATCGTGCAGGATCACCAGCACGCCCGTGTCGCCCCGATGTGCCAGCTCGCGTGCCACGGCGAGCAGGTCGAGCTGATGGCGCGGATCCAGGCTGGCGGTCGGCTCGTCCAGCAGCAGATAGCGGGGCCCGGCGGCCGCCTGGCACTGCACCAGCACGCGCGCGAACTGCACGCGCTGCTGCTCGCCGCCCGACAGCGACAGGTAGCGCCGGCCGGCGAGGTGCGCGACGCCAGCCTGCGAAAGCGCCTCGGCGCAGGCCCGCGCCACCGCCGCCGGGCTGAGCGCCGGAAACGGATAGGCACCCATGCCCACCACCTCGTCGACGCCCAGGTCGAAGCCCAGCCCTGGATGCTGGGGCAGCACCGCGCGCCGGCGTGCCTGGGCCGCGGGCGTGAGGCCGGCCAGCGCATCGCCGTTGCAGCGCACCGCGCCCGCGCGCGGCGCGACCTCGCCCGCCAGCGCCGCCAGCAGGGTGGACTTGCCGGCGCCATTGGCGCCCAGCAGCCCCACCAGCCGGCCCGGCGGGACGTCCAGCGAAACATCGTCGAGCACGGCGCGCGCACCGCGCCAGACCGTCAGCCCTTGCGCCTGCAGCATCAGAACCGCCCTCCGCGCGCCAGCAGCCACAGGAAGAACGGCCCGCCGACCAGCGCCGTGACGAGGCCGATCGGCAGCTCGGCCGGCACCACCGCCGTGCGCGATACCAGGTCCGCCGCGACCAGCGCGAGCGCGCCGCCCAGCATCGAGGTGGGCAGCAGCCAACGGTGGTCGGCGCCCAGGGTGAGGCGCGCCAGATGCGGCACGACCAGCCCGACGAAGCCGATGCCGCCCGTCGCCGCGACCAGCGGCCCGACCAGCAGGGCCGTGATCACGACCAGTTGCGCGCGCACCTTTCCGAGCGCATAGCCCAGGTGCGCCGCCTCGCGTTCGCCCAACAGGAGCGCGTTCATCACGCGCCACTGCCGCCACAGGCACAGCGATCCCGCCAGGGTCCAGGGCAGCAGGAACGCCAGCAGCGGCCAGCGCGCGCCGGCCAGGCTGCCCATGTTCCAGAACGTCAGGTCGCGCAACTGCGCGTCGGTGGCGAAGAAGGTGAGCAGGCCGATGAGCGCGCCGGTCACCGCGTTGATCGCGACCCCGGCGAGCAGCAGGCCCGCCACGCCGGGCACGCGCCGACCCAGCGCATAGGCGCACGCCGTGGCCGCCAGGCTGCCCAGGAAGGCGCTCGGCGCGATCAGCGCAAAGCCGCCCGCGCCCAGCACGATGGCGGCCACCGCGCCGAGCGCGCCGCCGGCCGAGATCCCGACCAGGCCCGGCTCGGCCAGCGGATTGCGGAACAGGGCCTGCATGGCCGCGCCGCTGACGGCCAGCGCGCAGCCGGCCACCATGGCAAACAGCACGCGCGGCAGGCGCAGATCGAGCAGCACGTTGCGCCACAGCGCGTCCTGCGCGCCTTCGGGCGCGAACAGCACGCGCGGCAGGTCGGCGAGCGGCACCCGCACGGCGCCGGCCGCGGCGGCCACCAGGGCCACGGCCACGAGCACCAGCGCAAGCGCGCCGATCACGGCGGGCTGGCGCGTCCGCGCCAAGGCGCGTGCCGGGCCGGCCTCAGCCAGCGTCTGCGACACAAGCCGTCTCCTTGAGCGTGCGCAGCGCCAGGGGCAGCCGCGGTCCCACGCCCAATGCCAGCAGATCGTCCATCACGACGATGCAGCCGCGCCGCGCGGCCGGGGTGGCGGCCACGCCCGGCCAGGTCTGCACCTGTGCCACGCCGGCCGCGCCCGCGACCGAGGCCGCAGTCACCACGATCACGTCTGGCGCGTACGCCGCCAGGCTCTCGGCGTTCAGCGGCTTGTAGCCCGCGTGACCGGCCATCGCGTTGCGCAATCCGGCCAGGCGCAGCACCAGGTCGGCCGCGGTGCCGCCGCCCGCCGCCTGCGCGCCGGCGCCGCGGTTGGTGAGCAGGACCGCGCTGCGGTTCGAGGCGGGCAGCGCGTCGGCCTGCGCCAGGGCATCGCGCACCTCCTGCGCCAGCGCGGCGCCCCGCTCGGCCACGCCCAGCGCGGATGCCACCTGGGCGATGCGGTCGTAGAGCGACTGCACCGTGGGCGCGTCGGACACGCGCGTGACGGTGAGGCCGACGGAGGCCAGGCGCGCCAGCGCATCGGGCGGCCCCGCCTGTTCGGAGGCGAGCACCAGATCGGGCGCCAGCGCCAGCACGCCCTCGACCGGCACCGCGCGGTAATAGCCGACGCGCGGCAGCCGCGTGGCAGCCTCCGGATAGAGGCTGGACTGATCGTCGGCCACCACGCGATGGCCCTCGCCCAGCGCGTAGACGATCTCGGTCACGCTGCCGCCCAGCGTGACGATGCGCTGCGGCCCGGCCGCGGCGGCACTCAGCGGAATCAGCGCCGCCAGCGCGGCAATGCAACCGAGCCGCATCATTGCGCCAGCGGCTGCGTGCAGTAACCGGACAGCAGCGCGCGCCACGCGGCCAGCTCGGGCACGCCGGGCTTGCGCGCGCCGAAGAACTGCACGATCAGCTCGCCGCTGGCGGCGTAGAGCTCCAGCGAGGTGACCCAGCCGTCCTCGGTGGGCTTGTTGACGATCCAGGCCTGGTCGATGGCCGTGGTGTCGAGGTGCAGATTGAAGCGCGGGTCCAGCACGTTGAACCACGGGCCGGTGCGGCGCAGGTTGTCGACCGGGCCGGTGTGGATCTGGATCATGCCGCGATTGCCCACGAAACACATGATCGAGAGCTGCTCGGCCGCCGCCTGCGTCAGCATGCGTTCGGCGGTCTCGGCGGGCACGCGCTGTGCCAGGTCGCCGCCGGCCGCGCGCAGCGCGCCGAGCCGCGACACCTTGTTCTTGCGCAGCAGCGGGAAGAACTGGTGCGTGTCGGTCATGGCGAGCCAGGCCGCGCGGAATGCGGCCGCGTCGGCCACCTCGGCCTGCTCCTCGGCGGCCGCGATCGGCTGCGGCGCGGGCCACACCGGCGCCACCGTGAAGCGCGCCACCAAGGCGGCCCAGGCGTCGCCATCGGTGGCCTCGGTGCGGTAGACCTTGTGCACGGCGACGCCGGCGCGGTCGAAGAACTGGATGCTGTCGCGGCCATCGTGGCTCACAGCCCAGGCGCTCTGCCAGCAGTCAAAGAACACGCGCAGGTCGATGTCGGGCCCGAGCACGATGCCGACGGCGCCGGTGGCGTTGATGCCCTCGTAGCGGCCGTGGCGCTCATGCACGCACCAGTCGTTGCGCGTGAGCGCCATGACCTCGCCCAGCGTGCCCAGCTCGCGGAACAGGGCCTGAATCTCGCCGCCCAGCGGCGTGACGCGGGCCCCGCCACAGCCGGCGGCCACCAGCTCGGCCTCGCTCACGCCCAGCGCCTGCGCCTGATTGCGCGCGCGCAGCTTGGGCTCGCGCTGGGCCAGCTCGGCGGCCCGGGCCCGCAGCGCCTCGGCGCGGGCTTCGAAATTCGATTCGGTCATGACGACTCTCCTGGAGGATTGGCGGCCGGAGGCATCCGGCCGCCGATGACGGCCGATGGCCTCAATATTGATAGGTGAAGGTCACGCGCAGGCTGCGGCCCGGTTCGGTGTACCAGTCGACGGGCCGCACGGTCTGCGCGGCCCCGGCCGTCGGCACGTTGATCGCCTCCCAGTACTTCTTGTCGAACAGGTTGTACACGCCCACCTGGAATTGCATGCCCTTGACGGTGGCGGGACGCCAGTAGGCGGACAGATCGACCACACCATACCCCGGCGCCTTGAAATCGGCATCCGGTTGTTCGGCGGTGCCTTGCGGATACTCGACCTTGGTGCGGCGCATGGCGGCGGTGAACATGGCGTCGACGCCCCACTGCTCGCGCTCGTAACCCAGACCGATGATGCCCTTGAGCGCGGGCACCGAGTTCAGGTATTGCCGCGTGTCCTGGTCGCGGCCCACGGCCCAGGCCACCGAACCCCAGGTGCGCCAGCCCGGCGCGAAACGCCACTGCCCCGCCGCCTCGGCGCCATAGATGCGCACGCGCGCGCGATTGACCGCGCCCGTCACGCCCAGCGGATACTGCGCCGCCCAGCCCGGCTGCCACTGCGGCGAGCCGGCATCGAGCGGCACCTGCTTGTCGATGAAGTTCTGGTAGCGGTTGTCGAAGAACGAGAGCGAGCCGCCCAGCGCGTCGTCGCCGAACTTGCCGCCCAGCTCCCAGCCCTTGCTGGTCTCGGGCTTGAGGTAGGGGTTGCCCACGCGCAGATAGGTGCCCGCGCCGCCATAGTTGGTGTAGAGCTCGCTGGCCGAGGGCGCGCGGTAGGCGTAGCCATATTGCGCGTACAGCGTGACCGCCTCAGCCGCCTTCCACGCGCCCAGCAGCCGGGGCGAGAAGCGGCCGCCCGACGACGAGGGCGGCAGGCCGCTCGACGCATTCACGTTGCTGTCGTACGACTCGCTGCCCTGCGGCTTCTGCTCGTAATGGTCGTAGCGCAGCGCGGGCGTGAGCGTGTAGCGGCCATCGGCAAAGGCAAACTCATCCTGCGCCCACAAGGCAAACTGGCTGCCCTTCACATGCGGCATGTCCGACTGGTTGGTGTGCAGCATGTCGCACGAGCGCGGGCCGAACGGCGCGGGCAGGCCGGCCGGGATGGTCGGGCAGTTGTCGTAGCCATCGGAATACTGGCGCGTGCGGTTGCCGACCCACTCCGCGCCCAGCGTCACCGTCTGCGCCACCGCGCCGTCGAACCGCCGCTGCGCCTCGCCGCTCACGCCGAACAGCGACTCCTGGATCGAGTTGCTGCGGCCGTAGTCGCCCGAAGGAAAGCCGTAGCGGAACGGGTCGCCGGGGATGATGCTGGCCCGCGCGTCGCGGCCGCGCACGCCCTCGAGCGAGTTCTCGAGCTGCATGCGCTGCCAGTAGACCACCGCCGTGGCGCGGTCGACCAGGCCGCCCGCCTCCGGCGCCACATACGAGTAGTCGAGCGAGACGCGCTCGCGGCGGGTGTTCTTGATGGTGGAATTCTGGCCGTACAGATAGCTGGTGCCGGCGCCCTGCTCCCACATGCTGTCCTGGTCGACATGGCGCTTGAAGTACTCGCCGGTCAGGCCGAAGCGATGCCCGCCATCCACCTTCTGCTGCAGCTTGAACAGGAAGTTGGTCTGCAGATAGTCCTCGGGCGTGGGCTCGCTGCGCGAGGCGCCGTAGCCGCCCTTGTCCGCCCGGTTGTCCAGCGCATGGCCGCGCCGCATGCCGGCCTGCAACAGCCACGAGGTGTTGTCCTGCACCAGACCGGCAAGCGCGGCGGTGCTGCCCCAGCTGCTGTCGGCCGTGTCGTAGTCGGTCTTGGTGAGCGCGCCGAAGCGGCGGCCGTCGGACAGCAGGTCCGAGGGATTGAGCGTGCTCAGGTTGGCGGCCCCGCCCAGCGCGCCGCTGCCCGCGGAGGTGGAATCGGCGCCGCGCACGATGTCCAGGCGCGACAGCGTGTTGAAGTCCACGGCGTCGAGCCCGCCCTTCACGCCGCGCGCGCCGTCATCCAGGTACGGCAGGCGGATGCCGTCGATGCGGGTCACCACGCGGTTCTCGTCGAGGCCGCGGATGTTGATGCTGTTGTTCTGGCGGTTGAAGCTCACGCCGGGATCGAGCCGCTTGCCCACGTCGCTCCAGCTGCGCGACTGCGTCGCGTCGAGCTGCCGGCGCGTGGTGGCGCTCACCCAGGCGGGCTCCTGGCGCGGCGCCGCGCCCTCCACCATGACCGGCGCGAGCTGCGTGACCGCGCCGTCGCCGGCCGGCTGCACCACGAACGTGCCGTCGCCCTGTTGGCGCGCGCTCAGGTCGCTGCCGGCGAGCAGGCGCCGCAGCCCTTCGGCCACCCCGAAGCTGCCGGACAGCCCCGGGCTCCGGCGGCCGGCCACGCTTTCGGGCTGGTACAGCACCGTCACGCCCGCCGCGTCGGCAAAGCGCGCCAGCGCCTCGCCCACTTCGCCGGCCGGAATCTGGAAGCTGCGTGCCGCATCGGCCGCGGCCGGCTGCGCCTGCGCGGCGGCGCCGAACACCAGCAGCGGCGCGGCCAGCGCCACCGCATAGAGCGCGGCGCCCAGCGCCTGGGGCAGCGCGCGGCGCGCGCCGGGGAGGACAGTGATAGGTGCGTGAGCCATGGGGTCTTTCCGATCAGGTAGGGGTCGGCAATTGCTTGCCACTGCTACCCATGACCCGCCACGACGAGAAACCGGACACCCTGCGACAGCCTTTTTTGTAACCGCGCGCCGATCAGGCCGACTGCTCGCGCGGGCCCACCACCACCCACCACGCCGTGCGGGTGCGCACCTGCACCGGCAGCAGGGCCGGCAGCGCCTGCAGGATGCCGTCGATGTTGTCGAGCTGGAACGTGCCCGACAGCCGCAGATGCGCCACCTCGGGGTCGCAGCGCAGCACGCCGGGCCGGTAGCGCGCGAGCTCCGCCACGAAGGCGTCGAGCCGCAGATCGCGCGCCTGCAGCACGCCGCGCAGCCAGTCCGGCGCCGGCGCGTCCGACGCGCCGGCGCCCGCCGCGGCGAGCGCGTGCACGCCCTGGGCATCGAGCCGCACCCGTGCCGGCGCCCGTGCCGGCGCGGACAGGCGTCGCGGCGGCGCCGTGGCGAGCTCGGCGTAGGCCGGCCGCAGCGACACCTCACCCTGCGACACGTCCACCAGGCATTGCTCGGCCTCCTGGCGCACGTTGAAGTGGGCAGCCCGCGCGGCGACGCTGCCCTGGCGCGTGCGCACCGTGCAGGCCGCCAGCGCCTCGACATAGATCTCGCCGGCGCGCAGTTGCACCAGCGTGGCGCCGCCCTCGGCCCAGTCGCGATACGACACGTCGACCGCGCTGCCGGTGTTCAGATGCACCCGGGTGCCGTCGGCCAGCGTGATCGCGCGCCGAGCGCCGGCCGCGGTGCGGTACTCGGCCAGCCAGCCCTGGTCGCGCGCCGAGCGCCAGCCCGCCCAGCCGAGCGGACCGGCCGCGATCAGCAGCGCCAGCGCCTTGAGCGCGCCGCGCCGGCCGGCATTCGGTCGCGCCAGCGCGCCACGTGCGAGGTCGGCCGGCACCTGGCCGAACAGGGTGTTGATGCGCTGTGCCCGCTGCCAGGCGCGCTCGTGCATCTGGCTGCGGGCGCGCCAGTCGGCGCAGGCCGCCTGCATGGCCGCGTCGCTGCCGCCCTCGCCCATGCGCATCAGCCACAGCGCGGCCTCGCGCGCGATGCGGCGATCGATCGGGTCGGCGCCCAGGGCATGTTCGGCAGCCTGGGTCATGGCGCGGCCAGGATGATCTGTTCGTAGGCGCGCACGATATGGCGCTGCACGGTGCGCACCGACACCCCCATGCGCGCGGCGATGTCGGCATACGGCATCTGCTCGAGCTGCGCCAGCAGGAAGGCGTCGCGCACGCCGGCCGGCATGGCGTTGAGCAGGCGGTCGATCTCGTCGAGCGCCTCGAGGATCAGCAGTTGCTGTTCGGGCGACGGCGCCAGCGGCTCGGGCATGGCGGCGAGCGCCTCCTCGAATGCCCGCTCCAGCGAGCGGCGGCGATACAGGTTGGTGACCAGCCGGCCCGCGATGGTCACGAGGTAGGCGCGCGGCTCGCGCACCGACGGCAGTTCACGCCGATGCCGCAGCACCCGCACGAAGGTGTCCTGCACGAGGTCGGCGGCGTCGAACGTGCTGTCGAGCTTCTTGCGCAGCCAGCCGTGCAGCCAGCCCTGGTGTTCGGCGTAGAGGTCGCGGACGACGTCCGGCGTGGCAGTGGATGACGGCACGATAGCCCCAATCAGTGCAAATGAGATTGGCTATCATTCTAGATTAAAACCCGGAATGTTCAAGATTGTTGTTACACATGAGGTCGTATGCACGTATGGCGCCAACGCCTGGACCTCGAGCCAACGCACGCTTGTTCGCAGTTTTGCGAGCACTTCGATGCCTGTCGGCCGGGCGTCAGCGCTGTCATCGTCAAGCCTGGTAAAGCCGCTGCGCCAGGCGGCGTGACGCTTGATAGAGTGCCTCGCATCGGGCCGTCGTTGCGCACGGCCTCCTCGGAGGAAATCCATGACCGCCACCCTGTTGCGCCTCGACGATGTGATCGTGCAAGACCCCGCCGGCCAGGCCCGCCGCGTGGAGCGCTACCTGCTGGCCAGCGCGCTGCTGACCTTCGGCAGTCCGGCGTTCGAACCCGCCTCGGACTGCCTGTGCCGGGTGCCCGACGGCTCGGACACCTTGACCTGGCTGGGCGCCGACCTGTACCGCGACGCGGCCGGCAGCCCGTGGCGCGCCGCGCCCGCGGGCGCGGCCCGTGCCGCTCAATACTGATAGCGCACGTTCAACATCACGCCGCGCGGTTGGCCGTAGTCGTTCTGCCGCGCCGCCGAGCTTCTCGTAGTGCTTGCGATCGAACAGGTTGTCGACCGTGAGCGTGGTCTCGAGATGGCGATCGAAGCGATAGCCCACCTGCGCCGACACCGTGGTGTCGCCGCCATGGTCCCAGCGCACGTCGCCGCTCCGGAAGTCGTTGCCGCTCCGGAAGTCGTTGCCGCTGCTGAACCGCAGTCCGCCCCCGGCGCAGAAGCCGGCCAGCCTCCCGACAGCCACAGCGCCCCTCGCAACGCACCCGCGGCACATGCACCAGCCCGCGCCTGCGGCCATTCCCCTGCGTCAGAAACCTTCACTCGGCCCCCTGATCTGCGTGCCCGACGGCATGCTGGATGGACCGCGTCTGGCGGCATCCACGCCGTCCGTCCAGGCCCGGCATCTCCGACCCATCCTGACTTGGCGCTCGCAGACAGCGTAAACATAAATGTGTACTATCCATTTGACGCATTGCCGAGGCAGGCGATGAAGCAGAGCGCGTTCAGGCGATGGCTTGCCGCGCGCGGCGCGGTGTTCGTCGAAGGCGCGCGCCACACCCGGGTCTATCTGAACGGGCGCCAGTCCACCCTGCCCCGGCATGGCGGCCATGAGATCGGCGAAGGCTTGCGGCGGGCGATCCTGAAACAGCTCGGGTTCGAGCCCGAACGTTGACGGTTCGTCGGCTTCCCCCCGCCACCCTCGGCCGATCCGGCCGCCGCCGGTTTTTCGCCGGTTTTTCCGACCTCTGGCATCCCCTTTTCACGGCCCGACATCATGCTCAGATACCCCGCCACGATCGCACCCGACGGCGCCGGCTTCATGGCCTCGTTCCGCGACATCCCCGAGGCCCTCACCGGCGCAGCCACGCGCGAGGCCACGTTGCACATGGCCGCCGACGCCCTGGTCACGGCGCTCGATTTCTACTTCGACGACGGCCGCGCCATCCCCGCGCCGTCCAGGGCGCGGCCGGGCGAGGTGCTGGTGGCGCTGCCGGCCAGCGTGCAGGCCAAGGTGCTGCTGCTCAATGAGATGGTGAGCCAGGGCGTGTCGCGCGCGGAGCTGGCGCGCCGGCTCGGCACGCACAAGCAGGAAATCACGCGGCTGGTGAATCTGCACCACGCCACCAAGATCGACACGCTCGCCGACGCGCTGCGCGCGCTCGGCCGCGAGCTCGACATGCGTCTGTGCTGATGCGCCGCGACGAGCGGTGAGAGAAAAGTTGCGCGCGCAACGCCTTGCGGGCGGCGCCTGCTTCAGCCGCGTTCGACCAGGGTCACGCGCGCGTCGGCCGGCGCCAGCGCCTCGCGCACGTGCGCCAGCGCGATGCGCGGGTCGGCGGCGCCGCACATGAACACGTCCAGCGCCGCGTAGCCCACCTCGGGCCAGGTGTGGATGCTGATATGCGATTCGCTCAGCATCACCACGCCGGTCACGCCGTTGCCGGCCGGGCCATCGTGGGCCGGGCTGCCGTCATCGAAACGATGGAAGTGCGCGCCCAGCACCTGCGCGCCGGCCACCACGGCTGCGGCCACCAGCACGCTTTCCAGGCGCGCGGCATCGGCCAGAAGCGCCGGCGCGATGCCGTCGAGATCGGCCAGCACGTGGCGCCCTCGCGTGGTGTGGCGGGCCCGGGCGGCCTGCGCCGTGCGCTCCAGCACCTCGCTCATTTGTGCGATCCGCCCGAAGACCAGCCCGAGTGGCTGGAGCTGCTGCCCCAACTGCCGCTGCCGCCCGTGCTCGAGCATGAGCCCACGCTGGACGACAGCATGATCACGAACAGCGCATAGAACGCATACAGAAAGCGGCCCACCTCATTCTCCCTTCTCGATGCGATCGGCGACCAGCGCCGGCACCCACAACGCGATCACGCCGATGATCATCGACAGGATGGCGCCGCCGCTCATGAGCCACAGCGCGATCGATCCGAACAGCGCCATGTTGGTGTACTTCACGCGCTTGCCCGATCCGCCGCCGCTCCCGCCGTGCCTGGCGAGCTCCGGACGGTTGAACCATTGCGCGATCTCGGCGCCGCTCACCTTCTGGCTGGCCGACCAGCCGAGCTCCTGTTCGGCGAGCTCGCTCGACAGCTTGCTCCCCTGCGTCGCCTCGTAGTCGGTGATGAGCGTCTTGTCGCCCACCTGCACGCGCCAGTTGAACGCGCCCAGCGCCACGTCCACGCGCGAGGTGTAGTCCCATTGCTTGCGATACACCTTGCCCTGGTAGCGCATGCCCTGCCCGGCGGCGACCGGCCAGGTGTCGCACACGCGCACCCGCTCCCAGCCCTCGTCGGTCTCCACCAGCCAGAGGAAGCCGGGCTTGGGCGCGTACAGCAGATACTCGATCCAGGTCGAGCCGTCCTCGGGATCCGGGTCGGTGCACTTGAGCATGCCGATCACGGTGTACTGCGCACCCGTGATCGTGGCGGTCTGGCCGAGCGCCAGCGTGCCGCGGATCTTGTCCACCCGCTTGCTGGCGTCGATCACGACGGCGGTGTCGCCCGCGCAATCCACGGTCGAGCCGCAGCTCGGGCAGACCACCTGTGTGGCCATCGCCGCCACGATGCTGATCGTGCCGCCGCAATTCGGGCAGGCCAGCGCGCTGATCCGGCCGCGCACGCGGCCCGCCTGGTCCAGCACCTGCTCGCGCGTGAGCAGCGTGGCCGCGTCCATGCCGGCCAGGTCGTAGGCCTTGCCGATATAGATCTCGGGTGTGTCGGCGTCGGAATAATCCAGCGTGAGGAACGCGTCGACGCTGCGGTAGTCGGCCACGCGGGCCGTCCAGCCCTGGCCGAACGTGAACGGCAACTCGCCTTCGGCCGAGGTCGCCGCGCAGGTCCGGATGTCGGCCGCGATGTACTCCTGGCCTTCCAGCTTGAACACCGAGCCCGGCTTGATCGCCTCGAACTGCGGCACCTTGGGCTTGCTGCTCTGCGCGCGGCGGCGATGCGTGATCGCATACTGGCCGCTCGCGTCCGACAGCCAGCCGGTCTGGCCGTCGTCGAACGCGATGAACCATTCGTTCCAGAAGCCCGCCTCGTAGCGCAACTGGATGCGCCCCACCACCGTGAAGCGCAGGCGCTCGTAGGTGCCGGCCGCGCCCAGGCAGATCGGGCTGTAGTCTTCGAGCAGATCGCCGACCTCGCCGATGCGGCGCACCGTCTCGGCGTCTTTCATGAGCGTGCTGCGGCAGGCGCCGCACACCGCCATCACGGACGCGGTCGACTGGAAGCTGACCGGCGCGCCACACTGCGGACACAGGACCTGCATCATCGGGTTCTGCGCCGCCTCAGCTCGTCAGTTTCTTCAGGATTTCGGCCTTGGCAGCCTCATACTCGGCGGCCGTGATCAGGTTCTGATCGGCCAGCGCCTTGAGCTGCTGCAGGCGCTGCACCGGATCGGCAGACGCGGCGCCCCCGGCCGCACCGGCAGCACCCACCGCTGCGGCCCCGGGCACGAGCGGCGCCGCCGCCTGCCCCAGCCCCTGCGCCATGGTCTGGCCTAGCGCCGCGCCGGCCGCCAGGCCCGCGCCGATGCCGGCGATGCCGCCTTCGTTCTGCGCCGCCAACGGAATCGAGCTCGCGGTCTGGTACTGCGTGAACTTGCCCAGGTCGCCCGCCATGCCCAGCGAAATGCGGGTGTCGAGCGCCTTCTGCAGCTCTTCCGGCAGCGACACGCTTTCCACGGTGAAGTTGTCGAGCTTCACGCCGTAGCGCTCGAACACGGGCGCCAGGGCCTGGCCGATGCGCTCGGACATCAGCCCCTGGTTGGCGGCCATGTCGATGAACGGCACGTTCGCGTTGCCCAGCGCCGATGCCATCGAGGCCACCACCATGTTGCGCAGCTGGGCTTCGAGATCATCGACCGTGTAGACGTCGCGCGTGCCGCTGATCTCGCGATAGAACAGACCCGGGTCGGCGATCTGGTAGGAGTACACGCCGAAGGCGCGCACGCGCACCATGCCGAACTCGGCATCGCGCACCGTGACCGGCTGCGCCGTGCCCCAGCGCCGTCCCAGCTGCAGGCGGGTGCTGAAGAACACCACGTCCGACTTGAAGGGCGACTCGAACAGCTTGTCCCAGTTCTTCAGGTACGTGAGCACCGGCAGCGTCTGGGTCGTGAGCTTGTACATGCCGGGGCCGAACACATCGGCCACCTTGCCCTCGTTGATGAACACCGCCATCTGCGACTCGCGCACGGTCAGGCTGGCGCCATACTGGATTTCGAAGTCCTCCATGGGATGACGCCAGGCGAGCACGCCGTCGCCTTCCTCATTCCATTGGAGGATGTCTATGAACTGCTTGCGAATAAAAGAGCCCAGGCCCATGACGGTTCTCCGGTGATCGGTTCGTGTCTACGGTTCAGGTCAGGCAGCCGGCATTCACGACGCCGGCGGCCAGCGAGATGGCGCCCAACAGCGCTCCCATGGCGAGATTGTTTTCCTCGATGGCCTCGTTCATGCCGCGCACGCAGAAGCTGAGCAGCGCATAGACCAGGATCTGGACGGCCATCGCGGCCACGCCCCAGACGAGGAACATCGTGAAGGTGGCGTGCACGGCGATGCCCACGCCCACGGTGAAGCTGAAGCCCACCAGCGCGCCGCCGAACGACAGGGCCGCGGCCATGTTGCCCGCGCGGATGAGGTCGAACTCCTTGTGGCGGGTCACCGCAGTATAGATGGCGCTGAACGCGCCGAGCATGATCAGGCCAGTGACGATGTAGAGCAGATATGCCAATGCAGGATGCATAAAGTCTCTCCAAAGAGTGGCGGCAGTATATAGCCTCGTTCGATATACTGCGCGCACTTGTCACGAGCACTTTCATGCGCGACCGCGTCCTCATCCTTTCGGTTCTGATCGTCGCTTCCTGCGGCCTGGGCTACGAGCTGGTCAGCAGCGCGCTGGCCAGCTACCTGCTCGGCGATTCGATCCTGCAGTTCTCGTCGGTGATCGGCT
This sequence comes from Bordetella genomosp. 1, assembly GCF_002261335.1. Taxonomy (GTDB): domain Bacteria; phylum Pseudomonadota; class Gammaproteobacteria; order Burkholderiales; family Burkholderiaceae_B; genus Bordetella. The sequence goes on from NZ_NEVL01000004.1 coordinate 110,137, forward strand.
GCTACCTGTTCGCGATGGGGATCGGCTCGTGGCTGTCCAAGTATATTCCCGACGACCAGGTGCTCGAACGCTTCATCGACGTGGAGCTGCTGGTGGCGCTGCTGGGCGGCGTCTCGGCCGCCGCGCTGTTCATGGTGTTTGCCTGGCTGGCCGCGCCGTTCCGCGCCGCGCTCTATGCCGGCGTGTTCCTGATCGGCATGATGGTGGGCATGGAGATACCGCTGGTCATGCGCGTGTTCCATCAGCGCCGCGCCGAGTTCCGCGACATCGTGAGCCGCGTGCTGACCTTCGACTATCTCGGCGCCCTGGCCGTGTCGCTGGTGTTTCCGCTGCTGCTCGCGCCGCGCCTGGGCCTGTTGCGCACCTCGTTCCTGTTCGGCATGCTGAACGCCGGCGTGGCGCTCTGGACCACCTGGCTATTTCGTAACGAAGTGCGACGCCCGGGCGAGCGCGCGATCCGCGCAGGCATCGTCATGGGCCTGCTCAGCCTGGGGTTCGCCTATTCCGGCCACATGACAGGCTGGGCCGAGAAAGGCCTCTACGGCGACGACGTGATCCATGCCGAGACCACGCCCTACCAGCGGCTGGTCGTGACGCGCTGGCACGACGACATGCGGCTCTACATCAACGGCAACCTGCAGTTCTCCTCGCACGACGAGCATCGCTACCACGAGTCGCTGGTGCATCCGGGCCTGGCCGCCCTGCCCTGGGCCCGCCGCGTCCTGGTGCTGGGCGGCGGCGACGGGCTCGCCGTGCGCGAGATCCTCAAGTATCCGCAGATCGAACACGTCACGCTGGTGGACCTGGATCCGGCCATGACCGGATTGTTCTCGACCTCCGAGCCGCTGGTCGCGCTCAACCAGGGCTCGCTCAAGGATCCGCGCGTCACGGTCGTCAACACCGACGCCGGCCGCTGGCTCGAGGAGCATGCCGAGGTCTACGACTTCATCGTGGTCGACTTCCCCGACCCGTCGAACTTCGGCCTGGGCCGGCTCTACTCGGTGCCGGTCTATCACCTGATGAGCCGCCACCTGGCCGAGAAGGGCTACATCGTGGTGCAGTCGACCTCGCCGTATTTCGCGCCGCGCTCGTTCTGGAGCATCGACGCGACGCTCAAGGAGGCCGGCCTGCATACCTGGCCGTATCACGCCTACGTCCCGTCGTTCGGCGACTGGGGCTTCATCCTGGCCGGCAAGCGCGACGACTACGCCGTGCCCGCCAAGGTGCCGGTGGCCACGCGCTATCTCGACCCCGTGACCACGCGCGAGCTGTTCCACTTCCCGGCCGACATGCCGGCGCTCGCCATGCCGCCCAACCGCCTGAACGAACAGTCGCTGGTGCGTTACTTCGACGAAGACTGGCGCAAGGTCATCCGCTAATGGACCGCCGCCGCCTGCTGCTGGGCGCGGCCGGCGCCGCCACCGTGGCGCTGGGCGGCGCCATCGGCTGGCACCGCCGCCGCATCGTGCAGCCCGCCGCGCAACTGCGATATCCCGGCATGGAGGCCGGCCACGCCCTGCGCGACGGCGCGGCGCTGCCGCCCGCCGCCGGCACCCATCGCACCGGCATCGCCATCCTGGGCGCTGGCGTGGCGGGCCTGAGCTGCGCCTGGAAGCTGGCGCGCGAGGGCCGGCACGATTTCGTCGTGGTGAGCGGCCCCGAGTTCGGCGGCAATGCCGACGCGGGCCTGTACGGCGGCCTGGCCTATCCCCGCGGCGCCCACTACCTGCCGCTGCCCTCGCGCGAGTCGGGCCACGTGCGCGAGATGCTGGCCGACTTCGGCCTGATCCAGCGCGGCGCCGACAGCGCCGAGCCGTACTACGACGAGCGCGTGCTGGTGCACTCGCCGCAGGAGCGGCTGCTGCGCAACGGACGCTGGGAAGAGGCGCTGCTGCCGCTGCACGACGTGCCGCCCGAAGACCTGCGCCAGCACCAGCGCTTCGAGGCACTGGTCGACCGGTTGCGCACGCAACGGGGCAGCGACGGACGGCGCCTGTTCGCCGTCCCGCTCACGCTCTCCTCGGCCGACCCCGAGTGGCGCGCGCTGGACGCGCTCACGTTCAGCGCCTGGCTCGACCGCGAAGGCTATCGCGCGCCCACCCTGCGCTGGTATCTGGACTACTGCTGCCGCGACGACTACGGCGCCGGCACCGACACGGTGTCGGCCTGGGCGGGCCTGCACTACTTCGCCAGCCGCGACGGCCATGCCGCCAACGCCGCCGGCGGCGCGGTGCTCACCTGGCCGGGCGGCCTGGCGCCCCTGGTCAGCATGATGTGCGACGCGATCAGCGCCGCGCTCGGGCATCGCGACTGGCTGCTCGACGGCCTGGCGGCGCGCGCCGAGGTCGGCGATCGCGGCGCCCGCGTGCATTGCGTGGACGGCGCGCGCGGCTATGCGATCGAGGCCGCGCGCCTGGTGAGCGCCATGCCGCTGGCCGTGGCCGCGCGCGTGCTGCCGCCGCTGCGGCGCTGGGGCTACGACGTGCGCGACCACGCCAGCCCGCACGCCGCTTGGCTGGTGTCCAGCTTCATGATGCAGAGCTACCCCGTGGAGCAGCCGGGCGAGCCGCTGGCATGGGACAACGTGGTCTACGAAGGCCAGGCGCTCGGCTATGTCGTGTCCACCCACCAGTTGCTGCGCGTGGCGCCCTCGCCGCGCACGGTGTTCACCGCCTACCAGGCCCTCTCGAAGATGAGCCCGGGCGTGGCGCGGCAGTGGCTGCTCGCGGCCGACGCCGAGACGCTGCGCGAGGCGGCCTCGGCCGACCTGATCGCCGCCTACGGCGAGGCGTTCTGGCGCCACGCCGACGCGCTCGAAATCACCGCGCGCGGCCACGCCATGGCCACGCCGGCGCCGGGCTATCTCTCCAACCCCGGCCTGGCCGCGCTGCGCGAGGCCGACGGCGTGGTGCAGTTCGCCCACGCCGACCTGTCGGGCTACTCCGTGTTCGAAGAGGCGGCGTGGTGGGGCGTGCGTGCCGCGCACCGCCTGCTGGACGCGCCGGCCGGCTAGCCCGCCACGCCGTTGGCGAGTGCGGCGGCCAGCGTCAGCCACATCACGCTGGAGGCGGCGAGCGCGAATTGCCAGCCGCGCTCGCGGCCCTGCGCCTCCTGCCCCTCGGGTTCCTTCGGCTCGGCCGGCGCCTCCGGCGCACACGCGGCTGAAAGCTCGGCCGGCCACGCCGGATGCGGCGCGCGGCGCCGAAAGCCGTATTCCAGCGCGAACGGCAGCGCCAGCACGGCCACCAGCGCCCGGCCCGCGTGATGAAGCAGGCGCTTGAGCAGACCGGGCGGCCGCGCGATCGAGGGCGCGCCGCCCGCCAGCGCGGCGGCCTGCGATTCGAACCAGGCGGCCAGCGTGGCCGCCGAATGCGGTTGCGCCCGCAACGGTGCGGGATCGACCTCGCCCGCCATGAACGCGCGCAGCCAGGCCCAGCGCGCCGCGCAGGCCTGCGCCGAGCCCAGCCCCGCGCCCAGCAGCAACACCCCGTCGACGGTGCCCGGCACTTCGACGGTCAGCATGTCGTGGATCACGGCGCCATACGGCCCGGGCTGGCTGATGCGGCGCACGCTGGGCCGGGCGGTATCGAAGTCGACGCGGGTCCAGCCATGCTTGCGCGACCAGGAGTAGAACGCCCGCAGCCTGCGGCTCGCGATCAGCGCGTCGATCACCGGCGCCCGGGCCGACAGGCGCGCCCCCAGCGCGCTCAGCACCGCGAGCGCGGTCAGCAGCGCCACCATGCCCCATTGCGACGCGTCGGGCGCGGCAAGACGCGCCACCGCGACGGCGCTGCCGATCGCCAGCGCCAGCAAGGCGCCGCTCAGGAGCCACAGCGTCGCCCCCAGGAAATGCCCCGGCTCCGGCACGGGCAGCGGCAGCACCAGGCAGTCGGCATCGCAGCGGGTCGGCACGGCGTGCAGGACGGGCGCCACGTCCATCGGCGCACCCGCCGCCGGCAAGGGCGTCACGTCGAGCTCGCGCATCAGGGCGACGCGTTCCAGCCTCATTGCGGCTGCCTCCAGGCAAGGGGACACGCGTGCACGGCGGGGGACGGCAGGAACAGCGGCATGGGCGCAGGCGCGGCGAGGGAAGAAGCCGATCATTTTGCGCGAGAACGCGCGGGCTCGCCACCCGGCGGTGAATCGCCGCCCGCGCCGCGACGCGCCGGCGGCTCAGACGTGGCGCTTGCGCGCAAACAGATAGACGTGCGGACAGGCATCGTCGACGCGATGCCAGGGCGCATTGACGCCGTCGATGGCCGGCACCACCGCCTCGAAGCCCTCGCCCAGCTCGACCGGAACAGGCGCACGCCGCGGCGTGTCCTGGTAGCCCAGCACCAGCACCCCGCCGGGTTTCATCACCTCGCAGGCCTGGCGCAGCATGTGCGCGGCCTCCTCCGGCGAATTCACGCCCTGGCCCAGGACGCGGTCGATGATGACGAAGTCGAAGGCGTGCGGCGCGTAGTAGCGCGCCATCCGCAGCACCGAGCCCACGCGATGACGGCCCGGCACGCCGTAGACGGCGCGCGCCGGCATCCCGTCGAGGGTGTGCAGCTCGGGACGCAGCAGGCGCGCGTAGTGCCAATTGTGTCGGTCGACGCCAACCAGCAGACAGCGCGCGCCGGGCTGGGCGCGCCGGTTGATGTAGTCGAAGATCCCGGTTTCGAGAAAGGCCCGGCCCGGCGTATCCAGCACGAACGCCACGCCCAGGCGCGCCGCCCAGCGGGGTGAAAATCTGAACAGTGCCCGCTTGACGCCATAGAGAAATCCGGCCATTTCGTTCGCGCTCCGAAGACAGAAGGTGCGAACGATATCGGCCCGCGTGCCGTCCCACGCACGCCGCCCCGCTTTCAGGACCAACGCCCCAGGAACGCCCTGGCCGTCACGCGATGACGGCCACGTCGATCAGCGTGATGGGCCCCTGCATCAGGGGCCCGCTCAGCGCGAGAAACCGCTGAAAATGCGCGGCGTTGCCATGGGCCGCGAAGGCCGCGTCATCCTGGAACACCTCGCGCACGTAGAAGTCGTCGGTATTCACGGTGTCCCGCAGCAACACGTATTCGAGATTGCCGGGCTCGGCGCGCGTATCGCGCACGAGCGGCAACAGGGCCTGCTTGAGCGCTTCGCCCTGGCCCGGCCGGGCCTTGAGCACCGCGATCTTGCTGACGAGAGATGAGGTCATGATGTGACTCCTGGCCGTCAAGGCCGAAACGACGCGCCGGGCAACGGCCCGGCGGTCGGCATGGAAGAAGAACGGCGGGTCAGAGACGCGTGAGGATCTGATCGAGCGGCAGGCGCGACTTCGGCAGGTGCGCGTTGAAGTCTTCCGGGCTGTGATAGCCCAGCGAGACGATCACCGATCCGACCAGCCCGCGCTCGCGCAGCCCCAGCGCCTGGTCGAGCGCGTCGGCATCGAACCCTTCCATCGGGCAGGCATCGATGCCGAGGGCGGCCGCCCCGAGCAGCAGCGTGCCCACCGCCAGATAGACCTGCTTCTCCATCCAGTGGGTGGCGTCGCGCAGTGCGTAGCGATGCGCATTGACGAAGTGGGCCCTGCCGCGCTGCTGCCCGGCGCGTGCCTCGGCGCTGGCGAAGCGCGCGTCGCGCTGCTCCTGGTCGAGCAACTGCTCGAGATAGGCGTCGTCGATCGCCGCCCGGGTGCAGAACACCACCACGTGCGAGGCGTTGCGGATCTTGGGCTCGTTGAAGGCGTAGAAGCCGCTGGCCCCCCGCGCGACCGCCGCCCTGCCCTCTTCGGTGCCTGCAATGAAGAAATGCCAGGGCTGGACATTGGTGGATGACGGGCTGTAGTGCAGCAGCGCCTCGATCTGCGCCACGTGCTCGGCGCTGAGCTTGCGGGCCGGATCGAAGGATTTGGTGGTGTAGCGCTTTTGCGCGAGTTCGGCGATGTTCATGTGCGGGGTCCGAAGAGGGCCAGGAGGCGCGCCGCGATCGACTGCCACGGCGCAAGAAGCCCAGTATCCGCGCGGCGTCCGGCCCGATAAACGGGAGCGCCCAAGAAACAGTCTCGCCGCGCAATTGATAATGCGCTTGTCCGGCGCCCGAGCCCGCAAGCGAAATGGCCGGGGGTCAGCGCACCGCCCCCCGGCCATTCCTGGATTCATGCACGCCGCCTGCCGCCCCGCTCGATCAGCCGGACGCCGCGGCCCCGCGTCGCGTCAGGGCATGCGCCGCTGCTGCTGCTTGTTCAGCCGCCGCGCCTCTTCCTCGGCATACTGCTCCTCGCCCTGCTCGTAGCTGCCCTCATACATGCAACCGCTGCGATTCCAGGTGCATTCATTGAACAAGCGGCTGCCGCCCGGCCCGCCGCAGCCCGCCAGGACCGCGCCAAACGCCAACATCGCACCGCACCGAACCAAGGTTTGAACCAGCATGCCACCCGCCTCCACTGAATTTGCGCCAGACCTATTTATATCAAGCGGACAAGGGGCAAACCACGTTTTGCGGCGCCGGCGTGGTTATCGATTGTTGCGGCGCGCCTCACCGCACGGGTTCGGGCACGGCGGGCGGATAGGCGGCATCGAGATATTCCACGATGCCCGGCAACTGCTCGGCGGACAGGGGCGCGCCGTAGGCATCCACCATCTTCCTCACCTCCGCCTGCCAGAATCCGGGCAGCATGGGCGGCTGGGTGGAGAGATAGTCCACCGAATGGCACATCATGCACGGCGCCGCGGCGTCCGCGCCTGTCGCCGCGGGCCTCAGCATGGCCGTCTCGGTGGGCAACTGGATTTCCAGCGCGCCGGCCGACGCCACCGGCAGCAGCAGCGCGAGCACGATACCGGCCCTGCGCAAAGAGAATCGCATGGCAGCCTCCTCAGCTCGCGATGACGCGTACGGTCTCGACCACGTTGCGCAGATAACCGGCGCTGTTCCATGAGGGCGTCAGCGGCTGGATCTCGCCGGCGTTGCTGATCGCGCGCACCTTCAGCGTATGGATGCCGGCCCGGGTCGGCATGAAGGTGGCGCGCCACTCGCGAAACGAATAGCCGCCCAGGTCTTCGCCCAGCGTGGTGCCGAGCCAGCGCTTGCCCCCATCCACGGAGAGCCGCACCTCGCGGATGCCGTGGCCGCCGTCGAACGCGATGCCGCGCACCGGCACCGCGCGGCCGACCGCCAGCGTGTCGCCGTCGGCCAGGCTGGTAATGAAGCTGCGCACGTTGTAGCGGCCGATCGGCCGGGTGCTGTCCGGCGCCTGGCCAGGCAGGGAACACTGGCAGGCGTTGTCGGGCACGCGATAGGCCTTGGCCATCCAGAATCCCTCGAAGGGCGTGTCCCGCACGACGATGTCGGCCAGATGCTTGACCCAGTAGGTGCCGTAATGGCCCGGCACCACGAGCCGCAAGGGGTAGCCGTTGAGCATGGGGAGGTCGGCGCCGTTCATGGCATAAGCCAGCATCACCTCGCCATCGAGCGCGTGCGCCACGTCCAGCGCCTTGACGAATTCGGGGGTGCCCGGCAGCACCGGCCGGTCCAGCCCCTCGAACGTAATCTGGCGGGCGCCCGCCCGGACGCCCGCGCGTGCCAGCACACGACTGAGCGGCACGCCGCGCCAGCGCGCATTGCCCATGGCGCCATTGGCGAGCTGCCCGCCCGCCACGCGCGGCTCGAAGAAGCCCCGGCTGTTACCCGAGCACTGGGTGACCGCCACGAGCTCGACCGCGGCGCCGAACTCCTGCTTCAGCTCGGCCAGCGACAATTCGAGCGGACGCGCGACGTGGCCGCGCACGCGCAGGCGGTAGCGGTCAGGATCGATTGCGGTCGGCACGCCGCCCAGGTGATAGCGCACGAAGAACGCGTCGTTGGGCGTGAGCAGCCCCTCGTCGAACACCGCGAACGGGGTTTCCAGCTGCGGCGGCCGGGCGGTCAGGCGGATCAGCGGGCGCTTCTGCGGATACGCGACCAGCTCGCGCTCGCCGTTGGCAAAGGGCAGCGTGGTCGTGGCCGGCGCCGCGAGCGCCGCCAGCCCGTGGCCACCGAGACCGCCGGCCGCGCCGAGCGCAAGCGCCTGCCGCAGAAAGCGGCGCCGCCGCTCCATGTCGTTCGAGCTCATAGGTGTTTCCTCATCGGCCCATGCGCGGCACGTCCGCGCACGAAGACGAGCACGCTAGGCCGCACCCGGCCCGAACTCAAGACACCCGGCCCGAGACTGCATCCGAATCGACAGCGCCCCGCGCGGACGGGCGCGGCCGGACTAGGACGATGACGTATCCGTCAGGCATCGAACCCGACCGCCCGTGAGTTCCGCAGCCGCTTGCCTGAACAGCCCCTATATCTCGGCCCATTCGCGCAGCAGATTGTGATAACACTGGCTCAGCGCCAAGGTCTGCTCGCTCTCGCCGTGGCGCGCGCGCAGGGCCTGGATCGCACGGTCGAGGTCGAACAGGATCTGGCGCCGGTCATGCTCGCGCACCATGCTCTGAATCCAGAAGAAGGCGGCCACGCGCTCGCCGCGGGTCACGGGCGTGACGCAGTGCAAGCTGTCGGCCCGGTACAGCACCATGTCGCCCGCCGGCAGCTTCACCAGATGCTCGCCATAGGTGTCCTGCACCACCAGCTCGCCGCCGTCGTACTGTTCGGGATCGCTCAAGAACAGCGTGGCGGACAGGTCGGTGCGCAGCCACCCCGGCGACGCCGACTGGCTGCGCACCGCGCCATCGACGTGAAATCCATACGTCTCCGTGCACGCGTAGCGATTGAACTGCGGTGGCACCGTCCGCAGCGGCAACGCCGCCGCGAAGTAGGTGGGATGGCGGGCCAGGGCGCGCAGGATGGCCGCCCCCAGTTCGGCCGCCTCCGCCGACCCGTCGGGCAGCTGGCGATTGCGTTTGACCGCCGCGCCCTGGCTGCCGGCGCTGACCCGACCGTCCACCCACCGCGCCGCGTCGAGCCGCGCACGCATCCGCGCGACCTCATCGGCGCTCAGTATGTTTTGGAGATGAATCATGCCGATCCCGAGAGGGCTGGCGGCCCCGGCCGCCAGCAAGAGCCATCAATAGCGAAGTTTGGCGGTCAGCAGGAACGAGCGCGGCGCACCCGGGAAGTACCGGTAGCCGCTCTTGTTGATCGAGGCCACGTATGCCGTGTCGAACAGGTTGTAGACGTTGAGCTGGAAGTCCAGGTGCTTGCTGACCGCGTAGCCGGCCATTGCGTCGAACACCCAGTAGGCCCGGGCATAATCCGGCGTGCCGATCGCGCCGTCGCGCCCGCGCTCACGCGTGCCCACATACCGCACGCCGGCGCCGATGCGAAAGCCGTGCGGCAGGCGATACTGCGTCCAGCCCGAGAAGGCATGGCGCGGGGTGTAGCCGATGTTGCGGGATCCATCGTTCGCGACGGCCGGACCCTTGTCCACCGTCGCGTCCTGCACCGTGAAGCCGGCGTTCACCGACCAGTCGTCGGTGAGATTGCCGCTGGCGCTCAGCTCCAGGCCCTGGACGCGCTTCTCCCCATTCTGGCTGTAGGTGCCGTCGGACTCCGCCACGACCTCATTGAAGACGCGCGTTCGAAACACGGCTGCCGTCAGCAGCAAGCGGCGCTCGAGCACGTCCCATTTGGTTCCCAGTTCGACCGTCTGCGCTTTCTGTGGCGCGAAGTCCGTTCGATTGGCACTGTTGCCGGCGTGCGCCAGCTGGAAATTCGCGCCGCCCGGCGGCTGCTGCGACACCGCGAAATTCGCATAGACGTTGCCCACCGGGGTGAGGCGATACATGGCGCCCAGCTTCCAGTTCAGCAGCGTGCCCGAGATGCGCTCGTCGACGTTGGTGACCGGCGTGCCGGTCCGCAGGCCGTGGCACGCGACCGCCCCTCGGCCCGTGCCGCCGCACCCCATGGCGCTGCGATAGGCGGTGCGATAACGATCCAGCCGCACGCCCCCGTTGATCTGCCACGCGGGCGACAGGGTGATGGTATCGAACGCGTAGAGGGCGTAGGTGTCCGTGGTGCCGCGCCCGTCCGCGCCCGTGCGCGTCCCGCGCGGCACATGGGGGCTGCTGTCCGGCTGGTACACGCTGACCGGGATGGGGTTCGGCGTCGTCCTGCCATAGCTGACCTGCCGTTCGCGCGTGAACTCGACCCCCGCGCTCAGGTCATGCACGAGCGCGCCCGTCGATATCCGCGCCGTGAGGTTGGTCTGGTTGGAGAGCAGGCGGTTGACGAGGTCCTTCTGATTGAACATGCGTGTCATCGTCCACGACGGGCGGTCCGAATCCGGATCGATGACGAGGTTGCGCACGCCCGCCATGAAGGAACTCACCACGTAATCCTGTTGCGTGCGCGACCAGCGCGTGATGTTGCGCACCGTGGCATCGGCGCCGATCGCGTGCTCCAGGCGCAGCGTCAGCCGATCCGTCGTGGACCGGTCCCTGTCGGAAGCCAGCCCATAGAAGTTCGTGCTGGGCGCGGGCGCTTCCTCGTCGAGAAACCGCAGCGCCCTGCCCGGGGCGCGGTAACCCGGCAGGCCCACCGTCACCACGCCGCCATCGGGCCGGTTGTCCTGCTTGACGTGCAGCACGTCGAGGTAGACGCGCGTATCGGTGCCCAGTCCCCATCCCAGCGCGGCCGCGACGCCCCAGCGCCGCTCCTCGACGCGGTCGCGCCCGGGCTTGCCCGCGTCCAGGCCCATCAGGTTCACGCGCACGGCCGAGGTCTCGCCGATGCGGCGATTCCAGTCGAGCGTCGACCGCTTGCGCCGGGCGCTGCCGATCCCCAAGGTGGCGTCGAAGCTGTCCTCCAGCCTGGGCTGCTTGCTCACCACATTGATGGAGCCGCTGGGCGCGCCTCGCCCGTAGTCCGACCCTGACGGACCCTTGATGACCTCCACCTGCTGGGTGGTGAACGTATCGCGATGCACGGTCCCGCTGTCGCGGATGCCATCGACGAAAATGCTGTTCGAGGTATTGAAGCCGCGCAGGAGGATATCGTCGCCCATGGACGTGCTGCCGTTCTCGCCGGCAAAGAAAGTGCCCGCGCCCGCCACGTTGCCGACCGCATCGCTGAGCGTCTCCGCCTGCTGATCCTGGATCAGGGTGTCGGTGATCACCTGGACGGTCTGCGTGGTGTCGACCAGCGGCTGGGTGAACTTCGGTGACTCGAGCCGCTGCGCCTTGTAGGGGCTGGCCTGGCCGCCGATCACCCTGACGGGCGCCAGCGTGTGGACGTCGGCCGGCACATCCTGCGCCTGCACGGCCGTGCCCAGCATCGCGGTTGCCAGCATCGAGACGGCCGCGCCGCCTCGCAACGGTCGGGCATCGCCTGAACGAACGGGATCCGTCTTTCGGTTCTTGATATAGGACATTTACGCGCCTCTTGGAGTCGGAGCGCGTCGGCGTCTCGTCACCGCGCCGCTCCCCCGATGAGGCGGCGTCATCATCCACCGCCCCGCTGCCCCGGCTGCGTCAGCATGGCTGCCGCGGCAACGACAACGAGAATTATTACGTTTTGCCGGTGCACCGCGAGGATAGGTGAATCGCGAGCGATATTGCGGCAGCGCGTGCCGAGATAGGACTGAAGCCCGAGCGGCCTCGTCCCCGCGCGTGGCGCAAACAGCGTGGCCCGCCTGGGGCGGGCCACGTTGCACTACGGCGCAGGGCTCGGCCCTCGATCGGCCGTCAATCGGCCGACATCTTCGCGGCGCGCGCGACGCCGCCCAGGCGCTCGTATTCGCGCGCCGTGAGCGCGGCGAAGTCCGCGGCGCTGGAGGCGCGCGGCGAGAACCCGGCGGCGATCAGCTTTTCCTTCACGGCCGGATCGCCCAGCGCCTGCTGCAGCGCCGCTTCCAGACGCTGCACCACCGGCGCGGGCATGCCGGCCGGGCCATACACGCCAAACCACGGTTCGACCGCGTAACCCTTGAGCCCGGCCTCGCTCAGCGTGGGCACGTCGGGCAGGACCGGCGAGCGCTGCTCACCGGCCACGGCCAGCGCCCGCAGCTTGCCCGACTGGATATGCGGCAGCGACGCCGGCAGGTTGTCGAACGCCACCGAGACCTGGTTGCCGATCACGTCGGTCAGCAGCGCCGCGCTGCCCTTGTACGGCACGTGCGTGAGCGTGGTGTCGCTCATCTGGCCGAACAGCACGCCCGCCAGGTGCATCGACGTGCCCGCGCCGGCGGTGGCATACGGCAGGCCGGGATGCTGCTTTGCATACTCGATCAGCTCCGCCACGCTCTTGACCGGTAGCGCGGGGTTGACCTCCAGCACGATGGTGGAATTGCCGAGCAGGCCGATCGCGGTGAAATCGCTGCGCGGATCGAACGCCATCTTCTTGTAGATGTGCGGGTTGAGCGCGTTGGTGGAAATCGCGCCCATGCCCACCGTGTAGCCGTCGGGCGCCGCCTTCGCCACCGCGTCCATGCCGATGTTGCCGCCCGCGCCGCCGCGATTCTCCACCACCACCGGCTGGCCCAGCGTCTGCGCCATGTGCGCGCCCACCGCGCGCGCCACCAGGTCGGTCGTGCCGCCGGCCGAGTACGGCACGATGAAATGCACCGGCTTGGCGGGATAGGCCTGCTGCGCGCTCGCGCCGTGCGGGGCCAGTCCGGCAGCCAGTGCGGCAGCGAGCGCAGCGGCGGTTGCGGTGGCCCGCCGGGTCGCTCGCCCGTCAGCCTGCGGCAGCGAGCGCTGCCCGGGAAGGCAACCCATGACACGCGACAAGGGTTTGCGTTGATTCGACATTGCAATGGTCTCCACCAGGATTTTTATAAGACTTGTTCTGCGGGGTTTGGTCCGAAATCCGCTCATGCGGCGTCGCCCTCCCCGGCTCGAGCACTCTACTGCAGGCCATGCCCGGTCGTCACGCATCGTGTCATGCGTCGCGATTGCCCGCGCGTCGCCATGCCGTGCGTTTGCCGTGGTCCGAATGGCGGCCGGATCCGGACTTTGACGCGTGACATCGGGGCATACTCGACGGGCTTCCGGGCCTTCGCGTGCGGCACACTGCACGTACCGCACGCTCCCGGAGCGAGACATGGAGAAAGCCTTGGACATTGCAAAGATCGAGGCCGAGATATCGAAGCTCGTCGCCGAAAGCTTGAAGCTGCACGCCGAAGGTCTGAAGCTGCACGCCGAAGACATGAAGCTGCACGCCGAAGTCGCGAAGATGACGCGCGAGCGCACCTGGTATCCCTTCGTGGTCATCACCGCGGGGCTCACGTCGACATTCGCCGCGGGCGCGGTCATCGCCAAGCTCATCTGGCCCTGAGCGCTTCGTTGCAGGCGCTGCGCGAAGCCCCCTCGGGCCGGCCCCACACCGACCCTCGGGCACCTCGCACGGCCGCCGTACTTTTCAGAATCGCGTTTCCACCGACGCCGTGATGGTGCGGGCGAGGCCCAGCGTCGCGATCGGCGTGGAGTCGCTGAAGATCCCGGCGTAATAGTGCCGGTCAAATACGTTGTTGACGTTCAGGCGCAGCACGACGTCCCGCCCCGCCACCGCCACGGCGTAGCGCGCGCCGAGATCCAGCTGCCCCCACCCCGGGATCGTGAGCCGATTGGCGGCATCGACATATTGCTTCGAGGTCAGCTGCACGCGGCCGCTCAGGGTCAGGCCGCGAATCCATGGCGTGTCCCACTCCAGCCCCATGTTGGCTTGCCAGCGCGGCGTGCCGACGGTGGACTTGCCGTCGTACCGGCCGAAGGAGGTCCGGGTCTGCGTGCCGCGCGTGTAGGCCAGGCCACCCAGCACGCGCAGGGTGGTGCCGAGCTCGCCGAACGCATTCCATTCGAGGCCGCGCATGTGCTTCTCGCCCTTGTCGGAATAACTCGGCGCGGCGGCGGTGCCTTCGACGATCATCGTGGGCGAGCTGATATCGAAGTAGGCCAGCGTGTTCGTGAAGGTGCCCGCATCCCATTTGCCGCCCACCTCCCGCTGCACGGTTTTGTAGGGCGCGAAGACGGCGCCGTAGTTCGTGGCGGCAAGGTCCGTGACCCTGCCGCCCTGCCGCAGGCCCTGCACATAGTTCGCGTACAGCGACACATCGCCTCCCCACGGTTTCACGACGACGGCCAGCGCCGGCGTCAGCGCGCTCTCGTCGTAGGAATCGCCGCGGCCCGATGGTTTGAAACTGCGGGTTCGCACGTTCTGATGGCGCACCCCGGCGGTCAGCCTCAGGCTGTCGCCCAGCATCGAGACCGTGTCGATGAGCGCAACGCTGGTGAGCACGCTCTCGCCGGTCTTGGGCGCGCTGGCGGGCGGCGCAAGCACCACGGTTCGCGTCGGGGTATGGATGTTCGACCTGAACGTCGATGCCCTGCCCCTTGCCATGGCGTCTTCGGTGTCGAGCCGCGACCCTTGAACGACGAGCTCGTGCCCCACGCCACCGGTCATGAACCGGGTGCGAACGCCCAGCTCGGCGGACGTCGCGTCTTCGCGGGCGCGCTGCGGGACGGTCATGCCGGTGAAGTTGCCCCGCGCATCGATCCTGCGGGCATGGGTGCCGTTGATGAGACCCAGCTGGCGGCTATCCCGCTTGCCGATCGCGCCGAACGCGGTCGTGGCATCGTCGAGCCGATACTCGACGCGGCCGATGATGGCATTGCTCTGGATCGAGCCGTAGCCGGAACCGAACAGGTTGGTGCGGGGATCGGGCGCTTCGGGCACGGCCGCGGCGCCGAACCAATACATGGCCGGCGTGCCGCCCTTGAACGACTCCTGGCTGTGATAAAGATCGACGGAGGCGCGCAGGTCGGCATTGCGATAATCGATTGCGGCGGACAGCCATTCACGCTTCTTGCGCTGGCCGTCCAGTGTGCCGGCGCCATCCGAAAACGATCCGTTGATGCGCGCGCCCCACGCGCCCCCCTCGCCGAATCGCCGCCCCATGTCGACGGAGGTCCCCAACTGGCCGTCGGATTGCCAGTTCATGCCGACCCGGGCCTCCGGCAGGTCGCCGGCGCGCTCGGGCACCAGGTTGATCGTCCCGCCCACCGCGCCGCTGGGCGCCATGCCGCTGAACAGCGCGCTGGGGCCTTTGAGCACCTCGACACGCTCGATGAACTCGGTGGGAACGCGCCCCATCGGCGCGAGCCCGTACATCCCTTCGATCGCCACGTCGTTCTGGTTCAGATCGAAGCCGCGCAGACGAAAGTTCTCGTAGGGGTGGCCATTGGAGGTGGTGAATCTCACGCCGGGATCGTTGGCCATGACGTCCGCCAGCGTGCGCGCCTGCTGGTTGCGCAGCAGCTCGGCCGTGTAGCTGACGACATTGAAGGGCGTGTCCATGAGCGATTGGTTTCCGAGGGCGCCCAGCCGCGCGCCGCTGGCCACGGCGCCGCCCGCATAGGCGGGGGCAAGCTCCTGCCCGCCCGATATACCGATCACGGTGACCGGGCGCAGCGTGGCGACGGGATCGGCGGCTGCCGCATCGGCGGTCTGCACAGCCAGCAGCGCCGACAACGCCCACCCCAGCGCGGACGCCCGACCTCGGACTCGCGAACGTGATTGCATGAAGAAAGACAAAACGCGCCCTCCCAAACAAGAATAAGAATCGATTGAGAATCCTATTTGGGGAGCGATGCGTGCGGCAGTGCGATTGGTCTGATACCTGTGACGACAACGTCGATCCGCACAGCAAACTAAGACCGATTCACTGACTTTGAGACGGGGCGTCACGCGGATGGCGATTCGCAGGCGCGCCGCGCGCGAGCAATCACCGCGCGTCGCGGCGTGCCGGCACAGGTCGTGGGCAGCCAGGAGCACGGCGCGGTCGACTCGACGAGAACGGCGCCGGCCCAAGGCGGGATTCAGGGAGAAAGCCGGCTGCGTTTGCGCTCCATCAATGCCGCGATCGGAGATCCGCGTAGGCTGGACTGGTGTCACAGCAATTGATAGGAGCGCGAATGGCCCTGAAAAATGATGCCCACAGCGCCGAAGACGGGATGTACTACGTTGAATGCGTCGTCCAGCTGGGCGGCATCTCGACGGCGGGCATGGTGGCGGATCTCCACGGCATCACCGAAGAAGAACTCCGCACGAGGTGCCGGGCCTATACCAGCACCAGGCATCTCGAAGACGCCGGCCCCGATGCGATGCCCGTATGGCTATGGGCCATGAAGCACACGCCCTAGCCGCCAGACCGGTCGGCGAGACCGCCGGCGATCCATTCTGACCTGCGCCAGGGCTGCGGCCGGCATCGACGCACGCGCGTCGAGCCGACCTCACGATCGCTAGTCGCGCCCCGACAGTATGTCGTTTCGCACGGGCCACAATTGACGCAGCACGACGCCCCAGAACAGGCCGCTGACGAAGCCCGAAACCCCGCCGAAGGTCAGCACGAACGACGCATCGGCGGCGAATGCGGGATTGCGCGCGACCACGGCCGACAGGATGAACTTGGACGCAAAGGCCAGCACGAGCAGGATGAGCGTAAGCGCCGAGCCGGGTCGCAAGACCTTCCGGCTGGACCGGTCATAAGTGGCGACGAGCCGTGGCGGCACGATGAGCCATCCCGCAATCACGCCAGCCACCAGAAAGCCGCAAAACGCCAGATATGCGTACAGCTCGCCGTTGAGTGCCGTGTGAATCGACGAAAGCCCGAGCAAGAGGAATATCACGGGCAACAACAGCGTTTGCTTCACCGAGGTCCGGCGAGGCCACAGCGCCGCAATGCCGCGGTAGATCAGGAAAAGTAGCAGGACCCACACCCATGCCGGGGTGTGCCGAAATACCTCTGCTTGCATGCCGCCCTCCGCTTTCGAAAAGCCGAGTGTAGGGATACAAACCCGGGCGTCGCGGCCTCCTCGATAAAAACGGACCCGTCTACCGCGTTCTCACGCCGTCTCGCTTCACGTTGGAAATGCCGGTGGGGACGCGATGTCTACGTGACTTATTCGCCGCTCAAAAGCGGTTGCCGCGCAAGGCAACCCATGAGGCAGCGTGGTCCGCCGCCAAGCCGAACCGTTTCCGGGCGCCAGGTCGTGAATGCTCAGCAGGCTCTCGACGGACTGTGCAGACTGGCTCGGAGCGGGTCAACCGCCATAGCACTGCGCGTAAGTGAAATCGACCAGGCGTTTGTCGGCGTCGTCCTGGGGCGTGGACGGCTCTACCTGGAAATGGCCGAACATATCGTCGTTGCAAATCCGTACGGTCTTGCGCTGCGCACCCTCCTGCAATACGCAGGACCCGCCAAAACTGTGATTGCCTCCGGCAACGCCCACGGGCAGGTCAATCAGCCGGCTGCAAGCGATGATGCGGCCGCTTTGTTTCTGATGTTCCAACGATTGGTTGAACGACTCCACACGGGCGTTGGGATCGCGAATCGGCACGACGTTGACGCATTCGCCATTGGCGGTTTGCTTGCCCGGCAGCTTGCAGTCCGAGTAAGCCTCGCCATTGACAATATTCTTCTCATTGCGCGCCAGCACGGCGATGCGGGATGTGTATGCGCGCTGCAGGCAGGCGGTGTCTTGACACATGCCCCGCGCATACTTGATCCAGTTGCGCTGTTCCTTGGCCAATGCGCTCTTGCCATGGGCATCCGTCGCGGCGAGTGCGGCCTCGTAGGCGCCCTGCAATTTGCCATCCAGCGCGGAGGTCTCGGCATCGCCGCAGATCAACTTCTCCGTCGCGCTCGCGGCCTTGGTGCAATCAAAACTGGCGGCCTGGGCGCACGTCCATAGCGTTGCAAGGCCCAGCGTAAAAAGCAGCTTCATCGCAAATGCACGCCCTATCTTCGATACGTAAGCGGGTGGGCATTTTGCATTCGGCTGGGTCATGGTCCTGTCTTCTCAAGTGGCTTTTCGATTATCGAATTTAAACTGACGACGGTTTGCTTAGCAACCGAATGGGCCGGCCGCCGATGCAGCTGGCAGCGGCTGCCGCTGAAGGCACTTTCGCACACGTGGCGCGTCACGCGTTCGGCGTGAGATGCGAGAAGTGCGGCGTCGACGGGAATGAGCCTGGCGGCGTCCATGTCACCACGTTGGCCGAGCTGCTCAGCGCACCTGAGGCGGAGCTCTGGCGGCTCGCGAAGATGCGGCGCCGGAAACGACAAAGGCCGTCAGTGATTTCTCACTGACGGCCTTTCTTTTTGGTCGGGACGGCGGGATTCGAACTCGCGACCCCTTGCACCCCATGCAAGTGCGCTACCAGGCTGCGCTACGCCCCGAAGACCGAAAGTATATCAGAACTAAATCCTGTCTGCACGAATCCGGACACTTATCTTTGCGTGCCATGCAAAAAACATGGCGGCTTGGATGGCGGGCGGCGCAAGCGCGATCTTGGGGGACCTCGCACATGCCGTTCGCATGCCGTATTCGATTATCTGGATCTTGCGGCGGATGGCAGGACTGGCCTGTTTTTCGCACCGCGCGTCTGAACGACAACCGGGCCGGAATTCTACCTCAGAAAAAATCGTCGTGCGGCGCGAAGGCAGATTTTTTTCATGCGCATGACGACAGCGTGTTTGCGCGCGGCCGCGGCTGCCCTGCTTAGCGTCGCGCAGCGGGCAGGACACCGCCCTGCCCCGCTCATGATGCGCGATTCCGGGCGCGCAAAACAAAAGGCACCCGAAGGTGCCTTGGTGTGCCTGCGCGCGATGCCGCGATCAGGCGGCCTGCGTGTTGGCGGGCTTGGCCGCCGCGCCGAGCGCGTTGCCCAGCGATGCCGAGATGTCGTGCAGCTCGTTGCGCAGAGACTGGATCTCGGTGGCGCTCAGGCGCACCGCGGCGTCGGCATCGTGCGGCACGTCGCGGGCATCGCCGAGACGATTGCGCGCGCCGCTGATGGTGAAGCCTTGTTCGTACAGCAGCGAGCGGATGCGACGGATCAGCAGCACTTCGTGATGCTGGTAGTAGCGGCGATTGCCGCGGCGCTTGACCGGCTTGAGCTGCGTGAATTCCTGTTCCCAGTACCGCAGGACGTGGGGCTTGACTCCGCACAGGTCGCTCACCTCACCGATGGTGAAGTAGCGCTTGGCGGGAATGGGCGGTAGCGTGACAGTGGATTCGGGTCGAGTCATAGGTGGATTTTATGTCGCATCGCTTCGTGGGCCGATAACAAATGCCGACAAAGCGTATCACTCCGCGGAGCTGTCGAGGGGGTCGGTCGCGGGGCTGCGCTCGACCACGCTTTTGAGTTTCTGGCTGGCATGGAACGTCACCACGCGGCGTGCCGCGATGGGGATGGTCTCGCCCGTCTTGGGGTTGCGGCCAGGGCGCGGCGGCTTGTCGCGCACCTGGAAGTTGCCGAAGCCCGAGAGTTTGACGGCATCGCCGCGGGCCAGGGCTTCGCGGATCTCTTCGAAGAAGGTATCGACGATGTCCTTGGCTTCGCGTTTGTTCAGGCCGACCCGCTCGAAGAGCAGTTCGGCCAGTTCAGCCTTGGTGAGCGTGCGCTGCTCGGCAAGCATAGCGTTTCCCATGATCACACCCGTTGACGGGCGCCGTGTGCACTGATCAGTGCATCTTTCAGGCGGGCCAGGCATTCGGCCACGCGCGCTTCGTCCAATGTTACCGCAGTGTCCTGCAGCCAGAAACGGAACGCCAGGCTTTTCTCGGTGACGGGTTCGCCGTCACGCGGCTTGTCGCGCCACACGTCGAACAGACGCACGTCCTGCACCACGCCGAGCTGCGGGTCGGCGGCCACTGTGGCGGCGACCGTGTCGAGCATCGACTGGGCGGTGACGGCCTCGTCGACCCACAGGGCCAGATCGCGCACCACGACGGGCTGCTTCGACAGCTCCGCCACTTCGGGCAGGCGGCCGGCCGACAGCGCGTCGACGTCGAGTTCGAACACCACGGGCGCGTGGGCCAGGTCGGCCTGGCGCGCCCATTGCGGGTGCAGTTCGCCCAGCCAGCCCACGGTCTTGCCGTCGAGCTCGACGCGTGCGCTGCGTCCCGGGTGCAGGGCCGGATGACGATCGGCCACGAAGCGCAGCGCGTCGCCGCGCGCGCCGAACAGCGCGACCACATCCTGCTTCACGTCGAAGAAATCGACCTGGCGCGTGGCTTCGCCCCACTGCTCTTCGCTGGCCGGGCCCCAGGCCACGCCGGAGAGCTTGAGCGGCTGGCGCACGCCCGCCACTTCGAGCGGGCCATCGGCCAGTTGCGCATCGCGCACGAACACGCGGCCGAGCTCGAACAGGCGCACGCGCGACTGCTTGCGATTGGCGTTGTGACGCACGATGGCGACCAGGCCGGCGATCAGGCTCGAACGCATGACCGACAGATGGCTGGCGATCGGGTTGAGCAGGCGCACCGGGTTGGTGTTGTCGGCGTAGTCGCGTTCCCAGTCGGCTTCGACGAAGCTGTAGTTCACGACCTCCTGGTAATCGCGCGCGGCGGTGGCGCGACGCAGCGCGTGCGGGCCGTGCTGCACCTCGGGGATCGCGTGCATCTTGGCGCGCGCCACGGGCGGCACGCTGGGAATGCGCTCGAAACCATAGATGCGTGCGACTTCCTCGATCAGGTCTTCTTCGATCTCGATGTCGAAGCGGTACGACGGCGGCGTGACGATGAAGTCGTCGCCTTCCTGCGTGAACGGCAGGCCGAGGCGGGCGAAGATGCCGGCCACGTCGGCGGCCGACACGGGCACGCCGAGCACGCGATGGCAGCGCGCCAGGCGCAGGCGCACCGGCTTGCGCTCGGGCAGTCGCGCGACCTGGTCATCGACCGGGCCGACCTGGCCGCCGCAGATGTCGACGATCAGGCGCGTGATGCGCTCGATGTGTTCGACCACGTTGTCGAAGTCGACGCCGCGTTCGAAACGGTGGCTGGCCTCGGAGCTGAACTTGTAGCGGCGGGCCCGGCCGGCAATGGCCTCGGGCCACCAGAACGCGGCTTCGAGATAGATGTTTTGCGTGTCGAGCGTGACCGCGGTGGCTTCGCCACCCATGATGCCGGCCAGGCTCTCGACCTGCTCGCCCGCGGTGACCACGCCGACCTTGGGGTCGAGGGTCACGATCTGGCCGTTGAGCAGTTCGAGCGATTCACCGGCGCGTGCCCAGCGCACGTTGATGTCGCCCTGGATCTTGTCCAGGTCGAACACGTGCGACGGACGACCGAGCTCGAGCATCACGTAATTGGAGATGTCGACCAGGGCCGACACCGAGCGCTGGCCCGAACGCTCGAGGCGCTCGCGCATCCAGGCCGGCGTGGCCGCGCGCGCGTTCACGCCGCGGATCACGCGGCCGGCGAAGCGGCCGCACAGGTCGGGGGCTTCGATCGAGACCGGCAGGCGGGCGTCGAGCGTGACGGGCACGGCGTCGAACGAGGGCAACGCGAGCGGCGCGCCGGTCAGCGCGGCGACTTCGCGGGCCACGCCCAGGATCGACAGGCAGTCGGCGCGGTTGGGCGTGAGCTTGAGCACGAACAGCGTGTCGTCGAGCGCAAGGGCGTCGCGGATGTCGGTGCCGAGCTTGAGATCGCCGGCGAGTTCGAGCAGGCCGCCGTGGTCTTGCGACAGGCCGAGCTCGCGCGCCGAGCACAGCATGCCCGACGATTGCACGCCGCGCATCTTGGCCACGCCGATCTTCATGCCGCCGGGCAGCTCGGCGCCGACGCGCGCCAGCGGCACGGTCAGGCCGGCGGCCGCGTTCGGCGCGCCGCAGACGATCTGCAGCAGCTCGCCCGAGCCGTCGTCGACCTTGCAGACGCGCAGCTTGTCGGCGTCGGGGTGCGGCGCGATCTCGGTGATGTGCGCCACCACCACGCCCGAAAACGGCGGAGCGGCCGGCAGGGTTTCTTCGACTTCCAGCCCGGCCATCGTGAGCTGGTGCGCGAGTTCATCGGTTGCGATCGCCGGGTTGACGAGCGAGCGCAGCCAGGATTCGGGAAATTGCATGATCAGCCGTCTTTATTCGTTGAACTGGCGCAGGAAGCGCAAATCGCCTTCGTAGAACTGGCGCAGGTCGTTCACGCCGTAGCGCAGCATCGTCAGGCGCTCGAGGCCGGAGCCGAACGCGAAGCCGATGTAGCGCTCGGGGTCGAGCCCGAAGTTGCGCACCACCTGCGGGTGCACCTGGCCCGAGCCGGAGATCTCCAGCCAGCGGCCGCGGTTCGGACCCGAGGTGAACATCATGTCGATTTCCGCCGAGGGTTCGGTGAACGGGAAGAACGACGGACGGAAACGCACGACTAGGTCATCGCTCTCGAAGAAGCAGCGCAGGAAGTCGGTGTAGACGCCCTTGAGGTCGGCAAAGGAGATGTCTTCGGCGATCCACAGGCCTTCGACCTGGTGGAACATCGGCGAATGGGTGGCGTCGCTGTCGACGCGGTAGGTGCGGCCCGGCGCGATCACCTTGATCGGCGGCTTGTGCATGCGGGCGTAGCGCACCTGCATCGGGCTGGTGTGCGTGCGCAGCAGCAGCGGCAGGCCGTCGGCGTCGTTCATGTCGACGTAGAAGGTGTCCTGCATGGACCGCGCCGGATGGTCCAGCGGATTGTTCAGCGCGGTGAAATTGGTCCAGTCGTTTTCGACTTCGGGACCGTCGGCCACGTCGAAGCCGATCGAACGGAAGATGGCTTCGACACGTTCCCAGGTGCGGATCACCGGATGGATGCCGCCAGCCACGCGGCCGCGGCCGGGCAAGGTGACATCGATGGTTTCCGAGGCCAGGCGGGCGTCGAGCTCGGCCTGCGCCAGCTGGGCGCGGCGGGCATTGAGCAGCTCTTCGATCTGCTGCTTGGCCTTGTTGATCTTGGCGCCGGCTTCGCGCTTGGCTTCCGGATCGAGTTTGCCCAGCCCCTTGAGCAGCACGGTCAGCGAACCGTCCTTGCCCAGGAATTTCGCCTTGGCGTTTTCCAGCGCGGCCGCATCATCGGCGGCGGCGAATCGTTCTTGCGCCTGGGAAACCAGGTCGTCAGCCAGTAGAGTCATGAAATGTGAGCCTTGAAAACGCAAACGGGGCCATTACAGCCCCGTTTGCAGCGATCCGCGATGTATGTGGACGCGATCAGGCAGCCAAGGCCGCCTTGGCTTGTTGCACGATGGCGGCAAAGCCAGCCTTGTCGCGCACGGCCAGATCGGCCAGCACCTTGCGGTCGAGTTCGATCGCAGCCTTCTTCAGGCCGGCGATGAACACGCTGTAGGACAGACCCTGTTCACGCACGGCGGCGTTGATACGGGTGATCCACAGGGCGCGGAACGTACGCTTCTTGTTGCGGCGGTCACGGTATGCGTATTGACCGGCGCGCATCACCGCTTGCTTGGCGATGCGGAAAACGTTGCCACGGCGGCCGCGGTAACCCTTGGCTGCGTTCAGGACTTTCTTGTGACGGGCACGGGCGGTAACGCCACGTTTGACGCGAGGCATATCAGATCTCCCTTATCAAGCGAACGGCATCATCGCTTTCACGGAAGCGATGTTGGTTTCGTGGACCGCAGCCGAACCGCGCAGCTGGCGCTTGTTCTTGGTGGTCTTCTTGGTCAGGATGTGACGCTTGAACGCCTGACCACGCTTGATGGATCCGCTGCCGCGGACCTTAAAGCGCTTGGCAGCGCTTTTCTTGGTCTTCATCTTGGGCATGATGATTCCTAAAAGGCTTGTTGATTGAATTTGTGGTGCCAGGTGCCTGATCTGCCCAAGAAGGAAAATCAGGGCTTCGGTAATCAGGAGCTCGCGCTCCAGCCTGAAAACCCGCAACCACTTCTGCTCTTTCCCGACAAGGAATGCCGGAAAGCCTTTGATTATATGGTGAATTTGGGAATCTTGTCGAGTCGGGCGACGGAAACGTTGCAGACAGCCCGCCCGAGACGCCGAGCAAAGCCCGAAGAAACAGGGCCGGATGACCGCTGACGGAGGTCCGGCGTCGCCCTAGAGTTCTGCCGCCTCCGACCTCAGCGGCCCCTGCCCTCGCCGCCCGCGCCGGGCAGGACGGCGGGCTCGTACTCGGCCGGCAGGCCGATGGGCTGGAGCGTGTAGCCCGCCTGGGTGAGCGCGCGCATGAGCCCGTACTCGCCGCCCAGCTTGCTGGCGTCGAACACCACCAGCGCGTTGCCTTCATCCAGATAGGGCTTGAGCCTGGGCAGCATGGCGTCCACGGCGTCGAACACCAGCAGGCGATCGAGCCGTTTCTGTTCGGACTCGGTGAGGCCCTCGGCCAGAAAGCCCCGGGCCATGCCGGCGAAGTCGCCCTGGTTCAGCGCCTCCACGGCGCGTTCGAGGCCCTGTGCGGCGGCCGGCGTGAGGGCGTATTGATACAGCAGCTTCGCCAGCAACGAGACCGGCGCCGACCAGTAACGCGCATACACCTGGTCGGTGCTGTCGAGCGCCACGATGGGGATCCTGGCCGCCACGGCCGCCTGCCGCAGCACGAACTCGCGCGACCGGACACCCTTGGGCACGCAGTGCGAGGACGCCAGCGCCAGCGCGAAATAGGGATCGCGCCCGCCCACGGCGAGACGCAGCCAGTACTCGGCGTCGCTCGCGTCCAGCGCGGGATCCTCGGGCTGGCCCGCCTCCTCGGCCGCCTGCTTGATGAAACAGCGCGCGTTGGTGCGCATCTGCGCCATCTGGGTGTCTCTGAGCGCCTTGGCCCAGGGCGCACGGCCCAGCCCGCCGCTGCGACCGGTCTCGGCCAGCGCCGCCGGATCGACATAAGACGGGCCCGGTTCGAACGGATGCGGCTCCGAAGCGCTGTCCAGCGTGAGGACCAGCCGCGTCTTGTTCTGCACGATCCAGGGCGCCGGGATCAGCAGCCCGGTCGCCGGCCGCTGCAGGCCGGCAAGCAGGATGCTGCGCGCGCCGTTGGGCGCGGTGACCTGCAGGGCCGGCACGCTCAGGGGCTCGGCCTGCGCCGTCGCAAGCACCGGCAGGCCCAGCGCCATGCCCAGACATACCCGCCAGAATCGCGTCACCCGCATGCTTCTCCCGTCCATCCAAGTCCAGGCGGGCAAAGTAACACGGGCCGGGGCGCTCAGCCGCCGGAAGGCGCGCCGGGCGCCAGCGCCCGCACGAAGCCCGCCACGGCGCTTGCCGTGGCCTGCGGTGCGGCCTGGAGCAAGCAGTGCGGCCCGTCCACGTCGACGACCGCCGCGCCCGGAATCGCCGCACGCACCTCGTCGGCTGCCGTGGCGCGCACCAGCCGGTCGCGGGTGGCGCGCAGATAGAGCGTGGGCACGGCGACGCGCCGCGCCGCCGCCGCCACGTCGACACGCGCCACCTCGCCCAGCCTGGCGCGCAGGACGGCCGCGGGCACCTCCGCCAGCGCGGCCTTCAAGGCCGCACGCAGCGCCGGCGTCTGCGCATCGCCCAACAGCGCGCGGGCCGCCACGAACGCGGGCGGCGCGGGCAGCGGCAGGCGGCCCGCCAGGCGCATCAGGGGCGCGGCCAGCGCGCGCGGATTGCGCAGAAAGGTGCAGCACAACACCAGGCCCGCGACGCGCGTGGGATGGCGCGCCGCCAGCGTCACCGCGATCGGCCCGGAAAACGATTCGCCCAGCAGCACCAGCGGGCCGGCCGCAGGCAGCGCCCGGTCGACAAACTCAGTGAGGCATTCGTAGCTTTGCGGCCCGGTCACGGGATAGCGCAGCACGACACTGCGCAGCGCCGGGCCCAGCGCGTGCACGAAGGGCGCGAACAAGCTGCCGGTGCCGTCCATGCCCGGCAGCAATACCAATGTCGCCATGCCGCTCCCTCCGATTCCATCCCGTCGCCCCCGTGGCGCAACGCGGCCCCATGCTACCCGCAAAGCGAGGTGCCCGCCGCCGCTACCGCGCCCCGCCCGGCCCCTGCCGGTATTGCAGCGCCTCGGCCAGGTGCGGCACGCGGACCGGGCCGGCGCCTTCCAGGTCTGCGAGCGTGCGGGCCACGCGCAGCAGCCGATGGGCACCGCGGGCGCTCATGCCGGCCTGCTCGAGCGCGCGCGCCAGCCAGACCTGCGCGTCGCCATCCAGCGCGCAGGCCTGCGTCAGCGCCGCGCCCTGCAAGGCGGCGTTGGCGCAGCCCTGGCGCAGGCGCTGCCGGCGGCGGCAGCGGCGCACGCGGGCGCGCACCTGGGCCGACGTCTCGCCGGGCGGGTCTTTCAGGCGCGCGGGCGCCACGGCGGGCACGTGCAGGTGCAGGTCGATGCGGTCGAGCAAGGGCCCGGACACGCGGCCGGCGTAGCGCGCCACCTGGTCGGGCGTGCAGCGGCAGGCGCGCTGCGGATGGCCGCGCCAGCCGCACGGGCAGGGATTCATCGCCGCCACCAACTGGAAGCGGGCCGGAAAGACGGCGCGATGCAGCGCGCGCGTGATCGCCACCTCGCCGGTTTCGAGCGGCTCGCGCAAGGCCTCGAGCGCGGCGCGCGCAAACTCGGGCAGCTCGTCGAGGAACAGCACGCCGTGATGCGCCAGCGTGACCTCGCCGGGCCGCGGCCGGCCGCCGCCGCCCACCAGCGCGGCCGGACTGGCGCAATGATGCGGCGCGCGCCAGGGCACGCTGCCGAAGGGTCGCGCCACCCCGGCGAGGTCGGCGATGGCCGCGCATTCGAGCGCGGCGGCGCGGCGCAGCGGCGGCAGCAGCCCCGGCAGGCGCTGCGCCAGCATGCTCTTGCCCGAGCCGGGCGGCCCCATCATCAGGAGACTGTGGCCGCCGGCCGCGGCGATTTCCAGTACCCGCCGCCCTTGCGCCTGGCCGCGCACGTCCGACAGGCAGGGCCACGCGGGCGCCGCGGGCTGCGCGGCGGCGCACGCGTCGGGCAGCGTCGCATGACCGGCGAGCCAGGCGGCCACCTCGCCCAGGCTGCGCGCGCCGTGCACGCGCAGGCCGGGCACCCATGCCGCCTGCGCGGCGCTGCCGGCGGGCAGCACCAGCGTGGCGCCCGGATCGGTGCGCGCCACGCCGAGGGCCAGCGCCAGGCTCTGCGCCACCGGCACCAGCGCGCCCGTCAGCGAGAGCTCGCCGGCCAGCACCAGCCCGGCCAACGCGGCGCCGTCGGCGTACGCGCCGCCCAACGAGAGCTGTTGCGAGGCCTGCAACACGCCGAGCGCGATCGGCAGGTCGAAGCGCGCCGATGCCTTGCGCAGATCACCCGGGGAGAGATTGACCGTGACCCGGCCATGAGGAAATTCGAAACCGCTGTTGACGATGGCGGCGCGCACGCGTTCGCGGCTCTCGCGCACCTCGGTGTCGGGCAGGCCGACCACCGTGAAGACCGGCAGGCCGCCGGCCACATGCACCTCGACGCGCACCACCGGGGTGTCGAGGCCGGCCAGCGCGCGGCTGGCAAAGACGGCCAGGGTCATGGGAGCTCCGGGCGGACAGGGGCGCCCAGTATGCGCCGCCGCCCTGCCCGCTGCACCGGACCGTGGCCGGAACATCACTGCGCGCCCGCTGAGGCGGCCGCGCCCAGCCCGCGGGCTCAGGCCTCGCTGGTGGGCTGCGAGCCGCGCGTGCCGCGATGCTCGAGATCGTCGAGCCGGGCCTCGAGCGCCTGGACCTGCGTGGCCAGCTGATCGACACGGGTGCGGGCTCGCGCGAGCAGGTCGGTCTGCACGTCGAATTCTTCGCGCGTGATCAGATCGAGCTTGGCAAAACCCTGCGTCATCATGGAGCGCATGTTGCGCTCCAGATCCGCCGCCGGGCTGCGGGCGATCAGGTCAGAGATGTTTTTCTGGAATTCTTCCATCCATTGCTGTGTGCGGTTCATGATTGCGCTCGCCTTCGTATCGGTTGACAACCCTGCCAGTGTAGAGCGTTGCGCCGGCACGTGCAGGGCGCGCCCGCACGTGCCCCATGAAAAGCGCGAAAAAAAAAGCGGGCCGTGAACGGCGCCGCTTTTCAAAGCACAGGAGAAAAACAGAATCGCCGGGAGGCGACTCCAGGAAGCAGCCGTCAAAGGCGCACCCCCAAAATCGATTGTCTGCCGATTGCCGCGACATCCAATCGATCGTTGCCGACGCAACGCATCAGCAACGACTCGATTCTTCATGAGCCCTCCGAACTCAACAAGCGGATACGTGTAAACCCGCGTTTCAGCCGCCATGCAACATTCATGACGAATTGAGGCAGAGCGTGGCGCGTCAGGCGGCGCGCACCCACGCAGGCCGCCCCTTCAAATCAAGGGCCTACGCCTCAAATTGGCGCCACCGGGCGGGCGACGGGCGCGACGCGCGCCGCGTGCCCGGGACAGCCCTCCGTACGCAAATTGCTACAAACTCGCGACGGACCACACATCCCGTTGCACCCGCAACGGGTCGCCTCCCCATGCACCAAAATGGCGCATGAACGCCCCGGGTTTTGCCCCAACATGAAGCCACATGCGCAGCATGGGTGCGCCCTCCCCGGCCGGCGCCCCGCTCCCCGCCGCACTGGCGGGGCCCGAAAAAGATGGCATGGATATTGCTTGATTGGGGAAGCCAACGTGCAACCATGAGAGGAAAAGCCATGAAACTTGTCATCGCCATCATCAAGCCATTCAAGCTCGACGAAGTGCGGGTGGCTCTGTCCGGGATCGGCGTCCAGGGGCTGACGGTCACCGAAGTGAAAGGCTTCGGGCGCCAGAAGGGCCACACCGAGCTGTATCGCGGCGCCGAGTACGCCGTCGACTTCCTGCCCAAGCTGCGTGTCGAAGCCGCCGTGCCCGACCACCTGGTCGACCAGGTCATCGAAGCCATCGAACAAGCAGCCCGCACCGGCAAGATCGGTGACGGCAAGATCTTTACCGCCCCGCTGGAGCAGGTCATCCGTATCCGGACCGGCGAATCGGGCGAGGCAGCCCTGTAATAACGATAAAGAAGCAAGACTCTTTGGAGCCATGAAAAATGGATAAAGCGGATATCTCCTGGTTGCTGGTCTCGACCCTGCTCGTGCTCATGATGGCCGTGCCGGGGCTGGCCCTCTTCTACGGCGGCCTGGTGCGCAGCAAGAACGTGCTGTCGGTGCTGATGCAGGTGCTGTGCACCTTCGCGTTGGCCATCGTGCTGTGGTTCATCTACGGCTACTCGCTGGCCTTCACCGAAGGCAACGCCTTCTTCGGCGGTTTCAGCCGCACCTTCTTCTCGGGGATATTCAACCCGGCTGACGGCCAGTTCGCCCTGTCCGGCACGCTGCCCGAGCTGCTGTTCGCCTCGTTCCAGGCCACTTTCGCCGGCATCACCTGCGCGCTGATCGTGGGCAGCTTCGCCGAACGCGTGCGGTTCTCGGCGGTGCTGGTGTTCACGCTGATCTGGTTCACCTTCGCCTACATTCCCATCGCGCACATGGTGTGGTTCGCCTCCGAAACCGCGCCGGGCCTGCTCAACGCCCGCGGCGCGCTGGACTTCGCCGGCGGTACCGTGGTGCACATCAACGCCGGTGTCGCCGGTCTGGTGGGCGCCTATGTGGTGGGCAAGCGCGTGGGCTACGGCCGCGAAGCCATGCAGCCGCACAACCTGCCCATGACCTACATCGGCGCGATGCTGCTGTGGGTGGGCTGGTTCGGTTTCAACGCCGGTTCGTCGCTGGCCGCCAATGAAGGCGCCACCCTGGCCTTCTTCAACACCATGGTTGCCACCGCTGGCGCCGTGCTGGCCTGGATCTTCACGGAATGGGCCGTCAAGGGCCGCCCGTCGATGCTGGGCGCTGCCTCCGGTGCCATCGCCGGCCTGGTCGGCATCACCCCGGCCGCCGGCCTGGTGGGTCCGATGGGCGCGCTGCTGATCGGTATCGCCGCCGGTGTCATCTGCGTGTGGGGTGTGACGGGCCTGAAGCGCCTGCTCAAGGCCGACGACGCACTGGACGTGTTCGGTGTGCACGGCGTGGGCGGCATCGTGGGTGCGCTGCTGACCGGTGTGTTCAACGCCAAGGCCCTGGGCGGCCCGGGCCTGGACAGCGCCGGCCTGATCCTCGGCCAGGTGTGGGTGCAGCTCGAAGGCGTGCTGCTCACCATCGTGTGGTCCGGTGTCGTGGCGTGGATTGCCTACAAGATCGCCGACATGCTCTGCGGCCTGCGTGTGCCGGAAGACCAGGAACGCGAAGGCCTGGACGTCACCAGCCACGGCGAATCCGCCTACCACAGCTGATCCCTTTTCTCTCTGCCGCCCGGCCGAAGTCTCCCGGTCCGGCGGCAGGTGGAAAGCACACGGCGCCCCTCGGGGCGCCGTGTTTTTTGGTGCGTGGGGCAAGCATGCGCGAGGCACCTTGCCGCATGCCCGCATACTGCCGTCACGCGCTGTCGCGCGTGACGATGCGAAAGCCGATCTCGACCACGTGATTCTGCGGCCCGTCGCCATTGGCGCGGGCCGCGATCATGTCGGCGGCCTGCGCACCGATGGCGGCGCCGTCCACGTGCACCGACGTGATGGACGGGTGCATCGACGCGGCGAACTCCATGTCGCCGAAACCCACCACGGCGAGATCGCCCGGCACCGACAGCCCCTGCGCCATGGCTTCGGTGAGCACGCCGGCGGCCATCAGGTCGGAGCTGCAGAACACCGCGTCGATCGCCACGCCGCGGCTCTGCAGCTCGCGCAGGCCCTCGCGGCCCTGCGCATGCGTGGTGGCGGGCGGCACGTAGTGCACCTCCGGCTCGGGCAGGCCGAGCGCGGCCGCGCTCTCTACGAAACTCTGCGCGCGCAACCGGGCCCGCTCGTCGTCGCCCGACAGCACCGCGTGACGCGTCTTGCCGGCTCCATGCAGATAACGGCTCACCGCCGCGCCGATGTCGGCGTGCGAGAGGCTGAGCAGCATGTCGATCGGGGTAGGCGTGGTGTCCCAGGTTTCGACGATGGGGATGCCCGAGGCCTGCAGCAGCGTGCGGCCCTGGGGCGAGTGCATGACGCCGGTGAGGACGATGCCGTCGGGCCGGCGGCCGATGATCGCGCGCAGCAGCGCGTCCTCGCGCGGCGTGTGATAACCGCTTTGCCCCACCATCAGCTGGTAGCCCTTGGCTTCCAGCGAACGCGTGAGCGCGGTCAGCATGCCGCCGAACAGCGAGCCCGCGATCGAGGGCACCAGCACCATCACCAGGTTGCTGCGCGACGAACGCAGCCCGCCCGCCATCAGGTTCGGCACATAGCCCAGCGCTTCGATCGCCGCCGCGACCTTCTCCAGCGTCGCGGGCGAGACCGCCTGCGGCGTGTTGATGACGCGCGACACCGTGATCATCGACACGCCGGCCGCCTGCGCCACTTCGCGCACGGTGACGCCCTTTTCGGCCTTGCGGACGGGTGCTGAGGAGCGGTGGGTGGAGGACGACATCTTCGAGGGGACACTTCAAGGGAAACCGGCCCACAGCCTAACCGCTGGGGCGCCCGAACGGGCCGGACGAAGCATACGGGTTTATACGGGGTGGCGAACGCATCTCACCCGAATCTATCCTATAAATATCCTGTTGTTAACGTTACCAAGCAAAATGGTAACGTTAACTTCCATGAACAGGGATAACCACACAAATCCACGAGGAGACAAAACATGCGCATCCACGCACGCCGCTGGATAGCCGGCCTGGGCCTGATCCTGGCCACCGGTGCCGCCCAGGCCTGGCCCGACAAACCCGTGACCATGATCGTGCCCTTCCCGCCCGGCGGCGCCACCGATTCCGTGGCGCGCTCGATCGCCAACAAGCTGGGCGAGCAGCTCAAGACCTCTTTCGTGGTCGAGAACAAGGCCGGCGCCACCGGCACCATCGGCGCCTCGCAGGTGGCGCGCGCCGCGCCCGACGGCTACACCCTGCTGGTGACCTCGCTGGCGCCGCTGGTGGTGGCGCCGCACCTGATGAAGGGCATCACCTACGACCCGGCCAAGGACTTCACCTACCTCACGGTCGCGGTGCAGACGCCGAACGTGCTGGTGGTCAATCCCAAGCTCGCGCCGCAGATCAACAACGTGCAGGATGTGCTGGCGCTGCTCAAGAGCAAGCCCGGCGAGATCAGCTTCGCCACGTCGGGCGCGGGCTCGTCGGATCACCTGACGGCCGAGTTGCTCTGGCAGAAGACCGGCACCAAGGGCCTGCACATACCCTACAAGGGCGGCGCGCCCGCCATCTCCGACCTGCTCGGCAACCAGGTCGACATGTCGTTCCAGAACGTGAACGCCGTGCTGCCGCACATCAAGGCCGGCAAGCTCAAGGCCATCGCCGTGACCGGCAACCAGCGTTCGCCGGTGCTGCCCGACGTGCCGACCTTCGCCGAATCGAAGGTGCCGGGCGTCGAGGTGTATGCCTGGCAGGCGGTGGTGGCGCCCAAGGGCCTGCCCGCCGACGTGCGCGACCAGCTGTCCAAGGCGCTGACCGCTGCATTGAAGGACCCCGCCGTCACCAAGCCGTTCACCGACGTCGGCCTCGAAGTGGTGGCGAACTCGCCGGAGGCGTTCACCAAGTTCCAGCAGCAGGAGAGCGCGCGCTGGAAGCAGGTGATCGAGACCGGCGGCATCACCGCGCAATAACCCGATCCGCCCGGCCTCGCGGCCGGGCACCAACCGCAGAAGCAGCCCACATGTCTCACACCGCGCACCCCACCCGTCACACGCCCACCATCACGCACATGCGCGTGATCCCGGTGGCAGGCCAGGATTCGATGCTGCTCAATCTGAGCGGCGCGCACGCCCCCTACTTCACCCGCAACCTGATCGTGCTGACCGACAGCGCCGGCAACACCGGCGTGGGCGAGGTGCCGGGCGGCGAGAAGATCCGCAACACGCTCGAAGACGCGCGCGCGTTCATCGTGGGCAGCTCGGTCGGCAATTACAACGCCACGCTCAACCGCATGCGGCAGGCCTTCGCCAGCCGCGACAGCGGCGGCCGCGGCCTGCAGACCTTCGACCTGCGCGTGGCGATCCATGCGGTCACCGCGGCCGAGTCCGCGCTGCTCGATCTGCTCGGCCAGCACCTGGGCGTGCCCGTGGCCGCGCTGCTGGGCGAAGGCGTGCAGCGCACCTCGGTGCAGATGCTGGGCTATCTGTTCTATGTGGGCGACCGCCAGCAGACGCCGCTGCCTTATGCCAGCGCACCCGATGAGACGGACGACTGGCTGCGTCTGCGCCACGAAAAGGCGCTCACGCCGGAGGCCATCGTCAAGCTGGCCGAGGCTTCATATGCGCGCTACGGCTTCGAAGACTTCAAGCTCAAGGGCGGCGTGCTTCGCGGCGACGAAGAGGTCGAGGCGATCCGCGCGCTGCACGAACGCTTCCCCAAGGCCCGCATCACGCTGGATCCGAACGGCGGCTGGCTGCTCGACGAGGCCGTGCGCCTGTGCCGCGACCTGCATGGCGTGCTCGCGTACGCGGAGGATCCGTGCGGCTCCGAAGGCGTGTTCTCGGGTCGCGAGGTGATGGCCGAGTTCCGCCGTGCCACCGGTCTGCCCACTGCTACCAACATGGTCGCCACCGATTGGCGCGAAATGGCGCACACGCTGTCGCTGCAATCGGTCGACATCCCGCTGGCCGATCCGCATTTCTGGACGATGCAGGGTTCGGTGCGCGTGGCGCAGACCTGCCAGGCCTTCGGCCTGACCTGGGGCTCGCATTCGAACAACCACTTCGACGTGTCGCTCGCCATGTTCACCCACGTCGGCGCCGCCGCCCCCGGCCGCGTCACTGCCATCGACACGCACTGGATCTGGCAGGACGGCCAGTACCTCACGCGCAACCCGTTGCAGATCCGCGGCGGCTACATCGAATTGCCGCAGACCGGCGGGCTGGGCATCGAGCTCGACATGGACGCCGTCGAACGCGCCCACCAGCTCTACCTGCAACACGGCCTCGGCGCCCGCGACGACGCCATCGCGATGCAGTACCTGATCCCCAACTGGACCTTCGACCGCAAGCGCCCCTGCCTGGTCCGCTGACCCCGCTCCGCACCGCGCCGCGCCTCGCATCGCGTTGCGTCGCGTCGCGTGGCCGACCCAAAAAGGAGTCAGACTGCAATTTCCGGTCCGCAGCGTCCATCCAAAAAGGTGTCAGACTGCATTTATCGCGGCGGCCGCTGCACCTCGAAAAGGTGTCAGACTGCATTTTCTTTAGCGGGCGCGGCGGGCAGATAAGGTGTCAGACTGCATTTTTCGGGCGGCGGCCGCCGCGAAAAATGCAGTCTGACTCCTTTTCGAAAATGCAGTCTGACTCCGTTTCTGGGGGAGCGAGCCTGTAGCCGTGACCGCCCACGCGAGCTCGGCGACGTCCCGCAGGCGTGTGCGACCAAACGGCGGGATGAGGCGACCATCCGAACGCATACTTACGGTGTGGGCCGCAACGGCGCACATTGGAGGCACTCAGTTGGAGAGCCTTCATGTCCCAAGTCCCGCATTCCTCGGCCGCACACCGCCACGCCATCGTGATCGGCGGTTCGCTCAGCGGCCTGTTCATCGGCAATCTGCTGCGACGCGCAGGCTGGCGCGTCGAGATCTTCGAGCGTTCGACCCACACACTGGACAGTCGCGGCGGCGGCATCGTGTTGCAGCCCGACGTGGAGGAGGTGTTCCGCCGCTGCGGCATCGACCTCACGGAAAGCCAGCTCGGCGTGCGCTCCCAGTATCGCAACGTGTTCAACCCGGACGGCAGCACGCACTCCCATCACTACGCGCCGCAGGTGCAGACCTCGTGGTCGCTGCTGTATTCGACGCTGCGGCGGGCCTTCGGCGACGTGGGCTACCACCAGGGTGCGACGCTGGCGCGCGTCTCTCAGGATGACGCGGGCGGTACCGTCACGGCGCACTTCGCCGACGGCAGCCTGCGATCGGCGCATCTGCTGATCGGTGCCGACGGCGGCAACTCGACGGTGCGCGCGCAGTTCTGGCCCAACGCCCGCCCCGTCTACGCTGGCTACCTCGCGTGGCGCGGGCTGGTGCCCGAGGCGGAATTACCGGCCAGCGCGCGGCAGCATCTGCAGGGCGACCTCAGCTTCGCGAACAACTATGGCTCGCACATCCTGGGCTATCTCGTGCCCGGTCCGGGCAACGACCTGCGCCCGGGCCATCGCCTGTTCAACTGGGTGTGGTACCGCACGGCCGACCCCGCTCAGCTTGCGGCCATCATGACCGATCGGGAGGGTCGACGCCGCGGGCATTCGATTCCCGAAGGATGGCTCGACGCGCGCTGGCTTGCGCATCTGCGCACGGAGGCGCAGGCGTTGCTGCCCCCGGCGTTTCGCGACCTGGTCGAGGTGACGCGCGATCCCTTCGCCCAGGAGATTCGCGACCTCGCCTGCGACCACTATGTCGCCGGACGCGCCGTGATCCTCGGCGACGCCGCCGCGATTCCCCGTCCGCACACCGCCGCGAGCACGCTCAAGGCCGCCGCGAACGCGCTGGCGCTGGCCGACGCGCTGACGCAGTTCCCGCAAGACCTGCAACTTGCGCTGGCCGCCTGGGAACCCGCGCAGATCGCGCTGGGCAAGGCGCTGCAGCGCCGCGGCATCGACACGGGTAATTACCTGATGTTCCAGCACGGCGCGGCGGGCCGGCTGGCATGAGCGGCACCGCCGCGGGCATGCGCCGTTGGAAGTGTCGATAAAGGAGTCAGACTGCATTTATCACCCGGCGCGATGACCGGAAAAATGCAGTCTGACTCCTTTATCTGGAATGTCCCGGCCCGGAAAAATGCAGTCTGACACCTTTGTTCGGGTTTCTTCGGAACGGGAAAATGCAGTCTGACACCTTTGTTTGGTGTGGGCCCGTTCAAAGACTTGCAGTCTGACTCCTTTTCTCCCGTCAAAGAATTGCAGTCTGACTCCTTTCCAGCGGACGCCTTTTCTCAGCGGGGGGGCAGGCTGGCGTCGATGAGGCGTTCTGCGACGGGGACGAGGTATTTGGGGGGGCCGTCGGCGCCGAACATCTGGCCGGTGAGGAAGGCGCCTTCGAGCAGCAGCATGAGGCCGTTGCCCAGTTCGACGGGGTCGGTGGCGCCCATGTGCCAGGCCATGTCGACCAGGCGCTCGCGCAGCAGGTGCTTGTGCTGCACCGAGACCTTGCGGGCCGGGTGGTCGGGCTCGGGGTATTCGACGCAGGCGTTGCTCAGGCCGCAGCCGCGGTAGTCGGGCAGCTCGGTGGCGCGCTGGGCCAGGCGGCGGAAGTAGGTGAGGAGCTGTTCGCGCGGATCGTCGGGGTGGTCGGGCACGCCGGCTTCGAAGCGGGCCCAGAACTCCTGCTCGTAATCGCGCAGATACGACGCCGCCAATTCGTCTTTGGACGAAAACGCCCGATACAGGCTGGGCTTCGTCACGCCGGCCTCGGTCACGATGGCGTCCACGCCGACCGCGCGGATGCCGTCGCGATAGAACATTCTGCGCGCGGTCTCGCGGATGCGGTCGGCGGCCTTGGGCGCGCCGGCGGCGGCCGGATTCGATTGCCTGGAAGCCATTCGGACTCCTCCACAGAAAGGACTTGACGACGTTACTGACCGGTACGTACGATTCGAACTCCTGCTTACGTACCGGTCAGTAACATGAGTATATCCCATCCTCCCGCGCCGTTCCGCCGCTATGGACAGAAGTACGCGTTCGTCGTGGTCGCGGTGATCTTCTTCGCCCTGCTGATATCCGCGGGCTTGCGCTCGACCCCGAGTGTGCTGCTGGTACCGCTGCAGGAACACTTCGGCTGGAGCCGCGCCACGATCTCGTTCGCCGCGGCGGTCGGCATCTTCCTGTATGGACTGACCGGCCCCTTCGCGGCCGCGGCCATGGAGCACTTCGGCCTGCGCCGGGTGTTGATCGGCGCCTTGATCATCATGTCCGCCTCGAGCGCCGCCAGCGCCTTCATGACCGAGTCCTGGCAACTGCTGCTGACCTGGGGCGTGTTCTCCGGGATCGCGTCGGGCGCGGTCGCGGTCGTGCTGGGCGCGACGG
Source organism: Bordetella genomosp. 1 (assembly GCF_002261335.1). GTDB lineage: Bacteria > Pseudomonadota > Gammaproteobacteria > Burkholderiales > Burkholderiaceae_B > Bordetella. The sequence goes on from NZ_NEVL01000004.1 coordinate 146,829, forward strand.
TGGTCAACCGCTGGTTTGCCACCCGGCGCGGCCTGATGATGGGACTGCTCACCGCCAGCACCGCCACCGGCAATCTGTTGTTCCTGCCGGTGCTCGCCGCGCTGGCCGCGTCGGGCGACTGGACCCGCGTGGTGTGGACGGTGGCCGCCGGGGCCGCCGTAATGGTGCCGTTCGCGATCTGGCTGGTGCCCAACCGCCCGGCCGACGTGGGTCTGCGGCCGTTCGGCAGCGCGCCCGATGCCCCGCCGCCCTCCACGGCACCGCGCACCGGCCTGCGCGCCGCCACCTTCGGCGCCCTGCGCCGCGCCGCCCGCACGCGCACGTTCTGGTATCTGTTCGCCACCTTCTTCGTTTGCGGGTTCACCACCAACGGCCTGGTCGGCACCCACCTGATCGCGATGTGCGGCGACCACGGCATCGCCGAAGTGCAAGCCGCCGGGCTGCTCGCCCTGATGGGCATCTTCGACCTGGTGGGCACCACCGCCTCGGGCTGGCTGACCGACCGCTACGATCCGCGCCGATTGCTGTTCGTCTACTACGCGCTGCGCGGCCTGTCGCTGATGTACCTGCCCTACTCCGACTTCTCGTTCTACAGCCTGTCGATCTTCGCGATCTTCTTCGGCCTGGACTGGATCGCCACCGTGCCGCCCACGCTGCGCCTGACCACCGAAGCCTTCGGCGAGCGCGACGCGCCGGTGGTGTTTGGCTGGATCGTGGCGGGCCACCAGCTCGGCGCGGCCAGCGCGGCCTGGATGGGCGGATTCGTGCGCGAAGCCACGGGCAGCTACCAGTGGGCCTTCGTGCTGGCGGGTTCCACCGGCCTCATCGCGGCGGTGATCGCGTTGATGATCGCACGCCGCCCCGCGACGCCGGCGCTGCAGCCGGCATGACGAAACGCCGGGCCGGCGTGAACCGGCCCGGCGTCCGGGGCAACGCGCGCACCCGGCGCGACGCCGGGTGCGTCATGAGGCGGCGCAGGAGCAATGGCCGCGGCGACGCCAGCGCCGCCGCCAGCATGGCAACTCCCCCTACTCGGAGATGTGCGTGCCCTTGACCGACTGCGGATCGATGCCGCCCAGCCGCAGCCGGGCGTCGACCGTGTCGGCCGAGTTGTCGCCCCGTTCCGCCGCGGGCAAGGACAACTGATCGGCCAGCGCCTGCTTGGCCTGGGCCGGGTCGGTGACGTTGCCATTGACCAGCGCCACGCCGTCGCTGCCGTCGTTGCGCTTGAATGCGATCTGGGTCTTCATAGAGGTCTCCTTGCGGCGGCTCATCCGCCCGCCCTCCTTCAGCACGTGCTGTGCCGGGCGCCGCCAACGCGCCGCCAACGCGCCCCCGTCGCTCCGCTGCGCGCGCAACGAGTCGGCCGGCACCCGCGCCGTTTCAACCTCGGCGCCGGCATCGACGGCGCGCAGCCGGGCCGATGACGCGCGCAGCATGAAAAAAGCCCCGGCCAGTGCGGCCGGGGCTGCGCGTGCAACGCAGCGGGTTCAGGCCTCGACTTCGCCCAGGTACGCGGCGCGCACCTTCGGATCGTCGAGCATCTGGCGGGCCGGACCCGACAGGATGATCTCGCCCGACTCCATCACATAGCCGCGATGGCTGTTCTCCAGCGCCAGGCGTGCATTCTGCTCGATGAGCAGGATGGTCACGCCCTCGCTGGCGATGGTGCGCACCACCTCGAACACCTTCTCCACCATCAGGGGCGCCAGGCCCATCGAAGGCTCGTCGAGCAGCAGCAGCCTGGGGCGCGCGATCATCGCGCGGCCCATGGCCACCATCTGCTGTTCGCCGCCCGACAGCGTGCCGGCGGCCTGCTTGCGGCGCTCGGCCAGGCGCGGGAACAGCGTGAACACGCGGTCGGTGTCCTGCCGGATCTGCGCGGGGTCGCGGCGCGTGTAGGCGCCCATCGCGAGGTTTTCCTCGATGGTCAGCTGGCCGAAGATGCCGCGGCCTTCGGGCACCATGACCAGGCCCTGGCGCACGAGTTCGAACGAGCGCTTGCCGGCAATCGATTTGCCCTCGTACTCGATCGCGCCGCCGGCCGCCGGCACGAGGCCGGTGATGGCACGCAGCGTGGTGCTCTTGCCGGCGCCGTTGGCGCCGATCAGGCACACCAGTTCGCCGCTGTTGACCTCGAGGTCGATGCCGCGCACGGCGCGGATGCCGCCATAGGCGACCTCGAGCTTGCGCAGCGCCAGCAGCGGTTGTTGGGTTGTGGTGGCCGGGCTCATGCCTGTCCCTCCGAATGATGCAGCAGCGGGTCGGTCGCGGCCCCGGCGCCGAGATAGGCTTCGATGACCTTGGGATCGCGCTGGACCTGCGCCGGCTTGCCCATCGACAGCACCTTGCCGTACTCGAGCACCAGCACACGGTTGCACAGACCCATCACCAGCTTCATGTCGTGCTCGATCAGCAGCACGGTGATGCCGTCGGCGCGGATCTTTTCGATCAGCTGCCGCAGCACCACGGTTTCCGAGGCGTTCATGCCGGCCGCCGGCTCGTCGAGCGCAAGCAGCCTGGGATCGGTGGCCAGGGCCCGCGCGATCTCCAGGCGACGCTGGTCGCCGTACGACAGCGAGCGCGCGACGTCGTTGGCGCGATGGCCGATGCCCACGTACTCGAGCAGCTCGTGCGCCCGCCGTTCGATGGCCGCCTCTTCGGCGCGCTGGCCGCGCGTGCGCAGCACGGCGCCGAACACGCCGGCGCGGGTGCGCACGTGGCGACCGATCATCACGTTCTCGATCGCGCTCAGGTTGGCGAACAGGCGGATGTTCTGGAAGGTCCGTGCCAGGCCCGCGCCCGCCACCTCGTGCGGCTTGGCGCCCACGAGCGAGATGCCGTTGAAGGTGCACTGGCCGTCTTCGGGGATGTACAGACCGGTCAGCACGTTGAACAGCGTGGTCTTGCCCGCGCCGTTGGGGCCGATCAGGCCGTAGATCTCGCCTTCCTCGATGTCGAAGCTGACGTCGGTAAGCGCACGCAGGCCGCCGAAGCGCTTGCCGAGGCCCTCTGCTTTCAGGATCACGCTCATGCCGCACCCTCACCCTGGCGGTTGCCCGCCAGTTCACGCTTGCGCACCGCCGAGGGCCACAGGCCGGCCGGACGGAACAGCATCACGCACACCATCGCCAGGCCGAACAGCAGCATGCGGATGCCTTCGGGATCGAGCACCACGGCACCGAACAGCAGGTGCTGCACCGGCTCGACCACCGCGCGCAGGAATTCCGGCAAGGCCGCCAGGATGATGGCGCCCAGGATCACGCCCGGAATGTTGCCCATGCCGCCCAGCACCACCATGCACAGGATCGAGATCGACTCGGTGAGCGAGAAGCTCTCGGGGCTGACGAAGCCCTGCATCGCGGCGAACATCGCGCCGGCCACGCCGCCGAACGACGCGCCCATGGCGAAGGCCAGCAGCTTGACGTTGCGGGTGTTGATGCCCATCGCCTTGGCCGCGATCTCGTCTTCGCGGATCGCTTCCCAGGCGCGGCCGATGCGGGAATTCTGCAGCCGCGCGCACACCAGGATGATGAGCAGCGTGAGCCCGACCAGCAGGTAGTAGTACTTCTCGGGCCCGGTGAAGCGGATACCCATCAGCGTCTCGGTGCGGTTGAAGGCGAAGTCGCCGACCTTGAACGGGTCGATGCGGTTGATGCCCTGCGGACCGTTGGTGATGTTGATCGGCGCGTTCAGGTTGTTGAGGAAGATCCGGATGATCTCGCCAAAGCCCAGGGTCACGATGGCGAGGTAGTCGCCCCGCAGCTTGAGCGTCGGCGCGCCCAGCATCACGCCGAACAGGCAGGCCAGCGCCAGGCTGATCGGCAGGATCGCCCAGAACGGCAGGTGCAGGCCGAAGTGCGGCGAAGCCAGCAGCGCCCACACATAGGCGCCCACCGCGTAGAAGGCGATGTAGCCCAGGTCGAGCAGGCCCGCGAAGCCCACCACGATGTTCAGGCCCAGGGCCAGCATCACGTAGAGCAGCGCGAAGTTGAGGATGCGCACCCAGCTCTGGCCGGCCATGCCGATCACGAAGGGCAGCACCGCGAGCACCACGCCGATCAGCGCGATGGCCAGCAGCTGGCGGGTGTTGACGCCGGAGCGTCGGGTCTGGAACGTCGTCATGCCCGGTCTCCCACACGTTCGCCGAGCAGGCCCGACGGACGGAAGATCAGCACCAGCACCAGCACCACGAAGGCGAACACGTCCTGGTAGTGGCTGCCGAGGAAGCCGCCTGTCAGGTCGCCGATATAGCCGGAGCCGAGCGCCTCGATGATGCCCAGCAACAGGCCGCCGGCCATGGCGCCCACGAGGTTGCCGATGCCGCCCAGCACGGCGGCGGTGAAGGCCTTCAGGCCCAGCATGAAGCCCATCGTGTACTGCGACACGCCGTAGTAGGTGGTGACCATCATGCCGGCCACGGCGGCGAGCGCCGAGCCGATCAGGAACGCCGCCGAAATCACGGTGTTGATGTTCACGCCCATCAGGCCGGCCACCTCGCGGTTCTGCGCGGTGGCGCGCATCGCGGTGCCCAGGCGGGTCTTGTGCACCACCAGCAGCAGCGCGCCCATGATGGCCGCCGCGATCACCACGATGGCGATCTGCAGCGTGCTCATGCGCGCGCCGAAGATGTTGAGCACCTCCGGCTGCAGCACCTGCGGGAAGTTGAGATAGTTGCGCCCCCACACCATCATCGCCACGTTCTGCAGGATGATGGACACGCCGATCGCGGTGATCAGCGCGGCCAGGCGCGGCGCCCGGCGCAAGGGCCGGTAGGCCACGCGTTCGGCGGTCCAGCCCACGGCCATGCACAGCGGCACCGCCACGAGCATGCCCACGCCCAACACCATGAAGGCGGAGGCGCTGGGGTCACTGCCCACCATGGCGGCGGCGATCATGGTGGCCGTCATCGCGCCGATCATGACCACGTCGCCATGGGCGAAGTTGATCAGGCCGATGATGCCGTACACCATGGTGTAGCCCAACGCGACCAGCGCATACACGCTGCCCAGCGTCAGGCCATTAATCAGTTGTTGAGTGAAGATTTCCATACGGGCTTCTAAGAGGAGCCGGGTGACAGGCCGCCGTGCGGTCTGGACCGGTGCGCGCCCGCAGAGCGGGTCGGCGCCGTTGCGGCAGGCAGCGAGGCGATGGCGCGGGATCGCGGCGTCCTGGAGGGGACGGGGATCGGGCGCGAGCCGGCTGCGGCACGGTCGGCGGGCGTGGCGCCAGGCGCCACGCCGCGGTTGCGCGGCGCGGCCCCGTCATGCAACGGGCCGCGCCAGATCAGCAAAGCCTCAGTTGTTGGCCTGGCTGACCATGGTCTCGACCATTTCCCACTTACCGTTCTTGACCTGGTAGATGGTGACCGAGATTTCCTTCAGGTCGCCATTCTTGTCGTAGGAGATGTGTTCGCTGGTCGCGCCCTTGCGCTCGAGCTTGGCCAGCTCGGGCAGGTACTTGGCCGGGTCGGCCGAGTTGGCCTTCTCGATGGCGGCGATCATGTTCCAGGCGCCATCGTAGGCGTAGGGCGCGTACACGCCCGGGGCCTTCTTGAAGCGGGCCTGGTAGCGCTGGTCGAAGTCCTTGCCGGCGCTCATCTTGTCGAGCGGCACGCCGGCCAGCGAGGCGTAGGTGCCGTCGGCGGCGTCGCCCGCCAGCTTGATGAAGGTGTCGCTGCGGGTCATTTCACCCGAGACCAGCGGCGCCTTGATGCCGAGCGTGGCGATCTGGCGCTTCATCGGGCCGGACTGCGCATCCAGGCCGCCGAAGAAGATCGCGTCGGGCGCCGAGCCCTTGATGTTGGTCAGGATCGAGGTGAAGTCGTTGGCCTTGTCGGTGGTGTACTCGCGGCGCACGATCTGGCCGCCGGCGGCCTTCACGGCCTTTTCCACTTCGTCGGACAGGCCCTGGCCGTACGCCGTGCGGTCGTCGATGATGGCGACCTTCTTGGCGTTGAGCTTTTCCACGATGAACTTGCCCACGGCGGCGCCCTGCTGGGTGTCGCTGGTCATCATGCGGAAGGTGGTCTCGTAGCCCTGCTTCGTGTACTCGGGCGAGGTGGCCATGGCGATCTGCGGCAGGCCGGCGTCGTGGTAGACGCGCGAAGCCGGGATCGTGGTGCCCGAGTTGAAGTGGCCGAGGATACCGTTGACGTCCTGGTCGACGAGCTGCTGCGCGACCTGGACGGCCACGCGCGGGTCGGCCTGGTCATCGCGCGACACCAGCACGAACTTGGCCGGCTTGCCGTCGATCTTGATGCCCTTCTGGTTCGCTTCTTCGAGCGCCAGGTTCAGGCCGTTCTGCATGTCTTCGCCGTAGTGCGATTGCGGGCCGGTGAGCGGGGCCGCAAAGCCGAACTTGATGTCGGCAGCCTGGGCGGCGCCCGCCACGCAAGCGGCAGCGATGCCAGCGGCAAGCAGTTTGAAGGGGGTGCGCAACGTCATGGTTTCCTCCCGATAAGTCGCACGAAATGCCTTGCTTTGTTTTATATCCGGGCTTGTGGCCCGGAGCCGGTTTTTTTGCGGCGCCCCTTCTTCGAGGAGCCCGACAATCCGGCGCCGATCTGGCGCCGGGCACTGCAACTGCATCGACCGTCGTACGGATGAAGTCCGACGGTGGTACTGCTGGTGCGACCGGATTTTGAACGGGTGCAACCTGGGCCGATATTGGAGATAACCCGATGTCTCCTTACGGGTTAGCCCTAGCCCTGATCGCGCCCTGATTTCCCCCGTCTCAACCGATGGTCATGAGGCTGGCGTTGCCGCCCGCCGCCGCCGTGTTCACGCTGATCGAACGCTCGCAAAGCAGACGTTCGGGCGCATAGCTGGCGCCGGCGGCCAGGGCGTCCGTCGACAGGCCATGCACCGCCACCAGCGGACCGGCGCGCCGCGCCACGCGTTGGTTCAGCGCGCGCAGCGTGTCGCCGTCGCCCTCGAACAACACCGCCTGGTACTGGGCCTCGTCGACTTCGCTGTCTTCGAGGATGGCGGCCTGCTCGCGCGCCTCGGCATCGAGCGTGGCCAGCAGCGCCTGCGCGGCCGGCGTGTCGGCAAACCAGGCCTGGTTGCCGGTGGCGCGCGCCACCGACCACTGCGCCCGGGCCCCCGCCTCGGTGGCGGCCACGCAATAGACGGCACCGCGCGGCTCGACCACATAGGTGTTGGTTTCGCCGGTCGGGCCCGGCAGCGCCAGCGACACGGGCATCGCCGTGGCGCCCTTGAGCGCGGGCGGCAGGCCTTGCGGGCGCACCGACAGCAGGCGATACATGTAGAGCGGGCCGCCCGCCTTAGGACCGGTGCCGGAGAGGTTTTCGCCGCCGAACGGCTGCACCCCGACCACGGCGCCCACGATGTTGCGGTTCACGTACAGGTTGCCGGCATGGACGGCCTGGGTCACGTGCGCCACGGTCTCGTCGATGCGGGTGTGCACGCCGAAGGTCAGGCCGTAGCCGGTGCCGTTGACCTGCTCGATCACGCGATCGAGGTCGCCGCGGGCATAGCGCAACACGTGCAGCACGGGGCCGAACACTTCGCGCTTGAGCTCGCCCAGGTCGGAAATCTCGATCAGCGTGGGCGCCACGAAGGTGCCGCCGCGGCATTCGCCGGTCAGTTCGACCTGGTCGACGCGGTGGCCCGCGGCGCGCAGGGTGTCGATGTGGTTGAGGATGTTCTGGCGCGCCTCGCCGTCGATCACGGGCCCGACGTCGGTCGAGAGCCGGTCGGGATTGCCCACGCGCAGCTCGCGCATGGCGCCGCGCAGCATGGTGAGCACGTGGTCGGCGTTGTCTTCCTGCACGCACAGCACGCGCAGGGCCGAGCAACGCTGGCCGGCGGAGTCGAAGGCCGAGGTCAGCACGTCGAACACCACCTGCTCCGACAGGGCCGAGGAGTCGACCACCATGGCGTTCTGGCCGCCGGTCTCCGCGATCAGCGGAATGGTGTGGCCGTCGTCGTCCAGGCGCTCGGCCAGGGTGCGGGCAATGATGCGCGCCACCTCGGTGGAGCCGGTGAACATCACGCCGCGCACGCCCGGGTGCGCCACCAGCTTGGCGCCGATGGTCTCGCCCCGGCCCGGCAGCAGTTGCACCGCGCCGGCCGGCACGCCGGCCGCGCGCAGGATCGCCACGGCCTGGGCCGCGATCAGGGGCGTCTGCTCGGCCGGCTTGGCCAGCACGGTGTTGCCGGCGGCCAACGCCGCGGCGACCTGGCCGGTGAAGATGGCGAGCGGGAAGTTCCAGGGGCTGATGCACAGCACCGGGCCCAGCGGCCGGTGCGTGTCGTTGTCGAACTCGCGCTCGGCCTGGTCGGCGTAGTAGCGCAGGAAGTCCACGGCCTCGCGCACCTCGGCGATGGCGTTGGGCAGCGACTTGCCGGCCTCGCGCACGATCAGGCCCAGCAGGGTCTGCATCTGCTCTTCCAGCAGTTGCGCGGCGCGGCGCAGGCATTGCGCGCGCTCGGCCACCGGGGTGGACTGCCAGATCGGCCCGACGTTGGCGGCGCCGCGCAGCGCGGTCTCGGCCTCGTCTTCGTTGGCCTCCATCACGCGGCCGACGAGGTCACGCTGGTTGGCGGGGTTGAGCACGTCGATGGCGCGCGCGTCATCCCAGATCGGGTCGCCCTCGCCCAGCATGGGTGCGGCGTGCCAGGGCGTGGCCGCGCTGGTCAGCAGGGCCGCCGACAGCGAACCGAGCCGGTGCTCGTTGGAGAGGTCCAGGCCGGCGGAGTTGGCGCGGGCGCCGTCCTGCGTGTTGCCGTACAGGTCGCGCGGCAGCGGAATCTTCTCGTGCGGCGCGCCCAGCGGCACCACGCGCGCGGCCGCCTCGACCGGATCCGCAATCAGCGTCTCGACCGGAATGCTTTCGTCGCCGATCAGGTTCACGAACGAGGTGTTGGCGCCGTTCTCGAGCAGGCGCCGCACCAGGTAGGCCAGCAGCGTTTCGTGCGTGCCGACCGGCGCGTAGATGCGGCACGGGCGGTTCAGCTTGCCCTGCGCGACCGGGCCGACCACTTCGTCGTACAGCGGCTCGCCCATGCCGTGCAGGCACTGGAACTCATACTGACCGGGATAGTAGTTCTGGCCGGCCAGGTGATAGATGGCCGACAGCGTGTAGGCGTTGTGCGTGGCGAACTGCGGATACACCGCTTCCGGCGCGCCCAGCAGCTTGCGGGCGCAGGCGAGATACGCCACGTCGGTGTAGATCTTGCGGGTATAGACCGGATAACCCTCGAGGCCATCGACCTGGGCGCGCTTGATTTCGCTGTCCCAGTAGGCGCCCTTCACCAACCGCACCATGATGCGGTGGCTGCTGCGGCGTGCCAGGTCGACCACGTAATCGATCACGAACGGCGCGCGCTTCTGGTAGGCCTGGATCACGAAGCCGATGCCGTTCCAGCCCTCGAGCTCGGGCGTGAAGCAGAGGGCCTCGAGCAGGTCGAGCGAGATCTCGAGGCGGTCGGCCTCTTCGGCATCGATGTTCAGCCCGATGTCGTACTGGCGCGCCAGGAGCGTGAGGGCGCGCACGCGCGGCAGCAGCTCGGCCATCACGCGCTCGCGCTGGGCGCGGGCGTAACGCGGATGCAGCGCCGACAACTTGATCGAGATGCCCGGGCCTTCGTAGATGCCGCGGCCCGCGGCGGCCTTGCCGATCGAGTGGATCGCCTGCTCGTACGAGGCGTAGTAGCGCTCGGCGTCTTCGGCGGTGGTGGCCGCCTCGCCCAGCATGTCGTACGAGTAGCGGAAGCCGCGCGCTTCCATCTTGCGGTTGTTGGCCAGCGCCTCCGAGATGGTCTGGCCCGACACGAACTGCTCGCCCATCATGCGCATGGCGATGTTCACGCCCTTGCGCACCAGCGGCTCGCCGCCCTTGCCGATCAGGCGCGTGAGCGCGCGCGACAGCGACTGCTCGCTGCTCACCGCCACCAGCTTGCCGGTGATCATCAGGCCCCAGGTGGCGGCATTGACGAACAGCGATTGCGAACCGCCCATGTGCGACTTCCAGTCGCCGCGCGCCACCTTGTCGCGGATCAGCGCGTCGCGCGTGGCGCGGTCGGGAATGCGCAGCAAGGCTTCGGCCAGGCACATGAGGGCCACGCCCTCCTGGCTCGACAGCGAAAATTCCTGGATCAGCCCTTCCACGCCCCCGCCGGTGCGCTTGTCGCGCAGCGCCGTCACCAGCTTGGCGGCCGTTCCATGGATCTTTTCGAGATGCGGCATGCGGGCCTGGCCCAGCAGCAGCGGCACGCACTCGGGCTCGGGCCGGCGGTAGGCCGCCGTGATCGCGGCGCGCAGCACCGATTGCGGCTGCACGTCCTGGGCAAAGTCGTAGAACGGGGGATGCGCGACCGCCTGGTTGTCGTCGCCGTCGTCGGCGCCGTTCTCGTCGCGGCCCAGGTGCGCCATTTCGGGCGGCAGTTGGCCACGCTCGATCTTGTCCAGATAGGACACGATCGCCTGCTTGTGGAGCCAGTGGGGGGTACAGTTGAGTTTCTGCGCGGCCGCCTTCAGGCGATCCCGCAACGCGTCGTCGACCTTGACGCCCAGGGTCGTGCTAGCCATAGAATTCGTGGGTTCCTAGATGCTGCATAGGGATGCCGCGGCAACGCGGCGCGGGAAAGGCGCCACCGCGACACGCCAGCCCCACATGCTCGGACCCACGCCTCGGTGACACCCTCGGTGCCACCGTATGCTAAACAGGTTGCAACCGGGTTGCAACACCTCAAACACTAAGGTTAACCCTAGCAGGCGGCAGGTTAACCGCCTGACTTCCCGGCGGTTTCCCCGGCGCCACGGACGTGGCAGGCCTGCCGCCGCCCGCCGGCGCCCTACTTCGCGCCGGCGTCGCCCAGCTGGGTGCAACCCGACACGCTTACCTGCTCGCCGGGCGCCTGCGCCCGCTCGCCACCCGACTGGATGGCCGACGCGATGGTCCGCGCCAGCAGTTGCGTGGCCTGCTGCTGGGCCGTGACCAGCCCAGTGATGCCGCTGCCCTCCTGCGGCCCGCTCACTACCGTGCGGCACACCAGGCCCCGGCCCGCGGTGTTCAGGGGCCGCGCCCGCCAGGTCACGTCGAGCACCGCCGGCCCGCCGTCGTTCATGTCGAAGCGCTGCACGTCGGTCTGCACGCGCCAGACCGGCGCGCCCGGCCCGGGGCGCACCACCTGCACGTCCAGCACGCCGAGCTCGCGCGTGAGGCCGTCTGACAGCGCCGCGCGCAGCTCGTCGCCCAGCGCCGCGGTCCAGCGATCGGAATACAGCGGCGCCACCGTGCCGGCGCCGGTGCGCAGCATGATCTGGGGCTGGTCGGCCTGGGCCGGCACGATGACCGGCAGCACCTCCACCATATAAGAAGCGGTGCCCGCCGGGGCCACGGCTTTCTGTTGCGGCGCCAGCAGCGTGTAGTAGCGCGCCGTGGGCGAGCCGCCGCAGGCGCTGAGGGCGGCGGCCGCGCCGAGGAGGAGGATGGTGCGCGAGAGCAAGGACGTCATGGGATCAGTTCCTGACGGGGCCGGCGCCGGGGATCGGGTCATCGCCCCGTCCGCGCAGCAAGGCCTCGGGATTGGTCTGGAGGAAATCGGCCAGCGACCGCAGCGACCGGGCCGCGCGGCTGAGCTCCTGCATCGCGCGCTCGGTGTTGACCGGCAGCGACGAGTCGGAGGCGATCAGATCGTTGACCGCCGACAGCGACTGGCGCGCCTGCTTGAGCACCGACTGCGCCTCGGGCGCGACGTCTTTCTCGAGCCGGCCCATGAGCTTGGACGTGTTGGACAGCGTCACGCGCAGCTCGTTGCCGATCTGGTCGAACGGAATCTTCTCGATCTTCGAGACGATGCTGCTGATCTGCTCCTGCAACTGGTCGAACTGGCCCGGGATGGTCGGGATCGGCATCGGCGTGGCGGGCTCGTACTTCACCGGCGGCGCCTTGGGGAAGTGATCCAGCACGATGAACAACTGGCCGGTGAGCAGGTTGGCCGACTTCATTTGCGCGCGCAACCCATACTTCACCATCACCGACATCACATGACCCGGCGCGGTGCTGCCGTCGCCCTGCTTCTCGGCCTCTTCGAGCACTTCGTCGTAGATGCGGCCCAGGCGCACCGGGTACAGCGTGGCGTCCACCATCGCGAAGAAGCGCTTGGTCTTGGAGTCGAAATCGATCGTGATCTTGGTGACTTCGCCCAGCGTGATGCCCTGGAAGTCGATCGGCGCGCCCACCGACAGGCCGCGCACCGACTGGTCGAAGCGCATGCGCACGGGGAACGGCTCGCCGTCGGTGTTGGCCTTGGCGGGGCCCTCGCCGGTGTAGAGCTCGAAGGTGCTGTTGGCCGGCGCCGCCTCGGAGCTGCGCGGCGAGACGTCCTCGAACGCGATGCCGCCGATCGCCATCGACACCAGCGATTGCGTGCGCATCTTGAGGCCGTCGGCATTGACGGAGAAGTCCACGCCGCTGGCGTTCCAGAAGCGCGTGCCGGCGGTCACGAACTTGTCGTTGGGCGCGTCGATGAAGATCTCGACATTCACGTTCTTGCCGCTGTCATCGAGCTTGTAGCCGACCACGCGGCCCACGCCGATGCGGCGGTAGTAGACGGGCGAGCCGATGTCCAGCGAACCCAGGTCATGGGCCTTGAGCATGAAGCGCTTGCCCTGCCGGTCGTAGGTCACGGCGGGCGGCGTCTCGAGGCCGACGAAATCGTATTTGGAGGCACGCTCGCCCTTTTCGGGCTTGCGCTCTTCGGCGTCCACGCCGATGTAGGCGCCCGACACCAGCGTGCCCAGGCCGGACACACCGCTCACGCCCAGGCGCGGCCGCACCACCCAGAAGTTGGTGCCTTCGCGCGCCAGGTTGGCCACGTCGCGGCCGAGCGAGGCCTGCACCAGCACCTTGCTGCGGTCTTCGCTGAGGCGGATGTCCTGCACGAGGCCGATGTTGACCTCCTTGTAGCGCAGCTGGGTCTTGCCGACCTCCAGCCCTTCGGCGCTCTCGAACTGGATGGTGATCTCCGGCCCGGACTGCAGCCAGGACCGCACCACCAGCGACACGCCGGCCAGGGCCGCGATCAGCGGCACCAGCCAGATCCAGGAAATACGCGAACGCTCTTTTTTGGAAACCGACACCTTGTGCACCGGGGTGCCGCTCGGAGGGGTCTGCTCGGCCATGTCACGATCCTTTGTACGACGCCCCGAGCCGCACGGCGGGGGCCAAATCCGACGCAATTACGTCGGTTACATCAGACGTCATTGTGCCCTAATAAATCTAAGCCGAAGGCGTGCTCGCTGCATCCGCCGGCCGGGACGCGGGCGCCTCGCCCGCCGCACCCGCGCCGCCGCGGAAATGCGGGTGATCCTCGACCCACTCGCTATGGCTTTCGCAGTCCCAGGCGCGCCGCATGTCGAAGCTCATCGCGGCCAGCATGGTGAGCACCACCACCACGCCGAACGCGGCCGCGCCCGGCGCGGCGCTGATCTGCATCAGGCCCGGGAAGTCGGCCAGCGCGGCCAGCAGGATGACCACGAACACGTCGAGCATCGACCACTGGCCGATGAACTCGACGAGCTGGTAGAGCCGGGTGCGCTGGCGCAGATTGGTGGCGCTGCGCTGCTGCGCGGTGAAGGCGAGAAACGCGAGCGACAGGATCTTGGTGAGCGGCACCACCACGCTGGCGACGAACACGATCAGCGCGATGTCCCAGCCGCCCGTCTCCCATAGCTCGATCACGCCACCCAGAATCGTGTGCGCGCTGTCGCCGAGCAGCGAACTGATGTTCATGACCGGCAGCACGTTGGCCGGGATGTAGAACACGGCGGCGGCCAGCAGCAGCGCCCAGGTGCGCGCCAGGTGTTCGGGCTTGCGATAGTGCAGCACCGCGTCGCAGCGACGGCAGTGGTGCGTGGCCTCGGGGTCTTCGTCGTCGGGCAGCGCCTGGACCTGGCCGCACACGTGGCAGCCGGTCAGCACCGTCTCGCCGCTCATGTCGGGCACGTGCACCTCGGTGGCGCCCTGCTGCTCGGCCATGCGCCACACCGCGGCGGGCGACAGCCGGCTCAGGATCGTGAGCAACACCGTGAGAAACGCGAAGGCGATGAGCCCGGCCGCGGGCTTGACCGACGCCATGCCGGCCAGCTTGACCACCGACACGACCACGCCGAGCAGGAACACCGGCACCATGCTCCAGGGCTTGACCAGCCCCAGCAGCCGCATCACGCCGCGAAAGCCGGGCGCGAGCTGCCCGCGCGACAGGGGCAGCAGCACCCACAGCAACAACAGGATCTGCGCGAACGGAATGGCGAAGCCGACCGTGCCGGTCATGAGCGCCACGGCCCAGTGGTCCTGGCGCCAGGTGATGACCACGGCATCGAGAAAGGTGGCGTCGCTGTTCATGCCCTGCACGGACAGCGTGGCCACCGGAAAGACATTGGCCACGCCGAAGGTGATCAGCGTGGCCAGGGCGAGGGCGAGCCAGTTCGCGGGGGTGAGACCGCTATAGCGCCAGAGGGTGGACTCGCAGCGTGCACAGCTCGCTGCCTCGCGCGGCGACAGCGACTGCCAACGGTAGACGTTGCCGCAGTGTTCGCACGAGAGCAGCGAGTGACGTTCGTCGCTCAATGGGCCGCCCGGTTCAATCGACCAGTTCGACTTCCGGCTTGTCGGACGCCTTCGGCGCCGCCTTGTCCGGCGTGTCGAAGCTCAGCACCACCTTGCCCTCGTCGTCGAGGTCGACGGTGACGTTGCCGCCATCGGCCAGCTTGCCGAACAGCAGCTCGTCGGCCAGCGCGCGGCGGATGGTGTCCTGGATCAGGCGCTGCATCGGCCGCGCACCCATCAGCGGATCGAAGCCGTTTTTCGCGAGGAAGTCGCGCAGGCCTTCCGTGAACACGGCATCGACGCGGCGCTCGTGCAGCTGGTCTTCGAGCTGCATGAGGAACTTGTCGACCACCCGCAGGATGATGTCGCGCGTCAGCGGCGCGAACGGAATGATCGCGTCGAGACGGTTGCGGAACTCCGGCGTGAACATGCGCCGGATCTCGGCCATTTCATCGCCGGTGCTGCGGCTGTTGGCGAACCCGATCGACGGACGGTTGAGCGTTTCGGCGCCCGCATTGGTCGTCATGATGAGGATGACGTTGCGGAAGTCCGCCTTGCGGCCGTTGTTGTCGGTGAGCGTGCCGTGGTCCATGACCTGCAGCAGGATATTGAAGATATCCGGGTGCGCCTTTTCGATTTCATCGAGCAGCAGCACGCAGTGCGGCTGCTTGGTGATGGCCTCGGTGAGGAGCCCGCCCTGGTCGAAGCCCACGTATCCCGGCGGCGCGCCGATCAGGCGCGAGACGGCATGGCGCTCCATGTATTCGGACATGTCGAAGCGCAGCAGCTCCACGCCGAGCGTGAAGGCGAGCTGGCGCGCGACCTCGGTCTTGCCGACGCCGGTGGGACCGGAGAACAGGAAGGCGCCGATCGGCTTGTCGGGCTTGCCCAGGCCGGAACGCGCCATCTTGATCGACGCGGCGAGCGCCTCGATGGCCTGGTCCTGGCCGAACACGACGGTCTTGAGGTCGCGGTCGAGCGTGGCCAGCTTGCTGCGATCGTCGTTCGACACGGAGGCCGGCGGGATGCGCGCGATCTTGGACACGATGTGCTCGATCTCGCCCTTGCCGATCACCTTCTTCTGGCGCGAGCGCGGCAGCAGGCGCTGTGCGGCCCCGGCCTCGTCGATCACGTCGATGGCCTTGTCGGGCAGATGGCGATCGTTGATGTAGCGTGCCGACAGCTCGGCGGCGGCCGACAGGGCCGCGGCCGAGTAGCGGACGTTGTGGTGCTCTTCGAAGCGGCTCTTGAGGCCGCGCAGGATCTGCACGGTCTGCTCGACCGAGGGCTCGGGCACGTCGATCTTCTGGAAGCGACGGCTCAGCGCGTGATCCTTCTCGAACACGCCACGGTATTCGGTGTAGGTGGTGGCGCCGATGCACTTGAGCTGGCCCGAGGACAGGGCCGGCTTGAGCAGGTTGGACGCGTCGAGCGTGCCGCCCGAGGCCGAACCGGCGCCGATCAGCGTGTGGATCTCGTCGATGAACAGGATCGCATCGGGATTGCCGCGGATCTGCTTGAGCACGCCCTTCAGGCGCTGTTCGAAGTCGCCGCGGTATTTGGTGCCGGCCAGCAGCGCGCCCATGTCGAGCGCGAACACCTGGGCCGACTGCAGGATCTCGGGCACCTCGCCGCGCGTGATGCGCCAGGCCAGGCCCTCGGCGATGGCGGTCTTGCCGACGCCCGCCTCGCCGACCAACAGCGGGTTGTTTTTACGGCGGCGGCACAACACCTGGATCACCCGCTCGACCTCGTGCTCGCGGCCGATCAGCGGATCGATGCGACCCGCCAGTGCGGCGGCATTGAGATCGGTGGCGTACTGGTCGAGCGGCGACTGGCGCGACTCGCCCTGCTCTTCGCTGCTGGCTTGCTGCTCTTTCTGCACGGCGGAGGACTCCTCCTGCGGCTGCTTGGTGATGCCATGCGACAGGAAATTGACCACATCCAGGCGCGTGACGCCCTGCTGTTGCAGGTAGTACACGGCATGGGAGTCTTTCTCGCCGAAGATGGCGACCAGGACGTTGGCCCCGGTGACGGGCTTCTTGCCCGTGCCGCCAGCCGACACATGCATGATCGCGCGCTGAATGACGCGCTGGAAACCGAGCGTGGGCTGCGTATCGACTTCGGCGCCGCTCGGGATGACCGGGGTATTCTCGGTCACGAACTGACGCAGGTTACGGCGCAAGTCATCCAGATTGGCGGCGCAGGCGCGCAGCACTTCAACCGCCGAGGCGTTGTCAAGCAACGACAGCAGCAGATGCTCGACGGTAATGAATTCATGCCGGGCCGAGCGGGCCTCGACAAATGCCATATGCAGGCTGACTTCAAGCTCTTGGGAAATCACGCTTCCTCCGTAACGCACCGAAGCGGTCTGGTACACGATTCATATTCTATGCTGATCAGGGCGTAACGCCAGCGATTTCAAATTCGAGACCGGCATAACGACCCTGCGCATCCATCACGGTCAGCGCATGCCGACCGTTTCGAGTCAATGCCAGGGTCTGCTTCGCGTCGGCCCCCGCCTGCCCGTACAACTTGCCATCCAGCAACCACCATACCTGCCCCGACGCCCCCTGCACGCCCACGTCGATGCCGACTTCCTGGCTGCCCGGCACCGGCCGCAGGATCGATCCCTGCGCCACGCCCTCGATCCGCAAAGGCCCTTTCGACGTGTCGGCATAACCCGGAAACGAGGGCGGCACGGTGTCGTTCAGGGCCCACGCCGCGCGCTGCTGCGGGCAGGTGCCATCGGGCGTATTGCCCAGGCGCCAACCCAGCGGCCAGCAGGTGGTCACCGCCTTGACCGAGTCGGGCCGCACCCGCGGGCGCGGCGCCCCGGTCGGCAGCGCCGACACGATGTCCTGTAACAACGGCGCGGCGACGTTGGCGCCGAAGAAACCCGGATTGGGGGTGCCATCGGGCCGGCCGACCCACACGCCGATGGTCCAATGATCCGTCACTCCGACCGACCAGGCGTCGCGAAAACCGAAGCTGGTGCCTGTTTTCCAGGCCAGCTGGCGACCGGGCGCGCCGGATTGGTACATGGGACGATCGGGATGGCCGCCGGCCTCGAGGATATCGCGCACGATCCAGGCAGCGCCCGCGCTCATGGCGCGGGTTTCGATGCGAGGCTCGCGCGGCGACAATCGCGGCACGCCGGCCAGCCCGTCGCGGGCGAGGGCGCGGTAGGCGCCCACCAACTCTTCCAATGTGGTGCCGCCCCCGCCCAAAATCAAGCTCAGGTTGGGTGCGGACCCCGGCGGCATGCGCAAGCGCACGCCGGCCCCCAGCATAACCGATGCGAATCGCACGGGTCCGACACGGTCCAGCAGGTCCACCGCGGGCACGTTGAGCGAGCGCTGTAAGGCCTGCGCCACGCTCACCGGGCCGGAGAATGCGGCCTGGAAATTGCCGGGCGCATAGCCGCCGAACGACATCGGCGTGTCCAGCAGCAGGCTCTCGGAATGGATCAGGCCGTCGTCGAGTGCCAGCGCATACAAAAAAGGCTTGAGCGTGGAACCGGGCGAGCGCACCCCGCGCACCATATCGACGTGGGCATAGCGGCTGGCATCGGAGAAATCCGCCGAGCCGGCGTAGGCCTTGATCTCGAGCGTGTCGTTGTCCATCACCAGCACGGCCATCGACACCTTGGGCGGCAAGGCATCGACCCGGTCTTCGAGCATGCGCTCGACGGTAGCCTGCAGGTCGGCGTCCAGCGTGGACACCACCACGTCGCGCTGTCCGCGCGGG
Source organism: Bordetella genomosp. 1 (assembly GCF_002261335.1). GTDB lineage: Bacteria > Pseudomonadota > Gammaproteobacteria > Burkholderiales > Burkholderiaceae_B > Bordetella. The sequence continues at coordinate 165,160 of NZ_NEVL01000004.1, forward strand.
GCCTGCGCCAGCAGCCGCTGGGCCGCCAGCGGCGCCAGCCAGCGCGCGCGCAGCGGCGGCGCCACCACGTTCTCGATGCGGGCATCGGCCACGCGCTCGGGCGTCCAGACGCCGCGTTCGGCCATGCGCGCGAGCACCTTGTCGCGCGCGGCGGCCGCGGCCTGCGGATGACGGTCGGGGCGCAGGCGCGAGGGCGCCTGCGGCAAGGCGGTCAGCAGCGCGGCCTCGGCATCGCTCAGGTCGGAGGCCGGCTTGCCCAGCCACAGGCGCGAGCCCATTTCCACGCCCTCGACGATGCCGCCCATGGGCGCATGGCTGAGATACAAGGAGAGGATCTCGTCCTTGCTGTAATGCATCTCGAGCTGGATCGCGCGCCAGACCTGGCGCCACTTGGCGGGCAGATTGCGCGAGGGCTGGCCCGACAGCTCGGGGTCGAGCATGCGCGCCACCTGCATGGTGAGCGTGGAGCCGCCCGACACGATGCGGCCGTGCGCCACCCACTGCCAGCCGGCGCGCGCCATCGCGGCCGGATTGACGCCGGGATGCCAGTAGAACCAGCGGTCCTCGTAGGTCAGCAGGGTTTCGAGATAGCGCGGCGAGACCTGGTCGGGCCTGACCGGATAGCGCCACACGCCGTCGCGGCTGGGATAGTTGCGCAGCGGCGTGCCGTCTTCGGCCACCACCACGCGGGCCCCGCCCTCGCCGAACGGCGGCAGCGGGTCCAGCGTGTCGGCCAGCCAGAGCGCGGCCGCGGCCACGCCCAACACGGAAAGCGTCCAGACCGCCAGGCGGCGCAGGCGCCGCCTGGAAGCCGGTTGCGGCATTACGGACGCTTCGCGCCCCGATCGCGGATCTCGACCGTGCTCCATTGCTCACCCACACCGCGGATCTCGGGGCGATACATGTCTTCGGCGACGGTGGCCGGGACGCTGTAACGGCCCGGGCTCACTACGCGCGCCATATAGAAGATATCGACCTTGCCACGACCCAGCGTGGCGGCGGCCACGTAGCGGTCGTCGCGGAACTCGCGATGCTTGAGATTGGCGTTGGCCATGGCGTCCGCCACCCGCACCTTGCCGATCTGCCACTCGCGCATGTCCGGGCTTTGCGACAGGTTGAGGTTTTCCACCTCGATGCCGGCCGGCACGCGGTCGACGATCAGCGCATCCGGGATGTACTGATTGGCATCTGCCTGGATCCACACCACCAGCATGTCGCCGGTCTGCAGCGTGCCGCCATCCCACGGACGGCCGTCCGGGTAGTACCAGCCGCGACGCACGCGGATGGTGTCGCTGCGCGGCGCGGGTGCCGCCATCGGCGTGCCCTGCACGTCGAACTCGACGAACAGCGACTGGCTGCCGTTGTTGCGCAGCTGCAGCAGGCCCGCCTCGTCGCGCGTGACCGGAACGGTCAGGTCGGACTTGCCGGAGAGATTGCGCACGCCGGCCGCGCCGCTCTGGATCATGGCTTCCCACGGCGTGCCGCGGTCGCCGCCGATGGCCTTGGCCGCCAGCACCAGCGACATCTGCTCCTGCGTCGACAGATAGCTGCGGCTGCCGAGGCGGCCATTGAGCTGGTCGAGCAGCGGCGCCGGGTCCACGCCGGTCAGGCCGTACTGGTTGATCAGCGCATACGACAGCGCATAGTCGCGCACCGCGCTGCCGTAGTCGCCGAGCCAATCGTCATACGAGGTGTTGCGGCGGGCAAAACCGTACGGACGCGACATGGCCTGCGTCAGCGCGGTCTTCATGCGGCCTTCGTCGCCCAGCAGCTTGAACGCCACGGCCAGTTGCACCAGGGGCAGCGGCGAGCGCACGCGGTCCTGGTAGTTGTCGTAGAGCTGGCGCACGGTGGACAGCGGCGCCTTGCCGTCGCGCGCCAGCACCAGGGCGGCGGTGGCGAGCCCGGCGAAGCGGCGATGATCCTCGCGCAGCACCTCGACGTTGACGCCGTCGTAGCGGCCGGTCTCGACCGCCTGGCGCTGATTGGCCGACCAGGTGCCGAAGTTGCGCGAGGTCTGCTGCAGTTGCTCAAGCAACCAGCTGCGCGGACGCTCGATGCCGGAATCGGGCACGCTGAATCCGGCGTCGCGCGCATCCTGCATGAATCCCACCGCATAAGCGGTGAGCCAAGTATCGCGCGCCGAGGTGCCACCGCCCCACAGCGAGTAGGCGCCATTGGCATTGCGCATGCCCGACAGGCGCGCCATCGCGGCGTCCACGCGCTTCTGGCGCTCTTCGACGGAGTACACCTTCAGGCCGAAGCGCTTGGCGTTGGTCTCGTCCATCACGACCCACGGCATGGCGCTGCTGATGGTCTGCTCGGTGCAGCCGTACGGGTAGTTGAGCAGGCCCTCGACCATGCGATTGACGTTGATCGGCGGACGGTTCGACAGCGTCATCGACATCGTGACCGAATCCGGGAAGTAGCCGGTGGTCCAGTCGGTCGGCGCGTTCCAGGTCTCGCCCGGATTCAGGCGCACGCGGCGCACGCGGCGCTCGGCGGCGTAGGCGGGCTGCACCTGCAGCACCGACTCGCGCACGATGTGCACCGGCTTGCTGCCGCCCTCGCCGTCCACGGTCAGGCGCATGAGGCCCAGGCCATAGGAGCCGGTGGTGGTGGCGACGAAGCGCAGCGTGGTGCGCTGCTTGTCCTTCAGCGTGACGGTACGGGTGCTGTCGGCGATGGCGAGCGGATCGAGCGCCTGCAGCTTGACCGTGATCTTCTGCGGCGCGCCGCTCAGGTTGGTCAGGTCGAGCGCCACCGCGGCCTGGTCGCCCGGTGTGATGAAGCGCGGCGTGTTGAGCTCGGCCACGATCGGCGCGGCCACGACCATCTCGGCCTCGGCGTTGCCGTACTGCTCGTCGGTGAAGGCCACGGCCATCAGGCGCAGCGTGCCGTTGAAGTCGGGCAGGTCGAGCGGAATCTCGGCCTCGCCCTGGTCATTGAGCTTGACCACGCCGGAGAACAGGTCCACCAGCTTGACCTTCTTGGGCAGGCTGCGGCTGTCGCCGCGCATGGCGGCGTCGCCGCCCCACTTCAGCTTGCCCTGCGTGCCGTCCATCTTCTCGATCAGCTTGCCGTACATGTCGAGCAGCTCGGGCGCATAGCGATGCTTGCCGAAATAGAAGTCGAGCGGATCGGGCGTCGGGTACTGATTGATGTTGAGAATGCCCACGTCGACTGCGGACAGCGTGACGTGCGCGGTCTTGGCGCGCGCGCCCTCGACCTTCACCTTGACCGGCACCTTCTGTTCGGGCTCGGTCTTGGCCGGGGCCGTGATCGACACCTTCAGCTGGCGGTCTGCGCTTTCGATGGGCAGGTACACCAGGCCCAGCGCGCGCGCCGGCGTGACGCGGTCGCCCTGGCTGCCCGGCCGGAACACGGTGGCCGAGACATACAGATCATGGCGCTTCCAGCTGGCGTCGACCGGGATCTCGATCTCGCTGCCGGCGGCCTTCACGGCCACCCACTTCGACCACAGCATGCGGTCGCCTTCGACCGTGACGAGGGCCTGGCCGTCGTGCGGCGGCGTGAGCGTGAGCTTGACCGAGCCGCCCGGCTTGGCCGGCACGTCGGAGAGCTTCATCTGGACGCGGTCGGGACGATTGCCCATCGCATCGGCATCCTGCGCGCCCCAGCCGGCGTAGAAGCGGTAGCGCAGCGTCTCGCCGGTATCGGGATCGCTCACTTCCAGGCGGTAGCGGCCATACTTGACCGGCAGCGACAGCGGCGTGCGCTCGCCCACGTCGAGCACGCGCGAGTCCAGCAGCTCCTCGATCTCGGTGTAGCCGCTGTGCCAGCCGCGCTGGTCGTCGAAGCGCCAGTAATACTGGCGCGACTCGCGGAACAGGCGCAGTTGCGCGCCCTTCACCGGCACGGCCTCGCCCTTGTTGTTGGCGCGCAGCAGCTCGAACCCGGCGACCGCGCCTTCGCGCGCCACGTCGTTGTCGAACAGCGGACGCACGCCGATCAGGATGTCGGCGGGCCAGACGCTGCGCTCGATCGAGCGCACCACCGGGCGGCCGCCCGATTCCAGCAGGCTGGCCGACACGCGCACCTTCATGGGCGAACGCACGCCCGAGGTGAGCGGATCCACGTCCAGCGTGGCGTGACCCTTCTCGTCGAGTTCGGCTTCCGGCAGTTCCTGGAACGCGCGGCGGGTGTCATCGTCGGAGTCGCCGAAGATGAAGCCGGGCCATTGCTTGGCCAGCGGCTGGCGGTCGCGCTTGAGCTGCAGGCTCGACAGCAGGCGGTTGCCCGCGGCCGGCGCGCCGTACAGATAGTCGCCCTGCACGTCGATGTTCCACTGCTCGTCGGCGCCCAGCACCGGCTGGTCGGACTCGAGCGTGAGCTTCATGCGTTCGGGCAGGAACTCCTCGACCTGGAATTTCCACGAGGCATCGGCCAGGCGCGAGGCCGGGTCGACACGCAGTTCCAGCATCCAGGTGCCGGTCTGCGCATCGGCCGGCAGATCGATCGCCTGCTCGATGTAGTTGGGGTTGTCCTTCGCGGACTGCCACAGCGTGCTGCGCACCACGCGGCCGTCCGGGCGCTTGATGGTGGCGGTCAGCGGCGCGGCCTTCAGCGGGCGGCCATCCGGATCGCGCGGCAGCACCGACACGTGGAAGCTCTCGCCCGGGCGATACAGGTTGCGGCCGGCGTAGACGAACAGGTTGTTGTTGCGCGACGGATGACCGCCGATGTCGAACTCGGACAGGTCCAGCGCGGGCTCGCCCAGCGCCAGCACAGTCATTTCCTTGCCGCGCAGCGCGCGCAGCACGCGCGCGTTGCCGTGGTCGCCGTCGAAGCGCACGTGGCCGCCGGCGTCGGAGGTGGCCTTGGCCAGCGCCTTGCCGTTGGCGTCCACGAGCTCCACCTGCACGCCGTTCTGCTGCTCGCCGCTCTTGAGCGAGACGACATAGGCCTCGGTGCGGTCCGGATAGCGGCGCGCGTGCAGGCCGATGTCGCTCACATAGAAATACGTGACCTGGTATTCATAGCGGAAGCGGCCGGGCTGGCTCATCACCGCCACATAGATGCCGGGCTCCTGCAGTTCCTTGATGGTCTCGACGGGCAGGAAGGTCACGTGACGGCGGTTGGGCTTGTCGTCGGTGACGAAGCGGCCCTGGTACACGCTCGAGGTGAGCTTGTTCAGGCGGTCGAGGTCCCAGTTGCTGACCAGGCCCTTGAGGCTGCGGTTGTCGGAATAGCGCCACTCGTCTTCGCTGTCGTATTCGCCCCCCTCATCGCCGTCATCGTCGCTGGCGCTGCTGGTGTTGCGGCCGACGCCGAGCACGGTGTCGAAGAATTCCGGCACGCGCTGCGGTTCGACGCGCAGGAACTGCACGTCGACTTCGGGCATGTTGACCGTGGTCACCGGCAGGCCGCCGTTCTGGCCGGCCGGCAGCACCACGCCGCGGCTGGCGAAGAAGAATGACGGCGGCATGGCTTCGGTCGGCACGTCGCACAGGATCGTCTCGCCGAGCTTGGCATCGTTGGCGGCCAGATTGCCGGCCACGCGCACGGCGTAGTTGCGCAGGGGCTGCACGTAGGGGAAGTACGCCACCCGCGGGTTGTCGCCGATCACCCAGCTGCCCTCGACCGCCTTGCCCTTGGGCAGGGTGTCGCCGGCACGCACGTTGCCGGGCTGGTTCGAGGCGCCGGCGGCCTTGGCCGGCGCGTCGTCGGGGTTGGCCTTGGCGGCGCCGCTGTCGACCACCTGCACGAATTCGTTGAGCGTCGTCTTGCGATCGAGCGGCTGCGTGAAGGTCACGGCCAGCGCGAGCGTGTCGTTGAACTGGCGCGCCTGGCAGGAAAGCACCGCGAACGGGTCGGGCTTGCCGATATTGGCCTGCGCGGCAGGCGCGGCATCCGGCTTGGCGCCGCCAGACGCGGCCTGGCCCGCGGCGGGCGCGCTCGCCGGCGTCGACACCGCCGGCGCTCCCGCTCCCGGTGCGGGTTCGGACTTCTGCTGTCCGAACCACCATCCCAACCCCAGGGCCGCCGCAGCGACCACCACCGCACCGACCGCAATTGCGGTCTTATTGTTCTTTCCACTCACGGCACACCTCTATGGTGAAGACATACAGCCGACGCGGCGCCCCTCGCGCCGCGTTCGTCTTGCTATAGAGCAGGTGGTTCAGGGCGCTGGGCCGCGAACCCACCGGCCATGAGACCGGTGTCGAGCAGGTCTGGACGGCGCCGGTTGCCCCGGCGGCCGCATCAGACGGGTTCCATTACGCACTGCAGCGGATGCTGCCGTGCGCGCGCATATTGCGCCACTTGGGCGATACGGGTAGCCGCCAGATCGCGCGGATACACGCCACAGATACCCCGGCCCTCATGGTGGACCTGCAACATGATACGGGTCGCCTCTTCCTGGTTTTTACCGAAGAATTTCTCCAGGACTTTCACCACGAATTCCATGGGGGTGTAATCGTCATTCAACAGCACGACCTGATACATGGGCGGCGGCGCGGTCTTTGCCGGCTGCTTCTCCACGACCACATCATGCTGGGAATCCAAGTCAGAACTCATAGGGCGGGTATTCTATTTAAACGGCCAAAATCAAAGGCGAGACTTACGCAAAATTACATGCAGAAATGCGTAGTTTCCATACTTGACGCCAGAAAGAAAAGGAGCGCATTATCCACGCATTCGGGGCCTTTCAACTTGTTGTTAGCGCAACCGTAACCCGGAAGGGCGGCGCCCGGTGCCACAGCCCTTTCGTCCAACATACGATTCAATGAGGCAGTCCGCATGTCTGATACGACCGCACCTGTCCAAGGGGACAATCCTAAATCGACGGGCACCGTCAAATGGTTCAACGATGCAAAGGGCTTTGGTTTCATTACGCCGGATGACGGCGGTGAAGATCTCTTCGCGCATTTTTCGTCGATCCAGATGAACGGGTTCAAAACCCTCAAAGAAGGCCAGAAAGTCGCATTCGAGATAATCCAGGGCCCCAAGGGTAAACAAGCTTTGAATATTACGTCGGCTTGATCCCCGCGGCGCATCAAGCGCTTGCAGGCAGTCACCGGTAGTACCAAATCAGTGAATCCGAGGCGGGGCGCGAGCCCCGCCTTTTTCATGGGCGCGGCCGGCGGGCCGCCGCCGCGTCGGACCGCTCAACCCGTATTCTACGTTCGGCCCCGCCCTTCGCGCCACGCGCAATGCGGGTATGAACACATTGCAGCCGGTTGCACGGCGCCCCGCCAGCTGCCGCAACGGGTGCGCCATATGGTTCAATGAGGCCGCCGCGATCGCGCGGCGCGCCTGCCCGGCGCACGCAGCGCAGCCGATCGCGGCCGTCTTCGTGTTCTTTGCGTGTTCCATGTGTATGCCGCCCGCGCGCGGCCGAGCCGGCGCGATGCGCGCCCCTTGCGCGCCGCGGCCGTTTCCCATTCGAGCCCTCTTCGCCCTCATGCCGCATCCCATGTCTTCCGCCCGCTCCCTTCTGCTTTCGTTCGCGCTCGCCGCCAGCGCCCTGCTGCCCGCCGCCAGCCAGGCCCAGCCGCCCGTGCAATCCAGGCTGCCGGTCACGCAACTGGCCGCCGGCATCCACGTGATCCAGGCCGAGGTGGCCGACAACGACGACCGCCGCCGGATCGGGCTGATGGGCCGCACCGAGCTGCCGGGCAACCAGGGCATGCTGTTCGTGTTCGAGCAGCCCGACCTGCAATGCTTCTGGATGCGCAACACGCTGCTGCCGCTGTCGATCGCTTTCATCGCCGACGACGGCACCGTGACCAACATCGAAGACATGGCGCCGCAGACCGACGACCCGCACTGCTCGCGCAAGCCGGTGCGCTATGCGCTGGAGATGGCCCAGGGCTGGTACGCCCGCCATGGCGTGAAGGCCGGCGCGAAGATCGACGGCCTGCCGTAACCTGCCGGCAGCGCAAAAAAATGCCCGGGGCGCGTGCCCCGGGCATTTTTCTTTGGCGCCCCCGCGGGGCGCAGGCGATTACACGCGCTCGACGATCAGCGCGATGCCCTGGCCCACGCCAATGCACATGGTGCACAGCGCGTAGCGGCCGCCGGTGCGGTGCAGCTGGTTGATCGCGGTGGTGGCCAGGCGGGCGCCGCTGGCACCCAGCGGGTGACCCAGCGCGATGGCGCCGCCGTTCGGGTTGACGCGCGGATCGTTGTCGGCGATGCCGAGGTCGCGCATCACGGCGAGACCCTGGGCGGCGAACGCCTCGTTGAGCTCGATCACGTCCATCTGGTCGAGCGTGAGGCCGGTCTGAGCCAGCACCTTGCGGGTGGCGGGCGCCGGGCCGATGCCCATGATGCGCGGCGCGACGCCGGCGGTGGCCATGCCGATCACGCGGGCACGCGGCACCAGACCGTGGCTGGCGGCGGTCTTTTCGTCGGCGATCAGCAGCGCCACGGCGCCGTCGTTCACGCCCGAGGCGTTGCCGGCGGTGACGCTGCCGCCCTCGCGGACCACGCCCTTGAGCTTGGCCAGCGCTTCGAGGCTGGTTTCACGCGGATGCTCGTCCACGCCGACGATCACGGGATCGCCCTTCTTCTGCGCGATCGAGACCGGCACGATCTCGGCGTCGAACACGCCTTCTTTCTGGGCCCGGGCCGTCTTCTGCTGGCTGGCCAGCGCGAACTTGTCCTGGTCTTCGCGGCTGATCTTGAAATCATCGGCCACGTTCTCGGCGGTTTCGGGCATGGAATCCACGCCGTACTGCGCCTTCATCAGCTTGTTGACGAAGCGCCAGCCGATGGTGGTGTCGTAGATCGCGGCGTTGCGCGAGAAGGCCGAGTCGGCCTTGCCCATGACGAACGGGGCGCGGCTCATGCTCTCCACGCCGCCGGCCAGCATCAGGCCGGCTTCGCCGGCGCGGATCGCGCGGGCGGCCGTGCCGATGGCGTCCAGGCCCGAGCCGCACAGGCGGTTGACGGTGGCACCGGGGACGTCGACCGGCAGGCCGGCCAGCAGCGTCGCCATGCGGGCCACGTTGCGGTTGTCTTCGCCGGCCTGGTTGGCGCAACCGAAGATCGTGTCGTCCAGCTCGTCCCAGCGCACGTTCGGGTTGCGCGCCATCAGCGCCTTGATGGGGATCGCCGCCAGGTCGTCGGCGCGCACCGAAGACAGGGCACCGCCGTAGCGGCCAAAGGGAGTACGGATCGCGTCACAGATGAAGGCATGCACAGTCATGGCTAACTCGGTGAGATGGGAAGTCGGACAATGCGGGGCATGTTACCGCAGCGTGTCAGGCGCCAGACTGGTGCAGGACGGCGGTGTCCGGTCAGCGGACGCTGTCTATGCACTGGACAAACCGGCCCCAATGCGGTGCCCCCGGCACCACCCTGGCGCGCACGCTAGGCGGCCGCGCGCGCCGCCTCCAGCTGGGCGGTGCGGCGAAAGCGCCCCGCCGCGAAATGATAGAAAGGCCGCGGGCAGAATTGCCGCGACACGACCGAGGCGAGCAGCGAACCGGCCAGGAGCCAGAACAGCATGGGTTGGCTGCCCGTCATTTCCATCACCACCACGCAGGCGGTCAGCGGCGCCTGCGTCGCCGCGGCCAGGAAGGCCGCCATCGAGATCAGCACCAGCACCCGCCCGTCGATCCCGGCGCCGATCAGGCTGGCGATGGCATCGCCGATGCCGGCCCCGGTGGTGAGCGCCGGCGTGAAGATGCCGCCGGGGATGCCGGCCCAATACGAGGCGACGGTGGCGGCCAGCTTGGCAAAGCCAAAGCCGACGGGCGCTCCGCCCTCGCCGCCCAGCAGCCGCGCGGCCGTGTCGTAGCCCGTGCCGTAGACCGCACCACCGGTCAGCAGCCCCAACGCGGCGACCACGAGGCCGAGCGCGAAAGCGGTCCAGAGCGGGTGACGGCGGATCCGTTCGCGCAGGCGCAACGGCGCCACGCCGGCCGCGCCGCGCCCGAGCAGGCGCGCGAACACGCCCCCCAGCACGCCGTTGACGGTGCCGCACAGCAGCACCCAGCCCAGCATGTTCTGCGACAGGGCCTGGCCGGCGAACACGCCGAAATAGGGGTTGTTGCCCGCCAGCGCGACCACCATGAAGCCGCAGGCGAGCACCCCGATCAGCACCAGGCGCTGCCAGCGCAAGGCCGCGCCGCGGCCGAGCTCCTCGATGGCGAAGATCACGCCGGCCAGCGGCGCGTTGAAGGCAGCGGCCAGACCGCCCGCCGCGCCCGCGGCGATCAGCTCCTGGCTGTGCACGCCGCGCAGCCGCACGCCGCAGCGGCGCCAGAATTCGCCCCACGCCAGCATCACTGCCGCCCCCACCTGCACCGACGGCCCCTCGCGCCCGACCGACGCGCCGGCCAGCATGGCGAGAAAGGTGAGCGGAATCTTCCAGAGCGTCTGGCCCAGGGCCACCAGGCTGCGCTGGGCGCCGCCGGGGGGCAGGGACAGGCCTGCGATCACCTGGGGGATGCCGCTGCCCGCGGCGTTGGGCGCGTAGCGCAGGGTCAGCCAGCGGATCACCACCAGGGCCGGCGGCAGCACCAACAGCGCGAGCCAGCCATGCGCCTGGGTCCAGCGCCGGTTCCAGCCCAGCGCGAGGTCGGCCAGCTCGGCGAAGCCGAGCGAGACCAGCGCCACCAGGGCGGCGCCGCCCAGCATCAGGCCGAGCTGCAGGCTCTTGCGCGACAGGCGCCGCATCTGCCGGGTCTTGCGCCGCATATAGCGGCGCGCGGCGATGCCGGAGGCGCGCCGCGGCCCGGCGGGGGCCGCATGTCGGTCAGGCTGGTCCATGGCGTAGTTCCGGAAGGCAAACCGAAGACCGTAGCATCGGCCGCGTAACAAGCGCCTTAATGCACGACGGTGCGCGCCTGACGAAGCGGGCAGGCGTCCGACATCGTGCCCCGCGGCGCCCCGGCGCGTCAATGACAAAGGCCCGGCAGGGCCGGGCCTTTGCTGCACCCGGCCAGGCCAGGTGCGGGATCCACGCCGGGATCAGGCGAAGTTCTTCGCGGCGAACTCCCAGTTCACCAGTGCCCAGAAGTTTTCCAGGTACTTGGGACGGGCGTTGCGGTAGTCGATGTAGTAGGCGTGTTCCCAGACATCACAGGTGAGCAGCGGCTTGTCGGCGGTCGTCAGCGGCGTGGCGGCGTTGCTGGTGTTGACGATGTCGACCGAGCCGTCGGCCTTCTTGACCAGCCAGGTCCAGCCCGAACCGAAGTTGCCGGCAGCCGACTTGTTGAAGGCTTCCTTGAACGCGTCGAAGCCGCCCCACTTGGCCTTGATGGCATCGGCCAGCGCGCCGGTGGGCTCGCCGCCGCCGTTGGGCGAGAGGCTGTGCCAGTAGAACGTGTGGTTCCAGATCTGGGCTGCATTGTTGAACACGCCGCCCGACGACTTCTTGACGATGTCTTCCAGCGAGGCGTTTTCGAACTCGGTGCCCGGGATCAGGTTGTTGAGGTTGGTGACGTAGGTCTGGTGGTGCTTGCCGTAGTGGAATTCCAGCGTCTCTTTCGAGATGTGCGGGGCCAGTGCGTCGAGCGCGTAAGGCAGCGGGGGAAGCGTATGTGCCATAGTCAATTCCTTCTGTGGTTTGTGCACGATCAAGCCGGACCATTGTATCGGCAGTTCGCGCGGCCTCTACCCTAAAACCCGCGATTGCGCTGGGGTTAAGGGCCGGATCGGTCGGCGTCGGCCGATACCACCTCGGCCTGCGCCTGGCCGCGCGCCAGGTCGATGCGCAGCCGCTCGCCGGCGCGCAGCACGCCGGCATCCGACACGATCGCGCCCTGCTCGTCGCGCACGATCGCATAACCCCGTTGCAAGGTGTTTTCGGGATCGAGCGCGCGCAGGTGCGCACCGAGCGCCGCGAGCCGCTGCGAGGCGCTCTCCAGGCCCTGGCGCTGCACGCGCGCCAGCCGGGCGGCCACCCGCTCCACCCGCTCGACGCTGCGCGCCGTGTCGGGCACGCGGCGGACGAGGCGCTGCATCAGCACCTGCAGGCGCGCCTGCCGCTGCTGCGCCGGCCGTTGCCCGGCGGCGGCGAGGCGATGGCGCAGGGTGTTGAGCCGCTCACGCTGATGGGCGAGCCGCTGCGCCGGGGAAATCAGTTGCGCGGCGGCACGGTCGAGCCGCTGGGCGGCCTGGTCGAGCCGGCGTTGTTGCGCGCGCATCAATCGCTGGGCCGCCTGGCGCGTGGCCTGGCGCAGGTCCTCGCGCGGCACGCAGGCGAGCTCGGCCGCCGCGGTGGGCGTGGGCGCCCGTACGTCGGCGACGAAGTCGGCAATGGTGAAGTCGGTTTCGTGGCCCACGCCGCAGATCACCGGAATGGCGCTCGTGGCGATCGCGCGCGCCAGGTCTTCGTCGTTGAAGCTCCAGAGATCCTCGATGCTGCCGCCGCCGCGCACCAGCAGCAGCGTGTCGACCTCGTTGCGCGCATTGGCCCGTTGCAGCTGCAGCGCGAGGCGCGGCGCCGCGTCGGCGCCCTGCACCGGCGCCGGATAGACGATCACCGGCACCTGCGGCGCGCGGCGCGCCAGGGCCGACAGCACGTCGCGCAGCGCGGCGGCATGCAGGGACGTGATCACGCCGATGGCACGCGGCAGCCGCAGCGGCTCGCGCTTGACCTCCGGATCGAACAGCCCCTCGGCCGCCAGCTTTTCCTTCAGGCGCAGGAAGGTCTCGTAGAGGTTGCCGATGCCGGCGCGCCGCATGGCGTCGGCCTGGAGCTGGTAGTCACCGCGGGGCTCGTAGAGCGACACCCGGGCTCGGACTTCGACCTGATCGCCCGCCCGGGGCACGAATCCGACCGATTGTGCGCGGCTGCGGAACATCACCGTGCGCACGGCGGCGCGGCTGTCCTTGAGCGTGAAATACCAGTGGCCCGAGGCGGCCTGCGTGAAGTTGGAAATCTCGCCGCGAACCCACAGGGCCGGGACGCTGCGCTCCAACAACTGCGAAACGGCTTGGTTCAGCTGGGCAACCGACAGGATTTCCCGCGCGAATGCGTCATCTGTGACAGCAAATCCAGTTGTCATGAGGCTTCCGAAGGGGATATATGTCCACAGGCCTGGTTTGGCGGGCTCGCATGATACCAAAAAATCTCGGTTGGTCCACCGGCAGCCCCGAGCGCCATGAATATCGGTGCAACCCGTTGATCTATAAGCGATATATTGAGAAATGCCTGCGCACGTTTCGTGCCCACCCTAGCCCGGAGCCAGTGTAGATGCGCGTTTCCGGGATGTTTTGCACAGAATTATCCACAGTTTCTGTGGATAGGTTGATCCGTCCCCCGCTTGCCTCCAACCCGCCCGGCCGTTACAGTTCGGCCTTGGACACCGCCCGCGCGCCCACGCCCGCCGGCCCTGCCCGTCCCGCCCCCTGGAGCTTTCTTTGCTGACCCTGATCCGCGACGCCGGCTGGCCGATCTGGCCCCTGCTTGCCCTCTCCGTCATCGGCCTGGCGCTGATCCTCGAACGCCTGCTGTCGCTGCGCCGCAGCCTGGTGATGCCGCGCGGGCTCAACGAGCAGGTGGCCGACATGCTGCGCAATCACCAGGATACGCCCGAAGCCCTGCAGCGCCTGGAGCGCAATTCGCCGCTGGGCCGCATCCTGGCCGAGGTGCTGCGCCACCGCCACCTGCCGCGCGCCACGCTGCGCGAGGCGGTCGAGGACACCGGCCGCGCCGTGGCGCACGACCTGAGCCGCTACGTGCCGGCCATCGGCACCGTCGCGATGGTCGCGCCGCTCATGGGCCTGTTCGGCACCGTGGTCGGCATGATCGAGATCTTCGGCGCCTACAACCCCGGCTCGAGCGCCCCCTCCCAGCTCGCCCATGGCATCTCGGTGGCGCTGTACAACACCGGCTTCGGCATCCTGATCGCCATCCCGGCCATGATCGTGCATCGCTATCTGCGCAGCCGCGTCGACGGCTACCTGGCCGCGATGGAGCTGGCCGCGTCGCGCCTCGCGCGCCAGGTGGCGCCGGCGCAGGAGCGCCCATGAATTTCCGCGGCGCCCGCGGCCGCGACGGCGACGAGCTGGACATCAACCTGATTCCGCTCATCGACGTGCTGCTGGTCATGCTGATCTTCCTGGCGGCCAGCACCACCTTCGCGCGCTACACGCAGCTCAAGGTCACCCTGCCCCAGGCCGCCGCCGAGGCCCAGACGGCGGCGCCGCTGGAAGTCGCGGTCAGCCAGGACGGCCACTATGCGCTCAACGGCGTGCTGCTCGACGGCGCCGACCCGGCCGCCATGGCCGGCGCGCTGCGGGCGGCCGCCGGCACCCAGGCCGCGCCGGTCATCGTGATCAACGCCGACGCCCAGGCCCCGCACCAGGCCGTGGTCAACGTCATGGAAGCCGCGCGCCAGGCCGGCATCGGCCGCGTCAACTTCGCCGCCCAGGCGCCCCGCTGACCATGGCGGCAACGCCCTTCCTGGCACGGCACTGGGCCCGGCGCGGCTGGTTCGCGCGCCTGCTCTCCCCGCTTTCCGCCCTGGCCGCCCGCGCGGTCGCGCGCAAGCGCGCCGCCTTTCGCGACGGCCGCCGCGAGGCCTGGCGCGCGCCGGTGCCCGTGGTGGTGGTGGGCAACATCTACGTCGGCGGCACCGGCAAGACCCCGGTCGTGATCGCGCTGGTGGAAGGCCTGCGCGCGCGCGGCTTCACCCCCGGCGTGGTGAGCCGCGGCTACGGCGTGAAGATCGCGGGCGCGCCCCGGGTCGGCCAGGGCCGGCTCGACGCGGCCGCGTTCGGCGACGAGCCCGCCCTGATCGCCGCCGCCACCGGCGCCCCGATCGCCGTGCATCCGCGCCGCGCCCAGGCCGGTGCGGCCCTGCTGGCCGCGCACCCCGAGGTCGACGTGATCGTCTCCGACGACGGCCTGCAGCACCTGGCGCTGGCGCGCGACGTCGAACTGGTGGTGCAGGACGCGCGCGGCGTGGGCAACGGCCTGATGCTGCCCGCCGGCCCGTTGCGCGAACCGCCCGCGCGGCTGGCCGAGGTCGATGCCATCGTCATCAACGACGCCCAGGCCGACGCCCCGCCTGCCGACGCCGCCGGCCCCCGCCGCGTGGTGATGCGGCTGGTGCCCGCCCAGGTCACCCACCTGGGCACCGGCGAGGCCCGCACGCTGGCCGACTTCGCCCGCGTCGACCCGGCCCGTCTGGCGGCCGTGGCCGGCATCGGCCACCCCGCCCGCTTCTTCGCCACCCTGGCCGCCGCCGGCGTGCGCCCGGCCACCACGCTCGGGCTGCCGGATCACTACGGCTACGCCCGCTCGCCCTTCGTCGACCTCGCCGCCGACACCATCCTCATCACGGCCAAGGACGCGATCAAGTGCGCTGCGTTCGACGATCCGCGCCTGTGGGTGGTCCACGTCGGGGCGCAATTCTCCGATCCGGGCTTTCTCGACTGGATCGCCGCACGGGTGCAGGCCGCCCGCCCGCGGCCCGCGGCCTGAGCGGCGCGCCCGCGCGGTGGTACCATCGCCCCATCCGCGGCGCCCTGTGCGCCCGTCCTTTTTTCTCCACTAAAATCGCGCCATGGAATCCCGCCTTCTCGACATCCTCGTGTGCCCGCTGTGCAAGGGCCGCCTCGAATTCCAGCGGCAATCGGCCGAGCTGGTCTGCCATGCCGATCGCCTGGCGTTCCCCGTGCGCGACGGCATCCCCGTCATGCTCGAAAACGAGGCGCGTTCGCTCGACGGCGCCGCCGACGCCTGACCGCGCCGGGGCGCGCGCCCCGGTTTTTCCCGTTCGACACCCTTTTCAGAGCCCTGGACCTTGAGCTTCGTCGCCCTGATTCCGGCGCGCACCGCGTCGACCCGCCTGCCCGACAAACCGCTCGCGGACATCGCCGGCAAGCCCATGGTGGTGCGCGTGGCCGAACGCGCCGCGCTGTCCGGCGCCCGCCGCGTGGCCATCGCCACCGACGACGAGCGCGTGCGTGCCGCGGCCGCCGCGCATGGCTACGAGGCCCTGCTCACGCGTCCCGACCATCCCACCGGCACCGACCGGCTGGCCGAGGCGGTGGCGCAGCTCGGCCTGGCGCCCGATGAAATCGTGGTCAACGTCCAGGGCGACGAGCCCCTGATCGAGCCCGCCCTGATCGACGCCGTGGCCCAGCGCCTGCGCGACGCGCCCGAGGCGGCCATCGCCACCTGTGCCTGCCCGCTGGCCGACGCCCAGGCGCTGTTCAACCCGAACGCGGTCAAGGTGGTGTGCTCGGCATCCGACCGCGCGCTGTATTTCTCTCGCGCGCCGATCCCCTGGGCGCGCGATGCGCTGGCCGGCGGCGAACGCGTGCTCGCGCCCGGCCTGCCCGCCCTGCATCACATCGGCATGTACGCCTATCGGGTCGCGTTCCTGCGCCAGTACCCCACGCTTGCGCAGGGTCAACTCGAGCGATATGAATCGCTCGAACAGTTGCGTGCGATGGAACATGGGTACACCATCGCGGTGTTGCGCACCTCGGCCGCTCCGGCGGCCGGCGTCGACACGCCGGAAGACCTCGAACGCGTGCGGGCCCTCTACGCAAATCGGTTATAAGGGTTATGTCTCATGGCGCGGCCCCACACGCGCTGCTGCATTGCGGCATAATCGCCCCCGACTACAAAAAACCAATCCCCTTCTGGAGCACTCATGCGTCTCATCCTGCTCGGACCGCCCGGCGCCGGCAAAGGCACCCAAGCCGCTTTCATCACCCAACAATATGGCATTCCCCAGATCTCGACCGGCGACATGCTGCGCGCGGCCGTCAAGGCGGGCACCCCGCTGGGTCTCGAAGCCAAGAAGGTGATGGACGCGGGCGGTCTGGTTTCGGATGAGATCATCATCGGCCTGGTCCAGGATCGTCTCAAGCAGCCCGACTGCGCCAACGGCTACCTGTTCGACGGCTTCCCGCGCACCATTCCGCAGGCCGACGCGCTGAAGAATGCCAACGTCAAGCTCGACTTCGTGGTCGAGATCGCCGTGCCCGAAGAAGACATCATCGAGCGCATGAGCGGCCGTCGCGTGCACCCGGCCAGCGGCCGCAGCTACCACGTGCGCTTCAACCCGCCCAAGGTCGAGGGCAAGGACGACGTCACCGGCGAAGAGCTGGTCCAGCGCGACGACGATCGCGAAGAGACCGTGCGCAACCGTCTGGCCGTGTACCAGAAGCAGACCCGCCCGCTGGTCGACTACTACTCCGGCTGGGCCGCGCAGGACGCCGCCGCCGCGCCCCAGTATCGCAAGATCTCGGGCGTGGGCGCCGTCGAGGAAATCAAGGCTCGCCTGTTCGAGGCGCTCAAGAGCTGAGCCCCTCCCTGGCCGGCGGCGCCTCGCGCCGCCGCGGTCGACTCCGCGGAACCGCCGCCGGAGCCGCCATGAATTCAACTGCGTTTGAGAAGATCTGACATGGAAATCGCGAACAAGGTATTCATCGTGACCGGCGGCGCGTCCGGTCTGGGCGCGGGCACCGCCCGCATGCTGGTCGAGAACGGCGCGCGCGTCGTCATCGCCGACCTGCAGGACGAACCCGGCCAGGCCCTGGCCAAGGAGCTCGGCCAGGTCTACGTGCACTGCGACGTGACCCAGGAAGCCGACGGCCGTGCCGCCGTGGCGGCCGCGCTCGAGCTGGGCAAGCTGTTCGGCCTGGTCAACTGCGCCGGCGTGGCCCCCGCGGCCAAGATCGTCGGGAAGAACGGCGCGCACCCGCTGGAGCTGTTCCAGAAGGTCGTGTCGATCAACCTGATCGGCAGCTTCAACATGATGCGCCTGGCCGCCGAGGCCATGAGCAACAACGCGCCCGAAGCCACCGGCGAGCGCGGCGTGATGATCAACACCGCCTCGGTCGCGGCCTTCGACGGCCAGATCGGCCAGGCCGCCTACGCCGCCTCGAAGGCGGGCGTGGCCGGCATGACCCTGCCGATCGCGCGCGACCTCGCCAAGACCGGCATCCGCTGCATGACCATCGCCCCGGGCATCTTCGGCACGCCGATGATCTTCGGCATGCCCCAGGAAGTGCAGGATTCGCTGGCCGCCAGCATTCCCTTCCCCGCCCGCCTGGGCCGCCCGGAAGACTACGCCAAGCTGGTCCAGAGCATCATCACCAACGACATGCTCAACGGCGAGACGATCCGCCTCGACGGCGCGATCCGCATGCCGCCCAAGTAAGCCCCAGGAAGCGCCGGATCCCTCCGGCGCTTCTTTCTTGCGCGCGCAACCATCGCGCATGCAGTGCCGGGCCGCCCCGCCCGTTTTCCCGAATTCGCAGCACGATCCTCCCTCCCCATGGCATTGCTCCGCTCGGCAGCTACCGTCAGCAGCTTCACCCTACTCTCGCGCATCACCGGCCTGGCCCGCGACATCCTGGTCGCCCGCGCCTTCGGCGCCGGCCCGCTGACCGATGCGTTCTGGGTGGCCTTCCGCATCCCCAACCTGCTGCGCCGCCTGTTTGCCGAGGGCGCGTTCGCGCAGGCCTTCGTGCCGATCCTGGGCGCCGCGCGCAACAAGCACGGCGACGACGAGGTGCGCGTGCTGCTCGACCGCGTGGCCCTGCTGCTCACGCTCGCGCTCATGGTGGTGACCCTGGTCGGCATCGTGGCCGCGCCCTGGATCGTGACGGCCATGGCCAGCGGCCTGCGCAATTCCGCCCAGGACACCGAGTTCGGCGCCGCGGTCTGGATGACGCGGGTGATGTTCCCCTACATCCTGTGCATGTCGCTGATCGCCTTCGCCTCGGGCGTGCTCAACACCTGGCGCCGCTTCGCCGTGCCGGCCTTCACCCCGGTGCTGCTCAACGTGGCCATGATCGTGGCCTGTGTGTGGCTGGCGCCGCAC
This sequence comes from Bordetella genomosp. 1, assembly GCF_002261335.1. Classification (GTDB taxonomy): domain Bacteria; phylum Pseudomonadota; class Gammaproteobacteria; order Burkholderiales; family Burkholderiaceae_B; genus Bordetella. Next base: position 183,930 of record NZ_NEVL01000004.1, read on the forward strand.
ATGGAGGTGCCGGTCTACGCGCTGGCGCTGGGCGTGATGGCGGGCGGCGTGGCGCAGCTGGCGGTGCAATGGGTGGCGCTGGCCCGCCTGGGCCTCACGCCGCGCTTTTCGCTGCGCTTTCGCGAAGCCTGGGCCGACCCCACCGTGCAGCGCATCCTGCGCCAGATGGGCCCGGCCACGCTCGGCGTCTCGGTGGCGCAGATCTCGCTGCTGATCAACACCAACATCGCCACCTGGCTCACGCCGGGCAGCGTCAGCTGGCTGTCGTTCGCCGACCGCCTGATGGAATTCCCGACGGCCCTCCTCGGCGTGGCGCTGGGCACGGTGCTGCTGCCCAGCCTGTCGGCCGCCCACGCACGCGCCGACCAGCACGGCTACAGCGCCCTGCTCGACTGGGGCCTGCGCCTGACCCTGCTGCTGGGCCTGCCCGCCGCCGTCGGACTCGCCATGCTGTCCGATGGGCTGGTCGCCACCCTGTTCCACTACGGCGCCTTCACGGCCAGCGACGTGGCGCAGACCCGCCTCGCCGTGATCGCCTATTCCGTGGGCCTGATCGGCCTGCTCGCGGTCAAGATCCTGGCGCCCGGCTTCTACGCCAAGCAGGACATCCGCACGCCGGTGAAGATCGCCATCGCGATCCTGGTGCTCACGCAGATCATGAACGCCATCTTCGTGCCCTGGCTGGCCCATGCCGGCCTGGCGCTGGCCATCGGCCTGGCCGCCTGCATCAACGCGCTCGCCCTGCTCACCGGCCTGCGCCGGCGTGGCGTGTATCAGCCGGGCGCCGGCTGGGCGCGCTTCCTGATGCGCTGCCTGCCCGCCCTGCTGGCGATGGCCGCCGTGCTGTGGTGGGCCGACCGGCATCTGGACTGGATCGCGCTGCAGAGCTATCCGCTGCTGCGCGCGGGCTGGCTCGCCGCCGTGCTGGGCGCCAGCGGCATCGCCTACTTCGGCGTGCTGTTCCTGCTGGGCGCGCGCCTGCGCGACTTCACCCGCCGCCCCGCCGCCGCGGTGCCCACCGACGCCGCATCCTGAGCCGTCCCGTGAAAAAGCCGGAGCCAGTGTGCTCCGGCCCAAATAATTAGGGACGCGCTGGGAATAATCTGCAACAATCCCGCACACGTTACACCAACTGCAACATTCGGCATGCAGACTGCATACACGCCGCGTGTTGGCGATATCCCTTGATACCGCAGGAAATTTTTCGCTATTCCCGGGGAACTCCCCCGATCCGAACAGGGTCTTTTCAATTCTTGAACGGTGACACCCTGCTACGCTAGGGTAATTTTTCGTAAAAAAGACTATTATTTACCGACTGCAATCTTTGGCCCTTTGGGGTCTGGTGTGGAAGAAGAAGTGATATCCACCGAACTGCCGCCGCTTTCCGACCAGGTCATCAACTGGTTGATGCTGCTGCGCTCGGGCCGCGCGACCCGCCACGACTATGACAACTTCATGGCGTGGCGCGACGCGAGCCCGGCGCACGAGAGCGCCTGGCAACAACTCACCCACGTCCTCGGTGGTCCCACCACCGGGCGGCTCGGCGACGCCTATCCCCTGGGATACGCGTCGGAGAATCCGCGCGCCCGTGCCATCGAGATCGAGATCGCCCCGGAGGCCGAGCCGCCGGCGCAACCCGAACGCCGCAGCTTCCTGGGCCTGGCGGCCGTGCTGGGCGGCGTCGCCATGGCGGGCGGCGTGCTCGCCGTGCGCGACTTCTACCCGCTCGCCAGCGTGGCGGCCGACGCCGCCACCGCGACCGGCGAGCGCCGCCGCTACCAGCTGTCCGACGGCACCCAGCTGCTGCTCGACGCGCGCAGCCGTATCAACCTCGAATACACCTCCAGCTACCGCCGCCTGCAGTTGCTCGAGGGCGCGGTCTCCGTCACCGCACCGCACGATCCGGCCCGCCCCTTCCTGGTCCAGACGGCCGAAGGCGTGGTGCGCTCGCTCGGCACGCACTACATGGTGCGGCAGCAGGCGCGCCGCACGCTGGTGGTGGTGCACGAAAACGAAGTCGACGTCGAAACGGTCGGCGGCGCCCGCAGCGTGGTGCGGGCCGGCAACGGCCTGCGCTTCGACACCGCCCGCACCGACGTGCAACGCGCGGAGCTCGCGTCCGAGGCGGCCTGGGAAGGCGGCTGGATCAACGCCAATGGCCGTCCGCTGGCCGAGGTGGTGGCGGCCCTGCGCCCCTACCGGCACGGCACCCTGCGGGTCTCCATGGCCGCAGGCGGCCTGCCGGTCACCGGCATGTTTCCGCTCGACGACACCGACGCCGCCCTGCGTACGCTGCAACAGCAGATGCCGATCCAGGTGAGCAAAATGACACCGTGGTTTGTGTCTATCAGCGTATCGGCATAGAATCACGGTCGTTGTGCCAATTGTGTTGGTCGCCCGCGCGCGTAAAAGCGCTGCCGGCGCCGCTCCGGACTCCTCCTTTGCCGGACCCTTGCCCCCCCAGCACAAACGGCTTTTCGCAGCAAAAACCCGCGCCCCGTCGCCGTTGCATCTCACGCGCAACCGCCCTGACGCCCGTTCTTGTTGCATTTGCACTACAAACACACCATCAGATCAACTCTCGGCGCTGTGTCCGGTCGCGTGTCTTCTTCCCTTGGGGCTTGCATTCCCCGGAGGGGCTGATACAATATCTGACTTTGCCGAATTCACTACTTTTTAAGCAACATGGCCAATACCGCCCAAGCCCGCAAGCGCGCTCGCCAATCGGTTGAGCGTAACAAGCACAACTCCAGCCTGCGCTCGATGCTGCGCACCGCCATCAAGCGTGTTCGCCAGGCCATCGAAGCCGGTGACAAGGCTGTGGCTGGTGAAACGCTGCGCAAGGCGACCAGCGTGATCGACCGCGTGGCTGACAAGAACATCATCCACAAGAACAAGGCCGCTCGCCACAAGAGCCGCCTGGCCGCTGCTGTCAAGGCGCTGGCCTAAGTTCTGCCGCCCCGCTCACCCGGGGCAGCAAGAATACGGCAAATGAAGAAGGATGCCCGCGGGCATCCTTTTTTGTTTTGGTCGCGCGGCCTCAGGTGGGGAATGCCTCGCGCAACGCGAAGGTGGCCTGCTTGAAGATGCCCAGGTCGGTGCCGACCGCGACGAAATTCATGCCCATGTCGATGTAGCGGCGCGCATCGGCCGCCACCGGCGCCAGGATGCCCACGGCCTTGCCGGCCGCGCTGATGCGCTCGTGCAGATGGCGGATGGCTTCCTGCACCTCGGGGTGACCCGGGTTGCCCAGGTGGCCCAGGCCGGCGGCCAGGTCCGACGGCCCGATGAACACGCCATCCACCCCTTCCACCGCCGCGATCCTGTCGACCGCCTCGATGCCGGGCCGGCTTTCGATCTGCAGCAGCACGCAGATGTTGTCGTTGATCGTGTGCAGGTAGTCAGGCACCGTGCCGTAGCGGTTGCTGCGCTGCAGGCCCGCCACGCCGCGCATGCCTTGCGGCGGATAGCGCGTGGCGGCCACGGCGCGCAGCGCGTCGTCTTCGGATTCGATGAACGGGATCAGCAGGTTGTAGAAGCCGATGTCGAGCAGGCGCTTGATCTCGACCGGGTCGTTCCACGACGGCCGCCCCACGGCGGCGCTGGCGCTGCCCTGCAGGGCCTGCAGCTGCTGCAGGAACATCGGCACCTCGTTGGGCGAGTGCTCGCCGTCGAGCAGCAGCCAGTCGAAATTGGCCAGGCCGGCGAGCTCCGCCGTGATGTGGCTCGACATGCACATCCAGAAACCGATGAGCCGTTCGCGCGCCAGGATGCGCTGGCGGAAGCGGTTGGGCAATGGGGAAGTCATAGTGTTGCAAATCTCCAGCTGAATGGGGTGCGCGCCACCCTGGCGCGCACCCGCGACATCCACGGTGCGGGCGATTGCCCGCGCCCGATCAATCCATGCGTGCGCCCGAGGCGCGTGCGGCCTTGCCCCACTTCTCGATCTCGCCGCTCACGAACTGCGAGAACGCCTTGGGATCGTTGCCGATCACCACGAAGCCGACGGCCTCGAGTTTGCCCTTGAGTTCGGGCTGCGCCAAGGCCTTGACGGTGGCCTTGTGCAGACGCTCGATCACCGGCGCGGGCGTGCCCTTGGGCGCGGACAGGCCGAACCAGGATTCCGCCGCGAAACCCGGATAGCCCGACTCGGCCACGGTGGGCACGTCGGGATAGGCGGGGTTGCGCTTCTCGCTGGCCACGGCCAGCGCGCGCACCTTGCCCGACTGCACCTGCGGCAGCAGGTTGTCCTGGTTGAGGAACAGCACCTGCACCCGGCCGCCGATGGTATCGGTGATCGCCGCCGCGCCGCCCTTGTACGGCACGTGCACGAGGTCGATGCCCGCCGCCTGCTTGAGCATCTCCATCGCCAGGTGGCCCGACGAGCCGTTGCCCGAGCTGGCGTGGGTGTACTTGCCCGGATTCGCCTTGGCCAGCTTGATGAAGTCGGCGAAGGTCTTGGCCTCGAAATCGTTGTTGGCCACCAGCACGTTGGGGCCGGTGGCGAGCAGCGAGATGTGGGCGAAGTCGCTGTCCTGGTAGGGCATGGACTGGTAGAGCGCGTAGCTGATCGCATTCGAGCCCACGCCCGAGAGCAGCAGCGTGTAGCCGTCGGCGGGCGACTTGGCCACGGCGTCCGAGCCGATGTTGCCGTTGGCCCCACCCCGGTTCTCGACGATCACGGTCTGGCCCAGCTCCTTGCCCAGCTCCGCGGCCAGCAGGCGGCCGACCGCATCGGTGCTGCCGCCGGGCGGGAACGGCACGATCAGGCGCACCGGCTTGTCGGGATAGGCGGCCTGCGCCTGCACGGCGCCGGGCGCGGCCCAGCCCGCGATCGCCACGACGGCGGCGCTCAATGCGCTGCACAGCAAGGTACGGCGTTGGTTCATGGTTTTGTCTCCTGTCGTGTTGTTATCGCCCGGTGCCATTGCGAGAGCCCGGCCCGGGCGTGTCGCCGGCCGTGAGCGGCCGGCATCGAGGCGCCGTGCGTCGATGGATGCGTCCGCAACCATCGGCGCACGGCGCCGGGTTCAGGACCCGCCGCGCGCCTCAGCCGCGCAGCACGAAGGGCGCGCCGGCGCGCTCGCAGATGCCGGCCAGGCGCTCGAGCAGGGCCGGCGCCAGCGCCAGGCCCAGGCTCGCGCGCTCGGCGCGTGCCCGCATCTCGGGGTCACCGGGCACCAGCACCGGCCGGCCCGGATCGGCCGGCGGCGTGTCGCGCATGGTGTCGATGAGCTCGTCCATGTCGTCTTCGAAGGAGCCGGCTTCGCGGAAGGCGTCGGGATTGAGGGCGAGGAAGAAGTGCCCCACGTCGTCGGGATCGCCGGCGCCGCGGCGCGCCTGGTGCCGAACCGCCAGCGCGCTGCCGCCCAGCGTGCCGCCCAGCACCTGCGCCATGAGCGCCAGGCCATAGCCCTTGTGGCTGCTCATGGCCGCGGTGCCGCCCAAGGGCGTCAGGCCGCCCTCGGCATGCTTGAAGATGTATTCCATGGCGCGGGCCGAGTCGGTGATCGTGTTGCCGGCGCCGTCCACCGCCCAGCCCGGCGGCAAGGGCTTGCCGAGGTAGTCGTAGACCTTGACCTTGTTGGCCGCGACCGTGGTGGTGGCCATGTCGAGCACCAGCGGCTCGTTCTGCGCAGCCGGCGCGGCGAACGCGATCGGATTGGTGCCCAGCATCGGCATGGCACCGTGCGTGGGAACCAGGATCAGCGTGGTGGCGCTGCTCGTGACCAGGCCCACCAGCCCGCGCTGCACGGCCATGCGCGCGTATACGCCGGCGGCGCCGAAATGATGCGAGTTGCGCACCGCGACCGCGCCCACGCCATGCTCCAGGGCCTTGTCGCAGGCCAGTTGCATGGCCTGCGCGCTCACCGGATGGCCCAGCCCGCCCATGCCGTCGAGCAAGGCGCTGGACCCGCCCTCGCGCACGATGCGCGGCCGCGCATCCAGCCGCAGCGTGCCCGCCTCGAGCTTGGCCTCGTACGACGGCAGCATCGAAATGCCGTGCGAATCGATGCCGATCAGGTCGGTCTCGGCCATGAGGTCGGCGGCCACGCCGGCCAGGTCGGCGGGCATGCCCCAGGCGCGCAGCACCCCGTCGATCTGTTCACGCACCCGCCCGATCGGCACGCGCCCGGTCTCCACCTCGATGGGGGTCTCGTCCGCGTGGGAATCCTGCCTGCTGCCGCTGTCCTGCACGATGTCTCCTTGGGGTCCTGTGGCCCGCAATGTGTGGTGTCGATGCGTGGCGCCGGCACGCCGCGCTCAGTCGCGCTCCCGGTCGACCAGGCGGTGCCGCGCCTGGCCCAGGTGAAACTGCATGGCGACGCGCGCGCGCTCGCCGTCCTGCTCGCGGATGGCGCTCAGGATGGCGGCATGTTCGTCGGCTACGCGCTGCGCCCGGGCGCGCGAGCCGGTCCGGGTGAGGCTCAGGCTCAGCCGCATGAAGCCGCTGATCGCCTCATGGATGTTCTCGAGCACGCCCCAGTAGAAATCGTTGCCGCTGGCGTCGGCGATGCTGGCGTGAAAGGCCAGGTCGGCCTCGGGCGACACCCTGCCCTGTTCGAGCGCCTCGACGAAGGCGCGGTGGGCCGCGGCGATGCGCTCGAGCTGCTCGTCGGTGCGGCGCAGGGCCGCGAGCCGGGCCGCGTCGCCCTCGAGCGCGACGCGCACTTCCTGGGCGCGCAGGTAGGCGCCCACGTTCTGCACGTCGGGGAAGGTCTTGAGTCGCGGGGCCGGCTGATGGCTGACGAAGGTGCCCAGGCCCTGGTGCGCCGTGACCAGCCCGTCGGCGCGCAGCCGCAGCAGCGCCTCGCGCACCACCGGCCGCGACACGCCGAACTTGTCGCAGATCTCGTGTTCGGAGGGCAGCTTGTCGCCGACGTTCAGGCGGCCGGACGCGATGCTCTCGAAGATCTGGCCGTAGAGCTGATCGGCCAGGCGCACGCGCTGGCCGCGCTCGAGCGGCGCGACATCGGCCGCCAAGGTGTCGTCGGCCACTTTCTCGGACTGCAACTTTCGGGCCACGCAAACTCCTGTACATCGATGAGCGAACGCTATGGTAGCGCCTGCGCGTGCGGCAGGCGCGGCGTCGCGCCCGGCCTCAGGCCGCCACGGCCTCGCGGTCGAAGTCGTAGAGCGCACGCGCCACGGGCTCGACCTGCTTCTTTTCCTCGGCCGACAGGCCGGTGAGCAGGGGCAGCATCGGGCCCATGTCGGCCACGCCGGCCAGGCTCACCGCGTCGTGCAGCACGCGGATCGGGCTGATGCCGTCGCGGCAATCCTCGAGCGCGATGAACGACTGGCGCAGCTGCTCGGCCTCGTCGAAACGGCCCTCGTGCAGCAGATGCAGCAGCCGCATCGACGCGCGCGGCGCCAGGCACACCGAGCCCGAGGTGAAGCTCTTCAGGCCGAAGTCGCGATAGTGCACGACCGCGGGCCGCTCGCCGATGCCGCTCACGATCCAGCGCGAATCGATCTCGGCCAGCAGCGACGCGAGGTAGGGATCATCGGCCGGGTTCTCCCGCACCGCGGCGTACTTGAAGGCCACGATGCGGTTCTCGGCGATCAGCTGTGCCAGCGTGTCGGGGCGCAGGTAGTTGGCCGACTTGATGTACACGACCACCGGCTTGCCCAGCGCGTCGGAGAAGCGGCGCACGCCCTCGGCGAGGCCCGCGTCGGTGTAGGGAAACGACATCGGCAGCAGCATCGCGGTGGGGAAGGCGCGGCTGCGCAGGATCGCCGCCTGGTCGATGAGCTTGCCGTAGTCGGGGCCGGCCGAGGGCAGCACCCAGGTGTCGGGCCCGGCCGCTTCGGCCAGGAAGTCGACCACGCGCGCATATTCGCTGACCGCGATGTTGTAGAAGTTGGCATTGCCGCCGTACATCACGTTGCGCACGCCACCGGCCTCGAGATGCCCCAGCAGCTTGCGGTTCGCCGCCTCGTTGAGCGAGAGATCGGCGTGGCGCGCCAGCGGCGGCACGGCAATCACGGAACGCTGCAGGTCGGCGGTGGTGACCGGGGTGGTTTTCATGGCCAGACTCCTCGTAATGGGCGGCGCACGACGGCGCGAAAGTGGCGGCCAGTATGCGGAAAAAACACTTGATTGACAAGTTGGCGCCCCATACCTATATTTGTTTTACAAGCATGGGCGGCCCACCGCCCGGGGCGGCCGCCCACGCGGCGCAAGCACGATGTTCAGCAAGTGGTGTTCAAGCAGTACGCAGGCGCGGCAACGCTGCCCTGCGAGCGATGCCCGCAGGCGCCGGCCACCGGCGCCCGACACGACACGATGCGCCGACACAGGCGCACACCTGGAGACAAGATCGATGCACCTGACCCTGCGCCGCGGCGCGCTCGCGCTCGCGACCTCCCTCGCCACCTGTATCGGTGCCCTCGCCACCCCGCTGGCCCATGCCGACGAAGCCGCCAGCTATCCCGAGCGCGACGTGCGCATCCTCGTGCCGTTCCCGGCAGGCGGCACCGCCGACATCGCGGCCCGCACCGTGGCGGCCGAGCTGGGCAAGCGCTGGGGCCGCGCGGTGGTGGTCGACAACAAGGCGGGCGCGGGCGGCAACGTCGGCACCGCCGAGGCCGCGCGCGCCAAGGGCGACGGCTACACCCTGCTGATGGGCACCGTGAGCACGCACGCCATCAACCAGTCGGTGTATCGCGAGCTGCCCTACGACCCGGTGAAGGATTTCGAGCCGGTGACGCTGGTGATTCCGGTGCCCAACGTGCTGGAGCTCAATCCCGCGTTTGCCAAGCGCCACAACATCAACAACGTGGCCGAGCTCATCACGTACCTGAAGGCCAATCCCGACAAGGTCAACATGGCCTCCACCGGCAACGGCACCTCCACGCACCTGTCGGGCGAGCTGTTCCAGGCCATGACCGGCACCCGCATGACGCACGTGCCCTACAAGGGCAGCAGCCCCGCGCTCACCGACGTGATGGCCGGCTCGGCCGACCTGATCTTCGACAACCTGCCCTCCTCGATGGGCTTCATCAAGGGCGGCAAGCTCAAGCCGCTGGCGGTCACCACCGCGGCGCGCTCGCCGGCCCTGCCCGACGTGCCGACGCTGGCCGAGGCCGGCGTGCCGGGCTACGAGGCCTCGAGCTGGTTCGGCCTGCTGGCGCCGGCCGGCACGCCGCCCGCCATCGTCGCCAGGATCCAGCGCGACGTGGCCGAGGCGCTGCAGAACGAACAGGTGCGCACGCAACTATTGGCCCAGGGCGCCGTGCCCTCGGGCAACAGCCCCGCGCAATTCAAGAGTTTCATGGCGGACGAGACCAAAAAATGGGCCGGCGTCGTGCAGAAATCCGGCGCCAAGGTGGACTGAGGCCGAGCGCCGCGGTCCGCCGGGCAACCCCGGCAAACAGCCCGGCCGCCGATGCGCGCGGCGCCGGGCATCATGATCTACACGCGCGCCAGGAGACAACGTGAAAAGCTTCAACTTTGCCGCCAGCCTCGTGCTGGGCACCCTGGCCTGCGCGTCCGTCGCGCACGCCGCCGACGACGCCAAGTCCTACCCCAACAAGCCGGTCACCATGATCGTGCCGTTCGTGCCGGGCGGCTCGTCCGACATCACCGCACGCTCGGTCACGCCGGGCCTGTCGAAGCTCCTGGGCCAGACCTTCGTGGTCGAGAACAAGCCCGGCGCCAACAGCTCGATCGGCGCGCAGCAGCTGGCCCGCTCCACGCCCGACGGCTACACCATGATGGTGGGCTCGATCGGCACCTTCTCGATCAACGAGGCGCTCTACAAGGACCTCTCCTACAACCCCAGCAAGGACTTCATCTACCTGACCCAGGCGGTGCGCAATCCCAACGTGCTGGTGGCGCCGCCCTCCTTCCCGGCCAACACCGTGGCCGAGCTGGTCGAGTATGCGAAGAAGAATCCGGGCAAGGTGTCGTACGCCTCCTCGGGCACGGGCTCGTCGGATCACCTGTCGGCGGTGATGTTCCGCCAGCGCACCGACACCACCGGCGTGGACGTGCCGTATCGCGGCGGCGGCGCCGCGATCGCCGACCTGATGGGCGCGCAGGTCAACGTGTCGTTCCAGAACCTCGGCGCGGTCCAGACCCACATCAAGGGCGGCAAGCTCAAGGCCCTGGCCATCACCGGCGGCGAACGCGTGAAGGACCTGCCCGACGTGCCCACGCTCGAGGAAGCGGGCGTGAAGGACATGGTGGTGTACTCCTGGCAGGGCTTCGCCGTGCCCAAGGGCACGCCCCAGCCCATCGTGACCAAGCTGTCCGACGCGCTGATCAAGACCCTGCACGACGAACAGGTCGCCAAGACCCTCGCCGGCCTGGGCTTCGAGGTGGTGGCCAACACGCCGCAGCAGTTCAGCGCGTTCCAGCAGCAGGAGGTCAAGCGCTGGAAGGAAGTGATCGAGAAGGGCAACATCAAGCTGGAATGAGGCCGCGCGCCTGATGCCGCTGTCCCGGGGACGCGCCCGCGCGCCTGCGCTGGCGCGTCCCGACCGCGACTATGCCGGCGCCGTCCGATCAAGTAGCATTTTCGTTTTGCCACCTCAGATTCGATCCCCATGACGACCAAGCAACGCATCATCCAGGTCGGCTCGTATGCCGGCTCGCCCTCCGCCAACGACCGCCTGGCCGAAGGCTACGACGTGTTCGAGCTCTGGAAGCACGAAGACCGCAAGGCCGCGCTGGCACAGCACGGCAAGGGCGTGACGGCGCTCGTCACCTCGGCCAGCTATGGTGCGACGGCCGAGCTGATGGATGCCCTGCCCGACCTGAAGGCGATCTGCAGCTGGGGCGTGGGCTACGAAACCATCGACGTCGCCGCCGCCAAGGCGCGCGGCATCCAGGTCAGCAACACCCCCGACGTGCTCACGGACTGCGTGGCCGACCTGGCCTGGGGCCTGCTCATCGCCGCGGCGCGCCGCATCGGCCAGGGCGAACGGTTCGTGCGCGACGGCAAGTGGGGCCAGATTCACGGCAGCATCCCGCTCGGCATGCGCGTGAGCGGCAAGAAGCTCGGCATCGTGGGCCTGGGCCGCATCGGCGAGGCCATCGCCCGCCGCGGGCTGGGCTTCGACATGGAAGTGCGCTACCACAACCGCCGCCAGCGCGACGACGTGGACTACGGCTACGAGGCCACCCTCACCGGCCTGGCGGAGTGGGCCGACTTCCTGGTGGTGGCCACCGTCGGCGGCGCACAGACGCGCCACCTCGTCGGCCGCGAGGCGCTGGAAGCGCTCGGCCCCAAGGGCATCATCGTGAACATCGCACGCGGCCCGGTGATCGACGAGGCCGCCATGACCGAGGCGCTGCAGAGCGGCAAGCTCGGTTTCGCCGCGCTCGACGTGTTCGAACACGAGCCCAAGGTGCCCGAGGCGCTGCGCAGCGGCGACCAGACCGTGGTCCTGCCACACATCGGCAGCGCCACCTACGAGACCCGTCTCGCCATGGAAGACCTGATGCTGGCCAACCTGAAGGCCTTCTTCGACACCGGCCGCGTCATCACGCCGGCCGAATAGGCCGGGCGCGAGCGCCATGCAAAAAGCCGCTGGCAAGACCAGCGGCTTTGTTTTTTGCGCGGCCGCGCGCGGCCCGCCGCCGGCGCGAACGGCACGGGCGCCGTCCGCGGACCTCAGATCTCGCGTTCTTCGGTCTTGAGCTGGTTGTCGCGGGCGAAGTCGACCACGAACTTGTAGGCGAGCGGTTCGAGCTCGCGCAGGCGCAGGTCGACCACGATGCCGCGCACGCCGTCGATCACGACAGGCAGCACATACGGGGAGTAGGTCAGGTGGTTGCCGGCGGAGCCGGGCGGGCGGAACTGGGCCATGACGCCGGCGAGACGTTCGGCCCAGTCACTGGGGCGGAAGCGCGACCCGCTCTCGGTAACGCCATGAATTACGAATTGTTTGACGCGATTTGCCATGGATTCTTCACTGCGGGCTGCGCGCGCGGACGCCGGATCGGCCGCGTCTCAAACATGCGACCCGCGCCGCGAATTGTATATGATTGATCCTTTGGTCTCCTGACAGCTCCGTGTAACGGGGGCCACAAGACCAGCCAACCTCCTGTTTTTACGGGAAGTTTTTCGTGGAGTGCAACGCGATGTCTACGCCTTTGGCCAATATCTACTCGCGCCTGCCCGTGTCGTTCACGCATGGCAAGGGCGTCTGGCTCTGGGATCCGCAAGGCCGCAAGTATCTCGACGCCCTCGCCGGCATCGGCGTTTCCTGCCTGGGCCACGACCACCCCGGCCTGGTCGGCGCGATCGCCGAGCAGGCCGCGCGCGTCATCCACACCTCGAACATCTACGAGGTGCCGCAGCAGACCGAGCTGGCCGCCCGCCTCAATGCCCTGTCGGGCATGCAGGAAGTGGCGTTCAACAACTCCGGCTCCGAGGCCAACGAGGCCGCCATCAAGCTGGCGCGCTACTACGGCTATAAAAACGGCAACACCCACGCGCACATCATCACGATGGACTCGTCGTGGCACGGCCGCACGCTGGGCACGCTGGCCGCCACCGGCAGCGAGAAGGCGCGCAAGGGCTTCGAGCCCCTGCCCACCGGCTTCATCCAGGTGCCCTACAACGACCTCGCCGCCGTGCGCGCCGCGGGCGACCGCGAGCCGCGCGTCACCGCCGTGCTGCTCGAAGTGCTGCAGGGCGAAGGCGGCATCCGCCCCGGCGACACCGCCTATCTGCGCGAGCTGCGTGCGCTCTGCACCGAACGCGGCTGGCTGCTGATGATCGACGAGGTCCAGTCGGGCATCGGCCGCACCGGCAAGTGGTTCGCCCACCAGTGGGCCGGCATCGAGCCCGACGTGATCACGCTGGCCAAGGGCCTGGCGGGCGGCGTGCCGATCGGCGCCATGCTGGCGCGCGGCCCGGCCGCCGGCGTCTTCACCCCGGGCAGCCACGGCACCACGTTCGGCGGCGGTCCGCTGGCGTGCGCGGCCGGCCTGGCCGTGCTGGATGCGATCGAACAGCAAGACCTGCTGGCCAACGCCGAACGCGTGGGCGAGCACCTGAAACAGGCCCTGGCCAGCGCGCTGGCCGGCCTGCCCGGCGTCACCGAGGTCCGCGGCCGCGGCCTCATGCTGGGCATCGAACTGGCCCGCCCCTGCGGCATCCTGGCGCTGCGCGCCATGGAGGCGGGCCTGCTCATCAACGTGACGCGCGACAAGGTCGTGCGCCTGCTGCCGCCGCTCATCCTCACCCAATCCGAGGCCGACCAGATCGTCGCGATCCTGGTGCCCCTCATCAAACAGTTCCTGGCCGAACAAGCATAATGAACCGCAGGCGGCGCCACGAGCGCCAGCCCGCGACTGACCTGTGACTTCCAACATGACTCCTCCCTCGAATCAAAACGGCCCGCTGCGGCATTTCCTGCAGTTCAAAGACCTCTCCGCCGCCGAGATCGGCTACGTGCTCGAACGCGCCCGCATCATCAAGGCGAAGTTCAAGCGCTACGAACCCCACATGCCGCTGCACGACCGCACGCTGGCCATGGTGTTCGAGAAGGCCAGCACCCGCACCCGCGTGTCGTTCGAGGCCGGCATGTACCAGATGGGCGGATCGGTCATCAACCTGACCTCCAACGATTCGCAGCTCGGCCGCTCCGAGCCGATCGAAGACACCGCGCGCGTGATCTCGCGCATGGTCGACATCGTGATGATCCGCACCTTCGAGCAGACCCGCATCGAGCGCTTCGCGTCGCACTCGCGCGTGCCGGTGATCAACGGCCTGACCAACGAGTTCCATCCCTGCCAGATCCTGGCCGACCTGTTCACCTACATCGAGCACCGCGGCCCGATCACCGGCAAGGTGGTGGCCTGGGTGGGCGACGCCAACAACATGTCGTACACCTGGCTGCAGGCCGCCGAGCTGCTCGGCTTCACGCTGCACGTGTCCACGCCGGCCGGCTACGAGCTCGAACCCGCGCGCATCGGCAACCCCTCGCCCGCCGTCCTCAAGCAGTTCAAGGACCCGATGCAGGCCTGCCAGGGCGCGCACCTGGTCACGACCGACGTCTGGACCAGCATGGGCTACGAGGCCGAGAACGAAGAGCGCCGTGCCGCCTTCGCCGACTGGTGCGTGGACGCCGAGATGATGGCCGTGGCCGATCCCGAGGCCGTGTTCATGCACTGCCTGCCGGCCCACCGCGGCGAGGAAGTCACCGGCGAGGTGATCGACGGCCCGCAGAGCGTGGTCTGGGACGAAGCGGAAAACCGCATGCACGTGCAGAAGGCCCTGATGGAGTTCCTGCTGCTGGGCCAGCTGCCCTGACGCGGGCACGGCCGGGCGCCGTCTCCGTCCCCGAGGCGCCCGCGCCCGGGACGGGCGGCGGCCGGGCCGTCACAAAAGCGTTAAAATAGCCCGTTGATTCACTTTCGCGCCGCCGCTGGGCGGCGCCCGTCGTGCGGCACGTCGCCGTCAGTCCCGTTGGCGCTCTCGATCACACAATGACTACCATTCTTCCGAACCTTCCCTCCGGCCAGAAGGTCGGCATCGCCTTTTCCGGCGGCCTGGACACCAGCGCGGCCCTGCTGTGGATGCGTGAAAAAGGCGCGATCCCCTACGCCTACACCGCCAACCTCGGCCAGCCCGACGAGCCCGACTACGACGACATCCCCCGCCGTGCGACCCAGTACGGCGCCGAAAAGGCCCGTCTGATCGACTGCCGCGCGCAGCTCGTGGCCGAAGGCATCGCCGCCCTGCAAAGCGGCGCGTTCCACATCTCGACGGCCGGCATCACCTACTTCAACACCACCCCGATCGGCCGCGCCGTCACCGGCACGATGCTGGTCGCCGCCATGAAGGAAGATGGCGTGAACATCTGGGGTGATGGCAGCACGTACAAGGGCAACGACATCGAGCGTTTCTATCGCTACGGCCTGCTGACCAATCCCGAGCTGAAGATCTACAAGCCCTGGCTCGACCAGCAGTTCATCGACGAACTCGGCGGCCGCGCCGAGATGTCGGAATACATGCAGAAAGCCGGCTTCGACTACAAGATGTCGGCCGAGAAGGCGTATTCCACCGACTCGAACCTGCTCGGCGCCACGCACGAAGCCAAGGATCTCGAGCACCTGAATTCCGGCATCCGCATCGTCAAGCCCATCATGGGCGTGGCGTTCTGGCGCGACGACGTCGCCGTGAAGGCCGAGGAAGTCACGGTGCGCTTCGAGGCCGGCCAGCCGGTCGCGCTCAACGGCGTCGAGTATGCCGACCCGGTCGAGCTGCTGCTCGAAGCCAACCGCATCGGCGGCCGTCATGGCCTGGGCATGAGCGACCAGATCGAAAACCGCATCATCGAGGCCAAGAGCCGCGGCATCTACGAGGCCCCGGGCCTGGCGCTGCTGTTCATCGCCTACGAGCGCCTGGTCACCGGCATCCACAACGAAGACACGATCGAACAGTACCGCGAAAACGGCCGCAAGCTCGGCCGCCTGCTGTACCAGGGCCGCTGGTTCGACCCGCAGGCCATCATGCTGCGCGAAACGGCGCAGCGCTGGGTGGCCCGCGCCGTCACCGGCGAAGTCACCATCGAACTGCGCCGCGGCAACGACTACTCGCTGCTCAACACCGAGTCGCCCAATCTGACCTACGCGCCCGAGCGCCTGTCGATGGAGAAGGTGGAAAACGCCCCCTTCACCCCCGCGGACCGCATCGGCCAGCTCACCATGCGCAACCTCGACATCGTCGACACGCGCAGCAAGCTGTTCACCTACGTGCAGACCGGCCTGCTGGCCCCGTCCACCGGCACCTCGCTGCCGCAGCTCAAGGACACCGGCAAGAAGTAAGCCTTGCCGCGCACGAGAAAAACCGGGTCGCTCGACCCGGTTTTTTTTCGTCCCAAGCCGCCCGCCGCGCGACTTGGCGCCATCGCGGCGCGGAACCACTGATGCGGCCCTTTAAAAGCGACAGTGTTTTTCATACAAAACATTAAAGACCCGCTGGCGGACTGACGTTAAGGGAGCGCGGCCCTCCCCTTCGTTTCCGGGCCGCGTCGAACAGGACCCGTCATGCCCCGCTTAACGCTTCGTCAAAAACTCTGGATTCCCCTGGCCATGGCCTGGCTCGGCCTGCTGGCCGTCACCGTCTTCAACGCCTACCAGGCCCGCTCGCTGCAGATGGGCGAACGCCGCCAGGATCTGTCCAACCTCGCCGAAGCCGCCCACAGCCTCATCGTCGAATCGATGAAGCAGGTCGAGCAAGGCAAGCTCACGCAGGCGCAGGGCCGCCAGCAGGCCATCGAACGCGTGGCCTCGCTGCGCTACGGCAGCGACGGCTACGTGACGCTGACCGACGCGCAGTCGAACATCGTCGTGCACCCCATCAACGCCAGCCTGAACGGCAAGAACATGTCGAGCTTCCGCGACGCCAAGGGCGGCGCGCTGTACGGCGACATCGCCCGCGCCGGCAGCTCGACGGCGGGCAACGGCTACATCGAATACTGGTGGCCGCGCCCGGGCGCCAAGGAAGCCAGCCCCAAGCTCGGCTACGTGCAGCGCTACAAGCCGTTCGAGTGGGACATCATCGTCGGCACCTACATGGACGACATCGAAGCCACCTTCCAGCGCTCGCTGCTGGAGTCGATCGGCCTGCTGGTCGTGCTCGGCGTGGCCATCTCCTTCATCGGCGCGCTGGTGGTCCGCAGCATCCACCGCTCGGTCGGCGGCGAACCCGACACGGCCGCGCAGATCGCCGGCCGCATCGCCGCGGGCGACCTGACCACCCAGGTCACCCTGCGTGAAGGCGACCGGGAAAGCGTGATGGCGGCCATCGCCCACATGCGCGACCGTCTGGCCGACACCGTGGGCCAGATCCAGTCCGCGGCCGGCTCGATCGATTCGGCCGCGCGCGAGATCTCCGCCGGCAACACCGACCTGTCGTCGCGCACCGAGCAACAGGCGGCCTCGCTCGAGGAAACCGCGTCCAGCATGGAAGAGCTGACCTCGACCGTGCGGCAGAACGCGGACAACGCCCGCCAGGCCAGCGAACTCGCCAGCCAGGCCTCCACGGTGGCCGGCCAGGGCGGCGAGGTGGTGAACCAGGTGGTCGAGAAGATGCGCGGCATCACCGCCAGCTCGCGCAAGATCGGCGACATTATCGGCGTGATCGACGGCATCGCCTTCCAGACCAACATCCTCGCGCTGAACGCCGCCGTGGAAGCGGCGCGCGCCGGCGAACAGGGCCGCGGCTTCGCCGTGGTGGCGGGCGAAGTGCGCAGCCTGGCGCAGCGCAGCGCCAGCGCGGCGCGCGAGATCAAGGACCTGATCGGCGAATCGGTCGGCCAGGTGGAAAGCGGCTCCGCGCTGGTGGAACAGGCCGGCGCCACCATCGAGGAAGTGGTGCAGGCCGTGCACCGCGTCACCGGCATCATGAGCGAGATCGCGCAGGCCTCGTCGGAGCAGACGCGCGGCCTCGAGGAGGTCAACCGGGCCGTCTCGCAGATGGACGACGTGACGCAGCAGAACGCCGCCCTGGTCGAGCAGGCCGCGGCGGCAGCCGCCTCGCTGGAAGACCAGGCGCAGCACCTGCAGCGCGCCGTGGCGATCTTCCGTCTGGGCCACGTCCAGGCCGTGAGCGCCGTGCCCGCGGGCCGCGCCCAGCTGGGCTGGGACCCGCAGGCCGCCTGACGCCCCTGCCCTGCACGAAAAAAAAACGGCGGCCCAGGGGCCGCCGTTTTTGCTGGCGCCACGCCCGCGCCGCACGCGCTGCGGCGCCGGCACGGCGTGCTCAGAGCTCGACCTGCATGCCCATTTCGACCACCCGGTTGGGCGGGATCTTGAAGAACTTGGTGCTGCGCGTGGAGTTGCGCGCCAGGAACGAGAACAGCGCCCGGCGCCAGCCGAACATGGCCGGCCGGCGCGCCGCCACCACCGTCTGGCGCGACAGATAGAACGAGGTGCGCATCGGCTCCAGGTCGATCTCCGGATAGGCCTCGGTGACCTCGCGCAGCACCTCCGGCACGTCCGGATCCTCCTTGAAGCCGTAGTGGATCACCACGGTCCAGCTCGAGGCGCTGATCTTGTTGACGCTGAAGCGCTCCTCCACGCTCACGTACGGCACGTCGGCCACGCGGATGGTGAGGAAGATCACGTGGTCGTGCAGCACCTTGTTGTGCTTGAGGTTGTGCAGCAGCGCGGGCGGCACGTTGTCGGGATTCATCGTCATGAAGATGGCCGTGCCGTGCACCCGCGCGGGCGGGTAGGTCTCGAGCTGCTCCATGAACGAGGCCAGCGGCTGGCGATCGCGCGCCTGCATGTCGGCCAGCAGGTGCCGGCCGCGCCGCCACGTCATCATGAGCGTGAACACCACGATGCCCACCGCCAGCGGCAGCCAGCCGCCCTCGTGGATCTTGAAGATGTTGGCGCCGAACAGCAGGATGTCGACCACCAGCAGGATGCTCAGCGTCACCATCCACAGCGCGCGCTTGCCGCCGGTGCTGCCGCGCGGCAGCACCGCGAAGGCCAGCACGGAGGTCGTGAGCATGGTGCCGGTCACGGCAAAGCCGTAGGCCGCGGCCAGGCTTTCGGAATCGCGGAACAGCACCACCAGCACCAGCACCGCGCACAGCAGCAGCGCATTGACCTGCGGCAGGTAGATCTGGCCCTTCTCCACCGCCGAGGTGTGCAGGATCTGCATGCGCGGCCAGAAGCCCAGCTGGACCGCCTGGCGCGTGACCGAGTACGCGCCCGAGATCACCGCCTGCGAGGCCACCACGGTGGCGATCGTGGCGAGCCCGACGAGCGGGACCAGGCCCCAGTCGGGCGCCATCAGGAAGAAGGGATTGCGGATCGCGGTGGGATCGCGCAGCAGCAGCGCGCCCTGGCCGAAATAGCAGAGCGTGAGCGCCGGCAGCACCATCGAGAACCAGGCGCGCCGGATCGCCGGCCGGCCGAAGTGGCCCATGTCGGCGTACAGCGCCTCGGCGCCGGTGAGCGCCAGCACCACCGCGCCGAGCAGCAGGAAGCTCATCAGCGGCGCCTCCGCGATGAAGCGCAGGCCCCAGACCGGATTGAGCGCCTGCAGCACCTGCGGCGTCTGCCAGATCTGCCAGCCGCCCAGCACCGCCAGCACGAGGAACCACACGCCCATCACGGGGCCGAACAGCTTGCCCATGGCGCCGGTGCCGTGCGACTGGATCATGAACAGCGCGACCAGCACGATGAGCGCCAGCGGCACCACCCACGGGTCGAGCGTGTGCGACACCACGCCGATGCCCTCCAGCGCGGAGAGCACCGAGATGGCGGGCGTGATCATGCTGTCGCCGTAGAACAGCGCGGCCCCGAAGATCCCCAGCACGATGAGCAGCCAGCGCAGCCGCCCTTCGCGCCCGCGCACCGCCAGCTCGAGCAGCGCCAGCGTGCCGCCCTCGCCGCGATTGTCGGCGCGCAGCACCAGCATCACGTACTTGAACGACACCACCAGCATCAGCAGCCAGAACAGGATCGACAGCACGCCGAGGATGTGGGCGGGCTCGAGGTCGGCGAAGCCGGTGAGGCAGGCGCGCAGCGTGTAGAGCGGGCTGGTGCCGATGTCGCCGTACACCACGCCCAGCGCGCCCAGCATCAGGACGGCCTGGCTCGACGGCGCATGCGCCGGAGTGCCCGCCACGCGCGTGGCGGATGAAGAGGACTGGCTCATAGGAGGCGTTCTTGACGCGTCAGTTGAGCACCCTTGCGGGGGCCGGGAAACACCACGGACAGCCGGGTGCCGGAATACTCCGGCCGGCTCACCAGCTTCCACCATGCGCCGTGCGCATGCGCGATTTCGCGCACGATGGCCAGCCCGAGGCCGGAACCGTCGGCGGTGGCGCTGGGCGACCGGTAGAAGGCTTCGAACACGCGCTCACGCTCGTCGGGCCCGATGCCAGGACCGTCGTCCTCGACGGTCAGCGACGGCGGATTCTCGCCCACGGTCAGCACGATGCGGCCGCCCTGCTTGCCGTAGCGCAGGGCGTTGTCGATCAGGTTGCCGAGCAGTTCGTCGAGCAGCAGCGGATCGCCGTCGATCCACACCGGATGCTCGGGCGCGGCCAGGTCGATCTCGACCTGCGACAGGCGCGCGTGCGGAATCCATTCCGCGCCGCTGGCGCGCACCCATTCGCACAGGTCCAGGCGCAGGAAGCGATCCTGCGGGCGCGCGTTCGGGTCGGCCTTGGCCAGCACCAAAAGCTGTTGGCCGAGGCGGATCATGCGGTCGCTCACGGCCTTGATGCGCTCGGCGCGGGCCCGCACGTCGTCGGGCAACGGCCGCGCCAGCATCAGCTCCGATTCGAGCCGCAGGCCGCTGAGTGGCGTGCGCAGCTGGTGCGCCGCATGGCCGATGAAGCGGCGCTGCGCGGCCAGCGAGGCATCGAGACGCAACAGCAGATCATTGATATGGGTGACGAGCGGCGCGATCTCGGCCGGCAGACCGGCCACGGCCATGGCCTGCATGTCGTCGATGGAACGCAGCCGGATCTCTTCGGCGAGGTGATTGACCGAGGCCAGGCCGGAGCGCACGCCCTGGATCACGACCCAGGCGAACAGCGCGACCAGCAGCACCTGGCCCACCACCATCAGCCAGAAGAAGTCTTCGAGCATCCAGACCGACATATCGATCTTGTGCGTGATGACCCAGGTGGCCGCGAGATCCAGCAGCACGAGCAGCAGGATGGGCGGCATGAGCCGCACGACCAGGTGGCGCGCGAGCGATCCGCGCGGCAGCTTGAGCCCGCTGTGCATGGGCGGTGGCGGCAGAGGGGTCTGCGAGTCCGGCATGGCGATCAACGGCGGTCAGGGATGCAGGGCATGGACCTGGTCCGCCAGGCGGCGTTACGCCGCTTCCACGTCCAGCATGTAGCCGAAGCCACGAACGGTCTGGATGCTGGCGCCGGTGCCTTCGAGGCGCTTGCGCAGGCGGTAGACGTAGACCTCGACCGCGTTCTCGCTGAAGTCGGCATCCCATGCCGACAGCGAATTGACGATCTGGCGCTTGGTCACCACGCGGCCGACCCGGGCCATCAGCATCTCGAGCACGGAGAGCTCGCGCACCGACAGGGCCAGGCGATGGCCGTTGGCGCGCACCTCGCGGCCGACGGTGTCGAACACCAGCGGGCCGACTTCGATCAGCGGCTGGGCCTGGCCCGAACGACGGCGGCCCAGGGCGCGCACGCGCGCGGCCAGCTCGGGCAGGTCGAAGGGCTTGGTCACGTAGTCGTCGGCGCCGGCATCCAGCCCCGCCACGCGGTCGTCGAGACCGTCGCGCGCGGTGAGGATCAGCACCGGGACCTGGTTGTTTTCCTGGCGTACCTGACGCAGCACTTCCAGGCCGCTCAGGCCGGGAAGGTTGAGGTCGAGCAGCAACAGGTCGTACGGCTGCCCCGCCAGTGCGCCCTGGACCTTGTCACCTTCGGTGAGCCAGTCGACGGCATAGCCCTGGTCGGACAGGAATTCCTGGAGCGCGTGGCCCAGGGTGGTGTCATCTTCGATTACGAGAACTCGCATTCCGCGATTCTAGCGCGAACCGGGGCCGGACACTCAACTGTCTGATTGTGTCCGGCCACCGGATGGCCGTCGGGGCTCAGCGCGCCGCAGCGGGCCGGGCGGCCGGAGCCGATGCCGCGGGCGCGGCGGGGGCCGGGGCGGCGGCGCCGGCGGCGGGCGCACCCTCACCCGGGGCGGCGGTCGTGCTGCCGGGCTGGGTGATGAAGCCGATGCGGGTCATGCCGCCACGACGGGCCGCGGCCATCACCTTGGCCAGGGTTTCGTAGCGCGTGTTCTGGTCGGCGCGGATGCGGATCTCGGGCTGCGGCTTGTCCAGGGCGATGGCGCGGAAGCGGTTCTGCAGATCGTCGAACAGGACGGGCTGCTCATCCCAGAACAGCGCGCCCGAGGCGTCGATCGCCAGGTCCACCGTCTTGGGCTCTTCCTGCACCTGCTCGGCGCTGACCTGCGGCATGTTGATCTTGATCGAGTGCGCCAGCAGCGGCGCCGTGATGATGAAGATCACCAGCAGCACCAGCATCACGTCGATCAGCGGCACCATGTTGATCTCCGACACGGTATGGCCGCCAGAGCCTTTGTTGTCGAAGCTCCCGAAAGCCATTACTCGCTCC
This sequence comes from Bordetella genomosp. 1, assembly GCF_002261335.1. GTDB lineage: Bacteria > Pseudomonadota > Gammaproteobacteria > Burkholderiales > Burkholderiaceae_B > Bordetella. The sequence continues at coordinate 206,025 of NZ_NEVL01000004.1, forward strand.
CACGCGTGCCGGGCTGGCGACGCAGCGCGCGCACCTTGCCGTCGGACACGGCGACTTGCTGGCCGGTCGTCAGGAAGGCGAACAGATCATGGGCGAACGCATCGAGGCGCGACAGGAACACGCGGTTGTTGCGCACGAAGGCGTTGTAGGCCAGCACGGCGGGGATGGCGACGGCCAGACCCAGGCCGGTCATGATGAGCGCCTCGCCCACGGGGCCGGCGATGCGGTTGATGGTCACGCCATCGGACAGGCCGATGCCGACCAGCGCGTGATAGACGCCCCACACCGTGCCGAACAGGCCGACGAACGGCGCGGTCGAGCCGACCGATGCCAGCACCGTCAGGCCGTTTTCGAGCTTGGCGGTCTCTTCGTCGATGACCTTGCGCATCGTGCGCGTCACGAATTCGCCGTTGCTGCCGGCCTCTTCGAGCTTGGTCGCGCCGTACTTGGCATGGTGGGTCTGGGCATGGATCGCGTGGCTGGCCAGGTGCGAGAACGGATCGCGCGCGCCGTGCGTGGCGATTTCGTTCTGGACCTGCTCCAGCGAGCTCGAACCCCAGAACTTGTTCAGGAAGCCGGCCGCGCGCTTGCGCATCGACATGTTCGAGAACGCCTTCACCACGATCAGGTACCACGTCACCAGCGACATGATGATCAGGATGATGAACAGCGTCTTGCCGACGAAGTCGCTCTGCGCGATGAAGTGCATGAAGCCCATGTCGGGCGCGACGGGCGGTGCCGACGGCACGGCGGCGGCGGCCGGCGCGGCCGTGGTGGCGGCGTTGCTGAGCGCGTCGGCGGCCTGCTGCACGGCGCCGGGGTTCGCGGCCGGCGCGGTCTGCGCGGCGGCAGGCGCTGCGGCTCCCGCAGCGGCCGGGGCGCCGGTGGTGCTCGCCTGAGCCACCATGTAGATGGCGTTCTGGATAGCGTTGAACATCTCAGTTCCTTATTACGAAATCGAATGGAAGTTTTGCTTTGGCCGGGAGAGCCACACCGTTACGCATCAGCGGCTTGAAGCGGGCCTTGCGGGCCGCCGTGAGCGCGGATTCATCGAGGCGCGAAAAACCGGACGACGAGTCGACGGAGGCTTTGTCCACCGTCCCTTGGGTATTGATCTCGACCAGCACCACCACGCGGCCTTCCTCGCGCATGCGCTTGGACGCCATCGGGTAGACCGGCATCGGCCGCTGACCGAGGTACTCGACCTGCGACAACATGATGGCCTCGTCGGGCGGCGGGCCCTGGCGCGGGGCCTGGTTCACCTGATTGCCTTCGACGGCGCCGGTCGGCGGCGCGGGCGGCGTTTCGGGCTTGGGCTCGGGCTTGATCTCGGGCTTGGGCTGCGGCTTGGGCTGCGGTTTGGGCTTGGGCTTGGGTTTCGGCTTGGGCGCCGGCTCCGGCGGCTTCTCGATGACCGGAGGCGGCTCGGGCTCGGGCTCCGGCTCGATCTCGGGCTCGGGTTCCGGCTCCGGTTCGATTTCGGGTTCCGGCGGAGGCGGGGTTTCCTCCACGGGCGGTTGAGGCTCGGGCTGCGGCTCGGCCTTGGCAACCTGAGGCACGGGGGCCTCGATCACGCTGACCATCACCGCTTCGGGCTCGAGCAGCACCGGCGGTGTGTCGGGGGTGGCGAAGAAGATGGCGCCGACGACCGCGGCGTGAGCCGCTACGACGAGTGTGCCGGCCCCTGCGCGTAACGCGTAAGACACCTGCGAAGAATTCCGACCGCTTTGAACGCTAGGCATGAATCAGCCAAATACATTGATCGATGCCGCACCGCAGCACCCGGTGGGGCGCGCTACGACCGTAAACACGGGACGATATATCAAATGCGAATGATTCGCAAGTTAGTTCAACTGGCGAAAGACGTCAACGCTACCGTAAAAAACCGCCCGCGCGCAATCGCAAACCCCGGCGCTGCACCGGGAAAATGCAAATTCGCCGGCAGGCACTGGCACTGCGCGATGCATGACACGCCTCTTGCATGAAGCGCACGAGGCCGCAGGCGCGCATCGCGCTGCAATCGAGGGAGACACGCGGAAAACGCGTGAAGCGGCGATGGCACGACGCAACTGTCGAGGCGGGCCGAAAGGCGCCGGGCAGGAAATCGCGGGGAGGTGCCGGAACGCGGCGAGAGACAGTACAACGTCGGGGATGATCCTTCGCGCGGCGCCGATCGGGCAAGCGATGCGACGGGGAAAGATCTGGTGGGTGCTACAGGGGTCGAACCTGTGACCTACGCCTTGTAAGGGCGCCGCTCTACCAACTGAGCTAAGCACCCCGGTGTCGTATGCGGCCGCAAGTATAGCGAACCGACTTCAAGTCGGCAAATGGCGCGGCCGATCGGATCGTGACGCGCCATGCCGACTCGCACGTCATCAGTTGACGGCGTCTTTCAGGGCCTTGCCCGGACGGAACTTGGGCACTTTGGCCTTCTTGATCTTGATGGTTTCGCCGGTGCGCGGATTGCGGCCCGTGCGAGCAGCGCGCGACGAGACGGCGAAGGTGCCGAAGCCCACCAACGTAACCGTACCGCCCTTCTTCAGGGTGGTTTTGACGGCACCGATCAGGGCGTCAAGCGAGCGGCCAGCGGCGGCTTTCGAGATGTCAGCCTTGCTGGCGATGTGATCGATGAGTTCGGTTTTGTTCATTCAGGTTTACCCCTCACAAGGTATGGCTTTCACGGATCGCGCAGCAGTTCGCGACGGCGAATGCGCGGGCCGATGATAGAACGGACGTGGGAAAAATAGTTCTTGCGCTGCAAAGCACAACTTTTTAACTGCTGCGTCGCAGTTCTCAGGGGCGCTTTTCGCGGGGTCCTGATAGCTGCGACGCAGGGTGTTATTAGGCCTTGGCCCACTGCGGCTGTCAAGGAAAAACCACGCCGCAAGCCGCGCCAATACTAGCTTTTACTGCTTTGCGCAATAAACAAAAACGCCTACCGGGCAGTGCTTCGTTCCACGCGCGCAACGTCGTCGACGCCTTCGCAAATGGCATGCCGCCACGCCATGCAACGCCGCCGCGAGGCACGCCGCGGCACGCCCATCGGCGCCAATCGCGACCGCAACGCGCCGCCGTCGTGGCGTCTTCATGCATCAACGTGCATGCGGCGCGCGCAATGAAAAAGGCGCCGCTCGCGCGACGCCCTTCCCTTCCGGAACCCGCGCCCGCGGGCTCAGGCCATCGCGCCCTTCAGGGCCTGGTCGAAGTCGAACAGCAGATCGCTTTCGTCCTCGATGCCGACCGACACGCGGATCAGGCTGTCGGCGATGCCCATCTGCGCGCGGCGCTCCGCGCCCATCTCGTAATAGATGGTGTGCGCGGCCGGCAGCGCGAGGCTGCGGGTATCGCCCAGGTGCGTGGCATTGAGCACGATGTTCAGGCGATTGAGGAAGTCGAAGCAATCGATGCCCTCGGCCAGCTCCACGCCCAGCAAGCCGCCGAAGCGCCCGTCGCGGAACAGGCTCTTGGCGCGTGCGTACTGCGGATGGCTCTCGAGGCCGGGATAGTGCACCTTCGATACGCCGGGATGCGCGTCGAGGAAGCGCGCCAGCGCGAGCGCGTTGCTGCTGTGGCGGTCCATGCGCAGCGCCAGGGTCTCGGCGCCGATCGCGATGCGGTGCGCCGGCTCGGCCGCCAGCGTGCCGCCCATGTCGCGCAGGCCCTTCTTCTTGATCTGCGTCAGGCCCCAGCCGGTGGAAGGGCCCTTCTTGTACGCGTCGTAGATGTTGGCTGCGTCTTTCCAGTCGAACAGGCCGGTGTCGGTCACCGCGCCGCCCAACGCATGGCCATGGCCGGCGATGTACTTCGACAGCGAGTTCATGACGAGCGACGCGCCCACGTCGCGCGGCTGGAACAGCCACGGCGAGGTGAGCGTGTTGTCGACCACGTAGACCAGATTGCGTTCGCGGCACAGGGCGCCGATGCCCGCCAGGTCGGCGATCTGCGTGCCCGGGTTGGCGATGGTCTCGGTGAACACCATGCGGGTGTTCGGGCGGATGGCGGCGCGCACCTGTTCGACGTCGGTGGCATCGACAGAGGTGATCTCCACGCCCAGCTCGATCAGCGTGCCCAGCAGGCTGTTGGTGTTGCCGAAGATGAACTGGCTCGACACCAGGTGATCGCCCCGGCGCAGCAACGTGCTGAAGATCGCGGCCAGCGCGGCCATGCCCGTGGCAAAGCTCACCGTGCCCTTGCCGCCTTCCATGCGCGAGATCTTGGCCTCGAGCGCCGTGGTGGTGGGCGTGCCCTGGCGCGCGTAGGTGAAGCCGGCCTTGCCCTGGAACACCGCGGCGAGCTCGCGCGCGTCGTCGTAGGCGAACTCGGAGGACGGATGCATGGGCTTGTGCACGGCGCCATGCTCGACGGCCTGGTCGCGGTCGGAATGAAGAATCGTGGTGGTGAAGCCGTTCTGGTGCATGATGGAATCGCTCGGATGCAGGACGGGCGGCGAACGCCGCCCGGGAAAAATCAGCTGCGGCGCTGGCGCACGGTTTCGTACAGGCACACGGCGCTGGCGACGCTGACGTTCAGGCTCTCGACCGAACCCGCCATCGGGATGCGCACCAGCTCGTCGCAGGTCTCGCGGGTGAGGCGGCGCATGCCCTCGCCTTCGGCGCCCATGACCCAGGCCATCGACTGCCGCGCATCGACCGCGTGCAGATCGTGCTGACCCTGGTCGTCGGTGCCGACCAGCCAGACACCGCGCTCCTTGAGCTCGCGCATCGTGCGGGCCAGGTTGGTGACGGTAATGTAGGGCACGGTGTCGGCCGCGCCGCAGGCCACGCGCTGCACGGTGGCGTTGAGGCCGACCGCACGGTCGCGCGGCGCGATCACCGCGTGCACGCCAGCCGCGTCGGCGGTGCGCAGGCAGGCGCCGAGATTGTGCGGATCGGTCACGCCGTCGAGCAGCAACAGGAAGGCCGGGCCTTCGATCACGTCGAGCACTTCATCGACGTCGACGGCGAGCTGGCGCTCATCGGCCAGCGCGACCACGCCCTGGTGGCGCGTGCCGCGCGCCAGGCCATCGAGGCGGTCTGCCGCAACCGGATGCACGCGGCAGCCGGCGCGCTCGGCCTGCTCGATCAGGCTTTGCATACGTTTGTCGCGGCGCGATGCCTCGACGTAGAGTTCTTTGATGGATTCGGGCGCGTGACGCAGACGTGCGACGACCGCGTGAAAACCCGCCAGGACCTGGGCCGACGCCATGATCTCGACTACCTATATAGAGAGGAAACAACATCCGCCCGGATCGGGCGGAAGTCGCCCACCGGCAAGCCGGCGGGCGGGACGATGCTGCAATGTTACCGCGCCTGGAAAAGGCGCGCCCGATCAGCGGCGGGTGCGCGTGGCCTTCTTGGACGCTGCGCCCGAGCTCGATCGCGGCGCCGCCTTGGGCGTCTTGGGCGGCTGGCTGGCCTTCTTGGCCTCGGCACGGCGCTGCTTGGCCGTCTGGCCCTTCAGCGCGGCCGGCTTGGGCGCGGCCGCCTTCTTGACGCGGCGCGGCTCGTCGGGATTGCGCGTGGCCTGCTTGCGCAAGGCATCGAAGCTCGTGCCCTTGACCAGGCGGAACTCGATGCGGCGCGCCTCGAGGTCGACGCGCGAGACCTGCACCTGGACCTTGTCGGTCAGGCGGTAGCGCATGCCGGTGCGCTCGCCACGCAGCTCGTGCAAGGCGTCGTTGAACTGGAAGTACTCGCCGCCGAGTTCGGAGACGTGCACCAGGCCCTCGACGTGCAGCGTGTCGAGCGTGACGAAGATGCCGAAGCTGGCCACGCCAGTGACGGTGCCGCTGAAGTCTTCGCCCACGCGCTCCTTGACGAACCACGACTTGAGCCAGGCCTCGACGTCGCGCGAGGCTTCGTCGGCGCGGCGCTCGCTGGCCGAGAGCAGCAGGCCGAGCTTTTCCCAGATGGCGTGTTCGTGTTCGCGCTGGCCGCGGCCGATCACGAGCGGCTGGCCCTCGAGCTGCGGCACGTAGCGCTTGCCTTCGAGCAGCGCCTTGATCACGCGGTGCGTGAGCAGGTCGGGATAGCGCCGGATCGGCGAGGTGAAGTGGCCATAGGCCGCGTACGCCAGGCCGAAGTGACCCATGTTGTCGGGGCTGTAGACGGCCTGCTGCATCGAGCGCAGCAGCATGGTCTGGAGCAGCGGGAAATCGGGACGGCCGCGCACCGAGTCGAGGAACTCGCCGTAATCCTTGGCGGTCGGCGTGTCGCCCCCGCCCAGCGACAGGCCCATGGTGCGCAGGAAATCGCGCAAGGCCTGCAGGCGCTCGGGCGTGGGACCTTCGTGGATACGGAACAGGCCGGGATGCTTGCTGCGCGCCATGAAGTCGGCGGCGCAGGTGTTGGCGGCCAGCATGCACTCTTCGATCAGCTTGTGCGCGTCGTTGCGCACCGACGGCACGATCTGCTCGATGCGGCCGAGCTCGTTGCACACGATCTTGGTCTCGACGGTGTCGAAATCGATGGCGCCGCGCTTCTTGCGCTGCTGCACCAGCAACTGGAACAGCTCATACAGATGCTGGACGTGCGGCATCACGCGCTTCATCGCCAGCGCGGCGGGGCCGCCCGGCTGTTGCAGCGCCTCCCAGATGCTGGTGTACGTGGTGCGCGCCTGCGAGTGCATCACCGCGTTGTAGAACTGATAGGCCGTGATCTGGCCGGCCTTGGCGCCGGAGGCCGGAATCACCATGTCGCAGACCAGCACGAGGCGGTCGACGTTGGGATTGAGCGAGCACAGGCCGTTGGACAGCGACTCGGGCAGCATCGGGATCACGCGGCGCGGGAAATACACGCTGGTGCCGCGCTCGAGCGCGTCGTCGTCGAGCGGATCGCCGGGGCGCACGTAGTGGCTCACGTCGGCGATGGCGACGATCAGGCGCCAGCCCGGGCGCTTGCGCTGGCCGGTGCCGAGGTCGACCGGCTCGCAGTAGACCGCGTCGTCGAAGTCGCGCGCGTCTTCGCCGTCGATCGTGATGAGCGGCACGTCGCGCAGGTCGATGCGGCCTTTCAGGTCACCCTTGCGCACCACGTCGGGCAGGCGCGCGGCCTGCTTGCGCGCGGCCTCGGTGAACTCGACCGGCACGTCGAACTTGCGCACCGCGATTTCGATTTCCATGCCGGGATCGTCGATCTCGCCCAGCACCTCGAACACCTTGCCGAGCGGCTGGGTGTGGCGCGTGGGCTGCTCGATGATCTCGACCGAGACCACCTGGCCGTGCTGCGCGCCATTGGTGTCGCTCGGCGGAATCAGGATGTCGTGCTTGATGCGCTGGTCTTCGGGGACCACGATCGACAGGCCGTGCTCGTGCAGGAACCGCCCGACCAGCTTGTTGGTGCGGCGCTCGATGACCTCGACGATGGTGCCTTCCGGCTTGCCGCGATACTCGCCCGACGGCTTGACCAGCACGCGGTCGCCATGCAGCACCTTGAGCATTTCGCGCGGCGACAGGAACAGATCCTGGCCGCCGTCGTCGCGCACCAGGAAGCCGAAGCCATCGCGGTGGCCCTGCACGCGGCCGGCGACGAAGTCGAGCTTGGTGGCCAACAGCAGCACGCCCTTGCGGTTGGGCATCAACTGACCGTCACGCTCCATGGCGCCCAGGCGCCGATCGAAACCGACGCGCGTGGAATCGCGCTCGACCCCCATGCGCTGCGCCAGTTCGTCGGGCGAGAGCGGTCCACCGGCCGATCGCAACGCCTGCAGGATCTGTTCGCGCGAAGGCACGTCAGGATCGAAATCGGGCGGCGTTTCGGGCAACACGGAAGTGGATCTGTTGTTATTGGAGTCGTTGTTCGATCGTTTTGCCAAAGGTGAAAATCCCGTTTATACTGCGCAGCTCTGTGGTCAGCCCAGCGGCGACACTGCAGCAGAAAAGTGATACTCGATGCATGAAGCACAGGTAGCTAGTCTACATGAGCAAATCGCAAAAGAGATTGCGCGAGAGGTGATTGAAAATGCCCTCGATCGCGTCGATTGAAAATCCCGGTGATTCAGATCGAAGCGAGCGGAGCAGATCGAAAGCCTTGCGCCCACGCATTTGCATACCGGCCAAGAACGGTGTGCCAGGCGAGATCTCGGCAGGGTAGCACGGCTCTGATACAGTGCCCAGGTGGCGGAATTGGTAGACGCGCACGGTTCAGGTCCGTGTGCCGAAAGGTGTGGAGGTTCGAGTCCTCTCCTGGGCACCACAGTTTCAGTCGGCATGACGCGCAACGCGCGGCACGCTGCAGCAGCAAGAGAAAACCCCGAAGCCCAGGCTTCGGGGTTTTTGTTTTTGCGCCCCACCCTCTTGCCCTCCGTTGCGCGCACAGCGATTGCGGCCGCAACGGATCCGGATCAGGCCGCCCCGCCGCGCGATCCGCAGCGCGCCACGTGATGGCGCTGATACACCTCCTCGCCCATCGCCGCGATCTGCTGCGCCACCAGCCGCTCGAACGGCGCCAGCAGCGCGTCGTACTGCCGCGTGCCTTCGAGCGCGTTGAGCGCGGCCGCCACGGCCTCGATCGACGACACCGCGCCCTCGGCGTCGGCGTGCCGCACGCGATAGCGCGTCTGCGCCACGCCGTCGAGCGTGATGCGCGGCAAGGCGGCCAGCGCCGGATGGTCGCGCAACATGCCGCGGGCGTGGCGCCAGGTGCCGTCGGGCACCACCAACTGGATCTCTCCCGCCTTCTCCGGCGCCTGCGCCGTGCCCTGCGCGAGGCGCGCCGCCAGCGTGCTCGCCGGCACGGCGTCCTCGCCGGGAAACAGCAGCCAGCTCTCGCACCCGGGCCGCTGCCACAGGCTCGCGTCGAAGGTCTTGCCCACGACCATTTCCGCGTGCGCCAGCCCCAGCACCGCGAGCCGGGCGGTGTTGAGCGCATGCCGGGCCTCGTCGGGATGCTGCAGCACCAGCACGCGGACACGGTTCCGCAGCGCCGGAATGGCGGAGCAGAGACAAAGCGCGAGCGGACGCAGGCAACGCGGACAGACGGGACGGGGCATGGTGCGGGCAAGGCAAAGACGGGCCGGACATCGGTGTCCGATACAGGCGCAAGCATACCGGGTCGCCCGCCCCCGCATCCTCCGGCGCGGCTCGCCCGCTGCCCGCGGGGCGGGGCGATGCCAGTGGCTGCTGCCCGTATCCGCCGCCCGTATCCGCCTTCCCCAAGACGCCCCGTCACCAAAAAACCACGAAACTTGCACAACCCGGAAAAAGTGTGCATAATCTCGCTTCTGTTGATTTTGACGGCAACGCCAAAACACAGAGCCCAGGTGGCGGAATTGGTAGACGCGCACGGTTCAGGTCCGTGTGCCGCAAGGTGTGGAGGTTCGAGTCCTCTCCTGGGCACCAATAATTCCCAAAAAGGCCCGTACGAAAGTACGGGCCTTTTTGCTTTGTACGCCCAGGAAGGAAAGCGCCTGCGCGCTTTCCGTGGGGACGAGAAAGGTTGCGCTTGCAAGCGCAACCATCCCGAGACGCTCAAACGCCCCCCTTCTTTCACCGCAAATCACTGACGCGCATCGCGCATCCCGGCAGCGTGATCGGCGCATTTCAATGTGCGCATAAAAATATTTTCGAAAAACGGCGTTTTCGCGTGCACGCATTCAAAAAAGTGTGCATAATTCGCCTCCTGCTGATTTGACGCGACGGCAACGCCGCAGAGATTCAACAGAGCCCAGGTGGCGGAATTGGTAGACGCGCACGGTTCAGGTCCGTGTGCCGCAAGGTGTGGAGGTTCGAGTCCTCTCCTGGGCACCATAATTCCTCAAAAGGCCCGTACGAAAGTACGGGCCTTTTGCTTTTCTACGCCCAGGAAGGAAAGCGCCTGCGCGCTTTCCGCGAGGACGAGAAAGGTTGCGCGTGCAAGCGCAACCGGGGTCGCGCCCGTGTGACCGAGTCCTCTCCTGGGCACCAATAATTCCCAAAAAGGCCCGTACGAAAGTACGGGCCTTTTGCTTTTCTACGCCCAGGAAGGAAAGCGCCTGCCTCGCCCTCCCACGGTTGCGCCTGCAACCGCCCACAAAAAAAGCCCGCGCGCGGCGGGCTTCATGCCGGATGCGACGGGCAGCCTCAGCCGCCGAACACGCGCGTCATCACGACGTGGGGGATGCCGGCCTCGACGAACTCGTCGCCTTCGGCCTGGAAGCCGTGGGCCTCGTAGAAGCCCTTGGCATGGCTCTGCGCGTGCAGCACCAGCATGCGGTGGCCGTCGCCGTGACCCTGCTGGATCAGGGCGTCGAGGATCTGCCCGCCCACGCCGGTGCCGCGCGCCAGCTTGCGCACGGCCATGCGGCCGATGTGGCCGTCCGGCAGCAGGCGACCGGTGCCCAGCACGCGGTTGGCGGCGTCGTAGGCAACGGCGTGCACGCTGACCGCGTCGTCGTCATCGAGCTCGATTTCGGGCGGCACGGCCTGTTCCTGCACGAACACCTCGAAGCGTACGGTGCTCGCGTCGTCGCGCAGCCTGTCCCAGGTGCCCAGCACGATGCGGATTTCAACGGGCTTGCTCATGTCTCTTCCCCTTCTACAACTTGGATCGAAATTGCGATGACATCGATTGTCGCACCGCCAGGGGGCCGCGCGCACGCGCGGGCGCCGCGCTGCCAGTAGAATGGGCGCCTCCCGCCCTCCCCTGTCTGCGCCACGCTACGCCGCCCGCCCATGTCCGCCGTTCTCAATGCCGCGTTTCCGGTGTTCGCCCTGATCCTGACGGGCTGGCTGGCGGCCCGATTCAAGGTGCTCGGCGAGTCCGCGACTCAGGCGCTCAACCGCTACGTGGTGTACCTGTCGCTGCCGGCACTGCTGTTTCGCGCGATGGCCAACGCCGACCTGTCGCAGCTGAATCACTGGGGCTATATCGGCGCGTTCTGGGGGGGCATCTGCGCCACGTTCCTGCTGGCGTTCCTGCCGCTGGGCCGGCGCGGCCTGGCCCTGAGCGATCGCACGCTCGACGGCCTGGCCGGCGCGTACGCCAACGCCGGCTACATGGGCATCCCGCTGTGCCTCGCCCTGCTCGGACCGGCCAGCCTGCCGCCCTCGATCATCGCCACGCTGCTCACGGCCTGCGCCCTGTTCGCGGTGTCCATCGCCATCATCGAATTCGACCAGCATCGCGACCGCCACTGGACCGGCACGCTGGCCAAGGTGGCGCGCGCCCTGGCCCGCAATCCGCTGCTGGTCGCGCCCCTGCTGGGCCTCGCGCTCGCCGTGGCCGGTGTGCACGTGCCGAGCGGCGTCGATCACTACCTGGAACTGCTGGGCGCCTCCGCCAGCCCCTGCGCGCTGGTCACGATCGGCCTGTTCCTGGCGCAGACGCCGGCCGCATCGGGCCGCGGCGCGGTCGGCCGCATGGTGTTCGCCAAGCTGCTGGTGCAGCCCGCCGTGACCGCCTGGCTGGCGTTCCGCGTGTTCGACATGCCCGACGTCTGGGCCTGGACCGCCGTGCTGATGGCCGCGTTGCCGATCGGCACGGGCCCCTTCATGCTGGCGCAGATGTACGGCCGCGATGCGGGCGCCACCTCGCGTGCCATCCTGGTCTCGACCATCATTTCCGTCCTCACCGTCAGCCTGCTGGTCGCCTGGGTCAGCAGCCACCCGCTCGCCTGATCCCTACGCCGCCATGTTGCTCGCCGTCTCCCTCTTCGTTTTCACGCTGGTCCTGGTGATCTGGCAGCCGCGCGGGCTCAACGTGGGCTGGAGCGCACTGATCGGCGCGGGCCTCGCGCTCGCCACCGGCGCGGTGCATCTGAGCGACATCGGCGTGGTGTGGCACATCGTGTGGAACGCCACGGCGACCTTCATCGCGATCATCATCACCAGCCTGATCCTCGACGAGGCCGGCTTCTTCGAATGGGCCGCCCTGCACGTGGCGCGCTGGGGCCGCGGCAGCGGCCATCGGCTGTTCGTGCTGATCGTGCTGCTGGGCGCGGCCGTCACGGCCCTGTTCGCCAACGACGGCGCGGCCCTCATCCTCACGCCCATCGTGATGGAGATGCTGCTGGCGCTGGGCTTCGGCCCGGCCGCCACGCTGGCCTTCGTCATGGCCGCGGGCTTCATCGCGGACACCGGCAGCATCCCGTTGATCGTGTCGAACCTCGTGAACATCGTGTCGGCCGACTTCTTCGGCCTGGGCTTCGGCGAGTACGCGGCGGTGATGGTGCCGGTCAACGTCGCCGCGGTGGTCTCGTCGCTGGTGGTGCTGTGGCTGTTCTTCCGCCGCGACATCCCGCGCCGGTTCGACACCGCCAGCCTGCCGGACCCGCGCAGCGCGATCCGCGATCCGGTCACGTTCCGCGCCGGCTGGATCGTGCTGACCCTGCTGCTGGTGGGTTTCTTCGTGCTGGAGCCGCTCGGCATACCGGTGAGCGCGATCGCGGCGGTCGGCGCGGCCGGCCTGCTGCTCGTAGCGGGCCGCCAGCACATCGTGGGCACGCGCCGTATCATGCGCGGCGCGCCCTGGCACATCGTGGTGTTCTCGCTCGGCATGTACCTGGTGGTGTATGGCCTGCACAACGCGGGACTCACCGCCTGGCTCAGCCGCGCGCTGGCCTGGAGCGCGGGCATCGATGCCGACGGCGCCGGCAATGTGTGGGGCGCGGCGCTGGGCACGGGCCTCATCACCGCACTGCTCTCGTCGGTGATGAACAACCTGCCCACCGTGCTGGTGGGCGCGCTGGCCATCGCCGACGTGCACACCACCGACGCGGCGGTGCGCAGCGCAATGATCTACGCCAACGTGATCGGCAGCGACCTGGGGCCGAAGATCACGCCGATCGGCAGCCTCGCCACGCTGCTGTGGCTGCACGTGCTGGCGCGCAAGGGGCTGACGATCTCCTGGGGCTACTACTTCCGGGTCGGCATCGTGCTGACCCTGCCGGTGCTGCTCGCCACGCTGGCGGCGCTGGCCTGGTGGCTGCAACACGGTGTTTAATTACTTTTAATTATTAAAAAATCAAAATCAAATAGTTAACGAAATTAAGGGTTGACCCTAAACTGGCGCCATCACCCTACAGGGCGCCCAGCGAGACGCGAGCGCCCTTTCATCGTTCGGAAAGCGCGCCCATGAGCAACCCCGCCTCCACCCTCTCGTATCCCGCGGCCCTGCCGCCGATCCAGATCAACCGCAAGCCGCTGTGGGTCGCCCTGGCCCTGCTGGCGATCGGCGCCGTCTACCTGACCCAGAGCGTGAGCCTGCGCCAGAGCGCGCTGTGGATCATCGGCGCGCTGCTGGGCGTGGCCCTCTACCACGCCTCGTTCGGCTTCACCCAGGCCTGGCGCGTGTTCGTGGCCGACCGCCGCGGCGCCGGGTTGCGCGCGCAGATGTTCATGCTCGCGCTGGGCGTGCTGCTGTTTTTCCCGGTGCTGTCGCAAGGCAGCCTGTTCGGCCAGCCGGTCAATGGTTTCGTGTCGCCCCCGGGGGTGTCGGTCGTGCTGGGCGCGTTCCTGTTCGGCATCGGCATGCAGCTCGGCGGCGGCTGCGCCTCGGGCACGCTATTCGCGGTGGGCGGCGGCAACACCCGCATGATCGTGACGCTGGTGTTCTTCATCATCGGCTCGGTCATCGCGACGGCCAACTTCGACTGGTGGTCCAACCTGCCGGCGATGGCGCCGACCTCGCTGGTCAAGACCTGGGGCGTGGGCACCGCGCTCGCCGCCAACCTGGCCGTGTTCGCGTTCATCGCCTGGGTCACGACCGTGCTCGAGAAGCGCCGTCACGGCCACCTGATCTCGTTCGCCTCGCGCACCGCCCGCCCCGCCTCGTTCCTGCAGGGCCCGTGGTCGCTGCTGTGGGGCGGCGTCGCGCTGGTGCTGCTCAACTTCGCCACGCTGGCCCTGGCCGGCCGGCCCTGGGGCATCACCTCCGCGTTTGCGCTGTGGGGCGCCAAGGCCTACGACGCGATCGGCGGCGACGTGGCGAGCTGGACCTATTGGGCCAAGCAGGCCGCCTCGTTGAACGCCCCGCTGCGCCAGGACGTGACGACCGTGATGGACATCGGCCTGATGCCGGGCGCCCTCGCGGCCGCCTCGGCCGCCGGCAAGTTCGCGCCCATCTGGAAGGTGCCGGCGCGTTCGCTGGCCGGCGCCGTGATCGGCGGCCTGCTGCTCGGCTATGGCGCGCGCCTGGCCTTCGGCTGCAACATCGGTGCCTACTTCAGCGGCATCCTGTCGGGCAGCCTGCATGCCTGGCTGTGGCTGCCGGCCGCCTTCGTGGGCAGCGCCCTGGGCGTGCGCCTGCGCCCGCTGTTCGGCCTGGCGGTCGAGAAGACGCCGGCCGCCTCCAGCTGCTGAGCACGCTCGGCCCTCGCCTCGAAGCCCGGCCTCGCGCCGGGCTTGTGCATTTGGAAAGCAGAATCCCGCGCGGCGCTCACGCTGGCGTCAGCACGGCTCTGGTATGGTGGATGCCCTCAGCCGCCCCCGGAGAACACAACAAATGCAACAGCTCTTCGGCCGCTACACGGCCTTTGCCCTGATCGTCGTCGCCACCCTCGTCACCTTCGGCCTCGCCGCCGCCGGCGCGTGGGGCTGGCTCTGGTTCGCCGTGCCGCTCGCCGCGCTCAGCGTGCTGGGGGTCTACGACCTGATCCAGACCCGCCACGCGATCCGCCGCAACTACCCGGTGATCGGCAATCTGCGCTTCCTGTTCGAATTCATCCGGCCCGAGATCCGCCAGTACTTTCTCGAGGACGACACCAACGCCGCGCCGTTCTCGCGCGCCCAGCGCTCGATCGTGTACCAGCGCGCCAAGCAGGACATCGACAAGCGGCCGTTCGGCACGCAGGAGGACGTGTACGGCGACCGCTACGAGTGGATCAATCATTCGCTCACGCCGGCCCATATCGAAGACAGCGATTTCCGCGTGATGGTGGGCGGCCCGGACTGTACCCAGCCCTATTCGATGTCGGCCTTCAACGTGTCGGCCATGAGCTTTGGCGCCCTGTCGGCCAATGCGGTGCTGGCGCTCAACGAGGGCGCCCGCAGCGGCAACTTCGCGCACGACACCGGCGAGGGCGGCATCAGCCGCTATCACCGCGAACCGGGCGGCGCGCTGGTCTGGAACATCGGCTCGGGCTACTTCGGCTGCCGCGACGCCTCCGGCCAGTTTTCCGAGGAAGCCTTCGTGCGCAACGCCTGTATGCCGCAGGTGAAGATGATCGAAATCAAGCTGTCGCAGGGCGCCAAGCCCGGCCACGGCGGCATCCTGCCGGCGGGCAAGGTCACGCCGGAGATCGCCGAGGCGCGCGGCGTGCCGGCCTGGCAGGACTGCAACTCGCCGTCGAGCCACAGCGCCTTCGACTCGCCCATCGGCCTGCTGCAGTTCGTGGCGCGACTGCGCAAGCTGTCGGGCGGCAAACCGGTCGGGTTCAAGTTCTGCATGGGCCACCCGTGGGAATGGTTCGCCATCGTGAAGGCCATGCTCGAGACCAACATCACGCCCGACTTCATCGTGGTCGACGGCGCCGAGGGCGGCACCGGCGCCGCGCCGGTGGAGTTCGTGGATCACGTGGGCACGCCCTTGCGCGAGGCCCTGCGGCTGGTGCACAACACCCTGATCGGCGTGAATCTGCGCGACCGCATCCGGATCGGCGCGTCGGGCAAGATCATCACCGCCTTCGACATGGCGCGCGTGATGGCCATGGGCGCCGACTGGTGCAACGCCGCGCGCGGCTTCATGTTTGCCATCGGCTGCATCCAGGCGCAGGCCTGCCATACCGGCAAGTGCCCGACCGGCGTCACCACGCAGGACCCCTTGCGCCAGCGCGCGCTGGTGGTGCCCGACAAGGCGCAGCGCGTGATGCATTTCCACCGCAACACGCTGCATGCGCTGGCCGAACTGCTTGAGGCCGCGGGACTCACGCATCCGAGTCAGTTGCGTCCGCACCATATTGCGCGCCGCATCTCCTCATCGGAAGTGCGCCTGTTGTCGGCGCTGTTCCCCGAGCTCGCGCCGGGCGAGCTGCTGCGCGGCGAGTTCCGCCACAACGTGTTCCTGGTGGGCTGGACCATGGCGCGGGCCGACTCGTTCGCGCCGGCCACCGACATCACCTCGGCGCTGGCCCAGGCCCACGAGCTGGCGCCGGGTCACGCCTGAACCCGGCTCACAGCCAGCGTTCGAACATCCGGCCGAAGAACTCCATGAAGCGGTCGTCCACCGGGCGATCGCGCCATGCCTCGCCGTCGATGCGCACCGAGGCCGCCACGTCCTCGCGGAACAACGCCTCCATCTGCGCGCCGAACTCCGGCCCGAGAATCACGGCGTTGAGCTCGAAGTTCAGCGCGAAGCTGCGCCAGTCCATGTTGCTCGAGCCCACCGTCGACCACACGCCGTCGACCACGGCGGTCTTGGCGTGCAACAACGCGTCGCGCCGCTCGTAGATCTGCACGCCCGCCGTCAGCAGGTCTTCGTAGTGCGACCGGCCGGCATGGAACACCAGCCCGGAATCGCTGAAGCCCGGCAGGATCAGGATCACCTCCACGCCGCGCCGGGCCGCCTGCGCCAGCGCCTCGATGAAGGCGGGGTCGGGCACGAAGTAGGCCATCGTGATGTGGATCGACTTCTGTGCGCTCTCGAACGCGGACATCAGCGTGAGGTAGACCGCGTAGCCGTCCTCGCTGTCGTTGGGATCGTTGGCCAGGATGCGCACCGAGAGATTGCCCTCGCGCTTGACCACGCGCATGAATCGGTCGCCTTCGAGCGGCGGCCCCTTCTGCGACTCCCACCCTTCGAGAATCACCTTCTCGATCTCCGCCACGGCCGGCCCGCGCACCTCGATATGGGTGTCGCGCCACGGCATCTGCGCCGCATCGGGATGGGGGCCATCGGCCGGACCGCTGCCCAGGCCGGATCCGCTGCCGCCCTTGCTGCCCGAGCGCGAGCTCGACGAGTACACGCTGCTCACGTTGATGCCACCCAGGAAACCCACCTGGCCGTCCACCACCAGCAGCTTGCGGTGATTGCGTTGATTGATGGACCACCCGGCGCGCGCGGCAAGCGGGTTGACCGGATTGAACACCACCACCTGCACGCCCGCGTCGCGCATGCGCTTGAACAACGCGTCGGAGGTGCTCAGCGTGCCGACCGCATCGACCATGACGGCCACGCTCGCGCCGCGCTGGCGCGCCGCGATCAGGGCGTCGGCAAAGCGGCGCCCCTGCTCGTCGTCATCGAAGATGTAGGTCTCCATGTGCACGTAGCGCTGCGCTTGCGCGATCGCGCCGAGCATGGCCTTGTAGGTGGCGGGGCCGTCGGCGAGCAGCCGCACGGCATTGCCCTGCACCAGCGGCGCGCCGCTGATGGCTTCCTCGACCGCCACGTGGCGCGCCATGAAGGACGCCTCGTCGGCCTTTTCGCCCGGCTTCTTGCCGATGCCGGCCGCGATGTCGCGGCCGCGCTCGTAGCTATCCCAGCCCGAGTCCGCCGACAGCCCGGCCTGGGCGCGGCGCTCGCGCAATGCCTCCGGCCCCGGGACGCTCGCGCATCCTGCGGCCAGGGCGACCACGGCCCACACACACACACGCGCCAACTGACGCAGCGCTCCTGCGCGCTTGCGGCCGCCCGAAGGCGCCGCGACAGGCCGATTGCTCATTCAGGGTTGCCATTGGGTACGATGCGCCCCGGCGGGCTTGGGTCCATTGCCCGACATGCGTCGGGCGGGTTCGCGTTCGGCCCAACGGCCGGCGCGCCAGCGTCCACGTTCACGCTGAATATGTTGGCCACCGGCGTCTCGCAACAGCGTCACGGCGCTGTATTCGAGACCGGGCTCGATCTGCACGGCGAGCAGCACCACGCGCTCGACCTGCGGCTCGCCTTCCTCTTCGAGCAGCACGGGTACGCGCCGCACACCGCGCAGCACCCATACCGTGCCGGCGAGCGCGCCGAGATAGGCGCCCAGCGCCGCCCCCGTGACGAGGGCGATGCTGCCCGGGTCTTCGAGCGTCAGCATGGCGAGCGCGCCGAGGATCGCGCCGAAGGTGGCGAGCGCAGCCGCGCTCGCCACCGCGCCATAACGCGCGGCGGGCGTGCTCAGATCGGGGCCCGACTGGGCGTGCTGACGCGACGCCTTCGGGGGGTCTTCATAGAGAATGCTGATCGCATCTTCGCGAAATCCATCGGCCAACAGTGCGTGTGCTGCGCTGCGTGCCGAGGGGACGCTGTCAAACCGTGCGACGACTATTGCGGTCATGGTTCGCCTCCTGGCTCGTACACAAGGCTGTCGCTTGTACGACTGCATTCTGGGCCCGTCACTTTTTGCTGTCCTGAGGTTTGGCAACCAGCCGTAAAGCAGTATTTCTGCCCGGGCCCTGCCTCCCCGTGCCCGGGGCGCAGGCGGTTGCAGCAGGCAATGCGGGCCACCCCCGCTTTCATTGCCGCCACGGGAGATTGCCGCATGTAAAAGAAATTTGCTGTGGGGCGCCCACGCCTTGACACCCGCGGGGCGGCGGCACGCACAATAGCCCTTCACTCGCGCATCCCGACGCCATTCTCAGGGGAACACCACATGGCCCACCCGCAGAAGAAGCTAGCCGCCGAAGTTCCGGCCGACAACAACGACGCGGCCGCGGCCGCAGTGCGTCAGGCGCTGGCGGACGGCCTGCTGGCCCCGCACGCGCAGATCGAACCGAAGTTCCTGTACGACACGCTGGGCTCCAGCCTCTTCACCGCGATCACCCAGCTGCCGGAGTACTACCCCACGCGTTGCGAGGCGGAAATCTTCGCCCGCCATGCCGCCGACATCGCGGCGCACACCGGCTCGGTACAAACCCTGATCGATCTGGGCGCGGGCGACTGTGTGAAGGCCGAGCGCCTGTTCCCCACGCTCAAACCGCGCCGTTACATTCCGGTGGATATTTCGGCCGACTATCTGCAGCAGGCCGTCGACCGCCTGCGTCGCACCTGGCCCGACATCCAGATCACGGCACTCGGCCTGGACTTCTCGCAGGGCCTGCGGCTGCCGCCGGTGGTGCCACCGGCGCAACGGCTGTTCTTCTACCCGGGCTCGAGCATCGGCAATCTGGACCCCGATGCCGCGCTGGCGATGCTGGTGCGGATCCGCAACCAGAGCCCGGAGGGCGGCCTGCTCGTCGGCATCGACCGCATCAAGCCGCGCGAAGTCCTGGAGCCCGCCTATGACGACGCCCTGCACCTGACCGCCGCATTCAACCTGAACATGCTGCGCCACGTGAATCAGCTGGTGGGCACCGACTTCGACGTGCAGGACTGGGCGCATCATGCCTTCTACAACGAACAAGACTGCCGCATCGAGATGCACCTGCGCGCCCGCTGCGGCGTGGTCGTGTCCTGGCCCGGCGGCACCCGCGAATTCGTTGCGGGCGAAACCATCCACACCGAGAACTCGCACAAGTACTCCGTGGAAGGCTTCACCGACCTGCTCGAGCGCGCTGGCTTCCGCGACATCCGCCACTGGTCCGATGCGCGCGACTGGTTCAGCGTCTTCAGCGCGAGGACCTGATCATGATGGCCCGCCGCAAGTTCAACACCGACGACGCGCAGGCCGACGCGGCCTGCGCCCTCACCCATCCGCCGCTCGCGCGCAAGACGCCGGTCACGCTGGCGGAGCGCTATGAAGACGTGCGCGCCACCACGCGCCGCCTGGCCGCGCCGCTGTCGGCCGAAGACTGCCAGGCGCAGTCGATGCCCGACTGCAGCCCCACCAAATGGCACCTGGCGCACACCACCTGGTTTTTCGAGACCTTCGTGCTGGCGCGCTTCCATCCCGCGCATCGGCCCGTCGATCCGCAATACCGGGTGCTGTTCAACTCCTACTACCACGGCGTGGGCGAGCGTCATCCGCGCCCGCAGCGCGGCCTGCTCACGCGCCCCACGCTCGACGAGGTGCTGCACTACCGCGAGCGTGTCGACGCGTCGATGCAGGTCCTGCTGCGGCGCCTGGCCGACGATCCCGAGGGCGCGGACGCGCGCGCCCTGATCGAGCTGGGCCTGCACCACGAGCAACAGCACCAGGAACTGATCCTGACCGACATCAAGCACCTGCTGTCGTGCAACCCGATCGCGCCGGCCTACGCCGAGGCGCCCGCGCCGGGCCTGCCGCCCGGCACGCCGGCGGGCTGGACCCGCTACGAAGGCGGCATCGTCCGCATCGGCCATGCGGGCAGCGGCTTCGCGTTCGACAACGAGAGCCCGGCGCACGACGTGCTGCTCACCCCCTTCTACCTGTCCAACCGGCTGGTGACGCAGGCGGAATACCTGGCGTTCATGCTCGACGGCGGCTATCGCCGGCCCGAGCTGTGGCTGTCGCTGGGCTGGGACCAGGTCTGCGCCCAGAGCTGGCGTGCGCCGATGTATTGGCAGGGCCAGAAAGACGAATGGCAGGTCTTCACGCTGCACGGCCTGCAGCCGCTCGACCTGCAGGCGCCCGTGGTGCACGTGAGCTACTTCGAGGCCGACGCCTACGCGCGCTGGGCGCGCGTGCGCCTGCCGCGCGAGGCCGAATGGGAACACGCCACGCGCTCGCGCCAGGGCGTGGTGCCGGGCGCCGACGCCCATGCCAACCTGCTCGACACCGGCCGGCTCGGCCCCTGCCCCGCCCCGCGTCCGAACGCGGCCGGCGGCCCCGTGCAGCTCTACGGCGATGCCTGGGAATGGACCTCCACCAGCTACGACGCCTACCCCGGCTTCACGGCGCCCGCCGGCGCCGTGGGCGAGTACAACGGCAAGTTCATGTGCAACCAGTACGTGCTGCGCGGCGGCTCCTGCGCCACGCCGGCCAGCCACATCCGCGCCAGCTACCGCAACTTCTTCCCCGCCGACGCGCGCTGGCAATTCTCGGGCATCCGCTTGGCGCGCGACATTTGAACGCCGGGCGCGGGTCCGGGCTGCGCGCGGCAGGCGCGAGGACGACGTCCCACGGCCCTCGCGCCGGACGCTGTGACAGGCTCGGGCGCACCCGTCGCGGGGTGTCAGAAAAAAGCGTGCGGGGTGTTGCACGACCAAAAATGTTTGTGCTATAGTTTCGTTCTTCGCTGATCACGCAACGCAACAGCCGCGCGAGACACGAGATGGCGCATTAGCTCAGCCGGTTAGAGCGACGGAATCATAATCCGCAGGTCCCCTGTTCGAATCAGGGATGCGCCACCAGGAATACCAAGGCCCGCAAGCAATTGCGGGCCTTTTGTTTTGCTCCGCAATTCCTTGTGCGCTCCGCAATTATTCAGATGGCCGGCGGTATACTGGATGCACAAACAGTACTGCGCCATGCGCAAAATCTGCACCGTCACCCTCACCCACCACCTTGGAAAGAAGCTCGCGCGCGCCAGCTGGCCCGCGCCGATCCCGGCCGAAGTGCGCCTGATCGCCATAAAACAACCAAGCCCTGGCCAGGATGGAGAACCGGCTCACCCTCGACCGGCTGCAGAAGTTCGGCGCGGTGGAAAAGTCGGCCGTCCCCACCCTGCTGGAACCTAGGCTGATCTACATCGATCACCGCGACATCATATTCATCGGGTCTGAGGAGACCATGCACCAACGCTGCTATCACCGGTGGTGGTTAGAATGGCCGATCGCCGCCGCGTTTACCGAGGAAAACCGTGGAGCCTGATCAAACCCGTATTGATTCCCGAGAGCATGCCGAACTAGTCGCCACAGATTGGGCACATCGTGAGGGACGGGACGGCGAACGTGCTCGGATCTACGCAAGAGACTGGCTAGTCAGCACGGATGCCGCAAATAGAACCGCTCTGCATTTACGATGGATGCTCGCGAGTTTTAATAAGTTTCGTGCAGAACAAGAGGCGGAACTCGACGCTCCTATTCGTCTTCTAGCGGACTTGTCTTTCGCCTGGGAACTTGAACTAGTAAAACATCTCGTGCTTCTGAATGCTGCCGGCCTCGCCGGCGTGACAGCCTTGATTGCAGGGCGTAACGGCTCCGATTACACGTTGCAAGCGGCAGCTGCACTCTTTCTTCTGGGTTGCGGTCTCGCCGTCCTGAACCTGCACTTCAATAGTCAAGGTCTACACAGAAGACATCAGGCGATGAAATCTCGTCGAAAAATGTTCTCGGCCGCGAACACATGGCACGACGTGAATGATGTTGCCGGAGCAAAAGAAAACACTCGGGCTGACCGTCTGCACAACCTTGCGATTCTCTTGGGTTGGATTTCAGCAATCTTCGCGTTCGTTGCGATATCACTTGTCATCTACGGTGTGATGAAGACTCAGACTTGACTTTCGCTCGTCTATCGCTTTCTTCAGTCCGCGCACATAGCCCTGTAGGCCGTTCACTTGGTCGGCCCACCCTGCATCATCGCGGCCCAGTCGCTCATATTCCGCGACACACGCCCTGATAACTCCAATCCAATCGGGGCAGGCGCCATCAGATCCGCCGCCAGCGCCGGCAGGCACTGCACGCTGGCCGGCAAGTTGCCCCGCAGCCCGAAATCTGAACCCGCTGAGCAGCGACAGTTTTTTCAGCGCTTTGGCATGCAAGGACGGCGCCGCGGCAGTTGGCCTCAGCACGATTTCGTTCCTCCTGCATTGCGCGCTCGACGCGTGCCTGTCGCTCGAGCGAGGCTGCGCGCTCAGTGGCGACGCCGGCGTCATGCTGCCGCGCACCGTGCAGTTGCCGGTCAATGCGCCATCCACCCAGGGCAAGCGCCAGCACGGCGGCGCCGATCAGGTACGGCCAAGCCGAGCACGGAATCATTGAAGCCCCGAGAGGTAGAGGCGCCGCTCGTCGCGGCGGCGGTTGAGCAGGCCCTGCACGAACACCTTCTGCCGGCCCGACCCAGTCACGTAGGACCACAACGCCGAGCCGTCCTGCGCATTGGCCCGGGCATTGCAGCCGTCGGCCGAGCGCCCAGCGGTGGAGAGGCGTACCGCGCGGCTCGCGCAGGTGCTGGGCACCCCGATTGTGGGCGTGGCTGCTGAGCGCGTCAAAGGTCGGCCAACTGATTGCGACGTTGATGCACTGTGCCAGCTTCAGCTGCCGGGGTTCGCGGCGCACCAGCTGATCGCCAGCGCGCCCATGAGAATCGACTTGCCGCCTCCGGCCGCGCCACCGTACGAGATCTCGGTACCGAGGCTCTTCGGGGTCTCGCCTTGGCGCGGATGCAGGTTGATATCCAGCGCGGTAACTTTTGCGCGCCCACCGTGACGTTGATGACGGCCGGCGTCGCGGCGCTGGGCAGTTGGCCGCCTTTCGTTGTGTGGTCGACCTTGTCTACCAGCATGCTGGCGAGGCGCATGATCAGCGTGGTGGCCGTGGCCCGGTCAGCGCTGCGCACCTTGAGCCCGTCCTTGGTCTGCTCGATTCCCTCGAAGACGGCGCGCGCCCCGCCGACAGCTTGCGGGTGTCCTTAATGAAGGTCTCACCCGCGCCCTCGCCGAAACATTCCGGGCACTCCGGGTGCGGGTCCTTGAGCTTGTGATACCCGGTCCCGCCCTGCTGGTCCAGCCGCCCTGGCTTGAGAAGCCTCCGGTTAGCCTTGCTCGTGGCCACGGCAGCGCGGTCGCGGCCTGGTCGCGTTCCATTCCGCCGGCCGTGCGCTGGTAACGATGGCCCTCGCCGTAGCAGTAGCGGCAGCGGATACGTCGGAACTGCGTGAGCTCGTTGCTGTCGGTGTGAGCGGCGGCGAGCAGGCCGCGCAGGAGGGCGTCCTGGTCCACCTCAACGCGCTCTAGGCGCCTGGCCTGCGCCGCAGCGATCGCGTCCGCAATGTCGGGCTTGCCAGAAGCTCGCAGCCGATCTGCTTGGCGGACTTCGAGCTGTAGCCGGCGCGGATGCACGCGGCCGATGCGTTCCTGTCAATCAGGTACTCGTCGACAAAGCGCTTGGCCTTGTCCGTCAGCGTCTTGCGCGCCATGCGGGCACTCTCCCTAAAACAACTCGAATTGCCGTCCTTCGCTGGCCGTCTTGAGCAGGCGCGGCAAGAGCTCGACGGTGCCGCGGTCAGCGCCGGCACCCTTGCTGTCGGTGTATCGGACGACGCAGCGCTCGTGCGTGTCGTGCTCGGAGTGGGCACCCTGGTGCGCGACGACCACACCCTGCCGACCGCTGGGCGTGATGACGCGGGCGAGGATCGGGAAGTCTTCGACGTCGCGCAGGCGGCCCATGACCGCGTCCCCGCCGGTTCGGTTACATTTCTGTGTGCATACAGGGGATGTGAGGGACAAACGATGATTGAGAAGCTGCGCGCAAGTTGGATCGGCCTGGCTAAGTGGTACGTCGCTGAGGCACCGTGGATTGCCGCCATCCTCTTCATCACTACGCTGGTGTTCGTAGCTGGCGCGATGAGCGTTGGATGGAAGGGCTGGATCGACTTCGTTTCTAAGGACGCGGTCCATGGCTGGGCCGCTGCAATCGCCACCGGGACGGCGGCCCTTATCGCTCTGGGCATTGCCCTGCAAACACAAAAGGAGAAGGCGCGAGAGGCGAAGCGGCTCGGAGAAGTGCTCGCCGCTCGCCACCGAGACTTGCTTGAAGTCGTTGTTCATGAGATGGAACTTCAACTGAAGTCTTTCGCCGGCAAATCGTTTTCTGAGAACGACTTGGCCACAGACTATCGGCCCACAATTGAGCAGGACTTAATATCGACAAGGAAGAAGTTGGAGTCGTGTGACGTAGCGGCGCTCTTACCATATAGCGAATCCTTGGCGGCGATGATTGTCGCCACCGCAGGACAGCTGCACTTGGCGCATTCTTTTGCCCGCGAGCCCGGGAACGTCGCCGCTGTCGCAGGGATTCTCGAGGAGAGCGTTGAGCGAATCCTCACGGCGCATTCCTGCACCGCCCCGGCCTTTGACCGTTTGGTGCGAACTCACCTTCGCATTATGAAACAGGAAGGTCTAGGCGATTAAGGTCATTCAGATAGGCCTCGGTGCAAGACGTTGCTGCACGCATGCAACAGGCCGGAACAGCGGGCGGCGCATCGCATCTGCCTCGCGTGCCGGCGCCACCTCGCGGCCGACCTTGCGGTGAGATAGGCCGCCACGAACTCGCCGCGCGCGCAATGGCTGCGTTCGGCGAGGCAGCACCGCTTCGCGATGTTGTGAACCAGCACGGCGAGGTTGGCACCGGCGGGCACGGTTTCGCCGGCTGCGCGCCGCTTCGCGCCGGCCAGGGCGCAGGCGTTGTTCCAGGCGCGGGTGCAAACGGATTTTTCGGCCATAGCTTTTGCTCCAGGGTCAGGCAAAGAGGTTGGTCTGAGGCTGCGGCGCGCCTAGCGGCGTCACCACCGCCATCAGGCGCGCGCCGAATTCGTCGGGCTCTGCACGCACGGAGGTCAGCTTCCGCACCCACACGTCACCCTCGAAGATGACGTTCTTGAGGCGGTCCAGCACGACCTTCTGCGCGTTGTCGAGGTCCAGGCACTGGACCGTGTCGTCCCAGGCCGCGCCATCCTTGCGCATGCGCCGCTGCAAGTCTTTTGGGCGGTGCAGGTAGAGGGTGAATTCCACGCTCACGCGTCCTGCGATCGGTGCCAGCACGCCGCGGCCACCTCGGCGTGCATCGCAACCTGGGCCTTATAAACCTTGGCTTCCTGGGTCACGTAGGTGGCGGTGAAGGATTTGCCCTTGCCGCCCTTCGGCGTGACGTGCGGCTGGCCCAGTAGCGGTTCGCGCTGTTCGTACGGCAGGCTAAGGCGGACGGCGCCGGATTGCGGCGTCCTGTTGAGATCGGAATAACCGGCGAGCGAACCGGCCATCGAATCGAGGGCAACGTCCGCCTGCGCGGCGGTCAGCCCTTCTCAGAACCGCCACGCCACCTCCGCATGCACCGCCTGGCTGTGCGTCGAGCCCGCAAGCAGTGCCGAGTACGCCAGCCCCGCGCTCGCGTTCGCGCCGATCGACAGCGTTGCCTTCAGATCCACCACGGCCGCGTCGCGCGCGAGGGTCGGACTTCGGACCGTGAATCGACTGCGCGTCGGCGTGCTCGCGAATGCCAGCGTGGTTCGCGGGGCGGTATCGCCGAGCGCGTGGCGCCAGCTCAGTCCGCCGCGCACGCTCAGCTGGCGCCGCGCATCGAACGCCAGCCGAACCTCGCCGCGCAGGCCCACCGTGGCGAAGGCGGCCAAGTGGCTCGCGCGCCGACCTCGCAAGGCGCTCGCGCCGCCCGACTCCACGAAGCCGCGCTCGCACGCATGCACCCATGCCAGGCCGGCATACGGCTCGAGCAGCGTGCGCTCCGTATCGACGGCACGCCAGCCAGCCTGCGCGAAGATCTGCATGACGGTGCCGCGCACGTCGGCCGCGCTGGCGTCGGCCAGGTCCGCGAATCGCACCGCGCGCCTCACATCCGCATGGCGGGCGCCATAGGTGGCCCCTGCCCGCCAACCCCAAGGCCCGACCTGGCGGCCGGCATAGATGCCGAAGTCGTACGCCTCCACCTTGGCCGAAGCGGGCCGATTCGCAGCGTGCACCGAACCCCTGCCGTACCCGGCCACGACGCCCACGCGCGTGCCGTGCAGGTCGCCGTCCGCGCCGAGCAGGAAGCCATCGGTACGGCTGCCGTATCCGTCGGCCTCGCCATCCCCGCGCACGTAGGTGTGCGCCCCGAGCCATTGTCCCCAACCGCCCGCGGCCTGCTGACCTGCGCGCAGGGAGCGCAGCCGAGCCGGGTCCATCCGACCCGCCATCGCATCGCGCAGCAGACGGCTTTCCTCTATCGCCGCGCTCGCCAGCGCCGGATAGATGTCGCCGGACAAGGCGCGATAGGCCGCGACCGCGTCGACGCGCGCGCGGGCGTCCAGCACGCGCTCGTACACACCGGGTGTGCCCGCAGTCTCGATCGCCGCGGCGAGGCGGCGCTGATTGCCGGTCTCGGCCAGGCTCGCGAACGATGTGCGATTACGGGCCAGCGCGAGCGTGACTCGGTTTGCCTCGTAGCCCAACCGGCCATCGACAAACACCGAGGGCGCCTGCACGCCGTCGAACCGCCCGCGCACGCCCGCGTGGGCGAGCAGCACCGCATAGCGCCGCCCTAGGAGGGATGCAAGCCCCGTGCCGCGCGCGCCGGACGCCAGGCCCAGGGCCAGCGTTCCTCCGGAGAGGCTCGCCTGGCCACCGGCCTCGATGCGATCGCTCGCGTCTTGCGCGAGCTCGACGGCGTAGACCGAACCGGGCGTGAACACCGCATCCCCGCTCACGTGCAGCGTGCCGATGGAATGCCCGGGCGCGACGATGCCGCCGGCACCGGCGTGCAGCCTCGCCAGGGTGCCATCGCCCTCCAGCAGGCCGCCGCCCGCGACCACGACGGCGGCACTCTGTCCGTCGAGCGACGCGCGACCACCGCTGACCGCCACGTCGCCGCTACGGCCGTTCACCACCAGCGTCCCGCCCGCATGCACAGTGGTCGGCGACACGATGGAGCCGATGATGCGCAGCTCCCCGCCATCCACGATCGTGGGCCCTGTGTACCCGCTGTCGCCCTGCAGAGCGAGCATGCCGGCACCGCGCTTGATGAACCGGACTTCGTAGTCCGCTGCCGTCTTCGCGCGCAGGGCCTCAATGCGCGCGTCACGAGCTTCGACCATCGCCGGCACGCCCGCGTTATATGCCAGCGCGACATCGCGCTTCACGTTCATCGCGGCGCTCGCCAACGCAGCGTCGGTGCGGCCCGCGACGAACGCCTCGCCTGCGCCTGCAGGTCCGTACCGGGTCTCCCAGCGGGGATGGGCCGCGCCGTACAGCGCGGCCAGCGCGCGTCCTGCGGGGTCGGCGAACAGCGCCGTGATCGCGTCCATGTAGCGCGTGTAGGAGAATGTCTCGTGGACCAGCGACTCGGTCGCCGCGGCCAGCAGCTTCCGGCCCGCCGCCATGCCGGCGACCAGCTCCGCGGTCGGTGCCACGAGCGGCGGCACCGGCTTCACAGCGGCTTGCAGCCGCTCCCGTTCGGCGGGCCAGGCAGCGAGCTCCGCAGCCTCTTCCACGCGCCGCTGCTTGAGCGCCATATCGGAGACCCCGTTGCGCCACGCATCCGACACGCCCGCCGGCACATCGGCAACGAAGCGACCCAACAACTGCGCCGGGCCCTCCAGCGCTCGCTCGAGATCGGGCACGCCCCAGCCGAAGGTGGCGTCGGGCAGCCCCGCCGAGCTGTCGCCCCGGTGCGACGCCGTGCTCAGCAGGATGGTGCGCACCGCCTCGGTGTCGAGGTAGGGATAGCGTTCCATCAGGAGGCCCAGCGCGCCTGTGACGTGCGGCGCCGACATCGACGTGCCGCTCTCGATCTCGTACTTGTCATTGCCCTGCAAGGAGGCGCTGTTGATCCGCATGCCGGGCGCGGCGAGGCACCAGTACTTGCCCACGCCGCAGCGATTGAAGTGCGTGCCGCCCTGCTCGTCGACGGTCGTGACGGCAATCCACTTCGACTCCACCTCCGGGCGAAAATACGGCAGGCCGGCGCGCACCGAGGGGTTGGCCGCCCCGGCATTGCCGTTCGCCCACACGTGCAGCACGCCGTGCGCCTGCGCCACGTCGGCGGCGGCGTCGAGCCAGGTCTTCTTGCCTGCGCCCTCGAGGCGCGCATAGGCCTCGGTGAAGGACTGCACGGATCCATAATCGTCGACGTCCGCGGGCGATCCCCAACTGCTGTTGATGGCGCGCGCCCCAGAAGCCGCGACGGCATCGTAGGCGGCGTGAAAATAGTTGTAGTCCATGTTGGACCCGTAGCGCGATGCGTCGGTGCCGTTGCTATTGGCGATCGCGTAGCGGCTGCCGAATGCCACACCCATCATGCCAACCCCATTGCGAGCGGCCGCGATCGTGCCGGATACGTGGTTGCCGTGGTTGTCGTTCTTGCCGACGTGCCGGGCAAGATCGGCCTGCGGCTGGTGGACGCCGGGCACATCGAACGCCTCGCCGGCCCGCCATGACATGCCGCCCCCGTCGAGTTGGCTCCCCACGTCGCGGTAGCGGCCTTTTACCTGGAGCGCCCGGACGCCGCGCGTCGCGAACTCCTGGTGGCTCGCCAGAAAGCCGGAGTCGACCGCGCCCAGTCGCACGCCCGCGCCGCTCAATCCGCGCGCGTAGGCGTGCTGCGCCTTCATCGCGCCCAGGCCCCAATCCGACGTGAACTCGGCGGCGTCGGTCCAGCTCGACAGCGCCCCGGAAAGGTCCGTGGTCCTGCTGCCGTCGTAGCGCATGTAGGGCTGGCCCAGCACCGCCGCACTGGGCAAGATCCCGCAGGCACACAGCAGTGCCACGGAAAGGGAATGACGTTTGCCGTAGCACCGGAAATGTCGCTGCGCATCGCTGCTTTTACTCATTGGGCCTCCGTCGGCGCGAATGATTCGAGAGCAGCGGAGACTATCGGTAGCGCGCGGGCGGATCAGCGTCGCGACGAAGCGACTTGATCCGATTGATCGCGATGCTGACTCGGACCAATGGATGGCGCTCTTGCCGGGCCGCGTTTGATCCGTCCGACAGTTTGCGGGACAGAGCCGTCGCAGTTCACACCAGACGTCAAACCGCAATAAAAGCGAACAGGGACATATGAATCCCGCGCGACTCGCACTATCGGATCAATCCGCACATCGATTGCAGGACTCGTCCTGCGCACCAAGCGCGTCACGCGCGGTCCATACAGGCAACATTGCAGTTCGCCTGCGCAATGGCCGCAACCTCGGGCCTGCGCCCTCCTCACGCCACATCCACCTCCTGAAGGCAACGCCTTGCGTACTCCCGTCCTCATCCCCTTGGCCGTGGTGCCGGCCGTCGTCCTGGCCATGACCTGGCCCGCGCCTGGCGGCGATGCCTGGCTCGCGGCGGAGATCGTCGGCATTGCCATCCTCGTGGCGGCGCTCTGGTTCCAAGACCGCTGACGCGGCTGCAGGTGGCTGCAGACGGCCGCCCGCACGTCGCGCCGGGTCGGCGCACGGCGTATCGCGTGCCGGCCCGCCTGACCCCGCCCGGCCGCCCGCGCACGCGATGGCGCGGTCCCGCCCGCGCGATGCCGAGGCGGTGTGAGGCCGTGTGAGGCCCGGTGCGGCCTTGTGCGGCCTTGTGCGGCCTTCCGAGGCCTTTTAAGACCTTGTGCGGCCGTGTCATGGGGCCGGCTATGATGGTCCGGTCCCGGCCTCCGCGCTTTCGCCATCCCCGGCGCATCCAGGTGGGGGCCGGCGTGGCGGCCTGCGTCACGATCGCCGCGGTGCCCGGTGCGGGCTACGATGGCCAGGGCCTGGCCGTGGCGGTCGGGTTGCTGATCGGGCGGCTGCCGCGCGTCGTCCTGCGGCGCTTCGATCACCCGCCGCTGTAAGGCGACGCGGTGGCGCGGCGTGCCCTGCCTGCTTCACCTTGCGTCAGGGCGCCCCCGCCCGCCGCGCCGACGGCCTCACGGAGATGCGATGCGATGTGCAGTCACTACCAAGCCGTCAAGCAGGCCGAGCGCCTGCGCAAGTATTACGAGACACACCGCCCCGACATCCGGCTGCCCGAGGACATGTGGCCGCGCTACCAGGGCCTGTTCATCCGGCGGCCGATCGCGTGGGATGCGGGCGACCCGGCCGTGCCCGGGCGCGAGGCCGTGGCGGGCCGCTGGGGGCTGATCCCGGCGCAGGTGCGCGCGGATGGCCTGGCCCGCGCCGGCAGACTTTCGACCTTCAACGCCCGCAGCGAGACGGCGGCGGGCTCGTACACCTTCGGCAACGCCTGGCGGCGCGGCCAGCACTGCATCGTGCCGGCCGAGGCGATCTACGAGCCCGACTGGCGCAGCGGCAAGGCCGTGCCGACCCGCTTCACGCGCGCCGACGGCCATCCGCTCGGCATCGCCGGCCTCTGGGACCGCTATCGCGACGCGTCCGGCGCCTGGGTCGAGACCTACACCATGCTCACCATCAACGCCTCCGCACACCCGCTGTTTCGCGAGTATCACCGCGCGGGCGACGAGAAGCGCATGGTGGTGGTGTTGCCCGAAGGGGCCTATGGCGACTGGCTGCACGCCGATGCGACCAACCGGCGCGATTTCCTGCAGGGTTATCCGGCCGAACGGTTGCAGGCGCAACCGGAGCCGACGAGCACAAACAGCGACGCCTGATCGCGTCGACACCGCCGGCGCGTACTCCGCCCGACCACGGGTAGATCAGCGGGCGCGCGGCCCCGCAGCGTCGGCCTCACCCACGTTCCAGGGCAGGTCTGAAGACTCGAGCGAGAAGCGGCGCGGCGCATGCCCGAGCACGGCACGCGCATCCGAGGTGTCGAACACCATGTCTGCCGCCATGCGATTCGCCATGTCAGGCGTGAAATGGCGAAAGCGCGGCAACAGGCGGGCGCATCGGATCGCCGTGTGAAACAGGCCTTGCGGCACGCGCACGATGCGCGGTTTCTTGCCCATCGCCTGGAACACCCGGGCCACCATCTCGTGATAGGGCAGCACTTCGTCGCCCGCGATCTGGAACTCCCGCACCGGCAACGTGTCGGCCATCGCGGCCGCCAGACAGGCCCCCGCAACATCCTTCGCGTGGATCGGCTGACGCCGACCGCTGGCCGCCCCGATGACGGGGAAAAAGCCGAACTTGCGGATGAAGCGCGCGATCTGCGTAATGTTCTTGTCGCGACCGTCGCCGTAGATCAGCGTGGGCCGGAGAATCACGTACTCGATGCCCGATGCCTCGGCCCAACGACGCAATTGTTCTTCTCCGTCCTGAAGCAGGCGCACCACCTCCCGCTCCTTGGCGGAGCCGGATTCGGTTTTGGTGAAGCGGCTGGTGGAGGAAATCGACACCACCCGCTTGACGCCCAGGGCCTGCAGGCTGGCAAAGTACTGCGGCAACAGCCAGATGCCCAACACGGAGATGGCCGTGTCGCATCCGCCGGACGCCTCCAGTGCTGCCAGCGAGGCCTGCGCCTCCATGTTGAACCAGGTCAGCCGCTCACGCGAAGGTGGCGGCGTGCCGCGCGTGGCCGCAAAGACTTCGGCGCCCGCATACAGCAATTGAGACACCAGGCGCTCGCCGACCAGGCCGCGCGCCCCCAATACCAACACTCGTCGCGCAGCCATGTGGGGCCAGCCTCCGTCGTTTGTACACGCGCGCCGCAGCCATAGGCCTGTCCGGCGAGCGTCGGGAAATCACTCTGAATTCGGAAAAATCGCCTCGACTATACAGCCATACCCCGTCAATCGCCGCAGGGCATCTGCGCTGCACGATCCATACGCGCCCCCTGCTCCGCCAGACGCCCCTCCCCTCAGCGCGCACGCGGCGCGGGCGGGGCGTCGTCGATGCGCGCCACGCGCGAGAGAAACGCCGCGAGCGCCGGGTTCTCGTGCTGCGCGTGCCAGGCGAGATACATGTCGGCGTTGAAGTTGCGTTGTGCGAGCGGCCGGAACTGCACGCCCTCCAGGCGCAGCTCGCGCGCGGAGTCCGGCACGATGCCCATGCCCATGCCGGCGCGCACCAGCGCCAGCAGCGTGTGGGTCTGCCCCGCGCTCTGCACATAGTTCGGCTGCACGCCCGCGAGGCCGAACGCCCCGACGATGCGGTCGTAGAAATACTTGCCCTCGCGCGGCGAGTACAGCACGAATGGTTGCGCGTGCAATTGACGCAGCGTGATGGTGTCGTGCTCCAGCAGCGCGGCGCCATCCGGCAAGGCCAGCACCAGCGGCTCGCGCACGATGAGGCGGGCCTCGATGCCGGGCTGCTGCGGCAGGCTGCGCGCCAGGATGGCGTCGACCTCGCGCGCGATCAGCAGGCGGTTCAGGTCGGTGGACACGGTTTCGCGCAGCTGGATCTCGACGTCCGCCAGCAATTGGCGGGCCCGCATGATCATGGCCGGCATCAATCGGTACGAGGCCACCGCGGTGAACCCCAGCGTGATGTGGCCGGCCTCGCCGCCGCTGGCGCGCCGCGCGGTGGCGCCCGCACGGGCCGAATACTCGAGCAGGTGGCGCGCGTCGCGCAGAAAGTGGCGGCCGGCCGCGGTGAGCTCGACCTGGCGGCTGCTGCGCTCGAAGAGGGTCACGCCCAGCGCCTGCTCCAGCAGCTGGATCTGGCGCGACAGCGGCGGCTGGGTCATGCACAGGCGCTCGGCCGCGCGGCCGAAGTGCAAGGACTCGGCCACGGCCACGAAACACTCGAGCTGGCGGAATTCCATCGATTCAATCCCGGTATTGATCAATGCTATTTATAGCTCGAATGGATATCCATGAGGGCGTCTCCCTATACTGGCCCGGCAAGCAGGCGGCCGCCGGCCCGGACCCGGTCCGGACGGCACCTGTGGCCCGCGGCCTCGCTGCCGCATACAGACAAAAGAGAAGATCGATGGAGACAAAACAACCCGCGCGGATGCGCATCCGGCTGCTCGCGGCCGCCGTGGCGGCGAGCGCCTGCGCGCTGCTGCCGCAGGCCGCCACGGCGGCGTCCTATCCCGAGCGGCCGGTCAACCTGCTGGTGCCGTTCTCGCCCGGCGGCGGCACCGACATCTCGGCGCGTCTGCTCGCAGCCGCGCTGCAGGAAAAGCTCGGTGCCTCGGTGGTGGTCGACAACCGCCCCGGCGCGGGCGGCCAGATTGCCGCCGACCTGGTGGCGCGCGCCAATCCCGACGGCTACACGCTGCTGTTCGCCAACTCCGGCATGCTGGCCATCAACCCCTGGATCTACAAGCTGAATTCCGAGCCCACCAAGGCCTTTGCGCCGGTGTCCCTGTTCTCCGACCTGCCCTTCGTGCTGGTGGTGCCGGCCACGCTGCCGGCCAAGAACGTGCAGGAGCTGGTGGGACTGGCACGCAACGCGCCGGGCAAACATACCTTCGCCAGTTCCGGCACGGGCGGCGCGCCGCACCTGTCGGGCGAGATCTTCCAGCAGGCCACCGGCACCGAACTGATGCACGTGCCCTACAAGGGCGGCGGCCCCGCCATGACCGATCTGATGGCCGGCCGGGTCGACATGCTGTTCGCGTCGGTGCTCGAAACCATGCCCTATGTCGCCGCCGGCAAGCTGCGCGCCCTGGCCGTGACGGGCGACAAGCGCTCGCCCGCCATGCCCGACGTGCCCACCATCGACGAGGCCGGCGTGCACAACGCGCAATCCGGCTCCTGGACCGCCGTGCTGGCACCGGCCGGCACGCCCCAGCCGGTGATCGACAAGCTCGCCCAGGCGATCCGCGAGATCACCGAAGATCCGGCCATGAAGACCAAGCTCGAGGCCCAGGGCGCGGTCGCGCACGGCTCGACGCCGGCGCAGCTCGCAGACCTCGCGGCGCGCGAGCGCGCCCGCTATGGTGAAATCATCAAGACCCGCAACATCCAGACCAACTAGCGCCTGGCGACAGGCACGACCCGCGGCCCGGTGCAGACCGGGCCGGTCCATTTTCGCAACACACTCACGCTGCACCTGCCATGACCGATTCCTCGCGCGCCACCCAACCCGAAATCCTGATGGTCGGCCCCCTGCTGCCCGACCTGATCGCCACGCTGGAGACGCGCTACCGCGTGCACCGCCTGTGGGAAGCCCAGGATCAGGCCGCTTTGTTGCGCGAGCACGGTCCGCGCATCCGCGGCATCGCCACCAGCGGCCGCTTCGGCGCCCGGCGCGACCTGATCGAGGCGCTGCCCGCGCTCGAAGGCATCTTCAGCTTCGGCGTGGGCTACGACAGCATCGACATCGCCGCCGCGCGCGAGCGCGGCGTGCTCGTCACCAACACCCCTGGCGTGCTGGACGCCTGCGTCGCCGACACGGCGCTCGCGCTGATGCTGGCGGCGACGCGACGCATCGCCGCCGCCGACCGCTTCGTGCGTGCGGGCCGCTGGCCCAACGAGAGCTTCGACCTGGCCACGCGCCTGACCGGCAAGCGCTGCGGCATCGCCGGCCTGGGCAACATCGGCCGCCAGATCGCGCGCCGCGCCGAAGCCTTCGACATGGAAATCTCCTACTACAACCGCAGCAAGCGCAGCGACGTGCCGGCGCACTACCGCTATTGCGCCGACCTGCGCAGCCTGGCCGAACAATGCGACGTCCTGGTGCTGGCCGTGCCGGGCGGCGCCGACACGCGCCACCTGGTCGACGACGCCGTGCTGGACGCCCTCGGGCCCCAGGGCTGGCTGATCAACATCGCGCGCGGCACCGTGGTGGACGAGGCGGCGCTCGTGCGCGCGCTGCAGGAAGGCCGCATCGCCGGCGCCGGTCTGGACGTGTTCGAGCACGAGCCCAAGACGCCCGCCGCGCTCAACGACATGGACAACGTGGTGCTGCTGCCGCACATCGCCAGCGGCACCCACGAGACGCGCCGCGCGATGGCCGACCTGATGCTGGCCAACCTCGACGGCTGGTTTGCACAGCGCGAGGTCCACACGCGGGTGGTCTGAGGCGGGCGCCACGATAGTCATAGGCTGGCACGCCAGCTTGCGGTATCGTGGCGCTCACTTTCCCTCAGCCCTTCAGGATTTCCATGAGCGACCTCGATCCCGGCACGCCGCAACTGCCCCAGTCCGCACCCGAAGCGGACGCGTTTCTGCAATTTCTGGTCAACCTCGTCAACAGCGGCACCCCGCTGCGCGGCGTGGGCGTGACCCTGCAGATCGACGGCATGCTGGTGGGCGGCTACATCATCTCCGGCGCCGACTACTTCGATCGCTTTGCCCAGGGCTTTGCCGAAGCCCTGACGGACGAGGCGGCCGGTTCGCGCGATGCCGTGCGCGCCGCGCTCGCCGGTTTCGGCGACGTGTTCCGCCAGGAGCAACCGGCCACCCCGCTGCCCAACTACATCCACCTGAGCGACGCGCAGTTCTTCACCACCGAAGGCCGCCCGATCTCGCAACAGCCGGTGCTGTGGCGCGGCCGCCTGTCGGAAGTCGACGGCTTCGTGCTGGGCAACCTGCAATGGACCGACGCGAACGGCAGCAACGTCTGAGCGCTGCCTGGCCATTCCGAGGCCCCGGCCGCTTCGTGGCGACCGGGGCCTCGTCACGTCAGGACGAGGCCAGTGCGCCGTCCTGGCGCACCGCCTGGTCGAGCCGCTGGAACAGCAGCGGGTCGGTGAGCGTGCCCGCCTCGTCCGCCATGATGGCGAGAATCCGGTCATGCTCAAGCGCGGGCCGGTACACCCTGGTCTCGCCGAGCGCGTCATACACATCGCAGACGGTCAGGATGCGCGCCGCCAGCGGGATCTCGTGTCCGCGCAGCCCATCGGGATAACCGCTGCCGTCGAAGTGCTCGTGATGCCAGCGCACCAGGGCCGCCACCTCGGTCGCGTGGCGCGGCCGGGCCTCGCGCACCAGGCGCTCCCCGATCACCGGATGCTCGCGCATGACCTCCCATTCGGCGGCGTCGAGCCGGCCCGGCTTGTGCAGGATGATATCGGGGATGCCGATCTTGCCCAGGTCGTGCAGGCGCGCCGCGCTCGCCAGCGGCACCAGCTCGCGCGCCGACATGCCGCTGCGCCGGCCCAGCGCCAGCGCCAGCCGCGTCACCCGGTCGCAGTGCTCGCCGCAGGCCGGGTCACGCGCACGCATGGCCGCCAGCAAGGCGGTTTCGACGGCGCAGGGCGGCGGGCAGGAAGGGGGCATGAGGCGGAATTCGATACTGCGGAAATAAACGGCCAGCATTATCCCGGCATATCGTCCGGACCCGCAAACGGCGTGCGGCAGAATATGCAAAACACAAAATCGAAAACCCGAAACCGATGCAACAATGAATGCAATCGAAGGCGTATTGCTGCGCTCATTTTCTCATTAATGCCCAATATTTCCCTCTCTGCCGCAATATTTCCTGCCGTGTCGAGACGGTAATTCGTAACAACGCGAGAGCCGCAAATAAGCGCATTTTTACGGCCTTTTTTACGAAATTCGCTTCCATTCCGGGAAGAGACTGCGTTACGATACGGGCCTGCATCACCCCTTGTTACACAACATCCGGGCGTATTCCAGGCCTCGCTGTAACAAAAAATAAAACGAATGCCACGGGAACGCCGAACCGCGCCGGGAAACCCGATTTCGCGGTCCGGAATAATCCCTCGAGCTACTGCGAATATTCATGCGCTCGCGAAATGCCGGCGCATTTTGGGGATGCGCGCCGGCGAAGACACCTTCCCGGCACCTGCAAGACCGAGGCACGGAACCTGGCCACACGCCGGTCAGGTTTGCACATCGCTACTTCCGGGAGTCATGATGAATCGCCACTTGCTGTTCCCATCGATCACCACGATTGCGTGCGCAACCGCCCGAGCCGCGGGCCCCGCGCCGCGCATCGGCTGCCGCGCCGCACCCGCGGCCCGCTGAGCGAACCGCGCTTCGGACCACCGGCATGCGCCCCGCATGCCGCAAGGCCTGGACAGCCGGCTTGCCGCTGCTCCAGCCCGATCTGCCGCGCTGACGCCGAATCCCGCCGTGACTCTCACCCTGAGCGCCACTCAAGTCCTGACCTTGGGCAGTCCTGCGATTGCCCTGGTGCTGTCGGGTGCGTTTCTCTGTATCTGGCGCTTCTTCGACCGCCGGTCGTATCTGCCGTTGCTGGCGCTCGCCTTCCTGCTCTACGCCACCGGCGCGGTGATGCAGATCCTGAACTGGCCCGACGATCCGGGGCTGAACACGGTGCTCTCGGCGGGCGTCTACCTGGCCAGCATCGCGTGCATGACGGCCGGCATCATGCGCCGCTACGGCATGCGCGCCGAGCTCACGCTGGCGCTGGTCTGCGTGCTGATCTTCGCCGCCGTGGCCTATTTCTATTACGGCCGGCCGCACCTGAATGCGCGCACCTACATCCTCAACTTCGGCATCGGCGTGGTGCTGTGCGGGGCCGCCTGGCGCATCCGCCGCGCCACCCGCGCCACCCCGCTGGACCGCGCCATCTTCTGGGTCTTCGCGCTGTTCGGCCTGAGTTTCTTCCCGCGCACGCTGCTGACCCTGGCCCTGCC
This sequence comes from Bordetella genomosp. 1, assembly GCF_002261335.1. Classification (GTDB taxonomy): domain Bacteria; phylum Pseudomonadota; class Gammaproteobacteria; order Burkholderiales; family Burkholderiaceae_B; genus Bordetella. The sequence goes on from NZ_NEVL01000004.1 coordinate 243,829, forward strand.
GCTGCCTTTCGTGCCGCAGGTGCTGGGCAGCGCCGCGTTCTGGCTGGTGCTGCAGCTCAGCCTGGTGCTCACCGGCCTGATCCTCGCGCTGGCGCTGCTGGCGGCGAGCCTGGCCGACATGATCGCGCGGCTGCGCGACGACCGTGACCTCGATGGCCTGACCGGTCTGTGGAACCGCCGCGCGCTCGACGAGCGCGCCACCGCCATGATCGGCAAGGCCGGCAACGAGGAGCACGCGCTGCTGCTCATCGACATCGACCATTTCAAGTCCATCAATGATCGTTACGGCCACGCCGTCGGCGATCATGTGTTGCGCGTCTTTGGCAGCATCATCCGTGATACGGTAGGCGCCGACGGCCTGTTCGGCCGCGTCGGCGGCGAGGAGTTCGCGGTCCTGGTGCAGCGCAGCCTCGACGAGGCGAACGAACTGGCGCAGCTGCTCTCCGAACAGTTGCGCCAGGTCAAGCTGGCGGAGATGGATCCCGATCACGTGATCACCGCCAGCACCGGCCTGTCCATGCTCGCGCCGGGCGACACCGTCTCGAGCTGGATGCGCCGCACCGACGTGCTGCTCTACCAGGCCAAGCGCGATGGCCGCAATCGCGTCGTCCAGCAACACGGCGACGCCACCACCGAATTCGGCATGACCTGACCCGCGACCGCCCTCCCGGCGGCCGCCCGGGCCGCGCCCCCGATACACCGCCTTGCCCGCCCCGTCGCCCGCGCGACGGCCGGGCCCGTTTCCGTTTGATCGATCAGAATCCGTGCCCAAGCTCTCCAACGAACTCCTAGCCCAGCGCTGGAAAGACACCTGTTCCCCGTACGCCGAAACCGAAGTGCTGCTGGCCAAGACCCTCATCGACGCCAATACCACCGTGCTGGCCGATTACTTCTACAGCCGCATGCTGACCGATCCGAATGCGGCCTTCTTTCTGTCGGACCAGCTGGTGCGCAACAAGCTGCACAGCTCGATGCAGGACTGGCTGCGCGCCGTCTTCGCCGCGGCGCCGTCGGGCCAGTTCGACGAGGCGGTGGCGTTCCAGCGGCGCGTCGGCGAGGTGCATGCGCGCATCGAGATCCCGGTGCACCTGGTGATGCGCGGCGCCCGCGCCCTGATCCGGCGCATGCACGAGCTGCTGGCCGAAAGCCGCGACGTGGCGGTCGACGTGCTGATCCAGACGTCGAAGTACATCAACGACGTGACGCTGATCGCCATCGAGATGATGTGCCATGCCTACGCCGTTTCGCATGACCGCAATGCACGCGCGGAGGAAGGCTACCGGCTGCTCGCCCTGTCGCAGAACGTCGGCGCCGAGAAGGAGCGCCAGCGCGCCGCCCTGCTCGATTGGGAGAACCAGCTGATGTTCGGCCTGTCGGTGGGCCAGCAATGGCGCGAGCTGCCGCGGCTCGGCAAGTCGGAGTTCGGCCTGTGGTTCACACACAAGGCCGCGCATGCGTTCGACGGCTCGCCCGAAGCGCGCGACGCGCGCATCCACATCGAGACCATCGACGCCCGGCTCGAGCAGGCCGGCGCCACGCCCGAGCCCGCCGGCCAGCGCATCGAGCTGCTGCATGCGGTGCGCGACACGACCAAGGCGATCGCGTTCCTGATCGACGAGCTGTTCGAGCAGGCGAGCAACCTGGAGTCGGGCCGCGACACCCTCACCCACCTGCTCAACCGCAAGTACCTGCACGTGGTGATGAGCAAGGAGGTGGCCTATGCGCGCAAGACCGGCGCGCCGCTGGCGGTGCTGGTGGCCGACGTCGACCACTTCAAGTCGATCAACGACGAACACGGCCACGACGCGGGCGACCTGGTGCTGCAGCAGACCGCCTCGCTGATCTCCTCATACAGCCGCGGCGGCGACTATACGTTCCGCCTGGGCGGAGAGGAGTTTCTGGTGGTGCTGGTGGACGCGGGCGCGAGCCAGGCGTTCAACGTGGCCGAGGCGCTGCGGCGTCGGGTCGAGGACAAGGCCATGGTGTTGCCCGATGGCGCGCACGTGCGCATCACGCTGAGCGTGGGCGTGGCCGCCCACGACGGCCATCCCGACTACCAGCGCCTGCTCAAGCGCGCCGACCGCGCGCTCTACGCCGCCAAGGACGAAGGCCGCAACCGCAGCATCCTGGCCGACGAGCGCCATACGCCATCGGACCACGACGACTCGTCCTGGAGCCGCGCGCTCAACGACCCGGCCTGAGCGCGGGCGGGGCTCAGTGGCTGCTGGCCTTCCAGCTGCCGTCGGCCTGGCGGCAGAACCAGAACGACCAGTCTTCCTTGCCGCCGCTCTGCGCAAAGCGCGCGTCGAGCAAACGACAGCGATCGGCCTTCTGCGTCTGGGTGGTCTGCTTCGGCGTGAGGGCCACCTCGACCGGGGCACGGCGCTTGTTGCTGGTGCTGGTCCAGGTGGTGGTCTGGCCATCGGCCGAGTCGTTCAGCGCCTGGCCGACCGCCGTCCGGAAGGACGCCCGGTCCTGCTTCGGAATTTTGCTGATAATGGAGTTGTTGAGAAACGTCGTGGCCGGCGCGGCCTGGACCGGCGCGGCCATCGCCGCAAAGACCAGCAAACCGGCAAGCATCTTGGGGTTGAACATGGCTTTCTCCTGAGGGCAGCAACGCGTACCGGCACTATATACCAAGCTTCCGTCACCGATCATTCCCGGAAATCCGATCCCATGCTGGCCGCAGCCAAACTCGTTTCCCTGTTCGCCGTCACCGCCCTGTTCGAGATCGTCGGCTGCTACCTGCCCTGGCTGGTGCTGACACAGCACCGCTCGGCCTGGCTGCTGCTGCCCGCGGCGCTGTCGCTGGCGCTGTTCGCCTGGCTGCTGACGCTGCATCCGAGCGCCGCGGGCCGCACCTATGCCGCCTACGGCGGCATGTACATCGTGATCGCGCTGATCTGGCTGCGCGTGGTCGACGGCGTCGCGCTCACGCGCTGGGACGTGGCCGGCGCGCTGCTGGCCCTCGCCGGCATGGCGGTGATCGGCCTGCAGCCGGCGCGCGCCTGAGTTCGCCGTTCAGGCGGGCGGCGCCCAGTCGCGCAGCACCGAGGCGTGGTCGGGCACCTTGCCGTGGGCGCGCAGGTGTTCGGCCTGCAGCAGGCCCATGCGGTAGGCGTCGCGATAGCGCCCGTTGGAGAAGAACTCCTCGCGCAACTCCCCTTCGACCGAGAAGCCGCAGCCGCGGTAGATGTGCACGGCGGCCTGGTTGTCCTTGTCGACCACCAGATAGACCTTGTGCAGGTTGAGCACGCGGAAGGCATAGCCCACCGCGATGCGCGTTGCGATCTTGGCGTAGCCCTGGCCCTGGAAGTTGGGCGCGATGATGATCTGGAACTCGGCGCGGCGATGGATGTGGTTGATCTCCACCAGCTCGACCAGCCCCACCATCTGGCCGTTGACGCGCTCCACGATGAAGCGCCGCTCCGTCTGGTCCTGCAGGTGGCGGTCATAGAGCGCCATCAGTTCGTCGTAGGCCTCGTAGGGCTCCTCGAACCAATACCGCATGATGGCGTCGTTGTTGTTGAGCGCATGCACGAAATGCAGGTCGCTGCGCTCGAGCGGGCGCAGCTGGATCTCGTGCTGGGGATCGATGATTTTCTTGCCGGACATGCCGGTCTCCTGGTTGTGCCCCCGCGGGTGCCGCCCGCCGCCCGGCGGGCCTGTCGGCACGTTGCGCGCCGCGCCGGCGCGGGGGCTGGCCGGACGCGGCGCCGGAAAATCAGGGCGCGGACTGCAGCTGCGCGGCGCAGACGACGGTACGGATGCCGGCCGCGCCGAACTCGGCGAGCGCCGCCTGCGCGGTGTCGGGCGCAATGGCGCGGCAGGCCGCCAGGTTGAGGACCACCTCGAAGCCGGCGGCGCGCAGCTGCAGCGCCGTGTTCTTCACGCAGTAGTCGAGCGCGAGCCCGCCCACCAGCACGGTGTCGATGCCGCGCGCGCGCAGCACCTCGATCACGCCCGTGGAGCGCGTGCTGGCGAGGTCGTGATAGCAGGCGCCGTACGGATGCAGGTCCGGCTCCACGCCCTTCCAGACGAAGTAGTCGTAGTCGATCGGCGCGGGCAGCCCGTCGAGCAGCTCGAAGCCCGGCGTGCCCGGCACGCAGTGCATGGCCCAGCGGATGTCGACGTTGGCGCCCGCCACGGGGCTGAACATGGGCTGCTCGGGGGTGGCGCGCCAGACGGCCTGCGGACTGTGGGCATCCTTGGAGCCGAGCCGCAGCGACGCATGCGCCGCCTGGGCGTTGAGCTCCGGCACGATCTCATGGCCGCCGGGCACCGGCAGCTCATCGGGACACAGCGGGGAAAAGCCTTTCTGGGCATCGACGTCGAACGACGCGACGCGATGGGCGGGGGGCAACAGCATGGCAACCTCGAACGTGCGGCGCGCCTGGCGGTGACCCGGTCAAGCGGCGCCCGACCTGGGCATTGTCCCGCGCCCGCGTCGCATCGGCAAGTCGACGCGACGCGGGCCGCTCGAGGCGGCCCGCCAACCCGTGCGCGCGCCGCGCCGGCTCAGTCGCGCGGCGGCGGCAGCGCCTCGGCGCGGCGCTGCGCCGCTGCCGTGTGTTCGACCACCGGATCGCCGCTGCGGTCTTCCTGCGGCGGAGCGAACAGATCCCAGCACGCAACGAACAGCGCGGCCACCAGCGGGCCGATCACGAAGCCGTTCAGGCCGAACAGCGCCATCCCGCCCAGCGTGGAGATCAGCACCACGTAGTCGGGCAGCTTGGTGTCCTTGCCCACCAGGATCGGGCGCAGCACGTTGTCGACCATGCCGATCACCAGCACGCCGAACGCGATCAGCACCACGCCCTGCCAGACCGCGCCGGTCAGCAGGAAATAGATCGCCACCGGCGCCCAGATCAGGCCAGCGCCCACCGCCGGCAAGAGCGAGAGGAACGCCATGATGACGGCCCACAGCAGGGCGCCCTGGATGCCGAGCACCCAGAAGATCACGCCGCCCAGCGCGCCCTGCACCGCCGCCACGGCGATGTTGCCTTTGACGGTGGCGCGGATCACGGTGGTGAACTTGCGGAACAGGTGCTGCTTCTGGTGGGTTTCGAGCGGCACCGCGCTGCGCAGGCGGCGCGACAGGTGCGCGCCGTCGCGCAGCAGGAAGAACAGCAGATAGAGCATCACGCCGAAGCCGATCAGGAACTGAAAGGTGTCCTGGCCGATGTTCACCAATTGCTGCGCCACGAACTGGCTGGCCTGCATCGCCCCGGCCGACAGCTTCTCTTGGATGCTGCCGAGGTCGGCGAGGTCGAAGCGCGCGAGCATGTCATGCACGGAGGCCGGCATGGCGTCCATGGCCTGCTGGAAGTAGGTGCCGAAGTTGAGGCTGCCCGACTTCATGCGCTGATAGAGGTTCGCGCCTTCCTGCACCAGCGAGCCGGTGATGGCGATCAGCGGGATGATCACCAGCAGCAACACCATCAGCAGGGTCAGGAACGCGGCCAGGTTGCGGCGCGTCGGCATGCGCGCGAGCAGGCGCCGGTGCACCGGCGCGAAGATGATGGCGAGGATGGTGCCCCAGAACACGGCGCCATAGAACGGCCACAGGATCCAGGCAAACGCGGCGGTGACCGCGATCAACAACGCCAGGAAGATCCGGCTGTGCAGCAAGGTGGGTTGGTTCATGTCTGGATCCGGGAGCGGCGAACCGCGGTCGCGCCATTGTAGCCAAGCGGGGGGCCGGGATTGCGGCGATCAGGGGGTGCACTCGGCCGGCGCCAACGCGCACCAGCGCGTACGCGCCTGGCCCAGCGCCTCCGAATGCAGGTTCAGCTCGACCAGGCGGGCGTTCAGGGCGTCGCGCACCGACGGGTCTCGCACCTGGGTGAGCGGGCCCTCGGAAGCGATCTCGCCCTGCCGCAGGGCGATGAAGTCGGCGGCCTGCAACGCGCTGGCGAGCGTGGGCTCGATGAGCGGCCAGAGCGGAGGCAGGGCCTGCGCCGGCCGTTCCACCGCGGCCGCGAAGGCGGCGTCGTAGGCCGTCTTGAGGCCGGGCGCCTGGATCAGGTCGGCCCTCGCACGCCGCGCGTCGACCAGCGCCTTGGGCACGCTGGCCTGCACGCGGTGCAGCTCGGCGCGCAACGCCAACAGGCGGTCGCGCCGCGCCAGCAGGTCTTCCACCGTATGCACGCTCAGCAGTTGCGTGGCTTCGCCGCTCACGCGCAGCGCCTGCGTCATCTCGGTCTGGAACGCCTCGATCACGGCGTAGTGCCTGGCATAGCCGCCGATCGCCTCGCGCGTGTCGTCCGGCATCGGCGGCGCCACCGCCCCCTGCATCGGCGCGACCCGGCCATCGAGCCAGTGGATGAAGGCCGCCCGCTGTTGCGGCTCGCGGTCGACGCATCCGGCCAGCGCCAGGGCGGCGAGCACGCACGCCGCCAGGCGCCACGGCGCGCGCCAACGCATCGCAGACGTGCATTCGAAGATCGTTCGGGAACCGGCGAAACCCATGGGCATAGATCGTCAAGAAATAGGGGCTGCATCGAGATTACCGCAGCGTCGCGGCCGGCGTGCCCGCGCAAATACTTTATTGCCTCGGAAGCGCCCTGTGACACGCCCCCGACAAAAGTCTTGACAAAACAAAGCCTTACCGTTAAGATGGCAATCTTGGCTTAAAAATTACGAGAAAAGCCAGCGTATTGGGCAAGACCCGGCAGGCAAGACCCGGCGCGGAACTAGCCCGCTGAGGCTACCCGGCATGAGCCCGAGCTGCCACGCCATCCCCGCCAAGCCAAGTTTTCCGGCGCATAACCCGAAGCCCGACCCGGCAAGCCTCGCAAGAAGCCTGTCTGCCGCCCTCTCGTAGGCGCTCCGGCTTCATCTGCGGCATGTCTCTCGGAGCATGCCGGCAGCGAGCCGCGCGGCTCCTGCTTGCCCCAGGCATCACGACGCCGGCAAGCGGCCACCGCGCCATCCGATCCGCAGGCATGCCTGCCCGTTCGCCCCGCCCGGCCGATGCCTGGCAGAGCGACGACGTCCAAGGCGCGCACGTTGCGCGCCCTGCTCCCAATCCCGCGGACGCGGCCCCTTCCGGCCACGACGCACTCTCGCCCGACAGGTCCAACCCGCCCCGTCGGGCCCGATCCGCACGCGCCAGCCGCCAGGCTCGCGTCGGATCACCGGCCGACAGTCCCGTCACCCTGCGCGGACTGGCCCGTCAACGCTTCGACTCCCCCGACGCGTTGCGGCGGCCAACCACCGGCTCGTCCGGTCCCGCCACGGCGCCCGCCGTGCTGCGTGGACCGCCAGGCACGGTTTCCACAACTAGAACTTGAACAAGGAAATCCTTATGAATACGCAGTTCAACCTGAACAACCTGATCCGCCGTACCGATGAATCGAACCTCGACGGCAAGCCCATCAACGTGGGCGACGTGGTGTTGCTCAAGCTCGCCGATGGCCCCGCCATCCGTGCGGAAGTGATCTACAACGCGCCGTACAACGGCACCACGACCTACACCACCGAACTGGTGCGTGCCGGTCGCAATGCCAAGGCCGAGCGCATCCGCTTTCGCCACGAGCACGTGCATCACATCGAATCGGTGCGCGTCGGCGCCTGAAACCCCGGCGGCCGCGAGGCGTGTCCGGGCCCGTCACCCTCGGTGCCGGCCGCCTGATCCGCCTCGCTCAGCCCCCATCCAGACCGGCATGCCTGCGTGATAAAGTGCGGCGATCCTCCGCCTCCCCCGTCACGCCATGTCCGCCTCCGTCGTTCGCATCTGGGATCTGCCCACCCGCCTCTTTCACTGGGCGCTCGCCGCCTGTGTGATCGGCGCCCTGGTGACCGTGAAGCTGGGGGGCCTCTATATGGACTGGCACGTGCGGTTCGGGCTGGCCACCTTTGGCCTGATCCTGTTCCGCCTGATCTGGGGCATCATCGGCCCGCGCTACGCGCGCTTCGCGCAGTTCGTGCGCGGCCCGGGCGCCCTCATGCAGTATCTGCGCGGCAAGCGCTACGCAGGCCACAATCCGCTGGGCGCGCTCTCGGTGGTCGCCATGCTGCTGGTGCTGGGTTTCCAGGCCACGAGCGGCCTGTTCACCACCGATGACATCATGATCCAGGGGCCGCTCTACGGCTACGCGAGCGAAGACACCGCCAGCCTGCTCACGCGCCTGCACAAGCAGAACGAATGGATCATCTACGGTCTGCTCGCGCTGCACCTGCTGGCCGTCGCGTGGTATGCGGTGGTGCGGCGCAAGCGCCTGGTGCGGGCCATGATCAACGGCGATGCGCCGGTGCACGAGTTGCCGGGCGATGCGCCTGCGGCCCGCGATGGCTGGGGCGTGCGCGTGACCGCCCTGCTGCTGGCGGGGGGCATCACCGGACTGGTGCTGTGGCTGCGCACGCTCGAGGTCGTGCCCGCCTACTGATACCGGGCGACGCCCAAAGACAACGCCCCGGCTGCATCGCTGCAGCCGGGGCGTTGTGCCATGCGACGCGCCGCTTACTTCTTGCGGTAGGCGTCGTGACAGGCCTTACAGCTCGCGCCCACGTCGCCGAAGGCGGCGCGGACCTTGTCGAGATCCCCCGAATCGGCGGCCACCGACAGCTTGTCGACGTTGTCGATCAGGCGCTGTTGCTTAGCCTTGAAGTCGTCGGCGTTGCTCCAGATCTCGGGCTTGGCGTCGCCGCCTTCCGTGCCCGGGCCGAACGCGGCCCACGGCAGGGCGGCCAGCGTCTTGAGCACCGCGACGTTCGCCTTGATCTGGGCGGCGTCGTACGGGGCCTGGCCACGCACCACCGGCTGCATGCGGCCGAAGTGCGAAGCGATCAGCTTGAATGCGGATTCGCGGTATTTGACGGCGTCTTCGGCCTTGGCAAACTGGGCATGGGCCGGCGCAACCATCAGCGGCGCCAGCGACGTACAGACGAGCGCGGCAATCGCGGACAACTTCTTCATGAGGCTCTCTCCTGGAACGGCAGTCGGTCACGCTGGCGGGCCCCCGCGGGCCGGCCAGCGTGGGCCTCACTATACCGTCAGGGCGAGCTTGGCGGCCAGTCCGATGTAGTTGCGCGGCGTCATGGCGAGCAGGCGCGCCTTGGCGTCTTCGGGCAGCGCCAGGCCGGTGATGAACTCGCGCAGGGCCTCTTCGGTGATGCCCTTGCCGCGCGTCAGCGCCTTGAGCTGCTCATAGGGCTGCGGCAGGCCGTAGCGGCGCATCACGGTCTGCACGGGCTCGGCCAGCACTTCCCAGGCCGCGTCGATGTCGGCGTCGATGGCGGCCGCGTTGACCTCGAGCTTGCCCAGGCCGCGCATGCACGAATCCCACGCCACCAGGCAGTAGCCCAGGCCCACGCCCAGGTTGCGCAGCACGGTGGAGTCGGTCAGGTCGCGCTGCCAGCGCGACACCGGCAGCTTCTCGGAGAGATGGCGCAGCACGGCGTTGGCCAGGCCCAGGTTGCCTTCGGAGTTTTCGAAGTCGATCGGGTTGACCTTGTGCGGCATGGTCGAGGAGCCGACCTCGCCTTCCTTCAGGCGCTGCTTGAAGTAGCCCAGGGCGATGTAGCCCCAGATGTCGCGGTCGAGATCGAGCACGATCACGTTGGCGCGCGCCACGGCGTCGAACATCGCCGACATCCAGTCGTGCGGCTCGATCTGGATCGTGTGGCGGTTCTGCGTGAGGCCCAGGCCGGCCAGCACCTTGCGGCTGAACTCGGGCCAGTCGATTTCGGGATAGGCCGACAGGTGCGCGTTGTAGTTGCCCACCGCGCCATTGAGCTTGGCCAGCGGCTCGACCGCCTCGATGGCGGCGACGGCGCGCGCCAGGCGCGCGGCGACGTTGGCGAATTCCTTGCCCAGCGTGGTCGGGCTGGCCGGCTGGCCGTGGGTGCGCGACAGCATGGGCTGCTCGGCATTGGCCGTGGCCAGCGCGGTGAGCTTGGCCACCATGTCGTTCAGGCGCGGCACCACGACCTGATCGCGCGCACGCGTCAGCATCAGCGCGTGCGAGGTGTTGTTGATGTCTTCGGAGGTGCAGGCGAAGTGGATGAACTCGGCGGCGCGGGCCAGCTCGGCGTCATCGGCCACGCGCTCCTTGAGCCAGTACTCGACGGCCTTCACGTCGTGGTTGGTGACGCGTTCGATGTCCTTGATGCGCTCGGCATCCTTTTCGGAGAAGTCGCGCACCAACTGCGCCAGGCGCTCGCGCGCGGCCGGCGAGAAGGCCGGCAGCTCGGGCAGGCCGGCATCCGACAGCGCCACCAGCCAGGCCACTTCGACCTCGACTCGGTGAGCCATGAAGCCTGCTTCGGACAGCAGCCCCCGCAGCGCGTCGCCGCGCGACGCATAGCGCCCGTCCAGTGGCGAAAGGGCATTGAGTTGGGTAAGCTGGTCAGCAATCTGCATGATGTTGGAAAAATAGCGGTTGGAAGCGGGCTCCGATTTTATCATCCGCCCTTCTGTAACAATGTGGCCCGGTGGCACCCGGCGCCCCGCCGCAGCGGGGCCGCTCCTGCGCTATACTGCGGCCGCTTTCGACTACGCCTCACAAAAATGAAACTCATCGGCTCGCTGACCAGTCCCTACGTGCGCAAAGTTCGCGTCGTCATGGCGGAGAAAAAGCTGGATTACCAGCTTGAGCTCGAAAATGTCTGGTCGCCCGAAACGCAGATCCAGCAGTTCAATCCGCTGGGCAAGATTCCCTGCCTGGTGATGGAAGACGGCGGCGCGCTGTTCGATTCGCGCGTCATCGTCGAATACCTCGACACGCTTTCGCCGGTGGCTCGCCTGATCCCGCAATCGGGCCGCGACCGCGCCGCGGTGAAGTGCTGGGAAGCCATCGCCGACGGCGTGCTCGACGCCGGCGTCACCATCGTGCAGGAGCGCAAGCGCCCCGAAAGCGAGCGCAGCGCCGCCTGGATCGAACGCCAGTACGGCAAGATCCGCGCCAGCCTCGACGCCATGGACAACAGCCTGGGCGACAACGTCCATTGCATGGGCGTGAACTACACGCTGGCCGACATCGCCGTGGGCTGCGCCCTGGGCTACCTCGACCTGCGCTTTGCCGACCTGCAATGGCGCGACGCCCAGCCCAACCTGACCCGCCTGTTCGACAAGCTCAGCGCCCGCCAGTCGTTCATCGACACGGTGCCGCCCGCCGCCTGACCGGCGCCGCGCCAGACGCTGGCGCGACAATGCCCCGGACCGCCCAAAAGGCGCGCCGGGGCTTTTTTCTGGCCGCGCCGCGGCCCCATGAAAAACGCCCCGCCACGGTGCCCGCGCGGGGCCGTGGCGGGGCGCGTGGGCCGGGCCCGCCACGCTCAGGCGAAGGCCTGCCAGGCCTTGAACAGCATGTAGGCGGACAGCCCGAACAGCAGGCAGGCGAACACGCGCTTGAGCGTGGCCACCGGCAGGCGGTGCGCCATGCGCGCGCCCATCGGCGCGGTCAGCACGCTGGTGCAGATCAGCGCCAGCAGCGCCGGCCAGTAGATGAAGCCCAGCATGCCGGGGCGGCTCGCGACCTCGTTCAGGCCGGAGATGATGTAGCCCACGCTGTTGGCCAGCGCGATCGGAAAGCCCAGCGCGGCCGAGGTCGAGACGGCGCTGTGCAGCGCCACGTTGCACCAGACCATGAACGGCACCGACAGGAAGCCGCCGCCCGCGCCCACCAGGCCCGACATGAAGCCGATGCCGGCGCCGGCCGCCGAGGTGCCGACGATGCCGGGCATCTGGCGCGTGGGCTTGGGCTTCTTGTTGCGCAGCATGCTCCAGCCGGAGTAGCCCACGAACAGCGCGAACACCAGCGACAGCCAGCCGGTGTTGAGCGCGGCGAACACCGCACCGCCCGAGATCAGGCCGCCCACGATGATGCCGGGCGCCATCGCGCCGACGATCTTCCAGTTGATCGTGCCCTTCTTCTGGTGCGCACGCACGCTGGACACGGAGGTGAAGAGGATCGAGGTCATGGAGGTGGCGATCGCCACGTGCACCACCAGTTCGGGCGGCATGCCCTGCCAGGTGAAGAGCATCGTGAGAAACGGCACCAGCAGCATGCCTCCCCCGATGCCCAGCAGCCCCGCCGCGAAACCCACCACGGCGCCCAGCGCCAACAGGCACACCACCAACGTTACGTCCACCACACTCTCCCTCGATTTAGGTCTTATGAAAAATCGGGGCCTGCCATGACTGGCGGGCCCCGTCGCAGCGCGCCCTCCCCCGAGGTCCGGCGCCGCTGATCCTGCTGCGTCTAGACGATGATGCCGCCGCCCAGACAAACCTCGCCATCGTAAAGCACCGCGGACTGTCCGGGTGTGACAGCCCATTGCGGCTGCGCGAACTGCAGCGAGAAACCGTCGCCCTCGGCGCCCGCCAGCGTGCAGGCCGCGTCGGCCTGACGATAGCGCGTCTTGGCGCCATAGCCGCGCGCCTCGGGCGCACGGCCCGCCACCCAGCTCACGTCCTGCGCCGTCAGGGCGTCGGACAGCAGCCACGGATGGTCGTGGCCCTGAACCACGTAAAGCGTGTTGTTTTCGAGGTCTTTGCGCGCCGAGTACCAGGCGTCGGCCGTGCCGTCGTCGCGCTGGCGGCCCTTCACGCCGCCGATGCCCAGGCCCTTGCGCTGCCCCAGCGTGTAGAACGAGAGGCCATGATGCGTGCCCACGCGCTTGCCTTCCGGCGTGAGGATGGGCCCCGGCGCGGTCGGCAGATAGCGGTTGAGGAACTCGCGGAAAGGACGCTCGCCGATGAAGCAGATGCCGGTGGAATCCTTCTTGGCCGCGTTGTGCAGGCCGATCTCGTGCGCGATGCGGCGCACCTCGGTCTTGTGCAGCTCGCCCAGCGGAAACAGCGTGCGCGACAGCTGCGCCTGGTTCAGGCGATGCAGGAAGTAGCTCTGGTCCTTGGAGGCGTCGAGCGCCTTGAGCAGCTGATGCTCGGTGCCGCCGGGGCCCTCGACCGCGCGCACGCGCGCGTAGTGCCCGGTGGCGATGTGCTCGGCGCCCAGCGCCATGGCGTGGTCGAGAAAGGCCTTGAACTTGATCTCGGCGTTGCACAGCACGTCGGGATTGGGCGTGCGACCCGCGGAGTACTCGCGCAGGAAATCCGCGAACACGCGATCCTTGTATTCGGCGGCGAAATTGACGTACTCGAACTCCACGCCGACCAAGTCGGCGACGCTGGCCGCATCGAGCAGATCCTGGCGGGTGGAACAGTATTCGGAGTCGTCGTCGTCTTCCCAGTTCTTCATGAACAGGCCGACGACCTCATAGCCCTGTTGCTTGAGGAGCCAGGCCGTGACCGACGAATCGACCCCGCCCGACATCCCGACCACGACACGGCCTTTCTTGGTGGAGGTATGCAGCATGATGACGCTATTTTAGTGCGGCCGCGGCGGCCTCGGGCACGGGCTCGGCCGCGCGCGAGACTTCCATCAGCCAGGCGCGGAAGGCCTGCAGGGTGGGCAGGTTGGCCTTCTGCTCCGGATAACAGAGGTAATAGCCCTGGCGGGCCCGGATCGGCAGCTGGATCGGCACCACCAGCTTGCCGTCGCGCAGCTCGTCTTCGATCAGGCAGCGCGGGATCAGCGCGATGCCGAAGCCAGCGGCGGCCGCCTGCGACAGCAGCGAATACTGGTCGAAGCGCGCGCCCTCGAGGCTGCGGCGCGTGTCGCAGCCGGCCTGCTCGAACCACTCGAACCAGCCTTCCAGCGCCGAGGTGTGGTGCAGCAGCGGATAGCGCAGCAGATCCGCGGCCTCGGCACAGCCGCTGCCGACCAGCCGCGGGCTGCAGACCGGCAGGATCTCGCGGCCCACGATGTAGTCGGCGCCGCTGCCTGGCCAGATGCCTTCGCCGAAACGCACGGCCGCGTCGAGCTCGGGCGTGGAGAAATCATAGCCCTGGCGGTGCGGCAGGAATTCCACATGGATGTCGGGCCGCAGCCGGTTGAAGGCCGTGAGCCGCGGAATCAGCCAGCGCGCGCCGAAGGTGGGCATGGCCGTGAGATGCAGCGTGCCGCCGCGGCCCTGGTGCGCGATCAGTTCGACCGTGGCGGCCTCGATCTGCGACAGCCCGGCCTGCACCTTCTTCAGGTAGCTGCGGCCAGCCTCGGTGAGGACGAGGCCTTGCCTGATCCGCAGGAATAGCTCGACCCCGACGAACTCTTCCAAATGTTTCACTTGTTTGCTGACGGCGCCCTGCGTCACGCAGAGCTCCTGGGCCGCGCGGGTAAAACTGCTATGTCTGGCAGCCACTTCGAAGGCCTGCAGATCGGTCAGCGATGGACAGAAACGGCGCATACTTCGCAATACGGCCAGATTTGTTTACACATCTGGCATGAGTAAAAGGAATAGCTTACGGAGAATCTTTCGTTTGTGCAAATGCGGCCGCCCTTCCAGAATCGACCGGTTTGCTCACGCATCCGTATTCCATTTCCTACAGGGGAAACTCACTCATGCAACGCCGCAATGTCATTCTGGGCCTGTCCCTGACCGCTGCCGTTCTCGCCTCGCCGTTTGCCGCCGGCGTCGCCCAAGCACAAGACAGCTATCCCAACAAACCCGTCCGCCTGATCGTGCCCTTCCCGCCCGGCGGCACCACCGACATCGTCGGCCGTCTGTTCGCCGACAAGCTCGGCAAGGAACTGGGCCAGACCGTGGTGGTGGAAAACCGCGGCGGCGCCGGCGGTTCGATCGGCAGCGCCTTCGTGGCCTCGAGCGCCCCGGACGGCTACGTGCTGGGCATCGCCACCGTCAGCACGCACGGCATCAACCCGGCCATCTATCACAACCTGCCGTTCGACGCCGAGAAGGATTTCACGCCGATCTCGAACCTGGCCGCCGTGCCCAACGTCATGACCGTCAACCCGAAGGTGCCGGCCAAGACCATGGCCGACTTCATCGCGCTGGCCAAGAAAGAGCCGGGCAAGCTGACCTACGCCTCGGCCGGCAACGGCTCGGTCTCGCACATGATGGGCGAGATGTTCAAGATGGCCTCGGGCACCGACCTGATGCACGTGCCCTACCGTGGCGTGGGCCCGGCCCTGAACGACACGCTGGCCGGCCAGGTCGACGTGCTGTACGACAACCTGCCCTCCTCGCTGCCGCACATCCAGAACGGCGCCCTGATCGCGCTGGCCGTCGCCGCGCCCCAGCGCGTCGCCGCCCTGCCGAACGTGCCGACCTTCGCCGAAGCCGGCCTGGCGCCGGTGAACGACTCGTCGTGGTTCGGCCTGGTGGCCCCGGCCAAGCTGCCGGCCCCGATCCTCGAAAAGCTGCACGCTGCCGTCGTCAAGGCCAGCGCCGAAGCCGACGTGAAGTCGCGCCTCGAGGGCCTGGGCGCCGCGCCCGTGGCGAATACGCCTGCCGAGTTCTCGCAGCAGATCGCTGCCGAGATCGCGAAGAACAAGCGCATCGCCAAAGAAGCCAATGTGAAGATCGACTGAGCGATCGGGCCCGCCGCCGTCGGGCGGCGGGCCTTCCCCCTTTTCCGTAGCACCCACCTCGTCATGCCTATCATCAAGCCTCTGTCCTATCGACTCGACTCGCCGCCCAACTATCCGGATACGCCCGTCTGCGCGCCCCTGGTGCTGGACTCGCCGCACAGCGGCACGACGTACCCGCCGGATTTTGCGCCCGCGGTCGGTTTCGGCGCGCTGCGCACCGCCGAGGACACGTGGGTGGATGACCTGTGGGGCGATGCCGTGGACCTGGGCGTGCCGCTGCTGGGCGCCAGCTTTCCGCGCGCCTACATCGACGCCAACCGCGGCGCCGACGAGATCGACCAGCTGCTGCTCGACGAAGCCTGGCCCGACGCCATCGCCGAGTCGCCCAAGGTGCGCCTGGGCAAGGGCCTGATCTGGCGCATGCTCGACGACGGCACGCCGCTGTACGACCGCAAGCTGAGCGTGGCCGAGATCCGCCATCGCATCGATGCCTGCTGGAAGCCGTATCACGCCCAGCTGGCCACCCTGATCGACCGGGCCCACGCCCGCTTCGGCAAGGTCTGGCACATCAACTGCCACTCGATGCCCAGCGTGGCCGGCGCCTATGCGACCGACAAGCCGGGCCTCGTGCACCCCGATTTCGTGCTGGGCGATCGCGATGGCGCCACCAGCGACCCGTCGTTCCGCGAATTCGTGGCGGCCTGGCTGCGCGAACGCGGCTACAACGTCACCGTGAACGATCCCTACAAGGGCGTGGAACTGGTGCGCGCGTTCGGCCGTCCGGCCGATGGCCGCAACAGCCTGCAGATCGAGATCAACCGCAAGCTCTACATGGACGAAGTGTCGCTGCGTCCCAGCGACAACTACGACCGTCTGAAAAATGATCTGCGCGAACTGACCATCGCGCTGATCGACTGGACGCGCGCGCAGACGGCCTGACGCCGGACGTTCTGTGTGCGTGCGGTGCGGCGGACCGCGCATCGCCCCTATCGCCCCTTGAGCCTGGCTCAAGGGGCGTTTTTTATGCGCGCCGCGCGCGGCGGCGCAGGCCCCGCGATATTGCACTGCCCACAAAGCCGGGGCCGCCGCACGCTCCCCCTCGTGTATAACTACGCACAGCCTTGCGAGGAGGAGCGTCGATGCAGATCGGGATACCAAAAGAAACCCGAGACGGGGAAACCCGTGTCGCAGCAACGCCGGAGACGGTCAAGAAGTACGTCGCCAGCGGTCACGCAGTAATCGTCGAGCGCGGCGCAGGCCTGGCCGCGCATTATCCGGACAGTGCCTATGAGGCGGCCGGCGCCACGCTCGCCGATGCCGCCACGGCATTCGGCCAGGCCCTGGTGCTGAAGGTACGCGCACCCGATGTCGCCGAGCTCGTGCACATGCGCGCCGGCGCGGTGCTGGCCGGCATGCTCGATCCGTTCGACGCCGCGCAGCTCGAGCGTCTCGCCGCCGCCGGCATCACCGGCTTCGCGCTCGAGGCCGCGCCGCGCATCACGCGGGCGCAGAGCCTCGACGTGCTGTCGTCGCAGGCCAACCTGGCCGGCTACAAGGCGGTGCTGCTGGCCGCCAACCACTATGGCCGCCTGTTCCCGATGATGATGACGGCCGCCGGCACGCTCAAGGCCGCGCGCGTCGTGGTGCTGGGCGCCGGCGTGGCGGGGCTGCAGGCCATCGCCACGGCGCGGCGCCTGGGCGCGGTGGTCGAAGCCTCCGACGTGCGGCCCGCCGCGCGCGAGCAGATCGAATCGCTCGGCGGCAAGTTCATCGACGTGCCCTTCGAGACCGACGAGGAACGCGAGATCGCCCAGGGCACGGGCGGCTATGCGCGCCCGATGCCCCCGGCCTGGATGGCGCGCCAGGCCCAGCGCGTGGCCGAGCGCTGCCGCGAGGCCGACATCGTGATCACCACCGCGCTGATCCCCGGCCGGCCCGCGCCCACGCTGGTCAGCGCGGAAACGGTCGCGGCCATGAAGCCGGGCTCGGTGATCGTCGACCTGGCGGTCGAGCGCGGCGGCAACTGCCCGCTGTCGGTCAAGGGCGAGATCGTGCAGGTCCATGGCGTGACGCTGATCGGCCTGACCAACCTGCCGGGCCTGCTCGCCACCGACGCCTCGGCGCTCTATGCGCGCAACCTGCTCGACTTCATCAAGCTCATCGTCGACGCCGAAGGCACGCTCGCCATCAGGCGCGACGACGAAATCGTAGCGGCCTGCCTGGTGGTCGAAGGCGGCCAGGTCTTGCGGAGGACCTGATCATGGAAGCCATCAACCCCACCCTCGTCAACCTGATCATCTTCGTGCTGGCGGTCTATGTCGGCTACCACGTGGTCTGGAACGTCACCCCCGCGCTGCACACGCCGCTGATGGCGGTCACCAACGCGATCTCGGCCATCATCATCGTGGGCGCCATGCTGGCGGCCGCGCTCACCGAAGGCGGGCTGGCGCGCGCGATGGGCGTGCTGGCCGTGGCGCTCGCGGCGGTCAACGTGTTCGGCGGCTTCCTCGTCACGCGGCGCATGCTCGAGATGTTCAAGAAGAAAGACCGCAAGCCGGCGCGGGAGGGTGCGAAATGATCTCGCTCAATCTCGTCACCCTGCTCTACCTGATCGCCTCGGTCTGCTTCATCCAGGCCTTGAAGGGACTGTCCCATCCCAACACCTCGCGGCTGGGCAATGCCTTCGGCATGGCCGGCATGACCATCGCGGTGCTGACCACCGGCGCGCTGATCCACAGCCTGGCCGGCGGCGGCGCGGCCACGATCGGCCTGGGCTGGGTGGTGCTGGGCCTGCTGATCGGCGGCAGCATCGGCACGCTGATGGCACGTCGCGTCGAAATGACCAAGATGCCCGAGCTGGTGGCCTTCATGCACAGCATGATCGGCCTGGCCGCCGTGGCCATCGCGGTGGCCGTGGTGGCCGAGCCGCACGCCTTCGGCATCGCCGTGCGCGGCGCGCCCATCCCCACCGGCAATCGCTTCGAGCTCTTCATCGGCACCTTCGTCGGCGCGATCACCTTCTCCGGCTCGGTCATCGCGTTCGGCAAGCTCTCCGGCAAATACAAGTTCCGGCTGTTCCAGGGCGCGCCCGTGGTCTACCCCGGCCAGCACCTGATCAACCTGGCGCTGGCGCTGGCCATGCTGGCGTGCGGCTTCTGGTTCATGGCCACCCAGGCCTGGCTGCCGTTCGTGCTGATGACCCTGATCGCCTTCGTGCTGGGGGTGCTCATCATCATCCCGATCGGCGGCGCCGACATGCCGGTGGTGGTGTCGATGCTCAACAGCTACTCGGGCTGGGCCGCCGCCGGGATCGGTTTCTCGCTCAACAATCCCATGCTCATCATCGCCGGCTCGCTGGTGGGCTCGTCGGGCGCCATCCTCTCCTACATCATGTGCAAGGCGATGAACCGCTCGTTCTTCAACGTGCTGCTGGGCGGGTTCGGCGCGACGCCGGGCACGGCGGCCGCGGCGGGCGAGGCGCAGCAGCGGCCGGTCAAGGCGGGCAGCCCCGAGGATGCCGCGTTCCTGCTGGCCAACGCCGAAAGCGTGATCATCGTGCCCGGCTACGGGCTGGCGGTGGCGCGCGCGCAGCACGCGCTCAAGGAACTGGCGGCCAAGCTGGGCGAAAAAGGCGTGACGGTGAAGTACGCCATCCATCCGGTGGCGGGCCGCATGCCGGGCCACATGAACGTGCTGCTGGCCGAGGCCGAGGTGCCCTACGACCAGGTGTTCGAGATGGACGAAATCAACGGCGAGTTCTCGCAGACCGACGTGGCGCTGATCCTGGGCGCCAACGACGTGGTCAACCCGGCGGCCAAGAACGACCCCAACTCGCCCATCGCCGGCATGCCCATTCTGGAGGCCTATCGCGCCCGCAACGTGATCGTGAACAAGCGTTCGATGGCGGCCGGCTATGCCGGCCTGGACAACGAACTCTTCTACATGGACGGCACGATGATGGTGTTCGGCGACGCCAAGAAGGTGCTCGAGGACATGGTCAAGGCCGTCGAATGAACCGGCCCGCGGCCGCGGGCCGGGCGCATCCGCCCGCCCCGGCCGCGCCGCCTCGGGCAGCGCGCTAGCCGGCGCCCTGGCAGGCGCCCTGCCCGGCGGCCTGGCCCGCGCCGAGCGGCGCACCCAGATGCGCGCGCAACTGTCCCGGCGACACGCCGTAGTGGCGCCGGAAGGCGGTGGCGAAATTGGCCGCGCTGCCATAGCCGGCCAGCCAGGCCGCCTGGGCCACGCTCACCCCGTCGCGCTCGAGCGCCACCCGCGCGCGCTGCAGGCGCGCCTCACGCAGGAACTCGAACACCGTGCAGCCCCAGGCCGCACGGAAATGGCGTTGCAGCGTGTTGATGCTGACGCAGGCGCGCTGCGCGATCTCGCCGAGCGACAGATGATCGGCCTCGCCGCTCTCCAGCAGGTCGCGCACCGTGCGCATGCGCAGCCAGTCGCGCTTGCCGAGCCCGGCCTGGGCCGGGTCGCCCTCGGTCTGCGCCTGGCCCAGCTGCACCGCCGCCTCCACCAGCAGGTCCAGCGCACGCGCACGCAGATACAGCCGGGTCGTCGCCGCGTCGAGCGCGGGCGGACGCAGCATCTGCTCGACATTGGCCAGCGCCTGGGCCGACGGTGCCCAGGTCTGCAGCGCCAGATGGTTGCGCGCGAAACCCAGCATCGCGCTGTCGTCGCCGAAATGATCGGCCAGCCAGGTGTGGCTGAACGCCAGGTCGACCGTGCGCTCCACGTCGCCGCGCCGTGACTGCCGCGTGAACATCGCCGGCTCGTTGAGCGCCATCATCCATGCCGTCACCGGCGCGCCGCGGCCCGGGCCGGTCGGCAGCGCGCGATAGCCGATGCCCAGGTTGGCGTAGCCGCCGATGGTGAAGCCGATGCGCAGCGCCGGCTTGAGCGTGGCCCGCACCGAACTGCCCTGCACGTCGCGCACGTCGATCCGGTGTGCCACCACGCCAGGCTCGAGCTGGCTCACCTCGAACACCCCCTCGAACACCGGGCGGTGGGCGCCCGGCGCGGTCAGGTAGTGGTCGGCGGCGGTCTGCAGGATCTGGCGATCCACGGCAGGGGCATCGACGGGCGCGGCATGCGCGCGCGCCCGGCCGGAATCGGCGGTCGGGAAAGACATCGGCATGAGAGAAAAGTGTCTGAGGCGTGCCCGCTTTGGGTGCACCGCAAAGGCGGTTGGTGAGCACACAAAGATACGGCCGTCCAATTACTGACAGAATCTTGAAAACAAATGTTATTAGAAATCATTCTTAATTGAATGGCAAATCGACGCGGCCGATGCGTGCATCGCGCCTGCGCGTGCGCCGCACACGGAGAGTCAGGTATGTCCCCCCGCAGGTATCCCCTACACTACGCCACCGCCGCCATCCTGATGGCCTGGACCGGTCTCGCCCATGCCCAGGCCACCCAGGTGCAGGATCCCTCGCAGGTCCAGGAAATGGCCACGGTGCAGGTGCTCGGCACGGCCGAGGAAGAAGTGAAGCAGTCCCTGGGGGTGTCGGTCATCACGGCCGAGGACATCCAGCGCCGCCCGCCGGCCAATGACCTGTCGGACATCATCCGGCGCGAGCCCGGCGTGAACCTCACGGGCAACAGCGCCAGCGGCGCGCGCGGCAATCACCGCCAGATCGACATCCGCGGCATGGGCCCGGAAAACACCCTGATCCTGATCGACGGCAAGCCGGTGAGCTCGCGCAATTCCGTGCGCTACGGCTGGAACGGCGACCGCGACACGCGCGGCGATACCAACTGGGTGCCGGCCGAGGAAGTGGAACGCATCGAGGTGATCCGCGGACCGGCCGCGGCGCGCTACGGTTCGGGCGCGATGGGCGGCGTGGTGAACATCATCACCAAGCGCCCCACCGACAAGCCCAGCGGCTCGATCACCTACTACCTGAACCAGCCCGAAGACAGCAAGGAAGGCAACACCAACCGGGTGAACGTGAGCCTGGCCAGCCCCCTGAGCGAATCGCTGTCGATGCGCGTGTACGGCAACTACAACAAGACCAACCCGGACGCCAAGGACATCAACGCCGGCCACGCCGCGCTCACCGATGGCGGTTTCGTCAGCACCTCCGGCCGCGAAGGCGTCATCAACCAGGACATGAACGCCCTCTTCTCGTGGAAGGCCAACGCGCAGAACACCTTCGACCTGGACCTCGGCTACAGCCGCCAGGGCAATCTGTACGCCGGCGACACGATGAACAACACCGCGGACAGCTTCACCGACAGCCTGTACGGTGAAGAGACCAACATCATGTACCGCGAGAACTATTCCCTGACGCACCGCGGCACCTACGACTGGGGCACGACGCGCGCCTCGCTGGGCTACGACTACACGCGCAATTCGCGCATCCAGGAAGGTCTGGCCGGCGGCCCCGAAGGCCGGCCGATCGACGATGGTTTCGCCACCGCGCGCCTGAAGAACTGGCGCGCCACGGCCGAGGCCAATGTGCCGTTCAAGCTCGGCTTCGAGCAGGTCGCCACCGTGGGCGTGGAATGGCTGCGCGAAACGCTCGACGATCCGAGCGGCCTGCGCCAGACCTACACCGGCGGCACCATCGGCGGCACCGCCGCCGACGGCCGCAACACCAAGGCCAAGCAGACCAGCTACGCGCTGTTCGTGGAAGACAACATCGAGATCAACCCGCGCCTGATGCTGACGCCGGGCGTGCGCCTCGATCACAACAGCGAATTCGGCAACAACTGGAGCCCGAGCCTGAACGCCTCGTATGCGGTGACCGAGGCCTTCAAGATCAAGGGCGGCATCGCACGCGCCTACAAGGCCCCGAACCTGTACCAGTCCAACCCGAACTACCTGCTCTACAGCCGCGGCAACGGCTGCCTGGCCTCGCAGACCAACACCAACGGCTGCTACCTGGTCGGCAACAATGACCTCACCCCCGAGACCAGCGTCAACAAGGAAATCGGCTTCGAGTACGACCCGGGCACGTGGCGCACCAGCGCGGCCTATTTCCGCAATGACTACCGCAACAAGATCGTGGCGGGCACCGACGTCGAATACCGCCTGGCCAATGGCGCACGCGTGCTGCAATGGACCAACTCCGGCCGCGCCGTGGTCGAGGGCTTCGAGGGCAACCTCTTCATTCCCCTGGCCCGCACGCTGGACTGGAACACCAACTTCACCTACATGATCCAGTCCAAGACCAAGAGCACGGGCGAGCCGCTGAGCGTGATCCCGAAGTACACGATCAACAGCACGCTCGACTGGTTCTACACGCCGCAGCTGTCGTTCCAGGCCAACGTGACCTACTACGGCAAGCAGGTGGGCCCGAGCACCAACGTGCGCACCGGCGTCACGCTGGTCGACGAAGGCCGCCAGGAGATCAGCCCGTACGCGCTGGTCGGCCTGAGCGCGGGCTACGAAGTCAACAAGAACCTGCGTTTCCGCGTCGGCGTGAGCAACCTGTTCGACAAGCGCCTCTATCGCGAGGGCAACGCCAGCAGCGCGGGCGCGGCCACCTACAACGAACCCGGCCGCGCCTACTACGCGACCGCCACGGTTTCGTTCTGAGGTTCGGCGCAGGCCGGATGACGAAGCGCCCCGACCGGGGCGCTTTTTTCCTTGCGTGGCTGCCGCGGCGGCGGCCTCAGCCCGGCCGGCCGGCCGCGAGGCGCTCGTCCACCACCTCGACCCAGTGCCGCACCGGCACCTCGGTGCCGCCCTGCAGATGGCCGATGCAGCCGATGTTCGACGACATGATGATCTGCGCGCCGGTGCGGCCGATCTCGGCCAGCTTGCGCTCGCGCAGGCTGCTCGAGATTTCCGGCTGCAGCACCGAATAGGCGCCGGCCGACCCGCAGCACAGGTGCGCCTGCGCAAAGGGCTCGAGCGTGAACCCCAGCTCGCCGAGCAGGCGCTCCGACAGGGGCCGCAGGCCCTGCCAGTGCTGCAGCGTGCACGGCGGATGGAACGCCGTGCGCGGGGCCGCCCCCAGCAGCGGCGCCAGCTGCACCGCGTGGGGCGCCACCAGCTCGGCGATGTCCTTGATGCGGTCGGTGATCTCGGCGGCGCGCGCGGCGTAGACCGGATCGTGGCGCAGATGATGGGCGTATTCCTTGACCATCGCGCCGCAGCCCGACGCGTTGATCACGATCGCCTCGACCTCGCCGCCCTGCAACAGCGGCCACCAGGCATCGACGTTGGCGCGCATCTGGGCCAGCGCATCGTGCTGCGCGTCGAGGTGGAAACTGAGCGCGCCGCAGCAGCCGGCGCCCGGCGCCATGCGCGCGCCGATGCCGATGGCATCCAGCACACGCACGGTGGCGCTGTCGATCGAGGGCATCATCGCGGGCTGCACGCAGCCGGTCAGCAGCAGCACCTGGCGCGCGTGCCGGGTGGGATCGGGTAAGGCGCCCGGATCGCGCCGCAGCGGCACCTTGCGCCGCAATGCGGGCGGCAGCAGGCCGCGCACCGATTGCCCGAGCCGCATGGCCGGCGCGAACAAGGGCGACACCAGCCCACGGCGCAGCAGCCAGCGCTTGAGCCGGTCCGGCCAGCGCCGCTTGACGCGTTCGTCGACGATGGCGCGCCCGATGTCGACCAGATGACCGTATTGCACGCCCGACGGGCAGGTCGTTTCGCAGTTGCGGCAGGTCAGGCAGCGGTCCAGATGCTGCTGCGTCGCCGCGGTGGGCTCGGCGCCTTCCAGCACCTGCTTGATGAGATAGATGCGGCCGCGCGGACTGTCGCGCTCGTCGCCCAGCACCTGATAGGTGGGACAGGTGGCCGTGCAGAAGCCGCAATGCACGCAGCGGCGCAGGATCGCGTCGGCCTCCATGCCAGCGTTGGTGTCGCGTGCCCACTGAACGAGATTGGTCTGCATGATGGGCTAGAGTTCCGGCACGAGCCGGCCAGGGTTGAACAGCCCGACCGGGTCGAGCTCCTGTTTGAGACGGCGCGTGATCGCGGCCACGGCCGGCGCGAGGGGGTGGAAGACGCCGTCGGCCGGCACGCCGCCGGCCGGCCGGAACAGCGTGGCGTGGCCGCCGGCCGCCTGCGCCGCGGCGCGCAGCGCCTGGGCGTCATGGCGGGCGCTGAGCCAGCGCTGTCCGCCGCCCCATTCGATCAGCGTGGGCCCCAGGCCCATGGCCGGCGTGGTCGGCGGCACCGCCAGGCGCCACAGCGGCACGCCGCCCTGGAAGAAAGCATGTGTTTGCTCGCGCAACGATTGCCACCAGGCCTGGGCGGCGGCGGGATCGAGCGCATCGCCCTCGACGCGGGCGCGCGCGGCGCGCAGCGCCGGCTCGCTGCCCGACAGCCGGACGGCGCAGCGACCCGGCTCGCCGGGCATCGGCGCCGGCACCCAGCAGGCGGCCGAGATCGGCAGCGGCTGGCTGCGCCAGCGCGCGAACGCGGCCAGCGCGTCCGCCTCGCTCATCTCGGCACACAGCGTGAGCTCGCCGGCGGGACGCGGCACCACCTTAAGCGAGACCTCCAGGATCGCGCCGAAGATGCCCATCGAACCGGCCAGCACGCGCGCGACGTCGTAGCCGGCCACGTTTTTCATGACCTCGCCGCCGAACGACAGCTGCCGGCCCTGCGCGTCGAGCAGGCGCGCGCCGAGCACGAAGTCGCGCAGCGCGCCCGCCGCCATGCGGCGCGGGCCCGACAGGCCGCTGGCGACGGCGCCGCCGATGGTGGCCGTGGGCTCGAACTGGGGCGGCTCGAACGCGAGCATCTGGCCGTGATCGGCCAGCTCCGCCTCGAGATCGGCCAGGCGCGTGCCGGCGCGCACCGTGACCACCAGCTCGGAGGGGTGATAGCTGATGATGCCGTGGTAGGCCGTCATGTCGAGCAGGCAATGCCCGTCCTGCGGCGTGACGGGCCGGTGATTGCCATAGAACGATTTGCTGCCGCCACCGCACACGAACAGCGGCTTGTGGCCGGCGCGTGCCGTCATGACCTGCTCGCACAACTCGGACAGGACGAATTCCATCGCGGACGCCCTCAGAACCGGGCCAAATCGGGGAATCTCAATTCACCGCCGTGGACGTGCATCTTGCCGTATTCGGCACAGCGCGCCAGCGTCGGGATCACCTTTTCGGGATTCAGCAGACACGGCGGGTCGAACGCCCGCTTGACCGCCAGGAACGCGTCGAGTTCTTCTCGCGAGAATTGCACGCACATTTGATTGATTTTCTCCATACCCACACCGTGCTCTCCGGTCACGGTGCCTCCCACCTGCACGCACAGCTCGAGGATCGCGGCGCCGAATTTCTCGGCGCGCTCGACCTCGTCCGGCTTGTTGGAATCGAACAGGATCAGCGGGTGCAGATTGCCGTCACCCGCGTGAAAGACGTTGGCGCAGCGCAGACCGAACTCGTCTTCCATCTGTTCGATGGCGCCGAGCACCCGCGCGAGATGGCGGCGCGGAATCGTGCCGTCCATGCAGTAGTAATCGGGCGAGACGCGGCCCGCGGCCGGAAACGCATTCTTGCGGCCGGCCCAGAAGCGCAGCCGCTCGGCCTCGCTGGCCGACACCTGGCAGCGCGTCGCCCCCGCGGCCTTGAAGATCGCCTCCATGTGGGCCACCTCGTGCGCGACCTCCTCGGCCGTGCCATCGGACTCGCACAGCAGGATGGCCTGCGCCTCGAGGTCGTAGCCGGCCTGCACGAAGGGCTCGACCATCAACGTGGCCCGGCGGTCCATCATCTCTAGGCCGGCCGGAATGATGCCGGCGGCGATGATGCGCGTGACCGCGTTGCCCGCCGCCTCGACGCTGGCGAAGCTCGCCATCACCACCTGGGCGCAGGCGGGCTTCGGAATCAGCTTGACCGTGACCTCGGTGACCACGCCCAGCATGCCCTCCGAGCCGATGAAGAGCGCGAGCAGATCGACGCCGGCGGCGTCGGGCGCCTCCGAGCCGAGCTCGACCACGTCGCCATCGATCGTGACCATGCGCACGCGCAGCACGTTGTGCACCGTGAGCCCGTATTTGAGGCAGTGCACGCCGCCCGAGTTTTCGGCGACGTTGCCGCCGATCGAACAGGCGATCTGGCTCGACGGATCGGGCGCGTAATAGAGCCCGTGGGGCGCGGCCGCCTCGGAGATCGCGAGGTTGCGCACGCCCGGCTCGACCACGGCGGTGCACGACGCGACGTCGATGTGCTTGATGCGATTGAACTTCGACAGGCCCAGCAGCACGCCCTGCGCGTGCGGCATGGCACCACCCGACAGGCCGGTGCCGGCGCCACGCGCCACCACGGGCACGTTGAGCCGCTTGCAGACCTTCATCACGGCCTGCACCTGCTCCTCGGTTTCGGGCAGCACGACGGCCGCCGGCAAGGCGCGGTAGAGCGACAGGCCGTCGCATTCGTAGGGGCGCGTGTCTTCTTCGCGATGCAGGATGCAATGCGCGGGCAACACCTGCCGCAGGGCGCGCACCAGCGACGGTGCGGAAAACGGCGCCTGCGCGTGGCTCAGGCCAGTTTCGACCAAAGAGTTCATGCCGGAACGATAACAATCCGCCCTGCTTCGCACACGCCGGGATTTACCCGCAGGCAGGCCCTTGCGCCATCAAGACACAGGCCGCCGGGCGGGAAGCCGGGCGGCCTGGGCGGCTCAGGACGGCGCGCTGGCGCGGCAGCGGATGCCGCGCCAGCGGGCGATCACCAGTTGATGATCTTGCCCGGATTGAGGATGTTGTTCGGATCGAACGCGTGCTTGAGGCTGCGCATCAGGGCCAGCGCATCCTCGCCGTGCTCTTCGACCATGAACTGCATCTTGTGCAGGCCCACGCCGTGTTCGCCGGTGCAGGTGCCGTCGGCGGCGATCGCGCGGCGCACGAGGTTGTGGTTGATGGTCTCGGACTCCTTCCATTCCTGCTCGCTGTCGGCGTCGAGCAGCATCAGCACGTGGAAGTTGCCGTCGCCCACGTGGCCGACGATGGTGTACGGAAAGCTGGCGGCGTCGAGCTCGTCGACGGTTTCGCGCACGCACTCGGCCAGGCGCGAGATCGGCACGCAGACGTCGGTGGTGCTGGCGCGGCAGCCCGGGCGCAGCTGCAGGCCGGCGAAATAGGCGTTGTGGCGCGCGGTCCAGAGACGGTTGCGGTCTTCGGGGCGCTCGGCCCATTCGAAGTCCATGCCGCCATGCTCGGCCGTGATGGCCTGCACGGTTTCGGCCTGCTCCTGCACGCCGGCCGGGCTGCCGTGGAATTCGAACACCAGCATCGGCGATTCGGTCAGCGTGAGCTTGCTGTATTGGTTGACCGCCTTGACCGCGGCCGCGTCCATGAACTCGACGCGCGCCACCGGCACGCCCATCTGGATGATCTCGATCACGCTCTGGACGGCATCGTCGAGCGTGGGGAAGTTGCAGATCGCGGCCGACACGGCCTCGGGCTGCGGATAGAGGCGCACCGTGACTTCGGTGATGATGCCGAGCGTGCCCTCGCTGCCCACGAACACGCGGGTCAGGTCGTAGCCGGCCGACGACTTGCGGGCGCGGCCCGCCGTGCGGACCACGCGGCCGTCGGCGGTGACCACGGTCAGCGACATGACGTTCTCGCGCATCGTGCCGTAGCGCACGGCGTTGGTGCCGGAGGCGCGCGTGGCGGCCATGCCGCCCAGGCTCGCGTCGGCGCCCGGATCGATCGGGAAGAACAGGCCGGTGGAGCGGATCTCTTCGTTGAGCTGCTTGCGCAGCACGCCGGCCTGCACCGTGGCGGTGAGGTCTTCGGCATTCACCGAGAGCACCTGGTTCATCTGCGACAGGTCGAGGCTCACGCCGCCCTGCACGGCCAGCACGTGGCCCTCGAGCGAGGAACCGGCGCCGTAGGGGATCAGCGGCACGTGGTGCTCGTTGCAGACGCGCGCCACGAACGCGACTTCTTCGGTGGAATGCGCGAACACGACCGCATCGGGCAGCATCGGCGGATACGGCGATTCGTCGCGGCCATGGTGCTCGCGCACCCCTTGCGAGACCGACAGGCGGTCGCCGAACTTGTCTTTGAGGGCGTCGAGACAGGAAGCCGGCACCGGACGGCGCAGGGTTTCGGGATGCAAGGGAGCGTTCATGGCGGGTGGAAAAAGTGGATGGGAATCTCGCGATTCTACGCCTGCGGCGGGCCCCGCCGCCGCCGGCGGCTTGCGCTACGCCCCAGGGACAACCCTAGGTCGGGGCGCAAACGGCCGGGTGCGGTCGCGGGGTGCGGCGGCTTACTTGCCGGCGGTCAGCGTGACGCGGCGGCGTTCGCGCACGGCCTGGGCCAGACGTTCCAGCACCTGCGCGGAGCTGTCCCAGTCGATGCAGCCGTCGGTGATGCTCTGGCCGTAGGTGAGCGGCTGGCCCGGGATCAGATCCTGGCGGCCGGCGAGCAGGTGGCTTTCGATCATGATGCCGACGATGCGGCCCTCGCCACGCTCGAGCTGGCGCGCGACGTCGTCGGCCACGAGCGGCTGGTTCTCAGGCTTCTTGCTGCTGTTGGCGTGGCTCGCGTCGATCATCAGGCGCTGCGCCAGGCCCGACTTGGCGAGGTCCTGGCAGGCGGCCTCGACGCTGGCCGCATCGTAGTTGGGCGTCTTGCCGCCGCGCAGGATGACGTGGCAGTCCTCGTTGCCGGCGGTCGAGACGATGGCCGAGTGGCCGCCCTTGGTGACCGACAGGAAATGGTGCGGCTGCGAGGCGGCCTTGATGGCGTCGACCGCGATCTTGATGTTGCCGTCGGTGCCGTTCTTGAAGCCCACCGGACACGACAGGCCTGAGGCCAGTTCACGATGCACCTGGCTTTCGGTGGTGCGCGCACCGATGGCGCCCCACGACACCAGGTCCGCGATGTACTGCGGCGTGATCATGTCCAGATATTCGCACCCCGCCGGCACGCCCTTGTTGTTGATCTCCAGCAGCAACTCGCGCGCCACCCGCACGCCCTTGTTGATGTCGAAGCTGCCGTCCAGGTCGGGATCGTTGATCAGCCCCTTCCAGCCCACCGTGGTGCGCGGCTTCTCGAAGTAGACGCGCATCACGATCTCCAGCTCGCCCTTGAGCTTGTCGCGCAGCGGCTTGAGCCGATCCGCGTATTCGAGCGCGGCGCGGGTGTCGTGGATGGAGCACGGGCCGATCACGACGATCAGGCGGTCATCCATGCCATGCAGGATCCGGTGCAGCCCCTGGCGCGCGGCGAACACCGTCTCGGAGGCGGCGCGGGTGCAGGAGAATTCGCGCATCACATGCGCGGGCGGATTCAGCTCTTTGATTTCACGGATACGAAGATCGTCAGTGTTGTGCGACACGGTAAGGCTCCTGGGTGGTGAACCCGCCACGCTGACGGCAACAAAAAAGCCGCCAGATCGCTGGCGGCTTTTTCGGGGGATTCTCTACATACTTCAGATTGAGCGCGTCCCTTCCTCCGCCAGCGGCTTCAGAAAACCATAAAAATAAAAGTAAAAGGCGGGGGACGCGAATTTCATAGCGTTGGACTCTAGCACAAAAAAAACCGCGCGTCACGCCGCGCGGTTTCGGGGTCGGGCCGGCCTGGCGCCGGCCGCTCCGGCCCGGAGGGAGCCGGATCGCGGCGGCTTACTCGGTGCCGCCGACGGTCAGGCCTTCCATGCGCACCGTGGGCATGCCCACGCCGACCGGCACGCTCTGCCCTTCCTTGCCGCAGGTGCCCACGCCCGAATCCAGCGCGAGATCGTTGCCGATCATGCTGACCTGGTTCATGGCCTCGAGGCCGCTGCCGATCAGGGTGGCGCCCTTGACCGGGTAGGTGACCTTGCCGTTTTCGATCATGTAGGCCTCGGAGGCCGAGAACACGAACTTGCCGCTGGTGATGTCGACCTGGCCGCCGCCGAAGTTCACGGCGTACAGGCCTCGCTTGACCGAGCTGATGATCTCCTGCGGATCCTTGTCGCCGGCCAGCATGTAGGTGTTGGTCATGCGCGGCATGGGCAGGTGCGCAAACGATTCGCGCCGGCCGTTGCCGGTGGCCTGGGTCTTCATCAGGCGCGCGTTGAGCGTGTCCTGCATGTAGCCGCGCAGGATGCCGTCTTCGATCAGGACGTTGCGCTGGGTGGCGTTGCCCTCGTCGTCGATGTTGAGCGAGCCGCGGCGGCCTTCGATGGTGCCGTCGTCGACCACGGTGACGCCGCGCGAGGCGACGCGCTCGCCGACCCGGCCGGAGAACACGCTCGAGCCCTTGCGGTTGAAGTCGCCCTCGAGGCCGTGGCCCACCGCCTCGTGCAGCAGGATGCCGGGCCAGCCCGAGCCGAGCACGACCGTCATTTCACCGGCGGGCGCGGGACGCGCCTCGAGGTTGACCATGGCCTCGTGCACGGCGCGCTCGACGTAGCCGCGCAGGATCTCGTCACTGAAATAGGACAGACCGGTGCGGCCGCCGCCGCCGGCATGCCCCATCTCGCGCCGGCCGTTGCGTTCGGCGATCACGGTGAGCGACAGGCGCACCAGCGGGCGCACGTCGGCGGCCAGGCGGCCGTCGCTGCCGGCCACCAGCACCACGTCGTATTCGGCGCCCAGGCCGGCCATGACCTGGATCACGTGCGGATCGTGGGCGCGTGCCATGCGCTCGATGCGTTCGAGCAGCGCGACCTTGTCGGGCGCCGACAGGGTGGTCAGCGGATCGACGTCGTCGTACAAGCGGCGGGCGTCGTCGACCGGCACGTGGGCGGCCACCTTGACCTTGCCGGCGCCGCGGCGCGCGATCCCGCGCACCGTGTGGGCGGCCGACAGCAGGGCCTGCTGCGACAGCGAGTCGGAGTAGGCAAAGGCGGTTTTCTCGCCGCTCACGGCGCGCACGCCCACGCCCTGGCCAATCGAGAAGCTGCCGGTCTTGACGATGCCCTCTTCCAGGCTCCAGCCCTCGCTGCGGGTGTACTGGAAATACAGATCGGCGTAATCGACCTTGTGCGTGAAGATTTCGCCCAGCGCCCGCGCCAGGTCGGCCTCCGTCAGCCCCCAGGGGTCGAGCAGCAGGGATTTGGCGGTGGCGAGGGATTGGATGGCGGGTTCGATCAGTTTCATTGGATAGTTTCAGCCATTAAATGACTCGATGGCGCAGCGCGGGCAGACTGGCCCGCACTTGTGCGATGCGTTCAGGCTCTATGGTACCGCCGATGACGCCCGGTTCCTGCGGCAGCACGTCGATGACGTCGCCCCACGGGTCGATCAGCATGGAATGGCCCCAGGTGTGGCGCCCGTTGGGATGTTTTCCACCCTGGGCCGGCGCGAGCACGTAGCACTGGTTTTCGACGGCGCGGGCGCGCAGCAACAGCTCCCAATGCGCCTGGCCGGTGGTGTAGGTAAATGCCGCGGGCACCAGAATCAGGTTTACCGGACCCATCGCCCGATACAGTTCGGGAAAACGCAGGTCATAACAAACCGATAATCCCACCTTGCCGCAAGGCGCGTCGAAGGTCTGCACCGCCTCGCCCGGGCGGATCGCGCGCGACTCATCGTACGACTCGGCGCCGCGCTGGAAATTGAAAAGGTGGATTTTGTCGTAGCGCGCCACCTGCGCGCCATCGGGGCCGTAAACAAAGCTGGTGTTGAAAACCCGCCCGGGTTCCGGGCTGGCCAGCGGCAGGGTGCCGCCCACCAGCCAGACCCCGTGCTGGCGCGCCGTCCGGGCCAGGAATTCCTGGATCGGGCCAGCGCCGTCGGGCTCTTTGATCGCAAGTTTGTCGGTATCTGCGCGACCCATAAAACAGAAATATTCGGGCAGAGCGATCAATTTGGCACCCGAAGCAGCCGCTGTTTGGATCAACTCGGCGGCCTGTTTCAGGTTCTCATCAAGATCGGGCGCGCTGACCATCTGAATGGCGGCAACCCGCATTGCGCTTGGTCCGGAAGGCGATTGACTGTCGGTCATTTGCTACAAAGTCCTTCACAAAAATCCAGAGACTGCCCGGAATATTTTCGGTATTATTGAAATACAACTAAAGCATATGAAAGCAAGCCGGCGAATTTGAATCACAAAACCAGGAAACAAACCATGCCCCGTGAGACTTACGCAGCGCAGCAAGCCAAGATCGAAAAAGAAATCAACAAACTCCAGAAGCGCTCCGAGGCTCTTCAGACCCGCCGTCGCAAGCCGGTGATCGCATCGATCGTCAAGTCGATGCGTGAATACAATATCACTCCCGAGGAAATCGTTGCCGCCCTCGGGTCCGCCAAGGCCCCCCGCGCCGCCGCCGCGCCGCGTGGCAAGGCTGCCGGTGCCACCGCCAAGCGCGCCGTGGCGCCCAAGTACCGTCACCCCAAGACCGGCGAAACCTGGAGCGGCCGTGGCAAGGCGCCGCGCTGGCTGGTTGCCGAAGAAAGCAGTGGCGCCTCGCGCGACAGCTTTCTGATTAAATGAAGTCCAGCGGGCCTCGCGGCCTTCCGGCAAAAAGCGCGTCTTCGTGACGCGCTTTTTTTGTGCCGTACTCGGTAATATTTCAACGAATTACTGCACCGAAACACGGGACGGGATTATTTCCGCAGCCCGATTTCCGAAAAACGGAACGCGGATCTCGCACTTCGGATTATTTCCAAAAGCTGTATTTCAAATACCTGACACACCTCGATCAGGCATTTGTCAGAAAACCGCATGAAATGGGGGCCGATTCAAATCGGCCCTTTTTGCTCAGCGATCGAGCGGAAACGCCACCTGGCGCTCGGAGCCGTTGTTGCCCGGGAAGTTGTCGAAGATGGCGCGCACCAGGTAGGGCATGGTGCGGACCAGGTCGTCGCGCTCGGTATTGATATAGGCGCTCGACCGGTAAACCTCCGCGCCATTGCGGCTGTTGTCGAGGATGCGCAGGCTCAGGTGATTGCGGTAGGCCACCATCGGCACGTCGACCCACTCGGGGCCCCAGAAGCCGAATCCGGCGCCGCCCCAGCGCGGGCCGTAATATCCCCCGCCATAACCGCCGTAGAAATACGGATCGTAGGCACGCCGCACCATCACCTGGGTCTGCGCGACGCCATATTCGAAGGTGACGGTAAATCGGGCGGGCCCCTTGGCCTGCGCCTCGACCAGGCCGGTGGCGCCGACGCCGGCACGCACCATGTCCCGGTACGACTGATATTCGAGGTTATTGGCCTGGACCGGATCGACTTCGGCAAACCGGTAGGTCTGGCCGCTGGCATCGCCGGGCCATTGCTGGAACGACGTGACGCGCGCCGCCACCGTGGGCGTGGCGCAGCCGCTCAGGACGGCTGCCCCCGCGAGGGCGACCGACAGGCCGACCCAGCGGCAGATCCGGGCAACGGTGTACTTCTTGAACATATCAGCCTTCCTTGGCCTGGGGCCGGGGTTACGCAACTGCGCCTTGCTCAGGCCGCGCACGTCGTCTCGATTGGACCGACGCCGCACGTAAAAGTTTAACTCTTGCAATAACGTGTCCGATAGAGGAGACACGGGGTGCATCTACAATAAGGTTTTGTCCTTCCAGCATCAGGGATCCCATGCGCACCGACACGCCCGTCACCATCTACCGCAAGGACTACGTTCCGTATCCCTACGCCATCGATGAGGTTGCGCTGAGCTTCGATCTCGCGCCCGAATCGACCGAAGTGCGCTGCGTGATGCAGCTGCGCCGCCGCGACGACGCGCCGGCCGATGCGGCGCTCGAGCTGGACGGCGAGGCCCTCGAACTGATCTCGGTGGCGGTGGACGGCGCGCCCTGGCCGGCCGACCGCTGGCAGGTGGACGAACGGCGCCTGGTGCTGCGCGGCCTGCCCGCCGCCGCCACGGTCGAGACCGTGAGCCGCTGCAATCCCAGCGCCAACTCCACGCTGATGGGCCTGTATGTGTCGGGCGGCAATTTCTTCACGCAGTGCGAGGCCGAGGGCTTTCGCCGCATCACCTGGTTCGCCGACCGGCCCGACGTGATGTCGCGCTACCGCGTCACCCTGCGCGCCAGCACCGACTACCCGCTGCTGCTCTCCAACGGCAACCTGATCGCCACCCGCACGCTGCCCGACGGCCGGCACGAGGCCGAGTGGGAAGACCCGTTCCCCAAACCCTGCTATCTGTTCGCGCTGGTCGCCGGCCGGCTCACGCACCGCGAAACCCGCGTGCAGACCGCCTCGGGCCGCGAGGTGCTGCTGCAGGTCTATAGCGACCCCGGCTCCGAGTCGCGCACCGAATGGGCGCTCGAGTCGCTCGAGCGGGCGCTGCGCTGGGACGAATCGCGCTTCAACCTGGAGCTCGATCTGGACCGCTTCATGGTGGTCGCCGTGCGCGACTTCAACATGGGCGCCATGGAGAACAAGGGCCTCAACATTTTCAACGCGGCCTATGTGCTGGCCGATCCCGACACCGCCACCGATGCCAACTACGAAGGCATCGAATCGGTGGTGGGCCACGAATACTTCCACAACTGGACCGGCAACCGCGTGACCTGCCGCGACTGGTTCCAGCTCAGCCTGAAGGAAGGGCTGACGGTGTTCCGCGACCAGGAGTTCAGCGCCGACATGATGGCGCGCGAGCTCGAGCCCGCCGCCGCGGCCAGCGCGCGCGCGGTCAAGCGCATCGACGACGTGGTGACGCTGCGCGCCGCGCAGTTCCCCGAAGACGCGGGCCCGATGGCCCACCCCATCCGGCCCGACAGCTACCAGGAAATCGGCAACTTCTACACCGCCACGGTGTACGAGAAGGGCTCCGAAGTGATCCGCATGCAGCACACGCTGCTGGGCGAGACCGGCTTCCAGGCCGGCATCGCCGAATACTTCCGTCGCCACGATGGCCAGGCCGTGACCTGCGACGACTTCGTCGACGCAATGGACTCGGTCTACCGCCAGCAGCATCCCGGCCGCGACCTCGGCGTGTTCCGCCATTGGTACTCGCAGGCCGGCACGCCGCGCGTGGCGGTCCAGGTCGAGCATGACGCCGCGGCCCGGCGCGTGACGGTCACGCTCACGCAGCGCTGCGCACCGGTGGGCGTGGAGAAGCGCGCCGGCGCCGGCTTCGTGAAAAAGCCCTTCCACATTCCATTCGCGCTGGGCCTGCTCGGCCGCGACGGCCGTGCCCTGCCCCTGCAGACCGCCGACGGCACGCAGAACACCGCGCTGCTCGAGCTCACCACCGAGTCGCAGCAATGGACCTTCGACGGCATCGACGAGGCGCCCGTGCCCTCGCTGCTGCGAGGTTTCTCCGCGCCCGTGATCGTCGAGTACGACTGGAGCGACGCCGAGCTGGCGCTGCTGTCGGCGCACGACAGCGATCCGTTCGCGCGCTGGGAAGCCGGCCAGGAGCTCGCCACGCGCCAGATCCTGGCGCTGGCCGAAGCGCACCGCGAAGGCGCGCCGCTGGCGGTCGACGAGGCCTTCATCGACGCCTGGCGCGCCCTGCTCACCGATCCGGCGCTCGACGCCGCCTATCGCGCCCGCGCGCTGTCGCTGCCGTCGGAAAAGACGCTGGCCGAGCGCATGGACGCCATGGACCCGCCGGCGCTGGCCGTGGCGCGCGACTTCCTGCGCGCCGAACTGGGCCGCCGACTGGCCGAGCAATGGCGTGCCGCGTTCGAGGCCAACCAGACCCCGGGCGCCTACAGCCCCGCACCCGGCCCGGCCGGCCAGCGCGCGCTCAAGAACCTCGCGCTCAGCCACCTGATGGCGGGCGGGCTCGACGGCGCCCAGGCGCTCGCCCAGGCGCAGTACGAGCGCGCCGGCAACATGACGGACAGCCTGGCGGCGTTGTCGGCGCTGGTGAACTATGGCGACGACGAGGCGGCCGCGGGCGCCCTGGCCCATTTCTACCAGCGCTGGGACGGCGACGCCCTGGTGATCGACAAGTGGTTCGCGCTGCAGGCGACCGCGCGCGGCACCGGCGTGGCCGAGATCCGCAAGCTGATGCAGCATCCGGCCTTCACGCTGCGCAACCCCAACCGCGCCCGCGCGCTGGTGTTCCAGTTCTGCCTGAACAACGCGCGCGGCATGCATGCCACCGACGCCAGCGGCTACGGCTTCTGGGCCGACCAGGTGCTGGCCCTGGACGCGCTGAATCCCGAGATCGCCGCCCGCCTGGCGCGCGCGCTCGACAACTGGTCACGCTTCATCCCTGCCCTGCGCACCCCGATGCAGGCCGCGCTCGAGCGCGTCCGCAAGCATCCGGACCTGTCGCGCAACGTGCAGGAGATCGTATCGAAAGCATTGGAATTTGCCGCATAGGAGGCTCATTTGAAACGCAAAACCCTGACCCAATACCTGGTCGAGCAACAGCGCTCGGCCGAGGCGATCGCCCCCGAGGTGCGCCTGCTGATCGAAGTGGTGGCCCGCGCCTGCAAGGCCATCAGCCACGCCGTCAGCAAGGGCGCGCTGGGCGGTGTGCTCGGCAGCCTGGAAAGCGAGAACGTCCAGGGCGAAGTGCAGAAGAAGCTGGACGTCATGTCCAACGAGATCCTGCTCGAAGCCAATGAATGGGGCGGCCACCTCGCCGCCATGGCCTCGGAAGAGATGGAGACCATCCACCCGATCCCGAACCGCTATCCCAAGGGCGAATACCTGCTGCTGTTCGATCCCCTGGATGGCTCGTCGAACATCGACGTGAACGTGTCGATCGGCACCATCTTCTCGGTGTTGCGCGCGCCGCACCACGTCTCGGGCGCCGAGGTGAGCGAGCAGGACTTCCTGCAGCCCGGCAGCCAGCAGGTGGTGGCCGGCTACGCGGTGTACGGCCCGCAGACCATGCTGGTCCTGACCGTGGGCCACGGCGTGGTGGGCTTCACGCTGGATCGCGAAATGGGCTCGTGGGTGCTCACGCACGAGCGCATGCAGATCCCGGCCGACACCAAGGAATTCGCCATCAACATGTCGAACATGCGGCACTGGGCCCCGCCGGTCAAGCGCTACGTCGACGAGTGCCTGGCCGGCAAGACCGGCCCGCTGGCCAAGGACTACAACATGCGCTGGATCGCCTCGATGGTGGCCGACGTGCATCGCATCCTGACCCGTGGCGGCATCTTCATGTATCCGTGGGATGCGCGCGAGCCGGGCAAGGCCGGCAAGCTGCGCCTGATGTACGAGGCCAATCCCATGAGCTTCATCGTGGAGCAGGCCGGCGGCGCGTCGACCAACGGCAGCCAGCGCATTCTCGACATCCAGCCCGACCAGTTGCACCAGCGCGTGAGCGTGGTGCTGGGTTCGAAGAACGAAGTCGACCGCGTGACCCGCTATCACGCCGAGGCCGCGGCGCAGTAAATCGCCCGCCTCAAAAGAAAATGCCGCGCGAACCGAAATTCGCGCGGCATTTTCTTTGGCGGGCTCGCGGTCCGCCGGGGAGGCAGGGAACGGATTACTTGATCTGTTCCATGGTCTTGACGTCGTCCTTGTTCATCTGGACCTTCTTGCCGTCCTTCTCATACTCGTAGAAGCCGGTCTTCTTGTTGTACTCGGGCTCGTCCGAGGTCATGACCTGGCTCCCGTCACGCTTTTCCACCACGGTGGGCGACGAGCAGCCGGCGAGGACGCCGACACTGGTCAGGACAAAGGCGAGCGTCATGGTCTTGAAGGTCATGGGCTTTCTCCATATGTCTTGGGGTGATTTAACTCTACCCCCGCAAAAGCGCCCTGCCGGTGACGGGTTGTGGTCAAAGTGCATGGGTGTGTAAAGCCCGCGGGCCAGTCATTGCCGAAACGTAACAAGCATGAAAAAACCCCACCAGGCACGGGGCCGGATGGGGCTTTCAAGCAACAGCGGGCCTGGCGAGGCCCCGTGCCGGCCTCAGATCTTGGCGTGGGCCTCGATGAAACCGCGCACTTCGGCCAGCGAGCAGTCGAGCACCGTGACGCGCTGGGGCAGCGTCTCGAGATCGGCCAGCGCCGCAGGCGGCGGCACCGGATGGCCCAGGGCGGCCTCGATGGTGTCGGAGAACTTGGCCGGCAGCGCCGTCTCGAGCACCAGCATGGGCACGCCGGGCTCCACGAATTCGCGCGCAACCTTCACGCCGTCTGCCGTGTGCGGGTCGATCAGCACGCCCGCCTCGTCGTAGACGCTGCGGATGGTGGCGAGGCGATCGTCGTGCGTGCTGACGCCGGCCACGAAGCCGTAGCGGCTCTCGAACTCGGGCTGCAGCGCGGACAGGTCGAAGCTGCCCTTCTCGGCCAGCTCGGCCCACAGCGCCTTGACGCGCGCGGGGTCGCGGCCCACCAGTTCGAACACGAAGCGTTCGAAGTTCGAGGCCCGCGAGATGTCCATCGACGGGCTCGAGGTGGCGTAGGTGTGCTGCGGCGTGCGCGGGCGGTAGATGCCCGTGCGGAAGAACTCTTCGAGCACGTTGTTTTCGTTGGTGGCCAGCACCAGGCGGCGCACCGGCAGGCCCATGCT
Organism: Bordetella genomosp. 1; assembly: GCF_002261335.1. Lineage (GTDB taxonomy): Bacteria > Pseudomonadota > Gammaproteobacteria > Burkholderiales > Burkholderiaceae_B > Bordetella. The sequence goes on from NZ_NEVL01000004.1 coordinate 282,539, forward strand.
GCGGGCGATGTGGCCCGACAGGATGTTGCCGAAGTTGCCCGAGGGCACCGCGAACGACACGGGCGTCGCGCCGATGGCGTCCGTGGCGCGCAGCCAGCCGTGGAAGTAGTACACGACCTGGGCCGCGATGCGGGCCCAGTTGATCGAGTTGACCGCGCCCAGGCGGTAGCGCGTCTTGAAATCCAGGTCGCCGGCCAGCGCCTTGACGATGTCCTGCGCCTCGTCGAACACGCCGTGCACGGCGATGTTGTGGATGTTCTCGTCTTGCAGCGAATACATCTGGGCACGCTGGAACGTGCTCATGCGGCCGTGCGGCGACAGCATGAACACGGCCACGCCCTTCTTGCCGCGCAGCGCGTACTCGGCCGCCGAGCCGGTGTCGCCCGAGGTGGCGCCGACGATGTTCAGCGTGGTGGCGCGCTCGGTGAGCACGTATTCGAAGACCTGGCCCAGGAACTGCATGGCCATGTCCTTGAACGCCAGCGTCGGGCCTTCGGACAGGCCCAGCAGCTTGAGCTCGCCGGTCAGCGGACGCAGCGGCACGATGTCTTCGCTGGAAAACACCTGCTGGTTGTAGGCGTTGGCCGTGAGACGGCGCAGCACGTCGGCCGGGATGTCGGTCGCAAACAGCGACAGCACCTCGAAGGCGAGCTGGGCGTAGTTCAGGCCGCGCCACGATTCCAGCGTCGCGGCATCGACTTGGGGCAGCGTCTCGGGGATCGCCAGCCCGCCGTCGGGCGCCAGGCCCTCGAGCAGGATGTCGGAGAACGCTTGCGGGGCCATGCCGCCGCGGGTCGAAACGTACTTCATGTGAGGTTTTCCATACGCAGGCGGGTCACCTTCGAGCGCACGAAGGGCAGCGACTCGATACGCTCGATGGCCTGGTTGACGTTGCCTTCGACGGCTTCGTGCGTCAGGAAGATGATGTCGGCGCCGCCGATGTGCGAGGGCTGCTGGATCATCGACCCGATCGAGATGCCGCGGTCGGCCAGGAGGCGCGCGATGTCGGCCAGCACGCCGGGCTGGTCGTCGACGCGCAGACGCAGATAGTAGGAGGTGCTGACCTGCTCGATCGGCAGGATGGCGAGGTCGGACATCGCATCGGGCTGGAACGCCAGGTGCGGCACGCGATTGCCCGGATCCGCGGTGTGCAGGCGGGTCACGTCGACCAGGTCGGCCACCACGGCGGAGGCGGTGGGCTCTTCGCCCGCGCCCTGGCCGTAGTACAGTGTCGGGCCGACGGCGTCGCCGCTCACCAGCACGGCGTTCATCGCGCCCTCGACGTTGGCCAGCAGGCGCTCGGCCGGCACCAGGGCCGGGTGCACGCGCAGCTCGATGCCTTCGGCGCGGCGCTTGGTGATGCCCAGCAGCTTGATGCGATAGCCCAGGCGCTCGGCGTGGGCGATGTCTTCCTGCGCCAGGTTCGAGATGCCCTCGATGTGGGCCTTGTCGAACTGCACCGGCACGCCGAAGGCCAGCGAGGCCAGCAGCGTGAGCTTGTGCGCGGCGTCCACGCCCTCGACGTCGAAGGTCGGGTCGGCCTCGGCATAGCCCAGGCGTTGCGCCTCGGCCAGCACGTCGGCGAACGCCAGGCCGCGCGAGCGCATCTCGGAGAGGATGAAGTTGGTGGTGCCGTTGATGATGCCGGCCACCCACTGGATGCGGTTGGCGGTCAGGCCTTCGCGGATCGCCTTGATGATGGGGATGCCACCGGCGACGGCGGCCTCGAACGCCACCATCACGCCGCGCGCCGACGCGGCGGCGAAGATCTCGTTGCCATGCTTGGCGAGCAGCGCCTTGTTGGCCGTGACCACGTGCTTGCCCTGCGAGATCGCCTCGAGCACCAGCTCGCGCGCCAGGGTGTCGCCGCCGATCAGCTCGACCACGATGTCGATGTCGGGATCGCGCACGAGGGCGTGCACGTCGGTGGAAATCTCCAGGGTGTCGCCCACGCGGGCGCGCGCCTTGGCCACGTCGCGCACGGCGATGCGGCTGACCTCGATGCGCCGGCCGGCGCGTCGTGCGATTTCTTCTGCGTTGCGGGACAGCACACTCCAGGTGCCGCCACCGACCACGCCCAGGCCCAGCAGGCCGACCTTCATGGGATTCATTTCAGCAATCCGTCCTTGCGGAACATTCTTCGTTGCCGCGCACCGCCCGATGGGGTGCGCCGCTCGTTATCGTTGAGAGCGCGGCGCACGTCGCCGTCGCCCTGCTCGCCGAAGCCGCGCCCCCGGGGACGCGGCCATTTCGCATCCGACCGGATACGCCTGGAGACCGCCGAGGCGCCCATCGCCCTGTAGGGTTCGGGGGTCTGCGCCCATGGATGCAGGGTCGCCCTCGGGTCTCCACCTGACGGCCTGCCTCGTGCAGGCCGTCCAGGCCAGGTGCCCGCGCATCGCGCCGGCGCCGCCGCACCCATTTGCGGTGCAGCAAAACCTTGTAATCTAGCGCATGCGTGCCCGCCCGGCAAATGACGCGGCTCCGTCCCCCGGCGCACCCGTGTATCCCCTGCAACATGCCGTCATTGTGATGCGCTATCATCGGACACGTATAAGCCGGAGTAATGATTGAAGCTGCATACCGATCCTGGATCCGCACTCAACACGGTCACCGCCTACGGCGAAGGCTACATTGAGGTCAACCAGGCAAGATTTTCCCACGCGGTCGCCTTCGGCCCCGAAGGCGACGTCACCGAATGGCCGGTCCGCATCCCGGCCGACATCACCGCCGCCCTGCTCCAGCAGGCAGCCGGCCTGGCAGCCCCCACCCGCGATCCCCTGGCCTTTCTCGACGAGCCCGAGAGCGGCGCCCTCGTGCGCTCCGCCGACTCGCCGGAAGTGCTGATCGTGGGCACCGGGCTGCGCCAGCGCATGCTGCCGCCCGACGTGTTGCGCCCGCTGCTCATGGCAGGCGTGGGCGTCGAGGTGATGGACACCCAGGCGGCCGCCCGTACCTACAACATCCTGATGGCGGAAGGCCGGCGCGTGGTCGTCGCCCTGCTGCCCACTGACGAGATCGCCCCATGAGCGCAACCATCGGAAAGCCCGCCCCCCAGTTCACGGCCGAGAGCACCATCGGCCCGGTCAGCCTGGATCAATGCCAGGGCCGCGCCGTCGTGCTGTATTTCTACCCCAAGGACAACACCCCGGGGTGCACGACCGAGAGCCAGGACTTCCGGGACATGCATGAAGAATTCCTCGCCGCCAGCACCGTGGTGCTGGGCATCTCGCGCGACACGCTGAAGTCGCACGAGAACTTCAAGGCGAAGTACGAGCTTCCCTTCCCCCTCATCTCCGACGCCGACGAAACCGTGTGCAATCTGTACGGCGTCATCAAGCAGAAGAATATGTATGGCAAACAGGTGCGTGGCATCGAACGCAGCACGTTTCTGATCGATGCCTACGGCGTGCTGGTGCAGGAGTGGCGCGGGGTGAAGGTGCCCGGCCACGCCAAGGAAGTCCTGCAGGCCGCCAAGAGCATCGGCTAGCCCCGTACATCGCTTACGTCAGGCATCCGCCGGCTTACACAGGAGATTGACCTTTATGCCGCTTCCGAAGTTGCCTACCCGTCCCGCAGCCATCCTGACCTTTCCCAGTGGAGAGGCCGCCCGGGCGAAGACCCGGGAGGACGCCAGCCCGGACCTCGACGACGAGGACCTGCTGGTGCAGCCTGAACTCGAAGGAATGACTGCCCCAGGCCGCAAAGAAGCCCCGGCGCCGGTGGCCAAAGCCCCGGCAACCGAACCTGCAAAGAAACCCGCCCCCGCTGTCGCCAAGCCCACCCGCGCGCCCAAGGCCGTGGCCGGCGCGCGCCAGCGCCGCACCGCCGCCAGCAGCGCGCCGCGCAAGCTGTTCGTGCTCGACACCAACGTGCTGCTGCACGATCCGAGCTCGATCTTCCGCTTCGAAGAGCACGACATCTTCCTGCCGATGATGACGCTGGAGGAGCTCGACCACCAGAAGAAGGGCATGTCGGAAGTGGCGCGCAACGCGCGCCAGGTGAGCCGCTCGCTCGACGCCCTGGTCCAGGACACGACCGAGCTCGACGACGGCCTGCCGCTCGACAAGCTGGGCAACAAGGACGCCACCGGGCGCCTGATGTTCCAGACCACGGCGATCCACAGCACCCTGCCCTCGGACCTGCCGATGGGCAAGGCCGACAACCAGATCCTGGGCGTGGTGCGCGCGCTCAAGGAGAAGTTCGCCGACCGCGAGGTCGTGCTGGTGTCCAAGGACATCAACATGCGTCTGAAGGCCCGCGCGCTGGGCATGGACGCCGAGGACTACTACAACGACCACGTCCTCGAAGACACCGACCTGATGTACGCGGGCGTGATGCAGTTGCCCGAGGACTTCTGGAACAAGCACGGCAAGGACGTCGAGTCGTGGCAACAGGGCGGCACCACGTTCTATCGCATCCGCGGTCCCTTGTGTGCGCAGTTCGTGGTCAACCAGTTCGTCTATTTCGAAGGCCAGATGCCACTGTATGCCCAGGTGCGCGAGGTCAGCGGCAAGACGGCGGTGCTGGCCACGCTGCGTGACTACACCCACGGCAAGAACAACGTCTGGGGCATCACGGCGCGCAACCGCGAGCAGAACTTCGCCATGAACCTGCTGATGAACCCGGAATGCGACTTCGTGTCGCTGCTGGGCCAGGCCGGCACGGGCAAGACGCTGCTGGCGCTCGCCGCCGGCATCACCCAGGTGCTCGAGACCAAGCGCTACACCGAGATCATCATGACCCGCGTCACGGTGCCGGTGGGCGAGGACATCGGCTTTTTGCCCGGCACCGAAGAAGAGAAGATGCTGCCCTGGATGGGCGCGCTCGAGGACAACCTGGACGTGCTCAACATGGGCGACGGCGAAGGCGGTGCCGACTGGGGCCGCGCCGCCACGATGGATCTGATCCGTTCGCGCATCAAGGTCAAGTCGCTCAACTTCATGCGCGGCCGCACCTTCCTGAACAAGTATCTGATCATCGACGAGGCGCAGAACCTCACGCCCAAGCAGATGAAGACGCTGATCACCCGTGCCGGCCCCGGCACCAAGGTGGTCTGCCTGGGCAACATCGCGCAGATCGACACGCCCTACCTCACCGAGGGCAGTTCGGGCCTGACCTTCGTGGTCGACCGCTTCAAGGGCTGGCCGCATTCGGGCCACGTCACGCTGCAGCGGGGCGAGCGTTCGCGCCTGGCCGATTACGCGGGCGACGTGCTCTGAGCGCATCGCCTCCCGTCTGATCCGACCCGCGCCTCGGCGCGGGTTTTTACTTGTGGTTTGCCAAACCCGGTTACCTTGAGCGGGCCGACCGGCCCGCCCCCGGTGTAGCATCCCGTTATTGTCACTGTTACCTGCCCGCCCCGCTTCAATGTCCGTACCCGCCGCCCCCTCGCTGCCCGTGGGCATCACCATGGGTGATGCCGCCGGCATCGGCCCCGAGATCATCATCAAGGCCTGTGCCCAGGGCCTGGGCGCGCCCGCCATCGTGTTCGGCGACGCCGGCGCGCTGCGCCGCACGGCGCAATCGCTGGGCGCCCGCCTCGAGATCGTGGAGATCGACGATGCCCGCGCCGCCCGGCCGGGCGCCGGCCGCCTGGAAGTGGTGCGCACCGGCGCGCCGCTGCCGGCCGATCTGGCGCTGGGCCGGGTGAGCGCGGCCGCCGGCCAGGGCGCCTACGACTACCTGTGCGCGGCCATCGATGCGGCCCAGGCCGGCGCGATCCGCGCCATCGTGACCGCACCGCTCAACAAGCACTCCATGCACCTGGCCGGCATCGACCAGCCCGGCCATACCGAAATCCTGGCCGAGCGCTCGAACACGGCCGACTTCGCCATGATGCTGGCCAACGACGAGCTGCGCGTGCTGCTGGTGACCATCCACGTAGCCCTGGCCGACGTGATGGCCCGCATCACGCCAGAGGCCGAGCTGCGCGCCATGCGCCTGGCCGACCAGGCCTGCCGCCAGATGGGCATCGCGCAGCCCCGCGTGGCGGTGGCCGGGCTCAATCCGCATGCGGGCGAAGACGGCAAGTTCGGCCGCGAAGACATCGACATCATTGCCCCGGCCGTGGCGCGCGCCCGCGCCGAGGGCATCGACGCATCGGGCCCCTGGCCCGGCGACACCATTTTCATGCGCGCACGCCGCGGCGAGTTCGATATCGTCGTGGCCCAGTACCACGACCAGGGCCTGATCCCGGTGAAATACCTGGGCATCGACCATGGCGTGAATGTCACCGTCGGCCTGCCGTTCGTGCGCACCAGCGTCGACCACGGCACCGCCTTCGACATCGCCGGCCAGGGCATCGCCGACCACGCTTCGCTGGTGGCCGCGTTCGATCTGGCACTCGCCATGACGCCCTGACCCCAGGCCCGCCCCCGACTCCTCCGAATACCTGAATCCCATGTCCAGTCTCATCGTTCACGGCGGCAAGCCGCTACGCGGCGAAATCCAGCCGTCCGCCAACAAGAACGCGGTGCTGCCGATCCTGTGCGCCACCCTGCTCACCAACGAGCCGCTGCGCCTGCACGGCGTGCCCGACATCACCGACGTGCGCAAGATCCTCGACATCTTCCGCACGCTGGGCAGCGACGTGCAGCTCGATCCGGTGACGCGCACGCTCGACCTGCATCACCACGCCACCACGTTCGACGCGACGCGCCACCGCCTGCCCGAGGAAATGCGCTCGTCGATCATGCTGGTGCCGCCGCTGCTGGCGCGCTTCGGCGTGGCGCGTCTCGAAGACAATGTGAAGGGCTGCACGCTGGGCGTGCGCGAGATCGATCCGCACGTGGAGGTGTTCCGCCGCTTCGGCGGCCAGGTCGAGCGCGCCGAGGGGTCGCTGCTGGTGCACGGCGAGCGTCTCACGCCGACCGACCACTGGCTCGACTACGCGTCGGTCACCACCACCGAGAACTTCGTGCTGTGCGCGGCCGCCGCGTCGGGCACCTCGACCCTGACCAACGCTGCCTCCGAGCCGCACGTGCAGGAGTTCTGCCGCTTCATGACCCTGATCGGCGTGCGCATCGACGGCCTGGGCACCTCGCGCCTGACCGTGCACGGCGGCCAGACGCTCAAGGGCGGCGAGTTCCGCTTCGCCGAAGACTTCCACGAGATCACGACCTTCCTGGCGCTGGGCGCGATCACGGGCGGCGACGTCGTGGTGCGCAACACCACGCCCGAGGATTTCCCGCTGATCGACCGCACCTTCGCCAAGTTCGGCGTGCGCATCGTGCACGAGAACGGCTGGTCGCGTGCGCTGGTCGACGGCCCGCTGAAGGTGCAGACGCCCTTCACCAGCAACGTGCTGACCAAGGTCGAGGCCGCGCCGTGGCCCTACGTGCCGGTCGACCTGCTGCCGATCTTCATCGCGCTGGGCGTGAGCGCCCAGGGCAACGCGATGTTCTGGAACAAGGTCTACGACGGCGCGCTCGGCTGGTCCACCGAGCTGTCCAAGTTCGGCGCCCACGTGTTCCAGTCGGACCCGCATCGCCTCATCACCTTCGGCGGCGGCCCGCTCACCCCGGCCGTGGTCGAGAGCCCCTACATCATCCGCGTGGCGATCGCGCTGTTCATGGTCGCCGCCAGCATCGATGGTCGCTCCGAGATCCGCTACGCCGCCCCCATCCGCCGCGCCCACCCGCGCTTCGTGGAGAACCTGCGCGCGCTGGGTGCGGATGTGGAGTGGACACAAGAGGATTAAGGGCCCCCACGCTGGGGAGGGGCCCCCACGCCGCGCGCTGACGCGCTTGCTGCCCCCCGAGGGGGCTCGCCGCCTTCGGGCGGCCGGGCGGCGGAGGGAAAAGCCCCCATGCTGCGCGCTGACGCGCTTGCTGCCCCCCAAGGGGGCGCGCCGCCTTCGGGCGGCCGGACGGCGGAGGGAAAAGCCCCCACGCTGCGCGCTGACGCGCTTGCTGCCCCCCAAGGGGGCTCGCCGCCTTCGGGGCGGCCGGGCGGCGGCGTGGCTATTCTTGCAAAGGATTCAGAGCCACTGCCCGCGCGGTGTCGGGGCTCTGAAAACAAAGGTGTCAGACTGCATTTTCGGCAGGCGGCTGCGCCGAAAGAAAGGTGTCAGACTGCATTTTTGACAGCCCGTTGCGCCTAAACAAAGGTGTCAGACTACATTTTTGGCGGGTGCCTGTTGCCCGGAAAATGTAGTCTGACACCTTTGTTTTTGGCGCTTCGAGGGAAGCGCTGGCTGTCTTTGCGTGGCGCTTCCAACAATGGTGTCAGACTGCATTTTTGACATTCGCCTGTGCCGAAACAAAGGTGTCAGACTGCATTTTTGCTCGGGGAGTTGCCCGGAAAATGCAGTCTGACACCTTTGTTTTGCGGGGCGGGAAAATGCAGTCTGACACCTTTGTTTGGTGGGGTTGCTTCGCGACCTGAACGAAAGCTGTCCGGGTTGTTGGACAACGGGGACTACAATAGGCGCGCTTTTAAGACCAACTCTTGCGCCTCATGTCCCGCCTCGCCCGCTTCCTGCCTGACCGCTTCACGCTGCTTCTCATCACCACCGTCATCATCGCCAGCCTGGTGCCCGCGCACGGCCAGGGCATCGTGGCGTTTGGCTGGATCACCAACATCGCGGTTGCGCTGCTGTTCTTCCTGCATGGCGCGCGGCTGTCGCGCGATGCGATCGTTGCGGGGGTCACGCACTGGCGCCTGCACCTCACGATCTTCTCGGCCACCTTCCTGATGTTCCCCCTGCTCGGGGTCGCACTCAAGCCGGTGCTCGAGCCGCTGGTCACGCCCGAGCTCTACCTCGGCGTCCTGTTCCTGTGCTGCCTGCCGGCCACCGTGCAATCGGCCATCGCGTTCACCTCGATGGCGCGCGGCAACGTGCCCGCGGCAGTGTGCAGCGCGTCGGCCTCGAGCCTGCTGGGCATCTTCATCACGCCGCTTCTGGTCGGCACCGTGGTCGCCAGCGCGGCCGCCGCGCCGATCTCGTTCGATGCCGTGGGCAAGATCATGCTGCAGCTGCTGCTGCCCTTCGTGCTGGGCCAGCTGCTGCGCCCGTGGATCGGCGCCTGGGTGCACCGCCGCAAGGCGCTGCTGAAGTGGGTCGACCAGGGTTCGATCCTGCTGGTCGTGTACACCGCCTTCTCCGAAGCCGTGAACGAAGGCCTGTGGCAGAACACGCCGGTGCCGGCGCTGCTGGGCCTGGTGGTCTGCTGCGCCGTGATCCTGGCGCTGGCGCTGGCCGGTTCGCAGCTGATGGGCAAGCTCTTCGGCTTCGACCTGCCCGATCGCATCACGCTGCTGTTCTGCGGCTCCAAGAAGAGCCTGGCCAGCGGCATCCCGATGGCCCAGGTGATCTTCGCCGGCCAGGCCGTCGGCGCGATCGTGCTGCCGCTGATGTTGTTTCACCAGATCCAGCTGATGGTGTGCGCGGTGCTGGCGTCGCGCTACGCCCGCCGTCCCGAGACGGAATGAGCGACGGGCGCGTCGAGCGCCCTGCCCGACCCGAAAAAAAACGGCCCCGCGGGGCCGTTTTTTTTGCCTGCCGGGCTCAGTACTGCTGGGCGCCGGTGTAGTTGAGGAAGCGCGTGCTCATGCCCTGGAAGGTCAGGCGCACGGTGCCGATCGGCCCGTTACGCTGCTTGCCGATGATGATCTCCGCCGAGCCCTTGTCGGGCGAATCGGGGTTGTAGACCTCGTCGCGATAGATGAAGAGGATCAGGTCGGCATCCTGTTCGATGGCGCCCGATTCGCGCAGGTCGCTCATCACGGGACGCTTGTTGGGACGCTGTTCCAGGCTTCGGTTCAGCTGCGACAGCGCGATGAGCGGGCAGTTGAGCTCCTTGGCCAGGCCCTTGAGCGAACGCGAGATTTCCGACACCTCGGTGGCGCGGTTCTCGCCCGACGAGTTGGCCGACATCAGCTGCAGGTAGTCGATGATGATGAGGCCGAGCTGGCCGCACTGGCGCGCCAGACGGCGGCAGCGCGCGCGCACTTCCATCGAGCTGAGCGCGGGCGTCTCGTCGATGTAGACCTGCGCGTCCTGCATCAGCTGCACGGCGTGCGTGACGCGCGGCCAGTCTTCGGCGATCAGCTTGCCGGTACGCATGCGATGCTGGTCGAGCATGCCGACCGAGCCCAGCATACGCATGGCGAGCTGCACCGCGCCCATTTCCATCGAGAACACCGCCACCGGCAGGCCCTGCTCGATGGCGACGTGTTCGCCGATGTTCATCGAGAACGAGGTCTTGCCCATCGAGGGGCGGCCCGCCACGATGATCAGGTCGCCGCCCTGCAGGCCGGAGGTCATCTTGTCGAGGTCGGCAAAGCCCGTGGGCACGCCGGTCACGTCGGAATCGCTGTCGCGGTGATAGAGCTCGTCGATGCGCTCGACCACCTGCGTCAGCAGCGGCTGGATTTCCTTGAAGCCGCCGCCGCCCTTGTCGCCCTCCTGGGCGATCTTGAACACCTTGGATTCGGCCTCGTCGAGCAGCTGGCGCGCTTCCTTGCCTTGCGGATTGAGCGCGCCGGCGGCGATCTCGTCGGCCACGGTCACGAGCTTGCGCAGCGTGGCGCGCTCGCTCACGATCTCGGCGTAGCGGCGGATGTTGGCGGCCGAGGGCGTGTTGTGCGCCAGGGCGTTGAGGTAGGCCAGGCCGCCCACGTCTTCGGCCTTGCCGCTGGTCGTGAGCGCCTCGTTGACCGTGATCACGTCGGCCGGCCGCGCCAGCGCGATCAGCTTGGCGATGTGCTGCCAGATCAGGCGGTGATCGTGGCGGTAGAAATCCTCTTCGGTCAGGACGTCGGCGATCCGGTCCCAGGCGGCGTTGTCGAGCAGCAGCCCGCCGAGCACCGATTGCTCGGCCTCGATCGAATGGGGCGGTACGCGCAGGTATTCAAGCTGCTTGTCGGCGGGGGTATTCATCGCAGAAAAGACCTCAGGGTGTCGGCCACCCGGAAAAATGCACGGACGTCGCTGCCCTTGATCCAGCCGGCGATCGGGCGCAGCACGCGCGCGGCGCCGCACAGCAGGCGGGCCAGGCGTTCGAAGCTGGCGCGCACGGCGGGGTCGGGATTGACGTCGAAATAAGTGTCCAGCACCAGTTTACCCATCACCGGCCGATCGGCGTCCGGGATGCGTCCCAGCGCCGTCAGGGAGCTGAGGGTCTGGAACAGATCATAGGCCTGGGTCAGCGGCAACGACAGCGCGTTGCCGATGTTTTCCTCGAAATCGATGCGCCACAGCAGGCCGTCGCGCACGGTCACGTTGCGCACCTGGGCGCCGCCGTGCCAGAGGCCGCGCACGTGGAACGCGGCCAGGTCGGCGGCGAGCATGCGGGTCAGGCGCAGACGCTCGGCGGTATCGGCGGGGCGCAACAGCTCCGGCAGCGCGCGGCCGACGTGTTCGAGCACCAGCAGATTGGGCTCCTGCCACCACACCTCGGGCACGCGGCAGCCGGTCTGCAGCAGGCGGCGCAGCCGCACCGCCTCGTGGGCGAGGCCATTGCGCAGCAGCACGCCCGGGCGCGGGAATTCGCCCAGCAGCAGCTTGCACACCAGGCCCAGCAGGAACGCGCGCACATAGCGCAGCGCGTAGCTCACGCCGCGCATCACGCTCGGACGGCGGCGCTTGACGACGCAGGGCACGCCGTCGATGGTCACTTCCTTGACCGACTTCACCCGCGCCGCGTCGGCGCTTTCCAGCCAGGCACGCAAGCCGGCCGGCGCATTCTGGTGCAGTGGCGTCTGTGTCAAACCATTCCCTCTGAGACATCAAGGCGGCATCCGCGGAGGATGCCACACGCATGAACACGAAACTCGTGCGCTGGCCACATTATCGGCCGCGCGGGTGAAACGGCGGCGGCGGGACGCCGCAGCCAGAAAAAAAGCCGGCGCGAGGCCGGCTTTTTCTTGCCTTTGCGAGATGCAGAAGGCGATCAGGCCATTTCGCCTTCGACCAGCACGGTCACGTCCACCACGACGTCAGGGTGCAGGGCAACCTGGATCGGGTATTCGCCGACGGCCTTGAGCTGGCCGTTGGGCAGGCGAACCTGCGACTTCTCGACGCCGTCGAAACCCGCCTTGCGCAGGCCTTCAGCGATGTCGGCGTTGGTGACGGAGCCGAACAGACGGCCATCCACACCGGCCTTCTGCGAGATCTTCAGCTGGAAGTTGTTGACGCGCTCACCCAGGGCTTGGGCGGCGGCCAGCTTCTCGGCCTGGACCTTTTCCAGTTCGGCGCGGCGGGCTTCGAATTCCTTCAGGGCGGCGTCGGTCGCGCGACGGGCCTTCTTCTGGGGAATCAGGAAGTTGCGGGCATAGCCGTCGCGCACGCGCACGACTTCGCCGAGGTTGCCCAGGTTGACGACTTTTTCGAGCAGGATAACTTGCATGTCAGTGCCCCTGGATCAATTGTGGTTGTCGGTGTAGGGCAGCAGGGCCAGGAAGCGGGCACGCTTGATGGCGGTGTCCAGCTGGCGCTGATAGATCGCACGCGTGCCGGTCAGGCGCGCGGGGATGATCTTGCCGTTTTCTTGCACGAAGTCGCGCAGGGTGTCGAGATCCTTGTAGTCGATCTCTTCAACACCGGCAGCGGTGAAGCGGCAGAACTTGCGGCGCTTGAACAGCGGGTTCTGCTGCGTGAATTTGCGTTTCTCTTTGCGTTTTCCGAAGAAAGCCATGATATGTGCCTCTTTGTTTGGGGTCGGGACAGGCATCGAGCCATGTCGCCGTGATCTGTCTAGTCCTGTCTGGCGCTCAAGCCGTAAGCGGATCCCTGCCCGCGCTGCCGCTCAACTTCCGGGCCTGCTGCAGATGCAGCTTGACCTTCACCGAATCCTTGCGCGCCGGGGCCAGAAAGCCCTCGACTTGCAGTTCGGTCCCCAGCGGGGTGTTGGCCAGCAACGAAGCCAGGTCGCCCAGGGCCACTGCGGTGATCGTCAGTTCGACGCGGCGCGGATGCCCCGCTTCGATCACTTCCGATTCATGCCCGAGCAGCATTTCCAGTGCGGGCAGGCCTGCCGGTGTATGCCGCAGCGGTTCGCATTCGAGAACGCGCGCGCTCAACATCACCTTGTTCATGCCGGTTGCACCTGAAAGCGTGGACGGCGATTACGCCAGACTTCTGAACCTGTACTCGAACCTTATTCGGCCTGGACGGCAGCGGCTTCAGCCGACGCCTTGCGGGCCTCTTCACGCTCGACCGACTTCATCATGATCGACGGAGCGGTGACGGCCTTCTTGGTCTTGATGACCAGGTGGCGCAGCACGGCGTCGTTGTAGCGGAACGAGTGTTCGAGTTCGTCGAGGGTGGCCTGGCCGCACTCGATGTTCATGCAGACGTAGTGAGCCTTGACGAGCTTCTGGATCGGGTAAGCCAGTTGACGGCGGCCCCAGTCTTCCAGGCGGTGCACCGTGCCGCTTTGGCCGGTGACGAGCGACTGGTAGCGCTCGACCATGGCGGGCACTTGCTCGCTCTGGTCGGGATGGACGATGAACACTACTTCGTAGTGACGCATGTATTACTCCTTGAGGATGTCTCGCACAGGAAACATGTAAACCTGGGCGAGGGACAGCCCGCCATCGAAGATGGAGCGAGCAAGAAAGCCCACGATTATCGCGCAATGGTCCCGGGCTTGCAAGTCGAAACCGGTTCGGGGACGCAGCGTGCAGCGCCCGGCGTGGCGTGCGCACCACCGCGTCGATCCGGCCCCGATTCATAGGCGCAGATTCACAGGCCCGGATTCACAGCCCCCGATTCACAGCCCCCGATTCGCCGATCCCGATTCGACAGGCCCTGCAGCGCCCTGCCCTTGCCGCTACGGCGCGCTGGCCTGCGGCGCGATGCCGGTCTCGGGCTGGGCGCGCGGCGCCACGTAGGGCGCCGGCCGGCTCACCGCGCTCACCATCACATAGCTGATGATCATGAGCAGGAACCACGAGCCCAGCTTGGCCAGCGACACCAGTTGCCAGCCGGCCGCCTGGTTGGGATAGCGCCAGGCGTGGGCGAAGGTGCCGATGTTTTCGGCAAACCAGATGAACAGCGCGACCAGCACGAAGCCCAGCAGCAGCGGCATCCTGCGATGCACCTGCCAGATGCGGAAATGCACCCAGGTGCCGCGGAACAGCCACGCGGTCCAGGCGAACAGCAGCCAGCGCACGTCGGGCAGATAGTGATGGCTGAAGAAATTCACGTAGATCGCCAGCGACAGCAAGGCCGTGGCGCGCAGCGGCGGGTGGCGCGTGAAGCGGAAGTCGAACAGGCGCCAGACCCGCGCCAGGTAGCTCCCCACCGCGGCATACATGAACCCGGTGAACAGCGGCACGCCGCCCACCCGCAGCAGGCTGGCCTCGGGATAGAGCCACGAGCCGGCCGAGGTCTTGAACAGCTCCATCGCGGTGCCGACCACGTGGAACATCAGGATCACGCGCGCCTCGTCCCAGGTCTCCATGCGGGTCATGAGCAGCACGCCCTGGATGGCGATGGCGGCCAGCGTGAGGAAATCGTAGCGCGCCAGCGCCGCGCCCTGCGGATACCACCAGAACGTGGCCAGCAGCAGCGCGCACATCAGCCCGCCGAACAGACAGGCCCAGGCCTGCTTGACGCCGAAGCGCAGGAACTCATAGACGGCGGTGCGCCAGCGGCTCGTGCCGGTGAAGGCGAGGGCCAGCGCCGATTCGCGCTGCTGCCAGCGGGCGATCAGGGGCCATTCGCGGGCTGCCGGGTCCAGCGGCATGGGCGTGCTCCGAGCGGGTCAGGGGTTGCGAGGATCGGCAGTAGAGCACAAAAACCGACGGCCGCGGATGATCCGCGGCCGGTTTCGGTGCAACACGGTGTCCGCGGCGGGCGCGGACGGCGCTCAGGCCAGGCTCAACCCTCGACCACGGCGTAGGCCGAATGGTTGTGGATCGATTCGAAGTTTTCGGCTTCGACCGTGAAGCGGGCAATGCCGGGCAGCGCCTTCAGGCGGGCCGCGACGTCGCGCACCAGGTCTTCGACGAACTTCGGGTTGTCGTAGGCGCGCTCGGTGACGTACTTCTCGTCGGGGCGTTTGAGCAGGCCCCAGAGCTCACACGAGCCTTCGTCTTCGACCAGGCGGATCACCGCGTCCATCGAGACCTCGGCCGACAGCACGGCCGACACGGTGACGTGCGAACGCTGGTTGTGGGCGCCGTATTGCGAGATCGCCTTCGAACACGGGCACAGGCTGGTGACCGGCACCAGCACGACCAGCTCGAATTCGACCCGCTCGCCCTCGGCACGCGCGATCCACTTGACCTCGTAGTCGAGCAGGCTCTGCACGCCCGACACGGGTGCCGACTTGTTGATGAAGTACGGGAACGTGGCGGAGATGTCGCCGCGCTCGGCCTGCAGCAGCGGCAGCATGTCGCGCGCCATGTCGGCGAACAGGGCCGGCGTCATGGGCGTGGTGCGATGCTTTTCGAGCAGCGCGATGAAACGCGACATGTGCGTGCCCTTCTCTTCGGGGGGCAGCGCCACGGTGAGCGTCCAGGTGCCGACGGTCGGCTGGGCCGAGCCATCGGCCGTTTCGATCAGCATCGGATGGCGCACGCCACGGATGCCGACGCGCTGGATCGGGATGTGTCGCAAGTCCGCCGAACTCTGGATGTCGGGCATCACGATGGCGGAATCGATCGGGGAATTCATGTCGTTACCTGTCAGGGCGGATGGGATACAGCCAGCCCCCTGTTATCTACCGGAGGGCCATTATCACCCAAAGCGCGGGCGGGAATGGGGAAAACCCTTTTGCCAATAGGTGGGGCCACCGGGAAACAGTGTTGCGTCCCGGCGTCAAAAGGGGCCGCCGCAGCGAGCTTACAGTTCGCTAAAACGGCGCCGGATCGAGGCTTCGATGCCGGCGGCATCCAGGCCCAGGCCCGCCAGCAGCGCCACCTGGTCGCCGTGGTCGATGAATTGGTCGGGCAGGCCCAGCTGCAGGACGGGCAGCACGACGCCGGCCTCGTTCAGCGCCTCGGTGACGGCGCTGCCCGCGCCGCCCATGATCGCGGCCTCTTCGACCGTGACGAAGGCGGCGTGGCTGGCCGCCAGCGAGCCCAGCAGTTCGCGGTCGATCGGCTTGACGAAGCGCATGTCGACCACGGTGGCGTCGAGCGCCTCGCCGGCGGCGAGCGCCGGGTGCAGCAGCGTACCGAAGGCCAGGATGGCGATGCGCGAGCCCTCGCGGCGCACCACGCCCTTGCCCAGCGGCACGGTGCCCAGGTCGTCGCCCGGCTCGGCGCCGACGCCGGCGCCGCGCGGGTAACGCACCGAGGCGGGGCCCGGGTACTGATAACAGGTGGACAGCAGCAGCCGCGTCTCGCGCTCGTCGGAGGGCGTGGCCACCACCATGTTGGGGATGCAGCGCAGGAACGCGATGTCGTAGTTGCCGGCGTGGGTCGCGCCGTCGGCGCCGACCAGGCCGGCGCGGTCGAGCGCGAAGGTCACGTCGAGGTTCTGCAACGCCACGTCGTGGATCAGCTGGTCGTAGCCGCGTTGCAGGAAGGTCGAGTAGATGGCGACCACCGGTTTCTGGCTCTCGCAGGCCAGGCCCGCGGCGAAGGTGACGGCGTGCTGCTCGGCGATGCCGACGTCGAAGTAGCGCAGCGGAAAGCGCTTCTCGAACTCGACCATGCCGCTGCCTTCGCGCATGGCGGGCGTGATGCCGACCAGCCGCTCGTCGGCGGCGGCCTGGTCACACAGCCATTGCCCGAACACCTGCGTGAAGGTGCGGCGCGCCGGCGTCTTGGCCGGGGTGATGCCCACGGCCGGGTCGAACTTGCCGGGGCCGTGATAGAGCACCGGGTCGTTTTCGGCGAGCTTGTAGCCCTGGCCCTTCTTGGTGACCACGTGCAGGAACTGCAGACCGCGCAGGGCTTTCAGGTTCTGCAGGGTCGGCACCAGCGCGTCGAGGTCGTGACCGTCGATCGGGCCGACGTAGTTGAAGCCGAACTCCTCGAACATCGTGGCCGGCGTGACCATGCCCTTGGCGTGTTCCTCGAAACGGCGCGCCAGTTGCAGCACCGGCGGCACGTGCTGCAGCACGGCGCGGCCGACGTTCTTCGCGGCCGCGTAGAAACGGCCCGACATCAGGCGCGCCAGGTAGCGGTTGAGCGCCCCCACCGGCGGCGAGATCGACATGTCGTTGTCGTTCAGGATCACCAGCAGATTGATGTCGGGCGTGACGCCGGCGTTGTTCATCGCCTCGAACGCCATGCCGGCCGACATCGCGCCGTCGCCGATCACGGCGATGTGCTGGCGTTCGATGCCGGCGTTGCGCGAGGCCACGGCCATGCCGAGCGCGGCCGAGATCGAGGTCGACGAGTGGGCGGTGCCGAAGGCGTCGTATTCGGATTCGCTGCGCTTGGGAAAGCCCGAGATGCCGCCCTGCTGGCGCAGCTTGGCCATGCCGGCGCGGCGGCCGGTCAGGATCTTGTGCGGATACGACTGGTGGCCGACGTCCCAGACGATGCGGTCGTGCGGGGTGTCGAACACGTAGTGCAGCGCCAGCGACAGCTCGACCGTGCCGAGGTTCGACGACAGGTGGCCGCCGGTCTTCGATACGGATTCCAGCACGAACTCGCGCAGCTCCTGCGCCACTTTGCGCAGGTCACGCCGATCGAGTTGGCGCAGTTCGGCCGGTTGGGTGATGCGGTCGAGTTGTTCGGTCGTCATGCTTGGTGTGAAGTCTCGAGAGGCCGGCGCGCGGGCGCGCCCGGCCATGGGTTTTGTCAGCGGTCGCGCAGCACGATGAAATCGGCCAGCTGCGCCAGGCGCGCGCCCGAATCGCCGAGCGGGCCCAGGGCCTGCAGGGCCGATTGCCGCAGCTCCTCGGCGAAGGCGCGTGCGCCCTCCAGCCCGAGCAGCGACACGTAGGTCGGCTTGTTGTCGTCGGCGTCCTTGCCCGGCGTCTTGCCCAGCGCGGCGCTGTCGGCGGTGACGTCGAGAATGTCGTCGACCACCTGGAACGCCAGGCCGATGGACTGCGCGTAGGCGTCGAGCGCCTGGCGCGCCTGCGAGCTCGCGCCCGCCACGATGCCGCCCAGCGCCACGCTGGCGGCCAGCATCGCGCCGGTCTTCATGCTGTGCATGGTCTGGAGCTCGTCACGGGCAAGTACCGTGCCCACGCTCAGCAGGTCGATGGCCTGGCCGCCGGCCATGCCCTGGCTGCCGGCCGCGCGGGCCAGCGCCTGCACGGCCTGCACCACCAGCGCGGGCGCGATCGGCATGCGACCGAGCAGCTCGAAGGCCAGCGGCTGCAGCGCATCGCCGGCCAGCATGGCGGTGGCCTCGTCGAACTGCACGTGCGTGGTGGGACGGCCGCGCCGCAGCGTGTCGTCGTCCATGCAGGGCAGGTCGTCGTGCACCAGCGAATAGGCGTGGATCAGCTCGACCGCCGCGGCGGCATGGTCGAGCGAGGCCGATACGGCGACGGCGCTGCCCGCCACCGGGCAGGCCTGGCCGGCCGCGTAGACCAGCGCCGCGCGCACGCGCTTGCCGCCGCCCAGGACGGCGTAGCGCATCGCTTCGTGCAGCCGCGCCGGCAGCACGTCGGGGCCGGGCAGGAGTTCGTCGAGCACGTGCTCGATATGCTGCGCGCGATCGGACAGCCAGTCCGCGAAAGCGAGATGGTTCTGCTTCATCGATGAATTCAGTCGTCGTCGAGCGCCGCGGGATCCAGCGGACGCAACAGGTCGCCCTCCAGGACCTTGACCTGCTGTTCGGCCTGCGCGAGGCGATCCTGGCAGATGCGCGTGAGCGCGACGCCGCGCTTGTAGGCGGCCAGCGACTGCTCCAACGGCAGGCTGCCGTTTTCCATGGTCTGGACCAGGGTTTCGAGCTCGGCGAGCGCGCTCTCGAAATCCTGCGGCAGCGAAGTCGGTTCGGTCTGCGGATCGGCTTGCTTAGATGAGGCCAAGCGGGTCTCCGGGGCGAAAAGTGAGGGGTGTTCGATCAGATCCCCGAATTGTACGGGAATCGCGCCACTCACCCCGGCGCCCCCGCCCCCGACAGCCGCGCGGCGATCTGCCTGAGCGCCGGCGCCACCTGTTCGCGCAGCATCGTCTCCGACAGCAGCGAGGCCGGACCGCCGCAACTCAACACGAAGCGGCCTTCGCCGGTGAGCGAGGTGAACGGCACGGCCGCGGCGTTGATGCCGGACAGCCACTGGCCGATGGCGAAGCAGCAACCGGTGGCCTGCATGTCGGCCAGCGCGCCGTCGATCAGCGCCTGCGCCGGCGCCCGCGCGCCCATCTGCTTGATGAGCTCGCCGCGCTGCGCCTCGCTCAGGCCGGCCAGGTGGGCACGGCCCATGGCGGTGTCGAGGCTGGCGCGATAGCCCACGGGCAGGCGCAGATAGAGCGCCGACGACCCATGGATGGCCTCGACGTAGACCATCGCGTCGCCGTCGAAGGTGCCGAGCGCCACGGCCCCGCCCGTCTGCGCGGCCAGCGCGCTCATGTCGGCCTTGGCCAGCTCGCGCACCTCGAGCCCGGCCAGCAGGCCGAAGCCCAGCGCCAGCGCGGCATGGCCGGGCGAATACTTGCCAGTGTCGGTGTGATAGCGCAGGTACCCGAGCTGGATCAGCGTGTAGGTGATGCGACTGATGGTGGGCTTGGGCAGGCCCGTGGCGCGCGCCAGCTCGAGGTTGCCGAGCGGCCCGCCGGACTGGCTGAAGGCGCGCAGGATGTCGAGCCCGCGCGCCAGCGCGGTGATGAAGTCGGGCGAGGACGTGCCGCCTTCGTGCGCCGCCCGTTTGCGCCGGGCGGGCCCGGCGGGCTGATCGGAAAAAGGTTGCATTTCGCGCCCCTAATTTTTATAGTTAGTTTCAACTAACAAAATTAAATTTCGTATATCGGAATTTAAACAGTTCTGCCGAGTTTTGGAAAGTCTTGCCGTAGTGCGCAGCCTTTTGCCTTACCCGTGCGCAGTACCGCAGCATTCCGTTGCCGGCGGATTTCGTACTCGCACAAGGGAAAGACATGTTTCGCACCACGCTCAAGCTCTGCAGCGCCCTGCTGCTGTCGGCCGCCACGCTCGGCACCGCCCACGCCGACACCTACCCCAGCCGTCCCATCAAGGTGATCTCGCCCTTCCCGGCGGGCGGCGCCACCGACGTGCTCACGCGCATCCTGGCCGAACGCATGGGCAAGGACCTGAACCAGAGCCTGATCGTCGAAAACAAGGCCGGCGCCGGCACCTCGATCGGCGCCGCCTACGTGTCGCGCGAGAATCCGGATGGCTACACCATCCTGATGGCGACCAACTCCACGCTGGTCACCAACCGCTTCCTCTATAAAGAGCTGCCCTACGACCCGGACAGCTTCGCGCCGATCGGCATGGTCGGCATCGGCCCGCTGGTGCTGCTGTCCACCCCCAAGCAGCCCTTCAACAGCGTGGCCGACGTCGTCAGCTACGCCAAGCAGAACCCCGGCAAGCTGACCTTCGCCACCTTCGGCCCGGGCACCTCCTCGCACCTGGCCGGCGAACTGTTCAAGGAACAGGCCGGCATCGACATCCTGCACGTGCCGTTCAAGGGCGCCACCCAGGCCCTGCCGGCGGTCGTGAGCGGCGACGTGGACCTGTTCTTCGACATGGTGGCCACCGGCATGCCGCAGGCCGACGCCGGCAAGGTCAAGGTGTTCGGCATCACCAGCCCGACCCGCCTGGCCTCGCAGTCCAAGCTGCCCACGCTGGCCGAACAGGGCTATCCCAAGTTCGACATGACCGCCTGGTTCAGCTTCGTCGCGCCCAAGGGCACGCCGCCCGAAGTGCTGGCACGCCTGCAGACCTCGCTGACCAACGCGCTCAAGGACGAGGCCGTGCGCAAGAAGCTGCTCGACATGGGCATCGATCCGCGCAGCGGCACCGCCGAAGAGCTGGTGGCCAAGATCAAAGACGAGCAACCCCTCGTGTCGCAGCTCATCAAGCAGGCCAACATCGTTCTGCAGTAAAGGCTTTTTCCGCGGGAGCCCGCCGGTGTCCCGTCTTGTGCCGTCCGCGCCCTCTGGCCCGGGCGGCTTTTTTACGCCCCTCCCCACCGCATGACGGCGGCGCGCACGGTTAAGGAGTGCGGCCCTTTGCAACCACATGGAAACACGGCGCGGGCGCGCCCGACGGGCACGCGGCTTGCGTGGTTCGTGGACCCACACAGCCGCTAACGCCTCGAAACAGGATGGGGCGGGCGCGCTGATAAGGTCGGGTAGGCAGTGCGGCCCAGGCGCCGCCCCGCCCTACGAAGAAGCCGATACGCAGGAGTCCCATGTCCCAGCAGCCCGCCGCCCTCGTTCGAGACCGTCACCCTCCGCTGCCCGATGCGGATCGTTACGCACGCCTGGACGCGGCCCGCTGGCTCGCGGCGCTCGCGGTGGTGCTGCTGCACAGCGCGGCCTCGATCGTGTCGGAGCCGGCCAACTACGGCAGCAATGCCTGGCTCGCGGCCAATCTGTACGACTCGGCCGCGCGCTGGTGCGTGCCGGTGTTCGTGATGGTGAGTGGCGCCCTGCTGCTCGACGGCAGCCGTCCGCAGGACGCACGACTGTTCTACAGCCGCCGCGTGGCGCGCATCTGCGCGCCGCTGCTGTTCTGGACGCTCTTCTATCTGCTGTGGCGCACCGGCCTGGACTGGTGGGACGACGGCCGCGTGGACGTGTCGTTCTGGCCGCGCAAGGTGGCGTCCGGCGAACCGTACTACCACCTCTGGTATCTCTACATGATCGTGGGGCTGTATCTGTTTGCGCCGCTGGTGCGCGCGCTGTATCTGCGCTCGAGCGTGCCGGCGCGCCGGCTGTGGGTGGTGGGCATCCTGGGCGTGGCGATCCTCGACGCGCTCTATCGCCAGGCCCTGCAGGCGCCGCCGGGTTTCTTCCTGACCTGGTTCCTGCCCTATCTCGGGTATTTCGTGGCCGGCCGCATGATCTTCGACGGCGAGCTGCGCATCCCGCGCCCCGGCTGGGTGCTGGCGGCCGCGGTGGCCGTGACGGCCTGGGGCGTGACGCACTTCTCCAGCATCCACGGCCTGAACCTGTACTTCTACGATTATTTCAGTGTCACGGTGCCGGTGATGTCGCTCGCGGCGTTCCAGTGCATCGTGTCGAGCCGAGTGCCGCCGCTGCGCAACCTGGCGCCCCTGACCTTCGGCGTGTATCTGATCCATCCGATTTTTCTGGACGTGGCGCATCGCGCGGGCGCGCTGTCCCGGATTTCGGCGCAGCCCTGGCACGTGCCCGTGCTCGCCGCCATGGTGTTTGCGCTCTCGCTGGCCGTGAGTTGGGCCATGCGGGGGAACAAACTCACTCGCAAGCTGGTCTAGCCCTCAGGACCGGGTATTGGGGTACAATGCAAGGTTTGGGATCGGCCAGTCCGATTTTTCTTCGCGCCAGAACGGATAGAGGGAACACGCCGGGTTCATGGGTCCAATCTCGAACGGTCCGATCACGAACTCCATCGCCCCGCCCCTTCTGGCTTTTTCATCCGAGCGGAGGGAATCATGACCGACATTGGTCGGATGGCACACGTCGTGCCAGCTCGCACCCAGCTTCCGGTCAGTGCCTATTTTGACGAAGCTCGCTTCGCACGCGAGCAAGAACTCATTTTCAAACAGTCTTCTCTGTATGTCGGCCACGAGAAAGTGGTGCCCGAAATCGGCGACTGGCGGACCTTGGTCCAGGAGAACGGAGGACGCGTTCTGGTTCGCAACCAGCAAGGCGTCGAACTCATCTCGAATGTGTGTCGTCATCGCCAGGCTCTGATGTTGGGGGGCGAGGCAGGGAATGTCAGCGGCAACGTAAACACGAGCGGCACCCTCAAGGGTACCGGGGGCAACATCGTCTGCCCCTTGCATCGCTGGACTTACAACAATCGCGGTGAACTGCTGGGCGCGCCCCAGTTCGAATCCACGCCTTGCATGAATCTGCAGCGCTACACGCTGCGCGATTGCCATGGCCTGCTGTTCGAAGGCCCGCGTGATCCGGCCGCCGACATGGCGCCGCTGTTCACGCGGCCCGAGTTCGACTTCGGCGACTACGTGCTCGATCACGTCGAAGTGCACCAGTGCAACTACAACTGGAAGACCTTCATCGAGGTCTACCTCGAGGATTACCACGTCGGGCCGTTCCATCCGGGCCTGGGTCGCTTCGTCACGTGCGACGACCTGAGCTGGGAATTCAACGACTGGTACAGCCTGCAGAAGGTCGGCGTGCACCAGGCCCTGGCGCAACCGGGCTCGGACGTCTACGGCCAGTGGCACGACCGCCTGCTGGACTTCCGCGCGGGCAAGGCGCCGGATTTCGGCGCCGTGTGGGTCACGTATTTCCCGACCCACATGATCGAACTCTATCCGCACGTGGTGGTGCTCTCGACGCTCTATCCCAAGAGCCCGCAGGAAACCATCAACGTGGTGGAGTTCTACTACCCCGAGGAGATCGTCGCCTTCGAGCGCGAGTTCGTCGAGGCGCAGCGCGCGGCCTACATGGAAACGGCGGTCGAGGACGACGAGATCGCCGAGCGCATGGACGCCGGCCGCAAGGCGCTGATGCAGCGCGGCGTGAACGAAGCCGGTCCGTATCAGTCGCCCATGGAAGACGGCATGCAGCACTTCCACGAGTGGTATCGCCGCATCATGGAAGAGCCGGGCGCGTAAGCGCGCGGCCCGGCCAGCAGAAAGCCCGGCGCACCTCAGGTGCGGCCGGGCTTTTTGCATGGCGGCTCAGTGGCCCAGCGCCTCGGCCACGGTGTTCTCGCCGATGGCCAGCCCCACGGTCATGCCCACGCCGGAGTGCATCACCGCCACCGTGGTGCACGGATCGGCGCGCAGCACCGAGAACGGCGCCGGCCCATGCGCGCCATACACACCCTGCCAGCGCTCGACCACGCGCAGCCGCGCGCCCAGCGCCTGGGTGGCGAGTGCGAGCATGGCCTCGTCGACCGCCTCGTCGTTGAAGGGCGGCGCATCCACGCCGTAGCGATGCGAGTCGCCCACGATCAGCTCGCCGTGCGGCGTGGGGCTGATGAGCAGGTGGATGCCCTCTTTCATCAGGAACGGCGAGCGCGCCTCGAACACCTGGCGCAGCCGCTGTGCGCTCGGCAGATCGGAGAAGGCGCCGTAGTGCACGCAGGACAGCCCGGTGAGCAGGGGCCGGTCGAGCGCGAAGGGCTGGCCGTCGAAGGCGACCCGCAGCATCTGCAGCCGCGACACCTCCAGGCCCAGCGGCGCAAACAGCTCGGGCCACAGCGTGAGGTAGTCGTGACCCGGGCAGACGAACACGTGGCGCGCGCGGAACGTGCCGGCCGTGGTGCACACCTCGCCGCCTTCGGCGCGGCGCGCCAGCGTGCCGTTGATCAGGGTCACGCCCAGTTGCTCGGCCAGATGGCGGGTGATGGCGGGCAAGGCCTCGCGCGAGTAGATCTGCAGGTCGTCGAACCCCTGCAGGGCCGCGCAATGGTGATCGAGCCGGCCGTCATAGAGATGCGAAAGCTCGCGCGTGCTCAGCAGGCGCGCCGCGTAGCCCTCGGCCTGCAGGCGCTCGCCGGCGAATTCTTCCAGCACCTCGCGCTCGTGCGCCGTACGGGCCAGCACCAGGCTGCCGTTGGCGCGCACATGAAAGCCGGCACCCTCGGCCAGCTGCAGCCAGAGCGCGCGGGTCTGGCGCGCCAAGCCGGCCATCAGGCCCGGCGCCTGGCCGGTGACCAGCACCTGGCCGAAGTTGCGGATGGTGGCGCCGTGCGCCTGGCGGGCGCGCTCCACCACGGCCACCGACAGGCCGCGGCGCGCGCAGGCCCAGGCGTGCGCCATGCCGAGCATGCCCCCGCCCACGACGATCGCGTCAAAAGTCTTCATTGCGGATATCCCGATTGCGGTTGGCGCGACGCGGACGGACCGCGTCGCGCGGTGCGTTGCGCGGCTTACTTCTTCTTGGGTTCCGACTTGCCGTCGTAGCGGCGCGACCATTCGGCCAGGATGCGATCGCGCGCGGTGGCGGCCCACACGAAGTCGTTCTTGATCATGCGCTTGGCCAGGTCGGCCGGCAGGTTCGGATTCGAGGTGGCGACGTCGGGAATGGCGAGCACGGCGAAGTTGGCCTTGTAGAGCTCGTTGGCGGCGCGGCTGGCGGAGAAGTCGGCCACCTTGCGGGCCGCCTCGGGATGCTGGGTGCCGCGCACGATGGCGGTCGCCTCCACTTCCCAGCCCAGGCCCTCGGACGGGAAGATCGGCTCGATCGGTGCGCCGTCGGCCTTGAGCTTGGCGGCGCGGTAGTCGAACGAGACACCAATCGGAAACTCGCCGGCGGCGGCCTGGTTGCAGGGCTTGGAGCCCGAGTGCGTGTACGCGCCGATGTTCTTGTGCAGGGCGTCCATGTAGGCCCAGCCCTTCTCTTCGCCGAACAGTTGCAGCCAGGCGCTCACGTCGAGAAAGCCGGTGCCGGACGAGGCCGGGTTCGGCATCACGATCTTGCCGGCGTAGACGGGCTTGGTCAGGTCCTGCCAGGACGTGGGCGCGGGCAGGTTCTGTTTGCCGGCCTCGATGGTGTTGAAGCAGATCGCGGCCGCGAAGGCGTCCATGCCGACCCAGGCCGGCACCGGCTTGGTATCGCGCATGTTGGGCGCGATCTGGTCCAGGCCCTTGGGCGCGTAGGGCTCGAGCATGCCTTCCTTGTCCATCAGGCCGAGCGAGGTGCCGGCCAGGCCCCAGATCACGTCGGCCTTGGGGTTGCGCTTCTCGGCCAGCAGCTTGGCGGTGATGATGCCGGTGGAATCGCGCACCCACTGGATCTTGATGTCGGGATGCTCGCGTTCGAAGGCGGCCTGGTAGGCCTTGATCTGGTCGGCCTCGAGCGCGGTGTACACGGTCAGGGTGGTCTGCGCCAGCGCGGGCGCGGCGGCGGCGGCGAGCGCCAGGGCCAGCACGGCGTGGCGGGAAATCAGGGCAAGACGGGGCATGGCAAGAACTCCGGTCGAAGAAAGCGGCGGCGCGGGCAGCGCCGGGGGGTCAGGGGCGCTCGCCCCGCGCGAGGCGGGCGGCGATGTCATCGAGCACGGTGGGCAGGTCCGCCACGGTGTCGATCAGGTAATCGGGCGCCGACGGCGCGAACACGGCGCGCGCACGGCCGCGCGCGGCCTCGCGCTGCGCCTCGCCGAGGGCCTGGTATTCGGCATGAGTGAGCCCGGCGGCATTGCCCGACAGCAGCAGCGCCACCGTCCACATGCCCGCGCGCCGGCCCTCGTCGATGCCGACGGCGGTGTCGTCGACCTTGACGCAGCCCGCCACGTCGGCCAGCCCGAGCGCGATCACGTTGCGCAACGCCATGGCGGGCGCGGGCCGCGCGCGCGGCACCTCGTCGCTCGCCACCACGCAATCGGCCTCGACGCCGCCGGCGCGCGCGCGCTCCAGCACGCGTTGCATCACCGACGCGGGATAGCCCGAGCACGAGCCCACTTTCAGGCCGCGGCGGCGCACCTCGGCCAGCGCGGCGGGCGCGGCGTCGATCACGTCCGAGTACTGCGCCACCTTGTCGAGCTGCATGGGCAGGAAGCGCTCGTAGATCGCGGTCACGGCCGCGTCGTCGGGCAGACTGCCGAAGCGCGCCGCGTACTGCGTGGCGATGGCCGGGTCGTCGCACAGGGCGCGGATGTGATCCCACTTGCCCATGCCCATGGGGCCGCGCGCCTGTTCGAGCGTGAGCGTCACGCCGAATTGCGCGAACGCCTCGACGAACACCCGCGTGGGTGCGAAGGAACCGAAGTCGACCAGCGTGCCGGCCCAGTCGAAGATCACGGCTTCCAGCCGGGGGAGATATGCAGTCATGGTGTGCGGGTGTGTAGGAAGAGAATCGGAGCGGCGTCAGTCGCGCGGGGCCGCGCGCCAGGCCTGCGTGCGGCGCAGCAGGGCGTGGCTCGCGGCATGCAGCAGCAGGGCAACGGCGGCGGAGGTGGCCATGATGACCGTGCACATCGCGGCCGCCGGGCCGATCGCGCCGGCGTCGTCCATGTTGAGCACGGCGACCGCCGACAGCACGGTGGCGGGGCTGTAGAGAAACACCACGGCCGACACGGTGGTCATGGCCGAGACGAACAGATAGCGCGCGGTCGCCAGCACCGCGGGCAGGCACAGCGGCAGCGTGACGCGCCAGAAGGTGACGAAGGCCGGCACCTTGAGCGCGGCCGAGGCCGCCTCGAACTCGGGGTCGAGCCCGCCCAGCGCCGTGACGGCGGTGAGATGCGCGCTGGTGTAGAAGTGCACCACGGTGCAGATCACCAGCAGCGCCATGCCGCCGTACAGGCCGTTGAGCGGATTGAGCGGGCTGTTGAAGAAGAAGATGTAGCCCAGGCCCAGCACCAGGCCCGGCACCGCCATCGGCGTGAGCGCCAGCAGACCGACCAGCGAGCGCAGCGCGCGCGCCACGCCGCGCGCCGGCAGCTTCTCCATCATCCACGCGCCGCCGAACACCAGCGCGGTGCCGGCCAGGGCGGTCAGCGAGGCCAGCGTCAGGCTGTTGCGCCAGGCCATCCAGCCGCCCCCATCCATGTTGTCGAAGTCGTAGGAACGCAGCGACAGCGACAGGTTGTAGGGCCACATCTTGATGAACGACGCCCACACCGCCACGCCGACCAGCGTGGCCAGCGCCGCGGCGATGGCGCCGCCGACCAGCAGAAAGGCCAGGTCGCGCGGGCGGTGGCGGCCCGGCACGTGGCGCTGCGCGCGCCCGGTGAGGCCCGCGCCCTGGCGGGTGCGCAGGCGCCGGTCGAGCAGGAAGGTGAGCACGGCCGGCAGCAGCAGCATCAGGCCGATGGCCGCGCCCTTGGCGAAGTTCTGCTGTCCCACCACCGCCTTGTAGGCCTCGATCGCGAGCACGTTGTAGTCGCCGCCCACCACCTTGGGCACGCCGAAGTCGGTGACCGTGAGCGTGAACACCAGGCAGCAGGCCGAGAACACCGCATAGCGGGTGCCGGGCAGCGTCACCGTGAGAAAGGTGCGCAGGGGGCCCGCGCCCATGGCGCGCGCCGCGTCGTACAGCCGGCCGTCGGCCAGCGTGAGGCCCGTCACCAGGATCATCAGCGCGTGCGGGAAGGTGTAGAACGCCTCCCCCGCCACGATGCCCCAGAAGCCGTAGATCGTCGCGCCGCCGGTGAGATCCTTGAGCAGGCCCTGGTTGCCGAACAGATAGACCAGCGCGATGCCCGGCAGCAGCGAGGGCGCGAGCAGCGGCAGCAAGGCCAGCACGCGCAGCGCGCCCTTGCCGGGCACGGCGGTGCGGGTGAGCGCATAGGCGTAGGCATAGGCGCAGGGCACGACCAGCGCCGCGGTGGTCAGGCCCACCGCCAGGCTGCGCGCGACCATGCCGAGAAAGGCCGGCTGCAGCACGATGTCGCGCACCAGCGCCAGGCCGCCCGCGCCGTCCTGGCCGGCCGCCGCATTGAGCAGGATCGCGCCCAGCGGCAGGGCCAGGAACAGCAGCAGCGCCAGGGCGTAGGCGCCCTGCCCCGCCAGCGCCGCCGCGCGGCCGGTCCAGCCCGGCAGGCAGGGCCGCGCCAGCGCGGCGGCGGTCGAGGGCGCGGTTGCGGGCGCAACCAACGGGGCCGGCGCGGCCACGCGCGGATCAGGCATAGGGGCGTAGCGCATGTCGCGGCAGCTCCACCCAGCAACGGCCGGCAGCGTGTTGATCGAGCAGGGCATCGCCGGCCTGCGGCGCGATGACCGCCTGCAGCACGTGGCCCGGCATGCCGTCGATGCGCAGCGCCACGCGGTAGTGGCTGCCGAGAAAGACGCCGTCCTGCACCTCGGCCAGGAAGGTATTGGGCGGCGCGCCGGCGCCGGCCGGCTCGGGCGCCGCGGCCAGCCGGATCGCCTCCGGCCGCACGAAGAGGCGCCCCCGCGCCGCCTGCGGCGCCGCGTCGACGTGCAGCAGCTGGCGGCCCACCTGCACGCGCTGCGCGTCCACGCGCTCGTAGCCGAGCCAGTTGGCCTCGCCCACGAAGTCGGCGATGAAGGCCGTGGCGGGCTGGCGGTAGAGCGCCTGCGGCGTGCCGTATTGTTCGATGCGGCCGCCGTTCATCACGGCGATGCGGTCGGCCATCTCCATGGCCTCGTCCTGGTCGTGCGTGACCATCAGCGTGGTGATCGCGAGCCGGCGCTGCAGCGCGCGCAACTCGGCGCGCAGATGGGTGCGCACCCGCGCGTCGAGCGCCGACATGGGCTCGTCGAGCAGGAGCAGCGAGGGCGACGGCGCCAGCGCGCGCGCCAGGGCCACGCGCTGCTGCTGGCCGCCCGAGAGCTGGCCGGGAAACTTGCGCACCGCGCCCGCCAGGCCCACGAGGTCCAGCATTTCCTCGACGCGGGCGGCCACGCGCTGGCGATGCGCGCGCCGGCCGCTCAGGCCGTAGGCGACGTTCTGCGCCACCGTGAGGTTGGGGAACAGCGCATACGACTGGAACAGGATGCCGTAGTCGCGCTCTGCCGGGGCCGCCCGGGAGATGTCGCGGCCGGTCAGCACGATGGTGCCGCTGTCCTGCGGGTCCAGGCCGGCGATGGCGCGCAGCAGCGTGGTCTTGCCGCAGCCCGACGGGCCCAGCAGGCACACCAGCTCGCCGGCGCGAATATCCAGGGACACATCCGACAGCGCCGTGTGGCTGCCGTAGCGCTTCACCAGATGGCGCACCGACAGGAATGTGTCGTTGCCTTGCGTCATTGCCTTCCCTCTCTCGCTCAGGCGGGATGCCTGGCAGCCAGTATCGGGAGGGCAAATGGATCGTCTATGACAGTTCGCGCAAATGCAGTAATAAAAACATCAAATTATTTTGGTGTACTGGCGATCTTGCCCGTTTCACGGACACGCCACGCGGCGTGCCAGCCCCTTGCTCGTCGCCGAACTCAAATCCTTCTATGCCGTCGCGCGCTGCGGCACGGTGACCCGTGCGGCCACCCAGCTCGGGGTGAGCCAGCCCACGGTCACCGGCCAGCTGCGCCAGCTCGAGTCGCGCTACGGCATCGAGCTGTTTCACCGCCAGGGCCGCGGCCTGCGCCTGTCGGATGCCGGCCAGCGCCTGATGCCGCTGGTCGAGCGGCTGATGCAGCAGGAAAGCGAGATCGAGTTCCGCCTGCGCGACGCGAGCGACCTGCGCGAGGGCAACCTGCGGGTGGGCGCCACCGGGCCGTTCTACATCATGGAAACCGTGCGGCAATACAACCAGCGCTACCCCGGGGTCGACCTGAACCTGACCATCGGCAATTCGCAGAGCATGCTGGCCGCGCTGCGCGAATACCGCATCGACGTGGCCACCTCGTCGTTCGAGCTCGACGACCCGCAGCTGTATCGCCGCCGCATCGCCGCCGACCCGCTGTGCGTGGTGGTGCATCGCGAACACGCGCTGGCCGCCCGCGCGCAGCTGCGGCTGGCCGACCTGGCGCCCTACACCCTGCTGCTGCGCGAGCCCGGCTCGATGACGCGCCAGCTCACCGAAGACGCGCTTGCCCAGGCCGGCGTGACGCCCGCGCGCGTGCTGGAGATCGGCAGCCGCGAATCGATCCGCCAGGCGGTGCTGTGCAACCTCGGCCTGAGCCTGATCCCGGCGCGCGAAATCCCCGCCCATCCGCACCTGGCCGCGCTCACGCTCGCCGACGCGCGGATCCTGATGCACGAATACCTCTATTGCCTGCGCGAACGCCAGCCCGTGCAACTGATTGCGCGCTTTCTCGAGCTGGCCCCCACGGCCGACGACACACCGTCGTCCGCCCCGCACTGAACCGGCCCCGGAGCCCGCCATGCCGCTCTCCCTCTACGACATCGAACACCTCTTCCTCGAACGCGGCCACCGCGCCTACGACGGCGAGCCCGTCAGCCACCTCAAGCATGCGCTGCAGACCGCCACGCTGGCCGAGCAGGCCGGCGCCTCGCCGCAGCTCGTCACGGCCAGCCTGCTGCACGATCTGGGCCACCTGATCGCCGAAGACAAGGACACGCCCACGCTGCGCGGCATCGACGACAAGCACCAGTACTTCGTGCTGCCGTTCCTGCGCGGCCTGTTCGATGCCCAGGTGCTCGAGCCGATCCGCCTGCACGTCGAGGCCAAGCGCTACCTCTGTTATGTCGAACCGGGCTACGCGATGATGCTCTCGGAAGACTCGCGCCGCAGCCTGCGGCTGCAGGGCGGCGCGTTCGATGCCGGCCAGGCGATGGATTTCGCCGGCCTGCCGGGCGCGCCCGATGCCATCAAGCTGCGGCGCTGGGATGACCAGGCCAAGGCGCCCGGCATGGTCACGGGATCGCTGGTGCACTTTCTCGAAGTGGCCGAGTCGATCAGTAAGCGCGCGCGCCTGATGGCGGTGGGCTGACACGCCGCCCCCCAGGAAAAAGGCCCGCCGATGTCGCATCGGCGGGCCTTTCGTTCGAGCGAGGGGCGGCTCAGCCCTTGGCCACCGGCCGGGCCGGATCGCTGCACCATTCGCTCCAGGAGCCGGGGTACAGGCGCGAGCCCGACAGGCCGGCGATCTCCATCGACAGCAGGTTGTGGCAGGCGGTGATGCCCGAGCCGCACTGGTGCACGATGGTGTCAGGCGCGCGGCCGTCGAGCAGGCGCGTGAACTCCTCGCGCAGCTGCTCGGCCGGCTTGAAGCGGCCGTCGGCGGCGAGGTTTTCGCCGTTCGGGCGGTTGAGCGCGCCGGGGATGTGGCCCGCGACCGGGTCCATCGGCTCGACCTCGCCGCGGTAGCGGTTGGCGGCGCGCGCGTCGATCACGGTGAAGGCGGGCTTGTCGATGTTGGCCAGCACGGCGGCGGCGTCGACGGTCGGCGCCAGCGAGGGCGCGGGCTCGACCCCGGCTTCGGGCGCGACCGCGGCCTGCGGGCCGGCGGCCTCGGGCCGGCCCGCGGTCTGCCAGGCCTGCCAGCCGCCGTCGAGCACCACCACACGGTCGTGACCCATCCAGCGCAGCATCCACCAGAGGTGCGCGGCGTACATGCCGCCGCTCGCGTCGTAGGCCACCACGAGGGTGCGCGGCGTGACGCCGTGCGCGGCCATCAGGCCGGCCAGGGCGGCGCGTTCGGGCAGCGGATGGCGGCCGTTGCGGCCGGTGCGCGGCGCGGCCAGCTCTTTTTCGTGATCGAGGTAGATCGCGCCCGGGATGTGGGCGGCGTCGAAGGCACGACGGCCGGCGGCGTGATCCATCAGGTCGTGGCGCACGTCGAACACGCGCACGTCGGGTTCGCCAAGGCGGGCGGCCAGGTCGGCCACGGAAATCAGCGTCTGGGACATCGTTTGCTTCCTTCTAGTGATGCGCGCGGCGGGCTCAGGCCTGCGACGGATCCCGCATGGTACGCCACACCGACAGCAGCCCGGCCAGGATGATCAGGCCGATGCCGCCCCAGGCCAGCGTGTCGAGGTGGTCGCCCCAGATGCCCATGCCCAGCAGCGCGGCGAAGATGATGGTGGTGTATTGCAGGGCCGCCGTCAGGAGCGCCGAGCCGTGGCCGAAGGCGCGCGTCATGGCGAGCTGGCCGAACAGGCCGGCCGTGCCCACGCCGACCAGCGCCAGGTAGCCCTTCATGTCCGCCTGGCCCCAGCCCTCGAGGATCAGGCCGACGACACTGCTCAGGCACACGCCGACCGAGAAGAACAGCACCGTGCGCCACTCCGGCTCGCCGATGCGGCCGAGCTGGCGGATCTGCATCATGGCCACGGCCGACATCGCGCCGGCGCACAGGCCCAGCAGCGCGGCCAGCCATTGGTCGTCGGTGATGCTCGGACGCAACACGGTGATCACGCCCAGGAAACCCAGCGCCACGGCCGCGATGCGCACCGGATCGCGCTGCGCGCCGCCCCAGCCCAGCATCCAACAGGCGATGAAGAGCGGCGCGGTGTAGTTCAGGCTGGTGGCGGTGGCCAGCGGCAGGTGCGCGATGGCGAAGAAGCCCAGCCACATCGAACTCACCCCGGCGACGTTGCGCCACAGGTGCAGTTTCCAGCTGGTGGGGATGATCGACTGGCGGGCGGCACGCGCCCAGATCAGCAGCAGGATGACCGACGGCAGGCCACGAAACAGCACGATCTGCGGCAGGGAGGCGCCGTGTTCGGTGCCCAGCTTCACGAAGGACCCCATGACGGCGAACATGGCCGACGCCAGTAACATCCAGAGTGCCTGCATGAGGGGCCGCTGCTTCGGAAAGAATAGATGAGGGAAAGCGATACTATACTCCCCTCGTAAAATCCCAACGGCCCGGTCCGGGAACCGCGTCCTCGCGGCGCGGTCGAAATGGGGTCCATAAACACACCGAGGCGGCCGATCGCCCGGGTCCGGAATCGGGGTTCCGGCTCGCGACGGCGCCGCTCGCATAGGGAATCAACAAGCATGAAGCGTATCGTCCTGTTCCTCATGACCAACCTGGCCGTGATGCTGGTGCTCTCGGCCACCATCCGCATCCTCGGCCTGGATCGCATCATCACGGCCAACGGGCTCGACGTCACGAGCCTGCTGATCCTGTCGGTCGTCATCGGCTTCACCGGCTCGATCATCTCGCTGCTGATCAGCAAGCCCATGGCCAAGATGAGCACCGGCGCGCAGGTGATCGACCCGAACGCGCCGCGCAACCAGCAGGAAGCCTGGCTGGTCGACACCGTGCACCAGCTGGCCGACCGCGCCGGCATCGGCCGCCCGGAGGTCGCCATCTACGAAGGCGCGCCCAACGCGTTCGCCACCGGTGCCTTCAAGAATGACTCGCTGGTCGCGGTGTCCACGGGCCTGCTCGAAAGCATGACCGAGACCGAGGTCGCGGCCGTGCTGGGCCACGAGGTCGCCCACATCGCCAATGGCGACATGGTCACCCTCACCCTGATCCAGGGCGTGGTCAACACCTTCGTCGTGTTCTTCGCGCGCGTGGTCGGCTACTTCGTCGACCGCACCGTGTTCCGCACCGAGCGCGGCGTGGGCCCCGGCTACTGGGTCACGGTGATCGTCTGTGAAATCATCTTCGG
Source organism: Bordetella genomosp. 1 (assembly GCF_002261335.1). Classification (GTDB taxonomy): domain Bacteria; phylum Pseudomonadota; class Gammaproteobacteria; order Burkholderiales; family Burkholderiaceae_B; genus Bordetella. The sequence goes on from NZ_NEVL01000004.1 coordinate 316,478, forward strand.
CGTGCTGGCCTCGATCATCGTGGCCTGGTTCTCGCGCCAGCGCGAATTCCGCGCCGACGCCGGTTCGGCCCACCTGATGGGCGCGCGCGAACCCATGATCCACGCCCTGGCGCGCCTGGGCGGCCTGGAGCCGGGCGACCTGCCCAAGTCGTTCGAGGCCTCGGGCATCTCGGGCCGCAAGGGCATCTCGGCCCTGTTCTCGTCGCACCCGCCGATCCAGCAGCGCATCGCCGCCCTGCAGAACGCGCGCATCGTCGGCTGAGCCGCGGCCAGCCGGCCATGAAAAAGCCCCGCGGCCTGTCGGCTCGCGGGGCTTTTGCTTTGGGCCCGGCTCAATCCAGCGTGAGGATCGTGGCGCCCGTGGTCTTGCGCGAGGCCAGCGCGGCCTGCGCTTCGCCGGCCTGCTCCAGCGTGTAGCGCTGGTCGATCCGAACCTGGATCTTCTTCTTGCTCACCAGGCCGAACAGCTCGTCGGCGGCGGCCTTGAGCTTTTCCGGGGTGTTGACGTGCAGGCCCAGCGAAGGGCGCGTCAGGTAGAGGCAGCCCTTCTGGTTCAGGATGCCGACGTTGACGTTGGACACCGGACCCGAGGCGTTGCCGAAGCTCACCATCAGGCCGCGCGGCTCCAGGCAGTCGAGCGAGGTTTCCCAGGTGTCCTTGCCCACGCCGTCATAGACCACCGGCACCTTCTTGCCGCCGGTGAGCTCGAGCACGCGCTCGACCACGTTTTCGCGCGAGTAGTCGATGGTTTCCCAGGCGCCGTTTTCGCGGGCCAGGGCCGCCTTCTCGGGGCTGGACACGGTGCCGATCAGCTTCACGCCGAGCGCGCGCGCCCACTGGCAGGCGATCAGGCCCACGCCGCCGGCGGCCGCGTGGAACAGGATGGTTTCGCCGCCCTGCAGGCGGTAGGTCTGGCGGAACAGGTATTGCACCGTGAGACCCTTGAGCATCAGCGCGGCCGCATCGTCGAAGCTCACGTTCTTGGGCAGCTTGACGACCTGGGCGGCCGGCACGTTGCGCGCCTGGGCGTAGGCGCCCAGCGGGCTCTGGCCATAGGCCACGCGGTCGCCCACCTTCAGGTGCTTGACGTCGGCGCCCACCGCCTCGACCACGCCGGCAGCCTCGAAGCCCAGGCCATGGGGCAGCGGATGCGGATAGAGGCCGGTGCGATAGTAGATGTCGATGAAGTTCAGGCCGGCGGCGTGCTGCGCGATCGTGACTTCATTGGCCGCGGGCGGCGGCACTTCCACTTCGACCAACTTCAGGACTTCGGGACCACCGTGCTGTTCGATACGGATTGCCTTGACGAGCTTGCTGGCCATGCGGGCCTCCTTGCAGGGAATGACGACGAAGAAAAACGGAAAGCGGAACCGGCGCGCTAGCCGGTCTGGGCCGGCCGCCGGCCGGTCAGGACGAACACGCCGCTGAGCACCAGCGCGGTGCCCGCCAGCTGCCAGGCCGTGATGGGCTCGTCCAGGAACCACGCCGCCAGGAACAGCACCGACACCGGGCCGAGCATGCCGAGCAGCGAGGCCGTGGGCGCGCCCACCAGGGCCACCGCCCACATCAGCATGAACACCGGCACCACGGTGTTGAGCGTGGCGTGGATCAGGGAGTAGCCATACACGCCGGCGGGCTGGATCAGCACCTCGGGCGGGTGCACCAGGAAGAACTGGATCACGCATGCCACGCACGACACCAGCATGGCATAGGCCACCAGCCGGGTCGCGCCGACGCGCTTGACCAGCTCGCCGGAGCAGATCAGATAGACAGAATAGCTGAGCGCCGAGCCGAAAACGAACAAAGACCCTAACAGCACATCCGAGCCGGCGTTCTGGCCGACGTCGTGGGCGAAGACCAGCACCACGCCGGCGTACGACAGCGCCATGGCCAGCATCTGGCGCCGCGTGACCGCGCGCTTGAACCACCACGCCGACAGCAGCACCACCAGCGAGGGCGACAGGAACAGGATCAGGCGCTCCAGCCCGGCCGACACATAGCGCAGGCCGAGGAAATCGAGAAAACTGGACAGGTAATAGCCGAGCAGGCCGAGCAGGATGAGCGTGATGCGCTCGCGCCAGGTGAGCACCGGGATCTCGCCGCGGGCCGCGCGGCGCGCCTGCCACCAGGCCACCGCGGCGAAGAAGGGCATGGCGAACATCATCCGGAACGCGATCAGCGTGACCGCGTCGATGCCGTAGCGGTAGGTGAACTTGACGACGATGGCCTTGGCGGAGAACAGGACGGCGCCCAGTCCGGCCATCGCGTAGCCGGCCGCGATCTGGGCCTGCCGCGAGCTCTGCAAATGCTCTTGAAGACGATTCATGCGATGATTTTAGTTTGGCCGCCCGCGCCTGTGCGGGCGGGCGGCGCGCAAAGCCGCGTTTTTTTTCGCCCTCTCGACCCGTCGGCGCCGCCTCCCCCGCCTCGTGCGGCCGCGGCCCGGCCGGCATCACCTGAATCACCCCATGACCCGCCAACGTGCCCTGCTTTACATCCATGCCGCCGCCGTCCTGTTCGGCCTGACCGGTGTCTTCGGCGAACTGATCCAGGCCAGCGCGGCCGTGATCACGGCGGGCCGGGCGATCTTCGCGGTGCTGTCGCTGGGCATCTTCGCGCGCATCCAGCGCCGCTCGATGCTGGGCGTGCTGACCCCGGCGCAGATCTTCGTGCTGGTCATCGCAGGCGCCCTGCTGGCGGGCCACTGGGTCACCTTCTTCATCTCGGTCAAGGTAGGCGGCATCGCCATCGCCACGCTGGGCTTCGCCAGCTTCCCGGCCTTCATCACGCTGTTCGAAGGCCTGGTGTTCCGCGAAAAGGTGCGCGCCGCCGAATGGGCCGTGCTGGCCCTGGTCACGCTCGGCCTGGTGCTGGTCACGCCCTCCTTCGACTTCGCCGACCAGGGTACGGTGGGGCTCTTGTGGGGCCTGGCCTCGGGCCTGTCCTTCGCCCTGCTGGCGCTCACCAACCGCCGCGCCGCGGCCGGCATGGACGCCATGCAGGTGGCCAGCTGGCAGAACGCCATCGTGGCCCTCATCGTGCTGCCCTTCGCCGTCGGCCAGCTGCCGGCCCTGAGCGGCATGGACTGGCTCTGGATCGCGCTGCTCGGCGTGTTCTGCACCGGCCTCTCCCACTTCCTGTTCGTGTCCAGCCTGACCAAGCTCAACGCCCGCAGCGCCGGCCTGGTGATCGCGCTCGAGCCGGTCTACGCCATCGGCTTCGCCTGGGTGCTGTTCGCCCAGGAGCCCACCGCCCGCATGCTGGCCGGCGCCGCCCTGATCGTGGCCGCCATCGTCTGGTCGGGCCTGCGCAAGAGCGCGCACTGAGCGCACCCTGAAGGCGCACTGCGTGCGCCCTCGGCTCGGGCCGGCGCGCCGCGCGGCCCCCGCTGCACCTGCCCTGCCCGGGCGGGCCAGTCCGTTCCCGCAGCGGAACGACTACATGCCTTGACAATAGCTGCGTAGGCAGTAAACTGCACGGCATGAGCTCGACCCGCAACCCCTCCGGCGACCCCGTCGTCCACTACCGCGCCGACTCGGTTTGCCTCTCGGACGACAACGTCGGTTTCCTGATCAAGCTGGTCTACAACTCCATGAACCGCATGCTGGATCAGGAGATGGCGCCGCTCGACCTCACCGCCATGCAGTGGCGGCCGCTGGCCACGATCCATCGCGGCCGCGCCGACACCCCGGCGGAGCTCGCGCGCCTGATCGGCGTGGACACCGGCGCCATGACGCGCACGCTCGACCGCCTCGAGGCCAAGGGCCTGCTGCGGCGCGTGCGTAGCCAGGAAGACCGGCGCGTGATCAAGCTCGAACTGACCGAAAGCGGCCAGGAAAAAGCCCGTCAGATTCCCACGTACATCGCGAAGGTGCTCAACCTGCACCTGCGCGGCTTCTCCGCCGAGGAAACGGCCCAGGCGCGCCACCTGCTGATGCGCATGCTGGCCAACGGCTCGGCCGCCGGATTGCCGCCGGAACGCTGACGCCCTGCTGGCCGTCGTGCCCCCGGGCACCCGGCAGCAGGCTTTTTTTGGCCTTAATACCTGCCTAGTCAAATACCAACCCGATCAACTATTTTCAGCAATTCGTCAGGATGAAAGCCCTACTTACCACGACATTGGTGCTGGCCCTTTCAGGCTGCGCGCTGATGGACCCGGCCAGCGCGCCGGTGGCGCAATGGGACCCCGCCCGCCATGGCCTGAGTTCGCAGGAGACCGTCTGGCCCGACGCGCGCTGGTGGCATCGCTACGGCGACGCCCAGCTCGACGCGCTGGTCGACGAGGCGATGGCCGGCAGTCCCTCGCTGACCGCCGCCCAGGCGCGCCTGGCGCAGGCCAACGCCGCGGTCGCGGGCGCCCGGGCGCCGCTGCTGCCGCGCGTGGACGCCAACTACCAGTTGAGCCGCGAGCACCTGTCGGGCAACTACGTGCAGCCCGCCCCGCTCGGCGGCTCGGTCGTGAGCGACAACCGGCTCGCGCTCGACTTCAGCTACGAGCTCGACTTCTGGGGCAAGAACCGTTCGCGCCTGCAGGCCGCGGTGTCGCAGCGCGACGCGGCGGCGGCCGACGCGCAGTCCGCGCGCAACGTGCTGGCGCGCGCCGTGGTGCGCAGCTACCTCAACCTGCAGAACGCCTACGCCCAGCACGACGTGATCAAGCGCGTGATCGCGCAGCGCGACGACGTGCTCAAGCTCACGCGCGACCGTGAAGGCGCCGGGCTGGACACGCAGGTCGAGGTCAAGCAGGCCGAGTCGGCCTCGGCGGCCGCGCGCGTGCAGCTGACCCAGGTCGAGACCACCATCGCGCAGTTGCAGAACCAGCTCTCCGCGCTGGCCGCCGCCGGCCCGGACCGGGGCCGCCAGGTCCGCCCCTACGCGCTCAGCGCGCCCGACGGCGTGGTGCCGCAAGCCGTGCCGCTCGAGGTGCTGGGCCACCGCCCCGACGTGACCGCCGCGCGCTGGCGCGCCGAGGCCGCGCAGGCCAGCATCGACGTGGCCAAGGCGCAGTTCTATCCCAACGTGAACCTGGTGGCGTTCGCGGGCTTCCAGTCGATCGGCACCAACATGCTGTTCGACAGCTTCTCGCGCACCGCCGGCATCGGCCCGGCGATCACCCTGCCGATCTTCCACGGCGGCGAACTCAACGCCAATCTGGCCGGCCGCCGCGCCGACGCCGACCTGGCGGTGTCCGACTACAACCAGACCGTGCTCGACGCCGTGCAACAGGTGGGCGACGCCATCGACGCGCTGCGCCTGATCGACCGCGAGAAGGCCGAACAGCGCCAGGCGCGCGAGGCCATCGATGCCGCCTACGGCCTGGCCGTGGGCCGCTACCGCAACGGCCTGGGCAACTACCTCGCCGTGCTGCTCGCGCAGGACAGCGTGCTGACGCAGGCGCGCCTGGACACCGACCTCAAGAGCCGCGCCTACCAGCTCGACGCCGACCTGGCCTACGCGCTGGGCGGCGGCTACGACGCCGCCGCGCAGACTGAGCAGCCGGGCGCGCAGCCGGGCGCGCAGCCCACCGCCCCCTCTACCCATTGATATCACTGATCCTTCGGATTCGACGTCATGACCGCAACCCCCACCACCCATCCCGCCCGCAAGCGCCTGCTGTTGCTGGCCACCGGCGTGTTCATCGTGCTCGCCCTGGCCTATGCCATCTGGTGGTTCCTCTACGGCTCGCACTTCGAGAGCACCGATGATGCCTACGTGCACGGCAACCTGGTGCAGATCACGCCGCAGGTGCCCGGCACGGTGATCGCCATCGAAGCCGACGACACCGAAACCGTCACGGCCGGCCAGCCCGTGGTCCGGCTCGATCCGGCCGACACCGAAGTCGCGCTGCAGCAGGCCGAGGCCAAGCTGGCGCAGACCGTGCGCCAGGTGCGCACGCTCTACGTGCAGAACGACGCGCTCGCCGCCGACGTGGAAGTGCGCCAGGCCGACATCGAACGCGCGCAGGCCGATCTGGCCCGCGCCACCAGCGACCTGAAGCGGCGCCAGACGCTGGCCCGCTCGGGCGGCGTCAGCGGCGAAGAGATCCTGCACGCCGAGACCGCGCTCAAGACCGCGCAGTCGGGGCTGGCCCAGGCCCGCGCCACGCTGGCCGCGGCCCGCGCCCGCCTCGCCACCAACCTCGCGCTCACGCAAGGCACCACCGTCGAGGATCACCCGGACGTGCGCGCCGCGGCCGCGTCGCTGCGCACCGCCTGGCTCAACCAGTCGCGCACCTCGCTGCCGGCGCCCGTCTCCGGCGTGGTGGCGCGCCGCAACGCCCAGGTCGGCCAGCGCGTCGCGCCCGGCTCGGTGCTGATGAACATCGTGCCGCTCGACCAGATCTGGGTCGAGGCCAACTTCAAGGAAGGCCAGCTGCGCCACATGCGCATCGGCCAGCCGGTCACGATGAAGGCCGACCTGTACGGCGGCTCGGTGGAGTATCACGGCAAGGTGATCGGCCTGGACGCCGGCACCGGCAGCGCGTTCGCCCTGCTGCCAGCCCAGAACGCCACCGGCAACTGGATCAAGGTGGTGCAGCGCGTGCCCGTGCGCATCGCGCTCGACCCCGAAGACCTGAAGAAGCATCCGCTGCGCATCGGCCTGTCGATGGACGTGGAAGTGGACATCGGCCGTGACGACGGCAAGCCGCTCACCGAAACCGCCCGCGCCGAACCCGTGCTCTCGACCAAGGTGTTCGAACCCGCCCATGGCGACGCCGACGCGCTGATCGCCCGCATCATCAAGGCCAATCTCGACTAATCATGAGCGATCAACCCCGGTCCCCTGCCGCCCCCACCGGCGGCGCCTACCCGCCGCTGTCGGGCGCGACGCGCATCATCGGCTCGATCGCGCTGTCGACGGCGGTGTTCATGAACGTGCTGGACACCTCGATCGCGAACGTGTCCATCCCGACGATCTCGGGCGACCTGGGCGTGAGCTCGAGCCAGGGGACCTGGGTCATCACCTCGTTCGCGGTGGCCAACGCCATCACCGTGCCGCTCACGGGCTGGCTGACGCAGCGCTTCGGCCAGGTGCGCCTGTTCCTGATCTCCACGCTGCTGTTCGTGGTGGCCTCGTGGCTGTGCGGCTTCTCGCCCACGCTGGAGGCGCTGATCGGCTTTCGCGTGCTGCAGGGCGCGGTGGCCGGCCCGATGATCCCGCTGTCGCAGGCGCTGATGCTGTCGAGCTTTCCGAAGGAGAAGGCCGGCATGGCCCTGGCGGTCTGGTCGATGACCACGCTGGTGGCGCCGGTGGCCGGGCCGCTGCTGGGCGGCTGGATCTCCGACAACTACACCTGGCCCTGGATCTTCTACATCAACGTGCCGGTGGGCCTGCTGGCGGCCTGGATCAGCTGGCGCATCTACCGCGACCGCGAATCGGTCACGCGCAAGCTGCCGATCGACAAGGTCGGGCTGGTGCTGCTGGTGGTGTGGGTCGGCGCGCTGCAGATCATGCTCGACAAGGGCAAGGAGCTCGACTGGTTCGCCAGCCCGGTCATCATCGGCCTGGCCGCGGTGGCCTTCGTGGCGTTCGTGATCTTCCTGATCTGGGAGCTCACCGACGCCCACCCGGTGGTGGACCTGCGGCTCTTCAAGGAACGCAACTTCACCGTGGGCGCGCTGTCGCTGGCCGTGGCCTATGGCGTGTTCTTCGGCAACGTGGTGCTGCTGCCGCTCTGGCTGCAGAGCACCATGGGCTACACCGCCACCTACGCCGGGCTGGTGACCGCGCCGGTCGGCCTGCTGGCCATCCTGCTCACGCCCATCGTGGGCAAGATGCTCGCCACCCGCGATCCGCGCCAGCTCGTGACCGTGGCCTTCATGATCTTCGCGCTGGTCTGCTTCATGCGCTCGGGCTTCAACACCCAGACCGACGTGCGCACGCTGATGATCCCCACCATCATCCAGGGCGCGGCGATGGCGGCTTTCTTCGTGCCGCTGACCTCGATCACGCTGTCGGGCCTGGAGCCGTGGCGCATCCCGGCCGCCTCGGGCCTGTCGAACTTCGCCCGCCTCACGGCCGGCGCGTTCGGCACCTCGATCTCGACCACGCTGTGGGAAAACCGCACCACGCTGCACCACGCCCAGCTCACCGAGATCGCCCGGCCCGGCCAGCAGGCGTTCGACCAGATCTCCAGCACGCTGCAGAACGGCGCGGGCCTGTCGCACGAGCAGTCGCTCACCGTGATCGACGGCCTGATCAACACGCAGGCGGCCACCATGTCGGCCACCGACGTGTTCTATGCCTCGGCCATCATCTTCATCCTGCTGATCGGCACGGTCTGGTTCGCCCGGCCGCGCTCGGCCAAGGCCAGTGGCGGCGGTGCCGCCGAGGCCGCCGCCGGCGCGCACTGACCCGCCCGCCCATGAAAAACGCCAGCCCTCGGGCTGGCGTTTTTCGTTGCGCAGACAACGACCTTGCGCGGCGGCGTTCAGCCCGCCACGATGCGGGCGATGGCCTCGCCCACCTCGGTGGTGCTGGCCTTGCCCTGCATGTCGGCCGTGCGCGGGCCATCGGCCAGCACCTGCTCGATCGCGCTCACGACGGCCTTGGAAGCCGCTTCGTAGCCGAGGAAATCCAGCATCAGCGCGCCGCTCCAGATCTGGCCGATCGGGTTGGCGATGTTCTTGCCGTAGATGTCGGGCGCCGAGCCATGCACCGGCTCGAACAGCGACGGGAACTTGCGCTCGGGGTTCAGGTTGGCCGAGGGCGCGATGCCGATGGTGCCGGTGCAGGCCGGACCGAGGTCGGACAGGATGTCGCCGAACAGGTTGGAGGCCACCACCACGTCGAACCAGTCGGGGTGCTGCACGAAGTGCGCGCACAGGATGTCGATGTGGTACTTGTCCCAGCGCACGTCGGGGTACTTCTCGCCCATCTCGGCCACGCGCTCGTCCCACCACGGCATCGAGATCGAGATGCCGTTGGACTTGGTGGCGGCGGTGAGGTGCTTGCCGCGCTTGCGCGCCAGCTCGAAGGCGAACTTCAGCACGCGCTCGGCGCCGATGCGGGTGAACACGCTTTCCTGGATCACCACTTCGCGTTCGGTGTTGGCGAACAGCCGGCCACCGCTGTTGGAATACTCGCCTTCGGTATTCTCGCGCACGATGAAGAAATCGATGTCGCCCGGCTTGCGATTGGCCAGCGGCGACGGCACGCCGGGCATCAGGCGCACCGGCCGCAGGTTGATGTACTGGTCGAACTCGCGGCGGAACTTGAACAGCGACTCCCACAGCGCCACGTGGTCGGGCACGGCGGCCGGCCAGCCGATGGCGCCGAAGAAGATCGCCTCATGGCCGCCGATCTGCGCGGCCCAGTCGTCGGGCATCATCTTGCCGTGCTTGGCGTAGTGATCGCAGCTCCAGTCGAAGTGATCGAACTGGAACCCGATGTCGAAACGCCGGGCCGCGGCCTCGAGCACGCGCAGGCCCTCGGGCACGACTTCCTTGCCGATCCCGTCTCCAGGGATCACGGCGATCTTGTGTTTCTTTGCTGCCACCCGAACTCTCCGTTTTGTGGGGTATGAAGAATCTGACCACGCATCATAGGCACATCGCGGCGCCCGCGCAAAGGCGGATCAGGCGCCGCTCCAGGCCTCGGCATTGAGGCGGTCGGAATACGTGGGACGGCGCTGCGAGCGCTCCATGTGCTCGAGCGCCGGCGTGATGACCTGCACCAGGCGCTCGAAGGCCGGCTTGATTTCCTCGTCGGGCACGCAGGCGTAGCCCAGCAGCAGCCCGGGTCGGGCCTCGCGCTCGGTGGCGTAGTAGCGCGACAGCGGCCGCGCGTACAGGCCCAGCGTGCGGGCCGCGATCGAAATGCCGAGATCGTCGGTGCCGTCGGGCAGGTGCATCACCAGGTGCAGCCCCGCCTCGTGCGTGGAGATCGGCCAGTCGGCGCCGAAGTGCGCGGTGATGGCCTCGCGCAGCAGCGCCTGGCGCGCGGCATAGCGCTGCTTCATGCGGCGGATGTGGCTGGCGTAGTGGCCGCCTTCGATGAAATCGGCCAGCACGGCCTGGTCCATCAGGCGGCCCTCGCGATAGAGCTCCGACAGGCCGGTGGCGAAGTGCGGCGCCAGCCGGCGCGGCAAGACCATGTAGCCCAGCCGGATGCCCGGAAACAGCGTCTTGGAGAAGGTGCCGAGGTAGAGCACGCGGTCGTGCTGGTCCAGCCCCTGCAGCGACGCGATCGGCCGGCCATCGAAACGGAACTCGCTGTCGTAGTCGTCTTCGACGATCCACGCGCCGCGCTTGTGCGCGTACTCGAGCAACATGCGGCGCCGAGCCAGACTCATCACCATGCCGAGCGGATATTGATGCGAGGGGGTGACGAAGATGAAGCGCGGCGGCTCGCGCAGCTGCTCGGGGCTGGGCGCCATGCCCTCTTCGTCGACCGACACCGGGATCGGCGTGATGCCGCAGGCGGCCAGCGTGGAGCGCGCGCCCCAGTAGCCGGGATTCTCCATCCAGGCGGTGTTGCCGTTGTCGCCCAACAGCCGCGACAACAGGCTGATCGATTGATGGATGCCGGTGGTGAGAATGACCTGATCGGCCTCGCACTTGACCGAGCGCGACAGCCGCAGGTGTTCGGCCAGGGCCTGGCGCAGCGGCATGTAGCCCGCGCCGTGCGCGTAGGTGAGCAGCTCCGGGGTCTGCTGGCGCCAGCGCCGGCTCGACAGGCGGTTCCAGACCGCGCGCGGAAACAGCGAGACATCGGGCACGCCCGACACGAACGCGCCCCACTGCCGGTCGGAGGCGGAGGCCTCGCGGATCAGCTTGGTGCCGCGGCGCGACAGCGCGAAGTTTTGCATCGGGGTTTGCCCGCCCTCGGCACTGGCTTCGGCCAGTGGCTCCTGCGTGGCGGGCACGGTGTCGGAAACGAAGGTGCCACTTCCAAATGCGGATACGAGATAACCCTCGGCCAGCAACTGATCGTAGGCGTGCAGCACCGTATTGCGGGATAACCCTGTGTCGGTGGACAGCGCGCGCGTTGCGGGGAGTTTGGTGCCGGCGGGCAGGTCGCCCGCCAGGATGAGCTCTCGGAGAATGTCGTAGATCTGACGCGAGAGGGGCGTGGAGCCGCGCCGTTCAAGGCGCTGGAGCAAACACTCGGACAGAATCAACTCTTTCAAAGTGGCACCAAGAACGAAAAACGATTTGGACCTATCGAGAGTACCAAAGATTCGGTACGCTGCAATCCGAAATCAATAAAAGTAGTCCATAGATTGCATAGGGGAAAACACTTGCAACCGGACAATCCACACACGCTGCATGCGGCGCGCTGCGCGCCCATGTTCCGTCCGGGCCGACCTGCCCATTTTCCTGTCGAGCGCCGCGCACCGCGGCGCGTGGATGCGTGCGCCGCGCGTGCGCGCATCGGCCTGCGCACGCGCGGTGCCGACCCGCGACGACCGGAAAACCCGACGCGCTGATACGCACCAACACGATGCCGATGCCCTGCGCCGCGGCATCCGCTGCACCGAAATGCAGCACCCATGCAGTCGCTCCACATTGCCGTCAACCGAGAAACAGGATGGCACCCCTTTTGCTTTTGCAACGGGGCAACGCAAACCATCCCTTCTCAATCAAAGCCGGGAGGCCCGCAGTGAAACTCAAGCAATTCCTGAAACTCTCCGTTGGCGCGCTGGCGCTGGCCGCCGCGCTGCCCGCGGGCAACGCCTGGGCCCAGACCAAAGGCGGCACGCTCAGCATGATCGTGCAGCCCGAGCCGCCCATCCTGATCCCCGCGCTCAACCAGCAGGGACCGACGCAGTTCGTCGCGGGCAAGATCTACGAAAGCCTGCTGACCTATTCGTTCGACCTCAAGCCGCAACCCGGCCTGGCGAAGTCGTGGGAAGCCTCGGCCGACGGCCTGAGCTACACCTTCCACCTGCAGGAAAACGTGAAGTGGCACGACGGCAAGCCGTTCAGCGCCGACGACGTGGTGTTCTCGCTGGGCGAGCTGCTGCCCAAGACCCACGCCCGTGCCCGCGTGATCCTGACCAAGTTCATCGACAAGGTCGAGAAGGTCGACGACAACACGGTGAAGATTTCGCTGAAGACGCCGTTCCCGGCCTTCATGCTGATGTTCGAGCCGGGCTTCGCGCCGATGATGCCCAAGCACATCTACGAAGGCACCGACTACGCCACCAACCCGGCCAACCAGAAGCCGATCGGCACCGGCCCCTTCATGTTCAAGGAATGGAAGCGCGGCGAGTACATCAAGCTCGCGCGCAACCCGGCCTACTGGAAGGAAGGCAAGCCCTACCTCGACGAGCTCGTGTTCAACGTGATCCCGGACTCGGCCTCGCGCGCCGTCGCCTATGAGCGCGGCAGCGTGGACGTGCTGCGCGGCGGCGACGTGGACAACGTGGACGTCAAGCGTCTGCGCGCCCTGCCCAACACGCAGTACACCACGCAGGGCTGGGAGATGTTCTCGCCGCAGGCCTACCTGATCTTCAACATGCGCAAGCCGCCCTTCGACAATCTGAAGGTGCGCCAGGCCGTGATGCATGCGCTCAACCGCAAGCTGGTGGTCGACAACATCTTCTTCGGCCTGGGCAAGATCTCGACCAGCCCGTTCGTGACCACGGAGATGTTCTACGACAAGAACATGCCGGCCTACAACTTCGACATGAAGAAGGCGCGCGAGCTGATCAAGGAATCGGGCATCAATCCGGGCGACTACACCATCCGCCAGCTCGGCTTCCCGTACGGCTCGACCTGGGACCGCCTGGGCGAGTACACCAAGCAGGCGCTCGAGCAGCTCGGCTTCAAGGTCAACCTGGAATCGACCGACGCGGGCGGCTGGGCCAGCCGCACCGGCAACTGGGACTTCGACCTGACCACCAACTTCACCTATCAGTACGGTGATCCCGCGCTGGGCGTGCAGCGCCTGTACATCTCGTCGAACATCGTCAAGGGCTCGCCTTTCGCCAACGTGCAGGGCTACAGCAACCCCGAGACCGACAAGTGGTGGACCGACGCGGCCTCGGAGATCGATCCGGCCAAGCGCCAGGAGCTCTACACCAAGCTGCAGAAGCAGATCGTCACCGACGTCGGCAACGGCTTCCTGGTCGACATGGAGTTCCCCACGCTCTACCGCGCCAAGGTCAAGAACCTCGTGAAGACCGCCATCGGCCTGAACGAGAGCTTCGACGACGTCTACATCGAGAAGTAAGCAGGCGCCGGGCGGCTTTCGCCGTCCGCCCCGCCCGACCCGCACGCGCGCGTGCCGCGACACGCGCGCGTGCGGGCCTGCACCACTGCGCCGGCGCCCGCACGGGGCCGGCCTGGAGTAAGCATCATGAAATTCCTGTCGTTTTTCGCCTCGCGCCTGGGCAAGGCCCTGGTGGTCGTGCTGGGCGTGGTCATCATCAATTTCTTCCTGATCCGGCTGGCGCCCGGCACGCCGGCCGAAGTGCTGGCCGGCCAATCAGGCTCCGGCGATCCCGCCTACGTCAAGCAGCTGACCGAGCAGTTCGGCCTGGACAAGCCCGTGCTGACCCAGCTCGCGATCTACCTGAAGGGCGTGGTCCAGCTCGACCTGGGCTTCTCCTACCGCAATCACGTGCCGGTGCTCGACCTGATCCTGGAGCGCCTGCCGGCGACGCTGCTGCTGATGAGCTGCGCCTTCCTCTTTTCCATCCTGCTGGGCGTGCTGCTGGGCGTGGTGGCGGCCAAGGCCCGCTATGCCAACAAGCGCCGCTGGATCGATTCCAGCGTGATGACCGGCGCGCTGCTGCTCTACGCCACGCCGCTGTTCTGGCTGTCGCTGATGGGGATCCTGCTGTTCTCCGTGATGCTGGGCTGGCTGCCCGCCTTCGGCATGGAGACCGTGGGCTCCAACCTCACCGGCCTGGCACGCGCCTGGGACATCGCGCAGCATCTGGTGCTGCCCACGGTGACGCTGGGCTGTTTCTTCATGGCCGTCTACGTGCGCCTCACGCGCGCCTCGATGCTCGAAGTGATCGGCATGGACTTCGTCAAGACGGCGCGCGCCAAGGGCGTGAGCGCCAACCGCGTGATCCGCGCCCACGTGCTGCGCAACGCGCTGCTGCCGGTCATCACCTTCGCCGGCATCCAGCTCGGCCAGATGGCGGGCGGCGCGGTGCTCACCGAAACCGTGTTCGCCTGGCCCGGCATCGGCCGCCTGATGTTCGACGCCCTGCTGCAGCGCGACTATCAATTGCTGCTCGGCATTTTCCTCGTCACGTCCATCATGGTGGTGGCCTTCAACCTGATCACCGACGTGATCTACCGCCTCATCGACCCGCGCATCGCGGCCGGCGGCCAGCTGGGAGCCTCGGCATGAAAGGATTCATGAAGCGCTACATGCGCAACTATGGCGCGGTGGCCGGGCTGGTCATCGTGCTGGCCGTGATCGCGATGGCGATCGCCGCGCCGCTGCTGTATGAAGAATCGCCCTGGATGATGGTGGCCTCGCCGCTGATCGCGCCGTTCACCGACCCCGCCTACCCGCTGGGCACCGACATGCTCGGTCGCGACATCACGGCCGGACTGGTGTGGGGCGCACGCGTGTCGCTGCTGGTCGGCCTGATCTCCACCGGCGCCTCGCTGCTGTTCGGCATCCTGATCGGCGCGATGGCCGGCTACTGCGGCGGCCGGGTCGACGACCTGCTGATGCGGTTTACCGAGTTCTTCCAGACCATCCCGCAGCTGGCGATGGCCGTGGTGCTGGTGGCGGTGCTGGGCCCCTCGGTGACCTCGATCATGACCGCGATCGCCGTGGTCTCGTGGCCGCCGGCCGCGCGCCTGGTGCGCTCCGAGTTCATGACGCTCAAGCAGCGCGAGTTCGTGCAGGCGGCCATCGTGATCGGCCAGACGCCGGGCCGCATCGTCTGCTCGCAGATCCTGCCCAACGCCATGTCGCCCATCATCGTCTCGGCCTCGTTCATGGTGGCCACCGCCATCCTGACCGAGTCGTCGCTGTCGTTCCTGGGCCTGGGCGACCGCAACATGATGAGCTGGGGCTTCATGATCGGCGCGGCGCGCACGATGATCCGCGAAGCCTGGTGGATGAGCGTGTGGCCGGGCGTGGCCATCCTGCTCACCGTGCTGGCCATCAATCTGATCGGCGAGGGCCTGAACGACGCCCTCAACCCGCAACTGCGCAAGCGCGGCGAATAGGAGCCTGCCATGTCCGAACATTCGCCCCTGCTTTCCGTGCGCGACCTGACCATCGCCCTGCCTTCGGGCGGCGACCGGCCGTTCGCGGTCCAGAACGTCTCCTACGACATCCATCCCGGCGAAATCCTCTGCATCGTCGGCGAATCCGGCTCGGGCAAGTCCATGAGCGCCAACGCCATCATGGGCCTGCTGCCGGACTACCTTACGCCGCAAGGCGGCCAGATCCTGTTCCAGGGCAAGGACCTGCTGCGCCAGGACGAAGCCACGCTGCTCGGCATGCGCGGCAAGGACATGGCGATGATCTTCCAGGAACCGCTGTCGGCGCTGAACCCGCTGATGACGGTGGGCGAGCAGATCGCCGAGGTCATGCGCGTGCACAACGCCTACCCCGGCGAGGCGCGCCAGCGCCGGGTGCTGGACTTGCTGGCCTTCGTCGGCCTGCCCGATCCCGCCACGCTCTATCACGTCTATCCGTTCCGGCTCTCGGGCGGCCAGCGCCAGCGCGTGATGATCGCGATGGCGCTCGCGCTCGAGCCGGCGCTGCTGATCGCCGACGAGCCCACCACCGCACTGGACGTGACCACGCAGGCCCAGATCCTGGCGCTGATCGCCCGCATCCAGAAGGAAAAGGGCATGGGCGTGATGTTCGTCACCCATGACTTCGGCGTGGTGGCGGAGATCGCGCACCGGGTCGCGGTGATGGAAAAGGGCCTGCTGGTCGAACAGGGCCCCGCCGAACAGGTGCTCAACCGGCCGCAACATCCCTACACGCGCCGCCTGATCGCCGCCGTGCCGCACCGCCGCGCCGAGGAGAAGACGCTCGACACGCGCGAGGCGCCGGTGCTGGAGGTGCGCGACCTGAAGAAGACCTACGTCACCGGCTCGGGCTGGTTCGGCAAGAAGCGCGTGGTGCACGCGGTGGACGGCGTGAGCTTCGGCGTGCGCCGCGGCGAGACGCTCGGCATCGTGGGCGAATCGGGCTCGGGCAAGTCCACCATCGGCAAGTGCCTGCTGAAGCTGATCGGCATCGATGGCGGCCAGCTGATGTTCAACGGCCGCGACGTGGCGCAGCTCAGCGAGGCGCAGTTCCGCCCGGTGCGCAAGGACATCCAGATGATCTTCCAGGATCCCTTCGCCTCGCTCAACCCGCGCCAGACCGTCGGGCGCATCATCAGTGACGGCCCGGTGGCCAACGGCACGCCGCGCGCCCAGGCCGAGGCGCGTGCGCGCGAGCTGCTCACGCTGGTGGGCCTGGATCCGTCCGCCTTCGACCGCTATCCCAACCAGTTTTCCGGCGGCCAGCGCCAGCGCATCGGCATCGCCCGCGCGCTCGCGCTCGAACCGCAGGTGCTGGTGGCCGACGAGTCGGTGTCGGCGCTCGACGTCTCGGTGCAGGCCCAGGTGCTGCAGCTGCTGCACGAACTGCAGCAGAAGCTGCGTATCGCGCTGATCTTCATCACCCATGACCTGCGCGTGGCGGCGCAGATCTGCAACTCGGTGCTGGTGATGCACCGGGGCAAGGTCGTCGAGCAGGGCTCGCCGGCGCAGATCTTCGACCGTCCGCAGAACCCCTACACGCAACAACTGATCGCCGCGGTGCCGGGCCAGCACTGGGACCCGACCCAGGCCGAGACCTGATGCCGCGCGCCGAGAGATTCCGCCATGAAGAACGCTGACCTGACCGAACGCAAGGACGCCGCCACGCCGCGAGGCGTGGGCGTGATGTGCAACTTCTACGCCGATCGCGCCGAAAACGCCGAGCTGTGGGACATCGAGGGCCGCCGCTACATCGATTTCGCCAGCGGCATCGCGGTGCTCAACACCGGCCATCGCCACCCGCGCCTGATCGACGCCATCGAGGCCCAGATCCGGCGCTTCACCCACACCGCCTACCAGATCGTGCCCTATGCCAGCTACATCGAGCTGGCCGAGGAGATCAACCGGCGCGTACCGGGCGATTTCGCCAAGAAGACCGCGCTCTTCACCACGGGCGCCGAGGCCGTGGAAAACGCCGTGAAGATCGCCCGCGCGGCCACCGGCCGGCCGGGCGTGATCGCGTTTTCCTCCGCCTTCCATGGCCGCACGCTGCTGGGCATGGCGCTCACCGGCAAGGTGGTGCCCTACAAGGTCGGGTTCGGCCCCTTCCCCTGCGAGATCTACCACGCGCCCTACCCCAACGCGCTGCACGGCGTCAGCACCGACGATGCGCTGGCCGGCCTGAAGTCGCTCTTCAAGACCGACGTGGATCCGCGCAGCGTGGCCGCCATCATCATCGAACCGGTGCAGGGCGAAGGCGGCTTCAATATCTGCCCGCCGGATTTCATGCTGGCGCTGCGCGCGCTCTGCGACGACCACGGCATCCTGCTGATCGCCGACGAGGTGCAGACCGGCTTCGGGCGTACCGGCAAGCTGTTCGCGATGGAACACTTCGGCGTGGCGCCCGACCTCACGGCCATGGCCAAGAGCCTGGCCGGCGGCATGCCGCTGTCGGCCGTGTGCGGCCGCGCCGAGATCATGGACGCGCCCCCGCCCGGCGGTCTGGGCGGCACCTATGCCGGCAACCCGCTGGCCGTGGCGTCGGCCCTGGAAGTCATCAAGGTGATCGAGCAGGAAGACCTGCTCGCGCGCGGCAATCGCCTGGGCGAACGCCTGCGCCACTATCTCGACGAGCTGCGCCACGAGGTGCCCGAGATCGCCGAGGTGCGCGCGCTGGGCGCGATGGTGGCGGTGGAGTTCCGCCAGCCGGGCAGCGACGCGCCCAGCCCCGAATTCACCCGGCGCGTGCAGGCGCGCGCGCTGGAGAAAGGCCTGCTGCTGCTGACCTGCGGCACCGACGGCAACGTCATCCGCTTTTTGTTCCCGCTCACCATCACGGATGCCCTCATGGACGAGGCCTTCGACATCCTGGGCCAGGCACTGCGCGGTTGACCCCTCATAAGCTTCAAAGGAGACATCGATGAATCGGCCCAGCGCCATCCCCACCGTGCAGATCGACAACGAGCACGTGAAAGTCACCGAATGGCGCTTTCCGCCGGGCGGCGAGACCGGCTGGCACAGGCACGGCATGCACTACGTGGTGGTGCCCATCACCACCGGCGAGCTGCTGCTGGACACGCCCGACGGCGAAATCCGCAGCGCGCTCAAGACCGGCATCTCGTACACCCGGCCGGTGGGCGTGGAACACAACGTGATCAATCCCAACGAGACCGAATTCGTCTTCGTCGAGATCGAACTGAAGCACGGCTGAGACACCTCGCGAGGACAACCATGAAGGCGTTTTTTTCCGAAGAGCAACTGCTGCACGAACCGCAGCAATTCATGCGACTGGGCCGCCTGTGCGCCCCGACCGACCTGCCGGCGCGCGCCGAGACGCTGCGCGCGCTGCTGCAGTCGCGCGGCATCAGCGTGGAGAACCCCACCGACTACGGCCGCGAGCCGCTCGAGGGCGTGCACAGCAACGAATACCTGGATTACCTCGAACACGCCTATACCCGCTGGCAGGCGCTGCGCGGCAGCGGCCTGGAGCCGGGCATCGAGGTGCTGCCCAATCTCTCGCCCTACTACAACGGGCGCGTCGAGCATGCCGCGCGCGGCCCCTGCCCCTCGACCTCCATCGTGGCCGAGACCGGCTACTACCTGAGCGACCTGTCGTGCCCGATCGGCCCGCACACCTGGCGTTCGGCGCTGCGCTCGACCCATTGCGCCACCGCGGCCGCCGACTGGGTGCTGCAGCACGACGGCCTGGCCTACGCGCTGTGCCGGCCCTCCGGGCATCACGCGCACCGCGACCGCGCGGGCGGCTTCTGCTACCTGAACAGCAGCGCCACCGCCGCGCACCGGCTGGCCCAGACCTTCGACCGCGTGGCCGTGCTCGACGTGGACGCGCACCATGGCGACGGCACGCAGAACATCTTCTACCAGCGCTCGGATGTGATGACGCTGTCGCTGCACGCCGACCCGACCGGGTACTACCCCTTCTATACCGGCTACGCGCATGAGCGCGGCTACGGCAGCGGCCACGGCTACAACCTCAACTTCCCGCTGCCGCACGGCGCCGACAACGGCGTGTTTCTCGACACGCTGGACAGCGCGCTGATCGCGCTGCGCGACTACCGGCCGCAGGCGCTGGTGCTGGCGCTGGGCTTCGACACCTACAAGGACGATCCGATCAGCGTGCTGCGCCTGGACCTCGATGCCTACCGCCACATCGGCGAGCGCATCAACAGCCTGGGGCTGCCGACGGTGGTGGTGCAGGAAGGCGGTTACCAGGTCGCCAGCATCGGCCAGGCGCTCGACGCCTTCATGCAGGGCATGGCGGCGGTGCCGGCCTGAACGCCATGATGCCGTCCACCCCCTCGCGGGCCGGCGCCGGCCGCTCCCGCATACGTACCCCCGGGGCGCGCCAGTCCGGGGCGCACCGGCGGCGGCTGGCCGGGCCGCGCCAGGCCGGGCCGCGCCAGGCCCGGTCACACCTGGCCGGGGCCGCCAGGCCATGACCGCGCCCGCCTCCTCCTCCCCCGCGCCGTCGCGCGGCGCCGGCATCGCGTACTTCCTGGCCGCGCTGGTGGCCTTCGCCACCTTCGACGCGGCCTCGAAGTACCTGCTGCAGTTCTACCCCGCGCCCTTTCTCAACATCATGCGCTATGGCACGGTGGCGACGCTGGCAGCCTGGCTGCTGTTGCGCCATGGCGTGCCGCGCTGGTCGACACAGCCGCACCGGCGCCTGCTGCTGGTGCGCGGGCTGGCGCTGGGCACGGTGGGTTCGTGCTTCATGACGGCGCTGATCTGGATGCCGCTGTCGGAGGCCACGGCGATCTACTTCACCTCGCCGCTCATCATGGTGGCCCTGTCGCCCTGGCTGCTGGGCGAGCGGGTCGGCCGCACGCAGTGGGCCGCGGTCTGCGCCGGCTTCGCCGGCATGCTGCTGATTGTGCGTCCGGGCTCGGAGCTGCCCGCGCTGGGCACCGCGCTGATGGCGATCTCGGCGGTGAGCTATGCCTTCTTCCAGGTGCTCACGCGCAAGCTCGCCGGCAAGGTGCCCGGGCCGGTGCAGTACGCGTACACCGCCTTCGTCTGCCTCATCATGACGGCCCTGCCGGCGCCCTTCTTCCTGCCCGATCCGTTTCCCGGCCTGGGCGACTTCGCCTTCATCCTGGGGCTGGGCATCTGCAACGCCGCCGCCCAGATCCTGCTGATCGCCGCCTTCCAGCGGGTCGAGGCCTCGACCCTCGCGCCGCTCAACTACTGCCATCTGCTGATGGCGGTCGCGTTCTCGACCTTCTGGTTCGACCGCCCGCCCGATGCGCTGGCGCTGGCCGGCATGGCCCTGATCGTGGCCGCCGGCATCTTTCTCGTGACACGCCGCCCGCGCGCGGCCTGAATGACCCTTTCCGGGAGAAGCCCATGAGTCAACTGCCCCCCCTCTCATACTGGCAGACGCGCGCCGAAGCGCTCACGCTGCGCAACCAGGCCTTCATCGACGGCCAGTGGGTGACCGGCGCCGGCGCCCCGATCGCCGCCATCAACCCGGCCACGGGCCGGGTCCTCACCGAGGTCGCGGCCTGCGACGCGGCCGACGTCGACCGTGCCGTGGCGGCCGCGCGCCGCGCCTTCGAGGAAGGCGTCTGGAGCGGGCTGCCGCGCCGCGAGCGCAAGGCGCGCCTGCTCAGGCTGGCCGAGCTGATCCGCGCCAACGCCGAAGAGCTCGCGCTGATCGAAACGCTGGACATGGGCAAGCCCATCGGCGACACGCTGGCCTACGACATCCCCGAAGCGGCGACCACCTACCAGTGGTATGCCGAAACGCTCGACAAGCAGTACGACGAGATCGCCCCCACCGATGCCGACTCGCTCGCCACCATCACGCGCGAGCCGCTCGGCGTGGTGGCGGCCGTGGTGCCCTGGAACTATCCGCTCCTGATGGCGACCTGGAAGGTGGCGCCGGCCCTGGCGGCCGGCAACAGCGTGGTGCTCAAGCCGGCCGAGCAATCGATGCTCACCGCGCTCAGGCTGGCCGAGCTCGCCTTCGAGGCGGGCATCCCGGCCGGCGTGCTCAACGTGGTGCCCGGCACCGGCCCGGTGGCGGGCCGCGCGCTGGGCCTGCACATGGACGTGGACTGCCTGGCCTTCACCGGCTCCACCGCCACCGGCAAGCGTTTCATGGAGTACTCGGGCCAGTCGAACCTCAAGCAGATCTGGCTCGAGTGCGGCGGCAAGTCGCCCCACATCATCTTCGACGACTGCCCCGACCTGGACCGCGCCGCGCTGGCCGCCGCGATCGGCATCTTCAACAACCAGGGCGAGGTCTGCATCGCCGGCTCGCGCCTGTACGTGCACAGCAAGATCTACGACGCGTTCCTGGAGAAGCTCGACGCCTGGGCGGCGAAGATGCAGCCGGGCAACCCGCTCGACCCGAACGCGATGATGGGCGCCATCGTCGACGAGCGCCAGCTCGAGCGGGTGCTGCACTACATCGACGCGGGCAAGACGGAGGGCGCGCGCCTGCGCACCGGCGGCGAGCGCGTGAAGGCGGAGTCCGGCGGCTACTACGTCGCGCCCACGATCTTCGAATGCGCCGGTCCCGACCTCACCATCGTGCGCGAGGAGATCTTCGGCCCGGTGCTGGCCGTGACGCGGTTCGAATCGGAGGACGAGGTGGTGGCGCTGGCCAACCAGTCGATCTATGGCCTGGGTTCCGGCCTCTGGACCGCCGACCTGTCGCGCGCGCATCGCGTGTCGCGCCGGCTGCGCGCCGGGCTGGTCTGGGTGAACTGCTATTTCGACGGCGACGTGACCGTGCCGTTCGGCGGCGTGAAGCAGTCGGGCTTCGGCCGCGACAAGTCGCTGCACGCGCTGGAGAAATACAGCGCGCTCAAGACGACCTGGTTCAAGCTCTGAGCCACGCGGGCGGCGCGAGCGCGCCGCCCGGCGGGGCCCGCCGGCCCGGGCTCAGTAGCCGCGGCCGCGTTCGACCAGGCCGGAGACCGGCTCGCCGCGCTGGAACGCGCGGATCTTGGCCGCCACCTGCGCGATCGTCTCGCGCCGCAGGCTCAGCGCCGCCACGTGCGGCGTGATGGTGACGCGCGGGTCTTTCCAGAAAGGATGTTGCGCGGGCAACGGTTCTTCGCGGAACACGTCGAGCGTGGCGCCGGCGATGTGCCCCTGGTCGAGCAGCGTGATCAGGTCTTCCTCGACCAGGTGCGCGCCGCGCCCCATGTTGATCAGGTAGGCGCCCGACTGCAGCTGCAGCAGGGTTTCGAGGCGCATCAGGTCGCGCGTGTCGGGCGTGAGCGGCAGCGTGTTGATCAGCACGCGCGTGCGCGCCAGGAACGGCGACAGCCCGGCGCTGCCGCCGAAGGCCTCGATGCCCTCGGGCGCCTTGCCGCTGCGCGACCAGCCGGCCACCGGATACTCGAGCGCGGCCAGCGCGGTGGCCACGCGCGCGCCCATCACGCCCATGCCCAGCACGCCCACCGGCCAGGCCGACCGGTCGATCTCCGGCAGCGGCTGCCACACGCCGGCGCGCTGCTGCTCGGCGTATTGGTCGAACTGGCGGCTCGCGCGCACCAGCGCATGGGCCGCGTACTCGGCCATCTGCACCGCCATGCCGGCGTCCTCGAGCCGCACGATGGGCAGATCGGGCGGCAGGCTCGGCAGACGGAACAGCGCATCCACGCCCGCCCCCAGATTGAATGCCACGCGCAACTTCTTTTCTCGCGCGAACAGCGCGTCGGGCGCATTCCAGACCACCGCGACGTCGGCGTTCTGGACCGGCTGGTCGGCGTGCCACATCACGACTTCGGTGCCGGGCAGCGCGGCCGCCAGCGGATCGAGCCACTCTGCGGGTTCGATTTCATGACTCGATGAGAAGATGACTTTCACGTTGGGGACCCGTTCAGAATGCTGGAAAACAGAATGGAGGACGGAATATCCGCGCGCCGCGCCGCAGCAGATGTGCAGCGCCGCAGATTGGCGGATAATGCATCGATGATATCAGCCGCATGCGCCCGCAAGCACGGGCGCCGGCACTCAATTTGCAACGATGGCGCGCACATCGCGCCGCTCCCGGAACCGACGTTCATGTCCACTCTCAGCCCCACCCAGCAGCAAGACGTAGACTTCCAGCTTCATTCCTACACCAACGCCGTCAAGCACGGCGAGGTCGGCCCGCGCATCATGACGCGCGGCGAAGGCATCTACGTCTACGACGACCACGGCAACCGCTATCTCGAAGGCATGGCCGGCCTGTGGAGCGTGGCGGTGGGATTCGGCGAACCGCGCCTGGTCGACGCGGCCACGCGCCAGCTGCAGGAACTGCCCTACTACCATACGTTCACGCACAAATCGCATCCGAGCGTGATCGAGCTGTCGGAAAAGCTGATCGGCTACACCGAGGGCCGCATGGCCAAGGCCTTCTTCACCAACTCCGGTTCCGAGGCCAACGACACGGTCGTCAAGCTGGTCTGGTACTACCAGAATGCGCTGGGCCAGCGCGCCAAGAAGAAGATCATCGCGCGCCAGCGCGGCTATCACGGCGTCACGGTCGCCTCGGCCAGCCTCACCGGCCTGCCCGGCAACCACAAGGATTTCGACCTGCCGCTGCCGCAGATGCTGCACACGGCGTGTCCGCACCACTACCGCCACGCGCTGCCCAACGAATCCGAGGAAGACTTCGCCACCCGCCTGGCCGATGAGCTCGAGGCGCTGATCCTGCGCGAAGGCGCCGACACGGTCGCCGCGTTCATCGGCGAGCCGGTGATGGGCGCGGGCGGCGTGATCGTGCCGCCGCGCACCTACTGGCAGAAGATCCAGGCGGTGTGCCGCAAGTACGACGTGCTGGTGATCGCCGACGAGGTCATCACCGGATTCGGCCGCCTCGGCAAGCGCTTCGGCTCGGAGGTGTTCGGCATCGAACCCGACATCATGGTGCTGTCCAAGCAGATCACCTCGTCGTACCAGCCGCTGGGCGCCGTGCTGCTCAACGCCAAGGTGGCCGACGTGGTCGCCGCGCACAGCGGCAAGCTCGGCACCTTCGGCCACGGCTACACCGCCAGCGGCCATCCGGTGGCCACCGCCGTCGCGCTCGAAAACCTCAAGATCATCGACGAACGCGGCCTGATCGCGCACGCCGCCGAAATGGGCGAGCTGCTGCACCAGGAGCTCAACGCGCTGGCCGGCCACCCGCTGGTGGGCGAAGTGCGCGGCACCGGCCTGATCGCCGGCGTCGAACTGGTGGCCGACAAGGCCACGCGCGCGCCCTTCGATCCGCTCGGCAAGGCGGGCGCCTTCGCCTACGAACGCGCCCACGATCACGGCCTGATCGTGCGCGGCATCCAGGACACCGTCGCGTTCTGCCCGCCGCTCATCATCACCGCGAGCCAGGTGCGCGACATGGTCGCCCGCTTCGCCCGCGTGCTCGACGACACCGCCGCCCACCTGGGCCGCTGAGCCGGCGGCCTGCCGCCACGCCAGACGGGCGCCCGCGGGCGCCCGTTGTCATTCCCGTCTCACCAGTAATAGGGGCGCGGGTGCACGTAATAGGGATGGCCGTAATACGGTTGCGGCTGCACGTACACCGGGCCGCCGCCGTAATAGGGACGCGGCCGGGCCGGCACCACGATGCAGCCGCCCAGCATTGCCAGCAGCGTGACGCCGCCGAGGGTTCTCAAAAGGATCTTCATGGCCTGCTCCACGGCGGCGCGACAGCGCACCGCCATGAAAGAAAGACCGGCGCCCAGGGCGCCGGTTCCGGTCATGAAACGCAGCGAAACAGGCTTCAGCGCTTGCGCGAACCGAGCAGCGAGCCCAGCACGCCGCGCACCAGTTCGCGCGCCACCTGGCGGGCGGTGCTCTTGGCCACCGACTGCACCACGCCGTCGCGCTTGCCGCCGCGCGGGCCCGTGGAGCCGAACAGAATGTCGTTGATCCCCTTGAGCAGGCCGCCGTCGGACTCGGCCGGCGCCTCGGGCGCATCGGCCGGCGCAGGCGCCTTGCCGGTGCCGGCGGGCCCCGGGGCCGGCTTGGCCGCCCGCTGGGTCAGCACCTCGTAGGCCGACTCGCGATCGATGCTGGTTTCATACTTGGCGGCCAGCGGCATGGCCTGGCGCAGCGCCTGGCGCTCCGCGTCGGTGGCCGGGCCGATCCGGCTGCCCGGCGGCAGGATCCAGGCGCGCTCGGTGGGATTGGGCCGCCCCTTGGCGTCGAGCAGCGACACCAGGGCCTCGCCCACGCCGAGCTCGGTGATGGCCGCCTCGATGTCCAGGCCCGGATTGGGCCGCATGGTCTGCGCCGCCGTCTTGACCGCCTTCTGGTCGCGCGGGGTGAAGGCGCGCAGGGCGTGCTGGATGCGGTTGCCGAGCTGGCCCAGCACCGTATCCGGAATGTCGAGCGGATTCTGGGTGACGAAATACACGCCCACGCCCTTCGAGCGCACCAACCGCACCACCTGCTCGATCTTGGTCAGCAGCGCCGCCGGCGCATCGGTGAAAAGCAGGTGCGCCTCGTCGAAGAAGAACACCAGCCGCGGCTGCTCGGGATCGCCGATCTCGGGCAGCTTTTCGTAGATGTCGGCGAGCAGCCAGAGCAGGAACACCCCGTAGAGCCGCGGGGCCTGCATCAGCTTGTCGGCGGCCAGGATGTTGACCACGCCGCGCCCCTGCGCGTCGGTGCGCATCAGGTCGGCCACGTCGAGCATCGGCTCGCCGAAGAACTTGTCGGCGCCCTGCGACTCGAGCTGCAGCAGGCTGCGCTGGATCGCGCCCACCGAGGCCGACGACACGTTGCCGTAGCGCAGCTTGAGCTCGCCGGCGCGGTCGGCCACGTGCTGCAGCATGGCGCGCAGGTCTTTCAGGTCGAGGATCAGCTGGCCCTCGTCGTCGGCGACCTTGAACACCAGGTTGAGCACGCCCTCCTGGGTGTCGTTGAGCTCGAGCATGCGGGCCAGCAGCAGCGGCCCCATGTCGGACACGGTGGCGCGCACCGGCGCGCCCTGCTCGCCGAACACGTCCCAGAGCGCGACCGGGCTGGCGCCCCACGCCGGCTCGGGCAGGCCGAGATTCCTGAGCCGCTCCTGCAGCTTGGGCGAGGGCACGCCGGCCTGCGAGATGCCGGTGAGGTCGCCCTTCACGTCGGCCATGAACACCGGCGTGCCCAGGCGCGAGAAGGATTCGGCCAGCAGTTGCAGGGTCACGGTCTTGCCGGTGCCGGTCGCCCCGGTGATGCAGCCATGCCGGTTGGCGAGACCTGGCAAAAGGGACAGTTCGGTCTGGTCGTGGCGGGCAATGACGATCGGATCGGGCATGACGGCTCTCCGGCGGGGTCGTGGCAAGGCGTCAAGTGTAGAGCCTGCGCCGCGCTTGCGGACGTGGCGCATGCGACACAAAGCGGTCCCGATCCGGCGGCGGGCCGCCGGGCACGCTAAAATGCCGTTTTGCAGCCAATTTTTTCGAGAAGCCATGGCCGGACACAGTAAATGGGCCAATATCCAGCACCGCAAAGGCCGCCAAGACGCCAAGCGGGGCAAGCTCTGGACCAAGATCATTCGTGAAATCACGGTCGCCGCGCGTGCCGGCGGCGCCGATCCCGACAGCAACCCGCGGCTGCGCCTGGCCTGGGACAAGGCGACCGACGCCAACATGCCCAAGGACAACGTCCAGCGCGCGATCCAGCGCGGCGCGGGCGGCGCCGATGGCGACAACTACGAAGAAGTGCGCTATGAAGGCTATGGCGTGGGCGGCGCGGCGGTCATCGTCGACTGCATGACCGACAACCGCACCCGCACGGTGGCCGATGTGCGCCACGCCTTCGCGAAAAACGGCGGCAACCTGGGCCAGGAAGGCTCGGTGGCGTTCATGTTCAAGCACTGCGGCCAGTTCCTGTTCGCCCCCGGCAGCTCCGAGGAGCAGGTCATGGAAGTGGCGCTGGAAGCCGGTGCCGAGGATGTGGCCTCCGACGAGGAAGGCGGCATCGAAGTGATCTGCGCCCCGGCCGACTACGCCGCCGTGCGCAAGGCGTTCGACGCCGCCGGCCTGAAGGCCGAGGTCGACGGCATCGTCATGAAGGCGCTGAGCGAGACCGAGCTCACCGGCGACGACGCCATCAAGATGCAGAAGCTGCTCGACGCCCTGGAAGGCCTGGACGACGTGCAGGAAGTCTATACGAACGTCGTCTTCGACGAAGCGCAGTAAGCAGCACAGGGGCAAGGCGCCACGCGGCGCCCTGCCGCATCGATATGCAGGCGCCCGGCAGCGGGCGCCGCACCGGTTCCCCGGCCACCGGGCAACACCTTCAGAATCACCGCTACATGAAACTCCTGGTAATCGGCTCGGGCGGCCGCGAACACGCCCTCGCATGGCGACTGGCCCGCTCCCCGCGCGTGCACAAAGTCTATGTCGCGCCCGGCAACGGCGGCACGCAACATGGCGACCTGCTCGAGAACGTGCCCTACACCAGCGCCGAGGAGCTCGCCGCCTTCGTGCAGCGCGAAGGGGTCTCGCTGACGGTGGTCGGCCCCGAAGCGCCGCTGGCCGCCGGCGTGGTCGACGTGTTCCGCGCCCAGGGCCTGAAGATCTTCGGCCCCACCAAGGCCGCCGCCCAGCTCGAGAGCTCGAAGGATTACGCCAAGGCCTTCATGGAGCGCCATGGCATCCCCACCGCCCGCTACCAGACCTTCACCGATCCGGCCCAGGCGCACGCCTATGTCGACGCCGAAGGCGCGCCGATCGTGATCAAGGCCGACGGCCTGGCCGCCGGCAAGGGCGTGGTCGTGGCGATGGACCTCGAAGAAGCGCATGCCGCGATCGACGCGATGCTGGGCGACGGCTCGCTCGGCGACGCCGGCGCGCGTGTCGTGATCGAAGAATTCCTGTCCGGCGAAGAAGCCAGCTTCATCGTGATGTGCGATGGCCGCAACGTGCTCGCGCTGGCCACCAGCCAGGACCACAAGCGCCTGCAGGACGGCGACCAGGGCCCCAACACCGGCGGCATGGGCGCCTACTCGCCCGCCCCCATCGTCACCCCCGAACTGCATCACCGCATCATGCGCGAGATCATCCTGCCGACCGTGCAGGGCATGTCGCGCGACGGAATCCCCTACACCGGCTTCCTGTACGCCGGCCTCATGATCGCCGCCGGCGACGACCCCGACCGTCCCATCAAGACGCTCGAGTTCAACTGCCGCATGGGCGATCCCGAGACCCAGCCGATCATGATGCGCGTCAAGAGCGATCTGCTCGACGCGCTCGAACACGCCGTCGAAGGCACGCTCGACCAGGCCGACATCGTCTGGGACCGCCGCACGGCGCTGGGCGTGGTGCTGGCCTCGCACAACTACCCCAACACGCCGCGCACCGGCGACGTGATCAAGGGCCTGCCCGCCGAAACCGAAGACTGCATGGTGTTCCACGCGGCCACGAAGATCGAGGGCAACGAGGTCAAGACCACCGGCGGACGCGTGCTGTGCGTCACCGCGCTGGGCGACTCGGTCCGGATCGCGCGCGAGCGCGCCTACGAGGCGGTCAACCAGGTCCACTTCGACGGTCGTCAGTACCGCAGCGACATCGGCTGGCGCGCGCTCAAGCCCTCGCAGCAGAAGCCCGCCAAGTCGGGCGCCTGAGCCCGCGGCCGTACCCATGAGTGTGCTTCAGACCGACGCCGTCCGCGATTACCTCACGGGTCTGCAGGGCCGCATCGTCGCCGCGCTGGAAAGCGCCGGCGGCGAGCCCTTCCGCACCGACGCCTGGGAGCGTCCGGAAGGCGGCGGCGGCGTCTCGCGCCTGATCGAGGGCGGCCAGTTGCTCGAACGCGGCGGCGTGCTGTTCTCGCACGTGCGCGGCACCCGGCTGCCGCCGTCGGCCAGCGCCCACCGGCCCGAGCTGGCCGGGCGCGGCTGGGAGGCCATGGGCGTGTCGATGGTGCTGCACCCGCGCAACCCGATGGTGCCCACCACCCACATGAACGTGCGCATGTTCATGGCGGCGGCGCGCCCGGGCCACGACGAGGCCGACGTGTTCTGGTTCGGCGGCGGTCTCGACCTCACGCCCTACTACCCCTTCGAAGACGACGCCCGCCACTTCCATCGCGCCTGTCGCGATGCGCTGGCGCCGCACGGCCCCGACTACTACCCGCGCTACAAGCGCTGGTGCGACGAGTACTTCTTCCTCAAGCACCGCAACGAAACGCGCGGCATCGGCGGGATCTTCTTCGACGACCTCAACGAGCCCGGCTTCGACGGCGCGTTCGCGCTGATGCGGTCGGTGGGCGACGCGTTCCTGCCGGCCTACATGCCGATTCTGGAGCAGCGCCGCCACCTCGCCTACGGCGAGCGCGAGCGCGACTTCCAGGCCTACCGGCGCGGCCGCTACGTGGAATTCAACCTGGTATTCGACCGCGGCACGCTGTTCGGCCTGCAGTCGGGCGGCCGCACCGAATCCATCCTGCTCTCGATGCCGCCGGCCGCGCACTGGCGCTACGACTGGCATCCGGAGGCCGGCTCGCCGGAAGCCGCGCTGGCCGAGTTCCTCAAACCGCGCGACTGGCTCTGAGGTCGGCACGTGAAACGCATCGGCTTGCTCGGCGGCAGTTTCGATCCCGTCCACGTGGCGCATCTGGCCCTGGCCGATGCGGCGCGAGCCGCGCTGGCGCTCGACGAGGTCCAGCTGCTGCCGGCCGCCAATCCCTGGCAGCGCGCGCCGCTCAAGGCCAGCTCGTCGCACCGGCTGGCCATGCTCGAGCTCGCGATCGAGGGCCATCCCGGCCTGCACGTCAATCCGATCGAGATCGAACGCGGCGGCGCCACCTACACGGTGGACACGCTGCGCGCCCTGCCGGGCCAGGCGCGCTATACCTGGCTGCTGGGCGCCGACCAGCTCGCCAATTTCTGCACCTGGCGCGAATGGCAGGAAATCGCCACGCTGGTCGAGCTGGCGGTGGCGGTGCGTCCCGGCACCCCGCTCGCGCCGCCCGCCGAGCTCAGCGACTGGCTGGCGCGCCAGGGCGCCGCGCTGCGCGAGCTGCCGTTCACGCCGCTCGACGTGTCGGCCTCCGACATCCGCAGGCGGCTGGCGGCGGGCGAGTCCACCGACGGCCTGCTGCCGCCGGCGGTGGCCGAATACATCGCCCACTACGGTCTGTACCAATAAGTCCCCGGGGTCCCGCCCCGTTTTCTCCACCCAGCCGCCGGCCCTCTGATGCAGGTTCCGGCGGGTTATAGTTGCCTCCATGGATATTCAGAAACTTCAGCGCGCCATCATCGATGCCCTCGAAGACGTCAAGGCGCAAGACATCAAGGTGTTCAACACCACGCACCTGACCAGTCTGTTCGACCGCGTCATCATCGTCAGCGGCACCTCCAACCGCCAGACCCGAGCCCTGGCCTCCAGCGCCGCCGACCGCGGCCGCGAGCTGGGCCTGACCGGCGTCACCATGGAAGGCGAGGACACCGGCGAATGGGTGGTGGTCGACCTCGGCTACATCGTCGTGCACGTCATGCAGCCGGCCATCCGCCAGTACTACAACCTCGAAGAGATCTGGGGCGACAAGCCCGTGCGCGTGAAGCTGCTGCCCGGCTCCACCCGCCCGGCGCCCACCGACGCCGACCCGTACTGAGCGGCCATGAAACTGATCGTGGCCGCGGTCGGCACGCGCATGCCGGGCTGGGTCGAAACCGCCTGGGATGACTACGCCAAGCGCCTGCCGGCCGACTGCGCGCTCGAACTGCGCGAGATCAAGCCCGAACCCCGCACCAGCGGCAAGACCCCGGCCCAGATGATGGCCGCCGAGGCGCGCCGCATCGAGAGCGCGCTCCCCGCGGGCGCGCTGCGCATCGCGCTCGACGAGCGCGGCCGCGACCTGACCACGGTCGCGCTGTCGCAGCAGCTCGAGAAGTGGCGCGCGGGCGGCTCCGACGTGGCGTTCCTGGTGGGCGGCCCCGACGGCCTGGATGCCGAGCTCAAGGCCTCGTGCGCCGGCCTGCTGCGCCTGTCGTCGCTCACCCTGCCCCATCCCATGGTGCGCGTGCTGCTGGCCGAGCAGCTCTATCGCGCCTGGGCCATCATGACCAACCACCCCTATCACCGCGCATGAGTTCCGCCGCCCCCGCCCGCCTCTATCTCGCCTCCGCCAGTCCGCGCCGGCGCGAGTTGCTCGGCCAGATCGGCGTCGCGCACGAGGTGTTGCGCGTGCCCGCGCCGCCGGGCGAGGACGAGCCCCAGCTGCCCGGCGAAAGCGCGGCCGACTACGTGCTGCGCACCGCGCGCGACAAGGCCGAACGCGGCGTGGCCTTCCTGGCCGCATCGTCGCTCGCCCCCCTGCCGCTGCTGGCGGCCGACACCACGGTCATCCTCGATGGCGCGGTGCTCGGCAAGCCGGCCGACCGCGCCGACGCGGCCCGCATCCTGGGCGCGCTGTCGGGCCGCGAACACGAGGTGCGCACCGCCGTCGTGCTGGCGCACGCGGGCCGCATCAGCGAGGCGCTGTCGGTCACCACGGTGCGCATGCGCGCCCTGGATGGCGGCGACATCGCGCGCTATTGCGACAGCGGCGAACCCTTCGGCAAGGCCGGTGCCTATGGCATCCAGGGCCTGGGCGGCGCGTTCATCGCCCACATCGCCGGCAGCTATACCGGCGTGATGGGCCTGCCCGTGTTCGAAACCGCCGCGCTGCTGCGCGAGGCCGGCATCGTCATTCGCTGACGCCCGCCCTCAGGCCGCGCGCAGCGCCTCGATGCCGCGCAGCGCGGCCAGCGCGCTCATCTTCAGCGGCACGTGCCGCGCATCGCCGGAAATGCCCGCGTCGTCGCGGTTGATGCGGACCACCGCCGCGCCGCACGCGCGCGCCACCCGTTGCGTGAAGGCGCGCGCCGTGGCCACCGCGGTGCCCGCGCCGATCTCGATCACCACCAGCTCGCGCGCGGCGCCCAGCCAGGGTTCGAGCGCGTCGAACTGGGCGTCGGTGCGCGCACCGAGCCAGTCGTAGTCGCCAAACATCAGCACATTCGGCCGCGCCAGCGCCCCGCAACGCGGACAGCGCGGCGGCGCGCTGGTGAGCAGGCCGGTCTGCGGGTCGATGACGGGCACGAAATCATCGGCCGACCAGATCGCGTCGCTGCACGGCAGCAGGCACTGCAGGTGATGCAGCGAGCCATGGCACTCGGTGAGCGGCACGTCGTCGAAGCCGGCGCGCTGGAACTGGCCATCGACATTGCTCGTGAACACCGCGACGCCCTGCGGCAGGCCGCGCCCCCACGCGCGCAGCAGCCCGAAGCCGGCGTGCGGCGCCGTCTCGCGATAGCGCGCCAGGCGATGGCCGTAAAAGCCCCAGGCCAGCGCCGCGTCGTCATGGAACGCCTGCGGCGCAGCGATGTCGGTGAAATCCATGCGCCGCCGCCCCAGCGCCGGATAGGCGCGCCACAGCCCTTCGCGGCCGCGGAAATCCGGCAGACCGGAGTCCACGCCCATCCCCGCGCCCGCCACCACCAGCAAGGAAGATGCGCGCGCAACCAGGTCGGTGGCGCGTGCCAGCGCGTGGGCGGGATCGGCGTGGGGCATCGCAACTCCATTGAAACGGGCCGCGCCCGTGCGCGGCCGAGCTGCATTATGCCCGGCCATGAAAAAACCCTCCGCCCGGCGGGCGGTGGCCCGACGGACGGAGGGTCGCTGCGCGCGCCGCCGCGAGGCGGCGCGGCTCAGCCTGCCTGGTGGCTGGGCTGGGCGTGCGCGCTCAGCGGGGCCGGCGCCGGCTCGGCGAGCGGCGGCAGCTCGCCATTCAGGGCGGCGTCGAGCTGATCGTGATCGAGCTCGCCTTCCCAGCGCGCCACCACCACCGAGGCGGTCGCGTTGCCGACCAGGTTGGTCAGCGCGCGGCATTCCGACATGAAGCGGTCCACGCCCAGGATCAGCGCCATGCCGGCCACCGGCACGGTCGGCACCACCGACAGCGTGGCGGCCAGGGTGATGAAGCCCGCGCCCGTCACGCCCGCGGCGCCCTTGGAACTCAGCATCGCCACCAGCAGCAGCAGGATCTGGTCGCCCAGGCTGAGCGGAATGTCGCACGCCTGCGCGATGAACAGCGCGGCCATGGTCATGTAGATGTTGGTGCCGTCCAGGTTGAACGAGTAACCGGTGGGCACCACCAGGCCGACCACCGACTTCGAACACCCGGCGCGTTCCATCTTCTGCATCAGCGTGGGCAGCGCGGCTTCCGACGAGCTCGTGCCCAGGACCAGCAGCAGCTCTTCGCGGATGTAGCGCACCAGCTTCAGGATCGAGAAGCCGTTGTAGCGCGCCACCAGGCCCAGCACCACCACCACGAACAGCACCGAGGTGGCGTAGAACGTGCCGACCAGCATGGCCAGATTGATGACCGACTTGATGCCGTACTTGCCGATGGTGAAGGCCATCGCGCCGAACGCGCCCACGGGCGCCGCACGCATCAGGATGGCGACCAGCTTGAACACCGGCCGCGACAGCGCGGTCAGGAAGTCCAGGATCGGCTTGCCGCGCTCGCCGACGAGCGCCATCGCGATGCCGAACAGCACGGCCACGAACAGCACCTGCAGGATGTCACCGGAGACGAACGGGCTGAAGATGGTGGCGGGGATGATGTTGAGCAGGAAACCCGTGATGGTGGAGTCATGGGCCTTGGTCACGTACTCGGCGACCTGCTTCTGGTCCAGCGTGGCCGGATCGATGTGCAGGCCGGCGCCCGGCTGCACGATGTGGCTCACGATCATGCCGATGATGAGCGCCAGCGTCGAGAACGCGAGGAAGTACAGCATCGCCTTGCCCGCCACGCGGCCGACCTTCTTCAGGTCGCTCATGGCGGCGATGCCGGTGGCCACCGTGATGAAGATCACGGGTGCGATGATCATCTTCACCAGCTTGATGAAGCCATCGCCCAGCGGCTTCATGGCCTCGCCGAGTTCCGGCTTGAAGTAACCCAGCAGCACGCCGATCACGATGGCGAACAGCACCTGCACATACAGGATTTGGTAGAACTTCTGCTTGCGTACCGGCGTGCCGGCACCTTGATCCATGTCGATCATCGGGATTGTCCCCACCTAGAGCCCTCGGGCAGCCTCGTGGACCGCACTCGCGGCGTTATGTTTTGACGGTTATGAAGCCGCATCGCTGCGGCGCCGTCTTATCCAATGCAAAGTGCGTGCCACCTTTGGCGGAATTTCGCCCGCGCTGCAAGCCTTTGAATTTGCTTGGAAAACCGCGGAGACCGATGCCGCTCGGGCCCGCAGGCTTGGCGGATTCCCGCACGAGGCCGGGTTATACTGTGCGAAATTCCGCACAACTTCGCACTGCGCCGCCATGCCCCTCTCGCCCACGCCGCCCTCGGCGCCGCCCCGTCTGCGACGCTGGACCGGCTTGGCCACGCTGGTGCTGGCCGGGCTGGCGCTGGCCCTGGTCACGCTGCTGGCCGCCACCCGCTGGGCCGGGCAACGCGCGCTGGCCGAGGTGGCCGCGCGCGCGGATGCCGCGATCGAGCTCAACAGCGTGGCGCTGCGCAGCAGCCTCGACAAATTCCGCGCCGTGCCGCTGGTGCTTGCGCAGGATCCGGAGGTGCAGCTCGCGCTGCGCGAGCGCCACCCGCCGCAGATCGAACGGCTCGACGACAAGCTCGAGGCCCTCGCGCGCGGCGTCGGCGCCTCGGCCATTTACCTGCTCGACACCCAGGGCCTGGCCATCGCCGCCAGCAACTGGCGCGAGCCCGCCACCTTCGTCGGTGTCGACTACCAGTTCCGGCCGTACTTCCGCCAGGCCGTCGCCCAGGGGCAGGCCGAGTATTTCGCGCTGGGCACCATCAGCCACGAGCCCGGGCTCTACCTCTCGCGCCGCATCGACCAGGAGGCGGGCCGGCTGGCCGGCGTGATCGTGCTGAAGATGGAATTCGCCTCGCTGCAGGCCGACTGGAGCCGGCTCGGCGATCCGCTCTTCGTCACCGACGAACAGGGCGTGGTGCTGATCGGCAACGTGCCGCAATGGCAATTCCGCACGCTCGCCCCGCTGCCGGCCGAACACGCCGAACGCCTGCGCGAGAGCCTGCAGTTCGGCGCCGCGCCGCTCGCGCCACTGCCGCTCGACGACGCCGGGCCGGCCGCGGTGGCGCCGGGCACGAGCGGCACCGGCAACACCCTGGCGCGCCTGCGCGAGCCCGCCGGCGCCCTGTCCGCGGGCGCCAACGTGCTGCACACCACTCTGCCGGTGGCGGGCGCCCATGGCTGGACGCTGCACAATCTCGCGCCCACGCAGCCCGCGATCGCGCGCGCCACCGCCAATGCCCAGCTCACCGTGCTGCTGGCGCTGGGCGGCAT
The DNA here is from genome assembly GCF_002261335.1 of Bordetella genomosp. 1. Classification (GTDB taxonomy): domain Bacteria; phylum Pseudomonadota; class Gammaproteobacteria; order Burkholderiales; family Burkholderiaceae_B; genus Bordetella. Next base: position 351,944 of record NZ_NEVL01000004.1, read on the forward strand.
CGCCGCGCTCGGCGCGTTCCTGGTCTACCGGCGCAGCCAGACCCAGCGGCGCGCCCAGGAACAGGCGCGCGTCAAACAGGAGCTCGAAAGCCAGGTGCAGACGCGCACGCGGCAATTGCGCGACGCCAATGCCGAACTGGTGGCGCAGATCGACGAGCGGCAGCGCACCGAGACGCGCCTGCACGCGATGCAGGACGAGCTGGTGCAGGCCAACAAACTGGCGCTGCTGGGCCAGGTGGCCGCCGGCGTCGCGCACGAACTCAACCAGCCCCTCGCCGCGATCCGCGCCTACGCCGACAACGCCGCCGAGTTCCTGCGGCGCGCGCAATCGGCCCCGGCCGAGCAGAATCTGCAGAACATCGCCCGGCTCACCGAACGCATCGGCAACGTCACCGGCGAGCTGCGTGCGTTCTCGCGCAAGGCCGCCGCCAGCGTCGGGCCGCTGCCGCTGGCCGACGCGCTCGACGGCGCGCTCATGCTGGTGGGCCCGCGCGTCACGCGCCAGCAGGTCACCCTGGCGTACGCCCCGCCCGCGCCCGCGCTGCGCATCCTGGCCGACCGCATGCGGCTCGAACAGGTGCTGGTGAATCTGCTGCAGAACGCGCTCGATGCGCTCGAGCAGCATCCGCCGCAAGCCGCCCCGCCCTGCATCCGCATCGAGATCGCAGACTTGCCCCATCACGTCGAGCTGCGCCTGTCCGACAACGGCCCGGGCGTGCGGCCCGACGTGCTGGCGCGCCTTTTCACGCCGTTCCAGACCACCAAGCCCGAAGGCCTCGGCCTGGGGCTGGTGATCTCGCGCGACATCCTCACCGAGTTCGGCGGCACGCTGCACGCCACCAACCCGGACGGCGGCGGCGCCACGTTCACGCTGACCCTGCGCCGCGCCCCCGCCGACACCCGCACCGCTACGCCATGACCGATACCCATCCTCCCGCCGCCGTCATCCTCGTCGACGACGACATCGATCTGCTGCACGCCACCACCCAGACCCTGCAGCTGCAGGGCATGGGCGTGCAGGCCCACACGCGTGCGGCCGAGGCGCTCGCCACCATCAACGCCGACTTCGACGGCGTGGTGGTGAGCGACGTGCGCATGCCCGGCATGGACGGGCTCGAGCTGTTTGCGCGGGTGCGCGAGATCGACCCGGACCTGCCGGTGATCCTCATCACCGGCCACGGCGACATCCCGATGGCGGTCAAGGCCATGCGCGATGGCGCCTACGATTTCCTCACCAAGCCCTACCCGGCCGAGCAACTGGTGGCGGCGCTGCGCCGCGCGGCCGAGAAGCGCCAGCTGGTGCTGGCCAATCGCCGGCTGCGCGACGCGGCCGCGCGCCGCGATCCCGACGACCTGCCGTTCATCGGCGCCACGCCGGCCATGCAGCGCATCAAGGACACGCTGCGCCACATCGCCGACGCGAGCGTGGACGTGCTGATCGAGGGCGAGACCGGCACCGGCAAGGAGGTGGTGGCCACGATGCTGCATCGCCTGAGCCGGCGCGCCGGCCATCCGCTGGTCGCGATCAACTGCGGCGCGCTGCCCGAGACCGTGATCGAAAGCGAGCTGTTCGGCCACGAGGCCGGCGCCTTCACCGGCGCGCAACGCCGCCGCATCGGCCGCATCGAGCACTCCAGCGGCGGCACGCTGTTTCTCGACGAGATCGAGAGCATGCCGCTCGCGGTGCAGGTGAAGCTGCTGCGCGTGCTCGAGACGCGCCAGGTGACGCCGCTGGGCACCAACGAAGTGCGGCGCGCCGACCTGCGCGTGGTGGCGGCCACCAAGGTCGATCTCGGCGACCCCGCGATGCGCGCGCGCTTCCGCGAAGACCTGTACTACCGGCTCAACGTGGTCACGATCCACCTGCCGCCGCTGCGCGAGCGGCGTGACGACATCCCGCTGCTGTTCGCGCACTACGTGGGCCAGGCCGCGCAGCGCTTCGCGCGCGAGGTGCCGGCCATGACCGACGCGGTGCGGCGCCACCTGCGCGACCACGACTGGCCCGGCAACATCCGCGAACTCGCGCACTTCGCCGAGCGCTTCGTGCTGGGCGTGCTCAACCCGCCCGCCCCCGCCGCCGCCACGGCGCCGTCCGGCCCGCCGCTGACCCTGCCGCAGCGCATGGAGCAATACGAGGCCACGCTGATCCGCCAGGCGCTCGCCGCGCACGGCGGCGACGTGCGCGCCACGCTCGAAGACCTGGGCCTGCCGCGCAAGACCTTCTACGACAAGCTGCAGCGCCACGGCATCGACCGGCTGGCCTTCGTCAACGGCGAGACGCCCTAGCCTGAGGGCCTCGCCGGGCGCTCAGGCGGGCAGGCGCGCGCGCCGCGAACCGGCCACGTCCACCAGCAGGGCCAGCGCCATCGCGCCCGCGCCCAGCCAGTAGAGCAGCTGGTGGCTGCCGCCGCTCAGGTTGAACAGGGCCGAGTAGCCATAGCCGGCCGCCGCCTGGAACGCCGCGAACACCGTGGTGGCCCGCGTCCACACCAGCCCCTGTGCGCCGGCATTGTCGGGCACGGCACGCGCCACGCGAGCCAGCGCCAGCGGCACCACGCCGGGCGGAAAGGTGCCCAGGATGAAGCTCAGCACGCCGATCAGCAGCAGGTTGTCGGTCAGCACCAGCACGGCGGTCACGATGGCCTGCACCGCCAGCACGCCGCGCAGCGTCGCGGCCGAACCGTAGCGGTCGGCCAGCGCGCCGTACAGCACGGGCCCCACGATCGCGCCCATGCCGTAGATCACCCAGAACGACGCGCCGGTGTGGGCCCCCGCGCCCAGGCCGCGCGCCACATAGTCGACCAGGAACGACATGACCGGCACGAAGCCCAGGGCCAACAGGCCGTACACGGCATAGAACACGATGACGGGCCGCACCGACGCCGTCGGCACCGTGGCCGCGCCGGTCTTGCCGGCCGGCAGCCGCTCCGCGCTCGGCGGCCAGCAGAACCAGCCGCTCACCGTCAGCAACAGCGACAGCACGCCCAGGCCGATCCAGGTCACGCTCAGGCCCTGGTCCAGCAACAGCGGCACCAGCGTGCCGGAAGCGGCGATGCCGATGCCGGCGCCCAGGAAAATGGCGCCGCCGGCCAGCCCGCGGCGGGCGGGCGGCACGTGCGGCAGGATGGACGCGGCGACCAGCACCATGATCACGCCGCCAGCGATGCCCGACAGCAGCCGCCACGCGAAGAACCAGGCCACCGACAGGGGCAGCGCGCAGGCAAAGAACGCCAGGGTGACCAGCACCATCATCATGCGCAGCACGGCCACGTTGTCGAAGCGCCGCGCCAGCGGCCGTCCCGCGAGCGCCCCCACGAGATAGCCGGCCAGGTTGGCCGCGCCCAGGTACACCGTGTCGGCGGGCGAGAACCAGTGCGCCTGCAACAGCGCGGGAAGCAAGGGCGTATAGACGAAGCGCGCCAGGCCGATGCTGGCCAGGCTGGCGCCCGCGCCGGCGTACATGTAACGCCACAACTGGCGCGCGTCGGCCCGTTGTGGCGGCGCGGAGGAATCGATGGTGGTTTCGCTGGACATGGCTGGCCTCGGATGGCGATTCGCGATGTGCGACGAGGCCGTTGCCATGCGATCCCGGGCCGCCTCATCTTTGACACATCAGTCAAGTTTGACATACTAGTCAAGATTGACAGCAATGACAAGAATGGCGTAAAAATATCGGTACGGCATTCAGAAAATATTCAGTGAGACAGAGATGGCAGGCGTACGGCAGTTCGACGAAGACGCGGTCCTCGACAAGGCCCTGGTGGTGTTCTGGCAGCGCGGCTACGCCGACGCGACCATGCAGGAGCTGGCGGCCGCCACCGGCGTGCAGCGCGGCTCGCTCTACAACGCCTATGGCGACAAGGAAACGCTGTTCCTGCGCGTGTTCGACCGCTATCGCAACCGGTTTCTCGGCGAGGCGCGCCGCGCGCTTGCGCATCCCGACCTGCGCAACGCCCTGACCGGCTTCTTCGATTACCTCATCGCCTCGATGACGCTCGGCACCCCGCGCCGGGGCTGCCTCAGCACCAAGACGGCGCTGGGCGGCGGCAACTGCATCGATCCCGCGATCCGCAAGACGCTGGCCGGCCTGATCGACGAGCAGGAGCAGATGTTCCGCGACCGCATCGCCGCGGCCGACCCCGCCGAGCTCGGCCACGTGCCGCCCGCCCAGGCCGCGCAGGTGCTGATCACGTTCATGCGCGGGCTGGTGGTGATCGAACGCATCTACCAGGACACCGACCGCCTGCGCGAATCCGTGCAGAGCCTGCTCGACGCGCTGCTGGCGCCCCGCGCCGCCGCCGCGCGCGCGGCCGCCTGAGGCGCGCGCCGCCGCCCTCGCCGCCGCCCTCCCCGGGCCGGCCGTAGCGACACCGCGCATGACGCGGCGACGGTCGCCGGGCCGCCGCCCGGCAGCCTCACCACTGCCCGAAGAACACCCCCGCCCGCTTGTGCGCGTTGGTGCCGCGCTCGACCATCTCCTCGGTCACGGTCGTGCGCACCTTGCGGCGCAGTTGCCAGTCGAGCAGTTCGGCGCGCAGCGCGGCGCGCACCGTTTCATACGCGGGGTCCCGGCCGAGATCGTGAAACTGGTCGGGATCGGCCGCCAGGTCATAGAGTTGCTCGGGCGCGCCCAGCCAGTGCATATAGCGCCAGCGGCTGTCGCGCACCGACCAGGCCCGCGCCTCCTGCGTACCCTTGCCGAGCAGCTGGCGCGCGAGCCGGTAGCTGTAATCCAGTTCGCTGTACACACAGTCGCGCCAGGCCGGCGCCGCGCCGGCCGCGTGCAGCAAGGGCTGCAAGGCGCGCCCCTCGATGCGGTGCCCCGCCACGGGCAGGCCCAGCGCGGTCATCACGGTGGGCAGGATGTCCACGCTCTCCACCATCTGGTCCAGCGTCTGCCCGCGCGTGGCGTCGGCGGCCCCGCCCGGATCCATCACGATCAGCGGCACCTGCTGCACGCAGTCGTAGAACAGCTCCTTCTCGCCCAGCCAGTGATCGCCGAGGAACTCGCCATGATCCGCGGTGAACACGATCAGGGTGTTGTCCATCAGGCCCGCGCCTTCCATGTAATCGAACAGCCGCCCGAGGTGATCGTCGAGCTGGTGGATCAGCCCTTGATACGCGGGCCGCACGATGCGCGCGGCATCGTCGCGCGACATGCTCAGGCTCTCTTCGTGTTGGCGATAGGCCGCCACCACCGGATGCGCGTCATGCCGCTCCGCGTCGGTGCGCTTGACCGGCAGGCATTGCGCCGGCGTGTACATCGCGTGATACGGCGCGGGCGCGATATACGGCCAGTGCGGTTTCACGTAGCTCAGGTGCAGCACCCAGGGCTGGCTGCCGGTGCGGCCCATGAAGGCCAGCGCCTGGTCGGTCATGTAGGCGGTCTCGGAATGCGGCTCCGCGACGCGTGACGGCAGATGCGCGTGGCGCATGTTCCAACCGCTCACCACCTCGCCGCTCGCATCGATCGCGGAGATCACATAGTCGCTCCAGGGATCGGGGCTGTCGTAGCCATGCCGGCGCAGATAGGCCGGATAGCCGCTCTCCGCGCCCGGCTCGTGATGGCCGTCGTAGCGGTCGAGTTCCACGAAATGGCCGCGCGCCAGCAGCTGGCCGAGCTCGGTGCCGCCGTCGATCGCCAGCCGCTCCATGCCCGCGCGGTCCGGCAGCACATGGGTCTTGCCGGCCAGGGCCAGCATGCGGCCTTCGTCCGCCAGATACTCGCCCAGCGTCACCTCGCCCACCGACAGGGGCACGCGATTCCAGGTCGCGCCGTGACTGCCGGGATAGCGCCCGGTGTAGTAGCTCATGCGCGAGGGGCCGCACACGCCGGAGTTCACGAAGGCGCGCGAGAAGCGCACGCCGCGCGCCGCCAACGCGTCGAGGTTGGCCGTGCGCAGATAGGGATGCCCATGGCTGCCCAGGTGATCGGCGCGCAGCTGATCGGCCATGATGAAAAGCACGTTCTGCACGGTTTTCATCGCGGCCTCACTGCTCGGCCTTGAAGCCGGACGCGCGCACCACCGGCTCCCATTGCCTGCGATACGCGGCCAGCGCCTGCGCGGTCGCGTCCGCATCGAGCGCGAGCGGCTCGAGATTGATGGCGCGCACCTGCGCCTGCATGTCGGGCGCGGCCATGACGGCGGCGATCTCCTTGCCCAGCCAGGCCGCGCGTTCGGGCGGCATGCTGGCCGGTGCAAAAAAGGCATTCCAGCCGTCGGCCACCAGATCGACCCCGACCTCGCGGAAGGTCGGCACGTCGGGCAGGCTGGCCGAGCGCTGCGCACCCGACACCGCCAGCACCCGCACCTTGCCGGCCTGATGCTGCGGCAGCACCGTATCCAGCGTGTCGATCGCCTGCCCCAGCACGCCGCCGATCAGGTCGGTGAGCAAGGGGCCCGACCCGCGATAGCCGACTGCCTGCGGCTCCAGCGCCAGGGCCTGGCCCAGCATCAGGGCGAAGAAATGCGGCAGGCTGCCGGTCGCCGGCACCCCGACGTTGAACTGCGCGGGATGGGCCTTGAGCCAACTGCGCAGCCCGGCGAAGTCCTTGACCTCGGCGCTGGCCGGCACCGCCAGCGCGAATTCGTAGCGGCACACCATGGCCACCGGCCGGAAATCGTCCGCCGCATACTCGAGCTTGCCGTACACCAACGGCGCGACCACCATCACGGCGGGATTGGCCAGCATCAACACGTTGCGCTCGCCCGCGCCTTTCATCCACTGCGCCGCCAGCCGTCCGCCCGCGCCGCTCTTGTTCTCGACCACGACCGGCACGCCCAGACGCTGCTGCAGCCGCTCGGCCACCAGCCGTGCGATCCGGTCGGACGCACCGCCCGGCGCATAACCCACCAGCACCGTCAACGGCCCGTCGAGCTTCGCGCCCGCGCTCGCCACGGCCTGCGCCAGCGCAGGTCCCACCGGCAGCGCCAGACAGGCCGCCAGCAGCCAGCGTCGCAGCGCCGACCGCCATCCCCGGCTTCCCGCCCGCTCACCTCGTTGTCCGGTCCGCTGCTCGGCCCGCCCCGCATCCCATTGCATCATCGCTGTCTCCTCGCCGGCGCCTGCCGCCTGACACGCGCGACCCACTCTAGCAACGGCCGGATCGATTGATCTAATCCAGCAAGCATGCAAAGGCCGCATGGCGATATGCGAAATGCGTCGTGGCGCGCGCACGGCGCCGGCCTCATGATCGGGCGCATCGCGAGCGGGCCGCGCGAGCGGCGCACCCGAGCGAACAACGCGTCGGCCGGCCCTCGGCGCACGAACGCTATGCTCGCAACACCCCATTCCGGCGAGCGGCCCCGACGCGCTATAAGCGTAGGCATAACGAGCCCGCGCCAGCCCGGCCGGCAGCGGGCCCCCAGAGAGAGACAGGTCATCATGCCCACGCCATCCCGCCACGCAACCACGGCGCCTTTTCCCTCCGCCCTCGCCTCGACCGACCCGGCATCGCTCGGGGCCGCCGCGCACGCGCCGCAGCTCGACGACATGCTGATGTATCGGCTGTATCGGGCGTGGTCCAGCGCCAGCCCGGTGTTCGTGCGTTTATGCGAGGGCCGGTTCGGCATCACCCGGCGCGAATGGCGCCTGCTGGCCACCGCCGTGGAAAACGGCCCCACCACCTCCGCCGGGCTCGCCGGCGCGGCGGACCTGGACCTTGTGCGCACCTCCCGCACCCTCGGCACGCTCTGCGAGAAGGGCTGGCTGCAACGCCAGGCCGACCCGCACGACGCGCGCACGGTACGCGTCCAGGCCACCCCGGCGGGCCGGGCCCTCTACCAACAGGTGATGCCCGAGATCGCCCAGCTCAACACCCTGTTCATGGCCGACCTGGACGAAGACGAACGCGGGCTGTTGCTGCGCCTGCTGCGCACGCTCGAGTCGCGCGGCGCCCGCATGGCGGCCGACAATATCGTTGAAGACAAGGCCTGCCGCCACGCCGGCGGTACCCGCCGCACGGCCCGCACGGCCGCCGTCACCTGCTGATCGCGGCAGCTCGTCCACCGCTGCCGCCGCCCACGACCGCCACGCAAGCGCGGCCGCCCAAAACAAGACACCCCGCAGGCGCAGCCTGCGGGGTGTCTTTTCGTGGGTCTTTTGTGCAGTGTTCTTTTCGGGGTGTTCTTTGATCGGGTGTGGGCCGACGTGAGCTGATGCGCGCATCAGCGCCTGGCAGCACGCCGCTTTGCGCGCCCCAAAAACAAAACCCCACTGGAGGATATCCAGTGGGGTTTTGAGGAATAAAAGCCTGACGATGACCTACTTTCACAGGCGAATGCCAACTATCATCGGCGCGAAGGCGTTTCACGGTCCTGTTCGGGATGGGAAGGAGTGGGGCCACCTTGCTATGGTCGTCAGGCGTAACCGGGTAAGCGGTTGACGCGGAGTCAAACACTTGAATTTGGAAGAAGCAGCACGCGCTCGTGTCACCGCGGGCTTGTGGCCAGGCGGGTCATCGAGAGCACGTAAAGTGTGTATGGGTTGCGTTGATGTATGTTTGAACGGCACTGGCAGAAATGTCGCCAGCGTCACATGCGAGGGGCAAGGGTTAGTTGCGCTCTACATGGTTAATTAAGACTTGAGAGTTATAGGATCAAGCCTCACGAGCAATTAGTATCGGTTAGCTTAACGCATTACTGCGCTTCCACACCCGACCTATCAACGTCCTGGTCTTGAACGACTCTTCAGGGGGGTCAAGCCCCCAGGGATACCTAATCTTCAGACGAGTTTCCCGCTTAGATGCCTTCAGCGGTTATCTCTTCCGTACTTAGCTACCCGGCAATGCCATTGGCATGACAACCGGTACACCAGAGGTACGTCCACTCCGGTCCTCTCGTACTAGGAGCAGGCTCCGTCAAGTATCCAACGCCCACGGCAGATAGGGACCAAACTGTCTCACGACGTTTTAAACCCAGCTCACGTACCTCTTTAAATGGCGAACAGCCATACCCTTGGGACCGGCTACAGCCCCAGGATGAGATGAGCCGACATCGAGGTGCCAAACACCGCCGTCGATATGAACTCTTGGGCGGTATCAGCCTGTTATCCCCAGAGTACCTTTTATCCGTTGAGCGATGGCCCTTCCATTCAGAACCACCGGATCACTATGTCCTGCTTTCGCACCTGTTCGACTTGTCAGTCTCACAGTCAAGCACGCTTATGCCATTGCACTATCAGCACGATTTCCGACCGTACCTAGCGTACCTTCGAACTCCTCCGTTACGCTTTGGGAGGAGACCGCCCCAGTCAAACTGCCCACCATGCACTGTCCCCGATCCGGATAACGGACCAAGGTTAGAACCGCAAACAAACCAGGGTGGTATTTCAAGGTTGGCTCCACGAGATCTAGCGACCTCGCTTCAAAGCCTCCCACCTATCCTACACAGACCGGTTCACAGTCCAATGCAAAGCTACAGTAAAGGTTCATGGGGTCTTTCCGTCTAGCCGCGGGTAGATTGCATCATCACAAACACTTCAACTTCGCTGAGTCTCGGGAGGAGACAGTGTGGCCATCGTTACGCCATTCGTGCAGGTCGGAACTTACCCGACAAGGAATTTCGCTACCTTAGGACCGTTATAGTTACGGCCGCCGTTTACCGGGGCTTCGATCAAGAGCTTGCACCCCATCACTTAACCTTCCGGCACCGGGCAGGCGTCACACCCTATACGTCGACTTTCGTCTTTGCAGAGTGCTGTGTTTTTAATAAACAGTCGCAGCCACCGATTCTCTGCGACCCCATCATGCTCAGCGCGCAGGCGCCTCACACTACCGGGGCATACCTTCTCCCGAAGTTACGGTATTAATTTGCCGAGTTCCTTCTCCCGAGTTCTCTCAAGCGCCTTGGAATATTCATCCCGTCCACCTGTGTCGGTTTGCGGTACGGTCTCGTACAGCTGAAGCTTAGAGGCTTTTCTTGGAACCACTTCCAATCACTTCGCGAGACATGCTCGCTCGAGCCACACCCTTGATTTACGCGCCCGGATTTGCCTAAGCGCCATCTTCAATGCAGCAACAGGGACATCCAACACCCTGATGATCTTCCGCGATCCGTCCCCCCATCGCACTGTACGACGGTGCTGGAATATTAACCAGCTTCCCATCAGCTACGCATCTCTGCCTCGCCTTAGGGGCCGACTCACCCTGCGCCGATGAACGTTGCGCAGGAAACCTTGGACTTACGGCGAGGGGGCTTTTCACCCCCTTTATCGCTACTCATGTCAGCATTCGCACTTCTGATACCTCCAGCAGCCTTCACAAGCCACCTTCGCAGGCTTACAGAACGCTCTCCTACCGCGTATATCAAAGATATACACCCGCAGCTTCGGTTTATCGCTTAGCCCCGTTACATCTTCCGCGCAGGACGACTCGATCAGTGAGCTATTACGCTTTCTTTAAAGGGTGGCTGCTTCTAAGCCAACCTCCTGACTGTCTATGCCTTCCCACTTCGTTTCCCACTTAGCGATAATTTGGGACCTTAGCTGGCGGTCTGGGTTGTTTCCCTCTTGAGTCCGGACGTTAGCACCCGGTGCTCTGTCTCCCAAGCTGTACTTGCAGGTATTCGGAGTTTGCCATGGTTTGGTAAGTCGCCATGACCCCCTAGCCATAACAGTGCTCTACCCCCTGCAGTAATACTTGAGGCACTACCTAAATAGTTTTCGGAGAGAACCAGCTATTTCCAGATTTGTTTAGCCTTTCACCCCTATCCACAGCTCATCCCCTAGTTTTTCAACACTAGTGGGTTCGGTCCTCCAGCACGTGTTACCGTGCCTTCAACCTGGCCATGGGTAGATCATCTGGTTTCGGGTCTACACCCAGCGACTGAACGCCCTATTCGGACTCGCTTTCGCTACGCCTTCCCTATCCGGTTAAGCTTGCCACTGAATGTAAGTCGCTGACCCATTATACAAAAGGTACGCCGTCACCCCACAAGGAGGCTCCGACTGTTTGTATGCACACGGTTTCAGGATCTATTTCACTCCCCTTCCGGGGTTCTTTTCGCCTTTCCCTCACGGTACTGGTTCACTATCGGTCGATCACGAGTATTTAGCCTTGGAGGATGGTCCCCCCATCTTCAAACAGGATTTCACGTGTCCCGCCCTACTTTTCTCATGCTTAGTTCCACCATCGACATTTCGTCTACAGGGCTATCACCTGCTACGGCCAGACTTTCCAGACTGTTCAACTATGTTGATGGCTAAAACATGAAGGCTCTTCCGATTTCGCTCGCCACTACTTTCGGAATCTCGGTTGATTTCTTTTCCTCGAGCTACTGAGATGTTTCAGTTCACCCGGTTCGCTTCCACTGACCTATGTATTCAGTCAGGGATACCGCTTGCGCGGTGGGTTTCCCCATTCGGACATCTACGGATCAAAGCTTGTTTGCCAGCTCCCCGTAGCTTTTCGCAGGCTACCACGTCCTTCATCGCCTGTGATCGCCAAGGCATCCACCATGTGCACTTAGTCGCTTGATCCTATAACACTAAAGTCTTATAGGACGCTTGTTGACATTTCGCGTTTGTGCCGTTCATCAAAGCTATTTTTCGATCGCCACTTGCGTGACCATCGAAACTTGAGACTTTGGAACAAAATCATGCAATCACAACCCGTATTCATCTTCGTCAACTTGCGTTGATTACTTGATGAACACTTTACGTTGTGCTTCTTCCAAATTGTTAAAGAACAAATATAGCTGTCAGGCCTAAACCCAACGATTAATACTGACTCGCAGCACTAATCGTTGAACTCTTGCGTGCTTAGTATCTACCAGGCAGTGCGCGAAGCACTGGTGGAGGTGAACGGGATCGAACCGATGACATCCTGCTTGCAAAGCAGGCGCTCTCCCAGCTGAGCTACACCCCCATACCCCGATCGCTCGGAATAACTTTGGTGGGTCTGGTTGGATTCGAACCAACGACCCCCGCCTTATCAAGACGGTGCTCTAACCGACTGAGCTACAGACCCCAGACTCTTACTCTCGGATCTGTACGATCCAGCAGCTATATTTCAAACAACCGATAAGCGTGGACACTTGACATCGAGCGCTAAGCTCTTAAAGGAGGTGATCCAGCCGCACCTTCCGATACGGCTACCTTGTTACGACTTCACCCCAGTCATGAATCCTACCGTGGTAATCGCCCTCCTTGCGGTTAGGCTAACTACTTCTGGTAAAACCCACTCCCATGGTGTGACGGGCGGTGTGTACAAGACCCGGGAACGTATTCACCGCGACATGCTGATCCGCGATTACTAGCGATTCCGACTTCACGCAGTCGAGTTGCAGACTGCGATCCGGACTACGATCGGGTTTCTGGGATTGGCTCCCCCTCGCGGGTTGGCGACCCTCTGTCCCGACCATTGTATGACGTGTGAAGCCCTACCCATAAGGGCCATGAGGACTTGACGTCATCCCCACCTTCCTCCGGTTTGTCACCGGCAGTCTCATTAGAGTGCCCTTTCGTAGCAACTAATGACAAGGGTTGCGCTCGTTGCGGGACTTAACCCAACATCTCACGACACGAGCTGACGACAGCCATGCAGCACCTGTGTTCCGGTTCTCTTGCGAGCACTCCCAAATCTCTTCGGGATTCCAGACATGTCAAGGGTAGGTAAGGTTTTTCGCGTTGCATCGAATTAATCCACATCATCCACCGCTTGTGCGGGTCCCCGTCAATTCCTTTGAGTTTTAATCTTGCGACCGTACTCCCCAGGCGGTCAACTTCACGCGTTAGCTGCGCTACCAAGACCCGAAGGTCCCAACAGCTAGTTGACATCGTTTAGGGCGTGGACTACCAGGGTATCTAATCCTGTTTGCTCCCCACGCTTTCGTGCATGAGCGTCAGTGTTATCCCAGGAGGCTGCCTTCGCCATCGGTGTTCCTCCGCATATCTACGCATTTCACTGCTACACGCGGAATTCCACCTCCCTCTGACACACTCTAGCTCGGTAGTTAAAAATGCAGTTCCAAAGTTAAGCTCTGGGATTTCACATCTTTCTTTCCGAACCGCCTGCGCACGCTTTACGCCCAGTAATTCCGATTAACGCTTGCACCCTACGTATTACCGCGGCTGCTGGCACGTAGTTAGCCGGTGCTTATTCTGCAGGTACCGTCAGTTGCACGGGGTATTATCCCGTGCCGTTTCTTTCCTGCCAAAAGTGCTTTACAACCCGAAGGCCTTCATCGCACACGCGGGATGGCTGGATCAGGGTTGCCCCCATTGTCCAAAATTCCCCACTGCTGCCTCCCGTAGGAGTCTGGGCCGTGTCTCAGTCCCAGTGTGGCTGGTCGTCCTCTCAAACCAGCTACGGATCGTCGCCTTGGTGAGCCATTACCCCACCAACTAGCTAATCCGATATCGGCCGCTCTAATAGTGCGAGGCCCGAAGGTCCCCCGCTTTCCCCCGAAGGGCGTATGCGGTATTAGCTACGCTTTCGCGTAGTTATCCCCCGCTACTAGGCACGTTCCGATACATTACTCACCCGTTCGCCACTCGCCACCAGACCGAAGTCCGTGCTGCCGTTCGACTTGCATGTGTAAAGCATCCCGCCAGCGTTCAATCTGAGCCAGGATCAAACTCTTCAGTTTAATCTCTGTTTTTCGCCGCCATCCGTAGACAGCGACTTCGCTTGCTTCTCAAAGGAAGTGAGGTATTACTACCTTACTTCTATTGTGTCGGCACTTTGATACTTTTGCTTTTGCCACCGAGCCGAAACCCGGTGGCAGCGCACTCGCATCAAGTGCCCACACTTATCGGTTGTTTAGTTGTTAAAGAGCGGTACTGCCAAATTCTTGCCTGCTACGCTCGAAGTCTTTCGACTTCGCTGCCAACTTCGCTTCAGTGACTCGCTTTCGCTTCGTCGCTGTCGCTGCGTTGTCAGCAGCAGAGAAACGAGATTATGAAGAAGTTTTTTTCGTTTGTCAACTCAGTTTTGAAGATTTTCATCACCGAGCAACTCACCACTTCTTCCCTCGCTTCCGGCGCCGTCGTTGCCGACCGCACCATCTGCTTGAGCGCCGTGCCTTTCAGCACCTTGGCCTTTCTCGAAACATCAGGGTAAACCCTGAATTTTCGACAACTGCCAAGCCCGAAACTATAACACGATTTTTGCATTTCGTGCAACTTACATCGCACAATCTGCAGCTCATCGTGAGCAGCTTGTCGTTCGCGGCATCTACGCCTGACTCCCAACATGCTGCCGCTTCGAGCGGCCCTGGCTGCTTTCGCTGCATCCGGGTAAACCCTGATGTTTCGATTACTGCCAAGCCCGAAACTATAACACGATTTTTGCAGATCATGCAACTCAGGTCGCACATCCTGCAGCTCACCGTGCAACGCTGAAAAGTCCGGCGGGTCATTCGACTCACACCTGGGCTACGCCCCACTCTCCTGCGCTGAAAGCCGCTTTTTCCGTCTCGCGTCCCACTCAAGTGGCAACCGCTTTGAGACCAGGAAACAGCTGCTTGCCGCTTCGGCTTCGTCGCTCGCATCAATGTGTGAGCAGCGAAGGGGGCGAACTATAGCACGGTTTTTGGGCTTGTCAAAACGATGTCATGGGAAACCCGTATGCACCCACGAAATCGGGGCCATTGAGCTCGTCCCAGCTGAATCTCCCCCTCTCCCAAGAGGGTGCCCTTCTATATATAGAGGCATCCTCTCGTGGAAAGAAGGTGCCCTCTTTGCCGCCCCCTTTACCTGCATGCAGAGCATGCCGTCCTACCTTCTATATAGAGGTCTCCATATAGGGAGCCTTTGCCTGTCCGGGTACCTCTCTAAAGGCACCTGTCTCCATAAGGGCGCCTCTGTGTATGGCAGCACCTCTGTCTATATAGAGATCCCCTGTCTATATAGCCGCACCGCTTTCCATATGGGAGCACGTCTTCACAAAGACGCCCCCTCGCCCAAACACCTGCCGCCCGATAGCAACGCCTTGCCTCTGTCTCTGCGTCGTCTCCGGGCGCCGCGCGGGTGGTCAGGGCGGGGATGGCAGCCGGCTCGGTTCCGCGGGCGAGAGGCGACGGGCCCCGGCCAATCGATCGGCGCCGCCCCGGCCGGGTGCGCGGGCAGGCCGGCGGGCGCCGTTCACCAGAGGTTGGGCTGCGACAGGCAACGGCGCCGGCGCAGCGCCTCGGTCTCGCTCCAGGCGTCGACTTCGGGAGGCAGGCCCATGTCGCGCAGCATGTGCGGATCGAGGTCTGCGGCGCACTGGCCACGGGAACGGCCGGCGAACCAGGCCGCCAGGCGCCCGATCCCGCGGCGCAGGCCGCTGGGCATCGGCGCCTCGGCGGGCGCATGCGGAAGGGAAAGCTCCTTGGCGATCATGATGACAGTCCTGGACGTGAGTAGAGCGTTCAGAATATCCATCCACTTGCGCACAGAAAATGGATATATTGTGGCCATATTGGTAAGGAAAACCGAACGATGGCCCGCCTCCCTCTGAACACCCTCCCCGTATTCCGCGCCGTGGCCGAGGCGGGAAATCTGCGTGCGGCCGCGCAGACGCTGCACCTGAGCCATAGCGCCGTGAGCCAGCAGATACGCCATCTGGAGACGCAGCTGGGACTGACGTTGTTCGAGCGGGCCGGGCGCGGGATCCAACTGAACGAGGCTGGCAGGGCCTTGCTTGCGCGGGTGGCCCCGGCGCTTGCGTTGCTCGACGAGGGCGTACATGCCGCCCATGAGGCGGCCGCGGGCGAGAGCGTGCGCCTGCGCGTGTCGTCGCTGCCCTCCTTTGCGCAGCGCTGGCTGCTGCCGCGCATGGGACGATGGCGCGAGCGGCATCCTGAGGTGCTGCTGGAGGTGGAGACCTCGCAGCAGCTCGCGGATCTGCCGCGCGAGGGCTTTCATGCGGCGTTGCGCTACGGCCGGGGGCAATGGCCGGGCCTGGTCAGCGAGGCGCTGTTTCCGTCGCCCATGCCGATGGTGCTGGTGGGCTCGCCCGAGGCGGCGCAGCGGCTGGCGGGCGCGGAGCCGCCGCAGATCGCCCGCGAACCCCTGCTGGGCGAGCAGGCGCTATGGGAAGCGTGGTTCCGCGAGGCCGGGTATCCGGTGAAGGTGGTGCCGGTGGCGGTGTTCAACGATGGCGGGATGCTGCTGCAAGCCGTGGAGCAAGGCATGGGGCTGTCGCTCGTGCGCGAACTGCTCGCCGCGGACGCGCTCGACCAGGGCAAGCTGGTGAAGCTGTCGCCGCTCTCGATTCCCTACGAAGGCGGTCACACCTATCACCTGGTCTATCGTCCCGAGCTGGCCGACTGGCCGCCGTTGCTGGCATTGCGCGCCTGGCTGCTGAGCGAGATCGCGCTCGCCGCGCGGCGACTGGACGGCCACGGACCGGCATGAAGCGGGGTTCCGGCCCAGGGCTCGGAACCCCACAACCCCATGCGGCGCAGATGCTGATGCAGATGCACATGCAGCTGCGCGGGGGCAGCGCAGGCGCCGGTGTGGCGCGATCACGCCCCGGACGGCGCGGCACGCCGTCCCGACGGTCGCCCCTCAGGCGACCTTGCGCGCCAGCGCCGGATCGCGCATCGAGTCGGTCTCGTTGAACCGCTGATGCCAGGAGAACGCCTCCTCGAGCAGGTGCGGGGTCTGGCCGCCGCGCTCGCAGGCACGCTCGAAGTAGCTCGCCAGCGCATCGCGATACGACGGATGCACACAGTTGGCGATGATGGCGCGGGCGCGTTCGCGCGGCGTGAGGCCGCGCAGGTCGGCCAGGCCGACCTCGGTCACGATCACGTCGACGTCGTGCTCGTTGTGGTCGACGTGGGCGACCATGGGCACGATGCTGGAGATGTCGCCATTCTTGGCCATCGACTTCGTGACGAAGATGGCGAGGTGCGCATTGCGGGCGAAGTCGCCGGAGCCGCCGATGCCGTTCATCATGTGCGTGCCGCCCACGTGGGTGGAGTTCACGTTGCCATAGATGTCGCATTCCAGGGCGGTGTTGATCGCGATCACGCCCATGCGGCGCACGATCTCCGGCGCGTTGCTGATTTCCTGCGGACGCAGCACGAGGCGCTCGCGGTAGTGATCGAGATTGCCGAGGATGCGGTCGTAGACCGGGCGCGAGACGGTGATCGAGGATGCCGAGGCGAAGGCGAGCTTGCCCTGGTCCAGCAGTTCGATCGCGCTGTCCTGCAGCACCTCGGAGTACATGCTCAGGCCCTCGAAGTCCGCCTCGCCGAAACCGTGCAGCACCGCGTTGGCGATGGTGCCGATGCCGGCCTGCAACGGCAGCAGCGAACGGGTCAGGCGGCCGGCCTCGACCTCGCCCCCGAGAAAGCCGACGATGTGCGCGGCGATGGCGGCGGTTTCCTCATCGGGCGGCAACGCATTCGAGGGGCTGTCGGGCGCGTCGGTCAGCACGATGGCGGCGATCTTGGCCGGATCGACCTTGATGCAGGTCGTGCCGATGCGGTCTTCGGGACGCAGCACCGCCATGGGCTCGCGCGCGCCGCGCGGGCCCGGCACGTAGACGTCGTGCAGCCCTTCGATCGCGGCCGGCACGCTCAGGTTCAGCTCGACGATGACGGTGCGGGCCTGCTCCACGAACGAGGCGGAGTTGCCCACCGACATGGTCGGGACGATGCCGCCGTCTTCGGTGATGGCGGCCGCTTCGATCACGGCCACGTCGATCGGGCCGAGATGGCCGGCGCGCAGTTGCTCCACCGTCTCCGACAGATGCTGATCGATGAAGGCCACCTCGCCCTGGTTGATCTTGCGACGCAGCGTCGTGTCGACCTGGAACGGCATGCGGCGCGCCAGCACGTTGGCGTTGGACAGGCGCTTGTCGGTATCGTGGCCCAGCGAGGCGCCGGTGATGAGCGTGATGCTGAACGGCTCGGTGGCGGCGCGCTCGGCCAGCGCGGCCGGCACGGCCTTACAGTCGCCGGCACGCGTGAAGCCACTCATGCCGACGGTCATGCCATCGGTGATCAGCCGCGCGGCCGCTTCGGCGGTCGTGATGCGCGAGCGCAGGGCTTCGTGGCGGATACGTTCGACGTCCATTTCGTGTCTCCAGGTTCTTGAACCGCGGCGCGGCCAGGTCCGGACCCGAAGCGAGAAACGACATCTCCATCCTGTGTCCGGACACCGTCTGCAGCGGTGTTATCCGAGGTGCCGGCGCGTCCGCGATACGGACACCAGGCAACTTGGGCGCAGTATAGAAACGGGCCGAGTCAAACACGTAATGACTTAAAATCATGCAATCGAGTCGTTTTTCTCATCATTTGCCGGCCCCTCATGGATATCCGCGCCCTGCGCTATTTCGTCGAAACCGTGCGCACCGCCAGCTTCACGCAGGCGGCGCGCACGCTCTACGTCACGCAATCGACCGTGAGCAAGATGATCCGGCAGCTCGAGGAGGAGATCGGCACGCCGCTGCTGATCCGCGACGGCCATACCGCGCGCCCCACCGACACGGGCCGGGTGGTGTACGAGCGTGGCCTGCACATCCTGGGCGCGATGCGCCAGCTCAATGCCGAGGTGCGCGAGACCGTGGACCTGCGCCGCGGCGAGCTCGAGGTCGGCATTCCGCCGATGATCAATCTGTTCTTCATCCCGGTGGTGCAGGAGTTCCGGCTGCGCCATCCGGAGATCCGGCTGCAGCTGCGCGAAGGCACGGGCCAGGCGGTCGAACGCCAGGTCACCGCCGGCGAGCTGGAGATCGGCGCCACGGTGCTGCCGGTCCAGGCCCAGAGCCCGTTGCAGACGCAACCATTCGGCCGCTATCCGCTCGCGCTGATCGGCGCGCCCGAGGCCCCCTGGGCGGGACGCACCGCCCTGCCCTTGTCGGCCCTGAAGAGCGAGCCCCTGCTGCTGCCCACCGATGATTTCGCGCTGACCCGGCGCCTGCGACAGGCCTGCCTGGACGCCGGGTTCGAGCCCAACATCGCGGCGCAGAGCGCCCACTGGGACTTCCTCGCCGCGATGGCCGGCGCCGGGCTGGGCACGGCGATCCTGCCCGAACCGCTGATGCAGCGCCTGAAGACGCGCGGCCTGAGCACCGCGCGGCTCGCCCGCGCCGGGGTGCAATGGGAGATCGGTCACATCTGGCTGCGCGATCGTTACCTGTCGTATGCCGGCCGGGCCTGGCTGGACACCTGCCGCGACGTGCTGGGCGTGGCGCCCAAGCGCGCGCGCAAGCCCGCAGCCGACGCCGGCTAAGGAATGCACACCGGCCGGCCAGCGCCGCGCCTGCCGCGCCGGCCGCCGCGACGTTAAATTCTGTTGCAAGGGGCCATGCCGGCCGCGCCCGGCCGGGCTATGCTGCCGCCTCAGGAGGGCCATGCCCCCGCCCCGTTTTCCGGATCGACCCTGCCCGACAGGGCACCCTGACATGACCTCGAACACCCTGCCCCGTCCGCCCGCCGCGGACCCACGCCGCGCCGGCGCAACCGGCCGCGCCCTGCGCTGGCTGATGCTGGCGCTCGTCCTCACGCTGACGGTGGCGCTGGACTGGCCCGCGCTCGCCGCCGCGCAGCCTGCCGCGTCCGTCAACGTGGAGGAAGCCGAAACCGCCCTGAGCGAAGCGCGCCAGGACATCGATGCCCTGCGCAAGGGCCTGGACAAGCTCACCGACGACGCCGAGCTGCTGCAGCGGCGCACCGACGCGCTGGACATCCAGAGCAAGGCCGACACGCTGGCGGAGGCGCTGGCGCCGCAGCTCGCGAGCGTGGCCGCGCGCCTGACCGAGCTCGGCAAGCCGACGGAGGGCGCCAAGGAAGCGCCCGACGTGGCGCAGCAGCGCGCACAGCTCGAGAAGTCAAACCGCAATCTCGACGCGCAGATCAAGCTCGCGCGCCTGCTGTCGGTCGAAGCGGCCCAGACCGCGGAACAGATTTCGACCCTGCGCCGCACGCAATTCCAGGCGCGCCTGGGCGAGCGGCGTGATTCCTTCGTGTCCTCTTCGTTCTGGTCGGAGCTGCGCGGCGATCTGCCGCGCGACCTGGAACGGCTGGCCGAACTGCGGCGGGACGTGACCGCCATGATGGCGGCGACGCCGGGCTGGGCCTGGGCCGCGCTCGCGGCGGTGGCCGCCATCGTGCTGGCGCTGCGCTACTGGTTCGGCCAGTTGATGGTGCGGCTGACCGCCACGCGCGTGCCGCCGGGCCGCTTGCGCCGCTCCTTTCTCGCGGTGGCGATCGTGCTGCTGTCGGTGGCCACGCCCGGGCTGATTGCCGAGCTGTTCAAGATCGGCCTGGTGTGGCGCGCCGACATCGGCGAGGACACCTCGGCGCTGCTCGACGGCCTGGTGGCGATGGTCTGCTTCGGCGGCTACGTGACGGGCCTGGGCTACGCGCTGCTGTCGCCCGACCGGCCCTCGTGGCGGCTGCCGGCCATCCCCGACGAGGTGGCGAGCGGCCTGCGCTGGGCGCCCGCCGTCCTGGGCACCGCCATCGTCGCGGTCTGGCTGGCCGAGCGCCTGCCCGTGCTGCTCAACGCCAGCCTGACCTCGACCATTGCGGTCAACAGCCTGGCGGTCCTGCTGCTCGGCGTGGCCTTGCTCTGGATTCTGTTGCGCGGCGAGCGCCTGCGCCGCAAGGCCCAGTTCATCGAAGAGGAGAACCGGCCAGCGCCGCGCCCCTTCTGGATCGCCGCCATCAACACGGTGACCTGGGCGCTGCTGCTGTTCAGCCTGCTCGCGATGCTGATCGGTTTTGCCGCGCTGGGCGGCTTCGTGATCCGGCAGGTGTTCTGGACGCTGGTGGTACTCACCACCGCCTATCTGGCATCGGTGCTGATCGAAGACGGCTTCTCCACGCTGCTGGGCTCGGGCGCGCAGCCCAAGGACGGCGAGGCCGCGCAATCCAAGGTGCGCGTGCAGGCGGCCGTGTTGCTGTCCGGCGTGGGCCGGGTACTGGTGATCCTGACGGCGGCCATCCTGCTGCTGGCGCCGTTCGGCGAAGGTCCGGCGGATCTCGCGCATCGTTTCGACCAGCTGCACCGCGGCCTGCAGATCGGCGAGGTGCAACTGCGCCCGGGCGCGCTGGTGCAGGCACTATTGGTGCTGGCGCTGAGCCTGGTGGCCGTGCGCCTGCTCAAGCGCTGGCTGACCAATCGCTATCTGCCCAGCACCGAGCTGGACCCCGGCATGCAGATCTCGGCGGCCACCCTGTTCGGCTACGCCGGCGTGGTGATCGCCGTGGCGCTGGCGCTCTCCGCGCTGGGCATCGGGCTGGAACGGGTGGCGTGGATCGCGAGTGCGCTGTCGGTCGGTATCGGTTTCGGCTTGCAGGCGGTGGTGCAGAACTTCGTCTCGGGCCTGATCCTGCTGGCCGAACGGCCGGTCAAGGTCGGCGACTGGGTATCGCTCGGCGGCGTGGAGGGCGACATCCTGCGCATCAACGTGCGGGCCACCGAGATCCAGATGGGCGACCGCTCCACGGTGATCGTGCCGAATTCGGAGTTCATCACCAAGACCGTGCGCAACGTCACGCACGCCAATCCGCTGGGCCTGGTGCAGATCAAGCTGCCGATGCCGCTGTCGAGCAACGCGGCCGAGGTACGCCAGCTGCTGCTCGATGCCTTCACCGCGCACGCAGACATCCTCGCCACGCCCGAACCGAATGTGTTCCTCGACGGCTTCGACGCGGGCCATCTGGTGTTCAACGCCAAGGGCTATGTGAGTTCGCCGCGCCTGGCCTATGGCGTGCGCAGCGCGATCCTGTTCGACGTGCTGCAACGCCTCGCCGATGCGGGCCTGGACATGGCGCCGCCCTCGACCTTCCTGCTGCGCGACGCGGAGCCCTCGATTGCGCCCGCTCCGATCAGCCAGGCGGCCGCCGACCCGCGCGAACCCGAGCCGCGCTGAGCCCGGCCCGCTCGGCCTATCGCCCGGTCGGGCCCGAACGTGGCAAAGCGTTCGCCGCGATGGCAAACGCTCTGTCGTCTCCACCCCTCGTGTCCGGATCACGGTCGGGCCCGCCCGTCGATGCCGGCACGCCTTGCCATCAACCCGGCGTGTACAGATCGTCGATCCGCGAGCGCGCCACATCGGGGAGCCTGCGCGGCGACTGCGGCGGCAGCACGGGCTGCGCGCTGGCCAGCGGCGGCGTCGGCACCGTGTTGGCGGCCGTGGGCGGAGGCGGCGGCGCTGCTGCCGCCGCGGCGGCGACCGCTTCCAGGTTGGTACACAGGCCCTGCGCGGACAGCGCGGCGCGCGTGGCCTTGTCGGTCTGGCACAGCATATCGACCGCCGCGGTCTCGAGCCTGCGCGACTTGTCGGTGTCCCGGGTGGTCGCCGCCGCCTGCATGGTGCGTTCGAAGTTGCGCCGCAGGCTGCAATTGCTGTCTTCCACCGGTACCGCCAGGTTCATGCCGAAGCCCATGACCGAACCGCCGCCCCCGCCCGACACCATGCAGCTGTCGGATGAGAACGAGCCGTAGAAGGCCTGGCCGGCCACCGGCGGCACGGTCCGCAGGGAGTCCGACGTGGTGCTGCGGCTGTTGAACGTCACACCCTGCTGGTTGCCGGCGGCGTTGATGCCGGCCGAGGCGTTCGTGGTCGACGATGCGTTGCTGGTGCTGGTCTGGGCCACGGCACCGCCGGACAGCATCGCGAGGGATAGCGTGAGAATCATGGTCTTCATGATGATCTCCTCGCTCCGGACGGCCGAGGCCGTCCGGAACACTGGGTTGGCTTAGTGGTGGCCGAAGCCGCCGAAGCTGCCGAAGCCGCCGATCACACCCATCTGGAACGCGCCCTGCGCAGCCGCGGCCGTATCGGTGTTGCCGTAGGCGCCGGCACCGTTGGCAATCGAACCGTTCACCATTCCCGGCGCATTGCCCCACGTCATGCCCGAGGTCTTGGTCGTCGAATACTGGGTCGTCGACGTGGACACGCTGGCGCCGCTCGGCATGATCGAGCCGGACATGCTGGCGGTGCCCCCCGTGCCGGCCTGGGCATGTTGATAGGAGCCGCCCGTGCCGATGGTCTGGCTGGAAGCCACGGTGTTGCCTTGCGAGATCGAGCCGACGGAGCCGGTGACGGCGCCCTGGTAGGCGCCCATCGAGCCACCGAAGCCTCCTCCGGCGAATGCGGCGGGCGCCGCGACGGCCAACGACAGCACTGCGAAAGTTGCGAGCTTTTTCATTTCACTGCCTCCCTGTGTCCGTGACGCGACGGACCACGCTTGCCGGAATGCCGGTCCGGACCGGTCCGGACCCGGAGAGCGGGCCTTGTTCGCCTCTTCTCTCCGGTGCCGGTGAGGCATAGATTGCGCGGCGCGCCGCGCCTGAAAAATCCGCTAAACGGTGGACCGGGTCAAACGGCGTAGGGTCGGCCGGCAGGGGGTCGCACCGAAGGACGAGGTGCGTGCGGCACGGGCCCGACGCGGCCGGGCGTAAGCATGAACGCCGGCGCGCGCGGATTACATCGTTGGTGGGGCGACGCGGACTGCGTCTATTGGCTCAGGGGCGTGCCGTACATCGCCCAAAGGTGCAGGGAGGCCGGCACCAGCAGCCCGCAGCCGGCCGCGATGAGCAGCACGAACACCATGCGCTTGACCGCGCGCATCGAGTCGGCGGTCGCGTAGCGGCGCACCACCCAGGTCAGGCCGACCACGATCGGCAGGGCCTCGAGACTCAGCCACAAGGTGGAGGCGTTGAGCGAGCCCTGCCACGTCACGAGCGACAGTCGCAGGACGGCGTTGAAGCAGAACAGCACCAGCAGGCTGTTGCGGATCACCGCGAGCGGCAGCGGTTGGCGGTAGAGGTGATAGACCATCGGCGGGCCGGCGCTGGAAAACAGCCCGCCGAGCACGCCCGAGATCACGCCGAAGAACACGAAGGAACCGCGGCCGGACACCCGTTCCAGCGGGCGGCTGCGCATCACCAGCAGGGTGGCGCAGGCCAGGATGGTGAGGCCGAGCAGCCACTGCAGCACGATGGCCATGCTGCCGCTGATCCATTCCAGCGCGTACACGCCGGCGGTGACGCCGACCAGGCTGCTCAGCAGCGCGGGACGCAGCATTGCCCAGTCGACCTGGGGCCGGCCCCGGCCCATGGCCACGAGCGCGTTGATCAGGGTCAGGATGCTGACCGTGTTGGAGACGTCGGGCAGCGGCGCGAGCGAGAACAGGCCCGCCAGGCCGAGCAGCACGAGGCCGAACGCGAAGCCCGTCATGGTCTGCGCATAGGTGGCCAACGCGACGAAGGCCAGGAACAGCACGTGTTGCCAGACGGTCATGCCCGGCCCGCCATCAGCGCGCGCAGACGACCGGCATAGAGATTGAGCGCGAGCCCGCCCAGCACCAGCGCAGCCGCCGTCAGCTTCCAGGGCTGCAGCGCCTCCGAGAGCAGCCAGGCCGAGGACACCATGCCGAACACCGGCACCAGCAGCGCGGTGGGCGCCACGGTGGCGGCCGGGTGCCGCGCGAGCAGCCAGTTCCACGCGCCGAAGCCGAACACGGTGTTGCCCAGCGCCTGCCACAGCACGGTGGACCAGCCGAGCCAGCTGGCATGGGTGAGGGCCTGCGCGATCCGTGCGGGCCCCTCGACGAACAGGCTGATGAGGCTGGTGGGCACCACCGCGTAGAGGCTGGCCCAGACCATGAAGGCGGCGGCGTTCACCCGCCCGGCGTAGCGCACCACCGTGTTGGCGCAGGCCCAGCAGAAGGCGGCCGCCAGCACCAGGGCCAGTCCGGCGAGCGTGACGGCCGCGGCGGGGTCGGCGCCCGTATGCCAGGCGACCACACCGTAGCCGCTCACCGCGAGCAGCAACGCCAGCACCTGCAGCGTGCCGACGCGTTCGCCGTTGAGCATCATCGCCATCAGGATGGTGAAGAACACCTGCGACTGCACCACCAGCGAGGCGAGGCCCGGCGTGATGTCGTGCTGCATGGCCCAATAGAGCAGGCCGAACTGCCCGGCGCCCAACAGCGTGCCCACGGCGGCCAGCGAGGTCCAGCGCACCGCGGGCCGGCGGAACAGGAAGATCCAGGGCAAGGCGGAGAAGAGAAAGCGCAGCGCGGCGTAGAGGAACGGCGGAAACTCGGCCAGCCCCCACTTGATGACCACGAAGTTGGTGCCCCAGATGAAGACGACGGACAGGGCCAATAGCAGATGAGTCAACGGCATGATGGCTGCACGCGGCGCGCGGCGGTATCGGCGAGGAAGTTGTGGGCGCAACGAAATGCGAGACCCGGAGGACGCGAGTGTAGCGACTCGCCCGGGTCCGTGCAGGCGCGCGTTTAAGCGCGCGGTAAGGCGTCAGGTGACGGGGGTGCTGGCGGCGGGGCCGACGACGGTGGTCCAGCGCCGCACCTGCCATTGCGTGACCAGCCCGTGGCGGACATAGGGATCGGCGCGCGCGAAGGCCTCGGCGGCCTCGGGGCCCTCGCCCTGGAACAGCAGCACCGCGCCGTCGACGGGGTCGGCCAGCGCGCCGCCAAGGACCAGCTCGCCGCGCTGCACCGCCTGCTGCGCAAGCGCGAGGTGTTCGGCGCGATACTCGGCGCGGCGCGTGACGTAATCAGGCCGGACCTGATAGATCAACAGAAAATGCATAGGGCCTACCCCTTGGTGTGACTGCCCGCGCATGCCTGTGCGCGGATCGTGGTCCACACCATAGCATGGGCGTCAGGCATCTGCGTCGTACTTGCGGGCGCTGCCGTGGAACGCGTCGGCGGGATACTTCAGCGCGTTCTTCTCCATCTTGCGCGCCACGGCCTGGGCGATGTCGAGGTCGAGCTGATCGGCCAGCGCCACGAGATACAGCTGCACGTCGGCGATCTCGTCGGCGACCGCCTCGCGTTGCGCATCGCTCAACTGGCGCGACTGGTCTTCGGTGAGCCACTGGAACTCGGCCACCAGCTCGCCCGCCTCGCCGGCCAGGGCCATGGCGAGATTCTTGGGGCTGTGGAACGGCTCCCACGCGCGTTCGGCGGTGAAGCGGCGCACGGCCGCCCTGATGCGCTGCAGATCGGACATGGCGGTTTCTCCGGACACGGCTCAGGCCGCCAGGCGCTGGCGCGCAGCCAGCGCCACGGCCACCGTGGTGCGCACGTCGGCCAGGGCCCGGTGGGTCGGCTCGCTCGCACCGATGTGGCTCGCGAGCAGGCCCAGCTTGTGCGAGGGCAGCTCGGGCCAGGCGCGGCGCGCCAGCTGCAGCGTGCAATGGATCGGCGTCTCGAACACGCGGCCCAGCCGTTCGGCGGTGGCGCGCAGGAAGCGCGTGTCGAACGAGGCGTTGTGGAAGAACACCGGGCCGCCCTCGATAAAGCCCAGGAACTCGTCGAAGGCCTGCATGACGGGCAGGCCGTCGCGGTCGACCTCGCGCTGCGAGATGCCGGTGAGCCGCGAAATGAAGGATGGCACCGGCGCGCCCACGCGCACCACGCGCGAGAACTCGCGCTCGATCTGGCCGGCGGCCGACACGGAGACCGCGGCAAACTCGAGGATCTCGCAGCTCGCGGCGGACAGGCCGGTGGTTTCCAGGTCGGCGACCCAGAACGGGCCTTCGAGCGCGGCCAGCGCCGCCGTCAGCGGGGCGGCGGCGCGCGCCGACGGACGCGGGGTTGCGGAGGAGGCGGGCGAGCGCGAGCGGCGGAAGTAAGTCATGCGGCGGCGGTGAATTTTGGCCGCGCCCAGGCGGGGCGCGGACAGGCCTGCGCATTGTACGGGCGGGCCTGCCGCCGCGCCGCGATCCGTCCCCAATGTAGCGCCGCCACCACGCTCGCTTGCCAAGTCTTATATAAGATATAAGACATTTGCTAGCCGGGGGCCCTTGCCTCTACAATCGCTGCCACGAACCCTTCTTCCAACCCGACTTTACGCAGGCTCCTCATGCTGGAAACGTATCGCAAACACGTGGCCGAACGCGCGGCGCTGGGTATCCCCCCGCTGCCCCTCTCGGCCCAACAAACCGCCGATCTGATCGAATTGCTGAAGAGCCCGCCGGCCGGGGAAGAGCAATTCCTGCTGGACCTGCTGACCCACCGCGTGCCCGCCGGCGTGGACGACGCCGCCAAGGTCAAGGCCTCCTACCTGGCCGCCGTGGCCCTGGGCAAGGAATCGTGTGCACTGATCAGCCGCGCCAAGGCGACCGAACTGCTGGGCACCATGCTCGGCGGCTACAACATTGGCCCGCTGATCGAACTGCTCGATGACGCTGAAGTCGGCACCGTCGCTGCCGAAGCCCTGAAGAAAACCCTGTTGATGTTCGACGCCTTCCACGACGTGAAGGAAAAGGCCGACAAGGGCAACGCCAACGCGCGCGCCGTGCTGCAGAGCTGGGCCGATGCCGAGTGGTTCACCAGCCGTCCGGAAGTGCCCGAAAGCATGACCATCACGGTCTTCAAGGTGCCCGGCGAAACCAACACCGACGACCTGTCGCCCGCCCCCGACGCCACCACGCGCCCCGACATTCCGATGCACGCCCTGGCGATGCTGAAGAACAAGCGCGACGGCGCCGCGTTCGAGCCGGAGGAAGACGGCAAGCGCGGTCCGATCAAGTTCATCGAATCGCTCAAGGAAAAGGGCCATCTGGTCGCCTACGTGGGCGACGTGGTGGGCACCGGCTCCTCGCGCAAGTCGGCCACCAACTCGGTGCTGTGGTTCACCGGCGAAGACATCCCCTTCGTGCCGAACAAGCGTTTCGGCGGCGTGTGCCTGGGCAGCAAGATCGCCCCGATCTTCTACAACACCATGGAAGACGCCGGCGCCCTGCCGATCGAACTCGACGTTTCCAAGATGGAAATGGGCGACGTGGTCGAGCTGCGCCCCTATGAGGGCAAGGCCCTGAAGAACGGCGAAGTCATCTCCGAATTCGAAGTGAAGTCGGACGTGCTGTTCGACGAAGTGCGCGCCGGTGGCCGCATTCCGCTGATCATCGGCCGCGGCCTCACCGCCAAGGCCCGCGAGGCCCTCGGCCTGGCGCCCTCGACCCTGTTCCGCCTGCCGAAGAACCCGGCCGACAGCGGCCGCGGCTTCTCGCTGGCCCAGAAGATGGTCGGCCGCGCCTGCGGCCTGCCGGAAGGCCAGGGCATCCGCCCGGGCACCTACTGCGAACCGAAGATGACCTCGGTCGGCAGCCAGGACACCACCGGCCCGATGACCCGCGACGAGCTGAAGGACCTGGCGTGCCTGGGCTTCTCGGCCGACCTCGTGATGCAGTCGTTCTGCCACACGGCCGCCTACCCCAAGCCCGTGGACGTGAAGACGCACCACACGCTGCCCCAGTTCATCAGCACCCGCGGCGGCATTTCGCTGCGTCCGGGCGACGGCGTGATCCACTCGTGGCTCAACCGCATGCTGCTGCCCGACACGGTCGGCACCGGCGGCGACTCGCACACCCGCTTCCCGATCGGCATTTCGTTCCCGGCCGGTTCGGGCCTGGTCGCCTTCGCCGCCGCCACCGGCGTGATGCCGCTGGACATGCCGGAATCGGTGCTGGTGCGCTTCAAGGGCAAGATGCAGCCCGGCGTCACGCTGCGTGACCTGGTCAACGCGATCCCGCTCTATGCCATCCAGCAGGGCATGCTGACCGTGGCCAAGCAGGGCAAGAAGAACATCTTCTCCGGCCGCATCCTCGAAATCGAAGGTCTGCCCGACCTGAAGGTCGAACAGGCATTCGAGCTGTCCGACGCCTCGGCCGAACGCTCGGCCGCCGGCTGCACGGTGCACCTGAACAAAGAACCGATCATCGAATACATCAACAGCAACATCGTGATGCTGAAGTGGATGATCGCCAACGGCTACGAAGACGAGCGTTCGATCGCCCGCCGCATCAAGGCCATGGAAGCCTGGCTGGCCGATCCCCAGCTGCTGCAGCCCGATGCCGACGCCGAGTACGCCGCCGTCATCGAGATCGACCTGGCCGACATCCACGAGCCCATCGTGGCGTGCCCGAACGACCCCGACGACGTGAAGACGCTGTCGGACGTGGCCGGCGCCAAGATCGACGAAGTGTTCATCGGCAGCTGCATGACCAACATCGGTCACTTCCGCGCGGCCTCCAAGCTGCTCGAAGGCAAGCGCGACATCCCGGTCAAGCTGTGGGTTGCCCCGCCGACCAAGATGGACGCGGCCCAGCTCACCGAGGAAGGCCACTACGGCGTGTTCGGCACGGCCGGTGCCCGCACCGAAATGCCGGGCTGCTCGCTGTGCATGGGCAACCAGGCCCAGGTCCGCGAAGGCGCCACGGTGATGTCGACCAGCACCCGCAACTTCCCCAACCGTCTGGGCAAGAACACCAACGTGTATCTGGGCTCGGCCGAACTGGCCGCCATCTGCTCGCGCCTGGGTCGCATCCCGACCAAGGACGAGTACATGGCCGACATGGGCGTCATCAACAAGAGCGGCGACCAGATCTACCAATACCTGAACTTCGACAAGATCGCCGACTACAAGGATGTGGCCGACGTGATCGAGGTGTAAGGTCCGGCTGGATCCCGGCCCGCGCAAGCGGGCCTGCCAGACCCCCCGCGATGCGAGTCGCGGGGGTTTTTGTTTGCGGGTCCGGCGCGCATGGCAACGGGCACGCGGGCGTAAAAAAACCCGCGCGAAATCGCGCGGGTTTTTTCCTGGCGGGAAGGAATCAGAATTCCATCGAGGCCGACAGGGAGAAGGTGCGGGGACCGCCGAGCACGAGATAGCCCTGCCCCGGGTAACCGCCGACCGAAGCCCAGTAATTGCGATTGGCGATGTTGTCGACACGCGCACGCAGCGTTACCAAGTGGCCCTGGACATCCATCATGTAGCGCAGGCCGGCATCGAAGCGAGTCCAGCCCGGCACTTTGAGCGTGTTGGTGTCGTTGGCGTAAGTCGACCCGGTGTAGACGACTCGACCATCCACCGTCAGACCGTCCACACCCGGGATGTCCCATTCCACCCCCATATTGGCTTGAAATCGCGGCACGCCGATCACGCGATTGCCGTCGATTGCGGAATTGCCAGTCGAGCGTTGCGTGGCATCGAGCCAGGTCAAACCGCCGAGCACGCGAACGGTGCGCGTCGCTTCGCCATATACCGTCAACTCGGCTCCTTGATGGCGATCCTTTCCACCCTTCTGGAACACGAGATTCTCGTCAACGAATGCGCGTGGGCGATCCGTCGAGAACAATGCCAGTCCGGCACCGACTCCGCCGCCCTCATACTTGATGCCGATTTCCTTCTGTTTCGACACATACGGCGCGAGCGACTGACCCGCGTTAACGACGTCCTGGTTGTTGAACAGCGCCGGGGCCGTTTCACCCGCCACCAGAGCCTCGATGTAATTGCCGTAGAGCGACACGTTCGGCGTCAGCTTGAACACGATGCCCGCTGCCGGCGTGTTCTTGCTTGCGTCGTAGGCACTGGTTTCTTTGCCCGAGTTGTACGCGTAATTGCGGCTCGTCAGCTGTTGATGCCGGATGCCGGCCGTCACCAGCAACGTATCGTCGAAGAACCCCAGCGTGTCACCCACGGCGACGCTCGTCGTGCGGATTCTGCCCTGCAACGCAGGATCGTTCAGATCGTTGAACGACCCGCCCAGCGCCGGCGCGTCATAGTAAGTGACGGGGTTGTAAAGATTGGTGGGCCGGGCTGCGGCGGTCGCGTACGCATTGTCCTTCTTGAGCTGAAAATAGGCCGCCGAGACAACGAATTGATGGCTGACCGGGCCAGTCTGGAGTTTGGCGCGGGCGCCCACTTCGCCCGTATTGACACTGTCCTCACGGGCATTGTCGAACCTGCTGAAGGTGCCCGCACCGGTCTGCGTGTTGGTCAACGTCAAGTTTGCCAGCGAGTTGCGCTCGTCGCTGCGACGGAACCCATACGCGGCCCACGTCGTGATGCTGTCGTTGAGATCGTATTCGGCGCGCAACGTACCGAATACGTCGCGCTCATTCGAATATGACCAAGGCTGAGCCCAGTTCGAACTGGCGTCGGGTGCATCCGGGACGTGAGTAGCGGTGCGCGGCACGGTCACGTTGGTGCGCGTGCGTTTCAGTTTGTTTTCTTGCCAGCCAATATCGGCCGACAAGCGCACATCGGCGGATCGCCAATCAAGGCCCACAGAACCCACGCTGGTACGAGCGTGTTCGTCATCGATGCCAGTGCCGCCGCTTCGATTGGCCAGGTTAATACGAATGCCAGTGCTATCGTCGGGACCGAACCGGCGAGCGATGTCCGCGGCCACACCGACCTGACCGCCACTGCCCACGCTCGTCGTAAAGCGAGTGAGCGGCTCATTCGGCGCCCGCTTGGGCACGAGGTTGATGATGCCGCCGATTCCGCCACCGTTAGGGGTCGCGCCATTCAAAAACGCGGACGCGCCTCGGGTCACTTCAACACGTTCAAACAGCTCGGTGGCGATGTACTGACGCGGCAACAGGCTATAGAGGCCGTTGTATGCAATGTCGTCCGAGTTCGTCAGGAAGCCGCGGATGAAGTACGACTCCTGGAAGTTGCCGAAGCCGCGCGCGACGCGCACGCCGGGGTCGTTCTGCAGCACGTCGCCGACGCCGTGGGCCTGCTTGTCCTGGATCAGTTCGTTGGTGTAGGCGGTGGTGGAGAACGGGGTCTCGAGGTTGCTGCGGGTGCCGAGGATGCCGATGCGCGAGCCGGTGGCCACCTGGCCCCCGGCGAAGGGCGCGGCCAGGCCGCTGGCCGAGGCGTCGGCGCTGGCCTCGACCTTGACGGCGTTGAGCGTGACGGAGTCGTCCGTGGCCGGGGCGGCGGTCTGCGCCTGCGCCGCGATCACGTACCAGGGCAGCACTGCGGCCAGCCATGCGAGATTCTGTTTTTTCATGCGTGGAGGATTCCCGTGGACGCGGCGACCAGGACGAGGCCGCGCCATTTTTTCGATAGATGCCGCGCGGCGGGCGCGTGGCGGATGCGCTGTGGGAAAGGGGGCGATGGCCGCGTGCGGCGCGACGCCCGGGCGCCACCGGCGCACCCTGCTTTCCGGACCATTGCGCAACGATCCAAGCGCATTTTAGCTATCAGGAATCATTATCATTCTTGTAACAACCGCAAATCAGTCGTAGTCGTTGCAACAAAACCACGACTTACGCCATGCTGAAAGCAATATTTCCCTCTTAATCCGCGATAACCGCAATAAGTTACCGACCCTGAGGTCAGCGTAACCAGTCGTTTCGCGGACGTATAGAATGAGGACCGGGCGCAGCATGCGTCCCCGAGCCCTAGTCGACCCGAGGAAAGCCATGCGAGCCGCCCTGCCGACGCTGGTGGCCGCGCTTGCCCTGACGGGTTGTGCCTCCACCGCGCCGCCCGCGAACCCCGAGAACATCTGCGCGATCTTCCGCGAGAAGCCCGACTGGCACGACGCCGCGCTGCGGGTGCAGAAGAAATGGGGCGCGCCGGTGAATGTGCCGATCGCGATGATGTACCAGGAGTCGAGCTTCCGGCACGACGCCCTGCCCCCGCGCTACTACTTTTTGGGCTTCATTCCCTGGGGCCGCGTGAGCTCGGCCTACGGCTATGCGCAGGCCAAGGACGAGACCTGGGCCGACTACAAGCGCGAGGCGGGCGGCTGGTTCTCGAGCCGCGACAACTTCGGCGACGCGCTCGACTTCATGGGCTGGTACATGAGCAAGACCCAGCGCATCAACGGCATCTCCAAGTGGGATGCGTATGGCCAGTACCTGAACTACCACGAGGGCTGGACGGGCTACAAGAACCGCAGCTACGACCGCAAGGCCTGGCTCAAGCGCGTGTCGCAGCAGGTGCAGGCGCGCGCCGAACGCTTCGGCGCGCAATACAAGCAGTGCGAACGCGAGCTGACCCGGGGCGGCTGGTTCTTCTGAAGACGCGGCGCCCGCTCGCGCGGGCTTTTCCCCATGGCCGCGCGTCGCGGCGCTCCCTATACTGCCAGCCGGAGACCTGAAGGCAGCCCGCAACGGAGCGCCCATGAAAATAGATATCGCGGCGCTGCAGATGCTGGTGGCCGCCATCGAAGAACGCAGCCTGGCGCGCGCCGCCGAACGCGAGAACCTGGTGGCCTCGGCCGCGAGCAAGCGCATCGTCGAGCTCGAACGCCAGGTCGGCACCACCCTGCTGGCGCGGCACAACCGCGGCGTGGAGCCCACGGCGGCCGGCGCCGCCCTGTATCACAAGGCGCGCGCCATCCTGCAGAGCGTGCGGTCGCTCGAAGACCTCTGCGTCGACTACGCCCCCGACGGCATCCCGAAGCTGCGGCTGGCCGCCAATCGTTCCGCCATCGTGCAGTTCCTGCCCGCCGACCTGCGCGACTACGGCCGGATCGAGCCGCGTGCGCGCGTCGATCTGGTCGAGGCCTACAGCGGCGACATCCCGCGCCTGGTGTCCGACCAGGAGGTGGACATCGGCATCTATCACGCCAGCGGGGCCGCCCCCGGTGTGACCTCGCACCCCTATCGCACCGACCGGGTGGTGCTGGTCACGCCGATCGACCATCCGCTGGCGGGCCGCGGGCCGGTGTTCCTCGAGGAGGCGCGCAGCTACGATTTCCTGGGCTATTTCCCGCGCCACTCCTTCGAAGCCTTTCTCGAACTGGTGGGCGCCAGTCTGTCCGGGCCGCTCAACGTCAAGGTGCAGGTGGCCAACTACGAGGCACGCTGCCGCATGATCCGCGAAGGGCTGGGCATCGGCGTCTTGCCGGAGCTGATCGCCGACACCTATCTGGGCCTGCTGGGCCTGGCGAAGGTGGCGCTGCGCGACGCGTGGGCCGAGCGCCAGTTCTTCGTCTGTGTGCGCGATCCCGCGCATCTGCGGCCGTCGGCGCAGGCCCTGCTGCAGTGCCTGCGCCACCAGGCGCCCGGTCAGGTGCGATAGGAAGGATCGAGGCGGTCGCACAGGCGCAGCAGCGCGGGCCATTCCATCTGGCCATACGGGCGGCGCGTGCCGGGCTGGTATTGATTCCAGGTGGCCTCCTGGATCTCGGGCGACAGCGCGGACAGCGGCATGTTGCACGCCATGGCCGCCAGCTGCGCGCGGCACGACACCTCGAGCCGATGCATCCAGTTGAAGGCCTCGCCGATCGTGCGGCCCACGGTGAGCAGGCCATGGTTGCGCAGGATCAGCGCCTCGCCGGCGCCCAGGTCGGCCACCAGCGAGGCCTGTTCGCGCGTGTCGAGCACCACGCCCTCGTAGTCGTGATAGCCGATGCGCAGGAAGCGCAGCGAGGTCTGATTCAGCGGTAGCAGGCCGCAGGCCAGCGACGACACCGCCATGCCGGCCCAGGTGTGCGTGTGGATCACGCAATCGACCTCCGGCCGGGCCTCGTGCACGGCCGAATGGATCACGAAGCCGGCCTTGTTCACGCCGTACTTCAGCGCGCCGAAATCGGGCGCCGCCAGCACGTTGCCGTCGTGGTCGATCTTGATGAGGCTGGAGGCGGTGATCTCTTCGTAGAGCAGGCCGTAGGCGTTGATCAGGAACGCGCCTTGCTCGCCCGGCACCCTCAACGAAATGTGATTGGCGATCATGTCCGACATGCCGTAGTGCGCCACCAGGCGATAGCAGGCGGCCAGATCGATGCGCGCCTGCCACTCGGCCTCGGAACATTGTCCCTGCATGGAAGGAATGCGCAGCTGGTGCGGAAGGGGTTGCGTCATGAGCCGTTGAACCTCGTTGTGTCAGGGGTATGACACGATGCTAGCGAGCCGCGCGCGGGCCGGGCATGACGGATTTCGAACGCCGCGTTTCCAGCCATCGCAGCCTCGCGCGCATCCATGACGCCCGACAAGCCGGATGTCAGAGATTCTTGGTACAACGGAGGGCGAAGCAGGAGGCGTCGCGCGGGCGGAACTTTGACGTGTCGTTCAAGTCTTATATAAGATACAAGACACCCACGGCACTGCCCTCGAAGCCTACAATGACAAACGCGCGGAAACGCCACAAAATGGCGGTTTTACGCGGTCAACACCCATGGAGTCCATCATGCCGCACAACACGCTCGACACACTCAAGACCTTCAAGATTGGCAAGAAGACCTGTCAGTTCTATTCGTTGCCGGCGCTGGGCAAGGCGCTGGGCATCGATGTGGCGCGACTGCCGGTTTCGATCCGCATCGTGCTCGAATCGGTGCTGCGCAACTGTGACGGCAAGAAGGTCACCGAAGAGCACGTGCGGCAACTGGCCAACTGGCTGCCCAACGCCCGCCGCGAGGAAGAGATTCCGTTCGTGGTTGCGCGCGTGGTGCTGCAAGACTTCACCGGCGTGCCGCTGCTCGCCGACATCGCCGCCATGCGCTCGGTGGCCGACAAGATGGGCAAGAATCCGAAGAGCATCGAGCCGCTGGTGCCCGTCGACCTGGTGGTCGACCACTCGGTGATGATCGATTACTTCGGCACGAAAAACGCCCTCGACCTGAACATGAAGCTGGAGTTCCAGCGCAACCGCGAGCGCTACCAGTTCATGAAGTGGGGCATGCAGGCCTTCGACACGTTCGGCGTGGTGCCGCCGGGCTTCGGCATCGTCCACCAGGTGAACCTCGAATACCTGGCGCGCGGCGTGCACTTCGACAAGGCCAATGAGGTCTATTACCCGGATTCGCTGGTCGGCACCGACAGCCACACCACGATGATCAACGGCATCGGCGTGGTCGGCTGGGGCGTGGGCGGCATCGAGGCCGAGGCCGGCATGCTCGGCCAGCCCGTGTATTTCCTCACGCCCGACGTGGTCGGCGTGGAGCTCAAGGGCCAGCTGCGCGGCGGCGTCACCGCCACCGACCTGGTGCTCACCATCACCGAGATGCTGCGCCGCGAGAAGGTGGTGGGCAAGTTCGTGGAATTCTGTGGCGAAGGCACGGCCAGCCTGTCGGTGACCGACCGCGCCACCATCGGCAACATGGCGCCCGAGTACGGCGCCACGATGGGCTTCTTCCCGGTCGACGAGCGCACCATCGATTATTTCGAGGGCACCGGCCGCACGCCGGAAGAGATCGCCGCCTTCGAGGCCTACTTCAAGGCCCAGAAGATGTTCGGCGTGCCCGCCGCGCGCGACATCAACTACACCAAGCTGCTCACGCTCGACCTCGGCACCGTCGCGCCCTCGCTGGCCGGCCCGAAGCGCCCGCAGGACCGGATCGAGATCGGCAACGTCAAGAACACCTTCATCGACCTCTATTCCAAGCCGATCTCCGAAAACGGCTTCAACCAACCGCCGGAAAAGCTCGGCGAGGTGTTCACCACCAGCGCCGGCACCAAGGTCAAGAACGGCGACATCCTGATCGCCGCGATCACCTCCTGCACCAACACCTCGAACCCGAGCGTGCTGCTGGCCGCCGGCCTGGTGGCCAAGAAGGCGGTCGAGGCGGGCATGAAGGTGCCCAAGCACATCAAGACCTCGCTGGCCCCCGGCTCGCGCGTGGTCACCGAATACCTCACCAAGACCGGCCTGCTGCCCTACCTCGAGAAGCTGGGCTTCGACGTGGCGGCCTACGGTTGCACCACCTGCATCGGTAACGCCGGCGACCTCACCCCCGACCTGAACGAAGCCATCGTCAACAACGACCTGGTGTGCTCGGCCGTGCTGTCGGGCAACCGCAACTTCGAGGCGCGGATCCACCCGAACATCAAGGCCAACTTCCTGGCCTCGCCCCCGCTGGTCGTGGCCTACGCCCTGGCCGGCACCGTCACGCGCGACCTCATGACCGAGCCGGTGGGCAAGGGCAAGAACGGCGACGTGTGGCTCGGCGACCTGTGGCCCACCACCGAGGAGATCGAGTCGCTGGTGAAGTTCGCCATGAACCCCGAGGCGTTCAAGGCCAACTACAGCCAGGTCAAGAGCAACCCCGGCAAGCTGTGGGAAAACATCAAGGGCGTGACCGGCGAGACCTACAACTGGCCCGACTCGACCTACATCGCCGAGCCGCCCTTCTTCGACGGCTTCGGCATGACGCCGGGCGCGATCCCGGTGGTCAAGGGCGCGCGCGCGCTGGGCGTGTTCGGCGACTCGGTCACCACCGACCACATCTCGCCGGCCGGCTCGATCAAGGAAACCTCGCCCGCCGGCAAGTGGCTCAAGGAGCACGGCGTGCAGAAGGCCGACTTCAACAGCTACGGTTCGCGCCGCGGCAACCACGAGATCATGATGCGCGGCACCTTCGCCAACGTGCGCATCAAGAACCTGATGATCCCGGCCCGCCCCGACGGCAGCCGCTTCGAGGGCGGCGAGACGCTGTTCCAGCCCTCGGGCGAACAGATGTCGATCTACGACGCGGCCATGAAGTACGTGGCCCAGGGCACGCCTTCGGTGGTGTTCGGCGGCGAAGAGTACGGCACCGGCTCGTCGCGCGACTGGGCGGCCAAGGGCACGCAGCTGCTCGGCGTGAAGGCCGTGATCACGCGCAGCTTCGAGCGCATCCACCGCAGCAACCTGGTGGGCATGGGCGTGCTGCCGCTGCAGTTCAAGGGCGACGATTCCGTGCAGACGCTCGGCATCACCGGCGAGGAAACCTACGATATCTCGGGCCTGGAACACGGCATCAAGCCGATGCAGGACGTGACGCTGACCATCCATCGCAAGGACGGCAGCTCGCAGGACGTGACGCTGCTGCTGCGCATCGACACGCCGATCGAGGTCGACTACTACCTGCACGGCGGCATCCTGCCCTTCGTGCTGCGTCAGTTGCTGGCGGCCTGAGCGCCCGCTGCCGGCGGGTTCGCCCGCCCGTGAAAAAAGCCCGCGAAGCATTGCGCTTCGCGGGCTTTTTGTTGCGCGCGGCCGGCGGCCGTCAGGCCGCGTGCGCGTCGCCGAACTGATAGGCGTCCATCGCCAGCGCGGCGTAGCTGACCTCGTCGGTGAGCCGGCGCGGCGCACAGGCCCGGTCGGCCGCCGTGTCGCCCGCGCCCAACGCCACGTAGAGCGGCATCAGGTGGTCGTCGTGCGGGTGGGCCTGGTGCGCGCCGGGGGCTTGCGCGGCCCAGTCGAACAGCGCGGGCAGGTCGTGCTGCGCCAGATGCTCGGCATACCAGGCCTGGAATGCCGGCACGTAGGGATGCGCGGGCGCCTGCTGCGGCATGCGCACGTCGCGCAGATTGTGCGTGAGCGAGCCCGAGCCGATGATGAGGACGCCCTCCGCCCGCAGCGGCGCGAGCGCCTGGCCGAGCGCATATTGCTGCTGCGCATCGCGCGACATGTCGAGCGAGAGCTGCACCACCGGCACGTCGGCGTCCGGATAGAGATAGCGCAGCGGCACCCAGGCGCCGTGGTCGAGCGGGCGGCGCGGGTCGTTGTCGGCGGCGATGCCGGCGTCGGCCAGCAGCGCGCGCACGCGCTCGGCCAGCTCGGGCGAGCCGGGGGCGCCGTATTGCAGGTGGTAGAGCTCGGGCGGAAAGCCGCCGAAGTCGTGCCAGGCGATCTGGCGGTCGCGCGTGGAGACGGCGAGCCCGTGCCCCGCCCAGTGGGGCGAGACGACGAGGATGGCGCGCGGCCGGGCGGGCAGCGCGGCGCTCCAGGCCGCCAGCGCGGCGCCGGTCTGGCCGGGCTCGACGGCGAGCATGGGAGAGCCGTGCGATACGAACAAGGTGGGCCAAAGCATGACGATCTTCCTTCAAAGCGGATGATGTCATTCTGCCCATATTCAAATCGGCAATAAACCACCGAATCCGGCATAGGCTGTTGCGCATCGAGCAACAGCCTATGCCGCACGTCCCCGATCGGGCGTTAAACTACGCTGTTACGCATCCCGACAACGATCCTATATCAATGGCCCGTACCCGCAGCCAAACCCCGCCCCGTCTGAACCGTGATGCCGTGCGCCTGGTCGCCCTGGCGCAGGCCCTGAACCGCTCCGGCAGCCGCGTGGAAGACACGTATTGGGAAACGCAGTTGGGCATTGCGGTGCCCAAGCTGCTGCGCGCCGGCAACGACGCGCCGCTGGAGGCCGCGCTCGACCATCTCGCGCAGCACGACATCGGCGCCTACGAGGTGTTGATCGAACAGGCCGAAACGCTGTCCGAGTCGACCCGGATCGAGAAAAACGGCACGCGCTACGACGTGCTGTTGCTGGTGGCGCCGGTCGCCGCCTGGACGCGCTACACCATCCCGACCGGCCCGATTTCGGCGTCGGCCCAGGAAGCGTTGCTCGCGCAACTGCATGGCCACGTGCTGGCCAGCAACACGCGCGTGGCGCTGCTGCCGCACCTGGTCAGCATCGACCAGATGCCGCGCACCTTCTCCGAAACCTGGCAGTGGCTGCAACGCCTGGGCTCGCACGCGCTCGGCGCCGAGACGGCCAAGCCGGCCGTGAACACCGCCATCGAGACCGCCAACATGCTGGCCGACACGCGCTACATGGTGGCCGCGGTGGCCGTGGCCGAAGGCGGCGCGTTTTTCCGCTGGCAGGAGCTGTTCGAGGAACCGGGCAACAGCCGCGAGGAATGCCTGGCGCAATGGGTCGAGCAGGCCCAGCCCACCTTCGCGTCGCTGCTGCCGGGCTGCGGCCTCGACCTGCTGCTGCCGGATGCCTATTACGTGAGCAACCGCGAGGCGGACCGCCGCGTGCGTCCGCTGTCGCTGCGCGCCGCGGTGAGCTGGCTCGAGGGCGCGGTCAACCTGCAGCCCGCGCAGCTGCGCGCCGTGATCGCCGGCTGCGGCGAGGCCCAGGTCGACGAATACCGCATCGGCTTCACCGCCCGCAACAGCAACGACGTGTTCTATGGCTGCGTCTGGCCCGTCTACGGCCGGGAAGACGAACCGGCGCCCGGCGAGGAAGACGAGGGCGAACCCGACGCCATGGACCAGATCGCCGCGCTGCTCAAGGAATACGGCGTGAACGACGTGCGCCGCATTCCCGGCATCCTGCCGCCGGAATACTGCGAAGACTGCGGCGCGCCGCACTTCCCCAATCCGCTGGGCGAGCTGGTGCACGCCGAGCTGCCCGAAGACGCCGAGACGGCGCCCGCCCAGTTCCACTGAGGCAGGGCCGATGCGTGCCGATGTGTTCTGCCGCGTCGTCGACAACTACGGCGACATCGGCGTGTGCTGGCGGCTGGCGCGCCGTCTCGCGCACGGCCGCGGCTGGCAGGTGCGGCTGTGGGTCGACGACCTGGACGCCTTCGCGCGCATCGAACCCGAGGTGGCGCCCGCTGCCGCGCAGCAGACGGTGCAGCGGATCGAGATCGTGCACTGGCGCGATCCCGCCCCGGCGCTCGAGCCGGGCGACGTGGTGATCGAGGCATTCGCCTGCGACCCGCCGCCCGCGTTCATCGCGGCGATGCGCGCCTCCCACCCCGCCTGGATCAATCTCGAATACCTGAGCGCCGAAGCCTGGGTCGAGAGCTGCCACGGCCTGCCCTCGCAGCGCGCCGACGGCCTGGTCAAGCACTTCTTCTTTCCCGGCTTCACCGCCGCCACGGGCGGCCTGATCCGCGAACCCGGCCTGAGCGCCGAGCGCGATGCCTGGCAGGCCGACGCCGGCGCGCAGGACGCGTTCCTGACGCGGCTCGGCGTGCCGGGCGCCGCGCTTTCGCGCTGGCGCAACCAGGGCGCGCGCCTGGCCACCCTGTTCTGCTATCCGCAGGCGCCGGCCGCCGACATGGCGCAGGCGCTGGCGGCGCTGCCGGGCGGGGCCGTGCTGCTGGTGCCGCAGGGCGTGGCGCCGGCGCTCGATGCGGTGGCGCTCGCGGGCCTGGACATCGTCAGGATCCCGTTCGTGCCGCAGCCCGATTTCGACCGGCTGCTGTGGCTGGCCGACTTCAACATGGTGCGCGGCGAGGACTCGTTCGTGCGCGCCGCCTGGGCCGGGCGGCCGTTCCTGTGGCAGATCTACGCCCAGGACGACGCGGTGCACCTCACCAAGCTCGATGCGTGGCTGGCGCGCTACGATCTGCCCGCCCCGGCGCGCGCGCTGATGCGCGCCTGGAACGACGCCGACTTCGCGCAGGGGCCCGCGCTGGCCGCGGCCGCCCTCGGCGCACCGGTCTGGCAGGCCTGGCAGGCGGCCGCGCGCGCGTGGGAAGAACGGCAGGCGCAGCTCCCCGATTTGGGGGACACACTTGCCGATTTCTGTACGGAATTGAGCAAGACGCGCTAGAATAGCGAGTTATCTGTTGCGTCCATGACGGGGTTTTTCGCCCGGCATCGCCGGTGCAGCAGACTCACTGACAGCCTCCCGGGGCACGCAACGGTGTACGGACAGCCCCCCCCCGGGCGGCCGAACCGACTGCGCGCTAGCACGGCGAGTGCGCCATATCACCCCCGGAGTTTTAATCGATGAAAACCGCTCAGGAATTGCGAGTCGGCAACGTGGTCATGGTCGGCAAGGATCCGCTCGTGGTCCAGAAGACCGAATACAACAAGTCCGGCCGTAACGCCGCCGTCGTCAAGCTGAAGTTCAAGAACCTGCTGACGGGTTCGGCCAGCGAAGCCGTGTACAAGGCCGACGAAAAGTTCGACGTGGTCCTGCTCGAGCGCAAGGAATGCACCTACTCGTACTTCGGCGATCCGATGTACGTGTTCATGGACGATGAGTACAACCAGTACGAAATCGAAGCCGAGAGCATGGGCGACGCCCTGAACTACCTCGAGGAAGCGATGCCGGTTGAAGTGGTGTTCTACGACGGCCGCGCCATCTCGGTCGAACTGCCCACCATCCTGGTCCGCGAAATCACCTACACCGAGCCGGCCGTCCGTGGCGACACCTCGGGCAAGGTGCTCAAGCCCGCCAAGATCAACACCGGCTACGAGCTCAACGTGCCGCTGTTCTGCGCCATCGGCGACAAGATCGAAATCGACACCCGCACCAACGAATACCGCAGCCGCGTCAACTGACCGGCCGCCGCATTCGCGGGCATCGAAAGCCCGCCCTGCCTCACGGCAGGGCGGGCTTTTTCTTTGGGGTTGCGGTGCGGGAGGCGGCCGAAACGAAGCTGCGCCGGCGCAGGCTTACTGCAACTGCTCGTCGTCGAGAAAGGCCGGCACGCTCATGACGGCGATGCCGTCTTCGGCCAGCTCGGCACGCTCTTCGGGCGTGGCGGTGCCGCGGATCGGACGGTCATCGGCGTCGCCCTCGTGGATGCGGCGCGCCTCGGCCGCGAATCGCGTGCCCACGTTTTCGGTGTTGCGCACCAGCTCGCGCACCTGGCGCAGCACCTCGGCCTGCAGGCGTGCGAGATCGGGCGGGGTGCCGGCCGGCGCCGGCTGCGCGGGCGCGCGCAGGTGCGCCACGTTGAGCCGCGGCGCCGAGAGGCGCTTGACGACCGTGTGCGAGCCGCACACGGGGCACTCGACGAGGCCGCGCGCCCGCTGGCTGTCGTAATCGTCATGCGAGCCGAACCAGCCTTCGAACAGATGGCCGTGGTCGCATTCGAGGTCAAAAACTTTCAGAGCCATGATGGATGGGCGCCGTGCCTGGGCGCCGGCTTGCGCGCAGGCCGGTGGCCGCGCTGCCCGCCGGGAGGCGGGCCGGGAAGGAACGGCGGCGCCGGATGCACCGCCTGCCCCGATATTACTTCGCGCGGCGGCTCTGCGTGCCGGACAGACGCGACTGTTCGGCCTGGAGCGCATCGATCTGGCGCTGCAAGGCGCGCAGTTGCTCACGCACGTCCTTGTTCTGGTCGGTCAGCGCCTGGGCTTCCTGGCGTGCCTGGGCCTGGCGTTCGGCCACGACCTGTTCCTGCTGCTGGCGCAGTTGGCGGTCGGCCTGCAGCGCGGCCAGCTCGGCATTGCGGGCGGCGAGCTGTGCCTCGGCCTGGTTGTAGTCGGCCTGCATGCGGATGCGGCGGATGTCGACCTCGGCCAGGTCGGCCGAGCGGGCGACGAAGCTGCGATAGACGGCCTCGGCCTGTTGCGACGACTTGGTCTTGTAGACCTGCCAGAAGTCCTTCTGCTGGAACAGGGCGACGTAATAGGTGAGCTCGTCGGGGCGGAACAGCAGGCTGGCGCCGTAGTTGCCGTTGTAGCTGGTGCGCAGCTCGGACACCTGGCGGCTCTGGATCAGGCCCTGCAGCTCGGTCGAGGTGGACGAGGCGCGCGGCGCGGGGGCCGGCGCGGGAGCGGCCGCGGGCGCCGGTGGCGTGACCGGCGCATCGGCGGCGGCCTTGTTTTCCACCTGCTGTACCGCCGGGCGGTCAGCCTGCGTCTGGGTGCTCGCGCAACCCGCCAGTCCGGTCAGGGCCAAACCCGCGAGAAACAGGCGCATGCCAGCACCCATGTGATGGATTTCCACGTTTATATCCCCTACCCCTAGGCAGCAAGTTTTGAACTATAGCAACAGATTGCGAATTATCGCATCCCTTGGACACGGCTACGCCCGGGTTATTCCGGATTCTCATTTTGCCCATGCGTCAAAAATCCGCGATACCGTCCGCGGGCTCGGTCTGGGCCTCGCCCAGGCGCAGTTTGCGCATTTTCTCCCACAGCACCTTGCGGCTGATGCCGAGTGCATGCGCCGTATCCTGGCGACGCCAGCCATTGGCCTCGAGCGCGGCCAGCACGCGCTCGCGCTCGGCGCGTTCGGCCGGGCTGAAGGCGACCGGCGCCGGGCTGGGCTCGACCGGCGAAGGCGGCGCGGCGGGCGGCATCTGGCGCGCGTGCCGTTCGATCACCTGCTCCAGGCGCGCCGGATCCCAGCGGCCCAGCTGGCGCCGGATGATGGCGACGCGTTCGGCCAGGTTGGAGAGCTCGCGCACATTGCCGGCGAACTGCATCTGCTCGACGCGCTGGAGCAGCCACAGCGGGATCTCGTCGTGCTCGGACACGCCCTGGCGCAGCAGCAGCGCCTGGAAGATGGCGCGCTTCTCCGCCGCGCCGCGCTCCTCCAGGCTCGGGATGCGCAGCTCGATCACC
Source organism: Bordetella genomosp. 1 (assembly GCF_002261335.1). Classification (GTDB taxonomy): domain Bacteria; phylum Pseudomonadota; class Gammaproteobacteria; order Burkholderiales; family Burkholderiaceae_B; genus Bordetella. Next base: position 395,660 of record NZ_NEVL01000004.1, read on the forward strand.
GCGAGCCGGTAATACAGATCGGCGCGGAAGTCGCCCTCGGCCACCAGCGCACGCAGGTCCTTGTTGGTGGCGGCCACCAGCCGGAAGGTCACCGGAATCTCGGTCGAGGAGCCGAGCCGCGTCACGCTGCTCTGCTCTAGCACGCGCAGCAGCTTGACCTGCTGATAGAGCGGCAGGTCGCCGATTTCGTCGAGGAACAGCGTGCCGCCGTGGGCCTGCTCGAAATAGCCTTTGTGCGCGCCGACCGCGCCGGTGAACGCGCCCTTGGCGTGGCCGAAGAAATGCGCTTCGAACAGGCCCTCCGGAATCGCGCCGCAATTGACGGCGACGAACGGGCCGCCGGCCCACGCGGCCGCGTCGTGCAGCAGGCGCGCCACGCGCTCCTTGCCCACGCCGGTCTCGCCGTGCACCAGCACGTTGGCGCGGCAATCGGCAAACATGCGCGCCTCTTCCAGCAGGTCGCGCATCACCGGCGACACGGCCACCAGCGTGGGCGGCGGCGGCGTCTCCGGCTCGGTGGGCTTCTGCGCTACGCCGGCCACACGGAACAGCAGGCGCCGCAGTTCGGCGCCGGTGAAGGCCAGCGGCAGGGTGTAGGAATACTCGGGCGCGTAGAAACGCGGATCGTGGTTGCGCTCCTCGCCCGCCACCCAGATCACGGGGATGCCCTGCGAGGTGAGCCAGTCGAAGCCGCCGAAGCGCGCGTCGCCCATCAGCGTGACCGACACCAGCGCGACGGCCGGCCGCGCGCGGTCGCGGTCTTCAAAGCCGACGCCGGCCTCGGCCCGCACCACGGTCGCGTCGTAGCCCGCCAGCGCGCGCTCGGCGCGCGCGGCGATGTCGGCCGTTCCCTCCCAGACATAGAGGTCCAGGCCATCGTTGAGCAGGGCTTCGCTCATGGGCGGCTCCGGGCTTCAATAGACAAGCTGTACTCCTGTTCCATCGCAATCCATCGACATCAGATGCACGTCGGTCTGGCCGATGCGCAGTCCGATCACGTTTTCGATCAGCGGCTTGAGCAGGGCCGTGCCGATCTGGTCGAACAACGGCTTGATCAGATCCAGCAGGAATCCCACCAGCCCGAGCACGACATTGGGCGGCCCGCCTGCCGTCGGCGTGGCCGCGAGCGTGTTGGTGATCTGCGAGACGCAGCCCGCCACCGAACCGCCGATCGGGATGCCGAGCAGGCGGCTGGTGCACTGGTTGGTGGGCAGCAGCGCGCCCACGATATCGCCCAGCGTGGTGACCACGCTGCTGACGAGGTTCGACACCAGGTTGACCACGTTGCCGAGCAGGCTGCTCACGTTCAGCGACACCAGGCTCGTCAGCAGGTTGGAGGTCGCGGTCGGCAGGCCGGTGAGGAAGCCGCCCAGGTTGGTGGGCGCGTTCTTGATCTGGTTCAGCGCGGCCTGCGTGCGGTTGCTGCGGCAGGCGAAGCCCGCGGCGGTCTGCGCCGCCGAGGCGGTATCGGTACAGATCGACGAGGTGTTGTTCCAGAGCTCCTGCGCCATGTTCTGGATCACCTGGTTGCGCGTGCCGCTGGGCAGCGCCGCCCCCGCCTGCAGCGTGTTGCCGAGCAAGGCCCCGAGCAGCGCATCGGTGAGGTTCTTGATGGTGGTGCCCAGCAGCAGCGGGTTGTCGGTGGCCGGCACCGACTGGGTCTGGCCCACGTAGAAATCCGCGGCGCCGTTGGCCGGCAGCGCATTGATCACCAGCGGCGGGTCGGGCGTGAGCGATGCCAGCTCCGCGCCCAGCAGCGCCACGCTCAGCAGCTTTTTGGGCTGGAGGCCCTGCTCGCAGCTGGTGCTGGTGGAGAACGGCCAGTTGGCGGAGGCGCCCGCGGGCGGCCCGCCGACGCACAGCTTCAGGATCGAGGAGGTCACCGCGATGTTGGCGAGATCGCGGTTCGAGGCGTCGCGCCGCTGGCACAGCTGCGTGAGCGTGCCGTGCCCGTCGACCACGTCGATCGTGATCGGCAGGTCGATCGACAGCTTGAGCAGGGAGCTCAGCGGCGCCGGCAACGAGGCGGTGGAGACCTGGATCGGCGCGTACACCCGCACCTGCGAGGTGTAGGCCGTGGCGCCCACGCCGCCGATCGCGATGGACGGCGGCTCGACCACGCTGAAGCGCGGCGTGACGCTGACCAGACCGCCCAGGCTGACGTTGGTGCCACCCTGCACCGCATGGCCGCCGGTGCCCACGCCGATCGCCGTCGACAGGACCTGCAGCGCATCGAGCTCCAGGTTGAGCGCCGAGTTGGCGTCGCCGGACGTGATGTTGGCAAACAGCGAGCCGCTGCGGCCCGGCGTGGTGGAACCCAGCTTGACCTGCAGGTTCGACACGCCCAGCTTGGTCTGGATCGCCTGCAACAGGCTGACGTTCGCGGCGACCAGCTCGTTGCGGCCGGCCACCACCACGATGGCGTTGAGCACGTCGCCCAGCGCGCGCGTGTTGGCGGCCAGCAGCTGGTTGAAGTCGCCGAGCGAAATATTGGCGGGCACGGGTATGCCGAGCGCCTGCAGCAGCCCCGCCGGCGTGATCTTCACGTTGGCCAGCCCGCTGTCGTAGCCCACCAGCGAGGTGCCGCCCAGGTCGAGCCCGACCTGGCTCAACAGATTGGTGAGCACGCCCGGACGGGCCGCGATCAGCTTGGTGCCCACCGAGAACGCCGCGACCGGATCGCCGGGGCGCGCGCCGATGGCCTCGACGTTGAGCGTGAGGCCGCTCAGGTAAGGCACGATGCCGCCGAAGGGCTTGGACAGGCCGACCCGCACCGCGTTGTAGCGCTCGCCCGAGTTGACGGGCCGCACGTAGCGCGGCGCCAGCGCCGCGTTGGTGTTGTCCCAGCGGTAGCAATCGGTGGTGACGGTGAGCTGGGTGGCGTTGTTGCCGAGGTTGCTGTTGACGTTGGCGCGCGCGGCCGCCATGGCGGCCGTGCAGTTCGCCTGCTGGCCCGCGCCCAGCAGTTGCGCCGCCGTGAGCGCGCTCAGGTCGGCGGCCTTCTGCAGCTCGCGCTTCATGTAGAAGAAATAGCCCAGCTGCGCGCCGCCGAGCAGCACCAGCCCGATCACGATGACGAGCGCGGCCGGCAGCAGGATCGAGCCCTGCTGGCGCCGCGAAGCCTGGCGGAACAGACGTGCGCGCATGAGCGGCGGGCGGCTCAGCCGCCCCCTCCGAGGCCGCCGCCACCGCCGCCGCCCTTGTTGCCGACGCGGTCACCGAACCACTCCGGCAGGGGATGCTCGAAGCTCTGGATGTAGCGGCGCCATGCGGCGCTGGCCACCGGCCCCTGCAGCGGCTGGCCGGGCCCGGCGCGGCGGCCGTCGGCCTGCGCGGCCATCAGGGCGCGTGTGGTTTCGCCCCGCGCGTATTCGGGCTCGGCCGCCGCGGCCGCGGCGGCGGGCGGGGGCGGCACGGGTTCGGACGCCACCTGGCGCACCGCGGGCTGGGCCGACGGCGTGACCGCGGCCGCGGGGGCTGCCGCGGATCCCGCGGCGGGGGGCGGCGGCACCGGCACGGCCTGCGCGGTCTGCGCGGTCTGCGCGGGCGCCGGCGTGCCGGCCGCGGGCGCGACCTGCGTCAGCGGCACGCGCAACTGCGCCTGCGCGCCCAGCGCCGTGACGGCGCCGGCCAGGCCCAGGCCGAGCTGGATGGCGATACGTGGGGCATGTGCTTTCATCGTGTCCTCCGGCGCCGGTCAGGGCTGCACGGGCGTATTGCCCATTCTGTCGAGCAGGGGCCGCTGCAACACGGGCAGCGGCATCGGGGTGGCGGGGGCCGTGGCGGCGGGCGCGGCGGCGGGCCTGCGGCCGTCCTCGCCGACCTGGCGTACCGCGGGCCGGCTCGTCGTGGCCGCGTCCTGCGGCGCGATCGACACCGCGGCGAGCGTCTGCGCCGGGCGGGCGGACTGCTGGGTCCGCTGGCGCTCGCGGATCTCGCTGGCCAGCTCGCTCACGCGTTGCCGGGCCGGCTCGGGCAACTGGGCCTGGTCCATCACGTGGCGCGCCGAGGCCTCGTCGCCGGTCACGAGCAGCAGCAGGGCCAGGTTGCCGATGATGCGCACATTGGTGGGATCGAGCTCGGCGGCCTGCCCCATGGGCACGCGCGCGGCAGCGGGGTCGCCCGCGCGCAGCAGCGCGTAGCCGAGGTCGCCGAGATACTGCGCGTCGGTGGGGCGCAGCTGGGCGGCACGCGCGATGCGGTCGGCGGCCGCCGGGAAGTCGCCCTGCGCGCCGGCCAGCAGCCCGAGGCCATGCCAGCCGCGCGCGGCCTGATCGCCGTTGAGCAGCGCGCGATAGACCTGTTCCGCGGCCTGCGGCTGGCCGGTCATGCGCAAGGCATCGGCGCGCAGCGCGGCGAGCTCGGTGGACTCGCCATACGACTGCCGGTAGGCGTCGATGTAGGCGAGCGACGCGAAGTAGCGGCCGTCGCGCTGCGCCTCGCGGATCATCGACAGCGCCATCTCCGGCGGCGTGGCCGCATTCTTGCGCATGTCCCGGTCGGCCTTGTCCTGCGCCAGCGCCTGTTCGCGCTGCTGCTCGCGCATCAGCTGCTGGGCCGTTTCCACGCGCGAGGCCTGGCAGCCCGCCAGCACCGCGACAGCGGCGGCGGCGGCCAGCAGGCGCCCGGCTCGGTGATCGATCGAAGTGCGCACCATCAACTTCCTCCCGCCACCTGCGACAGACCGCGCACGATGGCTATGAATCCGGACCCGCCCGTCACGATGAGCAGCGCGGGCAACAAGGTCATCACCATCACGCCGGTCATCTTGACCGTGAGCTTGGCGACCTTGGCCTTGAGTTCGAGCTTGCGCTTCTCGCGCACGCGTTCGCTGAAGCGGCCGAGCGGCTCCTGCACCGCGCCGCCATGCTTGTCGACCTGCACCATGAGCCGGCAGATGGCGGTCAGGTCCTCGTTGTCGTAGCCCTCCGCCAGCCGCGCCAGCGACTGCTCGCGCGTGCGGCCCCGGGTGTGCGCATCGGCCGCGGCACGCAGCTCCTGGCTGATGACCGGCATCGCCGCGCGGAAGTCGTTCACCAGCACATGGATGCTCTGGTCGAGCGAGAGGCCCACGCCCTGCAGCAGGCGCAGCAGGTCGATCAGCAGCGGCAACTCCTCGCCGGCCTTGCGGCGGCGTTGCGACCAGCGCCGCATCAGCCACCACTTGGGCGCCATCCAGCCGATCGCCAGCCCGAAGAACAGGACGGCCGCCACGCCCAGCAGATTGAGCGCGGGCCAGCGCGCGTCGGCAAACATCCAGCCGGCCAGCGGCAGGGCCAGGGCCAGGAACGCGCGGGCGGCTATGAACAGGCCGCGTGCGCGCGGCACGTCGGCAAAGCCGCAGGCGTCGAGCAGGCGCCGGTCTTCGTCGGCCAGCAGCGACTCGCCCAGCTTGCCCGCGCCGATGCGCAGGCCGGCATCGCTGGCCGCGTGCGCGACCGCCTCGATGCGCTCGCGCGACGAGCGCGGCGCGGTCTCGACCTCGATCGCGCGACCCTCGCGCGCGGCAATGGCGCGTTCGACGGTGCGCAGGCTGCGGCCCTGCCGGCCTGCGCGCATCAGCAGCGCGCCGCCCACGATCAGGCAGCCCACCATGAGGGCGCAGAGGGCGCCGATGAGCAGCCAGCGCGACAGCGGATCGGAGAGCATGAGCGCCATGGCCGCCTACACTCCGCGCGCCATGCGGTAGAGCCAGTAGGAGCCGCCCACCTGCAGGCCCGCCGCCAGCATCAGCATCTTGAAGCCGAGCTCGTCGTTCCACATGCCCATGAAGAGCGCGTTGTTGGTCATGATGATGAAGAGCGCCACGCCGATGGGCAGCAGCGCGAGCACCCAGGCCGACAGCCGCACCTCCGCCGACAATGCGGTCAGCTCGTTGCGCGCCTGTTCGAGGTCGCGCATGAAGCCCGCCATGCGCTCGAGCACCTGGTCGCTGCGGCCGCCGAAGCGCAGCGCCAGCGAGATCACGGCCGACACGAGCAGCAGTTCCTGCAGGCCATACTGGCGCGCGACCTGGGACAGCGCCACGTCGAGCTCCTTGCCCGAGCGCGCCAGCGCGTCGGCGCGCTGCACCACCTCGAGCAGCGGCTGTTCCACCGAGCGCGTGGCCGACTGGAACGCCGAGCTCACGCTGTTGCCGATCATGATGAGCCGCACCGCCGCGTCGAGAAACTCGGGCAGTTGCGCGATCATGCGGCGCTTGCGCTTGTCGGCCTTGTACCAGATGCGGAAATAGCCGCCGAGCAGGAGCAGCACGGCGCCGGCCGCGGCGGCCGCCGGGCCCGCCGCCAGCCACAGCACGGCGCCGACCAGCAGCGGCGGCAGGAACAGGATGAAGTAGATGCGCTGGTTGGAGGGCTCGCCCGCCAGCAGCAGCAGGCGCGACCAGGCGTTGCCGCCGCGGCGGATCGGCTGCATGAAGGTCTGGGCGGTCACCGACGCCGCGTTCGCCCGGCCCTGGTCCAGGCGCGTGTCGAGATAGGCCGAGGTGGCGCTGCGGCGCGCGACCGACGTGGCGCGCAGCACCAGCACGAAGGCGGCCGCGAGCAGCAGCAGTGCGACCGCGGCCAGCAGCAGCGCCGTCGACATCATCGCCTCCTGCCCCAGAACCCGCCCCCGCCCGACTCGGGCTCTTCCGGCGCCGGCGGCGGCGCCATCACGCCGCGCAGCTCGTCGCGCACGCGGGCCAGCTTGGGCGTATGCGGATTGATGCCCAGGCTCACCCAGTTGTCCTTGTCTTCGCCATCGGGCGTGGTGAAGGCCTCGTAGCGATAGAGCTCCTGCGTCGCGATGACGTTGTCGCCCATGCCGGTGACCTCGGTGACCGACACCACCCGGCGCTTGCCGTTGGGCAGGCGGCCGATCTGCACGATGAAGTCGAGCGCGCTGGCGATCTGGCGCCGCAGGCTGTCTTCGCTGCCCTGGAAGCCCGCGAAGCCCGCCAGCATCTCGATCCGGTACAGGCATTCGCGCGGCGAGTTGGCGTGGATGGTGGCCATCGAACCTTCGTGGCCGGTGTTCATGGCCTGCAGCATGTCCATCACTTCGGCGCCCCGCACCTCGCCCACCACCACGCGGTCGGGCCGCATCCGCAGGCTGTTGCGGATCAGGTCGCGGATGCTGACCGCGCCCGAGCCGTCGAAGCCGCCCTGGCGCGATTCCAGCCGCACCACGTGCGGATGGTTGAGCGAAAGTTCGGCGGTGTCCTCGACCGTGACGACGCGCTCGGCTTCGGGAATGAAGAACGCCAGCGCGTTGAGCAGCGAGGTCTTGCCCGAGCTGGTGCCGCCCGAGACCAGGATGTTGCAGCGATAGCGCACCGCCAGGTTGAGCAGGCGATAGATCTCTTCGTTGAACGAGCCGAGCGACAGCAGGTCGGTGGGCTTGAGCGGATCCTGGCGGAACTTCCGGATCGAGACCATCGGGCCATCGACGGCGAGCGGCTCGATGATCACGTTCAGGCGGCCGCCATCGGGCAGCCGCGCGTCCACCATCGGGCTGGACTCGTCCAGCCGCCGCCCCAGCGGCGCCAGGATGCGGCGCACGATGCGCATTACGTGCTGGTTGTCGGTGAAGCGCAGCGACTCGCGCGCCAGCACGCCCCGGCGCGACACGAACACGTTGTCGTAGCCGTTGATCAGGATGTCTTCCACCGACGGGTCGGCGAGCAGGTCTTCGAGCGGACCGAGCCCGGCGAGCTCCTTGGTGAGCGCGGCCGAGATCTGCGCCATCTCGCCTTCGTTGATCGCCACGCGCCGCATGCGCACGAAGCTGGCGACCTCGATGTCGACGAACTCCTGGATCGCCTGGCGCGTCCAGCGGCCGAACTCCGCGCCCAGCTCCTCGATGCGCGACAGCAGGTGCTCATAGGCCTGGAGCTTCACGTCCTGGAAGCGCTGCGATCCGGAAAACTCGCCCTCTTGCGATCCGGAACCGAACTCCATCGATGCCGACATGATCATGTTGATTCCCGCCCTTCATCAAACCATGTTGACACGCCGGTGCACGCCGGGCAGCCAGGTGGCGAGCCAGCCCTGGCGCGAGCTCGGCGCCATGCTGTCCGACATCACCCGATCGACCAGCGACTGCACCGCGCGCACGTACACGTCGCGCTCGGCCTGCTCATGCAGCAGGCGGCCTTGGTTGGTGCAGGTCATCAGCGGCAGGGTGCGGTCGGGCAAGGTGCCGGCCAGCGCGATGCCGAAGCGCTCCGCGATCTGCGCGGCGGTCATGCCGTAGCGCTCGTCGTAGCGATTGACCACCAGCTTGACCGAACCGCGCTCGACGTGGTGCTGGTCGAGCTCCTGCAGCACGTTGGCCAGCGAAACCAGCGCGCTCACGCTCTGGTCGGTGACGAGCCAGGTTTCCTGCGACGAACGCACCAGCTTGGCCACGAACTCCGGATTGGAGAAGCCGCCGGCGTCGGTCACCAGCATGCCGTAGTGCTGGCGCAGCCGCTCGAACAGCATCAGCGAATCCGAAGGCGACAGCGCGCGCATCTGCGCCACGTCGCGCGGCAGCGCCATGGCGCTCACGCCCGCGGCGGTGTGCGCCATGGCCGAACTGAGCAGCGTGCCGTCGAGCCGGCGCAGGTTGCGCACCGCCTCGGCGAAGTCGAACTCGCTGCTGATGTTGAGATAGAGCAGGCAGTCGCCCACCGGCCAGCCCAGGTCGAGCACGCCGACCCGGTCGGACAGCGGCAGCTGCGTGGCCATCAGGTCGCCGCTCCTGGCGCCCTTGCCTGCGCCCTGCTGGCGCCCGGCGGCCGCCTGCGCCAGCATGTGCTGCGACAGGCCGGCGGCGTGCACGGCCAGCGTGCTCGCGCCCACGCCCGGCCGCGCGCCCAGCACCAGCACGCTGCGATGCGCGGCATCGGTGCCGCCGCCTTCGCCGCGGCGATTGGAGATCAGGCGCTGCACCACGCCGCGCACTTCCTCGGGCGAGACCGACGGGTCGACGAAATCGCTCACGCCCGCGCGCAGCGCGGCGATCGCGCCGTCCGGCTGCGCCAGGTAGCCGACCGCAACGCGCGGCACGGCGGGCGCGACGCGCGCGAGGATGCGCGCCAGGTCGGCCGCCATCAGCAGCTTGCCCGGCTCGTTGGCATCGGGCGTGAAGTCCAGAAACACCACCTGCGGATTGATGTCCGCGATGCGGCGTGCCAAGGTATCCAGCGGCGGCAGCTCTTGCGTCAACAGGCCGAGATCACCGATGGCCTGACCCAACTGCTGCGCCACGCCGTTGTTGTTGGAGCAGAAAAGAAAGCAGGTGCTCTTGTCGAGAGCAACCCATTCGCGGGCGTGTGTCTTCATGTTCGTCACCGTGAGAAACCCGGCATCTGCTGTCCCCCCATCGGGCCCAGCAGGTAGTAGCCCCAGGCGGTGCTTGCACGATCGGTCACCTCCTGCCGCTCCCCCGGCATGGGCAGCGTCACCCCGCGGGCGATCGGACGGACCAATCGTGGCGTCACCACGATTACCAGCTCGTTGTCTTCTTGCGAGTACTGCACGCTGCGGAAGAAGGCGCCGATGATCGGCAGGTCTCCCAACAGCGGAATCTTGTTGACGTTCGCCTTGGTCTGGCGCGACACCAGGCCGCCGATCAGATAGCTCTCGCCGTCGCCCAACTCCACCATCGTGTCGGCCTTGCGCGTGCGCAGCGCGGGGATCGTGGTGATCTGGTTGGTATCACCGGTCACGATGCTGATGCCGTTGGCGTAATCCAGCTCGCTCGCCTCCGGCGCCACCTTCAGCGCGATGCGGTCGCGCGAGATCACCGTGGGCGATACGGTCAGGCCGATGCCGAACGGCTTGAACTCGATCGTCTGCGTGCCAAGCCCCGCCGACACCGGAATCGGAATCTCGCCGCCGGCCAGGAAACTCGCGCTCTGCCCCGACATCGCCAGCAGCGTCGGCTCGGCCAGGATGCGCGCCATGCCATTGCTTTGCAGCAGTTGCAGCGTGGCGTTGAAGTTGCGGCTGTTGTAGGCGATCCCGCCCAGGAACCCGCTCAACTCCGGCAGCAGCGACACGCCGCCCGTCACCCGGCCACCGCCCGCGTTGAAGGCCACCCCGATGTCTTTCATCACCGAGCGCGACACCTCCACCACCTTCACCTCGACCTGCACCACGCCGCTGGTCGCGATCTGCGACACGTCGACCTGGGTCTTGGGATCGCCCGCGGCCTCGGACGCCGCGCGATGCGCATCTGCCGACGGCGCCAGTCCGGTCAGCACGCCGCGGCCATCCGCGGTGGTGTCGACCTGAACGCCGGGCTGCACGCCGCGCCGCGCCAGGGCCGCCTGCGCATCCGAGAGCACCCGCACCACCCACACCTGCGGATCGCGGCTGTTGCGCGTCCACACCCGCAACTCGGTGGTGCCCGCCTTGCGGCCCACCACCAGCACTTCTCCCGCACTTCCCGTACCCGAGAGCACCTTCACATCGGCCACGGCCGGGTCGGCGACGGCGATGCGGGTGGGCGGCGCGCCCAACCCGAGGGGCTGCTGGCCGTTCACGCTCACCAGCAATTCGCCCATGCGCGGCTGCGCGGCCGCGCCCTGCGCAGCCGCCGCGGGCGTCTGCGCATGGGCGGCACCCACCGGCAGCAGCGCCGCCAGCCAGAGGCCCATCCAAATCTTCCTGCCTATCCCCGATGCATTCATGCGTTCTGTTTCCGGTTGCTGGTTGCTCGCGCCGTTACGGCGGGCGCGGGTCGCGATTCGGTGCCGACGCTTGGGTCCTCTAGTAATTGACGGTGGAGATCTCCCCGCCACGAATGATTTCGACGCTGCGGCCGCCACCCTGTCGCGGCGCGCGCGGCGGCGCCTCGGGCGTCGGCTGGGGCCCGGCCAGCTGCGGCAGGGCATCGCCGGCGAAGGCCGCATTGATGCCGTCGCGCGCGCTCGCCTGCTGCGCGGGCGTCAGGCCGCTGCGCGCCGTCAGCACGGGCGCGCGGCGCGGGAACAGCGACGGATCGGGCATGGACTCGTCTTCCGGCGAGCGCAGCACGAGTTGCAGCTTGCCCGCGCGCGCGGCCAGCAGCAGCTCGTTGACCCGCTCGACCGGCACGGCCAGGATGGCGTTGCGGACGGCCACCGGCGCGTTGTTGCTCGTGTTCTGGGCCTGTGCCTCGGCCGGTCCGGCGAGCGAATCGGGACCATAGGCCAGGACGCGCACGCGCGATTGCAGCAAACGGGTCTGCGTGCCGGGCACCTCCTGGCTGCGATCCATCATCAGGAACACGTCGATCATGTCGCCCGGGCGGATGCGGTTCTGCGCGCCCGTGAGTTCGTCGACAGGGATGGTCACGGCGCGCTCGCCCTGGCCCAGGAAGGTCGACAGGCCACGCACCACGTCGGCGCTCATGACCGGCTCGTTGGCGGCCAGCGCCTTGCGCAGCACGCGGCCCTCCACGGCCTTGGGATCGGTCTCCACGCCGCCCGGCTGCACCGGCCATTGCGCGACGCTGAGCTTGTCGGCGGTCAGCACCGCCCCGGCCTCGACCGGCGCGCTCACGACCAGCACGGGATAGGTCGGCGCCGGCGGCCGGGCCGGCGCGGCATCGGGCGCGGGCGCCTGGGTCTGCGCCATCGGCGCGGGCGGCGGCGGCGCGGGCCGCAGCGCGAGCTGGATGGCGAACGCGCCCAGCAGCAGGGCCACGAGCACGAACAGGCCGGCGATGATCTTGGTGGTGAGGCTCATGGAGTGGACCCGGAAGGAATCTGCACGCTGGCCAGCGCCGACAGCGTCGACGGCAGCCACTGATTGCCGCCAGGCAGCGTGCCCGCGAGCGTGCGCATCATGCCCAGCAAAGGCCAGTCGGCCGCGTTATAGGAAAGCGACACGCGGGCGCAGCGCTGCACCACGCCGTTGGCATCGGCCCAGGGGCAATTGGCCACCGTGACGGCGCAGGAGACGGCGAGCCAGTCGGCCTCCTGGCGCGCCGCATTGCAGGCGGCCGTGCCGTTGAAGGTGCCGGCCAGGCCGGTCTGCAGGGCGACCTGGGCGCCCTCGCCCACCGCCTTGGTGATTTTCTGTTGCGCCCAGAACAGCGACCCGAGACCGACGATGCCGCACAACACCAGCAGCAACAGCGTGATCGAGAGCGCGAACTCGATGGCGGCCACGCCGCGTTGGCGCTGCAGGCGCGAGGCAGGAAGGCGCGGCCGCATCACAGCCCCGCCGCGGCCGGCGCCGCCAGGGAGAGCTGCCCGCCCAGGCGCACGGAGGCGCGGGCGCGCAGCTCGGTCGGCACCACCAGGCCCATGCCCGGCAGCGTCGGCAGCAGCGGCGCGGACGCGTACGGATAGCGCACCAGCACTTCGATCTGGTCGGCGGCCAGCGTGAGTCCGCTGCACGCGCCGGTGCCGCCGATGCGGCCGGTCGGGCCGCACACGGCGATGGTGGACGGCGTGCCGCCCATCGAAGAGACCCATTCGATCTGGTAGGCCGCGGCCGTCTGTGCACTGGTGGCGCGCGGCCCCCAGGCGCCCACCGCCTGCCAGCGCTGCGCGGCGCGCGCGCCCTCTTCGGCGGCGAAGTTGAGCGACTGCTGCGCGGCGAAGATGATGCCCCAGGTCAAAAGACCGTAAGCAACCAGGAAGAACACCACGAACACCAGGGAGAACTCGACGGCATAACTGCCGCGCTGCAGGCGACCACGCCGGCCGCCGCGCCGAACGGCAGCAGCCGCACGCCCTTGAGTGCGGTGCCCAGGCCGGCCGACCAATGCCACAGCGCCAGCGCGCCGCAGATGAGGGTGCCGAACAGCACCACCGCGGCCCACGGCCAGACGCCCACCCACAGGCCGAGCGCGGCCAGATACTTCACGTCGCCCGCGCCCATCCAGCGCATGGCCCACGCGATCACGAATACGAAGCTCGCGCCAAACGCGATCAAGGCGTCGGCCCAGCTCTGCGCACCGTAGTCCGGCCACGGCGCGGCGCCAAAGCTGGCGAGCGACAGCCATCCGAGCTGCACCAGCGCCGCGCCCACCGTCAACCAGTTGGGTACGCGCCGCATGCGCAGGTCGAAGTAGACGACCAGGGCGTTGAAGGCCAGGAACGACAGCCACCACATGTTCTCCTTCAACAATCGTGGCACTCCAGCTTATAGGGGTGTAACCCGATCCGGCAGCGCATCGCCCCCGCGTTGCGCAGCGAATCGACACGGGGCCGGGCCCCGACGCCGGCCCGGGCGCGCGGCGACGTCGCGAAGACGCCGCGCGCCCGGCCCGGCGGCCGGCGGGCCATCAGGTCGCCGGGGCAGTGCCGGACAAGCGGTTGCTGATACGGGTGAACAACCCGGTGAGGTCGGTTCCGAGGAGCGTGAGCGCGCCGATGATGGCGACCGCGATCAGCCCCGCGATCAAGCCGTACTCGATCGCGGTGGCACCCTCTTCGTCTTTCCAGAAAGATTTGACGTGCGCAAGCATGTGGCACCTCCTAAAACAAGAAAACAAACGACAGTTGAAAAAAACGCCTCATACACTGCGGCGCTACAAAGCCATGACCAACCCCTCGCCGGCCAGGCCCATTCCTGCAGTCTTGCTTTACAGCTTGTTTATCTCTTTCCTGCGACGTCCGGCTCAGCGGACGGGCGCACCGGGGACCCGGCCGTCGTGCAGCAACGCGTCCATGCGTTGCGCCAGCCGCGCCTGGTAGCGCTTGTAGCTGCGATGCAGTTGCCAACGCATCGCGATCAGAATCAGGATGGCGCCTGCGAATGCCACGTAGGGCAACGAGACACCTCCCACGTGCAGGCCGTCGTCGGCACTGCCCGTCGTGCACACCACCGTGGCCGCGACCACGCCGGTGTAATGCATGCCGCAGACCGCCACCGCCATCAGCACGGCCGCCACGATGCGCTGCCATTCGCGCTGCACATTGAACGCCAGCCACACGGCCGCGGTCGCCGCCGCGATGGCGATCACCACCGAGGCCACCACCAGCGGCGCGTCCCAGCGGAAAAACGCCGGCATGCGCATCGCACTCACGCCGATGTAATGCATCGCCGCCACCGCCAGCCCGGCCAGCACGCCTGCCACGGCACAGCGGAACAGCGAAAACGGCCGCCCGCCCACATACCAGAAGGCCGCGCCGGAAAACACGACGGCGACCAGCGCGCTGAAGAAGGTCGGCACCAGCGCGTAATCAACCTCAAACGGCAAATTCTGTGCCTGCATACCGATGAAGTGCATGCCCCAGATCGCGATTCCCCCCATCGCCAGCGCGCCGATCACGGCATATCCACGCCACGATTCACCGTCGCGCACGCTGTCGCGTATACGTGCGGCCGCGCTCAAGGCCACGTAGGAGCCGAGCAGGGCAATCACGAACGACAGCAGGAACAGGCCGCTGTGAAACGAGAGAGGGACGATGTCTCCGGGGTTCATGGGTGCTCCGGATTAAACGAGAAACTCGCCTACATCACGCACTTTCATTTATGTTTACTCCCGATGAATACCCGCGAAAAGCCTACTTGCGGGATATTGCGCAAACATTGTTCTTAATTGTTTTCCTAGTCTTATCTATTAACATTTGTTTGGCATTGGGGTTTACCCTAGCGTTCGTAATATTGCGACAGGAATTGTGCAACCGATATTCGGCAGTTTGGAAATAAATGGAATTTATCCGAAATTCACGGGCAGAATAGCGCGGATTCTGTCGCGTTTACGAATATCGCACCCTGCGCTGTATTGACCCTATTTCAGGGATGTTGCGCATTGTGATGCAACCGGATTGCTGGCAAGATGCAAGAAAGAATTAACCAAGATACGCCTTGAAATAAATAAGCCGCAGAAATCCCGTTTTTTGCCATCGCTCCCTCTGGGAGAGCCGTTTACTTTCTGTTTCCGGTCGTGCCGATGAAGCCTGTACAGCGTGGTGTTGGTGTTCTCCATTACTCTCTGGCGGCCGCATTGGCAGGCTGCGCGATTAATAGCTGGGCAGACGCGCCGTTGCGCGGAAACCCGGTGGATTCGCTGCCGCAGATAGAAAGACCGGGGCCTTCCGCTCCCCCTCCCGTGGTGGCGCCGCCCACGCCCGAGCAACAGGCCGTCCAGGCGCGCCTCGCCCAGCGCATCGTGCCGCGCAATTTCGACGTGGCAGGCGTGCATGCGATCGACTTCACGGAAGTCTCGGATTTGCTGACGCCGCTGGTGGGCAAGGAAATAACTGTTGCACAGCTCGTGCAGCAGGTGGAGAAGATTACCGAGCTCTATCGGGAGCGCGGCTATCCCCTTTCCTTCGCCCTGGTGCAGAACCAGAATTTCGCCAATGGCCTGGTCGTGGTGACCGTGGTCGAGGGCTATATCCATAATGTGCGCATCGAGGGCGATGCCGGTAATGCCAAGGACCGGCTGGAATATCTCGCCGAGCCCCTGACCGCCGAAAAGCCGCTGACGCGCGCCACGCTCGAGCGCGTGCTCAACCTGATGCGCATCGTGCCGGGCGTCTCGATCAATCCCGCGATGGACCTGCCGCGCCGCGCCGACGGCGCGACCGAGCTGGTGGTGAATGCCTCGCTCAAGCGCGTCACCCTCAACGGCAACGTGGCCGACCTCGGCACCGGCATGCAGCCGCTGGTGAACGTGGGCACCAACAGCCTCACGCCGCTGGGCGAACAGGTCAAGCTCACGGGCGCCCTGCCGATCGGCCACAACGCGGTGACCTATCTGTCGGGCGAAGTGCGCGTGCCGATCGGCAACGACGGCCTGTCGTTCAAGCTCGACGGCTATCACTATCAGGCCAAGCCGGAAGACGACGCCATCGAGATGCTGGGCTTCAACCGCAAGGTCACGAACGACCGGATAGGGGCGGCGCTGTCGTATCCGCTGATCCTGAACAACCGCCGCTCGCTGACCGCCACGCTCGGGGCCTATGCCGCCAACTCGAAGGATCGCTACGACCAGAAGAACAGCGACAACTGGCTGCAGCAGGACACCCGCGTGCGCGCCGGCACCGCCGAGCTGCGCTACATCGACGTGCTGCCCGAACGTACCACCGACGTGAGCGCGTCGGTCTCGCACGGCTTCTCCGCGCTGGGGGCGAAGAAATCGATCAAGTCGAACTATGGTTATTCCGCCGACCCGGACATCGATCTCTCCTTCACCCGCTATAACGTGAATGCGCGCCAGTCATTCGAGTTGCCGGCGCAGTTCGGCCTGGTTTTCAACGCGGCCGGCCAATACAGCAGCAGCGTGCTGCCGAGCTCCGAACAGGTCTCTTTCGGCAGCTGGCGCTTTGGCCTGGGTTATCCGCAAGGCGAAATCAGCGGCGACAAAGGATTTGGCGCGTCGGCCGAAATCAACCGCAGATTCGGCACCGGCTGGCAGTATCTCAGTGCGGTACAGCCCTATATCGCGGTCGACTATTCGCGCAGCTGGTACAACCGCGCAGACCTCAAGTCGCTCGACAACAAACATCTGTCGTCGGTCGCCCTGGGCCTGAGATTCACCGACGACCGGTATTACCTGTTCGATTTCAATGTCGCGAAACCCGTGGGCGCGGCCACGCTCAACAATAACGACCGCGACCTGCGCTTCAACGCGAACTATTCGCTTTTCTACGACGCCTTCTGAGCGTTACACACGTCCGGCGTTACGTAACGCCGGACGTAACGTACCCCGTAACACGTAACGAAATTCGCGGAAAAACAACATTCGCGCAGGCCGTCATTTCGTCTTTTTGCGAATACTTTTCTTTAACCGTTACGTGGCAAATGCTTCGCAAGCCATTGATTCACAAGGAATTCTTAAAACCGGAAATCGGCGATGGTCGGCGTTTAAGCAATATTCGAAAAAACTGGCATGAATTGTGCATAAGGAAAGGTATCGGGCGGTTTCCAGGCCTGAATACACCAAACCCTAGGAGTGCATCATGCAAGTCAAAAACGTAAGCAGCCGCCCGACCCGTTTTGCGGCAACCCTGATGACCGTCGCCCTGATGGCTGCCCTGACCGCTTGCGGCGGTGGCGGCGGCAGCAAGCGCTCCGCCGGTGGTATTGGCGGCGGCGGTGGCGGCGGCGGCGGCGGTGGTACCGATCCCACCAATCCGACCGTGACGGCCGGCCTTTTGGAAACCACGCTGGGCGGCACCGGCGGCGCCGTCGATAATGCCCTGCCGCTCGGCACCAGCACCGCGCTGGCCGGCGTCGGCAAATCGCTCGACCCGACCGTCAAGCCGGTTATCGATACCGTGGAAAACCTGACCCAGACCATCGGTTCGCAAACCGGCCTGGGCACGCCCGTGGCCGGGACGCTGACGCAAGTCGGCGGCGCGGTCAGCAATCTGGGTGAAACCGTTTCCGGCAGCGGCCTGCCCGGCGGCCTCGGCACCGGCGTCGGCGGCCTGGTCGACGGCCTCGGCAATACCGTGGCCGCCGCCGGTGGCCTGCTGGTGGCCGATCCCAAGAATCCCGATCCGCTGACCAACGTGGCCAAGGAAGCCACCAAGGCCGTGGCCTCGCTGACCGGCGCGCTGGGCGGCGAAGGTGGCCTGCTGCAACCGGTCAACAGCCTGGTGGGCGGCCTGGCCGGCGGTGCGCTCGGCACCCCGGGCCAGCCCATCCTGCAACCGGCCCTGAGCAACACGGGTTCGGCGGTCGACAACGTGCTGCCGCTGGGCCTGCAAGGCGCCCTGGGCGGCGTGGGCCAGGCCCTGGATCCCGCCGTCGCTCCCGTGGCCGGCGCGGTGACCAACCTGACCACCCGCATCGGTGACCAGACCGGCCTGGGCGCGCCCGTCGCCGGCCTGCTGACCAGCGTCGGCGGCACCCTCGCCGGCGCCGGCTCCAACGTGCCGGGCGGCCTGCCGATCGGCGGCCTCGACGGCGTGCTCGGCGGCCTGGGCAACGCGGTCAGCGCCGCGGGCGGCCTGCTGCACACCGACGCCAGCAACCCGAATCCGCTGGGAAAAGTGCTGCAGGAAGCGACAGGCGCGGTGGCCTCGCTGACCGGCGGGCTCGGACTGGGCGGCGACGGCGGTCTGCTGAGCCCGATCACCGGCAACCTGGGCCTGGGCGGCCTGACGGGCGGCGCCGCCAACGGCGGATTGCTGGCCCCTGTGACCGGCCTGCTGGGTGGTGTGACGGGGAATACCGGCGGCAGCGCCAATGCCGGCTTGCTGGCTGGCCTGCTGGGTGGCGCGACCGGCGGTTCGGGTCAGAACAACGGCGGCCTGCTCGGCGGTCTGCTCGGCGGCGCAACGGGTGGCACGACCGGCGGCACGAATAACGGCGGTCTGTTGGGCGGCCTGCTCGGCGGCACGACCGGCGGCGCCACGAGCGGCAACACCGGCGGCGCCAACGGCGGCCTGCTCGGCGGTCTGCTCGGTGGCGTGACCACGACGACCTCGGGCTCGACCGGCACCAGCGGCACCCCGAACGGCGGCCTGCTCGGCGGCCTGCTCGGCGGCGTCACCGGCGCCCTGAAATAATCGCCACACGGTCCACGCACACGCCCATCCGGAGCCGCGTCATGTACGAGTCCGAACGAATCGCGCCGCAAGACCACCGTCACGGCGACACCAGCGACCACTACGGCCCGTCGGCATCGCCCGACAGCGCCGCGGAGATCGCCCTGATCCTGAGCCGCCAGCTGTCAGTGTACATGGCCTCGAGCCAGGCAGCGCTGGCCGAAAAGCTGGGCATCTCGCTGACCGAGCTGAAGGCGCTCGATCTGGTCCAGGAGTTCGATGCCCTGCCCACCGGCCAGCTGGGTCAGTTGCTGGGCATCAGCTGGGGCGGCGCCACGGCGCTGATCAACCGGCTGGAGGCGGCGGGATTCGTGCAGCGCGGCCGCCATCCCCTGGACCGGCGCGTGATCGTGATCCGCCCGGTGGTCGAGCGCCTGCGCGAGCTGGACCGCGCACGGCGCGCGGCCACCGAGGAGGTGCAGTTCCTGAGCCGGCAGTACGACGCGCAGCAACTGCACATCGTGCAGGCCTTCCTGGCGCAATACGCCCGCACCCTGCGCCACGACACGCTGATGTGGTTGCAGAGCCGGCACAACGCCATGTCGGATGACCAAAGCTGAACGCATTGCTGGGTAACACCCCGGGCGTCCTACTCTCCTCGCCCGGCGCAATCCTCACCCGCCCTGTCCCTGCGCGCCAAGACGCCCGGGACAGGTTTTTTTTTGCCTGCCGCCGGACGGCTCTCGGCCCGCGGCTGCGGGGCAATGCGAAGCCGCCCCGCCCCGCCGCGCGGCGCTCAGGCCGGCGGCGCGCCGAAGGACAGGCGCGGCACGGCGTCGAGCAGGCGGCGCGTCAGGTCGTGCTTGGGCGCATGCAGCACCGTCTCGGCCGGCCCGATCTCCGCGATGCGGCCCTCCGCCATGACGGCGATGCGGTCGGCCAGGTACTCGACGACGCCGAAGTTGTGCGTGATGAACAGGTAGGCGATGCCGAGCTCCTGCTGCAGCTCGCGCAGCAGGTCGAGGATCTGCGCCTGCACCGAGACGTCGAGCGCGGAGGTCGGCTCGTCGCAGATCAGCACGCGCGGCTCCACGGCCAGCGCGCGCGCGATGGCGATGCGCTGGCGCTGGCCGCCCGAAAATTCGTGCGGGTAGCGCGTCAGCGTGTCGTCGGGCAGGCCCACGCGGCCGATCAGGCGGCGCGCGCGCTCGTGGCGCTCGGCCACGCTCATGTTGGGCCGCAGCGACGCGATGCCCTCGTCGAGGATGTCGCCCACGCGCATGCGCGGATCGAGCGAGGCGTAGGGATCCTGGAACACGATCTGGATGTCGCGCCGCATCTCCTGCAGGGCGCGCCGGTCGGCGCGCAACAGGTCGCGGCCGCCCAGCATGGCGCGGCCTTCGATGTGGGCGCCGTCGATCAGGCGCAGCAGGGCACGGCCGGTGGTGGTCTTGCCGCAGCCGGACTCGCCCAGCAGCGCCAGCGTCTCGCCCGCGCGCAGCGTGAAGGTCACGCCGTCGACCGCGCGCACCCACTTGCCGACCCGCCGCAGCAGACCCTTGCGCACCGGATAGTGGACCTTGAGGTCCTGCACGTCGAGCACCACGCCCGGGTCGGCGGGACGCGGCGGGGCGCTGCGCGGCGCGATGCCGGGCGGGGGCGGCGCCAGCGGCCGGCCGCGCTTCTCGAAGGTCGGGATGGCCTCGAACAGCTGGCGCGCGTAGGGGTGGCGCGGCGCTTCGAAGAAGTCGGCCGCGCTGGCGCTTTCGACGATCTCGCCGTGGCGCATGAGCGCCACGTGCCGGGCCACATTGCGCACCACCGCCAGGTCGTGGGTGATCAGCAGCACCGCCATGCCCATCTCGCGCTGGATGTCGGCCAGCAGCTGCAGGATCTGCGCCTGCACGGTCACGTCGAGCGCGGTGGTGGGCTCGTCGGCGATCAGCAGGCGCGGCTCGGCGGCGAGCGCGATGGCGATCATCACGCGCTGCTTCTGCCCGCCGGAAAACTGGAAGGGATAGTCGTCGATGCGGCGCTCGGGCTCGGGAATCCCGACCCGGCGCAGCCAATGCACCGCGCGCTCGCGGGCGGCCGCGCCGCGCAGCGGCGTGTGCGCGGTGAGGGTTTCGACGATCTGGTCGCCCACCCGCATCACCGGATTCAGGCTGGTCGACGGCTCCTGGAAGATGATGCCGATCTGGCCGCCGCGCACGCCGCGCATGCCCGCCTCGGAGAGGCCGTTGAGATCGGTGCCGTTGAGATCGACCTGGCCCGCCACCACCTGGCCCGCGTCGGGCAGGAGCCGCAGCAGCGCCAGCGCGGTCATGCTCTTGCCGCTGCCGGACTCGCCCACGAGCGCGAAGGTCTCGCCCTGTGCGATCGCGAGCGACAGGCGCCTGACCACGTGCGAGAGCTGGGTCTCGCCGGCCACCACCACGTCGAGGTCGCGCACCTCGAGCACATTCGCGGCGCGGCTCATGGCAGGGTCCTTTGCAGGGCGGCGCGGGCCGGCTTGTAGCGGCGGCTGCGCGGATCGAACGCGTCGCGCACGGCGTCGGCGAACAGGTTGGCCGACAGCACCAGCGCCAGCATGAAGAGGAAGGCGGTCATGAGATTCCACCAGATCATGGGTTCGCGCGACATCTCCAGGCGCGCGCTGTCGATCATCGAGCCGAACGAGTTCATGCCCGGGTCCACGCCGATGCCGAGGTAAGACAGCACCGCCTCGTAGAGCACCAGGCCGGAGAACTCGAGCACGACCGTGATGAGGACGATGTGCATGACGTTGGGCAGCAGGTGGCGCAGCATGATGCGCCAGTGCGAGACGCCGAAGGCGCGCGCGGCCTGCACGTATTCCAGCTC
Organism: Bordetella genomosp. 1; assembly: GCF_002261335.1. Classification (GTDB taxonomy): domain Bacteria; phylum Pseudomonadota; class Gammaproteobacteria; order Burkholderiales; family Burkholderiaceae_B; genus Bordetella. The sequence goes on from NZ_NEVL01000004.1 coordinate 416,937, forward strand.
GCGCAGCTTGAGCGTCTCGGCGCGCAACAGCCGGCACAGCGCCGACCAGCCGGTCAGGCCCAGGATCATGCACAGCAGGAAGAGCCGCAGGTCGGCGCGCGCGGCCGAGGTGTCGAACAGCTCGGAATGGTTGTCGATGTAGACCTGCATCATCAAGGCGCAGGCGGCCACCAGCAGCACCCCGGGAATCGAGGTCAGCGTGGTGTAGATGTACTGGATCACATCATCGACGCGGCCCTTGAAGTAGCCCGCGGCCAGGCCGAACAGGATGGCCGGCGGCAGCATCGCGATGGTGGTGAGGCTGCCGATCACCAGCGCGGTGCGGATGCTCTTGAGCGACTGCCACAGCACGTCGTTGCCGATGCGGTCGGTGCCGAACACGTGATAGGCGCTCGCCAGCGCGGCGATCACGCCGCCGACCACGCACAGCGCGGTGAAGGTGATGCCCATGGCGCGCCACGGCACGTCGGTGCGCGCCCGCAGCACGTCGGCCGCCCGCACGCCGCGCCGGCGCAACAGCGCGAGCGCCAGCAGCCAGCCCGCCAGCGCCACCGCCAGGCCCGCGCCCAGGCCGGCGAGCGCGCGCCGCTGCACGTCAGGCCAGCGCTCGGCGGCCGGGTCCTTCAGGTGCGCCCCGCCCGCGCGCAGGCGCGGATAGTCGCGCACCGGCAGCCCGTCGACCAGCATGCTTTCCTTGAGGAACTGATGGGTGGCGAGCGGCACGGAATAGTTGCGCTCGGGCTTCATCAGCGCGGTGTTTTCGAGCAGCCCGTCGAGCAGCGACTTCACCGCGGGCGCATAGGCGGGCGGCGCGTCGGCCGCGGCATTGGGCGCCGGCGGCAGCAGCGGCCGGTAGTGCATCGAATCGAGCAGCCCCACCACCACGAAGCAGGCCAGGATCAGGGCCGAGCACATGGCCGGCGCATCGTGCAGCACGCGGCGCCAGGTGGCGCGCAGGGCCGGGCTGCGCTTGACCCGCCAGGCGTAGCCGAGCACGGCCAGCACCAGCAGGAACAGGGCGACGTCGGTCCAGAGAAATACGAGACGTGGCATGGTGCGTTACTCGAAACGGACACGCGGGTCGGCCAGCGTGTAGGAGATGTCGGCCAGGATCAGACCCACGATGTAGAGGGTCGAACCGAGAAACACCATGGCGCGCACGATGGAGAAGTCCTGCGCGTTGATGGCGTCGATGGTGTAGCTGCCCAGCCCCGGGATGCCGAAGAACGACTCGGCGATCAGGCTGCCCATGAACAGCAGCGGAATGGCCGAGACGGTGCCGGTGAGGATGGGCAGCATGGCGTTGCGCAACACATGACGAAACAGCACCACCCGCTCCGACAGGCCCTTGGACCGCGCGGTGCGCACGTAATCCTTGCCGATCTCTTCGAGGAACAGCGTGCGGTAGAAGCGCGCCTCCGGCCCCAGCCGCGAGATGATGGCCACCAGCACCGGCAGCGCCAGGAACTTCACCATGTCGAGCCCGCCCGCGAAGCCGGAATATGGCACCAGCCGCCACAGCTTGGAAAACAGCCACTGGCCCGCGATGATGTAGAACAGGCTCGATATCGACAGCATCACCACGCACAGCACCACGCCCCAGAAATCGAGCCGGGTGGCGCGGAAGTACACCAGCACGAGCGAGAACACGATGCTGGCGAACAGGCCCAGCACGAAGGTCGGGATCGCCAGCGCCAGGCTCGGGCCCATGCGGTCGCGGATCTCGCGGCCGATGTCGCGGCCGCCATCCGAGGCGCCGAAGTCCATCACCAGCAGCGGCACGGAGCGCTGGTAGAACACCGTGTCGGTGTAGCGCGCGAGCCCTTCGGCCTGGCCGTTGTACATGAGCGGCTTGTCGTAGCCGCGCTCCGACTTCCAGCGGTCGATGGCCTCCTGGCTGGTGCGCTGGCCGCCGATGGCCAGCCGCGCCATGTCGTCGGGCGTGTTGACCGCGAAGAACAGCAGGAAGGTGAAGAGGTTGACCCCGATCAGGATCAGCACGCCGTACATCAGGCGGCGCAGCACGTAGGCGGTCATGGTTGCTCCTTGGCCTTGCGCGCCGACTGGTCAGCCGTGCCGAAGGCGGTCTGCCGCTCGCGGCGCTTGAGCGCCACGTAGGCGGGCACGATCGCCAGCAGCACCAGGGCCACGAGCACGATCAGCCAGCGCCACACGGGGCGGTTCCATTCATCGATCTTCTCGACCCGCAGCGCCGGATCGACCTTCATGTACTGGAGCGTGTTGCGCACCATCTGGGTGGGCTTGGCATTGCCGACCCACTGCTGGTAGGCGCCGCCCGACTTCGGGAAAAAGCCGAACATCCAGACCGCGTCGCGCCGCACCAGCTCGACCATCTTCGCGATGATGGCCGCCTTCTCGGGACCGTCGTCCTGGAACTTCATCTGCTCGAACAGGCGGTCGAACTCGGGGTTGTCGTAGTTGGCCGCGTTCTCGCCGCCCTTGCCGGCCTTCGCATTCGGGCCGTAGAGCAGGAAGAGGAAGTTCTCGGCGTCGGGATAGTCGGCGTTCCAGCCCCACAGGAACAGCTGGGCCGTGCCGCGCCGCATCTTGTCCTGGAAGCGGTTGTAGTCGGTCGAACGCACATCCATCTGGATGCCGATGCGCGCGAGCTGGCGCCGCAGCCAGTCGAACTGCGGGTTGCTGCCGCCGCCCGTCATGGCGTCGTAGTAGATGACCAGCGGCGCCCCCGTGGCGGCGTTGCGGCCATCGGGATAGCCGGCCTCGGCCAGCAACTTGCGCGCGGTGTCGAGCGACTTGCGCTGCGGCTTGCCGTCGACCAGGTCGTAGACCACGGGGTTGTAGCCCTCGGGCGGCGCCACGTAGCCCAGCACGCCCGGCGGCACCGGCCCGTTGGCGACCTCGGCCTGGCTGTTCTCGAACACGGCGACGTATTCTTCCCAGTCGACCGCGATGCTGATGGCCTGGCGCAGCTTGCGATTCTTCTCCTGCTGCTCGGGCGTGTCGCCGCGGCCCACCACCGGGTCGAGCCAGTTGAAGCCCATGTACCAGTTGGAGGTTTCGACGGTGGTGGGCAGCTGGATGCCGTGTTCGCGATACAGGGCGGCCTTCTCGGGCGAGTCGCCCGCGGCCACCAGCATGGCCACGCCGTACTCGCCGCGCTCGACCTGCGGCACGTCGTAGTAGCCCTGCTGGAACTTGCCCGTGAGCGGCACCGCCTCCTTCTCGATCGAGAACACCACCTTGTCGAGGAAGGGCGTGGGCTTGCCGCAATCGGCGAGCAGCCCGGCCTCGCGGTCGCCCGGCTCGCCCTCGCAGGGGTAGGCCTCGCCGTGATAGTTGGGATTGCGCACCAGCACGTGGCGCCAGTTCTGGATCGACTCGCCCAGCATGAACGGCCCGGTGCCGACCGGCCAGGTATTGAGCGAGAGATCGTGCGCGGCCATGCCCGGCTGGCTGTAGAAGCGGTCGGCCTCCCACGGCACCGGCGCGGTGAAGGTCATCGCGAGCCAGTACTTGAACTGCGGGTACTTGCCCTTGACGCGGATGCGCAGCGTGTGCGGGTCGAGCGCGCTGACGCCGTCGAAGCCATCGGCCTCGCGCAGGTCCAGCCACGGCAGGTCGCGCGCGCCGGGCGCCAGGCCCTTGCGCAGCGCCGCGTCACGCTCGCGCAGCGACTTGCCGTAGTCATCCAGGCCGATCACGTAATCGGCCATCAGCGAGTAGATGGGCGAGGCCACGCGCGGGCTGGCGAGGCGGCGGAAGGCGTAGACGTAGTCGGCGGCGGTGAGCTCGCGCGTGCCGGTTTCGGGGAAGTCGGGGATGTAGAACTTGTCGTCGAGCTCGCCGGCGGCCAGCGGGAAGTATTGGTAGCTGCCGTCGGCGCGGCGGGCGAACGCGGGATGGGGCTGGAAGCGGATGCCGGGCCGGATCTTGATGTCGTAGACACTCTCGGCGATCTTCTCGCCCGGCGCGTCGTCGGGCAGCGGCTGGCCCTGGGCATCGAGGTAGGTGGGATGCGAGATCTCGCTGGCGGCGCGCGGGATGAGCTCGTAGGGCCGCTTGAGATAGTGATAGCCGTAGAGCGGCTCGTAGATGTTGTAGGTGTAGGCGGTTTCGTCGGTGGAGTACGACTGCGCCGGATCGAGATACTTGGGCGAGCGCTTCACGAAGGCCGTGTACAGCGCATTCTCGGCCATGGCGCCGGCCGCGTACGGACTGTTGATGGGGTTTTCTCGCGAGCATCCCGCCAACAGCCCGGCAAGGACCATGAGCGTCGCGCCCAGCCGCCACTTCAGATTCATCGATGCGTTCCTGGTAAATGCTGGCGCAAAGCATAGCAAAGCCGGACGTCCGTCCGAATCGGGGCTAGCCCGCCCGTGGCGCTCAGCACTGGCGCTGTTTCCAGCAGTCGTAGCGCCACTTCCAGGGCTCGGTGGGCTGCTTACCCTGCCACAGGCCCCGTCCGGCGTCGCGCGCCTGCCGCTGCAGGGCCGGCAGCGCCTGGTCGCGCAGGTAGTCGCCGCGCCGGGCCGTGTAGGCCCAGGCGTAGCCGGCCGCGACCATGGCGCGGTTGGCCGAATTGCCGTCGGGCAGCATCAGCGCGCAGAGCTCGCGTTCGTATTGGTCGCGTTCGTAGCACTGCGCCGTGATCTCGCGCCCGGCCACGAGCTCCGCCAGGTGCTTGCGCGCGGCCTCCGCGTAGGGCTGGCCGGGCTGGTCGGCGCCGTGGCCGGTCTCGGGGGCGTCGATGCTGTCGAGGCGCACGCGCCGCTGGCCCTGGGCCGTGCGCAGCGTGACCGTGTCGCCGTCGGCCACGTTCACCACGGTGCCCGTGAGCGTGTAGCGGCCGGCGGGCACGGCCTGCCCGGGCACCGCGCCGCCGCCTCCGGGCGCGGCCGGCCCGCGCTGCGAGGGGGCCGGCGCATCGGCTTGGCCGCGCTCCGCGCCGCGGTAAACCAGATTGCCGACGAACGCGATCAGCAGCGCGGCCAGCGCCGGCGCGAAACGGCGGACGAGGCGGTTCGGGAGGGGCGCGGGGCCGCGGCGACGGGCCATGGACGGACTCGGAGATGGAAACGTCCGAAGTGTGCCACGGCTGGCCGCCGCCGGGGAGGCGGCGGCGCGCGGATGCCCTACAGCCAGCCGGAGCGGCGGAAACGCCAGTACAGCACGCCGCAGAGCGCGGCGATGGTGGCGAGCGTGACCGGGTAGCCCCAGTGGGTCTTGAGCTCGGGCATGTATTCGAAGTTCATGCCGTAGATGCCGGCCACCGCCGTGGGCACGGCCAGGATGGCGGCCCAGGAGGCCAGCTTGCGCGTGGTGTCGTTCTGCTGGCCCTGGCCGATCATGAGGCTGGCCTCGAAGGCGAAGGCCAGCGCCTCGCGCAGCGCGCTGATCAGCTCGTCGACGCGCAGCACCCGGTCGGCCACCTCGCCGAAATAGGGCCGCGCGTGTTCGTCGACGGCCGACATCTCGACGCGCGAGAGACGGCGGCAGATCTCGGCCAGCGGTGCGATGGCGTTGTGGATGCGCAGCAGGTCGCGCCGCTGGCGGTAGAGGCGGCGGATATCCGAATCCTTGGCGCCGCGGATCAGGAGCTTCTGCTCGGCGTTCTCGACCACGTGTTCGAGCTTGTTGACCGCCACCACGTAGCGGTCGACCAGCCAGTCGAGCAGTTCGGAGACGACGTAGTCGCTGCCGCGCTTGAGGATCTCGGGCGCGGCCTCCAGGCGCTCGCGCAGCGCGGTGTGGGCCGACAGCGCGCCGCGGCGCACCGTGACCAGGAAGCCTTCGCCGATGAGGTATTGGGTTTCGCCGAACACGGGACGGTCGGCCTCGACCTCGACCGTGATCGCGACCACCAGCACCATGTTGCCGTAGTCGATGATCTTGGGCCGGCGGTGCGGCTCCAGCATCTCTTCGCGGTTTTTGTCGCAGGCGCCGAGCGTGTCGGCGACGTAGGCGAGCGTTTGCGGGCTGGGATCGCGCAGGCCGATCCAGAGCATGTCGTGATCGCCGTGCGCATACTCGCCGATGTCGGCCAGCGCCACGTCACGCGCGCGGCGGCCGTTGGCATAGGCCACCGAGGCCACGACCTCGGTGGGCACCGGTGGCGCGGCGGCGGGGACCTGCGGCGTATCGGCCACCGGATTCTCTGTTGGCATACGCCCTCCTTTGACTGGGCGGGCCGGGCGCGTCTTTGTCTGCGCCGGCCTCCGGCCCATGATAGCTCAGGAGAACAGCTTGCGTAGGCGCTGCCCCACGTCGATCGCGGGCGCCCCCGCCGCGCCCAGGCCGCGGCCGCGATCGAACGGCAGGTCGGGCGGTTTGGGCAGGTGTTCGAACATCGGCAGCATCGCGTCGGTGATGAAGCGCGTGCGGGCGCCGTACACGTGCTTGTCGCCCATGCCGGTCTGGTTGTGCACGTAGAAGCGCTGCGGCACGACGATCTGCAGCCGCTCGCGGGCCCGCGTCATCGCCACGTACAGCAGGCGGCGCTCTTCCTCGATCTCCTCGGCCGTGTCGGTGGACATGTCCGAGGGGATGCAACCGTCGACCGCGTTGAGCAGGTAGACGGCCTTCCACTCCTGCCCCTTGGCCGAATGGATGGTGGAGAGAATCATGTAGTCCTCGTCGAGCAGCGGCGTGCCGGATTCGTCGCTGGTGGCCGAGGGCGGGTCGAGCGTGAGCTCGGTGAGAAAGCGTTCGCGCGTGGGATAGCCGCCCGCCAGCCGCTGCAGCTGTTCCAGGTCGGCACGGCGCACGCGCGCATCGTCGAACAGGCGCTCGAGCAGCTCGCCATACCAGCCCAAAGCCACCTCCACGTCGGCCGGCCAGCCCAGTTGCGGCGAGCGCAGGCGCGCGTAGGCCTGCACCAGCGCCTGCCAGTCTTCGCTGGCGGCGGCCGGCACCTTGAAGGCGCTCAGCGTGGCGAGCGGATCGGCCGACTCGGCCAGCGCGTCCATCAGCTTGCCGGCGGTCGCCGGCCCCACGCCCGGCACCAGCTGCGTGACGCGGAAGCCGGCCATGCGCGAGCGCGGGTTCTCGGCCCAGCGCAGCAGCGAGAGCAGGTCCTTGATGTGCGCTGCCTCGAGAAAGCGCAGGCCGCCGAACTTGACGAAGGGAATGTTGCGGCGCGTGAGCTCGAGCTCGAGCGCGGCGCTGTGGCTGGCGGTGCGGAACAGCACGGCCTGCGACTTGAGCGTCTGCCCTTCCTCGCGCCGCGCCAGCACCTGGTCGGCCACCCAGCGCGCCTGGCCGGCCTCGTCGCTCACGCTCACGAGCTCGGGCCGCTGGCTCGACGCGCGGTCGGTCCAGAGCTCCTTGGCGTAGCGCTCGGGCGCCAGCGCGATCACGGCGTTGGAGGCGTCCAGGATGGGCTGGGTCGAACGATAGTTGCGTTCGAGCGTGATGACGTGCGCACCCGCCCCCACCTGTTGCGGGAAGTCCAGGATGTTGCGCACCGTGGCGGCACGAAAGCCATAGATGGACTGCGCGTCGTCGCCCACCACCGTGAGGCCGCGGCCGTCGGGCTTCATCGCCAGCAGGATGGACGACTGCAGCCGGTTGGTGTCCTGGTATTCGTCGACCAGCACGTGATCGAAGCGACCGCCGATGTCGGCGGCCAGCGCGGGCTCCTGCATCATCTCCGCCCAATACAGCAGCAGGTCGTCGTAATCGAGGATCTGCTGGTCCTGCTTGGCCAGCATGTAGGCCTGGAACAGGCGCTTGAGCTCGGCCTCCCACTGGGCGCACCAGGGAAACGCCTGCGCCAGCACCTCGCCCAGCGGCAGCTGGCTGTTGATGACGCGCGAATAGATCGACAGGCAGGTGCCCTTGAGCGGAAAGCGATTCTGCGTGGCGGACAGCCCGAGCTCGTGGCGCACCATGCCCATCAGATCTTCGGCGTCGGCGCGGTCGTGCACCGTGAAGGCCTCGGCCAGGCCGATGCGATGGGCGCAGTCGCGCAGCAGGCGCGCGCCCACGCTGTGGAAGGTGCCGGCCCACGGCAGCGACGGCGCGTGCTGGCTCGCGCCCAGGCGCATGAGCTTGCGCAGCACGCCACCCACGCGCCGCTCCATTTCCTGCGCCGCGCGGCGCGAGAAAGTCAGCAGCAGCAGGCGCTGCGGGTCGGCGCCGTTGCGGATCAGGTGCGCCACGCGATGCGCGAGCGTGTTGGTCTTGCCCGAGCCCGCGCCGGCGATCACCAGCAGCGCCTGGCCGGGCGCGGCCCCGGGCGCCACGCCGAACTCGGCGGCCGCGCGCTGCTCGGCATTCAGGTCGCCGAGCGGGTCGGTGGCGGCGGCGTCGGCCGGCGCGCGGTCGGCGCCGCCCGCGGTGGCATCAGGGGCGGCGCGCTCGCGGTGGGCGGCTGCGCCCGTGTCCGCGGCATGCGGGGCGGGCGGCGTAAGGTCGGGCGGGGCCGGCTGATCGGGATGGGACATGAAGCGAAGGAATTCGGAACGACGGGCGGATAACTGTATATTTATACAGATTAATTTAACCCAGATTTGCCCCCGGCCATGTCCGCCCGCATTCTCACCGGCACCGCCTCCTGGACCGACCCCACCCTGCTGGCCTGCGGCCGCTTCTACCCGCCCGAGGCACGCGACGCCGCCAGCCGGCTGCGTTTCTACGCCTCGCGCTTCGGTCTGGTCGAGGCAGACGCCAGCTTCTACGCCCTCGCCGACCCGGCCGTCTCGCACACCTGGACCCAGCGCACGCCGCCCGGCTTCGTGTTCAACATGAAGGCGTTCCGGCTGTTCACCGGCCACGCCACGCCGGCCGCCGCGCTGCCGCGCGACATGCGGCGCGACCTGGGCCTGGACGACGCGCCCGACTCCGCCGTGCTCTACGACAACCAGGTGCCGCCCGAATGGCTCGCGGAGATCTGGAACCGGCAGCTGATGGCGCTCGAGCCGCTGCGCCAGGCCGACCGCCTCGGCGCGCTGCATCTGCAGTTCGCGCCCTGGGTGCGGCGCGACGCGCGCGGCATGGCGCGCGTGCGGGCGGCGATCCGCCATGCGCGCGAGGTGCCGACCACGGTGGAGTTTCGCCATCGCAGCTGGTTCGACGGCGCCCACGCCACGCGCGAGACGCTGGCGTTCGAGCGCGACCTGGGCGTGGTGCACACGGTGGTCGATGCGCCGCAGGGCTTCGACAACACCGTGCCCGCCGTGTGGGAAACCACCTCCGATGCGCTGGCGCTGGTGCGGCTGCACGGCCGCAACGCGGCAAGCTGGAACACCCGCGCGGGCGCATCCTCGTCGCGCTTCCAATACGAGTACACGCCCGAAGAAATCGCCGACCTCGCGCGCCGCATCGCCGCGCTGGCCGAGCGCAGCGGCCAGACCCACGTGGTGCTCAACACCAACTACCAGGACCAGGGCGTGACCAACGCCGCCAACCTGAACCGTGCGCTGGGGTTGGTCTGAACACCGATCCCGCGCGCGCGGAACGTCGCTCAGGCTGAATTCTGCCCCGGCTTGAGAATCTGAGAGGGGACGTACGACACAAACAGCGGAGAAAGGCGATGTGATCCCCCTCCCGCGACGGCCGCAAGGCGGCCGGTGTCGACATGAATCAAGCGCCTATCCTCGTGCCGCGACGCCGCCTTCGGCCGAAGCCACTTTCGTGCGCGGCGCTGTGCGTGTCGGCAATCTCGCCCCTGACATGCCTGTCTCCCCTGGCCGCGCAACCCCTGGCCGCGGATGCCGCGGCGCGCACCACTGACATCGAACGCCGCCAGGCGCAAGAGCTCGATGCCCAGCGCGCCCGCGCCGCCGCGCGGCCTGACGTGCTGTCCACGCCCGCCGCGGGCGAAGAGGCGCTGGTGTTGCCGGTGGAGTCTCCGTGCTTCACGCTGGACCAGGTGGTCTGGGACGGCGCTCCACCCCCCGCCGCCCTGCGCCGCGACAGCGCGGCGGCGCAGGGCCGGTGCGTGGGCGGCCAAGGCCTGCGCGTGCTGCAGGAACACCTGATGGCGCGCCTGATCGATCGAGGCCTGATCACCGCGCGGGTGCTGGTGCCCGAACAGTCGCTGGCCACCGGCACGCTGGCGCTGCGCTACGTGCCCGGCCGCATCTCCGCGGTCAGGAGCGAGGGCGCGCCCGGCTGGTGGCGCACCGCCCTGCCCGCCTGGCCCGGTGGCGAAGTCAACCAGCGCGACCTCGATCAGGCGCTGGAGAACATCCGCCGGCTGGCCGGCCAGGGCGACGCCCGCATCGACGTGGCCCCCGGCCCCGAGCTGGGCGACTCCGACATCATCATCAAGCCCGGCACCGGCAGGCGCTGGCATGCCTACCTGGGCGCTGACAACGCCGGCATGGCATCCACCGGCAAAAACCAGGTCAACGCCGGCGTCACCCTCGATTCCCCGCTGTTCCTGTACGACCAGTTGGCTGTTTCCTCGACAGCCAACGCCAACCTGCGCAACCACGAGGCGGGCTCGCGCGCAGCCTCGGTCAACTACAGCATCCCATTCGGTTACCTGGCCCTGTTCGCCGGTGCCAGCATGTCGCGCTATCGCCAGACCGTGGCGGGTTTCGACGAACCCATCGTCTACGGCGGCACCAGCGAGCAGTGGGAGATGGGCGTGTCGTGGGTGCCCTACCGCGGCGCCAGCTACAAGGGCACGACCACGCTGAAGTTCCTGCGCAAACACACCAACAGCACCCTCAACGACGTCGACATCGACGTGCAGCGGCGGGACGTGGTCGGCTACGAGTTCAGCTACAGCCATCGCCAATACATCGACCGGATGGTGCTGGACATCGGCGGCGGCGTGCGCGGCATCCTGCCGCAGCTGTCCGACCAGCCCGGTTACGTCTACGGCGACGCCGACTGGAACGGCCGCAGCACCATCCTCACAGCCAACGCCGGCCTCTACCTGCCCTTCACGCTGGCCGGCCAGGCATTGGCCTACCAGGCCAACTGGCAGATCCAGCACGCCATGACGCCGGTCGTGCCGGCCGACTTCTTCACCATCGGCAACCGCTACGCGGTGCGCGGCTTCGATGGCCAGATGACGCTCGCCGCGGAAGACGGCTGGACGCTGCGAAACGACCTCTCGCTGAATCTGGCGCGCCTGCCGGGCCAGCAGCTGTACATCGGCCTTGACGTCGGCCACGTCGGCGGCCCGAGCGCGCAAACCCTGGCCAGTCGCACCTTGGTCGGCGCGGTGGCGGGGCTACGCGGCCGCGTCGCCTTGCCCGGTGTCGCAAGCGCGGTCAGCGCCAGCTACGACCTCTCGCTCGGCTGGCCCCTGAAGAAGCCTGACAACCTCAAGGCCCAGAGCACGGTCCTTGCCGCCACGCTGATGTTCGAGTTCTGAATGGGGCTTGTCCAGCGCGCGCTGCCCGCGCCGGACACGTTGTTTCACGTTATCGGGGGCCGTCTCATCATGTCCAGATTTCGCTCCGCAGTCGTTGGGTCCGTGCTGATCACGCAGATATGGGCCCCCGTCCTGGCCCAGACGCTGCCCATCACCGTGGACAAGCGCGTGTCAGGCCAGAAGCCTGTCGTCGGGATCAGCAACGGCGTGCCGGTGATCAACGTCGCGCCGCCTACGGCCGGAGGCGTCTCGAACAACCGGTTCGTCCGGTTCAACGTCGGCCCCTCGGGCGTGGTGCTGAACAACAGCGGCGCGGCCAGCCAGACGCAAGTGGCCGGACAGGTGGCGGGCAATCCGATGCTGGGCAACCAGCGTGCCACCACCATCCTGAACCAGGTGACGGCGCCCAACCCGTCGCAGCTGATGGGGATGCTGGAAGTGGCGGGCAACCGCGCCAACGTCATCGTTGCCAATCCCGCGGGCATCACGTGCAACGGTTGCGGCTTCATGAACGCCAACCGCGCCACGCTCACCACCGGCAAGCCGGTCAGCGGCCCGGATGGCACGCTGGCTTTCGAGATTGCCGGTGGGCGCCTGGCCATCGAAGGCGCGGGCCTGTACGGCGCCAATCTCAGCCAGCTGGATCTGCTGGCCCGCACGCTGGAAATAAACGCCCAGGTCTGGGCGGATCGCCTGAACGTGGTGGCAGGAGCGGCGCGCGTCGGCCATGACGGTATCGACGTCTCGGCCCTGACCAGCGCCGGGGCGGGCGAAGCCGTGGCGCTGGACGTCGCTGCGCTGGGAGGCATGTACGCCAACAGCATCCGCCTCATCGGCACGGAGGCCGGGGTTGGCGTGAACATCGGCGGCAACCTGGCGGCGCTGACCGGCAGGCTGACGGTCAGCGCCAACGGCGACGTCAGGATCCTGCCATCGGGCCGCGTGCAGGCCGCCACCGACCTGTCGGTACGAAGCGCTCGCGACGTCGTCAACGGCGGCACCGTCGCGGCAGCGGGCACGCTGGCGCTCACTGCCGGCGGCAAGCTCGTCAACGACAACGCCATGTCCTCGGCCGCCGACACCCGCATCGAGGCGCACCAGTTTGAAAACCGTGGCGCACTCACGGCGGGCCTGCAAGCGGACGGCGCCATCCGTGCGCGTGGCGCGCTGAGCGCGCAGGTTGAGCAGTTGCTCAACCCCGGCACCCTGGTGGCCGGCGGCGATGCCACCGTCTCCGCGAACGCGCTCGACCTGTCGGGCGGCAAGTTCGTCGCCGGTGGCGCATTGACCCTGGACGCCAGGGGCGCCATCACCCATCGCGCCGGCTCGGCCTATGGCGGCTCGGTGGCCTTGCGCGCGGCCAGCCTGAACAACACGGGCGGCAAGATCGCCAGCGTTGGCGCACTGGACCTGCGGACCGTCGGCGCGATCGACAACACCGGCGGCACCATCGGCGCGCGACAGGACCTGGCGCTGACCACCGGAACGCTCGATAACGACGGCAAGATCCACGCGGGCCGGGACCTGAAGATAGCGGCGGATACGCTCACCAACCGTGCCGGCGGTGAACTGATTGCGGTGCGCAACAATGCACTGCTCATCGGCGGCCCGCTGGCCACCGCCGGCCTGATGGACGGCGGCTACACCCGAATCACCGCTGGCAACCTGGTCAATACCGGGCGCATTTATGGCGACCGCGTCGGCATCCGGACGCCGCTGCTGCAGAACGAGCCCAACGCCGTCATCGCCTCTCGTGGCGACGCGGACCTGGGCGTGGGCACGCTGACCAACCGCGAACATGCGCTGGTCCATGCGGCGGGCGACCTGCGGATCGGCGGCGCACTGGACGGCACCGGCAAGGCGACCGGGCAGGCGACGCTGCTGGCCAACGAATCGGCCACCCTCGAGGCCGCGCGCAACGCGGACATCGCCGCCGCCAGCATCCGGAATCGCAACCTGCACTTCGCCAGCGAAACTGCCGAGGTCAGCCGCGAAACCAAGTGGTTCTATCGCCTGGACGGCACCACCGACATCGTCGATGGCACGGGCATGTGGTTCTGCAATACCGTCAAGTCCATCTGCGGCCGCGATCCGAGCTGGATGGGGCCGTACGACGAACGGCGCCTGCTGATGCCGTCGGCGCGTTATCCGGAAAGCCGGTACGGGCCGCCGTTTGATTACAGCAACATCCAACGAGACCAGCAGGGGCGCGCGGGCGTCAGCGCGCCGATCGGCCTGGCGTACGTTCCCGAGACTTATCACTGCGGCGGCGGCGATGCCGGCGATTGCCATACCCGCCCCGCCCAGTTCCGCTACGAACCAGACGCCAAGATCTGGGCCGTATTCGACGTGGAACGCCCCAGCGGCATACGGCGGCCGCCGTCGCCCGACGCCTGCGGCCGGCGTTGCCCCGCGGACCTGGCCCAGCAACAGGCCCGGTACGACCACGACCTGGTTCTCTACGACACGCTGAACCAGAAGATCAAGGCCTTCAACGCCGACTTCCGCAACAGCCGCATGATCAAGGACTTCACCTTCTATCAGGTGACCGAGATCGCGCGCGAGACCCGCATCACGCAGAGCGATCCGGGCAAGATCATCGTGGGCGCCAACGCCCGCCTGTCGGGCAACATCATCAACGACAGGAGCCGCATCCTCGCCGGCGGCACCTTGAAGACCGAGGGCGGCACGCTGAGCAACGTCGGCGCCGAGGGGCTGCGCACGGTCGATCGTGTCGGCACCATGGCCTACACCTACGAGAAGAACGACTCCCGCAAGTACAACCGTTCCGACTACAACGCCACCGTCCAGGCCGAACGCATCGAGACCGGCCTGGGCGCGGCGCGCGGCGGCGCCGCGGTCGCACCGTCCGGCCAACCCGACGGCAGCACCGTCGACCAGACGCTGCCGCCTGCGACGCTGACGCGTATCACGCTGCCCGGCAGGCAGACCATCGCCATCGTGGTGCTGCCGCCGACTCTTCCCAGCAGCAAGCGGTACCAGGTCATCACGGCGCCCGACGCGCCCTACCTTATCGCCACCGACAGCCGGTTCATTGGTGCGCGCACCGTGGTGTCCAGCGATTTCCTGCTGGAGAAACTGAAGCAGGATCCCGGCCACATTCTCAAGCGCCTGGGCGATGGCTTCTACGAGCAGAAGCGGGTCGCCGAGCAGGTCATGCTGGCCACCGGCCAGCGTTTCGTCGGCGACTACACCGACAACGAAACCCAGTACAAGGCGCTGCTGTCGGCGGGCGCCGACTTCGCCAACGCGTTCAGCCTGTCGGTGGGCACCGCCCTGACCGTGGAGCAACTGCGGCGCCTGACCCGCGACATCGTCTGGATGGTGGCGCAGACCGTGACGCTGCCCGACGGCACGCAGCAACAGGTGCTGGCCCCGCAGGTCTACCTGGCCGTCAAGCCGGGCGACCTGCGCGGCGACGGCACGCTGATGGCCGGCCGCGACACGCAGATCAGCACGACGGGCGGCGTGGACAACAGCGGCGCCATCATCGCGCGCAATGCCTTGGTGGTCGATGCGCAGAACGTGCGCAACACCGTGGGTACGATCCAGGGCAAGACGGTCAACCTGCATGCGCGCAACGACATCGACAATCTGGCGGGGCTGCTCAAGGGAGACGCGATCGCGCTGACGGCGGGCCGCGACATCACGCTCACCTCCAGCACGCAATCGAATGTTCGCGGCGGCATCAGCAACACCCTCATTGACGGGGTGGCGCGCATCGATGCCGGTACGTTGAACGTGCAGGCGGGCCGTGACGTCAACGCCCAGGCCGCGGCCATCGCCGCCACCCGCGACGCCAGCATCCGCGCGGGCGTGGCCATCAACCTGACCGCCGCCGGCACGAACTACGCGGAGTCGTTCAACTTCGGCAAAAAGAACCGGTCGGAGATGCGCACGACGGAAGACGTCGGCACCCGCATTGCCGCGGCCGGAAACCTGACGCTGATGGCCGCGCAGGACATCAAGGCGATTGCCGCGCAAGTGTCTTCCGACAAGCAGCTGGCGATGGGTGCGGGACGCAACATCGATGTGCTGGCGGGGGATTCCAGCGGGTATACGTACAACGAGATCTACTACAAGACGAGGGGGTTCTGGTCCAGCAAGACGACGCATCGCATCAAGGAAGCGTCGTGGACCGCGGGCGTGGCTTCAACCTTCACCGGCGACACCACGATGGCGATGGCCGGCCGGGATGTCAACGTCGTTGGCTCGAATGTCGGCGCGCAACGCGACCTGGTGATGTCTGGCGGGCGCGACGTCGATATCGTTGCAGGCGAAAACTCTTCGGCCAACTACGACTACGAGCACATCAAGAAGTCCGGGTTCGGTGCGATGGGCGGGTTGAGCTACGGCACCCGCAAGCAGACCGACATTCTCGACGGCACCAGGGTGTTCCACACCGCAAGCACCGTCGGCAGCGTTCAAGGCGATACGCTGATCAACGCCGGTCGTTCCCTGAACATCGTTGGCAGCAATGTGCTGGCGCGGCAGGGCGACGTCGCCATGATCGGGCGAGACGTGCGTATCGGGGCGGTCGCCGATACTGCCAGCGATAAGGCGTATCACGAGGTCAAGCAGAGCGGGTTCAGCATCAACGCAAGCACGCCTATCGTGAGTGCGATGCAGACCGCCGGCAAGATGGGCGACGCGGCGGGCAGGACCGACAACAAGGTCATGCAGGGGCTGGCCCTGGCCACGACAGGGTGGGCTGGCGTCAACGCCCATGACGCGATCCAGGCAGACCCCCGCGCGGCGGGCGGCCTGAACATCAGCATCGACCTGGGATCGAGCAAGAGCCAAAGCACCACGAAGCGGGAATCCTCGTCGGTTCGCGGGTCCACCGCGGCCGCCGAAGGCGACCTGACCGTTCTCGCAAAAGGCGGCGGCCAGGCCTCCAACGTGACGGTGACGGGATCGAGCCTGTCGGCCGGCAACAACGTCGCCATCAAGGCGGACGGTGACATTGTCCTGCGGGCCGCCCGGAACACCTCCGTGCAGCACAGCACGAACAAGCGCACCAACGCCAGTATCGGCGTCGGTGTGACGGCGGGCTCACGGGGGCTGGGCTTCACGCTGAACGTCGCGGCCGGTGGCGCGCGCGGCAAGGCAGATGGCAAGGACATCCATTGGAGCAGCAGCACCGTCACGGCGGGCAAGGTGCTTGGCCTGCAGTCCGGTCGCGACACGTCGCTGATCGGCGCCGTCGGCCAGGCAGATCGGATCGTGGCGTCGGTAGGCAACAACCTGCGCATCGAGACCTTGCAGGACATCAGCACCTACGCGTCCAAACAGCAAAGCGCCGGCATCGCAGGCAGTCTTTGCTATGGCTATTGCACCAGCAGCATCTCCGGCAACGTGTCGCAAGGCCAGATGAAGAGCAACTTCAAGTCAGCCTCGGAGCAGGCGGGCCTGAAGGCAGGTGATGGCGGCTTCAACGTCGGTGTCAGGAACAACACGACGCTGATCGGCGGGCTCATCGCCAGCAGCGGCCAGGCCGTGGCCGACGGGCGAAACACGCTGGCGACGGGCACGCTGTTGACCGAGAACGTGAAGAACAGCGCCCGCTACAAGGCGAGCCAGGTCGGGATCAGTGGCGGGTACGGGTGGGGCGGCTCGGGCGGCAAGAATGCTGGCCTGGGTACGGACGCCAAGGGCAACGTGGCCAGCGGCTCCAAGGCGCAGCCGGGCACGAGCGTGCCCCAGACATCGGGCGGGCCGGGGATGGGAACCCCGGCGGCGAGCGCCGCCCGTGGCCGAGACCGCTCGACCACGTACAGCGCGATCAGCGGCGGTACGGAGCTCATCCGCGATGCCGTCGCTCAGCAGGATCTCTCCGGAATGACGGCAACCGAGACGCTCGCCTCGCTCAACCACGACACGTCGTCCGATACCTTGAACGCACTCAAGCCGATCTTTGACAAGGAGAAGATCGAGGCGGGGTTCGAGATTGTGTCGGAGTCTCAGCGGCAGGTGGGGCAGTTCCTGACGAATCGGGCCAAGGAAGCCAAAGCCATCAAGGAGGCGCTAGATACCGCTCCTGAAGGGCCAGGTAGGGACCAATTGCGAGCTCAGTACGAGCAGGTCAAGCAGTGGGCACCTGGTGGCACGTATCGGGAAGCGCTGGCTGCCGTGACGCTAGCTGTGAGTGGAAACGTGACGGGCGGCGCGGGAGAATTATTGCAAGCTGCGGCCGTGAATTACCTGCAGAGCTTGGGGGCAGCCAAAATCAAGGAAATTGCACCGCTACTCGGCGGCGACGGATCCCCCGGACAAGTGGCGTTCCATGCGCTGGTGGCATGCGCGGGCGCTGCGGCGAGAAGCACCAATTGCGGCGCTGGCGCTGCGGGTGCGTCGACTGGCATTTTTGTCAGCCAACTCATAGATCAGGCTTTTGGTGAACCTGCGGGCAAGCTCGCTCCGGTGGAACGCGAAGCGCGCATTAATTTGGTGACTAGCCTACTGGCCGGAATGACTGCGGTGTTGGATTCCAACGCCGTGGCAGCGGTGAACAATTCGGCACGGTTAGAGTTGGAGAACAATCAATTTGCGCTGCCGTTGCCAGGGATGGCAGGTTCGGGTGGCGCGCTTGGCGGAGTGGGCAAGCGCGGAACCGGGGCGGGAGACACCAATCGTCAGCGGCTGGGCTCAGATTCGGGAGACGAGCTCAGTGCAGACGACAACATTGCGCTTCGACTGACTCGGGCGTGGAACGCGCTATTTGGAACGGATTCCGGGCCGGAGGGGGCGGCTGGGCCGCTGGAGACTCCTGCAGTGCCGCCGGGTGGAGATACGCGGGTACCAGGCTATCCAGGAGACTCGCGGCAATCGGAGCAGACACCGGGGTATGAATCCGATCAGGGCAACCTTGGCACGCCGGGGCTTCAGGCTGACTCAAACAAGCATCAAGGTGGCAGCGTCACGCCTTTGCCTGAGCAGCAAGGGCCTCAGCTCATACCGAGCGAGGGTGCAAACAAGGGCTCGCTTTCGGGGCTACCAACACGCATTCCTCCATTATCCGATGAGGTAACCACCCGGTCGCTTGAATTGGAAAACCAGAGCGCAATTGCTCTGGCAAAGAATGGCTTCGAAGTTATACAAAACCCTGTTGTTCCTGGCCCTAAAAATCCCGATTATTTGGTCAATGGTCAAATTTTCGACAATTATGCTCCGTCAACTGGAAATGTTAGAAATATTGCGTACAACATTTCCGATAAGGTAGCCAAAGGGCAGGCTGATAATATAGTTGTTAATTTGACCGATAGCTCGGCAACGCCCGATGCGCTACAAACTCAACTCACCAACTATCCAATCCCAGGATTGAAGCAGGTGATTGCAATAGACAAGACGGGTGCTGTTGTTAGGCTAAGTATTAAAAGGAATTAAGATGGCGATTGACTTGTTTTGTTATTCCTCAGCCTCGCCTCGTGAGTCCGAGGTCATACTCGGTTCCTTGGCTAAAGTCCATTGGAAGCTCTTTGATAGAAAATTTTTACTTTCTAAGGTGTCTGAGGCTAATGAATTCCATAAGGAAATTTCTCTCGGATATGGTATGCATGCTCGGTCGTTCTTCATGGTTAGGCTCAATGAAAAGGCCGCTGCGGATCAGATCCCTAAAGTCGTTGAATTGATGAAGAATTCATTTAATAAAACAAAATTTTTAGTTCTACATGAAAATGAGAAACCAATGTAACTATGCCGTATTTGGTGGTGGAATAAGAATTTTCTGAAATAAGGTGTCAGGCTGTGTTTTCTGTGGAGCGTCAGCGGCAATGTGACCGGCGCCGCCGGTGACGCGATACAGGCTGTCGCGGTCAACTACTTGCAAGGGTTGGCGGCGTCCCAGGTAAAGGAGATCATCTCGGCACTGGGAAAAGGGCCGCAGGCGGAAGCGGCTCGCGCCGCAATGCACACGATCGTGGGATCAATGGCTGGACGATTACAACCAGTACCGCTCGCACGAATCGCTGGGTGGCCTCCCGCCGGTGCCATTCATGCCCCGGCTACCCCTTGCTCCGATGATCTATCAACCGATGTCTACTTGACAGGGGTGCTTACGCCACCACCTGCCCGGCGCGCAGCGCCATCAGGCGCGTGGGGCGCAGGGCGGTTAGTCACCCCTTTCACCGCGTCGATCAAATGTCTAGACGAATGATCTATTCGACCAAGTTATACCTTTTTGCTCAGAATAGATCTGATGACGTACTCATCCCGTGAACGAAAATTCACTTCCAACACGTGTTCCTCCCCTACGCGCCAATCTAGGACAGAATCGCGAAGCACCTCCAGATACACACGAAGGTCCTCTTTTTTTAGTTTAGGCAGCGACTCGTGTACCAAAACAACCTTTTCGCAAGGTATCCAGCTCAGGTCCCTCAAACAGTCGTATAGCGCATCCCAATTGAACCCGAAGTATCCCGGAAACCAAAGAATGTAATACAGAGACTTCAACAACTCATCAGCCGAACTAGCTTCCGGATCAATACGAGCATAAAAAACATTAGACGCATCATATGAAGGACTGTTTTCAGTAAATGTAAATGGCACCATTTTCTTCACCTACTTTGCAATCTTGATAAAAGGTCTTGTAATGGTCTGCCGTGTAGTACACCTCCCCTCCTTTCCCAACGACTAGTCGTTGAGGCCCAGGCCCGGAAATACCCGGAGTGGGATGAACGTATTCGGCATAGTGGACTGTCGGCCTCTGAGGAAGACCCAATCCATTCTCGGCAACGGCCACCGGTTGCTGGATCCCCTCGGCATCGGGCTCCGGCCCTTCCAGACGTTGACTGGCGATGGCATTGATCGCTGCATGACGCGTTCACAGCGCTCGGTCTGGCTCAGGATCATGGCCGTCCGTCTCTCAATCGACGCCAATCGCCTGGGATGAGTACGGCACGCGCCGGAACCCGGGGATGCGGAGCCATACGCCGCCCTCGACACCATCCACCAGGGCCAGGGCGTGACCGCGGCCAACCTGAGCGTGCGCGGGGGTCGGTCTGAACACCGACCCGGCGCGCGCTGAACGTCGCTCTGGCTGAATTCTGCCCCGGCTTGAGAATCTGAGAGGGGACGTACGACACAAACAGCGGAGAAAGGTAAGGAGGGCAAACAGGTTGGTGTAAAGATTGAACCTGTGAATTCTGGAAAAAGTCTTCGGCCAGATAGCTTTAATGTGGAATATTCAATAGGCGGCGCTCGCCCAAAAGAACTTGTATTTAAAAACTCGCCGGGTGGAAATTAATGCGCAATGATGATGACATTTACAATGAAATCGGCAGAATTTTATTTGAAGTCGCTCCCGACGGAGCTCGTAAAATCATAATGCGCGCACAGTTATCCCGAGAGCGAGATAGCTGTGAATATGAGTATGATTATGTTGATGAACAGGGCAACGTTGCTTGGTTCACGGCGGGCGGGCGAGCGAATACAGATATTTTAGATCTCTTAACAGAGCTGCGCCTTTGGCATGTTGAAAATAAACTTACCGGAGGCCTGCCAGCATGGAATGGCTTAGAAGTGGTCTTGGACTTAGTTAAATCCAAAATAAATATAGATTTCTTTTATCCTGAAAACTAAGAGGCAAATTTAGATGCAAAGGCTAAATATGGGGCGTTTTTGAACCCTTTTTGCGGCCTTCTGGGAGAAGGTCAGCATTGTTGGTGCTCGATGGTGCGACAAGCGGACTTTCGGGTGCAGTGCGAGGTCCTGTCCGCCAAGCGATTCGCCTCAGCGCATACGAACGGCCCCGAGCTGGCGGAATATTACGCTTAAATTTTCACCGAATCGGGCGTGACAAAGTTCACGTTTTTCCATTACTCCAGTGAAGCATTGAGGTGGCGTCATGAGCGACAGAATCAAAGAGTTGGAGCGAATTATTGGTGGAAAGCTGGAAAGAGCGGACGCCAGGGTTGTTCCTGGAACTGATGGTGTATCTAGTCGGGATGCTATTTATTTTTCCGATGATGGAAAAAGTAATTTTAGGAAGCAGTTCAAGAACCTAACGTGCTTTACTGAGCCACCGAATGCGACCAATGGCGGTATCAATGAAGCAGGATGTTCTATTACACCCCCAAATGGCCCACTCTTTCATGCGGCTATTTACCACGGCGATCTTGCCGGCTGGAAAAAGGATATAGAAGAAGGTGCCAGAGGGCTTGGCTTACTCCTGGCCCGAATAGAGGGCAATCAGTTTGTTATCTCGGACGGCCGCTCATTCCCGCTGTCTGAGTGCAAGGTAGAGTTCACCTGAAAAAAATAGCCCTGCCCACGAACTGCTCCCAAAAAGTTGGAAGCTGTTCAACCTCAATGCAAAGCACGGAAAACTCCGTGGAGTACCACTTGTTACTCGCCGGCACTGATCCAACCGCTCCAGACAGCATCTATATTCGACTGATGCCTCCAGGCTCCGCAGCTGTTCCTGGGTTAGACAATGGCTATTGAGTTTGTGTAAAAAAAGGCCAGCCGATTAACCCTGCGACCGGTGGCTCTGGCACCAGGGGAGAAACACATGTGCCATTACCCCCCAAAAACTGTGCCACCGAAACGATGAGAGGGCATCCATGATTAATGAGGCAGATTTATCAGAACTGCAGTCAACAGTCCTTACAGGCGTGACTGTCGGCATTGGTTCGCAAATTTTGATGTTTGGGAATGGTGCAACTGTCCTAATACAGTGTCCTTTCAAAAGTGAGATTCAAGGAAAAAAATTACATGGGCACGGTGAGCGTCCGCACACCAGCGAATTGCTCTATGACTATCTTAACCATCAGGTGACAAGTGCTTCGCTTCAGGATGGGGGCGTCCTTGTTCTGGAGTTTGAGAGGCGTAGGTGGCTGAGGATTGTTCCTGAACGCGACGGGCTTGAGGCATATGTGATATCGACTCGCCATGGAATCTGTCCCGTTGCAGTAGTCTGATGAAACGCTCTTCGGTTGAGGTGCTGGCGCAGCCAGCCGTTTGCGTTGCTGAGCAATACGCCGCGCTCGAGGCCAACCATCACGACTAGGGCGTGATCCAAGCCGCCAATCTGAAGCGTGCGCTCGCGTTGGGATGAAGGTTGACGAGGCGTTGTTGGCATTTGATCTTGCGCCAAGCGAAACGAAAAAATCGTATTAACCTCAACGGGCCGAAAAGCCAATGCCAAGTTCACATACCAGTAAAACAATCAGGACAAAATGATGACTAATTTAGCTTGACTTGAAAGGCTCAAGGAGTCATTTGCTTCAACTGGTCTGAATTATGAAGACCTCTACGAATTGATAAAGGCCTCTATCGCGAGGGGCAGGACTAGTTTTCCAGCGCTGATACATGACGCTTCGAAGGGGGTCGGCTTCTCGGTGAGTGAAGGATTTTTCTATTCCCTTGATCAAGACTGGGATGATCCCAAGGATTTCAATGAGGTCAGTTTTTTCTTGGGTGAAATGGAAACCTCAAGCATTTCAGTGTTCGACTATGTGTCTTTGATGAAAATCGCGGCACGTGTTTATGCTACCTTTTTCCCCGGTGAGGCGAGTGGTGTTCTAAAGTCCGCAGAAAAACTAGAGGAACGATATTTAAAGAAGTGGCCCGACCAGAAATAAGGGGTCTTACTCTGATCTATGGTCAGGCAACGAATATTTTTACGGCAAAAGCTGCGGATGGGGCCCCGAGAACAATGTAGGTTTGAAACGCGCATTGGATTTCGGCGGAACGTTGTAGCTGAATTGCTCGAGGAAATTGGCCCGATTTTGGCTGCATTGGATCGCCACGGCTAATATTTCCAGCGCGTGCTATGTGAGATTCAAAGATGAAAACGACAGGGGCACGGTGAAGCAAGCTTGCCTCCGGTCTTGACCAGCGCGGATCTTCCGGGAGCAGGTCAGACGCACCCGCCAAGAGAAGATGATCCGCAAGAAGTGCTCGCGCAGCCAGCCGTTTGCGTTGCTGAGCCATAGCCGCCCCGCATCGCCAACCGTCAGGACCAGGGCACGTCCCGCGCCGTCGATCTGAATCGCGCCTCCGGGTTGCGCTCAGCCACTAATGCCGCGCGGCGCGCGGGCCTTCGCGGGAGATGCGGTAGCGCCGCATCTTGAGATATAGCGTGCTTTTCGCGATGCCCAGGCTGCGGGCCGATTGTGTGAGGTTGCCGGCGTTGGCGGCGATGGCCTGGCGGATCGTCGCCGCCTCGTTTTCCGACAGCGTCGCCGGCGCGGATGGCGCGGTGCGCACCGCGGCCGCGGCGCGCACCGCGGCCGGCAGGCGGTCGATGCGTACCACGCCATCGTGCGACAGCGCGACCGCACTCTCCACGGCATTGCGCAGCTCGCGGATGTTGCCGGGCCACGGATACGCGGCCAGCACGTCGAGCACCTCCCCGCCGACCTCCCGGCGCAGCTTGCCCTGCTCCTGCTGGAAGCGGGTGGCGAATGCGCGGGCGAGCAGCGCGATGTCGCCCTTGCGCTCGCGCAAGGCCGGGATCTGCAGCTGCACGACGGCGATGCGGTAATAGAGGTCCAGGCGGAAATGGCCGGCGTCGATCTCGGCGGCCAGGTCGCGGTGGGTGGCCGCGAGCAAACGAAAGCGCACCGGACGCGGCGCATTCTCGCCCAGCCGGCAGACCTCGCGCTGCTCCAGGACCCGCAGCAGGTAGGTCTGCATGTCGAGCGGCATCTCGCCGATTTCATCGAGAAACAGCGTGCCGCCGGCCGCCGCCTCGATCTTGCCCGGCATGCCGCCCTTGCGCGCGCCGGTGAAGGCACCGTCGGCGTAGCCGAACAACTCGCTCGCCAGCAGCTCGCGCGACAGTCCGCCGCAGTTGAGCACGACGAACGGCCCGGCCCTGTGCAGGCCGCGCGCGAACAGCTCCTTGCCCACGCCCGTTTCGCCCACGAGCAGCACCGCCGTGTCGGATTCGCGTAGCTGGCGCGCCTGCGCGACGAGCACGCGCACGGCCGGATCCTCCGTGATGACCGCGGCGAGCGGATCCTTCTCGACGGTGGCGCCCGTCAGGGCGGGCGCCGCGGGCAACAGCAGCAGCGTCCCCTGGCGCACGCCGTCCAGGAACACGGGCTCGACCCATTCCGGCCGGGCCCAGGGCGGCAGCTCCGCCGCGCCCCTGCCCTCCCCGGGCGCGAACCCCGGCATCGCGTGAGTGCGCTCGAGCACGATGTCCGCGCCCGCGCGCGCCAGGGCCCGTTGCGCAGCGGCGTTGAAGCTGACCAGAAAGCCGCGCCCATCCAGCAGGATCGCGCCCAGCGCATCGCCGGCACGGCGCCACTGGCCGCGGACCGCCTCCACCAGCCGATGCCGGCGCTCGATATCGAGCGCCGCCAGCCGGCTTTCGATGTGGCGCGCCGACATCACCGCGAACGCGAGATTGTGGCGGCTGTAGGTGTCGGACAGCCCGGAGACGTCGAGCACGCCGACCGGGCCGCCGCCGGCCGGATCCCGTATCAGGGCGGCCGAACAGGTCCAGCGCTTGATGCCCTCGCAGAAGTGCTCGGCCGAGTGGACCTGCACGGGGCCGGCGGCGGCCAGCGCCGTGCCGATCGCGTTGGTGCCGCAGTGGCTTTCACTCCAGTCCACGCCCGGCATCAGGTGGATCGCCCGGCCCGCGTCGAGCACGCGGGCCTCGCCCGCCGCGGCGAGGATGACGCTGGCGCTGTCCGACAGCGTGACCAGACAGCCGAAGCCGGCCAGCACGCCCTGCGCGTGGTCGAGCACCGGCGCGCCGGCCTGCAACAGATCGCCGTGCAGTGCGCGCAGGCGTTCGAACTCGGCGGGCGCCAGCGGCTGCGGCCCGCCGAACTGGCCCGGGTCGACGCGGGCGCGCACGCAGCGATGCCAAGACCGTTCGATCAGACCGCGCAGCCCGCCGCCGCCCGGCACGGGCGCGCCGCTCAGCACCGCTTCCCAGGCCCGCCTGATCCGGGACTCGGCTGCGGGGTCCGCGAAAGCTTGGCTGCTTGCCGACATCGCCATGAGGTCTCCCTGTCGTGTTGCACGGCCCGTCAGGGGCGCAGGCAGGCCGCGCCGCCGAGGCGAACGCGAGCCTGCCGCCGTCCGGGTCCCCCTCGACAGATACGCCTCGACGCGCCGGGCCACCATACGGATCGACCCGATCCGGCGGCAGATGCCGCCATCGGCTCGGGACTATCCGACCCATCCCATAGACGGCGAACGGGTTCTCAACTTGGCTCGGCACGTTCGGGCAGGGGAAGCTTGACCCACTCGCGATAGAAGGTGTCGATGTCGGGCTCGAAATCGTGCAGCACCGGATACCACGGCGTCGGCGCCTCCACATCGAGCAGGGCCGCGCATTGCGGGCAGTAGTATTCGCGGTACACCTGCCACTGCGTATCGGGCGCCATCAGGCGCGGATACACCTCTTCCATCGCCTGGGCGCTGTCGCGCACGAAGATGTGGGCGTGAAGCTTCCAGTTTTTGCGATAGTCGCAAAGCTCGTGGCCGCAGTCGCAGCGGGTGACCCACGCCTTGTCGCTGGCGCGCTGCACGATGTAGAGATGCGGGCCGAGCGGCAGCACGATCCGCTCGCTCCATCTGAGCTTGCGTTGCAGCGTGTTCAGGTACATCTCGAAGCGGGCGCCGTCCTTGGGCATCGACAGCATGCGCAGGGTCGTGTCCCAATCGAGACGGCCATCGACCAGATGATCGATCTGTTCCTGGGTATAGCTTGCCATGGCGTTCTCCTCATTCGTCGACCAGGACCACCGTCCTGACGTCGGGCAGGCGCGACAGGTCCATGCGGAAGCGCGAGCCGTAGGTCGGCACGTCGAGCTCGTCCTCGGTCAGCACCCAGTCATCGGGCAGGCGCCAGAAGTCGCGGAACTGCCGCTCGAACTTCGCAGACAGACCGAAACTCGTGGCGTACATGTGCCGCACCTGCACCGACGCCTCCTTGGCCAGGACGCGCTGGCGCTCGGCCTCGAGCCACTCGCTCACCGGCACCGCGCGCTGCAGCCGTTGCTTGCGGATCGCCTTGCGCTGGGCGGCGCTGGCGCGCGCGTCGGCGCGCCAGCGGCCCTCGCCGTCCTGGCTCACCACAGCGCCATGGACCGCGAGGGCATAGCGCGGCAACAGCAGCTCGCGGTCGAGGTCGGCCACGATGGCGTCGAGATCGCGATCGAGCGGATCGCCGAAGCCCGGCCCGCCTCGCAGATAGTTCAGATAGAGGTCGTAGTTCTCGAAGCAGTCTTCGGTCGTCATGCACTGCTGGTCGCGCTTGACGCGGGCGCCCGGATCGAGGTGACGCTCGTACTCCGGCGCCTCGGGGTCGGCGTCTGCGCCGAGCGGCAGGGAGGCGCCGCGCGCGATCCGGTCTTTCAGGCCTGTGCGATGGGCCTCGAAGCGATAGCCGCAGGCAGAGGGATAGCCGCCCATCATTCCCCAATCGCTGTTCATGTAGCCGTTGCCCATGAAGAACATGGTCCAGTCCTGGGCCTTCCAGACCATGCGCAGCGTTTCGAAGCCGCAGCCGCCGCGGTACTTGCCATAGCCGCCCGAGTTGGCCTTGGCGTTGCGCCCCAGATAGAGCAGCGGCTCGGCCATCTCCCAGATCTCGATGTCGCCCATGTCGCCTTCGGGGTTCCAGATGGCGGCCGCATGATTCAGCCCGTCCTTGATCGCGCCGGCGCCGGTGCCGCAGGAGCTGGCCTCGAAGCTGTTGACCGCGTGGATGTCGCCGTCCTGGTTGATGCCGCCGCCCTGCAGCCAGTTGGAGGTGTTGGCGTTGCCGGCGTTGACCTCCTCGAGATAGCCCCGGCTGAAATAGGCCTGGCTCAGGCCGCGCCACAGCGCGCTCCAGCCGGACACGAGAAAATGCCAGGCATACGCGTGGCCGGTGCGGCGGTCGTCGGGGTTCATCCAGGTGCCCTTGGGCAGGCGGAACTCGGTGCCGTAGTACGCACCGTCATTGATGCGCTGGGTGGTCACCAGCGTCTGCGTCAGCATCACCCAGATGCCGCTCGTGAACGCCACCTGGTTGGCGTTGTAGCTGTGCCAGCCCCAGCGGCTGGCGCCCTCGAAATCGAGCCGCCACGAGCCGTCGCCCCGGATCCGGATCTCCACCGGCGAATGCATGATGGTGTCGAGCTTGGCAAAGGCATTCGAGGTCTGCACATCGGGATGCTTGTACGGCACGTCCACGAACGCGACCTTGCGATAGATGCCGGGCATGGTGAGGGCTTTCAGGCGCATCTGCAGCCCGCGCCGGCCCTCCTCGATCACCTCATAGGAGAAGCGTTCGTAGGCGTCCATGCCCTCTTCGGCGATCACCTCCTCCACCAGCGCGCGCACCATGTGGCAGCCGGCGATGCGGGTCTTCTCGTCGAGGATCCAGTACTTTGGCGTGCGCACGGAGCGCTGGCTCTCGTGCAGCCAGTCGCGCAACGGCACGTCGCGCACGCCCGTCTTGCGGCAGGTGATCATGTAGCCGTCGCCGAAGCGCTGGGTCTGACCGGTGGACATCGACCCGGGCGTCACCGCGCCGGTGTCGATCACGTGCGTCACGCCGCCCACCCAGCCCACCAGCTTGCCGTGAGCGAAGATGGGAACGATGGTGGCGATGTCGCAGGGATGCACGTTGCCGATCGCGCAATCGTTGTT
The DNA here is from genome assembly GCF_002261335.1 of Bordetella genomosp. 1. Lineage (GTDB taxonomy): Bacteria > Pseudomonadota > Gammaproteobacteria > Burkholderiales > Burkholderiaceae_B > Bordetella. Next base: position 444,877 of record NZ_NEVL01000004.1, read on the forward strand.
GGTGAACATGTCGCCCGGATGGATGCCGGGATTGCTCTCCCAGTCATTCTCGATCATGTACTTGATCGCGGCGCCCATGGTGCCCACGTGGATGATGATGCCGGTCGAGGTCAGCACGCAGTCGCCCGCGGCGTTGTAGAGCGTGAAGCAGAGCTCCCCTTCCTGCTCCACGATGGGACTGGCCGCGATGCGCTTGGCGGTTTCGCGCGCGTGCACCAGCCCGCCGCGCAGCTTCGAAAACATCTTCTCGTAGCGGATGGGCTCGCTCTCGCGCAGCGCCAGGGTGGAGAGCCCGTTGTAGTGGCCGGTGGCCTCGGTGCGTGCCAGCAGGGCGTCGCGGAACTGCTTCAACGATTCGCCGGTGCCCAGCAGGTCGGCAGCGCAGGCGGCCGGGTTCGTATGGTCGTTCATGATGCCTCCTTGCCCGCCGGGTCGATTTCATGGAGATGAAACAGGCGGTGTTTGTCGAGCCACGCGCCGAACCCCTGCGGCACCACGAACGTGGTGGCGTCGGATTCGATCACCGCAGGCCCCGTGATCCGGTTGCCCGGCCTGAGCGACTCCATCTTCCAGGTCGTGGCGGCGTGCCACTGGCCGCGGCGGTAGAGTCTGCGCGAACCCAGCCGCGCCGACTCGGGCGGCACCGGCCCGTCTTCGGGATCTTCGGGCAGCACCGGCTTCTGCGTGAGCACCATGCCGCGCATGATCGCGCCCGTCACCGAGAAGCCCAGTTCGGGCGAACGCGCCGAGCTGGCGTACACCCGCCCATAGGTTTCCTCGAACGCGCCGACGATGCGGTCCCAATCCGCCGCTCCCTCCGCGCGGGCCAGCGGCGAGTCGATCTCCAGGTCGTTGAGCTGCCCCATGTACTGCATGCGGTAGCCCGGCCGCAGGATGACGTCTTCGGGCGGAAAGCCGTTGATGCGGAATTCGTCGATCACCTTTTCCGTGAGCTCGTTCCAGGCCCTCTGCAGGGTCGCGACGGCGGCCAGCTTGTCGGCCTCGGCCGCAACCTGCGGCAGCGCCAGGTCGACGCTCTTGTCGTAGCGATACTCGAAGTCGGCGCAGGCACAGCCAAAGGCGGAAAAGCCGGCCGCCCAGGCCGGCACGATGACGTCCTTGAAGCCCAGCCCCTCGGTATAGCCGTAGGCATGCACCGGGCCGGCGCCGCCGTAGCTGAAGCACACGAAGTCGGTCGGGTTGTAGCCCTTGGCGCTGACGTTGGCGCGCAGGTACTCGCGCAGATGCAGGTCCAGCAGTTCGATCACGCCGGCCGCGGCGTCTTCGACCGACAGGCCGAGCGGCGTGGCCAGTTGGCGCTGGATGCTGTCGCGCGCCCGCGCCACGTCGAGCTTGATGGCGCCACCCAGGAAGTTGTCGGGATTGATGTAGCCCAGCACCACATGGCAATCCGACACGGACACCGTGTCCAGCCCGCTCTCGGGCCAGCACGTGCCGACGCGATAGCCCGCGCTGTCGGGCCCCAGCTTGATGGCATCGCTGTAGGGATCGAGCCGGACGAAGCTGCCGGCGCCGGCGCCGACCGAGTCCATGGCGACCAGCGGCAGCGAAAGCACCAGCCGGGCCATGTCGGGATCGGCCGCGATCGTGAAGTTGCCTTTGGTGATCAAGGCCATGTCGAACGAGGTGCCGCCGATATCCGAGCATGCGACGTTGTCATGGCCGAGCACCTGGCCCAGCAGCCTCGAGCCGATCACGCCGCCGATCGGACCGGACACGATGGTGCGGGCCAGCTCCTTGGCCTTCCAGCTGATGGTGCCGCCATGCGTGGCCATGACCCGCAGGTCGAACTTCGCGCCATGCTGCTTGAAGCGGTCGCTGACCTTGAGCAGGGTCTGGCGCGACGGCTCGGCGGCGTAGGCCTCCAGGATCGTGGTGTTCATGCGGTGGCTTTCCTTGCGCTGCGGGTAATAGTCGACCGACGCAAACACGGGGATGTCCTGCCCCAGCCTGGCGAGCTCGTCGACCGCGAGGTCCCGCGCCAGCCGTTCGCTCGTGCCGTTCTTGTGCGACTGCAGCAGCACGATGACCAGCGCCTTGCTGCCCGCCTCCACCAGCTCGCGCACGCGCTGCCGCACTTCCTCTTCGCGCAGCGGAATCACGATCTCGCCCTGCACGTCGGTGCGCTCGGTCACGCCGCGCGTGCGCGCCAGCGGCACGAGCGGCTCGTCGTAGCGATGGGCATTCAGGTGCAGCCTTTCCTCGAGGGCGTAGCCCAGATAGCTCTGGATCGCCCGGCCCATCGAATGCACGTGTTCGAAGCCTTTGTTGACGATCAGGCCCACGTCCAGGCCCTTGCGCTGCACCACCCGATTGAGCATCGCGGTGCCGGAATACACGCACGTGACGAGTTCGGGAAAGACGTCGTCGACATCGCGCTGCCAGTGCGCCAGCGCATCGCGCGACGACGCCAGGATGGCAAGGGATTCATCGGCCGGATTGCTTTGTGCCTTGCCAACCACGAAGCGGCCGTCCTGTCGGACGAAGAAAGTGTCGGTCATCGTGCCGCCGGCATCGATGCCCATCACTTGTGCGGGGGATTGCATCTGCATGAGTGTCTCCTCGTGATCGCGCGCCTCGGCCAGGGCGAGGCGCACGTTCACGAGGAACGCAATATCGATGCCAGGTTTCGCGCGATGCCACGGCCGGGCCGTATCGCGCAGCATGGCGGGCGGCTGCGGGCGATTTCGGGCGGGACCGACGCCTCGGCGCCGCCGCGATCACGGGTTCATGACGGCGGGCCGGACGTACGAAATTCGTACGGCGTCCGGATTTCGTACGGCGGGGTCGGCATGCGGGACATGCCGGGAGGAACGAGGCGCCGGGGTGGGTTCCGGCGGGCGAACAGCCGCCCGCTCACCGAGCCCCTGCCGCTCAGGCGGCGCGTTGCGGCTTGCGGCGCGCGACGTCGGCCAGGCTTTCCAAAATCACCTCGAATTTGCGGGCGATCTGGTTCTCGGGCACGCAGGCATAGCCCAGGAGCAAGCCCTGGCGCGCGGGTTCGCCGGCCATGTAGTAGCGCGACAGCGCGCGCGTGAGTACGCCACGCTGGCGCGCCACGTCGACCACCGCCGTGTCGTCCATGTCGGCGGGCAGGTTCAGCACCACGTGCAGGCCGGCGTCGCTCGAATCGCGGTGCAGCCAGCCCGCGCCCAGGCGCCGGTCGATCAGGTTGACCAGGATGGCGCGGCGGCGCGCGTAGAGCATGCGCATGCGGCGGATGTGCGCGGCGTAGTGCCCCTCGGCGATGAAGGTGGCGAGCGCCGCGTGGGTCATGAGGTGGCCTTCGCGGTAGAGCTCGGCGTGGGCCGCCTGGAAGGCAGGGGCCAGCGTCTTGGGCAGCACCAGATAGCCCACGCGCAGGCCCGGATAGAGCGTCTTGCTGAAGGTGCCCATGTAGATCACCGGCGCGTCCGGCTCCAGGCCCTGCAGCGACGAAATCGGCCGGCCCGAGAAGCGGAACTCGCTGTCATAGTCGTCTTCGATGATCCAGCTGTTCCAGCCGCGCGCCAGCGCCAGCAGCTGCCGGCGGCGCGCCAGCGACATCACCGAGCCCAGCGGATACTGATGCGAGGGCGTGACGAAGATGAAACGCGGCGGCACGGCCACGGGCTCGGCCGGCAGGCGCATGCCTTCTTCGTCGACCGGCAGCCCCTCGGGCTGGATGCCGTTGGCCGCGAGCACCGTGCGCGCGCCCCAGTAGCCGGGGTTCTCGATCCAGGCCACGTCGCCGCTGTTGCCCAGCACCCGCGTGGTCAGGTCGATGGCCTGGTGCGAGCCCTCGGTGATGATGATCTGCTCGGGATCGCAATCCACCGAGCGCGTCAGGCCCAGGTATTGGGCCAGCGCCTCGCGCAGCGCCGGCAGGCCGCCGCCATAGGCGTAGGTCAGCATGTCGGGCGAGGGCTTGCGCCACAGCGCGCTGAAGATGCGGCCGAACTTGCGATGGGGGAATTCGGTCACGTCGGGCACGCCCGGCATGAAGGCGCCCCACTGGAACGGCGAGGCCGACGCGCCGTGCACGATGCGCGCGCCGCGCTCCGACAGGGCGGCCCTGCCCTGCGGCGCCTCGGCATGTCGCTTGCTGCGACCGGCAGACAGATAGGTGTCGGGCAGCGTGTCGGTGACGAAGGTGCCGTTGCCCTGGCGGCTGCGCGTGTAGCCCTCGGCCTGCAGCTGGCTGTAGACGTGCACCACGGTGTTGCGCGCGATGCCGAGCTCGGTGGCCAGGTCGCGTGAGGCGGGCAGGCGCGTGTCGCCAGCCAGCGTGCCATCGAGGATGGCTTCGCGCAGCGCGCGGTAGAGGCGCTGGTTCATCGGCCCGTCGGCATTGTCCCCGAGCCGCAGCTGCAACATGTCCCCGACGATCGACCTCAATTGGTTCTACCTGATTTGCAAAAGTGGTTCCTACGGATGGGGCCATCTTAGCATTAAAGTATCGCCACGCCGCCCGTCCGCAGATGGGCGTAGCCGAATGCCTGCCGCCTGCGCGGCACCTGCTTATCTGCCATCGAGGCTGTGATGAAAAATCGTGATCTGAATACCCGCCGTGCGCTCGCCACTCCCCGTGGCGTGGGCGTGATGTGTGACTTCTATGCCGTGCGCGCCGAAAACGCCACGCTGTGGGACGCCGAGGGCAAGGAATACATCGACTTCGCCGGCGGCATCGCCGTGCTGAACACCGGCCACCGTCACCCGAAGGTGAAGGCCGCCATCGCCGCCCAGCTCGACAACTTCACCCACACCGCCTACCAGATCGTGCCCTACGAGGGCTACGTCTCGCTGGCCGAGCGCATCAACGCGATCGCCCCGATCGACGGCCTGAAGAAGACAGCCTTCTTCACGACCGGCGTCGAAGCCGTCGAGAACGCCGTCAAGATCGCTCGCGCCGCCACCGGCCGCTCGGGCGTGATCGCCTTCTCCGGCTCGTTCCACGGCCGCACGATGATGGGCATGGCCCTGACCGGCAAGGTCGCGCCGTACAAGCTGGCCTTCGGCCCGATGCCGGCGGACGTGTTCCACGTGCCCTTCCCCAACAAGACCCAGGACATCTCGGTCGCCGATTCGCTCAAGGCGCTCGACCTGCTGTTCAAGGTCGACATCGATCCCAAGCGCGTGGCCGCGATCATCGTCGAGCCGGTGCAGGGTGAAGGCGGCTTCAACGTCACGCCGCCCGAGCTGTTCGCCGCGCTGCGCAAGGTGTGCGACGAGCACGGCATCCTGCTGATCGCCGACGAAGTCCAGACCGGCTTCGCGCGCACCGGCAAGCTGTTCGCCATGCAACACCACTCGGTGCAGGCCGACCTGATCACGATGGCCAAGAGCCTGGGCGGCGGCATGCCGATCTCGGGCGTGGTGGGCCGCGCCGACGTGATGGACGGCCCGGCCGCTGGCGGCCTGGGCGGCACCTACGCCGGCAACCCGCTGGCCGTGGCCGCGGCACACGCCGTGCTGGACGTGATCGAAGAAGAGAAGCTCTGCGAACGCGCCGAAGTGCTGGGCCAGCGTCTGAAAGCGCGGGTCGAAAGCCTGCGCGCCAAGGTGCCCGCCATCGCCGACGTGCGCGGCCTGGGCTCGATGGTTGCGGTGGAGCTCAACGATGCCAACGGCAAGCCCGACGCCGAGGCCGTCAAGCGCGTGCAGCAGAAGGCCATCGAGCGCGGCCTCATCCTGCTAAGCTGCGGTGTGTACGGCAACGTGCTGCGCTTCCTGTATCCGCTGACGATCCCCGACGCCCAGTTCGATCAGGCCCTGGACATCCTGGCCGACGCACTGGCCGGCTGATCGCCAATCGCTGACACGAAGCGCGGGGTGGGCCCTCCCACCCCGCGCTTGTTTTCTAAGGAGACTTTCATGTCCTTGACCAAGACGCTTGCCCGCCCCGACCTGCTGCGCGACGCCTGCTACATCGACGGCAAGTGGGTTGCCGCGACCGGCGCCAGCATTCCCGTGGACAACCCCTCGACCGGCAAGACCATCGTGTCCGTGCCGAAGCTGGGCCGCAAGGAAACCGAGCAGGCCATCGCCGCCGCCGAGCGCGCGCTGCCGGCCTGGTCCGCCAAGACCGGCAAGGAACGCGCCGCCATCCTGCTGAAGTGGGCCAACCTGATGATGGCCAACCAGCAGGACCTGGCCACCATCATGACCTCGGAACAGGGCAAGCCCCACCCCGAGGCCGCCGGCGAGATCGCCTATGCCGCGTCGTTCCTCGAATGGTTTTCCGAAGAGGCCAAGCGCATCGACGGCGACGTGCTGACCAGCCCCAAGGGCGGCCAGCGCCTGATGGTGCTGAAGCAGCCGATCGGCGTCACCGCCGCCATCACGCCCTGGAACTTCCCGGCCGCGATGATCACCCGCAAGGTCGGCCCGGCGCTCGCCGCCGGCTGCACCATGGTGGTCAAGCCGGCCCAGCAGACCCCGCTGACCGCGCTGGCCCTGGCCGTGCTGGCCGAAGAGGCCGGCGTGCCCGCGGGCGTGTTCCACGTCATCACGGGCAGCTCGCGCGACATCGGCGGCGCCCTCACCGAAAGCGACGTGGTGCGCAAGCTGAGCTTCACCGGCTCGACCGAAGTCGGCCGCACGCTGATGGAACAGTGCGCCCCCACCATCAAGAAGCTGTCGCTCGAGCTCGGCGGCAACGCGCCCTTCATCGTGTTCGACGACGCCGACCTGGATCGCGCGGTAGACGGCATCCTGGCCTCCAAGTACCGCAACGCCGGCCAGACCTGCGTCTGCGCCAACCGCATCTACGTGCAGGCCGGCGTCTACGAAGAAGTGGCCAAGCGCCTGGTCGAGAAGGTCAACGCCATGAAGGTCGGCGACGGCTTCGAGCAGGGCGTGACCCAGGGTCCGCTGATCGACGACAACGCCGTGGCCAAGGTCAAGGAACACATCGCCGACGCCACCGAAAAGGGTGCCAAGGTGATCGCCGGCGGCAAGCCGCACAAGCTGGGCGGCAACTTCTTCGAGCCCACCGTGGTGCGCGACGTGACGCAGTCGATGCGCTTCGCGGTCGAAGAAACCTTCGGTCCGGTCGCGCCGCTGTTCAAGTTCGACAGCGAAGAAGAAGTCATCGGCATGGCCAACAACACCATCTTCGGCCTGGCCGCCTACTTCTTCACGCGCGACTACGCGCGCGTGTGGCGCGTGTCGGAAGCCCTCGAATACGGCATCGTCGGCATCAACACCGGCCTGATCTCCAACGAGGTCGGTCCGTTCGGCGGCGTCAAACAGTCGGGTTTGGGCCGCGAAGGCTCCAAGTACGGCATCGAAGACTACCTCGAGCTGAAGTACCTCTGCGTGGACCTGGGCGCCTGATCTCGCCCCGCGTCCTGCACGTAACGGCCGGCAACAGTTGCCGGCCGTTTTTCATTTGCGCGCCGGCATGCCCATGCTAGATTTGCGCATTCCAAGAGCTACCCATCCGACCATGAGCCGCACGTTCACCCGCGACGATCTGCGCCGCATCATCGCCATCCTGGCCGAGGCCGCCCAGGCGGAAATCCTGCCGCGCTTTCGCAACCTGCCGCAGCAGGCGGTGCGCAACAAGACCTCGCCGCGCGATCTCGTCACCGACGCCGACGAGGGCGCCGAGCGCTTCATCAGCGCGCGTCTGTCCAAGCTGTTTCCCGGCGCGGTCATGATCGGCGAAGAGGCCACCACGCTGAATCCCGCGCTGCTCAACATGCTGGTCGATGCCGAGCTGGCGTTCCTGATCGATCCGATCGACGGCACGCGCAACTTCGTCGCCGGCCTGCCGCTGTTCGGCATGATGGTGGCGATCTGCCATCGCGGCGACGTGATGGCCGGCATCATCTACGATCCCATCGGCCGCGACGCGGCGGTGGCGCTGCGGGGCGAAGGCGCGTGGTTCGAACACGAAAACGGCACCCAGGAGCCGCTGCGCGTGGCCGAGCCGGTGCCGGTGGAAGAGATGGACGGCATCATCGCCACGGGCAGCCTGCCGCCCGACGTGCGCGCCACCGTCAACGCCAACCAGGCGCAGCTGGCCGCCACGGCCTACCTGCGCTGCGCGGCACACGAATATCGCCTGGCCGCCTCGGGCCACACGCACCTGCTGTTCTACAACAAGCTGATGCCCTGGGACCACGCCGCCGGCTGGCTGCTGCACCGCGAGGCGGGCGGCTACTGCGCGCACTTCGACGGCTCGCCCTACAAGCCCACGCACCGCAGCGGCGGCCTGCTGTACGCGCCCGACGCGGGCAGCTGGCACGCGGCGCGCCGTGCGCTGTTCGGCAGCGACGAGATCCCCACCTTCTGAGCGGGATCAGGCCGGCGGCTGCGCCGGCCACAGCGTGCCCAGCACCACGTCGCAAGGCTGCTGGATCTTCAGGCCGATCAGGTCGTCGGCGCGCGTGCGGCCCAGGTTGAGCGCCACGATCGGCAGCCCCTCGTGCGCGGCATGCTGCACGTAGCGATAGCCCGAGTGCACCATCAGCGACGAGCCCACCACCAGCACCGCGTCGGCGCGCCCGAGCGCCGCATAGGCCCGCTCGGTGCGCTCGCGCGGCACCAGCTCGCCGAAGAACACCACGTCCGGCTTGACGATGCCGCCGCAGCGCGGACAGGCCGGCACGTCGAACTGGCTGAAGTCCACGCCCTCCAGGTCGGCGTCGCCGTCCGGCGCGTCGTCGGCCTCCAGGTGCACCCAGGCGGGGTTGCGCGCCTCGAGCTGTTCCTGCCAGGCCTGGCGCGGACCGCGCCAGTCGCAGCGCATGCAGCGCACCTCGTCCATGCGGCCGTGCAGGTCGATCACCTCGCGGCTGCCGGCGGCCTCGTGCAGGCCGTCCACGTTCTGCGTCAGCAGCACTTCGATGCGGCCTTCGCGTTCGAGCCGCGCCAGCGCGTAGTGGGCCGGGTTGGGCTTCATGTGGCCGAAGCGGCGCCAGCCCACCATGCCGCGCGCCCAGTAGCGCGCGCGGGCGTGGTCGCTGCCCATGAAGGTCTGGAAATCGATCGGCGGGCGGCGCTTCCAGGCGCCCGCGTCGTCGCGGTAATCGGGGATGCCGGAGGGGGTGCTGCAGCCCGCGCCGGTCAGGACGAACAGGCGCGGGTGCGCCTGCACGAATGCGCGCAGGGCTTCGATCTGGGACACGGCGACGTCCATGGAAACTCCGGAAGCGGGCGCCCTGCCCCGCGCGATCAGCGCGAGGCGGGCACGGCCACCGGCGCGCGCTGCTCGCGCACCGGCAGGTGCATGGCAGCAGAAAACAGCCCGATGGCAATTGACAGCAGCCAGACCGGATCATACGAGCCCGTGAGCTCGAACAACACCCCGCCCAGCCACACGCCCAGGAAGCTGCCCACCTGGTGCCCGAGAAACACCACGCCGAACAGCGTGGACAGCGACTTCAGGCCGAACAGGTTCGCGACCAGCCCGGTGGTGACGGGCGCGGTGCCCAGCCACAGAAAGCCCATGGCGCAGGCGAAGACCAGGGTGGAGGCGACGCTGACCGGGGCGAGAAAATAGACGGTGATGACCGCCGTGCGCAGCAGGTACAGCATCGCCAGCACGTATTTCTTGGTGTGGCGCTCGCCCATCAGGCCGAAGAAGAAGGTGCCCGCGATGTTGAACAGGCCGACCAGGCCCAGCGCCAGCGCGGCCGTGCCGCCGCCGATGCCGTGGTCCGACAGATAGGCCGGCAGGTGGGTGGCGATGAAGGCCAGGTGGAAGCCACAGGCCATGAAGCCCAGCCACAGCAGCCACAGGTCGCGATTGCCCAGCGCCTGGCGGATCGGCACGGGCGCGGGGCCCGCTGCCGCGGCGGGCGCCGGCGCGCCGCCCTGCTTCGGCTCGCTCAGGAAGAACGCCAGCGGCGCCATGGTCGCGAGCAAGACGGCGCAGGCCAGCAGCGCGCCCTGCCAGCCCAGCGTGCCGATCAGGAACATGCCGAGCGGCAGCATCACGAACTGGCCCAGCGCGCCCATCGCCGAGACCGCGCCGAGCGCGCGCGAGCGCTGCGCCGCCGGCACCTTGCGTCCGACCGCGCCGTTTACCGTCCAGGCCGTGCCGGCCAGGCCCAGCCCGATCAGCAGGCCGGCCGACAGCGTGAGCGACAGGCGCCCGTCGGACAGCGTGGTCAGGGCCACGCCGGCCACATACAGCAGCGCGCCGCCGAACACCACGCGCGCCGTGCCGAAGCGATCGGCCAGATAGCCGGAGAACGGCTGCGCCAGCCCCCACACGATGTTCTGCACGGCGATGGCGAACGAGAAGGTCTCGCGCGTCAGGCCGAACGAGTCGATGACCGGCAGCTGGTACAGGCCCGAGCTGTGGCGCTGGCCCAGCGACAGGCCGAGCACGATGCCGGCCGCGAGCACCACGGGCCAGATCGAAGACGCGCGCGCGGCGCGCGGCGAAGCGTTGTCCATTTCCTCTTGCTCCCCCGTGCGCGGCGGCCGGCACGGCTTCTTGCGGATCGAATTGTCGTTATGGTGTCGGGCCGCCGGACCGGTTCCGGCCCGGCGCCCGTGGCGCGGCGCGCACGCTGCGCGCCGCGGCGGGGTCAGCCGCCCAGCCCGCAGTCGGGCGTGTCGCTGACCAGGCTCGCCTGCGTGACGTTGCTGTGGGCGGCCACGCTGCGCGTGAGCCAGACGTTGCCGCCGATGGTCGAGCCCTGGCCGATCGTGATGCGGCCCAGGATGGTTGCGCCCGCATAGATCACCACGTCGTCTTCGATGATCGGGTGGCGCGGCAGGCCCTTCTTGAGCTCGCCGTTCTCGCCCGGCGGGAAGCGTTTGGCGCCGAGCGTGACCATCTGGTAGAGCCGCACGCGGTCGCCGATGATCGCGGTCTCGCCGATCACCACGCCGGTGCCGTGGTCGATGAAGAAGCTGCGGCCGATGGTCGCGCCCGGGTGGATGTCGATGCCGGTCTCGGCGTGGGCGATCTCGGCCACGATGCGGGCCAGCATGGGCGCGCCCAGGCGATACAGCACGTTGGCCAGGCGGTGGTGGATCATCGCCATCACGCCGGGATAGCACAGCAGCACCTCGTCGGCGCTGCGTGCGGCCGGGTCGCCCTGGTAGGCCGCCGTCACGTCATGGTCGAGCGCCTTGCGCACCTGCGGCAGGGCCGCGCCGAACTGGCGCACCAGCTCGACGGCTCGCTGCATGGTCTGCTCGAACGGCACCGGCTCCTCGCGGCCCAGGTGCTGGAATTCCAGACAGACCTGGTGCAGCAGCGCATCGAGCGCGGCGCCGATGGTGTGGCCCACGTAGAAGTCTTCGACTTCCTCGCGCAGGTCGATCGGCCCCAGGCGCATCGGGAACAGCGCGCCGCGCAGCTGGCGAATGATGTCGCGCAGGCTTTCCTGCGACGGAAACTCGCGGCCGCCGGACTCTTCGCGCAGGCGGCCGCGCGGGCCGCGCCACTCGTGGCGCGCGGTGCGCAGGCCCGAGACGATGCCATCGAGATTCCAGTGGGCGGTGGGGAAACGCGACGACCCGCTCATGGGCGCCTCCAGGACGCCGGCTTCGGCTGGACAGACATGATTTGACCTCGTGAATGACGGAACCGCCCGCGGGCGGCCTGGCCACCCCGGCCGGGGCGGCGCACATGGGTCAACTGTAACCGTTGCGGGCGCAATCTCGCAGCGCGTCCGACACGGCGGCGGGGTTATGCCGTGCGGCCGCCCGCGCCGGTGGCGTGCATCACGTGGCGGTAGCGGTCGATCCAGTAGCCGGTCGAGGCGTCGTGGTGCCAGTCCACCGTGCCGGCGCGGGCCGGCACGCCCAGCTGGCGCTCGATCTCGGCGGCCAGGCGGCGCCGCACCGGGCCGCTGCCGTCGCAACCATGCACCCGGGCCAGGACCGCCTCGAACAGCGCGTTATGGTGCTCGTAGAGCGCCAGCAGCGCGCCGATGCTGCGGGCGTCCGGGCGCGGCAGCATGATGAGGGTGGACGGCCGCACCGGCTGGCGCAGGCTCAGCAGCCGGCGCTCGGCCAGGCATTCGGCCAGCACCGCGCCGTGCGCCCCGCCCGCGCGCGGATCGTCGAGCAGCGCCACGAAGTCGACCGGCGCGCCCTCGGGGTGGCGTTCCAGCCAGCCGGCCGCGGTCAGGGCCGGCGGCAGGCTCCAGACCACGGGCCCGGCGGCCGGGCCGGCGGGATCGCCCATGTTCAGCTGCTGCACGTAGTTCGGCACGTGCGCCAGCGCCTGGCCGCACACCGCGATGTGCCAGGTGGCACCGCCGCGGGCGCCGGCGCGCGCCAGGCTGGCCAGCGCCATCTGCACCGGCGCGTTGCGCAGCAGCGGCGCCTGCGCCACGTGCTGGTCGAGCGCGGCCGCGCCCGCGCTCAGTTGCAGCCACAACGACCAGCCACCGGCCAGCCCCAGCACCAGCGGCGCCATGGCCCACCAGGCGTGGCGCGCCGGCAGGTCCTGCGGCAGGGCAAAGATCTGGGCGCTGGCGATGCCGGCGGCGCGCGCCGCCCCCGGGTCGGCCGTGACGGCCACGATGCGCCCGGCCGGGTCGGCCACGCCGGCGCGCCGCAGCCAGTCTCGCGCCTGCTCCAGTTCGAGCCGGGTGCGGGCGTCGTCGAAGCTCAGGCTGCCGATCACGATCAGGGCGTGACGCGCCTCCGCGCCCGCGCCGAAGCCGCCGCCGCAGGGTCCGGCGCAATGCAGGCGGCGCCGGTGCATCTGGTCGGACAGGGCATGCAGCACGCCGCGCAGGCCGCAATCGAGCGCGCCCTCGCCCAGCAGCACCACGTGGCGACAGTCGGCCGAGGCGTCGGCCTGCTCGACCCAGCGCCGCATGCGCGCCAGCAGCTCGCCCTGCTGCGCGTCGCCGTCCTGGCGCATGGTGAGCACGCTGGCCGGCAGCGCCGGGGCACACTGGCTGCGCGCGTCGGCGTGTTCGATGCCGCAGGCCGCCAGCAGGCCCAGCCCCGCCATCGTGAGCGCGGGCGAACCCGGCTGCAACGCGAGGTCGACGCCGATCCCGGCGGGCTCCAGCATCCGCAGCGTGCGCGCATCCAGGCTCGCGCCCTCGGCCGCGCGCAGAAAATGCGACCAGCAGGCCGGGACCCGATTGTTGTCGTCATAGTGGGCCATGTCGTCCCCTCCAGATCAAAGATGTGCCGCCAGCGCCGGCGCCAGCGGCGCGGCCGCCTGCAGCAGCGCCAGCCGGGCCCGCGCCACGGTGGCCTGCGACGTGCCCTCCGCCTCCAGCACCAGCACCTCTTCGAGGCGGCTGGCGCGCAGCAGCGCGAACGCGTCCTCGAACTCGACGCGTACCCCGTCCACATAGGAAATCCGGCGCGCCTGGTCGAAGCGGGCCTGGCTGCGCAGCCGCGTCAGCACCGCGCTCATTTCGGCGGCCGGCATCGGCACGCGCAGCACCGGCGCGCGGAACGAGGCGGGCAGCGTCGCAAAGCCGAGGTCGGCCTCGGGCCAGGCCGACAGGCACTCGAGCAGGCGCGCCGCGGCGTAGACCGCATCGTCGTAGCCATACCAGCGGTCGCGGAAGTAGAGCCGGCCGCTGAGGTCCACGCCCAGCAGCGCGCCGGTGGCCTGCATGCGCGCGCGGATCGACGCCGCATCGCCGCGCCACGGTGCCGACTCGCCGCCGGCGCGCGTGACCACGCGCGGCAGGGCCAGGCTGGTGCGGGCGTCGTGCAGCACCAGGCCGCGCGGGTGGCGCGCCAGCACCTGCGGCGCGATCAGCATCATGGCCTGGTCCGCGGTGAGGACGAGGCCGCGCTTGGTGACCACCGACATCCGGTCGCCGTCGCCGTCGAAGGCGATGCCGAGCTCGCAATCGGAATAGCGCAGGCAGTACACCAGGTCCTGCAGATTCTGCGTCAGCGTGGGATGGGCCGGATGCGCCGGCGCGCCCGGCTGGGTCTGGTCGAACAGCACCGTGACCTCGCAGCCCAGCATGCGCAACAGCGCCGGCGCGACGTGCGCGGTGGTGCCCTGGCCGCAATCGACCACCACCTTGACCGGCCGCGCCAGGCGGATGTCCGCGCTCACGCGCGCCAGGTAGCACGGCAGCAGATTGAGCGCGCGCCGCGCGCCCGGCGCGATGCCGGACGGCGTCTCCTGCATCACGGCGCGCAGCGCGAGCAGGCCATCGCCCTGCAGCGGCAGCCCGTCCCACATGACCTTGATCGAGGCGCGCGGCGCGGGCGTTTCGCTGGTGCACACGCTCACGCCCACGCCGCAGTCCATCAGGCGCGTGGCGTAGCAGGTCATGGGGCTGGTGGCGATGCCGATGTCGACCACGTCGACCCCGGCGGCGCGCAGACCCGCCTGCATCGCGGCGGCGAGCTCCACGCTGGGCAGCGTGGCATCGCGGCCGATCACGACCGCGCCGAACCGCGCGTCACGGGCACGCAGGCCGATCGCCGTGCCGAGCGCATGGGCGAACGCCGCATCGATGACGAGCGGCATGGGTCCTCGCACCTCGCCATCCTTGAAGACGGCGCGCGAGATCGAACGGGTGGCGATTGCAGGTGTGTCTATCATGCTTGACTCCCGCGTGGCGCTTGCGGCGCACCACGTAGGCAGTATTCCAACGGGTTTCGTTCGGACTGGCAGTCAGGCAGATGGATGAAGCAAAGCAGGATGCCCGGCCATCAGGGGGAGCCTGCCTCATCCTCGTCCTCTTCCAGTCCCGGGACCAGGCCCAGGTTCACCGCGGTGAAGGCGGCGGCGGCCTGGTTGCGCGCATTCAGCTTCCAATAGAGCGTGCGTGCGTGCGACTTCACGGTCGCCACCGACGTGCCGACCTCGCGGCTGATCTCGCGCATGGTCTTGCCACGCACCATCAGCCGCAGGATTTCCTCCTGGCGCTGCGTCAGCCGCGTGGGCGCCTCCGGCGTGCTGGCCTGGCGCCGCGCCGGCGTGCCGCGGATCGGCATCGGATAGCACTCGCCACCGGCGAGCACCAGCCGCACCGCGGCCGTGAGCGCGGCCGGATTGAGCGACTTCGAGACATACCCCGCCACCCCCGCGCGGATCGCGGCGGCCATCAGCGCCGCATCGAATTCCGCGTACAGCACCAGCACCCGGCGCGGCGCCAACAGGCCGATCGCCTCGTTGAGCGCCGGCACGTTGCGGGCCGACTGCGCGCCGCCGCCGAACAGCAGCAGCTCGATCGGGTGCACACCGCTATCGCGCAGCGCCTGCAACTGCGACGAATCGCCGGCCACCAGCCCCGCGTCCAGGCCGGCCTCGTGCAGCACGTGCTGGATCGCCACGCGCAGCAGGGCATAGTCTTCGATCAGAACCGTGCTCATCCGCTCGACCTCTCGCTGGCCGATCCCCCCGGCCGCCGCGCATCGTGGCGGCTCGAGGGGCATCGTTGAGATCGATCCTAGCAGCGGGCTGCGCGCGTCACCCTCGTGCAGGAGAATGAAGCGCCCGGCTCTTTTGGCCGGGATCTCAGCCCCCTGCACGGCGCGCTACCTGCACATGGCGTAGGCCTGCATCAGCCCGGGATCGCGGATCGGCGCGGGCGGCGCGCCGGCCTCCCACTCGAGCGTGGCGCCGCGTTGCAGCGCCGCGTACACGGCCTCGCCCTTGTTTTTCACGTGCAGCCGCTGATACAGCGTGCACGCGTGGGTCTTGGCGGTCGCCACGGAGATGTTGAGCATGCGGCTGACCGTCTTGATCGGGTAGCCGCGCGCCAGCAACACCAGGACTTCGTATTGGCGCGGCGTGATCTGCAGCAACTGCGCGCCCGCCGAGATCGGCATCGCGCCTCGCGCGCCATCGATGCGGGCGGGCAGCACCGCGTGCAGCGCCGGCGTGCCGGCGGCCTGCGGCATGACCTGCTCGCCCGAAAAACACTGGCCGCCCGCGAGCACCAGCCGGATCGCCGCTTCCATCACTTCGACCGGCGCGGTCTTGAGCAGGCAGCCGCGCGCCGCGCCGCCCGACTGGGCCAGCACGGCCGGCGGCAACGGCGCCGCGTCGGTCAGCAACAACAGGGACTGCGGCCGCAATACCCGCTGAATCTCGGCCAGCGCGCTGGCCGCCAGGTCCGCTTCCGGACACAGGCCATAGATCAGGAGATCCGCCTCCATATGACGAGCCTCGGGGGTGGCCAGCTCCGCCACACCCGTCGCTGTAATTTCCCACGCATCGTCCAGTTCAGACAAAACTTGCCACAAACCAAGGCGCAACAGCGGGTGAGCTTCGACAAGTACGATCTTGACCATTGCTCTCACCTTTCCACGTCAGCAACGTTGTGAACCCGCACAGTTGCGGTTCCCCGTGCCTCCTGGCTGCCGCTGCTGCAACGCGGAAATCCCACCGCCGGATGGCTCCTCTCCAATCCGGCCTCAGCCTGCCAGGCACGAAAACATAATATTTGTCGGATCTTGTTAACGCAATCTACGCCCTGCTGAATTAGTGCGTTAAAGTTTTCATAAATCGAAAGCATGACTGCAGGAGTCGTCATACCACGCGTTTTAAACTGTTCGAAAGATGTCATCCGGTTGGTATCCCCCTCTTCCTCCGCGCCGCACGACAACCGAACAACTTATTGATTTTGCTGGTTTTTTCCAGACCACCCATCCGACACGGGGGAATCATCCCGGCCCGCAGCAATCATCAGAATTAAATTTCCTGCCGTGACCGTCGGCGAAAAATATGTCACAGCGCGCGCCGAATAACGACGTTATAAACGCCCGGCGGGAATAATCACTCCTTTTAATAACAAGTTTGCGAATTTTCTGGTTGCCACCTTTTCCGAACGTCTCCGGCACCCTGTACTCCCCTTTTTTTTCAATGACTTGCATGTCGCCCAAGACCCGTCATGAAACATCATGGCCGCGACAAATCATTTAGCCGCGCGGATTCATTCTTTTTCATGAGCCAATCCGGGACGTCAGTCTCTTTGCGGAATCCTCGTCCCTCGCCGTTTAGATCGTGCGCCCGAGGCCGCTCGCCCGAGCGGCCGGACGTGGATTCATGCGGTTTTCAGCAGACCTTATCGCTCGAAACACATTCATTATGTTTTCCAAGCTTTTGTTTTAAAACGAATTTCCAACACCGTTTAAATGCAGCATGGTGCGGCGCAATGCCGCGCGCGCGCCCCGGTCCGAAAGGGCGCGACATAAGGGAATACGAGAATTCGTGGCGGTAACCCGGCATGGGTATAGTGCTTTCAAACAAACGTTTGAATTGACGCCTCGATGACCGAACCCCCAGCCTCGACCACCCGTGACGCCATCCTGGACCATGCCGAACTGCTGTTCGCCCAGCAGGGCCACGACGGCACCTCGATGCGGCAGATCACGAGCGCCGCGGGCGTGAACCTCGCCGCGGTCAACTACCACTTCGGCTCCAAGGAAGCCCTGGTCCAGGCCGTGCTCAAGCGCCGCCTGGCGGTGGTGAACAGCGAGCGCCTGCGGCTGCTCGACGCGCTGCAGGCGCAGGCCGAAGGCAAGCCGCTCAAGCCGTCGCAGATCGTGGACGCCTTCTTCGGCACGCTGCTGCGGCTGGCGTCCAGCCCCGATCACGCGGGCAAGACCTTCCTGCCGCTGCTCGAGCGCACCATGACCGATCCGGCGGGCTTTCTGCGTGCCCTGCTCGCCGAGGAGTACGCCGACGTGATCGAGCGTTACCGCCAGGCCCTGTTCGAGGCCCTGCCCGACGTGCCGCGCGCCGAGATCATCTGGCGCTTCCAGTTCATGCTGGGCGCCACCTCCTACGCCATCATGGGCACCGACACCCTGCGCATCGTGACCGGCTGGACGCCCGCCGACGGCGAGCGCGCCGACGATCCCGACATGCTGCTGCCGCGCCTGATGAGCTTCCTGCTGGGCGGCCTGCGCGCGCCGCTGCCCACCTCCGCGGCACCCTGAGCGCGAGGCCCGCGCACGCACGTCCACGATAAATACACCGGAGACACCATGACCGTCGTTCTCGCCATCCTGTTGTTCGTGCTGCTGCTCGCGGCGCTGGTGCTCGCCGTGGCGCCGCTGCGGCGCGCCCTCCTGACGCGGCCCATCCTGGCGGCCTACCGCAAGGCGCTGCCGCAGATGTCGGACACCGAGCGCGACGCGCTCGAGGCCGGCACGGTCTGGTGGGAAGGCGAGCTGTTCAGCGGCAAGCCGCGCTGGGAGCGCCTGCTGGCCTACCCGCGCCCGCGCCTCACCGCCCAGGAACAGGCCTTCATGGACGGCCCGGCCACCGAGGTCTGCGCCATGGTGAGCGACTGGAACATCACGCAGGAACGCTACGACCTGCCGGTGGAGGTGTGGGACAAGCTCAAGCGCGATGGCTTCTTCGGCATGATCATCCCGAAGGCCTACGGCGGCCTGGAGTTCTCGGCCTTTGCCCACTCCGAGATCGTGACGCGGCTGTCGACGCGCTGCTCGGCCCTGGCCGTATCGGTGATGGTGCCGAACTCGCTCGGCCCCGCCGAGCTGCTGCTGCATTACGGCACCGAAGAACAGAAGTCGCATTACCTGCCGCGTCTCGCGCGCGGCGACGAGATTCCCGCGTTCGCCCT
This sequence comes from Bordetella genomosp. 1, assembly GCF_002261335.1. Lineage (GTDB taxonomy): Bacteria > Pseudomonadota > Gammaproteobacteria > Burkholderiales > Burkholderiaceae_B > Bordetella. Next base: position 463,389 of record NZ_NEVL01000004.1, read on the forward strand.
CACCAGCCCCTGGGCCGGCTCCGACGCCGCCGCCATCCCCGATTTCGGCATCGTGTGCAAGGGCGAGTGGCAGGGCCGCGAGGTGCTGGGCATGCGCGTCACCTGGGACAAGCGCTACATCACGCTGGCACCGGTGTGCACGCTGCTCGGCCTGGCGTTCCGTCTCTACGACCCCGACGGGCTGCTGGGCGCGCGCCGCGACATCGGCATCACCTGCGCGCTGGTGCCGCACGACCACCCCGGCGTGGACACCGGCCGGCGCCACTTCCCGCTCAACGCGATGTTCATGAACGGCCCCACGCGCGGCAACGACGTGTTCATGCCGCTCGACTTCATCATCGGCGGACCGGCGATGGCGGGGCACGGCTGGCGCATGCTGATGGAATGCCTGGCCGCGGGCCGCTCGATCTCGCTGCCCTCGTCGAACACCGGCATGGCCAAGCTCACCGCGCGCGCGGTGGGCGGCTATGCGCGGGTGCGCAGCCAGTTCCGCATGCCGGTGGGCAAGTTCGAGGGCGTGGAAGAGGCCCTGGCCCGCATCGGCGGCCACACCTACGCGATGGACGCGGCGCGCGCCATGACGGCAGGCGCCATCGACCTCGGCGAGAAGCCCTCGGTGGTGTCCGCCATCGTCAAGTATCACGTCACCGAGCGCGCGCGTCAGGTCGTCAACGACGGCATGGACGTGATCGGCGGCAAGGGCATCTGCCTCGGGCCGTCCAACTTCCTGGGCCGCGCCTACCAGCAGCTGCCCATCGGCATCACGGTGGAAGGCGCCAACATCCTCACGCGCAGTCTCATCATCTTCGGCCAGGGCGCGATCCGCTGCCATCCGCACGTGCTGGCCGAGATGCAGGCGGCGCAGCTGCCCAAGGCGGACGAGGCCCTGCCCGCCTTCGACCGCGCCTTCTGGGGCCACGTGCGCTTCGTGCTCGGCAACTTCGCGCGCGCCGCCGGCACCGCCCTCACGGGCGCGCGATTCGCGCGCGCCCCCGCCGACGCGGCGCCCGAGATGCTGCCTTACTATCGCCAGCTCTCGCGCCTGTCGGCCGCCTTCGCGCTCACGGCCGATACCTGCATGCTGGTGCTGGGCGGCAGCCTCAAGCGGCGCGAACGCATCTCGGCGCGGCTCGGCGACGTGCTGGCGCAGATGTACCTGGCCAGCGCCGTGCTCAAGCGCTTCGAGGACGAAGGCCGGCAGGCCGCCGATGCGCCGCTGGCGCACTGGGCCTTGCAGGACGCGCTGCTGCGTGCGCAGGATGCCTTCGACGGCGTGCTCGCCAACGTGCCGCAACGCGCGGTGGCCGGCTTGCTGCGCGCCGTGATCTACCCCTGGGGCCGTCCGAATCGTGCGCCCGCCGACCGGCTCGGCCAGGAAGTGGCGCGTCTGCTCATCGCGCCCGGCGAATCGCGTGACCGGCTCACCGCCGGCTGCTACCTGCCCGCCAGCACCGACGAGCCCGTCGGCGCCATCGAGGCCGCGCTCGCGGCCACCGTGCGCGCCGAGCCCGCCGAGCAGCGCCTGCGCGCGCTCGAGAAGGGCGGCGTGCTCGATGGCAACCCGCAAGCCAATGTGCGTGACATAGCGCAAGCGGCGCACGCGGCCGGCGCCCTCGGCGCGGAAGACTATGCCATCATTGCCGAACGCAATCGTCTGCGCGACCTCGTGATCGGCGTCGACGACTTCCCCTTCGACTTCGGCGTGACCGGCGCAGCGCGGCCGGCGGCGCGCCGTGCTGCCTGAGGAGCGCTCTGCATGACATTCAAACCGGTGTATGTGGTCGACGGCGCGCGCAGCCCCTTCCTGAAGGCGCGCACCGGTCCCGGCCCGTTCTCCGCCGCGGACCTCGCGGTGCAGGCCGGCCGCGACCTGCTGCTGCGCCAGCGCTTCGCTCCCACCGAACTCGACGAAGTCATCGTCGGCTGCGCCGCGCCCTCGCCCGACGAAGTCAACATCGGCCGCGTGATCGCGCTGCGGCTCGGCTGCGGCGATCGCGTGCCGGGCTGGACCGTGATGCGCAACTGCGCCTCGGGCATGCAGGCGCTCGACAGCGCCATCACCGACATCCAGCTGGGCCGCAGCCAGCTGGTGCTGGCCGGCGGCGTCGATGCGCTGTCGCGCGCGCCGCTGCTGTTCTCCGACGACATGGCGCGCTGGCTGGCCCAGTGGTATGCGGCGCGCGGCGCCGGCGCCAAGCTCGCGCAGCTGCGCAAGCTGCGCCTGCGCGACCTGGCGCCCGTGATCGGCCTGCTCAAGGGGCTCACCGATCCGGTGGTCGGCCTCTCGATGGGCCAGACCGCCGAAAACGTCGCCACCCGCTTCGCGATCTCGCGCACGCGCATGGACGAGTACGCCGTCACGAGCCACCAGCGCGCGCTCGCCGCGCGCGAGGCCGGCCGGCTGGCCGAGGTGGTGCCGCTGGTCGACGCGCGCGGCACGGTCTATCCCGACGACGACGGCGTGCGCGCCGACTCGTCGGTGGAGCGCCTGGCGCGGCTCAAGCCCGTGTTCGACAAGCCCTGGGGCAACATCACCGCCGGCAACAGCTCGCAGGTCACCGACGGCGCGGCCTTGCTGCTGCTCGCCTCCGAAGAGGCGGTGCAGCGCCACGGCCTCGCGCCGATCGGCCGCATCCTCGACACGCAATGGGCCGCGCTCGACCCGGCCTACATGGGCCTGGGCCCGGTACACGCCGCCACGCCCATCCTGCAACGCCACGGCCTCACGCTCAACGCGCTCGACCTGTGGGAGATCAACGAGGCCTTCGCGGCCCAGGTGCTGGGCTGCTTGGCGGCCTGGCAGGATCCCGATTACTGCCGCGACCACCTCGGCACCGACCCCTGGGGCGCGCTCGACCTCGACCGCCTCAACGTCGACGGCGGCGCGATCGCGCTGGGCCACCCGGTGGGCGCCTCGGGCGCGCGCATCGTGCTGCACCTGATCGAGGCGCTGCGCGCCCGCGCGCTCACGCGCGGCATGGCGGCCATCTGCATCGGCGGCGGCCAGGGCGGCGCCATGCTGGTCGAAGCATTCCCGGCACACGCCAAGGAGGCCGCATGAGTCCGCAAGCCCAATGGCAACACTGGCGCCTGGCGCGCGACCCCGGCGGCGTGGCGTGGCTCACGCTCGACCGCGCCGGCAGCAAGGTCAACGCGCTGTCGGCCGAGGTGCTGCACGAGTTCAACCTGGTGCTCGACCAGCTGCAGGCCGACCGGCCGCAGGGCCTGGTGATCCGCTCCGGTAAAGACAGCGGCTTCATCCTGGGCGCCGACATCGACGAGTTCGATCACGTGCAGTCGGCGGAGCAGGCGCAGGCCCTGGTCGAGCGCGGCTGGACCACCTTCAATCGCCTCGCCCGCGCGCCCTATCCCACGCTCGCGCTGATCCAGGGCAACTGCCTGGGCGGCGGCCTGGAGCTCGCGCTGGCCTGCCGCTACCGGCTGGTGGCCGACACGCCCGACACCGCGCTGGCGCTGCCCGAAGTCATGCTGGGCATCTTCCCGGCCTGGGGCGGCATGAAGCGGCTGCCGGCCCTGATCGGTCCGCCCGCCGCGCTCGACATGATGCTCACCGGCCGGCGCATCGACGCGCGCCGCGCCGCCGCGCTGGGCCTGGCCGACGCGCGCGTGCCGCTGCGCCTGCTCGAGGCGGCGGCGCGACAGCACGTGCTGTCGGGCAAGCCGGCGCGCCGCGCGCGCGGGCTCAAGGCGCTGCTCAATCTGCGGCCCTTGCGCGCCCTCGTGGCCGCGCGCGCACGCAAACAGATCGCGGCAAAGGATCCGCATCGCCACTATCCCGCCCCGCTGGCCATCGTCGAGACCTGGGAAAAGCACGACGGCGATCCGCTGCGTGCGCGCGAGCAGACCGCGGCGCTGGTGCAGTCCGGCACCGCGCGCAACCTGCTGCGCGTGTTCCGCCTGCAGGAGCGCCTCAAGGGCCAGGCCCGCGCCGAAGGCCTGCCCGCCATCGGCCACGTGCACGTGATCGGCGCCGGCGTGATGGGCGGCGACATCGCCGCCTGGTGCGCCTACAAGGGCATCACGGTCACGCTGCAAGACCGCGATACCGCGCTGATCGCGCCCGCGCTCGGCCGCGCCGCCACGCTCTACGCGCGCCGCCTCAAAGACAAGCGCGCCGCCCGCGCGGCGCTCGACCGGCTGGTGCCCGACCCCGCCGGCCATGGCGTGGCGCGCGCGGACCTGGTGATCGAGGCCATCAGCGAACGCCTGGACGCCAAGCAGGGCCTGTACCGCGCGCTCGAGCCGCGGCTCAAGCCCGGCGCGCTGCTCGCCACCAACACCTCCAGCCTGTCGCTGGCCGAGCTGCGCGGCGCGCTGCAACAGCCGCAACGCCTGGTCGGCATCCACTTCTTCAACCCGGTGGCCAAGATGCCGCTGGTCGAGGTGGTGAGCTGCGCCGGCGACCCGCCCGAGGCCGGCCAGCGTGCCGCCGCGTTCGTGGGCCAGCTCGGCAAGCTGCCGCTGCCCGTGCGCGACGCGCCGGGCTTCCTGGTGAATGCCGTGCTGGCGCCCTACATGCTGGAGGCGATGCGCTGCGTCGACGAAGGCCTGTCGCCCGCCACGGTCGATGCCGCGCTCACCGCCTTCGGCATGCCGATGGGCCCGCTCGAGCTGGCCGACACCGTGGGGCTGGACATCATGCTCGACGCCGGCCGCCAGCTCACGCAACAGGCCGAGCCGCCGCAGTGCCTCACGCAGCGCACGGCCCGCGGCGATCTCGGCAAGAAGACAGGCGCGGGCTTTTATCGCTGGCACAATGGCCGCGCCGAAAAACCGCAGCCCGCCACCGCCCCCGCGGGGCTGGCCGAGCGGCTCGTCACGCCGCTGGTCGAGCGCACCGCGCGCCAGGTCGCCGACGGCGTCGTGGCCGATGCCGAGCTGGCCGATGCCGGCGTGATCTTCGGCACGGGATTCGCCCCGTTCACGGGCGGCCCGTTGCATTACCGCGCCCATCGCGGCGCGGCCTCCGCCCCGGCATCCGCCGCGGCGCCCCCCCGCGCAACCCGCACAGACACCTCGGAGACCGGCGGCAGTGGCCTTTGATTCCTCACGGCGAGCCGGCAGGCAGCACCAGCAACACCCGCAGCACCCGCAGCACCGCGCAGTGAACACGTATAAAACCACCGGAGACAAGACATCATGACCCGACGTTCCCTCGCATTGAAAACGTTGTGCGCGGCGCTCGGCACACTGGGCGCGGCCCAGGTGCACGCGGCCGGCTTCCAATTGCTCGAGCAGAATGCCAGCGGCCTGGGCAACGCCTACGCCGGCTCGGCCGCGAATCCCGAGAACGCCAGCGTGATGTACTACAACCCCGCCGGCATCACGTACCTGAAGGGCGCCAATGCCACGGCCGGCGTCAACTTCATCTGGCCGTCGTTCAAGTTCCGCGACAACGGCGACAGCCGCAATCCGGGCGCGCCGGGCCTGCCCGGCAGCACCGGCCTGGGCGGCAGCGTGCCCACCGGCGGCAACGGCGGCGACGCCGGCCACCTCGGCGTGGTGCCGAATGCGTACTTCTCGTGGCAGGTGAACGAGCAGTGGTACCTGGGCATCGGCGTCGGCGCGCCGTTCGGCCTCATGACCGAATACGACGACGACTGGGTCGGCCAGTACCACTCCAACAAGTTCGACATCCGCACCATCAACGTCAACCCGACCATCGCCTACAAGGTCAACGACCAGTTCTCGATGGGCTTCGGCCTGAACTGGCAGCGCATCGACGCCGAGTACAAGAAAAAGACCGTGGTGCCGCTGCCCGGCACGCCGTTCTTCTCCAACGGCGACGCCAAGCTCAAGCTCGACGACGACGCGTGGGGCTGGAACATCGGCTTCATGCTGCAGCCCACCGAGGCCACCCGCATCGGCCTGTCGTACCGCTCGAAGATCCGCTACAAGGCCAAGGGCGACACCGACGTCAGCAACATCTCCACGCCGCTGGGCACGCAATCGGTGTCGTACGACGCCAGCGCCAACGTCGACCTGCCCGACTCGCTGATCCTGAGCGCCTCGCACCAGCTCAACGAACGCTGGGAGCTGCTGGGCGACGTGTCCTGGACCGGCTGGAGCAGCATCCAGGAGCTCAAGATCAAGAACAGCGGCGGCCCGACCGACACGCTGCCGCTGGGCTTCCGCGACACCTGGCGCGTGGCGCTGGGCGCCAACTACAAGTTCGCGCCGCAATGGAAGTGGAAGTTCGGCGTGGCCTACGACCAGTCGCCGGTGCACAAGGCCTCCGACCGCCCGACCTCGCTGCCGGACACCGACCGCTGGTGGTTCGCCACCGGCGTGCAATGGGCGCCCACGGCGAACACCACCATCGACCTGTCGTACGCGTATCTCTACCTGCGCGACACCGACATCGACACCACCTCGGGCAGCCAGGCCAGCAAGGGCCGCGTGGCCGGCACCTACAGCGGCAAGGGCAACATCGTCGGCCTGCAGGTCTCGACGCGCTTCTGACGCCGCACGCGCAGCACCGGTCCGGGGCCGGCGGCCCCGGACGCATCCACAGGAGGTATCCGTGAGCAAGTTCACCGTCAAGCACGCCGCCGTACTGGGCGCCGGCGTCATGGGCGCGCAGATTGCCGCCCACCTGGCCAATGCCGGCGTCCCGGTGACGCTGTACGACCTGACCGCGCCCGAGGGCGACCGCAACGGGATCGTCAGGCAGGCGCTGGCCGCGCTCAAGAAGCTCGAGCCCGCGCCGCTGGCGCAGGCCGACCGCCTGAACCTCATCCGCGCCGCCAACTACGACGACGACCTGCCCGCCTTGGCGAGCTGCGATCTGGTGATCGAAGCCATCGCCGAGCGGCTCGACTGGAAGACCGCGCTGTACGAGCGCATCGCGCCGCACCTGGCGCCGCACGCGGTGGTGGCCTCCAACACCTCCGGCCTGTCGATCAACACGCTGGCCGCCGCGCTGCCCGAGAGCCTGCGGCCGCGCTTTCTCGGCATCCATTTCTTCAATCCGCCGCGCTACATGCGCCTGGTGGAGATCATCGCCACGCAGCACACCGACGCGCGCGTGCTCGACCAGCTCGAGGCCTGGCTCACCACGCGCCTGGGCAAGGGCGTGGTGCGGGCGCTCGACACGCCCAACTTCGTGGCCAACCGCATCGGCGTGTTCTCGATCCTCGCGGCCCTGCACCACACGGAGCGGCTGGGCCTGGCCTTCGAAGACGTGGACGCGCTCACCGGGCCGCGCATCGGCCGTCCCAAGAGCGCCACCTACCGCACCGCCGACGTGGTCGGCCTGGACACGCTGGCGCACGTGATCGGCACCATGCGCGAACACCTGCCCGACGATCCCTGGCATCGCTGGTTCCAGACGCCGGCCTGGCTGCAGAAGCTGATCGATGCCAAGGCGCTGGGCCAGAAGAGCGGCGCGGGCGTCTACAAGAAAACCGGCAAAGACATCCTGGTGCTCGACCCGGCCAGCGGCGAGTACCGCGCCCAGGCCGGCAAGCTGTCGGATGAGGTCGGCGCCATCCTGAAGGAGCGCGACCCGGCCAAGCGCTTCGCCGCCCTGGCCGCCAGCCAGGACCCGCAGGCGCAGTTCCTGTGGAACCTGTTCCGCGACACCTTCCACTACGCCGCGGTGCAACTCGGCAACGTGGCCGACAACGCGCGCGACCTCGACCTGGCGATGCGCTGGGGCTTCGGCTGGGCCCAGGGCCCGTTCGAAACCTGGCAGGCCGCGGGCTGGCAGCAGGTGGCGCGCGCCATCGCGGCCGACATCCAGGCCGGCCGCGCCATGAGCGACGTGGCCCTGCCCGACTGGGCGCTCGACCCCGCGCGCACCGGCGTGCACACCGAGGCGGGCTCCTGGTCCGCGCGCGAGCAGGCCTACAAGGCGCGCCGCGCCCTGCCGGTCTACCAGCGCCAGATCTTCCCCGACCGCGTCCATGGCGAACGGCGCGACGATCGCGGCGAGACGGTCTGGGAGGCCGAAGGCGTGCGCCTCTGGACCCTGCCCGCGCAGGATCCGGGCATCGCCATCCTGTCGCTCACCTCGAAAAACCACACCATCGGCGGCGAGGTGCTCGAGGGCATCCAGGAGGCCGTGCGCCGCGCCGAACGCGATTTCGACGCGCTGGTGTTCTGGCACGAGCCGCCCTTTGCCTTCGGCGCCAACCTCGAACAGGTCTACCAGGCCTGCCAGGCCGGCGAGTTCGAGCGGCTCGAGAAGATGGTCGAAACCTTCCAGCGCACCTCGCTGGCGCTGCACTACGCCACCATTCCCACGGTGGCCGCGGTGCAGGGCATGGCGCTGGGCGGTGGCTGCGAATTCCTGATGCACACCAGCCGCCGCGTGCTCGCGCTCGAGAGCTACATCGGCCTGGTCGAGGCCGGGGTCGGGCTGATCCCCGCGGGCGCCGGCAGCAAGCTGCTGGCCGCGCGCGCCGCCGCGCTGGCCGCCACCACGGCCACGCCCGCCGAGGTGTTCCCCTATCTGCAGCCGGTGTTCCAGAACATCGCCACCGCGCAGGTCGCCAAGAGCGCGCTGCAGGCCATCGACATGGGTTATGCGCGCGCCACCGACACCATCGTGTTCCATCCCGACGAGCTGCTGTGGGTGGCGCTGCGCGAGGCGCGGGCCGCAGCCGACGCCGGCCACGTGCCGCCCCTGCCGGTGCGCGGCATCCCCGTGGCCGGCCGCACCGGCGTGGCCAACTTCGAGATGGTGCTGCTGAACATGCGCGAAGGCGGCATGATCAGCGCGCACGACTACCGCGTGGCGCGCAGCGCCGCGCTGGCGCTGTGCGGCGGCGAGGTCGAGGCCGGCACGCGGGTCGACGAGGAATGGCTGCTGGCGGTCGAGCGCCGCGAGTTCGTGGCGCTGCTGCGCACGCCCGAGACCCAGGCCCGCATCCGCCACACCCTGGACACCGGCAAGCCGCTGCGCAACTGAGGAGCCGAACATGAGCAAAACCCTGCAAGACGCCTACATCGTCGCCGCCACCCGCCTGCCCACCGGCAAGCGCAACGGCATGTACGCCACCGTGCGCCCCGACGACATGCTGGCCGCGGTGCTCCAGGGCGCGCTGGCCCAGGTCCCCGGCCTGGATCCCGCGAACATCGAAGACGTGATCGCCGGCTGCGCGATGCCGGAGGCCGAACAGGGCATGAACGTGGCCCGCATCGGCCTGTTGCTGGCCGGCCTGCCGGACTCGGTGGCGGGCGTCACCGTCAACCGCTTCTGCGCCTCGGGCCTGCAGGCGGTGGCCGACGCGGCCGCACGCATCCGCCAGGGCGACGCCGACATCATGATCGGCGCCGGCACCGAGTCGATGAGCGCGATGCCGCAGATCATGGGCAACAAGGTCGCCATGAACCCGGCGATCTTCGCCCACGACGAGATGCTGGGCATGGCCTATGGCATGGGCCTGACCGGCGAGAAGGTCGCCGAACGCTGGAAGGTGTCGCGCGAAGACCAGGACGCCTTTGCGCTGGCCTCGCACCAGAAGGCCTGCCAGGCCATCGCCTCGCGCCACTTCGAGGCCGAGACCACGCCCTATCTGATCCGCAGCCACCTGCCCGACGGCCAGAGCGGCGCGATCAAGGTGGTGGAGCGGCTGGCCGAGATCGACGAGGGCCCGCGGCCGGATTCCAGCCTCGAGGCGCTGGCCCGATTGCGGCCGGTGTTCGCCGCACGCGGCTCGGTCACGGCGGGCAACAGCTCGCAGATGTCCGATGGCGCCGGTGCCGTCATCCTGGTGTCCGAGCGCATCCTGCGCGAGTTCAACCTCACGCCGCTGGCGCGCTTCGTGTCGTTCTCGGTGGCCGGCGTGCCGCCCGAGATCATGGGCATCGGGCCCGCGCAGGCCATTCCCAAGGCGCTGGCGCGCGCCGGCATCCAGCAGGACGACCTCGACTGGATCGAGCTCAACGAGGCGTTCGCGGCGCAGTCGCTGGCCGTCATGCGCGAGCTCGGGCTCGACCCGCAGAAGGTCAACCCGCTCGGCGGCGCGATCGCCCTCGGGCATCCGCTGGGCGCCACCGGCGCGATCCGCACGGCCACCCTGGTGCACGGCCTGCGCCGCACCGGCAAGCGCTACGGCATGGTGACCATGTGCATCGGCACCGGCATGGGCGCGGCCGGGGTGTTCGAGGCGCTCTGACATCGTGAAGCTGCAATGGCTCGAACGCCTGCCCGCCGCCTGGCGGGCCCCGCTGCTGCGCATCGGCTTCAATCTGCATCCGGCCTTTCGCGCCACCGGCGGGCGGGTCGAGTGGGTGGCGCCGGACTTCCGCTCGCTGCGGATCCGGCTCAAGCTCACCCGGCGCACGCGCAACATCGTGGGCTCGCTCTATGGGGGATCGCTGTTCGCGATCACGGACGGCGCGCATCCCACGCTGCTGATGCTGGCGCTGGGCCGTGACGTGATCGTCTGGGACAAGTCCGCGTCGATCCGCTATCGCCGTCCGGCCTACGGCACGGTATATGCGGACTTCACCCTGCCCGACGTGGAAATCGCGCAGGTGCGCGCGGCGCTCGCCCGCGATCACGAGACGACCCGCAACTACACCGTGGAAATCAAGGATGCGCGCGGCGAGCTGTACGCCGTGGTCGAGCGCATCGTGTACATCGCCGACAAGGCGTTCTACCAACGCAAGAGTTCCGGAGTGCCGCCATGCCCCTCGCCTTCCGAAGGTTCGCCGCCCTGACCCTGGCCGCGCTCACGCTGGCCCTGCCCGCCGCGGGCCACGCCCAGGTGCGTGTGAGCGGGGTCGACCTGCCCGAGCGTATCCGCGCCGGCGACCATGCGCTCGTGCTCAACGGCGCCGGCACCCGCACCCGCTTCGTGGTGAAGGTGTACGTGGCCGCGCTGTACCTGCCCGCGCCGCGGCGCGATGCGGCCGCGATTCTTGCGCTCGATCAACCGGCGCGCATCGAGCTGCGCTTGCTGCGCGACATCGATGGCGATACGCTTTCCGGGGCCCTGCGCCAGGGCCTGGCCGACAACACCGACGCCGCCACCCGGGCGCGCATCGCGCCGCAGGAGGCGCGCCTCGATGCCGTGATGAAGTCGGTCGGGCAGGCGCGGGCCGGCGACGTGGTCGACCTGGACTTCTCGCAGGAGGGCGTGAGCGTCGCGTACAAGGGCCAGTTGCGCGAGCGCATCGAAGGCGCCGACATCGCCCGCGCGCTGCTGCGGGTCTGGCTCGGCGACAAACCCGCCCAGGCCTCGCTCAAGGAAGCGCTGCTGGGCGCGGATCGTTGAGCCCGCAAGCATTCGAATAAAATCCCATCCGCTGGCCCTCACGGAACGGAGCATGGAAAAAATCTGGCTGCAAAGCTATCCGCCCGGCGTTCCTGCCGAGATCGATCCCGCCATCTATGGCTCCCTCGTCGAGCTGCTGGAGCAGAGCTGCCAGCGCTACGCCGGCAACACCGCGTTCATCAGCATGGGCGCCACGCTCAGCTACGCCGAGCTCGATCGCCAGTCGCGGGCCTTCGCCGCCTGGCTGCAGTCGCGCGGCCTGGCGCGCGGCGACCGCGTCGCGCTGATGATGCCCAATCTACTGCAGTACCCGATCGCGCTGTTCGGCGTGTTGCGCGCCGGTTGCGTGGTGGTGAACTGCAATCCGCTCTACACCCCGCGCGAGCTCGAACACCAGCTGGCCGACGCCGAGGTGAGCGCGATCGTGATCGCCGAGAACTTCGCCCACACGCTGGCCCAGGTGCAGCCGCGGCTGCGCATTCCCAACGTGGTCGTCACCTCGGTGGGCGACCAGCTCGGCGCGCTCAAGGGCCGGCTGGTCGACTTCGTGGTGCGGCGGGTCAAGCGCCTGGTGCCGGCCTGGCAGCTGCCCGGGGCGCTCGCCTGGCGCGACGTGACGCGCCAGGCCCGCGGCCTGCCGTTCACCCCCGCCACCCTGACCCACGACGACCTCGCGTTCCTGCAGTACACCGGCGGCACGACCGGCGTGGCCAAGGCCGCGATGCTGAGCCACGGCAACATGGTGGCCAATCTCTGCCAGGCCCATGCCTGGGTGAGCCCGCTCGTGACCGAGGGCGAGGAATGCATCGTCACGGCCCTGCCGCTCTATCACATCTTCGCCCTCACGGCGAACTGCCTGACCTTCATGCGGCTGGGCGCGAGCAACCTGCTGATCCTCAATCCGCGCGACATCGGCGGCTTCATCCGCGAGCTGAGCAAGACGCCGTTCACCTGCTTCACCGGCGTGAACACGCTCTTCAACGCGCTGCTCAATCACCCCGACTTCGACCGGCTCGACTTCTCGCGCCTGCGCATCACGCTGGGCGGCGGCATGGCGGTGCAGCGGGTGGTGGCCGAGCGCTGGCTCGCGATCACCGGCACGCCGCTGGCGCAGGCCTACGGCCTGACCGAGGCCTCTCCGGCGGTCTCGCTCAACCCGCTGCGCGACGAGGAATTCCATGGCTCGGTCGGCCTGCCCGTGCCCTCGCTCGAACTGTCGGTGCGCGACAAGGACGGCAACGAGCTCGAGCAGGGCCAGGTCGGCGAGGTCTGCATCCGCGGGCCGCAGATCATGCGCGGCTACTGGCGCAATCCCGAGGAAACGGCGCAGGCCTTCCACGCCGACGGGTATCTGCGCACCGGCGACATCGGCTATGTCGACCATCGCGGCTTTCTCTATCTGGTCGATCGCAAGAAAGACCTGATCCTGGTGTCGGGCTTCAACGTCTATCCCACCGAGATCGAGGACGTCGCGGCGGCCTGCCCCGGCGTGCGCGAGGTGGCCGCCGTGGGCTGGCCCGACGCGCATTCGGGCGAGGTGGTGAAGCTGTTCGTGATCCGCAGCGACCCGCAGCTCAATGCGCAGGCGGTGATCGCCTATTGCCGCAAATATCTCACAGGCTACAAGGTGCCGCGCGCGGTCGAGTTCCGCGACGACCTGCCGCGCACCAACGTGGGCAAGATCCTGCGCCGCGAGCTGCGTCCGCCCCAGGCCGAGTTCGACGCCGCGCAGGCGCCGGCACCGCGCTGACAGGGCGGGTTCAGCCCGATCCCCGCAGTTTGGTCCCCGCAGTCCGGCCCCCGCAGGCCACCCCATCAGCCCGCTTCCCGCAGCCCCGCTTCCCGCCTCTGGCGCCGAAAAGACAAAAGGCCTGCAAGCAATGCTTGCAGGCCTTTCGAATATGGCGCGCCCGGCAGGATTCGAACCCACGACCCCTTGGTTCGTAGCCAAGTACTCTATCCAACTGAGCTACGGGCGCTAAAGAGGCGAAATTATATCGCCTTTTTTGGTTTTGTCCAATCCAGGCGCGGCGAGCGGGGCAACCGCCTCAGGCCAGCGCGGGATAGTCGATATAGCCGTGCTCGCCGCCGCCATAGAAGGTGTTCTTGTCGGGCTCGTTGAGCGGGGCCTTCTGGCGCAGGCGCTCGACCAGGTCGGGGTTGGCGATGTAGGCCTTGCCGAACGCCACCAGGTCGGCCTCGCCGCTGGCCACGACCTGCTCGGCCAGCTTGCCGTCGTAGCCGTTGTTGACCATCCACGCGCCCTTGCCGCCGGCGTCGCGATAGGCCTGCTTGAAGCGGGCGTAATCGAACGGCGCGGCGCCCTGCTGGAAGTCGCGCGGGCCGCCGGTGGCGCCCTCGATCACGTGCACATACGACAGGCCGTACGCGCCGAGCCTGGCCGACACGTAGTCGAACAGCGGCTGCGGCTGGTCGTCGCTGGCGTCGTTGGCGGGGGTGACGGGCGAGAGGCGGATGCCGACCCGGCCGGCGCCGATCTCGGCGGTGAGCGCGTCCAGCACCTCGAACAGCAGGCGCGCGCGGTTTTCGATGCTGCCGCCATAGGCGTCGGTGCGCTTGTTGCTGCCGTTGCGCAGGAACTGGTCGATCAGGTAGCCGTTGGCGGCGTGCAGCTCGACGCCGTCGAAGCCGGCGTCGATGGCGGCGCGGGCCGCGCGGCGGTAGTCGGCCACGATGCCGGGCAGCTCATCGAGCGCGAGCGCGCGCGGCGTGGAGGTGGGCGCGAAGCTGCCCTTGCCATCCGCGTCGATCAGGTAGGTCTTGGAATTGGCCTGCACCGCCGACGGCGCCACCGGCGCCTGGTTGTCCGGCTGCAGCGAGGTGTGCGAGATTCGGCCCACGTGCCAGAGCTGCACGACAATCTTGCCGCCCTTGGCATGGACGGCGTCGGTCACCCGGCGCCAGCCCGCCAGTTGCTCCGGCGCGTACAGGCCCGGCACGTCCGCGTAGCCCTGGCCCTGGTGCGAGATCGCGGTGGCCTCCGTGATCAGCAGGCCGGCGCTGGCGCGCTGCGCATAGTAGGTGGCCGTGATCGGCAGCGGCACCGCCTTGGGCGAGCGATTGCGCGTGAGCGGCGCCATGACGATGCGGTTCGCCAGCTTGAGATCGCCTGCGGTGACGGACTCGAACAGATTGGACATGCTTGACCTCGCAATACGTTGAGTGAGGAACGGGAGGACCGGGGCGCGCGTCAGAGGCGCGCGCCGAGGTCCTGGAGAAAAGCCTGGATGCGCGGCTCGTTGCGCTGATAGAAGACCCACTGCCCGACCTTGCGGCTGGTGATCAGCCCGGCGCGCGACAGCACCGCCAGATGGGCCGACACCGTGGACTGCGACAGCCCGCAGCGCTCGAACATGCCGGCGCACACCCCTTCCGACAGCGGGTGTTCCTGGCCGGCGAAATGCCGTTCCGGCTCCTTGAGCCAGCCCAGGATCTCGACGCGCAGGGGATGGGCCAGCGCCTTGAGAATGAGGTCGCGGTCGGGCGTGTCGGGGGCGGGGGAAAGGGAGGTGTTCATTGCGGATCGACGGCCTGGCCGGGGGAGGCTGGGTGTGCGCCTGGCGGGCATAAGCTTATATTCGTATATCGCAATATAGCGATATACGGCCCACTATAGCGGGAGGGTGGCGGCGCTGTCCAGCGTGGCATGCCCGGCGCGGCACTGTCCTGCCTGCGCTGTCGGCCTGCTTCCAGTCCGATGCCGGCAGTCCGCTTGCTGTAGCCCGCTTGCTGCAGCCCGCTTGCTGCAGTCCGCTTCCCGCAGCCCCACTTCCCGCCTCTGGCGCCGAAAAGACAAAAGGCCTGCAAGCAATGCTTGCAGGCCTTTCGAATATGGCGCGCCCGGCAGGATTCGAACCCACGACCCCTTGGTTCGTAGCCAAGTACTCTATCCAACTGAGCTACGGGCGCTAAAGAGGCAAAATTATATCGCCTTTTTTGGTTTTGTCCAACCACTATGACGTTTTCGCGTCAGCCGGACAATTCCGTCAATCACTTCCAGCGGCAGGTGCCGGGGCCGCAGGCCGATGCGGCAGCGATGCCACATCCCCACACTACGCCTTTTCGGCGCACCGTGCTGGCTTTCGAGAAAGCCGCACGGGACGACCCGCGTGCCGCTGTGCGAGGCACAGCAAGCAACACCCCTGCTGAAAGACAAAAGACCTGCAAGCAGCTTGCAGGTCTTTCGAATTTTGGCGCGCCCGGCAGGATTCGAACCCACGACCCCTTGGTTCGTAGCCAAGTACTCTATCCAACTGAGCTACGGGCGCTCAAGAGGCGTGTTTATAACATGCCGTTTGCATCCGCACAAATCGCCAGCCGATTTCCGGCACTGTTTGCGCAAAGTTTGCCCGAAAACGGCATAAAACCCGTGCAACGGTTGCCCACGGAGGCCTTCTGCTCTACGTTGACAGGGACGGACACCCGGACAGACCCCCGGGTCGCTTGCGGTACCATCGCCCTCCTTCACCGTGGTTCTTGCTGTTTTTCTCCGTGTCCCGTATCTATCGCCCGATCCCCCGCCCCCTGACTCATTTCCTGCGCTGCGCCTGGCTGCTGTTGCCGGCCCTGGCCGCCGCCCAGACCTCGCCCCCGGCCGGCGCCACCGACGCCGCCACGCTGCCCACGGTCACCGTGTCCGGCACGCGCCTGGAAACCAGCGTGATGGACACGCCGGCCTCGGTCGACATTGTCGACGGCGCCCGGGTGCGGGCCGATGCGATGCAGATCAACCTCTCGGAAAACCTGGCCGGCGTGCCGGGCCTGCAGCTGCAGAACCGCCAGAACTACGCGCAGGACCTGCAGATCTCGATCCGCGGCTTCGGCGCGCGCTCGACCTTCGGCGTGCGCGGCCTGCGGCTCTATGTGGACGGCATTCCGGCCACCATGCCCGATGGCCAGGGCCAGACCTCCAACATCGACATCGGCACCATCGACCGCGTCGAGGTGCTGCGCGGCCCCTTCTCGGCGCTCTACGGAAACTCGTCCGGCGGCGTGCTGCAGGTCTATACCGAAGACGGCCGGCAGCCGTCGAGCCTGACGGCCGGCGTCGCGGCCGGCAGCAACGGCACCTGGCGCTACAGCGCCCAGGCCAACGGCGCCACCGGCAACGGCGTGGGCGACATCGATTACGTGGTCGGCGTGTCGCGCTTCACCACCGACGGCTACCGCGATCACAGCGGCGCGCGCAAGAACCTGGCCAATGCCAAGATCGGCCTGCGCCCCGACCAAGACAGCCGCCTCACGCTGGTGCTCAACAGCGTCGACCTGACCGCCAACGACCCGCTCGGCCTCACGCGCCAGCAGTACGAGAGCGACCCGCGCCAGGCGCCGCTGGCCGAGCAGTACAACACGCGCAAGACGGTCAACCAGACCCAGGGCGGCCTGCTCTACGAGCGCGCGGTCAACGCCGACAACGACCTGCGCGTGATGGTCTATTACGGCCAGCGCGAAACCACGCAATATCAATCCATCCCGCCCGGCCCGCAGATGAATCCGAATCACGCCGGCGGCGTGATCGACCTGCAGCGCGACTATGGCGGCGCAGACCTGCGCTGGACCTCGCGCCTGAAGGTGGCGGGCAGCCCGCTCACGCTGGTGGGCGGCCTGGCCTACGACAGCCTGCGCGAAACCCGCCGCGGCTACGAAAACTACGTCGGCACGGGCGCCTCGCAGGTGCTGGGCGTCAAGGGCGCGCTGCGCCGCGACGAGCGCAACGAGGTCTACAACGTCGACCCCTATCTGCAGGCCTCGTGGCAGTTCGCCGAGCGCTGGACGCTCGACGCGGGCCTGCGCTACAGCACCGTGCGCTTCGACTCCGACGACCGCTACATCACCGCCGGCAACGGCGACGACAGCGGCAGTGCACGCTACCGCCGCGCGCTGCCGGTGACCGCGCTGCGCTATGCGGTCTCGCCCGACACCAATGTGTATGTCTCGTATGGCCGGGGCTTCGAGACGCCCACCAGCAACGAGCTTTCGTACCGGCCCGACGGGCTGAACGGCCTGAACCTCGCGCTCAAGCCCAGCGTCTCCGACAACCTGGAAGCGGGCGTGAAGACGCGCGTGGGCGAAGGGCTGCTGACGGCCGCGGTGTTCCACAGCACCACCGACGACGAGATCGTCTCCGCCGGCAGCAACAATGGCCGCACCAGCTATCGCAATGCCGGCCGCACGCGCCGCGACGGCGTCGAGCTGGCCTGGAGCGGGGCCGTGGTGTCGAACCTGCGCGCCGACATGGCCTATACCTACCTGCGCGCGAAGTATCGCGACGACGTGGCGGGCAGCGGCATCGCGGCCGGCAACGACATCCCCGGCATCGCGCGCCAGTCGGCCTATGCCGCCCTGCGCTGGGCGCCGCCGCAGGGCTTTCACGCCGGCGTGGAGGGCCGCTACCTGAGCCGCATCCATGTGAACGACGCCAACAGCGATTCGGCCTCGGGCTACTTCATCGCGGCGCTGTCGGCCGGCTATCTGTGGCAGGCCGGCCCCTGGACCTTCGACGCCTTCGCGCGCGTGGACAACCTGTTCGACCGCGACTACATCGGCTCGGTGATCGTGAACGAGGGCAACCTGCGCTACTTCGAGCCGGCGCCCGGCCGCACCTGGGGCGCGGGCCTGACCGCCAGCTATCGCTTCTGACGCGCCCGCGGGCTAGCTGGCGAAGCGCAGCCGCGCAAAGCTCGCCACGCTGGCCAGGCCGGCACAGGCCGCGCCCAGCCACAGGGCCCACACCGTGCCCTGCTGGCCGGCCAGGTTGAAGCAGGCCGCCACCAGCGCGGCGCCCGACGATTGCCCGAGCAGGCGCACCGTGCCCACCATCCCGCTCGCGCCCCCGGCGCGTCCGGGCGGCGCGGCGCTCATGATGGCACGCAGATTGGGCGACTGGAAAAAACCGAAGCCGGCGCCGCACACGGCCATGCGCCAGCAGATGTCGAACACCGACGGATCGGCCGGCAACAGCGCCATCGACAGCATGCCCAGCGCCAGCACCGCCAGCCCCACCCCGCCCAGCAGCCCGGCCGGATGCCGATCCGACAGCCCGCCCGCCAGCGGCGCGACCAGCGCCACCACCACGGCCCACGGCGTGATCAGAAAGCCGGTCTCGACCTGGGTGTAGCCCAGCACCTGCTGGAACAGGAACGGCAGCGACACGAATGCCAGCGCCTGCGTGGCGAAGGAACAGACCGCCGTCGCCGCGGACAGCGCGAACACCGGGCGGCGCAACAGGTCCACGGCCAGGATGGGCGCGGGATGGCCCGACTGACGCCACAGCAGCAGGCACAGGCACAGCGCCGCGCCGCCCAGCTCCAGCGTCACGCGCAGGAGCGGCGCATGGTGGGCCAGCTCGGACAGCCCCAGCACCAGCAGCGCCAGAAAGCCCGCGCACAGGATGGCCGCGCTGCGGTCGAAGCGGTGGCCCGAACGTTCGGTGGCGGGCAGGCCGCGCAGGCCCAGCACCAGCGCGATCACGCCGAACGGCACGTTCACCAGGAACAGCCAGTGCCACGAGCCATAGGCGAGGATCACGGACGCGACGGTCGGACCGGCCGCGAACGACAGCCCCACCACCAGCGCGTTGGTGCCGAGCGCGCGGCCCAGCGAATGCGAGGGGTAGATGAAGCGCACCAGCGCGCCGTTCACGCCCATGATGCCGGCCGCGCCCAGGCCCTGCACCGCGCGCGCGATCACCAGCTGCGGCAGCGAGGTCGCCATGCCGCAGGCCAGCGACGACAGCGTGAACAGCACCAGCCCGGCCATGTACATGCGGCGATGGCCGTAGACGTCGCCCAGCGCAGCGGCCGGCAGCAGCGCCGCCACCATCACCAGCTGGAACGCGCTGATGACCCAGATCGACGAGGATTCGGCGGCGTTCAGTTCGCGCGCGATCGTGGGCAGCGCCGTGTTGGCGATCGCCGTGTCGAGGCTGGCCATCGCCACCGCCATCATCACGGCCAGCATGGCGCCCAGACGATACTCGGGCGGCAAGCCGTCGCCGGCCGGGTACAACTCATTGCGGGAGAAGGACAGCATGACGGATGCGTGCGAAGGCCGCCGGCGGCGGCTCAGACGGAATCAGGGAAGCGGCCACTATACTCCCGCGCCCCGCTCCTGCCCGCACAATCGGTTGTGTGCTCAACGGATGGACGGGGGCACACGGGATTGACACCTCGCGCCGAGACGCCTACTCTGTACCAATTGGTACAGAGCATCGGCCATTCATCCCGCGCGGCTGCGCGCCGCCCTTCCCCTGGAGTCCGTCATGTCCGAACAACGCCCGCCGCTGCCGCCCTTCTCGCGCGAATCCGCCATCCAGAAAGTCCGCGCCGCCGAAGACGGCTGGAACTCGCGCGATCCGGCCAAGGTCGCACAGGCCTATACCGTCCATACCGCATGGCGCAATCGCGCCGAGTTCGTCAACGGCCGCGCCGAGGTCGTGGCCTTTCTCACGCGCAAGTGGGCGCGCGAGCTCGACTACCGCCTCATCAAGGAGCTCTGGGCCCACGACGGCAACCGCATCGCCGTACGCTTCGCCTATGAATGGCGCGACGACTCCGGCTCGTGGTTCCGTTCCTATGGCAACGAAAACTGGGAGTTCGACGACAACGGCCTGATGCGCCTGCGCTACGCCTGCATCAACGATCTGCCGATCAGCGAATCGCAACGCAAGTTCCATTGGCCGCAGGGCCGCCGGCCCGACGACCACCCCGGCCTGTCCGAGCTCGGGCTGTAGGAGGCCCGCGTGGTTCGTCGCATCACCGAACGCGCGGATGCCGTGGCCGCGCTCGCCGAAGTGTTCCGCGAATGCGGCTTCGAGGGCGCGAGCCTGGCCCGCATCACGGCCGCCACCGGCCTGGGCAAGGGCAGCCTCTATCACTTCTTCCCGGGCGGCAAAGACGAGATGGGCCAGGCCGTGCTGGCCCACGTCGATGCCTGGTTCGAGAGCGAGGTGTTCGCACCGCTGCGCGACGCGGCCGATCCGGCCGGCGGCATCCGTCACATGCTGCGCGCCACGCGCGACTACTTCCAGTCGGGCCGCCGGGTGTGCCTGGTCGGCGTGTTCGCGCTGGGCGGCGAGCGCGACCGCTACGCCAGCCAGGTGCACGCCTATTTTCACGAATGGAACCGGGTGCTGCGCTGCGCGCTGCGGCGCCTGGGCCATGCGCCCGGCGCGGCCCGCGCGCTGGCCGAAGGCACGCTGGCCGAGATCCAGGGCGCGCTGGTGCTGGCGCGCGCCTGGGACGAGCCCGCCGCGTTTGCCCGCGCCATCGAGCGCTGCCAGGCCCGCCTGCTCGGCGCGCCGGACTGAAGGCTCAGGGCGAGGTCGCGGCCTCGGCGCGCAGGCGCTCGCGCAGCGCCAGGCTGGCGCGCCCTTCCTCGGTGAGGAATTCGACCAGCGCCGGCAGGGCCGCGCTCATGGGCCGATGATCCTGCTGGCGCATCACATAGCCCCACGATCCCGCCACCCGGAACTGCGGCACCAGCGCCACCAGGCGCCCGCTCGCCAGTTCCTCGTCGATCAGCGGCGCGCGGCCCAGCGCGATGCCGACGCCGGCCACGGCCGCCGCCACCAGCGTGCTCATGCCGCTCAGGATCACGGGCTCCTGGCCCTGCCGCTCGGGCAGGTTCAGGCGCGCGCACCAGGTGCCCCAATCGGTTTCCGGACTGTCGATGTGGCGCTCGACCAGCCAGCGGTGTTCGAGCAGCACGCGCGGATCGCCGCGCCGCTCCGGCGCGACCAGGTCGGGGCTGCAGACCGGCACCACGGTCTCGGCCAGCAGCGGCAGGTCGCCGGCGACCGGGCCGCGCGGCCCGCGCTCGCGCGTGTGCAGGAAGGCGAGGTCGATGTCCTGGGTCTGCCAGGCCGGGTCGAGATTGGCGTGCAGGAACACCTGCACGTCGATGCCGGGATGCATGGCGATGAAGCGGCCGATGCGCGGCGCCAGCCACAGCGCGGCCAGCGAGGGGTTGACCGAGATGTTCAGCGTCTGGCGGCCACGCCCCGCGGCGGCGCTGCGGGTGTTGCGGCAGGCGGTGGCCAGCAGCGTGAGCGCCTGTCGCACGGAGGCCAGCAGATCGGCGCCGGCCTCGGTGACCTGGGCCCGCCGGACAGTACCGCCTCGGTGCAGCAGGATTACACCCAAGTCGGCCTCCAGCGCGCGCAGCTGGTGGCTCACCGCGCTCTTGGTGACGTGCAGCTCGGCCGCCGCGCTGCTCAGGCTGCCCAGCCGGGCCACGGCCTCGAAGGCGCGCAGCGCGGCGAGCGGCGGCATGTGCTGGGGCAGATCGGCGGCGGGGCGTTTGCTCATCGGTTGAGTTTATCTCAACCCATGATTGAGAAACTATCGATTTGCAGAAGGCGCGGGCTCAAGCAAGATGCGGCCATCGAAAGGAGTCGCCATGTACTTTGATTACCGTCTCTGGCTCATGACCGCCGGCCTGCGTGCGCGCATGGCGGGCGGCGTGCTGCTCGGCCTGCTGGCGCTGCTGGCCGGCATCGCCCGCTACGTGTTCCTCGGCCAGTTGCTGGCACGCGTGTTCGCGCAGCAACCCTGGCAGAGCTGGATCGTGCCCGCCGCGCTGGGCGCGCTGATGGTGCTGCTGCGCGCCGCGCTCGACCACCTGCGCACGCGCAGCGCCAACCGCTGCGCCGCGCAGATCCAGCAGACCCTGCGCGGCGGGCTGTACGACCGCATCGTCGCGCTCGGGCCGGCCTGGTTCGCCAACCAGCGCACCGGCGGCGTGATGCTGAGCGTGGTCGACGGCGTGGAGCAGTTGCAGACCTTCTTTGGCCGCTACCTGCCGCAGGTCGCGATCTCGCTGATCGCGCCGCTCGCCATCTTCGCGGTGATCGCGTTCTGGGACGTGCCCACCGCCGCCGTGCTGCTGGCCGCCGCGCTCTTCTCGCTGTTCGGCCCCGCGGCCGTGCATGCGCTGGACCGCCGCGCCAGCCGGGCCCGCGCGGGCGCACTCAACGAATTCGGCGAGGAGTTTCTCGACGCGGTGCAGGGCCTGCCCACGCTCAAGGCCTTCGGCCAGGGCAAGAGCTTCGGCAAGCGCCTGGCCGAGCGGGCCCGCCGCCTGTCCGACCACACCTTCTGGGTGCTGTCGATCAGCGTGCTCACGCGCGGCATCAGCGATCTCGGCGTGGCGCTCGGCGCCGCGCTGGCGATCGCGCTGGGCGCCACCCGCGTGATGCAGGGCGACATGAGCCTGGAGGCCCTGCTGATCGTGCTCATGGCCGGCACCGAGATCTTCCGACCGCTGCGCGATCTGCGCGCCGTGCTGCACCAGGGCATGCTGGGCCAGTCGGCCGCCGCCAGCATCCACGCGCTCAACGACGCGCGCCGCGCCGATGCGGCCAGCGCCGCCTCGGATGCGGCCGGGCTGCGACCGGCCGAGCTGGCTCCCACCATCGAATTCGACGACGTGGTGTTCTCCTACCAGCCCGAGCGCCCCGCGCACCGCGGCCTGAGCTTCGCGATCGCCGCCGGCGAGCGCGTGGGCGTGGTCGGCCCGAGCGGCGCCGGCAAGTCCACCATCGTGCGGCTGCTGCTGCGCGAAGCCACGCCGCAGGCCGGCCGCGTGCGGGTCGGCGGCCACGACGTGCGCACGCTCGCCGCCGATGCGCTGCTGTCGCGCATCGCGCTGGTGAGCCAGGACATCACGCTGTTCCACGGCACCATCGACGACAACATCCGGCTGGGCCGTCCGGACGCCAGCCGGGAGCAGGTGCGCGCCGCGGCCCGCTCGGCCAACATCGACGACTTCATCATGGCCCTGCCCGATGGCTACGACACGCGCCTGGGCGAACGCGGCCTGCAGCTCTCCGGCGGCCAGCGCCAGCGCGTGGCGATCGCCCGCGCGCTGCTGCGCGACGCGCCCATCCTGATCCTGGACGAAGCGCTCTCGTCGGTGGACTCGGAGAACGAGGCGCTGATCCAGCAGGCGCTCGACCGCCTGATGGTGGGCCGCACCACGCTCATCCTGGCGCACCGCCTGGCGAGCGTCATCAACGCCGACCGCACGCTGGTGCTCGACCAGGGCCGCGTGGCCGAGTCGGGCACGCACGCCGAGCTGATGCGCGCTCGTGGCCTCTACCACCAACTGATGCGCGAGCAGGCCGAGGGCCGGCAGGCGCCCGCCGCGGCGACGCCCGCGGCAACGGCTGTCGGCCGCGATGGCGCCGCCGCCACGCCGGCCGCGGCCGCCGGCCCCGCGCCGCGCGCGCTCGACGAGGACGCCGCGCACGTGGGCTGGCGCGCCGTCGTCGGCACCCTGCTGTCGGTGGTGCGGCCGTGGCGCGGCACGCTCGCCGCCACCATCGTCCTCGGCGTGGCGCGCGTGGCGGCCTTCATCGGCGTGGGCGCGTTGAGCGCCCTGGTCGTGGCCGCCCTGCGCGAGGGCGCGCCCACCGGCTGGCTGATCGGCGCGCTGCTGGTCGTGGCGCCGCTGGCCGCCCTGTTCCACTGGCTCGAATCCTGGCTCGCGCACGCGATGGCCTATCGCCTGCTGGCCGACATGCGCATCAATCTCTACGACAAGCTCGAGCAGCTCGCGCCGGCCTATCTGCTGGAACGGCGCTCGGGCGACCTGGTGGCGCTCGCCACGCAGGACGTGGAGATGATCGAGTACTTCTATGCCCACACCATCGCGCCCGCCATCGTGTCGGTGGTGGTGCCGGCCACGGTGCTCGGCTTTCTCGCGGTGTATAGCTGGCCGGTGGCGCTGGCCCTGCTGCCGTTCCTGGCCTATGCCCTGCTGTCGCCGGTGCGCGGCCGGCGCCGCGTCGACGCGCTGGGCGAACAGGCGCGCGCCGCGCTGGGCGAGATGAGCGCGCACCTCACCGACACCATCCAGGGCCTGGCCGATCTCACGGCGTTCCAGGCCACGGCGCGCCGCCGCGCGCAGTTCCTGGCCCTGGCCGAACACTATGGCGTGCGGCGCCAGGCCATCCTCGACGACCTGTCGGCGCAGAACGCCTGGTTCGAGGTGGCCATGGGCCTGGGCGGCCTGGCCGTGGCCGTGACCGGCGCGCTGCTGGCCGGCGCGGGCGCGCTCGATCCGGCCATGGTGCCGCTGCTGGTGCTGGTTGCGCTGGCAACTTTCCTGCCGGTGTCGGAGATTTCGCAGGTCAGCCGCCAACTGGCGGACACCATCGCCGCGAGCCGGCGCCTGCACGTGGTGACGAACGAACCGGTGCCGGTCACCGACGGCGCGCGCACGCTGGCGCGCCAGCCGGGGGGCCTACCCATCGCGTTCGACCAGGTGGGCTTTCGCTACCCGCGCGCCGCGCGCCCCACGCTGGCCGGCCTCGGCTTCAGCGTGCGGCCGGGCACCACCACCGCGCTGGTGGGCGCCTCGGGCGCCGGCAAGAGCACCATCGCCAGCCTGCTGCTGCGCTTCTGGGACGTGAACGAAGGCGCCATCCGCATCGGCGGCATCGACGTGCGCGAGCTCGAGCTCGACAATCTGCGCGAACACGTCGCGCTGGTCACGCAGGACACCTATCTGTTCAACGACACGCTGGCGGCCAACATCCGCCTCGCGCGCCCCGATGCCAGCACGGCCGACGTGCAGGTGGCGCTGCACCGCGCCGCGCTGTCCGAGTTCGTGGCGGCGCTGCCGCTGGGGCTGGACACGCCGGTGGGCGAACGCGGCATGCAGCTGTCGGGCGGACAGCGCCAACGCATCTCGATCGCGCGCGCCTTCCTGAAGAACGCGCCGATCCTGATCCTGGACGAGGCCACCTCGCACCTCGACACGCTGAGCGAGATGCAGGTGCGCGGCGCGCTCGACGCCCTGATGCAGGAGCGCACCACGCTCGTGATCGCGCATCGCCTGTCCACCATCCGCGACGCCGACCAGATCCTGGTGCTGCACCAGGGCCGGCTGGCCGAACAGGGCAGCCACGACGAACTGCTCGCGCGCGGCGGCGCCTATGCCCGCCTGATCCGGCACCAGGCGCAGGGCAGCGTGGCCGCCTGAGCCGCCATTCCTGTACGAAACTGATTCAATTGGTTAAACATCCGCCCCCCGTCAGGGGGGCGGCTTGCTTATGATCGCGCCATGACAAGCAACGCACCGGCCCAAGCCGCCGGGCAAGAACAATCGAATCCATGGCGCAAGCGTTCGTAGCGTTATCGGCCTGGCAGGTCATGCTGGCCGGCCTGCTCTTCTTCGGCGGTATCTATCTGGTGTTTGGCGCGGCCACTTGGCTGCTGACCCACCACATCCTGCCGCGCCTCGGCCTGGGCGCGCCGCTGGACACCCGTCCGCTCGCCCCCGGCCAGCTGCGCCGCGAGCTGTCGCAGTCGGCCGTGTCGATCCTGCTGTTCGGCACCGGCATGATCTTTCCGTGGGGCCTGCTGCAGCTGGGCTGGGCGCGGCTCGACGGCGACGCCGGCTGGCAGCAGATCATGCTGGAGATCCTGTTCCTGCTGGCCTGGAACGACGTGCACTTCTGGATCAATCACCGCCTGCTGCACACGAAGCTGCTGCGCCGC
Source organism: Bordetella genomosp. 1 (assembly GCF_002261335.1). Lineage (GTDB taxonomy): Bacteria > Pseudomonadota > Gammaproteobacteria > Burkholderiales > Burkholderiaceae_B > Bordetella. The sequence goes on from NZ_NEVL01000004.1 coordinate 489,163, forward strand.
TTCCACCTGCCGCACCATCGCTCGGTGGTGACCACGCCGTTCTCGACCTACAGCTTCCACCCGATCGAGGCGCTGATGCTGGGCAACGTCATCCTGCTGCCCATGCTGCTGCACGACTTCAGCTTCTGGTCGCTGCTGTCGGTGCCGCTGTTCAGCCTGTTCTTCAACTGCATCGGCCACGCCAACTACGACTTCTTCCCGCGCGTGTCGTACGCCCACTGGTTCGCGGCCAGCCGCCGCCATCACCTGCACCACGCCTGCTACAACGGCAACTACGGCTTCCAGTTCACCTTCATGGACCGGCTGTTCCGCACCCGCCTGCCCGCCGACGCGGCCGAACGCCAGTTGCAGGCCGCGCGCCAGCGAGGCGTCCATGGCGCGCACTCCTGAGCGTGCCGGGCGGCTGCGGCTGCGCCACTGGCGCGATCTGCAGAGCCTGGCCTATCTGATCGCGGCGCCCGTGCTGGCCGCCTGGATGTGGCGCCACGGCTTTTCGTGGCCGCTCTATCTGCTGCTGCTGTTCCTCACGCTGGGCATCGGCGTGATCCACCACAACCACACCCACCTGCGCATGTGGCGCGGCCGCGGCGCGCGCCTGGCCAACCGGTTCACCGACTTCTGGATCACGCTGCTGCAGGGCCATCCCACCTTCGTCTTCTGGCCGGCGCACGTGGGCAACCACCACCGCTACAAGCACGGCGCACGCGACGTGGCCCGCACCTATCGCTTCGGCGGCGACACCAATCACCTGTGGGGCTACCTGATCCATCCGGTGCAGGCGGTGTGGGTGCTGTTCCCGGTGTTCTTCGGCTGGCTGCGCGGCATGCGCCTGCGCCATCCCGGCGTGTGGCGCTACTGCCTGGCGCAATACGGCGTGTGGCTCGGCCTGTGGGGCGGCCTGCTGGCGCTCGATCCGCTCAAGGCGCTGCTGTACGTGATCGTGCCGCAGCTGCATGGCCTGCACTGGCTGCTCGCCACCAACTATCTGCAGCATGCCCACGCCGACGGCGGCCCGCGCGCCGTGGCCGGCCTGGACTACGCCCGCAACTTCGAGGGCCTGGTGAATCCCCTGCTCTTCAACATCGGCCTGCACACCGCGCACCACGAGAATCCGCGCGCCCACTGGTCCGACCTCACCCGCCTGCATCGCGAGCAGTATCGCGACCGGGTCGCGCCCGACCTCAACGAGCGCGGCCTGGTGCCGTACATGCTGCGCGTCTTCGTGCTGGCCAACGTCATGCCCGGCCTGCGTTCGCGCTCCCGCATGGCGCCCGAACACGTCCGCTGACATCCACAGGAATCGAGAAACTCATGCCTATCGCGTTCGACCGTGTCTATCTCCAAAGCGCCGGCTACTTCATGCCCGGCGACCCCGTCGACAACGCGGCGATGGACGCCTTCATCGCGCCGCTCAACCGCATGTCGAGCCGCATCAAGACCCGCATCCTGGCCGAGAACGGCATCAAGACCCGGCACTACGCCATCGATCCCGCCGGCAACACCCGCCACAGCAACGCGCAGCTGGCCGCACGCGCGATCCAGGACTGCCTGGGCCGCGCCGGCGGCGAGCTGGGCGAGGTCTCGTACCTCGCCAGCGGCTCCTCGGGCGGCGACGCCCTGATGCCCGGCTTCGCCAACATGATCCAGGGCGAGCTCTCGGCCCCGCCGATGGAGACGCTGTCGGTGCACGGCATCTGCGCGGCCGGCGTGAGCGCCATCCAGAGCGCCGCCCAGGCGGTCCAGGCCGGCTCGCACCAGCGCGCGCTGGCGGTGGCCGCCGAACTGCCCTCGCGCCTGTTCAAGCGCTCGCGCTTCGCGGCGCGCGGCTACGACGCCGACTTCGACGCGCACTTCCTGCGCTGGATGCTGTCGGACGGCGCCGGCGCGATGCTGCTGGGCAGCGAAGGCACCGCGCTGCCGGGCGCCTCGCAGGGCATCCGCCTCAAGCTCGACTGGATCCACCAGCGCTCGTTCTCGGGCGACTACCCCGTGTGCATGCAGCTCGGCCTGTCCGAAGATCGCAAGCGCGGCCACCTCGACTACCCCTCGTGGCAGGACGCCGAGGCCGACGGCGCGCTGTCGCTGCGCCAGGACATCCGCCTGCTGCCGCACCTGTTCGACATCGGCATCCACGAGTACGTGAAGCTGGTGCGCGACGAGTGGATCGCGCCGGACCAGGTGGATCACTTCCTGTGCCACTACTCCTCGGAGAAGTTCATCCCGGTGGTGGCCGACCTGATGGAGAAGGCCAACCTGGAGATCCCGCGCGAGCGCTGGTACAGCAACCTGGCGTGGCGCGGCAACACCGGCGCGGCCTCGATCCTCATCATGCTGGCCGAGTTCCTCGAGACCCGCGAGGTCAAGCCGGGCGAGAAGATCTTCTGCTACATCCCGGAGTCGGGCCGCTTCATGACGGCCTACATGTGCTTCACGGCCGAGGCCGTCGACGCGCCCGCCTCGCGCGCCAATGCGCCGGCGCCGCGCCCGGCCGCCGCCGCGCTGGGCGACGACGCCGACAACATCGCGCCGCCGCACGACCCGGCCTACGCGCCGCAGGGCCTGTCGCAGCTGCTCACCGAGCTCGCCGCGATCTGGCACGACTACCGCTCGCGCGTGTGGCGCACGCCGGTCGTCACCCGCCTGCGCCGCCGCGAGTTCGAGACGCAGGATTACCTGAACTGGATGGAAAACTGGGTGCCCCAGGTGCGCGAGGGCAGCAAGTGGATGCGCGAAGGCGCGGCCTCGCTGGGCGAGCAGTACGCGCCGCTGGCCGCGCTGATCGGCACCCATGCGGGCGAGGAGCAGAACGACTTCATGATTCTGTTCGAAGACTATCGCAAAGCCGGCGGCCAGGTCGCCGACATCGACGCGCTGCGCCGCAACCCGGGCGGCGAGGCGCTCAACGCCTACCTGCACGCGCTGGCCGCCACGCGCGACCCGATCGGCCTGCTGGGCGCGATCTACATCATCGAGGGCACCGGCCAGCGCATCGTGCCGGCGCTGCTGCCCCTGCTCAAGGCCAGCCTGGACCTGCCGCCCGACGTGTTCCGCTTCCTCGAGTATCACGGGCACAATGACGAGCATCACCTCGCGCGCTGGCTGGCCGCGGTCGAACTCGCGCTCGACTGCGACGAAGACGGCCAGGCCGAGCAACGCATCATCGACACCGCGCGCCGCACGGCCGCGCTGTACCTGATGCAATTCCAATACGTGATGGAGCAAGACGCGGCATGAAAGAACCCGAGTTCCTGACCCAGGGATACGACCCGGCCGACCCGAGCCCCTGGCTGGCGCTGTATCTCGACCGCAGCACGCCGCTGCCCGACAAGGTCAAGAAGGCCTGGCTGACCGACTCCAGCAGCGGCTCGCGCCAGTACCTGCTGCCGTTCGTGCGGCCGCTGGCGCGCCTGTGCATCATCCTGATCCAGGTCATCAAGACCTTCATCCCGCGCCGCTGGTCGCACTCGCGCCTGCTGCACCGGATCCTGGCGTGGGGCCTGAAGCGCTTCGTCTCGCCAGAGGCCAACTGGCTGATCCTGCGCCACTTCCATCTCGGCGCCCAGGTGCTGTCGTTCATCGCCGCCAACGCGCCGGTGAAGATCAGCACCACGCCGCTGGAGCCGCGCGACATCGACGACCTGAAGGACGACCTGTTCGTCAAGCACGACCTGAACCTGTTCAACTTCGTGATCCGCCTGAACCAGGCGATGCGCGACGCCGGCGTGGAGATGCACGCGCCCGAACAGCTCGACTTCTCGATGATCCGGGATCCGGACCTGCTGCTCGAAGACATGCCGCGCGGCCGCCTCAACGTGCTCGACCTGCAGAGCGCGATCGAGCTGTTCACGCCGCTCTACCAGCTCATGCTGACCGACAACGACTTCTGGCGCGCCGCCAACTCGCTGCAGCTCGACGAGACGGTCGGCATCTATTCGGCCCAGCTGCTCGGAGCGCCGCAGCACCTGGTGCTGGTCAACAACAAGCATCCGCTGGTGCCGATGTCCACGCTGCGCGCGGGCTACCGCCTGGTGCTGCACGGCCTCTCAACGGAAATGCTGCACAGCCTCCTGATGGCCGAACGCGAGGCGCACGAAGGCACCGCGCCGCCGCCCGCGCCCATCGCCTGAACGCCGCTTGCAGGCGGGCCCCCGCGGCCCCCTGCGAGCGTCTTCACGCGCCGTTCACGCTGCCGACAAACCTTGTCGCATTTGGTCGGATCTGCACGCGAAACAGCACTGAGCTTTCAGAAAGTTGAAAGTCGCGCCCAAAGACAATGAGCGCCGTTCTCAACTCCTACCAGGCGAAGTCATGCGTGCCCTGCTCTCCCGAAATCTTCTTGCCCTCGCGCTCGCGCTGCCGTTCGCCCTCGGCCTGCCCCTGACGACCGCCCGCGCACAGAACGCGGCCGCGCAGCAGGAGATCGAGGCCGCCGGCCAGGCCGCCATGGCCGCCGCCAAGGAAGGCCCCGCCGACATCAAGCTGGGCGACCAGGCCGTGCTCAAGCTGCCGGCCGACATGATGTTCGTGCCGCAGTTCCAGGCCCAGCGCCTGATGGCCGCGCACGGCAACGGCAAGGATCCCAACATGCTCGGCCTGGTGCTGCCCACCGACGAAAACGCCGACTGGGTGGCCACGGTGAATTTCGAGAAGGCCGGCTACATCAAGGACGACGACGCCAAGAACTGGGACACCGAGGAACTGCTGCAGAGCCTGAAGGACGGCACCGAAGAGGCCAACAAGGATCGCCGCGAGCGCGGTTTTCCGGAGCTGATGGTGGCCGGCTGGGCCGAGGTGCCGAAGTACGACGGCGACAAGCGCCGCCTGGTCTGGTCGGCCATCGCCAAGACCAAGGGCGCCACGGATGAAGACGCCTCGGTCAACTACAACACCTACGCGCTCGGCCGCGAGGGCTACATCTCGCTCGACCTGATCACCAGCCAGAACCAGGTCGCGGCCGACAAGCACAACGCCCTGACGCTGCTCGATTCGATCCAGTACGTCGACGGCAAGCGCTACGCCGACTTCGACGCCTCCACCGACAAGGTGGCCGAATACGGCCTGGCCGCGCTGGTGGCCGGCGTGGCCGCGAAGAAGCTGGGCCTGTTCGCCATGATCGCCGCCTTTGCCGCGAAGTTCGGCAAGGTCCTGATCCTGGCCATCGCCGCGCTCGGTGGCGGCCTGTGGCGCCGCATGCGCGGCAAGAAGACCGCCGCCTGATGAAGCTGTTGCTGCTGCTGTGGTCGGGCCTGAAGTTTCTCAAGTTCGGCAAGCTGCTCACCACCGGCGGCACCATGCTGCTGTCGGTGGCCGCCTACGCGCTGGTGTTCGGCTGGCGCTATGCCGCCGGCTTCGTGCTGCTGCTGTTCGTGCATGAGATGGGCCATTACATGGCGGCGCGCCAGCGCGGGCTGGCCGTCGGCGCGCCCGCCTTCATTCCGTTCGTGGGCGCGTGGATCCAGCTCAAGACGTTGCCGCACGATGCCGAGACCGAGGCCTACGTCGGGCTGGCCGGGCCGCTGGCCGGCACGGTCGCCGCGCTGGCCTGCTATTTCGCCGCGCGCGACACCGGCAGCGACCTGCTGCTGGCGCTCTCGTACGCGGGCTTCTTCATCAATCTCTTCAACCTGATCCCGATCTCGCCGCTCGACGGCGGCCGCATCACGGCGGTGCTGTCGCCGCGCGTCTGGCTGCTCGGCGTGCCGGTGCTGGTGGCGCTGTTTTTCTGGTCGCCCAGCCCGATCCTGATCCTGGTGGCCGTGCTGGCGCTGCCGAGCGCGGCGCGGGCCTTCAAGTACGATCCCGACCTGCCCGAGAACCAGGCCTATTACGGCACCTCGCTCGAGCACAAGCTCAGCTACGGCACCGCCTATCTCGGCCTGGTCGCGTTCCTGGCCATCATGGCGCACGACGTGCACGACATGCTGTCGCACCTGCGCGGCTGAACGCGCCCGGACTCAACGGCCGGCGGTCGCCGCCAGCGCCACGATGTCTTCGGCGCACTCGTCGGGCGACAGCCGCGCGGTGTTCAGCACCAGGTCGGAGAACGGCCGCGACGGGTAGCCCTGCTCGTACATTTCCGCCACGCGCGCGCGCTCCTCGGGCGTGAGCCGGCGCTCGCCGCGGTCGGACAGCGCCACGTCGAGCGGCGGCGACAGCGTCACCACCAGCAGCCGGGCGCCGGCCTCCTGGGCCGCGGCATGCAGCCGCTCGTAGAGGGCCTGGTCCATCGGATAGCCCAGCACCAGCGTGCCCACGCGCAGCGCGGCAATGGCCTCTGCCAGGCGCGCGTGCGCCTGCTCCCACTGCGCCTCGCGCGGCAGGTCGTCGGGGCCGGCGAGATCGTCGCCGTCGATCCAGACGCCCTGCGGCAGCAGCGCGGCCACGCGCGGGCCGATGGTGGACTTGCCGGCGTTGATGGGACCGTTGAGATGAATGACGCAGGGCGCGCTGACGGGCAGATTCATGATGAGGGCGGAATGACGGTTGCAGCCCCCATCGTAACGCGGCTCAGCCGCCGCGGTAGTAGACGCAGATGCGCTGGCCGTCGATCTCGTGCACCCGGATCGGCAGGCCATACAGCGCGCTCAGCAGCGCGGCGTCGATGATCTGGTCTGGTGGCCCCTGGTGGGCCACGCGGCCGTCGCGCATGGCGACGATCAGGTCGGCGTAGGCGGCGGCGAAGTTCAGGTCGTGCAGCACCACCACCACCGACTTGCCCAGTTCGTCGGCGGCGCGCCGCAGGATGCGCATCATGGCCACGGCGTGTTTCATGTCGAGGCTGTTGAGCGGCTCGTCGAGCAGGATGTAGCGCGTGTCCTGGCACAGCACCATCGCCACGAACGCGCGCTGGCGCTGCCCGCCCGACATCTCGTCGAGATAGCGCCCGGCCAGCGGCGCGAGCTCCATGTAGTCGATGGCGCGGTCGATGTGGGCCTTGTCCTCGAGCGTCAGGCGCCCGCCGCTGTGCGGGAAGCGGCCGAACGCGACCAGGTCGCGCACCGTCAGCCGCAGCGGCAGATGATTGTCCTGGCGCAGGATCGCCAGCCGGCGCGCCAGTTCCTTGCTGTCGGCATGCGCCACGTCGAGCTCGTCGACCCGCACCACGCCCGCCGACAGGGGCAGCAGGCGGCTCACCATCGACAGCAGCGTGGACTTGCCCGCGCCGTTGGGCCCGACGATGGCGGTGATGCCGGCATCCGGCAGGCGCAGGGTCACGTCGTCGACGACGACGCTGGTGTCATAGCGCTTGGTGACGCCTTGGACTTCGATCATGGGCGCCTCCTGCGCAGGATCAGGGCAAGGAACAGCATGCCGCCGATGAACTCGATCACCACGCTCACCGTGGTGTTGAGCTCGAGCACGCGTTCGAGCAGGGTCTGGCCGCCGACCAGGAAGATCAGGCCCCACAGCACCGCGGCAGGCACGGTCTGGGCATGGCGGTCGGCCGGCATGCTGTGATACGCGAGATTGGCCACCAGCAGGCCGAAGAAGGTCACCGGCCCGACCAGCGCGGTGGACACCGCCACCATCACCGTCACGGCCGCCAGCGTCGCCATCAGCGTGCGGCGATAGTCCACGCCCAGGTTCACGGCCAGGTCGCGGCCGAGCGCGACCACGTCGTAGCGGCGCCGCATGCGCCACAGCGCCACGCTGGCCAGCAGCGCGGCCCCGGCGGCCAGCGGCAGCAGCCCCGTGCGCACGCTGTTGAAGCTGGCGAACATGCGGTCTTGCAGGACCAGGAATTCGTTGGGATCGATCAGCCGCACCACGAAGTTCGAGAGGCTGCGGAACAGCAGGCCGAAGATGATGCCGACCAGCATCATCAGGTGCAGGCTGCGCGCGCCGCCGGTGAAGAGCCAGCGGAACAGCAGGCAGGCGAAGCCGGTCATGGCGCCGACCTCGAGCAGGAACTGCCAGACCGGCTCGCGCGTCGCCATGGCGGACAGCCCGAACGCGAACACCACCACGGCCTGGATCAGCACGTACAGGGCGTCGAAGCCCATGATGGCGGGCGTGAGGATGCGGTTGTGCGTGATGGTCTGGAACAGCACCGACGACACGGCCACGCAATAGGCCACCAGCACCATCGCCAGCAGCTTGCCGCCGCGGAACGGCAGCACGAACGACCACTGGCCGTCCGCGCCCCAGGTCATGTAGGCGATGCAGCAGGCCAGCGCCAGCACGGCCAGCACCGTGAGCCGCCCGCGCGGCCCGATCGCGGCGAGCCGGTCAGCCAAGACGGCCTCGCTGACGCAGCAGCAGCCACAGGAACAGCGCGCTGCCGATCACGCCCACCACCGTGCCGATCGGCACCTCGTAGGGGTAGAGCAGCAGGCGGCCGACGATGTCGCAGGCCAGCACGAACGCGCCGCCCAGGACCGCGACCCACGGAATGGCGCGGCGCATGTTGTCGCCGAACATCAGGCTCACGGCGTTGGGCACGATGAGGCCGAGAAACGGGATGCTGCCGGCGGTCACCACCACCACCGCCGAGATCGCCGACACGATCAGCATGCCGATGAAGGTCAGGCGCGCGTGGTTCACGCCGAGGCTGGAGGCGAAGTCCTTGCCCATGCCGGCCAGCGTGTAGCGGTCGGCGGTGATGTAGGCGATCACGGTGAGCACCAGGCCGATCCACAGCAGCTCGTAGCGGCCGCGCAGCACGCCGGAGAAGTCGCCCGTGGTCCAGGCGTGCAGCGATTGCAGCAGGTCGTAGCGGAAGGCGATGTAGGTGGTGGCGGCATGGATCACGCCGCCCAGGATCAGCCCGACCAGCGGCACCAGGAACGGCGAGCGCAGCGGCACGCGGCGCAGCAGCGCGAGAAACAACAGGCTGCCCAGCAGCCCGCTCACGGTCGCGGCGGCCATCTTGCCCAGCACCGGCGCCTGCGGCGCCAGCAGCGCGACGCAGAGGATGCCGAAGGTGGCCGATTCGATGGTGCCGGCCGTCGAGGGCTCGACGAAGCGATTGCGCAGCAGCATCTGCATGATGAGGCCGGCCACCGCCAGCGACATGCCGGCCAGCAGCAGCGCCAGCGTGCGCGGCACGCGGCTCACCCAGAGCAGCTGCCAGGTGCGCTCGGCCTGCGGGCCGCCGAACAGGTCCCACAGCGAGAACTTGCCGGCGCCCAGCGAAATACTGGCCAGGCAGAGCCCGGCCAGCAACAGCGTCATGAGGACCAGCCCCGCGGGGCCGCCCCGCCAGGCGCGGCCGGCGCCGCGCGGCGCCGTGGTGCGCACGCTCACGCTGCCTCGATCAGCGCTTGGCGGCCAGCGCCGCGGCAACTTCGTCCACGCTCTGCTGCAGCGAGGTCAGGCCGGCGGCGCCCAGCGAATACCAGTTGCTGCCGTCGAGATAGACCACCTGCTGCTGCTTCCAGGCGGTGGTGCCGCGCACCAGGTCGTTGTCGAGCATCTGGCGCGCTGCCACGCCTTCGCGGCCGATCGCCGCGTCGCGGTCGATCACGAACAGCCAGTCGGGATTGGTCTGGGCGATGAACTCGAACGACACGGCCTGGCCGTGGTTCGACACCTTCAGGTCGGCGGCCGCCGGCTTCACGCCGAAGGCATCGTGGATCACGCCGAAGCGCGAACCCGGGCCATAGGCGCTCATCTTGCCGCCGGTGGTCAGCACGATGAGGCCGGTGCCGGCCTGCGCGCCCTGCTCGCGCAGCGCGGCGATGGATTGCTTCAGCGCGCCCAGCTTGGCGTCGGCCTCGGCCTCCTTGCCGTAGATGCTGGCCACGAGCCGGGCGTTGCGCTCCACGCTGCCGACCAGGTCGCCCGGCTTGACCGTGAGGTCGACCGTGGGCGCGAGGCGCGCGAGATCGGCAAACTTGGGGGCCGAGCGGCCGGCCACGAAGATCAGTTGCGGCTTGAGCTTGTTGATGGCCTCGTAGTCGGGCTCGAACATGGAGCCCACCTTGGGATAGCGCTTGTCGCCGAACTGCGCCAGATGCTTCGGCCAGTGCACCGAGGCCGGCACGCCCGCCACGTCCACGCCCAGCGTGTGCAGCGTGTCGAGCACGGCCAGGTCCATAACCACCGTCTTGGCGGGCTTGGCGGGCACGCTGCGGGCGCCCTGGGCGTCGGTGATCTGGACCTGCGATTGGGCGTGCACGGCCGCCGGGGCCAGTGCCACCATCAGGGCGGCGCCGCAGGCGGAGGCCCAGCGGGACAGAGAATGCGAGCGGATCATGAGGGATGTGTCCTGGTGCGGCCGCGACCCGCGCGGCCGACGGGTGGCGTCGCCGGCTCAAGCACGTGCACGCATCCCGACCGGACCGGCGCGTCGCGCGCTGAGTCGGTCAAACAAGAATGATTTGCGATGCTATCACGCAGCCCCCACCCACGAAATGGTGACCAACGCCGTTTCGGGACCGTTGCCGGCGAATAGCGCGAACTTGGGCGAACTTGGGCGCCTGTTTCGAAGCGCGATTTGGAATCGGACCGAAATCTGGCGATGGCGCAAACAAAGGCGGTGACGGCGCAAAGACGGCCCGGCGGCCCGCCGCGGCGCGGTGCGGGTCGCCCCCTGACCGACGGCGCCCGCCGACTCGGCCCCGCGTCTCGACCCATTGATTGCGGCCACAACCATCGGGGCACGGCGAAAACGGCGTGGCCGAGCCGGCGCCACGGCGGCACCCGACAATTTCGGCAAACGAGCGAATGATCTTGTAACCCCGACCCCGCGCCGGCCTACGTATCATGCGCGCCTTGCCCCATAAGCTTATTAGTTGTACGCGCAACATGACTTCGCAAAGCACCGCAAGCCATCTGCCCATCACCCCGCCCGGCGCGGCGCCGATCGGCGCCCACGCCCGCCGGGCCGAGCCCGCGCGCTGGCGCGTGCGCAGGCCGCCCGGCACGCCCGCCCCCTTTCCGTCAGATCCCCTCGCGCAACACGCGGCGCGATAAGCCGCGGCGCAGAGGCGCCTCACCCGCGCGCGGCAAGGGATCCGCGCGCCCCATACCGTCATCCACAAGGATTTTCACCATGTTTGCAAAGAACGCATCCCGTGCGCTGGCCGCCCTGGCCTGCGCGTTTGCGCTGGCCGCCTGCGGCAACGACAACGCCTCGGAAAGCCCCAAGATCCCCGCCGGCCAGGCCGAGATCCAGAAGTACAACGCCTACGTCGGCGCCGCCAACAGCGCGGGCCAGACCTACGAACGCGCGCTCGACAACTGGGAGCGCTACCTCAAGCCCAAGCTCTCGGGCAAGGAAGCCCTCAAGGATCTGTCGATCAGCGACGGCACGCCCTACACCGCGGATAACGTGAAGGAGCAGCTGGACAAGGCGCTGGGCATGGACCTGGCCATGGCCGAGCTCGACGGCCCCGCCCGCGCGTTCAGCGATGCCATCGCCAAGTTCCAGCCGATCAGCGCCGACATGAACAACTACATCAGCGCCAAGACCTACATGAGCGACAAGGGCGCCCATGGCAAGGAAATCATGGCCGCCTACGAAGAGACGCTCAAGGGCGTGGTGAGCGCGCAGGCCGCCTTCTTCGGCGGCATCGACGCCAAGGACCGCGCCCGCGTGAAGGCCGAGTTCGAGAACGCCAAGAAGGACACCGCCGCCTACTATCGCGCCGGCCTGATCTACTACGGCAAGCAGAGCTTCGACCAGGCCGAAGGCCTGTTCGACGGCACCGGCCTGGGCGACCAGCTCGAGCCGTTCGGCAAGTCGCTCGACGAGATGAACAAGATGGCGCTCGGCTACGACGCCAAGATGCGCGAGTCCAACCCGAAGGGCTGCCCGAGCCTGATGCTGCAGGTCAACTCCTACCTGTCGACCGGCCGCACCGCGATCGAGCACACCACCAGCGGCCGCTACGCCGAAGACGCCAAGCGCACCGGCGCCTTCAAGATGATCCGCCCGACCATCGACATGGACTCGAGCTCGCTGCGCCAGAACTACAACAACATGATCAGCCGACTGAACATGAACCAGTGCTGATGCCCGTCCCGATCACGTCCGCGTGATCCGGCGACAAGCAGACCGCGGCCCGAGGCCGCGGTTTTTTTTCGTCCCGAAGAAAGGCGCGCCCCGCGGGATCCCTCTCGTCCCCTCACCCGCCATCAAGGCCGCAAGTGCCTGATGTGCAAGGGTAAAGCTACTCACTACAGCCTCGGCACGGTCCCATAGGATGCCGCTACTTGCCGTAGCGCACGGCACCACCCAGCGGGTCGAGAGAGGAATCCAGATGGCTCAGTTCAACGCGAAACGCCTGCGTCCCATGTTCGCTCCCTTCGAGGCGATCGACACGCGGACGCCCCCGCCGTGGCAACAGCGCGCGCATCACGTGGCGCTGCATCTCGCCCTCGGGCTCGCGCTCATGCCGTTTGCCGCGGAGGCCGACATCATCGGCGTGAGCGGCGCACCGGGTCGCGGCGGCGCCCCCGGCAAGCCCGGCGGCGATGGCGGCAACGGCGCCGTGGCGGTGGTCGTCACGGATGCCAGCAAACCCTTCGTCAACGAGCAGCGCCTGAGCGGTGGCGCGGGCGGCGGTGGCGGCGGTGGAGGCGGCGGCGGAGAAACGGACGGCGGCGGCGCGCCCGGCGGCAGCGGCGGCCAGGGCGGCCACGGCGTGGAGCTGCGCGTCGACGGCGCCATCCTGATCAACCAGGGCCTGCTGCAGGGCGGGGCCGGCGGCGGGGGTGGTGGCGGCGGCGGCAGCGCCTACAGTCTGAACTCCATCCACGGCGGCCGCGGCGGCGACGGCATCGGCGGCGCCGGCGGGGGCGGCGGCGGGGGCGGAGACATCCCATTCAACGGCACGCCGATGACGCCCGGCGACGGCGGCGACGCCAGCCATCCTGGCGGCGCGGGCACGCAAGGCGACGAACGCTACGGCGGCGGAGGCGGCGGCGCCGGCGGCAGCAACAACCCCTTCGGCTGCCACGGCACCGGTCCGGACAGCGGCTGCGGCGGCCGCTCCGGCGCCGGCGGTGGCACGGCCTATGGCGCGGCCGGCGGTCTGCCCGGCAACATGGACAGCCTGAACGGCGAAGACGCCGCGGACGCGACGCTGCACCTCACGGGCGGCGGCGGGGGCGGCGGCGCGGCGCCCGGCGGCCTGGGCGGCAAGGGCGGCCAGGCCAAGGGCGGACCGCCCGCCGGCGCCGGCGGCACCTCCATCGGCGGCTACGGTATCCACGTGCTGGGCGCGCACACCCGGATCATCAACGCCGGCCGCATCGTGCCGGGCGTGGGCGCGGCGCAGGCCGTCGCCATCATGTACGAGCCCAGCGCCAACGATTCGACCCTGCGGCTGCTGGCGGGCAGCGACATCGTGGGCGCGGTCGACGCCACGCGCTCGCGCAACAACCGCCTGATCCTGGACGGGCCCGGCCCCGTCGACCCGCAGACCAAGGCGCGCCGCGCCTTCGACGTGTCCAAGTTCGGCGCGCTGGGCACCAACGTGGCCACCACCGATTTCTACCAAGGGTTCACGTCGTTCGAGAAGACCGCGGAAGGGCTCTGGGAACTGCGCAACAAGCCGACCCAGGCGCGCACGCCCTGGACGCTGACCGGCGGCGTGCTTGCCGTCCATGGCGACGAGCAGCTGGGCAGCGTGCAGGACGCGGTCAGGTTCAACGGCGGGACGCTGCAGATCCTCGACGACGCCGACATTCGACACGATCTCGCGTTCGACGGCATGGGCGGCATCCTGGTCGAACCGAGCAACACCCACCTGACGCAGGTGACGCTGCACGGTCACATCCTCGGCGCCGGCACGCTGGTGAAAGTGGGAGCCGGCGGGCTCACCGTGGTCAGCGACAACGACTTCCGCGGCATGACCCGGGTCGGCACCACCCGCATCGATGGCCCCTTGAACCTGGGCAACGGCGGCACCACCGGCAGCCTGGGCACGGGGCCGATCGAGATCAACTCCGCGCTGGTGATCAATCGCAGCGACGCGCTGACGCTGCGCAATCCGATCAGCGGCCACGGCGACCTGACCCAGAGCGGCGCGGGCACGACGACGCTCAAGGGCCCGATCTCCTTCGCCGGCCGCACCTACATCGACCGCGGCACGCTGCGCATCGAAGACACCACGTTCGGTGCCCCGGAGACGGGGCTCGCGGCCATCCTCTCCATCCATCACAAGCCCGGTAACCAGGAGGCGCTGGACGTGAAGCACGCCGTGGTGAACGGCTGGATGGACGGCGTGCCCAACGTGGTGCTCGACCGGAGCAGCGAGTGGAACATCTACATCGACGAGCGCTATCCCGACGACCTGTTGCCGCACCACAGCGCGATCGGCGCGCTCACGCTGGCCGGACGCGCGAACTTTCTCGACCCCCGGCCCCTGGGCCAGGCCATCGGCAGAAGCGTATTGATGGACAGGCTGATCGGGCAGGATGGCGCCGTGACGCTGTACGTGAAGCCGACCGCGCACGGCGTGGCCGATTACCTGGTGCTGAAGAACGGCGCCACGGGCACGACCCGCGTGGCGCTGAAGATGCAGGGCACCGAGGGCGCCGATCCGCTCGAGGACGACGGCATCCTGATCGTGGAGTCCGGCGGCAAGACCGACAACGCCTTCGTGCAGGACGGCCAGTCGCCCAACGGCAATCGCAGCGGCGCCTTCGTCTACGGCCTGCGCCACGGCGGCCGGGTCATCAACGGCGTGGCGCGCCATCCCGACAACTGGTACCTCACCAGCGAGGTCCGGCCCGAGGTGTCGATCTACTCGCAGCTGGGCATGCAGGCCGCCCGCCAGGGCGAGCTCGCCATCGGCACCCTGAACGCGCGCATGGGCGCCACCGAGACGCTGGCCGACAAGGTCTACCCCTATGCCTGGGCCCGGCTGCTCACCGGCGTGGACCGCGACGCCGGCGCCGCCACCGGCCTGCTGCAAAGCGAGATCGCCACCCGCTCGTGGATGGCCGGGGTGCAGGCCGGCAGCGACGTCTACGTCCAGACCCAGGGCCTGTCGCGCCGCAGCGCCGGGCTGTTCTTCACGGGCGCGACCACGAGTACGCGGGTCGACCATTACTGGCAGAGCCGCGGCAGCAGCGAGTATGCCGGCCGCAGCCAGCTCAACACCTACGGCATCGGCGCCTACTACACGCGCTTCGGTGCCAAGGGCGGCTACCTCGACCTGGTGACGCAGCTCAGCCGTATCGACGTGCGCACCCGCGCCGCCCTGCCCCAGCTCCGGCTCAAGGCGAGCGGCTGGGGCCTCGCGCTCTCGGCGGAGGTCGGCAAGTCGTTTGCATGGGGCGCGGAGGAGAACCTGTTGCGCGTGCAACCGCAGGCCCAGCTCATCTATCAGCACATCGAACTGGGCAACAGCAGCGACGCGGCCAGCGCGGTGGGCCTGCCCGCCCTCGACACCCTCACCGCGCGGCTGGGCGTGCGCACCTCGAAGACGTGGAACCCGCACACCCGTCGGACCTCGACGCTGTGGGTCACCGCCAGCGTGCTGGGCAGCCTGGGCCGGTCCGCCAGCACCTATTCCACCGCCACGCTGGGCCGGATCGCGTTCCACGACAAGGCGCCGGGCCCGCGACTGGGGCTGCGCGTGGGCTACGACCGCCTGGTGGCGAAGAATGCGTTCCTGAACCTGCAGGCCAGCATGGAGCAGAGCGTGGGCGGCGCGCGGACGAGCTCGTACGGCGGCAACGTGGGCCTGAAGATACTGTTCTGAATGCGGCCGGCGCCGCTAGCGCGGGGGCGGCGGCTCGCCCGCCCCTTCCGAGACGGGCGCCATGAACAGGTGGGCCAGCTGGAACGAGGTCTTGAATTCCAGCTTGGCCAGCAGCCGGGCGCGGTGGTTCTCCACCGTGCGGGTCGAGACCGAATACTTCATGGCGATCTCCCTGCTGGACAGCCCGTTGACCACCTCCTGCGCGATCACGCGTTCGCGCGGGGTGAGGCGCTCCAGCATGTCGACCCGCCGGCCGCGCTCCTCGCGCGCACAGTAGAGCGCATGGCTGCGCTCCAGCGCGGCCTGCACCCGGTCGCCGAACTCGGCGCGCGCCAGCGGCAGCGAGAAGTAATCGAACGCGCCGTGCCGCATGGCGTGCACGGCTTCGCTCACGTTGGGGGTCTTCGCGATGAAGATCAGCGGCGAATCAACGCCCCTGTCGTGCAGCAGCGACAGCACGCTGCCCTCCTCGGTCCGGGCCAAGGCCTCGTCGATGATGATGCATTCGCACGGACCGGGGTGGAACGACCGCAGAAAATTCGTCGAGCTCGAGTACCTGCGGAAACGCGCGTTCAGGTTCTTCAACGCATGCTCGACTTCCCACACCCACCCGATCTCTTCGTGAATCACATGCACCGTCGGGCTCTGTATTTTCAGAGACATTTTTCACTGCTTGAACTCGTGAGAGACGAGGTGAATTTAGTGGCCTGGCTGGACCGGCGAATGAGTGTATCTACGCAAGCGGGCCGCCACGCGCCGCCGGCGCCACGCGATCCGCCCGGTCCGCCCCCCGCCCGCCGCGCCAGGCGCCGCAACACGCGCGCACGCGCCCGCGAACGCGCCTCCAGCACGCATCCGCAAGCCCGCGCAAGCCTCGGCATCCCACACACTACATTCAGACAATTCCACGCGGCTTGCGCCTCGCCTCTGCCGCGGCGACCGCGGGCCCGGAGCACGCTCATTCGACGGCGTCCACGTTGGTGACCAGCTGGCAGCGCGCGCCGCGCGAGGACACCAGCATGAAGCCCTTGGAGTAGAAGTTCTTGATGACGAAGGGGGTGCCGCGCAGCCCGGCGAGCTTGCGCCGCAGACGGTGCATCTGCACGTCGATCCGGTGCCGGCCGGAGTAGGACTCCGCATCGCCCAGGAATTGGGACAAACGCTCGTGGCTCACCGGCATACCGGGACTGATGAGCAGCACGAACATCAGCCTCGCCTCCTTGTCCGTGAGGCTGACCTCGACCTCGCGGGCCGCATCGAACAGCGCGCCCTCCATCAGCGACAGGGACCAGCACCAGTCGTCCTCGCGCACGTGCGGCGCGGCCTGCATGCGCCGCTGCAGCGCCACCATGCTGGCCTCGAGCAGATGCATGTCGGTGGGCCGGGCCAGGTGATAGTCGGCGCCGTCGCCCAGGCTGGCGGCGCACAGGTTCGCATCGCGCTGCATCGACACCGTGATGATGCCCATGGTGGGATACTCGAACCGGATCTGGGCCAGCTGGGCCAGCACATCGCCGTCGGCCAGATGGGTGTCGGCGATCAGCACGTCGTAGCTGCCGCGCCGCAGCTCGGCCAGCCCCTCGGTGCAGCTCTCGTACCAGTCCACCGCATGCCCCATGACGGCGAGAGATTCACATACCCGCTTGGCCCAGTCCTCGTTGTCTTCGATCAGATTAATCTTCACGTGCCTTCCCCATGGGGCCGGCGCCCGCCGCGCGCGGCAGGACCGGCGCCTTGCATGAAAGAGAGGCCATACTGCGCACGCGCACAACATGGCCTCCGCGATCGATCCCGCCTGCCCGGGACACTAGTCCATGATCATTTCCAGGGGTTTGTTCACGGTCCACTCGAACTTGCCGCGGGCCTCGCCGCCGCCCGCGTCCTGGGCGTAGATCATGAACGCGCCCGACTGCGGCACCATCGGCGCCTGTCCGCTGATCGTGCCGGTGGCCGAATCGAAGCGCAGGCCCTCGGGCAGGTGCGCCGTCGCGCCGCCGTCCTTGTCGATCAACGTGTAGCGCACCGCCCCGCTTCCACCCGCGGCGCTCACCACCGGAATGGGCGCGGAGATGGTTGCGCCCGCAGTCAGTTGCAGCGGCACCGTGGCCACCTCCAGCGCCGGGCCCAGGTTGAACTCGAGCGGCACCATCACGCTGGCGCCGCCCTCGTCGGCCACCGTCGCGGTCAGGCCCTCGAGCTTCTCCGTGTTCATCGGCACGGCGCCGCTCAGGTTGCCGGCGCCGTCGAGCACCAGGCCGGGCGGCAGGCGGAAGGTGCCGCCCGCGGGGTCGGCGTAGCTGACGGTGTAGGCCCCGGTGCCGCCCGAGACCTTGACCACCTTGATGGGCGTCCTGATCTTGCCGCCCGCCGTGGCGCGGATCACGCCGGCGCTCACGTTCAGCGGCGGATTGATCGTGAACTGGATGGCCCTGGTCGCGCGGCCGCCGCCCGAGTCGCGCACCTCGATCACGTAGTTCATCGTCTTGGGCGCGGACACCACCGCCACCTCGCCCGACAGGGAGCCGTCATCGCCGAACACGAGACCGGGCGGCAGCTGCGCCGGCTTGCCCGCGGCATCGAGCAGGCGGAAGCTGACGTTGCCGGTGCCGCCGGAGGTGCGGACCTTGAGCAGGCGCGAGGCCAGGTGGGTGCCGGACGTGACCGCGAGCCCGCGCGACTTCGTCGGCACGCGGGCCGGTTCCGCGGCGGGCGCCGCAGCGGGTGTCGCCGCAGACGTGGCGGGCACCACCCGTTCGATCAGGCGGCCGACCGGCGCCTTGCCCCGCTCCGCCGGTTGCGCGGCCGCGACGGCGTCAGACATTGACGACACGGCAAGAAGGGCGCTCGCCGTGGCCAGCGCGGCGTAAACAGTATGACGTTTCATCAGAGTCCTTTTTTTCCAAGTGGGATGCGACCGATCGCGGATGCGAATTTGTTCGACGCTTGCCCCGAAAATCCTCAGCAAAATCTCGGGGCCCGCACGAACGGCATGCATTCTGCATTTGTCGAACTTGGGGCGAGTAGAGTGGAAATACTCGACTTGGCGGGCGCGCACCGGTGTGCGCGGCGCGGGCGCAAAACTCTCGGATCGAGTCTCGCGTGGGCACGTGCCCGGGCGCGGCCGCGCGTCGATGCCACGGTGGGCGGTGCACGATGCGCGGCCCGCAACGCAGAAACGCGGCCGTGGCCGCGTCTCGTGGTGTCGGGGGCCAGGCGCCGGAAGGCGCGGGCCCGGAGGATTCAGCGCGCCGCGGCGAGGCGCTCCAGGATGAACGCGCCGCGCTGCGCCACGCAGGGCGAGCGGTCGCCGGCGAAACGCCGCGCCCACTCGGTCAGCACGTCGGGCGCGAGCCTGTCCATCTCGATCACCAGCGCCTGCGCGGCCACCCGGCGCACCCGAAACGCGCGATCGGCGGCGGCCGCCGCGAGGGTCTGCAGGAACGGCGGCGCGTGGTCGAGCGGCCGCTCGCCCAGGATCGGCCGCATCCGGCTCACGCAGTAGCGCAGGTCGATCCATTCCCGCTCGTGTCCCTCGAGCCAGACCGCCCTGCCCGACAGCAGCGCGCGATACGCCGCGGCACGCACCGCGGGCTGGACGGCGCGCGCGGCGATCGCGCTCAGATGCGGATCGAGCGCCGCCGTGCGCAGGCACTGCGTCAGCGCGCTCGCCAGGGGCCCGTGCGTGGCCGACAGCAGCCGCCTCACCAGCGCGGCGTTGACGCCGTCGAGCGCGATCAGCGCCGCCATCAGCGCGCGCTCCGGCGCCTGCAGACGGCCCCATGAGGTCCAGGCCGGCAATACCGCGCACAACGCGTCCACGACATGGTCGGGATCGGACGCCTGTGCCAGCGGCACCAGCGTGGCGCGCGCGGCGGCGCGCACCTGCGGCACCCAGTCGTTGAGACGGCGCAGCGCCAGGGCGAAGAAGAAACGGTTGGGGACCGGCCCGGCCAGCGCGCGCAGCGCGCCTTCGCGCTCGTGCCCGTCGCCGCTGACGAGGGCCAGCCACGGCGGAAACACGCACGCGGCGGCCTCCGGCCGCGCCCGCGCGAACGGCAGGCGCGCCAGCCACCGCGGCGCACGCGCGGACGCGGCGGCGCGGCTGTGGTGATGCCTTGCATGCCACCAGGCGTGCCGCAGGCGCCGCTCCCATTCGGGCAACAGCGGCAGGGGCAGCGGCGCGGTCAGCGCCAGCAACTCGTCAAAGGCAACGCGCGCCTGCGCCGCGCCGTTGGGCGGCGCGGGCAGGCGCACGACGGTGGCGCACAGCAATTCATCGAAGGCATCGCGCATCACGGGCATTCCGGTATCGACGAGACAACAGGACCACAACAACGGGGGTGCAGGTTCGCGGCAAAAACCCGGGGCCACGGCCCGCAAAGAAAAAACCCGCAGCGTTTGCACGCTGCGGGTTTTTAGACTTCGGTGACTTTTGGTTTTCGCCGCCAGGCACCGAAGCGGTGTCTTGGCGGAGACGGTGGGATTCGAACCCACGATGCAGTTTTTAGCCACATACTCCCTTAGCAGGGGAGCCCCTTCAGCCTCTCGGGCACGTCTCCGAAGAATCCGAGATTCTACACGAATTTTTTGTCGCTTCGCCAGCGCCGGGGCCGTGTCGCGCAAAAAAATGTGTGGTCCGATGCTTTCGGACAGGCTCGCGTTGCGACGCGAGCCGGTGTCCGGTCAGGGCATCAGGCCTTTTCGCCGGGCGCCTGGTCGAGGCCGAATGCCTTGTGCAGGGCACGCACGGCCAGTTCCATGTACTTGTCGTCGATGATGACCGAGGTCTTGATCTCGCTGGTGCTGATCATCTGGATGTTGATGCCCTCTTGCGAGAGCGTCTGGAACATCAGGCTGGCCACGCCCACGTGCGAGCGCATGCCGATACCCACGATCGAGACCTTGGCGACCTTCTCGTCGGTGACCAGTTCGCGCGCGCCCACGGCGGGGATCACGTCGCGCTTGAGCACGTCGATGGTGCGCAGGAACTCGTTGCGGTTGACCGTGAACGAGAAATCGGTCGTGCCGGCAACCGATTGGTTCTGCACGATCATGTCGACATCGATGTTGGCGCCGGCGATGGGGCCCAGGATCGAGTAGGCGATGCCGGGTTTGTCGGGCACGGCCAGCAGGGTGATCTTGGCTTCGTCGCGGCTGAAGGCGATGCCGGAGACAACGGCGGCTTCCATTTTTTCGTCTTCCTCAAAAGTAATCAGCGTGCCCGAAACCATTTCTTCTTCGAGCGGGATAAGCGGGTCGGTCAGGGACGACAGCACACGGACCGGGACGCGGTACTTGCCCGCGAACTCGACCGAGCGGATCTGCAGGACTTTCGAGCCCAGCGATGCCATCTCCAGCATTTCTTCGAACGAGACCACCGGCATGCGGCGGGCCTCGGGCACCACGCGCGGATCGGTGGTGTAGACGCCGTCGACGTCGGTGTAGATCAGGCACTCGTGCGCCTTGATCGCGGCCGCCACGGCCACGGCCGAGGTGTCGGAGCCGCCACGGCCGAGCGTCGTGATGTGACCTTCGTCGTCCACGCCCTGGAAGCCGGTCACGATGACCACGCGGCCGGCGTCGAGATCGGCGCGGATGCGGGCATCGTCGATCGAGTTGATGCGGGCCTTGGTGTACGACGAGTCGGTGCGCACGGGCACCTGCCAGCCGGCGTAGCTGCGCGCCGGCACGCCTTCGGCCTGCAGCGCGATCGC
This sequence comes from Bordetella genomosp. 1, assembly GCF_002261335.1. Taxonomy (GTDB): domain Bacteria; phylum Pseudomonadota; class Gammaproteobacteria; order Burkholderiales; family Burkholderiaceae_B; genus Bordetella. Next base: position 510,536 of record NZ_NEVL01000004.1, read on the forward strand.
CAGCATGCCGCTGGACGCCTGCTCGCCGGTGGCGGCGATCATGTCGAGTTCGCGGCCATCGGGCTGCGGCGTGATTTCGCGGGCAAGGCCCAGCAGGCGATTGGTTTCGCCCGCCATGGCCGAAGGCACCACGACGACCTGGTGGCCGGCGGCGTGCCACTTCGCGACGCGGCGCGCCACATTCTTGATGCGCTCGACCGAGCCCATCGAGGTACCGCCATACTTATGAACGATCAGGGACATCTCGTACTCTGGCTGGAGGCCCGCTCGACGAAAATAGGCGGGCAAAGCTCACTAGTTTAACGCGACGGTAAAAATTTGCGCAGACGGAATCGAAACAGACCCGTTCTTGCGTGGATCGGCGCCGGATCACGCGCGTCTTGCGGCCGATCCCGCCCCGATTTTCCGCGCCCTCATCCGCCCTGCGGCTCGAGCCAGACCCGGCCGCGGTGGCAGCGGATCCAGTGGCCCTCGTGGGCCTGGCGCAGGTCGCGGTCGTGGCCGAGCTGGTGCAGGCCGCGCAGCTGGCGCATCAGCTCGGCCAGGCGGGCGTCGGCGGGCGCGCGCAAGCCGTGCAGGCCGAGCCAGTATCGCAGCACCTGGGCCTGGCGCGGCGGCGACAGCGCGCGCCACGCCGCCAGGTCGAAATCGCGGCCGTCGGGCGTGGCGCCGAGCGCGGCAAAATCAGACTCGGCCACCTCGGCCAGGATCTCGGCGGCCTCGGCCATGTGGCGCGCCTGGCGCGCCACGACGGCCTGCCAGCCCGGCCAGCGCGCGTCGAGCACGGGCGTGAGCCGGGTGCGCACCGCGGCGCGGGTGTAGGCCGGGTCGGTGTTGGTGGGATCCTGGACCGCATGCCAGCCGGTGCGCGCCGCGTAGGCCGCGGCGGCGGCCAGGATGCGGGCGCGGTCGAGGTCGAGCCAGGGCCGCAGGTAGACGATGCCGTCGCGCGTCGTGGCCGGCCGCATCGCGCCCATGCCCTGCGGCCCGGCGCCGCGCAGCAGCCGCAGCAACACGGTCTCGGCCTGGTCGTTGCGGTGATGCGCCAGCATGACGTACCTCACGCCGGCCTCGCGCGCCAGCCCGGCCAGGGCGGCATAGCGGGCCGCGCGCGCGGCCGCCTCGATGCCCTTGCCGCCGTCGGGCGCCACGGCCACGCGCGCGCTGTGCAGCGGCACGCCGAGCGCGCCGGCCAGCGCCTCGACCTGCGCCTGCCAGTCGTCGGCCGGCGCCTGCAGGCCGTGGTGCACATGGAACAGCACCAGGTCGCGGCCCAGGCTCGCGGCCGCCACCGCCAGCATCGCCGAGTCCGCGCCGCCGCTGACCGCCACGGCCACGCGGGCGCCCGCCGGCCACTGCGCACGCAGCGGCGCGGCCAGGGCCACGAAGGGATCGTCGGCGGAAAGGGGCGCGGACATGAGGTGGGCGGTCAGGAGCGGGAAAGGCCGCGGGCGCGCCGGACGGCAAAATGGCCGGGCATCGGCCCGGCCATCGGATACAGCACGGCGACAGCCCGAGCATAACGCGGGCGTCGCCACGGCGCGGCCTGCCTCAGGCGCGCGCTTCCTGGAAGCGGCCGTACGACATCACGCGCTCGAGGCGCTGCTGGATCAGCTGGTCGGGCGTGAGGCCCTGCAGCTGGCGCAGCGCATCGCCAAGCGCACGGCGCAGCAGGCGGGCCATGACGCGCGGATCGCGGTGGGCGCCGCCCACGGGCTCGTTGACCACGCGGTCGATCAGGTTCAGGTCTTTCAGGCGCGGCGCGACGATGGCGAGCTGTTCGGCCGCCTCGGGCGCCTTGTCGGCGCTGCGCCACAGGATCGACGCGCAACCCTCGGGCGAGATCACCGAGTAGGTGGCGTACTGCAGCATCAGCACGGCGTTGCCCACGGCGATCGCCAGCGCGCCGCCCGAGCCGCCCTCGCCGATGATCGTGACGATCACGGGCACCTTGAGCTCGGCCATGGCGTACAGGTTGTGGCCGATCGCCTCGGACTGGCCGCGCTCTTCGGCGCCCACGCCGGGATAGGCGCCCGGGGTGTCGACGAAGGTGAAGATCGGCAGGCCGAACTTCTCGGCCAGGCGCATCAGGCGCAGGGCCTTGCGATAGCCCTCGGGACGCGGCATGCCGAAGTTGCGCGCGGCGCGCTCCTTGGTGTCGCGGCCCTTCTGGTGGCCGATGACCATGCAGGGCTGGCCGTTGAAGCGGGCCAGGCCGCCCACGATGGACTGGTCATCGGCGTACATGCGGTCGCCGTGCAGTTCGTGGAAGTCGGTGAACATCTCGCGCACGTAGTCGAGCGTGTACGGCCGCTGCGGGTGGCGCGCCACGAGGGCGGTCTGCCACGGCGTGAGCTTGCCGTAGATTTCCTTGGCGAGTGCCTGGCTTTTCTGCTGCAGACGGCCGATCTCGTCGGAGATGTCCACAGCGGAGTCGGCCTGCACGTAGCGCAGCTGCTCGATCTTGTTTTCAAGCTCGGCGAGCGGTTGTTCGAATTCCAGGAAAGTATTGCGCATGAAGTGTGGTTCCGTTGATGGGCGAGGCGCTGCGGATCAGTACTGGACCGGGGTCGGTTCCAGACTGCGCCACAGATACCAGGTCGCCACGGTACGCCAGGGCTGCCACGCCAACGAGACCTCACGGGCCTCGAAGCGCGAAACCGGCTCGCCGCTGAAATAGTGTAACGAGATTGCCTTGAGCAACCCAAGATCGTCCAGCGGCAGGATGTCCGGCCGCTGCAGATTGAAAATCAAAAACATCTCCGCCGTCCAGCGTCCGATGCCGCGGATCGCGACCAGCTCGGAAATGACGGCTTCGTCGTCCATCGTGGCCCAGCGCTCGGGATGCACCTTGCGCTGGCCGAAATGTTCCGCCAGATCCTGCACGTACTCGGCCTTGCGCTGCGACAGGCCGGCGGCGCGCAGGTTGGCCACGCCGGCCTTGAGCACGGTGGCGGGCGTGGGCCGCTTTCCGACGGTGTCGATGAAGCGGTTCCAGAGCGCCTCGGCGGCCTTGGTCGAGATCTGCTGGCCCACGATCGCGCGCGCCAGCGTCACGAACGGGGTGCCGCGCGACGACAGCCAGGTGTCGGCGTGCTGGGGAATGATCTTCTTGAGAATGCGGTCGCGGCGCATCAGGTGCGCGACGGCCTCCTCCCAGTAATCGGGCTTGACGAGTTCGAGTTCGGGGCTGGACATAAAGACGGGCTCGGCGATCAGGCGCGACGCCATTGGGTGACGCCACCCGGCTTGTCGTCGAGTTCGATGCCGGCGGCGCGCAGCTCGGCGCGGATCGCGTCGGCACGGGCGAAGTCGCGTCCCTGCTTGGCCTGGGCGCGTTCGGCGATCAGCGCCTCGACGCGTTCGGCAGCGAGCGCATCCGACGCGCCGCCCTGCTCGATCGCCGTGGCGGAATAGCGCGTGGGCGACTGGAAGTAGGCCACCGGATCCTGCTGCAGCAGGCCCATCAGCGCGGCGAGCGCCTTGAGCTGGCCCGCGGCGCGGGCGTCGCCGGCGCGGTTGGCCTGGCTGGCGAGCTCGAACAGGGCCGCGACCGCGCCCGAGCTGTTGAAGTCGTCGTCCATCGCGGCCTTGAAGGCCTGCGCCTGCGGCTCGTTCCAGTCGATGCCGGCGGCATCGGCCGCCACGTTCTGCAGCGTCTGGTAGAGCCGGTCGAGCGCGTTCTGCGCGTCGACCAGGTTGTCGGGCGTGTAGTTCTGCGGGCTGCGATAGTGGTTGCGCACGATGAAGAAGCGCAGCATCTCGGCTTCGCGCGGGTTGACGCGGTAGTCGGCCTCGGCATCGCCGGGCTGGCCGGCGGCGATGGTCTGGCGGATGGTGCGGAAGTTGCCCAGCGACTTCGACATCTTGTCGGAATCGACCATCAGCGGGCCGCAGTGCATCCAGACGTTGGCGAGCTGGCCGCCGAAGGCGCCTTCGGTCTGGGCGATCTCGTTCTCGTGGTGCGGGAATTTCAGGTCGGGGCCGCCGCCGTGGATGTCGAGCGGCAGGCCGAGCAGGCTCTTGCTCATGGCCGAGCACTCGATGTGCCAGCCCGGGCGGCCCATGCCGTAGGGCGACTCCCATTTGGTCTCGGGCGGCTCGTCGGCCTTGGCCGACTTCCACAGCACGAAGTCGAGCGGGTCGCGCTTGGCCGAGCCCACCGCGACGCGTTCGCCGGCGCGCAGGTCGTCGAGCGTCTTGCCCGACAGCTTGCCGTAGCCCGGGAAGCCGCGCACCGCGTAGTTCACGTCGCCGTCGTCGGCCTGGTAGGCCAGGCCGTTTTTCTCGAGCTGGCCGATGATGTCGAGCATCTCGCCCACGTATTGCGTGGCGCGCGGCTCGCGATCGGGCGTCTGCACGTTGAGCGCGCGCTCGTCGGCGTGCATCGCATCGATGTAGAACTCGGTCACGTCGCCGATGCGCCGGTTGGTCTCGACCGCGCGGCGGATGATCTTGTCGTCGATGTCGGTGATGTTGCGCACGTAGTCGACCTGGTAGCCGCTGGCGCGCAGCCAGCGCTGGATCAGGTCGAACGAGATCAGCATGCGGGCATGGCCCAGATGGCAGTAGTCGTAGACGGTCATGCCGCACACGTACATGCGCACCTGCCCGGCATGCACCGGCTTGAAGGGTTCCTTGGTACGCGACAGTGTGTTGTAGATATGCAGCATGACGATAGGGAAGCGGGTCGTGGAAATCGGCGGGGCCGACGAAGGCAACGGGAGGCGACGGCGCGGGGCATCCCCCGCAAGCCCCTGGGCCGCATCGGGGCGGCGCGCGGGGCGCTAGTGCCGGACAGGCCGGCCTGGCGGGCGACAACAACAGCGCGCGGCGACCAGGCCTCGAGCCGGCGCGCGCCGCACGGACAGGACCGACGGCGACGCCCGCAGGCCACGCGCGGCGCGATGCGCCGTCTGCGCGGCCACGGCGAGTGGCTCAATCCAATGCGATCCCATCATCGTGATCCTGTTGTTGCTGAATTTCCGTGCCTGCGGGAAATGCGCCCGCGGGCCACGGCCCTGTTACCTGTGCTGCCGACGCGGCGTCCGCGGCGGGCCGGGCCCGCGCCAGGCGCATCGATACTCGTGGCCGCGGCGGCCGGCGTGGCGACGACGCGGCGCGCCCGCAGCGACGTCACTGCCATGCCCTGCCTGCACTGCCACCAGCCATGCGGCATGCCGTATTGCCCGCGCCCCTGCCCTCGAAAGACCCCGCGGCCACCCATGAAACCGCCCATCGGGCAGACCGTCCGGCGCATCCGAGGCTAAAATGGCGGTCGTCAAGTATAACAAGCGGCCCGCCGGCGCGTGCAGTCCGGTCGCGCGCCCACCTTTTACGGATGCCCTCGTGACTTCCACGCGTCTTTGCATCACCGTGCTCGCCAGCGTCCTGGCCCTGCTGCCGGCCTCGGCCAGCCTGGCCCAGTCGATGGGCGGGGGCACCAGTTTCGACCGCAATCCCATGAACAGCCGCACCAAGCTCGACCCGATCCCGCCCGAAGGCGGCTGGGACGGCCTGGCCCGGCTGCTCGAGGCCGCCAAGCCCGGCGTCGACACCCGCCTCGACCCCTCCCCCTCGCAGATCACCGACCACATCGAGGGCCTGCTCAACAAGGGCAAGAACGAGGCCGCGCTCGAGATGATCGAGGCGCGCCTGGCCGAGAGCAAGAGCCGCCGCGGCGGCACCGACGTGCAGCTGATGTTCCAGCACGCGCGCGCCCTGCACGCCCTGGACCGCGACAACGAGGCGATCGACATTTACACCGAGATGACCACGCGCTTTCCGGAACTGCCGGAGCCGTGGAACAATCTGGCGGCGATCCGCGCCGACCGGGGCGAGCTCGACCTCGCGCAACAGGCGTTGCAGATGTCGCTGCGCGCCGATCCCAATTACGCCGCCGCACGGGCCAACCTGGCCGACGTGCAGCTGCTGATCGCACTGCGCACCTATCGCCAGGAAGCCGCCCGCGGCGTGCCCGGCATGGCGCAGCGCGCCAAAGAAATCGAGACCGTGATCAAGGAAAAGCAGAGCCGATGAACACCCGATACTCTCCGCTTAAACTGCTGCGCCTGACGGCGTGCACGTTCCTGCTGGCAGCCACGCTGCCCGCAGGCGCGCTGGCCCAATCCGCTGGCACCCCCTCCACCACCTCTAAAGGCAATACATCCATGAGCACCACTCCCCGCGTCAAGCTGCACACCAACCAAGGCGACCTGGTGATCACGCTCGATGCCGAAAAGGCCCCCAAGACCGTCGAAAACTTCCTGGGTTACGTGAAGGACGGCTTCTACAACGGCACCGTGTTCCATCGCGTGATCGACGGCTTCATGATCCAGGGCGGCGGCTTCGAAGCCGGCCTCAAGCAGAAGCCCACCAAGAGCCCGATCGAGAACGAGGCCAACAACGGCCTGAAGAACGACAAGTACACCGTGGCGATGGCCCGCACCAGCGACCCGCACTCGGCCACCGCCCAGTTCTTCATCAACGTCGGCGACAACGACTTCCTGAACTTCACCGCGCCCACGCCGAACGGCTGGGGCTATGCCGTGTTCGGCAAGGTCACCGAAGGCACCGACGTGGTCGACAAGATCAAGGGCGTGAAGACCGGCAACAACGGCTTCCACCAGAACGTGCCCAAGGAAGACGTGATCATCGAAAAGGCCGAGATCATTGAATAAGCTCGAGTTTGCGGGCCCGGTCTGGCTCGCGTCCGACCTGCACCTGGGGCCGGCCACGCCGGCCACTTCCGAGGCCTTCCGTGCGTTTCTCGACGCCGCGGCCGAGGAAGCGGCCGCGCTGCTGCTGCCGGGCGACATCTTCGACGCCTGGATCGGCGACGACGTCATCGCCGCGGCGCCGCCCTGGCTGGCCGAGGTGCTGCAGGCCGTGGCGCGCACGGCGGCGCGCATCCCCGTCTATCTGGGCCGCGGCAACCGCGACTTCCTGATGGGCGAGATGCTCGCCAACCGGGTCGGCGCGAAGATGCTGCCCGAGCCGGCGCTGCTGCAGACCGACTTCGGCACGATCCTGCTCACGCACGGCGATGAGTTCTGTACGGACGATGCGCCCTACCAGCAGTTCCGCGCCATGGTGCGCGATCCGCGCTGGCAGGCCGAGTTTCTCGGCAAGACCATCCCCGAGCGGCTGGCGCTGGCGCAGCAGGCCCGGGGCGAGAGCCAGGCGGCCAACCAGAGCAAGTCCATGGAGATCATGGACGTCAACGCGCAGGCCATCGAGACGGCGTTCCGCGACAGCGGCGTTCGTGTGATGGTGCACGGCCACACCCACCGGCCGGCGCGCCACGTGCTCGAGGTGGACGGCAAAAAGCGCGAGCGCTGGGTGCTGCCCGACTGGGATTGCGATCACGCCACCCCGCCGCGCGGCGGCTGGCTGGTGATCGACGCCGACGGCCTGACGTTCTTCGAACTCGGCGACGAGGACTGATCCGTCACGCCACGTCGGCAATGCGAAGGCCACCCTCGGGTGGCCTTTGCTTTGCCGCGGCGACCCGCGCGCGCCTCAGCCCTCGCCCGCCGCCGGCGGCAGCATGGGCAGGAAGGCGCCCTCGCGCTCGAAATCGCAGGCCTCGCGCGCGATGTCGATCACGGTGCGCACGACCGGACTGATCACGCTCTTCTTGAAGACCGCGTAGTAATTGATGGTGGGCAGGTCCGGTTGCACGCGCAACCGGCAGAGCGCGCCACGCGCCACCAGCGGCGCGAAGTACGAGCCCGGCAGGTAGCTGATGCCCAGGCCCAGCATGGTGAGCTGCGCCATCATGGCCAGGCTGTTGCAGGTCAGCACCCGCTTGACCGACAGCCCCTGCTGCGCGAACCAGGCATCGTAGAGATGCGACAGCGCCGAGTTGGACGGCTGGCTGATGACCGGGAACGGCCCCAGTTCGTGCGGCGTCAGGTCGCGGCGGTGATCCAGCGGCAGGCTGGGGCTGGCCATCCACACATTGACCACCGAACCCAGCGGCACGCAATCGTATTCGTAGCTCCAGAACGGGCCGGGCATGATGGCCAGGTCGAGCTCGTCGCGCTCCAGGCGCTGGTAGAGCGTGATGCCGCCGTCGATCTCGGGCAGCAGCTGCACCTTGGGGTAGCGCTGGTCGAGCAGGCTGATCATGCTGGCCAGCGAGGTGAGCGCCACCAGCTCGGTGACGCCCAGGCGCACGCTGCCCTCGAAGCGCGCCGCGTCGGCCATGTCGAGCACGATGCGGCTGTTGAGCTCCAGCATTTCACGTGCGCGCTCGAACAGCTTGCGGCCATGCTGGGTGAGCAGCAGCGACTTGGCGCGGCGCTCGAACAGCGGCGCCCCCGCGAACCCCTCGAGCTCCCCGACCCGCTTGGCGACCGCCGACTGGGTGGTGTGCAGCTTGCGCGACGAGGCGCTGAAGCTGCCCAGGGTGGCGCTCCAGTAGAACGCCTCGAGTTGCTTCAGGGTATACATGGCCGAATGGGAGGACGGGCGGGCGGAAAGCCCAACCTTACCACCGCCCTCCGGGCCGGGGGCGCCGTTCATGCGGGGTGGTGCGCGATGATGTCGGCCAGGAATCGTTGCGCGCGCGGATGCTTCGGCGTGCGGAAGAATTCCTCGGGCGGCGCCATTTCGAGGATCTGGCCGGCATCCATGAAGATCACGCGGTCGCTGACGTCGCGCGCGAAGCCCATTTCGTGGGTCACGCAGACCATGGTCATGCCGTCGCGCGCCAGCGACTTCATCACCTGCAGCACCTCGCCCACCATCTCGGGGTCGAGCGCGCTGGTGGGCTCGTCGAACAGCATGATGGGCGGCTTGAGCGCCAGCGCGCGGGCGATCGCCACGCGCTGCTGCTGGCCGCCCGAGAGCGAGCCCGGATAGGCGTCGATCTTGTGCCCCATGCCGACACGCTCGAGCAGCTGGCGCGCGAGCTGCTGCGCCTCGGCGCGCGGCATCTTCAGGATCTGCACCGGCGCGTACGTCACGTTGTCCAGCACGCTCATGTGCGGAAACAGATTGAACTGCTGGAACACGAAGCCGATGCCCCGGCGCAGGTGATTGATGTTCACGTCCTTGGCATGGATGTCCTTGCCGTCGATCAGGATGCGGCCATCGGTGATGCCCTCCAGCCGGTTGATGGTGCGGATCAGCGTGGACTTGCCGGACCCCGACGGGCCGCACACCACCAGCACCTCGCCGCGGGCGACGTCCAGGTCGACGTTGGTCAGCACCTGGTGGGTGCCGTAATGCTTGTTGACGCGTTCGAGCTTGATCATGATGCGATTCCCTTTGCCGTCACGCCGGCATGGCGCGGGTGCGGCGGACCCACTGGTCCAGCCAGGCGACGCTGCGGCTCAGGCTGAAACACACGAGGAAGTAAATGATGGCCAGGATGCCGAACACCTGCAGCGGCTGGGTCAGCACCAGGTTGTTGACCTGGTTGGCGGCGAAGGTGAGCTCGTTGACGCTGATCACGTAGCCCAGCGAGGTTTCCTTGATGGTGGAGACGAACTGGCTGGTCATGCTGGGCAGCACGTTGAACAGCGCCTGCGGCAGCACCACCTTGCGCATGGTGGTCCAGTAGCCCACGCCGAGCGAACGCGAGGCCTCGATCTGGCCCTTCGGGATCGCCTCGATGCCGGAGCGGATCACCTCGGAGAGATAGGCGCTCTCGTAGATCACCAGCGCGCAGATCAGCGTCCAGAAGCCGCTGACCGCCTCGCCGGTGAGCTTGGGCACCGCGAAGTAGGCCCAGAAGATCAGCATCAGCAGCGGCATGCCGCGCACCACGTTGACCAGGGCGCGCGAGCTCAGCGCGATCCAGCGGAAGGGGCTCACGCGCGCGATGGCGATGAGCAGCGCCAGCGGCAGCGACAGCGCCAGGCCGAGCGCGGCCAGGATCAGGGTCAGGGCCAGTCCGCCCAAGGGGCCGTTGGGGTATTGCCCCACCAGCAGCATGGGCCAGTATTCACGCAGGATATCAAGCACGGCGGCCTCCCTGCCCCAGGCTGTAGCGCGCATAGATGCGCGAACCGATGAACATCAACAGGAACGAGCCGAACAGGTACATCAGCGTCGCCAGGCCGAAGGTCGCGAACGTGCGGTAGGTTTCGTTCTCGATCTCGCGCGCCTGGTAGGTGAGCTCGATCACGCCGATGGCCATGGCCACGCTGGTGTTCTTGAACAGCAGCAGCGCGCGGCCCACCAGCGGCGGGATGGAGATGCGCAGCGCCTGCGGCACGATCACGTGGCGCATGCATTGCAGGTAGGAGGAGCCGAGCGCGCGCGCCGCCTCGAACTGCGTGAACGGGATGGCGCGCAGCCCGCTGCGGATGTCTTCGGCGATGTAGGCGGCGGAGCCCAGCCCGAGCGCGATCGCGGCGAGCGAGAGCTCGGCGTTGTGCTGGTAGAGCCAGGTGCGAAAGCCTTCGGGCAGCAGCTCGGGCATGCCAAAATACCAGAACAGCACCTGCACCAGCAGCGGCACGTTGCGGTGGTATTCGACGTAGGCGTCGACCAGCCAGCGGCACGGCGCCAGGTTGGTGGTGCGGATCACCACCAGCAGCACGGCCAGCGTGAACGCGATCACCCAGGCAATGAGAAAGAGCTGCACGGTGGTCAGCATGCCGCTGGCCATCTGATGCAGGTAAACGGTGTCTAGCGAGAACAAGGGTAGTACTCCGACAAACGGCGCGGCGCCCGCCGGGCGGGCGCCGTGAAGGCCGGGGCCGGGCCCCGGCCCGACCTCAGCCCGCGATGGGCGCGATCTTGAACGAGCGCTGCAGCTTGTACTGCGTGTCGGCGCCGAACCACTTCTCGAACAGCTTGGCCGCCTCGCCCGAGGTCTCGGCCTGGTCGAGGATCTGGTTCACCGCATCGATGAAGCGCGTCTCCGACTTGCGCATGCCCAGGCCCCACGATTCGTCGAACACCGACTTCTCGAGGATGGTCACCGGCGCGGTGGGCGGGCTTTGCAGCTGCAGGCGCACCAGCACCAGTTCGGAGGCGAACTGCGCGTCGACCTTCTTCTGCTGGAGCGCCAGGTAGGCGGCCGAGCTGTCGGTGTAGCCGATCACCTGCGACTTGCTCAGGATGCGCTTGATCTCGCGCTCCGAGCTCGAGCCCTTGGTGGCGGCGACGCGGCGGCCATCGACGGCGGCGGCGTCGGCCAGGCCGGAATCCTTGCGCACCATCAGCTTCTGCGGGCTGACGTAGTAGGCGCGGCTGAAGGCGATCTGTTCGGCGCGCTCGGGCGAATAGCCCAGGTTGGCGGCCAGGATGTCGACCCGGGCTTCGTTGAGCTCGGGCACGCGGGCGGCCACCGACAGCAGCTTGTAGCTGACCTTCACGCCGAGCTTGTCGGCCACCAGCTTGCACATGTCGACGTCGTAGCCCACCACGGTGCGGGTCGCCGCGTCCTGGAAGCTGAACGGCTGCGACGTGCCGAGCGTGCCGCAGATGAGTTCGCCGCGCTTCTTGACGTCGTCGAGCTGGTCGGCGTGCACCGTGCCGGCCAGTGCGAACAGGCCCATCGCGAAGGCTGCCAGCAGATTGCGTTTCATGGAATTCCCCTTGTCTGGTTGTGGAAGGTGCGACGGCCGCGCGGGCCGCCGCGCAGGTCGCTTCAGTTCAACTTCTCGCAGGCGGCGCGGATGGCCGCGCAGCCCTGTTCGATGTCCGCCAGCGAGGCGGCGAACGACAGCCGGAACGTGCCGGGCACGCCATAGGGCGTGCCGTCGATCACGGCCACGCCGGCCTCGCGCAGCAGGTAGTGCACGAAGTCGGTGTCGGTCTCGATCCGCTTGCCGTCGGCGGTGCGCTTGCCCAGCACGCCGTTGCAGTCCGGGAACACGTAGAACGCGCCCTCGGGCACCACCACCTTCAGGCCGGGCGCGCCGGTGAGCGCGGCCACCGCCGCGTCGCGGCGCGACTTGAAGATGCCGGCGAACTCGGCCACGCAGTCCTGCGGGCCCGCCAGCGCTTCGAGCGCGGCGGCCTGGCTGATCGAGCTGGCGCCCGAGGTGCTCTGCGACTGCAGGATGGCCATCGCCTTGATGAGCTCGTCCGGACCCGCGCCGTAGCCGATGCGCCAGCCGGTCATGGCATAGGCCTTGGACACGCCGTTGACCACCAGCGTGCGGCTGGCGAGCCCGGGCGCGATCTGCAGCGGGTGCACGGTCGGCGTGTCGGTGAAGTTCAGGCGGGCGTAGATGTCGTCCGTCATGAGCCACACGTGCGGGTGGCGCGCCAGCACCTCGGTGAGGCCGCGCCAGTCGTCGGCGGTGTAGATCGCGCCGGTGGGATTGCTCGGGGCGTTGAGCATCAGCCACTTGGTGCGCGGCGTGATGGCGGCCTCGAGCGCGGCGGGCGTCAGCTTGTACTGGGTCTCGGGCGTGGTGGCCACGGCCACCGGCACGCCGCCGTTGACCAGCACCATGTCCGGGTACGACACCCAATACGGCGCCGGGATGATGACCTCGTCACCGTCGTTGAGGGTCGCGGCCAGGCCGTTGTAGAGCACCTGCTTGGCGCCCGTGCCCACGATGATGCGCGACTCGGGATAGTCGACCCCGGTCTCTTCGAGCAGGCGCGCGCGCACCGCGCGGCGCAGCGCCAGGGTGCCCTGCGCGGGCGGGTACTTGGTCTGGCCCTGGCGCATCGCGGCCGCGGCGGCGTCGCAGATGTGCGCGGGGGTCGAGAAGTCGGGCTCGCCCACGGTCAGGTCGATGATGCGGCGGCCCTCTTCGCGCAGCTGCGCGACGATGGCGCGCGTCGCCACGCTGGGCGACAGCTTGATGCGCTTGATCTTTTCGGCGATGAAACTCACTTGGCGCCTCCGGTCTTTTCGGCGATGGTGCGATCGACCCAGGGCTTGGTGTAGGTGCCGGCGCGCAGCTTTTCCTTGGTCAGCTGCTCGTCGCTTTCCTTCTTGCGGGCGGCGGCCAGCACGTCGGCGGCCAGCGCCAGCGGCACCGCCACCACGCCGTCGGCATCGCCGATGATGACGTCGCCGGCGCAGATCACCTGGCCGCCGATGCTCACCGGCACGTTGATTTCGCCGGGGCCGTCCTTGTAGGGGCCCTTGTGCGACACGCCGCGCGCGAAGCAGCCGAAGTCGCCCTGCTGGAACACGTCGAGGTCGCGCACCGCGCCGTCGATCACGAAGGCCACGATGCCGCGCGACTGGGCGTCCATCGCCATCAGCTCGCCGACCAGCGCGTTGGTGAGCTGGCCCGCGCCGTCGACCACGATCACGTCGCCGGGGCCGGCGAGCGCGATCGCCTTGTGGATCATCAGGTTGTCGCCCGGACGGGTCTTGACCGTGACCGCGCGCCCGACGATGCGGGCGGCGTTGCGGTGCAGGGCGTCGAGGCCCTGGGCGCCGTAGAGGCGGCCCATGCAGTCACTGATCTGGGCCGTGCCGATGTCGGCAAAGCCGGCCACGATGTCGTCGGCGACGCGCGACTCGGGCTGGGGAAGAATTCGAAAACCGAAGGAGCTCATGGAAGGGAACACATGCCGGGTGGGAACAGGCATGCATTACAAGCCCGCAGGCTGCCTTCCTCAAAACGATATAAATTCGGGGCGATCCACGAATTTTTTTCGTGGATCGCCCCGCTCAGGGTATTCCCTTATTCTTAGGCCTTGGTCAGCAGCCACACCGCGACGACGATGCCGAGCGCGATCCGGTACCACGCGAAGCCGCGATAGGTGTGGTTGGCGACGAAGCGCAGCACCGCCCGCACCACCAGCAGCGCGCTCAGGAAGGCCGCGACGAATCCCATGGCGATGCCGGAGAGGTCGTGGCTGGTGAGCACGTCGAAGTTGCGATACAGGTCGTACACGGCCGCGCCCAGCATGGTGGGCATGGCCAGGAAGAACGAGAACTCGGTCGCAGTCTTGCGCTGGATGCCGGCGATCATGCCGCCGATGATGGTGGCGCCCGAGCGCGAGGTGCCGGGGATCATGGCCAGACATTGCGCCACGCCCACGCCCAGCGCCTGCTTCCAGCTGATCTGCTCGAGCGTGTGCGCGGTGGCGCGTTCATCCGAGGCGGTGTCGTCGGAGGCGCCCGGCCGGTCGCCCGGGGTGTGGTGGGTGCGGCGCTCCACGTACAGCATGATGAGGCCGCCCAGCACCAGCGTGACCGCCACCACGCCGGGGTGATAGAACACCGACTTGATGGTCTTGATGAAGATCGCGCCGATCACCGCCGCCGGCAGGAAGGCCAGCAGCAGGTTGCGGGTGAACAGCACCTCCTGGCGCACCCCGGTCAGGGTGCCGTGGATCAACTGCCACAGCCGCGCGCGGAAGATCCACATCACGGCCAGGATCGCGCCGAGCTGGATCACGACCTCGAACACCTTGCCGGTGCCCGATTCGAAATTGATCAGGTCGCCGATCAGGATCAGGTGGCCCGTGGAGGACACCGGAATGAATTCGGTCAGCCCCTCGATGATGCCGAGGAAAAATGCCTTGATGAGATACAGGGTGCTTTCGGTCATGGATCAGTGGGTTGGGATCAATCTTGATCGGTGGTGTCGGAGTCTTCGACCGGGCCGAGATAGTGGCGTTCCACCTTCACCGAGGCGATGCGGCGGCCGTCCATCTGCAGCACCTCGAAGCGGAAGCGGTAGTAGTGGGTCTCGAATTCGCAGACGTCGCCGGGCTTGGGCAGGTGGCCGAAGCGGCCGAGCAGGTAGCCGGCCAGCGTGGAGTAATCCTGCGACTCGTCGATCAGGCCTTCGGTGTCGAGCACCTGCTCGACGTGGCGCAGGTCGGCGGCGCCATCGATCTGCCAGACGTCGTCGCCCACGGCGAGAATGTCGGGCAGCTCGTCTTCATCGGGGAACTCGCCGGCGATCGCCTCGAACACGTCGATCGGCGTGACCAGCCCTTCGATCGCGCCGAACTCATCGGCCACCAGCACCAGCTGGCCGCGCGAGCGCTTGAGGGTGTCCATCAGGCGCAGGATGCCGATCGACTCGTGCACGATGATCGGATCGCGCAGGCGATTGCGGCGGATGCGGCCCTCGGTGATGAGGTCGGCGACCAGGTCCTTGGCGCGGCCGATGCCCAGCACCTCGTCGAGCGAGCCGCGGCACACCGGGAAGAAGCTGTGGGGCGCGCTCATCAGCTGCTGCTTTATCTGCTCGGGATCGTCGTCGATGTTGACCCACGACAGGTCGGTGCGCGGCGTCATGATGGAGCGGATCGAGCGCTCGGCCAGTGTCAGCACGCCGCTCACCATGTTGCGCTCCTCCACGCCGAAGGCCGGCATGGCGGGCGCGTTGGCGCTGGGTTCGGAGGGTTCTTCGCTCTGCGGGCGCTTGCCCAGCATGCGCAGCACGGCCACGGCGGTGCGGTCGCGCATGGGGCGGCGCGCATCGAACTTGAGCACGTTGCGGCGCGCGATCTGGTTGAGCGCCTCGATCATCACCGAGAAGCCGATGGCCGCGTACAGGTAGCCCTTGGGCACCTTGAAGCCGAACGCCTCGGCCACCAGCGAGAAGCCGATCATCAGCAGGAAGCACAGGCACAGCACCACCACGGTGGGGTGGGCGTTGACGAAGCGCGTGAGCGGCTTGGAGGCGGCCAGCATGATGCCGATGGCGATCACGACGGCCACCATCATGATGGCGAGGTGGTCGACCATGCCGACGGCGGTGATCACCGAGTCGAGCGAGAACACGGCGTCGAGCACCACGATCTGCGTGACCGTGACCCAGAAGCTGGGATAGGAGCGCGACCCGCCCTGCTCTTCGCCATGGCCGCCGTCGATGCGCTCGTGCAGCTCCATCGTGCCCTTGAAGAGCAGGAAGAAGCCGCCGATGCCGAGGATCAGGTCGCGGCCGGAGAAGGCGAACGGGCCCACCGAGAAGAGCGGCTCGGTCAGGGTGACCAGCCAGGACATGACGGAGAGCAGACCCAGTCTCATCACGAGGGCCAGCGACAGGCCCACGATGCGCGCGCGGTCACGCTGCGAGGGAGGCAGCTTGTCCGCCAGGATGGCGATGAAGATGAGGTTGTCGATCCCGAGGACGATTTCAAGGACGACAAGGGTAAGCAGGCCGACCCACGCAGCGGGGTCCAGCAGCCACTCCATCAGGTGCTCCAACAGTTACAAGACCGGTAATCGTACATGGAATCCCGGTGACACGCCGGTGACAAACCTTTGCCGAACGAGGCGCGGCGCGCCTCGGGCACAGGCAGGTCCCGGCAGGAAAATGGCCCCGGACGATAGCCGCGCGCGCCTGACGCCGGCATGAAAGCGGGCCGGATCGAACGGCGGGGTCCGGAGCACGCGGCGCAAGATCCGCGCCCGCGGCCGCAACGAAAAACCGGCCTTGCGGCCGGCTTCGGATCGCGCTTGCGGGCGGTGCCGCTCAGGCGGCGTCGCGCGGCTGCAGCGAGGTCAGCATCTGGGTGAAGACCTTGGGCGTGCCGGCCAGGACGTTGCCCGAATCGAGCCAGCCCTGTTCGCCGTCGAAGTCGGCCACCAGGCCGCCGGCCTCGAGCACCAACAGGCTGCCGGCGGCGAGGTCCCAGGGCTTGAGCTTGACGCCGCAGAAGCCGTCGAGGCGGCCGCTGGCGACGTAGGCCAGGTCGAGCACCGTCGAGCCCATGCGGCGCACGCCGGCGCAGCCGTCGGCCATGTCGCGGAAGCGATCCGACTTGGCGTCGGCGCCATTGGGCCAGTGGGCGCCCAGCAGCGCGTCGTGGTAGCGGATGCGGCCCGAGACGCGCACGCGGCGGTCGTTCAGGAAGGTGCCGCTGCCCCGGCTGGCGGTGAAGAGCTCGTTGCGGGCCGGATCGTAGACCACCGCCTGGGTGACCTGGCCGCGCTGGGTCAGGGCGATCGACACGGCGTAGTTGGGCAGGCCGTGGATGTAGTTGGTGGTGCCGTCGAGCGGATCGATGATCCACTGGAACTCGGCCTGGTCGGGGCCCTGCAGGCCGTATTCCTCGCCCAGCACGGCGTGGTCGGGATACGCGGTGCGCAGCACTTCGACAATGGCCTCTTCCGAGGCGCGATCCACTTCCGTGACATAATCGCGCGGCCCCTTGCGGGCCACGCTGAGCTTGTCGAGGTCCATGCTGGCACGATTGATGATGGTGCCGGCACGGCGAGCCGCCTTGATGGCGATGTTGAGCATCGGATGCATAGAATTCCGTACGAATGCGGTGTGGTGGCGGTGTACTGACGGTGTCCGGGGCCCCGTCGCGGGGCCGATCCCGAGGTCGGGCCGATCGCGCGGATCACGCTCGCCGCCCCAGCCGGTACGATACCAGCGTTGCGTCTTGCGGCGGCGCCGGCCGGTCTCCAGACCCGGGCTGCACAAGACATGGCGGCTCGGCAAAATCAACCCGAAACCAGGAAAGCACGTAAGCCAAACGGGCTATTTTAAATGACTCAAGGATTTTCACGCGTAAGGTTCATCATGGTCCAGCCCAGCCACCCCGGAAACGTGGGTTCGGCGGCACGGGCAATCAAGACCATGGGCTTTGCCGACCTGGTGCTGGTCGAGCCCAAATTGCCCGACATGACGGCCCATCCGGACGCGATCGCGCTGGCCAGCGGCGCCAGCGACGTGCTCGAGCAGGCGCGCATTTACGCCACCCTCGAAGAGGCGCTGGCGCCGGTCACCCTGGCCTTCGCCCTCACCGCGCGGGTGCGCGACCTGGGCCCGCCGCCCTGCGACATCCGCGAGGCCGCCACGCTGGCGCGCGCCCATCTCGACGAAACCGCCGACGGCGTGGTCGCCATCGTGCTGGGCACCGAGCGCGCGGGGCTGACCAACGCGCAGATCGGGCTCTGTCACCGTATTTGCCACATCCCGGCCAATCCGGAGTACAGCTCTTTGAACGTGGCGCAGGCGCTACAGCTGGCCGCCTGGGAGGTGCGTTACGCCCTGCTCGCCGCCAGCGGCGCGCCGATGCTGCCCGCCTCCACCGCCCAGCAGCCCGACCCGGGCGCCGAGCCGGCCAGCGGCGCGGCCGTGCACGCCCTGCTCGCCCACTGGGAAGAGGCGCTGGTCGCGGTCGAGTTCCTCGATCCGGCCCATCCCAAGAAGCTGGTGCCGCGCATGCGCCACCTGTTCGGCAAGAGCGCCCTCACCAAAGACGAGGTCGACATGCTGCGCGGGGTCTGCACCGCGATGATCGGCACCGCCAGGCGCGCCACGCCGCGCGGCAAGTGAAAAAGAAAAGCCCCGCCGCAGCGGGGCTTTTCACTGGGGCGACGCGGGGTCAGTCGACCTTGGCGCCGGAGGCCTTGACCACCGGGGCCCAGCCGTCGACCTCGGCCTTGATGAAGGCGCCGAACTCGGCCGGCGTGGTCTTCTGGCCGACTGCACCCAGGCTCTCGTAGGCCTTGATGACCTCGGGATTGTCGAGCGCCTTGACCATGGCGGCGTTCAGCTTCTCGACCACCTCGGGCGGCGTGCCCTTCGGGGCGATCATGCCGAACCACGACGACACGTCGAAGTTGGCGAAGCCCGATTCCTGCATGGTGGGCAGGTCGGGGGCGCTCTTGGAGCGCTCCTTGGTGGTGACGGCGAGCGCGCGCAGCTTGCCGTTCTGCACGTGCGGCCACGACGAGGGCATGTTGTCGAACATGAACTGCACCTGGCCGCCGATCAGGTCGGTGATGGCCGGGGCGCTGCCCTTGTAGGGCACGTGCAGCACGTCGATGCCGGCGGTCTGCTTGAACAGCTCGCCCGCCATGTGGATGGAGGTGCCGCTGCCCGACGAGGCGAACGCCAGCTTGCCCGGATTCTTCTTGGCGTAGTCGACCAATTCCTTGACCGACTTGACCGGCACCTGCGGGTTCACGACCAGCACGTTCGGCACCTTGGCGCCGAGCGCCACCGGGGTGAAGTCCTTCACCAGGTCGAAGTTGACGTTTTTGTAGAGCGTCTGGTTGATGGCGCTGGTGACGGCCACGAACAGCACGGTGTAGCCATCGGGCGTGGCGCGCGCCACGTAGTCGGTGGCGATGTTGCTGCCGCCGCCCGGCTTGTTTTCGACCACGAACGACTGGCCCAGCTGCTGCGTGAGCTCCTTGGCCATGATGCGCGCGATCACGTCGGTGGTGCCGCCCGCCGAGAAGCCGACCACGATGCGCACGGGCTTGTCCGGATAACCGGCGGCCTGGGCAGGGGCGCTGAGGGCAAAGGCGCTGATGACGCCGGCGGCAACGCCGGAAAGCATGCGCGACAGACGAGGCTTGTGAGCCTGGGTCATGGTGTCTCTCTCCATAATCTGTCCAGTGTATGGACGTATAAAAATTATTCGCAGCCAATGATGCGCTATACACGGAGACGCCATCAAGGTAAAGTCCACTGGACGGACAATGGTTTTCCCGGTATTTCCTTGTGAAATGCCGTAAGTAGAAGAGATATCCATGCAAGAGAGCGAGACAGCGGCCGCCGGGCCGCGCACCCTGCGCCGCGGGCTGACCGTGCTGGCGGCGCTGCGGGACCATGGCAATGCCGGTTTGAGCGTGACCGACATCGCCCGCCAGACCGGTATTCAACGCCCCACCATCTATCGGCTGCTGGCCGCCCTGCTCGACGCGGGCCTGGTCAGCGCCATCCAGGGCACGAAGAAGTATCGCGCCCAGCTTGCCCCCGATTTCGATGCCGGCTCGCCCGATCCGCGCGTGCGCCAGATGCTGCCCGTGTTGCGGCGCCTGGCCGAACGCACGGGCGACGCGGTGTTCCTGGTGGTGCGCGAAGGCGACGAATCCATCAGCCTGCACCGCGAGATCGGCAGCTATCCCGTGCAGATCCTGGCCACCTACGCCGGCAAGCGTCAGCCGCTCGGCGTGGGCTCGGGCGGCATGGCGCTGCTGGCCGCCCTGCCCGATCCGGTGGCCCATGGCATCGTGGCGCGCAACTCCGGCCTGCTCGACGAGTACGGCGGCATGACGCCCAACGAGATGTACCGCCTGATCGAGAACACCCGCTCGCGCGGCTATTCGGTGGTCGGCAACCATGCGGTGCGCGGCGCGCTCGGCGTGGGCTGCGCGCTGCTCGATGCGCAGGGCGCACCCCTGCTCGCGGTGAGCGTGACGGCCATCATCGATCGCATGCCGGCGCAGCGCCAGCGCGAGATCGCCGGCTGGATCAAGGCCGAGCTGGCGCGCCTGAGCGTCAAGACCTGAGGCTCGCCCGGGCCTGCGCACAGGCAGCCGGCGAGGCGCGACCGGACGGCCGCGGGGCGCAAAAAAGGCGGGCCGCGGCCCGCCTTTCGCATGACACGGCCGGACTCAGGTGCCCACGCGCAGCGGGCTGCCGAGCTTGCGCAGCGCCGCGATCACGCTGAGCGCGGTGATGCGGCCGGTCTTGGGATTTTCCGACGGCACGTTCTGGATCTCGACCGCGAAACTCGCCGAGTCGGCATCGACTTCGACGCGGTGGATGTTGCGCGTCACGGCCGGGTCGGCCCAGATCTCCAGCGTGGTGCGATCCGGGCCGATGCCCGCCAGCGACACGCTCACCGCCACGTTGAGGTTGGCCGGAAAGCCCACCGCCGCCTCGCGCGGCGAGCCACGGAAGATGCGGGTGGCCTCGGTGATGCCGTCCACGTCGATGTCGTGCGCTTCGAGATACGGCGCGCCCTTCAGGCCGCGCGGCGGCTTGCGCGTGATCATCGTGACCGAGCGGATCTCGCCCTCGGCGGCAGCCGTGATCGCGTCCAGCCCGAGGATGGCGCCGGACGGCACAATGATCTGCGCGCCGCGCTCGCCCGCCGCCGCGATCAGGTCTTCATTGGCCAGCAGCGCGCCGGAGCTCAGCACGACGAGCTTCTTGCCCGCGGCGATCACCGGCTCGGCCAGCGTGCGGAACACCGCCGCCGGCGCGCACTCGACCACCACGTCGCAATGCGCGGCGAGCTCGGCCAGCGTGGCGTACACGGGCGGCTTGCCGCGCCAGGCCACCGCCTGCGAGGGCTGCTGCGGATCGCGCACGCCGACGGCGGCGAGCGTGAGGCCGGGAATGCCCGCGTCCAGCGCGCGCGCCACGGCCTGGCCGATGGCGCCGAAACCCGCGATGCCGACTCGATAACTGTTCATACTGCGTCTCTTCCTGTCGATGATGAGGTGGGGCGCCGCTGCGCCCGCCCCGATGCTAGGCCACGGACCCGGCCGCGGCAAACGATTCGTTCTGGCCCTGCCCATGAGCGCCGCTCATGACGAAGGCGCGCGTGGCCTGGGCCTCGCGCAGCACCCAGTCGCGGAACGTGGCGACGGCCTCGCGCTCGCTCCACGCGCCATGGGTCAGCAGGTAGTACTCGCCGGCGCTCCTGAGCGCAGTCGCGGGCCGCCACGGCACCGCCAGCTCGCTGGCGCCGGGGTAGCCTTCGAGCAGCACCTCCGGGATCAACGCGACGCCCTTGTGCTCCTGCGCCGCGCGCAGCGCGATGTAGAAGTGGCCGTAGTCGAGCCCGCTGGCCTGCGCGGGCGGCGCGGTTCCTTGCGCACGCAACCAGTCGCGCCAGGCGTGCGGCCGGCTGGCGGTATGGATCAGCGGGAAGGTCAGCAGCTCGTCCAGCGAGTCGATCGGGCCGCCCTGCGCCAGCAGGCGGCGCGACATCACCGGCACCAGCACGTCGTCGAACAGATGGTCGGCGCAGACGCCGTCCCAGCGCTGCACCAGCGTGAGGTCGATGCCGGGCTGCTGGCGCGCATAGCGCCGGCCGGCGAGCGGGCCGACGCGGATCGCAACGTCCACGCCGTCGGCCTGCATGTCGAGCGGCCGGATGTCGGAGACCACCCGCACCTCGATGTGGCGATGCGCCGTGGTGAACGCGGCCAGCCGCGGCATCAGCCAGAGCTGGCCGATGGTGGGCAGCGTGTTGACGATCAGCACCTCGCCGCGGTCGCGGCGCATCAGGCGGCTGGTGGCGTGTTCGAGCTCGGCCAGCAGGCGGCGGCAGGCCTCGTAGTACTGCATGCCGGCCGGCGTGAGCTCCACCTTGCGCGCCAGCCGCACGAACAGCTTCTTGCCCAGGAAGGCCTCGAGCTTGCGCACCTGCAGGCTGATGGCGCCCTGCGTGACGGCGAGCTCCTGCGCGGCCAGGGTGAACGAGCGATGGCGCGCGGCTGCCTCGAACGAGCGGACCGACAACAACGGCGGCAGGTTGCGCGTGGCAGCCATGGGGCGCGACTCCGGCGGGTTATTGCACCTCGATGCGGGCCTGCTTGATGACGCCCGCCCAGGTGGCGTTCTCGGATTGCACGTAGGTTTCGAAGGCCTGGCGCGCCAGCGGCAGCGTGTCGATGCCGCGCGCGCGGAAGTCGGCGGCGAGCGCCGGATCGGCCAGCGCCGCCTGCAGCGCCTCGGGCAGCCTGGCCACCGCCTGCGGCGGCGTGCCGGCCGGCACGAACAGGCCGAACCACGTGCTGGCATTGTAGTCGACCCCCAGCTCCTTCAGCGTGGGCACGTCGGGCAGCAAGGGCGAGCGCGCCTCGGTGGTGATGGCGAGCGGCCGCACGCGCTGGCCCTGCACGCCGGCCAGCGTGGTCGGCAGCGGATCGACCATCAGGTCGATCTGGCCGCCGATCAGGTCGGTCATCGCGGGCGCGCCGCCCCGGTACGGCACGTGCATGAAGCGCGTGCCGGCGCGGATGTTGAGCAGCTCGGCCTGCACGTGATGGCTGGTGCCGGCGCCGGCCGAGCCGTAGGTCAGCGCGCCGGGCCGGGCGCGGTCGGCCGCGGCCAGGTCGGCCCAGGTCTTGTAGGGCGACTGGCTCGACACGATGAGCACGCTGGGCACCGAGGCGATGCCGCCGACGGCGATCAGGTCGCGCGCCACGTCGTAGCCCACGTTGCGATAGAGGTTGGGTGCGACCGCGATGGTGCTGGCCGCGCCGAGCAGCACGGTGTAGCCGTCGGGCGCGCTGGTGGCCGCGGACTGGGTGCCGATGGTGCCGCCGGCGCCGGGCTTGTTCTCGACCACGACGGTGGTGCCGAGCTTGTCGGAGAGCGTCTTGAACAGCAGGCGCCCGATGGTGTCATTGATGCCGCCGGCGGGAAACGGCACCACCGCGCGCACCTGGCGGGCGGGATAGTTTTCCTGGGCCATCGCCCACGACGGGACGACGGCGCAGCACAGGGTGGCAAACGTGAGGGCGAGGCGGCGTGACAGGCGCATGGCGCGGCTCCAGGAGCGACGGAACGATGCCCAACGGGCAGGAAGTTCCGGCGAGTCTGGAGCGCGGCGCCCGCGCGCGCAAACGATTAATTGTGGCCCACGGATTAGCCAGACTCATGCATCGGCATGGCTCGCGCGCACCATGGCGGCGCACGACGGGCAGGCATCGCCCGGCGCCCGGCAGGCCCGCCGGTCGCGCGCGGGTGGCCGGCCTCTGCGACGCCGGGCCGCGGCGCGCGGCGCGCGGCGCGCGGCGAGCGGCGAGCGCCGGGCGCCTGCCCCATGTTGGGGCCGACCCGGGCCGGACGTATCGCGACGGCGTCGCGCAGACGCGACGCCCTAGCCGCGCGCGGCGGGGCCCGAAGCATGGGCCGGACTCGCCGCGCCAGCCGGCTTCAGTCGGCGTGATGGCCGGCCGGGCCGGCGCTGCCGTCCTTGGCCTGGATCTCGCGCACCGGGATCGGCGGGCGGAAGCCGGCCTCGGACAGCATCAGGCGGATGCGATGGAACAGGTCCCAGCGCAGGTCCCAGAAGTTGGCGGCCTGGGCCCAGGCCCGCACCGTGACCAGCGTGCCGTTGTCGCGGTACTCGGTGGCCATGATCATCGGCGCCGGATCCTGGTTCACGAGCGGATGTTCGGCCATCAGCTTCTTCAGGCGCTCGATGGCGTCGCCCACGTCGTCGCCATACTGGATGACGACGGGGATGTCCATGCGGCGCGTGGTGTTGCGGCTGTAGTTGGTGATGGTGGCGTTCCAGACGGTGCTGTTGGGCAGCGACACGTTGATGCCGTCGCCCTGCACCAGCCGGGTCAGGAACAGGCCGACCTCGCTCACCGTGCCCTCGGTGCCCGACGACAGCGCGACGTATTCGCCGGTGCGGATCGGGCGCAGGATCAGCAGCATGATGCCGGCCGAGATGTTCTGCAGCGTGCCCTGCAGGGCCAGGCCGATGGCCAGGCCGGCGGCGCCGAGCACCGCGATCAGGCTGGCGGTCTGGACGCCGAAGCGGGCCAGCACGGCGATCAGGGTGAAGATGCGGACCGACCAGACCACCGCCGCCTGGAACATCGGCACGATGGTGGGATCGATGCGCGGCGAGCGCGACGCCGCGCGACGCACCCAGCGGCCCAGGATGGCGGACACCCACCAGCCGATGATGAGGGTGATCAGCGCGACGACCAGGTTCAGCCCCAGGTCGAAGAAGCGCGGGAACATTCCGGCGAAGCCGTCGTAAGCCTCTTGCATAGCGTCTCCAGCAATGAACGAAAAAAGCCCCGCGCTTGCGCGCGAGGGATGCTCGAACTCTAGCAGAAGCAAGCGCTGCGCCCGGGGCGGGCGCGCGGCCGATGCGTCAAAGTTTGTAAACGCGCCGGCGCGCGGCTCAGAGACGGCGGAAGTGGTTGTCCCAGGCCTGGCCGCCCGGCGCGATCAGCGCCTCGGGGGCGCCGGCGGGCGCCGCCACGTGCACCATCGCCCCCAGGCCGCTGGAGAGCAGGAAGCCGCCGGCGCGGTGCGGCGCCACGCCGCAGCCGTCGGCGAGCCGGGTCAGGCCGAGCTGGCGGCCGCTGTCGGCGTCCCAGTAGAGCACCTGGCCGCCGACCGGGCTGGAGGTGGCGATGATGCGGCCCGCGGGATCGGCCGAGACCGAGCCCACATAGTTGCGCATGTCGCGCAATACCTCGGCGGGCCCCGCGAACAGCGTGGGCGCCTCGCCGCGCACATGGCGCCCGACCAGGGCCGGGCGTTCGCCGGCCGGCCCCATGTGCTGGCAGCCGAACCAGACCCGTCCGCGCGCGTCGAGCGCCAGGTGGCGGATCGAGAGCCGGTGCCAGCGCGGATCGAGCGTGACCTGCTCGAGCAGCTCGCCGCTCCTCGCGTCGACATAGGCCAGCGACGGCGCCATGGTGTCGAGATTGAGCTCGAGCTTGCCGTAGTCGGGATGCGTGAGGATGCCGCCGTTGGCCACGCACAGCGTGCGCCCGTCGGGCATCAGCACCACTTCGTGCGGGCCGATGCCGGCGCAGTCGAATTCGCCCACGCGCTTGTAGTTTCCGCCGCGCGAGACATCGTAGATGCCCAGCACGCCGCGGCCGCCCTCGTAGTCGTTCTCGGTGGCGAGCATGAGCTGGCCGCCCGGCAGATAGACGCCATGGCCGAAGAAATGGCGGCCCTCGGCCGCCTCGATCACCTGCGGCGCGGCCCGGCCCTGCACGTCGAAGGCCATGGCGAAGAAGCCGGGCTGGCGGCCAAACACCGTGACGCGGCCGCCCCCGGCGTCGAGCGCGAAGCTGTGGCCGCGATCCGGCATCACGTGCACCTGGCGGTCGCGCCCCTGCTCGTCGATCAGCACGACTTCGTTGCGGCCCTCGCGCTGGCGCGCGGTGGCGTAGAGCGGACTGTCGGACGGGCCGGCCAGGAGGCGCCCCGGCGCCAGCACCGCGGCGGCACCGAGCGCCATGAAGGCGCGCCGGTCAATCGCCATCGAGCGCATTGAAGCCGATCGTCACGCCCAGCGCGGGCGCGACGTTCTGGTCGACCACGTCCTTCAGATTCTTCAGCACCATCACGGCCAGCGCGAGCTGCTGGCGCGGCTCGGGCTGCGTCACCGCGGCGTCGGTGCCGGCCGGCAGGCCGGCCACCAGGCCGATCACGGTGTCGAGCTCGCTGCGCAGCGAGGCGTCCAGGCCCTGTTCGCCCTTGCCGAGGTCGAAGTTGCCGGCCTGGTAGAACGCGCGGATGCCGCGCAGGTTCGAGACCAGCGAATTGAAGCTCTGGTTGCTGCGCCAGAAGATGGCGCGCTTGGGCCGCGCCGCCTCGGCGCCGTCTCCCAGCACCGGCACCAGCTTCACGTCACGCGCGAACTGCAGGCCGGTGGAGATGGCCTTGATGGCCTCGGCGGCGACTTCCTGCTCGCTGCGATAGAGGTCGTTGGCGGGCGCCGGCCGGGTGAACTGGCGGCCGAAATCGCCCTCGGCGCTCCAGGCCCGGTTCACCTCGGTTGCGACCGCAACGATGTTGGCGGCGACCGCCTGGGCATAGCCGCAGGCAAACTCGCGCGCCTTGGGATCGCCCTGCCTGAGCAGCTCGGGCTCGCCGTAGAGCATGTATTCGAGCGCCGGCAGCCCCTGCACGGCCACGCTGCGCGAGGCCAGCGCCCCCGGCTTGAGCACGTTGGGATCGGCATCCTTCAACAGCGCCTGCACCTGGCGCGGCATCACGCCGCGCGTGTCGGGCCAGAACGCCATGCGCTCGAAGCGGTTGGCCTCGACCAGCGGGCCGAAGCGCAGGAACTCGACCAGGCCCCAGGCCTCGACCAGCTCGCCCCAGCGCTGCGTCACGCGGTCCGCGCCGCCCGTGCCGGCTGCGCCGCAGAACGACACCAGCGCCTGGTTCATCATCACGGCCTGCTGCTGCAGGTGACTGACGGCAGGACGGACATGGGAATTGGCCAGGCTGGCACCCAGGCCCGCCGGCACCGCGGCCTGGGCCGCGCCGGTGGCGAGGGTCAGCGTGGCGGCCACGCAGAAGGATCGGAATGCTGCCATCGTGTCTCGCCGCGGGCGCCAGGGCCCGCGGTCTGCCTCAAAGGGATTCAAGAAAGCGGATCAGGTCGACCCGCTCTTCGGGAGTCATGGCCACGACGCGATCGCGCGCGGCCTGTGCCTCGCCACCATGCCACAGAATGGCTTCGAGCAAGGTGCGGGCACGGCCATCGTGCAGGTAGGTCGCGTTCGGATTGACCGTGGCGGTCAGGCCGATGCCCCACAGCGGCGGCGTGCGCCATTCGCGGCCGGTCGCGTCGTGCTCCTGCACGCCGTCGGCCAGCCCGTCGCCCATGTCGTGCAGCAGCATGTCGGTGTACGGCCAGATCAGCTGGAACTGGTGCTCCGGCTGGGTGGCGTTGCGGCTGGTCACGTACTTGGGCGTGTGACAGCCGATGCAGTTCGATTCATAGAACAGCTTCTTGCCCGCCAGCACGCGCGCATCGTCCACGTCGCGCCGCTGCGGCACGGCGAGGTTGGTGGAATACGCCGTCACGAAGTCCATCAGCCGCGCCGGCACCTCATGCTCGCCGAGGTGCGGCTGCGCCCCGTGCGGCATGTCGAAACAGGCGCCCTGGCCCGGCTTGCGGCAGTCGCCGTAATGATCGGGGAACAGCGGCGAGGACAGGCCCATGTCGTTGGAGAACGCGGCGGCGCTCTGCTGCTCGACCGTGGGCTGGCTGGCCTTCCAGTTGAAGCGGCCGAGCACCTTCTTGCCGGCGCGGATGTCGTAGACCCAGTTGGGCTTGCCCTTGATGCCGTCGCCGTGGTCGGCGGCCGCATTGGCCAGGATGTCGGCCTCGGCGATCGATTCCAGCAGGC
This sequence comes from Bordetella genomosp. 1, assembly GCF_002261335.1. Classification (GTDB taxonomy): domain Bacteria; phylum Pseudomonadota; class Gammaproteobacteria; order Burkholderiales; family Burkholderiaceae_B; genus Bordetella. The sequence continues at coordinate 538,050 of NZ_NEVL01000004.1, forward strand.
CCAGCCCGATCATGGGCTGCGCCAGGCGCGGCGAGACCTGCACGTCCTTGCGCATCGGGCCGTAGCCCAGGTCGGAGATGCGGTAGGTCGGCTTCATCAGCGTGACCGTCTCGCCGCCGGCGAGCTCGACCACGACGGGCTCGTAGCTGATTTCCATGCGGCCTTCGGTCGGCAGGCCGGCCACCGAGAAGTTCTGCAGTTGCACGCCGTAGGTCGGTTCGGGCAGGAAGGCCACCGCGTCTTCGGCGAGCTTCTTGCGATCCTCGTCGGTGACGGGCGGCACGGACAGGCGCAGCAGCAGCGCCACCGCGTCGAACTGCTCGAGCGGATCGAAGCCCGGAACGGTGCCGCGACCGTCCTTCACATGACAGGCCTGGCAGGAGCGCGCGTTGAACAGCGGCCCGAGGCCGTCGGAGGCCTGCGTCGACGAGGGCGACGAGACCCAGTCCTTGCGGAACAGGCCGTTGCCAACGAGGAAGCGCTGGCGCCCCTCGAACGACAGGTTGGCCGACGGGTGCGAAAAGATGTCGGCGTTGAGCAGCTTCTTGATCGTGGTCGCGCCGGCCTGCATCGTCTCGAACGGCTCGGCCGCCGAAAAATCGGCGGCCGGCGCGGTGATGCTGGTGACGCGCGCCAGGTCCTCGGGGCTCAGGTCACTGCGCCCCGGGGCCGGACCGGCGGCGCCGGCTGGCTGAGCCAGCAGCGCCGCCCATACTGCAAAGAGCGGTACGGCTTTCACTTGAATACGGCATCCGGCTGGTCGAGGCTGTCGGAACCCTCGATCTGGACGTCGCCCAGTTCGAGCACCGCGATCACGCGTTCGAGGCTGCGGGTCTGGTCGATCAGGCGATCGATGGCGGCCTGCACCACGGCGTTACCTTCCTTGTTGCCCTCGGCGATCATCTGGTCGTAGGTCTCGACCTTCTCGGCGCGATCGCGCATGGCCTGCATCGCGGCGACGGTGGCGTCGAGCTTGGCGCGGACCTCGGCGTCCAGCTTGGCATCCTTGGCCTTGACCAGGTCGGACACGCTGGCGCCCTGGGTGGTCTTGCCGTCCGGACCGGTGTAGCTGCCCAGGTAGACGTTGCGGATGCCCAGCTGGTTGTAATAGTGCGAGTTGTGGGTGTTGTCGGAGAAGCAGTCGTGCTCTTCCTCGGGATCGTGCAGCATCAGGCCGAGCTTCATGCGCTCGCCGGCCAGTTCGCCGTACGAGAGGCTGCCCAGGCCGGTCAGCATGGCGATCAGGCCCGCCTTGGGATCCTCTTCCACCGACTTGCGCGCGGCGCCGTTGGCTTCCCAGTTGCCGACCATCTCCTTCAGGTCATCGACCAGGAGCGTCGTGACCGCGCGCAGGAACTCGATGCGGCGCTCGCAGTTGCCGCCGGTGCAGTTCTTCGGATCGAAGTCGGTGTACGGACGGTTGCCCGCGTGGCGCTCCTGCGGCGTGCCGGTGCGGTCCTTGGGCGCCGGGCCCGAGCCGTTCAGGTCCTGGCCCCACAGCAGGAATTCGATCGCGTGATAGCCGGTGGCCACGTTGGCCTCGTTGCCGTCGGCCTCGTGCAGCACTTCGGACAGCAGCTCGGGCGTGATCTTGCTCGCGTCGATGGTCTTGCCGCCGACGGAGATCTTGGAATTGGCGATGACGTTGACGGTGTAGAACGCGTTCTCGTCGTTCTCGGTGCCGTAGGAGGCATCGACGTAGTCGATCAGGCCTTCATCCAGCGGCCAGGCGTTCACGCGGCCTTCCCAGTCGTCGACGATGGGGTTGCCGAAACGGAAGGCTTCGGTCTGCTGGTAGGGCACGCGCGCGGCCAGCCAGGCCTCGCGGGCGGTCTTCAGCGTCTCGGCGCTGGGCTTGGCGATCAGGGCGTCGATGGCCTTCTGCAGTTTTTCGGCGCCGGTCAGCGCGTCTTTGTAGCCCGCATGCGCCAGATCGGAATAGGTCTTCACGACGGCCTTCGGCTCGGTCGCCGCCTGGGCCACGCCACCGAAAATCCCACCCGCCAACATCGCCGACAGAACGGCGCCACGCAACACCTTACGCATCAAATACTCCCGTATCAGCGAGGGGCGCTCCCGCTGGCTTGCCCCTCTCGTTCGCTCTTTATGTGCGAGCGCAAGTGTAAACAATTTTCGTTTGGGTTTCAGCGCTGCGTCAGTTTTTGCTCAGGATGGCGTCATGTTGCGCTCAGGTTCGCGTCAACTCGGACGCAGGGCGCCGGGCACCAACCCAGGGGCCGCGCGCACCACGCTGGTGCGATCCGACCCCGCTTCGGTGCCTCGCGCAGGCCGTCGCCCGGGGGCGCCCCGTGCCAAAAAGTTGGCACGGGTTTTGCGTGAGGGACATGTATACAAGCTTGTCCTCAAGCGCCCACCCGCACCGGAGTTAGTCCATGACCCAGCGTTCCGCCCTCAACGTTTCCCGCCGCCGCCTGCTGCAATCCGCGCTGGGCGCCGCCGCCACCACGGCCCTGGGCGTGCCCGGCCTGGCGCTGGCGCAGAGCGGCCCGACGATCCGCATCGGCTTCTGGCCGGTCGCCGCCGGCCTGCCGTTCTACGCGGCCGTCGAGAAGGGCTACTTCAAGGAGGCGGGCCTGAACGTGGAGCCGCAGAAATTCGCCGGCGCGCAACAGGTGATGGAAGCCATGCTGGCCGGCCGCTCCGACGGCAGCGCCAACGGCACCGGCTCGGCCAACCTGGCCATCGGCGAGATCGCGTCGCCCGGCCTGTTCAAGATCTTCGCGTCCAACCCGAGCAACGCCAAGTTCGTCCTCGACGAGTTCATCGTCGCCAAGGACAGCCCCATCAAATCCATCGCAGACCTCAAGGGGAAAAAGGTCGGTTCTGGTCCCGGCATCCAGAATTCCACGCTGGCCAAGACAGTCCTGGAGCGCGCCGGCGCAACCGGAGCGACCGTGGTCGAGCTGGCGATCAGCCAGCACGTGGCCGCGGTCGCCGCCGGCCAGCTCGACGCGTGCTACACGCTCGAACCCACCGGCACGGTCGGCCGGCTCAACGGCACCACCCGCGTGCTCGAAGCCGGCGTGATCGCCAAGTATGTGCTGGGCGATCCGATGGCGCCGTGGTTCGGCGGCTCGGCCTCGCTCACCACGGCCTTCCTGAAGAAGCATCCCGAGGAAGCCAAGCGCTACATCGCCGCCTACGCGCGCGGCATCGAGCTGGTGCGCAAGTCGCCCGACGAGGCGCGCCAGTTCATGAAGGGCTACACCGCCATCGAAGGCCCGATGACGCAGGAGGTGCCGCTGGCCGCCTACACGCTGCACAACGAGTTCACCGAGAGCGACGTGCAGTACTTCCAGAAGTTCTTCGACCTCTTCACCGAAAAGGGCATCTTCGCCCAGAAGGTGGACGTGGCCGGCATGCTGTACAAGGGCTGAGCACGATGAACACCGCCGTTTCAACCGCCAAGCCCGGCAGCGCGCCGGCGCGACGCGACTACTCGCGCTGGCTGCCGCTGATCGGGCCCGTCGCGCTGTTCGTGGTGTGGGATCTGGTCGTGCGGCTCGGGCTGGTCAGCCCGGTGCTGCTGCCCACGCCCTGGGCCACGCTGGTCGCCCTCTTCAACGGCATGAGCGGCGGGCCGCTGCTGACCGACTTCATCGCCTCGGTGAGCCGCACGCTGCAGGCCTTCGTGATCGCCGCCGTGGTGGGCGTGCCGCTGGGCGTGCTGCTGGGCAGCAACGAAAAGCTCTACCGCAGCGTCGAGTTCCTGATCGATTTCTTCCGCTCCACGCCCTCTTCCGCGCTGATTCCGCTGTTCCTGATGATCTTCGGCGTGACCGACATGAACAAGGTCGCCATCGCCGCCTTCGCCGCGGTGCTGGTGATCCTGTTCAACAGCGCCTATGGCGTGATCAACGCCCGCAAGCAGCGGGTGATGGCCGCGCGCGTGATGGGCGCCAACCGCTGGCAGATCTTCAAGGACGTGCTGATCTGGGAAAGCCTGCAGCCCACCTTCGTGGGCCTGCGCAGCGGCGTGTCGATGGCACTGGTGATCGTGATCGTGGCCGAGATGTTCATCGGCGCCGAAACCGGCCTGGGCAATCGCATCATCAACGCGCAGCAGGTGTTGAACGTGCGCGACATGTATGCCGCCATCCTGGCCTCCGGCGCGCTGGGCTACGTGCTCAACGTGCTGTTCCTGGTGATCGAAAAACGCGTGGTGCACTGGAGCGGCCGCTGATCATGAGTACTGTCCTGAATCCCGTCATCGCGCCCGAACCCGTGGCGCCGTTCCAGCCCGGCCCGCTCGGCACCCACATCACCATTCGCGGGCTGACCAAGTATTTCGCCGGCTGGCCGCTGTACGAAAACTTCAACCTCGACATCCCCAAGGGCAAGATCGTGTCGGTGTTCGGGCCGAACGGCTGCGGCAAGTCGACGCTGATCAACATGATCGCCGGCCTGATCCCGATCGACGCGGGCGAGATCCTGTTCGACGGCAAGTCGCTGGCGCAGACCAAGATCGGCTACGTGTTCCAGAACTACCGCGAGGCCATGTTCCCGTGGCTGCGCACGATCGACAACATCGCCTATCCGCTGCGGCTCGAGGGCCAGAGCAAGGGCGAGGTCGAGGCGCGCGTCGACGAGCTGGTGGCGTCGTTCGACGTGAAGTTCGACCTGAATCGCTATCCGTACGAGCTGTCGGGCGGACAGCAACAGACCGCCTCGATCATGCGGGCGCTGGCGCCGCGGCCGGAGGTGCTGTTTCTCGACGAGCCGTTTTCCGCGCTCGATTTCGAGATGACGCTGTTCATCCGCGAGAAGCTGCAGGAGGTCTTCATCCAGACCGGCACCACCATGCTGCTGGTGTCGCACGATCTCGAGGAGGCGGTGTACCTGGCCGACCAGATCCTGCTGCTCACCAAGCGCCCCACGCGGGTGGCCGAGATCCTCGACTACGGCGATGCACGGCCGCGCACGGTCGAGACGCTGAGCGAGCCCGGCTTCATTCGCATGAAGAAACAGAGCCTGGAAATCTTCCAGCGCGAAGTCCGCAAGTAACCCCATCCGCGAGGCCCTCATGACCCAAGACACCATCGACCAGTACGTGCGCAGCGCGCTGCTGCTGCAAGGATTCCGCCTGTCGGAGGGCGCCACCCAGGAGGTGATCGGCCAGTTCGCGCGCATCGACGCGATCGCGCGCAGCGTGGCCGACGAGGTCCTGCCGCTGGAGCTCGAACCCGCGCCGGTGTTCCGTCCATGAGCGGCGGCGCCCGCGAGATCGCCCGCCGCATCGCCACCGGCGAACGCACGGCGGCGGCCGAGGTCGACGCCACGCTGGCCCGCATCCGCGCGCACGACGGCGAGATCAACAGCTTCGTCGCGCTCACCGAGGCGCGGGCGCGCCGCCAGGCGCAGGCCGTCGACGCGCAGCGTGCCGCGGGCGCGGCGCTGCCGCCCCTGGCCGGCGTGCCGTTCGCCGTGAAGAACCTGTTCGACGTGGCGGGTCTGGCCACGCTGGCGGGCGGCAAGGTCAACGAGTCGGCCGCGCCCGCCGCCGCCGACGCGCCCCTGGTGCGCCGGCTGGAAGCGGCCGGCGCGGTGCTGGTCGGCACGCTCAACATGGACGAGCACGCCTACGGTTTCACCACCGAGAACACCCATTACGGCGTCACCCGCAACCCCCACGATCCCGCGCGCATCGCGGGCGGTTCGTCGGGCGGCAGCGCGGCCGCGGTGGCGGCGGGACTGGTGCCGCTCACGCTCGGCTCCGACACCAACGGCTCGATCCGCGTGCCGGCCTCGCTGTGCGGCATCTTCGGGCTCAAGCCCACCTATGGCCGGCTGCCGCGCAACGGCAGCTTTCCCTTCGTCTACAGTCTCGACCACCTCGGCCCGTTCGCCGCCAACGCGGCCGATCTGGCGCTGGCCTACGACCTGATGCAGGGTCCCGAGCCCGCCGACGCCGCGTGTGCGCAACGCGCCTGCGAGCCCGCCGCCGCAGCGCTCGACGACGCGCTCACGGGCGCCCGCGTGGGCGTGCTCGGCGGATACTTCGACGCCTACGCCGGCGCGCAGGCGCGCCGCAGCGTGGCGGCGGCCGCCGACATTTTGGATGCGCGCGCAACCGTCGAGCTGCCCGGCGCCGAACAGGCGCGCGCCGCGGCCTTCATCATCACGGCCGCGGAAGGCGGGGCGCTGCATCGCCAGCGCCTGGTCACGCATTACGACGCCTACGAACCCTATTCGCGCGACCGGCTGGTGGCGGGCGCGCTGGTGCCCGCCGCATGGGTCCAGCAGGCGCAGCGCGTGCGCCGACGCTTTCTCGAGCAGGCGCTCGCGCTGTTCAGCCAGTTCGACCTGCTGATCGCGCCGGCCACGCCGGTGGCCGCGCCGCTGATCGGCACCGAGGTGCTGCACCTGAACGGCCAGGACCTGCCCGCGCGCGCCAGCCTGGGCATGCTGACGCAGCCGATCTCCTGCATCGGCTTGCCGGTGGCGGTGGCGCCGCTGTGGCAAGGGCGCGGCGACACCGCGCACCTGCCGCTGGGCGTGCAGCTGATCGCCGCGCCCTGGCGCGAAGACCTCTGCCTCGCGGCGGCGCGCGCGCTCGAGCGCGCCGGCCTCGCCCACCCCCGCCAGCCCTGAGCCGCACCAGGAGGCCGCATGGACCAGCCGCTCCCCCCTGCCGATGCCGCGCCGCGTTCGCGGGCGGACTCGGTCTACCAGGCCGTCAAGCAGGACATCCTCGATTACCGCCTGGCGCCAGGCGAGCGTTTCACCGAAACCGAAGTGGCCGAGCGCCTGCGCGTGAGCCGCACGCCCGTGCGCGAGGCGCTGTTCCGGCTGGAGCGCGAGGGCTATCTGGAGGTGCGGCATCGCAACGGCTGGCTGGTGCGGCCGCTCGATTTCGACACGCTCGACCACTTCTACGATCTGCGCCTGGTGCTGGAGCAGACCGCCGTGCGCCGGCTGTGCGCGCGCGAACCGGCGCGCACCGCAGACGGCCGCAATCCGCTGTCGGCATTGAGCGCGATCTGGTTCACGCCGCCGGCCGAGCGCCTGGCCGACGGCGAGCACGTGGCCCGGCTCGACGAGAGCTTCCACATCGATCTGGTGGCGGCCGCCGGCAATCCCGAGATGGCGCGCGTGCACCGCGCGGCCACCGAACGCATCCGCATCGTGCGGCGCCTAGACTTCACGCTGGCCGACCGGATCGACACGACCTACCAGGAGCACGGCGACATTCTGCGCGCCATCCTGGCCCGCGATGCCGCCCAGGCCTGCGCGCTGCTGCGCGCCCACATCGAGGCGAGCCAGGCGCAGGTGCGCAAGATCACGCTGCACCGGCTCTACTCGGCACGGCGGGTGGCCGCCGCGCCGGCGCTGTGAGGGCCTCAGCCGCGCAGGGCGCGCACGCGGCGCGGCGCGCCCGGATGCAGCCAGAAGTGCAGCACGCGCGTGATCACGGGGATGCACACGAACGACAGCACCGGCGTCATCGACAGCGTGGTGACGAGCACGCGCCAGAACAGCGGCAGCGCGCTCAACTGCTCGTTGAGCAGATAGGAGAACAGCAGCAGCATCGGGAAGTAGGCGATCCAGATGCTGATGGCCTGCTTCCAGCGCGGCGGCGCACTCTTTTGCGGGCCGAACCAGCTGTCGATGCCGCTGACCCGGCGCACGTGGCTGTGATGCACGAGCGCGGCGCCGCGTTCGAGCCACATGCGGCGCGGCAGCGACTTCTCCCAGCGGTTCAGGCTGTCCTCGTCGGTGAAGCGCAGCACGATCTGGTATTCGTCGCCGCCTTCGGGCGGCTGCAGCACGCCCGAGCCGAGAAAGCCGGGGAAGCCGGCGGCGAGGATTTCCCCCTGTCGCATCCAGGCCAGAAAATCACCATAGTTCTCGGGCGCGATCTTGCGCGTCACGAGCATGTTGACGGGGGCGGGAGCGAGCGGGAGGGCGGCGGACATGTTTCTACTCCTGTGCAGCGGGTCGGCCTGGGTAGCCAAAGAGGGCTAGTACTTACCCTAGCAAACCCCATGCCAGCTTTGCAGCGCAACATTTGCCCTCTGAGAGACTGCTGTTCGACGATCGCGCCGATTTACCTTGCACCGCAACAAACACCATCCTGGTGATTACCCTAGTTCAATGCACCATGATGGTGCCACCCTTTTCCGGACCTTCGATGACCGATCTGCCCATCAATCTGCCCGACGTGCTGGCCGAAGTCAGTGCCCAGTTTGCCCGCTACGAACAGGCGCTCGTCGCCAACGACGTGGCCGTGCTCGACGAACTGTTCTGGAACAGCCCGCACACGCTGCGCTACGGCGCCACGGAGAATCTGTACGGCTACGACGAGATCCAGGCGTTTCGCGCCCAGCGTCCGGCCCAGGGGCTGGCACGCACTGTGACGCGCAGCGCGATCACCACTTACGGCCACGACTTCGCCACCACCCACATCGAGTTCGCGCGCGAGGGCTCGAGCCGGGTCGGCCGCCAGAGCCAGACCTGGATGCGCACGGCGCAGGGCTGGCGGGTGGTCGCCGCGCACGTCAGCCTGATGGCCTGAGCGGCCACGCGCCGCATTGAGCCTGACACGGGCCGGGTCTACACTGGCCCTTCCCTCACCGCCGGAGCAAGCCCCATGAGTAACGTCAAGATCGCCGTCTTCGTCGGCAGCCTGCGCGCCGCCTCGATCAACCTGCAACTGGCGCGCGCCCTCGAAAAGCTGGTGCCGGCCAATGTGAAGTTCGAGTACGTGAGCCTGGGCGACATTCCGCTGTTCAACCAGGACATCGAAAACGACATGCCGGCGCCCGCCGCCAAGATGAAGCAGCAGATCGTCGACGCGCAGGGCGTGCTGTTCGTCACGCCCGAACACAACCGCTCGATCCCCGCCGCCCTGAAAAACGCCATCGACTGGGGCACGCGCCCGTGGGGCAAGAACGTCTGGCTCGGCAAGGCCGGCGGCATCGTCGGCACCTCGCCCTCGGCGGCCGGCAGCGCCATGGCGCAACAGCACCTGCGCAACATCCTCGCCGCGGAAGGCGTGAACGTGCTGACCACGCCCGAAGTCTTTCTGCAGATGAAGGAAGGCCTGATCGACGGCCAGCACAACATCACCAACGAAGACACCCGCAAGTTCCTGCAGGGCTGGGTCGACCGCTACGTCGCCTGGGTGCAGCAGCTCGCCAAGTAAGTGGCGCTTCGCATTTCCCACCGCCCCGGCAGCACGCCGGGGTTTTTCTTTGGGCGGCCCGACTTATCCCCCTCCGGTGTGGAAAAGAATGAGGAAAGCCTGAGGGCAGCCCGATTTTGTGCAATGGGATCAGGCACTTGCGCGCGCTGCGCAGCAACTGCCCAGGCTGCGCCGGGTTGTCCCCAGCCGATGTGGACAAGCATCTGTACAGCTTGCGCATGACTCGGAAAAGCGCCGTGCGATCAGGCACTTGCGCGCGGCGCGCAGTTATTGACCAGCCGATCGCACTGCACGAGGGCGAGACGCGGCGGGCATGCCGACTGGCATGAGCCGACGCGATGGCCGCCAGGGCGACGGCCATGGCAGCGGCGCTCGCGCGCTTGCCCGGGTTATCCCCGTCAAATGTGGACAAGCCACTGGACAGCATGTTGAGCGACGCGATTAGATGTTGCAGTTCAATGACTTGCGCGCTTGGGTCAAACATTGCGCACTTGACAGCGCCCGCGCCAGGGCGGGGGCCTCGCTCGCGCGGCCCTCACCCACCCCGCGCCCGGGCTCACGGCAGAATTCGCCATGGCATCAATGACTTGCATGTGGGCGGCGGCGGCGCCACCCGCCGCGCGGCGCAGGCCCGCGCCAGCGGCGCCGCAGCGCGCCCGGCCAGCGCGGCGCGAACCGACGGTTTATCCCCAGCGTATGTGGAAAAGGGGCGGGACAGCTTCGGCACAAGGCAAAAATCCCGCGTCGTGACAGGCACTTGCGCGCGCTGGGCAATGTTTGCGCAACAGGCGTGCGGCGGGTCGTATCCGGCCAGCGCCCCCGTGTTCAGGCGGGCGACGAGGATTTATCCCCGGCTTGTGTGGACAAGACCCGGGACTGCGCCCGCACAACTCCGAAATCGCGTTGCACATCAAGCAGTTCCACCGGCTGCGCAAACAATGCGCAGGGCTTTCCAAGGGCGCATGCGGGGGCCGGGGGCCCGGCGCGAGAGCGGGCGGGCGGATTTATCCCCGCGAAATGTGGACAAACCCTTGAACAGTGCGCTGACAAGCCGGAAAAAGCCTTGGGCGGCAGCGACTTACGCGCGCCGCGCAAAGATTGCGCAGGCGCATCCGGCCGGGCCTCGCGGCAGGCGCCGCGAGCTTATCCCCGGCCGATGTGGACAAGGCGCTGGACAGGTGGCTGAGAAGCCGGAATAGCGCCGTCCGATCAAGCACTTGCGCGCGCTGCGCAAGTTTTGCTCAGGCTCAGCCGGCGTCGCCCTCTTCCAGGCGGATGCCCAGCTTGAGGCCGACCTGCCAATGCGCGACCTTGCCGTCCTTGATGTGGCCGCGCACCTCGGTGACCTCGAACCAGTCGAGGTTGCGCAACGTGGACGAGGCCCGTTCGATGGCGCGTTTGATGGCATCGTCGCTCGAGACTTCCGACGACCCGACCAGCTCGATCTGTTTATAGACATGACCCGACATGGCGCACCTCCTGGCGTTATGGGCAGGCTCCGCACCACGGCATGCGGTGCGGCAGCCCTCCAGACCATTGAATCATGCAAGCCTGCGGGCGGCCACCCGTCGGCGGGGGCGGCTTGTTACCGCATCCTTCGCCCCGCACCGCACTCAGACCGCGTCGAACTCCGCGAAACGCGCCTGGAGAAAGTCGCGCAGCCGGCGTACGGCCGGCGACAGGCTCGCGCGATGCACGAGCAACAGATACACCGGGGAGGACTCCGTCACAAGATCGGTGAGCAAGGGCACGAGCCGGCCTGCGCGCAGATCGGCGGCCACGTCGTAGCGCGACTTGTAGGCGATGCCATGGCCCTCGACGGCCCAGCGCCGCACCAGCTCGCCGTCGTCGGCGGCCCGGTCGCCCGCGACCGTCACCACCACGCGCCGGCCGTCGGCCTCGAAGTTCCAGCGGTCGTGCACCACGTCGCCCAGCATGAAGGTGAGGCAGTTGTGCTCGCGCAGGGCCTGCGGCGTGGCCGGATCGCCGTGACGCGCGAGATAGGCCGGCGCGGCGCACAGCACGCGTCGATTCTGCGGCGCCAGGCTGAGCGCGACCATGCTGGAGTCGTCGGGTACGCCGTAGCGGATGGCCAGGTCCACCGGCTGTCGATACAGATCGGCGAGGCGGTCGCTGATGTAGAGCCGCAGCCGCACCTGCGGGTGTTCGGCCTGGAAGGCGTCGAGCCACGGCCGCAGCACGTTGCGCCCCAGGTCGGAGGGCATCGACAGCGACAGCGTGCCGGTCACGCCGCCCTGCTCGTGTTCGACCGACTGTCGCGCCCGCGTCAGCAGGTCGAGCGCCTGGCGCACCTGGTCGCAGTAGCGTTCGCCGTCGCTGGTGAGGCGCAGGCTGCGGGTGGAGCGCGCGAACAGGCGCACGCCCAGGCTCTGCTCGAGCCGCTTGATCGCGGCGCTGGCGACGGCGGGCGTGATGTCCAGTTCGCGTGCCGCGGCGGAGAAGCTGCCGGCATCGGCGGCGGCCACGAGCAGGCGCAGGTCTTCGAGGCGTTCTCCGTTCATTTTCAAAATCCTTTTGAAACTGAGTGCGATGCTACCCTCTTTTTCAATGCACCCACCCGGGTGAACATGGCACATCGTCTTTTTTTCTCGGAATCCCCACACCATGAAAGCCATTGCCTATACCCACAATCTGCCCGCCACCGACGCCGCCTCGCTGCAGGACATCACCCTGCCCGCCCCCACGCCGGGCCCGCGCGACCTGCTGGTGCGGGTGCACGCCATCTCGGTCAACCCCGTGGACGTGAAGATCCGCGCCAACCGCAAGCCGCAGGAAGGCCGGCCCGAGGTGCTGGGCTGGGATGCCGCCGGCGTGGTCGAGGCCGTGGGCGCGCAGGTCAGCCTGTTCCAGCCCGGCGACCGCGTGTTCTATGCGGGCGCGCTGAACCGGCCGGGCGCCAACAGCGAGCTGCACGTGGTGGATGAGCGCATCGTGGGCGCCATGCCCGAGAGCCTGGATTTCGCCCAGGCCGCGGCGCTGCCGCTCACCGCCATCACGGCGTGGGAGCTGCTGTTCGACCGCCTGCGCGTGCTGGCCAACGCGGCGCCGAGCGGGCGCACGCTGCTGGTGATCGGCGCGGCCGGCGGCGTGGGTTCGATCCTGGTGCAACTGGCGCGCCAGCTCACCGGGCTCACCGTGATCGGTACCGCGTCGCGGCCCGAGACCCGCGACTGGGTGCTGCAGGCCGGCGCCCATCACGTGATCGACCACACCCGCCCGCTCGCCGACGAACTGGCGCGGATCGGGATTCCGCAAGTCGACTACATCGCGGGCCTGACCAACACCGACCAGCACTTCGACGCGATGACGCAGATCATCGCGCCGCAAGGCGCGATCGCCCTGATCGATGATCCGGCCGAGATCGACGTGCGCAAGCTCAAGGGCAAGTCGGCCTCGCTGCATTGGGAGTTCATGTTCGCCCGCTCGATGCACCAGACCGCCGACATGCAGGCCCAGCACGACCTGCTCACCCGGGTGGCGCAGCTGGTCGACGCCGGCCGCCTGCGCACCACGCTGGGCGAGCACTACGGCACGATCGACGCCGCCAACCTGCGCCGCGCCCACGCCTTCATCGAGAGCGGCCGCGCGCGCGGCAAGATCGTGCTCGAGGGGTTCGGCGGCTGAAGCCGGCGACCCCGGCAGCCCGGCGCCGGTGCCGGTGACGGGCCGGGCGCCTCAGCCCCGCCCGGCGTGCGCACCCGGGGCCCGCTGCGCTGTCCAGCCCGGCGCGGCGCGCCCGGCTCAGGCAGCCGCGGCCTGGGCGCCGTGTTCCAGGGTCGGGTTCGCATGCGCCGCGAACACCTCGCGCGCGGCGAACAACCCGTTGAGCGCGGCCGGGAAGCCGGCATAGACCGCCATCTGCATGATGGTCTCCACCACCTCCTCGCGGCTCACGCCCACGTTGAGCGCGGCGTGGATGTGCACCTTGAGCTGCGGCGCCGCGTTGCCCAGCGCGGTCAGCGCGGCCACGACCGCGATCTCGCGCCGCTGCAGGTCCAGGCCCGGCCGGGAATAGATGTCGCCAAAGGGAAATTCGATCAGGTAGCGCGCGAAGTCGGGCGCGATGTCCGCCAGGCTCGCCACCACGTTTTCGCCGGCCTGGCCGTCGATCTCACGCAGCCTCGCCAGGCCGCGTTCGTAGCGTTCGTTCGTTTGCATCAGGGTGTCCTCTGTCGTCGGGAAGTGACGGCGCCAGGGACTGTTCGAGCGCGCGATAGTGCTCGATCTTTTCCTGCAGAGCCTGCGCGGACTGCTGCATCGCCGAGATGCCGGCGCGGACCTCGTCGAGGTGCGCCTCCAGCATTTCCCGGCGTTGCGTCACGGTCCCGTCTCCGGCGCCTCGCAAGGCCGCGAACGTCTGCATCGTGCCGATGGGCATGTGCGTGGTCCGCAGCCGCAACAGGAATTCGATCCAGGCCATGTCGCGCGCGGCGTAGCGCCGCTGGCCGCCGCTGGCACGGGCGACCGGCGCGATCAGCCCGATGCGCTCGTAATAGCGCAGGGTGTGCGCCGTCAGGCCCGTGTGCCTGGCGACCTGTTCGATGGTCAGAAACGATTCCATGGAAGCGATCCTAGAAGTTTGAGCGCGCTCTAAGTCAAACACTTTAGCGCGCCGCGCGTACGAGGGACGGGCGCGCCGGGCAACCGGGCGCCGCGCCGGCGGCGTCCGGCCGGCGGCTCGCCGGTGCCGCGCTCAGCGCGGCGGACGGGCGCGGAACACGCGCGCGAGGATCAGCGCGGTGAGCGCCGGCAGGCCGAACACGCCCGCGTGCACGGCCAGCTCCTGCTGGAAGCCGAAGGCCGCCACCCGCGTGGCGTAGGTGAAATGGGCCACGCACAGCGCCAGCCAGGCGGCGATGAAGCCATAGCAGGCCACGCGCCGGCTGGCACGGCCGAGCAGGATGAAGATGGCCAGCATCGCAAAGCCGGCAACGAGCGCGATCAGGGGAGGCATGCGCAGTCCTCCAGGGACGACACGGACGACGATCCCAAGATACGGGCAAAGTCCGAGCCCGGCAACCGGCCGGCACCTTGCGTCTACAATGGCGGCCGACTCCAGCGCGCGCATGCCGCGCGCTCACGCACCGCCGGGCCCGGCTCGCGGTGCGTTGCCTTTTTCGACCTCTTTGCGTGCCGCGTCCGGCCCTGTCGCGCGCGGGCCGTGGCACCGATAAGTGTTATCCGACATGACGCAAGCCGTTGAATCCCAACACACTCCCATGATGCAGCAGTACCTGCGACTCAAGGCGGAAGCCGGGCCGTTGCTGCTGTTCTATCGCATGGGCGATTTCTACGAGATGTTCTACGAAGACGCCGAACGCGGCGCGCGTCTGCTGAACCTCACCCTGACCAAGCGCGGCAGCTCGAACGGCTCGCCGATCCCCATGGCCGGCATTCCGGTGCACGCCATGGAGCAATACCTGGCGCGCCTGGTGGCGCAGGGCGAATCGGTGGCGATCTGCGAACAGATCGGCGATCCCGCCACCACCAAGGGGCCGGTCGAGCGCCGCATCGTGCGCATCGTCACGCCCGGCACCCTGACCGACGACGCGCTGCTGCCGGCCAAGGCCGATCGCGCGCTGGCCGCCGTCTACGTCGCCGGCAAGGCGCGCGAGCCGCGCGCCGGCCTGGCCTGGCTCAATCTCGCGAGCGGCGAGTTCCACGTCACCGAGTGCAGCCCGGCCCAGCTCGAATCCGAGCTGCACCGCATCGCGCCCGCCGAGGTCATCTACGCCGACAGCGCCGAGCTGCAACTCGCGTTCGACGGCGCGCGCACCCGCGTGCCCGACTGGCACTTCGAGGCCGACGGCGCGCGCGGCCATCTGCTGGCCCACTTCAAGACCGACAGCCTGGCCGGCTTCGACGTCGAGGACATGCCGGTGGCGGTCTGCGCGGCCGGCGCCCTGTTGCGCTATGCCGCGCGCACCCAGTCGCACGCGCTGGCCCACGTGCAGACCATCTCCGCCGAACGGGCCGGCCTGTATGTGCTGATGGACCCGGTGACCCGGCGCAATCTCGAGCTCACGCTCACGCTCTCGGGCGAAGACGCGCCCACGCTGTTTTCGCTGCTCGACGGCTGCCGCACGCCGATGGGCAGCCGGCTGCTGCGCCGTTGGCTGCACCACCCGCTGCGCGACAACGCGCCGGTGCTGGCGCGCCAGCAGGCGATCACCGCGCTGATGTCGGCCCGCCTCGACATGGACCAGACCTTCGGCGCGGCCGGCCTGCTGGAATCGCTGCGCACCGCGCTGCAGGTGTTTCCCGACATCGAGCGCATCGCCGCGCGCCTCGCGCTGCGCTCGGTGCGCCCGCGCGAGCTCGCCAGCCTGCGCGACGCGCTCGCCACGCTGCCGCAGCTGCACGCCCTGCTGGCCCCGGCCGCCGAGGCGCCGCGCGTGGCCGAGCTGGCGCGCCACCTCACGCTCGACCCGGCCATCGCCGACCTGCTCTATCGCGCCATCGCGCAGGAGCCCGCCGTGGCGATCCGCGACGGCGGCGTGATCGCCACCGGCTTCGATGCCGATCTCGACGAGCTGCGCGTGCTCGCCGCCGACAGCGGCGAGTTCCTGGTGCAGCTCGAGGCGCGCGAGCGCGAACGCACCGGCATCAACAACCTGCGCGTCGAGTTCAATCGCGTGCACGGCTTCTATATCGAGGTCACCAAGGGCCAGACCGACAAGGTGCCCGACGACTATCGCCGCCGCCAGACGCTCAAGAACGCCGAACGCTACATCACGCCCGAGCTCAAGAGCTGGGAAGACAAGGTGCTGTCGGCCCAGGACCGGGCGCTGGCGCGTGAGAAGTGGCTGTTCGAGCAGGTGCTCGAAACGCTGGCCACCTACGTGCGCCCGCTGTCCGACTGCGCCGCCGCGCTGGCCGAGCTCGACACGCTGGCCGCGCTGGCCGAGCACGCGCGCCGCCACGACTGGAGCGCGCCCGAGCTGTCGGAGCAGGCCGAGATCGAGATCGACGCTGGCCGCCATCCGGTGGTCGAAAACGCGATCGAGCGCTTCACGCCCAACGGCTGCCGCCTCGACCCCACCCGCCGCATGCTGCTCATCACCGGCCCCAACATGGGCGGTAAGTCGACCTACATGCGGCAGGTGGCGCTGATCGTGCTGCTGGCGCGCACCGGCAGCTTCGTGCCCGCGACGCGGGCGCGCATCGGCCGTATCGACCGCATCTTCACCCGCATCGGCGCCGCCGACGACCTGGCCGGCGGCCGCTCGACCTTCATGATGGAAATGACCGAGGCCGCCGCCATCCTGGCGGCGAGCACGGCCAACAGCCTGGTGCTGATGGACGAGATCGGCCGCGGCACCTCCACCTACGACGGCCTGGCGCTGGCCTGGGCGATCGCGCAGCGGCTGCTCACGCACAACCGCGCGCTGACCCTGTTCGCCACGCACTACTTCGAGCTCACGCGCCTGCCCTCCGAGCAGCCGACCTCGGCCAACGTGCATCTGGCCGCGGCCGAGTCGGCCGGCGGCATCGTGTTCCTGCACGAGGTGCGCGAGGGCCCGGCCAGCCGCAGCTACGGGATCCAGGTGGCGCAGCGCGCCGGCGTGCCGGCGGCCGTGATCCGCCAGGCCTCGCGCGAGCTGGAGCGCCTCGAAGCCCAGGGCGCGCCCACGCCGCAGCTCGGCCTGTTCGCCGCCGCCATCGACGCGGAGGCCCAGACCCAGGCCGCCGCCGACCGCGACGAAGAGCTCGACGCGCTGGCCGCCATGCGCGCCGAACTCGCCAGCATCGACCCCGACAGCCTGACCCCGCGCGAGGCCCTCGACGCGCTGTACCGACTCAAAGCCCATCTCGCATGAAAACCGACCTCCCCCTCGCCCTGCTCGGCGGCCTGTCCGCCGACGACTTCATGCGCCGCTACTGGCAGCGCAAGCCGCTGTTGATCCGCGGCGCCATCCCGGGCATGCGGCCGCCCGAAAGCATTGCCGCGCTCAAGAAAATGGCGCGCCGCGACGACGTGGAATCGCGCCTGATCTGGCGCGAGCAGGGCGAATGGAACATGGAGAACGGCCCGTTCGCCCGGCTGCCCAAGGTCAACGAGCCCGACTGGACCCTGCTGGTGCAGAGCGTGGACCTCCACAGCGACGCCGCCGCCGCGCTGATGCAGCAGTTCCGCTTCGTGCCCGATGCGCGCCTGGACGACGTGATGATCAGCATCGCCTCGACCGGGGGCGGCGTGGGTCCGCACTTCGACAGCTACGACGTGTTCCTGCTGCAGGGCCAGGGCCGGCGCAAGTGGCGCTGGGGCCGCCAGAAAGACCTCTCCCTCGAGCCCGGCCTGCCGTGCAAGATCCTGTCCCACTTCGAGCCCGAGGAAGAGGCCATCCTCGAGCCGGGCGACATGCTCTACCTGCCGCCCCAGGCCGCGCACGACGGCGTGGCGCTCGACGATGACTGCATGACGATCTCGATCGGCTTCCGCGCCCCGACCCAGGCCAACCTGGCCCGCGGCCTGCTGGAGGCGGCCGCCGACCAGGCCATGGCCCGCGTCGGCCTGCTGGGCGGCCCCTACGGCGAGCCGGCCCTGCCGGGCGCGCGCCTGGACGGCATCTACCGCGACGCCGGCCAGCCCGCCACGGCCCAGCCGGCGGCCCTGCCCGACGCGCTGGTCGAGGCCACGCTGGCGACGCTGGCCAAGATCAAGTTCGACGACGCGCTCGCCGCCCGCTTCCTGGGCTGCTGGCTGACCGAGCCGAGCCAGCTCAGCGTGTTCGACAGCCCGGAAGACCCGGTCGACCTCGAAGACAGCTGGCCCGCCGCGGGCCGGCTGGTGCTGGATCGCCGCAGCCGCATGCTGTATCGCCAGCGCCAGCTCTTCATCAACGGCGAGACGGCGATGGTGCCGGCCGACGCCGCGCTGCGCGCCCTGGCCGACGAGCGCGCGCTCGATTGCGCCGATCCGCGCTGCCGCAGGCTCAGCGACGAGGCGCGCGCCTGCCTGGCCGACTGGCTCGACTCGGGCTGGCTGCACTACCGGGACTGAGCCACGGCGCTACGCCGCGTTCACACACGACAACGCCCCGGCCTCGGCCGGGGCGTTGCGTTTTGCGGCCACGCTCGGACATGATCCGCGTTGTTTGCTCATGCCGCGCGGCGTCATCGCGGCGTCAGGGATTGCGCGAATCGTGCAGAGAATGCGGAATTCGCGGGCTTGCGAGGGTGGGTTTCGTACGATCTGGATACCCAATCGTGTCCAACCCCCACAGAACGCTAAGGACCATTTTTCCGCGGTGACATTCGGACAAGCAGTACACAAAGCAGTAAGAATTGTTGCACTTGGGATGCCTCCTCTTTAATTTCCACACGCCAGCGGCTGAATGATTCCTGTAGCCTGGATTCTGGTTTCCCCTAGGTCGCACCGTAGAACCCCCTGCGGCGCCGCTCAAGGGCCCCTGGTTTCCCCTTCCACGGGACCACGACATTTTTTCAACAGGAGTCTCGACATGATGAGCAAAACCCTGATTGTGGCTTCGGTTCTGGCCGTTGCCCTGACTGCTTGCAATAAGAAGGAAGAAACCGCGGCACCCGCTGGCGGCTCCACCCCCTCGACCTCGTCGCCCGCCCCGAGCTCTACGGCTCCGGCTCCGGCGCCCACCCCGTCGCCCGCCCCGGCCCCGAGCACCACCCCCGAGTCGGGCACGACCCCGCCGGCTGGCGGCGCCCCGAGCGGCGGTTCGACCACGCCTTCGTCGTAATACCGGCAGGCGCCGGATCCCGACTGGCGCCGCCCCCTTCATCCCGGATCTGCGAGGGAGCCCCACCAGAGCAGATCAGGGTCCCGGCAAAGCCGGCAGGTGCAAACCTGCCGGCTTGCTTTTTTTGGGCGCCTGCAGGGGCGCTTGCAAGGGGCGATTGCACGGGGCGCCCGCAGGACACACCCGCAGGAGGCGCCCGCAGGAGGCGCCCGCAGGAGGCGCCCGCAGGAGGCGCAGGCAATAGGCGCCCGCAGTGCCGCAATCAAGAGGCGCCCCCGCGCGCCGCGCCCCTCAGACGCCAAGAAAAAAGCCAGACCCCGCGAGGGATCTGGCTTTCTGCTGCCTGGGCGGCAGGGCCGCCCGGACGGGGGTATTACATCTTGTCCTTCAGCACGCTCAGCATGCGCTGGGCGGTGGCGCTGCTGTCGCGCTGGCCGTTGGCGTCGAGCACCGTGACCTGCGTGGCATCGTCCGCCGCCGCAACGTGGATGCGGTACTGGGTGGCGGACGCCTTCTTGTCGCCACCGAACAGACGGCTGAAGAAGCCCGGCTCTTCGTTCTTGGCGCCGGTGTCGGAGTCGACGTAGCGGACGTAGTAGTCGCCGGCCGAGCGGTCGCGATCGTCCACCGCGAAGCCGCCGGAATCCAGCGCCACGCCGACACGACGCCAGGCGCGGTCGTAGGACTCGCTCACGACCAGCATGGCACCTTCGGCGCGCACGGACTGTTGCACCGCCGGACGCTGCGGCTGGTTCTCGGCCTGCTGCACGAGCTTGCGGGCGGCGTCCACGTCGGTGCCGAGGTAGACCATCAGGCGCGCGAGCATGGCGGCGTTCAGACCGGGGTCTTCCTTGCCGTTTTCCCATTGCACCTGGCCGTTGTCCGGACCCGTGCGCTTCTCGAGCATCTGGTTGTGGCTGATGTAGATCTCGGTGTGGCCGTTCACGCGCTCGACGCGGGTGCGGAATTTCTCGCGCTCGCCGCTATCCCAGGCCGTTTCCAGCACCGAGCCCAGCACCTGGCGCAGCCAGCTTTCGGGGATCTTGGCGCGGTTTTCGGCCCAGTCGGTCTCGATCAGGCCCGCCTGCGGCGAGTTGGTCTTGACGGTGAAGCCGGTGTCGGTCCAGAAGTCGACGACCTTGGGGAAGATCTCCTCGGGCGGACGCTGCACCACCAGCCAGCGCAGGTTGCCGTCGCGCTCGACCTTCATGTCGGCGCGCTCGGGCAGCACGTTGGTGTTTTGCGGCTGGGCCACGGCTTGCGCGCCCTGCTGCTGGTATTGCGAATACGTGGTCGTGCCGGAGGCCGGCGCGCGGTAGCGCGGATCGGCGTTGGCCTGGGTCAGGTCGGGAGGAATGCTCAGCGGCTCACCGCGACGCGTGCTCTTGTAATCGACCGATTCTTCATTGCCCAGCAGCTGGTTGACGTCGGAACAACCAGACAGCAAAGCCAGGGCCATCAATACCGAAACACCGGCATGACGAGTTTTCATACGCGTCCTCATAATCAAAGCAGACCCGTCTCGGTCAGGGCGCGGCGCACGGTGTCGTGGTGAGCCTCGCTGAGTTCGACGAGCGGCAGGCGGTAGCCCAGCGCGGTACGCCCCATCTGGGCAAGCGCCCATTTGACGGGGATGGGATTGGCTTCGACAAACAAAGCCTTGTTCAGACGCGCGAGCTTGGCGTTAAGTTCACGCACGCGGGGCACATCGCCCGCGTACGCGGCGGCACAGAGGTCCGCCATCAGGCGGGGCGCCACGTTGGCGGTGACCGAGATATTGCCGCGCGCACCCAGCAGGATGAGGGCCGCGGCGGTGGGGTCGTCACCGCTGAACACCTGGAACGACTCGGGGGCCTCGCGCAGCAGCAGCGCGCCACGACCGATGTCGCCGGTGGCATCCTTGATGCCGATGATGCCGGGCACCTGCGCCAGGCGCAGCACCGTCTCGTTGCTCATGTCGGCAACCGTGCGGCCGGGCACGTTGTAGAGCACGGTGGGCAGGTCGACCGCTTCCTGGACGGCGCGGAAATGGCGGTAGATGCCTTCCTGGGAGGGCTTGTTGTAGTAGGGCACGACCGACAGGCCGGCCTGCGCGCCGACCGCCTTGGCGTGGCGCGCGAGATGGATGCACTCGTCGGTGGAGTTGGCGCCCACGCCGGCGATCACCGGAATGCGGCCCGCGGCGTGCTCGACGGCGACACGGATCAGCTCCGCGTGCTCCTCCATCGAGACGGTGGGCGACTCGCCGGTGGTGCCGACCACCACGAGCGCGCCCGTACCCTGCTCCACATGCCAATCGATCAGGCCGCGGTAGGCCGCGTAATCGAGGCTGCCATCGGGCTGCATCGGGGTGACCAATGCCACCATGCTGCCCTGAAAAGTGATGTCTGCGGTCGGTGCAGAGGATGCCATAGTAAGTGGAGGCTCCAGGGCCCGCCGCACCATTGCAGCGGACCAGATTCGATCAAACGAGCGAGTTTAACGGATATTGCCGGAATTCCTAGAGGAACCAGCTCACGATTTGCGCCCCCAGCGCCAGGAAAGGCTGCATGAAAAATTGCAGGGTGCCCGTCACCAATAAGACGATGACGATCACCATCCCATAAGGCTCCATTTTCGAGTACTGCCAGGCCAGGCGCTGGGGCAGCAGGGAAAACAGGACACGCCCGCCGTCGAGCGGCAGCAGCGGCAGCAGATTCAGTGCCATCAGGACCAGGTTCACCATCACGCCGGCCTGGGCCATTTCGTACCAGAAGCCCTCCTGGACGCCGGTGGCGAAGTAGATCCGGATCGCCAGCACCCAGAGGATGGCCATCAGCAGGTTCGACATCGGGCCGGCCAGGGCCACCCAGAGCATGTCGCGCTTGGGACGGCGCAGCCGGCCGAAATCCACCGGCACCGGCTTGGCCCAGCCGAACAACAGGCCGGCGCCGCCGGTCAGCTTGGAGATCAGCAGGATGGCCGCGGGCACCAGCAGCGTGCCGACCGGATCGATGTGGCTGATCGGGTTGAGCGTGACGCGGCCGGCCTGCCAGGCGGTGGGGTCGCCGAACATGCGCGCGACGAAGCCGTGGGCCGCCTCGTGCAGGGTGATGGCGAAGATGACGGGTATCGCGTAGACCGCGATCGTCTGGATCAGATCATTCATGGCGAGGCATTGTAGCGGCTGACACAGGTGGGACCGCGACGCGGCGCACAGGTTCAGCGCCGCCCGCCCCTTAGGCGCGGGCGCGGCCTACGACAGCCCGAGCCGGGCGGGGTCGCCGCTGCCGAGCCGCAGGACCTCGGGCGTGCCGCCGGTGAGGTCGATCACGGTGGTGGGCGCCAGCGGGCAGGCGCCCGCGTCGATCACGGCCGCCAGGTCGTGGGCGTAGCGCGCCACGATCTCCTCGGGATCGTTGAGGGCCTCGTCTTCGTCTTTCGGGATCAGCGTGGTGGACAGCAGCGGCGCGCCGAACTGCTCGAGCAGGGCCAGCGTGACGCCGTGGTCGGGCACGCGGATCCCGATGGTCTTGCGCGACGGGTGCGAGACCCGCCGCGGCACCTCGCGGGTGGCCTCCAGGATGAACGTGTACGGTCCCGGCGTGGCCAGCTTGAGCAGCCGGTACTGCTGGTTGTCGACCCGGGCGAAGTGGCCGATCTCGGCCAGGTCGCGGCACAGCAGGGTCAGGTGATGCCGCTCGTCGAGGCCGCGCAGCCGCCGCAGGTGCTCGGCGGCGTCCTTGTCGTCGAGGCGCGCCACCACGGCGTAGCTCGAATCGGTGGGAATGGCGAGCAGCCCGCCGTCGGCCAGCCACTGGGCGGCCTGCTTGAGCAGGCGCGGCTGCGGATTGGCGGGATGGATGGAGAGAAGAAGAGCCATGGGATTATCCTAGCATTAGTATCAGGAACAACGCGCCGACCCCGGCGCCAGGAGATCCGCCATGCGCATGAACGACTCGCGCGAAAGCAGCAATATCGAAGACCGTCGCAGCCAGGGCCCGCGCCTGGGGCGCGGCTCCATCGGCCTGGGCACCATCGTGCTGGCGCTGGTGGCCATGTACTTCGGCGTCGATCCCTCGGTCGTGCTGCAGATGGCCGAGGGCCCCGCGCCGCAGTCGCAGCAGGCGCCGTCGCAGCCGCCCGTGCACGACGAGCAGTCGCGCTTCGTGGCCAAGGTGCTCGGGGAAACCGAAGACACCTGGGGCCCCATCTTCAAGCAGCAGCTCAACCGTTCGTACCAGGCGCCCACGCTGGTGCTGTTCCGCGGGGCCACGCCCACCGCGTGCGGCACCGGCCAGTCGGCCATGGGGCCGTTTTACTGCCCCGCCGACCAGAAGGTCTACCTGGACATGAGCTTTTTCGACGAAATGGAGCGCAAACTGAACGCGCCCGGCGATTTCGCCCGGGCCTACGTCATCGCCCATGAGGTCGGCCACCACGTGCAGAATCTCCTGGGCGTGGCCGACCAGGTCGACGCCGCGCGGCGCCGCAATCCCGGCCAGGCCAACGCCCTGTCGGTGCGCATGGAGCTGCAGGCCGACTGCTTTGCCGGCCTGTGGGCGCGCAACGCGGACCAGGCGCGCAACATCCTCGAGGCGGGCGACATCGAGGAAGGCCTGAACGCGGCCAGCGCCATCGGCGACGACACCCTGCAGCGCAAGTCGCAGGGCTATGTGGTGCCCGACGCCTTCACGCACGGCAGCTCGGCGCAGCGGGTGCGCTGGTTCAAGCGCGGCTTCGATTCCGGCGAGCTGCGCCAGTGCGACACCTTCTCGGCATCGAGCCTCTGAGCCCGGCAGCGGGCGCGGCGGCCTCCCCTGGCGCACGCCGCGCCGCCGCCCGCCCGGCGATCTTGTAAACTTATGCCCCTTCGCGGCCTGTACGCCGCCTCGCGCGCCCGACGCCTGCCGGCCGGCGCGCCGCTTTCGTTTTCGCTTGCTTCCCCCATGGCCAACAAAGTCGAGCCCTTAATCACACCGGATGAGGTCCAGGAAATCCTGGCCGCGCCCAAAGAAACCGTGAAAGCCATTGCCTGGTCGGGCAGACCGGTGGGCGGCCCGGCGCAGTGGATGGAGTTCTCCTGTGCCTGCAAGGTCGCGGGCGAAGTGCGCGAAGACGTGACCTTCCGCGTGATCTTCCGCGCGGCGCGCACCGACGTCTACGGCCAGGCGGCCGTGATGGTGGCCGAGGCCTTCTCGGCCAGCCTGTTCGTGGGCCCGCACCGGGTGCTGGGCGTGGACACCGACGATTCGTTCCACACCAGCGTGGTGGGCAGCCACCTGCCGCACTTCCGCAAGCCGCTCACCGAGCGCTCGCACCGCCACGTCTGGGTCGAGGAAGGCGAAGGCTATGCCGAACCCGTGACCCCCGCGCTCGACACCATCGGCGCGTTGATGGAGGACTTCCTGCCGCGCGCCAACCTGACGCTGACCGGCGGGTTCGCCCATCCGTACAAGGGCCGCCAAATCGAGCTGATCCTATGACCCAATTCCTGGAAGCCTCGGGCTGGACCGTGCGCGCCGCCGGCGAGGGCGCGATCCGCGCCATCGCCCCCATGACGCTGGGCCTCGACGGCCAGCACGCCGCCTTCTACATCGCCTATCCCGGCGACGCGACGTTCCACCTGACCGACGCGGCCGAGACCGCGATGCACGCCGCCACCTATGGCATCGAACTGCCGGCCAAGCGCATCGAACTGCTGAACCAGACGCCCGGCGTGAGCCTGGCGCACTTCGACGAGAGCGGCGCGATCGTGGCCAGCGGCCCGATCGATCAGCTGCAGGAAGCGCTCTGGGATGCGGTCAAGCTGGCGATGGCGCTGTCGTTCTCGTGCGCCAAGTGGATGCCGAAATTCAGCCGCCTGCGTTTTCGCGCGCAGGTGGGCCGCACCCTGGTCGAGGCGCTCGGCATGCCGCGCATCGTCAAGGGCGCCCGCACCCGCGGCAGCAGCGGCCATGCGGCCGACTTCGCCTTCGGCGTGCGCGCCGAGCAGTCGAACGCGCTCACGTTCATCGAACCGATCGCGCTGAAGGCGGGCAAGAAGGTCGACTGGACGCAGGTCTACCAGACCCACGGCAAGATGTCGGATGTGAAGATGGCCGACGCGCGCAATGCGCGTCTGGTGATACTCGAAGACGGCGCCTCGGCCGAGGAGTTCAAGAAGGCGGTCGCGATCCTGGAGCAATCGGCCACGGTGCGCACGCTCAACAAGACGCGCGACTGGCCGGCGCTGTTCGCGGGCTGAACGCCCGGCGCGTGCGCGGCGCCGACGGCGCAGCCGCCACGGCGCGGTGGCAACTGCTGCGGGCCCTGCCGTCAGCCGTCAGGCCGACGCGCCCTGCAATCCATCGACGATCTCCCTGCCATGCGTGATGGCGGCATGCACCGCCTCGCGTGGACTGAAGACATGGCCGCCGTGCGCGAAGCACGGCACCGGATATTCGTCGCCTGTATCGTGAATGGTATCTGCCTGCACAACCACGACGGTGGCCGTGAACTGCGGCCCGGAGGCCGCGGCCAGCGCCACGCTGGCACTTGCCCGCGCGACTTTGGCTGTGAGGCGATATCCCTTGTAAACGGTGTTGTTTTGAAGCACTGGGACGCCCTCTCTGCGAATCAGCATACCCCGCTGATATGACAGTCACGCGAGATATTTTGTAACGCCCCCGACGAAATAGACACAGGTCGCCGGCCGACAGGCGCCTGAATGCGTGCGCGGTGCGGCCGGCGTCAGAGGGGAATTACGGGTTAGCCCGGAGGGCGACGCGCTGTTGCACTTGAGCATGGCGGATACGCAACACTCGCCCCAAAGCGGTGCGCGGCGCGCGCATCCTCCGCCTCGCCGCCAGGGCCTGCCGGCATGCCCACCGCGCGGCACAGCGCGTCCATGGTCCAGCCGCTGCCCGCCATCATCAGGCGCGTGTGCAGGTCGGCGCGCAGCGTCTCGTCGACCTGGCTGCCGAGCAGCGTGAGCGTCTTGCGGCGCAGCGCGACGTAGGTGCAGGGATAGTCGCGCGCCAGCGCGCCCCACAGCGCATGCGCGCCCGGCGACTGGCGCGCGCCGCTCAGCAGGCACAGGCCGCCGTCGAGCGCCCAGCGATACACGAGGCTGGCGATGCCGCGGCGCTGATAGGCCGGCGCATAGCGCGAATGCGGTGCGCGCAGATGGCGATCCGCCTGGCGCGACACCTCGATCAGGCGATTGAACACCGTGTAGCCCGCGAGGCAGCCGCGGGCCCGGTCTTCGACATAGACATAGTATTCGCCGTCCGCGCTGCGCCAGCGCAGCACCAGCCCAGGGTGGGCGGTACGGACCTCCGGCATCTCGAACAGGCGATCGGCGGGATCGCGCATGCGTCCGTACAGGACATCCAGTTCATCGCCCGGCTTCCAGATGCCGGGGTCTACATCGATGCGCAGCTCCATCGTGGGAAAACGAAATGGCATGACTGCGACTTGCGCCAACGCGGGCACGGCAAACCTCCAGGGGTCAAGGGTCGTCGAAGACGGCGATCCGGTTGATCCGGCCGCCGCGAAAGAAATCGTGTCTGTGCGTCATGGACGCTCCAATGGACAGACGCCGCACGGGCCGGGATCGGCCACGCGCGGCGTGGGAATGAGCAGTGATCGCGCGGCTTCGCGGGCCGCGTCCAGCCCGAACCATAGCACCGAACGCGAAGCCCTGCCGCGCGCATCCGGTGAGGGTGGGATCGTTGCGCACACAACGGCGCGCCACGATGAGGCGGCGGCGCTTGGAAGAAAAGACGCGGCGGTAATAAGGACACGCAGTAATAACGCGCCGACCAACAAATCGTAGGGATCGGGTAGGCCGCTCCCTAGAATCGCCTCACCGATTCCCATCCCAACGAGGCGCTGCATGAAGATTTCCCGTTATCTCTCCCGTGTCCTGGTCCTGACGCTCGGCGCAGCCGCCGTGGCCGCCAGCGGCGCGGCCTTCGCCGCCGACAAACCCTTGAAGGTGGGCGTGCGCGGCGGCGTCGACGAGCAGATCTGGGAGGTGGTGACGAAGGTCGCGCAGAAGGACGGCCTGGCCGTCGAGCCCGTGGTCATCACCGGCACCGCCAGCCCGAACGAAGCGCTCAACAACGGCGACCTCGACGCCAATTCGTTCCAGCACATTCCGTTTCTGCGCGACCAGATCAAACAGCGCGGCTACAAGATCGTGTCGGTGGGCAACACGCTGATCTCGCCGATCGCCTTCTACTCGAAGAACTACAAGTCGCTCGCCGCGCTGCCCAAGGGCGCGAAGGTCGGCATTCCGAACGACCCGAGCAACCAGACCCGCGCGCTGGTGATCCTGCGCGACGCCGGCCTCATCACGCTGAAGGCGGGCTTCGATCCCTACACCGGCACCGCCACGCTGGCCGACGTCACCGCCAATCCGAACCAGCTCGAATTCGTCGAGAGCACCTCGGTCGTGCTGGCGCGCTCGCTGCCCGACGTGGATACCGCGGCCATCGTGAACAGCTTCGCCTACCAGGCCGGCCTGATCGCCACGCGCGACGGCATCGCGGTGGAGAAGAAGGAAAACAATCCCTACGTGAACATCATCGCGGTGCGTGAGCAGGACAAGGACAAGCCCTGGGTGCCGCGCCTCGTGAAGGCCTACCATTCCGAGGAAGTGCGCAAGTTCATCGAGACCAAGTTCGAGGGCTCGGTCATCCCGGTCTTCTGACGCGCACGGTGTCCATGCAATACGAAGCGCCCTTCGAGGCGGCCGCCCGCGAGGGCGCGGCCGCCTCGCCGCACATCGTCTTCTCCGGCGTCGGCAAGCGGTACGACGGCGCGCCCGCCGCCGCGCCCGCACTGGCGGATATCTCGTTCTCGATCGGCCGCGGCGAAGTGTTCGGCATCATCGGCCGCAGCGGCGCGGGCAAGTCCACGCTGCTGCGCTCGATCAACATGCTGGAGCGGCCCACGGCGGGCCAGGTCCTGATCGATGGCGCCGACGCCGGCACGCTCGACGAAGACGGCCTGGTGCGGCTGCGCCGCCGCATCGGCATGATTTTCCAGCACTTCAATCTGCTGTCGTCCAAGACGGTGTCCGGCAACGTCGCGCTGCCGCTGCGGGTGGCCGGGGTGCAGCCCGCCGAGGCCCGCCGGCGCGTGCAGGAGCTGCTCGAACTGGTGGGCCTCGCCGACAAGGCCGACGTGTATCCGGCCAAGCTCTC
The DNA here is from genome assembly GCF_002261335.1 of Bordetella genomosp. 1. Taxonomy (GTDB): domain Bacteria; phylum Pseudomonadota; class Gammaproteobacteria; order Burkholderiales; family Burkholderiaceae_B; genus Bordetella. The sequence goes on from NZ_NEVL01000004.1 coordinate 566,126, forward strand.
GGGCGGGCAGAAGCAGCGCGTCGGCATCGCCCGCGCGCTGGTGCACGAGCCCGAGATCCTGCTGTGCGACGAGGCCACCTCGGCGCTCGATCCCGAAACCACGCAATCGATCCTGGAGCTGCTGCAGGACATCAACCGCAAGCTGGGCCTGACCGTGGTGCTGATCACGCACGACATGGCGGTGATCCGCGCCGTGTGCCAGCGCCTGGTGGTGCTGGACCGGGGCCGCGCCGTCGAACAGGGCGAGGTCTGGCGCGTGTTCGGCGATCCGCGGGCCGACGCCACGCGCGCCCTGCTCAAGCCGCTGCAGCACGACCTGCCGCCCGACATCGCCCGCGCGTTGCGCGCGCAACCGGTCGAGGGCGGCGACGTGGTGCTGGCCCTGCACTACGCCGGCCGGCGCGATGCCGCCGGCCTGCCGCTGGCCACGCTGGCCGCGCTCGGCCCCGAAGCCCGCCTGCTGCACGGCGGGCTGGACCGCATCGGCGGCCACGCCCAGGGGCGTCTGCTGGTGGCGCTGCCGCTGGCGGCGGATTTCCATCACGGCCGCGACGCGCTGGGCGCCACGCTGTCGGCCGAACGCATCGAGGTATTGGGCTATGTCGCCAAGCACGCTTGACCGCTATCTGCGCGCGTTCCTGGAAACGCTGACCATGGTCGGCATCTCGGCGCTCATCGCCATCCTGAGCGGGCTGGCGCTGGCGCTGGTGCTCACCGTGACCGCGCCCAGCAGCCTGTATCCGCGGCCGCGCCTGAACAAGGCGCTGTCGATCACGGTGAACACCTTCCGCGCCATCCCCTTCATCATTCTGCTGGTGGCGATGTTGCCGGTCACGCGCTGGATCGTGGGCACCACGCTCGGCACCTGGGCCGCCATCGTGCCGCTGTCGGCCAACCTGATCCCCTTCTTTGCCCGCATCGCGCAGGTCAGCCTCAACGACGTGGACCCCGGCCTCATCGAAGCCGCGCGCGCCATGGGCTGCCGGCGCCGCCACATCGTGCGCCACGTGCTGCTGCCCGAGGCCCTGCCCGGCATCATCGGCGGCATGACGGTGAGCGTGATCGCGATGATCAACGCCTCGGCCATGGCCGGCGCCGTCGGCGCGGGCGGCCTGGGCGACCTGGCGATCCGCTATGGCTACGAGCGCTACGAGACGCGCGTGATGTTCGAGGTGATCGTGATCCTGATCGCGCTGGTGTCGGTGGTGCAGTTCACCGGCGAGTGGCTGGCGCGCCGCGCCGACCACAAGCGCTGAGGGCGCAGGCTGCGATAGCTGGGGACCCGCGCCTCATGCCGTCTGCCACCAGCCGCACCCGCTCGACGAGAAAGCCAGGACCATTCTCTTCGATACCTACTGGAAGGGCGGGTGGATCCCGGCGCCGCAGACCGATCCCGCCGATCTGGCCTACGCGCAGGCGCAGGGCATGATGTTCGCGCCGGTCACGCGCTCGCACGATGAATGCCTGTCGCAGCGGCTCGAATGCCGCGACCGCCTGCCCGCACGCACGGCCGGCCGCGCCTTCGTCGCCAGCCTGGCGTACGCAGGCGTGCTGCGCGCCGCCGACCTCGACCGCCCCGCGCGGGGCAAGAGCGACTGGCGCTGCGAAGACGGCTACTGCGCCGAGACGGCGGCCGCCTGGTTCGGCCCCTGGCTCGCCTGACCGCTGCGTGGACGCGGCGCGGCTACCGCGCCGGGGCGGCCCCACCGGTTGAGGGCGCAACCAATATGCTTTTGCCAAAAAGGGGCTCGAATCCCGACCGACTTGGGGGTACAGTAGCCCCGCAGGCAAGGCGCCCGGCTCTCGGGCCACGCGCATTGCGGAAGGTTGCCGGATCGTGATTCGCGGGGCAGCACGTCCCATCGCATGACCTGCTTTCGTTCCCGATGCCAGGGCGCTCCCGCTTGCGGATTGCAAGCCACAGAACAGAGCCAACCCCATTCGGAGACACACTGGCCATGACCCGCAGCCCGACGCACGACCCGCAAGACCGCGACATTCCCGTTTGCCTGGGGCCCCTGCCCCGCCTCGATCCCCCCTCCTTCGACATTCCGCACGGCGCCTGCGACACGCACGCGCACGTGGTGGCCGACGGCCCCGGCTATCCGCTGGTCCCGACCCGCACCTACACGCCCCCGCCCGCCCCCGAATCCGCCTATCTGGCCATGCTCGATGCGCAGGGCATGACGCGCGGCGTGCTGGTGCAGATCAGCGTCTACGGCACCGACAACCGCTACATGCTGGAGGTGCTCCGGCGCAATCCGCAGCGGCTGCGCGGCGTCGGCGTGGTGGATCCCTCCGTGAGCGACGCCGAGCTGGAGGCCATGCACGCGGCCGGCGTGCGCGGCCTGCGCATCAACGTGCTGTTCGGCGGCGGCGTGGGCTTCGACGCGATGGAGACGCTGGCCAGCCGCATCGCCGGGCTGGGCTGGCACATGCAGTTTTTGATGGACGCGCGCCAGCTGCCGGAGCTGCTGCCGCGCATGCGCAAGCTGCCCGTGCCCGGCGTGATCGACCACATGGGCCATACGCCCGTATCGCAGGGCACGCACAGCGAAGGCTTCAAGGCCATGACCCACCTGCTGCAGGACCACGGCTGGTGGGCCAAGCTGTCGGGTGCCTACCGCATCTCGGATCGCTTCGACGACTACGCCGACGTGACGCCGTGGGCGCGGGCGCTGATCGAGGCCGCCCCCGACCGGCTGGTGTGGGGCAGCGACTGGCCGCACGTGCACATCACGCAGATGCCCAACACCGGCAAGCTGCGCAATCAGCTGGCCGACTGGGCGCCCGACGCGCAGGTGCGCCGCCGCATCCTGGTCGACAACCCGCAACGCCTGTACGACTTCCCCGCCCTCTGAGCGGGCTCGGGCATCCCTGAACGGCGCCCCGGCACGGCCGGCGCGCTTCGTTTCATCCATGACAGAGACAAACCATGCAATGGTATAGAGAACTGAGTACCACCGAACGCCGCACCTTCATCGGCGCCTTCGGTGGCTGGGCCATCGACGCCCTGGATTTCATGGTGTTCACCTTCGTCATCTCCACGCTCATCACGCTGTGGGGCATCGACAAGGGCCAGGCCGGCATGCTGGGCACCGTCACGCTGCTGTTCTCGGCGGTGGGCGGCTGGCTCGCGGGCATCCTGGCCGACCGCTACGGTCGCGTGCGCGTGCTGCAATACACGATCCTGTGGTTCTCGGTGTGCACGGTCGCCATCGGCTTCGCGCAGAACTTCGAACAGCTGTTCATCCTGCGCGCGCTGCAGGGCCTGGGCTTCGGCGGCGAATGGGCCGTGGGCTCGGTGCTGATGGGCGAGATCGTGCGCGCCGAACACCGCGGCAAGGCCGTGGGCACGGTGCAGAGCGGGTGGGCGGTGGGCTGGGGTGCGGCCGCCATTCTCTACACGCTGGCGTTTTCGGTGCTGCCGCCCGAATGGGCCTGGCGCAGCCTGTTCTGGATCGGCGTGCTGCCGGCCTTCCTGGTGCTGTACATCCGCAAGCACGTGCCCGAACCCGAGGTGTTCGAACGCACCCGCGCCGCGCAGGCCCAGTCGGCCCATCGCACGTCGTTCTGGGCCATCTTCTCGCCGGCGCTGCTCAAGACCACGGTGCTGACCTCGGTGCTGTGCACCGGCGTGCAGGGCGGCTACTACGCCATCACGACCTGGCTGCCCACGTTCCTGAAGACCGAACGCAACCTCTCGGTGCTGAACACCGGCGGCTACCTGCTGGTGATCATCCTGGGCTCGTTCGTGGGCTACATCGCCGGTGCCTACCTGGCCGACCGGCTCGGGCGGCGCGCCAACCTGCTGATCTTCTCGGTGCTCTCGGCCGGCAGCGTCTACCTGTACACGCAGGTGCCGCTGTCCAACGAGCAGATGCTGTTCATGGGCTTCCCGCTCGGCTTCGCGGCCTCGGGCATCTTCAGCGGCATCGGCGCCTACCTCACCGAGCTGTTCCCCTCGGCGGTGCGCGCCACCGGCCAGGGCTTCGCCTACAACTTCGGCCGCGGCATCGGCGCGCTGTTTCCCAGCCTGGTCGGCTTCCTGAGCCAGACCCACGGCCTGGCCTGGGCGATCGGTGCGTTCGCAACCGGCGCGTACGTGGTGGTGATCGTGACGGCGCTGGTGCTGCCGGAAACGAAGGGGCGGCAACTCAGCTGAGTTGAACGGCCGCCCGGGCGCGCGGCTCAGTCCGCGCCGCCCACCTCGATGCCGACGACCCGGCCCTCGGGCGGCAGCATGTCCTGCGCCAGGCGGGCCAGCGGCGTGCGCAGGTCCTCGGACAGCGCGGTCGAGCACAGCGCCATCGGCGCCTCGCCCGCGCGCGGCGGCGCGGCCAGTCCGTGTTGCTCGAGCTGCTGCGCCACGCGCTGCGCGATGGCGGCGGCGGTTTCGATGAGGCGCAGCCGATCGCCGAAGCGGCGCCGGATCGCGGGCATGAGCCAGGCGTAGTGCGTCGAGCCGAGCACCAGCGTGTCGGCGCCGGCGTCGACCATGGGCGTGAGGTACTGCGCGAGCAAGGTGTCGACCACGGCGCCGTCGGCCGCGCCCTGCTCGATCTGTTCGACCAGGCCATGACCCGGCTGGCAGATGAAGCGGCAGGCCTGCCCGTGCGCGGCCAGCAGTTGCTGCAGCTTGTCGCTGCGCAGCGTGGCGGCCGTGGCCAGCACGCCCACGACTTTGCTGGCCGAGGCCTGCACCGCCGGCTTGATGCCGGGCTCCACGCCGATGATGGGCACGGCCAGCCGCTCGCGCAGGTCGGCAATCGCGTGCGTGGTGGCCGTGTTGCAGGCCACCACCAGCGCCTTGGCACCTTGCTGCACCAGCCATTCGGCCAGGGCGAGGCTGCGGGCCCGGATGAAGGTGTCGGTCTTCTCGCCGTAGGGCGCGTAGCGCGAATCGGCGATGTAGATCAGCGCCTCGTGCGGCAGGCGCCGGCGGATCGCGCTCACCACCGACAGGCCGCCCAGGCCCGAATCGAATACGCCGACCGGGGCGGCGTCGCGGAGAGAGAGGTCTTGCATGATGGGGCGGCTTCGGCAGGCAAAAGGAGGCTGCGGCATTCTACTCCCGGCCGACGGGCCCGGCCCGCGGGATGCGGCAGGCCCGTGGCGGCGCGCGCTTGACGCAGGTAAAACGATCGTTTTACATTGGGCCCATGGACACACACAGCCGCCTCCTCGCCGCCGCCGAGCAACTGTTCGATCGCCACGGCTTCACGCCGACCGGCATGGACCGCCTGGCGCAGGCCGCCGACATGTCGAGCCGCACGCTCTACAAGCACGCCGGCAGCAAGAACGCGCTGATCGCAGACGTGCTGACCGCGCGCAACCAGCGTTTCATGACGCGCATCGAGGTGGATCGGGTGGACGCGCTGTTCGCCGCGCTCGAAGCCTGGATGCGCAAGGAAGGCAGCCGCGGCTGCCTGTTGCTGCGCGCGCAGGGCGAGACGGGCGGCGACACCCCCGAGATCGCGCGCGTCGTGGCGGCCTACAAGGCCGAGCTGGCGACGCGTATCCGCCAGATCGTCGCGCGCGAGCGCGGCACCGACGATCCGGCACTGGCCGAGCAGATGCTGGTGCTGTTCGAAGGCGCGACGGCGGCCGCGATGTATCGCGGCGTGGCGGCGGTGGCGGCGGCACGCGCCGCGGCCGCCGTGCTGATGGACCGGGCCGGCCGATGAGCGCTGGCTGGCGCCTGGGCGCCGTGGGCTTCGGCCTCATCGCGGTCTGCTACGGTCTGGCGCGCTTCGCGTTCGGCCTGTTCCTGCCCCGCATCAACGCGGACCTGCAGCTCTCGGCCTCGCTCGGCGCGCTGATGTCGGGCGGCGCGTTCCTGGGCTATTGCCTGGCGATCGGCGCCGGCGCGGCGCTCACCGAGCGCATGGGCCCGCGCTTCGTGGCCGTGGCCGCGGCCGGGGTGGCGGCCGCGGGCATGCTGGGCATCGCATTGGCGCCGGCGCCCGGGTGGCTCGCGGCCGCGGTGCTGCTGGCGGGCTCGAGCACCGGCCTGGCCTCGCCGCCACTGGCCGCGGCCGTCGCGCTCGCCGTGCCGGCGGGGCGGCAGGACGCGGTCAACACCCTGATCAATGCCGGCACCGGCGCGGGCGTGCTGCTGTCCGGCCCCGCCGCCCTGGCGCTGGGCAGCGACTGGCGCCTGGCCTTCGGCGGCTTCACCGCGCTCGCCGTGTTGGTTGCGCTGGCAACCTTCCGCGTCGTGCCGCGCGGCGGGCGCAGCGCGCATGCAGCCGTTGCCGCGCTCTGGCCGTTGAATGGCGCGCTCAAGCGGCTGGTGGCCGCCGCCTTTCTCTGCGGCGCGTCGAGCACCGCGCTATGGTCGTTCGGCAGCCAGCTGGTGGCGCTGCGGCTGGATTGGGGCGGCACCGGCGCGGGCCTGCTGTGGATGGTCATTGGCGCGGCCGGCATCGCGGGCGCAGGCGCGGGCCGGCTGATCGGCCGCGTGGGCATGGCGCGCGTGCACGTGGCCTTCCTGGCGGCCATGGCGGCCGGCATCGCGCTGGTGGGCCAGACCGGTGCCACGCCGGCCTGGACCCTGGCCGGCGCCGCGCTGTTCGGGGTGGCCTACATCATGCTCACCGGCGTCTATCTGGTGTGGGGCGTCGGCGCGCTGCCGCAACGGCCGGCGGCGGGCCTGATGGTGGGCTTTCTGGCACTGGCGGTGGGCCAGACGGCGGGCGCGCCGCTGTTCGGCCTGCTGATGACGCGCCTGTCCGCCGGCCATGCGGCGGCGGCGTTCGCCGCCCTGGCCCTGGCCGCAGCCTGCGTGCGCACCGCGCCCGTGCGTCAGCGCTCGCTGTAGAGCACGCCGCCCTTGGCCTTGTTCTCGGGATCGGCCTCCACGATCGACACCACCACGCGCTCGGCGGCGATGTCGAAGCTGTCGACCACGGCCTGGGTGATACGCTGCAGCAACAGCTTTTTCTGTTCGGGCGTACGGCCCTTGACGGCAAACACGACGACTTCCGGCATGACGATGCTCCTGGGAGACCGCGCGCGACACGCGCAACGAGATGCACGATTGTGTGGCGGCGGCGTGGCGCCGGCAAGTGCTGCGCAGCGCATGTCCTCATGCGGTTTCCGCCACGCGCGACCGCGTCGGGTTGTGCGCGCGGAGCCCCGCCATTAACATCCCGGCCACACCGGAAAACGAGGAGAGCGGCGCATGTGGCGCAATCTGGGCTGGTCGTTCGCGAGCGTCATGGCGCTCATCTGCGGCGTGGCGAATGCCGTGCTGCACTGGTGGTTCGTCATGAACGAGGCGATGTGGCCTTACATCATCTTCGAACTGATCCCCGGCGTGCTGGGCCTGCTGTTCGGCGTCTACGCCATCCACCGCAGCGGCAGCAAGGTGGCCTGGGTGGGCTTGCTGCTGGCCCTCTCGCCGCTGATCACCTGGCTCAGCCTCTGAGCCGCCTCAGCCGGCGCGTGCGTGCAGGCGCGCATGCAGCGCGCGCACCTCGCCGGCCAGCTCGGGCGCCGGGCCGTCCACTGGCGTGCCCGGAATCACCTCCTGGATCGAGAGCGCCCGCACCGGGCCCGGCGCGATGCCCCACTCCCCCAGCCACTCGCCGAGCTGGCGCGAGGAGGTGGCATAGACGATCCGCCCCAGCCCGACCCAGCCATGCGCGGCCGCGCACATCGGGCAATGCTCGCCCGAGGTATAGACGGTTGCGCGCGCACGCGCTTCGGGCGTCATGTGGGTGGCGGCCCAGCGCGCGATCGCAAACTCCGGATGCTGCGTGGCATCGCCGCCGCTCACGTGATTGAAGTCCTCGAACAGCACCTGGCCCGTGGCGTCCACCAGCAGCGATCCGAACGGCTCGTCGCCCGCCTCCAGGCCCGCGCGGGCCAGCGCCACGGCGTGGCGCAGGTGCTGCATATCGGTCTCGTCGATCATGATGGGGCGTCCTCCGGTGTGTCCGCCGATTCTTGCATGAATCCGCCGGGCTTGAGTCTCGCGTGCAATCCCAATACAACACGTGCACGTGGAACACGGAGAACGAATCAGTGCAATCGCCTCACGAGATCATCTGCACACTCACATCGCGCGCCTTCAGAACTCGAATGCCGACACGAAGGAATTGCCATAGCCTCTGTCCGGCCTGAATTGCTGGCACCAGTCCTCGTCGTTCTTGAGCCCGGGGCAGAACTTTTCGTACATATGGAGATCCGCGATGCGCCACGGCGAACTCGCGTCCTTGCGCTCGAGCGAATAGGCCACACGCTCTCCTTGCGCCTTGCGCTGCTTCTCCCGGTCTGTCATGCGATAGCCGGGCGTCGGCGGCGTGGCATTGCGCACCGTGGCCAGCACCAGCGCCTTGAGCTCCGTCTGCTTCACGACCTCGGTGATCTCACGCGACATGATCGTTTCGAAGCAACTGCCGACTAGCTGGCGGCGCTCGCTGAAGTCGGCGGTGAGCAGCTCGTTCATCTTTTCGAAAGCCTGCTTTTTCACCGCCTTGGTTTCCTGGCAGGTCCGGACCTTGAACTTGTCCATGCCATCGATGGCGGCCCACCACGACTCCACGGCAGCTTCGGGGGTGCTCGCCGAGGTCTGGACACTGGGCACGGCCGCCTGGATCCGTTGCCAGGGGCTCTCATCTTTCTCCTGGCATCCCGCCAGCATCAATACGGCTGCGACGGCAGCCATCGACATACGCTTCACGTTCACCCTCCTTATTGTTGAACGCGCGAGCGTAACATGTGGAAATATCGCTGTCCGAAACCTTAACAACTTCGCCGCTCGACGCGCCCGATTCACGGTAAAAAGTCCGCTGCCCATCGATGAGCGACGCCGTGGAAAGCCAGCACCAGATCACCTATACCCTCAACGCGCGCGACTACGCCGCCATGACGCGCGAACTGACGCGGCGGCCGCTGTGGCGCGGCGCCGTGATGCTGGGGATCATGCTGGTGGGCGTCTGGTGCCTGGTGGCCTATTCCACCGGCGTGTATGACCCGCTGTTGATCGCGCAGGGGATCCATCGGAGCGGCGCGCTGCCGTGGTTCCTGGGCGGGATGGGCGCGGCGGTGCTGCTGGCGGTCTCGAGCCACTGGTTCGCCTGGGCGATTTCGTTTCTCTACTATCGCCAGCTCGCGTCCGCCGATGCGGTGATCACACTGGGCCTGGCCGACGACGGGATCCACGCGACCTCGAGCGTGGCGAACACCGATCTGCCGTGGGCCTCGGTCAAGCGCGTGGTGCGCACGCGGGAGCATGTGTTCCTGACGATCTCCAGGCGCGAGGCCCTGATCATGCCGCGCCGCGCCTTTGCGAGCGACGCGGCGTTCGAGGATGCCACGCACTATGCGCGCGAGCGCATGGCCGCCGCAAGCCAGCGCCTGGCGCCAGCCCTCTGAGCAAGCGCGTCCGCGCCTACACCGCGACCGACACCCAGATCTCGGTGCCGTTGGGCAGCTGTTCGCGCGTGAGCGTATCGAAGCAGCAGCCCCAGCGCGGTTGGCCGGGCGCGCCGGGCAACACTTCCTGGTAGACCCGCAAGGGCGCGGACGCCTGCGAGCCGTCGGGCAGGCGCAGCTTGACGTTGTAGGTGCCCGGCCCGTTCAGTTCGCCCACCGCGTCGGCAGGCACCACGACCGAGCCGCGGCCGGGAATCTGGAAAGTCTCTGCGATGGTGAGCAGTTTGCGCATGCGGCACTCCAGGTTGGCTGGCCCAAAGCGTTCACGCGACAGCGCGTGACGCGCGCGGGCCGCGCGGATGTCCCGCAACACTACCATTGTTCGGACCCGGCACGCGGCCCGGCGCGGCCGGTGCCTCTCCGGCAGCCGGCTCCATGACAGGCGCACGATCGCCCGCGGCCGCGATTGCAACCGTTGGCAATTCCGGTAGGCGATTCGGGAAACAGCCCCGATACTGGCGCTTCTTCCAGGAATGGTCCAACCCGCCATGACGCTGTGCCAGCCCGCGATCGTGGTATCCGAGGCGCATGCCTGCGCCATCGCCTATGTCTGGGCGCGCCGCAACGAGATCGCCCCGCAGAAGGTGGAGCGTCTCGCGCAAGAGTGGTTCGCAGGCCGTGGCAATGCAAACCAGCGCACCTGGACGTCGCTCATCGAATTTCTGCGGAGCCGGTTGCCGCACGCCGCCTACGCCAATCTCTGAGGGGGCCGCCGATCAGGCGAACTGGAGATCGTCCAGTGCCCGCATGCCCGCGTCCCAGGCTTCATCGTAGGTGCTGAAGCGTTCCGCCGTTTCGGTCACGCAATGGAGCAGCCCCGCGGCCTCGTCCAGCGTCACGAGGCGCCAGAAAAAGCTCATCACATTGGGCTGGAGCACTTCCAGCGTGCTGACCAGAGAGGTACCGACATGCTTCCACACGGCTCTGCGTTCGACGCAAGCCGCCACTCCCCACCCTTCTTCTGCCTCGTGACGCCCTGGTTTTCCGGGCCACGCGCAGATCACTCCCGACCGAAAGCCCGCCGCCCGTCAGGCCGATGCCTTCCCGCACCGGTCCGGCGGGGTCCGCGCTGCACGCGTTTCGCGCCGCCCGCCGGCCCGATCGCCGACGCAGCCGATCCGTGCTGCGCACCCACGCCCGTGGAGTGCGGCCGGCCGCGGGCACCACACCGGCCTTCACCGGCCAAGGAATTCATCATGCGCGCTGCGGAACAGATCATTTCAGAACAACAACAGGCCCGCAAAGTGGCCACCCTCTGGGCCGACTCGCACGGCCAGGCCGTCCTGCCTTGCGTGGAATGCGCGGAACACTGGTTCCGTCAGAGCCTGCCCATCCACGAACGCACCTGGCGCACCCTGGAAATGCACCTGCGTGCGCATTTCCCGCTGCGCGCGTCGCGCTCCGACGACATGCCGGCGAGCAACCGGCCGCACTGACGCGCGGCGCCGGCACGGGCCCGCGGCGTTCTCGCTGGCCCGTGGAACGTTTTTCTCGCTTTTGTCACTCAGGACGAAAGGGAGAATGCCGTGATCGAAGTCCGAGTCCATCCACCGCGCCGCCGAAGTGCACCGCATGTCCTGAGCGCGTTGACGCTGGCCCTGCTGGCGCTGGGCCGGCCGGACTGCGCGCAGGCGGCCCGGGACTGGTTCGATGGCGCCACCTGGAGTGATGGACAGGTGCCCGACGCGACCAGCGCCAAGGAGATATCCGGTCCCGACCCGGTGTCCCTGGCCGGCGCCGGCGTCGTGCAACTCCTTCGCATCGGGCAGTTCGGGGTGGGCGAGCTCAACGTCGCGGGCGCCGCCGCCAGCCTCACGGGCTCGAATTTCTCGGTCGGCATCAACGGCGGCACGGGGATCCTGACGCTCGAAGACAACGCGCGCTGGACCGCCACCGACATCGACCTCGGCGCCACGGTGGGGTCGCGCGGCGACGTCACCGTCGATGCCAGCACGGTGAACGCCGCCGCGATATCCATCGCGGGATCCGGAACGGCCACCTTCGTGGTGCGCAACGGCGGCGTCGTCCGCACCACCAGCACGGTAATGGGCGAATGGGGCGGGGGTATCGCCACGCTCGTGCTGAGCGGAGACGGCTCGGAATGGCGCAGCACGGGCCAGGTCGACCTCGGCATGTGGTCCAGCGCCACCGTGAATGTCTCCGCCGGCGCCGCCTTCGAGACGCTTTCGGGCGCCACGCTGGGCCGGCTGCACCGCGACGCCAGCGCCACGGTCAACGTCAGCGGCGCCCGCAGCACCTGGTATTCCGAGGGAACGGTGGTGCTGGGCGACCTGGGCCGCGCCATCGTCACCGTCGCGGAAGGCGGCAACCTGACCGCGCCGCGGCTGGTGATCGCCCAGGGGGCGTCGGCCAATGGCCGGCTCGCCATCGGCGGCGACCTGGGCCTGGCGCCCCGCGCGGGCGGCACCCTGGACGTGGGCGCCATCGAATTCGGCGCGGGCACCGGCACGCTGGTCTTCAATGTGACGGGCAGCCCCGTCACGTACGCCGGCACGATCGCCGGCGCCGGCGACGTGCGCATCGCGGCGGGCAGCGTGATCTTCACCGGCGACAGTGCCGCGGTGGCCGGCGCATCCGGCGATCCGCGCACCTACGTGGACGGCGGCTCGCTCACGCTGCGCGGCGGCACGCTGCGCGGCACGGTGGCCGTGGCAAACGGCGCGCGCCTCGGCGGCGACGGCAGCGTCGGCAGCACCACGCTGGCGGCGGGCAGCGTGTTCGCGCCCAGCGGCAGCGCACCGTTCAAGGTCAATGGCGACCTCACGTTCAACCCCAACTCGGTGTTCGAGGTGTCGGCCGCGCCCGACGGCAGCAGCAGCCGGGTCGTCGTCAGCGGCGCCGCCAACCTCGCCGGTTCGGTGCTGCACGTCGGCGCCGCCGGCACCTACGCGCCCTACCAGCGCTACACCATCCTGCAGGCGAACACGCTCAACGGCACCTTCGGCAGCGTCACGTCCAACTACGCCTACCTCACGCCCGCGCTGGCCTACGAAGGCCAGGACGTGCTGCTGGAGCTGGGCCGCAAGCCGGTGCCCGACTCGGGCGGCTCGCGACCGATCACGTTCGCAGACCAGGCGCGCACCGGCAACCAGCGCGCCGTCGCCGACGCGCTCGAGACGCTGCCGACCGACAACCCGATCCACCAGGCCGTGCTGACCTTGCCGGAGGGCGCGCCCCCGGCCGCGCTCGCGCAGCTCGCGGGTGAATCGCATGCCGGCGCGGTGGGCGCGCTCAACGGCCTGGCGGGCGCGGCCCGCAGCGTTCCGTTCAGCCAGCTGCGACGCGGACTGGGGGCCTCGGCCCTGCCCGGCGCGCCGACCGCCAGCGCGGGCACCAGCGACGCGCCGCTGTCGGCCGCCACGCTGCCCACGTCCGGCGCGCTGCCGGCCTGGGCCCAGGTCGTGGGCCAGTGGCAGACCAGCGGCGGCAACGACGGCATCGCGCGCACGCGGCAGCACACCGGCGGCTTCTTTGCCGGCGCCGACACCGCCGTGGGCGGCGGCTGGCGGCTCGGCGGCGCGCTCGGCGTCACCAACAGCAAACTCAGCGTGGGCAGCCTGGACAGCAGCACCGACATCGACAGCTACAGCGCGACGCTCTACGGCGGCCGCCGCTTCGAGGCCGGCCCCGGCCACATCAACGTGCTGCTGGGCGCGGCCTATACCTGGCACGACATCGCCAGCGAGCGCAACGTCTCCTTCGCGGGCGTGAACCAGCAATTGACCGCCGACTACGGCGCGAGCTCGAGCCAGCTGTTCGGCGAAGTGGGCTACGGCCTGCCGGTGGGCGAAGCCAGTGTCATCGAGCCCTATGCCGGGCTGGCCTTCAACGACCAGCGCGTGCGCGGCTTCAACGAAGCGGGCGGCTCGGCGGCGCTGCAGGGCAAGCGTCAGCACGACCAGACCACCACGACCACGCTGGGCCTGCGCGGCGCGACGCGCTGGGACAGCCTCACGCTGAGCGCCGGCGCGGGCTGGCGCTACACCCTGGGCGACGTGGCCTCGCGCAGCCGGCTGGCCTTCGCCGACAGCGCGGTGTTCACCGTGGCGGGCGCGCCGATCGCGCGCAACGCGCTGGTCACCGAGCTGGGCATGGCGTGGCGGGCCTCGCGCGCACTCGCCCTGTCGCTCACCTATGACGGCGAATACGGCGGCAGCAGCCGCCAGCATGCGGCCACGCTGCGCGCCAACTGGGCGTTCTGACGCGGCGGGATCGGCCCCGCCGGTCCGCCCGCTGTGCTGACCCGGGCGCGTCACGCAGCCCGCGCGATCGCGCCCGGGCGCCGCTTTTCCGACTCGCGGTTGAACGCGCCCGCGCTCGCCGGCAAGGGGCGGGCACGCCAGATGCTATCCCTCGCGCGGGGACTCCCCGCAGGCCGGGCCGCTCGCCCGCGCCACGGGGGCCCCCTCTCAGTATCGAGATCCTATCCAGAGGGAACATCATGCAGACCACTCAACCTGTCTCCGCCTACGCAGCGCCCGGCGTCGAATCGCCGTTCTCCGCCGTGTCCTGGGGCGCCGTGATCGCCGGGGCCGTCATCGCGGCCGCGGTCTCCGCCATGCTGGTGACGGGCGGCACCGGGCTCGGCTTCCTGACGATGTCGCCCTGGCAGAACGAGGGCGCATCGGCCTCCGCCATCGCGATCGGCACGATTGCCTGGCTCCTGCTGAGCCAGATCATTGCCTATGGCGTGGCCGGCTACATCACCGGCCGTCTGCGCACCAAGTGGACCAGCACGTCGCGCGACGAGGTGTATTTCCGCGATACCGCGCACGGCTTCCTGGTGTGGGCGCTGAGCGCCGTGGTGGGCCTGATCCTGATCGGCTCGACGCTCGCCTCGGTGGTGTCCGGCACGGCAAAGACCGGCGCAGCGCTGGCGGGTGCCGGCGTGGGTGGCGCGACGGCCGCCGTCGGCCAGGCCGCGCAGTCCGGCTCCAGCCCGATCTCGCTGGACTACTTCACCGACACGCTGATGCGCCCGAACGACCCGGCGACCGCCACCGATCGCGGCGACGCCCGCCAGGAAGCGTCCCGCATCCTGGCGCGCAGCCTCGCCAACGGCAAGGTGTCGGACGCGGACCGCGACTATCTGGTGAAGCTGATTGCCCAGCGCACCGGCGTCGACGAAGCCACGGCACGCCAGCGCCTGACCGATGTCGAAACCCAGGCCAAGCAGGCCGCCGAGGAGGCCGAGAAGAAGGCCCGCGAGGCCGCTGACGCCGCCCGCAAGGCCGCCGCCGCGTTCGCGCTGTGGGCCTTCGCCTCGATGCTGATCGGCGCCTTCGTCGCCAGCTTCGCCGCCACCATCGGCGGCCGCGCGCGCGATCTGTGACACAGGCCCGAACCCGTGGCGTGCCGCCTGGCGGGGCGCCGCGGGTAAATGTGGCAGGAAGGGGCGCAAGCCCCTTTTTTTCGTTCTGATTCAAGAGCGAGATTACCCAAATCGCGCGACGGCTTTGTCTCCGGGCCAATACACACGAGCACCGAAGGCCGCGCGATACCCGCCCCGGCAAACCATCGCCGCACGCCGACCGCCATGCGACTATCGATCAGATATGTCATTCGCCGCCGGGCGATACGCGTCTTTGAAACATGCCGCAGATTCGCGGGATGCGACCCAGACATCACACCGTCGACCATTTGCAGAACGAAGCTCATTTTTTTCGCACCTTCAAACCCTTGTCCTTTCGGTAACTTGTGCGCACAACGATCTGCCTCGTATCGGGATATGGAATGAGCATATGGTTACCAACGGCACGACCAGCCATGGCAATACGCTTGCCCATACGTATGGAATAGTCAGTACGCTCTGCGGCGTGATTGGCCTGTTCCTGTCATTGCTTTCAGGGAAAAGCGCCTATCAATGGCTGCTCGTCGCAAGCGGGTGGGTAGTTGCGTCTTTTCTGGCATGGTTCCTCATCAGGACGTCCGACAAGCTGACCAGGATCATCGATGCTCACGATTCGCGCACGCACGATGATGCGCGCCGTATTGGCCAACTCGAAGAAAGAGTCGTCGACCTTCAACAAGAAATCGATAGACGCCTCGCCACCATGGATTACCTGAGCAGTCGCCTGATTGCGAGCCCGGCGCTTCCCAGGCGCGCATCTACACAAGACCCCGCCACACCGGAGTAGATATGACTTCGATCGATTTTGAAGATCTGCGGTATTACCCAGCATTGCGCACGCCGGGCGCCGAGATTCGTGGACTTTCCATGCTCGATGAGGCGCGAAAAGCCCGCATCATCCCGCTTATCACTCTCGGAAAATGGCCAAAAAGCGATGACTTTTCACGTTCGCTTTCCAAAGCTCGAGAAGCGATGGGGAACCAGCCATTTTTCCTGGATCTGCCCGATGACGTGCGCCACCATAGCAGCACAAGCATCGCATTGGCAGATTCCGCCGAAAACTTTTCCGCCTGGAGGGAATTTGTCGGCGCACATTCCAACGTGATCCCTGTTGTCCAGACGTCCCAAGGAAACAGGCGCCAGATCGTCCAACAAGCGTTGAGCCTCGAGGAGGCTCACCAATACCTTGGCTTCCGAATTCGCGATTTCCAGAGGGATACGCCACTGGTGATTGCTGCACTGAGCGCGCTGACGCGGGTTCAAAATGCAATGGTGTTCGTGGACGCGCAATACATTCGCTCCGCCCTTCCGGCGTACATTGCGGCGGTCACCGCGGCGATCAACTCCATTCGAACGGAAGTCCCGGAAACTCAAATCACGGTTCTATCGACCAGCTTTCCGTCTGCGCGAACGCAGTTTTTCGACGCGAGCCGCGAACGTGGCACGATTCCGATCCTGGATCGCGAGTTGCACCAAAGCATAGGCGGCAACAGCGTCGCATCCTATGGCGACTATGGTTCGATTCACGCCGTTATCTATGATGACCAACCGATCATGAAGTGGTCACCCACGATAGACTACGCCCAGGAGTACGACTGGGTATTTGAGCGTCGACCGGGGAAGGAGAGCAACACCGAAGGGTATCGCGAAGCGGCACAGGGCTTACTGAACCGCTTTCCTCACGTAGAGCAGTCAGATATCTGGGGAGACCAGATGATCCTGGAGGCTGCAGAAGGCCAACCTTTCGGTGCCTCACCGCAAAGCTGGATATCGGTGCGTGTAAATCTGCATCTCACTCGGCAGATCGACCTGGCTTACCAAGCGCCTGACGACAGTGAAGACGAGTTTGATTTTTGAGAGTCAGACAGGGCGTTGACGTGGAATCGCTGCCATGTTGCCGCTCACCGTTGCGACCGCCCGCAAATATTCCTGGATTCGCAAACGATGTTGTTCGACCGGATCATGGGCATTGCGCCTCATCGTTTTCGCTTGACGGATTTTCAAGGCGCGCTGGGGAGACCGCAGATATCGAATTGCCGCATCTCTCACCCGTAAAACGGGGAGTTCGGAAGCGGCAAGAAGCAGGTCCTCCCGCTTCCGTCCCGTCGACTTGCATCCTGCCTCCGCAAGCAAAGGGATCAGGGCCTTGACAGGTAAGTAACTCAACCAGGCCTGCAAACCGAGGGAGCTCGCTAACGTGGCTTCCCTGAGCTTGACCAAACCGCTTTCACTGACTTCCCACACGCCGACCGGTTCTTCGACCGTCGCAAGCACGGCCGACGTATGACAAGGCGCACAAACCACCGTGACTCGCTCGAAGTGCTTCAGATAGGTGGCAATCTGACCTGGCAAGCGGGTGAGATTGTCCCGCTCCCCTTTTATCTCGAAGGCGGAGAGGTGGCCATTGATAAGAACGACATCCGCACGCCGGGCGAATTGGGCCACGCAGAGCTCACTGAGCAGACGAGCACGGCCATCGACTTCCTCTGCACGGAGGTGCCGAGTGAGAAGACGCTTGATCTGCTTCTCTCCTAAGACGGCTGCCATAGTTCGTCGCGCAAACGCTCAAAAGACGATGGGATTGTAGCCAAGACGTCAGGCCGTGGCGGAGGTGCTGCTGAATGGCACCCCAAACGCGGACTGTTTGCGGCGCTCTTTATTGAAGCAGAAAAGAAAAAGGCACTTGGGCTTTCGCCCGAGTGCCTTTTTCTAGCGGTTTCCCGCAAATACGGTGGGGTGGCTGATGGGGCTCGAACCCACGACAACTGGAATCACAATCCAGGACTCTACCAACTGAGCTACAGCCACCGCTGCAAAGAGTACGAACTATAGCACGTTTTTTGGAATGTGCGCCAGTCGGTGATGGAAATGTCGCCTTGGGCGGGATTTTTTTTGCGGCGGGCGGGCGTCGGGGTGGGTCGGTCGGCGGCCCGCCCCCGCCGCGCGCCGCGGCTTGCTATCCTTGCCCCACGACAACGGGGCCGCATGCGTCTTGCCGGCCCGGATGAGCCTGGCCGCGCCATGCGGGGCGCCGGCCGGCCGACGGACTCAGGAAGGGATATGAGGATCGAAGCGCTGTTGCAGGAATACTGGCCCCACATCGTGTTCGCGGTCAGCCTGGTCGCGGGCACGGGTGCGGCGGTACACGCGGCCATGACCAAGCAGGACGTGCGGGCCGCGATCGGCTGGGTCGGCGTGACGCTGTTCTCGCCGTTGTTCGGCGCGCTGTTCTATTTCGTGGCGGGCATCAATCGCATCCGCCACACCATCGTGTCGCAGCAGCGCGACGAGGCGCTGCTCGCCAACGTGGATCCGCTCGATGCCGCGACGGTGGGCAACGTGGTGCCGTACAGCGGCCCGCAGTTCGCATCGCTGCGCACGCTGGGCGACCGCGTCACCTCCTTTCCGCTGTTGGGCGGCAACGCCGTGCGGCCGCTCGATGGCGGCGACGAGGCCTATCCCGCGATGCTGTCGGCCATACGCGCGGCCGAGCGCTGCATCGCGATGCAGAGCTACATCTTCGACAACGACGCGATCGGCCGCGAAATGGCGTGCGCGCTGATCGACGCCCATGCCCGTGGCGTGCAGGTGAGGGTGCTGATCGATGCGGTGGGCAGCCGCTATTCGCATCCGCCCATCGTGCGCATGCTCAAGCGCGGCGGCGTGCCCACCGCGCGCTTCATGACCAATCCGCTGGGCGTGCTGCGCATGCCCTACGCCAACCTGCGCAGCCACCGCAAGATCCTGGTGGTGGACGGCTTGCACGGCTTCAGCGGCGGCATGAACGTGCGCGCCGCGTTCGTCACCGCGCTCTCGAAAGACGCGACCAATCGCGACACGCACTTCGCCTTCGACGGCCCGGTGGTGGGCCAGCTGATGTCGGTGTTCGCGCACGACTGGAACTTCACCACGCACGAAACGCTGGTGGGCGCGCCGTGGTTTCCGGCGGAGCAGGCCGAGCCGGCCGGCGGCGTGCCGGTGCGCTGCGTGCCCTCGGGCCCGGACCGCGCGCTCGGCAGCACGCACAACATGCTGCTCGGCGCGCTGGCGGTGGCGCAGCGCCACGTGCGCATCCAGTCGCCCTACTTCCTGCCCGACCAGACGCTGATCGGCGCGCTGGCGACGGCGGCGCGGCGCGGCGTGACGGTGGATATCGTGATTCCGGGGAAAAACAATCTGCGGCTCGTCGACTACGCCATGACGGCGCAGCTCGACCAGATGATCCGCACGGGCTGCCGTGTGTGGCGCACGCGCGGCGCCTTCGATCATTCCAAGCTGATGACGGTGGACGACGCGTGGTCGTACGTGGGTTCGTCGAACCTGGACCCGCGCAGCCTGCGGCTGAACTTCGAGCTCGACACCGAGATCTACGATCCGGCGATGGCGCGCTGGATCGGCGCGCGCATCGACGTGCACATCGCCCAGGGCCGGCGCGAAAGCCTGCGCCGCCTCTATCGGCTGCCGTTCATCAAGCGTCTGCGCAACCGCCTGATCTGGCTGGCCTCGCCGTATCTGTGAGGCCGGGCGCGCCGCTCAGGCGAGCTTGGCGAGCGCGTCGGCGCGCGTCTCGGTGACGTTCAGGATCGCGAGGAAGCCGCTGATGTCGAACACCTCGCGCACGTGCGGCTGCAGCGCGCACAGCACCAGCGCGCCGCCGCCCTGCTTCAGGCGCTTGGCCAGCACCAGCACCACGCGCAGGCCCGCGCTCGAGATGTAGTCGAGACGGCCGAGGTCGAGCGCGATCTTGCGTTCGCCCTTCTCGACCTGCGCGAGCAGGTCGGTCTCGACGGCGGCCGCGTTGGCGCTGTTGATCTGGCCTTCGGGTGCGACGACGAGGATTTCGCCGTGCTTTTCGGTTGCGAGGTTCATGGGATTTCCCGGTGCGGTCGCGGGCGGTACGGGTGCCGCCCTGCGGACTGTGCATCATACGCCAAGCCCATGACAGCGCCATAGCCGGCGCCGCGCTGCATCTGGCTTCGCGCCAACGGCTAGGGCATACTGCGCACTGCACTCGACCCCTGAACGTCGACCACTGAGCCCCGGCCCATGTCTCATCAGCCCGAAACGCTAGACCTGAATCCCGCCACCGACGCCGTCACCCGCGCGTTGCAGTGGCTGGAGGAAATCGGCGAGCGCGAAGGCTGGCCGCCCAAGCTCGCGTTCGGCCTCACCCTGAGCGTCGACGAAGCCCTCACCAACGTGCTCTCGTATGCCTTCGCCCCGGCCGGGCCGGCCCACGTGCCGGCCGTGCGGCTGTCGTATGCACGCGACGGCGCCGACATCGTGATCGAGATCGCCGACAACGGCGTGCCCTACGACCCGACCGCGTCCGCCCCGCCGGCGCTGGCCGACAACATCGAGGACGCCGACATCGGCGGCCATGGGGTGCGCCTGATGCGCCATTACCTCGACGAGTTGCGCTACGAGCGCCGCGGGGAATGGAACCATTTGCGCCTTGCCGTCCACTCAGCCTGACTGAAGCGTCCTGGCGCACCGGAACCGCCCTGCGCGGACCGGCGCGAAGCCGCCGGCCTCCACGGGCCGGCGCCCGGCCGCCCGCATTTGCCCGACGCCGGCCCCCAACGCCCGTGCCAGGCGCCAGACAGGAGTGTTGCATGTCTCGCAAGTCCCCCGCCGCAGCGCGACCCGGCCGCCGGCCATGAGCGCCGCCCTGCCTCCCTCCCCGCGCGTGCTGGCCCGTGTCGACGCAGGCGCGATCGCGCACAACCTCGGCGTGCTGCGCCACTGGATCGGCGGCGCGCCCGGCCGCGCGCCGCGCATCTGGGCCACCGTCAAGGCCGATGCCTATGGCCATGGCCTGTGTCACGTGCTGCCCGGCCTGGCGCAGGCCGACGGCCTGGCCGTGCTGAACCTGAGCGAGGCGCTGGCCTGCCGCGCCGCCGGCTGGCGCGGTCCGCTGCTGGTGTACGGCGGCCTGCAGGATGCGGCCGAGGTCGAGCGCCTCACGCTCGACGACCTGCACCTGGTGATCTCGCACGCGGCGCAGCTCGACTGGCTGCGCGCGCGCGACCTGGTCCACACCTACGCGCCCTCGCTGTGGCTGCGCTTTGCGGGCGATCTCAATCTGTCCGGCTTCGATGCCGCCGAATACGCGCCGGCGCATGCGCGTGCGCAGGCCCTGGTCGCGCTCGGGCATGCACGCGCCGTGCATCACATGAACCACTACGCCGCGGCGGAAGACGAACAGGGCGTGGCGCAGGCCGACGCGGTGTTCCGCCGCGTGATCGCGGACCTGCCCGGCCTGGTCTCCACCAGCAACTCGGCGGCGCTGGCGCGCCATCGATTGCATGCGGGCGCAACCGATTGGGTGCGGCCGGGCCTGGCGCTCTACGGCGCCAGCCCGCTGGCCGGCTTCACGGGCGCAGGCCTGGGACTGCGGCCGGCGATGTCGCTGCACAGCCGTCTGATGGCCACGCGCCAGGTGCCGGCGGGCACCAGCCTGGGCTATCGCGGCGCCTACGTGAGCGAGGGCGAGATGCGCGTGGGCATGGTGAGCTGCGGCTATGCCGACGGCTATCCGCGCCAGGCGCAGACCGGCACGCCGGTGCTGATCGACGGCGTGCGCACGCGCGTCGTGGGCCGCGTGTCGATGGACATGATGGCGGTGGACCTCGGCCCGGTGCCGCACGCGCAGCCGGGCGCCGAGGTGTTGCTGTGGGGCCCGGCCCTGCCGGTGGAAGAGGTGGCGGCCGCGGCCGGCACCATCGCCGCCGACCTGCTCACGGGCCTGACGGGCCGCGTGCCGGTGGCGCCGGCGGCCTCGTCTCAGGCCGCGGCCTCCTCGCGGGCGCGCGACGGCGCGAACAGCAGGAACAGCGTCGTCGCCACCAGGTAGATCACGCCCGTGATCGCCAGGCCGGCGCCCATGCCGGCCGCACCGAACATCGCCCCCACCACCAGCGGACCCGCCATCTGGCCGAGCTTGTCGGCCGCGCGCATCACGCTGGTGGCGCCCGCCGCGCCGTAGCGCTGCACGTCGGGCAGGGCCAGCATGTAGGGCGATTGCGAGGCCCCGGCGAAGCAGCTGGCGAGTGCCAGCAGCAGCACCGCGACCGCGGCCGCCGCCAGCCCGCTGTTGAAGTACAGGCCCAGCATGCCGATGCTGCCGATCGCGCCGCCGAGCACGATCCAGGTCTTCTTGATCGACGAACGATCCACCAGCCGGCCCATCAGCGGGCCCACGTAGATCACGCAAAGGCCATAGATCATCAGCACGCGGCCGATGCTGGACGCGGCCACGCCCTCGGCCTCGAGATAGAGCGGCAGCGCGAACGACAGCAGGCCCACCTGCGCGACCGAGAACGGGATCACGCTGCCCACCAGCAGCATGCCGAAGTCGCGCGTGAACAGCAGTTGCAGCGTGGCCCGCAGGCGGCCGCCGGCCGCGGCCACCGCGCGCGGCGCGGGCGCCGGCGTGGCATTGGCTGCGGGCGCAACCATGCCGGCGCGGCCCATGTACGGGCGCATCAGCACCAGCACGCCCACCAGCGGCAGCACCAGCATCACCGCGCCCACGCCGAACACCGCGCGAAAGCCCATCTGCTCCATCAGCATCGCGCCCACCGCCGCCCCCGACAGATGGCCCGCGAACAGGCCCGCGATCACGCCGGTCATGTTGCGGCCGCGATACTGCGCTGGGCTGCGCGTCACGATGAAGCCCTGCAGGCCCATCCAGGTCAGGCCATAGCCCAGGCCGACCAGGCCGCGTGCCGCGGCGAACAGCGGCAGGTTGGGCACGAAGGCGCACACGATCATGCCCAGGCACGACACCGCCAGGCCCGCGAGCACCGGGGTCTGCCAGCCGCGCTTGTCGGTCAGGCCGCCGGCCAGCAGCGCCGTGAGCAGGCCGCAGCCCATCTCGACCGAAATCGGCAGCGCCAGCAGCAGGTTGGCGGGCAGCTCCAGGCCGCCCGTGGGCAGGCTGCGCGCATACAGCGGCAGAAAGCCGAGCGGCAGCGCCCACGCAAACAGAAAGCCGAACATCACGGGACGCGCGATGCGGCCGATGTCGGAGCTGCCATCGGGCGCGAGCCGCGCGCCGTCGGCGGTGCGGCCGCGCGAAGCGAACGCGCGGTTCATCATCAGCGTCAGCAGCAACAGCATCTCGATGGCGGCCACCAGCGCCACGCCGACCACGGTGATGGCATCGAGCGCACGGCTGCGCACGCCGGCGGCGATCACGTCGCCGGCCAGGCGCACCACCAGGCTGCCCTGCGCGGCGGGCCGGTCCCGCTCGGCGCCGAGCGGCAGCACCAGCGTCAGCTCGCCGGGCTGCGGCACGGCGGCGGGCTGGCCCTGCACCGGCAGCGCGCCGCTCGCGTCGGCGCGGTTGAGCACGCGCCCGTCGGCGCCCACCAGCTCGATCGAGGCGATGGCCGCGGAGGTGCTGGCCAGGCGCGCGAAGGGTTGTTCGACGCCGCGCAGACGATCGATCGACAGGCCGTAGCCGAGCACGCGGTTGAGGTCGCGTTGCAGGCCGTCGGCCAGCACGGTGACGTTGTCGCGCGTGACCTGCAGCGCCGCGCTGCGGAAGGTCGACACGGTGTAGGCGGCGTAGATGCCCTGCGCCAGCACCAGCGCGAGCAGCGGCACCACGAAGCGCGTGCGGCCCCCGGCCGCCAGCGTGGTGAGCGGAATCGCGTATTTGAAGACGGCGGCCAGGCCAAGGCCCACGGCCAGCGTGACCAGCACCAGCACCTTGATGTTGTCCCACAGCATGGCGCGCCCGCCGGCCGCATCGCGCGCCACGGCCAGCACCACGGCGCCCAGGGTCTGGCCGCGCTCGGCCAGCGGCACGGCCACGGCCACCTGCGTGTCGCCGAGCGCGACGAGCGCGCCGGAGGATCGGCGCGTGATCGCGGTATCGCCCGCGGTCAGCGGCCCGCCGGCCAAGGCCTGCGCCAGCGCGGCCGCGGCCGGCACCGGTTCGCCCAGGCCCGCCACCGCGCGGCCGTCGCGCATCAGCACCACCGCGCCGCGCACGTCGCGCGAATCGCGCAGGCCATCGGAGAGGGTTTCCTTCAGGCCGAAGTACTGGCCCAGCGGCTTGCCCAGCCGCAGCCCGTTTTCGACGTTGCCCGCCATCTGCCGCGCCACCACCTCCACGCGATCCGCGGTGGTGTCGGCGATCAGTCGGTTGAGCGCCGACAGGCTCAACGCGCCGATCAGCGCCTGCGCCAGCAACAGCACGGCCAGGCAGGCCAGCGTGAGTTCCAGCACCGGACGGCGGCGCAGTCCATCGAGGACGATTTGCAAAGGTTCACTGCGCTTGACGACGGAGTCTGGAGCCATGATTGGTAAGTAGACGCAAACATTCAACACATAGCTGCCAATGGTATTTACAATTGCAGCACTTTGCATCCTCTGATACGCAAATTGCATCCCCCTGTTTCAACCAACAGGCCTTGCGCCCCCATTTAACTTGTCCATGCTCCGATCGCTGCGCAGCAAGATCTTCATCCTGATTCTTGCGATTCTTTTCGTCGTGGCGACCATCGTCATGCTGGTATCCCAGCGTGACGTGACCCGGACCGTGCGCGCCGGCGAACTGCACGCGGTGAGCAACGTGATGGACCTGTTGATGCGCGACACCAGCGCGCGCTGGTCGGCGCTGCTGGACGACAAGTTCGCCGCCGCCCGCGGCGGCCGCCACCAGCTGGTCGAGGTCGCCTCCACCACCCTCACCATGCTCAACATGTTCGCCGACCTGGCCGAGCGCGGCGTGGTGACGCCCGGCGCGGCCAAGGGCATGGCGCGCAACTGGATCAACCAGCTGAAACTGTCGGGCCGGCGCTACGCCTTCGTGTACGACGCCACGCATTCGGTGCTGGCCAGCGGCAACCGCAACATGATCGACCTGGACATCTCGTCGATCGAGGACATCAAGAACCGCCGCCTGGCGCAGGCCATGTACGACGAGAGCCGCCAGTCGGGCCACGGGTTCGCGTTCTATCGCTGGAAGGTGCCCGGCAGTGCCGGCGAACCCGAGGCGCGCTACGGCTACTTCGGCTATTTCCGGCCCTGGGACTGGGTGTTCGTGATCTCGTTCGACGCCCAGGACATGATCGACGAGGTGCAGGCGCGCCGCCGCAAGGCCGAGGAAGCCGTGCGCGCGACCCTGTCGCGCCTCACGCTGGCGCGCACCGGCTTCGTGTTCGTGGTGGCCGACGACGGCAGCCTGGTGGTGGCGCCGCCCGCCGAACAGGCCAACCTGCTCGACATCGAAGACCGCGACACGCACCACACGCTGCGCGGGCTGCTGCGCGCGGCGGGCACCGAACAGCCGATCTCGTTCGCCTTCGACGGCGGCGCGGCCGGCCGCTACGAAATGCAGGCGCAGCGCCACAAGCCGCTGGGCTGGACCATCGTGGCCGCGGTGCCGGAGAGCGATCTCACCGCGCCCGCGACGCAGCTGATCAACCGCCAGGCCATCATCTTCGGCCTGGCCCTGCTGGGCGCCCTGCTGTTTGCCTGGGTGGTGGCGAGCCGCATCGTGCGCCCGCTCGGCATCCTGACGCGCTACGCCCGCGAGCTGCCGCTGCAGGACCTGACCGCGCCGCGCGCCGTGCCCGAGGCCGTGTCGTCCCTGCCCGCGCGCCTGCACGACGAGGTCGGCCGGCTGGCCGAGTCGTTCCTGTTCATGGACCGCAAGCTGCGCGAGAACATCACCCGCCTGATGCAGGAGACCACCGCGCGCGAGCGTTTCGAGAGCGAGCTCAACATCGCGCGCGACATCCAACTCGGCCTGCTGCCCGTGCCGCTCGAATCGCACACGCGCAGCCTGGTGGACCTGAACGCCGTGATGCAGCCGGCCAAGGAAGTGGGCGGCGACCTCTACGATTACTTCATGCTGCCCGACGGCCGGCTCTGCCTGGCCATCGGCGACGTCTCCGACAAGGGCGTGCCGGCCGCGCTGTTCATGGCCGTGACGCGCACCCTGATCCGCGCCACCGCCGAAGACGAAACCGATCCCGCGCTGATCCTGCAGAAGATCAACAACCGGCTGTCCGAGAACAATCCGAACATGATGTTCGTGACGCTGTTGCTCGGCGTGCTGGACCTGCAGACCGGCGAGCTCACCTGGGCCAACGCCGGCCACCTGCCGCCCGCCGTGCTCGGCCTGGACGGCACGGTGCGGCTGCTCGAGGGCCGCAGCGGCCCGGCCTGTGGCGTGCAGGAAGGCCTGGTGTATCGCTCGCTGAACGCGCGCATCGGCCCGGGCGAGGCCCTGGTCGGCTTCACCGACGGCGTGACCGAGGCCGAGAGCAAGGAGGGCAAGCAGTACGGCGACGCGCGCATGCGCTACGTGCTGTCGTATCCGCCGCTCAGCGCCTCCGACATTTCCCGCCGCCTGCTCGACGACGTGCACGCCTTCGCCGATGGCGCCGAACAATCCGATGACATCACGCTGATCGTGATCCGCCGCTCATGATGAAGTCTCTCCACGCCCTGTTCATCAGCGCGGCGCTGGCCCTGCCCGCCGCCGCCCTGGCCCAGACGCCCGCCGGCCCCGCCGCGCCCGCCGCCCAGGCCAGCCACGTGTTCCCGACCACGCCCGCGCGCAAGCCGAACGGCGGCAAGTGGCGCCTGGGCTATTTCGAGAGCGGCGACTACGGCGAGTATCCGCGCACGCTCAAGGTCATCGTCAACGGCCTGCAGCAGCTGGGCTGGGTCACGGTGCCGGCCATGCCCGAGGGCCTGACCGGCCGCCAGATGTGGACCTTCCTGGCCGAACAGGCCAAGAGCGACTACGTGGAATTCGTGGCCGACGCCTGGTGGCAGCCGGGCAACTTCAACGCCCAGATGCGGCCCGGCACGCGCGCCGCCATCGCCGAACGGCTGGCGCAGCGCCGCGACGTGGACCTCATCATCGCCATGGGCACCTGGGCCGGCCAGGACATGGCCGCGCTGGGCGCACCGGTGCCGACGGTGGTGGCCTCCACCAGCGACGCGGTCGGCGCCAAGATCGTCAAGAGCGTGCAGGACAGCGGCCTGGACAATCTGCACGCGCGCGTGCAGCCCGAGCGCTACCAGCGCCAGGTGCGCCTGTTCTACGACATCGTGCCGTTCAAGACGCTGGGCCTGGTCTACGAAGACAGCCCCGAGGGCCGCACCTACGCCGCGGTGGACGCGGTCGAACAGGTGGCGCGCGAACTGAATTTCAAGGTCGAGTCGTGCCTGGCGCCCTCCAACGGCATTGCGCAGGAAGAGGCCACGCGCAACGCGCTGGACTGCTATCGCCAGCTCGGCCCGAAGGTCGACGCCGTGTACGTGACCGTGCACCGCGGCCTCACGCCCGCCTCGGTGAGCCAGCTCGGCCAGATCCTGCGCGAGGCCAAGGTGCCGAGCTTTGCCATGCTGGGTTCGGATGAGGTGAAGGCCGGCCTGCTGATGAGCCTGGCACAGGCCGATTATTCCTACGTGGGCCTGTTCCACGCCGAAACCATCGCGCGCATCTTCAATGGCGCGCAGCCGCGCCAGCTGAGCCAGATCTGGATCGATCCGGCCAAGATCGCCCTCAACCTGGAGACCGCGCGCGTGATCGGCTTCGATCCGCCGGTCGACATCCTGCTGGCGGCCGACGAGGTCTACGAGGCCAAGTAGGTACGGACCGACGCATGGAAAAGGCGCTGCCCCCCGGGCAGCGCCTTTTTTCATGCGCGTTCAGCCGGGCAACTGCAGCGCGCGCTCGCGATAAAAGGTGGCGCGCGGCGCCGAGCGCCACAGGCGCAGCTGCAGGTCGGCCGCCGTGGTGCCGCTCTCGACCACGTAGCGCGGATAGCGCAGCCAGTGGCGGTCGGCGGGCGCCAGGCCGGCCTGCGCCACCGCCAGCACCTCGCCGCACAGCGCGCGCACGCGCGCATCGTCCAGCGCATGGCGGATGGCCGGCGCGCGCAGGCCGCGCAATTCGAGCCAGCCCCACTGCCGCACCAGGGCCTCGGCCTCGTCGAGGTTGGCGAGCAGGCCGAGCTGCAGCGCCGAGGCGCCCAGGATCACCCCGGCGCCGACGTCGGCGCCGGCCTCGCGCAGCAACTGCGCGTCGGGGAAGACCGCACCGAAGGCGCGCGCCTCGATGTAGCCGTCGCAGCCGCAGGCCTCGAACAGCGCTTCCAGGCCGCCGGGCCGGTCCCAGGCCGCCAGCAAGTCGGGCAGCGCCGGCATGCGCGCCAGCCGATAGCGCCAGCGCGCGTCGAGAAAATGCGCGAACTGCGAATACACGAAGTGTTCGGCGCGCGGCGCGAGCATGACCCGTTCGCCCGTGTCGCCGCGGCGGCCCGCCCAGGCGGCCGCGCGCAGGAAGCGCCCGAGCGCGGGATCGCCCTCCAGGTAGACGCTGACCGCGGATTTGTAGTCGTCGCCGGCGTGCCACGACAGCGCCCGGCTCGCGGTGCCGGCGCCGTACATCCAGCGGAAGTGGTCGCCCAGGTCGCGGAACGGCCGTTCGGGCAGCTGCTGCAGGAAATGATCGCCGGCGAAACGCGCATGGCGGAACATGCGGTCCCACAGCGTCATGCGGTTTTCCTTCAGGCCGGTCTCGCGGCCGGCCTGCAACGGGCTGTTGGCGTAGAGCGCCATCAGGGCGGGCGCCAGCGCCAGGCTCACGTTGAGCGCGCGCACCGCCTCGCGTACCGGGACCGCGGTGCAGGGGCCGTTCTGCGCCTTGGCATCGATGCCGGCGCGATGCAGCCAGCCGCGATAGCCGGCCAGCTCGCGGTAGATGGGCCGCGGCACGCGCACGCGGCGGTACCAGTCCTCGTCGAGCGTGCAGTCGGGATGCTCCGAGGCATTGAGCACGAAGGCGGCGTCGGCCGCGAGCGCGGTGCGCACGTCGGCCAGCTCCTCGCGCACGGCGGCATCGAGCCGGTCCAGCCCGCCCGCGCCGCCGGCCACCGGGGCGAACGCCGTCTCGAGCAGGTTGAAGCCGTTGTCCAGGCCGCTTTCCCCGAGCGGGCCCGACACGCCGACCGCCACCTCGCCGATGCGCACCAGCGCGGCCGCCTGGCCCCGCTCGCGGCGCAGCCTGGCGAGGCGCTCGAAGTAATCCCGCACCGGCACGCTGGCGCCATCGGCGCGCCCGGCCACCGGCATTTCGAGCTCCAGCCCCAGTTTGGCGCCCGCGGCGACGCGCGCGCTGATACCCACCGACACGTTCTCTTCCCTGTGTGGCGCCGACCGATGACATACAATCGGCGCATGTTGAGCAATTGCCGGATTCCGGCAGGAACCAAAGCCCAGCGACGGTTACTCAGGCACTGACGGGTCAAAAAACCGAGCCGTCCTTCCTATCCACCGCGGGGTCTACTGGCCGCATGACAATCAATTCAGTATCCAATTCGCCCGGATTCGTCTCTCTCGACGCATTCGCGCAGGCCGCCGAAAAGGGCGGTGATGTGTATGTAACCGTTGTCGGCGAACAATTCCATGTTCTCGGCACGGGCACGACGCCCAGTGGCCGCTCGGTCGCCTGGGTGGCCACCGACGCCGACACCACCGCCATGTTTTCCGATGCGCTGTCCCGCACCTACGGCAATGGCATCGCCAGCACCGTGGCGCGCGAGCTCGGCATTGCCGGCGGCGCGGGCACCCCGCTGTCGGCCCGCACCATCACGCAGGCCCTCGACATGGCGCAGACCTCGCGCGATGCCCTCGACGGCGTCGACTTCATGACCCGCCTCGATCACAACGCCGCCGCCGGCTCGGCCGGCTTCCGCTCGGCCTGCGCCCAGCTCGGCATCGCCCCGGAGTCGCTGAGCGGCGCGCAACGCCAGGCCATCGACATGGCCATGGAACAGCGTTTCAACGCCGCCGCCCCGCAAGGCCCGGTCTCCGCCGAGCAGGCGCGCCAGTGGCTGGTCGAGCTGCTGCCCGCGGCCCGGCAAGAGGTCTGACGACCCGGCTCGCCGCGGCAGCGCGCACCTCCCCCGGCCAGCGTCATCACGGCGACATCGGGACCACATAATATTGCGTAATATTTCACTCTGGCGCGCGCCGATTGTTCCGACCCCGAGTGTTACACATCGAAATTTCAAATTCAAAAGATTGCGGTTTTGCCTGAATCTGTAGTAATTTCTCGCCAAATATACAAGCGGTAGTCGCACGTCCGACAATGAACCGCGCCCGCTCCCTCAACGATCCGTCTCAACCCGCCCATGGCCGCTCCCCTGGAATCGATCGCGACTTCGTCTGAAGTCCCTGCGCAGCCCCGCTGCGGCGACCAGGCATGGAGCGCGGCGGAAGACGACAAGCTGCTGCGCGACCTGGTGCGCGAACACTCGGGCCGCCTGCAGCGCTTCATCGTCAAGCACATCGGCAACACCAGCGATGCGGAAGACCTCGCGCAGCAGGCCTTCCTGGAAGCCGCGCGTTCGTATCGCTCGTTCCGCGGCGAGTCGCAGCTCTCCACCTGGCTCTACGGCATCGCGCTGAACCTGGTGCGCAATCACCTGTCGCGCTCGCCGCAACGCCGCTACGACTTCACCTCGGACGACGCGCTCGAGCAGCACGCCTCGGCCACGCCCACGCCCGAACAGGCCGCCGAACAGAATCAGAACATGCGTCTGCTGCAGGAAGCGCTGGCCGAGCTGCCGCCCAACATGCGCGACGTGCTGTTGATGGTGGGCATGGACGACGTCTCGTACGAAGAGGCGGCCGTGCTGCTCACCGTGCCGGTGGGCACCGTGCGCAGCCGCCTGTCGCGCGCGCGCTCGTCGCTGCGCGAGAAGCTCGCGCAAAAAGGGCTGCACCTGGACAACTGATCCAGGCGCGCCCTTCCCTCCCCTCGCTTCGTCAGCCGCCCGGCGTGCGGCCGGTATCCGGCGCGCCCTGCGGCTCGATGCGCAGGATCGGCCGGCCGTCGCGCCGCGTCGGCTCCGGCACCGGCAGCGACTCGATGTAGTCGGGCGACACGCGCAGCGGCATGCCGCCGCCGTTCACCGGCGCATTCGGCTCGAACACCACCTGCGTGCGCTGGCCCTGCGCCAGGTCGAGATACTGGCCGGCCGTCATCGGGTTGTCGATGCCGCCCCAGGTCAGGTTCATGGCCTGGCCCACGCGCGCCTGTCCGCGCGGCGGCGCGATCACGTCGCCGTTGATCGCAACCACGCGCGGCCGGATCAGGAACAGCCGCTCGCGCCGCTGCACCGTGGTGGACTTGCTCGAGAACAGCGCGCCGAGCAGGGGGATGTCGCCGAGCAGCGGCACCTTGTCCACGCGCTCGCTGTCCTGGCTGCTGTTGTAGCCGCCGATCAGCAGGGTCTGGTCGTTGCCGACCACGGCCAGCGTGCTGATGGTGCTCTTGCGCACCGTGGGCAGGCGGTCGATCTGGCGCTCCTCCTGGATGCGGCCGTCTTCGATGTCCACGGTCAGCTCGACCTCCGCGCCGCCCTTGCCGGAGATGTAGCGCGGCGTCACGCGCAGCGACGTGCCCACCGTGATCGGCGTGACCGTGGCCACGCGCTCGCCCACCGTCTGGATGTAGAAGGTGTCGGAGAGGTCGAGCACGGCGCCCAGGTTGTCGGTGGTGAGCACCGACGGCTGCGACAGGATGTTGGCCTGGCCCTTGCCCTGCAGCGCGCGCAGGCGTGCGGCCAGCGTGTTGCCCAGGCTGATGCCGATGGTGCCCGGCGCGAGGTCGGCGCCGCTCGACAGCGGCAGGCCGGTGGGCGCCAGGTTGAAGTCGCTGTAGCCGAACGAGGCCGTGCCGGCGCGCGCGCCCCAGGTCACGCCGAGCTCGCGCACCAGGTCCGAGTTCACGTCCACGATCATGGCCTCGATCTCGATCAGGGTGCTGGCCACGTCGAGCTGCTCGATCAGGTTGCGGTAGATCGGGATGCGGTCGGGAATGTCCTGCACGATGATGGCGTTCAGGCGCGAATCGGCCTGCACCGTGGGCTCGCGAAAGCGCAGGCCGCCGGCGCGCTGCACGCGTGCGCCGCCGGCCGCGGGCGCCGCCGCCGGCGCGGCCGCCGCGTCGCTGCCGGCAAACACCGGCGGCGCGTCGCGCAGCGGCGCCGCGATGGCGGCGAGCGTTTCATTGTTGTTGCCGCTGCCCGAACCGAGGATCAGGTTGCGCAGCACCGTGGCCAGCCCGGGCGTGACCACCTTCTGGTCGCGATAGCTGATGGTGCGGTCGTTGACCGAGGCGTGGCGCAGGCGGAACACCGCCACCTGCTGGCCGCCCGCGCCCATCGGCAGCGCGGCCACCGTGCGTTCCACCAGTTCGACGTAGCCCGGCGGGCCCGACACCAGCGCGATGCCCTGGTCGGGCAGCTCGCCCCAGCCGAAGCGCGGGTCGAGCACGCCGAGCTGCTGCAGCGCCTCGCGCAGCGACACGATGGAGCTGCCCATCGACGACACCGAGCGCGTGATCATGTCGCTGGAACGGCTCACGAACAGCGTGCCCGCATACACGAACCAGTTGAAGCCATAGACCCCGCCGAGCCGGTCCATGAACTCGGTCGGCGTGTTGGCGTTGAAGCGGCCGTTGACCACCCCGCTCACATTGGGCCCGAGCTGCAGCGACAGCGAGAAGCCGCCGGCGAACTCGCGCAGCACGTTCTGCAGGCTCTCTTCCTTGGCGTAGTAGCTGTAGGGCGCCATGGGCCAGTTCGGCGCCGCTTGGGCCGTGCCCAACAGGGCCAGCGACAGGACCCCCGCCAGAATGGTGCGCTTCAAAGTTCTTCTCCCCGGACCCGCGGTCCGTTTCGGTATGCCTGAATGAGGTTCATGCGTAGCGCCGCGCCACCGCCTGCCAGAACGACAGGGCGTTGGCGAACTGGCCCACGGCTTCGTCGACGTCCAGATCGCTGGCGTCGGGTCGGATCATCTGTTGCAGGCCGATGGCTTCCTCGGCCGGGTCCACCACCAGCGTGCTCGCATGGCCGGCCAGCATGCCGGCGGCGAACTGCCCCACTTCACCGAGCAGCTCGTCGCGCTCGCGGCCGGCGGCGGGCAGGCCCAGCAGGCGCGCGTTCAGCGCGAGCCAGCCTTGCGGCGCGGGCGTCAGGTGGACGCGGAAGCGCTCGTCGATCAACAGGGTGGCGCGGCCATCGGCGCGCACGGCGTCGGGCAGCTGGTGGCGCTGCACGTAGCGCTGGATCAGCGGGTGGGTTGCGGTATTCATTGCGGCTCCTCCGCGGCGGCGAGTTTGCGCACCAGGCGCAGCACCTCGGCCACCGGCTCGATCAGTTCGCTCGGAATGTATTGGTCGGGCTGCGCCTGCGCCATCAGGGCGCGGGCCAGCGGGATGTTCTGCATGACCGGCACGCCGGCCTCGCGCG
Organism: Bordetella genomosp. 1; assembly: GCF_002261335.1. Lineage (GTDB taxonomy): Bacteria > Pseudomonadota > Gammaproteobacteria > Burkholderiales > Burkholderiaceae_B > Bordetella. The sequence goes on from NZ_NEVL01000004.1 coordinate 599,240, forward strand.
CGGCCTGCATCATGGCTTCGGCCAGCGCGCCCTCGCCCTTGGCCAGCACCAGCGGCAGCGGGGTTTCCTCGGGTTCGTAGTACAGGGCGACGGCGAGGTGGGTCGGGTTGGTGACCACCACCGAGGCCTTGCGGGCCTGGCCGGTGGCGCCGTGCATCACCATCTCCTGGTGCAGGTGCTTGCGCTTGTGCTTGATGTGGGGGTCGCCCTCCATCTCCTTGTATTCCTGCTTGATCTCTTCCTTGCTCATCATCAGCCCCTTGCGGTGCTGGAAGCGCTGCCAGGCGAAATCGGCCAGCGAGATGATCACGTAGGCCACGGCGATGTTCACGATCAGCGTGCGCAGCATGCCGCCCACGCCGGTCTGCAGGCCGGCCAGGCCGCTGTAGGGCACCGACATCAGCTCGGGCAGCGCGTCGCGCACCACCACGGTGACCAGCGCCGACAGGAACGCGATCTTCAGCAACGACTTGAGGAACTCGACCAGGTTCTTCTTCGAGAACATGTTCTTCAGGTTCGCCATCGGGTTGAGCTTCTGGCCCGACGGCTTGAGCTTCTGGAACGCCAGCACGATGCCGACCTGCAGGAACTCGCCGAACATGCCCACGCCCAGCACGATCAGCACGAACGGCAGCAGCAGCGCGATCGCCTCGCGCAGGCCCGCGTCGAGCGCCTGCGGCAGGGCCATCTCGAACGGCATGCCGGCCAGGTCGGCGGGCAGCAGCAGGATGCGGCCGAGCGCCTCGATGATGTTCTGCGCGTTGCCGATCATGTAGCCGAACAGCGCCAGCACCAGCAGGGTCTGGGTGAAGTCCTTGCTGTGCGCCACCTCGCCCTTGTTGCGCGCATCGCGCAACTTCTTGTGGGATGGCTGTTCTGTCTTTTCGCCGCTCATCGCGCCTCCCGCCACTGGCTGTCGAGGAACGGCAGGATCGTGCTGATCTGGCCGGTCGCGTCATCGGCATACTGGAACAGCGTGCCCATGTAGAGCACCAGCACCAGCAGGGCCAGGCCGCTCTTGATCGGCATGGCCAGGAAGAACACCTGCAGCTGCGGCGCGAAGCGGCTCACCAGCGCCAGGCCCAGCTCGGCCAGGAACATCGCCACGATGGCGGGCGCGGCGAACAGCAGCACCAGCCGCGCGAAGCGGCTGAGCTGGTCCAGCATCAGCGGCACGTTGTCGCGCGACAGCGCCGGGCCCCATGCGAACAGGTCCCACAGCCGGAAGCTGTCGTACAGCATGGTGAGCATGAGGGTGAAGCCGCCGCCCACCAGGAAGAACACCATGAAGGCCTGGTTGAACAGGATGCCCATGGGCGAGGAGTCGTTGCCGGTGGCGGGATTGATGGTGGCGCCCAGGCTGGCGCCGCGCTGGTTGTCGATCACGAAGCCCACGGCCTCGAAGATCCAGAACGGGATCGCGACCAGGAACCCCATCGCCACGCCCACGAACACTTCCTTGCCGACCAGCAGCACCAGATCGATCCAGGTCGGGTCGAACGCGGCATATTGCGGCGTGAGCGCGGGCACCACGATCAGGCCGATCGCGGCGGCCAGCGCGTAGCGCAGCATGCCCGGCATGTTCTGGCGGCTGAACAGCGGCAGCATGACGCAGAGCGCGAGGATGCGCGGCTGGGTGAGCGCGAGCGTCCCCAGGAAAATCTTTGCCTCCGCATACGTCACGCCTGAAAACATGGCCGGTCTCTCCTAGTGAATCTTGTAGAAAAGATCGAACACGGAGATCGTGAAGTTGTAGAGCTCGCCGCTGATCCAGCGCGCGGTGAGCATCAGCGTGGCGAACACCGCGATCAGCTTCACGGCGAACGACAACGTCTGCTCCTGGATCTGCGTGAGCGCCTGGAACAGCGAGAACAGCGTCCCCACGATGGCCGCCACCGCGATCGGCGGCAGCGACAGCCACAGCACCAGGTACAGCGCCTGGGTCATGTATGAAACGAGATCGACGGTACCCATCACGTATACGACAGCACGAGGCCCTGGATCAGGCGGGTCCAGCCGTCGACCATGACGAACAGGAACAGCTTGAGGGGCATGGAGATCGTCACCGGCGAGACCATCATCATCCCCATGGCGAGCAGGATGTTGGAGACGATCAGGTCGATGATCACGAACGGCAGATAGAGCAGGAAGCCGATCTGGAAGGCGGCGGTCAGCTCCGACAACAGGAACGACGGAATCAGCACCAGCAGATCGTCTTCCTTCAGGTTGCGGGCCTGGGCCTCGCCCCACAGCGTGCGCGCGGTGCGCATGAAGAAGTCGCGCTGCTCGGGCCGGCTGTTCTTCAGCATGAAGCCGCGCATCGGCTCGGCGCCGCGGCCGACGGCCTCGAGGATGCCGGTGAGGCGGTCTTCCTCGGGCGTCGCGGCGGGGGTGCTGTTGTCCAGGTGCAGCATGCCGCCGGTCTGTTGCTGCGGCGGCGCCTGGCGCGCGGTGGGCGCGGGCGCCGACTGGGCCTGGCCACGGCCGACCGAGCGCAGTTCCTCGCTCATCTGCATCACCACCGGTCCCATCACGTAGGCCGACAGGATCAGCGCCAGGCCGTAAAGCGCGATGTTGGGCGGCACCTGCTGCACGCCCAGCGCGTTGCGCACCAGCGTGAGCACCACCGCGATCTTCAGGAACGAGGTCGTCATCACCACGGCCAGCGGCACCAGCGCCATGAGCGCCAGTACCACCGCCAGGGTGATCGGATCATAGGAACTCATGCGGCGCCCGGTCCCAGCGTTGCGAGCACCACGCCGATGCGATCGTCGATCTGCACCAGGTTGCCGGTGCCGACCAGCGCGCCGTTGGCGCGGATCATGACGGGGCCATCGGCCAGCGGCCGCTGCAGATCGAAGGTGGCGCCCACCTGGAGGGTCTGCAACTGCGCCAGCGTGATGCGGCGCTCGCCCAGGTCGAAGGTCAGATTGACGGGGATGTCGGCCAGCGCCAGCGGGGCGGCGGGGGCCTGCGCCTCGGCTTGCGGGGCGGCGTCGGCTTGCGGTTCGGTCATGAGGGAGGTCCAGCCTTGGGTCACGATGTAGGTTGATGCGTCGGCGCGCACGCGCAGGCCCTGGCCCTGTCCGGCGGACAGCCAGAGCTCGCCCTGCTCGCTCACGTAGTAATGGTCGAGCAGCAGCACGTCGCGCGGCTGCAGCGTGGCCAGCGCGCTCGCGGGCAGGCGCGTGGCGCCGATGTCGGCCCGCAGCAGCACCGGCAGCGCCTCGAGCGCCAGGCCGTTGCGCGCGATCGCGCCCTGGGCCAGCAGGCCGGCCAGCAGCAGCAGGCCGAGCCCGTCGGCCGCGAGCCGCGCGTAGACCGTGGCGCCGCTGCCGTTGGCGCGGGCGCTGAGCGTCCAGAGGTGCGGCAAGGCCGGCAGTTCGGCCTCGGCGGCGGTGACGCGCGCCGGCCCGGCGGGCGAGAGCCCGGCCACGCTTTCCTGGATCTCGGCCAGCAGGCCCTCCAGCGCCAGCGCGGCCAGCGCGTCCGGCAGCGGCGCGGGCGCGAGCTCGGGGTGGCGTTCGGCCAGCCAGGCCGCGGGCGCCGCGCGCGGCAGCGTGAGGTGCAGGCGCGCGCCGGCCCATTCGATCTCGGCGCCGAAGGCGTCGCCGGCCAGCAGGCCGTCGGCCACGCCCGGCGTCAGGCTCACCTGCCACGCCCCCGGCTGGGGGCCGCCCTGTCCGAGCACGATGTCGAGCGCGGCGCCGTGGCGGGCCACCAGGTCGAGCGCGCGGGCCTCGTTGCCCGACAGGCGCGGCAGGCGGGCGGCGAGCTGTGCCGGCGCGGCGGCTCCGGGATTCAGGTCCAGGCTCGCGCTCATGCGAGGGATATCTTCTTCTGGGAATTTCACGGCGAACTCGGTTGCACGCCGCCGCCCTCGGGCTCGGCGCGTGATTCAGTCAGGCAAAGGTCTTCGGGATCGTCGGTGCTCACCTGCACCAGCGTGGGCCGGGCCAGCGCGGCGGCCAGGTCGGCGGCCAGCCCGGGCGCGGCGAGATTGAGGCGCTCGCGCGACGATTCCACCCGGCACACGAAGGCGGCCACCACGCGGCCCTCGTCTTCCTGCACCGATACGGTCACGCCGGGCAGCACGGCCTCGTCGAGCGTGACGCTGACTTCGCGCCGCCCCGATCCGCCCTCGCCCACCCGCAGCTGGCTGGCGGCCGCGAGCAGGTGCTCGCGCAGGGCCGCGCGCAACGCGGCGTCGGCCGGCGTCTCGACGCGGGCGGCCGCGCCCGCGAACAGGCCGAAGGCGCCGGCGGGCGGCGCAGGCGTGTCCTGCTGGCCGCGCCGGGCGGCCGCGTCGTCGGCACCCGGGGCGTCCTCGCCGAGCGCCCGTTCGAAGGCCTGCCGGTCGCCCTCGCGCGCCTCGCGCCGCGTGCCGGCGCCGGACTGGTTCAGGTCGGGCAGGCCCTGCGCGATCGCCGTGTCGAGGCTGATGTGGCGGTCGATGCTCATGACGGCTCGTACTCCTCGTGCTGTTCCCAGTCGTCGCGGTCGCGCGCCACGCTGGCGGCTTCTTCCATTTCCAGGTCTTCCTTGCGCTCGGCCTCGCGCAACTGCGCATCGAAATGCGAGCGCGCCAGCTCGACGAACTTTTCGCTCATGCGCGTGGCCTGCCGATGATCGTCGCGCCGCGCCTGCAGCGCGCTCTCTTCGCGCTCGGCCGCCGCGCGCGCCGCGTCGAGCGCCTGCTCGTGCTGGCGTTCGCCTTCGCGCAGGCCGGCCACGTCCTGCAGCACCGACTCGATCTCGCGCACGCGCACCGTGCGCCGGCACAGGTCGCCGTAGAGCTCGCGCTCGTGCGCGTCGGCCCAGCCGCGAAAGTCGTCCAGGCTGCGCAGCGCGGCCTGTTCGCCGTCGCGCGCGTCCTGCAGCACCTGACGCTGGCGCGCCACCGCGATCTCGGCCTGGCCTTCGCGAAAGCGCTTGATGGCCAGCAGTTCGTCGAACATGCTCATGCCGGCCCCACGATCTGCTGCATCCGTTCGAGCGCCTCGGCCAGCGTGGTGCGCTCATCGGTGCGCTGGCGCAGAAAGGTGTTGATGGCATCGATGCGATCGATGGCCTCGTCGGTCACCTTGTCGCCGCCGCGCTTGTACTCGCCGATCTTCACCAGCAGCTCGACCTCCTGGTACTTCGCCATCAGCTCGCGCAGGCGTCCCGCCATGCGCTTGTGCTCGGGCGTGATCACCGCGTTCATCACGCGGCTGGCCGAGGCCAGCACGTCGATCGCGGGATAGTGGTTGGACGCGCCGAGGCGGCGCGACAGCACGATGTGGCCGTCGAGGATCGAGCGGGTCTCGTCGGCGATGGGTTCGGTCATGTCGTCGCCCTCGACCAGCACCGTGTACAGCGCGGTGATCGAGCCGTGCTGGTTCATGCCGGCGCGCTCCATGAGCTTGGGCAGCGTGGCGAACACCGAGGGCGGATAGCCGCGGCGGGTCGGCGGCTCGCCGGCCGCCAGCCCGATCTCGCGCTGGGCGCGCGCAAAGCGCGTCACCGAGTCCATCAGGAACAGCACGCGCTTGCCCTGGTCGCGGAAATACTCGGCGATGGCGGTGGCCACGTAGGCCGCCTTGGCGCGCTCCATCGACGATTTGTCGCTGGTCGCGCACACGATCACGCTCTTGCGCCGGCCCTCGGGGCCGAGTTCGTGCTCGAGAAACTCGCGCACCTCGCGGCCGCGCTCGCCGATCAGCGCCACCACCGTCACGTCCACGTCGGCGCCCTTGACCAGCATGCCCATCAGCGTGGACTTGCCGCCGCCGGCCGCCGCGAAGATGCCCATGCGCTGGCCTTCGCCGCAGGTCAGCACGCTGTCGAGCGCGCGCACGCCCAGCTCCAGCGGCTTGGAGATGATGCGGCGCGTGAGCGGATCGGGCGCCTCGGCAAACACGGGATAGAACTTCTTCGCCTCGAGCGGGCCCAGGTCGGCCTCGTCGAGCGGGCGGCCCAGGCCGTCGAGCACCCGGCCCAGCAGCCCGGGGCCGACCGGCACCATGTGGGCGCGGCCGGTGGGGATGACCTCGGTGGCCGACGAGATGCCGTACATGTCGCCGATGGGCGTGAGCAGGGCCGCGTCGCGCGCGAAGCCCACCACCTCGCCCTTCATCTCGAAGTCCTCGCCCGGATTGCGCAGGATGCAGACCTCGCCCACCTTCACGGTGGGCACGACGGCCTTGATGATGGTGCCGACCACCTGCGTGACCCGGCCCTTGATGCGCAGGGTCGGCGTGTCCTGCAGCGCGACCTCCATCATCTCGGTGATGTAATCGAACTGGCGCATGGCCGCTACACCCGGCTGCCCAGCGTGCGCTGGAACGCGTTGCGCAGGGCCTGGAACTGGCTTTCCAGGCTGGCCTCGACCATGCCGATCTCGCTTTCCAGGATGCAGGCGCCGCGCGCCAGCCGGCCGTCGGCCAGGATGTCGAGATAGCCCACGCCGGGATAGGCGGCCAGCAGGTCGTTGATGCGGGCGCGCACCACGTCGACCTCGGCCGGATTCAGGCGCAGCGTCATCTGCTTCTGGTTGCGCACCACGGCCAGCGCGTTGCGCACCACGATCATCACCTTCTCGCGGTCGTCGAAACCGTCGATGACCTTGCGCACCGACGCCATCACGAGGTCGACCATCTCGTTCTCGACGCCGGCGAAGTATTCGATGGTGCGGCCCACCGTCTCGATCATGCGTTCGGCCTGGCCCATCAGCGCCTCTTCGCGGCCGTCGGCATAGCCGCGCTCGCGCTCGGCATCGAACGCCGCCTGGGCGCCGGCCTCGATGGCACGGGCGGCCTCCTGCGCCTGCGCCAGCAGCGCATCGGCCTGGGCCAGCGCGGCATGATCCGCGGCCCGCAGGATCTTGTCGGCGGGGTCCAGGCGCGGCCGCTCGGCGGCCTTCAGGCCAGGGTGGGGAAGGAGGAAGCCCATGTCGGTTCAGCGTGTTTGAGTACATCGAGCGCCAGCGCCAGCGCGGCCGGCGCGGCGAGCGGCGCGGCAGCCGCCGGCACGGCGGGCAGTTTGAGTTCGGCGCGCAGCGCCAGGGCGTCGCCGCCGTCGGACAGCGCGGCGCGGGTGGCGGCCAGGCCCAGTTCGTCCACCGCGGCCACGGTGCGTGCCAGCGGCCAGCCGGCCGACTCGGCGATGCCGCTACGCGCCAGGGCGTCGTGACGCGCCAGCGCCAGCACGTCGGGGCCGAGCGTGCCCAGCACCTCGCGCACCTCGGCGCCGGAGATCATGCGGCGCAGGCGCGGCGCGCACAGGGCCGCGCCCACCAGCCGGGCACAGCGGCCGAGCCGGTCGGGCGGCAGCAGCGCCAGCGCGAGCTCGGGCCGGGCGCCGTCGAGCACGGGCCGGCTGGCCAGCCCGAGGCGGGCCAGGATCTCGCCCGACCAGAGCCGGTGCCAGGCCGTCTCCATGCCGGCGGGCGCGGCCGCGCCGGGCGGCGCATGCTCGGCCAGCCGGCTCGGATGCAGGGTGCGGCTGGGCAGCTGGTTGAACTCCAGCATGCGCGCGCCGAACAAAGCCTCGCTCATGCCGCGCCGCCGGCCGTGCCGGGCTCGCGCCGCGGCGCCAGCGCCGGCTCGCGGCTGCGGCGCACCAACAGCCACACCAGCACGCCGCCCAGGCCCGCCACCAGCAGCGCCAGCACCGCCACGGCGGCCCACAGGCCGGTGGCAGGCACCGCCACCGGCGCCTGCGATTCGCCGGGCGCGGCCGGCTGCGCCGAGACCAGCGCGATCGACACGCGGTCTTCGGTGAGGCCGGGGATGGCGTGCGTCACCAGCTTGCGGATCTGCGGTTGCAGCGCGTCCAGGTTGTAGCCGGTCTGGTGCTTGATGAAGACGGCGGCCGTGGACGGCGTGGTGTTCTCGCCCACGCCGCCGCGTTCGGGCAGCACCACGTGCACGCGCGCCGCCAGCACGCCGTCCATCTGCGACAGCGTGTTGGTGAGCTCCTGCGACAGCGCATAGATGTAGCGCGCCCGCTCCTCCAGCGGCGAGGACACCAGGCCCTCCTTGCGGAAGATCTGGCCCATGCCGTCGAAGCGTTCGCGCGGCAGGCCGCGCGAACGCAGGATGTCGAGCGCGCGCGCCACCTGGGCGCCGTCGACGGACACCGCGACGCCGGCCTTGGTGACCGACTTCTCGGCGCGGATGCCCGAATCGAGCAGCACCGACAACAACTCGTTGGCCTCGCTTTCGCTGGCCGCGGAAAACAGCTCGACGCGCGAACCGCAGGCGGCCAGCAGCGCGATCAGCAGGGCCGCCAGCGCGACGCGCACGGACTTCCAGGAAAGCAGATGAAACGGTACGGCGTGCATTAGGACATCCTGACCAGCGTGTCGATATTCTGGGTGGTGCGGGCCACGGCCTTGCCCACCAGTTCGTATTGCACCGACACCTGCAGCAGCTCGCCCTGCAGGCGCAGCATGTCGGACAGCGAGCTCTGGGCGCCGAGACGGTCGAGGTTGGCGGCGATGCCCTGCCACTTCTGCGAGAAGTCGCCGGTGGTCGATTGCAGGCCGGACAGGATCTGGCTGCCGAGCGTGGCCGGGGCGGCGCCGTCGGCCGGGGCCGCGAACGCGGCCTGCAGCGCGGCGTGCACGCCGGTGGGCGCGCCCACCTCGGGATCGGCGGCGCCCATCACGCGGTTGAAGCGCTCGGTGGCGTCGGCGCTGGGCTGCACCGCCGGGGTCTTGAGCGTGTCCAGGGCCGGCGAGAGCGCGGCGGAAAGCGCGGAGATGTCCATGGGGTTCCTAACGCGTCGTGGATTCGGAGGTCGGGGAAGCGGCGGCCGGCGCTGCGGGCAGGCCGAGCAGCGCACGCGCCAGGGCGGCGCCTTCGCCGTCGCCGTGCGCGCAGGCCTGCAGCAGGCGCGTGCTTTCGCCGCTGCGGCCGGCCAGCTGCAGCGCGAAGCCGCGCCAGGCGGCCAGCAGCGCCGCCTCGGCGGGCGGGGCATCGGCCATGCAGGCCTCGCCCTGTTCGAGCACGGTCACGGCCTCGGCGGCGCGGCCCGCGTTCATGCGCGCCACGGCCAGGCCGAGCCAGGGATAGGCACGCCGCGGCCGGATGCCGCGCAGCGCCTGGAAGATCGCGTCGGCGTGCTGCACGTCGCCGCGGCCGGCGGCAAGAAAGCCGACCTCGGTGAAGAGCCGGGCCTCGTCCGCATCAAGCACAAAAGCCGCCTCGTGAGAGACGGCCGTTGCGGACATGCTGTGAGACGTATCACTCATGGGTGCGCGCCCTCATGCGTGCGCCTCCTTGGTGAGCGCCGACAGCAGTGCCTGCGCGCGCGGCGCCAGGCCGGCATGGGCCGCGTCCTCGCGTGCGCTGGCCAGCACCAGCTCGAGCGAGGCGCGCGCCGCGTCGAGCTGCGCCTGGGCCAGCTGGCATTCGGCCACGCGCAGCGTGGCTTCCGCCGCGGTCGGGAACAGCACGCCGATCAGCGAGTAGATGCGGATCGCCTCGTCGTAGCGCGCTTCCATCTGCAGGCACAGCGCAAGACCGGCCAGGTAGTGCTTGCGGGTCGGGCCGTATTGCGACAGGAAGGCGAACACCGGCAGTGCCTGCGCGTACTGGCCCTGCGCCACGTGGGCGTAGGCCAGCGCGTAGATCACTTCGAGCTGCTCGCTGGTCAGGCGCTGGCTGCCCGGCAGGGCCGCCAGGCCGTCGAACAGTTCCTGGCCGAAGGCCGACCGGGCGGCGGTGGAGGTAGGGGTAGACACGTTGTTTGGCTCCGTATTCGATTTGGCTCAGACCATCGCCCGCTTGCCGATGTTGGCCGTGACCTGGCTCATGCTGTCGGCGGCGGCGGAGATCATCTTGCTGACCATCTGCATGCCCTCGTCCATGGCCTGCATCACTTCCTTCATCTTTTCGCGGTCCTCTTCCATCGAGGCCTGCAGCTTGACCATCATGGCCTCGAGCGCCTTCTTGTCGGCCAGCACCTTGTCGGCCGCCTCCTGCGCCTTGGCGCTCTGGATCGACTCGGCGCCGGTCGCGACCTGGCCCACGCCCTTGGCGATGGCGGCGGCGCCCTGCGCCACCTGGCCCGCCGTCTTGGCGGTGTCGGCCACCGTCTTGGCGGTCTGGGCGGTGACGTTGCCGGCGATGTTGGTGGCCGAGGACACCGCGCCCGCGCCGAACGAGGCCACCGCCATCACCACGCCCACCGTGATGGTGGCGGCCAGGCCGATCGCCATGGCGATGTAGCCCGCGGTCTCCGGATCCGCGCCGGCCACGGTGGCGATCGCGCCGGCCATCTTGCCCAGCGCGCCGGGCTCGACCAGGATCGCGCCGGTCAGCAGCATGGATGCGCCCGCAACGATGTTGCCGATCTTCTCGGCCAGCTCGGGCTCCACGCCGAAGGCCTGCAGCAGCTTGCTCACGGCCTGGGTCACGAGGTTGCTGATGCTGATCTCGGGACCGCCGCACTCGGTGGATATCTGGGTGGCGAGCAGCGACACCGCGCCGGTGACGGCGATCGCGGCCAGCGCGATCATGGCCGGTCCGGCCGCGCCCCCGGTCACCGCCGTGGCGGCCACCGCGGCCACCACCATCAGCGCGGCCGCGATGGCGGCGACGATGGCGCCGATCCAGCCGAAGATCTTGCCCAGCAGGCCGCCCTTGTTGGCTTCCTTGCTCTTCTGGATCCACTCGTCGATCTTGCGCGTCTGCTCTTCGTTGTTCTTGGCCTGCTCGATGCGGTTGTTCTCGATGTTTTCCTTGGCCGTGCGCAGCTGCGCCTCCTGCGTCTTGCCCTGCAGGTTGCGCAGCAGGTCGACCATGTCGGCCGGCGAGAACTGCTTGGTGGGCGCGGCCAGCGCCGGCTTGCCGTTGGCATTGATGACGCCGTCGCCCCCGGCCGCGCGGGTCTGGGCGATGTCGGCGGCCCATTGCGAGGCGAGCGCGGCCACGTCGATGTTGGCGCTGCGCACCACGTTGGCGGCCGCATCCAGGCCCGCGGTTTGCGGCGTCTGGCCGCCCGCCAGGGGCGAAGGCGTATTCCGGATGTCCATGAGAGGCCTCGCCAGGTCAGATGTTGCGGGCAATACCGCGGTTGGTCTCGACGCGGCTCTGCTCGATGGCGCCGAGCTTGTCGCGCACGTCGCGGATCACGTCCATCATCTGCTGCATCAGGTCGTTGGCGTGCTGCACGCCGGTCTCCGCGACCTTGGCGTCCGCTTCCAGTCGCGCCCGGTCGGCATCGGCGCGGCCCGCCGCGCGGTCGAAGCCGGCCTGGATCATGCTGCCGATGCCGCCGCTGATGCCGCTCAGGCCCTGGCCCATGCCGCTGCTGTTGTTGGCGATGCCGTCGTGCTTGCCCAGCGCGGTGCGCTGGGCCGCGGTCGGATCCTCGATGCCCTTCAGGCCGGCGGCCTTCATCGACGAGCCGATGCCGGCCATGCCGGCGCCGACCTGCGCCACGCCGCCGGCGATCTGCATGATGCCGGCCGCGAGCGCGCCCTTGAAGCGCTCCTCGGCGGCTTCCTGGATCTTGTCGGCGGCCGACTGCAGGGCCGAGACCTGGGCCGTCATGTCGGCGGCGCGCGTCTCGCGCGCCGCATTGCGCTGCTCCTGCGCCAGCTTCTGCATCAGGGCCATCACCGCATAGATGTCGGTGCCGACGCTGTCGTTCAGTCCGGCCAGCGCGGCGGCCACGTCGGCCGGACCGGCACGGCCCATGTTCGGTTCGGTCAGGCCGACCTTGCCCAGCACGTCGCCGGCGCCCTGCTTGGCGATCAGCAGCGTGGCGTCGAGCTGCCTGGCGCCGGCGGGCACGTTGGCGGCCACGCCCGGGTCGAGCGGATTGAGCAGCGCCGGATTCAGGCCGGCCGGGGAATTCACGTTGATCATGCTTGTTTCTCCTTGGCGCCGCGCGACACCAGCACGCTGCGCAGGGCCTGGGTGCGGTCGATGAGCACCGCGTGGACGTCGGGCCGGGCCATCGACAGCACGAGGTCGCACGACTGCAGCGCCGTGTCGAACTGGCCCATCTCGGTCAGGCATTGGGCGGCGTAGAACGCCGGCGCCGGTTCGAGCGGATCGAGCAGCGTCGCCGCCATGTACTGTTGCAGCGCGTCGGCGTGCTTGCCCAGCGCCTGCGCCGCCGCGCCGAGTGCCACCAGGTAGCGATGCTCGGTATGGTTGAGCGCCACCAGGTACGACAGCACCTTGAGCGCGTCGGGGTAGCGGCCCTTCTCGTACAGCCCGTAGCCCAGGCTGTAGAGCGCCTCGCACTCGTCGGCGGTCATGCCGTTGAGTTCACCCAGGGAGCCGCCACGCGCGAACTGCGCCACGATCTGGTCGTGCAGCGCGCCATATTCTTCGCTGGTCATCCCGGTCTGTTGGGCGGTGCTCATGACGGTGTCTCCTGGCGTGAGGCTCAAACCATGGCGCGCGGGCGCTTCGCGCCGGTGCTGGCGCGCGGTTCGGTGCGATGACGGGCGTGGGCGGCTTCCTGCTCGACCTCGCGCTCGATGTCTTCCATGTCCTGGCGATACAGCTTCTCGGCGTCGGCGCGCACCTGTTCGGACACCGGCTGGGCCGCCAGCACCTGACGCACCTTGGCCGGGTCGAGGCCGAGGCGGCGCAGGCGCTCGTCGGAGTCCTCGATGGCGCGCTGGGCATTGCGCACGACGGCGTCGGCGCGGTCGATGAGCGCCTGGATGTTCTGGTCTTGCTGGGTTTCGGCCATGGTCTTGCTCCGTGCTGGTCTATATGGGCGTGCGGGGTTGGGAGGGGCGCGGGTCAGCGCATGTTGCCGATGATGGAGGAGCGGCTGTCCTGCATCTTCTTGACGAAGTTCGTCATCACGTCGAAGGCCTCGTTGCGCTTGTTGCTCATGCTCTGCAGGCGCAGCATGTCCATCTGCTGGCTGTTGCTGGCCGTGTCGAGCTGGGTCTTGACGCTGTTGATCATCTTTTCCAGGCCTTCGCGGGTCGGCATGCTGGAGATCTGGCTGGCGGACACGCCCTTCTCGTTGTCCACCGTGCCGTTCACGCCGACCGGCGAGGTGCCCATGCCGAGCGCCGACGAGATGGTGGCGAAGTTGGCGGCGAGCTGGCGGTTGTCGGCGTTGTCCGGCACCTTGTCGCCCGGCGCGGCGTCCTTGCTCGGCAGGGTCGCCTTCATGCTGTTGAGCGCCGCCTGCATGTCGTTGAGCGAGGCCGTCAGCTTGTTGCGGTTCTGCACTTCCTGGATCTGCTGGTTCAGCTGGCTGTCGAGCAGCGAGACGCGCTGGCTCTGCACCATCATCAGCGCGGTCTCGATATCCATGCTCGAGAGATCGAGGCTGCTGATGTTGCCCACACCCATATTGCCGATGTTCATGCTCATTTCTGGCTCCTGGCCGGCCACCCCGGCCGACGTATGAATTGCGAATCTGCTGTGTGAGTAACAACAATCAGGCGTCGGTTCCGCCGATCTTGGAGGAAATCGCAGATCGGCTTTCCTGCATCTTCTTCACGTAATTGCTCATCATCTCCGCCGATTCGTTACGGCGGTTGACCAGCGCCTGCAGGCGCAGCATCTGGTCCTGTTGGCGGTTGGCGCACTCGTCGATCACGCCCTGCACCCGCGACACCGCCTGGCGCAGCTCGCCGAACTCGCTGTCGTAGCGGATGCCGCCCGGGCAGCGGTTGAGCGTCTGGCCCGGATGGTCCGGCGTCAGGAAGCCGTCGCGCCCGCCCATCCGCCTGGCCAGGTCGGCCGCCACCAGATGCCCGCCGAGCTCGCCCTTGTCGCGCCACGCGGCCAGCGCACCGGCCTGCTCGGGCAGGTAGCGCTGGGCGAACTCCTTCATGTCGCCCATGTGGCCGAACAGACGCCAGGTGTTGCCGTCCGACGCGAAGCCGAGGTCGACGCCCGCCTCCATGGCGGCGCGATTGATCCGGTCGGCCATGGCGTAGCTCCAGCCACCGCCCGCGTCGTCCCATTCCTTGTCGAACTTGGCATTGGCGGGAAACTGCGCCTGGACCGACTTCAGCCCCGCCTGCACCTGATTCAGCAGCTCGAGCCGGCGGTTGAGCTGGCGCAGCTCCTCGACCTGGACCTCGACCTGCTTGTCGATCAGGCGCACGCGCTCGGCCTGCACCGACATCAGGGCGGTTTCCTGGTCGGCACCCACCAGCGCGGCGCCGTCGACCGGGCCGCTGCCCTCCACGCCGACGCCGCCGAGCGTGGGACGGGGACCATTGGAAGGCGGGATCGCGGCCATGGCCTCAGCGCATGTTGCCGATGATGGACGAGCGGTTCTCCTGCATCTTCTTGACGAAGTTGGTCATCACGTCGAAGGCCTCGTTGCGTTTGTTGGTCAGGCCCTGCAGGCGCAGCATGTCCATCTGCTGCGAGTTGGACAGCGTGTCGATGGCCGACTTGTTCTTGTCGATCTCCACCTTATTGGCGTCGATCTGCTTGTTATTGGCCGTCATCTGCGCCTCCATGCCGGCGATCTTCCCGGCCAGCTGGTCGACGAAGTTCTGCACCACCTTGCCCTTGGCGTCCATGGTGCCGTTGCCGTCCACGTCGCGCGGCTTGTCGTCGCCCGTCGGGATGATCAGGCCGGCGTCCTCGATCTGCTTGAGCGTCTGGTGCGACAGCGCGGCATCGTCGCCCTGCCCCCACGACAGGCCGTACCAGCCGTTGTCGTCCGGGCACTTGCTGGCGGCCAGGCGGCCCTGCAGGTCCTTGAGCTCGGCGATCTTGGTGCCCAGTTCCACGTTCGAGGTCTGGAGGTCGAGGTTGGCGCTGCTCAGGCCATTGGTCTGCTCGTTGAGCTTGGCGATGTCCTGGTTGCGCTGGTTCACCGCGGCCAGCTGCGTCTGCAGGCTGGCCTCGAGCAGCTGGCTGCGCTGGCTCTGCACCTGCATCAACGCCGTCTCCAGGTCCATCGAGCTCAGATCGATGTTCTGCACCCCGCCCATATTGATGCCGTTGACGCTCATGGTTCTCTCCCGTTTCGATCATGCCGGGGCCCCGCCCTGGCTCATGACCGGTTCGTAACGGCGCCGCGGGGTTTGGTTCCGCCGCCGCCGCAAAAGAAATCGTGCCCGGGATGGGAACCAAAGCCGGCCTGCCGTTACTACCGTCAGGCACCCGTCGCCATCCCGCAACCGGAAATGGCGCGACGGCGGGTGCCCGGAGACCATGAACCGTATCGATTCCGGCCTGCCGACCCCCGGGTTCGGCGCCGCCACCGCCCACGCCGACGCCTCTGCCGCCCAGCAGCAGGCGGGCCTGATGCTGGGCGAGAAGACCGTGACGCTGGCGGGCGAGGTCTCGCTCGCCGACGGCGCCGAGGAACTCAGCCTGCACATGGCCGAGAAGACTGAGGACAAGCACCACGCCGAACGCAAGGTCAAGGCGGACCGGCCGCCGCAGCTGCTGGACGCCCAGGAGATCGTCGAATTCCTGGACGACACGCACGATCCGGACGCCCAGGAAAAGCTGATCGAGCTGACCAAGAAGCTGCTGTCCGGCCAGGCCTCGCCGCGCCAGGGCGCGGCCCAGGCCTTCGGCGACGTGTCCCAGCAATACCTCGGCCTGCAATACGCGCTGCGCGAAGGCGAGCGCCAGGGCGCCGATCCGGCCGCGCTGGAAGCCATCCGCGACGCGCTGGCCGATCTCGAGATCGAGCGCGGCCCGGAGATCCGCGCCGGCCTGAACGCGCTGCGCAGCGCCGGCGAGTTCGCCGCCGATCCCGCCGGCGTGGCCCGCTTCCAGCAGACCTATCGCGACGTGGTGCTGGGCGAGACCTCGCTGGCCAAGACGCTCGGCCTGGCGCTCGAGCGCTTCGGCGAGGCCGACCTGAGCCGCGGCCTGAAGCAGCTGATCGCGGCGCTCGGCCACGATCTCGCCGCCGCCCGCCCCTCCACCGACACCGGCCGGCTGCAGGTGCTGGTCAGCGATCTCTATCACCTGGAAGTGGCCGTCACGGTGCTGGACGGCTGCGCCGAGCTGGGCGAGCGCCTGGCCGCGCGCCACGGCGCCGCGCTCGACAGCCCGCGGCTGATGCGCGACCTGATCGGCATCACCGGCGAACGCTGGGTCAGCGAGGCGCGCTTCACCGCCCTGGCGAACCAGCAGAACGTGACCGCCCCCGAGGCCCGCGTGACCTTCATGGCCGGCGTGCGCGCCATGCTCAAGGACCTGCCGGTGCAGATCTATCCCGACGCCGACGTGCGTCACAGCTTATTGAACGCGGCCCAGGAAGCCCTGGACGTGGCGATCGACGAGGAAGAGGCATGAACGCCGCCGAACAGGCACTGGCCGCCCTGGGCCAGGAATGGGGCTTCGGTCCCCTCGCGCTCGACGAGCGCGGCACGCTGGCGCTGCAGGCCGAGTCCGGGCGCCGCGTCGGCATCGAACGCACCGGCACCGGGCTGGCGCTCTATGTCGCCGCGCCCGCCGAGTACGAGGCCGGCGCCTGGCTGCTGCGGGCGTTCAAGCGCGCCCACCACAGCCGCCACGAGGGCTGGCCGGTACAGGTGGCGCTGCGCAACCGGGAACACCGGCACTGGCTGCTGGCCCTGGTCCGCATCGAGGAGGCCGGCATCGAGCCGGCCCAGCTGCGCGCCGCCGTCGATTATCTGAACCGCTGGCTCGACGCCGTGCGCGACGCCACCCGCTGAGCGCGGCCGACAGGAGAATCATGTGACCGACCTCAGAATCAGCGGACTGGCGCTCGACCGCGGCATCGAGAGCATCAGCTACGCGCGCCGCGACGACACCGGCGCGCACCTGCCCGACCGGCAGAATCTCGCGCCTTCCGACGACGGCATGCGGCCGCAGCTGGAATCGCTGCTCGACAAGCCCGGCATCGACCGCACGCTCGACCAGGCGCTGCGCCCGGCGCTGAGCAACCGCGACCTGCTGATGCCGGCGCGCTTCGGCCAGGCGCTCAACGACGCCCTGGCCTCGCTCTCGGAGGCGGCCGACCAGGCCGCGGCCCAGGGCGACGAGACGGCCCGCACGCTCAACCGCGCGGTCCGGCTGCTGCGCGAGGAAACCGGCCTGCGCGACCTGGTCGCCATGTACCGCAACGCGCTGCACCAAGGATGAACGCCATCGCCGCCCCCCTGACCGAGACCCACGCCGAGCTGCTCGGCCTGCTGGCCAGCGTCTACCTGGAAAACAACCGGCCCGAGAAGGCGGCGGTGCTGCTGGCCGCGCTCGACGCGCTCGGCCTGGCCCAACCGCGCCAGCGCGTGGCGCTCGCGCTGGCCCAGTTGCGCGCGCAAAAGCCCAATGACGCGCTCGGCACCCTCGAACGCATCGCCCTGAGCGGCGCGATCGACGCGACCTTCCACCTCGTGCGCGCCCAGGTCCTCACGGTCCTGGAGCGCCCCCAGGAAGCGGGCGCCGCGATGCGCGCCTATGTGGCGCTGCGTGGCGCTCCCGTTCCCCCTTCTGTCTCCGCCTGAATCCGATGCAAGCCCTCAATCGCGCCGTCGCCCTCGCCACCAGCCGCAATGACGTCGTGCTGGCGATCCTGATCGTCTCGATCATCTTCATGATGATCCTGCCGCTGCCCACGACCCTGGTGGACGTGCTGATCGGCGCCAACATGACGATCTCGGCCGTGCTGCTGATGGTGGCCCTGTACCTGCCCTCGCCGCTGGCCTTCTCGTCGTTTCCCTCGGTGCTGCTGGTCACCACGCTGTTCCGCCTCGGCATCTCGATCGCCACCACGCGCCTGATCCTGCTGCAGGGCGACGCCGGCCACATCATCGAGACCTTCGGCAACTTCGTGGTGGGCGGCAACCTGGTGGTCGGCCTGGTGGTGTTCCTGATCCTGACCATCGTGCAGTTCGTGGTGATCACCAAGGGCGCGGAACGGGTGGCCGAGGTGGCCGCGCGCTTCTCGCTCGACGCCATGCCGGGCAAGCAGATGTCGATCGACGCCGACCTGCGCGCCGGCACCATCGACATGGACGAGGCGCGCCGCCGCCGCACCATCGTCGAGAAGGAAAGCCAGCTGTACGGCGCGATGGACGGCGCGATGAAGTTCGTCAAGGGCGACGCCATCGCCGGCCTCATCATCGTCGCGGTCAACCTGCTGGGCGGCATGCTGATCGGCACCATGCAGCGCGGCCTGACCGCGGGCGAGGCCGTCCAGGTCTATTCCATCCTGTCGATCGGCGACGGCCTGATCTCGCAGATCCCGGCGCTGTTCATCGCGATCTGCGCCGGCATCATCGTGACCCGGGTGCAGACCGGCGAGGGCGGCCCGTCGAACGTGGGCAAGGACATCGGCGCCCAGGTGCTGGCGCAGCCGCGCGCGCTGCTGATCGCGGCCGCCATCGCGGTCGGCATGGGCCTGATCCCGGGTATGCCGACCTTCACCTTCCTGGCGCTCGGCGCCATCGTCGGCACGGTGGGCTTCGTGCTGCTGCGCGGCACCCGCAAGGTGGTCGACGAGAAGACCGGCGAGATCACCGAGATCCCGGCCCTGGCGGCCGACGGCCAGCCCGCGCCGGCCAAGCCCAAGACCGACGGCAGCGCCGAGTTCGCGCCGACCCTGCCGCTCATGATCGACGTGGCGGCCGGGCTGCAGAAGCACTTCAACCCCGACGAGCTCAACGAAGAGCTGCTGAAGATCCGGCGTGCGCTGTACTTCGACCTCGGCGTGCCCTTCCCCGGCATCCAGCTGCGCTTCAACGAGGCGCTCACCGAGCAGACCTACAACATCCTGCTCTCGGAGGTGCCCGTGTCGCAGGGGCGCCTGCGCCCCGGCCACGTGCTGGCGCGCGACAGCGAACAGAACCTGCAGGCGCTGCAGGTGCCGTACGAGGCCGACAAGCGCTTCCTGCCCGACGTGCCCACGCTGTGGGTGGCGGACGCGCAGCTGCCCACGCTGAGCGCCGCCGGCATTCCCTATCTCGACGCGCACCAGGTGCTGACCTGGCACCTGGCCTTCGTGCTGAAGAAGTACTCCTCCGACTTCATCGGCATCCAGGAGACACGCTTCCTGCTCTCGGCCATGGAGGACCGCTATCCGGACCTCGTGAAGGAGGCGCTGCGCGTCATGCCGGTGCAGAAGGTGGCGGAGATCATGCAGCGGCTGGTGTCCGAGGACATCTCGGTGCGCAACCTGCGCACCGTGCTGGAAGCGCTGATCGAGTGGGGCCAGAAGGAAAAGGATTCGGTGCTGCTGACCGAGTACGTGCGGGTCTCGCTCAAGCGCCACATCAGCTACAAGTATTCGAGCGGCCAGAACATCCTGCCCGCCTATCTGCTCGCGCCCAATGTGGAAGAAACCGTGCGCGGCGCGGTGCGCCAGACCTCGGCGGGCAGCTACCTGGCGCTGGACCCGAACGTGTCCAAGCGCCTGCTGGAGAACATCAAGCGCACCGTCGGCGACCTGAGCGCGGCGGCACGCAAGCCGGTGCTGCTGACCTCGATGGACATCCGGCGCTATCTGCGCAAGATGATCGAACAGGACCTCTACGACCTGCCGGTGCTCTCCTACCAGGAGCTGACGCAGGAAATCAACGTGCAGCCGCTGGCGCGCGTGGATCTGTGACGCGCCGAGGACGATGACCATGAGCGAAGCGCTGGAACTGCGAGTGTTGTCGGGCCTGCATCGCGACGCGCGCTGCGACGTCAACGACGGCGCGCTGCTGGGCGCCGATCCGGCCTGCGACATCGTGCTGGCCGACGCGGGCATCGCGCCCCGCGCGGCGCGCGTGCGCATCGGCGCGCGCGGCTGGACGGTCGAGGCGCAGGACGCCCCGGCCGGCGAGGAGCCCGCCACGCCGTTCAACCAGCCCCTGCCGCTGGGGCCTCTGTGGATCACCGTGGCGCGGCCGGCCGACGCCTGGGCGACGCTGCCGGATGCCGCCAACGACGCGCAGGCCGGCGCCGAGCCCGCGGCGCTGGCGGTTGCGGCCGCAACCGCCGCGGCCGAGAGCCACGCCGATACCCCCGCCGCGCCGGCTGCGGCACCTTCCGAGGCGGCCGGCGCCGGCACGGCGCCCGCCCGCCCCGCCCTGCCCGCCCGGGCCGCGCGCGGCAATCGCGACGCCTGGCCTATGTTCGTCGGCCTGGCCGCGGTCGTGCTGACCATCCTGCTGGCCATCGGCATGGCCTGGTGGCTGCCGAGCGAACCCAAGGCGCCGCCGCGGCCCGACCCGCGGCTGGCGGCCGAGCAATCCATGAGCCAGATCTCGGCGGCGCTCGAGCGGCTGGGCCTGGCCTCGCGGCTGCACGTGGCCATGTCGCGCGATGGCAGCGTGCGGGTCACGGGCTGGGTGCGCAACCGCGCGGAACAGGAGCGCGTCGCCAGCGCGATGACGCAGATCTGGCCGATGCCGGCGCTGCAGGTCAGCGCCGAAGACGAGGCGCTACAGACCGCCGCCGCCGCGCTCAAGGGCTTCGGCGTGCGCTACCAGCCGCGTTACGACGGCGACGGCCGCATGACGATCACGGGCATCGCCGGCAGCGCGCGCGAACGCGCCAGCGCGCTCGATGCGGTGCGCGCGCAACTGCCGGGCATGACGGTGCTGGGCAACGACATCCAGCTCGCGCCCGACGTGGCGCAGGCGTTTTCGCAGGCCCTGGTCGACGCCGGCCTGTCGGGCATCGGGCTGGCCTGGCAGGGCGACCGCCTGGAAGCCGCCGCGGCCGGCCTGGATGACGACCAGATGGCGCTGCTGCAGACCGTGATGGCGCAGTTCAATACCCGCCATCTGGGCGTGGTGGCGCTGGCGGGCCCGGGCGAGCGGCAGTTCGCCGACTCGGTGCCGTTCGACATCCGCAGCGTGGTCGGCGGCCCCCAGCCCTTCATCGTGCTCGGCGACGGCAACAAGCTGCTGGTGGGTGGCACCTACCAGCGCTACCGCCTCGTCGCGATCGAACCCAAACGCCTCATTTTCGAAGGGCCGCGGCCCGCCATCGTAGTACGCTAGCGTACCGACGCCCTACGCCGGAGATCCTCAGCATGAGCTCGCAACCCGCCCTCACCGACCTCGAAGACCGTCTCGCCGCGCCCGGCGGCGCCGAGCTGCGCGCAGGCCTCGCCGCGCGCGTGCAGACCATCGGCCGGCGCGTGCGCACCGAGCTCGACGCGGGCCTGCCGCGCGCCGACTTCGCCGCCTACAGCGCGGTGGCCGCCGCCGCCGACGCGGCCGCCGCCGTGCTGGCCGCCTATCCCTTGGCGCAGGAGCCCGGCCCGGCGGCCGGCGCGCCTGCCCAGACCCTACCCTCGTTTACGCCTCGCTAAGGAGCGCCTCATGGCAATCAGCGGTCTGTCCGGCTCGTCCGGCATCAACTTCAACACCATCAACAACACGCTCTACCAGGGCGTGCGCGCCCAGGAGACGCAGCTGCGCTCGACCCTGTCGAACATCGGCACCAACGCGGACGGCACGGTCAACCAGGCCGACCTGCTCGCCATGCAGCAGCAGGTCCAGCAATGGACGATGATGATCGAGATCCAGAGCACGATCACCAAGCAGGTGGCCGACTCGCTCAAGGGTGTGATCCAGAAATCCAGTTGAAGCGGCGCGGCGACGCCGCGTCTCAGACCGACTGGAAGAACATCGGCGCCGGCATGCGCGGCGCCGGCACGGCTTCGCGTGCAACGCGCTCGTTCCAGCGGTCGGCCTGGTCGAGCAGGGCCTCGACCGACTGCAGCACCAGCGCGGGCGTGCACTCGATGTAGGGCAAGGCGAGCTGCGCGTGCGCGCGGCCATCGGGGCCGACGCTGAACACCACGCCACGGCCCGCCTGCATGAAGTTGGCCTTGGCCATCAATTCCGCCTGCACCGTCTCGGCGCGCTCGCCCGCCAGCAGGCAGGAAAGCAGCAGCTGGCCCCGCGCGCCCATGCCGATCAGGCGCAGCACGTGGCGGCCGTCGAACACGAGCTGGCACACGCCTTCGGACGATGGTTGCAGACCATCCATGCCGAGGCTGGCGCCAAATTCGGAGACTATCCGCGCGAGGGTCGGATCGGGCATCGGGATACGTTCAGAAGGGCCCGCCACACGGGGTCGGGCGAACGATTGGGCAGGGAGCGATATTACCGCTTCTGCCCGCATGGGCCGCGCCGTCGGGTGCAACCGATACATATTTTTGATGAATCTTGCACGCCCTGCACCCCGATACAGCGCTGTCAGTTCCGCCCCACGAAACTGGCGCGGCATCCGTATCAGTGAAATCCCGTAGATGAAGCGCCGATGCGGCGCGCCCGGCCTCGGTAAGATCGTTGGCGGTGCATGCGCACCGCAACAACAATCGACAAGCCCATCCGGGCGGGAGCAGTGGAAGATGACGAAAGTCGGAATGGCAGGCATCGGCCTCATGGGCCACGGCATCGCCAGCAATATCGTCAAGCACGGTCATGCCTTGACGGTGCTCGAGCACGCGGGCAACCAGCCCCTCGATGACCTGAAGGCGGCCGGCGCCGCCACGGTGCGCGACGGCGCGGCGCTGGCCGCCAGCGCGGACGTGATCATCCTGTGCGTGACCGGCAGCCCGCAGGTCGAGGCCGTGCTGATGGGCGCAGGCGGCGTGCTCGAAGGCCTGCGTCCCGGCACCGTCGTGATCGACTGCTCCACCGCGATTCCCTCCTCCACCCTGAAGGTGGCCGAGGCCGTGCAGGCGCGCGGCGGCCGCTTCCTCGACGCGCCCATGACGCGCACGCCCAAGGAAGCCGCCGAGGGCCGGCTCAACCTGCTGGTGGGTGGCGACGCCGCGGCGTTCGAGGAGATCCATCCGCTGCTCGCGGCCTTCGCGGAAAACATCACGCACGTGGGCCCGGTGGGCGCCGGCCATCGCATGAAGCTGCTGCACAACTATGTGTCGCTGGGCCTGATCGCGCTGATCGCCGAGGCGGCCGCCTGCGCCAAGGGTGACGGCATCGATCCCGCGGTGTTCAGCGAGGTCCTGAGCAAGGGCGGCGGCGGCGGCGTGGCGCTCGAGCGCATCAAGCCCTACCTGATCGACGGCGATCCGTCGTCGTTGCGCTTCTTCATGTCGAATGCGCGCAAGGACCTCGAGTACTACAACACCATGGCGGCAGAGTCCGGCGCCGTGCGCGACATCGGCGCGGCCGTGCTGGCCACCTACGAACAGGCGGTGGAGCAAGGCGGCCCAGACCGCTACGTGCCCGAGCTCGCGGGCCTGCTGGGCGAGCGCCGCAAGCACTGAGCCCACCGTCCGGCACGGCGCGGCCAGCCGCCGCCCGCGCCGGACGCCGCCACTCAGGCGGCCGCCGCGCGCGCCATCAGGGCGGCCCGGTCGGGCAGGCGCAGCGACACCAGCGCGGCCGCCACCAGCAGCACGCCGGCGCTGCCGAACGCGATCCAGTGCGTGCCGAACACGTCGAAGGCCCAGCCGCCCAGCCACGAGCTGATCGTGCCGCCGACCTGGTGGCCGAGATAGGTGAGGCCATACAACACCCCCACCAGTTTCACGCCGTACACGTCCGCCAGGATCGCCGACGACAGCGCGATGCTGCCGGCCCAGACGATGCCGCCCACGGCCGCCGCGGTGTAGAGCTCCCAGTGCGCGCCCACCATCACCAGCGCGAAGAAGCCGAGGCCGCGCACCGCATAGATCACGGCGAGGATGTTGCGGCGGGGCAGGATGTCGGAAAGCCGGCCCAGCACCAGCGTGCTGAAGATCGCCACCAGGCCGATCAGGCCGATGCCGAGCGCGCTGGTGTGCGCGTCGAAGCCGTGGTCCATCAGCATCGGCATGCCGTGCGTGCCGAGGAGATTCATGCTGAAGCCACAGGCGAACAGGCCGATCATGATGCCCCAGAAGGGGCGCGTGCGCAGCGCGCCGCGCACGCCCGCCTGGGCCAGCGGCGCGGCGGCGCGCTGGCCGCCGGTGGCCCCGCTGGCGATCTGGTCGGGCAGCAGGTCGGTGTGCGGCGGCGCCTGGTCGCGGATCACCAGGAACGCCGTCGGCAGCGTGATGAGCGCGAACAGCGCCGCGAACCCGATCAGCGTGGGACGCCAGCCGGCGAGCTCGATCGCGAAGGTCAGCGTGGGCGTCATCAGCGCGATGCCGGCCATCGAACCGGTGGAGAGAAAGAACAGCGCCATGCCGCGCTGGCGCGTGAACCAGCGGCTCAGCACGGGCGTGAGCGCCACCGGGCTGGTGAAGGCCAGCCCGACCGACAGCGCGATGCCGAAGGCCAGCATGAAGCCGGCGAGGCTGGTGGCGGTGATGGTCCAGAGGATGGACAGCACCACGATGAGGGTGCCGGTGACGAGCACGAAGCGCGTGCCGCGCACGCTGACCAGATAGCCGGCCAGCGGCATCGCGAGCCCATAACAGAGCATGCCCACGGCCACGATGGTGGCGAGTTCGCTGCGCGAGAAGCCGAGGTCGTGCGCCATCGGCAGAAAGAACGGGCCGATCCCCATGCGCAGCCCGACCGTCAGCATGGTCAGCACCGTGGCGGCCGCCACGATGTTCCAGCCGAAATACCAGCGTCCGGCGCTGCCGTCGCCTCCTGCGTCCCTACCCAAAGCCGTCTCCTCGGTGTTGTCATCTTATGAGCGCGGGCCGGCAGAGCCGGCCCGCGTGTCGAGGATGATACGCCCGAGGCGCGCTTGCCGCGCGTCCCGTCGTGCCGCCCGTACGGTGAACGGACGGCACGAATGGATGCGCGCGCAATCAATCGAGGCGGATGTCGGCGGACTTCACCACCTTGGCCCAGCGCTCGCGTTCGCCGTTGAAGAACGTCATGAGCTGCGCCGGATCCTTCACCACCACCTCGGCGCCCTGTTCGTTGAGCTGCGCCTTGACCTCGGGCAGGTTGACGATGCGCGCCAGCTCGCCGGCCAGCTTGGCGGCGATGGCGTCGTTGACGGCGGTCGGGCCCATCACGCCCTGCCAGGTGCCCGACTCGAAGCCCTTGACGCCCTGTTCGGCGATGGTCGGGATGTCGGGCACGAGCGACATGCGCTCGCTCTTGGAGATCGCGATGGCGCGCAGCTTGCCGGCCTTGATGTGCGGCAGCGTGGCCAGCAGGCCGTTCATGATGACCTGGGTCTGGCCGCCGATCGTGTCGGTCACGGCCTGCGAGCCGCCCTTGTACGGCACGTACTCCCACTTCGCGCCGGTGGCCTGCTGCACGGCCACGGCGGCCAGGTGCGGCGCGCTGCCGATGGCGGTGACGGCGAAGTTCAGTCGCTCTTTCTTGGACAGCTCGACGATCTCGCCCAGCGTGCGCGCCTTCACGTCCGGATGCACGGCCAGCACGTGCGGCGAGTACGCCAGCATGCTCACGCCGCGCAGGTCCTTGGACGGGTCGAACGACAGCTTGGTGTAGACCGAGGGGCTGATCGCCAGCGCGCCCACGTCGCACAGCAGCACGGTGTGGCCGTCGTCGTTGGACTGCACCACCAGGCCGGCGCCGAGGTTGCCGTTGGCGCCCGGCTTGTTTTCCACCACCACGGTCTGGCCCAGCGCTTCGCTCAGGCGCGGCGCGACCAGGCGGCCGATGATGTCGGAGGAGCCGCCGGGCGGGTAAGGCACGATGATGCGCACGGGGCGCGTCGGCCACTTGTCGGCGTTGGTGGCCGCGCGGGCCCACGCCGGAATCCAGGGGGCCACGCACAGCGCCGCGCCGGCGCCCAGCAGACGTCTTTTGCTCGAATCCATGAAGTCTCCGTTACTGTCGTTGATTGCGCGGGCGGCCGCGTCAGGCCGCGCCGCGCGTTTCTACATACAAGGCGTACAGCGAATGGCTGCTCGCCATGAAAAGCCGGTTGCGCTTGGCCCCGCCGAAGGTGAGGTTGGCGCAGCGCTCGGGCAGGCGGATGTGGCCGATGGCCTTGCCCGCCGGGTTGAACACCATCACGCCGTCGAGCTCCTCGGGCCTGGCATCGGCCGAGCCGTTGCTGCCCCAGCCGCACCAGAGGTTGCCGGCCTCGTCGCACTTGATGCCGTCGATGGCGCCGGGGCCCTGCGCGTCCACGTGCAAGCGCTTGCCGCCCAGCCGGGCGCCCTGCCCCACGTCGTAGGCCCAGATCACGCGATTGGGCTGGTGCCGCGACTCGACCACGTACAGCACCTTTTCGTCGGGCGAGAAGCACAGCCCGTTGGGGCCGGCCAGGTCGTCGAGCACCTTCTCGACCGCGCCGCTGGCGGGGTCGATACGATAGACGCTGTGCGGCAGCTCGGGCCGGGCCTTGTTGCCCTCCCAATGGCCGCCGATGCCGAAGGGCGGATCGGTGAACCACACCGAGCCGTCGCTGCGGCACACGATGTCATTGGGCGAGTTGAAGGGCTTGCCGTCGAACTTGTCGGCCAGCACCGTGATGCTGCCGTCGTACTCGGTGCGCGTGACACGGCGGGTCAGGTGTTCGCAGGCCAGCAGCCGGCCCTGCCGGTCGCGCGCCAGGCCGTTGCTGAAGTTCGCCGGCTGGCGGAACACGCTGATCTGGCCGGTGGTCTCGTCCCAGCGCAGGATGCGGTCGTTGGGAATGTCGGAGACCAGCAGGTAGCGGCCATCGCCGAACCAGACCGGGCCCTCGAGCCAGCGGAATCCGCTCGCGAGCTGCTCGACCGAGCTGCTGTAGATGCGGTACTGCGCGAACGAGGGGTCGAGGATGCGGACCGAGGGATCGGGGTAGCGCTGTTGCGGTGCGAACGGAAAGGTCTGCGCTTGAACCAGCGTGGCCGGACCGAGCGCGAGTGCCGCGCCCAGCCAACGACGCCGGCCCGCCGACACGGGCGGGACTGGTGCTGCCATCGGAGTCTCCTTCTGTAGGTCTTTTTTCGATGGTGCTGCGTGGACTGCTGACGCGGCCGCGCGGGCGGTGTATTCACCTGTCCGGCACGGCCGCGCGGCCCCTCCCCTTGGGCCGCTGAAGGCTTTCGTTTTCCCTTCACGTTGTACGTTGTCGTACAAGATGCCGCATCGTAGCGAGAGGTTCAACCGTCCACAACCTAGGGAATATCCGAGTGAACGTCGCGGGGCCGGTGAGACCGGCGTATCACTACCCGCAGGAAGCTGCGGGTACGTCGGTCAGGCCGTTTCAGGTTGTATGATAAGTTGACGCCATGCAGCCGCGTCGGACACGGGGCGCGCGTGGCCGGCGCGCGCAAAAAAAGCCCGGGCATCGGCAGAAGCCCGGGCCAAAGAGCCAACCCACATGGGCCGGATTCAATCCACGTCGACGAAAGCCTCCTCGCGCTTCTTGCGCAGCGCGGGCAGCGCGACCAGCACCAGCAGCACGGCGGCGACCGCCAGCAGCGAGGCCGACAGCGGGCGGGTCACGAAGGTGCTGAATTCCCCGCGCGACAGCAGCAGCGCGCGGCGGAAGTTCTCTTCCATCATGGGCCCCAGCACCAGCCCGAGCAGCAGCGGCGCGCCTTCGCAGCCAAGCTTGCTCCAGACATAGCCGATGATGCCGAAGATCGCGAACATGAACACGTCGAACACGTTGTAGTTGAGCGAGTACACCCCGATGGTGCAGAACACCAGGATGGCCGGGAACAGCATGCGATACGGCACGCGCAGCAGCTTCACCCAGATGCCGATGAGCGGCAGGTTCAGCACCACCAGCATCAGGTTGCCGATCCACATCGAGGCGATGAGCCCCCAGAACAGCTCGGGGTGGCTGCTCATCACCTGCGGGCCCGGCTGGATATTGTGGATGGTCATCGCGCCCACCATCAGCGCCATCACCGCGTTGCCCGGGATGCCGAGCGTGAGCAGCGGGATGAACGAGGTCTGCGCGCCGGCATTGTTGGCCGACTCGGGGCCGGCCAGGCCGGCCGGGTGACCCTTGCCGAAACGCTCGGGCTGCTTGGATATCTTCTTTTCGAGCGTGTACGACGCGAAAGCCGACAGCACCGAGCCGCCGCCCGGCAGGATGCCCAGGCACGAGCCCAGCGCGGTGCCGCGCAGGATCGCGGGCGCGGCTTCGCGGAACTCCTGCTTGTTGGGGTAGAGCGAGCCCACCTTGTCCTGGATCTCGACGCGCTGCTCCTTGAGCTCGAGGTTGGCCATGATCTCCGACAGGCCGAACACGCCCATGGCCACGATGGCGAAATCGATGCCGTCCTGGAGCTCCGGGATGCTGAAGTCGTAGCGCGCCACGCCGGAGTTCACGTCGGTGCCGACCATGCCGAGCAGGAGCCCGAGCAGGATCATGCAGATCGCCTTGGGCAGCGAGCCCGAGGCCAGCACCACCGCGCCGATCAGGCCCAGCGCCATCAGCGAGAAATACTCGGCCGGGCCGAACGCGAACGCCACTTCGGCCAGCGGCGGGGCGAAGGCGGCCAGCAGCAGCGTTGCCACGCTGCCGGCGAAGAACGAGCCGATCGCGGCCAGCGCCAGCGCCGAGCCGGCGCGGCCGTTGCGCGCCATCTGGTGGCCATCGAGCACGGTCACCACCGCCGAGGTCTCGCCGGGCAGGTTCACCAGGATGGCCGTGGTCGAGCCGCCGTACTGCGTGCCGTAGTAGATGCCGGCCAGCATGATCAGCCCGGCGGTGGGCGGCAGCACATAGGTGATGGGCAGCAGCATCGCGATGGTCGGCACCGGCCCGAGGCCCGGCAGCACGCCGACCAGGGTGCCGAGCAGGCAGCCGATGAAGGCATAGAGCAGGTTCTCCGGCGTGAACGCCACCGAGAAACCCAGCATGAGATTGTCCAGAAGTTCCATGTCGTCGGGCTCCTCAGTCAGCCATGAAGCTCGGCCAGAGCGGGAAGATCAGCCCGAGGCCGCGGATGAAGGCGACATAGGCGAACAGCACCAGGAAGATGCCGTTGGCGACGGCGACCTTCCAGTTGAACTCGTGGCTGGCGATGCTGCTGACCATCACCATCAGGAACAGCGAGAGGTAGAGCCCGAGCGGACGCAGCGCCAGGCCGTAGAGCACGACCGACCCGACCACCAGCGCGACGATGCGGAAATCGAAGCGCGACACGGTGGTTTCGGTGGCCCGCTTGTTGAGGGCGCCCAGCATCACGACCGCGCCCATCAGCGCCAGCACGATGCCCAGCCAGAAAGGGAAATAGCCGGGGCCCATGCGTGCCGCCGTTCCCATGCTGTATTGGGTGGCCTGCACGGCGAAGCCGCCTCCGAGGCCGATGAACATCACCCCAGACCAGAAATCCTGTCTGTTTTTTATCAAGCTGCGTCTCCCGAGTTGTGGCGTTCCAAAAAAAATACCGGGCTGGCACCCGGTGGGAACGCTGTCTATCGCTTCAGCTCGCTGTCAATCTCGACAACCGATTGACAGCAAAACGAAAGCAGTCGGCATGGTACGTAGCATGACTTTCTCTGTGAACCCAGGAAATCACTAAATATTTGCGGGAATTCCCTGATCCATGGAATGGACAAATTCGGGCGGTCTCAACCTCGTGGCGAACGCGCCGAGCGCGAACGCCGCGCCCGCCCGACGCCGGGCATCGGCCGCAAAGGCCCGCCGGCCTTGGCCCTGCGTGCCGGCCGAGGAGCGCACACGCGCCCGCGACGCAATTGCCGTGCCAGGGGCTATCGGCCGACAACAGCCGTTATGTCGCGTTACGATATTTTTTTATCAGATAGTTGCCCTGCGAGCCTGTCCGACATGCGCCGCAGCGGCGAACCGACGATCCGCGCCGGTGTCCGGCCCCCAGGTCCAGACCAAGGGGCTCTGACGCACGGGCCGTTCAAACGGGTCCACCCACACGGGCCGACCCAAACGCGCCGACCCGTTTGGATGGACCTCACGGCGCGAGCGCAGGATCGACCGCGACGGCGATCTTGCCGCGCAGGCCGTTGTTGGGGCTTTCCAGCCGGGCGTGGGCGCGCGCGATGTCGGCCAGCGTATAGACGGCGCCCACGTGCGGCCGCAATTGGCCGCGTTCCACCAGCGCGCCCAGCTCGTCGAGCTTGCCGCGGTTCTGGCGCGTGAAGACCATGTGATAGCTGGCGTTCTTGCCCCAGGCCTGGATCAGGTTCTGCGGCTGCGCGATGTCCACGATGGAGACCACGCGGCCCAATTGCGCGAGCACGTCGGGGCTGCGCGCCAGCGTGTCGCCGCCGATGGTGTCGAACACGACGTCCACGCCGCGCCCGCCCGACGCCCGCATGACGGCGTCCACGTAGTCTTCCTTCTCGTAGTCGATCGTCACGTCGGCCCCCAGGCCGCGCGCGAACTCGGCATTTTCCGAGCGCACGGTGGTGTACACGCGGGCGCCCATGGCCTTGGCCAGCTGGATCGCCACGTGGCCCACGCCGCCGGCGCCGCCGTGCACCAGCACGCTTTCGCCCACGCGCAGCGCCGCGCGCACGACCAGCGCCTCCCACGCCGTGCCGCCCACCAGCGTGAGGCTGGCCGCCTCGAGATGGCTCAGCGAGGCCGGCTTCCTGCCGACGATGCCTTCCGCGGCCACGTGGTATTCGGCATAGCTGCCCTGCCCCTCGAAGATCTGCGGCGTGTACCAGACCTCGTCGCCCGGGGCGAACGCGGTCACGCCCGGCCCCACCGCCTCGACCACGCCGGACACGTCGTGGCCGGTGATCGCGGGCAGCGGCACCAGGTCGGGATAGTCGCCGCGCCGGACCTGGTAATCGAGCGGGTTGATGGACGTGGCATGCACCCGCACCAGTACCTGACCGGCTTGCGGCACGGGCTTGGGCACGTCACGCAGCGCAAAGGATTCGGGGCCGCCAAACTGATTCAGCACGATCGCTTTCATTGAACACCTCACTTCTGGAAAAAGGGATATCGGGAAATACCGATATATACGAGTAAAAAATTTTGGAATGAAGACCTACAACGCCTGCCCGATGTGCTCGGCGAGCGCCTTGATGTTGGCCTCGTTGCGCTTGTAGTAGGTCCACTGGCCGATGCGCCTGACCTCGACCAGGCCGGCACGCTGCAACGTGGCCAGGTAATCGGACACCGTCGACTGCGACAGCCCGACCCCTTCCTGGATGCTGCTGACGCAGACGCCGACCGTGTTCACATCGCCCTCGTCCTGCGGGGGGAAATGCCGGGCCGGGTCTTTCAATCCCTTGAGGATGTCCAGACGCGTGCGGTTCGACAGGGCTTTGAAGACTTCGAGCAGATCCATGGACCGAATCATATCGAGATTTACCGATATGTCAATACCAGGCAACCGCGGAAGCGCAGCCGTCGTGCCGCGGCGATGCCAGGGATCCGGGGGAAAACAGAGAGGAAGATGGCCCGCCCTACACGATTCGAACGTGTGACCGCTCGCTTAGAAGGCGAGTGCTCTATCCAACTGAGCTAAGGGCGGGTTGCGGAAAGCGCGCAATTCTACCGCGTGGCGGCAGGGGCGGCGTGCGCGGCGATTTTACCCTGCCTGCTCGAGCGTGGGCGGCGGCTCGGCGTCGGCGTCCATCGCGTCGGAGGTCGACACCCACAGCACCAGCGCGTCTTTCTTGCTGCGGCTGATCACCCGATGGCCCATGCGGCTGTCGATGTAGAAGCATTCGCCCGCCTTGAGCCGGGCTGGCGAATAGAACTCGGTGTGCAGCTCGATCTCGCCTTCCAGCACGTAGACGAACTCTTCGCCGCGGTGGCGGCTCCAGTCGGCGAACTCGTCGAACGAGCGCGCCTTGACCCGCGTGCGGAACGGCATCATGCGCTTGTGCGACAGGGCGGTGCACAGCAGCAGGTGATCGTAGTACGGCGTCTGGTAGGGCCGGCCTTCCTCGCCGTGATTGACGCTGCGCCGGCCGGTGCCCATGTGTTCGGCGGGCGACATGAACAGCTCGGCCACGTCGAGCTCCAGGCCGGCCGCGATCTTGAGCAGGTTGTCGTAGGTCGGCGACAGCAGATTGTTTTCGATCTTCGACAGCGTCGACGCGGCCACGCCGCTGGCCTGGGCGGCCTGCTTCAGCGTCCAGCGCCGCTCCTGGCGCAGGGCCCGCAATCGCAGCGCCAGCGCGCTTTCCCGTTTATCTTCCATCGCCTGAATACATCCGTCATCCGCGCGCCTGCCGTTCGCGTAGCCAGTCGCGCGCCTGGTACGACCAATAAGTGAGTTGCACCGCCGCGGTGCCGAACGGCCCGCCGTTCCAGGCCAGCCCGAACGGCTCGAACAGCCGGTAGCGCTCGGATTCGCCGGTGATGCCCTCGGCCACGACACGCCCGCCGATCGAGGTGGTGTTCATGCCATGGCCGCCGAACGCCGTGCAGTACCAGACGCCCTCGCCCAGCCTGCCGATCTGGGGCATCAGGTGGCGGGCGTAGGCCATGCGGCCGGACCAGGCGGCGTCGACGCGCAGCCCCTGCAACTGGGGATACACCGACAATAGTTCGCGGCGCAACGATTCCGCCAGGTCGGGCGGATCGCTGATCCGGGTCGTGATTCTACTGCCCCAGCCGATGCGCCCGCCCGGCAGCACGCGATAGTAGTTGCCGGCACGGCGCGTGTCGCCGATCGCGGCGTCGGTGCGGATCGCCTCGCGCACCCGCTCGCCGAGGGGTTCGGTCAGCATGATGTAGGTCGCGATCGGCAGCATCGCGCGCCGCAGCCGCGGCACCACGCCTTCGGTGTAGCCGCCGGTGGCGAGCACCACCTGGGCCGCCTCCAGCGTGCCCTGCGCGGTGGCGAGCCGCTTGACCGGGCCGGCGAGAGCGGCGGCGTTCACCGCGCTGCCCTCGTGGATGCGCACGCCCAGCCGCACGCACTCGCGCGCCAGCGCGCGCGCGTAGTTGAGCGGATGGAAATGGAATGAGCCGGGATCGTCGATGCCCTGGAAATAGACGTCCGACACCAGGCGCTCGCGCACCTGCGCGCGCGACAGCACCGAGACCTCGCGGCCGAACACCGAGCGCTGCTCGTCGCACCAGCGCTGCAGCTCCTCGGTGCCCTCGTGGCGCAGCACGCGCAGCCGGCCGTCGACCTTGTGCGCCTCGGTGATGCCGAGCGCCGCGATGTTGTCGCGGATGATCTCCACCCCTTCCATCGACAGGCGGTAGAGCGATTGATAGTGCGACTCGCTGACGTGGCGGCGGATCTGGTCGGCGCCGGCCGAAAAGGCCGGCGACACCGAGCCGCCGTTGCGGCCCGAGGCGCCCCACCCCACGCGCTGCGCCTCCAGCAGGGTCACGGCGCGGCCGCGTCGCGCCAGCTCCAGCGCGGTGCTCAGGCCCGCCAGGCCGCCGCCCACGACGGCCACCTCGGTCTCGGCCGCGCCCGCCAGCGGCGCGTGACGGGTGTCGGGATCGGCCAGCGTGCGGGCATACCAGGTGTCGACGTAGTCGTTCTCGGCGGCGGACATCCGCGCTCCTTTCAGTGCAGCGACGCCGGCGCGAGCCGGCCCGACACGCGGCGCTCGACCCAGTTGGCCAGGCGCAGCAGCGGATAGCAGTAGACGAAGTAGACGGCCGCGATCAGGCCGTAGATGAACAGGGTCTTGGCGGGATAGGTGATCATCAGCACCTCGCCCTGGCGCGTGAGCTCGGACAGGCCGATCACCGACAGGATGGCCGTGCTCTTGATCAGCATCACGTAGACGCCGCTCATGGGCTGCACGATCAGGCGCATGGCCTGCGGCAGCACCACCAGGCGCAGCACCTGCAGCCGGCGCAGGCCGAGCGTGAGCGCGGCCTCGGTCTGGCCGCGCGGCACCGACTCGATCGCGCCGCGCACGATCTCGGCCACATAGCTCGAGGTGTAGACCGACAGCGCCACGAAGGCCGCCATGAACGACTCCCAGTGCAGCCACTCGATGCCCGTGCTGGGCAACACGAAATAGAACACGTAGAGCTGCACCAGGAAGGGCGTGCCGCGCAGCAGGTGGATGTAGACGCCCAGCAGCTGGTGCGCCACCGGCACGCGGTAGCTGCGGATCACGCCGATCACGAAGCCCAGCGCCGAGCCCGCGATGATGGCCAGCGACGAGATCTTGAGCGTCTCCAGGAAGCCCTTGAGCAGGAAGGGCATGACGGTGAGCGCGGTATCGATGTAGGGTTGCATGCTCACCTCGTGTTCCAGGCCGGGCCGGCCAGCCACAGGCGCACGCCCTGCGAGATCAGCAGCATCACGCCGTAGATCAGCAGGTAGCCCACCGCGATGGTGAGGAAGCTCTCGTTGGGCACGATGCGCTCGCTGTTCATCAGCACGCCGGCCGCCACCAGCTCGAACACCGTGATGAGCGACAGCAGCGAGGAATCCTTGATCAGCACCGCCGCCTGGCCCACCAGCGGCGGCAGCGTGTTGGCGAAGGCCTGCGGCAGCACGATGTAGCGCAGGCGCTGCAGGTAGCTCATGCCGACCGCCTTGCCGCCCTCGATCTGGCCGCGCGGCACCGACGCGATGCCGGCGCGCACGATCTCGCTGACATAGGCGCCGTGATGCAGCGTGAGCGCCACGATGCCCAGCGCCAGCTCGCTCCAGCCCTTGGACGCCGGGATCAGCGCGGGCAGGCCGTAATACACCAGGTAGATCTGCACCAGCAGCGGCGTGGCGCGCACGAACTGCACGTAGCCCGCCACCGGCCGCCACAGCAGCGCGCGCGCCGACATGCGGCCCAGCGCCAGCGGCACGCCCAGCAGCACCGCCAGCACCAGGCTGGCGCCGGCGGCGATCAGGGTGTTGCCCAAGCCCCGCAGAAACGGGTCCGTGTACTGGACGACGATGCGCCAGTTGTAATAATCAAGCAGCCAGTCCATGGACCCCGTTCCGCCTCAATGCTCTTTTTTCCACTCGGTCGAGTACCAGTACTTCACGGTCTCGGGCAGCGTGTTGTCGGCGGTCTTGAGCGAGGCCCAGTTGTCGAGCCAGAACTTCAGGCGCACGGCGGTGGGCGCCACGGCAAACGCCAGCGGCTCGCGCACCATCACGCCGTCGAGCACGCGCAGGTTGTTGAAGTCGGCCAGGAACTGGTTGGCGGTGGAGAGCGACATGATGCCGGCGTCGAGACGGCCCGACGAGAGGGCCTGGCCCACCGGCGCGCTGCCCCCCGAGAACTCTTTCAGCGTTGCCTTGGGCAGCATCTTCTTGCCCACTTCCGCATAGGTGGACGCGCCCAGCGCGCCGACCGTCACGCCGGCCTTGTCGAGCTCGGCGTACGACTTGTAGGGCGAGTCCTTCGGCACCACGGCCACGGTGTCGGCATAGAACATCGGCACCGAGAACAGCAACTGCGCGGCGCGCTGCGGCGTGGGCGTCATGTCGGCGGCGATCATGTCGGCCTTGCCCGACAGCAGCGCCGGGATCAGCCCCTTCCATTCGTAGTCCTGCAGCACCAGCTTCACGCCCAGGTCGTCGGCCATGCGCTGGGCCAGCACCACGGCCAGGCCGGTGCGCTTGCCGTTCTTGTCCATGAAGCTCATGAGCGGCCCGGAGGTCTGCACCGCCACGCGGAATTCGCCGCGCTTGAGGATGTCGCCGAGCTCGTCCGCCTGTGCGGGCGCGCTCGCGCCCAGGGCGGCCACGGCCGCCACGGTGGCCAGGCCCAGCCAATGTTTGATGTTCCGCATTTTTTTACCCCTTCTGCCTTTGGTGATGTGATGCCCGCGTTGCGGGTTGCCGGCCGCGCTGCACCGGCGCCTGGACTGCTGGGACTGCAAAGCCACGGCGCCGCGCGGGGCGGCGCCGCTTCAGAGAATCTGGTCGAGGAAGGCGCGCGTGCGCGGGTGGGTGGCGTGGCCGAACAGCTCGGCCGGCGTGCCGCGTTCGACGATGCGGCCGGCGTCCATGAACATCATGTGGTCGGCCACGTCACGCGCGAACCCCATCTCGTGCGTGACCACCGCCATGGTCATGCCGTCGTGCGCCAGCTCGCGCATCAGCGCCAGGATGCCGCCCACGGTTTCGGGATCGAGCGCCGAGGTGGCCTCGTCGAACAGCATCACCTTGGGCTGCATCGCCAGCGCGCGCGCGATCGCCACGCGCTGCTGCTGGCCGCCGGAAAGCTGGCTGGGATAGCGCTTGCCCAGCTCGCCGATGCCGACGCGCTCGAGCAGCGCCTGGGCGCGCTCGCGCGCCGCGCCCTCGGCCTCGCCGCGCACCACGCGCTGCGGCAGCACGATGTTGTCGAGCGCGGTGCGGTGCTGGAACAGGTTGAAGTGCTGGAACACCATGCCGACCTCCGCGCGCCAGCGGTTCAGGTTGGTGGCGGGGTCCGACAGCGAGACGCCGTCGATGCGGATCTCGCCGGCGTCGATGGTCTCGAGGGCGTTGAGAGTGCGCAGCAGCGTGCTCTTGCCCGAGCCCGACGGACCGATGATGACCATCACCTCGCCGCGCCCGAGCTCGCAATCCACCTCGGTGAGCGCCGGGTGCGGCGGCAGGCCGGGACGTGCAAAGCACTTGCTGACGGACTGCACCTGGACCAGCGGCTGGGACATCGGTCAACCTCGAAAAAAGATTTCGCATTTGACGTCGGAGTTTCGTATAGTAAATTTTTTCTCCGAAATTCGACTTAGGCATAACCCTGAATCGGCTCATCAAACCTAGAGGAAACGCCATGGAAACCCTGACGGCGCTGCTGCGCGAACTTGGCCTGGATCCGGCCGCACTGGCCAACGGCACCCTG
The DNA here is from genome assembly GCF_002261335.1 of Bordetella genomosp. 1. Classification (GTDB taxonomy): domain Bacteria; phylum Pseudomonadota; class Gammaproteobacteria; order Burkholderiales; family Burkholderiaceae_B; genus Bordetella. Next base: position 635,721 of record NZ_NEVL01000004.1, read on the forward strand.
CCCGCGCGCAGTCCGATCGACGGCGCCATCCTGGCGCAGGTGCCCGAACACACGGTGGCCCAGGCGCATGCCGCGATCACGCGCGCGCGCCACGCCAGCCGCGCCTGGCGCGACGTGCCGGCGCCGCGCCGCGGTGAGCTGGTGCGCCGCTACGGCGAGAGCCTGCGCGCGCACAAGCAGGCGCTGGGCCGCCTGGTGGCGCTCGAGGCCGGCAAGATCCTGGCCGAGGGCGAGGGCGAAGTGCAGGAAATGATCGACATCTGCGACTTCGCGGTCGGCCTGTCGCGCCAGCTCTACGGCCTCACCATCGCCTCCGAGCGCCCGGGCCACCGCATGATGGAGACCTGGCATCCGCTCGGCGTGATCGGCGTCATCAGCGCCTTCAACTTCCCGGTGGCGGTGTGGTCGTGGAACACCGCGCTGGCGCTGGTCTGCGGCAACGCCGTGGTCTGGAAGCCGTCGGAGAAGACCCCGCTCACGGCCCTGGCCTGCCAGGCACTGTTCCAGCGCGTGGCGCAGCAATTCGACGATGCCCCGGCGGGCCTGTCGGAGCTGCTGATCGGCGGCCGCGAACTGGGCGAGGCGCTGGTCGATTCGCACGACGTGGCGCTGGTGTCGGCCACCGGCTCGACCCGCATGGGTCGCCAGGTCGGCCCGCGCGTGGCGCAGCGCTTCGGCCGCGTGCTGCTCGAGCTCGGCGGCAACAACGCCATCATCGTCGGCCCCAGCGCCGACCTGGACATGGCCGCGCGCGGCATCGTGTTCGGCGCCATCGGCACGGCGGGCCAGCGCTGCACCACCACGCGCCGCCTGATCGTGCACGAGTCGGTGGCCGACGCGCTGCTGACCCGCCTCAAGCGCGCCTATGCCAGCGCCACGGTGGGCAGCCCGCTCGAGGCCGGCACGCTGGTGGGACCGCTGATCGACCAGGCCGCGTTCGACGCCATGCAGGCCGCGCTCACGGCCGCGCGCGAACAGGGCGGCACGATCACCGGCGGCGAACGCCTGCTCGAAGACACCTGGCCGCAGGCCTGGTACGTGCGCCCGGCCATCGCGGAGATGCCGGGCCAGAGCGACGTGGTGTGCCACGAAACCTTCGCGCCCATCCTCTACGTGATGCGCTACACCGACTTCGAGCAGGCCATCGCGCTGCAAAACGCCGTGCCGCAGGGGCTGTCCTCGGCCATCTTCACCAATGACCTGCGCGAGGCGGAAACCTTCCTGTCGGCCTCGGGCTCCGACTGCGGCATCGCCAACGTCAACATCGGCACCTCGGGCGCCGAGATCGGCGGCGCCTTCGGCGGCGAGAAGGAAACCGGCGGCGGCCGGGAATCCGGCTCCGACGCCTGGAAGAGCTATATGCGGCGTGCGACCAACACCATCAACTACTCGCGCGCCCTGCCCCTGGCCCAGGGCATCAAGTTCGGAGAATGAGGCCTGGCGCGCGTCGCGGGGCGATCCGCGGCGCGTGCCGCCCCCGGCCGCCGGCAGGAATTGACAGGGTTCTTACAAGCCGTTTCGGCGCCCGCCCGGCCCGATGCTAAAGTGGCCTGTCCTCATTGTTGCCATCCGACCCAATGTTCCTCCTTTCCGTCACGCGCGGGCAACGCACCCCGCGCCTGGCCCGACTCGTGCTCGGCGCCGCCGGCACGCTGTGCACCCTCTCCGCCGCGCACGCCGGCATGTCCTACCGTCTCGACCGGCCCGCCGCGGGCCCCGGTGAAACCGTGCGCGTCGAGGCGGTGTATTTCAACGACGGCGACGCCCGCTCGCGCTTCCAGCCGCCGCCGCAGCTGGTGCTGCAGTGGCGCGGCGCCGATGGCGCTACGGTGCGCACGCTGGCCACCCTGCAGGGCGAGCCCACGCCGGTGAGCGTGCCGGTGAACAACTTCGCCCGGCTGGCCTGGACCGCACAGGTGCCGGCGCAGGCGCGCGGCCTGCAGGCCGTCACCATCGAGGGCGAAAGCGCGATGATGGCGCTCGACACCACCGGCGCCACGGGGTCGGCCACGGTGGCCGCCGCGCCCGCCACCGTGCCGGTCACGGATCCGGGCACCGGCCAGCCGGTGCCGCCCGCCGTGGTCACGGCCGCCGGCGCCCAGCCCGAGCAGGGCCCGTCGCCGGTGCAGGTGGCACGCGCCGAACCCGGCACCCCGGCCGCCGCCTTCGAGACCTTCCGTTCGGCGATCTCCGAATACGAGCCCATGTATTTCGACCTGGGCACGCGCGGCCGCACCACGGCCCGCTTCCAGCTCAGCGCGAAGTACCGCCTGTTCAGCCCGCAGAGCGGCCAGCAGGCGCGCTGGAGCGAGAACTTCTATCTCGGCTACACGCAGACCTCGCTGTGGGACCTGCAGGGCGACTCGATGCCCTTCATCGACACCACCTTCAATCCCAGCATCTTCTGGCTCAACAACAGCCTGTGGAGCTCGCCGAGCCAGACCTGGCGGCTGGGCATGAACACCGGCGTCGAACACCGCTCCAACGGCAAGGACGGCGATGATTCGCGCTCGGTGAACGACGCCTACGTCGAGCCCGCGATGTTCTACCGCTTCGACGGCGGCAGCACGCTGTCGTTCGCGCCGCGCGTGCGGGCCTACTTCGGCGTGGCCGACGAGAACCGCGACTTCTCCAAGTACGCTGGCCACGTCGACTGGAAGCTGCGCTGGGCCCAGGATGGCGGCGCGGTGGTGTCCGCGCTGTATCGCCAGGGCGATGCCGGCCGGCGCACGACGCAGCTCGATTTCAACTGGCCGCTCAAGCGCACCTTCCTCAACATGAACGGCTATCTGCACCTGCAGTACTTCAACGGCTACGGCGAAACGCTACTGGGATACAACCAGCGCAACGAATCGCAATTCCGCATCGGCCTGTCGCTGGTGCCCTGAGGCCGGCGCGCAGCCATAACTGGTAATGCTTTCCAGCAAACGGAAAGCGCCCGCCCTGACATGATGATCGCCCGGCCTGTAGCATGGTCCGGGCGATTTTCATTGAAGGAGTTCCGCGTATGTCTTTCCGCACGCTGAAGTCGACCACGGTCGCATTCGCCCTGGCCCTGGGCTCGCTCGGCATGGCGCACGCCGCCGAACCCGCCGGCACGGCCGCCGGCCAGGCCGCCGCGCAGGCGCAGGCCGCGCCGCAACTGCAGCAGATCAGCGCCCTGGAAGGCAAGCTGACGTTCAAGCTGCCCCAGAACTTCGCGCGCGCCCCCGGCGACGGCGAGACCCCCGATGGCGGCAACAGCCGCGTCTTCATCCAGAAGGAAGCGCGCCAGGTCGTGGTGGTGAGCGAGACGCCCACGCTGTCCGACGTCAAGGCGCAGGACAACGATCCCGCCTTCCTGACCGGCGCGGTCGTCGGCTTCGTCGACCAGCAGAAGGAGGTCGCGCCCGACTACAAGAAGACGGGCGAAAAGACGCTCCAGACCAAGGCCGGCCTGGGCCTGCGCCAGGTCGACGCGACCAGCACCATGAGCGGCACCGCCACGATCTCGACCAGCCTGCTGGGCGCCTCGGGCCAGAAGCTGGTGGTGGTGCAGGTGGTGTCGCGCGCCGAAAACCCGCAGGGCCACCAGGCCCTGGTCAAGAGCGTGATCGACTCGATCCCGGCCACGCCGCAATAAGGCCAGCCGCCGCGCTGTCGGCCGTGCACGCCGCGCCGGGTCGTCCCCGCGCGGCGTGTGGCTTTCTAGCCCTTGCCGCGCAGCAGGCGCGGCCGCTTCACGCCGGCGCGCCAGGCCCGGTCGAGTTCGCGCATCATCCAGTCGTAGACTTCCTTGGTGATGCTGCGATCCGCCATCATGGCGGCCATGCTCTCGCGCCCGCTGCGCAGGGCATACAGCATCAGCAGGCGCCGCTCCAGCACCACGGTGTAATGGCCGTGCCGCGCGCGCATCTCGTCGAGCACCGCCGTCACCGAATCGATGCGCGCCTGCAGCACCGTGTCCAGCAGATTGGCCAGCCGCTCGCCCAGCATGGGCAGCAGGCTCACGCGCAGATAGCTGCGCAGCTGCTCCAGCACCGCACGCCGGCACACCAGCAGCTCGAAGCGGTTGGCCAGGCGATAGACCAGCAGAGCATCGAAACCGTAGCGCTCGTGCAGCGTGTCGGCGAGCCGATCGAGCAGGTGCGGCTCCAGGATGCGGCGCGCGGCGCGGTTGTAGCCCAGCCGCCCTTCCACGCGCGCCGCGTCGACCATCAGGCCGGCGTTGCGCATCATGTGGTCCAGGTTCGAGATGGTCACGATGCCGTCGCCGTACTGCGGGATCAGGTCGCGCTCCTTGGTGGCCAGCGCCACCAGCCCGATCGTCACCCGCTCCTTTTCCGAGACCGCCGCGTCGAGGTCGAGCTGCACCGCGCTGGCGCTCACGTCGCGCTCGTATTCGGCGTTCACGGAGGCCGCGGTCTCGGGCGGAATCTTGAAGGCCGCGGCCGCCGCGCGCACGGCATCGGCCACGTCGCGCGCCGACAACTTGAGCGCCTGCTGCTGCAGCGCCTGGTCCTGCGCCGAAAGCTGCGTCAGGCCCAATGCCTGGATCACGCGACGCAGGGTCGAGCCATTCACGAACAGGCTGAACAGCACGAAGCCGGTGGCGAGGATGGCCACGAAGTGGCGCGCGCGCTCGGGCAGCGCGGTGTCTTCCGCGATGCCGAGCGCCAGCACCAGCGTGACCGCGCCGCGCAGGCCGCCCCACGCGATCGCCAGCTTGTAGGCGGCGCTCACCGGCTCGGCCAGCCGCAGGCGGCTCAGCAGCGGAAACAGGCCGTACAGCACCAGCATGCGCGCGCCCAGCGCCGCCGCCACCACCACGGGCAGCAGGGCCAGGTCCCATAGCGTGGCGCCATCCAGCAGATACGGAATGCGCACCGCCGCGAGCAGATAGACGGCCGCGCCCGCGATGGCGGCGATCTGGTCCCAGATGATGCGCAGGTGGCCCCACAGCGCCGGCTTCAGGCGCGTCGGGCCCATGCCGCTGATCATCAGGCCCGTGGCCACCACCGCCACCACGCCGGACACGCCGAGGTACTGGTCGGCGATCAGGTACACCGGATAGGGCAAGGCCAGCGACAGCGCCACCTCGGCGTTGCCGCCACCGCCCAGGTACGGAAACAGTCCGGCCGCGACCCGGCCGACCAGCGCACCGAACAGCAGGCCGCCGAAGAAGGACACGGCAAGCTGCGTGAGGCCCGCCAGCGGCGTGGCCGTGGCGGCATTGCCGGTGAGGTAGGCCAGCAGCACGCCGGAGATCGCGATCGCGGCCGCGTCGTTGAGCAGGCTCTCGCCCTCGACCAGCCGCGTGAGCCGCGCCGGCGCGCCGACCTCGCGGAAGATCGCGATCACGGCCGACGGGTCGGTCGTTGCGATCACCGCGCCGAGCAGCAGGCCCACCGCGAGGCCGCCGGCACCGAGCCACGCGACCGACAGGCCCACCACGACGGTGGAGACGAACACGGCCACCACGGCCAGCAGCAGCACCGGCGCCACATCGGAGGCGAGTTCACGCACATTGACCGAGAGCGCGGCCTGGAACAACAGCGGCGGCAGGAACACCCAGAGATAGGCCTCGGCCGGCAGCTTGGGCGAGATCAGCGGATCGAAGAACAGCCGGCCCATCTCGGGCAGCGCGAAAGTTGCGCCCGCATACAACGAGGCCAGCGCCACGCCGACCAGGCACAGCAGGCTGGACTCGGGGATGACGAGGCGGGTGGAGACGGCCTGCACGGCGGCGATGATGGCCAGCAGGCTGGCCAGCAGCAGCAAGGTGTTCGCGAGCATCTCTGTGATTCGGACCGGATGAGGATGTCGCTCGTCACTATACGCCAGGGCCCGCGCGGCTTCCGGCGGCGGCGCGCCGAAAAAAAAGTGCCCCGGGCGTGAGCCCGGGGCCAACTCGAGGTTCCTATTGCGAATTGCCGCGACCGGTTCGGGGGAAAGCCGCGGCAGAACCATAGTAGTGAGCGGGCCGTGCCGCGGCCTTGATCGAGGTCAAATGCGCGCCAATCGGGCGCGGTGCCCTATAGTGGAGTCCTGGGCGCGCGGCGCCCGCTCGCCGGAGATCCCCATGCCCTTGCGTATCGGTATCGTTGCCTGTTCCGCCGAAGGCGCCGCCCTGTGCTATCGCACCCTCTGCGCCGAGGCCGCATCCTTCGGCGGACGTCCCTACGATCATCCCGAGATCCTGCTGCACGGTCATTCGCTGGGCGCCTATGTCGAATGCCTGCAGGCGGACGACCTCGACGGCGTGGGCGAGCTGATGCTGTCTTCCGCGCGCCACCTCACCGAGGCGGGCGCCGAATTCCTGATCTGCCCCGACAACACCATCCACCGGGCCCTGCCGCGCATCGAAAACCGGTCGCCGCTGCCCTGGCTGCACATCGCCGACGAGGTGGCGCGCCACGCCGCACAGAACGGCCTGCGCCGCATCGCGGTGATGGGCACGCGCTGGCTGACCGAGAGCGACGTCTACCCTGCCGCGCTGTCCGCGCGCGGCCTGCAGTGCGTGCTGCCCGACCCCGACACGCGCGAGCTCATCGGCCGCATCATCATGGACGAACTCGTGCGCGGCCAGCAGCGCTCCCTGTCGATCGACCGGCTGTGCAAGATCGCCGCGCAGTTCCGGCTCGATGGCTGCGACGCCATCGCGCTGGCCTGCACGGAGCTGCCGCTGGTGCTCGACGACACCAATTGCGGCATGCCCACGCTCGACTCCACGCGCCTGCTGGCGCGCGCGGCGCTGCGCCGGGCCTACCGCTGAGGCGGCGGCGCGGCCGGGCACACCGGCCCGGCCCAGGGTTTCCCCTGAATTCCGCCCCCGCGCCCGGGGCCGGATGGAACTCATCCGGCGCGTTTGTCACGCATTGCTATCGGCACGTCATCGCGCCCGAGACGCGCGCGTGCCCGCAGCCCCCCGGAGGAGAGTCCACGATGAGCAAGGAAAATGTGTTGAAGCTGTGCCAGTTGGCCGCCACCGACAGCACCCTGGCGGCGCAGTGGCTGGCCTCGACCAAGCTGGCGCTGCCCGAAGCGGCCGCCGCCATGGCGGCGCTGTCGCAGCAGCTGGATTGCCCGTTCACCGCCGAGCAGTTCATCGCCGTGGTGAACGAGTATGCAACCGGCGTGACGCCGGCGGGCGCCTGATCAGTTGCCGCGCTGGCGCGCGATCATCTCGCGCTGGAGATTGTTCACGTAAGCCTGGATGCGGATGCGCGTCGGGCCTTCGAGGTTGACGTAGGAGCAGCCGATCCGGCGCAGCATCTTGCCCTTGCTGGCTTCGTGGTCGTGGTGATGGACCACGCGCAGCGTAATGGCGAACGCGCCGATCTCCGGCAGGCTCAACACGCCTTCGAAGTCGCCGCCGGGCGTCGTGTCGAGCGCCTGTTCGTCGTCGACCAGCGCCAGGCCGGTGGAGGAGATGTCTTTGAGCGAGAGGGTCAGGCGGCGGCCGGCCATCGACCAGGTCGCGGGCTTGAGCACCGGCACCTCGATGCGGAACGAATCGCGGCGCTGCATGCGCGACACGGATTCCGGCAGCGGCATCACCAGGGCGGGACGGCCGTCGTATTCGCTGACCCGCACATTGCGGCCGCTGAACGCCACGCGGATGTTTTCGAGCGAGGTTTCGAACGAGACCTTGTCGCCGGCGGCGATGCGCTCGTTGATGGCGCTTTCCTGGGCGGCGTCGAGCACCAGCAGGCCCCGCTGGGCGTCGACCGCCAGCACCGAGGTCACGCTGTTGATCGGCCGGCCGGGCACATGGACGAACACCAGCGCCGCGCGCTGCATGATGGTGAGCATGAGGTGCGCGATCTCGAGAGGAGTCGTCACCAGGTAGTCTTCTTGGTCCATGGCCGTGGCTGCGTATGAGGAGGTGTAGCGCGCAAAGTCAGCTCTGGCGGACCGAGGGGTCCGGGCGCTGTCAGCATGCCCGTGAATAGTTACAAATTCACTGCGAATTTACGAGAGTTTACACCTGAGCGCGCGGCGCCGGTAGGCATCGACGCGCGTTTGCGCACAATTCGGGCGCGAATATGCAACATATCGCGCGAATGTTTCATGTCCGAGTTGCGCGGGCGGGGCCGCCCGCGCTGCGCGCCTGCGATATCGGCGCGGCGGCCGGCCCGCGGATCGGGGCCGGCGCGCCCGGGCTCAGTTGGTGGCCGGCGCGGGCGCGGCCTCGGTGCCCGTTCCGGGGTCGCCCTGGACCACCCGATTGCGGCCCTGGCGCTTGGCCTGGTAGAGCCCGCGGTCGGCCACCTGGATCAGGTCGGTGCTGGGCCGGGAGCCGTCGGGGGTGACGGTGGCGGCCCCCACGCTGATGGTGAGCCACTGGCCGCTGCCGCCCGCGTGCGGCAGCTGCATGCCCTCGACCGCGCGGCGCAGCTTCTCGGCGATCAGGCGCGTGGCGCCGGCCGACTTGCCCGGCAGCACCAGCGCGAACTCCTCGCCGCCGAAACGCGCGGCCAGGTCGGTGGAGCGGTCGCAGCAGCTGAAGATGGTGCCGGCCACGCGCTTGAGCGCCTCGTCGCCGGCGATGTGGCCGTAGATGTCGTTGTAGGCCTTGAAGTGGTCCACGTCGATCATCAGCAGGCTGATCTCGCGGTTGTCGCGCGCGGCACGGGCCCACTCGGCGCCGAGGTATTCGTCGAGGTAGCGGCGATTGCCCAGCCCCGTGAGGCCGTCGGAGTTGGTGAGACGGCGCAGCTCCATGTTGCTTTCGAGCAGCTGCTGCTGGCTCTGGCGCAGCGCCTGGTAGGCCTCGTCGCGCTGGACCATCGCCAGGTAGGAGCGCGAGTGGTAGCGCAGCCGTGCCACCAGCTCGATCGTGTCGGGCAGCTTGACCAGGTAATCGTTGGCGCCGGCGCTGAACGCCGCGCTCTTGATCTCGGGATCTTCCTTGGTGGACAGCACGATGATCGGGATGTCGCGCGTGACCGGATGCGAGCGGTAGGCCTGCACCAGCGTGAGGCCGTCGACGCCGGGCAGCACCAGGTCCTGCAGGATCACGGTGGGGCGGGTCTGGATCGCAACCTGCAGCGCTTCGTGCGGGTCGGAGCAATAGTGAAAGTCGATGTTGGGCTCCGACGACAGCGCGCGCCGGATCGCTTCACCCACCATGACCTGGTCATCCACCAACAACACCATCGCGGCATGCGGCTGCAACACCACCTGCTCGGGTCGATCGTCGTTAGGAGGGTACATAGTCTGTTTCCTTCAATACTTGAGTCGGCGCGCTCAGGCAAAGGCCTGGATCAATCTCGGCGCGATCGCATCCAAGGGCCTGATTTCCTGCGCGGCGCCCAATGCCGCCGCTGCCTTCGGCATGCCATACACGGCGCTGGTCGCCTGGTCCTGCGCGATCGTGAGACACCCCCGATCGCGCAGCGCCTTCAGGCCCCGCGCGCCATCCTGACCCATGCCGGTCAGCAGCACTCCCACCACCGCGCCGCGCCAGTGCCGCGCCACGCTGTGGAAAAAAACATCGATCGAGGGCCGGTAAAGGCTCTCGCGCGGCTCGCGCGTGTACGCCAGCCGCCCGTCTTCGTGCATGACCAGATGGTCGTCGGTACCGGCCAGCAGCACTTCGCCGGCCGTCGGCACGTCGCCATTGGCCGCGAGCCGCACCGGCAGCGCGACCTGGTCGTTGAGCCAGCTCGCCATGCCGGCCGCGAATATCGCATCGACGTGCTGCACCAGCACGACAGCCGCCGGATACGTGGCGGGCAGCGCCGACAGCAGGCGCGCCAGGCTGGGCGGGCCGCCCGCGGACGCGCCGATCACGACCATGCGCTGCGGCCCTGCCGGCCCCGTGTCGGTCGACACCGGCGCCAGGTTGGGGCGGCTGCGCTTGCCGTAGCGGCCGATCAGCCAGCCGATGTTGCGGATCTTGCGCAGCAGCGGCTGCGCCGCCTCGCGCAGGTCGGCCCCGCCGAGCACCGGCGTATCGACGGCGTCGAGCGCGCCGTGACCCATGGCATCGAACACGCCCGAGGTGTTGCGCGTCATGTCGGAGGTGACGATGACGATGGCACAGGGGCTTTCGGCCATGATGCGGCGCGTGGCCTCGACCCCGTCCATGACCGGCATGAGCAGATCCATGAGGATCACGTCGGGCCGGTCGGTGGCGCTGTGCGCCACGGCCTGCGCGCCGTCCGTGGCGACCCAGGCGATGGAAAAATCAGGTTCGAGCGACAAGGCGCGCCGCAGGGTCTCGACGGCCAGCGGCATATCATTGACGATCGCTATTCTCACGATCCAGCGTTCCCGATCAGGTCTGCGACGGCGTCCAGCAGGGCGTCGTCATGAAAGCTGCCCTTGGCCAGGTAGTAATCGGCGCCCGCATCCAGCCCGCGGCGCCGATCCTCCTCGCGATCTTTATAAGAAACGACCATCACCGGCAGAACCTGCAACTGCGGATCTGCCTTGATCCGTGAAACCAGCTCGATGCCATCCATGCGCGGCATGTCGACGTCGGTGACCACCAGATCGAACGGCTCGCTGCGCAGCATGTTCCATCCATCCATGCCGTCGACAGCAACTGCTACATCGTAACCCCGGTTCAGCAAGAGCTTGCGCTCCAACTCGCGCACCGTCAATGAGTCGTCGACCACCAGCACCCGCTTGCGCCGCGACACCACCTGGGCCGGGCCCTGGTGCTCGACGCGGGCCAGCCCGCCGCCGTCGATGAGCTTCTGCACGGAGTGCAGCAGATCCTCGACGTCGAGGATCAGGAGCGGCGTGCCGTCGTCCATGAGCGAACCGGCCATGACGTCCTGCACCTTGCCCAGGCGCGGGTCGAGCGGCTGCACCACCAGCGTGCGCTCGCCGATGTAGCGGTCGACCGTGACGCCATAGAGGTGGTCATGGTCGCCCAGCACCACCACCGGCACCTCGTCGCCCGCGGGCGGCGGACCGTCGTAGCGCAGCAACTGCCGCGCCGACACCAGGCCGACCTGGCGCTCCTGGAAGCGGAAATGCTGATGTCCCTCGAGCTGCTCGATTTCGGCCGCCGGCACCTGCAACGCGTACGACACGTAGGCGAGCGGAAAGGCATAGATCTCGCCGCCGATCTCCACCAGCAGACTGCGCACCACCGACAGCGAGAGCGGCATCTCCAGCACGAAGCGGGTGCCCTGCCCGAGCGTGGTGTGCACGCGCACCGTGCCCCGCAACTTGCGTGCCATGGTCTGTACCACGTCCAGCCCCACGCCGCGGCCCGAGATCTCGGTCACCGCCGTACGCGTGGAGAAGCCCGACAGGAACAGGAATTCCAGCAGCTCGGCCTCGCTCAGGCGCTCCGCCGTCTCGGCGGTGGTGAGCTTGCGTTCCACCACCTCGCGGCGCAGCCGGCCCAGGTCGATGCCGGCGCCGTCGTCGGCGATCTCGATCAACAGCATGCCGGCGCTGTGGCGCGCCGACAGCGTGATCACGCCCTCGGCCGGCTTGCCGGCGGCGGCGCGGTCCGCGGCCGACTCGATGCCGTGGTCGACCGCGTTGCGCAACAGCTGCATCAGCGGCGCATCGAGCTTTTCCATGATGTCGCGATCGACCTCGGTCGCCTCGCCGCGGATCTCCAGCCGCACCTGCTTGCCGAGCGAGCGGCCCAGGTCGCGCACCATGCGCGCCATGCCGCCCAGCCCGTCGCCGAACGGCCGCATGCGGCAGGCCAGCGCCGTGTCGTAGAGCCGTTGCGCGAGGTGCGACATGCGCCAGCCGAAGTCGTCGACCTCGCTCACGCGCTCGGCGAGCTCGTGCTGGCACTGCTGCAGCAGGCGCGTCGCGTCCTGCAGCGCGGCCTGGGCCACGGCGGCGTCGCTCGCGCCCTGCACCATCTCGAGCGCGCGGCCGGCCTGGGCCTGCAGGCGCTTCAGGCGCAGCATCGATGCCGAGAACGGCCCCATCCAGTGTGACTCGACCAGGGTCTGGCTCGACAGGCCCAGCAATTGGTTGAGCGTGTCGGCGGTGACGCGCAGCACGCGCTCGCCGTCGGCGTTGCGCTCGGTGCGTTCGGGCTGGTCGCCGCTGCGGCGCGAGGGTATCGCCGCGTCCGCGGGCGCGGCGGTCGATGTGTGCAAGGGCGCCTGCAAGGGCGCCTGCAAGGGCGCGGGCACCGGCGCGGGCATAGGCGCGCCCAGCGGCTGCGGGTCCGGCCGGGGCGGCGCTGCGGCGGCCGGCACGCGCGGCGCGGGCGGCGGCGTGCTCACGCCCTCCGGCTGGGCGCTCAGGCGCGCCACCAGCACGTCGATCTCGGCGTCGAGGTCGGCGCCGGGCTCGGCCACGCGCTGCAACAGGTCGGCGCCGGCCAGCAGCGCGTCGATATCCGTGGGGCTCAGCCGCAGCCGGCCCTGCTGCGCCGCCACCAGGCAATCTTCCATCGCGTGCGCGATGCGCACCGCGGGATGCAGGTCGACGATGCGCGCGGCGCCCTTGAGCGAATGGGCCGCCCGCATGCACGCCTCGAGATGATGCGACGAGACGGGGTCCTGCTCCAGCGCCAGCAGCCCGTTGTTGAGCACCTGCACCTGGGTGCGGGTCTCGATCTGGAACAGCTCCAGCAGCGACGCGTCGCGCATCTGATCGGGGTTCACGCCAGGCTCCTTTCCAGGGCCTGGGCGAGCAGGCTGTCATCGAGCAGGCCCACGGCCCGGCCATCGACGCGGATCACGCCGCGCGAATACTTCAGCGGCGCCTGCGCCACCGTGCTGGGCAGCGCCTCCAGCGCGGTCGCGGACACGCTGTGCATGCCCGAGACCTCGTCCACCGGCAGCACCAGCTTGCGATCCTGGCCGCCGAACACCAGCATGCGGGCCTCGGCGCGCTCGCGCACGCCGGTCGCCGGCGCCTGCTCCAGCTCGAGCAGCCGCACCAGCGACACACAGACCGTGAGGTTGCCGCGCACATTGGTCAGGCCCAGCACGGCGCGGTCGCGCCGATGCGGCAGGCCATGGATGGGCCGCGGCGACGCGACCTCCGACAGCGCGCGCGACGGCAGCGCCAGCCACTCGCGCGCCACGCGGAACACCACCACCATCAGGGCGCGTTCGTCGGTGGCATGCCACAGCGGATCATCGCGGCCCGGCTCGTGCGGCCGCGCCGCCGCCTGCAGCGGGATGCGGTCGAGCAGCTGCCGCGCCGCGGCGGCATAGATCGCGCAGTTGCGGCAGTGCACGTGCTCGCGCAGCCGCTCGCAGCTGTGGTCGCCATGGATGCCGATGCGGTTCCAGCAATCGTCGACCTCGTCGCGCAGGATCGGCCGTTCAACCATGCTGGCCTCCCGCACGCTGCGCGCGGTCCTGCAGGCGCGCCGCGCCCTCGGCATCGCCGCGCGCCGCCACCAGGGCCGCGAGATGCAGCAGCGCCTCGCGATGACGCGGGTCCAGGTACAGCACCTTGCGGTAGGCGGCCTCGGCGTCGCGCGGACGGCCCGCCGCATCGTGCAGCAGGCCGCACAGATGGAAGGCCGCGACGCTGCCGCCGTGAGTCTCGATGTGGCGCGCACACAGCGCCAGCGCGTCGTCCAGGCGGCCCAGGTTGGCCAGCTTCTCGACCACGGCCAGACCGGCCTGCGCCGCCGCCTCCACGGCCGGGGCCGGCGAGAGCGGTGCCGCGGCACGCATGCGCGCGGCGGCGGGCGCGGAACGCGCCGTGGGCAGGCGCGACGGCTGCCAGGCCGGGGCGGCGGCACGGCTCGCGGTCGGTCGGGCCGAATCAGGCCGGGCCGCGTCAGGTCGAGCCGCGTTCGCGGCCTCCTTGCGCGCCGGCCGGAATGCGAACGCGCGCGGCACCGGCACCGCGACGTAGCTGCGCGCGGTCAGCAGGCTCGCCTCGGCGGGCCCGACGAACATCACCCCGTCGGGGCGGGTCAGGCGGGCCAGCACCTGGATCGCGCGATCCTGGGTGGCGCCGTCGAAATAGATCAGCAGGTTGCGGCAGAACACGAAGTCATAGGGCGGTTGATCGCGCAACAGCGTCGCATCGAACAGATTGCCCGCCATCAGCCGCGCGCTGCGCTGGATCGCGGGCGACAGCGCATAGAGCCCGTCCTCTTCGCGAAAATGCCGGTCGCGGAACGACAGGTCGTCGCCGCGGAAGGAGTTGCGGCCATAGCGCGCGGCGCGCGCCACGTCGAGCGCGCGCTCGCTGATGTCGATCGCATCGATCGAAAACTGCTGCGGCGGCACGCCCGCATCGTTAAGGGCCATGGCGATGGAATAGGGCTCCTCGCCGGTCGAGCAGGGAATGCTGAGCACCCGCAGCAGCACCTCGCCGCCGGCCGCCAGCTGGCGCGCGCGGGCCAGGTCCACCAGGGTCGAGAGCGATTCGGGATAGCGGAAGAACCAGGTTTCCGGCACCACCACGGCTTCGACCAGCTGCTGCCGTTCGGCCGGCGACACCTGCACGTGACGCCAGTAGGCATGCTCGTCGGCCAGGCCGCAGGCGCCCTGGCGCAGGCGCACGGCGCGCTCGACGGCCGCCTGGCCCACCGAGCCCGTGTCCAGGCCGATCTCGCGCTTGAGCAGGGCGCTGAATTCGGGCAGCAGGTTCATGCGCCCTCCCCGGCCGGCGCGAACAGCATGGCGCGCGCCTCGTCGGTCAGCAGATCCTGCACATAGACCTTCTGCACCATGCCCAGCGCATCGCTGATGACGGGACCGAGATAGCGCGCGGCCTCCTGGTGCACGCCACTGGGCTGGAAGGCCGAGGGATCGAAGTGCGCGGTCTCGGTCGCGCCCGCGAGCAGCAGGCCCAGCACCTGGGTCGGGCCGCCGGGGTCCGGGTTGTAGCGCGCCAGCGCCAGCCGCGTGCTGGTCAGGCGCGGCGCGGCGCCGGCGCCGGCCAGCGCGCTCACGTCCACCACCGGCACCGGGGTGCCGTCATGCTCGAACACGCCGGCCACCCAGGCCGGCGCGCCCGGAATCGCCTTGAACGGCACCAGCGGCCGCACCGCCAGGATGTCGCGCGCCTCCAGGGCGTAGCGATCGCCGCCGATGCGAAACAGCAGATAGAGCCGGCGCCCGCCGATATGGCTGGTGGGCGGCGCGGCGGCGGGCAGGTTGGCCATGGGTGTGCGGGTCGCGGGCTGCGGGGTCACACCTTGAAGCGCGACACGCCGCTGCGCAGGTCGTTCGCCACCAGCGTCAGGTCATCGATCGCGAGGCTGGACTGGCGCAGCGACTCGACGGTCTGCTGGGCCGCGTCGCTGAGCTGCTGCAGGGCCTGGTTGATCTGTTCGGCGCCGGTGGCCTGGGCCTGCATGCCCTCGTTGACCATCTGTACCCGCGGCGCAAGCGTCTGCACCTGCTGGATGATCTGCGTGAGCTGGTCGCCGACCTGCTGCATCTCGCTCATGCCGCGGCGCACTTCCTCGGAGAACTTGTCCATGCCCATGACGCCGGCCGACACCGACGACTGGATCTCGCGCACCATCTGCTCGATGTCGTAGGTCGCCACCGCGGTCTGGTCGGCCAGGCGGCGGATCTCGGTCGCCACGACCACGAAGCCGCGGCCGTACTCGCCCGCCTTCTCCGCCTCGATGGCGGCGTTGAGCGACAGCAGGTTGGTCTGGTCGGCCACCTTGTTGATGGTGGTCACGACCTGCGTGATGTTGCCGGCCTTCTCGTTGAGCACGGCGAGCTTGGCATTGACCGAGCCGGCCGCGTCGACCACGTTGCGCATCGTGTCTTCCATGCGCGCCAGGCCCACCTGGCCGCTGCCGGCCAGCGAGGCGGTCTGCTCGGCCGCGCCCGACACCTCGGTCATGGTGCGCACCAGGTCGCGCGAGGTGGCCGAGATCTCGCGCGAGGTCGCGCCGATCTCGGTCGTGGTGGCGGCCACCTCGGAGGCGGTCGCCTGCTGTTGCTTGGACGTGGCGGCGATCTCGGTGACCGAGGTCGCGACCTGCACGGCCGAGCGCTGGGTCTTGCCGACCAGGCCGGTGAGCTCGTCGACCATGCCGTTGAAGCCGGTCTCGATCATGTTGAATTCGTCGCGCCGCGCCAGCTTCAGGCGCCGGCTCAGGTCGCCGCTGCCGGTGGTCTCGAGCGTGCCCACGATGGTGCGCATCGGGTTGACGATGGCGCGCATCAGCAGCAGGCCACAGATCAGGGCGGCGGCGATCGCCAGGCTGAGCGAGGTGATCATCCCCACCTTGGCCTCGGCCACGGCCGCCTGGATGCCCAGCGCCGACTCATCGGCCTGCTTCTTGTTCTCGGCCACCATCTTGGCCAGGATGTCGCGGCCCACGTAGAAGGCCGGGCGCAGCTGCGTGCGGATCTGCTGGCGCGCGAGATCCGGATTGGCCAGCATCTCGGGCGTGAGCAGCGTGGCGCGGATGCGCATGTAGTCGGCCAGCGCCTTCTGGAAATCGTCGAACAGCTTGCGGTCGTCGTCGCGCATCACCGTCTTGGCGTAGGCCAGCTCGAGATCGTCGAGCGCCTTGTCGCTCTGGGGCAGCCCCACCAGGCCGGCGCGCCGCTCGGCCTCGGTCTCCTGCACATAGGCGTCCTGCACCAGCACGAAGCCGGCGAACCAGGCCGCCCGCACCGAAGTGCTGTAGTAGATGCCGGGCACGGCGTCGCTGTTGATCAGCTCGGCTTCGCTCTCGATATGCAACAGTCGCCGGTAATCGACCACGACCATGAGCGTCATGATGGCCAGAATGACCAGGAAGCTGGCCATGATGCGCTGACGCAGCGTGAAGTTCTTCATAGTGGGCGGGCCTTAGGGAGCGACGGCGGACGGGCGGGGCCACGATGGTCCCCGCCTACGTCACGATTATTGCAGTGCTTTGCAAGATTGGCGCGAAAAATAACACAGCCGCCTGGGCGCAAAGCGTCGCGAATTTCATAGTGTGAAATAAACACAACGGCGCGGTTGGCGGCGCCCGCGCCCCCTCTCCCGTTCCCTGCGGCGCCGGCGCGCGGCCGCGGTCGACGCCGCCGATTCGGTGCAAACCCTGCGCTGACAGGGCGCCACCCGCCCGATACACTTCGGCCAGAGCCGCGCGCACGACGTGGCCGACAACCAACGATTTCATGGGGAAGAGACGGCCGCCGGCGCCTGCCGCTGCGGCCGTCCGCGTTGCCCTGGGATCGCGCCATGGGGCAAGGCATGTTCGCGGATCTGAATCACCTGTCGCACCACGCGGCCTGGCGGCGGCAGCTCGAGATGCTGCTGGAATCGGCCGGCTCGGGCATCTACGGCATCGACCTGCGCGGGCGCTGCATCTTCATCAATGGCGCCGGCGCCGCCCTGCTCGGCTACACGCCCGACGAGGTGATCGGGCGCAACATGCACTATCTGATCCATCATTCCCACCCCGACGCGCAGTTGATGCCGGTGCACGACTGCCGCATCTTCCAGGCCTTTCGCGAGGGCCAGGGGGTGCAGGTCGACGACGAGGTGCTGTGGCGGCGCGACGGCAGCAGCTTCCCGGCCGAATACGCCTCCTACCCGATCCGCGACAACGACCAGGTGGTGGGCGCCGTGGTGACCTTCGCCGACATCTCCGCGCGCAAGCGCATCGAGCGCGAGCTGCAGGCCACCCACGCCCTGCTCGAGCGCCGGGTCGAGGAACGCACCGCCGAACTCACCCGCACGCACGACACGCTGCGCCGGCTCAGCGCCCACCTGAGCACCCTGCGCGAGGAAGAGCGCGCCCACATCGCGCGCAACATCCACGACGACCTGGGCGCCTCGTTCACGGCCCTGCAGCTGGACCTGAACTGGCTGGCGCGGCGCCTGCCGGCCGAGCCCGCCCTGCAACAGCACCTGGCGCGCATGATCGCGCTGACCACCAGCGCGATGGGCGCGACCCGCCGCATCCTCAACGATCTGCGCCCGGTGGTGCTCGACCACCTCGGCCTGTGGGCGGCGCTCGAGGCCCTGCTGCAGGACGTGCAGTCGCGCGGCGAGCTGGCCTGCCGCTATCTGTGCCCGCCCGCCGCCGAACGGGTGCGGCTGGGCCGCTCGGCGGAGATCGAGGTCTACCGCATCGCGCAGGAGCTGCTGACCAATGTGCAGCGCCATGCCCGCGCCACCCAGGTCACGCTGGCCATCGCGGTGCGCGCCGACCTGCTGGAGATCACGGTGGAGGACGACGGCGCGGGCCTGCCGCCGCAGCCCGCCGCGGGCCAGTCCTTCGGCATCCTCGGCATGCGCGAACGCGCGCGCGCCATCGGCGCCACGCTGGCCTTCGACAGCGCGCCCGGCGCCGGCACGCGCGCCTGCCTGCAGATCGCCGGGCCCGGCCTGGCCGTCCTGAACGACTGAGTCCACCATGAGCCTGCACGTCCTGATCGTCGACGACCACCTCATCATCCGCCGCGGCCTGTCGCGCCTGCTGGCGGAAGACAGCCGCATCGCACGGGCCGACGAGGCCGCCGACGGCCCCACGGCGCTGAAGGCGCTGCGCGGCGCCCACTACGACGCAATGGTGCTGGACGTGGCGCTGGGCGAGCGCGACGGCCTGGACCTGCTCAAGACCGTGCGCGCCGAGTACCCGAAGCTCGGCGTCGTGATGCTGTCGGTGTATCCCGAAGCGCAGTTCGCCGTGCGTGCGCTGCGCGCCGGCGCGCAGGCCTATCTCAACAAGGGCGTCGATCCCGAGGCGCTGATCGGCGCGCTGGTGAACGCCGCCCAGGGCCGGCCCTACATCACGCCGGCCGTGGCCGAGCTGCTCGCGCACAACGTGCGCCAGGACGGCGCGCAGGCGCCCCATGCCGGCCTGTCCGACCGCGAGTTCCAGGTGCTGCAGCTGCTGGTGGCCGGCAAGACCGTCTCCGCCATCGGCGAACAGCTCTCGCTGTCGGCCAACACCATCTCCACCTACCGCGCCCGCATCTTCGACAAGCTCGGCGTGCGCTCGCTGGTCGAGCTCGTGACCTACGCCCACGAGCACCGAC
Source organism: Bordetella genomosp. 1 (assembly GCF_002261335.1). Classification (GTDB taxonomy): domain Bacteria; phylum Pseudomonadota; class Gammaproteobacteria; order Burkholderiales; family Burkholderiaceae_B; genus Bordetella. The sequence goes on from NZ_NEVL01000004.1 coordinate 654,620, forward strand.
TGGGTGCGTGAGCACGCGCCACGCACCACCACGGCGCAGGCGCCGCACCGCGTAGTGGCGCCACTACAGCCATATCACTGAATCCGGGATAGGCGCCCCCGCCCGCCCGCCGCATCATCCTCGTACCGACCCAATACCGGAGACCGGACAGGATGAGAATCGCGGGCTTTCGCCTCGGCGTGTACGTGTATCGCGACGCCGAAGTGCTCGACTATGCCGCGCCGCATGGCGTGCTGTCGGTCGCGCGGCGCTTCGATCCGGAGATCGAGGTGTGCGTGATCGCCGACACCCTGCAGCCGGTCAGCACCGCGAGCGGCCTGACGCTGATGCCGGGTTACGCGCTCGGCGACGCGCCCGCGATCGACGCCCTGCTGGTGCCCGGCGGCGCCGGCGCGCGCCAGCAGATGCACAACCGCAAGCTGCACGGCTACATCGCCGCGCTGCCCGAGACCTGCCTGCTGGCCAGCACCGGCTCGGGCGCGTGGGTCTACGCCGCCATGGGACTGCTCGACGGCCAGAGCGCCACCAGCCGCAAGGAGCCCGACCGCCTCGAGGCCTCGCACCTGGGCTGCGCGCCGATCGAGCGACTCGAGATGCTGGCGCCGGGCTGCCGCACACGGCGGGCCCGGCTGGTCGACAGCGGCCGCCTCATCAGCTCGGCCGGCCCCGCGGCCGGCACCGACCTGGGCCTGCACCTGCTGCGCCGCGCGGGCTACCCGGAAGGCCTCATCGACGAAGTGGCCCGCGTGCTGGACTACCGCGTCGCCCACGCGCTCTACCGCGAAGACGTGGAATACGCCACGCCTGCGCACCCTCTCCCGCAACCCCTCTGATCCGACCGGAGCCCGCCATGTCTCTGTTTCGCAATCCCTTCGATGCCCGCGCCCGCCTGGGCTGCGCCTGCGGCCGCCATGCCAGCCAGGACGACCACGACCGGGCGCTCGCCGGCGACGCGCTGAGCGACCGCGCGGTGGAAGGCGCCGTGATGCGCGCGCTGTTCCCGGACGATGTGTTGCGCCGCCGCTTCCTGCGCGCCGTGGGCTCCGGCACCGCGATGGCCGCCGTGGCCGCGCTGTTCCCGCTCGCCGCGGCCAAGGAGGCCTTCGCACAGTCGGTCGGCCCGCTCGAGAAGCAGAAGCTCAAGGTCGGCTTCATTCCGATCACCTGCGCCACGCCCATCATCATGGCGCACCCCATGGGCTTCTATGCCAAGCAGGGCCTGGACGTGGAGGTGGTGAAGACCGCCGGCTGGGCGCTGATCCGCGACAAGGCCATGTCGGGCGAGTACGACGCGGCCCACATGCTCTCGCCCATGCCGCTGGCCATCACGCTGGGCTCGGGCACCAGCAGCGCCGTGCCCTGGACCATGCCGGCCGTGGAGAACATCAACGGCCAGGCCATCACGCTGTCGGTCAAGCACAAGGACAAGCGCGATCCGAAGATGTGGAAGGGCTTCCGCCTGGCGGTGCCGTTCGACTATTCGATGCACAACTATCTGCTGCGCTACTACCTGGCCGAGCACGGCCTCGACCCGGATACCGACGTGCAGATCCGCTCGGTGCCGCCGCCCGAGATGGTGGCCAACCTGCGCGCCGACAACATCGACGGCTTTCTCGCGCCCGATCCGGTCAACCAGCGCGCCGTGTACGACGGCGTGGGCTTCATCCATACGCTGTCGAAGGCGATCTGGGACGGCCACCCCTGCTGCGCGTTCGCGGCCAGCAAGCAGTTCGTGACCAGCATGCCGAACACCTACCAGGCGCTGCTCAAGGCCATCATCGAGGCCACGGCCTATGCGCGCCAGGCCGCGCACCGCAAGGAGATCGCCGCGGCCATCAGCACGCCGAACTACCTGAACCAGCCCGTGACCGTGGTCGAACAGGTGCTGACGGGCACCTTCGCCGACGGCCTGGGCAACGTGCTGACGGTGCCCGAGCGCATCGACTTCGATCCCATGCCGTGGCAGTCGTTCGCGGTCTGGATCCTGACGCAGATGAAGCGCTGGGGCCAGGTCAAGGGCGACATCGACTACGCCCGCGTCGCGAGCGAGGTGTTCCTCGCCACGGATGCGGTGCGGCTGATGCGCGAGGCCGGCCTGACGCCGCCCGAGGGCACCAGCAAGGCCTTCTCGGTCATGGGCAAGCCCTTCGATCCGACCCAGCCCGACGCGTATCTCGCCAGCTTCGCGATCCGGAGGGGCGGATGAGCGCAGTCGCTACGCGCGTGCGGGCCCGCGCCGCCGCCCTGTCGCTGAGCCTGCTGTTGCTGCTGCTGGCGGTGTGGCACGTCGCGACACGGCCGGAGGCCGGCACCGCGACGGTGGATCCCGCCTACGCGGCGCTGGTCGGCAACGCCGCCGCCAGCGGCGCGAAGACGCCGTTCCCGGGGCCGGCGGAGGTGGGCGCGCAGCTCTGGCAGCACCTGCGCGATCCGTTCTACGACCGGGGGCCGAACGACAAGGGCATCGGCGTGCAGCTGGGCCACTCGATCCTGCGCGTGCTCACCGGCTTCCTGCTGGCGGCGCTGGTGGCGATCCCGCTGGGCTTCCTGATCGGCATGTCGCCGGTGGTGTATCGCGCCTTCGACCCCTACATCCAGGTGCTCAAGCCGATCTCGCCGCTGGCCTGGATGCCGCTCGCGCTCTACACCATCAAGGATGCCAACACCTCGGCCATCTTCGTGATCTTCATCTGCTCGCTGTGGCCCATGCTGGTCAACACCGCCTTCGGCGTGGGCTCGGTGCGCCAGGACTGGCTCAACGTGGCGCGCACGCTGGAGGTGTCGCGGCTGCGCACCGCGCTGCAGGTGGTGCTGCCCGCGGCCGCGCCCACCATCATGACCGGCATGCGGATCTCGGTGGGGATCGCCTGGCTGGTGATCGTCGCCGCAGAGATGCTGATCGGCGGCACCGGCATCGGCTACTTCGTCTGGAACGAATGGAACAACCTGTCGATCAGCAACATCATCTGCGCCATTCTCTTCATCGGCCTGATCGGCATGCTGCTCGACACCGTGCTGGCGCGCGCCGCGCGGCTCGTGAGCTACAAGGACTGACGCCATGCGCACTCCCTTCCTGCAGGTCCAGGGCCTGGCCAAGCACTACCCCGGCCGCAACGGCAAGCCGCAGCCCCCGGTGTTCGACCAGATCGACTTCGGCATCGAACGCGGCCAGTTCGTCTGCGTGATCGGCCATTCCGGCTGCGGCAAGACCACCATCCTCAACATCCTGGCCGGCATCGACCAGGCCAGCGACGGCGTGGTCATCATGGATGGCCGCGAGATCGCCGGGCCGTCGCTCGAGCGCGGCGTTGTGTTCCAGGCGCACGCCCTGCTGCCCTGGCTGACCGCGCTGCAGAACGTCGAGTTCGGCGTGCGCTCGCGCTGGCCGGACAAGACGCGCGAGCAGGTGCGCGAGCACAGCGTGCGCTACCTGGAGATGGTGGGCCTGAAGCAGGCGCTCGACAAACGCCCGAGCGAACTCTCGGGCGGCATGAAGCAGCGCGTGGGCATTGCGCGCGCCTTCGCCATCCAGCCCAAGATGCTGCTGCTCGACGAGCCCTTCGGCGCGCTCGACGCGCTCACGCGCGGCACCATCCAGGACGAGCTGCGCGGCATCGTGGCCGCCACGCAGCAGACCGTCTTCATGATCACGCACGACGTGGACGAGGCCATCCTGCTGTCCGACCGCATCCTGCTCATGAGCGCCGGCCCGCACGCCCGCATCGCCGAGGCGGTGGACGTGGACCTGCCGCGCGACCGGACCCGCGCCAGCCTGCACCACGAACCGCGCTACTACGAGATTCGCAACCACCTGGTCGACTTCCTGGTCGACAAGGCCGCGCATTGACCCCCGGCATTTCCCCGACAAAGGAGCCCACCATGATGACCCGCAATGAAGTCACCGAACTCGTCGTCACCCGCAAGCTGGAGAAGAAGCTGAGCTGGCCCGCCATCGCCGAGGCAGTCGGCCAGAGCAAGGAATGGACCACGGCCGCGCTGCTCGGCCAGATGACCATGACCGAGGAACAGGCCCTGGCGGCCGCCCGCATCCTGGACCTGCCGGCCGACGCCGTGATCCAGCTGCAGGTCGTGCCCTACAAGGGCTCGCTGCCCACCTCGGTGCCGACCGATCCGCTGATCTACCGCTTCTACGAACTGGTGAGCGTCTACGGCACCACGTTCAAGGCGCTGATCCATGAGGAGTTCGGCGACGGCATCATGAGCGCCATCGACTTCAAGATGGACCTCTCGCGCGAGGCCGACCCCAAGGGCGACCGCGTGCAGATCGTGATGAGCGGCAAGTTCCTGCCGTACAAGACCTACTGATCGGCCGCCGGCGGCCAAACCCGGGCGGCGCGGGCCGACCCGGGTTGGTCGGATGACCGCCACCCCGAGGACCGCCAGGATCGGGATCTACCCTGATCCGCAACCGGTTGCGCGGACAACCGGATGGCGACCTGGCCTTCGCCGCCTCAGGCGCCGAAGGCGTCCAGCGCCAGCACGTGGCTGCGGCCGACCCATACCGCGCGGTCGCGGTGGTCGCGCAGCGCGTCGCCCGTGTTGGGATGCAGGAACACGTCCAGCCCCGCATGGTGCAGCGCGAACCAGGTCAGGAGCGGGGCGAGCTCGGCCGGCGCGAACGCGACCTGGTAGCTCCAGCAAGGATGCGGCCCGACCGGCCGCTCATGGAAGCGCCCCATCTCGATGCGCGCGCCGAACGCGGCCTCGATGCGCCCGCGCAGCGCCCAGGCGGCGTCGCGCGTGGCGCCATCGAAGTAGACGTGGGCGTGCCAGCTTTGCACGGCGGCGATTTCGGTGTCAGGATTCATGCGTGTGGTTCCAGGCTCGAGGGCCCGCTGGTGGCGGCGCCGGGCCCCATTATCCCGCAACGGTGCCACGGCCTGTCGCGCGGGCGTCATGCCGGCGCGCTAGGCTCGCGGCCTTCCCCGTCCCTTGCCCCGACATCATGAGCTTCTACTCCGACCGCTTTCGCCTCGACGGCAGGATCGCCGTCGTCCTCGGCGCCGCATCCGGCATCGGCCAGGCCAGCGCGCTCGCGCTGGCCGAGCTGGGCGCGCGCGTGCTGTGCGCCGACCGCGACGAGGACGGCGCGCGCGCCACGGCCACGCAGATCGGCGCCGCCGCCACCTGGGCCGTCTGCGACGCCGCCGACGGCGCCGCCATCGAGGCACTCGCGGCGCGCGCGCTCGCCGAGCACGGCCGCATCGACGTGGCCGTGGCCACGCCCGCGCTGAACATCCGCAAGCTGATCGTCGACACCACCGAGGCCGAGTTCGACCAGGTGGTCGACCTCAATCTCAAGGGCGCCTTCCGCGTGATGCGCGCGTTCGGCCGGCCCATGATGGCGCAGGGCGCGGGCAGCCTGATCCTGTGTTCGTCGATGCGCGCCGTCACGATCGAGCCGGGCCTGGGCGTCTACGCCGCCACCAAGGCCGGCATCGAGCAGCTGGTCAAGGCCTTTGCCGCCGAGGCCGGCCCGTTCGGCGTGCGCGTGAACGCGGTCATGCCGGGCGTGATCGAAACCCGGCTGACCGCGCCGCTCAAGGAAAGGCCGGAGATCCATCGTGCCTACGCCGGCCACACGGTGCTCAACCGCTGGGGCGAGGCCCACGAGGTGGGCGCGGCCGTGGCCTTCCTGGCCTCGGACGCGGCCAGCTACATCAGCGCCAGCAGCCTGGCGGTGGACGGCGGCTGGACCGCCATCGACGGCCCGCCCACCGGCCTCACGCAGACCCGGCCGTCGCGCTGAGCAGCGCGGCCCGGCATGCGGCGCCCAGGCCGGGCCGGGTCCGTCGGGGCATTCAGGCCGGCGCGTAGCGGGCCGCCACGGTGTTGCTGGACAACTGCGTCGCCATGGCCTGGCGCGCCGACTCGTAGGCTTCCCAGGCCGAAGCGTCGTGCAGCGACGGGATCGTGACGCGCTCGCCGCGGTCGAAGCCGAGCAGGGCCGCGTCCACCAGGTCTTCGGCGCGCATCACGATGCGGGCGTCGAGATTCTCGACCGGCAGGCCGCCGTTGGCCCAGAACTCGGTCGCCGTGGCGCCCGGCAGCACGGCCTGCACCCGCACGCCCGTGCCGTCCAGCTCGCGGTTGAGCGACTGGCTGAACGCCGTGACGAACGCCTTGGAACCGCCGTACACCCCGTTGAGCACCTCCGGCGCGAGGCTTACGATGGACGAGATATTGATGAGCGCGCCCGCGCCGCGCGCCACGAAGGCCGGCACCGCGGCATAGCTCAGGCGCGTGAGCGCGGTCACGTTGAGCGCGATCATGCGCTCCATCGTGTCCACGTCGCTTTCCAGCAGCGGCGTGTGCGTGCCGATGCCGGCGTTGTTCACGAGCAGGCTGATGCTGGCGTCCTCGCGCAGCTTGCGCTCCACCTGCGCCACGCCGTCGCGCGTGCCGAGGTCGGCCACCAGCACCTCGACCGCGCGCCCGGTGCGCGCCGACAGCGACTGCGCCAGCGCATTGAGGCGTTCGCGGTTGCGCGCCACCAGGATCAGGTCGTGGCCACGGCGGGCCAGGCGGTCGGCGTACAGGGCGCCGATGCCGGACGAGGCGCCGGTGATGAGGGCGGTGCCGAGGCGGGGGATGGCGGTGTTCATGGTCGTTCCTTGAAGGGGCGGCGGAGACTCGCCGCGGTATGGAAGCCATTCTGGACCGCGGCGCGGATGTCTCAAATGACGTATAAGGTAGTGATTCAGGACAACGCTCAAGGAATCGTGCCATGCACCGCATCGGCTATGTCATCTCGGACGGCTTTCAAATGCTGGCGCTGGGCACGCAGGCCGTGTTCGAGTTTGCCAACATGCTGCACGGCGAGCCGTTCTACGCGGTCGACAATCTGTCGCCCGGCGGCGGCGAGCGCCGCTCCTCCTCGGGCACCTCGATCCTGACGCGCCCGCTGTCGTCGCGCAGCCGCGCCGACACCTGGATGGTCACCGGCAGCATCACGCCGTACGCCCATCCGCCCTCGGCCGAACTGCTGGCATTCCTGCGCCACACCGCGACCCGCGCACGGCGCGTGGCCGGCCTGTGCACCGGCGGCCTGCTGCTGGCCGAGGCCGGCCTGCTCGACGGCCGCCGCGCCACCACGCACTGGGGCTATACCGACGCCATGCAGGCGCGCCACCCGGCGATCCAGGTCGAGCCGGATCCGATCTACATCGTCGACGGGCCGATGTGGACCTCGGCCGGCATGACGGCGGGCATGGACCTGGCGCTGGGCATGGTGGAGAAGGATCTCGGCGCCGACGCGGCACGCGCGGTGGCGCACCGCCTGGTCATGCACCAGCAGCGCTCGGGCGGCCAGTCGCAGCATTCCGAGATGCTGCGGCTCGCGCCCAAGTCGGACCGCATCCAGCGCGCGCTCGACCATGCGCGGGCGCACCTGGCCGCGCCGCTGAGCGTGGAAGACCTCGCGGCGGTGGCGAACCTGAGCCCGCGCCAGTTCAGCCGGGTGTTCAGCGCCGAGACCGGCCAGTCGCCCGCACGCGCCATCGAAGGCCTGCGCCTGGAAGCGGCGCGCCTGATGATCGAACGCAGCCGTCATCCGCTCGAGGTGGTTGCGCGCGAAACCGGTTTTCGTGACCGGCGCCACATGCGAGAGGTGTTCATGCGCGGCTTCGGCGTGCCGCCGCAAGTGCTGCGGCGCGAACGGCGCGAGGGGCGCGAGGGGCAGGAAGGGCGCGCGCAGCGCGAAGGCCGGGAAGTGGGCGCGCGGCGCGCCCGTGTCGGCCCCTGAGGCATCGCGCCAGCGTGTGGCGCGACGGGGATACCGGGCTCGGGAGAGCGGGCTGAAGGTGGAGCTAGGGAGGTGGCCGCTTTTTTCGCGTCTGTGGCCGGGTAAGACGTCCAGCCCGCTCACCCGAATGCGGTAAAGACAAACCCCGCGGTGAGGCGCGGGGTTTGCCGGGATCAGAAGCGGTGCCGCAGACCGACCACCACCACCGTACTCGACTGGCCCTCCTCGAAGGCGAAGTTCTTCGCGTAGGAGGTCATGGCGTAGACATTGGTGCGCTTGGAGATGTCGTAGTTGTAGCCAAGGCTGTACATGTCCATCGTGGCATCGCCGGCGTTGGGCACCGCGCGCTGCCACGTTGCCATCAGCTTGCCGGAGCCGCCCACCGGCATGCTGCCGCCGAACATGTAGCCTGTCACCTTGAGCCCCGGGAGCGACTGGGTGTCGGGGAAGTCGACCGAGTTCTTGGGACCGCTGCCGGTGAAGATGTTGATGCCCTGGCCGCCGAACCAGCCGTCGCGGGTCTGGCCGACGGCGGCCGCCAGCTTGATCACCTCGAAGTCATAGGCCGCGCCCAGGCTCCACGCGCGGGGCGTGGCGGGATCGGTGACCTTGTCGGACATGCGCAGCTCTTCGTAGGCCAGCGCGGCAAACAGGGGGCCGTTGGAATACTTGAGCGCGGCGCCGATGCCGCGGGTGTTGGCCGCGTTGGCGTAGCCCGACTGGCCGATGTTGTTGTCGTCGACGTTGAAGGAATAGTTGGCGCCGAACTGGAAGCCGTTGATGCTGGGGCTCTGGTACATCACCATGTTGTCGTAGCGCGAGTTGGCCGAGCTGAACGACGCGCCGAACCAGGACTGGCCCCAGCCGAACGGATCGACGTCACCGAAGTAGAGCGAGGTGATGTTGTCCTGGCGGCCGAGCTCGATCTTGCCCCAATCCGGGCTGCTGAGCCCGACCAGCGCCTTGCGGCCGAAGGCCCGGCGGCCCTGGCCGGGCTTGCCGTTGAGCGGATTGAAGCCCGCTTCGAGCGCGAAGATCGCGCTCAGGCCGTCGCCCAGGTCTTCGGTGCCGCGCAACCCCCAGCGCCCACCGCTGATCGTGCCCGACACCATGCCGAACTTCGATTGGGATACACCTTCGCCCGTGATCTTCTGATAGCCGATGCCGGTATCGATCACGCCATAGAGGGTGACGGTGGCCGCGTGCGCGGAGCCGGTCATGGCGGCAAGGATCGCGGCGCAAAGCAAAGACTTTTTCATTGGAGATTTCCCTTTGGTCGAGGAACCATGCGCACGACGGCTCGGACCTCGCGTCGCGCCCGCCGCGCATGACTGCCAATGCATCCTAGGGACACCAATTTTTATGTCTGCGGCCTGCCCGGGATCTCGGACATACGATGTCGGCTACACGCAAAAAACGCCGGAATATCGGACGATCAAGGCGATGATCGCGGGGAACGAAATGTGGGTATTGAGGCTCGCGCACCGTGGCCGCGCCGGCCTCGGGATCGGACGAACGATGGACAAACAACACGCGCGCGCGGGCCGCGCGAGACGTGCCGGCAGGCCGTTCGCGCGCAGTGTCGCGCGACCGTCATGGCAGGGAGGGGAGACGGCAACGCCGCGGGAATGCGCCGGTGCGGCGCGCGGCCGTTGCGATCGCGCCGGAGGCGGCGCGACGGGAAAACCGGATTCGGGAGAGCAGGCTGGCGGTGGAGCTAGGGAGGTGGCCGCCTTTTTCGCGTCTGTGGCCGGGTAAGACGTCCAGCCCACTCACCCGAACCCGGTTCGGGAGCGCCCCGCGGCGCGGCGAAGGTGCGCCGCGGGGTGCAGGTCCGCTTAGAAGCGGTGGCGAACGCCCACGATCGCCACGGTGCTCTTCACGTCTTCCTGGAAGGCGAAGTTCTTGGCGTACGAACCGAGCGCGTACAGATTGGTGCGCTTGGACAGGTCGTAGGTGTAGCCGATGCTGAACACGTTCAGCGTGGCGTCGTCACCATTGAGCTTGTCGTTCTTGGGCGCCGAACGCTGCCACGAAGCGAGCAGGTTGCTGGCGCCGCCGATCGGCAGGCTCAGGCCGACCAGGTAGGAGTTGGCGCGGAAGCCGTCGGCCGCCACGTTCGAGCCGAAGCCGGCGGCGCTGGCGGTGCCGCTGCCGAAGGCGTTGATGCCTTGGCCGCCGAACCAGCCGTCACGCGTCTGGCTGAAGGCCAGGGCCAGCTTCAGGACTTCGAAGTCGTACGAAGCGCCGAGGATCCACTGCTTGGGCGTGGCTTCGGTGTCGACGTTGTTCGACAGGTTCAGCTGGTCGTACGACAGGGCCACGTTCAGCGGGCCGTTGACGTAGCGGGCGCCGGCGGTGATGCCGCGGGTGTTGTCGGCGGTGGCGAAGCCGGTCTGGGCGGCGGTCGTGTCGGCCACGTTGAACGAGTAACCGGCGCCGAACTGGAAGCCGCTGAACGACGGGGTCTGGTACATGACCATGTTGTCGTAGCGGACGGTGTTGGCGGCGCTGAAGGCGTTGCCGATGTTGGCCTGGCCGTAGCTGGCGCCGAACGGATCGATCGCGCCGAAGTACTTCGAGGCGATGTTGGTCTGGCGGCCGAAGTCCAGTTGGCCCCACGAGCTGCTCTTCAGGCCGACGGTGGCTTGACGGCCGAACAGGCGGCTGTTCTGGCCCGATTGGCCGTTGGCGGAGTTGAAGCCGCTTTCCAGCACGAAGACAGCGCTCAGGCCATCGCCCAGGTCTTCGGAACCGCGCAGGCCCCAACGCGAGCCGCTCGACACGCCGTTGGCCATGCCGAACTTCGATTGATGATCGTCACCACCCTTGATGCGCTGATAACCGATACCGGTGTCGATCAGGCCATAGAGCGTCACGGAGGTTTCCGCCTGGGCGGTGCCAGCCATGGCGGCCAGAACGGCAGCGCCGAGCAAAGTCTTTTTCATTGGAGGTATCCCATTAATTGAAGAAGCATGCGCATCGGCTCGGACCTTGCGTCAACCACCGCAGCGCGCATGACAGGAACGCATCCTAGGGACGCCATTTTTAATTTCAGTGACAGACGCGGGATTACCCGGGATGCATCGAAAAACACCGGATTTTCTGTGGCATCGGGCCGACGCAATGTAAATGACGCGCAGGCGCAAAACCCGCGTCATGCGCGTGTGCTATGCCGTCAATGTGGCGCGCGCAAAAAAAACGCCAGGCCCGCGGGCCTGGCGTCGTCGCTTAAGCCGCCGCGCAATGCGCGGCAGCGCGGTCACTGCTCGAGGCTGATGTTGGCCGCCTTGACGATGTCGGCCCACTGCTGGCGATCCTTCTCCAGGAATTCGCCGAACTGCGCCGAGCTCATGCCGGTGACCGGCTCCGAACCCAGCGTGGCCATCTTCTCGATCAGCGCGGGCTGCTTCAGCACGTCCTGCAACGCGGCGTAGTAGGTCTCGCGCGCCTCGGCGGGCAGGCCGGCCGGGGCGAACACGCCCTGCCAGGTCGGCATGTTGAAGCCGGTCAGGCCCTGCTCGTCGAGCGTCGGCACGTTCGGCAGCTGCGGCGCGCGCTTGATCGACGCCACGCCGATGGCCTTCACCTTGCCCTGCTGCACCAGCGGCGCGGCGGTCGAGATGTTGTCCATGGTCATGGCGATGTGGCCGCCCAGCAGGTCGGTGATCACGGGGGCCGCGCCACGGTAGGCGGCGTGCGGCACCTTCACGCCGAGCTTGTACAGCATGGTCTCGGCGATCAGGTGATTCGAGATGCCCACGCCGGCCGTGCCATAGGTGGCGGTCGGCGTCTTCTGGAAGTATTCCTTCAGCTCGGGCAGCGTGTTGGCCGGCACGTCCTTGTTGACGATCACGACGTTGGGCTGCGTGGCCACCAGCGTGATCGGCGTGAAGTCGGCGGGCTTGTAGTTGGTGCCCTTGGGATTGAGCACGTGCGTGATGGCCATCGAGCCGGCCGCGGCGATGCCGATGGCGTAGCCGTCGTTGGCCGACTGGCTCAGGCGGTAGGCCATGATGTTGCCGCCCGCGCCGGCGAGGTTCTCGACCACGACGGGTTGGCCCAGGCGCTGCGACAGCGGCTCGGCCAGCATGCGGGCCAGCAGGTCCGCGGAGCCGCCGGGCGCGAAGCCCACCAGCAGCCGCACGGGCTTGGTGGGCTTCCAGGCGTCGGCCGCCAGGACGGGGGTGGCGGCGGCCAGGGTGCTGGCGGCGAACAGGGCGCCAGCGGCGCGATGCAGGGTACGGCTGAACATGAAACGACACTCCTGTGACTTGATTGACGAAGACGGCAAGGTCTCCTCGCGCCGCGCCCGCCTGGGCGGGACGGCGTTTCTGCTTTATTCCAGAATCTGGGCGAGCGACTGCGCCACCATGCGGTTGGACAGCAGCACCGGCCGGCCCGATGCCTGCGCGGTGGCGCGCCGCATGCGTTCCGCATAGCCCATGCAATGCAGCACGATGAGGTCGCAGTCGGCCAGCGCGCGGCCGGCGGCCTCGAAGCTGGCCTGCGCGCGCGCCGCATCCGGCTCGTAGGGCGAGGCATGCACGACGCGGGTCTCGCAGGCGAGCGGCGTGGCCAGGTGAAAGGCGTCCACCTGCGCGGCCAGCGGCACCACCAGGCCGATGCGGCGGCAGTGGCCCGACAGGCCCGCGATCAGATGGTCCACCACCTGCTGCGGCTCGACCACCAGCGTGCGCATGGGCGCGATGGCGGTGCCGGTGCACAGCGGCACCAGCACGTCGTAGCCCTGGGTATCCGCCAGGCCCATGATCTCGGCCAGGCGCGTCTCGGCGGCCTGCTTGTCGAGCTCGATCTGCGCGCCGTCGCGCATGCGCGTGGCGAAGCGGTAGGCGCCGGGCCGCGGCCGCATGGCCTCGAGCGCCGCGCCGTCCAGTGCGTCGAGCGCGCCGAACTCGTCGATGCCCACGTGCGCGCCTAGCAGCGGCGCCATTTCGGGCACGACGTCGCTGCGCGGCGACTGGCCGATGGTGAAGAACGCCACGCGGCGCGCGGCGGTGCTCATGCCGCGCCCGCGTCGCCGTGGCCCAGCGTCTGCAGATGCGCCATCGAGCCGTAGCGGCGTTGCAGCGCCTGCCATTCGGCTTCGTCGAAGAACTTCAGCACGCCCTGGCCGTACAGATTGGCGACCTCGATGCAGAAGCGCATGGCGACGTCGGCGTCCACCGCGTTGGTGACGCCGGTGGCGCAGCCGGGCACGGTGGTCTGCGCGGTGAGCGCCACGCCGACCACCGGCGCGTCGGTGACGATGGCCGGCTGCATCAGCGAGTTCACGTGCCACAGCCCGTTTTCGTAGGGCGTGATGTCCTGCGTGGTGAGCGGCAGCGTGATCGGCAGCTGGCCGCTGACCCAGCCCATCAGGTCGAGCAGGGTTTCGGGAATGCGCAGCAGATAGCCCTGCTTGGCCACGGGCGTGAGCGCCACGCCGCGCTGGTTCACGAGACGATTGCCGCGCGTGGTGTCGACCGACAGGATCGCCTGCATGGCGGGGTCGACTTCGTGCGACATCATCTCGCGCATCGGGAAGGGCGAACGCATCATCGGCACGGGATGGTGCGGGCGCGTGCCGGCGCGCGGGCAGATGTGGGTGCGGATGCGCACGGTGCCGGGCAGCACGTCGCCCTGGGCGGCCATGGCCATGATCTTGAGCGCGGCCGCGATGGCGACCACCGCGCCGTCGCTGTCGGACACCAGGCCCGTGACGGCCGGACGCGCGCCGATGCCGCCGAGACGGCCGACGATGCCGAGCTGCGGCGCGCTGGCATCGGCGCCGGGGATCACGATCGAAAGAAAATCGGTGGCGAGGCCGTCGCGCGCGAGGGGGGTGACCTCGACCTCGCAGCGGCCCGCGGCGCGCAGCACGGCGGCGACCGACTCGCCCGTCACGTGGGCCGACGACAGCAGCTCAATGGTATCGATGACCTGCTTCATGCCGGCACCTCGACGGCGCCCGGGGCCAACTGCACGGGCGCCTGCGGGCCCAGGAACAGCGTGGCCTCGTAGGGCCCGACCAGCGTCAGCGCGGCGCCGCGCACGCGCAGGCCGGTGCCTTCGGGCAGGCCCAGCACCGGCATCGCGGGGTTCTTGGCGCAGAACTCGGCCAGGCGCTGCGCGCGCGTCTCGCCACGGTGGCCGGGCGGGTGCGCGTTGGTGTAGTGCGGGTTGATCTGGAACGGGATCAGGCCGAGCGCGCCGAAGCCGCCCGGATCGGTGATCGGCATGTCGTTGGTGGTGCAGATCGTGGGGCAGGCGAGATTGGCGCCGGCGCTCCAGCCCAGGTAGGGCGTGCCGGCGCGCACGCGCGCGGCCACCACGTCGAGCAGGCCCTGGCGGCGCAGCTCGCCCAGCAGGTTGAAGGTGTTGCCGCCGCCCACGATGACGAGGGCGGCGTGCTCGAGCGCGGCGCGGGCGTCGGCGGCGCGGTGCAGGCCCTGCACCGCGAGGCCGGTGGGGGCCAGCGCGTCGCTCACCAGCGTGGTGTAGGTGTCCCAGTCACGGGTCACGCCGGCAAACGGCACGAACACGGCCGAGGCGCCCGCGGGCAGCCCGGCGATCAGTTCGCGGATGTCGGGCAGCGCATGGACCAGATAGCCCGCATCGCTGCTGGAATTGCTCAGAAGCAGAAGATTCATGGAAGGGATTCCGAGTGAGACGCCGGCCGCGCGTGGGCGGTCCGGCATGCAAAAAAGGGAGGCGGCTGCGCCGGGCCTTCAGCCTTGCCAGAAGGGATCGTGCAACTCGCGGCCGAGCGCGCCGACCTGCTCCAGCACGGACTGCCGCAGCTCGGCCACGCGCGCCGCGTCGGCCTGGAACGACACGAACGACAGGCACAGCCCACGCAGCTCGCCGGTGGCGGGGTCGCGCACGGCGGCCGCGACCGCGCCGATGCCGGGCATGGCCTGGTCGATCGCGACCGCGCAGCGCTCGGCGCGGATCTGCGCCACGCGCGCGGCGAGCTCGCCCACCGTGGCCGGGCAGTCGCGCCCCTCGACCGGCAGCGCCGCGTCGGGTTGCGCGCCGTACAGCGACTGGAACTCGGCATAGCTCAGGCGCGCCAGCAGCGCCCGGCCCATGGCCGTATCGGCGGCGGCGCGGCGCGAGCCCGGCGGCGACAGCACCTGCACCGGATGCGAGCCGTTCAGGCGTTGCAGCACCACGGTCTCGTTCTGGTTCAGCGTGGACAGATAGGCGGTGAGGCCCGAGCTGTCGGACAGGCGCGCCAGCACCGCGCGGCAGGCTTCGTCGAGCGGCGTGGCGGCCATGCCGGCGCGCACCGCCTGCGCCAGCAGCGCGCCCGCGCGATAGCGGCGCGAGGCGGGATCCTGGTCGAGCAGGCCGTAGGTCTGCATCTGGTTGAGCAGGCGCGACGCGCTGCTCTTGGGCAGGGCCAGCCGGCTGGCTACTTCGGTGAAGCTGAGCTCCGTGGCGCCTTCCGCATAAAGCGAAAGCACGCGCTGGACGCCGTCGAGAATGCTCATCAAAGTTCCATAAAACGGAACATAAGTTCCTTAATGTCGAACCGAGATTAATCGAAGCGCGCGGGGCGGGTCAAGACACCGGCGGCGCTCGCGCCCCAAACGAAAACGCCGCCCGGAGGGGCGGCGCGGGGCCGGGCTGCGCGGAGGTCAGAGCGCGGGCGCGGCGGCGTGCAGATGTTCGTAGAGGATGGTGCAGCCGATGCCGATCAGGGCGAGGCCGCCGAGCATCTCGGCGCGCTTGCCGGCCACGCCGCCGATGAAGCGGCCCACCATCACGCCGATCGACACCATCAGCATCGTGGCGAGACCGATCGCGAGCGCGGTGATGACGATGTTGTTGTCGATGAAGGCCAGGCCCACGCCCACGGCCATCGCGTCGATGCTGGTGGCAAACCCGGTGGCGGCCAGCAGCCAGAAGGAGTGGCGGGTCACGGGCGCGGCGTCTTCCTCGTCTTTGGCGAAGCCATTGCGGATCATGAGCGCGCCCAGGATACAGAGCATGCCGAAGGCGATCCAGTGATCCCAGGCCGCCACATACTGGGCGGCCACCGAGCCCAGGGCCCAGCCGATGACGGGCGTGATCGCCTCGATCACGCCGAAGATGAGACCGGTGCGCAGGGCTTCGCGCAACCTGGGCTTGTGCAGGGCCGCGCCCTTTCCGACCGCGGCCGCGAAGGCATCGGTCGACATCGCGAACGCGAGAACGATCGTGGAAAACAGATTCATGGAAGAGGAGATTCGGTGCCGGGCGCGTAGACATAGATCGCCTGACGTCGCCCGGCAAGGCTCGTCAGGAATCTATGGTCTCGCCAGGCCGCTCGGGCTGCACGCGCCATGGCCTGTCGGCCAAGAGTGTTGACGCGCGCCCGGCTCCGCAGGAACCGGAGGCTACTCCCCAAAGGAAGACTGAAGTTTAGCAGCGCGAGGCTGCAGGCGGATGACGAACCGCGCGCCGCGCAGGGTCATTGTGGCGCCGCCGCCGCGCCGCGCGGCAGGGGTTCGTTCGCGCATCGCGGCAGCCTCGCGTTGCGCCATGTTGGATTTCGTTTCATTCTCGGGCGCGTGGCGGGCCGCGCCTGGGTCAAAATGCAGCGCCTCCCCTTCGCCTCGCCTCTGCGCCACGCGCGGATGCCCGGCGCAGGCGTGCGGACGGGCCAGGAGATCCTGGAGGCCGCCGATCCCGATTGACGAGGCGGGGCCGCCGCGCCCCGCTTGCCCCTAAAATGTTGTGCTCGCAACCACGCGGGCCTCGAGGTGATGACAACACGAGCCGGCACGACCGCTAGAAGCACTGCCTTGATCCTGGCCATGACGCTCGCGCTGGCGCCGGCCGTGCCCGCGCGCGCCCAGCCTGCCGCGGCCGAGGTGCCGGCCGTGCCGGGCCCCACCGCCTGCGACTTCTACGCGTGGACCAACAACGAATTGCCCTCGATCACGCTGCGCGCGGCGCCCGCCGACGACGCGCCCGCGATCGGCACGCTGCCGACCACGGGCGCCGATGACGCGCCCGAGACCGACGACGACTACTACAGCGTCGGCTTCCAGGTGACCGAGGCGCGCGACGGCTGGCTGCACATCACGGGCGCCAACGACGACAACAGCACCAAGCCTCGGCCGGTGCCGGCCGGCAGCGGCTGGATCCGCGCCAGCGAGGCCAGGGTCGGCATCCAGTCGGCACGCGGCTATGCGCGCCCCGATCCCGCCAGCGCCCGCCTGCTGGACCTGGGCCAGGACTGGCTCACCGAGCGCGGCGCGATACGACAGATCCTGGCCTGCGATGGCGACTGGCTGCTGCTCGACTACGCGCTGCTCGTCGACCGGAAGTTCGAACCCCTGCCGCCGTCGGAGCGCGTCACGCGGCGCGCCTGGTTCCGCGGCGTCTGCTCTGTCGAAGAGACCACCTGCGACATGCGCTCGGTCGATCAGTAAACTGCCTCACGCGGTTCGCCTGCGCATGGCCGGCACATCCGCCCAACCGGAATGAAGAAGAAGATGCTCAACCACACGCTCACGACCTTGGCCACCGGCCTCGCCCTCTCGCTCGGCGCGCTTGCCGTGCAGGCCCAGCCGGCGCAGCTTCCCAGCCGCCAGCCGGCACAGCAACCCGCGCAGCAACCCGCGCAGCAACCCGCGCAGCAACCGGCCCAGCAGCCTGCACAACAGCCCGCTCAACAGCCGGCCAAGCCGCCCGAGGATCTCGAGCGCTACGGCCCGTTCTATTACCTCGGCCGCCAGCCCAGCCTGCTGGTCTACACGGGCGGCGTGGGCGCCAACGACCTGCTCAACCTGAAGAAGGCGCTGCGCGAGCATCCCACCATCGAGACGCTGATCCTGCAGGACAACCCGGGCGGCCTGGTGCACATCGGCCTGGTGGTGGCCGAGGAAGTGTATGAACGCGGCCTCAACACCTACATCCCGGCCGACAGCTACTGCGCCTCGGCCTGCTCGTTCGTGTTCTTCGCCGGCAAGTACCGCGTGGCCGACGGCCGCCTGGGCGTGCACCAGATCTCCGCGCCGGAGCTGAGCGGCGAAGCGGCGCAGTTCGGCGTCTCCGACATCGTCTCGACTCTGCCCAAATACGGCGTGTCGGCCGACGTGCTGGGCATCATGTTCAGCACGCCGTCCAAGAGCATGTATTTCTTCTCGCCGCAGGAGATCCAGAAATACGGCATCAACCGCACCGCGGGCGGCACCCAGACCGCGCAGGCCGACACCGCCGCGCCGTCGCGCGGCGCCCCGGCACAGGCCCCGGCGCAAGCCCCCGCCCAGACATCGCAGCCGCTGCCCAAGCAGCAGCCGTTGCCGCAACAACAGCCGCAATCGCAGGCGCCGGCCAACGCGCCCGTCGACAACCCCTACACGCGCAAGCCGCAGAGCGGCGCCACCGAGGCGCCCCCGGCCCGCCCGAGCGACGAGCAGCGCGCGATCAACGCCGCCGCGCTGATGATCCAGACCGGCAGCGCGTCCAACGAACAGGCGATGAAGTTCACGCGCGAGTTCTATGCCGACGAGGTGGACTATTTCAAGAAGGTGCGGCCGAAGTCGGAGATCATCGCTGACAAGGAGCGCTATTTCGCACGCTGGCCGGTGCGCCGCTTCACGGTCGACCAGAGCTCGCTGACCGCCAAGTGCAAGGATGGCCTGTGCCTGGTGCGCGGCATCTACGACTACAAGGTGTCGAGCCCGGAGCGCAAGCGCGACGCGAGCGGCACCTCGAACTTCACCTACGTGCTGAACCTGCGCGACGGCTACCGCATCGTCATGGAAGACAGCGAGGTCATCAGCCGCTGACGCGTGGCCGGCCTCGCTCGCGGGCCGGCCTTCCCCCCGTTTCCCGGATCTCTCAATGAAGCACACCCTGCCCTCCCTGCTGCGCGGCCTCGCGCTCGCCGCGCTGTGCGCCGCCGCGGCGCCCGCCATGGCGATCGACTGCGCCAAGGCGGCGAGCCCGACCGACAAGCTCGTCTGCAGCGACCCGCGTCTGAAGGAAGCCGACGCCGATCTGAACCGCGCGTACGCGGCCCTGCTGAAGAAGGCGCCCGACGAGACCCTGCGCGACATGGTGCGCGACAGCCAGCGCCGCTGGCTCACGGCGCGCGACAACGGCCTGCTCGCCCTGCAGCAGCAGCTCGACGTGAAGCCGGGCGCCCGCGAGCTGGTCGACGCCGCGCTGGAGATGTATGAGTTCCGCACCGGCGACCTCGCCGCGCAGGCCAAGGACGGCACGCCCGAGCTGGTCGCCCGGGCCCAGGCCCAGCGCCGGTTCCTCGCGCAATTCAGCGGCGGCGACTACGCCGGCTATCGCACCAGTTGCGACATGCTGCCGCGCGACTACACCAGCTATGGCTGCTTCGCCACCCGCCATTACCAGAACGGCGACCGCATCTGCAGCGTGGACGAGTACTTCGCCACCAACGCGGCCTACACCTATCGCTACGTGGCCAACGTCGAGCAGGGCAAGCCCCGGCTGATCGCGATGTGCAACCTCAATGGCAACGACACCGGCTGCCCGAGCGCCAACGACAAGGTCGGCCACTGGACGACCAACCCCGAGGCGCCGCAGGGCGAGCTCTATGCCAGGGACCTGCCCAAGGTCGATGGCGAGGTGATCGACGACGAAGACTACGCCTGGCTGCGCACCTGCCTGACCGACAAGACCTTTCCGCTGGCAGACCCCACGGCCTCCGGCGTGCCCGTCAAGCCCTGACCCGCGGGGTCCGGCGCCGCATGCAAAGCCCCGGCATGCGCCGGGGCTTTGCTTTGCGCGCGCTGCGCGCGGCCTCAGTCCTGCCGGGTCTCGGCGGCCTGCTGGCGCGCGTAGACCACCATGCGCAGATGCCGGTCGGCATCGATGGTGAGCGAGGTGTGGTCGTAGACCTGCACGGCCCCGTCCACGGCGAGCCGCCGGGTGCCCTCGCAGGGCGCGTGCACCTCGTGCCGCCCCCACCACTGCTGGAACTCGGGCGAGACGCGGCCCAGCTCCTGCACCAGTCCCTGGATGTCGGCCTCCTGCGTGGCGCGCGCGTAGTCGCGGCGAAAGCTCGAGAGCATCTGCGGCCCCGCGCCGTCCCAGTCGGCGAAGCGCTCGCGCAACGCGCCGTCGGTGAACAGCAGCCACAGCAGATTGCGGCGGCCGGGCGCATGGCGCGCGAAGCCGAACAGGCGGTCGGCCTCTGCGTTGAAGGCCAGCACATCCCAGCGCAGGTTGAGCACGTACGCCGCGTGCGGCGCCAGATCGTGCATCAGGCGCACCACCAGCGGCGGCACCACGCACCAGGTCTTGCCGGGCTCGGCCGGCGGCCGCGCGTGGGCCAGCAGAAACAGATGGCGGCGCTCCGAGGCGTCGAGCCGCAACACGCGCGCGAGGCTGTCGAGAAAACCGGCCGACACGCCGATCTCGCGGCCCTGTTCGAGCCAGGTGTACCAGGTGACGCCCACCCCGGCGAGCGCGGCCACCTCTTCGCGTCGCAGGCCCGGGGTGCGACGCCGGCCGCCCTCGGGCAGGCCCAGCTCGGCCGGGCTCAGGCGTTCGCGGCGCGCGCGCAGGAACGCGGCCAGTTCATCGCGGGTTCGTTCCAGCGTGCGCATGGGAGAGGATTGCCTTCAGTAATAGCATAAACGGCTAAATTGTAATGGTCTTGCGAGGGCGCCAGAATCCGGGCTTTGCCGCCAGGAATCGTGCCGTGCCCCGCTCTCGTGATGTCTCCCCCTCTTCCGTCCCGCTGCCGGCCGTCGTGCCGCTGGTGGCCCTGGGCGCGTTCGCGCTCGGCATGGCGTCCTATGCGATGGCCGGCCTGATTCCGCTGCTGCAGAGCGCGTTCGACGTGCCGGTGGCGCTCGCCGCCCAACTGGTCACAGCCTTCACGCTGGCCTACGGCCTGGGCTCGCCCCTGGTGGTGGCGCTGCTGCCGCCGCGCGCGCAGCGGGCCGGCCTGCTGGGCGCGCTCGCGCTGTTCGTG
Organism: Bordetella genomosp. 1; assembly: GCF_002261335.1. Lineage (GTDB taxonomy): Bacteria > Pseudomonadota > Gammaproteobacteria > Burkholderiales > Burkholderiaceae_B > Bordetella. The sequence goes on from NZ_NEVL01000004.1 coordinate 675,343, forward strand.
CTCGCCAATGCCGCCAGCGCGCTCGCCACCGACTTCGGCTGGCTGCTCGCGACGCGGGCCCTCGCCGGCGTGGGCGCGGGCGTCTACCTCGCCGCCGGCATCGCGGCCGGCGCATCGGTGAGCCCGCCCGCGCGACGCGGCAAGGCCATCGCCGTCATCATGGGCGGCATGGCCAGCGGCACCGTGCTCGGCGTGCCCGCCAGCCTGTTGCTCGCGCAACGATATGGCTGGGCCAGTGCCCTGTGGCTGGTGGCGTCGCTGGGCCTGGTGGCGCTGCTCGGCCTGGCCCTGCGGCTGCCGCCCCTCACGGCGGCGGCCGCGCTGGCGCTGCGCCACAAGCTCAGGCTGCTGGCCGACCGCGACGTGCTCGCGGTGCTGCTGGTCTCGCTGCTGGCCGCCGTGGCGAGCCTGGGCCTGTACACCTATCTCGCGCCGCTGATGGCCGCGCCCGCCCACGGCGGCGCCACGTCAGTGACGCCGTTCCTGTGGGTGTGGGGGCTGGGCGGCATCGCCGGCAGCATCCTGGTCGGGCCGCTGGCCGATCGCTTCCACGGCGCGCGGCTCGCGCTGGCCATCATGGCATTGCTCGCCGCCGCCCTGCTGGCGCTGCCGCTCGCCGCCGCCGTGTCACCCTGGCTGGCGCTGGTGCCGATCGCGCTGTGGGGCGCGGCCGGCTGGGCCTTGCAGGTGCCGCAGAACGACGCGCTGATCCGCGCCCGCGAGGCGCATGGCGACGGCAATCTCGCGGTGGCGCTCAACGAGTCCGCGCTCTATCTGGGCAGCGCCATCGGCGCGGCCGCGGGCGGCATGCTGCTCGCGCTGCAGTGGCCCGTGGCCGCGCTCGCCGGATCGGCCGGCCTCGTGTGCGTGGCCGGCGCGCTGCTGCAATGGCGTGTGGCACGGCGCGCCTGAGCACGGCGTGCAAGCACGCGCTCATACGCGGTTGCCTCCTGTGACGAAGCGGGGTGGCGGGCGTGCCGTACACTCGTTGCGTATTCCGCCAGCCGCCCGCAACGCCTCATGCCTCAGCCTCACGCCGACGCGCCCGATTCGCCGCAACGCCCCGCCCGCCGCGGCGCGCTGCAGGCCTTGGCGGGCCTGGCGCTGGGCCTGGGGTTGCGCCCGGCCGCGGCCGCCTCTACCCGCACAGGAGCCTCGCGCATGCAGGCCTATGACCTGGAGATCGAACATCGCAGCATCCTGGCCGACGGCCCGCGCGGCCAGGGCTGGTGCTTCGGCCTGCCGCCCGGCATCACGCCGGCGCAATGGCCGCTCGACCCGACCAACGGTTATCCGCTCTCGCACGGTTTCACGCTGCTGCTGCCCGAGGCCTATCGGGCGCAGGGCAGCGACCTGGTGGCGATCTCGTTCTTCGCCATCGCGGTCGACCACAACGACGGCGGGCCGGCCGAGGTGAAGGAGGTGCGGGCCTTCTTCGACGCCTGGCGCGACGACATGCCCACGCCGACCGATCCCGACCTGCTGCCGTTCTGGCAGGCGCAGCGCCAGCGCCACCCGCGCCTGCATCGCATGACCGACCTGCTGGGCTGCCCGTACGCGGTGATCTTCCACACCCGCGCCGAGTTCGACGGCCCCTTCTGCGAGCCGCCCGCGCTGGATCCCAACCGCTACCGCGACCGCCAGCGGCCGCCGGCCTGGCTGCGCGTCGGCGCGGCGGCGGCGTTCTGGGGCTACGAGGATCCGCTGCAGGCGCCGCTCGACCAGGGCTATTACCGCAAGATCCTGGGCGAGGATCCGCAGCGCACGCCCGGCTACAACCGCGCGCTCGCGTGGACGCCGCGCCATGACGATCCCAACGCCGGACGCGCGCCGCTCGAGAACCCGCCCGCCGGCGAAGGCCAGTACCAGCGCGAGTTCTACTGGCAGGACGGCAAGCTCACGCGCGAGGCCTACCGCGAACATCCCTGGGCCAAGGGCCACCTGCCGAATCACATCGGCGGCACCATGCGGCCCGCCCAGTCCATCCCGGACGGCATCAGCCCGTACTACATCGAGTTCGAGGAAACGCTGGGCGGCTACAACTTCGGCTCGGGCAATGCCTGGCTCGACCTGCAACACCTCACCTTCGACTGGAGCCAATGATGGCCCTCCCCGCCCCGCGCCGCTTGACGGCGGCGCTGATGCTGCTCGCCGCGAGCGCCGTCCAGGCGCAGCAGCCGCCGCGCACCTACAGTTTCAGCGGCGCCGAGCTGCTGACCGCGCTCGAGGGCAACATGCCGTCGGGCATCGCCGACACGACGCAGCGCCAGCGCTATTCCTCGACCTATGCGCAGGCGTATATCGTCGGCGTGGCCGACCTGACGCAGGGCCGGCTCTGGTGCACCAAGACCGGCGTGCTGCCGCACGAACTGAGCGACCGGGTCCACACCTTTCTGCAGGACCAGCCGGCCAGCGCGCTGCGCGGCAATGCCGGCACGCTCACGGGCCAGGCGCTGCGCCAGGCCTTCCCCTGCGCGGCGGCGGCCACCGGCAAGCGTTGATGCGCGGGGCGGGCCGCCGGCCCGCCCCGCGCATCAGGTCTGCTGATAGACCGCCATCACCCGATCGAAGCGCCGCGCGGCGAGATCGGCGTTGCGGATCACGAAGTACACCGTGCCCTCGCCCAGCGCGTCGCCCGACCAGTCGGCCAGGTCGAGCTGCAACAGCAGCCGCCAATCGCGCGCCGCGCGCATGATGTGGCCGCGTTCGCGCTGCCAGGTCTCGCGGTCGAGAAACTCCTTGCCGTATTCCGCCACCACCACGGCGCTGTAGCGCGGGTCGTCCTGCTCGGGGGTGGGGCTGCCCAGCAGCTGGTGGCGCTTCCAGCCGGGCGCGGGATAGGATTGCGCCAGCTCCTCGCGCATTTCCTCGTAGGCCTCGGCAAAGGCCTCGCCCGCGTCGCCAACGCCGTCGCGGCCATGGTAGTGATCGTCGAGCGCGGGGATCGCGGCCATCTCGAGCGCCGCCGGATCCGGCACGCCCACCGCCGCGTGCAGCGCGACGGCCCGGGGCGGGGCCAGGTAGTTGGTGCCCGACTCGCCCTGCGGCAACGGCTGCTTGTACTTGAGCAGGATGGCCTCGCGCAGCGCAGGCGGCAGCGCGGCGGGCCGCAGCGACTCGCGCGGCGACTGATCCCAGATCACGCGCGCCACGCGTTCGCCCGTCTCCCAAGGCCCGACCGCCAGGTCATAGAAGAACAGCAGGCGGCCGTGCGGCGGCAGGGCCTGGGCCACGGCGCCCTGCGCGTGCGCCTCTTCGAGATCGATCTGGCCGATGAAGGCGTACGGCAGGTTGCGCGCCAGGTGGTCACGCATCTCCGCGCCGGCGGAGGCGTTGCCGCGGCTGGCGATCGCCTCGGCGTCGGGCGGTGCGGGCGGCACCGGCCAGGCGCTGCCTGTCGGCAGATCGGGCGTGCCGCCCAGGCGGGACGCGCCGGGCTTCGCGGCCTGCCCGGGCAGCGGCTCGATGGCGAGCGCCGGCACCAGGGCCTGCACCACCTGCGCCACCTGGTGCGGCTCGAAGAATTCCTGCATCGCCTGTTTGGCGACCTCTGCTGAATCGAACATGCGGCGGGGCTCCGGCGATTTCGTGAGAACAAGCGCGATGTTACCCAGGCAATGCGGCCTGGCAAGGCGCAATGCCATCGTGTGGAAGGATGATTGCGGGCGCAACGGCCGTGCGCGCAGGGGGCGCGCGGCGGCCGGTGTGAGATACGGTTGCGCTTTTTACAAAAATGGCGGCGGCGGGCGCCGCACGACGGTCGGGCCTCGGGGTTACGCAGGCAAAAAAAACGGCGCGGAAATCATTCCGCGCCGCGTTCTTCATGCACGCTTGTTCAGTCGCGCGGGAAGATCCACACGTTGCGTGCCGGCAGGGCCAGCCGGCACGGCCCGGCCTCGCGGCTCTGCGGGCCGTAGGCGCGCAGCGACAGGCCATCGGGCGCGCCGTCGGCACGGAACACATACTCCCAGCGGTCGCCCAGGTACATGCTGGTGATGAGCGGCAGCTCCAGCGTGTTGCCGTCGGCGTCCTGGTCGACCCGGACCTGTTCCACCCGGATCACGGCGGTGGCGTCCTGGCCGGCAGCCACGCCTTCGGCGGCCTGGCCCCAGAGCGACCAACCGTTGCCCTGCAGCCGTGCCTGGCCGTCGCGCACCTCGACGACCTTGCCATCGAGCCGGTTGTTGCTGCCCATGAACTCGGCGGTGAAGCGCGTGCGCGGCGAGCCGTACATCTCCTGCGGCGTGCCCTGCTGCTCGATCTTGCCGTTGTTGAGCAGCAGGATGCGATCGGAGATCGCCATGGCCTCGCTCTGGTCGTGCGTCACCATCAGTGCCGACAGGCCCAGGCGCATGATGAGCTCGCGCAGGAAGGCGCGGGCCTCCTCGCGCAGCTTGGCGTCGAGATTGGAGAGCGGCTCGTCGAGCAGGATCACCGGCGGGCTGTAGACCAGCGCGCGGCCGATCGCCACGCGCTGCTGCTGGCCGCCCGACAGCTGATGCGGGTGGCGCTGGCCGAGCTTGCCCAGGCCGAGCTGGTCGAGCACGTCCTGCACGCGCTGCTTCACCTCGCTGCCGGACACGCCGCGCAGCTTGAGCGGATAGGCCACGTTCTCGAACACGGTCTTGTGCGGCCACAGCGCATACGACTGGAACACCAGGCCCAGGTTGCGGTCCTCGGCCGGCACTTCCTGGCGCGCGGCGCCATCGAACACCACCCGTTCGCCGATGCGGATGCGGCCCGCCTTGGGGCCTTCGAGGCCGGCCACCGCACGCAGCAGCGTGGTCTTGCCGCTGCCCGACGGGCCGAGCAGGGACACCACCTCGCCCTGGCGCAGCTCCATCGACACCCCTTTCAGCACGGGGTTGTCGCCGTAGTCCAGATGCAGATCATCGACGGAAAGCTCAATCATGAAGTTTGACTCCGAAACGCAGCGCGATGCCCAGGCCGATCACGACCAGCACGATATTGATGAAGGAGAGCGCGGCCACGATGTCGATGGCGCCCGAGGCCCACAGCGACACCAGCATCGAGCCGATGGTCTCGGTGCCCGGCGACAGCAGGTAGACGCCGGTGGAATACTCGCGCTCGAAAATGAGGAACATCAGCAGCCAGGAGCCGATCAGGCCGTACTTGGCGAGCGGCACGGTGACGTGACGCGTGACCTGGCCGCGCGAGGCGCCGGCGCTGCGGGCGGCCTCCTCGAGCTCCGGGCCCACCTGCAGCAGGGTCGACGAGATCAGGCGCAGGCCATAGGCCATCCACACCACGGTGTAGGCCAGCCACACGCTGAAGATGGTGCTGCGCAAGGCGCGCAGGCCTTCCACCACGTTCTCGCGCGCCCACTCCGCGAACGGCAGCGCGGAGAGCCAGCCGTCCTCGAGCGCGTTGTCGAGCCACATCGGCACGAACAGGAACACCCACAGGAACGCCAGGCCGGCCAGCAGGCCCGGCACCGCGCGCGGCACCAGCACGCTGTAGTCGAGGAAGCGCGTGGTGTTGTCGGGCTTGCGGTGCATGGCGAGGCCGACGAACAGATAGCAGAACACCGCCAGCGCGCCGCCGAACACGCCGATCGCGACCGAGTTGACGATGGCGCGGATCAGGTTGGGCTGCGACAGCACCGTGCGGAACGCATCCAGCGAGAGCACGTCGAGCAGCGACACGCCCAGCCCCCAGTTCGACACGAAGGCACGCAGCAGCACGCCGATCAGCGGCACCACGATGGTGACCAGCAGCCAGAATGCCACCACGGCGCCGGCCACCCAGCGCCAACGGCCCAGCGGCAGCGGCCGGGCGCGCGAGGCCTTGCCCTTCATGGTGACGAACCGGTTGGCGGTGCGCATCAGGCGGCGCTGCAGCATCACCAGCGGGATCGTCATCGCGATCAGCACCACGGCGACGGCCGCCATCAGGTGGTACGACGGGATGCCGAGCTTGTTGGTGAGCTTGTAGAGATAGGTCGCCAGCACCAGGTTGCCCTCGGGGTCTCCGAGCACCAGCACCAGCCCGAACACCTCCAGGCCCAGGAAGAACAGCAGCACGGTGGCGTACAGCATGGCCGGCCGCACCATCGGCAGGCTGACCGACATCATCACGCGCAGCGGCGAGGCGCCGGCCACGCGCGCGGCCTCCTCCACGTCCGAGCCCATGCTGCGCAGGGCCGAGGAGATGTAGAGGTAGGCGTGGGGCACGTGCGTGAGACCCGCGATGATGACGATGCTGGTGAGCGAATAGACGTTCCAGGGCACGAAGCCGAGCAGCTGCTGCGCCCAGCTCGAGAAAAAGCCCACCGGACCGGCCGCGACCACGTAGCCGAAGCCCAGCACCATGGGTGACACGAACACCGGCACCAGGATGAGCGGCTCGATCCAGCGGCGGCCCGGCAGATCGGTGCGGATCATCAGGAACGCCAGCATCCCGCCCAGCGGAATGGCGATGATCGCCAGGCCGAACGCGAGGATGAATCCGCTGCGCAGGGCCTTGTAGAAGTCCGGATCATCGAAGATGAAGCGGAAGGCATCCAGGCTGAAGTGCTTGCTGGGCGAGAAGAACGGCGCCGACAGAAAGCTCTGGATGATGATGAAGGACAGCGGCACATAGATCGCGAGCGCCGTCAGCAAGACGACGACACCGCGCGGCAGCGACTGCCATTTTCGGCGCAATGACTGCATGGAGAAGATCCCGTCTTCAGAGGTGGTGCGGACGGCGCGCGAGCGGGGCCGGGCCCCGCCCGCGGCGCGGACTTACTTGCCCGCGGCGGCGCGCCACTGCTTGATGAATTCCAGGCGCTTGTTCTGCTCGAGGTAGTCGAGCAGGGTCTCATTGACGGGGATCGGCTTGAGCGCGTTGCCCAGCTTCTTGGTCAGGCCGTCGACGTCGTTGTCGCCGTCGATGTCGTCGCGGATCGAGGCCATGTCGGCCTTGTTGGCGACGATGTCCTGGCCCTTCTTGGACAGCAGGTAGTCCATCCAGAGCTTGGCCGCGTTCTTGTTCTTGGCCTTCTTGCTGATGAAGGCCACGCGCGACAGCACCAGCGTGTAGTCGGTGGGGTACGACACGCCCAGCGACGGATCGGTCTTGGCCCGCGTCTCGGCATAGGAGCCGAGGATGTTGTAGCCGACGAGGTTCTCGCCGGACGACACGCGTTCCATCATGGTGCCGGTGGACGACTGCACGATCAGGCCGCCCTTCGCGGTGTCGCGCAGCGTGTCGAAGTAGTGGGCGTCGTTGGCCTTGTCCTGCACCGCCAGCATGAAGCCCACGGCCGACTTCTCGATGTCGTAGGTCGTGACCTTGTTCTTGAACTTGTCGGGCTGGCTCGCGATCAGCTTGGCCAGCGCGGTGTGCGTGGTCGGCACCTCGTTCTGCGGGATCAGGCGCTTGTTGTAGATGAAGACGGCCGGCTCGTAGGTGGTGCCGTAGGCCGAGTCTTTCCAGACCGCCCACTTCGGCAGCTTGTCGGCTTCGGGCGAACGGTATTGCAGCGCGTAATCCACGGCGAGCTTGAGCGCCGAGTCCATCGACGAGCTCCACACCACGTCGCCGCTGCCGCTGCCCGAGGCCTGTTCGCTGATGTAGCGGTTGTACAGCTCGGTGCTGTTCATGTCGTTGTATTCCACCTTCACGCCCGGGAACGCGGCCTCGAAGCCGGCGATGATCGGGCCCGCGGCCTTGGTGTCGGTGGTGGAATAGATCACGACCTTGCCCTCTTTCTTGGCGCCGTCGATGATCTTCTGATAATCGGCCGGATAGCCTTCGGGGGCTTGCTGCGCGAGCGCCGCGCCGGACGCGAAGGTGGTCAGGGCGGCCGTCAGGGCGGCGGCCAGGCAGGACTTGGCGAACATGGCTGTCTTCTCCATTGGAATGATGAAACTGGCTCTATGACCAGCCTGCGAGCATCTTAGGAGTCGCACTCTGTCGGCGTCCTGTCAGCAGCGCCGCCGCATTCCTGGGACAAACCCTAGCCTAGCGCCGCGCCTCCGGCGTGTCCGTGACCAGCCGCATCCAGTTCTGCACGAAGCGCGATTGACGCTGTTGGTCGAGTCCGACGAGCAGCGCCGGGCTCAGTACCACGGGCTGCACGATGCCGCGCGTGCGCGCCTGCAGCGCATCGGCGGTCCAGGGCCCCTCGGTGCCCTGCACCAGCGCGCCCAGCGCGGCGTGGCTCGCCGCCACCCGCTGGCCGGCCGGCGACACCAGCCAGTCGACCAGGTTGCGCGCGAGGTCGGGATTGGGCGCGCGGCGCGCGATCAGCGCCGAGCGCGCCAGCACCAGCATGTAGTCCTGCGGCAGCACCACGCCGATCTGCGCGCCCGCGGCCTGGCGCGCCAGCGCATACGAGCCCAGCAGGTTGTAGCCGAGGTCGAGCTCGCCGCGCTCGATCGCGCCCAGCAGCTCGCCGCTGGTGGCGGCCAGCCGCACGCCGACCTGCCCCAGCGCGTTGGCCAGGCCCCAGAAGTTCGACGACACCAGCTCGTCCTGCTCGGCCAGCACATAGCCCACGTTGCTCGCCGCGATGTCGTAGGTGCCGACGCGGCCGCGCAGGCTGGCACCCTCGCGCTCGAGCAGGCGCAGCAGCGCCTGGCGCGAGCGCGGCACCGTGTCTTCGTTGAAGCGGCGCGGGTTGTAGACGATCACCGCGGGCTCGAAGGTGAAGCCGTAGACCTCGTCGCGCCACACCGCCCACGACGGCAGCGTGCGCGCGTACGGCGAGGCATGGCTCATGGCGTAGCCGTCGTTGGCCAGCCGCACCTGCAGGTCCGGCGCGGAGCTGATCAGCACGTCCACGTCCGCAAGCTCGCCCGCGATGGTGGCCTCGTAGAGCTCGCGGCTGCCCATCTCGCGGTAGACCACGGTCACGTCGGGCCGCTCCTGCTGGAAGCCGGCGATCAGCGGCGCGAACACCGGCGTGTCGGTCGGGCCCGCCACGGTCAGCACGCGGCTCGACGGCCGCGGCGCGGGATAGCGGCTCTCGACGTAGCGTTCGGCCGCGGGCGCCGGCGCGGGCAGCAGGCCGCCCAGCAGCACCGCCGCGAGCAGCCAGCCCGCCAGCCGCCGGCCCGCACGCGGCCGCGCCAGGGGCAGCACGATGCGCGCCATCAGGCCGCCACCGGGCCGGTCCTGCAGCCAGAGCGAGCCGCCGTGCGCCTGCGCCACCGAGCGCACGATCGCCAGGCCCAGCCCCGAGCCCGGCAGGCCGCTGGCGCCGCGCTCGAAGCGCTGCTGCACGCGTTCCTTGTCGGCATCCTCGATGCCGGGGCCGCGATCCGACACGGTGAGCGCGAGCCGATAGCCCGCCACCGGCGTCACCTGGATGTCCACCTGCGACGCCGGCGCGTAGCGCAGCGCGTTGTCGACCAGGTTGCGCAGCATCTCGCGCAGCGCCACGCGATCGCCCAGCACCCGGGCGCGGCGCAGCTCCGGCGCGATCGCGATGCGCAGCCGGCGCGCGTCCAGCGGGCCGATGCGCCGGCGGGTCTCGTTGACGGTCTCGGCCACGCCCACCGCGGTGCGCTCGCCGCGCCCGAGCCGGTGCGCGATGGTGGCATCCATCAGCAGCTGGTTGATGAGCTGGCTCGCCTGCGTGGCGTTCTGGTGGATGCGGTCGACGCGCTCGCGCAGGCGTTCGGGGTCGCGCTCCTCGAGCGCCACTTCCGCTTGCGCGCGCAACGATGCCAGCGGCGTGCGAACCTGGTGGGCCGAGTCGGCCACCAGCGTGTTGAGGCTGTCCATCATGGTCGCCAACCTGCGCATGAATGCATTGAGGGCCTCGGCCAGGCGCCGCACCTCGTTGGGCACGGGCGCACGCAGGGGCGCGAGGTCGTCGGGTTCGCGGTGGCGCAGCTCGCGCTCCACCGCGGCCAGCGGCGCGAAGGCGCGCTGGATGCCGAACCACAGCAGGGCCAGCGCCACGCCCACCACCACCAGCAGCGGCCACAGGCTGCGGTTGAGGATCTCGGCGGCGAGCGCCTGGCGCGATCCCAGCGTCTCGGCCACGCGCACCGTCACCCAGCCCGCATGCTGGCTGGCCGACACCAGCCGCCCCACCGTCGCCACCCGCACCGGCTCGTCGTGATACTCGCCATACGAGAACTGCGGCACGGCGGAATCGGCCAGCGGCAGGCCGGGCGCGAGGTCGGCATAGCCCGTGATCGCGCGGCCGCTGCTGTTGAGCGCCTGATAGAACACCCGCTCGCTGCCCGGCAGCATGGCCAGCGAAGAAAACGGCGGCTCCACCGTCACGCCCGCGTCGTCGATCTGCACCGAGCCCGCGATGGTGAGCGCGGAGGCCGCCAGCAGCCGGTCGAAGGCCTGTTCCGAGGCGCGATGGGCGTAGGCGCGCAGGAAGAAGAACAGCGCGATCGAGGCACAGGCCAGCGCCACCAGCGCGAGCACGAACACGCGCCGCCGGATCGAGAATCCGTCAGTCCGCCTCATCGAGTCGCGCCTGGTAACCCACGCCGCGCACCGTCACGATGTCGACCGACGCGCCCGCCAGCTTCTTGCGCAGGCGCGAGATCAGCAGCTCCAGTGCGTTGAGCGACACGTCGTCGGCGTCGAACAGTTGCGCCATCAACCGTTCCTTGGCCACGGTCTGGCCCTGCCGCGCCAGCAGGATCTCGAGCAGGCGGAACTCGCGCCGGCCCAGCTCGAGCGCCGTGCCGTCGAGCGCGACGCTGCGGTTGGCGGCGTCCAGCGTCAGGTTGCCGAACGCCACCGTGCTGGAGGTCTGGCCCGAGGGGCGGCGCATCAGCGCGCGCAGCCGCGCCTCGAGTTCGCGCAGGTCGAACGGCTTGACCAGGTAATCGTCGGCGCCCAGGTCGAGCATGTCGACCTTGTCCTCGATCTCGGCACGCGCCGTCATGACCAGCACCGGCGACTCCAGGCCGCCGCCGCGCAGCTCGCGCAGCACGGCAAAGCCATCCTTGGCCGGCAGATTGATGTCGAGCACCAGCGCGTCCCAGGGCTCGGCGCGGCCCCATTGCACCGCGGCCGCGCCGTCGCGCACCCATTGCACGCTGTGGCCGGCATTGCGCAGCTTGCTCTCCACGGCATCACCCAGGTCGGCGTTGTCCTCGACCAGCAGAATGCGCATGTCTCGTCTCCCCTCTGCATTTTTTTCGAGGTTGTGTGCGAGGGAGTGTAGCCCGCGGGGGCTTTCAGATGGCATTCATCGCGCGCGGGCGGGAGGCCTCACAGGAAGCGCATCGCGCCGGCCTCGATCCAGGGCAGGCCCAGGCCCGCCGCCGTCGCGCACAGGGCCAACCCACCGAGCCGGCGCGGCGCCAGGCTGAGCGTCAGCGCCGCCAGCAGCGCGCCGCACGACAGCATGCCGGCCCAGACCACGGTCGCGACCGCCGCCCCCCAGGGTTGCAGGCAGGCGGCCAGTGCCGCGGCCGCCAGCAGCAGCGCGCACAGGCGCAGCGCGCGGCGCAGGCGCGGCGGCACGGCTTCGCTGCCGGTGGCCTGCTCGAAATGGCGGTCCATGGCCAGCGCGAGGCAGGCGCAGGCCGCGTAGAGCAGCGCCAGGGCGGCCAGCGCCGCGGTGGTCGTGCTCATGCCGGCGCCATCAGCCAGGCCAGCGGCGCCAGCACGGCCAGCGCCAGCAGCAGCCCGCACCAGGCGCGCCGCGCGGCGAACACCCACAGCGCGGCCACCGCGTAGAACAGGAAGGCCAGCAGGCTGGCGGCGACCACGCCCAGTGCCGGGCGGGCGAGGCCGGTGTCCGCCAGTAGGCGGGCCAGCACGGCGGCGGCCGACGCCGCCAACGCGTAGCCGCCCGCGACGGCGCAGACCACGCGCCCCAGCACGCGCCAGCGGTGACCGGCCGGTGTTGCCACGCCGCGCAGGCGCCAGGCCAGCACCGCAAACAGCCCGCCGAACCCGACCACGGTGGTCTCCACCAGCGCCGGCTGCCAGTCGCCCTGGCGCGCATAGCCGAGCAGATGCTGGCCGGTGCTCAGCGCGTTGCTCAATGGCAGCGCCAGGCACAGCAGCGCGGCGCAGGCGAACTGCTCGACCCAGGCGCGCTGCGGCGGCCGCAGGCAGGCATGCAGCAGGCTCGCGAGCCACACCGCGAAAAAGGCCTGGATCTCCCAGGCGTCGCGGCCCGGCTGCGCGGCCGGGATCAGGCGGTTGGCATGGAAGTACGCGATACAGGCCACGCAGGCGCCGGCGATGGCCGCCACGTTGAGCGATTCGGCCACGCGGTAGAACGCCGGCGTCGCCGCGCCGAACTCCGACTCGCCGCGGTTGCGGCGCTTGAGCATGAAGAGCACCACGCCGGAGGCCATCATCAGCGCGCCCGCCAGGCCCAGGACGAAGTACAGCCAGCGCACCGTCCAGCCGCCGAACGACGCCACGTGCAGCCGTTCCATGACCTCGTGCGCGGCATCCGCCGGCTGGCGTCCGGCCGCGCGATGCACGGCGATGTAGGCGCCGCTGGCGCCGTCGAACACGGCCCGGCCGGCCGGGCTGGAGAGATCGCGGATCGCGGCCTCGGGATCCGGCCGCGCATAGACGCTGACGCGCGCCCCGGGCTGTCCGGGGCGCTCGACCATGACCATGCGCGCGGGGCTGCTTAGCTCGCGCTGCGCGGCCTGCACCAGCGCGTCGAGCTGGCGGTGCACGGGCCGGTCCGCCGCGAGCGCGGGCGCCGCGGGCAACACCTGCGTCCGGTCGGCGCCGGCCGCGTCGGCCTGCTCGGCCTGCCAACGCGCCATGCCCTGCTCGCCATACAGCGCATGCAGCGGCAGCGGCATGTAGCTCACGTAGAAGATCGCCAGGCCGGTGTAGGCGATCATCAGCTGGAACGGCAGCGTGAGCACGGCGGACGCGTTGTGGCCGTCGAGCCAGGCGCGCTGGCCACGACCGGGCCGGAAGGTGAAGAAATCCTTGAAGATGCGCTTGTGCACCACCACGCCGGAGAGCAGCGCCACCAGCATGCCGACCGTCAGCCAGCCCACCAGCCAGAAACCGGTGGCGCCGGCATGCAGCGTGTAGTGCAGCGTCATGAAGTGGCGCCCGCCCTCGGTCTTGCGGCCCCACGGCTGCGGCAGCACGGCGCCGTTGCGGGGATCCAGCGCGGCCTCGTGCGTGACGCCGGCGGGGGTGCGCCAGACGGCCCGCAGCGCCTGGCCGGGCTGCTCGGGCAGCTCGATGCGCCAGAAGCGCGCTCCCGTCCCCTGCGCCTCGAGCAGCGCGACGGCGGCGTCCAGCGCGCGCGCCAGCGCCGCGGCCGGGTCCGCCACCGTGGCCGCGGGCGGCAGCGCGGGCTCGGCCGTCATCCAGCGCGAGATCGGCGCGCGGAACACGCTGATGCTGCCCGCCAGGAAGATCATGCACAGCAGCCAGCCGCACACCAGTCCGCACCAGGTGTGCAGCCAGCTCATGCGCTGGCGCAGGCCCGCCTGCATCGTCAGAACGTGCCGCGCAGGGTCAGCATGGCATTGCGGGGATCGCCGTAATGGATGCCGTTGACCATGTTGCCCACCGCGCTGTAGTAGGTTTTGTCGAAGATGTTGTTGACGTTGAGCGAGGCGGCCCAGTTGCGGTTGATCTGGTACCTGGCGTACGCGTTCCAGACCGCGCGGCCGCTCGCCTTCGCCTCCAGTTCGCCGATCTGGCGCGACTGGCCGCTCTGCACGTTGACGCCGCCGCCCACGGTGAAGGCGCTCAGGTCGCCGGGCAGCTGATAGGTGGTCCAGAGGCGGAAGATGTGCTTGGGCGCGTACCAGGCGAAGGCCTTGCCCTCGCTGTCCTGGTCCTTCAGGTACTTGGTGGTGTTGAAGGTATAGCCGGCATACAGATTCCAGCCGCGCGTGAGCTCGCCGCTGATCTCGGCGTCGAAGCCCTGGCTGCGCACCTTGCCGCCGTCGGTGTAGCAGTAGTAGTCGGCGGCGCAGGTCGGGCTGCTGTTGAAGTCGACCTGGGCGCGGTTGCTCTGGTCGATGCGGAACAGCGCGAAGGCCGTGTTGATGCGGCCGTCGAGCAGCTCGCCCTTGAGTCCCAGCTCGTAGTTCTCGCCGACCACGGGCTTGAGATTCTGGCCCGCCGCGTTCACGTTGCTCTGCGGCTGGAAGATGTCGGTGTAGCTGAAGTAGGTGGTCCACTGCGGCGTCAGGTCGAGCACCAGCCCGGCGTAGGGCGTGAAGTGCGTGTTCTCCTGCACCGTCTGCCCGCTCACCTTCACGCCCGCCGTCGTGGTGTCGGTATCCCAGTAGCGGCTCGAGCGGCTGAAGCGCCCGCCCAGCACCAGCTTGAGCGGATCGGCCAGCTGCAGGCGCGTGGCGCCATAGAAACCGAGCTCGCGGGCCGAGCCGATGCGCATCTCGTCGGTGCCGGCGTGCATCGCGGCGCCGACGGGCTCGGGCAGGTCCGGGTCGAAGTTGAACGCATTGAAGTTCGCGTAATTGACCAGATACGAGTAGGTGGTGTCGATCCGGTTGTGCGAGTAGGTGGTGCCCAGCACGATCTCGTGCGTGCGGCCAAACGCCTGCACCTTGCCCAGCAGGTTCGCATCCAGGCCCGAGGTGTCGATGTCGGCCACCGTCTTGGCCACGTTGACCTGCGCCATGTTGGTCACCGGGTTCACCGCGCGGCTCGAGGTGGTGTACTTCAGGTACTGCTTTTCCTTGACGTAGGCGCCGGTCACCTTGACGCGCCAGTCGTCGTTGAAGGCGTGGGTGAAGTCGGCATAGAAGCCGTCGTTGGTGGTTTCCTGGCGGTTCCAGTTGGCGGCGAAGCTGGTGGAGCGCTTGAAGCCCACCTCCTCGCCGTTGCTGTAGCGCGGCAGGCCCGACACCGAGGGGCGGCCGCGCAGGTCTTCGTGGCTGTAGCCCAGGTTGAGCTGCGTGCGCGGCGAGAAGTCGTATTCCAGCGTGCCGTAGAAGGTGGTGTTCTTGAAGTTGACGCGATCGACGAACGAATGGACGTCCTGGCGGTCGATCAGCGCGCGGCCGCGCAGGCTGCCGTCCTCGTTCAGCACGCCGCTGCCGTCGAGCTGCACGCCGTAGCGGTCCCAGCTGCCGGCCTTGGTCTCGACCATGAAGTGGTCTTCGGCCAGCGGCCGCTTGCGCACCAGGTTCACCGCGCCGCCGGGCGAGCCCGAGCCCTGCAGCAGGCCGGCCGCGCCCCGCAGCACTTCCACGCGGTCATACATGGCGGTGCCGCCGGAATAGTTGTTTGCGCGACCATAGAAGCCGCGCTCGAGCGGCACGCCGTCGTACTGGATCACCGAGTTCTCGAACCCGCGCGAATAGATGTACTTGCCGCCCTGCGGGCTCTGCTGCAGGGTCACGCCGGTGGTGTTCTCGAGCGCGTCGTAGACCGAGGCGAGGTTCTGCTCGTCGAGGCGCTGCCGCGTCACGACGCTGATCGACTGCGGAATCTCGCGCAGGCGCTGTTCGCCCTTGCCGATCGTGGCAGACGCGGTGGTGTACGAGCCGGTGCCCTCGGTCACGAGGCGATATTCCTGTCCGGTCACCGTCACCGGCTCGAGCATGGCGGTGCCGCCCGCGGGCAGCCTGCGCACGGCGAAACCGCCGCTGGCCAGGCGCGCGCCCTCGAAGCCGGTGCCGGCCAGCAGCGCGGCGAGGCCGCGGCTGGCGCTCCAGTTGCCCTTCAGGCCCGCCGTGCGCAGGCCTTCGACCTGCCCCGCGTCGAACGACACGTTCACGCCCGCGGCGCGGCCGAACTGGTTGAGCGCCTGGTCGAGCGGGCCGGCCTCGATGGCAAACGCATGTTCCGCTTCCTGCGGCGCGACGGCGGCCTGCGCCTGGGCGGCGGGCACATACCCGACGAGGGCGGCGCCGCAGAGCACGCCGGAGAGGGCCGCAGACAGTGCGGTGGGAACGGGCGCGCGGCGCGCCGACACACGAGGACGAGCGAGGGTCATTGCTTCTTCTTGAAAGGGCCAGGTTGAGAGCGTTCTTTCCCTGTAGGCCGGTCAAGAATCCAGATCCCCTCACTTTTTCGGAAAATATTTTTGCGCGGGGCCGCGCGGTGCGTCAGGCGGGGCCCACCGTGATCCAGAACCGGGTCCAGTAGCGCACGCGGATGGGCAGGGTCTGGGCCAGGAACTGCAGCGCCTGGTCGACGTCGTTGACGTGATAGGTGCCCGAGACACGCAGGTCGGCGATCTCGGGCGCGCAGCGGATCCGGCCATGGCGGTAGCGCGCCAGTTCGGCGAGCAGGTCGGCCAGCCGCATGTTCTTGCCCACCACCGCGCCCTCGATCCAGGCGTCGGACGCCATGGCGGGCGCCACGATGCGGACCGCGCGCTGGCGGTCGAGGCGCCAGTCCTGGCCGGCCTCGGCCACCACCGGCGCGGCGCCGTTGGCGGGCCGCAGCGCGACGGCGTCCTGCTGGACGCTGACGCGCGCGCTGTCGTCGTCGAGCCGCACCACGAAGCGCGTGCCCAGCGCCTGGACCGCGCCGAACGGCGTTTGCACGAAGAATGGCCGCCTCGCCGCGTGCGCGGCGTCGGCGCCGGTCGCGATCGAGACCTCGCCGCGGTACAGCACCAGCACCCGCTCGGCGCCGTCCATCCGCACGGCCACGGCCGTGTCGGTGTTGAGCACCAGCTCGGTGCCGTCGGGCAGCGTCCTGCGGCCGCGCCGGCCCACGCCGGTGCTGACGTCGGCCAGCACGCGTTGCCAGGGGGTCTGCTCGCGCACGACCCAGCCGGTGCCCAGCACGCCGCCCGCCAGCACGAGACCCTTGAGCACGGCACGGCGTTGCTGTCGCCGCGCCTGGTGCGCGCCACCCATGGCGGTGAGCGTGTCCAGCGCGAGGCGCTGCGGCACGGCGGCGAAGTCGGCGTTCAGGGACTGCATGCGCGACCAGGCCCGCTCGTGCACGGCCGCGGCCTGGCGCCAGCGTTCGAACGCAGCACGGGTGGCGGAATCAGGCTCGCCGAAATGCAGCTTCACCGACCAGGCGATGGCCTCATCGACCACCGCCGACGGGATCGGGACGGCTTCGCTCATGGCGCACCGAAACGGAAGGCATAGCACTGGCGCAGGCCCGCGGCCACGTAGCGCTCGGCGGTCGCGAGCGACACCCCCAGCCGCTCGGCGATCTGCGGGCAGCTCATGCCGTCGAGCTGCGCCCACAGAAAGACCTGCCGCACCCGGGGCTTGAGCGCATCCAGCATCTGGTCGATCCTGATGAGCGCCTCCAGCACCAGCAGCCGGTCTTCGGGCGAGGGCGCCAGCGGCTCGGGCGTGCGCGCCAGCACCTCGAGCCAGGCGCGCTCGAGCTCGCGGCGGCGCCAGTGGTCGACCAGCAGCCCGCGTGCGATGGTGCTCAGGTAAGCGCGCGGTTCGCGCGTCTCGACGGCCGCCGGACGGCGCAGCAGGCGCACGAACACGTCGTGCGCGAGGTCGGCGGCCTCGCAGGAATTGCCCAGTTGCCGGCGCAACCATCCCTGCAGCCAGCCATGATGGTCCGCATACAGCGTTTCGACTCGGTCTTGCGTCGTGGGGGGCATCGCTGGCTTGCAAATGATAACTATTATCTAGTTTAGTGCAGCCCCTCGAACCGAGGCAAGGCTGCGCGTGGCGCCCGCCCCTCGAGGCCGCGCCGCGCTCGACGGCTCGCCGTTCAGGCGCTGCGCAGCGGCGGCGCCTGCCAGGCGCGATGCGCCACGGGCGCGCCGGCGTGGCGCTCCACCTGCACCAGCGCGGTCTGCGCGCTCGGCCCCTGGGTCAGGCGCGAGGTGCCGACGTCGGCGGTCAGCGTATTGGGATTGCCGTGCCGATCGAGGTCGCCGTCGGGGTCCGACCAGGCGCCGGTGGCCATGATGACCACGCCGCGCAACAGCCCCGGATCGAGCACCGCGCCGGCCAGGCAGGCGCCCCGTTCGTTGTAGACGCGCACCACATCGCCGGCCTGGATGCCGCGCTCGGCGGCGTCCTCCGGGTTGAGGGCCACCGGCTCGTGCCCGGCCACCTTGCTCGCGCGCGACAGCGCCGCCGGATCGAGCTGGCTGTGCAGCCGCGTGCGCGGCTGGTTGGTGAGCAGGTGCAGCGGCCAGGTACGGGCCGCGTCTGCGCCCAGCCATTCGGTGGGCGCGAGCCAGGCCGGGTGGCCCGGACAGTCGTCGTAGCCGAACCCGCCCACCACCTCGGAATAGAGCTCGATCCTGCCCGACGGGGTGCGCAGCCGATGCGCCACCGGATCGTGGCGGAAGCCCTCGAACAGCACATAGGGCCGCTCGGGCGGCGGCACCTCCGCATGGCCCCGCTGCCAGAACACCTCGAAGGGCGGCAGCTCGACGCCGCGCTCGGCGCAGCCCGCGCGCATGCCCTCGTAGACGTGGCGGCACCAGCCGTCGACGTCGCGGCCGGCGGTGTAGGTGTCGTGAAAACCAGCGCGGCGCGCCAGCTCGGCAAAGATGTCGAAGTCGTTGCGCGCCTCGCCCTGCGGCGCGATGGCCGGATGCATCGCGAACACATACGGGTCGCGCGAGGAGCCGCCCACGTCGGCGCGCTCGAGCGGCGTCGTGACCGGCAGCACGATGTCGGCGCGGCGCGCCAGCGGCGTCCACCAGGATTCGTGCACGATCACCGTCTCCGGCTGGCGCCAGGCGGCGCGCAGGCGGTTCTGGTCCTGGTGATGATGGAACGGGTTGCCGCCCGCCCAGTAGATCAGCTTGATGTCGGGATAGACGTGGCGCTCGCCATTGAAATCATATTCAGCGCCCGGCGCGAGCAGCATGTCGGTGATGCGCGCCACCGGGATCGCGAGCTGCGCGGGATTGCGCGGCACCGGCACCTCGGGCCCCGGCACGATGCGGCGCGGCTGTCCTATGCCGTTGAGCGAGGCGTGGCCGAACGCGAAGCCGCCGCCCGGCAGGCCGATCTGGCCGATCAGCGCGGCCAGCCCGATCAACGCCCAATACGGCTGCTCGCCATGCTTGGCGCGCTGCAACGACCACGCCGCCGTCAGCAGGCTGCGTTGATCGGCCACGGCGCGCGCCAGCGTCACGATGGTGTCGGCCGGCACGCCCGTGATGCCCGCGGCCCAGGTCGCGTCCTTGGCCTGGCCGTCGGTGTCGCCACGCAGATACGCGGCCCAGCGTTCGAAACCGGTGCAATGGCTGGCGACGAACGCCGCGTCGTGGCGGCCCTCGGCGATCAGGGTATGGGCCATCGCCAGCATCAGCGCCGTGTCGGTGTTGGGCCGGATCGGGATCCAGTCGGCGTTGCTGCCCGCGGGAATGTCGGCGCGGGTCGGCGTGACCGCGACCAGCCGGATGCCGCGCGCCTGCGCCTCCTCGAGCCAGCCGGGCAGGTTGTGCAGCCCCGCGCCGCCCGAGGTGACCTGGCTGTTCTTGACCGGGATGCCGCCGAACGCCACGATGATGCGGGTGTTGCCCAGCACGCTGTCCCAGTCGGTCACGTCGCCGCTCACCGGGCTGATGCTGCCGATCACGTGCGGCAGCAGGAACTGCGCCGCGCCCCAGCTGTAGTTGCCGATCTGGTCGACGCAGCCGCCCCCCTGGAACAGAAAGCGCCGGATCAGGCTGCGCGCGTGATGCACGCGGCCCGCCGACGACCAGCCGTAGGAGCCGCCGAAGATGCCCGCGGGGCCGGCGCTGGCGCGCACGCGCGCCAGCTCGTCCGAAACCAGCGTGAGCGCGCGCTCCCACGACACCTCGACATATTCGTCGTTCTCGCGCTCGCGATTGCCCTCGAGCCAGCCGCGCCGCACCGCGGGACGCTGGATGCGCAGCGGCGAATGCACCATCTCGGGAATCGACGCCAGCATGTCCGAAGGCGCCGGATCGGCGCCGAACGGCTCGCAGGCGATCAGGCGCCCGCCTTCGGTGACGGCGGTGAAGGCGCCCCAATGCGCGAGCGAGGGACTGCGGAGACGGGTCATGGGCGTAGCGGAAGACGGCGGCCGGGCGCGGCCGGATGACGGCGCATGGCGCGCCTGGCCGACGGGCCAGGCTCCCCCGAAGCATAAAGGAAAAGCCCCGCCCGCCCTGTCCGCAGGCGACGCCCATGCGCCCCGCCCCCGCCGCGCGGCGCCACGGCGGCGTGCATCAGGGCGACACGGCGCGCAAATCATCGAGGCAGCGCGCCAATGGTATGGTGCAGCACGCGCGCCGGGCGCGCGGCGGTGCACCCCACGCGGTACCGATCAACACCGACGCAGAGAAGCGATCCATGGAACACCTGACTCAACTGCTCACGCTCTCGGGCATCGTGCTGCTGGCCTGCGCCAGCCCCGGCCCCGACTTCGTCGCCGTCACCTCGCACGCGCTCAACGACCGCCGCTCGGGCATGGTCGTCGGGCTGGGCATCGCGTGCGCGGTCGTGCTCTGGGCCACCCTTGCCATCCTGGGGTTCGGCCTGCTGATCCGCGAAATGTTCTGGCTCTACGAGACCATCCGCCTGGCCGGCGCCGCCTATCTGGTCTACCTGGGCGCGCGCATGCTGATCGGCGCGTTCAAGGCCGCACCCGGCACGCCGCGCGTGCACGGCGCCGCCGCCCTGGCCCCGATGCAGGCCTGGCGCCAGGGCTTCATGGTGGGCATCACCAATCCCAAGACGGCGACCTTCTTCGCCACCCTGTTCGTGACCGTGCTGCCGGCCCACGCCCCCGCCTGGGTCTACGTCAGCGTGGTGGCCCTGGTCGGCCTCATCACCGCCGCCTGGCTCTGTGCGCTGGCCGCCTTCTTCTCGGCCGGCCGCGTGCGCGCCGTCTACGCCCGCATCAGCCGCGCCATCGACGCCCTGATGGGCGCCGCCCTGGTCGCCCTCGGCATCCGCCTCGCCACCAGCCGCTGAAGCGGCCGGCCCGGGCGGCACAGGCAGCCACGGAGCCGGCGCCACGCGCCGCACCAAAGACAAAGGGCTTACAGACAATGATCTGTAAGCCCTTGATTTTCCTGGTCGGGGCGGCGGGATTCGAACTCGCGACCCTCTGCTCCCAAATTAGAAACGCACGAACGCCAGCGAACGCCAACGAACCAATAACCGACTGATTCATAAGGATTTATCCAAATTCCCTTGTTCGTCGACGTTCGCTAATGTACGCTAACAGCCGCAAAAATGTTGTCCCATATGTTGTCCCATATGGCGCTTGAGACAGAAGAACGGAGAGATTCGGGGAAATATGACGAGATACCCAAAACGCGGAAAAGGTGCGCGGTGGACCGTCAAAGAACTGGAAGCGGTACCGGCGGAATGGGTCGGTGATCACCTGGCCGATGGAGACGGCCTGACTGGGGAAATCCGCATTCAGCGTGGAACCATGGCCGTGGTGTGGCGATACGCCTATCGCATGGGCGATAAGGTAAAGAGATTCTACTGCGGCTCATGGCCGGAACGCACACTCGACGAGATCCGCTCCGCCAGAAACAAAGCGCGGGCGGACATTAAAGCTGGCCGCAATCCGTCAGCCGTCCGCGACTTGGAAAAGGCCCAGGTGCGGGAAGCTATGGCAGCTGAATCTGCCGCTATAACCGCCGCTGAAGAAGAGGCCACGACCGACGCCCTTTCGTTCCAAGAGATGTATAAAAGCTGGCTGGAATCGGGAGTGAAGCGAGCAGATGGCAACACCGAAGTGAAACGCATCGTTGAAAAAGACGTGCTCCCCTTGATCGGTAGTACTCCCGTGCGATCAATCCGCGAGAAGGATATTGAGCGAGTGATCCGCTCAATTGTCGGCCGCGGTTGCAATCGGCTTGCCGAGGTGACCTACCAAATACTGGGCCAGATGTTCCATTGGGCAGAAAAGCGCCAACCATGGCGAAAGCTGCTTTCGGAAGGAAATCCGGTTGAACTAGTTGAATTGGAGGTGCTCCTGGCAGACGACTACGATCCGGATAATGCCCGCGAACGCGTTCTGCCCCCCATTGAGATCGTTGAGCTCCAGACTCGATACCAAGAGTTGGAGGAGCAGTATCTCACTTCGGACGACAAGCGAAGGAAAAAACCTCCATCCAAGGCGTTGCAGGCAGTCTCCTGGATCTGCTTGAGCACGCTATGCCGGATAGGGGAATTACACCTGACTGAAATTGCTCATGTCGATCTCAGAGAGGGCACATGGTTCATTCCCAAGGCTAACGTCAAGGGCAGAAAATCTCAGAAACGCGACCACCTGGTTTTTCTTTCACCCTTCGCAGTTAAGCACTTCGCGACCCTTGTCAGCTTGGCGGGATCATCTCGCTGGCTGCTACCCTCGCGCGACAATGGTGACGCGGAGGTCGACCAACCGATGTACAAGCAGGCCTTTACTAAGCAAATCAAGGATCGGCAAGCCATATTCAACGTAAAGCCCAAAGCGCGCCGCGCTTCGGACAACTCCCTGGTGCTCGGCAAGGGCCAAAACGGCAATTGGACCCCTCATGATTTACGGCGAACGGGGTCGACGATCATGGAGTCGCTGGGAGTCGACCCAAACGTCATCGACCGCTGCCAGAATCACGTCATTCACACGGGTAAGAACCGTGTCAGGCGGCACTACCAGCTGTACGACTACGCCGACGAAAAGCGAGCAGCATGGGCGACGCTCGGCGCATACTTGGAAAGACTGCTTTCGGGAGCAGTGGCGCCGGCCGATCTTCAAAGGCGGCTAACCGCCAAGCAGTTACTTGCCGCGTAAAAGAATAGCCGAAGACCATACGGTCTTCGGCTATTAAACGCATGCGGGCAAGTCTAGATCCAGCCCTGCCGCGGGCCTGTAGAGGCCGGCTACCCCACTGCCAGTGAATGTGCTGCCCTACAAACTGGTTGTTGTCGCAGCGGGCGGCACGTCGGTCACGCCAACAGCGAGGGAAACAGTTATCGGACAATGGAGCCCCACATTAGCGGGGCTTTCGCTTTGCAGCCTTCGTGCCGGCAGACAACGCATTCGCCCTCATCGGCTATTGCGTCGATCAGTTGATCGGTAGCACGGAGAGTCTTCCCCTTGAAGTGGCGCTCGCACACGCATCTCCAACCTGCTGTGCAGGGTTCCGCGGGGGCCGTTGCATTGCTTGCTGCTAATCGATCATTGCGGCTCAATGTTTGCGTCGACCGCGCGCTGAGTCCAAACCTGGCGCTGCGATTGCGCGAAGGCCTGATGTTCGGCGAGCGTGTTGGGCGAGACCTGCATACCCAGTGATTCGAAGCGCTGCAGGACGTCCGGCTCTCGCAGGATCGCTGTGACTTCCTGGTTCAGCTTCTGCGCGATCGTGTCGGGCGTCTTGGCCGGTACGGCCACGCCGACCCACACGACCAGATCGAACTTCTCGTAGCCCAATTCGGAGAGCGTCGGCACAGTCGGAAAGTCTTTTGCGCGTTTGTGGCCAGTGTAGGCTAGGCCACGCAGTTTGCCCGCTTGCATGAAGGACGTGACGACGGACAGGTCCGCGAACAGGTAGTCGACGTGCCCGCCCAGCAAATCAGTCACGGCGGGCGGCTGGCTCTTGTATGGCACGCCATTGGCGGCAGCGCCCGCCACCGTATTGAAGGTGGCGCCCGCGATCTGGCTGGTCGGCGAGCCGTAGGCGTAGTTCAGCGGTTTGGCCTGCGTTGCCTTGACGAGTTCCTGCAGCGACTTGTAAGGCGCGTCTTCTCGCACCACGAGCATCATCGGAATTGTGGCGATGCGGACGACGTGAGTGAAATCTCCCGTGGGGTCGAACGGCAGCTTACGGAACAGCGCCGGCGTTGCGGAGTGTGTGGAGCTGCTGGTGAGAATGAGCGTATAACCGTCGGGCTGCGCCCGCGCGACAAACGAGGCTCCAATGGTGCCCGACGCGCCGGGCTTGTTTTCAATCACGACCGGCACGTTCAGACGCGGACCGAGCTTTTCGGCAATGATGCGCGCGCTGGTGTCGGTAGCACTGCCTGGCGAGAAAGGTACGACGATGGTGATGGGCTTGTCGGGATATGCGCCTTGCGCCAGCGCCGTGGACGGCATCGCGCCAGCAAGCGTGGAGAGTACTGCAAGGCTGCCAGCAGCCAGCAGGCGTCGACGGGCGCCAAACGGTCGGATCATGCTTGTCTCCTGTAAGGGGCCACGGATTGGCCCTCTTGAACTGTGACCGTATGATGCTGGCGACTTGCTTATCCCAACAAGCGATTAATTTTCATAGACTTATTCCAAACCAGGATTAGTTCGTTTCGAGCTGCAGCTGCCGAAGATATTCCTCCGTGGATTGAAGAAAGGCTGAGGCCGCCATTGACAATCGCGCATTGCGGCGCTGGATAAGCCACAGCTCGTGCCCATGCTTGCGCGCCCCGTCGATAGTCAATATTCGCAGACCCAACTGCCGCGCAAGGTCGCAGGCATACCCCGGCACCACAGTGATCCCCAGGCCCGCGCCGACCAGTTTCAGCGCCGACGTCAACATGCCGGCCTCGATACGGTATCGAAATTCCAGATTCAGATCGGCAGCCACGCGGTCCAGGCTGCGGCGCACGCTGTACACGTTGCGTAGCATGATGTGGTCGTGGGCGGCCACGTCGGCCCACGATACGGGACGCTTGCGCGCCAAGGCGTGGCGCGGCGCGCACACCGCATACATGGTGTCGCGGTAGATGACCCGCGTAGCCAGTTCTTCCAACGGTGTTTCGACCGAGACAATGCCAAAATCGGCACGGCCGTTGCGCACGTGTTCGATCGTGTCGTCGGTAGACAGTTCAAATAGATCCAACTTCACGCTGGGATGGGCGCGGTGGTAGTCGGCCACCACGTCACCCAACAGGCCGACCATCATCAAGGGCGACGTCGCCACGCCCACGGTGCCGCGTTCCAACGTGCGCAGGCCCGACATGCTTCGCTCGGCCGCGCGCACCGTACCCAGGATCTCTTGTGCATAGGCGTAGAAGTCCGCCGCCCCGTCGCAGGGAGTGACACTGCGGGTGGAGCGTTCGAACAGTGGCTGGCCAACTTCGGCCTCCAGTTCCGCGCAGAGTTTGCTGACCGCCGACTGGGTCACGAAGGCAGCGCGGGCTGCCGCCGTGAAACTGCGCAGTTCGTACAGCGCGCAGAACGCGCGCAATTGCTTGAGAGTGATGTTCATGGTCGAAGTCGCCGATCAGCGCCGCCGGCCATTCCGGCCTCAGCGCGCAGGCTCGAGCATATCGCGATCGGCACCCTGGCGCGGCGCCTGACGCTTTATCTCCCCAGGGGTCCGCGAGAATCGCACCGGAATGCCAGCCGCCATCAACGGTCCTTCAGTCGGGTGCTCGACGGATTGGAAAAAGCCCGTCGCCTGCAAATGCGGATCTTCGAACAAGGCTTCCGGCGTATTGACGCGTGAGTGCGGGATGTCCGCATTGTCCAGCAGTCCCAACCAATCTTCGGTCCCACGCAGCGCGACGATGTCCGCCAAATCCTGGTAGAGCTCATCGAAATGCTGCGCGCGTGAGGTCGCGTCGATGTAGCGCGGGTCCGCCGCCAGGTCGGCGCGGTCAGCCAGAGCGAAAAAGCGCCGCCACTGCGCATCGGTGTAAGGCAGCAAGGCCAAATATCCGTCGCTTGTACGGTAGGGCCGCCGTTGCGGCGATAACACTCGGCTATAGCCCATGGGCCCCAGTGGTGGCACGAAACTGTGACCGCTCATGTGCTCGACCAGGGTGAAGGACACCAGGGTTTCGAACATCGGGACTTCGATGGCCTGCCCTTCTCCCGAACGTTCACGCTCGTACAGCGCCATGGGAATGGCGTACGCCAGCGTTAGTCCGGCAACCTTGTCTGCGAGGATGGTGTTTACGTAGGCAGGCGCGCCGCTGTTGCGGCCCTGCAGGTCGGCCAGGCCGCTCATAGCCTGGATGATGTCGTCAAAGGCCGGGCGCGCGGCGTACGGGCCGCCCTGGCCGAAGCCCACCGCCGAGCAGTGGATCAGGCGAGGATTGCGCGCGCGCAACGTGTCGGCGTCCAGACCCAGACGCCCCAGGGCCGCCGTGCGCACGTTGGACACGAAGACGTCTGCCGTGTCGATCAGGCGCAGCAGACTGTCCCGGTCGGACGGCGTTTTGGCATCCAGCGTCACGCTGTACTTGTTGCGGTTGAGGTTCAGATAGGCTGGCCCCATGCCCGGACTCATCGCGGGCGCCGACGTGCGGAACACGTCACCTTCAGGCGACTCGACCTTGATGACCTCGGCTCCCATATCGGCCAGGATCTGCGTGCCGTATGGCCCCATGGCGACAGAGGTCATATCGATGACGCGCACGCCCGTGAGCGGACCAGCCATTATTCGACCTCCTGGTGCTTCTTGCGGTTGACGAACGGCGCCATAAATCGGCGAGGCTCGTCGGTGGTGAAGGCCTCGCCGAACGCGGCTACGCTGCGGTCCAGGCCCGCTTCCACCGTCGACTCGCTCCAGTAGCGCAGCAGCGCCTTCTGTGAACGGACGGCAATCGGACCGCTTTCCGCGATGGGCCCCACCGTGCGTTCAACCAGCGCGTCCAGCGCCCCGGTCTCGCTGACGAATTCCAGGAAGCCCCACTGCCGAGCCTGCGCCGCGTCCACGGTCTCGCCGGTCAGCAACAGCCAGTTGGTGGGACCGGGACCAATGATCGCCGGGAGCAGCACGGCATGGATCACCGATGGGATACCCACACGCACCTCGGGCATGCCGAACACGGCGTCCGCCGACGCAAGGCGGATATCGCAAGCCGCGGCCAGCTCCATGCCTGCCCCCAGGCAGAAGCCTGGAATGCGGGCGATGGTGGGCACCGGAATTGCCGTGACCGCATCGCACAGGTCGCGCAGGCGGGTGATGAATTCGCGTGCGCCCTGCGGATCGAGTTCGGCCATTTCATAGATGTTGGCGCCGCCCACGAATGCGCGCTCGCCCGAACCACGGATAACGACCGCGCGGGCATCGTCCTGGGCCGCGATCCAGCGCGCGGCCTCACTCAGGCACAGTGTGACTGTCGAGGCCAGGATGTTCAGGCTCTTGGCATCGTGGATCTGCAGGGTGTAGACACCGCGCTCGTCACGAGTCACGAGGGCATGGGCGAAGGTTGGAATAGGCGCAGTCATGAAAGCTCCGGCAAGGGTTATGGCCACCGATGCTAAGTGCCGCGTTTCATCACTACAAACGAGTAATTTTCATGAAATAAGTCTAGATCGGAATAAATGCGCAAGTCCGCCCGGCTTGGGTACGATAGCCGCCTCTTGCGGGAGTCGCATCATGGGAATCACCCTGCGCCAGTTACGGGCTTTTTGCGCCGTGTACGAGCTGAAGAACTTCACTCGCGCCGCCGAGGCGCTCAATCTGACGCAATCCACGGTCAGCAAACTCTGCTCCGACCTGGAGAAAGCGATAGGCATGGCGCTATTCGAACGTTCGGCGCGCGGGGTGGAACTGCTGGAGGGCGCCGCCGAGCTCTACGTCTACGCGCAGGAAGCCTTCGGCTCCCTGCGAGCAGCCGAGCGCAGCCTGAGTAGCTTGGCCGACCTGGAGCGCGGGGAGGTGTCCATCGCAGCCTCGCCCATCATGATGCATACCCTGATCGCGCCGGTGGTTACGCACTTTCATGCGCGGCATCCCAACATCATCTTTGATCTGCACGAGCTTACGGGCGACGAAGTTACCGAGCACGTGCTGCACGGCAGGGCCGATCTGGGCATCGTGGCGATGGAGAGTCAGGATCCCAGGTTGGACTGCCGGATCGTCTACCGCGGCCCCATGTACGCCGTGGTGCCGGCTGGCCACCCCTTGGCGCGGCACGAACAGGCAGCCTGGCGCGATCTCGCCCGCTACCCGCACATTCTGCTGCGCGGCACGTACACGGTGCGCCGCAAAATGGACCAGATTCTGCAGGACCAAGGGCTGACGGTGCGCAGCGTGGCGCAGACGGGCAGCCTGACCACCGCTTTCGCCATGATCCGCGGCGGTATGGGCATCACCGTCATGCCAGGCTATGTGCGCAACGTCTGCCAGGAAATGGGCCTGAAGGCGCTGTGCATAGCCGACCGACCTCAAACCATGCACGAGCTTTCCGTCCTGCGTCGGGCTGACTACCGGTTGTCGCGAGCAGCCGACGCGTTTCTCACCGCCTTCGAAGCGCACCTCAGTGAACAAGGACAGCCCGCAGCGGCAGGCGATTCATCACTTTGTTGAATGCCTTCATGATAATTAATCAATTGTTTGCATGATGGATGGCTTCCATCATTAGCGCGTCGAGGTAGACACTCCACGCGCTATCCGGGCCCACGGTCACCTCGACGCCATAACCAGCAGGGCAAACCAGCCCCAGAACGAGGAGACCCCAATATGACATTCAAGCCTGGCCTGAAGCAGTTGCTGACGCTGCTCGCCGCCCTTCCCTCCATTGCCGCCGCCGACACCTATCCGGCCAAGCCCGTCACCCTGGTGGTGGCTTATGCGCCCGGGGGCATGACCGATATCCTGACGCGGCGCATTGCGGCCGATCTGCAGACCCGCCTGGGCAAGCCCTTCGTAGTCGAAAACAAGCCCGGCGCAACCGGCCAGATCGCTACCGAGTATGTGTCGCGCCAAAAACCCGACGGCTATACCATTCTGGTGGGCGCGACGAGCCACGTGATCAATCCCGCGATGAAGAAGCTGCCCTATAACGCCCGCAAGGACTTCGCTCCCGTGGCGCTGCTGGCTGTCAGCCCCAACTTCCTGCTGGTCAACGCCAACCAGGGCATCAAGACTTACGCCGACTTCAAGGCTTATGCCCAGAAGCAACCTTCGGTGCCCTACGGCACGGCCGGCGCCGGCGGCGCGCCTCACATCGTGGGCGAACTGCTGCGCTCACAAAGTGGCCTGCCGCTGATGCACGTGTCCTATCGTGGCGCGGGGCCCGCCATGACGGATCTGGTATCGGGCCAAGTTCCCTTCGGCATGGCCGAATCGGTGACGGCCAACGCGTACCTGCAGTCGGGCAAGATCGTGCCCCTGGCCATCGCTTCCGCACAGCGCCAGGCGCGTTATCCCGACGTGCCCACGCTCAACGAGCTTGGCTATAAGGGCTTTGACCTAAGCACATGGGTCGGCGTCTACGCCCCAGCCGGCACGCCGGCCGACATCGTACAAACACTGAATACTGAAATCCGCAAGTCGGTGATGCAGCCAGCGACCCAGGAGTACATCCGGTCTACAGGCTCCGAACCTGGCGACAAGGATCTGGCCCAATACCAGAAGTTCGTCAGCGACGAGATGGACAAGTGGCAGGCAGTCATCACCCAGGCGGGAGTCAAGGATGAGTGAAGTCCACATCGGATCCCTGTCGCCAGAGGCGTATTTTTCCGAGGCGCTGCGCGCGGGACGGTTGGAGGTCCAGGTGTGCCGCAGTTGCGGGCTCTCGTTCTTCTTTCCGCGCACGCACTGCGCTCATTGCCGTTCGCAGGAGTACGCCTGGCGCCCCATGCGTACCGGCGCCACGCTGTACTCCTATTCGGAAATCCCGGCCACGCCGCAAGCGCCCGCGCGTAACGTCATCCTGGCTGACATGGACGAAGGGTTCCGCATGATGTCCACGCTGCTAGATGAAGGCGAACTGCGGATCGGCATGCGGCTGACGGCCAGGCCGGATCCGCAGCGCACCCGGGTGGTCTTTGGACCGGAGGCGCCATGACGGACTGGAACAAGAGTCTGCGCGGCGCCATCGCCATCACCGGCTGCGCCACGGCGGGCATAGGCGATGCCGGGGGCCTGAACGACCTCGAGCTCACTTCGTTGGCCGTACATGCGGCGGTGCGCGATGCCGGCCTGCGCATGGACGACGTCGACGGTCTGATGAGCGCCAGCCTGTCCTCGTCGATGTGGCTGAACAAGCTCTCGGAATACCTAGGCTTGTTCCCGCGCTTTATGGACAGCACTCAGATTGGCGGCGCATCCTTCGTGGGTCACCTGCTGACAGCCGCGGCAGCAATTCAGGCGGGCCTGTGCAGCAATATCGTGATCGCCTATGGCGCCGCTCCGCGCGGCGGCAACGGCGTATCGGCGACGTCCGGCGCCCGTGCGCGGCTGGATCCGTTTCCCTACGAGGAGCCGTTTCAGCCCTTCAATCCGCCAACCAGTTACGCGCTGGCGACCCGGCGGCACATGCATGAGTACGGCACCACTCGCGAACAACTCGCCGAAGTAGCGGTTGCCGCGCGCGCCTGGGCCCGCCTGAATCCGGAAGCCTACAAGCGCGAGCCACTGTCGATCGATGACGTATTGGCGGCGCGCGTGATTTCTTCGCCGCTGACCGCGCGCGACTGCTGCCTGGTGACCGACGGTGCAGGTGCCATCGTAGTCACCGCGGCAGAACGCGCCGACACGGCGCGGCCCGTGTATGTGCAAGGCACTGCCATGGCGCACTCACATCGGCAGATCGCCTGCATGGCCGACCTGACACGCACCGTGGCGGGCCAGAGCGCTGGCCTGGCTCGGGAACGGGCCGGCGTGGCGCTTGCCGACATCGACTTGGTGCAGCTCTACGACGCCTTCACCATCAATCCCATCCTGTTCCTTGAAGACATGGGGTTCTGCGACAAGGGTGAAGGCGGCGCATTCGTGTCGGGCGGGAGAATTGCGCCCGGCGGCGAACTGCCAGTGAACACCAACGGCGGCGGACTTTCCTGCGTGCATCCCGGCATGTACAGCATGTTCGGCCTGGTGGAGGCGGTGCGCCAGCTTCGCGGCGATTGTGGGGAACGGCAGGTGAAGCAAGCCCGCACGGCGCTCGTGCATGGCAATGGTGGAGTTTTGAGCGCCCAGGCCACGACCGTGCTGACCAATTGGATGGACTGAAGGAGATTCGACATGCTGGAAGGAAAAGTGGTGGTCGTCACCGGCGCGGCCAACGGCATCGGCCGCGCTGCGGCCGTGGCCTTGGCGGCCCAAGGCGCCCGAGTGGTGGTCAATGACCTGAACGTTTCGCTGGACGGCACCAGCACCTCGCATAGCACGGCCGCCCAGGTCGTCGAGGAAATACGCGCCGCTGGCGGTGAAGCCATTGCCAATGGAGACTCGGTTGCCGAATATGCAAGCGCGCAACGCATCATCGAGGCGGCCGCCGATACCTATGGGAGGGTGGACGGCGTGGTGAACAATGCCGGCATCGTGCGCGACAAGATGTTCCACCGGCTCACGCCAGAAGACTTCGACGCGGTGGTCAAGGTGCATCTGTACGGTTGCTTCAACCTCAGCCATGCTGCGGCCAGGCACTTCCGTGAGCAGGGTGGCGGAAGCCTGATCAACATGACATCCAACTCGGCGGTCATCGGCAACCGCGGCCAGGCCAATTATTGTGCCGCCAAGCTGGGCATCGTTGGTCTTTCCAAGGCCATGGCGCTGGACATGGCTGCCTTCAACGTGCGATCCAACTGCCTCGCGCCGCTGGCCTGGAGCCGCATGACGGAGACCATCCCAGCCAAGACCGAGGAACAGGCGCGTCATGTCGAGAAGATCCGCCGCATGGGACCCGAGACGATCGCGCCCCTGATCTGCTACCTGGCGTCAGACGCCTCGTCCGACGTGTCGGGACAGGTGTTCGCCATACGCTTGAACGAGATTTTCCTGATGAGCCAGTCCCGTCCGGTGCGCTCGGTGCATCGCTCCGACGGCTGGACTGCCGAGAGCATCGCGGAACACGGCATGGCTGCGTTGCGCGCCTCGTTCATGCCACTCGACACCTCAGCCCAGGTGTTCGCCTGGGATCCGGTCTGAGGCTGCCATGGCGCTGGACTATCACAGCCTAAAAACCCACGTTTTCACGCCTGAGCGCCAAGCCTATGGTGAGGATGACTGCATCCTCTACGCCTTAGGCGTTGGCGCGGGGCTTTCCGAAGACGACGCAGTCGGCGATGAAATCCAATTCATCTATGAACGCGGGTTGCGCGCCCTGCCCGCCATGGCTTGCGTACTGGCCTATCCCGGCTTCTGGATGCGCGATCCGCGCCACTGCCTGGACTGGACCCGGGTGATACACGGCGAGCAGCGCATGCGCTTTGCGCACCGCCTACCCACCAGCACTGAAGTGGTATGCGAGATGGAGGTGTCCCGCATCGCGGACAAAGGTCCGGGCGCCTTCGTCGTAACGCGGCGCACGCTGACCGACGCGGCAACGGGCCAGGAGCTCGCTCTTATCGAGCAACTGAACATCTGCCGTGGAGACGGTGGCTACTCGCGCGGCGACGCTGCGCTTAGCGATGCGCTGGCGGCGCCGATCCCCGCGCCGCCGGCCTCCTTGCCGGACATCGTCATCATCCTGCCCACCAGCCGCAACCAGGGCGCTTTGTACCGCCTGAACGCCGACCGCAATCCCCTGCACGTGGATCCGGATAGCGCGCGGCGGGCCGGCTATGAGCGGCCCATCCTGCATGGCGCCGCGCTGCTGGGCATGGTCAATCGCGCCCTCGAAGCGGTGTTGAGGCGTCTGCCGGGCCTGCGGCTGGGCGAGTTGGACATGCGCTTCATGGCTCCAGCCTATCCAGGCCTGGATGTCTCGATATCGCTGTGGCATCAGCCGCAAGGAATCGCCCTAGCCTGCCACCAGGCCGGCGCCTTGTGCGCGCAGGGCCGCGCGGCCTGGACCGAGGAGCAACAATGAAAGACAAGACTTGCGCCGACGTGCAAGACGCCCTGAGCGGCGTCGAATCCGGCGCGGTGATTTTCGTGGGCGGCTTTGGCGGCTCTGGCATTCCCGCACGCCTGCTGGCCGGCCTACTGGCCAGACGAGACGTAAACAACCTCACCCTGATCAACAACAACGCCGGAGCGGGCGAAGCCAGCTTTCTCGCCCTGGTGGCATCCGGCCGCGTCAGCCGCATCGTCTGCTCGTACCCGCGCATGCCGGGCAATGACGTGATCCGCGAACGGGTGCAAGCGGGTAGCTTGGCGGTGGAAGTCATGCCACAGGGTACGCTGGTGGAGCGCATCCGCGCGGGCGGCGCCGGCATGGGGCCCTTCTACTCCCCTACCGGTTACGGAACACCGCTGGCCGAAGGCCGCGAGACCCGAGTATTTGGTGGTCGCGGCTACGTGCTGGAAGAGCCGCTGCGAGCGGACTTCGCGTTCATCCGCGCGCATCGGGCCGATCCGCTGGGCAATCTGGTCTATCGCCGCGCTCAGCGAAATTTCGGCCCCGTCATGTGCATGGCAGCTCGAAGCACCATCGTCGAAGTCGACGAGATCGTACCCTGCGGCGCGCTGGATCCTGACGCCATCGTCACGCCCAGCCTGTTCGTGCACCGCCTGTTGGGAGCCCCACAATGAAACGACTTTCACGCGATGAGTTGGCGGCCCTCGTGGCGAACGACTTGCCGGCGGGCGCCGTGGTCAACCTGGGCATAGGCATGCCTACCCTGGTCACTGATCGTTTGGACCCGTCGCGCGGGGTGCAGTTGCACAGCGAAAACGGGATCCTGGGGATGCGCCTGCTGCACGGTCACGAGACCGCGGATGGCGACCTCATCAATGCCAGCAAGCAGTCGATCGCCCTTACCGAGGGCGCCGCCATCTTCGACCACGTCTATTCGTTCTCCATCATGCGGGGCGGGCACATCGACATTACGGTACTAGGCGCCTTCGAAGTCTCCTGCCATGGCGATTTGGCGAATTGGTCGCTGGGCGCGAACGATCCCATGCCTTCGGTGGGCGGGGCCATGGACCTAGCCGTGGGCGCGCGCAACGTCTGGGTCATGATGGAAGCGCTGACGCGCGAAGGCACGCCGCGCCTGCGCGACCGATGCGCCCTGCCCCTTACCGGCGCGGGCGTGGTTGGGCGGGTCTATACCGACATCGGCATCTTCGACGTGCGAAGCGGCGCCTTCGTCCCCTTGGCGCTGGTCGACGGCCTGACACCATCCGAGCTGGATCGCTGGATCGACGCGCCTGTGCGCATTGAAGGCGTGCCGCGGGTCCTGCATTTCAACTTCTGATTTCTCTTCGCCATGATACGAACCGAACATTTTCTTGAAGACGCCGAGGCGTGGTTGCGTGGCGCGCTCACGCAGCTGCGTGAAATGCATCCAGTCACTGCGTCCCACACCCAGGAGTGCCGGCAGGTCTGGAACCGAATGCTTTGCGACGCCGATCTCATCGCGCTCACGTGGCCACGAGAGCATGGGGGCCGAGAACTCAGCACCGCCACCCTGATCTCTTTTCACGAACTGTGCGCGCGTATGCACGCGCCCCAGCCCATCAACAGCATCGCCCACGCAATCCTGGCGCCTACCCTGCTGCGGTTCGGCACACCCGAACAAAAGGCAAAGTTCCTTCCCGGCATCCGCCAAGGCAGCGAAATCTGGTGCCAAGGCTACTCCGAGCCCCAGACCGGGTCCGACCTGTCATCCGTGCGCACCCGGGCCCGACCAGACGGTTCCGGCTGGTGCGTCAGCGGCCGCAAAATCTGGACAACTCAGGCGCATCTGGCGAAATGGTGCTTCGCACTTGTGCGCACCGATCCCGACAGCCAGGCCCACCGCGGGCTGAGCTTCATGCTCATCGACATGCAGGCAGACGGGGTGCGGGTCGAACCCATCCGCCAGATGACGGGTGAAGCCGATTACAACGAGGTTTTGTTCGACGCGACGCCGGTCCCGGACGGCAGCATTCTGGGTGACGCCGGCGGAGGTTGGCGCATCGCCATGGCGGCCGCCGAATACGAGCGCGGCATCTATTTCATGCCTCGTGTTGTCCAGCTGGAAGACGAACTGCGGCAATTGACCGACGCGCTGGCACAGGTCCGGCTCGGCCAAGCCGAGCGCGCGGTGGAGGAGCACCGCGTGCGCGAGTTGGCCGATTTGTGCCACGTCATTCGCTGGCGGGTGGATCGTGTGCTGCGGCAGGTCGCCGAAGGCAACACGCCTGGCATCGACGGCGCCATGCTCAAGCTGCTGTGGAGTGAAACCCGCCAGAAGATCTGGGAGCAGCGCGTCGCGCTGCTGGGCGAAGCTGCCATCCTCGGTCCTCAAGCAAGCGCGCCGCATGCCGACACGGCTAGCGTGCTACGCGAATTCCTGTGGTCGCGCGCCGAGACCATCGTGGCCGGCACCTCGGAAATTCAACGCAATATCGTGGGCGAACGCCTGCTCGGCCTGCCCAAGGACAAGGCACAACATGCATAGCGAAATCAGGACATTGTTGTCCTCCACCTTTGGGCGTCTGTTAGAAGAGCAGCATCCTCCCGCCTACGCCCGCCGCGCTCTTGCCGCGGACGACGACGCTCAGCGCGCGCTTTGGAGGGAACTGGCGGAGGGCGGCTGGCTGGACGCTGGATCGGAAGCCTTCCAGGCCGAGTATGGCGCCGGCATCCAGCTCATGGGCGAATGGGCCGGCCACGCTCTGCTCACCTTGCCTTATGGCGCGTCGACATTCTTGGCCAGCACACTACTTGAGCAATCCCCTGCCCTCTCAGAGGTTATGCTGGATCTGGTCGTGCATCCGGCTAGCATCCGCTGTGACCGTGGCGACGACGAGCAGGGGTGGATCGACGCCTACGGCCCCGCCGCCCAATATCTGCGGCTGAGCCGCCAGGACCAGGGCTGGCTGATGGCACGTTACGACCCGGCAAAGCTCGAACCGGTCCAGGGGCTGGACCCAACGGTCGCGCTCGCTCGTCTGTGTGGACCGGCCATCGCGCAGGCCGACCTGCCTGCCACGCTAGTTCTGCCCGCGGTACAACGCCATCTGGCCTTCGTGCTGGCGCAATTAACCGGCACAGCTGGGGCGGCCCTGGACTTGGCAATCGCCTACGCCAAAGAGCGCGAGCAATTTGGCCGGCCCATCGGGCAGTTCCAGGCGATCAAGCACTCACTGGTTGACGCCTGGACCGGTCTGGATAACAGCCGTTATGCCGTGGAAGCCCTGCTGGCAGTGCGCTCGTCACCGGATCCGGAGCTTGCAGCGCTGGCCGCTCGACTGACTGCTAACGCGTCGCGTCGTGCCGTCAAGCTTGCGATACAGGTGCATGGGGGCATAGGGTTCTCCTGGGAACATGACGCCCAGCTTTACCTGAAACGCGCATACCGCTTGGCAATCGAGGCCGAAAGGTTAGCCACGCTAATGCGGAGCTGACGTTGCATCGCATGAGCGCCCGCGATTGCAACACGGAGGTAGCTGTCCAGCGACAACGGCGCTCAACAGCTACGGCCGCAGCCGAGACCGTAGCTTCCAAATGAAAGTGAGGAATAAAGTCGGTCGCAGGCTGTTCGGATTCGTAAAGGGTGGGGCGGCTATCCGATCAAGAGCGACCAGCAGATCGCGTACGACCTGCTGGAACAAAACGCGTGTTGATCATCCACGGCACCCGTTTCAATTGGGTCAACCACGACCACTTCCGCGTGGTGTTCCTGCCCAACATGAAAGACCTGACGGAAGCCATCGGCCGAATTGAGCGCTTCCTGTCGCGCATGCGCAAGGAAGGATCAGTCCCCGCAGCCCCGCCGCGCGGCAGCCCGGTTGTCGCGCGCGCTTCTCGCAGTCTCAGTCACGCACGGCGAAGATCGCGTTGGCCTTGAGCACATTGCGATCTCCCACCCGCACATAGCAGGTGGCATAGATCAGGCGGCGGCCGCGCTTGTCGATCGTGACGTGCACCTCCAACCAGTCATCCATCTTCACGCTGCTCAGGTAGTCCAGCGCCATCTGCGCCGTGACCACCGCCGTGCCGGTTTCCTCCACCAGCACGGTGCCCAGCGCGCAATCCACCAGCGTGGCCAGGAAACCGCCATGCGCGATGCCGTGCACATTGGCATGCGCCGGCGTGATCCGCACCGCCAGTACCTTCTCCGAAGCGTCCCAGTACAGCTCGCCCAGATCCGCCATGCGGGTCATGAAGGCGCTGGTCGAGTCCCAGGGGACATATTGGCCAGGTATGTTCAAACTGGATCCCACGAGAAAACATCAGCGGACGTGTCCAGCGGCATGAACGATGCGCGCAGTGCCGTCATGCCATGCTCGGCGATGCCCTGCGCCGTCCAACCGTCGGAGCTGTGCACCGATCGAACGGGCCGCGACTGGCTCATCAGGAAGATCTCGTTGAGCCGGATCGCGAAGATCTGCCCAGAGACATCGCGCGAGGCATCGGACGCAAGATAGCAGACAAGCGGCGCGATCGTCTCGGGCCCCATGCGGCGAATCTTCTCGACGTGGCGCGCCTGCTCGGGCGTCCTAGCCGGAATCGTCTCGGTCATTCGGCTCCACGCCAGGGGTGCGATGCAATTGGAGCGCACGCCGAATGCCGCCATGTCGAGCGCCATGGCCTTGGACAGGCCTACGATGCCCAGCTTGGCCGCGCAGTAGTTCGCCTGGCCGCGATTGCCGATCACCGCGGAGTTCGACGTCATGTTGATCAGGCTGCCCGTCTGCTGCGCGCGGAAGTGCGCGGCTACCGCATGGCTCAGGTTGAAAGTGCCGTACAAATGCACGCGCACCACCGCGTCGAAGTCTTCGGGCGTCAGCCGGTGGAACATTTTGTCGCGCACGATGCCCGCGTTGTTGACGATGGCGTCGACACGGCCATAGGTGTCCAGCGCGGCTTGCACGATGCGTTTGGCCGATGCGTACTCGTCCACCGAGTCGCCGCTGGCGACCGCCTCGCCTCCCGCCGCCCGGATCTCGTCGGACACCTGCTGCGCTGTGCCCCGCACGGAGCCCGCGCCGTCCAGCGTCACGCCCAGGTCATTGACGACCACGCGCGCGCCCTCTTGCGCCAGTGCCAATGCCGCGGCGCGCCCAATGCCTTGCGCTGCACCCGTCACCACCACCACCTTACCTTCCAGCATGTCTGTCTCCAGTGTTTCGAAGCGAATCGAGAATTTCGTGGCTCGTCGCGCATCGGCGCGAATGCCCGCTAGAATTGCAAAAAAACCCTATAAAACGAGGATGACGGCATGCGCTACGAACTGACCGACCTGAAGCTTTTCCTGGCGATCGCCGATGCCAAGAGCCTGTCGGGCGGCGCAGACACCGTCCATCTCACGGCCTCGTCGGCCAGCTACCGCCTGAAGAACCTCGAACTGGCCATGGGCGTGCCGCTGTTCAAGCGCGAGGCGCGCGGCATGGAACTGACGACCGAAGGCGAGTTCGTGCTCAAGCACGTGCGCACCCTGTTGGCCGGCGTGGCGCGCATGCACGGCGAGGTCAGCGGCTTCGCCAGCGGACTCAAGGGCAACGTCAAGCTGTTTGCCAACAGCAGTTCGCTCAACAGTTTCATCGTGCCCAGCCTGGCGCGCTTTCTCAGTGCCAATCCCAGCGTCAACATCCAGCTCGAGGAACGCTCCAGCACCGCCATCGAATCGGCCATCGCGGGCGGCGAGGCGGACATCGGCATCTTTGCCGGCCACGCCGAATCCGCCGGGGTCGAGGCGGTGCGCTATGCCGTCGATGAACTGGTGATCGCCGCGCCGCTGGACCATCCCATCGCCGAACACCAGGTCGTGCGCTTTCCCGCCGCGCTCGACCTGGACTTCGTCTGCATGAGCCGCAACAGCAGCAACTACATCTTCCTGCGCGACATGGCCAAGCTGGCCGGCAAGATGCTGCGCATCCGCATCCACGTGCACACCTTCGAGGCCGCGCTGTCAATGGTGGAGGCCGGCGTGGGCGTCAGCCTGGTGCCGCGCAGCATCGCGGCGGCGGCCCTGCGCACGCAGCGCATCGCCGCCGTGGCCCTGAACGAGCCCTGGGCGCTGCGCGAGCTGACGTTGGTCACCTCGGCCTCCACGCCCATCTCGCCCTTTGTCGAGCAGATCGCCCGTTACCTGCTGGACGACCCGGTCGTGGCGGCCACCCGCCAGGGACGCTGAGTCTGCGCTAGCCCGCTTGTTTCTCGCGCTTGCGCGCCAAGAACTCGTTCATGAAGCGCTGCGGTTCCCCCGTGTTGAAGGCGCGGCCAAACTCGGCCACGCTGTCCTCGATGGCCTCGTCGATCGACATCCGGTCCCAGCGGCGCAGCAGCGTCTTCTGTTGACGCAGCACCGCTGGCCCCAATGCGGCCAGCGCCAGCGCCTGCGTGCGCACCGCCTCGTCCAGGCCCTCGGCTGGCACAGCCTCGTTCACAAGGCCCCAGGCCAGCGCCTTGGACGCGTCGACCAGATCGCCGGCCAGCAGCATCCATGCGGTATGCGCCGAGCCGATCAGCGAGGGCATCAGCGCCGCATGAATCACCGAAGGAATTCCCACCTTGACCTCGGGCATGCCAAACTGCGCATGATCGGCGGTGATGCGCAGGTCGCAGGCCAGCGCCAACTCCATGCCGCCGCCCAGGCACCAGCCGGGAATGCGCGCGATGACCGGCACGGGGAAGTGGCGGACCGCGTTGCAGAGGTCGCGAAGATTGGAAATGAAGTGGCGGGCCGAGGCCTCGTCCAGCGCGGCCATCTCGGCGATGTCCGCGCCCGCGACAAATGCCCGGTCGCCCGTGCCGCGCAACACCAGCACGCGCACTGCGGGGTTGTCGGCCAGGCGAACCATTGCATCGCGCAGATCGGTCATCACCGGTGTGCCCAGGATGTTCAACACGCCCGCGTTGGCGATGGTCAGGACGCCGACACCCTCGGCGTCGATGTCCGCCCTGGCGTGGACAAGCTCAAAGGAATACGTGCTGCTCATGATCCAATCTCCTAGTTCATCTTTTCGAACTTGATGTCCTCGACCACCTTGCCCCAGTGGCCATACGACTCGGCGATCAACTGGCCGAAGACCTTGCGCGGCATGTAGGCGGGAATGGCGCCCTGCTTCTCGATGGCCTCGATGGTGGCGGGGTCGGCCAGCGTTTCCTTCACCGCGGCGTTCAGCTTGTCCAGCACGGCGTCCGGCGTACCGGCGGGCGCGGCCAGCCCGAACCACGAGGGATTGTTCATGGCGGGCAGCCCCGCTTCCGCGTACGTCGGCACGTCGGGCAGCACCTTCAGGCGCTGCTGGGC
The DNA here is from genome assembly GCF_002261335.1 of Bordetella genomosp. 1. Taxonomy (GTDB): domain Bacteria; phylum Pseudomonadota; class Gammaproteobacteria; order Burkholderiales; family Burkholderiaceae_B; genus Bordetella. The sequence goes on from NZ_NEVL01000004.1 coordinate 715,192, forward strand.
GGCCACCGCCAGCGGTCGGATGCGCTGCGCCTGCATCAACGGATAGGACGAAGGAATGTTGTCGAAGACCACCTGCACCTGGCCGGCCACCAGGTCGTTCAGCGCCGGGCCCAGTCCCTTGTACGGCACGTGCAGCATGCGCGTGCCCGTGGTCTGCATGAACAGTTCGCCGTTCATGTGGCTCAGCCCGCCGTTGCCGGATGAACCGAACGCGTACTTGTCCGGCGAGGCCTTCAGCAGGGCCAGGAAGGCGCCGATGTCCTTAACAGGCAGTTCGGGATTGACCACCAGCACATTGGGCACGTCGGCCAGGTTGCTGATCGGCGCGAAGTCCTTGACCGGGTCGTAGGCCTGCTTGACATACACGTTGGGATTCACGGCGTGCGAACTCTCTACCGCCATGACCAGCGTATAACCGTCGGCGGGCTGGCGGGCCGCAAAGGCCGAACCGATGTTGCCGCCCGCGCCAGGCCGGTTCTCGATGATGACCGACTGGCCCAGCACCATGCCCAGCTTGTTGCCGACCACGCGGGCGACGATGTCGGTGGTGCCGCCCACGGCATAGGGCACGACCAGGCGGATGGGTTTGTCGGGATAGCCGGCGGCGGCAGCAGGCAAGGCCGCGCAGGCCAGCAACGCGGCCAGGGCGTGATGGATGATTTTTATTGCAGTCTCCAGTGTGGTTATCGATTCTTCGTCGCGTCCGCCAGCACGGCGCCGGTGTGCTCGCCTAGCAGGGGCGGCGCGCTGCCCAGCGATTGCGCGGGCGTGCCAGCCAACAAGGGATTGCGTACCAGCCTGACCGGGCCCAGCACCGGATGCGTCGCTTCTTGCAGCAGTTGCCTGTGCTTGACCTGTGGATGCGCGAACACCTCGTCCAGCGTGTGGATCGGCCCCCAGGGCACGCCCGCCGCGTCGAACGCATCGGTCCAGCGGATGCGGGCCTCGCGCGCCAACACCTCGGCGATCAGAGGACGCAGGATCGCCATGTTGACTAGCCGCGCGCTGTTGGTGCGAAAGCGCGCATCGCTGGCCCAATGCGGCTGTTGGACGACGCCGCAGAATTTCGTGAACTGGCCGTCGTTGCCGATCGCCAGGATCAGGTGGCCATCGGCGCAGGCGAAGACCTCGTACGGCGCGCAGTTGGGATGGGCGTTGCCGGTACGTTGCGGCACCTGGCCGGACACCAGGTAGTTCGCTGCCTGGTTGGCGTTCAGCGCCACCGCCACGTCCAGCAGGCAGATGTCCAGCGACATGCCCCGCCCCGTCTGGTCTCGCTGGCGCAGCGCCGCCAACACGGCCGAGGTCGCATACATGCCGGTCATCAGGTCAACCACGGCCACGCCCGTGCGCAAGGGGCCAGCGCCCGGCGTGCCGTCGGGCTGGCCCGTATAGCTCATCAGCCCGCCCATGCCCTGGAACACGTAGTCGTAACCCGGTTTGGCCGCCAGCGGGCCATCCTGGCCATAACCCGTGATGGACAGGTATACCAGCCGTGGATTGATCTCGGACAGCGCGGTGTAGTCCAGGCCGTACTTGGCCAGTCCACCCGCCTTGTAGTTCTCGACGAACACGTCGGCATCGGCCACCAGCTCGCGGATCCGGGCTTGGCCCTGCTCGCTGGCGAAGTCGATGGCCACCGAGCGCTTGCCGCGGTTGCAGGCCATGAAATAGGCCGACATGCGGTCTTGGCCATCGGGTGCGATCTGGTCAGGCGGTCCCCAGCCGCGGGTATCGTCGCCGCGCTCGGGATGCTCGATCTTGATTACGTCCGCCCCCATGTCGGCCAGGTTTTGGGTACACCAGGGGCCTGCCAGGATGCGCGAGAGGTCGACGACCTTTACGCTGCGCAAAGCGTTGTGAAGCATGTTGTCTCCGGATTTTCGGGGTATGCGAAAAATTATGTCAGCGGCATGTCCGGGCGAGGAGTCGAATGTTTCGAACGCAGCGTTCGCGAGGATTCAAGCAGCCCCACCCGCCCCAGAGACGGCTGCCTCGCGTTTGAGACACACGAAGCCAGCGTTCGAATTTTCCTGATTGAGTCCCCAAAACCGCGCCTCCATACTCGTCGGGCAACGGTGACGCGCGCCCCGAAGCGCCGCGCCGTTACGCAAGCGACTAATCAAAGATCTGGAGACAGCATGACCCGCAAGCTCTTTCGCCGTGCCGCGCTCTGCGCCGCGTTCATCGGTACGCTGGCCTCGGCGCCGGCGTTCGCCGATTACCCCACCCGCCCCGTCACCGTCGTCGTCTCGTTCGCGCCTGGCGGCATGACCGACATCGTGGCCCGCATGCTGAGCGCCGAACTGGGCAAGAAGCTGGGCCAGACCTTCGTGGTCGAGAACCGTCCCGGCGCCGCCGGCCAGGTCGGCACCGAAATGGTGGCCCGCCAGAAGAACGACGGCTACACGCTGCTGATCAGCGCCACCGGCCACGTCATCGGCCCCGCCGTCAACGACAAGGTCCACTACGACCCCATCAAGGACGTCGCCACCATCTCCATCCTGGCGCGCGCGCCGAACCTGCTGGTCGTCAACGCGGGCCTGCCCGTGCACGACATCAAGGAGTTCCTGGCCTGGGGCAAGCAGCAGAAAGGCGTGCCGTACGGGTCGGCGGGCTTCGGCGGCTCCACCCACCTGGGCGGCGAGTGGCTGAAGAAGATCACCGGCATCCCGATGGAGCACATCCCCTACAAGGGCGCCTCACCCGCCACCAACGCGGTGGTCTCGGGCGAATTGAAAGTCGCCGTGCAGGACTCGATGAGCGTCGCGGCGTTCATCAAGTCGGGTCAGTTGCGACCCATCGGCACCGTCAGCGCCGAGCGCAGCAAGCTGTTCCCCAACCTGCCTACGTTCGCAGAGTCCGGCGTCAAGGGCCTGGACGTCTACACCTGGCTGGGGTTCTACGCCCCCGCCGGCACCGACCCGGCCATCATCGCCAAGCTCAACGCGGCCACCAACGAAATCATGAATTCGCCCGAGATGGTGGAGCGCCTGACGGCGCAGAACAGCGAGACCCTGGGCCGCATGACGCCGCAGCAGGCCGCTGACTTCGTGGCGCGAGAAACGGCCAAGTGGAAGAAGGTGGTGCAGACGACGGGCGTGAAGGTCAAGTGACCGCAAAGGCCCGGCGCGCAGCCGGGCTCTTTTGGATCTCCTGAGAAAAAGCCGCCGGCGGGAGGCTAGACCTCCCGCCGGCGGCTTTCCCACATGGGGCATCAGAACGATTTCGCGCCTTGCTCGGCCAGCTTCAGCAGCAAGGGCGCGGGTGTCCAGTGTTCGCCGTGCTCGTGCTGCAGGGCCTGTATGCGAGCCAGCGTCTCTGAAATACCCAACGTCTGGGCATGGAACATGGGACCGCCCCGTGCGCCCGGAAACCCGTAGCCGTGCACGTAGACCACGTCCACGTCGGAGGCTCGCTGCACGATGCCCTCGTCGATGATGCGCGCGCCTTCGTTCACCAGCGCCAGCACGCAGCGCGACACGATCTCGTCGTCGGTGACGGACCGGCGCTCGATACCGGCCTCGCGCGCGCATTGCTCGATGAGGCCGTCGACGACCGGATCATGCAGCGGCTGCCGGCTGCCCGCCTCGTAGCGGTAGTAGCCGCCACCCGTCTTCTGCCCGAAACGCCCCTGCTCGCAGATGCGGTCGGCCACCTTCGAATAACGCAGATGCGCCGGCCGCGTGGGCGCCAGGCGCTTGCGGGTGGCCCAGTTGATGTCCATGCCCGCTAGGTCCGCCATGGCCAGGGGACCCATCGCCATGCCGAAGCGCGTCATCGCGTCGTCGATCTGCCGGACGGACGCGCCCTCTTCCAGCAGGAAGCCGGCTTCGCGCCAATAGCCCGTCAGCATGCGGTTGCCGACGAAGCCCTCGCACACGCGCACCAGCACCGGAATCTTGCCGATCTTCTGCGCCATGGCCATGCAGGTGGCGATCGTGTCCGCGCCGGTGGCCTGGCCGCGCACCACCTCCAGCAGCTTCATCACATTGGCCGGGCTGAAGAAATGCAGGCCGATCACGGCCTCGGGACGGCGGGTGACGGCGGCGATCTCGTCGATGTTCAGGCGCGACGTGTTGGTAGCCAGGATCGCGCCCGGCTTGCAGACCTCGTCCAGTTGACGGAACACCGCCTGCTTGACGGCCATGTCCTCGAACACGGCCTCGATGGCCAGGTCCACGGTCTTCAGGTCGCCGACATCCAGGCTGGGCGCGATGCGCGCCAGCCTGGCCTCCACGCCCACTGCATCGAGCTTGCCCTTGGCGGCGGTGATCTCGTAGTTCTTGCGGATCAGCGCCAGCCCCCGGTCCAGCGCCGCCTGGTCGCGTTCGTACAGCACGACCTCGCAGCCCGCATTGGCGAACGCCATGGCGATGCCGCCGCCCATGGTGCCCGCGCCCAGGATGCCGACGCGCGCGATCTCGCCCGGCCTGGCGCCGCCGATCACCCGCGCGGCTTCCTTTTCGGCGAAGAACAGATGACGCAGCGCCTTGGACGTGTCTCCGGCGACCAGGGCATCGAAATGCCGGCGCTCTTCATCCAGGCCCGCCTGCAGGGGCAGGCGCGTCGCCGCCTCGACGCAATCGATGGCCGCGCGCTGCGCCAGGGCATTGCGGGCACGAGCGTTGACCTTGGCGCGCGCCTGCGCGAAGTCCACGTCGCCCCGCACCGCCCGCTGGCCGGCGACCGGGTGGCGGGCATGGGCGGCGCAGCGGATCGCATATCGCAGGGCGTTGCCCAACAGGTCGTCCTGCACCACCTCGTCGACCAGGCCGGCCTGCCGGGCACGGCCCGCGTCGATGGGCTTGCCCGACTGGATCATCTCCAGCGCACGCGCCACGTCCATCACGCGTGGCAAACGCTGCGTGCCGCCTCCGCCAGGCACCAATCCGAGGTTGACCTCGGGCAGCCCCAGGCGGGCGCCGTCCAGCGCCAGCCGGTAATGGCAGCCCAGCGCCAGCTCCAGGCCGCCGCCCAGGGCAAAGCCCTGGATGGCCGCCACGACGGGCTTGTCCGATGCCTCGATGGCGGCGATCACGTCCCGCAGCATGGGGCGGGCCGTTGCCGCGGGCGTGTTGAACTGGCGGATGTCGGCGCCGCCGCAAAAGGCCCTGCCTTCGCCGATGACGACCACGGCCACGATGGCCGCGTCCGCCTGCGCGCGCGCCAGGCCCTCGTACAGGCCCGCCCGCACCGTATCGCCCAGCCCGTTGACGGGCGGGTTGTCCAGGAACAGGACGGCAACGGCATTGTGCGTCTCGTAGCGTACGGTGGTCGACAGCATGGTCGACCGGCGTTCAGTGCTGTCGGTCATGGAAGATCCTGCAAAGTTGCCGCCGGCGCCAGGCGCTGGTAGCGGTTGAGATGATGGTGCGCATCGCCCAGCGTGTAGTCGATCGCCATCAGGCGCTTCACGTGGCGGCCGACGCCAAGTTCCTGCGTCATGCCCATGCCGCCATGCAGATGGATGCTCTGCTGCCCGATATGGCGGCCAGCCTGGCCGCACTTGTACTTGGCCGCCGAGGCCAGCCGGGCGCACGACGGATCGCCGGCCTGGGCTGCCGATGCCGCCCGCCACATCAGCGAGCGCGACTGTTCCAGCAACAGCAGCATGTCGACCAGCCGATGCTGCAAGGCCTGGAACGCGATCAGGGGCTTGCCGAACTGTTTGCGGGTTTCCAGATAACCGCGTGTGCTGTCCAACAGGGCCTGCATCGATCCCACGGCTTCGGCGCACAGGCCGATGCGTGCCAGGTCCGCCGCATGCGCCAGCGCCTGTCCCGCCAGGCCCAGGCACGCATCGGCCGGCACCTGGCAGCCGGAGAAGCGCAGATCCGCGTAACTGCGCCCGTCCAGCCCGGCCTGTCCGCGCCGGGCGAGTCCTTGCGCCGCGCCATCCACCAGGAAGACCGCCACGCCGTCATCGGTACGGGCGGTCACCAGCAGATGCGCCGCGCCGGCGCCATGGGCAATCCGGCACTTCGCGCCGTCCAGCACCCAGCCATCGCCGTCGCGCCGGGCCAGGGTCCGCACATCGTCCAGCGAGGCGTCGGAATGCGCTTCGGTATGCGCCAGAACGGGTGCCGCGCGGCCTTCGGCCAGCGCCGCCAGCAAGGCCTGGGCACGATCTGCCGCAGGCAACAGGGCCAGCAGCTGGCCGCACAGCAGCGCACTGATGTCGTACGGCTCGGTCACCTGGGCATATCCGAGCCGCTGCATCACCACGCAGACGTCGGTCAGCCCTGCCCCCATGCCGCCCGCCGATTCCGGCAGGCCCAACCCGATCAGGCCCATGCCGGCGAACGCCTGCCAATGCGCCGAATCGACCGGATCGGCCGTGGGGTCGCAGGCGCCACGCGGCTGGCCCACGGCCGGATACTCCTGCGACACGTAGCGCGCCACCGCGTCATCCAGCAGGCGCTGGTCTTCGGTCAGGTCTCTTTGCACGGTTATGCCTCCAGGCCCGACTTGGCGATGATGTTCTTCTGCACTTCGTCCGTGCCACCATAGATCGATATCTTGCGCAGGTTCAGATAGAACCCCGGTATGGCCTGCAAGGCCTCTTCCAGCGTGGGTTCACCGTCCATGTATGTGCGCTCCAGCGCCGCGGAACAATAGGCCAGTCCGTGCATGCCGGCCATGTCGGCCTGCATCCGCGAAATCGCCTGCGCCAGGTTGGACCCCATCAGCTTCAACATCGACGCCTCGGCGCCGTGCCCTGCGCCGCGCTGCGTCCGCGCGATCAGCCGCAGGTTGGTCTGCTCCAGCGCCAGCGTGTCGATCTCGAGTTCCGCCAGCCGGCTGGCATGCAGCGGATCGTCGGCCAGCGGCCTTCCATCGACCAGGCGCTCGGTGGCATAACGGCGCAAATGGGCAAGCTCGCGCTTGGCCCGCCCCACCCGCGCGGCGCCGAAGCGCTCGTGCGACAGCAGATACTTCGCGTATGTCCAGCCCTGGTTCAACTCGCCGATCCAGTGCGAGCGCGGCACGGCCACCTCGTCCAGGAACACCTCGTTGATCTCGTGGCCGCCATCCAGCGTCTCGATCGGCCGCACCGACACGCCGGGACCGCGCATGTCCACCAGCACGAACGAGATGCCCTCCTGCGGCTTGGCCCCCGGGTCGGTACGCACCAGGCAGAACATCATGTCCGCATACTGCGCATACGTGGTCCAGGTCTTCTGGCCATTGACGACCAGCACGTCGCTCTCCTGCCTGGCGGACGTCTTCAAGGACGCCAGGTCCGATCCCGATCCCGGCTCGGAATAGCCCTGGCACCACCAGTCCTCGCCGCTGAGGATACGCGGCAGGAAATGCCGCTTCTGCCAATCGGAACCATAGGCCATGATCACCGGGCCGACCATGCGCAACCCGAAGGGCACGGTCTCGGGCGCGCCGGCCAGCGCGCTCTCTTCGTCGAAGACATCGCGTTGCTCGATGCTCCACGCCACGCCGCCGTGCTCCGCCGGCCAGCTGGGCGCCACCCAGCCCTGCTCGCGCAGGATGTGATGCCAGCGCAGCAGGTCCTGCTTGTCCAGGCGCTGGTGATCCATCACCTTGCGACGCAGGTCCGCGGGCAGGCGCTCGTGGAGGAAATCCCGCACGTCCTGACGGAACGCAGCCAGATCAACCGCCATCGCCCACCTCCAGCGCGAATTGCAACGGCGCCTCGGTAGCGTCCTGCAAGGCCTGGCGCGTCAGGCCGGGCGCCATGCCACGCACGACGAAGCCCTCGGGCGTCACGTCCAGCGTCGCCAGGTCGGTGTAGACACGGTCGACGCAGGCCGCGCCGGTCAGCGGCAGGTCGCACACGCGCTTCAGGCGCGGACGGCCATCGCGCGAGGTGTGCTCCATCAGTACGTGCACACGCTTGGCGCCCACCGCCAGATCCATCGCGCCGCCCACCGCGGCGGCCAGGCGCGTATCGCCCAGCGACCAGTTGGCCAGGTCGCCGCGCTCCGACACCTGGTAGGCGCCCAGGATGCAGTAATCCAGATGCCCGCCCCGCATCATCGCGAACGAGTCCGCGTGATGGAAGAAGCTGCCGCCCACCGCCAGCGCCACGCTGGTCTTGCTGGCGTTGGTCAGGTCGGGGTCGACGGGGTCATCCGCCGTGCGGGCGCGCATACCGAGGATGCCGTTCTCGCTGTGCACCGTGATGCCATCCTCGGGCCGCCAGTGATCCAGCGCCATCACCGGCATGCCGATACCCAGGTTGACGTAGGAACCTGCGGGAATGTCCCGCGCGGCGCGGCGCGCCATTTCGTTTCGTGTGAACCGTTCGATCATGATTGCGCTCCATACCAGGCATCGGGCACCTGCACCACGCGCTGCACAAAAATGCCCGGCGTGACGATGTGCTCCGGGTCCAGCTTGCCCGCCTGTCCGACGGTATGCACCTGCACGATGGCCGTGCGGCCCGCCATGCACATCAGGGGACCGAAGTTGCGGCCCGCCTTGCGATACATCACGTTGCCCAGCGGGTCCGCCCGATAGGCCTTCACCAGCGCATAATCCGCGCGCAACGGTTTCTCGAACACATGGCCCACGCCGTCGATCATGCGCGTCTCCTTGCCTTCGGCCAGCAGCGTGCCGTAGCCCGTGGGCGTGAAGAAGCCACCCAGTCCGGCGCCGGCGGCCCTCAACCGTTCTGCCAAGGTGCCCTGCGGCACGCACTCGTACTGGATGCGCCCCTCGGCGAAGGCAGACTCGAAGGCCTGCGACTCGGCTCCACGCGGATACGATGCGATCAGCTTGCGTACCCGTCCCAGCCGGATCATGCGGGCCAGGCCCGCGTCGCCGGTGCCGCTGTTGTTGCACACCACCGTCAGGTCGCGCGCGCCCTGCTCCACCAGGGCATCGATCAATTCGACCGGCTGCCCGGCCAGGCCGAAACCGCTGATCAACACGGTCGCGCCATCGGGCACGTCCGCCAGCGCCCGTGCGGGCGACTCCACTATCTTGTCCATGTCCGCCTCACACGCTATGCGAAAGAATGGCTGTCGCCTGGCTGGACAGCACGCCGCCATTGCCATGCACCAGCGCGACGTCGGCACGCTCCACCTGCCGCTCGCCGGCCTCCCGGCGCAATTGCGCCACCGCCTCGATCACCAGGAAGATGCTGTACATGCCCGGATGGCCAAACGACAGGCCGCCACCGTTGGTGTTCATGGGAAAATCGCCGCCGGGCGCGATACGGCCGCCACTGACGAACGCGCCGCCCTCGCCCTTGGCGCAAAAGCCCAGGTCTTCCAAGAACAGGATCGGGTTGATGGTGAAGGCGTCGTACAGCTGCACTAGGTCGACGTCCGAGGGGCCCAGCCCCGCCTCGGCGAACGCGTCCCGGCCCGAGTCCACGGCAGGGGTCACCGTCAGGTCTGGCATGCACGAGATCTGTCGGTGCCAATGCGCGTGCCCCGATCCCAGCACGTAGATCGGCCGCTCGTGCAGGCCGCGGGCCCGGTCCGCGCGCGTGGCCACGTAGGCGCCGGCGCCGTCCGTCACCAGGCAGCAATCGCGCACGCTCAGAGGGTCGGACACGAGCGGAGAAGCCAGCACGTCCTCAACCGTCAGCGGTTTGCGCGAGAAGGCCTGCGGATTTAGCTGCGCCCACCGCCGGGCGGCCACCGCCACCTCGGCCAGTTGCCGACGCGTGGTGCCGTACTGGTACATGTGCCGCGATGCGGCCAGCGCATAACTGGAAACGGGATTGAAGGGCTTGTACGGATGCTCGTAGGGCTGGGGATCCAGTGCGGCGCGCATCTGGTTGATCTGGCTGCTGCTGGGCACGCTGCGCGGGTTGGCGCCGTAGCAAACGAGCACGTTCTCGCACAGCCCGGCGTCGATGGCCATCGCGGCGACCTTCAGGTCGGCGATGAACGACGAACCGCCGAACATGGTGCTATCCGAGAACGATGGCCGGATACCCAAGTACTCGGCCATGCGCATGACCCACCACGGCGACGTCAGGCTGGACGTAATGATGCCGTCGATCTGTGCCATCTTCAGTCCGCTGGCGGCCACCGCGTGGTGCGCCGCCTGCGCGATGATCTCCTGCTCGGTGCGGCCGCCGCAATCGCCCAATCCCGCCATGCCGGTACCCAGCACAGCGATCGCGCCTCGATAGCTCTTCCTGGTCATGGCGCCTCCGTCGCTGAGAACACCAGCAGCGGCTGGCCATCCTGGCGCGCCACGCGGGCACGCACGCGCAGCCCGATGGCAACGCGCTCGCTGTCCGTATCGACGACGGTGCTCATCAGGCGAGGGCCCTCGTCCAGATCAACCAAGCAGACATTGTGTGAGCCGTTCTTGCCGCGCACCGTCGTGGTGGCGTAGACCGTGCCCTGGCCGCTGGGCGATACCCATCGTAGGCTGTCGGCGCCGCAATGTGGGCAGATCACACGGGGAAAGAAATGGTGCCGGTTGCAGGCCTGGCATAGGGGGATCATGAACTGGCCGTCAGCCAGGAACTCAAAGTATTCGCGATCGGCGCTGCCGGCCGCTTCACTGCTGGTATGCGACATGCGTTCCCACGCTGCCCGATGGGCAGCAGTCTCCGGTTCAAGGTATGCCCGCCGCGCAAGAGGCCGGCGAAGATTGGCGAACCATTCTAGGATTGGCGGCCTCGCACGACCATCCGAAAGATTCGAAGTCGCCATTGGTGAGATTCGAATCGAGGCCAGGCCCAGAGGAAAAGCAGTGAACTCATGTCCTGCGAGGTTCATGCGCCGCGTAATGCAATTGGCGCTTTCGAAACCGCACGCGAGCGCTGATGTCGCCTCTCACGGTCGATCAGTCCCGGTTACGGGCGGGACGTCCATAAATTCCACCTCGCCGGGACGGCACGCAATATCCCTACAGCACGTTCTTCATCAACGTGCTCGACGCCCTCATCATCGGCATCACCTTCGTGATTCCGGGATTGAAGACCTCGCTACCGCAGTCGGCCCTCCTGTTCGGTGCGGCGTCGCGGCGTTGTGCGGGCGCGGACAAGTGCGCGTAGCGATCGGCTCAAGAACTTTACCCGGTTTGATGTGCACACGTGCCAACTTCAGAATTTCCTTCCCAAGCTGGACATTGGCAGATCGCGAAATCACGCATTAGACACGCGAGTCGATCCTTGTTTCGATCTCCCGGAACGCAACGCCCTTGATGCCGATATGCAGCAGAAAATCCGGCACGATCGCGACGCCCATGTCGCCTTAGCGCCATACCGGAAGGCGTTAGAGATTGGCGCCCACGACTCCGACGCAGGCGTGGCTCAGCAGCGTCAACGGCGCCGGACGGCTACGCCTATCACTCGACAACAGAGTCTATAGCCCGAGCCTTCCAGTGAACTCGAACTCATACTGGTCGAAACGTCTAACGCGACACCGGTCAAGCGTTCAATGCGGCTCCCTACGCCGGTCCAGTCAGCCGGGTCTCAATATTCACATATTGAACAAATCGTGAAATTGACGTGGTAAGCCGTCTTCATTCCCTGAAGAATTGATCCCGCGCAAAGACAAGAGAAAACTCTTGCGGGCGCAAAGAAGAAGGACCTGAAACAAGGTCGCTAACATCAAAACTCAGGAGACAGCAATGATCACGAGGCGCCAAGCCGGGATCTATATGGCAATGTGCGTAATGGGCGCAAAGTTCTCCAATGCCCTCGCCAGCACGTGGCCCGCCCCGGAATCCGTAATTCGGCTCGTCGTACCCTTTTCCCCCGGTGGCACCACGGACATTCTGGGCCGGATGATGGCCGACGGGCTGCGCAAAGAGCTCGGCGTAAGCGTCATTGTCGAGAACCTCGCAGGCGCAAATGGCAATCTGGGCGCCACTAACGTGCTTCGCGCCAAAGCGGATGGGCTCACGCTCATGCTGGGAACACCTGGCCCCATGATTGTCAACAAGTACGTCTACAGCAACCTGAACTACGACCCTCTGACGGCCTTCTCTCATGTAGCACTCGTGGCCGCACTACCCAATGTGTTGATGGTCCGCAAGGAGCTTCCCGTCAATAGCGTGGCTGACCTCGTTGCCCTTGCCGGAAAGAAGGACCTCAGTTTCGGCAGCCCTGGGGTAGGTTCCAGCGGTCACGTCTCAAGCGAGCTGTTCAATCTACAGTCCAAGATCAAGGCCGCTCACATCCCCTACAAGGGAAGCTCGCCGATGCTGGTGGACTTGGCTGGCGGCAACATTGATTACAGCATTGACCAAATCTCGTCGGCGCTGAAGCTCGTTCAAGCAGGCCAGATTCGGGCGTTGGCCGTTACATCGAAAGAGCGATCTCCGGAACTTCCTGATGTTCCTACGCTGCAGGAAGCCGGCCTCTCCGACTATGAAGTGTCCGTATGGTTCTGCATAGCCGCGCCGGCGAAAACGCCACCGGAAACCGTGCTGAAACTCAACGCCGCGATCAACAAGGTCCTCCAGGATCCTGCAGTGATTCAACGCATTGCCGGGTTCGGCGCACGTCCGCTTGGCGGCCATCCTGAAGACCTCACTCGGCAGGTCCAGGTGGAGCAGCAGAACATCATCGCAGTCGCCAAGGTCGTCAATTTCTCCAACTAGCCCAAAGCTACCGTTCAGGTGCTCTACATCACATGCCTTTCAACACCAACGTAAAGAGCCTATCCACGTCTACCCCGGACGGAGTCAAGATCGACTACTACGACTCCGATCCCGAAAAGAAGGGGCGTGGCACCATCGTTTTGCTTCACGGCACTGCAGGCTCTGCCCAGAACAATTTCTGGGCGCTGTATCCGATGCTGTCGCTCCGTCACCGGGTCGTGGCCCTGGACTTCGTCGATCCCGAGGATGCGACGCCCGAGGCGGAGACGTACGTTCGCCAGGTACACGCCGTTGTCAGTGCGGCTGATCAGGGTGAACCCGTGCACCTGGTCGGTTATTCCTTCGGTGCCGTCATCGCTGCGCTGTATGCCGCCCAGCATGGCGCAGCGGTTCGATCTCTTACGCTGGTGTGCGGCTGGGTGAAGACCGACAATCAGCAGCGCCTGCGCAACACAATATGGCGCAGCCTGTATGAGAGCAAGCATGACGCAATTGCGGAATTCTCCGTATTCGCAAACTACAGTCAGCCGTTCCTGAATGCGAAAAACGAAAGTGAGCTCAAGGCGCTTGTCGACGCGGTCCGAACCGGTCCCGACCGCTCCAAGAAGATGGCCTTCAACCTGAACGTGGATATCAGCCGAGACCTCGGTGCCATCGGCGTGCCGTCGCTTGTGGTCGGATGCACGCTGGACCTCACGACACCGATGCGACACGCCAGGATGCTGTTCGGCGGCATCGCCGATAGTCGATTCGCGGAAATCTACTGCGGCCATGGCGTCGTCCATGAACGTCCTGCCGAGCTGTTCACGATGATCGACGAATTTGTTCAGAATCCGGCCGCCCAGCCTGCCGGACACGTATTTCAGAATGCCCACGCCTGAGGTTTACCTTCCATGAACGCTTCAACGACACAAACCGAAAACTTGCTCACCCAGACCTCGGTACTGATCATCGGGTCCGGCTTTTCTGGCCTGGGAATGGCCGTAGGCCTCAAACGCGAAAATAAGCACGACTTCATCGTGCTTGAGCGCGCGACCGATGTAGGCGGAACGTGGCGTGATAACACCTATCCCGGCGCGGCGTGCGACATCCAATCTCATCTGTACTCCTATTCCTTCAAGCCGAACCCGCGATGGAGTCGCGTCTACGCACCACAACCCGAGATTCTGGACTACCTGCGGCGTACCGCCCAGGAAGAAAACATTCTTCCGCACGTGCGATTCGGCGCCAACGTGGAGCGCGCAGCTTGGGATGAAGATCGTGGAATTTGGGTCGTGAAAACTTCCGTCGGAGTGTTCGAAGCTCCCGTTCTGATTTCCGCGGCCGGACATCTTTCAGACCCTTCCTATCCAGACATTCCGGGAATCTGCAGCTTCAAGGGAGATATCTTTCATTCTGCAAAGTGGGACCATTCATACGATTGGTCGGGAAAGCGCGTAGGTGTGATTGGGACCGGCGCATCTGCAATACAGATCGTTCCCGAACTCGCCCGTAGCGCCTCGCATCTGACAGTATTCCAGCGCTCCGCCCCATACGTCATTCCTCGCCGTGACCACGTTTACAGTCCGGCCGAGCAGGGAATGTTCGAGCGATTCCCAGAATCCATGCAGGAGCTGCGCGACGAACTGTTCTGGGGGAATGAGTCACGATTTCCCCAGCGCCGCCAGGTGCCGGCATTCATCGAAATGATCCGCGGCATGGCCGTCAATCACCTGCAGGCCCAGGTTCCCGATGAAGCGCTTCGGACCAAGCTCACGCCCCATTACGCCATCGGCTGCAAGCGAATTCTGATCTCGAACGATTACTACCCTACCCTGATGCGACCCAACGTGGATTTGGAAACGGCGGGTATCGCTAGCATTGACGAAACAGGCGTAGTGCTGACAAGCGGCGAGAGAGTTGAACTCGACCTGTTGGTCGTCGCTACGGGCTTCGAAGCGACCGAGCTCCCGATCGCGGAGGTAATCCAAGGAGTCGGCAATCAAAGTTTGGCGCACAAATGGAAGGACGGTGGGCACGCGTTCGCGTGCACCACGATGGCAGGCTTCCCGAACTTCTTCTTCATGCTTGGACCCAACACTGGGCTGGGAGCGGGGTCCATGATCTTCATGATTGAAACGCAGATCAACTACATCCGAGAGGCCGCGAATTACGTTCTGGAGCAGGAAGTCGTACTGGATCCCAATGCGCAAGCCGAGCAGGCGTATACCGATAGCATCCAAACTCGAAGCCAGGGGACCGTGTGGGTGTCGGGAGGTTGCAGCAGTTGGTACCTCCATCCGTCCAGCGGCAAATTGACGGCGCTATGGCCGGATTTCATGTCGCAATTCCGCAAGGAAAACGGTTCCTTCCGTACCGATGGCTATAACCTGCGGCCTGCCATGGCCCTGGAGAAGGCATGAACCGGGGTACTCGCAGCGCATCCACGCATGTCGCCGTCCTCGGCGCTGGCCTTATGGGACATGGCATTGCCCAGGTGTTCTCCCAAGCAGGTTTCGGGGTTTCCATCTGGGATCCGGACCAGATGGCACTCACCGACGTGCCGCGCAGGATAGCTGAGCATCTGGAACAGCTCGGCGAGACGCCTAAAGGCGAAATCACGCTTTCTTCCACCTTGGCCGAATGTGTTCGCGGATGCGACCTCGTGGTCGAGGCTGCGCCCGAACGACTGGAGCTCAAGCAAAACTTGATCCGCCAGATCGACGAAGCGAATCCTGATTGCATCATCGCCAGTAACACCTCGGTGCTGCGCATTACCGAAATTGCCTTGAATGCCCGGAATCCGCACCGCATAGTCGGTACGCACTGGTGGAATCCGCCCTATCTGATCCCCGTCGTCGAGGTCGTGCGAGGTGAGCAGACTGGCGAGGGGGCTGCGGCGCGAGTCACGCAGTGGCTGCTTGATGCGGGCAAGCTACCGGTGGATGTCTTCAAGGACGCGCCAGGATTTGTCGGAAACCGGATGCAGTTCGCATTGGTCCGCGAGGCGGCCCACATCGTGGACGAAGGCATCTGCTCTGCAGAGACGGTCGACCTGGTCGCGCGGCATACCTTTGGCCGTCGTATTGCCGCAGTAGGCCCTCTGCGCAACTCGGATTACATCGGCCTGGACCTGGTCGAAGCCATTCTCGACTATCTAGCGCCTAGTCTATCTGATGCCAGAAGGACGCCGGCCCTCATCCGGAAACTTGTTGCGGACGGGAGAAAGGGAGCCAAAACGGGGAGCGGAATCTTCGAATGGCGCGAAGGTGAGCGAAAGGAAGCGGAGGAACGTCTTCTCAAGCACCTGATGGCCATGCAGTCGCTCACGGCCAGCCACTGACGCTGGCGGAAAGTTGTTCTCACATTGCCGGGATGGATCTCGCGGCTAACGCGAGTATCCAAGGGAGGATTCGTCCCGGCGCGTTATCGACGGCTGCCCTCAATCTAAATTTCAAGACACAAAAAAACCATTAAGGAGACCATCGTGTCTGTCATCAACGGACTAATTGGAAGACTCGCACTGGCGTTCACGAGTGCCGTTCTGGCCACAGCATCTATAGCAGCGGAACCGATCAAGGTAGGAGCGCTGTTCCCGCTTAGCGGGGGCTCCGGTCCGCAAGGTCAGGATGTCATCAAGGCAGTGAACGCAATGGCTTCACTGATCAACGAATCAGGCGGCGTCCTGGGCCGCCCCATCCAGATCCTGGCGCGGGACGATGAGTCCACGCCCGCGGTGGGAATCTCCCGGGCGAGCGAACTTGTTTCCGAAAAGGTGGCGGTCGTCATTGAGGGCTACTCAAGCACGGTCACGCTGGCCACGCAGCCGGTCTTCGCCCGCGCGAATATTCTGGATATCACTGCCAATGCGAAGGCGGACACGATACTTTCCAGTCCGGCGAATCCCCTTGCGATCCGTTTGAATAGTTCGAACGAACAGGACGGGGCTGTAATTGCAGAGTATCTTGCCAATGCGCTAAAGGCCAAACGGATCGCCTTCCTCACACAAAACGACACCTACGGTGCGGGTGCTCAAGCGTCAATCGAAGATGGTCTGAAAAAACGCGGGCATACCTACGAGACCGTTGCGGCGGAGAAGTTTCCCTTCAACCAGGTCGACTTCCGCATCGCCTTGACCACGGTCGCATCGGCCAAACCGGATGCCGTGGTGCTCATCAACGCCAACTCCGGCGCTGGACTCCCTGCCCTCATTCAGCAGGCCAAGCGGGCTCGTCTGACGGCCACCCTTGTGACGCCTGCCGGCATCTACTCCCCCAGCGTCGCCAAGGTCGCCGGCCGAGCTGCAGATGGAGTGGTCGGAGCAGAGATCTACATTCCCGACGTTGAGCCCTTTGTCAGCTACCCGGCCAACACTCAATTTGTAGCCCGTCTTAAGGACGAGGCAGGCGCGACGCCGGACAAGTTCATGGCAGTTGCGGCCCTCTCTCTACAGGTGTGGGCCATGGCCGCCAACGAATTGAAGACACTGGATCGTCAGGCACTCGCCAACCGCATTCGTGGCGGAAGCTTCGAGAACACCATATTCGGAAACGTAAGTTTCGAGCCGAATGGCCAAATGAAGACGACACATTATCTATTTGTCTCCAAGGATGGCCGCTTGGCGGTGAACAATGGAGGTGCCGAATGAAAGGACGACTCCTCAATCAGGCGCGGCATCTGGCAATTCTTGGAGCGGTGACGATGATGGCCACTTGGGCGGGCCTCGCGTCCGCTCAGAGCTACCCCAACAAACCGATACGTTTCATCGTCCCGTTTTCCGCAGGCGGTTCCACTGACATCACTGCCAGGACAATCGGAGACGCAATGTCCAAACATCTCGGCCAGAGTGTCATCATCGAGAACAGGACGGGCGCGGCAGGATCGCTCGGCGCCGCGCTCGCCGCAAAGGCACCCGCCGACGGCTATACGGTCCTGGTCGGCGGCGTGGGTCCGATGATGGTTGTCCCCGCACTGGACCCGACGCTCCCGTACAGCCCCGCGAAGGATTTTGAACCCGTTGGCCACGTAACGGACAATGACTACGGATGGGTCGTCAGCGCATCCAGCCCGTTCAAGACGGCAAACGACCTGCTTAGCGAAGCCCGCTCTCGACCCGGGCAGATCTCGTACATGACCACCGGCGTCGGCGGGCCGCTGCATGTCAGCATGGAATACCTTGCCAAGAAGCAAGGCCTCCAACTCAATCACATTCCTTATCAAGGGGAAAGCCAGGCGGTGGGTGACCTGCTGTCGGACCGATTGGATGTGGCCATCATGTCCGTTACGGCCGCCGCTCCCCTGATGAAAGCCGGCAAAGTCCGAATGCTCACGCTCCTGAGCGCCAAACGCTCTGCTGCGGTCCCCGACGTTCCTACCATCGCCGAAGCGGGCTACCCAGGCAACGAAGTGCCGATCTGGCTAGGTCTGTTCGTTCCGAAAGGTACGCCTGAAGGCGTTATCGAACGGTTATATCAAGGGATGAGCCACGCCTTACAGCTGGAGGATGTGCGCGGCCGGATGAAGGATCTGGGCGCGGAGCCGGTTGGAGGCACGCGTACTGAGTATCAGGCCTTCCTTGATGCCGAGATCGCGCGCTGGACCGAGCGAATTGCCGAGACGGGCATCCGGCGCTAGACCTTTGCACGCTTATCCAGGAATAAGGACAGTTTCATGAAACAACAGCTCACTGCACTGGTTACCGGTGCGAGCAATGGCATAGGCCGAGCCACCGTGCAAAGGTTCGCTGCGGACGGCTACAAAATCGTCACGGTTGACCGCAGCCCCCCCGCCGAACTTGTTGGTTCCGAAACCTTCATACAGGCCGACCTGCTGGACGCCGGTGACAGAGAACGCGCTCTGGAGCATATCCGGGAGCAGTTCAACGTGGACGTGCTCGTTAACAACGTCGCCATCGTCAAGCTTTCACCTGTCGAAGACGTGACGCTCGGAGATCTTCAAACGAGCGTAGATCTCAACATCGTCGCGGCGCTTCGCTTTGCTCAGACAGTCATTCCTGGGATGAAGCGCAGAGGCTACGGACGCATTGTGAACATCGCCAGCCGGGCCGCGCGCGGGAAGGAACTGCGGACTGCCTACTCGGCCACGAAAGCCGCCGTCATCGGAATGACGCGAACCTGGGCGCTCGAACTGGCCCCTCACGGCATTACCGTCAACTGCATCGGGCCGGGCCCGATTGCCACGGAGATGTTCAGAGCCGCAAATCCACCAGATTCGGAGCAGACCAAGACGATCCTTAGGTCAATACCCGTGCAACGTCTGGGTGAACCCGAAGAGATCGCGCATGCGGTGGCCTTCTTTTCACACAGGCTTGCCGGCTTCACCACAGGCCAAGTCATCTACGTCTGCGGTGGGATGACTGTGGGCCTTGGGTCCATTTGAAATCGCAGGGAGGCTTTCTTGAATATCGCCGCACCCTCGAAAGTCATCTCATCTGTAGAAGGATCCTCCCATAAAATGCGAGGCCGCCCGATGACGCCGCACATTCCGGCCATTGAGGTTGAAGGCTTGGTCGTTAACTACGGTGCCCTCAAAGCCTTGGACGGCGTCAGTTGGCGCGCGTATCCCGGAGAACTTCTGGGAATCATCGGACCTAATGGCGCAGGAAAGAGCACTTGCTTCGATGCTGTTACGTCGATGGTGCAGCGACGCGGATCCGTGCGACTGGACGGACAGGATATTTCCCACCTTTCGCCCGACCGCTTGGGTGGGGTAGGCGTCAAGCGCGCATTCCAACAGAACGCATTCTTTGATGAGCTGTCCGTTCTGGACAACATGCTTGCTGTGCTCGGCAAGGATGCCCAGCCCGGCCTGCTGCGATCCATCTTCGACCCCTTTTCGACTTCCCGCATGAAGCGCGAAGCAACCCCTAGGGCGTCGGAGACGCTCGAGCGATTCTCAATCCCTCTTGAATTGCACGATCTGAAACCGTCGCAATTGCCTTATGGGACCCAGCGGATGCTGTCCATCGCATTGGCGTATGGGTTGGGCGCCAAGGTTCTGCTGCTTGACGAGCCCGCGGCCGGCCTGGGAGGGAAAGATATGCAGGCGCTCAAGCAATTGATGCGATCTCTCCTTAACGAATCTGTGGCTATCGTGATGATCGAGCACCATATGGAGCTGGTTATGGAAACCGCCACCCGCATCGTGGTGCTGGACCTCGGAACGCAGATTGCGCAAGGTTCCCCATCGGAAATACAGAGGGACCACCGGGTAATCGAGGCATACCTGGGGAAAGCGCAATGAGTCCGTTGCTTCATGTCGATTCGTTATGTGTCTCTTACGTTGGAAATGAAGTCCTGAATATCGCGAACTTCTCCATCGACAGTGGAGAAATCGTCGGGATCGTGGGCGCCAACGGGGCGGGTAAGACCACCTTGGTGAATGCCATTGCGGGCTGGTCTCGCAGTTCGCCCCAAGTAAGGGCGCATATCCAGTTCGCAGGCGCCACCGTCAGCGAACTGGCTGCCCACGAACGTGCACGCCGGGGACTTCTTCTGGTGCCTGAAAGCAAGCTTGTTTACTCCTCTCTTTCAGTACAAGACAACCTGGCCAGCCCTTCTTTCGCCTTATCCACCGAAAACAAAGGCAGACGATACACGCGCGCCGAGGTTTATCAGCTGTTCCCGCGCTTGGAGGAACGGCGGTCGCACCTGGGCTCCGAATTGTCGGGCGGTGAAAGGCAAATGCTGGGAATAGGACGGGCCCTGATGCTCGGGCCACAGCTTCTCGTGGTTGACGAGCCGTCCATAGGGCTGTCGCCATTGCTGACGCAACAGGTCCTGGCAACCATGCGGCAGCTCGCTGACGAAGGGATCGCCGTCCTGGTGGCAGAGCAAAACGTACGCGCAGCGGTGCAAGTCGTGGACCGTATGGTTGTGCTGGAACGGGGCGCCATTGCCCTTCAGGGGCCAACCGAGGTGTTGCGCAACGATCCGCGCGTGGCGCAAGCATATCTTGGAGTCGAAGCGGCATGAACATCACCCAGCAAATAATCAACGGCCTAGTTCTGGGCCATGCCTATGCGTTGATCGCGGTCGGATGGACAGTGCTCGTCGGCGTAGCGCGTTCCGTTAATTTTGCTCATGGCCAAATCTATATGCTCGCCGCGTTCGTCGCGTGGGCGTGCACAGCCATCGTCGGCCTCCCCTACCCGCTCGCCATTCTTGTGTCCATTGTGGCGGGAGCGCTTATCGGGATCGCCATGCAACTGATCATGATGAAAGCCACACTCGAAAAGAATGTCGTTTCAATCATGATCATGACGCTCGGCTTCGGCTATGTTCTGCATGGCGCGGCAGCGCTGTTTTTTGGGTCGACAGCCAAGATGTTCGATACGCCCCTGTCTTTCAGGGATGTGGAGATATCCACCGTTATCCTAACCTGGCAGGACCTGGTTATCGTGATGGCGGCCATAGCCGTTTTCATCGGCCTAAAACTGGTCGTTGATCGCACGGCCCTCGGCCGAATCATCCGCATGGTAGCGGAAGACCCCCCACTAAGCATGCTCGCGGGAATCAACGTTCGTGCAGTCTACCTGCTGATCTTCGCGTTCGAAGGCGCCGCCGTCGCGCTGGCCGCGGGTCTGGTGGCTCCACGCACCCCGATCCTGACCTCCATGGGTTTCGAGGAGGTCATCATGACATTCGTGGTCGTTGTCCTGGGCGGAATGGGAAGCATCGTGGGCGGCTATGTCGCCGGATTGAGCCTTGGACTATTCACGGCTCTATTTGGCGCCTTCATATCTCCGGCCTACACCACCACGGCGGCATTCGTTGTTCTGGTCGCGATTCTGGTTCTGCGTCCAGGCGGCTTGGCCACGCACCAAGCGAAATCGGCTCACTGACATGAAACAACGCCTATCCTTTATCGCTGCTCTAGCAGCCATCGCATTCCTGCCGGGCTTTTTCGGCAGCAGCGATTCCCTCAACGGCACGCTCGTGACGATCGCAATCTTCGCCGTAATGGCGTACGGCCTGGACATGGTCGTTTCCGATCTGGGCGAAGTCAGCCTCGCGCACACGGTATTTTTCGCGGCGGGCGCTTATGCGACGGGCTACTTATCCACGAGCTTCGGCGCAGGTCCATTGACAACACTCGCCGCCGGCATCGCAATCTCCATATCGCTGGCCGCACTGGTCGGCTGGGCCACGTTGCACTTGCGGGAGTTCGTGTTCTCGCTAGTCACCTACGCAATGGCAATTGTCGCGCTGACGGTCGCACAGAACTGGACGTTGCTGGGAGGCTCAGACGGCCTGCGGGGGATTCCACCGCTGCAAGTCTCCCTCGGGGAGTGGTCATGGTCTGCCAGCGGGGACCGTGATCTTTGGCCGATCGCGTTCGGACTACTCGCGCTGACACTGTACGTGATCACCAAGTTTCGGGCCTCCTCGCTGGGGAAAGCGGCATTGATGAGCCACCAGAATCCTCGACTTGCGCTGATGAGCGGCATTCGCCCGGAGCGAGTTCGGATGCAGGTGTTCATTCTTTCCGCGCCAATAACGGCAAGCGCGGGATGGCTGTATGCCTACCAGCGCGCGTACGTCAGCGCAGATGTGCTGGACACCTACTTCCTGATCCTCATGTTGACTGCAGTCATCTTGTTCGGTCGGCGCCAATTGTTGGGGCCATTGATCGCCATTGGACTGATCCTGACGCAGGAGCGGGTGTTTTCCTTGGGCGCCTACTACGACAAGATTCTCCTTGGTGCCGTCATTGTCATCACGCTGGCGTTCTTTCCCGGCGGCATCCTCTCTGCCTTCTCGAAACTCTTTGCACGGCGCTCCCCCGCACCCAAAAGGTCTCTGACATGAATACGGAAGCTCAAGAGGAAATCATCGACCCTTCCAGGGAA
Source organism: Bordetella genomosp. 1 (assembly GCF_002261335.1). Taxonomy (GTDB): domain Bacteria; phylum Pseudomonadota; class Gammaproteobacteria; order Burkholderiales; family Burkholderiaceae_B; genus Bordetella. The sequence goes on from NZ_NEVL01000004.1 coordinate 737,600, forward strand.
ATTATTGATTGTCATCATCATCTTTGGGACCGTCCAGGCTCACGGTACATGGTCGATGAATTCCTGGGTGACGCACAAGATGGGCACCGCGTCGTGCAATCCGTTTTTATACAGTGTCGCACGGGTTACAAGCACGGCACCCTGGACTCCCCCGCGCTGGAGACCACGGCCATCGCCCACGCAACGCACGCGAACCAGGGGCAAGCGTCTACCGTCCGGGTCGGCGCGGGCATCGTAGGCTACGCAGACATGCGCGGTGGCGCCGGAATCGCACCCCTGTTGGACGCCCATATCGCATCTGGCTGCGGCCGCTTCAAAGGGGTACGACACATTGTCTCCTGGGCAGACGGACCGGAGTTCCAGGTCGAAGGCTATCCGACCTCTCCCGGCATGATGAGTACCCCGGAGTTCGGAGCGGCGTTGCAACAATTGGCCGTTCGAGACCTGTCCTTTGAAGCCATGGTCTATCACACTCAGCTGGGCGAACTTGCGACGATCGCTAGAACGCATGATGACACGCGCTTTGTCCTGAATCACATCGGCCTTCCGCTGGGAATTGGCGCATTCTCGTCCCTGAAAGATCAGGCGTTCGCTGACTGGCGAGCGGGACTTCAAGCCGTCGCCGGGTGCGAAAACGTCTACATCAAGCTGGGAGGGATGGGCATGCACATGCTTGGCCTGCCGCTTGATTCCGAAACGGGGCCCCTCACATCCCAACGGATAGCAGAGGCGTATCGCCCATACGTTGACGAATGCGTCAGCGCCTTTGGTGCGGATCGCTGCATGTTCGAATCGAACTTTCCGGTCGACCGGCGCCGTTGCGACTATCGCACGCTCTGGAATGCGTTCAAGCGCATCGCTTCGTCCTACACCGAAGATGAGAAGGACATGCTGTTCTCCCAGACCGCTCGGCATTGCTATGGGTTGGAATGACCCGTTTTCGGATCTTGGCGTTTCCCACTGAGCAGATCGTGGCCGCCGTCTAGTACATAAGAGGTGATATCTTGGATTTTGGAATTAACGGACAAGTGGCATTGGTGACCGGTGCAGCCAATGGCATCGGCAAAGCAATTGCACGGGGTTTGGCCCAGGAGGGTTGCAGAGTCGCCGTACTGGACCGCGACGGCGCGTCAGCGGACGTGGCCGCGCTGGAAATTACGGATGGCGGCGGCCAGGCACTCGCCATCGCTGTGGACGTGACAAAGCCGGACAGCGTAGCGAAGTCTGCGGAGATTGCAGCCAGGGAACTCGGCGGCCTCCACATCGTGGTCAATTGCGCGGGATTCTCCAAGGACTCTCCCGTGTCCAGCATGACGGATGATCAATGGCAGAGCGTGCTGGACGTCACACTTAATGGCGCGTTCAACATGATACGTGCCGTCGCACCCATGCTCAGGGAACAGCGGTACGGCCGCATTATCAATATCACTTCACGAGCGCATTTCGGTGATGTCAACAAAGCCAATTACTCCTCCGCAAAGGCCGGACTTATCGGACTGACCAAAGCGCTTTCCCTCGAACTGGCTCCCGAAGGCATAACCGTCAATGCGGTCGCGCCGGGGATCATCGAGACCGAGCGCCTGCGCGCACTGCCCTATTTCAAGGGGATCGAAGAACGATCCAAAGCTGGCATGCCAATCAAGAGGTTCGGGACCGTCGAAGAGGTTGCGGCTTTGGTCGCGTTTCTGGCCTCGGCCCAAGCGGGCTTTATTTCTGGCGAGGTAGTTCATATCAGCGGCGGCCGTTACGGATAAGCCGCGGCTTAGGAATCGGACAATGACTCAACAACACTCGCTGGCCCGTGAGCTCTCCAACTGGGCTATGACACTGCGTTTCGATCAGGCACCCGCGGACACACGGCAGGCGATCGCTAATTGCCTGCTGTATAACCTGACCATGGGCCTTGCGGTGGACGACAGTAATGACCAGCTCGGGATGGTATTGCGCTCCATTGCCCACGCGGACGGTCCCGCGCGTTTATTCAGGGGTCGCGGGACCCGCAGTGCAGCAGATGCCGCCTTCATCAATGCCGGGCTTATCACGGCGCGCGGCCAGAACGACACCCATCCCCAAGTCGTCACGCACATCGGTTGCATCGTCATACCGGCAGTGCTTGCAGTAGCCGACATAGTCAAGGCTCCCCCGCGCCGCATACTAGACGCGGTCCTAGTGGGCTATGAGTCCATCCCCCGAATCGCGCAGGCGTTGTCGGCCGAGACCACTCGTCGAGGATTTCGCGCCTCGTCGCTGTATGGATCGCTGGGCGCCGCGCTGGCCTGTTCCTCGCTCCTCGGATTAACCGCCCGACAAGCACAGGCCTCCGTGTCCATTGCCACCAACATGGCGTCCGGCCTCTTGCAGACATGGATCGATGGTTCTGAGGAGTGGCGGCTGCAGATTGCCAAAACAAGCCGGGACGGCGTGCATGCCGCGTTGCTCGCGATGGAAGGCTTGAGCGGCGCCGAGTTCTGTCTTGAGGGGGCAAGCGGATTCGCCAGGGCCTACGCGGGTGTACCCCCTGCTCTCGACCTCTCCGGCTGGCGCACGCCGGAGATGGTGTTCAAACCCTATCCCGGCTGCGCCTTCAATCAGGCTCCGGTACAGGCACTGCGAGACCTTGTAATGGGCGTGACGATCAAGGTCCAGGACGTCCAACGCTTGGACATCTTCATGAATCCAACTGACGCTGGCTACCCAGGGGTAGCGCTCCACGGTCCGTTCGAAACGTCTGCAGGCGCCATCATGAGCGCACCATTCATGTTGGCTGCAACACTCGTCCACGGCAGACCTCGAATCTCGGACTTTCAGGAGCAGGCCCGGCGCGAAGAACTGCATCAACTTTCGCGCAAAATATGCGTTCGTCCAACGCCATCAATCGCCCCGTGGACGTGCGAGTTGGAGCTGGAGACCAGCGCCGGATACGTTCACCGCCAACGATTCGCGCCGGCGACTCCATTCCGGCTGGATTGGGGCGAAACGTGGCGCCTGACGTCTGAAGTGGCGCAGGAATGGAACTTACCTGCCGCGAATGAGAAGTTCGGCAGACTCGTGGCTTGCACCGAAAATGTCCCATCCGCCCACCTCGATTTGGAATCGCTCATACACGTGCTATATACCGACCATTAAGGTCGCGCAACGGAAATCAGATGAAGGGTCCCCAAACAGTCATTCGTGCTTTGACATTGCTCCGATACATTGCGGGCATTCACCCCCATGGCATAGCTATTGGCGCGCTGGCCGACATGGCGGAATTGGATAGGGCCACCGCGTATCGGCTCGTGTCGAGCCTGGTGGAGTTCGGCCTGGTCACGAGAGACCCGTCGAAGAACTACCGGCTTGGCATCGAGGCCATGCAGCTTGGACTAGCAGCCATGCGATCGGCTCCCATCATTGACCGGGTCAGGCCGGTTATGCAGCGGTTAGCTCGTCGAACGGACGACACGGTCTTTCTGGTTGTCCGAAATGGCGACTACGGCCATTGCGTTCATTGCGAAGAAGGCTCGTATCCCGTCAAGGCACTGGTCCTCCAGGTTGGCGGGATGCGTGTCCTGGGCATTGGAAGCGCGGGCGTAACGTTGCTGTCAACCCTGCCCGACAACGAGGTTGACGCGCTCTACCAGAGGCATCTGGAGGAATTCAAGCCCCGGGGACCTTCCGTTTCGAAATTAAAAAAGTTGCTGGAAGATACCAGGCGGCGTGGATATGCGGATACCAATGATTTGGTTACGGATGGCGTCAGCGGCGTGGGAATGCGCTTCGAGATTGCGACGGGCAGCCAAGCTGCCATCAGCGTTGCTGCGATTAAGGGGCGGATGACTTCCGAAAGGAAAATCTGGATAGCCCAGTTGATCGCAGAGGAGCTACGAGCGAGCGACTTTACCCCTACCCTACCCGCCGATCCAACTTGAATGTTGCCGGTTTTCAAGGGAGCGCCGTCAACCTCGGTGCCACGCGAGATTTGATCTCAGCCGGACACTGGAGGGCGGCCTGCACGTCTGGCTGCTGGAACGCGATGCAGATAACGCCAGTCGGGGTTGAAGGAGCGTCGTGCAAGTGTACGACAGGCTCGTTTCCAAGGCGCGCCTGACGAAGCCGCAAAGCTGGAAATTTTTCAGCGCTTTCCTGATTACTGATTACGCGGCGTTAACCAATGTCGATCTGGTCATCGAAGCGGTTTTCGAAGACATCGCAGAAAAGACGGCACCTGCGGATCTACTGGTCAGACTCGTCGCCCAAGGAAGGGACTTTAGCAACCTGAACTGCACAGCCCCTTATAGCGACGCTTAGGAATTCGGTGGTCCGGGCGCGCCTTTCCAGATCTCGTCCGTACGAAGCGTGTGGTGCATGAAGTCGCTAGTGGCCAGCCGGTGCGTGCGCCGATGCCCTAGACCGTAGCGATCGGCTCCAGGACTTGACCCGGGCTGATGTGCACACGTGCCAACTTCAGCATTTTCTCGCCAAGCTCGACATTGGCAAAGCGTGACATCACGCACTGAACACGCGAGTCGATTTTTGTGTCGATCTCGCGGAACGCAACGCCCTTGATGCCGGTATGCAGCAAACATTCCGGCACGATCGCAACACCCATGCCTATCGATACGCAGGAAACCGCAGTTAGCCATTGACTGACATGATGCTCTATGCGCGGAGAGAATCCGGCCTCTATGCACAGGGAGAGGATCGTATCGAAGTAGTATGGCGACGATTTCCGGTTAAAGATGATGAAATTCTCCTCCTGGAATTGGGCCAGTCGGACCGGACCGGCAGCCGCCCTGCCCTGATCGGGCATACACAGTAAGAATCGCTCCGAAAACAAGGTTGTACAGTGCGAAAGGCGATCATCGTTCGGTACGATGGAATGCGTGAATCCCACATCGATATCACCGCGCTGGATCGCGGCCAACTGATCCATTGAGGACATTTCGTGCAGCGACACACGCACATCCGGGTGAGCCTGACGGAACGCCGATACGAGGTTCCCCAGACCGCGGTAGATCATCGAGGCGTGAAAGCCAACGTTCAGTCGCGACCGGATTCGACTATCGTACGCGCGGATGTCGTCGATTGACTGGGCGGCTTGGCTGACCAAGACCAGGGCCCGGCGATAAAACTCCCTTCCCACTTCGGAGAGCTCGACACTGCGACTATTGCGCAGCACGAGCTGAAGTCCGAGAGCGGCTTCTAGTTGCTGAATCGCGACACTGAATGGAGGTTGGGACACATGGCAACGTGCTGCCGCCTTACCAAAGCTCAGTTCTTCAGCCAGCGCCACAAAATATCGAAGATGCCGCAGCTCGATCGCATCCTTGTGCATGATTCCTCATATCTTTGCCAGCTTGAATGACCCAGTCGCGATCGCCACCTTGATCCCCTGAGCATCGTAGACCACGCCGCTCGCGAAGGCCAGCGTTCGGCCCCTTGATTCACAGCGGCATTCGGCCATCAGTTGGCCGATGGCGGGTTTGAGAAATTTGATGGCCAAGTCTATCGTCCAAGCACGCAGGACTAGTGGATCGTGAGCGCGCACGGCAGCGGCAAGCGTGAAGTCCAGCAGCGCCATTACAGCAGGGCCGCTAATGGTGCCATGCGCGTTCAGGTTGGCCGGGGCCTCTGGAAGGATTGCGCACGCGGTATCGTCCACGAGAGAGTGCGGACGCAGCCCAAAATGCTCGATCACCGGCGCGCGAATTCCAAAGAAGGTGCCATCCTCCAAGTTCATCGTGCGGCAAGTCCGTAGTACGAGAGAATTTCGGCCGGCCTTTCGGGGCCGGGTTCAAATACCTCCAAGAGAACCCTGTCGGGGGCCTCCACCATGAAGTATCCTCCGCCGTCTGACGCACGTATCCCGTTCGGGATATGAAGGCCTGCAGCGCTCATACGTCCGTGAAGCTCTTCCAGGCCAACGACCTGAATTCCCAAGTGATGCACTGCATTGCGAGGGCTCGGATCGATAGCCTTTTCGTACATGTGAACCGCGCCAAGTCCTATCTTCAGAAAAACGTTTCGCGTTCCAGCATACAAACCATCCCAGATGACTTCGGCCTCAAACCAACGAGTATAGAAATCAACTGCGTGCGCAATGTCTCCACAGATCAGGTGCGGATGATGCATGTGGTAGCGCTTGTCCGAGCCGTATGGGTAGCGCGCGGTAGAGGGATCAAAGTCCATGTGCGCTCCCTGCGCGAAGTTCAGGCGGAGCAAGGCGATAACTGGCCGGGGTATCGCTCAAGCGAATCGGGGATGCAACTCCCCGATAGCCGCCAGGCAGGGTCACCTCCAGCCCCATGTGCGATGTATGTGGGTGGCCGAGCACCTCCGCGACGGAGCAGATCGGCGCGCAGGGGACGCCGAGTTTGACGAGGTCCTGAGCCAATTCGCGGCCGTCCGCCGGCGATAGCGCCTGTTCGAGAATTTCGCGCAGCGCCTGCCGATTTACGGAGCGAGAAGGGTTTGCGGAAAATCGTGGATCAAGCGCCACTGTTCCGATACCGAGTCGCTCGCAAAGCGCCACGAACTGGGTATCGTTTCCGACTGCAAGATAAATTGTGCCGTTCGCGGTCTGAAAGCTGTCATACGGATAGATGTTCGGGTGCGCGTTTCCTGTCCTTTCCGGATTCTTGCCGGTCGCATAATAGTTGCTGGCATGCGGATGCAGCAATGACACGGCATTCGCATACAGCGTGGTTTCCACCATCTGACCGCGCCCGGTGCGGTGGCGTGCCTGCAAAGCCAGCAGTACCGCGATGACGGCATTCAGCCCCGTGGTCATGTCAACAACGGGCAGCCCTACGCGTGTCGCATCCGCGCCGCCATTGACGCTCATCAGGCCGCATAGCGCCTGAACGGCAGTGTCATACGCCGGCAGTCCTCCGTAAGGTCCGTCCGAGCCAAAGCCCGAAACGCGACAATGAATAAGGCGTGGATTGACTTCGACGAAGCTATTTAGATTCCACCCCCATTTGCTCAAAGTGGACAGTTTGAAGTTCTCGATCAGCACATCAGCCTGGGCCACCTGCTCCATCAATGTCGCACGCCCTGACTCGGTACCAAGATTCAGCATGCGGCTGCGCTTGTTGCGGTTCGCTCCAGAAAAGTACGCCGACGTCTGTCCGAGATATGGCGGCCCCCAACTCCGCGTATCGTCGCCGTCCGGCCCCTCGATCTTGAGTACGTCGGCCCCATGGTCGCCCAAAACCTGACCGGCATATGGGCCGCCCAGTACCCGTGACACATCGAGCACCCGTACGCCTGCCAACGCTCCTTCGCTTGCTTCCATCGTTCGTATCCTGTCTGCGGCCCCCGGCTAGTCGGAAAGGGCATCGAGCAACAGCATATCGTTTAGCAATGAGGCATCTATTCGAAACGAGTATGGACGGATACTGAAATCCAATCGCCGCGCGATGTGGTGCTCCTAGAATTTGCCTCAAACAACAATTGCGACGAGGAGACAACCCCATGCATCGTGCCTTCAAGACAACCCTATTTGCAGTCAGCCTTTTGGCCAGCGCCGGTGCGAGCGCTAAGGAAAACTGGCCGCAGCGGCCAATCACGTTCGTGGTCCCTTACCCGCCGGGCGGCCCTGCAGATCTGATTGCCCGCAGCGTGGCAAGGAAAATGAGCGACTTTGCCAAGCAAAGCATCATCGTCGAAAACAAGGCCGGCGCCAGCGGCAACATTGCCGGCGAGTACATAGCGCGCGCGCCGAAGGATGGCTATACGCTACTTTTTGGGTCATCGCCAGTACTGGTGATTAATCCCGGGTTGTACCCGAAGCTCGGCTTTGATCCATTGCGCGATTTCCAGCCAATAGCGGATTTCGGCAGCCTGCCCAACGCGGTTCTGGTCAATGCCGCGCTTCCCGTTTCCTCAGTCCAAGACCTGATCGCGTATGCTCGTCGAGAGCCCGCTACGTTCGCGTCGGCAGGCAGCGGCGGCACCACGCATCTTGCCGGGTTGCTCTTTGCCCAGGCTGCGGGGCTCAAGGACGTGACGCACGTACCGTACAAGGGTTCGGCGCCGGCGCTGCAATCTCTGCTTGCCAACCAGGTGACAATGACCTTCACAGACGTATACACCGCCTATCCATTCCTGACTTCCGGAAAATTGAAGGTGCTGGGAATCACCTCGGCCCAGCGCTCTGCGCTGTTGCCAGACGTTCAGACCTTGCAACAACAGGGAATGCCCGGAATCGACGTCAGTGTTTTCTTTGCATTGTTGGGCCCGGCCGGCATGCCGCCATCTGTTGTCCAGCGCTTGAGCGCGCTTTCCCAGCAAGTACTGCAGGATCCTGAGATCCGAAGTCAGTTCAAAGAGCGTGGATTGGAGCTGCCAGCTGATGAAAGTCCGGACGCACTGCGCTCCCGCATGGAGCGAGAAACGGAGACGTGGGGACAGCTAATCAAATCGACGGGCGCGGCGGTCGACTGATGGAGACCAGTGCCAGCACACACCAACGCCTGGTCAACGCGTTGGTCGCCGCGCGGCGGGACGGGCATCAGATCGAAGACGTGACGCAGCTTGAACGAGTTGAGACCGAAGACGACGCCTACTCCGTAATGCTGCAGGTGGCGAAAACGTTAGGCTGGGCAACTGCCGGTTGGAAGATCGCCGCCACAAATGCCGACTTACAGCGACGGTTGCGAACTACTCAACCAGTCTGCGGTATCACGTATCTGCGCGACGTTCGCGAACACCCTGCCACGCTTTGCCACGATGAGTTGCTGGACCCCATTATCGAATGCGAGATTCTATTCATCCTTGGGAAATCCCTACCTCCGCGGACCGAATCGTATAGTGAAGACGAGGTAGCGATGGCCATAAGTAGTGCGCACATTGGAATTGAGGTAGCTCAGTGCCGCTTTCCTCGAAAGCGTCTGCCCGACCCACTCTACATACAGGCAGACGGCTTCGCCTCGGGCCACTACATACGCGGCGCGTCTATTCCAGATTGGCGAAGATCAATGCTCAACGGCATTGGCGTCGTATTGGAGCGGAATGGCGACTCAATTGCTCGAGGCTCGACGAATGACGTGATGGGTAACCCATTGCACGCAATAACTTGGCTGTCCAGGAGATTGAATCAACTTAAGCAAGGGCTGCGAGCAGGCGATCTTGTGGCTTCGGGCTCATGCAATATCTTAGTCCCAGGACTAGCTGGCGATGCATTCTGTGCTCGCTTTCACGGCGTTGGAGAGGTGAGGGTTAACTTGACTGGCATTCAACATCCCGCCAAGAAAGCCGTTTAGCCCAGTGCTTGAGCACCTCTAGGACTGTGACATTGAGGCGCTGGACCACGCAGCCGCAAGAGTCTGCCTGACGCCCCGGCGTGCGACGCATAACTTAAGTCTAGCTAGCCCGCGTTGGACGACGCAAATTGGTCTGAATGCAAATTACCGTAAAGTATTTACGCCCCAAACAGAGGGGGATACTGCGCCCAGCTCAACTTTTCTCATGCTGCTTCATGGGCGCGTCGGCTGCTTCCGAATACGAGGCTGGATGCTCATAGGTTATGAGCTTGCTCGCTGATGAAATACGTGCGTGAGTTTGAACTCTTCGTGATCACGCGGGCCGGGGCATTGAGTTCGTCTTAGAGCAGCGAACGGACCGCGTAGGCCAAACTCAGGCCGGCTATTCCTGCCTTGGCAATACGGCTACCTGTTTACCTGAGACTATGGCTCACTGTCGCGCAGCCTACATGACTACACTCGCACTGCGCGTGGCAGACTGGAGCAGCCAGATTACCGTCGCCTGGAGAATGAGCCTCGACATACCTCGTTGGCGAGGCCTCGCAGCGTGTTCAAGCCAGAAACAGCCGTTCGATGCACCTAGCGCGCTGAAGCATCGGCCGGCCGAGTTCCTTGTTCTCCGGCACGCGGTTCGGTGACATCACCAGCTATAGCTCAATGTCCCCACCACGGCGCGCCGGTTGCCGTAAAACACGGACTGATCGTAGAAGCCCGGGGTGAAATAGCGCTTATCAAAGAGGTTGGTCGCACTAATCGAAGCGCGCAAGCCCTTAAGATCTTGGCTCAACTGACCCAGGTCATATCGCACCACCGCATCAACCAGGGTGTACCCGCCGATCTTGATCGTATTGGCCGCGTTGTAGGACGATCCAACATACCGGACGCCGCTGCCCAGGCCCAGCCCGGCGAGCGGCCCGGTGCGCACGGTGTAGTCGACAAACAGGCCCGCCATGTGACGCGGCACCGACGCTGGGCGTAGGCCCTTCTTGCTAACGCCGGTGACGAGATTGGCATTGTCCTTGGTGATCTCGGCATCCAGATAGGTGTACGACGCCGCCACGTTTAGGCCAGCGGCCAGCGAGGTCTTCGCCTCCAACTCCAGGCCGCGCGAGCGCACCTCGCCGTCCTGCACCGAGTAGCCGGAGTAAACAGGGTCCGCGGTGGTGACGTTTTGCTGCGTCAACTGGAACAGGGACGCCGTGATCATGCTGTCGGAGCCCGGAGGCTGGTACTTGATGCCGACTTCGTACTGCTTGCCCTTGGTCGGATCGAAATTGCCGCCACCCCGTGCCGGCGCCAGCGTGCCCGAGGCGGGCTGGAACGACGTGGAGTAGCTGACGTACGGTGCGACGCCGTTGTCGAAAAGATAGGTTAGTCCGCTACGGCCAGTGAAGGCCTCAGCATTGACCTTGCTGGACGCATCGGACAGATAGTCGGATTCCTTGTTGGTGGCCCAGTCGTAGCGGCCGCCCAGCGTCAGGATCCAGCGCTCATAGCGCAGTTGGTCCTGCGCATACAACCCGGTCTGATAGACCTGGCTCTTGCCGTCCACCGATTTGAAGCTGTTCCACGTGGTGGTATTGGTGTAGACGGGATTGAAGATGTCCACCGTGCCGTTGGTGCCCCCGGTGCGGGACTCGCGGCCGGAATAGTACCCGTAGTCCAGGCCAGCCAAAACGGTGTGCTGCACGGCACCCGTCGAAACGCGGCCTTCGACATTGGTGTCGACCAGGAAGGTGTCGGTGCTTTTCGGGCGGTCCTGCATGCCGAACGTGTAGTAGCGTCCGTCGGTCAGTTGCGCGCTGTTGCGTGCGCCGCTGGACACGTAATCCACGTTGGCGTGCGTGTAGCGGGCTTTTTGACGCACGGTCCAGTTTTCCGTGGCGGCATGTTCGACTTCATAGCCGACCGAGGTGTTCTCGACCGTGTAGTGCGTCAGGTCGGGTTGCCCCAGAAAGACGTCCGACGGGAAGCGGCCGGCCGGGTTGTCAATGACTGTGCCGGTCAGTGGCAGGCTTTGTTCCGAACCGCCGCGCTTGGATTTCTGGTAGCTCGCGTAGACGGTGACGTTGGTCCGGTCGGTGGGACGCCATGTCAGCGACGGCGCCAGATAGAACCGGTCGTCGGGCGAATGGTCGACTTGGGTGCCACTGTCGCGCGCCACGCCGGTGATGCGGTAAAGCCACTTGCCCTCCTGGTCCATCGGACCTGCGAAGTCGAACGCAGCCTGTCGGCGGTCAAAATTCCCGCCCTGCAATTCGATTTCATGCAGCGGCGTTTCGGTCGGGCGCTTAGTCGTCATGTCGACCAGCCCGCCCGGGGCGATTTGCCCGTACAGCACGGACGACGGCCCCTTGATAACGTCGATCCGTTCCAGCCCGTAGGTCTCGATATCGATGTCGTACTGGTTAAACCCCGCGCGCAGGCCGTCCCGGAACGTCGAAAACAGGTTGAAGGCGCGGAAACCTCGAAGGTAGATGTCGGGCGCGCCTTGCCCGCCGGGGTAGTCGATGGCGCGAATGCCGGGTGTGTACGCCACTGCGGAATTGAAATTCTGCACGCCACGCTGATCCATCTCTTCGCGACTGACGACGCTGATAGCTTGGGGAATCTCGATTAGGGGCGTATTGGTCTTGGTGCCTGCCGACGAACGCAGCGCTACGAAGCCGTCGTCGGCTGGCCGCTCGGAAGAGGCGGTCACGGCGATGCTGGGGAGGGTGACCACGGATCCCGCTGCGGGCAAAGCCTGCAGCGTGTAAGCGCCCTGCGCGCCGCGGACGGCCTGCAATCCACTACCCGCCAGTGCAACCGCGAAGCCCGCATCCACCCCATACGCGCCATGCACGCCGGCAGAGGTCAAGCCGCGCGTTTGCGCGGCATCGAACGAGATGGCCACGCCGGCTGCGCTTGCATACTGGCTGATCACTTGGGCCAGCGGCCCGCCAGGGATGTCGAAGCGGCGGACGGTGGACTCGGAGGCCATGACGGCGCCTTGCGCATGCAGCATCGGCGAGGCAAGCAGGGCCGACGCCATGAACAATAGCGCCAAATGGGAAGGCAAGGCGCGCAGGCGCATGCCGCGGACGGAAATCGAGTGAACAGAGGGGTTGTACGACATGAAGTCTCTCAGGAAGGCGTGAAATAAAGGTTCTGCCTGAGAGGACGAACGAAACGGCCCGAAGACGCAAATTCTTCAAAAATAAATTTGGACGGTTCCTGAGCTCGGCGTCCGCACGCTTCAACGCGCGACAAGCCGGGTCCAATAGCCCAGCACCCGCTCGGTCTTGACCGGAAAGCCCTGCGTCAACGCGGCCAGGCCCTGATCGGTGTTGTCCAGCGGAAAAGAGCCCGACACCAGCAGTTGGGCAACATCGGCGTCGCACCCAAGACCGCCGCGCCGATATCTGCCCAGCTCGGCCGCCAGTTGGCCCAGCGGCATGTCCAACGCGACGAGGTTGCCACTAGTCCATGACGCAGTAGTGATGTCGTTTGGCTTGGCGGGTTCGACGGTGTCTCGGCTGAACCGCGCTTGCTGGCCAGCTTGCAGGACGACGGCCCCCTGCCCCTGTACGGGTTCAATGCGAACCGACTTTTCCAGGACGGCCACGCGCGTCCAGCCACCTTCGGTCTTGACCATGAAACGCGTGCCGAGCGCGGTGGCCGTGCCCTGGCGCGTTCGCACGAGGAAGGGGCGCGGCGTGGCGGCGGGGTCGGGATGCGTGGAGACCAGAATGGCGCCCGATCGCAGGTCCAGGATGCGGGCTTGCTCGTCGAACGAGACGTCGACGGCGGTATCCGTGTCCATCAGCATGGACGAGCCGTCGGCTAGCTGCATGTTGCGCCGTTCGCCGACGGCGCTGCGGTAGTCGGCAGTCCAGCTTTCCAAGGTCAGTGTGCGCCAACCCAGCCAGGAGGCGGCGCCGGCGCCCGCCACGAGGCCGAAACCACGTAGCACAGCGCGGCGCGACGCCTTGTCCGGCGCCAACGCGGGGCGGGCGATGCTGCCTGGCAGGCGGCCCATCTGGCGGCAGACCTGCTCGACCTTGCCCCACGCGGCGCGGTGGGCGGCGTCGCTGGCAAGCCAGTGGTTCCAGGCGTTGCGATCGTTGGCGGTGGCGGCTTCCGAATTCAGGCGCGCGTACCAGGTGGCGGCCTCCTTGACGGCGCGCAGGTCCCGCGCGCTGGGCGTCGTGTCTGTAGGCATCGGCGTGCCGCTCACGGCAAGAGCAAGCAGCAATGCGCCATGGCGCGCGCCAGATAATTATCCACGCTGCGACGCGATACCCCCAGACGGCGGGCAATCTCGCCATAGGGCAGGTCTTCGCACTGCGCCATCAAGAAGGCCTGCTTGACCTTCAATCCAAGCCCCTCGAGCATGGCGTCGATCTCGATCAAGGCGCTACGCAACACGGCCTGCGCTTCGAGCGAAGGCACCTCCTGCGGCGGGAGTGTGGCCAAGACCTCGAGATAGGTTCGCTCCAGCGTTTGGCGCCGGAAAAAATCGATCATCAGGCTTTTGGCGATGGTCGCCAGGTAAGCGCGCGGTTCCCGAATCTCAGCGACGGGGTCGGCGCTGGCTGCGCCGCATCGACCGGTATGCGTCTTCAACACCCTGACGAAGGTGTCCTGCATCAGATCCGCCGCGTCGAACGGATCGCCCACGCGACGGCGCAACCACCCCAACAGCCATCCATGGTTGTCGCTGTAAAGCGTATGCATCGCTGATACGGCATCGGGAGAAATGCTGGACACAAGGCGCTCCGGACTGAAAAATTAGTAATGAGAATTACTATCAATTTTCCTTCAAACCTGCAGATTTTGGCAAGCCGCGCCTAAGGGGCCTGTGTCGGCAGTTTTTGTCCGCTAACGGTCTCGGCTCAACCTTCTTGGTGGTGCAATTTGTCGTCCAACCGGTTCCGCTTTCGAAGAGACGTCGATAGTGACGACTGTCTGCGCACTTCCGGCGCACATCTCCACAACTAGCGGCGTGCCATGCCCCTTTTGATGTGAACCAGTTGGCTGTGACCCAATCTCCACCCCAGCTCTGGCCCGGTGACATTATGAGATTGAGGCGTCGCACGAGAACCCCGCTCAAACCTTTCACGCAAATCCCGGCGCGGCGCGCCAGCGCCTCAAAGTTAGGCAAGCGTTGAGTTGGAGCTCCCGTTAACCATCTATCGGAGCGCCTCTTCCCAAAGGGCATGCTTCGCAACCTGTGGCATTGGCAAACAGGGACGAAAGGTCTTGCGGTACCTAGTCCGTAAAACAGTCCTCGGAACGTCGACCTCAGTGGTTTGGCAAGACAGACCGAAGTACATACCCTTTTGCGTCTTTTTTATATGAGCAGCACAATCCGGCCGGGCGGGCGCCGGCCGAATTCTGCGTCCTCGATCAGGGACAGCGCGTCGGAAAACGGTGCTTCCAGGCCAATGAGCGGATGCAGCTTTCCGTCACCTGCCAACTTGGCGATATCATCTAGGTTTTTGAATCCACCAGTCGAAAACGCCATCCGGTAGCGCCCTGAAAACAGGCCGTGCAGCATCCGGGCCGGCGTTGGATTGATGTCGATAAGGCGGCCCTTGGGCTTGAGCAGCGCCAGCCCATCGGCCACGTCCAGCGTGCCAAGCGTGTCGAACACCGCGTCGTAGCGACCATCGGATGCGAACAATGCTTTGTCCGAGTACGAGAACGCCTGATTGACGCCGGCAGCCTTCGCGGCAGCGATCGAGGCATCACCGCACGCGCCGCAGACTTGCGCCCCATGCGCCCGCGCGAGCTGGACCGCGTAACTGCCAACCGCGCCACTGCAGCCGTGGATTAATATCCGCGAACCGCGGCCCGCGCGCGCGACGCCGACGATAGCCGCCCAGGCGGTCGCTGCCGGGATCGGAAGGCACGCGGCTTCGCTGAATGTAAGCGTGGCGGGTTTATGGGCAATGAGTTTGGCGCTCGCATCGACGACCTCCGCAAACGCCCCTTGCCTCCTGATCTCGGCCGTGCCGAGCACTTCGTCGCCCACGCGGAAATTGATGACATCGGCACCGATCTCTTCCACGACCCCAGCGAAGTCGGAGCCCATGCCCAGGGGAAACTTCCACCCGGTGACAAACTTCATGACACCGCGGCGCAATTTCCAATCCAGCGGATTAATCGCTGCTGCCTTTACGCGCACGCGCACCCGCTGGGTTTCAAGCGGGGGTAGCGTATGTTCCGCGAACGCCATCGCTTCGGGACCGCCGTAGTTGCTGAACTGCACTCTTTTCATGAGATTCTCTGGCTTTCGCCATTTTCTTGGGATGCCAATTGATACCCGCACGGTAAGCTCGGGCGGGCCGCGAGCTTACCGTGCGGCCGGATTCATGCCAGCTCGGTATAGTCGTCCACGGTGAGAGCAATGGCGCCTGCTGCGACGTTCTCCTGAAGGTGCTCAACGGTACCTGTGCCTGGGATCGCTAGCATCACCGGAGAGGATGCCAACAACCAGGCCAGCGCAATCTGGGATGGCGTAGCACCGTGCCGTCGAGCGACACGGGCCAAACGCCCATCCTCGATTTCCCTACCGCCGCCGAGCGGGAAGAAGGGGCAGAACGCGGTACCGGCATCCTCGCAAGCCTTCAGAAGACTCAGGTCTTCGCGCTTGGCGATATGGAAGTTGTTCTGGACAGCCGCGATCGGGGCGATGGCTCGGGCCTCGTTCAGGTGCCCGATATCGACGTTGCTGATTCCCAGATGCCGAATTAGGCCTTCTGCGCGCAGTGCGGCCAACGCTTCGAAGCGTTCGGCCAGCGACTCGCCGTGCGGCACCGTCATCTCGCCGATACGCAGGTACACCAGATCAAGACGATCCAGGCACAGGCTGGAGAGGTTATCTTCGACGAGCTTGCGCATGTCAGCGCCCGTGGCGTGTCGGTGGCTGCCATCCTCGTTAAAAACAACCCCGACCTTGGTCGCTATCACCAGGTTGGAGCGATAGGGATGAAGCGCCTCGCGGATCAGAGCATTGGCGCGCACAGAACCATCGGTGCTCTGATAGAACGCGGCCGTGTCGATGTGGTTGACGCCGAGTTCAACCGCCTGGCGTAGTACGGCTCGCCCGGTCTCCGGATCGCGCGGCGGGCCGCGAAAGCCGTTGCAAGGTAAACGCATGGCGCCGAAGCCAAGCCGCTTGATGAGCAGGTCTCCGCCCAGAAGAAACTCGTTCATATTTGAAAGCGAAGAACTCATGTCTTGCTCCTGTTGGAAATTGTGCAAGGTCGCAACGTCGAACGAGAAGCGCAGATCACGCGCATCCAAGCCGTTCGGCGATCCGGTCAAAGATGTATTCGGAGGCCGTCGCGTAGCCACCGATCTGGCAGTGAGACTGCGCCGTCGTGGTCTCGTCGAACAGCAGGTACTCTTTGGGCCCTTGCAAGGCGTCGTAGAATGGCTTGGCCCCGCGAAAAACCTCGCCCGTGCCATCTAGTACGAGCGTCTCGCAGGTCACTTTGTCCAAAATGGCCGAGTTGTCGTAACGATGGAGGGCGTGCACCACATCGTTGATCGTGGACGGCACGCCGTGCTTCCAGGCGTAGTCGCGCACCAGGTTGCGCATCTGCTCTGGAATCTCGTCCAGTGAATAGTCCGAAAAACGTTCTAGTTGCGCGACGATTTGGCGTCCCCAACTGATGTTGCCTGGATCGGTGATGCAGAGCTTGATACGTTTGTCGAACGCGGCCACACGCGGTACCAGATAGCCACCGAAGCTCAGGCCCATCAGTGCGACATTGGAAGCGTCGATCTCCGAGTATTTTTCCAGCGCGAAGTCGATCAGCGGGCTGACCACTCTCTCCCAATCCGGACGGAAGGTGAGATTGTTCAGCCGCAGCGCCAATCCCTGGCCCGGACCATCGTATGTCAGGCAGTGGATGCCTCTTTGCAGCGCGCCTTCGCAAACCCAACGGGTGTCTTCGGCCCACGTGTCCCGGCCAGGCGTGACGATGAGCAGCGGTGCCTTTGCGCTCGCATGCGGCGATCGGTAGAAATAGCCGGGAAGAAAGCCGTGCTCGTATGGAATATCGATGCGCTCACCGGGGTAGCCCGACAGCTTGATATAGCGCTCGTAGCATGAGGCGCTGGCGACTGCGTACTCCCTCATGCGCTTGTCGCCGAAATCGCTGAAGTACAGGAGCGCGCAACGCCAGTACGTAGAGGCTCGGAGATAGGCGCTGGACGCGGTGACGCGCTTGGAACTGCGGTCCGCCGCTTCTGCTCGGTCTTGCAGCCGGCTAGCCAATCGGGCCCACGCATCGACCCATGCTTCTTCATCGCTGCCATCAAGTTGGTGCACCACGTCCATGACCTCGCCAAAGTCGGTCATCCCGTAGGGCATGAGACTCAATATGTGCTTTAGGAGCGCATCGATCAGTAAATTGTCATTGAAGAATTTGGGTTGCGCCCAATGCACTCTCCACAACGAGCTAGTCGTCTGGTCGCCAACCTTGCCGCCCGCGAGATTGCGATATTCCTGCTCTTTCTGTCCACCCATTCTGTTCACACCTTTTCCTTGCATTGTTGATGGATTTGCCTCGCTCCCCGAGACTTCCTACCTATTTAGACCGAAGATGAGACAAGCACTTAGAACTGAGTAAAAAGGGCGCTGCCCCCGGGCAGGCCGTAAACCGCAGTTCGACACTTCACTCGGAAAAAACTGACATCATGACTTTCGTCTGCCACCTAAAATACGGGTTGAACGTCAGTCGCGCGTGTACTTTGCCCTCCTCGCTATATCCCCAGTCCGAGAACCAGGTCTCTGCTCCTCGCTCGCACGCCTCTCGCGCCTTTCGGTCCATACCATTCAAACAGATGCGAAGAGCTCCCTCGGCTCCGTAAAGCGGATTGCTCGGAGAGAACAACACGCCCATATGAGAAAACTGGCTAATTCGGAGATCAGGGAAGCGGTCCTGCCGTACTAGAATCCGCGCATCGGTAGCCAATTCATCTGAAGTAGTTCCGTACCAGATCAAGCGGCTTTGCGGATTGGTAAAGCGAGACTTGAAGACCTCAAGCAGGTAATCTGTATCCAGAACTGAATCGTGCTCAGCGACGACCATAAAAACGGGCTTGCTGTAGGGGCGCTCGAGTAGGCGCCTAGCAGTCACGCTGGTTCTATAGAACTGAGCGTAGCCGTTTAGCGGGACATTCATATAACGCACAGGGGTCTGCATAATCACACCTTCCCCCGGCGCGATAACCCACTGGCGCAACCTCGACGCAAGCGGCGCGAGCCAGTCCAAAGACATGCTTTTGAATCCAGGCGAAAACAACATGAGGCCCGCCACTTCTGAGTGGTGATAGGCATAGTCGAGCGCTAGGTTGGCTCCGGTGGAGAACCCCCCCAAGTAGATCGGACCATCTACATCCTGTTGCAATGTATGCGCTTGTTCGTAAACGACTCGTTGCCAGTCTTCCGCTGTGATATCCAACATGTCCGCAGGATCGGTTCCATGTCCCGGAAGCAGCACTGTGCGGACCAGATATCCGCGTGCAGCAAGTTCTGGCGCTACGTCATGAAAAGACCACGGGGAGTCGCCAAGTCCATGGATCAGAAGGACTCCCCTAGCAGGCTTTGCGTCCAGGGCGACACTCGAGGGGCGCCATTCCTGCGGCGAGTTCCAAAGCAATTCCGCCCGTTCATCAGTGAGTTGGAACTTGCGCTTGGCTTCGATTTTTTGAATCATCTCCCCGCGATAATCGGCAAAGACGACCGAGCGGATCGGCGCTTCGATCCGCTCCATCGGTGCACATCCTCCTAGCAACCCTCCGGCTAGCGACGCTACAAGGACGGCAGATAACAAGCAGGCTAGACTGCCAACCACCCGCCGCCCCAACGTCCGGCGATGTCCGCTGCACGGAAGACTAGGCGGGCCAACTAAGGACTCACTCATCCTATCCGCGCCTCACGACGGCACTTTCCCCTACAGCCAAAATGCGCTTTCTCAGCCTCGGAAGACCTAGGCGCTTCCATTCGGCCGTCAATCGAACCGGTGGTTCGTCCAGCGCTTCGTACGTCAGTTTGAAGGTGCCCCAGTGCATGGCAAAGAATTGCTTCGCGCCCAGGTCGATATAGGCATGCACCGCCTGTTCCGGATTCATATGCTGCCTGTTCATGAACCACTCTGGTTCATACGCACCTATTGGCAGGAGAGCAGCATCGATTTCCGGAAAGCGATAACCGATTTCCTTGAACCCTGCAAAGTATCCAGTGTCACCGGAGTGATAGACGCACGCCGATGGCCCCTCGACAACAAAGCCTCCCCAAAGTGTCTGGTTGCCGTCGGTGAGGCTTCGGCGGCTGTAATGTTGAGCGGGCACGAATGTCAGCTTGATCGGCCCCAGTTGCACTGATTTCCACCAGCCCAGTTCGCTAGCGTGCATTCCCCGCTTGGCGAAGTACGCCTTCAATCCCAACCCAGCAACGACGGGCGCACCTACGCGCTCTAGCGACGGGAGATCAAGGTGATCGTAATGGTTATGCGTGATGAGCACGGCGTCAATAGGGGGCAGGTGTTCGGGCAGTAGCCCGGGAGGCACATTACGCACTTTCGGACCTAGTCCAAGTTCGCCAAAAATTGGATCAATAAGAAGCGACTTTCCTTCCAGCTGCACAAGCCAGCTTGCGTGGCCGATCCAGGTGAGGCGCGCACCTTCGCCGGGCGCCGGTGGGGTCCCAATAGTTGCAAGATCGGGCAGGACGGTCGGCACGAAAGCGCGCCTGGATACGCCGCGTCCGCGTCCGGCCAGACCATCAACGACTAGCATTCGAAAGGCAGGCACGACCGTGCCCGGCGCTGTACTGCCATCAAGGTTCTTGAAGCGTCTCCGCCTTGCGAGAAGAGCCATAATTACTTCTTCCAAAAAATTGTTGCGGTGCGCCGGCGCAGTGTCCTGAGCGCCCCACCATTTGTGCATAGCGCACGCGCCCTTTCGCAGCAGACATGCGCTCAGAACTTAAAAGCGATACAGGTACCCCAGGCCGAAGCCCCACTGAGTGCTCTCGTCCACCAACGGACTGTTTCGAATAGCTGAACCCATTCGCGTTGCGCCCGCGTCAAGGTAAAGATTGTGTTGACGCACGGGCTCCCAGTCGATGCGAAGTCCAACCTCCGTATTGATTGCGGAGCCGGGGCTATATGCGGGCCGCCAACTGCGCGCCTCGCTTGGCCGGACACCGTAGTAGTAATCAACATAGTTGCCGTCTACCCATTCAGCGGCCAGCCGGGGCGTAAATCCGAATGCGCCTGCCGCAAACCGACGGTCGATTTGAAACTTGGCTCGTCTGCCGTCGCTATTGCTCATCACGTCAGTCAGTACTTCAGCCGAGAGGTTCACTAGGGCGGTGCGCCAAGTTACGATGCCTCCCACCCAGAAGCTCGAATTCCGATCCTGCATGCCAGAGAGGTATGGCGAGTCGCCGGAGTCGTAGTCTTCGCCGATGTATCGCCCGCGCAATCTGAAAGATACTGGCCCCAACGAAGGCAATTTGACGTCTAGACCCAAACCTATCAGCTGCACGTAGTCGTTCTCGAACGTCAGCAGGGGAAGCGCACGTACTCGGTCGTCAAAATCGCGGTACACGCGATAGTTGATTCCGGCTCCAATGCCGATCCCCCATTTTGAGTCTTCACGTTCCAGCGCCGTCGCTTGTCCGGGAGCGCTGGATATTGGGTCGAGGGATTGTGCAAAGGCTCGGGTTAGCGGAATTGAGACCGAAACGGCTAATGCCAGTGCGAGGGCACGCGGTTTGAGATCAGCCGTTATGGAGTATCGAAAAGGTGATGACATTGAGATCCCCAAATGAAAGTTGTGGTTGCCCCCCACGGGGTGCGCTTGATTACTGACCGCCGTCTAACTAAATGGACCTAGCGGTCTTCGACAGCAAGGGGCTAAATCTATGCTATTAGCGGTCCAGCTCTCCCATGTGGACGCGGTACTTCGATGTCCGCTTGGATCGCCTGACTTCCGCGTCATGACTCTTGCGCTGCATCAGATCCTCGAAAGAGAGGTTGCAGAATCCCCATGGACACAAGCCACGCCTCAAATCGATGGACGTAAAGGAACACCGTCGGCACGACGAGCAGGCTTAGCGCTGTAGAAGTGATCAAACCGCCAATAACGGCCATGGCCATCGGACGACGAAAGCTCGAATCCGCGCCCAGACCCAAGGCGATTGGCAACATTCCCGCAATCATTGCGACAGTAGTCATCACAATTGGGCGAGCGCGCTTGTGGCACGCATCCAGCAACGCATCATGTGCAGAGAGGCCTCGTGCGCGCATTCCCAGGACTGCGTATTCGACAAGCAGGATCGAATTCTTAGTTACGATCCCCATCAGCATCACAAGCCCAATCATTGAGGGAACGCTCAGCTCGCTGTCGGTCACCAGAAGCGCGAGAAACGCGCCGCCAATAGAAAGCGGGATAGCAGATAGAATCGTGATGGGCTGCAGAAAATCTCTAAACAACAGTACCAACACGCAGTAGATGCAAAGAACTCCGACAACTAGCGCCATACCAAACCCGGCGCCTAATTCGGCAATAATTTCAGCGTCGCCGGCTTGGACTACTTTGACGCCTGAGGGAAGATTCCTCATCGATGGCAGATTCGCGGCTGCCGCCTGCGCGGTTCCGAGCGCGGTGCCCCCCAGGTCGGCCGAGATGGTGACATTTCGGAGCCGGTCGTACCGATCGATCTGCAATGGGCCGCTCTCTACGCTAATGCTCGCGATGCTTCCCAACGGGACGGACCCTTGGCTGCCGGGTACGCGCATGTTGCGGATAGTTCCGATGTCTTGCCTGTCAGTGTCCGAGAGCCGCGCGCGGATGTAGACTTGTCGATTATCAAGATTCAGTCGCGCGACCTGAGAGTCAAAGTCCCCACTAGTCGCAATACGCACGATGTCTCCGATTGCATCGGCTGTCACGCCGCGCTCTGCAGCACGCTCCGCATCAGGGCGTATGATGATTTCTGGCCGCTCCAGACTCGCGGTAGAAGCGATGTTAAAGAGGCCCTTGACATCTCTTAGCTGTGACTCGACGGCGTTTGCGCTTGCCTTTAGTGCGTCAATGTTGTCGCCAGCCAGAATGATTGTGAGCTTTCCCCCCGGGCCACTCCCCCCCACCGCGAACCGAGCTCCCGGCACGTGACCCAAGCTTTCGCGGACCGAGTTTTCGATATCTTGTTGAGTCGGACGCTCGCCACGTGGCGAAAGAGTCAACGTGAGGGTCGCTCGGCGCACTTCGCCGGTCTTCGCCCCACCGGGACCGGAGCGCTGAGCATTGCCGACGGTGGTGAAGACATGCGCCACCCCGTGCACGGTGCGGATTGCCTCACGCGCAGACTCGGAAATCGCGAGCGTATCGTCGAGAGAGCTTGCTGGAGGTAGCTCAATGCTCACAGTCGTAGTTCCACTGTCGGAAGCCGGAATGAAGCCAGTTTCGATGAAGGGGACGAGCGCTAGCGACGCGGCGAGGAAAGCCACTGATCCCCCCAAGGTCGTCTTACGGTGCTTTAGACACCACCGCACCAACGTCATATACGTGCCCATGACCCTGCCGTCTTCTGGCTCGGGGATAGGCTCTGGCTTGAGAATGTAGGCGGCCATCATGGGCGTAAGAAGCCGGGCGACAAGCAGCGAGGCGAGTACGGCAATGACGGCGGTCCAGCCGAACTGTTTGAATACCATTCCACCGATCCCACTCATCATGGCCGTCGGCAGAAACACCACAACCAAGCTCATGGTGGTCGCCATGACCGCTAAGGCAATCTCTGATACGGCGTCCTCTGCTGCTTGTCGTATTGATTTACCCATGTGCCGATGTCGTTCGATATTCTCGATCTCGACGATTGCGTCGTCGACAAGAATTCCCACGACCACTGCCAACGCAAGCAAGGTAACCGTGTTGAGCGTGAAGCCCAACCATGCCATCGCGGCGAACGCCGGAAGGATGGACAAGGGCAAGGCCGTCGAGGCGATCAGCGTGGCGCGCCAGTCACGCAAGAAGACCCAGACGACGACCATCGCTAGAATGGCTCCCTCGTAGAGCATTGCCATCGAGCCGTCATATTGCTCGAGGGTCTGTCCGATAGATCCCGATATTTCCGTGAACGTGAGTTTGGGATCATCTTCTTGAAGCAGCCTCACGGCTTCTCGCACCCCTTGTGCGAGACGAACCTCGTCGTAGCCCCGAGCGCGGTATACGCTGAATCCGACAACGTGCTGACCGTCAAGCAGAGCGGCTTGGGACGCGTCGGTTTGGCCGTCAACAATCGACGCGATCTGACTTAGCCTGAAGTGGCTGCCATCTGGCAGAGCAACACGAAGATCCGCGAGCTCCGATGCCGTTCGAACCGTAGCAATCGTTCGGATGGACTGCTCTTTGCCGCCGAGTTGGCCGCGTCCTCCGGATGACTCCTGCTGTATCTGCCTGAACGCCCTCGAAACATCGGCAGCGGTCACCCCGAGGGCAGTCATGCGCAGCGGATCAACTTCAATTCTGACTTCGCGCTCAACCCCTCCTAGTCTCTCAAATCGGCCAACTCCGCGAACCCCTAGGACGGCCTTGCCAACGACATCATCGACGAACCACGAAAGCTGCTCCTCGTTAAGGCGACTGGACGCTATTGCGTACGTGAGAACAGCCGCTCCAACGCTGGACGATGCACTCACATTGGGTTGAAGCAGATCCGGCGGTAAATCTGAGCGAATGCTATCTACCGCATTCTTCGTCTCTATCAATGCGTCCGAGAGGTGCTTCTCCAGCACGAACTCGACTTGAATTGACACGACGCCGTCCGTGACAGACGTTCGCAGGTGGTTCAAGCCGCTTAGCGTCGCTAACGCGTTCTCGACCTTTCGCGCCACTTCGGTCTCAAGCTGAGCTGGCGCCGCACCCGGTTGCGTCAGTGTCACGGTGACCATTGGCAGCTCTAAGTCAGGAAGATCCTGTGTAGGAAGCTTTTGAAATCCCCATAGGCCCGCGAGCGTGAGCAACGCGAAAAGAAGAATCGACGGGATTGGATTACGGATCGACCAGGTGGCGAAATTCATGGCCGACCGCCCCTCTCGGGGATATCGTTTGCGAGCCGGACGACATCTCGATCCTTCAAGAAGCCTGCGCCTTGAACGACGACATGCTCTGCCTTTCGCAACCCTTGAATTATCTCTATCGCCCTTTCGTTCCTGCGACCAAGCGTCACGCCGCGCAGGGATACGTGGGGTGTCGGGCCTTCATCCGAAGGCGTAAAGACATAGCTTCGACCGTCTCGGATAACGACGCTTTCGGCGGGCACGACTAGGGCTTGACTCTGGCCCAGCGCGATCGCGCCAGGGGCGTACATGCCAGCCCGAGCGGAGCTGCCCTGCTTGATGTCCGCATAGATAATCCCTAGGCGGGACGCGTTATCGAGAGTTGGCGACGTTTGTCTAACCGTGGCCGTGGCGCTGCTGCCGTCGGGGAGGCTCAATACGACCTCCTGTCCCAACCTCACATGTGAGAGCTGCTCTGCCGTGAGCTCTCCCCGCCACTCCAAGCGACCCTGACGGATTATGCGAAACAGCTCTTGGCCAACGGGCACAACGGCACCCAGCGTCGCAGATCGAGCGCTGACGACACCATCGTCAGGCGCCCTGACTTCCGTATAGCGAAGACGCAGTTCATTCGCCGCAAGCGCGGCATTCGCAGTTTTGGACCGGGTTACAAACTGGAGTACATCCTGATCGCTCATCGCCCTGCTGCGCTGAAGGGACATCGCCCGGCTTCGATTTGCTGTAGCCTCGTCGGCGGTCGCCTTTAGCTGCGCATGCTCAGCCTGCAAAAGATCGGCGTCGAACTCGGCGATGACCTGCCCCTTTCGAACCACGTCGCCAACGTTAACAAACACCTGCACGAGCTGATATCCACCGATTTGGGCGCCGATAATTGCCTCCTCCCAAGGCGCAACAGATCCACTAGCCTTCAACTCGACAGGCCATAGAATCTCGCGAGAAGCCGCGCTGGTTACTGTGAGGGCCGGTGTGATGGCTCGGGCGGGTTCGTCCTGGACCGGTGGGCGACGCGTTTTTAGAAGGAGCACTACCGCGAAGATGAGTGCAAGCACGGCCACCACGTACAGAATGCGGCGCTTCCGTGAGCGGTCTGGAGCTGAGACGAAATTTTCGTGTTGTTTTGTCATTGGACACTGCGATCGCTGCGAAAATCGGTACTGACGGCCTTTGCGTCCCCCGACTGACCGGAGGGGTATGCATACATCGCTGGATTACCCGCGGCACGCACAAGCGAAATCCATGATCGAGCGCGGTCGGACGCAGCGGTTATTGCACTTTCCCTCGCGGCGTTGAGTCTTCGTCGAGAGCCTTCCAACTCAAACAGGCTGACTGCGCCGGCTCGATAGCTAGCCTCGTTTGCGTGAAATGCAACGAGCGCTGCGTCAACGGCTTTCGTTGACGTGTCGGCTCGTTGCTGTGAGGAAGAGAGCGCTGCGAGGGAGTCTTCAACGTCCCGCGTGGCCGTACGCAAGATTGCCTCGAGGTTTGCCAATGAAGCGCGGTAGCGTGCTTCCGCCGCTTCCACATTGGCGGATCCTAAGCCTCCGTCAAATATCGGTACGGCGAGAGCACCACCAATAGACCAGGTGTCGGAATGCGTCGTGGAACCCCATGCTCGAATCCACTGACCAGTTAGAAGCGCGGAGAGATCCACGCGCGGTAGCCGGTCGGCCCGAGCCACGCCGATTTCGGCGTAGCTCGCTGCAAGCTCGCGCTCTGCTGCTCTTACAGAAGGATGCTGGCGGAGCACCGTGGCGGGCATATCCAATAGAAAGGAAGGCGGGCTGGGGACTACGCTTGCAAAAGCGTTAATTCCACTGTCTTCGCTGGTAACGCCATTCCCGGCGTCCAGCAAAAATCGTGATGGCTGGGGTACGAGGCTTCGGATCGAATTTGCCTCTCGCCCACTAAGCGCGACAAGTGAATCAACCAACTCGGTGCAGAACTGTTCCTGACTCGAGCGATTCGTTTGCGCGATAAACAGATCGCTCGAAGCGCTAGCTTCGTCAACCGGTGATACGTTCCCGACGGAGAGACGTTGACGAATGAGCGACAGCTCAATTTCGCGCGAAGCGATGTCTTTGCTACGGACGGCGAGGGAATAGTTGCATGCTCGTAAGGCGACGACACTGTCGGCGATCTGCGCAATCAATGACAGCCGAGCATCTTCGGCATCAGCGCCTCGCGCATCGAGTCGACTGCGAGCAGCATCTTCGCTTGCGCGGGCTCGTCCCCAAAGATCCAGCTCCCACGACAAACTTGGCGCCAGTGAGGCCGAGGTTGCAATGACAGCAGCCGCGCTTCCTGACTGAGCTTGGGAAGCGCCACGCGACATAGATCCATTGGCGTTCAAGTGGGGTGCGCGTCGGGCTCGGCTGACGCCGACGGCGGCCCGCGCTTCATCGACTCGCGCGGCCGCTTGGGAAAGTGTCGGGTTGTCGAGTAATGCCGACTCGACGAGAGAATCAATGGCCGGATCATCAAATCGTGTCCACCAATCTTCTTGTCGCGCCATTGCCCCCCCAGATGCGCTTTCTGGAATGTTGCTCCACGCCCCTGGCATAGCGACCTCGGGAGTTTCGTAGCGCGGTTGGATTGCGCAGCCACTCAGCCAAAGGAACGTCATCAACAGCCCTCCGCCGCGCAGTCTTGTGGGAATTCTCAAAGGGCGAGTCGGACTAGACATGGCTGTGAGACCCTTCGCGACAGCATGCTGCTCTCAACCCGACGCCGCCGCATGGCCCGAGCGGGATGCCCCGGGCGGCGCCGCATCCCGCGCAGATGCCCATGGCCGCAGGCAAACGAAAATAGGTCTCAGTCATGCGCACATTTTGCCATAAGTGACACTAGGTGCCAATAGGGCATTTTATGCCACTTGGCGTTTAGTGACTGTAGGCGCGACTAGGCGATAGCGGCGAGAAGTACGCCGGGAATGCCTTAAACACGGGAGCAAGGGGGCTACTGAGCCCCCCTACCGGCTGGTGCAGGCCCCTAATCGGAAGAACACGAACCGGAAGTGGAGATACACCCCGGGCATGGCGACGCTCGCCCCGTTCACAACTGCGAATTCACCCGGCACAGGCAATGGAACAGACCGGTTGACACAGAACCGCTGCGCCCAGGCTGCGGAGATTTATTGAGCAACAACTCCTTGCATCACGACCGCGCCAGTGTAATTGCACGTTCGGGGCAAGCGGTTACGCATAGCCCACAGGCTTCACAGGCATCTGCGTTGGGAACGAAGGCTTGCTTCCACCCGTGCGCGAATCCCTTCACTTTACCTAGCCAAGTCAGGCCGACCCGCTCCTCGGCAGGAAGTACACCTGTTTCGAAGACGTTGTGAGGACAAACGGTGACGCAAGCACCTTTGCCCTCACAGCGGTTGCGATTGATCCGGGGCACAAATTTGCCCGGTGGATGCTTACACGAGGCGCCGGACTGCTCGACTGAATCATTCATGGGGCACCAGTAAATCCTGGCCTCCTACAGGAGGCGAAAGTGGCAACGCGGAAAATTATGGCACAACGTGCCATTTGTCTCAATGTGCTATCTTGTCACTTTTGAGAATTAGTCGCGGCGTCACAGATGATCGATAAGACTTCCACCCTCCGTGAAAGACAAAAGCACAGCACTAAGTCGGAACTGTCTAGGCTTGGGCTCGAACTCTTCCTGAAGCAAGGGTTCGCGAACACCACAATTGACCAGATCGTCGAGCCTCTGGGCATCGCCAGGCGCACCTTCTTCCGCTACTTCGCTACCAAAGAGGAGTTGGTGTTCGCTTGGCACGCTGACAAGACCGCCCAGCTAGTCGAGGAGCTGCGAGGACGGCCGTCCGAAGAGGGGCCGATTGATGCCGTCTGTGAAACGCTGGGCTCGACTCTGAACCTTTACGACGCGATGCCAGATATGGCCTTTGCTCTCGTACGCCTTTTAAAGGAGACCCCACCTCTACTTGCGAAGGAATGCGAGAAGCGGATGGAGCGAGAGAGAGCACTGTCCGAGGTTCTTGTTGAGCGATATGGTGCTAACGAGCTCAGTCTTCTCAAAGCGCGGATCATTGTGGGGGCCGTCACATCGGCCTGGACCGCTGGCTTGGACGAGTGGTACGGAGAGGGTGACCAAGCAGATTTGCGGCCAATCATGGCCAGAGCGTTCGCCGCGGTGCGCGACTTGTAGAAGCAGCCGCTCTTCAATTTTGAACTATCCAATTTGCGGGTGTTGTTTTGCACTGAAAGCTGACCCAGCAGAGGTGCGGACGTTTTCTTAGACTGGTTATGTTGCGATTTCCAGATGCTGCCGGTATTCCAAGGGACTCATGCCACCGAGTGAGATTTTGATCCGATGCCGGTTATACCTGTGGATATAGGAGTCCACCTGCCGCATGAAGCCCTCAAGCGTCGTATTGATCCAGTCGCGATGGTAATACATCTCGTTTTCAACCTTCCGAAGAAGCCCTCGCAGGCGGCGTTATCCGGTGAACACCCTTTGCGTGACATGGAACGCGCGCGGTGCGCCTTGTGCATTCGCGAGAGCCACCCAGGCCAGCGGTAATGGGCACCGCGGTCGAAGTGCACAATCGGTCGATCCGGACTGTCTGCGACTATTTCGATGGCAGCATCCAACATGGTGTTTACAAGCTCGGCGTCCGGACGCGTGCCCACGAACCAACTGACCACAAGCCCGTCGAAGCAGTCGATCATGGGCGACAGATATACCTTGCCCGCCGGCAAGTGGAATTCTGTGATATCGGTGAGCCATTTCTTGTTTGGCGCCACGGCCTGGAAATCACGATTGACCAAGTTCTCCGGAGCGACGTCCTGTGACGTGCCCCCGGAATGTCCGTACAGGTCAAAACTAGAGGTAAGGTTGCTTCTCAGCGCCCCGCGCGGGGCGAGGATGAGCCATGAAACGGTCGAGATTTACCGAAGAGCAAATCGCCTACGCGCTGCGACTGGCAGAGAGCGGTATGCCGGTGGTCGACGTATGTCGGCAGTTGGGCGTGTCGGAGGCGACTTTCTACACGTGGAAGAAGAAGTACGCCGATTTCGGGGTGAGTGAGCTGAGTAAGCTTCAGCAGCTGGAGGATGAGAACGCACGCCTGCGGCGCATCGTCGCTGATCTGACGCTGGACAAGCAGATCCTGCAGGAGGTGGTGCGAAAAAAATGTCTGAAGGCCGCCAAACGGCGCGAGCTGGCGGCATGGATTCACGAGCGCTTCCAGATCAGCGTACATCGCGCTTGCGCACTGGCGCTGCTGCAACGGTCGACCTGGTACGCCAAGAGCCATGCGCGAGACCAAAGCGCGCTGCGCCAGCGCATTCGCGACATCGCCCTGAGTCGTCCAAGGTTCGGCTACCGGCGTGTGTTAGTGACGCTGCAACGCGAGGGCTGAAACGTAGGCAAGAAACGCGTCTATCGTCTCTATAGCCTGGAAGGCCTGCAATTGCGGATGAAGGTCAAGCGTCGCAAACGCATTGCTCTATCGCGAGGCAAGCCGCCAGTGCCGACCGGGCCGAACCAGCACTGGAGCATGGACTTCGTTCATGGTCAGTTGCTAGACGGACGCAGCGTTCGCATCTCGACCGTCATTGATCAATGGAGTTGCGAGAGTGTCTGCCTAGAGGCCATCTTTCGGCAGACTGGCCGGGGCGTCGGTCAGGCGCTGGACCGGTCGGCGGTCCAGCGAGGCTTGCCCAGGGCGATCACCGTGGATGACGGAACGGAATTTACGTCTCGGGCGTTGGACGACTGGGCATACCGCCGCGGCATCAAACTTGATTACACACGCCCAGGCAAGCCGACGGATAATGGGCTGATCGAGTCGTTTAACGGGCGACTGCGTGATGAATTCCTTAACGTACATGAATTCATCACGTTGCACGATCTGCAGCAAAAACTGAGAGCTTGGCAGGACGATTACAACCATCATCGTCTCCACGGCTCACTCGGTCATCTGACCCCGCGTGAGCTTGGCCCAGCCCCCCTTTTCCGTCCAGCATGTCCCAAGCCCCCGTCAGCCCCCGCCACGCGGCCTTCGATGCGAGCACGCCGGCTTCTGCCGCCCGCGCAGCATGCAGAGGTTTTACATGGAGTCGGTGCGAAAAGCTTGCTGCAAACCCGCCGAAAAGGTGGCGGCGGTGCCAAGGGCATGGGCAAATTGCGCTTGACTTCAACCGTAGGCGGAACCGGCAGCAGCGGCTGCGCCAAACGCGCCCACAGTACCGGTGCTATGCCAGTACCGCTTAAAGAATTAAACCTAGTTCGCGTGTTGCCTGGTTGGGAGCTACCGCGTGCAATGTTGTATGCCCTGTTTGAGAGTCGAGTGCTATCCGCGCGTGCTATTGCATTCATCGATGTCTTCAAAGCGCACCTTCACGCGCACATGGGTGCTTCGGAGGCCGTATGCGATGGCAAGCCTACTGGGTCGGCTCCCATGATCGGCTGAAAAACATAGTAACCAGACTCCAACAAAGCGGGCAGATGATATCGTCTCCCTCGCGGAATGTTTCCAGAGCAGGCAACCATCTGCTAGTTCCTGAATAAGCAAGGGCCGCATCCGCGGCTCTTGAGATGCCTGGCACGTTCGATGGTCTCGAGCTACCTCGGCGGATAGTGGCAGGAATGCCAGAGATTGCGGTGCTGCTGACATCCGGACGCTATCTGCCGGTAACGGAGACACTGCCACCTTCGACGAGGTTCATGCCGAAGCCCTGGCAAGCCGGAGAAATCCTTCGGCATGTAGAAATCTTGTTCGCTTCATCGTAAATTGCGCCCGGGATCGCCACAAACTCCGAGGCCGAACGCCGCTCACAAAATAACCTTGGGGAAAATAGGGTGAATGTCGTGCCCTTGTTGGGAGCACTGGTCACATCGAGATAGCCGCCCGACTGGTTAACGTACCCGAACACCTGACTGAGTCCGAGGCCCGCCCCCTTGCCGGGGCGCTGTCGAGGTGGATGTCACAAAGCGAAAGGAAGACCGACAACCGGGCCGTCCGGCAATTCGAGCACGGTTACATGGTCGTGCCGCCCAGGAAGCGCTAGGGGCGCGCCCGTCGCCGCTCAATCCCCCGATGCCGAAATCGACCGAATGACATCACCAAGCCACCGCACGGTCGGATCGTTGTCGCGGCTTTGGTAACTGACCATCACGACCTGGTTCGCTGGCAGGGCGATCGGCAGCTCCAGCGCTGCCAGACCGTGCTCGCGGCGCCATGAATAGGCCAGCACCTTGGGCACGGTGGCGACCGCCGACATCGCTTTCAATACGGGAGGCACGGAGGCAAAGCTGGGCACGGTGCAGACAATTTGCAACAGCTTGGTTAAATCGCTCGGCCGGCGGCTATTGCTAGATGCTTGAACGAGCGTCCACGAAAGACTCTGGGCTCGGTTAAATCCACAGCCAAAAAGCTGACGGTCAAGGGTTCTGCAAGATCGGCCCGATCTGCCCGAGCGCCGGCTTCCTTTCTACCCGCCCTGCTTCGCACCGACTCGGTAAAAATTAGCCGACCTCGGCTCCAGAAACCCCCAAAATTCCCCCATGTTGGGGCCTCTCCCCGGGCGTCCAGCCACTGGCCCAATAGCACCACGAGCGCGCCTTCACAGCCGGGCCACGTGCCGCATAGCGAATGCGGCTCCCGCCTCGCGCTCACCACGGCCTGCTACGTGCCCCCATCGGGCGAAAGATGCAATCCAGCAACTGGTCGAGGTGCGCTGGCTTCGTTAGCCAGGCGTCAACTCCCGCCGGCAAGAAATTCGGCTCGGCTTCTGGGACGCTGCCGCTGAAGATGATGACGCGAGGCGTGCATTCGCGACAGGCGACCTTCAACTGAGGCGCTAGCTCGAGGCCGGAGATGTCCGGCAGTTCGACATCCAAGAGAATCACGTCCGGCGTGAACTCGGACACCACGCGCATAGCGGAGGCGCCGTCCCCGACGGTCCGAACTGAAACGCTCGAATCCATCGTCAAGCATTCGGCGGTCAGTTCGGCCGTCATGGCATCGTCGTCGACGATAAGAACTCGCATTGCCCGGGATCCATTACACGGCTGAAATATACCGGAACGGCGCATCAGTCAATGAACGCCGTTGCTGAGGTTTCGAGCTTTGAACTGTGCAATAGATGCGTCATGCGGTCAACTCGTGCGGTCTCCGCACTGCACCTATACTGGTGCCCCGCTGGACGCATCGATGTGTATACCAAACGCTGAAAGATGCTGAG
This sequence comes from Bordetella genomosp. 1, assembly GCF_002261335.1. Lineage (GTDB taxonomy): Bacteria > Pseudomonadota > Gammaproteobacteria > Burkholderiales > Burkholderiaceae_B > Bordetella. The sequence goes on from NZ_NEVL01000004.1 coordinate 770,147, forward strand.
CTGCCGCTGAAGAAGTTTGGAGTGACCAGGCCAGAAGCAGGCCCAGAAGGAGGCATTATGATCTCCCACGTTTTTTCAGCGATGTCGATTTCGACCGGTCGCTGGCTTTTCACCGCGCTGTGTTCGACTGCATAGGTATCGAACTGCGTTTCTGCAATCGCGATAGGCCTTGGGCGGCATGGCACACCGGCGACCGCCAACGGCCCTGTTTCGTAATTTGTCGACCATACACCGGTCAGCCGCATGACCCTGGTAACGGCAAGATGGTCGCTTTCATCGCACGAACCAGGGAATCTGTGCACCAAGCTCATCAGGCCGCCCTGGACAACGGAGGCGCTTGCGAGGGTCGCCCAGCACTGCACCCTCACTACCACGAGCATTACTACGGCGCATACTTTCGGGATTTCGACGGAAACAAGCTATGCGTCGCCTGCCACGCCCCGCCCAGTCAGTGACTCTAGTCCGCAGCTCACCGCGTCATGTCCGACCCGCAGCGAGTGCGATTCGCCTCGCATTCTGAGCGTCGACGGACCCGGATTGCACAAGGCCTACGCTTGCAGGCCAGAGCTGAACGGCCGCAACGGGTCGAAAGCTGCCGGGTCGCACCGATGGCCGCCCTTGCGGATTCGAACGCGCGGCCCCGCCGTGCGTCCAAAGCAATGGCCGCCTAGTGCGGCCTTTTGCTTTGGCGGATGTTGCAGGGTCAGTGAACGTCGGCAGCCCCTCATCGCCCACCACGAAAGACCGCTCCCCAGCAACGAACGGAATCTCACATGACCGATGCCACAAAGGTGCTCTGGCATCAAAGCTGTCGTATTGCGGCGGCAATGAGTTTCGTCACTTGTCCATTCACCTGGCCCGCCGGCTGGTGCCGGGAAGTCAGGGGGCTGGCTACTTCGCCAGCGTCCCCATCGCCTGCCGGACAAACGCCAGCATCGCGTCGTCCGCCCATGTGCCAGCGGTCAAGTCGGGCTCTGTCATCAGTGCCTGCCGGAACTTGGCGTGGGTGGCCGGGTTCTTGCCCGCATACGAACTGAACAGTTCCAACCACTGCCGCGCCAGCGCCCGACCGGTTTCCGAGTCGGGCGCCGCGCCCGCATCAATAGCGTTCCGGACCTCTGCGATTAACAGTGGCCACTCCGTGATCCTGTCGCAGTAATGCTCGCGCATGAACCGTGCTTCGTCCGGCGTCAGATATTTTTCGTAGATAAGCAGCTTGCTTTCCGAGAAGGCGCGCAGCACATAATCGCGCATGGCTTTGGAAATGCCGACGTGCGTCTGCATGTCGGGCTCCTGCTCGTGCATTTGGTTCAGCTTCACCAACAAGCGCGGATCGCCGTTGGTATCGCGCAGCAGCAGTTCCATCCAGCGATGGGCAAGTTGGCGCGGTTTAGTCTCCTCGGGCGCCACGCCCTGCTCCATCAGCTGCTCCACTTCGTGGACCAACGCAAGCCAGTCCGGGTCGCCGTCCGGCCCACGGGTGTACAGGGGCAAACGCGCCAGTTCTTCTCGCGAAAAATATTTATCATACATAGTCATCATCTCCAAAGCTTTCAGCCAATCGGCCAGCTCAGGCTCCGTGCCGTCCGCCAGCTGCTCGTGCAGTTGCGCCAAGCGTTCGCGCAGGTGCGCGGCCTGCTGTATCTGGCGGTCCAGCATGGCAAGCTGCCGGGAGATCACGTCCGCCAAGCGCGCGCCGGGCTGGTCCAGGTAAGCGCCAATTTCCGCCAACGCCAATCCGAAACGACTCAATGCCTGGATCTGATGCAGACGGGCAATCTCGTCGCGACCGTACAGGCGATAGCCGTTTTCGGCGCGCGCTGAAGGCGTCAACAAACCAATCGCGTGGTAGTGGTGAAGCGTGCGGACGGTCAGCCCGGTACGCTTTGCCAGTTCTCCTACGGTCAGTTGCATGTTTCCTCCTTCGAATACGCAGGCCAAACTTTGGGCCATCACGTTACGTGAGGGTCAAGCGGTGCTGCAAGTCCTGTGGGCATTGGGTGTCGGCTGCCGCAGCAGGCCGGAGGTGGCACACGTAGGTCGACCGCGCAACGGTACCGGGCGATGTCACGGCCGCCCGACTGTTTCGGGTCGCCATCGGCCGATCATCAAGGGCGGTCCGCGGCCAAAAGCTGCCATTCGCCTTCCCGGTGAACACTTGTGGGTGCACTGATCGCCTAATGGAGCTTTTATTCAACATTTGTTGTATGATTGAATCATGAATGAAGATCAAGCCATTTCCGCCCTCGCAGGCCTTGCCCATCCTCAGCGGCTACGAACGTTCCGCGCCCTTGTTGTGGCCGGGCCTCTCGGCCTCACACCCAGCGTGCTTGCGGACCAGCTCGGCGTTGCGAGGAATGCGTTGTCCTTTCACCTGAAGGAGCTAGCCCATGCCGGCTTGGTGAGCGTCGAGCAACAGGGCCGCAACCTAATCTATCGCGCCGACTTTTCCCAAATGAATGGGTTGGTCGGCTACCTCACCGAGCACTGTTGCGAAGGTGCGCCCTGCGAGGCTTCCGCCAACGCCAGCTGCACGACCTGCTAATCGGGAGTTTCCCATGAAGCGCTTTCATGTCCATTTGCATGTCGACGACTTGGCCAAAAACATCGGCTTCTACTCCCAGTTGTTCGCCCAGGAGCCGGCCCGCGTCGAATCGGATTACGCAAAGTGGATGCTTGACGACCCTCCCGTGAATTTCGCGATATCAACGCGCGGCGCTGGGCGAGGCTTAGACCATTTCGGGATTCAAGCCGATAGCGCCGAGGAACTGGAGGCGCTGAAGGCCAGCGCTGAGGCTGCCCGCCTGGTCCTCGAAGATCAGGGAGAAACATCCTGCTGCTACGCCCGCAGCGAGAAATACTGGATCACAGATCCACAAGGTTTGGCGTGGGAACACTTCTACACGCTCGGCACCATACCGACCTATGGCGGGTCGCATGGCTCGCCAGCCGGCCAACCCACCGCACCGACTTGCGGTGCACCGCCGGTGAAAGCGCCGGCGCCCACTAGTTGCTGCACCCCGAAAGCAAACACCTCCACTCGCTGCTGCTAGGAATTTCCATGTCGCACACCCCTTTCAACGTGCTGTTTCTTTGCACGGGCAATTCCGCGCGTTCAATTCTGGCCGAAGGGCTGCTCAACGGACTCGGTTCTGATCGTTTCCGGGCGTATTCCGCCGGCAGTACACCCAAGGGCGAAGTCCATCCCCTGGCACTGAACACCCTCAAATCGTATTCGCTGCGGATAGACGGCTACCGCAGCAAGAGCTGGGATGAGTTCGCCGCCCCAGACGCCCCAATGATGGACTTCATCATCACGGTGTGCGACAACGCAGCGGGTGAAGTTTGCCCCGTGTGGCCCGGCCATCCGATGACTGCGCATTGGGGCGTGCCGGACCCTGCCGCGCATGAGGGAAGCGAAGAAGAGCGCATCAAGGCCTTCCACGACACAGCGCGCATGCTCAAGCGTCGTATCGAACTATTCCTGTCTTTGCCGCTTGACCGCCTTGACGCCATGTCACTCCAGACCGAGCTGCGTGGTATCGGTCAGTCGCGGGAGTAGGTCGATGTCGTCCAGTACACAAGCGGCCCCCGCTCAGCGCCAACACCCTGGAATGAGTGTTTTCGAGCGCTATCTCACGCTTTGGGTCTTCCTCTGCATCGTGTTGGGTGTGGCCTTGGGCCAACTCATGCCGGCGCTGTTCCAGACGATTGGTCGCCTAGAAATCGCCCAGGTCAACCTGCCGGTTGGGGTCCTGATCTGGGTGATGATCATTCCGATGCTGCTCAAGGTGGACTTCGGTGCACTAGGCCAGGTCAAGCAGCATTGGCGCGGCATCGGCGTGACGCTCTTCATCAATTGGGCAGTCAAGCCTTTCTCGATGGCATTCCTGGGGTGGCTTTTCATCCGCCAGATTTTCTTCCCTTGGTTGCCCGCCGACCAACTGGATAGCTACATCGCCGGCCTGATCCTCCTGGCCGCGGCGCCGTGTACTGCCATGGTTTTCGTCTGGAGCCGGTTAACCGGTGGCGATCCGGTCTTCACGCTGTCCCAGGTGGCGCTTAACGACTCAATCATGGTATTCGCCTTCGCGCCGATGGTTGGACTATTGCTTGGTCTATCGGCGATCACCGTACCGTGGGACACGCTCTTGGTGTCGGTTGGGCTGTACATCGTGATTCCGGTCATTCTCGCCCAGCTCTGGCGCCACGCACTGCTTCGCCGCGGCCAGATGGCGTTTGAAGCAGCGTTGGAGCGAATCGGGCCGTTTTCGATGGCGGCGCTGCTCCTGACGCTGGTATTGCTGTTCGCATTTCAGGGCGAAGCCATCATCGGCCAGCCTCTGGTGATCGCAATGCTGGCCGTGCCGATCCTCATCCAAGTGTTCTTCAACTCGGGCTTGGCGTACTGGCTCAATCGCCGCGTTGGAGAGAAGCACAACATTGCGTGCCCCTCTGCGCTGATCGGCGCATCCAACTTCTTTGAGCTTGCCGTCGCCGCCGCGATCAGCCTGTTCGGATTCCAGTCTGGCGCTGCCTTGGCTACTGTCGTGGGCGTGCTTATTGAGGTGCCTGTGATGTTGCTGGTCGTGCGGATCGTCAATCAGAGCAAAGGCTGGTACGACGCCGGCGCCAAGCGGTACTGATTCGTGCCCGGCGCCCCTATTCGAGTAGTCGGCACGCTGGGCACCGCTCAGACCCTGGCCTGGGCGTCCTCATACTACTTGCCCGCGATGTTGGCAGATCCGATAGCCCGTGACCTGGGTGTATCCGCGCCCACGGTATACGCGGCCTTTTCGATCGCCATGGTCGTATCAGCGTTGGTCGGTCCCGGGGCAGGACAAGCGATCGATCGTCGCGGCGGACGAATCGTCCTGGTCAGCACGAGTTTGCTGTTTGCGTCGGGGCTGGGGATGCTAGCCAGTGCTCAAGGGTTGTGGACGTTGGTTGTCGCCTGGCTCGTTATCGGGTTAGCGATGGGCTCCGGACTCTACGAAGCGGCCTTCTCCAGCCTGGTGCGCCTTTACGGCCATCATGCCCGAGGGGCAATCACCGGGATTACGCTGATTGCCGGGTTCGCCAGCACTGTCGGATGGCCGCTTTCCGCCTGGATGGAAGCGCAGTTCGGTTGGCGCGGCGCTTGCCTGGGTTGGGCAGGTTTGCATCTATTGGTCGGTCTGCCGCTAAATGCCTGGCTGCCGAAGGCGACTGCTGTCTCGAAGGCTGAAGCCCCAATTGCCTCCAATAGCGCGCATGTCGAATCGCCCTCTCCTGCTCCGGCGCCGCAACAACAGAGGTACGCTACGGCCCTTCTTGCCTTCGTCTTCGCGGCAACGTGGTTCATCAGCACGGCAATGGCAACGCATTTGCCGCGAATGCTGGAAGCCACAGGCGCGACGCTCACAGCTGCGGTGGCGGTAGGCGCGCTAATCGGTCCCGCACAGGTGGCTGGTCGCCTTCTTGAGTTTGGATTCCTCCGCCAGGTTCATCCGTTGTTGTCGGCACGGCTGGCGGCGCTTGCGCATCCGGCCGGCGTTGCGGTGCTGCTGACCGGCGGCCCAGCGATGGCCCCGTTATTCGCCATTCTGCACGGGGCGGGCAATGGCATTCTGACTATCGCCAAAGGCACTTTGCCCCTGGCGTTGTTCGGCCCTCAGGGCTATGGCACTCGCCAGGGCTGGTTGATGATGCCGGCGCGGGTCGCGCAAGCCGCTGCCCCATTTCTCTTCGGCCTTGCCTTGGACTCCTGGGGAGCAAACGCGCTGTGGCTATCCGGTGGCATTGGCTTGGCAGCATTCGGCGCGCTTGTGGTGTTGAGAGCGCGGCCCACGGCCAATTGAAATCCTAGTTTTGTATCAATAGAGAAATGTCATGAGTTCCATCACGATCTATCACAACCCTGCCTGCGGGACATCTCGCAATGTCCTCGGGTTGATCCGAAATAGCGGCGAAGAGCCGACAATCATCGAGTATCTGAAAACTCCACCCAACGCTGAAACGCTACTGAAGCTGATTTCCGCTATGGGTATACCAGCGCGCGACGTGCTGCGACAAAAGGGAACGCCCTACGATGAACTGGGATTGTCGGATCCGAAATGGACTGAGGAACAGTTGATCGACTTTATGCTCCAGTATCCGATCCTGATCAATCGCCCTATTGTGGTGACGCCGCTGGGCACTCGGCTGTGCCGGCCGTCGGAAGCAGTCCTGGACATCCTGCCCCAGGCCCAACGTGGTGCCTTCAACAAGGAAGACGGCGAGCCTCTGATCGACTCGGAGGGCAATCGTGTCTAAGGTTCTCGCCGATTTGCCGAACGTTGACCCGTCACTGTTCGCAAAACCGAGCACGGCCGAGCTGTTCTCGCCCGCGCGAGCTACCCATGCGCCTCGCTTCCTGCTGCTGTACGGGTCCTTGCGCGAGCGTTCCTACAGCCGCTTGGTCGCCGAGGAGGCCGCGCGCCTGCTCCAGGCCCTAGGTGGCGAAACCCGGATGTTCAACCCCTCCGGACTACCGCTGGTCGATGACGCCAGCGAAGACCATCCAAAGGTCCGAGAGCTTCACGAGCTGGTCCAATGGGCGGAAGGCATGTTGTGGAGCTCACCAGAGCGGCACGGCGCCATGACTGGATTGATGAAGACGCAGATCGACTGGATCCCGCTGTCAGTTGGCGCCGTGCGCCCGACCCAAGGCAAGACGCTGGCGGTCACGCAGGTGTCAGGCGGATCGCAGTCATTCAACGCAGTGAACCAAATGCGAGTGCTGGGTCGTTGGATGCGCATGCTGACCATCCCGAATCAGTCATCGGTCGCCAAGGCTTATCAAGAGTTCGACGAAGCCGGTCGGATGAAGCCCTCGCCCTATTATGACCGCCTCGTCGACGTCGTTGAGGAGCTCATGAAGTTCACTCTGCTCACACGCGATATCGCGCCATACTTGGTCGACCGCTACAGCGAACGCAAAGAATCTGCCGCGGCTTTGTCTGCACGGACGAGACAGCAATCGATATAGCCCTTGAGGCTCGACCGCTCAAAATTGCGCTGTCTCGCAGGCTGGGGGAAAGGCCGTTTTGGGTCGAAATCGGCCTGTCGTCAACGCAGTTCAAGCCCGGGGAGGCCATGCAGCCAGGCGTATCGGGCGTGCATGGCCGATACCAGATCACGCCAGCCGTGTGCCGGACAAGCTCAGATCGCCTGCCACGAGCAAGGGCTCCATGCCGAACAAATAGCGGCCCCGTTTGAAGTTGAGACACAAAATCAAACCTCCACAGGCAGAACGCCTGCGATAGGCCACGCGGGGAATGAAGCAAGTCACCAGACAGCGGATCGAGGCCAGTTTTACTTGCGCTCACCCCTGAAGTTCCGAAATTCTCACAGAAAATCAACTACATACGCGGACTGTTGCCATCGCAAGCTGTGATCCCTCCGTACCGTACCTACATGAAGGAATGTACGGTACGCAACTTTCCCAGGTACGACCGTACCTCGCTCGGAGCCGAGGCCACCGACATCAGGTGAAAGTTCGGGCTGGTGAATTCCGCCTGGCAAGAGATAAGGTAGTCCCTGCCAAAGCCGAGATTGCTCCTCCCCTCTACTGCGCGCTAACCTCGTCGCGCCCCTATATCTCATGCGAGCGCCCCCCGTGAAAAGTCCTGCCGACCATAAAGCCGATTTTGCAGAAAATGACGAACGATTTTTTCGGCTCGTTCCTACAACAGCGGACGAACTCACAGTAATACTGAAAGGGCACCTCCTGGTCGAGGAGCAACTGCGATCCATTACCCGTTCGTCAGTCGCCAATCCTCGCTACTTTGACGAAGCGAAGCTCACATTCTCTAATGCCTTGTGCCTGGCAAGAGCAGTCGCCGGACACTTTAATGAGGGCGCATGCTGGGTTGCTGCGGAGCAACTCAATACGGTACGGAATAAGATCGCCCACAGAGCCGAACCTGGACCAGCCGCCGCACTCCTCGACAGGTTTTATTCAGTGTGCGAAGCGGAGAGCCGCTGGTCCGCCCGGTCATCGGCACCGCGAAGCACGGCAAAGCTATCCCAGTACATTTGTTGCATCTGGGCCACCTTCGACGCGTTGCGAGCAGTTGTCCAAGTTTGTTCAGAAACCACTTCAGTGTTGCGCCCACGCCCTTAAGTCTCCCGTGACAAAGGCGGCCCCACCTGATGGAAGTCTCGGCTATGCATTCACCAACCACTTCCCAACGGCCGCGCCCCCTCTTTTCACGTAGTCAATACTGAAGGCCATAAGATCAGCGAGGTGGGCATCAATCTGTCCTTTCGAAATCCCCGGCTGCACGCCATAGATGGCGAAACTAACTTTGTCCGCGCTCCGGTTCAGCAAGATCTCTTGCAACATTGCAAGATTGCCGACCTTGAAGACTGACGGACGCCTATGCCGCCTTTCATTTATCCGATGCTCCACATGCTCGACCAACACACGGGATTCGCAATAAACAACTGACTTTAGTAGCTGGCAGGTGACTTCGTAGACGTCGTCAACACGGGCACCATTTGGTTCGCCCCCAGCTCCCTTGCAGTGATACAGACTCACGAGGACTCTGTCGTCTTCTTCTCGTGTGACCGCGATGTAGTCGGCGGCCTCCCCAGTCCTGTGGTCATAAACGAGGACCTCGAGATTTTCCTTCGCCCTGATCCACAATTCCAAATGTCTGTGGACAGTCATTCGTTCGGGATTATCGGCGTCAAACTCTCTACCGATCTCACAGCCATCCCACCCAGGGTTCTCGACGTCCTCATCAAGAAGCCGATTGCTGGCCAGCTTCGGAGGCGGGTAGCAGTTCATCCCTTCGAACGATGACTTGTCGGCTGCGTAAAAGATTGGAGGGTGCATAGAAAGCCACTGGTCAAAATCCAACCAGTCATCGTGCGTGCTAGATATTTCGACTTCCCAACCAGCGCCGTGCTGTCGAAACAATGCGCCCCCGGCTAAAGACATGCGGTAGGGCACCGCATCTGAGTCCGAGACGATTTCGAAATCCAGGCCATCAGGTCCTGAGGCGAATGACGAGAGCTCTAGATCAGTGATTTGGCGATAGAGCCACTGCTGCAGCCCAACACGTCGATATCTCAACCGATGCGCCTGCTTGTAGGCATTGCGCGACCAACTTCCACCAATAACAACATCTGGGATTCGCCGCAACGTCCGCGAATGCTGGACGAGATCTAGCTGAGACTCTGCTAGCGTTTCGTCGCCATTCAGGCGATTGTTCAGCTTCGATATCCACTCGAGGTATTGCGATACGGAGAGACGTTGATTGCTCCATATACGCGAGTTACTGCTTGCTCCGATGGTTTCACGCTCGCCATCTTCCAATCCACTCCCAAAGTAATGTCCTTGTACGTAGGCGCGCCCATCGCCCGGCGTGACCGCTCGCTCAGCACGAGGTCCAGTTAGCATGCGATAGGATTCTGCTTGCGAATTTACGGCCGTGTTACGCAAGCCAACAGCGTAGAAGCGCATATCCGTGAGGCCGGCGCGCGCACGGATGGTCTCCTCGAAGCTCAAAGGCCTATGGTGATCCTTGGCCACGACCTGCATTAGTGCGATATATAAGCGATCTGTTCTACGAGTGGAGCCAATGAAGCACAATCGCGTAGCAGCGTTGTAGGCCAGCAGGAAAACGTCGTGTCGTACATTTACAAGTACGTCAGCAGTCGCCCAGTTCGGCGGCTCATTGTCGACGGTCAAAAGCAGTGTGATCAATCCATCATCCGAGATCCACTGCTTAGCCAAGTGAAGCCGTCGCCCTATCAATGCCTCAAACAAAGTGAAGTCCGGGGCCTCGTCGCACTGAAAGATTCGAGCATGGGCATATAGCTCAAACGACATTGGCGACACGGCATCGTAGTCAGAGACTGTCTGGCTCTTCGGCTTCAAGATCTCCAAGATCGATTCATCGGCAGCCCCTTCGGCGAGCTGTCGCCTCGCCTCTTCGTCGATAAGGGAAGCGATGTCCACTCCCTCTTGAAAGAGCCGTGCAGTGGCATCCTGCAGACGACTCACAGTCGACACCAAAGTAGCGTTTCCCGTGCGTTCATCGTTTGTTCGCGCGAACCGCCCTATGAACTGTATCGTTGGAACCAGGGAGCGGTGCGGCGCATGGAGTGCTGCGATCTTCAGCTTTGGAAAGTCATAGCCCTCCCCGAACATGTCAACGCAGACTATTCCCTCCAGCTCCCCCTGGAGCAAGGAGACCTCCAGTTGCTCCTGCCTCCGTTTGGAAATTCCGCTGTCGATCGCTTCTACCCTCGCCCCCAGCCCGGCGTAAATCCCCGTCAGCTTCCTAGCAGCGGATATCGAGGATGCTCGCGCAAACAGTCGATGGTCGAATCCTTGCGCCTGATCTTCCCGCAACTGTGCAATCGCCACCCGTGCGATGGCAAGATCCACCTCGTCCTCATCGTGATCGTTATGCACAGGCGCTGGACGAAAGGAGACGCTCCCAAACGCTTGTTCGCGAGACGCCTTGGAAACTGGATAGCTATATGCCAGACGACCCGGAATTGCCTTTTTATCGCGCCTGAATGGAGTAGCCGTCAAGAAGACAAACTTGGCGCGGGAGTAGTGACCGAGATACGCACTCCAAGTGTCTGCTGGAGCATGGTGCGCCTCGTCAAAGATAATCAAATCGAATAGATCTGCGGGACTTACGGGCTCCAGGACCGGCGAGGTGCTCGCTGGCGTGGACACGACCACATCGAAAGTTTTAAAGGCAAGCCATTCATCGGCGCTCAATGGCCTGCCCTTCTGTGGATGTACATGAGGATTTCCTGCCTCCGCCGGTAAGACCTTGAGCTTGCGTAGCGTCGACAGTTCACCGAAGTGGGCCGAGGTCTGTCGTCTCAGCACATCCGTGGGTTCCACCACCAGCACACGGTTTGAGCCCAACAAAAAAGGAAGCGCCATGATCACGGCAGTCTTCCCATATCCAGTCGGCAAAGACACTATGGCCGGCTCGTCGTAGACCGAAAAGTGGGCCGCCACAGAATGAAGAGCGCCCAACTGGCCTGGCCTAAAACCCGAGTTCGGACTGCTAATGGGTTTCAAAGCCAGCATGTGGCTATGTTCAATGAAGAAATCGGCCACGTCCCCCTCCCGGAATGAACTGGATGACCAATTGTTACTTCAAAGAACATAACAAGCCAGCCTAATTTTTGAGACCTACTCCGAATTATTGCCGCTTCAGGTCTGATGGTCTTCTTTGTTGCGCCCTTCGGAACGAGCGATGTTATTCGCGACCCAAAGGCCGAATGCGATAACAGCTACAAGTACTCCGAGCATCACCGTAGTACCCAAGTCCATACGCTTTTCTCCACAAACACAGCCCTATCGGTACGCCTGATGATAGCAATCACCGCCGGATATGAACTGAGAATCCGCAGCGCAACGCAACATCGTTCGTAACAGGAAACCCGTTGGGATCCTGCTGGGTTCCTACTTGGTTAACCGCCGGTTCCCACATCAAAACCTATAGCGGCACTCGACCAATTTGGTTCTGAATCACGGCGTAAAGGAGCGCGCTGTGCCCCAGCACAGTTGCTCAGATCTTGAGGTCCATGAGCGCCGCTGACACAGCATCCATGGCCATCCTCATAGGAGAAATACCCACGAAGCGAGGGAAACTGGGGGCCTGTAGCGGAAACCCAGCAGGTTATGGCCAGGTTTTACTTTCGAACCCAGTGCAAACCGGATGCAAAGCTACCAATCCCAATCCCATTCCCAATCCCAAATCTTTTACTGGCTACGCCAGTGTCAACAGCGTCTGCGCCGCTGTCTGACCTGATAAGCCACAACAGGCCGGACCAATTCCAGATGGGACGCCCTCGTAGATGCAGTGATGGTGCTTAGACGCGTCCACAGCCCGCATGAGCGGTCGAAACACCTCGGGTGACGGGGTAGCAGCCACTTTAGAGTCATTGCAGCCCAGAGCGCGTTCTGCGCGGTCTCGCGCTCTGTTTCTGAAACGCGAGTCGAATCTCCGAATTTTTGCCTTGCAGGGTCTAGAAGACGGTTGGCGCCGTGCAAAAGAAAGTGGGCAAGTCGGAGGGTGTGGCCAGAGTCCTGTATTGCACAATCCAACGACTCCGCTCGCTACAACATGAGACCGCCGAGGCAGCCTTCCTTTTGTCCCTGGCAAGAATCGATGCCCACCGGAGCGCCAAGCTTCCCCGCACATTGGGAACATTTGATAGGGGATTTTGATAAGGTGTTTGAAAAGGGCTTTGACAGATGACGTCGGCACTTGATCTCTACGCCAGCTAAGCACTCCGGGTCTGTTCGATGGTCCACAACGGGACAGCCGCCCCGCTCCCCGCCCACCGTCAGTGAAGGTGGAACAATCAACGGTTCATGATGTTCCAGACGTACGTGACCGAGGCGGCAACTGTCCGGCGCCGGCGTCTCAAGGTGGGAGTTATTTTGCAACGCCACGAGCCGGACGGTTGCGGCGGCGTGAAATCTACGGACCTGCCGACAAGTTTCAGCGCCTCATACGCGGGATCGCGGCCCGCGGCCAGCCCGGTGTCGACTCAGCGAAATAATCTGTTAGCCGTCTGAAAGACTCTGTGTCCCTATCGCAGCCACTCAAACATTGCGCTGGCAACTCCTACCTCCATTGTCGAAAAGGCCCCCCTCGTATCAGTACTAGGTTAAAGGATGCCCTATCCCCTCATTCCCGTACTAGGCCGAGTCTCCGCGGTTCGGGTCGGACAGACCGTCGACTTTGATTTCTCTCAGCGCAGCTCAGAGCGCATTTGACACTGAGGTGTGCAGTATGGTCTCAGTGCAATGCACACAGCACATGCAGAGTACAGGCCGCTACGCATTAAAAGTGCAACCGCGAAAGACCGGTCCACAGCACAGCTCGGCATTTGCTCCGCTAACGAATAACGCCGCGAGGATGGAAGGGCCGAGGGGTCGTAACGATTCAACTGTTGCGTGGTGCCGCCGATGCTCTGCGACCCTGGGCTCGGAACTCTCGCTTTGCTGCCCCAGCACACACAGCCTAAGATGAAGGGGTTTGGCCTGCCCCAAGCGCAACAGTCCCCAGAGCCCACCCAATTGGCCTGATGAGCCTAAAGTGCGGCGAGCTGCCCGCCCCCCCCAATCAAGCAGAGACCCGGCAAGTGCCGAAATGCGCTATTGCCACCGAGTGCACATCCTTGCCTTGATGCCGCCTGAACTTGCTCACCGCCAACTACAAGTTCGTTGTCCCATATGTTGTCCCATATGCCCAGCAAACAAAAAGGGTTAGCTCAACAACATTGAGCTAACCCTTTGATTTTATTGGTCGGGGCGGTGGGATTCGAACTCACGACCCTCTGCTCCCAAAGCAGATGCGCTACCAGGCTGCGCTACGCCCCGAAGGACCGAAACTATACCAGAATCGGCCTCGGGAACCGGGCGGTCAGCCGAAGCGGCCGGTGATGTAGTCTTCGGTTTCCTTGCGGGCCGGCTTGACGAAGATCTGGTCGGTGGCGCCGAATTCCATCAGCTCGCCCAGGTACATGTAGGCGGTGTAGTCGGAGCAGCGGGCCGCCTGTTGCATGTTGTGGGTCACGATGACCACCGTGTACTCGTGCTTGAGTTCGGCGATCAGCTCTTCGATCTTGGCGGTCGAGATCGGGTCCAGGGCCGAGCAGGGCTCGTCGAGCAGCAGCACCTCGGGCTTGATGGCCACGCCGCGCGCGATGCACAGGCGCTGTTGCTGGCCGCCCGACAGGCTGTTGCCGTTCTGGTGCAGCTTGTCCTTCACTTCGTTCCAGAGCGCGGCCTTCGACAGGGCCCATTCCACGCGCTCGTCCATCTCGCCCTTGCTCAGGCGCTCGAACAGACGCACGCCGAAGGCGATGTTGTCGTAGATGCTCATCGGGAACGGCGTGGGCTTCTGGAACACCATGCCGACCTTGGCGCGAATCAGCGAAATGTCGGTCTTCGAGGTGAGCAGGTTCTCGCCGTCGAGCAGGATTTCGCCCTCGGCGCGCTGGCCGGGGTAGAGCTCGAACATGCGGTTGAACGTGCGCAGCAGGGTCGACTTGCCGCAGCCCGACGGGCCGATGAAGGCCGTGACCTTGTTTTCGCGGATCGACATGTTCACGTTGCGGATCGCGTGGAACTTGCCGTAGTAGAAGTTGAGGTTCTTGACCTCGAGCTTGGATTTGGCGGCAGTGAGGGTGTTGTCCATTTGACTTTCCTTGGTGCCGGCGGCGGGCGCATGCCCCCGCCGGCGGGCGTCGATGAATTACTTGCGGAACAGGTTGCGGGCGAGGATGTTGATGCCGAGCACGAGCAGCGTGATCAGGGTGGCACCGGCCCAGGCCAGGTTGTTCCAGTCTTTGAACGGGCTGGCTGCGTATTGGTAGATCACCACCGGCAGGTTGGCCATCGGCGCGTTCATGTTCCAGGACATGAACTGGTTCGACAGCGCCGTGAACAGCAGCGGCGCGGTCTCGCCCGAGATGCGGGCCACCGCCAGCAGCACGCCGGTGATGATGCCGGTGCGGGCGGCGCGGTAGCAGACCAGCGTGATCATGCGGTACTTGGGGCAGCCCAGCGCGGCGGTGGCCTCGCGCAGGCTGTTGGGCACCAGCAGCAGCATGTTGTCGGTGGTGCGCACCACCACCGGGATCACCAGGATCGAGAGCGCCAGCGCGCCGGCCCAACCCGAGTAGTGACCCACCTGCGCCACGTACACGGCGTAGATGAACAGACCGATGATGATCGACGGGGCCGACAGCAGCACGTCGTTGAGGAAGCGGGTCGCCGGGGCGAGCCAGCCACGCTGGCCATACTCGGCCAGGTAGGTGCCGGCCAGGATCCCGACCGGCGTGCCGATCAGCGTGCCGATGCCGGCCATCATCAGGCTGCCCACCACCGCGTTCAACAGCCCGCCGGGCTGGCCCGGCGGCGGCGTGATTTCGGTGAACAGGGCGAGCGACAGCGCGGGCGCGCCCTTGAACAGCAGCGTGAGGATGATCCAGAACAGCCAGAACAGGCCGAACAGCAGCGCCGATACCGAGATCGTCAGCATCACGCGGTTGATGATGCGACGGCGCTGGTAGACGCCGTTGGACATGGAGATAGCCGTTTGAGCCATGAGTCGTCTTCTTTATGCGTGGGGCGTCAGGTCTTGGTGCCTTCGCTGGCCGACAGGCGGACCAGCATCACCTTGGCGATCGCCAGCACGACGGTCGTGATCAGGAACAGGATCAGGCCGAGCTCGAGCAACGCCGACTTCTGCAGGCCGCCGGCCTCGTTGAATTCGTTGGCCAGCGCCGAGGCGATCGAGTTGCCCGGCGAGAACAGCGATTCGGAGTAGCGGAAGGCGTTGCCGATCACGAAAGTCACGGCCATGGTTTCGCCGAGCGCGCGGCCCAGGCCCAGCATGATGCCGCCGATCACACCCGAACGCGTGAACGGCAGCACGACGCGCCACATCACTTCCCAGGTGGTGCTGCCCAGGCCATAGGCCGATTCCTTCAGGAGCGGCGGCACCAGCTCGAACACGTCGCGCATCACCGCGGCGATGAACGGGATGATCATGATCGACAGGATCAGGCCGGCGGTGAAGATGCCGATGCCGAAGGGCGGGCCGGCGAACAGCCCGCCGATCACCGGCACGCTGCCCAGCGTGGCGATCAGGAACGGCTGCACGTACACCTGGAACACCGGCACGAACACGAACAGGCCCCACATGCCGTAGATGATCGAGGGAATGGCGGCCAGCATTTCGACGGCGGTGCCCAGCGGGCGGCGCAGCCAGGTCGGCGAGAGCTCGGTGAGGAAGATGGCGATGCCGAACGACACCGGCACGGCGATGATCAGCGCGATGGCCGAGGTCAGCAGCGTGCCGATGATGGGCACGACGGCGCCGTAGCTCTGGTTGACGGGATCCCAGTCGTTGATCCACAGGAACGACAGGCCGTACTTGGCCAGCGACTCGCGGCTGCCGTAGATCAGGGAGATCATGATCGCCGCCAGCAGAATGAACACCAGGAAGGCGAACAGGCGGGTCAGATTCTTGAAAAGCGCATCCATCAGCGCATTATTGCTAGGCTTCATAGGGGAAGGCGTACCGGTGGTCGACTCCGCCCGGTCGGACGGCAGCGGCACACTATTATCCATTACCGCGCTCATGGAAGGGCTTTCCTTTAGTTGCTGCGGGGGGTGCTGCGGAGGGGTGAAGCGCTGCGGAAGATCCGCAGGGCACGCCGGCCGGAGGTTCGTGAGAGCCGCCCGGCCGGCGTTTCGGGAAGGCCGCCCGAAGGCGACCCTCACGCTGCGATTACTTCGCGGTGTAGACCGGCTTGCCGTCGGCGCCCTTGACATCCTGCCAGGCGGCGCGGATTTCCTTGGTCACGGCTTCCGGCAGCGGCACGTAGTCGAGCGCTTCGGCCGACTTGGCGCCGTTCTTGAAGGCCCAGTCGAAGAACTCGAGCACGGCCTTGCCTTGCGCCGGCTTGTCCTGGTTCTTGTGGACCAGGATGAAGGTGGCGGCGGTGACGGGCCACGAATCGGCACCCGGCTCGTTGGTCAGGACCACGCCCATGCCGGGCGCGCTCTTCCAGTCGGCGTTGGCGGCAGCGGCGGCGAAGGCCTTCTGTTCCGGCTGCACGAACTTGCCATCGGCGTTCTGCAGTTGGGTCCAGGCCAGCTTGTTCTGCTTGGCGTAGGCGTACTCGACGTAGCCGATCGAGTTCTTCAGCTGGCCGACGTAGGCGGCGACGCCTTCGTTGCCCTTGCCACCCTGGCCGGTGGGCCACTTGACGGCCTTGCCTTCACCGACCTGCGACTTCCAGTCGGGCGAGACTTTCGACAGGTAGTTGGTCCAGCCGAAGGTCGTGCCCGAGCCGTCCGAGCGGTGCACCACGACGATGTCGGTCGAGGGCAGCTTCAGGTCGCCGTTGAGCGACTTGATGGCGGCGTCGTCCCACTTCTTGATCTTGCCGAGGTAGATGTCGGCGAGGACCTTGCCCGACAGCTTCAGCTGGCCGGGAGCGATGCCGTCGACGTTGACCACGGCAACGGTGCCGCCGATCACGGCCGGGAATTGCAGCAGACCGCTCTTCTCCAGGTCTTCAGCCTTGAGGGGGTCATCCGAGGCGCCGAAGTCGACGGTCTTGGCCTTGATCTGTTGCTGACCGCCACCCGAGCCGATCGACTGGTAGTTGACGGCGTTGTTGGTGGCCGCCTTGTAGTCGGACGCCCACTTGGCGTAGACCGGGTACGGGAACGAAGCGCCGGCGCCGGTGATGTCGGCGGCGTGCACGGCGAAAACAGCGGCGCTCAGGGCGACGCCGATGGAAACTTGCTTGAAGACACGGTTGAACATTAGGGTTCCTTCACTGTGCTCGTTTAAAGAGGTCCCGCAGGCTTTCTTTGCTTGCCTGTCTGGCACGGAACGAATGGTAGAGCCTCAATATGACGAGATAGTGACAGTCATAAATGCGCAACCGGCAAGCGCGATTTCGGCCCATTTCCCCTATGAAGACGTAACGCCGTCGGCCTTTCCGCCCGGGCGCGGGATCCGGCCCTGAAATAAAACGGGGACCGTTCTCACGGCCCCCGTCTGCCCTGCCCTGCCCGGCGTCAGGCGCCGAGCCGGTGCATCAGGTGGTCGTGCAGGTCGAACGCGTCGCGGCGGCTGCGCACGCGCACGTAGCTGCCGTCGGGCTGCTGCTGCCACGACAGCTGGTTGTCGCGCAGCGCCAGCGTGAAGGCCTCGTCGATCACGCGCTTCTTGAGCACCTTGTCGTAGATCGGGAACGCCACCTCGACGCGGCGGAAGAAGTTGCGGTCCATCCAGTCGGCCGACGACAGGTACACCGTCTCGGCGCCGTCGGCGTAGAAGTAGAACACCCGCGAGTGCTCCAGGAAGCGGCCCACGATGGAGCGCACCCGGATGTTTTCCGACAGGCCCGGCACGCCGGCGCGCAGCGCGCACACGCCGCGCACGATCAGGTCGATCTTCACGCCGGCCTGGCTGGCCTTGTAGAGCTCCTCGATCACCTGCTCCTCGAGCAGCGAGTTCATCTTGGCCATGATGCGGGCACGCTTGCCCGCCCGGGCGGCGCGCACCTCGGCGCGGATCAGGTGCACCATGCCCTCGTGCAGCGAGAACGGCGACTGCAGCAGCGACTTGAGCTGGCGGCGCGCGCCCAGCCCGGTGAGCTGGCCGAACACCTTGTCCATGTCCTCGCAGAGGCGCGGATCGGCGGTCAGCAGGCCGAAGTCGGTGTAGAGACGCGCGGTGCGCGGGTGGTAGTTGCCGGTGCCGAGGTGGGCATAGCGGCGCAGGCGGCCGCCCTCGCGGCGCAGCACCAGGGCCATCTTGGCGTGGGTCTTGTGCGCCACCACGCCGTACACCACGTGCGCGCCCACCTCTTCCAGGCGCGAGGCCCAGTTGATGTTGGTCTGCTCGTCGAAGCGGGCCATCAGCTCCACCACCACCGTCACTTCCTTGCCGGCGCGCGCGGCGGCCAGCAGGATCTGCATCAGCTCCGAGTCTTCGCCGGTGCGGTAGATGGTCTGCTTGATCGCCATCACGTCGGGATCCAGGGCCGCGGCCGTGAGGAACGAGATCACGGGCTGGAACGACTGGTACGGGTGGTGCAGCAGGCGGTCGCGCTCGGCCACGGCGGCAAACAGCTCGGCCGGCTTGTCGGCCACCTGGTCGAACGGGGCCGGCACCGGCGCGTGATAGGCCGGGAACAGCAGGTCGGGCCGCGTGTTGGTATTGCAGATCTGCATCAGGCGCGAGAGGTTGACCGGACCGTTCACGCGGTAGGTGTCTTCGGGCTTGAGCGAGAACTCGCGCTGCAGGTAGGCCTCGAGATCGGGCGGCGTGAGCTTGTCGATCTCCAGGCGCACCGCCGCGCCGAAATTGCGCTGCGACAGTTCGCCCTGCAGCGCGTGGCGCAGGTTGGTGACTTCTTCCTCGTCGACGAACAGGTCGCTGTTGCGGGTGACGCGCCACTGATAGCAGCCCAGCATCTCGAGGCCGGGGAACAGCTCGCCCACGAAGGCGCGCAGCAGCGAGGTGAGCAGGATGTAGCCGTCGGGATGGCCGGAGATCTCCGGCGGCATCTTGATCAGGCGCGGCAGCGCGCGCGGCGCCTGCACGACGGCGATCGAGGCCTGGCGGCCGAACGCGTCGGCGCCCGACAGCGCCACGATGAAGTTCAGGCTCTTGTTGTAGACGCGCGGAAACGGGTGCGCCGGGTCGAGCCCGATCGGCGTGAGCAGCGGCATCACGTCGCGGTTGAACACCTCCAGCGCCCAGGCCGACTGCGCCTCGTTCCACTCCGAGGCGTGGTGCAGCACGATGCCCTCGGCCTGCAGGCGCGGCAGGATCTGGTCGTTGAGCAGGTCGTACTGGCGCGCCACCAGCGCGTGCACCGCGGCCTGCACCTCATGGAAGGCCTCGGCGGCGGTGTGCCCGTCCACGCCGAGCACGTTGGGATTCTGGCGCTGCTGCTCCTTCAGGCTGGAAATCCGGATCTCGAAGAATTCGTCCAGATTCGAGCTGACGATACATACGTAGCGCAGGCGCTCGAGCAATGGCGTCCGGGTGTTCTCGGCCATGGCCAGCACACGTTCGTTGAATTTCAACAGCGACAGTTCACGATTGAGCAGCAGCGGCTCGGTGGACGAACGAGTGGACATACCGGATTCCATGAAAAAAAAGCAGCTTCGGGTTTTACTGCAAATTCGTGACGGTTCTATGACGCTCGGACGCCGCGCTGTGTGGCGAGGGCCTTCTGCGTCATGATATGCCTGCACGAGAAGCGTACGTCAAAAGCGGGACATATGACAGTTACGCTTTTCTGTCATGAAAAATGCAGGGTTTGCCGGTGCTGTCATATGGGGTCCTTATAATGGCCGACACATCAAGTCCAAAAGCATCACTCACTCGCCGCATGGATCATCTACTGGCCGCCGTGGACCTCGGGTCCAATAGCTTTCGCCTGTCCATCGGCCGCGTCGTTCTCGAGAACGGCGTGGCCCAGATCTACCAGATCGACCGTCTCAAAGAAACCGTACGCCTGGCCGCGGGCCTGTCGAGCGACCGCCGCCTCGATGACGACGCCATCGACCGCGCCGTGTCGGTGCTCGAACGCTTCGGCGAACGGCTGCGCAGCTTTCATCCGAATCGCGTGCGCGCCGTCGCCACCAACACGTTCCGCGTGGCGCGCAACACCCCCGAATTCCTGCCGCGCGCCGAAGCCGCGCTGGGCTTCCCGATCGAGGTGATCGCGGGCCGCGAAGAGGCCCGCCTGATCTTCTCGGGCGTGGCGCACAGCCTGCCGCCCTCGCCCAACAAGCGCCTGGTGATCGACATCGGCGGCGGCTCGACGGAAGTCATCATCGGCAAGGGCTTCGACCCCGGCCTGATGTCCTCGCTCTACATGGGTTGCGTCAGCTACAGCCGCCAGTTCTTCGGCGACGGCGTGGTCGATGCCTACCAGATGAAGCTGGCCGAGCTCGCGGCGCGCCGCGAGATCGAGGTGATCGCCAAGCAATACCGCAAGATGGGCTGGAAGGAAGCCTACGGCTCCTCCGGCACGGCCAAGGCGCTGTACGCCATCCTGACCGAATGCGGCTTCTCCGATCGCGGCATCACCCGCGCGGGGCTGGCCAAGCTCAAGGAGCGCATCATCCGTTCGGGCCGCGTCGTGCCGAGCGAGCTGCCCGGCATCAAGCTGGAGCGCGCCGACGTGCTGCCCGGCGGCCTGGCCATCATGAGCGCGCTGTTCGACGAGCTCAACATCGACACGATGCACACCGGTGACGGCGCGCTGCGCCTGGGCGTGCTCTACGACCTGCTGGGCCGCGACGACGAACACGACAAGCGCATCGAGTCGGTGCGCCAGTTCATGAAGCGCTATCACGTCGACGCCAACCAGGCGCGCCGCGTGCGCCAGACGGCGCTGGCGCTGTTCGACGAGCTCATGCCCGACGCCGCCGAGCGCACCGAGCTGCGCAACGCGATCGGCTGGACGGCGGACCTGCACGAGGTCGGCCTGTCGATCGCGCACAACGCTTATCACAAGCACACGGCCTACGTGCTCGAAAACGCCGACATGCCGGGCTTCTCGCGCGCCGAGCAGCAGCTGATGGCGCTGCTCGCCATGACGCATCAGGGCAAGCTGGGCAAGGTCGAGGTGCGCAGCCGCGAAAAGTGGATTGCGATCCTGTGCCTGCGGCTGGCCGCGCTGCTGTTGCGCCGTCGCGAAGACGTCTCGCCGCTGCCGATCAAGGTGTCGGTCAAGGGCACGTCGATCGTGGTCCAGGCCGAGCGCGCCTGGCTCGACAGCCACCCGCTCTCCGACTTCACCCTGCGGGGCGAAGAGTCAGAATGGAGCAAGGTCGGTTTCTCGTTCGAGCTGCTTGAGCTCTAGGCGAAATTGCCGGGTTACGCGCCGCACGAAACGAACTTTCATTCGGCGCAGTAACCGGCGCATGATCAGCGGGTCCCGGTGGCCAGCGCCGGCGCGGCGGGCTCGTCGAGGCCGAAGTGCCGGCGGTAGCGCTCATCCATGGCTTCCATGTCCATGAGCACGGGGAAATCGGCTGCGTTGAAGTCGGGATCCCAGGCCGGTTCGCCACAGATGGTGGCGCCCAGCTTCAGATAGCCCTTGATCAGCGGCGGCACGCGGGCCGGCAGCGTGCTGTCGAGCTTCTCGACCGGATAGCGGTGCAGCGGCGTGACCCGCGGCTGGCCGGCGGCGGGCAGCTGGCGCGCCACGGTGCGCCACACCTCGGCGGCGGTCACGCCGTCGTCGCGCAGGCTGACGCTGGCGCAACCCAGGGCGTAGCGGTAACCATGGCGGCGCAGGTATTCGGCGATGCCGGACCACAGCAGCATGATTACGGCGCCACCGCGGTAGTCGGCATGGGTGCAGGAGCGGCCGAGCTCGACGACCTGGTCGCGCAGCGCGCCCAGGCCGGACAGATCGAATTCGGATTCCGAGTAGTAGCCGCCCGCCTCGAGCGCCTTTTCGGGCGTCAGGATGCGGTAGGTGCCGACCACCCGGCCGGTATCCAGTTCGCGCACCATCAGATGCTCGCACCATTGGTCGAAGCGATCCTGCTCGATGCCGTCGTGGGCATCGGGGAACACGGCGCCCATGTCTTCGGTGAAGACCTGGTAGCGCAGGCGCTGGATCTGCTCGACCTCTTCGGCCGTTCGCGCCAGACCCACGGCCAGCGCACGCTGGTTGGCACCCGGCCAGTTCACCGAGCTATTGCCATTGGAATCAATACGAACTAGTTCGAGCATTGCGCGAAACTCCTAAGACGTGGCGCCAGTGTGGCGCAGCGTCATGTCAGTAATCTGACTGATATGTTACGTGACTATGAAGTTTACGCCGAGGGTTCTCCCTAGGGTATTGCTGCGGCGCAAAAAAACGCCGCCTGCACACAACTTCACAATTCCAGGAATGCCGAAGGCCCGCGCATGGCGGGCCTCCGGGGCTTGCGGCCGGCAAGACCGGCTTAAACAGGGACGGTTATACGGGCCGCATCAGGCCAGGCTATCCGCCAGTTTTTGTGCGCAGGATTGGGCCAAAGCCTCATCCTCGGCCTCGACCATCAGGCGCAGCTTGGGCTCCGTGCCGGAGGCCCGGATCAGCACCCGGCCGCGGCCGGCCAGCTCTGCCTCGACGGCCTTGCGGGCGTCGGCCAGGCCTTGATGCGACTTCCAGTCCTGGCCCGGCTTGAGCGGCACGTTGATCATGACCTGCGGGTAGAGACGCAGCTCGGCGACCCACTGGGCCAGCGTGCGGCCGCTCTTGCGCAGGCCGGCCAGCACCTGCAGCGCGGCGATGATGCCGTCGCCGGTGGTGTGGCAGTCCAGGCAGAGCAGGTGGCCGGAGCTTTCGCCGCCGAACATCCAGCCGCGCGCCTGCAGTTGCTCCAGCACGTAGCGGTCGCCCACGTTGGCGCGCTCGAAGCCCACGCCGAGCTCTTCCATGGCGCGCTCGAAACCGTAGTTGGTCATGAGCGTGCCCACCACGCCCTCGACCTTGGTGCGCTGCATGCGCTCGCGCACGATGGCATAGAGAAGCTCGTCGCCGTTGTAGATGCGGCCGGTGTTGTCGACCATCTGCAGCCGGTCGGCGTCGCCGTCGAGCGCGATGCCCAGCTGCGCGCCGCGCGCCTGGACCTCGGCGGCCAGCGCCTCGGGATGCAGCGCGCCCACGCCCTTGTTGATGTTGAAGCCGTCGGGCGACACGCCGATGGCGTGCACCTCGGCGCCGAGCTCGCGGAACACGTTGGCGACGATGTGATAGGCGGCGCCGTTGGCGGCGTCCACGACCAGACGGAAGCCGTCGAGGTCGAGCGTGTGCGGCACCGTGCTCTTGCAGAACTCGATGTAGCGGCCCTGGGCGTCGGACATGCGGCGGGCGCGGCCGAGATGCTCGGACGTGACACAACCGATCTCGCCTTCCAGCGCGGCCTCGATCTCCGCCTCGACGTCGTCGGGCAGCTTGGTGCCCTCGGCCGAGAAGAACTTGATGCCGTTGTCCTGGTAGGGATTGTGCGAAGCGCTGATGACGATGCCCGCCACCAGGCGCAGCGCGCGCGTGAGGTAGGCCACGCCCGGCGTCGGGATCGGGCCGGCCAGCAAGACGTCGATCCCCGCGGCCGACAGCCCTGCTTCCAGCGCCGATTCCAGCATGTAGCCGGAAATGCGCGTGTCCTTGCCGATCACGACGGTCGGGCGGCCGGTGGTGCTCCTGCCCGCGTGCCGCTTGGCCAGCACCCGGCCCGCGGCATAGCCCAGGCGCAGTGCGAAGGCGGCATTGATCACCGGGCCTCCGACCTCGCCGCGCACGCCATCGGTGCCGAAATACTTGCGTTGACTCATAAAGGTAGTCCTCCTTGTTCGGCCGCTTGCCACACTTTCAGGGCATCGACCGTGGCCGCCACGTCGTGCACACGCACGATCGCGGCACCCCGAGCCACGGATGCCAGGGCAGCGGCAATACTTCCCGCCAGGCGTTCCTCCACCGGGCGGCCGGTTGCCGCCCCGATCATGGATTTACGTGAAACGCCGATCAACAGCGGATAACCGGATGCGCGCAGGCTGGGCAGCCTGCGCAGCAGTTCGAAATTCTGGGCCTGCGTCTTGCCGAAACCGAAGCCGGGATCGAGCACGATGCGGCGCGGGTCGACCCACGCGGCGCGCAGGCGCTGGGCGCGCGAGCCGAGGAACACGCCGATCTCGCCGATCAGGTCGGTGTACTCGGGCGCCTCCTGCATGGTGCGCGGCTCGCCCTTCATGTGCATGACGCACAGGCCGACGCGCGACTGCGCCACGGCCTCGATGGCGCCGGGCTGCCGGAAGCCATAGATGTCGTTGATCATGTCGGCGCCGGCATCGATGACGGCGCGCATGACCTCGGGCTTGAAGGTGTCGACCGACAGCGGCACGCCGCAGTCGCGCATGGCCTCGATCACGGGCAGCAGGCGCCGCAGCTCCTCGTCGGCCGACACGGGCTCGGCGCCCGGGCGGGTGGACTCGCCACCGAGATCGAGAATGTGGGCGCCCTCGCCGGCGAGCTGGCGCGCGCGGGCGATGGCGGCATCGGCATCAGGCTGCTGGCCGGCATCGGAAAACGAGTCCGGCGTGCAATTGACGATGCCCATGACAAGCGGGCGTTCGAGATCCAACTCGAAACGCCCGCACAGGAGGTTACTGGCCATGGAACAGCAAGGCGGGCCGCGTCGCGGGCCTGATCGGAATCAGACCGCAGCGGCCGTGTTGCCGCCGGGCGCCACGCCCGAAGCGGGCGAATCCGGCGTATCCGACGGGCCTTGCGGCGTCTTGGGCGGACGCGGCGGACGGCCCTGGATGATGTCTTCGATCTGGTCGGCGTCGATGGTTTCCCACTCGAGCAGCGCGCTGGTCATGACTTCGACCTTGTCGCGGTTGTCTTCGAGGATCTTGCGCGCCACGCCGTACTGCTCGTCGATGATGTGGCGGATGGCGCCGTCGACCTTCTGCATGGTGGCTTCGGAAACGTGGGTCGTCTTGGTGACGCTGCGGCCCAGGAACACTTCGCCTTCGTTCTCGGCATAGACCATCGGGCCCAACTCGTCGGTCATGCCGTAGCGGGTGACGATGTCGCGGGCGATGGCGGTGGCGCGTTCGAAGTCGTTCGAGGCGCCCGTCGTCATCTGGTCCATGAAGATTTCTTCGGCGATACGGCCACCGAACAGCACCGCGATGGTGTTGAGCAGACGGCCCTTGTCCATGCTGTAGCGATCCGATTCCGGCAGCTGCATGGTCACGCCCAGCGCGCGGCCGCGCGGGATGATGGTGACCTTGTGCACCGGGTCGGTCTTGGGCAGCATGCGCGCCACGATGGCATGGCCGGACTCGTGGTAGGCGGTGTTCTTGCGCTCTTCCTCGGGCATCACGATGGAGCGGCGTTCCGCGCCCATGATGATCTTGTCCTTGGCCTTTTCGAAGTCGGACATGTCGACCGTGCGGCCGTTGCGGCGGGCGGCGAACAGGGCGGCTTCGTTGACCAGGTTGGCCAGGTCAGCGCCGGAGAAGCCCGGGGTGCCGCGTGCGAGGATGGTGGCGTCGACGTTGGGCGACAGCGGCACCTTGCGCATGTGGACCTTCAGGATCTGCTCGCGGCCACGGATGTCGGGCAGCGGCACCACGACCTGGCGGTCGAAGCGGCCCGGACGCAGCAGCGCCGGATCCAGCACGTCGGGACGGTTGGTGGCTGCGATCACGATCACGCCCTGGCCCGACTCGAAGCCGTCCATCTCGACCAGCATCTGGTTCAGCGTCTGTTCGCGTTCGTCGTTGCCGCCGCCCAGGCCGGCGCCACGCTGGCGGCCGACCGCGTCGATTTCATCGATGAAGATGATGCAGGGCGCGTGCTTCTTGGCGTTTTCGAACATGTCGCGCACGCGGGCCGCGCCCACGCCGACGAACATTTCGACGAAGTCGGAACCCGAGATGCTGAAGAACGGCACCTTGGCTTCGCCGGCGATGGCCTTGGCCAGCAGCGTCTTGCCGGTGCCGGGCGAGCCGACCATCAGCACGCCGCGCGGAATGCGGCCGCCGAGCTTCTGGAACTTGCTGGGGTCGCGCAGGAAATCGACCAGCTCTTGAACGTCTTCCTTGGCTTCGTCGCAACCGGCGACGTCGGCGAAGGTGATCTGGTTGGTGTTTTCGTCGAGCATGCGCGCACGGGACTTGCCGAACGAGAACGCACCACCGCGCCCGCCGCCCTGCATCTGTCGCATGAAGAATATCCACACGCCGATCAGCAGCAGCATCGGGAACCACGACACGAAGATGCTCATCAGCAGCGACGGCTCTTCGCGCGCCTTGCCCGAGACCTGCACGCCGTACTTCAGCAGATCGGAGACCATCCACAGGTCGCCCGGCGAGGTGAGCGTGTACGAACGGCCGGAATCGGGCGTCACGTAGAGCACGTCGCCCTGCACATCGACCTTGCGGATGCGACCCGCCTTGGCGTCGTCCATGAACTGGGTGTAGGTGACACCGTCCTGGCTCTGAGCACGTCCATCGAACTGCTTGAATACCGTGAACAGGACCAGTGCGATCACCATCCAGACCGCGACTTTAGAAAACGAATTGTTCAAGGTCGATCTCCTGCTATCGATTCCGACCGGTGGCTGCCTCCCCGCGAGAAAACGCAGCCAACAAATTTGTCAATGGCCCATTCTACCCTGTCGGGGCGGATCGCGTTGGCCGCCGCCCGGCACCGGGCGGTTTCGTTTGGTTTAAGGCTTTGCCAGGTGCGTGCGCCGGTAACAACTGGCCGGCACGCCCGCCTGGCGGGTCTTACTGTTTCAGGTCGCGCGCGACCAGGAAGGTCTCGGACGACTTGTCTCGCGAAGCCTTCGGCTTGCGCTCGACGACCCGTTTGAATACCTGCTTGTACGACTGGACGATCTGGGAAAAGCCACTGCCGTGGAAGGCCTTGACGATGAGCGCGCCGTTCGGCTTCAGATGTGCTCGGGAAAATTCCAGGGCCAGATCACAACAATGCTGAATGCGGGCCGCATCGGCGACACCTACCCCCGACAAGTTGGGGGCCATATCCGACATTACAAGGTCCACGACCTGGTTGCCGACGCGATTTTCGAGTTCCTGGAGGATTTCGTCTTCGCGAAAGTCGCCCTGGAAGAACTCGACGCCCGCAATGGGCTCCATCGGCAGCATGTCGAGGGCGATGATGCGCCCGTCGACCACGCCGCCGGGGCCGGCGAGACGCTCGCGCGCCACCTGCGACCAGCTGCCCGGGGCGGAGCCCAGGTCGACCACGACGTCGCCGCGCCGCATCAGCTTTTCGGTATCGAGGATCTCGATCAGCTTGAATGCGGCCCGTGCCCGATAACCCTTCTGTTGCGCCAGCTTCACATAAGGGTCGTTGATGTGCTGGTGAATCCAGTCTTTCGAGAATTTATTCTTGGCCATTACCGTACAATTCCACGCATGCCTATATTAGAACTCACCTCTCGCGAGCGCAGCGACCTGCGGTCAGCCGCGCATTCGCTGCGCCCGGTCGTTTTGATCGGTGACAACGGCCTGACCGAGGCCGTTCTCAAGGAAATCGACCGCGCCCTCAATGCCCACGAACTGATCAAGGTCCGTGCGGGCGGCGACGACCGCGAGGCCCGCGAGGCCATGCTCGCCTCCATCTGCGACACGCTGTCGTGCGCCCCGGTGCATCACCTGGGCAAGCTCTTCATCCTGTATCGCCACGATACCCGCACGCAGTCCGACAGCGACGAAGCCCCCAGCACCAAGCGCCGCGCCTCCGAGCCGCATACGCCCAAGAAGCTCGCCGCCGAAGGCAAGACGCTCACCAAGGCCCGGCCGACCCGCAAGCCCGCCGCCGCCACCGTGCCCGACAAACTCGGTCACTCGAGCGCCCGCGACATTCTGAACGAAAACGGCCGTCCTGCGCGTCCTTCCAATCGCAAATCGCCTGCCAAACCCGGCCACGGCGTGCCGCGCCGCTCGGGCAGCGCCCTGAGCCTGCGTGCCGGCGCCCGTTCGGGCGTTGGCGTGCGCAGCGGCATGCGCAGCGGCGTGCGCAAGACCTCGCGCAGCAAGTAAGCGCTTCAAACCTGCCGGCCGCGCCTCGGGCGCCGCCGGCAGTTTCTTTTCTTTCCCCTGCCCTGCCTGCATCCTGCCGCGATCCGTAGCGCCGGCGGCTCGCCCGTGCGCGTGATCCGCGCGCGGCGCCCGACCGCGAAAGCGGCTCGCTATGCAACAGAGGGGGTTACTGCTCCCGGGCCTGCCGGGATAAAAACCGCGCCCCCGACAGCCTGGACAGGGCGGCCGGCACGAGGCCGGACTCGCCTGGGCTGGAACCCGGTTCCACGCGTTCCGGCCTGCCTGTCCGCGCGAGTCGGGACGGTTCGGGCCGGCACGGCGGGTGTGCCGTGTTGCCGGGGCGAGATGCCTGCCGGCGCGTGGCGCGCAAAGGATTGCGGCCGGGTTCCGCGGGGGCGGAATCGACGTTACAGGTAACGAACGCCGAGGACTTCGTACTCACGCACGCCCGAGGGCGCCTGCACTTCAACCACATCGCCTTCGCTCTTGCCGATCAGCGCACGCGCGACCGGGCTCGACACGGAGATGAGGTTCGACTTGATGTCGGCCTCGACGTCGCCGACGATCTGGTAGGTCAGGCGGTCGCCCGAATCCAGGTCTTCGATGTCGACGGTGGCGCCAAACACGGCGCGGCCTTCGGCGTCCAGCGCCGTCGGGTCGATCAGGTGGGCATTGGAGAGCGTGCCCTCGAGTTCGGCGATCCGGCCTTCGATGAAGCCCTGGCGTTCACGGGCGGCATCGTATTCGGCGTTTTCCGACAGATCACCCTGCGCACGCGCTTCGGCGATCGCATTGATCACGGAAGGACGTTCGATGGTTTTCAAGCGGTGCAACTCGGCCTGCAAGCGCTCGGCCCCGCGCACTGTCAACGGAATGGCAGACATGTCGTTTCCCAAACAAAAAAAATTAAACGCTCCGAGGAGCGCTTCGGTGAAGGTCTGAGCCAAGCTGCGCCCCCGCACCGCGGCACGGCTGGGCGTAAGTGAGCAAGGTGGACCCGGGAGCGATGCAGGGCCTGAGCCCGCGCTCCCCTATTTGTCTCCAGGGCCGGCGATACCGTTGTGGCGCGGCATGGCTTCGACCAAAACAAAACCCCGGCTCGGGTCGGAACCGGGGCAATCAAGTCATCATTGTGGTCAATGCCGCCGGAAATTGCAAGTGGCCGCATCCGGCGCCGATTTTGCTGCCATTTCGGCGCCATTTCGGCACCATTTCGCCGCCGTTCGACACCTGTAACCGAAAAATGCCAGCACGGTCGTACGCCCTGCCCGCTCCACGGGGGCCGGCGCTCAGGGCAAACCCGGAGCCGGCGCGACGGGCAGGCCGTGACGAAGCGGGCGCCTGGCCCGGCGCGGCCGTGGGCCGGGCAGCCGCCCGGCCGCGCCGGCGTTCAGCGGGCCGGCTTGCGCTGCATCCAGCCGAGCACGGCGTAGAGCAGGATGGCGCCGAAGGTGGCGGTGCCGATGCCGCCCAGCACGAAATTGCCGAGCTTCAGGGTGAAGTCGCCCGCGCCCATGACCAGGGTCACGGCGGCGACGATGAGGTTGCGGTTGTCGGCGAAGTCGACCTGGTTCACGACCCAGATGCGGGCGCCGGCGATCGCGATCAGGCCGAACACGACCACCGACATGCCGCCCAGCACCGGGCCGGGGATGGTCTGGATCAGCGCGCCGAACTTGGGCGAGAAGCCCAGCACGATGGCGATCAGGGCGGCCACCACGAACACCAGCGTGGAATAGATCCGGGTGACGGCCATCACGCCGATGTTCTCGGCGTAGGTGGTGACGCCGGTGCCGCCCACGGCGCCGGACACCATCGTGGCCATGCCGTCGCCCACGAAGGCGCGGCCGAGGTAGCGGTCCATGTCGCGGCCGGTCATGGCGCTCACCGCCTTCACGTGACCGAGGTTCTCGGCCACCAGGATGACGGCGACCGGCACGATCAGGCCCATCGCCTCGGCCTGGAACACCGGCGCGGTGAAGTGCGGCAGGCCGAGCCAGGCGGCCGCGGCCACGCCGGAGAAGTCGATCGGCTTGCCCAGGCCCAGGCCATTGGCGCAGATCGCATAGATCACGCAGGCCAGGATCAGGCCCACCAGGATCAGCAGGCGCTGCACCATGCCGCGCGTGGCGACCGCGATGCCGCCCACGCACAGCATGGTGACGATGGCCATCACGGCATCGAAGGTGGAGCCGCCCATGGCGCCCTTGGCCGCGATCGGCGCGAGATTCAGGCCGATCACGGCGACGACCGCGCCGGTCACAACCGGCGGCATCAGGACCTCGATCCAGCCCGCGCCACCGCCCCGGCGGTCGCCCACCGCCCAGACGATCAGGCCGATCAGGGTGTAGGCCAGGCCGCAGGCGATGATGGCGCCCAGCGCCACGCCGATGTTGGCGTTGGGGCCGGCGCCGGCGTAGCCGGTGACCGCCACCACCCCGCCGATGAAGGCGAAGCTCGAGCCCAGGTAGCTCGGCACCCGGCCGCCCACGAACAGGAAGAAGATCAGCGTGCCGATGCCCGACATCAGGATGGCGACGTTCGGATCGAAGCCCATCAGCAGCGGCGCCAGCACGGTGGAGCCGAACATGGCGACCACGTGCTGCGCGCCCATGGCGACGTTCTTGGGCCAGGACAGGCGCTCGTCGGGCGCGATGATGGCGCCGGGCACGTTGTCGTCGACCTGACGCCAGCGCGGGAAGTAGGAGTTGGCCATGGAGGTTCCGCTCAGGAAAGGGTTGGGCGGGCGCAAGTTTAAGGGGCAGCGCAAATCCGCGGCAATGGATTTAAGTCTGCCGCGGGACTGCCGTATTAGGGCTATCCCCAGGCCGATCTCGCGGCCCGCCTCAACCCCACCCGGGAGCACCCCGCATGTCGATCTCGTCCGTCAGCAGTTCCAGCGCGATTGCCAACTTCCTGTCGCGTGGCAGCGCCGCCGAAAGCAGCAAGAGCGTCGAGGAGGATCCCACGTCGGTGCGCGCGCAACTGCGACAGTTGCAGAAGCAACTGAGCGAGATCATGCGCCAGGTCGCCAAGGTGCGCGAGAGCAATGCCACCGACGAGCAGAAGAACCGGCAGATCCAGGCCCTGAACACCCAGGCAACGCAGATCCAGGCCCAGATCCAGAAGCTGTTGAACGAGCAGACGCAGCAGGCCCAGGGCTGAGCCGCGGCGCGCCCATTGATCGGGCGCATCAGAAATTGTGATTGGACGCTGCCGCGAGGCAGGGTCTATGGTCTGTCGCACAAATCCAATACAAGAGGAGACAGACCATGCGCATCCTGCGTCCCACGCTGGCGGCCGCGTTGCTCGCCACCTGCCTGCCCGCACTGGCCGGCACCGTGACCGTGATCACGTCGTTCCCGAAGGACCTGACCCAGGCCTACAAGACGGCCTTCGAGAAGGCCAATCCGGGCATCACGCTGGAAATCCTGAACAAGAACACCGTGGCCGGCATCGCCTTCGTGCGCGAGACGCCGGCCGGGCAGCGTCCCGAGGTGTTCTGGGCCAGCGCGCCCGACGCCTTCGAGGTGCTGGCGCGCGACAAGCTGCTGGTGAAGGCGCCGGACGCGCTCAACAAGAACGTGCCCGACAAGATCGGCAGCTACCCGATCAACGATCCTTCGGGCCTGTACATGGGCCAGGCCCTGGCCGGCTACGGCATCATGTACAACACCCGCTACCTCAAGGCGCACAAGCTCGCCGCGCCGGTGGAATGGAAGGACCTGCTGGCGCCGCAGTGGTTCGGCCACGTCGGCATCACCGCGCCGTCGCGCTCGGGCACCATGCACCTGACGGTGGAGACCATCCTGCAGGGCGAGGGCTGGGACGACGGCTGGCAGACGCTGCTGCGCATGTCGGGCAACGCCAGCGCGGTCACCGAACGCTCGTTCGGCGTGCCCGATGGCGTCAACAACGGCCAGTTCGCCGCCGGCCCGGTGATCGACTTCTTCGGCCTGTCGAGCAAGTATTCCAAGTTCCCGGTGGAGTTCGTCTATCCCTCGGAAACCGCGATCGTGCCGGCCAACATCGCGCTCATCGACGGCGCCAAGAACAGCGACGAGGGCAAGAAGTTCATCGCCTTCACGCTGAGCGAGGCCGGCCAGAAGCTGCTGCTCGAGCCCAAGATCTCGCGCCTGCCCGTGCTGCCCTATGACCAGCTCAAGGGCAGCATCCCCGAGGGCTATCCGAACCCGGCCGACATCGCCAAGCGCAGCAAGGTCCACTTCGACGCGGACCTGTCGCAGTCGCGCTACTACGTGGTGCAGAGCCTCTACGACCAGACCATCACCTTCCGCCTGAAGGAGCTGCAGGCCGCGACCCGCGCCATCTACGAGGCCGAGGCCAAGCTGGGCGACAAGGCCAGGAGCGGCAAGGCCGCCGAGCTGCTGGCACAGGCGCGCAAGCTGGCCTGGGCGCCGCTGGTCGACGGCAAGCGCGCCGCCGACCCCGAGTTCCTCAAGATCTTCGCCGGCAACAAGAAGGATGCCGCGGTGAACCAGCAGATCACCAAGCTGGAAGGCGAGTGGAACGGCACGGCCCGCGCCAACTACGAAGAAGCGGTGAAGCTGGCGCGCCAGGCGGCCGCCCTCTGATCCGGCGCCGGCCGCGGCGCTCGCGCCCGGCCGGCCGCCCTTCCCTGACTCCCTGCCTGGATGTCCATGATGCTATCGGGCTCTTCCCGCTTGCCCGCCGGTCCCCTGTTCGCCGCGTTGCTGGTGCTCGGGTTTCTCGGCCTGTTCCTGGTGTTCCCCGTGGGCACCGTTTTCTACAGCGCGTTCGTCAACGCGGACGGCAGCTTCACGCTGGGCCACTTCGGCGCGTTCGCCGGCCAGCCCCTCATGCGCGAGGCCTTCTTCAACAGCCTGTACGTGGCCGGCTGGTCGGCGCTGCTGGCCTCGGTGATCGCGGTGCCGCTGGCGTACTTCACGGTGCGCTTCGACTTCCGCGGCGCCCTGCTGATCCAGACGCTGGGCGTGCTGCCGCTCATCATGCCGCCCTTCGTGGGCGCGGTAGCGATGCAGCTGCTGTTCGGCCGCTCCGGCAGCGTCAACCTGCTGCTCGACGACTGGTTCGGCTTCACCATTCCGTTCATGGAGGGCCTGAACGGCGTGATCTTCGTCGAGGCGCTGCACTACTTCCCGTTCATCCTGATGAACCTGGTGGTGGCGCTGCGCAACATCGACGGCTCCATGGAGGAGGCGGCGTTCAACCTGGGCTCGCGCGGCTTCCGCCTGTTCCGCCGGGTGATCTTCCCGCTGGCGCTGCCCGGCTACGTGGCGGGCACCTCGCTGGTGTTCGTGAAGGTGTTCGACGACCTGGGCACGCCGCTCGTGCTGGGCACCACCAACATGCTGGCGCCGCAGGCCTATCTGCGCATCACGCAGGTCGGGCTCGAGGATCCGCTGGGCTACGTCATCAGCGTCATCATGATCGCCTTCTCGATCCTGGCGCTGTGGCTGTCGGCACGGGTGCTGCGCGGCAAGGACTACTCCACGCTGCAGAAAGGCGGCTCGTCGATCCAGAAGCGCAAGCTGCGCCCCACCGAATCGGTGCTGGCCTACGGCTGGATCGCGCTGGTGCTGCTGCTGGTGCTGTCGCCGCACCTGGGCGTGCTGCTGCTTTCGCTCGCCAGCGTGTGGAGCTTCGCGCCCCTGCCCGACGGCTACACGCTGGCGCACTACAGCGCGGTGTTCAGCGAATCGCAGGGCATGATCGCCAACACGCTGCTGTACTGCGGCCTGGCCGCAGGCATCGACGTGATCCTGGGCACGGCCATCGCCTACCTGATGCTGCGCACGCGGCTGCCGGCCAGGCAGTGGCTGGATTTCCTCGCCTCGGCCGCGCTGGCGATCCCGGGCATCGTGCTGGCGATCGGCTTTCTGCGCACCTTCCGCGGCGTGGAGATCCCGGGCACCGGCACGCTGCTGACCTCGTCGTGGATCGTCATCATGATCGCCTACTCGGTGCGGCGCCTGCCCTATGCGCTGCGCTCCTGCGTGGCGGCGCTGCAGCAGATCAACGTGTCGCTCGAGGAGGCGGCCGAATCGCTCGGCGCCAGCCGCATGAGCACGATCCGCCGCGTGGTGGTGCCGCTCATGGCCGGCGGCATGCTGGCCGGCTTCGTCACCAGCTTCGTCACGGCCGCGGTCGAGCTCTCGGCCACCATCATGCTGGTGACGCGCGACAGCCAGGCCCCGATGAGCTACGGCATCTATCTCTACATGCAAAGCGCCGCCGGCCGCGGGCCGGGCGCCGCGCTGGGCGTGCTCGCCGTGGTCGCGGTGGGCATCGGCACCTATGTCTCGCATCTCCTGGTCGAACGCGCCTCCGCACGGCAGCGTCCCGCACGCAACGAGGAATCCGCATGAAAAAAGTCAGCGTCCATTGCCGCAACATCCGGCTCTCGTACGGCAAGAACGAGGTCCTGAAGGACGTCAACATCGACGTCGAACCGGGCGAGTTCTTTGCCCTGCTCGGCCCCTCGGGCTCGGGCAAGTCGACCCTGCTGCGCCTGATCGCCGGCTTCAACCAGCACAGCCACGGCCAGCTGCTGATCGACGGCCAGGATGTGTCGGGCACGCCGCCCTGGAAACGCAACATCGGCATGGTGTTCCAGAACTATGCCCTGTGGCCCCACATGACGGTGTGGGACAACGTGGCCTTCGGCCTGGTCGAACGCAAGCTGCCGCGCGAGGAGATCCGCGCCAAGGTGCAGGCGGCGCTCGACCTGGTGGGCCTGTCGCAATACGGCAAGCGCCGGCCCAACCAGCTCTCGGGCGGGCAGCAGCAGCGCGTGGCGCTGGCCCGCACCATCGTGATCGAGCCGCAGGTGCTGCTGCTCGACGAGCCGCTCTCCAACCTCGACAAGAAGCTGCGCGTGCAGATGCGCCAGGACCTGCTGTCGCTGCAGCGCCGGCTCGGCATCACCACCATCTTCGTCACGCACGACCAGGAAGAGGCGATGACGACGGCCGACCGCATGGCGGTGCTGGACCACGGCGTGGTGCAGCAGATCGGTTCGCCGACCACGCTGTTCGATTACCCGGTCAACCGCTTCGTGGCCAACTTCGTCGGCACGATGAATGTGCTGGAAGGCGCGGTGCGCGAGCGCGACCGCGCCAGCGTGACCCTGGCGGTGGACGGCGTGGGCGAGCTGCAGCTGCCGGTGACGGGCGAGATCCCGGACGCGCCGCGCCTGGCGGCGAGCTTCCGGCCGCACACCGTGCAGATCGACATGGCCGATGGCCTGGGCGACGCCCGCTACGTCTGGCTGCCGGGGGTGGTCGAGGCCAGCGAGTTCCTGGGCGAGTTCACGCGCTACCAGGTGCAGGTGGGCGACCAGCGCATCACCGCCGACCAGACCCACCTGGCCGGGCTCTCGCCCTTCCCGGTGGGCGCGCCCGTGTCGGTGGGGCTGGAGCCCACGCAGATCCGGCTGCTGGCGGCCTGAGCGCGTGCGCGGCACGGGTTTGCCCTGAGGGCAAATCCGTTGCGCGCGCAACGGCCAGTCCCTACCCTTACGCCATGGAAATCTATCAGATCCGGGCCTTCGTCACGGTCGCGCGGCTGGGCAATCTCACGCGCGCGGCCGAGGCCCTGTCGCTGACCCAGCCCGCGGTCACGGCGCAGATCAAGGCCCTGGAGCAAAGCCTGGGCGTGGCGCTGTTCGAGCGCGGCGCCGGCCGCATGACGCTGTCGAAGTCGGGCGAGGCCCTGCTGCCCACCGCCGAAGCGCTGCTGGTGCTGGGCGTGCAGCTCAAGTCGGAGGCACAGCAGATGCAGGGCGCGCTGCAGGGCGCGGTCGACCTCGGCGTGCCGAGCGAGCAGCCCGACTTCCTGCGGCTGGGCGAGCTGGCGGCGGCGCTCACGCAGCGGCTGCCGCTGGTGGAGCTCAAGACCCACGTACAGCCGGCCGCGCAGCTGCTGGAACAGGTCGGCACCGGCAAGCTGGCGGCCGCGTTCGCCATCATGGCCAATCCGCCGCGCGGCGTGCAGTGGCTGGCGCTGCGCAGCGTGCGCTACCGCATCGCGCTGCCCCGCTCGCTGGGCGACACGCTCAAGCGCGCCGGCTGGCG
The DNA here is from genome assembly GCF_002261335.1 of Bordetella genomosp. 1. Classification (GTDB taxonomy): domain Bacteria; phylum Pseudomonadota; class Gammaproteobacteria; order Burkholderiales; family Burkholderiaceae_B; genus Bordetella. Next base: position 806,376 of record NZ_NEVL01000004.1, read on the forward strand.
CGACATCGCGCAATTGCCCTGGCTCGACGGCCCGGCCGGCAGCCATACCCACCTGCTGCTGCGCGACATGTTCGAGCGCCACGGCCTCGCGCCGCGGGTCGTGATGCAGAACGACGACCAGGCCAACCTCGATGCGCTGGTGCGCGCCGGCGCCGGCTGCGCGCTGCTGCGCGAGGAAACCGCGCTGGCGGGCGCCGCCTCGCAGGACTTCATCGTGTGGGGCCAGGCGCGCGCGGACGCCACGCTGGGCTTCTTCGTGCAGCCCGAGCGCGCTGGCGAAGCGCTCATGGTGGCGTTAAGCTCCATGATTCGGAAAATCTGGAAGCCGGGACCGGCTTCCGCACTGGCGCTCGCTTCACATGACTGAAATCTGGTTCATCCGCCACGGCGAAACCGACTGGAACGTTGCCCGCCGCCTGCAAGGCTGGCAGGACATCCCCCTGAATCAATCCGGCCGCAACCAGGCCGGGCTGCTGGCGCAGCGCATGCGCCAGCTCGAAGACACGCGGTTCGCGGCGCTCTACAGCAGCGACCTGCAGCGTGCGCTGCACACGGCCGAGCCGGTGGGCGAGGTGCTGGGCCTGCGGGTGCGCACCGAACCCGGCCTGCGCGAACGCGGCTTCGGCGTGCTCGAGGGCCTCGACTACGACTCGCTCGACACCAAGGCGCCCGAGGCCGCGGCGGCGTGGAAGAGCCGCGATCCGCTGCGCGCGCTCGAGGGCGGCGAAACGCTGGGGCAGTTCCAGGCGCGCATCGTGGCCACGGTCGAGGACATCGCGGCCCGCCACGAGGGCGAGCGGGTGCTGGCCTTCACGCACGGCGGCGTGCTCGACATCATCTGGCGCCAGGCCAGCGGCGTGCCGCTGAACGGCCCGCGCGATGCGGCGCTGCTCAACGTGAGCATCAACAAGGTCAGCGTGGCGCCGCGCCAGTGGCGCCTGCTCGACTGGGGCGACGTCAGCCACGTGGCCGACGAGGTCGGCGACGACGTCACGCCCTGACGGCGCCGCGGCGCCGCGGCGCGCCTACTTCGCGCCGATGCGCGGCTTGCGCGGCGCATTGCGCGCCAGGCGGTCGTAGAGGGCGTTGGGCAGCAGCCGCATGAGCTTGGCCACGATGCCCATCTGCCACGGAATCACCGTGTACGACACGCCCTGCGCGATGGCCTCGTAGGCCCGCTCGGCAAAGCGCTCGGCCGGCATCAGGAACGGCATGCGGTAGGGATTCTTCGCGGTCATCGCGGTGCGGATGTAGCCGGGCGCGATCGTGACCACCTCCACGCCCGTGCCCGACAGCTCCAGCCGCAGGCTCTCGCAATAGCTCACCACCGCCGACTTGGACGCGCTGTAGCCGCCCGCGCCCGGCAGGCCGCGAATGCCGGCCACGCTGGCAATCCCCACCAGCCGGCCGGCGCCGAGCGCGCGCATGGGCTCGATGAAGGGCTCGAAGGTGGCCACCATCGCGAGCACGTTGGTGTCGAAGATGGCCTTGAACACGGCGTAGTCATCCGACTCGCCGGTGACCGTGCCGGCGCTGATCCCGGCGCTGGCGATCACCACGTCGACCCGCCCGTCGCAGACGCCGATGAAATCGTGCGCGGCCGCGTGCAGGGCATCGCGCTCGCGCACGTCGAGCGCATAGCAGCGGTGCTCGCCGGGCAGGCGGTCGGCGAGTTCGCGCAACGCCTCGCCGCGGCGCCCGACCAGGCCCAGCCGCGCGCCGGCCGCCGCATAGCGTTCGGCCAGCGCCACGCCCAGGCCGCTGCTGGCGCCGGTGATGAAAACGTTCTGCACGGGGTGCGGCATGGGCCGGGCTCTCTCGGTGGATGGATCGACGGGTGGCGGACTTCGGAGCGGTGCGCCCGCCCGCCTCCGGACCGGCGCGGCGATCAGAGAAAGATCAGGGCGAAGAGGGCGATGACCAGCGACCACTTGAGCGCATAGTACAGCGGCTTGCTCTTCTTCTTGATGCGCTTGCCGAGGCGGCGCACGGCATAGACGCCGCCGAAGATGCGGTTGATGCCGCCGGTGCGGTCGCCCTCCTGGTTGGGCGAGGCAGCCGCCTTGAGCAGCAGCGTGCCGAAGAAGCGGTTCACGGCCTGGGCCCAGCGATACTTCATCGGCCGCTCGATGTCGGCGAACAGGATGATGCGGTTCTGCTGCGTGGTGTTCTCGGCGTAGTGGATGTAGGTCTCGTCGAACATCACCGGCTCGCCGTCGCGCCAGTAGTAGTCCTGGCCATCGACGTTGATGTAGCACTGCGGGCTGTTGGGCGTCATCAGGCCCAGGTGGTAGCGCAGGGATCCGGCGTAGGGATCGCGGTGGCGCGGCAGGCGGCTGCCCGGCGGCAGGGCGGCGAACATCGCGGCCTTGATGCCCGGGATCTGGCTGACCAGCGCGGTGGTGCGCGGACACAGCGCGAGCGCGGACGGATGGGCGGTGTCGTACCAGGTCAGGTAGAAACGCTTCCAGCCGCTCTTGAAAAAGGAATTGAAGCCGGCGTCGTCGTAGTTGCCGGAGGCCTTGATGTGGCCTTCGCCGAACAGCTGCTCGGCCTCGGCACGTATCTCCTCCCAACGATCCTGCAGCACCTTGAGCTGCGGAAACGCGGCGAGATCGAGATAAGGCTGGTTGGGCACGCCCGAGAAGGCGTACATGAAGACGTTGAGCGGGGCGGTGAACGAGGAATGATCCAGCACCTGGCGCGACAACCGATGCCGCACCCGGCCACGCAGATGCACCACCATTGCGGTGGCGATGAAGATCGCGAGTATGACCCACTTCATGGCAGCTCCTGATACCGTCCCGGGCACCTGGCCCGGGACGGCTTCAGCAATTACCGTACCGCGTCACAGCGCTGCGTGCAGCTCCTGCAGCGGGTACACCTGCAGGCCGAGGCCCTGGCGCAGGTATTGCATGCCCTCGACCGCGGCGCGGGCGCCGGCGATCGTGGTGAAGAACGTGACGCGGTTGTTGAGCGCCTGGGTGCGGATGGTGCGCGAGTCGGCGATCGCATTGCGGCGCTCTTCGACCGTGTTGATGACCAGCGACACTTCGCCGTTCTTGACCATGTCGACGATGTGCGGACGGCCTTCGGTGACCTTGTTCACCACCTGCACGGGGATGCCGGCAGCCTGGATCTCGGCCGCGGTGCCGCGCGTGGCGACCAGCGAGAAGCCCAGGTTGAACAGGCCGCGCGCCACTTCGACGGCGCGGGGCTTGTCCTGGTTTTTCACGCTGATGAACACGGTGCCGCCTTCGGGCAGGCGCACGCCGGCCGCGAGCTGCGACTTCACGAAGGCCTCGCCGAAGCTCTGGCCCACGCCCATGACCTCACCGGTCGACTTCATCTCGGGGCCGAGAATGGTGTCGACGCCCGGGAACTTCACGAACGGGAACACGGCTTCCTTGACCGAGAAGTACGACGGCACGACTTCTTCGGTGACGCCCTGGTCGGCCAGGGTGCGGCCGGCCATCGCGCGCGCGGCGATCTTGGCGAGCTGCAGGCCGGTGGCCTTGGACACGTAGGGCACCGTGCGCGAGGCGCGCGGGTTCACTTCGAGCACGTAGACGTCGCCGCCCTGGATCGCGAACTGCACGTTCATCAGGCCCGAGACGTTGAGCGCCTTGGCCATGGTGGCGGTCTGGCGCTTGATCTCGGCGATGACTTCGGCCGACAGCGAGTACGGCGGCAGGCTGCATGCGGAGTCGCCCGAGTGCACGCCGGCCTGTTCGATGTGTTCCATGACGCCGCCGATGAAGACGGTTTCGCCATCGGACAGGCAGTCGACGTCGACTTCGGTCGCGTCGTTGAGGAAGCGGTCGAGCAGCACCGGCGAGTCGTTGCTCACCTTGACCGCCTCACGCATGTAGCGTTCGAGGTCTTGCTGCTCGTGCACGATTTCCATGGCACGGCCGCCCAGCACGTAGCTGGGACGCACGACCAGCGGATAGCCGATTTCCGCGGCGTGCGCCAGGGCTTCGCCCTCGGTGCGCGCGGTGCGGTTGGGCGGCTGGCGCAGGCCGAGCTTGTTGAGCAGCTTCTGGAAGCGCTCGCGGTCTTCGGCCACGTCGATCGATTCGGGGCTGGTGCCGATGATGGGCACGCCGTTGGCCTCGAGCGCACGCGCCAGCTTCAGCGGGGTCTGGCCGCCGTACTGGACGATCATGCCGACCGGGTTTTCCTTGTGGACGATCTCCAGCACGTCTTCGAGCGTCAGCGGCTCGAAGTACAGACGGTCGGAGGTGTCGTAGTCGGTCGAGACGGTCTCGGGATTGCAGTTGACCATGATGGTTTCGTAACCATCTTCGCGCAGCGCCAGCGCGGCGTGCACGCAGCAGTAGTCGAACTCGATGCCCTGGCCGATGCGGTTCGGGCCACCGCCCAGCACGACGATCTTCTTGCGATCGGTCGGCTGCGACTCGCACTCTTCCTCGTACGTGGAGTACATGTAGGCGGTGCGGGTGGCGAACTCGGCAGCGCAGGTGTCGACGCGCTTGTAGACCGGGCGCACGTTGAGCTGGTGACGCAGCTTGCGCACTTCGGATTCCGAGGAATCCAGCAGGAACGCGAGGCGGCGGTCGGAGAAGCCGCGGCGCTTGAGTTCGAACAGCGTGGCGAAGTCGAGATCGGCCAGCGTCTTCTGCTCGAGCGCGAGCTCGATGTCGACGATTTCCTTGATCTGGGCCAGGAACCACGGGTCGATGTGGGTGATGTTGTGCACTTCGTCGAGCGTGAAGCCCTGGGCGAAGGCGTCGCCCACGTACCAGATGCGCTCGGGACCGGGCTCGCCCAGCTCGACCTGCAGCTTCTCGCGATCGGTGGTCTTCTGGTTGAGACCGTCGACACCGACTTCGAGGCCGCGCAGGGCCTTCTGGAACGATTCCTGGAAGGTGCGGCCGATGGCCATCACTTCGCCCACCGACTTCATCTGGGTGGTCAGGCGCGCGTCGGCCTGCGGGAATTTCTCGAACGCGAAACGCGGCACCTTTGTGACGACGTAGTCGATCGTGGGCTCGAACGAGGCCGGGGTCGCGCCGCCGGTGATTTCGTTCTTCAGCTCGTCGAGCGTGTAGCCCACGGCCAGGCGCGCCGCGACCTTGGCGATCGGGAAGCCGGTGGCCTTGGAGGCCAGGGCCGACGAACGCGAGACGCGCGGGTTCATTTCGATGACGATCATGCGGCCGTTCTGCGGGTTGACCGCGAACTGCACGTTCGAGCCCCCCGTGTCGACGCCGATCTCGCGCAGCACCGCGATGGATGCGTCGCGCATGATCTGGTATTCCTTGTCGGTCAGCGTCTGCGCCGGCGCCACGGTGATCGAGTCACCGGTGTGCACGCCCATCGGATCGAGGTTTTCGATCGAGCAGACGATGATGCAGTTGTCCGCCTTGTCGCGGACCACTTCCATCTCGAATTCCTTCCAGCCCAGCAGCGATTCCTCGATCAGCAGCTCGCTGGTGGGCGAGGCTTCGAGGCCGCGGCGGCAGATGGTTTCGAATTCCTCGGCGTTGTAGGCGATGCCGCCGCCCGAACCGCCCATCGTGAAGCTGGGGCGGATCACGGCGGGGAAGCCGGAGGTGCCGACGTCGGCCGCGATGCGGCGCTGCACTTCCCAGGCCTCGTCCATGCTGTGGGCGACGCCCGACTTGGCCGATTCGAGGCCGATGTCGGTCATGGCCTGCTTGAACTTCTGGCGGTCTTCGGCCTTCTCGATGGCGTGTTCGTTGGCGCCGATCAGCTCGACGTTGTGCTTGGCCAGCACGCCGTTGTGCGCCAGGTCGAGCGCGCAGTTCAGCGCGGTCTGGCCGCCCATGGTGGGCAGCAGCGCATCGGGCTTCTCGCGCTCGATGATCTTCTCGACGGCCTGCCAGGTGATCGGTTCGATGTAGGTCACATCGGCCGTCTCCGGGTCGGTCATGATGGTCGCAGGGTTGCTGTTGACCAGGATGGTGCGGTAGCCCTCTGCCTTCAGTGCCTTGCAAGCCTGCGCGCCCGAATAGTCGAACTCGCAAGCCTGCCCGATGATGATCGGGCCGGCGCCGATGATGAGGATGCTCTTTATGTCTGTACGCTTGGGCATGGTGGAATCTTTATTTCTGGCCGGCCATCAGGCTGATGAACTTGTCGAACAGCACGATGATGTCGTGCGGTCCGGGACTGGCTTCGGGGTGACCCTGGAAGCAGAACGCCGGACGATCGGTGAGCTCGAAGCCCTGCAGGGTGCCGTCGAACAGCGACACGTGCGTGACGCGCGCGTTGGCGGGCAGGCTGGCGGCGTCGACCGCGAAGCCGTGGTTCTGGCTGGTGATGAACACGCGCTTGGATTGCATGTCCTGCACCGGATGGTTGGCGCCGTGGTGGCCGGTCTTCATCTTGACGGTCTTGCCGCCGACGGCCAGGCCCATGATCTGGTGGCCCAGGCAGATGCCGAACACCGGCAGCTTGCGCTCCAGGAACGTCTTGGTGGCGGCGATGGCGTAGTCGCAGGGCTCGGGGTCGCCGGGGCCGTTGGACAGGAACACGCCGTCGGGATTGTGCTTGAGCACGTCTTCGGCCGAGGTTTCGGCCGGCACCAGCGTGATGCGGCAGCCGCGGTCGGCCAGCAGGCGCAGGATGTTCTGCTTCACGCCGAAGTCGTAGGCCACCACATGGAACTGGTCCTGGGCGGGCGCGGAGAAGCCCTCGCCCAGCTGCCAGGTGCCCTGGGTCCAGGAAGTGGTGTCTTTCTGCGACACGACCTTGGCCAGGTCCTGGCCGGCCATGCCGGGGAAGCTGCGCGCCAGTTCGACGGCGCGGTCGGCATCTTCACCCACGAAGATACATGCGCCCTGGGCGCCCTTGTCGCGCAGGATGCGGGTGAGCTTGCGTGTGTCGATCCCGGCAATGGCGACCACGCCCTGCGCCGCCAGGTATTCGGGCAGCGATTGGGTGGCTCGGAAATTGGACACTCGCGCGGGGCAGTCGCGCACCACCAGACCGGCGGCGTACACACGATTGGCTTCGACGTCTTCGGTATTGACGCCGGTGTTGCCAATGTGGGGATAGGTCAGCGTGACGATCTGTTCGCTGTAGCTCGGGTCCGTGAGGATTTCCTGGTAGCCCGTCATGGAGGTGTTGAACACCACTTCGGCCACGGTATGACCCGGCGCGCCTATCGATACGCCCCGAAAAATGGTACCGTCCGCCAAAGCCAGAATTGCAGGAGGGAAGCGGTTGATCCCCTCGGGAAAAAGTTGCGGCAGCACAGTAAACCCCGGTTTCTGAATCGATAATCAAACTTTCAGATTATACCTCGGACCGTCATTTTCCCGTAAAAACCGCGCCAGATAAGGCCCTGCGGGCCGTTTTCAGCCTCGGACGAGCGCTCGTCCGTCATGCGTTTCGCCCCCCCCCCCGCCTCACACTTTGTCCCTATTTTGTTGCGCCCGGTAGCGGGCCGCGGCGCCCGGCTGTCACCGCGCCGGTGATACGCTTGGGGGATCCCTGATCCCAACCCTTGAAGGCACCGCCGTACCGCTTATGACCAGTCAGCTCGATGCCCTGCGCCGCCACACCACCGTCGTCGCCGATACCGGCGACTTCGAGACCATGCGGGCGCTGCGCCCCACCGACGCCACCACCAATCCCTCGCTGATCCTGAAGGCCGTCCAGAAAGACGCCTACCGGCCGCTGCTCGAGCGCACCGCGCGCGACCACCGCGGCGCCAGCCTGGCCGAACGCACCGACCGCCTGCTGGTGGCTTTCGGCCGCGAGATCCTCGACATCGTGCCGGGCCGGGTCTCGACCGAGGTCGACGCACGCCTGTCGTTCGACACCCGCGCCACCGTCGAGCGGGCGCGCGGCCTGATCGCGCTGTATGCCGCGGCCGGCGTGCCGCGCGAGCGCGTGCTGATCAAGATCGCCTCCACCTGGGAAGGCATCGAGGCCGCGCGCGTGCTGCAGCAGGAAGGCATCCGCTGCAACCTCACGCTGCTGTTCTCGCTGCCGCAGGCCGTGGCGTGCGCGCAGGCCGGCGTGCAGCTGATCTCGCCGTTCGTGGGCCGCATCTACGACTGGTACAAGAAGAGCGCCGGCGCGGCCTGGGACGAGGCCGCCAGCAGCGGCGCGCAGGACCCCGGCGTGCTGTCGGTCACGCGCATCTACCGCTATTACAAGTCGCACGGCATCGCCACCGAGATCATGGGCGCCAGCTTCCGCAACAGCGGCCAGATCCTGGCGCTGTCGGGCTGCGACCTGCTCACCATCAGCCCCGAGCTGCTGACCGAGCTGTCGCAGGCCGAGGGCGACGCGCCGGCCAGGCTCGACGCCGGCCAGGCCGCGCAGGATGCGCCCGAGACCCTCGCGGTCGACGAAGTGGCGTTCCGCACGCTGCTCAACGACGATGCGATGGCCAGCGACAAGCTGGCCGAAGGCATCCGCGCCTTCGTGGCCGACGGGCGCAAGCTCGACGCGCTGATCGAGGCGCAGGCGGCCCGCTGACGCGGCCCGCCCGCCAGCCGCGGCGCGCTCAGCGCGCGTCGTGGCTGTGCACCTGCAGCGCTTCGAGAAAGCGCGACACCATGTTGTAGGCCGCCACCGTGGCGGTCAGCTCGATCATGAGCCGGTCCGTGCCGACCGCCTCGCGCGCCGCCGCGAAGACGGCGTCGGGCACCTGCACCTGGCGCGTCATCGCATCCGTGTAGGCCAGCACCGCGCGCTCGCGCGCCGCGAACAGATCGCTGGCCTCCCAGGCCGGCAAGGCGTCGAGCTGCGCCTGCGACAGGCCCTCTTTCAGGGCGATCGGCGCGTGCTGGTCGGCCTCGTAGGGCGCGCCGTTGAGCGCCGCCACCCGCATGATGACGAGCTCGCGCAGGTCGCCGGGCAAGGTGCTGAGCTGGCGGATCGAGGTGAGGTAGTTGAGCCAGCCGGCCGCCACGGGCGGGCTGTGCAGCAGCATCTGGTAGAGATGCAGCACGCTGCCGCGCTCGGCGACGATGCGATCGACCAGCGGCCGGGCTTCGGGGTGTTCGAGGTCGGCGTACGAAAGACGGGCCATGCACGGACTCCAGGTAAGGAAACGCGATCGGTGTGAGGGCGGGCGCGGGGCACGGCGCATGCGGGACGGGCCGGCGCGTGCAGGCCATGGCCCCGTTTTCGCCGCGGGCCCGCGCAGACCTTACACTTGCGCCTCGGCGCGGACCCCGCGTTCGCCGCCGCTGCAATCGTAACAAGGAGATCCCCATGGCCGAACCCGGCAGCCCCACCGAGGGCGCCCCCGGCTTGCGCCGCGTGCTCAAGACGCGCCACCTCAACATGATCGCCATCGGCGGCGCCATCGGCACCGGCCTGTTCGTGGCCTCCGGCTCGGCGATCGCGCAGGCCGGCCCCGGCGGCGCCCTGCTCACCTATCTGGTGATCGGGTTGATGGTGTACTTCATCATGACCAGCCTGGGCGAACTGGCGGCCTTCATGCCGGTGGCCGGCTCGTTCTCGACCTATGCCTCGCGCTACGTCGACCGCGGCTTCGGCTTCGCGCTGGGCTGGAACTTCTGGTTCAGCTGGGCCATCGTGGTGGCAGTCGACCTGGTGGCCGCGCAGATCGTGATGGCGTACTGGCTGCCGGACGTGCCGGGCATTCTGTGGAGCGGGCTGTTCCTGCTGCTGATGATCGGCCTGAATGCGTTCTCGGCGCGCGGCTTCGCGGAATCCGAATACTGGTTTTCGCTCATCAAGGTGATCGCGGTCGTGTGCTTCCTGATCACCGGCCTGGGCATCATCACCGGCATCATCCACACGGGCTTCGTGCCGGGCTTCGAGAACTGGACCGTCGGCGACGCGCCGATCGTGGGCAACTTCGCCACGCTGGTCGGCGTGGCCATGATCGTGGCCTATTCGTTCCAGGGCTCCGAGCTGGTCGGCGTGGCCGCCGGCGAGTCCGAGAATCCGCGCCGCGACGTGCCGCGCGCGATCCGCCAGGTGTTCTGGCGCATCCTGCTGTTCTATGTGCTGGCCATCGTGGTGATCGGCTTCCTGATCCCCTACACCGATCCGCAGCTGCTGCGCAGCGAGGTGAGCGACATCGCGGTCAGTCCGTTCACGCTGGTGTTCCAGCATGCGGGCCTGCTGGCGGCCGCCTCGGTGATGAACGCGGTGATCCTGACCTCGGTGCTGTCGGCCGGCAATTCCGGCATGTATGCGGCCACGCGGATGCTCTACAACATGGCCACCGAGGGCCAGGCGCCGCGCTGCTTCGCGCGCCTGACGCGTTCGGGCGTGCCGCTGTGGGCGCTGATGGGCACCACCGCCCTGGCCTGCCTGTGCCTGGCCAGCGCCGTCTACAGCCCCACGGCGGTGTATATCTGGCTGCTCAACCTCGCCGGCATGACGGAGTTCATCGTGTGGCTGAGCATCGTGGTGAGCCACTACCGATTCCGGCGCGGCTACGTGCGCCACGGCCACGACCTCGGCCGGCTGCCGTACCTGGCCTCGGCGTTTCCGGTGGCGCCGATCCTGGCCTTCATCCTGTGCCTGGTGGTGACGCTGGGGCAGAACTACGAGGCCTTCACGCAGGATCGCATCGACTGGATCGGCGCCACCGCCACCTACATCGGCATCCCGCTGTTCCTGCTGATGTGGCTGGGCTACCGGCTGGTGCACGGACCGACCTGGGTGCCCTACGACCGGATGCGCTTCGAGCCCACCGAGATCCGGCCCGGCACGCCCGACTGATGCGCGCGCAACGAAAAAGACCAGCCGAGGCTGGTCTTTTTCGTTGGCACGGCGCCGCTCAGAGCTTTTCGGTTTCGCCCGAGCTCGGCTGCCACTTCATCAGGCGCTTCTCGCCCAGGCCCACGACGTAGTCGAGCACCAGCGCGAACGCGGTGAGGACCACGATGCCGGCGAACACGGTGTTGACGTCGAACGTGCCCTCGGCCTGCAGGATCAGGTAGCCCACGCCGCTGGCCGAGCCGAGATACTCGCCCACGACCGCGCCCACGAAGGCCAGGCCCACCGAGGTGTGCAGGCTGGAGAACACCCAGCTGGTGGCCGACGGCAGGTAGACGTGGCGCAGCAGCTGGCGCTTGCGCGCCCCCAGCATGCGGGCGTTGTCGAGCAGCGTGGGGCTGACCTCGCGCACGCCCTGGTAGACGTTGAAGAACACGATGAAGAACACCAGCGTGACGGCGAGCGCCACCTTGGACCAGATGCCCAGGCCGAACCACATGCCGAAGATCGGCGCGAGGATCACGCGCGGCATCGAGTTGGCGGCCTTGATGTAGGGATCGAGGATCGCGCTGGCCGAGGGCGACAGGCCCAGCCACAGGCCGAAACCCAGCCCGGCGACGGTGCCGATGACGAAGGCCAGCACGGTTTCGGAGAGCGTGACGCCCAGGTGGCCGTAGATATCGCCGTTGGTGACGAACCACGCCCAGATGCGGCCCGCCACCTTGAGCGGCTCGCCGAAGAAGAACGCGATCTTGGGATCACGGGTGGCCAGGTGCCAGACACCCAGGATGACGACGAGCAGCAGCAACTGCCACATGCGCAGGCTCGCGGAGCCCGGTTTGATCAGCTTCGACATGGTTCAGGCTCGCTTCTGCTGGGCATAGCCCTTCAAGACTTCTTCGCGCAGCACGCCCCAGATCGCGGCATGCAGCTCGACGAAACGCGGGTGCACGCGCACTTCGGCCACATCGCGCGGACGCGGCAGGTCGATGGCGAATTCACCGATGGGATGAGTGCCGGGGCCGGCCGACAGCACCACCACGCGGTCGCTCATGGCGATGGCTTCGTCGAGATCGTGCGTGATGAACAGCACGGCCTTGCGCTTGGCCATCCACAGCTCGAGCACCTCGTTTTCCATCAGCTGGCGGGTCTGGATGTCGAGCGCGGAAAACGGCTCGTCCATCAGGATGATGTCGGGGTCGCGGATCAGCGTCTGCGCCAGCATGACGCGCTTGCGCATGCCGCCCGACATCTGGTGCGGGTAGCGCTCCTCGAAGCCGCCCAGCCCGACGCGGCGCATCCAGTCGCGCGCGGCCGCCTCGCGCTCGGGGCGCGCCACGCCGGCGAACTCGAGGCCGGCCATCACGTTTTCGAGCGCGCTGCGCCAGGGCAGCAGCGCCTCGCCCTGGAACATGTAGCCGGCGCGGGCGTTGATGCCGTTGAGCGGCTGGCCGAACACTTTCACCTGCCCCGACGACGGCGCCAGCAGGCCGGCGCCGACGTTGAGCAGCGTGGACTTGCCGCAGCCGGTCGGGCCGACGACGGACACGAACTCGCCCGGCGCGACCGACAGCGTGGTGTCCTGCACGGCCGTGTAGCGCTTGCTGCGATCATCGCGCGCCACGAACGTGCAGGTAATGCTTTCCAGCGAGAGTGCAGCTTCAGACATTGGGATACTTCTCGTTGGCGCGGCGCGCAAAGTCGTTGGTCCAGACCTTGGCCGGGTCGATCTTGGCCGCGTCGAAATCGGCCGAGAATGCCGCCAGGGCCTTGAGCGCGGTGGCGGCGCCGTCTTCGGGGATCAGGCCGTCGGGCGACAGGCCTTCCATGCTCTTGGCGATGGCGGCCTTGTAGACGGTGGGATCGCCCAGCAGATACGACTCGGGCACGACCTTGGCGATCTCGTCGGCGCCGGCCTTCTGGATCCACTTGTCGGCGCGCACCATGGCGTTGGTGAGGGCCTGCACGGTGTTGGGATTCTTCTCGACGAACTCGGTGGGCGCGTAGAGGCAGCCGGCCGGCATGTTGCCGCCGAAGATGTCGAGCGTGTCCTTCAAGGTGCGGGTGTCGACGATGGTCTGGATGTCGCCCGCCAGCTCCAGCATGGACACCACCGGATCGGTGTTGGAGATCGCGTCGATCTGGCCGCTGCGCAGCGCCGTGACGGCACCCGCGCCGGCGCCCACGCCGATGATGGAGACGTCGGAAGCCTTCAGGCCATGCTTGGCCAGGAAGAAGTTGACCACCATGTTGGTGGACGAGCCGGGCGCGGTCACGCCGATCTTCTTGCCCTTGAGGTCCTGCGGGCCCTTGTAGTTGGGCATGTTTTTCTTGGACACGCCCACGCCGATCATCGGCGCGCGGCCCTGCAGCACGAAGGCGCGGTACATCTGGCCCTTGGCCTGCATGGCGAGGGTGTGCTCGAAGGCGCCCGACACCACGTCGGCGCTGCCGCCGACCACGGCCTGCAGGGCCTTGGAGCCGCCGGCGAAGTCGGCGATGGTGACGTCGAGGCCTTCATCCTTGAAGTAGCCCTTCACCTCGGCGATGGTGAGCGGCAGGTAGTAGACCAGCGCCTTGCCGCCCACGGCGATCTGGACCTTGGCGCGCTCGAGCTTCTGGGCCCGCACGATGGCGGGCGCCAGCGACATGGCACCGGCTGCGCCGGCAAACTTGAGCAAATCACGACGCGTGACTGACATGAGTGTTGTCTCCTCAGGTGCCGCCTCTGTGGCGGCCGGTGTGCCGCGCGGCCCGGTGGGCCCCGCTGGCGAATCGGGCTCCGTGTGCTGCCTGGCGCGCCATGCGGCGGCCGCTCAGGTGCAGGACGGAGATGCTGGTGTGATCCCCAGACTGATCGCGCCGGTCTGTGCCAGCTCGGCGATCGCCGCTGCATCATACCCCAGCGATTTCAGGACTTCCTCGGTATGTTCCCCAAGGCGCGGACCCAGCCAGCGCGTGCCGCCAGGGGTCTCGGAAAGCTTGGGCACGACCGCCGGCAGCTTGACGCCGCGGCCATCCGGGAAGGTGTGCTGCTCGATCATGTTGCGGGCCAGGAACTGCGGATCGGTGAACATGTCGGCCACGCTGTAGATCTTGCCCACCGGCACGTCGGCGGCGCGCAGCACCGCCAGCGCCTCGTCGATGCCGCGCCCGTCGCACCAGGCCTGGATCGCGCCGTCGATCTCGGCGGCGCGGCGCGCGCGGCCGTCGTTGCGCACCAGGTCGGGGTCGTGCGCGAGGTCGTCGCGGCCCATGGCCAGCATCAGGCGGTGGAAGATCGCGTCGCCGTTGCCGGCGATCACGATGTTCTGGCCATCGGCGGTGGTGTAGGTGTTGGACGGCACGATGCCGGGCAAGGCCCCGCCGGTGCGCTCGCGCACCACGCCGGCCACGTCGTACTCCGGCACCAGGCTCTCCATCACGTTGAACACCGATTCGTACAGCGCCACGTCGACCATCTGGCCCTGGCCGGCGACGCAGTCGGCGCCGGTCTTGCCGTTCCAGCGGCCGCCGGTCGCGTCGCGGTGGCGCAGTGCCATCAGCGCGCCGATCACGCCGTGCAGGGCCGCGAGCGAATCGCCGATCGAGATGCCGACCCGCAGCGGCGGGCGGTCGGGATGGCCGGAGACGTAGCGCAGCCCGCCCATCGACTCGCCGATGGCGCCGAAGCCGGGCTGGTCGCGCATCGGGCCGGTCTGGCCGTAGCCGGACAGCCGCACCATGATGAGCGCGGGATTGATGGCGCGCAGCTCCTCGAAGCCCAGGCCCCACTTCTCGAGCACGCCGGGCCGGTAGTTCTCGACCACGACGTCGGCCTCGAGCGCGAGCCGGCGCGCGATCTCGCGGCCGCGCGGATGCTTCAGGTTGAGCGCGATGGATTGCTTGTTGCGGGCCTGCACCGTCCACCACAGCGAGTTGCCCTCGTGCAGGTGGCGCCAGCTCCGGATCGGGTCGCCGCCGCCCGTGCCGTCGGGGCCGTGGGGCGTTTCGACCTTGATCACGTGCGCGCCGAACTCGCCGAACATGCGGGCCGCGAACGGCCCGGCGATCAGCGTGCCGAGCTCCAGCACTTTCAGTCCGTTCAGGGCTGACATGCGCAGTCTTCCTCCAGATTCTTGTTTTGACGCGCGCGGCGCGGGGCCTCGAGACCCGGTCGGTTGCGCTGCGCGTGTGCCCGGCTCGCGCCAGGACCCGTCAGGCTACGCCTTTTCCCGGCGCGCATCCAGGCGGGCGACGACAGTGTGGACACGGGCCGGCGGTTGCGGCCGCAACCGGCCGGCGCCGGCGGCGCAAACGACAACGGCGCACCCGAGGGTGCGCCGTGGCAGGCGGTGGCCGCCGTGCGGCCCGCGATGGGCCTAGCTGCCGGCGCTGCGCCGCTCCATCAGGGCCCAGGCGATGGTGCCGGCATCGACGTACTCGAGTTCGCTGCCGGCCGGCACGCCGCGCGCCAGGCGCGTGACCTTCAGGCCGCGCTCGGACAGCGCCTCGCCGAGGAAGTGGGCGGTGGTCTCGCCCTCGGCGGTGAAGTTGGTGGCGAGGATGACCTCCTGCACCAGGCCGTCGCCCGCCCGCGCCAGCACGCGCGTGAAATCCAGCTCGCGCGGCCCCACGCCTTCGAGCGGCGCGAGCCGGCCCATCAGCACGTAATAGAGGCCGCGATAGCCGTGGCTGGACTCGATCACGTTCTGGTCGGCCGGGGTCTCGACGATGCAGAGCACCGACGGGTCGCGCTTGGGATTGGCACAGACCTGGCAGATCTCTTCTTCGGTGAAGCTGTTGCAGCGGGCGCAGTGCTGGAGATTCTGCAGCGCGCCGGTGAGCGCGCGGCCGAGCATGTCGGCGCCCTGCAGGTCGTGCTGCAGCAGGTGATACGCCATGCGGCGTGCCGAGCGCACGCCCACGCCGGGCAGGCGCCGCAGCGCCTCGATCAGCGTGACCAGGGGTTCGGGTTCGGGAAGCGAGTTGTCCATCGGGTCCAGGCGCCGCGCGCGGCGCGGCTACCGGCCGCGGGAAGCAGCCGGCAGACGGGGAATATCAGAACGGCAGCTTCATGCCCGGGGGCAGCGGCATGCCGGCGGTGACGCCAGCCATCTTTTCCTGCGAGGTGGCTTCGGCCTTGCGCAGCGCATCGTTGAAGGCGGCCGCGACCAGGTCTTCGAGCATGTCCTTGTCGTCTTCGAGCAGGCTGGGATCGATGGCGACGCGCTTGACGTCGTTGCGGCAGGTCATGGTGACCTTGACCAGGCCGCCGCCGGAGGCGCCTTCGACCAGGATTTCGGCCAGGGCGTCCTGGGCCTTCTTCATGTTTTCCTGCATCTGCTGCGCCTGGCGCATCAGGCCGGCCAATTGACCTTTCATCATGATGGAGCTTCCTGTGTTTCGGATGAGGGGCCGGCGCCTCAGGCAGCCGGCGGATTGTCGACATGGCGCACCGAACCGGGCACCACCTTGCCGCCGAAGTCGGCGACAAGGGCTTGAACGAAGGGATCGACCTGGACCGCCTCTTCGGCGGCCAGCTGGCGCGCTTCGCGCTCGATGCGGGCGACGGCGTGGGCGGTGGCGTCGCCGGTGGCGCCGACTTCAATCTCGAGCCGCAGGCCCTGGCCGAAGTGCTCGCACAGCACGGTCTGCAGGCGCACGCGGCTTTCGCTCTCGGCCAGCGTGCGCACGGCCACGCGCAGCACGACGGCGTCGCCCTGCATGCCGGCCCATTCGCTCTGGCGCGCCAGCTCGGCGGCCAGGCCGGTGACCGGCAGCTTGGCCGCCAGCTCGGGCCAGGACTCGGGCGACATGTCGTTGACCCGGGCGCGGCTGGCGCCACGGGCACGGCGCGGCGCCGGGGCGGCCGCGGGCGCGCGCGGCGCGGGCGCCGGGCTGGCGCCG
>NZ_NEVL01000005.1 GCF_002261335.1 Bordetella genomosp. 1
CGATCACGTCGGCCAGCTTGCGCGCCTCGGTCTTCTGCGCGTAGCGCGCCTTGTCCGGATCCATCAGCGTGGTGCGGCCTTCGTAGACCACGCCCTCGATGTCGGTGACCCAGACGTTCTCGAGCGGCAGGCCCAGGTCCACCATCAGGTTCAAGCACGCCAGCGCGGCCGCGCCGGCGCCCGAGGTCACGACCTTGACCTGCTTGATGTCCTTGCCCACGACCTTCAGGCCGTTGATGAAGGCGGCGCAGACCGTGATGGCGGTGCCGTGCTGGTCGTCGTGGAACACGGGGATTTTCATGCGCTCGCGCAGCTTGCGCTCGACGGTGAAGCACTCCGGTGCCTTGATGTCTTCGAGGTTGATGCCGCCGAAGGTGGGCTCCAGGCCGGCGATGATCTCGACCAGCTTGTCGGGGTCGGTCTCGTTGATCTCGATGTCGAACACGTCCAGGCCGGCGAACTTCTTGAACAGCACCGCCTTGCCTTCCATCACCGGCTTGGAGGCCAGCGCGCCGATGTTGCCCAGGCCCAGCACCGCGGTGCCGTTGGAGATCACGCCCACCAGGTTGCCGCGCGCGGTGTAGCGGAACGCGTTGGCCGGATCGTCGACGATCTCCTCACAGGCCGCCGCCACGCCGGGCGAGTACGCCAGGGCCAGATCGCGCTGGTTGGTCAGTTGCTTGGTCGGCGTGACCGAGATTTTGCCGGGGCGACCGTGCTCGTGATATTCAAGCGCGGCTTTGCGGAGATTGGCATCCATGGGAATGGGCTCGTGAGAGACGGACAAATGGGGGGTGAATTCTAGCGCCGGGCGGGCTTGCGCGGTACACGCATCAGCCCGGACAGGCGGACGGCCGCAGGGCGCGCGCCGGCGCCGGCGCAGGGATCGGCGGGGGGCCGATGGCTCGTATCTTACACAAAGCTGAATAACCCTCCTTTCTCGCCCGCCACACTCAATGCGGTCCGGCCTCGGCGTAGCAGCCCGCGGGATCGAACAGCGCGCGCACGCGGGCGTCGAGCTGGCGCGCCAGGCCGGCCAATGCGGGATCGGGCGCAGGGGGAAGTGCCGGCGCCGCGCCGCCCGGCTCGAACACCAGCTCCTCGATCCAGGCCAGCGCGCCGCCGTGGCCCAGGAACACCTGCGCCAGGTTGACCGCCGCGCCGTCGAGCGCATCCAGCCGATGGCGCGGCGCCCATGCCGGCGCGGCGAGGCAGGCGCGGCCGGCCTCCCCGCGCAGCAGCTCGAACAGCGCCGGCACCAGGCGCTGCACCGTGACCGATTGCAGCGGCTGCGTGGCCGCCGCGCCGAACGCGCCGAAGGTCTCGACCGTGCCGTCGGCCAGCACCGCCTTCACGCCGACCAGGCCGCTGGCGGCCGTGCCCGAGGTGGGCCAGCCACCGGCCTGCGCCAGCCACAGCCCCACCGGGGTGGACGGGATCTCGCTTTCGAACTGGGTGAGCCCCGCGGCCAGCAGCCCGCCCACGCGCGCGCCCGGCGCCACGTGCCAGCGGCCGTCGGCCTGGCGCACGCTCGTCAGCCGCCCGGGGTCGACCACCAGGCAGGGGCCGGCGGCCGCGGCCGGGCGCGCGGCGGCGGTGCCGGCCAGCGCCAGCGTGACGCCGTATTCGGCACAGAGGCGGCGCGCGATGCGCGCGTCCATGGCGTCGGCGGCGAGCAGGCGGGCGCGTTGCTCGCCCAGGATTTCGAGCGGGCCGGTGGCCACGGCCTCGAGCCGCTCGCAGAACGTGAGCCAGACCGAGCGCGGCGGCCGCTTTCCCAGCAGAAAAGCGCGACGGGAAGGCTGCATGACTACAATCCCTCTTTCGCTGTGAGATTCACCATGCCTGCCCTCGCATCACGTACCAATGATTTTTTGACATTCCAGGTCGTCGAACTCTTCAAAGAAGCCCAGGCGCTTGCCGCCACGGGACGCGACATTATCAGCCTCGGTATCGGAGAACCCGACTTTACCGCGCCGCCCCAGGTGATCGAGGCGCTCGAGCGCGCCGGCCGTGCCGGCCTGAGCGGCTACAGCGCCCCCGGGGGCCTGGCGCCGCTGCGCTGCGCCATCGCCCAATTCTATGAAACCGAGTTCGGCGCCCGCATCGATCCGGCGCGCGTGATCGTGACCGCCGGCGCCTCGGGCGCCCTGTGGCTGGCCTGCGCCGCGCTGGTGAACCAGGGTGGCGAGGTGCTGATGCCCGACCCGTCCTATCCGGCCAACAGCAACTTCGTGCTGGCCTCGGGCGGCCGTCCGCGCCTCATCCCCAGCACCGCCGCCAAGCGCTTCCAGCTCTCGGCCGCCGACGTGCGCGAACACTGGGGCCCGGCCACGCAGGGCGTGCTGGTGGCCTCGCCGAGCAATCCCACCGGCACCTCGATCGCCCACGACGAGCTGATCGACCTGCTGGCCGCGGTGCGCGAGCGCAAGGGTTTCACCATCATGGACGAGATCTACCTGGGCCTGTCGTACGACGGCCAGCCGCGCTCGGCCCTGACGCTGGACGACGACATCATCGTCATCAACAGCTTCTCGAAGTACTTCCACATGACGGGCTGGCGCCTGGGCTGGATGATCGTGCCGGAATCGATGGTGGGCCCGATCGAGAAGATGGCCGCGAGCCTGGCGATCTGCGCGCCGACGCTGGCCCAGCACGCCGCGCTGGCCTGCTTCCAGCCCGACGCGATGAAGATCTTCGCGCACCGCCGCGATGCCTTCCGCCAGCGCCGCGACTACCTGCTGCCCGAGTTCGAGCGCCTGGGCATTCCCGTGCCGGTCAAGCCGGATGGCGCCTTCTATATCTATGCCGACGTGGCCGGCCTGGGCATGGACAGCGCGACCTTCTCGCACCGCCTGCTGCACGAGGGCGGCGTGGCCGCCGTGCCCGGCCTGGACTTCGGCCCGGCCCACGGCCACCACATGATGCGCTTCTCCTACGCCACCGGCCTGGACCGCCTCCAGGAAGCCGTGGCCCGCATCGAAAAGCTGCTCTGACGCAGGCTCAGCGCGCCGCCGCCCCGGCCGGGCACGGCGCGCGCGTGGGCGCCGGGGCCGCGCCATCGACGATCAGCGTCATGAAGCGCACCACCCCCACCTCTTCATTGCGGTACAGGCCGCGCACGGCGCCGTCGGCGCCCTGCAGCACCGACATGCCTTCGGGCACGGTGTCGTGGCCGGCGCGTTCGGCGCCCGCCTCGTCCCAGGGGCTGAAGAGCCAGGCCGCGGGGTCGTCGCCGACCCGGCCGGCCGTGCGCACGCGGGTGCCCGCCGGGTAGCGCATCTCGCCCAGCGCGAGCGGGCAGACCAGCGCGCCGTCATCGATGCGCACCAGCCGGCGCGCAGCATCCAGGTAGATCGAGAGGCCGTCGAGCGCCAGGCCGCGCAGCGTCAGGACATGGCCCGTGTCCACGTCGATGCGCCACACGTCGTCGGCGCGAAAGCCATCGCCGTACAGCGTGCCGTGGGTAGCGATCAGGGCGGCGCCGGCCGGCAGCCCGGCGATCGCGTCGTTGCCCGGCCCCAGCTTGCACCGCCGCAGGCCGGCCGGGGCCTCGTCGGCATCGGTCTCCAGCGTGATGCCCTCGGCGAGGTCGCAGCGCCAGCCGTCGATCTCGTGGGTGCCGGCGCCGCGCAGCACCACCTCCTCGGCGTGGGTGCCGGTGACGGCGTACGCGTCGTTGCGCTGCACCTGCACGTTGCGCGACAGCGAGGCCGCCGGCACGCCGCGCACGCCGACCGGCGCGGGAAACGCCGCCGTCACATACGACTCCGGGTGCCCGGCGCGCTCGAGCCGCAGCCGCGTGCCGGCCGGCATGGCGATGCCGCCGAGCGTGCGCGGCGCATCGAGCGTGAGCTGCAGCGCAGCCTCCTGCGCCGCGTACTTGCGCTCGATCTGCTTGACGCCGACATAGAGCCACACGTCGAACGCGGCCGCCACGCCCAGCGCCAGCATCAGCAGCCCGCACAGGACGCGGCGCCGGCCGAAGGCGGCGCGGGCCCCGCCGCTGAAAGCCAGCACGGCCAGCCATCCCACGAGCGCGACGCCCGCGAGAAACGACACCAGCACGGTGAGATAGAAGTACCCGCTCGGAAAGGCGACAGGAATCATGGTGCCATCACTATACCGGGACGCATGATCCGGCGTCCGCCGCCGGGAGGCGCCCCAAACAAAAGGGCCACCCGCCAGGGTGGCCCCGTGCCTGTGCGCGGCGGGTCAGTCGCGTGCCAGGGCGATGCCGGAGGCCAGCGCCAGGCGGCGCCGTTCGGCCTGCACCTTGGCGCCGTAGCCGCCGTCGTCGGGGCCGGTGGCGCCGACGTAGCAGGCCAGGCCGCCGTTGACCGAACCGCGGCGGTCGACGCAATCCTTCAGGATCGTGGCGCCGACGTGGATGTTGGCGAGCGGATCGAGCGGGTTGCCCTTGCCCTTGCCGGCCGACACATAGGCGTCGAACTTGTCCTGGTGCACGCGGGTCATCACCTGCATCAGGCCCTGCGCGCCCACCGGGCTTTCGGCGAACGGGTTGTAGCGCGATTCGATGGCGATCACGGCGAGCAGCAGCAAGGGGTCGAGCTGCTTTTCGCGGCCGACCTTGTACACGGCGTTCACCAGCGTGCCGGTGGCGTCGTACGACACCTTGTATTTGCGCGAGATATAGTTGCGCAACGCATCCACCTGGGCATTGTTGGTGGCTGCGGATGCCGTGGTCTTGCGACCCTGCGGCGGGTTTTCGCTGCGCAACGGACCGAGCAGGCCGGTGGCGTTGCTGGGCGCATTGGGTACTGCCATGACGACGGCCGAAGCGTTATCGGTACCGGAATCCAGCCCCAGCTCGACGTCGGGGGCGGGCTGCATGGATGTGGGTGCGAGAGCGGTCAACAAGGCTTTGTGCACCTGCAGTGCCTGGTCTCGCAGACCGGGCAGTGCGAAGCCCATGCTCACCGTGACGATGACCGCGATGCCCAGATAGACCGTGCAGAGTCGCAGTGCTTCAGCGAGATGGTGGTGCACTCCTTGGGCCAGCTGACGAAAGACGCCGGCCACTGACGCATCGGGCATAAGACCTCCTGCGTGGGGAATGAAGAGCGGGCAATGTTAACCTCTGTTCTATCAATCAAATGTAACCAAATCACCGGGATCTGTAGTGAAGTACCGCGACCTCCGAGATTTTCTGACCCAGCTCGAACGCAAGGGCGAGCTCAAGCGCATCGCCGCGCCGGTGTCCACCGAACTCGAAATGACCGAGATTTCGGACCGCGTGCTGCGCGCCGAAGGCCCGGCCCTGCTGTTCGAAAAGGCCCTGCACAACGGCGCGCCGGCCGAGATGCCGGTGCTGGCCAATCTGTTCGGCACGCCGCGCCGCGTGGCCTGGGGCATGGGGGCCGAAGACGTGGGCGCGCTGCGTGACGTGGGCGAACTGCTCGCCTCGCTGCGCGAGCCCGAGCCGCCCAAGGGCTTCAGCGACGCGCTGGCCAAGGTCAAGATGCTCAAGGCCGCGCTCTGGGACATGAGCCCCAAGAGCGTGCGCGGCGCGCCGTCCCAGGAAGTGGTGTGGGAAGGCAACGACGTGGACCTGGCGCGCCTGCCGATCCAGAGTTGCTGGCCCGGCGACATCGCGCCGCTCCTCACCTGGGGCCTGGTCATCACGCGCGGCCCGAACGCCAAGCGCCAGAACCTCGGCATCTACCGCCAGCAGGTGATCGGCCGCAACAAGCTCATCATGCGCTGGCTGTCGCATCGCGGCGGCGCGCTCGACTTCCGCGACCACGCGCTGGCGCACCCGGGCACGCCGTTCCCGATCGCGGTGGCGCTGGGCGCCGACCCCGCCACCACGCTGGGCGCGGTCACGCCGGTGCCCGACACGCTCTCCGAATACCAGTTTGCCGGCCTGCTGCGGGGCTCGCGCACCGAGGTCACGCAGGCGCTGGGCAGCACGCTGTCGGTGCCGGCCACCGCGGAAATCGTGCTCGAAGGCCACCTGCTGCCGTCCACCGATCCGCGCGCGCTGGCGCCGCAGGCGCCCGACGGCGCGCCGCCCGCCCCCGACACCGGCTACGAGATGGCGCTCGAGGGCCCGTACGGCGACCACACCGGCTACTACAACGAGCAGGACTGGTTCCCGGTCTTCACCGTCGAGCGCATCACGATGCGCCGCAACCCGATCTATCACACCACCTACACCGGCAAGCCGCCCGATGAGCCGGCCGTGCTGGGCGTGGCGCTCAACGAGGTGTTCGTGCCGCTGCTGCGCCGCCAGCTGCCCGAGATCGTGGACTTCCACCTGCCGCCCGAGGGCTGCAGCTACCGCCTCGCGGTGGTGTCGATCCGCAAGCAGTACGCCGGCCACGCCAAGCGCGTGATGTTCGGCCTGTGGAGCATCCTGCGCCAGTTCATGTACACCAAGTTCATCGTGGTGGTCGACGAAGACATCGATCCGCGCGACTGGAAGGAGGTGGTCTGGGCCATGACGACCCGCATGGACCCGGTGCGCGACACGGTGCTGGTCGAACGCACGCCGATCGACTACCTGGATTTCGCCTCGCCCGTCTCGGGCCTGGGCGGCAAGATGGGCATGGACGCGACCAACAAGTGGCCGGGCGAAACCGACCGCGAATGGGGCACGCCGATCAAGATGGATCCGGCCGTGAAAAGCCGCGTCGACGCCATGTGGGGCGAGCTCGGGCTTTGATCGCGCGGGCCGCAACGCAAAGCAAAAGCGCCCCGCGGGGCGCTTTTGCTTTTGCCGGACCCGGCCCTTCAGCGCGGATCGCGCCCGGCGCGGTGGTTGTTGCGCCAGGCCTTGTAGAGCTGCCAGCCGGCCAGCGCGCCGCCGGCCAGCTTGAGCAGGCCGGCACGCTTGCCCCCGCCCATGACGAAGGCCGACAGGCTGGAGCTCACCATCGGATAGCGCCGCATCAGGTTGAACCCCTGCCACAGCAGCTGCGAGGTGTTGCCCCGCGCGAACTTGGGCCACAGCCCCCGCAGCAGCGTGGCGGGCTCGAGGGCCTGCCCCGCGTCGGCGATGCTGTGGGCCAGCGCCTCGCGCTCGATCGCCGCGCGGGCGCGCAGCAGCTCGATGCGGACCTGGCGGTCGACGGTTGCGGAATGTCGCGACATCTCAGCGCCTCCCGGCGCGCTGGCGCGCCGCTGCTTCACGTTCCGCGAGCGCTTCGCGCTCCTCCAGCTCTTCCTGGGCGTCGCGCACCCGGTCGAGCAGCTCGGCATCGCGCCCCAGCTCTTCGAGCGTGGCGGCGAACGGCACCGGGCCATCGACCAGCGTGCGACGCACCAGCAGCAGGAGACCCACGCCGATGACGCCATAGATGCCGGCCAGCAGGCCGAGCGCGACATAGCGATCCTCGGTGGGCCAGAACGCCACCGCGATGGTGATGGTGAATACGAGCACCGCCAGCGTGATGAACAGGAGCGCGGCGAATGCCATGCCCAGCACCTTCACGAGGCGAGCCTTCTCGCCGCTGGCTTC
Organism: Bordetella genomosp. 1; assembly: GCF_002261335.1. Lineage (GTDB taxonomy): Bacteria > Pseudomonadota > Gammaproteobacteria > Burkholderiales > Burkholderiaceae_B > Bordetella. The sequence continues at coordinate 7,484 of NZ_NEVL01000005.1, forward strand.
GAGGGCCAGCAGCTCGAGGCGCGTGCGCAACAGCCCGACCAGGCTGGCGGCAACGCCGAAAACCGATCTGCGCAGACTCATAGGCGATCAAATGCAAACGGCCGCGTGGTTTACCCCCGCGGCCGTCTGCACATGGCCTTAGCGTCGGCTGATCAGCAGGCCGAGCAGCAGGCCGGTCACGCCTGCAATGCTGATGGCCTGCCAGGGATTGTCGTGCACGTAGTCGTCGGTGGCACGGGCGGCGCGGCGGCCGCGCTCCAGCATCGCGTCTTGCGCGTCGTAGAGCGCTTCGCGGGTGCGCTTGAGCGAGGCCTGGGCGCGCTCGCGCAGCTCGGAGGCCTTTTCGCCGGAGCTCGCAGCGGCTTCACGCAGCAGCGACTCGGCATCGCTCAGGCTGTTCTTGACGCTGTCGATGAGTTTGTCCTTGGCGACGTCTTCGGATCGTTTTGCGTTCATTGGCGCTCCCTTCTGGATGTGACGGTGACACAACGATAATACCAGCCGCATCGGCGCCGGCAAGGCATCGATGCTACCGGTTGCTACGCCGGCTTACGGCGTGCGCCCAAGGCTTACTTGAGCTGCGTGATCTCGACGGCCGACTTGATCCCGCCCTGGTCGATATCCTGGCGCATGACCAGGTTCATCGACGGGCAATACCAGTCGGTGACCGTGGTGTTCAGCCCGGGGATCGGCAGCGTGATGCCCTTGAAGGTGGCCATCGTGGGATCGCTGTTGCGCGTGTAGGTGATGGGCAGGCAGGCGTACTTGCCCAGCGGCGTGTCGATCTCGCGGCGCGCGCCGACGGTCTTCTCGCCGATGCGCACGGTGGTGCTGGGCTGCCCGCCCACCGGCGCTTCCTTGCCGATGTTCAGGCGATAGGCGGCGCCCGGCAGGCGCTGGCCTTCCTTGACGGTCTCGTAGGCGAACAGGCCCAGCATGCGCAGGTCGAACTGGCCGTCGTTGCGCGGCGCCTCGCCGGCCTGGTCGTAGCGCACGAACGTGGCCTGGCCGTTCTTCACGGTCATGAGGTAGTCGAGCCGCGACTTGCCCGGCGGCAGGCCGGCGTAGGCAAACGTGGCGGTGCCGCGCACGCGCGCGCGGCACTCCGCGCCGCTCTTGCTCACTTCGGCGAAGTTGAGGTCGGCGCCCATGTTGATGTTGCCCGACCCGGTGAGCACGACCTGCCCGCCGTCGTGCATGAACTTGGCGTCGCACACGCCCGCGGCCTGGGCCGGGGCGGCGGCGAGACCGCCCGCCAGGGCCAGGGCGGCCATCGGAAAAATCAGACTTCTCACTTGCACAGGGCACTCCAGTAACGAACGCCAGCCGCGGCCGGACGATGCTCCGATACTACACCGCGGCCCCCGCCGGCCTTGTATCCGGCTGCGCCGGTCCGCAACCGGGAGACGCAGCGGCGACCCGGCCCCGTCCCATATCCCTCGGATTGCAGGAAACCCGGCCCGCCAAATAACTTTTCGGAATATGGATCCAAGCAATCAAAAGTTGTAGGGATGTAGCCCGCTTTCTATGATCGGGGCACATGTTGCGGGCCTGCGCCCGCGTGGCGCACCGACGATTCAATGAAGCTCTTTCCGATTTTCACCGACCTCGCCCAACGCCGTGTGCTGGTGGTGGGGGGCGGCGAAGTGGCCGCCCGCAAGGCGGCCGCCCTGCTCGAAGCCCAGGCCGACGTGGTGGTGGGCGCCCCCGAACTCCATCCCGAGCTGGCCCGCCTGGCCGCGGCCGGCCGCATCACGCACCTGGCCGGCGCCTACCAGCCGGCCTGGCTCGACGAGGCCTGGCTGGTGGTCGCGGCCACCGACGACCGCGCCGTCAACCAGGCCGTGCACGACGACGCCGTGGCGCGCCGGTTGTTCTGTAACGTGGTCGACGACGCCGCGCTGTCCACCTTCCAGGTGCCGTCCATCGTCGACCGCTCGCCGCTCATCGTCGCCATTTCGTCTTCCGGCGTGGCGCCGGTGCTGGCACGCCGCCTGCGCGAGCGCCTCGAATCCCTGTTCGACCACACGCTGGGCCCGCTGGCCGCGCTGGCCGAACGCTTCCGCGCCCGCATCCGCAGCCAGCGCCCCGACCTCGGCCAGCGCCGCCGCTTCTACGACTGGCTGCTCGACGGCCCGGTGGCCCAGGCCCTGCGCCAGCAGCAGCCCGACGAGGCCGAACGCCTGCTCGGCGCGGCCCTGGACCAGCCGCAGGAGGCGCGCCAGGGCAGCGTGGTGCTGGTGGGCGCCGGCCCCGGCGACCCCGGCCTGCTCACGCTCAAGGCGCTGCGCGCGCTCAACGAGGCTGACGTGATCCTGCACGACCGGCTGGTGAGCGATGCGGTGTTGGCGCTGTCGCGCCGCGATGCTGAGCGCATCACGGTGGGCAAGCTGCTCGGCGAAGACCACCAGGCCACCCAGGCGCGCATCCATCGCCTGATGGTGGAACACGCCCGTGCCGGCCGCCGCGTGGTGCGGCTCAAGGGCGGCGACGCCTTCATCTTCGGCCGGGGCGGCGAAGAGCTCGAATACCTGCGCGAACACGCCGTGCCGTTCGAGGTGGTGCCCGGCATCACCGCGGCGCTCGCCTGTGCCGCCTACGCCGGCATCCCGCTCACGCACCGCGAGCATGCGCAGTCGGTGCGCCTGGTCACGGCGCACTGCCGCGCCGACGAAGACACGCTGGACTGGGACGGCCTCGCCCGCCCGGCCCAGACCCTGGCCTTCTACATGGGCGTGGGCCAGCTCGATACGCTGTCGGCGCGCCTGATCGCGCACGGCCGCCAGCCCGACACGCCCTTCGCGCTGATCGAGAACGGCAGCCGGCCCGAACAGCGCGTGGTGGCGGGCCGCCTCGACCAGCTCGCCGAGCTGGCGCGCGCCCATGCCGTGCACTCCCCCGCCCTGCTGGTGGTGGGCGAGGTGGCGGGCCTGGCCGGCAAGCTGCGCTGGTTCGGCCAGTACGCCGAGGGCCTGCCCGCCCCCGCGGCCGCCTGAACGGCCCGGCCGATCCGCCCGCGCCTGCCGGCGCGGCCCAACAAAAAACCCGGCGCATGCGCCGGGTCTGTTGCAACGATCCGCCAGATCGCGCGGGCAGGCTTGCGCCCTTACTCGACCTTCTGCTTGGTGCCGAAGATGCGGTCGCCCGCGTCGCCCAGGCCCGGCATGATGTAGCCGTGCTCGTTGAGCTCGCGGTCGATCGAGGCGGTGTAGATGTGCACGTCGGGGTGGCGATCGAGCACGGCCTTGATGCCCTCGGGGGCGGCCACCAGCGTGAGCGCACGGATCTCGCGCGCGCCGGCGCGCTTGAGCATGTCGATCGTGGCGACCAGCGAACCGCCGGTGGCCAGCATCGGGTCGACGATCAGCGCCAGGCGCTGGTCGAGCTCGCCGACCAGGCGTTCGAGATAGGTCTGCGCTTCGAGGGTTTCTTCGTTGCGGGCCAGGCCCACGACGCTGACCTTGGCGCCCGGGATCAGGCTCAGCACGCCGTCGAGCATGCCGATGCCGGCGCGCAGGATGGGCACCACGGTGACCTTCTTGCCGGCGATCTTCTCGACCTCGACGGTGCCGCACCAGCCCTCGACCTGGGCCGGCGCGAGCGGCAGGTCTTTCGAGGCTTCGTAGGTGAGCAGCGCGGCGACTTCCTGCGACAGCTCGCGGAAGCTCTTGGTGCTGAGGTCGGCACGACGCATGATGCCGAGCTTGTGGCGGATCAGCGGATGGCGGATTTCATGCACGGGCATGTCCGTTATCTCCAGTAAATAGACTGAGCAATTCTTGCGCGGCCAATGCCGCGCCTGGGCGATATCGTAATCCGATTGCGCCCGGCGCGCCCCGGCGCGCCCCGGCGCGCCCCGGCGCAGCCGGTTTTTTCACTGCTCCGCGAGCCAGGCCACCAGCGCGTCGTCGAAGGCCCGCACCGCCGCCGCGTTGTCGTGATTGACGATGCTGACCACCACGAAGCGTTTGCCGCTGGCGCCCAGCACATAGCCCGCGATCGCGCGCACATCGCGCAGCGAGCCGGTCTTCAGGTGCGCCATTCCGGCCGCGCCGTTGCCCTTGAGGCGGCGCCGCACGGTGCCGTCGACCCCGGCGATCGCCATGGACGCGATGAATTCCGGCATCACGGGCGACTGCCAGGCCACGGTGAGCAGCGAGGCCAGGCTCTCGGCCGACACCCGCGCCTCGCGCGACAGCCCCGCGCCGTTGTCGATCACCAGCTCGGGCATCGACAGGCCCTGTTCGTTGAGGATCTGCTTGGCCACCGCCTCGCTGGTCGCCACGGTGGCGGGCCGGCGGCCGCGCTCGGCGCCGAGCGTGAGCAGCACGGTGCGCGCCATCACGTTGTTGCTGCGCTTGTTGATCACGCGGATCGCCTCGCCCAGCGTGGGCGACTCGTGGCTGGCCAGCGGCACGGCGTCGGTCGGGACCATGCCGGTGCGGACCTTGCCCTTGAAGGTGCCGCCGAGCTCGCGCCACAGCATGCGCAGCACCGCGTCGGCGTAGTCCTGTTGCGACAGCGCCAGGCGATACAGGCTGAATTCGCCGCACGAGCCGGCGACCTTGCCCTTCAGGCGCAGGCTCATGCCCTGCTGCGTGACGACCGGGTCGGTGCTCACCACCGGCGGGCCGGGGCAGCGCACGTCGCTCCATTCCACCGCGCCCTCCAGGCGCAGGCCCGGCAGCGGCGGATCGACCACGCCGACCCATTTGTGCGCCACCGGGTCCGGCGTGAACAGCAGGCGCACCGCGCCGAAGCCCACCATCAGCGCGTCGGGGCTGGCGTTGTAGGCCCGGTCGGGGGCGCCGTCGAAGGCGCCCGGATCGGTGGCCACCTGGCCGAAGATGCTGCGGTCGATCACCAGGTCGTTGATCTGCTTGACGCCGCGCAGGCGCAGCTCGCGCAGCAGCGTCCACATGTCCTGCAGCAGGAACTGCGGGTCGCCGCTGGCGCGCAGGTAGAGCGGGCCGGCCAGCGCGCCGTGGGCGTCGGGCCGGTTGCCCGGGTCGGTCAGGAATTCGGTGCGCCATACATAGTTGGGCCCCAGCTCGGACAGCGCGGCCCAGGTCGTGACCAGCTTCATCACCGAGGCGGGGTTGCGCGGCGTCTTGGCGTTGAGCGAGAGCAGGCGCGGCCCGTTGATCTCCTGCACCACCACCGACAGCGCGTCGTCGGGCAGCTTGGCGTCGCGCCAGGCGGCCGCCAGCTTGGCCGGCATGCCGGCCTGCGGCGTGGGCTGCGCCAGCGCCGTGCCGGCCAGCCCCATCAGCGCCACCGCGCTCCAGCGCCGCAACCATCCCGCCGCCCGCGGGCCGCCCTGGCTTCCGTTGCGCGCCTGCCTGCCTTGCCCTTGTGCCATGCCCCACCCGTTGGTTGCTTCACTGCCGTCGAAGCCGAAAGCATACAAAAACTGCGCGCATCCGACTCGTTCGCGGTGGCGCGCGGCGGCCCGGATGTTGGCCGCATGGGACGCCGGCCGCGCAAGATACAATAGCGGGTTATGTCCGCGGACCGTGGCCCGCCGCCGTTGCCTGCGATCGTCGCATGGGCCGTTGCAGACGCCGGTCGCACGCGCCCGTTGCACGGCCCGTTGCATGGGCAGGTCGCATAAGCCGGTTGCATGCACCGTTGCGCGACGCCCGGCCGGATTTCGGCATGGCGCCGAGCCGGCGCCCGCGGCTGCCGGCCGCCCCGGCGCAGGCCCGCCGCGGTCCGACCCGGCCCGGCCGGCGCGCGAGCGCCCGCCCGCCGCCGCCCGCCCCGGCCCGCCTTTCCCTACGTTCTTGATTGCCCATCGTGTCCCAAACCTACACCGTCGCCGACTTCGATTACGTGCTGCCCGACGAGCTGATCGCGCAGACGCCCGCCGCCGAGCGCGGCGGCAGCCGGCTGCTGCATCTCGACCGCGCCAGCCAGCTGCACGACCGCCAGTTCCCCGACCTGGCCGGCCTGCTGCGCCCGCATGACCTGCTGGTGTTCAACGACACCCGCGTCATCAAGGCGCGCCTCACGGGCCAGAAGGCCACCGGCGGCAAGGTCGAGGTGCTGGTCGAACGCATCACCGACACCGATCGGGCGCTGGCCCACGTGCGCGCCAGCAAGTCGCCCGGCGCGGGCATGACGCTGCGCCTGGCCGACGACGCCTTCGAGGCCGAAGTGCTGGGCCGCCAGGGCGAACTGTTCGAGCTGCGCTTTCCGGCGCCCGTGCTGGACCTGCTCGACGCCCACGGCGCCACGCCGCTGCCGCCCTACATCACGCACGCCGCCGACCAGGAAGACGACACGCGCTACCAGACCGTGTACGCCCGCGAGCCGGGCGCGGTGGCCGCGCCGACCGCCGGCCTGCATTTCGACGAGCCGATGCTCGCGCGCCTGGCGGCGCAGGGCGTCGAACGCGCCTTCGTCACCCTGCACGTGGGCGCCGGCACCTTCCAGCCGGTGCGGGTCGACAATCTCTCGGATCACATCATGCATTCGGAGTGGTACACCGTGCCGCCCGAGACCGTGGCCGCCATCGAGCGCGCGCGCCAGGCCGGCGGGCGCGTGATCGCGGTCGGCACCACCAGCGTGCGCGCCCTCGAATCGGCCGCCGCCCACAGCGCCGGGCAAGGCACCGCCGGCCCCGCCGGCCTGGGCGCCGCCAGCGGCGACACCCGTCTGTTCATCACGCCCGGCTACACCTATCGTGTGGTCGACGCCCTGCTCACCAATTTCCACCTGCCGCAGTCGACCCTGCTGATGCTGGTGTCGGCGCTGGCCGGGATGGACCCCATCCGCCGCGCCTACGCCCATGCCGTGGCCCAGCGCTACCGCTTCTTCAGCTATGGCGACGCCATGTTCATCGAAACGCCCCAGCCATGACCGGATTGAACTTCGAACTGCTCGCCACCGACGGCGCGGCCCGCCGCGGCCGAATGACCCTCAACCACGGCGTGGTCGAGACCCCCATCTTCATGCCGGTCGGCACCTACGGCAGCGTGAAGGCCATGATGCCGCACGAGCTCAAGGAGATCGGCTCGCAGATCGTGCTGGGCAACACCTTCCACCTGTGGCTGCGCCCGGGCACGGAAATCATGGAGAAGCACGGCGGCCTGCACGGCTTCATGCAGTGGGACAAGCCCATCCTCACCGACTCGGGCGGCTTCCAGGTCTTCAGCCTGCAGGGCATGCGCAAGATCACCGAGGAAGGCGTGAAGTTCGCCTCCCCGATCGACGGCGCGCGGCTGTTCCTCACGCCCGAGGAGTCGATGCGCATCCAGCGCTCGCTCAACTCCGACATCGTGATGGTGTTCGACGAGTGCACCCCCTACGAGATCGACGGCCGCCCGGCCACCGCCGAGGAAGCCGCCCGCTCGATGCGCATGTCGCTGCGCTGGGCGCGCCGCTCGCGCGAGGCCTTCGACGGCCTCGAGAATCCGAACGCGCTGTTCGGCATCGTGCAGGGCGGCATGTATGAACACCTGCGCGACGAGTCGCTGGCCGGCCTGACCGACATCGGCTTCCACGGCTACGCCATCGGCGGCCTGTCGGTGGGCGAGCCCAAGGAAGACATGATGCGCATCCTGGCGCACGTCACGCCGAAGCTGCCCCAGGACCGGCCGCGCTACCTGATGGGCGTGGGCACGCCCGAGGACCTGGTCGAGGGCGTCGCGCGCGGCGTCGACATGTTCGATTGCGTGATGCCGACCCGCAACGCCCGCAACGGCTGGCTCTTCACCCGCTTCGGCGACGTGAAGATCCGCAACGCCAAGTACCGCGACGACACGCGCCCGCTCGATCCCAGCTGCGCCTGCCACACCTGCCAGCACTTCTCGCGCGCCTACCTGCATCACCTGCAGCGCGCCAACGAGATCACCGGCGCCCGCCTGAACACCCTGCACAACCTGCACTTCTACCTGACCATCATGGCCGAGATGCGGGAAGCCATCGCCGAGGGCCGCTTCGACGCCTGGCGCGCCCAGTTCGCGGCCGACCGCAAGCGCGGCATCGAGTAGCCGGCGCGCCGTGCCGCCCTAGGCGTTTTCCCTGAGGACGACGTCTTTGGCGGCCGTCGTGGCCGCGCCCCGCGTGGCCGCCCGGACCGCGCCGCGCAACCTCGCTACAATAGCCGGCTGCCCTACCCATGGCTCGCGCGGGGGATAGGGACATAACAACACACGCGTACCCGAATACGTACCGAAAAATACGTAGCGCATTTACGTACCAATCGAATAACCAAGGAGTTACTCCATGTCTGCTATCGACACCGCTGGCATCGTCCTGGCCCAGGCCGCTGAAGGCAATCCGCTGATGAGCATGCTGCCCATCATCCTGATGTTCGTGATCCTCTATTTCCTGATGATCCGTCCGCAGATGAAGCGCCAGAAAGAACACCGCAACCTGGTTGCCGCGCTGGCCAAGGGCGACGAAGTCGTCACCGCCGGCGGCATGCTGGGCAAGGTCTCGAAGGTGACCGACAGCTACATCACCATCGAAGTCGCCGAGCTGGCCGACAAGCCCGTCGAAGTCACGCTGCAAAAGGCCTCGGTGACCACCGTGCTGCCCAAGGGAACCATCAAGGCCCTGTAATCGTCAGATCAGGCCCCGCTCACGAGCGGGGCCTTGTTCCGCTCCACCCCTTGATAAGTAGCCGGCAATGAACCGCTATCCCCTCTGGAAGTACATCACGGTCCTGGTTGCGGTCGTCATCGGCCTGCTCTACACCCTGCCCAATTTCTACGGTGAATCGCCCGCCGTTCAGATCTCCAGCGCCAAAGCCACCATCAAGGTCGAGCCCGGCATGCTGGAGCGCGTCGAGCAGATCCTGGCCGACGCCAAGCTTCCCGCCACCAGCGTCTATTACGAGCTGAATGGCACCCTGGGCACCATCCGGGCCCGCTTCGCCTCCACCGACATCCAGCTGCAGGCGCGCGACCTGCTCGACCGCACGCTGAACACCGTCGCCGGCGACCCCCACTACACCGTGGCGCTGAACCTGCTGCCCGCTTCGCCTCCGTGGATGCGCAGCCTGGGCTGGTTCGAGCCCAAACCCATGTACCTCGGCCTGGACCTGCGCGGCGGCGTGCACTTCCTGCTGCAGGTCGACATGCAGGGCGCCCTGACCGCGCGCTACGACTCGCTCGCCACCGACGTGCGCGCCACCCTGCGCGACCAGAAGATCGATGTCGCCGGCGTCGAGCGCACCGGCATGGCCGTGCAGGCCACCTTCGCCAACGCCGAGCTGCGCGACCGCGCCCGCGACGCGCTGCGCAGCCGCATGGCCGACCTGCAGTTCACCGATGCCGACAACGGCGGCCGTCCGGCCCTGGTCGGCGAGCTCGCCCCCGCCGCGATCACCCGCGTCCAGGACACCGCGCTCAAGCAGAACATCAACACCCTGCACAACCGGATCAACGAACTCGGCGTGGCCGAACCCGTGATCCAGCAGCAGGGCAGCGACCGCATCATCGTGCAACTGCCGGGCGTGCAGGACGTGGCCAAGGCCAAGGAACTGCTGGGCCGTACCGCCACCCTCGAAATCCGCATGGTCGACGACTCGCCGGGCGCCTCCAGCGCGCTGGCCGCCGGCACCGTGCCGTTCGGTCTCGAGCGCTACACCGACCGCGACGGCCGTCCGCTGCTGGTGCGCCGCCAGGTCATCCTGACCGGTGAAAACCTCCAGGACGCCCAGCCCGGCCGCGATTCGCAGACCCAGCAGGCCGCGGTGCACCTGACGCTCGACACCAAGGGCGCCCGCATCTTCCGCGACGTGACCCGCGACAACATCGGCCGCCGCATGGCCATCCTGCTGTTCGAAAACGGCAAGGGCGAGGTCGTGACCGCGCCGGTGATCCGTTCGGAGATCGCCGGTGGCCAGGTGCAGATCTCGGGCTCGATGAGCGCCGAGGAAGCCGCCGACACCGCGCTGCTGCTGCGCGCCGGTGCGCTGGCCGCGCCGATGTCGATCATCGAAGAACGCACCATCGGCCCCAGCCTGGGCGCCGACAACATCGCCAAGGGCTTCTACTCCACCCTGTACGGCTTCCTGGCGATCGCGGTCTTCATCATCATCTACTACCACCTGTTCGGCGTGTTCTCGACGCTGGGCCTGACGCTGAACGTGCTGCTGCTGCTGGCGCTGCTCTCGATGCTGCAGGCCACGCTCACGCTGCCCGGCATCGCGGCCATCGCGCTCACGCTCGGCATGGCCATCGACTCGAACGTGCTGATCAACGAACGTATCCGGGAAGAGCTGCGCAACGGCGCCTCGCCGCAACAGGCCATCCATCATGGCTTCGAGCGCGCGTGGGGCACGATTCTCGACTCCAACCTGACCACGCTGATCGTGGGCCTGGCGCTGCTGGCCTTCGGTTCGGGCCCGATCCGGGGCTTCGCGGTGGTGCACTGCCTGGGCATCGTCACCTCGATGTTCTCGTCGGTGGTGGGCGTGCGCGCCCTGGCCAACTTCTGGTATGGCCGTCAGAAAAAGCTCACGCACCTGTCGATCGGCACCGTGTGGAAACCCTCCACCACCAAGGCAAACTGAACTGGCGCGGGCGGCTGAACCAGCCGCCCGGCCGGGCTACCTGCAAGGCGTAACATGGAATTTTTCCGGATTCATCGCACCATCCCGTTCATGCGCCACGCGCTGGTGCTGAACATCATCAGCCTGGTGACTTTCCTGGCGGCGGTGTTCTTCATCATCACGCGCGGCTTCCACCTGTCGATCGAATTCACCGGCGGCACGGTCATGGAGGTGAACTATGCCCAGACCGCGCAGCTCGACCAGGTGCGCGGCGCGGTGTCCAAGCTGGGCTACACCGACTTCCAGGTGCAGAACTTCGGCACCTCGCGCGACGTCATGATCCGCCTGCCGGTGGCAGCGGGCCAGACCTCGGCCACGCAGAGCGAAACCGTGATGGGCGCCCTCAAGGCCGCCGATCCGTCGGTCGAGCTGCGCCGCGTCGAGTTCGTCGGTCCGCAGGTCGGCCAGGAGCTGCTGCACAACGGCATGATGGCGCTGCTGGTCGTGGTGATCGGCATCATGGTCTACCTCGGCATACGCTTCGAATGGAAGTTCGCCGTGGCCGGCGTGATCGCCAACCTGCACGACGTGGTCATCATCTTGGGCTTCTTCGCGTTCTTCCAGTGGGAATTCTCGCTCTCGGTGCTGGCCGGCGTGCTGGCGGTGCTGGGCTACTCGGTCAACGAATCCGTGGTCATCATGGACCGGATCCGCGAGAACTTCCGCAAGTACCGCAAGGCCAGCGTGCACGAGGTGATCGACAGCGCCATCACGCAGACCATCTCGCGCACCATCATCACCCACGGCTCGACGCAGATGATGGTGCTGGCCATGCTGTTCTTCGGCGGTCCCACCCTGCACTACTTCGCCCTGGCGCTCACGATCGGTATCTGGTTCGGTATCTACTCGTCGGTGTTCGTGGCCGCCGCGCTGGCGATGTGGATGGGCGTCAAGCGCGAAGACCTGGTCAAGCCGGTCAAGAAAGACGAAGACGGCGTCGAAACCGCCTGATCTTCCGCGCCCGCCGCCTTGCGCGGCCGGCACACGCACCCCAGGCACGGCGCCCGCCGTCCTGGGGTGTTTTTCATGGTGCCGCCGCGGAGCGTGGCCCGGCCACGGAACCCCTGCCCGGCCCGCCACACAGGCGCGTCCTGAAACCGGGCGCCGGGCTGCCGGGCGCGGGGCAACCCGGCGCCGGGCAGCCCCACGCCCGCCCATGAAAAAGCCGCCCTCGGGCGGCTTGTCGTGGCAGTTCAGTTCAGGGCTGGGCCGGCGGCGTGGCCTTGCCGGCCGGTTGGCGCCAGCGCCACGGCGCGCGCAGCGGCCAGCTGTAGCGCGACGACAGCACCCGCGGCGCCAGGACGGCCGCGCTCAGGATGGCGATCAGGGCGCCGCCGGCCACGTCGCTCAGGTAGTGGTCGCGGTTGACCACCCGGCTCACCGCCACCAGCGCGGCCAGCGCGTACACCGGCCAGCGCCAGCGCGGCGCCACGATGGCGATCACGGCCGCCACGGCGAAGGCCGATTGCGTGTGGCTGGAGGGGAAGGAATCGAAGGGCTCGCCGGCGAAGAAATCGCCGATGCCGTAGAACTTGTCGTCGAGCAGCTCTTCCGGCCGGGCGCGCGACACCAGGCGCTTGAGCAGGAGGGTCACGATGCCGCCCACCGCCATGGTGGCCATCAGCAGCGTGCAGACCCGGGCGACGCGCTCGAAGCCCGCCTGGAGCGGGCAGCGCCAGCCGCGCTGCAGGCCCATCAGCGACAGCACATAGGCGGCCAGCGCCGCGGCGAGGTACAGATCCGGGTCGCCCAGCTCGCCCACCCACTCGAACGCGGTATTGGTGGACTCGCTCACGTGGGCATGGATCCAGAGCGTCAGCGCCTGGTCGAACCAGTGCGCGCTCGCGGCCATCGCGGCCAGCGCGAGCAGCGTGGCCAGCACGGCGCGCGACACGGGAAAGCGCGGCGGTTCGGCCAGCGGCGGAGTCGGGATCGGGGGCGTGATGTTCATGCGTGGCGCGGGCGCGAGGCCTGTGGTCGATCGGGGCCGGAACGCAAAAACACAACGTTCCGGGCGGCAATAGTAACGGCCCGAGGCTGCCAGACCAAGACAATCCCGGTAACCAGCTAAAATCCCGGGTTCCCCAGCCCTCCCTACCGCCCCCGGGATATAAACCCGTCACGGCGCACGCTCATGCAAGAAACCACGCTCAAGCGCGACGGCTCGGCCGCCGCCCCCGCCCCGGCCGACATCGCCGCGGCCACCCCGCTCGACATTCCCGCCAACGCCCGCAAGCTCTACATCCGCACCTTCGGCTGCCAGATGAACGAGTACGACTCCGACAAGATGGTCGACGTGCTGCGCGAGGACCAGGGACTGGAAGTCACCGAGAATCCCGAAGAGGCCGACGTCATCCTGTTCAACACCTGTTCGGTGCGCGAGAAGGCGCAGGAAAAGGTGTTTTCCGACCTCGGCCGGGTGCAGCATCTCAAGCGCATGAACCCCAACCTCGTGATCGGCGTGGGCGGTTGCGTGGCCAGCCAGGAAGGCGAGGCCATCGTCAAGCGCGCGCCCTACGTCGACGTGGTGTTCGGCCCGCAGACCCTGCACCGCCTGCCCGAGCTGATCCGCCGGCGCCGCAGCGAAGGCCGCTCGCAGGTCGACATCAGCTTTCCCGAGATCGAGAAGTTCGACGCCCTGCCGCCGCCGCGCGTCGAAGGCGCGACCGCGTTCGTCTCCATCATGGAAGGCTGTAGCAAGTATTGCAGCTTCTGTGTCGTGCCCTACACGCGCGGCGCCGAAGTCTCGCGCCCCTTCGACGACGTGCTGATCGAAGTTGCCGACCTGGCCGACCAGGGCGTGAAGGAAGTCACGCTGCTGGGCCAGAACGTCAACGCCTACCGCGGCCCGATGGGCGACAGCGGCGAGATCGCCGACTTCGCCACCCTGCTCGAATACGTGCACGAGGTGCCCGGCATCGAACGCATCCGCTACACCACCTCGCACCCCAAGGAAATGACCCAGCGCATGGTCGACGCCTACGCGCGCCTGCCCAAGCTGGTGTCGTTCCTGCACCTGCCGGTGCAGGCCGGCAGCGACCGCGTGCTGGCCAACATGAAGCGCGGCTACACCGCGCTCGAGTTCAAGTCGGTGGTGCGCAAGCTGCGCAGCGCGCGGCCCAACCTCACCCTGTCGTCCGATTTCATCGTGGGCTTCCCGGGCGAAACCGAGGAAGACTTCGAAAAGACCATGAAGCTGATCGCGGACGTGGGCTTCGACACCTCGTTCTCGTTCGTCTACTCGCGCCGCCCGGGCACCCCGGCCGCCGACCTGCACGACGACACCCCGGCCGACGTCAAGCTCAAGCGCCTGCAACGCCTGCAGGCCTTGATCAACGAGCAGGCCGCCGCCATCTCCCAGGGCATGCTCGGCACCACCCAGCGCCTGCTGATCGAAGGCACCTCGCGTCGCGACGTCAACGAGCTGATGGGACGCACGGAAAACAACCGCATCGTCAATTTCCCCGGCCCGCGTTCGCTGATCGGCCACATGGCCGACGTGGTGATCACGCACGCCAACACCAATTCGCTGCGCGGCCGACTGGCGGCCGAACAGCCGCACCTCCAGGGAGCCGCATGAGCCAACCCCGCAGCAAGAGCCGTCGTGGCATGCCCGTCATCGTCACGCTCGATGGCGACAACATCCACCTGTCCAACCTGTGTGGTCCGCTCGACGAGAACCTGCGCCAGCTGGCCGACGGCATGGGCGTCACGCTCAACCGCCGCGGCTCGCGCGTGACCATCGAAGGCGAGCACGCCGACCTGGCAGGCCGCGCGCTGCGCCGCTTCTACGAGCAGGCCACGCACCGCGCGCTCAGCGTCGACGACATCCAGCTCGGCCTGGTCGAGATCGGCGTGGGGCGCAAGAACGAGCCCGAGGCCGAGGTCGCCGAGGATCCGCGCAATCTCGACCCGCTGCCGCCGGTCGACGACGAGAGCAACGGCGTGCTGTTGCGCACCAAGCGCACCGACCTGCGCCCGCGCACGCCGCGCCAGCGCGACTACCTCAACAACATCCTCAAGCACGACATCACCTTCGGCGTGGGCCCGGCCGGCACCGGCAAGACCTGGCTGGCGGTGGCCTGCGCCATCGACGCGATGGAGCGCGACACGGTGCAGCGCCTGGTGCTGACGCGCCCGGCCGTCGAGGCCGGCGAGCGCCTGGGCTTCCTGCCCGGCGACCTGGCGCAGAAGGTCGACCCCTATCTGCGCCCGCTCTACGACGCCCTCTACGACCTGATGGGCTTCGAGCGGGTGCAGCGCATGTTCGAGAAGCAGAGCATCGAGATCGCCCCGCTGGCCTACATGCGCGGGCGCACGCTCAACCATTCGTTCGTGATCCTCGACGAGGCGCAGAACACCACGCCCGAGCAGATGAAGATGTTCCTCACCCGGATCGGCTTCGGCAGCAAGGCGGTGATCACCGGCGATCCCTCGCAGGTCGACCTGCCGCGCGGCCAGCAATCGGGCCTGGCCCATGCCGTGAAGGTGCTCGAAGACGTGCAGGGCATCGCCATGACGCGCTTCACCAGCCGCGACGTCGTGCGCCATCCGCTGGTGGCCCGCATCGTCGACGCCTACGACAAGGCCGAGCAGGACGAGGGCGGCCGATGAGCGCGGGCCTGTCGCTGGCCGTGCAATACGGCGTGGCCGAGGCGCGCCTGCCGCGCCACCGGCTGCGCCGCTGGGCCCGCTACGCGCTGGACGGCGCCCGGGCCGACGGCCTGACCGAGTTCGACTCGGTCGAGCTGTCGCTGCGCCTGGTGGGCCAGGCCGAGGGCAAACGGCTGAATCGCGACTTCCGCGGGCGCGACTACGCCACCAACGTGCTGACCTTCGAATACGGGGTCGATCCGCTGGGCGTGGCGCGCGGCGACATCGTGATCTGCGTGCCGGTGCTGGCGCGCGAGGCGCGCGAGCAGAAGAAGGCCTTCGTCGAGCGCGCCGCCCACCTCACGATCCACGGCGTGCTGCACGCCCTGGGCTACGACCACCTCAAGGCGCGCGACGCCCGCCGCATGGAAACGCTCGAAACCGCGATCCTGGCGCGCATGGGCATCACCGATCCCTACGTGATTGCCGACTGAGGCGCCGTCCTGCGCGGGTTGACGGCGCAGGACGCGCATATCGGCGCGGATCGGGTCACGTTGGGGACGCGTTCGCGCCGTCGTTACAACTATGTCTGCAACTTGGGTTATGCTGGGTTTTTAGAAACGAGTCCATTTGGACGATGTCCGACCCCTACCCTGCTGCCGACGCGCCCGCCGCGCGCTCCACCAAACCCACCAAATCCCTGCTCGACCGCCTGCTCAGGCTGGTCCGGCGTGAGCCCGAAGACCGCGAGGGCATCAAGGCGGTGCTCGATGCCGCCCACGACCGCGCCCTGCTCGATGCCGAGTCATACACCATGTTGAAGGGCGCGCTGGCCGTGTCCGAGCGCACCGTCGCCGACATCATGGTGCCGCGCTCGCGCATGGATCTCCTCGACGTGGCGCTGCCGCTGCCCCAGCTGCTGGCCACCATCGTCGACACCGCGCACTCGCGCTTTCCCGTCTACGAAAACGATCGCGACAACATCCTCGGCATCCTGCTCGCCAAGGACCTGCTGCGCGTGATGCAGGATCCCGGGCTGGAAGTCCGCTCGCTGATCCGCCCGGCCGTCTTCATCCCCGAGGTCAAGCGCCTGAACGTGCTCCTGCACGAGTTCCGCGCCAGCCGCAACCACATCGCCATCGTCATCGATGAGCATGGCGGCATCTCGGGCCTGGTCACCATGGAAGACGTGCTCGAACAGATCGTCGGCGACATCGAAGACGAATTCGACGAAGACGAAGAAGAATCGATCTTCCCCGAAGAGGAAAACCAGTGGCGCCTGCTGGCCTCGACTGACATCAGCCACTTCAACGAGACCTTCGGCACCGCGCTGCCCGACGACGAGTACGACAGCGTCGGCGGCTGGCTCGGCGGCGAGCTCGACCGCATCCCGCGCCGCGGCGACAGCGCCGAGTTCGATGGCCTGAAGATCGAGGTCATCCGCGCCGATCCGCGCCGCGCCCTGTGGCTGCGGGTCTACCGCAAGCCCGCCGCGGCGAGCGCCGACACGCAGGCATGACGCGCCCCGCCTGGTTGCGCCGGCCCGCGGCCGGCACGCTGCGCGGCGCGGCCTGGCTGGCCGGCGCCGGCAGCCTGCACGCCCTCACCTTCGCGCCGGGCCCGCTGCCGGCCTGGTCGCTGGCCCTGCTGCAGATCCTGACCCTGGCCGTGGCCGCGCACGCCACGCTGCGCGCGCCCACGCTGCGCGCCGCGCTGGCACGCGGCTGGTGGTTCTCCTCCTTCAGTTTCAGCATCGGCCTGTACTGGCTGTTCGTCAGCATGCATCGCTACGGCGGGCTGTCCGCGCCGCTGGCGGTGGGCGGCGTGCTGGCGCTGTCGCTGTTCCTGGCGATCTTCCCCGGCCTGGCCTGCGCGATCGCGCGCTGGTTCTGCCCGCCGCGCGCGCTCGACGGCGTCAACGCGCAGGCGCGCCAGGCACTCTGGGCGGCCGCGACGTGGGCCGCCTGCTGGGCCTTCTTCGAGTGGCTGCGCGCCACCATCTGGACCGGCTTCCCCTGGCTCAACATCGGCTATGCCCACGTCGACGGTCCGCTCTCGGGCTGGGCGCCGCTGCTGGGCGTGCATGGCATGGCGCTGTTCGCCGCCTTCGCCGCCGCCGCGCTGGCCGGGCTCTGGCACGCCGAGCGCGCCGATGCCGGCGGCCTGCGCTTCGATGCGCGCCATGGCCTGGCGTTCGGCATCGCGCTGGTCATCGTGCTGGCCGGCTGGCCGCTCGGCATGATCGCGTGGTCGCGCGCCAGCGGCGACCCTATCACGGTGCGCCTGGTGCAGGGCAATGTCGAGCAGTCGCAGAAATTCGATCCGGCGCTGCTGCAGCAGAACCTGCTGCGCCATCTCGAGCTCGCGGCCCTGCCGCCGGCCGAGGGCGTGCCGCGGCCGCAGCTCATCATCCTGCCCGAGACCGTGCTGCCGGTGTTCCAGGACCAGCTCGATCCGCGCGTCTGGGACGCCTGGCGCGAGATCGCCGCGCGCCAGCAGGCCACCATCGCCATGGGCGTGCCGCTGCACACCCGCGGCGCCGATGGCCGGCCGAGCTACACCAACAGCGTGCTGGGCTTCGACGGCAGCACCAGCGCCGCGCAGCTGGCCGCCGGCACCACCGCGATGCGCTACGACAAACAACACCTGGTGCCCTGGGGCGAGTACGTGCCGCCGGGCTTCCGCTGGTTCGTCGAGATGCTGGACATCCCGCTGGGCGACTTCGACAGCGGCGCCGCACGCCAGAAGCCCTTCGCGGTGGCCGGCCAGCACATCGCCTTCAACATCTGCTACGAAGATCTGTTCGGCACCGAGCTGCTGCCCGCGCTGCAGCCCGGCCCGAATGGCGAGGCGGGCGCCACCATCCTGGCCAACGTGAGCAATCTGGGCTGGTTCGGCGACACCTGGGCGCTGCGCCAGCATCTGCAGATCGGGCGCCTGCGCACCATGGAAACCGCGCGTCCCATGCTGACCGCCACCAACACCGGCCTGACCGCCGCCATCGATGCCCGCGGGCGCGTGGCCGCGCAACTGCCGGCGCACCAGCCCGGCGTGCTGCCGGTGTCGGTGCAGGGCATGACCGGTCTCACGCCCTACACGCGCTGGGACGACAAGCCGGCGCTGGCGCTGATGGGCCTGGTGCTGATCGCCGCCGCCGGCCGCGGCCGCTACAACCGCCGCACCTGAGCGCGGCCCCGGCCGCCCTCAGCGCGGCGCGGCAGCCACCGCGTCGCGCGTTTCGGCATCCACCCGCTCCAGCATCTGCGCGCCGCCCGGCGCGGCGCGCAGCGCGTCGGTCAGCCGCTCGGCCCGTTCGCGTTCGGCCGGCGTCATGTGCGCGGCGACATCGTCGCGATAGGCCTGCATCTCGGCATCCGGCGAGGGCGTCGCGCCGATCAGGGCATAGGCGGCCGGCAGGCTGCGCGGCAGCGCGCGCCCTTCGGCATACATCACCCCCAGCGCGTACGTGGCGCGCCGATGGCCGCGCGCCACCGCCTCGCGCCACAGGCGCACGGCCCGCGCCTCGTCCAGCGGGGCGCCTTCGCCATTGGCATACATCGCGCCGAGATTGAACAGGCCCGGCGGGTGACCCTGTGCGGCCGCACGGGCGTACCACTCGCGCGCCTGGTCGAGATCCTGCGCCACGCCGCGGCCGAAGTCGTATTGCTCGGCCAGATGCTGCTGCGCCTCGGCGTAGCCCTGCTCGGCGCCGCGGCGGAACCAGGCCACGGCCTGCGCCGCGTCTTTCGGCACGCCCACGCCCTCCAGGTAAAGCCGGCCCAGCGTGTCCTGGGCTTCGGCATGGCCCTGCTCCGCGGCACGGCGCAGCCACTGCGCGCCCTGGGCGCTGTCCTCGCCCACGCCGCGTCCGGTGAGATAGAGCTCGCCGAGCCGGTTCTGCGCCTGCGCATCGCCCTGCTCCGCCGACCGGCGCCACCATTGCGCGGCCTGCGCCTCGTCGCGCGCCACGCCGAAGCCCTTGAAGAGCATCGCCGCAAGATTGTTCTGCCCCTTGGGCAGGCCCTGTTCGGCGGCCTGGCGGAACCAGTTCACCGCCTGCTCGGGGTCGGTCGGCCCGCCCCGGCCCTGGGCGGCCATCACGCCGAGCTCGTTCTGCGCATCCGCATTGCCCTGGCGCGCCGCCAGCGTGAGCCAATGCAGCGCCTGGGCATCGTCGCGCCCGTTGTCGAAGTAATACGCGCCCAGGCGGTATTGCGCCAGCGCGTCGCCGGCCTCCGCGCGGGCGCGGCCGCGCTCGGGCGTGTCGGCCTCCTGGTCGACCGCGCTGCTCGCGGCGGTGTGATCGTGTGGCGCGGGCTGGGCGAATGCGGCCGGGCCGCAAGTCAGCGCCAGCAGCAGCCATGCCGTGTGTCGTCGCATCGGGATCCCTCTTTGCAACGCCGCCCGCGCGGCGAAGCGCGGACGGCAGACTCGATGCAGGGAGGGTAGCAAAGCGCGCCCGCGCGCTGGCCGCGCAGTCGTTACGGCATGCTGCGTGGCGTCAGCGCACGTGACTCAGGCGAGCAGATCGTCGGGCAGCGCGCCGTCTTCGGTCGGGCGAGCGGGTCCGCTGCCCGCGCCACTCAGGCCGATCGCATCGGCGATCTCTTCCATGTCGTCGGAATCCAGCTCCAGCGAGGCCGCGCCGATCCAGCCATCGACCTGGGCCGGACTGCGCGCGCCGACGATGGCGCCGGTCACGCCGGGCCAGGCCAGCGTCCAGGCCACGGCCACCGCCGCCTGCGTGGTGCCATGGCGTTCGGCCACCGGCTTGAGCGCGTCGGCGAGCGCCAGGTTGCGCGCCAGTTGCGGCGCCGTGAACTCGGCGTTGCGCGAACGCCAGTCGTCGCCGCCCAGCCGCGCCGCCCGGGCCGCATCGAAGGCGCCCGACAGCAGCCCCGATTGCATGGGGCTGTAGACGATCACGCCGGTGCCGTGGCTGGCGCACCAGGGCAGCACGTCGGCGGCCGCGTCCCGCTTGATGGCCGAGAACGGCGGCTGCAGGCTGTCGACGTGTCCCAGGGCCTCGGCGGCCTGCAAGGCCGCCACCCCATGATTCGACAGCCCCACCGCGCGCACCTTGCCCTCGCGCTTGAAGTCCAGCAGCGTCTGCCAGTAGAGCTCGATCGGCGTGCCGTCGCCGGCGGGCCAGTGCATCTGGTAGAGGTCGATGCAATCGGTGCCCAGTCGTTTGAGCGACTGTTCGAGTTCGCGCCGCAGGCTGTCGGGCGCGCCGGTGCGGCGCGGATTCGCCATGCGGTCCTTGGCGGACCAGGTAAGGCCGCCCTTGGTGAACACATAGGGCCGCTCGGCGGCGCCCAGCGGCGCAAGCGCCTGGCGCACCACCTCCTCGGAATGACCCAGGCCGTACACGGCCGCGGTGTCGATCCAGTTGACGCCGCGTTCGACGGCGTGACGGATCGCACGGATCGAATCGGCGTCGTCCTGCGCGCCCCAACCGACCGCCCAATCGCCGCCGCCCACGGCCCAGGCGCCAAAGCCCACGCGCGTGATGTGCATGCCCGTGCGGCCGAGCTCGCGCGTCATGAATCCGGTACTGGCCACTTCCACCTCCTTGCCACCAGGCGTTGCGCTGCAGCCGCGCAAAGAAATGCTGCACTGCTGCCCTGCCGGCATCGCCGCGCCGCGGTTGCGCCGTGTGCGAGGCTTGCGCAGGGGTCTGCGCAGGGCGGCACGCGGCGGTTTTTTGCGGCACCGGCCCGCAAGCGAATGCGGGGGACAGGGCAGCAAATACTGTACCCCACCACTTTTTTTCAGTTTTTTTTTCACGCCGACTTGCACAGGCCCTGAAAGTTGTGCATAATCTCGTTTCTTCGCCAACGACGCGAAACAAAACAAAGCGGAAACGCTGATCGGGCACCCAGCCAGAGCAGATTCGAGGCCCAGTTTTGTGTAGCGGCGGACAGCAAACGATGCCTTGCGGATGACACCGCGAATCATCAGATGATGTCGGTATTCGGGGGTATAGCTCAGCTGGGAGAGCGCTTGCATGGCATGCAAGAGGTCAGCGGTTCGATCCCGCTTACCTCCACCACCATAAGCGAAGAAACTGTTAGTCCATGTCCCCTTCGTCTAGAGGCCTAGGACATCACCCTTTCACGGTGAGTACAGGGGTTCGAATCCCCTAGGGGACGCCAGCTTTTCCTTGAAGAGATCTGGCTCGGTAGTAGTAATACGCCGCTGCGGAGCGGTAGTTCAGTTGGTTAGAATACCGGCCTGTCACGCCGGGGGTCGCGGGTTCGAGCCCCGTCCGCTCCGCCACCATTCGAAAGAAAAAAAGCCACAGCTCAGCTGTGGCTTTTTTCTTTTCCGGATCCGGATCGTGTCCGCATCGCCCGCTGCCGTATCATCCTGCCGGCCGCCCGTCGCCTTGCAGGCGCTGCCGCTCGGCCTGGGGCTGCAGGCGCGCACACCTGACGGCGGCCACCCATCGCGCGGCGCACCTCGCGACAACCCTGCACGCGGCCGCTAAGCTTGCGGACTCACGCTCCGATTGCGGCGCCACGCCGCCCCACCCCGTGAAACCCTGCCCGCGACCGCCGCCGCGCCCGCCCCTGCATCCGTCGCAACCGCCGTCGACACACCTGTCGGTGCACCTGCCGCCGCGCCTGTCGCCGCTCCAGCCACCGCACGTGCCGCCACGCCTGCCGGCGCACAGGCCGCCGCGCTCGCCGGGGCGCTCGCCGGGGCGACCATCGCCTTCGACCTGGACGGCACGCTGGTGGAGTCCGCGCCCGACCTCGTGGCCGCCGTGAATGCCGCGCTCGCGCCGGACGGCCTGCGGCCGCTCGAATACGAAGAGGCCCGCCCCTACATCAGCCGCGGCGCGCGCTGGCTGCTCGAGCACGCGCTGACGCTCGCCGGGGTGGCGGACCCGGCCGGCGAGGCCGCCGCGCGCTTCGGCCGATTTCTCGCGCACTACGGCGCGCACGTCGCCGACGAGAGCCGGCCCCATCCGGGCGCCATCGACGCGCTGGCCCGGCTGCAGGCCGCGGGCGCGCGGCTGGTGGTCTGCACCAACAAGCCGACCGGCCTGTCGCGCGAGCTGCTGGCCCGCCTGGGCATGGACTCGTTCTTTGCGGCCGTGGTGGGCATCGATGCGGTGCGCGCGGCCAAGCCGGATCCGGCACACCTGATCGAAGCCGTCGGCGCCGTGGGCGGCGACCTCGCGCGCACGATCATGGTGGGCGATGCGGAGCCCGACGCCGGCGCGGCCCGCGCGGCCGGCGTGCCCCTGATTTTGGTGGACTTCGGCTACACCGAAATTCCCGCGGCCGAGCTCGCGCCCGACGTCCTGCTGCATCATTTCGACGCGCTGGTGCCTGCCTGCCTGGCGCTGCTCGAGGGCGCCTCGCGCTGAGCGCCGCGCGGCCGAGGCTGCGGCAAGCAAAGCGCGCGGAAACGCCGCGGCGGGCGCGCAACGCGTGGCCCGGGTGGCCTGGGTGGCCCGGGTGGCCTGGGTGGCCTGCCACTCGCGCGCACGATCCAACACCCGGCACGCGAGTGCCGGGCGCACAAAAGCAAAAAGCCACAGCATCTGCTGTGGCTTTTCACTTTCGAATGATGGCGGAGCGGACGGGGCTCGAACCCGCGACCCCCGGCGTGACAGGCCGGTATTCTAACCAACTGAACTACCGCTCCGCAGCGGCGTATTGCTACAACCGAACCAGGCCTCTGCGTTGGCAGGCAGAGCTGGCGTCCCCTAGGGGATTCGAACCCCTGTACTCACCGTGAAAGGGTGATGTCCTAGGCCTCTAGACGAAGGGGACACTAGTACTTGCTATCGTTCGTTGAAGTGGTGGAGGTAAGCGGGATCGAACCGCTGACCTCTTGCATGCCATGCAAGCGCTCTCCCAGCTGAGCTATACCCCCACGATCCCGAGTCATCTGCGCCTACCAGCCTCGACAGGGATCGCTCCGTGCCGCTGCTCGTCGTCGCTTCAAATTCGCGTTTCGTCGAACGGGGCCGAATTATGCATCATTTTTTGAATGCGTGCATGCACAGGCGGTTTTTTTTCGAATATTTTTCGTTCGCTGCGCAATCACTGCGCAAAAGTGCCTGTTTCAAGCACTCGCGTGCGCAAGCATTGCGCAGCACGGCGGGTCGTCGCCAAACAAAATACCCCGTGACCGCGTGGCCGCCGGGGTATGTTGCGCGCGCAACCATCGGCCGCGCGCAAGGTGCGGCAAGCGGAATCAGCCGCCGTGGGCGTGACCGTCGCACTCGACGTAGATCGCGCCCACCGCCTGGCACAGGCGCGGCGACTCATGGAACAGGCGCGCGCTGATGAGGCAGCCCTGCACGGTGGCGAACACCGAACGCGCCGCGACCTCGGGCGTGCCGGAAAACTTCAGCGTGCCCTGCTCCGCGCCTTCGCGCAGCACGCGCGCCAGCCAGACTTCCTGGGCGCGGAAAAAACCCTGCAGCGCCAGGCGCACCTTTTCGGGCAGCGAGTTGACCTCGGCCGCCAGCATGCCGCCCAGGCAGAGCTGGTCGCCGCCGCCACAGGCGTGGGACTCGAGCAGGCGCAGATAGGCGTCGAGCTGCTCCTGGGCGGGCAGCGACGTGTCGATCGCGCGGATCGATGCCAGGGCGCCCGAGCTGTAGGCCTCGACGGCCTCGAGCAGCAGATCGTCCTTGCACGGAAAGTAGTAGTGGATGCTGGACGTCTTCACGCCCACGTGATCAGCCAGGTCGCGATAGCTGAAACCATTGCAACCACGCGTGCGGATCAGGGTTTGCGCGTGCGACAGCAACTGGTCGCGCGTGTTGGTTTGGGTTGGCGTATCCATGGCTGAATTTTACCTACAGGTAGATCGGGATGCATCGGGAATAACCACCGGTGTCGCGCATCCCATGACCCGCGCGCACTTTCCGTCCCTCAAGGGGCGGCTGGCGCGCGGGTTTTCTGGCGACGCATCGGCGGCCCGGCTCAGCCGGCCACGGGCGGGTAATCCAGCTCGCCCGAGCGGGTCAGCCCGGCGTGGCGCGCGGCCTGCAGGTCGTCCCGGACCGCGGCGCGGCTGGCGTCGCCGGAATCGGCGTAGGCCGTGACCGGATACTCCTGCTCGCCGGAGGCGAGTTGGCCCAGTGCACGGGCGGCTTGCAGGTCGGCCTGCACATCGGCGCGGCTCACGGTGCTCACGCTGGTGTCGGCGGGCGGCCAATCCAGTTCACCGGCCTGGGCGCTGCCCAGATAGGCCAGCGACGCGAAGACGCCGGCGGCGAGAAGACTGAGGGCTTTCATGTCTGGCTCCTTTTCACGGGTAGACGGGACGCGGCGTTCAGCCGGCCACGGGCGGGTAGTCGAGGTCGCTGGTCTGTTCCAGGCCGGCGGCTTGGGCGGCGTGCAGCTGCTCGCGCACTTGTTCGCGGGTCAGTTGCGTGGCGGCTTGCTGGGCGACGGGCGGGTAGCCGAGTTCGGTGGTGCTGACCAGGCCTTGCGCGCGGGCGCCCTGCAGGTCGGCCACGACCTGGGCGCGGGTCAGGGTGCTGGCCGAGGTGTCGGCGGGCGGCCAATCCTGTTCACCGGCTTGGGCGGCGCCAGCGAAGGCGGCGGTGGCAACGAGGGCGGCGGCGAGGGTCTTGATGGCGTTCATGATGTGTTCCTTTCAGGGTTCGGGTGCAACGGGTTCAGGGCAGTGTCGAATGGGGTGGCGTTCAGCCGGCCACGGGCGGGTAGTCGAGGTCGCTGGTCTGTTCCAGGCCGGCGGCTTGGGCGGCGTGCAGCTGTTCGCGCACTTGTTCGCGGGTCAGTTGCGTGGCGGCTTGCTGGGCGACGGGCGGGTAGCCGAGTTCGGTGGTGCTGACCAGGCCTTGCGCGCGGGCGGCTTGCAGGTCGGCCACGACCTGGGCGCGGGTCAGGGTGCTGGCCGAGGTGTCGGCGGGCGGCCAATCCTGTTCACCGGCTTGGGCGACGCCGGCGAAGGCGGCGGTGACGGCGATGGCGGCGGCGAGAGTCTTGATCGAGTTCATGGTGGTTCTCCGTTCGTACTATCTATCTGTAGATAGGTATTCAGTGAAATAAAAAGGCGGTTCTCGGGGCGGCGGCTCAGCCGGCAACGGGCGGATAGTCGAGTTCGCCCGATTGGTCCAGACCGGCGGCCTGGGCGGCGTGCAGTTGCTGCTGGACCTGTTCGCGGGTCAGCCGCGTGGCGGACTGCGCGGTGACGGGCGGGTAGGCCAGTTCGGCGGTGGTGACCAGGCCTTGTTCGCGGGCGGCCTGCAGATCGGCGACGACCTGGGCGCGGGTGACGGTGCTCACCGAGGTGTCGGCGGGCGGCCAATCCTGTTCACCGGCTTGGGCGGTGCCAGCGAAGGCGGCGGTAACGGCGATGGCGGCGGCGAGGGTCTTGATCGAGTTCATGGTGCTTCTCCAGTTTCGGTATGATTCGGTTCGGTTTGTTATCTACTAGTAGATAGATAACTCGGGAAATAAAAAAGGCGATGTGCCTTGGTACTTCGGGTGCTGCCAGGGGTAAAGCCTTGCTGCATGAATCTTGGGGTACGTCATCCGCGGCATCTTGCGGTCGTTTTCGTTCTGGGTCCTGCGGTACGGCTGTGGTTCTCTGTCTGGGTACGGCGGTGTTGCTGTGGTTCTCTTTCTGGGGTCCTGCTTCGCTGTCGCGTTTGTCGTTTGCTTCAGCGTTGAACGAATATTACCTACCAGTAGATAGATAACCCAAGCCCTTATTTGCATCTTTATGTAACGCTACCTCCCGCCCTTCCCCAACAAAGGTGTCAGACTGCATTTTTTCCAGGAGCCGCCAGTGGAAAAAAGGAGTCAGACTGCATTTTCTCCAGGGCCAGCGCTGGAAAAGGAGTCTGGGAAAAGGAGTCAGACTGCAATTTTCCCCTGGCCGCTCTGCCCTCGCCGAACACCGCGCTGACGACGGGACTTTCGAAAAATGCAGCCTGACACCTTTGTTTGGGGGCATGGTCCCCACCCCGAAAAAGGAGTCAGACTGCATTTTTGCCCCCGCTGCTCGGCCATCGATCCGCCGCGCGTTCGCGACGGGACGCCCAAAAAAATGCAGTCTGACACCTTTGTTTGGGTCGCTCAAAAAATGCAGTCTGACACCTTTGTTCTGGGTGCCGCGGTGCGGGAGCGGCCCTGTCGAAAATGTAGTCTGACACCTTTGTTTGGGGCGGGTGGCCCGCGGGGCGTCGTGGCTTTGCTACACCGGGGCTGCGTGGAAAGGGCTTGAGACGGCTCGGACCTGCGGGGAATCCCTGGCGAAATCGCCGAATTTACATAATGAAACAACATTCTGCGCCCCGGGGCGTCGGCGAAGATGGCGGCGGGTTGGGCGAGCGCGGAGGGCAAAATCGCCCAAATCCTTTGAAGCCCGTCTAACATTGCCGCAATTTCGGCCTTTGCGGGCCGATTGCGCGCAGGCACGGGGCTTCCTACGATCGGGCCGACGCGGCGAGCACATCACGCCGAGCCATTGCGTCCCGCCCCCCGTTCTTCTGGAGCCCGCCCCATGCAGACCGCCTTCATTCCCCTGCCCGAACGCCGCCCGCCGGCCCCCGCCGGCGCCTGGTCGCGCGACGACATCGAAGCGCTGTTCGCCCTGCCCTTCCCGGAGCTGCTGCACCGCGCCCAGACCGTGCACCGGACCCACTTCGATCCGACCGAGATCCAGCTCTCCAGCCTGCTGTCGATCAAGACCGGCGGCTGCCCTGAGGACTGCGCCTATTGCCCGCAATCGGCGCATCACGACACCGAGCTCGAGGCCGACAAGCTGATGCCGCTGGCCGACGTGGTGGCCGCGGCGCGCGCCGCCCAGGCCAATGGCGCGCAGCGCTTCTGCATGGGCGCGGCCTGGCGCAGCCCCAAGCCGCATCACCTGGAGCAGGTGGCCGAGATGATCAGCGCGGTCAAGGGCCTCGGCCTGGAGACCTGTGTGACGCTCGGCATGCTGGCCGACGGCCAGGCCGAGCAGCTGCGCGAGGCGGGGCTGGACTACTACAACCACAACCTCGACACCTCGCCGGAGTTCTACGGCAAGATCATTTCGACCCGCACCTACCAGGACCGCCTCGACACGCTGGAGCGCGTGCGCGACGCCGGCATCAGCGTGTGCTGCGGCGGCATCGTGGGCATGGGCGAGACCCGCCGCGAACGCGCCGGCCTGATCGCGCAGCTCGCCAACATGGATCCCTATCCCGAGTCGGTGCCGATCAACAACCTGGTGCAGGTCGAGGGCACGCCGCTGGCCGGCATCGACCCGCTCGACACCTTCGAATTCATCCGCACCATCGCGGTCGCGCGCATCACCATGCCGCGCGCCCGCGTGCGGCTCTCGGCCGGACGCGAGACCATGAACGACGCCGAACAGGCGCTGTGCTTCGTGGCCGGCGCCAACTCGATCTTCTATGGCGACGTGTTGCTGACCACGGCCAATCCGCAGGTCGACGCCGACAAGCGCCTGCTGGCGCGCCTGGGCCTGCGGGCCGAGGGCGCGGGCATGGCGCCTTCCCTCGATGCATCACAACCGGGCCCCGCCTGCCACGAACGGCAGCAGGCCTGATTCCGGAGAGCAAGACCATGAGCGCAGGTGTGAGTTTGCTGCTGGCCAGCGTGCTGTGCAGCGTGACCGTGGCGGTGCTGCTGAAGCTGGCGCGCCGTTTCAATATCGATGTGCGGCAGGCCATCGCCACCAACTACGCCATGGCGGCGCTGTTGTGCGTCCTGCTGCTCAAGCCCGACCTGGCGCGCTTCCAGTGGGCAGGCCCGGAACTGGCGCTGCTGCTGGCGCTGGGCGTGCTGATGCCCAGCGTGTTCGTGGCGATGGCGCGTTCGGTGCGCTACGCCGGCATCGTGCGCAGCGACGCGGCGCAGCGCCTGTCGCTGTTCATCGCGCTGCTGGCGGCCTTCGTGCTGTTCGGCGAGGCGATCACCGGCCGCAAGCTCGGCGGCATCGCGCTCGCCTTCGCCGCGCTGTTCTGCGTGCTGCGCCGTCCCAAGGACGCCCCCGCGCACGACGGCCCCGCGCATGCCGCGTGGCTGTGGCCGCTGGCGGTCTGGGCCGGCTACGGCACCATCGACGTGCTGTTCAAGGTGATGTCGCGCGCCGGCAGCGCCTTCACCGGCACCCTGCTGCTCACCTTCCTCCTGGCGGGCATCCTGATGACGGTCTACCTGGTGGCGGTGCGCACGCGCTGGGAGGCGCGCAGCCTCGCGGCCGGCCTGCTGCTGGGCGTGCTGAACTTCGGCAACATCTACACCTACATCCGGGCGCACCAGTCGCTACCCGACAATCCCGCGCTGGTGTTCGCCTCGATGAACATGGGCGTGATCGCGCTGGGCACCGTGGTGGGCGCCCTCGCCTTCCGCGAGAAGCTCTCGAAGCTGAATCTGGTGGGCCTGGCGCTCGCGCTCGCGGCCATCGTGGTCATGATGCCGCGCTGAGCGCGACGGCGATCCCGCGCGTCCGACCCAGGGCCGTTGCCGCGAGGCAGCGGCCCTGTCTGCGTGCGGCTCAGCTGCCGGTGCCGGTGCGCGCAAGCGGCGGCTCGGCGGCCTCGTCGACGGCGGCAGCGGCCTCCGGCTCGCGCACTTCGGCATGCGAAAACGCGGTGGCGGGCTCGACGTTCTCGAAGGCGGCGATGGGCTCGACCGCCTCGCCCGCCGCCATCGGCGGCTGCACCACGCCGGATTCCGGCGTGACCATCTCCATGCCGGGATCGGCCACCGGATCGACCCGCGGATCGAGCGCCACCGCGGCCGGCGAGCTCTGCAGCGTGTCGGGCATGGGCACGAACTGCACCGGCGCCTCCTGCACCTGGTGCAGGCCCGTGACGCGGGCCGGACGCACCTGCCACACCAGGATCAGCGCGCACGCCGTGATGAAGACGAAATACATGGCGTGGCCGCCGAACGACATCAGCACGCCGGCCACCAGCGGGCCGAGGCAGGCGCCCACGCCGTAGGTCATCAGCAGCACCGCGCTCAGGCCCACGCGCCGGTCGGACTCGACGTGGTCGTTGGCGAAGGCGGCGCCCAGCGGATAGAGCGTGAACTGCAGGATGCCGAAGACGCCGGACAGCACCAGCAGCAGCCAGTACGGCAAGGACAGCCAGCCCCACATCAGCACCGGCAGCGCCACCAGCAGCGCGGCATTGAAGCGGATCAGGCCGGCGCGATTGATGCGGTCGGAGAGCCAGCCCATCGGCCATTGCGCCAGCAGGCCCGCGGTCACGCCGGCCGCCACGAACATCGCCGCGTGCGAGGTGCTCAGGCCGAGCTTGGCGGCGTAGACCGGCGCCAGGCCATAGAAGGCGCCCGATAGATTGCCCGCCACGAACAACACCGTGAGCGACAGCGGCACGCGCTTCAGGAAGAAGCGCACGTCGAGCGGCGCGGGCAGCGGCGTGGGCGGGTGCGAGCGCGCGGTCACGGCGATCGGCACCAGGCACAGCGTGAGGCACATCGCCACCAGGATCAGCGGACCGTCGCCCAGCGTGGTGTAGGCGGTGAGCACCAGTTGCCCGAGCACGGTGCCCAGGCCCGACACCATCATGTAGACGGAGAAGACGCGGCCGCGCTGGCGGTTTTCGGTCTGCTCGTTGAGCCAGCTCTCGATCACCATCAGCTCCGTGACCATCACGATGCCCGCGATCAGGCGCAGCGCCAGCCACAGCGGCATGTAGTCGATCAGGCTCTGCGCCAGGATCATGCTGGTGGCCACGGCAGCACAGGCGGCGAAGGCCCGGATGTGGCCGACGCGGATGATGAGCTTGTGCCCCATCCGCGCCCCGCACACGAGGCCGAGATAGTAGGCGGCGATCAGCGCGCCGATCCAGATCTCGCTGACCGATTCGCCGGTCAGGCGCAGGCCCATGTACGTATTGAAGATGCCCGTGCCGATCAACATCAGCAGCGTGGCGAGATACAGCGAGGAAAACGAGGTAATCGTGGAAATCATGAACGGGCGACCGCTTTTGGGTTGTCGGGCACACGCGGGGCAAGGCGGAGTGTCCGCCGGACGCGGGCGGGCCGCGTCGGCGGAACGGGCCGGCGGGCCCTTACAGCTGGCGCAGCAGCGTGTCGGCGTCGCTGACTTCGAACTTGCCGGCGGCCTCGACGTTCAGGCTCTTGACCACGCCATCGTCGATCAGGGCCGAGTAGCGTTGCGAGCGCACGCCCATGCCGCGCGCGACCAGGTCGAGCTCCAGGCCCAGCGCACGGGTCCAGGTGGCCGAGCCGTCGGCCAGCATGCGCACCTTGCCGGCGACCTGCTGCTCACGGCCCCACGCGCCCATCACGAAGGCGTCGTTGACCGACACGCACCAGATTTCGTCCACGCCCTTGGCGCGCAGCGCCTCGGCCTGGGCCACGTAGCCCGGCAGGTGCTTGGCCGAGCAGGTGGGCGTGAAGGCGCCCGGCACCGCGAACACGGCGATCTTCTTGCCTTTCACCAGATCGGCAACCTGGAAGGCGTTGGGGCCCAGCTGGCAGCCCGGCGTTTCGGTTTCGATGAATTCGGTCAGGGTGCCATCGGGCAGCCGATCGCCGACTTTGAGGGTCATGGAGTTCTCCAGCATTTCGCAAACGGACGTTATGTGATTGTTGTACGGCGGGCCGCGCGCGCGGTCCGCCTGTCGTCATGATAGTGCCGAATGCCGACCCCATGTCACCGCCCCGAAAGAATCGCGCACAGACTGAAACGACTCCAAACGCCGTGTTCGTGCCCCTGTCCCGCGTGACTGGCCATAATGAGGTCACAACCGGCCCGGCCTGCGTCCGGGCTCCGAAATGCAGGAGGACATACCATGCGCGCAACCCTGGCCGCCTTGCTGGCCGCTGCGAGCTGGACCCTGGCGGCAGGCGCCGCCCATGCGGCAGATCCGTCGGGACAGCTCACCTACGAACAGATCATCGACACCGCCGGCGCCACCAACGGCGCGGCCCGCACCTGCGGCGCCTCCGAGCCCGACCTGGCCCAGCACGAAGCCACCTGGCGCAACAATCTCCAGCGCTTCGCGCAGGAATATGGTTACGACTTCAAGGTCTTCGACGCGGCCTTCAAGCAAGGGCAATCCAAGGGCAAGGCCATGATGGAAGACATGCGCCGCGGCAACGTCGACGGCTGCGCCGGGGTGCTGGGCGGCTTCCAGCGCGAACGCGCGATCGGCTACAGCGAAATGAAACAGGCCATCGCCGAAGTGACCGATGGCCTGCCCGAGGGCAAGGCCGGCAACTGAATGCCGGCCCGCCGTCTGCGCTGACGCGCCTTATTTCAGGCCCTTCTCCGCGAACCAGTCCAGCATGCGGGTCCAGGCCTGCTCGGCCTCGGTCTTGCGGAAGCTGGGTCGGTAGTCGGCGTGGAACGCATGCGGCGCTTCGGGATAGACGTCGATGCGCGACGCCTTGGCCGCCGCCGGCCCCTTGGCCAGCGCGATGCGCATCTTGTCCACGTCTTCGAGCGGAATGCCGGCATCCTTGCCGCCATAGGCACCCAGCACCGGCGCCTTCAGCTGCTCGACCAGGTCCAGCACCGACTTGGGCTTGAGCTCCGACGGCGTGCCGCCGAGCTGGCCATACCAGGCCGCCCCCGCCTTCAGGCCGGGGTTGTGCGCGGCATACAGCCAGGTGATGCGCCCGCCCCAGCAGAAGCCCAGGATGCCGAGCTTGTCGGCTGCGCCGCCATGCTCCTTGGCCCAGGCCGCGGTGGCGTCGAGGTCGGACAGCACCTGCGCATCGGACACGCGGTCGACCACCTCGGCGCGCAGCTTGGCGATCTCGGTGTACTTGGACGGGTCGCCCTGGCGCGCGAACAGCTCGGGCGCGATGGCCAGGTAGCCAGCGTGCGCCAGGCGGCGGCACACGTCCTGGATGTATTCGTGCACGCCGAAGATCTCGGAGATCACCAGCAGCGTGGGGAGGTTTTTCTTGCCCTCGGGCTCGGCGCGATAGGCCGGGATCTTGCCGTCGCCGGCCGGGATCTCGATCTTGCCGGCGGTCAGGCCGCGCGCGTCGGTCTTGATGGCGGTCTGGGCCACCGCCTGGCCGGTGGCCAGGGAGAAGC
This sequence comes from Bordetella genomosp. 1, assembly GCF_002261335.1. GTDB lineage: Bacteria > Pseudomonadota > Gammaproteobacteria > Burkholderiales > Burkholderiaceae_B > Bordetella. Next base: position 39,702 of record NZ_NEVL01000005.1, read on the forward strand.
CCGCCGCCACGCTGGTGGCGATGAAGCCGCGCCGGTCTAGCTTGAGCGGCGGCAACAGGCTGTCGAATTCGGAATCAGAGCCGGACATGAGGAGACACTCCTGTGGGTCACTTCAGAGAGAAATCGACGCGCGATGGCGAACCGTCGTCCTTGATGCCATCGGTGCCGAACGTGGGCTCGACCATGAAGATCCGGTCGGCGGGCCCGCTGGACTGCAGCTTCTCGTATACCGCCTGAGCGCGTGAGTCCGCAAGCCTGCGCAGCGCATCCTGGGTGACGGGCGCCGCCTGGCGCAGCAGGTCTTCCATCTGCTCCGGCGGCAGCGACTTGGCCATGCCGATGAAATTGCGCGGCTTGTTGTCCATCTTGGTGTCGTCATAGACGCGCTCGAGGTACTTGGCGCGCTCGGCCGCGGTCACGCTCACGCCATCGGGATCGGCCTTCTTGCCGCGCGGCGAGGTGGCGGCCGCCTTGGCGCGGCGGATCTGCAGGTCGACCCAGGCCTGGCGCAGCCCCGCGTCGTCGGCCTTGGCGTCGGCGCGGCCCGCCACGTCGAGCTTCAGGCTGGGCCGGTCGTTGAGCGCCTTGGCCAGGGTCTCGAGCCGCTCGTTGGCCTCGTCGGTGAGCGCGGCGCTGCCGGGCGCGAACTCCACGTACGACAGCTCCTCGCCGCCGCCGAAGGCCGAGGCCAGCAGCTGGAACGGCGAGGTCACCGCCTTGACCACGAGATTCACCAGCACCCGCACGATGATGCCGCCGACCGAGAACTGCGGATCGTCGAGCGAGCCCGAGATCGGCAGGTTGATGTCGATGTTGCCGCTGCTGTCCTTCAAGAGGGCCACGGCCAGCAGCACCGGCGCCTTGATCGCGTCGGGGCTGTCGGTCTTGTCGCCGAAGGTGAGCTGGTTGAGCACCACGCGGTTGCTGGCGGTCAGGGCGCGGTTCTTGATCTGGTAGTGCACGTCCATCGAGAGCTTGCCGCGCTTGATCGGGTAGCCCACGTACTTGGCCGAATAGGTGGTGAAGCGCGGCAGGTCCACGCCCTTGGCGCTCGCCTTCAGGTCCAGTGCCAGGAACTGCTCGAACGGCTGCACGGTGCCGCTGATGGAAAACGGCGCGGTAGTGTAGACCCGGCCGCCCACCTTGACGCGGGCGGGCTGCGGCCGGCGCGACGACACGGCCGACACCGCGCCCTCGATCGAGGACAGCTCCGCCGTGTAGTTGGGCTTGATGAAGCGGTCGGTGAAGGTCATGCGGCCGCGCTTGAGCGTGACGCTGTTGAGCGAGATGTCGGGCAGCGGACCCGAGGCCTGCTTCGCCGCCTGCGGCCGCGTGCGCGTCTGCGTGTCCTGCGTGATCGAGCCGCCGGCCTGGCCGGGCTCGGCCACGAGGTCCATCACGTTGAGGCGGCCTTCGGCGTTGAGCAGGATGCGGCCGTAGAAATCGTCGAGAACGATGTCGCCGAGGTTGGCCGTGAAGGTGCTGCCGTTCACGCCGATCTGCATCCCCGACAGGCCGAGCCTGGACCATTTCAGGAAGTCGTCGCGGTTGACCCGGTCTTCGAGATCCAGGTCGGTCACGTCGACCGCGCCGGACCAGCTGGCCTTGAGCGTGTTGCCGCTGCCGGCATAGCTGGCCTCGCCCTTGGCGCCCACCACCACCGACCGCACGGTGGCGTTCAGGCTCGAGGCCACATAGGGTGTGAAGGGCGTGAGATTCAGGCCCGCGAGGTCGACCGAGGTCTTGAGCGACAGCGGCTGGGTCGTGAAGCTGCCTTTGAGCGCGAGCTGGCCCGGGCCCTGGATGTCCTTGGCACTGAGCGTGAAATTGGCGGGCTGCGGGCCCAGCGTGAGCTGGTCCACGCCCAGGTCGAGCTGGCCCAGCTTCACGTCCACCGCGGGCTTCATGCCCTCGTCGCGCAGGGCCAGCCGCGACAGGCTGGCCTTCACGCCGGCGGCGGAAATCACGTTCACCTCGCCCTGCTGCACCATGCGCAGCCGCGCATCGAGCGCCACCCGGCCGTCCTGCAGCACGATGGGCGCGACGCTGCGCACCGCGGGCGCGAACGGCGCCAGCGCGACGTTGGCCAGGCGCAGGTCCAGGTCCAGCGAGAGCGGCTGCAGCACCAGCGGCCCACGGGCGCGCAGCCAGCCGCCGTCGGTGGTGTTGTCCATCGAGGCCCAGAGCAGGATCGGCCGGTCCTTGGGCTGCGGCAGCTCCACGCCCTCGACCGTGAGCGCCAGGCCGCTGACCAGGTAGTCGAGGCCGCTGCCGGCATCGCGCAGCCGCAGCTCGCCGTCGTGCACATTCACCGCATCGACCACTACATGCCAGGGCGCGGGCTCGGGCGGCTCGGCCGCCGGCGGGGCCGAGCCCGGCTCCGGCACGGCCGTCGTGGCCGACGCCACCGCGGCGCCAGCGGGGGCAGCCGCCCCGGGCAGCGACGGCTGCGAGGGCACGGACGGCTGCGCGGGCTGCGACGGCGACGACGGCCGCGAGGCGCCCGCGGGCTGGGCGGGCTGCGAGGGCTGGGAAGCCTGCGAAGGTCGAGACGGTTGCGACGGCAACGATGGCCGCGAGGGCGACGGTTGCGCGGGCAACGAGGGCTGCGAGGCCTGGGAAGGCTGCGACGGCTGAGACGGCTGCGAAGGCCGCGACGGCTGCGCGGCGCCGGCCTGCGCCACCTGGACCGCGCCCTCGACGGGCGGCGCGGCCGGCCTGGCCTGGCTGGCCGGCGCCACCTTCTTCGCCGGCTCGGTGTTCGGATCGCCGAGCTTCTGCAGGCCGTTGATCACCTCGAGCCAGTTCACGCGCTGGTCGGCGTAGCGCCGCGTCTGGGCCTGGGGCGACCAGAGCTCGACCTCGCCGACATAGAGCTTGCGCGCCATCGGCTCGACCGAGATGCGGCGCAGCACCAGCGTGCTCCAGCCCAGCAGCGCCTCGCCCGAGGTCTCGCGCACGTCGACCTGGCGCAGGCCGGCATCGCCCACCACCCGGATCACCGGCGCGGCGCCGGCCGGCTGTTCGAAGCGCACCTGCAGGTCGGTGTCGAGCAGCCCGCGCTTGAGCGCGACGGGCAGCGGCAGGGGCCAGATGTCGGCCCATTTTTCGAGCTCGAGCCCGGCAAAGCTGACGTTCAGCGTGGACACCGGCACCTTGTCGAAGGGCCGCGCGGTGCCGTCGATGTCGAAGGCGCTGCCGTTGATGCGCATGTGCACCTTGGGCAGCACGTCCACGTCGGCGGCATAGCCGAAGGTCGACACGAAGGGCACGCCCAGCGTGATCTCGTCGATGCGCTGCTGGCGGCCGGTGACCTTGTCGTCGAGCGTGACGACCCCGCCTTCGAGGCTGAGATTGTTGAGCGAGAAGCGCGGCAGGCCGCCCGCCTTGCCCTCGGTTTCGGGCTCGGCGGCGGCCATGGCCGCGAGCCGTTCCTGGACGTCGGAGAAGTTGAAGCGCGTGACCTCGTCGCGCACCAGCGCGATCTGCGGGTCGACCAGGCGCACGCGGTCGACCACCGGGGCGAAGAACACGATCGAGCGCCAGGCGGCGCTGATGTCGACCAGTCCGATCTTTGCGAGCGGCTCGGCGCCGCCGGGCTGTGCCACGGCGAGGTCGCGGGCCCGCACGGTGAGGGTGAAGGGATTGAAGGAGATGTCGCCGACGCTGACGTCGCGGCCCAGCAACTGCGCGACGTTTTCGGTGAGCGCGCCGCGCAGCAGCTTGGGCACCTGCCACGCGGCCAGCCCCGCCAGCACCAGCGCCACCCCCACCACCCACGCCAGGATCTTCAGCATCCGGCGTGAAACCCGCAGTGCAGGCAGGTGCAAGGGCATTTGGCGACTCCCGACGTGTGTTGCGGGGGATTATCGCGCCCCGTTTACGGCTCGTCTATCATAGGGTGATCGCGCGCCGTCCAACCCGGCCGCCCTTGCATTCCTTAACCATTCAGAAGGTCCCGTCCATGTCCGGCTCTTCTCCCGCGGACGCCCCCGGGCTGCCCGCTCTCAGCCACCTCGATGAAGACGGGCAGGTCCGCATGGTCGACGTCGGCGCCAAGCACGACACCGACCGCATCGCCATCGCCGCCGCCAGCGTGCGCATGAACCCGCATGCCTATGGGCTGCTCACGGCGCCCGGCCAGGGCAAGGGCGAAGTGCTGAACACCGCGCGCGTCGCCGCCATCCTGGCCGCCAAGCGCTGCGCCGAGCTGATCCCGCTGTGCCACAGCCTGCCGCTCGCCTTCGTGGGCGTGGAGTTCTCGCTCGACGACGCGGCCCACCGCGTCGACATCCGCGCCACCTGCCGCACCAGCTACAAGACCGGTGTCGAGATGGAAGCCATGACCGCCTGCAGCGTGGCCGCGCTCACCATCTACGACATGTGCAAGGCCGCCGACAAGGCGATCGTGATCGAACAGGTACGCCTGCAATACAAGGCGGGAGGGAAAAGTGGTGAATGGCGCAACGATTGACCTGCTGTATTTCGCACGTGTCGCCGAACTGACCGGCAAGCGCGCCGAGGCCTGGCCGCTGGTCGGCCCCACCACCGGCGCCGAGTTGCTCGCCGCCCTCACCGCGCACTACCCGCAGCTGGGCGCGGCGCGGCGGCTCAAGCTGGCGATCAACCAGACCCACGCCAAGCCCGAGGCCGAGATCCGCCCCGGCGACGAGGTCGCGGTGTTCGAGCCGGTCACCGGAGGCTGAGCCTCCCCCGCCCCCCAAGGAATCCAGCATGATCCTCGTCCAGGAAGCCGACTTCGACGAAGCGGCGCTCAAGGCGCGGCTGGTCGACGCGGCCGGCAATCCCGGTGCGGTCGTCACCTTCACCGGCTACGTGCGCGACTTCGCGCCCGACGCGCCGACCGACGCCCTGCACCTCGAACACTATCCCGGCATGTGCGAGCGCGAGCTCGAGGCCATCGCCCAGACCGCGCGCGAGCGCTGGCCGCTGTCGGCCACGCTCATCATGCACCGGGTCGGGCGGCTCGAGCGCGGCGCGCGCATCGTGTTCGTCGGCGTCGCCAGCGCCCATCGCGGCGACGCCTTTCGCGGTTGCGAGTTCATCATCGACGCCCTCAAGACGCGCGCGCCCTTCTGGAAGCGCGAATCGCTGGCCTCCGGTGAAAGCTTCTGGGTCGAGCAGCGCGCTGCCGACGCCGAGCGCACCGAGTCCTGGCAGGGCCTACCGGCACATCCCAAGGAGATCTGATGGATACCGAAAACAAAGAAAAAGTGTCATTGGCCTGCGCGGTGCTCACCGTGAGCGACTCGCGCACGGCGGGCAACGACACCTCCGGCAACCTGCTCGCGCATTCGCTGGCGCACGCCGGCCATCAATGCGTGCGGCGTGACATCGTGCCCGACAATCTCTATCAGATCCGCCGCATCGTCAGCGAATGGATCGCCGATCCCGAAGTGCAGGTGATCCTCACCAGCGGCGGCACCGGCTTCTCGCCGCGCAACAGCACGCCCGAGGCCATCCGCGTGCTGTTCGACAAGGAGATCGACGGCTTCGGCGAGCTGTTCCGCCAGCTCTCCTACGCCGAGATCGGCAGCTCCACCGTGCAGTCGCGCGCCATCGCCGGCTACGCCAACGACACGCTGATCTTCTGCATGCCCGGCTCCAACAGCGCCTGCCAGACCGCCTGGGACGGCATCATCCGCGAGCAGCTCGACAGCGACCAGAAGCCCTGCAACTTCGCCACGCAGTTCCGCCGCCGCGACGCCGAGGAATGACCATGCTGGAATTCGATCAGGCCCAGGCCCAACTGCTCGACGCCGCCGGCCCCGTCGCCGCCACCGAATCGCTGTCGCTGCGCCTGCTGGCCGGCCGCGTGCTGGCCGAAGACATCGTCGCCACGCTGGATCTGCCGCCCGCCGACAACAGCGCGATGGACGGCTATGCCGTGCGCCACGCCGACCTGGCGGCCGGCACGCCGCTGCCGATCCAGCAGCGCGTGTACGCGGGCGAGGCGCCGCAGCCCGCCCTGCCCGGCCACGCCACCCGGCTCTTCACCGGCAGCCTGATTCCGCCGGGCGCCGACACGATCATCATGCAGGAAGACACGCGCGAGGCCGACGGCCACGTCGAGGTCACCGCGGCGATCCGCCCCGGCCAGCACGTGCGCAAGCGCGGCGAAGACACCACGGCCGGCAAACAGATCGTCGCCGCCGGCACGGTGCTGGGCGCCGGACACATCGCGCTGCTGGCCTCGCAGGGCATCGCGCAGGTGCGCGTGTTCCGCCGCCTGCGGGTCGGCGTGCTGACCACCGGCGACGAGCTCGTCAATCCGGGCCTGCCGCGAGCCGAGGCCCAGATCTACAACTCCAATGCGCCGATGCTGGCCACGCTGCTCGAGGGCGTGGGCGCCGAGGTCGCGCACGTGCTGCATGCGCGCGACGAGGAGGCCGACACGCGCGAGGCGCTGCAGACGCTGCTGCGCGAATGCGACCTGGTGCTGAGCGTGGGCGGGGTGTCGGTGGGCGAGCGCGACCTGGTCAAGCCGGCGCTCGAAGCGCTCGGCGCCACCCTGGCACTGTGGAAGGTGCGCATGAAGCCGGGCAAGCCGGTGGCGCTGGCCCACGTGGACGGCAAGCCGGTGGTGTCGCTGCCGGGCAATCCGGTGTCGGCCTTCGCCGTGTTCACGGTGCTGGTGTCGCCGCTGATCCGCCGCATGCAGGGCCGCACCGAGGTGCTGCCGCCGGTGTCGCGGCTGAAGCTGCGCACGCCGGCGCCGCGCCGCGACGACCGCGCCGAGTTCGTGCGCGTGCAGCGCCACGATGGCGAGGCGGGCGGCGAGCTGCAGCTCTATCCGCACCAGGGCTCCGGGGTGATGAGTTCGTTGCCGTGGTGCACCGGGCTGGCGCGCCTGCCGGCCGACGAAACCGTCAATGACGGCGACGTGGTGCGCTACTACGACCTGCGCCACTGGCTGGCGTGAGCGCGGCGGCTCAGGACTGCGCGAACGCGAAGTCTTCGGCCGTATTCAGGTTGAGAAAGGCCGCGGGCTGGTCGTCGAAGGGCACTTCGACACAGCCCGCCTGCTCCTGCCACAGCGCGACCTTGCGATCGCCCCCGGCCAGGTAGGCCCGCAGGCCGTCGAGCGCCTCTGCCCGCACCGCCATGCAGACCGCGTGGCGCCGGCCCAGCGAACTGGCCACGCCCACCCTGCAGCCCGCCCGCGCCGCCGCGCCGATCAGGCGCGCCGCCAGCGTGTCGGGAATCAGCGGCGTGTCGCAGGGCACGCACACCAGCCAGCCCTCGCGCCAGGCGGCCAGCCCCGCCGCCACGCCTGCCAGCGGGCCCTGCCAGGCGCCGAGCGCCGCATCGTCGCCCACCACCTCGCCGTAGTGCGCGTAGGTGTCCTGGTTGCGGTTGGCGCTCACGATGAGACGGCCCACCTGCGGCGCCAGCCGGCGCGCCACGTGCGACACGAGCGGCTCGCCGCGCCAGGCCAGGAGGCCCTTGTCCGCGGCATTGACGCGCTGCCCCTGGCCGCCGGCCAGGATCAGGCCGGCGACGTGGCCGCGCGCGATCGCGGCGGCCGCGCGCAGGTCGGCGTCGGAGTCGGGCACGGGTTCAGCCACCGATGTAGCTCATTTCGATCCGGTCGCGCGCGGGCCCGTCGTGCTGGGCGCGGCGTTCGGAGTAGTTGTCGGTGCGGCCCTGCCAGATGCCGGACAGCACGCGCAGCACGCGGGCATCGTCGGCGTGACCGCGCAGCAGATCGCGCAGGTCGTGGCCGCTGTTGGCGAACAGGCACAGGAACAGCTTGCCCTCGGGCGACAGGCGCGCGCGCGTGCAACCGCCGCAAAAGGCCTCGGTCACGCTCGAGATCAGCCCGATCTCGCCGGTCCCGTCGGCATAGCGCCAGCGCTGCGCGACCCGGCCCATGGCCGGCTCGGTACAGGGCTCGACCGGGTAGTGTTCGGCGATGCGCTGCACCACCTCGGCGCTGGGCACCACCTCGGCCAGGTTCCAGCCGTTGGTGCTGCCCACGTCCATGTATTCGATGAAGCGCAGGATGTGGCCGCTGCCGCGGAAGCGCCGCGCCATCGGCAGGATCTGGTCGTCGTTCAGGCCGCGCCGCACCACCATGTTGACCTTGACCGGCGTGAGCCCGGCGTCGGCGGCGGCATCGATGCCGCGCAGCACGTCGTCGGGCGTGACGCGGCTGTCGGTCATGTCGGTGAAGCGCGAGGCGTCGAGCGCGTCGAGACTGACCGTGACGCGCGTGAGGCCCGCGTCGGCCAGCGCGCGCGCCTTGCGCGCCAGCAGGCTGCCGTTGGTGGTGAGCGTGAGCTCGAGCGGATCGCCCGCGGGCGTGCGCAGCGCGGCCAGCATGGCGATCAGCGTTTCGATGTGCTTGCGCAGCAGCGGCTCGCCGCCGGTGAGGCGGATCTTTTCGGTGCCGAGCTGGGCGAACAGGCGCGCCAGCCGCGTGATCTCCTCGAACGACAGCAACGCCGAATGCGGCATGAAGGCGTAGTCCTGGTCGAAGACCTCGCGCGGCATGCAGTAGGTGCAGCGGAAATTGCAGCGATCGGTGACCGAGATGCGCAGGTCGCGCAAGGGCCGTGCGCGCGTGTCGCGCACGGGCGCGCCCGCCGCGGGCGGATCGGCCTCGGGCAGGGTCGCCACGCGGGCGTCGGTCAGGTAGATCACGGAACTCATGGTGCTCATCATAGCGCCAGGGCGGCAGCGCGAGCCTTGCGGCCGCGCAAGGGGCTCAGGCGAATGCCTCCTGCACGGTCTGGAGCCGGCCGGTCGCGCTCGCGTCGTAGCCCACCAGCTCGGACACATATCGGACATAGCCGGGACTGCGCAGGAAGGCCAGGAAATCCTGCATGGCCGGGCTGTCGAGCGCGCTCTTGCGGATCGCAAAAAAGTAACGCTCGCGCACCAGCGGGATGAAAGCCAGGCCGAAGCGGCGCGCCGCGGTCTCCACGCCCACGCCGGTGTCGGCCATGCCGCTGGCGATGTGGGCCGCGATCGCCATGTGGGTGAATTCGTTGGTCTGGAAGCCCTGCACCGATTCCACCTCGATGCCGGCGCGCTGCAGCATCAGGTGCACCAGATAACGGGTGCTGGAGCCGGGCTGCCGGTTGACGAAGCGCACGTCCGGGCGCGCCAGGTCGGTGATGCCCAGGATCTGCTTGGGGTTGTCGGCCACCGTGAACAGTCCGGTATTGCGCACGGCGAGATGGATCAGCAGATGCTCGTCGCGGTGCAGCCACTGCGCGTAGTTGGCGAAGATGTCGCGCTCGAACTCGCCCAGCGGCACCTGGAAGCCGGCCAGGTCGCAGTCGCCGCGCTCCAGCGAGGCCAGCGCCTCCACCGCCGTGCGGTAGCGCAGCTCCACGCCGGGCTCGCGGTCGCCCCAATGCTGCATCAGCGCCTCGACCGCGAAGCCGTGGCTGGCATGCAGGCGCAGGTGCGTGCGCGCCTGCGGCAACAGGCGTTCGAGCTCTTCCTGCAGCTCGGACGAGAGGCTATCGAGCGTGGGCATGAGGCGCGCGGCGATGCGGCGGTTGGCCCACAGCAGGCGCTCGGCGAATGGCGAGAGCTGCGTGCCCTGGCGCCGGCGCGTGACGATGAGCGTGGTGCCGAACAGCGCCTCGAACCGGCGCAGCACGCCCCAGCCGTGGCGGTACGACAGGCCGCAGGCCTTGCAGGCGCCCGCGATGTGGCCGGTGGCGTCGATCGCCGCCAGCAGCGAGAGCAGGTCGTGCAGCGAGCGGCCGTCGCCCGGCTCGTCGGGGTCCAGCCCCTCGAGCACCCACTGCGGCTGCAGGCCGATGCGGAATTTATATGTCATTTAATTCATATTGAAGCCAGCCACGGACGCGATTAGAGTAGCGCCAAAACAGCGGCTGGAAACGAAAAAGCCTTGCAAACCGGGATGTTGCGCTGCACACAACGCCCGACACCAAGGTCCGCTCGAGCGGCGTTCCAGACACCCATCCTGATTAATATGTTTTTCCATGCATATTAGCCAGCGCGGCCGCAAATCACAACAAAGGTTGCGCCCCGCGCGCAGCCGCTAGGAGACTGCCATGGCCCACCCACCGGCCAAAGCCGATCTCGCCTCCAGCGCCGGTGCGCGTGGCGGCGACCTGGCGCGCGACCGCGCGGCCCAGGCCACCCCTGCCATCGCCGCCGCGGCGCGCCTCACGGCCGAGCATCAGCACGAACCCGGCGCGCTGCTGCCGATCCTGCATGCCATCCAGGACGAGCTGGGCTGTATTCCGCCCGAGACGGTCCAGACCATCGCCGAGATGCTGAACCTGTCCCGGGCCGAGGTGCACGGCGTGATCAGCTTCTACCCCCACTTCCGCACCGAGCCGGCCGCCCGCCACGTGGTGCAGCTGTGCCGCGCCGAGGCCTGTCAGGCCATGGGCGCCGACGCGCTCGCCGGCCATGCCCGCGGCCGCCTGGGCTGCGACTTCCACCAGCACAGCGCCGACGGCGAGGTCACGCTGGAGCCGGTGTATTGCCTGGGCCTGTGCGCCCAGTCGCCGGCCATGCTGATCGACGGCCAGCCGCACGCCCGTGTCACGCCCGCGCGCTTCGACGCGCTGCTGGCCCGCACCCTGAAGGAGCCGGCATGAACGCGCCCATCGTCACGCCCCGCACCGAGCCCGCGCTGGTGCGCATCTTCGTGCCGCGCGACGCCTCGGCCCTGGCGCTCGACGCCGACCTGATCGCCGCCGAGATCGCGCGCCGCGCCGAGGCGCAGGCACGGCCGGTCGAGATCGTGCGCAACGGCTCGCGCGGCCTGCTCTGGCTCGAGCCCCTGGTCGAGATCGCCACGCCCGCCGGGCGGGTCGCCTATGGCCCGGTGCAGCGCGAGGATCTCGACGGCCTGTTCGCCGCCGGCTGGCTCGACGGCGCCGCCCATCCGCTGTGCCACGGCCTGACCGACGCCATTCCCTATCTCGCCCGCCAGGAGCGCCTCACGTTCGCCCGCGTCGGCATCACCGATCCGCTGTCGATCCAGGACTACGCCGCCCACGGCGGCCTGGCCGGGCTCGAACGCGCGCTGCGCATGCCGGCCGAGGCCATCGTGCAGGAGGTCACCGACGCCGGCCTGCGCGGCCGCGGCGGCGCGGCCTTCCCCACCGGCATCAAGTGGAAGACCGTGCTGAGCGCGCCGGGCCAGCGCAAATACATCGTCTGCAATGCCGACGAAGGCGACTCGGGCACCTACGCCGACCGCCTGCTGATGGAGGGCGACCCCTACGCGCTGATCGAGGGCATGACCATCGCCGGCCTCGGCGTGGGCGCCACGCAGGGCTACATCTACGTGCGCTCCGAGTACCCGCAGGCGGTGGCCACGCTGCGCGCGGCCATCCGCCGCGCGCGCGAGGTCGGCTGGCTCGGCACCGACATCCACGGCAGCGGCCGCGCCTTCGACCTCGAGGTGCGCATGGGCGCCGGCGCCTACATCTGCGGCGAGGAAACCTCGCTGCTCGAAAGCCTGGAAGGCAAGCGCGGCGTGGTGCGCGCCAAGCCGCCCCTGCCCGCGGTCCAGGGCCTGTTCGGCCAGCCCACGGTGATCAACAACGTGATCTCGCTGGCCACGGTGCCCACGATCCTGGCGCACGGCGCGGCCTACTACCGCGAGTTCGGCGTGGGCCGCTCGCACGGCACGCTGCCGTTCCAGCTCGCCGGCAACCTGCGCCAGGGCGGGCTGGTCGAGAAGGCCTTCGGCCTGACGCTGCGCGAGCTGCTCTACGACTTCGGCGGCGGCTCGGCCAGCGGCCGGCCGCTCAAGGCCGTGCAGGTGGGCGGACCGCTGGGCGCGTATCTGCCCGAATCGCTGTGGGACGAGCCGCTCGACTACGAAGGCTATGCGCGCATCTCGGCCATGATCGGCCACGGCGGGCTGGTGGCGTTCGACGACACGGTCGACATGGCGCACATGGCGCGCTACGCGATGGAATTCTGCGCCATCGAATCCTGCGGCAAGTGCACGCCCTGTCGGATCGGCTCGACGCGCGGCGTCGAGACCATCGACCGCATCATCGAAGGCGGGCCGGCGCGCGAGCAGCAGGTGGTGCTGCTGCGCGACCTGTGCGACACCATGCTGGGCGGCTCGCTGTGCGCGCTGGGCGGCATGGCGCCGTTCCCGGTGCTGTCCGCGCTCGATCATTTCCCGGCCGACTTCGGCCTCATCACCGCGGCCCAGCCCGCCTGACCCGGAGACCGCCATGTTCGAAACCGTGATCAAGCGCGACCGCGACCTCGGCACGCCCGCGCGCACCGCCACCCGCCTCGTCACCCTCACCATCGACGGCCAGCCCGTGCAGGTGCCGGAAGGCACCTCGGTGATGCGGGCCGCGGCCGAGGCCGGCATCAACATCCCCAAGCTGTGCGCCACCGACAGCCTCGAGCCCTTCGGCTCGTGCCGGCTGTGCCTGGTGCAGATCGAGGGCCGGCGCGGCTATCCGGCCTCCTGTACCACGCCCGCCGAAGACGGCATGGTGGTGACCACCGAAAACGCCAAGCTGCACGACCTGCGCCGCGGCGTGATGGAGCTCTACATCTCCGATCATCCGCTCGACTGCCTGACCTGCCCGGCCAACGGCGACTGCGAGCTGCAGGACATGGCCGGCGTGGTGGGCCTGCGCAACGTGCGCTACGGCTTCGCCGGCGCCAACCACCTGCACGACCAGAAAGACGAGTCCAACCCCTACTTCAGCTACGACCCCTCGAAGTGCATCGTGTGCAACCGCTGCGTGCGCGCCTGCGAGGAAACGCAGGGCACCTTCGCGCTCACGATCTCCGGCAAGGGCTTCGACTCGCGCGTGTCGCCGGGCCAGGACCAGCCCTTCATGGAGAGCGAGTGCGTGTCGTGCGGCGCCTGCGTGCAGGCCTGTCCGACCGCGACGCTGCAGGAAAAGACCGTCATCATGATGGGCCAGGCCGAACACTCGGTCATCACGACCTGCGCCTACTGCGGCGTGGGCTGCGGCTTCAAGGCCGAGATGAAGGGCCAGGAGCTGGTGCGCATGGTGCCCTGGAAAGACGGCCAGGCCAATCGCGGCCACTCGTGCGTGAAGGGCCGCTTCGCCTGGGGCTACAGCACCCACAAGGAACGCGTGCTCAAGCCCATGATCCGCCAGCGCATCACGGATCCCTGGCAGGAGGTCTCGTGGGACGAGGCCATCAACCACGCGGCCTCGGAGTTCCGCCGGATCCAGGCCGCGCATGGCCGCGACGCCGTCGGCGGCATCACCTCGTCGCGCTGCACCAACGAAGAGACCTGGCTGGTGCAGAAGCTCGTGCGCGCCGCCTTCAACACCAACAACGTCGATACCTGCGCGCGGGTGTGCCACTCGCCCACCGGCTATGGCCTGAAGCAGACGCTGGGCGAATCGGCCGGCACGCAGACCTTCGACTCGGTGATGCATGCCGACGTGGTGATCGTGATGGGCGCCAACCCCAGCAGCGGCCATCCGGTGTTCGCCTCGCGCCTGAAGCGCCGGCTGCGCCAGGGCGCGCGCCTGATCGTGATCGACCCGCGCCGCATCGAGCTGGTGAGCTCGCCCCACATCAAGGCCGACTTCCATCTGCAGGTGCGGCCCGGCACCAACACCGCGCTGCTGACCTCGCTGGCGCACGTGATCGTCACCGAAGGGCTGGTCGACCAGGCCTTCGTGACCGAGCGCTGCGAGACCAAGGCCTACGAGCAATGGGCGGCCTTCGCCGCCCTGCCCGAGAACTCGCCCGAAGCCATGCAGGAGATCACCGGCGTGCCGGCGGCGGCCGTGCGCGGCGCCGCGCGGCTCTACGCGGGCGGCGGCAACGGCGCGATCTACTACGGCCTGGGCGTGACCGAACACAGCCAGGGTTCCACCACCGTGATGGCGATCGCCAACCTCGCCATGGCCACCGGCAACATCGGCCGCGAGGGCGTGGGCGTGAATCCGCTGCGCGGCCAGAACAACGTGCAGGGCTCGTGCGACATGGGTTCGTTCCCGCACGAGCTGCCGGGCTACCGCCACATCGGCGACGACCTGACCCGGCGCCAGTTCGAGGCCGACTGGGGCGTGACGCTGCAGCCCGAGCCCGGCCTGCGCATTCCCAACATGTTCGAGGCGGCGCTGGCCGGCTCGTTCAAGGGCCTGTACTGCCAGGGCGAGGACATCGTGCAGTCGGATCCCAACACGCAGCACGTGGCCGCCGCGCTGTCGGCCATGGAGTGCATCGTGGTGCAGGATCTGTTCCTCAACGAAACCGCGAAATACGCGCACGTGTTCCTGCCCGGCTCGTCGTTCCTCGAGAAAGACGGCACCTTCACCAACGCCGAGCGCCGCATCTCGCGGGTGCGCAAGGTGATGGAGCCGAAGAACGGCCTGGCCGACTGGGAAGTGACCATGGCGCTGTCGAACGCGCTGGGCTATCCGATGAACTACGCCCATCCGAGCGAGATCATGGACGAGATCGCGCGCCTCACGCCCACCTTCCACGGCGTGAGCTATGCCAAGCTCGAGCGCATGGGCAGCCTGCAGTGGCCGTGCAACGAAGACGCGCCCGACGGCACGCCCATCATGCACATCGACGCGTTCGTGCGCGGCAAGGGCCGCTTCATGATCACGCGCTACGTGCCGACCGACGAGCGCAGCACGCGCCGCTATCCGCTGCTGCTCACGACCGGCCGCATCCTGTCGCAATACAACGTGGGCGCGCAGACGCGCCGCACGCCCAACGTGATGTGGCATGGCGAGGACGTGCTGGAGATCCATCCGCAGGATGCCGAGGACCGCGGCGTGGCCGAGGGCGACTGGGTCGGCATCCAGAGCCGCGCGGGCGAGACCGTGCTGCGCGCCACCCTCACCGACCGGGTGCAACCGGGCGTGGTATACACCACCTTCCACTTCCCCGAGTCCGGCGCCAACGTCGTGACCACCGACAGCTCCGACTGGGCCACCAACTGCCCGGAATACAAGGTGACGGCGGTGCAGGTCACGCGCGTGTCGCAACCCTCCGAATGGCAGCAGCGCTGGTCGCGCGAGGCCGATCTGCAGCAGCGGCTGCTGGCCGAACGCACCCGCGAGACCGCAGGCGCGCTGGCGGGGAAGTAACCCCGACACGGAGCCCGACGCCATGGACAGCCAACCGAACCGCCCCGCCCCCGCCTGGCCCGACAGCACGGACACGCAGGTCGTGCGCATCCGTGCCGGCGCGCTCGCCGAGGCGGCGCAGACGGATCACGTGGCCGAGGAAACGCCCGTCGCGCTCGAGTACAACGGCATCAGCCACGCCACCATGCTCGCCACGCCCTCGCACCTCGAAGACTTCGCGCTGGGCTTCTCGCTCACCGAAGGCATCGTGGGCGGCATGAGCGACGTGCGCGGCATCGACCTCGATCCGCGCCCGGACGGCATCGTGGTGCAGCTCGAGATCTCGAGCGCCTGCCTGGTCCGTTTGAAGGAACGCCGCCGCGCGATGGCGGGCCGCACCGGCTGCGGCCTGTGCGGCGTCGAAACGCTGCCCGAGGTGCTGCGGCCGGTCGCGCCGCTGCCCGACGGCGCGCCGATCCCGGCGCAGGTGCTGCTGGCGGCCATGCGCGGCCTGCGTGCGCACCAGCGCCTGCACGACCTGACCGGCGCCACGCACGCGGCCGGCTGGGCCGACGCCGAGGGCGCGGTCCGGCTCGTGCGCGAAGACGTGGGCCGCCACAACGCGCTCGACAAGCTCATCGGTGCGCTGGCGCGCGCCGGGCTGCCGGCGGACACCGGCATCGCGCTGGTCTCCAGCCGCGCCAGCTTCGAAATGGTGCAGAAGACGGCCGCCGCGCGCATCGGCGTGCTGGCCGCCGTATCCGCTCCCACCGCGCTGGCGATCCGGCTGGCGCGCCAGGCCAATCTCACGCTGGCCGGCTTTGCCCGCAACGCCGACGCCACCCTCTACAGTCATCCGGAACGCATCCGGCCCTGACCCACCCGCGAGCCTCCTCATGGACCCCGTCAATCTGATCCGCATGGCCAACCGCATCGGCGACTACTTCGATGCCTACCCCGACCAGGCCGAGGCGATCGAGGGCGTGGCCAACCACATCCAGAAATTCTGGGAACCCCGCATGCGCACCGAGCTCCTGAGCTGGCTCGCCGCGCATCCCGACGGCCAGGGCGCGGTGCCGCTGCACCCCCTGGTCCTGCGCGCGGTGCAGGCCGACACGGGGCGCTTCGCGACCCGCGTGGCGACGTCCGCCTGAGGTTTCCGCCCCCCCGTTTCGGGCCGTGCCGGGTGCCGGCCGGCCGAAGCAGAAGGCGCGCCGTCGTTCGCGATGGCAAGCGCCCGCGCCATGGGCTATAAAGCCCACCCCCTGAGGAGACGTCATGAGTGACACCGCTGCATTGGACCTGCCCGGCCACCGGCCGGGGTTCCTGAGTAAAGAACGCACCATCGCCGGGCCGGGATTCTCCCGCTGGCTGGTGCCACCGGCCGCCCTGGCCATCCACCTCTGCATCGGCATGGCCTATGGCTTCTCGGTGTTCTGGCTGCCCCTGTCCAAGGCGGTGGGCGGCGCCGCGCCGCTGGCCTGCCCGGCCGACATGAGCCTGATGGCGGAGCTCTTCACCACGCAATGCGACTGGCGCATCTCGACGATGGGCTGGATGTACACGCTGTTCTTCGTGCTGCTGGGCTGTTCGGCCGCGCTGTGGGGCGGCTGGCTCGAACGCGCGGGTCCGCGCAAGGCCGGCGTGGTGTCGGCGCTGTGCTGGTGCGGCGGCCTGGTGATCTCCGCCATCGGCGTCTACCTACACCAGATGTGGATGCTGTGGCTGGGCTCCGGCGTGATCGGCGGCATCGGCCTGGGGCTGGGCTACATCTCGCCGGTCAGCACGCTGATCAAGTGGTTCCCCGACCGCCGCGGCATGGCGACCGGCATGGCCATCATGGGCTTCGGCGGCGGCGCCATGATCGGCGCGCCGCTGGCCGACCTGCTGATGCGCCACTTCGCCACGCCCACCTCTCCCGGCGTGTGGCAGACCTTCCTCACCATGGCCGCGATCTACTTCGTGTTCATGATGTCGGGCGCCATGGGGTACCGCGTGCCGCCCACCGGCTGGAAGCCCGAGGGCTGGAATCCGCCCGCCAGGCAGGGCAGCAACGCCATGATCACGCACGGCCACGTGCACGTGAAACGCGTCTGGGGCATCCCGCAGTTCTGGCTGGTGTGGTGGGCGCTGTGCCTGAACGTGACGGCCGGCATCGGCATTCTCGGCATGGCCTCGCCGCTGCTGCAGGAAGTGTTCGGCGGCCGGCTCATCAACCTGCCCGACCTCGGCTACGGTCAGCTCGACAAGGCGCAGCTCGCCAGCATCGCCGCCATCGGCGCGGGCTTCACCGGCCTGCTCAGCCTGTTCAACATCGGCGGCCGCTTCTTCTGGGCCAGCCTGTCCGACAAGCTCGGCCGCAAGCTGACCTACGCGACCTTCTTCGTGCTGGGCATCGTGCTGTACGCCAGCGTGCCCTGGACCGCCCACGCGGGGGCCCTGGCGCTGTTCGTGATCGCCTTCTGCGTGATCCTGTCGATGTACGGCGGCGGCTTCGCCACCGTGCCGGCCTACCTGGCCGATCTGTTCGGCACGCAGATGGTGGGCGCGATCCACGGCCGCCTGCTCACGGCCTGGTCGGCCGCCGGCATCTTCGGCCCGGTGCTGGTGAACTACATCCGCGAATACCAGCTCTCGATCAAGGTGCCGCGGGCGCAGGTCTACGACACGACCATGTACATCCTGGCCGGCATGCTGGTGCTGGGCTTCCTGTGCAACCTGGCGATCCGCCCGGTCAACAAGAAGTACTTCATGACCGACGAGGAGCTGGCGCACGAGAAGGCCCTGGCGCACGAACGCGCCGTGCGCGCCGAAGTGCACGGCGAGGGCCGCTCGACCTTCCGCACGCCCGCCGCGCTGGTGCTGTTCGCCTGGGCCTGCGTCGGCATCCCGCTGGCGTGGGGCATCTGGATCACGCTGCAGAAGGCCGTGCTGCTGTTCCATTGAGCCACGGCGGCGCGCGCCCCCGCACGGGGTGCGCGCCTGACTCGCCGCCACGCTGGCGGCGGGCGAAACTGCTACATTGCGGGGCTGTACCGCCGGAATTCCGCCATGCCCCGCCTGCTCGCCCCGCCCCTGCCCGCCGCCCCTTCCCGGAGCGCCCGATGAGTGCCGCACTCGCCTCCTGGACCGAAGACGGCGTCGAGCGCCAGGCGCGCTGGCAGTCGGAGAGCGCGGCCCCGGTGCCGCGCCGCATCGTGCCGGCCGACGACACCCTGACCGCCGACCAGGCCTTCCGCCTGGCCAGCGAGGGCACCGGCATCCTGTGGCGCGCCGACTTCCAGAATGCCCGCCAGCTGCTGCAGGCCATGGCCCGGCGCTTCGACAAGCGCCGCGTCAAGCCCGCCGACAGCCTGCTCGACGCCTTCAATCAACACCGCATGCGCCAGGCGCAGCGCGCCCGCACGCTGGGCCTGCTGCTGATCGAGGTGCAGGCGGGCGACGTGATCGGACTGCGCCGCGCGCCGGACGTGGCCGAGGCCTGCGCGCAGGCGCACGGCACGGCCGAAGCGCCCTACCTGATTTCGCTGCGCGAGCTGCAGGGCCTGATCGGCGCCTACGAATGGCGCCGCAAGGGCGTGCCGATCGCGGCGCTGGGCGGCGCCCACATCCATCCGCATTACGGCGTGTTCTCGCCCGTGCGCGGCGAATACGTGGACCTGGTGGCGCGCGCGCCGCTGCCCGAGGGCGCGCAGACGGCGCTGGACCTCGGCACCGGCACCGGCGTGCTGGCGGCGCTGCTGGCGCGCCGCGGCCTGCGCGTGCTGGCCGTCGACCAGGATCCGCGCGCGCTCGCCTGCGCGGCCGACAACATCGCGCGCCTGAAGGTGGGCCGGCAGGTGGAACTGCGCCAGCAGGATCTCTACCCCGACGCGCGCTTCGATCTGGTGGTGTGCAATCCGCCCTGGCTGCCGGCGCGGCCGAGCTCGCCGGTGGAGCATGCCGTCTACGACCCGGACAGCCGCATGCTGCGCGGCTTCCTCGACGGCCTGGCCGCGCACCTCACCGAACGCGGCGAGGGCTGGCTCATCATGTCGGACTTCGCCGAGCGCCTCGGTCTGCGCGCGCCCGACGCGATCGGCGGCTGGATCGCGGCGGCCGGGCTGCGACTCATCGAACGCCACGACACCCGGCCCACGCACAAGCGCGCAGCCGACGCCAGCGACCCGCTGCATGCGGCCCGCGCCGGCGAGATCACCTCGCTCTGGCGCCTGGGCCGGGCGTGACGCGTGCGCGGCGGCGTGCCGTTCAGGCCAGCGTCGCGGTGTCGATCACGAAGCGGTATTTCACGTCGCCCTTGAGCATGCGCTCATAGGCCTCGTTGATCTCGCCCGCGCGGATCATCTCGATGTCGGCCACGATGCCGCGCTCGGCGCAGAAGTCCAGCATCTCCTGGGTTTCGGGAATGCCGCCGATCATGGAGCCGGCCAGGCTGCGGCGCTTGGTGATCAGGTTGAACACCTGCGGCGACGGGTGCGGCGTGGCCGGCGCCCCCACCAGCGCCATGGTGCCGTCGCGCTTGAGCAGCGCGAAGAACACGTCCAGGTCGTGCGGCGCGGCTACGGTGTTGAGGATGAAATCGAAGCTCTTGGTGTGCGCCGCCATCTCGGCCTCGTTGCGCGACACCACCACGTCGTCGGCACCCAGCGCCAGCGCCGCCTCGCGCTTGGACTCGGAGGTGGTGAAGGCGACCACGTGCGCGCCCATGGCGTGCGCCAGCTTGATGCCCATGTGACCGAGGCCGCCGATGCCGACCACGCCGATCTTGTGGCCCGGGCCGGCGTTCCAGTGACGCAGCGGCGAATAGGTGGTGATGCCCGCGCACAGCAGCGGCGCCACGGCCGCGAGCTGGTCTTCGGGATGACGGATGGGCAGCACATAGCGCTCGTGCACCACGATCTGCTGCGCGTAGCCGCCCAGCGTGTGGCCGGGCGCATCGGCGGTCGGCGAATTGTAGGTGCCGATCATGTTGTCGCAGTAGTTCTCCAGCCCCTCCTCGCAGTCGGCGCACTGCTTGCAGCTGTCGACGATGCAGCCGATGCCGACCAGGTCGCCCTGCTTGAAACCGGAGACGTGAGCGCCGACCGCCGACACGCGGCCGACGATCTCGTGGCCCGGCACGCAGGGATAGCGCGTGCCGGCCCATTCCGCGCGCACCTGGTGCAGGTCGGAGTGGCAGACGCCACAGTAGGCAATGTCGATGCGCACGTCGTGCGGCCCCGGCGCACGGCGTTCGATGTCGAGGGATTCGAGGGGAAGATGCGCGGCTTGCGCGCCGTAGGCTTTGATGGTCATGGATGAACTCCGGACGAGAATGAGGCGGGACCTCGGCCTTCAGGGCCGGGCCGCCGCGTGAAGGCGCGCGGCACGCCAGGCGAGGCAGGCCGCTGCCAGCAATACGAAAGCGCTGGTGAGGAAGGTGCTGCGATGGCCGCCCTGGTCGTACAGCAGGCCGCCGGCCGTCGACCCGGCCGCGATCGACAGCTGGATCACGGCCACCATCAGGCCGCCGCCGGCCTCGGCGTCGTGCGGCAGGGCCTGCGCCAGCCAGCTCCACCAGCCCACCGGCGCGGCGGTGGCGAGCAGGCCCCACAGTCCCAACCATACGCCTGCCGCGGCGACCGACGCCCCCGGGCTGGCGAGGGCCAGGGCGATGCCCGCCATCAGCAGCGGGATCACGACCAGCGGGGCGTACAGGCTGCGGCGGATCACGCCGCCGATCAGCGCGGTGCCGAACAGGCCCGCCACGCCGATGGTCAGCAGGATCAGCGACAGGGCCGCGGCGCCCGCGCCAACGGCGTTGGCGAGGAACGGCTGCACGTAGGTGAACAGCGCGAACTGGCCCATGAAGAACAGGCCGCTGGCCGCCACGCCCACCACCACGCGGCGCTGCCGCAACAGGCCGAGCGGACCCGCTCGCCGCGGGGCCGCCGCCGCAGCAGCGGGAGGCATGGCGGGCAGGCTGCGCCATTGCCACGCCAGCGCGAGCAGCGCCACCGGCACGAGGCAGAGAAAGGCGCCCCGCCAGCCGACCAGCGTGCCCAGATAGCTGCCCAGCGGCGGGCCACCACGGTGGCCAGGGCGTTGCCGCCGTTGAAGATCGCCAGCGCGCGCGGCACCGAGCGGGCCGGCACCAGGCGCATCGCGGTGGCGGCCGACAGGGACCAGAAGCCGCCGATGACCACGCCGATGAGCGCGCGCCCGACGAGATAGGTGGCGTAGTCGGGCGACCACGCCACCAGCGCGCCGGACAGCGCCATCAGCGCCGTCAGCGCGAGCAGCAGCGTCTTGCGATCCATGCCGCCGGCGAGCCGCGCGATGCAAAGGCTGGTGAGCACGGCGAAGGCGCCGGAGATGGCGATGCCCTGTCCGGCCAGCCCCTCGCTCACCGCGAGCGCGGCGGCAATCGGCGACAACAGGCTGACCGGCAGGAACTCCGAGGCGATCAGCGCAAAGACGCACAGCGTCATGGCGTAGATGCCGCCCCAGTGGGCCGCCTGCGCGGGTTGCGCAGGCGCCGGCGACGCGAGCACGACCGCGCTCATGCGGGCGATACCGCGGCGAGCGCCGCAGCGGGGTGGAGTGACTTCAGGGGGGCTTGCATGCGGGATCCTCGAGCGGGCGCGACAACGACGGAAAGGATTCTGCGCGCTCGTGATCCGGTAGACTAGATAATGAATCCTAAATAGGTTTATTAGTAAATCTAATCAATCTTCACGTACCCGAAAATGGCCCGCCGCAATCTCAATGACCTGCTCGCCTTCGTGACGGTGGCGCGCGAGGGCAGCTTCACCAAGGCCGCAGGCACGCTGGGCGTCACCCAGTCGGCGTTGAGCCAGGCCATCCGCGGCCTGGAGGAACGGCTGCAGATCCGGCTGCTCACGCGCACCACGCGCAGCGTGGCGCCCACGGCCGCCGGCGAGCGCCTGATGCAGGCGATCGGGCATCGCTTCGACGAGATCGAGGCCGAGCTCGACGCGCTCACCGAACTGCGCGACAAGCCCGCCGGCACGGTGCGCATCACCTGCGGCGATCACGTGCTCGCCGCCATTCTGCTGCCGCGCCTCACGCCGCTGCTGCGCGACTATCCGGAGATCAATGTCGAGTTCGACGTGTACTACGGCTTTCGCGACATCGTGGCCGAACGCTACGACGCCGGCGTGCGCCTGGGCGGCACCATCGACCGGGACATGATCGCGATTCCGCTGGGGCCCGCGCTGCGCATGGCGGTGGTGGGTTCGCCCGCCTACTTCGCCGACCATCCGCCGCCGCGCACGCCCGACGACCTGACCGCGCACCAGTGCATCAACCAGCGCATGCCGACCTCGGGCGACGTCTATGTGTGGGATTTCGAGCGCCGCGGCAAACGCGTCAACGTGCGGGTCGACGGCCAGCTGATCTTCAACACCACGCCGCCGCAGGTCGATGCCGCGCTCGCCGGCCTCGGCCTGACGCTGCTGCCCGAAGACGAGGTGCAGGCCCACATCGACAGCGGCCGGCTGGTGCGCGTGCTCGACGACTGGTGCCCGGCCTTCTCCGGCTACCAGCTCTATTACCCGAGCCGGCGCCAGCCCTCGCCCGCGTTCGCGCTGGTCATCAAGGCCCTGCGCTACCCCTGAAGCCTCAGAAGCCCAGGCCGATCACGCCCGCCAGCGCGCCCGCGCCCAGCAGCCACAGCGGATGCACGCGCGTGACGGTGGCCACGAGCGCGACCGCGCCCGCGATCAGGCCGGTGGCCCAGGTGTGGGCCGAGGCCATGCTGATGAGCGCGCCGCTGGCGGCCATGAGGCCGACCGTGACCGGGAAGATGCCGGCCTGCACCACGGCGCGCCAGGGCTTGTCCTTGAAGCGTTCCCACAGGCCCAGGCCGGTGATCGTGACCAGCGACGAGGGGCCGAACTTCGCGATCGAGCTCACCAGCATCCCGCCCCAGCCGGCCACGTGCCAGCCCACCAGCGGCACCACCATCATGTTGGGGCCGGGCGCGGCCTGGCCCAGCGCGAACAGCGCGGAGAACTCGGCCGCCGTCATCCAGCGATGCACCTCCACCACCTGGCGCTGCATCTCCGGCAGGATGGTGTTGCCGCCGCCGAACGCCAGCAGCGAAAGCTGGGTGAAGATCAGCGCCAGCGCGATCAGGGTGCCCATCATCGACGCAGCCTCCAGGTGATGAAGATCGACAGCGGCGTGAGCACCGCCATGGTGGGCAGCAGCGGCAGGCGCAGCAGCGCGATCGCGGCGAAACAGGCGGCGGCGACCGCCATGCCCCATGGATTGCCGCGCAGCGGCCGCGCGATGCGTATCGCCATCGACACCAGCAGGCCCGCGGCGGCCGCGGCCAGGCCGGCGAACAGATGCTGCACGCGCGGGTCGCCCTGGCAGGTCTGGTAGACCGAGCCCAGGCTGATCACGATCAGGGTGGGCGCCAGGATCAGGCCCAGCAAGGCGCTGTAGGCGCCGCGCGGGCCGCGGAACTTCATGCCCACCGCCACCGAGAGGTTGATGATGTTGCCGCCCGGCAGGAACTGGCACAGGCCGAGCAGATCGACGAACTCGTCGTCGGCCAGCCAGCGGCGATGCTCGACCAGCATGCGGCGCGCCAGCGGCAGCGCGCCGCCGAAGGCGGTGACGCCGAGCCAGAAGAACCCCATGAAGAGCTGGCCGCAGGTCGGGATGACGCGGGCGGGCGCGGTGGCGGTGGAAGCAGGTGCGGGCATGGCCGATGCGAACACGGGCCGGGCGCGGCCCACGGGGTTGGAGAGCGTGGCGGCAAGGCTACTCCCGGCGCCACGGCGTGGCAATCGCGTTGCGTGGGGCGCAGCGCTTGCGGGCGCACAAAACACGGCCGCGCCGAATGCTTTAACCTGCTTGTCAGCAATGCCGCCTGGCAACGGCGTCGCCGCCCCCACTGCAACCAGAGGAGAGTCCCATGAAAGACGTCGTGATCCCGGTCGATGGTTCGGAGCATGCCCTGAACGCCCTGCGCGTGGTGCTGGACCGCAATCTGTATCCGGTCCAGACCACCGTGCACCTGGTCACCATCCTGCCCACGCTGTTGCGCCAGGGCCTGCACCTGGGCCTGACCCAGGAAGACATCGATGCCTACCAGCGCGAGGAAAGCGAGTTCGCGCTCAAGGAGGCCATCGCGCTGCTCAAGCGCGCCGGCCAGCCCTACGACACGCACCAGGAGATCGGGCCGGTGGCCGAGAGCATCGTGCGCCGCGCCGAGACGCTGGGTGCGGGCGAGATCGTGATGGGCACGCGCGGCCTGGGCGCGATGCCGGCCCTGATGCTGGGCTCGACCGCCACCAAGGTGCTGCACCTGAGCCCCATCCCGGTGACCCTGGTGAAGTGACCACGGCCGGCGCCGGCCTGCGCCCCGCGCGGCGCGGCGGCGATGCCGTAGAATGGCGCCGCGCCGGCCCGCCGGGCGGGCGCCTTCCGCCGCGCCCGCCGTTCCGATGTCCGCCCCCGACCGCTCCGCCTCTCCCGCCGTCCCCGTCGTCCTGCTCCTGATCGCCATGGCCTCGCTGCAAGGCGGCGCGGCGCTGGCCAAGATCCTGTTTCCGGCGGTCGGCGCGCAGGGCACGGCGGCGCTGCGGCTGTTCTTCTCCGCGCTCATCCTGATGCCCATCCTGCAGCCCTGGCGGCTGCGGCTGCCGCCCGAGGGCTGGCGCATCGTGGCGCTGTACGGCCTCACGCTGGGCGGCATGAACCTGATGTTCTACATGTCGATCCGCACCATTCCGCTGGGCATCGCGGTGGCGATCGAGTTCACCGGCCCGCTGGCCGTGGCGGTGCTGACCTCGCGCCGGCTGCTGGATTTCGGCTGGATCGCGCTGGCCGCGGCCGGTCTGCTGATGCTGCTGCCGCACGGCGACGACCTGGCGACGCTCGACACCGCGGGCATGCTGTACGCGCTGGGCGCGGGCATCTGCTGGGCGCTCTACATCGTGTTCGGCCAGCGCGCCGGCCTGCGCTACGGGCCGCGCACGGTGGCGCTGGCCGCGATGTTCGCGGCGCTGGCCGTGATTCCGTTCGGGCTCGCGAGCGCCGGCATGTCGCTGTTCAATGCCACCCTGCTGCCCACGGCGGTGGCGGTGGCGGTGCTCTCGAGCGCCCTGCCCTATGGCCTGGAGGTGTTGGTGCTGGCGCGGCTGCCGGCGCGCACCTTCGGCACGCTGCTGAGCCTGGAGCCGGTGTTCGGCGCCATCGCCGGGCTGCTGTTCCTGCACGAAGCGCTCTCCGTCACGCAGTGGCTGGCGGTGGCCGCCATCGTGGCGGCCTCGGCCGGCATCACGCTCACCTCGCGGCGCGGCAAGCGCTGAGCAGCCCCACGCGCCGCGGGGGCATGTTTGCCGCCCGCGCGCGAGGCTGCTCAAATAGGCGGCCCGGGCGGCACACTGCGCGCCCCACCGACACCAGGAGTCGCAATGTCTGAAAGCAAAGTCGCCATCATCACGGCCGGTGGCAGCGGCATGGGCGCGGCCGCCGCGCGCAAGCTCGCCGCCGACGGGTTCCAGGTCGCCATCCTGTCTTCCTCGGGCAAGGGCGCAGCGCTAGCCGAATCGCTGGGCGGACTGGGCGTGACCGGGTCGAACCTGGTGCCGGCCGATCTGCAGGCGCTGGTGGACGCCACGCTGGCGCGCTGGGGCCGCATCGACGCGGTGGTCAACAGCGCCGGCCACGGGCCCAAGGGCAAGCTGCTCGAGATCAGCGACGCCGACTGGCACCTGGGCATGGAGTACTACCTGCTCAACGTGGTGCGGCTCGCGCGCCTGGTGGCGCCGGTGATGCAGCGCCAGGGCGGCGGCGCGATCGTGAACATCTCCACCTACGCCACCTTCGAGCCCGAGGCGGCCTTCCCCACGTCGGGCGTGTTCCGCGCGGGCCTGGCGGCCTTCACCAAGCTCTTCGCCGACGAGTTCGCGCCGCACAACGTGCGCATCAACAACGTGCTGCCGGGCTTCATCGACAGCCTGCCCGAGAAGGGCGACCGGCGCGAGCGCATCCCGATGGGCCGCTACGGCCGCGCCGACGAAGTGGCCGACCTGATCGCCTTCCTGGCCTCGGATGCGTCGAGCTACATCACCGGCCAGAACATCCGCATCGACGGCGGCATCACCCGTTCGGTGTGAGCCCCGCCCCGGCCGCCGGCGTGAGCTGGCGGTACACCTCTTCGGCCACGCGCAGCAGTTCCTCGCGCGACACCTCGCCCGACAGCGCGTAGCCGAGCTTGCCCTCGACCCAGTAGAACACCCGCACCTTGTCGTCTTCCATGTAGCGGAAGGCGGTCTCGCCGGTGCTGGCCTCGCGCGTGACGTACAGCGTGAGGCGCTGGCCGCGGCCGGTGCCGTACATGAGCTGCGCCACCGCGCCGCTGCCGCCGGGCAGCAGGCGCCCGCCCATCAGCTGGTAGCCGGCCGCGCCCAGGTCGGGGGCATGCACCTGCACGCCGACGCGGCGCGTCAGCCAGGTGACGAGCGCCTGCTCCTGGTCGCCGCCCATCTCCACCGGCCGCCGGATGTCGGCCGCATAGACGGCGTGCGCCACCGCGGCGCGATGGGCGAACATCTTCGGATCGGTGGCCTGCGCCTGCAGCGTCCGGCCGTCCATCTCGCCGCGCATGAACCAGCCCAGCGCGCCGCTCGCGACCGCCAGTGCCAGGCCGGCCGCGAGCGCCATGCCCCAGCCGCGGCGCCGGTGCGGACCCAGCGGCAGCCGCAGCGGCAGCGGCTCCTCGGCCACCCCGGCGAAATGCGCCTGAAGCAGGCGGTTCTGGGCGCGCCAGCGTTCGATCTGCGCCTGCGCCTCGGGATGCTGCGCCACGAAGGCCTGCACCTCGTGCAGGCGCGCGCCGGCCAGCTGGCCATCGGCCAGGGCGTGCAGGTCCGCCTCGGTGATGGGCGCGCCCGGCGGCGGCAGCGGATCGATGTGTTCGTCGTTCATATCATTTGATGCGTTGCAACGGCAGCACGGCGGCGGGCACGCCCGAGGGCGACTGCGCCTGCTGCAACAGCGCGGCGAGGCGCTCGCGGGCGCGCGACAGGCGCGACATCACGGTGCCCAGCGGCACGCCCAGCACCTGCGCGGCCTCGCGATAGCTGAATGACTCGACCGCCACCAGCAGCAGCACGGCGCGCTGTTCCTCGGGCAGCAGCGCCAGGCAGCGGTCCAGGTCGCGCAGCTCCAGCGCGTCGGCCTGGGTGGCGCGCGCGGGCAGCTCCGGCATCTCGTCGGCGGCATGCATCTCGGGCGCGCGCTGCTGCGCCCGCACGCCGTCGACGAAATGGTTGTGCATGATGCCGAACATCCAGGCCCGCAGCTCGCCGCGCTGCTGCCAGCGCGAGTAGCGGCTCCAGGCACGCTCCAGCGTGTCCTGCACCAGATCGTCGGCCCGGTCGCGGTCGCCCGTCAGCCCGCGGGCGTAGCGCCGCAGGCTGGGGATGCAGGCCACGATCAGGGCCTCGATGTCGGTGCGCATCGGTGCGGCGGTACGCGGCCGCTCAGGGCTTGATCACGTGCCAGATGTCGCGGAAGTTGTCGCCGGTCTTGTCGCCCGGCTTGGCATCCTTCACGTAGAGATAGACCGGCTTGCCCTTGTGGGCCCACTGGCTGGTGCCGTCGTCGCGCTTGACCACGGTCCAGTCGCCCTGCGCCTTGGCGCCGGCGTCGGCCATCAGCGGCGGCCAGGCCTTGGCGCACTGGTCGTTGCAGTTGCTCTTGCCGGCCGCGTCCTTGTCGAAGGTGTAGAGGGTCATGCCTTTGGCGTCGACCAGCACGCCGCCCTCGGTCTTGACCGGGGCCTGGGCATGGGCGAGCGCCGACAGCGACATCGCAAGGGCGGAAACAATCACGAGATTACGGGTTTTCATGTTCATCCTCCTGGGGAAGTGGGGTACCGCAACCGGATAGACGCTGGCCTCTCCAGGTTTATTCCATTCCCGCCGGGATTTCACGCTTTTTCTGTCGGCTGCGGCTGCCCGCCGGCACTGGCCGCCGCACTCGCCGCGCGCTAGCCGCCACGCTGGCCGCCGCGCGCCTCATGCAGCATGTGGAGGGTGATCTTGCGGACCTCGGCCTTGGACAGCTCGATGTGCGCGCGCAGCATGCCGCGGGCGTCCGCGCCGCGCCGCGCCAGGATGGCGCGCAGGATGGCCGCGTGCTCGTCGTAGGTGGCGTCGACCCGGAAGCCCTTGGTGAAGTCGAGCCGCCGGATGATGCGGATCTTCTCGGTCACGTCGCGGTGGATCGCGGCCATCTCCGGATTGCCCGCCGCCGCCACCAGCGCGCAATGGAACGCCTCGTCGAGCTGGCCCACCAGCCGGCCGTCGCGGATGCGTTGCGCCTCGGGCACGAGCCAGACGTCCTGCAGCGCGCCCAGGATGCCCGACGGATCGAGCGTCTCGCGCGCCACCAGGCGCTCGACCGCCGCCAGCTCCAGCACGATGCGCACGTCGTAGAGCGCCTCGAAGCGGTCGAAGTCGATCGGGTGCACCTGCCAGCCGCTGCGCGGCCGCGCCAGCAGGAAGCCGTCGCGCTGCAGCCGCGCGAGCGCCAGCCGCAGCGGCGTGCGGCTCACGCCGAGGCGCGCCGCGAGGTCGGCCTCGGTCAGCAGCTCGCCCGGCAGCACCCGGAACTCGAACAGATCTTCCTTGATGCGTTCGTAGACCACATCGGCCAGCGTGGCCGACGCGGTCTGGACCTGCGCCAGCGCGGGTCCGATCTGTACCGCGGCGCGCATCAGGCCACCGTCGCGGACACGGTCTCGGCCAGCACCACCAGCGGATCGCCGCTGTCGACCTGGCGGCCCGGCGCGCAATGGATCGCGCTCACCACGCCGGCCACCGGCGCGGCCACCGCGAGCTCCATCTTCATCGCCTCGACCACCACCAGCGTCTCGCCGGCCTCGACCGTCTGGCCCACCTGCACCGGAATCTTCCACACGCTGCCGCACATGTCGGCGGCGACCAGCCGCTCACCCTCGGCCAGCGGGATCTCGCCGGTCTCGGGCGCGGCCTCCGGCACGGCCTGCGTGTCCTCGTGCTTCCACAGCGCCACTTCGGCGTCGAAGGCGGTCTTCTGGCGCGCCTGGAACGCGGCGATGCTGTCGGCCTCGCGGGCCAGGAATGCCCGATGCGCGGCGAAGTCGAACAGCTCCTCCTCGATGCGCACCGTGGCGCGGCCCTCGCGGAAATCGGCGCGCAGCCGGTCGAGCTCGATCTCGCTCACCGGATAGAAGCGCACCTGGTCGAAGAAGCGCAGCAGCCAGGGCTTGCCCTCCTGGAACACCGGGTTCTTCAGGAACTTGTTCCAGATCGGCAGGGTGCGGCCCACCAGCTGGTAGCCGCCGGGCGAATCCATGCCGTAGATGCACATGTAGACGCCGCCGATGCCCACCGTGCCCTCGGCCGTGAACGTGCGCGCGGGGTTGTACTTGGACGTGAGCAGGCGATGGCGCGGGTCGATCGGCACGGCGCACGGCGCGCCCAGGTAGACGTCGCCCAGGCCCATGATCAGATAGCTCGCGTCGAACACGATGCGCTGCACCTCGTCGCGCGCGTCCAGGCCGTTGATGCGCTGGATGAAGTCCACGTTGTTGGGCAGCCAGGGGGCCTGCGCGCGCACCGTCTCCTGGTAGCGCTGCACCGCGCCCAGCGTGGCCGAGTCCTCGAAGGCCATCGGCAGATACACCACGCGCGTGGGCACCTTGAGCGTGGCCACGTCGGGCAGGCCGGCCTCGATGCGCAGCAGCGCCTCGATCAGCGCCCCCTGCGACACCTCGCGGCTGTCGTAGCGGATCTGCAGCGAGCGCACGCCCGGCGACAGCTCGCGCACACCGGCCACGGGCGCCGCGGCCAGCGCCTCCATCAGCAGGTGCACGCGCATGCGCAGCGCCAGGTCCAGCACGTTGTCGCCGTATTCCAGCAGCAGGTAGCCGTCGCCGGCCTGGCGGTAGGCCACCGCCGGCCGGGTGCCGGAAGGCGGCAGCGCCGCGATCACGGTTTCCGACACGGTGCCTTGCGGCACGACCGCCGCGCCGGGCAGCACCGGCGCGACCGGCGCCAGCGCCGCGATGCTGCGGTCCTGCGCGGCCTGCAGCGCCACCGCGTGCGCGTAGTCCATGCGCACGAAGCGGATGCGATCGCCCGGCTTGACCTGCCCCACCTTCCACAGCTCGGCCTGCGCGATCGTGGCCGGGCAGACGAAGCCGCCCAGGCTCGGGCCGTCGCGCGTCAGGATCACGGGGCTGTCGCCGGTGAAGTTGATGCTGCCGATGGCGTATTCGCAGTCGTGGATGTTGGACGGGTGCAGCCCGGCCTCGCCGCCGTTCTCGCGCGCCCAGGTGGGCTTGGGGCCGACCAGCCGCACGCCCAGGCGGTTGGAGTTGTAGTGCACCTCGTAGTCGCTGGCGAAGAAGGCCTCGATGGCCTCGGGCCGGAAGAAGTCGGGCGCGCCGTGCGGGCCGTACAGCACGCCGATCTCCCAGTGCGTCCCGTAGGCAGGGATCAGGGCGGGGTCGGCGGCCAGCGGCGCGTCGGCGGCGGGCGGCGTGAGCGAGGCGGCCAGGCCCGGCCGGCCCAGCGGCAGCATGTCGCCCATGCGCAGCACGCGGCCGGCATGGCCGCCGAACTGCCCGAGCGCGAAGGTGGAGCGGCTGCCCAGATACACCGGCACGTCCAGGCCCTCGCGCACCGCCAGGTACACGCGGCAGCCCGACAGCACCTTGCCGACGTTCAACACCTGCCCCGAGCGCACGGTCACGGGCTGCCACTGCGGCACGGCCTCGCCGTCGAGCGTGGCCTCGCATTGCGCGCCGGTCAGCGCGATCACGGTGTCGCCATGGAAGCGCAGGGTCGGCCCGAGCAGCGTGGCCTCCAGGCCGGCCGCCTCGGGCGCATTGCCGACGATGCGGTTGGCGAGGCGGAAGGCATAGTCGTCCATCGGCCCCGAAGGCGGCACGCCGATGTCCCAATAGCCCGTGCGGCCCGGATAGTCCTGCACGCTGGTGTAGGTGCCGGGCGCCAGCACTTCGATCGTGGCGGGGCGATAGTCGAAGCTGTCCAGGAAACGCGTCGAGATCCGGCCCGCGACGAAGGCGGGGTCGGCCACGATCTGGCGCAGATAGTCGAGATTGGTGGCGATGCCGTGCAGCCGCGTGGCGTCGAGCGCGGCCGACAGCTTTTGCAGGGCCTCGGCGCGGTCGGCGCCGTGCACGATCAGCTTGGCCAGCAGCGGGTCGTAGAAGGCCGGCACCTCGGTGCCGGTGGCGACCCAGCCGTCGACGCGCGCGTGCGGCGCGAACGCCACCTCGGTCAGCACGCCGGGCGAGGGCTGGAACTGCTTGAGCGGGTCCTCGGCATACAGGCGCACCTCGATCGCGGCGCCCTGCGGCGCGCGCGTCATCGCCGCCCAGTCGAGCGCCTCGCCCGCGGCCACCTGCAGCATGCAGTGCACCAGGTCCAGGCCGGTCACCATCTCGGTGACCGGATGCTCGACCTGCAGGCGCGTGTTCACCTCCAGGAAATAGAACTGGTCGCGCCTGCCGTCGTAGATGAATTCGACCGTGCCGGCCGACCGGTAGTGCACCGATTCGCCGAGCCGCACCGCGGCCTCCAGCAGCGCCGCGCGCGTGGCGGGCGGCAGGTGCGGCGCCGGGGTTTCCTCGATCACCTTCTGGTTGCGCCGCTGCACCGAGCAGTCGCGCTCGCCCAGCGCCACCACGCGGCCGCGGCCGTCGCCGAAGATCTGCACCTCGACGTGGCGCGCCCGGTCGACGTAGCGCTCGATGAAGACGCCGCCGTCGCGGAAGAAATGCTCGCCCAGCCGCTGCACGCCTTCGTAGGCCGCGGTCAGCTCGGCCTCGTTGGCGCAGCGCGACAGGCCGATGCCGCCGCCGCCCGCCGTGCTCTTGAGCATCACCGGATAGCCGATGCGCTCGGCCTCGGTCAGGGCCTGGCCGAGATTGGCCAGCAGGCCCGTGCCCGGCGTCATGGGCACGCCGGCCAGCGCGGCCAGCTCGCGCGCGCGGTGCTTGAGACCGAACTCGTTGATCTGCTGCGGCGTGGGGCCGACGAACGCGACGCCGGCCTGCTCGCAGGCGGCCGCGAACTCGGCGCTCTCCGACAGGAACCCGTAGCCCGGAAAGATGGCCTGCGCGCCGGTCTCGGCCGCGGCCGCGAGCAGGCGGTCGATGCGCAGATAGCTGTCGGCCGCCTTCTCGCCGCCCAGCGCCACCGCCACGTCGGCCTCGCGCACATGGGCCGCGTCGCGGTCCGGATCCGAATACACCGCGACGCTGCGGATCCCCACGCGCTTGAGCGTGCGGATGGCGCGCAGCGCGATCTCGCCCCGGTTGGCAATCAATACCGTATCGAACATGAACCGCTCCTGTCTTTAGCGGGCCTGCGCGGCCAGGAAGGCGCGCCAGCCACCGAAGGAAGTGATGTCGCGCGCGCCCTCGAGGCCGCGCGGCTCGCAGATGAAGCCCTTCACCAGCCGGCCGTCGGCCAGCTCCAGCGTGCCGATCCCCAGCGGCGCCGGGATCTCGGCCACGAAGCTGCCGAACAGCGCGCCGGGCACGTCCCACAGCTCGACGATGATCGGCGCGCCCTCGGCGCTGCGCACCAGGCCGGGCTTGGGCGGCGTGGTGTTGGCCAGCGCATAGAGGCGATAGTCGGACGCGGTGTGCGTGGCCTCGACCAGGCGCGCATTGCGCGAGGTGAGCTGATGGTTCAGCGGCATGCCGGTCAGGTGCGCGCCCACGACGGCGACACGGATGGTGTTGGCCGCCGGCGCCACGGCGGAGGCTGCGTCGTGCGCGGACGCGGGCAGCGTGCGGCCCGTGGCGCCCAACGGCAGCGCCCGCGCGGCCTGCCAGCGCGCGCCGAACGCGGCCAGCGCATGGTCCTGCCACGCGCCGCCGATCAGCGTGATGCCGGCCGGCAGGCCATCCGCGCGCATGCCGGCCGGCAGCGCGAGCGCGGCCAGGTCAGCGAAGTTCGCGAAGTTGGTGTAGGTGCCCAGGCGGGCGTTGAGCGTGACGGGTTCCTCGCGCAGCGCATCGATGGTGTAGATCGACGGCGCGGTCGGCACCACCAGCGCGTCGTAGCCTTCGAGCGCCTGCTGGATGCGGCGGGTGAGCTCGGCGCGGCGGTACTCGGCCTGGAAGGTCTGCGTGGCGTCGAACTGCGCCGCCTGCTCCACGATGCCGCGCACCACCGGATCGATGGCGTCGGGCTGCTCGCGCCACAGGGCCTGGACGGCGGCGAAGCGCTCGGCCACCCAAGGGCCCTGGTACAGCAGCGCGGCGAGTTCGGCGAAGGGCGCGTAATCGATCGGCTCGATCTGCACGCCCTGCGCGCGCAGCGCCGCGAGCGCCTCGTCGAACGCCTGGCGCGCGGCCTCGTCGCCGAAGAATTCGAGCGTGTCGGGCACCGCGAAGCGCGGCGGCGCCTGCCAGGCGGCGCGCGCGGCCGGCGGCTCGGCACGCGAATACGGATCGAGCGGATCGTAGCCGCCCGCCAGGTCGGCCACCGTCACCGCATCGTCGACCGTGAGCGCAAACACCGACACGCAATCGAGCGTGCGGCAGGCCGGCACCACGCCGGCCGTGCTGAGCCAGCCGCGCGTGGGCTTGAGGCCCACGATATTGTTGAAGCCGGCCGGCACCCGGCCCGAGCCCGCGGTGTCGGTGCCGAGCGAGAACGGCACCTGCCCGCGCGCCACCACCACCGCCGAGCCCGAGCTCGAGCCGCCGCTCACGTAGGCGGGGTCGAAGCTGTTGGGCACGGCGCCGTGCGGCGAGCGCGTGCCCACCAGGCCGGTGGCGAACTGATCGAGGTTGGTCTTGCCCACCAGCACCGCGCCGGCGGCGCGCAGGCGCGCCACCACGGTGGCGTCGCGCACGGGCTCGTAGGCGAAGGCCGGGCAGCCCGCTGTGGTGGGCCAGCCCTGCGCGTCGATGTTGTCCTTCACCGCGAACGGCACACCGTACAGCGGCAGCCGCGTCAGGTCGCCGCCGACCTGGGCCAGCAGGCGCGCCAGGCCGTCGAGCTGGCGCGCCAGCGTGTCGGCATCGACGCGCGCGATCCAGGCGTTGTCGGGCGCGGTGGCCGCGCCGGCCACGTAGTCCGACAGCAGGTCGGCGGGATCGGCGCCCAGTTCACGATAGGCCCGCTGCCAGTCGGCAAGGGTCCATCCCGAAAAGCGCGTCGGTTCAGGCTGGGCAACGGCGTGCATGCTGGAATCCTCTCTTGTATACAAGTAAGGATCCTCAAGCAAACCGTATGCCATCTTTGCCCGGGCATGCGGGCCGCCCGCGCGCCGGCCCTATGAAACAAGGGCCCGCGCGCCCTCGCGCGCGCATGAGCCCGTGCGCGCGCGACCCCGGCCCGCATGCACCGTGTGCGCGCGCCGGCGCACCGGTTTCGTGCATGTCGCACCAGCATGCATCGGTGCACGCCTACGTCGATTCACGTATGGCGCGCGGCCCGCTCAATGAAAAAAACCCCGTCGCACAACCTGGCATAGGGTTTGCTTGAAGCCTCATGTCCGATCCCGTGCCGCGTCCGCTCACCGATCCGACCTTGCGGCAGGCACCGCATGTCGATGCAGGCATCACGTAGTCCAGAAAAATCCGCCGGCGATCCCGGCCCTTCAGCTACAGGAGTCACCATGCAACGCAGATACGTACTCAAGTCCCTCACCGCCGCCAGCCTGCTGGCCCTGTCCGGCTGGATGCCGACGCTCATGGCCGCCGAAGACACGATCAAGGTCGGCATCCTGCATTCGCTGTCGGGCACCATGGCCATCTCCGAGACCTCGTTGAAAGACGTGGCGCTGATGACGATCGAGGAGATCAACGCGGCCGGCGGCGTGATGGGCAAGAAGCTCGAGCCGGTGATCGTGGACCCGGCCTCGAACTGGCCGCTGTTCGCGGAGAAGTCGCGCCAGCTGCTGTCGCAGGACAAGGTGGCCGTGGTGTTCGGCTGCTGGACCTCGGTGTCGCGCAAGTCGGTGCTGCCGGTGTTCAAGGAGCTCAACGGCCTGCTCTTCTATCCCGTGCAGTACGAGGGCGAGGAGCTGGAGAAGAACGTGTTCTACACGGGCGCCGCGCCCAACCAGCAGGCGATCCCCGCGGTCGAGTACCTGATGAGCGAAGACGGCGGCGGCGCCAAGCGCTTCGTGCTGCTGGGCACCGACTACGTGTACCCGCGCACCACCAACAAGATCCTGCGCGCCTTCCTGCACTCCAAGGGCGTGAAGGACAGCGACATCGAAGAGGTCTACACGCCCTTCGGCCATTCCGACTACCAGACCATCGTGGCGAACATCAAGAAGTTCGCCAGCGGCGGCAAGACCGCCGTGATCTCGACCATCAACGGCGACTCCAACGTGCCCTTCTACAAGGAGCTCGGCAACGCCGGCCTGAAGGCCACCGACGTGCCGGTGGTGGCGTTCTCGGTGGGCGAAGAGGAACTGCGCGGCGTGGACACCAAGCCGCTGGTGGGCCACCTCGCCGCCTGGAACTACTTCCAGTCGATCAAGAACCCCACCAACGCCGCGTTCGTGGAGAAGTGGAAGGCCTATGCCAAGGCCAAGAACCTGCCCAACGCCGCGACCGCCGTGACCAACGACCCGATGGAAGCAACCTACATCGGCATCCACATGTGGAAGCAGGCGGTCGAGCAGGCCAAGACCACCGACGTCGACAAGGTGATCGCCGCGATGGGCGGACAGACGTTCGCCGCGCCCGACGGCTACACCATCGAGATGGACAAGACCAACCATCACCTGCACAAGCCCGTCTACATCGGCGAGATCAAGGCGGACGGTCAGTTCAACGTGGTGTGGAAGAGCAAGGGCCCGATCCGCGCCCAGCCGTGGAGCCCGTTCATTCCGGGCAACGAAGGCAAGCAGGGGCTCTGATCCCGCCGATCCGCCGCCACGTCCAAGGGCTTTCCATGCACAGAACCGGTCTTTTCTCGTTCCTGCGACCAGGCCTGCCGCGCGGCCTGCTGGCCGCGCTGGCGGCGGTGCTGCTGCTGTTCGCCGTGCCGCCCGGCGCGCGCGCCGCGGGGCTGGATGCCGCGCTGCTCGCGCCGCTGGCGGGCGACGACAGCGAGGCGCGCGTGGCGGCCATCGCCGCGCTCGGCGCCCTGCCCGATCCGGGCGCCGCCACGGTGTTGCAGGCACTCGGGGAAGACCGGCTCTACGTGACGGCGGCGGGCCGCATCCTGGTGGGCGGCGCCGACGCGCAGGCGCCGGCCACCGACCCGACCTCCGGCGAGCGCGTCGACCTGCCGGCCGACGCGCAGACCATCTCGATCAACAACCGCCTGCGCCGCGCCATCCAGGGCGCGCTGGCAGGCTCCCAATTGCATGCGGCCGACCCGGCCGCCCGGCTCGCCGCGGCGCGCCGGCTGCAGCAGAGCAACGACCCCGCCCGCCTGCCGCTGATCGCACAGGCCCTGGCGCGCGAACAGCACGCGGAAGTGCGCGCCGCGCTCGAGCTGGCGCAGGCCAAGCTCGAGCTCGCGTCGCCCGATGCGAGCGTGCGGCGCCATGCGGTCGAACTGCTGGGCCGCGCCAACAACGCCGCGTTCCGGCCGCTGCTGGCCGACCTCGCCGAACCGCGCGCGGACGGCAGCCATGCCGAGACCGACCCCACGGTGCGCGATGCGGCGGCCGCGGCGCTGCGCGCCATCGACCGCCACGTCGCCATCGTCGAGTGGACCGGCAACCTGTTCTACGGCCTGAGCCTGGGCAGCGTGCTGCTGCTCGCCGCCATCGGCCTGGCCATCACGTTCGGCCTGATGGGCATCATCAACATGGCCCACGGCGAGCTGCTGATGATCGGCGCCTACGCCACCTATCTGGTGCAGACGGCGTTCCGCGCCTGGCTGCCCGGCTGGATGGACTGGTACGTGCTCGCGGCGCTGCCGGTGGCCTTCCTGGCCTCGGCCGGCGTGGGCATGGCGCTGGAACGCACCGTGATCCGCTGGCTCTACGGCCGACCGCTGGAAACGCTGCTCGCCACCTGGGGCATCAGCCTGATCCTGATGCAGGCGGTGCGCACGCTCTTCGGCGCGCAGAACGTGGAGGTGAGCAACCCGAGCTGGATGAGCGGCGGCTTCACCGTGATGGGCGGCCTGGTCCTCACCTACAACCGCATCGCCATCATCGTGTTCGCGCTGCTGGTGGTGTTCCTCGTGTGGGTGCTGCTCAACCACACGCGGCTGGGCCTGTTCGTGCGCGCCATCACGCAGAACCGCCGCATGGCCGATTGCGTGGGCGTGCCCACCGGCCGCATCGACATGCTGGCCTTCGGCCTGGGCTCGGGCATCGCCGGCCTGGCCGGCGTGGCCCTGTCGCAGCTCGGCAACGTCGGCCCGGATCTCGGCCGCGGCTACATCGTGGATTCGTTCATGGTGGTGGTGCTGGGCGGGGTCGGGCAGCTGGCCGGCACGGTCATCGCCGCGCTCGGCCTGGGCGGCGTGAACAAACTGCTGGAACCCTATGCCGGCGCGGTCATGGCCAAGATCACCATCCTGGTCCTGATCGTGCTGTTCGTGCAAAAACGCCCGCAGGGCCTGTTCGCCCCGCGCGGCCGGAGCGCCGAATGACGTCCGCCACCCACCCCGACCTCGCCCGCCTCTCGCACCACCGGCTGTTCACGCCGCGCGCCTGGAGCGCGCTGCTCGCGGCCGTCGTGCTGATGGCGCTGCTGCCGGCGCTCAACCTCTGGTTCGCGCCGGGCCATCCCCTGCACGTGTCGGCCTATGCCGTGGCGCTGCTGGGCAAGTTCATGTGCTACGCGCTGGCGGCCCTGGCGCTGGACCTGGTGTGGGGCTATGCCGGCATCCTGTCGCTCGGCCACGGCCTCTTCTTCGCGCTCGGCGGCTATGCGCACGGCATGTACCTGATGCGCGCGATCGGCCGCGACGGCAGCTACCAGAGCGACCTGCCGGACTTCATGGTGTTCCTGAACTGGAAGGAATATCCGTGGTACTGGTCGTTCACGGAACACTTCTGGTACGCCTGGCTGCTGGTGCTGCTGGTGCCCGGCGTGCTGGCCTTCGTGTTCGGCTACTTCGCGTTCCGCTCGCGCATCAAGGGCGTGTACTTCTCCATCATCACGCAGGCGCTCACCTACGCCGCGATGCTGCTGTTCTTTCGCAACGACACCGGCTTCGGCGGCAACAACGGCTTCACCGACTTCAAGCGCATCCTGGGCTTCGACATC
The DNA here is from genome assembly GCF_002261335.1 of Bordetella genomosp. 1. Taxonomy (GTDB): domain Bacteria; phylum Pseudomonadota; class Gammaproteobacteria; order Burkholderiales; family Burkholderiaceae_B; genus Bordetella. The sequence continues at coordinate 78,021 of NZ_NEVL01000005.1, forward strand.
ACCGCGCCGGCCACGCGCGCCTCGCTCTACTGGATCACGCTGGCGGCGCTGTTCGGCGCGCTGGTGCTGGCGCGCGCGATCACGCAGTCGCGGCTCGGGCGGGTGCTGACGGCGGTGCGCGACGCCGAGAGCCGGCTGCGCTTTCTCGGCTACGAGCCGCTCGGCTTCAAGCTGTTCGTCTGGACGCTGTCGGCCGTGCTGTGCGGCATCGCCGGCGCGCTCTACGTGCCGCAGGTCGGCATCATCAACCCCAGCGAGATGTCCACCGAGACCTCGATCGAGATGGTGATCTGGGTCGCCACCGGCGGACGCGGCACGCTGGTCGGCCCCATCGTGGGCGCGGGCGCCATCAACGGCCTGAAGACCTGGTTCACCAGCGTGGTGCCGGAATTCTGGCTCTACGCGCTGGGCCTGATCTTCGTGCTGGTCACGCTGTTCCTGCCGCAGGGCATCGTGGGGCTGGTGCGCAAACTGATGGGGCTGCGCCGCCAGCGCGCCGCCACCCCCATCGCGCTCGGCCAGGAGAAACAGGCATGACGACCGCCCCGCTTTCCGACGACGCGCTGCAGGGTGGACCCGGCGGCGAGGCCAGCTACGGCCGGGTGAGCCCCAAGGGCGTGGACACCAGCCACGGCGCCATCCTCTATCTCGACGACATCACGGTCAGCTTCGACGGTTTCAAGGCGCTCAACGCGCTCACGCTCGACATCGGCGTGGGCGAGCTGCGTTGCATCATCGGCCCCAACGGCGCCGGCAAGACCACCATGATGGACGTCATCACCGGCAAGACGCGGCCCACCTCCGGCAGCGCCTTCTTCGGCCAGAACATCGACCTCACCACCCTGTCGGAGGCCGATATCGCCGATGCCGGCATCGGCCGCAAGTTCCAGCGCCCCACGGTGTTCGAGCAGCACAGCGTGTTCGAGAACCTCGAGCTCGCCATGAAGACCGACAAGCGCGTGCGGCAGGTGCTGTTCGCGCGGCTGTCGAGCGAACAGACCGACCGTATCGCCGCCACGCTGGACCTGATCCGGCTGCGCGACCAGGCGGGACGCCCGGCCGGGCTGCTGTCGCACGGCCAGAAGCAGTGGCTGGAGATCGGCATGCTGCTGATGCAGGAGCCGCGCCTGCTGCTGCTCGACGAGCCGGTGGCCGGCATGACCGATGCCGAGACCGAACGCACCGGCGAGCTGCTCAACGAGCTGCGCGGCCGGCATTCCCTGATGGTGGTGGAGCACGACATGGATTTCGTCAACCAGATCGCGGGCGACAAGGTGACGGTGCTGCACGAGGGCGCGGTGCTGGCCGAGGGCAGCATGCAGGCGGTGCAGAATCATCCGCGCGTGATCGAAGTCTATCTGGGACGCTGAACATGCTGGCAGCCACCAACATCAACCAATACTACGGCGGCAGCCACACGCTGCGCGGCATCTCGCTGGAGGTGCCGCGCGGCCAGTGCCTGGCGCTGCTGGGCCGCAACGGCGTGGGCAAGACCACGCTGCTCAAATGCCTGATGGGCGTGCTGCCGGTGGCGCGCGGCAGCGTGCAGCTCGACGGCGTGGACATCACCCGGCTCGCGCCGCACCGGCGCGCCGCGCTCGGCATGGCCTACGTGCCGCAGGGCCGCGACATCTTCGCCCGCCTCACGGTGGAAGAGAACATCCTGATGGGCATGGCGACCAAGCCCGCCGCGCGGGCGCGCCGCGTCCAGGGCGAGATCTACGAGCTGTTTCCGGTGCTCAAGAACATGCTGCGCCGCCGCGGCGGCGATCTGTCGGGCGGGCAGCAGCAGCAACTGGCGATCGCGCGCGCGCTGGTGGCCGAGCCGCGGGTCATCATCTTCGACGAGCCCACCGAGGGCATCCAGCCCTCCATCATCAAGGACATCGCCCGCGTGATCCACCTGCTGCGCCAGCGCGGCGACATGGGCATCCTGCTGTGCGAGCAGTACTTCGATTTCGCGCGCGAGCTGGCCGACCAGTTCGTGGTGCTGTCGCGCGGCGAGGTGGTGGCGGCCGGCACGCGCGCCGAGATCGACGGCGAACACGTGCGGCGGCACCTGTCGGTGTGAGGCCGCCACCGGACGCGGGCGGCCGGCCCGCGCCCTTTCAGCGGAACACGTCGACCAGCACGTCGGCGATCAGGCCGCCGGCGATCGCCACCAGGATCAGGTCGGCGCCCGCCACGCGCCATTCGTAGCCCGGATACACGGGCAGGTGCGCCAGCATGCCGGACGGCACCATCTTCTTGGCGATGCCCGGCGGCAGGGGCTTGCCGCGCGCCAGGTTCTTGCGGATGCCCGGCGGCAGGTCCGACATGCCGGTCAGGCCGGCGTCGAGCGCATAACCGCGCGCCACGCTGACCGTGATGCCGGCCCGGCGCAGGTCGACGCTGACCTGGGCGCCATCGTCCTTGCCGGACTTGCCGCCCTTGCCGTTGCCGTTGCCCTTGCCATCACCCTTGCCGTTGCCGTGATCCTTGCCCTGGCCCTGGCCCTGGCCCTGGCCCTGGCCATTGCCCTTGCCATTGCCATTGCCATTGCCGCGGCCCTCGGGTGGCGCGGCCTGCGCCGCCGTCATGGCGGTCAGCAGCAGTGCAGTACAGAACAACCGGGTCGGGGTACGCATGGCAGCCTCCGTGTGCGAGCTCAGTCGCGGAAGTTTTCGAACTGCAGCGGCAGTTCAACGTCAGTCTTCTTGAGCAGGGCGATGACTTCCTGCAGGTCGTCGCGCTTCTTGCCGGTGATGCGCAGCTTCTCGCCGTTGATCTGGCTCTCGACCTTGGCCTTGCTGGCCTTGATCGCGGCGATCAGCTTCTTGGAGATGGCCTGTTCGATGCCCTGCTTGATGGTGATCTTCTGCCGTGCGCCGCCGAGGTTCTCGAGCGGCGCGGCCACGTCCATGCAGCGCACGTCGATGCCGCGCGCCGACAGGCGGGCGCGCAGGATGTCGATCATCTGCTTGAGCTGGAAGGCGCTGGGCGCGACCTGGGTCACCACGAACTCGTCGAGTTCGAACTTGGCGTCGGTGCCCTTGAAATCGAAGCGCGTGGACAGTTCGCGGTTGGCCTGGTCGACCGCGTTCTTGAGTTCGTGTTTGTCGACTTCGGAAACGACGTCAAAGCTGGGCATCGAAAACCTCTTGAGAATGAAAAAGCCGGTGGCCGCCATGCCGGGCGGCCCCTGGGGGAGATAGGCGAAGTTTAAGACGAAATGGGCGATCCGGCGCCCGGCTATGATGGCTGGCGGCCCTGGCTGCCTTTCTCCCCATTTTTGCGAGGTGTTTCCATGCTCTATGGCATCGTCAAGGCCCTGCACGTGCTGGCCGTGGTTCTCTGGCTCGGCGGCATGGTGTTCGCGCACTGTTTTCTGCGTCCCGCCCTCGCCGGGCAGGACGCGCCCCAGCGCCTGACCCTGATGCGCGACGTGCTGCGGCGCTTCCTGGGCGCCGTGCTGCCGGCGGTACTGCTGATCCTGCTGTCGGGCGCGTGGATGCTGTTCTCGACCGCCCGCGCGGTGTCGGCCAGCGGTGGCAGCATGATCGTCCCGCCCGCCTGGCACCTGATGGCCGGCCTCGGCATCATCATGAGCGTGATCTACGCCTACGTGCGCTACGTGGCCTATCCGAAGCTCAACGGCGCCGTCCAGGCGCGCGACTGGCCGGCGGCCGGCCGCGCGCTCACCGGCATCCGCCACGGCGTGGCCACCAACATCGTGCTGGGCCTGGTGATCGTGGCGGCCGTCTACGCCTGGCACTGAACCCGCGCCATGCCGCGCTGCACCCGCGCTGCACGGGCGTAGCGCGGGCGCAGCGCGGGCGCAGCGCGGCATGGCCTCGCCTCCGGGTTTCGGATACTATGGGCCGCCTGCGCGGCCTGGCCGCCGCGCATCCGTCTCGCGCACGACAACGCCCAGGGCCGCGTCGCTTTCCCGGTCCTCACTCATGGATTTCGTTTCGCCATGACCTCCCCTCCCCTCAAGAAAAGCGTCGCGGACAAAAAGCAGGCGCTGCCACACCGCATTCGCGACCAGCTTCGCTACGAGATCCTGACCGGCGCCCTGCCGGCCGGCACGCCGCTCAAGCAGGATTCGCTCGCGACCCGCTTCCAGGCCAGCCGCATCCCGGTGCGCGAGGCCCTGCGCCAGCTCGAAACCGAAGGACTGGTCACCTACCACCTGAATCGCGGCGCGGTCGTGATGCAGATGGACGTGGCGCAGATCTGCGAACTGCTCGACATCCGCATCGCGCTCGAGTGCTACGCGGTGCGCATCGCGGTGCCCAACATGGGAGAGCCCGATTTCGCGGAGCTCGAAGCCATCCTGAAGGCCTACGACGACTCCGACTCGGTGCAACAGTGGGCCGAGCTCAACCGGCGCTTCCACATGGCGCTGTGCATGCCGGCCAACAACCAGCGCCTGCGCCGGCTGATCGAGGAATACGGCCTGAACACCGACCGCTATACCCACGAGTTGATGTCCAAGGCCACGGGCAAGACACGCCCGCAGCAGGATCACTACGCCATCCTGCAGGCCTGCCGCGACCAGGACGGCCAGCGCGCCGCGCAGCTGCTCGAGGCGCACATCCTCGAGACCCGCAAGAATCTCGTCGCCATGCAGCGCCACGGCGGCGCCGCGCTCGGCTGAAAAAAAGGCCGCCGGCAATGCCGGCGGCCACGGACGGCGCCAGGCCGCCATCCCTGCCCGGGGCTGCCCCGCCCCCGGCCTGCTCGCGCCGTTCAGGCGGCGCGCCCGCCCAGATACAGCTCGCGCACCTCCGGATCGTGCATCAAGGCCTGCGCCTGGCCCGTGAGCGCCACCGTGCCCATCGACAGCACGTAGGCGCGATCGGAGATCCGCAGCGCCTCCATCGCGTTCTGCTCCACCATCAGGATGGTGACCTGCTCGCTGGCGCGGATCTGCTCGATGGCGCAAAACACCTCGTCGAGCGTCTTGGGCGACAGTCCCGCCGACGGCTCGTCCAGCAGCAGGAGCGACGGCGAGGGCATCAGCGCGCGCGCCAGCGCCAGGATCTGGCGTTCCCCGCCCGACAGCGAGGCCGCCGGCGCGGCCAGCTTGCGGCCCAGCACCGGGTAGAGCGCGCACAGCGCGTCGATGCGGCGCTGGCTCTGCGCACCCGGCAACGCCTGCCCGCCCACCAGCAGGTTGTCGCGCACCGACAGCGCGGTGAAGACGTTCTCGGTCTGCGGCACGAAACCCACGCCGCAGCGGCGCACCTTCTCGAACACCGGCACGCGCGACACGTCGGCGCCGCCCAGCAAGACCTGGCCGCTGCGCGGGCGCAGATAACCGGCAATGGTCTTGAGCAGCGTCGACTTGCCGCAGCCATTGGGGCCGAGCAGCGTCACGATCTCGGCGCGCTGCGCGTGCAGCGTCATGCCCTTGAGGATGTCGACCTCGCGGCTGTAGCCCGCCACCACGTCGCGGACTTCGATCATCGGTTCTGCGTTCGTCATGCCATGCTCATCCTGACAGCGCCGGGCGCGGCCACCGCCGCCCCCGGACGTGCGCGCGCCGCGTTGCCCAGATAGGCTTCGAGGACGCGCTCGTTGGAGGAAAGTTCGTCGGGCCGGCAATCGGCCACGATGTGTCCGCGGTCCAGCACGATGCAGCGGCCGCACACCTCGCGGATGAAGTGCATGTCGTGCTCCACGATCACGATGGTCATGCCGGCGGCGTTGAGCCGCTTGAGCGCGCCCACCAGGTCGCCGCGCAGATTGGGATGCACCCCGGCCGTGGGCTCGTCGAGCAGCATCAGCCTGGGCTGCGCCATCAGCGCGCAGACGATGCCGAGCAGCTTTTTCTGGCCGCCCGACAGCGACGCGGCCGGCAGGTCGCGCACCCGCTCGAGCAGCAGATCGCGCAGCAGCACCGTGGCGCGCGCGTGCGCGTCGGCCTCGGCGCGCCGCGCCACCGCCAGCCCGAGCAGGTTTTCCCACACCCCGTGATGCGCGGTGGCGGCGGCCATCGCCACCTCCATCACCGACATCTTGGCCGGCATCGAGGGCAGCTGGAAGGTGCGCGCGATGCCCTGTCCGACGATGCGATGCGCGGGCAGCTTCTCCAGCGCGCGGCCCGCATACAGCACCTGGCCGGCGTCGGCGCGCTCGAAGCCGGTGATGGTGTTGAGCAAGGTGCTCTTGCCCGAGCCGTTGGGCCCGAGCAGCCCCACGATTTCGCCGGCGCCGATGGAGAAATCCACCGCGGTCAGCACCTGGTTGCCGCCAAAGGCCTTGGCCAGCTTCTCCACGCGCAACAGTGCCTGGTTCATGACATCTTCCTCACTTTCTCGGGCAACAGGCCCTCGCTGCGCCACATCAGGCAGGCAAGCAGAATGAAACCGATCAGGCCCAGGCGCAGCGCGCCGGCCACGTCGGAACCGAAGCCGAAGGCATCCTTGGCGAAGGGCACGAGCGCGTAGGCGCCCTGCACCAGCGCCACGCCCAGCACCACGCCGGCGACGTTGCCCAGGCCGCCGATCATGAGCATGGTCCAGAGCAGGAACGTCTCGGCGGCGAGCAGATAGTCGGGGCCCACGAAGCTCATGTAGTGTGCGTAGAGCGACCCTGCCAGCGCGGTGACGGCGGCCCCGCTCATCACGGCGCGCGTCTTGAGCGCCATCAGGTCGTAGCCCATGCAGGCGGCCAGCCGGGGCTCTTCGCGCATCACGCGCAGCGCCCGGCCGTAGCGGCCCGCGGCGAGGCGCGCGCACAGCCACGCCCCCAGCGCCACGAGCGCCACCACCAGCGCCGCGAACGCCAGCGCGCCCGCGCGGCCCGACAGCCAGGGCAGCAGGGGCGTGATGCCGCCGATGCCCTGGGCGCCGTTGGTGAGCCACAGTTCGTTGGTGGCGACGGTGCGCAGGATCTCGGCCACGGCCAGCGTGGCGATGCCCCAGTAGTCGGCGGCGAGCTGGCGGCCCAGGCGCGCGATGGCCCAGCCCAGCGCCATGGCCGCGACGATGCCGCAGGCCGCGCCCACCAGCGGCCCGGCGCCCGCCTCGATGGCGATGCCGGTGGCGTAGGCGCCGATGCCCGCGAAGGCGATGTGGCCGAAGTTGAGCAGCCCGGCCAGGCCGGCCTGCAGGTTCAGGCCCAGCGCCATCAGCGCGTAGATGCCGGCAAACGTGACCGATGCAATCAGGAAATCAAACACGGCGCACCTCCCGGTCGAACAGGCCGTAGGGTTTGAACAGCAGCGCCAGCAACAGGATCAGGAACGAGGCAGCGCCGATGTAGGCCACCGGCAGGAATGCCACCGGCCGGCCCAGCAGGAAGCCGAAGTTCAGGTTCGTCACCAGCGTTTCGCTCAGCGCGATCAGGAAGGCCCCGGCCACCGCGCCCAGCGGGTTGCCCAGGCCGCCCAGGATGGCGGCGGCGAAGACCGGCAGCAGCAGGTCGGTGCCGAGGTTGACGTGGGCGCCGGTCGACAGCGCCAGCATGCCGCCGCCCAGCCCCGCCAGCATGCCGCTGGCGAAAGTGACCTGCAGCGTGATGCGCGTGGCGTTCAGGCCGCTCGCGTCGGCCAGCGCCGGATTGCAGGCCAGCGCCCGCATCGCGCGCCCGGCGCGGGTGTAGAACAGCAGCGCCGCGAAGGCGGCGAGGATGGCGAGCGTGACGGCCACCGAGACCAGCTGGGTCCAGGTGATGCGCGCGTCGCCCAGCAGCAGCGGCTCGGCCAGTGGCAGCGTGAACATCATCGGAAACGAGCCCGCGACGCCCAGGCAGGTGGCGATCACCAGCATCGACAGGGCCAGCGACCCGATCATGGTGATGGCCGGGCCGGCGCGCAGCAGGCGGCGGAACACCAGCAGATGAAAGACGAGCGTCACCAGGCCCGTGCCCAGCGCGGCCAGGACCAGCGCGAGCGGCAGCGGCGCGCCCTGGGCGTGCAGGGCATAGGTCAGGTAGGCGCCGACCATCGCGTACTGCACGTGCGCGATGTTGGGAAACTTGACCAGGCCATAGACCGTGCTCAACCCCAGCGCCACCAGCGCCAGGTCGGAGAAGCGCAGCAGCGTGTCGACCAGAATCTGAATCATGAGCAACCTATTGCGTAGCGAAAAAGACCCCGGCCGCGGGGAGGAAGTCGCGGCCGGGTGCGCAGACGGACTGCGCTCAACGTGCGACGATCTTGCCCTGGTCGGACTTCAACTTGGCATAGGGCGGATCGATGCGCTGGCGATCGGCGTCGAACTTGATGAAGCCCGTCACGCCCTCGTAGCCCTTCTGGCCCAGCGACTTGAGCGCGGCCTGCACCTCGGCCGGCGCGGTCGACTTGGCCTGGTTCATCGCCGCGGCGGTCAGCATCACGGCGTCGTAGGCGTAGCCGGTGTACGAGGTCTTCATGCCTTCCTTGTATTTGGCGGCGAACGCCTCGGCATAGGCCTTGCCCTTGGGGCCCAGCACCGAGCCGACTTCCATGCCGATCTGGCCCTGCGCGATGTTGGCGGGCGTGTCCGACAGGCACATGCTCAGCAGGATCCCGTACCACGGCGTCTTGCGCAGGCCCAGCTCGAAGGCCTCGCGATTGATGACGGCCGATTCCTGGCCGTAGGCGGTGTAGATGTAGGCGTCGGGATTGCTGCGCGACATCTGCTGCAGCTCGCGGCGGTAGGTCGACTGCCCCGCGGTGTACAGCACCTCGGTCACGATCTTGCCACCCAGCTTCTCGAACTCCTCGCGAAAGCCATGCGCCACGCCCTGGCCGTAGGCGTTGTTGGGTGCGATCACCGCCACGCTGCGATAGCCCTGGTCCCAGGTGTCCTTGGCCGAAAAGCGGTTGCCCTTGTCCTCGAGGCCGATCAGGTTGAACGAGGTCGCGCCCAGGTCACGGATCTTCACGCTGGTGCTGGCGATGTTGATGTGCGTGATGCCTTCCTTCACCAGGAACTGGCCCAGCGGAATCGAGATGCCCGACGAGTATTCGCCGATCACCACCGGCACCTTGTCCACGCTCACCAGCTTGCGGGCCGCGTTCAGTGCCGTGGTCGGGTTGCCGCCCGAGTCCTCGACGATCACGTTGAACTTCTTGCCCAGCACGCCGCCGTCGGCGTTGACCTGCTCGACCGCCAGCGCGACGGCGCGGCGCACATCCTCGCCCACGGTCGCGTTGGCGCCGGTCAGCGAAAGCACGGCGCCCATCGAGATCGTTTCCTGCGCCTGCACCCCCATGGCACCGGCCAGCGCCAGCGCGCCCAGTCCTGCACGTACCGAAAACTTCATGGTTCTACCCCTTGATGAATGAACGTTGGATACCGGCCGCGACGGGCGCCGGGCCTTGCTGACCGTCCGCGCGGGACGCCTCACTCCGCCATGTGCGGATAGGCGTACTGCGTGGGCGGGACGTGCGTTTCCTTGATGGTGCGCGGCGAGGTCCAGCGCAGCAGGTTCCAGGCGGAGCCGGCCTTGTCGTTGGTGCCGCTGCGGCGCGCGCCGCCGAACGGCTGCTGGCCGACCACGGCGCCGGTGGGCTTGTCGTTGATGTAGAAGTTGCCGGCCGCCTGGCGCAGCGCGCGGCGCGCCTGCGCGATGGCGGCGCGGTCGCGCGCGAACACCGCGCCCGTCAGGCCATAGCCGCTGGTGCCGTCCACCAGCGCCAGCGTCTCGTCCCAGCGCGCGTCGTCGTACACGTACACCGTGAGCACCGGGCCGAACAGCTCGGTCGTCATCAGCGCGTGGCGCGGATCCTCGACCTCCACCAGCGCGGGCCGGATGTAGAAACCGGTGGCGTCGTCGGCCTGGCCGCCCGCCACGATGCGCACCGCGCCATCGTCGCGGGCCCGGCCGAGCGCGCCCGCCACGCGCGCATAGGCACGCGCATCGATCACGGCCGACATGAAGTTGCCGAAGTCGCACACGTCGCCCATGCGGATCGTGTCCATCAGGTCGGCCAGGCGGGTGCGCAGCGCGGGCCAGAGCGAGCGCGGAACATAGGCGCGCGACGCGGCGCTGCATTTCTGCCCCTGGTACTCGTAGGCGCCGCGCAGCAGCGCGACCGCCAGCGCCTCGACGTCGGCCGAGACGTGCGCGAGCACGAAGTCCTTGCCGCCGGTCTCGCCGACCAGGCGCGGATAGGCGCGGTAGCCGGGCAGGCGCGCCGCCACCTGTTGCCACAGCCCGTCGAACACGGCGGTCGAGCCGGTGAAGTGCACGCCGGCCAGGTGCTCGCTGCCCAGCACCGCCTCGCTGACCGCCACCGGCTCGCCCGGGACGAAGTTGATGACGCCGGGCGGCAGGCCGGCCTCTTCCAGCAACTGCATGAACAGGTAGTTCGACAGGCTCGCGGTGGTGGCCGGCTTCCACACCACGGTGTTGCCCATCAGCGCGGGCGCGGTCGCGAGATTGCCGCCGATGGCGGTGAAGTTGAACGGCGTCACCGCATAAACGAAGCCCTCGAGCGCGCGGTAGTCGGTGCTGTTGGCCACGCCGGGCGAAGACTGCGGCTGGTGCCCCGCGATCTGGTGCGCGAACGCCACGTTGAAGCGCAGGAAGTCGATCAGCTCGCAGGCCGAATCGATCTCGGCCTGCTGCGCCGTCTTGGCCTGGCCCAGCATCGTGGCGGCATTCAGGCGCTGGCGCCACGGGCCGGCCAGCAGATCGGCCGCCTTCAGGAACACAGCGGCGCGCTCCTCGAGCGAGCGCTCGGCCCAGTCGGGCGCGGCGCGCCGCGCCGCCTCGATCGCCTGCTGCGCATGGCCGCCGTCGGCCTGGCTCGCCTGCGCCAGCACATGGTAGTGGGCGTGCGGGCAGACCACCGGCACGGTGCGCGCGGTGGTCACGGCGCGGCCGCCGATCACCAGCGGGATGTCGAGCCGCGCCGACTGCTGGCGCCGCAGCTCGGCTTGCAGCGCGGCGCGCTCGGCGGATCCGGGGCCGTAGGCCAGCACGGATTCGTTCATCGGGGACTTGCTTTGGCTACCATTCATAGAAATTGCATCCAATCCGATTGAAATCGGATGCAAATATATCCAGTTACATCGCCGCTCGACATCGGGGTTAACCCGTCTGAAACGGCAGTCTCACGGGCAAAAACAGCGAAGAATCTGGTGTTTCACTGCCGAATCGCCAGGTGTGAATGCGCAATTCGATAACCGCGCAGTTGCACTGGATACAAGCATCGCGTGGCAGCGGTGCAACCCGGGGCGACGAGACGGTTTACCGTCCGCTAACAGCGCCGCCTGGGCCGGCGCGGGCGCGTCCCGGCCGGGCGCGCCAAGCCGCGCTCGGGTGCGAAAAAAAGCCCGCGCGCGGCGGGCTTGGGTCGGGGCGGGGTGGTGCGCGCGCTCAGCGCTTGGGCATCACGCCGAGCGGATTGACGGCCTTGCCGTCGCGCCGCAGCTCGAAGTAGAGCGCGGGGCTCTTGCGGTCGGAGTCGCCCATCTCGGCGATCGTCTGCCCCTGCTTGACCGACTGGCCCTGGCGCACCAGCAGCTTGCGGTTATGGGCGTAGATCGTGAGAAAGGTGCCGTTGCCATGGCGCACGATCACCATGTTGCCGTAGCCGCGCAGGCCGTTGGCGGCATAGGCCACGGTGCCGGCCGCGGCGGCCACCACGGGGGTGCCCGCGCTGTTGGCGATGGTCAGGCCGGTGGAACTGCCGCCGTAGGTGCTGATCAGCTTGCCCTGCGCCGGCCACATCAGGCTGATGCCCGACACGGGACCGCTCTGCGCGCGCGATGCCGGACGCGGCGCGCTGACCGTCTGCGTGGACTTCGAACCCGACTTTGCAGACCCGCCCCCGGACGCCGACGCGCCGCCCGGCGGTTGCACGCGCAACAACTGGCCCTTCTCGATGCGGTTGGCGCTCGACAGCTTGTTCCAGCGCACCAGCTCGGCCACGCTGCGGTCGTTGCGGCGCGCGATGCTGTAGAGGGTGTCGCCGGACTCGACGCGGTAGAAGCCGGCGGGCGCGGGGCCCGACGTCGAGGCGCAGGCGGCCAGCACCGCCGCCAGCGACACGCAGGCCAGCAGGCGCAGCACGCGAGCGAACGCGCCCATCGCGGCCGGGAGCGGCGCGCCACGCACCGGCGCGGCGGAAGAAATCAACGGGGCAAAGCGGCTCGAAACGGACAAATCGCAGCAGGTTCCAGGTGACGGACCCCGAAAGGGTACCAAGAAATCGATCCGTCATTACGACAAGGAGTCGCAGTTTTGCCGGCTTTGTTGCAGCCGGCCATCGCGGGCGCGCCGGCCGCGCCGCCGCGCGCCCCTCGTGCCCGGGCCGCCCTGCCCCGGCCCGCGCACAAAAAAAACGGCGCGGACACAGCGTCCGCGCCGACCGTGCCCCCGCACGGAACAACGGTGAAAACCAAAAACGATTCAGCGCGCCGCCACCCGCTGCGGCAGGTGCAGCACCACCGCCGACGGGCCGCGCGCAGGCGGCGCCGCGACCATGTCGCTGTGGGTCAGGTCATCGGTGACCTCGCCGAGCGTGGCGGATTGTTCGAGCGAGACGTCCACCACCGCGGCCATGATCTCGGTGACCCGGTGCGACGAGCTCACGATCTCTTCCATGGTCGCGCCGGCCGATTGCACCAGGGTGGCGCCCTGCTCGATCTGCTGCACCGACGCGGTGATGAGCGACTTGATCTCCTTGGCGGCCGCGGCGCTGCTCTGCGCCAGGTTGCGCACCTCGGCGGCGACCACCGCGAAGCCGCGCCCATGGGCGCCGGCGCGCGCGGCCTCGACCGCGGCGTTGAGCGCCAGGATGTTGGTCTGGAAGGCGATGCCGTCCATCACGCCGATGATTTCCGAGATCTTGCGCGAGCTCGTCGTGATGGCGCCCATGGTGCGCACCACGTTGTCGACCGTGCGCCCGCCCTCCTCCGCGACCCGGCAGGCGGCCTGGGCCAGCTCGTTGGCCTGGGTGGCGCGGTCGGCGTTCTCGGTCAGGCCCGCCACGGCGCGCCGCAGGGTCTGCGCGGCCGTGAAGCGGCGCGTGATGTCGGTGGCGTATTTCACGACCTTGAACGGCCGCCCCTCCGGATCCAGGATCGGGTTGTAGCTGGCCTCGATCCAGACCTGGCGCCCGCCCTTGCCGATGCGCAGGTACTGCCCGGTGTCGTGCCGGCCCTCGCCGAGCCGGCGCCAGAAGTCCGCATAGGCTGCACTGCGCCGTTCCTCGGGCTGCACGAACATGCTGTGGTGCTGGCCCACGATCTCGTCGAGGCGATAGCCCAAGGCCCCGAGAAACAGATCGTTGGCGTCGAGGATGGTGCCGTCGAGGTCGAACTCGATCACGGCCTGCACCTGTTCGATCGCGGCCATCTTGCCTTCGAGGTCGGCGTTGCGGGCCTGCTGCGCGGTGATGTCGGTGGCGTACTTGACCACCTTCCACGGCCGGCCGTGCGCGTCGTTGATCGGGTTGTAGCTGGCCTGCAGCCACACCTCTTCGCCGCTCTTGGTATAGCGCTTGTAGCGCCCGGCGTCGTGATTGCCGAGCGAGAGCCCGCGCCAGAACTCGGCATATTCCGGCGAATCGCTTTCGAGCGGGTCGACGAACATGCGGTGATGACGGCCCTGGACCTCGTCGAGGCGATAACCGAACACGTCCAGGAAATTCTGGTTCGCCATCAGCACATGGCCCTGCAGATCGAATTCGATAACTGCCTGGACTTTATGCAACGCATTGATCTGGCCAATCAGATCCATGCGCTTTTCGCGCCCGAGATCAAACAGACTGCCTAGTGAAAAGTGTTGCATCGTATTCTCCCGTACCTGGAATGTCCGCACCAGCGGATTACGCAAGGCAATAGGCTGGTTACGCCGGCGCCCACCGCCGACGGCCACTTTCGCGTGCAACCCTGGTCCCGAGGGCGCCTGCGGGCGCCTCTGTTTTGCTACGCTTGCTGCGGCTGGGAGCCGGGTCGTTCTTTCCACTGAATCGGCGCGCACGGGCGCGCGGCAATGTCGCGCCCGGGATATTGCGTGCCGATTAATACGCGCAATTTACGGCGCCCGACTAAAACAACTTTATTGGGGAAAACGCCGAGAGAGCATTATTTTTTGCGCACTGCAAAACCGCAGGAATAATGACACGCGGCAACTATCGTTGCGCATACATCGGCAAAGAAATATTCCGCAATAATGGGACGGCATATTGATTCGGCCCTGAGACGCCTATTTCATTATTGACGGGGACCTGACACCGCGCTGCGCGGGCGGAGGGCGTGGATATTTATTATTGATTCGCCGGCCGCGCAAAAAAAACGGCGGGCTTTCGCCCGCCGCCGTTCAGTGCACGGCCTCGACCGTTTCCTGCATCTGGCCGAAGCGGCCTTCGTTGAAGTCGCGCAGCGCCTCGACGATTTCCTGCTGGGTGTTCATCACGAACGGACCGTGACCGACGATGGGCTCGTCGATCGGCTCGCCGCTCAGGATCAGCACCAGCGCGTCGTTGTTGGCCTCGAGCTCGATGCCCTCGGCTTCCGGCGCCAGCACGGCCACCTGGGCATCGCGCAGCACGTGCTCACGGTTCAGCAGCACCGTGCCGCGCAGCACCACGACCGCGGCATTGTGCCCCGCAGGCACCGGCAGGCGCGCCAGGCCGCCGGCGTTGAGCCGCGCATCCCACACGTTCACCGGGGTGAACGTGCGCGCCGCGCCGGCCGTGCCGTCGAGCTCGCCGGCGATCACGCGCACGCTGCCGGCATTGTCCGGCAGCGTCACGCGGGCGATCTGATCCGACGTGATGCTCTGGTAGCCCGGCACCGCACGCTTGTCGCGCGCCGGCAGGTTGACCCACAGCTGCACCATTTCGAGCGCGCCGCCGCGGCGGGTGAACTCGGGCGAGTGAAACTCTTCGTGCAGGATGCCGCTGGCCGCGGTCATCCATTGCACGTCGCCCGGGCCGATCGTGCCGCCCTCGCCGGTGGAGTCGCGATGCGCGACCTCACCGTCATAGACGATGGTGACGGTCTCGAAACCCCGGTGCGGATGCACGCCCACCCCGCGCGGCGCACCGCTCGGCTCGAAGCGGGCCGGCCCGGCATAATCGAGCAGCAGGAACGGGCTGAGCTGGCGGCCCAGGGTTTGATACGAAAACAGCGAGCGCACCGGAAAACCGTCGCCCACCCAATGCGCACGCGGCGCGCTGAAGGTACCCAGTACTTTCTTCATGATTTGGCTCCTGACCGCGCTTGGCGGTTCGGTTGGTTCATGAAGCTACGATACCGGCGCGACGATGCCTGCGGTAGACGGCAAAACTTGCCATCAGCGTCCTATCAATGAAACGAACTTCCCCACCCACCCGATGAAGGTTCCGTGGGGCTTTGTGTCTATGACGCCGCGTATTTTTGCGGCAACATGTCTGCACCTATGAACACACCCGCCTCCTCCCAGCCCCTGCGCGAAGGCTATTGGTACGACAGCCTCGATCCCGACACACCGCTCGAACGCGACGGCGACCGCGTGCGCCGCGACCGCGCCGCACCGCCCTGGATCGTGGTCGACGAGCAGATCGCCAGCATCACGATCGGCAGCCGCTGGCCGGGCAGGCTCTGGCGCGTGCGCGTGGTCGAGCTGGGCGACATGTCCGGGCTGGTGGCCAATCCCGGCTACTGGCGCGCCCGCGAGATTGCGCTGCTCGAGCCCCTGCCGCTCGCCACGCTGTTCGGGCCGCACGGCCATGCCGTGATGGCGCTGCTGGCGCGCGTGGCCACGCTCACGCTGGCACAGGCCGAGGCGCTCGACGCCGCGCGGCACCCGGACGCCGAGGCCGCCTACAGCCGCGCCTGGGACCGCTGGATCAACCCGGAACCGGCCACGCCGCCCGAAGACTGGTCGGGCACGCTGGCGCGCGCCGGCGGGCCGGGACACGCCCGTTCGCCGGTCCATTCGGGCTTTTCGTTGCTGCACGGCCTGCTCTGGAAACGCGCCGAGGCGCTCAGCGGCGCGGCCGCCGTGACGCGCATCGAAGAAGACGGCGAGGTCGAGGAACAGCTCGCCCCGCCCTGGTCGGGCGCCTGCTCGGCCCTGCTGCACGCGGCCATGGCCCAGGGCGCGCCCGAGGTCGTCGCGGCGGCCGACGTGGCCGTCCTCATGCAGGCCGGCACGCGCGTCTTCGGCGGCTGATCCCACCGCACTCCGCCAGCGCGCTCGCGCGCGCCGCAGGCCTGCCGCCCCGCCCTATTCGGTTTCGACCCGCGCGCCGCGATGCAGGTGCACGACCTGGCTCACGCCATCGAGCGCGGCCGGCGCGTCGACCAGCAGGCATTGCTTGTTGTGGCGCTTGCAGTGGTCCTGTACGCGCCAGAAGGCGCCATGGCTGACGCAGCCGGTCTGGCAGATCACCAGATCGGCGGCGCCCAGTTGCGCCTCCAGCGCCGCGTTCGCCGTGTCCTGCGTGACAGGCCCGGTCGCATCACCCAGCGCCGCGCCGTCGATGGCGAGAAAGCGCGCGCCGGTCATCTCGACCAGCGTGCGCGCCAGCGTGGTGGTGGCATCCTCGCGGCCGATGCACAGCACGGCCCGGCCCGCCGCGCCGGCACGGCCGGGCGCCGCTTCCGGTCCTGATGCGGGCGCGGGCACGGGCGCGGGCACGGGCGTGTGCACCGGCGCGGGCGGCATCGGGCCCTGGCGCGCGCGCAGCAGCGATTGCACCCGGCCGGCCAGGTGTTCGACCTGGCGTGCCAGCGTCACACGGCGGGCCAGGCCCGGCACGGCGGCTTCGAGCGCCTGGCGCTCTTCGCCAGCCCAGGCCAGGCGGGTATCGCGGATGATCAGTTCGGCGCGCAACTGCATGGCCTCGGCCTGCAGCGCATCGATGCGGCACGCCTGCTCGCGCCGCATGGCCGAGCAGCGCGCCTGGGCGCGGCCATAGCTGGCCAGCAGCGCGGCGTGCTCGCGCTTGAGTTGGTGGTGATCGTCGGCGTTCGACATGGCGGATCTCCGGAACGGAACAGCGATGCCTCGTGGAGGCACCCCGGGGCGCACGGCGATCGCGGCGGCGCGAGGCCGCCTCGTTGGCGTTGAACGACCGGCGCGGCCGGCCCGCGGCGCGCCGTGCGGCGCCGCCCGCAACGGGTGCGGAGCGCCATTATAGATGCGAATGATTGTTATTACAAAACAACGCACGGAGCGAAGCGCGGCCGTCACGCGCGGGCAAAAAAAATCGGCACCCGAGGGTGCCGATTCTTCGATGCGCCTGCCCGGCTTACATGGGCATGGGATGCATCATGTTTGCGTTCATGTTGTGCAGCACCCAGATGGAGCCGCCCACGATGATGCCGATGATCATCACGGTGAACAGGAAGGTGCTGAGGTTGTCGCGATCGCCGCCCGGCTTGGTGCCCATGTGCATGAAGAACACCAGCTGCACCAGCAGCTGCGCCACGCACAGCACCAGGATACCGATCAGGGCGACCGGACGGCTGAAGCTGCCATCCATCACCAGGTAGAACGCCAGCAGCGTCAGGATGATCGACAGCACGAAGCCGACGATGTACGACTTCAGGCTGCCGTGGCTCATTGCGTGGCCGTGTTCGGCCGCAACGTCATGACTCGACATTACAGGGCCCCCATCAGGTAGACGAAAGTGAAAACGCAGATCCACACGATGTCCAGGAAGTGCCAGAACAGGCTCAGGCACGCCAGACGACGCTTGTTGATCGAATCCAGGCCGTAGCGACGGACCATGTCGATCATGACCAGGATCCAGATCAGGCCGCCCGTGACGTGCAGGCCGTGGGTGCCGATCAGCGTGAAGAACGCCGACAGGTAGGCGCTGCGGCCGGGGCCGGCGTCCATGTGGATCAGGTGATGGAATTCATAGATTTCCATCGCGATGAAGCCTGCGCCGAGCAGGAACGTGACCCACAGCCAGGCCATGACCTTGCCGCGGTTGCCCGCGTACAGGTTGAGCATGGCCACGCCGAAGGTGAAGCTCGAGATCAGCAGCAGCATGGTCTCGACCAGCACGAACGACAGGTCGAACAGGTCACGCCCGTGCGGGCCACCGGCGGTGGCGTTGGACAGCACGGCGAAGGTGGCGAACAGGACCGAGAAGATCAGCAGGTCGCTCATCAGATAGACCCAGAAACCGAATACGGTCTTGGATCCATCGTCGTGGTGCTCATGACCGTGGTCGTGGGCACCGTGGGAGTGAGTGGCAACAGCGTGAGTCATGATGGATCAGGCGGCCTTTTGCATTGCGTTGAAGTGGGCGTTTTCGATCCGTTCGACCTCGGCGGCCGGGACCCAGTAGTCCACGTCGCGGTCATAGGCGCGGCGGATGAAGGAGCCGATCATGCCGACCAGGCCGACGATGGCGAGCCACCAGATGTGCCAGATCAGCGCGAAGCCCATGACCAGGCTGAAGGCACCCATGAACACGCCGGCACCGGTGTTGCGCGGCATGTGGATGTCTTCGTACTTGGCCGGACGCT
Organism: Bordetella genomosp. 1; assembly: GCF_002261335.1. Classification (GTDB taxonomy): domain Bacteria; phylum Pseudomonadota; class Gammaproteobacteria; order Burkholderiales; family Burkholderiaceae_B; genus Bordetella. Next base: position 96,422 of record NZ_NEVL01000005.1, read on the forward strand.
TGTAGGCGACGCCGTTTTCCTTGTCTTCCCAGTGCTGGTCGAGCGAGTCGATGTGCGGGACGACAGCGAAGTTGTAGAACGGAGCGGGCGACGAGATCGACCATTCCAGGGTGCGGCCGTTCCAGGGGTCGCCGGTCAGGTCCACGTTCTTCTTGCGATCACGGATCGAGACGACGATCTGCATCAGGAAGAACCAGATGCCCAGGGCGATGAAGACCGCGCCGACCAGGGCGACGATCAGGTACGGCTGCCATTCGGGGTTGTCGTAGTGGTTCAGACGACGGGTCATGCCCTTGAAGCCGAGGATGTACAGCGGCATGAAGGCCAGGTAGAAACCGATGATCCAGCACCAGAACGAGTACTTGCCCAGCTTTTCGTTGAGCGTGAAGCCGAAGGCCTTGGGCCACCAGTACACGATCGCGGCGATACACCCGAACACCACGCCGCCGATGATGACGTTGTGGAAGTGAGCGATCAGGAACAGGCTGTTGTGCAGCACGAACGAGACGGCGGGGATGGCCATCAGCACGCCGGTCATGCCACCGATCACGAAGGTGATGATGAAGCCGAGCGTCCACAGCACCGGGGTCTTGAACAGCAGGCGGCCGCGGTACATCGTGAAGAGCCAGTTGAAGATCTTCACGCCGGTCGGCACGGAGATGATCATTGTGGCTATGCCGAAGAACGCGTTGACGTTGGCGCCGGCGCCCATGGTGAAGAAGTGGTGCAGCCAGACCAGGAACGAGAGCACGCCGATCGCAGCCGTTGCGTAGACCATCGACTTGTAGCCGAACAGGGTCTTGCGCGAGAACGTGGCCACGATTTCCGAGTACACGCCGAAGCAGGGCAGGATCAGGATGTAGACCTCGGGGTGACCCCAGATCCAGATCAGGTTCACGTACATCATGGCGTTGCCGCCACCGTCGTTCGTGAAGAAGTGCGTGCCGAGGTAGCGGTCGGCGGTCAGCAGCGCGAGCGTCGCGGCCAGCACCGGGAAGGCGGCCACGATCAGCACGTTGGTCACCAGGGCGGTCCAGGTGAACACGGGCATCTTCATCAGGCCCATGCCGGGCGCACGCATGCGCAGGATGGTGACGACGAAGTTCACGCCCGACAGCGTGGTGCCGAGACCCGATATCTGCAGCGCCCAGATGTAGTAGTCCATCCCCACGCTCGGGCTGTAGTCCAGGCCCGACAGCGGCGGATAGGCCAGCCAGCCGGTCGCCGAGAATTCACCGACGAACAGCGACAGCATGATCAGGACCACGCCGGCGGCGAACAGCCAGAAGCTCAGCGAGTTCAGGAACGGGAACGCCACGTCGCGCGCACCGATCTGGAGCGGCACGATCAGGTTCATCAGGCCCGTGATGAGGGGCATCGCCATGAAGAAGATCATGATGACGCCGTGGGCGGTGAAGATCTGGTCGTAGTGGTGCGGCGGCAGGAAGCCGGGGTTGTCGGCGGATGCAACAGCCAGTTGCGTGCGCATCATGATGGCATCGGCAAAGCCGCGCAGCAGCATGACGAGCGCGACCAGGATGTACATCACGCCAATTCGCTTGTGGTCTACCGTCGTGAGCCATTCGGTCCAGAGGTATTTCCATTTGCCCATGTAGGTGATCGCGCCGAAAAGGCCGATACCACCCAGCATAACGGCGGCCAGCGTAACCATGACGATAGGTTCATGGTACGGGATGGCCTCCAGTGAGAGTTTCCCAAACATCAATTACTCCGCAGCGGCGATCAGATTCTTAGACGTCGGCGTGCACGTGGCAGGGTCCAGGCCGGCGATCTTGCTCATTTGGTTGTGCACGACGTAATCGAACATGCCGGCAGGCGCGCTCGAGTACAGCGTGACCGGGTTCTTTTCGCTGGGCTTGGCCAGCGCGGCATACACGTCCGGGGTGAGCGGATTGTTCGATGCCCGGGCCTTCTGCACCCAGGCTTCGAAGTCCTGCTGGCTCGTGGCGTGGGCCTTGAAGCGCATGCCCGAGAAGCCGCCGCCGCTGTAGTTCGCCGACAGGCCGAAGTACGTACCGGCTTCGAAGGCGTTCAGGTGCAGCTTGGTTTCCATGCCGGCCATCGAATAGATCATGCTGCCGAGCTGGGGAATGAAGAAGGTGTTCATCACCGAGGCCGACGTGATGCGGAAGTTCACCGGCGTGTCGACCGGGAACGCGATCTCGTTGACGGTCGCGATGTTGTAGTCGGGGTAGATGAACAGCCACTTCCAGTCGAGCGACACCACTTCGATGGTGACCGGCTTGGCGTCGGAGACCAGCGGGCGGTAGGGATCGAGCTCGTGCGAAGACTTCCAGGTGAAGAAAGCCAGGATCGACACGATGATGATCGGCACCGTCCAGACCACGACTTCGATCTTGGTCGAGTGCGACCACTTCGGATCGTAGGTCGCCGAGGTGTTCGACGCGCGGTACTTCCACGCGAAGACCACCGTCATGATGATGACCGGCACGACGACCAGCAGCATCAATCCGAGGGCGATGAGGATCAGGTTCCGTTCCTGGACGCCGATGTCTCCCTTGGGAGACAGGACTTCCATCGAACAGCCGCCGAGCAGCAGCAGAAGAGCGCCTACGCCTACGGCGCGCGCAAGATTCGCAAGGTGGGGGTGTTTCACGTACAGCCTTGGAGATGGATGGAAAGAGGGGCATGCTGCCAGCGCAGCAAACCAGCAAACTTTGGAATCGTAGCCAGGGAGAGGAGGCCGCAGGTGCGACGGATCGTCGCACTGCATCATCGGCTGTCGCACCAGAACGGTGCATTTGGCGCATTGCGCCCTGCGTGGCAGGGGCGGGCGGCCCGGGCGGGGGTGCGTCAATATGTCGCACCCTTCGAAACCGGCCGGTCGTTGCCCGGATGCCGCAGCGGGCGACACGGCGGCCGGCCGGCCGCCAGGGGATCAGTCGAGCGCGGCGTCGCGCTCGGGACCGGGCTTTTTCATCAGCTTGCGCTGCAGGGTGCGCCGGTGCATGCCCAACAGGCGCGCCGCCGCCGATACGTTGCCGCCCGACTCATGCAGCGCCTGCTGGATGTGCTCCCATTCTAGGCGGTGCAATGGCGTCATGGTCGACTCAATCGTAACGGTTTCTGGCTTCATGAGCCCGAGCGTGCGCAGGATCATGGGCGCCGTCGCCGGCTTGGGCAGGTAGTCGTCGGCGCCGCGCTTGATCGCCTCGACCGCCGTCGCCACGCTGGCGTAGCCGGTGACCAGCAGGATGCGCATGTCGGGCCGCAACGCCCGCAGCGGCCGGATCAGCGTGAGGCCGGAATCTTCGCCCAGCCGCAGGTCCACCAGCGCGAAGGCCGGCCGGATCTCCTCGGCCACCTTGAGCGCCTCGGCGATGTCGCAGGCCACGCGCGTTTCGAGGCCCCGGCGCGCCAGGCTGCGTTGCAGCGTGCGCACGTAGAGCTCGTCGTCGTCGATCAACAGACCGTATTCAGAGGGATCCATCGTGTTTTAAGTTCCCGAACCTTCGAGGGGCAGATAGAACCGGATGCACGCGCCGCCCCCGTCGGCAGCGGTGATCGTCATTTCTCCGCCCAGTTGTTCCACTGTCGCGTGGGACAGCGCCAATCCTACCCCGAGCCCGCCCGGCTTGCCGCTGTTGAACAGCGTGATGGCCGGCAGCACGGTGTGGTCGGGATCGAAACCCCGGCCGTGGTCGCGCACCTCGCCCCGCAGGGCGCCGTCGCGATACTCCAGATGCAGGTCGATGCGCGGATCGCCCGCCTGCTCGCCCGCGTCCGCCGCATTGTTGAGCAGGGCCTGCAGCAGGTGCGCGATCGCCGGCTCGACCCGCAACGACGGCGGCAGCGTGCCGGTGCGGCGCAGGTCGATGGTGGGACGCACCAGGCGCCACTGGCTCACGACCTTCACCAGATCGACCTCGGTCGGCACGGCAAGGTTCCGGATCCGTTCGCGGCACAGCGCAAGCAGCTCGCGCAGCGTCTGCACGTCGTCGCGCACGTCGGGATCGTCGACCTCCTCGCCGATCTCGTCGGCCAGCAGGGTCATGGTGGCCAGCGGCGTGTTCAGCTCGTGCGCCATGGCGGCCGCGTGGGTTGCCAGCGCAACAATGCCTTCGTTGCGCGTGAAACGTTCGCGCAGCAAGGCCAGTTCGCGCTCGCGCACCCGCAGGTCGGCGGCCAGGCGGGTCGAGAAATACAGCACCACGGCGGCCGAGATCAGGAAGTTCGCGCCCAGGCCGTAGAGCAACAGCAGATAGGTGTTGGGCGTGCCGGAGAGCGGCTGGCCGAACACGGCCGCGGCGGTGTAGCCGGTGAGGCTGGCCAGCGCGGCCGCGAAGGCCCAGTTGCGCGGCAGCGCGAACGCCGCCAGCGCGATCAGCACCAGGAACATCGTGCCGAACGGATTGGTGAGCCCGCCGCTCCAGCCCACCATCCAGGCCAGCACCACGATGTCGACCAGCAGGTGGGCGAAGGCGGTGGCAAACGAGATGTCGCCGGTGCGGCGCAGCCGCAGGCTGGCATACAGGTTGAACGCCGCGAGCGCGCCCACGCCGAGCCAGAGCGGTTCGAGCGGCAGCGGCAGGCCCAGCAGGTCGCTGGCCACGAGCACCGTGACGGCCTGGCCCGCGATGGCGAGCCAGCGCAGGCTGCACAGGGTGCGCAGGAACGAAAGGGCGGAACTACCGAGCATACGTGCGGGAAATGGGCGAGGACGCGAAGAGGCCCGGCCCGGCGGGCCTGCAGGCTGCGGCCCGGCGCGATGCGGGCCGCTTGCGCACCTGCGCGCAACAGCGGGCATCACGTCCACGAGGGTGGCGAGCGACCATTGTAGGACTTTTCCGCCACATGAAATTTATGGGTGACGCAACGCGGCGGCTGCGCCCTTCCCCGCGTGGCCGGCGGGCTCAGGCGCGCGCCTGGGCCCAGTCGCGCAGCAGGCCCGGCAGCTCGGCCATGTCGCGGAACACCCGCGCCACGCCGACGGCGCGCAGGGCATCGGCGCCGCTGTGGCCGACCGGACCCGGGCTGTAGCCGAACACGGTGGCGCCGGCCGCCACCCCGGCGGTCGCGCCGGTGACGGTGTCTTCGACCACGGCGCAGCGCGACGCGTCCACGCCCAGCGCGCGGGCCGCCTCAAGATAGACGTCGGGGAACGGCTTGCTGCGCGGCATCTCCTGGCCGCTGAAGACGCGGCCGGCGAAGCAGTCGGCGATGCCGACCTTGGCCAGCTGCAGTTCCACCTTCTTGCGATCGGCGCCCGAGGCCACGGCGATACGGCCGTCCAGTTGCGCGTGCAACGTCCGCACGGCGGCCGGCGCACCGGGGATCTCGACCAGCTCGGCATCGAGCGCGGCGTTGCGGCGCGCGCGGAATTCGAGAATCCAGTCGTCGGTCAGGCGCTTGCCGGTGCGCTCCTCGATCAGCGGCAATTCGTCGCGCACCGCCTTGCCCGTGAAGATGCGCATGGTTTCCTCGAGCGTGATGTGCCAGCCCTGCTCACCCAGCATCTGGGTCAGCACGCGGTTGGTGATGGGCTCGGAATCAACCAGAACGCCATCGCAATCGAACAACACGGCATCGAACGGGAAATCAGTCATGGAGCGCGCCAGGCAGGAGTCAGTGTCGGAAGGCAGAGCATACTGCACCCGCCCCCTGCCCTCAGCGGCGCGGCGCCCGGCCCCGCGCGTAGGCCGCGATCGCGGCCAGCTGCAACAGCAGCGCGGCCACCAGCCAGCCGCCGCCCGGCAGCAGGCCGATGGCCACGCCGAACAGGGCGGGCGCGAAGGCATAGGCGCCCTGCGAGAACGCCACGATCAGCGGCACCGCGCGGCTCACGTCGGCCGGCGCGAATTCGGCCTGCGCGATGAGCGGCGGCAGCGAGGTGGCGTTGCCGATGCCCGACCCGAACAGCAGCACCCCGGCCACGAGCCAGGCCGGATGCGCCAGCGCGCCCCAGGCCGCCGCGGCCAGCAACGCCACGCCCAGCCCCTGCACGGCGTAGGCGGTGCAGGCCACCGCGCGCCGGTCGGCGCCGGGGCCGAGCACGCGCGCCACCCCCATGCGGCCGGCGATCGCGGCGGCGGTGGCCGCGCCCATCAGCCAGCCCGCCGCATCGAGCCCGAGGCGGGCCGCCAGCCAGCCATAGAGTTGCGCGATGAGACCGATCTGCGCGAACAGCCCCAAGGCCATGCCCAGCGCCAGCGTGCGAAAGCGGCGTTCACGCCAGGGCGACACGAGCGGCGCCCGCGCCGGGGCGGGACGCGCGCCTGCCGCGGCCGCGGGCTGCGGCACGGGCACCGCGCCGTCCGCCGCCTGCCCGAGCGTGGCCGGCGTGTGGCGGAACACGCGCCAGGCCAGCACGCCGACGACAGCCACCATCGTGATGCCCACCGCGAGGCCGGCGCCGGCCAACCCCCAACGCGCGATCAACGCGACCCACAGCGGTGCGAAGAGGATGCCGCCCACGCTGGCGCCGTTATAGGCGATGCCCAGCGCCCAGGGCCGGCGCGCCGCGTACCAGGGTGCGACCAGCGCGTTGACGGCCGCCGCGCCGAGCGCGACCCAGCCCACGCCGCTGGCGAGCGCGGCCAGCGCCAGCTGCGCGGGCGAGCCGGCCAGCCCCCAGCCGGTCACGCCGAACGCCAGCGCCACCGCGCCGCCCAGCGTGACCGCGGGCACGCCGAAGCGGCGATACAGCATGGGCAGGCGCGCCACCACCAGCGCGCCGGCCAGGAAATGCAGCGTCACCATGGCCGACACCAGCGCGACGCTCCAGCCGGTGCGCGCCACCACCGACTGCAGGTAGACGGGCGGCCCGTAGAAGCCCACGCCCCAGCCGAAGATGGCCAGCACGAAGGTGGCGGCGAGCACGGTCGGGCCGTAGAACGGCCGCGGCGGCGAAGACGGAGGCATGGCGGAAAGCGTAGTCATGGTGCAACCCTTGTATGTGATCCACGGGCAGCAGTATCCTTCGTGGCATACACCCACACTTCGGCCAGGAGCGAACCATGGATGCAGAATCCGCCGACACGCGCATCGCCCAGGTGGCGGCCGCCATCGCCGATCCGGCGCGCGCCCGCATGCTGTGCTGCCTGCTCGATGGTTGCGCGCGCACCGCCACCGAGCTCGCCGTGGTCGCCGAGATCGGCGCCTCCACGGCCAGCAGCCATTTCCAGCGCCTGCGCGACCAGGGTCTGGTGAGCCTCACGGTGCAGGGCAAGCACCGCTACTTCCAGCTTGCCTCGCCCGAGGTCGCCAGCGCGCTCGAGGCCCTGCTGGTGGTCGCGGGCGTGACGCACACGCCCTTCGTGCCGTCCACGCCGCAGCACCTGCTGCACGCGCGCACCTGCTACGACCACATGGCCGGCACGGTCGCGGTCACGCTGCACGACGCCATGTGGGCGCAGGGCTGGCTGGCCCAGGGCGATGCCGATTACGTGGTGACCGCGGCGGGCGCGGACAGGCTGCGCGCGCTCGGCCTGGACCTGGACGCGCTGGCGAAGAAGCGCCGCCGCCGCGCCTGCGCCTGCATGGACTGGAGCGTGCGCCGCCCGCACCTCGGCGGCGCGCTCGGCGCCGCGCTGCTGGATCTGCTGCTGGCGCGCGGCTGGGTCACGCGCGAACTGGATTCGCGCGCGCTGCGCATCTCGCGCAACGGCGCACGGCAGTTGAGCGCGGCGTTCGGCGTGTTGCTCGAACACGAGCCCGGCCGGGCCAAGGCGCGCGCGGCATAGGGCCGGCCCCGCGCGACGCGCGGATCCGGTTGCGGTGGAATCCAGGGAATCGGCCCGGGCGGCGCGGGCCGGATCAGGCTGTCACTCGAAGCGCGGCGCTTCGTCGAACTCTTCGGACAGGCGCTTGAGCGCGGCCTTCACGGCCAGCTCTTCGGTGGGAAACGGCGGCTCCGACACCTCGAGCGGCGGAAAGCCGAACACGGTGGCGCGCGCCAGATAGCCCGCCTCTTCTTCGCGGGTTTCGACCTCGAAGTTGCGCTCGCCGATCCAACCGCTCTTGAACACTTTCCAATCCATGACTCGACTCCCATGGGGCGGCCGGCGCACGGCCGCGTGATATGTGGCGGACCTATCGTCGCGCATTCGCGACGACGGCGCAACCGCGTACGCATTGCAGCCGCGCGCGCAAGGCGCGATGGTCGCGCGCGCAACGACTCCGGCGCGACGCACCGCCTGTCTCGCACCTGAACATGACACGGTCTTGTCTCGCATGCGGCGGGTTGGCAAAGACCCACTAGGGGTATACGCTCATATCCGGCCGGGCGCCCGGTTTTTTCTTGCGCCACCTTCGGTGCGCGGACGCTCGACTCGCATGTCTCATCCTTCAGGAGCCGCCTTCCATGGCCAAGAAACTGAATGCCAAAAGCGTGAAAACCGCCACGCAGACCCGCAAGCGCCCGCTCGCCACGCCCACCGATCTCGCCGCCGCCGCGACCCGCGACATCTCCGCCGCGCTGAATCAATTGCTGGCCGACGTGTTCGCGCTGTATCTCAAGACCAAGAATTTCCACTGGCACGTGAGCGGTCCGCACTTTCGCGACTACCACCTGCTGCTCGATGAGCAGGGCGACCAGCTGTTCGCCATGACCGATCCGATCGCCGAGCGCGTGCGCAAGATCGGCGGCACCACGCTGCGTTCGATCGGCGACATCGCGCGCCGCATGCGCGTGCTCGACAACGACGCCGACTACGTCGAGCCGATCGACATGCTGGCCGAGCTGCGCGAAGACAACAAGGCGCTGGCCGCGGCGCTGCGCGAGGCGCACAACGTGACCGACGAGTACCGCGACATCGCCAGCTCCAGCCTGATCGAAAACTGGATCGACGAGACCGAGCGGCGCACCTGGTTCCTGTTCGAGGCCAGCCGCCAGGCCGACAGCAGCGGCCACTGAGGGTCCGGCGTGCCGTCCGGCACGCGGCCCCGCCCAGGCATGCCCGGCCCCGGCCGCGCATGCCTTTTTCATGCTCGGGCCATGACCGGCCACGCATGACGCGGCGCCCGGAATCCCGGGATTCCGGCCGGGCGGCGCGCCGCGCTACTTCTTCTTGACGCCGCCTTCCTGCTGCAGCTGCGCCGCGGCGCGGACCAGCGATTCGGTGACCATCTCGGAGAGCAGCGGCGCGGAGACCTTCAGCATGTCGGCGCCCACGGCGTTGCCGCGCTCGGTGAACTTGGCGGCGTCGGGCGACTCGGTGCCCTTGTCGGAGATCGACTTGAGCTCGGCGGTGCTGAAGTGGCGCGTGTAGGCCTGCGCCAGATTGGCGTCCCAGCGCGGCTGGTACTTGGGTTCGAGCTGGTTGAGCTGGTCGACCACGGCGGCCTCGGCGCGCGGCTGCCCGACCGCCTTGACCAGGTTCGCGTAGGTGTCGGTGCGGGCCGCGGCCGCGAACGCCATGACCTTCATGCCGGCGCCCAGCTTGTGCTTTTCGACCAGCGTCCTGGCGGCGCCGAGATCGCCCGCGGCACTGGCGGCCTGCGGCAGGCCCAGCGCCAGCCCGAGGCACAGCGCGCAGGCCGCCCCCAGGCGCGACAGACGCGGCCGCCCCGCCGCCGTTCGAATTCCGTGTCTTGCAGCACCGACCTCAACGACCATGTTGCACCTCGTTCGACAGGAGTGACCCGCACAGGGGGATAAGTCACTTTACACCGGCCGCGCCGCCCCGGGTGCGCCGCCCGGGTGCGCCGCCCGGGTGCGCCAGGTGGCGGCGGAACGACAGCCTTCGTCAGGCCGCCAGCAGGTAGGCGATGCCCGGCGTCACGAGCACGTTCGACAGGCCGGCCAGCACCATCACCAGCCCGGCCACCGAGCCCTCGTCGGCGGCCAGTTCGCGCGCCTTGGCCACGCCCGCGCCGTGCGCGCCCATGCCGAACAGCGCACCGCGCGCGAGCGACGAACGCAGCGGCAATGCGCGCCGCACGATCTGCCCCATGGCCGCGCCGCACACGCCGGTGAGGATCACGAAGACGGCGGTGAGATCGGGAATGCCGCCGAGATTGCCGGAAACCGTCATGGCGAACGGCGTGGCGACCGAACGCGGCACCAGGCTCAGGCGCACCTCGTCGGGCAGCTGCAGCCAGGTGGCCAGCAGCCAGGCCGAGAAGCCGGCGATGGCGCTGCCCACCACCACGCCGATCATCAGGATCGGCCAGTAGCGCCGGATCAGCGCGCGCTCCTGGTAGAGCGGCAGCGCGAACGACACGATGACCGGACTGAGCATGGCCATCAGCCAGTGGCTGCCGCTCATGTAGTCCTGGTAGCCCGCGTGCAGCCACACCGCCAGCGCGAGCAGGAGCGCCGGCGCCAGCACCAGCGTCGAGGTCCACCAGTAGCCGAGCCGGCGATACACGGTGCGCGCGCACAGATAGGCCAGCACGGTGGCGGCCGGCCAGAAGAACAGGCTCAGCTCAGGCCGCATGGCGGTTCATCCAGCGATAACACAGGTCGATCACCAGCGCGGTGCTGCCCATCACGAGCAGGGTGCCGCAGACGATGACGGCAAAGATCTTCAGGCCCAGCATGCCGAGCAGCTCGCGATGATCGAGCAGGCACATCACGGCGGGCACGAAGAACAGCAGCATCTCGGCCAGCAGCCAGCTGGCGCCGCGGCGGATGTGGGTGGGCCGCAGCCAGCCCGAGGCGAGCAGGAGCAGCACCAGGGCCAGGCCGATCACGCCGCCCGGAACCGGCAGCGCGAGCGCGGTGGCGGCCAGCTGGCCCAAGGCGGCAAACACCGCGATCAGGCCGATCTGCAGCGCGCGGCTGCGCCGCCAGGCGCTGCGCGCAAGAATCAAACGACGGGACAACATCACAACGAAAACTCCGGGCTACGCGTGCTGGCCGGGTTCTGTCGCCCGGCGTCGAGACGCCGCAGACACCGTTTTACGCCTGTGCGCCACATAGATAAAATGAATTCATAGAATCCCACCCATTCAAAAACGGAATGCAGCGCGCCAGCGCGGCGCAAGGAGTTGCAGCGGTCATGGATCTGCGCGCATTGCGGGCATTCGTCGAGGTGGTGAAACAGGGCGGCTTCTCGCAGGCGGCCCGTGCCATCCACGCAACGCAGCCCACCGTCAGCAAGGCGGTGCGCCAGCTCGAAGACGAGATCGGCATGCCGCTGCTCGACCGCCAGTCGCATCCGCCGCGCCTCACCGCGGCCGGCGAGATCGTGCATGGCCGGGCCCAGGCCATGCTGGCCGGGCGCGACGACCTGATCGCCGAGCTGCAGGAGCTGCGCGGCCTGCGCCGCGGCGTGCTGCGGCTGGGGCTGCCCACGCTGGGCAGCAATCTGCTGTTCGCCCCGCTGTTCGCGCGCTTTCGCAGCCGCTATCCCGGCGTCGAGATCAGCCTCGCGGAGCACGGCAGCCGGCGCCTCGAAGACATGGTGACGAGCGGCGACATCGAGGTCGGCGCCACGCTGGCGCCGGTGCCGGGGCAGTTCGAATCGCAGGCCGTGGCGCGCGAGCCCATGGTGGTGCTGCTGCCGCCCGATCATCCGCTCGCGCGCGCGAAGATGCTGCGCCTGGCCCAGCTGCGCGACACGCCGTTCATCCTGTTCGAATCCGGTTTCGCGCTCAACCATGTGCTGCTCGCCGCCTGCGAGCGCGCCGGCTTCACGCCCGGGGTGGCGGCACGCAGCGGCCAGACCGACTTCATCAGCGCGCTGGTGGCCTCGGGGCTGGGCGTGGGCTTCCTGCCCGCGCTGGTGGCGCGCGAGCGGCGCCAGCCCGGGCTGCGCCAGGTGCCGCTCGATCCGCGCGACGCGCTGTGGGAGATGATGCTGATCTGGCGCGCCGGCGGCTATCTGTCGCACGCGGCGCAGGCGTGGCTCGCGCTCACGCGCGAGGTCTACGGCGCCGGCCGCTGAGGCCCCATTCCGTTTTCGCATGGCCCGGTTCGAAAGCCGCATGACTGCCCGGCCCCGCCTGTGCCTACCATGGACCATCGCGGCTTTCCCGCCGCGCCATTCCGGGAGACGGCATGAGCGAATCCATCTCCGCCCGCATCCGCGAGGGCGATCTGCACGGCGTGAGGATGAACGGCGTCTGCCGCTTCAGCGCCATCCCCTATGCCGCGCCGCCGGTCGGCCCGCTGCGCTTCGCGCCGCCGCAGCCGCCGCGCTGGCAGGGCCGGCGTGACGCGAGCCGGCCCGGACCCGTCGCGCCGCAACGGCCGTCGCGGCTGCGCGAGGCCATGGGCGATTTCGACGCCGCGCAATCCGAAGACTGCCTGCACCTGAACGTCTGGACGCCCGCGCCCGACGCCGCCCGCCGCCCGGTCGTGGTCTGGCTGCATGGCGGCGCATGGCAGAGCGGCGGCGCCGCCCTGCCCTGGTACGACGGCGCCCGGCTCGCCGCGCGCGGCGACGTGGTGGTGGTCGGCGTGAACTACCGCCTCGCGGCGCTGGGCTGGCTGTACCTGCCCGGGCAGACCGCCAACGCCGGCCTGCTCGACCAGGAAGCCGCGATCGACTGGGTGATCGAACACATCGAGGCCTTCGGCGGCGATCCGGCGCGCATCACGCTGATGGGCCAGTCGGCCGGCGCCTCGTCGATCTGCGCCATGCTGACGCGCCGGCCGCGTTTCGCGCGCGCCATCCTGCAAAGCGCGGCGCTGGGCCGGGGCTTTCGCAGCGCGGCCCAGGCCGAGACGCTGGCGCACGCCGTGCTCGCGGCCTGCGGCGCGCGCGACCTCGACGGCCTGCGCGCGGTGCCGGTCGAGGCCTTGTTGCGCGCACAACAGGATGCCGGCGTGCTGGCCGCCCTGCGGGCCGAGGACAGCAGCCGCTCGCTGTTCGGCCCGGTGGCCGACGGCGAGGTGTTGGCACGCGACATGGACGCGGCGCTGGCCGGGGCGGCCGGCCGCGCCGACGTGCTGGTGAGCTTCACGCGCGACGAAATGGCGGCCTTCCCCGGCATCGGCCGCGATGCCGCCGGCGCCGCGCTGGGCGAGGCCGTGTTCGGCGCGCCCGCCCGCGCCTGGGCCGGGCGGGCGGCGGCCAGCGGGCGCCAGGCCTGGCTGGCACGCTTCGACGTGGGCGCCACGGCGCGCTTCGGCGCCTGCCACTGCATCGAACTGCCGTTCGTGTTCGACACCCTCGATGCCTACCCGGGCGCGCCGATGCTGGCCGGCCTTGATCCGGCGGCCGCGCAGGATCTCGCCGACCGGACCCAACGCGCCTGGCTCGCCTTCATCCGCGGCGACGCCCCGGGCTGGCCGCCCGCGCCGCACCTGCATGCGCTCGACGCCGGCTGAAGAACACCACAACGACACTCAGGGGAACCTCATGATCAAACGCACTCTCCGCGCGGCCCTCGCCGCCCTGCTGTTGGCCACGGGCGCGAGCGCGCAGGCGGCCTTCCCGGATCGGCCCGTGCACATCATCGTGTCCAATCCGCCCGGCGGGCCGGTGGACGTGATGCTGCGCGTGCTCGCGGCACGGCTCGGCCAGCAATGGAACCAGCCGGTGGTGGTCGAGAACAGGCCCGGCGCGTCCGGCATCATCAGCACCAGCGCGCTGCTGAAGGCGCCGGCCGACGGCTACACGCTGGGCATGGTGGTCGCCTCCACCGTCACCATCGTGCCGTTCGCGGTGGACAAGCTGCCCTTCGACACGCAGAAGGACCTGCAACCGATCGCGCTGGTGGCGCGCACGCCGTTCCTCTTCATCGTGGCCGCCGACAGCCCGCTGCGCAGCTGGAGCGACTTCGTCGCCGCCAGCAAGCAGCGCAGCCTCACGATGGGCTCGTTCTCGATCGGCACGGCGTTCCATCTGGTGTGGGAGCAGACCGCGCGCCACGCCGGCATCCAGGCGCTGTACGTACCGTCCTCGTCGTCCGGCAAGACCCAGAGTGACCTGCTCGGCGGGCAGCTCGACGTGGCGCTCGACGCGCCGTCCAGCGCCAAGGGCCTGATCGACAGCGGGCGCGTGCGCGCGCTGTCGATCACCAGCCCGCAGCGTTTCGCCGGCCTGCCAGGCACGCCCACGCTGGCCGAGTCGGGCCTGCCCGGCTATGCGCCACAACCCTGGATCGGCCTGATGGCGCCCGCCGGCGTGCCCGCCGACCGGGCGCTGCAGATCCAGCAGGCGGTGGCGCGGGTGCTGGCCGAGCCGGCCATGAAGGCGCAGATGGAAACGCTGGGCATGATCCCGATCGGCGGCACGGCCGAGGAGCTGGCCCGCACCATCGCCGCCGATCGCGCGGAGATGGAACCGCTGATCAAGTCGCTGGGCATCAAGCTGCAATAGCGGCTGCGGGTTTCCGCGGCATTGCCGCTGCGGGCGGGCGCGTGAATAATCGAACGCTCCCGCCGCCCTCGCCCCATGACCCCGTTCAAAGGAAAACTCCGCACCCGCCACCTGGAGATCGTGCTCGCGGTGGCCGACCTGGGCAACCTGTCCAAGGCCGCCACGCAGTTGCACAGCACCCAGTCGGCCCTGTCGCGCGCCATCGCGGAGATCGAAGACCTGGTCGGCGCGCGCCTGTTCGAGCGCACCGCCAAGGGCACCACCTGCACGCCGCTGGGCCTGGCCATGTGCCGCCACGCGCGCCAGCTGTTGAGCAGCTACCGCAAGGCCGAGATCGACCTGGCGGCGCTCGCGCGCGGCGAGGCCGGCAGCCTCACGGTGGGCTGCTTCACGCTGTTTTCCGGCTGGCCGGTGGCCGAGGCGGCGCTGCGCTTTCGCGAGGCCCATCCGCGCATCACGCTGTCGGTCGAGGTCGGCACGCACGAGCGCCTGATCGAAGACCTCGACGCCGGCGCGCTCGACATCCTGATCAGCCGCTTCGCCTCCACCGTCAACCCCCAGATCTACCGTTCGGTGACGCTCAGCGAAGACGCGGTGGTGCTGACCTGCGCGCCGGGCCACCCGCTCGCCACGCAGGCCGATGCCACGCTGGCCGACTACGTGCGCCATCCCTGGATCGCGGCGCTGCCCGGCAGCCGCATCCGCGGCGAACTCGAGATCGCGCTGCGCCACGGGGGCCTGCCGATCCCGCGCATGGTGGGCGCGCTGTCGCTCGAGTTCGGGCGCGAGATGATGCGCGCCGGCCAGGATCTCTGGCTGCTGCCCGGCAGCGTGGCGCGCGTGTGGCAGGCGCGCGGCGAGCTCTGCGTGCTGCCGCTGCTGCCGCCGCTGCGGCGCTCTCCGCTGGCCGCGATCTGGCGCCGCGACCGGCCCAGCAACCGCCAGATGCGCGCCTTCGCCACCCAGGTCGCGCGCGTGATCCAGGGCACGCCCCAGGCGCGCGACGACGCCGGCGCCGCGCGCTGAAACCGCGCTGAACGGCGTGCCGTTCAGCCGCGCGCAAGCCCGCGGCGGCCACGGCAGTTTGTCAGGTGCGGCGCGCATAATGGGTTCGAGACCGCGCGCGCAGCGCGCGTACGTACAGAGCCCGACATGAACGCCATTGCCCATACCCTGGCCCCGTGGGGCACGCACGACACCCAGCTGGTGGTGTATTGCGTGATCGCCCTGCTGGCCATCATTCTCTTCATCAGCGTGCTGCGGCTCGCGCCCTTCCTGTCCATCCTGATCGGCGCCTTCGGCGTCGGCCTGGCCGCCGGCCTGCCGCTCGAAAAGGTCGGCCACAGCTTCAGCCAGGGCGCGGGCAGCATCCTCGGCGAGGCCGGCCTCATCATCGCGCTGGGCGCCATGCTGGGCGCGCTGATGGCCGAATCGGGCGCGGCGGACCGCATCGTCAACCAGATGCTGGGCGCCGCGCGCGGGCGCGCGCTGCCCTGGCTCATGGCCGCCGTGGCCATGGTCGTCGGGCTGCCGCTGTTCTTCGAGGTGGGCCTGGTCATGATGGTGCCCATCATCCTCGTGATGGCGCGCCGCAGCGGCCTGCCCATCCTCGCCATCGGCATCCCGGCGCTGGCCGGCATGACCACGCTGCATGCGCTGGTGCCGCCGCACCCCGGCCCGCTGATCGCGGTGAGCGCGCTGCATGCCGACCTCGGCACCACGCTCGGCCTGGGCCTGCTGATCGCCGTCCCCGCCGTGATCCTGGCCGGCCCGATCTATGGCGGCTGGCTGTCGCGCTGGATGAAGATCCCCGAGCCCGAGCAGCTCGGCGAGCTCTACACCTCGCGCCGCGCCGACGACGACCTGCCCGGCTTCGCACCCGCGCTGACCACCATCCTGCTGCCGGTCGCCCTGATGCTGGGCCGCACGATCGCGCGCCTGTGGGTCGCGCCCGACACGCCGCTCTACGACGCGCTGAACTTCGTCGGCGAGCCCATCGTGGCGCTCACGCTGGCGGTGCTGGCCGCCGTCGTGCTGCTGGGCTGGGGCCGCGGCACCAGCCGGCGCGACGTGGGCGAGACGCTGCGCCGCGCGCTGCCGCCCATCGCCGGGCTGCTGCTCACCATCGGCGCGGGCGGCGGCCTGAAGCAGGTGCTGCTGTCGGCCGGCATGAGCGACACCATCAGCAAGATCTCCACCCAGTCGCACATGCCGCTGATCCTGCTGGCCTGGATCGTGGCCGTGGCGCTGCGCCAGGCCACCGGCTCGGCCACCGTCGCCACCACCACCACGGCCGGCATCATCGCGCCGCTGGCCGCCGGCCTCGCGCCCACGCAGGGCGCGCTGCTCGCGCTGGCCGTGGGCTCGGGCTCGGTGTTCTTCTGCCACGTCAACGACGCCGGCTTCTGGATGGTGCGCGAGTACTTCGGCCTGGACCTGAAGCAGACCCTCTGGGTCTGGTCGGTGCTGCAGACCATCGTGTCGGTGGTCGGCCTGGCCATGACGCTGCTGCTCTGG
Organism: Bordetella genomosp. 1; assembly: GCF_002261335.1. Classification (GTDB taxonomy): domain Bacteria; phylum Pseudomonadota; class Gammaproteobacteria; order Burkholderiales; family Burkholderiaceae_B; genus Bordetella. The sequence continues at coordinate 113,194 of NZ_NEVL01000005.1, forward strand.
CAATGGCTCGCCTGAGGCGGTAAAACGTGCGGGTAGCCGGCGCCGCCGGTGCCCGCCCTCCCCGCGCCATGACCGCCGACCTGCACTACCCGCCCGTCGTCATCGAAGACCTGCCCGCGCTGGCCGAGCTGCGCGTGGCGGCCATGCGGCCCAGCCTCGAGGCGCTCGGCCGCTTCGACCCGGAGCGCGCGCGGCGCCGGCTGGTCGACGGTTTCGTCGCCGCGCATGCGCGCCACATCGCGGCCGGCGCCGAGCGCATCGGCTTCTATCTGCTGCAGCCCGAGGCCGACGCGCTGCACCTCAAACACCTGTATCTGTGGCCGCGGCACAGCGGCCACGGGCACGGCAGTCGCGTGATCGCGCATCTGCAGGCGCAGGCCGCCGCGCGCGGCCTGCCGCTCCGGCTGAACGCGCTGCGCGGCAGCCGCGCCAACGATTTCTACCGCGCCTGCGGCTTCGTGGCCGAGCGCGAGGATGCGCTCGACATCCATTACGTCTGGCACGCGCCGTGAGCGCCGCCCCGCACGAGCTGGTGCGCAGCCATGCGCTGCCCGGCGTCACGGCGCTGGCGCTCGACAGCGCGCGCCACTACGGCCGCCACACCCACGATCAATACGGCATCGGCCTGATCCTGGCCGGCGCGCAGCGGTCGGCCAGCGGGCGCGGACCGGTGGTGGCCGGGGCGGGCGAGCTGATCACGGTCAATCCGGGCGAGGTGCACGACGGCATCCCGCTCACCGGCGCGCGGCGCTGGCAGATGCTGTATTTCGACGTGGAACTGCTGCGCGACGACGACGGGCGGCTGCGCGAGTTCACCGCGCCGGTGGCGCGCGACGTGCGCGCCGCGGGCCTCTTTGCGCGCCTGTACGCCTGCCTGCGCGAGCCCGGCGCGCAGGCCGGGCAGCTCGCGCCGCAGAGCCTGCTGCTGGCGCTGCGCGCGCGCCTGGGTGCGTGCAGCGGCGCCGCTGCAGACGCGGCGCGCATCGACGGCGCGGCACTGGCGCCCGCGCGCGCACGCATCGACGCCGACCCCGCCGCGCAGCACCGCCTCGACGCGCTGGCCCAGGCCTGCGGCCTGTCGCGCTACGCGTTCCTGCGCGCCATCGCCCGCCTCACCGGCCTCACCCCGCATGCCTACGTGCAGCAGCAGCGCCTGCACCTCGCACGCCGCCTGCTCGCGCGCGGCGAGCCCGTGGCGCAAGCCGCCGCCGACGCCGGCTTCGCCGACCAGAGCCACCTGACGCGGCTGTTCGTGCGCGACTACGGCGTGACGCCGGCGCGCTACGGGCGCGCTGCGCCCCCGCGCTGAACCGGCTCAGAAGTCGACCGAGGCCGACAGCATGAAGGTGCGCGGTGCGCCCTGCGAGATCGTGCCGTACGAGGCCACGCCCGACCAATAGCCGCGGTTGAACACGTTGGCCACCGTCGCACGCAGCGTGACGTCGCGCTGCTGCACCCGCATCGTGTAGCGCGCCCCCAGGTCCAGCGTGGTCCACGACGGCACCGACTGGGTGTTGGCCTGGTTCACGTACTCCTGGCCCGTGTACACGACGTTGCCCATCAGCGTCAGGCCCTGCACCCACGTGCAGGTCCCATTGCGCGCCCAGGCTCGCCATCCGGCGCGGCACGCCGACCGGCCGGTTGCCCTGCGTGAGCGGATTGCTGGTGCGCGTGAGCTCGGCATCGAGCCAGGTCACGCCGCCGAGCAGGCGCACGCCGGGCGCGATCTCGCCCGACACGTTCAGCTCGAGCCCGCGGTTGCGCTGCTCGCTGTCCGCGGCATAGACGCCGTTGCTCAGCTGCCCGCTGGGCTTGCTCAGGTTGAAGGCCGACAGGCTCACCACCGCGTCATCGAAATCGACCTTGATGCCGACCTCGCGCTGGCGCGACTTGTAGGGCTTGAACACCTCGCCCGCGTTGCTGGCCGTGGCCGGCGCCACGTCGCCCTTGCTCAGGCCTTCGATGTAGTTGGCATAGAGCGAGACGTTGTGCCACGGCTTGAGCACGAGCCCCGCCAGCGGCGTGGTCGCGCTCTTGTCGTAATGCAAGGTGCGCGCGCCGGCCGCGTTGAAGTTGTTCGACTCGATCTGCTGGTGGCGCAGCCCCAGCGTGAGCTGCGCGCGCTCGTCGAACACGCTCAGCGTGTCGGCAATCGCCAGGCCCTTGAGCTGCGACGACGACACCTTGGGCACCAGCGCCGGCGCCGCGATGGACTGGCTCGGCCGGGTGATCGGGTCATAGATGTTGGACAGCACCGGCGTGCCGGCGCGGCTCGCCTGGGAGATCTGGTCGTCGTAGAGCGAGCCCTGCAGACTGAGGGCGTGGCTGACCGGGCCGGTGTCGAAGCGCGCCCGCGCGCCGGCGTTGTAGGTGGCGCGCTCGACCTCGAATTTGAAATAGCTCGGCGTGGCCGTGGTGTCGCCACGGCGGTTCAGGATGGTGGGCGTCTGGTCGCTCAGCCGCGCGATGTCGATGGTCGAGCCGCCCGCGTCGGCGAACAGCGTGATCGCGTCCGTCGCGTCGTACTCCACGCGCAGCAGCGCCGACTGGCTGTCGGACGTCCACCAGCCCCACGGCTGCGTCACGTTGCGGCGGCCATCGGGTGCCTCGGGCACCTGCAGTCCGGCCGTCACGAGCATGGGTCGAGTAGGCGCGTCGATGCGCTCGTTCTGCAGCAGCACGTCGAGCGTGGCGCGCAGGCGCGCTCCGCGATAGTCGAGCGCGAGCGCGCCGAGATCGGTGCGCGAGCGCTGGTTGTCCAGCGCCGTCGCGCCCTGGCGATGCATGCCGTTCAGGCGCACGCCCCATTCGCGGTCGTCGCCGAAACGGCGGCTGAGATCCACCCGGCCGCCCCATTGCCCATCCGACAGGTAGTCGGCGGTGACGCGGCTGAGATCGTCGGGCAGCGACCGCTTGGGCACCATGTTCACCACGCCGCCCACGCCGCTGTTGGGCGACATGCCGTACAGCAGCGCGCCGGGCCCCTTGAGCACGTCGACGCGCTCGATGTAGTCGGTGAACACGTGGTAGTTCGGCGCGATGCCATACACCCCGTCGAAGGCGATCTCGCCCAGATTGCCTTCGCCGATCGGGAAGCCGCGGATGTAGAAGGAATCGGTGATGCCGCCGATCTGGCCGGTGAAGCGCACCGAAGGGTCGGCGTTGAGCGCCTCGCCCAGCGTCGTGACCTGGCGGTCGGCGAGCATCTGCGCCGTGTAGGTGGTCTGGTTGAACGGCGTGTCCATCACGTCGCGGTTGCCCAGCATGCCGAGCCGGCCGCCCCGGGCGGCCTGGCCGCCGGTGAAGAGCTCGGGCAATGCGCCCGGCGTGTTGCCGGCCACCGTGACGGCGGGCAGCGTGGCCGCGTCGCCGGACGCGGGCAGGCGCCGCAGGGGTGTAGCCCTTGCCGGCCGGCGCGAGCGCGAAGCCGCTGCCCGCCAGCAGGCGGGCAAAGCCGTCCTGCACGCCGAATTCGCCGTCCAGCCCGGGGCTGGTCTGGCCGCTGACCGCGGCCGGATCGAAGGACAGCGCGGTGCCGCTCGCGGCGGCGAACTGCGCCAGCACCTGGCCCAGCGGGCCGGGCGCGACGCGGTAATGCTGGCGCGCCGGGCCAGCCGGCGTCGCGACGCCGGCGCCGGACTGGGCCGTGGCCGGCGGCGTGACGGCCGTCAGCGCCGCGGCGAGCGCGGCGGCCAACGCCAGCGTCGATGCGCGCGGCGGCAGGGAGGAAGATGAAACGGAAACAGCGTGGCCTTTCATGGTCGGGCAATCCGTAGGCAGGAGTCAGGTCGGAAGCCGCGGTGCTCGCGCAACGCGGGGATTTCCTGCCATACCGGATGAGATCGAAAAAAGGCTCACGTGCCCTCGGCCTCGACCGCTCGCACGCTGACCCAATACGGCGTGAGGCGGTCGATGCGCACCGGCAAGGTCCGTGCCAGCAGCGCCAGGCTGGCGTCGGTGTCGGTGAGCGGGAATGCGCCGGACACGCGCATGCCGGCCACGGCGGGATCGCAGCGCAGCACGCCGCGGCGATAGCGCGCGATCTTCGCCAGCACCTCGCCGAGGGGCCGCTCGTGCACCGCCAGCATGCCGCGCGTCCAGGCGGCATCGGCCTCCAGGGCCGGGGTCTGGCGCCCCGCCGCCGCCTCGGAGAATGCCAGCGCATGCCCGGCCTGCACGATCTGCGGCGCGGCGCCGCCGGCCGGGCTGACCTCGACCGCGCCGTCGTACACCGCCAGCGCGGTCTCATCGCCGTCGATGCGCACCGTGAAACGCGTGCCCAGCGCGCGCAGCTCCCCCTGCGCGGTGCGCACGCGGAACGGCCGGCCGGCGCGGTCGGCGGCGGTCTCGACCAGGATCTCGCCCGCGCGCAGCCACAGCAGCCGCTGCGTGTCGGAGTACAGCACGTCGAGGGCGGAGGCGCTGGCGAGCACCACGCGCGTGCCGTCGGCGAGCGAGAGATGACGGATCTCGCCCGTGGCGCTGCGCAGGTCGGCCGACCAGGCCGTCCAGGGCAGCAGCCGCGCGGCGCTCCACGCGGCCGGGGCGACGATCGCCAGCCCGGCCAGGCCGCGCAACAGGCGGCGGCGCTCGCGCTGCCGCCGGGCCGCGTCGCGCAGCACCGGCGCCCCGACGGGCGCGGGCACCTCGGCGAGATGCCCGAGCAGTGCGCGCGCGCGTTCCCAGGCTTCGGCATGCCGGGCATCGGCGCTGTGCCACGCATCGAAGGCGCGCGCCTGTTCGCCCTGCAGCTCGCCGCACTGCAGGCGCACCAGCCAGTCGGCGGCCTGGCGCAGTACCTCGGGGGGCAGTGCCGGCTGCGCGCTCATGCCGCCGCCAGGCAGGCGACGAAACCCGCCTGCATGTGGCGTTTGACCGTGGCGAGCGACACCGCCATGCGTTCGGCGATGGCGTCGTACTTCAGGCCGTCGAACTGCGCGAGCAGGAAGATCTCGCGGGTGCGGGCGGGCAGCGCGGCCAGCGCGGCATCGATGCGCACCAGCGTTTCGAGGATCAGCGCGCGGGCCTCCACCGAGGGCGTCACCGCCTCCGGCAAAACGGCCAAGGCCTCCAGATAGGCGCGCTCCACCGCCTGGCGCCGCCAGTGATCGACCATCAGGCCCTTGGCGATATGGACCAGGAATGCGCGCGAACCGCCGTCGGGCGCATCGGCGGCGGCGCGCCGGCGAGCCTGCAGCACGCGCACGAAGGTGTCATGCGCCAGGTCGGCCGCGTCGCCGGCATTGCCGAGCCTGGCGCGCAGCCAGCCCGCGAGCCAACCGTGATGATCGCGGTACAGGCGGTCGACGTCGCGGTGTGCGGAGGAAGCGATGGTGGAGGCCGGCCCTTGCATGGTGGTCTTGCGGCAGACCCTGGCAGGCCCGCAGTCATTAAGAATGGTTCGCATTCTAGTGGATGCGGCCGTTCGCCGGCGCGGACTTTTTGGGGGGCAGAAGCACCCGACATCGGTTGTGGCGCGTGCGCCACGCGTCAGAGGCCCAGGCGGCGCGCCAGCTTGTGCAGGTTGCTCGGGTCCAGGCCCAGTTGGCGGGCCGCCTGGCTCCAGTTGCCGTCGCGCGCCTGCAGCGCCTGCCTGATCCAGTCGCGCTGGAATGCATCGACCGCCTCGCGCAGCGGCGTGGCGGGCGAGATCGCGGGCGGCGCAACGCCGGGCGCGGGGCGCCCGCCGCCATCGGCACGCGCCGCCGCGCTCTCGCCGTCGAAGGCGCCGTCCAGGTCGAACAGATCGGCCGGCAGCGTCACGATCTCGTTGCGGCCCGCGCCCCGGCTCACCACCTTGAGCGCGGCGCGGCTGATCTCGTGTTCGAGCTCGCGCACATTGCCGGGCCAGGCATAGCGGCGCAGCGCCTGCTCCGCCTCGGGCGCGAGGCGCAGCGCACGCAGGCCGAGCCGCGCCCGGTTCAGCTCGAGGAAGCGCCCCGCCAGCAGCATCACGTCGTCGCCGCGCTCGCGCAGCGGCGGGATCGCGATGGGATAGACCGACAGCCGGTGATAGAGGTCGGCGCGGAAGGTGCCGTCGCGCACGTGCTCGCGCAGGTTGCGGTTGGTGGCCGCGATCACGCGCACGTCGACGCGGCGCGGTATGTCGGAGCCGAGCCGCTGGATCTCGCCGTTCTGCAGGGTGCGCAACAGCTTGGCCTGGATGGCGAGCGGCAGCTCGCCCACCTCGTCGAGAAACAAGGTGCCGCCGTTGGCCGCCTCGAAGCGGCCCGGGCGTTCGGCCGTGGCGCCGGAGAACGCGCCCTTGGCGTGGCCGAACAGCTCGCTCTCGGCCAGCGATTCGGGCAGCGCCGCGCAGTTCACGTGGATCAGCGGCTTGGCGCGCCGGCGCGAGAGCCGGTGCAAGCGGTGCGCGAACAGCTCCTTGCCCACGCCGGTCTCGCCCAGCAGCAGCACGGGCAGCTCCGAGTCGGCCACCACCGTGAGTTCGTGCAGCAGGTGCGTGATGGCCTCGCTGCGGCCGATGATTTCCTCGTCGCCGCGCACGATGTGCAGCGCGGGCTCCTTGGCGCGGGCAAGCCGCAGGGCGCGGATCTCTTCTTCCAGGCGGGTGATGCGCAGCGCCGCCTCGATGGCCGGCAGCAGGCGCTCGAGCTCGCGCTGCGCGTCGGGCAGGAAGGTGCCGGCATCGAGCGCGTCGAGCGTGAGCACGCCGACCTGGCGGCCCTCCACCGACAGGCTCGCCCCCATGCAGTCGTGCACCGACAGGGGCTCGTGCAGGCGATCGTCGATCAGGCCGTCGTAGGGATCGGGCAGGCCGCTGTCGGCCGGGAACCGGGTCACGCCGGCGCGGGCCAGGATGGCCGCCAGGCGCGGCTGCTGGGCCACCACGAAGCGCCGGCCCAGCGCGTCGCTGCTCAGCCCGTCGACGGCCAGGGGCCGCAGATAGTCGCCGTCGAGGCGCAGCAGCGCGCAGGCGCCGGCGCGAAAGTGGGCGCGCAGACTCACCACCAGGCGCTGCAGGCGCACCCCGGCCGGCAGGTCGGCCGTGAAGTCGGCCAGCAGCAGTTCCGTCATCATGGTCAAAGTCACCCAAGCATGGTTGTTTTCACCCGAACTCGCCAGGTCAATATAACCCTGCCCCAAAACAAGCGCTTGATTTTCATCAACTTACGGCTTGGCATGGTTTTCGCTTTAAGAAGGATGAACCCCTCCAAGGAGCACACCATGAGCATGCAGGACCGGTCATTGGGCGATCTGGCCCGGCGCATCCCCGGCGCCACGCGCGTTTTCCACGACTACCAACTCGACTTCTGCTGCGGCGGCAAGCACTCGCTGCGCGAAGCGGCGCAAAGCCGGGGCGTGGACGGCGCCGTGATCGAGGCCCGCCTGCGCGCGCTGGCCGAGGTGCCTGCCAACACGCGCGACTGGTCGGACGCGCCCGCGCGCGAGCTGATCGACTACATCCTGGTCCGCTATCACGACGTGCACCGCGAACAGATGCCCGAGCTGATCCGCCTGGCGCGCCGTGTCGAGGACGTGCACGGCGACCGGCCGGAATGCCCGACGGGCCTGGCCGACCTGTTGCGCGACATGCGCCAGGAACTCGAGAGCCACATGCAGAAGGAAGAGCAGGTGCTGTTTCCGTTGCTGGCCCGCGGCATGGGCGCCATGGCCGGCGCGCCGATCGCGGTGATGCGCATGGAACACGACGACTGCGGCGTGGAGCTGCGTCGCATCGAGGCCCTGACCCGCGACATCACGCTGCCGCGCGGCGCCTGCAACACCTGGCGCGCGCTCTACCTCGGCCTGCGCGCCTTCCGCGAAGACCTGATGGATCACATCCATCTGGAAAACAACGTGCTGTTCGAGAACGCCCTGCAACCCGCGGCACCCGCCGCGCATTGAAGAACGCCTCCAGAACAAGAACCGGGCCGGGTCCGTGACGCGGTCCAACTCGAAGGAACCATCATGCTCGCCACTACTTCGTTCGACCAGACCACGCCGCGCTGCCTGCACAATGCCGGCCTGCTCCCGCAACCCTCCTGCGCCGAAGAAGACCGCCGCTTCGAGGCCCTGGTGCACGAACGGCGCCGCCTCGGCAAGGGCGAGAAGCTCTTCGCGGTGGGCGACGCGATGCAGGAGATCTACGTGGTGCGCACCGGCACCCTGAAGGCGCTCGTCGTCACCGAAGACGGCCACAACCAGGTGCTGGGTTTCTATCTGCCGGGCGAGCTGATCGGCCTCGACGGCCTGGCCGGACTGTGCCACACCGCCGACGCCGTCGCGCTCGAGGACAGCGAGGTGTGCGTGCTGCGGCTGGCCGACATGCAGGCCCTGGCGATGGAGATGCCGGCGCTGCAGCTGCGCTTTCTGCGCGCGATGGGGCGCGAGCTGTCGCAGGAGCAGACCATGCTGGTGCGGCTCGGCTCGATGCGCGCCGAAGAGCGGCTCGCCGCCTTCCTCGTCGACCTCTCGCGCCGCATGGAAGCGCGCGGCTACTCGCCCTCGGAATTCAACATGCGCATGACGCGCGAAGACATCGGCAGCTATCTCGGCCTTACCCTGGAGACCGTGAGCCGCCTGTTCTCGCGCCTCGCCGAGGCCGGCCTGATCGCGATCCGGCAGCGCAATGTGAAGCTGCTGGACCTGGCACGGCTCGGCGCACTCTGCACCTGCGGAAAGGTCTCAACCCCGCATTGAGACGACGCGCGCCCCAAGCCCGTGGCTAGAATCCCGGTATGGAAAGACCGCTGAACGAAGCCGACCTGCGCCGCCTGCTGTGCCGCCATATCCGGCGCAGCAACGGGTCGCGTTCCGATGCCTTCATCCCGGAGTATTTCGTCGAGCATGCCTCCCGGCGCGCGGATCTGGTGGTGGCCGGCGCGGCGCTCGCCGCCTTCGAAATCAAGAGCGACCTCGACACGTTGCGGCGTCTGGATGACCAGATCGCGGTGTTTTGCAGATACTTCGAAGTGGTCACGGTGGTGTGTACGGCGCGCCACGCCGACAAGGTGCTTGCCAGCACGCCCGAACGTGTCGGCGTACTTTGCCTGGGCAGTGCGACCGTGCAGACCCTGAGGGCGGCGGCGCCGGCCCAGACGGTAAGCGTGAGCGACTGGCTGTCGCATCTTCCCCTGAAGCAGATCCAACCCATGCTGCGGGCACGGCAGGTCGTCGTTCCTTGTGCCAGCCGGGCCGCGCTCGAGGAGATCGCAGCGCGCGAGCTCACGCCCGAACAGATTCGCGCTGGCGTGCTGCGATACCTCAAGACCGTCAAATGCGCACAACGCCGTTCGGCCGGACGCGAGCGGACTCGCACGCGCGGGCTCCCCGACCCCTACGAGGCCCACGCAAAAATGATGCGGGACTTTCTGGCGTCGCCCATGGCGGCATCTGCGCCGCTATAGGACGTCGTCCTGCCCGTCGAGCACATCGGTCTCTGCATGCGCTATCTGCCGGGAAAGATGCAGGTTCACCCTGACTGCAGTCCAGGACGCGGCTGCCAGGCTGTGGGGGTCGCCGGCAGCGGCCTGCCGAATCATCCGTGCGCCCCAGGCGGCATCCTCGGATAGCGGCGTAAACAAATTCAACAGCGCGCTTGCGATGTCGACATATGCTTCCCTGCGCGCCGCACGCAACGCAGGCCTTCGCTGAAACTGCCAGGCAAAGGGGAACGCGACGTCGATCCTCGGAACCGGCGAACCACCTCCGGTCGAATGACGGATGACGGGGTGCACTGAAGCGTAGTCACCGTAAGCACAGCGGCGTCCATCCGCCTGAACCGATGCGTGAAGCTTTCGCTCCAGGATCTCGAGTACGCCACGCGTTTGCCCGTCGTCCTCGGCATAGTCGCCAAGATACGCTGGAAAACTCGACCCGAGCAGCACGATCATCGCCTGCGGAATCTCATGCCGTATCCGATCGATGACGCGCTGCGCGAGTGCGCTCGCCAAGGGCAATGTGTCACGCACGTATTTCAAGTCTACGTAGACCAGCGCATTGCCGACATCGTCGAGCGCTGAAAGCGCGCCGACGACTAGCGGCAGTTCAGGATCGGGATCACGCACGCGAAAAGCAAGATACTGGTGACGCCGCTCCAACAGCTGCGCCTGACGCACGAACGCCCGAAGCCCGACATCGGGCACGAACTGAGCCACGGGAATCACGCCTTCGAAATCAGCGACGTAATTGCGCCACATCGAAAAATCGTCTGCGGGATCGAGCAGATCCTGCAGGACGTCGGTCCGATGCCTGGGCTCGCGGGTGAGATCGGCCACAAACGGACGCCCCGGTCCCAAGGCGGAAACGCAATTCTCGATGGCGCGGTCGAACGCCACGGCGTTGTGCCACTTGCCCAGCGTGAACAGGGGAATGATGCGTTGTTTGAGTGCATCGTCGAGTTCGCGCAGGCCCTGTATTTCCGCCACGCGTGACATCAATGATGGGTAGTAGAAATGATCCTCGAAGTCGAGCATGGCCGTTTCCTTGCACGTGCAGAGGGGATGTCCCCGGTGCTTTCACACTACGTGCCGGCGCCCGACGAATTCTCTCAAGTGAATCATCCGATCCATCGGGAAGACTACGCAGGACACGAGCCCCCGCTGCAATTTCATTCAAGACCGCCGCGCCGCGGGGCGGCAGACTGGGCCTCCGACTTCATGAGGCCCGGCTGGCATGGCGGCTCGCAATATCGCTTATCTCGAACTCACGCTCGCCATGGTGCTGGTGGGCAGCACGGTGGTGGCCGGCAAGCTGGCGGGCGCGACGGTCGCGCCGCTGACGGCCACCGCGCTGCGGCTCGCGCTCGCCCTGCCGGCGTTCCTGCTGCTGCTGCGCTGGCGCCGCACGCCCCTGCCGGCATTGGACCGGCACGACCGAGTGCTGCTGTGCGTGCAGGCGGCGGCCGGCTCGGTGGGCTACACCGCGTTCCTGCTGGCCGGCCTGGCGCGGCTGCCGGCGGCCGATGCCGGGATCGTGCTCGGCACGCTGCCGGCGGTCTCGGCGCTGCTGGCCGCGACGCTGCCGGGCGAGCGCGCGGGCGCGGCCACCTGGCTGGCCGTTGCGCTCGCAACCATGGGCGTGCTGCTCGTGAGCGGGGCGCGCTCGGGTGCGGCGGGCGTGCCGCTCGATCCGGCCGGGCTGGCGCTGGTGCTGGGCGCGGTGGTGTGCGAGGCGGGGTTCATCCTGGGCGCACGGTGGCTGCGCACGCCGCTGCCGCCCGTGCTGCTGTCGACGCTGCTCGCGGCGCTCGGGCTGCCGCTGGCGCTGGCCGGCGCGCTGCTGTTCGAGGCGCCGTGGCGGGCGCGGCCGGACGCGCAGGCCTGGGCAGCGCTGCTGTACTACGCGCTGGTGCCCACCGTGGCGGGCTTCGTGCTCTGGTACTCCGGGCTGGCGCGGCTGGGCGCGGGCGGCGGCACGCGCGCCGCGGTGTTCACCGCGTTTGCGCCGGTATCCGCGGTGCTGCTGTCGGCGCTGGTGTTGCGCGAGCCCTTGTTGCCCGCGCAACTGGCGGGCATGGGCTGCGTGGCGGCCGCGGCAATGGCTGCCGCGGCCCCGCGGCCTCAGCGGCCGACGGCGTAGGCCTGCATCAGGCGCGGCGTGGCCGCCGCATGCAACAGGCCGTCCGGATCACGGCTGGCGGCGGTGAGCCGGCCGACGCTCCACTCCGGCACTTCCTCGATGCGGTGACCGCGACCGCGCAGGTCGGCGATCACCTCGGCGCCGAACGACGTTTCCACGGCCAGGTGGCCGGGCTTGCGGTCGCGCGGGTAGAACGAGGTCGGGAAATGCAGGGTGTGCGACATCGGCAGGTCGATCGCCTCCTGCAGGTTCAGGCCGTGATGCACGTGGCGCAGGAACAGCTGCAGCTGCCATTGCTCCTGCTGGTCGCCGCCGGGCGTGCCGAACACCATGTAGGGCGCGCCGTCGCGCAGCGCCAGCGACGGCGTGAGCGTGGTGCGCGGGCGCTTGCCCGGCGCGAGCGTGCACGGCAGCTCGGGCACCAGCCAGAACATCTGCGCACGCGTGTTCAGGCCGAAGCCCAGCCCCGGGATCACCGGCGACGACTGGAACCAGCCGCCCGAGGGCGTGGCCGACACCATGTTGCCCCAGCGGTCGATCACGTCGACGTGCGTGGTGTCGCCGCGCTTGGCCGAGGCCCGCATGTCGGCCATGGTCGGCTCGTTCGAGGCCGCGCCGATCTGCGTGACCTTGGACAGGCGCGAGAGCGTGTCCATCACGCGCGCCACCTGCGCCTCGTAGCCGGGCACGATGCCGGGCCGCAACTCGTGCGAGGCCTGCTCGCCGAGCAGCTTGCGGCGCGTGTCGTTGTAGGCGTCGGACAGCAGCGCATCGAGCGGCACGTCCACGAAGGCCGGGTCGCCGTAATAGGCTTCGCGGTCGGCGAACGCCAGCTTCATGGCCTCGGTCACGCGGTGCACGAACTCGGCGCTGGCCGGGCCGGTCGCGCCCAGGTCGCTGCCCTTGAGCAACGCGAGGGTCTGCTGGAACACCGGCCCCTGGCTCCAGGCGCCGGCCTTCGCCACGGTGTAGCCGTGGTAGTCGTAGGTCAGCGGCGCCTCGTAGGTGGCGGACCAGCCGGCCATGTCGTCGGCCCTGAGCACGCCGCGATGGGCACGGCCGCTCTCGTCCATGACCTCGGTGTTGCGCGCGTAGCGGTCGATGGCCTCGGCCACGAAGCCGCGGTAGAAGGCATCGCGGGCCGCGTCGATCTGGCGTTCGCGGTCGCTGCCCGCGGCCTCGGCCTCGTCGAGCACGCGGCGCCAGGTCTGCGCCAGCGCCGGATTGCGGAACAGCTTGCGCGCCTCGGGCACCGCGCCGCCGGGCAGGTAGACCTCGGCGGTGGTGGGCCAGTGCTGCCTGAAGAAGTCGGCCAGCCCGGCGATGGTGTTGCTGATGCGGGGCATCAGCGCGTGGCCGTGCTCGGCGTAGTAGATCGCCGGCTCGAGGGCGTCGCGCACGCGCATCGTGCCGTGGTCGCGCAGCATCAGCATCCAGGCGTCGAACGCGCCCGGGATGACGGCCGGCAACAGGCCGTTGCCGGGGATCAGGTCGAGGCCGAGCGACTGGTAGTGTTCCAGCGTGGCGCCGGCCGGCGTCGGGCCCTGGCCGCACAGCATTTCGGTGCGGCCGGTGCGCACCGAATGGAACACGATGGGCACCTCGCCCGCCGGCCCCACCAGGTGCGGCTCGACGACCTGCAGCACGAAGCCGGCCGCCACGGCGGCGTCGAACGCGTTGCCGCCGCGTTCGAGCAGGCTCATGCCGGCCTGGCTCGCCAGCCAGTGCGTGGAGGTCACCACGCCGAAGGTGCCCAGGATCTCCGGCCGCGTGGTGAACATGCGATGTCCGGACTGGATCGTCATTGCTTGGCCACCTTCACGTCTTTCAGGCGGATCAGGCCGTCGGGATAGGCCACGAAGCCTTCCACCTTCTTCTGCACGCCGAAGACCCAGGGCAGGTAGTAGAGGTAGATCTGCGGACGCTCGGCCTGCATCTTCTGCAGCACCTGCGAGTAGAGCGCACGGCGCTTGCCCTCGTCGGAGATCGAGCGGGCCTCGTCGAGCAGCTTGTCCACCGCCGGATCGCAGAAGCGGCCGTCGTTCAGGTTGCCCTTGCAGCTCACGTACTGGTGGATGTTGCCGCTCGGATCGACGCGGCCCGACCAGCCGGTCTGGCCCACCTCGAAGTCGCCGCGCGACAGCGCCGATTGCAGCGACGCGAACTCGAGCGGGCGCAGCGAGATGTCGAAGCCGGCCTCGGCCGCCATGGCCTGGATCAGCTCGTAGACCTGCTGCATGGTGGTGTTGTTGCCGTAGGTCAGCTCGAACTTGACGCGGTCGTAGCCCGCTTCCTTGAGCAGCGCCTGGGCCTTCTTCGGATCGCGGCCGGCGTGCTCGACGCTCTTGTCGAATGCGAAGCTGGCGGGCGGGAACGGCTGGTGCGCCGGCTGGAACATGCCCTCGCCCACGACCTGGTTGATCACGTCGCGGTCGATCGCGAGCTCGAGCGCCTGGCGCACGCGCGCATCCTTGGCCAGCGGCGTCTTGGCGCGCTCGCCGTTGCCGATGTTGACCGCGAACGACTGGAAGCCCAGCCCGGTGACCGAGGCCAGCACCAGGTTGCGGTCTTCCTTGACGGCCTTGGCGTCGCTCGGCGCGATGCGCTCGACGATGTCCAGCCCGCCCGAACGCAGGTTGTTCAGGCGCACCGTGGCGTCGGGGATCGGCGTGAACACCACGCGATCGAAGTGGTAGCTCGCGGCATCCCAGTACTTGGGGAATTTCTCGAGCACGATGCGGTCGTTCTGCACGCGCTCCTTGAATTGGTAGGGGCCCGAGCACACCGGCTTGCTGCCGGGGTCTTTGTCGAACGAGGCCGGCGAGATCATCATGCCGGCGCGATCGGACAGTTGCGAGAGCAACGAGGCATCCGGCGACTTCAGCGTCAGGACCACGGTCTGCGCATCGGGCGCGGCCACGCTGGCCACGCTGGAAAGCTCGCTCTTGCGGTTGCTGTCGGGCAGCGACATGGCGCGCTCGAGGTTGGCCTTGACCGAGGCGGCATCGACGGCGCTGCCGTCATGGTAGAAGGCGTTCTTGCGCAGCTTGAACGTGAGGGTCTTGCCGTCGGCGCCCGTTTCCCAGGACTCGGCCAGTTGCGGCACGAACTTCAGGTCGGGCGTGATGTCGACCAGGCGATCGCACAGCGAGGCGAACACGATGCGGCCGACGAAGGTGCGGGCGCGGGCCGGATCGAGCACGTCCGGGTCGTCCTGCAGGCCGATGCGAAGCGTGGATTGGGCCGCGGCGACGCCGCTGGCGAGAAGGCCGGCCGCAGCCAGCGCGAGACAGATTTTGCGCATGTGGTGGTTCCCCCGATGTAGCTGTATGGGTGACCGCGCGTCCAGGCCGCGCGGCCAGGGCCGTAATCACACCACATTTGACCGCCCCGGCATAGTGCGGCGCTGCGCCCGCGCTGCGCCCGCGCTGCACCCACAGCGCGGCCGCGACTGGCTTGCTAAGATCGAGCGTCATGAACCCCGCCCTTCCCGCCGCCATCGCCGGCCAACTCGCACAAACCCGCCGCCTGCTCGAGCAACACCTCGGCGCCGACCTGCTCGCGCTGCACCTGTTCGGATCGGCCACCGACGGCGGCCTGCGCCCGGCCAGCGACATCGATCTGCTCGCCACCGTGCGCGCGCCGCTCGCGCCGGCCGCGCGGCTGGCGCTGATGCGCGCGCTGCTGTCCGTGTCGGCCTGGCCGCGCACGGACCCGGCGCTGCGCGCGCTGGAGGTCACGGTGCTGGTGCGCGACGACGTGGTGCCCTGGCGCCACCCGGCCCGGCGCGAGCTGCAGTTCGGCGAGTGGCTGCGCGACGACATCCTGGCGGGCCGGATCGAGGCCGCCGACACCGATCCCGACCTCGCGATCCTGCTGCGCAAGGCGCGCAGCCACGGCGTGGCCCTGCTCGGCCCGGCCGCCTCGGTCTGGTTCGAGCCGGTGCCGCAGCGCGACTTCGTGCAGGCGCTGCGCGACACGATTGCGCAATGGCGCGGCCCCGACGACTGGCTCGGCGACGAGCTCACGGTGGTGCTGGCGCTGGCGCGCATCTGGTACAGCGCCGCCACCGGCGCGATCGCGTCCAAGGACGTGGCCGCGGACTGGGCGCTGGCACGCCTGCCCGCCAGCCTGCGGCCCGTGATGGCGCAGGCGCGCGCGGCCTACCTGGGCGACGCGCCCGACGAACTGGCCCGCGATCCGGCCGCGCTGCAGGCCTTCGTGCCGCAGGTCCGCGCCGAGATCGAGCGGCTGTTGCCTCCCCCCTCGACGACAGGAACCCCATGACCTCTCCCGCCGCCACGCTCATCGCCCGCCTGGGCCTGCAACCGCATCCCGAGGGCGGCCACTATCTCGAGACCTACCGGGCCGGCCTGCGCGTGACGCGGCCCGATGGCGAGGTCCGCGACGCCGCGACCGCGATTCTCTACCTGCTCGACGGCCAGGCCTATTCCGCGTGGCATCGCATCCGCAGCGACGAGACCTGGCATTTCCACGCCGGCCACACGCTGCTGGTGCACGTGCTGCAGGCGGACGGCGCCCTCTCGACGCACCGGCTCGGCAACACGCTGGAGGACG
This sequence comes from Bordetella genomosp. 1, assembly GCF_002261335.1. Classification (GTDB taxonomy): domain Bacteria; phylum Pseudomonadota; class Gammaproteobacteria; order Burkholderiales; family Burkholderiaceae_B; genus Bordetella. The sequence goes on from NZ_NEVL01000005.1 coordinate 129,316, forward strand.
CGCGCGCGGTGTTCCAGGCCACGGTGCCGGCGGGCTGCTGGTTTGCCGCCGAACTGGAGGCGCCCGCCGGCCCGCGCGCCTACGCCCTGGCCGGCTGCACGGTGGCGCCCGGTTTCGAGTTCAGCGAGTTCGAGCTGGCGGATGCCGAGGCGCTGGTGCGCGCCCATCCCGCGCACGCGGCGCTGCTGCGCCGGCTTGCGCCGCGCGCGGGCTGAGCGGCCCGCGCTTCAGGTGGCCAGACGCGCCTTCAGGCTGTTCTCGGCCAGGCGGCTGGCCTGCGCCTGCGTCATGCCGGCGTGCTCGTGCAGCGCCTGGAAGTTCTCGGTCACGTAGCCGCCGAAGTAGGCGGGGTCATCCGAGTTCACCGTCACCATCACGCCCTGCTCGAGCAGCTCGAGGATGTTGTGATCCGACATGTGGTCGAACACCTTGAGGCGCGTGTTCGAGAGCGGACAGACGGTGAGCGGCATCTGCGTGTCGATCAGGTGCTGGATCAGGCGCGGATCCTCGGCGGCACGCACGCCGTGATCGATGCGGCTGACCTTGAGCAGGTTCAGCGCCTCCCAGATGTATTCGGGCGGGCCTTCCTCGCCCGCATGAGCCACGGCGGGGTAGCCCTCGGCGCGGGCGCGCGCGAACACGCGCTCGAACAGGCTGGGCGGAAAGCCCTTCTCGGAACTGTCGAGGCCGACGGCGATGAAGTGGTCGCGAAACGGCAGCGCGGCCTCGAAGGTGCGCATGGCGGCCTCTTCGGGCAGGTGCCGCAGGAAGCTCAGGATCAGGCCGCTGGTCACGCCGAGCTGCCTGCGCCCGTCGTCCAGGGCCTGACTGATGCCGCGGATCACGACCTCGAACGGCACGCCGCGGTCGGTGTGCGTCTGCGGGTCGAAGAACGGTTCAGTGTGCACCACGTTCTGTTCGGCGCACTTCTTCAGGTAGGCCCAGGTCAGGTCGTAGAAATCCTGCTCGGTCTGCAGCACCTGCGCGCCCTGGTAGTACAGGTCGAGAAACTCCTGCAGGTCGCGGTAGTCGTAGGCCGCGCGCAGGCTTTCGACGTCGGGCCAGGGCAGCGCGATGCCGTTGCGCTGCGCCAGCGCGAACAGCAGTTCCGGCTCCAGCGAGCCCTCGATGTGCATGTGCAGTTCGGCCTTGGGCAGGCGGTTGAGCCAGTCGTACATGGTGGTATCCGGTAAAGACATAGTGGGCGCCATTTTACGGGGCGCGCGGCCGGTGCCGCACGGACCTCGCCCGGGCCCCGCCGCCGACGGCGACCGGCAACAAATCCCAAACCCCGATTGATTCAGGATTTTCAATCTCGAATCGAGAATATTTGCTATGCTGGGCCCATCCCCTTCCGGACGGCACATCATGGAACTGGCCGAACTCGACATCTTCCTGGCCGTGGCGCGCGAACAGAGCGTGACGCGCGCCGCCACCGCGCTGGGCCGGGCCCAGTCCAACATCACCACGCGCATCCAGCAGCTCGAGGCCGCGCTGGGCTGCACGCTGTTCACGCGCGACAACCGCCGCATGCGCCTCACGCCCGCGGGCGAACGGCTGGTGCCCTATGCGCGCCGGCTCACCACGCTGGCCCAGGAAACCCGCCAGGTCATGCACGACGACACGCCCAGCGGCGCGTTGCGGCTGGGCGCGATGGAGGCGGCGGCCGCGAGCCGCCTGCCGGGACCGCTGGCGCGCTTCCACGCCGACTGGCCCGAGGTGGCGCTGTCGCTGCGCGCCGGCACCACCGGGGCGCTGGTGCGCGCGGTGCTGGCGCACGAGCTCGACTGCGCCGTCGTCGCCCACCCGGGCGAGGGCCCCGCCCACGCGCTCTCGCTCGACGAGCTCGCGCATGGCCTGCAGGGCGAGTGGCTCTGCACCGAAAAACTGATGCTGGTGTTGCCCGCGCAACATGCGCGCGTGCGCAGCGCGGCCGACCTGCGCGTCGGCAGCGTCGCCGCGTTCGCCCCCGGCTGCACCTACCGCGCCTGCGCCGAGGCCTGGCTGGGCGAGTCCGCCGCCACCCTGCGCGTGGTCGAGCCCGGCTCCTATCACGCCATGCTGGCCTGCGTGCTGGCGGGCCAGGCGCTCAGCGTCATGCCGCAATCCGTGCTCGACCTGATGCCGGAGGCACGCCACGTGCGCACGCAGGCCTTGCGGCCGGTGCACAGTTTTTTCATCCAGCGCCAGGGATTCGACACCGCGGCCAGCCGCAAGCTGATGGCCGCGCTGCAGACCGCCGCGCACTGATTCCACGCCGCCCGTTTCCGGAGACATCGTCATGACCACGCCGCTCGCCACCCGTCTGGGCCTCGCCCTGCCCGTCATCCAGGCCCCGATGGCCGGCGCCGCGCCGCCCGCGCTGGTGGCCGCCGCCAGCAACGCGGGCGCGTTCGGCTTCCTGGGCGTGGGTGCGATGAACGCCGAGGGCGCGCGCCAGGCCATCGCCCAGACGCGCGCGCTCACCGACAGGCCGTTCGGCGTGAACGTGTTCTGCCACGCGCCGGCCCAGGCCGATCCGGTGCGCGAGGCCGCGTGGATCGACTATCTGCGCCCCAGCTTCGCGCGCTTCGGCGCCGAGCCGCCGGCGGCCCTGCACGAGATCTACAGCACCTTCGTCACCGACACGGCGCTGCTCGACGTGCTGCTCGACACGCGTCCCGCCGTGGTGGGCTTTCACTTCGGCCTGCCGGGCGCGGACCGCATCCTGGCGCTGAAGCAGGCCGGGATCCTGCTGATGGCCACCGCCACCTCGGTGGCCGAGGGGCTTGCGATCCAGGCGGCGGGCGTGGACGTGATCGTGGCGCAGGGCATCGAGGCCGGCGGCCACCGCGGCATGTTCGATCCGCAGGCGCCGGACGCCGAGCTCGACACGCTGACGCTGGTGCGGCAACTGGCCGGTGAAGTGTCGCTGCCGCTGGTCGCGGCCGGCGGCATCATGGACGGGTGCGACATCGCCGCCGCGCTGGACGCGGGCGCGCAACTCGCGCAGATGGGCACCGCCTTCGTCGCCTGCCCCGAATCCTCGGCCGACGCGGCCTATCGCCAGGCGCTGGCGCAACCCGAGATCCGCACGGCGCTCACCCGCGCGATCTCGGGCCGGCCGGCACGCGGCATCCACAATGCCCTGATGGCGCTGGGCGAGGCGCCCGGCTGCCCGCCGCTGCCCGACTACCCGATCGTCTACGACGCGGGCAAGGCCCTGAACGCGGCCGCCAAGGCGCGCGGTAACAGCGACTACGCGGCGCAATGGGCCGGGCGCAATGCGGCGCGCTCGCGCGCCCTGCCGGCCGCCGAGCTGATCGCCCTGCTCGGCCAGGAGCTGGCCGCAGCGCGCGCCTGAGCCCGGCGCGGCGCGCGCTCAGGCGTGCGGCAGCGTGGCCTGCATCGAGGCGCGCTGGTTGAAGGCCTCGAACCACTTCGCGGTCTGGGGATGGCCGGCGCGCCAGTCGAGATCCGGAAAGCGGAAATCGAGATAGCCCAGCGCGCAGCCGAAGGTGATGGTGCCGATGTCGACGCGCTCGCCCAGGCCGCCGGCGAGCTGTTCGATGCGCGCCAGGCTGCTGGCGATCTTGTCCATCTGCCCCTTCATCCAGGCATCCCAGCGCAGCTCGGCCGGACGCATCGCGGTCTCGTAGCGCGCCAGCAGCGCCGCGTCGAGCAGGCCGTCGCCCAGCGCCTGCTGCGTGAGCGCATGCCAGCGGGCCCGCCCCTCGCGCGGGAACATCCGGCCATCGGCCTCGCTGTCGAGGTATTCGCAGATCACGCGGCTGTCGTACAGCGCCTCGCCCCCTTCGGTCAGGAAGGTCGGCACCTTGCCCAGCGGATTGCTCGCGACCACGGTCTGGTCACGATTCACGGGGTTGGCCGCGGCCGCCAGCTTTTCGATGCGGCCGGCGACGCCGAGTTCGAGCGCCACGACCATGCACTTGCGCACATAGGGCGACGCGGGCGAGTAAAAGATCTTCATGCACTGCTCCTTCCGGGGTGGGCGGGCGCGGCCGTCGCTGCGGCCGTCGCGTCGAGGGCGTGCCGGCGCCGTGGCGCGGGCAACGAGGCATGGTAAGCGCCGTTGCCGCGCGCGCCAAGCGGATGCGTGCGCAACCGCCGCCGCGCCATACCTGATACACGCGACGCGCGACGCGCCACACGCGACACGCGCGATCATCGCGCGGGCGGACGACGACGCCCGCGCGCAACAGCCACCGCGCCGCGCCCCGGCAGGCCGACCCGCCGCACCATATTTGGAATAACATAACGTTCCATTTCGGCCTCGCGCCCGCCATGCCCGTGTTCCGTCGCTTCCGTTCGCGCCCGCTGCGCGCCCGCCTTGCCCTGCTGGGCCTGGCGTGGCTGATGCTGTGCGCCGCCGGCATGCCGGTGGCGGCCGCCTTGCATGCGCTCGGCCATCTGCCCACGGCCGCGGCCGTGCGCGAGGCGCCGCGCCTGCAGGCGGCGCCGGGCCTGGCCGACGCGGCGCGCGAACGCGCGGGCGACGGCACCGACGCGTCGCATTGCGACCAGTGCGCCGCCTTCGACGCCTTCGAGGCGGCGCTGCTGCCCGACCTGCCCGTGCTGCCGGCCGAGCCGCCCCGGCTCGCCGCCCCCGGCTGGACCCCGCGCATCACCGTCACGACCGCGGCACGCTGGTTCGAGCCGCGCGCCCCGCCCCTGCGGCAATCCTGATTCCGTGCATCGTCTTCATCAATAGCGCGCGGCGCCGCCACCGGCCGCCGCGCCGTTCAGGATTTCCGTCATGTCCCGTCTTTCCGCCCCGCAGCGCGCGCCCCTGCGCGCGCGTCCGCTCGCACTGGCCTGCGCCGGTGCCCTTGCCCTGCTGTCCGTCCACGCCGCCCGCGCCCAGTCCGACGGCGCCGCCACGCTGGCGCCCGTCATCGTCACCGGCAATCCGCTCGGCGACACCCTGTCGCAGCCGTCCACGGTGCTGTCGGGCGACACGCTCGACCTGCGCCACGGCGACACGCTGGGCGACACGCTCAACGGCCTGCCCGGCATCTCCACCACCAGCTATGGCCCGATGGTGGGCCGACCCATCATCCGCGGCATGGACGGCGACCGCATCCGCCTGCTGAACAATGGCATCGGCTCGCTGGACGCCTCCTCGCTGTCGTACGACCACCAGGTGCCGACCGATCCGATGGCCGCGGACCGCATCGAGATCCTGCGCGGCCCCGCCGCCCTGCTCTACGGCGGCAATGCCATCGGCGGCGTGGTCAACACCATCGACAACCGCATCCCGACCGAGGCCGTCGACGGCGTGCAGGGCCAGGTGCAAAGCGAGTTCAACAGCGCCAACGATTCGCGCAGCGGCGGCGCCCGCGTCGAAGCCGGCGACGGCAACTTCGCGCTGCACGCCGATGTGTTCGGCCGCGAGACCAACGAGCTGCGCATCCCGGGCGACGCGCGTTCGGCGCGCCTGCGCGCCCCCGATCCCGACACGCCCTCCGCCCGCGACCGACTGCCCAACAGCGACGGCCGCGACAGCGGCGGCGCCATCGGCATGGGCTGGACCGGCGACAGCGGCTACGCCGGCCTGTCGTACAGCGGCTACGACTCGAACTACGGCTCGGTCGCCGAGCCCGACGTGCGCATCAAGTTGCGCCAGCAACGATTCAACGCCGCCGGCGAGCTGCGCGACCTCGGCGGCCTGTTCACCCGCGTGACCGTCGGCTTCGGCTACACCGATTACCAGCACAAGGAAATCGAAGACGGCGAGACCGGCACGATCTTCCAGAACCGCGGCTACGACGCGCGCATCGAGGCCCAGCATGCCGACATCGGCCCGGTGCGTGGCGTGCTCGGCCTGCAGCTGGGGCAGACGCGCTTCTCCGCGCTCGGCGAGGAGGCGCTGGTGCCCACGGTGGACACCGACAGCCTGGCGCTGTTCGACATGGAGAGCTGGAAGGTCAACGAGCGCCTGACCCTGAGCGCCGGCGCGCGCGCCGAGCTCACGCGCCTCTCGCCCGCGGCGGGCGGCAACGAACGCTTTGCCGGCAGCGGCCGGCGCCGCTTCACCGCCGGCAGCTTCTCGCTGGGCGGCGTCTACCAGCTCGACCCGATCTGGTCGCTGGCGGCCAACGCCTCGTACACGGAACGCGCGCCCACCTTCTATGAGCTGTATGCCAACGGCCCGCACGAGGCCACCGGGCAATACCTGGTGGGCAATGCCGACCTGCGCAAGGAGCGCGCCTGGTCCAGCGACCTGGCGCTGCGCTGGAAGAAGGACGCCAACCGCGGCAGCGTGGGCGTGTTCTACAGCCGCTTCGGCAATTACCTGGCCGAACTCAACACCGGCCGCCTGCGCGACGACGACGGCGAACCGGTCGCGCCCGGCACCGACGACGCGTTGCCCGAGGCGTTCTATCGCGGCGTGCGCGCCGAGTTCTATGGCATCGAGGCGGAGAGCTCCACGCGGCTGTACGCGGGCAACGGCCATGCGCTGGACCTGTCGCTGGGCGGCGACTACACCCACGCGCGCAACGCCGACACCGGCGAGCCGCTGCCCCGCATCGCGCCGCTGCGCCTGATGGCCGGCCTGGACTGGCGCCGTGGCGCCTGGGATGCCGGCGTGTCGGTGACCAAGGCTTTCGCGCAGCACCGCCAGCCCGAGGCCGACGACGCGACCGACGGCTACTACAGCCTCGATGCGCACGCGGGCTATCGCTTCAAGCTGAGCGCCACGCGCTGGCAGGCCTATGTGCGCGGCATCAATCTGACGAACCAGGAGATCCGCTACGCCACCTCGGTGCTGCGCGACGAGGCGCCGCAGGGCGGACGCGCCGTGCTGGTGGGCCTGCGCGGCAACTTCTGACGCGGCGCTACGCCAGCGCCGCGGCGTCGGGCGCGTCGGGCGCGGCGGCGCCCGATGCCGGTATGCCCGATGCCGGTATGCCCGATGCCGGTACGCCCGATGCCGGTATGCCCGCCCCGGCGGGCGCGCCGACCTGCAGCACGCGTGCATGCAGCGCGGCGAGCGACTCGCGATGCGCCACGCTCACCACGGCCGCGCGCGGCAGGCGCGCAAACAGCATCGCGTAGAGCGCCTGCTCGGCGGCCACGTCGAGCGCCGAGGTGGCCTCGTCGAGCAGCACGCAAGCCGGCCGCAACAGGAACACCCGGGCAAACAGCAGCCGCTGGCGCTCGCCCGGCGACAGCTCGCGCGCCCATTCGCGCGCTTCGTGCAGGCGCCCCGCGAGCGCGCCCAGCCCGGCATCGTGCAGCGCCGCGCGGCAGGCCGCGTCGGCATGCGATTCGGCCGGGTCGGGATAGCAGAGCGCCGCCTTGAGCGTGCCGCCCGGCACGTAGGGCGTCTGGGCAAGGAACATCAGGCGCGGCGCGTCGGGCGCCTCGCGCGGCAGCGTGAGCACGCCGCTCGCATGCGGCCACAACCCCGCCAGCGCGCGCAGCAGCGTGCTCTTGCCCGCGCCGGAGGCGCCGCGCACCAGCCAGCGTTCGCCCGGCCCGATGCGGAAGTCGGCCGGCACGTCGAGCCGCCGTCCATCGGGCAGCCACAGCGCGAGCCCGGCCGCCGCGATCGCGTTGCCCTCGTGCCGGATCCGCACGCCGCCCTCGGGCCGCTCGCGCAGATGGCCATCGAACTCGCCCAGCCGGTTCACGGTGGCGCGCCAGTCGGCCAGCGTGCCATAGCTGTTGATGATCCAGGACAGCGCGTCGCTGACCTGGCTGAAGGCATTCTTCAATTGCATCAGCACGCCCAGCGTGAAGGCGCCCGCGAAATAGCGCGGCGCGGCCGCCGCCAGCGGAATCACGATGGCGATCTGCGCGTACACCGAGCTGGCGAACACCAGGCGCTTGGTATAGCGCATCACCTCGCGCCAGTTGGCGCGGATGGCGCCGAACGCGCCGGCCAGCCGCGCCGACTCGGCGGGCGCCCCGCGATAGAACGCGATCTGCTCGGCGTGTTCGCGGATGCGCACCAGCATCACGCGAAAATCGGCCTCGACCTGTTGCTGGCGGTAGTTGATGGGCACCAGCCGCCGGCCGGTGCGATGCACCACCCAGGTGCCCGCGATCGCATACAGCGCCGCCACCCACACCATGTAGCCGGGCACGTCGAGGCCCACGCCGCGCACCGTGAGATGCAGCGCGCCGGAGAGCACCCACAGGATGTGCACGAACGAGAACAGCGTGACCACGGTGGAGAGCAGGTCGAGCGACAGCGCCAGCGTGTTGCTGGCGAGGCTGCGCAGGTCGTCGGCGATGCGCTGGTCGGGGTTGTCGAGCGGCGCCTGCTGCTCGATCCGGTGAAACGCGTTGCCCGACAGCCAGCCGGCCAGGAAGCGGCGCGTGAGCCAGCCGCGCCAGCGCAGCTCCAGCATCTGGCGGTAGTAGATGGCGAGCGTGGAGAGCCCGATGAAGGCGAAGGCCAGGCCGCAGAAGAGCAGCAGGAGATGCTCGAACGCGGGCAGGTCGTGCTTGTCGAGCGCGTCGTAGAAGCGCGCGTACCAGTCGTTGAGCCGCACGTTGATGTAGACGATCGCCAGGTTGATGGCGATGACCAGCCCGAGCAGGCCCAGCGCGCGCCCGCGCTCTTCGGAGACCCAGAATGGCTTGATCAGGGCCCAGGCGCCCGTGGGCGCGGGCCGGCGGACAGCACCGGTGGCGGCATGGGGCATGGTCGCGCCCTCCAGAAAAACCTCTGGGTCTGACCGCGCCGGGCGCGAATGGTTGCACGCGCAGGAGTCCGGGAATGCCGGGCCGCGTTCAGCCTGGCGTCAACCCCCGGTTCAGGCGCGGGGCGCGGGCGCCTGGGGGTCGGGCTCGGCCACCGCCACGCCGGGCGGGGGCTGCTGGCCGGCGCTGGCGTACCAGTCGTTGAACTCCTCCGCCGGCATCGGCCGCGCATAGAGAAAGCCCTGGATCGAGGCCACGCCGCGCGCGCGCAGGTAGTTGAACTGCGCCACGGTTTCGACGCCTTCGGCCACCAGGCCGAGGTCGAGCCGCTGCGCCAGGCCGATGATGGCGTCGAGCACCGGCGCGTCGTCGTCCTCGCGCTCGATGGCGCGCACGAAACCGATGTCCACCTTCAGGTAGTCCACCGGAAAGCGTTCGAGATAGGTGAGCGAACAGTAGCCGGTGCCGAAGTCGTCGATCGCCACCCGCACGCCCTCGCCGCGCACCACCTCGATGTTGTGGCGCGCACGGCCGGCGTCGTCGACCAGGCTGCGCTCGGTGATCTCCAGCACCAGCGTGGGCTGGCGCGTGGCGGAGGCTTCCATGAAGTTGCGCACGTCGTCGAGCAGCACCGGATCCGACAGGTGCGAGGCATGGAAGTTGACCGCCACGCGAAAGCCCGGCGGGATGTCCCATTGCTCCAGGTCGGCGGCGACCAGGCCGAGCAGGTGCTGCGTGAGCGGCACGATCATGCCCTCGGCTTCGGCCATCGGGATGAACAGGTCGGGGCGGATGGTCTCGCCCGGCCGGAACCAGCGCACCAGCGCCTCGACGCCCTCGCACTTGCCGCTGGCCAGGCCATAGATCGGCTGGTAGTGCATGCGGAATTCATTGGCGCGGATGGCGCGCGCGATGCGCACGCGCGCGGGGCTCTCGCTCTGCTGCAGGCGGTAGCAGAGCCACACCAGCAGCGCGCCGATGATGATGCCGACCGGCACGAAGCGCCACAGGGCCTCGGTCCAGCTCTCGCGCAGCTTCTGGTCGGGCGCCCAGATGCTGATCGCGGTCTCGGTGTATTTGCCGCGCGCGCGCTCCTGGTAGAGCAGCACGTCGGCCACCCGCGGCGCGGCCTCGCCGCGTGCCGAGCCCGACAGCGTCATGCCCTGGCCGAGCCGCAGTTCGATGCGGTATTCGCCCAGCGGCGCAACCGCGCGCAGCAGGTCGAGCAGGTATTGGCCGTCGATGATCGCGACCACCGAACGGCCATTCAGGCCGGGCTCGGCCACCAGCAGCGCCGGCCGGTTGGGCGACAGCGCGGTGCCCGGGATCAGCGCCATCCACTGGCCCGGCATGCGCTCGAGCGGCCAGTTGGGGAAGTCGGTGATGGGCAGGTCGATCATGCCGACCGCGGCCGAGCAATAGGCGCGGTCGTTCTGCAGCAGCATGAGCGAACGGAAGTAGGGCTCGGAGGTACTCATGCGGCGCAGCTCGGGCAGCGCCGCCGGACACGACAGCGCCGTCAGGGGCACCAGCTGGTCGACCATGTAGCGCGCCTTGTCGAGGATGTTGTCGACCTGGTTGCGGACCACGTTTGCCGCCACCGCGGCGTCGGCGTGTTCGTGCCGCCGGGCCTCGACCCAACTCAGCAGCACAGCCAGCATCACCGGCACCAGCGCGGCCAGCAGCAACAGCAGCACGCTGGCGAAAGAGGCGCGAAAGCGGATGGTCCTTGCGGGCAAAGGCGGCCTCAAAGGCAGTTATAGGAATCGGACTCGCTAGGCGTCCCGTCGGAACCCGTTACAAGGCTAGCACGGCGGCTGCGTCCTTGGTGCGACCGTGGCCGCCCCGCGACAGCCGCTTTCCGTGTTAACGTCGCCGGCGTTCGCAAATCTTTCGCTGCGACCATGGCTTTGGTATTGGCACGTTTTCTCTTCGGGCTTTCGATCACGCTGGCGGCAGTGCTGGTGCTGCTGCTTGCGGCCGCCCTCGGCCTGCGCATGGTGCGCGGCGTCTTCGGCCGCATGCAGGACGAGCGCCAGCAGGCGATCGCCAGCGGCGTCCTCATCTTCCTCATCGTGGCCGTGGCGCTGGCCCTGATCTATTTCAGCGGCACCTGGCTGCACGGCGCGCTGGGCGACTGGCTGGCGCCGGGCACGGCGCATTGGCTGGGCGACGGCGAACACCTGCCGGCCGGCGCGGTGCTGGGCGCGATCGCCGCCATCGGCCTGCTGGCCTACGCGCCGGCCATCGCGCGGCTGCGCCGCCGCGGCGACGGCGACGACAAGCCCAAGACGGCCGCGCGCAAGACGGCGCAGCAGGGCGAACTCAAGCTCGAGTCGGGCAAGGCGCGCGCCACGGTCAAGGCCACGCCCCGGAAAAAGGCGGCCGCGCCCGCGCCCAAGGGGCCGCGCGTCGCGGTGCTGGGCCGCATCGCCGCCTTCGTGCTGGCGCTCGGCGCGGTGCTGCTCACCTTCTCTTATATCGTCGCGCCCAACGGGCTGCCGCTGCCGCCGGACTGGACGGCGCTGCAGGCCAGCCCGCTGGCCCAGCGCGCGCGGCCCGTCTACCTGACCGCCTACGTGCTGCTGACCGCGGGCGTCGCCCTGCTCGGCGCCTGGTTCATCATCCGCCGGCCCGCGCCGCGCTGAGCGCGCCTCCTCAGCCGATGCGCATCTCCAGCGGCGTGCGCGCCAGGAAGCGCTCGAGCGCCGCCAGGAACACCCGCTCGACCGCCGACAGCCGGCGCTGCCGGTGCCAGGCCACGTACACATCGATCTCGGCAACGCTGTGCTCGGGCGGCAGGCGGCGCAGCTCGCCGGCCACCACGTCCTGGCGGATCATGTGTTCGGGCAGGAAGCTCAGGCCCACGCCGGCCACCACCATGCGGCGGATCTCCTCGATGTGCGGCGAGGTGCCGACGATCCGGCCGCTGAAGCCCTGCTGGTCGCGGAAGATGGTGAGCGGCGACAGCGTGTCGCCGAGCTGGTCGCTGGCGAAGCACACGAAATTCTGGTCGAGCAGGTCTTCGATGCGCACGTGGCGGCGCGAGAACAGCGGATGGTGGCGGCCGCAGACCACCGCGTAGCGGTGCTGCAGGAACAGGCGGCGCTCCAGGCTGTCGATGGCCTTGCGGCACAGGCACAGCCCGATCGCCGGCGTGCGCTTGGTGAGGGCATCCAGGATGGCGGCGCTCTGCATCACATCGACGTAGAACTCGATCTTGGGATAGCGGCGGTGGAACTGCGCCAGGAAATCATCGTAGGCCGGGCTCTGGATCTTGCTCATCACCAGCAGCCGCAAGGTGCCCACCACCTCGCCCTCGTCGTCGGCCGCGGCGCTGTCGATGCGCGCGACCAGCCCGTACATCTCGCGCGCCAGGCCGTAGATCTCTTCGCCCAGGCCGGTGAGCCGGAACTCGCCGCTGCGGCGGTACAGCAGCACCCCGCCCACCGCCTCCTCGAGCCGCTTGAGCGCCTGGCTCACGGCCGGCTGGCTCAGGTGCAGCGCCGTCGCGGCGCGGCCCACGCCGCGCTCCTGCACCACGAACATGAAGGTGCGCAGCAGGTTCCAGTCCATCCGTTCGGGCGCGAGCGGCGTGGCGGCGGTCTTGGGCACGAGGGAAGCGGACATGACGATCGGAATACGGAAAGAGGCGGCCAGCGCCGGAAAGACAAAAGGCGGCCGAAGCCGCCTTTGCCACGCCGGCCCTGCCGCGCTCAGGCGGCGAAGCCGCCGAAAAAGCGTTCGGCGTTGTTCTCCAGACCCTCGATATAGTAGCCCCCTTCCTGCACGATCAAGGTCGGCAGCTTGAAGGCGCCCACGGCGCGGCCGAGGCGTTCGAAGCCGTCGGAGCTCACGGCCACCAGGGCCTGCGGATCCTTCTCGAACACGTCGAAGCCGAGCGACAGCACCAGCGCATCGGGCTGGAACAGCTCGATGACGCGCTGCGCCTGCGTCAGCTTGTCGAAGAACACCGACTCGGGCGAGCGGTGCGGCATGGGCAGGTTGACGTTGTAGCCGTAGCCCTCGCCCTCGCCGCGCTCGTCCTCGAAGCCCGCGACCACCGGGTAGAAGTTCTCGGGATCGCCGTGGATCGACACGTACAGCACGTCGCTGCGGTCGTAGAAGATTTCCTGGATGCCCTGGCCGTGGTGCATGTCGGTGTCGAGGATCGCCACGCGGCCGTACTTCTGGCGCAGCATCTGGCCGGCGATCGCGGCGTTGTTCAGGTAGCAGAAGCCGCCGGCCGCGTCGCGGCGGGCGTGGTGGCCGGGCGGGCGGCAGATCGCGTAGGCGCTCTGGTCGCCGTCGAGCACCGCCTGCGCGCCGGCGATGGCGCTCTGGGCCGACCAGTAGGCCGAGTGCCAGGTGCGCGGGCCGACCGGGCAGCTGCCGTCGGCCAGGTAGCGCGCGGCCTGGGCCAGCACGCCGCGCAGCGCGTTGCGCTCGCGCACGAACACGTTCGACACCACCTCGTTGCCCCAGTCGTCGGGCAGGGCCTTCCAGCGCTCGTGCGCGCTCTGCAGGAACTGCAGGTAGTCGAGCGAGTGCACCGCCGAGATCGCGCCGGCGCCGGCGTCCACCGGCTGCTGCACGTCGAACTTGAGCGCGCGCGCGGCGTCGACCAGCGCGTCCAGGCGCGAAGGCACTTCCTGCGGCGTGCGCATCATGCCGCGCGAGAAATAGGTCTGCGGGTGATGCAGTTTCTGGTCGTCGTGGAAAAACGCTTTCATGTTGCGATTACCCCTGGTTCATTATTGGGCCGCGGCGCCGCCACGGCGCTGCGACAGGAATATGACCGACACCATCGAGAGCAGCGAGATCACGCTGAACAGGACGGCGAGCGGCCACCACTGGCCCTTGAATTGCTGGGCCAGGATGGTGCCCAGGATGGGCGTGAGGCCGCCGAAGATGGCGCCCGAGATCTGATAGGCCATCGAAATGCCGGTGTAGCGGATGCGGGTCGGGAAGGAGTCGCTCACGTAACCCGCGATCACCGCATAGTAGGCGCCCATGAACAGCACGGCCACGCCCACGCCCAGCGTCAGGCTGGTGAGCGAGCCCTGGTCGACCAGCGTGAACATCACGTAGGGCGTGAAGATCGACACGAACGAGGTCAGGAGCAGGAAGCGGCGGTAGCCGATGCGCGAGGCGATGTAGGCCGACAGCGGCGTGATGATGAACTGCATCACCGACACCAGCAGCAGGCAGTCGAGAATGACCGATCGGCTCAGGCCCACGTACTGCGTGGTGTAGGCCAGCATGAAGGTGTTGGTGAAGTAGAAGCCCGCGATGCCCAGCACGTTGGCGCCCACGGCCATGGCCAGCAGGCCCGGCGCGCCGCGCAGCACTTCGAGCAGCGGCGCCTTGTCTTCGGCCGGCTGGGCGGCGGTCTTCTTGCGCTCCTGTTCGGCCAGGAAGTCGGGCGACTCGTTCACGCCCATGCGGATGGCGAAGCCCACGATCAGCAGCGCGGCGCTGAACAGGAACGGCACGCGCCAGCCCCAGTCCATGAAGGTGGCGTCGTCGAGCGAGGTCACGATCTTGAACATGACCATCGACAGGATCAGGCCGGCCGGGCTGCCGAGCTGCGCGAAGGAGGCGAAGAAGGTGCGCTTGTTCTGGTCGGGCGAGTGCTCGCCGGCCATCAGCACGGCGCCGCCCCATTCGCCGCCCACGGCGATGCCCTGGATGAAGCGCAGCACCACCAGCAGGATCGGCGCCCAGATGCCGATCGAGGCGTAGGTCGGCAGCAGGCCGATCAGCACGGTGACCGTGCCCATCATCAGCAGCGTGATGACCAGCGACTTCTTGCGGCCGATGCGGTCGCCGATGTGGCCGAACACGGCGCCCCCCAGCGGACGCGCCAGAAAGCCCACCGCGAAGGTGCCGAACGCGGCCAGGGTGCCGTAGAAGCCGTCGGCCGACGGGAAGAACAGTTTGCCGAACACCAGCGCCGCGGCGGTGGCGTAGATGTAGAAGTCGTACCACTCGATCATGGTGCCGACGAAGGCGGCGACGGACGCGCGCACCGGCTGGTGCTGCGTGGTGGTTTTGGTATTCCCCTGCATGACTCTCTCGAAATGCGAATGTGGCCGGCCAGAAGTGCCAGAACGTCGCCTTTATACGTCTGGCCCCGGCCATAAGAAAAATTCTAAATAATTATTTTCCACATTGATGGTGCTTATGTGAAAGCCCTGTGCGGCGCGCCATCCCGCCCCCTCGGCGACACCCCGGCGAGCCACAATACGCTTTTATATCAAGGCACTGCAAAATACGGCCGGATCCGTGTGCCGCGTTCGCGGGCGGCGCCGCGCGGGCGAAAAAAAGGCGTCCAACCGCGCGGGTTCGACGCCTTCCCTAGGGAAATCCCTGGTGCGCACGCGGCCCGCCGCGGGCCTCAGGCGGCGGGCGGATCGAGCGAACGGAGCCGGCGCAGCTCCGGGAACCACCACATCCACAGCCCCGCCACCAGCATCGTGCCGACCCCGCCCAGTACCACCGCCGGCACGGCGCCGAACAGGGCCGCCGTCAGGCCCGATTCGAACTCGCCCAGCTGATTCGAGGTGCCGATGAAGAGCGTGTTGACCGCGCTCACGCGGCCCAGCATCTCGTCGGGCGTATGCAGCTGCACCAGCGAGGACCGCACCACCACGCTGATCGAGTCGGAGGCGCCCAGCACCATGAGCGCCACGATCGAGATCGGCACCGAGCGCGACAGCCCGAAGGCGATGGTGGCCAGGCCGAACAGGAACAGCGCGCCGAACAGCAGGCGGCCGATGTGGCTGCCCAGCGTCATGCGCGCCAGCACCAGCGACATGAGGGCCGCGCCGCAGGCGGGCGCCGCGCGCAGCGCGCCCAGCGCCCACGGGCCCGCATCGAGCACGTCCTTCGCGAACAGCGGCAGCAGTGCGGTGGCGCCGCCCAGCAGCACCGCGAACAGGTCGAGCGACAGCGTGCCCAGCAGGATGCGCCGGCTGGCGATGAAGGAGATGCCGGCGAACAGCGTGCGCCAGGTGGTCGGCGCCTTGCGCGGCGGCGCGCGCTCGGTGCGCACGCCGGCGATGCAGAGCAGGCCGCCGACATAGAGCGCCGCGGCCACGCAATAGACCCAGCCCGCGCCGGCCGAATAGCCGATGCCGCCGAGCGCGGGCCCGGCGATCTGGGCGACCTGGTTGGTGGAAGCCGACATGGCGGTGGCGCGCGCGATCCAGTCGCGCGGCACCAGGGCCGGGATCAGGGTGGGCAGCGTGGGCGCCTCGAAGGCGCGCGCCGCGCTCATGACGATGACCGTGAGGTAGACCAGGGCCTTGCCGCCCACGCCGTGCAGGGCGGTGAGCGCGAGCAGCAACGCGGCCAGCGCCTCGACCGCCATGCAGAGCGCCACGATCTTGCGCCGGTCGTAGCGGTCGGCGACGTGGCCGACCACCAGGGTGAGGCACATCATGGGCAGGAACTGCGCCAGCCCGATCAGCCCCAGGTCGAGCGGACTGCCGGACAGCGCATAGATCTGCCAGCCGACCGCCACCGACACGATCTGATAGGACAGCGAGGCGCAGAAGCGCGCCGCGAGAAAGCGCCGGAACGCGGGGCGCGTGAGCGGGTCAGGCTGCGAGGCAGCCGCGAGAGTCGACATCGGAAGGGGCGGCCGGCGGCCGTGCCGAAAGGACGAGTCGCGGATTGTAGGGAGCCGCGCCTGACGAACGCCCTAAGCCGGCGCCAGCGCGGTGCGCGCCGCACCACGGCTGTGCGCTTCCTGGTGCGCCGCGCGGGCGGCTCTACACTCGCGGCGCGCACCAGCGCGACTCGCGGCGGCCGTCCCGGCGCGCCGCCCTCACCCAGCCCGAGCGGCCGAGGAACAACGTGGCATCCGTATTCGGCAGTGCGAGCGCGCGGCGCGGCGGCAAGTGGCGTGGGGTGTTCGGGCGAGCCTGCGCCGCCACGGCCTGGGTGGCGATTGCATGGGCCGCCCTGGCCGTTCCCGCGGCGCACGCGGCGGAAGCGCCGCCGGCGCCCAAGCCCGCGCCGCCGCAGTTCGTCGACTTCACCGAGATCGCGCGCCAGGCCGAGGCGCTGGCCGCCGCCCCGTACAAGGCGCCCGTGTCGCAACTGCCCGACAGCCTGGAATCGCTCAAGTTCGCCGGCTACCAGAACGTGCGCCAGCGCGAGGATCACTTCCTGTGGCGCGACGTCCCGGGCGACTGGCTGCTGGGCTTCTACCACCAGGGCATGCACTTCAAGACCCCGGTCCGGATCAACGAGATCGGCCCGGACGGCACTCGGGAAATCGGCTTCGACCCGGCCCACTTCGATTACGGCGGCGTGCCGGTGGATCCGGCCGCGCTCAAGGGGCTGGGCTACGCCGGCTTCAAACTGCTCTATCCGCTCAACAGCCCGGCCAAGCGCAACGAGGAACTCGCCTCGTTCCTGGGCGCGAGCTACTTCCGCATGATGGGCCGCGGCCAGGTGTACGGCATCTCGGCACGCGGGCTGGCGCTGGACACGGCGCTGGCCTCGGGCGAGGAGTTCCCCGCGTTCCGCGAGTTCTGGATCCGGCGGCCCACGCCCGGCCAACCGGCGCTGGTCGTGTATGCCCTGCTGGATTCGCCGCGCGCGACCGGCGCCTACCGCTTCGACATCCGGCCGGGCGCCACCACCGAGGTGATGGTGCGCATGCGCGTCTACCTGCGCGCGCCGGTCGGCCGCCTCGGCATCGCGCCGCTCACGAGCATGTATCTGTACGGCGCCAACCAGCCCTGGCCCAAACCCAACTACCGGCCCGAGATCCACGACTCCGACGGCCTGGCCATCCACACGGGCGGCGGCGAATGGCTCTGGCGGCCGCTCAACAATCCGCGCCGGCTGGCGGTCAGCGCATTCGCCGTGACGGCGCCGCGCGGCTTCGGCCTGTTGCAGCGCGCGCGCGAGTTCTCCCGCTACGAAGACCTCGACGACCGCTACGAAAAGCGGCCGAGCCTGTGGATCGAGCCGGTCGGGGATTGGGGCAAGGGCAGCGTGCAGCTGGTGGAGATTCCGACCCGCGACGAGACCAACGACAACATCGTCGCGTTCTGGGTGCCCGACGCGCCGCCCGCGCCGGGCCAGGCGCTGGACCTGAGCTACCGCATGTCCTGGACCGGCGACGACCCGGTCAGGATGCAGAGCGCGCTGGCGCATGCCGCCCAGACGCGCCGCTCGCGCGAGGAGATCAAGGGACCGGACCTGATCCGCCGCAGCGACGGCAGCATCACCTACGTGATCGACTTCGTCGGGCCCGCGCTGCGCGGCCTGGCCGCCGCGCCGGCCGTGGAGGCCTGGAGCGATGCCAACGGCGAGATCGTGGAGCAGAGCCTGCGCGCCAACGACGCGACGGGCGGGCAGCGGCTCCAGCTGCGCGTGATGCAGAAGGACCCGACGCGGCCGGTGGAGCTGCGCGCGCGGCTCGCGCAGGACGGCGCCGCGCTCACCGAGACCTGGACCTATCAGGTGCCGGCCCATGACACCGACGCCAAGTGACCCCGGCACGCTGATCCGCGGCTACCTCGACGCCCTGCCCGACGGCGCGGCGCGCGCGGCAATGCTGGCGCGCGGCCTGGAGGCGGCGGCGGCCGGCGCCGAGCCGTGGCGCGCGCTGCACGAGACCCTCGCCGGCGGCACCGCGCCGGCCGAGGCCTCGCTCGCCTCCGAGGGCGCGCGGCTGGCCCTGCTCCCGGGCGCGGCGCTGCACGACTCGGCGCTGTTGCGCGCGGAGGCGGCCGGCGCCACGCTCGCCCCCGCTCCGCGCCTGCACCGCACGCCGATGGCGCCGCGGCCCTGGCAGACCAACCCGTTCGTGCGCGCCTGGCGGCGCCTGCGCGACGACACGCCGCAGCAGGCCCCCGACACGCGCGCGGCGCGCACCGCCAATGCGGCCGACGCGGGCCAGGCCTGGCGCCTGGCGGGCAGCCGCCGCCGGCTGGCCCTGATCGCCGCGGTCGCGGCGCAGACCACGCTGGCCACGCTCTATATGAAGAGCGTGCTGCCCTACCAGGGCGGGCAATGGCTGGAGGTCGCCATCCTGGTGCTGTTCACGCTGCTGTTCGGCTGGGTCTCGGCGGGCTTCTGGACGGCGATGATGGGCTTCGTGCAGCTCATGATCGGACGCGACCGCCACAGCATCTCCGCCCGCGGCCTGTCGGCCGCGCCGCTCGACGCGCAGGCGCGCTGCGCGCTCGTCATGCCGATCTGCAACGAAGACGTGGCGCGCGTGTTCGCCGGGCTGCGCGCCACCTGCGAGTCGCTGGCGCGCACCGATGCGCTGGCGAACTTCGACGTGTTCATCCTGAGCGACAGCTATCGCGCCGACGTGTGCGTGGCCGAGCAATCGGCCTGGCTGTCGCTGTGCGAGGCGGTCGACGGCTTCGGCCGGATCTTCTATCGCCGCCGGCGCAGGCGGGTCAAGCGCAAGAGCGGCAACATCGACGACTTCTGCCGCCGCTGGGGCGCCGACTACCGCTACATGATCGTGCTCGACGCCGACAGCGTGATGAGCGGCGAGTGCCTGCGCGCGCTGGTGCAGCTGATGGAGGCGCATCCCGACGCCGGCATCATCCAGACCGCGCCACAGGCGGCCGGCATGGACACGCTCTACGCGCGCATCCAGCAATTCGCCACGCGCGTCTACGGGCCGTTGTTCACGGCCGGCATGCATTACTGGCAGCTGGGCGAGTCGCACTACTGGGGGCACAACGCCATCATCCGGCTGGCGCCCTTCATGCAGCATTGCGTGCTGGCGCCGTTGCCGGGCAAAGGCGCCTTCGCCGGCGCCATCCTGTCGCACGACTTCGTCGAGGCCGCGCTGATGCGGCGCGCCGGCTGGGGCGTCTGGATCGCCTACGACCTGCCCGGCAGTTTCGAGGAGCTGCCGCCGAACCTGCTCGACGAGCTGCAGCGCGACCAGCGCTGGTGCCACGGCAACCTGATGAACTTCCGCCTGTTCCTCGCCGACGGCTTTCATCCGGTGCATCGCGCCGTGTTCCTGACGGGCGTGATGTCGTACCTGTCCGCGCCGCTGTGGTTCCTGTTCCTGGCGCTGTCGACCGCCCTGCTCGCCGTGCACAGCCTGACCGAACCGGCCTACTTCATCGAGCCGCGCCAGCTGTTCCCGCTCTGGCCGCAATGGCATCCGGACAAGGCCATCGCGCTGTTCAGCACCACCTTCACGCTGCTGCTGTTGCCCAAGGTGCTGGGCGTGCTGCACGTGATCGCGCGATCGGCCGCCGACTACGGTGGCGCGGCGCGCGCACTGGCGAGCATGCTGCTGGAGATGCTGTTCTCGATGCTGCTGGCGCCGGTGCGCATGCTGTTCCACACCCGCTTCGTGCTGGCCGCATTCCTGGGGCTGAAGGCGCGCTGGATCTCGCCGGCGCGCGACAACGACGCCACCTCCTGGCGCGAGGCCCTGCGCCGCCACGGCGGGCAGACGCTGCTCGGCCTGGCGTGGGCGGCGCTGGTGGCCTGGCTCGATCCCGTGTTCCTGTTCTGGATGGCGCCCATCCTGCTGGCGCTGTTGTTGATCGTGCCGTTGTCGGTGGCATCGAGCCGCGTGGGCCCGGGCCTGCGCGCGCGCGCGGCGGGTCTGTTCTGCATTCCCGAAGAGACCCGCATGCCCGCCGAGCTGCGCGCCACCCGCGCCTACGTCGAGGCGAGCCGGCAGCGGTCCGCGGGACAGGCGAGCTTCGCGCGGGCGGTGCACGATCCGCTGCTCAACGCGCTGGTCTGCGCCATGGGCGCGGCGCGGCGCAAAGCGGGCCGCGCGGGCGCCGCCGCGCGCGCCGAACGCGTTGCCGTGGCGGCCGCCGCCCTGGCCACGTCGGCCCCGCTCGACGACGCGCTGCGGCTCAAGCTGCTGGATGATCCGCTGGCGATGGCGCAGCTGCACCGGCTCGCCTGGACCCGCTGATCAGGACGTCGACAGCTTCAGCGCGAACGCGATCAGCACGCCGGAGAAGGTCCAGCGCTGCACGGTCTGGGCGCGCGGATGGCGCCTGAGCCAGCCCGAGAGCCCGGCCGCGCCCAGGCTCAGCGCCACGTCGAACACCACGCCGACGGCCACCAGCACGGCGCCGAGCATCAGCATCTGCGACCACACCGGGCCGGCCTGCGGGTCGACGAACTGCGGCAGCAGCACCGAACAGAACAGCAGCGCCTTGGGATTGAGCAGGTTGCCCATCACGCCGCGCAGCATCGAGGCGCGCCACGCACCCGGCGGCACGCCCACGCCGGCCGCGTCGAGGCGGAACAGCGGCGAGCGGAACACCTGCACGGCGATGTGGATCAGGTAGAGCGCGCCCACGATGCGCACCGTCTCGTAGAGCCAGGGCGCGCTGCGAAACAGCGCCGCCAGGCCGCAGGCCGACAGCGTGACGTGGGCCGCCCGCGCCAGCGCCAGCCCGGCCGCGGTAGCCACGCCCTGGCGCACGCCGCGCGTCAGGCTGGACTGCAGCACCAGGGCCATGTCGGGCCCCGGCAGGGCATAGACCACGGCCAGCGCGCCGATGAAAACCGAGAGAGTGGACAGCGTGATCATGGCGGCTCCGGGCCGGTCCTTCGAGGGGATGTGACGGACGACATGATGCGCCCGCCGGACCCGGATTTCCCGGCAATTTGCCGCGGTTTCCTGCTATATCATTGGGGGAATCCGCCAACATTTGACGAATTACGCATGGACAGCACCTTGAATACCCTGGATCGCGTGGACCGCGCCATTCTGGCCGTCCTGCAGCGTGACGGCCGGCTGCCGATCAGCCGCCTGGCAGAGCAGGTCAACCTGAGCGAAACCCCGTGCGCGCGCCGGCTCAAGCGGCTCGAGCAGGAGGGTTTCATCGAGGGCTATCGGGCGGTGCTGTCGCGCCGCACGCTGGACCTCGGCGTGATCGCCTTCGCGCAGATCCGCTTCAACACGCACGACCGCACCGTGTCGGAACGCTTCGAGCGCGAGGTGATGGCGCTGCCGCAGATCGTGTCCTGCCACAACATCTCCGGCAGCGCGGACTACCTGGTGCAGATCGTGTCGCGCGATCTCGAGGCCTATGGCCTGTTCGTGCGCGACGTGTTGCGCACCTTGCCCGGCGTGACCTCGGTGGAGTCGATGCTGTCGCTGCGCGAGGTCAAGCGCGACGTGGGCCTGCCGCTGCGCTAGCGGCGGCCCCCGGCTCAGGGACCGGTGTCGGGATAGTTGGGGCCGGCGTCGCGGAAGCCGCCGTTGCTCCAGGGGTTGACGGCGCCGGGGTGCGGCGGGCCGGGCTGGCCGTTGCCGGCGCAACCGGACAGCGCCAGGCTCGCCAGCACCAGCATCAGGCAATAACGTGCACGCATGATCGTCTCCAGGCGGCGCGCCGGCCGGACCGCCGGGCGCCTGTGTCATTCGATACGGCCATTGTGCGCCTGCCTCCCGCCGCCGCCAAATCGAAGGTGGAACCAGAGGTATCAGGCCGGGCAGACGCGGATGCGATGGCCGTCGGGGTCGAGCGCCACGAAGGTCAGGCCGAACACGTCGGCATGCGGCGGCTGTTCGATCTCGATGCCGCGCGCCACCCAGTCGGCATGCATGCGCGCCACCGCCGCATCGTCGGTCACCGCATACGCCAGCTCGCCGCGATTGCCGCGCGTGGGCGGCGGCGGCGTGACGCGATGGGTGGCCCACAGGCCCAGCATCAGCCCGCCATCGAGCGCGAACGCCACATAGGCGGGAAAGGCCTGCGCCGGCTCGCGCCCGAGCAGCTCGCGGTAGAAACGGGCGCTGGCGGCGGGGTCCTGCACATACAGAAGAATCAGGTTGGGACTGCTCATGGACGGACTCCTGTCGAGAAGCCCGCCAGCTTAGGCCCGCCTGCTGTCAGTTTCCGTCAGCAGTGACGGCCTTGGGCGCGTGCGTCTCGGCGATGCGCTGCAGCCGCGTCCATTCGCGCAGCAGCACGTGCTTGCTGCGCGGATAGCGCTCCGGCAAGCCCTGCAGCGCGTTCATGCGGTCGGTGCGGAAGTGACGGAAGTCGCCGCGCAGCTCGCACCACGCGACCACCACGCGCACCTCGTCGAAGAAGCCGATCGCGATCGGCCAGATCACGCGCGCGCTCTCCCGGCCGTCCACGTCGGCGTAATCGATGCGCAGCTTGTGCCCCTGGCGGATGGCGCGCCGGATCAGGCTGGCGTCGACCCGATCCACCGCCATCGACTGCCGGGGCGCGACGAACAGCGCGTTGGTCTCGACCGACAGCCGCAGGTCGGGCGGCAGCACCGCCACGATCTTGGCCAGCGCGCTGCGCGCCGACTGCGCCAGATGCGGGTCGGCGCGCTTGGCGACCCAACGCGAGCCCAGCACCAGCGCCTCGATCTCCTCGTCGGAAAACATCAGTGGCGGCAACATGAAGCCCGGCTTGAGCACGTAGCCCACGCCGGCCTCGCCCTCGATCCTGGCGCCCTGGGCCTGCAGCGAGGCCACGTCGCGATAGAGCGTGCGCAGGCTCACGCCCAGCTCATCGGCCAGCACGCGCCCGCTCACCGGCACGCGATGCTGGCGCAGCGACTGCAGCAGGGCGAGCAGGCGTTCCGAACGCGACATGGCTTGCGGGCCGGCCTCAGGCGCCGGGACCCGCCACGGCGGCCCCTTCGATCCCGTGGCGCTTCAGGGCCTCGGCCACGAAGCCCTCGGCCTTCATCTGCTCGACGAAAGCCGACAGATAGGCGGCCGCCGCCTCGCCGCGCGCCTTGCGCAGGCCCATGGCCTGGCGGATCAGCATGAAGTGGCCATCGAGCAGGCGCAGGCCGCCCAGGCGGGCCGCGTCGGCCTGCAACTGTTGCTTGACCCCCGCCGCGACCTCGAAGCCGCCGTCGATGAAGGTCTGCACCACGGTCGGCGAGGTCGGCGCGCGTTCGATCGCGGCGTGCTTGAGTTCACGCGTGAGATAGAGGTCGTAGGCGCTGCCCTTGCCCACCGTCACGCGGTTGCCCGCCACGTCCACCGCGTCGCGCGTGGCGATCGGCGAGTCGTCGCGCACCAGGTAGGCGCCCTCGATCACCACGTAGGGGCCGGTGAACGCGATCTGCTCGCCGCGCTTCGGGTCGATGGCGAAGAAGCCGATGTCGGCCTGGCCCTGCTCGACCGCCTGCACCGATTCGCCGGCGGAGGCGAACACCACCAGGTCGAGCGGCAGGCCGAGGCGGCGCGCCAGCTCGCCGGCCAGGTCGACCGAGACCCCGCCGGCGCGGCCCGCGGCCACGTCGCCGTGCGCCAGGATGGGATTGCCGACGTTGATCGAGGCGCGCAGGCGGCCGGTGGGCGCGAAGGCGTCGCGCAGCTGCGAATCTTCAGACATGGAAGCTCCTTGGACGGGTTCAGGATGCCAGCAACGGCCGGATGCCGGCCAGGTTTTCGAGCGTGCGCCCCAGATGGTGGGCCAGCGCGCGCGAGGCCTCGCGCTGGCGTCCGGCCTCGAGCAGGTCGAGGATCTCGAGATGCTGGTGACAATGTTCGATGTAGCGCTCGCGGTTCTGCATGGAGCGGTACGACAGCAGGCGCCGCACGCGGTTCACGCGGCGGATCGTGTCGATGAAAAAGGGATTGTGGCTGCCTTCCACCAGCGCCTCGTGAAAGCGCACGCCGCGATCGTGCAGCTGGTCGGGCGAGTCGGTGCCGATGGCGCCGTCCAGCAGGCGCTGCTCCGCCGCGCGGCAGCGCGCCAGCACCTCGGGCGCGATGCGGTAGCCCGGCTCCAGCAGCGCCGCGGGCTCGAGCGCGAGCCGCAGCCGGTACGACTGCAGCAGGCTGTCGGGCGTGGTCATCATCTCGGAGAAGGCCCAGCCGTAGCCCGCCGTGCGTTCGGCCCAGCCCTCCTGCGCGATGCGGGTCAGCAGCGCGGTCACCTGCGCGGCGGTCAGGTCGTAGCGCATGCGCAACGCGCTTTCGGTGCAGGCGGAAGGCAGGTCGCCGCGCAGCAGGTCTTCGGCAAGCTGGAAATAGACCCGCGTGACCTCGTCGGGCTCGCCCAGGCCGAGGCGCCGCGTGGCGCGCGCGCTCAACGTGTCGAGCGGCTGCGCCAGAAAGTAGCCGCGATTCGGCACGTGGCGCAGCATGCCCTGCTCCTGCAGCCGCGCCAGCGCCTCGTTCACGGGCGAACGCGACACGCGCAGGCGGACCGCCAGCTGTTGCGCGGCGAGATGGGTGCCGACCGGCACGTCGTCCTGGCGCAGCAGGTCGACGATACGGTTCAGGACGGTGGACGGTCCGGACATGGAGGGAGGCCTCGACGTTCAGAAGAGCAAGTTACGGCGACGCGTTGCGTGCACACGGGCGTGCGCAAGAATAGCCGGGATTGGTCGGGTGAGCGCGGCCGGCCGGGCCGGCGGCGCCGTCCGGAAGCAGCGCTGGCCGAGGCGCGCGGCGCGCGGGCAAGGGCGCATTTTTGCATTTACCCAAGGTGAAGTGCAATCGCATCGCGGCGGGCCTTCCCGCCCGGGCGCCGCTCGCGCGGCCCGGCTCGCGCGTCCAGCATCGGGAAAAACCCTCAGATTTTTGCGCCCTATATTGGCGCCAAAATAATCTAATATTTTCCTCTTCCATCGTCCCTGCGCAGGCGCCTGCCTTCCACCATGTCCCAGATCCCGCAGTTTCCCTTCGTGTCCGTGTCCGGCAATCCCGAGGAGCGCGGCCGCTCCTACGGCCAGCAGGCGCGCGAGCGCGTGCGCAAGAGCGCCGCGATGTACGGCCAGACCCTGGTCGAGCTGGGCTACGACGCCGCCGCGCGCAGCAGCCTGATTGCACATTTCGCACGCGAGATCGAGGCGTTCGCGCCGCACTACCTCGAGGAAATGCGCGGCATCGCCGCCGGTGCCGACGTGGCGTTCGAAGACGTGGTCATGATCAACGCGCGCACCGAGGTGATCGCCAAGGCGCGCGCCGAAAAGAAGAAGGCCGCCGAACTCGAGCCGGGCGACGGCTGCACGGGCGCGCTCATCCTGCCGACCCGCTCGGCCAACGGCAACCTGATCCATGGCCAGAACTGGGACTGGCGCGCCGAGTGCGCCGAGACCGCCATCGTGCTGCGCGTGCGCAACGACAACGGGCCCGACTTCCTCACCTTCGTGGAGGCGGGCGGGCTGGCGCGTAGCGGCCTGAACAGCGCCGGCGTGTCCATCACCGCCAACTACCTGGAATCCGACCGCGACTTCCGCCAGCTCGGCGTGCCGCTCTCGCTGATCCGCCGCAAGGTGCTGGAGCAGAGCCATTTCGCGCTGGCGCTCAAGGCGGTGGCCACCACGCCGAAGTCGTGCTCGAACAACATCATGATCGGCATGGCGCAGGGCTTCGGCATCGACTTCGAGTGCACCACCGACGAGGCGTTCCCGATCTATCCCGGCAACGACGACCTGATCGTGCACGCCAATCACTGGGTCAGCGAAGTGGCGCTGGGCAAGCTGCGCGACACCGGCCGCGCCAGCACGCCCGAGAGCGCCTACCGCGACTGGCGCGTGCGCCGCCTGCTCAACGAGCAGGACAAGCTCACGCGCGAAGACCTCAAGCGCGCGCTGTTCGACGACTTCGGCGCGCCCTATTCCGTCTGCCGCCCGCCCCGTCCGGGCAGCCACGACAATCTGTCGGCCACGGTCTCGATGGTCATCATGGAGCCGGCCGCCGGCCTGATGGAGGTGGCGCCGCTGCCCGCGCTCAACCGCACGTTCACGCGCTACAGCCTGACCGACGAACCGCAGCTGCTCGCCAGCGCGGCCTGAGGCCGGCACCAGGGTCCGGGGCCGCGCCCCGGCCCGCCTACGACGATATACAAGGGGAACACCGCCGATGAAACTGAACCGAACCGCCGCCCTGGTGGCGCTCGCGCTCGCGGGCGCCGCCGCGCAGGCCCAGACCGCGCCGCCGCTGCGCATCTCGTTCACCGCCGACATCCGCTCGACCGAGCCGGGCGTGAACCGCGACAGCAACAGCGACGCGCTGGTGATGCACATCGTGGAAGGCCTGGTGGCCTATGGCGAGGACGCCGAGGTGCGGCCGATGCTGGCCCGCTCCGTCGAGATCAGCCCCGACGGCAAGACCTACACCTTCACGCTGCGCGAGGGCGTGACCTTCAGCAATGGCGCGCCGCTCACCTCGGCCGACGTCAAATGGACCTGGGACCACTACATGGCGCCCAAGTCCGGCTGGCGCTGCCTGAGCGAGTTCGACGGCCGCGGCCCGGCCAAGGTCACCGGCGTGGACACGCCCGACGCCCGCACCGTGGTGTTCCACCTGGAAGCCCCCTCGGGCCTGTTTCTCGCCTCGCTGGCGCGCATCGACTGCGGCGGCACCGGCATCGTGCACAAGGACTCGGTCAGGCCGGACGGCAGCTGGGACCGGCCCATCGGCACCGGCCCGTTCGTGCTCGACGAGTGGAAGCGCGGCGAGTACGTCAGCCTCAAGCGCAACCCCAAGTACGCCAATCTCGACGGCAAGCGCGACGGCTATACCGGCTCCAAGCGGCCCCTGGTGGACGCGGTGCGCTTCGTGATCGTGCCCGACGACGCCACCGCCAAGGCGGCGCTGCAGCGCGGCGACATCGACATCATCGAGGATGTCTCCAACAACGACGTGGCGCCGTTGCAATCGCTCAAGGGCGTGACGGTCGCGCATGCGCCGGTGATGAGCGTGACCGGCCTGCTGCTGCAGACGCGCGACCCCTTGCTGGCCGATCCCAGGATGCGCCAGGCGCTGGCGCACGCGATCGATCATCCGCAGCTCACCGCCGCGGTGAGCGAGGGGCTGGCCAAGCCCAACAACTCGCTGGTGCCGCTGGTCTCGCCCTACTACGGCGCGGTCGAGAAAAAGGGCTGGGACTACGATCCCGCACTGGCGCAGCGGCTGCTGAAGGAGGCCGGCTACAAGGGCCAGGAACTGGTCATCATCACGACCAAGCGCTACCCGCAGTCGTACAACTCGGCCATCATCATCCAGGCCATGCTGCAGGCGATCGGCGTCAATGCCAGGCTCGAGGTCATGGAATGGGCCACCCAGCTCGACCGCTACAACGCCGGCAACTACCAGATGATGACCTTCCCGTACTCGGCCCGCCTCGACGCGGCGCTGAGCTACGAGATGGTGACCGGCGACAAGCAGAAGCAGCCGCGCAAGGTCTGGGACAACCCCAAGGCCATCGCGCTGGTCGAGCAGGCCTCGCGCAGCGCCGACCACGCGGAGCGCCAGCAGCTGTTCGACCAGCTGCACACGCTGATGCTGGCCGACGTGCCGCTGGTGCCGCTCTACAACGGCCTGGACATCGGCGCCTACCGCAACGACATCAAGGGCTACACGCCGTGGGCCGTGAAGAAGCCGCGCGCGTGGGAGGTGGAACGCGCCGCGAAGTAGCGGCCCGCCCCGCAGCGCCATACTCGACCCGGGCCCGCCCCGGGTTTTTTCATGGGCGCATGCCGTTGCGCGCGCAATGAAAACGGCCGCACCGAAGTGCGGCCGGTCGCGCCAGCCTGGCGGCAGGCTCATTGCCCGACGGTGGTCTCCCACGCACGCGGCTTGCCTTCCCAGACGGAGAAGCCCTGCACGCGCGAGGTGTTGGCCCAGGCGTCGGCGCCGTTGTACAGCACGATCAGCGGCGTCTGCGCCAGCATCAGCGCGTGCATCTTGTCGAAGATGGCCTGGCGCCTGGCCGGATCGGACTCGGCAAAACTGGCGTCGAGCAGCTTGAGCGCCTCGGGGTCTTCCCAGACCTTGCGCGGCTGCTTGTCCTTGTCGCCGGTGAACTGCTCATAGCTGAGCGCCGGGTCCAGGCGCGACGAGTACGAGAACGAGCTGATCTGGTACTTGCCGGAGTTGTAGCGGTCGAGCTGGGTGGCCCATTCGATCACCTCGATGCGCGCATTGATGCCCACCGACTGCATCATCGCCTGCGCCATCACCGCCACCTGGTAGCTCGGCACGTGGGTGCGCTTGTTGGCATAGATGACGATGGGCTCGCCCTTGTAGCCGGCTTCCTGCAACAGCTTCTGCGCGCGCGCGGGGTCGTAGTCGTAGCCCTTCTTCTGCGCCGCGTCGAAATAGGCCGAGCTGGTGTGGATGCCGGAATTGTTGAACTGGCCCAGGCCCTCGGAGGCCGCCAGCACGATCTGCGGCATGTCGAGCGAGGCGGCGATGGCCTGGCGCAGCTTCACGTTCTTCAACAGCGGGTCGCGGGTCTGGAGCAGCAGCACGTGCTTGGTGGCGTCGTGCGGCACGAACACGTTCACCTTGCCGTTGGCGCGCAGGTCGGCCACGTCGGTGTTGGTGACCTGGCTGGCGTCGATCGCGCCGGACATCAGGCCCGCCTTGATGGTGGAGGGATCGGGCACGACCAGGAACTTCACCTCGTCGACCAACGGGCGCTTGCCGCCCAGGAAGCCGTCGGGCTTGCCGCTGCCGGGCGACTGGTAGTCCTTGAAGGCGGACAGCAGCACGAACTCGCCGCGCTTCCATTCCTTGAACTGGAACGGGCCGGTGCCGATGGGCTTGTCCCAGGTGCCGTCCGGCTTGAGCGAATCCTTGTGGATGATCGCCGTCATGCCGCAATCGGTGCGGGCCAGGGAGTCGAGGAACACGGCGGACTTGTGGTCGATCTTCATCACCACCGTGTGCGCGTCGGGCGCGCTCACCTCCGTGACCTTCAGGCCGTTGCGGCCGTCGAAATCGCTGCGGCAGCGCCAGTCGGTGCCGGCGTCCATGTAGCGCTGCCAGTTCCACAGCACGTCGGCCGAGGTGAGCACCGCGCCGTTGTGGAACTTCACGCCCTCGCGCAGCGCGAAGGTGTAGGTCAGGCCATCTTCCGAGACCTCGACCGACCGGGCCAGGAGCGGGCCCACGGTGCCGTTGTCGCGGTAGCCCACCAGCCCTTCCACCATGTTCAGCACCACGCCGTCGGTGGTGTTGTCGCGGTTCACGCCCGGGTTGGTCGAGCGGATGTCGGCCGGCTGCGCGATGGTGAGCGTGGCGGCGTGCGCGCCCCAGGCGGCCGACAGGGCCAGGACCAGCGCGAGCGGCCGGGCGTAGGTGGTGAAGGACATGAAGAGACTCCAGGCTGCCGCGCCAGATTTTCCAATAAATTGGCGCCAAAGAAAGCGCCTATTATGGGCGGCCCACCGGGGCGTGCCATCCGGGGTATCCCTGAAAGCGGCGCGGCCCGCACGAGGCGGGCCGCAATCGATGCGCATGCGGGCGGCGCGGGGCCGCGCGCGGATCAGGACACGTCCTGGTTGATGTGGGCCGTGATGACCTTCTGCAGCCGCTTCACGTCGTTGGCCTCGATGGCCTCGACCATCTCGAAGTGCTCGCGCGCCGACTTCTCGATACGGGCGTGGGTGACCCATTCGCGCGCCACGGCCGACGGGCCGCGGCTACGCATCTCGAGGATCAGCGCGGCCAGTTCGCGGTTGCGGCACATGTCGTAGACCGCGGCGTGAAAGGCCAGGTTGACCTCGTATTGCTCGAGCAGGGTGCCGGTCTTGAGCAGGCCGTTGAAGCGCTCGGCCAGCTGCTTGACGAGCCGCAGCTTGGAGGCGGTCACGTTGTTCATCAGATCGGCCGCCGCGCCGGTTTCGAGCAGCAGGCGGATCTCGCGCAGCTCTTCATGACGCTGCGGGTCCATCGCGAACACGTGATAGCCGCGATTCGGGATGTGGGTGATGAGGCGCTTGCCCGCGAGCTGGTCGAGCGCGCGCCGCACGTCCAGGCGCTTGGCGCCATAGCGGTCCTGCAGATCGATCTGCTTGAGCCAGGCGCCCGGGCCGTACATCCCGGCCTGGATGTCCTGGGCGATGCGGTCGGCCAGATTGGACTGGACGGTTGAGGCCGTTTTCGGCGCGGCCGATTTCGGCATGACGTGCTCCCGCGATGTTAGGCATGCAATTATCGAGCATGCATTTTATGCAAAACCCGCCGCCGTCGGATCGGCGGCGGCGGGCGGCAATGACGGACGCCAGGGGTGGCGGCGCCGTCACGCGCCGTCAGGCCGTGGCCCGCTGGCCGGCCTGCGCTTCGTCTTCGAGCCGCCAGCGCAGCCGCACGCCGCCGCTCTGGGTGGACTCGAGCGCCGGAATCGCGCGCAGCAGCGAGCGTGTGTAGGGATCGCGCGGGCGGTCGAAGATCTCGTCGCGCGTGCCCTGCTCGATGATGGCGCCGTCCTTCATCACCACCACCCGGTCGGCCACCTGCTCGACCACGCCCAGGTCATGACTGATGAACAGGCACGAGAATCCGTGCTTTTCCTGCAGGTCCGCGAACAGGTCCAGCACCTGTGCCCGCACCGTCACGTCGAGCGCCGACACGGGTTCGTCGGCGATCACGAAGGCCGGGCGGCGCACGATGGCGCGCGCGATCGCCACGCGCTGGCGCTGGCCGCCCGACATCTCGTGCGGGTAGCGGCCGGCGTATTCGGGGCCCAGGCCGACCTCGACCAGCACTTCGTCGACGCGCCGGCGCTTCTCGCCCGCGGTCAGCGAGCCCACCAGCCGCAGCCCTTCGCCCACGAGCTGGCCGATGGTCATGCGCGGATCGAGTGAGGAATAGGGATCCTGGAACACCATCTGGCAATTGAGCCGATACTCGAGCCAGGCAGGCGAGTCGCGGCCGACCGGCTGGCCGCGGAACAGAATCTCGCCCGCCGCCGGTTTGAGCAGGCCGGCGATGGCGCGGCCCAGCGTGGTCTTGCCCGACCCCGAGCCGCCCACCACCGCCACCACCTCGCGCGGCCGCACGGTCAGGTCGATGCCGCCCAGCGCGCGCTTGGCGGCGGTGCGCGAGAACAGCCGCTGGTGGCCGGCGTAGTCGACCACCAGCTGGCGCACCTCGATGATGGGCGCGTCGGCTGCCGGCGCGCGCGCGGGCAGCCGGCGCGGCATGGCGTCGAGCAGCTTGCGGGTATAGGGCTCCTGCGGCCGCGCCAGGATGTCGTCGGTGCGGCCCGTCTCGACCACCCTGCCCTGCTGCATCACCACCACGCGCTCGGTGTAGCGCGCCACCATGGGCAGGTCGTGGCTGATCATGAGCACCGCGGTGTTGTGCTCGCGGGTGAGCGCCACCATCAGCTCGAGCACGTCGCGCTGCACCACCGCGTCGAGCGCGGTGGTCGGCTCGTCGGCGATCAGGAGCGCGGGCTCGAGCAGCATCACCGAGGCCAGCATCATGCGCTGGCGCATGCCGCCGGAAAACTCGTGCGGCCAGGCCGACAGCGCGGCCAGCGGATCGCGGATGCCGACGCGGCCGAGCATGTCGAGGATGCGGGCGCGGCGCGCCGCCGCGTCCAGGTCGCGCCGGTGCAGCCTGAGGCCCTCGTCGAGCTGGCGGCCGATCTGCATCGAGGGATTGAGCGAGGTCATGGGCTCCTGGAACACCATGCCGATGCGCGCGCCGCGCAGCGCCCGCAAGGCGCGCGGCGAGGCCTGCGTCACGTCGGTGCCCTCGAACAGGATCGCCCCGCCGGCACACACCAGCGGCGGCGGCGTGAGCCCCATGATGGCGCGGGCGGCCTGCGTCTTGCCGCTGCCCGATTCGCCCACGATGCCCACCATCTCGCCCGGCGCCACCTCGAACGACACGTCGCTGACGATCTGCCGGCCGCCCTCGCCCACCGTGAGCGTCAGACCGGAAACGGAAACCAGTGCGGCCATCAGGCACCCCTCATGCGCGGATCGAGGCGGTCGCGCACGGCGTCGCCCAGCAGGTTGATGCCCAGCAACGCCAGCGCGATGCACAGACCGGGAAAGATCGAGAGATAGCTGGCCTGCGCCATGAACGGACGCGCGGCGGCCAGCATGTTGCCCCAGGTGGGCGCGGGCGGCGGCACGCCGAGGCCGAGGAACGACAGCGCGCTCTCGGCCAGGATGACCCAGCCGAACATCGACGTGGCCAGCACGGTGATGGGCGCCACGCAGTTCGGCAGCACGTGGCGGAACATGGTGTAGAGCTCGGAGTTGCCCAGCACGCGCGAGGACTCGATGAACTCCTTTTCGCGCAGGGACAGCACGGTGCCGCGCACGATGCGGGTCACCGAAGGCGTGTAGGCCAGCCCGAGCGCCAGGATGATGCCGTACTTGTTGGCGCCCACGACGGCCAGCAGGCCGAGCGCCAGCAGCAGGCCCGGAAACGCCAGCAGGGCGTTGTTGAAGGCCATGATGATGCGGTCGGTCCAGCCCCGCACGAAACCCGTCAGGGTGCCGATCAGGGTGCCGGCCACGATGGCGAAGCCCACCGTGAGCAGGCTGATGAGCACGCTCGACGAGGCGCCCGCCAGCAGGCGCGACAGCTCGTCGCGGCCGAACTCGTCGGTGCCGAGCAGGAACGTGGCGCTGGGCGGCTTCAGGCGCGAGACGAAATTGATCTTGAGCGGATCGTGGGGCGTCCAGACCGCGCCCATGATGGCGGCGATCACCACGATGGCCACGATGGTGCCGCCGATCAGGGCATTGGCTGCGGTGCGTTTTTTCATTCTGCCGTCACCCGGGGGTCGAAGAGCGGATAGCACAGGTCGATGATCAGGTTGACCACCACGTAGATCACGGCCACGAACAGCAGGCAGCCCTGGATCACCGGGTAGTCGCGCGCGAAGATCGAATCGACCAGCAGGCGGCCGAGGCCGGGGATCGTGAACACGGTCTCGACCACGGCGATGCCGCCCAGCAGGTTGCCCAGCACCAGGCCGATCAGGGTCCAGGTGGGGCCGAAGGCGTTGCGGAAGGCGTGGTGGATCAGCACCGACGACTCCGACAGACCCTTGGCGCGGGCATGCGTGATGTAGTCCAGCCGCAGCACCTCGAGCGTGCTGGCGCGCGCCATGCGCATCAGCACGCCGATCTCGTGCAGGAACAGCGTGAGCACCGGCATCACCAGGTACAGCAGGCCCGCCTTCCAGTCGGTGCTGAGCGAGACGTAGCCCACCACCGGCAGCCAGTCGAGCTTCAGGCCGAAGAACAGCAACAGCAGCAGGCCGAGCCAGAAGGTGGGAATCGAGACCAGCAGCGTGGCGCCCGCGACCAGGATCAGGTCGGGCGCGCGGTTCTGCTTCCAGGCCGCGATCATGCCGGCCGGCACGGCCACCAGCGTGGCGAACAGCACCGCGGCCAGCACGACGCGCGCGCTCACCACGAAGCGGTCCCACACCAGGCCCAGCACTGGCTGGCCGGTGTTGATCGAGGTGCCGAGATCGCCGTGCAGCGCGTAGTTGCCCCAGAGGCCGAACTGGGTCACCCAGTCCTTGTCGAGGCCGAGTTTGGCACGCAGGTCGGCCAGCGCCGCCGGCGTGGCCATGTCGCCCAGCATCAGCTGGGCGGCGTCGCCGGGAATGAGCCGGATCAGCACGAACACCGCCACGGCCACGATCAGCAGCGTGGGGATGGCCATGACGATACGGGCGAGCGCGAAACGTAGCATGGCACTCTCCTATGACTGCGCCGCGGCGCGGCGGAAACGGGCGGGCACCGGGTCAGCCCTGGGGCGCGCGCATCTGGCGCAGCACGCCGGCGAGGAAGTCCTGTACCTCGGCGCAACACTTCAGGCCGTCGTGCGGCACGTTGTCGACCATATCGAGCGTGACGTTGACGCCCGCGGCCATGAACGAACGGCGCAGCGATTCCAGGCGCTCGGGGCGGTTGCGGCCGGCATCGTTGGCGCCCGGCATGAAGAACTTGCCGCCCTCGCGGTGGGTGATTTCCCAGGTCTCGAGGTCGGCCTTGCCCACCACCATGTGCACCGGCAGGGCGCGCAGCGCGTCCAGGTCGATCGCCTTGCCGAAGCGCGCCTGCACGTCGCGCGTGCCGACCCACCAGTCCTGCTCGGGGTCGAGCAGCGTGACCGAGCCCGGCGCGCCGATCGAGCTGGCCCACAGGCGGTCCGGGTGCAGCAGCGTGAAGCGGTTCACGTATTGCCCGCCGCCCGAGTAGCCGAACAGCGCGAAGCGCTGGAAGTTGCGGCCGAACTTCTCGCCCACCTCGCCCACCATGTCGAGCAGCAGCTGGTCGTAGCGGATCTCGCCTTCGCGCAGCTGCTTGAAGCCGTCGCGGTTGCCGTCGCCCAGCACGCCCACGGGAAACAGCGGGCACAGCACGATGCAGTCGTTCCAGCGCGCGAACTCGGCGAACGCGTCGCGGTATTCCACGAAGGCGCGGCCGGTGCCGTGCACGATCACGACCAGTTCCATCGGATGCTGCGCGGCGTCCAGGTGCGGCGGCACATACATGCAATAGGAGAAACGCGGGTCGCTGCGCGACGCGAAGATGGTGCTGTGGCCCAGATCGTAGATGGCGCGCGCGCGAGCTTGATCGAGCGGAGAGACGGTTGCGGCTTCGGCCTGCATGGAAATCCTCGTGATGCGTGAAAAAGGGAAACGGCGGCGCCTGGCGCGGCGGCGGTTCCCGGGTTGCGGCGTAATGGTTGCGACGTAATGGTTGCGACGTAATGGTTGCGTAAATTGGCGCCAATTCTAGAGAGAGGTGCGCCCCGGCGGCAACGGGGTAATCCCGTAGGGCCCGCTCAGTCGGCCTTGTAGCTCTTGAGGTGGATGCTGGTTTCGGTGGCCGCGATCCCCTTGATCAGCCGTACCCGCTCGAGCACTTCCGACATCTGGCCGATGCTGCCCACGCGCAGCTCGGCGAGCAGGTCCCAGCGCCCATTGGTGTCGTGCAGCCCCGCCACCGCCGGTTCGCCGAGCAGCAGGTTCACCACGCGGCGGGTCTCGTGGCCGTCGATCGCGATGCTCATCCAGGCCACGATCTCCTCGGGCACGGCATCGGGCCGCAGGCGCGCGCTGTAGCCCACGATCACGCCGCTGGTCTCGAGCCGGGCGAGCCTGTTGTTGATGGTGCCGCGCGACACGCCGAGCCGGCGCGCCAGGGTGGCGACGGGCGCGCGCGCATCGGCGCGCAGCATGCCCAGCAGTTGTTGGTCCAGCGTGTCCATGAGTGCGGGGGAAAAAGAGGAAGGCGGCGAACGACGCCAGGGCGGCGCGGCACGGCCCGCCGGCATGCGTCGCGGCCGCGATAATTGGCGCCAATTTTGGAGAGAATTATGCCAGCCCGGCGGGCCGCGCGGGCAGTGGCGTATTCCCTGAGCGCCACGCAGCCCCCAGCGCGCCCCCGCCCCGCAACGCGCTGTTATGCCCCGCGACAGGGCAGACTGTGCCTGCTCCCGCACCTCGCGACGGCGCTAGACTGCGAGCGCGCGGACGTCGCGCGATGCGCGATGCGCGATGCCCCTCATGATCCAGATCCTCGGCAAGGCCGCCTCCATCAACGTGCGCAAGGTCCTGTGGGCCTGCGACGAACTCGGGCTGCGCTACACGCGCGAAGATTGGGGCGCCGGCTTCCGGCCGACCTCCGACCCGGCGTTTCTCGCGCTCAATCCCAACGCCATGGTCCCGGTGCTGCGCGACGGCGACTTCGTGCTGTGGGAGTCCAACACCATCCTGCGCTATCTCGCCAACCGCCACGGCGCGCACGCCCCGGCGCTCTACCCCGCCGAGCCGCAGGCCCGTGCGCACGTGGATCAATGGATGGACTGGCAGGCGAGCGACCTGAACACGGCGTGGCGGCCGGCCTTCATGGGACTGGTGCGGCGGCATGCCGACTTTCTCGACGCGGCCGGCATCGCGGCTTCGCTCGTCGCCTGGGCGCGCTACATGCAGGTGCTGGAGGGCAGGCTCGAGCGCACCGCCGCCTATGTGGGCGGCGCGGCCTTCACGCTGGCCGACATTCCCATCGGCCTGTCGGTGACACGTTGGTATCGCACCCTGGAGGTGGCCGGCGCCGCCGGCGCGGCGGCCCCCGCGCTGCCGGCGGTGCGTGACTACTTCACGCGCCTGCGCGCACGCCCGGGATTCCGGGCCCACGCCGACAATGGCGAACCCTGATCACTGCGCCGGCGAGGCGACGCTTGCGGGCGCGACCGTCGCCACGGGCGCGGCGACGACGGCAGGCTCGGCCGTGGCAGGCGCCTGCGCGGCGGAAGCTGCCGCGGGCGCAGTCACGACGGGCGAACCTGCGGCGGGCGATCCCGCGGCGGGCGCTCCCGAGGCGGGCGTGGCAGCCGGCTTCGCCGCCGCGGGCACGCCCGCGGCCTTCGCGGCAGCGGCAGGCAGACGCTCCACCGGCTCGCTGTGCGGCGTGATTTCCATGATCAGCTCGACCCGGCGGTTGGCGGCGCGCGCCGCCGGCGTGCTGCCCGCTTCGAGCGGCCGCGTGTCGGCGTAACCCACCGCGCGCAACCGCGAGCCGGCCACGCCGTCGCGCGTGAGCTCGCGCAGTACGCTGGTGGCGCGGCTGCTCGACAGCTCCCAGTTCGACGGGAACTGGCGCGTCTGGATCGGCACGTTGTCGCTGTGGCCCTCGACGGAGACCGGATACTCGGAACGCTTGAGCACCTCGGCCACCTTCTTGATCACGTCCAGGCCGCCCGGGCTGAGCGTCGCCTGGCCCGACGGGAACAGCAGCTCGTTGCTGATGCGGAAGCTGATGGTCTTGTCGTTGACGATCACGTCGATCGACTTGCCCAGGTCGTCCAGCCCGAGCTGGTCCTTGGTGGGCAGGGCGAGCGCGGGCTCGGCCGGGGCGGGTTCGACCGGCGCGGGCGCGTAGGTGTCGAACACCATGAAAGGCTGGTCTTCCGCGATCGCGGGCAGGCCGAGCCAGCGGCCGGCCTGGCTGGCATCGGGATCGTTGCCGGCGGGCGGCATCGGCGCGGCCACGGCGGCGTTCACCGAGCCGACCAGGTCGATGGACGAAGGCGTGGGCGTGAGCGGCGCGCCGCTCAGGCGGGCCACGGCCAGCAGCACCACGAACAGCGCCAGCAGCAGCGTGATCAGGTCGAGATACGTGACCAGCCAGCCCTCGGACTCGTGATCCTGGTTTTCCGGCACATGCCAGCGTTCGAAGCGGGCGGTACCCGCCGCGCGCGCCACCTTGGCGGCGCGCTCGCGTTCGGCGGCCTCCTGGCGCTTGCGGGCCGCCTCGATCCGGTCGGCCAGCGTGGACGAGATCGCGAGGCTCATTTGCGCGGCGCGCTGGGTGCGTTGGCGGCACGCGCGCCGCCCAGGATCGGCGGCATGCGCAGCGGACCGCGCGCCGGCTTGGCCGGCTTGGCGGCCGCGCGGGCGGCGGCATCGGCCGAGCCGTCATCGATTTCGTCTTCGATGTGCGCCACGAAGGAATTGAGCGTCTCGCGCACCACGGCCGGGCCGCGGCGCTCGCACATCATCGCGATGCCCTGCAGCACCATGTTCATCACTTCCACGCGCTGCGCGGTGCGGCGCTCGAGCTTGACGGCGATCGGCTTGAACACCAGGTTGGCCAGCAGGATGCCGTAG
The DNA here is from genome assembly GCF_002261335.1 of Bordetella genomosp. 1. Taxonomy (GTDB): domain Bacteria; phylum Pseudomonadota; class Gammaproteobacteria; order Burkholderiales; family Burkholderiaceae_B; genus Bordetella. The sequence continues at coordinate 167,328 of NZ_NEVL01000005.1, forward strand.
AAAGTGGTGATCAGGCCCACCGCGAGCTGCTCGCCGATCTGCTGCATCGTGCCGGTGCCGAGCACCGACATCATGTTGACCAGGCCCACCAGGGTGCCGAGCATGCCGAAGGCAGGCGCGAAGCCCGCCATGACGCGGAACATCTGCGCCTCGGCGTGTTCCCGCGCGCGCAGGCGGGCGATGCGCCATTGCAGCAGCTCGATGATCTGGTCTTCGGGCGTGTTGTCGATCACCAGTTGCACACCCGTGCGCAGGAACGGATTGGACACGTTCTTGAGCGCGGCCTCGACCTTGCGCACATCGTTGTTCATCCACAGCTGCGCCAGCGACACCAGCTCCTCGATGTCGCGCTCGGTGTCGAGCTTGTCGTGGCGGAACACGGTGGTCACGAGGCGGAACACGCGGCGCACCTCGCGCAGCGGATAGGCCAGGAACAGCGCGGCCGCGGTGCCGCCCACGACGATGGCCAGGCCCGGCGCATTGAAGTAGATGGACGGCGAGGTGGCCGACAGTGCCACCACCAGGATCAACGTGACCACGCCAACGGCGGCGCCGATCAGGGTCGAAGGATTCATGGGTGCTTGCCCCTGTAGAGAATGCGGTACGGAAAGGCGCGGCCCCGAGGCGGACGGCGCGGGCTGCGGCCGCGGCGCGCGCTGGCGCACCCCGGGCAGGATGGAAGGAATTCTAGGCGGGGCGGCCGGTCGCCAATCGGCCGGATAAAGGCAGGAAATCCGGGTAGCCGGCGCCTTTGTGTTTCAGCGAAAAATAAGGGACGCAATTCGCGCGGCGCGGCACGCCGGCGCGGGCTACGGTAAAGTGGCGCCCATGAGCAGAAACAAGCAAAAACCCGCCCCCAAGGGCGGTGGCCGGTCGCCCAATTCGTTCTACGACGCCGAGGCGATCGAGCAATTCATGGCCCTCCTCGGGCTCGAGTGGAAACCGGGCACGGTGCAACGCGCCGAGGTGCGCGCCAGCTATCGCCTGGGCACCGCGCGCCCGCTGAACATCGAGCAGACCGAAGTCGAATTCCATTGCGACCCGCGCAAGGCGCGCGTCTGGGTGCCGGAATTCCAGCGCACCAGCTTTCACCAGTGGTTCGAGATCACGTTCCAGGAATTCGAATACACACCCGGCGGCTCGATGCTCAAGATCAAGGCCGCCGCGCGCGGCAATGCGCCCGCCTACAGCGTGGGCCTCAAGCCGCCGGCCTGAGCGCCCCGGCCGGCAGCACCTTGTACATGATGGTCGTGGCGTCGAGCCGCGGCCCATCGGCCGCCCGCGCATAGCCCGGGATCCGGCCCGCCTCCACATAGCCCAACGACCGGTACAGCGGCTCGGCATGATCGCCGCTGCGCGTGTCGAGCGTGAGCAGCGTGCGCCCCCGCTGCGCCGCGTCCGCCTCGACCGCGGCCATCAGCGCCCGCGCGATCCCGCCCCGCCGCGCCGCCGGATGCACCAGCAGCTTGCGCACTTCGGCGCGGTGCGGCTGGTTGGCCGGCGTGTCGCAGTCCAGCTGCACCGTGCCCACCACCCTGCCCGCGACACGCGCCACCAGCAACGCGACGCCGCCCGTGCGCACGCCCGGCAGCACGCGGCGCTGCCAGTAGGCAAGACTGTCTTCGGGCGTGAAGGGCGCGATGAAGCCCACGCTCGCGCCCTGCGCCACGCAGGCATGCAGCACGTCGGCCAGGTCGGGCAGCACGGCGCAGGCGGCGTCGCCCGCCACCCGTTCGATGTCGATGCTCATGACGTGCCTCACACGATGAAAAGAAAGTAGCGCGCGCCCTGCCCCGCCGGCGTCTCGAACGCGCTGGGGCCGTGCAGTTGATAGCGCAGGCAGTCGCCGGGCGCGAGCTCGTGCGGCGTGCCCTCGATCTCCACGCGCAGGCGCCCCTCGACCAGCAACAGATGGTGTTCCATGCCGGGTCGCGGCGACGCCGCGTAGTCGATGCGCTGGCCCGGGCCGATCTCGCAGCCCAGCACCTCGCCGGCCAGCGCCTGCGCCGGCGGCGAGACCTGGCGGCGCTCGAAGGCCACCGAGGGGTCGCGCCACACCGGCTGCGTCTCGCGCCGCACCACCGGCGGGTAGGCGCTCTCGACCATGTGCAGCAGGCGCGACATCGGCAGGCCGAAGGCCGCGCACAGCCGGCCCAGCGCCTGGGCCGTGGGACTCACCTCGGCGTTCTCGATGCGGGAGAGCGTCGCGCGGCTCAGTCCGCTGGCCTCGGCAAGCTGGTCCAGCGGCCAGCCGCGCTCGGCGCGCAACTGGCGCAGGCGCTCGGCCAGGGCCGCCGTCATCGGTTCGGTTGAATTTTCCATAATCGGGATAATTTCCCAAATATGAAATGGTGTCAAGCGCCCCTGTCGGATCTCGATGGCGCAGCCGCGCCCACGCGCGATGCCGCCGCTTCCGAGCGCTACGCCCGATACGGCTGCGCGTCGCCGAAGAAGGCGAGCCGCAGGCCGGACAGCGCGGCCAGGATCTCCGCGCGGCCGCGCGCGGGCGGGTCGCGGCGCACCTGCGTGAGGGCGGCGTCGAGCAGCGTGAGCGCCGCATCGGCGGCATCGGCGCCATCGCGGCGGCGCTTGCGCGCCTCGAACAGGCGCGCCAGCGCGCCCAGCAGATCGTCCAGCACGGCGCGTCCTGCGAGCGGCAGTTGCGCACGCAATCGTTGCAGCTCGGCCAGGTTGACGGCCGCGCCGAACTCGAAGCTGGCGCGCAGGGCCTTGGCGCGCACCGCGGGTGCCGCGCCGCCGGCGCGCGGCGCCATCAACGCCACGCGGTCATACATGCGGCGCGCCAGATGGTCGCGCGACACCAGGCGCCGGCCGCGCGCCACCTCGGCGATCTCGGCCCAGCCGCCCGCCATGAGGCGGCGCACGCTGGTGTCCGGATTCATCGAGCGCACGAAGTAGATCACCAGCGTCGGGATCGCAAAGCCGATCACCGACGCGATGCCCCCGTTGAGATAGGCGTCGAAGGCTTCGTTCTGCACGTTGTGCAGGTTCAGCAGCAGGATGAAGTTGGCGATCATGGGCAGCGCGATGCCGAAGTGCGCGAGCGAGGCCTGCATCATGCCCATCGGGAGCAGGAACAGCGCCATCACCAGCACCAGCATCGGGAAATGCGTGAGGGCCGGCAGGATGCCGAACAGATACAGCGCCACCACGAACACCGACAGCACGGTGCATTGCAGAAAGGTCTTGAGCGCGGGCACGGGGTCGTCCATGAACGACAGGATGCACGATCCCACCGACGCCATCTGCACCGCCATCACGCCCGAGCTCCAGCCCAGGCCGATCCAGATCAGCGCGCAGAAGGCCACCGACAGCGCGGCGGCCGCGCCGCAGCGCAGCGCGATGCCGTGGTCGCGCAGCTCGCCCACCGGGCGCGAACGCCGCAGCGGCCGCGCCACCGGGCGGCCGCGCACGATGTGGCGCCAGAGATCGTGCGCGTCGCGGCGCAGCTCGACCAGCCGTTCGAGCCGCAGCGCCAGGCTGGCGCGCAGGATCGCCGGCCAGGCCGCCCCGGCGTCCTCGGTGGCGGCCGCGCCGCCGGGCACGGCGGCCGGACCGCCCTGCCCGCGCAGGCGCGCGATGTGGCGGCGCAGGTCGGCCAGCGCCGCGTCGGCGTCGTCCTGCGGCGCGGGCCGCAGCCAGCGCTCGAGCGCCGTCACCAGTACGTCGATGTCGGCGTGCGGGCCCGGCAGGGCGCGCAGCGCATTCACCCGGTCGGCGATGGCGCCGATGATGGGCAGCATCAGCGACATCCGGTCGTGCAGCGCGTGCAGCACCCGCTCGCCGCCGCGCAGCTGCGGCTTCTCGTAGGCCAGGTGCACGAACAGGGTGCGCAGCTCCGACACGCTGGCGGCGAGCCGGTGCAGGTCATGCGGCAGGCGGCGCACGCCCTCGGCGCCGTGCAGGCTGTCGATCAGCAGGGTGGCGGAATCGCGCAGCCAGGTCTCGACCCGCATCGACACCAGACCGCCCACGTGGCGCGGCAGGAGCAGATGGCTGACCAGCGTGGCGCACAGGATGCCGAGCGTGATCTCCTCGCAGCGCGCGATCGCGGTGTCGAACACCAGCAGCGGATCCGACACGCTGGAGAAGCCCACGATGGCGGCCGTGTAGCCGGCCAGCATGAAAATGTAGCTGCGCGGGCGGCGGTCGAGCATGGAGATGTAGAGGCACAGCCCCACCCAAAGCGCGAGCGCGCCCGACAGCAGCACCGGCGCGTTCACCATGGCCGGCACCATCATCACCGCCACCGCCGCGCCGAACACCGTGCCGATCACGCGGTAGACCGCCTTGGAAGTCAGCGCGCCCGACAGCGGATGGGCAATGATGTAGGCCGTGGCCATGGCCCAGGCCGGCCGCTGGAAATCGAGCTGCAGCGAGATGTACAGCGCCAGCATCGCGGCAATGAAATTCTTGGCCGAAAAGATCGCGTCATTGACGCTCGGCCGGTAAGTCAGGGCCTGCAGGATCACGCGCCGGGCTCCTGCGCGTTGAGCTGCTCGAGCCGCGCGTTGACCGCGGCCAGCACGCGTTCGGCCACGGCCAGCTCGGCCTGGGGCAGACCCTCGATCACCTCGGCGCGCACCTCGTCGACGATGCGCGCGATCTCGCCCGCCTTCGCCGCGCCGGCCGGGCTCAGGCCGACACAGCGCGCGCGCCGGTCGTGCGCATCGGGCAGGCGTTCGATCAGCCCGGCTTCGTCCAGCGCATCGATCACGCGCACCAGCGAAGCCCCCTCGACCCCGATCTCCTCGGCCAGCACACCCTGGCGCAAGGGCGCGCCGTGGGTGCGCAGCACCAGCAGCGGCCAGGCGGTGGCCTGGGACAGGCCGTGCGCCTGCAGCGCCTGGTCGATGCGCTTGCGCCACTGGCGGCCGCCGACGACGAGCAGGCGACCGATGGAGACGGGAGGACGGAACGATTCCATGGGAGGGGCGCGCCGGGACCGGCGCGTCATTTATTTAGAATGCTAAATATTAGCATGACAGACACCATGACTTCGTCCGAATCGCGCCCGCTCCCCGCGTGGTAACGACCATCCTTTTGGGCTATTCCCCGAATTGAACGCTTCAGGCATCATGTAAATTGTTATTACAATTCGTCGTTAGCCATAACATTGCCAGGCCGGAGTCGCTGTTGCGCAAGCGTTTGTTTTCCTTTCTCCGTGCGGGCCCCCTCGACCGCTGGGCCGATCCCAGCCCGGCGCTGCGGCAAGTCACCCACGCCGCCGCCCTCGCCGTGCTGGTGGCCGCCAGCGCGGAAGCGCTGCTGCGCAGCCACAGTCCCCTGCAAGCCTTCGTGGCCGCCTGTACCCAGGCCTTCATCGTCCTGCTCCTGCTGATCGTCACCTTCATCTGGAAGCGCCTGCGTTCCCCGCGCGCGCAATACCGGGTGGTGCTGGTCGCCTGCCTGGTGCTGCTGCCCCTGTCGGTGATCGACGTGGTGCGCGGCATGGATGGCAGGCAGCAACGCCAGGTCTACGGCGACGCGCTCAAGCTCACGCAGCAGCGACTCGAGACGGCGCTGCGCACGGCCGACTGGCGCAAGATGCCCGAGGTCGACGCCGCGCCGCAGGCCAGCGGCGCCTTCGGCGAATACGAGCGGCTGGCCAGGTCGTTGATCGGCCGCGCGCTGGATCGGCAGCGCGACTACGCGCGCGCGCTCGAGGCGCTCGACCTGACCCGCGCCCTGGCGCCCGCCAGCCTGGCGGCGAACGTGGGCGTGGATCGGGCCGGCGAACAGCTGCGGCAGGCGCACACGCTGGCCTCGCGCCATCGCGACGGCTGGCTCAAGGATCTGGACGACGGCACGGCGCTGGCGGGGCAGCTGCGCCTGCCGCGCGCCGAGCGCGACCGGCTGCAGGAACTGCTGGGCGAGCAGGCGGCGCGGCAGCGCGGCGCGGTCGAGCAGAGCTGGCAGGCCGATGCGCGCTATCTCGAACAGGCCCAGGCCATCGTGGCGCTGCTGGACCGCACCCAGGGCCGCTGGCGCCTCGACGCGCAGGCGGGCCTGCGCTTCCAGGATGCCTTTGCCCAGGAGCTCTACGACGATTGGCGCACCCGCCTGGCCGAGCTCGACGAGACCAGCCAGACGCAGCGCCTGGCGCCGCTGCAACAGCTCGCCGCCTCGCAGGCCTGGCCGCTGCTGTGAGCGCGCGCCTCAGCGCTTGAGCAGGTCGGTGTAGTAGTCGGCCACGCTGTAGTCGGCCCCGCGCGTGATGCGCTCGTACACCCGGCCGCTCGGCCACACCACGCGGCCCGCGCGCGTGCGCACGCCGGGAAAGCGCCTGGCCTCCAACCGCACCCAGCCCCAGTCGCCGCCGTGATTCTGGCGGTAGATCTCGCCCACGTAGGCGCCGAAGCGCTGCGCGAACGTCATCACTTCTTCATCGGAAGGCTTGGGCTCGACGCTGGCATAGGCCGCGCTCAACCGGGCCAGCGTCTGCTCCACCTGTTCGATGCTGGCCTCGGTGCCGTCGAGCGCGATGTCGTAGCGGCGCCAGGCGAACTGCACGGCCTCGCGCGCCATCGGCACCGCCTCGCGCTGCACCTGCGCGTCGGCGCTGAAGTCGGGCTCGTCGGTGCCCGCGCCCGCCGCGTCGAGCACGGTCAGCGCCAGGGCCGCGAACAGCATCGCGGCCCGCGCGCGGCGCGGCGGCAGGCGTTTGGACCGGTGCATGGGGGCTCCCTCGACGCAATGGTCCGGCCGCGCCGCAATTGGCGTGCCCGCGTGCGCAGAGCGTGTCGTCGGCTTCGTGCACAATAGCGGGCATGTTTCGGGCGCCCTTTCCTTCCTGGCTGGCCGCCGCGCTCGTCCTGTGCGCGGGCCTGCTCGCGGGCTGCGCCCTGCCGTCCCAGGAGAACCGCAGCGTGACCCACGCGCTCGACGCCGACCAGGCCCGCGACACGCCGCTGGGCCGCGCCATCGCGCCGCTGGCCGACCAGCACCCCGGCGATGCCGGCATCCACGCGCTCGCGCAGGCGCAGGACGCCTTCGCCGCGCGCATGCTGCTGGCCCACGCCGCCACGCGCACGCTCGACGTGCAGTACTACATCTGGCACGGCGACATGACCGGCACGATGCTGCTCGAGGCCCTGCACCTCGCGGCCGACCGCGGCGTGCGCGTGCGGCTGCTGCTCGACGACAACGGCACCTCGGGCCTGGACGCCGTGCTGGCCGCCCTGGCCGAGCATCCCCACATCGAAGTGCGGCTGTTCAACCCCTTCGTGGTGCGCCGGCCGAAGTTCATCGGCTACCTCACCGACTTCTCGCGCCTGAACCGGCGCATGCACAACAAGTCGTTCACGGCCGACAACCAGGCCACCATCATCGGCGGCCGCAACATCGGCGACGAGTACTTCGGCGCCACCGACGACGTGCTGTTCGCCGACCTGGACGTGCTCGCCATCGGCCCCGTCGTCCACGACGTCTCGGCCGACTTCGACCGCTACTGGAACAGCGAATCGGCCTATCCGGTGGAGCGGCTGGTGCCCGCCGCCGCGCCCGATGCGCTCGAGCGCCTGGCCCGCGAGGCCGGTGCGATCCAGGCCGATCCGCGCGCCTCGGCCTATGCGCTGGCGCTGCGCGACTCCGCCTTCATCCGCAAGCTGATGGCCAGCGAGCTCGAGTTCGAGTGGGCGCCGACCCGCATGGTGAGCGACGATCCGGCCAAGGTGCTGGACCGCGCGCCGCCCGAGGCGTCGGTGGCCCATCAGCTCGAAAACATCATCGGCGTGCCCGAGACCGTGCTCGACCTGGTCTCGCCGTATTTCGTGCCGACCGAGAGCGGCACGCGCGCGCTCGGCGAGATCGCGCAGCGCGGCGTGAAGGTGCGGGTGCTGACCAACGCCCTCGAAGCCACCGACGTGGCGGTGGTGCATTCCGGCTATGCCAAGCGCCGGCGCGACCTGCTGAAGGCCGGCATCGAGCTGTGGGAAATGCGCGCGGGCGCGAACGAGCCCGAACGCAGCAAGGGCCTCGGGCCGTTCGGCAGCTCGGGCTCGAGCCTGCACGCAAAGACCTTTGCCGTGGACGACCGCCGGGTGTTCGTGGGCTCGTTCAACTTCGACCCGCGCTCGGCCAATCTGAACACCGAACTGGGCTTCGTGATCGACAGCCCGCTGCTGGCGCGCCGCATCGACGAGGTCTTCCTGGAGGGCATCCCGCGCACCGCCTACCGCGTCTGCCTGGACGAGCGCGACCGTCTCTACTGGCTCGAGCAGCGCGACGGCAAGACCCTGCGCCACGACACCGAACCCGGCACGACGTGGTGGCAGCGCACCTCGGTCTGGTTCATCTCGCTGCTGCCCATCGAGCACCTGCTGTGACGCGCACGCGTGCTGAGCGCACGCATGCTAAGGTAGCGCGGCCGCGCGGCTGAACTTTTCGCGCGCGGCCCGGCCAAACAGGCCGGGCGCCACGCCACCGGCGCCCTGATACCAACAAGGATAGCCGTCTCAGCATGTTCCGTATTTCTTCCGCGCGCCGCCTGGCGCTGGCCGCCTGCGTGGCGCTGGCCTGGCCCCTGCCCGCCGCCGTCGCCGCCGCCCCCCAGTCTCCCGTCGCACTCGCCGCCCCGTCTTCCGCCGCGCACTCGCCGGCCGCGCCCACGCTCACCGCGCGGGCCTGGCTGCTGCTCGATGCCACCAGCGGGCAGGTGCTGGGCGCACAGAACGCCAGCGCGCGCATCGAACCCGCCTCGCTCACCAAGATCATGACCGCCTACGTGGTGTTCCAGGCGCTCGCCGCCAAGGAGATCACGCTGGAGCAGCAGGTCACGATCTCCACCCGCGCCTGGAAAGTGGCGCCGGGCAGCTCGCGCATGTTTCTCGAGCCCAACAAGCAGGTCAGCATCGACGCCCTGCTCTACGGCCTGATGGTGCAGTCCGGCAACGACGCCGCGGTGGCGCTGGCCGAGGCCGTGAGCGGTTCGGTCGAGGCCTTCGTGGCGCGCATGAACCAGCAGGCGCAGGCCATGGGCCTGGCCGGCACGCACTTCAACAGCCCGAGCGGCCTGCCCGACGCGCAGACCTACTCCACCGCCGCCGACCTGGGCACGCTGGCCGCACGCATGTCGCGCGACTTCGGCCAGACCGCGCGACGCTACGACACCACGCGCGAGTACACCTACAACAACATCCGCCAGCCCAATCGCAACCGCCTGCTCTGGGCCGATCCCAGCGTGGACGGCATGAAGACGGGCCACACCGAATCGGCCGGCTACTGTCTGATCGGCAGCGCCTCGCGTGCCGAGGGCGGCCTGCAGCGCCGCCTGATCGCGGTCGTGATCGGCACCGACTCCGACAAGACCCGCACGCAGGAAGCGCGCACGCTGCTCGAATGGGGCTATGGCGCGTTCCGCACCGTGCGCCTCTACCAGGCCGGCGAGGCCGCCGGCGAGCAGCAGGTCTGGAAGGGCCAGGCCGACGTGGTGCCGGTGGGCTATGCCCAGGACTTCTACCTCACCACCCCGGCCGGCGCGCGTATCGAGCGCTCGGTCCAGCCGGTCGCGACGCTGGTGGCGCCGGTCACGGCGCAGCAGCAGGTCGGCGTGGTGCAGATCACGGTCGATGGCAAGCCCGCCATGCAGGTGCCGCTGGTGGCCAAACAGCCCGTGCCCGAGGCCGGCATCGCCGGTCGCGCCTGGGACAGCATGCGCCTGTGGTGGCGCGACACCGTCGGCTGATCGGCCACGATCAGCCCGGGCGCGCGCCGTCGGCGCCGCCCGCCGGCCCGGCGTCTTTCCGCTCATCTTTCCGGGCGTCTGTCTGTTCGGCACCTGATCGCTGCTGAGCGCGCGCCTGCTAAGCGCGCGCCTGCTGAGCGCGCGCCTGCTGAGCGCGGGCTTCCAGCAACGTCCGGTCGGCTTGGTTGCGCGTCAGCGCCGCGGCCCGCAGAAAGGCCGTGGCCGCCTCCTCCCCGCGTCCCAGCCGCGCCAGCAGATCGCCGCGCGCGCTCCACCACCACGGATACTGCGCCATCGCCGGCGACTGCCCGAGCGCGTCCACCAGCACGAGCGCGGCCTCGGGGCCTTGCGCCATGCCGACCGCCACGGCGCGATTGAGCGCCACCACCGGCGAGGGCAGGCAGGCATACAGCGCGTCGTACAGCCGCACGATCTCTGCCCAGTCGGTGTCGGCCGCACGCGCCGCGCGCGCATGGCAGGCCGCCAGCGCCGCCTGCAACACATAGGGGCCGGCCGGGCCGCAGGCCAGTGCCTGCGCCAGCGCCGCGAGGCCGCGGCGGATCAGCAGGCGGTCCCAGCGGCCGCGGTCCTGGTCCAGCAACAGCACCGGGCGGCCCTGCGCATCCACGCGCGCCGGCAGGCGCGAGGCCTGCAATTCCAACAGCGCGGCGAGGCCCAGCACCTCGCCCTCCTGCGGCATCAACGCGGCCAGCACGCGCGCCAGCCGCAGCGCCTCGTCGCACAGCGCGGGGCGCGTCCATGCGTCGCCGGCGGTCGCGGCATGGCCCTCGTTGAAGATGAGATAGATCACCTCCAGCACCGCGTCCAGCCGCGCATGCCGCGCCTCGCCGCGCGGCACCTCGAACGGCACGCCGGCCGCGCTGAGCGTGCGCTTGGCGCGCACGATGCGTTGCGCCACGGTGGCCTCCGATTGCAGGCAGGCGCGCGCGATCTCGGCGGTGGAGAGCCCGCCCAGCAGCTTCAGGGTGAGCGCCACCCGCGCATCGGCCGAGAGCACCGGATGGCAGGCCGTGAAGATCAGCCGCAGCATGTCGTCGCCGATGTCGTCGGCGCGGCGCGCGTCGATCGCATCGGCGATGTCGGGTTCGAACGCGGCGCCGAGCGCCTCGGTCTCGCGCGCCAGCGCATCGCCGCCGCGCGCCTGGGCCGCCGCCTGGCGCAGCATGTCGAGCGCGCGGTGGCGGGCGGCGGTCATGAGCCAGGCCGCCGGGTTGGCGGGCACCCCGTCGCGCGGCCAATGCTCGAGCGCGGCCACCAGGGCATCCTGGGCGGCCTCCTCGGCCAGGGCCACGTCGCGCAGGTAGCGCGCGGCGTGCGCCACCACCTTGGGCGACTCGATGCGCCAGACGGCGTCGATCGCATGGCGAACCTCGTCCTGCGCCGTCATCGTCAGGCCGCCGGCGGCTCGGCGTCGGGGTCCATGTAGACCAGCTCCCAGATGTGGCCGTCCGGATCCTCGAAGCCGTGCGAGTACATGAAGCCGTAGTCCTGGGGCGGGCGCGGCGCGGTGCCGCCGGCGGCGAGCGCGCGGCGCACCACCTCGTCGACCTCCTCGCGGCTTTCGCACGAGAGCGCCACCATCACCTCGGTGGCCTGGCGCGCATCGGCCACCGGCCGGCCGGAGAAACCCTGGAAGAAGTCGTGGACCAGCAGCATGGCGTAGAGGTTTTCGCCGATGACGAGGCAGGCCGCCTGTTGGTTGGTGAACTTGGGGTTGAAGCGCAATCCCAGGCCGCTGAAGAAGGCCTGCGAGCGCGGCAGGTCGGCCACGGGAAGATTGACGAAGATCTGCTTGTGCATGGAAAACTCCTGGCGGCGGCGCGCAGCGACCGGCCGCGTGATGGGTGGGGCGCGTGGGCGTTCAGGCGCGGGTGGCGGGCGGGAAATCCTCGGCCTCGAACACCTGGCGGACTTCGATCTCGCCGTCGCGGTCGGGTCCGAACGGCGCCGGATAGCGGCGCGCCCAGGCCAGCGCCTCGGCGCGGTCGCGCACCTGGATCAGCGTGAAGCCGGCGATGAGCTCCTTGGTTTCGGCGAACGGGCCGTCGATGACCGTGGCCCGCCCGCCCTGATGGCGCACGCGAAAGCCGCGACTGCTGGGTTGCAGCCCCATGGCGTCGAGCAGCACGCCGGCGGCCGCGAGTTCTTCGTGGAAGGCGCCCATCGCCTCGAGCAGGCTGGCCTCGGGCAGCGCGCCCGACTCGCTCATGGCGTTGGCCCGGACGATGATCATGAATCGCATCGGATCTCTCCTGGAGCGGCCGGCCGCGGGATGCGCCGGTCCGTATCGACACGACGTGCGAGCGGCCGCGTTCTCGACACGCGGACACGCGACCTAGGGTAAATACCTATGCGATTACAGAAAGCAGGGGCCCAGCTCGCGTAACTCGACCGTGCACCACCGCGCCGCGGGACAGGCCCGCGCGATCTCCAGCGCCTCGGCCCGGCTGGCGCAGTCGAGCAGGAAAAAGCCGCCCACCATCTCCTTGAGCTCGGCGTAGGGGCCATCGAGCAGGCGCGTCTCGCCCTCGCGCACCTGCACCCGCACGGCCTGCTCCTGCGACAGCAGCGACTGGGCCTCGCGCAGCACGCCGCGCGCGCGCAGGCCGGCGGCGAACTCGAGCATGCTGGCGTACAACGCCTCGCCCTCGGCGGCGCTGCGGCTGGCGCGCTGGCCCACGGGTTCGACGATCAACAAGGCATAGGGCATGGCTTCTCCTGGGGCGCCGGGGTCCGGCGCCGCCCCAGTATAGGGAGCGCGGCGCGGGCCTCCAAGGGGTGCCGGCCGGCGCGCCGCCCGGGGCGCCGCGCGCTCAGGCCGGACGGTGGCAGACCGCCTCGACGTTGTAGCCGTCGGGGTCGAGGATGAAGGCGCCGTAGTAGTTGGCGTGGTACTGCGGGCGCAGGCCGGGCGCGCCGTTGTCGCGGCCGCCGGCGGCCAGCGCCGCGCGATGGAAGGCATCGACCTCGGCGCGGCTGCGGGCCCGAAAGGCCACGTGCACGCGCGGCGTGCTGGGGGTGCCCTCGTGGATCCAGAACTCGCCGCCCGGGTCGTCGGCCTCGTCGACCTCGCCCGGGCCGAACCCCATGTCGGTATCGAAGGTCTTGCGCGGCACGTAGCCCATCGCGGCCAGCGCACTCAGATAGAAGGCGCGGCTACGCGCGAAATCGCTGAAATGCAGCGCGACATGGTCCAACATGGGCGGCTCCTCGTGGTGGCGGATTCACGCACCAGCATAGGCCAGCCGCCCCGGCGCAAGCGCTTCAGTGTGCAACACGCGGCGGGAACCTTGCCGCCACCCGGCGCTCAGAAGGGCTCGCCCCGCCCTAGAATGGCGGCTGACGTTTCCGACCCGAGTGCGACCGTGGCCCTGCGCAAGTCTTCCTTCTTCGTCCGTTTCATCGCCCTCGGGCTCGCGGCCCATGCCTACGTGGGCCTGCGCCTCCTCCCGGACCTGGGCGTGGGCCTGCCGGGCGCGCTCGTCGGCGCCCTCTTGCTGCTGGCGAGCTGCATCGTGATCCCGCTCGGCATGTTGAGCCGCTCGTCCGGCCGCCAGCCCTTCGGCGACCGCATGGCCTGGATCGGGCTGCTGGCCATGGGCTTCTTCTCGTCGCTGTTCGTCCTGACCGTGATCCGCGACGCCGCGCTGCTGCTTGCCTGGTTCGCCGCGCTCGGCGGCCTGAGCGTGCCGTGGCCCGGCCTGCGCCAGGGCAGCGCGATCGCGGTGCCGGCGCTGGCGCTGCTGGCCAGCGCGGTGGGCTTCTACAACGCGCGCCGCCGTGCCCCGGTGGTCGACGTGGACCTGCCGATCGCCGACCTGCCCGCCGCGCTGGAGGGCTACACCATCGTGCAGCTCAGCGACATCCACGTGGGACCGACCATCAAGCGCGGCTATGTGCAGGCCATCGTGGACGCGACCAACGCGCTCGCCCCCGACCTGATCGCGATCACCGGCGACGTGGTGGACGGCAACGTGGCGCAGCTGCGCGACCACGCCGCCCCGCTCGGGCAGCTGCGCGCGCGCCAGGGCGTGTACCTGGTGACCGGCAACCATGAATACTATTCCGGCGCCGCGCCCTGGGTCGCGGAGTTTCGCCGCCTCGGCCTGCACGTGCTGCAGAACGAGCACGTAAACCTGAAGACGCAGGACGCGACGCTGGTCGTGGCGGGGGTGACCGACTACAGCGCCGGCGCCTTCGACCCGCAACAGCGCAGCAATCCGGTGCGCGCGCTGGCGGGCGCCCCCGCGGCCGCCGTGCGGATCCTGCTCGCGCACCAGCCGCGCAGCGCCGTCGCCGCGGAGCCGGTCGGCTACGACGTGCAGCTCTCGGGCCACACGCACGGCGGCCAGTTCTTGCCGTGGCGCTTTTTCGTGCGGCTGCAGCAGCCATACGTGGCCGGCCTGCACCGCCACGGCCGCATGTGGCTCTACATCAGCCGCGGCACCGGCTACTGGGGCCCGCCGAAACGCCTGGGCGCCTCCTCCGAGATCACCCGGCTGCGGCTGCGCCGGGCCTGACCCGGCCGGCGCGCCGCGCGGCTCAGGCCGGGCGCGCGGCCCCGCACTGCCAGCACACCGTGAACTGCGGCTCGAGCCGCTCGCCGCACCCGGCGCAATGCCAGGGCAGCGCCCCTGCGGGCGCTCCCTCATGGATCAGCGCGCGTGCGGCCTCGAGGTCGCGCTCGTGTTCGATCCAGACCTCCGGTCCGCACTGATCCACCGGGATCTCTCCCAGCGCCCCCTGCAGATACTGGTTGTGCAGCTCGCACGGAATGCGCGCCTGCGCCAGCAGATTGACCCAATGCTGCGCCAGCAACAGGCTGGGCGCGCGGGCGAGCCTGATCATCGTGACCCTCGCATGGCATGTCGACAGCGTCGATACTCGCCCGCGCGGCGCGCGCTGGCAAGCCCCCGCCAACGGTTGCAGGCATCGCACGGGCTGCGGTACTAATAGGAGGCTCGCGCAGCGCAGTCCAGAAAAACCGGCCGGAGAAGCCCATGAGTCAAAGCAAGTTCCGCATGAAGGTCAACAAGCCCGTGTTCTACACCTCCGGGCTTTTCATCGTGGCCCTGGTGATATTCGCGGCCACCGCGCCCGACGCGGCGCAGAGCCTGTTCGGCAGCATGCAGGCCTGGATCTTCGCCAACGCCAGCTGGTTCTACATGCTGGCCGTCGCCGTGATCGTGCTGAGCATGCTGTACGTCACGTTCAGCCGTTTCGGCGACATCAAGCTCGGCCCCGACCACTCCGAGCCCGACTACCGCGACCTGACCTGGTACTCGATGCTGTTCGCCGCCGGCATGGGCATCGGCCTCATGTTCTTCGGCGTGGCCGAGCCGGTCATGCACTTTCTCGAGCCGCCGTTCGGCGCCGGCGGCACGCCCGAGGCGGCGCGCGACGCGCTGTCGATCACCTTCTTCCACTGGGGCCTGCACGGCTGGGCGATCTACGCCAGCGTGGCGCTCATCCTGGCCTACTTCGGCTACCGCCACGG
Source organism: Bordetella genomosp. 1 (assembly GCF_002261335.1). Taxonomy (GTDB): domain Bacteria; phylum Pseudomonadota; class Gammaproteobacteria; order Burkholderiales; family Burkholderiaceae_B; genus Bordetella. The sequence goes on from NZ_NEVL01000005.1 coordinate 182,552, forward strand.
CCTGCCCCTGACGCTGCGCTCGGCGCTCTATCCGCTGCTCGGCGAACGCATCCACGGCCCCATCGGCCACGCGGTCGACATCTTCGCCGTGATCGGCACCGTGCTGGGCGTGGCGACCTCGCTCGGCCTGGGCGTGGCGCAGATGAACGCCGGCCTCACCTATCTGTTCGACATTCCCAACGGCATTCCGATCCAGATCGGCCTGATCGTGCTGGCCTGCGCGCTGGCCACGCTGTCGGCGGCCAGCGGCCTCGACAAAGGCGTGCGCTACCTCTCCGAAGGCAACATGGTGCTGGCGGTGCTGCTGCTGGCCTTCGTGGTCGTCGTGGGCCCGACGCTGTTCCTGCTCCAGACCTTCGTCGAGAACATCGGCGTCTATCTCTCGGGCCTGGTGTCGCGCACCTTCAACCTCTACGCCTACAACCCGACCGACTGGATCGGCGGCTGGACCCTGTTCTACTGGGGCTGGTGGATAGCGTGGTCGCCCTTCGTGGGCGTGTTCATCGCGCGCATCTCGCGCGGCCGCACCATCCGCCAGTTCGTGGGCGGCATGCTGCTGATCCCCACCGGCTTCACGCTGCTCTGGATGACGGTGTTCGGCGACACCGCGATCTATCACATCCTGTTCAAGGGTGCGACCGGCCTGGCCGAGGCGGTGCAGAGCGACAGCACGCTGGCGCTGTTCGTGTTCCTCGAGCAGTTCCCGTGGGCGCGCGTGATCTCGGGCTTTGCCGTGCTGATGGTGCTGGTGTTCTTCGTGACCTCGGCCGACACCGGCGCGCTGGTCGTCGACATGCTGGCCTCGGGCGGCGCCGACGACGCGCCGGTCTGGCAACGCGTGTTCTGGTCGGTGCTGATGGGGCTGGTCGCCATCGCGCTGCTGCTGGCCGACGGGCTCAAGGCGCTGCAGACCGCCACGGTGGCGAGCGCCCTGCCCTTCTCGATCGTGATCCTGGTGTCGCTCTGGGGGCTGTTCCGCGCCCTCAAGCAGGACACCACCAAGCGGCGCCTGCGCTACCGCACGGTCAGCCGCGCCGCGGCCGGCGGCAGCGCCGAGCCGTGGCAGCGCCGCCTGCGCAACATGATCATGATGCCCAAGCGCTCGCACGTGCAGCGCTACATCAGCGACGTGGTGCGCCCGGCCATGGAAGACGTGGCCACCGAACTCACGCGCGAGGGCTACGAGACCGCGCTGGAGCCGGGCGACGACGGCCAGCTCACGTTCCGCGTGGGTCACGGCGAGCACCTGGACTTCTCCTACACCGTCTATCCCATGGCCGAGGTGCGGCCCAGCCTCACGCCCGAGGAGGCGCGCAACGAAGAAGAGCGGCGCTACTTCCGCGCCGAGGTGCACCTGCGCGAGGGCGGCCAGGACTACGACATCATGGGCTGGAGCCGCGACGAGGTGATCGGCGACATCCTCGACCAGTACGAGCGCCATCGCCACTACCTGTCGCTCACCTACGGCGCTTCCTGAAGCGCCGCGCAGAGGCTGGCTACAATGGGGGCTCGACAGTCCCCGGCGCGCGCGTGCGCTGCGCGCGCCCCCAGCCTCTCCCATGACCGACACTCCGTTTCATTTCAAGGCCGGCTCCGCGCCGCTGTTCATCTCGATCCCTCACCTGGGCCAGGACATCCCGGCCGCGCTGCGCTCGCGCATGACGCCCGTCGCCCAGACGGTGGCCGACACCGACTGGCACCTGGACCGGCTCTACGCCTTCGCCGAAGCCATGGGCGCCTCGATCCTGGGCGCGCGCTATTCGCGCTACGTGATCGACCTGAACCGTCCGCCCGACGACGAATCGCTCTATCCCGGCCAGACCAAGACCGGCCTGTGCCCGGCCGCCTCGTTCCGCGGCGAGCCGCTCTATCTCGAGGGCGCCGCCCCCGACGCCGCCGAGCAGGCCCGGCGCCTGGCCGACTACTGGCAGCCTTACCACGACCAGCTCACGCGCGAGATCGCGCGCATCAAGGCCGCGCACGGCCACGTGCTGCTGTGGGAGGCCCACTCCATCGCCAGCGTGCTGCCGCGCCTGTTCGACGGCAAGCTGCCCGACCTGAACATCGGCACCTCCGACGGCAAGACCTGCGCCCCTGCGCTGCAGGAGGCGGTGCAGCGCGAGCTCGAGGCCAATGGCGACTACACCTGGGCGGTGAACGGCCGCTTCAAGGGCGGCTACATCACGCGCCACTACGGCAACCCGGGCCAGGGCGTGCATGCGATCCAGCTCGAGATGTGCCAGTCCACCTACATGGACGAGACCTTCCCGTTCGGCTATCGCGACGACCTGGCCGGCCGCGTGCAGCCGCTGGTGCAACGCATGGTGGCGGCCGCCGCAAAGGCGCTCGGCTGAGCCGCGCCCATCACGCGCGAGCGCCCCGGAAACCCCGCCACGGCGGGGTTTTTCATGCCCGCGCCCTCCTCGCGCCGCCGTGCCCCGCGGCGCGGGCCGACGCTCAGTGCACGAAGGGCAGGGCCGCGCCGATCAGCGCGAACAGCACCCCGCAGGCCATGTTGAAGCGGCGGCCGGCGCGCTCGATCCACGGGCGGATGCGGTGCGTGAGGCTCGCCAGGCCGAACTCCACCAGCGCCTCGGTGACGGCGAAGGTGAGCGCCATCACCACGAACTGCGGCCACAGATCGCGCCCCGGCGCGATGAACTGCGGCAGGAAGGCGCCATAGAACAGCAGCACCTTCGGATTCGAGATCGCCGCCAGCAGGCCCTGGCGCAACAGGGTGCGCCCGCGCACCCGGGGTCGCGACACCGGGCCCGCCGCGTCCGCAGCGACGCCCAGCACCAGCGCCGGCGCGCGCCAGAGCTGCCAGCCCAGCCACAGCAGATAGGCGCCGCCGACGAACTTGAGCGCCACCAGCGCAGCCGGCGAGGCCTGCAGCAAGGCACCGATGCCGGCCATCGACAGGGCGATCAGCGCAACAAAGCCCAGCGCGCCGCCGGCGATGGTCCACAGGGTGCGGCGATGGCCGTGCAGCGCGCCGTGCGCGATCACCAGCAGGCTGTTGGGCCCCGGCGTGAGCGACAGGCCCAGCACCGCCACCGCATAGACCAGCCAGGTTTTCCATTCCACCGCCGCGCTCCCGAATCCCGTATCGAAGGCCGCCAGTCTAGCCAGGGCGAAGCGCCGCACAGGGATCGCATCTGGCTAGAATGAATCCGGATCTGGACTTGAACGTGCCGCCATGCCTTCCGACCCGACCGCGCCCGTCCTGCGGCTGCTGCTGTTGCCGCTGCCCGACTTCGCGCTCCTGCCTTTCGGCGCCTTCATCGACAAGCTGCGTTTCTCGGCCGATGACGACGACCGCAGCCGCCAGCGGCATTGCCGCTGGTCGCTGCTCGGCCTGGACGACGGGCCGGTCGCATCCAGCAGCGGCGTGTCCGTCAACCTCGACCTGCGCGCCGACGCGGCGGACTTCGGCGCCTACGATTACCTCGTGATCTTCGGCAGCCGCAGCGCCGAGGCCGCCCGCGCGCTTGCGCCGCGCTACGCCCCCCTGCTGCGGGCGGCGCGCCGCCATGGCCTGCCGCTGGTCAGCATCGACAACGGCAGCTTCCTGCTGGCGCAGGCGCGCCTGCTCGACGGCTATCGCGTGGCGCTGCACTGGCGCCACGTCGACGAGTTCCGCCAGGCCTTCCCGCGCATCGCGGTGGCGCCGGACGCGCTCTATTGCTTCGACCGCGACCGCATCAGCTGCGCGGGCGGCACCGCCGCCATCGACATGGCGGTGGCGCTGCTGGCGCGCCACTGCGGCGCGGCGCGCGCCAGCAAGGGGCTGGCCGACATGCTGGTCGACGGCGTGCGCCCGCTGTCGCACCGCCTGCGCTCGCACGGCGGCGCGCCGCACACCAATCGCTATCTCGCGCGCGCGCTCACGCTGATGCGCGAGACCCTGCGCGACGCCCCCACGGTCGACGCGCTGGCGCGGCAATGCGGCGTGGGCCGGCGCCACCTCGACCGCCTGTTCCAGGCCGAGTTCGGCATGAGTGCACATGCCTACCTGCAAGGCATGCGCATGGAGATCGCGCACTGGCGCCTGCTCAACTCCGCGCACAGCGTGGCCGCGATCGCCGACGAGATCGGCCTGGGCAATGCCGGCAGCCTGCGCCGGTTGTATGCGCAACATTACGGCTGCACGCCGGGCGAGGCGCGCCGGCGCGGCTGAGCGCGGCCTGAAAGCCCTGCTGCGCATCGGGGCAATCACGCCCGCCTATGGCCGCGATTGAAACATTCGACTGGACGCGAGCCGGCGCTGGGGCGGACCATGGTCGTTCGTTGCCGCCGCTGGCCCCGGCCCGGCGGCCATCGCAACACTGCTGTTCTGGAACCCCGGGTTCCTAGGAGGGAACATGACAAGTCTGATCGAAGGCCTCATCACGGCCGAACTGCATCTGTTGGGCGTGGACGCGCCCGCCGACGCCCCCGCCATCGAAGGCGACGAGGCGGCGCCCGAGGCCGGCTTCGGCGTGGCCGAATACCGCAGCGCCGCCGGCTGAGCGGCACGCCCCCGGCGGCAAACCAAAGGCCCACCTCGCGGTGGGCCTCGTTCATTGCGGCGCAAGCCGGCGCTCAGAACCTCCAGCGCAGGCCGCCGTTGAAGATCCAGCCGTCGATGCCGCTGCCCCCGAGGGCCTGCTGGCGCGCCACCTGACCATAGAGCGACAGGCGGTCGCTCACCGTGCCGGTCACGCCCAGCGAGAACTGCAGCGAGTCACCATACTGGCCGGTGCGCATGCGCGTGTCGCCGATCTTCACGTCGCTAGCGCCGTTGAAGGCGTGCAGCACGTCCACCCCCACATACGGCGTGACGCGGCCGCTGTCGAGATCGAACGGGCGCGTGAGCCGCGCGCCCAACCGGCCCAGCACCTGGGTCTGCGAACCGAGGTCGACCGAGAGGCCGTCCACGTCGGTGCCGCGGTTGAAGCGCAGATGCTGCGCGATCACCTGCGCCTGCGGTTCCAGGTTCAGGCCGGCGCCCAAGGGGCGCGGATAACCCGCTTCCACCGACGCGGCGTAGCTCTGGCCGTGCAGGCCGAGGGCCTTGCCGCGCGCATCCGTGCGCACGTCGCCGTTGAACCAGCCGTACGACACGATGCTGTCCACATACCAGCCCTGCGTGCTCTGGTAGGTGGCGTAGCCCGAGGCGCGGTAGGTGTCTGCACGCGTGCGGCTGTTGCCGTCGACCGCGTCCGGGCGGTACTGCAGCCAGCCCAGCGAGCCGGCCACGCCGAAGCGCCAGATGCCGGTGTCCGAGGCGGCGGTGTAGAGATTGCCGCCCAGCTGGACGGCGCCGTAGTCGCCCTTGAAGTCGTAGCCGTAGTCGCGCCAGGCGCGGTTGCTGCCGTAGGAGAAGTCGCCGCCATAGGCGCGGAAGAAGGCTTCGCCGTTACCGCCATCGAGGCCGAGCGCGCGGTCATCGCGGATTTCGCCGAGGCGGCGATGCAGGGCGTTCAGGTCCGTGAAGCCGGCGTACTGCAGCACCAGCGGCGCGCTCAGGTAAGACGGCGCCTGCGGCACCAGCGCCGGGCGCCCGTCTTCCGGGTCGGGGCCGAAGCGGCCGTCCGGAGCGACGTAGGTGTTTTGCAGCCGGTAGTCCCAGTAGCCATGCGCGTTGCCGACCAGGTTCTGCGCCGGATCGGCCGCGCCCCAGGTCGAGCCCGGGCCGTAGGCGTACAGGCCGTAGGCGTAGGGCGAGGAGTGCGCGGGGGCGTAGCCGCCTTCGAGCGTGTAGCTCTGCATGCCCGCGCTGCCCGCGACCTGCACCACCGAGATGCCTTCGTGGCTGCCGAGGCTGTGCGGGTCGGCGGTGGGGCCGCCGGGGCTGCCGTCCACGGCGGTCACGCGCAGCCCGGTGGTGCCGGTCGCGTTGCCGCCCACCAGCAGGCGGTCGGTGTACTGGTCTGCCAGGGCGCCGCCGCGATTGAGCCAGGTGTTGACGGCCAGCACGCCGTTGGCGCCCTGGTAGCCGTTCGTGACGTTCAGGGTCTGGTACGACGCGGCGGCGGTGGGCGCGCCGGCGGGCGCGGCCGAGCGCAGATCGATCAGGCTGGCGTCGTTGCCCAGCTCGCTCACGGTCGAGTCGCGTTGCATGTTCCACAGGCTACCGTTGCTCAGGTGCAGCCCGAGCGAGCCGCCCGACGCGACCGAGGCGCCGCCGTCGATCCGCGTCGCATCGGCGCGGATCGCGGTGGTGGCCGTGGGGCCGGCCGTGATGGCGTAATCGCCGCCACGCAGCCAGGAGCCCTGCAGGTCGATCGCGGAGCGGCCCGACTGCGCGTGCAGCGCGCTGCCCGACGTGGCGCTGAGGTAGCTTTGCGACAGGCCGATGGACTTGGCCGTGCCGCTCGCGGCGCCGTCCACGCGCAGGGCGTGCGAACCCGCGCCGCGCGCGTCGAACCAGGCGCCGGTGGCCTGCATGCCGCCCGCATCCGCCAACACCCGCACCGCGTCGGCACCCGTGCCGGTGGTCTGCACCCAGGTGCCCCAGTCGCCCGCGCGGCCGAAGGTGAGATTTGCGCCCGCCTGGGCCACCACGCCGTGCGCCGCGGCGCCCTGCGTGACGAGGTAGGCGCCGTTGATGTCGGTGCGGCCGCCGTAGGCCCACACGGCGTGGGCGTTGTCGCCTTCGCTGCGGATCGAGCCGCCGTTCACGCTCAGGTCGCCATCCCAGTTCAGCACGGCATGGCGGCCGGCGGCCTTGGACAGCAGCGTGCTGTTGTCGAGCACGACCGTGGAGTCGCGCGAGTACAGGGCCATCTGCTGATCCGAGGTGATGCTGGAGTTGGTCGCCGTATAGGTGCCGCCCGTCATCACCATCGCGCCGTAGCCGTTGGTGCCCTGCCCGTGGATCACGGTGCCGTCGGTATCGATGCGCGCGCCGCCGAAGGCGTACACGCCGTAGCTGCCGGCGCCGGTGGTCGTCACCGAGCCGCCCTGCATCTGCGTGCGGGTGCCGGCGCCGGACGCGATCACGCCGTGCGAGGACGCGCCTTCGGTGCGCACGTGCGTGTCCTGCATCCGGATCTGCGCGCCGTCCCAGCTGCGGGCGCCATACGAGTTGTCGCGCAGGGTCGTGAGGGTCGAGTCGCGCAACACCGTGCTGGCCTGCGCGCCATAGGTGCGCAGCGCATCGGAGCTGGCCCAGTCGGTCGTGACGTACACCTGGGTGCCGTCGAAGCGCGAGGCCGCGCTGGCGCCCACGTTGTAGATGCCGCGCACGGTCTTGCCGGTGTTGGCCGCCTGGGCATACACATAGGTGCCGCCCTGGCGCACTTCCAGGTTGCCGCCCGCCACATACAGGCCGTCGACCTCGTCACCCTTGATGTTGATCCACACCGGCGCGGTGGCGGGGCCGACGATGATGTGGCCGCCCGCCTTCACCTGCACGCCCGTGAGGCCCTGCTGGGCCGGCACGGGAAAAGACGGCGAGATGGTGGTGTCGCCCTGGATCACCAGGGTGGGATCGCCCGCCTTCGCCGTGAAACCGTCGTCGTAGAAGCCCGGCGCCACATACACCGTGCTCTGGGCCTGGGCCAGGCCGCTCAGGGCCAGCAACACGGCCAGCGTCAGCGGCATCAGCCGCCCCGGGCGCCGTGCGCCCTTCCTACAGGCACCGCCTGCAGCCCTTCGTGCCGTCGCGGCACCGCGTTTCGCGTTTCTCATGATCGTCTCCCTACCGGATCAACGTGGTTCAACGCTGACGTGGCAGGGAGTCGGAAGGGCTTTGCTGCACGCCCATCCTTCGATGTCGCGCCAGCTCCATGGACACAGTAGGCGTCGCGGAAGCTCAGTACAAACCCTGATGACCCGACACTTAATTAGGATCAAAGACTTTTAAGTTTCAAACACTTCAATGGAACGGGTCGTTCCACCGATGGATCAATCACCCCGTTGCGGCCGCAACGGTTCGTCCACGGACGAAAAAACCTCGCCGCACCCGGAGGCGCGGCGAGGTTTTCGTGCAAAGCCGAAAGATCAGGGGTTCTGCGAGGCCGGCTGCGGCATCTCGGCACGGCGCGCGCGCTGGCGCATCGCGCTCACCACCAGCAGCGTGATCAGGGCCACGCAGGCCAGGATGAAACCCAGGCTGATCGGACGCGTGACGAAGATCGACATCTCGCCGCGCGACAGCAGCAGCGCACGGCGGAAGTTCTCTTCCACCATGGGCCCGAGCACAAAGCCCAGCAGCAGCGGCGCGGGTTCGAACTTCAGGCGCATCAGGCCGTAGCCCGCCACCCCGAACAAGGTCACCATGCCCACATCGAACAGGTTGTTGTTGGTGCTGTAGACGCCGACGCAGACGAAGAACAGCGCGGCCGGATACAGGAAGCGGAACGGCACGGTCAACAGGCGCACCCACATGCCGATCAGCGGCAGGTTCAGCAACAGCAGCAGCACGTTGCCGACCCAGAAGCTGGCGATCAGGCCCCAGAACATGTCGGCGTGTTCGATCATCATCTGCGGACCCGGCTGGATGCCGTGGATGATGAGCGCGCCCAGCATCAGCGCCATGACCGGGTCGCCCGGGATGCCCAGGCTCATGGTCGGGATGAAGCTGGTCTGCGTCGATGCGCTGGTGGCGGCTTCGGGTGCGGCGATGCCTTCGATCGCGCCACGGCCGAAACGGCGCGGCTCGCGGGCGACCTTCTTCTCCACCGCATACGAGATGAACGAGGCGATGGTCGGCCCGGTGCCGGGCAGGATGCCGAAGGCGGCGCCGATGGCGGTGCCGCGCACCAGCGCGCCACGCGACTGTTTGATGTCGCCGGCTTCCGGACGCATCGACTTCATGCTGATCTTGGTCGCGGTGACGCGGCTGTCGCCGCCCACGCGATTGATGTTGCGCAGGAAGTCGGCCACGCCGAACAGGCCCATGGCGAGCGCCACGATCTGCAGGCCGTCGGAGAGCTCCAGGATGCCGAAGTGAAAGCGCATCGTGCCGGTGTTGACGTCGGTGCCGACCACACCCAGCAGCAGGCCCAGCACCACCATCGCCACGCCCTTGATCGCCGAGCCCTTGGCCAGCGTGGCGCCGGCCAGCAGGCCCAGCATCATCATCGAGAAGTACTCGGCCGGGCCGAAGCGGAACGCGACCTCGACCAGCAGCGGCGAGAACAGGATCATGGCCAGGATGCCGACCGACGCGCCGCAGAACGACGAGAACATCAGCATGAACAGCGCCGAGCCGGCCTTGCCGTTGCGCGCCAGCGGATTGCCGTCGAGGCAGGCCACCGCGTGCGAGGCGGTGCCCGGCAGGTTCAGCATGATCGAGGTGATCCCGCCGCCGTACTGCGAGCCGTAGTAGATGCCCGAGAGCATCACCAGCGCCGCGGTCGGCGTCATGGTGTAGGTGAGCGGCAGCAGGATCGAGATCGCGGCCAGCACGCCCATGCCGGGCAGCACGCCGATCAGGTTGCCCATGAACACGCCGAAGGCGGCCCAGGCGAGGTTCTCCAGCGCGAATGCGACCGAGAACCCATGCATCAAGTTGTCGATGATTTCCATGCTCAACCCCAGCGGAACAGCGGGAACTGCAGCTGCAGGCCCCAGGAGAACACCAGCACGCCCAGGAGCGTGACGGCCACCGACAGGATCGCGGCGCCGCGCAGCGTCTGCGCGCGGTCGCCCAGTGCCGAGACGAACACCAGGATCAGCGTGGCGGGCACCAGGCCGCCGTACTTGCCGACCAGGATGAAGGCCAGCAGGCCACCGACGATGCAGCCCCAGCCGCGCCAGTCGGGCGGCGATTCGGGCTCGTGCTCGTCTTCCGCGTTCAGCGGCGACTTGCCCATCTTCGCGATCAGGGCGCCCAGCAGGATCAGCACCACGCCCAGGATCGCCGGGAACATGCCCGGCCCCATGCGGGCCAGCGTGCCCAGCTCATAAGTCATCGCCTGGAGCAATGCTCCCAGGCCCAGGACCACCATGGCCCCTCCGGCCCACCACTCGCGTCTGACGACGCTTTTATCCGGCTGCATACCCCGAATCTCCCTTGTTGTGATGCTTCTATCTGACGCAGGTCTTAAGCGAAGCTGACTTTCGACTGAAGCAGGAGTCTAAAAACTCAAACTTGCGATCGCCTTTCACTGGCGCGAAAAAGTGCGCCTGCGCCAACAAAAACCACAAAAAAGAGGGAAATCCCTGAGTCCGGATTTCGGGTCTTGGCCGAGTTGGTTGCATGCGCAACCAATTTCCGAGCAAACCTTTTATGCGCGCGACAGCTTGATGCGGGCGCCCGCGCGCGGGCGTGGGCGCGCCAACGCACGGACGCGCCAGCGCGACGCGCGCGCGATCGCGCGCACCGGCGTGTACCCGCTCGCACTCGCGCCTGCGACGCGCGAGCGCGCGCAGGCGCGCCCGCGTCCGTTCGCGCGCTCGCGTAACACAGTTTCCGGAAAGCCCTTTTTTTCAGCCGCGCGCGGGCTGCTCACGCACCGCCGCGGCGCCCGTGCGGGCGCGCCGCCAGGCCGCCGGCGAGACGCCCATGACGCGCTGGAACCCGCGTGCGAACGCGGCCTCCGACTGGTAGCCCGCCCGCTCGGCGGCCTGGGCGCCGCTGGCCCCCTGCTCCAGCGCCTGGCAGGCGGTCTGGATGCGCACGTAGAGGAGCAGCTGCGCCGGCGTGAGCGCGGTCAGCAGCGTGAAACGGCGGTGAAAGCTGGCGCGCGACATGTGCACGTGCGCGGCCATGGCATCGAGGGTCCAGTCGGCCTGCGGCGCCGCGACCAGCGCGGCCAGCAACGGACCGAGCTGCGCGTCGTTGGCCAGCGCCAGCAGGCCGTGCGCGTGCGGGTCGTAGCGCGCGTGATGGCGCAGCGTATAGAACAGCAGCAGCTCGATCAGCCGCGCGATCAGCGGCGAGCGTGCGTCGGGGCTGCGCGCCAGTTCGGCGAGCAGCAGGTCCAGCAGCGCGCGGGCGCCCTCGAAGCGCGCGTCCTGCGCACGCAGCACGATGCAGTCGGGCCACGACTGGATCAGCAGCTGGCTCAGGCCCGCCGAAAAATCGAGAAAGCCGCACACCAGGCCGACGCCGTCGGCCACCGCGTCGGACAGCGGCAGCATGTCCTGGCGCGCCAGCGGCGCGCCGAAGTCCGGCCGCGACGCCCGCGGCGCCAGCATGTGCGGCGTGTCGCGCAGGAAGAACACCGCGTCGCCCGGCGCCAGCGCCACCGGCTCGGCCTCGGGCGCATGCAGCCAGCACTGACCGCGCACCACCAGGTGGAACCCGGCGCGCTGGCGGCCCGCCAGGCTGGCCTCCCAGCGGCCGCAGTACTGTCCCACGTGGAACAGCGAGGCGCGCACCTCGAGGCCGCTGAGCAGCAGGTCTTCGAGGGCCTCGGGCGCGTGCGCACCCGCACTGGCGGTTATTTGCTCATGACTCATGGTGGATACGATCACGCATAAATGAGGGACTGCCGTGTATTGTTCAGGCCACATGCCGCAACCACAATGGATGCCTGACTCGAACCTTCAGCCCAAAGGATGCTCTCATGGCCCGTCTCACGCTCCACACCCCCGACACTGCGCCCGAAGCGACGCGCCCGGCGCTGCAGGCCGCGCAGCAGAGCGCCGGCTTCCTGTCCAATCTGCTGGCCGTGCTCGCCAACGCGCCGGTCGCGCTCGAAGCGTACCAGACCCTCTCCGCGATCAACGCGCGCGCCAGCCTCACGCTGCCGCAACGCGAGGTGGTGCAGCTCATCGCCGCCACCACGCACGGCTGCGATTTCTGCGTGGCGGGCCACACCGCCCTGGGCCTGAACAAGGCCAAGCTGCCTGCGGCCGTGGTCGACGCGCTGCGCGCCGGCCAGCCCCTGCCCGACGCCCAGCTCGAGGCGCTGGCCCGCTTCACGCGCGAAGTGATCGCCACGCGCGGCAAGGTCAGCGACGCCGTCCTGGCAGACTTCCTCGCCACCGGCCACACCGAAGGCCAGGCGCTGGAGGTTATCGTGGGGATCGGCCTGGCCACCATCTGCAACTTCGCCAACGTGCTGGCCCAGACCCCGCTCAACCCGCAACTGCAGGATTACGAATGGCACAAGCAAGCGTAGTCACTCCCCTCCCCGCCGACCTGCGTGACTGGCTCGCCGCGCGCGCCGACGCGCTCGACACGGGCGCGCAAGCCGCCGATGCCGTCACGCCGACCCTCGGCGCGGCCGGCGTGTTCCGGCTCGGCGTGCCCGGCGCCTGGGGCGGCGTGGACGGCAGCGACACGGGCACGGCGATCGACGCGATCGCCGCCGTCGCCGAGGAATCGGTGGCGGCAGCGTTCATGTTCTGGGGCCAGCGCACCTTCATCGAATACCTGCTGCACACGCCCAACGAGGCGATGCGCGAGCGCTGGCTGCCGGCGCTGCTCGACGGCACGCTGGCCGGCGCCACCGGCCTGTCCAACGCGATGAAGTTCCTGTGCGGCATCGAAGCCCTGCAGATCGAGGCGCGCGAGACTGCGCCCGGCGAATGGCGCCTGGACGGCCAGATGCCGTGGGTCACGAACCTGCGGCCCGGCAACTTCGTGGTCGCGGCCGCGGTGCGCGCGCCCGACGGCGGCACGGCCATCGTCGCGCTGCCCGACGACACCCCCGGCCTGACCCGCTCCGACGACCTGTCGCTGATCGCGCTGCAATCCAGCCACACCGCCGCCATCCGGCTCGCCGACGCGCCGGCCGGCCCGGCCCTGCTCATCCACGGCCAGGCCACGCAGTATCTGCCCAAGGTGCGGCCGGCCTTCGCGGGCCTGCAATGCGGGCTGTCGATCGGCCTGGCGCGCCGCGCGCTGCGCGAGGTGCTGGCGGGCGGCGCAACGCGCCCGGTGCTGTCGGACCCCGCCCAAACACTGGTTGCGACGCTCGACACGTTGCGCGCGCAACTGATCGAGGGCGTGCTCGACGGGCGCTTCCAGACCCAGCCGATGGCGCTGTTCGAGCTGCGCATCGCGCTGGCCGAACTGGCGGCCGAGGCCGTGCAGCTCGAGCTGCAGACGCATGGCGGCGCCGCCTACCTGAAGCACAAGCGGCCGGGCTTCGAACGGCGCTGGCGCGAATCGGCCTTCCTGCCCATCGTCACGCCCAGCCTGGTGCAGCTGCGCGGCGAGATCGCCAAGCGCCGCGCGCTCGACGCGCAAGCCACCGCATGAGCGCGGCGCAGCCCGTTCCCCTGCTGGCGGCCGAGGCGGTCGCGGTCGGCTATGCCGGCAGCGCCCCGGTGCTCGCCGGTGTCGACCTGGCGCTGGATGCCGGCGAGATCGTGGCGGTGCTGGGCGCGAGCGGCTCCGGCAAGTCCAGCCTGCTGCGCGTGCTGGCGGGCCTGCAGGCGCCCTCGGGCGGCCGCGTGACCATGCGCGGCCAGCCCATCGCGGGCGTACACCCGCGCCTGGCGGTCGCGTTCCAGGATCCGAGCCTGCTGCCCTGGCTCACGCTCGAGAAGAACGTCGCGTTCGGCCTGGACTTCCGCAGCCAGCCGACGCTGTCGCGCGCCGAGCGCCAGGCGCGCGTGGACGCCGCCATCGAAGAGGTCGGGCTGGGCCACGCGCGGCGCCGCAAGCCTGCCGAGCTCTCCGGCGGCATGGCCCAGCGCACCGCGCTGGCGCGCTGCCTGGCGCGCCAGCCCGACGTGCTGCTGCTCGACGAGCCCTTCGGCGCGCTCGACGAAGTGACGCGCGCCGACATGCAGCAGCTTCTGCTGCGCGTGCGCGACGACGTCGGCGCCGCCGCGCTGCTGGTCACCCACGACATCGACGAGGCCCTGCTGGTGGCCGATCGCATCGTCCTGCTCGGCGGCCACCCCGCCCACGTGATCGGGCGCTGGCGCATCGACACGCCCCAGCCGCGGGCGGACCGCATCCAGGAGCTCGGCGCGCTGCGCATCGAGATCCTGCAACAGCTGCGCCGGGCCATGCGCCCGGGCGCGGACCCCTCGCCGGAGATCCCGGCCCACTCCCTGTCTCGCGAAGGAAACGTCGATGCCCATCGATCAACTGTCACGTCGTGACGTGCTCAAGCTCGCGTCGCTATTCACCGCCGGCGGCGCGCTGCCGCTGCTGTCCGCCTTCAACGCGCGCGCCCAGGCCGAGCCCGACGCGCCGCTGCGCATCGGTTACCTGCCGATCACCGACGCCACGCCGCTGCTGGTCGCGCACAACAACGGATATTTCGAGGAAGCCGGCATCAAGGCCGAGAAGCCGACCCTGCTGCGCAGCTGGGCCCAGATCATCGAGGCTTTCATCTCGGGCCAGGTCAACGTGGTGCACCTGCTCACGCCCATGACCGTGTGGGCGCGCTACGGCAGCAAGGTGCCGGCCAAGGTCGTGGCCTGGAACCACATGAGCGGCTCGGGCCTGACCGTGGCGCCGGCCGTGAACAAGGTGGCCGACCTGGGCGGACAGACCGTGGCGATCCCGTTCTGGTATTCGATCCACAACGTCGTGCTGCAGCACCTGCTGCGCGAAAACGGCCTGACGCCGGTGTCGCGCAAGCAGGGCAAGCCCGCTGCCAACGAGGTGAACCTGGTCGTGATGGCGCCGTCCGACATGCCGCCCGCCATCGCCTCCGGCCAGATCGCGGGCTACATCGTGGCCGAGCCCTTCAACGCCGTGGCCGAGAATCTCGGCGTGGGCAAGGTGCTGCGCTTCACCGGCGACGTGTGGCGCGATCACGCCTGTTGCGTGGTCTTCATGCACGAGCGCGACCTCGAACAGCGGCCGCAATGGTCGCAGGGCGTGGTGAACGCGATCGTGCGCGCCCAGCTCTGGACGCGCGACAACCGCGCCGAGACCGCCCGCCTGCTGTCGCGCGAAGGCCCCAACCGCTACACGCCGCATCCGATCGAGGCGCTCAACAAGGTGCTGGCACCGCCCGCCTCCGATCGCGCCGCCTACCTGGCCTCGGGCGTGATCCATCACCCCGAGTGGGACGAGAAGCGCATCGACTTCCAGCCCTACCCGTATCCGAGCTACACCGAGGCGCTGGTGGAGAAGCTGAAGTCCACCGTGATCGAGGCCGACCGCGGCTTCCTGGCCGAGCTCGACCCCAAGCACGCCGCGCGCGACCTCGTCGACGACCGCTACGTCAAGCGCGCGATCGAGTCGATGGGCGGGCTGACCAGGTTCGGCGTGGCCGACTCCTACACCCGCATGGAAACCATCAGTGCCTGAGCCGTCCGCCTCTTCCGTCGTCGCCCCGGCCGCCGCGCGCGGCGCCGGCCTGCGCCGGCTGCTGCTCGGCGTGGCGGGCCTGGCCTGCGTGGTGCTGCTGTGGTGGCTCGCCACGGCGGTGCTGGTCAAGCCGGGCAGCCTGGCCACGCGCTTCGCACCGGGCGCGTCCTGGGACAGCCTGTTGCTGCTGCTGCGCGACTCCGACCTGCCGCTGCACGTGATGGTGAGCCTGCGCCGCGTGTTCGTGGGACTGGCCCTGGCGCTCGCCATCGGCGTGCCGCTTGGCCTGGCCATCGGCGCGTGGCGCAGCGTGGACGCGGCGCTCACGCCGACGTTCCAGCTGATGCGCATGATCTCGCCGCTGTCGTGGATGCCGATCGCCGTGATGGTGCTGGGCGTGGGCGACCAGCCCGTGTACTTCCTGCTCGCCTTCGCCGCGGTCTGGCCCATCATCATCAACACCGCGGCCGGCGTGCAGCAGCTCGACCGGCGCTGGCTGCAACTGGCGCGCAGCCTGGCCGCCAGCCGCAGCGAAACGCTGCTGCGCGTGATCCTGCCCGGCGTGCTGGGCCATGTGCTGACCGGGCTGCGCCTGGCCATCGGCATCGTCTGGATCGTGCTGGTGCCGGCCGAGATGCTGGGCGTGTCGGCGGGGCTGGGCTACTTCATCCTGGACACACGCGACCGGCTGGCCTATTCCGAGCTGATGGCCATGGTCATCATCATCGGCGTGATCGGCTATGCGCTCGACAGCGCCGCACGGCTCGCGTTCCGGCGGCTGATGGGCTGAGACGGGAAGGCTCAGCCCTCGCGGGCCTCGGCCGGCTCAGCCCTCATGGGCTTCGGCTTCGGCGACGCACTCCTCGAGAATCTCGAGGAAGCGCGCCTCGGCCGGCTCCGGCACGAAGGCCGGATTTGTGATCAGGTGGAGGTCTGCGCCGAGGGTCAGGCCGGCGGGTGCGAAGCGCCACAGGCGGCCGGCCTGGAGGTCGGGATCGGCGGCCGCGCTGGGCAGCACGCCGATGCCCACGCCGGCCACGATCATGCGCAGCACGGCGCCGATGTCGGTGCTGCTGCCCGTGATGCGGCGGCCCAGGCCGGCGCCGTCGCCCAGCGCCAGCATGGGCTCCATCACGCCGCCCTTCTTGCTCACCGAAAAGGCCACCAGCGGCTCCTGGCGCAGCTGCTCCAGCGTGATGTCGTCGCGGCCGAACCAGGGATGCGTGGGGCCGCAGTAGATGCCGAACTCCTCGCGCATCAGCAGCCGGCAGTTCAGCCCCGCGATGGGCTGGGCCAGCAGGCACAGCGCCATCGGCGCGATGCGTTGCGACACGGCGCGCACCGCCTGCGGGCTGCTCACGATCTCGATCTCGATATTGACCGAGGGATAGCGCCGCCGCAGCCGGGCCAGCGCCTCATCCAGCGGCGCGTACTGCACGGCCGTGATGAGCAGCAGCTTGACCAGGCCGGTCAGGTCGGCCTGCGCGCCCGCGAGCTTCTCGCCGATGCGCGCGGCGCTGCGCATCATCAGCTCGCATTCGCGATACAGGATCTCGCCGTAGCGGGTGAGCTCGAAGCGGCGGCTGCCGCGCACGATGAGCGTGCAGCCCAGGCTGTCTTCGAGCCGCTTGAGCGCCTGCGTCACGGAGGGCTGGCGGATGCCGAGCTCGCGCGCTGCCTGCGTCAGGCTGCGCGCCTCGACGATCACGAAGAAGGTGCGCAGCAGGTTCCAGTCGAGCGAGTCCAGCGGTGATTCCATGGCGGCGGGCAGGAGGGCGGCGCCGCCCGGCTGGCCGCGCCTGCCTGCCATTAGATCACCCCGGCGCCCGCTCAAGCGCGGTCCGCGCGCTCGACCACGGCGTGCAGCAGCACGTTCAGGCCCGGCTCCATGTCCTCGACCGTGGCCAGCTCGTTGTTGTTGTGCGTGATGCCGTCGCGGCACGGCGTGAAGATCATCGCCGTGGGGAACTTCTGCGCCATGAAGTACGCATCGTGGCCGGCCTGGCTGGGCAGGTCCGCGGTGCTGTAGTTCAACGCGGCGACCTTGTCGCGCACGATGCCGACCATGGCGTCGTCGAAGATGTAGCCGCCCCATTGCCACTGGTCCAGGATGCGATACTCGCAGCCGGTCTTGGCGGCCGCCTGCGCCACGCCGCGCAGCATCTTGTCGCGCATGGCCTCGGCCGCCTGCGGGCTTTCGTGGCGCACGTCGCCGATCGCCTCCGCCCAGTCCGACAGAATGCCGGCCTTGTTGGGCCAGGCCACCAGGCGCGAGGCCGTGGCCTTGCCGCCGGTGCCGGCAAACTCCCAGCCGATGTCATCGACCTCGGTCAGCATGCGCGCGGCCGCCACCAGCGCGTTGCGGCGCTTGGCCATCGGCCAGGGGCCGGCGTGGGCCGTCTCGCCGCGAAACTCGACCAGCACGCCGTGCGAGCTGTAGCCGTGGGTCACCACGCCGACCTGCTTGTTGGCGCGGTCGAGCACGTCGCCCTGCTCGATGTGCAGTTCGAAATAGGCGTCGACCTCGCGCCCGCCCACCGGCTCGCTGCCCTTGTAGCCGATGCGCTCGAGCTCCTCGCCGAAGGTCGGGCCGTCGTCGGAGCGGCGGCCGTAGGCCCATTCGACGTCGTAGGCGCCCACGTAGCAGCCCGAGGCGATCATGGGCGGCGCGAAGCGGCTGCCCTCCTCGTTGGTCCAGTCCACGATCTCGATCGGACGGCGCGTGGTGAGGCCCAGGTCGTTGAGCGTGCGCACCACTTCCAGCGCGCCGAGCACGCCGACGATGCCGTCGAAGCGGCCGCCGTTGGCCTGGGTGTCGAGATGGCTGCCGATGATGACCGGCGGCAGGTCTTCGCGGCCCTCGCGGCGGCCGAAGATGTTGCCCACGCCGTCGACCCGCACCGTCAGGCCGGCGTCGCGGCACCACTGCACGAACTGGTCGCGCATGTCGCGGTCGGCGTCGGTCAGCGCGAGCCGGGCCAGGCCGTTCTCACGGCCCACGCCGATGCCCGACGAGGTGTCGAGCGTTTGAAGATAGCGCTTCATATCGATGCGCGCGTCGGCGGACAGCGTCATGGCAAACCCCTTGGAGAATCCTGGTTGTGCCGCCGGGCGTCGGGCGCGGCGGATCCAGGCATTCTAGGGGCGCCACGGCCTCGTCACCAATAGGCCACGCCTATATTTCACATAGGCCAGAACGGCAGTCAGGCGTCGCGCAGCAGGTCGTGCTCGTTGAGCAGCTCGAACATGATCTCGGGCCGCGCGTCGAGGCAGCGGCGAATCGCCGCCGGGATGCTCTGGCGCGTCTTGCGGCACAGGCCCGGGCGGAACTGGATGTCGATCACGATGCCGCGCGCGGTGCGCACCTCGTTGGGCCCCGGCGCGAAGCGCACCACGATGCCGAGCAGCTCTTCCATCTTGCCGCCCAGCCGGCGCAGGTCGGTAAGCGAGGCGGCCGCCTCGATGCGCTGGATCAGGCGCTTTTCCTCGTCGCGGGTCAGGCGCAGGATGCGCAGGTCGCCCTGCGGCGCGGCCAGCAACTGGTCGCGCTCGCAATCACAGGCGCCCGGCGGGCACTCCTGGCGTATCGGAAACGGCAGATCCATGGGTCGGCACGCTCTGGCGGACAGGCCGCGCACGGCGGCCAAAAGAGAAAGTGTAGGGGTTGCGGGCGGCTTTATCCAGACGGCGCCGGGCCGCCCGGCGGGCCGGCGTCTCCGTAGCGCTACGGAGACCGGCCGCGCGCGGGCGCTGCGATAATGGGCCCATCGTGACACTCATTCCCTTCCGCTGGCGCAGCGTGGGCGCGTGGCTGCTGCTGAGCCTGGCCGGCATCGCGGTGCTGGGCCGCCTCGACTACGGCGCGCAGCGCGACCGCTTCCTGCAGGGCGCCAGCATCGCCCACCGCATGCTCAGCCAGAAGGCCGTGCAGCACGAGGCCGTGCTCGACACGCTGGCCGCGCTGTCGCATCCGCCCGCGCCCGACCGCCTGCTGCCCAGCCTGCAGCCCGCGATGTACGAGCTGCTGGCGCTGGGCTGGCGCGCGCCGCAGGGCTGGCAGGGCAGCGCGCCGCCCCCCGACGGCTTCGACGCCGCGCTCGCGCGGGCCGCCGCCAGCGGCCACGCCGTCACCGTGCCGCTCGACGCGCGCCGCTACTGGCTCGTCGCGCCCTCGTCGTGGAGCATGCTGATCGATGCGCAGCGCCTGCTCGCGCCCACCGACATCGCCGCCGACATCGGCACCCTCACCCTGGCCGTGCAGGCCGAGCCGCTGCCCTTGCGCGCGGCGCCGCACGCCGCCCCGGCCGGACCGCTGCTGCAGATCGCCAAGCCGCTGGGCTCGGCGAGCCAGCCCTTCCTGATGCAGGCCGCGCGCCGCCTCGGCCCGGCCGACTGGCCCTGGGCGGCGTGGGCGGCCTGGACGCTGCTCAGCGCGGTGCTGGTGGCCGCGACCCGCTACTGGCAGCACAGCCGCCGCCACGCGCGGCGCCAGGCGGAGCAGGCACGGATGGCGGCGGTGGCGCGCCTGAACACGCTGGGCGAGATGGCGGCCGGCATCGCCCACGAGCTCAACCAGCCGCTCACCGCCATCCTGGCCCAGACCCGCGCCGCGCAACGCCTGCTCGACGATCCCGACGAGGCCGCCTCGGTACGGCAGGCGCTCGACGCCAGTGCGCAGCAGGCGCGCCGCGCCGCCGACATCATCGCGCGCCTGCGCGCGCTCGTCGGCAACGGCGCGCCGGCCACGCGCGAGCCGCTCTCGCCCGATGCGCTGGCGCGCCAGCTGGCCTTTCTGTGCGAGCCCGAGCTGGCGCGGCACCAGATCGCGCTCGACTGGACGCCGGCCGCGGGCGCCGCGCGACCGCTCGGCGATCCGGTCGCGGTGGAACAGATCCTGCACAACCTGGTGCAGAACGCCATCGCGGCGCTCGCCACCCATCCGGGCCCGCGCCGCATCGCGCTGCGCGGCGAGGTGCAGGACGGCCGCTATCGCTTCAGCGTGTGCGACAACGGGCCCGGCATCGCAGAGGCCGACCTGCCGCACCTGTTCGTGCCCTTCTACACCACGCGCGCGCAGGGCATGGGCCTGGGCCTGACCCTGTGCGACACGCTGGCCGGCTCGATGGACGGCCGGATGCAGGCCGCCAACCGCGCCGAAGGCGGCGCCTGCTTCACCCTCAGCCTGCCCCTGGAGACCCGCCCATGAGCGCCACCCCGCCCGACACCCCGGTGGTCTATCTGGTCGACGACGACGACGCGGTGCGCGACGCGCTCGCGCTGCTGCTGCGCAGCGTCGGCCTGCGCAGCGCGGGCTACGCCGACCCGCTGCGCTTTCTGGCCGAGCCGCACGCGCAGGCCATCGGCTGCGTGGTGCTGGACATCCGCATGCCCGGCATCAGCGGCCTCGACGTGCTGGCGCAGCTGGCCGCGCACAGCGACCTGCCCGTCATCATGCTCACCGGCCACGCCAACGTGGACCTGTGCCGCCGCGCCTTCAAGGGCGGCGCCATCGAGTTCCTGCAGAAGCCGGTCGACGACGACGTGTTCCTCGACGCGGTGCAGGCCGCCGTGCGCGGCCACATCGCCAGCCGCGAGCGCGCCGCCATCACCGAGGCGGCGCGCGCCCGCATCGCGCGGCTGTCGGCCCGCGAACACGAGGTGGCGCAGCGCGTGGCGCAGGGCTGGGCCAACAAGGAGATCGCGCGCGAGTTCGATCTGTCGCCGCGCACGGTCGAGACCTATCGCGCCAACGTCTTCACCAAGCTCGAGGTGGGCTCGCTGGCGCAGCTGATCCGCCAGTACGCGCTGCTGCTCGACGGCGAGCCCACGCCTCCGTAGCGCTACGGAGGCGGCAGCGTAGCCGGACGAATACCGCGATCCGTGGCGCGTCCCTAAGCTGGAGTCTCTTGCTTACGAGGATGACTCCCATGTTCAAACCTTCCCTGCTGCTGGCCGCGCTGGCCCTGTGCGGCACCGCGGAGGCCGCCGTGCTGACCGAAAAGAATGTCTCGCTGGAGGACGCGCGCCACGTCGCCGACGCGGCGGTCGCCGCCTGCCAGGCCAAGGGCTACAACGTGACCGCGGCCGTGGTCGACCGTGCCGGCGTGCTCAAGGCCCTGTCCCGCCACGACAATGCCGGCCCGCACACGGTCGAGGCCAGCCGCCAGAAGGCCTACACCTCGGTGTCCGCGAAGGCGCCCACGCTGGCCATGATGGAGAATTCGCAGAAGAACCCCGGCGCGGCCAATCTCACCGACATCCCGGGCTTCCTGCTGCTCGGCGGCGGCGTGCCCATCAAGGCCGGCGACGCCGTGATCGGCGCGGTCGGCGTGGCCGGCGCCCCGGGCGGACATCTCGACGCGCAATGCGCCGACACCGCCCTGCAGGACAACGCCGCCCGCTTCAAGTAAAGGCGTCCGGCGCGCGCGGCCCGGCCCTGGGCAAGGCGCGCCGTCTCCGCTATGGTGGAAGGCCCGGGCCGGCAGCGTCGGCCCGGGCCTTCCCCTGACTGCCGGAGCGCCCGATGCACGCAGCCCCACATACCTACGCGGTGGGCACCTACACCGAAAAGCTGGCCCACGTCGCGGGCGAAGGCCAGGGCATCCACCTGATCTCGCTCGATCCCGCCACGGCGCAGCTGCGCCTGCTGGCCAGCGCGAACGACATTCCCAATCCCTCCTACCTCTGCACCAACCGCGCCGGCACCCGCCTCTACGCCGTGAGCGAGCGCGCGCACGATGCGGCGCTCGCCGTGTATGCGCTCGCGCCCCACCCGCACGCCGCACCGGCGCTGTCGCTGCTGCAGGTGCGGCCGCTGGCCGGCGCCGACCCCTGCCACGTGAGCCTGCACGAAGACGCCGGCCTGTTGTGCGTGTCGCACTATGGTTCCGGCGAGCTGCTGTGCCTGCGCACAGACGACGCCGGCCTGCCGACAGCGGCCGCCTGGGCCTATCACGGCCAGGGCAGCGGCCCCGTCGCCGCGCGCCAGGAGGCCTCGCACCTGCATTGCGCGCTCGCCACCTCGCGCGGCATCGTGGCCTGCGACCTCGGCACCGACCGCATCACGCTGCATGCGCCGCACGGCGATGGCGCCCCGGTGCGCACCTGGACGGCGGCGCCCGGCGCGGGGCCGCGCCACGCGCTCGCCCACGCCGGACGGCTGTATGTGGTGAACGAACTCGACAACACGGTCTCGGCCTATGATCCCGACGCGCCCGGCGGCGGCCCCTACGCCACCACGGCGCTACCGGAGCAGGCGCGCGCAGCGGCGGGCGCAGCGGCGGGCGCAGCGGCGGGCGCAGCGGCGCCAGCCGCCGCCCTGCCCGCCGCCCTGCATGCGCATCCCAATGGGCGCTGGCTCTACGCCAGCATCCGCGGCGTCGACCGCATCGCCCTGCTGCATCTCGACGGCGCCGGGCGCCCGCACCTGGCGGGCGACTACGACGCCGGCGGCCGCACGCCGCGCGATTTCGCGCTGAGCCACGACGGAGCCTTCCTGCTGTCGGCCGCACAAGACGAGCACCGCATCCGCGTGCATGCCATCGCCGCCGACAGCGGCGCGTTGCAGCCCGTGGGCGTAGCGCTGGCACTGGCCTCGCCGGCCTGCATCTGCCCGATCCCGCGCTGACGGCGCACGCATCGCGCGCGCATCACGCGCCGGTCGCGCGCGACGCGACGCCCGCGCCGCTCAGGCCAGGGCGGGCCCGGTCGAGTCGCGCACCACCAGCGCGAAGTCCAGCGTGCGCGACGCGCCGTCGGGCGTGCGCGACACCAGCTGCTCCACCGCCGCGAACGCCATGGCCTTGATCGGCTGGCGCAAGGTGGTGAGCGCCGGCCAGGTCTGCTGCGACAGCGGCGTGTCGTCATAGCCCGCCACCGACAATTGCGTCGGCACGGACACCCCGGCGCCGTGCGCCGCATACAGCACGCCGGCGGCCATGTCGTCGTTGCCGGCAAAGATCGCGCTGGGCCGCTGCCCGTGGGCCAGCAGCCGGCGCCCGGCCTGCACGCCCGAATCGAAGGAATGCAGGCCCTGTTCGATCAGCGACTCGTCCACGGCGATGCCGGCGGCCGTCATCGCATCGCGAAACCCGAGCAGGCGCTCGTGCGCGGCGCCGTGGTCCGGATGCCCTTTCACATAGCCGATGCGGCGGTGCCCGGACGCGATCAGGTGCGCCGTCATCTCGCGCGCCGCGTGGCGGTCGGGGGTGTGCACCGAGAGTCCGCGCGCGCTCGGCGTGAACGGCGCGAGACGCACGAACGGAATATCCGACGCATCCAAGGCCTGGATCAGGGCCGGCACGTCGCACACGGGCGGCGTGAGGACGAGCCCGGCACAGGCGCGCTGGCGCGCCAGCTGCAGCACGTCGTCGGCGAGCGCGGGCGAACGGTAATCGACCGGATGCAGCAGCAGGCTGTGGAAATACTGCCGACACGCATCGAGCGCGCCGTGCTGCACGTTGATCAGGTAGTTGTCGCTGGGATTGTCGTAGAGCAGCACGACGAGGTCCGAGCGCTTGCTGGCCAGGCGCCGGGCCCAGGGATTGGGCTGGTACTTCAGCTCGGCCATCGCGGCCTGCACATGGGCGCGCGTCTTGGGGCTGATGTTGGGCTCGTTGTTGAGCACCCGGGAGACCGTCTTGATCGACACGCCCGCGTGGGCGGCCACATCGTCGACCGTGACGCTGCCGCTGGCTCTGCTGTTCTTCATCTCGAGGGAAAAGTGGCGGACGCCGGCGCCCGGATGGGGCCCGAGCATAACAGTTGCGTGCGCAATCGCCTATCGCGGCATGCCCGCCCCTGCACCACCGGGGCAAGACCCCGGCGGCCCCCGATGAGCGGCTCAGGGCGCGGGCGGCGCCACCGGCAGGGCCCGCTTGTGCGCGGTGGCCTGGAACACCTCGACCAGCCGGCGCGCGATGGCCGGGTCGACCTCCTTGCCTTCGAGAAATTCGTCGATCTGCGCATAACCGATGCCGAACGCCTCTTCGTCGGGATGCAGCGGCTTGAGCGTTTCGAGGTCGGCCGTGGGCACCTTCATCACCAGCGCCTCGGGCGCGCCCAGCGCCGACCCCAGCGCGCGCACGCGCCGCTTGGTCAGGCCCGACAGCGGCACCACGTCGGCCGCGCCGTCGCCGAACTTCGTGAAGAATCCCATCAGCGCCTCGGCGGCGTGGTCGGTGCCGATCACCAGGCAGCCGCGCGCGCCGGCAATGGCGTACTGCGCGATCATGCGCTGGCGCGCCTTGGCGTTGCCGATCACGAAGTCTTCCTGGGCCTCGTCGCGATACGCCAGGCCGGCCGCCTCGAGCGCCTCGCGCTGGGCCTCGACCGGACCGGCGATGTCCACGCGCAGCGACTCGTCGGCGGCCACGAACTCGAGCGCGCGCGCGGCCTCGGCCTCGTCGCGTTGCTCGCCATACGGCAGCCGGACCGCGATGAAGGTGGCTTTGTGGCCGTGCGCCCGCAGCCGTTCGACCGCCAGTTGCGCCAGCCGGCCGGCGACCAGCGAATCGACGCCGCCGCTGATGCCCAGCACGTAGCCCGAGAGCCCGGTGCGCATCAGGTAGTCGGCGAGAAAGGCGACGCGGCGCTCGATCTCGGCGGGCGCATCGAAATGCGCGGCCACGCCGAGCTCGGCGGCAATCGCGGTTTGTTGCGGGTGCAGGGCCATACGATCCTCCGGAAAAAAACATGGCGCGGCTCGCGCCGCGCCATGCCGCTGCTCGATGTCAGGTGACGGTGGTTCAGCTCTCGATCTCGGCCGGGTCGATCCGCATCTTTTCGTTGCGGTGCGCCAGCCAGGTGACGCCCCACAGTACCACGCCCAGCAGCAGCAGCCACCCCGCGACCTGGTATTGGATCACGTCGCGGCCGGTGACCGGCAGCACCAGGAAAATGCAGAAGGCCGCGCCGGCCCACGGCACCACCCGGTTGATGCGGAAATGCTCGTGCTTGACCTGGTCCCGGCGCAGCACCAGCACGGCCACGTTGACGAAGGCGAACACGCCCAGCAACAGCAGCGCGGTCGTGCCGCCCAGCGCGCGGATCGCCTCGGAATCGCTCAGCGACACCAGGATGATGAGCGCGAACGCCATGGCCGTGGTGAACAGGATCGCGGTCCAGGGGGTCTGGTTGCGGCGGTGCACGTGCGCCAGGAAGGCCGGCAGCACGCCCTGGCGCGACATGCCGTACAGCAGGCGGCTGGCCATCATCATGTTGATGAGCGCCGAGTTCGCCACGGCGAACATCGAGATCACCGGCATGATGTATTCGGTCGGCAGGCCCGGGGCCGCGGTCTTGACCACCAGCACCAGCGGCGTGGAGGTCTTGGCCAGCTCACCCACCGGCACCAGCGCCACCGCGCAGATCGACACCAGCACGTAGATCACCGCCGTGATGCCCAGGCCGGTCAGCATGACCTTGGGGAAGATGCGGTTGGGTTCGTGGGTTTCCTCGGCCATGTTGACCGAGTCCTCGAAACCCACCATGGCGAAGAACGCCAGCGCGGTGGCCGAGGTCACGGCCAGGAACACGCTCTTGTCCTCGGGCGTCTCGAACGCGATGACGCGCGAGAAGTCGGCCTGGCCGCCGGCGATCGCGTAGAAGCCCAGCACGATCACCATCATCAGGCCGCTCAGCTCGATGAGCGTGAGCACCACGTTGGCCTTCACGCTCTCGGAGGCGCCGCGGAAATTGATCAGCATGACCAGCGTCATGAAGCCCAGCGCGCCGAGCGTGATCCAGGATTTCTCGGCCTCGATGCCGAACGAGGCAAACAGATTGGCGGCGAACGCCTGCGAGGCCGTGGCGGCCGAGGTCAGGCCGGAACACATCACCGTGAAGCACACGATGAACGTGAGGAAGTGCACGCCGAAGGCCTTGTGCACGTACAGCGCGGCGCCCGCCGCCTTGGGATACTTGGTCACCAGCTCGAGGTACGACAGCGCCGTGAGCAGCGCCACCCCGAACGCCACGAGGAACGGCAGCCAGGCCGCGCCTCCCACCTCGGCGGCGACCTGCCCGGTGAGCGCATACACGCCGGTGCCGAGAATGTCGCCCACGATGAACAGAAGCAGCAGCTTGGGGCCCATCACCCGCTTGAGCGGGGCCTTGTCTGTCAGCGATGCGTTGTCTGTTGTTGGATTGTTATGTGCCATCTTTCGCTTCTCCACTGAAACTTTGACCCGCCTCTCACGGGTGCTCGCGGAAAAGTCTATGGCCTAAGCGCGGCGGAGTTACAAATTTGAGTGCAACAAGTTGCATGAGTCGTTTTGCAGGCATTGAAAGTGCTACCGCTTGTGCCGAAGCACGGCCCGGGGCTTGCAATCCGCCGCGGTTTGGCGTTTGCGCCGCGCCATGAAAAGCGCCAGCGCGATGCGCTGGCGTCGTCGGCGGGCCGGAGGGGATCAGAACCTGACCGTGGCGCTGACCATGTACACGCGGGGGTCGCCCGCCTTGACGTAGTCGGCCGACTGGTAGAGCCAGTACTTCTTGTCGAACAGATTGTTGATGCCCGCGCGCCAGGTCGTGTCGTAGCCGGCGATGCGGGTGTCGTAGGTGGCGCCGATGTTCACGAGCGCGTAGCCGTCGGCCTGCACGTCGTTGTCGGCGTCGACCATCGTGGCGCCGGTGTACTTCACGTCGGCGCGCAGCCGCAGGCCCTGGACCTGCGGCACGCTGTAGGCGAGCTGCGCGGCGGCGATGAACTTCGGCGCGCCGGCCACCCGGTTGCCCTCGTTGGCGGCCGAGCGCTTGTACTCGGAGTCGAGCAGCATCAGGCTGCCGCCGACGTTCCAGTTGGCGCCCAGGCGCGTGGACGCGGCCAGCTCCAGGCCCTGGTAGATCGACTTGCCGTCCTGGACCCAGGTCGGCAGCCCGCCGGCCGCGTCGGGCTGGCCGAACTCGGCCTTGCGCTCGATGCGGAACAGCGCCGCCGTGGCGGCCCAGCCGTCCTGGTCGGTCTTGATGCCGAGCTCGTACTGGCGGCTCTTCAGCGGCTTGGTCAGCTCGCCGTAGTTGCTGTAGTTGATGCCGACCGAGGTGCCCTGCTCCAGCGACTCGATGTAGCTGCCATAGGCCATGGTGCGCGGCGTGATCTTGTACATCAGCGCCAGCGTCGGCGTGACCACGCCGTTCTTGCGATAGCCCGGATTGGTCGAGCCGTCGTTGTTCAGGCTGCGCTGCTGGTAGTCGGTGATGCGCGCGCCGCCCAGGAACGACCAGCCGTGCGTGAGGTCGATCGTGTCGCTGGCGAACATGGCCTTCTGCGTGATCTCGGCCGCGCGATACAGATGGAGCTGGCCCTGGCTGTAGTAGTCGTGCGGATTCTGCTGGCCGAGGTTGCCCGAGCCCACCAGGCCGTAGAAGCCGTCGTTGCTGTAGTCGTTCTTCTGCTTCTGCCAGGACGCGCCGAACACCACTTCGTGCGCGAGCGCACCGGTGGCGAACTTGCCCTGGACCATGCCGGACCAGTGGTTGAAGCCATAGCCTTCGCCGTAGTCGGAGCGGTAGTTGTCGTAGTTGCCGGCGCGATCCAGCAGGCTCAGCACCGATTCGTTGCGGCGCGTCTTGGTGGTGCTGTAGCTGTAGGTGGCGCGCGCCGACCAGTCGTCGTTGAACTGGTATTTCAGGCCGGTGGCGTAGTAGCGGAAGTCGTTGTCGGCGTAGCTGCCGCCGCCCACCAGCCTGCCGTTGTCGTTGCGCACCGGCGAGGGCAGCCGGTCGCCGTCCAGGCCCGACACCGTGATGGTCGGCTCGATGTCGGTGGCCTTGCGGTCCTGGTAGATCGACTGGAAGTCCCAGGTCAGTCTTTCGCTCAGGCGCGCGTCGAGCGCCAGCGAGAAGGCGTTGCGGTAGATGGAGCCGCCGTTGTAGGTGTTGCCCTCTTCGTGCGTGGCGTTCAGGCGATAGCCGAAGGCGCCGGTCTCGCCGACGCGCCCGCCGATGTCGGCGTGCTGGCGCAGGATGCCCTTGCTGGTGTAGCCCAGGTCGATGCTGCGCACCGGCACGTCGGTGGGCTTCTTGGTCACGTAGTTGATCAGGCCGCCGGGCGAGCCGAAGCCGTACATGAAGCCCGTGGCGCCCTTGCGCAGTTCGATCTGGTCGAACTGCTCGTACGGCAGCGTCGTCACGTAGCTGAGAAACGGATTGCCGTCGATGCGATAGGAGTTCTGCCAGTCCAGCGGCAGGCCGCGCACGGTCAGGTAGCTCGCCCACGCCCCGTAGGCCGCGCTGTTGTCGGACACCGAGGCATCCGTGAAGAACACGTCGCCCAGCTTGGACGGGTTGCTGTCTTCGAGCTGCACGTTGCCGATCACCGTGCTCGAGAACGGCGTCTCGAGCTGGGTGCGGCTGCCGAGCGCGCCGCTGTTGACCGGGGTGTTCAGCTTCACCAGCGTCTCCTCGGTCAGGGGCGCGGCATTCACCGTGACCGCCGGCAACTGGCTCACGTCGGTCTGGGCCTGTGCCGGGGCGGCGAGGCCGGCGGCGAAGGCCGCGGTCAATGCGCTGGCGAGCGCGGTACGGGCAGGCCGTGCGGCCAGGGGCCGGGAGGGGGACGAGAGGGACACGCGGGCTCCGGATGGGCTGTGGAAAATCGCCGCATGCTATAGCCAATGCGAGTCATTCGCAATTTCATTATCAAATTGAAACGGTGGCTGTCGTGCCGCCGCAACGGAGGTGCGGGCCGGCGCCCACCCCACAGCAGGCCAGACCGGCACTGTGCGCGGGCCGCACCGGCTCAGACCGGCGGCGACGCGCCCAGCAGCGTGTGGGGCACGCCGGCCCGCATGATCTCGATGAAGCGGCGCAGCCGCGCCGGGTAGAAGCGCGCCGGCGGATAGACCAGGTAGACCGGCAGCGGGGCCGCGCGCCAGGCGGGCGCGAGCTGCACCAGCCGGCCGTCGGCCAGCTCGTCGGCCACCGCCCAGGCGGACACGATGCCCGCCCCCACGCCCAGCACCGCCGCGGTGCGCACGGCATAGAGCCCGTCGGTGGACAGGCGCGGCGCGATCGGGAAGGTTTCGGTGGCGCCGGACTGCGCGTGCGCCAGCGTGACCTCGTCGCGGTAGAACATGCGCAGCGCCACCCAGGGCAGCGCGCCGAGTTCGCGCGGATGCTGCGGAACGGGCCCGCCGCCCAGCAGCTCGGGCGCGGCCACCACGATGCGCGGCACCTCGCCCAGCCGCACCGCCACCACGTCGGGATCGGGCGGCAGGCCCACCTGGATGGCGCAGTCGATGCCGTCGGCGATGAACTGGGGAGGCCGGTCGTGCAGCGACCATTCCACGTTCATGCGCGGGTAGCGGGCCAGGTACTCGGCCAGCGGCGTGACGAACTGCTGCTGGCCGAAGGCGTGCGGGGCGACCACGCGCAGCGTGCCGGCCGGCTCGTCGTTGGCGCCGCGCACCGTGCTCTCGAAGGATTGCCAGCTCGCGATCAGGTCCTTGGCGCGGTCGTAGCAGCGCACCCCGTCGTCAGTGAGATTCATGGCGTGGGTCGAGCGCTGCAGCAGGCGCACGCCGAGCGACCGTTCCAGCGCCTGCAGCCGCCGGCTGATGGTGGGCTGGGTGCTGCCGAGCTGCTGGGCGGCCGCGGACAGGCTGCCGGCATCGACGATGCGCACGAAGGTCTCGATCAGCAGCATGCGATCGGCGCCCGCGCCAGCGTCGAGGGGGGCCTGGGCGGCTTTAGGGATGGTTGGCATACGCCGAACGTATAACCCATGTACCCGAATGGCGTCTACACAGCGCGCATGGTGCGGCGCAAAATCCATCTCGTCACTCTACGAACTCGGGATCTGCCCATCATGTCCACCATTCAAACAACGCATACAGCCGCGCTGCCGCCGGCCAGCGAAACGGCCCAGATGCCGGCCGCCCTGCTGTTGCTGCTCGCCCTGGGCGCCGGCCTCGCCGTGGCCTCGATCTACTACAGCCAGCCCATGCTGGGCATTCTGGGCGCCGACATCCACGCCAGCGACGCCGCCCTGGGCTGGATGCCCACCCTGACCCAACTGGGCTATGCCGCCGGCATCCTGCTGCTGGCGCCGCTGGGCGATCGCTACGACCGCAAGCGCATCATCCTGATCAAGACCACGCTGCTCTTCGTGGCCCTGCTGGCCAGCGGCGCCGCCCCCGGCATCGGCCTGCTGCTGGGCGCCAGCTTCGTGGTGGGCCTGTCGGCCACCCTGGCGCAGGACATCGTGCCGGCCGCGGCCACGCTGGCGCCGGTCGAGGTGCGCGGCAAGACCGTGGGCGTGGTCATGACCGGCCTGTTGCTGGGCATCCTGCTGTCACGCGTGGTGAGCGGCTTCGTGGCCGAGCACTTCGGCTGGCGCGCCATGTTCATGGCGGCCGCCGTGAGCATCGCGCTGCTCGGCGCGGCCCTGTGGCGCGGCCTGCCGAACTTCGCGCCGACCTCGCAACTGCCCTATGGCGCGCTGCTGCGCTCGCTGGCCGCCCTGTGGCGCCAGTATCCGAAGCTGCGCCGCGCGGCGTTGGCACAGGGCCTGCTGTCGATCGGCTTCAGCGCCTTCTGGTCGACCCTGGCCGTGATGCTGCACGGCGCGCCGTTCCATCTCGGCGCGGGTGCCGCGGGCGCGTTCGGCCTGGCCGGTGCCGCGGGTGCCGTGGCCGCGCCGCTCGCCGGCAAGCTGGCCGACCGCCGCGGCCCCGCGCTGGTCACGCGCATCGGCGCGGCGCTCACCGCCGTGTCGTTCGCCACCATGTTCGCCCTGCCCTCGCTCTCGCCCGAGGCCGGTCTGGTGCTGCTCGCGGGGGCCGCGCTCGGCTTCGACCTCGGCGTGCAGGTGACCCTGATCGCCCACCAGAGCATCGTGTATGGCCTGGACCCGGCCGCGCGCAGCCGTCTCAATGCGGTGCTGATGGTGAGCATGTTCATCGGCATGGCCGGCGGCGCGGCGCTCGGCAGCCTCGCCCTCACGCATGCCGGCTGGCTCGGCGTGACCGCACTGGCGATGGTGGCCGCGCTCGGCGCGCTGACCCTGCGCCTGCTACCGCAGCGCGGCGCCTGACCGCAGGCGACGACAGGTGATTTATCCGGGGCGCCGGTGAAATGGGGCTAGAATCAAAGCCCGAACACCACTGGCGCCCTTTCCATGCATGCGCTCGCCGAGCCTACGCAACTCCCGCCAGATGGCCTGATCCTCACCGAGCGCATCCGCGCCTGCGACTGGTCTCGCACCCCGATCGGGCCGATCTCGCAATGGCCGCTGGCCCTCCAGGTGGCGGCGGAGATGGTGTCCGCGTCGAAGTTCCCCTGCTGCCTGACCTGGGGCCCGTCGCTCATCACGATCTACAACGAGGCATTCCACCCCATCCTGGGCCGCAAGCCCGAGGCCATGGGGCGCCCCTTCAGCGACGTGTGGGCCGAGGCCTGGCACGCCATCAGCCCGATCGCCGAGCGCGCCTTCGCCGGTGAAGCCACCTTCATCGAGGATTTCCCGCTGCGCATCGAGCGCAATGGCGAAGAGGAAGACGCCGCCTTCACGTTCTGCTACAGCCCGGTGCGCGACGAGCACGGCGTGGTGGTGGGCATGCTCGACACCGTGATCGAGACCACCGGCCGCGTGGCCGCCGAGCGCCGCCAGGCACAGGCCCTGCGCGAGGCCCAGGAGCTGCTGCACCAGACCCAGAAAATGGAAGCGGTGGGCCAGCTCGCGGGCGGGCTCGCGCACGATTTCAACAACCTGCTGTCGAGCATCACCGGCAGCCTCGACCTGATCGCGCTGCGCCAGGCGCAGGATCCCACCGCCGACATCTCGCGCTATCTCGAGATCGCGCAGGCCGGCGTCAAACGCGCCGCCGCGCTGACGCAGCGCCTGCTGGCGTTCTCGCGCCCGCAATCGCTCGACGCTCGGCCGATCGATCCCAACCTGCTGGTGCGCGGCATGGCCGAACTCATCACGCGCAGCATCGGGCCGTCGATCACCCTGCGCCTGCGACTCGTCCACGCGCCGTGGGCCGTGCGCGCGGATGCGCACCAGCTCGAGAATGCGCTGCTCAACCTCTGCATCAACGCGC
The DNA here is from genome assembly GCF_002261335.1 of Bordetella genomosp. 1. Lineage (GTDB taxonomy): Bacteria > Pseudomonadota > Gammaproteobacteria > Burkholderiales > Burkholderiaceae_B > Bordetella. Next base: position 214,760 of record NZ_NEVL01000005.1, read on the forward strand.
GCGACGCGATGCCGGCCGGCGGCGACCTCGTGATCGAGACCGCCAACGCGACGCTCGACGCGGCCCGGGCGCGCACGCTGGGTGCCGCGCCGGGCCCCTATCTCGCCGTCAGCGTGATCGACACCGGCTGCGGCATGTCGGCCGACACCGTGGCCCGCATCTTCGAGCCCTTCTACACTACCAAGGCGACCGGCCAGGGCACCGGCCTGGGCCTGCCGATCCTGTATCGCTTCGTCCGCGAGTCGGGCGGCCACGTCGGCGTGCGTTCGCAGCCCGGCGCGGGCACCACGGTCACGCTCTACCTGCCGCGCCATGCCGACGCGCTGTCGCACGCCGACGCCGCGCAGGCGCTGCCGGCGGCGCCCGCGCAGCACGAGGCACGCGGCGAGACCGTGCTGGTGGTCGACGACGAAGAGGCGGTGCGCAGCCTCACGGCCGAGATCCTGCGCGAACTGGGTTATCGGGTCGTCGAGGCCGCGGACGGCCCGGGCGCGCTGGCGCAGCTCGATGCCACGCCCGTGATCCATTTGCTCATCACCGACCTCGGCCTGCCGGGGCGCATGAGCGGACGCGACGTGGCCGCGGAGGCACGCCAGCGGCTGCCCGCGCTGCCCGTGCTGTTCATCACCGGCTACGGCGCCGATGCGGTTTCGGAAGACGAGCGCGGTCCGGGCGTGGACATCGTCAGCAAGCCGGTGGACTTCGACGCGCTGGCGTTGCGCGTGCAACGACTCACCCGGCCCGACCTGCCGGCCGCGTCGTAAACCGCCGGCCGCGCCGTAAACCGCCGGCCGCGCCGTAAACCGCTGGCCGCGCCGAAAATCGCCGGCCGCGCCGTAACTCAGCCGAGCGCGTCGTAGTACTGGAATTCCAGCATCACACAGCCGCCGCGCGACACGAACGGGCCGTGCGGCACCGCAGGCGGGCGGCACGCGTAGGTGTGCGCGAGAAACACCTCGCCGCCCTCGCCGTGCGCGTCACAGCCCACCACCAGGTCGCCGCTCACGAGAAACACCTCTTCATGGAAGTCATGGCTGACCGGGGCCGGCAGCAGCGTGCCGGGCGCCCAGCGCGCCAGCCGCGTGCGGCTGCCGCGGCGGCGCAGCGGATCGAGATTGTCGGCCAGGATCAGCTCCTGGATGCGGCCGTCGAAGCCCGCCACCGGCCGCCAGCCCACGCCGGGCAGCGGATCGGTGTCGAACGCGATGCGAAAGAATTCGCGGTGCGGCTTGGCGATGTGGGGGGCGGTGTCGGAGTTCATGGGCGCAGCTTAGAGAGCCCGTGCCCGGCCCACAAGCGCGAAAATCTGTGCGCCGCCGACAAGAATTTCTTAATGGTCCGCCAGGCAGCGCCGGGCCTCGCCGCGCTCGGCGAAATAGGCGGCGCAGACCGCGGGCGCCAGCGCCAGCATGGCATCGGCCAGCGGCGCGGCCTGGTCCAGCCGCTGGCTCGCGATCAGCGGCAGGGGCTGCGGGGCCGGCCGCACGTCCAGCGCCACCAGCGCCTCCGGCCCCCGCTCCGCCGGCACCGCGGCGCAGGGCAACAGCGCCACGCCGAAGCCGGCCCGGACCAGCGCGGTCATCGCGCCGAGCGACGAGAAATGGTGCACCCGGACGGCCCCGGCCAGCCCGGCCTCCTGGGCCGCGCGCACGATGGGACGGTGCAGCGGCGACTCGCGCGTGAAGGCCACGATGGGCAGCGCGGCCAGGTCGGCGAAGCCCGGCGCATGCGCGGGCAGCCGCGCCAGCAGCGACGGGTGGGCGTACCAGGCGGTGGCCAGGCGGGTGATGGGGCGGTTCTCGGCCAGGCCGTGGGGCACCGCCTCGGTCGTGACCACGCAGTCGAGCGCGCCGCGCAGCAGCCGCTCGTGCAGCGCCGGCGTGTCGAGCGATTCGACCTCGAGCGTGACGCGCGGGTACTGATCGGCGTAGCGCGCGATCAGCGGCGCGAGCCAGGTCGACGCCACGGTCTCCACCACGCCCAGCCGCAGCGTGCCGCGCAGCGCACCGCCCTGGCCGGCCTCGGCCAGCATCTCCGCCTGGACGGCGAGCATGCGTTCGGCGTGCGGCAGCAGCCGCGCGCCGTCGGGCGTGAGCGTCGCGGCGCGGCTGTCGCGATCGAACAGCCGCACGCCCAGCTGCGCCTCCAGGGTGGCGATGCGGCTGGACAGCCCGGCGGGCGTGGTGCACAGGCGGTCGGCGGCGGCCTTGAAGCTGCCGAGGCGGGCGACCCACACCAGCGATTCGAGAAATCGTACGTTCATGGCGCGCGATCTTACCGGGGCCACGCCGCCGCGCCATCGGGACTCGCCCGGGCACGAGGCTTGCTGGCGTGACATGATGTTGCCAGAACGCGTTGGCGTCATGCCTCGCGAAACAAAGTGGGCGTGCCGACACATCGCGTGACCGTCCCCGGTTGCGTCTGCATGCAATACTAGTGCCTCGCAATCAGGATTTGTCCATGGTCATCAACGCTTCGTCCACGCCCGCGCCGGAATTGAATCTCGCCGCGTGCGAGAATGAACCGATCCGTATCCCCGGCAGCATCCAGCCTCACGGGCTGTTGATCGCCCTCGACGCCTCGACCTACGCCATCGAGCAGGTCAGTGCCAATGCGGGGCCGCTGCTCGGCCACGACACCGCCAGCCTGCTCGGGCAGGACGTGCGCAAGGTGTTCGGCGCCGGGCTGATGGCCATCCTGCCCGGAACGCCTCCCGACGAGCGTGCCGTGTATCTCGGCCCGCTCGAGGTTTCCGGCGCCGCCTACCACGCCACGATGTTCCGCGCCGCGCCCGGCACGCTGGTGCTCGAGTTCGAGGTGCAGGCGGGCGCCCCGTCGGGCTCGCTCGACACGCTCTATCCCCATATCCGCGAGTACATGGAGCGGGTGCCCGCCACCACCTCGCTCGAGGAGCTGCACGCCTATACCGCCGCCGAGGTGCGCCGCATCACCGGTTTCGACCGGGTGCTGATCTATTGCTTCGACGAAGACTGGCACAGCACGGTGGTGGGCGAATCGGGCAACCAGGCCCTGCCCTCCTATCTCGGCCTGCGCTTTCCCGCCGGCGACATCCCCGCGCAGGCGCGCGAGCTCTACCGCGTCAATCGCGTGCGGCTGATCCCCGACATCGAGTACGCGCCGGTGCCGCTGGTGCCGGCGCTCAACCCGCAGACCCGCGCGCCGCTCGACCTCACCTATTCGACGCTGCGCAGCGTCTCCCCGGTCCATGTGCAATACATGCGCAACATGGGCACGCCGTCGTCGATGTCGTTCTCCATCATGGAAGACGGCCGGCTCTGGGGCCTGATGTCGTGCCACCACGCGCAGGCCAAGCGCGCGCCGCTGCACATCCGCACCGCCTGCGACCTGATCGCCCAGGTGCTGGGCATGCAGCTCTCGCGCCGTGCCCGCGCCGCGGATGCGCTCGAACGCGTGTCGCTGCAGAGCATCCAGGCCCGGCTGCTGGCCGACATGGCGGCCGAAAAGCACTTCGTCGACGGCCTGGTGGCGCACCCCGAGGACCTGCTGGCGCTGGCCAATGCCCAGGGCGCGGCCGTGCTGTTCGCGGGCGAGGTCCGCACCGTCGGCGCCACGCCCGGCGAATCGCAGCTGCGGCTGATCGCCGACTGGCTGGCGCGCGAGCAGCCGATGCGCGAGGTGTATGCCACCCAGCGCCTGCGCGACGCGATCCCGGAGGCGGCGCAATGGGGCGACACGGCCAGCGGCATGCTGGCGATCTCGATCTCGCAGATGCACAACAGCTATGTGCTGTGGTTCCGCCCCGAAGTGGTGCAGACGGTGAACTGGGGCGGCGACCCGCGCAAGCCGTCCCCCGCGAGCGGGCCGCTGCATCCGCGCAACTCGTTCGAGATCTGGAAGGAAACCGTGCGCGACCAGGCCCATCCCTGGAGCGCGCCCGAGGTCGACACCGCGCAATCGTTCCGCGCCGCCATCCTGAGCATCGTGATGCGCAAGGCCGAGGAGCTGGCCGCCCTGACCGATGAGCTCAAGCGCAGCAACAAGGAGCTGGAGGCGTTTTCCTATTCGGTGTCGCACGATCTGCGGGCGCCGTTCCGCCACATCGTGGGCTATGCCGAGCTGCTGAAAGACACCGAGGGCGTGCGCGACGACGAGCGCGCGACCCGGTACGTGGACACCATCATCGAATCGGCTTTCACCGCCGGCCAGCTGGTGGACGACCTGCTGGGCTTCTCGCAGGTCGGCCGCTCCACGCTGGCGCCGACCCAGATCGACATGAACCGGCTGGTGCACGACACCCGCGACGTGTTCAGCAGCAGCACGGAAGGACGCCGTATCGAATGGCAGGTCGATGACCTCGCGCCGGCCTGGGGCGACGGCGGCATGCTGCGCCAGGTGGTGCAGAATCTGGTCGGCAACGCCATCAAATACACCCGTCCGCGCGACCCCGCCGTGATCCGCATTTCGAGCACACGCGAAAACGGAGAAATCGTCTATCGTTTCGCAGATAATGGCGTCGGTTTCGACATGGCCTACGTCAACAAGCTCTTCGGCGTATTCCAGCGGCTGCACCGCATGGAAGAGTTCGAGGGCACCGGAATCGGCCTGGCGAATGTGCGCCGGATTGCCGAACGCCACGGCGGCCGGGCCTGGGCCGAAGGCCAGGTCGACCACGGCGCCACCTTTTACTTTGCCTTGCCTGACAAGCAGGACGTCCGCACATGAGTTCACTGAAAAAAATACTGCTGGTCGAAGACAACCCCAAGGACCTCGAGCTCACGCTCGTCGCGCTGGAGCGCAGCCAGCTCGCGAACGAGGTCATCACCGCCCGCGACGGCGTCGAAGCGCTGGACTGGCTCCTGTCGCAGGGCGCACACGCGGGCCGCTCCGATGGCGATCCCGCCGTGGTGCTGCTCGATCTGAAATTGCCCAAGATCGACGGCCTCGAGGTGCTGGAGCGCATCAAGAAGAATCCCGACACCCGCCACATCCCGGTGGTCATGCTGACCGCCTCGCGCGAGGAGTCGGACCTGGTCAAGAGCTACGACCTGGGCGTGAACGCCTTCGTCGTCAAGCCGGTGGACTTCCAGGATTTCTTCCGCGCCATCCGCGAGCTCGGCATGTTCTGGGCCATCCTGAACGAAACACATCCGGGCAAGGTTCGCACCGTGCCGATGAAAGTCACCCCCGCCTGAACGCATGAATCGCCAGTCGCTTTCCATTCTGCTGCTCGAAGACAGCGACCTCGACGCCGAACTGGTGCAGGAGTACCTGCGCCGGGGCGGCCTGGACGCATCGATCAACCGCGTCTGGACGCGACAGGCCTTCGCCAATGCCCTGCAGGAACGCAGCTACGACCTGATCCTCGCGGATTACGTGCTGCCGGCCTTCGACGGCATGAGCGCGCTCGACATGGCGCATGCCGTCGCCCCTCACACGCCCTTCATCTTCGTCTCCGGCACGCTGGGTGAAGAGGTGGCGATCGAATCGCTCAAGCGCGGCGCCACCGATTACGTGGTCAAGCAGCGCCTGGCGCGCCTGCCCGCCGCCGTGGAGCGCGCCTTCACCGAGGCGCGCGAACGGCAGGCCCGGCGCACGGCGGAGTCGCGCCTGCAGGAAATCAACGCCTCGCTGGAGGCGGCGGTGCAGACCCGCACGCGCGAACGCGACGTGGTGTGGCGCCTGAGCCAGGATCTGTTCATCATCTGCGACGCGCAGGGCATCATCCAGAGCGCCAATCCGGCCAGCATGATGGCGCTCGACGCCTCCGACCTGCGCGGCCTGTCGTTCGCCGACCAGGTGGCGCCGGCCGACCGCGAGCCCGCGCGCCAGGCCATGGCGCGCAGCGCGCGCGGCGAGGTGCTGCGCGACGTGGACCTGCGCCTGCAGGTGGGCACGCGCCAGCGCTGGTATGCCTGGACCTTCGTGCCCACCGAGGCCGGCCACTTCTACGCCGCCGGCCGCGACGTGGACGACCGGCGCGAGCTCGAATCGCGCCTGCGCCAGGTGCAGAAGATGGAATCGCTGGGCCAGCTCACCGGCGGCGTGGCGCACGACTTCAACAACCTGCTCACCATCATCCTGGGCAACCTCGAACGCGTGCAGCGTTCCAAGTCGCCCCTGACGCAGCAGCAGCGCGATGCGCTGGCCAACGCGGCCAGCGGCGCGCGCCGTGCCGCCGAGCTCACCGGCAGCCTGCTGGCCTTCTCGCGGCGCCAGCCGCTCGCGCCGCGCCGCCTCGATCTCAACGGCCTCACGCGCGGGCTGTCGGAGCTGCTGGCGCGCACGCTGGGCGAGCAGATCACGCTCGACTTCACGCTGGCCGACGACGCCTGGCCGGTGGAGGCCGATCCGAACCAGCTCGAGAACGCCATCATCAACCTGGCGGTGAATGCGCGCGATGCCATGCCCGACGGCGGGTCGCTGCGCCTGCGCACGCAAAACACCACGCTCGATGCCGACTACTGCGCGCGCCAGGAAGGCGTGCGGCCCGGCGATTACCTGATGCTGCGCATCTCCGACACGGGCGTCGGCATGGACGAGGCCACCATGGCCAAGGTGTTCGAGCCCTTCTTCACCACCAAGGCCGCCGGCCACGGCACGGGCCTGGGCCTGAGCCAGGTCTACGGTTTCGTGGCGCAGTCGGGCGGCCACGTGCGCATCGCCTCCGCGCTGCGCAAGGGCACCACGATCGACCTGTTCCTGCCGCGCACCACCGCCGCCGCCACCGAGCAGGCCCTGCCCGAAACCGATCCTGCCGCCCCGCCTGCGCGCGCGCGCGAAGGCGAAACGGTGCTGGTCGTCGAAGACAACGACGGCGTGCGCGAGCACGCCCTGGACGCGCTGCAGGCCCTGGGCTACCAGACCCTGGCCGCGGCCCATGCCGAGGCCGCGCTGGCGCTGATCGACACGCCGGCACGCATCGACCTGCTGTTCACCGACGTGGGCCTGCCGGGCATGAACGGCCGCCAGCTGGCGGCCGCGGTGCGCGAACGCCGTCCCGCGCTGCCGGTGCTCTACACCTCGGCCTACGCGGCCGAATCGCTGCTGCGCCAGGGCCGGCTCGACGCCGACGTGGCGCTGCTGGCCAAGCCCTACGAACACCACGACCTGGCCCGCATGGTGCGCATGCAGCTCGACAGCGCGGGCAGCTCCGCGGCGAGTGCGGCGGCCAGCACGGCAGCCGATGCGGTCGTCAGTGCGCCGCCGGTCGGCTCGATCTCCGCGGCCGCGGCGCAGCGCACCGCCCCGGCCGGCGCGCGCCCGCGCGTGCTGGTGGTCGAAGACGACGAACTGCTGCGCGAACTCACCGCCGAGATGCTCGACGGCGAAGGCTACGATGCCACCCTGGCCGCCACCGGCGGCGAAGCGCTCGGCGTCATCGGCCAGGACGCCGCGCCGGCGTTCAGCGCCGCGCTGATCGACGTCGGCCTGCCCGACATGAGCGGCGCCGACCTGGCCGCCCAGTTGCGCAGCCTTCATCCCGCGCTGCCCCTGCTCATGGTCAGCGGCGCGCCCTCCCCGGCCTTGCAGGCCCGTTTCGACGGCGACATCCGCTTCGACTACCTGCCCAAGCCCTACCGCAGCGAACACCTGTTCGAGGCCCTGGCCCGGCTGCGCGCGCGCGCCTGACGCGCGTGCCGCGCCGTGCGCGGCCGCGCACGCAAAAACTCGTCACGGTTCAGACAAGTTTGGTCACGCCTGCGTCGCGCCGCGCCATCCCAAGTCAGTACACTTCCGCGCAAGCCATTGCCTGCAATGCGGCCCCTCGGGCCGGGCTCGCCTGAGCCGCTTTGCGTTGGCCCGCGGCCAGACGGTCTTCGAGCAGGACCGCCCGGCCGCGCGCCGTTGCCGCTTCGCACCGCGCGCCCTGCAAGGCCGCCTTGTCCGGCCGCCCGCCGCGCGTGCGAAGCCTAGCCACGCCCGGCATGGGCCGGGTGTGATCGAGTGTTAGAGGCCGGACGGCAGCGTCCGGGGGGACTGCATGAGAACGGCTGAAGGAACGCACGGGCGCGATCGCGCGCGCCCGCAACCATCCGGGCGCACCCGCCCGCACCCTGCCCTGCATTGGGCCGCCCTGGCGGTCGCATGCGCGCTGTCGGCCCAGGCCCGGGCCCAGGCGGACACGCCTGCGGCCGATCCGCCGCCGCCCGTGCCGCTGGTCGATCAGCAGGACGCGGCCGACGCCACCTGGACCTGGGCCAACACCTGCGTCTCGAACACGATGCGCGACACCGACTGCGCGCGCGACTTCAGCGAAGGCCTGGCGGCCGTCAAGCTCGCGGCCGGCGAGGGCGACGATGCGCGCTGGGGCTACATCGATGCACAGGGCCGCGTGGCGATCGGCCCGTCCTATGCCGAGGCCGAGCCGTTCCAGAACGGCCTGGCGGCCGCGATGCAGGACGGCAAATGGGGCTATCTCGACCGGCAGGGCAAGTGGGCCATCGCGCCGCGTTTCGACAGCGCCACCGGCTTCAACGCCGAAGGCAGCGCCCTCGTCACCCTGAACGAGCACGATGTGCTCATCGACCGCCAGGGCAAGGTCCTGAAGACCTTCCCGCTCGGCACGCGCACCTGGGGTTTCCAGCCGGGCCAGCGCCTGGCCGCCATGGAAGGCCCGAGCACGGCGCTGCTGCTCGACACCCGCACGGGCAAGGCCCGCGCGCTGCCCGACGACGTGATGGCGCTGGGCGAGCCGCAGGGCGGATTGTTGCCCGCGCAATCGCGCAGCTCGCGCTACGGCGGCGAATGGGGCATGCTCGATGACCAGGGCCGCTGGGCCGTGCGGCCGGACGTGCTGCGCTCGCGCGAGGCGCCGCGCCGCATCGGCACGCACTTCGCCGTGCTTCGCGACGACACCTGGCAGGTGGTCGACGGGGCCAGCGGCAAGCCGGCCGACGAAGCGCGCTACCGCGGCGTGCAGAACGTGGGCGACAGTCTCTGGGCGCTGCAACGCACGGAAGGCGGCTTCATCGTGGTGGATGCGCGGCTCCAGACCGTGATGCAGGATCCGGCCGAATACCTGCGGCTCGACCAGCGCGAGGGTTGGATCCTGGTGCAGGGCGAGCAGGGCACGATGCTGGTGCCGCCGCAGGGCAAGCCGGTGACGCTCGACGCGGGCCACTACTCGATCGAATTCCGCAACGGCCGCGCCTGGGTCAGCCAGACGCGCCCCGACGCCACGCCGACGATCGCGCCGCCCACGCCACCGTCGCCCCCGGGCATGCCGCCGCCGCAGGCCGTCGTCGTGCCGCCGCCCCCGATGGCGCCGGATGCGGTCGCCGAGGCGGTCACGGAGGCGCCCGAGGAGGCCGACGCGGCCGTCTCGCCGCCCGCCACCGAGGCCGGCCCGGCCGCCGACAGTACCGAACACGACACCGCGCGGTCGGCAGCCGCTGCTGCGGCGGCCGATGCCGCGGCAGCCGATGCTGCGGCGGCCGACGCCACGGCGGCCGCCGACGTGGCCGGCGCGGCGCCGGCCGTCGCCGCCGATGCGCAGGATGCGGACGACGCCGCCGTCGACGTCGCCGGCGCCGAGGATTGGGAAGGCGCGCGCGTGGTGCAGGTCTACGAGCGCGACGGCCGCCCGCTGCTCTCGCCCGCCACGGTCAACGCCATGGGCGCCTACCGGCTCTGGCATTTCAGCGCCGGCCGCGACGCCGACGCCGCGGCCGGCGCGCGCCAGCTGCCCCTGGCCTACCTGACGGCGCGCGACTACGAACGCCCGCCCGCGCTGCTGACGCTGTCCGGCGAGCTCGTGTCGCGCCCGGAGTGGGCCGAGATCGGCGGCGACGACCGCCGCATGCCCGTCGCCGTTCGGACCAAGGACGGCAAGATGGGTGCGGTCGACGCCAACGGCGACTGGCAGGTTGCGCCGACGTTCAGCGGCATCGAGTACTTCAATGCCGACTACACCTGGGCCTATACCGGTCGGGGCCGCGGCGACAAGCCCGTGCTGATCGATGCCCATGGCAAGCCCGTGCCGCTGCCCGCCCGCATCGCCGAAGACGGCGACCGCCTGCGCGGCGACGTGCTGCGCTATCGCGAGCGCGGCCGCAAAGGCCGCGAGCAATGGGGCCTGTGGAGCATCAAACGCAACGCCCCCGTGGGCGACGGCATGTACGACTCGCTGCAGGAATTCACCGGCGACTGGGCCGCCGCCGAGCGCGACGGCAAGTGGGGCGTGATCGACCTGAACGGCAAGTGGGTGGTGGCGCCGACCTTCGAGGGCGGCTACAGCTTCAACTTCCAGGAAGGCGGCATCCTGCGGGTCCGCGAGCGCAACGACAACTACCGCCTCATCGATCTGCGCACCGGCCGCAGCAGCGAACCCTTCCGCCAGGAGCCGCGCAAGCTCGGCAACGACCGCTGGCTCGGCCAGCGCGACGACGGCTCGCTGGTGCTGGTCGGCCCGATCGGCACCAGCGTGCAGGTCGCGCGCACCCAGCCGGGGCGCCACGAGGTCTACGGCAACTGGCTGCACCTGTCGTTCGACGGGGGCAACGGCGCGATCGATGCGCGCGGCAACTGGCGCATCGCGCCCGAGCAGGGCGAGTTCAATCCCTTCTTCGTGCAGCCCGAGGCGCTGGCGCGCCTCTACACCGAGGGCCACTACTACGTGGTGGACGAGCAGGGGCGCAAGGTGTTGCCGCAGCTCGGCGACGGCATGCCGCTCGCCTCGATGAAGCGCATCGCGTTCAGCGACGACGAACGCCGCGAGACCCGCGTCACCGACCTGCAGGGCCGCCTCGTCACCACGCTCGCCGGCACCTACGCCATCGACGACGACCATGCCAGCGAAGGCGTGGTGCCGTACCGCGAGGAGCACGGCCGCTTCGGCCTGCTCGACGCGGCGGGCGTGCGCATCGTGGGCCCCTACTTCGACAAGCTGGGCGCGATGAAGCAGGGCCGCGCCTGGGCCCAGCGCGCGGACCGCAGCGGCAAGTGGCTCGGCTACATCGACACCACCGGCCGCTATGCGATCCCGCCGCGTTATCTCGAAGCCAACGACTTCGCCGGCGGCCGCGCCCTGGTGCGCGTGCCGGGCCAGCTGCAGTTCATCGACACCGACGGCAAGCCGATGGCGCGCCTGCTGCCGCTGTGCGGCGTGCTGGCCGTGCTGGACGCCGACGGCCGCGTCACCTGGCCGCGCGAACCGCTGACGTGCCAGCGCGCCCGCGCCCTCACCACCGCCGCCCCGGCCAACCCCCAAGCCGCGAAGAATCCGTGATGTCCAAGTTCTCTTCCCCCCTGCGCCTGACCCTGCTCGCGCTGGCGCTGCAAGGCTTCGGCAGCGGCGCGGCCGCCGAGATGGTCGGCCTGCCGAACTGCGCGGCGCCCGCCGACTACGTGGCCGACGATCCCATGCCGGCCTCGCACGTCAATGCCTGCATCCGCAACCTTTCCGAACGGCGCGCCGCCGTGCTGCTGCCCTCGGCGCTCGAGGAGATCGAGCGCGTGCCGACCGACGCAAGCCTGGGCCGCCACGCCTGGGGCTTTCTCGACGAGAACGGCAGGCTCGCCATCGTGCCGCGCTTCGAGGAGGCGCGCGATTTCCGCAATGGCCGCGCCGCGGTCAAGCGCCGCGGCAAATGGGGCTTCATCGACACGCGCGGCAAGTTCGCCGTACCCGCCCGCTTCGATGCGGTCGAGGACTTCGTGTCGAGCGGCCTCGCGCTGGTGCACGAGAAGGGCGTGCGCAAGCTCATCGACCGCGACGGGCGCCAGGTGGGCGCGGCCTTCGACCACACCGTGCAGGAGGTCATGCTGCGTGATGGCCTGCCGGCGCAGGTCAACGTGATCTATCACCAGGAACTGCGCAGCGACGACGGCGTGCGGCAGTACGGCGACAGCGCCATCCAGCTGCACAAGACGCTGGGCCCCGGCCTGATCGTGGGCAGCAACGAGGAAGGACGGTACGGGGTGCTCGAGGACGAGGGCCTGGACTGGAAGATCCAGCCCACCTATCACGAGATCGAGGTCACCGACGGCGCCCCGCTCGCGCTGGCGGTGGCCGAAGAAGAGGTCGTGCTGATCGACCGCAAGGGCACGGAGATCGGCCGTGGCCGCGGCTTCGAGCGCATCCATCGCATCGACCGCAGCAACTTCTGGTCGGCCCAGCTGCCCGAGTACAAGGGCTGGGTGGTGATCGACGGCGAGGGCCGCGAACGCGTCACGCTCAAGGAAAAAGACGCGCAGCAGACCGCCGTGCAGGGCGCCTTCCTTATCTATCCGGACGGCGACGTGCTCAAGGCGCTCGTTCCGGGCCAGGAGAGCGCGCTCACGCTGGGCGCCAAGGGCTCGCTCGAGGTCGCGGACGAGATCGACGGCTACGTCGTGTTCCGCGACACCGCGTCCGGCCGCTACAGCCTGCTCACGCCCAAGGGGACCTGGATGCATGGCGACCAGGCGCCGGCCTGGATGACCGAGCTCGGCCACGCCGAAGTGCGCGCGGGCCGGCTCTGGCTGCGCGATGGCGGCCAGCGTCTGCTCAACATCGTGGATGCCGATGGCCACCTGCTGATGGACGAGGCCACCATGAAGGCCTCGGCCGACCTGTTGCTGGTGAAGCTGCCCTTCAGCGATCCGCAGGCGCCGGTCGCGATGAGCCGCGCGAGCCACTGCCAGTGCGAGAGCGGCCCCGCCCTGCTGCTGGCCGACGGCACGCTGGTCACCGATCCGTCGTGGCACGAAGTCAACGTGCTGGAACCTGACGACGACTACGGCCCGCCCGCGGCGCCGGTGGCGGCCGACCAGGTGCGCTTCGCCGCCACCACCGACGCCGGCGTGGTGCTGCTCGATGCGCGCGGCAAGCCCATGTCGCTGCCGCCGCAGAAGCACATCGGTCTGTTCGACCATGGCTACGCCTACGCGCTGCAGGACGACCAGGTGCAGCTGATCGACCGCGACGGCAAGATCCATGCGCTGCCGGAGAACTTCGCCCTCGAGCCGATCGGCGCCGGCATGGCGCGCTACGTGCGCGACGCCGCCGCCGATGCGCGCTGGGGCCTGTACGACCTGCGCGCGGGCCAGGAAGTGATGAGCCCGCAGCTCGCCTGGGTGCGGCCCTTCGTCGACGGCAAGGCCGTCGCGGCGCTGGCGCCCGGCCGGGTCGGCGTGATCGACGCCCAGGGCAACTGGCACATTCCGGCCGACTACGCCGGGATCGAGCGCGTCAACGGCGGACTCTGGCTGGTGCAGCAGGCGCAGGACACGCCGGTCGACCCCGACGCCGAGGACGCCGAGCCGCCGCTGGTCAAACTGGTGGACGCCGAGGGCAAGGACGTGCTCGGCTGGCAGCCCGGCCTGGGCGCGTCGGAGCGGCAGGACGACGGCCTCATCGTGCTGCATGCGGGGAGCCAGCGCTGGCTGGTGGGCGCCGACGGCGCCGAACCCATCGCGCTGGGCAATGGCTACTACACCCGCGCCGGCCGCTGGATGCAGATCAGCCGCCAGCCGGAGTTCGGCTATCTCGACGCGCAAGGCGGCTGGCAACTGCGCACCGAAACGCCCGGCACGCCGTTCAGCGGCCAGCCGGCGCGCGCCGTGATGCCGCTGGGCTACGCCAACGAACCCCGCCTGATCGACGGCGCGGGCAAGACGGTGGCCACGCTGCCGCCGGGCGACTGGCAGGCCTCGGCCGACGGCAAGTGGCTGATCAACCAGCGCCTCGACGACGACGGCGAGCCCGAGATCCAGTACGCCGACACGAACGGCAAGGTGCTGCACACGCTCGAGGGCTACGGCACCACGCCGTCCGAAGACGTGGTGGTGCTGAAAGACCGCGACAACCTCGCGCGCGCGGTGGCGCTCAAGCCCGGCACGCCGGTGCCGCCGGTGGCCTACCGCTATCTCGGCGAGCGCCACGACGGCCTGGCGCTGGCCAATGCCGGCGACAGCGTGGGCTATCTCGATGCGCGCGGGATCTTCGCCATCGCGCCGGCCTATGTGGCGGCCTCGCCGTTCAGCGGCCAGCGCGCGGTGGTGTCCACCGATGCGCAGTCGATGCTGATCGACACGCAGGGCCGGGTGCTGGCGCGCGCGGGCCTGCAATGCGGGATCCGCGTGCTGTACGGCGCGACGGGAGAGCGGCTGTGGCCGCTCACCCTGCCCGCGAGCTGCCAACCCTGAACCCGGGCACGGCGCGGGCGCGCGGGCGGCGGCTTGCCCCCGCCCGCGCTCACGGGCTAGCATGCCAGAGCGGCGCGCCGCACCGGGGCGCCGACCGACTCGAAGGCATCAATGGACCCGATTCTTTCCCAGTTGGCCACCGCGCTGCCGGAGGCAAAATCCATCGAGGCGCTCACGCGGCCGCTGCTGCAGATGTTGAGCACCGTCACCGGGATGGAGTCCACCTACCTCACCTCGATCGACCTCGACCGCGACGAGCAAAAGGTGCGCTTCGCGCGCAACGTCGGCGACCTGACGATTCCGGAAGGGCTCACGGTCAAGTGGTCGGACACGCTGTGCAAGCGTGCCATCGACGAAGACCGCCTCTATACCGACGACGTGGCCAGCTGCTGGGGCGATTCCGAGGCCGCGCGCCAGCTCGGCATCCAGACCTACCTCAGCACGCCCATCCTCAACGACGACGGCAAGCTGCTCGGCACGCTGTGCGCGGCCAGCTCGGGCAAGCGCCAGCTCGCGCCCGATGCCAATGCCCTGCTCAAGCTGTTTTCCAACCTGGTGGCAAGCTTCATCGAGCGCGAGCGCCTGCTGGACAACCTGCAGCAGGCCAACGCCAAGCTGATGGCGTACGCCATGACGGACACGCTCACCGGCCTGCCGAACCGGCGCGCCGTGTTCGAGGAGCTGGAGCGCCTGCTCAAGCGCGCCGAGCGCGCCGGCGGCACCGTGCTGGTGGGCGTGATCGACCTCGACGGCTTCAAGATGATCAACGACACCTACGGCCACCAGTGCGGCGACGAATTCCTGCAGGCCGTGGGCCGGCGCCTGGCCGAGAGCCTGCGCGCCTCCGACATGGTCGGCCGCGTCGGCGGCGACGAGTTCCTGCTGGTCGGCCCCGGGCCCACGCCCGATCCCGAGCTCGACGATCTCGGCGCGAGCGACACCCAGCTCGCGGCGCAGACGCTGCAGCTGCGCACGGCCGCCGCCACGGCCGGCACCTATCGCCTGGGCGACCGGGTGATCGAATACCCCGGCGCGAGCGTGGGCGTGGTCTCGGTGGACCCGCTCAACATGGATGCCGAGACCTCGGTGCGGCTGGCGGACACGCGCATGTACGAGATCAAGCGCACCCGCAAACACCTCAACGGCTGAACCGCCGGGCGCGCCACGCACGGCGCACAGTTCGCCAGCGCGCGCGCCCGCAGCACCGCCTTACAACTTGCACCACTTGTGCTGCGACGACCGCGCTATGTTCGATGCGTGGTGCGCATCCGCGGCCCCCTCCCGCACGTATGACGTCATGAGGGTCGGCGTTCCGCCTCGTGCGCACCCCGACCCGCCAGACCCCCGTTCGCGGTGCGCCGCGCCCCCGCGCGCACACCGCCATGCAGGCCCCTGCCCGGAGAGCTGCCATGATGTCCGTCGATCGCCCCGTCCCGCGCGCGCCCCTGCCCTGGCTGGGCGCCTGCCTGGCCGCGCTGCTGTGCAGCGCGGGCGCGCATGCCGTGCCCAATGCGCCCGGCCCCGTCTCCGAACACTTCACCGGCACGGCCTACGCCCAAGAAGACGGGCAGCTGCTGTATCGCGAGGCCCATTGGGTGGTGGTGGAGAACGCGCGCATGACGCGGCTGGTGCTGTATCAGTGCCCCAACGGCGCCCCCTTCGCGCGCAAGTGGGTGCGCGGCGCGGTGGACGACCCCGCGCCCGACTACGAGATGGAAGACCGGCGCAGCGGCATGCGCCAGGGCGTGCGCGGCAATGGCCAGTCGCGCGAGGTCTATTCCCAGCGCAATCCGTCGGAGCCGATGCGCACCGCGGCGCTCACGCCGCGGCCCAACCAGATCATCGATGCCGGCTTCGACGCCTACGTGCGCGAACACTGGCACCAGCTCACGCAGCGCCACGACCCGGTCATCGCCTTCCTGGTGCCCTCGCGGCTGCGCGACTACGAGCTGGAGGTGGATACCGGCGACCGCGAGTTCGAGGGCAGCCGCATGCTGCGCCTGCGGCTGAAGCTGGATGCCTGGTATGGCTTCGCCGCGCCGTCGATCCAGCTGCTGTACGACTGGAACGAGCGGCGCCTGCGCCTGTACGAAGGCCTGAGCGACATCCGCGACAGCGCCGGCGGCAGCCAGCGCGTGCGCATCGAGTTCGCCGCGCGCGACCGCAAGACCGGCACCACGGCCGCCGAGCAGGCCGAGGCCGGACGCGCCGAGCTGGTCAGCCGCTGCGAGGGCTGAGGCCCGCCGCGCTCAGCCGCGCAGACGCGCGACCGAGGCCGCCAGCTGCTCGTAGCGGCGGGTGCGGATCGCCTCGACCTGGTCGCGCGGGTTCATGCCCGCGCCGTCATCCTCACGCGTGGCCTCGCGCACCAGCGCGGTCAGGTCGTGCGTGCGCGAGGTGCTGGTGGGCAGGGTGTATTCCTGCACCATCGCGCCCATCACGAACTTCTGCATGTGGGTCGACTGGTTGCTGCTCTGGGTCAGCTGGGCCTGCGTCAGCGCGCCGTTCTCGTAGGCGATGTCGGTGCGGCTGCTGCTCGTGTCGTCGACCTGGTAGTAGTAATAGTTCTGCGATTCGCGATCCGAGGTCAGCATCAGGCTGATCTCCGGCGAGAGCGAGCGGTGATAACTGGCCGACAGGCGGCTGTCGATCTGCTGCGTGATGCCGCGGTTCAAGGCGTCGCTGCCATACAGGTTGGTGCGCTGCGAGACCGTGTAGGTGAAGGTGTCGAGCTCTTCGGGCTTGCGCGGGTTGAGCGACACCGAGTTCTGCCGCACCGAGGCATTGAAGTCGGCCAGGCCGCTGAGCATGCTGCGGTCGGCCCGGTTGAGCGCGCTGGCGCCGGCCTGGCCCGGCCGCTGCACCGCCACGTCGCCGTAGTCGGCGTGCAGCGAGGAGAAGGCGTCCTTGAACAGCGACATCGTGAACGCGTCGCCCTCGCCGCGCGTGCGCGCCGCATCGAACTGGCGCAGGTAGCTGTCGACGGCGGCCGCGCGCTGCGTGGCGCTGCCCAGGGTGGTGGGCTTGGACAGGTCCAGGTCCACGCTGACCGTGCCCGCCGGGCCCGTGGACGACACCGAGCGGCTCTTGGCATCGGCATGGAACGACACGGTCTGGCTGTGCTGGTTGCCCAGGCTCACCGTCGCCTTCAGGTCCACCGCGCTCAACAGCGTCGTGTCGAAGCTGCCGAGCTTGCCCAGCGCCAGGCGCGGCGGCTCGCTGGCCAGGCCGTCCACGGCGTCCTGGAAGGCGCCTGCCAGGTTCGCGATGGCGGCGCGCTCCTCGTCGGAGACCTCGCCTTCGGTCACGTTCAGGGACACCGCCAGGCCATTGGCGTCGCTGCCCAGCGACACCTCCACGCGGGCGCCGCCGGCGGTCGTGATCGCGAGCGTGATCTGGTTGTCGGCCTGGGTGTGCTGGCGCTGGTGCAGTGCCGCCCCCGACACCGAGCCGGGCCGCGCCTGCAGGATCGACTGCGAGTAGTTCGCGCCATCGTCGCGGAAGCGTTCCAGGACGGCGGCGCCGAGCGCCTCGAAACGTCCGGCCAGCGTGGTCGAGACATAGTTGCCCGCCATCTGGGTGGAAATGGCGTCGTTCGCGTCGTGCTCCCAGTTCGCCGACGACAGCGACGGCAGCGCACTGGGCGATTGGTACACGCCGGACGCGGTAGCGCCCAGCCCCAGGCTGACGGCAGCGCCGCTCACGGCGTAGTCGGTCTGCACGGCGGCCGGCTGCACGCTGTTGGAGACGGGCACCGGCGCGGCGGCGCTGGCGCTGGCGGCCTGCCAGGCCGGGTTGGGCGCACTGGTGGCGGAAATCTGGGTCATGGGTCGTGGCTCAAAAGGAAATACGGGTCCGCCGGCACGCGTATCCGTACCGGCCCACTTCGACATGACTGTTTAACGGCAGCCCGATCTGTTACTTAACCCCGACCGACCTCGACGCATTTTGCCCGCAGTAGGGGCCGATTTACCGTCAACTACCCCATTTATTGCCGTAAATGACGTTTATTTTCAGTTTGATGACACGCCAGGAAATAAGTGAAACAGGCGCTAAATCCCGGCATTCGAGACGCCGTTGTTACTTATGAATCGTTCCTCAACCCAGGCAAGACGCGCATGAACCAGTTTCTGAAAGACATCACCGTACGGCGCATGATTCTGTGCACGTTGCTGCTCATCTGTGTGCTCATCTCCCTCCTCTCCTATATCAGTGTTGCCGGCCTGAGCACGGCCGGACGCGCGCTTGCCGCGAAAGACAAGCTGCTCCAGGAAGTCTCCCTCATGGCGCGCGTGAACGACCAGATCATGCGTGCGCGGCTGCGCCTGAACCGGCAGTTCGCCCACATGGAAGACGGCAATACGCGCCAGGCCAACGAGGAAGGCACCGGCGTGGACGCGGCGCTGACCGAGGCGCGCCGGCATCTCGACCGCTTCTTCGAGATCGACGCGGGCGAAACCCCGACGGCGGTCACCGGGCCGCTGCGCACCGACTTCGACAAGCTGGTCAACGAGGGCATCGCCGCGCAGCGCCAGACCCTGCGCGACAAGGGCGTGGACGCGGCGCGCGCCCAGGCCGCCATCGTGATCGACGCGAGCCGCACCTTCGCCAAGCACATGCAGGACTACGAGGCCTATGCCGAGCAGCGCGCCCACGACCTCTCCAGTGCCGCCGCCCACGATCGCGAGCAGGCCTATGTCGGCACCGGCATCGTGCTGGGCATCAGCCTGCTCCTGATCTTCCTGGGCGACCGCTACGTGGTGATCTACGTCAAGCGACCGCTCGAGTCGGTGCGCGCGCACTTCCGCCTGATCGCGGCGGGCGACCTGACCACGCGCTGCGCCGACTTCGGCAAGAACTGCGTCGGCCAGATCATTCCCTACCTGCAGGAGATGCAGTCCAGCCTGGTGCGCACGGTCCAGGCGGTGCGCGACGGCGTGGTCCAGATCAACACCGGCACCAGCGAGATCGCCGCCGGCAACCAGGACCTCTCCAGCCGCACCGAGGAACAGGCGGCGTCGCTCGAGGAGACCGCGGCCAGCATGGAGGAACTGCTGTCGACCGTGTCCAACAACGCCGAGAACGCCCGCCAGGCGCAGGAACGCGCCTCGCAGGCCGCGGAAGTGGCGCGCGCGGGCGGCGCGGCGGTGGGCCAGGCGGTGCAGACCATGCGCGAGATCGCCAGCGACGCGGGCCGCATCGAGGACATCGTGGGCGTGATCGAGGGCATCGCCTTCCAGACCAACATCCTGGCGCTGAACGCCGCGGTCGAGGCCGCGCGCGCCGGCGAGCAGGGCAAGGGCTTCGCGGTGGTGGCGGGCGAGGTGCGGGCGCTGGCCCAGCGCAGCGCCGCGGCCGCCAAGGAGATCAAGCAGCTGATCGCGGCGTCGGGCGCCACGGTGCAGGCGGGCTCGGCGCAGGTCGAAGCGGCCGGCCGCACCATGAACGACATCCTGGCCACCATCGACAACCTGGCCCTGCTGGTGCACGAGATCTCGGCCGCGTCGGGCGAACAGGTCACCGGAATCGGCCAGGTCAACACCGCCGTCACGCAGATCGACCAGGTCACGCAGCAGAACGCCGCGCTGGTCGAGCAGGCCGCCGCCGCGGCCGCCTCGCTCGAATCGCAGGCGCAACGCCTGCAGGGTTCGGTGAGCCTGTTCCGCCTGCCGACGCAGCTCGGCCACGCGGAAGAACAGCTCCGGCCGGTGCCCACGCCACTGGCGCTGCCCGCCTGATCGCGTCCCTGTCGCGCAAAGAAAATGCCGATCCGCGAGGATCGGCATTTTTCATGGGGCAGGCAGCGCGGCGCCTCACTCCATCGAGATGCCCGCGCGTTCGCCGATGGCACGGAACTCGGCCACCTCGCTCGCGATCTGCCTGCTGAACTGCGGGCCCGGCATGAACACGGGCTCGAGCGCCAGATCGCTGACCGTCTTGCGCACCTCCGGGTCGGCCATCACCTGCTCGACGGCGGCGCCCAGCTTCGCCATCACGTCGGCCGGCGTGCCGGCCGGGGCCACCAGGCCGTACCAGCCCACGAACGACACGTTGGGCAGGCCCGCCTCGTTGAAGGTCGGCACGTCGGGCAGCTGCGCCATGCGCTGATTGCCGGTCACGGCCAGCGCGCGCACCTTGCCGGCGCGCGCCTGCGCCGCCGCCGACGACACCGTGTCCACGCCGAGATCGACCTCGCCGCCGATCATGGCGGTGACGAGCTGGGCGCTGCCCTTGTAGGGCACCGGCGTCATGCGCGCGCCGGCCGCCATCGCGAACATCTCGCCGGTCAGGTGCGGCGCGGAGCCCGGGCCGAAGGTGCCATACATCAGGCCGCCGCTGCCGCTGCGCTCGCGCGCCAGCCTTGCCGCGTCGGCCGCGGTCTTCACCGGCAGGTCGTTCTTGGCCAGCAGCACCACCGGCGCCAGCGCGACGATGGCCACGTGTTCATAGGATTTGATCGGGTCGAACGGCAGGCCCGGCTTGAGCGCGGGCAGCACCGAATAGGTGGTCGAGCCCGACAGCATCAGCGTGTAGCCGTTGGGCTGCGCGCGCGCCGCGGCCTCGGCGCCGATCACGGTCGAGGCGCCGGGACGGTTCTCCACGATGACCGACTGGCCCAGCTTCGGCGCCAGCTTGCTGGCCAGCATGCGCGCCACCGCGTCGGTGGCGCCGCCCGGCGTGAACGGCACGACGATGCGCACCGGCTGCTCGGGCCACGCCGCCTGCGCGGGCGCCGCGCCCAGGCACGCCACCGCGCTGCACGCGGCCCACAGCGCCGCGAGGGCGCGCTGATGTTTACTTCCCGGGAAACGGCGGAGCATGGTCGATCCTGTCTATCAAAGGGCGGGAACAGCGGAAGACGGTTCTGTGGCGCGGGTGCCCTGGCGCTGGGCGGCGCACAGCGCCGGGCCCTGCTCGGCCAGGTCCCAGAGCAAACCGGCCATGATGGCCAGGCCCTCGCGCACCACCGGCGCGAGCAGGTGCTCGTTGGGCGCATGCTGGGCGCACGCCGGGTAGGAATGCGGCACCCAGATCGTGGGCAGGCCCAGCAGGTCGGCGAAGATGTCGTTGGGCAGCGAGCCGCCCAGGTTGGGCAGCAGCGCGGGCGCCTGGCCGGTGGTGGCGCGCACCGAGGCGGCGGCCCACTGCACCCAGGGATTGTCGGGCGACAGGCGCGTGGCGCCCGCCTGGGCGCCGAGCGTGACGCGGATCGCGCCGAAGCCGGCCTGCGCCAGATGCGCGCGCACGTGTTGCTCGAGCCGGCGCCAGTCGGTGCCCACCACGAAACGCAGCTGGCACCAGGCCGTGGCCTGCGGCGGAATCGCATTGACCGGCTTGGCCGGATCGCCCGCACCGAAGGTCAGCACGTCCAGGCTGTTCCAGCCGAACACCTGTTCGCTCGGCGACAGGCCGGGCTCGCCCCATTCGGGATCGATGGCGGGATCGTCCACGTCGCCGCCCACGCTCAGGTCGGCCAGCGCCGCGGCGACGGGCGCCGGGATGGCGGGGGGCCGCAGCCCCGGCACGAGGATGCGGCCACGCGCATCGACCATGCTGGCGATGGCGTGCGACAGCACGATCGCCGGGTTCGACAGCAGCCCGCCCCAGTTGCCCGAATGGTAGCCGCGCTCGCGCAGGCTCAGGTGCAGCTCGAAATTGACCGCGCCGCGCGAGCCCATGAAGAGCGTGGGCCGGGCCGCGGCCAGACGCGGGCCGTCGCTCGCCAGGAACAGGTCGGCGCGCAGCAGCTCGCGCTGCGCCTCGCAGAACGCCGCCAGGCCGGGCGAGCCGGCCTCTTCGCCGGTCTCGATCAGCCAGGTCACGTTGAAGCCCAGCCTGCCGCCACGCGCGGCCAGCACCTGCTCCAGCGCACAGAGATTGATCGAATGCTGCCCCTTGTTGTCGGCGGTGCCGCGGCCATACCAGCGCTCGCCCTCGACCCGCAGGATCCAGGGATCGCGGCCCTCGGCCCAGCGCGCCGCGTTGCCGCGCACCACGTCGCCATGGCCGTACATCAGCACGGTGGGCAGCGCCGGATCCTCGATGCGGCGCGCCACCAGGATCGGCAGGTCGACGCCGGCCGGGTTGGCGAACACCTGCGTGACGAAGCCCATGCGCGCGAACAGCGGCGTCATTTCCTGGTCGAGATAGGCATGCTGGGCGGCGGCCTGGCCGGCCTCCTCGCTCTCGGTGGCATGCGCGACGCGGCGTGCCAGCGTGGCCAGGAAGGCGCCATTGTCGAATTGGGCAACGGTCTGCGCGATCGCGCGATCTCGGGTCACGGCGGGCGGTCTCACTAGGGAAAGACAGAACATTATTACGGCGCTACACATGCCACAATTAGTTAATTCGCAGGTAATCGTTGCCTTTTTCGCAATTCCCAGCGCCGCCCTCCACCCTGCCCGGACCAGCCATGATCTCCCTCGCATTGCGGTATTTCCTCGAAGTGGCGCGCAAGGGCTCGGTCGCCGCGGCGGCGCAGACCCAGCACGTGGCGGCCTCGGCCATCAGCCGCCAGATCGCCAAGCTCGAAGACCAGCTCGGCGTGGCGCTGTTCGAGCGCCAGGCGCGCGGCATGAGCCTGAGCGACGCGGGCCGCCAGCTCGCGGCCTACGCCAACGCCGCGGCGCACGAGGCCGAGCGCGTGGCAGACGAGCTGCGCGAGCGCAGCCGCCTGGGCGACGTGACGCTGCGCATCGCCTGCACCGAAGGCTTTGCGCACCGCTTCATGCCGCAGTGCATGGCCGACTTCAAACATCTGCATCCGCAGACCCGCTTTCACCTGCACGTCGACCGCCCCGAGGCCGTCAACCAGCGCGTGCTCGACGGCCAGGCGCAGATGGCGTTGCGCTACACCCTCGCCACCGACGAACGGCTGCGCACCGAGCTGGTGAGCCGCGCGCCGGTCTACGCCGTGATGTGGCAGCACCACGCCCTCGCCGCGCGGCGCAGCATCAGCGTGCGCGACCTGCGCAAGCTGCCGCTCGCCCTCGGCGACCGCGACACCACCGTGCGCCAGCTGTTCGACGTGGCCTGTGCCAATGCCGGCCTGCACCTGGAGCCGGCCTACGTGTCCAACTATTCGGCGGCGTTCCTGCCGCTGCTGCCCGGCAGCGACATCGTGGCGCTGTCCGGTTACCTGACCCTGGCCGACAAGCTCGACGCCGCCGGCCTGGTCGCGCTGCCCTTCAGCAACACCGAGATGCAGCAGCGCAGCGTGCAGGTGCTCACGCTGGCCGGCAGCGCCCTGCCCCCGCTCGCGCGCGTGTTCCTGCAATTCCTGGAGGAACGCCTGCGCCACGCCACCCCGGAGCCGGCGCGCGCCGCGCGCCCCCGCGCGCTCGTTTCCTGACGAAAGTCCGAAGCGGCAAGTTTTTCCGCTTTCCCGCCCGCTCCCTCGGGCGCGGCCTCGGCACGCGGCACAGGAACGGCAGTTGCTGAAACGGCGCTCCCACGGCCGGCCTTCCGGCCGCGCCCTGTCACCCCGGAAGCGAGGAGCCCGCCATGAGCCGTCACGCCCCCGACGCGAAACAGACCAAGGAATTGCTTTACCAGGCCCTGGAGACCGAGATCGGCGGCCTGCAGATCTATGAGACCGCGGTGAGCTGTGCGCTCAACGAGGACCTGAAGAAGGAATGGAAGGAATACCTGGAGGAGACGCGCACCCACCGGCGCGTGCTGCTCACCGTGTTCGAGCAGCTCGGCCTCGATCCCGAGGTCGAGACCGACGGCCGCAAGGTGGTGCGCCACCTGGGCGAATCGCTGGTGCGCGCCATGCGCATGGCGCAGGCCGCCGGCAACGAAGAAGCCGCGCAGCTGGTGGCCACCGAGTGCGTGGTGCTGGCAGAGACCAAGGATCACGCCAACTGGGCGCTGATCGGCCTGATCGCGGAGAAGACCAGCGGCAAGCAGGCCCAGATCCTCAAGCAGGCGCATGAGGCGGTCGCCACCGACGAAGACCATCACCTGTATCACACGCAGGGCTGGTCGCGCGAGCTGTGGATCGAATCGCTCGGACTGCCCGCGGTGCTGCCGCCGCCCGAAGAAGTGAAGAAGGTCGAGACCGCCATCGGCGCCTCGCGTGCCGAGCAGGCGCGCGACAGCATGCTGCGCCACCACTGACACCGGAGTTTTCCACATGCCCAGCAAGAAACCCGCGGCCCCCGCCGCCAAGTCCGCGAAACCGGCCACGCCGGCCAAGCGCCAGGCGCCGCAGACCCAGCTCGCGCTCGACAGCGCCTACCTGAACAGCGACAGCGGCCCGGCCACCGGCCCCGCCGAGGGCGCCGCCCATCCCGCGCTCAAGCGTGCGGCGGCCACCCAGGCCACCGCCGCCGCGCGCCCCTACAACGCCGACAAGGGCGCGGAGTACGGCGAGGCCGCCCGCTGTCCCTACTCGGGCGCGACCGTGACGCCGCCCGATCCCAGCGTGGGCGCGAGCTCGCTGTCGGAAAGCGAAGTCAACGACAAGACCAACGGGCCGGCGCTGACCGGCATCAACGCGGCCGACGGCCGTCTCGAACGGGTGCGGGCCGACGCCACCGGCCAACGCCTGACGACCAACCAGGGCGTGCCCGTCTCCGACAACCAGAACTCGCTCAAGGCGGGTCTGCGCGGCCCGGCGCTGCTCAAGGACTTCGTGCTGCGCGAGAAGATCACGCACTTCGACCATGAGCGGATTCCCGAGCGCATCGTGCACGCGCGCGGCTCGGCCGCGCACGGCTTCTTCGAATGCTACGAGCCGCTCACCGACCTCACGGCCGCCTCGCTGTTTGCCGAGGCCGGCAAGCGCACGCCGGTGTTCGTGCGCTTCTCCACCGTGGCCGGCGAGCGCGGCTCCAAGGACACGGCGCGCGACGTGCGCGGCTTCGCGGTGAAGTTCTACACCGACGAAGGCAACTGGGACCTGGTGGGCAACAACATGCCGGTGTTCTTCATCCAGGATGCGATGAAGTTTCCCGACCTGGTGCACGCGGTCAAGCCCGAGCCGCATCACGGCATGCCGCAGGCCGCCTCGGCCCACGACACCTTCTGGGACTTCATCTCGCTCAGCCCCGAGTCCACCCACATGATGATGTGGGCCATGTCGGACCGCGCGATTCCGCGCAGCTACCGCATGATGCAGGGCTTCGGCGTGCACACCTTCCGCTTCGTCAACGAGCAAGGCGTGTCGCACCTGGTCAAGTTCCACTGGAATCCGATCCTGGGCACGCACTCGCAGGTGTGGGACGAGGCCGTGAAGGTCTCGGGCGCCGACCCCGACTTCCACCGCCGCGACCTGTGGGAAGCGATCGACTCCGGCAACCCGCCGCAATGGGAGCTGGGCGTGCAGGTGTTCACCGACGAGCAGGCCGACGCCTTCAGCTTCGACGTGCTCGACCCCACCAAGATCGTGCCCGAGGAACTGGTGCCGATCCGCCCCATCGGCCGCTTGGTGCTGGACCGCAACCCCGACAACTTCTTCGCCGAGACCGAACAGGTGGCGTTCTGCGCGGCGCACATCGTGCGCGGTCTGGACTTCACCAACGATCCGCTGCTGGCCGGCCGCATCCACTCCTACGTGGACACGCAGATCTCGCGCCTGGGCGGTCCGAACTTCCACGAGCTGCCGATCAACGCGCCGCTGGCGCCGGTGCACAACAACCAGCGCGACGGCATGCACCGCCAGACCATCAACCGCGGCAAGGTCGCCTACGAGCCCAATTCGCTGGCGGGCGGCTGTCCGTTCCAGGCCGGCAGCGCGGGCTTCGTGTCGTTCCCCGAGCCGGTGCAGGCCGACGAGCTGCGCGGCAAGCCGGAGAAGTTCGGCGAGCACTACGCCCAGGCCACGCTGTTCTACGAGAGCCAGACCGACTGGGAGCAGCGCCACATCGCGGCGGCCTTCACGTTCGAACTGAGCAAGGTCACCGTGCCCGCCATCCGCGAACGCATGGTGGCGTCGCTGCGCAACGTGTCCGACGAACTGGCGCAGACCGTGGCCGACGGCCTGGGCATGGAACTGCCGGAGCCGATGCCGCGCGCGATCGCCGATCCGCCCGCGCCCGAGGTCAGCCTGTCGCCGGCGCTGTCGCTCACCTTCCGCCAGGGTGAACCGGGCATCGCCACGCGCAAGATCGCGCTGCTGGCCGCGCCCGGCGTGGACGGCGCGGTGACGCGCGAGCTGGCGCAGGCCCTGATCGACGCCGGCGCCGTGGTGCGCCTGATCGGCCCGCGCATCGGCACGCTGCCGGACGCCGAGGGCGGCATGCTCGACGCCGACGGCTCGCTCGACAACCAGCCCAGCGTGGTGTTCGATGCCGTGGCCGTGCCCGGCGGCGAACAGGCCGTCGACACGCTGCAGCAGGACGGCCGCGCGCTGGAGTTCGTGCGCGATGCCTACCGCCACGGCAAGACGCTGTTCGCCGTGGGCGCCGGCGCGGCCCTGTTCGAGACCGCCGGCCTGCCCGTGGATCGCGAGGACACCGGCCTGCTGATCGCCACCGGCTGGACCAAGAAGGCGGCCAAGGGCTTCATCGACGCCATCGCCGCGCATCGCCACCCGGCGCGCGAGACCGATCCGCCCGCGGTGTAAAGGCAAGCGCAGCGCGGCGCCCGTGGCGCCGCGCTGCCATCCCTTTCCTACCAGCGCTGCGGCACCTTGCGCAGCTCGCTCACGTCATATCCCATCTGCCGCACCCGCTCCACCAGCTCGGCATAGGTGCCCTCGGGCAGGGTCGGCGTGCGCGCCATGATCCACACATAGTCGCGCTTGCTGCGGCCCACGATGGTCTGCTGATAGTCCGGGTCGAGCCAGGCGATCACGTACTCGGCCTGGATCGGCCAGATGAATTGCATGCCCCACAGCGCATTGCCGGTGCCGGGCTCGACCGTGCCGACCGGATGCATGGTGTCGACCTTCGCGTCGAAGCTGCCATCGCGATACTGAAAGTCGGTCTGGATCTTGCCGTCGGCGCGCAGCGTGTAGGTCTCCACGGCGTTGTAGGCGTGGCGTTCGGGCCAGCTCGGGATGTGCGCGATCACGTACCAGTCGCCCATGAAGCGCGGCAGGTCCACGTGGGCCACCGGCGGCAGCGGCGGCGGTGAGGAACAGGCGGCGAGCAGCCCCGGCAGCACCAGGGCCAGCCAGCCGCGCCAGCGTCGTCGATTCATGGCAACTCCTTCAGTCGGGCCGCGTGTAGCGGTAATGGGCCACCAGCCACTGGCGCCCGCCGTCGTAGCCGAACAGCTCGGCGCAGGCCATCCAGAACATGCGCCAGCGCTGGAACCACAGCGGCGCGAGCGCGGCGCCGTAGGCGCCCTCCAGCACGCGCATCACCTCGGCCCGGTTGGCATCCTGGTTGGCGAGCCAGTGGTTGGCGGTGCGCGCGTAGTGCGTGCCGTCGACCAGCCAGCGCGACTCCAGCCGCAGATCGTTCTGGAACCACAGCAGCGTGTCGGCCGAAGGCATGATGCCGCCCGTGAAGAAGTGACGGCCCAGCCAGTTGTCCTCGCCCTCGGTCTCGAACGGGTACATCAGCGTGCGGTGCGCGAAGATGTGCACGAACAGCTTGCCACGCGGACGCAGCCAGCTGCCGATCGCCGCCAGCAGCGTCTCGTAGTTGCGCATGTGCTCGAACATCTCGACCGACACGCAGCGGTCGTACGAGGCCGCCGGCAGCGTCAGCGTGTTGACGTCGCAGGTGATGACCCGCACGTTGTCCAGGCCGCGCGCGACGCATTCGGCCTCGATGTGGCGCCGCTGCGGCGCCGAGTTCGACACCGCGGTGATGCGCGAATCGGGATACTGCTCGGCCATCCAGAGCGTGAGCGAGCCCCAGCCGCAGCCCAGCTCCAGCACGTCCTGCCCGTTGGCGAGCTCCGCCCGCTCGCCGTAGAGCGCCAGCATGGCGCGCTCGGCCGCGTCCAGCGTGGTGTCCGGGCCGGGGTAGTAGCAGCTCGAATACTTCAGGCGCCCGCCCAGGCAGAGGCGGAAGAACTCGGGCGGCAGCTCGTAGTGCTGCGCGTTGGCCGCATCGGTGTGGATGGCGAGCGGGCTGCGGCGCAGTTCCTCGGTCAGCAGCTGCTGGCGGCGCGCCTGGGCGGCCGGGTCGGCGGCCGCCTCGTCGGCCAGCCGTTGCGCGCACAACCGGCGGATGCCGGCGCGCACCAGCGCGTCCGGCAGCCAGCCGCGTTCGGCCAGGCCCAGCAGGCCGGGCGCGGGCTGGTCCTGCGCCAGTTCGGCGCCTTGCGTCAAGGTCGTGCTCATGGTGGCTCCTGCGTCTAGGGTTTCCGGGGAAACCAGGGAAAGAACATCGGGGTGTCGCGCTGGTAGGCGCGGTAATCCTCGCCGCGCGTGCGCAGCGCCTGCTTTTCGGTGAAGGGAATGCCGCTGATCCAGCGCAGGAACACATACATCAGCACGGGCCCGCTCAGGCTCAGCCAGAACAGCGGCGAGCCCCAGGCCAGCGCCACGTAGGCGAACCAGTGGCACCACTCGAAGAAGTAATTGGGATGGCGCGAGTAGCGCCACAGCCCGGCACGGCAGGTGCGTCCGCGGTTCGCGGGATCGGCGCGCCAGGCCGCCAGCTGGCGGTCGGCGAGACCCTCGCCGCCCACCGCGGCCAGCCAGATCGCGAGCGCCAGCGCCAGTTGCAGCGCGCCGGGCGCGTGCGGATTGGCGGCGACCGCGGTGAACGGCAGCGCGAACAGCACCACCAGGCCGGCCTGGAACAGAAAGAACAGGTAGAACTTGCCCTGGTCGCCCTGCCAGTGCGCCCGCAGCGCGCGATAGCGGCCGTCCTCGGGCTCGGCGCGCACGCGGCGCCAGATGTGCCAGGCGAGCCGCGCGGCCCAGAGGCCGCCGAGCAACGCGAGCCAGGCCCGCGTGGCGGGCGCGCCGGTGCCGCTCGCGCCGATCAGCAGCGCCGCGCCGCCCACGCCGGCGGCCCACACGGCGTCCACGATGCCGGCGTTGTCGTGGCGGCGCTGCCAGCCCCAGGCCAGCGACATGGCGCCGGTCATGAGCACCGCCAGCGCGAGCAATTGCAGGGGGGCATTCATCGTGTCTGCTCCATCGGTTGCAGCCGGCGCGCCACGGTGGCGAGCAGGCCCAGCGCCAGCGCCCACCCGGCGGCCAGCCCGAGCCAAGCGAGCGGCGTCTCGATCGCCACCGCGCGCCAGCCGCGCGCCGCGCCCAGGTAGGCCAGCGGCGCGCCCACGGCGCCGAACGCCGCGGCGAGCCAGGGCCGGCCGCGCAGCCAGACCAGGGAATGGTTGAGCGTGAGCGCGAACGCGCACCACAGCGCCAGGATCCAGAGCGGCGCGCCGCCCGGCGGCACCGCGGGCGCGGCGGCCGCATGCTGCATCAGCCCCGCCAGCGCCAGGCCGCCATCGATCAGCAGACCGCATGCGGCCGCGGCCGCCATGAGCACGAGGTCGGCGCGGCGCTGCCGCGTCCAGGCCAGGTGCGCGGCGGCAAACACCAGCGCCGCCAGCACGCCGGGCCAGGCCAGGCCGCGGCCCGCGCCGATCACGGCGGCGAACCACACCGCCTGATAGCCGGCGAGGTTGGCCCAGAACGCCATCACGCCGCTCCGCCGTCGCGCGCGGTCCAGCGCGCCGTGCCGGGCCGCGCGCCCGGACGCGTGAGCAGCAGGTGCGACACACCGATGGCGCGTTCGGCGAAGCCGCCCTCGCAGTAGGCGAGATAGAACTCCCACAGCCGCGTGAAGCGCGCGTCGAAGCCTTGCGCGCGCACCTCGCCGATGTTGGCCAGGAAGCGCAGGCGCCACGCCGCCAGCGTGCGCGCATACGACAGGCCGAAGTCCTCCAGGTGCACCAGCGCCAGGTCGCTCACGCGCGTCTTGGCGCTCAGCATGCCGTGGATCGAGGGAATGAAGCTGCCCGGGAAGATGTGGCGCTTGATGAAGTCCACCGAGCGCACCGCCTGGGCGTAGCGATGGTCTTCGATGGTGATGGCCTGGATCAGCGCGCTGCCGTGCGGCGCCAGCAGCGATTCGATCTTGGCGAAGTAGGTCTCCTGGTACTGCGCGCCGATGGCCTCGATCATCTCGATGGACACGAGCTTGTCGTACTGGCCCTCGAGGTCGCGGTAGTCGCGCAGCAGCACCTCGACACGGCCCTGCAGGCCGGCCTCGGCGACGCGCGCGCAGGCCAGCGCATGCTGCTCGCGCGAGATGGTGGCGGTGGTGACGTGGCAGCCATACTCGCGGGCCGCGTGCAGCGCGAAGCCGCCCCAGCCAGAGCCGATCTCGACCACGCGCTGCCCGGGGCCGAGCGCGAGCTTGCGGCAGATGGCGTCGAGCTTGCGGCGCGAGGCGGCCTCCAGCGTGTCATGCGGCCCGTCCCACAGCGCCGACGAATACATCAGGTCGTCGGAGAGGAACAGCGCGAAGAAGGGATTGCCGAGGTCATAGTGCGCGGCGATGTTGCGCCGGCTGCCGGCGCGCGTGTTCTGGCGCTGCGCGTGCCACAGGCGCAGCGCCCAGGCGCCGGCGCGCGCGGTGCCGGTCTCCATCGCGTCGAGCAGGTCGCGGTTGCGCACCAGCAGGCGCACCAGGCCGACCAGGTCGTCGGCCTGCCACAGGCCATCGCCATAGGCCTCGCCCGCGCCCACGCTGCCCTGCATGGCCAGCACGCGGTAGAACGCCAGGTCGTGCACGCGCAGCCGCAGCGGCGGCGCGCTCTCCTGCCCCACGCCCAGCACCACCCGGCCGAGCGGGTCGTCGATCACCAGCGCGCCGCCCTGCAGCGCACCCAGCTGGCGCAGCACACGGTCGCGCAGCACGCGGTCGAGCCAGGACGCGGGACGGGCCTGGCGCAGCGCGTCGTCGAGCGCCTCGCGCTCGGGAGTCGGCGTGGGATTCATGAGGTCTCCTTCGGGCCGCGGTCGGCGCGGCCGGGGTGATCGTGGACGGGGGTGCGCTTGAGCCACAGCCGCAGCGCCTGCCAGTGGATGGCGCCGATGACCTGCAGGGTCATCAGCGGATAACGCAGCAGCACGCGCGCCAGCGCGGCGCCGTCGAGCGGCCGCCGCCACAGGGCCAGGTCCGCGTCGAACTCGGGGGCCAGCCCGCGCAGCACCTTCATGTGCACGCGCAGCTCCTCGCCGGGCTCGGTGAAGCGCCAGTCATAGCGCCGGTCCATGGCCATGAACGGCGACACGTGGAAGTCCTTGTCGAATTCCCAGCACCACAGCCGCCCGTGGCGCTGCGCCCGCGTCAGCGGCAACACATAGGCATGGCGTTCGCGCCACGGCGTGTTGGTGATGTCGGCCACGATGGACGACAGCGTGCCGTCGGCGGCGTGGCAGTAGTAGAAGGTGACCGGATTGAACACATAGCCGCCGTAGCGCAGGTGCGTGAGCATGCGCACCGGCCCGGCCGGCATGCTGCCGGTGGCCTCGCGCACGCGTTCGCGCACCGCCTGCGCCAGCGGCACGTCCGGATCGCCGAGATAGTCGGCGCGGCGCCACTGCGCGAGGTTGCGGCGGTTCACCGACCACAGCCAGCGCCGGTCGAACGCCTGGTCCAGCTCGTCGAGGTCGAGATAGAGCTGGGCCATGCGATAGCGGAAGGCGTGCGGCGTCGGCGCGTGCCGGCTGTGCGTGACGCGACCTTCGTAGACGGCGCTGTGCACGACGCGGCTCATGCCGCGACCTCGTCGGGTTGCATGAACGCCGAACGCAGCCGCGCGCCGGGCGTCCACGAGGGCTCCGCGCTCAGGCCGCGCGCCACGTCCACCGCGCTGCGCACGCCGTCCTCGTGAAAGCCCCAGCCCCAGTAGGCGCCGGCATACCAGGTGCGGCGCCGGCCCGAGATCTCGTGACGGCGCGCCTGCGCCGCCACCGACGCGGCGGTGTAGACGGGATGGTGATACTGCATCCTGCGCAGCACCCGCGCGGGGTCGATGGCCTCGCTGCGATTGAGCGTCACGATGAAGGGCTCGGGCGCATCGATGCCCTGCAGCTGGTTCATGCAGTAGCTCACGGTGCAGGGCTGGTCGGGGCCGGCCGGCACGTAGGCGTTCCAGGCCGCCCAGGCCTTGCGGTTGACTGGCAGCAGCGTGGCGTCGGTGTGCAGCACCACGTCGTTGGGCTGATAGGGGATGGCGCCCAGGATCTCGCGTTCGGCAGGGCTGGCATCGCCCAGCATGGCGAGCGCCTGGTCGCTGTGGCAGGCGAACACCACCTGGTCGAAACGTTCCGTGCCATCGGCCAGGCGCAGCTGCACCCCATCGCCGTCGCGCAGCACCTGCCGCACCGGGCATGCGAGGCGCTCGCTCACGTGCCAGCGCCGCCGCATCGCGCGCACGTAGGTCGACGAGCCGCCCCGCACCACGCGCCATTGCGGCCGCTGGGTGGCCTGCAGCATCTGGTGATTGGCCATGAACTGCACCAGATAGCGCGCCGGGAAGGCCAGGATGCCGGCCGGCGGCGAGGACCACAGCGCCGAGGCCATCGGCACCAGGTGATCGTCGCGGAACGCCGCGCCGTAGCCGTTCTGCGCCAGGTACTCGCCCAGCGTCGGGCCCGGCCCGGTGTCGTGCAGCAGCGCGGGCGCCTCGCGATAGAAGCGCAGCAGATCGCGCACCATGCCGGCGAAGCGCAGCGACAGCAGGTTGCGGCGCTGGCAGAACAGGCCGTCCAGGCTGGTGGCGTTGTACTCCAGGCCGCTGGCCGCGTTCTGCACCGAGAAGCTCATGGTGGTGGGCTGGCTCGCCACGCCGAGCTCATCGAGCAGCCGCGTGAACAGCGGATAGTGCTCCGGGTTGTGCACGATGAAGCCGCTGTCGACCGCGTAGTAGCGCGCGTGGCGCTCGATCTGGTGCGTATGCGTGTGCCCGCCGAGGTAGTCGTTGGCCTCGAACAGGGTCACGGCATGGCGCCGCGACAGCAGGTAGGCGCTGGTCAGGCCGGCCACGCCGGCACCGATGACGGCAATCCGCATGTTCAGTCCTTGGCCTTGGCCAGCACCCACGCGGGCACCGGCTTGAGATCCCAGATCAGGCCGCAGGCGGCGAGCAGCCGCAGCCCGTACCAGGTGATGTCGATTTCGTGCGCACGGAAACCCTGGCGCGCCGAACCGGGGTAGAAATGGTGGTTGTTGTGCCAGCCCTCGCCGAACGTCAGCAGCGCCAGCCAGGCGTTGTTGCGGCTGTCGTCGCGGGTGTCGTAGCGCCGCTTGCCGTAGCGGTGCGCCAGCGAATTGATCGTCACGGTCGCGTGGAACAGCACGACCGTGGAGATGAAGAAGCCCCAGACCAGCATCTGCGGTCCGTCGGTGCTCAATTGCGGCGCGACCCGCGCCAGCAGGGCGCCCAGGCCGTACAGCAGCGCGCCCAGCGCCGCGGGCACCGCCACGTCGTAGCGGTCGAGCCAGCGCAGCTCGGCATAGCCGCGCAGGTCGGGCACGCGCTTGAGGTCGGTGGCGAAGGCGCGCGAGGTCAGGAACCAGCCCATGTGGCTGCGCCAGAAGCCCACGCGCGACGGCGCGTGCAGATCGCGCTCGGTGTCGGCGTGGCGATGATGATGGCGATGATGCGCGGCCCACCACAGCGGCCCGCGCTGCGCGCACGACGCGCCCAGCACCGCGAAGACGAACTGCGCGGCGCGCGAGGTGCGGAAGGTGCGATGCGAGAAGTAGCGGTGATAGAAGCCGGTGAGCGCGAACATGCGCAGCGCATACATCAGGAGCGCCACCGCCACCGCCACCGGCGACACCCCGACCCACAGCACCGCGAAGCAGCCCAGGTGCAGCAGCACGAAGGGCACGGCGCGCGCCCAGTCGATGCGATCGGCGTCGGACAGGCCGGCGGCCGGTACATCGCCCGGCGCCATGCCGGCCGCCGGTCCTTCGGCGCCGGCCTGGCTGTCGAACCAGCGCGCGACCGCGGCCCAGGCGCCCGGCGGGCGGGCGCGCTGCGAGTCGGTCGGAAGGGTGTGACGCGAAGACATGATGACAGTCCTGGATCGTTGGCCTCAGCCCTATCTACGAGGCCCGGGGCCAGACGGATTCATTGGGGAAAACCCGTATCCGAACAGGGGAGGACGGCGCCGCCGGCCGCCTCGCCGGACGGCGCGGGCGCGGCCTGCACGTAGGCCGCGAGGTCGTCCAGCACCGGCGCCCGCCAGCGCAGCGGCCGCGCCAGGGCGCCCACCAGCATGCCGTGGCCGAGCCGCGGGTAGTCGATCACGCGCACCGGCACGCCGGCGCGCCCGAGCGCCGCGGCCAGGCCGTCGGTGTTGCGGCGGGGATCGACGGTGGTGTCCGCGCGCCCGGCCAGCAGCAGCGTGGGCGGCGCATCGGCCGACACGTGCGCGAGCGGCTGCGTGTCGGCCGGGGTGTCGGGATAGGGAAACACCTGCTGCAGCGCGCGCGAGGTGAGCGGCAGGAAGTCGTAGGGGCCGGCCATGCCGACCCAGCCGGCCAGCTCGCTCGGAGCGCGCCCGCAGGCCCGCAGCCAGCGCGCGTCCAGCGCCACCATGGCGGCGTTGTAGGCCCCGGCGCTGTGCCCCGCCACGAACACGCGGCGCGGGTCGCCGCCGTAGTCGCCCGCATGCGCGAGCGCCCAGGCCACGGCCTGCGCGCTGTCCGCGACGAAGGCGGGATAGACGGCCTCGGGGTAGCGCCGGTAGTCGGCCACCATCGTGACGATGCCGCGCCCGGCCAGGGCCGCGCCAACGAAGGCATAGTCGCCGCGGCTGCCGTTGCGCCAGCTGCCGCCGTAGAAGAACACCACCACCGGCGCGCCGGCGGCCCCGGGCGGGGCGTACACGTCGAGCCGTTGCGCGGGCAACGATCCGTACGGCACGCCCTCGGCCACGCGGCGCGCGTCGCCGTCGGCGCCGTTGAGCAAGGTGAAGGGGGAGCAGCCCGCCAGCAGCAGCGGCAGGCCCAGCAGGCAGAGCGACGCGATCAGGGCCTCACGCATGCGTGGCCCCGCGTTCCGGTACAGCAGTCATGGCAGATCCCGTATCAGGCGTGGATATCCTGACTTACGGACGGGACCGGCTCCTGGATGCGCGGACGCTACGGGCTGCCCGCCGCGCGCGGCGGCGGGCAGCGGTCGACCTCAGATCGACAGCACGTCGCCGCTCATGATGACGGGCCCGGTGGGCTTGCCGGTGGGCGAGCCGCCCGGCGGCTCCAGGCTCACCGCGAGCTGGCCCACGCCGGCCAGGCCCTTGTCGCGCGTGAACGCGGTCAGGCCCTGCGGCTGCACCAGACCCAGCGACACGGGCGCCTGGCCGGGCGGGATGGCCCAGAGTTCGAGCGCCTTGCCGTCGCTGTAGGGCAGCAGGTTCTGGAGCGTGTGCACATGCACCGCGCCGGTCTCGTCGGCACGCACCACCAGCATGGCTTCGGACTTGGCGGTCTGCAGCACGGCCATCAGCTGCTGCTGCGCGGCGCGGTCCACCTGCCCCGGATACAGCACCACGCCCGCGATCAGCAGCGCCGCGAGTCCACCGCTCAGCAGGCGCCACAGATACAGGCCGCTCCAGCCCCAGTTCGACGGCGCCGCGGCCGCGATGCGCGCCTGGATCGCGCGCCACACGCGCCGCGGCGGCGTCTGCGGCGGCAGCGACCACACCAGCGGATAGAGGTCGCCTTCCCAGTGCCGCACCAGCCGGCGCAGATTGGCGTCGGCCGCCATCAGGCCTTCGAAGCGGCGCCGCGCGCCCCCGCGCATCGCACCCGACACGTATTCGGCGGCGAGACGCTCGCGCAACTGCGGATCAGCGTAGTTCATGACAAACACCTCTTGAGGCGCTCCATGCCGCGGCGCACCCAGCTCTTGATCGTGCCCAGCGGCGTGCCGAGCCGGCGCGCGATATCGCCATGACTCAAATCATCGAAAAACGACAGTGCGATCGCCATGCGCTGCCGCGACTCCAGTTGCTTCATGCAATCGGCCAGCCGCTGTCCGTCCTCGCCCGTCTGCAGGCGTTCCAACGGACCCGGCGCGTCGTCGGCCCAGGCGGCCTCGAGTGCGCCATCCGGATCGGGGCGTTCGAGGTCGGGCCGGCGCAGCAGGTCGATGCAGCGATTGCGCACGATGCGGGTCATCCAGGTCATGGGCTGGCTCTGCTGCGCGGAATACTGCCCCGCGTTGCGCCATACGCTCACGAAACTGTCCTGGATCACCTCTTCGGCCCAGTCGCTACGTCTCAACATACGAGTGGCGAGCGCGAATAGATGCGGGGCGCAGAGGCGATAAATTTCCGCCAGGGCGGACTGTTGTCCGCGTGCGCAGTCCTGGAGCAGGATCTCCAGGTGTTTGGGATCGGACATGGCTGCGTTCCGGCTGGTGGCGCGAAGGAGAATCGATGCGAGTCTGGCCCCAATATACCAGCCCGCCACGCCCGCGCCCACCGTCGCGCGATCACATCATGCGCACCGCGCGGCCGATGAACTGGATCGGGCCGGTCGGGCGGCCGGTCGGCGATCCGGTGGCGGGTTCGAGGGTGAGCTCGAACAGCTGGTTGGGCACCAGCGGCGGCAGGTCGGCCAGCGGAATCCGCACCGCCTCGCCCGGCTTGACCAGCCCGAGCGACACCGGCCCGGACCAGTCGTCGGCCTTGGTCCAGAACTGCAGGGCGCGGTCGGCCGGCACCTGCATGGCCGCGAGCGGCACCAGCTGCACCGCGTCGGCGCCACTGGCCTGCACCACCCAGCCGGGCGCCTGCGACTGCGGCCCGACCAGCACCACCACATACTGCGGCGCCGCCGGCGGCGGCTGCAGCACCAGCACGCTGGCGAGCACCAGCGCGGCGGCCAGCGCCGCGCTCGAGAGGCCGCGCCAGAACACGAGGCTGTGCCACCAGCCGCCGCGCGCGGCGCGGGACGGGGCGGCGCGCTTGCCATCGAGCGTGGCGCTGATGCGGCGCCACAGCGAGGCGGGCGGGGTCTGCGGCTCGACCAGGTCGTTGAGCGGCGCGAGGCGCGCCTCCCAATAGGCGACCGCATCGCGCAAGGCGGCATCGTGGGGCAGGCGCGCCTGCACGTGCTGGCGCTCCTGCGCGGGCAGCGTGCCCAGCACATATTCGCCCGCGAGGGCGTGGAGGTCGTCGTCGGTATCGGTGGGCGTCATGACAGGCATTCCCGCAACGCCTTCAGGCTGCGCGTGATCCAGGCCTTGACGGTGCCGAGCGGCGCACCGAGGCGGCGGGCGATCTCCGGATGCGAGAGGCCCTCGACGTACGCATGCAGCACGCACTGCCGGCGCTCCGCCGGCAAGGCCTCGAGACAGGGGCCGATGCGGCCGTCGTGGTCGGCCCAGCCGTCGTGGCGGCGCGTCTGCCAGTCGGCCAGCGCGGCGTCCGCGTCGAAGCGTTCGGTGGTGGTTTCGTCTGCAACGATTTCGCGTCCATGGTCGCGCACCAGGTTGAGCGCCAGGTGCCGCGTCACGCTGTAGATCCAGCCGCGCGCGGAGCCGCGTTGCGGATCGAAGCTGGCGGCACCCTGCCAGATCTTCACGAAGGCGTCGTGCACCACGTCTTCGGCACGCGCCGCGTCGCCGACGATGCGGCGCGCGACGCCGAAGAGCCGCGCGCTCTCTTCGTGATAGAGGGCGGCGAGCGCGTCGCGGCGCCGGTCGGCGCAGCCGCGCAGGGCGGCTTCGTAATCGAAGGCGGAAACGGAGGTCGGCATGGGGCGAGCGGGATCGGGGCAATCATGCCCGACGCCCTGCTGCGCGGCGCCGGCGGTGTCCCGGCATCTTACCGGGGAACCCGCCGGCGCGCAGCCTCGCGCGTGCGCGACGCTCAGTTGGCCTTCCAGAAGATGTAGTCGGCCTGATAGGGCACCGTGGTGCGCTGGCCCACCATATTGCTCGCGCACGACGGCGCGGGCGCGACGCCGCCCTTCAGTGCCACGCGCTGGATGTAGGTCACGCCGGTGAGCGCGCCCGATCCCATCACCGGATTGGCCTTCACCAGTTGGTACGGCAGATTGCCGGCGCCGGCGGGCGCCACCGCGACCTGCGTGGCGGTCAGGCGCGAGCCGTCGTTGGCCTCCCAGGTGGCGGGCGGGCCGTAGTACTTGCCCACGATCTTGCCCTGGCGATCCTTGAGGTCCGCCTTCGGGCCGGCGAACACCCACTCGGCCTGGCCCGGCGCGCCGTTCTTCGCCTTGCATTCATACGTGATGTCGCCCGTGCCCACGGTTTCCCAGGCCACGCGATTGCCGGCCGGCACCTGCACCTCGGCGGGCAGGCCGGCCTGCGAGTACGCGCTGCCCTTGTGCGACATGGAACCGCAGCCGGCCAGCACGGCGGTGGCGCACAGGCCGCCGAGAACGAAGGTATGGCGAATGAATCGGGTCTTCATGAGTGATCTCCTCAGTGGGCGGAATGACCGGCGAAAACGGCGCCGTCATGAGCACTACCCGCCACCGGCCCGAATGGATGCAGTGCGAGGAGATTTTTTTTCGCCGGGCGGTGCGAGGCGTCGCGCCCACCCGCGCAACTCAGGACGGGGAGGCGTCGTCCGCCCCGCCCTCGGCCAGCGCCCGCCCCAGTTCGGCCGCGCGCGCCAGCGTCTCGGCGCCGGGCTCGCCCTCCGAATCCAGCAGCAGCGTCGAGTGCGCCGCGCGCACGCCGCAGTAATCGAAGATGCCGTGCTCGAGCTGGACCCGCATCGCGTCGTCATAGCGATGGCGGGCATAGGTGGCGGCGTCCGCGCCGCCCAGCCCGACCAGTTGCACGCGCAACCGGCCGAGCTTCTTGGCAAGCGGCGCGCCGGGGCGGAAATCGAAGGCCCAGCCGTTGGAGAACACCCGATCGATCCAGCCCTTGAGCAGCGCGGGCATCGACCACCAGTACACCGGGAACACCAGCACCAGCCGCCCGGCGCGGTCCACCCGCGCCTGCTCGGCCAATACATCGGCGGGCGGCGCGGCCTGCTGCCGGTGCACGGCCAGGTCGGCCGGGCCGAAGCGCGGATCGAAGCCCTCGGCCGCCAGGTCGGCGATCTCGACGCGGCCGCCCGCCGCGCGCAGCGGGCCGGCGATGGCCTCGGCCACGGCATGGGTGAGCGAGCCGGATTCGGGGTGGGCGGTGACGATGAGCGTGTTCATGCGGGCGGCTCCTGCGCCGCGCGGGGCGGCGCTGCAAGGAAAGAGGGAGACAGGCTGGCCGGCGCACGCGCAGCGCGCTACACTGGCCAATACCTACTTTTTGTATATACGATTGGTAGCCTACGTTTGGTATATAGCGATGTCAAGCTCCTCGTCCGCCCCCGCCGCCACCCGCCGCCGCCTCACCCGCGCCGACCGCCGCCGCCAGTTGCTGGACACGGCCTGGTCGCTGGTGCGCGCCGAAGGCACCGACCTGCTGTCGCTCGGCCGCCTGGCCGAGGCGGCCGGGGTCGCCAAGCCGGTGGTCTACGATCATTTCGGCACGCGCGCCGGCCTGCTGGCCGCGCTCTATGAGGAATACGACGCGCGTCAGAACGCGGCGATGGACGCGGCGCTGGCCGGCAGCCCGGCCACGCTGGCGGCGCGCGCGGCGGTGATCGCCGCGGCCTACGTCGATTGCGTGATGCAGCAGGGCCGGGAGATCCCGGGCGTCACGGCCGCGCTGGCCGGCTCGCCCGAGCTCGACGCGATCAAGCGCGACTACGTGGAAGGCTTCATGGAGAAGTGCAGGCAGGCGCTGGCGCCGTTCGCGCCCGGCGCCACGCTCGATCCGGCCGGCCTGTGGGTGATCCTGGGCGCGGCCGAATCGCTGTCGCAGGCGGCGGCCGCCGGCCAGTTGTCCGCCGCGCAGGCGCGCGACGCGCTGGCCGCCACGCTGGCGCTGGTGTGCGCGCGCGGCGGCAGCTATGCCGCCAGCGGCGCCTGAGCCTCAGCGGCGCGACAGGTCCGGCAAGGGCATCTGCGCAAGCGACACGAAGCGCGAGCGGTGGGTGATGCGGTAGCCGGCCCAGATCAGCAGGAACAGCGGAATGCCGACATAGGTGGCGACCACGCCGCCCCAGTCGATGCGGTCCTGCAGGAAGGCCTGGTAGTTCTGCCCCAGCGTGATCACCAGGCACAGCACGAAGGCGAAGATCGGCCCGAACGGAAAGAACGGCGACACGTACGGCAGGTCGTCGAGGCGCCCGCCCTGCGCGACGTAGCCGCGGCGGAAGCGGTAGTGGCTGATCGCGATCCCGAGCCAGGCGATGAAGCCGGTCATGCCCGAGGTGTTGAGCAGCCAGATGTAGACGGCGTTCGGGCTGAACAGGAACGTGAAGAAGCACAGCGCCGCGACCGCCGTCGTGGCGACCAGCGCCCACAGCGGCACGCCGCTGCGCGAGACGCGGCTGAACACCGCGGGCGCCTTGCCGTCGCAGGCCAGCGCATACAGCATGCGCGTGGCCGCATACATGCCGGAGTTGCCGGCCGACAGCACCGAGGTCAGCACCACCGCGTTCATGATGGAGGCGCCCGCCAGCAGGCCGGCGCGGTCGAAGATCAGCGCGAACGGGCTGACGCTGATGTCGGAGACCTCGTTGCGCAGCAGCTGCGGATCGGTATAGGGGATGAGCAGGCCGATCACCAGGATGGCGAACACGTAGAACAGCAGGATGCGCCAGAACACCTGGCGCACCGCGCGCGGCAGATTGCGCGCCGGGTCCTTCGACTCGCCCGCCGCGATGCCGATCAGCTCGGTGCCCTGGAACGAAAAGCCCACCACCATGGCCACGCCGATCAGCGCGGCGAAGCCGCCCGCGAAGGGCGCGTCGCCCACCGTCCAGTTGTGCAGCCCGCCGGTCTCGCCGCCGCGGATGATGCCCAGCAGCATCAGCACGCCCATCGCGATGAAGGCCAGCACCGCGATCACCTTGATGAGCGCGAACCAGAATTCGGCCTCGCCGAAGCCGCGCGCCGACAGCGCATTCAGGCCGAAGGTCAGCAGCAGGAACAGCGCGCTCCAGTACACGCCCGGGATGTCCGGAAACCAGTAGGCCATCACCAGCTGCGCGGCCACCAGGTCGACCGCCACCGTGACGGCCCAGTTGTACCAATAGTTCCAGCCCAGCGCGAAGCCGAAGCCCTCTTCCACATAGCGCGCGCCATAGGTTGAGAACGAACCCGACACCGGCATCGCCGCGGCCAGTTCGCCCAGGCTGGTCATGAGGAAATAGACCATCAGCCCGATCAGGCCGTAGGCCAGCAGCGCCCCGCCCGGCCCGGCCTGGGCGATGGTGGCGCCCGAGGCCACGAACAGGCCGGTGCCGATCGAACCGCCGACGGCGATCATGGAGAGGTGGCGCGCCGACAGGGTGCGGCGCAGGCCGCCGGATGCGGGCAGCGCCGGCGTGGCGGCGCGGGGCGCCTCGCGTTCGGGTGTGTCCACGGTGTCTGTCCTTACTTTATAGGGGGCCGCGGGCCCGGCGGCCCGGGGGGCCCGGATGCAATGAGGCGCGAGCATAACGCAGGCCGCGCCGCCGGCCCGCCCGCGCAACCGTAACAAAGGGATAAGCACCTGATTTTCCGGAATTTTCCGTGCGCGGGGCTTTGTGCGCAAAAATTGCGCAAACCCCGCCCCGGCGGGCCGGCCGCCCCCCTCTCCCCGTGTAAACTGCTGCCTTTTTGATCCTGCAGGCATGGCGCAACTGTCCCGGCGCGCCGGTTTCAGCGGCCCGACGCTCGTGCGTCTGCTGGCCCGGCTGACCGACGCCGACATTCCCGAATCGCGGCTGCCGCTGTCCGACCGCCTGAGCCAATGGCTGGGCTGGACCGACGCCATCGCGTTGGCCGCGACCCTCGATGGCAACACCCCGGTGGTGCCGGCCAACACACGCACGTTCGACGACGAGCAAGGGCGCGAATGCGCACGCGTGCGCAGCGCGCTGGCCGACGCGATCGTGCGCGACACGGCCGCCAATCCGCCGCCGCTGCGCAACGCCCGCAACAAGGCGCCGGCCGAGCCCACCGAGCCCGACTACGGCACCTATCGCCAGCGTTGCCTGTCCCTGCAGCACACCATGGAAACCAACATCGGCAACCTGCGCAGCCGGCTGCGCGGGATGTTGGCGGGCAAGACGCAACGCGCCACGCGACTGGCCGTGCTCGACGCCATCATGGACCGCGCGCTGATCCCGCGCGAACGCAGCCTGCTGGGCACGGTGCCCTTCATGCTGCAAGGCCGCTTCGAGCGGCTGCGCGCCGCCGCGCGCACCGAGCGGGCCGAGGCCGCCGCGCAGGGCCTGCCCGTGCCGGCGCTCGATGCCTGGCTCCCGGCCTTCCTGTCGGACATGCGCAACGTCCTGCTCGCCGAGCTCGACCTGCGCATGCAACCGGTCGAAGGACTGATCGCCACCCTGCGCGCAAGCGCGGACGTGCAAACACTGAATAAGAAAACATGATTCGATCCCTCATCAGCGTTGTGGTTTTCCTGGCGGGCCTCGCGGCCGTGGTCTGGATCGGGGCCGGCTATGCCGGCTCCAATCCGCTGGCGCTGGCCGTGACACTGACGATAGGCGCCTTCTACGTGATCGGCGCCATCGAACTGCTGCGCTACCACCGCGCCACGCAGACCCTGGTGCGTTCCGTGAACGGCCTCGAGCAGGCGCCCGCCGACCTGGCCGCCTGGATCGCGAGCCTGCCCGCCGCGCTGCGCGTGGCCGTGCGCCAGCGCATCGAAGGCGAGCGCGTGGCCCTGCCCGCCCCCGCCCTCACGCCCTATATCGTGGGCCTGCTGGTGCTGCTGGGCATGCTCGGCACCTTTCTCGGCATGGTCGCCACGCTGCGCGGCACCGGCGTCGCGCTCGAGAGCGCGACCGACCTGCAGGCCATCCGCGCCTCGCTCGCCGCCCCGGTCAAGGGCCTGGGCTTCGCGTTCGGCACCTCGGTGGCGGGCGTGGCCACCTCCGCCATGCTGGGCCTGCTCGGCGCGCTGATCCGGCGCGAGCGCATCGCCGCCTCGCAGCAGCTCGACGCGCGCATCATCACCACGTTGCGCCCCTACTCCGCCGCCCGCCAGCGCGAGGAATCGCACCAACTGATGCTGCGCCAGGCCGAGGTCATGCCCGCGCTGGTCGACCGGCTGCAGGCCATGATGGAAAACATGGAGCGCCACCAGCAGGCCCTGGGCGAACAGCTCAAGGCCAGCCAGTCGGCCTTCCACGACAAGGCCGAGGCCGTGTACACGCGCCTGGCCGGCAACGTGCAGCAAGCCATGCAGGACGGCGCCGCCGCGAGCGCGCGCGCCGCCGGCGAGGCGATCCGCCCCGCGATCGAGTCGACGCTCTCCAACCTGGCGCGCGACACCACCGCCTGGCACGACACCGTCACGGCCGCCACCCAGCAGCACCTCGACGGCATGAGCGCGC
Organism: Bordetella genomosp. 1; assembly: GCF_002261335.1. Classification (GTDB taxonomy): domain Bacteria; phylum Pseudomonadota; class Gammaproteobacteria; order Burkholderiales; family Burkholderiaceae_B; genus Bordetella. The sequence continues at coordinate 258,189 of NZ_NEVL01000005.1, forward strand.
GCTTCGACCGCAGCGCCACCGACATGGCCGCCGTGTGGCAGCAGGCCCTCGACCAGCAGCAGCGCGCCAACCAGGTGCTCACCGACGACCTGCGCGCCTCGCTCGAAGGCTATGCCCAGACCTTCGACACGCGCGCGGCCACGCTGCTCGACGGCGTATCCGACCGCCTCGAGACCACCACGCGCGGCATCACCGACACGCTGCAGGAAGCCACCGGCGCCGTGGCCCGCACCTGGACCGAGGCGCTCGAGCGCCAGGAACGCGTGGGCGCGCAACTGGCCGGCGACAACCAGCAGGCCCTGGCGCGCGCGGCCGCGACCTTCCAGGAACACGCCGGCGCCCTGCTCGGCGCGGTCAACCAGTCGAACGCCGAACTGCAGAACACGCTGGCCTCGCGCGACGAGGAGCGCCTGTCGGCCTGGGCCGAATCGCTGCACGAGATGTCGGGCGCGCTGCGCCAGCAATGGCAGGAAAGCGGCGCGCAGAGCGCCGTGCAGCAGGCCGAGATCGTGACCACGCTGGTGCAGACCGCGCGCGAATCGGCGCTGCAGATGCAGGAACACGCCAGCGGCACCCTCGCACAGATCACCGCGCTGGCCGAGCGCCTGGCCGCCACCACCGCGCAGTTCGAGCAACACGCCGGCACGCTGGCCGACCGCCTCGACCGTTCGCATGGCGAGCTGCACGCGCGCCTCGCCGCCACCGATGCCGAGCGCCTGCAGACCTTCACGGGTTCGCTGCAGGGCGTGGCCGACGCGCTGCGCACGCAATGGCAGGAGACCGGCGTGGCCGCGGCCGAGCGCCAGCAGGACATCTGCGACGCCCTGGCCCGCAGCGCCGAACAGCTCGCCGTGCAGGCGCGCGAACAGGCCAGCCAGACCCATGCGGAGCTGGCGCGCATCTCGCAGAGCCTGGCCAGCGCCGCCACCACCTTCGAAAGCCATTCCGACGGCCTGCTCTCCACGCTGTCCGCCTCGCACACCTCGCTGCAGGATGCGCTGGCCTCGCGCGACGAAGCGCGCCTGGCCGCCTGGGCCGCCTCGATGCAGGGCCTGGCCGACACGCTGCGCAACCAGTGGCAGCAGACCGGCAACGACCACAATGCCCGCCACGACGAGATCGTGGCCGCGCTGGCCCTGGCCGCCGAACAGATCGGCACCCAGTCGCGCGAACACGCCAGCCAGACCCACGCCGAGCTCGACCGCATCGCGCAGAGCCTGGCGCGCGCCGCCGCCACCTTCGAAAGCCATTCCGGCGGGCTGCTGTCCACGTTGTCCGACTCGCACGCCTCGCTGCAGCAGGCCCTGGCCGAGCGCGACGAAGCGCGCCTGGCCGCCTGGGCCGCCTCGATGCAGGGCCTGGCCGAGACGCTGCGCGACCAGTGGCAACAGACCGGCGCCGAACACAACGGCCGCCACGAAGAGATCGTGACCGCGCTGGCCCTGGCCGCCGAGGAAATCGGCACCCGGGCGCGCGAGCATGCCGGCCAGACCCACGCCGAGCTCGACCGCATCGCCCAGAGCCTGGCCGCCGCCGCGAACACCTTCGAGCGCCACTCCGGCGGCCTGTTGTCCACGCTCACCGACTCGCACGCCTCGCTGCAGCAGGCGCTGGCCGAGCGCGACGAGGCCCGCCTGGCCGCCTGGGCGGCATCGATGCAGTCGCTGGCCGAGGAACTGCGCACGCAATGGCAGCAGGCCGGCGCCGACCAGGAAGCGCGCAACGCGGCCATCGTCGCCACGCTCGAACGCACCGCCGGCGAGATCACCGCGCAGGCCGAATCGCAGGCCAGCGCCACCATCGCCGAGATCGGCCAGTTGGTGCAGGTAGCCGCGCAGGCGCCGCAGGCGGCCGCCGACGTGGTGGCCGAGCTGCGCCAGAAGCTGTCGGACAGCATGGTGCGCGACAACGCGATGCTCGAAGAGCGCGCCCGCCTGCTCGAGACGCTGGACACGCTGCTCGAGGCCGTCAACCACGCCTCGGCCGAACAGCGCGTGGCCGTGGACGCGCTGATCTCGAGCTCGGCCGATCTGCTCGACCGCGTCGGCAACCGCTTCAACGAGCAGGTCGAGAACGAAACCGGCAAGCTCACCGGCGTGGCCGAACAGATCACCTCCAGCTCGGCCGAAGTGGCCAGCCTGGGCGAGGCGATGGGCGCGGCGGTGCAGCTCTACGGCGAAGCCAACGAAACGCTGGTCGAACAGCTGCAGCGCATCGAGGCCGCGCTCGACAAGTCCCTGTCGCGCAGCGACGACCAGCTGGCCTACTACGTCGCGCAGGCGCGCGAGGTGGTGGACCTCAGCATGCTGTCGCAGAAGCAGATCCTCGAAGAGCTGCAACTGCTCAATGAGCGCCGCGAGGCCGAGCGCCGCGACATCGAAAGCACCGAGGCAGAATGAGAGACGACCTCGATGCCGGCGTGGAGCCGACCGCGCCCGTCTGGACCGTTTTCGGCGACCTGATGTCGGTGCTGTTGGGCGCCTTCATCCTGATCCTGGTCGGCGTGATCGGCATGCAGCTCGAACTCTCGGTCAAGCTCGAAGACGAGGTCAAGCAGCGCGAGCAGGCCGAGCAGCAGCGCCAGTCGCTCGAGGAAGCCCTGGCCGGACCGCTCGCGGCCGGCCGCGTGACGCTCATCGACGGGCGCATCGGCATCAGCGGCAACGTGCTGTTCGCACTGAACTCCGACCAGCTCCAGCCCGAGGGCCGCGAGGTGCTGCGCAGCCTGGCGCAGCCGCTGGCCGCCTACCTGAGCCAGCGCGACGACACGCTGATGGTGAGCGGCTTCACCGACGACCAGCAGGTGAGCCAGAACAACCGGCGCTTCGCCGACAACTGGGACCTGTCCGCGCAGCGCGCGCTCACGGTCACGCGCGCGCTGATCGAGGAAGGCATTCCCGCCGGCAAGGTGTTCGCCGCCGCCTTCGGCGCCGAACAGCCGGTGGCCTCGAACGCCGACGAATCCGGCCGCGCGCAGAACCGCCGCGTGGAGATCGCGCCGGTGCCGCGCCGCGGCCCGACGCCCAGCGCCGCCACGCCGCCCGCCGCAGGATCGCCTGCCGCAGGATCGCCTGCCGCAGGATCGTCCGCCGCGGGATCGCCTGCCGCGGCCCCCGCCGCCTCGGGAAAGCCGCGTGACTGAGCCGCGCGAACAGGACGCCGCCGCGACGTCCGCGCCGGATGCCACGCCCAGGCGCGGCGACGCGCTGCGCCGGCTGGTCGCCGACAGCCTGGCGCGCCGCGCCGAGCGTTTCGACGGCCCCGCGCGCGAACGCCTGCTGGCACGCAGCGCCGCCCTGGCCGAGCCCGAAGGCTGGGCCGCGCCGCGCCGCTTCCGCCGCCCCACCGACGCCGAAGCCCAGGTGGAACTGCCGCTCGAGGCCGCGGCCGCCACCGAGGCACAACCCGACGCCCCCGCGCAGGAAAACCTTGCCGACGCCAGCGCTGTGGTCAGCGTGGACGCCGCAGCGACGGCGGAGACCGGCGGGGCCACGGAAGGGGCCGCAGATGATTGCGCGCGCAACCCGGACGACGACGCCCCCGCTGCCCGCGATCCGCACGCGCTGGACACGGACGCCACCGCAGGCGCCGACCCGCTCACGCAGACGCTGGCCGCGCTGCTCGCCGGCTTCGACGATGCGGTGCGCCAGGGCGACGCCGCCGCCCACCATCCCGGCCGCCACTACCCGGAGCTGCCGCTCCTCGACGAGCTGCGCGACCTCTGGTCGCACCTGAGCGCCGACCAGCAGGTGCGCCACTCCGAGGCGCTGGTGCCGGATAACGCCGGCCCGCTCAACTCCAGCCACCTCGTGCACCGCTCGCTGGCACTGATGCGCGAGCTCTCGCCCGAATACCTGCGCCGCTTCCTGCTCTACGCGGAAGGGCTGTCCTGGATGGAGCAGCTCGACGCCGCGCTGAGCGCCGCGCGCGAGGCGCCGGCCAAAAAGGCCGGCACGCGCGCCAAGGGCACCCGCCGCGCCCGCGCCGGCTGAGGCCGCAGGCTCGCTCGCGCCCGCGCCGCACGACCATGGAATGGCTCCAACACTACCTCATCACCTACGGCGCGATCGTGCTGTTCGTGTGCCTGTACTTCGAGTCCTTCGGCGCCCCGCTGCCCGGCGAATCGACGGTCATTGCCGCCTCCATCCTGGCCTCGCAGGGCCTGATGCACCTGCCCACGGTGCTGTTCGCCGTCTTCAGCGGCGCGGTGCTCGGCGACCTCACCGGCTACCTCATCGGCCGCACCGGCGGCCGCCGCGTGCTGTTGCGCCATGGCCACTGGGTCAAGCTCACGCACGCGCGCCTGGAGGCGCTGGAAGAACGCTTCCGCCGCCAGGGCGTCTACCTGGTCATGATCTCGCGCTTCGTCGTGCTGCTGCGCCAGCTCAATGGCCTGATCGCGGGCTCGGTCAACATGCCGCTGCATCTCTTCATGTTCGCCAACGTGGTCGGCGCCGCGGTTTGGACGCTGGCCTGGGGCTACGGCTCGGCGATGGCCGCCCACTGGTTCGAGCCGCTGTGGGCCCACATCAAGGCCTGGTGGTGAGGCCCGCGGGCCATCCCCTGCCCGCCCGATGCAAAACGGCCCGCACACGTGCGGGCCGTTCTGCATGCGCGAGCCGCGGGGTCAGGCGGCGCTCAGGCGCGGCGCCTGCGCCCATTGGGCGGCGGGCGCGGCCCGTACCGGCGCCGAATCCCCGCGCAGCTTGAAGCGCGCCACCGTGCGCGCCAGGCTGGCGGCCTGCTCGTTGAGCATCGACGCGGCGGCGGCCGACTGCTCGACCAGCGCCGCGTTTTCCTGCGTGGCGCGGTCCATGTCGGACACGCTGTCGTCGATCTGGCCGATGCCCGCGCTCTGCTCGGTCATCGCGCCGTGGATCTCGCTCACCAGGCGCTGCACGCGCGCGATGCCCTCTACGATCTCGTCCATGGTGGAGCCGGCGGCCTGCACGCGCTGCGTGCCGCTCTTCACGTTCTCCACCGAGGCCTGGATCAGCGCGCGGATCTCCTGCGCCGAGGCGGCGCTGCGCTGCGCCAGCGTGCGCACCTCGCCGGCCACGACCGCGAAGCCGCGGCCCTGTTCGCCCGCGCGCGCGGCTTCCACGGCCGCGTTCAGTGCCAGGATGTTGGTCTGGAACGCGATGCCGTCGATCACGCTGATGATCTCGGTGATGCGCTCCGACGAGGCGGCGATGGCGCCCATGGTGGTCACCGCGTCGGTCACCACCTGGCCGCCGCGCGCGGCCGCCGCGCTGGCGTCGGTCGCGAGCCTGGTGGCCTGCTCGGCGGTCTCTTCGGTCTGGCGCACGCTCGAGGTCATCTGCGTCAGGGCCGACGAGGTTTCCTCCAGCGAAGCGGCCGAGGTCTCGGTGCGGCGCGACAGGTCCTGGTTGCCGCTCTCGATCTCGTGCGTGGCGGCGGCCATGGATTGCACGCCGGCGCGCACCTCGAGCATCACCTGGCTGATCTTGTCCACGAAGGCGTTGAACGAGGCCGAGATCTGCGCCACTTCGTCACCGCCCACCACGTCCAGGCGCTGGGTCATGTCGCCATCGCCCGAACCGATCGTGTCCATCGCGTCGCGCACCGCCGACAGCCGCTTGAAGGCACGCGCGGTGAACAGCGCCGCCACCACCAGGGCCGCGAACGTGAGCACCACGATCGCCACCAGCATGGCGTTGAACACCTGGCCGAGCGCCACAGTCGCCTCGGCCTTGTCCAGCGCCACCACCAGGTACCAGTCGGTGCCCGGAATGCGCTCGGCCTTGAGCAGCTTGGGCTGGCCCGACAGCACCACTTCGGCCGGCGTGGCCTGCGGGGCCGCGAGCGGCGCGATGCTGGCCGCGCTCAGGTCGGGCGCGAGATCGGTGGACGGCTTGAGCGAAAAGGCGTCGTCCGGGTGCGAGATCACCTGGCCGTCGGTCGCCACCACGAACGCCAGGCTGGACGGCGTGGGCCGGATCGCCTTGATCACCGCCTTCACGCCGTCGAGCGCGACGGCGCCGCTCACGGCGCCCACGGCCTGGCCGTTGCGCACGATGGGCGTGGTGAAGGCGACGTAGGGCTTGCCGGAAGACGAGTCGCCGTAGGGCTTGGTGATGGTGAGCTTGCCCGCCGCGACGGCGCTCTTGTACCAGGGGCGCGCGGTGGGATCGTAGTCGGGCGGCGTGGGCGCGGTCGAGAAGAAGGTCTTGTCCGACCAGCCGACACTGGTGATGGGGAAATCGTTGGTGGCGCCCAGGAGCTTGACCAGCCCGGTGGGGTCGCCCTTCTCGACGGCCTGCGCGGTGGCGACGACGGCCGTGGCCTTGTCGCTCGACCAGCGCTCGATGGCGCGGGCGTTGCCGTTGGCGACCGCGTCCAGCGTGTCGGCGATGCTCGCCATCATGTTGTCGCGCACGATCATATAGGTGGCCACGCCGGAGAGCATCAGCGCCCCCACGACCGTCAGGCCACTGATCAACAGAATGCGGTTTCGCAGCGAAGTGGTTTTCATGCTCTCTCAGCCAGGTTGACGCGCCTGCCGGCGCGCACGCGCGGCCGGATGCGTATGGCCGCGCGCTCCCGGCTTACGACATCGCGCCGCGGCAACTTAAGCGCCGCCGCGACGATATAAATGGCAATGCATTGCGGATCAATGCGGCACGCGCGTCAGGGCGATCGCGGCGCGCGCTGCCAGCGGGTCGGCACGCAGCCGTGGCGCTCGCGAAAGCTCTTGCTGAAGTGGCTCAGGTTGCCGAAGCCCACGCGCAACGCGGCGTCGGTGACGCTCACCCCGGCCTCGAGCAGCAGCGCGGCCGCGTCCAGCCGGCTGGCCCGCAGATAGTCGTAGACGGTCTGCCCGGTCTCCTGCCGGAAGGCGGCCTGCAGGCGCTTCTCGGGCACGCCGACCCGCCGCGCCAGCGCGGCGATGGTCCAGGGATGCGCGAGGTCGGCATGCAGCAGCTGCCGCGCGCGCTCGGCCTGTCGCAGCACGCCCAGGTCGGCCACGGCCGCGCGGTCGGGCATGGCGAGCAGGTCGGTGACCTGCGCCAGCATGTCGTACACGCGTGCCCGGCGCCACAGCGAGGCGGCCTGCGCGGTCTGCACCTTCGGCGCGAGCAGGGCGGCCGCGTGACCCAGCAGGGCCTGCGGCGCCGCGCAGGTGGCCAGCAGGCCGCCGCGGTCGGGCACGCTGAAGTCGCGCATCGCCGCTGCCTGCCGCCATTGGCGCCAGGGCAGGCGCAGCTCGACGCCGAGCGCCTGGGGCGTGTAGCGGATGTCGATCATGTGCAGGGGCTGGTGCGCCGGGATCCGCATCGCGCTGCCCACCGGGCTGGTGTGCTCGAACAGCACCAGCTCGCCGCCGCGCGCCCGGGCCGGCGGCCCGCCCTCGAAGCCCAGCTCGCAACCGCCTTCGAGCCACACCTGCATGCCGAACAGCGCCGTGCCGGGCGACGGCAGCAGCAGTTCCTGGTCGGGCCGGCCCTTGAGCACGACCAGGCTCACGCCCTGGTCGACCCGTTCGACCAGGGCGATCGTGTCTTCCCAGGCCGGCGTGACCGGCACGGTGGGCAGCGTGTCGCGCCACCATTCGTGGGCCAGGCGCGGTGCATCGTAGAGCGAGGGGCTGACAGGCATGGACGGCGATGAAAAAAGCCGCGATTCCGTCAGGCGCGGCCGGGATTGCGGCAGCGTCGCGGCGAAAGTTCTGGGATGATGCGCCGCAACTAACAATCATTATCGTTTATTTCGACCGCTTGCCCAGGGGAAAACCAGTGTTGCCGCAGACCGTCTCCACCCGCGCGCCTCATGCCGCCGCGCGCCGCCTCGTGCCCACCGCCGCCCATCGCATCCTGCTGTGGCTGCTCGCCACCGGCACGCTGAGTGCGCCGGCGCTGGCCCAGACCACGGCCGATCCGGCCACCCTGGCGCCCGTGACCGTGCAGGGCTCCGTCCAGGCCTCGGACACCCTGGGCGATGAATACGTGGCCACGCGCAGCCGCGCGGCGACCAAGAGCAATACCGCGCTGATCGACACGCCGCAGACCATCAACGTGGTGACCCGCAGCGAGATGGACCGCCAGGGTTCGAACTCGGTGGCGCAGGCGCTGCGCTTCACGCCGGGCGTGAATGCCCAGTACGGCGACACCGACGTGCGGCTGGACTGGCTCACCGTGCGCGGCTTCACGCCGCAACGCTATCTGGACGGGCTGATCCTGCCGTTCGGCGTGCGCGGCTATGCGCAGCCCCGCATCGAGGCCTACGGCCTGGAGCGCATCGAGGTGCTCAAGGGCCCCTCCTCCGGCCTCTACGGCCAGGGCGCGCCCGGCGGCATCCTGACGATGACGAGCAAGCGCCCGACCGAGGAACGCATCAACGAGATCAACCTGCAGACCGGCAGCCACGGCCGCGCCCAGGCCGGCTTCGACTTCTCCGGCGCGGTCGACCAGGAAGGCCGCCTGCTCTATCGCCTGACCGGCATGGGGCTGGACACCGACACGCAGTACGACTACGTGGACGACAAGCGCGTGTTCATCGCGCCGAGCTTCACCTGGAAACTGTCGGCCGACACGCAGTTCAATCTGTCGGCGCAGTACCAGGAGATCGAATCGCACGGCGGCGGCGGCGCGCCGGTGCTGCCCTACATCGGCACGGGCGAGGCCAGCAGCCAGGGTCGCATTCCCCGCGACCGCTACGTGGGCGACCCGGATTTCGACCGCTTCACCAATCGCCAGACCCTGTTCGGCTACACCCTCGACCATCGCGTGAACGACGTCTGGCAACTGCGCCAGACCGCCCGCGTGAGCGAGGTCAACGCGCGCACCCGGCGCGTGCAGATCGGCCTGATGGCCACCGAGACGCAGGCCGTGCGCTACGCCTGGGCCTTCCCGGAAACCGCGCGCGCGTTCCAGATCGACAACCAGGCCAACGCCGAATTCGCGGTGGGCGCCACGCGTCACCACCTGACGCTGGGCCTGGACTACCTGCGCGAACGCTCGCGCTTCACCGAAAGCCAGCTCGACATCCTGCGCAACGGCAGCGGCGGCTTCGCGCTGTTCGACCTGTACGACCCGGACTACGGCAACCTGGACATCCGCACGCCGGCCGACGCGCTGGTCATCAACCAGCGCCGCGAGCAGCTCGGCCTGTACGCGCAGGACCGCATCGAGTTCGGCCGACTGAGCGTCACCCTCGCCGGCCGTCAGGACTGGACCTCGACCCGCACCGACACGCGCCGCGTCGGCGGCACCGACACCGATCTCGACACGCACGCCAGCCGCTTCACCGGCCGCGTCGCCGCCGCGTATCGCTACGACAACGGACTGGCCCCGTACATCAGCTATGCCACCTCGTTCCAGCCGGTGGCCGGCACCACCCGCGACGGCAACCCGCTGCGCCCCACCACGGGCACGCAGTACGAGGCCGGGCTGAAGTTCCAGCCGCCGGGCAGCGACAGCCTGTACACGGCATCGCTGTTCCAGATCGTGCAGAACAACGTGAGCGCGCCCGACCCGCTCAACACCAGCTATAGCGTGCAGACCGGCCAGGTCCGCATCCAGGGGCTGGAGCTGGAGGCCAAGGCGCGGCTCGCGCGCGGGCTCGACCTGACCGCCTCCTACGCCTACTCCGACAGCGAGATCACCAAGACCAACCGCGGCGACACCACCGGCCAGGTCGGCAACCAGATGATCTTCGTGCCGCGCCACCAGGCCGCGCTGTGGCTCGACTACACGCTGCAGCAGGGCCCGCTCGCCGGTCTGGGCATGGGCGCCGGCGTGCGCTACCGCGGCACGCTGTATGGCGACCTGAACAACACCCACCTGCTCAAGCCGGTGACGCTGGTGGACGCCACGGTGCGCTACGACCTGGGCCGCATGGCGCAGTCGCTGCGCGGCGCCGACGTCTCGGTGTCGGTGTCGAACCTGTTCGACCGCGAATACGTGGTGAACTGCCCCGGCCCGACCGCCTGCTACTGGGGCAGCGAACGCACGGTGCTCGCCAATCTGCGCTACCGCTGGTAGGCCGGAGACGGGGACGTTGCGCGGCGGCGCTGTGCCACCGCTGCAACGTCCCTATTTTTATAATCAGAAACAATAACGCACTTGAGAATCATTGTTATTAGAATTCCTATCCACTTGAATAGGGAGAGGAATTCATGTCCGTCAGCAAGACCGGCCGCCTGCGCGCGCAACCCCGCGCGCAGCTGCGCCAACTGAGCAGTCTGGTTCTCATGGCGCTGGCGGCGAGCGCCGCGCAGGCACAGCAGGGCAATGCCAACGTGCCCACGCTCAACTCGGTCGAGGTGCAAGGCGACGCGCAACCCGCCACCACCACCGAAGGCACCGGCAGCTACACGCCGCGCGCCACTGGCGCCAGCACCGGCCTGCCCCTGACGCTGCGCGAAACGCCGCAGTCGGTCACCGTCGTCACGCGCCAGCGCATCGACGACCAGAACATGATGTCGCTGGTGGACGTGCTGGGCAACACGCCGGGCATCTCGGTACAGAATTTCGACGCCGAACGCTACAGCTTCAACGCGCGCGGCTTCCCCATCAGCAACTACATGTATGACGGCATCCCCACGGCCTTCGAGATCGGCTATGCCGGCGGCGAATCGTCCATGGATCCGATCATCTACGACCGCATCGAGGTGGTGCGCGGCGCCACCGGCCTGCTGACCGGCGCGGGCGATCCTTCGGCCTCGGTCAACCTGGTGCGCAAGCACGCCACCGCGCGCGAGTTCAAGGCCGACCTGAGCGTGGGCGCCGGCACGCACGACACCTATCGCGCCACGGCCGACCTGCAGACGCCCTTCAACGAAAGCGGCACGGTGCGCGGCCGGCTGGTGACGGCCTACCAGAAGAACCACTCGTACCTCGAGCACTACGAGAACGAGAAGACCGTGGTCTACGGCGTGATCGATGCCGACATCACGTCCAAGACCACGCTCAGCGTGGGCTTCAACTACCAGAAGAACGATCCCAAGGGCAGCAGCTGGGGCGGCTTTCCGCTCTGGTACTCGGATGGCAGCCGCACCGACTGGAAGCGTTCGCTCAACACGGGCGCCGACTGGACCTCGTGGGGCAGCACCACGCAGGGCGCGTTCCTGCAGCTCGAACAGCGCTTCGACAGCGGCTGGAACATCCAGGCCGTCGCCAGCCACAGCAAGAACGAGATGGACGGCAAGCTGCTCTACCTGACCGGCTTCCCGGACCGCACCACCGGCCTGGGCATGGGCTCCTCGCCTGCCTGGTATCTGGGCGATCGCAAGCAGAACAGCTTCGACGTGAAGGCCTCCGGCCCGTTCAACCTGTTTGGCCGCCGCCATGAAGTGGTGGTGGGCGCGAGCGCCAGCCGCCAGTACGCCGACTTCGACTACCGCGCGCCGCTCGGCACCAGCGCGGTGGGCAACTTCCTGGAATGGAACGGCTCCTATCCCGAACCCGAATGGAGCAGCGAGCGCACGCCCGCCTCGCGCTACACCACCAAGCAGACCGGCGTGTACGCCGCGCTGCGCATGGAGCTGGCCGATCCGCTCAAGCTGATCGTGGGCGGCCGCTACAGCAGCTGGAAGACCGATTCGGTGGGCTGGGGCGGCGACTCGCGCTACGCGTTCGACAAGAACGCGTTCACGCCGTATGCCGGCCTGCTGCTCGACCTGAACGAGAACTACACGGCCTACGCCAGCTACACCGAGATCTTCAACCCGCAGTCGTACCAGGACCGCAACGGCGGCTGGCTCGACCCGCTCGAAGGCAAGTCGTACGAGCTGGGCCTGAAGGGCGAATGGCTGGAAGGCAAGCTGAACGCCAGCGCCGCCGTGTTCCAGGTCAACCAGGACAACGTGGCGCAGGAAGACACGGGCTTCTTCGTGCCGGGCACGCCGAACGCCGCCTATCGCGCCGCGCAGGGCACCCGCACGCGCGGCTTCGACCTCGAGATGTCGGGCGAGCTCTCGCCGGGCTGGAACGTGGCCGCCGGCTGGACCCACTGGACCGGCCGCGACGGCGACGGCAACGCAATCCAGACCAACCAGCCGCGCAGCCTGGTGCGCCTGTTCACCACCTATCGCCTGCCCGGCGCGTGGAACGCCCTCACCGTGGGCGGCGGCGTGAACTGGCAGAGCGGCAACTACACCGACGCCACCAACCCCTCGGGCCAGACCGAACGCGTGAGCCAGGGCAGCTATGCCATCACCAACGTGATGGCCCGCTACGAGTTCAACCGCAACCTGTCGGCCCAGCTCAACGTCAACAACCTGTTCGACCGCAAGTACTACAGCCAGATCGGCTTCTACAACCAGGGCGCCTGGGCCGAGGGCCGCAGCGCGATGCTGACGATGCGCTATAGGTATTGACCCCCACGCCGCGCTGCGGCGCGGCTATTCTTGCGGAGGCCACGCAGCGCATCTCGAAGCTTGTAGATGTGCGCGTGGGACGCATCCCAAAACAAAGGTGTCAGACTACATTTTTGCGGCAGAAAACAAAGGTGTCAGACTGCATTTTTCGAGTGGTGCGCCATTGCCGAAAATGTAGTCTGACTCCTTTTTTCCTTAGGTGGAAAATGTAGTCTGACACCTTTGTTTGCGGCGCTTGGTTGTAAAAAATGTAGTCTGACACCTTTGTTTTTGCGGTTCGATTCATGGCAAAGGCCCGGCAGGTTTTCTGCCGGGCCTTTGCTTTTGCGGGATGCTGCGGGGCGCTTATTGCTTCTTGCTGGCTTCGTAGCGGGCCTTGTTTTCGGCGTTGGGCGGGTAGAGGCCGGGGAGCGCGGCGCCGCTGTCGACTTCGTTCATGATCCAGCCTTCGAGGCGCTCCTGTTCCACCGCGGCGACGACGACGTCGGCGAGCAGGGCGGCGGGGATGACGACGGCGCCGTCCTGATCGGCGACGATGACGTCATCGGGGAAGACGGCCACGCCGCCGCAGCCGACGGGCTGCTGCCAGTCGACGAAGGTGAGCGCGGCGACCGACGGCGGGGCCGCGGCGCCGGCGGCCCAGACGGGCAGCCCGGTCGAGAGCACGCCGGCGAGGTCGCGCACCGCGCCGTCGCTCACCAGCGCGGCCACGCCGCGTTTGGCCATGCGGGCGCACAGGATGTCGCCCCAGAAGCCCGCGTCCTTCACGCCGTTGGCGTCGACCACCGCGATGCAGCCGGACGGCATCTGCTCGATGGCGGCGCGGGTGGATTTGGGCGAGCTCCACGATTCGGGCGTGGCCAGGTCTTCGCGGGCGGGAATGAAGCGCACCGTGAACGCGCGGCCGACCAGGCGCGGCAGGCCCGGCGCGATCGGGAAGGCGCCGCGGATCCAGACGTTGCGCAGCCCCTTCTTCAGCAGGATGGTCGTCAAGGTGGCGGTGGTCACACCGGCCAGGGCCTCGAAGGCGGCGGTGTCATGGGTGTTGCTCATCATCAGGCTCCGGACAGGTCAGGAAGAAAAACGCGCGCGGCGGACCGCACGCTCACGTGAGTCGGGCGCAGGCGGCGCGAATGCGCTCGCAGGCCTGCTCCAGCCGCTCGGTGGCGGTGGCGAACGAAATGCGGAAGTAGCCCTCGTAGCCGAACGCGCTGCCCGGCACCACCGCCACCCGCGCGGCCTCCAGCAGATAGCGGCCCACGTCGGCATCGTTGGCGATGCGCGCGCCGTCGGGCGTGGTCTTGCCGACCAGGCCCGCGCACGACGGAAACAGATAGAACGCGCCCTCGGGCTTGCGGCAGCTCAGGCCCGGCGTGCGGTTGAACGCGTCCAGGCACAGGTCGCGGCGCGCGCGGAAGGTCTCGTTGCGCGGCGCCAGGAAATCGAGCGAACCCTCGAGCGCCGCCACCGCGGCGGCCTGCGCGATCGAGCACGGGTTGCTGGTGCTCTGCGACTGCAGCGTGGCCATCGCGGCGATCAGCGCGCGCGGTCCGCCCGCGTAGCCGATGCGCCAGCCCGTCATCGAGTAGGCCTTGGACACACCGTTGATCGTGAGCACGCGGTCGCGCAGCGCCGGCACCTCGGCGGCGATGGTCGAGAACGTCCAGCCGTCGTAGCGCAGATGCTCGTACATGTCGTCGGTCATCACGTGCACGTGCGGATGCGCCAGCAGCTCCGCGCCGATCTCGCGCAGCTCGGCGGCCGAGTAACCGGCGCCGGTGGGATTGCTCGGCGAGTTCAGGATCAGCCACTTGGTGCGCGGCGTGATGGCCGCGCGCAGCTGCGCCGCGGTGATCTTGAAATCCTGCGTGTCGGGGCAGCGCACCTCCACCGGCGTGCCGCGCGCCAGCCGCACCATGTCCGGGTACGACACCCAGTACGGCGCGGGAATGATGACCTCGTCGCCCTCGTCGAGCGTGGCCAGCAGCGCGTTGAAGATCACCTGCTTGCCGCCGGTACCGACGCTGATCTCGTTGGGCGCGTAGACCAGCCCGTTCTCGCGCTCGAACTTGCGCACGATGGCGGCCTTGAGTTCGGGCGTGCCGTCCACGTCGGTGTAGCGGGTCTGGCCCTGATCGATGGCCGCCTTCGCGGCGGCCGCGATGTGCTCGGGCGTGGGGAAGTCCGGCTCGCCCTGCGACAGCCCGATCACGTCGATGCCGCTGCGGCGCATGTCGGCCGCCTGCTTGGTGATCGCCAGCGTGGGCGACGGTTTGACCGCCTGCAACAGTTGTCCCAGCAACGCCATGACCCGTCTCCTCGATGCATGAACGCCCATCGTAAGAACGCGGCCATAAAAATAAAATCAATATATATTTATATAAACCAAAACTTTTATTTATCAATGATCCGCGAACTCAAGACGCTGGTGGCGGTGGCGCGCGAAGGCACGTTCGCGGCCGCGGGCGACCGCATCGGCCTGACGCAGGCCGCGGTCAGCGCGCAGATGCAGCGGCTCGAGGCGGAGCTGGGCTTTGCGCTGTTCGACCGGCGCGGCCGCGCGGCCCACCTGAATCACAAGGGACGGCAGGTGCTGCGCCAGGCGCAGGATCTGCTGCGCCTGTATGGGCAGCTCGGCTCGGGCCAGACCGACGCGCCGGCCGCGACCCTCATCACGCTCGGCGCGATCGCCTCGGTGCACCGGCTGCTGCTGCCCGATGCGCTCGCACGCTTTCACCAGCAGCATCCGCACTGCCGCAGCCACGTGATCCCGGGCATCTCGCTGGAGCTCATCAATCTGGTGGACGCGGGCGACGTGGACCTGGCGGCCATCATCCGCCCGCCCTTCACGCTGCACAGCGACCTGCGCTGGACCACGCTGGCGCAGGAGCCCTTCAAGCTGCTGGTGCCTCGCGCCGTGAAGGGCCGGGACTGGGCCGAGCTGCTGACGCGCGAGCCCTTCATCCGCTACGACCGCGCCAGCTTCGGCGGACGCCAGGTCGATCGCTTCCTGCGCGACCGCCACATCGCGCCGCACGAGGTCTGCGAACTCGACGAGCTCGAGACCATCGTGGCGCTGGTGGCGCGCGGCGTGGGCGTGGCGCTGGTGCCGCAGACCGCCGCGCTCGGCCGCTGGCCGGCCGGCGTGCGCGCGCTCGACCTCGGCAAGCACGTGTTCCATCGCGACATCGGCCTGGTGCACCGCGCCGCGCCGGTGCATCACGACGAGGTGCGGGCGCTGGCGCAGCTGCTGGTGGCGCTGGCGCGCCCGGCCTGAGCGCGCGGCCTCAGGAGGCGGCGCGCAGCGTGATGCGGGTGATCTCCGACGGCACGCCCAGCCGGATCGGGAAGCCGGGCCACAGGCCCGCGCCATTGCTCACGTAGAGCGTCATGCCGTCGACCGCGTAGCGGCCCGACACGAAACCCGAGTTGGCGGCGGCCACCATCAGGTCGAGCCCGCGCGCGTGCCCGCCATGGGTGTGGCCCGACAGCTGGATGTCGGCGCCCGCCGCGCGGTTGGCCTGCGCGTTGCCGGGCCGGTGATCGAGCAGCAGCACTGGCGCGCCGTCGGGCCGGCCGGCCAGCGCACGGCCGATGTCCGGGCCGATCTCGCCGCGCGTCGGCCCCACCTGGTCGGCCACGCCGGCCACCACCAGCGCGCCGTCGCCCCGGCGCACCACCGCATGTTCGTTGACCAGCATGCGGATGCCGAGGTCGCGGAACACGTTCATCCACTGGCCATAGGCCGCGTAGTACTCGTGATTGCCCGGCACGCCGTACACGCCATCCGTGGCGCGCAGGTCGGCCAGCGGCGGGAAGTCATTGGCGCGCGCCTCCGGCGTGCCGTCGACCAGGTCGCCCGAGATCACGATCAGCGCGGGGTCCAGGCTGTTGGCGCGGTCGACCACGGCACGCATCCACGGGCCCTGCAGCAGCCGGCTCGTGTGCAGATCGGTGAGATGCACGATGCGGTAGCCCTCGAACGCCGCCGGCAGGCCCGCCACGCGCACCTCCAGCTCGCGCACCTCGGGCACCTTCACCGCCTGCCACACCCCGATCACGCCGAGCGCCAGCGACAGCGCGGCCAAGCCGTGCGCCACGCCCGTGCGGGCGAGGATGCGGCGGCCCGCGCTGCGCGAGAACAGCCACGTGAGCGCGCCGACGAGGTCGCGCAGCAGCATCATGCAGGCAAACAGGATCAGCCCGCCGAACACCGCGCCGAGCACCATGATGAGCTCGCCCGGGATCTCGGGCGAAGCCATCGAACCGAAGCGCCGGCTCACGAGCCAGTGATGCAGGATGAACATCATGAGCAGCCCGGACAACACCACACGCACCGGCACGCTCGTGCGCAGGCGACACACATAACGCCAGACCAGATACAGGCCAATCAGGCCGGAGACGACATGAAACACGCTTCGTAATTCCCGAGAATGAATCCACAACCGGCGCGGCGACCCGCCAGACCGCGCCCCATCAACGAGACGGACGCAGGGTGCGCGCGGCGCCCTGCGTCCGTCTCCGTGGCGGCCCGTCAGGGCGCCGCCGTCATTGCGGCCGGTGCGATGCGCCCGGCCGCCTGGTGCTCATTGTGCCCGCGTTGCGCGCCAGCTGCCGCCGCCGTCGATGGTGCCGCTCATCGCATTGCCCTCGACCTTGCCGACATAGCGCGCCTGCGCCACCGTGAACTCGATGTTCGCGCCGTCCAGGCGCGCATTGCTGATCGGCGTGGCCTTGCCGCCTTCGGTGAGCGTGCCCTCGAGCATCTGGAATTGCTGCGACAGCGCCAGATCCTTGCCGTCCACCTTCCACGCGCCCTCGACCCGCGCGGGCACGATCCACTTGTAGGCGGTGCAGTAGGCCTTGCAGCCCTGCTGCGTCACGTCCACCGTCTCGTCCGGGCGCCAGGTGTCCATGGTGAAGGAGTTCGACACCACGCGCGTGCCCGGCGGCATCTGCAGCAGGATGGGCCGCAGCTTGACGTTCAGGTCCGGCAGCAGGAACAGCGTGACCACGGTGGCCTTGGAGAAGTCGGTCTTGAAGATGTCGCCCTGCTCGAAGGTGGCGGTCTTCTCCACGCGCGCAGCACGCGCCGCGTTCTTCGACAGCTCGACCATGTCGGGATTGAACTCCACGCCGTGCGCGCGGGTGCCGCGCTGGGCCGCCGTGATGACGGTGCGCCCGTCGCCCGAGCCCAGGTCCACCAGATAGTCCTGCGGCGTGATCTGCGCCATCTCCAGCATGCGGTCGACCAGCTCCTGCGGCGTGGGCACCCACACCACGTCCTTGCCGGACTGGCCCACCGTGGGCTGATACGGGGTGGACTGCGCCTGCGCCTGTGCCGCCGCGCCGAGGGCCAGCAGGCAGGCCACGGCCAACGATTGTCGGATCTTCATCGAAACACTCCAGGTTGAGGGGCGGCGCGGGCGCCGCGGTATCAGTCGGCGGCATCCGCCACGGGCAACGGCGCCTTTTCCTTGAACAGCAACATGGGCGTGCCGGCCGCCAGCACCGCGAGCCCGATCAGGCCGGCCACGCCGGTGTACTTGATGCTCGACCACAGCATGTAGCCGCAGGTGGCGCAGAACACGATGGGCGTGAGCGGATACAGCGGCACCCTGTAGGGCAGCGCGCGCCCGGGATGGCGCCAGCGCAGCACGAACACGGCGAAGCCCACCATCAGCAGGAAGAACCAGAACACCGGCGCGGTGTAGTCCACCATCGCCTTGAAGCCGTCGCGCGTGATCGTGCCCAGGCCGACCAGCGCCAGCGCGATCACGCCCTGCACGATCACGCCGTTGGCCGGGGTGCGCCCGCGCCCGTCCCACACGCCGACCCAGCGCATGAAACGCACGTCGCGCGCCATGGCGTAGAACACGCGGCCGCCGGTGAAGATGGTGGCGTTCAGCGTGGACAGCGCCGCCACCACGATCGCCATCGTCACGATGAGGCCGCCGGAGGGGCCGGTCACCGCGCGCATCATCTCGGTGGCCACGGCATCGGTGCCGCGCAGGCCCTCGAGCCCGAGGATGGACAGGAGCGCGATGTTCACCAGCACGTACAGCGTCACCAGGATGGCGGTGCCCATCACCAGCACCCGGGCGATGTTGCGCGGCGCGTCCTCGAGCTCGCCGGTGAGGTAGGCCGCTTCGTTCCAGCCGCCGTAGGTGAGCAGCACGAAGATCATGGCGGTACCCAGCGCGGCGGTCTCGGGCGCGATCGGCGTCGTCGCCGCACGCTCGCCGCCGTCGCCGAGCAGGCCGAACAGAATGATGGCCACCACCGCGCCCACCTCGATGAAGGTGATGGTGATCTGCAGCGTCTTGCTCTGCGTGGTGCCGATCACGTTCACGCCGGTGAGCAGCACGACCGACAGCGCCGCGTACAGGGCCGGCCCATAGGGCCCGAGCGGCGCCAGCTCCGACAGATAGTCGCCCAGCATGAACGCGACCGCGGCGATGGCGCCGGTCTGGATCACCGTGCAGCGGGCCCAGCCGAACATCATCGCCACCGAACGGCCATAGGCGCGCGACAGGAAGTGGTATTCGCCGCCCGCGTTCGGATGCGCGGCCGACAGCTCGGCATAACAGAGCGCCCCGACCAGCGTGACCAGGCCGCCCGCGACCCACACCAGGATGAAGGCCCATTCCGAACCCACGTTGGCGGCCACGATCGAGGGGGTGCGGAAGATGCCCACGCCGACCACCAGGCCGACCGTGATCACGACGGCATCGAACACCGAAAGCTGGGCCTGGGGTTGCGCTTGTACGCTCATAGCCGCCTTGTCGTTGTGAAGCATCGAGGGGATCGGGCCGGGCCCGACGCGGGGCGTCGCGGGTACGCGCCGGATGCCGGTTACGCCTGCCGGAAAGGATAATTCATGAATTTGTCAGGTTCATGGCCGACAGCTTGCCACAACTGGCGCGCGGCGCCCACGCGGCATGCGGATCAAGCTGTAACCCCCCTGTCCCTCGCACCGGATCCGTGCATGACGACGCGCGCCCCGCCGCCGGCGCCGCCGTGCCGCCACGGCGGCGGACTGTGTGCAGCCCACGGCGGCTGCCGCACTGAACCGCCGCCCCGGAACCCGGTCAGAACTCCACACGCGACGCCGACCGCGGCGCCCGCCGCCGCGCCACGCGCGCCCACGCCCAAGGAGATCCGCATGTCCAGCCCGATCCGCAATCCGAAATCCGCATCCCGCCCCGCGCAGGCCACGTCTTCTGCGTCTGCGTCCGCGGCCGAGCGCACCGCGCCGCGGCCCGCCGGCGTCACGCATGCGCCCTACTATCCGCGCAAGCGCCGGCGCGCCATCGCGTCGGGCGACCTGAGCGCGATGGCGCATCTGCTGAGCTGACGGGCAGCACCGATCCCGAATGCAAACGGGCGCCGCGAGGCGCCCGTTTGCATTGGGCGAGTGCCACGCACCGCCCTGCCCTGCCTGCGCGCTCAGTTCGTGCGCGCGAGCGTGAAGCCGAAGGTGTTCACGCCGTCGGGCCCGCTGTGCACGAACACCGTGCCGCCGTGCATCGACGCGATGGCGCGCACGATGGACAGGCCGAGCCCATGGTGCACGCCGCTGCGCGTGCGGGCCGCGTCGCCGCGATAGAAGCGCTCGAACAGACGGGCCTGCTGCGCCGCCGGAATCGGCTCGCCGAGATTCGACACCGACACGCGCGCCATGCCGCCTTCGTCGTCGATGCGCACCACCACCTCCGAACCCTCGCGGGCGTAGCGCGCCCCGTTCGACAGCAGGTTCGCGAGCGCGCGATGGAACAGGCGCCGGTCGGCATGGACCTGCGCATCGCCCTGCACCGCCACGCTGACGCCGCGTTGCGCGAAGGTGGCCTCCAGGTACTCGGCCGTCTTCTGCGCCTCGACGTGCAGGGAGAAGTCGCTCAGCTCGGCCGCGCGATTGCCGTTCTCGGCGCTCGACAGGAACAGCATGTCGTTGACGATGCTGCTCATGCGTTCGAGCTCCTCGAGGTTGGACTCCAGCAGGTCCTGCAGCTCCTCGACCCGGCGGGGATGCGCCAGCGACACCTGCGTCTGCCCGATCAGATTGGTGAGCGGCGTACGCAGTTCGTGCGCCACGTCGGCGTTGAAGCCCTCGAGCTGCAGCCAGGCCGATTCGCGCCGCGCCAGCGAGTTGTTGAACGACAGCGCCAGCTCGCGGATCTCGGGCGGCAGGTCTTCCACGTCGAGGCGCACGCGCGGCGCGTTGGGCGGCAGCGCGTTGGCCTCGCGGCTCAGGCGCCGCACCGGCAGCAGGCCGAGCTTGGCGATCCAGTAGCCCAGCAGGGCCACCAGCAGGATGCCCAGGCCCGAGGCCACGCTCATCACGCGGGTGAAGCTTTCCTTGGCGTTCAGGTAGGAGGTGGCGTCGAGCGCCACCACGAAGTCGACCTCGGGGCGTTCGCCCGACGCCGGCATGGTGCGCGCCAGCACGCACCAGATGCGCGCCGGCTCGCCATCCTTGACGAAGGTCACGTGGCCCGGCATCACCTGGCGGCCGTCCTTGGCCAACAGCGCGCGGCCGTAGGAGAAGCGCGGATCCTCCGATTGAATCCAGTAGCGCACGCGGCCGCCCTCGGGCGTCATGCCGTCGAGCTTGCGATGCACGATCTGCCAGTCTTCCTCGCTCTGGCGGCTCTCGATCATGGGATCGAGCAGCGAATGATGGAAGGCCAGCTCGCCCCGGATCTGCCCGCTCACCGAATCGGCCAGCACGCAATACAGGAAGAAGGCGACGCCGGAGAACACGACCGCGGCCGTGATGGCGAACATCACGGCCAGGCGCCAGGCGATGGGAATGCGGCGCATCATGCTGCGGTTTCGCTGCCGCCCGCGGCGCGGCGCGCCTCCAGCACGTAGCCCATGCCGCGCACGGTGTGCAGCAGCTTGTGCTCGTAGGGCGCGTCGACCTTGGCGCGCAGCCGCTTGACCGCGACCTCGACCACGTTCACGTCGCTGTCGAAATTCATGTCCCACACCTGTTCCGCGATCATCAGCTTGGACAGCACCTCGCCCTGGTGCCGCGCCAGCAGCGAGAGCAGCGCGAATTCCTTGGCGGTGAGTTCGAGCCGGGCACCGGCGCGCGTGGCCTTGCGCGCCAGCAGGTCGATCACCAGGTCGTCGACCTGCAGCGTGGTGGCCTCCATGGCATCGTTGCGGCGGCGGGTCTGCGCCTGCAGGCGCGCCACCAGCTCGGTGAACGAGAAGGGCTTGGGCAGATAGTCGTCGGCGCCCTTGCGCAGGCCGGTGACGCGGTCATCGACCGCGCCGCGCGCCGACAGCATGATGACCGGCGTGGCCTTGGTGCGGCGCAGTTGTTCGAGCACCGCATAGCCGTCCATGCCGGGCAGCATCAGGTCGAGCACGATCGCGTCGTAGTCGAATTCGAGCGCCAGGTGCAGGCCGTCGGTGCCGGTGTTGGCGACGTCGACGGTGTAGCCCAGCTCGGTCAGGCCGCGAAGAATGTAGGAGGACGTTTTTTCTTCGTCCTCGATGACGAGTACGCGCACGATGGATGTCTAGGCGGAACCAGGATTGACGCGCCCAGGCGGGCGCGCCGCTACGAAAGCAGGCGAGGGGCGCTCAATGTATCGCCGCCCGCTTGTCCGGCGGCTGTCCGCTTGCTGACATTCGTGTCAGCCGGGCGGCCGCGCGGCGGTTTCATGACATTTGCGTCAGCCGGCTGACCGGATGCCGTCAGGGATACGTCACCGGCCTGACAGCGCCTGCCCCCTACAGTGAGCCGACACACGCGCCCTGCCTCTGCCGTCGTCTGCAACGGCGCCGCGTGACCACCGCGGCCGCGTTGCGGGCCGTGCCGCAGCGACAACCCGAACATTGTAGAGCAATGGCCCACACCGACTCCGCCTTCAACCTGAACGACATCGCCATCTTCGTCGAGGTCGCCAAACGGCTCAACATCTCCCGCACCGCCGAGCTCATCGGCGTACCCGCCACCACCGTATCGCGCCGGCTGCGCGTGCTGGAATCGCGGCTGGGCGTGGAGCTGCTGTCGCGCAATACCCGCAGCATCGCCCTCACCGAGGCCGGCAAGCTCTATTACGACCGCTGCCGCATGCTGGTCGAGCAGGCCATCGATGCGCAGGACGTGCTGCTCGACGAGGGCATCCGCCCGCGCGGCACGCTCAAGGTGATGCTGCCCGATCCGCTCGACGGCATCGGCTTCGTCGCCATGGCCAGCGCATTCGCGCGCTCGTGGCCGGAGCTGCGGCTGCGCTGCGACTACGCGCACGACCGCGGCTGGGAAGGCGCGCGCGAATTCGACGTGGCGCTGCGCTGGGGCACCCAGGCCGACTCCGACCTGATCGCGCGCCGCATCGGCTTCTTCCCGTTCCGCCTCTACGCATCGCCCGCCTATCTGTCGCAACACGGCCGGCCCGCCCGTCCCGAAGAACTGGAAACGCACCAGTGCCTGATCGCCACCCAGTGCAGAGAGCTTGCCGCATGGGTGCTGGAGCGCGACGGCCGCCGCATGACGCTCGACCCGCAGGGCCGCCTGCATGCGCACGATCTCGAGATGACGCGCCGCTTCGCGGCCGCGGGCATGGGCATCGCGGCGCTGCCGGCCGACGACCCGCGCAACGACGCGCTCGTGCCGGTGCTCGACGATTGGACGCTGGCGCCGATCGCGCTCTATGCCATGTTCGGCAGCCGCACGCCGCCGGCGCGTGCACGCGCTTTCGTCGATGCCTTGATCGCGCACACGCGCAACGACGTCGCACCCGCCTTGCCGCGCCTTGCTGACACGAATGTCGGAATGCCGTCACGGGCCGGACAGCAGCGCGAGTCCAGAATGCAGGCATGGACGGCTTGAGTGTGTGTCCGCACCTCACCGGCCCTGTCTCAAACCGACTCCGAGGAGGTTCACATGAAAGCCCTTTCGATCCAACGCATTACCGCCGCCGTGCTGCTGAGCAGCGCATTCGCCATCGTTGCGCACGCACAGAACAGCCCTGCCGCGCCCCAGGCCGCGCAGGCGCAGGCCTATGGGAGCAACGCCAAGAAGGCGATCACGCGCGCCGAGGTGGAGCGCGACCTGCAGGCCTGGAAGGCATCGGGCCTGGGCCAGGAATGGAACGGCGAAGACACGCCCGAGATGGACAGCCCGGCCTACGAGGCGATGTATGAACACTACCTGCAACTGACCGGCCGCAACGCCGTCGCCCAACCGGGCGCCGGCGTGCCACGCAGCTGACACACGGCGCGCGTATAACGTCTGTGTTCCCAATGCGGCCGCGCAAGCGCGCCGTAGCCTGCGGCCTCGCGACCCTCCTGTCGCGAGGCCTTTTTTTTTGATGCGCGCGCAACCATCGCGCTCGGCGCGCGCCATTGATGACGATCTCTCGGCACGAATGCCTCTTCATCGCATGCCGCCGATTCCGGATACTGCGGCCATGCCTCGCGCCACGCGGCGCGGGGCATCGCAACGCAATCGGCGGACCGCGCCATCGTGGCGCGATCCCTAACGGAGAAGCATCAATGAAGAAGCATCTTTGCGGCGCCATGCTCGGCGCCGCGGCCCTCTCTGCCGCCGCGCCATCGCAGGCGCAGAGCACGAGTTCAGTCACGCTGTACGGCATCGTGGACGTGGGCGTGGGCTACGAGCGCGTCGACGGTCCCAACGGCTTCTCGCGCAGCAGCACCGGCATGGTCGACGGCGTCAACAGCGGCAGCCGCTTCGGCGTGCGCGGCGTGGAAGACCTGGGCGACGGCACGCGCGCGATCTTCACGCTGGAGGCGGGCTTCAATGCCAGCAACGGCGAGTCGGGCCAGGGCGGGCGCCTGTTCGGGCGCCGCGCCACCGTGGGCCTGCAGAACGACGGCTGGGGCACGCTCGAAGTGGGCCGCCAGACCAACCTCGCCTCCACCTGGATCGGCGATTCGGTCAGCCCCTTCGGCACCTCGTGGCGCACCGCCAATATCGGCACCACCTTCAGCGCGGCCAACACCATGCGGCTGGACAACCTGGTGCTGTATCAATCGCCCACGTATGGCGGCTTCCAGTTCGGCCTGGGCTACTCGTTCAACGCCGACGACACGCGCACCGCCAACAACGGCCAGCAGACCGGCTTCGGCACCGGCGACAACAACCGGCTGCTCACCACCGCGCTGCGCTACAGCAGCGGCCCGCTCTACCTGGCCGCCGCCTATGACCGCTTCAACCCGACCAACGATGCGGTGGGCGGCAAGTCGGATGCGCGCATCCAGTCGCTGATCCTGGGCGGCACCTATGACTTCGAGGTGGCGAAGCTTGCGCTGGCCTGGGGCCAGACGCGCGACGGCTGGTTCATCGGCCAGACCATGGGGACCTCGCCCGACGACGGCGGCTTCACCGACCTCGGCACTTTCTCGCTGGCCGATGGCTTCAAGGTGAACTCGACGCTGCTGGGCGTGACCGTGCCGTTCGGCCAGACCTCGCTGCTCGCGTCCTGGCAGCGCGCCGATCCCAACAACGACAGCCTCACCGGCGACGATGCGACGATGAACGTCTACAGCATCGGCGTCATGCACAACCTGTCGCAGCGCACCAACCTCTACGCCTACACCTCGTACGGCGACAACTACGCGTTCAACCGCGACGCCAGCAACCGCACCGTGGTCGCCGGCATCCGCCACCGGTTCTGAGCGTGCGCCGCGCCGTGCCGGGCCGTGATTGCCGCGATGCACCGCTTCAGCGGGAATGACACCTGACGCCGCGAAGGGCAGCGCGGCAGGCGCCACGCCGGAAGGGTCGGGCCGCCCCCTCGGGGCGGCCCGCTCGCATGCCGGGCTCAGGCCGGCGCGAGCGGCGCCAGCACCTCGGGCGTGAGCTGCGCCAGCGAGGTCACGCCGAGCAGGGCGAGATCGCGGCTCACCTCGTCGGTGATCAGGCGCAGCGCATGCGCCACGCCGGCCTCGCCGGCCACCGCGCCGGCATAGTTGATCGGCCGGCCGACGAACACCGCGCGCGCGCCCAGCGCGAGCGCCTTGAGCACGTCGGTGCCGCGCCGGATGCCGCTGTCGAGCATCACGTCGATGTCGTGGCCCACCGCCTCGGCGATCGCGGGCAGCGCATCGAGCGGCGGCAGCGCGCCGTCGAGCTGGCGCCCGCCGTGATTGGACACGATGATGCCGTCGATGCCGGCGGCGCGGGCGCGCAGCGCGTCCTCGACGTGCAGGATGCCCTTGATGACCATCGGCCCGCGCCAACGGCGCCGGATCTCGGCCACGTGGCTCCAGTTCAAATGGCCCCGGTCGGAGAAATCGCGCAACACGTTGCGCGACATCACCGGCGCGCCGCGCGTGGCGTAGTTGTTCTCGAAGTGCGGCATGCCGTGGCGCGCCAGCGTGCGCAGGAAGGTGCCGAACAGCCAGGCGGGATGGCTCACGCCCTGCCAGCCCAGCCGCAGGCTGGGTCGCAGCGGCGTGGAGAAACCGGCACGCACGTTGTTCTCGCGGTTGGCCGCCACCGGCGTGTCCACCGTGAGCACCAGGGTCTGCACGCCGGCCGCCTCGACCCGGTCGATCAGCGCGGTGATCTTCGCGGGATCGCCCGGCAGATAGGCCTGGAACCAGGTCTGGGGCGCGGCCGCCATCACCTCCTCGAGCCGGATCACCGACGAGCCGCTCATGATGCAGGGCAGCCGCGCCTGCGCCGCCGCACGCGCCTGGACGACGTCGCCGCGATAGGCCGTCATGGCCGACAGGCCCATCGGCGCGATGCCGACCGGCGCCGCGTAGTCCTGGCCGAGCAGCCGCACGCGGGTGTCGCGTTGCGACACGTCGACCAGCACGCGCGGCCGGAAGCCCCAGCGCGCATAGGCCGCGCGGTTGGCCCGCGCCGACACGCCCTCCTCGACCGCGCCGGACACGTAGGCGTAGAGCGGACCGGGCAGTTTGCGGCGCGCGTGGATCTCGAAATCGTCGAGGCTGAGAATGCGGCTCAGCAGGCGTGACATGGGGGCAGGTCTCCTCGTGGCGGTGGCGGCCCGTCCTGCGGGCCGTCTCGGCGCCGACTATAGTCGCCGCGTTCAGATCGGATAAAGCGAATTTATTGCTATATTTTTATTCGCTTTTTCGAATCCTTGGGCGCGCCATGACTCTGAAGCAACTCGAAGCGTTCTACTGGGCCGCCACCTGCCGCAACTTCGCGGTCGCGGCCAACCGGCTCAGCATTTCGGTGTCGTCGCTGTCCAAGCGCATCGGCGAACTGGAGGCCTCGCTCGGGGCCGCGCTGTTCAACCGCAGCGCGCGCAGCGCCAGCCTCACGCCGCTGGGCGAGCATCTGCTGCCGCACGCGCGCGAGCTGCTGCGCGGCGCCGATCAATTCCTGCAGCAGGCCGGCACGCAGCTCAGCTACGCCGGGCGCTGCCGCTTCGGCGTGGGCGAGCTCACCTCGCTGACGTGGATGCCGCGCCTGATCGAGGCGATCCAGCAGGCGCATCCCAATCTCCTGGTCGAACCCTTTGCCGGCGTGGGCCAGCTGGTCGAGGACGGGCTGGAGAACGGCGAGCTGGACTTCGCCATCATCGCCGGCCCCTCCTCGCGGCCGGCCGTGGCCTCGAGCCGCATCGGCCAGGCCGAGTTCGGCTGGGTCGCCGCGCCGCGCGCGCTCGGCCGGCGCCAGCGCGTGCGGCCCGCGCAGCTGGCCGACATGACGCTGGTGACGCTGCCGCAGAACTCCGGCGTGATCCGCATCCTCGATGACTGGCTGGCCGCGCACCACGTGGCGCCGGGCCGTGCGATGAACTGCAACAGCTGGGGCGCGGTGGCCGGCATGATCCGCCAGGGGCTGGGCGTGGGCTTCCTGCCGACGGCCTGGGCCGAGGTGCTGTGCCGGCGCGGCGACCTGGTCATGCTGGCCGACTTCCCGCCGCTCAATCCGCTGCAATACACCTTCCAGCGGCGCCGCGACGACACCCGGCCGATGCTCGACGACATGCGCAAGCTGGCCGCGAAGCTGATCGATTTCCACGCGCCGAGCTGCCTGGTGTGAGGCCGGCAGGCGCCGCCGACGCTTTCCAAAAAGCAAAGCATCGGCGGGAAAATTTATCGCTTTATTTCCGACTCGGCGTTTCGTACAGTGGGCTCATAACAGCCATCGGAGACAACGCAACATGCCCACCCACGGTTTCGCCATCCTGCCCCGCGCCGACGGCGTCAGCGACGAGGTACTGCGCCAATACCAGGATTTCGCGGTCGCCAACATCAGCGACGTGATGAGCCGCACGACCGGCACCACGGCGCTGCGCCCGTATCATCGTACGCGCCGCATCCTCGGCCGCGCCTTCACCGTGCGCACCCGCCCTGGCGACAACCTGATGGTGCACAAGGCGCTCGACAGCGCGCAGCCCGGCGACGTGATCGTGGTGGACGCGGGCGGCGACACGCG
Organism: Bordetella genomosp. 1; assembly: GCF_002261335.1. Classification (GTDB taxonomy): domain Bacteria; phylum Pseudomonadota; class Gammaproteobacteria; order Burkholderiales; family Burkholderiaceae_B; genus Bordetella. The sequence continues at coordinate 285,935 of NZ_NEVL01000005.1, forward strand.
CAACGCCATCATCGGCGAAATCATGACGGGCTGGGGCGCCAGGCGCGGCCTGGCCGGCATCATCATCGACGGCGCGATCCGCGACACCGAGGTCATCGGCGCGGCCGACTTCCCCGTCTATGCGCGCGCGGCCGCCCATCGCGGCCCCTACAAGGACGGCCCGGGCGAGATCAATGTGCCGGTGAGCATCGACGGCATGGTGGTGCTGCCCGGCGACCTGATCGTGGGCGATGCCGACGGCCTGCTGGCGATCCGCGCCGACGAGGCCGCAGCGATCGCCGAGAAGGTGCGCGCGATCGCCGCCAGCGAGGCCAGCATCCTGGCGCAGATCGCGGCAGGCACGCTCGATCGCTCGTGGGTCGACGCCAGCCTCAAGGCCAAGGGCGCCCTCTGAACCGGATCCGCACCATGAGCCAACTCCCCATTCTCGCGCGCCTGGACCTGTGGGTGCACCCGATCTTCGACGAACGCGTGCAACAGGCCGGCCACGCCCGCCTGCGCGTGCTGCCCGCCCACGGCGACCCCGCCGTCACGCTGGCCGGCCTGCGCGAGGCCAGCGCCTATCACGTGCACGCCGCCAAGGACGAGCTGCCGCGGCCGCTGTGGGTCTCGGCCGAGCTGCTGCGCGAGTGCCCCGGCCTGCTGTGCGTCTCGTCCTCGGGCGCGGGCTACGACACCATCGACGTGGCCGCCTGCACCGCGGCCGGCGTGCCGGTGGTGAACCAGGCCGGCATGAACGGCGACTCGGTGGCCGAGCTGACCTTCGCGCTGCTGTTGGCCGTGCAACGCCGCGTGGTCGAGTCGCATCAGCAACTGCGCACGGGCCAGGGCTACACGCGCGAATCGCTGATGGGCCATGAGATCCGCGGCACCTGCATCGGGCTGGTGGGCATCGGGGAGATCGGCACGCGCGTGGCGCGCATCGCGCAGGGCTTCGGCATGCGCGTGTGCGCCTACGACCCGCTGCTCGAGTCGGCCACCATCCGTGCACGCGGCGCCGAGCCGGTGACGCTCGACGCCCTGCTCGCCCAGAGCGACGTGGTGTCGCTGCACTGCCCGCTCGATGCGGGCACGCGCGGCATGATCGGCGCGCGCGAATACGCGGCCATGAAACCCGGCGCGGTGTTTCTCTCGACCGCGCGCGGCGGCATCCACGACGAGGCCGCGCTCGAGGCCGCGCTGGCCGCGGGCCATCTGGCGGGCGCCGGCCTGGACGTGTGGCTGCAGGAGCCGCCCGGCAACGACGCGCCGCTGCTGCAGCGGCCCAACGTGGTCGGCACCTTCCACACCGCCGGCGTCACGCACGAGGCGCGCCGCAACGTGGCGCAGGGCTCGGCCGAACAATTGCTGATGATGTTGCGCGGCGAACGCCCGCCGCGCCTCGTCAACCCCGAGGTCTGGCCGCGCGCGCTCGAGCGCCTGCGGCGCGCGGCCTGAACGATCCACAACACGAGCGGCCCCAGGCCGCCATCCCCCAGGAGACATACCATGCAGCAACCCACCCTGCGGCGCGGCTACGCGCGCCTGCTGGCCGGCGTCACCCTGATGGCCGCGCTCACCGGCATGGGCGGCACGGCCCAGGCCGCCGGCTATCCCGAGCATCCGATCAACTTCATCGTGTCGTACGGCCCCGGCGGCGGCACCGACCTGCTGGCGCGCATGATGGCGCCGTTCCTGCAGAAATACCTGGGCAGCGACAGCCGCATCGTCGTGCTCAACCGCCCCGGCGCAGGCGGCGCGATCGGCTTTGCCGAGCTGGCGCGCGCCCAGCCCGACGGCTATACCATCGGCTTCATCAACACCCCCAACCTGCTCACCATTCCGATCGAGCGCAAGACCGCGTTCACGTGGAAGAGCTTCGACCTGATCGGCAACGTGGTCGACGATCCGGGCGCGTTCGCGGTGCTCGAGTCCAATCCGGTCAAGACGCTGGCGGAGCTGTCGACCTACGCCAAGTCCAAGCCGGCGGCCGCCACGGTGGGCACCACCGGCACCGGCTCCGACGATCACCTGGCCATGCTGCAGTTCGAGCGCGCCTCTGGCGCCAAGCTCACCCACGTGCCGTACAAGGGCGCGGGCGAAGTGCGCGGCGCGGTGGCCGGCGGCGAGATCATGATCGGCGCGATCAACGTGGGCGAGGTGCTGCAATACCAGAAGGGCGGCACGCCGCTGCGCTTCCTGGGCCAGATGGGCGCGACGCGCTCGCCGCTGCTGCCCGACGTGCCTACCTTCAAGGAGCAGGGCTTCGACATCGAGCTGGCCTCGTTGCGCGGCATCGCCGCGCCCAAGGGCCTGCCGGCGCCGGTGCGCGACAAGCTGGTGGCCGCGCTCGACCAGACCATGAAGGATCCCGCCTTCCAGGCCAAGGCGCGCGAGATGTACGCCCCGGTGCGCTACCTGGCGCCCGCCGACTATGCGCGCGAGCTGGAGGCGGGCGAGGCCACCTTCCGCAAGCTGTGGCAGCAGGCGCCGTGGATCGACAAGTAGGATCGCGGCTTTGCCGTGCAGGGGCCCGGCCGCAAGCCGGGCCTTTTGTTCGTGCAACGGCGCGTGCAACGGCGTGCGCAGCGGCGCGCGCAGCGGGGTTAAGCTGTGGCGGCGCCGTGTGGCGCGCTTCTGGAGTGGTTGCAGCATGAATACCCCGACCGGCCTGACCACCGCGCTCGCGCCCGGCAAGACCGACACGCTCGGCCTTGCCGGCCCGGCCGGCCATATCGAACTGCTGCGCGATGCGCCCGCGGGCGCGCCGCGCGGCCTGGCCATCGTCACCCATCCGCAGCCGCTCCTGGGCGGCAGCCCGCGCCACAAGATTCCGCACCGGCTCGCTCATGCGCTGCGCGACGACGGCTGGCTGGTGTATCGCCCGGCCTTTCGCGGCGTCGGCGCCAGCGCCGGAACCTACGATCACGGCGAGGGCGAGAGCGCCGACCTGCTCGCGCTGATCGCGGCGCTGCGCGCCGAGGCCGCCGCCCTGCCGCTGGCGCTGGTGGGGTTCTCGTTCGGCGCCTACGTGGCGGCGCGCACCGCGCGCGCCCTGGCCGATGCGGGCGCCAGCCCGGCCTGCACGGCGCTGGCCGGCCTGCCGGTGGGCGAGGTGCCGGCCGAACGCAGCTACGACACGCCGACGCTGCCGGCCGACGTGCTGCTGATCCACGGCGAGGCCGACGCCCAGGCGCCGCTCGCGCCGCTGATGGACTGGGCCCGGCCGACGCGCCACCCGGTCGTGGTGGTGCCCGGCACCGACCATTTCTTCAGCGGCGCGCTGGAGACGCTGATCGGCCTGGTGCGAGCCCACGCGGCGCGCGCGCTGCCCCCCGCCTGAGCGCAGGGCCCGGGCGGTCAACGCGCCGCCCCCGGGTTTTCGATTGTCTCAACCGCGCGACACCCGCCTTTTGCGCGTCCCGGGTGCCGTATCATGCAGTGTCACCCCGCCGCCTCGCGCGGGGCCACACTCGCAGGGCAGCCTCATGTTCGTCCGTCCGGTCGGTCCCACAGACGCCGATACCGTCAGCGCCTGCGTCGGCGCGCTTTTCAATGAACTGCGGGGCAATCCCCCCGACACGCCGCACGAATTCACGCGGGCCCAGGCGCGCGCCATCCTGGCCATGCGCGACCGCGTCTTCGGCTTCATGCTGCACGACACCGATGCGCGCCATCCGGTCGGCCTGATCATGCTGACCGAAAGCGCCGCGTTCTACGCCAAGGGCGTCTACGGCCTGATCACCGAGCTCTACATCCAGCCCGAGCACCGCAGCACCGGCCACGCCCAGCTGCTGCTCGACGCGGCCGCCGAGTTCGGCCGCCGGCGCGGCTGGAGCATGCTGGAAGTGGGCGCGCCGCCGCAGCCCAAGTGGCAGCGCTCCCACGCCTTCTATGTGAAGTCGGGCTTCCGCGAGATCGGTCCGCGCCTGCGCATCGATCTCTGAACGCCGCGGCTCAGGCGAGCGCCTGGGCCGCTTCGTGCTCCGACTTCAGCCCGCTCAGGAAGTACCGCTTGAGCAGCACCTGCGGCAGCCAGCGCATCGCCGCATTGCGCAACGCGAAGCTCCACGCCGAGGCCGGCACGTAGACCGGCGCGAGCTGGCGGCTGCGCGTCTGCAGCCGCGCGATGATGGGCCGCAGGCGCGCGTCGTGCGCCTGCAATGCCTGCGCCAGTGGCGCCTGCGCCAGCGTCTGCGCCAGCACCGCGGCCGAGGCCAGCGCCATGCCGGCGCCCTGCCCCGAGATCAGCGACAGGCTGTGCGCGGCATCCCCCGCGAGCAGGATGCGGCCAGCGTGCCAGCGCGGCATGTCCACCATGGCCAGGTCGTCCATCACGATGGGCGCATCGGCGGGCAGGCGCGCCAGGTTGCGTGCCACCTCCGGATGCGTGCCCGCCGCCAGCGCTTCCAGCATGGCGCGGCGCTGCGGCGCCGGCACCGCCCCCGACTCGACGCTGCGCCACACGTGCAGCGCGGCCATGCGGCCATCGCCCAGCCCGTGGTACTCCACCTGGTGCCCGACCGTCGCATACGACACGAAGTCGCGCGCCAGGCCGGCGGCGTTGTCGACCTCGTAGGCGGCATAGCGATAGCCCAGCGGCTCCAGGCGCGGATCGGCGCCGGCCGCGGCGCTCGCCGCGCCGAACACCCGGTCGCGCAGCGCCGAGCGCACGCCATCGGCGCCGATCAGCAGCTCGGCGCGCAGGGCCGTGCCGTCGGAAAGCGTCACGTCCACGCCCTGCGCGTCCTGCACCGCGTCGGCCACGGTACATGAGAGCCGCAGTTCGCAACGGTCCCGCACGGCCTCGTGCAGCACGCGCACCAGGTCGGTACGCCGCAGCGTGATCCAGTCGATCTGCGCCAGCAGGTCGCGATAGCGCAGCCGCAGGATCTCGCGCCCCTTGCGGTCGCGATAGACGTTTTCGCCGATCTCGCGTTCCACCTCGCGCAGCGCCGGCACCAGCCCCATTTTGCGCACCGTGTACAGGCCCGGGCCCGACAGGCCCATCATGTAGCCGCCGTCGCGCAGGTGCGGCGCGCGTTCGGCCAGCACCACGCGCCAGCCGGCGCCGGTGAGCCACCAGGCGCAGGCCAGCCCGGCCACGCCGGCCCCCGCGATCACGGCCAGGGGAGCTTGCTTGGTCAATTGTGTTCTCCAGAAAACGTGAGAGACGCCATGCGGCGCGCGATCCGCGCGACCACCGCCACGGCGAACGCGGCGCACGCCGCGGCCAGCCCGAAGCAGGCGCCATAACCCAGGGATTGCGCCAGCGCGCCGGCGGCCACGCCGGCCAGCGCCGCGGTCGCGGCGTCGGCGCACTGGAACAGCGTGAAATCCACGCCGGCCTGCGTCGGGGAGGCGTGGCCCATCAGCCAGGCGTAAAGCGCCACGAAGCCGGCCGCGGCCAGCCCGCCCTTCACCACGGCGGCCGCCAGCAGCCAGGCCGTGGCCACCGCCGGGCCGGCCAGCGCCAGCGCGCAGAACAGCACCAGCCCGAGCGATTGCAGCACCAGGCATTGGACGAGCGCACGGCGCGCACCTGCGCGGCGCACGATGAGGGCGCCGAGCGCGGTGCCCACCAGGCCCGCGCTGACGCCGCCCACGCCGTTGAACCAGCCCACGTCGGCCAGGCTCACGCCACGGTCGAGCAAGAACGGGCCGGTCATGCCGAGCGCGAGCCGCGACCCAAGCTGGAACACCACGGTCAGCACCAGCCCCATGCGCACCGCGGACCGGGCCCAGGCCGCGGCCAGGCTCGGTCGCACCGCCGCGCCCGGCCGTGGCGCCGGCGCCGGCCTGCCGCCGAGCAGGAACGGCAGCGTGAGCACGCACAGCAAGGCCGACAGCGCGACGAGCGCCACGCGCCAGCCGTGCGTGCCGAGCAGCACCACGAACAGCCCCGCCCCCGCGTACATGCCGAGATAGCTGCCGCCCACCTGCGCGGCGTTACCCCAGCCACGGCTATGCGGCGCAAGCTGTTCGACCGCATGGGCATCGCAGGCGATGTCCACGCTTGCGGCCAGCAGCGCCAGCAGGCCCAGGGCCAGCAGCAGCGGCGCCGCAGGTGGCTGGCCCGCCGCGGCCAGCGCGAGCAGCAGCGCGATCATCAGCGCCTGGCCCAGCACCACGATCAGCCGCGAGCGGCGCGGGCCGCCATCGGCCGGCAGGCGCCAGCGCTCGAGCGCCGGCGCCCACAGGAACTTCAGCGCCCACGGCAGGATGGCGAGCGACATCAGGCCGACCTGGCCCAGCGGCGCGCCGCTGTCGCGCAGCACCGCCGGCATGCCTTGCAACGTGATGCCGCCGACCACGCCCTGCGCCGCGTACACGCCGCCGATCGCGGCCAGCACGCGCGCGGCGGGCTGCCGGTCAATAGCGGTAGGCAACGTTCAGCCCCACCGTGCGGCCCGCGTCGACCTGGGCATAGTCGCCCAGCACGCCGCCGGCGAAGGCATAGGTGCGATAGCGCTTGTCGGTCAGGTTGTTGACGTAGGCGGTGATGTCCAGCCCGGTGCGCGGCGAGTACGTGATGCCGGCGTCCACCAGGGTGTAGGCATCCTGGCGCAGGTTGTTGGCCACGTCGAAATACTGCGAGCCGATGCGCCGCACCGCCACGCGCGGGCGCCACTGTCCGATCGGCGATCCATACGTGCCCTCGGCGCTGAGCTGCACCGTGTACGACGGCGAGAACGGCACGCGCGGCGAGCCGCAGTCGGCGCACGCCGCCGCGCTGAGCGAGCGGAAGCGGGCACGGTTCCAGCTCGCGTCCAGGCCCAGCGTCCATTGCGCCGTCACGTCCCAGCGCGCGTCGAACTCGATGCCGATGGAGCGCGTCTTGCCGACGTTCTCCAGATGCTGATAGCCGATCTGGTCGCTCACGTAGAGCTGGGCATCGCGCACGTCGATGCGATAGAGCGCCAGCCCGCCGCGCAGCGTGTCGCCCTGGTAGCGCGTGCCGACCTCGTAGCTGATGGCCTTCTCGCGGCCATAGGCCTCGGCGTCGCCGGCCGAGGTGGGCGCGAGGTTGTAGCCGGCGGGCTTGTAGCCCTGCGACACGTTGGCATAGGCGCGCCACGCATCGTCGAAGCGATAGCCGGCCGACACGCGCCCCAGCACCGTGTCGCCCCGGGTGCTGCTCTGTCCGCCGAAGTCGTCGTAGCCGAAGGTGGCGAAGTTCAGCGTGCTGCCGGCGAAGTCGGTGGTGGCCTTGTCGCGCGACCAGCGCACGCCGGCGCCCAGATCCAGGCGCTCGGTGGCGTGCCAGGTCAGGTCGGCGAAGGCGGCCAGCGATTCGGTGGTGTTGCGCGAACCGGTGTCGAGCGCGCGGATCGCCATCGGCGCGACCAGGTCGTTGATGTAGTCGCGCGACTGCACCACGCGCTGGCGGTACAGACCGAACACGCTGTCGACCGTGTTCACGCCGGTGGAGGCCAGGCGGATTTCCTGCACCTGCTGGCGCCAGTGTTCCGGCTGCTGCGTGAAGTACGGGCCGATGGGATACTCGCGGCTGTAGTGCAGGCGCTGCCAGGCGGCCATCGCCGAGACGCGCCAGCCGCTGAAATCGTATTGCGCGGTCAGGGCCTGGCTGGTGCCGCAACGGCGCTGCCGGAAGTCGGCCTCGTCGGCCGGGAAGCCGGGCTGCACGTAGGCCTCGCGGCTGTGGATGTCGTCGAACGGAACATAGCTGTCCTGGCTGGCGCGCGTGCATTCGCCACTGACGGCCAGGCCGATCTCCCACGGCGAGCCCTTGGGCGCGAGCCGCAGCCGCGCCGCGCCCGCGTTGGCGCTGTAGCCGCCCACGCCATCCTTGCCGGTGACGGGGTTCTCGAGCCGGCCGGGCGCGTCGGTGGTGACGCCGCTGATGCTGCCGTAGAGCAGGTCCTGGACCAGCGGACCGCTGGCGCCCGCGCGCAGGATATAGCCGTCGCGGCTCGACACGCCGGCACCCGCGCTCACGCGCACCTCGTCGCCGGGCACGTGCGAGACGATGTTGAGCACGCCGCCCAGCGCGCTCTTGCCGTACAGCGTGGACTGCGGGCCCTTGAGCAGCTCGACCCGTTCCACATCGACCAGCTGCTGCGCGGCGAAGGTCGGCAGCTGCGGCACGCCATCCACGTAGACGGTCAGCGCCGGGTTGAAGAAATCCTGCGCCGAGGTGATGCCGCGCACCGAGATCACGGGAAACAGCAGCGAGCCGCTCTGCGCCATCTGGACGCCGGGCAGCACGCGGCCCAGTTGCATCGTGTTCTCGACCTGCCGCGCCGCCAGTTCGCTGTCGGACACGACGCGCACGGCGCCGTTGACGCTGTCGAGCGCCTGGTCGCGCTTGGAGGCGCTGACCGTGATGGCCGGCAGTTCGGCGGGCGCGGCCGCCTCCTGGGCGGCGGCCTGGCCGGCGCCGAGCGCCAGCATCGCGAGCACGGCGGCGCGCAGGGCTTGGGGGTAAGTCATAGGACCTCGGGGAGGAAAGGATTCGCTTAGAATTGCAAATAAGAATTATTGTTATCAACTCGTCACCCGGCTAACGCTTTCCGGGCCGAGTTGTCGTTTTCGGGGTAGACCTTGCACACCGCCACCACCGCCGCCCGCGCCCCCCAGGCGCTCGCGGGCCAGTCCCATCCGCTGCTGCCGGCCGTCAGCCTCCCCGCCTCGTGGGCCGACATGGTGCGGGTCGAGAGCTATGAAGACGAGCTCACGATCACGGCCTGGGACGGCGTCCCTTCGCAGGCGCTCGACGTGCGCGCCGAGGGGCCGCCGATGCTGTGCATCGCGGTGTTTCTCGAAGGCACGGCCAGCATGGTGATCGACGGCGGCCCGCCGCTCGTGGCCGAATCCGGCATGGCGGTGATCCAGACCGGCGACCGCTGGGTGCGCGGCCACTTCCAGATGCCGGGCGGAAAGCCGGTCCGGCTGATCGACATCCGCTACACGCCGGCCGGCCTGCTGCGCGCGGGCGGACGCCCGCTGGCCGCATTGCAGGGCGACTTTCTGCAGGACCGCAGCGTGCCCGAAGCGGGCTCGCTGATGGCGGGCTTTCGCGCACCGCCGGCGCTGCTGCGCATCGCGACCGACGTGATCGAATGCCGCTACGAAGACGCCGCCGCGCGCCGGCTCTACCTGCGCGCCAAGGCGCTCGAGACGCTGGCGGTGGTGCTGGACATGCTCAACACCGGTGCGGGTCCGGCGATCGATCCGCGCGAACGGCGTCTGCTGGCGCGCGCCCGCGACCTGATCGAAACCCGCTACGACGAAGACTGGAGCGTGCGCCGGCTGGCCCAGACTGTGGGTCTGGGCGAGAAGCGGCTGAAGGCGGGCTTTCGCGCGGTCGCGGGCCGCACCGTGCACGCCTATCTGCTGGAGGTGCGGCTGGAGGCGGCCGCCAAGCTGCTCGAGGGCGGCCAGCCGGTCACCGCCACCGCGCTGGCGATCGGCTTCTCCAACCTGAGCCACTTCAGCAAGATGTTCCGCCGGGTCAAGGGCGTGGCGCCGAGCCGCTGGGCCCGCAGCGCCCAGGGCACGCCGCCAGATCCGGCCACCGCTGCTGACAAGGCGAAACGTGCATGACGCGGCACAGCCGCTACACTGTTGCTGTGTTATTCAGCTATTGGTAAGCCCCATGCGTCTGTTGATTGCCCTGCTGTTGCCCCCGCTCGTGTTCTTCACCATCGGCCGCCCCTTTGCCGGCCTGTTCTGCCTGATCCTGCAGATCACGCTGATCGGCTGGATTCCGGCGGCCATCTGGGCCGTGTATTCGCTCAGCCAGTACAACACCGACAAGAAGATCTCCAAGGCGCTGGGCCGCTGAGCCCACGCCTGCGCATCGGCTCGTCGCCGTGAGCGATGAGCGCTGTGCTAAATTTTCGCTCCGCGCGGCCCGTGATTCCTGCTTCTGGCCGCGAGGAGACTCCTCTTGCGCATTCCACTGAAGCACTGGCTCGCGGCTTTCGCGCCCGTGCCCGTCGGCGCCAACGCCCGAGAAAAGTGCTACGGCTCGCTCGGCGCCCTGCTCGGCCTGTTCGTGACCGAATGGATCGGCCGCCACACCCTGGGTGTGGCCAGCCCCTGGTTCATCGCCCCCATGGGCGCCTCGTCCGTCCTGCTGTTCGCCGCCCCCGCCAGCCCCCTGGCGCAGCCCTGGTCGATCCTGGGCGGCAACGTCGTGTCCGCCGTGATGGGCGTGACCTGCGCACTGCTCATTCCCACGCCGGGCCTGGCCGCCGCCGTGGCCTGCGCCAGCGCCATTGCCGCCATGTTCGCGCTGCGCTGCCTGCACCCGCCCGGCGGCGCGGTCGCGCTGACCGCCGTGCTCGGCGGCTCGGCGGTCACGCAGCTGGGCTACGGCTTCGTGCTGTGGCCGGTCGCGCTCAACTCGCTGATCCTGGTCTGCATCGGCGTGGTGTTCAACGGCGTCCTGCGCCGCAACTATCCGCGCCGCCCGGCCGAGGCCCCGGCGCAGCATGGCACGCGCGACCCCGCCGCCAGCAGCCGGCTGGGCTTCACCAGCGCCGACCTGGAAGCGGCGCTGGGCGAACGCGGCGAGCTGCTCGACATCAGCCGCGAAGACCTGGAATCGATCGTGATGGCCGCCGAGGGCCGCGCGGCGGTACGCCGTTTCGGCGAGGTGCGCTGCGCCGACATCATGTCGCGCGACGTGATCGCGGTGGCGCCCGAAGACACGCTGGACCACGCGGCGCAATTGTTGCGCCTGCATCGATTGCAGGCCCTGCCGGTGCGCGACGGCGAGGGCCACTACCTCGGCATGATGGCCGAACGCGACCTGCTCGCGCGCCAGGCACGCACCCTCAACCCCGCCACGCCCGCGCTGGTGCGCGACTGCCTGCGCTCGGAAGTGCCGTTCGCCACGCCCGACCTGCCCATCGTGGAGCTCGCGCGCCCGATGGCCGACGGCCTGCACTGCGTGCCGGTGCTCGATGCGCAGGGCCACGTCGTGGGCCTGGTCACGCAATCGGACCTCGTGGGCGCGCTCTACCAGATCGCGCTCGCGGCCGACACCACGCCGCATCCGAACCGGCTCGCCGCCTGAACGCGGCCCGCGCCCCAAAGCAAAAGGCCCGCTTGCGCGGGCCTTTTGCTGCTTGCGGGAATCAGCAAGCCAGTATCACTTGAGCTTGCGCAGCCAGTTGTGCGGATCGGCGGCGCGGCCGCGCTGGATGTCGATCAGCGCGGCCTTCAGGCGTTCGGTGACCGGGCCGGCCTGGCCCTGGCCCATCGTGAAGCCGTGCTTGCGACCCTTGACCTCGCCGATCGGCGTGACCACGGCGGCGGTGCCGCAGGCGAAGGCCTCGGTGAGGCGGCCGCTCTTGGCATCGGCCTGCCATTGGTCGATCGAATAGGGCTCTTCGCGCACGGTGATGCCCAGGCCGCGCGCCAGGTTGATCAGCGAATCGCGCGTGATGCCGGGCAGGATGGTGCCGGTGAGCGGCGGGGTCTGGATCGAGCCGTCGGCGAACACGAAGAACACGTTCATGCCGCCCAGCTCCTCGATCCAGCGGCGCTCGACCGCGTCGAGGAACACCACCTGCTCGCAGCCTTCCTTCTGGCCTTCGGCCTGCGCCAGCAGGCTGGCGGCGTAGTTGCCGCCGCACTTGGCGTCGCCCGTGCCGCCCGGCGCGGCGCGGGTGTAGTTGTCGGAGACCCAGATCTTGACCGCGCCGGCGCCGCTCTTGAAATAGGCGCCCACGGGCGAGGCGATCACGCAGAACAGGTAGTCGGTGGAGGGCTTGGTGCCCAGCGCGACTTCAGTGCTGATCATGAACGGACGCAGGTACAGCGAGGCGCCCTCGGCCGACGGAATCCAGTCCTGGTCGATACGCACCAGCTGCTCGACCGCCTCGATGAAGAGCTCCTCGGGCAGCTCGGCCATGGCCAGGCGGCGGGCGGAGTTGCGGAAGCGGCGCGCGTTGGCATCGGGGCGGAACAGCGTGGCCGAACCATCGGGCAGGCGGTAGGCCTTCAGGCCCTCGAAGATCTCCTGGGCGTAGTGCAGCACCAGGGTCGAGGGATTGAGCTGCAGGTCGGCGCGCGGTTCGATGCGCGCGTCGTGCCAGCCCTTGGCTTCCGAGTAGCGGATGGTTGCCATGTGGTCGGTGAACAGGCGGCCGAAGCCGGGATCCTGCAGGCGGCGCGTGCGCTCGTCGGCGGCGACCGGGGCCGTGTGGGGGGTGATGGCAAAGGAAATACGCGAAGACTCGCTCATGTCTGCTCCCTGGAATGTCGAGCCGCGGCCGGACGGCCGGCGGTAAAAACCGGTGGGCGGGCCGTGCCGGAGCGCAACGTTCCGGGGCGGCAGGTGCGCCATAGGCGAGAGCTTAACGCCTGGCGGCCTTTCCCGCGCGGCGCAATCGCCGGATTCAGCACGCCGAAAGGCGCAAATCGACTTGGTAAGATCGCCCCTCCGGACACCCACGTGAGATCGACATGGAACTGACCCCGCCCGGCAAGCCGCGGAAGGCGCTCGAACGCGAGGCCGCCGACGCCAGACCCTGGCAATCGCAATGAGCGCGGCCCCCGGCACGGTCACCCGCGTCGGCCGCCTGATCGGGTTCGACATCGACACGCGCGACCCCGACACGCTGCGTCTGCGCGCGCGCCAGTTTCCGCTGGTGTTCGTGCTGCTGCTGGTGTGCGGCATGCTCATGGTGCTCACCGGCGTCTTCATCTACGAAGGCGACGACATCCTCGGCAAGCTCGCGCGCGACAACGGCATCACGCAACTGCTGGTGGGCCTGTGCATGCTGATGCTGGCCGCGGCCGGCCCCGCCGGGCTGATCTACTGGCCGGCGCGCGAGGCCTGGGTGTTCTCGCGCTCGCGCCAGGAAGCCTGGCTCGAGACGCGCAACGTGTTCGGCCTGCGCTACCGCCATTCCGATCCGATCCCGCTGGCGCGGTTGCGCGGCATGCACCTGCGCGCGTACACGCAATCGCACGTCCCGACGCTCTCCCCGGTCATCGTCGGCGAGGACGGACGCGCCCATCCGATCGGCCTGTCGGCGGTGTCGATGCGGCAGCACTCGCCCTCCGTGCAGGCCTTTCTCGCGGCCATCGCGGCCTTTCTCGGCCGCGGCTGGGGCGAGCCCATCACGGACGAACAGACCTGGGACCGCCTGATGGCCGAGCACGAGCGTGCCGGGCGCGCGCGCCGCCCGGACCCGGCCGCCGCGTCGGCCGCCCCGCCTTCGGTATCGGCATCGGTATCCGCACCCGCCGACGCGGACACGCCCGCCGGAGCGCCCGGGCGCAGGCGCAGCAAGGGCCGGCGCGGCCGCAAGCGCGGCGCCCGCCAGGAGCCGGCACAGGCCGGTGGCTGGCAGTCGCGGCCACCGCTCGCGTCGGCGCGCGATGACGTCGAGACGGCCGGGCCCGCCGACAGCAAATGGCCGGCCATCTCGATGCCGGTACGCGTCTTCATCGGCGTGCTCGGCGTGTTCTTCGCCGTGCTCACGCTGAACAACGCCCTGGCGCTGCTCAGCGCGCTGTTCTCGGGCCGGCTGTCGTATTCGGCCAGCCGGCCGAGCTACTCCCGCTCGATCATCCATTTCTCCGAGGAGCCGATCTGGTTCTGCGTCACCTTTCTGGTGCAGACGCTCATCCTGCTGCTGATCGCCGGCCTCGCCTATGGCTGCCTCAAGGGCGCGCTGGTCGCACCGGGGCAGAAGCCCAACAAGGACCGGCGCTGAGCCGCTCACCGCACGCACGACCGCAACCCGATTCGCGTTGCGGTCTTTCGCGGCAGGCACCGATCGACGCGTTACCCTTGCAGGGTCAACCGATCTTCCAGGAGTACCGATGTCCAGCAACGACTACACCCCGCCCGAAGTCTGGCAGCCCGGCAATCCCGCCGCCACCTCGAGCGCGGCCGCGCGCCTGAACCGCCCCGTGGCCGGCGCCACGCACGAGAAGGCGCTGCCGGTGGGCAAGCATCCGCTGCAGCTCTATTCGCTCGGCACGCCCAACGGCCAGAAGGTCACGATCATGCTGGAAGAGCTGCTCGCCGCGGGCCACACCGGCGCCGAGTACGACGCCTGGCTGATCCGCATCGGCGAGGGCGACCAGTTCGGCAGCGGCTTCGTCGACGTCAATCCCAACTCCAAGATCCCCGCGCTGGTCGACCGTTCCGGTCCCCAGCCAATCCGTGTATTCGAGTCCGGCGCCATCCTGCTGCACCTGGCCGAGAAGTTCGGCGCGTTCTTGCCCACCGACCCCGCCGGCCGCGCCGAGCTGCTGTCGTGGCTGTTCTGGCAGATGGGCAGCGCGCCCTACGTGGGTGGCGGCTTCGGCCACTTCTACGCCTATGCGCCGGTCAAGATCGAATACGCGATCGACCGCTTCACGATGGAGGCCAAGCGCCAGCTCGACGTGCTCGACCGCCGTCTCGCCGAACAGCCCTTCCTCGCCGGCGACACCTACACCATCGCCGACATCGCCGTGTTCCCCTGGTATGCCGGCCTGATCAAGGGTTGGGTCTACGACGCGGCCACCTTCCTGTCGGCGCACGAGTACCGCAACCTGCATCGCTGGGCCGATGCCATCGCGGCGCGGCCCGCGGTCAAGCGCGGGCTGATGGTGAACCGCCTGCGCGGCGATCCCTCGCAGCAGTTGCACGAGCGCCACGACGCCAGCGATTTCGACACCCGCACGCAGGACAAGCTCGCCGCCCAGGCCTGATCGCCCGGACCGCCGGCGCAGGCGCGCCGCACCCGCGACGGCACCCCTCGGGGTGCCGTTTTCCATGGCCGCGCGCAGGCCCGGGCGGCCGCAAGGATCAAGCGCAATTTAGTTGCTTATGCAACCAAATACGCAGACGAAGCGGACGCGATCGGAACACTTGCTATCATTGAGCCCTTTTTTGCCACGGAAAACAGGGATACAGATCGATGATTCGACGCATGCACATCAAGAAAATGATTGGCGCCGCAAGCCTGATCGCAGGCGCCTCGCTGAGTCTGAACGCACACGCCGCCGCCCCGGCATGCGAACTGGACAGGCCGGTCAAATTCGGTGGCATGAACTGGGAATCGAATCTGATGCTGGTGAACGTGGAGCGCTACATCGTCGAGCACGGCTACGGCTGCAAGACCCAGGTCGAGCAGGGCGACACGCTGCCGATGTTCGCCGCCCTGCAGCGCGGCGACGTGGACATCAATTCCGAAATCTGGATCACGCAGATACAGGAGCCCTGGGACCGCGCCATCGCCGCGGGCAAGGTCAAGCCGGTGGGCACGGTGTTCGAGGGCACCGACGGCTGGTACGTGCCGCGCTACACCGCCGAGAAATTCCCCCAGCTCAAGGCCGCCACGGACCTGAAGGGCCTGCACGAATCCTTCGTCGACGACGAGGACCCCGGCCGCGGCCGCATCTATGGCTGCGCCGCGGGCTGGACCTGCGGCACCATCAACGCCAACCTGCTCAAGGCCTTCGAGCTGCAGGACGAGTATCTGGTGTATTCGCCAGGCAACGCGGCCGCGCAGCGCGCCGCCATCACGGCCGCCTTCAAGCGCAAGAAAGACATCGTCTTCTACTACTGGACGCCGACCTCGCTGGTGGGCTCGCTGGACCTGGTCAAGCTGAAGCTGCCGCCGGTCGATGACAAGGCGCTGGCCTGCATCATGGACCCGGACTGCGCCGATCCCCGACCCACCGGCCTGGCCGCCTACCCGGTGGTCACCGCGGTCAACACCGACTTCGCGCAGCGCGCACCCAAGCTGGTGACCTTCCTGTCCAAGGTGCAGGTGCCGGAAGACGTGCTGACCGCGACGCTGGGCCACATGGCGCGCGAGAAGCTCGAGATCGAGGAAGCCTCGCGCTATTTCCTCGAACAGCACCCCGAGATCTGGACCAAGTGGGTGCCCTCCGAAGTGGCCGAGCGCGTGCGCCAGAAGCTGGACTGAGGCGCGCGCGCCCGAGGCCAGGGGCCTAGACGGCTTGCGGCAACGCCTCGCGCTCGCGTCGCGCGATCGCCATGCGCCCGATCAGCCAGACCGCGCGCTCGAACAGGCGGGTGGCCGCGAGCAGGTCGCGCATCGCCGCCTCGTCGTGGGCATCGGAGGCCGCCACCTGGCGCCGCATGCGCTCCAGCAGCTCGCCGCGATCGCCGCTGATGCGGATCAGCGTGTCCAGGTCGTCCGCGTCGGGGCCGCCCTCGCCCGCCGTGTCGGCCAGCAGGCCGGCGAGCGTGCGCAAGGCCTCTGACAGATTGAACAGCAGCGTCGGATGCGCGCCGCGCGCATCGACGATGCGGGCGAAGCCTTCGACCGTATCGAGCAGCGCGCGCAGGTTTTCCAGCTGCGACTGCGCGTGCAGCGCCTGGTCGAGCACGGCGCGCGCGGGGCTGCGGCTCATGAGCGACACCAGGAAGGCCTCGGTCTGCAGCACGATGCTGCGGGCGCCTTCGAGCTCGGCGCGGCGTTGCGGCGCCGGGGCCGGGGCCAGGGCCGAGTCCAGGTCGGGCAATAGCGCAGGCAGCCGGCGCACCAGCCGGTCGCGCTCCAGCGCGGCCAGCACCAGCGCGTTGAGCGGATCCTCCACCGCGCGGTCGTAGATGTAATGCGGCTGGCTCGCCAGCTCCACGGGATCGTCGGGCGTGAACCGCCCGGCCAGCGCCACCGCGCGTTCGCGCCAGAGCGTGAGCGGCAAGGCGCCCGCCACCTGCATGGCCAGGAACAACAGCGCCAGCAGCAGGGGCGCGCCCGCCGCGGCGGCATCGATGCCGCGCGCGCCCAGCAGCCAGGCCGGCGCCACGATCGCGCTGCCGCCCAGCTTGACCATCACGTGGATCAGGCACAGGCGCCGGCCGCTGCCGCGCAGGCCGCTGCCCGACAGCAGCACGGCCACGCCGCTGCCGACGTTGGCGCCGGTCATGATCCAGAACGCCGCGTCGAACCCGATGAAGCCGCCGTGCAACGCCGCCACCGCCAGGATCGACGCGGCCGACGCCGACTGCGTGACCAGCGCCATCACCGCGCCGAGCAGCGCCGCGACCGGCAGGCTCAGGCCCTGGCCCAGCAGCGCGCGCCAGTCGTCGGCACTCAGGCCGGAAGGCGCATGCTTGATCAGGTCCAGGCCCATGAAGAGCAGCGCCAGGCCGAGGCCGGCCCAGATCCAGTCGCGCCGCGCGGCGTGGCGGTCGAGCTTGAAATGCAGCGACAGGCCGGCGGCCGCCACCATGTAGAGCACCACCAGCCGCAGGTCCAGCGTGGCCAGGAACACCAGCGCCGCAGTGCCGGCGTTGGCGCCGGCCACCACGGGCGCGGCCTGGGCCAGCGACATGACGCGCCCCTGCACCAGGTTGGCGGTGATCAGCGTGACCGCATTGCTCGATTGCGCCAGGGCACCCGCCATCGCGCCGGCCAGCAGCCCGCTCCAGCGCGACGCCGTGGCAGCGCGCAGCGCACGCCGCATGCGCATGCCGGCCGCCTGCCGCAGATGCTGGCCGAGCAGCCGCAGGCCGATGAACAGCAGTCCCAGGCCAGAGAGGAGTTCCGCAAGCGTGATCATCGTGAGGGCGGCGTCGAAAAATTTTCCGATATTGCCCACGCCGCATTGCAGCCGCGTGTCAGCGTGTCGGGAGCCCGCCGCGGCCGTGCCGCCTCGACACACCTGCTGACACTCTGTCAGCGCTATGACAGCGAATCGACATGTACGGTTGGATAGATTGAAAGTGATTCCGCCACGCCGGGGCGAGGCTGCGCGCCTGTGACCGCTGTCTTTCCCGTGTGAGGGCCCCGCCGCGTAACGCGCACCATCGCAGTGCAGCGGCGGCACGCGGGCCTGCGTCGGGATCGATCCGTTCACAACAAGGTGTGACGGCGTCCGTGGCCAGTGCGCGGACGCCGTGCCGGCCACGCGGGGCCCGGGCACCTTGCCAAAAGAGGCGAGCGCATGAAGATTCTCTACACCAACTTCCACGCCGGACCCGACATCGGCGGCCACACGACCTACGTGTCGCGTCTGGCCGCCGGCCTGTCGGCGCGTCACCGCATCACCATCGCGGCGCCGGGCGGAAGCGCGCTGCACGCGCTCGCCAGCGCCATGCCGGGCGTGGCGGCCCACGCCCAGGACTTCCCTTCGCGGGTCTACCGCGTGCCGGCCGCGCTGCGCACGCTGCGCGCGCTGATGAAGGCCGAGGAGTTCGACCTGGTGCACGTGAACGGTTCGGCCGACCACCGCCTGGTCGCGCTGGCCTCGCTGTTTCTCAAGCGCCGGCCGCGCATCGTGCTGACCAAGCACAACACCATCCCGATCTCGCGCATGTCCTCGCGCCTGCGTGCCCGCCTGGCCACCGACCACGTGATCGCGGTCTGCAAGCACGTCGAGACCCAGGTCTGGCAGAGCCCCTATCGCGCCTGCGGCATCACCACCGTCTTCAACGGCGTGGACACCGCCTACTTCAGCCCGCTCGAAGCGCCGGTCGCGGCCCACCATCGACGCGCGCTGCTGGGCGAGCGCGCGCAGGGCCGCCTCGTGATCGGCAGCAATGCCGGCACCGCCTCCTACAAATCCTGGCTCGACGTGGTGCGCGCGGTGGCGCTCTTGCCCGCCGCGGTGGCCGACCGCTACGTGATCGCGATGGCGGGCGAGCCGTTCAGCCGCGCGCAGCGCGCCGAGCTGCAGGCGCTCGGCATGGAAGACCGCATCGTGCACGTGGGCTCGCTCAAGGATGTGCGCCCGTTCATTTCGTCGCTGGACCTGGGCTTCGTGCTGTCGACCCGGGTCGAGACGATTTCGTTTGCCTGCCGCGAAATGATGGCCATGGGCAAGCCGGTCATCGTCAGCAACTACGCCGGCCTGCCCGAGAACATCGATGCGGGCCGCGACGGCTGGGTGGTGCCGCCCGCGGGGCCGCAGGCGCTGGCCTCGCTGTTGCACGAGATCGCCACCGGCGCGCACGATCTCGCCGCCATGGGCCAGGCCGCGCGCAAGAAGAGCCTGGCGTCGTTCGGGCTGCGCCCGTTCCTGGAAAGCACGGCGCAGGTATACCGCGCGGCCGTCGAACCGCGCACGGCGCGGCGCCAGCTCGAACGCCTGACCTGAGCGCGCAGCGCCCCAAAAGCAAAAACCGCCGCAGGACGCGGCGGTTTTTGCTTGGGCGTCGCGGCGGGCGCGATCAGCCGGCGGTGCGGAAGCGTTCCGCGTCGCTCATGAAGGCCTTCTCGCCGAACGGGGCTTCGTTCGAGCCGAAGGGCATCTGGGCGCGCAGCTTCCACGAAGCGGGAATGTTCCACTCGCGCGCCACGGCGGCGTCGATCAGCGGGTTGTAGTGCTGCAGGCTGGCGCCGACGTTCTCGTTGGCCAGCGCCGACCAGACCGACAGCTGGGCCATGCCGCCCGACTGCTCCGACCACACCGGGAAGTTGTCGGCGTACAGCGCGAACTTCTCCTGCAGGCCGCGCACGACGTCCTGGTCTTCGAAGAACAGCACGGTGCCCACGCCGGCGGCGAAGCTCTTGAGCTTGGCTTCGGTCTTCTCGAAGCCTTCGGCCGGGGCGACCTTGCGCACTTCCTCGATGGCCAGGTCCCAGAGCTTCACGCTTTCGGCGCCGAACAGCACCAGCGCGCGTGAGCTTTGCGAGTTGAACGACGAGGGGCTGTGCTTGATCGCTTCCTGGATCAGCGCGGTCAGCGCTTCCTTGGACTGCGAGACGTTGCGGCCCAGGGCGTATTGGGTACGGCGCTGCTTCAGCGCGTCGATGTATGCATTGCTCATGGCGTAAATACCTTTCGACTGATAGGTAGACGGAAACGGTGTTGGCATTCTACGAGGCCGACCGGCTGCCGGCCATCCCCGCGCGGCACTATTTGAGGTACGGGATCCGGAACAGCTCGTTCCACGCATGCAACGATTGCGCGGTCGCGGCATTAAGAACCCCGCGCGGCGCGCCGTAAAGACGGTGGCGACAGCCAAAACGCAGCACCCGCTACAGAAGCACCGGCAAGATGCAATACAGGACCCCGCCATGACGGCCGCCACGCCCCCGCTTTCCCAGGACGAAGACGACCCGGGCGCACTCAATACCCCGATCGTGATGCTGGGGCTGCAACTGCTTTGCCTGCGCCCCGTCATGGACATCCTCTACGGCAACCGCCTGTTCGACGTGCTCGACGACGGCTCGCCGCCCCACATGCTGCGCGATGCCGCGATCTACCTGCTGGCCGCGCTGTGCGTGCTCAACATCCTCGGCGGCGTGCTGCTCTTCATGGCGCGCCGGCCCGGCACCCTCAAGCTGATGTACATCGCCATCTGGGGCGGGGGGCCCATCGGCGGCGTGGCGCTGCTCACGATGATGCTGGCGTTCGATGACCTGTCGGCCTCGGAAGTGCTGCAGGCGAGCACCCCCGGCACGCTCATGGCCTCGATGCTGGCGGCCACCTTGTGGACGGTCTATCTCACCCTGGCCGGCTACGCCAAGGTGCGCTACGGCGTGACGCCAAGCTTCGCCGCGCGGTTCGCGCCGCGCTGAACCGCGCCGATCAGGCGGCCTGCGGGCGGCCGCCGAGCAGCAGCACGGCGCCGACCGCGAGCCCCGAGGCCAGCAGCCCATACTGGTAATAGCGGAAGTCGGCGCCGCCCGGCAGCATCCAGGCCAGCGCCGCGCTGGCCAGCATGATCGCCAGGCCGCAGCCGCGCGCCAGCGCCGAGCCATAGAAACGCGTGTGCAGGATCGGCGCGGCGCCCTCGGGCTGGCGCGTTTGCCACGCCGCCAGCGCCTGCGGAAAGGCGCGCTGCAGCCAGGCGCGCTCGGGACGGTCCGCGGGAATCACCAGCAGGGTCAGCCGGCCGGGCCGCTTGAGCTTCAGATAATCTTCGAACTGCCACTCGCGGATCTGCGCGAACGGCACCTGGCCGCGCCGCGCGAACTGCAGCCCGTCGGGCGTCAGCGTGGCCACGTCGCGGGTCGGAAACAGTCGGTGCGCCGCCAGCGGCAGCACGATCAGCCAGGCCAGCGCACCGGCGACCGCCACCAGGATGCGCGGCGGCGTGGTCAGGCTGGCCAGCGCGAAAAACACGAAACCGCAGCCGAGCATGGCGACCGGCACGACCCACTGCATGGGCCGCGTGTACACCCTGACGCCGATACCGGATTCGAAACGCTGCGACATGCGCAAGACCTCCTGCTGGACTGGGCACAACCATAACAGACCGCCGCGCGCCCAATGAAATGGCCCGCACGCGGCGGGCCATCGTTCGGCGGGGGCACGGCCCCGCCCGGGCAGAACGGGATCAGAATGCGTAGCGCACGCGCAGGTCGCCGGTCTGCGACGTGTAGCCGCTCGCCGCTTCCAGCGTGTAGTTCAGGCCGATGGTGAGGTTCTTGCGGGTCGCCAGCGTGGCGCCCAGCACCAGCACGCCGGTGTCCTTGATCGGCGTGGCGCCGAGCGAGGTGAAGCTGGTCGAGCCGGTCGGGTCGGCCGCGAAGCTCGCCGCCGTGCGCACGCGCGAATCGACGAACTCATGGCGCCAGCGCAGCTGCATGTTGGGCGTGAGCGCGCCGTACGAGGTGTCGAACACGTGCTCCAGCTTCAGGCCCAGGTCGCTCTTGACCGAATCCGCGCTGGTCGAGCCCACCTTCAGGCCGGCGCCGTTGCCGCCGCTCTCGGTGTAGCCCTCCTGATGCAGGTGGCTGTAGCTCAGGCCGGCCAGCGGGGTCAGCGTGGTGCGCTGGCCCAGCGCGATCGGGTAGCCGGCCAGCACCGAGGCCACGTACTGCGTGCCGTCGTACTTGCCCGAGGCGTTGCCCGAGAAGCCGGTGTAGCTGATGTCGCGCTCGCTCTTGTAGCGCTGGCGCACCACGCCGGTCATCATGTTGACGTACCACGGACGGCCGTCGTAGCCGGCATACGCGGTCAGGCCGTAGGCGTCGACCTTGGCCGAGCTGCCGTCGTTGTCCTGGTCGTTGGTGACGTTGGTGTGGGCGTAGCTGAACATGCCGCCGGCACGCCAGTTGTCGCTCACCTGCGCATCCGCGCCCACCAGCATGCCGCCGAAGCGCGCATGGAAGCCGGCCACGTCGCCGCGCTCGCCCTGGCGCGCACGGCCGCCGAAGTACTGGCCCCACACGCCCGGCTGCAGATCGCGCTCGCCGGTCGACACGCCCGAGTTG
>NZ_NEVL01000007.1 GCF_002261335.1 Bordetella genomosp. 1
CCTCGCGCAGGCGGCGCAGGGCCCAGGGCGCGAACGGCAGGCCGAGCTCGCGCGCCAGCCGCCGCGCCAGTTCGGCGGGCGGGCAGAAGCCGCGCTGCCGCAGGCCGCGCCGCGACGCCGGCACGCTGGTCAGCAGCGCGCCCGCCTCGGCCAGGCCGGCCTCGCGCCACGCCTGCGCCATCAGCGCCGCCAGCGCACGCCCGTCGGCCAGCCGGCCATCCTTGTAGCGCCGCACGCCCGCATCGGCCGGTGGGGCGTAGTCGACGGCGGCGACGACGCAGGCGAAGGCGGGCGGCGGATGCACACGCCGCACCAGCCCGGCGGCCCCGCCAGCGGCCGGGCACAGCGCGGGCAGCGCGCGCTGGCCGTGTAGTGCGCGCGCAGGTCGGCTGCGCACCCGGGGCAGAACCGGCCTGCCCTGGCGGCCAGGCCGCACAGGGGACAGTCTGTGGATAAGCCTTGGGATAAGCGGGCGTACAACCCGGTGCAAAAGCCCGTGGAAAACCCCGTGGACAAGCGCCGCGGAGCGGCGTGGTTGCTGGCTCTGCGCTCAACCGGGGCCGGCTGCCCTGCCTTCGGCCGCGCGCCCGCCCCGCGCGCGCCCGCCCGCAATGCCCCTTCGCCACGCTGGCCCAGCCCGGCTGCCCGGCGCAGATGCGCCATAATGTTCAATCCCATGCGCCCTCCCTGGCGCGCGCCCGGCGGACCCGCCCCCGGGTGGATTGCATCATGCCGGCCTGCCGCGCGCAGGCCGCCCGACACCGAAATGTCCCAGCCGCAGCAGCCCGCCATCCCCTCCCTGCCCATCGTCCCGGCCGACGTCGTGCGCCAGTTCGCGCGCCGCGGCGACCTGGCCGACGCCCAGTTTCTCTATGGCGAGGTCGCCAGCCGCATGATGGACCGGCTGCGCTACATCCGGCTGGCGCCGCAGGCGCTGCTCGACGCCGGCTGCGGCGCGGGCGCGGGCCTGCCGATGCTGCGCGAGCGCTACGCCCAGGCCGAATACATCGGCCTGGACGCCTGTGGGCCGCTGCTGGCGATCGCGCGCCAGCGCCACGCCCCGGGCGGCCTGGGCGCCTGGGTCGGCCGCCTGACCGGCCGCGGGCCCGCCACGCGCTTCGTGCAGGCCGACCTGGCCAGCACCGGCCTCGAACCCGAGTCGCTCGACCTGGTGTGGTCCAACCTCGCGCTGCACTGGCATCCCGAGCCGCACTCGGTGCTGGGCGAATGGCGCCGCATCCTCAAGGTGGGCGCACCCGCGATGTTCTCCTGTCTGGGCCCGGCCACGCTGCGCGAGCTGCGCGACGCCCTCGCCGAGGCCGGCCTCGCGACCGCCACGCCCGCGTTCGTGGACATGCACGACTTCGGCGACCTGCTGGTGGAGAACGGCTTCTCCGACCCGGTCATGGACCAGGAAACGCTCACCCTCACGTATGCCACGCCGGAACGCCTGCTCGAAGACGTGCGCGCGCTGGGCGGCAACCCGACACGCGGACGTCGCGCCGGCCTGGTGGGACGCGACTGGCGCGCGCGCCTGTGCGCCGCGCTCGAACGGCGCCGCGGCGCCGACGGCCGCATTCCGCTCACCATCGAAGTGGCCTACGGCCACGCCTGGCGCGCGGCCGCGCGCCGCAGCGCGCCCGGCGAGACCCGCCTGTCGGTCAGCGCCATCGGCGGGCGCCGCGCCGCCGACTGAGCCCCGCCCAAACAAAAAAAACCCTGGTCAGCTCAGCCGACCAGGGTTTTTTTCATGGCGACACGCGGCGCTCAGTGCAGCCGGGGCGGCCATGCCGAGGTGGCCTCGGCCTGTGCCGGCGTCATGGGCGTGGCCAGCGCGGCCTGCAGCGGCTCCGAGGTGGCGCGGATGCGGCGGCGCACCGCGCCCTGGTCGGGGCCCTGCACGCCGGCGTTGGCGCGATCGCCGCGCCAGGCGCGGGTCATGGACTCGACCATCAGCGGCAGCTCGCGCACGCGATGGAACTGGTTGCGCAGCCAGCGCGCGTCGTTGCCGGTGCGCAGGATCTCGTCGCGCAGCGCGGCCAGCATGTCGGCCGTGCCCATCTCCTCGGCGATCGGCATCAGGCGCGTGAACAGCGTGCGCAGATGATCCGACAGGCGCACCCGCTCGCCCGAGGGCGTGACGTAGCTGCCGTGCAGGCCGAAACGGCAGGCCTGGAAGTGGTTGCTGCGGTAGGCCAGCCAGGCCTTGGGCTCGGGCTGCGGGTCGCGCGCCACCAGCACCGCCAGGACCTGGGCGAAGGCCGCGATCTGGCAGGCGCGCTCGACCGTGAGCGGCGTGTCGCAGACGCGGATCTCGACCGTGCCGAATTCGGGCTTGGGGCGGATGTCCCAGTAAAGGTCTTTGATGCTCTCGGCCAGGCCGCTGTCGCGCAGCTGGGCCAGATGCGCCTCGAAGCGATACCAGTCGGTCACCTCGGCCGGCAGGTGACCGGCCAGCGGGAAGCTGTTGACCGCGTTCAGGCGGCAGCACGAGAACAGCGTGTCCACGCCCTCGCAGTAGGGCGAGGAGGCCGACATGGCGATGAAGTGCGGCACGTAGGGCGAGAGGCCCTGCACCAGGCGGATCGCCTCGTCGCCCGACTTCACGCCCAGGTGGATGTGCTGGCCGAAGACGGTGAACTGGCGCGCCAGGTAGCCGTACATCTCGGCCAGGTACTGGAAGCGCGGGGTGTCGGAAATGGCGCGTTCCTGCCAGCGCATGAACGGGTGGGCGCCGCCCCCCGCCACGCCCACGCCGACCGCGTCGGCGGCCTCGCACAGGGCGTCGCGCATCTCGCGCATCTCGGCCAGCAGGCCCACCGGGTGTTCGTGGACCGAGGAGTTCAGCTCGATCATGGAGCGGGTGATTTCGGGTTTGACCCGGTCGGCGATGGGATGGTTGGCCAGCTGGGCCAGCAATTCATCGGAAGCGGCGGTGAGGTCAAAGCTGCGCGGATCGATCAGCTGCAGCTCGAGTTCGATGCCCAGCGTATTGGGGGCCGACGAAACGAACGGGATCTGGTCCATGTCCGACTCCTTCATCTTGGGGTTGTGTAGGGTGCGCCGTTCGGCCTTGAGGCCCGGTGACTTCCCGGGGGGCACTGACGGGCGTCTGTTGAATGCATGATAGCCGCTGGTTTGTGGCAAAAAGACGGAAATTCGTGACATTTATGCGCAAACCACTTACAGCTGCTTTTCTCCATAGTGCGACGCAAGTTAGCGAGCACTCACACTCTAGCGTTGGTGCGCGTCCTGGCTGAGCGGTTTACGTAAAGCCTTTATTGGCGCGGGTCTTGAAACCCACTGAAATCAGATGACTGGCCATATTCGATATGCCCCCATTTTTCCGGGACCGGGTCCGGTCGGGATTGATAGCCCCAGGCGTCGTAACAGGATGGCGTGGGGGTAACCAATGCTTAGTGGTGACACCGCGCCGATACCGGGCGGCGACGGGAGATAGCAAGCGACGTGCCACCGCGCCCGCGCCCGCCGTGCATGTCGCGCGGATCACGGCGCGCCGCGCGGCCATGACGGCGCGCCGGACGGGGCAGGGTTCGCAAGAATGAGAGAGGATGCACCGCCCCGCCATCGGGGGCCGGCGCCGAGGGCGGCGGGCCTACTTGCGCCAGAACCAGGGGGTGAAGAGCACCAGCACCGTGAGCAGCTCCAGGCGGCCGATCAGCATGCCGAAGGTGCAGACCCAGGTCTGGAAGTCGGTGAGCGAGCCGAAGTTGCCCATGGGCCCCAGCGCGCCGAGCGCGGGCCCGGTGTTGTTGATCATTGCCATGACCACCGAGAACGCCAGCGTCAGGTCCATGCCGGACAGCAGCAGCAGGCTGCTCAGCACGCCCACCGAGAGCCCGTAGACCAGCATGAAGGCCAGCACCGAGGACATCACGCGCGAATCCACGATGCGCTGCCCGATCCGCACCGGGCTCACCGCGTGGGGGTGCAGCATCGTGACCAGCTCGTTGCGCGCCTGCTTGATCAACAGCATCACGCGGATCATCTTGATGCCGCCGCCCGTGGACCCGGCCGAGGTGGCGAAGGCCGACAGCAGCAGCATGGTGAGCGGCGCGAACAGCGGCCAGGCGGTGTAGTCGACGTTGGCGTAGCCGGTCGTGGTGGCGACCGAGATGGTGTTGAACATGCCGTAGCGCAACGCCGTGAGCGGGTCGGTGTAGACGTGCTTGAGCAGCAGGAACAGCGAGATCGTCAGCCCGGCGCCCAGCACCAGCACCAGATACGGAATGGTCTGGGGACAGTCGAGATAGGGCCGCAGGCTGCGCGAGCGCAGCGCGTTGAAATGGGTGGCGAAGTTGATGCCGGAGATCAGCATGAACACGATCGCGACCATCTCCACCGCCACCGAGTCGAAATGCAGGAAGCCGTCGTCGTAGGTCGAGAAGCCGCCCAGGCCCATCGTGGTGGCCATGTGGCACCAGGCGTCGAACCACGACAGCCCGACCGCGCGATACGACAGCAGGCACAGGATGGAAAAGCCGAAATAGACCGCGTAGAGCGCCTTGGCGGTGCCGGCGATGCGCGGCGTCAGGCGCTCGTCCTTCATCGGGCCGGGCTGCTCCGCGCGCACCACCTGGTGCCCGCCCACGCCCAGCAGCGGCAGGATCGCGACCGCCAGCACCAGGATGCCCATGCCGCCGATCCAGATCAGCGTGGCGCGCCACAGATTGATCGAGCGCGGCAGGTGGTCCAGGCCGGTCAGCACGGTGGCGCCGGTGGTGGTGAGGCCCGACATGGCCTCGAAATAGGCATCGGTGAACGAAAGCGGCTGGCCCGCGCCATGGAAATACAGCAGCAGCGGCAGCGCGGCCAGGAGCGGCAGGCCGGCCCAGACCGTGGTCACCAGCAGGAAGCCGTCGCGCGCATGCAGCTCGCGGCGCCAGCGGTGCGTCAGCAGCCAGACGCCGCCGCCGATGCCCAGCGCGATCAGGAAGCCCTCGAGAAAGGCGGTGAAGCCGTCGTCGCCGCCGAACCAGGCCAGCCCGAGCGGGATCAGCATGGTGAGGGCGAACACCACCATGGTGAGGCCCAGCACGTAGAAAGTGGCCAGCAGGCGCTTCATGAGGGCATCCGCAGCGTCAGAAGAACGAGGCCGAGACCTGGAACAGCTTTTCGACCCGCGGCATCTGCTGCCGGCTGGGCACGAACACGATCACGTGGTCGTCGGATTCGATCTCGGTGTCGCCATCGGGCAGGATGATCTCGTCGCCGCGCACCATGGCGCCGATGGTGGCGCCCTTGGGCAGCCGGATCTCGCCGACCTTGCGACCCACCACCTTGGAGGTCGAGCGGTCGCCGTGCGCGATGGCCTCGAGCGCCTCGGCCACGCCCTGGCGCAGCCGGTGCACCGCCACCACGTCGCCGCGCCGCACGTGGCGCAGCAGCTCGCTCATGGTGGCCTGCGACGGCGACACCGCGATGTCGATATGGCTGCCCTGCATCAGCTCGCCATAGGCGGCGCGATTGATCAGCGCGATCACCTTGCGCGCGCCCATGCGCTTGGCCAGCAGCGACGACATGATGTTGTCCTCGTCGTCGCTGGTGAGCGCGAGCCAGGTGTCCATGTCTTCGATGTTTTCGCTTTCGAGCAGCGCCTCGTCGGTGCCGCTGCCGTGCAGCACCAGCACGCTGCTGGGCAGCTCCGCGGCGAGGTATTCGCAGCGCTGGGCGCTGCGCTCGATGATGCGCACGCTGTAGTTTTCTTCGGCCAGCTGGCGCGCCAGGCGCAGGCCGATGTTGCCGCCGCCGGCGATCATCACGCGGCGCACGCTGCGCTCGGCCTCGCGCAGCTGGCGCACGGCGCGGCGCGCGTGGCGCGTGTCGACCACCAGCACCACCTCGTCGCCCGGCGCGATCACGGTGCCCTCGCCCGCGTGCAGCGGCCGGCCATCGCGCAGGACGTCGACCACGCGCGCCTTCACGTCGGGCCAGACCTCGCGCAGGCGTTCGATGGAATGGTGCGCCATGGGGCTGCCGCTGCCGACCCGCACCGTCACGGCGCTGACCCGGCCGTCGGCGAATTCCACCACCTGCAGGGCTTCGGGGAATTCGATCAGGCTGTGGAGGTAGTTGGTGACGCTGCGCTCGGGGCTGATGAGGGCGTCGATGCAGAAGCCCTCTTCGCCCATCAGCTCGGGATGGTCGGGAAACTCGGCCATGCGGATGCGGGCGATGCGGCGCGGCACATTGAACAGCTGGCGCGCGATCTTGCACGTGACCATGTTGACCGAGTCGGAGGCCGCACAGGCGATCAGCAGGTCGGTGTCTTCGGCGCCGGCGGCCGCCAGGGTGGAGACCTGGGTGGCGTCACCCGACACCACCCGCAGGTCGTAGCGCTCCTGGAGATAGCGCAACTGGGCGGGATCGGCATCGATCACCGTGATGTCGTTCTGCTCGGACACCAGGTTTTCGGCCACGCTGGTGCCAACGCGGCCGGCGCCCACGATCAGGATCTTCATGTGCCTCGCTTGCGCGCGGATTCGATGCCGAGTTGTTTGAGCTTGCGATAGAGGTGGGTGCGTTCGAGGCCGGTGCGCTCGGAAACGCGCGTCATGCTGTGGTTTTCGCGAACCAGGTGATATTCGAAGTAGATGCGTTCGAATTCGTCGCGGGCCTCGCGCAGCGGCTGGTCGAGCGAGATGCTGCCGAGCTGGCCGGTGTTGGCCACCGGCGCCTCGCCGTTGACCACGGGGGCCACGGGCGCGGGATCGAGCTCGTCTTCGAGCGGCACGGCGGCCACCGGGGCGGCGGCGTGCGGCGCCGGCGCGGCCGCATGCGGCGCACGGCCGCGCGCCAGGCCGGCGGCGATGGTCTTGAGCAGACGCTGGAGGGTGATGGGCTTTTCGAGGAAATCCATCGCGCCGATACGCGTGGCCTCGACCGCGGTATCGATGGTGGCGTGGCCACTCATCATGATGACCGGCATGTCGAGCATGCCTTGCGAAGCCCACTCCTTGAGCAGGCTCACGCCATCGGTATCGGGCATCCAGATGTCGAGCAGAACCAGGTCAGGGCGCGAGCGTAGCCGCGCGGCACGAGCCTGCGCGGCGTTCTCGGCGAGTTCGACCGTGTGTCCCTCGTCGTAAAGGATCTCGGACAACAGCTCGCGAATGCCAACTTCGTCGTCGACCACCAGAATTCTGGCCATAAACCTCTCACCTATTGCGTAGCCGCATTATGCTTTTCTTGCAAGGTCGCGTCCATAGTATCGGCCGCGGGCGCCAAGCGGGTCAACAGAATGGAAACCCGCGCGCCGCCTTCCTTGCGGTTGGCAAGATCGATACGCCCGCCGTGCTCCTCCACGATCTTGCGCACGATGGCTAATCCTAACCCAGTACCGTGAGCCTTTGTCGTGATATAGGGCTCGAAGGCGCGCTGAATCACCTGTGGCGCGAATCCCGGGCCCGTGTCGGCCACCGTGAAACGCACCGCGCAGCGCTCCGACCCATCGGCCTCGCTGCTGCGCATGACTTGCGTGCCCACCCGCACGCGGCCTTCGCGGCCCTGTTCGGCCACCGCGTCGCGGGCATTGGCCAACAGATTATGAATGACTTGGCGCAACTGCGTCGGATCGCCCTCGATACGCGGCAGATCGGGCGCGAGCTCCACGTCGAACTGGAAGGCCGCGGCGGCGCTGCCCTTGCCCTCGCCGGGCTCCCAACCATAGAGCGCCAGCACGTCGGCGACCAGGCCGTTGAAGTCGACCGGCTGCATCACGGCCGGCGGGGTGCGCGCGTATTCGCGGAAGTCGTCGACCATCTGCTTGAGCGAGCCGACCTGGTTGACGATGGTGTTGGTGGCGCGGGTCAGCAGCTGCGCATCGGCCGGCTCGAGCCGGTCGGCCAGCTTCATGGCGAGACGCTCGGCCGACAGCTGGATCGGCGTGAGCGGGTTCTTGATCTCGTGGGCCAGGCGGCGCGCCACCTCGCCCCAGGCCATGGTGCGGTTGGCCGAGATCACTTCCGTGATGTCGTCGAACACCACCAGGTAGCCGTTGCCGCGGCCGTCCACCTTGAGGTGCGTGCCGCGCGCCAGCAGCGTGATCGGGGCCACGCCGGGCTCCTGCGCCGGGGCGATCTCGAATTGCTGTTGCCAGTGCAACCGTTCCGAACCCACCGCCGCGTGGTTGGCGAAGGCCTGGCGGATGATGTGCGCCAGTTCCAGCATGCCGTCGGCGGTTTCGAGCGGCCGGCCGATCACCGAGCGCAGGTCGGCCTGCAGGATCGCCTGCGCCCCCTGGTTGACCGTGGTGACGCGGAAGCCCTCGTCGAAGGCGATCACGCCCGACGACAGATTGGCCAGCACGCTTTCGAGATAGACGTTGGAGCGCTCGAGCTGGCGCCGGTTGCTCTCGACCATCTGGCGCGCCTCGTCGAGCTGGCGCGTCATCGCGTTGAACGAGCGGGTCAGCTGGCCGACCTCGTCGCGCTCGGGCGGCTCGGGCAGCGGCCGGTAGTCGCCCACGCTCACCGCCTGCGTGCCGGCGGCCAGCGACAGCAGCGGCCGCACCAGCCGCTTGGCGTGCGACAGCGCCACCGCGATCGCGGCGAAGGTGGCCAGCAGCAGCGCCAGCGTCAGCGTGATGCCGTAGAGCTTGCGCAGGCCCAGGCGCGACAGCGCGAGCTCCTGGTAGTCGCGAAAGCCCTGCTGCACGCGGTTGGCGTTGTGGGCGATCTGCTCGGGCACGTTCTGCACCAGCTGCAGCCAGCGCGGCTCGACCGACATGCCCAAGGGCGAGTCGAAGCGCACCGGCGCCGACAGCGCGATCACCACGCGCAGGTGCAGCCCGCCTTCGGAGCCCGGGATCGCCGGGTCGTCGGCCTCGGCCGCCGAGTAGCCGCGCGAGAGCCGCAGCTGGTTCAGCACCTCAGGCGGCACCGAGGGCGGCAGCAGCTGGCCGTATTTATTGGTGGAAAACGCCACCGGCCGGCCGCTGCCGGTGAACACCAGGGCCTCCTGCACGCCGTTGTTCTCGCGCAGGCGCGTGAGCGAGGCCGGGACCTCGGCGTCCGACATGTTGTTGAGCTCGACCGCCATCGCGCGGGCGCGGGCGTCGAGATCGGCGAGCTGCGAATCGAGCGCGGCGCGGCCGAGGTTCAGGCCGGATTCGAGCGCGCTGTCGACCCGCACGTTGAACCACGACTCGATCGAGCGGCCCATGAACTGCACCGACAGCGTGTAGATCAGCACGCCGGGGACCACGCCGATCAGCGCGAACGCCAGCGCGAAGCGGGCGGTCAGGCGCGCCCCGAACTGGCGCCGCCGGATCTGGCGCACCAGCCGCACGCTCAGCGCCACCACCCAGATGAACAGGGTCAGCGCGAACACGCCGTTGAGGATCAGCAGCGCGTCGTAGTACTGCGCGAAGCGGGACGCGTTGCCGGTGGACCAGGCGAGCAACCCGAGCAGGCCGAGTCCGCTGATGGCGCCGACGATCAGCGCCAGCCGGAG
This sequence comes from Bordetella genomosp. 1, assembly GCF_002261335.1. Taxonomy (GTDB): domain Bacteria; phylum Pseudomonadota; class Gammaproteobacteria; order Burkholderiales; family Burkholderiaceae_B; genus Bordetella. Next base: position 9,475 of record NZ_NEVL01000007.1, read on the forward strand.
CAGAAGTCTCATGAGGGGTCGGTCAGGGTGAAGGAGAAGGTCGTCCACGGCGTGGCGGGCGACCAGGAGCTGCTGTTGAGCGCGTTGACCTGGAACGGGCGCGGCAGCAGCGAGGTGTCCAGCCGCACCCGGATCTGGCCTTCGTAGCGCTGGCCGGCCTCGAACTGGTCGGCGTCCGCCACCTGCCAGCCGCGGATGCGCCGCACCAGGTCCATGGCGTCGTCGAGCGAGCCCACCGGCAGGGACAGCTCGTCCTGGCCGGCGCGCCATTGGCGCGTCAGGGCGTTGTAGGTGATGCGCCAGGTCAGGCGCTGGTCGACCAGCGTGGCGTCGAACCAGTACCAGCGGGCGCGAGTGATGGTGACGTCGGCGGTGAAATAGAGCGACAGGCCGCGGCTCGCGGCGTCGCGCAGCTGTTCGTTGAGCGGGAAATCCACGTCCGCATCGATCACGAGCTTGCCGTCGCGGATCTCGGGCGTGACGTGCGTGACGCCCGGATCGGCATACGCGAGTTGTCCGCCCGCCAGACCGAACAGCAGGGCAAAACTCAGCAACAGAGCGGAAAACGAACGGAATTTCATCGACTTGCTTTCAACACGACACTGTTTTTCTATTCTTGGCGATTTCCGGATTGCTTGGCAAACAAGGCGTAGAAAAACCCGTCGTGCTGTTGTTCGGGAGTCGCATTCGCGGCCACCGGCAGCAACTGGCCCGGCGCGGGCAGGGCCTGCGCGTCGGCGTGACGCGCCGCGAAGGCCGCGGCCTGGTCGCGGCCCTCGGCCGGGAAGATCGAGCAGGTGACGTAGAGCAGGTGGCCGCCCGGCTTGACGGTGCGCCACAGCGCGTCGGCGATGCGGGTCTGCAGCTCGGCCGTCTTGCGCACGTCTTTCTCGCGCCGCAGCCAGCGGATGTCGGGGTGGCGGCGCACGATGCCCGAGGCCGTGCAGGGCACGTCGGCCAGCACCGCGTCGAAGGGCGTGCCGTCCCACCAGGCGTCGAGGTCGGCGGCGTCGGCGGCGCGCAGCGTCACGCGCGGGCTCTCCAGGCCCAGGCGGGCCAGGTTTTCGGTCACGCGCTCGAGGCGCACGCCGTCGGCGTCGAGCGCCAGCAGGTCGATGTCGGCACGCTCCAGCAGATGCGCGGTCTTGCCGCCCGGCGCGGCGCAGGCGTCGAGCACGCGCATGCCGTCGGCCAGCGGCAGCAGCTCGGCCGCGAGCTGCGCGCCGGCGTCCTGCACCGACCACCAGCCCTCGGCGAAGCCGGGCAGCTGCGCCACCGGGCGCGGCTGATGCACCACGATGCCCATCGTGCCGGTCTCGCCCGCGGCGACGCCGGCGGCGGCAAAGGCCGCCATCACCTGTTCGCGGCTGGCGCGGCGGCGGTTCACGCGCAGCGTGAGGGGCGCCGGCACATTGGCCGCGGCAAGCAGGTCGCGCCATTGGTCGGGGTAATCGCGCTTGAGCAGCGAGATCCACCAGTTGGGGTGATTCCACTGCGCCTGCGGGAACGGCGCGACCGAGGCCTCGATGGCCTGGCGCTCGCGCAGGAAGCGGCGCAGGCTGCCGTTGATCAGGCCTTTATAAGAGAGCAGGCCGCGATGCGCGCCGGCGGTGGTGACCGCCTGGTCGACCACCGTGTGCGCCGAATACACCGGCATGCCGGGCAGCGGCTCGCCCTCGGTGCGCAACAGGCCCAGCGCCACGCACAGCAGCGCATCGGGCAAGGGGCCGGGCGAACGCGGCACCAGCTTGGCGGCCACCGCCTCGGCCCAGCCGAGATAGCGCATGGTGTGGGAGGCGACCGCCTGCGTGGCGGGGCGCAGCCGCGGCTCGACGCCCGCCAGCTCCTCGGTGAGCGAGCGGCCGGCCTGGACGGCGGCGACGGCCTGCGCGGCGGCGAGAAGGACGGAAGAAAGGGGCGGCGCCAGCGGGGCGGAGGAAGTCACGGTCGTACCAGCTTGAAAATCGATCAGACCATAATGGTAGCGGACAGCGGCCCTCGCCCCCGGTCGGCCGCGCCCGCCGGCACCCGGGGTGGACGGATCCGACGCGCGCCGTCACACTGGCGCCAGGCCCGCCAGCCCGGCCGCGCCGCCCCTCCCGGAAGCCTACCCATGAGCCTGGCCACCCTTGCGCTGTTCATCATGGCCAGCGGCGTGCTGATCGCCACGCCCGGCCCCACGGTGCTGCTGGCGCTCTCCAATGGCTCGCGCCATGGCGTGCGCCTGGCCGGCTGGGGCATGGCGGGCGCCCTGCTGGCCGACCTCATCCTGATCGTGATCGTGGCCTGCGGGCTCGGCGTCGTGCTGGCCGCTTCGGAAATGGCGTTCCAGGCGATCAAATGGGTCGGCGCGCTGTACCTGGCCTACCTCGGGCTGCGCCTGCTGCGCGCCGACGCCGCGCTGGTGCTGCCGGGCGCGCCCGCCGCCCGCCCACAGCCGCGTGCACTGTTCCTGCGCAGCTTCCTGGTGGCGCTCACCAACCCCAAGGCCCTGCTGTTCATGTCGGCCTTCCTGCCGCAGTTCATCGCGCCGCGGGCGGCCCTGCTGCCGCAGTACGCCACCCTGGCGCTGGTGCTGGCGGTGCTGAACCTCGCCGCGATGCTGGCCTATGCCGCGCTCGGCGCGCGGCTGGTCCGGGCATTCCAGGGCGGCGCGTTGCGCTGGCTCAACCGGCTCTGCGGCGGACTGCTGATCGGCATGGCCGGCGTGCTGGCGTTGTACCGCCGCCACGCGCCATAATTTAGGGACGGTTTACTGGGCGTAAAATGACGGCCCTTCCGCTGCGCTCACCCTGCGCACGGATTGCGCAGCCCGCCCAACCGCTCCCCGTGATGCCACGAAGCGCTGCGGGCCGCGCCGATTCGCGGGCCCTCGCGCCGAACCGTGAATCCGGGTGGTGAGCCAGCCGTGCCGGTCCCCAGGGCCGTGCGCCAAGGCCACCGCGAACGCGGCGCCTGAACCCGCCGCGCGCGCCGGGCCCGCCACGAAACGTTATGACCGGCACAGCGCCGGTCCTCCCATCGGAAACGACAACCGCCTTGCTGCCCCCCGCCGCGAGGCCCGCGAATGACTGCCGCTGCATGGCCTGTGCCGTGCGCGAACCTACGGTGAACGACTTTGGAAATCCTCGAAACCTCCCGGCCTGGCAAAGGCCCCGGCAACGCCAACGGCGCTGACGCAAACGCCTCCGCCGCCTCGACGCTGGCCGACACCATCGCCACCGCCAACGCCAGCGGCCGCATCCCGCGCGTGGGCTTCGTGTCGCTGGGCTGCCTCTAGGCCACTGAATCTATACCTTAGATGCGCGTTGGAAATTGTGCCGGAAGTCAAATTACGCTCTAGGATGAGCGTATGAAGCACATGGCGTTTTCATCGCTGCTGATGAGGAGAGGATCTCAATGTTGTGGGCAAGATATTCAGGAACGGGCATTTTTCCACATCAGCGTTGGCGCGGCGAACTCAAGTGGCATTGTGATGCCTATTGGACAGATGCATCTGCGTGCCATCCTACAGTCCTTGTCGTCACCCTAAAAACACTCTACGGCGGCGCATACGTGCGAGATGCACAATTGGTCTTTACTGAAGGCCTCGCAGGCTCGCGCCCACAATTCACGATGGATCGCTTCAAGCGCGGCGGTGGATTTAACCAGCAAAGCGCGAATGTGAGCGTAGCACTGCGGTATGAAGGTTCTCGGAGCACTCAAGTCGTCTTGAGTGGTCACTTCTACGAGCGAGGGGTTGGTGGGCAAATTTCAAGAGCATTCACATTAGAAGGGGATCTCGTTGAAAAAGGGGATGGCGACCTCCCTATGGAAAAAGCAGCCAACGCCAAAACCGCGTGCAATGTCCGTCACCTTGCTGTATCGCTAGAGCCACTGCTGAAAATATTGACCGATGAAACTCCTCTGCCGATAAATGAGGCCGAGAGATTTCAAAAGCTATTGGTCGAATATCAGAATGGATCCTGCAGTACGACGCAATGCCAGCCGGGAAGCTGTGCTCTGCGTGAGCAATTCGACTGGCTTGCTTACCACGGATACAAGGACATCCGAGATGCGCTGGACTTCGATAAGAGCGGACTACATTCCGATCCTCCGAAGCTGCTAAAACGTCCTGGGGTCGAAACCTTAAAGCTCACTTTCTTAAAGCAACCTGGCCACTACAACCCTTGAGCGAAATCGCTGGTGCCATCAAGCGGAACTCGTGTGTAGATAGATAGAGACGCTAAACTTGCCTCTTGCTACCACAGAGATATGAGGGGGCGAGATCGGCATGGCTTATGCGATCGATATGGAGAAGGCTGCATATCGTCATTACGAAGACGGGTATGCGATGTTACAAAATCGGCGGCCGGACAATGCAGGCTATCACTTTGGCCTGTCAACCGAGTGCGTAATCAAGCATGTGCTATTGGACAACTATAGGATCAAAAAAAGCGACGCCCCATGGATGGCTCACTTCCCGGACCTCCGCCATGCGGCCGAACTGTTTCTATCCAATCGCGCGCAAGCTGCGCGTCTCCGCACCATCATTGAAGACCAAAACCTTATGCAAGGATGGCATGTGAAGATGAGATATGCGCGGAATTCAAGCGTTTCTCCAGCTCAAGCGAAGAAGTGGCAGGAGCAAGCAAAGAACACCCTTGGCCTCTTGATCGCCTAGGAACAACAAATTGCAGAACATTACATTCGACGATAGTGTATCCACCTTTGTGGGAGTGGTGGCTCAAACTTTGGGAATGAACACTGCTTTAAGCGGTCTGCTCCTTCGGGATGCTGCCGGAAGGTTGACATTGGTGACCGAGAAGCCAATTACGGCAACGCTCGCCAACAAGCTGTCGAAAAATTTAGTAGCGGTCATGGCACCTTATGTGAGGCCTGGAAGGGTTGTTATCAGCAAAGAAACTCCGGGAGTTGAATCGATTCTCGCAGGAGCGTTCTATGGCTGGGCGATGGCCAGATTCGAGCACAACGGGGAACCCACCATCGCGATGGTGCACATTGTCGATCGGAGAATCGTCGGGCGAGACTGGCAGACACAGCCTGTACGAGGATGGGAGCCTCCAGGCCCGGCACGGGTGGTCTTTGCGAGTCTCAAGGGCGGGGTCGGCAGGTCTACGGCACTCGCTGTACTTGCTTCAGATCTAGCATATGACGGTAAAAATGTTCTCGTTGTTGACCTCGACCTAGAAGCGCCAGGGATTGGAACAATGCTCGTCAGTTCTAATACACGACCTCGGTATGGTGTGCTGGATTGGATGGTGGAATCTAATCTTCAAGACGTCGGGCCTGAATTTCTCGCTCAGATGATCGCACCTAGCGATTTCAGTGGTGGACGCGGCGTAATCGATGTGGTGCCCGCGGTGGGATCTTCTTCTGACGAGAATCCCCAAAACGTCTTGTCGAAGCTGGCACGTGCATACCTGGAAGATGCGCGTGACGGTGTAGAGGCGACGTTTTTGACCAAAGTCGGCAAGCTACTTGAAGCCCTGTCCGAGCGGCGCACCTATGACGCCATACTTATCGACGCGCGGGCAGGTCTTCACGAGACAACCGCTGCCTCAGTCCTAGGATTGGGCGCTGATGTCCTCTTTTTTGGTATGAACTCGACACAGACCTTCGAAAGCTATCGGTTTCTGCTCTCCCAAATTAAAGAGGCTCTGGACGATCAGGACGCGATTAGGTCGACCCAGGCATACTTGGCGCATGAGCGAGACGATGAAGAGGAGCAGCCGAAAGAACTTCCTCTTCTCTCGCAAGAGTTCATTGGGCGCATTAAGTTCATTCATGCAAAGTCACCGAAGGAGGACGTCGAACAGACTCGCTTTCGCGACAGGCTTCACAGAATGTTGGTTGAAATGGGCTTCTACAGAACCGACTCGATCGAACTTGTGCACGATGAGCCGGAGGAAGGCAGTGACGCTAAGTTCGTCTTCCATCCTGCGATCGGCGTGGACGACGAAACAGCCCCGCATTATGCTTGGCCAATTTTTGGTAGCTCTCTTTACTCTGTCTTCGATCCCTTTGCTGCTGACGATGCTGACGTAAAAGGTCAGCCAGCTGTGGATCTGAAGCAGCTTGAGCCAACAAACTACGAAGAAGCGTTTGGCGAGTTTTTGAAAAATGTTCGCGAACGCATCCGTTTGCCGAGGTCCCAGACTTGACCCAGTTTGACATCATCCGAAGTGTGTTCCGGGATCTCGACCCCGCTGCCTCACACGAAGTCACAACGCCTCCTGATATAGCTGAGGTGTACACGCCTTCAGACCACGAGTCTGCGCTTGATGCCGACCGCGCGTTGGTGGTGGGCGACAGAGGGATGGGGAAGACATTCTGGGTGTCAGCCCTAGCCGACTCTAGTGCGCGGAGCTATCTGAATCAGGTTTACTCTCGACTCAAGCTGGACCTTTGCGATGTACGCATCGGTTTCGCTGGGGTTGACATGGCCGCAGACGGAGCGATTTCTCAGGAGGTCTTTGACGAACAAGAAACTCGGAAGGGCTATCGGCCAGAACTGATTTGGCGCGCGGTAATTTTCCGCGCAGCCGAAACGGCGATCGCGAACTCCAAACCGATGCACGGGACATTTACCGAGCTGCTTCAATGGGCTGATGCTGACGCGGAACGCTTCCAAAGCGCGCTGCGCGAACTTGATCGAATTATCCTGGCCAGTGGCAGAAAAGTAGTCATCCTGTTCGATGCGCTTGATCGCTTAGGCAGTTCCTGGGCTGAAATTCGCCGTCGCACCTTAGCTCTGATGCGAGTCACCCTTGCCTTCCGCGCTTATTCGGCCATTCGCCTGAAGATTTTCATGCGCACAGACCAGGCATTGGACCCGGCAATATTCTCCTTCCCGGACGCCTCGAAGCTCACTCAGGGCCGCGTCAATTTGTCATGGGAGAGGCGGGACTTATATGGACTGGCATTTTCTCGCTTGGTCCTCGCTGATCCAGCCAGACAGGCATTTAGCGACATCTGCAGAGAATCTGTTGGGTTTTCGTTGGATAACGGCGCGAATCTTCCCAACATGCTTAAGCACGATGAACCTGTACAGCAAGAAGTCTTCTCGGCGATGGCAGGGCAATACATGGGAAGCGATTGGCGCAAAGGAAAAACCTATGCTTGGCTGCACAATCATTTAGCTGACGCACACGGCCGGGTCAGCCCAAGGAGCTTTTTGGTTGCACTCGGTGCCGCGGCTCGAAATCGCCCAGAGCCCACCAAGGTGTTCGACCCAAGAGGTCTACAGATTGGAGTCCAAGCAGCCTCAGAGGCTCGCGTGAATCAGCTTGCCGAAGAGTTCCCTTGGATTAAGGCGGCGCTTGAGCCGTTAGCAGATCTTCGGGTGCCCGCGACGAGGGAGAGCTTCATCGAGCGATGGGATCGTGACGACACTGTAAAGTCACTTGTAGCGGCCTCGACTCGCGTTGGGCATTTGGTGCCTGTGGAATTTGGAGACACGCCTACTGACGCCACCTCGGATCAGTTGCTGCAGGCGTTGCAACGTATCGGGGTCGCCGAAACGCGGCCAGATGGTCGGATCAACATGCCAGACATCTTCCGTGTTGCCTCAAAGCTGCTGAAAAAGGGTGGCATCCCGGTCTCTTCTCGGAAAGGCTCAAGCGTGAAGTAGAGTGATCGGCTTGAGCCCCGCCTGATTGCACTTCGGCTACATACTGGATTCGTGAGTTCATGGTGACTAATCGAACCGCCCCATTGTCAGACACCATCATCGTGGCGTTATCGCAAGTCGTGGACGACGCCCAATCGGAACGTCGCGATCCGAGCCATTCCGACCTCGAGAGCTTGATTCGGCGACACGGGCTAGTTCAAGGAGATCCCAACAGTAATGGCCAAGTGGTCGGAAAAGCGAAGAGAGTTCGGGCTGTTCTGAATTGGGCCATTGAACATGCTTCGGAAGCGGGTGGCGCCTTTGTCATCTCATTCGTTTCCCTTGTCCGGGGCCATGGTGGTTTCCGGGACGGCTCGCCCAATTACGTCGGAAGACATGCAATCGATAACTGCATTTCCGCCTTCGACTCCGAGGGATTCGTCCTAGGAACCGATGGGGACCTACGCCCCAAGGTACTAGACGCTCTATCCGGCTCAGTGCTTACCGCGGCGTTGAGAGCTTATGTTCAGCGTGCCAAGAGGGGCGTGGAGGATGCTGCTCTGGAAATCGGCACGGGGAAGGATCTTGTGGAAGCGATAGCTGCCCACGTTGTGCAACAGAAATTCGGTGCCTATCCGGGTCATGCGAACTTTCCCACGCTTCTAGGGCAGGCATTCGTTGCGCTAGGCTTAGCGACGCCCCATGACACAGCACAGCCCGGAGAACCTCCTCAGCGGAGGATTGAGCGCGCGATGTATGAACTCGCCTGTGGCGTTAATCTACTGCGCAACAAGCAAGGGACTGGTCACGGACGTCCGTGGGTGCCTACAGTGTCTAACGCCGATGCTCGTGCCGCCATCGAAGCTATGGGGCTCGTCGGCGAATTCCTTTTGGCGCGCCTTTAGGCGGACAAGGCAGTCTATGTGTGGCGTTGGGTAATGTTACGAACCGGCTCAGCCCCGCGTTGAACTCTCACTAAACTTTTTATTTATTTCAATGACATACGAAGCTCAACCACCGAAAGTGGGATTTATCAGTCTTGGCTGTCCGAAGGCGCTCGTGGACTCCGAGCGCATCCTCACGCAGCTGCGCACCGAAGGCTACCAGGTCACGCCCGAGTACAACGACGCCGACGTGGTGGTGGTCAACACCTGTGGCTTCATCGACAGCGCCAAGGCCGAATCGCTGGAAGCGATCGGCGAGGCGCTGGCCGAAAACGGCAAGGTCATCGTGACCGGCTGCATGGGCGTGGAAGAGTCGGTGATCCGCGAGGTGCACCCGAGCGTGCTGGCCGTGACCGGCCCGCAGCAATACGAGGCCGTCGTGCGCGCCGTGCACGAAGCCGCCCCGCCGCGCGCCGACCACAACCCCTATCTCGACCTGGTGCCGCCGCAAGGCGTGAAGCTCACGCCGCGCCACTACGCCTACCTGAAGATTTCGGAAGGCTGCAATCACCGCTGCAGCTTCTGCATCATCCCGTCGATGCGCGGCGACCTGGTCAGCCGGCCGGTGGGCGACGTGCTGAGCGAGGCCGAGCGCCTGGTCAAGGCCGGCGTGAAGGAGCTGCTGGTGATCTCGCAGGACACCAGCGCCTACGGCGTGGACGTGAAGTTCCGCAGCGGCTTCTGGAACGGCCGTCCGGTGCGCACCCGCATGACCGAGCTGTGCGAGGCGCTGTCGGAGCTGGGCGTCTGGATCCGCCTGCACTACGTGTACCCGTATCCGCACGTCGACGAGATCATCGCGCTGATGGCCAACAAGAAGGTGCTGCCGTACCTGGACATCCCGTTCCAGCACGCCAGCCCGGCCGTGCTGCGCGCGATGAAGCGCCCGGCCTTCGAGGACAAGACCCTGGCGCGCATCAAGAAGTGGCGCGAACAGTGTCCCGAGCTCACGCTGCGCTCGACCTTCATCGTGGGCTTCCCCGGCGAGACCGAGGAAGACTTCCAATACCTGCTCGACTGGATGACCGAGGCGCAGCTCGACCGCGTGGGCTGTTTCCAGTATTCGCCGGTCGAGGGCGCGCCGGCGAACACGCTCGCCAATCCGGTGCCCGACGACGTCAAGCAGGATCGCTGGGAGCGCTTCATGGCGCATCAACAGGCGATCTCGACCGCGCGCCTGGCGCGCCGCGTCGGCCAGGAGATCGACGTGCTGATCGACGAGGTCGAGGAGGACGGCGCCATCGGCCGCTCCAGCGCCGATGCGCCCGAGATCGATGGCTGCGTCTACGTCACCACCGACCAGGCCGTGAAGCCGGGCGACATGGTGCGCGTGCGCGTGACCGACTCCGACGAATACGATCTGTACGCCGAGCAGATCTGACGCGCAGCGCGCAATGAGAAACGCCGCCCGGGCAGCCCCGCGCGGCGTTTTTTTCATCCTTCGATCGGGCGAGCGTGGCGCCCGGGCGGCGTCGCGGCCGCCCGTGGCGAGCCACGGCCGCCACTGCCCGGCCGCCGGCGAGCGGCGCGGCGCCTTATTCCTTCTCGAGGAAGTCCGACAGGTCGTCGGCGTGCTCTTCCTCGGCGGCCAGAATCTCTTCCAGCAGGCGACGGGTGGTCGGATCCTGGTCGGCCACGTACTCGACCATCTGGCGGTAGCTGTCGATGGCGATGCGCTCGGCGATCAGGTTCTCGCGGATCATGTCCTGCAGCGTCTTGCCTTCCACGTATTCGGCGTGGCTGCGTTGCTGCAGGCCGTTGGGCGAGAAGTCGGGCTCGCCGCCCAGCTGCACGATGCGTTCGGCCAGGCGGTCGGCGTGGCTCTGTTCTTCGGCGGCGTGTTCGGCGAATTCGGCGGCGACCGGCTCGGCGTTCAGGCCGCGGGCCATGAAGAAGTGGCGCTTGTAGCGCAGCACACAGACCAGTTCGGTGGCCAGGGCTTCATTGAGCAGGCGCAGCACGGTCTCGCGATCGGCGCGGTAGGTTCCGGTGACGGCGCCCGACTCGATGTCCTGGCGGGCACGGGCACGGATGGCCTTGATGTCGAGATCGAATTTGGCATGGCCGTTGGCCTTGCCCTGGTTGTGCGCCTGCGAGGGGGTCTGTTGCATGTCGTTTGCTCCTTCTCGTCTGAGTTCAGGGGGCGACGCGCCATGCCGGCCAGCCGGCCGGGTGGCCCGTCGCGCACCACGTCGGCACCTCGTAGCAAGCGCCGTGCCCAGCCCCCGAAACGGCGCTTTCCGAGTTTGCGTACACTACGCTGTGCTGACACGAAAGGTAACGGCGTCGCGCCGGCCGCCCCGTGGCAGCGACTTCGAGCAGCCCCGGACCGCGCACCCCGCGGTCCTGTATCCGACTTGTCATGACCCTGAAGACTCTCTGCGTGTACTGCGGCTCCAACAGCGGCCGCCTGACGGAATACGAAGCACAAGCCCGCGCGCTGGCGCGCGAGATGGTCAAGCGCGACATCGCGCTGGTCTATGGCGGCGCCGCCGTGGGCCTCATGGGCGCGGTGGCCGATGCCGTGCTCGAGGCCGGCGGCCGCGCCATCGGCGTGATCCCCGAAAGCCTGATGCAGAAAGAGCTGGCGCACCGCAACCTCACCGAGCTGCACGTGGTGCAGTCGATGCACGAGCGCAAGACCATGATGGCCGAACGCGCCGACGCCTTCGTCGCGATGCCCGGCGGCGCCGGCACGCTCGAGGAAATCTTCGAGTCCTGGACCTGGGCCCAGCTCGGCATGCACAAGAAACCCTGCGGTCTGCTCAACGTCGCCGGCTACTACGATGCGCTCGCCGCCTTCCTCGACCACTCGGTCGAAGAACGCTTCATGCGGGCCGAGCATCGCGCCATGCTGGCGGTCGACAGCGACCCCGCCGTATTGCTGGACCACTTCGCCAACTATGTTCCCCCCACGGTCTCGAAATGGATCGAAAAGGGCGAGCACTGACACCGATCCGCACGCCCCATGCACGCCAGCCCCGCCACGACCCTCGCCCGCCTGCGCGACTACTTCCACGCCAAGGATGAAAACCGGCCGCACTACATGGCGCGCGCGTTCGCGCCGGATGCCGTGCTGGAGATGCGCCTGAACACCCAGGCCATCGCGTTTCCGCCCAACGCGCGCGGCCTGGACGCCATCACCGACACGCTGGTGCGCAAGTTCGGGCAGACCTACGACAACGTCTACACCTTCTATCTCGACCGCCCGGCCGACGACGCGCGCCTGCCGCACTACAGCTGCGACTGGTTCGTGGCCATGACCGAGAAGACCACCGGGCTGGTACGGGTGGGCGCGGGCCGCTACGACTGGGAATTCAACGCCGAGCCGTACCTGGTGCGCCGCCTCGTGATCACGATCGACACGATGGAAGTGCTGCCGGCCGCGAACGGCGAGGCGGTGCTGAACTGGATCACCGCGCTGCCCTATCCCTGGACCGACGCCCCCCGCGTGGTGGCGGGCGCGCCGCGCATCGAGGCCCTGGCGCCGGTGATGCACTGGCTGCGGCGCGACGCGCTGGCACAGCACCCCGACGGAGGCACGGCATGAAGTACCCGCTGATCGCCTTCGATTTCGATGGCACGCTCGCGGACACCCTGCCCTGGTTCGAATCGATCCTCGACGACGTGGCCGAGCGCTACGGCTTTCGCAAGACCAGCGCGGCCGAACGGCGCGAGCTGCGCCGCCAGGGCGTGCAGGAGATCCTCAAGTTTCTCGGCATCCCGCTCTGGAAGGCGCCCGCGATCCTGATCCACGTGCGCGAACGCATGAACGAAGCCGGCCCGCAGATTCCGCTGTTCGACGGCGTGCCGGCGGCGCTGGCGCTGTTGCGCGCGCAGGGCGTCAAGCTCGCCGTGGTGAGCTCGAACGCCACCGAAAACGTGCAGCGCGTGCTGGGCGCCGAGGTCAGCGCGCTGTTCGACGACTTTGAATGCGGCACCGATCTGTTCGGCAAGGCCGCCAAGCTCGAGCGCCTGATGCAGCGCCACGGCGTGGCGCCGGCCCAGACCGTGCTGGTGGGCGACGAAGTGCGCGACGTCGAGGCCGCGCGCAAGGCCGGCGTGGCCTGCGTGGCGGTGGCCTGGGGCTACAACGACGCCGAGGCCCTGCGCGCCGAACGACCCGACGCCCTCCTCACCGAGGTGGGCGAGCTGAGTACCCGACTCCTTTGATCCTTTCGCCCCGCCCATGAGCCACGATCCGCATCGCATCACCGACCTGGACACCCTGCTGGCGCTGTATGGCGAGCCCGCGCAGCCGTCGATCGCCAAGGAGGTCGACTACGTGCACCCGCACTACCGCGCCTTCATCGAGGCCGCGCCGTTCGTGGTGCTGGCCACGCGCGGGGCGGGCGGGCTGGACGCCTCCCCGCGCGGCGACCCCGCCGGCTTCGTGACCGTGGCGGACGACCGCACGCTGCTGCTGCCCGACCGGCGCGGCAACAACCGCGTCGACAGCCTGCGCAACGTGCTCGAAGATCCGCAGGTGGGCCTGCTGTTCATGATTCCCGGCGTGAACGAGACGCTGCGGGTCAATGGCCGCGCCGAGATCAGCGTGGACCCGGCGCTGCTGGCGCGCTTCGACATGGATGGCAAGCTGCCGCGCTCGGTGCTGCGCGTGCATGTCGAGTCCGTCTACTTCCAGTGTGCGCGCGCCATCGTGCGCTCGAACCTCTGGGATCCGGCGCGCCACCTCGCCCGCACCGCGCTGCCCAGCAACGGCCAGATCCTGGCCGACGTGACGGCCGGCGAGATCGACGGCGTCAAGTACGACATCGAACAGCCGGCCCGCATGCGCGCCACGCTCTACTGAGCGCGGCGCCGCCGCGTTCAGCCCTCCTGCGCCGGCTGCCAGCCGCGCACGAACACATCCACCGGCTGGCGCTTGCCGCCGGCCTTCTGCAATTCCAGCAGGCGCAGCACGCCCGCGCCGGTCGCGAGGTCGACGCCCTCGGCCGTGGCCGCCAGCAGGCTGCCCGGCGCCTGCGTGGCGGCGCGCGGCAAGGCCTGCGCGCGCCATACCTTCACCGGATCGGCCAGGCCCGCCAGGCGCACCGTGGCGCCCGGCACCGGATTGAAGGCGCGGATGCGGCGCGCCAGCACCTCGGCCGGCAGCGTCAGGTCGAGCGCGGCCTCGCTTTTCTCGAGCTTTGCGGCGTAGGTCACGCCCTCGTCGGGCTGCTTGCGCGGCATGAGACCCGGCCCCGCCAGCGCCTCGAGGGCCTGCACGATGGCCTCGGCGCCTGCCTGGGCCAGCTGGTCGTGCAGCAGCGCGGCCGTGGTGTCGGCACCGATCGGCACCACGCGTTCGAGCAGCATGTCGCCGGTGTCCAGGCCCTCATCCATCTGCATGATCGTGACGCCGGTCTCGCTGTCGCCGGCCTCGATGGCGCGCTGGATCGGCGCCGCGCCGCGCCAGCGCGGCAGCAGGCTGGCGTGGATGTTCAGACACCCCAGGCGCGGCAGCGCGAGGGTCCAGCGCGGCAGGATCAGGCCATAGGCCGCCACCACCATCACGTCGGGCGCGATCCGCGTGAGCAGCGCGTGCGCGGCGCGGGCCTCGTCGGGATACTTGCCATCGAGCCGCAGGCTGCGCGGCTGCGCCACCTCGATGCCCGCGGCCAGCGCCGCCTGCTTGACCGGGCTGGGCTGCAGCTTCAGGCCGCGGCCGGCGGGCCGGTCGGGCTGGGTCAGCACCAGCGGCACCTCGTGGCCGGCGGCCAGCAGGGCGTCGAGGGCGAGGCGGGCGAAATCGGGGGTACCGGCAAAAACGAGGCGCATGAAGACGATCCAGAAACTTCGACAACGGCGCCTGGCGGCGCGGACAGCCGATATTGTCGGGTCAGAACGGCGCGGCGCCAAATCGGCCCTGGTGTGCATCCGGATTGATATATCAGGGAGCGCTTGCGAATATGGCCCATCGCCCCGCCGCCCGCAGGAGTTGCGCATGACCCAGGCCAGCGCCCCCACCGCTGCCGACCGCATCCGGCTCGACCTCGAAGCCCGAATCGCAGACGGCACCTTGCCCCCCGGCGCGCCCCTCGACGAGGCCGCGCTGGCCGCCGCCTTCGGCGTGTCGCGCACGCCGGTGCGCGATGCGCTGCTGCAACTCGGCGCGCACGGCCTCGTGCGCATCGTGCCGCGCGTGGGCATCTTCGTGGCCGAGCTCGATGCCGACGCGCTGGCCAACATGTTCGAGACCCTGGCCTACCTCGAAGGCCTGTGCGCGGGCCTAGCGGCGCGACGCATCGACCCGGCCACCCGCCGCGCCCTGCGCCGCGCGCACCAGGCGGCCGAGCCGCGGCCGGACGGCGCGGGCTACGGCGCGGCCAACCAGGCCTTCCATGCCGTGCTCTACGAGGCCTGCGGCAATCCCTATCTGATCGCGCAGATCGTGCTGATCCGGCGCCGCACCCAGCCCTACCGCCTGCGCCACTTCGACCAGCCCGGCCGCGTCGCGCGCTCGTGGCGCGAGCACGGCGCCATCGTGGCGGCGGTGCTGGCGGGCGACGTGGACGGCGCCACGCGTGCCGCCACCGCCCACATCGTCGAGGGCGGCCGCGAGTTCCGCGCCTTCGCCGCGCGCTTTCCGCAGGGCCTGTTCCACGAGCCCGAGCCGGCCGCGCTGGCGCCGCCGGTCGCCGCGCCGCTGGGCTGGCTCTACGGCGCCCGCGCCAACGCCGCCCCCCGCATGCCGCACTGACCCCCGGCAGGCCCCACCCGCCTTGTGTCCTGATCGCAGGAGATGCCCGTGCTCGCCCGATTGCTCCGCTATGCCGCCCTCATCCTGCTCGCCAGCGCGAGCGCCGCCCATGCGCAACAGGCGCCGCTGAAGATCGTGGTGGGCTTCTCGCCGGGCGGCGGCGTCGATACGCTGGCGCGCCTGCTGGCGCAGCACCTGGGCACGCCGCTGGGCCGCACCGTGCTGGTCGAGAACCGTCCTGGCGCGGGCGGAACCATCGCCGCCGACACGGTGCGCCGCGCCGCGCCCGATGGCAACACCGTGCTGCTGGCCGATACCTCGCTATTGGTTGCGCCCTACATCTATCCCGACCTGCCCTACCGCCTCGAACGCGACTTCGTGCCGGTGGCGATGGTGGGCGAGGCCGGCCTGGCGCTGGCGGTGGCCGCCGCCAATCCGGCGCGCGACCTGCCCCAGCTGATCGCCCAGGCGCGCCAGGCGCCGGGCCGCCTCACCTACGCCACCGTCGGCATGGGCTCCATGCATCACCTGGGCGGCGAGCTGTTCAAGACGATGAGCGCCACCGACCTGGTGCACGTGCCCTACAAGGGCGGCAGCCCCGCCGTGCAGGCGCTGGCCGGCGACCAGGTCAGCGTGGCGATTTCCAGTCTCCCCGCCGTGATGCCGCTGGCCGCCTCGGGCCGCATCCGCATCCTCGCGGTGCTGTCGGCGCAGCGCTTCGCCGGCCTGCCGGACGTGCCGACCGTGGCCGAGACGCTGCCGGGCTTCGAGACCACGCCCTCGCTGTTCCTGCTGGCGCCCGCCGGCACGCCGCCCGCCGCGCTCGCGGCCCTGCAACAGGCGCTGCCGGGCGTGCTCGCCGACGCCACGCTGCGCCAGACCTTCGTGGCACAAGGCTCGGAGGTGCGCTACCAGCCCGCCGACGCGCTGGCGCAATGGTTGCCCACGCAACAAAAACGCTGGGGCGACCTGATCGCCCGGACCCAGCTCGACTTCCGTCAATAGCCGTTTCTCCACGAGGCTCCGCATGCCGCACAACCCCGCCCCCTCCGCCCTGCACGGGCTCATCGTCCCGCCCGCCGCCGGGGAGGTGCCCGCCGACGGCGCGCGCCTCTATCCCGGCCTGCGCTTCTGCGCCAGCGGCCTCGGCCTGGGCTCGGTCACGCCGGCCGGCTACGACGCGGTGATCGACGACGTGGCCGCGCATGCGCGCAAGCTCGCCGACCAGGGCGCCACGGTGATCTCGCTGATGGGCACCTCGCTCAGCTTCTATCGCGGCGCCGCCTTCAACCGCAGCCTCACCGAGGCCATGACGGCCGCCACCGGCCTGCCCTGCACCACGATGAGCCACGCCGTGCTGCGCGCGCTCGACAGCCTGCAGGCGCGGCGCGTGGCGCTCGCCACCGCCTATGTCGAGGACGTGAACGAACGGCTCGAGATCTTCCTGCGCGAGGAAGGCCTGGACGTCACCGCCTGCAGCAGCCTCGGCATCAGCGGCGTGGAGGCGATGGCAAAGGTGCGCACCGACACGCTGGTGGCGCTGTGCGAAGAGGCGCTCGCGGCGGCGCCCGACAGCGACGCCATCCTGCTGTCGTGCGGCGGGCTGCTCACGCTCGACGCCATTGCCATCATGGAGGGGCGCCATGGCGTGCCGGTGGTGTCGAGCTCGCCGGCCGGATTCTGGGACGTGGTGCGCGCAGGCGGCGGCGATCCCGCCGCGCCCGGCCAGGGCATGCTGTTCGCGCCGCGCGCCCAATGAAAAACCCGCCTCGCGGCGGGTCGTGAAACGGGCGGGGGTGCGGCGCGCTCAGGCGCGCAGCGCCTCGCGCTCGGCCTTCTTCAGGCGCGTCTTGATGCGATTCTGCTTGAGCGACGACAGGTACTCGACGAACACCTTGCCGTCGAGGTGATCGATCTCGTGCTGCACGCACACGGCGAGCAGGCCTTCGGCCTCGAACTCATACGGCTGGCCCTGTTCGTCGAGCGCCTTGCAGCGCACGCGCGCCGACCGCTTGACCTCGTCGTACACGCCGGGCACCGACAGACAGCCCTCTTCGTAGGTCTGCAGCTCTTCGCTCTTCCAGGTGATCTCGGGATTGATGAGCACGCGCAGCTCGTTGCCCTCTTCCGACACGTCGATCGTGATGACGCGCTCGTGCACATCCACCTGGGTCGCGGCCAGCCCCACGCCGGGCGCGTCGTACATGGTGTCGGCCATGTCGCGCACGAGCTTGCGGATGCGGTCGTCGACCACGGCCACCGGCTTGGCAATCTTGTGCAAGCGCGGATCGGGGTAACGGAGGATGTTGAGCAAAGCCATGGAAATGTCGGTGAGACGGAATAATCAGCGGTCAGCACTCATAATAATTCATAAGACTCCGGCAATCCAATAGCTTTAGCCTAAACGCCATATAGCGGGCCGCCCCGTGGCAAAAAACGGGGACGGCCAAGTCCGGCTCACGCCGCCGGCGCGCCCCGCCGGGCGATGAACACCTTGTACAGCACCACCAGCAGCAGCAGGAACGGCACGCCGAAGGCGAGCGTCATGTGGAACGCCCCGGTGAACCAGGTGCTCACCAGGATCGCCGCCATCAGCGCCGCGCCCAGCAGCGTCAGCAGCGGAAAACCCGGCATGCGCACCGACAGGCGCGCGGCCCCGGCGCGGTCGCGCTGGCGCCGGAAGCAGTAGTGCGTGATGAAGATCATCATCCAGGTGAACATCGCGCCGAACATGGCGATCGACATCATCAGCGTGAACGAGGACTCGGGATAGAGCGCGTTGAGCACCGTGGCCACCGCGATGCCCGCGCTCGAGATCAGCAGCGCGTAGACCGGGATGCCGTTGCGCGAGAGCCGGCCCATGGCGGCCGGCGCATGACCGGCGCGCGCCAGGCTGAACATCATGCGGGTGGTGATGTAGAGCTGGCTGTTCATCGCCGATACCGCCGCGACCAGCACGATGAAATTGATCACCGCCGCCGCGCCCGGCACGCCCACGGTCTCCATCACGGTCACGAAGGGGCTGCCGGAGCCGGTCTGGTCCCAGGGCACGATGGCCAGGATCAGGGCCAGCGAGAGCAGGTAGAACAAGGCCAGCCGCAGCATGGTGGCGCGAAAGGCCTGGCGCACCGCGCGTTCCGGCTCCTCGGCCTCGCCCGCGGCGACGGCGATCATCTCCACGCTCAGGTAGCTGAAGATCGACACGATCACCGCCACCCACATGCCCCACAGCCCGTGCGGAAAGAAGCCGCCGTGCTCGGTGTAGTGGCGCACCCCGTACTGCGGATTGCCCCAGACCACGTACGCGCCCATCAGGATGAAGGCGACGATGGCGCTGACCTTGATGGTGGAGAACCAGTACTCCGCGGTGCCGAAGGCCTTCACGCTCATCGCGTTGATGCCCACCAGCAGCGCGGCGAAGCCGAGCGTCCAGACCCAGGGCGGCACGTCGGCGAACCAGAACTTCATGTATTCGGCCACTGCGGTGACTTCGGTGCCGACCGCGAGCACCACGCACGACCAGTACGCGTAGCGCACCAGGAACCCGGCCAGCGGCCCGATGTAGTGCTCGGCATAGGCGCCGAACGAGCCCGAGGTGGGGTGCGCGACCGTCATCTCGGCGAGACAGCCCATCAGCAACAAGGTGATGAAGCCGCCGATGGCATAGCTCAGCAGCACGCTGGGCCCGGCAAAGCCGATGGCGAAGCGGCTGCCCAGGAACAGCCCGGTGCCGATCGCGCCGCCGATGGCGATCATGCTCATCTGGCCGGCCGTGAGCCGGCGCTGCAATCCGGCCTCGCGGCGCGCGATCGATTCGAAACCCTCAGGACCCTGCATGTGTCTCCCCTGATTCAACGAGGGGCCGGATTATGGATTATTGGCCGGCCCCGCTGGCATGCGCGAGCCGCGTGCTCAGGTCACCGCGGCGCGCTGGCGGAACTCGGGCCGGTCCCAGGCGCGCGTGTCGAGCACGTCGCGCAGGATCTCGACCGCGTCCCAGACGTCGGCATAGCTGAGATAGAGCGGCGTGAGGCCGAAGCGCAGCAGCTCGGGCTCGCGGTAGTCGCCGATCACGCCGCGCGCGATCAGGGCCTGCATCACGGCATAACCCTCGGGATGCAGAAAGCTCACGTGGCTGCCGCGGCGGGCGTGTTCGCGCGGGGTGACCAGCGTGAGCGGATGCGCGGCGCAGCGGCTCTCGACCAGCGCGATGAACAGGTCGGCCTGCGCCAGCGACTTGGCCCGCACCGCCTGCATGTCGGCCTCCAGCGCGAGGTCGAGCCCGCACTCCACCAGCGACATCGACACGATGGGCTGGGTGCCGCACAGGAAGCGGCGGATGCCCTGGGCCGGGTCGTAGCGCGACGACATCTCGAACGGATTGCTGTGGCCCCACCAGCCCGACAGCGGCTGCCAGAAGTGATCCATGTGGCGCGGCGCGACCCACAGGAAGGCCGGCGAGCCGGGCCCGCCGTTCAGGTATTTATAGGTGCACCCCACGGCGAAGTCGGCCTCGTCGGCCTCCAGCTGCAGCGGCACGGCGCCGGCCGCATGCGCCAGGTCCCAGATCACGAGCGCGCCGCGCTCGTGCGCCAGGCGCGACACGGCCGCCATGTCGTACATCGCGCCGCTGCGGTAGTTCACGTGCGAGAGCAGCAGCACCGCCACGTCGGCGTCGAGCGCCTCCTCGAGGCTCAGGTCGGCATCGGTCAGGCGCAGCTCGTAGCCTTGATCGAGGAAGTCGATCATGCCCTGGATCATGTACAGGTCGGTCGGGAAGTTGTCGCGCTCCGACACGATGACCTTGCGCGCGGGCTGGTCGCGCTGCTGGATGCGCAGTGCCGCGGCCAGCACCTTGAAGATGTTGAGCGAAGTGGTGTCGGTGACCACCACCTGGCCGTCACCGGCGCCGACCACCCGGGCCAGCTTGTCGCCCAGGCGCGAAGGCGCCTCGAACCAGCCGGCGGTGTTCCAGCTGCGGATCAGGTCGTGGCCCCATTCGCGGCCGATCACCTCGGCGGCACGCGCGGCGGCCGCGCGCGGCTTGGCGCCGAGCGAGTTGCCGTCCAGGTAGATCACGCCCGGGGGCAGTTCGAACCGGTCTTTCAGGCCGGCCAGGGCATCGGCGGCGTCCAGCGCCAGGCAATCTTCACGGGTTTTCATCTCGACCTCGACATGCTTGAAACGTCAAATATGGTATCAGCGCAACAATCCCGAATGATTGCAAATTCCGCGTGACGCAGGGCCATCTTTGCACGAAAATTCGCCCACCCCAGGGTTTGGAAAAAGAATCTTGCACCATGCAGCTCGACACGATTGATTGCCGCATTCTCACCATTCTCCAGGCCGACGGGCGCATCTCCAACCAGGACCTGGCCGACCGCGTCTCGCTGTCGCCCTCGGCCTGTCTGCGGCGCGTGCGCGCGCTCGAGGAAGGCGGCATCATCCGCGGCTATCGCGCCACGCTCGACAATGCCCAGCTCGGCGTCGACTTCGAAGCCTACGTGCATCTGTCGCTCGACCAGTCCGAACCCGGCTGGAACGAGGCCTTCGTGGCGCAGCTCGGCGAGATGCCCGAGGTGGTGCAGGCCAGCATCGTGACCGGGGCCACCAACTACATCCTGCAGGTACGCACCCGCGACCTCGCCGCCTTCTCCAACTTCGTGGTCGACCGGCTCAACGGCATCCGTGGCGTGCGCGAGATGTGCTCGCACATCGTGATGCGCAAGGTGAAGGACAGCGCCGGCGCGATTCCGCTGCCCGACCTGCAACAGGGCGGCTGAGACCACCCCGCTTCGCCGCGGCCCCGCCGGACGCGGCGCAACCTGCGCCTGCGCGCGCAAGCAGGCCGCGCCGCCCCCTCGGCGTGCCGCCGGCGCGACCCTGCGGTCACGCCCGGCCCGGGCACTTTGCTACGCTAGCGCCTGCCCCAGAATCCGCGGCTCCGGCCGTTGCCCTGCCATGCCGCTCATCCACACTCCCGCCGAACTCTCCGCCTGGCTGCGCCTGTCGCTCGAGCCCAACGTGGGGCCCGCCACCGCCTGCCAGCTGCTGCGCGCCTTCGGCCTGCCGCAAGACATCTACGACCAGAGCGCCACCGCGCTGGCGCGCCAGCTGCCGCACGAGCTCGCCCGCCAGCTGGCCGCCGCGCCCTCCGCCGACACCGCCGCGCTGATCGAGCGCACGCTGCTGTGGGCCAGCGAGCCCGGCCACACCGTGCTGACGCTGGCCGACCCGGCGTACCCGCAGGCGCTGCTGACCATCGCCGACCCGCCCGTGCTGCTCTACGTCACCGGCGACGTGGCCTGTCTGAACCGGCCCGCCCTCGCCGTGGTGGGCGCGCGCAACGCCACCGCCGGCGGCGCCGAAAACGCGCAGGCCTTCGCGCGCCACCTCGCCGCGCACGGCTGGTGCGTGGTGAGCGGGCTGGCGCTGGGCATCGACGCGGCCGCGCACCAGGGCGCGCTCGACGCCGGGCCGCGCGGCGCCGGCACCGTCGCGGTGCTGGGCACCGGCATCGACCGGGTCTACCCGGCCGCGAACCGCGAACTGGCGCACCGCATCGCCGCGAGCGGCGCGCTGATCTCGGAGTTTCCGCTGGGCGTGGGCGCGCAGGCGCATCACTTTCCGCGCCGCAACCGGCTGGTCGCCGGCCTCGCGCGCGGTGTGCTGGTGGTCGAGGCGGCGCGCCAGAGCGGCTCGCTCATCACCGCGCGCCTCGCCGCCGAGAGCGGCCGCGAGGTCTTCGCCATCCCCGGCTCGATCCACTCGCCGCTGGCCCGCGGCTGCCACCAGCTGATCCGGCAAGGCGCCAAGCTGGTCGAGACCGCGCAGGACATCACCGACGAGCTCGGCGTGCCGGTGCCGCCCGCCGAACAGGACGCCGCGCTGCAGCTGTCCGACACGCCGCGCATCGCGCTGGCGCCGCACCTGGCCGCGCTGCTCGATGCGCTGGGCTACGACCCCGTCCATCCCGACGCGCTGGCCGAGCGCACCGGGCTGCCGATGCATCATCTGCAGGCGCAACTGACCGAGCTGGAGCTGGCCGGACTGATCGCACGCGGCGACGGCGGCGTCTTCCAGCGCCTGGGCGGGGCCTGAACGCGCGCGGGCCGCGCCCGCTGCACCGCCGGCTGGGTGGGACTACTATAGGCAGATCAAAAACCGCGCCGACCACGGCGCCCGCCCCCAGGAAGAGACATGGCACTGCCCTCCCGCGTCAAGATCGTCGAGGTGTCGCCCCGCGACGGCCTGCAGAATGAAAAAGAATTCGTCGCCACCGACATCAAGGTCGAGCTGGTCGACCGCCTGAGCGCGGCCGGCTTTCCCAACGTCGAAGCCGCCTCCTTCGTGTCGCCCAAGTGGGTGCCGCAGATGGCCGACGGCGCCGACGTGATGGCGCGCATCCAGCGCCGCCCCGGCACGATCTATTCCGTGCTCACGCCCAACATGAAGGGCCTCGAAGGTGCGCTCGCGGCCCAGGCCGACGAGATCGTGATCTTCGGCGCGGCCAGCGAAGCCTTCTCGCAGAAGAACATCAACTGCTCGATCGCCGAGTCGATCGCGCGCTTCGAACCGGTGGTCGCCGCGGCCAAGGCGGCCGGCGTGCGCGTGCGCGGCAGCATCAGCTGCGCGCTCGGCTGTCCCTACCAGGGCGAGGTGCCGGTGGAGGCCGTGCTCGACGTGGCGCGCCGCTACCAGGCGCTGGGCTGCGACGAGATCGACGTGGCCGACACCATCGGCGTGGGCACGCCCAAGCGCGTGCGCGAAGTGATGGGCGCGGTCACCGCGCTGGTCGACCCCGGCCGCATCTCGGGCCACTTCCACGACACCTACGGCCAGGCCCTGGCCAACATCCTGGCCGCCCTCGAAACCGGCGTGTCGATCTACCACGCCTCGGTCGCGGGCCTGGGCGGCTGCCCCTACGCCAAGGGCGCCACCGGCAACGTCGCCACCGAAGACGTGCTGTACATGCTGCGTGGCCTGGACATCGACACCGGCGTGGATTTCGACGCCGTCGTGGACATCGGCCAATGGATGTCGGCCAATCTGTCGCGCAAGGGCTCGAGCCGCGCCGGCAACGCGATCGCCGCCAAGCGGGCGGCCTGAGCCCGCGTCGGCACGGGTCGTGAAAGGAACGTAGAATGGCCGTTTGCGACTGCGCGCAGCGCCCGTCACCGGCCCATGATCTCTCCCTTCCCCGCCCCCACCGCCGAAGAGCAGCGCGCGCTGTTCAACGAAATCGGTCCGCTCCCGCTGTCGGGCCAGGCCTGGCCCGACTGGGTGCGCATCCTGGCCTGGGTGATCCTGGCCGTGATCGGCGTGCAGATCGTCACCACCGCCATCCGCATGCCGCCGGGCCAGGTCAACACGCTGATGGCCGGCACCGTGATCCTGTGTTTCCTGGGCCTTGCGGTGGTGTGCTGGAACATGCAGGTGTCGATCACCACGATCGACGAAAAAGGCCTGCGCCAGACCTGGATCACGCGCCGCGAGGTCGCCTGGCAGGACATCCATTTCGCCAAGTTCGTGCCGCTGCTGTTCTCCAAGCGCCTGGTCGTGTTCACGCGGCGCGGCCGGCCCATCGTGCTGCAGGGCGGCACGCGCGAGCTGCAGGTGGCGTTCGCCCGCATCTCGCTGCTCTACCGGCGCCGCCCGCCGGCCTGAGCGGCGCGCAACGCAGAAAGCCGGTGCATCGCACCGGCTTTTTTCATGGCCGCGCGCGCCAATGAAAACAGCCCCTCGCGGGGCTGTGATCGATGGCGGGGCCGGCGTGACGATCAGCGGATCGGCAGCGCGTACATCAGGCCGCCGTCGGTCCATTGCGCGTTCAGGCCGCGGCGGATCTTGAGCGGGCTGCCCTGGCCGACGTTGCGCTCGAAGCTCTCGCCGTAATTGCCCACCTGCTTGATGATGTTGTAGGCCCACTTCTCGTCGAGGCCGAGGTTCTTGCCGGCGCCCGGCGTCACGCCCAGGATGCGGCGCACGTTGGGATTCTCGCTCTTGAGCTGGCTGTCGACATTGGCCGCGGTGATGCCGTATTCCTCGGCTTCGATCATGGCCGACAGCGACCAGCGCACGATGTTGAGCCAGGCGTCATCGCCCTGGCGCACGAACGGGCCCAGCGGCTCCTTCGAGATGATCTCGGGCAGCACGAGGTAGTCGTCGGGCTTCTCGAGCTTGGAGATGCGGATCGACGACAGGCCGGAGGCGTCGGTGCTGAACACGTCGCAACGGCCGGTGGCGAAGGCGTTCACGACCTCGTTGAAGGTCTCGATCACGACCGGCTTGTAGTTGACCTTGTTGGCGCGCGCCCAGTCGGCCAGCGTGTTTTCGTTCGAGGTGCCGGTCTGCAGGCAGATGGTGGCGCCGTTGAGATCCTTGGCGCTCTTCACGCCCAGCGACTTGGGCACCATGAAGCCCTGGCCGTCGTAGAAGTTGATGCCGGCGTGGATGATGCCCAGCGCGGTGTCGCGCTGCTGCGTGACCGTGGTGTTGCGCGTGAGCACGTCCACCTCGCCCGATTGCAGGGCGGTGAAGCGCTGCTGCGAGTTGAGCGGCACGATCTTGATCTTGCTGGCGTCGCCGAACACGCTGGCGGCCACGGCGCGGCACAGGTCCACATCGAGGCCGCGCCACACGCCCTGCGCGTCGGGCGCCGAGAATCCGGCGAAACCGGTGGTGGTGCCGCACACCACCTCGCCGCGCTTCTTCACGACGTCCAGCGTCGCGCCCTGCGCGCCATTCGCCAGGCCCAGCGCCAGCGCTGCGGCGGCCACACTCGTTGCGATCTTCATGCTCGTCTCCATGCTGTCCGACAGGGCGCCGCACGGGCGCCGGGAAAGTGCGCAAGCTTAACGAGAGTGGCCGGGCCGTCAAAATAACCGAAACCGCATCCCTTATAACGCGCCGCGTGCCTGAGCAAGCGGCGCGCCCGGATCAGGCGGCCAGCGAGATCGAGACCGGCGCGTTGGCGACGCAGGCTTCGAGGGCGCGGCCCATGCGCGCGATGCCTTCGCCGATGCGGTCTTCGTTCATGGTGGCGAACGACATGCGCATCGCGTACAGGTCGGCGGTGGCGGGATCGGCGTAGAAGGCCTTGCCCGGCACATAGACCACTTCGTGTTCGATAGCGTAAGGCAACAGGCGGGTGGCGTCGATGTCGCCGGTCAGGCGCGCCCAGAAGAACATGCCGCCCTCGGGTTTCTTGAACGCGATCCGGTCGCCCAGCTCGCGCTCGAGCGCGGCGGCCATCGCGTCGCAACGCGCGCCGTAGGCCGCGCGGATGCGCGGCACGTGCACCGCATAGCGGTCGTTGGCCAGATACTGCGCCACCACTTCCTGCACCCAGGCCGAGTTGGCCATGTCGTCGGCGGCCTTGGCGCCCACGCAGCGGCGGCGCACCTCGGGCGGGGCCACCAGCCAGCCGATGCGCAGCGCCGGCGCCATGGTCTTGGACATGCTCGAGATGTAGACGGCCCAGTGGCGCGCCTCGCCCTCGGCCAGCGCCGCGATGGGCGGCACGGTTTCGCCGGAGAAGCGCAGCTCGCCATAGGGATCGTCTTCGACGATCAGGAAGCGATGCTTGACTGCCAGCTCGAGCAGGCGCAGGCGGCGCGCGCGGCTGAGGGTGGCGCCGCAGGGGTTCGAGAACGATGCCACCACGCACACCATCTTGGGCTTGACCTGCGCGGCCAGCGCATCGAGCGCCTCGAGATCGATGCCGTCGGGGCCGGACGGCACCGTGTGCACCGTGGCGCCGGTGTAGCGCAGCGCGTTGACCGAATTCGGGAAGGCGGGATTCTCGATGATGGCGTGGTCGCCCGGCTGCAGCATCACGCGCGCGAGCAGCGCCATGCCCTGCTGCGAACCGCCCGTGACGGCCAGCTCGGTGTCGGGATCGCAGACCAGGCCGCGCGCGGCCGACAGACGCGCCAGCTCGTGGCGCAGGCTGGCCTGGCCGTCGATGTTGGAGTACTGCAGACACGCCCCGAGGCGGCCCAGCACCTGGTTCGAAGCGGTGGTCAGGCCTTCGAGGTCGAACAGCTCCTGGGCGGGATAGCCGCCGGCCAGCGATACCGTGCCCGGCCGCATGGCGTAGGGCATCAGGGAGCGGATGGGCGCGGTGGGCGGGACCTGGAAGGCGGTGGCGAATGCGTACTCGGGCGCAGCGATGGACATGGCGGGGACGGCGGATGGGTGGACTGTGCGCGCGCCGCGTGCCCATCGTCCGGCCTGGGGCCGGCCCGGCGGGCGCACGGGCTGTGGAGGCGCCGTGGGTGGCGCGCACGCGGCCCACGGGTCGGCTGGCCGAAGCCACGCGCGCCGCTCCCCGACGGGATGACGCCACGCTCCTCCGGCTTTAAAACCTTGAAATATATATAAATGTCGGACGATTCTAAGCCTGGCGCGAATCCAGGGTCAACGCGCCCCGCGCCGGCTCGCCGAGCCGCCGTGGTGCTGGGCCTACACTATATGCAAAGCGCGCGGCGCCGCCGTGCCCACCCGTGTCCTCCAACCCGTGCATCCCCCATGACCGCAGCAGATTCCATGGCCCGACGGCTGGCCGCCGTGCAACAACGCATCCGCGAGGCCTGCGCCCGCGCCGGACGCGCCGAAGACAGCGTGGCGCTTTTGCCCGTGAGCAAGACCTTCTCCGCCGACGCGGTGCGCGAGGCCCACGCGCTGGGCCTGTCGCGCTTCGGCGAGAACAAGACCCAGGAGATCCGGCAGAAGGCCGCCGAGCTCGACGCGCTGGACCTGCGCTGGGTGATGATCGGCCACCTGCAGACCAACAAGGCCAAGGACGTGGCGCGCGACGTGGCCGAAGTGCAGTCGCTCGACCGCATCGACCTGGCCGACGCGCTGCAGACGCGCCTGGCCGCCGCCGGCCGCGAGATCGATGTGCTGGTGCAGGTCAAGACCTCGCCCGAGGAAAGCAAGTTCGGCCTGGCCCCGGACGCGCTGCCGGCGTTCCTGGCGCACCTCGCGGCGCACTGCCCGGCCCTGCGCGTGCAGGGCCTGATGACGATGGCGATCAACAGCGACGACAGCGCCGCCGTGCGGGCCTGCTTCCGCCTGCTGCGCGAACTGCGCGACGCGCACCGCAGCGCCGCCGTGCCGCTGGCGCGCCTGTCGATGGGCATGAGCGGCGACTTCGAGCTCGCCATCGAGGAAGGCTCGACCGAAGTCCGCATCGGCAGCGCCATTTTCGGCGCGCGGCACTACGACCACTGATCGAGACGCGGGTCTCCCCGGCGCGCCGCAACCGGCGCATAATGGCGGCGCACTGAATAAGCAGACCGATGCCCAGGCATCGGCGCCATAAATCCGCACGAGGAGACTTCATGACTACGCTCGCCCAGCGTCTGGCGGCGCTTGCCGCCTTGCCGGCCGCCGCCCTGGCCCTGACCGCCGCCACCCCCGCCCAGGCCCAGTCCTGGCCGACCCAGCCGATCCGCTGGATCGTGCCCTACCCGGCCGGCGGCGGCGCCGACGTGGTGGCGCGCACCGTGACCGCCGGCCTCGAAAAATCGCTGGGCCAGACCATCGTGGTCGAGAACCGTCCGGGCGCCGCCACCATCATCGGCGCCACCGCGATCGCGCAGGCCGAGCCGCGTGGCTACTTCGTGGGCACCGCCGATTCCGGCACGCTGGCCTTCAATCCCTCGCTCTACGCCAAGCTGAGCTACGACCCGACGAAATTCACATACATCGGCGGCCTGGCGCGCTTCCCGCTGCTGCTGGCGGTGAACGTGAACTCGCCGTACAAGACCGTGGACGACGTGATCGCCGCCGCGCGCAAGGAGCCCGGCACGCTGAGCGCCGCCTCGGCCGGCGCCGGTTCGCCGCACCACCTGGCGCTCGAGCTGTTCAAGCAGCGCGCCAACGTCAACGTGCTGCACGTGCCCTACAAGGGCGCCGCGCCCGCCATCCAGGATCTGCTGGGCGGCCAGGTCGACATCATGTTCATCGACCTCGCCGCGGGTCTGCCCAACGTCAAGGCCGGCAAGCTGCGCGTGCTCGCCGCCGCCACGCCCGAGCGCCTGAAGGTGCTGCCGGACGTGCCGACCATGGCCGAACAGGGCATCGCCAACTTCACCGCCTACGCCTGGCAGGGCGTGGTCGGCCCGGCCGGCCTGCCCCAGGACGTGGTCGCCAAGCTCTCGACCGACCTGGCCCAGACCCTCAAGACCCCCGCCGTCGCGCAGAAGCTCGAAGACATGGGCGTGGAACCCATGCCGATGACGCCGCAGGACTTCCAGGCCTACGCAGAACGCGAACGCGCCAGCTGGGCCGACGTGATCAAGAAGGCGGGCATCAAGCTGGAATAGGGGAGCCCCCACGCTGAGTGGGAGGCCCCCACGCTGCGCGCTGACGCGCTTGCTGCCCCCCAAGGGGGCTCGCCGCCTTCGGGCGGCCGGGCGAAGGGAAGGCCCCCACGCCGCGCGCTTCGCGCTTGCTGCCCCCCGAGGGGGCTCGCCGCCTTCGGGGCGGCCGGGCGGAGGGAAGGCCCCCACGCCGCGCGCTTCGCGCTTGCTGCCCCCCGAGGGGGCTCGCCGCCTTCGGGCGGCCGGGCGGCGGCGGGGCCATTCTTGCGACGGATTCAGGTCCGCTGCCCGCGCGGCGTCGGCGCGCTGAAAAACAAAGGTGTCAGACTGCATTTATGCAGCCCGGCGCCTCCCAAAACAAAGGTGTCAGACTGCAATTTCCGGCCGTCGTGAACCGGTGCGAAAAATGCAGTCTGACACCTCTGTTTGGGGCCTTCGCCGGCAGAGCGTGGCATCTCCCGCAGACCCGGCACGCGCCGGGTTTTCTACTTTGATGATCGGTGCTTCAGCTTCGCAGCGTCTAAAACAATGGTGTCAGACTGCATTTATCCAGCGCGGCGATCGACCAAAACAAAGGTGTCAGACTGCAATTTCCGGCCGTCGTGAGCGGGTGCGAAAAATGCAGTCTGACACCTTTGTTTGCGGGTGCGAGCCTGGCAAAAATGTAGTCTGACACCTTTCTTCAAAAATGTAGTCTGACACCTTTGTTTGGGGCGTTCGGGGGCTGCGGGTGGGCGCAAAAAACCCGGCGGGGGCCGGGTTGGGTTTGGGGCTCAGTGCTTCATGTTGTGGCCGCCGTGGCCTGCGAGGGTGGGGTCGCCGGCGGGGTGGTAGGCGATGGGTTTGACGTCGAATTGCACCTGCACCTCGCCCGCCTGCTCGAAGCGCAGCGTGGCGGGGATCTTGCCGCCTTCGGCGAAGGGGGCCTTGAGCTTGAGGAACATCACGTGATAGCCGCCCGGGCGCAGCTTGACCTCGCCATCGGCGGGCACGGGCACGCCCTGGGCGACCTCGCGCATCTGGGCCACGCCCTTCTCGGTGACCACCTCGTGCAGCTCGACGCGTTCGGCCGCCGGCGAGCTGACCGACAGCAGGCGGTCGGGCGTCTTGGCGTCGTTGTCGATCTCGAGGTAGCCCGCGCCGTTGGTCTGGCCCGGCGCGCTGGCGCGCACCCACAGGTCTTCGACCTCGATCTGGCCGACCTTGAAATCGGCGGCCTGCGCCGCGCCCTGGGCCCCGAGGGCGAGGGCGGCGGCGAGCGCGAAATGGCGAATCTTCATCAACGTCTCCTGATGCATTGCCCCTAGGCGGGCGTGGCGGGGGCCTGGCGCCGCCGCACCAGGGTGTGGGCGGCCGCCAGGACCGAATCGGTCAAGGCTTCCATCGCCTGCGAGTTTACCCGCCAATGCTGCCAGTACAGCGGCACGTCCTCGGCCGCGCGCGTGCGCAACGGCACCATGCGGCCGGCGTCCAGGTCTTCCTGCACCAGCAGCAGCGGGTTCATGGTCCAGCCCAGTCCGCCCAGCGTGGCGTGCACGAAGGCGCGCGTGGACGGCACCCACCACACCGGCGGCTGCCACGGCGTGCGGCCCATGATGCGGCGCGCGAAGCGGTGCTGCAGGCCGTCCTTGCGGTTGAACACGATCACCGGCGCCTGCGCCAGCGTGCGCGCATTCACGCCCTGCGCGAAATGCGCGGCGTGGAACGCCGGCGAACAGGTCGCCACGTAGCGCATGCTGCCCAGCGGATGGATGCGGCAGCCCTGCACCGGCTCGGCCAGCGTGGTGACCGCGCCCAGCACCGCGCCATTGCGCAGCAGCGCGGCGGTGTGGTCCTGGTCCTCGGACTGCAGGTCCAGCGTGGCGCGCGACACGCGCGAGAAGCGCAGCGCCGCGTCCACGAACCAGGTTTCGAGGCTGTCGTGGTTGACCGCGACAGGGATGCTCGCCAGCGCAATGCCGTCTTCATCGACCCCCAGCCGCTGCAGCGCCTCGTGTTCGAGCAGCGCGGTCTGTCCGGCGAGCTGCACCAGCACCTGGCCGTCGGACGTCGCGCGCGCCGGCACGGTTCGTTGCACAAGCAACCTTCCGGTGCGGTCTTCGAGCGCCTTGATGCGCTGGGACACCGCCGACGGCGTGACATTGAGCGCGGCCGCGGCGCGCTCGAAGCTGCCCTCGCGCACCACCGCGGCGAGCGCGCGCAGATGGCCATGATCGATCCGCATGCGCGGGTCCTCCCGCGGCCGGGCGGCCGTGGCCGGCCGGCACGCATATCGCAGAGCTGATTAAGCTTTGCTTAAGATGGTTAAAGGAAATTAGCTGTATTTCAGGCTTGCCACGCGCGAGAATAACGCTAATCCAGCCGTGCGCACAGCGCGGCTTCTTCTTTCCCGCAGTGGTAGTTCGATGATGTTCACGCTGTCCTCCCCCGCCTTTTTCACCGCCTGGTCCAGCGGCGCCGCCACCGGCCTGGGCCTGTTCGCCGTGGTCGGCGCGCAGAGCGCCTTCATCCTGCGCCAGGGCCTCATGCGCGCCCACCTGCTCAGCATTCTCGCCATGTGCGCCGCGATCGACGCGGTCTTCATCTTCAGCAGCGTCTGGGGCCTGCAGCAGCTCACCGAATGGTTTCCCAGCCTGACGCAGGTCGTGCTGTGGTTCGGTGTCGCGTTCCTCGGTTGGTACGCCATCCAGTCGGCCCGCCGGGCCTGGCGCGGCGGCAACCTGGCCGCGTGCCGCGCCGCCATCCCGTCGCGCGGCGCGGCGCTGCTGGGCGCCGTCGGCTTCTCGCTGCTCAACCCGCACTTCTGGCTCGACATGATGGTGGTGGGTTCGCTCGCGCACGGCTTCGACAATGCGCGCATGGCCTACGCCACCGGCGTGCTGAGCGCGAGCCTCATGTGGCTCGCGGTGCTGGGCGTCGGCTCGCGCCTGTTCGCGCCGCTGTTCTCCGACCCGCGCGCCTGGCGCGTGCTGGACGCGCTGATCGCGCTCGTGATGGGCGCGCTGGCCGTGTCGCTGGCGCGCGGCGGGCTGGCCGGCTGAGCCCGCGCGGGCCTAGCGTTTTCCCCGGGGTGCGCGCGCGCACCCCGTTTTTATAATGGCGCGTCTTCCACCACCGACGCCCAGCGCGCCATGCCCGTGCGCGATCCCCGCGATGTCCGCCTGCCGCCACTGGCCGCCATTCAGGCCTTCGAAGCGGTGGCACGCCTGGGCTCCTTCGAGCGCGCCAGCGCCGAGCTCGGCGTCACCGCGAGCGCGGTCGGCAAGCGCATTGGCGCCCTCGAGACCCTGCTCGGCACCACGCTGTTCTCGCGCGGCGGCCGCGGCGCGGCGCTCACCGCGGCGGGCCGCGAGTATCTCGAACAGGTGCGCAGCGCGCTCGGGCTGCTCTCGGCCGCCTCACTGCGCGCGCGCCACGATCCGCCCACCGAACCGCTGCGCGTGGTCTCCACGCCCACCTTCGCGCGCCAGGTGCTGATCCCCTCCCTGCCCGAATTCACCGACAGCCATCCGCACGTGGACCTCGAGATCCTGCTGTCGGTGCCCTATCTCGAAATCACGCCGCCCAACGCCGACCTGTGGATCCGCTTCGGCAGCGGCCACTATCCGGGCCTGCACGCCGAGCAGCTCACCGACGACCCGGTGTTCCCGGTGTGTTCGCCCGCCTATCTGAAGCGCCATGGCCCGTTCGAGCGCCCGGCCGATCTCGCCCGCGCCGCGCTGCTGCGCTGCCCGATGGAGCCGTGGCGGCCCTGGTTCGACGCGGCCCGGCTCAACTGGCCCGAACCCACGCGCGGCGTGTGGCTGGTGGACCTGGGCATGATGCTGGCGGCGGCCCATGCGGGCCAGGGCGTGGCGCTCACCCGCCGCACGCTGGCGGCCGAATGGCTCGACGAGCGCAAGCTGGTGCGCCTGTGCGGCATCAGCTCCGCCGGCCAATCGCAGTACTACCTCTGCACCGAGGCGCGCAAGCCGCTGCAACCCGGCGCGCGCGACTTCTCCTATTGGCTGCGCGGGCTGTGCCAGCGCGTCTCGGCCTGGCCCGGCTGAGCCCGCGTCAGGCCGGGATGCCGGCTCACCGGGGCTCAAACCTGCGCCATGCCGCCGTCGACGAACAGCTCGATGCCGTTGATGAAGCTCGCGGCGTCCGAGGCCAGGAAGGCGACGGCCTGGCCCACTTCCTGCGGCTCGCCCAGGCGGCCGAGCGGCACCTGCGCGGCGAGGTGGTCGAACAGGCCCTGGCGATTGGCGTCGTCCACCAGCCCGCCCAGGCCGGGCGTGCGGATCGGGCCCGGGCTGACCACGTTCACGCGGATGCCGCGATCCTTCAGGTCCAGCGCCCAGGAACGCGCGAAGTTGCGCACCGCGGCCTTGCTGGCGCTGTAGACGCTGAATGCGGCCGTGCCCTGGATGGACACCGTCGAGCCGGTCAGGATGACCGACGCGCCGTTGCTGAGCAGCGGCAGGGCCTTCTGCACCGTGAACAGCACGCCGCGCACGTTGGTGCCGAAGATGCGGTCGAAGTGTTCTTCGGTGATCGCGCCCAGGGGCTGCATGTCGCCGCCGCCGGCGTTGGCGAACAGCACGTCGAGACGGCCGGCCTCCCGCGCGATCCGGGCATAGACCTGTTCCAGGTCGCCGAGCACCGAGGCGTCGGCGCGGATGCCGGTGGCGCCCTGGCCGATCGCGGCCACGGCCGCGTCCAGCTCGGCCTGGCGCCGGCCGGTGACGTAGACCCGTGCGCCCTGGGCGGCGAGGATCTGGGCGGTGCCCAGGCCGATGCCGGTGGTGCCGCCGGTCACGAGGGCGATCTTGCCGTTGAGTTGCTTTTCCATGATGTGTCCTTGAGGTGTCCGAGGTTGAGGCCGGTGCCGCGGTCGTCGCGACGTCGTTGCCATGGATCACACTTTAGGCTTGCGTGATTGCTTGATAAATCAGCTACTATCGAAAAGATTATCCATACACATAGACAATCACCATGGATCAGCTCCTCGCCATCCGCGCCTTCGCCCGCGTGGTCGAGGCCGGCAGCTTCACGCGCGCGGCCGAATCGCTCGACCTGCCCAAGGCGAGCCTGAGCAAGCTGGTCCAGGAGCTGGAGGCGCATCTCGGCGCGCGCCTGCTCCAGCGCACCACGCGCCGCGTCACCGTCACGCCCGAGGGCAGCGCGTATTACGAGCGCACCGCGCGCATCCTCAAGGAACTCGAAGATGCCGACGGCGCGTTCAACGCCGCGCGCGGCACCCCGCGCGGCCGCCTGCGCGTGGACATCGGCTCGTCCACGGCGAGCGACGTGCTGATACCCGCCCTGCCCGACTTCCTGGCGCGCTACCCCGACATCCGCATCGACCTGGGCGTGTCCGACCGCGTGGTGGACCTGATCGGCGACAACGTGGATTGCGTGATCCGCGGCGGCGCCCTGCCCGACTCCAGCCTGGTGGCGCGCCCGCTCGGGCACGCCACGCTCGTCACCTGTGCCACGCCCGCGTACCTGAAGCAGTTCGGCGTACCGGCCTATCCCGACGAACTGAAGAACGGCCATCGGCTGGTGAGCTATGTCTCGACCGCCAATGGCCGCGCCATGCCGTGGCGCTACGCCCGCCAGGGCGAGCGGGTCGAGTTCAGGCTGGAGCCCTGCATGGGCGTGAACGAGAGCAACGCCCACCTGGCCGCCGGCCGCGCCGGGCTGGGCATCATCCAGACCTTCACCTATTGCGCCGCGCGCGACCTGGCCGCGGGCACGCTGGTCGAGATCCTGCGCGACTGGCGCCCGCCCGGCTACGCCTTTCATGCGGTGTATCCGCAGACCCGCCACCTCACCCATCGCCTGCGGGTGTTCCTGGAATGGCTCGCCGCCACCCTGCCCGCGCGGCTCGATCCGCCGCATTGAGGCCGGCCATCTGGTTGCGCCCGCAATCAGTGCGGAATTTTTTTCCGCTCGAGCCCGGAAAATCCTTCCGGCCGTAGCCCGTTCGACTAGGGATTTACGCGAGAACCGGCACAAACATAAGTTTCGCGTAAGCAATCCGGCACAAAGTAAATCGCACAGAGGAGAGCGCCCGCATTCGCAGCAACCCGCCGCCAGGCGCCGGCACCGGCTTTTTCACGCAGTTCACTAAATACAACGGAGACATCATGGATTTTCGTTTGAAGCTGCTTGCAGGCGCTTTGGTTGTTGCAATGTCCGGCGCGGCCCACGCGGCCGACCCGATCAAGATCGGCGTGGCGGGCCCCTACACCGGCGGCTCGTCGTCCATGGGCGTGAGCATGCGTGACGGCGTGCGCCTGGCCATCGAGGAAATCAACAAGAACGGCGGCGTCATCGGCCGCCAGCTGGTCGCCGTCGAACGCGACGACGAGGCCAAGAACGAGCGCGGCGTGCAGATCGCCCAGGAGCTCATCAACAAGGAGCGCGTCACCGCCACGGTGGGCTACATCAACACCGGCGTGGCGCTGGCCTCGCAGCGCTTCTATCAAGACGCCAAGATCCCCGTGATGAACAACGTGGCCACCGGCAGCGTGATCACGCACCAGTTCAAGGCGCCGGAATACAAGGAAAACTACGTGTTCCGCAACGCGGCGCACGACAGCATCCAGGCGCCGATGATCGTCGAGGAGGCGATCACGCGGCGCGGCTACAAGAAGGTCGCCATCCTGGCCGACTCCACCAACTACGGCCAGCTCGGCCGCGAAGACCTGGAAAAGGCGCTCGCCGCCAAGGGCATCAAGCCGGTCGCCGTCGAGAAGTTCAACATCAAGGATGTGGACATGACGGCCCAGCTGCTCAAGTCCAAGGAAGCCGGCGCCGAAGCCGTGCTCACGTACGGCATCGGCCCCGAGCTGGCGCAGATCGCCAACGGCATGGCCAAGCTGGGCTGGAAGGTGCCGATCATCGGCAGCTGGACGCTCTCGATGGCCAACTACATCGACAACTCCGGCGCCAACGGCGAAGGCGCGCGCATGCCGCAGACCTTCATCCAGGATCCCGACACGCCCAAGCGCAAGGCGTTCATCGACGCCTACCTGGCCAAGTTCAAGCCCAAGAACAACCGCATCGACTCGCCGGTGTCGGCCGCGCAGGGCTACGACTCGATCTACCTGCTGGCCGCCGCCATCAAGCAGGCCAACTCGACCGACGGCGAGAAGGTGCGCGAAGCCCTCGAAAACCTGCAGACGCCCGTCGAAGGCGTGGTCATGACCTACAACAAGCCGTTCTCGCACGACAACCACGACGCCATCACCGCCAAGGAAGTCACCATCGGCGAAGTGAAGGGCGGCCGCGTGGTCAAGGCGCAGTAACTCCCACACGCTGTCTCGCAGCTGCCGCCTCGGGCAGGGCGCACGGCCGGTGCCAACCGGCCGTGCGCCCTGCCGGGCGGCCCGGTCCGTCGCGCGGGGCGACGGGCGCGTTTTCGATTGGCGCACACCACGATGATTCTCCTACAGCTCATCTACAGCGGCATCGCGCTCGGCATGATCTATGCCGTCATCGCGTTCGGCTACCAGCTCACCTTCGCCACGTCCGGCACCCTGAACTTCGGCCAGGGCGAATCGCTCATGCTCGGCGCGCTCGTCGGCCTCACGCTCGTGGGCCTGGGCGTGAACTACTGGGTCATGATTCCCATCGTCTGCCTGTTCGGCTTTGCCCAGGGCGCCTTCGTCGAACGCATCGGCGTGCGGCCCGCCATCAAGACGCGTTCGGAATTCGGCTGGATCATGGCCACCATCGCGCTGGGCATCATCTTCCGCAACGTGGCCGAGAACGTCTGGGGCCGTGACGACCTGCCCTTCCCCTCGCCCCTGCCGCAGTCGCCGATCCAGGTGCTGGGCGCCAACGTGCTGCCGATGGAGCTGCTGGTGGTGTTCGGCGCGCTCGCGATGATGCTGCTGGTGGAGCTGTTCAACCGCAAGTCGATCTACGGCAAGGCCTTCGTGGCCACCTCGAACGACCGTTCCGCGGCCGGCCTGATGGGCATCAACACCGGCCTGATGATCACCTTCTCGTACGCGATGTCCTCGCTCACGGCGGCCTTCGCCGGCGTGCTGGTGGCGCCGCTCACGCTCACCGGCGCCACCATGGGCGCGGTGCTGGGCCTGAAGGCCTTCGCGGTCGCCATCATCGGCGGGCTGTCGAGCGGCATGGGCGTGGTCGTGGGCGGGCTGATCCTCGGCATCGCCGAGACCACCACCGGCTTCTACCTCTCGACCGGCTACAAGGACGTCCCCGGATTGGTGCTGCTGCTGCTCGTCCTGGCCTTCAAACCCGCCGGCCTGTTCGGCAAGACCGCCATCAAGAAGGTGTAAGCCATGAAACCGTTGCATCGTGTGCTTGCCCTCGTGGCGCTGGTCTGCCTGGCCGCCATTCCGCTGGCCGTCACCAACACCTATTACCTGCACCTGATCGAAACCATCATGATCTACTCGATCCTGCTGTTCGGGCTCGACATCGTGGTGGGCTACACCGGCCAGGTCTCGCTCGGCCATGCCGGCCTGTTCGGCATCGGCTCGTACGTGGCCGGCGTGCTGTTCTTCCATCTCGGCATGCCGATCTGGGCCACGCTGCCGGCCGCCATCCTGGTGGCGGCGGCGTTCGGCGCGATCCTGGCGCTGCCCGCGCTGCGCGTGACCGGGCCCTATCTCGCCATGGTCACGCTGGCGTTCGGCACCATCATCCAGATCCTGATCAACGAGATGACCTTCCTCACCGAAGGCCCGCTCGGCATCAAGATCAACAAACCCGCCATCGCCGGCCACGTGCTGTCGCGCCAGGAATACTTCTGGCTGGTGGCGCTGATGATGGTGCTGGCCCTGGTGGTGGTGCACCGTATCCTCAAGTCGCACCTGGGCCGGTCGTTCGAGGCGCTGCGCGACAGCCCGATCGCCTCGGACTGCATGGGCGTGTCGGTGTACCGGCACAAGGTGATCGCCTTCGTCATCAGCGCCGGCTTCGCCGGCCTCGCGGGCGCGCTCTACAGCTACTCCGAGCAGTACATCTCGCCCAACACCTACAACTTCGAACTCACCATCCTGTTCCTGCTCGCCATCATCATGGGCGGCCGCAAGACCCGCACCGGCGCGCTGCTGGGCGCGTCCATCATCGTGCTGCTACCCAAGATGCTGGACGACATCGGCACCTTCCGCCTGATCGCGCTCACGGTCGCCATCGTGGTGACCGCCGGGTGCGCGCTGGCGGTGTCGCGCGGCCAGGCCCAGGCGCGCCGCGTGGCGGTGCCGGTGGTCGGCACCATCGCGCTGGCGGTGTTCTCCTACTGGCTCGAGGCCCTCACCGACTGGCGCCTCTCGATCTTCGGCCTGATGATTCTGTTCGTGGTGTATTACCTGCCCGACGGCATCGTGGGCTTCGTGCGCCAGCAGTTCTTTTCGACCCGCCGCGCCGCGCTGTCGGTCAAACAGGAGCTGGCCGATCGCACCGAGGCGGTACCGCAGGCGCGCGCCGGGGATGCCGAAGAGCTGCTGGCCGCGCGCGGCGTGCTGATGCAGTTCGGCGGCCTGAAGGCGCTCAACCAGGTCGACCTGCATGTGAAGCGCGGCACCATCCATGGCCTGATCGGCCCGAACGGCTCGGGCAAGAGCACCATGATGAACGTGCTCACCGGCATCTACGTGCCCACGGCCGGCAGCGTGGAATTCGGCGGCCGGTCGCTGGTGGGCAAGACGCCGGCCGACATCGCGGCCAACGGCGTGGCGCGCACCTTTCAGAACGTGCAGCTGTTCGGCGAAATGACCGCGCTCGAAAACGTGCTGGTGGGCCTGCACCACACCTTCACCACGGGCCTGGCCAACATCATGCTGCGCACGCCGCGCTGGAAGAACGAGGAGCAGCGCGCCCGTGCTCGCGCACTGGCCCTGCTCGAGTTCGTCGGGCTCGACGCGATGGCCGACGAAGAGGCGCGCAACCTGCCCTATGGCAAGCAGCGCCTGCTCGAAATCGCCCGCGCGCTGGCGCTCGACCCGCAGCTGCTGCTGCTCGACGAGCCGGCCGCCGGCCTGACCGCGCCCGACATCGCCGAGCTGCTCACCATCATCCGCAAGGTGCGCGACCACGGCATCACCCTGATCCTGATCGAGCACCACATGGACGTGGTGATGGGCGTGTGCGACACGGTGTCGGTGCTGGACTTCGGCCAGAAGATCGCCGAAGGCCTGCCGGCCGAGGTCCAGGCCAACCCCAAGGTCATCGAAGCCTATCTGGGCGGCGCGCAAGCTTAACGCGGGAAGATCACGATGCTCTCAATCAAGAATCTGGAAGCCGGCTACGGCAAGGTCAAGGTCCTGCACGGCATCAGCCTGGAGGTGCCGCGCGCCAAGGTCGTGACCCTGATCGGCTCGAACGGGGCCGGCAAGACCACCACCATGCGCGCGCTGTCGGGCATGATCCAGCCCAGCGCGGGCGAGGTCACGCTGGGCGGGCGCCGCATCGACGGCATGGAATCGCATCAGATCGCGCGGCTCGGCCTGGCGCACTCGCCGGAAGGCCGGCGCGTGTTCCCCACGCTGTCGGTCACCGACAACCTGTTGCTGGGCGCGTTCCCGCGCCTCACCGGCCGGCGCCCCAAGGGCGACGTGCCGGGCGACCTCGACCGTGCCATGGACCTGTTTCCGCGCCTGAAGGAGCGGCGCGACCAGCTCGCCGGCACGCTGTCCGGCGGCGAGCAGCAGATGCTGGCCATGGCACGCGCCGTGATGCTCAATCCCGAGCTGGTGCTGCTCGACGAGCCCTCGATGGGCCTGGCGCCCATCCTGGTGGAGGAAGTGTTCCGCATCATCGCGCGCCTGAAGGAACAGGGCGTGACGATGCTGCTGGTGGAGCAGTTCGCGGCGGCCGCGCTCAACGTGGCGGATTACGGCTACGTGCTCGAAAACGGACGGATCTCGGTGCACGGCCCGGCCGACAAGCTCAAGCACGATCCGGCGGTGGTGGCCGCCTATCTCGGCGGCTCGCACTGAAGACAGGCGCCCCGATCAGGCGTCGGCGTGGGTCACCGCGTCGGCGCCGTAGCGCTTGAGGCCGTCGAGGTCTTGTACGCGCACGGCGCCGTATTCCACCTGCAGCAGGCCGGCTTCTTCGAGCTTGCGCAGCGCCTGGTTGGCGCGCTGGCGCGACACGCGGGCCAGATAGCCGACCTCTTCCTGGGTGATGGTGAGCCGCATGCCCATGCCCGGATACAGCAGCGGGTTGAACAGCTCCGCGAGGCAGCGCGCCACGCGCGCGTCGGGGTCGAGCAGGCGATCGTACTCGGCCTTGCCGATGAACTGCGCCACGCGCTCGTTGAGCTGGTCGAGCAGATAGCGGTTGAACGGAATGCTGCTGTCGAGCAGCCATTCGAACGTGGGCGCGGGCAAGCGGGCGATGACCGAGTCGCGCAACGCCACCACATCGTATTTGCGCACCTCGCGCTTGAGCAGCGAGCCCTCGCCGATCCAGCCGCCGGCAGGCACGCCGGTGAGCGAGGCCACCTTGCCTTCGGCATTGCCGACCGACACCTTGACGAGGCCTGCAAGCACGCCGATCCAGGCCTGGGCCAGATCGCCTTTGCGCTCTATGATCGTACCGGCCTGCACCTGCTGCACCGACACGTCGCGCTCGACGCGCGCCTGCTGCGCGGCATCGAGCACGCGGAACCACGCGGCGGCGAGCTGGAGCGATTCTGCAAGCTGCATCGGGAATACCCTAGAAGTTCCTTGAATGTCGTGATGGTGACAGTCGGTAGCCACCCAAGCTTATACCTTAAGTGCTGCCGTAAATCTAAAACGAACCGATCGGATACCCGCCAGGCGCCAACGCTCGCACCCGGCGTCATGCGCGGGATCCAGACCGGACAGGAGACAACGTGGCGCACTCTCAGCTTGCTTCAGCCATGAAGCCGGCAGCAGCGCGGACTTTTCCTGCACTGCTGCTCGAACACGCCAGCGTGCGCGGCTCGCGCCCGGCTATCCGCGAGAAAGACCTCGGTATCTGGCAAACCCTGACCTGGGCCGACGTGGCCGAGCAGGCGCGCCTGGCCGCGCATGGCCTGGCCGCGCTCGGCATCGGTCCCGGCATGCACGTCGCCGTGATCGGCGAGAATCGTCCGCGCCTCTACATCGCGATGATGGCGGCGCAGTCGCTGGGCGCGATCCCGGTGCCGCTCTACCAGGATGCGGTGGCGCAGGAGATGGTCTACGTACTGCAGGACGCGGAGGTCCGCGTGGCCGTGGTCGAAGACCAGGAACAGGTCGACAAGATGCTCGAAGTGCAGGCCCAGTGCCCCGCGCTCAAGCACGTGGTGTACGACGATCCGCGCGGCCTGCGTCACTACCAGGACCCGCTGCTGCAGTCGTACGACCAGCTGTTCGACCAGGGCCGCGCCCACGCGCAGGCCCATCCCGATTTCTACGCGCGCACGGTGGCGGCGGTGCAACCCGACGACGCGGCCGCGATGTTCTACACCTCCGGCACCACCGGCAAGCCCAAGGGCGTGGTGCTCACGCACGATGCGCTGATCGACCGCGCACGCGCCGTGGCCGAGATGGAAAACCTGACCGACCGCGAGGACGTGCTGGCCTATCTGCCGCCGGCCTGGATCGGGCAAAACATGTTCTCGTATACGCAGCTGCTGGTGTCGGGCTTCACGGTGAACCATCCCGAGTCGCCCGACACGGTGTCGATCGACATGCGCGACATCGGCCCCACCTATTACTTCGCGCCGCCGCGCGTGCTCGAAGGCCTGCTCACGCATGTGATGATCCGCATGGAAGACGCCGGCTGGCTCAAGCGCAAGCTGTTCGGCGCCTGCATGGCGCTGGCGCGCCGCGTCGGCACCCGCATCCTCGACGGCGAACCGGTGGGCGCGCTCGACCGCCTGCGTTACCGGCTCGGCGACATAGCGATCTACGGCCCGCTGCGCAATGCGCTGGGCATGAGCCGCGTGCGCGTGGCCTACACCGCCGGCGAAGCCATCGGCCCCGACCTGTTCGTGTTCTATCGCTCGATCGGCATCAACCTGAAGCAGCTCTATGGCTCCACCGAGACCTCGGTGTTCGTGTGCGTGCAGCCCGACGGCCGCGTGCGCGACGACACGGTGGGCCCGCCCGTCGAAGGCGTGGAGATCAAGGTGGCCGACAACGGCGAGATCCTGGTCAAGAGCCCCGGGCTGTTCCGCGAGTACTACCGCAACCCCGACGCCACCGCCGAGGCGCGCGACGCCGAGGGCTGGTTCCGCACCGGCGACGCGGGCTACCTCGACACCGACGGCCAGCTCAAGATCATCGACCGCGCCAAGGACGTCGGCAAGCTGGCCGACGGCAGCCTGTTCGCGCCGAAGTACATCGAGAACAAGCTGAAGTTCTTCCCGCACATCAAGGAGGCGGTGGCCTTCGGCGCCGGCCGCGACGAGGTCTGCGCCTTCATCAACATCGACCTCGAAGCCGTGGGCAACTGGGCCGAGCGCCGCGGCCTGCCCTACGCGGGCTACACCGACCTGGCCTCGAAAGACGAAACCTACGCGCTCATCCGCGACTGCGTCGAACGCGTCAACGCCGACCTCGCCAACGACCCGCGCCTGGCCGCCTCGCAGGTCGCGCGCTTCCTGATCCTGCACAAGGAGCTCGATCCCGACGACGACGAGCTGACCCGCACGCGCAAGGTGCGGCGCGCCTTCATCGCGCAGAAGTACGGCGTGCTGATCGAGGCGCTCTACGGCGGCAAGACCTCGCAGTTCATCGAGACCGAGGTCAAGTTCGAAGACGGGCGCATCGGCAGCATCTCGGCCGACCTGCGCATCGAGCCCGCCAAGACCTATCCCGCCATCTCCGCCCGGGCCGCCTGATGAACAGCCAACTCTCCCGTGACCAGCGCATCGGCGCCGTCATGCTCGACATGCAGAACATCTCGCTGGCGTTCGGCGGGGTACGCGCGCTCACCGACATTTCGTTCAACGTGCGCGAGCACGAGATCCGCGCCATCATCGGCCCCAACGGCGCCGGCAAGAGCTCGATGCTCAACGTGATCAACGGCGTCTACACGCCGCAGCAGGGCGGCATCGAGCTGCGCGGCGAGCGCTTCTCGCGCATGAGTCCGCGCCGCGCCGCCGAGATGGGCATCGCCCGCACCTTCCAGAACCTCGCGCTGTTCAAGGGCATGAGCGTGCTCGACAACATCATGACCGGGCGCAACCTGCGCATGAAGAGCGGCCTGCTGGCGCAGGCCTTCCGGCTCGGGCCGGCCGAGCGCGAAGAGATGCGCCACCGCGAGTTCGTGGAAAACATCATCGACTTCCTCGAGATCCAGGCCTATCGCAAGGTGCCGGTGGGGCGCCTGCCCTACGGGCTGCAGAAGCGCGTCGACCTCGGCCGCGCGCTCGCGATGGAGCCGCGCCTGTTGCTGCTCGACGAGCCCATGGCCGGCATGAACATCGAGGAAAAGCAGGACATGAGCCGCTTCATCCTGGACGTGAACGACGAGTTCGGCACCACCATCGTGCTGATCGAGCACGACATGGGCGTGGTGATGGACATCTCCGACCGGGTGGTGGTGCTCGACTACGGCAAGAAGATCGGTGACGGCACCCCCGACGAGGTGCGCACCAACCCTGATGTGATCCGCGCCTATCTCGGCGTGCAATCGCACTAGGCTCCACAACAATCTGGGGACTCGGCATGGGATTTTTCCTGGAAACGGTGTTCGGCGGACTGATGAGCGGCATGCTGTATGCCCTCATCGGCCTGGGCTTCGTCCTGATCTTCAAGGCGTCGGGCGTCTTCAACTTCGCGCAGGGCGCGATGGTGCTGGTGGCCGCGCTGGCGATGGCGCGCTTCTCCGAATGGATCCCGCGCTGGCTCGGCTTCGAGAGCATGCTGCTGGCCAACATCCTGGCCTTCATCGTGAGCGCCATCCTGATGTTCCTGCTGGCGGTGGCGATCGAACGCTTCGTGCTGCGCCATCTCGTCAACCAGGAGGCCACCACGCTGCTGATGGCCACGCTGGGCATCAGCTACTTTCTCGACGGCCTGGGCCAGATCGCGTTCGGCAGCTCGGTGTATTCGATCAACGTCGGCATGCCCAAGGATCCGGCCATGATCCTCGAATCGCTGTTCGAGGGCGGCCTGCTGATCAACCTCGAAGACCTCACCGCCGCCGTGATCGCGGCGCTGCTGGTGGCCGCGCTGGCGCTGTTCTTCCAGTTCACCGCCACCGGCCGCGC
This sequence comes from Bordetella genomosp. 1, assembly GCF_002261335.1. Taxonomy (GTDB): domain Bacteria; phylum Pseudomonadota; class Gammaproteobacteria; order Burkholderiales; family Burkholderiaceae_B; genus Bordetella. The sequence goes on from NZ_NEVL01000007.1 coordinate 53,267, forward strand.
GCTGCGCGCCGTGGCCGACGACCACCAGGCGGCGCAGTCGATCGGGATCCCGCTCAACCGCATCTGGGTGATCGTGTGGAGCGTGGCCGGGCTGGTCGCGCTGGTGGCCGGCATCATCTGGGGCTCGAAGTTCGGCGTGCAGTTCACCCTGTCGACGGCGGCGCTGCGGGCGCTGCCGGTGGTGATCCTGGGCGGCCTCACCTCGGTGCCGGGCGCCATCATCGGCGGCCTGATCATCGGCGTCGGCGAGAAGCTCTCGGAGGTCTATCTGGGCTCGCTGGTGGGCGGCGGCATCGAAATCTGGTTCGCCTACGTGCTGGCGCTGGTCTTCCTGCTGTTCCGGCCGCAGGGGCTGTTCGGCGAAAAGATCATCGACCGGGTCTGAGGATAAAAATATGTTCTATCGCGAAAACGGCCAGTTCAAGACCAGCTACCGCGCCGACCAGCAGATCTTCCCGATCCGCCAGGATCGCATCGTCATGCTGTTGCTGCTGGCGGTCGCCTTCATCGCCGTGCCGGCGCTGGCGAGCGACTACTTCCTGCGCGCCATCCTGATCCCGTTCCTGATCCTGGCGCTCGCCGCGGTCGGGCTCAACATCCTGGTGGGCTATTGCGGCCAGATCTCGCTGGGCACCGGCGCCTTCATGGCGGTGGGCGCCTACGCCGCCTGGAATTTCGGCGTGCGCTTTCCCGGCATGCCGCTGCTGGCGCAGATCCTGCTGGGCGGCTGCTTCGCCACCCTGGTGGGCGTGATCTTCGGCATCCCCAGCCTGCGCATCCGCGGACTCTATCTCGCGGTGGCAACGCTGGCGGCGCAGTTCTTCGTCGACTGGGCCTTTCTGCGCATTCCGTTCTTCACCAACTACTCCTCGTCGGGCAACGTGTCGGTGCCCCAGCTCACGGCCTTTGGCCTGCCGGTGCAGAGCGCGCTCGAAAAATACCTGTTCGTGCTGATCCTGGTGGTGGTGTTCACGCTGCTCGCCAAGAACCTCGTGCGCGGCGCCATCGGGCGCCAGTGGATGGCCATCCGCGACATGGACGTGGCCGCCGCGGTGATCGGCATCCGCCCGATGTACGCCAAGCTGTCGGCCTTCGCGGTGAGCTCGTTCATCGTGGGCGTGGCCGGCGCGCTGTGGGGCTACATCCACCTGGGCTCCTGGGAGCCGCTGGCCTTCGACCTGGCGCGCTCGTTCCAGCTGCTGTTCATGGTCATCATCGGCGGCCTGGGCTCGATCCTGGGCAGCTTCTTCGGCGCGGCCTTCATCGTGCTGGTGCCGGTGGCGCTCACCAACATCCCGCACATGCTCGGCATGTCGCTGTCCGTCGACACCGCCGCGCACGTCGAACACATGGTGTTCGGCGCGCTCATCGTGTTCTTCCTGATCGCCGAGCCGCACGGGCTCGCGCGGCTGTGGAGCATCGGCAAGGAAAAACTTCGCATCTGGCCTTTCCCGCATTGATGGTTTGGCGCGCCGCGGCCACCGCCGCCGGCGCGCGCCCCGACACCCGGCACAGACCGGGCCAACCCCGGTGTCCGTATCGAACACCACGCAGGAGGTAAATGGAGATGAAGCGTCTTAACCTGAAACTGGCGGCCGCCGTCATGGCCGCGACCGGCGCGCTGGGCGCCATCGCCACTCCGGCGCTCGCGGCCGAGGAGCAGTTCGTGCCGCTGCTGGTGTATCGCACCGGCTCGTTCGCGCCGCTCGGCATTCCCTGGGCCGACGGCAAGCTCGACTACCTGAAGCTGGTGAACGAGCGCGACGGCGGCGTCAACGGCGTGAAGATCACCTACGAGGAATGCGAGACCGCCTACGCCACCGACCGCGGCGTGGAATGCTACGAGCGCCTGAAGACCCGCGGCACGGGCGCCTCCGGCTTCGACACCCAGTCCACCGGCATCACCTTTGCCGTGTCCGACAAGGCCATCGTCGACAAGGTGCCGGTCGAGACCATGGGCTACGGCCTGTCGCAATCGGTCGACGGCTCGGTGTTCGAATGGAACTTCCCGCTGCTGGGCACCTACTGGACCGCCGCCGACGTGATGATCCAGGACATCGCCAAGAAGGAAGGCGGGATGGACAAGCTCAAGGGCAAGAAGATCGCCCTGGTCTATCACGACTCGCCCTACGGCAAGGAGCCGATCCCGCTGCTGCAGAAGCGCGCGGCCAAGGAAGGCTTCGAGCTGCTGCTGTATCCGGTCACCGCGCCGGGCGTGGAACAGAAATCGACCTGGCTGCAGATCCGCCAGCAGCGTCCCGCCTACGTGCTGCTCTGGAGCGCCGGCATCATGACGCCGACCGCCATCCGCGAGGCCCAGGCCAGCGGCTACCCGCGCGACAAGATGTACGCGATCTGGTGGGCCGGCTCCGAGGGCGACGTGAAGGATCTGGGCGACGTGGCCAAGGGCTACAACGCGATCACGATCCACAACAGCGCGGCCACCGGCAAGGTCTATGACGACCTGAAGAAGTTCGTCTACGACAAGGGCCAGGGCGCCGACAAATCGGGCAAGACCACGCTGGGCACCATCGCCCACACGCGCGGCATGATGATCTCGATGATGCAGGTCGAGGCCATCCGCACCGCGCAGGAGAAGTACGGCAAGGGCAAGGCGCTCACGCCCGAGCAGGTGCGCTGGGGCTTCGAGAACCTCAACATCACCCAGGAACGGCTCAACGAGCTCGGCTTCGGCGACATCATGCGCCCGGTCAAGACCTCGTGCAGCAACCACATGGGCGATGACTGGGCCCGCATCGTGCAATGGGACGGCGCCAAGTTCCAGGTCAAGAGCGACTGGTACCAGGCCGACCGGGCGCTGCTCGATCCGCTGGTCAAGGAAGCCGCGGCCAAGTACGCCAAGGAAAAGAACATCACCCCGCGCAAGTGCGAGGGCTGATGCACGGCCGCCTTCAGCGTCGGCGCTGAAGGCGGCGCCTTGGCATCGCAGCCGCCGGCTCCGGCCGGCGGCGTCTCCACCCAGGAATCCCCATGATCGCAGCCTCTCCGACTCCCGAACGCACCGAACCGGCGCGCACGCTGCTCGACGTCAACGGCATCGAGGTGATCTACAACCACGTGATACTGGTGCTCAAGGGCGTGTCGCTGCGCGTGCCCGAAGGCGCGATCGTGGCGCTGCTGGGCGCCAACGGCGCCGGCAAGACCACCACGCTGCGCGCGGTATCGAACCTGCTCAAGGGCGAACGCGGCGACGTCACCAAGGGCTATATCCAGTATCGCGACGAACGCATCGAGCGCCTGTCGCCGGCCGAGCTGGTCAAGCGCGGCGTGGTCCAGGTGATGGAGGGGCGCCACTGTTTCGCCCACCTCACCGTCGAGGACAACCTGCTGACGGGCGCCTACACGCGCAATCTCGGCCGCGGCGAGATCAGCGCCGCGCTCGACCGCGTGTACCAGTATTTCCCGCGCCTGAAGCAGCGCCGCACCAGCCAGTCCGGCTACACCTCCGGCGGCGAACAGCAGATGACCGCCATCGGCCGCGCGCTGATGGCCAGCCCCAACATGATCCTGCTCGACGAGCCCTCCATGGGCCTGGCGCCCCAGATCGTCGAGGAGATCTTCGAGATCGTGCGCGACCTGAACCAGCGCGAACGCGTGAGCTTCCTGCTGGCCGAACAGAACACCAACATCGCGCTGCGCTATGCCGACTACGGCTACATCCTGGAGAACGGGCGCGTGATGATGGACGGCGCGGCCAGCGACCTGGCCGAGAACGAAGACGTGAAGGAGTTCTACCTCGGCATTTCCAGCGGCGAGCGCAAAAGCTTCCGCGACCAGAAGTTCTACCGCCGGCGCAAGCGCTGGCTGGCCTGATCCCGTTTCAACGCACACGTGTGAGGGTGCGAACCCATGTCCGAGTACTTCGACGCACAGGAAATCCGGCCGCCCGAAGAGCGCGAGGCGGCGCTCATGCGCGCCCTGCCGGATGCCATCGCCCATGCCCAGGCACACGCGCCCGCCATCGCGGCGCAGCTGGCCGGCATCGATCCGCGCCAGATCACCAGCCGCCAGGCCCTGGCCCGGCTGCCGGTGCTGCGCAAGCATGAGCTGCTCGAGCGCCAGCAGGCCCGCCGCGCCAGCGACACCGACGGCGGCGCCGTGCGCGCCTTCGGCGGCTATGCCGCGGTCGGCTGGGGCCAGGCGCTGCGGGTGTTCGCCTCGCCCGGGCCGATCTACGAACCCGAGGGCGCGCGCACCGATTACTGGCGCTTCGCCCGCGCACTGCATGCGGCGGGGTTCCGCGCCGGCGAGCTGGCCTACAACTGCTTCTCCTATCACTTCACCCCTGCCGGCTCCATGATGGAGACCGCCGCGCACGCGGTGGGCTGCACGGTGTTTCCGGGCGGCACCGGCCAGACCGAGCAGCAGGTGCGCGCGATCGCCGATCTCGCGCCCTCCGGCTACACGGGCACGCCGAGCTTTCTCAAGATCATCCTGGAGAAGGCCGACGAACTCGGCATCCGGCTCGATTCGCTGCGCCGCGCGCTGGTGTCGGGCGAGGCCTTCCCGCCGTCGCTGCGCGACTGGCTGGCCGCGCGCGGCATCGCCGGCTACCAGGCCTACGGCAGCGCAGACCTGGGCATGATCGCGTTCGAGACCCCGGCCCGCGAGGGCCTGGTGCTGGGCGAAGACCTGATCCTCGAGATCGTGCGCCCCGGCACCGGCGAGCCCGTGCCCGACGGCGAGGTGGGCGAAGTGGTCGTGACCACGCTCAACCCCGACTATCCGCTGGTGCGCTTCGGCACCGGCGACCTGTCGGCCATCATGCCGGGCCCCTCGCCCTGCGGCCGCACCAACGTGCGCATCCGCGGCTGGATGGGTCGCGCCGACCAGACCACCAAGGTGCGCGGCATGTTCGTGCATCCCTCGCAGGTGGCCGAGGTGGTGCGGCGTCATCCCGAGATCGGCCGCGCCCGCCTGGTCATCAGCGGCAGCACCGGCTCCGACCGCATGGTGCTGCGGGTGGAGAGCGCCACGCCGGCGGCAGCCCAGGATGCCGCGCTCGCCGCGCGCGTCGCCGAGTCGGTGCGCGAGCTCACCAAGCTGCGGGCCGACGTGGAATGGGCCGAGCCGGGCGCGCTGCCCAACGACGGCAAGGTCATCGACGACGTGCGCAGCTACGAATGAGCCGTGCCGGGCGGGCCGCCGGCCCGTCCGGTTGTAGCGCGCCATGCCGTGCAGATATGATGGACCGGTAGCCTCACCGACGTCCACGCCATGCCCTCTGCCGTCCCGCCCGCCATCGCCGCGTTCTACGACACCGTCACCGGCACGGTCTCGTACGTGGTGCACGACCGCCCCGGCGGCGTGTGCGCGGTGATCGACCCGGTGCTCGACTTCGATCCGAAGTCGGGCCGCACCAGCACCGCGGGCGCGGCCCGCATCCGCGATCACGTGCGGGCGCAGGGCCTGACCACCGCCTGGATCCTCGAAACCCACGCCCACGCCGACCACCTGTCGGCGGCGCCGTGGCTGCAGCGCGAGCTGGGCGGCGTGATCGCCATCGGCGAGCAGATCCGCGCCGTGCAGGGCGTGTTCAAGCCCATCTTCAATCTGGAGCCCGCGTTCCGCCCCGACGGCTCGCAGTTCGGCCATCTGTTCGCGGCCGGCGAGACCTTCCCGATCGGCACGCTCGTGGCCGAGGCCCTGCACGTGCCGGGCCACACGCCGGCCGACATGGCCTATCGCATCGGCGACGCGGTGTTCGTGGGCGACACGCTGTTCATGCCCGACGTGGGCACGGCGCGCTGCGACTTCCCCGGCGGCAACGCGGAGTCGCTCTACCGCTCGATCCGGCGCCTGCTGAGCCTGCCGCCCGAGACCCGCCTGTTCATGTGCCACGACTACCCGCCCGCCGGCCGCGAGGCCGCCTGGGAAACCACCGTGGCCACGCAACGCGCGCACAACATCCACGTGCACGACGGGGTGACGGAGGCCGGATTCGTGGCGATGCGCACCGCGCGCGACGCCACCCTTGGCATGCCGACGCTGATCCTGCCGGCCATCCAGGTCAACATCCGCGCCGGCCATTTCCCGCCGCCCGAGCCCGACGGCATGACCTATCTCAAACTGCCCGTGGACAGGCTCTGACGCCCCCACGTGGCACTTGCGCGCGGCGCGGGTTATCCGGCAACATCGGCCGATCATGAATCCCCCTGCCCCGTGCCGATGATGTTCGCCGAAGCGCAAGCCGATCCCGCCCTGCCCAAAGACGAGTTCAAGACCCTCGAGGCGCGCCTGCGGGTGGCGCTGCTGAAGTCCCAATACGACCGGCTGCAGCGCGGCGACCGCACCCTGCTGATCGTGGTCGCCGGCATCGACGGCGCCGGCAAGGGCGAGACCATCAACCAGCTCAACGAGTGGATGGACCCGCGTCACATCCACACGATGGCCTTCGGCCCGCCCGACAACGAAGAGGCGGCGCGTCCGCCGTTCTGGCGCTACTGGAACGCGCTGCCCGCGAAGGGCCAGACCGGCATCGTGTTCGGCTCCTGGTACGTGCCGTTGCTGAAGGAGGCGGCGCGCAAGAAGCAGCGCCCCGAGCGCATCGAGGCCTGCGCCGCCCAGATCCGCCGCTTCGAGGCGCTGCTCGCCGCCGAGGGCGTGCAGATCGTCAAGCTCTGGTACCACCTGTCGGCCGACGCCCAATCCGAGCGCATCAAGCGCCTGCTCGAAAGCCCCGAAACGGCCTGGCAAGTGACGCCGGCCGATCGCAAGGTGCGCAAGCACTACGACCGCGTGCGCGACGCCGGCCAGATCGCGCTGGCGCACACCGACGCCGATCACGCACCGTGGGTCGTGATCCCGAGCGCCGACGACAACATGCGCATGGTGCGCACCGCCGAGGCCGTGCTGGCCACCATGAAACGGCGCGCCATCCCGCGCGCCTCGCGCGCTTTCGCGCTGCAATCGGTGCGGCCCGGCCGCATCCCCGATCGCCTGGGCGAGCTCGATTACGAGGCGCGCGAGGAAAAGCACGACTACGAGGTCGAGCTCGGCCTGCTGCAGGGCCAGCTCGCGCGGCTGGTGCGTTCCGACAAATTCAAGCAGCGCTCGCTGATCCTCGCCTTCGAGGGCCAGGACGCGGCCGGCAAGGGCGGCGCGATCCGCCGCGTGACGCGCGCGCTCGACGCCCGCCAGTACGACATCACGCCGGTCGCCGCGCCGAGTGCGCACGAGCTGGCGCGGCCCTATCTGTGGCGCTTCTGGCGCCGCGTGCCGCGCCAGGGCCGCATCGCCATCTTCGACCGCACCTGGTACGGCCGCGTGCTGGTCGAGCGGGTCGAGAAGCTGGCCCACGCGGCCGACTGGCGCCGCGCCTATGGCGAGATCAACGACTTCGAACGCCAGCTCAGCGACCACGGCGCCATCGTGCTGAAGTTCTGGCTGGCGGTCACGCCGGCCGTGCAGCTGCAGCGCTTCAAGGAGCGCGAGCGCACGCCGTTCAAGCAGTTCAAGATCACGCCCGACGACTGGCGCAACCGCAAGAAGTGGCCCGACTACGCCCAGGCGGCCAACGAGATGATGGCCCGCACCGACATGCCCGAGGCGCCGTGGCACCTGATTTCCAGCAACGACAAGCGCTACGCGCGGCTGCAGGTGCTGCGCCACATCGTCAAGGCGCTCGAAGACCAGCTCTGACCCACTCTCATCCAGGATCCGCCATGACCATCGACATCCGCCCCATCACCCAGGCCGACTTCGACGCCTGGCTGCCGCTGTGGAAGGGCTACCAGGCCTTCTACAACGTCGACATCGCCGAGGCCGTCACCCGCACCACGTGGGCGCGCCTGCTCGACCCCGCCGAGCCCATGCACTGCGCACTGGCCATCGTGGGCGGCCAGGCGGTGGGCATGGTGCACTGGATCTATCACCGCTCCACCTGGACCACCGGCAACTACGTCTACCTGCAGGATCTGTTCACCGCCTCCGAGGCGCGCGGCAAGGGCGCGGGCCGGGCCCTGATCGAGCACGTGTATGCGGATGCCAGGGCCCACGACGCGGCGCGCGTGTACTGGCTCACCCACGAATCCAACCACACCGCGATGCAGCTCTACGACCACATCGCCGACCGGCCCGGCTTCGTGCAATACCGCAAGGTGCTCGGATGAGCGCGCACGACCCGGCCTGCCCGCTGTGCACCGAAGACGGCGGCACGCTGCTGTGGCGCGGCCAGCATCTGCGCGTGATCGAGGCGGCCGAGCCCGACTATCCCGGCTTCACGCGGGTGGTCTGGAACGGCCACATCCCCGAAATGACCAGCCTATCGAACCACGGCCGCGAGCTGATGATGCGCGCGGTGTGGGCGGTGGAGCAGGCCCAGCGCGACATCCTGCAGCCGCACAAGATCAACCTGGCCTCGCTGGGCAACATGGTGCCGCACCTGCACTGGCACGTGATCGCGCGCTGGCGCGAAGACCGGCACTTTCCGGCGCCGGTGTGGGCCGCGCCGCGCGCGGCCGACGCCGCCGACGCGGCGGCCTGGCAGGCCCGCCACCAGGCCGTCTCGGCGCTGCTGCCGCGCTACCGCGACCGCGTCGTCGAGGCGATGAACGCGCTGCTCTGGCACTGATCCGCGCCGCGCATCACGACGCGCCGGCCGCCAGCGCCGCGCCGTCCTCGCGCGCCTGCTCCAGCAGCGCCAGCGCCGTGGCGCGCGCCGCGCCCAGGTCCGGCGCGGCCACGAACGGCACGCCGAACGCGCGCGTCATCTTCTCGGCCTGCGCCCGGGTGCGGGCCAGCGCCGAGGGATCCTGCTTGATCGCGATGAAGCCGCGGCAACGCTCGCGCAGGCGCGCCATGTTGGCGGTCTGCCACTGCACCATGGCCTTGCGGTCCTCGTGCGCGATCTCGGTGTCGAGGTCCAGCACGATCAACACGAACGCATCCGGTTGCGCGAGCAACCGTTCCATCTCGCCGATCCAGCGTTCGGCATAGCCCTGCGGCGCATGGCCGTGGCGCACCAGCACCAGCGGAAACTGCGACAGGTCGTGGTATTCGAAGTGGGTGAAGGTCATTCGTACATTCCTTTCATGGGGGCCGGCGGCCGCGCGCAGCGGTCGCAGCAGCCATACAGCGACAGGCTGTAGCTGACGAGCGAGTAGCCCTGGCGCCGCGCGATGCGCTCGGCCAGCTGGGCCACCGCGGGATCGGCCGACTCGGCCACCTTGCCGCAGCGCGTGCAGATCACGTGGTCGTGACGGCCCTTGCCCGCCAGTTCGAACACGCTGTTGGCGGCATCGAAGTGATGCCGCACCAGCAACTCCGCGCGCACCAGCTGGCCCAGCACGCGGTACACGGTGGCCAGGCCGACGTCGTGGCCGTGCGCCAGCAGTTCGCGGTAGACCTCGGCCGCGCCCAGATGGCGCGCCGGGTGGCGGTGGAAGACCTCGAGGATCTTCAGCCGGGGAAAAGTGGCGCGCATGCCCGCGCTCTGCAGGGGGGCCGGGTCCATTTCCATCTCCTTGGGCGTTTCGTTGTTGAGAATGATGTACATTCCCAAAGGAAACGGCTTGCGGGATTCCGACAACCTGTTCTTCAAACCTGCCAACTTATGCTCGAGCTTCCTCTGCAGGCGATCGACCGCGACCGCGTCTTCACGCCGCTGCACCTCGACGGCGCGCGCCAGCCGCGCGGCATGCACGTGCCCGAGCATTCGCATCGCGACGGCATGCTGCTGCTGGTGCGCGAGGGGCTGGTGCTGGTGCAACGCGGCGATGCCGTCTGGCCGCTGCATCCGGGCCGGCTGGGCTGGGTGCCGCCGCAGCTGGCGCACGAGGCCCGCTGGTTCGGCCGCTCGCGCGGCACCCTGCTCTATGTGCGCAGCGACGCCTGCGCGAGCCTGCCGGCCGAGCCGCGGGTGTGGAGCCGCACCCCGCTGCTCGAGGCCCTGCTGCTGCGGCTCACCGAGAGCGAGCCCGGGCGCCTGCCCGGCACGCACGCGGAGCAGGTGTACGCCCTGCTCTGCGCCGAACTCGCGCTGAGCCAGGACGCGCCCTTCACCTTGCCGCTGCCGCGCGAGCGCCGCCTGCTCGAGCTGGCGCTGCGCCTGCTCGACGACCCCGCCGATCCCAGCGACATCGAGACCTGGGCGCACCGGGTCAGCATGTCGGCGCGCACCCTGATGCGGCGCTTCCGGCTCGAGACCGGCGTCACGCTCGGCCAGTGGCGCCAGCAGGCGCGCCTGCTGCGCGCGCTCGAGTTCCTCGCGCATGGCCAGGCGGTCACCGACGTGGCGCTCGCCGTGGGCTACGAAAGCACCAGCGCCTTCATCGGCAGCTTCCGCGCCAGCTTCGGCGTCACGCCCAGCCAGTACCACGCCCGCCTGCCGCCGGCCTGATCGGCGCATAATGCGCAGCTGTCATCAGCCGGGCGCAGGCCCGCGGGAAGCATCGTCATGTTGGGAATCCTGGCCGCGCTGCCGGAAGAAATCACCGAATTGCTGGCCGAAATGGGCCCCACCGCCGAGGTGCACCGCATCGGCATGCGCGACTATCACGTCGGCGTCCTGGCCGGGCAGCCCTGCGTGCTGGTGCTCACGCGCATCGGCAAGGTCGCCGCGGCCGCCACCACCGCGATGCTGCTGCACGCGTTCGGCGTGCGTGCGGTGGTGTTCACCGGCGTGGCCGGCGGCATCCATCCGCGCGTGCAGGTCGGCGACGTGGTGATCGGCGACGCGCTGCTGCAGCACGACCTCGATGCCCGGCCGCTGTTCCCGCGCTACGAGGTGCCGCTGCTGGCGCGTTCGCACTTCGCCACCGAGGCCGCGCTCACCGCGCTGCTCGGGCAATGCGCGGCCGACTTCCTGGCCGGCTACGCCCATGGCCGCGCGGCGCAGCCGGCGGTGCATCACGGCCCCATCGCCACGGGCGACTGCTTCGTGGGCGACGCCGTCACGCTGGCGCGCCTGCGCGAGGAGCTGCCGCAGGCGCTCTGCGTCGAGATGGAGGGCGCCGCGGTGGCGCAGGTGTGCCACGAGTTCGGCGTGCCCTGCGCGGTGCTGCGCACGATCTCCGATCGCGCCGACAACGCCGCCCCGGTCGACTTCAAGCGCTTCCTGACCGAGGTCGCCAGCGTGTACTCGGCGGGCATCCTGCGCCGCTTCCTGCGCGCCCTGCCCGCGCCTGGCGGCTGAGCGCCGCGCCGTGCCACAATCGCGGCCATGCCCCAGACCCTGCCCTCCCCGCACGACAACCGCCTGCAACCGGGCGCCCTGAGCCAGCAGCTCGCCGCGCTGCCGGCCGCGTGGCGCGAGACCCTGCAATCCGACGCCGTGGCGCCGGCCCTGGCCCGCGTCACCGGCCACGTCGAACAGCGCCTGGCGGAGGGCGCGGTGGTCTATCCGGCCACGCCGTGGCGCGCGCTGGCCGAGCTGGCGCCGCACGAAGTGCGGGTGGTGATCCTGGGCCAGGATCCGTATCACGGGCCGGGCCAGGCCCAGGGCCTGGCGTTTTCGGTGCCCGACGACTGCAAATGCCCACCCAGCCTGCGCAACATCTTCAAGGAGATCCTGCGCGAACAGCCCGACGCCGGGCCGCTCGGCCACGACCTCGGCAGCTGGGTGCGCCAGGGCGTGCTGCTGCTGAACACCTCGCTCACCGTGGAGGACGGCCAGGCGGGCTCGCACGCCAAGCGCGGCTGGGAAACGGTGACGGATGCAATCTTCGCCCGCGTGGCGCAAGATACTGAACCCAAAGCGTTTTTGCTCTGGGGCGCGCATGCCCAGGCCAAGGCGGCACTGTTGCCGGCAGGCCACAGGCATCTGGTGTTGCAATCCAACCACCCTTCCCCCCTGTCGGCCAGCCGTCCCCCTGTGCCGTTCCTGGGCTGCGGGCACTTTTCCCAGGTGAATGCGTGGCTCGCGACCCAAGGCAAAACCCTAATTGACTGGTCATCGACTCGTAAAAAAAATCCCGCACAACGCGAATTCGCGTTATGATCGCTGCGCTGCACCAAACAGATTCGGCATTTATTTCATACGCATACCGCGTTTTCGCAGTCAGCCCGGTTCCCATACCCGGCCCCATGCCGAAGCTCATCGCTTCCTGACCTCTTTCCTTTCGCCCCGCGATCGCTCCATTGGATCGCACTACGCGCACGGTTGATTCGGTCGGCACGATGCTCCATTCAACCGTTGCCTGGTTCCGGCGCCGATAAATCGGTAACGCCCGTCCACGGCACCTGCGCCGCATCGCGCGGCAAGGAAAAGCTATGTCTTTCGCAGACCTGGGCTTGGCGCCCACTATTCTCTCGGCCCTACAGGAAGCCGGTTTTCAAGAGCCCACGCCCGTCCAGGCCGCCGCTGTGCCCAAGGCCATCGCCGGCACCGACCTGATGGTTTCGTCGCAGACCGGTAGCGGCAAGACCGCCGCCTTCATGCTGCCCGCCCTGAACCGCATTGCCTCGATGCCCGCCAACGGCGGCACCGGCGTGCAAGTGCTGGTGCTCACCCCGACCCGCGAACTCGCGCTGCAAGTGGCCGACGCCACCGCTTCGTACGGCCGCAACCTGCCGGGCCTGCGCACCGCCACCGTCGTGGGCGGCATGCCCTACGGCGCCCAGCTCAAGGCGCTGTCGCGCCGTGTCGACGTGCTCGTCGCCACGCCGGGCCGCCTGCTCGACCACCTGAAGGCCGGCCGCGTCAAACTCAACACCGTGCACACCCTGGTGCTCGACGAAGCCGATCGCATGCTCGACATGGGCTTCATCGAAGACATCGAAACCATCCTGAGCCGCCTGCCCAACGATCGCCAGACCCTGCTGTTCTCGGCGACCCTGGACGGCAGCGTGGCCCGCCTGGCCGAAAAGATGATGCGCGCTCCGGAGCGCATCGAGATCGCCGGCCACCGCGACAAGCACACCAACATCACGCAAAGCCTGCTGTACGCCGACGACGCCGACCACAAGATGCGTCTGCTCGACCACGTGCTGCGCGACGTGCGCCTGGACCAGGCCATCGTCTTCACCTCGACCAAGCGTGGCGCCGATGACCTGGCCGAGCGCCTGGCCGACGACGGCTTCGCCGCCGCTGCCCTGCACGGCGACATGAACCAGCGCCAGCGTTCGCGCACCCTGACCCAGTTGCAACGCGGTCAGGTCCGCATCCTGGTCGCCACCGACGTGGCCGCCCGCGGCATCGACGTGCAGGGCATCAGCCACGCCGTCAACTTCGACCTGCCGCTGCAGGCCGAAGACTACGTGCACCGTATCGGCCGTACCGGCCGCGCCGGTCGCGACGGCCTGGCCTTCACGCTGGCCACGCACTCGGAACGCCACAAGGTGCGCCGCATCGAGCACTACATCGGTCAATCGATCAACCCCGAAGTGATCGCCGGCCTCGAGCCGCAACGCACCCCGCGCCCGAGCTCGGGTGGTGGCGGCGGCCGCTTCAACAAGGGTGGCCCGCGCCACGGTGGCGGCAAGCCCTACGACCGCAAGCCGCGCGAGTTCAACGGCGACCGTCCGCAGCGCGACTTCAGCGGCGACCGCCCGCAACGCGACTTCGGCGATCGTCCGCAGCGCAGCTTCGGTGACCGTCCGCAAGGCAACTTCGGCGACCGCCCGCAGCGCAGCTTCGGCGACCGTCCGCAACGCGACTTCGGTGATCGTCCGCAGCGCAGCTTCGGTGATCGTCCGCAACGCGACTTCGGCGACCGCCCGCAGCGCAGCTTCGGTGACCGTCCGCAACGCGACTTCGGCGACCGCCCGCAGCGCAGCTTCGGCGACCGTCCGCAACGCGACTTCGGTGACCGTCCGCAGCGCAGCTTCGGCGACCGTCCGCAGCGCAGCTTCGGCGACCGTCCGCAAGGCAACTTCGGTGATCGTCCGCAACGCGACTTCGGTGACCGTCCGCAGCGCAGCTTCGGCGACCGTCCGCAAGGCAACTTCGGTGATCGTCCCCAGCGCGACTTCGGCGATCGTCCGCAGCGTGACTTCGGTGACCGCCCGCAGCGCAACTTCGGCGACCGCCCGAGCTTCGCCAAGCGCGGCGCCGCGCCCAAGCGCTTCGGCAAGTCGGCCGACCGCCGCGGCTGATCCCGCGCAGCGCCTCGCGCGCTGGCAAGGTCCCCGGAACGCCCCGCCCTGCGGGGCGTTCTGCTTTGCGCGGCCGGCGGCGCCATCAGGGGTTTTGTCCGGGCACGCGGCGCGGCATGGGAAAATAGCGGCATGCGATCCACACCTGCCAACCTGCCCCCTCTCGATCCCGCCGGCGCGGCCCACAGCGAACGCGTGGCCGAGCATCTGCGCGCCACGCTGCGTGCCCACGACGGCTGGCTGCCGTTCGACCGCTGGATGGCCGAGGCGCTGTACGCGCCGGGGCTGGGCTACTACACCGCCGGCGCGGTGAAGCTGGCGCCCGGCAGCGAGGCCGGCGCGCGCCGCCGCCTGCCCACCGGCGACTTCGTCACCGCCCCCGAGCTCACGCCGCTGTTCGGCCAGACCGTGGCGCAACAGGCGGCCGAGATCCTGGCCCAGTGCGCGGGCGACACCGTGCTCGAGTTCGGCGCCGGCACCGGCGCGCTGGCCGAGGCCGTGCTGGCCACGCTCGACGAACTCGGCATCGCCGCGCAGTACCGCATCGTCGAGGTGTCGGCCGACCTGCGCGCGCGCCAGCAGGCGCGGCTCGCGCCGTTCGGCGACCGGGTGCAGTGGCTCGACGCCCTGCCCACGCAATTCGTGGGCTGCGTGCTGGGCAACGAGGTGCTCGACGCCATGCCGGTCCAGCTCTTCACCTGGAGCGCGCGCGCCGAGGTCATGGTGCGCGGCGTCGCGCTCGATGACGACGGCGATTTCACCTGGGCCGACCGCCCGGCCGACGCGGCGCTGGCGCGCGCCGTGAGCACGCGCATGCCGCCCCTGCCCGGCTACGTGTCGGAGATCAATCTGCAGGCCGAGGCCTGGGTGCGCGGCATGGGCCAGTGGCTCGCGCGCGGCGCCGCCCTGCTGTTCGACTACGGCTTTCCGCGCCACGAGTACTACCACCCGCAGCGGGCCACGGGCACGCTGATGTGCCACCTGCGCCATCACGCCCATGCCGATCCGTTCGTCGCCCCGGGCCTGCAGGACATCACCGCCCACGTGGACTTCACGGCGATGGCGGACGCGGCGCTCGAAGGCCGGCTCGACGTCTACGGCTATACCTCGCAGGCGCGCTTCCTGATGAACGCCGGCCTGCTCGACCGGCTGGGCCGGCTCGATCCCGCCGACGCGCGCGCCTATGCGCAGCAGACCGCGCCGGTCCAGAAGCTGCTGTCCGAGGCGGAGATGGGCGAGCTGTTCAAGGTGTTGGCCGTGGGCCGCGACATCGACGACGGCCTGCAGGGCTTTCGCCGCGGCGACCGCCGCGACGCGCTGTAGCGCTCAACCCGGCGCGAGGGCGCGCAGGCGGGCCTCGTGCAGCGCGGGCTTGATGCGGGCGGGGTCGCCCGCGCAGGCCTGCGCGATGGCGCCGGCATCGACGCCGCGCACCGCCTCCAGGCGCGCCCGCCATGCGGCCACATCGACCTCGGCCACCACGGCGGCGGCCTCCAGCAGCTCGATGAAGCGCTGCGGCTTGCGCAGGCCGTCGCAGCGCTCGATCAGCGCCAGCTGGCGCGCGGCATCGGCCGCGTGCGGCAGCGCCTCCAGCACCAGCGGCAGCAGCCGCGCCTGGTCGGCGCAGTCGGTCGGCACGCGCAGCCGCTGCGACAGCGCGTCGCGCGCGTCGGCGCGGCGGCACATCAGCGCATAGCGGCCCGCCAGCGGCAGGCCGGCCGCGGCGGCGCGATCCAGGTCGGCCGCGGCCTCCTGCCAGGCGTGCAACTGCGGCATCACGCGCGCCAGCGCGCCGGTCTGCGCCAGCACCTCCAGCATGCGCGCCGGACGCGGCAGCATGAGCGCGCGCGAGAGCTCCTTCCAGACGCGCTCGGGCACCAGCGCATCGGCCTCGCCGGCCGCGACCATGTCGCGGCACAGCTGCAGGGTTTCGTCGGCCACGCGGAAATCGCCGAAGCGCGCGGCGAACCGGCCCAGCCGCAGGATGCGCACGGGATCCTCGGCGAACGCCGTGCCGACGTGGCGCAGCACGCGCGCCCGCACGTCGGCCTGGCCATCGAGCGGATCGACCAGCTCGCCTTCCGGCGTGCGCGCGATCGCGTTGACGGTGAGGTCGCGGCGTTGCAGGTCTTGTTCGAGCGTGACGTCGGCGCCGGTGTAGAACGTGAAGCCCTTGTAGCCCACGCCCGATTTGCGCTCGGTGCGGGCCAGCGCGTATTCCTCTTTGGAGCGTGGGTGCAGGAAGACCGGGAAATCGCCGCCCACCGGGATGAAGCCGCGCGCCGTCATGTCGGCGGGCGACGCGCCCACCACCACCCAGTCGCGGTCGCCGGGGGGCAGGCCGAGCAGCTCGTCGCGCACGGCGCCCCCCACGATGTAGACCTGCAGGCCGTCGATCGCGGGATCGTCGTGCGCGGCGCCGCCGCTCATTGGCCGGCCTTGGTGGCCACCACCGACGGCGGCACGATGCTGCCCAGGCGCTCCTTGAGCGACTGCGGCTGGCCGCTGAACAGGGCGGCGTAGTAGACCGCGTTGGACATCACGTTTTTCACGTAGAGCCGGGTCTCGGTGAACGGAATGGTTTCCGCGAACACCGCGCCCTCGACCGGGTGCGTGAAGGTGGCGCGCCAGTTGCGCGGCCGGCCCGGGCCGGCGTTGTAGCCGGCGCTGGCCAGCACCTGCGAATTGTCGAGGTCGCGCAGCACCATGTTGAGGTATTGCGTGCCGAGCTCGGTGTTGGTGTCGAAATCATTGACGCCGCCGGGCTGGAAATCCTGCATGCCGATCTTCTTGGCCACCCACTTGGCGGTGGCGGGCATCAGCTGCATCAGGCCCGAGGCGCCGGCATGCGAGCGCGCGTCCATGATGAAGCGCGACTCCTGGCGGATCAGGCCATAGACCCAGGCCGGGTCGATGTCGATGGCGCGCGCCTTGGCGCTCACGCGGCCCTCGAACGGCGCGATGTAGCGCTGGCTGAAATCGAACTCGCGCGCGGTGCGCTCGGAGGTGTTGACCACGCGGTCGTAGATGCCCTCGGCGCGGGCCAGCTCGGCGGCCGCGAACAGCTGCCGGTCGGTCATGCCGCGTATCGTGAAGTTCCATTCGGGCACGGCCTCGGCGCGCCAGCCCATGCGGAACATGTAGATGGCGCGCTGCAGGCCCGGATTGGCGCGTGCCTCGGCCATCTCGGCGTCGGTGACGGCGGCCGGGCGCGGCGGCACGGTGATGCGGCGGCCCAGCTCCTCGGTGGCGAGCTGGCCGTAGAAATCGAAGCCGTCGGCAATGCTGGCGAAGCCGCGCTGCGCCGCGTCTTTATGGCCCAGCGCCAGTTGGCCGCGCGACTTCCAGTAGACCCACACCGGCTCGGCCTGCTGGTCCGCCGACATGGTGTCGATCGCCGCGATCACCCAGGCCCAGTCGATGCGCGGCTGGCGCAGCGCCGACCGGACCTTCCAGGCGTGATTGTTGTCGCTCATGCGGATGTGGCCGGCGGCGCGATACCAGGCCTCGGCGCGCGGGTCCTGGTCGATCGCGGCGGCCAGCGCATACTGGCCGCGCACCCAGGCCAGGTACGGCTTGGCGAGGTGGCGTTCCCATTCGCGCTGCAGATAGGAGTCGGCCACGCTGACGTCGCCGCGCGCCAGCCGCGCGAGCGCGATGGCGACGAGTTCCTTTTCGTTGCGGCCGACCGGCGACTTGCCCTGCCGCACCAGCCACTTCATCGGATCCTTCATCATCGCGTCGTAGGTCTTGAGATCCTGCGGCTCGAAGATGTAGGTGGCGAGCTTGCGCGCGTCGGTGGTGCGGTTGGCCTCGAGCGCGTCGCGCATCTGCGGCTGGATCTGGTCCCAGCCCAGGATGTCGTCGGCCACGAGCTGGTCGTAGAGCGACCAGCAGGCGGTGCCCGAGCCGAACGCGGCCTGGGCCTGCGCGGCGGTGGCGCGCTGGCCGGTCATGTGGCGCGCCATCAGCGTGGCGCACTCGACCTGCGAATTGCCGGCCTTCACCGGCGCGAGCTTGCGGATGGTTTCGAAGTCGCCGCTGCGCGCGGCGGCCTGGATCCAGTCGCCGCGCAGCCGGTCTTCGAGATAGCTGCCCGCATTGTTGCGCAGGAAACGATTGAGCTCGGCGGTGGGGCGCTGGCCGCCCGGCGGGCTCCAGAGCTGATAGCGCAGCAGCCAGTATTCGGGATAGGCGGCGAGCGGGTCACCCTTGGCCTGCGGCACCATCGCGGCGAGCACCGACCACTGCTTGCGGTTCATGGCTTCGCGCGCGGCCACCACGGCCTGCGTGGCCGCGGTCTGGGGCGACTCGGGCAGGCCCGCCAGCACGGCGGGCGGGACGGCGATGGGGCGGCCGGCCTGGTCGGGTGGCAGCGACGATTGCAGCGTGAGCGCGGAGGTCTCGGCGCCGGCGGGCGCCTGGGCGCGCTGCTGCGCATCGACGGGCGCACAGGCCGCCGTGAAGAGCGCCAGCATCGGCAAGGCACGGCGCCATGCCGAGGTGGGCGCCATCTGGTCGAGGCGCGCAGGCATGCCGGACCGCAAAACCTCGCGGGCCGATTTCTGATACCTTTGCGACTCAAGCACCCGCTTTTGCCCGCTTGCTTGACCCATTGCCTGCCCCCTCAGCCGAACCGCATGCCCAACGAAAACAATGCAGAGAATACCGCAGTCGCGTTGCGTACGCGATTGCGCCAGGCCCGCGCCGCCCTGCCCGCCGATGCGCGCAGCCGCGGTGCGCTGCTCATGCGTGCGCGGCTGTTCACGTGGGTGAACGTGGCGCACGATGCGCTGGCCGACGCCGGCCGGCCGCTGCGCACCATCGCGGCGTTCTGGCCCATGGCCGACGAGCCCGACCTGCGCCCCCTGCTCGAGCAATGGGTGGCCGCCGGTTACGAGGTCTGCCTGCCGGTGGTGGTGACGCGTGACGCGCCGTTGGAATTCCGCAACTGGACGCCCGATGCGCCCATGCAGGCGGGCGCCTACGGCATCGCCGAGCCGGTCGGCGGGCCCGCGCGCCAGCCCGACGTGGTGCTGGTGCCGACCCTCGGTTACACCGGCCGGGCCGACCGCCTGGGCTACGGCGGCGGCTACTACGACCGCACGCTGGCCGCGCTGTTCGCCGGCGGCGCCGAGCCCCTGACCATCGGCATCGCCTGGACCGAAGGCCGGCTGCCCGACCACTACACCCCGGCCCCGCACGACATCACGCTCGATGCGATCCTCACCCCCGAGGGCTGGGTGCCGGACGCGCCGCTGGGCACCGGCGGCACGCCCCAGGGCAGTGCCGGCGTCCAGCGCTTCCGCCTCAATTGATTCCCCTGCCCGGTCCCTGACGCACCGGGTCGGCGCATGATGACGGCAACGGGCCCGCCCCAGGCGGCCGCGCGCTGCCTGCCTGGCCGCACCACGCTGAAGCGGTGCCGATGCCCATTTTCGTGCCCTCCGTCCGCGCATGAGCCCCGGCGGAGGCCCGCCCGGGCGCGCAAGCGCGCCGGGCCCGCCATGCCACACGCCGCGCCGCTAGCCGCACGCCGCCAGCCGCGCCAAAAGCTGGCATGGCTGTTGCTTGTGCTCATGACACGGATAAGGGCGTCCCCGAGGCGCCCGCGCCGCCCCGCGCGGCGACACCCAGCAGGAGATGCCATGCACGACACCGCCCCACGGCCCGCCGCCTTCGACGAGATGCACGATGCGCAGGGCCACGTGCGACCGCACTACCGCGCCTTCGCACAATGGCTGGCCGGCGAGCCGCCCGACGCGATGAGCGCGCGCCAGATCGAGGCCGACCTGAACTTCCGCCGGGTCGGCATCACCTTCTCGGTGGCGGGCGACGCGGCCGGCACCGAACGCCTGATCCCGTTCGACCTGATCCCGCGCATCATCCCGGCCGAGGAATGGCGCCGGCTCGACGCCGGCCTGAAGCAGCGCGTGCGCGCGCTCAACCGCTTCATCCACGACATCTATCACGACCATGACATCGTGCGGGCCGGCATCATCCCGGCCGAACAGGTGTTCCTGAACGCGCAGTACCGGCCCGAGATGCAGGACATCGACGTGGCCGAGGGCATCTACTGCCACGTGGCCGGCGTCGATATCGTGCGCGCCGGGCCGGGCGATTTCTATGTGCTCGAGGACAACCTGCGCGTGCCCTCCGGCGTGTCGTACATGCTCGAGAACCGCAAGATGTCGATGCGGCTGCTGCCCGAGGCGTTCTCGCGCATCAAGATCCGGCCGGTGGCGCACTATCCCGACCTGCTGCTCGACAATCTGCGCGAGGTGGCGCCGAACGTGAGCGACGAGCCCACGGTGGTGGTGCTCACGCCCGGTATGTACAACTCCGCCTACTTCGAGCATGCCTTCCTGGCGCAGCAGATGGGCGTGGAGCTGGTCGAGGGGCAGGACCTGTTCGTCGACCAGAACACGGTGTACATGCGCACCACGCGCGGCCCGCGCCGCGTCGACGTGATCTATCGCCGCCTCGACGACGACTTCCTCGATCCGCTGTCGTTTCGCGCCGACTCGGCGCTGGGCGTGCCGGGACTGCTGTCGGCCTATCGCGCCGGCCGCATCACGCTGGCCAATGCCATCGGCACCGGCATCGCCGACGACAAGTCCACCTATCTGTACGTGCCCGACATGATCCGCTTCTACCTGGGCGAGGAGCCGATCCTGTCGAACGTGCCGACCTGGCAGTGCGCGCGCCCCGACGAGCTCTCGCACGTGCTGGCCAACATGCACGAGCTGGTGGTGAAGGAGGTGCACGGCGCCGGCGGCTACGGCATGCTGGTCGGCCCCTCCTCGACCACGGCACAGATCGAGGCCTTCAAGGAGCGCGTGCGCGCCAATCCGTCGAACTACATCGCGCAGCCGACGCTGGCGCTCTCGACCACGCCCACCTACGTGGAATCGGGCGTGGCGCCGCGCCACGTCGACCTGCGGCCCTACGTGCTGTGCGGCAAGGAAATCCGCACCGTGCCGGGCGGGCTGTGCCGCGTGGCGCTGATCGAGGGCTCGCTGGTGGTCAACAGCAGCCAGGGCGGCGGCACCAAGGACACCTGGGTGCTGGAAGACTGAGGACAGGAGAACCCCATGCTGAGCCGAACCGCCGACCACCTGTTCTGGATGTGCCGCTACATCGAACGCGCCGAGAACACCGCACGGATGCTGGACGTGAACCTGCAGATGTCGCTGCTGCCGCAGGACCCGCGCTCGCGCGACAGCTCCTGGCAGGCGCTGCTGCGCATCTCCGAGCTGCAGTACGGCTATCGCGACAAGTATCCCGACATCACGCCGGACAGCGTGCTGCACTACATGGTGCGCGACCCCGACAACCAGTCGTCGATCTATTCCTGCCTGCGCGCCGCGCGCGAGAATGCCCGCGCGGTGCGCGGCAGCCTCACCACCGAGGTCTGGGAGACCTACAACACCACCTGGCTCGACCTGCAGAAGCGCCTGCAGGGCGACCTGCTGGAGCGCAACCCCGGCGAATTCTTCGAGTGGGTGAAGTTCCGCTCGCACCTGGCGCGCGGCGTGACGGTGGGCACCATGCTCGAAGACGAGGCGCTGGTGTTCCTGCGGCTGGGCATGCACCTGGAGCGCGCCGACAACACCGCGCGCCTGCTCGACGTGAAGTTCCACGAGAGCGACGAGGCCGAGCACGGCATCAACAGCGAGTTCTACCGCTGGTCGGCCATCCTCAGCTCGGTGTCGGGCCTGGAGGTGTATCGCAAGGTCTACCGCGACGTGATCACGCCCGACCGCGTGGCCGAGCTGCTGATCCTGCGCGCCGACATGCCGCGCTCGCTGCTGTCGTCGATCGGCGCCGTGGCCGACGACCTGGCGCGGGTGTCGAACCAGCGCTCGGCCGAAACCGAGCGGCGCGCCGGCATGCTGTGTGCGGAGCTGCGCTATGCCCGCGTCGAAGACATCCTGCGCGGCGGCGGCCTGCACCGCTTCCTCGAACGCTTCCTCGACCGCGTCAACGACCTCGGCAACCGCGTCAGTCAGGACTTCCTGCTGCCGCTGTCGGCATGACGGCGCCCGCGACGACAAGGAGACCCGCATGAAACATCTGATCCGCCACATCACGCGCTATCAGTACACCGCGCCCGTGAGCTACAGCATCCAGGTGCTGCGCCTGACGCCGCGCCTGGACGAACACCAGCGCGCCCTGCGCTGGCACATCGAGGCGCCCGGTCCGCTGGCCGAGCAGGTCGATGCCTACGGCAACGTCACGCACACGCTCACGCTCACCCGTCCGCACGACGAGATCGAGCTGCGCGTGAGCGGCCACGTCGAGATCGACACGCTGCCCGAGGGCCGGCTGCGCCAGGAAGACAGCCGCCTGCCGCTGCACGCCTTCTGCGTGCCGACCCCGCTCACGCAGAGCGGCGCGGCCATCCAGGCCTTCTGCGCGGCCATCCTGCCGCAGGGCATGCACACGCCGGCCGACGCGCTGGCGCTGGCGCAGGCCATCTGCGACCGCGTGGCCTACGAGCCCGGCACCACCGACGTCACCACCGCCGCCGAACAGGTGCTGGCGCTCGGCCATGGCGTGTGCCAGGACCACGCGCACCTGTACCTGGCCTGCGTGCGCGGCATGGGCCTGCCCGCGCGCTACGTGAGCGGCTACCTCTACACCGAGGCCGAACACGCCGCCAGCCACGCCTGGGTCGATGTGTGGCTGGCCGAGCACGGCTGGATCAGCGTGGACGTGACCAACCGCCAGTACGCCTCCGACTGCCACTGCCGGCTGGCCGTGGCGCGCGACTACGACTCGGCCTCGCCGGTGCGCGGCGTGCGCTCAGGCGGCGGCGAGGAATCGATGACGGTGACGGTGCAGGTGCAGCAGGCGGCGCAGCAGCAGTAGGGGCGCGCTGCAGGGGGTTCGGCGGGTCAGGGATATCGGGCCGGCATCGCCCTCGACCCTCCGGCAAAAAGATCACGCTCGCCGATCCGTTGCCCGCGCAACCGCTCGCAAGCGCGCGGGACTCGCCGCCGCGCCGCCGCGCATTTCGGGGACGCAGCGGCCGCACGTGGCGGCCGTCCCTGGCCCTACAATAGCCGGGCAAGCACTTGTCTCATTCGTACCATGACCTACTGCATCGCCGCCCAGCTCAACCAAGGCCTCGTATTTCTGTCCGACTCGCGCACCAACGCGGGGGTCGACCAGATCAGCATCTTCCGCAAGCTCAGTGTGTTCGAGCTGCCGGGCGAGCGCGTCATGGTGCTCATGACCTCGGGCAACCTGGCCCTGTCGCAGGCGGTCGTGAACACGCTGGCCCAGGAAAACGCCAATCGTCCCGACTCGATCTGGCGCGTGCCGAACATGTTCGAGGCCGCGCGGCGCGTGGGCGATGCGGTGCGCCAGGTCCACGATCGCGACGCCGCGGCGCTGCGCGAACAGGGCGTGGAGTTCAACATCAACCTGATCTTCGGCGGCCAGATCGGCCACGAGGGCTGTCGCCTGTTCCAGATCTATGCGGCCGGCAACTTCATCGAAGCCACGCCCGAGTGCCCGTATTTCCAGATCGGCGAATCCAAGTACGGCAAGCCCATCCTCGACCGCGTGCTGGATCCCGACACCTCGCTCGACGAGGCCGCGAAATGCGCGCTGATCTCGATGGATTCCACGCTGCGCTCCAACATCTCGGTGGGCCTGCCGCTCGACCTGCTGGTCTACGCGACCGACGAGCTGCGCGTGTCGCACTTCGCCAGCATCGACGACCAGAACGAATATTTCTCGATGATCCGCAGCACCTGGGGCGAGCGGCTGCGCCAGGTGTTCGCCGAAATCCCGGACCCGCTCTGGGCCCAGCCCGAGAATCCCGACTCGCTGGTGCCGTCGCATCGGGTGCATCAGCCGGTGCGCATCGCGCCGCTGGGCATGAACGTGAGCAACGACTTCCCCTGCCCGCAGTCGCTGGCCGAAGGCCACAGCGGCCCGCAGGCCAGCTGAGCCGCCCCTCGGACCATCGTCTAGAGACCGGCCCCATCCGGAGCAACCCCCATTTGGCGCACGCGAAGCGCCGCTTAGGGAATGGCAAATTCCCCTCGCCCCTGGCTTGACCCACACTGTCCGCTCCGCCGCCACGTCCGGCGGACCGACAAGAACAGGAGCGAGACATGCTTATCCCCCGTATGCCGGCGGCCGTCCTGGCCGCCGCCCTCTCCGGCCCGTTGGCGCTGCACGGCGCCATTGCCCAGGCCGAGACCGCCTACCCCGCCCACGCCATCACGCTGGTCGTGCCCTTCGCGGCCGGCGGCCCCACCGACGTGGTGGCCCGCGCGCTGGGTGCCTCCATGAGCAAGACGCTCGGACAGAGCATCGTGGTTGAAAACCGCACCGGCGCCGGCGGCACGCTGGCCCCGGCCTTCGTGGCCCGCGCGCAGCCGGATGGCTACACGCTGCTGATCCACCACAACGGCATGGCCACCGCCCCGGCGCTCTATCGCAAGCTGCAATACGATCCGCTGAAAGACTTTTCCTATATCGGGCAGGTGGCCGACGTGCCCATGACCGTGCTGGCACGGCGCGACCTGCCGCCCGACGACCTGCCGGGCTTCATCAAGTACGCGCGCGAACAGGGCAACAAGCTCAACCTGGCCAACGCCGGCCCCGGCGCGGTGTCGCAGCTGTGCGGCATGCTGCTGCAGGAGGCCATCGGCACCCAGTTCACCACCATCCCCTATGCGGGAACGGCGCCCGCCATGAGCGCGCTGCTGGGTCAGCAGGTCGACGTGCTGTGCGACCAGACCACCCAGACCATTCCGCAGATCAAGGCCAAGCACGTGAAGTTCTACGGCGTGACCACGCTCGAACGCATCAAGGCGCTGCCCGATGCGCCGACGCTGCAGGAAGGCGGCCTCAAGGGCTTCGAGGTCAAGGTGTGGCACGGCATCTATGCGCCCAAGGGCACGCCGCAGGCCGCGATCGACAAGGTCAATGCGGCGCTGCGCACCGCGTTGAAGGATCCGGCCTTCACGCAGCGCATGGCCGAGCTGGGCGCGGAGATCGTGCCGCCCGAGAAGCAGACGCCGCAGGGCCTGCAGACCTGGCTGCAATCCGAGACCGACAAGTGGGGCGCGATGATCCGCAAGGCCGGCGTCTACGCCGACTGAGCCCGCGCGCGGCACCAAAGAAAAACGGCACCCTCGCGGGTGCCGTTCTTGCTTGCGGCAACACGATCACAGCTCGAGGTTTTTCCAGATGGAAAGCGTGGCCTCGCCCTGGTTGAGCGTGTAGAAGTGCAGGCCCGGCGCGCCGTTGTCGAGCAGGGTCTGGCACAGCTCCGTCACCACCTCGGTGCCGAACGCGCGGATCGAGGCCTTGTCGTCGCCGAATTCGGCCAGACGCAGCCGGACCCAGCGCGGCAGCTCGGCGCCGCACATCTCGGAGAAGCGCGACAGCTGGCTGTAGTTGGTGATGGGCATGATGCCCGGCACGATGGGCACGGTCACGCCACGCGCGCGCGCCCGGTCGACGAAGTCGAAGTAGGCGTCGGCGTTGAAGAAATACTGCGTGATCGCGGCATCGGCGCCGGCGTTGACCTTGGTCACGAAGTGATCGAGGTCGACGCTGGGGCTCACCGCCTGCGGGTGCATCTCGGGATAGGCCGCCACTTCGATGTGGAACCAGTCGCCGGTTTCGTCGCGGATGAAACGCACCAGGTCGCTGGCGTAGCGCAGCTCGCCCGCGTCGCCGCCCATGCCCGAAGGCAGGTCGCCGCGCAGGGCCACCACGCGCTTGATGCCTTCGGCCTGGTAGCGCGCCAGGATCTCGCGCAGCTGGTCGCGCGAGGCGCCGACGCACGAGAGGTGGGGCGCCGCCTCGCAGCCCATGTTGGTCAGGGTGCGGACGGTGTCGGCGGTGCCTTCCCGCGTGGAGCCGCCGGCGCCGAACGTGACGCTGACGTACTTCGGCTGCATGGCCAGCAATTGCTTGGCCGCGCGCACCAGCCGCTCCTGCGCGGCGATATCGCGCGGCGGGAAGAACTCCAGGCTGAGCGCGGGCGTGTGGGTTTGAGTCATCAGGGTATCAACTTGGTCAGCAGACCGGAGATGATGCTGTACAGAATCGCACCGCCCACGGCCCACCAGAAGCCATTGACCTGGAAGCCGCGCAGCACGGAGCCGGCGAACCAGAACAACAGCGCGTTGAGCACGATCAGGAACAGCCCGAGGGTCACGATGGTGATGGGCAGCGTGAGCAACACCAGCACCGGCTTGACCAGCATGTTGAGCAGACCCAGCACCAGCGCCGCGATGAGCGCCGAACCGAAGCTGGCCAGTTGGATGCCGGGCAGCAGGTAGGCGACTGCGAGCAGCGCCACCGCGTTCAGGATCCAGACGAGTATCAATGCCATGATCGTTCTCCTGTCAGAAGCAACGCCCGCGCCGGACCGCGCGGGCTCTGCCCCCTATTGTGCTACAGGATCAATAGCGATAGTGACCCGGCTTGAACGGACCATCGACCGACACGCCGATGTACTCGGCCTGGGCCGGCGACAGCGTGGTGAGGTTCACGCCGAGCTTCTTCAGGTGCAGACGGGCGACCTTCTCGTCGAGGTGCTTGGGCAGCACGTAGACCTGGCCCTTGGTGTAGGCCTCGTTGCGCGTGTACAGCTCGATCTGCGCGATGGTCTGGTTGGCGAACGACGAGGACATCACGAACGACGGGTGGCCGGTGGCGCAGCCGAGGTTCACGAGACGGCCCTGGGCGAGCAGGATGATGCGCTTGCCGTCCGGGAAGATCACGTGGTCGACCTGCGGCTTGATCTCTTCCCATTGCAGGTCTTCGATCGAGGCGACGTCGATTTCGTTGTCGAAGTGGCCGATGTTGCAGACGATGGCCTGGTCCTTCATGGCGTCCATGTGGGCGCGCGTGATGACGTGGTAGTTGCCGGTGGCCGTCACGAAGATGTCGGCGTGCTTGGCCGCTTCTTCCATGGTCACGACCTTGAAGCCTTCCATCGCGGCCTGCAGGGCGCAGATCGGGTCGATTTCGGTGACCCACACCTGGGCGCGCAGCGCCACCAGGGCCTGGGCGCAGCCCTTGCCCACGTCGCCGTAGCCGGCCACGACGGCGATCTTGCCGGCGACCATCACGTCGGTGGCGCGCTTGATGCCGTCGACCAGCGATTCGCGGCAGCCGTAGAGATTGTCGAACTTCGACTTGGTGACCGAGTCGTTTACGTTGATCGCGGCGAACGCCAGGTCGCCCTTCTGCGACATCTGGTACAGGCGATGCACGCCGGTGGTGGTTTCTTCGGTCACGCCCTTGATTTCGGCCAGGCGGGTCGAGTACCACTTCGGATCGCGCGCCAGCGTTTCCTTGATGGCGGCGAACAGCACGCGCTCTTCTTCGCTACCCGGCTTGGCCAGCACGGAGATGTCTTTCTCGGCCTTGGCGCCCAGGTGCAGCAGCAGCGTGGCATCGCCGCCGTCGTCCAGGATCATGTTGGCGTGGCGGTCTTGCGGCCACTCGAAGATCTTGTGGGTGTATTGCCAGTATTCCTCGAGGGTCTCGCCCTTGACGGCGAACACCGGGGTGCCGGTCGCGGCGATGGCGGCGGCGGCGTGATCCTGGGTCGAGAAGATGTTGCACGACGCCCAGCGGACTTCGGCGCCGAGCGCCACCAGCGTCTCGATCAGCACGCCGGTCTGGATGGTCATGTGCAGGCTGCCGGCGATGCGGGCACCCTTGAGCGGCTGGCTGGCGGCGAATTCTTCGCGGATCGCCATCAGGCCGGGCATTTCGGTTTCGGCGATGGCGAGCTCGCGGCGGCCCCAGCCGGCCAGGCTCATGTCGGCGACGAGGTAGTCGGTGACGGATTTGTCGGTCACTGCGTTCATGGTGTCAAACTCCACGTGAAATAAGGTCAACGGCGCCGCTGGGGCCGGACAACGCGAAGCACACACCCGAATCGACGGCGCGCATCGCCTTTCCCGCCCGAAGCGACAAAGGTGAGCGCCGTTGCTGCTGCCGCACCGGGATCCGGGGCGGCCGAACAAGGATTCCTGAGCCTGGCGATCCGGGCACGGCGGGCATCGTGCCGCCGTCGGTTCGTCGCAGCGCTCCTCAGGGATGGCAAGCATTGTAGCGGCTCCCGGGGGCCGCCGAAAAGCCGGTCAGGCGCCCTGGATGCCCTCTCTTGGCCACGCTGCGCGGCCGTCGATCGGCACCAGGGCCGACAGCAGGTCGTGGGCGATCGCGTCCCAGGTGCGGGTGAGGGCGTGCGCCCGCACCGCGGCGCGGTCCAGCGTGCGGGCCTGCAGGCAGGCGCGCGCCAGGTCGCTGTCGATGAAGCCCGTCACGCCGTTGCGGATCACGGCCCGCGGCGCCTCGGTGTCGAAGGCCGCCACCGGCGTGCCGCAGGCCATCGCCTCCAGCATCACCAGCCCGAAGGTGTCGGTCAGGCTCGGGAACACGAACACGTCGGCCGCGCTGTAGTACGACGGCAGGTGATCGTCGGCCTGCGGACCCAGGAAGTGGGCATCGGGAAACTTCTTGTGCAGGCGCGCCTCGTCGGGCCCGCCGCCGGCCACGACCTTGCTGCCGGGCAGGTCGAGCGACAGGAAGGCGTCGAGATTCTTCTCCCGCGCGACCCGGCCCACCGACAGCCAGATCGGGCGCGGCAGGTGGGCGAAGGCATCGCCGTCGACCGGATGGAATTTCTTGCCGTCGACGCCGCGCGACCAGACCTTGAGGTTCTGCAGCCCACGCGCGGCGACGATGTCGCGCACCGTGGGGGTCGGCACCAGCACCTGCTGCGAGGGCCGGTGGAACCAGCGCATGAAGCGCCACGGGATCGACGCCGGGATGCCCATGCGCGCCTCCAGGTATTCCGGAAACATCGTGTGGAACGAGGTGGTGAAGCGCCAGCCGCGGCGCAGCGCCATGCGGCGCGCGGCCAGGCCCAGCGGCCCCTCGGTGGCGATGTGCAGCGCGTCGGGCACCAGGTCGCCCAGCACGCGGCGCAGCTGCCGGCCGGGCTGGATGCACAGGCGCAGGTCGGGCTCGGAGGGCGCGGGGATCGTGCGGCTGCCCTCGGGGCTCACCACCAGCACGTCATGGCCCCATTCGCGCAGCAGGCCCAGCATGGCGGTCCAGGTGCGGACCACGCCGTTGACTTGGGGATGCCAGGCATCCGTGACGAGAACGATGCGCATGGGTAGGACCTGTCGTGTGCGATGACAGGATTAGGCCTACGCCAGATGACATGCCCAAGACAGCAACGCCCGGGCGGCACGACGCCTACGGGCGGCGCGGATACCCCTGCGCGCGGATGCGGGTCCAGACGGCCTGCTTTTCCTCGTCGGTCATGAAGACCCAGTTGGAGACTTCCATGGCGGTGCGGCCGCAGCCGCGGCAGATCTCGTCGAACAGGGTGGAGCAGATGGCCACGCAGGGGGAATCGGTGGCCGTGAACGCGCGCTGCGCGTCGGTGGAGCGCGAGCCCGTGGCCGGGCCGGACGGGGCGTCGGGGCGGCTGACTTCGGTAACGCTGAAAGAGGGGTCGAACGGGGCTTCACTCATCCGCGAAGCTTACCATCCGAGGCCCGTCCCCTATTTCAAGCCCCTGTTGCCGTAGCGGTCTGGCCGAAGAAGGCCAGCGCCTCCTCCTGCACCTGCGCGGCGGCCTCCTCGGGCAGGTAATGCGCGGCCGGCAGGGCCTGCCCGCTGACCTCGCGGCAGACGGCCCGCCACAGGTCGAGCACGGGGAAATTGCGGCCCACGGCGCCGCGCTCGCCCCACAGCACCCGCACCGGCATGGCGAGCCGCTCGCCCGCCGCGCGGCCGGCGCGGTCGTGCTCCAGGTCGATGGTGGCCGAGGCCCGGTAGTCTTCGCAGATGCCGGTGGCCCAGCCCGGCAGCGCCGCGCAGCGCTGGTAGTCGGCCAGCGCCTCGGGCGTGAAGTGCGCCAGGCCGCCCGGCCGCCCGCCCATGATGGTGCGCACATAGAGGGCGGGGTCGTGCTCGATCATGGCCTCCGGGCCCGGCGCCGGCTGGATCAGCCAGAACCAGTGATAGTAGGCCTGCGCGAAGGCGCGGGTGGTGCCCTCATACATGTCGAGCGTGGGCGCGATGTCGAGCAGCATCATGGACCGCACCGCGTCGGGCTGGTCCAGCCCCAGGCGATGGGCCACGCGCGCGCCGCGGTCGTGCGCCAGCACGGCGTAGCGCGGCAGGCCGAGCGCCTGCATCAGCGCATGCATGTCGGCCGCCATCACGCGCTTGGAATGGGCCGCGTGGTCGGGCGCGGCCGGCGGCTTGGCGCTGTCGCCGTAGCCGCGCAGGTCGGCCGCCACGCAGGTGTAGTGGCGGGTCAGCGCGGGCCACAGCCGCTGCCAGATCAGGTGATTCTGCGGGTGGCCGTGCAGCAGCAGCAATGCCGGGCCACTGCCCGCCACGCGCGCGGCCAGGGTGATGCCGTTGACCTCGTAATGGCGCAGCGGCGCCTGCAGCAATTCGCTCATGCGACTCCTTCGGATCTCTGGTCGAGCCGTGCGCGCACCCGCGCCGCGGCGTCCTGCAGCCAGGGATGGCGCTGCCGGTGCGCGGCCTCGAAGCGCGCGATCTCGGGCAGCTGGCGCAGCGTGGCCGCCACCATGTCCAGCCCCTCGGCCACCATGCCGCGATGGCGTGGCGACAGGGAAAAATCGTAACGCACGCCGTCGGCCGCGCGCACCTGGCCGGCCAGCACGTCGATCTCGAGCGCGCACGATTGCGGCTGCGACACCTGGTCGAGCAGCGCCTGCACCTGCGCGTCGGGCAGGCGGATCAGCAGCAGGCCGTTGTTCATCGCGTTGGCGTAGAAGATCTCGCCGAAGCTCGGCGCGATGATGGCGCGCACGCCGAACTGCTGCAGGCCCCACACCGCGTGCTCGCGGCTCGAGCCGCAGCCGAAGTTGGGCCCCGCCACCAGGAACGCCGGGCGGCGGTAGGGCTCGCGGTTCAGCACGAACCCCGGGCGCGGCGCGCCCGCCGGGTCGAAGCGCAGGTCGTAGAGCAGGCCGCGGTCCAGGCCCGCCTTGTCGATGATGCGCAGGAACTGCTTGGGCATGATCTGGTCGGTGTCCAGATTGGAATACGGCAGCGGCGCGGCCACGCCCTGCAGCAGGGTGTTGGGATGGGTGTTCATCAACGGACTCCCAGTTGCGCATCGAGCGTGCGCACATCGGTGATGCGGCCGGTCAGGGCCGCCGCGGCGGCCATGGCCGGGCTCATCAGGTGGGTCAGCCCGGCGCGTCCCTGGCGGCCCTCGAAGTTGCGATTGGTGGTGGAGGCGCAGCGCTCGCCCGGCGCCAGCATGTCGTCGTTCATGGCCAGGCACATCGAACAGCCCGGCTGGCGCCATTCGAAGCCGGCCTCGATCAGGATGCGGTCGAGCCCCTCCGCCCGGGCCTGGTCGCGCACCGCGCCCGAGCCGGGCACCACCATGGCGCGCACGCCGGCGGCCACGTGGCGGCCGCGCACCACCTGCGCCACGCTGCGCAGGTCTTCGATGCGGGCGTTGGTGCACGAGCCGATGAAGACGCGGTCGATCGGCACGCCGGCGATCGGCTGGCCCGCCTGCAGCCCCACGTAGTCGAGCGCCTTGCGCGCGGCCAGGGCCTGCAGCGCGTCGCCCGCGCTGTCGGGGTCGGGCACCCGCGCGTCGATGGCGAGCGCCTGGTCGGGGCTGGTGCCCCAGGTCACGTAGGGCGCGATGGCGCCGGCATCGACCGCCAGCTCGCGCTCGAACACCGCGTCGGCGTCGCTGCGCAGGCCGGCCCAGGCCTGGCGCGCCGCGGCCAGCTCGCCGGCGCTCAGGTGCAGCGCACGCGCGCTCACATAGGCATCGGTGGTGGCGTCGGGCGCGATCAGCGCGGCGCGCGCGCCCGCCTCCACCATCATGTTGCACACGGTCATGCGGGCCTCGGCCGACAGCGCGTCGATGGCGCTGCCGCACAGCTCGACGGCGAAGCCGACCGCGCCCTGCGCGCCGATGCGATGCACGAGGTGGATCACCAGGTCCTTGGCGCTCACGCCGGGGCCGAGCGCGCCCTCCACGCGCACCCGCATGTTGCGCGCCACGCGGTAGACCAGGGTCTGGGTGGCGAGGATGTGCTCGACCTCGGAGGTGCCGATGCCGAAGCCGAGCGCGCCCAGCGCGCCGTAGGTGGTGGTGTGGCTGTCGCCGCACAGCACCACCATGCCGGGCAGGATCATGCCGTGCTCGGGCGCGATCACGTGTTCGATGCCCTGCAGCGGATCGGTGGTGTCGAACAGCGCGATGCCCTGGGTGTCGCAGTTGCGCTTGAGATTGCGCGCCTGCAGGGCCGCGTCGTCCTGCACGATGACGCGCTCGCGGCTGGGCACGGGATGGGTCGGGATCACGTGATCGACCACCGCCATCTGCTGGCGCGGCCGCAGCACGTCGCGACCGCGCGCGGCCAGGCCCGAGAAGGCCTGCGGGCTGGTGTATTCGTTCATGATGTGCAGGTCGACGTAGAGCAGCACGTGCTCGTCGTCGAGCCGGGCCACCTCGTGCGAGGCCACCAGTTTGTCGTAGAGGGTCGTGCCAGCCATGGCGTGGTTTCCTTGCTTGCTGCCGGGAGATTGCATGAAACGCGCGGCGCGGGCCCGGGCCCGCGTCGCGTCGAAACTCAGTTGGCGGTGATGCCGGCCTGCTTCACGATGCCGGCCCAGCGCGTGATTTCGTCGCGCACCAGTTTGTCGCTGTCGGCCGGGGTCGAGACCAGCGGGTCGAAGCCCTCGCGCGCCATGCGTTGCGCCAGCGCCGGCTGCGCCAGCGCGCGGCCCAGCGTGTCGTTCAGGCGCCGCACCACGGCGTCGGGCGTGCCGGCCGGCGCGCTCACCACGAACCAGGTCGTGAACGCGTAGTCGGGCAGCCCGGCCTCGGCGATGGTGGGCACGTCGGGCAGCAGCGGCGAACGCTGGGTGCCGGTCACGCCGAGCGCGCGCAGCTTGCCCGCCTCCACCTGCGGCCGCGCCGCCGACAACACCGGGAAACTCATCTGCACCTGGCCGCTGATGGTGTCCACCATGGCCGGGCCGCCGCCCTTGTAGGGCACGTGCAGGATCTGCGTGCCCGAGACCGACTTGAACAGCTCGGCGGCCATGTGGAAGGTGCTGCCGGTGCCGGCCGAGCCGAAGCTCAGGGTGTTGGGCGGCTGGCTGCGCAGCAGCGCGAGCAGGGCCTTCAGGTCCTGCGCGGGCAGGTCGCGCGTGACCGTCAGCACGTGCTGCGAGGTGCCCACCGTGCCGACGCTGCGCAGGTCTTTCTGCGTGTCGAAGGGCATGTCGGCGAACAGCGCCGGATTGATCGCCAGCGACATGGTGTTGATCGCCAGCGTGTAGCCGTCGGGCTTGGCGCGCGCCACCGCCGCCATGCCGATGTTGCCCGAGGCGCCGGCGCGGTTCTCGACCACCACGCTCTGGCCCAGCTCGCGCGCCCAGGCATCCGACACTAGGCGTGCGGCGATGTCCACGCTGCCCCCGGGCGCGAACGGCGCGACGAGCGTCACGGCGCGGGTCGGGAAGGCCTCCTCGGCGTGCGCGGCGCCGGCCGGCATCACGGCGATCGCGGCCGCCAGCGTGGCGAGCGCCGCGAGGCGTTGCACGGGGCCGCGCGCGCCGCGACAGGTGCGGCGGCGATTCCAGGCTTGCTTCATCGTTTGTCTCCGAAAGTGCCGACCTGCTGGCGGGATGCCGCGGCCGGTCTGGGTGTAAAAGCAGTGTATAGGCCCGGTCAGAACTTATAATTAACGCTGGCAAAAACCTTTCTTAAATTCAATTTATCAATCGCCATGGACGGGCTGTCCGACCTCGCCTTCTTTTCTTTGCTGGTGCGCCACGGCAACCTCTCGGCGGCGGCGCGCGAGCTCGGCCTCACGCCGCCCGCCGTGAGCACGCGCCTGGCCAACCTGGAACGCCGGCTCGGCGTGCGCCTGCTCAACCGCACCACGCGCCGCATCAGCGTCACGGCCGAGGGCGAGCTCTACCTGGCCGACGGCGCGCGCATCCTGGCCGACCTGGACGCGCTCGAGCGCCGCGTCACCAACACGCGCGAGCGCCCGCAGGGGCTGCTGCGCGTGAACGCCACCTTCGGCTTCGGCCGCACCCACCTCGTGCCGGCGATCTCGGATTTCGCGCGCCACTACCCCGACGTGGAAGTGCAGCTGCACCTGTCCGACCGGCCGGTGAACCTGCTCGACGAGGGCTACGACGTGGCGATCCGCTTCGGCACGCTGCCCGACGCGCGTCTGGTGGCGCGCCTGCTCGCATCGAACCGGCGGCTACTGTGCGCCGCGCCGCAATACCTGCAGGCGCACGGCGAGCCGCGCACGCCCGCCGACCTGGCGCGGCACCGCTGCATCGTGATCCGGGAAGACGAGCTGGCGTACGGCACCTGGCACCTGCAGGCCGGCCAGCGCCACGAGACCGTGAAGGTGCGCGGCGCCCTCTCGTCCAACGACGGCGAAAGCGCGCTGGCCTGGGCGCTGGCGGGCCACGGCGTGGTCATGCGCTCGGAGTGGGAGGTGATGCCGCATCTGCGCGCGGGGCGCCTGCGCGAGGTGCTGGCGGGCTGGCACACGCCCCCGGCCGACATCCACGCGCTCTACCCCGAGCGCCTGCACCTGCCGGCCAAGACCCGCGCCTGGGTCGACTTCCTGGCCGAGCGCTACGCCGCGCGCGTCAGGCCGCCGGGCAGCAGCGACGAAGTCTGGTGAGGGGCGCCGCTGGGCCTCAGGCGTCGCGCGTGACGAGCCGCAGCACCAGGTCGCGCGCGGACGCCAGATGGGCCTCGGTCATGGCGCGCGCGTGGGCGCCGTCGCGGGCGCGGCAGGCGCGCAGGATCGCGTCGTGCTCGATCTGGAAGGCCGGCGTGTCGGCCAGCACGCGCCGCTGCAGACGCTCGTAGCGTTCGATCTGGATGCGCAGGTCGCGGATCGCCTGCAACTGGCGCGCGTTGCCGCAGGCGCCGTAGAGGATTTCGTGGAACTCGAGATTGAGCGCGTGCTGGCGCGCCGGCGTCGCGGCCTCGCCCAGCTGTCGATGCACGCGCTCGGCCCGCGCCAGGGTCAGGTCGTCGATCTGCTGCGCGGCGCGCGTGATCGCATCGCCCTCGAGCAGCATGCGCAGCGCGTAGATCTCGCGCACGTCCTGCGCCGACAGCGTGCGCACCACGGCGCCGCGATGGCGCTGGGTCTGGACCAGCCCCTCGCGCTCCAGGCGCTGGATCGCCTCGCGCAGCGGCACGCGGCTCACGGCATAGCGCTCGGCCAGCTCGCGCTCCACCAGGCGGGCGCCGTCGGGCAGCTCGCCGCGGGCAATCAGGTCGCGCAGCGCATCGGCGAGCGCGTCGGCCGCGGCGCCGGCGCGCGGGGCGATGTCGGGCACGTTCTTCATCTGGCAAATGGTATACCATTTGGCGTACGATATGCCATTCCCCTCGCAGACGCGCCCTCCGGCGCGCAAAGGCACCCCATGGCACACGGCGAACATCACTACCGGGTCACGGTCACCTGGACCGGCAACACCGGCAGCGGCACCTCGGGCTATCGCGATTACCGCCGCGACCACGTCGTGAGCGCGGCCGGCCGGCCCGCCATCGCCGGCTCGTCGGATCCCGCCTTCCGCGGCGACGCGTCGCGCTGGAATCCCGAAGACCTGCTGCTCGCGTCGGCCAGCGCCTGCCATCAACTCTGGTATCTGCACCTGTGCGCCGATGCCGGCATCGCGGTGCTGGCCTACGAAGACAGCGCCGAGGCCACGATGGTCGACGGCGAGGGTGGCCACTTCACCCGCATCGTGCTGCGCCCGCGCGTGACGGTGCGCGCCGGCGACGACCTCGCGCTGGCCGAGCGCCTGCACCACGCGGCGCACGCGCAATGCTTCGTGGCCAACTCGCTGAAGACCCCGATCGACTGCGTGCCGGTGATCGTCCCGGCCGCGGCCTGAGCCACTCCCGCCCCAACGAACAAGGCCCCCGCAGGGGCCTTGTCGTGGTTCAGTGCCGGTCCGAAACTCAGACGGCCTTCTTCAGTTCCTGGACCTTGTCCGTGGCTTCCCACGAGAACTCGGGTTCCGAGCGGCCGAAGTGGCCGTAGGCGGCGGTCTTGCTGTAGATCGGGCGCAGCAGGTCCAGCATGTTGACGATGCCCTTCGGACGCAGGTCGAAGTGCTCGCGCACCAGCTTGGCGATCTGGTCGTCGGGGATGACGCCGGTGCCTTCGGTGTAGACGGTGATGTTGATCGGCTCGGCCACGCCGATGGCGTAGCTGACCTGCACCTGGCACTGGCGCGCCAGGCCGGCGGCCACGATGTTCTTGGCCACGTAGCGGGCGGCGTAGGCGGCCGAGCGGTCGACCTTCGACGGATCCTTGCCCGAGAACGCGCCGCCGCCGTGCGGGCATGCGCCGCCGTAGGTGTCGACGATGATCTTGCGGCCGGTCAGGCCGCAATCGCCTTGCGGGCCGCCGATGACGAAACGGCCGGTCGGGTTGACCAGGAACTTGGTCTTCGGGGTGATCAGGCCTTCGGGGAACGACGGCTTGATGATGTCTTCGATCACGGCCTCGCGGATGGTCTCCTGCGAGACTTCCGGCGCGTGCTGGGTCGAGAGCACCACGGTGTCGACCTCGACCGGGCGGCCGTCGACGTAGCGGAACGTGACCTGCGACTTGGCGTCGGGACGCAGCCAGCCCAGGCGGCCGTCCTTGCGCAGCTCGCTCTGGCGCTGCACCAGGCGGTGCGCGTACCAGATCGGCGCGGGCATCAGGTCGGGGGTTTCGTCGCAGGCGTAGCCGAACATCAAGCCCTGGTCGCCGGCGCCCTGGTTCAGGTAGTCCTCGGAGCTGCGGTCCACGCCCTGGGCGATGTCGGGCGATTGCTTGTCATAGGCGACCAGCACCGCGCAGCCCTTGTAGTCGATGCCGTAGTCGGTGTTGTCGTAGCCGATGCGGCGGATCGTGTCGCGCGCGACCTGGATGTAGTCGACGTTGGCGGTGGTGGTGATTTCACCCGCCAGCACGACCAGGCCGGTGTTGCACAGCGTTTCGGCTGCGACGCGCGCGTTGGGGTCTTGGGTGAAGATGGCATCCAGAATCGCGTCGGAGATCTGGTCGGCGACCTTGTCGGGGTGACCTTCGGAGACGGACTCGGAGGTGAAGAGGAAATCGTTGTTGGCCACAGATGCGTCCTTCAAGCCGGCCGGAGCCGGTACACAGGTTGAACGAGGCGCGCTGCGCCCCGGATCGGGTTCCCTGTGGGGGAGTCATCTGGGCGCGACGCTTTAGCGGATTTGGCACGGCAGATACCGTGTCGTCGCCCCGCAAGTTGTCGGTTAACTCGGCGACCCGCCGATTTTAGGCGAAAATGCAGGCCTTATGCGCATGTCCACGTCGTCGGCCCGGCCTTTTGGCGCCGCCTGACGCCAATGAGCGACGTCCGGAGCCCCCGGCGCGCTGCCCGTAGCCCGTATTCGCCATGTTGATCGCCCTTTTCCGCTTCATCGCCGCCCTGCCGCTGCCGTTCCTCCATGCGGCCGGCCGGGTGCTGGGCCGCCTGGCCTATGCCTGGCCCGGCAAATACCGCGATCGCCTGCGCGCCAACGCGGCCCAGGCCGGCTACGACTCGCCCGCCTTCGCGCGCCGCGCCGCCGGCGAGATCGGCGCCATGATGTTCGAGATGCCCAAGGTCTGGTTCCGCAACGAGGCCAGCCTGGCGCGGGTCGTCTCCGACGACGACGAGGTGGTGCGCGAGGCGCGTGCCGAGGGCCGCGGCATCCTGTTCCTCACGCCCCACCTGGGCTGCTTCGAGATCACGGCACGCTACCTGGCGCGCCAGATGCCCATGACGGTGATGTTCCGGCCGCCGCGCAAGGCGCTGCTGGCGCCGCTGCTCGAGACCGCGCGCAACAGCTCCGCCGTGAATGCCGTGCCCGCCACCATGCAGGGCGTGCGCGAATTCGTGCGGGCCCTGCGCCGCGGCGAATCGGTCGGCATGCTGCCCGACCAGGCGCCCGGCGTGGGCGATGGCGTGTGGGCACCCTTCTTCGGCCGGCCCGCCTTCACCATGACCCTGCCCGGCAAGCTCGCAAGCCAGACCGGCGTGGCCGTGATCCTGACGGCCGGCGAGCGGCTGCCGGGCGGCCGCGGCTGGCGCATCCATTACGTGCGCGTGCCCGAACCGCTGCCGGCCGAGCCGCAGGCCCAGGCCGCGCTCTTCAACCAGGCCATGGAAACGCTGATCCGGCGCTTCCCCCACCAATACCTGTGGGGCTACAACCGCTACAAGACGCCGCGCGGCGCGCCCCCGGCGCCCGCCCAGCCGGCCGCCGACGTGGCGCAACCGTGATGAACGCACTCAAGACCTACGCCCTCACCCGGCTGTTCAAGTGGTTCGGCCGCATGCGGCCGGCCACGCGCCAGCGCGCCGGCGCCTTCGTCGGCTGGCTGTCGCTGAAACTCGCCGGCAAGCGCCTGCGCATCGTGCGCAAGAACCTCGAACTGTGCTTTCCCGACGCCTCGCCGCAGCAACGCGACCAGTGGCTGCACGAGCACTTCCGCGCGCTCGGCCAGTCGATCGTCGACCGCGGCGTGCTGTGGTTCGGCACCGAAGACGCGATCCGCGCGATGGCCACCCAGAGCGGCGCCGAACGCATCAACGCGATCGCCGCCACCGGCCGGCCCGTGATCCTGCTGGCGCCCCACTTCATCGGCCTGGACGTGGCGGCCACGCGCCTGACCATGGAGGTGCCCAGCGGCGCCACCATGTACACGCCGCAGAGCGACCCCGCCGTGGACGCGATCGTGCGCGCCGGCCGGGCGCGCTTCAACGAGGTGTTCCTGGTGTCGCGCAAGGACGGCATCCGCGACCTGATCCGCCACTTCCGCGAGGCGCGGCCGGTGTACTACCTGCCCGACATGGACTTCGGCCGCCAGGGCGCGGTGTTCGTGCCCTTCTTCGGCGTGCCGGCCGCGACGCTGGTCGCCACGGCCCAGCTCGCGCGCAAATGGAATGCGGCGGTGCTGCCCATCCTCGACTTCTGGGATCCCGCCACGGGCCGGTACCACGTCGAGGTGCTGGAGCCGCTCGCCGATTTCCCGGGCGACGACGACAACGAGGCGGCCACCGCCCGGCTCAACCGCGAGATCGAAAGCTGGGTGCGGCGCTGCCCGAGCCAATACTATTGGGTGCATCGCCGCTTCAAGACCCGGCCGCTGGGCGAGGCGAAGTTCTACTGAGCCCTGCTTTTGCGCAGCGAATGGGCGATAATCGTCCCATGATCTGGAACTTCACCAAAATGCACGGCGCCGGCAACGACTTCGTCGTGCTCGACGGCGTGCGTCAAACCATCGAAATGACGCCCGAGCGTGCCCGCGCGCTGGGCGATCGTCATTTCGGCATCGGCGCCGACCAAATCCTGCTGGTCGAGCGCGCGACCCGTCCGGACGCCGACTTCCGCTACCGCATCTTCAACAACGACGGCAGCGAGGTCGAGCATTGCGGCAACGGCGCGCGCTGCTTCGTGCGCTTCGTGCACGAGCAGGGCCTGTCGGCGAAGAATCCGCTGCGCGCCGAGATCATGGGCGGCGCCATCCTGGTGCTCGACGAGTCCGACGACCAGCAGGTCACGGTCGACATGGGCACCACCCGCTACACCCCCGACGCCCTGCCGTTCGACGTCAGCGGCCTGGCCACGCGCCAGCAGGCCCGCGACACGCTCTACGAATTCCCGCTCGACCCCGCCCCCGGCCTGCCGCGCAGCGTCGAGCTCTCGGCCGTCGCGATCTCCAACCCGCACGTGGTGCAGGTGGTCGAAGACACCGAGACCGCGCCGGTCGCCGTGATCGGCCCGATGCTCGAATCGCACCCGCGCTTCGCGCGCCGCGTCAACGTCGGCTTCATGCAGATCATCGATCCGCACAACATCCGGCTGCGCGTCTACGAGCGCGGCGCGGGCGAAACGCTGGCCTGCGGCACGGGCGCCTGCGCGGCCGTGGCCGCCGGCGTGCGCCGCGGCCTGCTCGATTCGCCGGTGCGCGTCCAGACCCACGGCGGCGTGCTCACCATCGCCTATGATGGCCAGAACCTGCGCCTCACCGGTCCGGCCACCTCCGTCTTCAATGGTCAGGTCGACATCGACGCCCTGACCTTCTCCATGGCCCTGAGCCGCTGACGGCGCGCCGCGCCGCCGCGTCTGCCAAACTAGGTCTCATGTCCACTACCGCTCCCGCCCTCTCCGCCCAGGAGATCGCCGACTTCCTGCAACAGAACCCCGCGTTCTTCGAAGAACACGCGGAGGTGTTCTCCACGCTGCAGATCCCGAGCCCGCACGGCAACCGCGCCATCTCGCTGGCCGAGCGCCAGATCCTGACGCTGCGCGAACGCACCCGCGTGCTCGAATGGCGCCTGAACGAGCTGATCCGCAACGCGGGCGACAACGAAACCATCAGCACCCAGGTCACCGCCTGGTGCGCGCGCCTGCTGGCCGAAGACGAAGCCGCGCACGTGCCCGGCGAGATCGCGCTCGGCCTGGCCGAGCAGTTCGAGCTCGACCACGTCGCGCTGCGCCTCTGGAACCTCACCGCGATTCCCGCCGACGGCTACGGGGCGCCCGTGTCCGAAGACGTGCGCGCCTTCGCCGACAGCCTGAAGGCGCCCTACTGCGGCACCGACACCGAGTTCGAGGCGGCCGGCTGGCTCGACGGCAAGCCCCGTTCGCTGGCGCTGGTGGCACTGCGCACCGCTCCCGACGCCGATGCCTTCGGCCTGCTGGTGCTGGGCTCCGACGACCCGGCGCGCTTCGCGCCCGACATGGGCACGGCGTTTCTCGAAACCATCGGCCGCCTGGCCTCCGCCGCCGCGCAACGGCTGGCGCGCACGCCGCGCGCCTGACCCCGCCGCCGGCGCCCCGCCATGACCGCGCCCGCTCCCGACGCCGAACTCACCGGGCCGATGCAGGCCTGGCTCGAGCACCTGCGCACGCAGCGGCGCTACGCCAGCCACACGCTCGACGGCTACCGCCACGAGCTGCGCCGGCTGGCGCAGCTGCTGGCCGCCGCCCGCCTCACCGCCGAGGGCGTGGCCAACGGCCACATCCGGCAATTCATCGCGCGCCTGCATGCCCAGGGCCTGGGGCCGCGCAGCCTGGCCCGCACCCTCGCGGCCTGGCGCGGCTTCTATCATTGGTGGGCGCCGGCCGCCGGCCTGCCCGGCAACCCGGTCACCGGCGTGCGCGCGCCCAAGGCGCCGCGCGCGCTGCCCAAGGCGCTCTCCGTCGAACACACCCAGGCCCTGCTCGACCATGCGCCGGCCCGGCTCGCCACCGATCCCGCCGGCATCCGCGACCACGCGATGTTCGAGCTGTTCTATTCGTGCGGCCTGCGCTTGTCTGAGCTGGTCGGCCTCGACCTCGAATACCGCAAGTCGGCCGGGCATGAATCGCGCGGCTGGCTCAACCTGGCCGACGCCGAAGTGGTGGTGCTGGGCAAGGGCGGCAAGCGCCGCAGCGTGCCGGTCGGCAAAGCCGCGCTCGCGGCACTGACGCGCTGGCTCGGCGCGCGCGACCAGCTCGCACGCGCCGCCACCGAAGACGATGCGGCCGCGCTGTTCGTGGGCGCGCGCGGCGCGCGCATCTCGCCGCGCGTGGTGCAGGCCCAGCTGGCGGCCGGCGCGCTCGCCGCCGGGCTGCCCTCGCACGTGCATCCGCACGTGCTGCGCCACAGCTTCGCCAGCCACGTGCTGCAATCGGCGCAGGATCTGCGCGCGGTGCAGGAGATGCTGGGCCACGCCAACATCTCCACCACCCAGGTCTACACGCGGCTGGACTTCCAGCACCTCGCCAAGGCCTACGACCAGGCCCACCCGCGCGCCACGCGCAAGCGCTGAGGCGCGGCGCTCAGTAGCTCAGCCGCACGCCCAGCATCACGGTGCGGCCCGGCAGCGGCGCCACGCGCGAGATGAACGAGGCGTGGTTGTAGGCCAGCTTGTTCAGCAGGTTGTTGCCGCGCAAATACACCTCATAGCCGGTCTGGCCCATCGTGCCGCGATAGCTCAGCACCGCGTTGACCAGCTCATAGCCCGGCGTGGACGTCTCGTAGGCCGCGATGTCGTTCTGGCGGAACACGTGCGCGTACTCCACGCCCGCGCCCCAGCGCTGCCAGCGCGCGTCGGCGCGCACGCCCAGGCGCGCGGCCGGGATGCGCGGCAGGTCGCCGTTGCCGCCGGTGAGACGGCCGCGCACGTAGTCGCCGAAGACGCCGGCCGAGTACACCGGGGTGAACTGGTAGCGCAGCTCGCCTTCGATCCCGGTGAAGGTCGCGTCGCGCTGGGTGTACTGGATCAGGCGGAAGTCCTCGAACTGGTCCAGCGTGTTGGCGTAGATGTAGTTCTTCACGCGGTTGTGGAACACGCTGGCACGCGCGGTCAGGTCGCCGCTGTGCTTGCGCAGCGTCAGGTCGATGTTGCGCGAGGTCTCGCGGCCCAGGTCGCTGTCGCCCAGCTCATAGGTGTTGGTCGCCAGGTGCACGCCGTCGGCATAGAGCTCCTGCGCGTTGGGCAGGCGCTGCGAATGCGAGAACGACAGCGTGGCGGAATACTGCGGCGCGAAATCCCACACGGCCGCGGCCGAGTAAGACGTGCCGCTCTGGCTGTTGCGCGAGGCCTCGCCGGTGGGGCGGATGCGCTGCCAGTCCTGGCGCGCGCCCAGCTCGAAGCGCCAGTCGCCCAGGCGATATTCCTCGAGCAGGAACAGGCCCACGGTGTCGGTCTTGCTGCGCGGCAGGAAGGCCTCCTCGCCGTCGGCGCGGAAGTCGCTGTAGGCATGCTGGGCGCCGAACACGCCGCGCCAGCCCCACAGCGGTTTGTGCGTGAGTTCGAGGCGCATGTCGTGGCCGCGGTTCTTGAACGCCGTGCCCACTTCGCCGCCCTCGATCTCGTCGTGGCGGTAGTCGGTCAGGCCGCCCCGGAAGCGGATCTGCTCGAAGCCGGCGAAGGGATCGCGGTATTCGGCGCGCAGGTCGACGCGGTCGCTGCGCAGCTTCACGTAGGGCGCGGCGTGCGAGTGCTCGTGCTCGTGCTCGTGGTCGTGGTCGTGCTCGTCTTCGTCGTGATCGTGGCCGCCGCAATGCAGATGGGTGCCGTGCGGGTGGCAGCCCTCGTATTCGTGGCCGTGACCCGGCAGGCCGTACTTGCTCTCGAGATGGGTGAAGGCCACGCCCACGTAGCCGCGCGGCGTGATCCACGACAGGCCCACCGAGCCCTGCGCCGATTCGGCATACGAGCCCTCGAGCTTGCCGCTGCTCCAGTTCGGCACGCGATAGTCGTCGGAACGGCGCTTCAGGCCTTCCACCCGCACCGCGAACTCGCCCGTGCCCGCGGTCAGGCCGACCGCGCCGGCGCGCTCGCGCGTGCCCGTGGCGCCGCGCAACTCCAGCTCGGCCTCGACCCCGCGCTCCGGCACCGCGGTCGGGATCTTGCGATCGATCACGTTCACCACGCCGCCGATCGCGCCGCCGCCATACAGCAGCGCGGCCGGACCGCGCAGCACCTCGATGCGCTCGGCCAGCAACGGCTCGGTCGTCACGGCATGGTCGGGCGAGATCGTGGAGGCGTCCATCAGCTCGGAGCCGTCGCTCAGCACCTTCACGCGCGGCGAGGTCTGGCCACGGATCACGGGGCGCGAGGCGCCGCCGCCGAAGGTGTCGGCGTGCACGCCGGGCTCGTTGGCCAGGGTCTCGCCCAGCGTCGCGCCCCGGCGCAGCAACAGCGCGTCGCCCTGCAGCACGCTGACCGGACGCGTGGCGCGGTCGGCATCACCGGCCAGCGGATCGGCCGACACGATCAC
This sequence comes from Bordetella genomosp. 1, assembly GCF_002261335.1. Lineage (GTDB taxonomy): Bacteria > Pseudomonadota > Gammaproteobacteria > Burkholderiales > Burkholderiaceae_B > Bordetella. The sequence continues at coordinate 97,188 of NZ_NEVL01000007.1, forward strand.
CGGCGCCAGCTGGCGCGCTTGGCGCTCGTCTTCCTCGGCCTGCGCCATGGGCGCCGCGGCAAACAGCGCCAAAGCGAGCGTGGGCACGCGATGTGCCCGGCGCTGCCGGCAGCGCGCCAGCGCCCCGCCCTGATGGATCCCCTCGACGCCTGCCCGCCGCTTCCCCTGCAAACCCTGCCGCTTGTGGCCCCGCATGACTGCCGCTCCCAATGTTATAAAGTTTCAACAAAGACGAGATGATATAACATTACAAACAGCTTGCAAGCTTGGTCGCGCTACAAACGCGCCGCCCACGACAAAACGGCGCCCGGTCTGCACCGGACGCCGTCGTGCCCAGCCGGGCAAAGCATCAGTTGAGCGCCATCTGCCCGCCGAGCAGCAACACGCCGAGCACCAGCACGAACGCCGCCGCGAGCGCGTCGATCAGGTAGCGCAGGCGGGCGGCCGCCGGCGAGGACAGCCGCGCGCCCAGTCGCACCGCACCGCTGCGCGCCCAGGCCGCGAGCATGGTGAGCACGGCCACCGTGAGGCCGGTGCCCACGCCCATCGCCAGCGCGGCCGCGACGCCGGCCACGAAGAAGCCCTGGGCCAGCGCGAACACCAGCACGATCAGCGCGCCGCTGCACGGCCGCAGGCCCACCGCCACGATGGCGCTCCAGGCGCGGCGCAGATCGAGCCGGCCCGCCACGGCCGCCGCCGGCGCCACGTGCGCATGGCCGCAACCGCAGTCATCGCCGTGCGCGTGGCCGTGATCATGCGCATGCTCATGATGATGCGCGTGCGCCGATCCATGCGCATGGCCGTCGTGATGCGCGTGATGCGCGTGGCCCGGTGCGTGGCGCTGCCGCGAGCGCAGCAGCGGGCGCAGCGCCTTGCGCCAGACCAGCCACAGGCCCAGCAACACGATCAGCGCATACGAGCCGGTCTCGAGCCACGCGGTGGCGCGATTCATCGTGGCGGCCGTCACGCTCAGCACCCAGCCCAGCAGCGCCACCATCACGATCGCCACCAGTGCCTGCAGCAGCGCCGACACCAGCGCCAGCACGGCGCCATTGCGCGCGGTCTGGCGGTTGGCCACCACATAGGCCGCGATCACGGCCTTGCCATGCCCCGGTCCGAGCGCATGGAACACGCCGTAGGCGAACGACAGGCCCAGCAGCAGCCACGCGGCCGCGCCGTCGGCCTGCCAGGCGCGCACCGCGCCGGTGAGCTGGCGATAGAAATGCGATTGCCACACCGAGATCTGGCCGAACACGCCGGACAACCATCCCGGGCCCGCGCCGCCGGCCTCAGGCACGCCGAACGGATGGGCCTGGGCCCAAGCCGTGTGCGCCATGCCGGCGCCCGCCAGCACCATCAACGCCCAGGCGAGCGCGCGACCCGCGCGCCCCCAGGCCTTGCCGCTTACTTGCATGTCACCTCGATACGATGCGTGAGGCCCTTGGTGATGGCGTAGAGCTCATCGGGCAGGGCCTCGGGGTCGGCCGGAATGGCCGCCAGTTGCTGCATGGTCTGCCAGTCGAGCTCGCGCGGCTTCTGGTAGCGCTGCGTGCAGCCCGAAGGCGCGCCGTCGAGCCGGATCGCGCCGGGCGCGTCGAAGGCATAGGCCACGAAATAGGTGGGATCGTAGATGTCGATCTGCGCGCCGCCCGCCCCCACCGCGCGCGGCGTGGCCAGCGGCAGCTCGAACGACAGCGCGAGCCGGCCGTCCTTCCAGACCACGCGCGCATCCTTGGGCGCGGCGTAGGTCTGCATCGCGCCGTCGAGCGTGACGCGCGTGAAGTAGTGCGAGATCGGCTCGCCCAGCGCTTTCATCCAGTCGTCGGCCATGCCGCGTAGCACGTCGGGCGGCAGGCTGCCGTCGGCCTGCTTCTTGAGGCCCTGCGTGGCGTAGGTGCCGAACATCTCGTCGAACAGCCAGGTCTCGCGCACCGCGGCCAGCCGGCCCTGCGCGTCGAACACCACGGTGGCCTGCGCGTCGATCCACATGTGCGGATGCGCCTGCGCCGGCGCGGCGGCCATCGTCAGTGCGGCTGCCGCGCAGGCGCCGCTCAGCGCCGCAAGGCTGCGGCGAGTTGCTCCACGTTCCATTCAAACATCCCGAGATAGGTCGCGCCCGGTTGTCCCGGGCGGGACAGCGCATCGGAATAGAGCGTACCACCGACCTTCGCGCCGGTTTCACGCGCGATCTGCTCGACCAGGCGCGGGCTCGAGATGTTTTCCACGAACAGCGCCGGCACCTTCTCGCGGCGCACCTGCGCGATGATGCGGGCCACCTCGGCGGCCGACGGTTCGCCCTGGGTCGACAGGCCCTCGACCGGGATGAACGTGACGCCATAGGCATCGCCGAAATAGCCGAACGCATCGTGCGAGGACACCACCTTGCGCCGCGCCGGATCGATCGCGCCGAAGGTCGCGCGCGCGCGGGCGTCGAGCGCCTCGAGACGGGCCACGTAGGCGTCGGCGCGCTTGCCGTAGGCCTGGGCGTTGGCGGGATCCACGGCGGCCAGCGCACGCGCGATGTTGCGCACGTAGATCACCGCATTGCGCAGGTCCTGCCAGGCGTGCGGATCCATCACGTGATGGTGTCCGCCCCCGGCCTCGTCGTGGTCATGGTCGTGGTCGTGGTCGTGGTCGTGGTCGTGGTCGTGGTCGTGGTCGTGGTCGCCATGATCGTGGCCGGCGCCGTGCGCGTGGCCGTCGTCGTGATCGTGGCCGTGCGCGTCGTGGCCTTCCTCGCCGGCGAAGCGGCGCACCTTCACGCCGTCGGCCGCGACCACCGTGGTGCCCTTGAAGCCGGCCGCCTGCGTGAGACGCGGCAGCCAGGTCTCGAAGTCGATGCCGTTGACCACCAGCAGGCGGGCGCGCGCCAGTTCGCGCGCATTGGCGGGTGTGGGCTCATACGTGTGGGCGTCGCCGTCGGGCCCCACCAGCGTCGTGACCGACACGTTCTCGCCGCCGACCTCGCGCACCATGTCGCCCAGGATCGAGAAGCTCGCCACCACGGGCACGGGCGCGGCCAGCGCGGCCGCGGCCGTGCCCAGCCCTGCCGTGGTGACGAGCGCCGCCAGCGCCATGCGCAGGCCCCTGCCCAGTCCGGATCGTTTCATCGCATATCTCCTGTGATTGCCAAGGCGCGGCGGCGCGACCGACGCGCCCCCTGCCACAAACCGCCCCGCGGCCCGCCGGCCACGGAGCACAAATAGACGGCGCCGGCCGCCAGGATGATGGCCGGCGAGGCGGGCAGATCGAGGTGGAACGACAGCAGCAGGCCGGCCGCGCTCGCGACCATCGCCAGCGCCATCGCCAGGACGATCTGCCCGCCCACGCTGCGGGCCCAGAAGCGTGCGCTCGCAGCCGGCAGCATCATCAGGCCCACCACCATCAACGTGCCCAGCACCTGGAATCCGCCCACCAGGTTCAGCACCACCAGCGCCAGGAAGGCGCCGTGCGCCCAGGCGCCCGCGCGGCCCTGCATGCGCAGAAAGCCCGGATCGAAGCACTCGTAGACCAGCGGGCGGAAGATCAGCGCGAGCACGCCGAGCGTGAGCGTGGTGACGGCGGCCGCCATGTAGAGCGCAGCGTCGTCCATGCCGAGCACGGTGCCGAACAGCACGTGCATCAGGTCGGTGCTGGAGCCGCGCAGCGACACCAGCGTCACGCCCAGGGCCAGCGAAATCAGGTAGAACGCGGCGAAGCTCGCGTCTTCGCGCAGGGGCGTGAGACGGGTCACGAGGCCGGACAGCAGCGCCACCGCGAGCCCGGTGAACACGCCGCCCGCCATCATGGCCGGCACCGACAGCCCGGCCAGCAGATAGCCCGCCGCCACGCCGGGCAGGATGGCGTGCGACATCGCATCGCCCATCAGGCTCATGCGCCGCAGCACGAGAAACACGCCCACCGGCGCGGCGCCGGCCGCCAGCGCCACCGCGCCGGCCAGCGCACGCCGCATGAAACCGAACTGCACGAAGGGATCGACCAGCCAGGCGTGCAGGGCCTGCCACGCGCTCATGGCGCCTCCCCGTCGAGCGCGGCCGGCGTCGGCGCCCAGGCCTGCACCCGGCCCGCGCCGTCGGCGCGCGCCAGCGCCAGCGTGTCGCCGAAATAGGCGCGCACCACCTCGCGATCGTGCAGCACCGCGATCACGGTGCGCCCCTCGCGGTTGAGCTCGCCCAGCAGGCGGCAGAGCTGATGCACGGTCTCGGTGTCGACGGCGGCAAACGGCTCGTCGAGCAACAGCAGATCGGCGTCCTGCACCAGCAGCCGCGCGAACAGCGCGCGCTGCAACTGACCGCCCGACAGCGTGTCGAGCCGGCGCCGGGCCAGCGCGGCGATGCCGGTGCGCGCCATGGCCGCATCGATGCGGGCCTGTTCGGCCGCCCCCAGCCCGCGCCACGCGCCGGTGCGGCGCCAGGCGCCCATCGCGACCAGGTCGTGCACGTCGAGCGGAAACGCCAGGTCCAGGTCGGCGCGCTGCGGCAGCCAGGCCACCCGCGCGCGGCCGTCGTCGTGGCGCCGGACCGCGCCGGCCAGCGGCGCGAGCGCCCCGGCCAGCCCCTTCATGAGCGTGGACTTGCCCACGCCGTTGGGGCCGACCACCGCGGTCATGGTGCCGGCGCGAAACGCGCCGCTCACCCCGCGCACCACCGCCTGCCCGCCCCAGCCGAAGTCGGCATTCTCCAGCGTGAGCAGCGGCGCCGCGGCGCTCATGCCGGGCTCCCGGCCGGCGCCATCGCCCACAGCACCAGCAGCCAGACGGCCGCGGCCAGGGCGGCCGCCCCGGCAAGGCGGATCCAGGCGGGTTGGCGCAGGAGGGAGAAGGCGGGACGGGAGACGTGAGGCTGGGACATGGCGGGGCCGGCGCTATATAGAGAGCGGAGGGCGAGCGCCGCGCTGGCGCACAAAGGAAAAGCGCGGCGCCGGGGCGCCGCGCAAAAGCCGCGTCCGTGCCGGTGTGACGGCCGCAGCAAATAATATGTTATATCATAACAATAGTGCCTGCCAAACCGGAGGGTCGCGTTTTCTGCTACCTTCGCGTCATTCCGGCCCGCCCTTGTGCTGTCTTTTCCAATCGCGGACCGGTTCACCGACACAGACCGCCATGTCAGCCTCTACCCGCCCCTCCCGCACCGATCACGTCGACGAGCAACTCAGCCTGGCCGAATCGCTGTGCGCCGACCGCGGCCGGCGCCTCACGCCGATCCGGCGCAAGGTGCTGGAGCTGATGCTGCGCCACGGTCGCAGCCTGAAAGCCTACGAACTGCTCGAAGCCATGCGCGCGGTGCACCCGGGCGCGGCGCCCCCCACCGTCTATCGCGCGCTCGACTTCCTGATGGAAGAGGGCCTGATCCACCGGCTCGATGCCGTCAACGCCTGGACCGCCTGTCACGACGCGGCCGGCGCCCCGCACGACCTGCTGGTGGTCTGCACCGGCTGCGGCGCGGTGGCCGAGGTCAGCGACCCCGCCATGAGCCGCCAGCTGGCCGAGCGCGTGGCCCAGACCGGCTTCGCGCTGGCCACCCACGAGACCGAGATCCGCGCGCTGTGCCCGCAGTGCCAGAAAGATCCGGCCAAGGCCGCGGCCGCCCACGCGCACCACCACCACTGAACGCCGCACGCATTCGGTTGCAATCCGGCTCTTGAAATCGCCGGATTTGCCCCCATTTGTCTGGATCGCCCCGCACCTGGCTGCTTACGGGGCGTCATCTGCACCAATCCGGACCAGGGTTTCCCAAGGGTTTGCCCGTCACAGAGTACTGTGCTGTAATCCTGCGTCCGGTTGCGATTGCGACCCTTGCAGCCCCAATATCGCGCCGTGCTGCCACATCGGCAGGCAAGCCTTCCCGGCCCGCAAGTCTCCGAGACCCGCTCTCAGATACGCGCGGCGTCGGTCGGCCCCGCCCCTCGATCCGGCCATGCACGGCACGTCTTTAGCCCCAGCATCGCCATGAACACCCAGCGCAGTTTGGACAAAATGGTTCCCGTCACCATCCTCACCGGCTTCCTCGGTGCGGGCAAGACCACCCTGCTCAAGCGTATCCTCACCGAATATCACGGCCGCCGCCTGGCCGTGATCGAAAACGAATTCGGACCCGAGAGCATCGACAACGACCTGCTGGTCCAGGACAGCGATGAAGAGATCATCGAGCTGTCGAACGGCTGCATCTGCTGCACGGTGCGTGGCGACCTGATGCGCACGCTGTCCGATCTGCGCGCCAAGCGCGAATCCGGCGCGCTCAACTTCGAACGCGTGATCATCGAGACCACCGGCATGGCCAACCCCGGCCCGGTGTGCCAGACGTTCTTCATGGACGACGAGATCGCCGAGTACTACCGCCTCGATGCCGTCATCACCGTGGTCGATGCCAAGCACGGCATGGCCACGCTCGATGCCCAGGAAGAGGCCCAGAAGCAGGTCGGCTTCGCCGATCGCATCCTGGTGTCCAAGAAAGACCTGATCAACGACGTCGACTACGAAGCGCTGCGCGCCCGCCTGGTGCGGATCAACCCGCGCGCGCCGATCACGCCGGTGCACTTCGGCGAAGCCGACCTGAAGTCGATCATCGACATCAGCGGCTTCAACCTGAACTCGATCCTCGACATCGATCCGCAGTTCCTGGCCGACGAGCATCCCGACGCCAAGCACGACCACGATCACGGTCATGACCACGGCCACGGCCATGATCACGACCACGACCACGATTGCGGCGCACACTGCGATCACGGCCATCATCATCACCACCATCAGCACAACGACGACATCGGCGCGTTCGTGTTCCGCTCGAACAAGCCTTTCGATCCGGCCCGCCTCGAAGAATTCCTGGGCGGCGTGGTGCAGGTGTACGGCCCCGACCTGATGCGCTACAAGGGCATTCTTTACATGAAGGGCATCAATCGCCGCATGCTGTTCCAGGGCGTGCACATGATGATGGGCGCCGAGCCCGGCAAGCCCTGGACGTCTTCGGAGAAGCCCTCGACCAAAATGGTCTTCATCGGCCGCAAACTGCCGCAGGAAATTTTCACCCGCGGTCTTGAGCAGTGCCTGGTGGGCTGAAACAGGCCCCCGGCATTATCAGAGCAACCCAAGTAGAACCGTACTGCGAGGATCCCTTAGCGCAGGTACAGAATGGTTATACGGCCAGCCGGAATGCGCCATCAGGCGGTATCTGGACCGATTCATAGTGGAGTGTTTTCATGGCTACGAAGGCAGCAACCAAAAAATCAAGCAAGTCGACGAGCGATACGGCGATTGATCTGCCCAGCGAACAGGAATTGCTGGCCATGCCCGAGGCCGACTACATGAATGACCGCCAGCTGGCGTTCTTCAAGGAGCGGCTCAAACAACTCGAACAGGACATCCTGGCCAACGCCGGGGAGACCACCGAGCACCTGCGCGAAACGCAGTTCGTGCCCGATCCGGCCGACCGTGCCACCATCGAAGAAGAGCATGCGCTCGAGCTGCGCACCCGCGACCGCGAACGCAAGCTGCTCAAGAAGGTGCAGCAGGCGATCGCCCGCATCGACAGCGGCGAATACGGCTGGTGCGAAGAAACCGGCGAGCCGATCGGCGTGCCGCGTCTGCTCGCGCGTCCCACGGCCACCCTGTCGCTCGAAGCACAGGAACGCCGCGAAATGCGCCAGAAGCTGTACGGCGACTGACCGTCCGATCGTCACAGTTTTTTACGCTGCGCAGGGCTATGCTGGGAAACCGGCATGGCCCTTTTTCATGGGCGCCGCGCGGGAACCTTGCGCCTTGAAATCGGGTCGATCATCCCCAGGTATGACCTTCAAAGGAAGGAACGCATGGAACAATTTCACGCCACCACCATCGTCTGCGTGCGCCGCGGCAACCGCGTCGCACTCGGCGGCGATGGCCAGGTCACGCTGGGCAACATCGTCATCAAGGGCACGGCCCGCAAGATCCGCCGGCTGTACCACGACAAGGTCCTCGCCGGTTTCGCGGGTGCCACGGCAGACGCCTTCACGCTGCAGGAGCGCTTCGAGGCCAAGCTCGAGAAGCACCAGGGCCACCTGATGCGGGCCGCCGTCGAGCTCACGCGCGACTGGCGCACCGACCGCGTGCTGCGCCGCCTCGAGGCCATGCTGATCGTGGCCGATGCCGAACACACGCTGGTGCTCACCGGCAACGGCGACGTGCTCGAGCCCGAGCATGGCCTGGCCGCGATCGGCTCCGGCGGCGCCTATGCGCAATCGGCCGCGCTGGCCCTGCTGCGCAACACGGAGCTCGCCCCCGAGACGATCGTCAAGCAATCGCTCGAGATCGCCGGCGACCTGTGCATCTACACCAACCAGAACCACGTGATCGAGACGCTGGGCTGAACGCCCGACGCCACCAAGGACCCGCTGCCATGTCCGCATCGAACATGACCCCCGGAGAGATCGTCTCCGAACTCGACAAATTCATCATCGGCCAGAATCGCGCCAAGCGCGCGGTCGCCGTGGCGCTGCGCAACCGCTGGCGCCGCCAGCAGGTGGCCGAGCCGCTGCGCCACGAGATCCACCCGAAGAACATCCTGATGATCGGCCCCACCGGCGTGGGCAAGACCGAGATCGCGCGCCGCCTGGCCAAGCTGGCCAACGCGCCCTTCATCAAGATCGAGGCCACCAAGTTCACCGAGGTGGGCTACGTCGGCCGCGACGTCGACACCATCATCCGCGACCTGACCGAGTATTCGATCAAGCAGACCCGCGAGATCGAGATGCGCCGCGTGCGCACGCATGCCGAAGACGCGGCCGAAGACCGCATCCTCGACGTGCTGGTGCCGCCGTCGCGCAACGCGATGGGCGAGCCCGACCGCGGCGGCGAGGAAAGCACCGCCCGCCAGACCTTCCGCAAGCGCCTGCGCGAGGGCAAGCTCGACGACACCGAGATCGAGATCGAGGTGGCGCAGCCCATGCCGCAGCTCGACGTCATGACGCCGCCGGGCATGGAAGAGATGGCCGAGCAGCTGCGCGGCATGTTCGCCGGCATCTCGCGCGACAAGACCAAGCCGAAGAAAATCAAGATCAAGGAAGCCTTCAAGCTGATCGTCGACGAAGAGGCCGCCAAGCGCGTCAACGAAGACGACATCAAGACCGCGGCCATCGCCAACGTCGAACAGAACGGCATCGTGTTCCTCGACGAGATCGACAAGATCGCGGCGCGCCAGGAGTCGGGCGGCGCCGAGGTCTCGCGCCAGGGCGTGCAGCGCGACCTGCTGCCGCTGGTCGAAGGCACCACGGTCAACACCCGCTACGGCATGGTGCGCACCGATCACATCCTGTTCATCGCGTCGGGCGCCTTCCACCTGGCCCGCCCGTCCGACCTGATCCCCGAACTGCAGGGCCGCTTCCCGATCCGCGTCGAGCTCGACTCGCTGTCGGCCGACGACTTCGTGCGCATCCTGTCGGAGACCGACGCCTCGCTGGTCAAGCAGTACACCGCGCTGCTCGACACCGAAGGCGTGAAGCTCGACTTCACCGACGAGGGCATCAAGCGTCTCGCCGAGCTGGCCTTCTCGGTCAACGAGCGCACCGAGAACATCGGCGCGCGCCGTCTGTACACCGTGATGGAGAAGCTGCTCGACGAGCTCTCGTTCGACGCCACCGCCAACAGCGGCCAGGCGGTCCGGATCGATGCGGCCTACGTCGATGCGCAGCTGGCCGAAACCGCCGGCAGCCAGGATCTGGCGCGCTACGTGCTGTAAGCGCGCGCCCGCGCGGCGCGCACGTGACAAGGCCCGGCATTGCCGGGCCTTTGTCTTTGGGGCGCCGCCGCGGCGCCTCGGTGCATCACTTGGAGATCGCGGTCACGATGTAGCGGCCGTCCTTGCGGGTGGCGGTGAACGACACCTTGTCGCCCGGCTTGATGCCGTCGAGCAGCTTGGGATCCGCCTGGTAGACCAGCGTCATGGCCGGCAGGTCGAGCGCCGAGATGGCGTCGTGCTTGATGGTGACGGTGCCGGCGGCCGCGTCGATACGGCGCACTTCTCCGCTGGCGCTCGCCTGCTGTGCGAACGCCATCGGCGTGGCCAGGGTGACGACCGACATCGCCGTGGCCATCGCGAATGTCGTTCCGTATTTGCGGGAAAAGCCCATCCAAACCTCCGAAAGCAGCGGCGCGTCGCAGCGCGCCCACAGACACAGGATACCAACACGGACGCCGCCGCGGCCCTGTGCAAACGCAACAAGTCTGACAATATTTATGGCGTCGGATGATCCGTTCCGTTACAGGATGCCGGCCCGCGCGACCCTACAATGTGAGCCCCGCGAGTCGCCCTTCCCGGCGCCGCACCGCCCATTCAGCAAGGATCGTTCCATGGCCAACCGCTTGTCCGTCATCGCCACCCGCACCGGAGACGACGGCACCACCGGACTCGGCGACGGCTCGCGCATCGCCAAGGATCACGCGCGCGTGGTCGCGCTCGGCGACGTCGACGAATTCAACAGCGCGCTGGGCCTGCTGCTGTGCGAGCCCGACCTGCCCGACGCCGTGCGCAGCGACCTGCTCACCATGCAGCACGATCTGTTCGACATGGGCGCGGAGATCTGCATTCCCGGCCACACCGCGGTGGCCGACGCGCAGGTGGCGTTTCTCGACGCCCGCCTCGCCCACTACAACGCCGCCCTGCCCCCGCTGCGCGAATTCATCCTGCCCGGCGGCAGCCGCGCGGCGGCCCTGGCGCACCTGGCCCGCACCAGCGCGCGCCGCGCCGAACGCGCGGTGGTGGCGCTGGCGCGCGACGAGGCGGTCAACGCGCCGCTGCGCCAGTACCTGAACCGGGCCTCCGACCTGATGTTCGTGCTGGCGCGCTACCTCAACCAGTCGCTGGGCCAGCCCGACGTGTACTGGACCAGCCGCAATTCGCGCATCCAGTCGTAGCGCGCGCGCCGCGCCATGAAAAAGGCCAGCCCGCGGGCTGGCCTTTGCACTGCCGCGCCGCGGCGCGTCAGTTCACGCCGGCGGCATGCGCCTGTTCGTCGGCGTGGTACGACGAGCGCACCATGGCGCCCACGGCGGCGTGCGAGAAGCCCATGGCATAGGCCTCGCGCTCGAACATCGCGAAGGTGTCCGGGTGCACGTAGCGCAGCACCGGCAGGTGATGCTCGGAGGGCTGCAGATACTGGCCGATGGTCAGCATGTCGACGTTGTGCTCGCGCATGTCGCGCATGACCTGCAGGATCTCTTCGTCGGTCTCGCCCAGGCCCAGCATCAGGCCCGACTTGGTGGGCACCTCGGGATGCAGCTTCTTGAACTCGGCCAGCAGCTTGAGCGAGTGCATGTAGTCGGAGCCCGGGCGCGCCTGCTTGTAGAGGCGCGGCACGGTTTCGAGGTTGTGGTTCATCACGTCGGGCGGGCCGGCGTTGAGGATGGCCAGCGCGCGGTCGAGGCGGCCGCGGAAGTCGGGCACCAGCACCTCGATGCGGGTGTTGGGCGAGTGTTCGCGGATCTGCGTGATGCAGTCGACGAAGTGGGCGGCGCCGCCGTCGCGCAGGTCGTCGCGGTCGACCGAGGTGATCACCACGTACGACAGCTTGAGCGCGCCGATGGTGCGGGCGAGGTTCTTCGGCTCTTCGGTGTCGAGCGGATCGGGACGGCCGTGGCCCACGTCACAGAACGGGCAGCGGCGCGTGCACTTGTCGCCCATGATCATGAACGTGGCCGTGCCCTTGCCGAAGCACTCGCCGATGTTGGGGCACGACGCCTCTTCACAGACCGTGTGCAGGTTGTGCTCGCGCAGGATGCGCTTGATGTCGTAGAAGCGCGAACCGGGCGCGGCGGCGCGCACGCGGATCCACTCGGGCTTCTTCAGGCGTTCGGCCGGCACGATCTTGATCGGGATGCGGGCGGTCTTGGCCTGGGACTTCTGCTTCTGGGTCGGGTCATACGCCGGAGCGGCGACCTGCGGTTCCTTCGAGGGCTCGGAAGAATCGACGATCTGGGACATGAGGCACCTTCACGACCTGGCGGCGCGGGGCCGGGCGGTCTGGGACAAAAAAGGCATTTTACTCCCCCGCCGCCGCCCGCCCGGCAAGGGGCGGGACACGAGGGGGAACACAGGATGCCGGCGGGGCCGGCACGGCGGAGGGGATCGGGGCCACGGACGGCGTGGCGGTGACGGCCGCGTCGGTGACGGCGGCGTGCGCGGCGGACGGTGCGGCGGCCAGCGGGGTGGCGTGCGCGGCGGCCTGCGCGGCAGCGAGCGCGGCGGCCAGCGCGGCGGCGAGCGCCTGGGCCAGCGTCTCGCCGACCTGCGTCACCGAGGCCGACACGCCGCAGGCGGCCATGTCGACCGTGCGCAGCCCCTCGTAGCCACAGGGGTTGATGCCGAGGAACGGCGCCAGGTCCATGGCCACGTTGAGCGCCACGCCGTGGTAGGCGCAGCCGTTGCGGATCTTGATGCCGAGCGCGGCGATCTTGCACAGTTCGCCGTCGAGGCGCACGTAGACGCCCGGCGCGCCGGGCTTGCGACAGGAGGCGATGCCGTGCTGCGCCAGCGTGGCGATGGCGGCGTCTTCGAGCAGCGCCACGTATTCGCGCACGTACAGGCCGGCGCGGCGCAGGTCGAACAGGGTGTAGGCCACCACCTGGCCGGGGCCGTGGTAGGTGACCTGGCCGCCGCGGTCGCAGTGCACCACCGGAATCGCACCGGCATCGAGCAGGTGCGCGGGGCTGCCGGCCTGCCCCAGCGTGTAGACCGGGGCGTGCTCACAGAGCCAGATCTCGTCGGGCGTGCCGGGCTGGCGCGCGGCCGTGAAGGCACGCATCGCCTGCCACACCGACGCGTAGTCGGCCGGGGCGTCCAGCCAGGTGATCATGCGCGCGCGCCGCTCACAGGACGATGGACACCATGGGGTGGCCATGCAGCGCGCGGTAGAGCGCGTCGAGCTGTTCGCGCGAGGTGGCGCGCACGGTGAAGGTCAGGCCGAGGTAGTTGCCCCCCTTGCTGGGCCGCATCTCCACGGAGGCCGGATCGAAGCCGGGGTCGTGCTCGAGCACGACGGCGGTCAGCGTCTGCGCGAATTCCGGGTGCTGCTTGCCCATCACCTTGATGGGGAAGTCGGACGGATATTCGATGAGGGATTCTTCGGGGGGGATATTCATGATGGGTACCAGCCTCTGCGAGAGGTCGGCCGGGGCGCCTGCGGCGCCCGGGCGACGAGTGGCTTTTTACAGCGCAGCGATGCGGGCATCATAACCCGCACGCAACAGCGCAAAAACAGGGCCGGGCTTGCCGTCGCCGACCGGCCGGCCGTCGAGTTCGGTCACGGCCAGCACTTCCTTGGTGGCGGACGTGATCAGGATCTCGTCGGCCGACTCGACCTCGGCGCGCGGCAGCGGCCGCATCTCGAACGGCACGCCGGCCGCGGCCGCGAGCTCGCCCATCAGGCCGTAGCGGATGCCCTCGAGGATGAGGTTGTTCTTGGGCGGCGCGAGCAGCGTGCCGTCGCGCACCACCCAGATGTTGGACGAGGCGCCCTCGCTCAGGAAGCCGTCGCGGAACTGCAGCACCTCCTCGACGCCGGCCTCCACCGCCGCCTGCTTGGCCAGCACATTGCCGAGCAGCGACACCGACTTGATCTCGCAATGCAGCCAGCGCTCGTCGGGAATCGAGATGGTGGCCACGCCGCGCGCGCGCTGCGCCGGCGTGGGCGGGGCGAACGGCGTCGCCATGCCGAACACGGTGGGCGTGACGGGCTCGGTGGGAAAGCCGTGGTCGCGCCGCGCCACGCCGCGCGTGATCTGCAGGTACACCAGACAGGTGGGCGTCGAGGCGCGCGCCACCAGCTGGTCGATCAGGCCGATCCAGCCGCTGCGGTCGAAGGGGGAGGCGATACGGATGGCCTTGAGGCTGCGATCGAGGCGATCGAGGTGTTCGTTCATGCGGAACACCTTGCCGTCGTAGACCGGGACGACTTCGTAGATGCCGTCGCCGAAGATGAAACCACGGTCGAGAACCGAAATCTTGGCCTCGTCCAGGCGCGTGAAGTCGCCGTTGAGATATACCTGGCTGTCGCCCGGCATGCCCGGAATCATGGAATGCTCCTGAGGGTTTGGCGGCGGATCGGCCCCGATCCGCCTCGCCATGGCACACGGGCCGCCTCGCGGCGGCCCGGTGGGTTCGATGCCTGCGCACAGGCACCGCCAGCTTACACCCGCAGTGCGGCGCCCGGCGCGGCGCCGGGCGCGCTTTTTAGTCGAACCAGCGCTTGACCGTGTCGACCATGCGGCCGAAGAAGCCGGCGCGTTCGACGTCTTCCTGGACCACCAGCGGCTCGACGCGCAGGACCTTGTTGTCGAGCGTGAGCTGCAGCGTGCCGACCTGCTGGCCCTTGGCCAGCGGCGCGACCAGCGGATCGGTGCGCTGCGCCACCGGCTTGATGTCGTTGGCCTTGCCGCGCGGCACCGACAGCACCACCGGGTTCGGCGGGCCGAGCTTGACGGTCTCGACCTTGCCTTCCCAGACGCGCGCGTCCAGGCCCGGCTGGGCCTTGTCGTAGAGCTTGACCGTGTCGAAGTTCTGGAAGCTCCAGTTGAGCAGCTTCAGGCTTTCTTCGGCGCGGGTCGATTCGCTGTCGGCACCCAGCAGCACCGTAAGCACGCGGCGGTCGCCGCGCAGCGCGGTGGCCACCAGGCAGTAGCCGGCCGAATCGGTGTGGCCGGTCTTCATGCCGTCGACCGAGGGGTCGGCCCACAGCAGACGGTTGCGGTTGGGCTGGGTGATCTTGTTGTAGCTGTAGCTGCGCTGCTTGTAGTAGTGGTAGTACTCGGGGTGATCCGAGACCAGGTGCGCGGCCAGCGTGGCCAGGTCGCGCGCCGTGGTGATGTGCTGCGGATCGGGCAGGCCCGTGGCGTTCATGAAATGGGTGTCTTTCATGCCCAGGCGCTGCGCCTGTTCGTTCATCAGCGCGGCGAACGCGCTCTCGCTGCCGCCCACGGCCTCGGCCAGCGCGACCGAGGCGTCGTTGCCCGACTGCACGATCATGCCCTGGATCAGCTCGTCGACCGTGACGGGCTTGCGCGGCTCGATGAACATGCGCGAGCCGCCCGTGCGCCAGGCATGCTCGGACACCGGCACCTGCTGCTCGAGCGTGATGCGCTTTTCGTCGAGCGCGTTGAACACGACGTAGGCCGTCATGATCTTGGTGAGCGAGGCCGGCTCGACCTTCATGTCGGGGTTGGAGCTGGCCAGCAGCTGGCCGCTGCCCACATCGATCGTGATCCAGGCCTTGGCCGCGATGGTGGGCGCGGGCACGGCCGAGAGGTCGCCCACGGCCACGGTGGCGGCAGGCGCCGCGGTGGTGGTGGCGGGCGCGGGCGCCGTGCTCTGCGCGCCGGCCGGCACGCTGACGGCCATCAGGGCGGCCAGCACGGCACCGGCGAGCGCGCGGCGCGGGAACAGGATGGCGGAGGAATCTGCGGAAAGGTGCGAAGTCTTCATCGGCTACGAATTCGGTGTGGAGGCGCCGGACTCTGGCGGCCGGCTGTCAGCGATCAATTATAGGCAGCGTATCCGACACGTCCGGGCGCGGAACGTTCCGCCATCAGGGAAAACATGCAACGCGATGCAACGCCGACTCAGTCGAGCGCCACCTTCAGGCGCGCCTGCACCAGCGTGCGCAGCGACAGCAGCTTGCCATGGAAGAAATGCGAGGCGCCCGGAATCACGACCAGCGGCACGCCGCGCGGACGCACCCAGTCCATCGCCTCGGCCAGCGGCACGACCTCGTCGGCCTCGCCGTGCACCAGCAGCGCGTCTTCGGGCAGTTGCACCTCGCGGAACTGGAAGCGGCCCACCGCCGGGCCCATCAGCATGATGGCGGCCGGCAGGCGCGCGCCCTCCTGGTCGGCCAGCGTGGCATAGACCTGCGCGGCCACCGAGGTGCCGAACGAAAAGCCGCCCAGCACCCACGGCAGGCCGGCCAGCTCGGGCTGCTGCGCCAGCACCTGGTCGATCAGGCCGAGCATGTCTTCGGTTTCGCCCACGGCCTTGTCGAACTCGCCCTCGGAGCCGCCCACGCCACGGAAGTTGGGGCGCACCGCCAGCAGGCCATGCTGCACGCATGCGCGCGCAATCGTGGTCACCACCTTGTTGTCGCGGGCGCCGCCCTGCAGCGGATGCGGATGCAGCACCAGCGCCCAGCCGCGGGGCGTGTCGTCGGGCCAGTCGAGCGCGCATTCGATGCGGCCGGCGGCGCCGGTGAACGAGACGATGTCAGTACGGGCAGGCATGGGAACGGGGCTCGCGGTGCGTGAAATCCAAAGCAGGCATGTTAACCGGTCGCCCCTCGCCGCTCTCAGCCGCCCCGTGGCGGCGCGGGCGGCGGCAGCGTGCGGGCCAGCCAGCCCGCGAGCTCGTCGGCCGCGGCGTCGGTGGCCTGGCGCAAGGCCTGCACGCCCCCCGGCGCGTCCTGGGTGGGCGCGGGCACGGCCCGCGCGACGCGGGTCTGGCCCAGCACCTTGCGGTCCTGGATCGCCACCGCCTGCAGCACGATGCGGCCTTCGCTGCGCTGGCCATCGGCCGCGAACACCTGCTCGAAGCGCACCAGCGAGACCTGCAGTTGCACGGCCGCCGGCACCGCGGACTCGACCATCACCGCCCCCTCGAGCGAAAGCCGGTCGATCAGGCGCTCGCGCACCAGGGTTGCGGGCGGCTGGGTCCAGCGATAGGTGGCATAGGACTTCGGCGAGGCGCTCTCGCCCACGCGCCAGATCACGCCGGACTCGTACAGCACCGGCGAGGCCGTGTAGGCGAGCTGGATCGGCACGCGCGGCGGCAGCGGCGACACGGCGGCGGTGTCCGCCGACGGGCCGAGGTCGAACAGGCCGGGCGGGGTGCCCACGCGGCCCACGCTGCAGCCGGCCAGCAGGATCGCGGCCAGCACCAGCGGCGCGCAGCGCGTCAGGGTACGCGGAGTCATCGGCATCATCTCCCAAATCCGGCGAAGCCGGCCTCGCCCGGGCCCGGCACGGAGGGCGCGGGTCCGAACAGAATCGATTGCGGCGTGTCGCCGACGTTGCGCAGCGTGCGGTTGGCGCTGCGCGCCGCGCTGTCGACGCTGCGCGCCATGTTGGTCATGGCCGGCAGGGTCTCGCGGTCGAGGCGCGAGGCCGCGAACGCGATGTCCTGCAGGCTGGTCGTGGCGAGCGAGAGCGGGCCGTCGGGCGCGTTCAGGCGCGCCACCGCCTGCCGCGCCGACTGCGCCAGCTGGCCGATCTCGCGCGAGCTGTTCGACAGCGAGTCCACCAGCGGGCCGGCCTTGGCCAGCGCGGGCGCCAGTTCGCGGCTGGCGGCGCGCAGCTCGCCGGTGATGGCGGTGACGTTGTTGAGCGCATCGGTCAGGGCCTGCACGTTCTGCGGGCTGACGATGTTGCGCAGCTGCTCGGCGGTCTGCTCGAAGTTGTTGAGCAGCGCGCCGCCGCGCTGCTCGACGCGCTCGAGAAAGCCCGGGCGCAGCGGGATCGTGGCCGGCTTCGCCTCGCTGGAAGCGAGGCGGCGGCCCGAACTGCCATCGTCGCGCAGGTCGACGTTGGCCAGGCCGGTCACGCCCTGCACGCCGATCTCGGCCCAGGTGGACGCGGTGATGGGCGTGGTGGGCGCCACGCCGATGCGGATGCGCACCTGGCCCGGCCGGTCGGGGTTCAGGCCGAGCGACTGCACCTTGCCCACCGGCACCCCCTGGTAGCGCACCGCCGACTGCGCCGACAGGCCGCTGACCGGTGTGCTCGAGACGATCTCGTAGATGGTGACGGCGGCGCGGTCGCGCCCGACCCAGATGGCGATGAGTGCGGCCGCCACCAGCAGCACCAGCGTGAATGTGCCCGCCAGCAAGGCATGACTACGGTTTTCCATTGCCCGGTTCCTTGGGTGCCAGGTCTCCGAGCGCGCGTCGGCCGCGTTCGCCCAGGAAGAAGCTGTGTATGAAGGGGTGATCGACCTTCAGTACCTCCGGTACCGTGTCGCAGACGATCACGCGTTTCTCGGCCAGCACGGCCACGCGCGTGGCGAGCGCCAGCAGCGTGTCGAGGTCGTGCGTGACCATGACGACCGTGAACCCGAGCTGGCGGTGCAGCGCGCGGATCAGGTCGACGAATTCATCGGAGCGCACCGGGTCCAGGCCCGCGGTGGGCTCGTCCAGGAACAGCAGCTCGGGATCGAGCGCCAGCGCGCGCGCCAGCGCCACGCGCTTGATCATGCCGCCGGACAGGTCGGACGGCGCCTTCATCGCGTCGCGCGCGGTCAGGCCCACCATCGCCAGCCGGCTCATCACGACGTCGCGCACCAGGTCTTCGGGCACCGTGCGCAGCTCGCGCAGCGGCAGCGCCACGTTGTCGAACACCGTGAGCGCCGAGAACAGCGCGCCGGCCTGGAACAGCATGCCCCAGCGGCGCGACAGGCTGAGGCGGTCGCGGCCCGACAGGCGCGCCAGCTCGTGGCCCAGCACCTCGACGCGGCCCGCGGCCGGCGGATTGAGGCCCAGCAGCGTGCGCAGCAGCACCGTCTTGCCGGACCCCGAGCCGCCCACCAGCGTCATGATCTCGCCCGGATAGACGGTGAGATCGAGCCGGTCGTGCACGACGTGGTCGCCGAACGCGGTGCGCAGACCGTGCACCGCGATGACCGGGGCGACGGTCATTTCGTTGTCGGCGAAGAGGCGGGCCTGGGCGGTGGCGCTCATCAGATCCTCAGCAGGCTCAGGACGACGGCGTAGAGCGCGTCGACCAGGATCACGCCGGTGATGGCGGTGACGACCGAGGCCGTGGTGCCGCGGCCCAGGCTCTCGGTGTTGGGCTTGATGCGCAGGCCGAAGTGGCAGGCCACCAGCGCGATCAGCACGCCGAAGCTCACGCCCTTGGCCACGCCGATCCAGTAGTTGGTGAGCGTGATCGCGTCGGGCAGCGACTTGATGAACCACGCGGCCGACACGCCCAGCTGCGCCTGCGCCGCCAGCATGCCGCCCATCAGCGCCATCGCGTCGGTCCAGATCACCAGCAGCGGCATGGTGATCGCCAGCGCCACCACGCGCGGCAGGATCAGGCGCTGGCTCTGCGAGATGCCCATCACGCGCATCGCGTCGAGCTCTTCGGTGACGCGCATCACGCCGATCTGCGCGGTGATGGCCGAGCCCGAACGCCCGGCCACGAGGATGGCGGCCAGCACCGGGCCGAGCTCGCGCACGATCGACACGCCCAGCAGGCGCACGATGAAACGGTCGGCGCCGAACAGCTGGAGCTGCTGCGCCGAGAGATACGACAGCACCACGCCGATCAGGAAACCCACCAGCGCCGTGATGCCCAGCGCCTGCGCGCCGGTGCGGTAGATCTGGGCCGAGATCTCGCGCCACGGCGCGCGCGCGGGGCGTGCCAGCATGGCGAAGACATCGAGCACCAGCTGCCCCAGCATGATGAGCAGCACCTTGCCGTGGCCGGCCGCGTCGAAGATGGCCTGGCCGATGGCGCGCACCCAGGCGACCGGATCGCGCGGCGGCTCGGGCGGGCAAGGCTCGCCGCGGTGGCGCGCCAGGGTCTCGAAGACGTCGCGCTGGCCGTCGGTGAGGCGGACGCGCTCGGGCAGCTGCTCGCCCCAGGCGCGCCACAGCACGTTGGCGCCGATGGTGTCCAGGCGCACGATGTCGCGCAGGTCCCAGCGGGCCTCGGCGCCGGCGCGTGCCAGCAGCTCGCGGCGCGCCCTCACCTCGCCGGGCGCGGACAGGGCCTCGATGCTCCAGTCGCCCGCGACCACGCAGACGCCGTTGTCCAGCCGCAGCGGCTGGGCGGGTCGGACAGCTGTAGTCGGGTTTTGATGCATGTATCTTCGCAAGGCAGGGCCGTTAGTCGCACCGTAACAGAATCATATACGGCCCGCCGGTGTCGAGTGACCTACAATCCCGCCCATGTCAGTACCCGCCCGCCCCCTAGCCCTGCCCGCGCCCGACGAGCTCGCGCGCGCGATTGCCGCCCGCCTGCCCGGATTCCAGGATGTCGCCTGGGTCGTGCAGACCGGCTCGACCAACGCCGATCTGATGGAACGGGCCCGCGCCGGCGGCGCCGCGCGCCCCTGGCTGTTGGGCGCGCACGCACAGCAGAGCGGCCGCGGCCGCGCCGGGCGCAGCTGGGCCAACACGGCGGGCGCGACCCTGATGGTGTCCTGTGCCTATGAGATCCGCGTGCCGCCGGCACGGCTGCCGGCGATTTCGCCGCTGTCCGGCCTGGCCGCCTGCGAGGCCCTGCGCACGCTGAGCAGTGCGAGCGGGCTGTGCGTCAAATGGCCCAACGACCTGCAATGGCACGACGCCAAGCTCGCCGGCATCCTGGTGGAATCGATCCGCACGCCCGGCCGCGACACCCACACCGTGGTGATCGGCATGGGCCTGAACCTGCGCGACGCCGCGGGCCTGAGCGCCGCGCTCGGCCGCGAGGTGGCCGACTGGAGCCAGGTCACCGCGCATGACGCCGGGCCGGCCGCCGGCGTGGCCGAGCTGGTCGCCGCGCTGGCCCTGTCCTGGCAGGACGCGGTCGCGGCGCTCGAGCAAGGCGGCTTCGAGGCCTTCCAGGCGCGCTACGCCGCGCTCGACGCGCTGATCGGGCGCCCGGTCACCGTCCAGGACCAGGGCCGCGTGCTGCACGAAGGCATCGCCTGCGGTCTCGACGAATTCGGCCGCCTGCAGGTGCGTACCGAGCAGGGCACGATCACCGTGTCGGTGGGCGAGATCTCGGTCCGGGCGCGCGCATGAACCCGCCCGCCACCACCTTGCTCATCGACTCCGGCAACAGCCGCCTGAAGATCGGCCTGCGCCACGCCGACGGCGGCCGCGAAGACCAGCCGCTGGCCTTCGACAACCTGGATTTCGAGGCCCTGGGCCGCTGGCTCGATACGCTGCCGCAGCGGCCCGCCCAGGCCGTGGGCGTGAACGTGGCCGGCGCCGAGCGCGGCCAGGCCATCGCCGACACCCTGTCGAGCCGCGGCTGCGCCGTGCACTGGCAGCAGTCGCGCCGCGAGGCGCTCGGCCTGCACAACCACTACGACCGGCCCGAGCAGCTCGGCGCCGACCGCTGGGCCGCGCTGCTGGGCGTGCTGGCACGCCTGCCGGCGCAGCGCCCGCCGGTGCTGCTGGCCTGCTTCGGCACGGCCACCACCATCGACACCATCGCGCCCGACAACGCCTTCCCGGGCGGCCTGATCCTGCCCGGCCCGGCCATGATGCGCAACGCGCTCAACCGCGGCACCGCCAACCTGCCCTTCGCCGAAGGCGCCATCGCCGACTTCCCCACCAACACGGTCCAGGCCATCGCCAGCGGCATCGGCGCGGCCCAGGCCGGCGCCCTGGTGCGCCAGTGGCTGGTGGCCGAGCGCCGCTATGGCGTCGCGCCGGAGATCTACGTGGCGGGCGGCGGCTGGCCCGAGGTGCGCGAGGAAACCGAACGGCTGCTGGCGGACGCCGGCGCGGTCGCGATGCCGCAGGTGCTGGCGGGGCCGGTGCTCGACGGCCTGGCCGCGCTGGTGGCGCACGGCGCCGTGCAGTCCTGATAAGCTCGCAGTCGATCCGACCCACGGAGAGCCCGATCCATGCGCATTCTGTTTTTCCTGATCGTGTTGGCCAACGTCTGGGCCTATGGCCTGGGCCAGGGCTGGCTCGGGGTGCGCCCCGACGATGAAGGCCGCGACTACCGCCGCGCCGCCCAGGAACTGAACGCCGACCGCGTCGCCGTCCTGCCGCTCACCGCGGCCAGCCAGGGCCGCGCGCCCTGAGATTCAGGGGCGCCCTGCAAAGGGGCGCCCTGCAGAGGGGCGTCCTGAGGGGCGCTCTGGACCGAGCCAGTCGGCCAGGGCGGCCAGCGTGCGCTTCACCGCGCCGGCATGGGCCGCCGTCCAGGCCTGCGCGGCCTGCGCCCTGCGCGCGCGCGCCGGCGCGTCCTGCACCCAATCCAGTGCCAGCGTCACCGCCGCGGCCGCATCGGCCGCGCGTTCGGCCGCGCCGGCCTCGATCGCGTCGGCCACCGCCTGCTCGAAATTGTGCGTGTGCGGCCCCACGATCACCGGCGTGCCTGCCGCGCAGGCCTCGATCAGGTTGTGCCCGCCGAACGGCGCGAAGCTGCCGGCCACGATGGCCACGTCGGCGCTGGCGTAATAGAACGGCATCTCGCCCAGCGAATCCCCCACCACCACATCGATCTCGTCGCCCGGCACCTGTGGCGCCTGCGAGCGGCGCACGCAGCGCAGGCCGGCGCCCTCGAGATGCGCCGCGGCCTCGTCGAAGCGGTGCGGGTGGCGCGGGATCAGCACGAACAGCGCGCGCGAGCGCGCCCGGGCCGCGGCGATGGCGGCCGCGAACATCGCATCCTCGCCTTCGCGCGTGCTGGCGATCACGATGACCGGCCGGGTGCTGGCGACGCGCCAGTCGCGTCCCGCCGCCAGCAGCGCGGGCGGCAGGGTGAGGTCGAACTTGAGATTGCCGGTGACCTGCACGCCGTGGGCGCCGGCCTCGGCCAGCCGCGCGGCGTCGTCGGCGGTCTGGGCCAGCACGCGATCGAGCCGGCCCAGCGCCTCGCGCATCACCGTGCCCTGGCGCCGCGCCCGGCGCAGCGAGCCGGGCGAGAACCGCGCATTGACCAGCGCCAGCGGCACGCCGGCCGCACTGGCCTCGGCCAGCACGTTGGGCCAGATCTCGCGCTCGACGATGAGACCGCAGCGCGGCCGCACCGCGGCGATGAAACGCCGGGCGGAGGCCGGGAAATCGTAGGGCAGCCAGGTCTGGCGTAGCTGGCCGCGCGCGATCGCGGCCTCGAACAGGCGCGCCCCCTCGGCACGCCCGGTGGCGGTCATGTGCGTGAGCAAGACCGGCAGGCCGGCGTCGAGCAGGCCCTGGATCAGCGGCTGGGCGGCGCGGGTCTCGCCCAGGCTGACCGCATGCACCCAGACCGGGGCATCGTCATGCAGGACGGCGGAGGGAACGTGGCCGAAGCGGGCCGAACCGAGGATCTCCCACTGGCCGGGCGTGCGACGCGCGCGGCGCCACATGAACAGCCACAGCAGCGGCGCCAGCGCGCGCAGGGCCAGGGTGTAGCCGCCGCGGCGCATCTCAGGACGCCGCCAGCGCCTGTTCCACCGAGGCCATCACGGCCTCGCGCGACGGCGAGGCGCCGCGATCGCCCAGGCTGGCGGTGAAGTTGGAGCCCACCAGCGGCGTGCGCACCGGGGTGGAGGCACGATAGATGCCGATGGTCGGCCGGCCCAGGGCCGCCGACAGGTGCGTGAGGCCGCTGTCCAGGCCCACCATCAGGCGCGCGCCGGCCAGCAGGCGGGCCACCGAGGTGAGGTCCATGCGCGGCATGATCTCCACGCCCTCCATGCCCGACACCAGCGCGGCGGCGCGCTGCGATTCCTGTTCGTTGCCGGCCAGCAGGCGCAGCGTGCAGCCCGCGCTCTGCAGGCGCCGGAACACGGCGCGCCAGTCGTCTTCGGGCCAGAGTTTGTCGTCGCGGCTGGCCGAGGGCATGATGACCGCATAGCCGCGGTCGCTGTTCACGTGATGCAGGCGGCGGCCGTCGTCGCCGCCCAGCGAGAGCTCGGGCAGCGGATCGGTCATGGGCCGCGCGAAGCCCTGCAGGCCGAAGTCGGGCGCCCCCGCGTAGGTGTAGCCGAAGGTCTGCGCGGCCAGCTTGCGCTGCCGGATCACGGCCGGCTGCCAGAATTCCACGCGATGGCGCACGTTGTAGAACAGCGAGGCCAGCGGCTCGCGCGCCGAGCGCCAGTCCAGCCCGTGGCGCACGCCGTGCGTCTGGCGCACCAGCCAGGCCGACTTCAGCAGGGCCTGCATGTCGAGCACGATGTCGTAGGGCTCGGAGCGCAGCCGCTGCCGCAGCTCCGCGCGCTCGCGCCGCACCTGCTCCGACCACCAGGCCTTGCGCCAGCGCCGATGCGCCACCTTGATGACGTTGCCGACCGCCGGATGCCATGCCGGAATCTCCGCGAAGGCTTCCTCCGCGATCCAGTCGATCTTGGCATCAGGTACATGCCGGGCGATATCCGAGATCGCGGGCAGCATGTGCACCAGGTCGCCTAGCGAGGAGGTGCGGACGATCAGTATGCGTGTGGCCATCAATGAGGAAGCGCCGTGGGGACGGCGCAGGTTCGGTAAATCCTCGGAATGTACAACAATTGGCTACTGCAGCAGTGATACCCGGGGTGCGGGCACCGAGGTTTTTTTCGCATCCTGGGGCGCCGCCGCGGGCGCGGCCTCGCCGTCGCAGACGCCGTCGGGGTTGGGCTGGTACTCCGGCATCCAGTGACGCAACCCCGCGCGCACGTCGTCGTCGCTGACCGGGCTGAGCCGGGTGATCCAGGCGCGGACCTCCGGCAGGAACGTGTCGGGCACCGCCCGCGAGCGCGCGATGCGCAGCTTGGGATGGCAGGTCTCGCGCGTCTGTTCCGAGTCGGCCAAGAGCTCTTCGTAGAGTTTCTCGCCCGGGCGCAGGCCGGTGAAGTGGATCGGAACCTGGTCTTCGGTGTGGCCCGACAGGCGGATCATGTTGCGCGCCAGGTCCACGATCTTGACCGGCTGGCCCATGTCGAGCACGAAGATCTCGCCGCCCTGCCCCATGGCCGCCGCCTGCAGCACCAGTTGGGCCGCCTCGGGGATCGACATGAAGAAGCGGTTGATGTCGGGATGGGTGACCGTGACCGGACCGCCGCGGGCGATCTGCTCCTGGAACTTGGGGATCACGCTGCCCGCGCTGCCCAGCACATTGCCGAAGCGCACGATCTCGAAACTGGTGTTGAGATAGGTCTTGGCCAGGGCCTCGCACATCATCTCGGCGAAGCGTTTGGTCGCTCCCATCACATTGGTGGGGTTGACCGCCTTGTCGGTGGAGATCAGCACGAAGCGCTGGGCGCCATGGCGCGCGGCCGCCTCGGCGGCGCAGTAGGTGCCGAGCACGTTGTTGCGCACCGCCTGCCAGGCGTTGCCGACTTCCATCAGCGGCACGTGCTTGTAGGCCGCGGCGTGGAACACCACGTCGGGGCGATGCTGGCCGAAGATCTCGTCCATGCGCTGGGCGTCCTTCACGTCGCCGGCCAGCGGCACGCGCCGCAGGTCGGGGAAGTGCTGCGACAGCCACTGCTCGATGTTGTAGAGCGCGAACTCGCTCGACTCCACCAGCACCAGCGCGCGCGGCTTGAAGCGCGCCAGCTGGCGGCACAGCTCGCTGCCGATGGAACCGCCGGCGCCCGTCACCAGCACGACCTTGTCGGCCAGCATGTCTTCGACCGGCGCGGAATCGATGCGCACGGGCTCGCGGCCCAGCAGGTCTTCGATATCGACCGGCCGCATGCTGCTGATGGCGATGCGGCCGCTCAGCAACTCATCCGCGCTGGGCACGGTGAACACCTGCGCGCCGGCACGCACGGAGAGGTCCATCACCTTGCGGCGGGCCTCGGCCCTGACCGAAGGCATCGCCAGGATGACGTGGTTGGCCTTTTTCTGCGCCAGCACCTCGGGCAGCTGCGAAATCGCGCCCACGACCGGATAGCCGTAGAGCTCACGGCCCCATTTCTTGGGATCGTCGTCCACCAGCGCGACCACCTGCCAGTCGGCGCTGCGCTGGAGGTCGCGCAACAGCATGTTGGCGCTGGTGCCGGCGCCCACGATCACCACCGGCTTGCCCTGGCCCGCCAGGCGGCCGTACAGACGGTGTTCCTTCCACATGCGCCAGGCGGCGCGGCCGCCGCCCATGATGAGGATCAGCAGCAGCGGATAGAGCACGAGCAGCGAGCGCGGGATCGTGGCTTCGTTCACGCTGATCGCGCGCAGCACGCACAGGGCGAGCGCCGAGACGCCCACCGCCTTGAGCACGCGGCGCAGGTCGGGAAGGCTGGCGAATACCCACATGCCGCGGTACAGGCCAGCCAGGCGACAGGCCACGGCATGCACCAGCGCGAGCACTGGCAACCACTGGAACATCGAGCCCACATAGTAGGACGGCGGCATATCGAAATTGAATCGAATGAAAAAGCCGCCGACCCACGCCACGACCACGGCGAGGATGTCGAACAGGAATACCAGCAGGGAACGGAAAGTGTTGCTCAAAAGCTGCACCTTGCAACGATGTTGTTTGGTTATTTCGCGTGGAACGCAGCCGCTGCGGCCCGCATGAGGCCGGACACGCGCCGGGCGCAGCATAACGGAATACTCTACTCGCCGCCGCCGCTGCCGTCAGCAGGCACGTACCGGGTCAGGCAGGCGCCGGCTCGCGCTGCCCGGCGCGAAACCGCCACGCCAGCACCAGCAACGGCGCATAGGCGCAGACCACGCCCAGGCCCGCATGCACCCCGCCTGTGCCCACCAGCAGGGCCCACGGCAACAACCAGAAAACATTGATCGCGGCGACCGCCAGCGTCACCGGCAGGTGGCGCCCCGCCTGGCGCGAGGCGTACTGGTAGGCGTGCGAACGGTGGGCCTCGTAGACCTTCTCGCGCCGCAGCAGGCGGCGCGCGAGGGTCCAGGAGGCATCGGTGATGAACACGCCGAGCAGGATGATCCAGGCCCAGAACGCCACCGGATCGAGCCAGCCCGCCTGCAGCACCAGGGCGCCCAGCACGATCCCCAGGAAGCCGCTGCCCGCGTCGCCCATGAAGATGCGCGCCGGCGGGAAATTCCAGGCCAGGAAGCCGCACACGGCGGCCGCGAGCAGCATCGGCACCGCGCCCAGCTCGGGCGCGCCCAGCAGGCCGTACAACACGGCGATGCCGATGCAGGCCGACAGCGCCTCGACGCTGGCGATGCCGTCGATGCCGTCCATGAAGTTGTAGAGGTTGAGCAGCCACACCAGGCCGAAGGCGGCCAGCACGTTTGCCAGCCAGCCCGGCACCAGCGCGGGCAGCACGCCCGGCGGCATGCCGCCGACCCAATACAGCAGCCAGGCGGCCGCGCTGAAATGCGCCAGCAGGCGCCAGCGCGCCGCCACGTGGCCATGGTCGTCGAGAAAGCCGATCACCGCGATCAGCAGGCCGGCCCCGCCCACGGCCAGCGCCGTGGTGCCGGCCACCAGCCCGTAGGCCGTGAGCAGCGGCAACAACAGCAGGAACGTCACCACGATGGCGACGCCGCCGCCGCGCGGCGTGGGCGCGGTGTGCGAACTGCGCGCGTTGGGCACGTCGATGATGCTGCGCGCGAGCGCATAGCGGCGCAGCTGGCCGGTCATCCAGACCGACAGCACCAGCGCCAGGGGCAGCACCCAGTAGAGAGTGGAAAGCGTAGACATCACGGAACTCTAGAAGCGGCCGGTCGCGGCCAGCATTTCGTCGAGCCAGCCCTCGAGGCGATAACGCTGATAGATCTCCGGCGCGATGTCTTCGTAGGGCCGCGTGAAGAAATCGTCGGGGATGCGGGGCTGCTGGCGATCGATGATGCAGACGTTGGCGGGACGATAGAAATCGTAGTCGCGCACGGCGGTATTGGTGGTGACCAGCTTCTTGCGCGCGCCCAGCGTCTCGAGGGTACGCATCGTCAGGCCGGTCTGCTGCGCGTGCTCCACGTCGAGGATGGCGCGCGAGTTGTTGAAGATCGACTGCACCGTGGCCTTCGCCAGCGGCTCGAAGCGGAACGCCGAGCGCGGCGCGTTGCGGAAGTCGCGATACAGCACGCGGTAGGCCCAGTAGACCCAAGGCGCCTGGAGGTACAGGTACCAGTGCGGCACGGCGCCCGCCGGCAAGGCGGCGTTCACGCGCGAGACGACGGCGTAGCGATCGGTGTGCGCCGTACCCACGAAGCTGATGTCGTAGTCGGGCTGCGCCACCGGCTCGCGCTCGAAGCCGCGCACGAAGAACAGCGGGCGGAAATTGAGCTGGTAGCGTTCGGCGTCGTTGCGGTCGAACGTGAAGACATGGTCGAAGTACTTCATGTTCGTCACCGCGTTGGGGCGGTTGCCGAACGAATCCCACATGTACATCACGAACACCGCGCCGGGAAAGCGCTTGCGCCAGTCCTGCAGCGTCTGTTCGGACAGCGTCTGGCCATTCACCACGAACACCAGGTCGTAGTCGGCGCCCGGCAGGGCCGCGAGCGCGTCGCGGTAATAGCGGTCGGCGGCCTTGATGATCCAGTCGCGCTTGAAGCGCGTTACCGCTGTCATGAAGGGCGTGTTGAACGGCCGGTCGAGCAGGAAATCGGCGTGGGCGCCGCGTCGGCGGAACTCCTCGCCGATGTCCTGTTCGTAGCCGAAGAACTTGGGCGCCACGTAGAGCACCCGTTTGTTTTGCAGCGAGATCATTCGGTGCCTTCAGGAGAGCCGCGAACCACGCGCGCGGGGATGCCGGCCACGACCACCCGGTCGGGGACCGACATCAGCAGCACGGAATTGGCGCCCACGGTCACGTTGTTGCCGACCGTGATGCCGCCCAGGATCTTGGCGCCGGCGCCGCACATCACGTTGTCGCCCAACACCGGCCGGTGCGCGGCGTCGTAGGTGAAGTCCAGGTCGCGCGCGCCCAGCGTGACGCCCTGGTAGATCACGGCGTTGGCGCCGATGCGCTGCGCGCCGATCACGGTGCCCTGGGTGTGCGGGAAGAACACGCCCGGCCCGATGTCGCAGCGCGGCGCGATCTCCAGCCCGAACACCATGAAGTTCAGCAGCGAGAACACCTTCGCCAACGGACCCAGCCCGGCGCGGTCGCTGCATTGCGCCAGGCGGCACAGCAGCACCGGCGCGAAGCGCGGCGACAGCGCGCTCAGCCAGAGGCGGCGCGTGTTGCCGGCGGCGAACAACTCGCGTTGTCGCACCAGGTCGGCGCGCAGCAGGGCGCGCAGGCCGAGACGGACGGGAACGGCGTGTTCCATGGTCAGTTCATCAGCTTGCGTTCGCGCAGCTCGCGATTGGCCTGCTCCAGGCGGTCTTCGGCGATGGGCTGCTCCAGCACCCAGGCCGCGAAGCGGCGCAGGCCCTCGGCCAGCGAGACGCGCGGCGTCACGCCCAGCTTTTCGCGCAGCAGGGTCACGTCGGCGATGTTGTGGCGGATGTCGCCGATCCGGAACTGGCCGGTGACGACCACGTTCGGCTCCTTGCCGTAGGCCCGCGACAGCTCCTCGGCCACTTCGCGCACCGAGGTGGCGACGCCGCTGCCGACGTTGATCACGCAGTCGGGCGACTCGGCCGCCAGCACGCCGCCGAGCAGCGCATCGGTCACGTCGTCCACGTGCACGAAGTCGCGGCTTTCGAGGCCGTCCTCGAACAGCGGCAGCTCGGAGCCGCGGCGGATCTTGGTCGAGAAGATCGAGAGGATGCCGGTGTAGGGATTGTGCAGCGACTGGCGTTCGCCGTAGACGTTCTGCAGGCGGAAGATGGCATAGCCGATGCCGCCCGCCTGGCAGGCGATGCGCACCAGGTCTTCCTGCGCGTACTTGGTGGCCGCGTAGATCGAGGCCGGCGAGAGCGGATCGCTCTCGCGCGTGGGCACCATGCGCAGCTCCTCGCCCGTCTGCGGGCAGCGCGGCTCCCATTGCTGGGCCGACAGCTCGGCGCCGGTGCGCATGCCGGGGAACACCCGCGCGCCGTCGCTGGGGCGCTCGTAGGCGCCCTCGCCGTAGACCGAACGGCTCGACGACAGCACCACGCGGTTGACCGCGTGACCGTCCATCTTGCCCAGCACGTCGAACAGCAGCGCGGTGCCCTGGCTGTTGACCTCGTTGTAGCGCGCGATCTCGTACATCGACTGGCCGGTGCCGGTCTCGGCGGCGAGGTGCACGATCGCATCCACGCCCTTGAGCACGCGCTCCAGGTCGGGGCGCGAGGTCACGCTGCCGCGCACGAATTCGACGCCGGGCTGCTCGAGCCATTCGAGGCCGGCGGGCACGGCGTTATGCACCTGCGGGATCAGCGGATCGAGGATGCGCACGGCCAGGCCGCGGGCCAGCAGTTTCGGCGTGAGGTGCGAGCCGATGAAGCCCGCGCCGCCGGTAATCAGTACAGTTTTGATCGTCATGGTGAATTCAGAAAAGATCGCCTGCGTCGCGCGCCTCGGCCAGCGTGGGCGCCTCGGCGTCCTTGGCCGCCAGCACGGGCGTCAGGTCGGGCCACTCGATGCCGATGGCCGGGTCGTCCCAGCGCACGGCGCGCTCGCAATCGCGGGCGTAGTAGTCGGTGGTCTTGTAGAGGAAATGCGTGTCGTCTTCGAGCGCCATGAAGCCATGCGCAAAGCCCTCGGGAATCCACAGCATGCGGTGATTCGCCGCGCTGAGCTCGACGCCGACCCACTGGCCGAAGGTGGGCGAACCCACGCGCACGTCCACCGCGACGTCGAAGGCCGCGCCGGCGACCACGCGCACGAGCTTGCCTTGCGGATGCGGCGCCTTCTGCAGGTGCAGGCCGCGCAGCACGCCCTTGGCCGACAGCGAATGGTTGTCCTGCACGAAGGGGCGCGGCGGGGTCAGTCCGAAGGCGCGCAGGCCGTCGTGGAAGCGCCGGTCGCTGTAGCTCTCGGCGAACCAGCCGCGGTCGTCGGGAAACAGCGTCAGGTCGATCACCACGACCTCGGGCAGGCGGGTCTGGGTCAGCTTCATCGGGTGGGCTCCTGCAACAGCTTCTTGAGATACTGGCCGTAGCCGGTCTTGGCCAGGCGCTCGGCCTGCGCATCGAGGCTGGCGGCGTCGATCCAGCCCGCATGGAACGCGATCTCCTCGAGGCACGCCACCTTCAGCCCCTGGCGCTGCTCGATGGTGCTCACGAAGTGGCTGGCCTCGAGCAGCGACTCGTGCGTGCCGGTGTCGAGCCAGGCAAAGCCGCGGCCCAGCATCTCGACGTTGAGCGAGCCGCGCTCCAGGTAGCAGCGGTTCACGTCGGTGATTTCGAGCTCGCCGCGCGCCGAGGGCTTGATCGACTTGGCGATCTCGACCACGTCGTTGTCGTAGAAATACAGGCCGGTGACGGCGTAGTTCGACTTGGGCTTGGCCGGCTTTTCCTCGATGCTGATGGCCTTGCGCTGCGCGTCGAACTCCACCACGCCGAAGCGCTCGGGATCCGAGACGTGATAGCCGAACACAGTGGCGCCCTGCTTGCGGCTGGCCGCGGCCTTCAGGTTGGCCGAGAAGCTCTGGCCATAGAAGATGTTGTCGCCCAGGATCAGACAGGCGTCGTCGTGGCCGATGAACGATTCGCCGATCAGGAAGGCCTGCGCCAGCCCGTCGGGCGAGGGCTGCTCCGCGTAGCTGAGCGAAATGCCGAAGTTCGACCCGTCGCCGAGCAGCTTCTGGAAGGCCGGCAGGTCGACCGGCGTCGAAATGATCAGGATGTCGCGTATCCCCGCCAGCATCAGCACCGACAGCGGGTAGTAGATCATCGGCTTGTCGTAGATCGGCAGCATCTGCTTGGAGACGCCGAGCGTGATGGGGTGCAGCCGGGTGCCGGAACCTCCGGCCAGAATGATGCCTTTGCGGGATGTCATGATCAGTTCGTCAGGATTTCGTTCAACATGCGCGTCACGCCCGCGCGCCAGTGCGGCAGGCGCAGGCCGAAGGCCGCTTGGAGGCGCGACGTGTCCAGGCGCGAATTGCGCGGACGCGGCGCCGGCGTCGGATACTCTGCCGAGGGGATGCCCAGGACCTCCTGCACCGCGAGCGTCTTGCCGAGCGCGCGCGCGGTGTCGATCACGTGGCGTGCGTAATCGCACCACGACACCTCGCCCGCGGCGCTCAGGTGATAGCACCCGGCCAGCGCATCACGCTCGCGCGCCTGCAACAGCGCCAGCGCGGTCACGTCGGCGATCAGGTCCGCGCCGGTGGGCGCGCCGATCTGGTCGTCGACCACGCGCAACTGCGGCCGCTCGGCGGCCAGGCGCAGCATCGATTTGGCGAAGTTGCCGCCTCGCGCTGCATAGACCCAGCTGGTGCGCAGCGTGAGATGGCGCACGCCGCTGCTCGCGATCTCCCGCTCGCCGGCCAGCTTGCTGCGGCCATATTCATTGAGCGGGCCGACTTCGGCATCCTCGGCACGTGCCATCGTACCGCTGCCGTCGAAGACGTAATCGGTGGAATAGTGCACCAGCCAGCCGCCCAGGGCGGCCATTTCGCGCGCGAGCACGCCGGGCGCCTCGGCATTGATGGTCCAGGCCAGCTCGCGCTCCTGCTCGGCCCGGTCGACCGCGGTGTAGGCGGCCGCGTTGACGAGCACGTCGGGGCGCACCGCGCGCACCGTGGCCGCGAGCGCGGCGGGATCGGCCAGATCGCCGTGCAGCCCGGCCTCGCCATGGCGATCCAGCGCCACCAGCTCGCCCAGCGGCGCCAGCGCGCGCTGCAGCTCCCAGCCCACCTGTCCGTTCTTGCCCAGCAGCAGGATCTTCATCGCGTGCCCGCCTGCTCGCCGTATTGCTTGTCGAGCCACTGGCGGTAGGCGCCGCTCTTGACGCCGTCCACCCACCCGGAGTTGTCCAGGTACCACTGCACCGTCTTTTGCAGGCCGGTCTCGAAGGTCTCGCGCGGACGCCAGCCGAGCTCGCGCTCGATCTTGCCCGCGTCGATCGCATAGCGGCGATCGTGGCCGGGGCGGTCCTGCACATAGGTGATCAGGTCGCGGTAGTGGCCCTCGGCGCGCGGCCGCAGCGCCTGCAGCAGGTCGCACAGCGCATGCACCACGTCGAGATTGCGTTTCTCGTTGTGGCCGCCGATGTTGTAGGTCTGGCCCACCGCGCCGGCCGTCAGCACCGTGACCAGGGCGCGAGCATGGTCCTCGACGTACAGCCAGTCGCGGATCTGGTCGCCCTTGCCATAGATCGGCAGCGGCTTGCCCTCCAGCGCGTTGAGGATCATCAACGGGATCAGCTTCTCGGGGAAGTGATAGGGGCCGTAGTTGTTCGAGCAGTTGGTGACCAGCACGGGCAGGCCGAACGTCCGGTGCCAGGCGCGC
Organism: Bordetella genomosp. 1; assembly: GCF_002261335.1. Taxonomy (GTDB): domain Bacteria; phylum Pseudomonadota; class Gammaproteobacteria; order Burkholderiales; family Burkholderiaceae_B; genus Bordetella. Next base: position 130,081 of record NZ_NEVL01000007.1, read on the forward strand.
ACGAGATGGTCGGAGCCGGCCTTGGTGGCCGAATAGGGCGAGCTCGGCGCGTACGGCGTGGTCTCGACGAACAGCGATTCGTCGTCCTCCAGGTCGCCGTAGACCTCGTCGGTGGAAATATGGTGGAAACGGAATGCCTGGCGGGCAGCCGGCTCGAGCGTGGCCCAGTAGGCGCGCGCCGCTTCGAGCAGGGTATAGGTGCCGACCAGGTTGGTCTGGACGAAGTCGGCCGGTCCGTCGATGGAGCGGTCCACGTGCGACTCGGCCGCGAGGTGCATGATCGCGTCGGGCCGGTGTTCGCGCAGGACGCGGTCGAGCTCGGCGCGGTCGCAGATGTCGACCCGCTCGAAGGCATGGCGCGGGTCGTCCGCGCACTCGGCCAGCGAGGCCAGATTGCCCGCGTAGGTGAGCTTGTCGACGTTGACCACGCTATGTGGCGTGTCGCGCAGCACATGCCGTACGACCGCCGAGCCGATGAATCCGGCTCCCCCACTGATCAGTATTTTCATAGATTTATTACCAAGCCACGTCCGACGGCCCGCGTCCCCGGTCGGCGCGGCTGCCAGCGCCTGTCGGCGTTCAGGCGCGAAATTTTACCAATTGTAGCGACCCGCCCTCCGGCGCCAGGGACACGGGGCGGGGGCCGGCACCCACTCGCACATCCGCCACCTCCGGGGCCAGCATGCGCCGGTGAGCATAGATCGCCATCGCGTAAATGAATCCAAACATCGGTGACGACACATAAAACTGAAACAGGAACACCACGATCGCCGACAGCACGATGAAGCGCTGCGGCCGCGGCACGGGGACCGAGGCGATGCGCGAGATGATGATCGCCAGCGGCGGCACGGCCAGGAGGCCACATTGGAACACCAGGATGCCGTAGCCCGAGGGCGGCCCGCCGTCGCTGATGGAGAACAGCCAGTCGAACTGTTTGAGAATGGAGGCCGCGGCCTGTTGCCAGGCGTCGAAACCCATCCCGTGCGGCATCAGCCAGTCCTGGAACAGATACATCGTGGAGGCCGCCAGACCGCCCAGGCGCGCGTTGGCGCTGCGATCTCGCAACAACTGCGACGGGTCCTGCAGCATTTCGCCCAGCAGGATGGCCATCCGGCTGCCGCTGGGCAGCACGCTGTCGTGCAGGCTGAGCAGCAGGCTGAGCCCGAGCAGGCCGGCGGCGGCCACCACCACGAAGCGGGTCGGGCGCAGGCAGGCGAACCATGCGAAACCCAGCGCCAGCACCAGCAGCGCGTTGGACGACTTGGCCAGGATCAGCACCGAAACGAGGCACAGCAGCACCACCCAGCGCCCCAGGCCCAGCAGGCTGGCCGCGGCGGCCAGCAGCATCATGTGGAAGGCGTGATGGGTGGGCTCGGGGGCCAGCGACAGCACGCCGCGGCCCGAGGCCGCCATGTCGAGCGCCACGCCGGCCCAGGGCCCGACCAGGAAGGCCAGGAAGTCCGGCTTGATGCGCCACTGCACGATCGCGGTGAAAAACCACGCGAACAGGGCAAACAGCACGACGCGCCGCGTCAGCTCGGGGTAACGGGTGGCGCAGAACAGCGCCGCCCCGCCCACCACCAGCGGCGACAGATAATTCAGCAGGTATTTGATCTCCTGCACGTTGTCGTACGGAAACGCGCTGAGGAAGAATACCGACACGCCCAGCAGCGCCAAGCCGAACAGCGCCCAGCGGTCATGGCGGCTCATGGCCGCGCAGATCGGCGTGAAGCGCATCAGGAAAATCATGCTGCCCAGCAGCATCGCATAGGGCTGGGTATAGCCGCTGGACGGCACGATCTGCGTATAGGGAAATACGGTTGCCAGCAGGAACAGGCCACACACTACGTACATGACGCTCTCCGCGTATCACTGACTGGCGGCCACGCCCGCACGGCCGGCCTCATCGTGCCGCCCTGCCGGCGACCACCAGCGCGAGCAGCTGCGCGGCCTTGGCGAGGAATACGGATCCGATGAACCATTCCAGCGGCCAGGCATTATGGCTTCCGATTATGAAGCAGCCCACCAGCAAAATGGCGCCGATTATACTGGCCGCCAATACGCCATTTTCCTGGTCGCGCGACAACAGATAAAACTCGATCACCGTATATATCTGCATGGCGGCAACGCCGCCCGCCAGGATTATCGACAGCGGCGAGAGCGTGTATTTATCGAAAAACGACGCGGGCCAGTTCAGCCATTCGAGCAGCAGCAGGGTGCCGACCATGCCGCCGGCCACCAGCAACAGCCCCGCGAACACCAGCCAGATGCGCCGCACGGCGTCGTAGCCGGTATTGCCGGCATAGCTGGCCTTGATGAAGGTGGTGCCGATGCGCTGGGCCAGGATGCCGACCAGCAGCTGCCCCACCTGGAACACCATGGCGAGCACGCCATACGAACCGGCCGCCGCCGCACCCAGGGCGGCGTTCACGAAGGCGCGGTCGCCCAGGCCGGTCACCGACGACAGCGTGTTGGCCAGATACAGGCGCAGGCCGTCGTGGCGGTTCTCGGGCACCAGTTCGGCCACCTCGCCCGAGCCGGCGGGCAGGTCGCGATAGGCGCGCAGCGCGATCCAGCGCCCTTGCGCCAGCGACACCACACAGGCCAGCACCTCGCCCGTCAGGGCCCCCTCCCAGCCCGCCAGCGCGCCGCCGGTGATGGCCGCGACGAAGGCAAAGCTGCTGCGTGCCAGGCTGAACGAGGCCAGCGCGCTGGCGCGGTCGACGGCGCGCAGCAACGACGCCATCAGCGCCTGCAGCGCCGTACCCAGCCCGAACAGGGTGCCGATCACCACGTCCAGGCGCGAGTACGACCAGCCGAACACGTCGTTGATGGCGGCGAGCAGCACCGCCACGGCGAGAAAGCGCAGCGTCACGCGCACGACGATGGACCGGGCGTCGCTGCCGATCGCGGCGCGCTGGCCGGCCACCCACAGGCGCGGGTAGCGTTTGATGGTGCCCTCGATCGCGCCGAAACTCAGCACGCTCGCCGACAGCATGGCCACGCCGACGATGGACACGTAGTCGCCGAAGGCCGCGCCCGGCATGATCTTGGCGAGCGCCAGGATCTTGACGAAACCCAGGCCCGAGGCCACCAGCATCAGGGCAAAGAAGGCTTTCACGGCGCGGTCCGTCCGTGGCCGCGGTGTCGCACCGGGGTCATCCGTTGAGCCGCAGCAGCGTGCGCAGGAAGCGCTCGCTCAGGTCGGGCCGGACTTCGCGCGCCACGTCGAACAGCGCCTGCGCATTGGCGTCGACCAACGGGATCGGCGGCACGAACGGGCGGTCGGTATTGAAGGTCACGAAGATGGCCAGGCGCGGATTGCGGCAGCGGCTGCCATAGTGATAGCAGGCCGCGGGGTCGACGAACACCGAGGTGCCGGCCGTGCCCTTGAAGTAACGCACCTCGCCGTCGCCCAGCTCGCGCGCGAACTGCGCGTCGTCGATACGCCGCACGAACGGCGAGCGGCGGATGCGGGCGCTGTCGGCGCGGTCGACGAAGGCGAACGGACCGTCCTGCGGCTCCTGCACGTCGTTCAGGTAGGTCATGCAATGCAGCGAGCGCGAATCGCCGTAGTCCTTGTGCCACAGCTGGCTCTCGCGCGGCGCGCCCTCGGTGGGGTAGGAATACAGCACCTGGATGCTGTCGAGCGTCACCTGGTTGCCGAAGTATTCGGCGGCCCGGCCCAGCACGGCCTCGGAGAACGCGAAGCGCACCACGGGGTTGTCCGCCCGGATGTCTTCGGCGCGGAACAGGTTCACGAACGGATGGCCGGTAGTGCGCGCCTGCACCTCGGCCGTGCGCGGCCGGTAGATGGCGGAGATCGCCTCCAGCGCCTGCGGGCCGAGCGACGGGCCCGGCGCATAGCCGCGGGTCTGCACGTCGTTCATCTCGCGCGAGGGCATGGCCCAGCGCTCGCGCGCGACACGGCGGTTGGTCGAGAGCGTCTGCAGATAGCGCAACGGCACCAGACGCCAGCGGATGAAACTTGCCACGGAACGGATCGACATGATGGCTCCTCGGAACTCAGATTTTCGGCAGATGCGCGACCCACTCGTCGCTGTTGACGTCGGCGATGCGACGCACGGGCGTCCCGACGTACACGCCGGGCTCGGTAATGGATTTGTTCACCAGACTCATCGCGCCGATGACCACGTTGTCGCAGATATCGATCGGGCCGATCACGACGGCGTTCGCGCCGATCACGACATTGTCGCCCAGGCGGAACACTTCACGCGTGGCATGGCGCCGCAGATATTCCGGGTCGGATGGGCTGCGCGCCACCAGCTTCACGCCGGCCATGATCGCCACGCGGCCGGTGGAGACCACGCCGTTGCCGCCCAGCAGCACGCCGCCGGGATGCGAGATGGCGAGCTGGGCCACGCGGATCGAATGCGCCTGCAGATCGATGGCATAGCACCACAGCAGCAGCCGGTCGAGGATCAGCGAGATCGGCTTGCCCAGCAGCGGCACCTTGCGCCAGAAGAAGGTGGAGACACGGATCTGGCCGCGGATGTGCGACTCGATCGAGAGCATGCGCCCCAGCAGGCGTTTGATCATGCCGTCGCCTCCCGCGTCAGCGCGCGCCCGGCCTCGACGTCGACCGCGCGCACCAGCGCGTCGAGGTTGGCCTCGGAAAACAGCGTGGCCGACGGCTGCGGATCGCCGGGATAGCAGCCCAGGCCGAACGCGGCCATCTCGCCCACGTTGGCCGCGGCGTTGTCGCTCGGCGTGTAGTTGACCGGCTCGTTCAGCGCGCGCGCCAGCGCCTCGTAGGAGCGCACCTGCGTGGCGCCCGTGAAGGTGTTGTAGAACACGTCGCCCGCCACCAGCACGCGGCGGCCCTGGATGAGCGCGTCCATGCCCATGCTGCTCGTGATGGTGACCATCAGCGGGCCGCAACGCAGCAGGTAGCGGCCGTTTTCGCGACCGTGCACGAAGCGCAGGTTGTGATAGCGGCGCTTGAGTTCGCGCCAGCGGCGCGCACCCAGCGCACCGAACTGGTTCGGGTGCTCTTTCACCCACAGCACCTTGCCGTCGGGCAGGGCGCGCAGGAGGGTCTCGACGAACGCGATCTGGTCGGCACACGGAGCGCCGAAGTACAGCAGCGACGCCTCGGGCTCGTACTGCAGCGAATACACGACGTTGTCGGCGCTGTACTCGGCCGGCGGCGCATCATAGATGCGGCGCGGCGTCATGAGAAAGCGCATGTAGGCCTTGTGCTCGGCCACCGATCCCGCCGTGATGTAGTCGGCCCCGCCGGGGAAACGCAGGCGCTTGTAGCTCGCACGGCCGAGCCGCAGCAGTTGCAGCACCTGGCTGCTCCAGCCCGGCCTGAGCACCAGCGGCAGTTCGCCCTTGCGCTGCTTGAAGTAGCCCAGCCGCGAATTGCGCACGCCCGAAAACGCGTGGTGATAGATCGGGCCGGCCTTGTCCTGCGCCACGCCGTCGACGAACGTCTCCACCTTCTGGCGCAATGCCTCGGCCTCGGCGTCGGTCACCGGCGCCGTGCGGATCGGCTGGGTCAGGTCGGTCGCGTCGACGAAATAGAAGTAGTCCGGCCAATAGCTGTTGGCCCACAGCAGCGGGCGCGTGCCGTGCTTGCGGCAGTAGTAGAACAGCAGGTGCGTGATGAAGATCGCCACCGGCTCGCTGACGAACGCGTCGAAGCGATGGCGCGCGAACACGTCGGCCACCGCCGCGTGCAGGATGCCGGCGATGCGGTCGCGCAATGCCGGCGCGAAGTTCACCAGGCTGCGGTCGCTGTAGATCGGCGACCAGTCGAACTCGGTCACGGCGCGGAAGTCCGCCGGCTCGCGCCACGTCGTGGCCTCGTCCCGGGCCATGCCCTCGCGCACCACGCGCTCGAGATTCAAGACCACATTGCCGCCCTGCGCGCGGATGTCGGCCTCTTCGGCGTCGGTCTGCACGATATGAAAGTAATCGGCGCCGGCATGCCGCGCGGCCATCGCGGGAAACAGTCGCGACAGATAGGCGCGCGACAGACAGAGAATTTGTTTTTTCATGGTTTTACTTGGTCTTCAGCGCGAGCGCTCCATGATCACCCGGGCGGCACAGGCCTCGGCATGACGAATATCAACACGCCGCGAAGCCACGCCCATCGACGGTCGACGCGCGACCGAAATCGCGCGCAGGCCGTCGATATCCCGCCTGTACTTCAGCGCGGAATGGATGCCCTGGCCGGACATTCAGGGATACCCTTTGCCGATCGTGATGTAGCGGTCCACGCCCTCGTACTCGAGCACGTTGGTGGCCGTGAACGCGCGGTCGTCGCGCCACGGCGCGACGGCTTCGGCGTCGGCCGGCTGGGCCTGGGTGCTCAGGCCATGGAAGCGCCACTGGCCGGGCTTGTCCTGGGTCCAGAACGCGGGGTTGCGGTGCTGGTCCATGATGAACTGCAGGCCGCGCGGATCCACGCCGAGCCACTCGCAGAACTTGTCGGTCTGGCGCACCGGCGCCTGCTCGTGCTTGCGCACCAGCGCCAGCCCTTCCTCGCGCGACAGACGGCCGTGGCGGATCTCGCGCGACGCGTGATCGGTCACCTTCGAGTAGCCATGCTTGTACAGCTTGAGCTGGTCGTGCAGGTCCATGAAGTTGAAGCAGTCGACGTGGTCGTAGGTGTCGAACGTGCGGGCGAACGGCGCCGACTCGTAGCCGTGCGTGCGCACCATCTGTTCGTGCTGGGCCTTCGGATCCCAGCGCACGAAGTTGCCGAGATAGAGGCCGCGCACGCCCACCGACTCGAGGTCGGCATCCTCCGGATAGCGGTACTGCCAGATGTCACCCTCGTCGAGCGTGTCGAAGATGCTGAGCAGGTCATCGGCCTCGTGGCCCATGAGGTCGTGGTCCTTGCGGTAGCGGCGGGTCATCTCGACCTCGTGCTCATGCGAGAACATGCCGACCTGCTCGAGGCCCTGGTGCGCGCCCCAGATGATGAGCGGCACCTTGTACCGTACCGCGGTCTGCACCGGGAACACGGTCTGGCCCGCCAGGCAGTGCCAGTACAGGCTGCCGAACTGGCGCAACGCCGCGCGGGTGATCTTCTTCACCGACAGCGGGTTCACGTTCTGCACCAGGATGTCGCAATCGAAACGGATGCGCAGGTTGGCGAGGTTGCGGATGCCCAGCGGCGTGTTGAAGTACTTGTTGTACGTCACCAGCAGCGGGTTGAGGCCGAGCCGCTCCTTGACCAGGTGCACGATGTAGTACGAATCGTTGGCGCCCGAGACCGGCACGATGCAGTCGTAGGTGGTGCCGCCCGCGCTGCGATACGGCGCCACCAGGGATTGCAGGCGGGCCCAGCGCGCATCCCAGTCGAGGCTGTCTTTCTCTTCGTGGATGCGGCAGCCCGAGCAGATGCCTTCGTCGTCGAGCGTCAGGCCCAGGGGATGACGGGTCGTGTACAGGCAGCGGCGGCAGGTGAGAGCGTGCTTCATGTCGGAGTCGGGAAGGTTCGTTCGACGGCGGGTGCGCGCAGCGGCAGGCCACCGAGTTCTTGCTTGTACAGACGGACGGCGTGTTCGCGATAGCTCAGGAAATTCCCGACCGCGGCCGCCACCACGCGCCCGCGTTGCAGCGTGTCGCGCAGTTGGCCGGGCTCGCTCAGGCCACCGAAGGCCAGCAACGGCACGTCGGCCACCGGAAACTGGTCGAGCAGGCGCGCATCGAACGCGCCCGGCGTTCCCTCGTTGCGCCAGTCGATCACGAGCGCCTCCGACAGCACGCCTTCCCGCAGCAGCGCGGTCACCGCGTCGGACAGCGGCTGTTGCTGCCCGTTGCGGTAATCGAGCCAGCGCAGACCCTTGGCCTCCACCGACAGCGGCAGCGCGGCGATCAGGGCCTGCGCGCCCAGGCGCTCGGCCAGCAGACGCGCCGAGGCCGGCGTGTCATGCAGCAGGGCATCGAGGCAGATGCGGTCGGCACCGGCCTTGATGACGGCCACGCCATCGTCCACGCTCGCGATGCCGCCGGCGTAGATGAGCGGGGTCGAGAGGCCCTTGCGCGCCACGCGTTCGAGCAGGGCGAAGTCGGGGCCCTGGCCCTGGCGGGTGCGGTCGATGCATTGCAGCACCACCTCGTCGGCGCCCCAGCGATCGAGATTCTCGATCAGCACTTCGGGACGCCCGAGCGGCAGATAGCGGCGATAGCCGAACGATTGGACGGCCCAGCCGTCCTTGACGGTGACGACACCGATCAGGCGCTTCTTAAGCACGGCACAGCCCCTCGATCACATTGCCCAGCAGCGTGCGTCCGGCCGCTTGGCTCTTTTCGGGGTGGAACTGCAGCCCCACCAGATTGTTTCGACGCACGGCGATCGTGAACGGCTCGCTCTGCCCGTCCAGCCGCGCCACGGCGGCGCGGTACGGCTCGGGCGCCTCGAACACATACGAATGATTGAAGTACAGCGACTGTCCGTCGCTGGGGCGCAGCATGTCGTCGTCGCCCAGCACTTCCATGCTGTTCCAGCCGATGTGCCAGCGCGCCTGCCGGATCGCCTGCACCTGGCCGGGGATCAGGCCCAGGCCCGCGGTGGTCTGCAGCTCTTCCGAGGTGTCGGCCAGCAGCTGCATGCCCAGGCAGATGCCCACGATGGGGCGCCCGCTCCGCGCCTGCTCCTGCAGATACGTGACGAGATTGCAGGCGTGCAGCGCCTGCATCGCCGCCGGAAACGCGCCCACGCCGGGCAGCAGCAACAGGTCCGTCTCGCTCAGCACGTCGCGCTCGCTGCTGATGCGGCAGCGATAGCCCATGTTGTGCAGCGCGCGCCACACCGAGGCGAGGTTGCCCACGCCGTAGTCGACGATACCGATGGTGCGTCGTTTCATAATCCTTCTCCCACGCGGAAGCGGCGCGTGATGCGGCCGGCGTCGTCCACGTCGAACAGCGTGCGGTTCACCGAGGCGCGCACCTGGCGCCAGAAATCGTCCACCGACATGCCGATGTATTCGCAGAAGCTGGCGATGTACTCCGGCGCGCACGCATCGTCGTACTTCTCGACCAGCGCAATGCCCTCGTCGCGCGTCACGCGGCCGAGCCGGATCTCTTCGTTCACGTAGTCGGTCACGCGGCCGAAGCCAAACTTGTAGTACTTGATCATCTGGTTCAGCGTGACCCAGTCCTCGTCCAGCGAGGTCACGCCGAGCAGGTCGCCCGTGTTCTCGACCGTGTCTTCACGGATCTGCAGCCCGCTCGCGGCCGAGTACATGCCGTTGTTCACGAGCGACCAATCCCCCAGGAACCAGCCCAGGTAGACGATCTGCAGACCGTGCGCGTCGAACTCTTCGGGCGAGGGGTAGCGATAGGGCAGCAGGTCGCGCGGCTGCACGCCGGCCTCGAGCATCCAGTCGGCCGCGCCGCCCGACAGCGTGTTCATGTAGCGCAGATTGTTGCCGTCGTAGCCGGTGCGGCCCAGCGTCTTGAGATCGCCCAGCTGCAGGCCAGGGTTCTCGCCCCACAGGATGAGCGGGATGTCGTAGCGGATCGCGAGCTGCGGCACGGAGCTGAACAGCGCCAGCTCGGTCGACTTGGCCCAGTTGGTGAAGCGCAGGAACGACTCGCGCATGAGCCGCTGCCACGTCGTCGGCGCCGGCGCCGACAGCACCACGTCGAAGCCCAGTTCGATCAGGTTGGAGATGTTGTCCACGCCGCGCTCGGTCACCTGCTGCGGCGGATAGCTCAGGCAGGCCAGCAGCGGCTTGAGGCCGAGCTTGTCGCGCACCCACAGCGCCTGGCGCGTGCTGTCCTTGCCGCCGCTCACGCCGATGATGCAGTCGAACTGCTGGCCCGGGCGGCGCGGGAACGTGGCGAGCAGATCCTGCAGGATCTCGTAGCGCTCCTGCCAGTCCACGTTCTTCAGGCGCGAAAAGTAGTCGCACGCCGGGCAGATGCCCTCGGGCGTGAAGTGCGTGTTGGGCCGGGTGTCCGGCTGCAAGCAGCGCGAGCAGTATTTCATTTCGCCTTACTCTCGATGTCTTTCAAATGAATCATCCCGCGATGGGGCAAGCGGCAGGCCGGCGCCCAGGCCGGCAAGGTGCAGATCACGTCGCGGCCCGCGCGCAGGCCCAGCACCAGCGCGAACGACTCGCAGCCGGCGATCCAGCGCGCGCGCCCGATCGACACGCCGATGTCGGGCTCGACATCCAGCACCATCCGCGCGTCATGTTGCGCGCTCAACCAAGCGTCGTACTTGCCGGGCGGGTCCGACGGATGCGGCCGCAACACGATCCGCAGCGCGTCGGGCAGGCCCAGCGCGGGCAGCAGGCGCACGAACTGGTCGAGCGCCTGGAACTCGCCGGGTTCGCCGCGGCCCCAGTCGTTGCGCGTGGGCTCCAGCACGTAGAGCAGCTCGGCGGGAGACGCGGGCGCGACGGCGGCGATCGCCGCCAGCTGCGCCTCGACGTATTCGTTGCGCACGCACTCGATGCGCGCCTGCGCGCCGAACACCCGCCGCGCCTCGGCCTCGGCGTACTCGTCGGTGACCCAGAACACGTCTGGCCACACCACCTCGCCATCGCGCTCGAAGCGCGCGGCGTAATTGACCCAGTGATCGATGACCGCCACGCTCGGCACCCCGGCGTCGCGCGCGATCCGGCGGGCGTCGTGCTCCAGCGTGCTGGCCCAGCCGGTGCCGCTGATCAACATCGGCGCACGCGCGATGGTGTCGTGCAGGTCGGCCGTGCCGGGCTCGCCGAAGGCGCGCGTCCACAGCGCGTGCGCGGGCCCGTGCATCACGGGCCGCCAGTCGCTGCGGCCGCTCGCGCGCAGGCCGGCCACGATGATGTTGGCCGCGCCGGCGTCGTGGCACACCACCGCCGTTCCGGGCGGCAGCTCAGGCGTCACGAAATTTCGCATAGTAGACAATGTCCTGCGGCGTGCCATCGACCAGCTCCTGGGCCACGCGCACCGCCTCGCGCTGCATGCCGGCGCGCTCCATGATGCGCACCATGCCCACGTTGCAGGCCAGCGTGCCGCCGGTCAGCTTGCGCATGCCCGGTTGCGCGAGCAACCATTCGCCCAGCGTGCGCCAGGCGTCCAGGCCGTAGCCCTGGCCCCAGGCCCGGCGCGCGCCGATCATGATGCCCATGTCCGCGGTGCCGTGCTGCGGCGAGACGTAGGCCGTCATCGTGCCCAGCGGCGCGTCGTCGAGATCGCGCACGCTGAGAAAGTGATTCGGGCTGCCATCGAAGGAGCGCAGGTAGGCCAGACACGATGCCTGGTCGTGGCGGCGAAAGCGCTGGTTGCTGAAGCGCACGACCTCGGCGTCGTTCAGCCAGCCGAGATAGTCGGCGCTGACGTCGTCAGGCGTGAACGGCCGCAACCGCACTTTCTGCCCTTGCAGGATCATGACCCGCCCCGCCTCAGGCCGTGGCGGCGATCGGCGCCGCGGTCTTGAGCTGGTCGAGGTTGGCCCAGACCTTCTTGAAAGCCTGGATCACCAGCTGCACGTCCTGCGAGGGATACTCGTGCATGCAGATGCTCAGGCCCAGGAAGCGACGCTCGTGCAGGTCTTCGGCCACCGGGCAGATGCCGTGCGAATAGTCGACGTCGCGGCTGGCGTACGGCGAGGTCCAGGGGAAGCCCTTGGCGCCGTAGGCGATCTTGTTCTGGAACATCGGCAGCAGGTGCAGGTTCTGGTAGCCCACCACCAGCGACGGCACGCCCTCGGCGCGCAGCGCCTCGGCGATGCGCGCACGCGGCACGCCCAGCGCGTCGACGTCGAGCGTCATGCCATACACGTAATAGACGTGCGTGCAGCCCTCGCTCACCTCGGGCGTGGACAGGCCCGCCAGGCCGGCCAGGCCGGCGTTGAGTTCGTCGGCGATGCGCTGGCGGCTGGCGACGCGGCCGTCGACCTTGCGCAGCTGCACCGCGGCGATGGCAGCCTCGATCTCGCCCATGCGGAAGTTGTAGCCCAGCATGTTGTTGAGCTCGGCCGGATCGTTGCTCTTGATCACCACTTCGGCGTGGTTGCGGATCAGGCGCAGGCGCTCGGCCAGCTTGTCGTCGTCGGTGACGAGGATGCCGCCTTCGCCGCAATGGATGTGCTTGTGATAGTTCAGGCTGTAGCCGCCGATGTCGGCCAGCGTGCCCGCGTACTTGTCGAAGTAGCGCGCCGCCGGCGCCTGCGCCGTGTCGCTGATGATGCGCAGGCCGTGCTTGTCGGCGATGGCGCGCAGCGCCTTCATGTCGGCCGACTGGCCGAAGATGTCGACGGCCAGGATGGCGCGCGTGCGCGGGGTGATCAGGCGCTCGACGCTAGCGGGATCGATGTTGAAGCTGACCGGATCGATGTCGGCGAACACAGGGATGCCGTTGAAGTGCAGGATCGCGGTCGACGTGGCGGCCATGGTCCACGGCGTGGTGATGATCTCGTCGCCCGGTTCGATGCCGATGGCGCCGACGGCGGCGATCAGGCCCGAGGTCCAGGAATTGACGGCGATGGCGTGCTTGACGCCGAAGTGTTCGGCCGCCTGGGCCTCGAAGGCGCGCACCTGCACGCCGCCCATGAAGCCCTCGCCGGGCGCGCCGATATAGGCGGACAGCACGCCGGAGCGCACCACGTCGGCGGCGACCAGCGCCTCTTCCTCGCCCACGCTGTGGAAGTGATCGAGCGTGCGAGAGATGACGGGCGTGCCGCCCAGAATCGCGAGATTGTCGGTGCTCATGGCTTGTTCCTGAGGATGGTCAGCGCAAATGAAAATGGACTAGGCCGCCAGCGCGGCTGATTTGAGGGCTTCGCACACCGCCTGGGCCTGCATGGCGGAATGACCGGTACTTTCGAGGGCGGCGCCGTGTTCCAGCGCAGCGTGGATGTTCTGCACCGCGCGGCGCATGGCCAGCACGTACTCGCCTGGCTGGCGTTCGCCGGCTTCGAGCGAGCGGTATCCCTTGAAATGCGGGTTGTCCACGGCGCGCCGCACGCGCCAAAACATGCCACCGTCTTCCATGGTGATGACGCCGCGCTCGGTGATGAGCTGCAGTTCGAAATAGGCGTAGTCGGCCGCGTGTGCCGGATTGAGCGAGACGTTCACGCCCGCGGGCCCGCGCAGCACCGCCGCCACGGTCGGATCGTCGGGCCAGAAATCCCAGATCGGCTGGCCCGCCCACACCACCGACAGCTCGCCCAGCAAGGCGTGCAGCAGGTCGACCATGTGGCCGCCGTTGTTCAGTACGCCCTTGTTGTACTGACCGGCGACGCCGCGCACAGCGCCCCATTGGCCGGCCCGCAATTCGGCGGCCAGGCGCTGCACGTCGGGCGCCCAACGGCGCGTGTGATTGATCGCGAACAGCACCCCGGCGGCCTCGCAGGCCTGCACCCATTCGCGCGTCTGCGCCAGCGTGGGCGTGACCGGCTTCTCGCAGAAGATCAGCCGCGGCCGCAGCGCGAGCGCCGCCGCCAGGTGTTCGGGATGCAGCGCGGTCGGCGAGCAGATGCTGATCACGTCGAAGTCGCCCGGCGCGGCCGCCAGTTCGGCGAGGGAGGTGGCGGCACGCGCCACCGACCAGCGCTGCGCGAAGGCCTGCGCGCGCTGCGCGTCGGGGTCGACGCAGGCCGCGAGCGTGAAGCCCGCGTGCTCGCTGAAGGCGCCCGCGTGCGTCAGCGGCGCGGCATCGGGCGCGCGCTCGGCATCGAAACCGCCCGCGATGTTGCCGCAGCCGATGATCAGGACACTCAATCCGCTCATGGCCGGCTTACTTCAGCAGATCCCAGGACAGCGGCGTGCCGCGCTTGATGTCGCGCGCGGCCGGCAGGCCCAGCACCTGCTCCAGATGCCGCGTCGGCAGGCCCAGGCCCGGACGGATCGCACGGACGTTCTCGGCGTTCAGCACCTCGCCCTGCTTGATGTCGCGCACCGCGTAGAGCGAGCGGCGGAACTGCAGCGACTTCTTCTCGGCGCTGGTGGCGCCATATTGCACCTTGCCCAGCGCCTGCCAGGCACGCTCGGTCTCGACCACCAGCGAGGCCAGCTCGGCCGGTTCCATCGAGAAGGTGCTGTCGACGCCGCCGTCCGCGCGCGCCAGCGTGAAGTGTTTTTCGATCACGGTGGCGCCCAGCGCCACGCTGGCGACGGAAACGCCCACGCCCATGGTGTGATCCGACAGGCCGACCTGCACGTCGAACAGCGTGCGCATGTGCGGGATGGTGGCGATGTTGGTGTTTTCCGGCGTGGCCGGGTAGGTGCTGGTGCACTTCAGCAGGATCAGGTCGCGACAGCCCGCCTCGCGCGCCGCGCGCACCGACTCGTCGAGCTCGGCCACCGATGCCATGCCGGTCGAGATGATCATCGGCTTGCCGGTCGCGGCCACGCGGCGGATCAGCGGCAGGTCGGTGTTCTCGAACGACGCGATCTTGTAGCAGGCGACGTCGAGCGACTCGAGGAAGTCGACCGCGCTGTCATCGAAAGGCGTGCTGAACGGGATCATGCCGAGTTCGCGCGCACGGGCGAACAGCGGCGCATGCCATTCCCAGGGGGTGTAGGCCTGCTTGTAGAGGTTGTAGAGCGACTCGCCCTTCCACAGCGAATTCTCGTCGCGGATGTGGAACTCGTCCCCGTCCGCGTCCAGCGTCATCGTGTCGGCGGTGTAGGTCTGCAGCTTGAGCGCGTGCGCGCCGGTGCGTGCCGCCGCCTCGACGATCTCGAGCGCGCGATCCAGCGACTGGTTATGGTTGCCGGACATCTCGGCAATGATGAAGGGCGCGTGGCCGGGGCCGACCAGGCGCGTGCCAATGGTGATATCGCGTTGAGCGCTCATAGAACCAGATCCTTGCTGTATCGGGAAGATTGCCAGCGGTAGCCGCCGCGTTCGAACAGACGCAGCGAAACAACGTTGTGAGCCATGACTTCGGCATGAATGAGGCGCGCCTGCGGCTCGGCACGGCGCAGCCACGCTTCGGCGGCCGCCAGCAGCGCGGCGCCTTCGCCCCGGCCGGCTCGGCCGGGCGCGAGATAAATCGAGATCTCGTACGACTGCGGGCCGTCGGGATCGAAGCGCACCACGCCGACGCCGGCGCCGTCGCGCTCGCCGACGAGCAGGTGCCGCGCGGGGTCGGCCAGGACGCGGTCGAACCAGGCCTGGTGCGCGGCGGCGGCGATCGGGGCATCGCTGCGCGAGGCCGCCCGCACCTCGGGCGCGTTGCGCCACGCCAGGATGTCGGCGCTGTCGTCAGCGCCCGCGGGACGCAGTGCGATGCCCGCGGGGCCGAGCAGGGCGGCCACCACGCGCGACGCGCCGAGACCGTCCACGCACGCCATGCCCTGGCGCGACAGATGCACGCGCAGGCCCGGATTGGCCGCCAGCGCACGCAGCTGCTCGGTGAGCGCCGGCACGGTGTCGGCCGGCGCCAGACAGACCAGGCCGGCGCGACTGCAATCGTCCAGCACCTCGCGCTGGTTCTCGGCGATGCAGATGGCCAGCGTCGGCACGCCGAGTGCGGCGCGCTCCCACGTGGCCACGCCGCCGGCGCCCACCGCCAGATCGGCGGCGGCCATCAGCGCGCCGATGTGCGGCGTCTGGATGTGGCAGGTGGTGGCGCCGCGGCTGGCGCAGCGCGCGGCCAGCGCGTCACGTTGCGGATGGCCGGCGCCGATGACGACGTCGGTGGCCACGCCCGCGAGACCCGCCGCATCGAGCGCATCGAGCGCGCGGCCGGTCAGGTTGGCGGCGTCCATGCCGCCGAGGAACACCAGAATGCGCTGCAGCGCGCCGCTGCGCGGCGCCAGATCCGCGCGCAGGCTGCGGAACTCCGGGCGCAGCAGCGCATGCTGCGGGCCGAGCAAGGCGCGCGCAGCGGCGGGAATCCGGCCGGCGTAGCGCGCCTCGGGCGCCGCGTAGAAATTCTGGTCGAGCAGCACGTCGCAATCGTGCTCGCGCGCGAGGTCATCGATCGCGACCAGGCGCGCCGCGCCCGCGCGGGCCGCCTGCTCCCAGCGCAGCCCGAGCGCGTAATGGTCGACCACCAGGATCTCCACCGGCAGGCCCAGCGCGGCCAGTGCGGCCACGGTCTGCGCGGCGTCGGCATCCTGTTGCGCCGTCGACCAGGCGGCTTCGGCGGGCAGGTCGGCGGCAGGCGCCGACGCGCCCGGCCAGCCTTCGAGCGCCACGACCTGGTGGCCGTGGCCGGTGACCAGCGTGTGCAGGGCCTGCGGCAGGTCCCGGGTGACGAACGCGATCGACGCGCCGCGTTCGCGCAGCGCGTCGGCCAGGCACAGGCAGCGCATGACGTGCCCGGTTCCCCTGACCAGGGCGGCGTCGACCCGGATGGCGACCTGCATCACGCAGCCGCTCCCTGCGCCACGCGGTACAGCGCTTCGGCACGCTGCCAGTCGTCGGGCGTATCGATGTCGACCACGCGCCACTCCGGCAGCACGATGCTGCGGCCGTTGGCATGGATGTTCAGGCCGTCGAGCCAGGCCTGCGTGCGGCCCCAGTAGAACTGGCCGGCATCGTGATAGGCCGGCTCCAGGTCCTGGGTCCGCGTGTTCACGTACTCGGGATTGAAGGGCCGCGTCGTGCCATCGGCGTCGCGGCGCAGCGCGCGCTGGATCGCGGCCGGGAAGGCCGTGACCGGAAACACGTACTTGGCGTCGCCCTGCTCCAGCAGCGCCAGCGCGTCGCGGATGTCGCCGGCATGCATCAGCGGCACGCCGGGATAGATGCAGCAGGCGGCCTCGACGGCCCAGCCAGCGTCCAGGCAGGCCTGGATCGCGTGCGCGATCACGGGCACGGTGGGCGTGAAGTCGTCGGCCAGCTCGGGCGGGCGCACGAACGGCGTCTCGGCGCCGTACTGGCGCGCGATCTCCGCGATCTCCGCGTCGTCGGTGCTGACCACGATGTGATCGAACGCGCCCGAGTCGCGCGCGGCCTCGATCGCATAGGCGATCATCGGCTTGCCCGCGAAGGGCTTGATGTTCTTGCGCGGGATCCGCTTGCTGCCGCCACGGGCCGGGATGATGGCGATGCGCATGGCGTTCAACCCGCGAGCGCCGCGCGCAGCACCTGGGCGACGCGATCCTGCTGCGCGTGCGTCAGCGCCGGGAACAGAGGCAGCGAGATCGCCTGGGCGTAGTACTGCTCCGCCGCCGGGAAGTCGCCGGGCTTGAAGCCGAGCTTGCGGTAATAGGGCTGCGTGTGGATCGGAATGTAGTGCACGTTCACGCCGATGCTCGCGTTGCGCAGCGCCTCGAACACCGCGCGGCGCGACGCATTGCTGCGCTCGCCGTCGATCTCGACCGCATACAGGTGCCAGGACGAGACCCGGTCGGCCAGCCGCACGGGCAGGTGCAGCGGCAGGTCGCCCAGCAGCTCGTCGTAGCGGTCGGCCAGCGCGATGCGGTCGGCCTGCATGGCGTCCAGGCGCTTGAGCTGCGAGTGGCCGAGCGCGGCCTGGATGTCGGTGATGCGGTAGTTGAAGCCCAGCAGGTGTTGCTCGTAGTACCAGGGACCTTCGTCGGTGATGTCGAGCTCGTCGGCCGCGCGCGTCATGCCGTGCGCCCGCAGCAACTGCAGGCGGCGCGCCAGCTGCGCGTCGTTGGTGGCGATCAGGCCGCCCTCGGCCGTGGTGACGACCTTCACCGCGTGGAAGCTGAACACCGTCATGTCGGCCCAGGCGCTGCCGACCGGGCGATCGAGGTACGAGGCGCCCACGGCATGCGACGCATCCTCCAGGATGCGGAACCCGTAGCGGTCGGCCAGCGCGCGCATTTCGCGCAGGTCGCAGGACAGGCCGGAGAAGTCGACCGGCACCACGATGTGCGGCAGCGCATCGCGCTCGGCCGCGGCCGCCAGCTTCTCTTCGAGCCGCGCGATCGACATGTTGCGCGTGCGCGGGTCGATGTCGACGAAATCGACGTCGGCGCCGCAGTACAGCGCGCAGTTGGCCGAGGCGAGGAAGCTGTTCGGGCTGGTCCACAGGCGCTTGCCCGGGCCGAGTCCCAGCGCCAGGCAGGCGATGTGCAGGGCGGCGGTGGCGTTGGCCACGGCCACCGCGTGCGACACCTGGTGCCGTTCGGCGAACGCCTGCTCGAATGCCGTGATCGCGGGGCCCTGGGTCAGGTATTCCGACCGCAGGACCGCCGTGACGGCGTCGATATCGTCCTGGTTGATGTTCTGGCAGCTGTACGGGATGAAGGACATCGGCTTTCCTGGCGGCGGTTTAATCGACGGTATGACCGATCACGTGGGTTTCGATGAGCGAGCGCAGCTGTTCGACGGTCAGGAAGTCCGGATTGGTGCCGCTGTCGTAGGCAAAACCCGGTTCGACCGGTTTTGCGTTGTTCTGCGCGCAATAATCTTCCTGCGTATACAGGCTGGTGGCGGGCAGAATGGCGTAATAACGGCCCAAGTCGACGGTATTGAAACTGTCGCTCGCGGTAATCATTTCCTCGTGGATCTTCTCGCCCGGGCGCACCCCGACGATTTCCTGGCGGCAATCCGGGCCGATGGCGCTCGCCACGTCGCCGATGCGGTACGAGGGGATCTTCGGCACCAGGACTTCACCGCCCCAGGCATTTTCGATCGACCACAGCACCATATCCACGCCTTCCTGCAGCGAGATATTGAAGCGGGTCATGGCGGGATCCGTGATCGGCAGCACGCCATTGGCGCGGCGGGCCAGGAAGAACGGAATCACCGAACCGCGGCTGCCCATCACGTTGCCGTAACGCACCACGCTGAAACGAATATCGCGGTTGCCCTTGATATTGTTCGCGGCCACGAACAGCTTGTCGGAACAGAGCTTGGTGGCGCCATACAGATTGATCGGCGCGGCGGCCTTGTCGGTCGAGAGGGCGACGACGCGCTGCACGCCGGTGTCGAGGCAGGCCTCGATCAGGTTCTGGGCACCCAGCACATTGGTCTTGATGCACTCGAACGGGTTGTACTCGGCGGCCGGCACCTGCTTGAGCGCGGCGGCGTGCACCACGATGTCGATGCCTTCGAGGGCACGGCGCAGGCGGGCCTCATCGCGAATATCGCCGATGAAATAGCGGATCGCGGGGTGGTCCTTTTCGGAAAACGTCTGCGACATCTCGAACTGCTTCAGTTCGTCGCGCGAGAAAATAACCAGCCGCTTGATATCCGGATAACGTTCCAGCACCGTACGGACAAACGCTTTGCCAAAAGAACCGGTACCGCCAGTAATCAGAATGGATTTACGAGAGAGCATTTTCTTTTACGATTGATTTTGTCGTGGGACGACTGCCAAGACGGTTCGGCGCAAAAACACCGACCTGGCCGGTCAAAAAATTTGCGCCGAACTCATTGCCTGGAAGGCCTTTCTCCAACTTCTCCGCGCAAGGCTTCGATTTCCTTGTGCAGCATTTCGTACTCCGCCACCTTTATTTTCAGAAAACGCGCCGTGAGACCGGCCTTTTCGGCGATCCCCTCGGGCGTCAGAAAATAGGTATAGGCGAGCTTGTTCTGGCTGTTGCGGAAGTTCTGCATCTTGATCAGACCGCGATCCAGCAACGCGCGCAGACAGTAATTGGTCTTGCCCAGGCTGACGCCAAGACCTTCAGCCAGCTCGCGCTGGCTCATCTTCGGATTGGCCTGGAGCAGGCGCAGGACGCGCAGCCGAATCTCTTCCTGATGTTGGTCCGAGGGCATGGGCACAGGGGGGTGCGTTCAACGATTGAACGGAATGTACCACGCAGCATTGCATCACGATGCAAAATATTGCGAGCGAGGTAATGCAGGGCCTCCATCCGGAGGCCCCGACACTTATTTGCGCATGGCGCGGCGGACGACCACCGCGAATTCCACGAGGTAGGCGGCCGCGAACGCGGCGATCACGGCCAGGAAACAGGCCATGAACAGGAATTTGCGGCCCACCGTGACGACCGGCACGCCGGAATCGACCGAGGTCGCCAGCACGGTGCTGGGATAGAGGCGCGCGGAAACCTGCAGCGGCGCGGCGCCCTTGAGCGTCTGTTCCATGCTGGCGTAGATCTGGCTGTGGCGCGCCACGATGCGCTCGAGCAGGCGCGTGTGCACGCGCCGCGCGGCCTCGGCATCGTCGGCGGAGCCAAGGGTCTGCAGCTGCAGCACGTTGTTGTCGGGCTCGCTGGCGGTCACGATGGACACGTGCACGTAGGGCAGCTTCTCCTTGGCCAGCTCCGCCTGCAGCTGCGGGATGTAGGCGTACTCGAGCTGGCTGCGCAGCGCCTGCATCGATTCGATCAGGTCGCGGCCGCTGTAGCCCACCGCCAGGGTGGACACATACAGGTGCGGGGGCTGTTCCGGCGCCTGGTTGCGTTTGTGCCAGTAGAGGCCGACGGCCAGCGCCAGACCGATGATGAGCACCGCAAGAAACAACACGCGGCGGCGAACCAAAATGGTGGCGAGATCGACAAGCGTCAATTCATCGGTCGTGCGGTGCAGGGAATTCATAAAACGGGGCTTATGAAGGGAAGTCCACGATTATTGCATCAAAACGCGACAGCGATCTCGCGGCGCGCCGGGCGACCGACCCCAATAAAAATGATTATTACTAAACTTCTGCGGGTGCGCCAAATTGGTACGCCGATTTGGTGCAAGTCCGACGTAAGGGGTCTTTGGATATAATCGGCAGATTTTGCGCAACACTCGGCGGCACGCACGGGTCGCGTTCCCGTAGCCGCCGCAAGCCCTGCTGACCGGCCTCAAGTCCCTTGATAGTCATATGTTGAATCGCCTGTCCGCCTGGTTGCTCATCGGCTCCGTCGGCCTGCTGCCCGCAATGTTGCTGTCCACGTATTCGGGCGGCAGCGCGGCGTTCTATCTCGCCATCATCGCGAGTGCCCTCATGATCGCGTCGGCCCCCCGCCGCCACGACGTGAGCCTGCCGCAACTGCTCAAGCCCTATTGGGCAGTGCTGATCGCCTTCGCCATGCCCATGGCCGCCGTGGCCGTCAGCGCCACGCTCAACGCCAGCTGGGGCTCCACCGACGTGGAGAAGAGCCTGCGGCTCGCGGTCGGCGTGCCCATCATGCTGGCCGCCATGCTCTACTGCCCGCCGGCCCAGCTCAAGCAGACGCTGTGGGGCATGATGCTCGCGGCGTGGATCAGCACCATCACGGTGCTGTCGCTGATCTATCCCAATCTGCTCAACCGGCCTGACACCAAGCAGTACAACGCGGTGAGCTACGGCAATCTCACCCTGCTCATCACCGCGATCATCGCCTACGCGCTGCCGCTCAGGCTGACGCGCTTCGAGCGCACCGAAAAGGTGCTGAAGATCGCGGCCGTGGTGGTCGGTTTCGTCGGCTTCATCCTGACCCAGACGCGCAGCGGCTGGCTCGCCATCCCGCTCTTCCTCGGCCTGGGCATCGCGCTGCACGGCCGCATCCGCCACCCGCTGCGGGCCTTCGCCGTGCTGGTCGGGCTGGTCGTGGCGGTGCTGTTGATCGGCTCGGCCAACCCGCTGTTGCGGGACCGCACCGTGCTGGTCTACACGCAGAGCCACGAGTGCCTCAACGAGAACCCGACGGCGGACACCTCGATCTGCGTGCGCCTGCAGCTCTGGCGCTCCGCGCTCGGCATGATTGCAAGCGACCCGCTGACCGGCTTCGGCGGCAGCCGGGGCTTCCAGCAGCGCATGGGACAGCTGGGCGCAGAGGGCAAGGTTTCGCCCTACGTGGCCTCGGGCTTCGGCGAGCCCCACAACGACATGCTCGAGGTGCTGGCCAGCTACGGCATCCTCGGCGGCATCGGCCTGCTGCTGGTGTATGGCGTGCCGGCCCGCATCTTCCTGCGACGCATGCGGCGCGATCATGGCGCGGCGATCCGCGCCACCGCCACCATGGGCGCCGCCACCTGCCTGGGCTTCGCCGTGTTCGGCCTGACCGAGCTGATGTTCCGCGGCATGCGCACCGTCGGCTTCTATGCGGTGCTGGTGGGCCTGTTCCTGGTGCTGTCCGACCCACGGCTCGTGTCGCCGCGCAAAAAAGAGGGCGCCGACGCCGGCTGAGCCCGCGTGGTGACACTCCCGACGTTTGAGCGCACAATAGGTTCAAACAGATCAGGAGACAGCCATGCGCATAGCCGATGCCCAATGGGTTCCCTCCACGCAGCACCAGACCTGGGACGCCCTGCTCGATCCCGCGGTGCTGCAGAAATGTCTTCCCGGCTGCGTCCACATCACCCGGCGCACGCCCACCGAATATCACGTGGCGATCCACGCGAAATTCCCGGGGATCGACGCCAACTACGAGGGCGAAGTGCTGCTCTCGGATCTGAATGCCCCGCACTCGCTGTCGCTTGCCTTCGAAGGCAAGGGCGAAGCCGCGGGCATGGCCATCGGCACCGCCCAGATGACCCTCACCGACAAAGACCGCGGCACCCGCCTGGCCTATACCGTGGCCGCGATGGCGGGCGGCAAGCTGGCCGAGTGCGGCGAGCCGCTGATCCTGAAGGCGGGCGGCAAGCTGGTGGAGAAGTTCTTCGCGAACTTCATCGACTACATGGCCGCGCAGCCGCGGCTCGAGCCGCCGCCGCCCCCGCCCGAACCCGAAGAGCGCGGCCTGTCGAACTCGCGCTGGTCCTGGGCCGTGGCGATGGTGGTCGTGGTCGTCTTGGTCGGCTATCACACCTTGTTCAAATGATCGCAAGCCAGCGGTGATATTCTTTTCGGATGAGCGCCCCATCCGCCCCCCCATCCGAAACGCCGCCGCCCAAGCCCGACGCCCCCGCCCACTCCCGCCGTGACCTGCTGATGGCCATGGCGGGCGTGGCCGCAACCGTGGTGCTGGTGGCCTTCGACTCCACCATCGTCAGCACCACCCTGCCCCGCGTGGCGGCCGCCCTCAACGGCATGGCGCTCTACGCCTGGGTCGGCACCGGCTACCTGCTGGCCACCGCCGTCTCCATCATGATCTTCGGCCGGCTGGGCGACATGTTCGGCCGCAAGCCGCTGATGCTGGTGTCGGTGATGATCGTGGCGCTCGGCTCGATCGCCTGTGGCCTGTCGCAATCCATGGAGCAGCTCATCGCGTTCCGCACACTGCAGGGCGTGGGCGGCGGCATGATGATCGCCACCGCGTTCGCCGCGCCGGCCGATCTGTTCCCCGACGCGCGCGAGCGCGTGCGCTGGATGGCGCTGGTGTCGGCCGCCTTCGCCATGGCGAGCGGCATCGGCCCGGTGCTGGGCGGCGCCGCAACGCAGGCCCTGGGCTGGCGCGCCGCCTTCTTCATCGCGCCGATCGCCGCCGCGGCCGCCTTCTTCCTGCTGGCGCGCTACTTCCCCCGCATTCCACCCTCGTCGGCCAACGCCGGCCGGCGCATCGACTGGGTCGGCGCCATCCTGCTGGTGGTGGCCGTGGGCGCGCCGCTGGCCGCGCTCGAGCTGGGCTTCGCGCCGGGCGACCGCGCCCATCCGGTGCTCGCCGCCGGCCTGGCCGTGGCCGGCGTGGCCGCGATCGCCATCCTGCTGCCGCACGAGCGCCGCGTCACCAACCCGATCTTCCCGCTGCGCGTGCTGGCCGGCGCCGAACCGCGCCTGCTCAATCTCGCGGCCGTGGCGGTGGGCGCGGTGATGTTCATCCTGATCTTCTACAGCCCGCTGCTGCTGCAGCACGAGCTGCACTACACGCCGAGCCAGGCAGGCCTGGTGCTCACGCCGCTGGTGGCCGCGATCTCGCTGGGCAGCATCATCAACGGCCGGCTCTTTCCCAAGCAGACCGAGCCGCAGCGCCTGATGGTGTTCGGCGCGCTGCTGCTGGCGCTGGGCTCGGCCATGGTGCTGGCGATCGGCACCGACACCTCGGTGTACTGGATCGTGGCCGCCTTCACGGTCAACGGCGTGGCGCTCGGCTTCCTGTTGCCCAACCTCACCCTCTTCATGCAGATGCTGAGCGAGCGGCGCGACGTGGGCGTGGCCTCGGCGCTGGTGCAGACCACGCGCGCCATCGGCAGCGCGGCCGGCACGGCGCTGGTGGGCATCGCCATCACGCACACCTCGGTGATGTCCGGCGTGCGCGCCGGCCTGATATTCTGCGTCGTCCTGGCGCTCGGCGCCGCCATCGTGGCCCACCGGGTCAAGATGAAAAACCTCATGACCCGCCGCAAGGCCGCCTGAGCCCTTCCCTCCTTCCGCCGCGTTTCCCTTCATCATGCAGCGTCGCGATCTGTTCGAGTTGCTCGCCCTGGCCGCGGTCTGGGGCGGCTCGTTTCTGTTCATCCGGATCGCGGTGCCCGAGTTCGGCCCCGCCGCGCTGATGGAGCTGCGGGTCGGCCTGGCCGCCCTGTTCCTGCTGCCGCTGGCCATCGTGAAGCGGCGCCTGCCGGTGATCGCGCGGCACTGGAAGGCCATCCTGGTGGTGGGCGCGCTCAACGCCGCCCTGCCCTTCCTGCTCTATGCCTATGCCGCCCAGTCGCTGGGCGCCGGCTTCCTGTCGGTGGCCAATGCGGTCACGCCGGTGTGGGGCGCGGTGATCGGCTGGCTCTGGCTGCGCGACCGGCTGCCGGCCATGCGCGTCGCCGGCCTGATGCTGGGCTTTGCCGGCATCGTGGTGCTGGTCTGGGACAAGCTGGATTTCAGCGCGGGCGGCACCGGCTTCGCCGTGCTCGCGGCAATCTCCGCGCCGATCTTCTACGGCATCGCGGCCAACTGGACCAAGCGCTATCTCACCGGCGTCGATTCGCTGTCGAGCGCGACCGGCAGCATGCTGGGCGCCGCGCTGGTGCTGGCCCCGCTCGCGATCGCGCATTGGCCCGCGCAACCGGTGTCGTTCGAGGCCTGGCGCGCGACCCTCCTGCTGGCGGTGGTCTGCACCGGCCTGGCCTACATCGTGTTTTTCCGCCTGATCGCGGTGCTCGGCCCCACGGCGGCCGTCAGCGTGACCTTCCTGGTGCCGGTGTTCGGCGTGTTCTGGGGCGTGTGGCTGCTCGACGAAGCGCTGACGCCGCAGATCCTGATCGGCGCCGGCGTGATCCTGGCCGGCACCTCGCTGGCCCTGGGGCTGATCCGGCTGCCGGCGCGGCGCGCCGCCTGAGCCCGCGCGGGCTCAGTACTGCCCCGTGCGCCCGGTGAGCGCCACGCCGATGCGCAGCACCGTGTAGGCCACGGTGTCGACCACCCGCCACCACCACCGGCGGCGCTGGTAGTCCACGGGCCGGATGAAGCGCCCGCCCTCCTGGATCGCGGCTTCGAGCCGCGCCTGCAGGTCCCAGGCAAACGGCTGGTTGTCGACCACCACGTTGGCCTCGCGCGCGAGCAGCAGGCTGAACGGGTCGAGATTGGACGAGCCCACCGTGGCCATGTTGTCGATCACCGCCACCTTGGCGTGCAGATAGCCCGGCATGTATTCGTAGATCTCGATGCCGTCGCGCAGCAGCTGGTCGTAGAGCGCGCGCGTGGCGTAGTACTGCATGTAGTACTCGGGCTTGCCCTGCAGCAGCAGCCGCACCCGCACCCCGCGCGATGCCGCCTGCGCCAGCGCCTTGCGGAACTGATGGCCCGGGAAGAAATAGGCGTTGGCGATCAGGATGTCGCGGCGCGCATGCTCGATGCCGTAGAGATAGGCCTGCTCGAAGGTCTGGCGATGGCGCAGGTTGTCGCGCAGGATCAGCGCGGCGCGCAGGTGGCCGCAGGGCGCGGCGTGCAGATGGCGCGGCTTGCGCAGCCGCAGCCGGCGCCAGTCGCCCGGATGGCGCCGCACCCGCGCCCAGTTCAGCCGCACCCACAGCAGGTCCTGCGCGTAGATGATGCCCGGCACCAGCGGGCCGCGCACGCGCACCGCGAAATCGAAGCGCGGCGCCGGGATGTGGTCGTGCACGTCGATGTCGTCGAAATCGTCGATCACGTTGATCCCGCCGACGAACGCGATGTCGCTGTCGATCACCGTGACCTTGCGGTGCAGGCGCCGCAGCCGGCTGCGCGAGAACCGGAGGCGGCCCCACCAGCGCGGCTCCGGCCGGAAGATGCGGCACTGGCCGCCCGCCGCGACGATGCGCTCGCGCACGGCGTCGGCCGTGCCCGCGCTGCCGAAGCCGTCGAGCACCACGCGCACCTTCACGCCGCGCTGGGCGGCGCGCTCGAGGCAATCGAGCACGCGCACCCCGGTGCGGTCGAGCAGGAAGATATAGGTTTCGAGGTGCACGCTGGTATGCGCGGCGTCGATCGCCGCGCACAGGGCGGGGAAGAAATCCGCGCCGTTCTGCAGTAGCTCGATCTGATTGCCTTCGGTCCAATGCACCCGGACGATGTTGGCTCTCACGGCAACTCGAGCTCCGTCAGGAGCGGCGCATGATCCGACAGGCGCGACCACTCGCGCCCGCGCAGCACCCGCGCGCTGCGCACGGCGAAGCCGCGCTGGTAGATGCGGTCGAGGCGGAACCACGGGAACACCGCCGGGAACGTGCGCGGCGGCGGCAGCGGGCAATAGGCGCCGCCCATGCCGAGCCGGTTGTTGCGATCGATCATGCCGGCGCTGCCCGGCTCGCCGCGCAGCACGCTGGTGAGTCGCCGCATGGAATCGCGCAGCCGGGGCAGCTCGCCGCCGCCGGTGCGCGGCGCGTGCGAAAACACTTCGTAGAGGCCGAGCTGCTGCACGAACATCGGCGCGAGCCGGTCGCCCCAGTCGTTGAAGTCGCCCGCGATCAGCAGCGGCGCGCCGTCGGGCACCTCGCGCTTGATGCGGTCGGAGATGGCCTGGATCTGGCGCGCGCGGCTGCCGGCGAACAGGCCCAGGTGCACGACGAAGCAATGCACCTCGGTGCCGCCCACGTCGATGCGCGCATGCAGCATGCCGCGCTGCTCGAGGCGGTGGTCGGAGATGTCTTCGTTTTCGTGGCCCGTGATGTCGAAGCGCGACAGCAGGGCGTTGCCGTGATCGGTGTCGGCGCGGATGGCGTTGCGGCCATAGGCGACGTTCAGGCGCAATGCGGCAGCCAGCGATTCATGCTGGAGGTCGAGCACGGAGGATTGCTGATTGCGACCCTGCACTTCCTGGAGAAAGACCAGGTCGGGCCGCAGCCCGTACAACCCGAGACGCAGGTCGTTGAGGGACTCGCGCGTTCCGAGAGCGGAACGGCCTTTGTGGATGTTGTAGCTGACGACGCGAATAAGCGACATAGATCGTATGGCGCCTTATTTCTGGTCAGGAGCGACTGGCGGCACGGCCCGGTTGCTCCTGAGCCACCGGGCCGCCGCGGCGCCGATCACCCGGCGCCGCATTTCCAGCTTACTTCATTTCACTTCGGCATTGCGCAGGCGGATGTGCAGCTCGCGCAGTTGCTTTTCATCGACTTCCGACGGGGCCTGGGTCAGCAGGCACTGGGCGCGCTGGGTCTTGGGGAAGGCGATCACGTCACGGATCGATTCGGCGCCGGTCATCATGGTGACGATGCGGTCCAGGCCGAAGGCGATGCCACCGTGGGGCGGCGCGCCGTACTGCAGCGCGTCGAGCAGGAAGCCGAACTTCTCGCGGGCTTCCTCGGCGTCGATCTTGAGCGCGCGGAACACCTTGCTCTGCACTTCTTCGCGGTGGATACGGACCGAGCCGCCGCCGATTTCCCAGCCGTTGAGCACCATGTCGTAGGCCTTGGCAAAGGCCTTGCCCGGATCGGTTTCGAGGAAGTCCTCGTGGCCGTCCTTGGGGCTGGTGAAGGGGTGGTGAGCGGCGGTGTAGCGGGCCTCTTCCTCGTCGTACTCGAACATCGGGAAGTCGATGACCCACAGCGGCTTCCAGCCGGGCGCGGACAGGCCCGTCTTCTTGCCGAATTCGCTGTGGCCGATCTTCACGCGCAGCGCGCCGATCGCGTCGTTGACCACCTTGGCGCGGTCGGCGCCAAAGAAGATGATGTCGCCGTCCTGCGCGCCGGTGCGGGCCAGCAGCTCGGTGATGGCGGCGTCGTGGATGTTCTTCACGATCGGCGATTGCAGGCCTTCACGGCCCTTGGCCACTTCGTTGACCTTGATGTAGGCCAGGCCCTTGGCGCCGTAGATGCCGACGAACTGGGTGTAGGCGTCGATCTCGCTGCGCGAGAGCTCGGCACCGCCCGGCACGCGCAGGGCCACCACGCGGCTGCCCGGCGTGGTCGCGGCGGCGGCGAACACCTTGAAGTCGACATCCTTCATGATGTCGGCGATGTCGGTGAACTCCAGGTTCACGCGCAGGTCGGGCTTGTCGGAACCGTAGCGCTGCATGGCTTCGGTCCAGGTCATGGAGGGGAACTCGTCGGCCAGCTCGACACCCTGCACCACCTTGAACACGTGGCGGATCATGCTTTCGAAGATCGCGCGGATCTCGAACTCGTTGAGGAACGAGGTCTCGCAGTCGATCTGGGTGAATTCAGGCTGGCGGTCGGCGCGCAGGTCTTCGTCGCGGAAGCACTTGGTGATCTGGTAGTAGCGGTCGAAGCCCGACACCATCAGCATCTGCTTGAACAGCTGCGGCGATTGCGGCAGCGCGAAGAAGTGGCCGGCGTTCACGCGCGAGGGCACGAGATAGTCGCGCGCGCCTTCGGGCGTCGACTTGGTCAGCATCGGCGTTTCGATGTCGATGAAGCCGAGCTCGTCGAGGAACTTGCGCACTTCGATCGACACGCGATAGCGCAGCATCAGGTTGCGCTGCATCTGCGGGCGGCGCAGGTCCAGCACGCGGTGCGTGAGGCGGGTCGTTTCGGAGAGGTTGTCGTCGTCGAGCTGGAACGGCGGCGTGACCGAGGCGTTGAGGATCTCGAGCTCTTTGCACAGCACTTCGACTTCGCCCGATGCCAGATCGGGGTTCACGGTGTTGGCCGGACGCTCGCGCACCAGGCCGGTGATGCGGATGCAGAACTCGTTGCGCAGGCGCTCGGCGCCGGCGAAGGCGTCGGCGTAGTCGGTGTCGAACACGATCTGAGCCAGGCCGGTGCGATCGCGCAGGTCGATGAAGATGACCCCGCCGTGGTCGCGGCGGCGGTTCACCCAGCCGTACAGGGTGACAGTCTGGCCGAGATGGTCACGGCAAACCTGGCCGGTGTAGCAGGTACGCATGCGGGATAACTCCGTGTATAGGCTGTAAGAGCGTAAGGGTTACGGTTCGGCGCGCGGAGCGGGAGGCTCGTCGCGTGCCGGGGATAAGGCTTCGGGGGGCAGGCTCGCCTGGGCCGGCGGGGCCACCACGCCCATGGAAACGATGTACTTCAGGGCGGCATCGACGGTCATCTGCAGTTCGATGACCTGGTCACGCGGCAGGATCAGAAAGAATCCCGAGGTCGGGTTCGGCGTCGTGGGCACGTAGACGCTGAGGTGCTCGCCCGGCAGATAGGATGCCACTTCACCACTGGGCGTGCCGGTCAGAAAAGCGATGGTCCAGGCCCCTTGACGCGGGTACTGGATCAACACGGCCTGGCGGAACGCCCGACCGTTGGGGCCGAGCACCGTATCACTGACCTGTTTGACCGAATTGTAGATGGAGCGTACCAGCGGAATGCGCCCGAGGATACGTTCCCATTGTTCGAACAGGCTGCGGCCGAGCAGGTTGGCACCGAGCACGCCGGTGACCAGCACCACCAGGATCACGAGCACGAAGCGAAAGCCGGGGATCCCCACGCCGAACAAGGATTCGGACGAGAGAAACTGCGGCACGAAGCCTTCGAGCGTGTCCACCAGCAGACTGAGCACCCAGACCGTGATGGCCAGGGGCATCCAGATCAGCAGGCCGGTGATGAAGTACTTCTTGAACACGACGCGGTCCGCGTGGGGCTCAGGTCGCGGTGCCGGAGGTGCCCCCGGTCGACCCGCTGCTCGCAGCCGGCGCGGCCGGCGCGGCGGCCGGTGCGGCCGCGGGCGCAGCGCCCTCGGACGACACGGCCGGCTTGCCGGTGGCCTGTTCGCCACCTTTCGAGCCGTTGCGGAAATCGGTGACGTACCAACCCGAGCCCTTGAGCTGGAAGCCGGCGGCGGTCACCTGCTTGGAAAACGCGTCCTTGCCGCATTCGGGGCAGACCGAAAGCGGGGCGTCGGAGATCTTTTGCAGCACGTCCTTGGCAAAGCCGCAGGCACTGCACTTGTAAGCGTAGATGGGCATGAAGTCAGGTTCCAGACTGAGGGAGGCGCCACGGTCGGCCCGCCGGAGAGTGCGCCCGGAATGGGCGCGCCACCCTCTGCCTGCTTGTCGGCCTGGGGCAACCCCGCCGTGCCGCTCGGGCATGGCAGCGGGCGCCGGAAGGCGCCCGCGGGCTGCCGAAGGCGCAAGCCGGTCCGGCAAAACTACGGGAAAGACTTGAATTTTAGCGTTTTTCCAGGTCGCCACCGCCGACCATCTTTCAGACCGGCAGCAGGAACATCACCGCGGCCACGCCCGTGGGCACCAGCGCGGCCAGAAACAGCCGGCCCGACGAGATGCTGCCGTCGGGAAACTGGTTCTTCAGGATGGCGAATCCGGCCGGGTTCGGCGCGTTGGCGATCACGGTCAGGCCGCCGCCGGTGACGGCGCCCGCGACCAGCATGTAGCGCCAGGCCTCGCTCGTGCCTTCGACCAGCGAGCCCAGGTAGGTGAGCGCCGCGTTGTCGGTGATGGCGGTCAGCGCGGTGGCGCCCCAATACAGCACGCCGGGCGAGAGTCCGCCCAGCAGGTCCTGCAGCCACCATTTCTGCAGACCGCCCAGCACCACCAGGCCGGCCAGGAAGAAGCCCACCATCAAGCCTTCCTTGATGAGCAGGCGATTCTGGTGGCGCTTGTAGGCTTCGGCAAAGCCGATGAACATCATCAGCAGGCCGAGGAACACGGCGGGATGGTGCGCGGTGAGCACCACGCCGATCAGGATCGCCAGGTGCACCAGGATCACCCAGGCCGGCACCGGCGCGCGGCGCGACTCGCCGTCGGGCGTGTTCACGCCCTGCGTCAGCGCGCCCGCCACCAGCGCCTCGCGGCACAGGAACGTGAGCAGGCCCGCGTTGATGCAGACGGCCACGGCGGCGCGCCAGCCGAAATGGGTCGCCATGAAGGTGGTGTCCCAGCCGAAGGTGGAGGCCACCATCAGCACCGGCGGCGCGGCATACGAGGTGAGCACGCCGCCGATCGACACGTTGACGAACAGCACGCCCAGCGCCAGGTACTTGAAGCCGGCGCGGCCATGGACGCGGAAATAGCCGTCGCGCAGCAGGATGGCGGCCAGCGTCATCGCGGCCGGCTCGGTGATGAACGAGCCGCCCAGCGGCACCAGCGCCATGATGACGAAGAAGGTGGCCAGCTCGCGGCGCAGCGGCAGCGCGCGCGCCACCACCCGCACCACGCGTTCCACCAGCTCGAGGATGGGCCGGCTCGCGGCCACCACCATGATGACGAACACGAACAGCGGCTCGGTGAAGTTGCGCGTGTCCATGTAGTCGAGCGCGCTGCCGGTGCCGGCCGTCAGCGCCATCACCACGATCAGCACGAAGGCCCACACGCCGAACACGGCCTCCACTTCGGAGAGCAGGTGCCAGACGCCCGCATGCGGCCCGTTGCGATGCGCCAGGCGTGCGAAGAACGGGACGGAGAACGTGTGGATGACGGCGACCGCGAACAGCAGGGTCGCGGCCAACTCGATGAAGGACGGCATCAAATCGGATCCGGTGCGCGAGCACGCCGTCGCGGCCCAGGCCCCGATGCGCGCACGATGGAAAGAAGAGCCGCAATATAACGCAGCCGCACGCGCGCGCCGGCCTTCTCGGCGCAGGGGAAAACCCGGTACGCGCACCCGCCCGCTCGCCTCGGCGCGGCTGTTGCACTCGCCGCCGCAATGTCCGCCGCGCTACGCCGCGCTCGCCGCCGCAATGTCCGCCGCAATGTCCGCCGAACTCGCCGCCGCACTCGCCGCCACGCTACGCCGCGCTCGCCGCCGCGCGTGCCGCCGTGCGGGCCTCGCGGATCAGCCGGGCGCCCTTCTCCGCGATCATGATGGTGGGCGAGTTGGTGTTGCCCGACGTGATGGTCGGCATGATCGACGCATCGATCACACGCAGGCCCGACACGCCGCGCACCCGCAGGTCCGCGTCCACCACCGCGTCGGCGTCGCGTCCCATCTTGCAGGTGCCGACCGGATGGAAGATGGTGGTGCCGATCGCGCCGGCCGCGCGGGCCAGGTCCTGCGCCGACTGCACCGCCTCGCCGGGCAGATACTCTTCGGGGCGATAGCGCGCCAGCGCCGGCTGCGCCACGATGCGGCGCGTGAGCCGGATGCTGTCGGCGGCCACCTTCAGGTCTTCGGGCGTGGAGAGATAGTTGCAGAGGATCTCGGGCGCCTGCTGCGCGTCGGGCGAGACGATGCGCACGTGGCCGCGGCTGGTCGGGCGCAGATTGCACACCGAGGCCGTGAACGCCGGGAAGGCGTGCAGCGGCTCGCCGAACTTGTCGAGCGACAGCGGCTGCACGTGGTATTCGACATTGGCGCGGCTGTGTTCGGGGCTGGAGCGCGCGAACGCGCCGAGCTGCGACGGCGCCATGCTGAGCGGACCGCGGCGCGACCAGGCGTATTGCGCGCCCATCATGAATTTTCCCCACAGCGTGCCGGCCACCGCGTTGAGCGTGCGCGCGCCCCGCACGCGGTAGATCAGGCGCAGTTGCAGGTGGTCCTGCAGATTGCCGCCCACGCCGGGCAGGTCGTGCACCACGGGCACGCCGTGGCGCTCGAGCCAGGCGGCCGGGCCCACGCCCGAGACCTGCAGCAATTGCGGCGAACCGATGGCGCCCGCGGCCAGGATCACCTCGGCACGGGCCTGGGCGGTGCGAACGCCCGCCGCATCGGTGTGGAACGCGACACCGCTGGCGCGCCGCTGCTGGAACACGATGCGGCGCGCCCGCGCCCCGGTGATCACGTCCAGGTTGGGCCGCTTGAGCGCGGGCCGCAGGAACGCCTTCGCCGTGTTCCAGCGGATGCCGCTGCGCTGGTTCACCTCGAAGTAGTCGCAGCCTTCGTTGTCGCCCTGGTTGAAGTCGTCGATGGAAGGAATGCCGGCCTGCGCCGCCGCGGCGCGAAACGCATCGAGCAGCTCCCACGACAGGCGCTGGCGTTCGACGCGCCATTCGCCGCCCGCGCCGTGGAACGGGCCGGCGCCGCCGTGGTGATCTTCGCAGGCCTTGAACAGGGGCAGTACGTCGTCCCAACTCCAGCCCGGGTTGCCCTGCGCGGCCCAGCCGTCGTAGTCCTGGCGCTGGCCGCGCATGTAGATCATGCCGTTGATCGACGAGCAGCCGCCCAGCACGCGGCCGCGCGGATAGCCCAGGTCGCGGCCGTTGAGGCCGGGCTCGGGCTGGGTGCGATAACACCAGTCGGTACGCGGATTGCCGATGCAGTACAAATAACCCACGGGGATGTGGATCCAGTGCCAGTTGTCGGCACCGCCCGCCTCCAGCAGCAGCACCCGCACATCGGGGTCCGCCGACAGGCGGTTGGCCAGCAGGCAACCCGCCGACCCCGCCCCCACGATGATGTAGTCGTACACCAGATCGGTACCGCCGCCAGCCTTGCCCACGGGTCTAGTCTCCTGGTCGAAGCGCGTGAGTCCGCGCAACGTTGTCTGAGCGGAGTTGTAGTCCAGCGGCTCCGCCCTGCCTACCCGGGACGTCCCGAAGGAAAACCAGGACGGAACCTAAATCGTGTAGGGTTGTCAGGTTTGTTCAGGGATTTGTCAGGCGACGACCGCCGTCGCCGCTGCCATCCAGTCCAACGCCACCCGTGCCGCCGCCCGCGCGGCACGCTGCACCGGGAGAACGATATGCAAGTGCTCACTCACACGCCAAGCCGCAAAATGTCTGGAATCAGATCGGCCCTTGCATGCGCGATCGCCGCCGCGACCCTGTTGCTGCCGGCAGCTGGCCAGGCCGAAACGCCGAAGCGCTGGGTCGAGCTCGACGTGCCCTACGTGCCCACCCCGGACGACGCCGTGGCGAAGATGCTGGAGATGGCCGAGGTCGGCCCGCGTGACTCGGTGATCGACCTGGGATCGGGCGACGGCCGCATCGCCATCGCCGCGGTGCGCGACCGCGAGGCCCAGAATGCGCTGGGCGTGGACATCGACCCGGCGCGCGTGAAGGAAGCCAATGCCAACGCGCGCAAGGCCCAGGTCGAAGGCCGCGTGACCTTCAAGAAGCAGGACCTGTTCAAGACCGACATCGCCAATGCCTCGGTGCTGACCATGTATCTGCTGCCCGACGTGAACCTCGCCATGCGTCCGGTGATCCTGGAGAAGATGGCGCCGGGTTCGCGCGTGGTGTCGCACGCCTTCACCATGGGCGACTGGCAAAGCGACCGCCGCGAGATGGTCGACGGCCGCTCGCTCTATCTCTGGATCGTGCCCGCCAAGGCCGCCGGCACCTGGCAGGTGGAGGATCCCGCCGGCGCCTTTGCGCTGACCCTGGAGCAGCAGTACCAGCAGGTGCGCGCCACGGCGCAGCGCGATGGCGCGGCGCTGCCGGTGAGCGACGCGACGCTGCGCGGCACCGAGCTGCGCTTCACGCTCGACGACGGCGGCAAGCCGCGCCAGTACGTGGGCGTGATCGAGGGCGACCGCATGCAGGCGCGCAGCGGCGACGGGCTGCACGGCGGCTGGCAAGCCACGCGGCAGGCCCGATGAGCGCGGGCGGCGAAAGCCTCGCCCTGCCCGCCAGCGAGGCCGCCCACGAACCCAGCCTGTCGGCGCTCGACGCCGTCGCGGTGCTGGTGGGCGTGGTGATCGGCATCGGCATCTTCGGCTTCCCGCCGCTGGTCGCGCAGCACGCCAGCTCGGAGCTCGTGTATCTCGCGCTGTGGGGCGCGGGCGGGCTGGTGATGCTGATCGGCGCGCTCTGCTATGCCGAGCTGGGCGCGGCCTATCCCGGCGCGGGTGGCGAGTATCTTTATCTCTCGCGGGCATGGGGCGCGCGCGTCGGCCTGCTGTTCGCGTGGGCGCGCTGCACGGTGATCCAGACCGGCGCGATCGCGGTGGTGGCCTTCATCTATGGCGACTACGCGCAGCAGCTGCTGCCGCTGGGCCCGCACGGCGTCGCGCTGCACGCGGCGATCTCCGTGGTGGCGCTCACCGCGCTCAACATCGCCGGCACGCGCCCGTCCAAGCGGCTGCAGTGGATCTTCACCCTGCTCACGCTGGCCGCGCTGGCCGCGGTGCTGATCGCCGGGCTCACGGCGGCGCCGCAGGCCGCCGAGACGCCCGTCGTCGCCGGCCTGACGGGCAATCCCGCCGGCCTGCTCGGCATGGGCATGGTCTTCGTGCTGCTCACCTATGGCGGCTGGAACGAGGCCGCGTATCTGAGCGGCGAGCTGCGCGACGCCGGGCGCAACATGAGCCGCGTGCTGCTCGCCGGCACGGCGGTGGTCACGGTGGCCTATCTGCTCATCAACCTCGCGCTGCTCGAGCTCTTCGGCCTCCAGGGGCTGCGCGACAGCAATGCGGTCGGCGCGGCCGTGATGCAGCTGGCCGCGGGTCCGTATGCGGCCGCCGGCCTGAGCCTGCTGATCTGCGCCACCGCGCTGAGCACCATCAACGGCACCATCCTCACCGGCGCCCGGCTCTATTACGCGCTGGGCCGCGACGTGCCGCGGCTGCGCGGGCTGGCCGGCTGGAACGCGCGCGGCCACTCGCCGGTGAACGCGCTCTTGGCACAGGGCGCCCTCACGCTGGTGCTGGTCGGCGTGGGCGCGCTCAGCGCCAACAGCGTGCAGACCATGGTGGCCTACACCGCGCCGGTGTTCTGGCTCTTCATGATGCTGGTGGCCGCATCGCTGTGGCGGCTGCGCCGGCTCGATCCGGCGCGCCCGCGCCCCTTCCGCGTGCCGCTCTATCCGCTCACGCCGGCCCTGCTCGCGCTGGCGTGCGCCGGGCTGGTGTATTCCAGCGCGGTGTACGCCGGCGCGGGCGCGCTGATGGGCCTGGCCGTGCTCGCGCTCGGCCTGCCGCTCTTGCGCCTGCTCAAGCCGGCTCAGGCCAGCGGGTAGCGCCGGTCGAGCTCGGCGACGGCCGCGTCGAGCTGGTCCACCAGCGCGGCGCTGGCCGCGGCCATCGGCGCGCGCACGTCGGCGCGCAGCATGCCCTGGCGCGCCAGCAGGCCCTTGACCGGACCCGGATTGGGCTCGGCGAACAACAGCTTCATGACGGGTGCCAGCGCATGGAACAGCTGGCGCGCCAGCGCCACCTGCTGCGCCTGCATGGCCTGGTACAGCGCCACGAAGAGATCCGGGCGCACGTGCGCCGAGGCCGCGATCAGGCCGCTGCCGCCCAGCGCGAGCGTGCCCAGCACATGCAGGTCTTCGCCGGCCAGCACCTGCAGTCCGCCATGCGCGACCAGCGCCTGCGTCTTTTCGATGGAGCCGCCGCAGTCCTTGATGGCGCGGATGTTGGGATGGTCGGCGAGCTGCAGCAACGTGGCGACGTCGAGCTGCGCGCCGGTGCGATACGGGATGTCGTAGAGCAGCAGCGCCGCGGGCGAGGCGTCGGCCAGCGCCTCGAAATAGGCGCGCAGGCCGGCCTGGCTCGGCCGCACGTAATACGGTGCCGGCGCCAGCAGGCCCGCGAGCGGACGGGTGGCAAACACCGCCAGCCGGCGCAGCACGTCGCGCTGGTGATTGCCCGCCAGGCCCATCACCACCGGCAGCGCGCCGGCCTCGTCGAGCACCGTGTCGAGCACGGTCAGCTGCTCGTACTCGTCCATCGCGGCGGCCTCGCCGGTGCTGCCGCACACCACCAGGCCGTCGACGCCCGCACGCACATAGTGGCGCACCAGCCGGCGCACGGCGGCGAGGTCGGGGCCGTCTTCATTGAAGGGCGTCACCAGCGGCACCCAGACGCCGTGGAACGACACGGGAGCCGTTGCGGGCGCAACCGTTGCGGCGGCGGACTGGGACGGGATGACGCCGGTGGCGGCGGTAAGCGTTGCGATCGACATGGGGCACTCCTTCGGTGCGGACCGTAATGGTGACCGTGCAGATACGCGAAGGGGTGTGGAGAAGAGGGAATGCGCGTGTGAGCGCAGCCGGTTTCGCCGCTGTTCCGTCGCCCATCTGACGGAACAGCAAGCTCCGGTCAGATGAGCTGCTGTTTTTTGGATTTCAGGCCGGCACGCGACGACGCCGCACCGATGGCGCGGGAAGAGTCAGCGTGGAAAAAGGCCTGGTTCATGAAAAGACAGTATCGGGCTGGAGAGGTAAGCCGAGCCGGCATTCTGCCGCGCCCGGCTCGCGCCTGTCAACGCGGCGGCGCGTTCAGGCTGTCGGTGAAGACTTTGCACAACGCTTCCATGCCGACGCGGTCTTCCTCGTCGAAGCGACCGGGCACCGGGCTGTCCACGTCCCACACGCCCAGCAGCGCGCCATTGCGCTCGAGCGGCACGACGATTTCGGAACGCGATGCGGCATCGCAGGCGATGTGGCCGGGAAACGCGTGCACGTCGGCCACCACCTGGGTCTGGCGCGCGCTCGCGGCCGCACCGCACACGCCGCGCTCGAGCGCGATGCGCACGCAGGCCGGCTTGCCCTGGAACGGCCCGAGCACCAGCTCGCGGCCATCGTAGAGATAGAACCCGGCCCAGTTGATGTCGGGCACGGCCTGCCACACCAGCGCGCTGAAGTTGGCGGCATTGGCGATCAGGTCGTACTCGTCGGTGAGCAGCGCCTTCATCTGCGCGGCGAGCTGGCGATACAGCTCCGGCTTGGAATCGGCGGACAGGGCGGTGGCTTCGAACATATGCTTCTATTTGTAACTGTACCGGCGGGAATCGACGGGATTGATTTCGGGGGCACTTCGGCGTGCGGCACCGGCTTTCGGTCCGTGTGCAACAATGAGTTTTTACCGCAAGTGTCAATACCTTCCTTCAGAAGCCCTCCCATGGACAAGCCTTTCGAACCCGCGTGTTCGTTCTCCGAACGCGCCCGGCAGCTGACCAGCTCCGCCATCCGTGAAATCCTCAAGGTCACCGAGCGCCCCGAGGTCATCTCCTTCGCCGGCGGCCTGCCCGCCCCCGGCGGATTCCCGGTGGAAGTGGTACGCGCCGCCTTCGACAAGGTCCTGTCCACCAACGGCCGCGCCGCCCTGCAATACGGCCCGACCGAAGGCTACGCGCCGCTGCGCAAGTGGGTGGCCGACGACCTGAACAAGGCCGGCGCCCAGGTCTCGCCCGACGAGATCCTGATCGTGTCGGGTTCGCAGCAGGCGCTCGACCTGCTGGGCAAGGTGCTGATCGACAAAGACAGCAAGGTGCTGGTCGAGGATCCGAGCTACCTCGGCGCGCTGCAATCGTTCTCGCTGTACCAGCCGCGGTTCGTGCCGGTGGCCACCGACGAAGGCGGCCTGATCCCCGAGGCGATCACCGCCGAGCTGGCCGAGGGCGCGCGCTTCCTGTATGCCCTGCCCAACTTCCAGAATCCCACCGGCCGCACGCTCGACCTCGCGCGCCGCGAGGCGCTGGTGGCGCGCGCCGCCGAATTCGGCCTGCCCATCATCGAGGATGATCCCTACGGCGAGCTGCGCTATGCGGGCGAACCGCAGCCGGGCCTGCTGGCCCTGGGCAGCAAGGTCGGCGCCACCGTGATCCGCCTCGGCACCTTCTCCAAGGTGCTGGCGCCGGGCCTGCGCCTGGGCTACATCGCCGCGCCGCGCAACATCATCAACAAGCTGGTGCAGGCCAAGCAGGCCACCGATCTGCACACGCCCACGCTCACGCAGATGGCCGTGTACGAGATCGTGAAGGACGGCTTCCTCGAACAGCACCTGCCCAACGTGCGCGAGATCTATCGCAAGCAGGGCCAGGCCATGCTCGAGGCCATCACGAAGGAATTCCCGGCCACCGTGAGCTGGACCAAGCCCGAAGGCGGCATGTTCCTGTGGGTCACGCTGCCCGAGCACATCGACAGCACCACGCTGCTGGCCGCCGCGATCGAACAGAACGTGGCGTTCGTGCCGGGCGCGCCGTTCTACGCCGGTTTGCCGCGCGCCAACACGCTGCGCCTGTCGTTCGCCACCGTGCCGGAAGACAAGATCCGCGCCGGCATCGCGATCCTCGGCAAGCTGCTGCACGCCTACGCCTGATCGTCACGCGGCGCGGTCGCCTCGGGGCGGCCGCGCCGCGAATCCGCCTGTCCCGCCTGCTAGTATTGAGGCCTGGCTCCGCCAGGCGCGCGCGCCTGCGCGGCTCGATTTCCCTCCCCACCGCATCCGCCCTTGCCTGCCGTGAGCACGCCCCAATCCGCCGCCCCCGACCTGAACGACATTGTTTTCAACGACTGGGTCGAACGCTGGTTGCCGCGCGCGTGGCGCCCCTACGCGCGCCTGGCGCGCCTCGACCGTCCGATCGGCACCTGGCTCACGCTGCTGCCCTGCATCGCCGCGCTGGTCCAGGCCTCGGGCGGCCTGCCGGACCTGCGCCGCCTGATCGTGTTCTCGCTGGGCGCGCTGCTGATGCGCGGCATTGGTTGCACGGTCAACGACATGTGGGACCGCGACATCGATCGCCACGTCGAGCGCACCCGCTTCCGGCCGCTCACGAGCGGTCAGCTCAGCATGCGCCAGGCGGTGATCTTCCTGGTCGCGCAGCTGCTGGTGTGCGCCTCGTTGCTGTTCTTCATCAACGAACTGAGCCGCTGGTGGGCCGTGGCGGTGCTGCCGTTCGTATTCATCTACCCCTTCTGCAAGCGCGTGACCTACTGGCCGCAGGTCGTGCTGGGCATCTGCTTCAACTGGGGCATGCTGATGGCCTGGTCGGACACGCACAACACCGTTCCGCTGGCCGCCATCGCCATGTGGCTCGGCGCGGTGCTGTGGCAGGTGGGCTACGACAGCATCTATGCCTACATCGACGTGCGCGACGACCGCAGCCTCGGCCTGCACTCCACCGCGATGCGTTTCGGCGACCAGGGCAAGACCTGGATCGGCGGCTTCTATCTCGGCGCCATCGCGCTGTGGGTCTGGGGCGGCCATGCCATGGGGCTGGGCTGGCCCTATCAGGCGGGCATGGCGCTGGTCGCCATCCATCTGGCGTGGCAGCTCAAGGAGTTCGACATCCGCCGTCCCGAGCGCGGCCTGGCGCTGTTCCGCGCCAATCTCTGGACCGGGCTGCTGCTGATCGGCTCCGCGCTGGCGGGCACCCTCGCCGCCTGACCTTCGGGTGGCATCCGCCCTGCGCAAAACCGCCCCCCGGGGCGGTTTTTTCATGCGCAGGTGTCGCGGGAGGGCGCCCCACGTATGGCGCTCATATCCCCACGTATGGGATAGTTATCATTATGTTACGGGGATTACTTGCGCTGGTGGAATAATGTTTTCTGCCAATCCGGGTTTATCCGGAGGCGAGGCCGGTCCAGAATGTCTTCAACGGGAAACAAACACGAACACGACGGATAGGCCGCCGAGTCCGATCCCTTGTGTAGACCCCTGGAGGAATCAACCATGAAGACCCTTGCTACCGCTGTTGTGCTGTCGATGTCGATGATGGCCGGTGCCCAAGCCGCCGACCTCAACCAGGAACCCACCCGCGCCCAGGTGCAATCCGAGCTGGCGCAGGCCAAGGCGCAAGGCGCCTACACCTTCGGTGAAGAAGGCTACCCCGCCGTGATCGCGCAAGGCCAGTCGCTGTCGTCGCAGCAGGTTGCCGACCAGCTGGCCCAGGCCAAGGCCGACGGGGAAGTGACCTTCGGCAATCTGGACTACCCGCCCCGCGTGGCGAGCACCGGCCCGACCGAAACGCGCGCCCAGGTGAAGGCCGATCTGGCCCAGGCCAAGGCGGAAGGCATCGTCACCTTCGGCAACCTGGACTATCCGCCCCAAGTCGAGGGCTGATCCCGAATCGCAGGCTCCCGGGAACCGACGTCCCGTTCCGTTCCCAATGGTCGAAGCCCGCCTCGCGGCGCCCCTCACGGCGCCCGCCTGGCGGGCTTCGGCCGTTCAGGGGGCCGAATTCTCCTTTTTCGACGAAATAGCGTCACATCCAGTCATTCCGTAGTGTTCCCTACGATTTATCGCCAATCTGCTGGCTACATTCCGGCAGGTCGCGCCGATAGCATGGTGCCGTCCCGTTTCCCACCCGTTTCAGGAGCTGCGCCATGTCCGATACCCCCATCACCATTCTTGGCGCCGGCAAGATCGGCTTCGCCATCGCCTTGCTGCTGACCCGCACGGGCGACTATCGCGTGCGCGTGGCCGACCAGGACGACGCCCGGCTCAACGCCGTCGCGGCGCTGGGCTGCGAGACGCTGCGGGTGCGCGGCGACGCCGGCTTGCGCGAAGCCATCGCCGGCCAGTACGCCGTGCTCAACGCGCTGCCGTTCCATTGCGCGGTCTCCGCGGCAGGCATCGCGGCCGCCGCCGGCGTCCACTATTTCGACCTGACCGAAGACGTGGCCAGCACGCAGGCGATCGCCGCGCTGGCGGGCGACGCGCGCGCGGTGCTCATGCCGCAATGCGGCCTCGCTCCCGGCTTCATCGGCGTGGTCGGCCACGATCTGGCCCGGCGCTTCGACACGCTGCTCGACCTGCGCATGCGCGTGGGCGCCCTGCCGCGCTACCCCTCCAACGCGCTGCGCTACAACCTGACGTGGAGCACCGAGGGGCTGATCAACGAGTACTGCAATCCCTGCGAAGCGCTGGTCGACGGCGAGCTGCAGCGCGTGGCGCCGCTCGAAGGCTACGAAACCTTCACGCTCGATGGCGTGGAATACGAGGCCTTCAACACCTCGGGCGGGCTCGGCACGCTGCCGCACACGCTCGCCGGCCGCGCGCGCAACGTCGACTACAAGTCGATGCGCTACCCCGGCCATTGCGACATCATCAAGCTGCTGCTCAATGATCTGCGCCTGCGCGAGCGCCGCGATCTGCTGCAGGAGATCCTGGAGTCGGCCATCCCCTCCACCGAGCAGGACGTGATCGTGATTCTGGCCAGCGCCAGCGGCCACCGCGCGCGCCGGCTGGTGCAGGAGTCGTTCGTGGCGCAGATCCATGGCGCCCCGATCGACGGACATTTCCTCAGCGCGATCCAGCTCACCACGGCGGCCGGCATCTGCGCCGCGCTCGACCTGGTGCACGGCGGCAGGCTGCCGCAGCGCGGCTTCGTCGGCCAGGAGCGCATCGCGCTCGCCGATCTGCTGGCCAACCGCCACGGCAGGATCTACGACGGCCGCGCGGTGGCCGACATGGCCACCCTCTAGCCGGCGCGGCTCAGGTCCAGCCTTCGAGCCGCAGGGTGGCGCGCACCAGGCGCTGCTCTTCCTGCTCGATCTCGCGCAGGCTGCGCCGCACGCTGTCGACGTGATCCGTGGCGGCGCGGTGCGCCTCGTCGGGCTGGCGCCCGATCACCGCCTGAAACAGGCGCTCGTGCTGCAGGTCGATCTGCTGCTTGTGCGGCTGGCGGTGATAAAGGTTGTTCACGCACGCAAACACCGAGCCCAGCAGCAGATCGGTGAGCGACTGCAGCGTGTGCACCAGCACCGCGTTGTGCGAGGCCTGGCAGATCGCCAGGTGGAAGTCGTGATCGTGATGCGCGTGCGTGGCCACGTCGGCGCCGGTCTCATGCGCCGCCACCATGGCGTCGTAGCGGCGCCGGATCATGATGAAGTCGGCCTCGGTGCCGCGGATCGCGGCCAGCCGCGCCGACTCGCCCTCGAGCAGCGAACGCACCTCGAGCAGGTCGTAGAGCGTGCGCGGCTGCGAGTGGAACAGATGCACCAGCGGCCCCGCATCCACCTGCGACATCTGCGCCACGAACGAGCCGCGACCCTGTTCGGTGTGGATGATCTGGCGCGCGCGCAGCAGGTGCAGGCCCTCGCGCAGCGCGCTGCGCGAGACCTTCAGCTTTTCGGTGAGCCGGCGTTCCGAGGGCAGGGGCTGGCCGGCCTTGAGCACACCATCCAGGATGAGGCGCTCGATGCGTTCGGCCACGGCTTCGGCCACCTGCGGGCGGCGGCCCGCTTCCGGGGTATCCATGGAATCGTTCCAACTGGTATGACCAGGGCGTGGCCTCGGCGGGCCACCGGCATGATCGATTTCTCAAGTAATTGAAATCACATCATAAAACGCTCAGGCGCGCCAAACCCGCAGCGCAATAAACTGGTCTGACCAGTGGCCGGGCCTATGGACAGCGGCCCCTTGCTGCCGCGATGATGCAGCCATGTCCTGCGGCGCCCCGTGCGCCGCGCCTCCCCGCTTCCAACTCTCCCGAGACCATCATGACCGAGCGCATCCCGCACCACGGCCTGCAAGTGGCCCCCGTCCTGCACCAATTCATCGAAGACGAGCTGCTGCCCGGCACCGGCGTGGACAGCGACGCGTTCTGGAGCGGCTTCGCGGCCCTGGTCGATGAACTGGCGCCGCAGAACCGCGCCCTGCTGGCCGAACGCGACCGCCTGCAGGCCGAGCTCGACGCCTGGCATCGCGCCCACCCCGGGCCGATCCGCGATGCGGCGGCGTACCGCCAGTTCCTCGAACAGATCGGCTACCTGCAACCGGCGCCCGCCCACGTGCGGGCCAGCACCACGCAGGTCGACCGCGAGATCGCCGTGCAGGCCGGGCCGCAGCTGGTCGTGCCGGTGTCGAACGCGCGCTACGCGCTGAACGCCGCCAACGCGCGCTGGGGCAGCCTGTACGACGCGCTCTACGGCACCGATGCCATCCCCGCCAGCGCAGGCGCCGCCGGCACCGAATACAACCCGCAGCGCGGCCACGCCGTGATCGCACGCGCGCGCGCCTTCCTCGACCAGGCCGCGCCGCTGGCGCAGGGCTCGCACGCCAACGTCACGGCGTATGCCATTGCCGACGGCAGGCTCGCCGCGACCATCGGCGGCAAGCTGGTGGGCCTGGCCGATCCGGCGCAGCTGCTGGGCTTCCACGGCGAAGCCGGCGTGCCCACCGCGCTGCTGTTCGTGCACAACGGCCTGCACTTCGAGATCCAGATCGATCGCCAGCACCTGATCGGCAGCGCCGACGCGGCCGGCGTGAAAGACGTGCTGGTCGAAGCCGCGCTCACCACCATCATGGACTGCGAAGACTCCGTCGCCGCGGTCGATGCCGAGGACAAGGTCCACATCTACCGCAACTGGCTCGGCCTGATGCGCGGCGACCTCACCGAAGAGGTCGCCAAGGGCGGCAAGCGCTTCACGCGCCGCATGGCGCCCGACCGCGAATACCAGGGCCTGGACGGCAATACCTTCACGCTGCCCGGCCGCTCGCTCATGTTCGTGCGCAACGTGGGCCACCTCATGACCAATCCGGCCATCCTCGACGCGCAGGGCGCCGAGATCCCGGAAGGCATCCTCGACGCCGTCATCACCGTGCTGGCCGCCACCGCCGACCTCGCGCTCAAGCGCAACTCGCGCACCGGCTCGATCTACATCGTCAAGCCCAAGATGCACGGCCCGGCCGAGGTGGCATTCGCCAACACGCTGTTCGACCGCGTCGAAGACCTCTACAAGCTGCCGCGCAACACCGTGAAGATGGGCATCATGGACGAGGAGCGCCGCACCAGCGTCAACCTGGCCGCGTGCATCGCGGCCGCCTCGCAACGCGTGGCCTTCA
Source organism: Bordetella genomosp. 1 (assembly GCF_002261335.1). Classification (GTDB taxonomy): domain Bacteria; phylum Pseudomonadota; class Gammaproteobacteria; order Burkholderiales; family Burkholderiaceae_B; genus Bordetella. Next base: position 174,533 of record NZ_NEVL01000007.1, read on the forward strand.
TCAACACCGGCTTTCTCGACCGCACCGGCGACGAAATGCACACCGCGATGGAGGCCGGCCCGATGCTGCGCAAGGGCGACATGAAGTCGAGCGCCTGGATCACCGCCTACGAGCGCAACAACGTGCTGGCCGGCCTCGATTGCGGCCTGCGCGGACGCGCCCAGATCGGCAAGGGCATGTGGGCCATGCCCGACCTGATGGCGGCCATGCTCGAACAGAAGATCGCGCATCCCAAGGCCGGCGCCAACACCGCATGGGTGCCCTCGCCCACCGCCGCCACGCTGCACGCGCTGCATTACCACCAGGTCGACGTCCAGGCCGTGCAGCAGGAGCTCGAGCGCACCCGCTACGCCGACGTGCGCGACGGCCTGCTCGAGGGCCTGCTGACCGTGCCGGTGGGCGATCCCGCGGGCTGGACGCCACAAGCGATCCAGCAGGAGCTCGACAACAACGCGCAGGGCATCCTCGGCTACGTGGTGCGCTGGATCGACCAGGGCGTGGGCTGCTCCAAGGTGCCCGACATCCACGACGTGGGCCTGATGGAAGACCGCGCCACGCTGCGCATCTCGAGCCAGCACATCGCCAACTGGCTGCGTCACGGCATCGTCGACGAAGCCCAGGTGCGCGCCACCTTCGAGCGCATGGCCGCCGTGGTCGACGGCCAGAACGCGGGCGACCCGCACTATCTGCCGATGGCGGGCCACTTCGACCGGTCCTTCGCCTACCGCGCGGCCACCGCGCTGGTGTTCGAGGGCCTGAAGCAGCCCAACGGCTACACCGAGCCGCTGCTGCACCGCTTCCGCCTCGAGTTCAAGGCCGCGCAGCGCTGATCGCGATTCGCCCGCAGCAGCCAGGCCCCGCTCGACGAGCGGGGCTTTTTCTTGGCCGGCGCCCTCACCCGGGCTTGCTTTTTCGCACGACCGTGCTAAATTGCTGCGCATGGACACCCACCCTTCCAAGAGCGAGCTCACCTACGCGGCCATCGTGGACACCGCGCTCGACATGGCGGCGAGCGAAGGCCTGGAATCGCTCTCGCTGGGCGAGGTCGCGCGCCGGCTGGCCATCAGCAAGAGCGGCGTGTTCTCGCGGGTCGGGTCGCGCGAGGCCTTGCAGCGCGCCGTGCTCGACGAATACGACCGCCGCTTCGTGGAGGCGGTGTTCACGCCCGCCATGCAGGCGCCGCGCGGCCTGCCGCGGCTCGACGCCCTGGTGCACAACTGGATCACCCGTGCCAGCAACGTCGACACCCTGACCGGCTGCATCTACGTGGCCGGCGCCTTCGAGTACGACGACCTCGACACGCCGATCCGCGAACGCCTGCAGGAGAACGTGCTGCGCTGGCGCGCGGCGCTGCAGCGCGCCGCCGAGCAGGCGCTCGAGGCGGGCCACCTGCGGCCCGACACCGACGCCGTGCAGCTGGTGTTCGAGCTCTACAGCCTGATGGTCGGGCTGATGCATGACGCGCGCTTCCTGCGCGATCCGGCCGCGCCCGAGCGGGTGCGGCTGGCCTATCGCCGCCTGATTTCCACGTACCGCAGTTTTTCCGCCGCCTGACGGCGCCCTGCCCCGCGCCCGCGCGGGGTGTTGCAGCACCTTATTTCGCACGATCGTGCGAAACGGAGCAGATCATGAATGGATGGCTGGTGTTGGGCCTGGCGGCGGTGGCGGGCGGCGTGCGCGCCTGGATCGGCTGGCGCGCCCTGCTGCGGCAATTGCCGGATCGCAACGAAGACATTTCCCTGTTCTGAGCGGCCGCCCCGGCCGGGCGCGGTGTGGCGCGGTGTCGCGGCGAGCGGCGGGCGACAAGCGGCACCCGCCGCCCGAACCGGCCTCAGAACCGCGCCAGGCGCTTGCCCAGCGCGGTATGGCCGATCACCCACTTCTCGAACTCCGCCACCAGGAACACCAGCAGGCCCACGCCGATCACCTCGGCCCAGTTCAGCAGCGACAGCGGCGCCGAATCGAACACGGTGTGCATGATGGGCAGGTAGGTGTAGCCGAGCTGCAGCAGCAGGCAGGCGCCGATCGACATCAGCACGTAGGGATTGCCGAACAGCCCCTGGCGATTGAGGATCGAACCGAAGATCGAGCGGCTGTTGACGAGATAGAACATCTCGGCCATCACGATGGCGTTGACCGCCATGGTGCGCGCCGTTTCGATCGAGGTGCCGTTGCGCAGCTCCCAGAGAAACATGCCCAGGCCGCCCGCCGCCATCAGCGCCGACACCATCACCACGCGCCAGACGAAGAAGCCCGACAGCAGGGGCTGGCCCGGCGGCCGCGGCGCGCGCTGCATGATCCCGGCCTCGGTGGGCTCGAAGGCCAGCGCCAGGCCCAGGCAGCTCGAGGTCACCAGGTTGATCCAGAGCACCTGCGCCGGCGTGATCGGCAAGGCAAACTGGAACAGGATGGCGAGGATCACGATCAGCGCCTCGCCGCCGTTGGTGGGCAGCATGAACAGCACGAACTTGCGCAGGTTGTCGTACACGCCGCGCCCTTCCTGCACGGCCGCCGCGATGGTGGCGAAGTTGTCGTCGGCCAGCACCATGTCGGCCGCCTCCTTGGCCGCCTCGGTGCCCTTCAGGCCCATCGCCACGCCCACGTCGGCGCGCTTGAGCGCGGGCGCATCGTTCACGCCGTCGCCGGTCATCGACACCACCTGGCCGCCGGCCTGCATGGCCTGCACGAGGCGCAGCTTGTGCTCGGGGCTGGCGCGCGCGAACACGTCCACGCCGAGCACGGTCTCGCGCAGCGTGGCGTCGTCCATCAAGGCCACCTCGGCGCCCGTGACCGCGGGCTTGCCCACGCCGATGTCGAGCTGCGCGCCGATGGCGCGCGCGGTCTCGGCGTGGTCGCCGGTGATCATCTTCACCACGATGCCGGCCTCGTGGCAGCGCGCCACGGCGTCGATCGCTTCGCTGCGCGGCGGGTCCATCATGCCCACCAGCGCGATCATCGTATAACCGTCTTCCATGTCGGCCGCGCCGAGCGTGGCGCCGGCCGGCTCCGCGTGCTTCACCGCCAGCGCGAGCAGGCGCAGGCCCTTGGCCGCCGTGTCGGTGGCCATGCGGCGCCAGTAGTCCACGTCGAGCGGCACGCGCGCGCCCTGCGCGTCGAGCTGGTCCACGCTCATGTCGAGGATGCGTTCGGGTGCGCCCTTGGCGTAGATGAGCGGGCTGCCCGACGCGTCGCGGTGCAGGGTGGCCATGTAGCGGTTTTCCGACTCGAACGGAATCGAATCGCGGCGCGGCCATTCGGCCTCGCCCTGCGCCTGCGCGTAGCCGGTCTTCTCGCCCAGCACCAGCAGCGCCCCCTCGGTGGGGTCGCCCTCGACGCGCCAGTGCGTGCCGTCGGGCCGCAGCACGGCGTCGTTGCACAGCACGGCGGCACGCACCGCCTGCGCCAGCGCGGGCGTGTCCGCCACCGCCACGGCGCGGCCGTCCAGCGTGCATTCGCCGCCGGGCTCGTAGCCCACGCCGCTCACGTCGTAGGCGCGGCCGGCGCACACCACGCGCTGCACCGTCATCTCGTTGCGCGTGAGCGTGCCGGTCTTGTCGGAGCAGATCACCGTGACCGAGCCCAGCGCCTCCACGGCCGGCAGGCGGCGCACGATCGCGCGGCGCCGGGCCATGCGCTGCACACCGAGCGCGAGCGTCACGGTCATCAGGGCCGGCAGGCCCTCGGGAATCGCCGAGGCCGCCAGCGCCACCACCATCATGAACATCTCGGCGGCCGAGTGGCCGCGCCACAGCGTGCCCACCAGGAACAGCACCGCGCACACCGCCAAAATCACGACGGCCAGCGTGCGGCCGAAGCGGTCGACCTGGCGCAGCAGCGGCGTGCTCATGCTCTCGATGCTGCTGAGCATCTGGTTGATGCGGCCGAGCTCCGTGTGGCTGCCGGTGGCCACCACCACGCCGCGCGCCTGGCCATACACCACCACCGTGCCGGAGTACGCCATGCCGTAGCGGTCGCCGAGCGGCGCGTCCTGCGCCACGGCGGCGGTGGCTTTCTCGACCGGCAGCGATTCGCCGGTCAGCGCGGCCTCCTCGACGCGCAGCTCCTTGGTCGAGATCAGGCGCAGGTCGGCCGGCACGCGGTCACCGGAGATGAGGTGCACGATGTCGCCCGGCACCAGCTCGGCGGCATCGATCTCGCGCCGCTCGCCGTCGCGCTCGGCCACCGCGTGCGGCGACAGCATGGCGCGGATCGCGTCCAGCGCCGACTCCGCCTTGCCTTCCTGGATGAAGCCGATCACGGCGTTGATGAGCACCGCGGCCAGCAGCACGCCGGTGTCGATCCAGTGCCCGAGAAAGGCCGTGATCACGGCCGACGCCATCATCACGTACAGCAGCACGTTGTGGAACTGCATCAGAAAGCGCATCAACGCGCTGCGCCGGCGCTGTTCGGGCAGGCGGTTGGGCCCGTGCTGCGCGAGGCGGCGCGCGGCTTCCGCGGCGCTCAGGCCGTGTTCGCCGGTCTGCAGCTGCGACAGCGCCTCGGCCTCGGGCAGGGTATGCCAGAGGGGCGCGGCGGCGGGGGTGGGCGTGACGGAGGTGGCGCGATCGGTCATGGATCCGTGTCCTGGGTTGCAGGGAGGAGCCGTCGCGGGCGTGGAGCACGCCGGTACGGACGGGCGGCCTGGAAGGCACCGGGGGTCGCCCGGGCATCCGACCCCATCGTAACCACTCCGCGCCGACCGCGCATTGACCTGCGGCAACGTCGGCACCGGGCACGGCGCTTGCTCCACGCGAAGCTCAACCCTCGCTCGCGGAGGAAGTCATGAACCACAAAAATATGCCGGCCCGTCACGTGGCCGCGGCGCTGCTGCTGGCAGCCGCCCCCCTGATGGCCCAGGCGCAGAACGCCGACGAAGTGCAGAACGCGCCGCAAACGGGTCCGACGCCCACGCCCCAATACCAGCCGCCCCCGCCGCTGGACAATGGCCAGCGCACGCTGCCGGGCGCCACGCATCCGCACAGCATGCCGCCCAACGCGGCGCAGCCCCGGCCGCAGGATCGCGCGCGCCAGAGCGACCGGCCGGCGGCGGGCTCATCGGCCAACACCACCACGCAGCCGCGCAGCACGCTGCCGCAGTCCAACCCGCGCGACGCGGTGGGCCGCTGAGCCCGGCGCGGCGCGCGCCGCCGCGCGCGGGTGCGCGCCGGCCCGGCCCGCGCCTCAGGCGCTCACGTACGCGAGCGCAAAGCCGTCCCAGCCCTTTTCGCCCACCGTCTGCACCGCCGTGATCTCGAGCCGCAGGTCGCGCGCGGCGGCGCTGAAGAAGGCGTGCACGCCGCGCACGTCCGGATCGTCTGCATGCGCGGGATCGGCCAGCCGGCCGGCGCGTGCGATGTTGTCGGCCACGATCACGCTGCCGGGCCGCACCAGCGGCATCAGGCGCTCGAGATAGACCGCGCTGTCGGCCTTGTCCGCATCGAGAAACACCATGTCGAAGGGCGCCTCGCCCACGCGCGCCAGCGCCGCGAGCGTCTCGCGCGCATCGCCCTCGATCAGGCGGATGGTGTCGTTCAGGCCGCTGGCCTCGAAGGTTTCGCGCGCAACCATCGCATGGCGCGGGTCCGCCTCGAGCGTGACGAGCCGGCCGCCCACCGGCAGCGCGCGCGCCATGCACAGCGTGCTGTAGCCGCCCAGCGTGCCCACCTCCAGGATCCGGCGGGCGCCGCACATTCGTGCAAATAACGCCAGCATCCTGCCCTGGTTGGGCGCCACCTCGTGGGCCGGCAGCCCGGCCGCGCGGGCCCGCGCCAGGGCGGCCGACAGCACGCCCTCATCGAGGTGCAGGGTCCGGGTGAAGTACTGGTCCAGCGCGTTCCAGCGCGCAGGATCGTGGGCAGGGGTCATGGCGGGCTTCCTTCGCTACATGGCTTCGAATGACCAGGATCTTAGGCACCGCAGCCGACCCGCAATAGCGACTAATTCGGCGCGCATTCGTGAGTTTTCCTGACATACTGGTGTCGCCTTTCGCGGCCAACATAGGCTCACCATGCGCAAACTCCCTCCGCTCTCGGCCCTGCGTGCCTTCGACGCCGTCGCGCGCAGCGGCTCGGTCACCGCCGCCGCCGCCGAGCTGCACCGCACCCATGGCGCCGTCAGCCGGCAGCTGCGCGCGCTCCAGGAACACGCCGGCGCGGCGCTGTTCGCCCGCCAGGGCACCGGCATCGTGCTCAACGAGGCCGGCCAGGCCCTGCAGGCCATCGTCGGCCCGCTGTTCGATCAGCTCGAAGACGGCTACGCCCGGGTGCAGCAGCGCGCCCGCCAGCCGGGCCTGCACGTGGCCTGCAGCGCCACGTTTGCGATGCGCTGGCTGGTGCCGCACCTGGCCGACTTCTATCGCGACGAACCCGACATCCGCATCCGGCTCTCGATGACGTCGGCGCGCGAGATCCGCGCCGAGGGGGCAGACTTGCTGATCGCCTGGGACCTGAGTCACTACCCCGAAGCCGAGCGCGCACGCGCGCTGCCGCTGGCGCCGGCCGCGTTCGGACCGGTGTGCCGGCCGGGCTACGACATGAAGGCGCGTGGCGCCGTTCGCATCACGCACGAATACACCACCAGCGCCTGGAGCCAGTGGCAAGCCCTCACCGGGCGGCGCGACCTGCCGCGGCGCGAGATCGCGTTTCCGCACACGCACCTGTGCATCGAGGCCGCGCTCGGCGGTCTCGGCGTCGCGCTGGTGGAATCGCGCCTGGTGCAGAAAGAGCTGGCCGACGGCAGCCTGGTCGCCCCCCACGGCTTCACGCCCTTTGCCGGCGGCATGATGGCGCTGGCGGCCGGCGAGCCCGATGCGCGCGCGCGGCGCTTCATCGCGTGGCTGAGCCAGGCCCTGCAGCGCTGAGCGCGCGGGCTCAGCCCGCCTGCGCGAACACCTCGCGCATCCATTGCACGAAAGCGCGCACCCGCACCGACAGCTGGCGGTTCTGCGGATACAGCACCGACACCGGCATGGGCGGAGGCGGATGACCGGGCATCACCACCTGCAGCCGGCCCGCGCCCAGCTCGGCCTCGAAGCGGTAGCGCGGTGCCTGGATCAGGCCCAGTCCCGACACCGCGCAGGCGGCGTACAGATCGGCGCCCGTGACGCTGACCGGACCGGGCAGCACCACGTCGACCTGGCGGCCGTCCACCATGAACTCCAGCGGCATGACGCGGCCCGAGCGGCTCGACACGAAGTTGACGGCGCGGTGCTCCGCGAGCGCGTCGGGCCCGGTCGGCACGCCGTGGCGCGCGAGATAGGCGGGGCTGGCCACGGTCACCTGTTCGAGCAGCGCCACGCGCGCGCCCACCATGCTGGAATCCTGCAGGTAGCCCGCCCGCAGCACGCAGTCCACGCCCTCGCGCACCAGGTCCACCAGCCGGTCGTCCTCGCCCAGGTGCAGCTCGATGCCAGGGTGCCGTTCGAGGAACGCGGGCAGCGCCGGCACCACGAAATGGCGCGCCAGCGTGCCCTGCAGATTGACCCGCAGCAGCCCCTTCGCGGCCGCGTGGCGGAACGCGCCCTCCGCCTCTTCCATGTCGGCCAGCAGCCGCACGCAGCGCTGGTAGAACGCCTCGCCATCCGGCGTGAGCCGCACGGCGCGCGTGCTGCGCTCCAGCAGCCGGGTGCCGAGCCGCGCCTCCATGCGCTTGATCAGGTTGGTGATCGTGGCGCGCGGGATGCGCAGGTCTTCGCTGGCGCGCGTGAAGCTGCCGCGCTCTGTGATGCGCACGAAGGCCTGCATCTCCTGGAATCGGTCCATGGCGTCTATTGTTGAGGTAAATGGATCAATGTGATCGATTCTGACATGGTTATCTGTCAGCAGGAATGATGCAAGATACGGTCACGGCAGGCGGCCCTCCGGCCGCCCACGACACTCCAAGAGCACACCATGACCTCCTCCCCTTCCGTCGCCCTCGTGACCGGCGCCTCGCGCGGCATCGGCGCCCGCATCGCCACCCGCCTTGCCCAGGCCGGCCACGCCGTGCTGGTCAACTACGCGTCGCGTGCCGACGAGGCCAACGCCGTCGTGCAGGCCATCGAGGCCGCCGGCGGCCGTGCGCTGGCGGTGCGCGGCGACGTCTCCCGGGCCGCCGATGTCGACGCCCTCTTCGACGCCGCCCACGACACCTATGGCCGGCTCGACATCCTGGTGAACAACGCGGGCGTGATCTCCACCCAGCCCGTTGCGCAATACACCGACGAGCAGTACGCACGGATCTTCGACATCAACACGCGCGGCACCTTCAACACGCTGCGCGCGGCCGCCACGCGGCTGGCCGACGGCGGACGCGTGATCAATTTCTCGACCACCGCGCTGGCGCTGGCCCTGCCGGGCTACGCCATCTACAACGCCAGCAAGGCCGCGGTGGAGGCCTTCACGCAGGTCTATGCCAAGGAGATGCGCGGCCGCAACATCACGGTGAACGCGGTGGCACCCGGCCCGGTGGCGACCGAGCTGTTCCTGCAGGGCAAGACGGCCGAGCAGGTCGCGCACTTCACCAAGCTGCCCCCGCTCGAGCGCCTGGGCCAGCCCGACGACATCGCCGAGGTGGTCGCCTTCCTCGCCAGCCCGGCCTCGGGCTGGATCAACGGCCAGGTGATCCGCGCCAACGGCGGCGTGGCCTGACGCGAGGGCGGGCGGCCCGCGTCGCCGCGCGTCGCTGGCCGCACCCCGCACCTCGCCGGCCGCACCTTGCAGGCCGCACCTCGCCGGCCGCACCTCGCCGGCCGCACCTGACATCTTCCTGGATGGGGTGGGGCTGCAGCGTGCCACGCGGTGTCGTTAGAATCGGGCCATTCCGGCCGCCCCGCGGCCGGGCCGTTCGCGCACGCCCACGATGCCCAGCCCCTCCCCGCTCCCCGCCCCTGCCTCGCCCGCGTCCGCCGCGCGGCACGGCGCCCCCGCGCTGATCGCGCGCGCCGACGAGGCCCGCATCCTCGGCGACGCCCTGCAACGCGTCGCGGAAGGCGGCGAGGCCGAGCTGGTGGCGATCGCCGGCGCGGCGGGCGGCGGCAAGTCGGCGCTGGCCGAGCAGTTCTTGCGGCTGGCCGCCACGCGTCACGCGCGACTCGCGCTGGCCAAGTGCGACCTGCAACAGCACGACGTGCCCTACGCACCGGTGGCGCAGGCCCTGCGCGGCGTCACGCTGGGGCTGCTGGGCGAAGACGAATCCATGCTCGCGCGCCTCCGCGAACGCTGGCGCCACGCGCTCGCGGGCCAGGGCCGCGCCGTGGCCGAACTCGTGCCGGAGATCGAACACGTCATCGGCCATACGGCGCCGCTGTCGAACGCGCCGGCCGCGCAGGCGCGCCACCGGCTCGAAAGCGCGGTGCTCAACACGCTGGGCGCGCTCGCGCTGCCCGGCGCGCCCCTGGTGCTGTTCATCGACGACGTGCAATGGGCCGATGCCGCCACGCTGGCGCTCCTGCGCGCCTTCATCGCGCGTCCGCCGCGCCATGTCCTGCTGGTCGTGGCCTACCGCAGCACGCGCGATGCGCCGCTGTCGTTCGACTGGCTCGGCTACGCCAACCGCGCCAGCCCGATGCGCATCGCCAAGATCGCGCTCGCGCCGCTGCCCGCGCCCGCGCTCACCGAGTTCATCGCGCAGGCCCTGGAATCGCCGCTCGCATCGCTTGAAGCCTTGGGCCAGGCGGTGCATGCCAAGACCGGCGGCAATCCCTATTTCGCGCTGCAACTGGTGCGCAGCCTGATCGACGATGGCGTGCTGGTGCTGCGCGACGGAAGCTGGCGCTGGTCCCAGGCCGAGCTCGGCCTGCAGGGCTACAGCAACAGCGTGCGGGACCTGATGATGCGGCGGATCGCGCGCCTGCCGGCGGCCGGCGTCGCACTGCTGCGCCAGCTCGCCTGCGTCGGCGCCCGGTGCGACGAAGCCTTGCTGGCGCGCCTGGGCGCGCTCGAGGTCGGACAGTTGCGCACGCAACTGCAGCCGCTCGTGGACGCCGGCCTGCTGCTGCGCGAGCACGGCGCCTACGCGTTCCAGCACGATCGCGTGCTCGAATCGGCCTACGCCCTGATCGGCGAGGTCGAGCGCCCGGCGCTGCACGCCCGCACCGCCACGGTGATGATCGAACACTGGCAGGCAAGGCTCGGCGACCACGCCTTCGAGATCTGCAACCAGATCGAGCACACCCAGGGCTACCTGCCGGACGCCACGGAGCGCGCCCGCTTCGCGCAGGCGCTGGTGGCCGCCGGCCGCCGCGCGCGCAACGCGGCCGCGCTGCCCCAGGCCACCGCCTATGTCGCGGCGGCCATGGACCTGATGCTGCCCGATTGGTGGCAGACCCACTATGCGCTGGCCTACGAGGCCAGCCTGCTGCGCTGCGAATGCCTGCTGGCGGATGCCGACTTCACCGAGGTCGAACGCGCCATCGGCGCGCTGTTCCAACGCGACATGCCGGCGCTGGACCGCGCCGCGGTGTATCGGCTGCAGGCCACGCTGCAGACGGTGCGCTCCGATTACGAAGCGGCCATCGGCAGCGCGCTCGATGGCCTCGCGCTGCTCGACGTGCATCTGCTGCGCGGCCCCTCGCCCGCGCAGCTGCGCCATGCGCGCGAAACCGTGCGGCGCGCACTCGGCGAACGCCCCCTCGCCAGCCTCGCGCGGCTGCCCGCGACCGACGACCGGCGCGTCCAGGTCGCGATGGACCTGCTGGCCACGCTGGTCTCCTCCCTGTTCGTCACCGACGGCCTGAGCTTCCTGCACGTGGCCAAGATGGTCGAGCTCACGCTGGCGCACGGCGTCACCTCCGAATCGCCCTACGGGCTGGCCTGGTTCGGCGTGTTCATCGCCAGTCTGTACGACGAGTATGAAGACGGGCTGGCCTGCGGCATGGCCGCGCTCGACATGGCCGAACATCACGGCTTCGAGGCGGAGCGCATCGGCGCGCTGGTGGCGCTCGACCAGGTCAGCCCCTGGACCATGCCGCTCACCTACGCGCTCGAACAGGCGCAGCGCGCGCGCCGCCAGGGCGCGGCCTCCGGCGACATCGGCATGGCCTGCTATGCCTGCAACCACATCGTCTCCGACCTGCTGGTGATGGGCGAACACCTGCGCCTGGTCGACGAGGAGATCGAACGCGGGCTCGCCTACACCCGCATGATCCAGTACCTCGACATCGAGCTGATCCTCGAATCGCAGCGCCACTTCGTGCAGCGCCTGCGCGGCGAGGCCGACGCCGGGCCGGGCGTGCAAGAAGCACGCCTGCGCCAGACCCGCTCGCAGCCCACGCGCTTCTGGATCCAGCTCTACGACGGCATGGCGCGGGTCTACCTGCGCGACTGGGACGGCGCGCTCGCGCCGCTGATGGCCGCGCGCGACCTGATCTGGTCGGCGCCGGCCCACATCAACGTGGCCGATTGCCGCCTGTTCCTCGCGCTCGCGCTGGCGCACAGCAGCGAGCCCGACCGCCGCGCCGAGGCCGAGTCGGCGCTGCACGCATGCAACACGCGCTTCACGCAGTGGGCCACGCTCAACCCGCTGACCTTCCGCAACAAGCTGCTGCTGATCGAGGCCGAACAGGCACGCCTGCGCGGCGATGCGCTGACCGCGCTCGTGCGCTACGAGCAATCGGCCAACAGCGCGGCCACCGCGGGCTTCGTGCACGAAGAGGCGCTGGCCCACGAGTTCGCCACGCTGCTGTGCGAGGCCCACGGCCTCGTCACGGCCGGCCGCCAGCACCTGCAGGCCGCCACCGACGCCTACCGCCGCTGGGGCGCCGACGAGAAGGAGGCACGGCTGGCGCGCGCGCACCCGGTGTTCGAACGCGGCCGCCACGGCGGCGCCTCGCTGCTCGCGCATGGCGGCGGCCTCGACTGGGAGACCGGGCTGAAGGCGGCCCAGGCCCTGTCCGGCGAGGTCGTGATGGACCGTCTGGTCCAGACCTTGATGAGCAACCTGATCGTGCACGCCGGCGCCGACTACGGCCTGTTGCTGCTGCTGCACGACGGCACGCCGCGCATCGAGGCCGCGGGCCGCGTGGTTGACGGCAGCGTGGCCGTCACGGTCGCGCCGGCCGAGCCCACCGAACAGGCGCTGCCGTTGGCGGTGCTCGACAACGTGCTGCGCACCCGCAAGACGCTGGTGCTGGCCGACGCGGCGCTCGAAGCGCCTTCGCTGTTCGGCCCGCTGGGCGCCAAGCCGCTGCGCTCCGTGCTGTGCCTGCCCCTGATCCGCGGCGGCGCGCTGATCGGCGCCTGCTACCTGGAAAACAATCTCGCGCCGCGCGTGTTCGACGCGCGCCGCACCGCCGGCCTGGAAGTGCTCGCGCCGCAGGTCGCGCTCAGCCTCGAAACGGCGCGGCTCTATGCGGAGCTGATCGAGCAGAACAGCCGCCGCACGCAGGCCGAGGCGAGCCTGCGCAACGCGCGCGCCGAGCTGGCACGCACCTCGCATCTCACCACCATGGGCAGCCTGGCCGCATCGATCGCCCACGAGATCAACCAGCCGCTCACCGCCGTCGTGTCCTCGGTCGATGCCAGCAAGCGCTGGCTCGCGCGCGCCACGCCTGACATCGGCGAGGCGCTCGAGGGGCTGGCGCACGTCAGGCACAACGCCATGCGCGCCGCGGACATCGTGCGCGCCCTGCGGGCGCTGGCGCGCCAGGCGCCCGCCGTGATGGCGCCGCAGCAGCCCGACGGCATCGTGCGCGAGGTCGTGGAGATGGTGCGCGAAGACATCGATGCGCGCGGCGTGCGGCTGGTGCTGGACCTGCAGGCCGGCATGGCGCGGGTCAACGCGGACCGCGTGCAGCTGCAGCAGGTCGTGCTCAATCTCGTCACCAATGCGCTCGACGCCATGGCCGACACCGCCGCCGACCAGCGCGTGCTCACCGTGTGTTCGGCGCTGCGGCCGGGCGAGGTCTGGGTCAGCGTGGCGGACCAGGGCAGCGGCATTCCGGAGGCGGTGCTGGAACGGGTCTTCGATCCGTTCTTCACCACCAAGGCCCATGGGCTGGGCATGGGCCTGGCGATCTGCCGTTCGATGATCGAGGCGCATGGCGGCACGCTGGAGGCGGCCACGCAGGCGCCCTCGGGCGCACGCCTGCGCTTTTGCCTGCCGCTGCTGGACGCGGCGATCGGCTGATCAGGCCTCGGTGTCGAGCGCGGCTTCGCAGATGCCGAGCTGCTGTGCCATCAGCACCAGGTCGGCGAAGGTGCGCGCCCGCATCTTGCGCATCGCCTGGCCGCGGTGGATCTTGACGGTGACCTCGCTGATGCCGATCTCGCCGGCGATCTGCTTGTTGAGCAGCCCGCGCACGGCCAGGCCCATCACCTCGCTCTCGCGCGGCGTGAGGGTCTGGTAATTGGCGCGGATCTCGTCGGCGCGGCGCGACTGCTGCCGGCGCAGCCGGTCTTTCTCGAGCGCGGCCGCCACGGCATCGAGCAGGTCCTGGTCGCGAAAGGGCTTGGTGAGGAAATCCTCGGCGCCGCCCTTCATGGCGGTCACGGTCATGGCGATGTCGCCATAGCCGGTCATGAAGATGATGGGCACGTGCACGCCCTGCAGGCGCAGCCGCGTCTGGAGTTCCAGTCCGCTGGGGCCGCGCAGGCGCACGTCGAGCAGCAGGCAGCTGGGCACGTCGGGCAGCGGGGCATCGAGCAACTCGGCGGCCGAGCCGTAGAGCGCAACCTGCAATCCCACGGAACGCAGCAGGCTGCCCAGCGCCGTACGCAGATCGGCATCATCGTCGACGATCAGGACCAGGGCTTCGCCGCCTTCGGCATTGGGGACACGCACGCTCGGATCTCCTGCTCGCTTTCAGGTCGAAGGACCGGAGAAAACAGGTGGCCGCCGACGTGATTCGGGCAGCACCGATCCCCCTGAAAGCCGGTGCCGAATTATATCTGCGACGATTGCTTGCGCACGCAATCGAACAATCCGTTGCAGGTGCCCGATCTCATACCTTTGGATGAGCCGGCCGCCCGTGCGCAGCCGGTGCGCCCCGGCGTGCACCGGCATGGCGCATGCCGGGCAGGGCGGCCCAGGCAAGACGCGCGTCTCACGCCGCGCGCGGCGGGGTAATACCAACGAACAATGGTCCGCGCCCGCGCGCCGCTCTAGTCTCTGGCCGGGCTTGCGGACGTGCACGCGCCGCCGCCCGCCACGTGGCGCGCCCATTCGCAGCGCCGCGGGCCACTCCATTCGACCTCCGAGGTTCCTCATCATGTCCAATCCGAAACTCGAAGTACTGACCCCCCAGAACAGTCAGATCATCTTCATCGATCACCAGCCCCAGATGGCCTTCGGCGTGCAGTCGCTGGACCGCCAGACGCTGAAGAACAACGTCGTCGGCCTGGCCAAGGCCGCCAAGGTGTTCGACATCCCCACCGTCATCACGACCGTGGAAACCGAGTCGTTCTCCGGTTATACCTATCCCGAGCTGCTCGATGTGTTCCCGGAGCAGAAAGTGCTGGAGCGCACCTCGATGAACTCGTGGGATGACCAGAAGGTGCGCGACGCGCTGGCCGCCAATGGCCGCAAGAAGGTCGTCGTGGCCGGCCTCTGGACCGAAGTCTGCAACACCACCTTCGCGCTGTGCGCGATGCTGGAAGGCGACTACGAGATCTACATGGTCACCGACGCCTCCGGCGGCACCTCGAAGGAAGCGCACGACATGGCGATCCAGCGTATGGTTCAGGCCGGCGTGGTGCCCGTGACGTGGCAGCAGGTGTTGCTGGAATGGCAACGCGACTGGGCCCGCCGCGACTCCTACGACGCCGTGATGGCCATCGCCAAGGAGCACTCCGGCGCCTACGGCATGGGCGTCGACTATGCCTACACGATGGTCCACAAGGCCAAGCAACGCACCAAGACGAACCACGAAGCGATCGCTCCGGTGGCCGCGCCGGTTCGCTGAACCCCGCGCCGCCCCGACGCTGAAACACCGCCGCGCCCTCCGGGGCGCGGTGGCACGCCCGGAGAACCTCATGACACAGACCACCCCCGACCTCATCCTGATCAACGGCAAGTTCGCCACCCTGGACCGCCAGAATCCGCAGGCCAGCGCCGTGGCGATCCAGGATGGCCGTTTCAGCGCCGTGGGCGAACGCGACGACATCATGCGCACCGCCGGCCCGGCCACGCGCGTGGTCGATCTGCAGGGACGCCGCGCGATTCCCGGCCTGATCGACAGCCACATGCACATCATCCGTGGCGGCCTGAACTACAACCTCGAACTGCGCTGGGACGGCGTGCGCTCGCTGGCCGACGCCATGCGCATGCTCAAGGAGCAGGCCGACCGCACGCCCGCGCCGCAATGGGTGCGCGTGGTGGGCGGGTTCACCGAGCACCAGTTCGCCGAGAAGCGGCTGCCCACCATCGAAGAGCTGAACGCCGCCGCGCCCGACACGCCGGTGTTCATCCTGCATCTGTATGACCGCGCCCTGCTCAACGGCGCCGCGCTGCGCGCCGTGGGCTACACCAAGGACACGCCGAACCCCGCGGGCGGCGAGATCATCCGCGACAGCGCCGGCAATCCCACCGGCCTGCTGCTGGCCAAGCCGAACGCCACCATTCTGTATTCCACGCTGGCCAAGGGCCCCAAGCTGCCGGCCGAATACCAGAAGAACTCGACGCGCCACTTCATGCGCGAGGTCAACCGGCTCGGCGTGACTGGCGTGATCGACGCCGGCGGCGGCTTCCAGAACTATCCCGACGACTACCAGGTCATCGAAGAACTGCACAAGGAAGGCCAGCTCACGGTGCGCCTGGCCTACAACCTGTTCACCCAGAAGCCCAAGGAAGAGCTGCAGGACTTCAAGAACTGGTCCAACACGGTCCAGCCCGGCCAGGGCGATGACCTCTACCGCCACAACGGCGCCGGCGAGATGCTGGTCTACACCGCCGCCGACTTCGAGGACTTCCGCGTCGAACGCCCCGAGATGGCACCGTCGATGGAAGCCGATCTCGAACCCGTGGTGCGCCTGCTGGCCGAGAAGCGCTGGCCGTGGCGCCTGCACGCGACCTATGACGAGACCATCTCGCGCGCGCTCGACGTGTACGAGAAGGTGGCGCGCGACGTGCCGTTCGAGGGCCTGAACTGGTTCTTCGATCACGCCGAAACCATCACCGACCGCAACATCGACCGCATCGCCGCGCTGGGCGGCGGCATCGCCGTGCAGCATCGCATGGCCTATCAGGGCGAGTATTTCGTGGAGCGCTACGGCTCGCGCGCGGCCGAGGCCACGCCGCCGATCAAGCGCATGCTCGAGCGCGGCGTGAAGGTCGGCGCCGGCACCGACGCCACCCGCGTGGCCTCCTACAACCCGTGGGTCTCGCTCTACTGGCTCACCACCGGCAAGACCGTGGGCGGCATGTCGCTCTATCCGCAGGCCAACGTGCTCGACCGCGACACGGCCCTGCGCCTGTGGACCGAGGCCAACACCTGGTTCTCGACCGAAGTGGGCAAGAAGGGCCAGATCAAGATCGGCCAGCTGGCCGACCTGGCCGTGCTCTCGGCCGACTACTTCAGCGTGCCCGGCGACGAGATCCAGGACATCACGTCGGTGCTGACCGTGCTGGGCGGCACCGTGGTGCACGGCAGCGACGAGTTCCGCGACCTCGCCCCCGAGCTGCCGCCGGCCATGCCCGACTGGTCGCCCGCGCGCCATCACGGCGGCTACGCGCCCCGGCCGCAACTGGCCACGCGCGGCGCGGCGATGAAGTCGCTGTGCGCATGCAGCACCCGCTGCGGCGTGCACGGCCACGCGCACGCGTGGGGCAACGAGGCGCCGGTCTCCGACCAGAACAGCTTCTGGGGCGCCCTGGGCTGCTCCTGCTGGGCGTTCTGATCGTGGCGGCCCCCTTGTCCCACCCGGCACGCGGGGCCAGCCTGCCACGGCTGGCGCTGTTGCTGCTGTGCGCCGCCTACATCCAGGGCGGGCTGGTCAAGCTGTTCGACTTCGGCGGCGCCGTGGCCGAGATGCAGCACTTCGGCCTGCCGCTGCCCGCCGTGGCCGCGGCGCTCACCATCGTGCTCGAACTGGGCGCCCCCGCGCTCATCGTCTGGGGCCGCCAGCGCTGGCTCGGCGCGCTCGCGCTGGCCGGCTTCACGCTGGCCGCCACCTTCATGGCGAATCGCTTCTGGGAGGCCCCCGCCGAGGCGCGCTTCATGATGACCAATGCGTTCTTCGAGCACATTGGCCTGGTCGGCGCGCTGCTGCTGGTGGCCTGGCTCGACCTGCGCGCGCGTCGCGCCCGCAATGACTGGCGCACAGTCCATGCCTGAGCGCCTCCTCTCCTTTCCGTTGTTTGCGCGCGCAACCATTGCGCCGCAGCGCGGCGCCGCGCGCGCCGCCAACCCCGCATAACGACACTTTCCGTCGAGGCTGTCATGAAGATCTATCTCGTTTCCCTGGGTGCCGGCGTGCTGGTCGGCGTCATCTACGCGCTCATGCAGGTGCGCTCGCCCGCGCCGCCGGCCGTGGCCCTGCTGGGGCTGCTGGGCATGCTGGTCGGCGAACAGGTGGTGCCGCCGGTCAAGCGCTGGATCGCCGGCGAACCGGTCACCATCTCCTGGTTCCATTCCGAATGCGTGCCCAAGATCACCGGCACGCCGCCCAAACCGCTGGCCGCGGCGCCCGCGCGCAAGGAAGACGGCCCGGCGGCCTGAGCGCGCCTGCTGGCGTCGCGACGAGGCGGCACGGGCCCGCCCTCGTGGCCGCGAACGCCGCGCGCGGGGCGCTACGGAGCCCGCGCCGGCATGCTAGATTGAGCGGATCCGCCCTCGCCTCGCCCGCCCATGGATCCGATGATCGCGGCGGCCGCCCGCGCCCTCGCCGGCGGCGCACCGCTCGACGCGCTCAATCATCTCGCTGCCCGTGACGACGCGCCCGCGCTCGCCCTGCGCGGCAGCGCGCTGGCGCAGATCGGCGAGCTGGAGCACGCGCGCCGCCTGCTGCAGCGCGCGGCCAAGGCCAGCCACGCCGACAGCCCGGAACGCGCGCGCTGCGTCGTCGCGCTCGCCGACGTCGCACTGGCCGCGCGCCACCTCGATCACGACACCACCACGCTGGCCGCGGCCTGCGAGGTGCTCGCGCGCCACGGCGACATGCTCAATGCGGTTCACGGCCGCCTGCTGGCCGCGCGCCGGCTCACGCTGATCGGCCGCGCCGACGCCGCCCGCCAGATCCTGGACGCGCTCGATACGGCGCGCCTGCCGCCCGCCTGGCGCGCGATGCGTTCGCTGGTGCGGGCCGAGCTGGCGCTGCGCGCCTTCGAGCCCGCCCTCACCGAGCGCGCGCTAGACCAGGCGCGCCACGACGCGCATGCCGCCGGCATCGCCACGCTGACGCGCGAAATCGAGGCGGCGAGGCGCCTGCTCGCGCTGCCCATGGCGCTGCTGCGCGACGGCGCCGCACCGCGGCCGGTCACGCTGGCGCAACTGGTGCAGGTGCGGCAGGGCCGCTGGCTGGTCGACGCGTGCCGACTGGCGGTGCACTCCCGCGACACCACGGTTGCGCTCGCAACCCGCCCGGTCCTGTTCACGCTGGTGCGCACGCTCGCCGAGGCCTGGCCCGCCGTCGTGCCGCGCGAGGCCCTGATCCAGCGTGCCTTCCGCATCCGCGACGCCGACGACACGCTGCGTGCCCGCCTGCGCGTCGAGCTCGGCCGCCTGCGCCCCCTGCTGCCCGGCGCGGCGCGCATCGAGGCCAGCGGCGCGGGCTACGCGTTGCGTCTCGCGCCGGCGCAGCGCGCCGCCGTGCTGACCTGGCCCGGCAACGAGCGCCATGGCGCGGTGCAGGCCCTGCTCGCCGACGGCCAGGCCTGGTCCAGCTCCGCGCTCGCCCTGGCGCTGTCCACCAGCCAGCGCAGCGTGCAGCGCGCGCTCGACGCGCTCGCGGCCGAAGGCCTGGCGCTCCCCTATGGCCGGGGCCGGACGCGACGCTGGCGCATCGCGCCGCTGCCCGGCTTCGCGCCACGCTTGTTACTCCCGCCGGTGACGCCGCCGCAATAGGATGGCGCCATGAACCCCACGAACGGAGGCATCATGACCACCCCGCAACGGCAGTCCCCCGCGCAGATCCTGCGTGAATATCGCTTTCCCGAGGTGCCCGGCGTGCACGGCGTCACCCACGACGGCCACCACGTCTGGTTCGCCGCCGACGACGGCCTGCGCGCCTTCGACCCCGGCAGCGGCCGGCAGGTGCGCCACCTGGACCTGCCCGCCGACGCCGGCACGGCCTTCGACGGCAAGCACCTCTACCAGATCGCCGGCGACCGCATCCAGAAGATCGCGCTCGACAGCGGCGAGGTCGTCGGCTCCGTGCCCGCGCCCGGCGACGGCCAGAACTCCGGCATGGCCTGGGCCGAGGGCTTTCTCTGGATCGGCCGCTACCACGAAGACCGCATCCTGCAGGTCCGGCCCGACACCGGCGAGGTGCTGCGCAGCCTGCCCTCCACCCGCCACGTCACCGGCGTGAGCTGGGTCGACGGCGAGCTCTGGCACGGCACCTGGCAGGACGACGCCAGCGACCTGCGCCGCATCGACCCGCGCGACGGCCAGGTCCTGTGCGTGCTCGACATGCCCCCCGGCACCGGCGTCTCCGGCCTCGAGTCGGATGGCGCGGACACCTTCTATTGCGGCGGCGGCGACGAGGGCCTGGTGCGCGCGGTGCGCCGCCCGCGCGGCTGACCGCAGTCCGACCGCCCAACGAAAAGCCCGGCCCTCTTGCGAGAGGCCGGGCTTCGGCTTTGTGCCGGAGGCAGGCAGCGATCAGAACGGAATATCGTCGTCCATGTCGGCCAGGTTGGCGCCGGCGGGAGCCGGGGCCGGGCGCGATTGCTGCTGGGCCGGGCGCTGGGGCGCCGGGGCGCGCTGCTGGCGCTGCTGCGGGGCCTCGTCGTAGCCGCCGCCACCGCCGTAGCTGCTGTCGCCGCCGCCTTCGCGGCCGCCGAGCATCTGCATCTGGTCGGCGACGATTTCGGTGCTGTAGCGGTCAGCGCCGGTGTCCTTGTCTTGCCACTTGCGGGTCTTGAGGCGGCCTTCGATGTAGACCGAGCGGCCCTTCTTCAGGTATTCGCCGGCGATTTCGGCCAGGCGGTTGTACATGACGACGCGGTGCCATTCGGTTTCTTCGCGGCGCTCGCCGCTCGCCTTGTCTTTCCACTGGCTGGTGGTGGCGATCGAGACGTTGCAGATGGCGGCGCCATCCGGGCTGTAGCGCACCTCGGGGTCGCGCCCCAGGTTGCCGACGAGAATCACTTTATTGACCGATGCCATGACCGATGTCCCTCTATGGTTGTGTGCTCCCCGCCCCGCCCCCGGAGGACGGCACCGGCGGCGCACAACGGTAAATGCTGAATGGGTCAGGCCTCAACGAACACGCCGGTTTCGGACAGGAAACCGGCGTCACGGGGAGAAACCTGGATTTGACCGTCATTATCGACGATTCGCGGCCCGCCCGCAAAGCCGGAGCGGGACACGGGAAGCACGGTTTTGTAACCGCCCTTGCGGCCGCCTCAGGCCAGGGGCTTGAGCGCCCAGGTGACGGCGAGCCACAGCAGCGACAGCGCCGCCGCGGCCCAGAACACGCCGCCGGCGCCGGCATGGGCGGCAATCCAGCCGCCCAGCAGGCCGCCGGTGAACAGGCCCGCGGCCTGGGCGGTGTTGTAGAAGCCCAGCGCCAGGCCCTTGTAGGCCTGGGGCGCCACGCGCGACACCAGCGAAGGCTGCAGCGCCTCCAGCACGTTGAATGCCACGAAAAAGCCCGTGAGCGCCAGGACCAGCGGGTAGAAGCCGGCCCCGGCGGCCGCGGGCAGCAGCGCACAGACCAGGATCAGCAGCGCCACCGACGCACGCAGCGCGCCCCGGTGCGCGCGCCGCTTCTCGGCGACGAACACCACCGGCACCATCAACACGAACGAGACCAGGATCACCGGCAGGTAGACGTGCCAGAGCGACTGCGCCGGCAGGTCGCCCAGCTTCAGCAGCAGCGCCGGCACGACCACGAACAGCGCCACCTGGATCAAGTGCAGCACGAACACGCCGAAATTCAGCCGCAACAGGTCGCCGTGCAGCAGCACCTCGCGCGGGCTGGCGTTCATGGTGCGGGCGCCGGTGCGCGGCACCACGGGCACGACCCAGCGCGCCACGGCGAGGCAAGCCAGGCCCAGGCAGGCGATGGTCCAGAACAGGCCGTGCAGGCCCCAGGCGCCGACCAGCACCGGTGCGAGCACCAGCGACAGCGCGAACGACAGGCCGATGGAGGCGCCCACCATGGCCATGGCGCGGGTGCGCACCTCGTCGCGGGTGGCATCGGCCAGCCAGGCGGTGACGGCGGCCGAGATGGCGCCGGCGCCCTGGATCGCGCGCCCCACGGTAATCCAGAACACGTCGTCGGCCAGAGCACAGACCACGCTGCCCGCCACGAACAGCAGCAGGCCCAGCAGCACCACCGGACGGCGGCCCCAGCGGTCGGAGGCCAGTCCGAACGGAATCTGCATGATGGCCTGCGTCAGGCCATACATGCCCAGCGCCAGGCCCACGCGCACCGGATCGTCGCCGCCGGGCAGGCCCTTGGCGGCCACGGCGAACACCGGCAGCAGCAGGAACAGCCCCAGCATGCGACAGGCGAACAGGCCCGCCAGCGCGACGCTCGCGCGGCGCTCGGATGGGGTCAGTTTCAGCGTGGGATGGGCTGCCATGGAAATTTGGGGCGGAACAGGAAAACAGAAACGCGGCCCCGGCGACGGCACGGCCCCGGCCGCGCCCCGAGGGACCGGCCGCCAGGCCCGCATACACGGCAGGGATCGGCGCGCTATAGTACCAAGTTGGCCTTTGAAACTGCTTAAACCGGGCCGGATGAGGGCAAGGCGGCGCCGGGCATGCGGGCGCAGGCGTGGGTACGGATTGGGCCGCGGCGCAAGCGGCGGCCGCAACCGCAGACCGAGTCAGGCTCCGCCCCGCACCGAACGCCGCAGCCGTCTTTCTGCCCGGGTCCCGCCTGCCTGCAACGCGACGGCGTCATGATCCGACGCCGGATGCGGCTGCGGGCTGGTCTGGCGCCGATCCGCCCCCATCTGACCAGGATGGCCGGGACGGCGGCGCCCGCCGGGCAGCGACAAAGGGCCGTGCAACACCGAACCCGGTGCGCCGTCAGCGCGCCGGGCGACTCGCGGAAGAGCTATGGACGAGATACGTATCAGGGGTGCACGCACCCACAATCTCAAGAACGTCTCGCTGGACTTGCCTCGCCACCGGCTGGTGGTCGTCACGGGCCTCTCGGGCTCGGGCAAGTCTTCGCTCGCGTTCGACACGCTCTACGCCGAGGGCCAGCGCCGCTACGTCGAAAGCCTGTCGGCCTACGCGCGCCAGTTCCTGCAGCTGATGGACAAGCCCGACGTGGACCTGATCGAGGGCCTGTCGCCGGCCATCTCGATCGAGCAGAAGGCCGCCGGCCACAACCCGCGCTCCACCGTCGGCACCATCACCGAGATCCACGACTACCTGCGGCTGCTCTACGCCCGGGTCGGCACGCCCTACTGTCCCGACCACGGCCTGCCGCTGCAGGCGCAGAGCGTCAGCCAGATGGTCGACGCGGTGCTGGGCTGGCCCGAGGAGAGCCGCCTGGCCGTGCTGGCGCCGATCGCGCGCGCCAAGAAAGGCAGCTTCGAAGACGAATGCGCCAGCCTGCAGGCGCAGGGCTACGTGCGCCTGCGCGTGGACGGCAAGCTGGTCGAGATCGACCAGATGGAGCCGCTCAAGAAAACCGAGAAGCACGACATCGACGTCGTGATCGACCGCCTGCGCGTGCGCCCCGAGGGCAAGCAGCGCCTGGCCGAGAGCTTCGAGACCGCGCTCGGGCTGGCCGACGGCCGGGCCCTGGCGCTCGATCTCGACAGCGGCCGCGAACAGGTCTTCTCCAGCCGCTACGCCTGCCCGGTCTGCAGCCACAGCCTGCCCGAGCTCGAGCCGCGCCTGTTCAGCTTCAACAACCCCATGGGCGCCTGCCCCTCGTGCGATGGCATCGGCCAGGTCGGCTTCTTCGATCCCAAGCGCGTGGTGGCCTTCCCCGAGCTGAGCCTGGCCGCCGGCGCGATCCGCGGCTGGGACAAGCGCAACGCCTTCACGCATTCGCTGCTCACCAGCCTGGCCACGCATTACGAGTTCGACATCGAGACCGCCTTCGAGGAGCTGCCCGACGCCATCCGCGACAAGGTGCTGTTCGGCTCGGGCGAGGAAGAGATCGCGTTCTTCTACCTCAACGAGAAGGGCCGCAGCAGCGTCAAGCGCCATCCGTTCGAGGGCGTGATCCCCAACCTGGAACGGCGCTGGCGCGAGACCGACTCGGCCACCGTGCGCGAAGAGCTGGGCAAGTACCGCAACATCAAGACCTGCCCCGACTGCGGCGGCTCGCGGCTGCGCCCCGAAGCGCGCCACGTGCTAATCGGCGACGAGCCGCGCCAGGGTCAGGAGCATGGCCGCGCGATCTATGAGGTCGAGGCGATGCCGCTGTCGACCTGCCTGGCCTGGTTCCAGGCGCTCGCCCTGACCGGCGCCAAGCAGGAGATCGCGCAGCGCATCGTGCGCGAGATCGAGGCGCGCCTGAGCTTCCTGAACAACGTCGGGCTCAACTATCTCTCGCTCGACCGCAGCGCCGACACCATCTCCGGCGGCGAGGCCCAGCGCATCCGGCTGGCGAGCCAGATCGGCTCGGGCCTGACCGGCGTGATGTATGTGCTGGACGAGCCTTCGATCGGCCTGCACCAGCGCGACAACGATCGCCTGATCGGCACGCTGCAGCACCTGCGCGACCTGGGCAACAGCGTGATCGTGGTCGAACACGACGAAGACATGATCCGCGCCTCCGACTGGGTGGTGGACATGGGCCCCGGTGCCGGCGAGCACGGCGGCCAGGTGGTGGCGCAGGGCACGCCCAAGGACGTGCAGCGCGATCCCCAGTCCCTCACCGGCCAGTACCTGAGCGGCGCGCGCGCGATTGCGATCCCCAAGCGCCGCCCCGTCGACGACGAGCTGCCGTGGCTCACGCTCAGCGGCGCCACCGGCAACAACCTCAAGTCGGTGGAGCTGCGCATCCCGGCCGGCCGGCTGGTGTGCGTGACCGGCGTGTCGGGCTCGGGCAAATCGACCCTGGTCAACGACACGCTCGCGGTGGCGCTGGCCCGCCAGCTCAACCACGCCCAGGGCGAGCCCGCCCCCTACGCCAACATCACCGGCCTGGAAAACTTCGACAAGATCATCAGCGTCGACCAGAGCCCCATCGGCCGCACGCCGCGCAGCAACCCGGCCACCTACACCGGCCTGTTCACGCCGATCCGCGAGCTGTTCGCCGGCGTGCCGGAGGCGCGCACGCGCGGCTACGACCCCGGGCGCTTCAGCTTCAACGTGAAGGGCGGGCGCTGCGAGGCCTGCCAGGGCGACGGCGTGGTCAAGGTCGAGATGCACTTCCTGCCCGACATGTACGTGCCGTGCGACGTGTGCCACGGCAAGCGCTACAACCGCGAAACGCTGGAGATCCGCTATCGCGGCCGCAACATCAGCGAGGTGCTCGACCTCACGGTGGAGCAGGCGCTCGAATACTTCGAGTCGGTGCCCGCGATCGCGCGCAAGCTGCAGACCCTGATCGACGTGGGCCTGTCATACATCCGGCTGGGCCAGAGCGCGACGACACTGTCGGGCGGCGAGGCGCAGCGCGTGAAGCTGTCGCTCGAGCTCTCGCGCCGCAGCACCGGGCGCACGCTCTACATCCTCGACGAGCCCACCACGGGCCTGCATTTCCGCGACATCGAGCTGCTGCTCGAGGTCCTGAACCAGCTGGTCGAGAGCGGCAACACCGTGCTGATCATCGAGCACAACCTCGACGTCATCAAGACCGCCGACTGGCTCGTCGACATGGGCCCGGAAGGCGGCGACGGCGGCGGCCGGGTGGTGGCGCAGGGCACGCCGGAAGTCGTGGCCGACAGCGCCGAAAGCCATACCGGCCACTACCTCGCGCGCGTGCTCGGGCACAGGAAAAGCAAGTAGACTGCCCGTCTGCGGGCCGGCTCGCCGCCGGCCCGTGCTTCGCGCCCGTGGCGCGCTTCCAGACGGCTGGCTTATGTACACCCTGTTCATCGGCAACAAGAATTATTCCTCCTGGTCCTTGCGGGCCTGGCTCGCGCTGCGCGCCGCCGGCGTGCCGTTCGAGGAGCGCAAACTCGGTCTGTGCACCGACGACTTCGCCGCCCAGCTCGGCCGCATCACGCCGGCCGGCCTGGTGCCGGTCCTGCTCGACGGCGACTTCGCCGTCTGGGACTCGCTGGCCATCTGCGAATACGCGGCCGAGCGCCATCCGGAGCTCGCCCTGTGGCCCGCCGATCCGCGCACCCGCGCACGCGCCCGCTCGATCTCCGCGCAGATGCACAGCGGCTTCGGCCAGCTGCGCTCGCTGATGCCCATGAACATCGAGGCGCACCTGCCCGGCATCGACCTCGGCGCCGCCCAGCAAGACATCTCGCGCGTGCAGGCCATCTGGCAGGACACCCGCGCCGAGTTCGGCCAGGGCGGTCCATTCCTGTTCGGCCGCTTCAGCATCGCCGACGCGTTCTATGCGCCCATCGTGTCGCGCTTCACCACCTACGGCGTGGCCGCAGCCGGCCCGGTGCGCGACTACATGGACGCCGTGCTCGACCTGCCCGCCATGCGCGAGTGGACGGAGGGCGCGCTGGCCGAACAGACCTTCGTCGCCATCGACGAGCCGTACCGCACGCATCGTTGAAGCCTGGAAGGTTGTCCGCGCAACCAGCGCGGGCGGCCCGCCATCTACCGACCTCGCAGTCGGTTACGCCGCACCGGCCCGCGCCTGGGCATGGGGTGAACTTGAGGTAAATTTGCTGCTGCTGTTACAGCGCCTGCCGTTTTCCCCACTCGCCCCGCCTCATGGACGCTTCTTGTGAACTCCGGATCGCCAGCGCCCTTTACGAGGGCGTGGCCGACACACAGCAATGGCAACGCGCATTGCGCATGGCGGCGCGCGCCGTCGACACCGATCGCTGTGCGCTGCTGGCCCGCGACCGCGACACCGACCAGGTGCGCGTGATCGAGATGGCCGGCCTGAGCGATGCGCTGCTGGCCGAGTACGAGGCGCACTATCACCGCATCGACGAGGTGCTGCCCAGCGTCGATCGCCTGCCCAGCGGCAACTGCCTGCTGGACCAGCGCGACATCGGCGTCGAGACCATGCAGCGCTCGCCGTTCTACCAGGATTTCCTGCATCCCCACGGCATCGGCTCGCTGATGGTGACGCGCACGCTGCACACCGAAGACACCGAATGGAGCATGTCGTTCCAGCGCGGCACGGACCAGGGCTATTTCGAGCCCGAGCACGAACAGATCCTGTTGCGCATGCTGCCGCACTTCCGCCGCGCGCTGAAGTTGCGCGTGCAACTGGGTGAGCTCGAACAGCGCGCCCGCCTGGGGCGCGCCGCGCTCGACACCTTCGCCACGCCGTTGCTGCTGTGTTCGATGGCCGGACGCGTGCTGCTGGCCAACGACGGCGGCGAGGCCTGGTTCCGGCGTGCCGGCGCCCAGGTCATGAACCTGCCCGCGTGGCGCCGCCTGCTGACGCGCGCCACCGCGAGCGCCGGCATGGTGGGCGCGCTGGCCGATGCCCACCGCCTGCCCGACGGCACGCTGCTGATCGCGTTGCCCGCGCCGGCCTCGTTGCGCGAGGCCGCGGGCCGCGACGAGCCGCTCGCCCTGATCCTGGTCCACACCCACCTCACGCCCCGCCCCGTGCCGCACGGCGTGCTGCGCGAACTGTTCCGGTTGAGCGCGGCCGAGTGCCGTCTGCTGGACTGCCTGGTCAATGGCGCCACGCTGGCGCAGGCGGCCGCGCAGCTCGGTATCGCGCTCGAGACCGCGCGCACCCAGAGCAAGGCCGTGCTGCAGAAGACCGGCGCGCAGCGCCAGGCCGCCCTGCTGCGCATGATCAGCGTGCTGCAGAGCCCCGCCCCGCACTGACCAAAGCTCGACAGTGACGCGCGTCACTGACGCGCAGCCCCCTCCCGATCATTGCGCGCGCAACCGCTTGCCACGGCGCCTGGCGCTGTCGAGAAAAAGACAGGAATTCTGGGGATATCGGCTGCGCCGACAAAAAAGAACCGCCGACTCTGATGCGACGGGAGCCCCGATTGTCGCATCACAGTGGGCGGGAAAGCACGGCGAATGTGCATCCACGATGCTATGGGTCCCGGGCCTGCGACGCATCACCCCTTGGGGTGAAAAAGCCCGCAACCTAGGGTTCTACCCAGGTAGCGGGCGAGACGCACGTCTTGCCCGCTCAGCCCATGTCGAACAACCGCCGATGCTCGCTGATGGCGTAGCGATCGGTCATGCCGGCGATGTAGTCGGAGATCGCGCGCGCCTGCGTCACCTCGGTGTCGCGGCGATAGTCGGGCGGCAGCAGGCGCGGGTCGTCGAGGAACACCTCGAACAGCTCGCGCACGATGCGGCGCGCCTTGCGCGTCATGCGCACCACCTGGTAGTGGCGATAGAGATTGTCGAACAGGAATTTCTTCAGCTGATCGGCCTCGCGGCGGATCTCGGGCGAGAAGCCCGCCAGCGGGCCGGCCCGGCGCGCCTCGTCGGCGCTGGCCGGCGCGGCATGCAGGATGCGCTCCTGCGAGGTGCCGGTGAGATCCACGATCAGGGTGTTGATCATGCGCCGGATGGTCTCGGCGGTGGCGCGCCGCGTGGGCAGGCGCGGATATTTCGCCAGCACCGATTCGTAGTGGCGCGCGAAGATGCCCACCTCGAGCAGCTGCTCGATCGTGATCAGGCCCGAGCGCAGGCCGTCGTCGATGTCGTGGTTGTTGTAGGCGATCTCGTCGGCCAGGTTGGCCAGTTGCGCTTCGAGCGAGGGCTGCGTGCGGTCGATGAAGCGCTGGCCCACGTCGCCCAGCTGGCGCGCATGCGCCGCCGAGCAATGCTTGAGGATGCCTTCGCGCGTTTCGAAGCAGAGGTTCAGGCCGTTGAACTCGGCGTAGCGCTCCTCGAGCTCGTCGACCACGCGCAGGCTCTGCAGGTTGTGCTCGAAGCCGCCCGCCTCGGGCACCAGCTCGCGCATGCAGGCGTTGAGCTCGTCCTGGCCGGCATGACCGAACGGCGTGTGGCCGAGGTCGTGCGCCAGCGCGATGGCCTCGGTCAGGTCTTCGGACAGCCGCAGGCTGCGCGCCAGCGTGCGCGCGATCTGCGCCACTTCGAGGCTGTGCGTGAGGCGCGTGCGGAACAGATCGCCCTCGTGATTGACGAAGACCTGGGTCTTGTACTCGAGGCGGCGAAACGCGTTCGCATGCACGATGCGATCGCGGTCGCGCTGGAATTCGCTGCGGTTTTCCGGCGCCGGCTCCGGGTGCCGGCGGCCGCGGCTGCGGGCGGGGTCGGATGCATAAGAAGCCAATTCGTTCATCGCACTCACCACCGTCCCGCCCTCGCTCATTGAATCGTTCGTTGCAGTACCGCTGCCACCGCCGCCTGCGGCGCGCCGCGCGTGACGGCCTCGCCGATGCGCGGCAGCAGCACGAATTTGATCTCGCCGCCCTCGGTCTTCTTGTCGACCTGCATCAGCGCGATCCAGCGTTCCAGCCCCAGGTCGGGTGCCACCACCGGGCAGCCGATGGCCTGCACGAGCGCGCGCACCCGCGCCACGTCGGCCGCCGGGAAGCCGCAGACCTCGGCCGACAGCTCGGCCGCCTGCACCATGCCGCAACCGACGGCCTCGCCGTGCAGCCACTCACCATACCCCAGGCCCGACTCGATGGCATGGCCGAACGTGTGGCCCAGGTTGAGAATGGCGCGCAAGCCGGACTCGCGCTCGTCCTTGCCCACCACCTGCGCCTTGAGCTCGCAGGAACGGCGGATCGCATGGGCCACGGCGTCGGCGTCGAGCGCGCGCAGCGCGGCCGCGTTCTGCTCACACCAGTCCCAGAAGACCGGATCCAGGATCAGGCCGTATTTGATGACCTCGGCCAGGCCCGCCGACACCTCGCGCGCGGGCAGCGTCTGCAGCACGTCGGTGTCGATCTCGACGGCCACCGGCTGGTAGAACGCGCCGATCATGTTCTTGCCCAGCGGATGGTTGACCGCCGTCTTGCCGCCCACCGACGAATCCACCTGCGCCAGCAGCGTGGTCGGCACCTGCACGAAGCGCACGCCGCGCATGTAGACGGCCGCGGCGAAGCCGGTCATGTCGCCGATCACGCCGCCGCCCAGCGCCACCAGCACCGCGCGGCGGTCCAGGCGATTCTCGAGCATGGCGTCGAAGATGAGGTTGAGCGTCTGCCAATCCTTGTGCGCCTCGCCGTCGGGCAGCTCGATGCGCAGCACCTTGCGGCCCGTGCGCGCCAGCGCCGCCTCGGCGCGCGCGCCGTAGAGCGCGCCCACGGTGGGATTGGTGACGATGGCGATCGTGGTGGCGTCGGCGGGGATGGCCTCGTCCAGGCGATCGATGCGGCCGGGCGCGATGCGGATCGGGTACTGGCCGCCCGGGGTGTCGACTTCTACAACGTTCATGAGGTGTGCTTCTCGTACGCCTGCAGCTTGGGCAGGATGGATTTGACCAGCGTCGTGATGGGGGCCGATCCGGTCTCGATCACGAGGTCGGCCACCTCGACATACAGCGGCTCGCGCTTGACCATCAGGTCGCGCAGCGTGCCGCGCGGATCCGCGGTGGCCAGGAGGGGACGGTTGCGGTCGCGGCAGGTGCGGCGGTAGAGCTCGTCCACGCTCGCGCGCAGATACAGCACGATGCCGCGTGCCTTGAGGGCCGCGCGATTGTCGTCCGCGAGCACCGCGCCCCCGCCGGTGGCGAGAATAATCCCGCGCCGTTGGGTACACTCTTGCAGAGCAGCCGCCTCGCGCCGCCGGAATCCCGCCTCGCCCTCGATCTCGAAGATCACCGGCACGCGCACGCCGCAGCGCGCCTCGAGCTCATGATCCAGATCGACGAAGTCGCGTCCCAGCGCACGCGCCAGGCCACGGCCGATGGTGGTCTTGCCGGCCCCCATCATCCCGACCAGGAAGATCGGCAGATCGTGCGGCAGGTGCAGCAACGGTTCCACGCATTCCGCGGGGCACACAGGCGCCGCGGCTTCAGGGCAATCGTCGGGCAACGGGTCAGGATCGGACTCGTCGCAAGTGTGGGCGGAAAGATTCATATCGGCATTATCCCATCGCCGCCAGTTGCCCGCTTACCACAACGATTTATTTTGTTACAGAAACCGGCCATCCCTCAGCGGGTCGGGCCGGAGATCACCGTAAAATCGCCGCGATGAGCAAGCGTCCGAATTCCAAAGAAGAGCAGTCCGCCCCCAGCGGGTCCCCGTTTTTGCGATTTTTCGTCAAGACCGGCATTTTCTGTGCGGGCCTGGCGCTGTGTGGCGCATTGCTGGCCGGCATGGCGCTGGCGCTGGCCTGGCCCAATCTGCCCGACCTGCACGCCATGACCGACTACCGGCCGCGCGTGCCGCTGCGCGTCTACACGGCCGACAAGGTCCTGATCGGCGAGTTCGGTGAAGAGCGCCGCAACGTGCTTCGCTTCAACGAGATTCCCGACGTCATGAAGTCGGCCGTGCTCGCGGCCGAAGACGACCGCTTCTATCAACACGGCGGCATCGACTGGATGGGGGTGGCGCGCGCGGGCCTCACCAACCTCGTCAACATGTCCAAGACGCAGGGCGCCAGCACGATCACGATGCAGGTCGCGCGCAACTTCTATCTCTCTTCCGAAAAGACGTACTCGCGCAAGTTCTACGAACTGCTGCTCACGTTCAAGATCGAGAACGAGCTCACCAAGGACCAGATCCTCGAGCTCTACATGAACCAGATTTACCTGGGCCACCGCGCCTATGGCTTCGCCGCCGCCTCGCGCACCTACTTCGGCAAGCCGCTGTCGCAGGTCACGCCCGCCGAGGCCGCCATGCTGGCCGGCATCCCGAAGGCGCCGTCGCGCTTCAACCCGATCTCGAACCGTCCGCGCGCCGAGCTGCGCCAGCGCTACGTGCTGGGCCGCATGTATTCGCTGGGCTATCTCACCGAGCCGGAATACAAGGAAGCGATGGCCCAGCCCATCGTGATGAAGTCGGCCGAGGGCACCCCCGCCGGCGGCTATGCGATCCACGGCGAATACGTGGCCGAACTGGCGCGCCAGCTGCTCTACGGCGTGTACCAGGACAACCTGTACTCGCGCGGCATCAACATCTACACCACGGTCACCTCGAAAGACCAGGAAGCCGCCTACCGCGCCGTGCGCGAAGGCGTGCTCGAGTACACGCGCCGCGCGCCCTACCCGGGCCCGGAAGAGCAACTCGAGATGCCGGCCGGCACCGAAAGCAATCCGCAGGCCCTCGATGACTTCCTCGACGGCGTGTTCGACAAATACCCCGACAGCGCCGACCTGCTCACCGCGCTGGTGCTGTCCGCCAGCCCCACCGAAGTGAAGGTGGCGCGCAGCTCGCGCGAGATCATCTCGATCACCGACAAGAAGGCGCTCGGCGTGATCGCGCGTTCGCTCAACGACAAGGCCAAGCCCGAACAGCGCCTCAAGCGCGGCTCGGTGGTCTACATCCACAAATACAACGACGGCTGGGAAGTGATCAACATGCCGTCGGTGCAGGCGGCCTTCGTGGCCCTCGCCCCGCAGGACGGCGCGATCCGCGCGCTGGTCGGCGGCTTCGACTTCTATCGCGGCAACTTCAACCGCGTGACGCAGGCGTGGCGCCAGCCCGGCTCCAGCATCAAGCCCTTCATCTACGCGGCTTCGCTCGAGCGCGGCCTGACCCCGGGCACGCAGATCTCCGACCAGCCGTTCGAGCTCTCGGCCGCGCAGACCGGCTCCAAGGCCTGGCACCCCAAAAACTACGGCAACCAGTACGAGCCCATGCTGACGATGCGCCAGGGCCTGTACAAGTCGAAGAACATGGTCTCGATCCGCATCCTCGAGGCGATCGGCCCGCAGTATGCGCAGGAATACCTGACCCGCTTCGGCTTCGACAAGGCACGCCAGCCGGCCGTGCTGCCGCTCGCGCTCGGCGCGGGCTCGGTCACGCCGCTGCAGCTGGCCGGCGCGTTCTCGGTATTCGCCAACGGCGGCTATCGCGTCACGCCGTTCCTGATCGACAAGGTCACCGACAGCTCCGGCAAGGTGCTGATGCAGGCCCGTCCGGTGGTGGCGGGCGACGCCGCGGCGCGCGCGATCGATCCGCGCACCGCCTGGGTCGCCGACGACATGCTGCGCGGTGTCGCCACCAGCGGCACGGCCGCGCGCGCCCGCGTCATGCTCAAGCGCAACGACCTGGCCGGCAAGACCGGCACCACCAACGAATCGGTCGACGCGTGGTTCTCCGGCTACACGCCGAGCCTCGTGGCCACCGCCTGGCTGGGCTTCGACCAGCCGCGTTCGCTCGGCTCGCGCGAAACCGGCGGCGGCGCCGCCATGCCGATCTGGGTCGATTTCATGCAGGAAGCGCTCAAGGGCGTGCCCGAAGAGAAGCAACGTCCGCGTCCCGACGGCCTGCTGGCCGAGGGCGGCGACTACTATTTCTCGGAATTCCCGCCCGGACAGGCCGTGGCGCGGCTGGGGCTGCCGCAGGCGGGCGATGCGCTCGGCGACTTCCTGAACGGCCTGACCGGCCAGGAAGGCCCGATCCGTGCCGCGCCGGGCGTGGGCGCGAGCTCGTCGCAACCCTGGTCGCAGAACATCCCGTTCTGAGGTGGAGGCCGCGCCCGCGGGCGCGGCAGTCGGATCGGGTGAGCGGCCGGCCCAGGGAAACCGGGCCGGCGCAGACAGCGGGCCGGCATGCAGCCGGCCTCGTCTTTACAGCTTGACGCTGACCGGCACGCCGGCAGCCGCGGAACAGATCTGCGACAGCGCATCGGGCAGGCCCGGGCCGCCGCGCGTGTCGTTCCAGCGCTGGCCGTCGTAGCGGTAATGGAAACCGCCGGTACGGGCGGCAACCCACAGTTCCTGCATGGCCGCCTGGCTGTTGACCACGACGTGGGTGCCGTCCTCGAACACGAGGGTCAGCACATTGCCGCTGCGGGTGGCCTCGACGTCGACATCGAGCGATGCGGCCCAGTCGTCGGCCTGGCTCTCGATCGAGTCGAGCACCTGATCCACCAAGGCAAGAAATTCGGTTTCGGTCATAATCTAACCTGCAATGATTACGGAGTTCCCAGTGTTCCACATGGCTTTTGGCCGCATGGCTCTACGCATTGTAGCCACGCTTGCCGCGGCTGGCCTGCTGGCCGCCTGCGGCTACCGTGGTCCACTCTACCTGCCGAACGACGGCACGGGCAAACCGGGCCAGGGCAACGCCTCGCAGCGCAAGCCGGAACCGGCGATCAACGCCCCCCAGAACGACACCACCACCCTGCCGAACTAAGGCCTGCTTCTCATGACCGTCACGACCGCCCAGCCCGAACTGGCTGGCCATCCGCATTTCCATTACGCCAACGGCGTGCTGCACGCCGAAGGCGTCTCGCTGGCGCACCTGGCCCAGGAACTCGGAACGCCGCTCTACGTCTACTCGCGCGCCGCCCTCAAGGCCGCCTGGGACAACTACCGCGACGCCATCGGCGACCGCCCGGTGCTGGTCTGCTACGGCATGAAAGCCAACTCCAACCTGGCCGTGCTGAAGGAATTCGCGCGCCTGGGCGCCGGCTTCGACATCGTGTCGGGCGGTGAACTCAAGCGCGTGCTGGCCGTCGGCGGCGACCCCGCCAAGATCGTGTTCTCCGGCGTGGGCAAGCAGGCCTGGGAAATGCGCGAGGCCCTGCTGGCCGGCGTGAAGTGCTTCAACGTCGAGTCCACGGCCGAGCTGGCCCGTCTCTCCGAGGTCGCGCAGGCCGTCGGCCGCACGGCCCGCGTGTCGCTGCGCGTCAACCCCGACGTCGACGCCCAGACCCACCCCTACATCTCCACCGGCCTGAAAGAAAACAAGTTCGGCATCGCGATCGACGAGGCGCTCGCCGCCTACCAGACCGCGGCCTCGCTGCCCGGCCTGCAGGTCGTCGGCGTCGACTGCCACATCGGCTCGCAGCTCACCGACATCAGCCCGTATTTCGACGCGCTCGAAAAGCTGCTCGATTTGATCGACCGCCTCACCGAAGCCGGCATCCGCATCGAGCACCTCGACCTCGGCGGCGGCCTGGGCATCCGCTACACCGACGAAGTGCCGCCGTCGCCGCGCGCGCTGCTCGATCGCGTGTTCGACCGCCTGCAGGCGCGTGGCCACGGCCACCTGCACCTGATGCTGGAGCCGGGCCGTTCGCTGGTCGGCAACGCCGGCGTGCTGCTCACCACGGTGCAGTTCCTCAAGCACAACGACGCGCGCAACTTCGCCATCGTCGATGCGGCGATGAACGACCTGCTGCGTCCCACCCTGTACCAGGCCTATCACGGCGTGCGCGCCGTCACGCCGCGCGGCGGCGCGGGCAAGGTCTACGACGTGGTCGGTCCGGTCTGCGAAAGCGGCGACTGGCTGGCCAAGGAGCGCCAGCTCGACATCCAGCAGGATGACGTGCTCGCGCTCGAGTCGGCCGGCGCCTATGGCATGGTCATGGCGGGCAACTACAACACCCGCCCGCGCGCGGCCGAAGTCATGGTCGATGGCGCCCACTACCACGTGGTGCGCCAGCGCGAGACCTTCGACGATCTGCTGCGCGGCGAGTCCACGCTGCCCTGACGCCGTCGGGCGCGCGCCATGCAAAAGGCCCCGTGCATGCACGGGGCCTTGTTTTTGGGCACTCGCCGCGGCGTCAGAGCTCGCCGTAGGAGTGCAGGCCCGACAGGAACATGTTCACGCCCAGGAAGGCAAAGCCGGTGATGAGCAGGCCCACGAGCGCCCAGTAGGCCGCCATCGAGCCGCGCAGCCCCTTGATGAGGCGCATGTGCAGCCAGGCCGCGTAGTTGAGCCACACGATCAGGGCCCAGGTTTCCTTCGGGTCCCATTGCCAGTAGGCGCCCCACGCATCGGCGGCCCACAGCGCGCCGAGCACGGTGGCCACGGTGAAGAACGCGAAGCCGATCGCGATGGCGCGATACATGATGTCGTCGAGCACCTCGAGCGACGGCAGGGCCTGCGCGATGCGGCGGCGCGCCAGCAGGATGCTGCCCACGATCACCGCCCCCACGCCGCCATAGATCATCCAGGTGGCCGACAGCCCGTCGGTGCGGAACACCATCGGCTCGGCGCACAGCAGCACGCCCAGCACGAACAGCGGCGCCAGCTTTTTCCAGGAGGTGGTCTCGCCATGCTGCTTGACCAGATAGGCGAAGCCCACCATCGCGGCTAGCGAGAACGTGCCGTAGCCGATGAAGTTGGCGGGCACGTGCAGCTTCATCCACCAGCTCTTGAGCGCCGGCACCAGCGGCTGGATCTGCCCGGCGTCACGCGTGAACGAATACCAGAGCAGGAACACGATCGACGAGGAGATCACCAGCAGCACGAAGCCGCCCAGCGCGCGGGTCGCGTACTTGCGCTCGTAATAGAGATAGAACAGCGCCGTGATGAGCGCGAACAGCACGAACACCTCGTACAGATTGCTCACCGGGATGTGGCCCAGGTCCGGGCCCATCAGGTGGCCTTCGCGCCAGCGCACCAGCAGGCCGGTCGTGCCCGCGAACACCGCGCCCCACGTGAGCGCCGTGCCCAGCCACGCCGAGGTGGGGCTGACGATGCCGATCCAGTAGCAGACCGTGGCCAGCATGAACAGCGCGCACATCCACAGGATGGCCGATTGCGACGACAGCAGATACTTGAGGAAGAACACCTGCTCGGCGCGTACCAGATCGTTCTGGTAGAGCGTGAGGGCCAGCCCCACGGCCAGCGCACAGGCCACCATCAGGCGGCGCAGCGGGCGCCACAGCCAGCCCAGCCAGGTGAGCGCCGGCACGGTGCCGCACAGGATGAGCTTCTCGTAGTAGTCCATCGACTGGCTGAAGCGCGTCAGGGCATAGCCCGCGCCCACGGCCAGCAGCACGAAGAACACCAGGTCGGTCCAGTCGGGACGGCCGCGCTGCGCGCGGTTGTCGCCGGTCTGGGAAAACGTGCTGCTCCAGTTCGAATCGGGGAGCGGCGGGCGGGTGGTGGTATTCATGGCTGATCTCAAGACCGGCCCAGGCCCTTCATGGCCTGGTCGAACCGGTCGAATTCCTGATTGAAGTCCAGTGTACGCTTCTGCGAGGTCATGGCCGCCTGGACGTCGGTGCCATGGCCTTCACGGGCGGGGCTGAGCCAGACCCAGATGCGGCGGTCGCGGATATAGAACATCGAGAACACGCCGACGATCAGCAGCAGGCAGCCCAGGTACACGGCGTTCTTGCCCGGCGTGCGGCTCACCTGGAAGCCGCTGGCCTGGATGTGCTGGAAGTCGCTGAGCGCAAACAGCACCGGCGCCGGATACAGCGTGAGGTCGGACATCGCGCCCAGCGCCACCTGCTGCCAGCGGCTGGCCTGCTCGGCCTGCGGACCGGTGTCGGGCAGCGGCGGCATGCCGTTGCGTTCGCGCATGATGGCGCGCACGTCGTACATGGTGCTGCCCAGCAGGCGCAACACCACGCCGGCGGCACGCTCGGTCTCGCTCGGATCGGTGCCCTGCTGCAGCAGCTCGGCCAGCGCGCGCAGGCCACCGCTGGCGTAGGTGTCGAGCCCGCGTTGCGCGGCCGCGCTCAGGGCCTGGCGATCGGCGCCCGCAGGCAGGTTGCGCTCCACGAAGCGGCGCACCGCCTCGGCCCGCACCGTCGGATCGGCCAGCGCCGCGCGCAGCCGCAGGAACTCAGTGGGCGAGCCGTCCTCGTCGACCGGGATGCGCACGTAGCCGAAATTCTGCGCCGGGTTGTCGCGCACGCCGGCCAGCAGCACCGGCACGCCGTCGAGGTCGATCGGCAGCATGTACACGCGGTAGTCGCGCGCCTGGCCGGCCTCGTCGACCAGCTGATACTCCACCGTGGGGCCGACGTTGCGCAGGTTTTCGTTCTTGCGGCCCGCGGCGCTGCCGGTGACGGCGGCCAGATGCTCGGAGAAGTCCTGGCGCTTGGCGGCCTGCGGCCCGTTGGCGTTGATTTCCTCGACGTTGATCGGGCGCAGGTCGGTGACGCGCAGCTTCAGGCTCTGCGTGGTCTGGCCGTTGATGCGCGCGCTCAGGTCGTTGGTTTCGTCGACCGCGCCGTCCACCTTGAACGGCGCGCCGCCGCCCTGCAGCGGATAGCCGGTCAGCGTGACCTTGCTGCCGCCGTCGCCCATGTTGCTCTGGTAGACCGTCACGCCCTTGTAGCGCAGCGGCTCGTTGACCTCGATCACCGACTTGAAGCTCTTGCCCGTGTCCGGATCCGTGACCTCGACATGGCTGGCGAACCGGCTCGGCATGCCGGTGGAGTAGTACTCCACGTCGAACTTGTCGAGCTTGAGCGTGAACGGCAGCGGCTGCACCAGCACGCCATCGCCGATCATGACCAGGGCGGTGTTGCGCGCCGCGCCTTCCGGCACCAGCACGTTGGCGCGGAAGCTCGGGTTGGCGAGCGGCAGGCGGCCGCTCTGCGGCACGTCGGCGATCAGCATGTTGTCGACGATCGGCGTCTTGCCGGCAAACATCATCTGCAGTCGCACGGGCAGCTCGCTGTCGAGCAACCCGCCGATACAGATCACCACCATCGCCGCGTGGGCACAGATGTAGCCCAGGCGGTTGGCGCTGCCCTTCTTGGCAGCCAGCAGCACGCCATCGCCATCGCGGCGCTCGCGCACGGCGTAGCCCTGGCGGCGCAACAGCGACCGCACCTCGCCTTCGGTGCCGGCCACGTTCATCGCGGTCTGCGTCTGCACGCGGTGCGGGAACGCGCGCAGGCTGGAGGCGCGCACGTGCTCGCGGAACGAGCGCGCGTCGCGCAGCATCTTGGGCGCATTGCGAATCAGACAGACCGAGGTGGAGACCACCAGAAAGCCCATGATCAGCAGGAACCACCAACTGTTGTAGACGTGCCAGATCGAGAACTTGTCGAACACCTCGTACCAGAACGGGCCGAACTGATCGATGTAGTTGCTGGCCGGGCGGCCCTGCGGCAGCACCGTGCCGACCACGCTGGCCACGCAGATGAACATCAGCAGGCTGACGGCGAAGCGCATCGAGCCCAGCAGCTCGAACAGGTCACGCGGCAGGCTGCGCAGGCGGGAGGGGGAGGAAATGGCGGTTTGATTCATGAAAAAAGAGGGGCCGAGTGAGCCGGCCCCTCACATAGACAGCAAGGCCCCGGAGGGGTTCCGGGACCGGACGGGCGCGCGGCGGCGGGCCTGACGGACCGCCACCATGCTAGCGCACCCCGGCCGCGCAAACCGCCACGGCCTTGATCTAGCGCAGACCCGCCGCGTAATCCGCGACCGCCTTGATGTCGGCATCGGACAGGCGATCGGCGATCTGGTGCATGGGCTCGTTGGTGGCCCGCTCGCCGCTCCTGAACAGCTTGAGCTGCTCTTCGAGGTACGAGGGGAACTGGCCGGCGAGGCGGGGATACTGGCCCGGGATGCCGGCGCCCGTGGGGCTGTGGCACGAGGCGCAGGCCGGCACGCTGCGCTCGGGCAGGCCGCCGCGCCAGATCTTCTGGCCGCGCTCGACGAGGCTCTCGTGGCCGGCGGTGGCCGGTTGCGAGAGCGCCTGCTGGGCCAGATAGAGGGCAACGTTCTGGATATCCTGAGGGGAAAGCGGTTGCGCGACGGCGGACATCGGCGTGGGATTGCCGCCTGCGCCGAGCCGCGCCGGCAGCTTTTCGCCGTCTTTGACGCGGAAATCCTGCAGCTGCTTGACCAGGTACTCGTGGGGCTGGCCCGCGAGATTGGGATTGGCCGGGATGCTGCTGTTGCCTCCCGGTCCGTGACAGGTGATACAGGCGATGATGCCACGCGCCGCGTCGCCCCCTTGATAGAGCTGGGCGCCTTTGGCCGCATCAGGCTTGGTCGGGGCAGAGGCCCCATCAGCGGCGAAACTGGTAGTCATGACGGTGGCACCGAGCACAAGCCCGCCTGCAGCCATCATCCGGGACAGCACACGCTTCATGTAAACCTCGACGTTCGGATGTCGATTCGAGCACATTGCAGCTGCTGTTCAGCATCTGCCTGCATGCCCGACGCCTGCCCGCGCGAACGGTTCTCATACTGCTTTTGCCAGCCCCCGGCAGCTCGGCCCATGATGTCCGGCAAGCCCGCAGGTAGCCGCCCCCACGCGCGGGGACCACTGTTGCAAACGCCGGATTATACAATAGGGATCGCAATCAACCGTCCCGAAGGCAGCCCGTGTCCTTACTTCATCGCGCCTCATTCGTCATTTCGGCAGCCCAGCTCGACCAGCTGCCGCCCCCCGGTGCGCCCGAGGTCTGCTTCGTTGGCCGCTCCAACGCGGGCAAGTCCTCCGCGATCAATGTGCTCTGCAACCAGCGTCGGCTGGCCTTCTCGAGCAAGACGCCGGGCCGCACCCGGCTGATCAACATGTTCGGCCTGCCCGACCCGCTCACGCCGGGCGAGCAGCTCGGCTACCTGGTCGACCTGCCCGGCTATGGCTACGCTTCCGTGGCCCATCGCGAAAAGGAAAAGTGGGCCGACATCCTCGGCGGCTATCTGCGCGACCGCGCCTCGCTGGTCGGCATCGTGCTGCTGATCGACATTCGCCGCGGCGTGACCGAGCTCGACCGCCGGCTCGCCAATTTCATCGCCCCCACCGGTCGCCCGGTGCTGGCATTGCTGACCAAGGCAGACAAGCTGCCCTACGGCCAGCGCGTGCGCGCCGTATTCGACGTGCGCAAACAACTGGCCGACATCGGCGCCCTGCACATGGTGCCGTTCTCGTCGACCGAACGCATCGGCCTCGAAGAGGCCGGTGCCCACATCGAGAACTGGATTTCACCCAAGGTAGTGCCATGAACCCGCAGATCATCTCCGCCGCTTTCCCGAACGCCCGCCCCCGCCGCCTGCGCCGCGACGACTTCACGCGCCGCCTGGTGCGCGAAAACACGCTCACCGCCGACGACCTGATCTATCCGGTGTTCGTGGCCGAAGGCCAGGGCCTGCGCCAGCCGGTGGGCTCGCTGCCCGGCGTGACGCGCTACTCGCTCGACACGCTGCTGCCGGTGGCCGAGCAATGCGTCGAGCTGGGCATTCCGGTGCTGTCGCTGTTCCCGGTGATCGACCCCTCGCTCAAGACGCCCGACGGCATCGAGGCCACCAATCCCGACGGCCTGATCCCGCGCGTGGTGCGCGAGCTCAAGCAGCGCTTCCCCGAGCTCGGCGTGCTCACCGACGTGGCGCTCGATCCCTACACCAGCCACGGCCAGGATGGCGTGATCGACGAAGACGGCTACGTGCTCAACGAGCCGACCGTGCAGATCCTGATCCAGCAGGCCCTCACGCAGGCCGCCGCCGGCGTGGACATCGTGGCGCCCAGCGACATGATGGACGGCCGCATCGGCGCGATCCGCACCGCGCTCGAGTCGCAGGATCACATCCACACCCGCATCATGGCCTACTCGGCCAAGTACGCGAGCGCCTTCTATGGCCCCTTCCGCGACGCGGTGGGCTCGGCCACCAACCTGGGCAAGTCCAACAAAATGGCTTACCAGATGGATCCGGGCAACATCGACGAGGCGCTGCGCGAGGTCGCGGCCGACCTGCAGGAAGGCGCCGACATGGTGATGGTCAAGCCCGGCATGCCCTATCTCGACGTGCTGCGTCGCGTGAAGGACGCGTTCCGCGTGCCGACCTTCGCCTATCAGGTCAGCGGCGAATACGCCATGATCAAGGCGGCGTCGGCCAATGGCTGGCTCGACCACGACAAGGTGATGATGGAAGCCCTGCTGGCGTTCAAGCGTGCCGGCGCCGACGGCATCCTGACCTACTTCGCGATCGAAGCCGCGACGCTGCTGCGCCAGGCGCGCTGAGCCCGCGCGGGCTCAGCGGGTGGCCGGCGCCGCAGGCGCCGGCCGCAGCCCCAGCCACGTGCCCGAGAGCACGCAGGCCAGCCCCGCCAGATGCAGCAGGGTGATGCGCTCACCCAGGAAGATGGCGGCCGCGAGCAGGCCGAAGATGGGCAGCCAGTTCACGAACATCGCCGCGCGGCTCATGCCCAGGCGCGCGATGCCGGCGTTCCAGAGCAGGTTGCACACGCCCGAGGCGATCACCGCCGAAAACACCACCACCACCCAGGGCCAGAGGTCGGACGACCAGGACTCGGCGCGATAGGTGTCGGCCGACAGCGCCGCATGCAGCGTGAGCGAGATCGCCCCCACGAGATACATCCACCAGAGGATGGTGAGCGGATCCAGGGCGCGCGACACGCGCTGGATCACCAGGCCGCCGAACACGAACACGATCACGGCGAACAGGGCCAGCAGGTCGCCCGCGCCGGCCTGCGCCACCTGGCCGCCGCTGCCGGCCACCACCAGCGCCACGCCGCCCAGGCCCAGCGCGGCCGCGCCGATGCGCGACGAGGTGAGCCGCTCGCGATAGAACACCGCGGCCAGCACCACCGACCAGAGCGGGCTGGTGGCCATGATGAGCGTGGCGTTGGCCGCCGTCGTCATGCGCAGCCCGCTGACCAGCGCGATCTGGTGGGCATAGACCACCAGCACACCCGCCGCGGCCAGCCAGCCGGCCTGCGCCAGCGTGAGGCGCGGAATGCGGCCCTTCTTGAGCAGCACGAAGGCCGACACCGCGGCGAAGGCGACCACGATGCGGATGGCCGCCACCACGTAGATGTCCATCTGGCTGGTCAGGTATTTCACCGCCACCAGATTCACGCCCCACGTCGCCATCACGAGCATGAGCTGCGCGTACACCTGGCCCGTGCGGACCGGTGCGGAATCGGAAGGATGTGTGGACACGGTGTGGGCGCGCCGCGGGCGCAGGGGATGGGAGAGCTCCCATACTACCGTCAGTGCGCGAGCCGCGTCAGCACGGGGCCTGCGGGCGACGGGGGATCGGGCGCGCGCTGTTGCGCGCATGCCGCACGCCCGCGGCCCGCCCGTTGCGCGCGCAACCTTCCAGGCTTCAAGCGATGGCGCGTCAGGGAGCGAGCGCGCGATCCAGGCTGGCCTCGAAGCGGCGCGCGTCCTGGAAGCCGATCACGCGGGCATCGCCCAGCTCGCGGCCGCCGGCCGCGAAGAACATGATGCCCGGCGGGCCGAACAGGCGGAAGCGCTTGAGCAGCGCGCGGTCGTCGGCGTTGTTCGCGGTCACGTCGGCCTGCAGCAGCAGCATGCCGCTCATCTTGGCGGCCACCGCGGGATCGGTGAAGGTGAAGCGCTCCATTTCGCGGCACGACACGCACCAGTCGGCATAGAAGTCCAGCATCACCGGGCGATCGCTGCGGGCCAGCACCGCATCGAGCTCGGCCACCGAACGCACGCGCTGGAAGCCCGCCTTGGCGCCCGCGGCCTGCACGGGCGCGCCGGAGTCGCGCGCGGCCAGGTGCCCCAAGGGCTGCAGCACGTCGCGGCCACCGCTCAGCGCGCCCACCAGCCAGGCCAGCGCCAGCAGCGCCAGCAACAGGCCCAGGCCCTTGCCGAACATGCGCGCGGTGGCGCGGCCGGCCGCCACGGGCAGCGGCTCGAAGGCGCGCAGCATCACCGCCCCCACCAGCGCGAGGAAGGCCCAGCCCAGCATCTGCACCCAGGTCGGCAACACCGGAATCAGCATCCACCAGGCTGTGGCCAGCAGCAGCATGCCGAACAGCCGCTTCACGCCGTCCATCCAGGCCCCGGCCTTGGGCAGCAGGGCGCCGGCCGAGGCGCCGACCACCAGCAGCGGCACGCCCATGCCCCAGGCCAGCGCGAACAGCGCCGAGCCGCCCAGCAACACGTCGCCGGTCTGCGAGATGTAGAGCAGCGCGCCCGCCAGCGGCGCGGCCACGCAGGGGCCCACGATGAGCGCCGAGATCGCGCCCATCAACACCGCGCCGGTGACGCGGCCGCCCGGAATGCGGTTGGCCCGCTCGGTCAGGCGCGATTGCAGCGCGGCGGGCACCTGCAGGGTGTAGACGTCGAACATCGCCAGCGCCAGCAGGGCCAGCAGCACGGCGAACAGCGTCAGGATCCAGGGCGTCTGCAGCCAGGCCGCGAGGCCGGCGCCGCTCAGGCCGGCCGCGACGCCGAGGGCGGTATAGACCACCGACATGCCCAGCACATAGGCCGCGGCGAGGCCCAGGCCGCGGCTGCGCGACGGCGCGCGCGCGGCATCGCCGCCCAGCACGATGGAGGACAGGATGGGAATCATGGGCAACACGCAGGGCGTGAGCGAGAGCAGGATGCCCAGCAGCAGGAACACGCCTGCCGTCTGCAGCCAGCCCAGGCCGCCGATGGCATCGGCCAGGCCGGTGTCGCCGGCGCCGAGCAAGGCGCCCAGCCCGCCCGACGCGCCGGCGCCCGACGCAGCGGCGCCCGACGCACCCGGCACGCTGGACGACGACGCGGCGCGGGCCGGGCCCGCCAGCGCGAAGCCGCCCGCGACCGGCGTGAGCGCCACGCTGTGATCCATGGGCGGATAGCACAGGCCGGCATCGGCACAACCCTGGCTCGTCATGGTGATGCGCAGCGGCGCGCCATTGCCGCCCGAGAGTGGCACGCGGATCACGATGTCCTTGTGATAGACCTCCATGTCCTTCTCGAACGTGGGGTCGTATTTGACCTCGCCGGCCGGATACACGGCCTCGCCCAGCGTGACGGCCTGCGCCGGGTTCACGCTCAGGCCGAAGCGCTCGCGGTACATGTAGTAGCCGGGCGCCACCTTGTAGCGCAGCTCGAGCGTGTCGGGCGCCGGCAGCGCGGCACTGAACACGAATGCCTTTTCGGGATCGAGGAAGTCGGCCTCGGTGGCGGCGTGGGCGCGCGGCGCGAGCGCCAGCCAGAACGCCACCAGGACCATCAGCAACCACGTCCAGCGGAGGACGGGATCGGGACGGGACGCACGGACTCGCAACGAGGACGACATGGACAACTCTGCTCAGTCGGCGCCGGGCGCGGCGGTCTGTTCGCGCACCCAGTCGAGATAGGAGGCGATACCGCCGATCACCGGCACCACGATGATTTCGGGAACGTCGTAGGGATGCAGCCGCGCCAGCGC
Source organism: Bordetella genomosp. 1 (assembly GCF_002261335.1). Lineage (GTDB taxonomy): Bacteria > Pseudomonadota > Gammaproteobacteria > Burkholderiales > Burkholderiaceae_B > Bordetella. The sequence continues at coordinate 218,648 of NZ_NEVL01000007.1, forward strand.
CTGCACCACCGCGTGATGGCCGCCGTAGGTGGTCTTGATCGTGATGGGCACCTCCTCGGCGCCCTCCACCTCGCCTTGCCAGCGATAGATGGACAGCACGGGCGCGCCGAGGTTCACGCAGGCGGCCAGGCCGTCTTCGACCAGCTCGTGCGCAATCCGTTTGGCCAGCAGCATGTCGGGCGCATTGCTGATGATCAGTACGACGTCGTCATCGCGCAACATGGACACTCCTGATTTAAGGCGGGTGCGGGGCAACTCGGGGTATTTTATCGGGAAGAGACGGGTGTCACTTCCCGCACGCCCAGGAGACCGCCAGGAGGCCGCGCCATGCCGGATTCATGCTTGTTCTGTCGAATTGCCCGGCACGAGCTGCCCGCCCACGTGGTGCACGAAGACAGCCGCACGCTGGCGTTCCTGGATATCCACCCGGTGCGGCCGGCCCACGTGCTCATCATCCCGAAGCAGCACTACCCGTATTTCGAAGACATGCCCGCCGACCTCGCCGGCCACATCGTGAACCTCGGCCAGCGCCTGGCGCGCCAGATGAAGCGCATGTACCAGGTCGAGCGCGTGGGCCTGGCCTTCACGGGCATCCACGTGCCGCATGCGCACGCCCACATCGTGCCGATGCATCATCCGCACGACATCACCTCCACGCACTACATCGCCGAGCAGGACCTGACCTTCGTCATGCCGCCCCAGGCCGATGCCGAACAGCTCAAGGCGCTCGCCGAGGAGTTGCGCGGCGCGCTCGGCGGCAACTGAGCCGGGCCCACCGCGCCGCGCGGGTACGCGTGGCTACCCTGCCCTGCAAAAGCAAAAGCGGACCACGAGGGTCCGCCTTTGCCGCTAATGCTCGACCGATTTACTCGGCGGCGTCAGCTTCCGAAGCATCCACTTCCGGACGGTCGACCAGCTCCATGAAAGCCATGGGAGCGTTGTCGCCCTGACGGAAACCCATCTTCAGGACACGGGTGTAGCCGCCGTTGCGGGCCGCGTAGCGCGGGCCGATTTCGGCGAACAGCTTGACCACGGCGTCGCGATCGCGCAGACGGGCAAAAGCCAGGCGCTTGTTCGCGAGCGTGGGCTCCTTGCCCAGCGTGATGAGGGGTTCGATGACGCGGCGCAGTTCTTTCGCCTTGGGCAGCGTGGTCTTGATCGCTTCGTGAGTGATCAGCGAAACGGCCATGTTGCGGAACATGGCGAGACGGTGGCTGCTGGTGCGGTTGAGCTTGCGAAGGCCGTTACCGTGACGCATGGTGTATTTCCTTTGAATCTAAGACGGCGTTTCCGCCATCTGGTTATCCGGTTCTTCTATCGCCTGTTGCCAGGACGCGGTCCGGTAGAAAAATTGCATCGACTGATGCGCGGTTCGTCCCGGGCGCCGGCGCCTGCCGGCGCCCGGGACATCGGCGGCGGACACATGCCCGCCACCGGGTGTTGCTTACGGGCGCTCGAGGCCCAGCGGGGGCCAGTTTTCGAGCTTCATGCCCAGCGTCAGGCCGCGTGCGGCCAGCACTTCCTTGATCTCGTTGAGCGACTTGCGACCCAGGTTCGGGGTCTTGAGCAGTTCGTTCTCGGTACGCTGGATCAGGTCGCCGATGTAGTAGATGTTTTCGGCCTTCAGGCAGTTGGCCGAACGCACCGTCAGCTCCAGGTCGTCGACCGGACGCAGCAGCACCGGGTCGATCTGCGGCGTGCCGCGGACCGGGGCTTCGTACGAATCGCCAGCGCCTTCGAGGGCGGCGAACACCGAGATCTGGTCCATCAGGATGCGGGCCGATTGGCGCACCGCTTCCTCGGGCGAGATCACGCCGTTGGTTTCGATGTCCAGGACCAGCTTGTCCAGGTCGGTACGCTGTTCCACACGGGCGCTTTCGACCGAGTAGCTCACGCGGCGAACCGGCGAGAACGAGGCGTCCAGCACGATCCGGCCGATGGTGTGGGTGCGGTCTTCCGACAGCGCGCGCACGTTACCGGGCACGTAGCCACGGCCCTTCTCGACCTTGATCTGCATTTCCAGCTTGCCGGCATCGGTCAGATTGCAGATCTGGTGATCGGGGTTGATGATCTCGACGTCGTGCGGCAGCTCGATGTCGCTGGCCAGGACGGCGCCAGCACCGTTCTTGCGCAGCACCAGCGTGACTTCGTCACGGTTGTGCAGCTTGAAGACCACGCCCTTCAGGTTCAGCAGGATGTCGACGACATCTTCGCGAACACCGGGGATGGTCGAGTATTCGTGCACCACGCCCGTCATTTGCACTTCGGTCGGCGCGTAGCCGGTCATCGAAGACAGCAGGATGCGGCGCAGGGCGTTGCCCAGCGTATGGCCGTAGCCGCGTTCGAACGGCTCCATCACGATCTTGGCGTGATTGGCGCGAACCGGTTCGACTTCAATGGAACGCGGCTTCAGAAAACCTTGAGTGGACATGTACTGATTTCCTTTTCAATACCCTCGGTTCGTTACACCGATAAGGCTGATGGAAGAGTGGGACTGCGAAAAAATCAACGATGCGGCAGCACCGTTCATTACTACCGCAAAGCCCGCCACGCCAAAAATGGCGAGGGCGGGCTGTGCGGTAAGACTTGCGCGGCTGATCGCGGGGATACAGCGCGGGCCCCGTACGAGACGGGACCTGCGGGCATCAACGCGAGTACAGTTCGACGACCATCGATTCGTTGACGTCACGAGCGACGTCAGCGCGATCGGGTGCCGACTTGAACGTACCGGCCATCTTGTTGGTGTCGACTTCGACCCATTGCGGAATGCCGATGCTCGAAGCCAGGTCCAGCGCTTCGCGGATACGGCCTTGCTTCTTGGCAGCTTCACGCACGGTGATGATGTCACCAGCCTTGACCAGGATCGAGGCGATGTCGGCGGTGTGGCCGTTCAGTTCGATGGCGCGGTGGCTCACCAGCTGGCGAGCTTCGGCGCGCGTCGAGCCGAAGCCCATGCGGTAGACCACGTTGTCCAGGCGCGATTCGAGCAGCTGGATCAGGGTCTCGCCGGTGTTGCCACGACGACGTTCGGCTTCAGCGAAGTACTTGCGGAATTGCTTTTCCAGCACGCCGTACATGCGCTTGAGCTTTTGCTTTTCACGCAGCTGCAGACCGTAGTCCGAGGTGCGGGCACCCGAGGTGCGGCCGTGCTGGCCGGGCTTGGAATCCAGTTTGCACTTGGAGTCCAGCGAGCGACGGGCGCTCTTCAGGAACAGGTCAGTACCCTCGCGGCGCGAGAGCTTGCACTTGGGTCCAGTATAACGAGCCATTTGGATTCCCTATTAGATACGACGACGCTTCGGCGGACGGCAGCCGTTGTGCGGGACGGGCGTGATATCGGCAATGCTCGAAATCTTGATGCCCAGCGCATTCAGCGCGCGCACCGACGATTCGCGGCCAGGACCGGGGCCCTTGATGCGAACTTCGAGGGTCTTGATGCCGTATTCCATCGCCACGCGGCCAGCCGTTTCGGCAGCAACCTGTGCAGCGAACGGCGTCGACTTGCGCGAGCCCTTGAAGCCCGCGCCACCCGAGGTAGCCCACGACAGAGCGTTGCCCTGGCGATCGGTGATGGTGATGATGGTGTTGTTGAAGGACGCGTGAACGTGCGCGATGCCGTCCGAGACGTTCTTCTTGACCTTTTTGCGCACGCGCGAGGCGCCGCTGGTAGAAGCTTTCGCCATAATCTATTCCTCGATTATTTCTTCAGGGACGCAGCAGCACGACGCGGGCCCTTGCGGGTGCGAGCGTTGGTGCGAGTGCGCTGACCGCGAACGGGCAGGCCGCGCTTGTGGCGCATACCGCGGTAGGTTCCCAGATCGATCAGACGCTTGATCGAGAGCTGCACTTCACGACGCAGGTCGCCTTCGACGGTGAACACGCCAACGTGTTCACGGATGCGCTCCAACTCAGCGTCGGTCAGATCTTTGACCTTTTTGGTAACGGGCACACCAGCAGCTTCGCAAATTTTGCGGGCGCGCGTACGACCGATGCCAAAAATGGCGGTCAGGCCGATCTCGGCGTGCTGTTGCGGCGGAATGTTAATGCCAGCAATACGGGCCATGACTGTTCCTTGATTTAATCCGTTGCGTACCGCTAACCAGGTTAGCCTTGACGCTGCTTGTGACGCGGGTCGGTGCAGATGACACGCACCACGCCGTGACGTTTGATAACTTTGCAGTTGCGGCAGATCCGCTTAACCGATGCCATTACTTTCATGGTTGACTCCTAATTTTCCGTAATCCGGTTCCGCATCACTTGGAGCGGAAAACAATTCTTGCTCGTGTCAGGTCATAGGGCGTGAGCTCCACTGTGACCTTGTCTCCGGGCAGAATCCGGATGTAATGCATGCGCATCTTGCCGGAAATGTGCCCTAACACCACGTGGCCGTTTTCGAGCTTGACGCGAAATGTCGCGTTGGGGAGGTTCTCAAGAACCTCGCCCTGCATCTGGATGACGTCGTCCTTTGACATTCTCTTTGCTTACCGCAGAGGCATTCCCGAGCCCTTGAAGTTGGCCTTCTTGAGCAAGGAATCGTACTGGTGCGACATCATGTAGGCCTGAACTTGCGCCATGAAATCCATCGTCACCACAACGATAATCAACAGGGACGTTCCACCAAAGTAGAACGGTACGTTCCAACGCATCACCAAGAATTCCGGCAGCAGGCACACCAGCGTGATGTAGAGGGCACCAGCCAGCGTGAGACGCATCAGAATCTTGTCGATGTAACGCGCGGTTTGCTCACCAGGACGAATGCCCGGGACGAACGCACCGCTCTTCTTCAGGTTATCTGCCGTTTCGCGGCTGTTGAACACCAGAGCCGTGTAGAAAAAGCAGAAGAAGATGATCGCGACCGAATAAAGCGTGATGTAAAGCGGTTGACGAGGTTCGAGCGCAGCAGCCAGGTCGCGCAGCCACAGCATGCTGTTGCTGCTCGAGAACCAGCTCGTGACCGTGGCCGGGAACAGAATGATCGACGATGCGAAGATCGGCGGAATCACCCCTGCCATGTTCAGCTTGAGCGGCAGATGCGAGCTCTGACCACCATAGACCTTGTTGCCCACTTGGCGCTTGGCGTAGTTGACCGTGATCTTTCGTTGACCACGTTCGACGAACACCACGAACGCCGTGACCAGCACCACCAGAGCGACGATGAAGAGGGCCGAAACCACCGACATCGCATTGGTACGCACCAGGTCGAGCAGACCCGCCAGCGCCGTGGGAAGACCCGCGACGATACCGGCAAAGATCAGGATCGAGATGCCATTGCCCAGACCACGTTCGGTGATCTGTTCACCCAGCCACATGACGAACATGGTGCCGGTGACCAGGGTCACCACGGTGGTGAAGCGGAAGATCATTCCCGCATCGATCACCAGACCAGGTTGCGATTCCAACGCCACCGAAATGCCCACAGCCTGCACCAGCGCCAGCAAAACCGTGCCGTAGCGGGTGTATTGGGTGATCTTGCGCCGGCCGGCCTCGCCCTCTTTCTTGAGCGCTTCCAGCGACGGCACCACCACCGACATCAACTGCATGATGATGGATGCCGAAATGTACGGCATGATCCCCAGGGCAAAGATCGAAAAGCGCGAAAGCGCACCGCCCGAGAACATGTTGAACAGGCCCAGGATCCCGCCCTGGTTCTGGCGGAACAAGTCCGCCAGCGCGTCCGGATTGATGCCCGGAACAGGGATGTGAGTACCGAGACGGTAAACCACGAGGGCGAGAATCAGGAACACGAGACGGCGCTTGAGATCGCCGTACCGCGAACCGGATTTGCCCAGTGCCTGCGCATTAGCCACGCGTCACCTCGCTATCAAGCAAGCGAACCGCCCGCGGCTTCGACAGCGGCGCGAGCGCCGGCCGTTGCCGTGATGCCGCGAAGCACCACTTTGCGCGAGAGTTCACCCGACTTGATGACCTTGGCGTAACGCACGCTTTGGCCAACCACGCCAGCCGCCTTCAGGGCCTGGACGTCGACTTCTTCGACGGTCAGGGCCTGCAGATCGGAGAGGCGCACTTCGGCGTACAGATGCTGACCGAGCGGGGTGAAACCACGCTTGGGCAGACGACGCTGCAGCGGCATTTGACCGCCTTCGAAGCCAACCTTGTGGAAACCGCCCGAGCGCGACTTCTGGCCCTTGTGACCACGGCCGGCGGTCTTACCCAGACCCGAACCGATACCACGGCCGACGCGGCGCTTGGCATGCTTGGAGCCCTCAGCGGGCTTCAGCGAATTGAGTTGAATATCCGACATCGTGATTCCTTAGGCTTCCGAGACGGTCACGAGGTAATCCACTTTACGGATCATCCCGCGCACTTCGGGCGTGTCGACCAGCACGCGGCTGCTGTTGAGACCGCGCAGACCCAGGCCGCGAACCGTGTCGCGGTGGGATTGCTTGGTACCGATCACCGAGCGCACGAGCGTAACTTTGATCTGTTTCTGAGCCATGATTTACCCCAGGATCTCTTCGACGGACTTGCCGCGCTTGGCAGCAACTTCCGCCGGAGTCAGGGATGCGCGCAGACCGTTCAACGTGGCGCGAACCATGTTGTAGGGGTTGCTCGAGCCGAGGCTCTTGGCAACCACGTTACGCACACCCATCACTTCGAAAATAGCGCGCATCGGGCCGCCGGCGATAACGCCAGTACCTTCAGCGGCCGGCGAGATCAGCACCGTCGAGGCGCCGTGCTTGCCCACAACGGTGTGGAACAGCGTGCCGTTCTTCAGAGCAACCTTGAACATGCCGCGGCGGGCCTGTTCCATCGCCTTCTGGACCGAGACCGGCACTTCACGCGCCTTGCCCTTGCCCATGCCGATGCGGCCGTCGCCGTCGCCAACCACGGTCAGCGCTGCGAAGCTCATGGTGCGACCACCCTTCACAACCTTGCTGACGCGGTTGACCGCGATCATTTTTTCGCGCAGGCCGTCGTCGTTCTCTTTTTCCGCGGCGCCCTTGCCTTGTACTTTAGCCATTTGACAGATCCTCGCTTAGAACTTCAGGCCGGCTTCACGCGCGGCATCGGCCAGCGCCTTGACGCGGCCATGGTAACGAAAGCCCGAGCGATCGAAGGCAACCAGTTCGATACCGGCGGCCTTGGCCTTTTCGGCAACACGCTTGCCCACCAGGGCGGCTGCGGCGGCATTGCCACCGGCACCCGACTGGCCAGCCAGTTGGTTGCGCACTTCGGCTTCCAGCGTCGAGGCGCTGACGACCACACGATCGCCTTCCGGCGAAATGATGTTGGCGTAGATGTGCAGGTTCGAGCGGAACACCGAGAGGCGATGAACGCCCAGCTGGGTGATCTTCCGACGAGTCGGAACTGCACGACGCAAACGGGATACTTTTTTGTCCATGATTCGTCCTTGCGTGCGCCGTTATTTCTTCTTGGTTTCTTTGATGACGACGCGTTCGTCCGAGTAACGCACGCCCTTGCCCTTGTAGGGTTCGGGTTCGCGGTACGCGCGGATTTCAGCGGCCACCTGACCGACGACTTGCTTGTTCGGGCCCTTGATGACGATTTCCGTCTGGGTCGGGCATTCGGCCTTCACACCGGCGGGCAGCTTGTGCACGACGTCGTGGGAGAAACCGAGCTGCAGCTTGACGGCTTCGCCCTGGATCTGGGCACGATAGCCCACGCCCACGAGGTTCAGCTTGCGTTCGAAGCCCTTGCTCACGCCGGTCACCATGTTGGCGACCAGAGCGCGCACGGTGCCCGACATGGCGTTGGCGTGACGCGAATCGTCGGCGGCGGCAAACGTCAGCTTGCTGCCTTCCAGAACGACATTCACGTCACCGGTCAGCGCCTGGTTCAGCGTGCCCAGCGGGCCCTTGACGGTGATCTGGTCCTGCTGGATGTTGGCTTCAACACCCTTGGGCAGTTCGACCGGATATTTAGCGATACGCGACATTAGAATTTCTCCTTAGGCCACGTAGCACAGCACTTCGCCGCCCACGCCATTGGCGCGAGCCTTGCGGTCGGTCATCACGCCGCGCGAGGTCGAAACGATAGCCACACCCAGGCCGTTCATGACCTGAGGAATGCTGGTACGGCCCTTGTAGATACGCAGACCAGGGCGCGAGACGCGTTCGATGCGCTCGATGACCGGACGGCCGGCGTAGTACTTCAGGGTGATCTCGAGTTCAGGCTTGGCCTGGGTACCCTTGATCTCGAAGCCATCGATATAGCCTTCATCTTTCAGCACAGTGGCGATAGCCACTTTGAGCTTCGAGGAGGGCATGTTCACCGTGACTTTGTCGACTTGCTGCGCATTGCGAATGCGGGTCAGCATATCGGCGATGGGATCGCTCATGCTCATATTCGTTCTCCTACCAGCTGGCCTTGGTCATGCCGGGCACTTCGCCCTTCATGGCCATTTCACGCAGTTTGTGACGGGTCAGGCCGAACTTGCGGAACACACCGCGCGGACGACCGGTGACCACGCAGCGATTGCGCTGGCGAGTCGGGTTGGCATTGCGCGGCAGCTGTTGCAGCTTGAGCCGAGCTTGGTAACGTTCTTCGTCGGTCTTCGACTGGTCGTCGATAATCGCCTTCAATTCGGCGCGCTTGGCAGCGAACTTGTCTGCCAGCTTGGCGCGCTTGATGTCGCGATTGATGAGGGAGAGTTTAGCCACGTCATCAGCCCCTTAGTTACGGAACGGGAAGCTGAAGGCCGTCAACAGCGCCTTGGCTTCTTCGTCGGTCTTGGCGGTGGTGGTGATGCTGATGTTCAGCCCACGCAGCGCGTCGATCTTGTCGTACTCGATTTCGGGGAAAATGATTTGCTCTTTCACCCCGATGTTGTAGTTGCCACGGCCGTCGAACGCACGACCCGAGATGCCGCGGAAGTCACGAACGCGCGGCAGCGCGACCGCAACCAGGCGATCCAGGAATTCGTACATGCGTTGACCACGCAGCGTGACCATGCAACCGATCGGGTAGTTTTCACGGATCTTGAAACCCGCGATAGCTTTGCGCGTCTTGGTGATGACGGGCTTTTGACCGGCGATCTTGGTCAGGTCCGAGACAGCGTGCTCGATGACCTTCTTGTCGGCGACCGCTTCCGAGACACCCATGTTCAGGGTGATCTTGGTGATGCGGGGCACTTCCATGACGCTTTTGTAGCCGAACTTGGCTTGCAGGTCGCCAGCGACCTTGCTCTTGTAAAACTCTTGCAAACGAGACATGTCTTTCGCCCCTTACGCCTTGGCGCCGACCACGGCACCATTGGAACGGAACACGCGAACCTTGCTGCCGTCTTCTTCGATCTTGATACCGACGCGGTCGCCCTTGCCAGTCGCAGGATTGAACAGCGCGACGTTCGAGATATGGATCGGGAGCGTCTTTTCGACGATGCCGCCGGGGTTGTTGGCCATGGGATTGGCCTTCACGTGCTTCTTCACGACGTTCACGCCTTCGACCAGAACGTGGTCGGCGTCAACGCGGGCCAGCACGGTGCCGCGACGGGTCTTGTCGCGGCCAGTCAGAACGATGACTTCGTCGCCTTTACGGATCTTGTTCATCGTGGGCTCCTTACAGCACTTCCGGGGCCAGCGACACGATCTTCATGAAGCGCTCGGTACGCAGTTCACGCGTAACGGGCCCGAAGATGCGGGTGCCGATGGGCTCCAGCTTGGCATTGAGCAAAACGGCGGCATTGCCACCGAAGCGAATCAGCGAACCGTCCTTACGGCGCACGCCCTTGGCGGTACGAACCACCACAGCGTTGTAGATTTCGCCTTTCTTGACGCGTCCGCGCGGGGCCGCATCTTTGACGCTCACCTTGATGATGTCGCCGATTCCGGCATAGCGGCGCTTGGAGCCACCGAGCACCTTGATGCACATGACTGCACGCGCACCAGTGTTATCGGCCACGTCCAGCGTGGTCTGCATTTGGATCATGATTTTTCCTGTTCCAACTTAACTGAAAACACGCCCTTCCCGGATGGGGAGGCCCGTCTTTCCTGCCAGTTTTGGTCCCGTCAGGTCCGCCACCTCGTCGAGAATGACGCGATGCCGACCCTGGGTTGAAATCCTGCGGAAATTTCCCTGCAAAGTTAGCCGAAGCGGCACTAGGCAGATCACCAGGTCATCCGCCCTGAACCTCGCATCCTCGGGCACTGCTGGAATCACTGCGGCTTGATCGCCGCTGCGGATTCTGCGTCGTGCGCCCGGGGGTTTCTGAAAAGCTCCAGCGAAACTGGTACCTAGGCCAACCCAACTAACAATTTGGGAAAGCTGGTTATTCTAGCCCGCCCATTTGGCAAACGCAAGTCTGTTTTGCCTGGAAAAACAAGGACGTGTGCGCTTGCCACAACAGCCGGCGCCCGGGACGAACCGCGGGATGCGGCATCCACCCTAGGCCTGGTGCCGCGCAGTCGCTCGCACTTTGCGCGAGACAGCCGCAGACAGGCGCCTGCAACGTAAGTGAGCACTTCCCTGACGCGGCGTCGGCGCGCCGCTCCCGGCATCCTGGGGCGGCATCGCCCCCGCCCATCGGGCCTCATGCGCTACTGTTGGCGCCCCGCGACGCCCGGCCGCGGCGGCGCCGTCCCTCTACTTCACGCGGCGGCTCAGGTCGCTGACGCTGCGCTGCGCGTCACCGGCGCTGTCCCGCGCCGACCTGGCTTCCTGCTGGGCCGATTTTGCATCCTGCTGCGCCGACTTGGCCGCCTGCTGCGCGGCGCTGGCGTCGCGCTGGACCGCGGCCAGCTCCTTTTGCAATTGGGCGACCGAACGCTGCAGGTCGTTCACCTGGTTGCCGCCGGCGGATTTGTCGACCACCTTGCCCTGCTGCTCGAGGCCGCGGCGCAGGTCGGCCAATGCCTTGGCCTGCTCATCCCCGGTACGTCGCAGCGCCTGGATCACCCCCGCCTGCTCCTCGACCTGGCGCTTGAGCGCCTCGTTGCCCTGCTGCAGCTTGTCGATGTTGCGCGTCGCCTCTTTCAGCTCCGTCAGCCTCACGTATACGGGCAAGCCGTTGGCGGCGTCGATCGCGACGAGGCTGCTCTCCAGGAGCGACGGCCATTTGATCTCGTCGGCCTGCACGCCGGCGGCCTGGACCGACATGCTGCCGAGCGCCAGCAGCAATGCGCCCGCGGCCAGGCGCAGTTGGCCGGCACGGGTTTGACACGCGGACTTGCCTGAATATGCACGCATCATGATTTCTCCGGATCGGTTCGCCCATTGCGAACGCGCGCTCAGCATAGGTCCGGATCCGGACGAAAAACCGCAGGCAAAAAAAAACGGCATGGAAACCTGTTCCATGCCGTTTCATCACCATCGCGGCGCGAGCCGCGAATGGCGTCGTACTCAGATGACGCGTGCCGCTTCGATCAGGCGCACCACCGTCCACGCCTTGGAGCGGGAGATGGGACGGCCTTCTGCGATTTCAACGGTATCGCCTTCGTTGTACTGGTTCGATTCGTCGTGCGCCTTGTACTTGGCCGAGCGCATGATGATCTTGCCGTAGATGGGGTGCTTCACGCGGCGTTCGACGAGAACGACCACGGTCTTGTCCATCTTGTTGCTGACGATCTTGCCGACCAGCGTACGTTGACGCTTCGCGACCTGGGTGTTTTGCGTTTCGCTCATGTTTAGTTCCCTGCCTTTTGGGTCAGCAAGGTGCGCACACGCGCGATGTCGCGACGCACATTGCGCAGCTGGCGGTGGTTAGCAAGCTGCTGCGTGGCCTTCTGCATACGCAGACCAAATTGCGCCTTCAGCAGGCTTTCGAGCTCTTTGCCCAGCTCGGCGGCGTCTTTCGAACGGAGTTCGCTAGCTTTCATATTGTGTACTCCTTAAGCACCGATATGACGCGCAACGAACGTGGTGGCGATCGGCAGCTTGGCAGCGGCCAGGCGGAACGCCTCGCGCGCCAGCTCTTCGCTGACACCTTCCATTTCGTAGAGCACCTTGCCGGGCTGGATTTCAGCGACCCAGTACTCCGGGTTGCCCTTACCGTTACCCATCCGGACTTCAGCCGGCTTTTGCGAGATCGGCTTGTCGGGGAAGATACGGATCCAGATCCGGCCACCGCGCTTGATGTGACGGTTGATGGCACGACGAGCGGCTTCGATCTGACGCGCGGTCAGACGGCCACGGCCGGTAGCCTTCAGGCCGAATTCGCCGAAGGACACGTGCGTACCACGAGTCGCCAGACCCGTGTTGCGGCCCTTCTGCTCCTTGCGATACTTTCTGCGAGAGGGTTGCAGCATGGTTATTCTCCTTCAGGAGCCGGAGCCGCGTCCGCCTTGCGGGGACCACGACCGCGACCACCCGGACGACCGTTGCGGGCACCTTCCGGACGATCGCCACGGGGGGCGCGACGCGGACGACGCTCTTCTTCACGCGGGGCGGCGGTCTCGACGGGCAGCTCGCCATTGGCCAGCATGTCGCCCTTGTAGACCCACACCTTGATGCCGATCACACCGTAGGTGGTGTGGGCTTCGGAGGTGCCGTAGTCGATGTTCGCCTTCAGCGTGTGAAGCGGCACACGGCCTTCGCGGTACCACTCGGTACGCGCAATTTCGATACCGTTCAGACGGCCCGAGCTCATGATCTTGATGCCCTGGGCGCCCAGACGCATCGCGTTCTGCATGGCGCGCTTCATGGCGCGGCGGAACATGATGCGCTTTTCGAGCTGCTGCGAGATCGAGTCGGCGATCAGCTGAGCGTCGGTTTCCGGCTTGCGGATTTCCTCGATGTTGACGTGCACGGGCACGCCCATCAGACGCTGCAGATCGGCCTTCAGGCTTTCGATGTCTTCGCCGCGCTTGCCGATCACCACGCCCGGACGAGCCGAGTAGACGGTGATGCGTGCATTCTTGGCGGGACGCTCGATGACCACGCGACCAACGGAGGCGCTCTTGAGCTTCTTCTTCAGGTATTCGCGGACGCGGATGTCTTCAGCGAGCATGCCGCCGAAGGCCTTGTCGTCTGCGTACCAACGCGAAGACCAGTTACGGGTGACCGCGAGACGGAACCCAGTGGGGTGAATTTTCTGACCCATCGTGACTCCTTAGGCTCCGACCTTGACCGTGATATGGCAGGTCTGCTTCTCGATACGGTTGCCACGGCCCTTGGCGCGAGCCGAGAAACGCTTCATCGATTGCGCCTTGTCCACGAAAATCGTGGTGACCTTCAGCTCGTCGATATCGGCGCCGTCGTTGTGCTCGGCGTTGGCGATGGCGGACTCGACAGCCTTCTTCAGGATGACGGCAGCCTTCTTCGGCGAGAAGGTAAGGATGTTCAGGGCTTGAGCCACCGACTTGCCGCGGATCAGGTCCGCGACGAGACGAGTCTTCTGAGCCGAGATGTGAACACCACGGATAATGGCAGTAGTTTCCATCGCTTACCTCTTCGCCTTCTTGTCCGCGGCGTGACCCTTGAACGTACGGGTCAGCGCGAACTCGCCCAGCTTGTGACCGACCATGTTCTCGTTGATGTAAACGGGAACGTGTTGACGGCCGTTGTGCACAGCGATCGTCAGGCCGATGAATTCCGGCAGGACCGTGGAACGACGCGACCAGGTTTTGATCGGCTTCTTGTCTTTGCCCGCGACTGCCGTATCCACCTTTTTGATCAGGTGGGCATCGACAAACGGGCCTTTCTTGATCGAACGTGACATAGTGTTCGCCTCTTACTTGCGCTTGCGCCGTTGGACGATCATATTGTTCGTCCGCTTGTTGCGACGGGTCTTGAAGCCCTTCGCCGGAGTACCCCACGGGCTGACCGGTTCGCGAGCTTCGCCGGTACGGCCCTCACCACCACCGTGCGGGTGGTCGATCGGGTTCATGGCCACACCACGAACCGTCGGGCGGATACCGCGCCAACGCATGGCGCCGGCCTTGCCGATCTGGCGCAGGCTGTGTTCTTCGTTACCGACTTCACCGATGGTGGCACGGCATTCGATGTGCACGCGGCGAACTTCGCCGGAGCGCAGGCGAACCTGAGCGTACGTGCCTTCGCGGGCCATCAGGACGGCGGAAGCGCCGGCCGAACGAACCATCTGAGCACCCTTGCCCGGGATCATTTCGATGCAGTGAATCGTCGTACCCACCGGGATGTTGCGGATCGGCAGGGTGTTGCCGGCGCGGATCGGGGCTTCGATGCCCGAGATCAGCGTGGCGCCCACTTCCAGACCGCGCGGAGCGATGATGTAACGACGCTCGCCGTCGGCGTAGCACAGCAGCGCGATGTGAGCCGTACGGTTGGGGTCATATTCCAGACGCTCAACCTTCGCCGGGATGCCGTCCTTGTTGCGACGGAAATCGACGATACGGTAGTGCTGCTTGTGACCACCACCACGATGGCGCACGGTGATGTGGCCATTGTTGTTGCGGCCCGAGCCACGGGTCTTCTTTTCGAGCAGGCCGGCGAACGGTTCGCCCTTGTGCAGGTTCGGGCTGACAACCTTCACCATGCCACGACGGCCAGCCGAGGTCGGCTTTACTTTAACGAGGGCCATTTACTTCACCTCCGCAAAGTCGATTTCCTGGCCTTCCTTGAGCGACACGTAGGCCTTGCGCTCATTACGGCGACGACCAACGAATCGGCCAAAGCGCTTGACTTTGCCCTTACGGTTGAGGACCTGCACGGCTTCGACCTGCACCTTGAACAGCAGTTCGACGGCAGCCTTGATCTCCGGCTTGGTGGCATCAGCCACGACACGGAAAGCGATTTGCTGATTCTTTTCGGCAACGAACGTGGCTTTTTCAGTCACGACCGGCGCCAGAATGACTTGCATCAAGCGTTCGGCGTTCATCCCAGCATCTCCTCGAGTTGAGCGATGGCCGGCTTGGTGATCAGCACTTTCTTGTAGTGGATCAGCGACAACGGATCGGCATAACGGGACTCGATCACGGCAACGTGCGGCAGGTTGCGCGTGGCGAGGTAAACATTTTCATCGACGGCGTCGGTGATGATCAGGACCGAATCCAGACCCAGCGACTTCAGCTTGGCGGCAGCCAGCTTGGTCTTGGGCGACTCGAGCGAGAAAGTATCGACAACAGCGATGCGGTCTTCACGGGCGAGCTGCGACAGAATCGAACGCAGGCCAGCGCGGTACATCTTCTTGTTGACCTTCTGGCTGAAGTTCTCTTCGGGCGAGTTCGGGAACGTGCGACCACCCCCACGCCACAGCGGCGACGAGGTCATACCGGCGCGAGCGCGGCCGGTACCCTTCTGGCGCCAGGGCTTCTTGGTGGAGTGCTTGACTTCGGTACGGTCTTTCTGGGCGCGGTTACCGCTGCGTGCGTTGGCCTGGTAGGCAACGACGATCTGGTGAACCAGCGCTTCGTTGAAATCGCGACCGAAGATGGTGTCGGGCGCGCTGAACGTAGCGGCCTGACCTTGATCGTTCAGGAGCTTGAGATCCATTTACTTACGCCCCCTTCTTCGCCGGCGCCTTGATGGCCGGACGGACGATGACATCGCCACCTGCGTGGCCGGGGACAGCGCCCTTGACCAGCAGCAGACCGCGTTCGACGTCGACGCGAACCACGTCGAGGTTTTGAACGGTGCGGGTGACATCACCCAGGTGACCAGCCATGCGCTTACCCGGGAAAATACGACCCGGATCTTGAGCTTGACCGATAGAACCCGGAACGCGGTGCGAGCGCGAGTTACCGTGCGAAGCGCGTTGCGAACCGAAGTGGTGGCGCTTGATGGTACCGGCGAAACCCTTACCGATGGTCGTACCCGTGACGTCGACCTGTTGGCCGGCTTCAAAGATCGATTCGACGGCGATCACCGAACCAGCCGTGAATTCGGCGGCGCGGGTGGGATCGAGACGGAATTCCTTCAGGATGCTGCCGGCTTCGGCGCCAGCCTTGGCGTAATGGCCGGCCTGAGCCTTGGCCACGCGCGAGGCGCGACGGGTGCCATAAGTCACTTGGATGGCGGCGTAGCCGTCGGATTCCAGGGACTTGACTTGAGTCACACGGTTGTTGGACACGTCCAGCACGGTCACCGGGATGGATTCACCTTCCTCGGTAAAAATGCGGGTCATGCCGACCTTGCGACCCACCAGACCCAGCCGATGGGCGGCGGGCGTGGGTGTCGTATTCGACATCGTTTTCTCCATTCCCGACTGCGATTGGTCGGGGCTAATCGGGCAAAAGGTAACGGCCTTTGCCCTACAGGACTAAGTAACCAAGACGCCTGCGCCACCAGCCAGTTGAGAGTCCTGACCGTAAAGCGTGAGGCACGCGCCCATAGTTGCTCTTGCCACAAAATGGCAAGCTTCGCATATTAGCATGCTTTTTTCTGACAACACAAGCACTTAGCGCGCTTATCCCCTGCGCGCGGGCCGCCCGGATGTGCAATCCGCACAACACCAAGCGCGGTGTTTTTTCGGGGCCGGTTGGGCGGGCTCGGCAGCGCTCGCGCTGCCCTGCCCCGCGGTCACCGCAGGAGCGCAAGCGGGCAGAAAAGTCAGTGGATGCTCACTGTCGTGCCACGTGGCGCCGCGGCGGGGCACGGCTTACCGCGCGCTCAAAAACAAAATGGCCGCGCCCCGGAGGGTGCGGCCACTTCTACGAACCTGCCTGTTGCCAGGCCAGCTCGAACCAGCCTTACTGCAGCGCGATTTCGACGTCGACGCCGGCCGGCAGATCCAGACGCATCAGGGCGTCCACGGTCTTGTCGGTCGGATCCACGATGTCCATCAGGCGCTGATGGGTGCGGATTTCGAACTGGTCACGCGAGGTCTTGTTGACGTGCGGCGAACGCAGGACGTCATAGCGACGGATACGCGTGGGCAGGGGAACCGGACCGCGCACGACAGCGCCGGTACGCTTGGCGGTGTCGACGATTTCCGCTGCGGACTGATCGATCAGCTTGTAATCGAAGGCCTTCAGACGGATGCGGATCTTTTGGTTTTTCATGGCGTTTCCTAAAGAACGAGATGCGGAGGCGGCGAACCGCCTCCGCTGATGGGTGCAGCTTTACTTGATGATCTTGGCAACGACGCCGGCGCCGACGGTACGACCGCCTTCACGGATGGCGAAGCGCAGGCCTTCTTCCATGGCGATGGGGGCCAGGAGCTTGACGACCATCGAGACGTTGTCGCCCGGCAGGACCATTTCCTTGTCTTGCGGCAGATCGATCGTGCCGGTCACGTCCGTCGTGCGGAAGTAGAACTGGGGACGATAGCCGTTGAAGAACGGGGTGTGGCGGCCGCCTTCTTCCTTCGACAGGATGTACACCTCGGCGCTGAAGTCCGTGTGCGGGGTGATCGAACCCGGCTTGGCCAGAACCTGGCCGCGCTCGACGTCTTCGCGCTTGGTGCCGCGCAGCAGGATGCCCACGTTGTCGCCGGCCTGACCTTGGTCGAGCAGCTTGCGGAACATTTCCACGCCCGTGCAGGTGGTCTTCACGGTGGGCTTGATACCGACGATTTCGATTTCTTCGCCGACCTTGACGATACCGCGCTCGATACGGCCGGTCACCACGGTGCCGCGACCCGAGATCGAGAACACGTCTTCCACCGGCATCAGGAACGCGCCGTCGATGGCACGCTCAGGCGTCGGGATGTAGGTGTCCAGCGCTTCGGCCAGGGCCAGAATCGCTTGCTCGCCCAGTTCGCCCTTGTCGCCTTCCAGCGCCAGCTTGGCCGAACCCTTCACGATCGGGGTGTCGTCGCCCGGGAAGTCGTACTTCGACAGAAGTTCGCGAACTTCCATTTCCACCAGCTCGAGCAGCTCGGCGTCGTCGACCATGTCTGCCTTGTTCAGGAAGACGATGATGTACGGCACGCCAACCTGGCGCGACAGCAGGATGTGTTCACGCGTCTGGGGCATCGGGCCGTCAGCGGCCGACACCACCAGGATCGCGCCGTCCATCTGGGCCGCGCCGGTGATCATGTTCTTCACGTAGTCAGCGTGACCCGGGCAGTCAACGTGCGCGTAGTGACGCGTCTGCGTTTCGTATTCCACGTGGGCCGTGTTGATCGTGATGCCGCGGGCCTTTTCTTCAGGAGCCGCGTCGATCTGGTCGTAGCCCTTGGCTTCGCCGCCGAACTTGGTCGACAGGACCGTCGTGATCGCTGCCGTCAACGTCGTTTTGCCGTGGTCAACGTGACCAATCGTACCCACGTTCACGTGCGGCTTGGTACGTTCAAACTTGCCTTTTGCCATGATCTCAATCCTTCAACTTTCAAGGAAATTTGGATATTTGCCGCGCCCCCCGGATCACGAGAGACGCGGCGACGGTTTTTACTTGGCCCGAGCGGCGATGACTTCGTCAGCGACGTTCTTGGGAGCCTCGGAGTAATGCTTGAATTCCATCGTGTACGTGGCACGACCTTGCGTCAGCGAACGCAGGTTGGTGGCGTAACCGAACATCTCGGCGAGGGGAACCTCGGCCTTGATGATCTTGCCGCCGCCGACCATGTCGTCCATGCCCTGGACCATGCCGCGACGCGAGGACAGATCGCCCATCACGCTGCCAGCGTAGTCTTCCGGCGTTTCGACTTCAACGGCCATCATGGGCTCGAGCAGGACCGGCGATGCGCGACGCATACCTTCCTTGAACGCCATGGAACCGGCCATCTTGAACGCGTTTTCGTTCGAGTCCACATCGTGGTACGAACCGAAGAACAGCGTCGCCTTGACGTCGACCACCGGGTAACCAGCCAGAATACCAGCCGGCAGGGTTTCCTGGATGCCCTTGTCCACCGCGGGGATGAACTCGCGCGGCACCACGCCGCCCTTGATGGCGTCCACGAACTCGTAACCACCGCCCGGCTCGAGCGGCTCGAGCTTCAGGACGACGTGACCGTACTGGCCGCGACCGCCCGACTGCTTGACGAACTTGCCTTCGACTTCGTCGCAGGTCTTGCGGATCGTTTCGCGGTAGGCAACCTGGGGCTTGCCCACGTTGGCTTCCACGCCGAACTCGCGCTTCATGCGATCGACGATGATTTCGAGGTGGAGCTCGCCCATGCCCGAAATGATGGTCTGGCCGGATTCTTCGTCGCTGCGCACGCGGAACGACGGATCTTCCTGCGCCAGGCGCGACAGCGCCAGGCCCATCTTTTCCTGGTCAGCCTTCGATTTGGGTTCGACGGCCTGCGAGATCACGGGCTCGGGGAACTCCATGCGTTCCAGCGTGACGTGTGCATCGACGTCGCACAGCGTTTCGCCGGTGGTCACGTCTTTCAGACCCACCACGGCGGCGATGTCGCCGGCCAGAACTTCCTTGATTTCTTCGCGGTTGTTCGCGTGCATCTGCAGAATGCGGCCGATACGCTCTTTCTTGCCCTTGATGGGGTTGTAGACCGTGTCGCCCGACTTCAGGACGCCCGAGTAGACGCGCACGAAGGTCAGCTGACCCACGAACGGATCGCTCATCAGCTTGAATGCCAGCGCCGAGAACTTCTCGGTGTCGTCAGCCTTGCGCTTGACTTCGTTGCCGTCGTCGTCCATGCCGTCGACCGGCGGGATGTCGATGGGCGAAGGCAGGTAGTCGATGACCGCGTCGAGCATGCGCTGCACGCCCTTGTTCTTGAAGGCGGTGCCGCACAGCATCGGCTGGATTTCGCCAGCGATGGTGCGTTGACGGATGGCCAGGTTGATCTCTTCTTCGTCCAGCGTGCCGGTCTCGAGATACTTGTTCATCAGGTCTTCCGACGACTCGGCGGCGGCTTCGACCAGCTTTTCACGCCATTCTTCGGCGGAGGCTTGCAGTTCGGCCGGGATGTCGGCGTAGTCGAACTTGGTGCCTTGGCTGGCTTCGTCCCAGACGATCGCCTTCATCTTGACCAGGTCGATGACGCCGGTGAAGGTGTCTTCGGCACCGATGGGGATCACGATGGGGATCGGATTGGCGCGCAGACGCGTCTTCAGCTGGTCATAGACCTTGAAGAAGTTCGCGCCGGTGCGGTCCATCTTGTTCACGAAGGCCAGACGCGGCACACCGTACTTGTTGGCTTGGCGCCAAACGGTTTCCGACTGGGGCTGCACGCCACCCACGGCGCAGTAGACCATGCAGGCACCGTCCAGGACGCGCATGGAACGTTCCACCTCGATGGTGAAGTCCACGTGACCCGGGGTGTCGATGATGTTGATGCGGTGCTCGGGGTAGTTGCCGGCCATGCCACGCCAAAACGCCGTCGTTGCTGCCGACGTAATGGTGATGCCACGCTCTTGCTCTTGCTCCATCCAGTCCATGGTGGCTGCGCCATCATGCACTTCGCCAATCTTGTGATTGACGCCGGTATAGAACAGGATGCGTTCGGTCGTGGTGGTTTTCCCTGCATCGATGTGCGCAGAGATACCAATGTTGCGATAGCGCTCGATCGGGGTTTTGCGGGCCATGGTAGATAGTCCTTGATTTACCAGCGGAAATGGCTGAAGGCCTTGTTGGCTTCGGCCATCTTGTGCGTGTCTTCGCGCTTCTTCATTGCGGCGCCACGACCTTCGGAGGCGTCGATCAGTTCGCCAGCCAGACGCAGATCCATCGACTTCTCGCCACGCTTCTTGGCGGCTTCACGGAGCCAACGCATAGCCAGGGCCAGGCGGCGCACGGGGCGCACTTCAACCGGCACTTGGTAGTTGGCACCGCCAACGCGGCGGGACTTCACTTCGACGATCGGCTTGATGTTGTTGATGGCCAGGGAGAAGACTTCGATCGGCTCTTTGCCGGTCTTGGCCTGGACTTGCTCGAGGGCACCATAGATGATGCGCTCGGCGACGGCCTTCTTGCCGTCCAGCATCACAACGTTCATGAACTTGGCGAGCTCGACGCTGCCGAACTTGGGATCGGGCAGGATCTCGCGCTTGGGTACTTCGCGACGACGGGGCATTTTGCTTCCTTGTGTCTGTTCAGTTGAACCGTGTTGTTTTCACACGGCCATGGCCGCCTAGAGAGACGACCCCTTACGTGCTGCACACCATTCCAGCATTGCTACTGGCGCAGCTGCACACCTCCCGGGTGACGCCATTGCGTCCCTGGGGTACTTCCGGATACTGCGATTAAGCCTTCTTCGGGCGCTTGGCGCCGTACTTCGAGCGGGCTTGCTTACGGTCCTTGACGCCTTGCAGGTCGAGGGAGCCGCGCACGATGTGGTAACGCACACCGGGCAAGTCCTTCACACGACCGCCACGCACCAGAACGACCGAGTGCTCCTGCAGGTTGTGGCCTTCGCCGCCGATGTACGAAATGACTTCGTAACCGTTGGTCAGACGCACCTTGGCAACCTTACGCAGAGCGGAGTTCGGCTTCTTGGGGGTGGTGGTGTAGACACGGGTGCAAACGCCGCGACGCTGGGGGCAATTTTCCAGCGCGGGGCTCTTGCTCTTGATGATGCTGACTTCGCGCGGCTTGCGCACGAGTTGGCTAATGGTAGGCATGACCTTTGAAATCCCTTTTACGTACCACTGGTAAGTACTTTCGTACTCGTGTCCTCCGGGCGCCTTACTGCGGGGCCTGGAGAGGCAGTTCACGCAAAACCGCCCCTGACGTGTCATCTACGTAAAAGAGCGGGTCTTGCGGGCAAAAACGCGCAGAGTCGTCCGTGTCGAACCGGGGCAGACATCGCCTCGGGGCGGCTTGGAAACCGGATATTGGACTGGGACAGTAGCGGGCGAAGAATTCGGCAGTATGACGCCCCGAATACACCGTATCGGAAACGCCACAAAGACTGGCTTGCGGCCTGGCGGATTCGTGACGCACCCACCCTGGCCGGACCCGGGTAGCCCGGATCTGCGCTGCCGGCCTGCCATGGGAGTAAACCCCGCGCGACAAGACCACCAGCAACTCCTCTTTATCCCGGCACCGCAACCCCACGATCAGTGACCGGAAGTGGCTTTGCGCGCGCATAAAGCAGTAAGCCCTTCAGCTTAGCTTAGTTATCCACCGCTGTCAAAGCGGGGTGCTCATTTTTTGCACGACGAGGCCGGGAGGCCGGCGACAGTGTCGCATCGACGCCCCTTCGGGGCAACCGCGGGAGCCGCGTGCGCCCCCCAGCAGCGCCTGGACGTGGCGCCCTTCCCGGGGGCACGCCTGCGCCCGGCAACGCCGTCGCCGGATCATGCGACCCCGTTATCCACAGGCCTGTGCACACGGACGCTGACGGTGTTTGTACGAGTGCAAGCGTTCACTTATCCACAGGGCGCGGGCGTGCGATCGCGCGCCGCGCCGCGGCCACACGGGAGAACGCCGCGCAGGCAATGGCGGCGCGCGGCCGCCGTCAGGGGTTGGCGAACAGGTAGCCGCTGCCGTAGACCGTGCGGATCGGCAGGATCACGCCCGCCTGCTCGGCCTTGCGGCGCAGCCGGCTGACCACCACGTCGATGCTGCGCGCCCCGGTCACGCGGGTGGCGACACCATCCGCGGCCAGCTCCTCGGCGAGCTGCTCGCGCGTCACCGCGCGGCCCGGCGATTCCAGCAACACCCGCAGGATCTGGCGCTCGTTGGCCGACAGCGACAACAGCACGCCGTTCGGCGCCCCCAGGGTCCAGTCCTGGTCGCGCAGCTCCCAGCGGCTGGTGTCCGCAGGGTCGAGCGCGATCAGGTCCGTGGGCGCGGGCTCGTTGAGCCAGACCGGCAGGCGCCGCGCCAGCGCGAGCAGCACGCCGGCGAGCTCGCGATCATCGAGCGGCGCGGGCAGGCAGGCGTCCGCCCCGCTCTGCAGGCAGCGCAGGCGCGCCTCGGTGGGCAGGTCGGCGCCCGTCACGATCACGCCCAGCCCGGCGGAGCCGCGCAGACGTGCGATCAGGGCGTAGCCGAGTTCTCCCAGATCGGAGATATCCAGGATCACGGCGTCGTAGTTTTCCTCGGCCATCAGGCCGAAGAGTTCAAGCGGGGTCGAACAGCCCCGCGCGGAGATACCCGCTTGCAGCAGCACAGAGATGGTTTGAGTGCGGCTGGCTGCATCGGGCACCATGAGGAGTGTGCTCAATTGCTTCATGACCAGACCTTGTCTCGCCGCGGCACCGTGCCGTGGCGTCGCACCCGTTGGAACCCACTGCGACAGGGACCTCGATGCGAATGCACCCAGTGTGGCGCTTTATTGCGTCAATCCCCAGTCAATATTCGTCAAGTTTGCAGTGTTTAACCCTCGAAATCCGGTCAATCTGTATCACAATACGTCACGCATGTTTATGATGCGCTTCGCCCCGAAGCGTTTTATGCGCGTGGCGCCCGAGCGGCGCGACGCTCTCCTCCATGGCCATGAAAATCGCATCGCTCGAAGACGACCTGGACCAGGCGCGGCAGATCCAACAGGTGTTGGTGGATGCCGGGTATGAATGCCGCAGTTTCCAGAAGAGCCAGGACCTGCTGGCGGCCCTGCGCACGGACGCATTCGATCTGATCCTGGTCGACTGGCAGCTGCCGGACATCGACGGCGACGAAGTCGTGCGGCGCCTGCGGGCGCGCTACGGCAACAGCGCCGCCATCATTTTCCTGACCAGCCGCAACCAGGAGGAAGACCTGGTCGAAGGCCTGCGCGCGGGCGCCGACGATTACATCGTCAAGCCGCTGCGCCCCGCCGAGCTGCTGGCACGCGCCGGCGCGCTCCTGCGCCGCACGCAGCCCTCGCGGCCCGATCTCACGGCGTTCAGCGTGGCGCAGTACCGCATCGATCCCGCCGAGCGCACGATCACCCTGCACGGCGAAGCCATTTCGCTGCCGCCCAAGGAATACGAGCTGGCGCTGATCTTCTTTCGCAACGTGGGCCGGCTGATGTCGCGCGATCTGCTCGCCGAAAGCGTGTGGAACCGCGAGATTCCCGCCACCTCGCGCACGCTCGACACGCACCTGTCCAACGTGCGCCAGAAGCTGCAGCTGCGCCCCGAAAACGGCGTGCGCCTCACCTCGTCATATGCGCTGGGCTATCGCCTCGACCTGGTGGCCGATTCGCCCGCCGCCTGATTTGCGCAGCACAAGGAGTATGTCAATGAACCGGATCGCCCGGTACGTCTGTGCATGGATCGCAGGCGCCCTCGCCCCCCTCGCCATCGCCCAACCGGCCGGCGCACTCGGCGACGACTTCATCTTCC
This sequence comes from Bordetella genomosp. 1, assembly GCF_002261335.1. Taxonomy (GTDB): domain Bacteria; phylum Pseudomonadota; class Gammaproteobacteria; order Burkholderiales; family Burkholderiaceae_B; genus Bordetella. The sequence goes on from NZ_NEVL01000007.1 coordinate 242,662, forward strand.
GCATCCGCTCGGGCGATACCCTGATCGCGCTTGCGGCGGCCTACACGGGTTCGGAGGCGAACTGGAGCCGGCTGCAGTCGCACAATGCCATCTCCAATCCGTATGCGCTGCCGGTCGGCATGGAGCTGCACATCCCGCTGTCCATGATTCCGATGGTGACCAGCGCCGCGCAGGTCGTGCACGTCGCTGGCAGCGCCAGCATGGCGACCGCGTCGCTGCGCGCCGGCATGACGGTGCCCGAAGGCGGCACCATCACCACCGCCCCCGACGGCTTCGTGACACTGCGCCTGTCGGACGCCACCGAAGTGACGATCCCGCCCTCAACCTCGATCACGCTCGAACGCGTGCGGCAGTTTGCACGCGTGCCGCTCACGGATTCGGTCATGCGCGTGAACGCCGGCAGCGTCGAATCGCGCGTGGCGCCGGCGGGTCAGGGCGTGGGCCGCTTCGAGATCCGCACGCCGGTGGCGGTCACGGGCGTGCGCGGCACGCGCTTTCGCGTCGACAGCTCGGCGCAGGGCGCGAGCCAGACCGTGCTCGAGGGCAGCGTGCGCCTGCAGCCGCACGCCCCCGACACGGCCGCGGCCCCGGCCACGACGACCAGGCCGATCAACGTGCAGGCCGGCCAGGGGGCGCAGGTGCGCGCCGACGGCTCGTTTGCCGGCGTGCGTGCGCTGCTGCCGGCGCCGACCCTGGGCGAGCCCACGCGCGGCGGCGCCGCCAGCGTCGAGGTCGTGCCGGTGCCGGGCGCGGTCGCCTATCGGGTGCGCGTGTCGCGCGATGCGCAAGGCATGCTGCTGGTCTCCGAACAACGCGCGCCGGGCCCGGTGCTGCGCTTTACGGCGCCGGGCGCCGGCACCTATCATGTCGGCGTCAGCGCCATCGACGCGGAGGGCCTGGCAGGCTTCGAGACGCGCCGTCCGTTCGAAGGCGCCAATGCGCTGGTCTCGGCCGGCGGCCTGCCGGTCCAGAGCGGCACCGGTGGCATCATCATCCTGAGCGACTACTGAGCCTGCCCATCGCATCGTGCCCCCTGTCCTGCCCCATGATCGCCGGCAACTGACGCAACGCTCCAGCATCGCGCTCACCTGCCTGCTGGTGGCGTTCGCCGCGCTGATGGGCGCGCTGGCAGGACTCGGGCGCATCGACCAGACCCTGTACGACCGCGCCATCTCGCTCATCAGCCGGCCCGCGCCCACCGACCTGGTGCTCGTCACGGTCGACGACGAAAGCATCGCGGCGCTCGGGCGCTGGCCCTGGACCCGCCGTACGCATGCCGCCCTGCTCGACCAGCTGCGCGAGGCGCGCGCGGTCGGGCTGGACCTGATCTTTTCCGAGGCCGACAGCAACGACCCGCAGGCCGACGCCGTCCTGGCCGATGCCATCCGGCGCCACGGGCATGTGGTGCTGCCCATCGTGCTCGACGACCTCGCGCGCGCGCAGACCTATCAACCGCCCATCCCCACGCTCGCCAACGCGGCGGCCGGCCTGGGCTTCATCAACATTCCGCTCGATCCCGACGGCGTGGTGCGCGAGACCGCGTGGAATCGCAAGGTGGGCGGCGTGCCCGTGCCGCACTTCGTGCTGTCGCTCATGGCGACGGGCGGCGAAGCCGCCGCGGCGCGCGCCTTCGGCCAGCGTTTCGGCGCGGAAGACCAGTCGCTGATTCCGTTCGCCGGGCCCCCGGGCCATCTGCGCACCGTGTCGTATCTGAGCGTTCTGCAGGGCCAGGTGCCGCCCGAATGGTTTCGCGACAAGTATGTGCTGGTGGGGGCCTGGGCCACGGGTCTGAGCGATGCCTTCCCCACGCCGGTCTCGCATCGCGCCAGCGGCATGGCCGGGGTCGAGATCCTCGGCAATCTGCTGCAGGCCGCGCGCCAGGAGATTTCGTTGCGCGCCGCAACCCCGTGGGAGAACGCGCTCGCCGCCGCCCTGCCGGTGCTGCTGCTGTGCCTGGTGCTGCGCCACGCATCGCCCAAGACCTCGCTGCTGCTGACCGTGTTGCTGCCGTGGATCATCCTCCCGGGCGCGTTGCTGATGCTGCGCTACGGCGGCATCTGGTTTCCGCCCGCCGCGGCGCTCCTGGGCGTGGCGATCTGCTATCCGATCTGGAGCTGGCGCAGCCAGGAGACGGTGCTGCGCTACATGGACACCGAGCTGCGCCGCTTGCGGCGTGACTATGCGCCGGTGCTGAACCTGCCACGCCAGCCCTCGCTGCTGGGCCAGCGCTCACTCGAAGACCGGCTGGGCCAGCTGCGCGACGCGCTGGCGCTGGTGCGCAACCTGCGGCGCTTCCTCACCGACGGGCTCGAGGGCATGCCCGACCCGACGCTGGTGTTCGACGTGACGCAGCGCCTGCAATTCCGCAACCGCGCGGCCGTGACCTTCTTCCGCAGGCTCAGCGCACGTTCGCCGCACGTGGGACAGCAGGCGGCGGACCTGCTGGCGCGGGCCGTGCCCGGCGATGCCTCACGCGCGCAGATCCGGCTGGCGATGGACCGGGCCGCCGAGTCCGATGCGCGCGCGGGCTGGAGCGCGGAGGTCGAGGTACGGGACGGCGCGGCGCGCGACCTGATCGTGAAGTGCGCCCCCATCCACAACACCGACGGCCAGTTCGTGGGGACCATACTCACGCTCAGCGACATCACGACGATCCGGCAGGCGGAGCGGCACCGCGAGGAAACGCTGCGCTTCATTTCGCACGACATGCGGGCGCCGCAGAACTCGATCCTCGCGCTGATCGACATGCGCGCGCGCGAACTCGACGCGCCCGACGAAACGCTGACGCGCATCGCCCAGCTCTCGCATCGCACCTTGCACCTGGTCGATGGCTTCGTGCAGCTCACGCGCGCGGAGTCGGTGAAGATGGCCGTGGTGCCTTTCGATCTGGCGGAGCTGCTGCGCGAAGTGGCCGACGACTTCTGGGCGGCCGCGCGTGCGCGCGAGATCACCGTGACGCTGACCGAGCCGCTGCCCGCCGCCGACGTGGCGGGCGATCAGGCGCTGTTGCGCCGCGCGTTGGGCAACCTGCTCGACAACGCCATCAAGTACAGCCCCTTGGGTAGCAACGTGACCTGCAGCGTCGCGGCACAAGGCACGACGTGGGTGGTGTCGATACACGACGAAGGGCCCGGCATCGCCGCCGCCGATCTGCCGACCGTGTTCCAGCCGTTCACGCGCGTGGGCGCGGCGGAACGCGCCGACGCGGGCGGCGCGGGCCTGGGCCTGGCGTTCGTGCGGGCCGTGGCCGAACGCCATCACGGCAGCGCCGACGTCATCAGCATGCCCGGCCGCGGCTCGACCTTTCTGTTGCGCCTGCCGCGCGCGATCCAGACGGCCGAACCCCGCGAGACGCCCTAGCGGAACGTGTGGGTGATGGTGGTGGTGCGGCCCGGCTTGACCTCGATCGTGGTCTGGTAGGGCGGCAGCTCGGCATTGCGCACGGTGACGCTGTATTTGCCGGGCAACAGGCGCAGCTCTTTGAGCGGCGGACTGATGCCGCGCTTGGCGCCGTTGATCCAGATCTCGCCCCATGGCATCACGTTGATGCGCACCAGCACGCGCGCGGGCGCGGGCTCGTTGGCGGGTGCCGCGGTTTCGCCCGGCGTCTCGGCCGGGGCGGCGTTCGGGCCGGTGCCTGTCTGCGGCCGTTCGCCGGTGTCTCCCGCCGTGGCCGCGCCGGGCGCCGCGGCGGTGCCGGCCGGATTCGTCGTGCCGTTGCCGGTGGCAGGCGGCGTGGCCGCGCTGCGGGTCTCGGGCTTCGCGGCGGCGCCATTCGCCGGCGTCGTGGCGGCCGGCAGGCCGCCGAGCGGCGGCGGCTCGGGCGGCAAGGCAGGCGGCGACACGGCCGGGCCGGCCTGCTGGCCCGCCGAGCCGATCGGCGGGACCATGGATTCGGAAGCGGTAATCACGCCCTTGGGCACGGCTGCGAGCCGGTTCCACCAATAAAAGCCGACACCGGCGGCGATGGCGATCAGCAACAGCACGAACAGCACCGCGCCGACCGAGGGCCGCGGCTGCTGGGGCTGGACCTGCTCGGCCCGCGGCGCGTCCACGCTGACCGAAATGGGCGCGATGGTGGCGAGCTCGGTGTCGTCCTGCACGGGGGCGAACGCGAGCAGCGCGGCCAGCGCCTCGATGCTTTGGGGCCGGTCGGCGGGACGCACGGCCAGGCCGGCATCGATGGCGGCCAGAAACTCGCGGTCGTAGCGCGGCAGCTCGCGCTCGGCGAGCGGCACGTAGGTGTCGTTCACGACACGCTCGGGCGCCGGCGGCGGCACGCTGCCGGTGACGAGCGAATGCGCCATCGCACAGAGCGAATAGATGTCGCTCCAGGGGCCGCGCGGCCAGTCCGGCGTCTGGGCGTAGAACTCGAAGGGCGCGAAACCGGGCGTGGGCGCGGGCAGGTGCCCGTCGTGCTGGCGCGGCTGGGCCTGCGCGGCCAGCAGGTGGGCCCGGCCGTTTTCATCCAGGCCGACCGAATGGGTGCTGATGTCGGCGCAGATCCGGCCGCGTTCGTGGATGGAAGACAGGGGCGCGAGCAGCTCCGCCAGCACGCGCTTGATGCGCGATTGGGGAACGCCACCGCCGATCGTGGCCGCGATGGCGGACAACGGGCGGTGGGCCAGGGGGGCGGCGCCGTCGAACGGGCCGCGCGGAGTCGAGGAGCCGGCGGGAAAGGACATATCACTCAGTACGCGCCGCCGGGCCCCGTCGGGATCCTGCCTCGGCGGATCCGACACGGCACCACGGCGCATCAGCACGAAAAACAATCGGAATCGCCAGGGCGGCCCAGGTAAAACCGTACACCAGGAAGCCCGCCTTGACGATATCATTTGCACCGCCGGTAGCCTCGTTGCGACATCCCGGCGGCGCAAGCATAAACCACAGCCACAGGATTGCCCGTCACCATGTCTGTAAAGACCCTCCCAACCGTTGCCGCACGCTGCCTTTCCCCGCTGCTTTTCGCCGCCCTGGCGGGCTGCGCCGTGACCCGTGGCGAGGCGCCCGAAGCGCCGGCCACCACCGAAGCGGTGGCCGCCGTGGAACAGGCCCGCGAGAGCTACGCCGCCGGACGCTACGGCGAGGTCATCCGCCTGGTCGCCACCTCCGACGACATCGCGCTGGCCCCGCGCGCACTGCGCGTCGAGGCCTTCAAGCTGCAGGCGTTCAGCTATTGCGTGAGCAACTATCGCCAGCTCTGCGAGGACGCCTTCGTGCGCATCCTGGCGCTGCAACCGGACTTCGCGCTGGCGCCCAACGAGGCCGGCCACCCCAACTGGGGCCCGGTGTTCCGCACCGCCCAGCAGCGCGTGCGCTGACACCGCTCCCCGGCCCGGCCGCGAGCGGCGAGCCAAGCTTACTTGACGCACAAAAGAAAACGCCGGCATCGCTGCCGGCGTTTTCTTTTTGGGGCGGGCACGAAGCCCGCCCCGAGGGGCGATGACGATTACTCGTTCGAACCTTCGGCGTCGGCCTGGGGCGCGTCGCCTTCCGGCTCGGAACCCACCGTGACCGGTGCGTCTTCGAACGGGTTGGCGAGCTGACGAGCGGCTTCGCGCTCGGCGGCTTCCAGCGCTTCCTTGTCCTTGCGGGCAAGGTGATACGCCAGACCGGTACCTGCCGGGATCAGACGACCCACGATCACGTTTTCCTTCAGACCGCGCAGATCATCACGCTTGCCCATGATCGCCGCTTCGGTCAGCACGCGGGTCGTTTCCTGGAACGACGCCGCGGAGATGAACGAATCGGTCGACAGCGAGGCCTTCGTGATACCGAGCAGCACGTTATCGTAGATGGCCGGACGCTTGTTCTCGGCGAGAACGCGATCGTTCTCGTTGAGCAGCTCCGAACGCTCGACCTGCTCGCCGGGGATGAACTCGGCGTCGCCCGGATCGGTGATGTTCACACGGCGCAGCATCTGACGAACAATCACTTCGATGTGCTTGTCGTTGATCTTCACGCCCTGCAGACGGTACACGTCCTGGACTTCGTCGACGATGTAGGTCGCCAGTTTCTCGATACCCTGCAGGCGCAGGATGTCGTGCGGGTCGGCCGGGCCGTCGACGATCATTTCGCCCTTGTTCACCACCTGGCCGTCGTGCACCAGAACCTGCTTTTCCTTCGGAATCAGGAACTCGTGGCTCACGCCTTCGAGGTCGGTGATCACCAGACGCTGCTTGCCCTTGGTGTCCTTGCCGAACGAGACCGTGCCAGTGACTTCGGCGAGCATGCCGGCATCCTTGGGCGAACGGGCTTCAAACAGCTCGGCCACGCGCGGCAGACCGCCGGTAATGTCGCGGGTCTTCTGCGATTCCTGCGGAATACGCGCCAGCACTTCACCCACGGCCACTTGCTGCGAGTCACGCACGGTGATCAGCGCGCCCACCGGGAACGAGATGTTCACGGCGTGATCGGTGCCGGCGATGCGGACGTCGTCGCCCGCTTCGTTGACCAGCTTGATCTGCGGACGCATGACGACCTTGCCGCCGCGCGTCTTGGGCGTGATCACGACCAGCGTGGACAGGCCGGTGACTTCGTCGACCTGCTTGGCGACGGTGACGCCTTCTTCGATGTTCTCGAAGCGCACGGCACCGGCGTATTCCGACACGATCGGACGGGTCAGCGGATCCCACGTGGCCAGACGGGTACCGGCCTTGACGGCTTCGCCGTCGCCGACCAGCACGGTCGCGCCGTACGGGATCTTGTGACGTTCGCGCTCACGACCGTTGTCGTCGAAGATCGCGAGTTCGCCCGAACGCGAGATCGCCACGCGCTCGCCCTTGGCGTTGGTCACGTAACGCATCGTGCTCGTGAAGCCGACCGTACCGTTGGACTTGGTTTCCACGGCGCTGGCCAGTGCCGAACGCGACGCCGCACCACCGATGTGGAACGTACGCATCGTCAGCTGCGTGCCCGGTTCACCGATCGACTGAGCGGCGATGACGCCGACGGCCTCACCGACGTTCACGTGCGAACCGCGGCCGAGGTCGCGGCCATAGCAGTGCGCGCACAGACCATGACGGGTTTCGCAGGTCAGCGGCGTGCGGACCTTCACTTCGTCGACGCCGATGCGATCGATCATGTCGACCAGATCTTCGTCGAGCAGCGAGCCGGCGGTGATCGCGGTTTCCTGCGTGTCGGGGTTGACGATGTCGATCGCAGCCACGCGGCCGAGGATACGGTCGCGCAGCGGTTCGATGACTTCACCACCTTCGACCAGCGCCTTCATCGAGTAGCCGTGCGAGGTGCCGCAATCGTCTTCGGTGATCACCAGATCCTGCGTCACGTCGACCAGACGACGGGTCAGGTAACCCGAGTTTGCCGTCTTCAGTGCCGTGTCGGCCAGACCCTTACGCGCACCGTGAGTCGAGATGAAGTACTGAAGCACGTTCAGGCCTTCACGGAAGTTCGCGGTAATCGGCGTTTCGATGATCGAGCCGTCCGGCTTGGCCATCAGGCCGCGCATGCCGGCGAGCTGGCGGATCTGGGCGGCGGAACCCCGCGCGCCCGAGTCGGCCATCATGTAAATCGAGTTGAACGACTCCTGGCGCACTTCCTCGCCGTGACGGTTGGTCACGGGCTCGGTCGCCAGTTGTTCCATCATCGCCTTGCCGACCTTGTCGCCAGCCTTGCCCCAGATGTCAACGACGTTGTTGTAGCGCTCTTGCGACGTGACCAGACCCGACGAGTACTGCTTGTCGATTTCCTTCACTTCGCGGCTCGCCTCGGCCAGGATGACTTCCTTGGCCTTGGGGATCAGCATGTCTTCCATGGCGATCGAGATGCCGCCGCGCGTGGCCAGGCGGAAGCCCGACTGCATCAGCTTGTCGGCAAAGATCACCGTGTCGCGCAGGCCGCAACGGCGGAACGACTGGTTGATCAGGCGCGAGATTTCCTTCTTCTTCAGCGCCTTGTTCAGCACCGTGAACGGCAGACCCTTCGGCAGGATCTCCGACAGCAGCGCACGGCCGACCGTCGTCTCGTGACGACGGATCACCGGCTGCCATTCGCCGTTCTCATCACGCTCGTGCTCCTTGAGGCGCACGGTGATGCGGGTCTGCAGCTCGACTTCGTTGTTGTCGTAGGCGCGCTGGACTTCAGCCACGTCGGCGAAGAAGATGCCTTCGCCGCGGCCGTTGACGCGCTCGCGGGTCGTGTAATACAGACCCAGCACGATATCCTGCGACGGCACGATCGACGGTTCGCCGTTGGCCGGGAACAGCACGTTGTTCGAGGCCAGCATCAGGGTGCGGGCTTCGAGCTGGGCTTCGAGCGACAGCGGCACGTGAACGGCCATCTGGTCACCGTCGAAGTCGGCGTTGAACGCCGCGCAGACCAGCGGGTGCAGCTGGATGGCCTTGCCTTCGATCAGCACGGGCTCGAACGCCTGGATGCCCAGACGGTGCAGCGTCGGTGCGCGGTTGAGCATCACCGGGTGTTCGCGGATCACCTCTTCGAGGATGTCCCACACCACCGGTTCCTGGCTCTCCACCAGCTTCTTGGCAGCCTTGATGGTCGTGGCCAGGCCCATCATCTCCAGACGATTGAAGATGAACGGCTTGAACAGTTCCAGGGCCATCAGCTTGGGCAGGCCGCACTGATGCAGCTTGAGCTGCGGACCCACCACGATGACCGAACGGCCCGAGTAGTCGACGCGCTTGCCCAGCAGGTTCTGACGGAAACGACCGCTCTTGCCCTTGATCATGTCGGCCAGGGACTTGAGCTGGCGCTTGTTGGCGCCGGTCATGGCCTTGCCGCGGCGGCCGTTGTCGAGCAGCGAGTCGACGGCTTCCTGCAGCATGCGCTTTTCGTTGCGCAGAATGATTTCGGGCGCCTTCAGCTCGAGCAGACGCTTGAGGCGGTTGTTGCGGTTGATCACGCGGCGGTACAGATCGTTCAGATCCGAGGTCGCGAAGCGGCCGCCGTCCAGCGGCACCAGCGGACGCAGGTCCGGCGGCAGCACGGGCAGCACTTCCATGACCATCCACTCGGCCTTGATGCCCGACTTCTGGAAGCCTTCCAGCACCTTCAGGCGCTTGGAGATCTTCTTGATCTTGGCTTCCGAGCTGGTGGCCTTGAGCTCGCCGCGCAGCGTTTCCACTTCGCGATCGATGTCGATGGTGCGCAGCAGTTCGCGCACGGCTTCCGCGCCCATCAGGGCACGGAAGTCGTCACCGTATTCTTCGGTCTTGGCGAGGAAATCGTCGTCCGACATGATCTGGCCGCGCTTGAGCGGCGTCATGCCGGGTTCGATCACGCACCAGGCTTCGAAGTACAGGACGCGTTCGATGTCGCGCAGCGTCATGTCGAGCACCATGCCCAGGCGCGACGGCAGGCTCTTCAGGAACCAGATGTGCGCAACCGGGCTGGCCAGTTCGATGTGGCCCATGCGCTCACGGCGCACCTTGGCCACGGTGACTTCGACACCGCACTTTTCGCAGATCACGCCACGGTGCTTCAGGCGCTTGTACTTACCGCACAGGCACTCGTAGTCCTTGATCGGGCCAAAGATCTTGGCGCAGAACAGGCCATCACGCTCGGGCTTGAACGTACGGTAGTTGATGGTCTCGGGCTTGCGAACTTCGCCGTAGGACCACGAACGGATCTTCTCGGGCGAGGCGATGCCGATCTTGATGGCATCGAATTGCTCGTCTTGCGAGACTTGCTTGAAGAGATCGAGTAGCGCTTTCATTAGTTACGCTCCAAATCCATGTCGAGGGCCAGCGAACGGATTTCCTTCACCAGCACGTTGAACGATTCCGGCATGCCGGCGTCGATCACGTGATCGCCCTTGACGATGTTTTCGTAAACCTTGGTGCGGCCGGTGATGTCATCGGACTTCACCGTCAGCATTTCTTGCAGGGTGTAAGAGGCGCCGTACGCTTCCAGGGCCCACACTTCCATTTCCCCGAAGCGCTGACCACCGAACTGCGCCTTGCCGCCCAGCGGTTGCTGGGTAACGAGCGAGTACGGACCAGTCGAACGGGCGTGCATCTTGTCGTCGACCAAGTGATGCAGCTTCAGGTAGTGCATGTAGCCCACGGTGACCGGACGCTCGAATTTCTCGCCGGTACGGCCGTCGAACAGCCAGGCCTGCGCACGCGAAGGCGTGAGCTGCATGCGCTGGGCGACTTCGTCCGGGTAGGCGAGTTCGAGCATCTTGCCGATCTCTTCCTCGGTCGCGCCGTCGAACACGGGGGTGGCGAACGGCACGCCGTTCTTCAGGTTGTGCGCGAGCTCGATCACGTCCTCATCGCTGAGGTCGTTGATGCGGGCGCTCGAACCCGTCGTGTTGTAGACCTTCTCGAGGTAGGCACGCACGTTCTTGACCTGTGCGGTGCGCTCGTCCTTGAGCATGTCGGCAATCCGGTGACCCACGCCCTTGGCGGCCCAACCCAGGTGAACCTCGAGCACCTGACCGACGTTCATCCGCGAGGGCACGCCCAGCGGGTTCAGAACGATGTCGGCGGTGGTGCCGTCGGCCATGTGCGGCATGTCTTCGACCGGGGTGATACGCGAGACCACACCCTTGTTGCCGTGACGGCCGGCCATCTTGTCGCCAGGCTGCAGGCGGCGCTTGACGGCCAGGTACACCTTGATCATCTTGAGCACGCCCGGGGGCAGCTCGTCGCCTTGCGTCAGCTTCTTGCGCTTCTCTTCGAAAGCCAGGTCGAACTGGTGGCGCTTCTGCTCCAGCGATTCCTTGGCCTGCTCGAGAACGACAGCGTGCGGCTCGTCGGCCAGACGGATGTCGAACCACTGCCAGCGATCCAGATCAGCCAGGTATTCCTTGGTGATCGAAGCGCCCTTGTTCAGCTTGCGCGGGCCGCCGTTGACGGTCTTGCCGACCAACAGCTTCTCGATACGATCGAACTGGTCGTTTTCAACGATGCGCAGCTGGTCGTTCAGGTCCTGGCGATAGCGGCGCAGTTCGTCGTCGATGATCGACTGGGCGCGCTTGTCGCGCACGATGCCTTCACGCGTGAACACCTGCACGTCGATGACGGTGCCGGTCATGCCCGAGGGCACGCGCAGCGAGGTGTCCTTAACGTCCGAAGCCTTCTCGCCGAAAATCGCGCGCAGCAGCTTTTCTTCCGGCGTCAGCTGGGTCTCGCCCTTCGGCGTGACCTTGCCCACCAGCACGTCGTCGGCGCTGACTTCGGCGCCGATGTAGACGATGCCCGAATCATCCAGGCGATTGAGCTGGGTTTCGGCCAGGTTGCTGATGTCGCGCGTGATTTCCTCGGGTCCGAGCTTCGTGTCGCGAGCGACGACGGTGAGCTCTTCGATGTGCACCGAGGTGTAGCGGTCATCGGCGACGACGCGTTCGGAGATCAGGATCGAGTCTTCGAAGTTGTAGCCGTTCCAGGGCATGAACGCGATCAGCATGTTCTGACCCAGGGCGAGTTCGCCCAGGTCGGTCGATGCGCCGTCAGCCAGCACGTCGCCCTTGGCAACGCGGTCGCCACGCTTGACGATCGGACGCTGGTTGATGTTCGTGTTCTGGTTCGAGCGGGTGTACTTGATCAGGTTGTAGATATCCACACCCACTTCGCCCGCGACGTTTTCTTCGTCGTTGACGCGGATCACCACACGCTCGGCGTCGACGTGGTCGACCAGGCCGCCACGCAGGGCTTGCACGGTCGTGCCCGAGTCAACGGCCACGGTGCGCTCGATGCCGGTGCCGACCAGCGGCTTTTCCGGACGCAGGCAGGGCACGGCCTGACGCTGCATGTTGGCGCCCATCAGTGCACGGTTCGCGTCGTCGTGCTCCAGGAACGGAATCAGCGAAGCCGCGACCGAAACGATCTGCGACGGCGCCACGTCCATGTAGTGCACGTTGGCCGGCGAGGTCAGCATGGTTTCGCCTGCTTCGCGGCAAGCCACGAGGTCGTCGACGAAACGGCCTTCCGCGTCGAGCGCGGCGTTGGCCTGCGCGATGACGTAGTGGCTTTCTTCGATGGCCGACAGGTAGTCGATCTGGTCGCTCACCTTGCCGTCGATGATCTTGCGATACGGCGTTTCCAGGAAGCCGTACTCGTTCAGACGAGCGTACAGCGCCATGGAGTTGATCAGACCGATGTTCGGGCCTTCCGGCGTTTCGATCGGGCAGACGCGGCCGTAGTGGGTCGGGTGCACGTCACGGACTTCGAAGCCGGCGCGCTCGCGGGTCAGACCGCCCGGGCCCAGTGCGGAGACACGACGCTTGTGCGTGATCTCGGACAGCGGGTTGGTCTGGTCCATGAACTGCGACAGCTGGCTCGAACCGAAGAACTCCTTGATGGCAGCCGAGATCGGCTTGGAGTTGATCAGGTCGTGCGGCATCAGGTTTTCCGTCTCGGCCTGGCCCAGACGTTCCTTGACGGCGCGCTCGACGCGCACGAGACCGGCGCGGAACTGGTTTTCGGCCAGCTCGCCCACGCAACGCACGCGGCGGTTACCCAGGTGATCGATGTCGTCGATCTGGCCGCGACCGTTGCGGAGCTCGACGAGGACCTTGATGGTCTCGAGGATGTCTTCGTTGGTCAGCGTCATGGGACCGTTCGAGTCGTCGGCGCCGCCCAGGCGGCTGTTGACCTTCATCCGGCCAACGCGCGACAGATCGTACGTTTCTTCGCTGTAGAACAGGCGCTGGAACAGCGCTTCGACGGCTTCCTCGGTGGGCGGCTCGCCGGGGCGCATCATGCGATAGATGGCAACGCGCGCGGCCATCTGGTCGGCGGTTTCATCGGTGCGCAGGGTCTGCGAGATGTACGGACCACGATCCAGGTCGTTGGTGTACAGCGTCTGGAATTCGAGCACGTTGGCGGCGCGCATGGCGTCCAGCACGCTTTCCGTGATTTCGTCGTTGGCGTGCGCGATCAGCTCGCCCGTTTCCGAGTCGACGATGTTCTTGGCCAGCACGCGGCCGTACAGGAAGTCTTCCGGCACGGAGATGCGCTGGATGCCGCCGTTGGCGAGATCACGCAGGTGCTTGGCGTTGATGCGCTTGTCTTTCTCGACGATCACCTTGCCCGAACGGTCGGCGATGTCGAAGCGGGCCATTTCGCCCTTCCAGCGCTCGGCCACGAATTCCATCATGCCGCCTTCGCTCTTCAACTCGAAGTTGTCGAAGTCGAAGAAGTGCGCCAGGATCGATTCCGGCGTCATGCCGATGGCCTTCAGCAGGATCGTGACGGGCATCTTGCGACGACGGTCGACGCGGAAGAACAGGACGTCCTTCGGATCGAATTCGAAGTCGAGCCACGAACCGCGGTAAGGAATCACGCGGGCCGAGAACAGCAGCTTGCCCGAGCTGTGGGTCTTGCCGCGATCGTGTTCGAAGAACACGCCGGGCGAGCGGTGCAGCTGCGAGACGATGACACGCTCGGTGCCGTTGATGACGAACGAACCGGTGCCGGTCATGAGCGGAATTTCGCCCATGTAGACTTCCTGTTCCTTCACTTCCTTGATCGTCGGCTTGCTGACCTCGCGGTCGAGCAGCACGAGGCGAACCTTCGCGCGCAGCGGCGACGCGTAGGTCAGGCCACGTTGCTGGCATTCCTTGACATCAAACACCGGCTCGCCGAGCGCGAAGCTCACGAACTCCAAGCGCGCCATACCGTTGTGGCTGACAATCGGGAAAATCGACGTGAACGCCGCCTGCAGACCTTCGTTGTGACGCTCCGCGGAGGGGGTGTCAGCCTGCAGGAAAGTTAGGTAGGATTGAAGCTGCGTCGCAAGCAGGAAAGGGACGTTCTGCACGTCCTCACGCTTGGCGAAGCTTTTGCGGATGCGCTTTTTTTCGGTGTACGAGTAAGGCATGAGCACTCCGACTCGAGGTTGCATGGGCCGTAAACCACGGCCCCGGGTGATACGACTCCAGGAAACCACCCTGAAACCACCTGTTCAGAAGGGGTTTCCTGGAAACGCAAAAGCCCGGGGACGGCAAACTGCGCTGTCCCCGGGCAGATGACGCGAAGGCTTACTTGACTTCGACCTTGGCGCCAGCTTCTTCCAGCTTCTTCTTGGCGGCTTCGGCGTCAGCCTTGGCCAGACCTTCCTTGACGGGCTTCGGAGCGCCGTCAACCAGGTCCTTGGCTTCCTTCAGACCCAGACCGGTCAGCTCGCGCACGGCCTTGATCACGGACACCTTGTTGGCGCCGGCTTCAGCCAGGACAACGGTGAACTCGGTTTGCTCTTCAGCAGCAGCGGCACCAGCGCCAGCGGCGGGGGCAGCGACGGCAACAGCGGCGGCAGCAGCCGACACGCCGAACTTCTCTTCCATTTCCTTGATCAGCTCGGACAGTTCGAGCACGGTCATGCCAGCGATGGCGTCAAGGATTTCAGCTTTGTTAAGGGCCATTTTTTAGAACTCCAGAATTGGGTAAAGCCAGGTTTGGTTGTCGCTATGTCGTTCAGCGAATTCCGAACACCGTGCCAAATTAGGCAGCGGCCTTTTGGTCGCGCACGGCCGCGAGGCCACGGGCGAACTTGGTCGGAACTTCGTTGAGCGTACGCACGAATTGCGCGATCGGGGCTTGCATGGTGCCCAGCAGCTTCGAGAGCAGTTCGTCGCGCGAGGGCATCGTGGCCAGGGCCTTGACACCTTCTTGGCTCAGCAAGTTGTTGGGCAATGCCCCACCCTTGATGACCAGCTTGTCGTTGCTCTTTGCGAAGTCGGCGAGGACCTTGGCAGCCGAAACCGGATCAGCGCTGATACCGTAGATCAGCGGACCGGTGAGTTGTTCGGACAGCGACTCGAAAGCCGTGCCAGCAACAGCTCGGCGGGCCAGCGAGTTCTTCAGAACACGCAGGTAAACGCCCGATTCACGCGCAGTTTTGCGCAGTACGGTGACAGAGGCGACGTCCAGACCACGGTACTCGGCGACAACGATCGATTGGGCCTGGCCGACTTGGGCCGAGACTTCCTCGATCACCACCGCCTTTTCTTGGCGATTGAGACTCACGGTTTGAACACTCCATCAAAAGACGTTTGGGGCAGAGCCTTGCACGTCAACCGAATGCGGCGCCTGGTTGAGTTCTTGAGTAAAGAATTCTTCCTGGGGACGCCGTCTACGCTGGATTCCGGGAGGTCCCGGGGATTAAGCGGCTTGCCTGTACTGCCGGCTTGCCGCTCCAGCGGTCTTTGACAGCAGCATCCGAAAAATCCGGATGCGGCCCAAAGTACTGTTTGCGATCAGCCTGGAATCAGGCCGACAGCGAAGCGATTTCCACGCGAGCACCGCCGCCCATGGTGGACGAGACGGCCAGCTTGCGCAGGTAGATGCCCTTGGCGGCGGCGGGACGAGCCTTTTGCAGGGCGTCGACCAGGGCGGCCAGGTTGGTTTGCAGTTGTTCGACTTCGAACGACGCACGACCGATGGTGGCGTGGATGATGCCGGCCTTGTCGGTGCGGTACTGCACCTGACCTGCCTTGGCGTTCTTCACGGCGGTGGCGACGTCGGGGGTCACGGTGCCGACCTTCGGGTTCGGCATCAGGCCGCGCGGGCCCAGGATTTGACCCAGGGCGCCGACGACACGCATCGTGTCGGGCGAAGCGATCACCACGTCGAAGTCCATCTGGCCAGCCTTGATCTGGTCAGCCAGGTCGTCGAGGCCGACCACATCGGCGCCAGCGGCGCGAGCGGCTTCAGCCTTGTCGCCTTGGGCGAACACGGCGACGCGAACCGACTTGCCGGTGCCGGCGGGCAGCACGACCGAGCCACGGACCAGTTGGTCCGACTTCTTCGGGTCGATGCCGAGCTGGACGGCGACGTCGATCGATTCATTGAACTTGGCGGTGGCGGTTTCCTTGACCAGGGTCAGGGCTTCAGCAACCGGGTACAGCTTGGTGCGATCGATCTTTTCGGCGATCGCGGCAGCGCGCTTGGACAGTTTTGCCATGATTAGATCCCCTCAACCGTGATGCCCATGCTGCGGGCGCTACCGGCGATCGTACGAACGGCGGCATCCAGATCAGCAGCGGTCAGGTCGGGCTGCTTGGTCTTGGCGATTTCTTCAGCTTGCGCGCGGGTCAGCGTGCCCACCTTGTCGGTGTGCGGCTTGGCCGAACCCTTTTGCACGCCGGCGGCCTTCTTGATGAGGACCGTCGCGGGCGGGGTCTTCATGATGAAGGTGAAGCTCTTGTCGGCGAAAGCGGTGATCACCACCGGAATCGGCAGACCCGGCTCGAGGCCTTGGGTCTTGGCGTTGAACGCCTTGCAGAATTCCATGATGTTCAGGCCACGCTGACCCAGGGCCGGGCCAATCGGGGGGGAGGGGTTAGCCTTACCAGCCGGGACTTGCAGCTTGATAAAGCCGACGATTTTCTTCGCCATGCTTTGCTCCTAACGGGTACATGCGCTGCCGCGAAAACGGCAGCTCCCCGGGGTTGAGATCAGGTCTTTTCGACCTGGCTGAAATCGAGTTCGACGGGGGTGGCACGACCGAAGATCGTGACCGACACACGCACCTTGCTCTTTTCGTAATTGACTTCTTCGACGTTGCCGTTGAAGTCTGCAAACGGACCTTCCTTGACGCGCACCATCTCGCCCACCTCGAAGAGGATCTTGGGCCGGGGCTTCTCGACGCCCTCTTCCATCTGGGAGAGGATCTTCTCGACTTCACGCTCGGAAATCGGAGTGGGACGGTTGCCCGAACCACCGAGGAAGCCGGTGACGCGATTCGTGTTCTTGACCAGGTGCCAGGTTTCGTCGGTGAGATCCATCTCGACCAGCACGTAACCCGGGAAAATCCGGCGCTCGGAAATCGACTTCTGACCGCCCTTGACCTCGACGACTTCTTCGGAGGGCACAAGGATGCGACCAAACGACGTTTGCAGCGCAGCCCGGTCGATACGCTCGATCAGGGCTTTCTGAACACTCTTTTCCATGCCGGAATACACATGGACGACATACCAACGTTTACTCATGTCTGTCCTTATTTCCAGCCCAGCAGCAGGCCGTAGAGCACCCACTCGATGCCCTTGTCGAGCACCCACATGAAAATGCCCATCACCGCGACGAACGCAAAGATGATCCCAGTCATCTGGAACGTTTCTTTGCGCGTGGGCCACGCGACACGCTTGACTTCGTTGTACGATTCGCCGGCAAAGCTGATCGTGCGGCGGCCGGGCTCACTGAACCAGGCGATCAACGCGGCGACCACGAGGCTGCCCACGAACACACCGACACGGGCGGCAGTCGGTTGCGCGCTGAGCACGGAAAAACCAACGATGCCAGCAATAACGACAAGAACCGCCAACCCGAGTTTGATCCGGTCAGCGGTACTGGTAACGGTTTCGACGCTGGTATTAGACATTTTGCGACGCGAGCCCGCCGTGAATGCGCAACTCGCGAGATCTCCGGCGGGTGGCAGGGGCAGTAGGAATCGAACCTACAACCTTCGGTTTTGGAGACCGACGCTCTGCCAATTGAGCTATACCCCTAAAACTTACACTTGCAGCGTGCTGCCGAACTTGGCTAGCTTGCTTCTGCTTGAATCAGCGGGACTCCCGCGACGTGATCGCACGTCTCAAGAGTTTGGCACCTGACGGAACCAAGCAGTGTACTACTTTTTTGCCTGATATGGCAATTATGGATAGCGGGCCCCGGGGGGCCGGCTATCCATATCGGGTACTGCTTACTTGATGATCTTGGCAACGACGCCGGCGCCGACGGTACGACCGCCTTCACGGATGGCGAAGCGCAGGCCTTCTTCCATGGCGATGGGGGCCAGGAGCTTGACGACCATCGAGACGTTGTCGCCCGGCAGGACCATTTCCTTGTCTTGCGGCAGATCGATCGTGCCGGTCACGTCCGTCGTGCGGAAGTAGAACTGGGGACGATAGCCGTTGAAGAACGGGGTGTGGCGGCCGCCTTCTTCCTTCGACAGGATGTACACCTCGGCGCTGAAGTCCGTGTGCGGGGTGATCGAACCCGGCTTGGCCAGAACCTGGCCGCGCTCGACGTCTTCGCGCTTGGTGCCGCGCAGCAGGATGCCCACGTTGTCGCCGGCCTGACCTTGGTCGAGCAGCTTGCGGAACATTTCCACGCCCGTGCAGGTGGTCTTCACGGTGGGCTTGATACCGACGATTTCGATTTCTTCGCCGACCTTGACGATACCGCGCTCGATACGGCCGGTCACCACGGTGCCGCGACCCGAGATCGAGAACACGTCTTCCACCGGCATCAGGAACGCGCCGTCGATGGCACGCTCAGGCGTCGGGATGTAGGTGTCCAGCGCTTCGGCCAGGGCCAGAATCGCTTGCTCGCCCAGTTCGCCCTTGTCGCCTTCCAGCGCCAGCTTGGCCGAACCCTTCACGATCGGGGTGTCGTCGCCCGGGAAGTCGTACTTCGACAGAAGTTCGCGAACTTCCATTTCCACCAGCTCGAGCAGCTCGGCGTCGTCGACCATGTCTGCCTTGTTCAGGAAGACGATGATGTACGGCACGCCAACCTGGCGCGACAGCAGGATGTGCTCACGCGTCTGGGGCATCGGGCCGTCAGCGG
Organism: Bordetella genomosp. 1; assembly: GCF_002261335.1. Taxonomy (GTDB): domain Bacteria; phylum Pseudomonadota; class Gammaproteobacteria; order Burkholderiales; family Burkholderiaceae_B; genus Bordetella. Next base: position 261,156 of record NZ_NEVL01000007.1, read on the forward strand.
CCGACACCACCAGGATCGCGCCGTCCATCTGGGCCGCGCCGGTGATCATGTTCTTCACGTAGTCAGCGTGACCCGGGCAGTCAACGTGCGCGTAGTGACGCGTCTGCGTTTCGTATTCCACGTGGGCCGTGTTGATCGTGATGCCGCGGGCCTTTTCTTCAGGAGCCGCGTCGATCTGGTCGTAGCCCTTGGCTTCGCCGCCGAACTTGGTCGACAGGACCGTCGTGATCGCTGCCGTCAACGTCGTTTTGCCGTGGTCAACGTGACCAATCGTACCCACGTTCACGTGCGGCTTGGTACGTTCAAACTTGCCTTTTGCCATGGCTGACTCCTGACCTGGATTTGCGCTTCTGACTTGAAGAAATGACCCGAAGCGAATACTTCGGAGAATTCGGTGGTGCCCATGACGCGGATCGAACGCGTGACCTCTCCCTTACCAAGGGAGTGCTCTACCACTGAGCCACATGGGCATTCTGGAGCGGGTGAAGGGAATCGAACCCTCGTCGTAAGCTTGGAAGGCTTCTGCTCTACCATTGAGCTACACCCGCGGCTACCCTTTCACCTTGCTTCAATTTCCAATCCGCACACGCCTCACGGCATGCCGCACACCCTAAGCCAAGCATCGAACGCAACCAGCTGGTAACCCGCTGCGTAGCCCGCTCGCCCCTCAGACTTGGCTGAGATTCGAAAGGCTTCCCTCGATGCGAGGGCCTTACGATGCAAATCCAGGCAGACATCGCCTGGATTTGAAATTGGTTCGCTGGTGGAGGAGGTTGGATTCGAACCAACGTAGGCGCAAGGCCAACAGATTTACAGTCTGCCCCCTTTAACCACTCGGGCACCCCTCCAGCGAAGACTTGAAATTATGAACACATTCGTTGCCCGTGTCAAACGAATGGAGGCAAAAAAATGGTCATACTCGCAAGAATTTCCGGGACCGACCCTGGATACGTGGTTTTCGTGCAAAAACGAGACCGCGCTGCGCGCCGTCATGCGGTCGCAATGCGCGCATGCCCGAGCGGCCGACGCCGGCTCGGGCATGTGAGGCGCTGCGGCGCGCGGGTGCCGTTGCTCAGCCGGGCATGAGGGCCGCCCCGGCGCCGCCCTGACGCGCGGCGCCGGCCGCAAGCACGCCCGCGCCAGGAGCCTGTGGCACGGACACGCCGGGGCGCAGGATGTCGGCCAGGAATTTGCGCGTGCGGGGATGGCGCGGCGCCGTGAAGAACGTCTGCGCATCGGCCTCTTCGAGGATCTCGCCCGCGTCCATGAACCAGATCCGGTCGGCCACCTCGCGCGCGAAGCCCATTTCGTGGGTCACCACCATCATCGTGAGCCCGTCGGCGGCCAGCGCCTTGATCACCGCCAGCACCTCGCCCACCATTTCCGGATCCAGCGCGCTGGTGGGCTCGTCGAACAGTATCAGCGGCGGACGCTGCGCCAGCGCGCGTGCGATCGCCACCCGCTGTTGCTGGCCACCGGAGAGGTTGACCGGCATCGCGTCGGCCTTGTGTGCGAGCCCGACCTTTTCGAGCAGCTCGCACGCCATGCGATCCGCCTGCGCCCGCGTCAGATGTCCCACCTTGAGCGGCGACAGCATGATGTTCTCGCGCACCGTGAGATGCGGGAACAGATTGAATTGCTGGAACACGAAACCGATGCCGGCACGCAGCTGATTCAGGTTCTGCGAGGCGGCATGCACGTCGCTTCCGCCCACGCGGATGCTGCCGCCCTGGATCGGCTCCAGCCGGTTGATGGTGCGGATCATGGTGGACTTGCCCGAGCCCGAAGGCCCGCACACCACCACGACCTGGCCCTTCTCCACCCGGCCCGAGATGCCCTTGAGCACCTGTTGCGAGCCGTACCATTTTTCGACCTTGCTCAGTTCTATCATCGAGACTCTCCCAAATCGATACGGGCCGTCAGGCCGGCGCGAGGCGGCGGTGCGAGATGCGCTGCTCGAGCAGGCGCGCCAGGCGCGTGAGGGCAAAGCACGCGGCGAAGTAGAACGCCGCCAGGATGCCGAAGGTCTGCAGCGCCCGCGTCATTTCGATGCTGTTGACCTGCTGCGCCGCGAACGTGAGTTCGTGCACGCCGATCACGTACACGATCGACGTGGCCTTGATGGTGGACACGAACTGGTTCACCAGCGAAGGCAGCATGTTCAACAGCGCCTGCGGCAGGATCACGTGACGCATGGTCTGCAGGTACGACAGCCCGCTCGCGCGCGCCGCTTCGGTCTGGCCTGCCGGCAGGCCTTGCAGACCGGCCCGCACGATCTCGGCGAGAAAGGCCGATTCGTAGGCCACGATGGCACAGAGCGCCGTATGGAACGCCGAGATCGACGTGCCCGTGATCACCGGCACCAGGAAGTAGGCCCAGAAGATGATCATGACCAGCGGCACGCCGCGAAAGGCATATACCCAGGCGGTGGCCGGCCAGCGCAATCCTCGCCACGGCGACACGCGCGCCAGCGCCAGCAGCAGTGCCAGCGGAAACGACAGCAGCATGCCCAGCCCCGCGAGGATCAGCGTGGCCACGAAGCCGCCCATGGGCTCGTTGGGCCACGAGCCCACCAGGAACATCATGCCGTATTGATGCAGTATGTCGAGCATGGCGCCCCCTACCCTCTGAACGCCGGCGGATACCGGCGTGCGAACCAGGCGCCCAGCGCCATCAATGCCAGCGACGCCATCAGATACAGCGCGGTGGACGCGGCAAACACTTCGAACGAACGGAAGGTGAGGTTCTCGATCGCCTTCACCTGATAGGTGAGCTCGGCGACGCCGATCACCATCGCCAGGCTGGTGTCCTTGAACAGGATCAGCGTGCGATTGATGAGCGGCGGCACGCCGATGCGCAGCGCCTGCGGCACCAGCACATGCCGCAAGGCGCCCCATGCGCTCAGGCCTACCGAACGCGCGGCCTCGCCCTGCGTCGCGGGGATCGCGCGCAGGCCCGAGCGTATGTCTTCCGACATGTAGCCGCTCACGTTCAGCGCCAGCGCAATCAGCGCGAACATGAACTCCGTGTCGCCCCGGTTGAGCCACAGGCGGATGCCGTCGGGCAGGATCTGCGGCATGCCGAAGTACCACACCATGATCTGCACCACGGTCGGCACGTTGCGGTGATACTCGACGAACGCGGCCACCAGCCACTGCAAGGGCTTGAACGGCACGCTGCGCAGGCATACCAGCACCAGCGACACCGCGAAGCCCAGCAGCCACGCGCCGGCAAACAGCCGGAACGTGGTCTGTACGCCTTGCCACAGGAGCTGCGCGTAGTTCCCGTCAGTCAGGAACGAGAGATCGAACTGCATGATGGCCCCCGCCGTGCTCAGGGCGCCGCCACGGGCTCGACCTTGAATTCCCGCTTGAGCTTGTAGATCGAGCCAGCGCCCAGCCACTTGTCGAAGTTCGCCGACAACGCGCCGCTCGCATCCATATCGGTGATGACCTTGTTGATGGCGGCAAGCATGGCCGGGTTGCCCTTGTTCACCACGAGGCCGATGCGCTCGGTGTAGGTGGGCTCACCGATCAGCACGGTGGGCGCGCCCTTCTCCTGCGACTCGACCTCGAAGCGCTTGAGCACCAGCTCGCCAGCGGTGAAGCCCTCGACCTTGTCGTTCTGCAGGCCGAGATAGCACGACGCCACGTCCTGGAACGTGAGCACCTGCGATTTGTCGAGCACGCGCGCGGCAACGGCCGCCGAACTCGAGCCCTTCGATGCGCACACCTTCTTGCCCGCAAGGCCGGCGAGCGAGGTGATGCCGGCATCCTTCTTCACCAGGACCTTGATGCTGCCCTGCAGATACTGGAGGCTGAAATCCACCTGCTGGGCGCGCTCGGGCAGGTACGCCATGGCGCCCGCCACCACATCCACGCGGCCCATCTTGAGCTCGGGAATGCGCGCCTCGGTCGAGAGCGGCTTGTGCTCGAGCGTCACGCCCAGGCCCTGCGCCAGCGCCTTGCACATGTCGACGTCGTAGCCCACGAACGAGCGCGTGGCCGGATCCTGGAAGGCATACGGCACGCTGGCGTTCTGCGTGCCGCAGACAAGCTTGCCGCGCTTCTTCACGTCGTCGAGCACATCGGCATGCGCGCTACTGGCCAGGGCGAGCGCCCCCGCCAAGGCACCTGCGCTCAACCCCTTGATGCAAACAGACTGCAAAACCCTGGTGTTCATTTTTTTCCCCTTAGGTTTGTCATGCCGGCGTGTGCGCCGGCTGTGCTGCTGCGAAGGCGCGGCCACGCAGGCCGCGCCCGCCCCGCCCGTCAGGCCGGCATGGGCGGCAGGCGAAACGTTGCGCGCTCCTGCGCGTCGATCTGATGGATCAGGTCGGTTTCCCATGCCAGATACTGGCGCGCCGCGGCCTTGTTGCCGTCGTGCCGGTCATGCACGAAAAACAGGTAGTCGATGCACTGCGCGTCCGGCGGGGACTGCGGCGTGGCCACGACTTCCCTGCCCGCCGCCCGCACCGCGTCGGCATCCCAGCGCAGCCAGGCCTGTTCGCCGCGATGGCCCTGTTCGCGCAGCGTGCGCGCCGCCAGCGCCGCCACGCCGGACTCGTCGGCGACGAACAGCACACGCGCGTCGGCGGCCACGGCGGCGTCCGCCAGGCGCGCGCGGATCGTCCACTCCGCCGCCGGCAGATGCGCGGCGCGATAGGCCATGCTCGAACGCACGTCGAGCATGCGCGCGTCCGGCGCATGCCACGCCGCCAGCGCGTCCGGCAGCACCTGCGGCAACGCATCGACCGCGGCAGGCAACGCCGCCGCAGCGGGCAGCTGCGCCTGCAGCCCTTCGCGCAACACGAAGGCCTCCCACCCCATCTGGCGCAGCCACGATGCCACCGCGGGCGCGCGCACGCCTTCGGCGTCGAACAGCACGAGACGCGCACCGCGGCATGCCACGTATTGATCCGTGGCCTGCATCAGCTGGCCACCGGGGGTGTGCTGCGCGCCCGGCAGGGAGCCGGCGGCGAACTCTTCGGGCGTGCGTACGTCGCACAGATACGTGCTGCGATCGGACTGCGCCAGCCACTGCGCGACCGTGTCGGCATCGACGAATTCCACGGCGTGCTTTTCCGCCAGTGCGCGCGAACGGGCCCGCAGCCGTTCGTCGACCGTGCCGGCGTCGGGATACTTGCGGCGCGCCCCGTGTTCGAGCGGCAGGTCTTCGAGATACCAGCCCTGCGTGCCGTTCTCCAGCGCGAGCACCGGGTTGTCCACACCCAGGTTGATGAGGGTCTGCGCGCCGATGATGCTGCGCGTGCGGCCGGCGCAGTTGATCACGATGGTGGTCGCGGGATCCGGCGCCAGCAGCTCGGCGCGCAGCGCCAGCTCGCCATTCGGGCAGCAGATGCCGCCCGGGATGTTCATCTTGTTGAACTCGCCGAGCGGCCGGCCGTCGAGCACGACCAGGTCGTCGCCGCGCGCCTGGCGTTCGGCCAGTTCGCGCGCGCTGATGCGCGGCGTGTGGAACGCCAGTTCGGCGAGTTCGCCGAAGGTCTTGCTCGGCACGTTGACGCCGGCGAACACCGCCAGCCCCGCCGCACGCCAGCCTGCGATGCCGCCGTTCAACACATGGACCTGTGGATAAGCCATGGCGCGCAATGCGCGCGCCGCCAGCGGTGCCACGCCGTTGCCGTCGTCGTCGTACACCACCACGCGCACGGACTGGCGCGGCATCAGGCGGCGCGCCTCGAGCTCGAGGCGGCTGAACGGCAGCGGCACGGCGTAGAACAGATGGCCTTCGCCATAGAGCCCGTGCTCGCGCACGTCCAGCAAGGCGATCTCGTCGCCGTCGTGCAGCCACTGCTTGAGCGTACGTGCGTCTATGCCGGCGCTTGCCGCAGAAGAGGAATTCTCGGGGGAGTACGTCATCGCGTTGCTTGTGTGTTCAGGGATGAGAAGGGGAAAGACATTGCATGGCCAGCCGCAGGTCCTCGATCAGGTCTTCGGGGTCTTCCAGGCCGATGTGCAGCCGTAGCATCGGGCCGTGACCGGTCCAGTCGGAGAGACTGCGCGCGGCGCGCATGTTGACCGGCACCACCAGGCTTTCGAAGCCGCCCCACGATGCGCCCAGGCCGAAGAGCGCGAGCGAGTCGATCATTGCCTCGACCGCCGCCTGCGTGATGTCGGCGCGAAACTCGACCGTGAGCAGCCCATTGGTGCCACGGCAATCGCGGCGCCAGCGATCGTGCGACGGATGATCCGGCAACGCGGGGCTCCACACGCGCGCCACAACCGGTTGCGTATGCAACCATCTCGCCACCTTGAGCGCGGCCGCGCCGTGCGCCGCCATCCGTACCGTGAGCGAACGCATGCCGCGCAGCACCAGCCACGCGTCGTCCGCCCCCACCGTCTGGCCGAAATCGATGCTGGCCTGCTGGACCGCCGGCCAGGCGCGCGCATTGCATACGACCGCGCCCATCATCACGTCGGCGTGGCCGCCCAGGTATTTGGTGGCGGCCAGGATGGAGATGTCGGCGCCCAGCGCCAGCGGCTGGCACAGCACGCCGCACCCCCAGGTGTTGTCCACAGCCAGCAGCGCACCATGGCGATGCGCGAGATCCGCCACCGCGGGCAGGTCGATCATCTCGTAGGTGAGCGAGCCGGGGCTCTCCGCATAGATCAGCCGGGTTTCGGGGCGGATGCGGGCGGAAAGGTCGCTGCCGTCAGGTGGGTAGAACTCATAGGCGATGCCGAGGCGCGAGAGATGGTTGGCGCAGAAGCGCCGCACCGGTTCGTACACCGCGTCGGTGATCAGCACGTGGTCGCCCGCGCGCAGGGCCGCCAGCAGCACCACGGCGATGGCGGCCTGCCCGGTGGGATAGAGCTGGGCGCGATGCCCGCCCTCCAGCGCCAGCAAGGCATCCTCGAGCGCGTGGGTGCTGTCGGTGCCGCGCGCGCCATACGAGGCGAGGCGTTCCTTCTCGCGGCGCTCGCGCGTGTCGCGCCACTCGGCCACCGAGTCGAATACATAGGTGCTTGCGCGGGTGACGGGCGTGTTGATCCAGCCGCGATGCGGCCGGCCCGCGCGCAGCAGGCGCGTCGCGGGCTTGTGGGTCGTGGTCATGGGATCAGCGGCGCGTCTGCACGCCGATGGGCATGACGCTGCAGGTGTGGGTGTCGAGGTCGAAGGCCAGGCGCTGGTCCAGCGTCTCGAGCGCACGGCCATACATGTGCAGATGGCGGATCACGCTGTCGCCCTCGATCTGGACGGCGTGGATGTCGTCGGGCATCAGGGCGATGCCCTGCCCCGGCGCCACCGTCACGACCTCGGCCAGGCGCAGCTCGCCGACGCCGGGCTGCGCGCCATCGTCGAGGCGTTCGTAGACGAAGTTCTTCTCCACGCCCTCGACGGCTGCGATACAGGCCCAGGTGGTGTGGTTGTGCGGCACGATCTTCTTGCCCGGCCGCATCACGTTCAGATAGAGCGCGTACGACTTGTCGGCGTCTTCGCTGATGAGGTAGCGGGCCTGGCGCTCGTCCGCCTCGGGCGCGGGATAACGGTCCGCCTGCCACCAGCTGGTTTGCCCCGCCAGCGCCACGAGCTGATCCAGCACCTGCGCGAGGCTGTCGCGGTTCAGGCCTTTATTATCTACAGTGTTCTTTATATTTCCGATGGCTTGGGAAATCGCTTGCTGCTGCGGATGCTCACGGCTCATTTGCGTACAACCCCTTGGTTTTAGGATTCGTTGGGTACACTGTACGCAGCGGCGCATCGCAGAACAATTTAAATTGTCGACGCAACGCATTAGCATCGCTGAAGTTTCCTAGGGAAAACCATGCGTCATCTCGAGCTCGACCTGCTGCGCACGCTGGTGGCCATCGCCGATGGCGAGACCTTCGCGGTGGCGGCCGCCAAGACCCACAAGACCCAATCGGCCGTGACCCAGCAGATGCAGCGGCTCGAGGCCATGCTCGCGCTGCCGCTGTTCGAGAAGCAGGGGCGCAACAAGCGCCTCACCGCGCACGGGGTCAAGCTGGTGCAGTATGCGCGGCACCTGCTGGCCATCAACGACGAGGCACTGCGCGCGCTGCAGGACGAGCAGCTCGAAGGCCAGCTGCGACTGGGCGCGCCACACGATGTGGCCGACACCATCCTGCCCACCGTACTCACGCAGGTGGCGCGCTATCTGCCGCGCATCAAGCTCGAGATCCGCGTCGACCGCAGCCCGTTCCTCATGACCGCGCTGGCCGCCGGCGAGATCGATCTCACCATCTCCACGCGCTTCGACCCCGAGCTCGAGGGCGTGGTGTTGCGCACCTCGCCCACCGCCTGGATCTGTTCCGCCGATTACGTCCACGATCCGTATGCGCCGGTACGTCTGGTGCTGGCCGACGAACCGAGCATCTTCCGCCGCATCGCGCTCAATGCACTGGAACAGTCACGCGTGCGCTGGCATACCAATTACGTCGCGCCCAATCTCGTGGGCATCAAGGCGGCCCTGCGTGCCGGCCTGGGCGTGACGGCGCGCAGCATCGAGCTGCTGGGCCCCGACATGCGCGTGCTGGGCGAAAAAGACGGCTTGCCGCCGCTGCCGGACGTGAGCTATTTCCTGTGGCTGCGGCCGGACCTGATCAATCCGCTCACGCGCCATGTCTATGAGATGCTGAAGGAGAAGCTGGGCCTGGCGGGGCATCGCGCGCAGGCGGACTGGACACCGGCCGGCAATGCGGCCGGCCAGGATCAGTAGCGGTCGAAGAGCGCCTGGATGTCGGCGCGATCGCGCCTGGACATGAGGGCGAGCGTGAGCAGCACGCGCGCCTTCTGCGGGTTGAGCTCGTACGCTGCGATGAAGCCGCCGTGGTCGTCATCGACCTCGATGTTGCGGCCCACCGACCCCGAGCCGCAGCGCGTGCTGCGCACCACGGCAACGCCGTTGCGCGCCGCATTCATCAGCGCATCGACGGCGGCATCGGTGGCGTTGCCGTCGCCCACGCCGGCCAGCACGATACCCTGGGCGTGCGACGCCATGAAATCGATCAGCACGCCGTCCATGTCGGCGCAGGCATACGCGATATCGACGCGCGGCCATACCGTGGCGGGCAGCTGGTCCAGCGGAAACACCTTGGCCGCCGCGGCGCTGGCGATGCCCGATTGACCATAGAACGTCACCCGGTTGCCGCGCACCACACCGGCGCGGCCGGCGTTGGGCGAATCGAACGCGTCGACGCCGCCGCATGCCATCTTCTGCACGTGACGGGCGTAATGGACCTCGTCGTTCATCACGACGAGCGGCCCGCGATCTTTCGCCTGCGCCGACGCGGCTACGGCCACGGCGCTGTGGATGTTGCGCGGACCGTCGGCGCTGATGGCGGTGGCCGGACGCATGGCGCCGACCAGCACCACCGGCTTGGCATGCGGCAGCACGAGGCTGAGGAAATACGCGGTTTCTTCGAGCGTGTCGGTGCCGTGCGTGATGACGACGCCGTCGACCGCATCGCTGCGCAGCAGCTCATCGACGCGGCGTGCCAACGCGTGCCAGACCGCGTAGGTCATGTTCTGGCTGCCGACGTTGACCAGCTGCTCGGCCTGGATCTGGGCGAGGCTCGCGAGCGACGGAATCGCCTCGAGCAGCGTGTCGACCGAGAGCGCGCCCGACTTGTAGCCGCTGCCGCTGGTTTCGGTCTGGGCGCCGGCGATGGTGCCACCGGTGGCGATCAGCGCGATGCGCGGCAGGCGGCGTTCAGGCATCGATCACTCCGGACAGGCCCTGGCGCTCGAGCAACGCGTTGAGGTGCTCGTAGCCGTGGAAATCGATCACGATCTGGCCCTTCTCGCGCGCGCCGACCTTCAGCGTGACGCGCGTGCCGAGGTGATCGGACAGCGCCTCTTCGAGACGGGTGAGATCGCGCGAGGCGCCATTGGCCTTCTTGCGCGGCGAGGTCTCGGCATCCTTGAGCGTCTTGGTGACGAGCTTTTCGGCTTCGCGCACCGACAGGCGCTTGGCGATGACCTGGTTGGCGAGCTGGATCTGCGTGGCCGCGTCGGCCGACAGAAACGCACGCGCGTGGCCCATGTCGATGTCGCCGGCCAGCAGCATGGTCTGCACCGGCGACGCCAGGTTGAGCAGGCGCAGCAGATTGCTGGTGGCCGAGCGCGAACGACCGATGGCTTGCGCCGCCTGCTCGTGCGTCAGGCCGAATTCGTCGAGCAGCCGCCGCACGCCCTGCGCTTCTTCCAGCGGGTTGAGATCTTCGCGCTGGATGTTTTCGATCAGCGCCATCACCGCGGCGTGCTCGTCCGCCACCTCGCGCACCAGCACCGGCACTTCTTTCAGGCCGGCCAGCTGCGCGGCACGGAAGCGGCGTTCGCCGGCGATGATTTCGTAGTGACCGACATCGGCGCCATTGAGCGCGCGCACCAGGATCGGTTGCATGATCCCTTGCGTGCGAATCGAGTCGGCCAGCTCGTTGAGCGCACCCTCGTCCATGCGCGTGCGCGGCTGGTACTTGCCGGCGCGCATCTTGGACACGGGCAGGACGGAGGGGGGGCCTTCCGCCCGCACGGGTTCTTTGCCGAGGTTGTCGATGGCGGGCGCGTCGGCGCCCAGCAATGCATCGAGCCCGCGGCCCAGGCCCTTGGGTTTCTTGGTGGCCATAACGATGAGTTCCTCTTTCCTTCAGCCTGTACTCTGGTTCTCGATCACTTGCCCACGGCGGCAGGCAGCGACCGATACCAGTATGAATAACAATCCGCGAAACCAAACCGCGCATACAATGCGCGGGCAGCGATGTTGTCCGTCTCGACTTGCAGGTACGCGTGACGGCTGCCACGCGCAGTTGCGCGCGCAAGCAGTTGCGTGACGAGCGCGGCGCCATGGCCTTGCCGGCGCTGCGCCGGGTCGGTCACGACGTCGAAGATGCCGACCAGGTCGTCTTCGAGCACGGCGAGGCCGGCGGCCACGACGGTGCCATCCGGTGTACAGGCCACGACGGGCATCGCATCGACCACGAGGCCGGCGAGCCGGGCCGTGTGCTCGGCAACCGCCGCTGCACTCGCGCCCTTGAGCCGGCCCACCTCGGCTGCGAACACCTGCGGCGTGACGTCGCGGTATTGCATGCCTTCGACGACCTGCGCCGGTGCGGCCGCGGTGAGGTCGGCGCGCATCACGCAGGTGCGGTCATACCCCTCGTAGCCGCGTTCGGCCAGCGCGTGATCGAGCCCGAAATCGGGCCCGATGGACGTGAGGCGAAACACCACCGGCTGACCGGTGCGCGCATACCATCCGTGACAGTACGCCAGACGGTCATCGAGCGCGCGTGTGGATAACCCGAGGATGTTGATGCTGCGCATCCGGCGCGCCGGCGACGGTGCGCATCGCAACAGCCACCCGTCGTAGAAGACCTGCTCGCGCACCGCCGTGGCGTTGAGCGCGGCCTCCTCGATACGCGCGAGCAAGGCATCGCGCGTCTGCATGACGGGGGTGAATGCGGTGGGTGCGGCAGCAGCCAGATTCTCGAGCATCATGATGACCGGATCAGTTCATTTCCTTGACGCGCTCGATCATCTCGGCGCCGAAAGAGATGTAGGCCTGCGCGCCGCGCGAGTTGCGGTCGTAGACCACGCCCGGCATGCCGTAGCTCGGCGCTTCGGCCAGGCGCACGTTGCGCGGCACGACGCTCTTGAACACCTTGTCGCCGAAGTGCGCCTCGAGCTGCGCGGAAACCTGTTGCTGCAGCGTCATGCGCGGATCGAACATGACACGCAACAGGCCGATCACGCGCAGATCGTTGTTGATGTTGCGGTGGACGCGCTTGATGGTGTTGACCAGGTCGGACAGACCTTCGAGCGCGAAGTACTCGCACTGCATCGGAATGATGACGCCATGCGCCGCGGCCAGCCCGTTGAGGGTGAGCAGCGAAAGCGTGGGCGGGCAATCGATCAGCACGAAATCATATTGGTCGGCCACGCTGTCGATCGCGCCCTTGAGCTGGCGTTCGCGTTCGTCCATCTGCACCAGGTCGATCTCGGCACCGGACAACTCACGGTTGGCCGGCAGCACGTCGTAGCCGCCGGACTCCGAGCGCACGCGCGCGTCGGCGATCGTCGATTCGCCGATCAGCACCTGGTACAGGTTCGCGGGCAGCGCATTCTTGTCGATACCGCTGCCCATGGTGGCGTTGCCCTGGGGATCCAGGTCGACCAGCAGCACGCGCTGGTTCAGCGTGGCCAGGCCCGCCGCCAGATTGATGGCGGTCGTGGTCTTGCCCACCCCTCCCTTCTGGTTGGCGATGCAGAAGACGCGTGCGGATTTGCTGGGCGGTATTGAGTTCATTGGTTTCCTTGACTGCGGCGCATCCAGATGAGGCAACGCTGCGCGTCGAGCTCGGGGACGTTCAGGGTTTGAATGTCTTCCACTTTCCACTCGCCCTGCGCAGCCAGCGCGGCGAGTTCATCATCCGGGACCTTGCCTTTCATCGCGACGAGGGTACCACCGTTGCGAACATGGCGGCCCGACCAGGCTGCGAAATCCTGCAGGGACGCAAATGCGCGTGAAATCACCACGTCGCATTGCGCGGGTTCGACCTGTTCGATGCGTGCGTGCAGCGCATGCAGATTGGGCGCATGCAGCGCACCGCTCATCTGTCGCACGAACGCGGTCTTCTTCTCGACCGCATCGACGCAGGTCACGTCCCACTCGGGTTGCATCAGCGCCAGCACGACACCGGGCAGCCCGCCGCCGGAACCCACGTCGAAGATCCGCGCCGGTCCGTCGCCCAGGTGCGCACGCAAGGGACCGACGATCGAGAGGCTGTCGAACAGGTGCTGCACCAGCATCTGGCCCGGGTCACGAATGGCCGTCAGGTTGTAGGTGCGGTTCCAGCGCTGCATCTGGGCGACATAGCGCAGCAGCGCCTCGCGCTGCGCGGCGTCGGGCGCGAGACCCAGGGCCTCGCATGCCTGCGCGAGCCGCGCTTCGGCGGCCGGATCGTGGACGGCTGCGTTCATGCTGCGGCTTGCTTGCGCGAGCCGTAATGCAGGCGCTTGAGATGGATCAGCAGCAGCGAGATCGCCGCCGGCGTCATGCCCGAGATCCGGCCGGCCTGGCCGATGGTCTCGGGACGGTGCGTCTTGAGCTTCTGGCGCACTTCGAACGAGAGGCTCGTCACGGCGTCGTAATCGATGTCGGCCGGGATGGGCTGCTGTTCGTGATTGGCGTGCTTCTGCACCTCATCGCGCTGGCGCGCAATGTAGCCCGCGTACTTCACCTGGATTTCGACCTGTTCGGCCAGCACGTCATCGCCGAGCACGCCCGGCCCGCCCAGCAATTCGCCGTCGGCGCCGCGCGCCTGCATCAGGCCTTCGTACGACACATTCGGCCGCTTCAGCAGATCCGATAGTGAGTACTCACGTTCGATCGCCTTGCCCAACAGCGGCTCGGCCACCTCGGCCGGCAGGGTGCGCGGGTTGAACCACGTCGACTTCAGACGCTCGACCTCGGCGGCCACCGCATCGCGCTTGCGATTGAAGGCATCCCAACGCGCATCGTCCACCAGGCCGAGCTTGCGGCCGATCTCGGTGAGGCGCAGATCGGCATTGTCTTCGCGCAGGCTGAGACGATACTCCGCGCGCGAGGTGAACATGCGATAGGGCTCCGTGACGCCGCGCGTCACCAGATCGTCGACCAGTACACCGAGGTAAGCCTCGTCGCGACGCGGCGTCCAGGGCTCTTTGCCCTGGGCCTGCAGGGCCGCATTCAGCCCGGCCAGCAAGCCTTGCGCGGCGGCCTCTTCATAGCCGGTCGTGCCATTGATCTGGCCGGCAAAGAAGAGTCCGCTGATGCTCTTGGTCTCGAGCGTGCTCTTGAGCGCGCGCGGGTCGAAGTAATCGTATTCGATCGCATAGCCGGGCCGCAGGATGTGGGCGTTCTCCAGGCCGGGCAGCGAATGCAGCAATGCCAGCTGCACGTCGAACGGCAGACTGGTCGACACGCCATTCGGATAGACCTCGTGCGTGTCCAGCCCTTCGGGCTCGAGAAAGACCTGGTGCGAGGCCTTGTCGGCGAAGCGATGGATCTTGTCCTCGATCGAGGGGCAATACCGCGGCCCCACCCCTTCGATCACGCCGCTGTACATCGGCGAGCGGTCGAGACCGCCCCGGATGATGTCGTGCGTGCGTTCGTTGGTGTGGGTGATCCAGCATGGCAACTGGCGCGGATGCATCGCCGCGTTCCCCATGAAGGAGAAGACGGGAATCGGATCGAGGTCGCCGGGCTGCTCTTCCAGGATCGAGTAGTTGATGGTGCGGCCATCGATCCGCGGCGGGGTGCCGGTCTTCAGGCGACCTTGCGGCAGCTGAAGCTCCTTGAGGCGTTGCCCCAACGAAATCGCCGGCGGATCTCCCGCGCGGCCACCCGAGTAGTTCTGCAGTCCCACGTGGATCAAGCCATTGAGGAAAGTCCCGGCGGTAAGCACGACGGTGCGCGCGCGGAACTTCAAACCGACCTGCGTGACGGCGCCGACGACGCGGTCGCCCTCCACCATCAGGTCTTCGACGGCCTGCTGGAACAACCAAAGGTTGGGCTGGTTCTCGAGACGACCGCGGATCGCCTTGCGGTAAAGCACGCGATCGGCCTGTGCGCGCGTGGCGCGCACGGCCGGGCCCTTCGAGCCGTTGAGAATGCGGAACTGGATCCCCGCCTCGTCGGTAGCAATGGCCATTGCTCCGCCCAGGGCATCGACCTCTTTGACCAGGTGTCCTTTGCCAATACCGCCGATCGACGGATTGCAGGACATCTGCCCAAGGGTCTCGATATTGTGGGTAAGCAGCAGCGTCTGGGCGCCTGCGCGTGCAGCTGCCAGCGCGGCTTCGGTGCCGGCGTGACCGCCACCGACGACGATGACGTCAAATTCGCGGGGGAAATCCATGATGGGGGAAAGATGAAAGAGCTTTGAGCTGCATTATAGAGGCTGCCCATGGCATGTTTCACGTGAAACATGGTAAGGCTCCCAAAAACAACGGAAAAGTGGATGACTAGCGTGCCCCAGCACCCGCCTGGGCGGGGGTTCACGCCGGTTACGTGCCCGATCCGATCAGGGAGCAAGCACTAACTCAGTCCGCGGGTAGCGCAGGCCGCCTGCCCTGCTTGGCGGCGGAAGTATGTTCCACGTGAAACATCGCTCGCCGACAAGCCTATGAATGTCTTCGTAAGTCATGGTCCTGGCTACGCAAGAGAGCGAAAACAGCAGCGAGCGGGCCTGACCTTGGCCACCAGGTTCGATGTTTCACGTGGAACATCGCCCAGGCATGGCACACCCTGAACCCAGATGAGAACAGCTCGCATTTGTCGAGCGAGTGGTTCTACTCGATTTCGCTTATGCAGACGACGTTCCACGTGAAACATCGCGCGAAAGGCGATTGATCCGTGACAGCAGCTGGTGTTCCACGTGAAACATCGGGCGGGACTTAGCCCTTGAAACCGCTGTCTCGCCTGCCAAGGCAACGCCCCGATCACCGAAAGCAATGAGCTACTCCGGCGGATCTCGACAAAAACAACGGACATTTTCGCCCTATACCTACCCTAGGCCAAAAACATCCTCATTATTCGCGCACGCCGTCTCCCGAAAACCAAGGTGGTTTGTGCGGAGAACCGATGGCAGTGGATGAGACGGAGCAGAAGCCCCGGCGCACTCTCGATGCCGGACGCCTCACCCCGGAGAAGGTTTCACGTGAAACAACGGCACGGGCACGCCACATGCGGTAGCGTCGAGCTGGGCTGCAGCTTCAAAAACCCGCTGGGCGCGCACGCGCTGACACTGCGCTGCGAGACGAATAGATCCCTTTCGGCCCGCGTTCCAGGGTGGACCGCACCACTGCGCAAGCACAAGGGCGACTCTTGATTCGAGCCGATAGTCCGGGATTGGTTCCTGCAATTGCCCGGATATCCACAGATGTACCCACAGCCGTTCGACCCGCAATCGTGAGCGTGTCCAGGGCCTCGGACCGGCACCAAGCTCGGAAAATGCGGTGCCTCCAGCAGTGGCGTCATAGGGGAAACGGGGGAAGCGCCGCTCCACTTCCTCGCAGGGCCAACCCTGTCCAAGCGGTCTACGCCGAATGGTGGAGGCGATTTCTCCACAAAGTTGTCCCCAGAAAAAGCCAGCCCCCTGACAGCCATTCTGGGCGGCAACCCGCCGAGGTTCCGCGTGGATAAACATGTGGAGAACGCGCGTGTCGCGGACCCGCGAGCAAGCGATGCGCCCCACCCTTTGCCGTCCAAAAAATCGGCCTTGCTGGCCAAGTCCGTGGACAAGCCTGTGGAGAACGCGCGGCTCTCCGCGCTGCGCTACGCATGCCGCTCGGCATGGATGGGCAAGGCATCGCCGCCGGTTTCTCGTGGAAAATTTTGTGGAGAACTGCAGCGGTCGGCGCCCCGATACCCGGGCAAGGTCACAACTTTTCCCTGGTGAATCAATGCATAACTCCGCCCCGCGCCCATCCTGCCCCTGGGGAAAAAATTGTGCAGAACTCGCGCCCGAGGTGCGGCCTACGGCCCCTGGATCCGTCGCCTGGCCCTCCCCGATGCCTATCTGGGCCCGCCCTCCTGACGCGGGCCTGGCCAAGGCCGGGCTTACGTGAAGAGCCGTGTGGGCAACCAGTGCCCTGCCCCTGCCCCTGCCTTCGCGGCCGGGACGGAGCCGGTGGGGTTCAACGTGGAATCGGTGTGCCTCCGGGCCGGCGGGCCCACCCACCCCGAACTGCCGTGGCTTCCCACGCCACCGCCGGCCACCTGCGGCGAGCGCGGCGAGCGCCGCGGGCGACACACGAGTTACCCACACCCTCGCGCACCCGGACATCGCGGGGCCGCCAAACGCCACAGGCAGCGCTGGGGTGCGGCGAGTCCGCGTGGACAACGCTGTGCAGAACTCTGTAGGCAGGCGCTCGCACCGAGCGCAGAAAACGCCTGCCGACCCTGCCGCGAATGTCGGGCGCGTTCCCCGTGGATAAGTGCCGGATGGCGAGCGACCAGCAGCGCCAAACGGAGACGGAGTCATCCAAACGCCATGAGAGCGGACGAGAGCCCATGCACGGTCCGCCTTTCCGTGGACAAGTTCGGACCGGATCAGCTGGGCGCGACTGCCCCGGCTTGCGGACCATGCTCGCAAGCTCTCGATTTCACGGGAAAAGTCGCGGTCGCGGCGCCACCCGGGCCGCCCTGAGGGCCCGTGGACAACTTTGTGCAGAAGCAGGGACGGACTTGCTGGAAACAGCGGACCAGAGGCGCCTGTGGGCTTCCTGGCACGCCCAAGACATACGCCGAACCGCGGCCGGGAGCGCGGTGGAAAACTTTGTGGAATAGCGGGGCCGCCACTGCCCTCTCGGCGCCCTGAATGGATGGACCAAAGCGCATCGTTCGCCATGCTGGCGAGCTGGATCGTGTGTCACGTGGAAAACTTCGATTCTTGCTCAAGCCAGGAGATGGCCGTGCCGCCCGCGCGGGTACGGGCTCGGCTACCCCTACGTGCCGGCTGCAAAGCCGGCGAGCGTCAGCGTAAAAGTTGGTTCTCTTTTGCGCAGCCGCCCGCCCCGCGGCGGGCGCACCGAGCTCGAATCCCCAAAACTATCCACAGCCGATTCGACGCCGATGCCGGGTGGCGGCGCCACCAAGTGCCGTAGCGTCCTGGGGATATCTTTGTGAACAACATCGCCGATCCGCCGTGAAAAAACGGCCGCGCGGACGGATTCACGTGGACACGAAAATCCTCCGCCCGCACGCGCCTTCGCACGCTCCATTGCGTAAATCCCCGTAAACACGGCGAAATATCGCGGCAAAGGCCCGGAAACGCCGGGAATTTGGCCTGCTGTACTGTACATATCCACAGGTCATCGGTGCCGTCCCCCACCGGTCACTGTTCTGTGCAGAACTCCGATCGCCCCGCCTGTTCTCCGCACGGCCGCTTTCCACGGCGCCGTCGAAGGACGTTGTCGGGAAAATTATCCACAAAGTTATCCAGAGGCCGGCACGTCCGCGCGAGAGGCCACTTTTGACGTTAGTAAGCACTAACTGAAGCTGAGCGCGCGCTCGCGCGGCCTGCCCCGTGGCCGACGGCGGGAGCCCCGCGCTTCCCGGGTCGCAAACGGGTTGCCAGCAGCGACTGCTTACGGATGATGCAGATCCGTCAGCGGCAGTTGCGGGGGTTACGTCTGCTTGCCGTGAGACACCGCGGCCTGACGCCACAAGCGCGAAGACTGACATATGGTTGAAAGCATCGCCGCGCGTTGCGGCAAGACCCCCTCACTCGGCTCACCAGGTCGGAGGCACCCATGTCGGATAACGGCACCACGAACGAGAAAAAAGAATCGGCTGAAGAGCTGACCGAAAAGCTACCCTCCAAGGCGGCAGCGGTGCACGAGATCATCCGCAAGGAAGGCGAGAAGGAAATGCGCCGCGACTTCTTTGCGCTGTTCTGGTCCGCCATCGCGGGCGGCTTGATCATGAGCACCTCGATGCTGGGCCGAGGCGTGCTGCAGGCCTATCTGCCGGATGCGCAGTGGGCGATCCTGGTCGAGGCCATGGGCTACACCCTGGGCTTCATCTTCGTGATCACGGCCGGCCAGCAGCTCTTCACCGAAAACACGGTGACGCCGGTGCTGCCCTTCATGTCGCAGCCGACCTGGCGCAAGCTGATGCAACTGATGCGGCTCTGGGGCACCGTGCTGCTCGGCAACTTCATCGGTGGCCTGATCGCCGCTGCCGTGTTTGCCTACCTGCCCATGTTCTCGCCGGAGGTGGACAAGGAGTTTCTGGAGATGGGGCACCACCTGCTGCAGGTGCCCAACGGCCAATCGTTTGCGACCGCCGTGCTCGCCGGTTGGCTCATCGCGCTGCTGGTGTGGATGATCCATGCCGTCGAGACCGGCCGCATCCTGCTCATCTTCCTGATCACCTACCTGATGGGCATCTCCGACGTGGCGCACGTGGTGGTCGGGACGATCGAGGTGACTTACCTGGTGCTGCTCGGCCAGGCCGCCATCTCGGATGGCCTGCTCAATTTCGTGTTGCCGACGCTGGTGGGCAACATCATCGGCGGCACGTTCATCTTCGCGCTGATCAGCCATGCGCAGGTGCGCGCGGACGCCGGCCTGGACGTGCCCGACGACGAGGAACCCGGCAAGGGGCGCGCCATCGCACGCGAGCAAGACGCGGCCCGTTGATCGCCGCGGCCGTCTGCGACGTGCGCACGCGGTAGCGCACGTCGCTCTCGCGTCGGAACGCGAACGCGCCACGGGCATAGGGAGCGCCCGCCGCGCGGGTTGCGCGTGCAACTGGCAGGCACGCCGCCTCGCGCGCTACCCTTACGCCCTCGATCCACCTCCCACACCGCAACACAGCCGATATGAAGCCTATCCAGGCGCTGAAGCAGGCCTTGGCCGGGCTGCTGATGGCGATCTCGCCGATGGCCGGCGCACACGCCGCATATGAACCCGACGCCGCGGAACGCGCCGTCCTGGATGCCGTGCTGCATGACGAGCTCGCCGCATTTCTCAAGGCCGACGGCACGCTCATCGGCCAGCAGCTCGGCCTGCTCGCCGTGCGCGCGGCCAAGCTCTCGCAGGCCTATCCCGACGGATTGGAAAGGCCCCGGACCTTGTCGACCGACAAGGACCTGCTGGTGGGCGGCGGCGTTGCCCGCCCTGCCCCGCCCGCCGTGCCACAACACGCTCGCATCGCATTCGACACCGGCGCCACACCGCCGGTGCTCGCCGAGCTATCCACCGAGCTGCCCGAACGCATGCCGGCGGCGCCGACGCTGGCACTCGTGTGCAAACAACTGCGCTGGACCGGCCGCGAGTTTCTCTTCAGCGAATGCAAGGATGCGGCACCGATCGCCGAGCAGGCGGTGGCAACGCTTGCGCGCGAACTCGACGATTTCTTTGCGGGCAAGCCGACGCCGATGTGGGTCTCGCAGCTCGCCATCAATGCGGCGATGTCCGCCGCGCTGTTGCCAGCAGACCATGGCTGTCCGCAAGACCGCGAGCGCTGTGGCCGCGCCATCGCGGCAACGAACGATGCGCCCGGGCGCGATGCCATGCTGCGGCACGTCGTGCAACGCTACAGGCAGGCGGGGCTGGACCTGAGCCCTTACGAGCACGCCGGCCGTTGATCGAACGCGCGGTGCGCGCATCCCGCGCCACAAATGACAACGCCCCAGATGAATCTGGGGCGTTGGAGCCAGGGGTCAGGCCTGGCTGGCGGGAAAAAAGGGATTTCCCGATTTAGAGCGGACGGATCTCGGCCGCTTGAGGTCCTTTCGGACCATCCTTCACTTCGAATTCGACTTCCTGGCCTTCGTTGAGGCTGCGGTAGCCTCGGCCCTGGATCGCGGAGAAGTGCGCGAACACTTCCGTGCCACCGCCGTCGGGGGTGATGAAGCCGTAACCCTTATCGGCGTTGAACCATTTAACTTTGCCCTTCTGAGCCATTTCTATAGCGTCCTGATAAAAAATCGTGAATTGCAAGTGAATCAAGGACGCGGACACCAACGTACTGTCTGAGGTGGCACGAACGTGCCGGCGACACTGCGTTTGTGGCTTGCCGAGAATGGCAGAAACCGGGCTAGCGCACTGCTTGAATCAACTGCACGGCCAGCATACCTATCGCGTTCTGGTCACACATATAGTTGTTTACCCGTATGTGGCTTTTTTTTCACTTGGCGGTCAAGTTTGATCCTGGTCATTCAGGTGCAACGGCGCGCGAGTAGCTTGTACACGGGACCGGTCACCAGCACGACGAACACCATGCGCATCACATGGAATGCCGTGACCACCGGAACGCCCAGCTGCAGCACCTTTGCGGTGATGGCCATCTCCGCGATACCGCCCGGCGTGGTGCCCAGAATCAGGGTGGGAACGGGCGCTTCGGACCAGTGCGAAAGCAGGTTTCCGAGCCCGAAGGCCAGGGCCAGCGCGATGAGCGTGTAGGCCGCGACCACCGCGATAAAGCGCGGTGCCGAGCGGAAGAAATCAGACCGATATCTGTCGCCAAGCGACCAGCCGATGAAGAGCTGACCCGCCTTCAAAAACACATCCGGCAGGGCCGACCATTCAATCTCGGACGCGGTCAGGATCATCGCCACCAGCATCGGCCCGAGCACCCAGGGATTGGGCAGGTTGAGACGCTGGAACAGCAGGCCCCCCACGCAGGTAAGCCCGATCAACGCGGCCAGGCCGAGGCCATCGACGCTGCGCGGTCCGGGCACGGTCGGATCGATGCCGGCGACGCCCCACCACTGGAACACGAACGGCACGATCACGACCACCATCAGCACACGCACGCTGTGGGCCGTGGCGACGCGATCGATGCGTGCGCCGTGACGTTCGGCCAGGTTTGCCATTTCGCTGGCGCCACCGATCGCCGATGAGAACCACGCGGTCTTGAAGTCGACCGCGGCAAAGCGCTGCAGCATCGCGGTGCCGATGAAGGCGAGCAACAGCGCGAACAGCATGCCGACCACGATGGGGCCGAAGTTTGCGCCGATGTGGCCAACCATCAGCGGTGTGAAGTAAAGACCCAGCGACGTGCCGATGACCCACTGGCCCATGTTGCGCGCGGGGCGCGGGCAGAAGGTGCGCGCCCCGCCGATGCGCGTGGCCGCGGTAAGCAGCAGGGCACCCAGCATCCAGGGCAGCGGCATGCGCAGCCAGACGGCCAGCAGCGCGCCGGCCAGTGCAATGGCGAAACCCGCCAACAAACGAAAAGGCATAAGTTGATAACCCGATGACGCAGGAAAACACGGTCCGGCCCGGGCCGCCGTGGCGGCGCGCGCGCCCCGCTCGCCGCAACCCGTATTATCGAACAGGGCTTTTGCGCTGCCGGCACGCGCGGTGGGATACTTACGCACTTCGTGCCATCCCAAGCATTCCGCCACCCACTGCCATGATCCGATCCAAGCTGCCCGACGTGGGCACGACCATCTTCACCGTGATGAGCCGCCTGGCCATCGAACACAAGGCCATCAACCTGGGCCAGGGCTTCCCCGACTTCGATCCCGATCCCGCGCTGTGCGGCCTGGTCACCAAGGCCATGGCGGAAGGCCACAATCAATATCCCTACATGCCCGGCGTGGCGCCGCTGCGCGCGGCCATCGCCGACAAGGTCAAGACGCTTTACGGCCACGCCTACGATCCCGAAACCGAGATCACCGTGACCAGCGGTGCCACCGAGGCCCTTATGGCGACCGTGCTCGCGGCCGTCGGCCCCGGCGATGAAGTGATCGTCATCGAGCCCTGCTACGACTCCTACCTGCCGTCGATCCGGCTGGCAGGCGGCACGGCCGTGCCGGTGCCCTTGCGCGCACCCACGGCCGACGATCCGTATTACCGCATCGACTGGCAACGCGTGCGCGATGCGATCACGCCGCGCTCGCGCCTGCTGATGCTGAACTTCCCGCACAACCCGACCGGCGCCGTGCTGGACGAGAGCGATCTCGACGCGCTCGAGCAGATCGTGCGCGACACCGGCATCCTGCTGCTGTCCGACGAGGTGTACGAACACATCGTGTTCGATGGCAAGCCTCACCTGAGCCTGTCGCGCCGGCCCTTGCTGGCCGAGCACGCGTTCGTGATCTCGTCGTTCGGCAAGACCTATCACACGACCGGCTGGAAGATCGGCTATTGCTGCGCCCCGCGCGCGCTGAGCGCAGAGCTGCGCAAGGTGCACCAGTTCATGGTGTTCACCGTGCCCTCGCCGATGCAGGTCGCGCTGGCCGAGTTCATGGCGGATCCCAAGCCCTACCTGGCGCTGCCCGCGTTCTACCAGGCCAAGCGCGATCGGCTGAGCGCCGGCCTCGCCAAGACCCGCTTCAAGCCCCTGCCCAGCCCCGGCACGTTCTTCCTGCTGGCCGATTACAGCGCGATCTCGCAGCTCGACGAGGCCACGTTCGCCCGCAACCTCACGGTGGACCATGGCGTGACGGTGATCCCGGTGTCGGCCTTCTATCGCGACCCGGCCGCGGCCACGTCGAACCATCGCATCGTGCGCTTCTGCTTCGCCAAGAAAGACGCCACGCTGGACGCGGCACTGGAGCGCCTCGCGGCGGTCTGATCGGCCTTGAATTGGTTGCGCAAGCAACTGATTCGAACCACCAGAGTGCTTTGCACAGGTACTCAAATGAAAACAGGCGCCCCGAGAGGCGCCTGTTTCACTTTCTGGCGGTCTAGGTTGCGACGCGCATCATTGCTCGGCGGCGGCCGCCTTGCGGCGCTTGCGCAGGAAGCGCATCAGTTGCGGCAGGACCACGACGGCAATGGCGGCGATCCACAGGCCCATCGACACCGGGCTCGCGTACAGCACGTTCAGTTCGCCGTTGGTGATCGACAGGGCGCGCCGCAGGTTCTGTTCCATCATGTCGCCCAGCACGACACCGAGCACGAGCGGCGCCATGGGCACGCCGAACTTGCGCAGGAAGTAGCCCAGCGCACCGATGCCCACGACCATGTACAGGTCGAACGAACCGGCATTGATGGCGTAGACGCCGATGTAGCTGATGCAGAGAATGCCCGGCACCATCATCCACGCCGGCACCGACAGCACCTTCGAGAACACGCGCACCATCGGCACGTTCATGATGAACAGCAGCACGTTGGCGATGAACAGCGAGGCGATCAGGCCCCACACCAGCTCGGGCTTGGTGTCGAACAGCACCGGGCCCGGCGTGATGTTGTAGAGCGTGAGCGCGCCCATCATCACGGCGGTGGTGCCCGAACCCGGCACGCCCAGCGTCAGCATCGGCACGAAGGAGCCGATGGCCGAGGCCGTGGCGGCGGCTTCGGGCGCCACCAGGCCGCGCATGTCGCCCTTGCCGAACTTGGCGTTCGGGTCCTTGTTTTCGATGATGCGCTTTTCCTGCGAGTAGGCCACGGCGGCGGCCACGCTGGCACCGGCGCCCGGCAGCACGCCCACGCCGAAGCCCACCAGCGCACTGCGCACCACGCTCCACCAGGTGAACGCCAGCTCTTTCAGGTTGAAGAGCTTGCGGCCGCTGGGCTTGACCTCGACGCTGTGGCCGGCGACGACCTTCTCCAGCATCTCCAGCATTTCGCTGACCGCGAACAGCGCGATCACCACCACCACGAAGTCGATGCCGTCGGCCAGATGCACCGAGTCGAAGGTGTAGCGATAGACGCCGGAGTTGGCATCCACGCCGATCACCGAGATCGCCAGACCCAGCATCGCCGCGAGCACGCCCTTGACCGGCTGTTTGCCGAGCAGGCTGGTGAGGCAGCAGAACGCGAACACCATCAGCACGAAGTACTCGGCCGGACCGAACGCCAAGGCCCATTGCGCCAGCAGCGGCGCGAGCAGGATGATGCCGGTGACCGACACGATGGCGCCGAAGAAGGCCGACCAGGCCGACAGCGACAGCGCCACGTTGGCCAGCCCCTGGCGCGCCAGCGGATAGCCGTCGAGCGTGGTCATGATGGCGCTGGCCTCGCCCGGCACGTTGAGCAGGATCGAGGTGATGCGGCCGCCGTACTCGGCGCCCACATAGACCGAGGCCAGCAGGATCAGCGCGGTTTCGGGCGGCAGATTCATGGCGAATGCGATCGGGATCAGCATCGCAACGCCGTTGATGGGGCCCAGGCCGGGCAGCACGCCCACCATGGTGCCGAAGAAAGAACCGATGGCCGCGACCAGCACGTTGGTGACGGAAAACGCCACGCCGAAGCCGATCGACAGATGGTCGAGAATGCCGCTCATATCAAGCCCTCCAGGACGCCGCCGGGCAACACGACGTCCAGCACCTTGTCGAACAACAGGAAGAACAACACCCCCATCACCAGCCCGCCGATCGCGCACTTGATCCACGGGCCGCCGAACAGGCGGCCGACCAGCACGGTCATGATGGCGGTGGAGATCACGAAGCCGAGCAACTGGAACAGGAACGCGTAGACCGCGGCGTAGATCACCATCAGCAGGATGCGGCTGTTGGCGCCGGGGGCGTTGGCTTCGACCTGGTTGCCGCCGCGATACACCAGCCACAGGCCGCACAGGCCGATGACGCTGGCGATCAGCATCGGGAAGGCACGCGGGCCCACCGGTTCGTAGGAGAACGGCGCTTCGATGTCCCAGCCGGCCCAGATCAGGAACGCGGCCAGGACCAGGGCACACGCGCCCAGTATTCGATCATTCATGATCCTGTTTCCATGCAGAGAAAGGGCTGGCGGCGCGGAGCCGACGGCCGGATTCACGCGCGGACGGCGGCATTGCGCCGCCGCCGTTCGAAGCGCGTGAGGATTACTTCTTGATCAGGCCGAAGGAATCGGCGAGTTCGGTGTAGCTCTTGACCTGCGCCTTGACATAGTCGTCGAGCTCCTTGCCCGTCTTGCTGAAGGGGAACAGACCTTGTTGCTCGCGCAACTTGGCGAACTCGGGCGAGGCCATGGTCTTGTTGAACGCATCGACCCAGAACTGATAGTCGGCGTCGGAGACCTGCGGGCCGACGTAGAAGCCGCGGATGATGGGCCAGACGATGTCGTAGCCCTGCTCTTTCGCGGTCGGGACGGTGTTGAGCTTGCCCGGCAGGCGTTCGTTGTTGAACACGGCCAGCACGCGGATCGGGGCGCCGCCCTCGAGCATCGTGAAGGCTTCGGCCGCGTCGCCCATGTAGGCCTGGATGTGGCCGCCGCGCAGCGCGGTCACGGCTTCGCCGCCGCCCTCGAACGCCACGAAGCGCATCTTGCGCACGTCCACGCCGGCCGCCTTGGCGGTCAGCGCGGCCTTCATCCAATCCTGGCTGCCCACCGTGCCGCCGGCGCCCAGCACGATCTTGGTGGGATCCTGCTTGAAGGCCTCCATCAGGCCCTTCAGGTCGGTGTACGGCGAATCGTTGCGCACCACGGCCACGCCGTAGTCGGTGCCGATGCCGGCAAGCCAGCGCACGTCGTCGACCGAGTACTTGCCGAACTTGTGCTGCGCCAGGTTGAGCAGCGAACCGCCCGAGAAGGCCACGATCGTGCCGGGCTCTTTCGGATGCTGGGCCACGATGTTGTTGTAGGCGACCGCGCCGATGCCACCGGGCATGTAGACGATGCGCATCGGCGACTTCAGCGCCCCGCTCTGCTTCAGGCCTTCGGTGGCCAGGCGGCACGTCAGGTCGAAACCCCCGCCGGGCTGGGCCGGCGCGATGCACTCGGGGCGGCGCGGCTCGTCGGCGGCATGGCCGGACTGGGCGAACGACAGGGTGGCCAGGGTGAGTGCCGCCGTGGCGGCACGGCGGAACGTCTGCAGCATCTGCATGGTGCGGTCTCCGTAGATTTTTCTAAAAATTCTGGGTTGGATCCGGCCACTCTGCCGAGGGCCGTCCAATGGAACCGAACCGTACCGAAGCGCGCCTTTCCGGAACCTTTCAAAACACCGGTTTTTTATGCTGCGCCGCAAAAGCCCGGGTGGGGCTAAGGGGAAACACCAATGCGGCCCGCAAGCCCGGGCCAGGGTCGCGGTTTTCCAGCACCAGGCGGGCGCCATGGACGCCCACGATGGTGCCGACGATGGCCAGCCCGAGCCCGGCACCGGTGGTGTTCTTGCCGGCGGCCCCGCGCCGGAAGCGCACGCTGGCCTGGGCGATGTCGGGGGCGGACATGCCCGGCCCGTCGTCCTCGACGGCGATCCAGGCCTCTGCGGCGCCGCTGCCGACCCGCAGCGTCACCTCGCCGCCCGGGCGGGTGTAGCGCAGGGCGTTGTCGAGCAGATTGCTCAGGGCCTCGCGCAACATCCACTCGGCGGCCTGCACCTGCACCGGGGCCTCCGGCACGTCCAGGCCCAGGTCGATCTGGCTGGCCCGCGCCGCCGGCAGGAAGGTGCGGGCGATGTTGTCGGCCAGCTCGGCCAGGTCGACGGTCTCGGTCTGCAGGCCGCCCTCGGCCAGGGAGGCGTCCTTGGCGCGCGCCAGCGCCAGCATCTGGTTGGTGGTGCGTACCGCCCTGTCCAGCCCCTCCTGCATCGCCAGGAGGACGCTGCGGATCTCCTGGGGGTCGTTTTCGCGCAGGGCGTAGGCCGTCTGGGTACGCAAAACCGACAGCGGCGTGCGCAACTGGTGCGAGGCGTCGTCCAGGAACTGCCGCTGGACCCTCGCCTGAGCCTCAAAACGGCCCGTGTGGCGATTGATGGCCTGAATGAGGGGTAGGACCTCAGCCGGGACGTCGGACGCGCTGACGGGCCTTAAATCGTCCTCAGGGCGCGCCTGGATTTCCTCCTCCACCCGTTCGAGGGGCCTCAGGGCGCTCAGAACGGTCCAGATCACGATCAAAACGGCCAGCAGTACCACGGCGAGGTCCCGCTCCACGGAACGCACCAGCGCCTCGTTAAGGAACTCCTGGCGGGTATCCAGGGTTTCGGCCACCTGCACCACGACGCGTCCCCCTTTGTTTGCGTAGAGCGGGGGCTCCATCGGCCGGGCCATCGCGGCGACCCGGACCGGGGTGCCGTCGTAGTCGGCATAGAAAAACTGCGGCTGCCCGGACACCAGCGGCTGGTCGGGCATGGGCAGGGCCGGGTTGCCGATTTCGGCCAGCCCGTCCTCGGTGGCCACCCGGTAGAACACGCTGCCATTGGCCGTCAGCTCGAAGAATTCGAGCATGAGGTACGGCTGCTCCAGGGCTAATCCACCGCTGGCTGTGGATATGTTGTGGTCGATGGATTTGAGCGCGCCAGCGAGGGCGCGGTCGTAGGCAACGTCGACCTGGGTCCGCAGCTGGTGGTTCGACACCCAGAGGGCCGCCACCATCAGGACGACCAGCACCGGAATCAGGCGCCACAACAGGGTGGCACGCAGGCTGCGCGGGGGTTTTTCGACCGGCGGAACGCCGGTCGCCGCCGTATCACGGGTTATCAACAGCCATCTCCAGGCAATAGCCCATGCCGCGCATCGTCGTGATCTGAACACCGGTCTCCGTGAGCTTTTTTCGCAGGCGATGCACCAGCACTTCGATGGCTTCCAGGTTGACTTCGGAGTCCTGCCCCTGGATGCGATCGAGGATCTGCTGCTTGGTCATGGGTTCACCGCTGCGCTGGATCAGGACGCGCAGCACCGCGTGTTCTCTTGGGGATAACTGCAGGGGCTGTCCGCGGACGCTGAATTTTTGCGCCGAAGTATCCAGCACCAGGTCGCCCAGCGCGAGTCGCGGATGTTCGCGGCCGCGGCTGCGGCGCACCAGCGCCGTCAGCCGGGCTTCGAGCTCTTCGAGCACGAAGGGTTTCGGCAAAAAATCGTCCGCCCCTTCGTGCAGCGTGCCGACTCTTTCCGCGAGCGAGTCGCGGGCGGTCAGCACGAGCACCGGTGTCCGGTCGTCCCGGGCACGCATTTTCGACAACAAGGTGTGGCCATCCATTCCGGGCAGACCCAGGTCGAGCACGACGGCATCGAATTCTTCGATGGCGAGACGGCGATCGGCCAGCAGGCCGTCGTCTGCCCACTCGACCACGAAGCCGGCATGTCGGGCCAGGCTTCGGGAAAGCCAGTGAGCCAGTTCGGCTTCGTCTTCGATCAGGAGGATGCGCATGACCGGGAACCCGGGCGGGCGTGGTGGGGCGATGGCATGGTTTGCGGGTTTCCTTTTTATGTTCTTTATATAAAGACTAATGATTAATAAGGGCTGTGGATAACTACCTTAACCGTAAAAAGCGATTCTATTTCAAACGCTTGCAGCGGTTTTTGCCTGTGCAAGAACTCTGTTTGGAAAAAAGCGTGAAGTTGAACAATTTTTTGGGGACAGTCGAAAACCCCCGCTTGTTCAACCCAGGTCCACACAATGTGCACAACGGCGCGTCGTAGAGGTTATCCACAGGTCGGATTGGATGATTTGCCAGCGGAACACCCGCCTGGATGCGCAACAAGTGCGCAATCGGGAGGCCGGAAATTCGGCATTCTGCGGGGGCAGGAGGCGGCTTTGAGCGCTGATTTCGCGCGCCGGGTCGCGCGCGGACCCCGAAGGCAAAAGGCGCTCGTAGCGCGCGCGTTGATCAAAAATTGCGCGCAAAAAAGGCGCTGCCGAAGATGCGTTCTGGCCGTGCCTCGCGCGCGCCACCCGCCTGAAACCCGCCTGTCGGATCGCGTGCTGCCGTCGGGCCGGGCGAGGTCTGGAGGCTGCCTGCGGCCAGGCGTGGCCTGGGCTGAACGGAAGCGCCCGCCTGGCGCGGGCCGTGAGCCGCGGCGTGTGGCGATTGGGGCGCCCGGCGTGGGGCCCGCAAGAACAGGTCGATACGCCCGCGCGTCGGTGCCTGCAGGTCGGCGAGGGGTGTGCGGGTACGGAGCCTGGTGCCCGTTGCCGCAATGTGTCGTGGCGAAGGTGGCGATGGCCGGCGCGAGCGCGCGGCGGCGATGCGTCATCGTGATGCAGAAAAACGGGCAGCGACAGAAACCGCATCCCTCGCGCGCCGGTCGTCGCGACCATGTTCCATGCCGCTCGCGATGGGAGTGGAGTCAGCGCTGCCGGGACGATGAAAGGCGTTCGTTTTTTTTGACCCTGCGTTTTTGTTGCCTCGAAGTGCCTTGAATATAGGGGTATCAGAGCGGTGTTCTTAAATTGGTTGTTTGCGCAACCAGTTTCAGGATGAAGAATTTATATCGGTATCTTGTGTTCCGATTCGCGTGGCGTGATGCGATCGGCTGTCGCGTGTGCGGAATTTTTGCCGTGGGTTTTCGCGTTTCCTGGTGTTGGTCTGGCTCGTCCGTTTATCCGATATGGTTGTGTGCGCAACGATATCGGCGACGGCGTGCGGCATGGAATGAATGGCGTCCTCCTGCGCCACCCCGACGGGAGGCGCCTCGGTACAGGCGAAAAAAAACCGCCCGTTTCCGGGCGGTTCGTCTTGCGGTCGGGAGGCCTGGATCAGGCTTCGCGATTGGCGTCGATCACCGTGAGCGCGGCCATGTTGACGATCCGGCGCACGGTGGCGCTGGAGGTCAGGATATGGGCCGCGCCGTTCGCGCCCAGCAGGAACGGGCCCACGGCCACGTTGCCGCCGGCCGCGGTCTTGAGCAGGTTGTAGGCGATGTTGCCGGCGTCGACGTTGGGGCAGACCAGCAGATTGGCCGAACCCTTCAGCGGCGACGACGGCAGGATGCGCTGGCGCAGGCCTTCGTCGAGCGCGCAGTCGCCGTGCATTTCGCCATCCACTTCCAGCTCGGGCGCCTGTTCGCGCACGATGTCGAGCGCGGCGCGCATCTTTGCGCCGGAGGCCGAGCTGCCCGAACCGAAGTTCGAGCGCGACAGCAGCGCGACCTTGGGGGCGAGGTTCAGACGGGTCATCTCCTCGGCCGCGGCGATGGTGATCTCGGCGATCTGTTCGGCGCTGGGATCGTCGTTGACGTGCGTGTCGGCCAGGGCCACCGTGCGCTGATCCAGCAGCAGGATGTTCATCGCCGCATAGGTGTTCGCGCCCGGCTTCTTGCCGATCACTTCGTCGATGAAGCGCAGGTGGTCGTGATAGGCGCCGACCGCGCCGCAGACCAGGCCGTCGGCATCGCCCAGGCGCACCATCATCGCGCCGATCAGCGTCAGGCGGCGGCGCATTTCCAC
Source organism: Bordetella genomosp. 1 (assembly GCF_002261335.1). Lineage (GTDB taxonomy): Bacteria > Pseudomonadota > Gammaproteobacteria > Burkholderiales > Burkholderiaceae_B > Bordetella. The sequence continues at coordinate 291,687 of NZ_NEVL01000007.1, forward strand.
GCGCGCCATTTCCTTGGTGATGCCGCGGCGGCACATCAGCTCCCAATACGTCGTCCAGTACTGGTGGAAGCGCTCGTCGTATTCCGGATTGCAGACCTCGACGTCCTGGCCCAACTTCAGGCGCAGGCCGAACTTCTCGATGCGCGACAGCAGCACCGACGGACGGCCCACCAGAATGGGCTTGGCCAGCTTTTCGTCGACGATCACCTGCACGGCGCGCAGCACGCGCTCGTCTTCGCCTTCGGTGAACACGATGCGCGACTTGCCGCCGTCGCGGACCCATTGCTTGGCGGCCGCGAACACCGGCTTCATGAAGGCGCCGGAGTGATACACGAACTGCTGCAGCTGCTCGACGTAGGCATCGAGGTCGGCCAGCGGGCGCGTGGCCACGCCGCCTTCCATGGCGGCACGCGCCACGGCGGGCGCGATGCGCATGATGAGGCGCGGATCGAAGGGTTTCGGGATCAGGTACTCGGGGCCGAACGACAGATCGTAGGTGCCATAGGCCGCGGCCACCACGTCATTGGCTTCTTCCTCGGCCAGGCCGGCGATCGCATACACCGCCGCCTTTTCCATCTCCGGCGTGATGGTGGTGGCGCCCACGTCGAGCGCGCCACGGAAGATGTAGGGGAAGCACAGCACGTTGTTGACCTGGTTCGGATAGTCCGAACGGCCGGTCGCCATCACGATGTCGTCGCGCACGGCCTTGGCCACTTCCGGCAGGATCTCGGGCGTGGGATTGGCCAGCGCCAGGATCAGCGGTCGCGGGGCCATCACTGCCACCATTTCGGCTTTCAGCACGCCCCCGGCCGACAGGCCGAGGAACACGTCGGCGCCGTCGATCACGTCGGCCAGCTTGCGCGCCTCGGTCTTCTGCGCGTAGCGCGCCTTGTCCGGATCCATCAGCGTGGTGCGGCCTTCGTAGACCACGCCCTCGATGTCGGTGACCCAGACGTTCTCGAGCGG